>CAVQDH010000014.1:0-299053 GCA_963711215.1 uncultured Alphaproteobacteria bacterium | reverse complement strand
GCACAACGCAAATTGGGGCTATGACCCCAGCGGCGGTTCCGGCGCTCTACGCATCAACGCGAACTCAGTGAGAGCCGTAGCTTCGGTGCCGGCGCGAGCCGGATACGCACCGGACAACGGCGACATCCAATGGAGGTTACCAGCGCTTCAATCCGCGAAAATCCTACGAGCCCTTGTCGCGACCCTGGCGCTTACAACAGTAGCTGGATGCGCGGAACAAGCCGCATCGCCGCCGCTGGCTGCCGCGGAGAGCGGCCCTGAGCTCGCCGGTGCCTGGTACCAAGTCTACTTCGACACCAACAGTGCCGAGATCAACGCCAGGGGGCAGCGCATCGTAAAGAGCGTCGCTTATGTCATCGCGAACAACGACACCACGCGCGTGACAGTGATCGGCAAGACGGATCGCGTCGGTGCCCCGCCCGCCAACATGGATCTGTCGCAACGGCGGGCGAATGCGGTCCGCGACGCGCTGGTCTCCGCCGGGGTGCCGGCCGACCGGATCGAGACGAGCTGGACCGGCGAACGCAAACAAGAAGTAGCGACGGCTAACTCGGCCGCCGAGCAACGCAACCGGGTGGTCGACATCACCGTGGTCAAGCTGCCGGGTTGACCCGGACAGCCGTTCGCCGGAATTAGGTTAGCGGACCCGGCGATGGGGGCCGAAGGGATACGACACTCTGTCGGTTCGCGCGCCGTAGATCGCCAGGAGGCAAGCGCCGAACGGCTGGAAAAGGCGGACGTCTTCGGCTTGTGTATCCACCCGAAGGTACATGCAATTCAAGGCTCAGAATGGGTATCTAATTCGATCCTTGCCGTCAGGAAGGCTTCAATGCGCCGGCTGGATCGGCGAAAAAGCTTTCCTGCGGAACAGCTTCGAATGGCAGCAATCGGGCGTCATGGCGATAGCGGGTCGCGCAGTAAGGACAGAGGATCGTGTCGCGGCCGCCCATGTTGATATAGACATGCGGATGATCGTGCGGCGGCGAGGCGCCGATGCAGTTGAATTCTCTCATGCCGATGCGGATCTCCGGAACCGCAAGGTCGTTCTGAAATTTCGGATAGCGCCCTGCCAACACGATCGTTCCCAAACCGCTCAATGAGATCGCACTCGCGCCGGCTTTGCGCTCGTGGGCTTCCCGGGCGGACGCAGCCGGAATTGTCGGCATTGCGTCCTCGCTTGCGACAGCGCCGGCGAAGGCGTGGCGTGGTAGGCCACCGTCTTCCGGTTCCCAAGACTCATTCCGATTCATTTGGCTGTACTCCTGTCCCCACTCCTTCAGCCGGCAACGCGTCGCGAATCAGAGCGGCTGCCAAGTCGAGCGGATCTATATTGGCGAGTTGCAGAACGCCGGCGGTTCCAGGATTCCGACGAACCCGAATCCATGTCGACTGCCGATTGCCCTTAAGAAATTCGAAGAATTCGGCGGGCCTTGCACCCGTTCCCACGCTGTAGGTGCCGGAGGGTTGCACGCCATCCAGCCCCTTGAGAACGAACGGCCGTATGAAGGTCACCCGTTTGTTTGAAGCGCCGAATGTCAGTGCTTGTCGCAGCCACTTCCACCAAGCGCTCACGGCGCGGTTCCATAGTCGCGCCGCAGGGCAATCGTCTTCTCTGCCGGAACGGCCATCCCTTCGTTTTCGCCACGTTCGATGGCCTGACGATTGGCGTCTTCCTGGCGTAAGTCCATCCTGCCTTTTGATCCCTTTTCACGGGAACCCAGGCCAGCCGCGTTCTTTGCGGGAACCGGTCCGCGCTTCAGAGCGACGTCAAGCGCTTCCGGAACGATAGTCGCCGTAGGCATAAGGCCCGGCTGATTGGACTTTGCGCCCGGATCGATCATGCCCAACGTCCGCTGATAGGCGGAAGCGATCGCGGGCATCGAGGCATTCCAATCGGATAATGCGTTTCTCCATGTCCGCGAGACGCACTTCCTGAAGCACAAGAGGTGCGTTCTCATTACACGCTTCCTGGAGAGTGAAAGTTGGAGCCTGGCTGGATGCTCTTGGTCATAGTCATAACATTGGGATTGACGTGTGAGGCAAACAGGCTCGGAAACTACCCACCCGACGCCGTTTGCCCGCCGACGGTGCCGCGCGGTTGCTCACGCCCACGGTGGTGGTGGAGGCGTTCGACAGCAGCCGACCGGGATGCGGATTTCGTTCATCGCCGCTTAGCGGCCCCGCAGACTGCGTAGTTTCCGATCCTTTCACCCGGTCACGCGGCGCCCAACATCAAAGGTAGTCGTCCGCTTCTCGTACCCCTTTCAAAGCGAATCTGTCTTGGCACCAGAGAACATGACGGCGCTGGGGCCAAAGGCGGGAGTAATGCCGATGTCCACTTCTTTTCGAAGCCGTTGGGATAGGATCGCCATCTCGTCCTGGTTCATTCCCCCGATCGTCGTCCCGCTCGCTTTCGGGCTCTTGCTCATATTGGACTTCGTTTTCCGCTCCCATTAGCGCCCCGTTCGGCGCCTCAAGACAGGAGATCGACATGTCAAGCCAGAACGAATGCGAAGTGCTTTTCCCGGTAAAGAGCGGAATTTTCGGCGTCGGCCGAACTCGCAACGCACCTGAAAGCGCTTACGGCAAGTCGCCAAATCGGCGAGTGGCATATTGGCCGTTGGCTGGACTGGAAGCACACCGCAATCCGGATCAGCTTTGCCACGCCAGAGGACGCCGCGCTCGCCAAGTCCGTTTCCTTGGAGACCGCGACAACGCCGCCCCAAGCGGCTGGAAATAACCCGGTTGTCGTTGGGAAGCAGGCGTTGGCGATGTCAGCCCCTCTCCCACCGCGGCCAACGGTTATCCCCTGGCCAGCCGACAAGAAATTCCAACTTCACCCGATCAATCTGGAGAAATCTCATGAATAGGACCATAAGCGTGGCCGGCATCGTTCTCGCATCTATGCTTGCCATTACCGCTTGCGCTCAAACGAGCACCAACGAGAGCACCGGCGCCTATGTCGACGACTCTGCAATCACCGGCAAGGTCAAGACCGCGATCCTGTCGGACCCGGCGCTCAAGGTGATGCAGATCGATGTCACCACCTACAAGAACGTCGTGCAGCTGAGCGGTTTCGTTGACTCGCCGCAGATGGTCGAGCGCGCCGGCACGGTTGCGAAGCAAGTTAACGGAGTGACGTCGGTACAGAACAATCTGATCGTGAAGTAAGCAGACATGGCGCCGCTTGTGCGCCATGAACTCTCACCTGGAGACAGACCATGAAACGCACCATTCTCGCCACCGCCCTCATGCTATCGGCCCTGAGCCTGGCCGCCTGCGGCAACACCACGGGAGACCGCGCACTGAGCGGCGGCGCGATCGGCGCCGGCGGCGGCGCGGCGGCGGGCCTGCTCTTCGGCTCACCCGTCACGGGCGCCCTCATCGGCGGCGCGCTTGGCGCCGGCACTGGCGCGCTCACCAAATCCGACCAGATCGACCTCGGGAAACCAGTCTGGCGGTGAGGACGTTTCTACAGTCAATGACAGGAAGCCTCCGGCGTCTTCAGGTTTCGATATTTCAGCGCAGGAGCCCTGCCTCGCGATAGTACCTGAGGGCGCCCGGATGGATTGGCATCACCGCCTGGCTGGGCACCATGTCCATGATGTCCAAGTTCGACAGCGCAGGGTGCAGGCGGCGGAAAACACCGAAATTATCGAATACCGCCTTGACCACCGCATAGGCCAGGTCATCCGGCTCATCGCTCGACGTGACAAGCACGGCCAGCGTGCCGATCGTCGGGACATCGTCGGGATTGCCGGCATACATGCCGCCGGGGATGACGGAGGCGGTATAATAGGGATGCGCCGCGAGCAGCCGATCGATGGGCGGACCCGAGACGCGCACCAGCCTCGCCCTGCAGCCCGTCGTCGCCTCCTGGGTCAGCCCATTGGGATGGCCCGCCTGAAAAATGATCGCGTCGACCTTATTGCCGCAAAGCGCCTGGTTCTGTTCAGCGGGACCGAGCTCGAGCACCCGGTCGGGATCCAAGATCGTCCAGCCGTAAAAACCGAGAACCACGTCGCGCGTGAAGGTATAGCCGGCGCCGCTCTTTCCGATGCCGATGCGTTTGCCGCGCAAATCCTGGAAATTGCGAATGTTTGTTTCGGCCCGCGCGACAACGGTAAATGCTTCCGGGTAGAGCGCGATCAGCATGCGTAGCTTCGGATCTGGGCCGGCGGCGGCAAACGGCCCCTCGCCATGAAAGGCGGCATAGGCGACATCGGTCTGCGAGAGGCCAAACGTTGCATCGCCGTTCTCGATCCGCCGTATATTCGCCACCGAGCCGTCAGAGCTCACCGCAACACACGGCATGGCCTGGTGCTCGCTCACCAAATTGAACATGCGGCAGATCGCATTGCCCACCGGATGATAGACCCCGCCGGGTGTCCCGGTGGCGAGCGTAACCGGG
Source organism: uncultured Alphaproteobacteria bacterium (assembly GCA_963711215.1). Taxonomy (GTDB): domain Bacteria; phylum Pseudomonadota; class Alphaproteobacteria; order UBA8366; family UBA8366; genus WHUA01. The sequence goes on along the minus strand of CAVQDH010000014.1, from coordinate 294,642 downwards.
GCGGGCGCGAGGGCGACGGACACCGCCATGCAGCCCGCGACGGTGCTCGCCATGATCGCCGCGGCAAGGCTTAGCGATCGTCTAGACGGCATTCCCGAGTACTCCTCTGTCCCGCCGCGCCGACGGGTCTCACGTGTCAAGCTGATACTGGATTTTCGAGCCGTCGCGCTCGAACTCGCCGCGCACCCATTGGTTTTCCCTGTCATACCAAATGCTGCCGGCGAGATAGGGCGTAATGAACGTATAGCGCGTTGCATCAACCGGGCGACCGGCGATCATGATTTGCTCCTCGGCAAATTTGCGCGCGCTGACGCCGATGATGCCGCCATGCTGCGCATCGACCACCGTCGCCTGCTCCAGCACCGCCGGGGTCCACAGGCTATTCGACGTCAAGGTTGCGGCGGATGCGATAAAAGGACCGCCCTTGCTTACCACGCGAAACCCCTGCGGAATTGCCGCGCCCTCAACGTGGAGGGTTTCGCCATGCTCCTCCGTCTCGCTGGACAACGACACGAGCCGCCCGGCGCGCCAGGTCTCTTCGGAATGGTGACCGAACGAGTACACGGTAAAGAAGGCTATCTTGACCAGGAGGTGGATCTCGGTTTTGATCCGCGTCTCTCCGCTTTCCGGCGAATACAAGATCGTGTGCGTGCCGATTCTTTTGCCTTTGTATAAGACCGAAAATCGCCGATCGCCGGTCGCGGTCGGCAAGACGATATCTGTCACAGCATGGGCGATGCGAGGGAGAGTGCAGCTGACCGCCCCGGCGAGCCCTGCCATCAGGATCGCGCGTCGCGAAACGGGCACTGTCTTCTGCCCTGGGCAAATCGATAACACGGGATAGCCTCGATTTTCGCTGAGACCGGACGGTATTCCTGCGGATGTTACCGCCGTCGTGGTCTTCCCTGAAGTGCTCGACGGCGAACACTTTTATGACCTTCGGACAATCCTTTCTAGATCCGTCCCAGTACCACGAGGACGAGCACGACGACCAGAACGAGTCCCAAGCCGCCGCTTGGGTAATATCCCCAACTGCTGCTGTGCGGCCACGTCGGCAAGACGCCGACCAGCATGAGGAGCAACACGATGATCAAGATGGTTCCAAGACCCATAGCCGTCTCCAATTCGAATTGTCACGTGTTCGGGCTGCGCCATCGTGGCGCGCCACTCGCGGCCTCGGATGCGACGGCCAAGCAACCCGCCGCCTTCATCCGCAAGTTTCGTGCGTCGTCGCCCTAGCGGGGGCTGCACCGGAACATGACTGTCTTGGTCCCGTTCGCATTGGTGCTCATGTTGGAGATCACCTGCTGCGATCCGTTATTCATGCAGTAGGTCTGGGCGTTCCGCGATGCGTCCAACAGCTCCTGGTCCGTCCGATAGTTGTAGGCGAGATTGGGGTTGTACTGCTGCATCGGGGCCGCGGCCAACGTCTGGACACAGTCGAAGACGACGACTTTGCTGCCATCCGGATCGCTCGAAAAACTCGCCGTGCGCGGCACGGATTGATACCGGTTGCAGTATGTCGACGCGTTCTGATTGGCCTGAACGAGTTCCTGGTCCGTGTTGTACTTATAGGTAACGCTGGGATTTTGCGTCTGAACCTGTTCGGGCGCCGAGTAGAGCGGTGTACAGGAGGCCGCCAGCAAGCCAGCCAGCACCGTGGCCGCCCCGGCATTCAATTTCAGGAAACGACGAGAATTGGTAGTCATCGGCAGATCTCCACTTCAAATGAAAAGGGCGGCGTGCGATGCCGCGCGCAGGGTGACGTCGATAGCGAGCGGACCGCCGTAACGCTGGTTTGGAAGTTCATCCAGCGTCCGCGCGATGTCCTCGAAGGTTGCATTGGCGGCGAGGGTGAGCGACACGGTCGTGTCGCTGTAGGTGACTCGCAGACGATGTTTCGGCACTTGATAGACTTGAATGGGCCGCATGAGATGCTCCACGATCCAGCCGTCAGCCGGACAGCCAAAATTATGTGATGATGAAGCCCCCGATGACGGCCGCGCGGAGCTCGTGTTCTTGCTTCGCGCCGCAGCGCCTATCCCGGCGGCAAGGTGGGCTTTGGATAGCCTCACCAGGGACTGCGATGCAGGATAGCAGCCGCCGATGCCGCGACGGTAGGCTCGGAATTTACCTACCGACCGTTCGCCGCATGGGGTTGATTGGAAATGCACGGACGGACGAGTGGCATCGAAATTATCCGAAAGTGTATGTCGTCAGAGATATCCGGACAGCTTGAGTTTCAGAACAAGAGAGTGTCTGGCTCTTTGGTTTGATGTTAAGCGGCCATGGTTTGGCGATGCAAACGCCGTCTGGTCTCCAGGGTTGCGCGTTTTATTTTCTCGCGTTCATTGAGGATCGCCTGACCTCGTCCGAGATAGACGTCCTCCGGGGTCAGATTATTCAGGCTCTCATGATACCTCCGTGTGTTGTAGTGGAAGACGAACTGCTTGATACGCAGCTCGAGCCGACCCGGCAGGTAGTAGTTGTCGAGCAGGATCTGGTTCTTCAATGACCTGTGCCAACGCTCGATCTTGCCCTGGGTCATTGGGTGATAGGGGCGTCCACGCGTGTGCGCCATGCCCTGATCCTCAAGCCATTTGGCCAACGCGCCAGAGACGTATGATGGGCCATTATCGCTAAGCAGCCGGGGACGGTGCTGGACCCTGATCTGTTTCAGGCCCGCCGCCTTGAGCGCGATGTCCAGCGTGTCGGAGACATCGGTGGCCGTCATCGTGGTGCACAGCTTCCAGGCCATGATGTAACGTGAGAAGTCATCCAACACCGTGGACAAATAGAACCAGCCCCAGCCGATCACCTTGAAGTAGGTGAAGTCGGTCTGCCACAGCTGGTTCGACGCCGTCGTCTTGTGATGGAACTGATCGGCAGCTTTCATCAGGGTGTAAGCCGGGCTGGTGATCAGGTCCTGGGCCTTGAGAAGGTGGTAAACGGTCGCTTCCGACAGGAAGTAGCGGTGCTTCTCGGTGAAGGTGACAGCCAGTTCCCGTGGGGAAAGTTCCGGTTCTTCCAGAGCTAGATCGACGACCGCTGTGGCGACATCATCCGGCACCTTGTTCCATATTTTCCTGGGCCGGGGCTTCCGGTCTTCCAAGGCTGCGGGCCCGCCGGTGATGAACCGGTCGTACCAGCTGTAGAACGTCGATCGCGGGATCCCCAACTGCGCCAGCGTCCGTCTCGCGGACAGCGATGATCCTTCGACGAGCCGGATGATCTCCAGCTTCTCGGATGCGGGATACCTCATGTATCGTCTCCCCCATCGCCGAGAACGCTTTTTTTGAGCAACCGGTTCTCCAGCATCTGTTCGGCCAGAGCTTCCTTGAGGCTCCGCGCTTCGGCGCGCAAGGCCTTGACCTCATCGCTGGTCGCCTCGCGTGCCGTGTCTCCGGCAAGCCGCTTCTTGCCCGCCACCAGAAACTCCTTCGACCATTTGTAATAGAGGCTCTGCGCTATGCCCTCGCGACGGCACAGCGCGGCGATGCTTTCTTCGCCGCGAAGGCCTTCAAGGACAATCCTGATCTTCTCTTCCACCGCATGCGGCCTGCGCGTCGAACGGCGAATATCCCGAACAGTCTTTTCTGCGCTGTCCGGCTTCATTTCGTGTTTTCGTCTCATCTTCGCTCCTTACGTCGCTACGATGAGCCAAAAACACTCTCCTGCTCAGTTCAACAATTTTGTCCAACCTATCCTGACGGGGTACAATCTCGACGTCCTGCCGCGTTTGACCGAAGACGACCTCAAGGATCTGGGGCTGCAGATCGGTGATCGGCGCCGGCTCCAGGGTACGATTGACGCCTGGCTCCCGAAAGATCCACCGACCGGGGCCGGTAAGGCTCCGAGGCAAGATCGCGAGTACCAGCCTGCCGAGGCGGAGCGTCGGCAGGTCACCGTGATGTTTTCGACCTTGTTGGCTCGACACAACTTGCCGGGAACCTGGATCCCGAGGATCTGCCGCAAGATGGGCATTGCCGAGTCCACGTTCTACCGGCGCCTGGTATTGCATCGCTTAAAAGACGCAGCCGATATGGATATCGGAGATAACGTCGATGATCAGGCTAATAATCCAAGGCAGAAGGGGGATTGTCATAACCGGAGAGCACTGCTATTTGGAAAGGCACATAGGTATGGCCCGTTCGGCCGTACTGCTTAATCGCCATCTCGATTAAAGGTCGGCTGCGTCGCTGTCTTCAGCGGGCGTAAAGTCCAGATAAACCCGATGGCCGTGTTGAACCCGAGTTTCTCGGGATCGCATGGCGGCGGGTTTTTTGTTTGCCGGGTGCGGTTCCGAGCCAGGACCGCCGGCCATGACGACACCGCATCGACCGCTTTCCTCTGAGACCGCTGAGCCTGCGGGTCGGCGCGTGAACGCGTCCCTCGAAGCGCTGGTCCGTCTCCTGGCGCGACAGGCCGCGCGCGAGCTGATGACGAGCGCGCCCGAGACAGGTGACGCGCCCGCCCCTTCCCTTCCTCACAACGCCGACAACGCCTGACAGGTGCTCCATGACTGACGCGTCTCCGCGCCCCATCCGCCTTTACACCGTCCCCGAGGTCGCCGATCAGCTCAAGGTTTCGCAGAAGCAGGTCCGCCGTTGGATCGGGTCGGGCGCGCTCGTCGCCCACCGTCTCGGCCGCCAGCTGCGCATCGCCGACAGCGATCTCCGGGCCTTCCTGGCGCAGCGAAGGATCGTCTGAGCGATGTCCTCTCCTGTCCAGCAAGTGACTGTTCTGTGTCGATTCTTGCGCAGTGTCGGGAAGACGCGCTGCGACGAACCGTTCCATGTTTTCTGTTATATTATTCCCGACCCGGGCGTCTTGTCCTTCTCTGTCCTCCCGACGCCCGAACCGTCCAATAGGAGTTTTTCCCGATGACGATCTCCAAGCTTCCGTCGACCACAACCGGACCGGCCTCTTCGATCTCTCGGCCCTTCACGATGGCCGACCTTCTGGCATTCCTCGCCACGGCGCCGGAAGTGGAGCCGAAGCGCCGGCGGGATTTGACCTCGGCGGTCCGGCGCCTGTGCCATCTCGCCAAGCGGGATCCCCAACACGTTCCGGCCGACGTCACCGCGCTGCGAGGCGCGCTCCGGGCCGTGCATCCGGCACACGCCGGCATCAGCGCCAAGACGTTGGCGAACCTCAAGGCCAACGGCCTGGCGGCGCTCCGGATGTTGCGTGCGGACGAAGCCACGCCGTCCCGACGGCAGCCTCTGCCACCCGCATGGCAAGCCCTCTATGACCAGCTGCCCGATCCCCTGCTGCGGCGCGGGCTGTCGCGCTTCGTCCACTTCTGTGCGGCCAGGGCCATCCGGCCCGAGGCCGTTGACGATGCAGCCTTGGAGACCTTCGCGCACACCCTGCGAACCGAGACCTTCATCGAGAAGCCCAACGACCTCTTGCGCCGGACGGCGCGTCTCTGGAACCGAGCCGTGGGTCAGGTGCCCGGCTGGCCGCCGCGTCGTCTGCCCGTCCCGAGCTTCCGGACCCCGCGGCGGACAATTCCAATCGCCGAGCTGCCGCAGCCCTTGCAGGACGACGTCTCCGCCCATCTCCGCTGGCTGCAGGGCGAAGACTTGTTCTCACCCTATCCCCCGCCCCGGGTCTGCCGTCCCTCGACCGCCGCGCAGCGTCTGCGCCACATAGAGGGTGCGGCGTCGGCACTGATCGCCGGTGGTTTCGATAGGGATCGTCTCACTTCGCTCGCCGAGCTCGTCGCTCCGGATGCCGTCAAGACAATCCTCCGACAGTATCTCGCACGCACGAACAACGAACCGACCCAGTACCATCGCGACCTGGCGAAAGCGCTCATCAATGTTGCCCGTCATTGGGTGCGGCTCGATACGGAACACTTGGCCGCGCTCATGGACCTCAAGCGACGGCTCGGCGCCGACCGCAGCGGCCTGACCGACAAGAACAAGGCGGCGCTCCGCCAGTTCGACGACGCGACCAACCAGAAACGGCTGCTGTTACTACCCCGGAGGCTGGCCGAGGAAGCAGCGCGCCGTCCCACCGACGATAGTCACGCCGCTGTCACCGTCCAGATTGCGCTGGCGCTTGAGATCCTGATGATGGCTCCCATGCGCATGGGCAACCTGATCCGACTGCGCGTTGATCAGCATGTGGTCCATCACGGCAAGGAAGTGCACCTGGTCCTGCCGTCGGCGGAGACCAAGGGCGGCGAGGAGATCGTCTATCCGCTGACTGGAGAATTTGTTGTGCTGTTCGACCTCTATCTCCGGCGCTATCGGCCGCGACTCTGCAAGGCCGACTCGCCATGGCTGATTCCAACAATTGACGGCAAATGCAAATCGCAGCAAACGCTGAGCCAGCAGATTGGCAAGACGATCCGTGACCGCACGGGGCTCACCCTGACCCCGCATCAGTTCCGCCACCTGGCCGCCAAGTTGCTGCTGGAGCAACGGCCCGGCAACTACGAAGGCGCGCGTCAGCTGCTGGCGCACCGCAATCTCAAGTCCACGACCAATTTCTATACCGGGCTCGAGACGCCTCAGGCCGCCCGTCACTACGATGCCTTGATCGAACAGAAGCGGAGCGACTTTGAGGAAACGCTGTCCGAGAAGCTCCGCAAGCCCAGGCGACGCCGCTGATGCGCAAACCCCAAAAGCTCTTGCCGGTCAAAGCCTGGCCCGAGGCCGATCACCGGATGTGGACGGTCGCCTTCCGCAAGCCCGATATCCTGGAGGACGGTGGGCCCGGCGCCGCCTGGGCCGAGGGCAGCCGGCGCAGCGTCCGCTATTCCTATCGCCGCTGGCTCGGCTTCCTCGCGGTCACAGAACCCGGTGCGTTGCGTCTCAACCCGGCCGTCCGCGTCACCGCCCGTCGCCTCGAACACTATGTCGCGGCGCTCCAAGCCACCATCTCGCCCTCGGGCACGCACAACTACGTCAAGCATCTCTACGATGCCATGCGGGTGATGGCGCCGGGTCACCACTGGGCTTGGCTCGAGCGCCTCGCCTGGTCGCTCGGACGGCTCGTGACGCCGCGCAGCAAGCGCCATCGCGTCGTCCCGGCGTATGACCTTCTTGCGCTGGGCATGGACCTGATGCAGCTGGCGGAGGGCGCGACGGAGAACCCGGCGCTTCTCTACCGCGACGGCCTGATCATCGCCCTGCTCTCCTCCCGGCCGATCCGCCGCCGCAACCTCGCGATGATCCGCATCGGCAAGCATCTGCTTCGCGACAGCATCGGCTACCGCTTGTGCTTCACCGCCGACGAGACCAAGACGCACACGCCGCTGCAATTCGCAGTGCCGCAAAACCTGACGCCTTTCATCGACGCCTATCTCGATCGCTGGCGCCCCCTCATCCCAGGCGCGGATCATCACGAAGGGCTCTGGGCCTCGGCGAAAGGCTGTCCGATGTCCGGTGAGGCGCTCTATGAGCGGATCTGCCTTCACACGGCCCAAGCTTTCGGGCACGCGATCAACCCGCACCTCTTCCGCGATTGCGTCGCGACGACAATCGCCGTCGACGATCCCGTCCACGTCGGCATCGCTGCCGAGCTTCTGGGCCATGCCAGCCTCAACATGACCGAGCGTCACTACATCCAGGCCGGCACGATGGATGCCACACGCAGTCATCAGCAGGCTATGCTGGCAGCCCGGGACCGGTTCCTTGCCGACGACCAATCGAGCGAATAAGGAGATCACCATGCGCGCCGCAATCTACGCCCGCTACTCCTCCGACCTGCAACGCGAGGCCTCGATCGAGGACCAGGTGCGGCTCTGCACGTCTCGTATCGAGGCGGAGGGCTGGACACTCAGCTCGACCTATACCGACCACGGCGTCAGCGGCGCGAGCAGCCTGCGGCCGGGGTATCAGAAGCTGCTGGAGGATGCGCGGACCGGCGCCTTCGAGGTCGTCGTCGCCGAGGCGCTCGACCGCCTGTCGCGCGACCAGGAGCACATCGCCGCCTTCTACAAGCAGCTCGGCTTCGCCGGCGTCCGCCTCGTCACGCTCGCCGAGGGCGAGATCAGCGAGCTGCATGTCGGCCTCAAGGGCACCATGAACGCGCTCTTTCTCAAGGATCTGGCCCAGAAGACCCGGCGCGGGCTCGAGGGACGGGTGCGCCAGGGCCGATCCGGCGGCGGCCTCTGCTATGGCTACGACGTTGTCCGCGAGGTGGATGCCGCCGGCAATCCCGTCGCCGGCGAACGGCGCATCAACATGGCCGAAGCCGACATCGTGCGACGCGTGTTCCGGGAGTATGCCGCCGGACGGTCGCCGCGGGCGATCGCCCACGGCCTCAACGCGGACGGTATCACCGCCCCAAGCGGCCGGGGCTGGGGACAGAGCACGCTCAACGGCAACGCCGAGCGCGGCACTGGTATCCTCAACAACGAGCTTTATATCGGCCGTCTTGTCTGGAACCGTCTCCGCTACATCAAGGACCCGGTGACGGGCAAGCGGGTGTCGCGGCTCAACCCGGAGAGCCAATGGGTCATTCAGGAGGTGCCGGACCTCCGTATCCTGGACCAAGAACACTGGGATGCCGTGAAGGAGCGGCAAGCCTCCCTGTCGCAGGCCATCAGCCGGCGTAACGCGCCCAGGCCGTTCTGGGACCGGCGCCGACCGCGGTATCTGCTTTCAGGTCTGGTCAAGTGTGGCGCCTGCGGCGGCGGCTACTCGATGATCAGCCACATCCTGCTTGGCTGTTCGACCGCGCGCAACAAGGGCACGTGCAATAACCGGCTCAACATCCGGCGCGACACGCTCGAGACGATGATCCTGCACGGCCTGCGGCATCGCCTCATGGATCCGGACCTGTTCAAGACGTTTGCAGAGGAGTTCTACCAGGAGGTCAACCGCCTGCGCTCGGAACGCACGGCGACGCAGGACGCCAAGCGCCAGGAGCTTGCTCGTGTCGAACAACGCATCCGCCGCATCGTGGACGCCATTGCTGACGGCGCGCCGGCCCGGGCGCTGAAGGACGAACTGCTTGCGCTCGAAGACCGCCAGACGACGCTGCAGGCAGTGCTAAGGACGCACCGGAGCCCGCGCCGCTGATCCACCCGAACCTTGCGGAGAGTTACCGGCGCAAGGTCGCAGCGCTGCACGAGGCCCTGGAGGACAAGGAGACCTGCGCCGGAGCCTTCGAAGCGATCCGCTCGCTGATCGCGGCGATCGTGCTGACCCCGGAGGATGGCGCGCTGAAGATCGACCTCCAGGGCGACATCGCGCACATCCTGACGCTCGCCTCCGCAAACAACAAACCCGCCGCGTTGGGCGACGGGCTTATCGAGCAAGTAAAGTTGGTTGCGGGGGCAGGATTTGAACCTGCGACCTTCAGGTTATGAGTTTTTGCGCCCTACTGTCGGTAGAGTGCGCTGGTCTACGCTACACCCGTATAATCACTTGTTTTCATTGACTCTTCCCGAGTTCGCGGTACGCTAACCTGCGTTGGAAGCGGCTCCAATTCGCTTTCAGTTGCTTCCAATATGCTTCCAAAATTTCGCCGAAGAACAAAGCGGGTCCATGGCAAAGCTCACCAAACGATGTGTCGATGCCCTCCAAGCGGGGGCCAAAGACTATTTCGTTTGGGACGATGACCTGAAGGGATTCGGGGTCCGCGTGCTCACCAGTGGCCGCAAGACCTTCCTCGCGCAATACCGCAGCGGCGGGGTGCAACGGCGGGTCAAGCTCGGGGTCTATGGCGCGCTTACCGCAGACCAGGCGCGCAGCGCCGCCCGGCAAGTGCTCGGCGACGTGGCGGGCGGCGACAACCCGGCGGAAGACATCAAGAGCTACCGCATGGCCCCCACGGTCGCGTCGGTCTGCAAGCGCTTCCTCGACGAGCACGCCGCGGTCCGCTGCAAGGCGAGCACACAGGCCGAGTATCGACGCGCCCTCACCCGCTTCATCAAACCCGCGCTGGGGTCGCGCAAGATCGCCGACATCACCCGCGCCGACATCGCAAAGCTACACCACGAGCATCGCGCGATCCCCTATCAGGCCAACCGGACGCTGGGCGTGCTGTCCAAGATGTTCAATCTCGCCGAAGTCTGGGGCCTTCGCCCGGATGGCTCGAACCCCTGCCGTCATGTCCGGAAGTTTCCGGAGCGGGCCCGCGAGCGCTTCTTGATCCCCGACGAGTTGGCCCATCTCGGGACGGTGCTCGACGAGCTCGAGGCGGACGGCAGCGAAAGCCGCTCGGCGATCGCCGCAATCCGTCTCTTGATCCTCACCGGCTGCCGCCTGCGGGAAATCCAAACCCTGAAATGGGCCTATATCGACGGCAGCCACCTCAACCTGCCGGACAGCAAGACCGGGGCCCGGCGCATCCCGATCTCCCCCGCGGTCCGCCAGGTGCTCGACGCCCTGCCTCACCTGCCTGGCAATCCGTATGTCATCACCGGCACCGTGCCAGGCCAGCACCTCACCGACCTGCAACGGCCCTGGCGGCGCATCCGAAAGAAGGCGGGCCTCGACGCCGTGCGGATTCACGATCTCCGGCATACCTTCGCCTCAAACGCGCTCACCGCGGGGGTCTCGATTGAGATGGTCGGGAAGCTCCTCGGCCACACGCAGCTGCAAACCACGATGCGTTATGCCCATCTCGCTGATGAGCCGGTCCGTGCTGCGGCAACCGAGGTTTCCAATGCGTTGAGCGGCTATCTGGCCGCGGGGCAATCGCCGAGGCCCGAAGGGCCTCCGACTGGCCCAGACAAGAAAGTGATTCAATTCCCCAAGGCTTAACACCCGTTTAGGTTTTATAGATTAGGTTAAAAATGCCTTGCGTTTCGGGGCGCCTAATCGAATTGGGGAAACGTCATGCGAGAAGCCTTTCAGCGTATTGCCGCGGAATTCTTGCAGGCGCGCGAAGAGCCGCTTGCCCGCCATCCTCTCGCACAGTTCATTCGTACCGATGCGCGGGACCGAGTGCGCGCGTCGCTAGCTGCCGACTATCAATCCCTGCTGGTGACGGGTAGCCCCGGCGCCGGCAATTGGGCAACTGTCCCATGGATCGCTGTCTTTGATCCGGCCGTAACGGAGTCCGCGACCCGCGGCTACTATCTCGTCTACCTGTTCTCCGCCGATATGGCGCGCCTATACCTTTCCCTCAATCAGGGCACGACCGAGGCCCATGCCGAATTCGGCGCTGGCCACGAATTAGAGCTGCAACGGCGTGCCGCGCTGATGCGCGATCGTATCCCAGAGCACCGGGGGCGGTTTTCTCCAAATCCGATCGACCTCGCGTCCAATGCCTTTCTTCCGCGCGGCTACGAAGCGGGACACGCTTTTGGTGCCGCCTACGCCTTAAATGCACTTCCGGCCCAGGCGCAGCTGAATACAGACCTCAATGACATGGTGCGCCTGTATCTCCTTTTGCGGTCGCGCAACGGCGTTCAGTCCGCCGAGGTCATTGATGACGAAGAGTCGGAGCACAGTGCGTCGATCACCGAACGCAGGCGGTACCGATTGCATCGTTCCATTGAACGCGATGCGTCAGCGGCAAAGAAAGCAAAAGGCGTGCACGGCCATATATGCCAGGGCTGTGAATTCGATTTTGAGCGTATATATGGACCGGCTGGACATGCATATATAGAGGCGCACCATCTAACGCCTTTGTCCGAGCTTCCCGAAGACAAAACAGTCAATCTCGACCCGCGCACAGACTTTGCTGTTTTGTGCGCCAATTGTCATCGAATGATGCATCGCAAAGATGGTCCGCGAACCGTCGCCGAATTAAGGGCATTGTCTCGCGTCCCTGACCTTCGGCAATGGCTTTCCAATCAACGCGGCTAATCACCATTGGCATCTTACGGCAAAGGAATGCATTGAGGAGACGAAGCATCAATGGCATTGGCTTCTCGTACAGAGTTCAACGAAGGGCTCATTACAGAACGATATTATCCATTGCTTTGGGTATTCGATCGGCTCGGCAAGCACCTTTTTGCACACAAATGGACGGGCAACGAGCTTTTCGCGCGCGCCATGGAGCCGCCAGAGGTTGTCCAAAGAATGCGTGGCCCATTGGAAAAGGAAATTGAACGTCACGATGCAAAGATTGAAGAACTCAGCGATCAGCGACGCAAGACGACCGATCCCCATCGCCTATCAACAATCGAAATCGAGATCCAATCAGCTCGAAATGAACGCAATGCAACGAATGTGAAACTCGAAAATATTCCCGTCGTTGATGAAGGTTATGAGAAGGCGTTCGATACCTACCAACGCAGGAGTAAGACGGAAGACCGACTGATTGCGGCGCTTCGTAAAGGTCACATTCAGGCGCAATGCATTGACGGCCTCGTACTGCCCATTGAGCTTTGGAACGGTATTCGAGGGTTCAAATATTATCTAACCGAATCACTGGCTGTTTTGCCGTATGAGTACTACGGCAAGCGCCGCGGTCTCGTTGTCTTCAACAAGAAAGCTTTTGACAAATGGCGCAACGGCATTGTGCCGGTAGTCATTGATCCGGCATCGCCGCCCACAGCCGAGGCGCTTTGCGACGCGCGTCTACGCGAACAGGTAGACAGTGCCAAAGGCCAGTGGATCATGCCCAAGGACAAACATTTCGAAGAAATCCGCGACCAAATTTACGAGCAAGCGCAGCAACGGCTTTCTCGCCGAGCCTTCGATCGATCATGGGATCGCATTGTACCCGCATCATGGAAAAGCGGAGGACGACCGCCGGCGCATTGAAACCACCGCATGTCAGCAAGGTAGGCGCGGTGGTTTCCAGCATTCCGGCAGATATTTCGTGTTTTCAATAAGATAAACCCTTTCACTGTTTGCCGATTAAGTGCGGGGATTATTTTTTATCATGGAGAATTTTTCCCCCCGCTGATTCACGCCACGCTTCTCACGCGATGAACATTTTCGTGTGAGGAGCCTCCTATGGCGAACCAACCCATCAAACCTGATCCCGCCTATTGGGATCGCCTCATTCCTGAAGCAGAGGCCGCTGACTTTCTCGGATACACCGTCCGCGCCCTTCAGAATTGGCGGGTCCGCGGTGGCGGGCCTGAATTTGTTAGAACTTCAAAACGGTCAGTCCGCTACCGCCGGCGCGATCTTCGGATATGGGCCGATTCAAAACTGCGGTCCAGCACCTCTGATACGGGTCTTCTGCGGAAGATCTTTCGTGATGACTAAAGAGCGTTTTTGCCCTGCGGAGCTGGCCGCGACGCAGGGATTTTTGGGGCCAGCTCGGTCCCAGGGCGGGACTTCGATCCAAAATCGATTTCCCGCCCCCTTCCCCCGCCCTTTCGGCCGAGCGCCGCCTTCTCCCCTGGCCCCAAAAACAAAGCGGCCTCGGCGCGAAGCGCGCCGAGGACCGCAAGTCAGTTTCATCACGAAAGGAAATCATACGGTGAAAATCGGAGAATTAAAAGAGGTCACATTTGACCTTGAGCCCGGTTTCGACGGGTACATTCGAACCCTCGATATCGACCTCAATATTGAACTGAGACCCAACCCGGACAAACGCTCGGAACAATCGCCCAATTTCTTGATTGTGACCCGGTCCCCCTCGGGCCATTGGGTGCAAATCGGCAATGCTTGGAAAAAGCTACCGAAGGGCGTGGAACTCGCGGGCGACGAGTTCCTGAGCCTCACGATCGATGACCCGAGCTTTAATCGGTCGATGAACGTCGCCGCATTTCTACGTGAAGATAAGACGTGGGACATAACGTGGCGCCGGCGTCAAGACCGGCCCGATACCGACGCCGCCTGACGGACGCATAGCGTAGAGGGGGGTCCTTGTAACACCCCCCTCTACGTTTACACCGGCGTAGATGGGCGTCCCCATGTTCAAACTCGTTCATGCAGGCTTTGATACCTTCGACATCGCCTTTCAAGGCGCCTTGCCTGCCGACGCCCTCACGCAGCTAGAGATGGCCCGGGATGACGCCGCGAAGCGCCAAGAGCCAGCCTTGACCTCGCTGGGCCCCGCGCAGGTTGATATGCATGTCGAGGCACATGGCGCCCGCGGCGGCTACGCATTTCTCGCAGACACAGGCCCGCTGGGCTGCAAATGGTTTTTCAAGAACAACGCCGATCCTCGGCAATGGAATATCTTTGCCTCGCCTCGAGCGACGGCTTTACTTGCCTACGGCTATCACGGCGTCCGCGACCGCCTTTGGGCCACCCTCACTGACATGGGCGCCCAGATTGCGGATCACGCCGTCAACCGGGTGGATTTCGCGATGGATTTCCGGACATCCGGATTTGAGCTCGCCCTGGACCAATTCGTCGCACATCCGCACACAAAGGTTAGTCCCCACTGGGGAACCGGTCGCGCCTTAACCGACCGCAACCAACCGGCTGCGGTGGTCCGCGGCCGCCGGCTCGAATCAGTGACCATAGGAAAAATGCCGGGCCGCCAAATCATCGTCTACGACAAGCGGCGTGAGGCGATCGAGCGTCAAAAATTTTTCTGGTTTCCCGTATGGGGTATCGAGCGCTCAGATACGGACACGCAGATATGGCGCATTGAGATCCGCGCCGGAAAGAAGGAGTTGAAAGACCGCTGGAATATGCGGCGATGCGCTGACGTAGACGCCAGCATCGGCGATGTCTGCCTCCACGCCCTCCATGAGGTCCGCTACACTGACGATGTACAATCGGACACCAATGTAACACGACACCGCTTACACGCCCTCTGGGAAGCTGCGCAGGTCGTGTGCCAGCGCAACCTCGCGAATTTCCAGTCCGGTCTTCTCCCCGGACAGATTGTCGAGATCGCGCGGGATTTGGCTGCAGATAGGTACGCTGGCCTAACCGTCGGCAACGCCATTGGCTACGGTGTGGCCACGGGATTAAGCGATGATGAGATAGTCTCGACGCTTCCGGCATTGATTGCGGACCGCGCGAACGCCCTAATCCAAGACGACAAGGAACGCTTACGACGAACTATCAAACGCGCACGCACGCGGCTGCATTTCTTAACGCAACCTCATAAAGCATAAAGCCAGCACCGCTCTGAACACGAGAAAATCATCTATCCTCAGTCTATCTGTTGTATAAAAATCGATATCCCGCTCGAGAGAGGAAGCTTAAGGATCTACGCATCAGCGAATGCGCTGAAGGTTTTCTATCTAATGCGGCAGGGGGTATGGCGGATGCTTATTCATGGCCAAGAAATAGGACCAGGGGATATCGAAGAAGCCACCTTCCATTGGGAGGCTTCGCGGTTCGCGGGTCTCTGTAACAGCATCATATGGGCAGACATTTGCCGAAATACCGGTTCCATTCCGCTGTTAACGGGCCGTATCTACGTCGCGGACAACGGTGAGGATGCAGAATGGACTGGCTCTGCTCGCAGAGGTGCGCGGAAATCGGGTCGATTTTTGCGTCCCGGCACAAACGTTTTTCAATACAAAAAAAGGAGTGTCAGCACCACTGATCGTCGCACGATCGTGAATCGGTTACGGTCTGCTCTGCGTGGCGCGATAGTAGACGTTGAAGAAAGGACTGGGAAAAAAGTAAACAACTATCTGTTGCTAACAAACGTCGACATGACAATCGAAGAACAAGAAGCGATTCGACGCACGATTAAAATATCCCATGACAACGTCAACGTAGAAATTATGTGCGCAGCCCAACTCGCCGCTGCCTTAAATTCTCTACCCCACCTCAGATCTGCATATTTTGTTGAACAAAATTTCCGCACCTGGGAAAGCTCTTGGGACGCTCACACGGCAATGGTTCTTTCTGGACCGTCGGTCAACCTAGTTGGCCGTGACGAATCACGAAACCAAATCAATTTGTGGAACAACGACCCGGAGGTACGGGCCATCATACTGACCGGGCCCCACACCATTGGAAAGACGCGTTTAGCGCTGGAAGCAACACGGGAACGCCCTTTCGATTTTGTCGAGGCATTGGGACGACATGCAACTCTCGTATCCGACCTCTATAAGCTAATTGGTCCATCTGGCGTTATTACCGTGTTTCTCGATGACCCCGACCCAGATATGGCGCAAAAACTCGTACGCGAGATACTGGGGCACCCTCAGTTGAAGCTTCTTTTAACAATTCCGACGACTGACGCAATTGCTCTTCCGAACTTCGGATACGACCCACGAGCCAGGCAACTTAATATCGAACCATTAGACGACGACGCAGCTCGACAGCTTCTCCGTTCCGTCGCCGGACCATTAGACTATGGCCTCGAGACCTGGCTGACGCAAATGGCTGGCGGTGTACCAGGGATTTTGATTGCTGCGGCAAGCGTTGGGAACGAATTGCGCGAACAACCCGGTGATTTCACGAATAAAGTTGCATCTGCCATTGAGGCGAAAGCGCGAGCGCGGTTATCCAATGAGCAATTCCTTGCGCTAAAACTGTTTAGTTCCCTTTCCTTCGTCGGGGTCGAAAACGACCCTCAGGTCGAAATTCAGATCATTTGTCAAAATTTTTCTGCCGACACTAATTCTGTTCTAAATGCCATCAAACCACTGTGCGCTACCGGCTTTCTGCGCCGAATAGGATCATATGTCGAAGTCATGCCACCACTCCTAGCTAACTACTTAGCTGAGGAAATATTGCGCAGTCATGCTGGCATTGCAGAAAACCTCTTCCAACGATTGGAAGGAACCAGTCTTCGACGTTTCCTCCGTCGCATGGTCCAACTTCGAGGACGAGAAATTAGTTCGTTTTGGAGCGGACTCGTACGCGAAACGGGACCCTTCGCATCACTTACTGCGCTTACGGAAAATGCATCATTATTTCACCGGTGCGCCGTCGCCCTTCCGACTACACTCGCCATTCAGATTGCTGATGCGTTGGCTGGGACGCCTATAGAAAGACGCCGCGATATTTCCGGATCTGCTCGGCGTGATATTGTTTGGGGACTTCAAGAGATGTTGCTTAGGCGCGATACGTCCGAAGCAGCGCTTTGCGCATTAGGCGAGTTAGCTGAAGCCGAAAACGAAGACTTCGGAAATAATGCTACTGGCATTTTTACACTCGCGTTTCACCCGCACAATTCTCAAATGCCCCTTGCATTATCGCGCCGGCTCACGACACTCCGAACTTTCTTGTCTAGCACCGAATCCGATGGCCGCGGCAAAATCGCATTAGAAGCATGCGATACTGCATTGCGCAGAACAATTACAATGCCATTGACTCCTTCGACCGGTAATGAGCCTAGCGGCACCTTGCCCACAATGACGTATGGAGAATATTGGGCGTACAAACGTGAGATTCTCCAACTTTTAATCGCTGCGACCGAAGACGCACGGGACGCTGTACGTCGCAAGGCTAAAGCGGTTCTTCCTTCAGCGGCGGAAGCCTTAGTCGCACAAGGTACATTGGACGAAGCACTTTCTGCTTTCGACACGGTGTTAGAGCAGTTGTTAGAAGAAGACTACGAGTTCGATGTAAGCGTGTTCGGGGAAGCGCTATGGCGCGCCGACACGAATTTGCAAGTACTGATTGAAGCACAACCAGAAATGCGGCGGTATCGCCAAAGGCTAGCGCAACAAATTGAACAGCTAGATAGGGCACCCTTTTCGATCAGGCTTAGGCAGCATGTTGGGGGCTGGTCCTTTCACGATAGAGGTGGCGATTTCGGTGTTTCAAGCCTCGACCGGCAAGCTGAGAGAATTGGCGAATTGGCTCAATCGGTTTGTGCTCAGCCAAATCTCTTAGATGATAAATTATCGAGTTGGTTGCTTTCTGCATCTGCGCAACGCAGACACGAATTCTGGCAACAGATCGGAATTCATGACCTTTCACGTCATTGGTCTGACAGAATGCGCCAATGGGCTCAGAATGACGATGCTGCATTCTCCTTTCAGAGCTATCTGCTGGGTTGGAAAACTGCCGACGCAGCGGCGGCAGCTTCATGGTTTGTCCATCTAGCGAATTCAGAGCGCATTTGCGCTCTATCTATTTTGCTTGGCACGTTAATTGTAGAGCCCGCTGACACCGCATCTTCGCGAATAACTGAACTGCTCACTAATCAATCTGTGGAGCCACACCTAGCGGTGCGACTTATTCAGACTCCTGATTGGCTGCGACAAGTTTCTGAGAGATCATTATTGGAAGTGCTTGCGGCAATCGCAGGCCCATCATTTGAGAATTTCGGTCTTTTGCCGGAATTTATCAATTTCCGATTTTACCTGCGGGCTGACATTGGACCAGCATTGGCTGAATTCCTCTGGCTGGGTCTTGAGTCGCGCCCAAAACTTCAAAACCATAACGATGACCACTACTGTGAGACGCTTGCGGCGCGGCTAGCCGATCACGACCCAGAACGCGGATTTGCACTTTTAGATCGATATTTGCGATCCGGGTTTGACGGTCGCGCCTGGAATCCCTTATGGCTGGGGCCGCGGCATGAATTTTGGGATAAGCTTTGTGAAATTGATCGCACCCGGGCTCTAATCACCGCGCTCGAGGCGGTACAAGCCAATTCGCGGTATATCGTCGGTGACTTGGATGAGGTTATCGACCTTGAAGCTGACCAAGCTACGTTGCTGGAGTTTGCGGTCCGCGGCGAGGACGAAGCGGCTACCGTTGCTGATGCAGCCACACAGCGGAAAGATGGGTTTTGGCCGTTAGCATTTTCACTCGTTGAACAGTACCCAACAAGTCAGCAGGTTATCAGCAAGCTAAATTGGGGCCTGAAGGGAATGGGCGGGGTTATTGCTGGGCCCATGTCGGAACATTTGAATAGATGCCTACGACGAGCCGAACTAGCGCTCAATACCTTGGCACCGTCAGCAATCGCACGATCTTGGCTTGAGGAAAGAATAAGAAGCCTCAGAGAGGAGATCGACTTTGAAAGACGAAGGGAAGCTGATGAGCATGTCAATTGGTAGCTGCCTTCGTGAAGACTTCATATTGAAGAAGGATTTTATGGCCGCATTTGACGTTGACCCGGAAATTGCAAAGAGGGAAATTCACCGGTTGCTTTGCTTTGCGCTGGCGGAGGGTCCATTGCGGGTGTTCGAAGGAACGGATAAGCATCGCCTTTTTGATTTAGCAGTTGAACGGAGCGAGCCAGAGATTATTCATTTAATCAGCACTACTGCTATTATGAATTGCCTTCGAATAAATCTCCTACGTGAGCGCATGGCGAAAGATGAGAGACTAAAGGGCCTCGAAGTAGATGTTATTTGCGGAGTTTCCCGTTTTTTGGACGATAGGCCTGAGGAAATTCCCTTAACATTGTATGAGGCATGCAACAAGATCGTTCATGCTGACAACGCGCAATTGGCAGATCAGAATTGGTCGAAGATCTTAATGAACGGCAACCTAAATGGTCGGCAATGGATAGCCGAACTTGACTTGTTCGATTACATCGATGCGTCGATAGCTAGCTTTGCCATCTGAGGCTCGCTATTCAGCCGCGTATGTTTGTCTAATTTTTTCCCGTGCTTCCAATATGCTTCCAAAATTCAGAGATGGGCTTGGGGCCCAAATGCAAAACCCCTCTAACACATTGTGTTAAAGGGGTTATTTGGTTGCGGGGGCAGGATTTGAACCTGCGACCTTCAGGTTATGAGCCTGACGAGCTACCGGGCTGCTCCACCCCGCGTTGTGTTTTGTGTTCCGGTCCCCGTATTGGGCATAGTGGGAAGCCTTGCAATGGTCTTGCGCCGGCTGGCTGGCCTGCCGGGTTTGCCGTTCCGGGATGTCTGGCATTGTGAAGAGGGTTTTTAGGTGTTTTGGTTTTGAGTATTTCTTCGGGGATTGAAGGCCTGGCGGCGACCTACTCTCCCGCGCCTTAAGACGCAGTACCATGGGCGCGGAGGGATTTCACGGCCGAGTTCGGGATGGGATCGGGTGGAACAGCCCTCGCTATGGCCACCAGGCCGTCGATCCCCGAAGGGGACGGCGTGTTGCTGTGTTGCCTGTTGTTGCTGACGTATTTTGTTGCTGACGTATTCGCCCGTGCGGGGTTGAGTGAAGCGTTTGTTGATCTGATCGCTGTGTCTGCGCCGCTGCCGGATCCCGGTTTGGGACCTCGGTTGTGGCGGATGGTTTGGAATCAAGCCTCTCGAGCCATTAGTACCGGTTAGCTTCACGCGTTGCCGCGCTTCCACACCCGGCCTATCGACGTGGTGGTCTACCACGGCTCTTAGGCGAGACCTTGTTTCGAGGGAGGCTTCCCGCTTAGATGCTTTCAGCGGTTATCCCTTCCGTACTTGGCTACCCGGCGATGCGGCTGGCGCCACAACCGGTACACCAGAGGTACGTCCACCCCGGTCCTCTCGTACTAGGGGCAGCTCCTCTCAAGTCTCGTACACCCACGGCAGATAGGGACCGAACTGTCTCACGACGTTCTAAACCCAGCTCACGTACCACTTTAATCGGCGAACAGCCGAACCCTTGGGACCTGCTTCAGCCCCAGGATGTGATGAGCCGACATCGAGGTGCCAAACACTCCCGTCGATGTGGACTCTTGGGGAGTATCAGCCTGTTATCCCCGGCGTACCTTTTATCCGTTGAGCGATGGCCCTTCCACGCGGGACCACCGGATCACTATGACCGACTTTCGTCTCTGTTCGGCCTGTCGGCCTCACAGTCAGGCGGGCTTGTGCCATTACACTCATCAGCCGATTTCCGACCGGCTTGAGCCCACCATCGCGCGCCTCCGTTACTCTTTGGGAGGCGACCGCCCCAGTCAAACTACCCACCATGCAGGGTCCCGGCCCCGGTTTCACGGGGCGCGGTTAGACATCAGAAACACGCAGGGCGGTATCTCAAGGACGCCTCCATGTGGACTAACGCCCACACTTCAAAGGCTCCCGCCTATCCTGCACAGCACATCCCTAATGCCACTGCAAAGTTGTAGTAAAGGTGCACGGGGTCTTTCCGTCTAACCGCGGGAACTCCGCATCTTCACGGAGAATTCAATTTCGCTGAGTCGGTGCTGGAGACAGTAGGGAAGTCGTTACGCCATTCGTGCAGGTCGGAACTTACCCGACAAGGAATTTCGCTACCTTAGGACCGTTATAGTTACGGCCGCCGTTTACCGGGGCTTCGGTTCAAAGCTTTCACCTCTCTCCTTAACCTTCCGGCACCGGGCAGGCGTCAGACCCTATACGTCGCCTTACGGCTTCGCAGAGCCCTGTGTTTTTAGTAAACAGTCGCTACCCTCTAGTCTGTGCCCCCGGCCCCTGGTTGCCCAAAGGCCGGGCACCCTTATCCCGAAGTTACGGGTGCAATTTGCCGAGTTCCTTCAACACCGTTCTCTCAAGCGCCTTGGTATGCTCTACCAGTCCACCTGTGTCGGTTTAGGGTACGGTCTGAAGCTGGGGCTGTTTCCTGGAACGCCTTCGCGGCCCTCCCAATCCGATAAGGGAGAACAACTTACGGCATTCGTCACATCCCAGCAGGCCGAGGAATATTAACCTCGTTCCCATCACCTACGGCTTTCGCCCTCGGCTTAGGGGCCGGCTCACCCTGCGCGGATTAGCCTTGCGCAGGAACCCTTGGACTTTCGGCGAGAGTGTTTCTCACACTCTTTGTCGCTACTCATGTCAGCATTCTCACTTCCGATACCTCCAGCACGCCTCGCGGCGCACCTTCACAGGCTTACGGAACGCTCCGCTACCGCGTCATCTTGCGATGACACCCGCAGCTTCGGTGGACGACTTTAGCCCCGGTACATCTTCGGCGCAGGACGGCTATTAGACCAGTGAGCTGTTACGCTTTCTTTCAAGGATGGCTGCTTCTAAGCCAACCTCCTGGTTGTCTTGGCCTTCCCACATCCTTTCCCACTTAGTCGTCACTTGGGGACCTTAGCTGGCGGTCAGGGCTGTTTCCCTCTCGACCACGGACCTTAGCACCCATGGTCTGTCTGCCAGGCTGTACGCCTCGGTATTCGGAGTTTGGTTAGGTTTGGTAAGACTCTGCGCCCCCCTAGCCCATCCAGTGCTCTACCCCCGAGGGTAATCGCCTGACGCACTACCTAAATAGTTTTCGCGGAGAACCAGCTATCTCCCGGTTTGATTGGCCTTTCACCCCTAGCCACAGGTCATCCCCGTCTTTTTCAACAGACGTGGGTTCGGTCCTCCAGTGGGTGTTACCCCACCTTCAACCTGCCCATGGCTAGATCACCGGGTTTCGGGTCTAATCCAACGAACTTACCCTCCGAAGAGGACGCCCTATTCAGACTCGCTTTCGCTGCGCCTACACCTAACGGCTTAAGCTTGCTCGACAGATTAACTCGCTGACCCATTATACAAAAGGTACGCGGTCACCCCTCAAGGGGGCTCCCACTGCTTGTAGGCATCCGGTTTCAGGAACTGTTTCACTCCCCTCATCGGGGTGCTTTTCACCTTTCCCTCACGGTACTTGTTCGCTATCGGTCGCCAGGGAGTACTTAGGCTTGGAGGGAGGTCCCCCCATGTTCAGACAGGATTTCACGTGTCCCGCCTTACTCGTGCCCAACCATCGAAGACTACCTGTACGGGGCTGTCACCCTCTCAGGCCGCTCTTTCCAAAGCGTTCCAGTATCTCCAACAGCCAGGACTGGCCTGGTCCGCGTTCGCTCGCCACTACTAGCGGAGTCTCGGTTGATTTCCTTTCCTCCGGGTACTGAGATGTTTCAGTTCCCCGGGTTTGCTTCCCGCACCTATGGATTCAGTGCGGGATACCGCTTGCGCGGTGGGTTGCCCCATTCGGACATCCACGGATCAAAGCCTGCTCGCGGCTCCCCGTGGCTTTTCGCAGCGTGCCACGTCCTTCTTCGCCTCCTGACGCCAAGGCATCCACCGAATGCCCTTCTTACGCTTGATCCAAACCATCCGTCACAACCGAACTCGACTTTGTTCCAGGTAAAATCTATCGTCCCTTGGACTACTTGAGATTTTACCTGAGCACTTCCAAGACCAGATAAGATCTCAAGTAGGCCAAAGGCCGGTAGATCTTGTCCGAAACAGAAGCCGCAACGGACGTAATTCAGCGATCAAAACCCGCTTCACCCCAACAAGTCGCGGGATCCGCCCCTGCATCGGCAACATGCCGCGCAGACGCACCCCCGCCCCTCGCCGGAGCGAATACGTCAAAACCCTCTTCACAATGTCAAACAACCAAGCCCGGGCGCAAAAGACCCTCACGTCAGCAATCCGCTTTCCGTAAGATCAATACCCAGACTCCAAACAGTTAAACCGTTCTGTCTTCACTGCGACGACTTCGGCTCTTGGTGGAGCCGCCACTTGGTTCGTAAGCCGGTCGGCTCTTGGTGGAGCCGCCACTTGGTTCGTAAGTCGGTCGGCTCTTGGTGGAGCCGACCGGGATCGAACCGGTGACCTCCTGCTTGCAAAGCAGGCGCTCTCCCAGCTGAGCTACGGCCCCCGCCTTCGCCCCCATGGCTTCCAAGGTGGCTTCCAAGGTGGCTTCGGCGGGCTTACGCCCGTCCCGCTCACCGGTCGATCACCGATCGAGGACTTTCGAGCCCCGGATGGCCTTGCCATCCGAAGCCCCGCAGGGGCGAAGGATGGTGGGCCTGGGAAGACTTGAACTTCCGACCTCACGCTTATCAAGCGCGCGCTCTAACCAACTGAGCTACAAGCCCGTATCCCAGCCTGACCGTATTTCCAGCCTGATGGTCCGAACCCCGTCTTCCGAGGAAGACCGCTTCCGAGAAAGCCGCTTCCGAAGAAACCCGGTCGTCGCAGGAAGGGATGCGGAGGCGGCGTGACGCCCGCATGAGAGGTCGCTTGTGTAAGGTAAATCAGAAGACAAGGATTCTTAAGTTGCCCTATCGCCTTGCGGCTATATGAGGGCGAACCCCGTCCGCCGATATCCTTAGAAAGGAGGTGATCCAGCCGCAGGTTCCCCTACGGCTACCTTGTTACGACTTCACCCCAGTCGCTGACCTTACCGTGGTCGGCTGCTTCCTTGCGGTTAGCGCACCGGCTTCGGGTAAAACCAACTCCCATGGTGTGACGGGCGGTGTGTACAAGGCCCGGGAACGTATTCACCGTGGCATGCTGATCCACGATTACTAGCGATTCCGACTTCATGCCCTCGAGTTGCAGAGGACAATCTGAACTGAGACGATTTTTTAGGATTTGCCGACCTTTGCAGGCTAGCTGCCCATTGTCATCGCCATTGTAGCACGTGTGTAGCCCAGCCCATAAGGGCCATGAGGACTTGACGTCATCCCCGCCTTCCTCCGGCTTGTCACCGGCAGTTTCCTTAGAGTGCCCAACTTAATGATGGCAACTAAGGATGAGGGTTGCGCTCGTTGCGGGACTTAACCCAACATCTCACGACACGAGCTGACGACAGCCATGCAGCACCTGTCTCCGGTCCAGCCGAACTGAAGGGGTGTGTCTCCACTCCCCGCGACCGGGATGTCAAGGGCTGGTAAGGTTCTGCGCGTTGCGTCGAATTAAACCACATGCTCCACCGCTTGTGCGGGCCCCCGTCAATTCCTTTGAGTTTTAACCTTGCGGCCGTACTCCCCAGGCGGTGTGCTTAATGCGTTAGCGGCGACACCGAATGCGGAACATCCGACGTCTAGCACACATCGTTTACGGCGTGGACTACCAGGGTATCTAATCCTGTTTGCTCCCCACGCTTTCGCGCCTCAGCGTCAGGTGTGGACCAGAGAGCCGCCTTCGCCACTGGTGTTCTTCCCAATATCTACGAATTTCACCTCTACACTGGGAATTCCACTCTCCTCTTCCAACCTCTAGCCTGCCAGTCTCAAACGCAGTTCCCAGGTTAAGCCCGGGGCTTTCACGCCTGACTTGGCAAACCGCCTACACGCCCTTTACGCCCAGTAATTCCGAACAACGCTAGCCCCCTCCGTATTACCGCGGCTGCTGGCACGGAGTTAGCCGGGGCTTCTTCTGCGGGTACCGTCATCATCTTCCCCGCTGAAAGTGTTTTACAACCCTAAGGCCTTCTTCACACACGCGGCATGGCTGGATCAGGGTTGCCCCCATTGTCCAATATTCCCCACTGCTGCCTCCCGTAGGAGTCTGGACCGTGTCTCAGTTCCAGTGTGGCTGGTCATCCTCTCAGACCAGCTACGGATCGTCGCCTTGGTAGGCCATTACCCCACCAACAAGCTAATCCGACGCGGGGCCATCCCAGGGCACCGGAGTTTTCCCCCAAAGGGCGTATGCGGTATTAGCCGCCGTTTCCAGCGGTTGTCCCCCACCCCAGGGTAGGTCCCCACGCGTTACTCACCCGTCCGCCAGTGTCCGGAAGCCGAAGCCTCCTTCTCCTGCGACTTGCATGTGTTAAGCCTGCCGCCAGCGTTCGTTCTGAGCCAGGATCAAACTCTCATGTTAAATCGCTCCAAACCAGCCTAAGCCGGCCCAAAGCCAAACACGGATCCCGGTCATCTCTCAAAGTCTGCTGCGAAGAGCCAAGTTCCATCCCCTAAGAGACAGACCAAAACCCTCCTCTAGGCTCGCATGTATATTCAAACCTCAGAGATACGCAGACAGTCTCAAAAAAAACGACACAGTCTCCGCGCCCATAACGGCGCATCAACGCCGCCCGCGCATCCCTTCCTACTTATCTACAATGTCAAACAACTGTGCGACCGGCCCGGATTAGGACCCGTGCAATACCCTTTTTATTCGGGATATCGCTCTTCGGCCGATCAATCGGCTCAAGAGCCGTCGCAATTCCCCAATATAGCTTCCCCACTTTCATTCCGCAATGGGGCGAACGCATCGGCTGTGCATTTTTTGCCCAACGCCGAACAACCAATGTGCAATTTCCGGTACGGCCCGGCCCACCTAAAGCAGTCCCAGGTCGCGCAGCTCCGCGATCATCGCTTCCGGCATCTCCGCGTCGGCCTCGCCCGCCGGCCGGTCGGGCGGCGCATCCTTGGGATCGAGGTAGCGCCAGCCCTGAAACGCCCGGTGCGGCCAGGGCTCCGTCGGCACCAGATCCGCGTCCAGCATGAAACGGCAGATCTTCCGGCCGTCCGCGTCCCGGTCGCTTTCAAAGCCGACGAGACCCTGGCGCGCGCGGATACGCCCGCCGATCACCCAGTAGATCGAGCCGCCGGCGAGCAGCTCCTCGCTCCGCCGGGGCATGTGGCGGGTGCGGTGCCACAGGCGCGGCGTCCCGCCGTTGCGCGCCGACTGGCGCATGCGCTCGCGCTGAAACGCCGCGAGATCCTCGATGTCGGTCGTCCCCACCGAAAGCTTGATCAGATGCACCGTCATGCCGCCGCGCCCCAGCCTCAGACCGAGTCGTTCCGCCGGCCGCCGCGCATACCGGTTTCGACCATCCGGCCCGGCTTCGCCCGCCTCATCCTTCCCCCGCTCCCGCGTCTTCGAAACTGATCAGCTCGGCGCCTTCCTCGACCTGGTCGCCGACGCGGAAATGCACCGCCGCGATCTTGCCGTCGCGCGGCGCCGCGATGACATGCTCCATCTTCATCGCTTCCAGCACGATCAGCGGCTGGCCGCGCGTCACCGACCGCCCCGCTTCGACATGGACCGCGGTCACGGTCGCCGGCAGCGGCGCCGTCAGCCTGCCCGCGCCGGCCTCGTGCGCGGCGGACAGCGCGTCCGGATCCTCCAGCACGAAATGGCGCTCCAGCCCGTCGGCGAATACGTGACGCGCGGCGCCGTCGGCGACAACGCGCCCTCTGATCTGCCGGCTGTCGTCGAGCCGCAGGCGCATCGCGCCGTCCGCCTCGATCGCGCCCGAGACGCGCAGCCGCCGGTCCGGCAGGCCCAGCATGTAATGTCCCGCGCCGGTCATGGCGCGGACCGTGACATGCTTGTCGCCGTCGCGGTAGCGCAGCCGCGTCCGCCCGGGCCCGAACAGGCGCCAGGCGTCGATGCGATCCCAGGGCGAATAGGGATCGCCGCTCCGCCGCGACCGCGCGGCCACTTCCGCCGCGCGCGCCTCAAGCTCGTAGAAAGCGGCAAGCGCCAAGGCGTCGATGATCGACAGCGCGGCATGCCCGGTCAGCGCCTCGAGATGGGAGTCGATGAAGGCGGTGTCCATCCGGCCCTCGCGGAAGACCGGATGCGCCGCGACCGCGGCGAGGAATTCCCGGTTCGTCGCGACGCCGACGACCTCGGTCGCGCGCAGCGCCTGCTCGAGCCGGTTGAGCGCGACGTCGCGGTCGTCGCCGCGCGCGACGATCTTCGCGATCATCGGGTCGTAGTAACGGCTGACCGCGTCGCCGGCGCGCACGCCCGTATCGACGCGGACCGCGTCGCTATCCGCCGGCATCCGCAGATGCGTCAGCGGCCCGACCGAGGGGAGAAATTTGCGGCGCGGGTTCTCGGCGTAGAGCCGCGCCTCGACGGCGTGCCCGCGGCAACGGATCTGCGACTGGCCGAGCGGCAGATCCTCGCCCGCCGCGACGCGGAGCTGCCATTCCACGAGATCCAGCCCGGTGACCATCTCGGTGACCGGATGCTCGACCTGCAGCCGCGTGTTCATTTCCAGGAAGTAGAAGGCGCCGGCCCCGCCGCCTTCGACGATGAACTCGACCGTCCCCGCGCCGGTGTAGCCGATCGCCCCCGCGAGGTCGACGGCGGCCTTGCACAGGCTCGCGCGCAGCGCGTCGCTCAAGCCCGGCGCCGGCGATTCCTCGAGCACTTTCTGATGCCGCCGCTGCACCGAGCAGTCGCGCTCGAACAGATGGACCATATGGCCCGCTGCGTCGCCGAAGACCTGCACCTCGACATGGCGCGGATGGCTGATGTAGCGCTCGAGCAGGACGCGGCCGTCGCCGAAGGCCGCCTTGGCCTCGCGGCTCGCGCTGTCGAGCGCGGCGTCGAACCCCGACGGGTCCTGCACGACGCGCATGCCGCGCCCGCCGCCGCCGGCATCCGCCTTGATGACCAGCGGATAGCCGACGTCTTCCGCGGCCGCTTTCAGGTCGGAACGCGCCTGCGACACGCCGTTATGGCCGGGAACGACCGGGATCCCGGCCGCCTCGGCCAGGCGCTTGGATTCGATCTTCGAGCCCATGCGGCGGATGGCCGCCGCCGACGGCCCGACGAACACCAGCCCCGCGCCGGTGCAGGCATCCGCGAAGCCGGCATTCTCCGACAGGAAGCCGTAGCCCGGATGGATCGCTTCCGCGCCGCTCTGCCGCGCCGCCTCGAGCAGCCGGTCGGCCGAAAGATAGCTCTCCGCGGCCGGCGCCGGCCCGAGCCGGTGCGCTTCGTCGGCCAGCGCGACATGCATCGCGCCCGCATCCGCGTCCGAGTAGACGGCGATGCTGTGCAGCCCCATGCGCTTCGCCGTGCGGATGACGCGGCAGGCGATCTCGCCCCGGTTGGCAATGAGAAGGCGGCGGAACATGCTTCCCTACCTGTCGTCGTCGCGCAGCCGCTCGCGCGCATAGGTGAAGATTTCGGTGAAGCCGAACAGCAGCAGCAAGATGCCGCAGACGATCTGGATCGCGACGATCACGCGCACCGAATCGGATACCGGCACCACGTCACCATAGCCCACCGTGCTGACCGTGATGATCGAGAAATAGAGCGCCTGGGCAAAGGTGATCGTCTCCGCGCCGCCGTTGATGAGAAATTGCGGACCATCGGCGAACCGGTCGATGATCCGGTAGATGCAGGCGAACACGATCACCAGCATCGAATAGAAGGTGAGGAAGGCGAAGGCCGGCACCAGCAGCTGGGCCGCGCTTTGAAAGAATTCCTCGAACAGCAGGCCGGAATCGAGCAGAAACGTCGCGACGTCACGGCTGGCGAAGACGACCACCACCGATATGGCGCCCATGGCCACGAGAAACAGGGCATTCGCGGTTGCTGGGTCGTGCACATGGGGCGGCACGAGAAAGGTCAGCGCGCCGATCAGCGACACCGGAAGCAGCCAGATGAAGGTACGGCCGAGATGCCGTTCGTCGCGCATGCGCCGCGACTGCACGATATATTGCAGATGCTCGCGGCGCAGCACCGCGCCGGCCTGAAACGCGATGACCGGCAGCAGGAAGCCGACCTGGATGGCCCAGGGCTGCACCACCGGGAAATTCGCCGTCACCAGGAAGATGAAGATACAGGCGTAGACGCCGAGGAAGTTGGCGAGCGATATCGCGAAGAAGCTGCTGCCCGGAAAGATGAAGTAAAAGCTGCCGGCCGCCACCGATACGACGATAACCATGACGATCAGAAAGGACTTGCCGATGTCTGTCGTCGCGAGGCTGATCAGGCCAAGCAGCAGGATCGTGAAGAAGAATCCGATCAGACGCGGATGGCGGCGTGCGGCCACGCATCAACTCCCCTTGGCCCAGTGCGGCGGCCGCTTCGCCAGGAAAGCCGCCGCGCCTTCGGCGGCCTGCTCGCTGCCGCGTCCGGCGACGAAGGCCGCGAGCGCGCGCTCGTGACTAGCCCGGTCGAGCGGCGGCCGCGCATTCGCGCCGATCGCGGCCTTGCTCTCCGCCAGCCCGCCCGGCGCATTCATCAGCAGGCGGTCGACCAGCGTCGCCAGCTCCGCGTCGAGCGCCGCGTCGGGCACCACCATGTCGGCAAGGCCGATGCGGCAGGCCTCCGCCGCCGTCATGGTCTCGCCGGTCAGGCACCAGCGGCGGCAGCCGCGCTGGCCGATCCGGCCGATCAGGAAGGGCACCATGAGCGACGGCGTCAGGCCGTAGCGGGCCTCGGTGATGGCGAACTTGGCGGACTCCGCGGCCAGCACGATATCGCAGGCGGCCGCGATCGCGAGCCCCCCGCCATAGGCGCCGCCCTGCACGCGCCCGACGACGGGAACCGGCGCGTCGCGCATCGCCTCGGCCATCGCGGCATAACGCCGGCCATCGGCCAGGTTCTCCGCCGGCGCCAGGCCGCCCGCCCATTGCAAGTAGCGGATATCCGCGCCCGACGAGAAGACCGGCCCGGTCCCGGCGATGACGATGACGCGGAGATCGGGGCTCGCGGCCGCGCGCGCCATGGCGTCGTTGAAAGCGGCGATCTGCGCCGCGTCGAAGGCGTTCAGCGTCTGCGGCTGGTTCAGCGTCAGCGTCGCCACGCCCCGGCTGTCGAGCGCATAGAGGACTTCGTCGGCCATCACCCTCTCCCCGGATACCAGTTGGGATTGCGCTTCTCGACGAAGCTCCGGAGCCCTTCCTCGGCCTCGTCGGTCTGCCGCTTCAGCGCATGCTGCAGCGCCAGCGTCTCGGCCAGCGTATCGGAGACGGCGAGCTTCGCGACGTCCTTGATCAAGCGCTTGGTCTCGCGCAGCGCGTTGGGTCCGCCGGCGAGGACCGCGTCGATGATCGGCGCAGCCGCCGCATCCAGCGCGCCCGGCGCGCAGACTTCGTCGACCAGCCCCATCTCCCGCGCCCGCGCCGCGCCGAAGCGCTCGCAGGTCAGCGCATAGCGCCGAACGTTGTGCTCGCCGATCGCCGCGTTGAGCTGCGGAAAGATCGGCCCGGCCATCACGCCCCAGCGCGCCTCGGTGATCGAGAAGATCGCGTCCTCCGAGGCGATGACGATGTCGCAGCCCGCGACGATCCCCGTCCCGCCGCCGAAGCAGCCGCCATGCACCAGCGCGACCGTCGGCTTGGGAAACTCGTTCAGGCCGCGCGCCGCGTTGGTGGTGTTGCGCGAGACCTGCAGGTTCTCCTCCGGCGTCAGGGTCGACACCTCGCGCAGCCATTTCAAATCGGCGCCCGCCTGGAAATGCCGGCCGTTGCCGCGCAGCACGACCAGCCGGACGGCCTCATCCGTCGCGAGCCCGCCGAAGATCTCGATCAGCCCCAGGATGACGTCGGCGTTGTAGGCGTTGTTGACCTGCGGCCGGTTGAAGGTGACGGTCGCCACGCCGCGCGCATCCGTCGCGCATAGGAGAACGGGCTCGGTCATGGCTTGGCACTCCCCGCCGCGGTCCAGGACGGCTTGCGCCTCTCGAAGAAGGCGGCGAGCCCTTCCCGGCCCTCCGCCGTCGCGCGGATGCCGGCGATGCGCGACGCGGTGTCCTCGCGCAACGCTTCGGTCACCGGCCCGGCGGTCTCGCGGATCAGGGCCTTGCTGGCGGCCAGCGACGCCGGCGCGTTCTTGAGGATCTCGCCGACGATGTTTTCCACCGCCGCATCCAGCGCATCCGCCGCGACCACCTCGTGCAGCAGGCCGATGCGCTTCGCCTCATGCGCATCGAAACGCTCCGCGGTCTGGCAATAGCGGCGCGCCGCGCTCGGCCCGATCGCCGCGAGAACGTAAGGGCTGATCATCGCCGGGATGAGACCGAGCCGGACCTCGGTGATCGCGAACTGGGCGTGCTCGGCGGCCACCGCGATATCGCAGCAGGCGACCAGCCCGATCCCCCCGGCGAAGGCCGAGCCCTGGAGTTTCGCGATGGTCGGCATCGGCAGCGTGTTCAGCGTGTCGAACATGCCGGCGACGCGGAGCGCGTCGGCCTTGTTCTCGGCGGCCGAAAATTCCGCCGCCCGCCGCATCGATTTGAGATCGGCGCCGGCGGAAAAGCTCTTGCCGCGCGCCGCCAGAATAACCGCGCGCACACCCGGGCGCGCCGCCAGCGCGTCGAAGGCCGCGCTCAGCGCGCCGACGACCTCGCCGTTGAGCGCGTTATGCGCCTCGGCCCGATTGAGGGTGACGGTCGCCACCCCGCGCGTGTCGATTTCCGTCAGAACCAGTTCGTCCGTCATGCCCGTCACATCCTGAAAACACCGAAATCCGTTTTCTCCATCGGCGCGTTGAGCGCGGCCGAAAGCGACAGCGCCAGCACCGTGCGCGTCTCGGCCGGGTCGATCACGCCGTCGTCCCAGAGCCGCGCGCTCGCGTAATAGGGATGCCCCTGCTCTTCATACTGCTTGAGGATGCGCTCCTTGAAGGCGCTTTCCTCGGGCTCGCTCCAGGCGAGGCCGGTACGCTCTCGGCCTTCGCGCCGCACCTGCGCCAGCACGTTCGCCGCCTGCTCGCCGCCCATCACCGAGATGCGCGCGTTCGGCCACATCCAGAGGAAACGCGGCCCGTAGGCGCGGCCGCACATCGCGTAGTTGCCCGCCCCGTAAGAGCCGCCGATGATCACCGTGATCTTTGGCACGCGCGCGCAGGCAACCGCCATGACCAGCTTCGCGCCATCCTTGGCGATGCCGCCCGCCTCGTATTTCTTGCCGACCATGAAGCCCGAGATGTTCTGCAGGAAGACGAGCGGAATGCGCCGCTGGCAGCACAGCTCGATGAAATGCGTGCCCTTGAGCGCGGATTCGGAAAACAGGATGCCGTTGTTGGCGAGGATGCCGACGGGATAGCCGTGCAGCCGGGCGAAGCCGCAGACAAGCGTGTTGCCGTAAAGCTGCTTGAACTCGGTGAAGACGCTGCCGTCGACGATCCGCGCGATAAGCTCGCGCACGTCATAGGTCTTGCGCTGGTCGGCCGGGATGATGCCGTAGATCTCCGCCGGGTCGTAGAGCGGCGGCGCCGGCTCGGCGAGGTCGAGCGGCACCGTCTTCTTCCGGTTGAGGTTGGCGACGATCCGCCGGCAGGTGGCGAGCGCGTCATTGTCATCCGCCGCATAGTGGTCGGTGACGCCGGAGATGCGCGAATGGACGTCGGCGCCGCCCAGCTCCTCGGCGCTGGTGACCTCGCCCGTCGCCGCCTTCACCAGCGCGGGCCCACCGAGGAAGATGGTGCCCTGGTTGCGCACGATGATCGCTTCGTCCGACATCGCCGGCACGTAGGCGCCGCCCGCCGTGCACGATCCCATGACCACGGCGATCTGCGGGATGCCGCGCGCCGACATGTTGGCCTGATTGAAGAAGATGCGGCCGAAATGCTCGCGGTCGGGGAAGACCTCGTCCTGGTTCGGCAGGTTGGCGCCGCCCGAGTCGACGAGGTAGATGCACGGCAGGTTGTTCTGCTGCGCGATCTCCTGCGCCCGCAGATGCTTCTTCACGGTGATCGGATAGTAGGTGCCGCCCTTGACCGTCGCGTCGTTGGCGACGATGACGCATTCGACGCCCGAGACGCGCCCGATGCCGGTGACGATGCCGGCGGCCGCGATCGTCTCGCCATACATGCCGTGCGCGGCCAGCGGCGACAGCTCGAGAAAGGG
This sequence comes from uncultured Alphaproteobacteria bacterium, assembly GCA_963711215.1. Taxonomy (GTDB): domain Bacteria; phylum Pseudomonadota; class Alphaproteobacteria; order UBA8366; family UBA8366; genus WHUA01. The sequence continues at coordinate 261,670 of CAVQDH010000014.1, read as the reverse complement.
CGCGCCGGGATCGAGCAGCCGCTCGATGCGGTCACGCACCAGAAGCTTGCCGCGCGCCACATGCTTTTCGCGCGCCGGGGCGTCGCCGCCCTTGGCGGTCTCGCCGATGAGGGCGCGCAAGGCCGCGACCTGCTCGCGCAGGGCGGCGGCATTGCCCTGGAAGGCTTCCGCCTTGCTGTCGATGGCAGTGCTCAGTACGGCCACGCTTGTCCCGCCCCCGAAATCCCCTGGTGATCGCCCCTCGGGCCCGCCGTCCCGCGGCGCGCGCTGTCGGCGCCGCCCAAGATATACCCGAGGGCCGGTGCGATGCCCAGCCGGACCGGGCGCGGCGCGGCGCCCCACCCGATCAGCGCCATTCGGCCCGCCAGGCCTGGTACATCAGAATGTTCCAGAGGTCGCCATTGCGGTCGCGCAGGCCGTCGCGATGCTCGCGCCAGGCGGCGAGGATGGGCTCCGGCTGCAACAAGCCGTCCGCCGCCAGCGCGTCCGGCTGCAGCAGGTCTTCCGCCCATGCCCTGAGCGGCCCGCGCAGCCAGTCCGCGAGCGGCGGCTCGAAGCCTTGCTTCGGGCGCTCCAGCAGCTCATGCGGGACGTAGCGGGCCGCCAGCCGGCGCAGCACGCGCTTGCTTTCGCCGCCGGCAAGGCGGAAATCCGCCGGCAGCGACCAGGCGAACTCGATGATCTCGCGGCTCAGCAGCGGCGCGCGCGCCTCCAGCCCAACCGCCATGCTGGCGCGGTCGACCTTCACCAGGATGTCGTCCGGCAGGAAGGTCACCGTATCGGCATACATCAGCCGGGCCTCGACCGCAGGCAGATCGGGCCAGGCCGCGCGATCCATGAAATAGCCGTCGGCGTAGGGCGCCGCCGGCTTGTCGACCGTCCGCCACCGGGCATGCGCCCGCTCCAGCACTTTCTCCGGCGCGTCGTTCGCCGCGTCCGCCAGGAAACGGTAAAGCTTGTCGCCCCAGCGGCCCGGCCGGCCGCCGAGCCCCGACAGCGCATTGAACGCGTGCAGCGGCAGATGCGCCGACGCCCAGCGCGCCACGCCGCGCGAGAAGGCGGACAGCCGCGCGGCGCGGGCCCATTCCCGCGCGGCGACGGGATAGCGCGGATAGCCGCCGAACAGCTCGTCGCCCCCATCGCCGGAGAGCGCGGTCGTCACGTGGTTCCGGGTCAGCGCCGCCAGCAGCACGGTCGGAAGCTGGCTTTTGTCGGCAAAGGGCTCGTCATAGATCCGCGCCAGCCGATCCACCGCCTGCAGCGGCGCGTCGGCGTCCGCGTGGATTTCGGTATGGGCGGTGCCGAGATGCAGGGCGACCGCCCGCGCCGGCTCCGATTCGTCATACCGCCCCCCGCCGAAGCCGACCGTGAAGGTCATCACCGGGCGGTGCGCCACCTTCTGCATCAGGGCAACGACGGCCGAGGAATCGATGCCGCCCGACAGGAACGCGCCGAGCGGCACGTCGGCCACCATGCAGCGCTTCACCGACTGGGTGAGCAGGCGGTCCAGCGCATCGACCGCGGCATCGAGGTCGCCCTCGAACGGCTCCGACGCCGCGCGCTCCGCGACCCCCTTGGAATCCCAGTAGGGACGCGGCTGCGGCAGGGTTCCCGGCTGAAGATTGGCTAGATCGAAGGTCACCCAATGGCCCGCCGGCAGCTTGGCGATACCGCGATAGATCGACAGTGGGCCCGGCACGTAGCTGTAGCGCATGAAAGCGCTGACCGCCGCCGGATCGATCTCGCCGACCCAGGACGGGTGCACCAGCAGGGCCTTGAGCTCGGAGCCGAACAGCAGGGTCGACCCGGCCCAGCCGTAATAGAGCGGCTTCTCGCCCATGCGGTCGCGCGCCAGGTGAAGCCGCTGCGCCTGGCGGTCCCAGAGGGCGAAGGCGAACATCCCGTCGCAGCGGTCCAGCATGCCGGCGACGCCGATCCGTGAGATCGCGGCGAGCAGCACTTCCGTGTCCGACGACCCGCGCCAGGACCGGTAGCCGGCGCGCTGAAGATCCTCCTTCAGCTCGCGGAAATTATAGGTCTCGCCGTTGTAGACGATGACGTAGCGCCGGTTGGCCGAAGTCATCGGCTGATTGCCGTTGCGGCTCAGGTCCTGGATCGAAAGCCGGCGAAAGCCGAAGGCGAGCCCGACCGACGGGTCCACCAGCGAGCCCTCGTCGTCCGGTCCCCGGTGGCGAAGCTGGCGCGCCATGCGCTGGACGATCGCCGCCATCTCCTCGGCCGGCCGGCGAGGCCTCGCATCCACGAATCCGGCGATTCCACACATCTGGCCTGGCCCCGTCCGTACGCCTAGACCGTTCCGCCGGGCGGCGCGGCTTCGGCCGTGCGGAAGGCGCGGCAGCAGGCCTCGACGAAGGCGGGCGCGTCCCGAACGAGGCCGACCCGCGCCGCGAGATCGCGCCAGAGCCATGCGCCCAACATCCCCTCCCCGCCGCGGCGGCGCGCGTATTTGTAGGCGCGGCCGGCCGCCCGTATGCAGGCGTAGCGCCGCACGTCCGCCGGCAGGTCGGGATGGTCCGCCAGGAAGAGCGCCAGCGCCTGCGTCACCCGCTGCAGCTGCCGCCCTTCGTTGGTGGAGAGCCGGCCCGGGGACTCCTGCGGCAGCCACGCGACCGGCGCCTTCACCTGCAGGAAGGGCCAGCGCCGGGCAAGGCGCAGGGTCAGCCCGTATTCCTGGGAATGGACGACGCGCTCGTCGCAGCCGCCGACCGACGTCACCGCCTCCGTCCGGGCAAGAAACTGGCTTGGATTGAACATCGCGTTCCTGATCGCCGCCCTGAGCGGCGCCTCGAGCCGCGCGACCGGCGGGTCGGCAGCGTGAAATTGCAGATCGAGCGTGTCGGCCTCGGCATACCTAACGGCCTCGCCATAGGCCAGGCAAGCATCAGTATCGCGAAGCGATGTCAACAACATGGCGGTCGCGTGGTCGCCGAGCAGGTCGTCCGCGTCGACGAATTTGACGAAGGATTCGCGCGCCAGCGCGATTCCCCTGTTGGTCGCCGCCGCCGACCCCGCGTTGGCCTGGCTCTCGATCGTGCAGTTCTCCCAGCCGCGCGTCATCTCGCGCAGGAGCTCCAGCGAGCCGTCGGTGGAGCCGTCGTCGATGAACACGTACTGACGGCGGAAATCGCCCTGCTGCCGGGCGATCTGCGCCAGCACGCGCGGCAGATACGGCGCCTTGTTGTAGACGGGGACGACATAGGACACCCCCTCGCCGGTGCCGGATGCGGTCACCAGGGGATCGCCGCGCCGGTATAGTCGACGAAAACGCCGGTACGGGCCATCGACCAGCCCTCGATGACCTTGCGCATGCCTCGGACGCTGGTCTCCACGCTCACGCTCGCGCCCGGGCCGCCCATGTCGGTGCGCACCCAGCCGGGATGGAACAACAGGCAGCCGACGCCGCGTGGCCGGAGATCGGCCGACAGGCTCTTCACCGCCTTGTTCAGCGCCGCCTTGGACGAGCCGTAGAGGTAATAGCCCCCGCCGCCCTGCCCGATGCTGCCGAGCCCGCTGGTGAGGAAGACCATGAGCCGCCGCTCCGAGCCTGCAACCGCGTCGAGCAGCGCCTCGGCGACCCGGAGCGGCCCCAGCGTGTTCGTCCGCAGCACTTCCTCCCAGGCGTCGAAGGGGATCGAGCCCACGCCATAGCCGCGCGGCCCCGAGATACCGGCATTGTTGATCAGAAGGTCGATGGTCTCGCCCCGAAGCGCCGCGGCCAGCGCCGCGACGCTGTCCGCGTCGGCCACGTCGAGCGGATGGACCTCGCCGTCGAGGCCGCTCGACGCAGCGTCACGGCAGGTCGCAATGACCCGCCAGCCCTCGGCGCGGTACTGGCGGACGAATTCCCGGCCGATCCCCCGGCTCGCTCCGGTCACCAATGCTGTCGGCATGGCGGCACCCCTTCCCCGATCATCCTCCCCGAATGAGACGAATGTCGACCCCCACGTCAAGGGTCATCCACGCCCGGTCAGCGGTCAGCGCCGGCAAGCCCCTTGCCTTCGCCAGGGCAAGGCATGCCCGGTCGCCCAAGGAAAGGCCCAGGGATCGTGTCTTGGCGCGAAGAAACGATGAAACGTAGGCCAGGCTTTCATCGAACGGCGCCACGTCGACGCCGATGGCCCCGACCGCCGCCCGGATCGCATCCTCGGTCAGGCCGTGATCCATCAGCCGGGCGCCGACTTCCCCCAGATTGACCGCCGAAATCACCGCGTTGCCGGCATGGCGCAGCACCACCTCGCCGCCCGGCTCGCGATGAAGCAGCGCAAGAATGGCGGAGGCGTCGAAGACGATGTCAGCCACCCTCGCCGTCCCCGGAAACTTCGCGCCGGCGCTCTGCGATAAGCTCGTCCACCAGGCTGACGCCGTCCGGAACGTATCGGGACAGCAGCGCCTGGGCCTCCCGGATTTTCGCCAGCCTGCTGGTGAGACGCACCTCGCCGTCGACGAGGCTCAACATCACCTGATCCCCCTCACTGAGGCCAAGCGCCTGGCGGTAGGGGGCCGGGATCACGACCCGCCCGCCGGGCCCGATGGTGGCGCTCACCGGCCGCACGGGCTCGGCTGGCTTGCTGCGCAGCAGCACGTTGCGGACCTCCTGATAGCGCGCGCCGAGGTATTCGGCGATCCGCGCCCGCGCATAGCCCGCCGCATCGAGCGCCCTGATCTTGGCGGCCTTGGTTGGCAGGTCCCGCGTGATCGCGTCCATTTCCCGCCGTTCGGCAATGGTCAGCTTGGAGGACATTGGGACGGCCCAATAGTTCATCTATCCATCACGATAGACATATATCCAAAAAATGTCAATATTTTAGATATATGACAAAACATAGCTGCTGCACGCCGGATCCGTCTTCCGGCCGCGCCTGATCAATCAACGACGGACTTTTCCGACCCTCCCCCGCCGCGCAGGCGGCGGACGATCCAGCTCGTCAGCTCGCCCACGACGATGGCGATCGCGGCGGCGAATATCGGCCGCACCGCGTGCAGGACCGACTGCATGGTGTCCACCGGGCCACCGATGCCGAGCAGCTCCTCGCCGACGGAGACCCCGAACAGGCTGACGACGAAGGCGACGATCATCGGCGCCCGGGCGACGATCAGCCGGCCGAGGATTTGGAAGGCCAGGCGCAGCCCCGCCGCCGCCGCCGCGCCGACCGCCTCCCCGGTTATGGCGCCGAAGGTCCGCGCCGGCCCGGGCTCGACGATCCGGGCGACCAGCACCACCGCGATGGCGCCGACGATGGGCCCCGCGCCATGGAGCCAGCCGGCATTGGCGGCGATCCAGCCCCGGAGCATCGGATCGGAGAGCACGACTTCGCCGGCGATATAACCGATCAACGCCGCGCCGCCCGGCACGATGACCGGGAAGCGGTTGATCAAGGAAATGAGTAGCGTCGCGCCATAGATAACAAGCGGCACGCTGATCACGAGCCCGAGCACGAGCAGCACGACATTGCCCTTCGCCGCCGCGGCCACCGCGATGACGTTGTCCAGGCTCATCACGGCGTCCGCGATCAGCACGATGCGGACCGCGGCGAAAAGCGTGCCGGCGGCGTCGACATTGTCGGCGTCGTCCTCGGGCATCATCAGCTTGTAGCCGATCCAGAACAGCAGCAACCCGCCGACCAGCTTGAGGTAGGGCACGGTCAGCAGATAGACCACGAAAATGGTGAAGATGACGCGCAGCACGACGGCGGCGCCGGCGCCCAGCACGACGCCCCATTTCTGCTGCTTCGGCGGCAGGCTCCGGCAAGCCAGCGCGATGACCACGGCGTTGTCGCCGGACAGGATGATGTTGATCCCGATGATCTGGAGCAAGACAAGCCAGAACTGCGGATCGGAAAGTAACATGTGCTGTGTTGACCTACCGGGTCGCGTTAATCCTCAGCCTGAGCGGTCTAGGATGCCGCCTTAAGGGACTTGGAAGCTGCCTCTTTTCCAGGGCTCTGACAAGCAGGGCCGCCTTATGGAACGCCCGGCTCAATAAGGCGTGCCATCCTTGCGGACGAAACGGCGCGCGCCGTCCACCATGCGCAGCAGCATGTCGATATCCGAATAGTCGACCTCGTCGCCCGGCACCCGGTCGCCGACCTCGAGATAGACCACGTCCCGGTCGGAGCGGTTGACGAGCTGGTGGCCGTCGGCGACTCCGGCCGGGAAGCCGGCGCACATGCCGGGCGTCATGACCTGCTCGCCCGCGTCGGTGATCAACGTGGCTTCGCCCTCGAGGATGTAGACGAACTCGTCCTCGCGGCTGTGCCAGTGGCGCTGTGAGGAGGCCGTGCCCGGGGCCAAGCGGACCAGATTGACCCCGAAATGGCTCAGGCCGAAGGGATTGCCGAGCGCGCGCTTTTCCCTGGCTGCGCAGGCCGCGGCAAAAGGCGAGGGATAGGCCGATCCGGTGCGGGGCTTGAGGTCGCGCGGATCGATGGCGACCGCTTTTTCTTCCGTCGGCATTACGTCGTCTCCTCGAACAGTTCGCGTCCGATCAGCATGCGCCGGATTTCCGACGTGCCGGCGCCGATCTCGTAGAGCTTGGCGTCGCGCAGCAGCCGCCCGGTCGGGTAGTCGCTGATATAGCCGTTGCCGCCGAGGCACTGGATCGCCTCCAGCGCCATCCAGGTCGCCTTCTCCGCGGCATAGAGGATCACGCCGGCGGCGTCCTTGCGGGTCACGTCGCCGCGGTCGCACGCCTTCGCCACCATGTAGACATAGGACCGGGTGGCGTTCATCGTCGTGTACATGTCGGCCAGCTTGCCCTGGATGAGCTGGAAGGAGCCGATCGGCTGGCCGAACTGTTCGCGCTCGTGCACGTAGGGCAGGACCACGTCCATGCAGGCCTGCATGATGCCGAGCGGCCCGCCGGCCAGCACCAGGCGCTCGTAATCGAGGCCGCTCATCAGCACGTTGACGCCGGCGCCGACCGCGCCCAGCACGTTCTCCGCCGGCACCTCGCAGTCCTCGAACACCAGCTCGCAGGTATTCGAGCCGCGCATGCCGAGCTTGTCGAGCTTCTGAGCGGTCGAGAAGCCCTTCATCCCCTTCTCGATCAGGAAGGCGGTGATGCCCCGCTTGCCGGCCGCCGGGTCGGTCTTGGCGTAGACGACCAGCAGCTCGGCATCGGGACCGTTGGTGATCCACATCTTGCTGCCGTTCAGCAGGTAGCGGTCGCCTTTCTTGTCGGCGCGCGTCCGCATCGAGACCACGTCCGAGCCGGCGCCGGGCTCGCTCATGGCCAGCGCGCCGACATGCTCGCCGCTGACCAGCCGCGGCAGGTATTTGCGCTTCTGCGCCTCGGAGCCGTTGCGGCGGACCTGGTTGACGCAGAGATTGGAATGCGCGCCGTAGGACAGCCCGACCGCGGCCGAGGCGCGGCTGATCTCTTCCATCGCCACGACGTGCTCGGTGTAACCCATGCCGGCGCCGCCATATTCTTCCTCGACCGTGACGCCGAGCAGCCCGAGCGCGCCGAGCTGAGGCCACAGGTCGCGCGGAAATTCGTTACTCTCGTCGATTTCGCGGGCGCGGGGGGCGATCGCGTCCGCGGCGAAGCTGCGCACCGTGTCGCGCAGCAGGTCCGCCGTCTCGCCCAGCCCGAAATCGAGGCCCGGCATCGCGTTTGAAATCATGGCCCGGTACCCTCCCTACACTGCCGATGCCCTATGCTACAGCAGGACAAGGGTGGCGAGGCCGAGAAAGGACAAGAAGCCGATCACATCCGTGACGGTGGTGAGAATGACCGCCGAGCCGATGGCCGGGTCGATACCGAACCAATCGAGCGTCAGCGGTACGATGGTGCCCGCAAGGCCCGCCATAAGGAGGTTGATGACCATTGCAGCCGCCAGGACGGCGCCGATCAAGGGGTTGCCAAACCACAAATAGGCGATGGTGCCCATCAGGCACGCGAACAAGATACCGTTTATGCCGCCGACGAGGATCTCCTTGCCGACGATGCGAAGCGCATTTGCGGCCGTTAGCTCCTTCAACGCGAGCGCCCGGACCGCGACGGTCAGCGTCTGCGTGCCCGCGTTGCCGCCCATCGATGCGACGATCGGCATCAGCACCGCCAGCGCTACCACCTTCTCGATCGACTTGTCGAAGAGGCCGATGACGAGGGAGGCGAGAATGGCAGTGGCAAGGTTGACCAGAAGCCAGGAGAAGCGCGCCCGCGTCGTGCCGATCACCGCTTCGTAGAAGTCGTCCTCGCGCAGCGCCGCCGAGGCTCAGCATGTCTTCCTCGTGCTCCTCCTCCATGACGTGGACGACGTCGTCGACGGTGATCGCGCCGACCAGCCGGCCGCTGTCGTCGACCACCGGAGCCGAGGCAAGGCCGTATTGCCGGAACAGGAACGCCACGTCCTCCTGGTCCATCATCGCCGGAATCGGCTTCAGGTCCGCGTTCATGATGTCGGACACCAGCACGGGCCGGTCGGTGCGGAGCAGCCGGCTGACCGGCAACGCCCCGATCGGCCGGTAGCTCGGACCGATCACGTAGATGTCGTAGAAGGTCGACGGCAGATCGGCGTCCGACCGCATATAGTCGATGGTCTGCCCGACCGACCAGTAGGACGGTACGGTCGCGACCTCGCGGTCCATCAGGCGCGCGGCGCTGTCTTCCGGATAGCGCAGCACATCCTCGTAGAGCGCACGATCCTCAGGCGGAATCGCCTGCAGCAGCTCGGCCTGTTCTTTTTCGTCCAGGTCCTCGATCAGGTCGATCGCGTCGTCCGTGTCCAGCTCGTTGACGACGGTCGCGAGCTGCTCGGTATCGAGCTCGTCGATGACGTCTTCGCGGACCGTCTCGTCGAGGTAGCTGAAGAACTCCGGATCGATGTCGCTGCCGAGCAGCGTTGACCAGCGTCGTGCGCTCTTCGTTGCTGAGCTGCTCGAACAGGTCGGCGAGGTCCGCTGCGTGCAACGGCTTTATGAGGGCGGCGGCGGCGTCGGGCCGGTTCTCGGCGATCGCTTTCTTGATTTCGAGGACGACCTCCTCGGTCGCGCCATACAGCCCTTCCAGCTCGTCGCGATCTTCTGCCGGCTGTGTTTGGCTATCCGACATGCTCGTCCCTTGCTGACTTCGTCCGGTTAGGCTGCCTGACCGCGCCGCATGCGCCTGGGCGTCGACGACGCAGAGCGCGGTCATGTTGAGCAGGCCGCGCGCGGTGATCGACGGCGTCACGATATGGGCCGGCAAGGCGGTGCCGAGCAGCATCGGGCCGACCGTGATCAGTCCTTCGCCCAGCGCCTTGACCAGATTGTAGGCGATGTTGCCCGCGTCCAGCGACGGCATGATCAGCGTGTTGGCGCTGCCGGACAGCCGGGAGTCCGGGAAGATGCGCTTGCGCACCTCGGCGTCGATCGCGGCGTCGGCGTGCATTTCGCCGTCCACTTCGAGGTCGGGATAATCGCGGTGCAGGATGGCCGCCGCCTCGCGCATCTTGAGCGCGGACGGATAGCGCGAGGTGCCGAAATTCGAATGCGAGACGAGCGCGATCTTCGGCGTGATGCCGAAGCGCCGCACCTCGTCGGCGGCGAGCAGCGCAATCTCGACGATGTCTTCCACGGTGGGATCGGGGTCGACATGGGTGTCGGCGATGAAGACCGGTCCGCTCGGCATCACCAGAAGGGTCAGCGCGGACAGCTCGCGCACGCCGTCGCTCTTGCCGATGATCTCGCGGACATGCCGAAGATGGGTGTGATACTGACCGACCGTACCGCAGATCACAGCGTCGGTATCGCCACGCCGCAGCATCATCGCGCCGATCACGGTCGTGCGGGTCCGCACCACGCGCCGCGCCAGGTCGGGCGACACGCCGTTGCGGGCCATGAGGCGGTAGTAGTCGTTCCAGTATTCCTGGTAGCGGTCGTCGCGCTCGGGATCGACCAGCTCGACGTTCTCGTCCAGGCGCAGTCGCAGCCCCAGGCGGTCGATGCGCGACTGCACGACCGCGCGCCGGCCGATCAGGATCGGCTTGGCGAGGCCCTCGTCGAGCGCCGCCTGGACCCCGCGCAGCACGCGCTCTTCCTCGCCGTCGGTATAGGTGACGCGCCGCGGGTCCGCGCGCGCCTGATCGAAGACCGGGCGCATGACGAAGCCGGTCTTCCAGACGAATTGCGACAGCTCCTGGCGGTAGGCGTCGAAATCCGCGATCGGCCGCGTCGCGACGCCGCTGTCCATCGCCGCCTTGGCGACGGCGGGCGCGATCTCGATGATCAGGCGCGGATCGAACGGCCTGGGGATCAGGTAGTCGGGGCCGAACTGGGTCTGCTGGTTGCCATAGGCCTTGGCGACGACTTCCGAGCTCTCCGCCCGCGCGAGCGCGGCCAGCGCCTTGACCGACGCGATCTTCATCGCCTCGTTGATCGCCGTCGCGCCCGACGTCGAGCGCGCCGCGGAAGATGAACGGAAAGCAGAGCACGTTGTTGACCTGGTTCGGATAGTCCGAGCGCCCGGTGGCGATGATCGCGTCGCTGCGCACCGCGCGCGCCACCTCGGGCCGGATCTCCGGGTCGGGATTGGCCAGCGCCATGATGATCGGCCGGGCGGCCATCTTGGCCACCATGTCGGGCTTCAGCACGTTGGGCGCGGACAGGCCGAGGAAGATGTCCGCGCCGCCGATGACGTCGTCGAGCGTGCGCGCCTGGGTGTCCTGGGCATAGCAGTCCTTGCAGACGTCCATCTCTTGCTGGCGGCCCGTGAACACGACGCCGGCGATGTCGGTCACCCAGATATTCTCGCGCCGCATCCCCATATCTACTAGTAGATTCAAGCAGGCGAGCGCGGCGGCGCCGGCGCCGGACGTGACCAGCTTCACCGCCGCGAGATCCTTGCCGACGATCTGCAGCGCGTTGGTGATCGCGGCGCCGACGATGATCGCCGTGCCGTGCTGATCGTCGTGGAACACCGGGATGTTCATACGCGCGCGCAGCTTCGTTTCGATATCGAAGCACTCGGGCGCCTTGACGTCTTCCAGGTTGATGCCGCCGAAGGTCGGCTCGAGCGCCGCCACCACCTCGACGAAGCGCTCGGGATCGGATTCCTTGATCTCGATGTCGAAGACGTCGATGCCGGCGAACTTCTTGAACAGGACGGCCTTGCCTTCCATCACCGGCTTGGCGGCCAGCGGGCCGATGTTGCCGAGCCCGAGCACGGCGGAGCCGTTGGTCACCACGCCGACCAGGTTGCCGCGCGCGGTCAAGGCCGCGGCCTCGGCCGGGTCCGCCTCGATCGCGTGGCATGCGGCCGCGACGCCGGGGGAATAGGCGAGGGATAGGTCGCGCTGGTTCGCCAAGGGCTTGGTCGGGACGACGGCGAGCTTTCCGGCGGGGTGGCGCCGGTGGTAGCTCAGCGCGTCTTCGGCGGTGCGGTCGTCGGTCATGGCACACCTTCGGACATTTGCGGCCCTGCGGCCCGTTCAGCGACGCAGCGGAGACACGAAGCGAAAAGGCCCGCTGTCGACTTCAGCGGGCCTCGTGAATTGGTGCGGTCGAGAAGACTCGAACTTCCACGGTGTTTCCACCACAGCGACCTCAACGCTGCGCGTCTACCAATTCCGCCACGACCGCATATTTGCTGCGCTCTCCTTGCCAGACCGGCCATAATAGGAGTATGGCCGCGTTGTTTGGAAGAACAGCCTGACGTCGCGGGGGATAGCAGATGCCGGGGACGTTATCAAGGGATGCATAAGGCCTTGCCCACGAAGGTAGAGTTGACCCCGCCGCGGGGCGTCGAATGGCGCATCGACGACCGCCTCGTGCCCTATGAGGAAGCGGTCGGCGCAATGGAGCGCCGCGTCGCGGCGATCAGCGCCGGCCGGTCGCCCGAGCTGGTCTGGCTGCTGGAGCACCCGCCGCTCTATACGGCGGGCACCAGCGCCCGGGACGAGGACCTGCTGACGCCGGACCGCTTTCCGGTCCATCGCACCGGCCGGGGCGGCCAGTTCACCTATCACGGCCCGGGCCAGCGGGTGTGCTACGTCATGCTCGACCTGAAGCCGCGCGGCCAGGACGTCCGGCGCTATGTCCATGACCTGGAGGAATGGGTCATCCGGACGCTCGACCGGTTCAACGTCAAGGGCGAGCGGCGGGACGACCGCATCGGCATCTGGGTCGCCCGCGGCGGCGGCCGGGAGGACAAGATCGCGGCGATCGGGGTGCGCATCCGCCGCTGGGTCACCTTCCACGGCATCGCCATCAACGTCGAGCCGACGCTCGAGCATTTCTCCGGCATCGTGCCTTGCGGCATCGCCGCGGGGAATTACGGCGTGACCTCGCTGGTCGATCTCGGCCTGCCGGTGACCATGGCCGACCTCGATGTCGCGCTCAAGGAGACCTTCGCCGAAGTCTTCGGCGCGCCCGCCTCCCTCGCAGAAAGCCACCATCCGTGACCGTCCTTCACCGCCCCCTGATCGCCGCCGCCTTCCTGCTTGCCGGCGCCGCCCTGCTCATCCAACCCCCCCTGCAAGCCCGAGCCGAAGAGACCATCATGATCAAAGACGGCGCCGGCCGATTCCTGTTCAACGACCCGAAGACCGCAACCGGCAAGACGCTTCCGGTCTGGTATTACCGGCCGAAGGGCTTCACGCCCGACACGCCGATCCTGTTCGTCATGCACGGGGTCAAGCGCAACGCGGACGACTACCGCGACAACTGGATCGGGCTCGCCGACAAATACGGCCTCTTGATCGTCGCGCCCGAGTTCAGCCAGGCGACCTTCCCGAAGTCCTGGCACTACAATCTCGGCAACGTGATGGCGCGTAGCGGCTCCGACGGCGCCCTCGTCCCCGTGCCGGAGACGAAATGGTCCTTCCCGATCATCGACCGGATCTTCGAGCAGGTCCGGCAGAGCACCGGCAGCCGGCGCACGACCTTCTCAATCTTCGGCCATTCCGCCGGCGCCCAGTTCGTCCATCGCTACATGACGTTCACCGGCGGACCGAAGGTCGATCTCGCGATCTGCGCCAATGCCGGCTGGTACACGCTGCCGACGGACGGCGAGGCCTTCCCCTACGGCCTGGGCGGGACGCATTTGCCGCCGGACCGTCTCAAGGCCGCCTTCGCCAAGACGGTGATCATCCTGCTGGGCGACATGGACATCGTGCAGGACCGCAATTTTCGCATGACGCCCGAGGCCATGCGCCAGGGCCCGACCCGGTTCGACCGCGGCAAGTTCTATTTCGCCGCCGCCAAGCGCGAAGCGGAGACGCTGGGCGTGCCCTTCAACTGGCGCGTCGAAACCGTGCCCGGCGTCGGCCACGACAACGCCGGCATGGCCGTCGCGGCGGCCAAGCTCGTGCACGAGGCGCTCACGGCCGCGCAGTGAGCGCTTTGCCGGCCGACGTTCCGAAAAATCCGGTACAGCGCTGGATTGCCGCAACAAGTGCGGCAATGACGATTTGGGTTGTTGGCATTAAAACATACTCGTCGCTCGCGGACTTGTTCCGCGAGTCCAAGGCTGCCTCGACAAGCCGCAGTGCGACGTTAGGGAACGTCACCGCACTTGCCGGAAGCCCGCCGCGTCGGGCGGCTCGGCCGGGTGCTCGCGGATCGCGGTGACGGCCGCCATGCGCGGCCCCTGGCGGCAGGCCTCGATCATCGCGGCGACCGCGGCAGTAGGCCCGGCGATCAGCGCCTCGACCGTGCCGTCGGGCAGGTTGCGCACCCAGCCGTCAAGGCAGCGCCGTTCCGCCTCCCACACGGTCCACTGGCGGAAGCCGACGCCCTGCACGCGCCCCTCGATGATCAGCCTGACCGCGTGGTCCGCCACGGCACCTCCGGCGCTATTCGAATTCCAGAATCGACTGGTCGACGGCGAGGCTGTCGCCCGGCCCGGCGTGGACCTTCTTGATCACGCCGTCGCGCTCGGCGCGCAGCACGTTCTCCATCTTCATCGCCTCGACCACCGCGAGCTCTTCGCCCGGCCTTGACGCTGTCACCCTCGGCGACGGCGATGCGCAGCAGCAGGCCCGGCATCGGCGACAGCAGCAGGCGCGACAGGTCGGGCGGCGCCTTTTCCGGCATGCGGTGGGTGAGCGCGGCCGAGCGCGGCGACAGCACCTGCACCTCCGCCTGGATTCCGACATGCGAGAGGCGCCAGCCGATGCCCTGGCGGTCGACCTGGACGCAGACCGGATCGCCGTCGACGAGGCCGCGGAACAGCGGCTCGGCCGGCTGCCAGTCATGCGTCACCTCGAGCTCGCGCTTGCCGCCGTCCTCCCACAGCGTGACGCGGCAGCCGTCCGCCAGCGGATGCAGCTCGACCTGATGCTCCCCACCGTCGACGCGGATCACCCAGCTCGTCGGCGCGTCGGGCGCGGGACCGTTCAGCCGGCCGGATATCCGCGTCAGCCGCGCCGCCTCGCGCTGCTGCAGCGCGCCGGCCACGGCCAGCACCTGTGTCCGCTCGCCCTCGGTCAGCGGGCGCTGATGCAGCCCCTCCGGATACTCTTCCTCGATGAAGGCCGTGGACAGCCGCCCTTCGACGAAGCGCGGATGGCCGAAGACGGAGGCCAGGAACGGAATATTGTGCGAGATGCCGCGGATGTAGAATTCGTCGAGCGCGTCCCGCATGCGCTCGATGGCCTCGTTCCGCGTCGTCCCGTTGGTGACGAGCTTGGCGATCATCGGATCGTAGAACATGGAGATCTCGCCGCCCTCGAACACGCCGGTATCGACCCGCACGTGCTCGCCCTCCTCGGGCGCGCGGTAGCGCACCAGCCGGCCGGTCGACGGCAGGAAGTTGCGCAACGGGTCCTCGGCATAGACGCGCGCCTCGATCGCCCAGCCCGCGAGCATCACGTCGCTCCTGGTCGAAGCCGAGCTTTTCGCCCGCCGCGACCCGGATCATCTGTTCCACGAGATCGAGCCCGGTGATGAACTCGGTGACCGGGTGCTCGACCTGAAGGCGGGTGTTCATCTCGAGGAAATAGAAGTTGCGCTTGCCGTCGACGATGAACTCCACCGTGCCCGCGGACTGGTAGTCGACCGCCTTGGCCAGCGCCACCGCCTGCGCGCCCATCGCCGCGCGCGTCTTGGCGTCGAGGAAGGGCGACGGCGCCTCCTCGATGACCTTCTGATGGCGGCGCTGGATCGAGCATTCGCGCTCGCCGAGATAGACGACCGTGCCGTGCCCGTCGGCCAGCACCTGGATCTCGATATGCCGCGGCTGCTCGATGAACCGCTCGATGAAGACGCGGTCGTCGCCGAAGCTGGACTTCGCCTCGCTGCGCGCCAGGACAAAGCCTTCGCGCGTCTCCGCTTCGTTATGCGCGATGCGCATGCCCTTGCCGCCGCCGCCGGCCGAGGCCTTGATCATGACCGGATAGCCGACCTTGGCGGCGATGCGGACCGCGGCGTCCACGTCCGGCACCACGTCGGGATAGCCGGGCACGGTGCTGACGCCGGCCTTCTGGGCGAGGCGCTTGGATTCGATCTTGTCGCCCATCGCCGCGATCGCCTTCGGCTTGGGGCCGATGAAGGTGATGCCTTCGGCCTCCAGCCGCTCGGCGAAGCCGGCATTCTCGGACAGGAAGCCGAAGCCCGGATGGACGGCCTCCGCGCCGCTCTGCTTCGCCGCCGCGATGATCCGGTCGGCTACGAGATAGCTTTGCGCGGCGGGCGCGGGGCCGATCGCGATCGCCTCGTCCGCCATCCCGACATGCAGCGCCCGGGCGTCCGCCTCGGAATAGACGGCGACCGTCTTTATGCCCATCCGGTGCGCCGTGCGCATGATCCGGCAGGCGATCTCGCCCCGGTTCGCGATCAGGATCTTCGAGAACACGTCCGTCCGTCCGTTCTGGTTCTTGCGCGCTTCCCGGACGGGGCGCGCCCGTCCGACCGGGCACTTTATGCGAAATGACGCCGGAGCAACAGTCGCCGGAAAGCGGCCCTTTCCGGGGCTCCGGCGACGTGCCGGATCAGCCGCGATCCGGGCCGCCGCTTGCCGGCCGCCAGACCGACCGCCTGCAGCAATTTTTCCGCCGCATGCTTCCATGTATGGCCGCTGGCGACGAAAGCCGGCCCGGCCGCCCGCGCGGCGCGACGCCAGGCGTCGTCCGCCACGCAGCGGCGCAACTGCGCCAGGAGATGCTCGCCGGACGGCTCGAGGACATGCCCTTCCCCGTCGAGCGCCGCATCGACCCGGAGCGCGAATTCCGGCGCCGTGAAATCATCCGTCGCGCCCCCGGCCGTGCAGACGACCGGCACGCCGCAGGCCGCCGCTTCCAGCACCGGAAGGTTGAACCCTTCGCCGCGATAGGGCGAAACATACGCATCCGCTGCCTGGAAAAGCTTCGCGAGATCCGCCAGCGACACGCTCTGGCCGAGGTAGGTCACCCGTGATGCAACGGCGGCGCGGCGGGCGGCCGGGAGGCCGTTCAGCATATCCGCCACCATGTCCCGCGAGCGGAAGATGGCGTCGAGCCCCTTCAGCACGAGGCGCGCCCGCGGACAGGTCTCCAGCAGCGCGGCGAAGCCCGCGAGCAGGAGGTCGATCCCCTTGTTGCCGGTCATGGCGCCGACGTTCAGGAGCACGAAATCGTCCTCCCATCCGAAACGCCCGCGCAGGGACTGCCGCTCCGCCGCATCGGCCGGCCGCCAGAGCGCCGTATCGACGCCATGTCCGATGACGGCTATGCGCTCGCCGGGAACGCCGCTGGCGACGAGCCCGTCGCGGGACCACCGCGACGGGGTGTGGATCAGGGCAGCGGAGGCCGCGACCGCCTCGCCGATCGGGACGCCGCCCGCGATCTTTTCCGGGCGGATCCGCCCGGTCTCCGAGGTCACCATGACGAGCGTCGGCACGCCGGCGGCCGTGGTGAAGTCGTAAGGCGCGGCGACGCGGATCACCGCGTCCGGATGCGGGTCCGGCGCGCCGAGCGCTCTCAGGCGCGCCTCGTCGGCCTCGGGCAGCAGGCCGGGGACCGGCTTCCAGTCCGCCCAGTAGGGCCAGTCGCGCGCCGTCACCGTCACGCCGAGATCCTGCAGCGCGAGGATCTGGAACTGGTTCACCACGGCAAAGGACTGCGGGATGAAGCGCCAGCCCTCGCAGAGGACCCGGGGTGCCTGCCCGCCCGGCAAGGCGGCTATACCCGCTTGCCCCGGGCGAAGCCGCGGCAATAGCCGATCTTGGGCGGCATCCCGTTGACCAGCTTCCAGACGTCGACCGTGCCGAAGCCGGCGGCCCGGACCATGTATCCCAGGCATTTCAGAGACGGCGCCCACCAGTTGGTCTGGTTGCTGCCCAGCTCGTCCTCGGGAAAGAACTCCATCACCATGTGGTCATCGGGATAGCCGTGCCCGAGCCCGCCGCGATGGGCGCTGTAGTCGTCGCAGATCTGCGATTCGACGAAGATCGACTCATCGCAGAGCGCGGCGAGCCGGTCGAGCGCGAGCAGCGGATAGCGCAGATGGTAGAGCGTGCCGAAGAAGAACACGACGTCGAACCGGCCGAGCCGGCTTTCGCTGACGTCGTAGACGCTCATCTCCATGCGCTCGCAGACGGCGGGATCGTAGCCCAGCGTCTCGCGGCAGAAATCGAAGGTTTCCCATGCCCGGCGGTCGCTCTTGTCGAGCTTGCCGAGATAGTCGGAAAAGTCGTCGATCGCGACGACCTCGCGCGCGCCGCGCCGGAGCGCCTCGAAAGTCCAGTAGCCGTCCCACGCGCCGACATCGAGAACCCGCTTGCCGGTCAGGTCGTCCGGAACGCCGTAGGACTTCATGTTCAGCGGACTGAAGCCCGGCGTCACCACGCCGCCCGGCAGCTCGATGCGGTGATACCAGAAAGGAAAGCCGTCGACGCGCCGCTGGATCTCCGCCGGTGTCATCTCCGGCCGTTCAGGCAGCCGCCGCCTCGACCACCACGGTGGACAGCGCCGCCGCCGCCGCCGCCAGCTGGTCCCGGCTGACGTCGAGATGGGTGACGGCGCGCATGCGCGTGCCGCCGGACGCGCCGATGCGCACGCCGTGCTCGAGCAGCCGGTCATGCACCTGCGCCGCCGTGAGGCCGGTCTTGCTGACGTCGAAGAAGACCAGGTTGGTCTCGACGCCGGCGGAATCGAGCTCGATGCCCGGAATTTCGGCGATGCGGTCGCCGAAGAACTTCGCGTTCGCGTGATCCTCGGCCATCCGATCGACATGGTTCTCCAGCGCGTAGATGCCGGCCGCCGCGATCACGCCGGCCTGGCGCATCGCGCCGCCCATGCGCTGCTTCCACTGCCAGGCATCCTCGATCAGCGCCTTGCTGCCGAGCAGGACCGCGCCGAACGGGCAGCCGAGCCCCTTGCTGAGGTCGAGCCACAGCGTGTCGAAGGGCTGGGCAAAGTCCGCCGCGGATACGTTGCTGGCGACGACGGCGTTCATCACGCGGGCGCCGTCCATGTGCATGGCAAGGCCGTGCTTGCGCGCCATCGCCTCGACCTCACGGATCGTCTCCAGCGGCCAGACGGTGCCGCCGCCGCCGTTCGACGTCTGCTCGATCGACACCAGCCGCGGCTTCGGCGTGTGCCGGCGCACGGCGCGGATATTCTGCTCGAGCTGCTGGGCGGTGAAGATGCCGTGCTCGCCGTCGATCGGCCGGATCAGCGAGCCGGCGAACACCGCCGCGCCGCCGCCTTCGGTGCTCCAGATATGCGCGGTCTTGTCGCACAGCACCTCGTCGCCCGGACGGCAGTGCAGCATCATCGAGATCTGGTTGCACATGGTGCCGGACGGCAGGAAGACGGCGTCTTCCTTCTCGAAAAGCTCCTTGGACATCTCGAGCAGCCTGTTGACGCTCGGATCCTCGCCCTTCTGCTCGTCCCCGACGACGGCCTCGGCCATCGCCTTGCGCATGCCCGGGGTCGGGCGCGTCTGGGTGTCACTATGCAGTTCGATGCGAATTTCGGTCATTGATGTCATCCTATTGGGAATAGGGAATGTCAGCTCTTTGGGTCCATCTTATCAAACAAACCCATGGCCCAGGCAGTGTGAATCGCCAGCACGGGACCCCAGCCGACCATCGGCAAGACGAACCAGATACGGCCCGGCGTGGCCAGCAGATTGACCAGGACCAGCACGACCATGACCGCGAAATAGGCAAGCAGGTGGCGTTTCAGTCCCCGCACCCGCGCCGCGGCCCGATCCGCATCCCGCCGGCTGCTGTCATGCATGGACCGGGCCATCCTGCCGGACGACTGTTACAGCGGTATGTTGCCGTGCTTCTTCCATGGGTTTTCCAGCTTCTTGTTGCGCAGCATCCGAAGCCCGCGGCAGATGCGCCGGCGCGTGTTGCGCGGCATGATCACGTCGTCGATGAAGCCGAGCGAGCCCGCGACGAAGGGGTTGGCGAATTTCTCGCGGTATTCCTCGGTGCGCTTTTCGATCTTGGCGGCGTCGCCCAGATCCTCGCGGAAGATGATCTCGACCGCGCCCTTCGGCCCCATGACCGCGATCTCGGCGGTGGGCCAGGCATAGTTCAGGTCGCCGCGCAGATGCTTCGAGCTCATGACGTCGTAGGCGCCGCCATAGGCCTTGCGGGTGATCAGGGTGATCTTCGGCACGGTCGCCTCGGCGAAGGCGAACAGCAGCTTGGCGCCGTGCTTGATGATGCCGCCGTATTCCTGCCCGGTGCCCGGCAGGAAGCCCGGCACGTCGACGAAGGTGATGATCGGGATGTTGAAGCAGTCGCAGAAGCGCACGAAACGGGCGGCCTTGCGCGCCGAGTTGATGTCGAGGCAGCCGGCCAGCACCATCGGCTGATTGGCGACGACGCCGATCGTGCTGCCTTCCATGCGGCCGAATCCGGTGATGATGTTGCGCGCGAAGGTCGGCGCGATCTCGAAGAAATCGCCTTCGTCGACGACCTTCCGGATCAGCTCCATCATGTCGTAGGGCTGGTTCGGGTTGGCCGGCACCAGCGTGTCGAGCGACGGCTCCGGCCGGTCGAACGGGTCGGCCGTCGGCAGCAGCGGCGGCTTCTCGCGGTTCGAGGCCGGCAGGAAGTCGATGAAGCGGCGCAGCTCGATCAGCGCCTCGATGTCGTTCTCGAAGGCGAGGTCGGCGACGCCCGACTTGCCGGTATGCGTGAGCGCGCCGCCGAGCGCCTCCGCCGTGACCTCCTCATGGGTCACCGTCTTCACCACATCGGGGCCGGTGACGAACATGTAGGAGGAATCCTTCACCATGAAGATGAAGTCGGTCATCGCCGGCGAATAGACCGCGCCGCCGGCGCACGGCCCCATGATCATGGAGATCTGCGGCACCACGCCGGACGCCATCACATTGCGCTGGAAGACATCGGCGTAACCCGCGAGCGAGGCGACGCCTTCCTGAATCCGCGCGCCGCCCGGAATCGTTGAGCCCGATGACCGGCGCGCCGACATTCATCGCCTGGTCCATGATCTTGCAGATCTTGCGCGCGTGTGCCGCCGAGAGCGAGCCGCCGAACACGGTGAAATCCTGGCTGAAGACGAAGACCAGCCGGCCGTTCACCGTGCCGTAGCCGGTGACCACGCCGTCGCCCGGGATGCGCTGGGCGTCCATGCCGAAGTCGTGGCAGTCATGCTCGACGAACATGTCCCATTCCTCGAACGACCCTTCGTCGAGCAGGACGTCGATGCGCTCGCGCGCGGTGAGCTTGCCCTTGCCGTGCTGCGCCTCGACCCGGCGCTCGCCGCCGCCGAGCCGCGCCCGGCCGCGCTTTTCTTCGAGCTTGCTGATGATGTCGTCCATCGCCGCGCCTCCGCCTGCCGCAGCCCCGCATAGCACCCGGGCTTCACCCCTGCAAGAGAGCCAGAAAACCCGCCGCCGACAGGATCTCGGCGCGCGCCCGGTCGCGCCGGCTTTCCGCGACGGGGTCGCGGCCCCATTCCGAGGCCTGCCACTCTTCGTCGATATGGCTGACGTCGCACGCCAGGTTGGCGTCCATCTCGCCGTCCCGGACGGCGAGCGCCAGGACCAGCGAGCCGCTGACCACGGTCAGCGTGTAGACGGCGGCGAGCGCGAAAGCGTCGCAGTCGGCGACGGCCGCGCGCAGGGCGGCGATCGCGGCCGGCGGCTGCGGTACCGGCATCACGCCTTCCGTCACCGACAGCGGCGCGTCGAAGGTATCGGCGGCCCAGTCCAGCACCGGCTGCCATTGCGTCGCCTGGCGCGCCACCAGGGGGGTCGGCCCGTCGGCGCGGTAGCACAGGAGGTCGGTCTCCGCGTAGCTCGCGATCTCGGCGATCACCGCGTCCCGCCGCGGCAGGACACGGTCGATCGCCGTGCTGGCGAGCTGCATCATGCGGCATCGTGTGCGGCTGGACCTCGTCCTGCTGGGCGTCCCATTCGGCGGCGATGGCCTCCGCCAGCGCGCGGGTGGGCAGCAGCAAGGGCGCCTTGGCCGGCGTGCGGACGGAGCGTCCGTCCAGGCTGACGCTATGTCCCGCCTCGCCGCTCTCGACCGCCACCTGGCGGTAAAATCGCTTGATTGCCATTACTTACCGAACAGTCCCTTGAGCGTGTTGTCGAGCTTTTTCTTGACGTCCGTGCCGAGCTGCTTGCCGAGGTTCTCGGCCGCGCCAACCGGATTCTTCGGCGCCGCCTGCTTTGGCTGCGCAGCGCCCTTGCCCGTCTGTACGCAGGAGCTCTTGTCGCTGACCCCAAGCTCGCCCAGGCCGACGACGGCGGCGGGCGGAAAGAGCACGGTGCCGATCAGCCCGCCGACCTTGGCCGCCGTCGCCAAGGGATTGAGCCGGAAGCTCGGATCCGCCAGCGTGCCGCCGATCTCGACCGGCACGGCGGTGTTGACGGTCACCGACTTCGGCTTCGGATCGACCGTGTAGTTGATCTTCTCGGTGCCGAGGTCGATCGTGCCCTTACCGGTGATCTGCGCATATTCGGTATCGAACAGCATCGCCTTGCTGGTCGCGAGGCCGTTCTTGATGTCGAACTGGTTCACGAAGCAGTTGATGACGGTGTACTCGCTTTTCTTGCCGAAGACGGCCTGGGTCAGCACGGTCGCCGCGCCGCCGACATAGAGGTCGAGGGCGTTGCTCTTCATCCGTCCCTGGCCCATCAGGACGCTGGTCTTGCCGTTCAGTCCCGCCATGATCTGATGCACCGACTTGCCGTGCCCCGCCACGTCGAGATCGGTGTTGATCACGCCGTAGACCAGGTCGGTGATCGACATGTCGGCGAGCAAGGTGCCGATGTCGATCTTCTTGCCGGACAGCTTCAGGTCGAGCGCCGGCGTCGCCTGCGACGCATTGAGCTTCACGGTGCCGCTGATCTTGCCCTTCGCCACGTCCATGTCGAGCGGTGCGACGGCAAGGTCGCCGTTGCGAAGCGTGACGACGGTGTGGAGGTTGTCGGCTGCCAGCTTATCTACTAGTAGCTTTTTCACGGTCAGGTCGACCGTGGCGTCCGCCGCCTTCAGCCCGTCCAGGGGCAGCGGGTCATCGGGGAACAGCCGCTTGCCGCCGCCGGACGGCGCGCCGCCGGCCTTTCCGCCGGCAGCGGGAGCGCTGCCGCCGCCGCCCGCCTTCTGACCGCCTTCGCCCGGCTTGCTGAAATCGGCCGTGTTGATCAGGTCCGAGGTCAGCGTCGCGGTGAGCGCCGGCCGGTTCTTGAGCTGCACCGAAGCCTTGCCCGCGAGCGCGCTCTTGCCCATCTGGGCCGCGAGATCGCGCAGCTCGATCGTCTTGTCGACCGAGCCCACCACCCGGGTCTTGAGCGAATAGGGGCCGAGCGGCGGCACAGGGGCGCCCGCCAGCTTGCTCATCTTCGACAGGTCCTTGCCCTGCACGGCGAGCGCGATGTCGATGCCGGAGGCCGCCGCCGGATTGGCGATCGTGCCGTTGACGTCGACGGTGGCGCCGCCGGCCTCGACCGCGATCTTCACCGGCCAAGGCTTGGTCGGCCGCATCAGCTCCGCGAGCGCGCCCATGCTGCCCTTCACCGTGACGGGCTCGCCGTTGTAACTGCCCTTCAGGTCGATCTTCAGCGGATCGCCGGCGCCGGCCGCGACCGCCAGGCTGTCGACGCCCAGCACCAGCGTCTGTTTCGACTTGTCGTCCTTGTAGGTCAGCCGCGAGTCCTTGATCGTGATCTCGCGCACGGCGAGCGCGGGCATCCCGCCGCCGCTCGCGCCGCTCTTCGCGGCCTCCGCCGGCTTGGCGGGCGCGGACGCGGGCGCCGCCGGCGCAGCGGCGGTCGAGAACTCGTAGTTGCCCTGCCCCTGGGCGTTGCGCTCGATCAGGATGTCCGCGCCCTCGATGACCACCCGGTCGACGTCGAGCGTGCCGTGGATCAGCGGCAGCAGGCTGACCTTGACCTCAAAGCGCTTGATCACCGCCATGTCGGGCCGCGAGCCCCAGGACGCGTTGGCGAAATGGACGCCGTCGACCGCCAGGCCCGGACTCAGCGTCAGGAGGTTGAGATGGAGCTTGCCGTCGATCTTCATGTCGCGGCCGGTCGCCTTCTTCACCTCGGCGACGATCTGCGGCTTGTATTTGTCGAAATCCATGCTCATCAGGACGACGACCGCGCCCGCGATGAGGACAACGACGGCGATGCCGACGATGATCAGTATCTTGCCAATACGCATCAGGGCACTCTCCATAACTTGTCGAGGGTCGGCGGCAGATCGCTGAAATGATCGAGGATGGCGTGCGCGCCCGCGGCGTCGAGCTCGCGCGGCTCGTGATAGCCCCAGCCGACCCCGACCGCATAGGCGCCGGCGCTGCGCGCCATCGAGACGTCGAAGACCGTGTCGCCGATCATGACGGTGGTCAGCGGCGACGCCCCCGCCTCTACGATGGCATCGAGCAGGATGCCGGGGTTGGGCTTGCTCGGTCCGTCATCGGCCGTCTTCAGAATCATGAAATGCCCGCCCAGGCCGTGCTCCTTCAGGGTGCGATCGAGGCCGCGCCGCGACTTGCCGGTCGCAACGGCAAGCAAAACGTCCCGCGCGGCAAGCTGTTCCAGCACCTCGACCACGCCGGGGAACAGCAGCTCGTCATGTTCCTGCGCGTCCCGGATGACGCGGCCGAAATCGATGAAACTGTCGCCGATCGCCGCGATGATCTTTTGCGACGCGTCCGGCAGCAGGTTCGAGACCGCATCAACGACATGCAGCCCCACTTGCCGGCGCACCGCGGCGGGGTCGGGCTCGGAAAGGCCGTGCTCGGCGAAGGCGCGCTGCATCGACGCCACGATGATGTGCTGGCTGTCGACCAGCGTCCCGTCGCAATCGAACACCGCGAGCCGGTTCGCACCGTCAACCATCACCACACCCGGGAATCCTCATTGCGCCTGCCACAATACCACAGACGACCGTCCTGCCGTCAGGGTAGCTCGGCGAAGGGGTCTTCCGCATTCTCCGGATCGAACCCGAAGAACTTCCACGTCTCCCTCATATGGTCCGGCAAGGGGGCGCGAACAATAAGCGGCGCACCGGTTACCGGGTGCGGCAGGCTGAGCGCGCGGGCATGCAGGTGCAGCTTGCGGGAGAGGCCGTGCCCGGCGATGAAGGCCGCCTGCCCGCCGTATTTGCCGTCGCCCAGGATGGGCCAGCCGAGCGCCGCGCAATGCACCCGGAGCTGGTGCGTCCGGCCGGTCTGCGGCCAGAGCGCCACCCAGGCCAGCCGCCGCCCCGCGACCTCCAGGACCCGGTAGTAGGTGATCGCGCGCTGCCCGTCCTCCTCGTCGACCGCCATCTTCTCGCCCGCCTTGCCCGGCAGCTTGGCGACCGGCAGGTCGATCCGGCCCTGCCGGGGCTCGGGCACGCCGACGACGATCGCCCAGTAGAGCTTGCGCACGTCGCGGCCCTTGAAGGCCTTGCCGAGCGCGGCAGCCGCCGCCCGGCTGCGGCCGAGCAGCAGGACGCCGCTGGTGTCCCGGTCGAGGCGATGCACCAGGCGCGGCGCCTCGGGCGCGTCGAAGCGCAGCCCTTCGAGCATGCCGTCGACATGGCGGCGCGTCCCGGTTCCGCCCTGGACCGCGAGGCCGGGCGGCTTGTCGATCGCGATGACGTCGTCATCCTTGTACAGCACGAGGGAGCGGATGAAGGCGGTGTCCGCCTCGCTCGGCGCCGCCTTCGGCCTGGGCCCTGCCGGCGGCCCGCGCTCGCCTTTGCCTTCCCCCGCAGGCGCGCTCAAGGGCGGCACGCGGATCTCCGCGCCGGCCGTGAGCCGCGCGCCGGCCTTGGCGCGGCGCCCGTCGACCCGCACCTGCCCCGTGCGCAGCAGCTTCTGCAGATGGCCATGGCCGAGATCCGGGAAATGCAGGCGAAACCAGCGGTCGAGACGCATGTCCGCCTCGCCGGGTGCAACCACCCGCGTCTCGACGCCGCTCATCGCCGGCCGCTCATGTGACAAGGGCGCGCACCAGGGCGAGCGCCGAGAAGATGCCGCCGATCGAGAGCACGACCGACGCCAGGACATAGCCGGCGGCGATAAGCGGCTGGCCGCGCTCGTAGAGGGTCGCGACGTCGAGCGAGAAGCTCGAGAAGGTCGTCAGCGCGCCGAGAAAGCCGATGGCGATCATCGCCCGCAGCGCCGGGGGTGGCGACCAGACGAGCGCGGACGTTTCCACCAGCACGCCCATCAGGAAGCAGCCGACGAAATTCACCGTCAAGGTGCCCCATGGGAAGTTGGGGCCGAACCAGGACAGCACCAGGACGTTCACCAGGTGCCGTCCGACGGCGCCGACGGCGCCGCCCGCGGCGATGGCAAGGATCAGCTTCATCGCCGCGTCACCCGATCCTCACCGTCAAGCCCGCCCGCGCGATCGCGACCGCTCAAAGCGCTTCCGCGCCGGTCTCACCCGTACGGATGCGGACGGCGTGTTCCATGTCGAAGACGAAGATCTTGCCGTCGCCGATCCGGCCCATATTCGCCGAATTGCGGATCGCCTCGATCACCCGGTCGGCGAGCGCGTCGTCGACGGCAACTTCGAGCTTCACCTTGGGAACGAAGTTCACGGCGTATTCGGCGCCGCGGTAGATCTCGGTCTGGCCCTTCTGCCGGCCATACCCCTTTACCTCCGAGACCGTCATCCCTTCCACGCCGACGGCGCCCAGCGCCGTGCGCACGTCGTCGAGCTTGAAGGGCTTGATAATTGCCATCACCAGCTTCATGGCGGTGCCATCCTTTCCGTTTGAACATCGGATTTCTTCAGAAGTTGTACTCGCGCTCGCCGTGTTCGGAAAGGTCCAGTCCGTCGGTTTCGGCCTCATTCGCGGCCCGCAGGGGCACGAGCGCCTCGACGACCTTGACGATAAGGATGGTGAGCACCGCGCTCCAGGCCACGGTGGCGGCCATTCCGGCCAGCTGGACGCCCAATTGCCGGCCGATGGTCATGCCTTTCGCCAGCCCCAGCCCGCCCAGCATCGGGTCCGCGAAGGCGGAAACCAGCAGGATCCCCAGCATGCCGCCGACGCCGTGCACGGCGAAAACGTCCAGCGAGTCGTCGATCCCGAGCGAGAGCTTCACATGCGACACGGCCCAGTAGCAGACCAGGCCGGCCAGTATGCCGAAGGCCAGCCCGCCGGCCGGCCCGACGAAGCCCGAGGCGGGCGTGATCGTCGCCAGACCGGCCACGAGGCCCGTCACGATGCCGACGAGGCTCGGCCGGCCGAACTTGATCCATTCGATGGCCATCCAGGTGAGCGCCGCCGCCGAGGCCGAGATATGGGTCACCAGCATCGCCATGCCGGCGTTGCCGTTCGCGGCGAGCGCGCTGCCGGCGTTGAAGCCGTACCAGCCGACCCACAGCATGGCCGCGCCGGTCATGGTCATCGAGGGGCTGTGCGGCGGCCTGAGATCGTGCGGGAAGCCTTGCCGGCGGCCCAGCATCTTGGCGATCACGATGGCCGAGATCCCGGCGGTCGCGTGCACCACGAGCCCGCCCGCGAAGTCGAGCACGCCCATCCGGGCGAGCCAGCCGCCGCCCCAGACCCAGTGGCAGACCGGCGCGTAGACCAGGAGCAGCCAAAGGCCGCTGAACAGCAGGACGGCGCCGAAGCGGATGCGCTCGGGATAGGCGCCGACGATGAGGGCCGGGGTGATGATCGCGAAGGTCATCTGGAACATGAAGAAGACGACTTCGGGAATGTCGCCGGTCAGGGTTCCCGGCCCGACCCCGGCGAGGAAGGCCTTGCCGAGGCCGCCCAGCCAGGGTTGAAGGCTGCCGCCCTGCCCGAAGGACAGGCTGTAACCGACGGCCAGCCACAGCACGGAGACGACGCAGGCGATCGCGACGCAGTGCATCAGCACCGAAAGGACGTTCTTGGCGCGCACCAGCCCGCCGTAGAACAGCGCCAGCCCGGGCAGCGTCATGAACAGGACCAACGCGGTCGACGTCAGGACCCAGGCGGTATTGGCGCCGTTCATCCCGGCGGTCGCCGCCATCGCGGTCCCCGGCAGCCCCACGCCCAGCGCCGCCGCGCCGGCCAGCCGAAAAACCCTTCTCCCCCTTTGCGTCATAACAGCCCCTTCCCTCGTTTCTTGATCGCTCAGAACAAAAATCCGGCAGCCCGCTTCTTTGAATGATCAAATAGCAGGCGTCCGGATCCGGCAGATTTTAAGGAACTGCCTTAGGATTGGGCATATATTAACGGCCCTGCCAGCACATTGCCACAATGGCAGGCAGGGCCGCGGCGATCAGGGGACGATCAGGCGGAGAAGAAATCGAGCAGCCAGCGCAGCGTCTCCTCCGGCGCGTGCTCGGGCACGTAATGGCCGGATTGGAGCGGTCCGCCGGTCAGGCTGCCGGCGCAGTAATCCTTCCAGATCGGCAGCAGGTCGCTGTAATTCTTGCCGGTGTGGCTCTGCGCGCCCCACAGCACGAGCGCCGGACACTGCACCTTGACCTTGCCGAAGTCGGCCTTGTCCATCTCGAAGTCGCAGGTGGCGCAAGCCCGATAATCGCAGCAGGAGCCGCGGATCGTCTTCTCGTTGAAGCAGCGGACGTATTCGGCGAAGGCTTCCTTGGTGAAGGGCTTCAGGCCGATCCCGGCCTTGCCGATCTTCTTCTCCATGTACCAGTCGGCCGGCACGGCGCCCATCATGCGCTCCGGGAAACCCGGCTCCTGGATCATGAAGGTCCAGTGCCAGGAGCTGTTGGCCCAGCCCTTCGTCGTGTGCGTCCAGACATGGTAGCTCGGCGCGACGTCGATGAAGGCCGCCTTCAGGATCTTGTCCGGATGGTCCTGCGCCATGCGGTGCGCGGTGCGCGCGCCGCGGTCGTGGCCGGCGACGAAGAACTTGTCATAGCCGAGCGACGCCATGACCTCGACCTGGTCCTGCGCCATCGCCCGGAAGGAGAAGTTGATGTTGTCGGGTCCGGCGTCCGGCGCCGAGCTGTCGCCATAGCCGCGCAGGTCGGGCGCCACCACATGGAAGCGCTCGGCAAGCTGGTTGGCGATCTTGTGCCAGGAGACATGCGTCAGCGGGTTGCCGTGCAGCAGCAGGAGCGGCGGCCCCTCGCCGCCATGCACGAAATGAATCCGCGCGCCGCTGGTATCCAGGTCTCGTGTCTCGAATCCTTCGAACATCTTGCCTCCTCCTGTTGATCTTCTGTCTGCGCCGGGTCAGGACGACGGGCGCGCGGTCCGGCTGTCGAACACGGGCGCCGCGTCGGGATCGCCGTAGATCCGCCACGTCACGCCGTCTTGGGAAATTTCGAAGATGGCCGTCGCGAGAGTATAGCCGCTGTCCTTGCCCCCGGTCACCTTGCGGCAGATCGGACGACGACCGGTCCGGCGCCCGCTATCACGACTCGCCGCCGCCGGGCTTGCGCCGCTCGGCGCGGAGCTTCTCCCAATAGGCCAGGCGCTTGGCGATCTCGCGCTCGAAGCCGCGGTCGGCCGGGCTGTAAAAGCGCTCGCGCGCGATGCCGTCGGGGAAGTAATTCTGGCCGGAGAAGGCGTCCTCGGCCTTGTGATCGTATTCATAGCCCGCGCCGTAGCCGAGGTCCTGCATCAGCCGCGTCGGCGCGTTCAGGATGTGCTTGGGCGGGCTGAGCGAGCCGGTCTCCTTCGCCGCCCGCGACGCGGCGCCATGCGCCTTGTAGGCGGCGTTCGACTTGGGCGCGGTGCCGAGATAGATCACCAGATGGGTCAGCGCCAGCTCGCCCTCGGGCGAGCCGATCCGCTCGTAGGTCTCCCACGCCGCCAGCGCCTGCAGCGCCGCGTTCGGGTCGGCGAGGCCGATATCCTCGTAGGCGAAGCGCAGCAGCCGCCGGGCGATGTAGCGCGGGTCCTCGCCGCCGGCCAGCATGCGCGCGAGCCAGTAGAGCGCCGCGTCCGTGTCGGAGCCGCGCAGCGACTTGTGCAGCGCGCTGATCAGGTTGTAGTGGCTGTCCTGCCCCTTGTCGTAGACCGGCGCGCGCCGCTGCACCGCCTCGGCCAGCGCCTTGCGGTCCAGCCGCGTCGCGGCCGGCAGGCGGAACAATTCCTCGCAGAGATTGAGGATGAAGCGGCCGTCGCCGTCCGCCATCGCGATCAGGCTGTCGCGCGCCTCGTCCTCGAGCGGCAGCGCGCGGCCCTCGGCCTGCTCGGCGCGCCGCAGCAGGGTATCCAGCGCGGCGTGGTCGAGGCGATTCAGGACGAAGACCTGGCAGCGCGACAGCAGCGCGGCGTTCAGCTCGAAGCTCGGGTTTTCCGTCGTGGCGCCGACGAGGATGACGGTGCCGTCCTCGACATAGGGCAGGAAGCCGTCCTGCTGCGCGCGGTTGAAGCGGTGGATCTCGTCGACGAAGAGCAGCGTCCCGCTGCCCGCCAGGCGCCGCGCCTTGGCGCGCTCGAACACCTTGCGCAGATCCGCCACGCCGGAGAAGACGGCCGACAGCGGCTCGAACGCCAAGGCGATCTCGTCGGCCAGCAGGCGCGCTATGGTCGTCTTGCCGCAGCCCGGCGGTCCCCAGAAGACCATCGAGGCGAGGCTGCCGGAAGCGAGCATGCGCCGGATCGGCCCATCCGGCCCCAGCACATGATCCTGTCCGACGATCTCATCGAGCGAACGCGGCCTGAGGCGGTCGGCCAAAGGGCGCGGCGCGGACTTTTCGAAGAGACCCGGCTGTGACGGACCGCTCAATCGGCACCTCCGCCGTGATTGCTTGTTACCCGACTTCCACGCGTAATGTCTTATTGCCGCGGCGGATTTCAACCATCCAGCGGTCCTGCGGCTGGCGCGTCGCCTGCTTCAGATCGTCGACCACGCCGATCTTCTGGCCGTTCACGGTCAGGACGACGTCACCGGGACGGAGCCCGATCCGCGAGGCCCAGGAGCCGCGCTCGATGTCGACGACGATCACGCCGACCGCCGACTCCTCGACGCCGAGCTCGGCCGCTACCGCCGGCGACAGGTTGACGACCTTGGCGCCGGAGAGCGGGCTCTCGTTCTGCAGGATCGTGGTATCGCGCGGCGGGATCTCCGGCGGCGCCTGCAGGTCGAAGGGTAGGTCGATCACCTTGCCGTGCCGGCGTACCGACATGACGACATTCTTGCCGATCTCCCGCGTCGCCAGGCGGAACCGGAGCCCCTGCAGGTCGTCGACCGCCTTGTGGTCGACGTCGAGGATGATATCGCCGCGCCGGATCCCGGCGCGTTCGGCAGGACCGCTCGGCTGCACCGCTTCCACCAGGACGCCGCCCGGCCGGTTCAACCCCATGGCGGAGGCGACCTCGGCCGTCACTTCCGTGGCTCGAAGCGAAAGCCATGGGCGAATCAAAGGCTTGCCGGTCACCGCGCTGTGCACGATGGTGCTGACCATGTTGCTGGGAATGGCGAAGCCGATGCCGACCGATCCGCCGCTTTGCGAGAAGATCGCCGTGTTGATGCCAATCAGCTTACCGTCCATCGAGACCAGCGCGCCGCCCGAGTTGCCGGGGTTGATCGCAGCGTCGGTCTGGATGAAGGAGCGGAAGTCGGTTATGCCGACCTCGGTCCGCGCGAGGCCGGAGACGATGCCCGAGCTGACGGTCTGGCCGATGCCGAAGGGATCGCCGATCGCCAGCACCATGTCGCCGACCTCGATCTTGTCCGCGTCGCCGAATTCGAGATAGGGCAGTCGCTCGCCCTTCACATGGATGCGCAGGACCGCAATGTCCGTGCGCTCATCGTTGACCAGGATCTGCGCGTCGAACTCGCGCCGGTCGGACAGGACGACGGTGATCTTGTCCGCGTCCTTGATCACGTGGTGGTTGGTCACGATGATGCCGTCGCTGCGGACGATCACGCCGGACCCGAGCGAATTCTCCAGCCGCTTGCGCGAGCCGCCGAAGGGCGTGGAATCGCCGAAGAAGCGGCGGAAAATCGGATCGTCGAAGAAGGGCGAGGCGCTGCGTTCCTGCACCACGCGCTTGGTGTAGATGTTGACGACCGCCGGCGCCACCTTACGCACGATCGGCGCGAAGGAAAACTGGATCTGCTGGCGGTTGTCAGGCACCTGGCGCTGCTGCGCCGCCGCCGGCACGGCGGCGGCCAGGACCAAGGCGGCCAGGATCGACGCGCTTACTGATCTGTACATGGCCGATCTGTGCGTGGCCGATCTATGCATGGCCGCACCTTACGCCCGCGCGGCGCATGCGCCAACGGCCCTGACGCAAGAAGGGCCGGCCATGCGGCCGACCCTTCGCTATCTCGTTCCGAAACAGCACCAGCCTTACGCCGCCGCGCTCTCCGTCTCGTCGTCGGTCTGCAGCGGGCCGGAGTCCAGCCCCTTTGCATCGACGTCGCGGTCGACCAGCTCGATGACCGCCATCGCGGCCGCATCGCCGTAACGGAAGCCGGCTTTCAGCACGCGGGTATAGCCGCCGTTGCGCGCCTTGTAGCGCGGGCCCAGCGTGTCGAACAGCTTGGTGACCATGGCGTCGTCGCGCAGGAAGGCATAGGCCCGGCGGCGGTCGTGCAGCGTTCCGCTCTTGCCGAGCGTGATCAGCTTCTCGACCACGCCGCGCATTTCCTTCGCCTTCGGCAGCGTCGTCTTGATCTGCTCGTGCTTGATCAGCGATGCCGCCATATTCGAGAACATGGCCTTGCGATGCTGGCTTCTCCGGCCCAGTTTCCGGCCGCTCATTTTATGGCGCATCTCGCCTGCTCCTAACTTTCAGATCGTCGCTGTCTCAGAAAGGCTCTTCGAGCCGGCGGGCAAGATCTTCGATATTGTCCGGCGGCCAGTTGGTGATTTCCATGCCGAGATGCAAGCCCATCTGCGACAGCACTTCCTTGATCTCGTTGAGCGACTTGCGGCCGAAGTTCGGCGTCCGCAGCATCTCGGCCTCGGACTTCTGAACCAGGTCGCCGATGTAGACGATGTTGTCGTTCTTGAGACAGTTCGCCGAGCGCACCGACAGCTCGAGCTCGTCGACCTTGCGCAGCAGGTTCTTGTTGAAGGGCAGCTCGGACGCCGCCTCCATCTCGACCTGGGCGCGCGGCTCCTCGAAATTGATGAACAGCTGCAGCTGATCCTGGAGGATGCGCGCGGCGAGCGCGACCGAGTCCTCCGGCGTCACCGTGCCGTTCGTCTCAACCGTCATGGACAGCTTGTCGTAGTCCGTCACCTGGCCGACGCGGGTGTTCTCGACCTTGTAGGAGACCTTGCGCACCGGGCTGTAGACCGAGTCTACCGGGATCAGGCCGATCGGCGCGTCGGCCGGACGGTTCATCGACGCCGCGACATAGCCCTTGCCCGTTTCCACGGTCAGCTCCATGTTCAGCGTCGCGCCGCGGTCGAGCGTGCAGATCACGAGATCGGGGTTCATGACCTCGATGTCGTGGCCCGTCTCGATCTTCGCCGCGGTCACTTCGCCCGGGCCCTTCGCCGACAGCATCATGCGCTTCGGGCCGTCGCTGTGCATGCGTAGCGCCAGCGACTTGATGTTCAGCACGATGTCCGTCACGTCCTCGCGCACGCCCTGAATCGACGAGAATTCATGCAGCACGCCGTCGACCTGAATCGACGTGACCGCCGCGCCCTGCAGCGACGACAGCAGGACGCGCCTGAGCGCGTTGCCGAGGGTCAGGCCGAATCCCCGCTCCAGAGGCTCGGCGACCACCGTTGCGATACGCGACGAATCCACCCCGGGTTCGATGTTCAGCTTGTTCGGCTTGATCAAAGATTGCCAATTCTTCTGGAGCACCGTAGCGACCTCGCTCTTTCCAATCATCGCAGCACCTTAGGCCTGCGCCTTAATCTTGAAATTCAACCCTGTCCGAGTAAATCCAATCACACGCGCCGCCGTTTCGGCGGACGGCATCCGTTATGCGGGATCGGCGTCACGTCCTTGATCGACGTGACCGTGAAGCCGACCGATTGCAAGGCGCGCAAGGCGGACTCACGCCCCGACCCCGGCCCCTTGACGAACACTTCCAGTGTCCGCATGCCATGTTCCATGGCTTTACGGCCGGCATCCTCGGCCGCAACCTGCGCGGCATAGGGCGTCGACTTGCGGCTGCCTTTGAAACCCATGCCGCCGGCCGACGACCAGGCGATCGTGTTGCCCTGCGCGTCGGTGATCGTGATCATCGTGTTGTTGAACGATGCACAGACATGGGCCACGCCGGACGTGATGTTTTTACGCTCGCGCCGACGCGTCCGCGTGGCGGTGGCGGTTGCTGCTGGTGCCTTGGCCATCTGATTGCTCCTTATACCGCCTTCTTCTTACCGGCGATCGGGCGGGCCGGCCCCTTGCGCGTGCGGGCATTGGTGTGCGTCCGCTGGCCGCGAACCGGCAGCCCCTTGCGATGACGCAGCCCGCGATAGCATCCAAGATCCATCAAGCGCTTGATGTTCATGGCGACTTCGCGACGCAGATCGCCTTCGACCGTATAGTCGCGGTCGATGGACTCGCGAATGCCGATGACTTCCTGCTCGCTGAGCTCGCTGACCCGGCGCTCGGCGGGAATTCCGCAAGCCTTGCAGATATCCTTCGCCTTGGTCCGGCCGATCCCATGGATATAGGTCAGGCCGATCTCCACGCGCTTCTGGGTCGGAATATTCACGCCCGCTATGCGTGCCACGCTACATTCTCCTCATCAATCGTCTTGATACGAACTCAGCGCCCAGCCCCAGTGACCTGGCTGGCCGCCTGCCCGTGTTCCGGATTTCATGTTGCACCGCCGTCTACGCGCCGCCGGAAAAACGTCCGCGCCGGAAGCCGACTGTTCGGCTCCGGGATGGCGGATTATAGGGGAAAAGCCCATGCTGTCAATTCTCCCGGGCGCCCAACAGCGCATCGATCTGACGCGCAACGCCGGCGATGTCCGCCATGCCGTCCACGACCTCAAGCCTTCCCCTATCGCGGTAATACGGAAGGATGGGCACCGTCTGCCCATGGTAGACGGCAAGCCGCTTCTTCAAGGTCTCCACATTGTCGTCGGCCCGGGCCTTGCCCTCGGCGCTGAGCTCGCTCGCCCGGGCGGTGATCCGCGAAACCAGCACCGAGTCGTCGACCCTGAGCTCGATCACGTGGTCCAGCTTCAACCCCTTCTGGGCCAGCAGCTTGTCCAGCGCTTCGGCCTGGGGGACGGTCCGCGGAAAGCCGTCCAGGATGAAGCCTTTGGCGCAATCGGGCTGGTCGATCCGCTCCGAGATGATGCGGATCATCAGGTCGTCGGGCATCAGCTGGCCGGCCTCCATGACCTTCTTGGCCTGCTGGCCGATCGCGCTGCCCGAGGCCGCGGCGTCCCGCAGAATTTCACCGGTAGAGAGCTGAACGATGCCGTATTTCTCCACAAGCCGCTGCGCCTGGGTCCCTTTGCCTGCTCCCGGGGGGCCCAGGAGGATGACATTCATCCACGCCTCCCGCGCAACTTGGACTTCTTGATCAGCCCCTCATACTGGTGCGCCAGCAGATGCGCATGAACCTGCGCCACCGTATCCATGGTCACGGTCACGACGATCAGCAGGCTGGTGCCACCGAAATAGAAGGGCACGGCGAACTGCGCGATCAGCCATTCCGGGATGATACAGATGACCGACAGGTACATCGCGCCCAGCACGGTCAGCCGCGTCAGCACGTAGTCCAGGTAGTCCGCGGTGTTCTTGCCGGGCCGGATGCCCGGGATGAAGCCGCCGTATTGCCGGAGGTTGTCGGCCGTCTCCTGCGGATTGAAGACGATCGCCGTGTAGAAGAAGGCGAAGAACACGATCAGCGACACGTAGATGACCAGGAACAAGGGCTGCCCCCGGCCGAGCATCGCGGTAATCGTGGTCAGCCACTCCGGTCCCTGCCCGCCGCTGAAATTGGCGATCGTCAACGGCAGCAGCAGCAGCGAGCTGGCGAAAATCGGCGGAATGACGCCGGAGGTATTGAGCTTGAGCGGCAGATGCGAGGATTCGCCGCCGAACATGCGGTTGCCGACCTGGCGCTTGGGATATTGCACGATGATCCGCCGCTGCGCCCGCTCGATGAAGACGATGACCGTGATCACCACCGCAGCCAGCAGCAGGAAGCCGACGATGACGACCGTCGACAGCGCGCCGGTGCGGCCGAGCTCCAGCGTTCCGGCCAGCGCGCGCGGCAGCGCCGCCACGATGCCGGAGAAGATGATGAGCGAGATGCCGTTGCCGACGCCCCGCTGGGTCACCTGCTCGCCCAGCCACATCAGGAAGACCGTGCCGCCGACCAGCGTGATCACCGTGGTCAAGCGGAAGAACAGGCCCGGATCCATCACCGCGCTGCCGGAGCTGCCCTGCATGCCTTCCATGCCGACGGCCAGGCCGTACGCTTGGAACGCCGCCAGGAACACGGTGCCGTAGCGGGTATACTGGTTCATCTTCTTGCGCCCCGCTTCCCCTTCCTTCTTCAGCGCCTCGAGCGAGGGCGAGACGGCCTGCATCAGCTGCATGATGATGGAGGCGGAGATGTAGGGCATGATGTTGAGCGCGAAGATCGACATGCGGCTGAGCGCGCCGCCGGCGAAGACGTCGAACATGCCGACGATGCCGCCCTTCTGATGGGCGAACAGCTCGCTGAGGATCGACGAATCGATCCCGGGCAACGGTATGTAGGTGCCGCAGCGATAGATCACGAGCGCGGCCAGCGTGAACCAGATGCGCTTTTTCAGCTCCGTCGCCTTCTTGAAGGCGCCGAGATTGAAATTGGCGGCTAACTGTTCGGCTGCTGATGCCATGCTCTCGTGTCCTGTGCGCCGCTAAGGGCTGGAAACGCGACGTGTCTCAGCCGGGTCTTTCGCCGGACTGAGTTATTTCGCCTTCTTCTGCGACTTGCCGCGCGGCGTATCGTCCTTCGGCGGCAGCACAACTTTGCCGCCCGCCTTTTCCACAGCCTGGACGGCAGCCTTCGACGCGCCAGCAACCTCTATGGTGACATTGGCACTGATCGCGCCCTTTGCAAGAAGCCGCACACCGTCGTGAACCCGGCGCAGCAGCCCGGCCTCGACCAGGGACTGCCCGGTTATCGTCTTCTTGGCGTCGACGCGGCCGTCATCGATCGCTTGCTGCAGCCGGCCGATATTGAGCTCGACGTAGCGCTTGCGGAAGATGTTGGTGAAGCCGCGCTTGGGCAACCGCCGGTAGAGCGGCATCTGGCCGCCCTCGAACCCGCCGATATGGCCGCCGGAACGGGCCTTCTGGCCCTTGTGGCCCTTGCCTGCCGTCTTGCCGGTTCCCGAGCCCGTGCCGCGGCCGATGCGCTTGCGCGCGATGCGTGGCGCCCTCGTTGTCGGAAATCTCATTCAGTCTCATGTGACGAATCCTTAATGCGGCCAGCCCGGATCTCAGTCCGCCTCTTCGACGCGAACCAGATGCTTCACCTTGTCGATCATCCCGCGCACCGACGGGGTATCCACGAGCTCGCGCGTGCGGTGCATCTTGTTGAGGCCGAGACCGATCAGCGTCCGCGCGCTGATCGTCCGGGCGCCGGATCGGGCTGCCGATCTGGGTCACGCGCAGCGTCTTCTTGCCATCAGCCATTTGCCTGCTCCCGACCGTTCGCCGCGCCTTCCTCGCGCCGGCCAACGATCTCGCCGACCTTCTTGCCGCGCCGGCCCGCAACCTGCCGGGGCGAATTGCAGTTCTTGAGCGCGTCGAAGGTGGCCTTGATCATGTTGTGCGAGTTGGAGGTACCGACCGACTTGGCGACGATGTCCTGCACGCCCAGCGCCTCGAACACGGCGCGCATCGGGCCGCCCGCGATGATGCCGGTGCCCGACGGCGCGTTGCGCAGCACGACCCGGCCGGCGCCGAAACGGCCGGTAACGTCGTGATGCAGCGTCCGGCCTTCGCGCAGCGGAACGCGGATCAGCGCCTTGCGCGCACGGTCGGTCGCCTTGCGGATCGCCTCGGGCACCTCGCGCGCCTTGCCGAGGCCGTGGCCGACCCGTCCCTTGCCGTCACCGACCACGACGATGGCGGAAAATCCGAAGCGCCGGCCGCCCTTGACGACCTTGGCGACGCGGTTGATGCCGACGAGCTTTTCGACGAATTCCTGCTGCTCGCCGCGATCTTCCCGCGGTCCACGCTGCCGTCCGCGACCCTGCGGTGACTGTGCCATTACCCGCGATCCCCTTCTAGAATTTCAGCCCGCCTTCGCGGGCACCATCGGCCAGGGCCTTGACCCGGCCATGATAACGATAACCGCCGCGGTCGAAGATAACCTGCGACACGCCCGCCTTCACCGCGCGTTCGGCAACGGCGCGCCCGACGGCGGCCGCGGCCTCCTTGTCGGCGCCCGTCTTCAGCTTGCCGCGCAGCTCCTTGTCGACGCTCGACGCGGCGACCAGCGTGCGCCCGGCGAGATCGTCGATGATCTGGGCATAGACATGCTTACCCGACCGGAAAATGGAAAGCCTCGGCTTGCCCTTGCTCAGCCGCTTCACGTTGAAGCGGGTGCGTATCTTGCGACGCGCAAACAGCTTTTTCGAATTCATCGCCGCGGTCCTTACTTCTTCTTGCCTTCTTTACGCAGGATGATCTCATCCTGGTATTTGATGCCCTTGCCCTTGTACGGCTCCGGTCCCCGGTAGCTGCGGATCACGCTGGCCACCTGACCGACCTGCTGGCGGTCGGCGCCGCTGATCGCGATGACCGACTGGCGGTCCCCTTCGAGCTTCACCGTGATGCCTTCCGGAATCGGGAAGGGAATGTCATGGCTGTAGCCGAGCTGGAGGTTCAGCCGCTTGCCCTGGAGTTGGGCGCGATAGCCGACGCCGTTGATCTCGAGCCGGCGGGTGAAGCCCTCCGACACGCCGACGACGGCGTTCTTGACCAGCGCGCGAACCGTGCCCCACATCGAGCGGGCGCGCTTGCTCGCGCCGGTCGGGTTCACCCATACCTTGCCCTCCTTCATCTCGACGGTGACGTCGTCGGTGAAGGGGACGGTAAGCTCGCCGAGCTTCCCTTTCGCCGTCAGCACGTTGTCGGCGAGCGACACGTTGACGCCGGCGGGGATCGGTACGGGATATTTGCCAACACGCGACATGACCTGCTCCTAGAACACGCGGCAGAGGACTTCGCCGCCGACATTGGCTTCGCGCGCCTCCGCGTCCGACATGACGCCGCGCGGCGTCGAGAGGATCGAGATCCCCAGCCCGTTGTAAACGCGCTGCAGATCCTTGATCCCCGAATAGACCCGCCGGCCCGGCCGCGAGACCCGATTGATCTCGCGGATGACGGGCTCGCCGTCGGCATATTTAAGCTCGATCGTCAGCTCCTGGAGACCAGTCGCCAGCTCGGCCCAGCTGAAACCACGGATAAACCCTTCGCGCTCCAGAACACCGAGCACGTTCGCGCGGAACTTGGATGCCGGGCAGCACACGGTACTCTTACCGACCCGCTGTCCGTTCCGGATGCGCGTGAGCATATCGCCCAAAGGATCGCTCATCGACATTACGGCAATACTCCTACCAGCTGGCCTTCACCATGCCGGGAATCTGTCCCGACGACGCCAGATCACGCAGCGCGATGCGCGACAGTTGAAACTTGCGATAGTAAGCCCGCGGCCGGCCCGATATGACGCAACGGTTGCGGATACGGCTCGGCGCGGAATTACGTGGCAAGGCGGCAAGCTTGAGGCGCGCCGCGAAACGATCTTCCGCGGGCAGCTCGCGGTCGTTCGCGAGCGCCTTCAGGCGCGCGCGCTTCCCCGCGAATTTCTTCGCCAGCTTGCGGCGATGCTTGTTCTTTTCGACAGCGCTTGTCTTGGCCATAGTCTGAATGCTCCTCCGCCAGACAATCAATTCTGGAACGGGAAATCGAACCCTTTGAGGAGGAGACGCGCCTCCTCGTCGGTTCGTGCCGTGGTGCAGATCACAACGTCCATGCCGCGAATGGCATCCACCTTGTCATAGTCGATCTCAGGGAACACGATCTGCTCCTTGAGACCCATCGCGTAGTTGCCCCGGCCGTCGAAGCTCTTCGGCGACAGGCCGCGGAAGTCGCGAACCCGCGGCAGCGCCACCATGACCAGCCGGTCAAGGAACTCGTACATGCGGTCGCGGCGCAACGTCACCTTCGCACCGATCGGCATGCCTTCGCGCAGCTTGAAGTTCGCGATCGATTTCTTCGCCCGGGTCACCACCGGCTTCTGGCCGGTGATCGCGGCAAGCTCTTCGCACACCAGGGCGACCTTCTTGGAATCGCCGACGGCTTCGCCGATGCCGACGTTGATCACGACCTTCTCGAGACGCGGAACCGCCATCGGGTTGTCGTATTTAAACACGTCGATCAGCGACTGCCGCACCACGTTCCGGTAGTGGGACTTCAGTCTCGGTGTGTATTCGCTCTTCTCAGCCATGGGACCGATTTACCTGTCTCAACTGTCGATGACTTCACCGGAGCGCTTCGCAAAACGCACCTTCCGGTCGCCTTCGAGAACCTTGAACCCGACTCGTGTCGGCTTGCCGTCCTTGGGGTCGGCATGGGCCACGTTCGACACGTGCAGGGACGCTTCCTTCTCGACAATGCCGCCCGCGTTCGTCTGCGAGGGCGCGGTGTGGCGCTTGATCATGTTCACGCCGGACACGATGACCCGCGACCGCTTGCGCTCGACCTGAATCACCTCGCCCGCCTTGCCCTTGTCCTTACCCGCCAGGACGACCACCCGGTCGCCCTTCTTGATTTTTGCAGCCATCACAGCACCTCGGGCGCCAATGAAATGATCTTCATGAAATTCTTCTGTCTGAGCTCGCGCGTCACCGGGCCGAAAATGCGGGTGCCGATCGGCTCCTTCTGCGCGTTGATCAGCACCGCCGCGTTGCGGTCGAAGCGGATCACCGTGCCGTCGTCGCGGCGCACTTCCTTCGCGGTGCGGACGATGACCGCCTTGTGGACATCGCCCTTCTTCACGCGGCCGCGCGGGATCGCCTCCTTCACCGAGACGACGATGATGTCGCCGATACCCGCCGTCTTGCGCTTGGAGCCGCCAAGCACCTTGATGCATTGGACGCGACGCGCACCCGAATTATCGGCGACGTCGAGATTGGTCTGCATCTGGATCATGGCTTATTTTCCCTGCGGTCGCGCTAGTTGGCCTGGTCGCTCACGACTTCCCACCGCTTGCGCTTGGACAGCGGCCGGGATTCGATGATGCGAACAACGTCGCCCGCTTTGCAGCGGTTGTTCTCGTCATGCGCCATGTACTTCTTCGAACGGCGAATGAACTTCTTGTAGACGGGGTGCATGACGCGGCGCTCGACATAGACCACCACGGTCTTGTCCTTGGCGTCCTTCACTACCCTGCCCTGGAATACGCGTTTCGGCATGTGCCCGGTTCCCTTACGATACTGTCTGCCGGCCGTGCAGCGTCGTCTTGATGCGGGCGATGTCACGCCGCACCTCGCGCACGCGCGCGGTATTCTCGAGCTGCCCGCTCGCCCTCTGGAAGCGCAGGTTGAACGCTTCCTTGCGGAGGTCGATCAACATCGCGCCCAGCTCGTCGTCCGTCTTCTGCCGAATGTCCGCCGCCTTCATCGCGTGCTCCTAATTCCCAAGCCGCGCGACGAAGCGCG
Source organism: uncultured Alphaproteobacteria bacterium (assembly GCA_963711215.1). Taxonomy (GTDB): domain Bacteria; phylum Pseudomonadota; class Alphaproteobacteria; order UBA8366; family UBA8366; genus WHUA01. The sequence continues at coordinate 220,721 of CAVQDH010000014.1, read as the reverse complement.
TCCTGACCGACAGCTTCGCCGCCGCCAGCTCGAACGCGCGGTGCGCGACATCGTGGTCGACGCCATCGAGCTCGAACATGATCCGGCCCGGCTTGATGCGGCACATCCAGTATTCCGGCGTGCCCTTACCCTTGCCCATGCGCACCTCGGCCGGCTTCCTGCTGACCGGGACGTCCGGGAAGACGCGGATCCAGACGCGGCCGGCGCGCTTGATATGGCGCGTGATGGCGCGGCGGGCGGCCTCGATCTGGCGCGCCGTGACCCGGCCCGGCGTCACCGCCTTGAGGCCGTAGCTGCCGAAGTTGATATCCGTACCGCCCTTGGCCATGCCGTGGACGCGGCCTTTGTGCTGCTTGCGGTACTTGGTTCTTTTTGGACTAAGCATCGGATCCTGTTCCCAACTTCTTCACTATGCCGGCCTGCGCCTTAGCGAAGCTGCTGCTCCTGTGCGCGCTTGTCCTGGGCCATCGGGTCGTGCGCCAGGATTTCGCCCTTGAACACCCAAACCTTGACGCCGCAGGTGCCGTAGGTGGTCTTCGCCGTCGCGGTGCCGTAGTCGATGTCGGCGCGCAGCGTGTGCAGCGGCACCCGGCCCTCGCGGTACCACTCGGTCCGCGCGATCTCCGCGCCGCCAAGCCGGCCGCCGCAGTTGATGCGGATGCCCTCGGCGCCGAGCCGCATGGCCGACTGCACCGCGCGCTTCATGGCGCGGCGGAAGGCGACGCGGCGGACCAGCTGCTGGGCGATATTCTCGGCCACCAGCTTGGCGTCGATTTCCGGCTTGCGGATCTCGACGATGTTGAGCGCGACCTCGCTGTTGGTCATGCGCGCGACATCCTGGCGCAGCTTCTCGATGTCCGCGCCCTTCTTGCCGATGACCACGCCCGGCCGCGCGGTGTGGATGGTGATCCGGGCCTTCTTCGCCGGCCGCTCGATGACCACGCGCGACGCGCCCGCCTGGCTCAGGCGATCCATGATGTAGGCACGGAGCCTGAGATCCTGATGCAGCAGCTCGCCGTATTCCTTGCTCGCGTACCACCGGGAATCCCAGGTTCGGTTGACCCCGAGCCGAAGTCCGATCGGATTGACCTTCTGACCCATTACTCGGTCTCCTCGCGTTCCTTCACCACAACGGTGATATTGCTGAACGGCTTCTGAATGCGCCCGACGCGGCCGCGCGCCCGCGGGCGGAACCGCTTCATGACCAGCGTCTTGCCGACAAAGGCTTCCTTCACGAACAGCCGGTCGACATCGAGCTGGTGATTGTTCTCGGCATTGGCGATCGCGGCCTCCAGGACTTTCTTGACGTCGTTGGAGACGCGCCGCTTCTCGAAGGTGAGCTGCGCCAAAGCCGCATCCGCCGCCTTGCCGCGGATCGATTGCGCGACCAGGTTCAGCTTGCGCGGGCTGGTGCGGATGAAGCCCGACACGGCGCGCGCCTCGTCCTCGCCCAAGCTGCGTTCTGCTTTCGGTTTACCCATGCCTTAAGCCCTCTTCGCCTTCTTGTCGGCGGCGTGGCCGTAGAATGTCCGGGTCGGCGCGAACTCGCCGAACTTGTGCCCGACCATGTTTTCCGTCACCAGGACCGGGATGAACTTCTGGCCGTTATGCACGCCGAAAGTGATCCCGACGAACTGGGGCAGGATGGTCGACCGCCGCGACCAGATCTTGATCACGTCGTTGCGGCCTGAGCTGCGGGCCTTCTCTGCCTTCTTCAGCAGATAGCCGTCGACGAACGGGCCTTTCCATACGGAACGCGACACCTGTGCAACTCCTCTTCCTACTTGCTCGACCGGCGTCGCCGGATGATCAGCTTGCCGCTCGGCTTCTTGCGCGACCGGGTCCGCTTGCCCTTCGTGGGCTTGCCCCACGGCGTGACCGGATGACGGCCGCCCGAGGTGCGGCCCTCGCCGCCGCCATGCGGATGGTCGACCGGGTTCATCGCAACGCCGCGGACGGACGGCATCCTGCCGAGCCAGCGGTTCCGACCGGCCTTGCCGATCACGATATTCGCCTGATCGGGGTTCGACACCGCACCGATCGTAGCCATGCAGTCGCCGTGGACCATGCGCAGCTCGCCGGATGACAGCTTGAGCTGGGCGTAACCCTGGTCGCGGCCGACAAGCTGGACATAGGTGCCGGCCGAGCGCGCCATCTGTCCGCCGCGGCCGGGCTTCATCTCCACATTGTGGACGATGGTGCCGACCGGGATGCTGCTGAGCGGCATGGCATTGCCCGGCTTCACGTCGACGCGCTTGCCCGACACCACCTTGTCCCCAGGGCGCAGACGCTGCGGCGCCAGGATGTAGGCGACCTCGCCGTCGTCATACTTGATCAGCGCGATGAAGCCGGTGCGGTTCGGATCGTATTCCAGCCGCTCCACCGTGGCTTCGACGTCGAACTTGCGGCGCTTGAAGTCGATGATGCGGTAGAGCCGCTTATGCCCGCCGCCCCGCCAGCGCATGGTGATGCGCCCGTTATTGTTGCGCCCGCCGGATTTGGTCAGGCCGTGCGTCAGCTTCTTCACCGGCCGGCCCTTGTAAAGATCGGAACGGTCGACCAGGACGAGCTGGCGCATCCCGGGGGTCTTCGGATTGTATTGCTTGAGCGCCATCGGTTAGATCCCTGTCGTCACGTCGATCGACTGGCCCTCGGCAAGCCGGACGATCGCTTTCTTGTAGTCGCTGCGCTGGCCGCGGCGGCCGCGGAAGACCTTCCGCTTGCCCTGCTGACGCAGCGTGTTGACCGAAAGGACCTTCACCTCGAAGACCTGTTCGACCGCGAGCTTGATCTCGGGCTTCGTCGCATCCAGGGGCACGCGGAAGGTGACCTGGTTGTGCTCCGAGCCGAGCGTCGCCTTTTCGGTAATGACCGGCGTGCGCAGCAGCTCATACTGCCGTTCCTTGCTCACCGTCGTTTTACGGAAATATTTCCAGCTCATTTCAGCCGCGCCTCCAGCGTCTGGACCGCTTCCCGGGTCAGCACGAGCATGTCGCGCCGCAGGATGTCGTAGACATTCGCGCCCTGGGTCGGCAGCACGTCGATCAGCGCGATATTCTTTGCCGCGCGGGCGAAATTGCTGTCGATCTGCTGGCCGCCGACGATCAGCGCGTTCGATAGGCCGAGCTTGCCGAGCTTCTCGACCAGCCCCTTCGTCTTGCCGTCCGCCAGCGTGACCTCTTCCAGGATGACCAGCTTGCCGTCGGCCTGCTTCGCCGACAGCGCCGACTTGAGCGCGAGTTTGCGGACCTTCTTGGGCAGGTCGTGGCCGTGGTCGCGAACTACCGGCCCGAAGATGATGCCGCCGCCGCGGAACTGCGTCGCGCGGATCGATCCCTGGCGGGCGCGGCCGGTGCCCTTCTGGCGGAAGGGCTTGCGCGTCGTTCCGGAGACCTCGCTGCGCGTCTTCGCCTTGTGCGTGCCGGCGCGGCGCTTGGCCAGCTGGTAGTTGACCATGCGGGCCAGGATGTCCTTGCGGACCTCGGCGCCGAACACCGCGTCATCGAGCTCGATGTCGCCGGCCGCCTTGTTGTCGAGCGTGACGACCTTACTCTTCATTCTTCGCTTCCCCGGCCGGATTTCCGGCCGCCTGATCGGTGGCGGGCACCGCCGCCGCTGCATTGTCCACTGCCGCCGCGCCGCCCTTGACGGCAGCCGGGAACGGCAGGTCCTTGGGCGCGGGACGCTTGACGGCATCGCGAATGAGCACCCAGCCCTGGCTCGCGCCCGGGACCGCGCCCTTGATCATGATGCGGCCCCTCTCGCCATCGACCGCGACGATCTCCAGGTTCTGGCCGGTGACGCGCCGGGCGCCCATGTGCCCGGCCATCTTCTTGCCCTTGAACACGCGGCCCGGATCCTGGCGATTACCCGTCGAACCGTGCGAGCGATGCGAGATCGAGACGCCGTGCGTCGCCCGGAGGCCCCGGAAATTGTGGCGCTTCATGACGCCGGCGAAGCCCTTGCCGATGCTGGTACCGGTCACATCGACATACTGACCCGCGACGAAATGCTCGGCCGACAGCTCCGCGCCGACGTCGATCAAGGCGTCGGGGCTGACCCGGAATTCCACGACATACTGCTTCGGCTCGACCTTCGCGGCCGCGAAATGGCCGCGCATCGGCTGCGTCGTGTTCTTCGCCTTGGCGCGGCCGGCGCCGAGCTGAACCGCGGTATAGCCATCCTTTTCCTCGGTCCGTACGGCAACCACCTGACAGTCCGAGACGGTGAGCACGGTCACGGGAACATGACGCCCGTCATCCGTGAAGACGCGGGTCATTCCTTCCTTCCGTGCGATCAGTCCGCTGCGCATGACGCTTATATTCCCTCGGCTTCGATGGCGTTACAGCTTGATCTCGACGTCCACGCCCGAAGCAAGATCGAGCTTCATCAGGGCGTCGACCGTCTGGGGCGTCGGATCCACGATGTCGAGCAGCCGCTTATGCGTGCGGATCTCGAACTGCTCGCGGCTCTTCTTGTCGATGTGCGGCGACCGCAGCACGGTCACCCGCTCGATCCGCGTCGGCATCGGGATCGGCCCGCGCACCTGCGCGCCCGTGCGCTTGGCCGTGTTCACGATCTCCTGCGTCGACTGGTCGAGCACGCGGTGATCGAAGGCTTTCAGCCGGATCCGTATATTCTGATTGTCCATTCCAACGCCCTCTAAGAGAAAGCGCCCAACAATTGGGCGCTCCTATCCGGCAAATTCCTACTCTACGATGGCGGTGACGACGCCGGCGCCGACGGTACGGCCGCCTTCGCGGATCGCGAAGCGAAGACCTTCGTCCATCGCGATCGGCACGATCAGCGCCACTTCCATCGCGATGTTGTCCCCCGGCATCACCATCTCCGTCCCTTCCGGAAGCACCACCGACCCCGTCACGTCCGTCGTCCGGAAGTAAAACTGCGGCCGGTAGTTCGAGAAGAACGGCGTATGACGGCCACCCTCCTCCTTCGTCAGGATGTAGCACTCGCACTTGAACTTCGTGTGCGGCGTGATCGAACCCGGCGCCGCCAGGACCTGGCCGCGCTCAACGCCCTCACGGTCCACGCCGCGCAGCAGCGCACCGATGTTGTCCCCCGCCTCGCCCTGGTCCAGAAGCTTCCGGAACATCTCGACGCCCGTGCAAACCGTCTTCGTCGTCGGACGGATGCCCACGATCTCGATCTCGTCCCCGACCTTCACGATCCCGCGCTCAACGCGACCCGTCACCACCGTGCCCCGGCCCGAGATCGAGAACACGTCCTCGATCGGCATCAGGAACGGCTTGTCCTTCGGCCGGTCCGGCTGCGGGATGTACGCATCCACCTGCTCCATCAGCGCCAGGATCGACTTCGCCCCGATCTCCGGATCCCTTCCTTCCAGCGCCGCCAGCGCCGACCCCTTCACGATCGGAATGTCGTCGCCCGGAAAGTCGTAGGACGACAGAAGCTCGCGAACCTCGAGCTCCACCAGCTCCAGCAGCTCCTCGTCGTCGACCTGGTCCACCTTGTTCAGATAAACCACGATCGCAGGAACCCCCACCTGGCGCGCCAGAAGGATATGCTCCCGCGTCTGCGGCATCGGCCCGTCCGCCGCGCTCACCACAAGGATCGCGCCGTCCATCTGCGCCGCGCCCGTGATCATGTTCTTCACGTAGTCCGCGTGACCAGGGCAGTCCACATGCGCGTAGTGACGCGCCGCCGTCTCGTACTCCACATGCGACGTGTTGATCGTGATCCCGCGCTCCTTCTCTTCAGGAGCCTTGTCGATCTGGTCATACGCCGTGAACGTCGCGCCGCCAAACTCCGCTAGGATCTTCGTGATCGCAGCCGTCAGCGTCGTCTTGCCATGGTCAACGTGACCGATCGTACCAATGTTGCAATGCGGCTTCGTGCGCTCAAACTTACGTCTTCGACATTGGCTCAGAATCCCTATTTCCCGCTCATTTTGTTAGGCTAGTTTCTCACGTACCTCGTCCGCGACGGACTGAGGCACTTCCGCATAATGGTCGAACTGCATCGAGAACTGCGCCCGACCCTGACTGGACGACCGGAGCGTGTTGATGTAGCCGAACATATTCGCCAGCGGCACCATCGCGCTGATGACCTGGGCGTTGCCGCGCATCTCCATGCTCTGCACCTGGCCGCGGCGGCTCGCCAGATCGCCCGTGATCGTCCCGGTGTAATCGTCCGGCGTCACGACCTCGACCTCCATGACCGGCTCGAGCAGCTTCGGCTTCGCGCGCGGCATCGCCTCGCGGAACGCCGCCCGGGCGGCGATTTCAAACGCCATGACCGAAGAGTCGACCTCGTGATAGGCGCCGTCGTGCAGCGTCGCCTTGAAATCGATGACCGGGAAGCCCAGCAGCACGCCGGTCTCCCGCGCCGCGGCCAGGCCCTTTTCCACGCCCGGAATGTATTCGCGCGGCACCGATCCGCCGACGACCTTGCTCTCGAAGCTGTAGCCCGAGCCCGGCTCGCCCGGCTCGAACAACACCTTGATGCGCGCGTACTGGCCGGAGCCGCCGGACTGCTTCTTGTGCGTGTAGTCGCAGTCATAGGCCTGGCTGATCGTCTCGCGATAGGCGACCTGCGGCGCGCCGACATTGGCGTCGACGTTGAACTCGCGCTTCATGCGGTCGACGATGATCTCGAGATGCAGCTCGCCCATGCCTTTGAGCACGGTCTGGCCGCTTTCCTGATCCGTCGACACGTTGAAGCTCGGGTCTTCCTGCGCCAGGCGCGCCAGCGCGGCCGACAGCTTGTCGTGGTCGGCCTTGGTCTTGGGCTCGATCGCGATCTCGATGACCGGATCCGGGAAACTCCATCTTTTCCAGGATGATCGGCTTCGCCGGATCGCACAGCGTATCGCCGGTCGTGACGTTCTTGAGGCCGGCCAGCGCGACGATGTCGCCCGCCCGCGCTTCCTTGACGTCCTCGCGGTGATTGGCATGCATCAGCAGCATGCGGCCGACGCGCTCCTTGGAGTCCTTCACCGAGTTCAGCACGCCCGACCCCGAATTGAGCACGCCCGAATAGATGCGCACGAAGGTCAGCGAGCCGACGAACGGGTCGGTCATGATCTTGAAGGCAAGCCCAGAGAACGGCGCCTCGTCGTTCGCCACGCGCACGGCCGGCTCGCCGTTCGGCAGAATGCCGTCGATGTCCGGCACGTCCTTCGGCGACGGCAGATAGTCGACGACCGCGTCGAGCAGCGGCTGCACGCCCTTGTTCTTGAAGGCCGAGCCGAGAATGACGGGGACGAAAGCGCCGGCCATCACACCCTTGCGGATGCAGGCGCGCAGCGTCTCCTCGCTCGGCTCCGTGCCCTCGAGATAGGCTTCCATCGCGGCGTCGTCCTGCTCGACCGCCGTCTCGACGAGCTTCTCGCGATAGGATTTCGCGTCGGCTTCGAGGTCCGCCGGAATGTCGGTGATGGTGTATTCCGCACCCAGCGACTCGTCCTTCCAGATGATCGCCTTCATGCGGACGAGGTCGACCAGCCCGATGAACTTGTCCTCGACGCCGATCGGCAGCTGCAGGACCAGCGGCTGCGCGCCCAGCCGGTCCACGATCATGTCGACGCAGCGATAAAAATCGGCGCCGATACGGTCCATCTTGTTGATGAAGCAAATGCGGGGAACGTTGTACTTGTCGGCCTGACGCCACACGGTCTCGGACTGCGGCTCGACGCCGGCGACGCTGTCGAACACGGCAACCGCGCCGTCCAGCACGCGCAGGCTGCGCTCGACCTCGATCGTGAAGTCGACGTGGCCGGGGGTGTCGATGATGTTGATGCGGTAGTCACGCCAGAAGCAGGTCGTCGCAGCCGAGGTGATGGTGATGCCGCGCTCTTGTTCCTGCTCCATCCAGTCCATCGTGGCGGTGCCGTCGTGGACTTCGCCGATCTTGTGCGAGCGGCCGGTGTAATAGAGCACGCGCTCCGTCGTCGTCGTTTTCCCGGCATCAATATGGGCCATGATGCCGATGTTCCGGTATCGCTCGATGGGGGTTACGCGTGCCATAGCTATCCGATCCAGTAGCGGGTTGTTACCAGCGGTAATGCGAGAAAGCGCGGTTTGCTTCCGCCATCCGGTGCGTGTCTTCCCGTTTCTTGACCGCTGCGCCGCGGTTGTTCGCCGCGTCTAGAAGCTCCGCGGACAGCCGCTCGGTCATCGTGTTTTCGTTGCGTCCGCGCGCCATCTGGATGATCCAGCGGAAAGCGAGCGCCTGCGCGCGCTCCGACCGGACTTCCATCGGCACCTGGTAGGTTGCGCCGCCGACACGGCGCGACCGCACCTCGAGGTGCGGCCGGACATTCTCGATCGCGTCGTGGAACGCCTTCACCGGGTCGCCGCCCGCGCGCTTCTCCATGAGCTCAAGCGCCCCGTAGACGATGCGCTCGGCGACCGACTTCTTACCGTCCAGCATGACGTTGTTCATGAACTTGCTGACGATCAGATCGCCGTATTTGGCATCCGGAAGAATTGTGCGCTTTTCGGCGCGACGACGTCTCGACATGGTCTGTTCCCCGCCGCTCTATTTCGGCCGCTTGGCGCCGTATTTCGACCGGCGCTGACGGCGATCGTCGACACCCTGGGTGTCGAGCGTTCCGCGGATGATGTGATACCGCACGCCCGGAAGGTCCTTCACGCGGCCGCCGCGGATCATGACCACCGAGTGCTCCTGAAGGTTATGACCTTCGCCCGGAATATAGCTGGTGACCTCGTAGCCGTTGGTCAGCCGGACGCGCGCCACCTTGCGCAGCGCCGAGTTCGGCTTCTTCGGCGTGGTCGTATAGACGCGCGTGCATACGCCGCGCTTCTGCGGACAAGCGTTCAGCGCGGGAACCTTGTTCCGCGACGGCTTGTCGTGGCGTCCTTTCCGGATCAACTGATTGATCGTCGGCATATCCTGTCTCAGCTCTCCATCATGTCGGCTTTGCGGTCGTTCGAACCGCCGCCCGACCATTGTTGAGGGCCTCACGGCCCCCGCTTAATCCTTGTTCCGGCGCGTAAAATGCGTCCGACAGCAAAGCCAGATATGCTCCACTGCGGGCCGCATGGACCGGGAAAGCAGCCGGCGTTCCGGCTTATGTCCTGCTCTAGAGTTCCCAGGGCTGTGTCTAGAAGACCGGCCTAACCTCCCGAACCGGCCTCTACCACCTAGCCCCCCGAGAAAGCGCGCATACTAGTGACGGCCTTATGCACCGTCAAGAACAAGTTCGCACTTTCCCTGCCTCTTCAACCCACCGGCCTTGCCGCTGCCGGCAGGCGGCGATCGCACTCTTATATAGGGTGGATCGCCGCCAAATCCGACAGGGGCTGACCGGTTTTTTTACGCCACCTCCGACTTTTCCGCCGGCTCGCCGTCGCCGGAGGCGATGGCGGGCTTTTCCTGCGCCTGCAGCGCGGCCAGGGTACGGTCCCGCTCGGCCGCCAGCGTCTTGAAGCGGTTCATGACGCTGCCGGTCCCGGCCGGGATCAGACGGCCGACGATGACGTTTTCCTTCAAGCCTTCCAGCTGGTCGATCTTGCCGTTTACCGCAGCTTCGGTCAGGACACGGGTGGTCTCCTGGAAGGAAGCGGCGGAGATGAACGACTTGGTCTGGAGCGAGGCCTTGGTAATGCCCTGGAGCACCGGCTTGCCCGTCGCCCCACGGCCCGTACCTTCGGCTGCGAGCCGCTCGTTGGCCGCATCGAATTCGTCGCGGTCGACCTGCTCGCCGGCCAGGAGGATGGTCTCGCCCGGGTCCATGACCTCCACCTTCTGGAGCATCTGGCGGACGATCACCTCGATATGCTTGTCGTTGATCTTCACGCCCTGGAGCCGGTAGACGTCCTGGATCTCCTTGACCAGATAGTTGGCCAGCGCCTCGACGCCCATGACATCGAGAATGTCATGCGGCACCGGGTTGCCGTCCATCAGGAGGTCGCCCTTGCGGACGAAATCGCCCTCCTGCACCGTGATATGCTTGCCCTTCGGGATCAGGTATTCCCGTGGCTCCATATCCTCATCCGCCGGCTGCACGACGATACGGCGCTTGGTCTTGTAGTCCTTGCCGAACTCGACGCGGCCATCGGTATCGGTGATGATCGCGAACTCCTTCGGCCGGCGGGCTTCGAAGAGCTCGGCGACACGCGGCAGACCGCCGGTGATGTCGCGCGTCTTCGACGCTTCGCGCGGAATACGGGCCAGCACGTCGCCGGCCGTGACCTCCTTGCCGTTCTCGACCGACAGGATGGCGTCGACCGAGAGGAAGTAGCGCGCCTCGAGGTCGTTCGACAGCTTGATCACGTCGCCCTTCTTGTTGCGAAGCGTGATCCGCGGACGCAATTCCGCGCCTCGCGGCTGCTGCTTCCAGTCCGTCACCACCTTGCTGGAAATACCGGTGGTTTCGTCGACCGCCTCGCGCATCGAGATGCCTTCGACCAGGTCGACGTAGTTCGCGATGCCGTCCTTCTCGGTGATGATCGGGATCGTGTACGGATCCCACTCGGCCAGGCGGTCGCCCTTCTTCACCTGGCCGCCGTCACGGACGAGCAGCCGGGCGCCGTAGGGGATGCGGTGCCGCACGCGCTCGCGCTTCTGCGCGTCGCGCACCGCCAGCTCGGTCGTGCGGTTCATCACCACGTCACGGCCGCTGGAGTCGGTCACCAGGTTGCCGTTCTGCACCGACACCGTGCCGTCGATCGAAGACTCGAAGCCGGTCTGCTCGGCGACCTGCGCCGCACCGCCGATGTGGAAGGTCCGCATGGTGAGCTGCGTGCCGGGCTCGCCGATCGATTGTGCGGCGATGACGCCCACGGCCTCGCCCATGTTGACCGGCGTGCCGCGCGCCAGGTCACGCCCGTAGCAGCGTGCGCACACGCCGCCGACGCTCTGGCAGGTGAGCACCGAGCGCACCTTGATACTGTCGAGCCCGGCCGTGTCGATCACCTCGACGGCGTCTTCGTCGATCAGCTCGCCGGCCTTGACGATCACCTTGTTGCTCTGCGGATCGACGATGTTTTCGGCCGCATGCCGCCCGACGATCCGTTCCGCCAGCTCCTCGATGACGTCGCCGCCTTCGATGACGGCGACCATCGTCAGGCCTTCCTTCGTGCCGCAGTCATCCTCGGTGATGATGCAATCCTGCGCCACGTCGACCAGACGGCGGGTCAGATAGCCGGAGTTCGCCGTTTTCAAGGCAGTGTCGGCCAGACCCTTGCGGGCGCCGTGCGTCGAGTTGAAGTACTCGAGCACGCTGAGGCCTTCCTTGAAGTTCGAGATGATCGGCGTCTCGATGATCTCGCCGCTCGGCTTCGCCATCAGGCCGCGCATGCCGGCCAGCTGCTTGATCTGGGCAGCGGACCCGCGCGCGCCGGAATGCGCCATCATGAAGACCGAGTTGACCTCGCCGCCGGCGCCGGCCTCCATCGACTTCATCATCTCGTCGGCGACGTGATCGCCGCATTCCGACCAGACGTCGACCACCTTGTTGTACTTCTCGCCCTTGGTGATCAGGCCGTCGAGATATTGCTGCTCGTACTCCTTGATCTTCTCCTTGGCGCCGGCGATCAGCTTCCCCTTCGCCTGCGGAATGACCAGGTCGTCCTTACCGAAGGACAAGCCCGCGGTGCACGCATGGCGGAAACCCATCTGCATCATCCGGTCGGCGAAAATGCAGGTCTCCTTCTGGCCGACGTGGCGGTAGACCTGATCGATGACGTTGGTGATCTCCTTCTTGGTCAGAAGCTGATTCACCAGCCCGAACGGTATCATCTTGTTGCGCGGCAGAATCTGCGACAGCAGCATGCGGCCGGGCGTGGACAGCACCGTGTGGATGATCGGATCGCCGTTCGAATCGACCCCGTGATAGCGCGCCTTGATGCGGCTGTTGAGGTGGACCGCACCGCTTGCCAGCGCGTGCTCGATCTCGCCAACGGTGACGAAACGCGGCACCGCATGGGCAGTGTACTTGCCGGACTTGAGCCCCTTCCAGACCTTCGCCTCGTCACCGTCCACGTGCTGAATTGGCGTCCGCGGATTCTCGGCGTCGATGATGATCAGGTCGTTGCTCGCCATGCCGGCGGCCATTTCGTCCTGATTGTGCAGCTGGATCGCCGGGCCGACTTTCTCCTGCCGCTCGAGCGACAGGTAATAGAGCCCGAGCACGATGTCCTGCGAGGGCACGATGATCGGCTTGCCGTTCGCCGGCGACAGGATGTTGTTGGTCGACATCATGAGGACGCGCGCCTCGAGCTGCGCCTCCATCGACAGCGGCACGTGCACCGCCATCTGGTCGCCGTCGAAGTCGGCGTTGAAGGCGGCGCAGACCAGCGGATGCAGCTGGATCGCCTTGCCCTCGATCAGCACCGGCTCGAAAGCCTGGATGCCGAGGCGATGGAGCGTTGGCGCGCGGTTCAGCAGCACCGGATGCTCGCGGATGACCTCTTCGAGGATATCCCAGACCTCCGGCCGCTCCTTCTCCACCATGCGCTTGGCCGCTTTGATGGTCGACGCCATGCCATAGACCTCGAGCCGCGAGTAGATGAACGGCTTGAACAGCTCGAGCGCCATCTTCTTGGGCAGGCCGCATTGATGCAGCAGCAGCTCCGGACCGACCACGATCACCGAGCGGCCGGAATAGTCGACGCGCTTGCCGAGCAGGTTCTGACGGAACCGGCCCTGCTTGCCCTTCAGCATGTCGCTGAGCGACTTGAGCGGGCGCTTGTTGGCGCCGGTGATGACGCGGCCGCGGCGGCCGTTGTCGAACAGCGCATCGACGGCCTCCTGCAGCATGCGCTTCTCGTTGCGCACGATGATCTCGGGCGCGCGCAGCTCGATCAGCCGCTTCAGTCGGTTGTTGCGGTTGATCACCCGGCGGTACAGGTCGTTCAGGTCCGAGGTCGCGAAGCGCCCGCCGTCCAGCGGCACCAGCGGCCGCAGCTCCGGCGGGATCACCGGCACGACCGTCAGGATCATCCACTCCGGCCGGGTGTTGGAATCGAGGAACGCCTCGACCAGCTTGAGGCGTTTGACCAGCTTCTTGCGCTTGGCCTCGGAGCCCGTCTCGCGCAGCTCTTCGCGAACGGTGATCCGCTCCTGCTCCAGGTCGAGCGCCTTCAGCATCTCGAGGATCGCCTCGGCGCCGATCTTGGCGACGAAATTCTCCTCGCCGTATTCGTCCTGGGCGTCGAGATACTCGTCCTCCGACAGCAGCTGCTTCTCCTTCATCGGGGTCAGCAGCGGATCGATGACGATATAGTTCTCGAAATAGAGAATCCGCTCGAGCTCCTTCAGCGTCATGTCGAGCAGCAGGCCGATGCGGCTCGGCAGCGACTTGAGGAACCAGATATGCGCCACGGGCGAAGCCAGCTCGATATGGCCCATGCGCTCGCGGCGCACCTTGGAGAGCGTGACTTCAACGCCGCACTTCTCGCAGATGATGCCGCGATACTTCATGCGCTTGTACTTGCCGCACAGGCATTCGTAGTCCTTGATCGGACCGAAGATGCGGGCGCAGAACAAGCCGTCGCGCTCGGGCTTGAAGGTCCGGTAGTTGATCGTTTCCGGCTTCTTGATCTCGCCATAGGACCAGGAGCGGATCCGATCGGGACTGGCGATCGAGATCCGGATGTGGTCGAAACCCTGGGGTCCGGTAGGCTGGCCGAAAATGTTCATCAACTCATTCATCAAGTCTCTCCTGACGTGTCAGATCGCGCCGCGACCGGCGCGAACTCGTGTCAAAGATAGATCACGCGATGATCAGACGGATTCCTGCATCAGCTCGACGTTGAGGCCAAGCGAGCGCAGCTCCTTGACCAGAACGTTGAAGGATTCGGGAATGCCGGCTTCGAAAGTGTCGTCGCCGCGCACGATTGCTTCATAGACTTTGGTCCTGCCCGAGACGTCGTCCGACTTCACGGTCAGCATTTCCTGGAGCGTGTAGGCGGCGCCATAGGCTTCGAGCGCCCACACCTCCATCTCGCCGAACCGCTGTCCGCCGAACTGCGCCTTGCCGCCCAGCGGCTGCTGGGTAACCAGGCTGTAGGGGCCGATGGACCGGGCATGGATCTTGTCGTCGACCAGGTGGTGCAGCTTCAGCATGTAGATGTAGCCGACCGTCACCTTGCGCGCGAACGTCTCGCCCGTCTGGCCGTCGACCAGCGTCACCTGGCCCGATACGTCGATGGCCCGCCTGCTTCAACGCCGCCACGATGTCTTCCTCGCGGGCGCCGTCGAAGACCGGCGTCGCGAACGGCACGCCGTTCACCAGATTGCCGGCAAGCTCCCGGACCTGCGAGTCATCGAGGTTCTCGATCTCCGTCTTATAGAGATCCTTACCGTAGACCTTCTCCAGCCCCTTGCGGAGACCGGACGTGTCGGTCTTCGCCTGCACCGCCTCGATCATCTCGCGGATCTGGCGGCCGAGGCCATGACTGGCCCAGCCGAGATGCGTCTCGAGGATCTGGCCGACGTTCATGCGGCTCGGCACGCCGAGCGGATTGAGCACGATATCGACCGGGGTGCCGTCCTCGAGATAGGGAATGTCCTCGATCGGCACGATCTTGGAAATCACGCCCTTGTTGCCGTGGCGGCCGGCCATCTTGTCGCCCGGCTGCAGCTTGCGCTTGGTCGCCACGAAGACCTTGACCATCTTCATGACGCCCGGCGGAAGCTCGTCGCCGCGCTGCAGCTTCTCGACCTTGTCCTCGAACCGCTTCTGCAGCAGGTCGGTGGACTCGTCGTACTGCTTCTTGAGCTGTTCGACCTCGTCGTTGACCTCGCCGTTCTTGACGACGATCTGGCGCCATTGCCCCGGCGTGTATTCCGCGAGCAGCTGGTCGGTGATGCGCTTGCCCGCGGCCAGGCCCTTCGGGCCGCTGACCACGGTCTGGTTGCGCAAACGCTCCTTCAGACGCTCGACGAAGGAGCGCTCGAGGATCGCTTTTTCGTCGTCGCGGTCCTTGGCGAGACGTTCGATCTCCTGACGCTCGATGGCGAGCGCACGCTCGTCCTTGTCGACGCCGCGGCGCGAGAAGACGCGGACTTCCACCACCGTGCCCATGCCGCCCGGCGGCACGCGCAGCGAGGTGTCGCGCACGTCGGAGGCCTTTTCGCCGAAGATCGCGCGCAGCAGCTTCTCTTCCGGGGTCATCGGCGATTCGCCCTTCGGCGTCACCTTGCCGACGAGAATGTCGCCCGCCTTGACCTCGGCGCCGATGTAGACGATGCCCGCCTCGTCGAGATCCTTCAGCGCTTCCTCGCCCACGTTCGGAATATCGCGGGTGATCTCTTCCTGGCCCAGCTTGGTGTCGCGGGCCATCACCTCGTATTCCTCGATGTGGATCGAGGAGAACACGTCGTCACGGACGATGCGCTCGGAGATCAGGATCGAGTCTTCGAAGTTGTAGCCGTTCCACGGCATGAAGGCGACGAGCACGTTACGCCCGAGCGCCAGCTCGCCGAGCTGGGTGGACGGGCCGTCGCCGACGATGTCGCCCTTCGCCACTTCGTCGCCGACCTTCACCAGCGGACGCTGCGTGATGCAGGTGTTCTGGTTCGATCGCTGGAACTTGAGCAGGTTGTAGATGTCGACGCCCGAGGTCGCGGCCGAGGTCTCCTCCGTCGCGCGGATGACGATGCGGGTCGCGTCGACCTGGTCGACCACGCCGCTGCGTCGCGCCACGATCGCGGCGCCGGAATCGCGCGCCACGCGCTCCTCCATGCCGGTGCCGACGAACGGGCGCTTCCGCCTGCAGCAGCGGCACCGCCTGCCGCTGCATGTTCGAGCCCATCAGCGCACGGTTCGCGTCGTCGTTCTCGAGGAACGGGATCAGCGCCGCCGCCACCGAGACGATCTGCTTCGGCGACACGTCGATCAGGTCGATGTCCTCCGGCCGGGCGAGGATGTACTCACCGCCGCGCCGGCAGCTCACCATTTCCTCGACGAGGCGGCCGCGGGCGTCGATCTGCGCATTCGCCTGCGCGATCGTGTACTTCCCTTCATCCATCGCCGACATGTAGAGGACATCGTCGATCACCTTGCTGTGCTCGACCTTGCGGTAGGGCGTCTCGATGAAGCCGTACTGGTTGATCCGGGCGAACGTCGCGAGGCTGTTGATCAGCCCGATATTCGGCCCTTCCGGCGTCTCGATCGGGCAGATGCGGCCGTAATGCGTCGGATGCACGTCGCGCACCTCGAAGCCGGCGCGCTCGCGTGTCAAACCGCCCGGCCCGAGCGCCGACAGCCGCCGCTTGTGAGTGATCTCGGACAGCGGGTTGGTCTGGTCCATGAACTGCGAGAGCTGCGAAGATCCGAAGAACTCGCGGACCGCGGCCGCCGCCGGCTTGGCATTGATCAGGTCGTGCGGCATGACGCTGTCGATCTCGACCGTCGACATGCGCTCGCGGATCGCCCGCTCCATGCGCAGCAAGCCGACGCGGTACTGGTTCTCCAGCAGCTCGCCGACCGAGCGCACCCGGCGGTTGCCGAGGTGGTCGATGTCGTCGATGTCGCCGCGGCCGTCCTTCAGCTCGCACAGCACGCGGACGATCTCAAGGATGTCCTGGCGGCGCAGAACGCGGACCTGGTCGTTGGTCTGCTGGCTGAGACGGGAATTCATCTTGACCCGGCCGACCGCCGACAAGTCGTAGCGCTCCTGGTCGAAGAACAGGCTCTTCAGCATCGCCTCCGCCGTCTCGAGGGTCGGCGGCTCGCCCGGACGCATCACCCGGTAAATGTCGATGAGCGCGTCCTCGCGGCTGTTGTTCTTGTCGCTGGCGAGCGTGTTGCGGATATAGGCGCCGACATTGACATGGTCGATGTTGAGGGTCGGCAGCTCCTTGATGTCCGCTTCGGTCAGCGCCTCCAACAGCGCCTCGGTGATCTCGTCACCGGCTTCGGCGAAGATCTCGCCGGTCTGCCTCGTTGACCACGTCGAGCGCCACGTAGCGGCCGACCATCTCGGCCTCCGCCACGCGAATCTCTTTCAGGCCGGCTTCCTGCAGCTTGCGCGCCAGCCGGGGCGTCAGCTTGGCGCCCGCTTCCGCCACGACCTTACCGGTCTTGGCGTCGACCAGGTCGGTGTCCATCTTGTGGCCGCGCATGCGGTCGGCATCGAAAGTCGTCTTCCAGCCGTCCTTGGTGCGCGCGAAGATCACGGTCTTGTAGAAATATTGCAGGATGTCTTCCTTCGACATGCCGACAGCGGCGCCCGGCTCCAGCTCGCGGCTTTCCTTGGCGAGCTCGGCGCGGCGCGCTTCGGTCGCGTCGTTGTCGAGCGCGAGAAGCAGCGTGGTCGCCGGCAGCTTGCGGCGCCGGTCGATGCGCACGTAGACAAGGTCCTTGGCGTCGAACTCGAAATCCAGCCACGACCCGCGATAGGGGATGACGCGCGCGGCGAACAGATACTTGCCCGACGAATGGGTCTTGCCCTTGTCGTGGTCGAAGAAAACGCCCGGCGAACGGTGCATCTGGCTGACGATCACGCGCTCGGTGCCGTTCACGATGAACGTACCGTTCGACGTCATGAGCGGCATGTCGCCCATATAGACGTCCTGTTCCTTGATGTCGCGGATCGAGCGCGCGCCGGTCTCTTCGTCGATATCCCAGACGACGAGACGGAGCGTCACCTTGAGCGGCGCGGCGAAGGTAATATCGCGCTGCTGGCATTCCTCGACGTCGTATTTCGGCTCCTCCAGCTCGTAGCGCACGAATTCGAGCTGCGCACGACCCGAGAAGTCGCGGATCGGAAACACCGTGCGAAACGCTTCCTCGAGCCCGGACGGCAGGGACGTGTCGCCCCCGTTCCGGGTCGGCAGGAGAAAGCGGTCATAAGAAGTCTTCTGAACCTCGATGAGGTTCGGCATCGGCGCAATTTCGAAGATGCGCCCAAAGGACTTGCGAATACGCTTACGACCGGTGAAAGACTGCGGCATTTTTGATCCCCGACTATGAACCGGGAAAATCCCGGTTACACACTTCTAAATCTCTAAATCACGTCAAACACGGCCAGGGGCGGCGCCGGATGGCGCGCCCCTGTCCGTAACTAGCGATGCGTCGCCGCATTATTTGAGCTCGACGGATGCACCTGCGTCTTCGAGTTTCTTCTTGAGGGTTTCGGCCTCGTCCTTGCTGACGCCTTCCTTGACCGGCTTGGGCGCGCCTTCGACGAGATCCTTCGCCTCCTTGAGGCCGAGACCGGTAATCGCCCGGACCTCCTTGATGACGTTGATCTTCTTCTCGCCGGTCTTGGCCAGGATAACGTCGAAGGTATCCTTGACCTCGGCGGCAGCGGCGTCGCCGGCTCCGGCGACGGCCGCGATGGCGACCGGCGCGGCGGCCGAAACGCCCCATTTCTCTTCGAGCATCTTGGAAAGCTCCGCCGCCTCAAGGACGGTCAGGGCCGAAAGATCCTCAACGATTTGCTGTAGATTAGCCATTCTCTTCAATCTCCTAGGCTTGAACTCTCAGGTTCTGGTCGATGAGCCTGCTCAGGCCTCCGATTTTCCATACGCGCTAAAGACGCGGGCGAGCTGGCCGCCCGGCGCCTGCAACACGCAGGCGATCTTGGTGGCGGGAGCCTGGATCAGTCCGATGATCATGCCGCGAAGTTGATCGAGCGAGGGCAGCTTCGCGAGCGCCTTGACGGCGTCCGCATCCAATGCATCCGCTTCGAGCGAGCCGCAGATGATCTGCAGCTTCTCGTTCTTGTTCGCGAACTCGACAGCGACCTTGGCCGCAGCAACCGGATCCGTCGATACGGCAATCGCCGTCGGTCCGGTAAATCTGTCGGTCAGGCCCTCGAACTTGGTCCCCTTCAGCGCGATCTTCGCGAGCCGGTTCTTCGTCACCTTGAACGAACCACCAACCTCGCGCAGTTGCTTCCGGAGCTCCGACACCTCGGTCACCGTAAGTCCCGACTGGTGGGTCAGGACCACGAGGTTGTTGGACTCGAAGGTCTCTTGCAGTTCAGCGACCATCGCCTGTTTTTTTGCACGGTCCACTGATTTCTCCGATGCCTGTGACCGCGTCCCGCAACGAAACCGCTGACGAAACGCGACCGGTTGCACCTGAACGCCGGGTCCGCATGGGCTCTCGCCTACGCTTCTACGGCGTTCGACGGATCCTGCCCCAGAGGTTCAAGCCACTACGGGTCTCGCCCAACATGTCCTGTACCCCTGTCTATTGCCGGCCGGTTTCCCGTTTAAGCTCCCGATCGCGACCCATCGTCAAAGTCTTGGGCCGGAACGGAGGCACCCGCAGTCTCGGACAGGTGGCGAAGCGCGGCATGCCGCCCTTCGCCCAACCGCCCCCCGGCGCCTGCCGGGAGACGGAAACTCAACCGACGCTAGTGGCGTCGGCAATATCCAGTTTGATCCCCGGACCCATGGTGGAGCTGATGGCGACCTTCTTGATAAAGGTCCCCTTCGCGCCACTCGGCTTGGCCCGGTTGATCGCAACCACGAAGGCGCGGACGTTCGCGACCAGCGCATCCTCGCCGAAGCTCGCCTTGCCGATGCCGGCATGGACGATACCTTCCTTCTGCGCGCGGAACTGCACCTCGCCGCCCTTCGCCGCCTTCACCGCCTCGGCCACGTTCGGCGTTACCGTTCCCAGCTTCGGGTTCGGCATCAGACCGCGCGGACCGAGGATCTTACCCAGCCGGCCGACGACCGCCATCATGTCCGGCGTCGCGACCACGCGGTCGAAATTCATCTCGCCGGCCTGCACCTTCTCGGCCAGGTCCTCGGCGCCCACTAGGTCGGCGCCCGCGGCCTTCGCCTCCTCGGCCTTATTGCCCTTGGCGAAGACTGCGACACGCATCGTCTTGCCGGTGCCGTGCGGCAGCTGCACGACGCCGCGCACCTGCTGGTCGGCATGGCGCGTGTCGATGCCGAGATTCATCGCGATCTCGATCGTCTCGTCGAACTTGGCGGTCGCGCCCTGCTTCAGGGCCTTTACCGCGTCGACGACCGAATAGGCCGTGTCCCGATCAACTGTCTCGCTTGCCTTGCGAAGCCGCTTTCCGATCTTTGTCATATCGCTTACCCCACGACCTCAAGACCCATGGACCGCGCCGAGCCCTCGATGATCTTCATCGCCGCCTCGATATCGTTCGCATTCAGGTCCACCATCTTCGTCTCTGCGATCTCGCGCACCTGCGCCCTGGTCACGCTGCCCGCCCTATCGCGCCCCGGCGCTTTCGATCCCTTTTCGATCCGCGCCGCCTTGCGCAGGAAATAGCTCGCCGGCGGCGTCTTGGTCACGAAGGAGAAGGTGCGGTCGCCATAGGCGGTGATGATCACCGGCACCGGCATACCCGGCTCCATCTGCTGCGTCGCCGCGTTGAAAGCCTTGCAGAACTCCATGATGTTGAGGCCGCGCTGACCCAGCGCCGGCCCAACCGGCGGTGACGGGTTCGCCTTGCCTGCTGGAATCTCCAGCTTGATGTACCCTTCGATCTTTTTCGCCATAGACTTAAGTCCCTTTCTTCGGACTGCGCGGTACGGTCCCTCCTGGCCTTCGGAGGATGACCTCCCGCAAGTTGCGGAAGCCGGCGGCGCCGGCCCCGCGATCAAACCTTCTCGACCTGCCCGTATTCCAGCTCGACCGGGGTCGACCGGCCGAAGATCGACACCGAAACCTTGAGCCGCGCCTTCTCCTCGTCGACCTCTTCCACGTTGCCGTTGAAGGAGGCGAATGGACCGTCACAGACGCGCACCTGCTCGCCGATCTCGAAAGTGATGGACGGCTTCGGACGCTCGACGCCTTCCTTGATCTGATGCAGCAACCGCTCGGCTTCCGAGTCGCTGATCGGCGACGGCTTGCCGCGGCTGCCGAGGAAACCCGTGACCTTGGCGGTGTCCTTGACCAGATGCCAGGTCTCGTCGGTCATGTTCATCTTCACCAGCACGTAGCCCGGAAAGAACTTGCGCTCCGTGCTGATCTTCGAGCCGCGGCGCATCTCGACCACTTCTTCGGTCGGCACCATCACCTCGAGGATCTCGTCCTGCAGCCCTTTCAGAACGGTCTGCTCCTGAATCGACTGCGCCACCTTGCGCTCGAAGCCCGAGTAGACGTGGATGACGTACCAGCGATGCGCCATGTCAGCCCCCCAGGCCGAGCAGCAGCTGAATGGCCTTCGCGACGATCGTGTCGACGAAGAAGAAGAACAGCGCCGCCAGCACGACCATCATGAATACCATGGCCGTGGTGATACCCGTCTCCTTGCGCGTCGGCCAAGTGACCTTGTTGGCCTCCTGGCGAACCTCCCGGATGAACTGTGCTGGACTTGTCTTCGCCATTTTCGCCGCTAACGTCCTTTGATTTCCGCTTCCGCGCTCGTTTCGTTCGTCCGCCGCCTGATCCGTGGCCTGGGCGCCGTGGCAGGAGTGGAGGGTCTCGAACCCCCAACCTCCGGTTTTGGAGACCGGCGCTCTACCAATTGAGCTACACTCCTAACGAGCCGGCCGCCCAATGCGCTTCGGCTACTCTACGATGGCGGTGACGACGCCGGCGCCGACGGTACGGCCGCCTTCGCGGATCGCGAAGCGAAGACCTTCGTCCATCGCGATCGGCACGATCAGCGCCACTTCCATCGCGATGTTGTCCCCCGGCATCACCATCTCCGTCCCTTCCGGAAGCACCACCGACCCCGTCACGTCCGTCGTCCGGAAGTAAAACTGCGGCCGGTAGTTCGAGAAGAACGGCGTATGACGGCCACCCTCCTCCTTCGTCAGGATGTAGCACTCGCACTTGAACTTCGTGTGCGGCGTGATCGAACCCGGCGCCGCCAGAACCTGGCCGCGCTCAACGCCCTCACGGTCCACGCCGCGCAGCAGCGCACCGATGTTGTCCCCCGCCTCGCCCTGGTCCAGAAGCTTCCGGAACATCTCCACGCCCGTGCAAACCGTCTTCGTCGTCGGACGGATGCCCACGATCTCGATCTCGTCCCCGACCTTCACGATCCCCCGCTCAACGCGACCCGTCACCACCGTGCCCCGGCCCGAGATCGAGAACACGTCCTCGATCGGCATCAGGAACGGCTTGTCCTTCGGCCGGTCCGGCTGCGGGATGTACGCATCCACCTGCTCCATCAGCGCCAGGATCGACTTCGCCCCGATCTCCGGATCCCTTCCTTCCAGCGCCGCAAGCGCCGACCCCTTCACGATCGGGATGTCGTCGCCCGGGAAGTCGTAGGACGACAGAAGCTCGCGAACCTCGAGCTCCACCAGCTCCAGCAGCTCCTCGTCGTCGACCTGGTCCACCTTGTTCAGATAAACCACGATCGCAGGAACGCCCACCTGGCGCGCCAGAAGGATATGCTCCCGCGTCTGCGGCATCGGCCCGTCCGCCGCGCTCACCACAAGGATCGCGCCGTCCATCTGCGCCGCGCCCGTGATCATGTTCTTCACGTAGTCCGCGTGACCCGGGCAGTCCACATGCGCGTAGTGACGGCTCGCCGTCTCGTACTCCACATGCGACGTGTTGATCGTGATCCCGCGCTCCTTCTCTTCAGGAGCCTTGTCGATCTGGTCATACGCCGTGAACGTCGCGCCGCCAGACTCCGCTAGGATCTTCGTGATCGCAGCCGTCAGCGTCGTCTTGCCATGGTCAACGTGACCGATCGTACCAATGTTGCAATGCGGCTTCGTGCGCTCAAACTTACGTCTTCGACATTGGTCTATATCTTCCTGCTGGTTAACTTGCCGATCATCGCCGACCGCGAGGCCGATTTCCGGGCATCGACTGCGTCTGCGGGACAACCCACGATACCTTCCCTTCGCCATCGCGCCGCCCTGCGCCATCGTGCCGCTTGGAGCGGGCGGCGGGAATCGAACCCGCGTCTCCAGCTTGGAAGGCTGGGGTAATGGCCATTATACGACGCCCGCTTGTCCTCTACGGCCTCGTTACCTCACTGCCTCGCCGCCGAATCTGCTGTTCCCATCCAACCCGAACAATTCAACCGCCAGACGAATGGTGGAGGGGGTTGGATTCGAACCAACGTAGGCTTAGCCAACGGATTTACAGTCCGTCCCTTTTAACCGCTCAGGCACCCCTCCGACAGGTGCAACGCCGCCGTCCCGGCGGAGTGCCGCACTATGGTGATTTACCGCTGATTGTCAACGCCCAAACCGCTACCCAGATGCGCAAAACACGCCGCCCGCGCAGCCGTTTTCAAATCCGCCGGATGCGCGAGTTGCGTAATTGCGAGCTAGCTAATAGTAAGGTCGGTTATGGTAAAAATCAAGTTACCCCGAGACGGTCACCGCGCCGGCCGCCGACGGCGCGACAAGCCGCCGGGCAAGCGGCCGGACGGCCAGCCGCCGGAAAGCCGCGCCCGAGAGGGCCGGAATCCGGCCGACCGCTGGCTTTACGGCCATCACGCCGTCGCCGCCGCGCTCAACAACCCCGCGCGCCGGCCGGGTCGCCTGCTGGCGACCGCCAATGCCGCAGAGCGGCTGAAACGCGACTGCCCCAAGGCCCGGCCGGATATCGTCGAGCGGCCGGCGATCGACGCCGTCCTGCCGCCGGGCGCGGTGCATCAGGGGCTGGCGCTGCTCGCGCCGCCGCCCGCCGCGCCGAGCCTGGAAGACCTGCTCGCCGACAGTCCCGGGGACGCGCTCCTGGTCGTGCTGGACCAGGTCACCGATCCGCAGAATGTCGGCGCGATCCTCCGCAGCAGCGCCGCCTTCGGCGCCCGGGCGGTCATCGTGCCGCGCCGCCACGCCCCGCCGGTCACAGGCGCGCTCGCCAAGGCCGCGAGCGGCGCGCTCGAGCACGTGCCCCTGATCGAGGTCGGCAACCTGGAGCGCGCCCTGCAGCAGATCAAGCAGGCCGGCTTCTGGTGCCTCGGCCTGGACGCGGCGGCGGAGCGCACCGTCGCCGAAGCGCGGCTCGACGGCCGCCTGGCCCTCGTCATGGGGGCAGAAGGCTCGGGCCTCCGCCGGCTCACCGCCGAACGCTGCGACATCCTGGTCCGGCTGCCGACCCAGGGCCCGATCGCGACGCTGAACGTCTCGAACGCGGCCGCGGTCGCGCTCTACGCCCTGTCGTGCGGCCGGCAGGATCAAGCGGCGGCCACGAAATAGCGCACCGGCAGATATAGAGAGAAGAAGAGTCCGAACGAAGGCGGCCGGGAGTGGCTTCTCCCGGCCGTCTTGGCCCTTCGTGTCCGCCGGAACGATCAGCGGCTTATTCCGGCCCATAGGGACCGAAGATGCCGTCCTGGGTCCACGGAGCCTGATGCCGATGGTGCGTCTTGACCATCTTGATCGTGTTGACATTCCCGGACCCGACAGCCGCGGTCTGCGTGGGCAGGGCCGCGAGTTGTTCGGAGCCGGCCGTCTTATGCGGAACCGCAAACGGGCTCGGCTCGGCATAGAGATAGGCGTCGCTCGCATTTGCGGCCGACGCGAGGAAGCTGGCGCCGCTTACCGCCATGGCAAGCACGGCCATCATCGAAAGCATACGTTTTTGCATTGTGCCACTCCTTGATAGGGCTATGGGTGAAAGGGAACGTGTTGCTGGCGGAACGCCGTCCTGAATTTCTGCGGGGCGGTCCCCGCCTGCCCGAGAGATGGCGAGCCAGACCGCCGCCTTCAACGCTAAGATTTTGAAATGATGGTGATTCTCCGGCCAACCCCCGTGACGGCTGCGTGAGCCGTGGCCGCCAAACGGCGGGAAAAGATGACCGCAGCCGCGGTTTCCCGGCCTTCTTCGCCGGGCCGAGCCCACACCGCGCCGTGATCGGGCGTGTGGCCGGCAGGTTCGCGCGTGATCTCGGGAAAATGCTTCGGCATCCGGGCCTTCATCGCGCGTCTCAGATGCTTGCGAAGGTTCGGCGCCGACGTAACGGCGCGCACAATGGAAGGCGGCCGGGAGTGACTTCCCCCGGCCGTCTTGCCCCTTCCAGTCTGCTGCAATCGCGCGCAGGCTTATTCCGGCCCATAGGGCCCGAAGATGCCGTCCTGGGTCCACGGATCGGAAGAAGCCTGGTGCTGATGTTGCGGCATGGCCGCGTAGGTCTGCTGCGACAGGTTGGCCTCCTGAGACTCGGGATCGAGCCGCGGGTCCGGCGTCTGCGCGACGGTCTGCGACCCGACCGAATCCGTCGGCTGCGCGAACGGGCTCGGCTGTGCGTAGAGATACGCGTCCGGATCGCTGGACGTTGCAGCAAAGGCCGCTCCGGTCGCCGACAGGGCGAATGCGAGAGCCAAAGGAACCATCAATTTCTTCATTTCTGCCACTCCTAGTGTTTGGTGAAGAGAAACCTTGGCGACGGGGGGATCCCGTGTCGGGGGTTTCCGCCGGCCGATCACCGGCCTGTCCGAGAGATGGTCGGCCCAGCCACAACCTTCATTTTAAAAAACTTGCACGGATCCCGTGTCGGTTTCCGCCGGCCGAGTGCCGGCCTGTCCGAGAGATGGTCAGCTCAGGCACAACCTTCAACGCTAAGATTTTGAAATAACGGTGATATTTCAGTTACCGCGCTTGATCGTTCCGTGATCAGCGGTCTCGAGCGGCGGCCCTCACGGTGGCGATTCGGCACTTTTCCGCCGCGCCGGCACTATTCCGGAACCGCACCGCGCCGTGAACATTTGTGTGCAGGTGCGAAGGGAATAATCGCGCGACCCATTGGCGGACGCCGTCCTGCTCGCGCCGGCGAAACATGATGTCGCGGCGCTTTCGAACGATCGAAACACGCCCTGTCCGATGCCCGTCCCGACATCGCGAACGACGCCAAGCGACACCTCTGCGTCCGCCATCGCGGCCGGAGCCTACGGCATTGCCGTCAGGAAGGCGGTGACCACCTTGGCGGCGTTCGCCGAAGCCAGCGCGAGGAACACGTGAATTTCGTTCGCACCCTCGCCGCCGCCGGCAAGATCGGACAGGCTGCGGAAGACGATGTACGGAACGCCGTTGGCATAGGCGACGTGCGCCACCGCAGCACTTTCCATGTCCAGCGCCCGGGCCTTGAAAGTATCGAACACGTAGGCCCGGAATTTCGCGTTATCGACGAAGCTCTGGCCGGAAACCCCGTTGCCGCCCACCAAGACCTTCGGCTTGTGCGTGGAGCAGTGGCCCTTAGGGTCGCAATTGGCGAGCGTGACATCCCCGGCAACGCGCCGCGCGACCGCGAGAAGCCGGGCGTCGACCGGGAACCAGAAGCGATGCTCGGGCTTGTTCAGCCCGGCGCGCATCACTTCCGTCTTGCTCGGAAAGATCATGCCGAAGTTGGGGTAGAGATCCTTCGCGCTGTAGAAGGACTGCGGCACGAAACGGCCGTCGACCTCTCGCGCGAACACGGAATTGAGGTATTCCGCCCACTGGTCGGGCACGACCACGTCGCCGATCGTCAAGGACGGATCCACGCCGCCCGCGATGCCGGAAAAGACGATGGCCGAGACGGTGAAGCGGTCGATCGCTTGCTGCGCCGTCATGGCCGCATTGATCATGCTGATGCCGCTCAGGACCAGGACAACGTCCTTGCCCGCCAGCTTGCCGGTCACGAAGCGCTTGCCGTTGAGCCTGTATTCCTTCTGCCCGGCCGTGCCCTTCAGCAGGACCTCCCATTCCGGGGCGAAGGCCGACATCACCACGGTGCGGGGCGTGCCGTCGAGAATGGGCTGCGCCGCCTGCAAGGGAGGGCAGACCAGCAGCAACAGGCCGGCGACGGACAAGAATATTTTCAAACGAAGCATCGTCTTCTCCCCTCGAACATGGCCCGGATTTGCCGCGGCGCGCACTCTTTACAGGTCGAAACATGGTGCCAATCCGAAACGGGCGCCGGATC
Source organism: uncultured Alphaproteobacteria bacterium (assembly GCA_963711215.1). Classification (GTDB taxonomy): domain Bacteria; phylum Pseudomonadota; class Alphaproteobacteria; order UBA8366; family UBA8366; genus WHUA01. Next base: position 193,953 of record CAVQDH010000014.1, on the reverse strand, counting down.
AGACCGGGCAGCGGTCTTCATGCCGGCGCCGGCGAAACGTGATAGCGTGGCGCTTTCCGAGAACCGGACCCCGCCATGCCCGACACGCCTTCCCGACCTTCATGACGACGCCTGCTGCGTCAGCCATCTCGAATGCAGCGCCACCGGCGAGCGGCACGATCCCGACCGCCTGCATAACGTCTCGCGCGCGGGCAAGCCGCTGCTCGTGCGCTACGACCTGGATGCCGTCGGCCGCCGCGTGACGCGGGACGACATCGCCCGCCGGCCGGCCGAGATGTGGCGCTACCGCGAGCTGCTGCCGCTCCGCCGCGCCGCGGACATCGTCAGCCTGGGCGAGCCGATGACGCCGCTCCTGCCGCTACCCGCGCTCCGCCAGACGCTCGGCGGCGGCGAGATCCTGGTCAAGGACGAGAGCCGCATGCCGACCGGCAGCTTCAAGGCGCGCGGGCTGGCCGTCGCCGTCGCGATGCTGAAGGCGTTCGGCGTCACGCGCGCCGCCATGCCGACCGCGGGCAACGCCGGGGCCGCGCTCGCCGCCTATTGCGCCCGCGCCGGGATCGAGGCTTACGTCTTCCTGCCCGACGACGCGCCCGAGGTGACCTTGCGCGAGGTCGCGCTCTACGGCGCCAAGGTCTGGCGGGTCAACGGGCTGATCAACCATTGCGGCGAGATCGTCGCGGCCGGGCGCGAGGCTATGGGCTGGTACGACGTCTCGACGCTCAAGGAGCCCTACCGCATCGAGGGCAAGAAGACGATGGCGCTGGAGATCGCCGAGCAGCTCGGATGGCGGGCGCCGGACGTGATCTTCTACCCGACCGGCGGCGGCACCGGCCTGATCGGCATGTGGAAGGGATTTCAGGAGTTGCGCGCGCTCGGCTGGCTCGAAGGCCCCCTGCCGCGCATGGTCGCCGTGCAGTCGACCCGCTGCGGCCCGCTGGTCAAGGCCTTCGACGAGGGCAAGGACGTGGTCGAGACGCCCTGGGAACCGGTCACCACCACCTTGCACGGCGTCCGCGTGCCGAAGCCCTTCGCGGATTTCCTCTGCCTCCGGGCGATGCGGGAAAGCGGCGGCTTCGGCTCGGCGGTGGACGACGACGAGGCGGAGGCGGCACGGGCCGAGGTCGCGCGCGCGGACGGCGTCCATCTCGGCCCCGAGGGCGCCGCCTGCTTCACCGCCTACCGCCAGGAGCTCGCGCGCGGCCGGGTCGGCCCGCGCGACCGGGTCGTGCTGTTCAACTGCGCCAGCGGGCTCAAATCCGAGATGCCGCCGGTCGACCGCCGCCTCGACCGCTTCGCCCCGATCGATTACAGGGCCTTATAGCGGGTCGCCGCGGCGTCGCCGCATATCCGGGATCTTCGCCTCCGGCCGCAAGAAGCGGGTGGAATGCCACGGCGCGTCACACATAAATGGCGCCTCGTGCCAACGAATCTCGGAGAAAGATCGTGACCTTTCGCATCACAGGCCTGCCGGCGGAACGCTTCTCGCATCTGTTTGCCCTGTCGGACGAAGAGCTGAAAGCGCAGGGCGTGGTCCGGCGCATCGCCGACGAGCGGACGCCGGGCTATCCCTGCCGCATCAGCCTTACAGACGCCCAGCCGGGCGACACGCTCCTGCTCGTCAGCTATGAACATCATGCCGTCGACTCGCCCTACCGCATGCGCTTTGCCATCTTCGTACGCGAAGGCGAAGAGACGTTTGACACGGTGGACCAGGTGCCGGAACAGTTACGCCTTCGCACCCTGGCCGTAAGAGCCTTCGACCGCGACGCCATGTTGATCGGTTCGGAACTCATCGACGGGCAAGAGCTGGAACGGGCGATCGAGCGGCTTTTCGCCGATTTCCGAGCGCGCTACCTGCACATCCACTTTGCCGCGCCGGGCTGCTACGCAGCACGGGTCGTACGCAGCTGACGAGCGGCCACGCTGATCCCAAGACTTTGCTTCAGGCGGGCTTCTCCGCCGGCCGCCCGCGCGCCATATTGCAGAGGCGCGGCACTTCCCATAGGGTCGCGCCCGTGCCCGTGTAGCTCAGCTGGTAGAGCAGTTGATTTGTAATCATCAGGTCGGGGGTTCGAGTCCCTCCGCGGGCACCATTCTGCCCCCTCGCCCTGCCCCTCTAGTCGGCCGCGTTCGCTTCCCCGCCGGCCACGCGGCTCCATCGCTGCGCGAAAAGCTGGTAACGGATGAAGGCGGAATCGCGCCGGTTGGGGTTGAGCGGGCCGATGCGCAAGGCCGCCGATTTAGTGGCCTGCAGTTGGCGGTACAGCACCATGTTGCTGGTCTCGTCCACGGATATCTCCCTCAGCTTGGGCGTGAGCGTTGACGTTCCGCGCCCCTGGAAGGAAGCGGGAAATCAACGTGTTCTTTGGGTTAGGACACGCGCGTCCTGAAACAGGACCACGGCCCGCCGGAAATCTGGCGGGCGCAACCTATCGCAGGACATCTTAACGTTCCATTAATCTTTATCGTTAACGGCCATGCGGCTGACGCGGGGGCCACGCGGACCGCGGTACGCCAGCTGCTGCCGGCGCAAAAACACCCCTCCGGAGCCGATCGTTCGATCCCGTTCAAGTTTGATTTGAACCCCGAGGGAAGTGGTAACCAATCCTCGGTTATGAACTCAGCGCGTCGAAATGCGCGTCTTTTGCGCCCCACACGGAGGCTTTTTTGCTATTCGACCCTGGCCAACATCTCGGCGATGCGCTGCCACATTTTCGCGCCTGCGTCGTCCCCCAACTCGGAGAGCGCGTTGGCGCGTTCAAGGGCGTTTGCTGTCGCTGCTTCGCCATATTTGTCCAAATGAGCACGCACGAGGACCTGCAGTTGCCGGTCCGGCATGTCTATCACGAGATTCCCCATTTTTTTGTTACAATGCCGCTAGTAATCTTGAATCCTTGCCACATCGCACAGTACCACGCAACCGTACCATCACGTTCTCGTGCGATAATTTTGCGGAATTAAGAGCCCTTTCCGCATTCCGTGTAATAACAGCCTAATGCAATCCCCTGACGGTTGTCTGACGGACAGATTGCCGGCGCACCGCGTCGCGCCGCCGACCGGCGCCATCTGGCGCATGCGGGTCAGCGGTAGCCGGCGCCCCATCCCCTTGTTTCCGCGCCTCGAAAATTCGAGTAGCGGTAGAGTGGCATACTCGGATAAGATTTCGTCTCCTGCATTTTAGGATCAACCTAAATCCAGTCGGCCGACTGTCGGCCGCACTCGGACGCCTCAAGGTCGGAGCGAAGACATGGAGTCGCACGCTTCCACTGGCATGGCTGGGCTGCCGGCGCCTCTGCTCAACGCATTGCTGGCGCGGATCGACTGGCTGGTCGCCGAGGGCGGCCCGGTCGTGGCGGTCCTGATGGCCATGTCCGTCGTCGCCATGGCGATCATCCTGGTCAAGCTGTACCAGTTCTGGACGCTGCGGATCGGCGACCGGCGCTTCATCGAGCCGGCGCTCGCGGCGCACCGGCAGGGCGAGCCGCAAAAGGCGCTGGCGGCGCTGGCCCCGGCGCGGAATCCGATCGCCCGCGTGCTGGAGACCGCGATACGCGCCCAGGCGCGGCCGCGGGTGCCTGATGACATCGTGCGCGAGGAAGTCGTCCGGGTCGCGAATCTTTATCTCGAGCGGCTTCGCTCCTATCTGCGCGGACTCGAGGTCATCGGCACGCTGAGCCCGCTGCTCGGGCTGTTCGGAACGGTGCTGGGCATGATCGCCGCCTTCCAGCAGCTCGAGACCGCCGGCAACCAAGTAAACGCCAGCCTCCTGTCCCGTGGCATTTGGGAAGCGCTGCTGACGACCGCGGTCGGGCTGACGATCGCCATCCCCACCGTGGCCGCCGCCACCTGGCTGGAGCGCCGGGTGGATCGGCTGGCGCACGACATGGAGGACGCGGCGACGAAAGTATTCACGGCGGCTTTGTCGAGGAGCCCGGAAGAGCATGAGAACGCGACTGTCCAGCCGGCCCGGAGCGGCCATTCGGATTGAAAGCGGCGCCGGCCGGCGGCGGCTGATCGATCTGACGCCGCTGATCGACATGGTATTCATCCTGCTGGTCTTCTTCATGCTGAGCGCCACCGCGTCGAGCTGGGACGCGATCCTGCTCGGGGCGCCGGTCCGCGCCAGCGACCAGAATACCGGCCCGCCGGCCCTGCTGGTGGATATCCAGAAGGATGGCGGCGTGATGCTGGATCAGAAGCCGGCGACGGCCGCGGCGCTGCCGGGCCTGCTGCGGACGGCGCTGCAGGCCGCCGCGGACCGGCCGGTCGTCGTCCGGCCCGCGCGCGGCGTGCCGCTGCAGCGCATCGTCACCCTGCTCGATGATCTTTCGGCTATCCCCGTGAAGAGCGTCTCCCTGATGCGGGCGCCGGAGGAGACCAAGCCATGAACCTTCGCCGAAGCCGGCGGCGCGAGGCGCCGGAGACCCTGCTGCCGCTGATCAACGTGGTCTTTCTGCTGCTGATCTTCTTCATGCTGCTGGCCAACGTCAGCGTCTATATCCCCTTCCCCGTGGCGCCGCCGGACGCGGCGACCGCGGCAGCGGAGCGGGCGGGCCTGACCATCGCCCTGTCCGCCGACGGCCGCCTCGCGCTCAACGGACAGGAAGTCGACGACGCCGGTTTGGCGTCGCAGATCGCGCTTGATGCGGCGCGGCGCGCAATCCCCACTACCGGTCTGGCTGAAGGCGGACCGTAACGCGGACTCCGACCGCGTGATCGCGCTGATGGAGCGGCTTCGGGCGGCCGGCATAACGGAGGTGCGGCTGATTACGAGCCGATAGACGCGATGGACGACATCCGCGAATGGCATATCGGCCTTGCAATCCTCGTCGCCGCAACGATCCATGCGGTGAGCGCCGGCCTCTATCTGTCGCTGCTGCAGCCGGTCCCGGCGCCGCACCTGCCGCCGCCCCGGCCCATCGTGGTGCGCATGCCGCCGCCCGCGCCGCCGCCGCAAGCGCGGCAGCCGCTGCCGTCGGTTGCCATGCCGAAACCCGCGCTTGCGCCCATGCTGCCGACCGTCGCCCTGCCGAAGCCCGAGGAAAAGCCCAAGCCGCCGGAGCCGGTTCCCGAGCCGCGACCACTGGACCTGAAACAGCTCGAGCTCCCGGAAATCGCAGCCGTGCCGGTGCCGCACCGGAAGCCGGCGCCGCCCGTGCCGAGGTCGGCAAGGACGCCGCAACTCGAAACGACACAAGCGCCCGCAGCGAAAACCACCGCGCCGCCTGCCGCCGCAGCGCCGCCGCCGGCAAAAAGGCATTGGACGCCTCTGGAAAAAGCCGCGGCGCTGAAGAAATACTTCGCCAACGATCCGCGCTGGGGCAACGGCATCGTCGGTCCGGACGGGCCGATGGACGATCGGAAATATTACGGGGAAACGGTTTTCGACAACGTATTCGCCGACCAGGGCCCCATCCCCGGCTCGGTCGGTCCGAACGGGCCGATGGACGATCCGAAATACTACGCGGAATTCGGTCTTCGACGATCTATTTGCCGACCACAGCCCGATCCCCGGCTCGGTCGATCCGAAAGCGCCGGAGCGTCGCCCGGAGGTATACGGCAGTCCCATGGAAAACATGTTCGCCGACATCGAGCCCCTCAGCGCACAAGAGGTCGAGGAAGCATGGCGCAAGATCTCGGGCGCCAACGGCGGCCCGCCGCCGGCGGATTTCCACCCGGTCCGCCATACGCCGCTCGAAGAATGGTTCCTCAGCGTCTTCGCCTCCTCGAAGGGCGACGCCGCCAAGCCAGAGGAAAAGAAGCCGGCCCCGGCGGCGCAGCCCGAAACGGAGAGCGAGCGCGAAATCGAACCCGACCCCGACCGCATCGACGGGGCCATGGACCCGTGAGCGAAGGCCGGCGCCTCCCTATCGTCCCTTGAACGGGCCCGGCTTGCGCTTCTCCGCGAAGGCGCGGGCCGCCTCCTTGAAATCCTCGCTGAGATAGAGCTGGAGCGGCGCCGTCTGCATCATGATCTCGCGCGTCATCTTCTCCATGTACCAGCGCCGCGTACGCACCGTGGCGCGGACGCTGAGCGGCGGGTTGGCGCAGACCTGCTCGGCAAGCTCCTTCGCCACGTCCATCAGCTTGCCCTTCGGCGCGACGCGGTTGATCAGGTTGTGCTCGAGGCATTCCTCGGCGGTGAACCAGCGGCCGGTCAGCGCGACCTCGGTGCCGAACGCGCCGCCGCTGCGGTAGTTGAGCAGGCCCCAGTATTTCGAGGCGCCGAGGCCGCGCGGCGTCTCGGTGATCTGGAACCGCGTGCCTTCCTCGGCAACCACGAGATCGCATTCGAAGACGACCGCGTTCGCCAGCCCGAGCACATAGCCGTGCGGGGCGGCGATCACCGGCTTCCAGTTCACCGCCTTGGTGAAGAGATCGGACGAGTGCGCGCCGGTGGCCTGCGGCCCGCCGTATTTCTTGAACTCCTCGCGCGAGCGAAGCTGGCGCTGATGGACGTCCGCGCCGCTGGAAAACGCGCGCCCGTTGCCGCACAGGATCGCCAGATGCGCGTCTTCGTCATTGTCGAACCGCCGCAGGGCGGCCATCAGCGCCGCGACGAGCTCGTCGCTGAAAGCATTCAGCTTTTCGGGCCGGTTGAGCCTGAGCGTGACGATGTTGCCCGCGCGCTCGTATTCGACCAGGCCTTCGAGATTCGGTTCCGTCATGAGGGTCCTCCATCGGCGGCGGCTCCGCGGCCGGCCCGCGTTGGTGATTTGCCGCCGAGCGGTTCATGCGTGTGACGATGTGGGGGAACCGATCGGGCAGCCGGGGTATTCCTTCGACCTTACGGCGACATCCGAACGCGCGCAAATTAGCCCGCCCAGCGGCGAAGCAGTCAGACAGCGCCGGCGTCGCGCAGCGCGCGGATCTCGTCGGCGGAATAGCCCAGCACGTCGCCGAGGATCTCGTCGGTATGCGCGCCGAGGCGGGGCACCGGGCGTTCCGCCGGACGCACCGGCCCGTCCGCCGCCTCCATCTTGAAGGGCATCCCGACGAGCGGCAGGCGCGTGCCGTCGACGTCGGTGACATGGGTCAGCATGTCGTTCGCCAGCACCTGCGGATGGGTGAAGACCTGATCGAGCGAATGCAACGGCGAGACGGCCACGCCCTTCTTTTCGAGCCGGTCGACCCAATGGGCGACGGTGTTCTCGAGGAAACGCTTCTCCAGCATCGGGATCAGGACGTCCCGGTTGGCGACGCGCAGCGGGATGGTGGCGAAGCGCGCATCGGCGGCGAGCGCCGGGTCCTCCAGCGCCGCGCAGAAGCGCTGCCACGCCGCGTCGTTGGGCGCGCCCATCAGCAGGTAGCCGTCGCTGCACTGGAAAGCCTGGTAGGGCACCGAGCTCGCGCTGCCGGAGCCCTGCTTCACCGGCAGCTTGCCGGCCTGAAGCCAGGAGATCGCGTGATAGCCCAGCAGGGAGACCGCGGTCTCGAGCAGCGAGCCGTGCACCCAGGCGCCTTGGCCCGTGCGCTCGCGCGCGAACAGCGCGCTGACGATCGCGCCATAGGCGGCGATGCCGGTCGCCATGTCGATGAAGGACACGCCCGAGCGCACCGGCGGGCCGCCCTCGAAGCCGGTCGTCGACATCGTGCCGGAGAAGGCCTGCACCATCAGGTCATAGCCCGGCTTGTTGCGCAGCGCACCCTTCTCGCCATAGCCGTTGATCGTGCAGTAGACGAGGCGCGGGTTGATCGCGCGCACGGCGTCGTAGGTCAGACCGAGCCGGGCGGCGGTGTCGGGCAGGAAATTGTGCAGCAGCACGTCCGACCGCTCGATCAGCCGGCGCAGGATTCCAGGCGCCGCGCCGCGGACTTGAGATCGAGCGTCATGGCGCGCTTGCCGCGGTTCACGCTGGCGTAGTTGCTGCTGCTGCCGTTGGGGAGCTGGGGCTGCCAGCCGCGGTTCTCGTCGCCGTCGGGGCTCTCCACCTTGATCACGTCCGCGCCCATGTCGGCAAGCTGCTGGGCGCAGAACGGACCCGCCAGCACGCGGCTGAAATCGGCGACGACGATGCCTTGCAAGACCTTCACTGGATGGGCTCCCCCGAAAATCGCGTCTCCCTTCAGACAAATCACAAATGCCGGCGCGGCTCAAATCGGGGCCGCCGGGAACAGGCATCGGCGCCGCCGGGGGCCCGCCGGCGGCTCGAGACGACTCACGTTATTCGGGAAAGATCCGGGAAGGGACCGAGCCCAGGCGCGCGTCGGCGCGCCCGGCGGTCAGGCCGCCATCGCGGCGTGGCGATGCGCCCGGTAGCGGCGGGTGATCTTGTCGAGGTCATGCCCCGCTTCCAGCATCATCGACGGATAAAGCTGGCAATTGAGCGGGCACTTGGTCAGGTCCGCCGGAAGGATCGGCCGGCCGAGCGCCGATTCGGCGCAGCGCCAGCACAGCAGCAGCTCCGGATGGTTCCCGGTGATGCGGCGCCAGATATCGTCGCGCAGCATGAACAGCTCGGGATCCTCGTCGCCGCAGCACTGGCAGCGATAATGCCCGAGCGGCTCGCCATAGTCGGCGTCCGCACTGCACAATGCACAGTTCGGATCGTGACAAAGATAGTCCGAAGTCGCGTATCGGATGGTCAACATAGCCCCGCTCCCACTCATTAATGAGCCAAGGCTACAGCCCCTGCCCACCCCTGTCTGTGACGACAGACACACCCTCTTAACTCCCTGTGGTTACGAAATAATTAACCATACCAACGTTTCGCCCAGGCGGCAGTTCCCTGACCCCCGCGCTAAGGAAATCTCTGACACGGCGCCGCCGCGTCCGCAAGCGGCGGCGCACGCGGTGGTCGTTTTGCAGTGCAGTTGATAGAGTAGTGTTGCAAAGAAGCCAAAGCGGCGGTGGGCCATGGTCGGCCCCAAGAACTCCAAAGAACCCAATGAATACTTGGACCGGAGGACCCCATGCGTATCGAAAACATCGAATCTTTCATCGTCCGCCTGCCCTTCGACACCGGCGACAAGGCCAAGGAATGGCGCGGCGGAAGAACGCTGGATTACGTCCTTCTGCGAATCGACACGGACGCCGGCATCTCCGGCTGGGGCGACGCCTTCGGCTACGGGGCGTTGCGCGCCACCAAGGCCGCGGTCGACCATATGATCGCGCCGGCCCTGATCGGCCAGGACGCGCGCGATATCGCCGGCATCTCCTACCGGCTGCAGCAGTCGAACCATATCTGGGGCCGTTACGGCGTCACCATGTTCGCCATCTCCGGCATCGACATCGCGCTGTGGGACATCGCCGGCAAGGCCGCCGGCCTGCCGCTGCACCGGCTGCTCGGCGGCAAGGTGCGCGACTCGCTGCCGGCCTATGCCAGCCTGATGAAGACGCCGGAGCCCGAGATCTGCGGCGAGCGCACCGCCGCCGCCGTGGCCGAGGGCTACACATACATCAAGCTGCACGAGACCACGGTCCCGGCCGTGCGCGCGGCGCGCGAGGCGGCCGGGCCCGACGTCGCCATCATGATCGACACCAACTGCCCCTGGACGCCCAACCAGGCGGCGGCGATGGCGGCAAAGTTCCGCCCCTTCAATCCGCATTGGCTGGAGGAGCCGATTTTTCCGCCGGAGGATTTCGCCGCGCTCGCCGCGCTGCAGGCGCAGTCGGGCATTCCGCTCGCGGCGGGCGAGAACGCCTGCACCGCCTTCGAGTTCAAGCGCATGTTCGACGCCAAGGCGGTCACCTACGCCCAGCCGAGCGTCACCAAGGTCGGCGGCATCACGGAGTTCCGCAAGATCATCACGCTTGCCGAGACATCCGCGATTACCCTGATACCCCACTCGCCGTATTTCGGGCCGGGCTTCCTCGCCACCTTGCAGCTGCTGGCCGCCATGCCGCAGCCGAGCATGGTCGAGCGCTTCTACTGCACGCCGGAAGCGAGCATCGTGGGCGACCTGATCGACGTCAGGAACGGCGCGTTTCGGGTGCCGGACGGCCCGGGCCTCGGGCGCGACCCCGACCCGGACGTGCTCCGTGACTACGGCGAGAAGACCGCCTAGCCTCGCTTCGTGTCGCCCCGCACGGTCAATTGCACCGCGCATCCGACTTGTTGCGGCATATGCCGCCCGCATTGATGCAGTCGTCGCGCGACTTGCATTCGTTCTTCGTGCTGCCGCCGACGACCATCTGGCAGCAACAATCCATCGCGCAGGCCGCGACCGGCGTGGCGCGCTGCTGCGATGTCGCGGCGCCCTTGTCCGCGGACTTGTCGGACCACAGCCATGCGTATTTCGAGAAGGTGGACGCGCTCGCTGGCGCTGCGGAATCGCTTGTAGCCTGCGGCGACCGCCGGCGCCGCCGCGAAGGCCAGCCCCAATAGCAATAGGATCGATGCCGCGAACGATCTGGACATAACGCACTCCCTGTTGAATTTGTTATTTGTTTTGATCTTTTTCAGAATGCCAAGTATAGGCGGCGCGGCGAAAGCAGTGCAAACGCGAATGACGGCGCCGTGCATGCGGCGTCGAAATACGCGCCGGGCGCGCGCCGAATCGGCATCGTTCAATCAGTATGGAGTCGGGTAGCGACCGAAAGGCGGCGGGCGGGCCGCTTACTGCTTCTCGGCGAGTTGGATCTTCGACCAGGCGTTCCCGGCGAGATACCGCACGAGCGACGTCCGTTCGACCGGCATGTAGAGCAGCCAGTTGCCGCCGGACGCGGAGGCCGTCCAGTCGCCGGTCACGACACTCTCGGAACGGCTGTCGGGCTGGGCCAGTCCGGAGGCCACGCCCGCCATGCCCGCCGCAACCGATGGCGCGCCGGGCTTGCTCATCAGGGAGGCCGTCGTCGCGTAGGAGACGACGGCGCCGACGATGGCGACGGCGAACAGCGCCGCGCGGAAAGACATCGAGGTGATAGGCGCGGAAATGCTCCAGAGCGGCGCGGGAACGGTTTCCGCATCCCTCTCGTCCTCTGCCGCATCCTCGTCCGCGACCGGCAAATCCCATTCCTTCAACGTGATCGGGCGGTAGCTCCGGCCCTCCGGCGCAGGCTCGCCCTTGGGCGCCGCGGCGACCGCATCGTCGGCCGGCGCGGAGCGCGCGGCGTCGGACGATGCGTCACGCGTCCGGCGCGGCATGTTTCAACGCGTCGAGCTCCGTGCGCAAAGCCTCGATCTCGGCTTCGCTCTGAGCCTTTATGCGGGCCGTAACGGCGGCTTCCACACGTGCCGCTTCGAGTAAAGTCCGAGCCAGCGTTGCCTGCGCATCCTGCACAGACACCTCTGCCTCTTGCGCCCGCTTTTCAGCTTCTTCGAGCCGCGTTTGCAGGCTGGACTTCCCCTCGAGCGGATCGGTGAGCTGCATTCGCGCAGCGGCCGCCGCCAGGCCAGATCTTGTTCTTTGCATCATTGATCCGAGCCTAATTGCGGCTTTTACATGGCAGGGATCACGGACGCAGGCAACTACGCGCTAGACGTATCTTCCTGCTTAATGAGTACCCCCTATTGGGCCGGCCTGTCGGGCGATGCCCGCCCCGGCATAGCAGCCGCGTATCGATTCGATGGGCGATCGATATTAGAACCGGCGCGCCGACCCTCCGAGGATCCGGGCCATGCGCAATACCGCATAAACGAACTCAGGAGAGAACAAAATGAAGTCCCTTGTATTCGCCGCCGCCATCGCCGCCGGCGCGCTCGCATTGCCCGCAAATGCCGCCGACAGCGCGAAATACTAGGGTCCAGGTCGACGCGATATGAACCGCCAAGCCGCACCCCCTCGCGTACCCTGATGACGCGTATTTCCCCGGCATCATCGGCGCCCCCCACAACGCAAGTACCGTATTTCCAGGACGGCGGCGCGCCCGCGGCTCGGGCTCGAAAAACTGTTCGAAGAGGGCCAGCTCAGCCCGCTCGACAGCGAGATCAAGGGCGCGATCGAAAGTGGTAATGCGGGCGTCCTGCTCGAGAAGCGATCTCCGTTCAAGTTCCCGAGCCAGCTGACGGCGTCCCGTCAGCCGCCGGCCTGCCTGATCTTCTCCAGCACGTCGTGATAGTCCTTCGCCAGGCCGCCGGCATAGACCTCCTTCAAGCCCAGCGTCGAGCACCAGCGCAGACAGCGCTCCGTCGCCTCGGCCATCGTCGGGTCGATGTCGATCTCGCGCAGCGTCTCCGCCACCTGGGCCATCTCGTCCGCCCGCCGCTTGGCGTGAATCACGGTGCGCGCCATCACGCGATTGCAGTTCTGGGTCCAGTTCCGCCCCGCGATCAACTCGTCGACCGAATCGAGCACCTCCTGCTCGATGCCGAAATGCTCGGCGGCGCGCATGCATTCGAGATAGAGCGCCTCCATCCCTTTCATCATGATGCTGCGCACCATCTTGGTCGCCGAGGCGAGGCCGATCTCCTCCTGCACGAATTTCACGTTGAAATCGAGCGGCGCGATCAAAGCCATGAAATCGCGCGCGCCCTTGCCGCCCAGCAGCATCGGCACGCGATGGCCGTGACCCGGCACGTTCGACATCACCGACGCTTCGACGAAGCGCGCGCCCGAGGGCTCGATGGCCTGGGCGACCTGGCGCTTCAGGCCCGGCGAGATCGAGTTGAAGTCGACATAAAACTGCGCCGGCCGGAGATGCTTCGCCGCGGCCTCGGCGGCGGGCAGCGACGACTTGCAGACGACGGTCGAAAAAACGATGTCCGCGCCGGCGATGGCGTCTGCGGCGGTGCCGCAGGCCTCGACGCCGAGCGCCGCGGCCCGTTGCTTCAGCGGCCGGCCCTTCTCGGCGTCGTCGAACAGAATGTCATAGGTGGCGATGCGCTCGACGCCGGCGGCGCGGAGCGTCTCCGACACGGTCGACCCGGCCTCGCCGAAGCCGATGAACGCGAATGATGGGGTCATGGATTTCCTCTTGGGCGATGCGGAAACAGGCGGGCGATACGTGGCTCGCCCGGCGACAGGCTCAGGATGCTGCGACGTCGTGGACGACCCGGCCGCCGACCACGGTGAGCACGGACGTGATGTCGGGGAGAGCCGCCTCGGGACAGGCGAGCGGATCATCGGACAGAACGGCGAAGTCGGCAAGCTTGCCCGCCTCGATCGAGCCTTTCTCGTTTTCCTCGAAGGACAGCCAGGCGCCCTCCGCCGTCGCGCAGCGGAGCGCCTCCTCCCGGGTCAGCCGCTGCCCCGGGGCGATCGCCTCGCCGGTATAGAGGCTCCGGCGCGCGACCGCCTGCGAGACCGGATGCCAGAGCGAGATCGGCACGTTGTCGGTCGCGAAGGATACGTGCACGCCCGCGTCGAGCAGGCGGCGCAGCGGCACGATGTCGTCCTCGCGCGCCGCGCCCAGCCGCTGCTTCAGCAAGTGGCCCTCCTTGTGGACATAGCGGTTGGTATGCGTCGTCACGACCAGGCCGAGGTCGCGGATGCGACTCACGTCATCCTCGCTCAGGACATTGACGTGGCCCAGGATCCAGCGCTGATCGCCGATCGGCGCCGCGCGGTCGACCTCGGCGAACAGATCCAGCATCGCCGGCACGATGCCGGACACGCGAATGCCCAGCCGCGCCGCCTCGACCAGCACCGTCTTCAGATCCTCCCGCGGCAGCCCGGCATCGAAATGGAAGCCCGCCCAGCCGGTATAGGGATTGGCCTGCGCGCGCAGCGCGTGCTCGGGCCCGCCGTCGAGCTCCGCGAACAGCCCGGCGACCCGCAGCATGGCATCACCCAGCCCGCGCCCGGCGAGCCAGCGCGTCCAGCTCCGCAGCATGTCGAGGCGGTCCGCCGGCCCGACCGCCGACCAGGACGGGCTGAACATCAGATTGCCGCGGACGCTCGCCTCGCCCGCGTCGCGCAGCGCCTGATAGGCGCCGAGCACTTCGCCCGCGACGCCATGCCCTTCGAACACGCTGGTCGTGCCGGCGGCATTGTAAAGCCGCATGCTTTCGCGCAGGCCGCGCACCCGGTCGGCCGCCGAAAAGCCGCCCGCGGCCCGCATCAAGGTCAGCTCGACGATCGGATAGAACGTGTTCTCGATGAAGACGCCGGTCGGCTCGCCGTTGCCCGGCGCCTTCTCGATTTCCACCGACGGACAGGGCGGCCGTGTCGCCGCGGTGATGCCGGCGGCTTCGAGCGCCTTCGAGTTCGCGATCGACACCAGCGGCAGGATGTGCCGCCACGGTCCCCAGATCGCCTTGATGTAGACGGGATTGTCGGGCGCGACCCGGTCGAGATCCCAGCGGTTGGGATAGCGCTTCTCGGCGAGGCCGTCGGGCACGCCGAAGAAGTTCGGCGGATCGCCCACCGGCATGGTGACGATCCATTCGCCGGGCCGCGCGGCCTGCGCCAGCGCACGGATGCGGTCCTGGATGTCGGCGATCGAGGCGCATCCGGCAAGCGAGGGATAGATCAGCGCCTTGAGACCTTCGCGGTCCATGTGCGCATGGCCGTCGATCAGCCCGGGGACCACCGCTCGGCCTGCCGCTTCGACGACCCGGGTCCCCTCGCCGGCCAGCGCGGAAATCGCGGCGTCGTCGCCGACCGCAATGAAGCGGCCGTCCTTGACCGCGAAGGCGCTCGCCAGGCGAAAGCGCGAATCGACGGTGACGACCTTGCCGCCGCGCAAGATCAGGTCGGCGGCAGGCGACGTCACCGCTTTCCTTTCCGCGCCGCCTTGTCAACCAGCTCCTGGATGCGGCCGGCCAGGGCGGCATCGCGCTGGGCGAGCTTGAGGATGTCGTTGTAGCGCGCGACCGACATGCCTTCCCGCCGGATCGCGTCCTCCATCTCTTTCTGGGCGGCGACGATGAAATCGCGGGCGTCCATCTCGCTGTGCGCCGCCTGCACCTTGGGCGCGTAGGCCTGGCGGATGCGGAAGACCGCGCGGGCGGCGTTGGCGAAGGATTGCAGCTCCTTGGCCGGGATGGAGGCGGCGTCCAGCTGGGCGACGCCGTGCGAGCCGGCCGCGCTCGCCCGCGCCGGCTGCCACGCGCCGAGCGCCGCGACCGCGAGGACCATCGCTGCGAGCCGGAGCGGCCGCATCAGCGCAATTCGCGCCCGGGCGTGCCGGCCACGCCCTTGTACAGCACGTCCTGACGCAGCTTCATGATCCGCGCATGCTCCGCCCTGGCCGCCGGGTCCATGTCGCGCGCCGGCGGCGTCTCGTGCACGAAGTTGCCGCAGCGATCCTCGCCGCGCACCAGCCAGGCGCTGTCCTGCCCGCCGTTTACCTGGCGGACATGCGGCGCGATGTAGCGCACCGCGACGCCGATGCGCCGGCCGGCGGATTCGTTCGGCGCCGACGCATGCACGGTACGCACGTGATGCAGCGATATCTCGCCGGGCTGCAGCTCGATAAAGCGCGCCTCGGCCTCGTCGACCGCCACCGCAAGCTCCTGCCCGCGCGTCAGCAGATTGTGCTTCGCCAGCGTATCGTGGTGCGGAAGCTGCTCGAGCCGGTGGCTGCCGGGCCACATCTTCATGCAGCCGCTCTCCCGCGTCGCCGGCGAGAGCGCGATCCAGGCGGTCACCACGTCGGGCTTGTCGAGCCCCCAATAGGTCGAGTCCTGATGCCAGGAGACATAACCCGGGTCCCGCGCATCCTTGACGAACAGGCTGAGCCCCCAGACGAAGAGATCCGGCCCCAGCACGCCCTCCACCGCGTCGAGCACCTTCTCGTTGCTCGCCAGCTCCGCGGCCCAGGTCTGCAGCAGGTAGAGCTTCTGGCCCTTGGACATCTCGTACCAGCCGCCGTTGGCTTTCTCGTAATCCTCGAAGCGGCGGCGATAGGCTGACGCCTCGGCCGCGCTCAGCGCGCGCACCGGATGACAGAAGCCATCGCTCTCATAGGCCGCGCGCTGGCCTTCCGTCAGCAGCTGGGACATCAGGGTCTCTCCGCTTCCGATCCTTCGATTTTCGTCCGCCGCCAGTGTAGCGGGCCTGCGCGGGGCCGCAACAGAGGCCGGGTTAACGGCGCGCGCCGGGCGGGCTTTCCGCGTCCGGCGCTTTCCTCTAAGCTTACCACCAGGCGTTGTCACCGGATGCAACAGGCAGGCGAAAGAGGTCGATATGTCAGTCACCACCTTACGGCAAAAGAAACAGGTCAGCGAAGCGGAATGGCAGATGCGGTGCGATCTCGCGGCGCTCTACCGCATCGTCGACAAGCTCCGGATGACCGACCTCATCTACACCCACCTGTCGGCGCGGGTGCCCGGCGAGCCCAATCATTTCCTGATCAACCGCTACGGCGAGTTCTTCGACGAGGTCACCGCGTCGAGCCTGGTCAAGATGGATTTCGACGGCAATGTCGTCGGCGAGCCGGGCGAATTCAACGAGGCGGGCTGGACAATCCATAGCGGCGTGCTGATGGCGCGCCCGGACGCCAACTGCGTCATGCATCTGCATACCCGCGCCAGCGTCGCGGTCGCCGCCCAGGCGGGCGGCCTCAAGCCGATCAGCCAGCAGGCCCTGCTGGTCCTGGGCAACCTCGCCTATCACGAATACGACGTCGTGGTCGGCAACATGGACGAGCGCGAGCATCTCGGGAAGGATTGCGCCAAGGCCGACTGCGTCATCCTGCGCAATCACGGGCTCCTGACGGTCGGCAAGACCGTCAAGGAAACGTTCAAGCGCATGTATTTCCTCGAGACCGCCTGCCAGATCCAGACGGCGGCCGGCGACGGCCCGCTGATCGAGGTCTCCGAGGCGTCGCGGTCCGCGGCGATCAAGCGCTACGAGGAGAAGTGGGCAAGCGGCACCTATGCCGACCTCGAATGGGACAGCCTGCTGCGCATGCTCGACCGGCACGGATCGGACTACCGCCAATAGGAATTTACTGGGGGTGCGCCGGCGCCAAATCCCGGCGCACCTTCCAATTCATTGAAATCACGCACATCGTCGGCTGCGACCGCCGGTTGCCGGTGCAATGCCGCTTGACATGCTCCGGTGCTCATTCCACCTTCTGACGGGGCATTCGTTGGAGACGCAAGATATGGCCAACGGCGATTCGCGTAAGCCACGAATCGAGATGGTCGACCCGCAGACCGCGCGGCGCTGGATGGAGCGCGACGAGGTCGTGCTTGTCGACGTCCGCGAGCCCCACGAATTCGCCATGGAGCGCATTCAAGGGGCCACGCTGGTTCCTCTCTCCTCCTTCGATCCGAACAACATCCCCGATGCGGCGGGAAAGCGACTGCTTCTGATGTGCGCCAGCGGCATCCGCTGCGGCATGGCGTCGGAACTGCTTTCGCGCGCCGGCTATGAGGAGCTGTACCGACTCGCGGGCGGCATCATGGGCTGGAAAGCGGCGGGCGGGCCGGTCATCCAAGGCCCGTGATCCGATCCGCGGCGCGCACCGGAAGCCGCTGGAATCGCAGGCGAACACCGACAGTGTGACAAAAAGACGCGAAGCGCGGGAAATCTTCCGCGCGCGCAGCGGCGATGGTTGACTTCGCCGGCCCGCGGCGCATAGATGCGCGCTCCAATCCTGGGCAAATTGCTTGAATTGCCGGCGTGTCGCATCCAGCTGCACCGCTCAGCGAGAGGGCGCATCGTCACCCCGGCATAGAAGCGGCGTCGCAGATGCATATCTACCTGCCGATCGCCGAATTGTCGGTGAATTCCTTCCTGCTTCTGGGCATGGGAGTGGGTGTCGGCATGCTGTCCGGGATGTTCGGTCTCGGCGGCGGCTTCCTGATGACCCCGCTGCTCATCTTTCTCGGCATTCCCGCCGCGGTCGCCGTCGGAACGGAAGTGAACCAGATCGTCGCGTCCTCGGCCTCCGGCGTGATGGCGCATTGGCGGCGCGGCAACATCGACGTGAAGATGGGCATCGTGCTGATGATCGGCGGCCTTTTTGGCTCGACCCTCGGCGTATGGCTCTTCCGCAGCCTGCGCGAGAACGGACAGGCCGATCTGGTGATCCGCCTCTGCTACGTGGTTTTCCTCGGCCTCATCGGCCTGCTGATGCTGATCGAGAGCAGGCGGGCCATCCGGCTCCGGCGCTCGGCCATGCCCCCGCGCAAGCTGCACCAGCACAACTTCCTGCATGGCCTGCCGTTCAAGATGCGGTTCCGCCGCTCGAAGCTCTATATCAGCGCGCTGCTGCCGCTGCTCGTCGGCTTCCTGGTCGGTCTGCTCGCCGCGGTCCTCGGCGTCGGCGGCGGCATCGTGATGGTGCCGGCGATGATCTACCTGCTCGGCATGCCGACCGGGCTCGTGGTCGGGACCTCGCTCTTCCAGATCATCTTCGTGACCGCCAACGCGACCTTCCTGCAGGCCTATTGGAACCAGACGGTCGACGTCGTGCTGGCCTTCCTGCTGCTGCTGGGCGCGGTGCTCGGCGCCCGGCTCGGCGCGATGGTCGCCGGCTATCTGCGCGGCGAGCAGCTGCGCGGCCTGCTCGCCGCGGTGGTGCTGTCGATGTCCGCCAAGCTGGCCTTCGACCTCGTCGTGACGCCGGCCGATCCGTACACCCTGGGACAGGTGGCCGGATTTTGATCATGCGGCAGATCTTCCTCGGCCTGGCTCTCGCCATCGCGATCGCACCGGCGGCGAAAGCGGAGCCGCTCATCGCCGACCTGTCGGAGAGCGTCGTCAAGATCACCACCGGCTTCACCGGCACCAAGGTTCTTCTGTTCGGCGCGATCGAGGGCGCCGGCAAGCTCGTCGTGGTCGTCGAAGGACCGCGCCATTCGATGACCGTCAGGCGCAAGCAGCGGATCGCCGGCATCTGGGTGAACCGCGCCAAGGTGCAGTTCGATGACGTGCCGTCCTTCTACCAGGTGCTGTCGAGCGACCCGCTCGAAGAATGGCTTCCGCTGCGCACGCGCGACCTCTATCAGATCGGCGTCGAGTACCTGAAGTTCGTGCCGCGGAACAATGTCGGGCCGGCCGAGGCCGCGCGATTCCGCGACGCGCTGATCCGCAACATGCAGCGGATCGGGCGGTACGGCGTGCTCGAAGGAAACGTGACCGTGATGGGCGGGCAGCTGTTCCGCGCGGACCTCTACCTGCCCGCCAACCTGCCGACCGGCTTCTACAGCATCGAGGTCATGCTGATTAACAACGGCGACGTGAAAAGCATCCAGGCGACGCCGCTCCTTGTCACCAAGAGCGGCATAGGCGCCCAGGTCTACGACATGGCCTATGGTAATCCCGCCCTCTACGGCATCCTGTGCATCGTCATCGCGGTGCTTGCCGGTCTCGGCGCCAACGCGCTGTTCCGGAAGATGTAGACCTTCGCCTCGCCGCGGAGGCCGCTCCGCGATCCAGGGACTCCGATTTCGCGGGAACCCGGGCGCCAGCCTGTTACATGGTGGCAACTGATCACCGTGCCATCCGACGTTCGATCCGGGAAAGGCCGACGACTGAAACGCCCATCCCGGATTGTCGACAAAATAGACGACCGGAAACGAATTGACTAACTTGTGCCGCTAGATAGACTGAGAATTGGCGTCGGCAAGGAAGGGAATAGCCCAGGAATGTCCATAAATCCGTTCGAAACCGTGCGGGAGGTCGTCGACACCTCGCCGGCGGTTGCCGACGAAATAAAGACCACGACCTGCTACATGTGCGCCTGCCGCTGCGGCATCAAGGTCTATCTGCGCGACGGCCGTATCCGCTACATCGAGGGCAACCGCGATCACCCGATCAACAAGGGCGTGCTCTGCGGCAAGGGGTCGGCGGGCATCATGCAGCATTACTCCCCTGCCCGCCTGTCGAAGCCGCTGCTCCGGGTCGGCGAGCGCGGCTCGGGCGAATTCAAGGAGATCGAGTGGGACGAGGCGATGGACCTCGCGGTCGGCTGGCTCAGCGAGATCCGCCGCACCGATCCGCGCAAGCTGGCGCTGTTCACCGGACGCGACCAGAGCCAGGCGATGACCGGCTGGTGGGCGTCGCAGTTCGGCACGCCCAACTTCGCCGCGCATGGCGGCTTCTGCTCGGTCAACATGGCGGCCGCCGGCTGCTTTACCATCGGCGGCTCGTTCTGGGAGTTCGGCGAGCCGGACTGGGAGCATACCCGCTATTTCATGATGTTCGGCGTCGCCGAGGACCATGATTCGAACCCGCTCAAGGCCGGCATCGGCCGCCTGAAGACGCTCGGCAAGGCGAAATACGTCTCGGTCAACCCGATCAAGACCGGCTATTCCGCGATCGCCGACGAATGGCTCGGAATCCGGCCCGGCACCGACGGCCTGTTCATCTTCTCCCTGATGCACGAGCTGCTGAAGGCCGAGAAGGTCGATTTCGCCTATCTGGTCCGCTACACCAACGCGCCCTGGCTGGTGATCCAGGACCTGGGCGCCGAGGACGATGGCCTGTTCGCGCGCGACGCCGACGGCAACCCGCTTTGCTACGACGTGACGCAGCAGTCGCTGGCGAACGCGCTCGCGGCGGACGTGTCGCCGGCGCTGGTCGGCGAATACACGCTGCCCGACGGACGCAAGGCGGTGCCGGCTTTCCAGCTTCTGGCCGAGCGCTACATGGACCCGCGATACGCGCCCGACGCCGTGGCGGAGACCTGCGGCATCCCGGCCGCCACCATCCGCCGCATCGCCGCCGAGCTGGCGCATGCCGCCTTCAGCCAGGAGGTGGTGCTCGACATCGAATGGACCGACTGGGCCGGCCGCAAGCACGACAAGATGGTCGGCCGTCCCGTCTCGATGCACGCGATGCGCGGCATCTCGGCCCATTCGAACGGCTTCCACACCTGCCGCGCGCTGCACGTGCTGCAGATCCTGCTGGGCTCGGTCGACGTGCCCGGCGGCTTCCGCTACAAGGCGCCCTTCCCGAAGCCGGTCCCCTCCTTCCCCAAGCCGGCCGGCCATACCGTCGCGCCCAACACGCCGATCGCCGGCGCGCCGCTCGGCATGACGACCGAGCCCGCCGACCTGCTGGTCGAGAAGGACGGCACGCCCAAGCGCATCGACAAGGCGTTCAGCTGGGAGAACCCGATCTCCGCGCACGGCCTGATGCAGATGGTCATCCACAACGCCTGGAAGGGCGATCCCTACCCGATCGACACGCTGTTCCTATACATGGCGAACATGGGCTGGAACTCGTCGATGAACGTCCCGGGCACGCTCAAGATGCTGACCGACAAGGACCCGGCGACCGGCGACTACAAGATCCCGCGGATCATCTATTCCGACGCCTATTACTCCGAGATGATCCCCTACGCCGACCTGATCCTGCCGGACACCACCTATCTCGAGCGCTGGGACTGCATCTCGCTCCTGGACCGGCCGATCTGCTCGGCCGAAGGGCCGGCGGACTCGATCCGCCAGCCGGTCATCCAGCCGGACCGCGACGTCCGCCCGTTCCAGGACGTGCTGCTCGCGATCGGCGCGCGCGTCGGCCTGCCGGGCCTGATCAAGGAGGACGGCAGCCCGCGCTATCCCGGCGGCTACCCCGACTACATGGTCAACCACGAGCGCGCGCCCGGCATCGGGCCGCTCGCCGGCTGGCGCGGCGCCGACGGCGAGAAGCACGGCAAGGGCGAGGTCAACCCGAACCAGCTCGAGCGCTATATCGAGAACGGCTGCTTCTGGCAGTACGAGCTGCCGCACGACCAGCTCTATTTCAAGCACGCCAACAGGGGCTACCTGGACTACGCCGCGAGCGTCGGCTGGATCGCCAAGGCCGACCAGATCGTCATGCACGTCTACAGCGAGCACCTGCAGAAATTCCGCCTGGCCGCGCGCGGCCACGGCGAGGTGCAGCCGCCGAACGAGCACCGCGCGCGCATCGAGGCCTATTTCGACCCGCTGCCGATCTGGTATGCGCCGTTCGAGGAGCAGGCCGTCAGCGGCGACGAATTCCCGCTGCACGCGCTGACCCAGCGGCCGATGCACATGTACCATTCCTGGGGCTCGCAGAACGCCTGGCTGCGCCAGATCACCGCGGCCAACCGGCTCTACATCCACCACGCGCTCGCCGCCAAGCACGGCATCGAGGACGACGACTGGGCCTGGGTGATCAGCCATCACGGCCGGGTCAAGGCGCAGGTGCGGCTGATGGACGGGGTCAACCCGGACACGGTGTGGACCTGGAACGCGATCGGCAAGCGCAAGGGCGCCTGGAACCTCGATCCCGAGGCGCCGGAGTCGACGAAAGGCTTCCTGCTGAACCACATCATCTCGGAGCTGCTGCCCGAGCGGAAGGACGGCTACCGCTACGCCAACGCCGACCCGGTGACCGGACAGGCGGCGTGGTACGACCTGCGGGTGCGGATCGAGAAGTGCCGCGCCCGGGGAAGCGGGCGACACCGCGCCGCAGTTCGAGCCGATGCCGAAGCGTCCGGTCAAGGGCACGGCGGCCGGGCCGCTCCGCTACGGCGCGGACTTCGCGCAGCAGCCGAGCGGCAAGACCGGCGGCAGCCATCTCGAATTCATCGGCAACCGGACGGAAACCGCGAAGACGGTGCCCGGCGTCGCGCCGGGTCACGGCAACCAGCACGCCAGCAAGAACAAAGGAAAGCACTGAATGACCAGCCTGCCCGCAAGAGAGCCCGAAAAGAAGCTGGGTCTGGTCATCGACCTCGACATCTGCGTCGGCTGCCATGCCTGCGCGGTGAACTGCAAGGAATGGAACGCCAGCGGCCACTCCACGCCGCTGACCGACTACGATCCCTACGGCGCCGATCCCTAGCGGCGTCTGGTTCAACCGCATCCATTCCTTCGAGGTGCTGGGCGAGGACGGCGACAACCGCACCGTCCATTTCCCGAAGTCCTGCCTGCATTGCGCGGACGCGCCCTGCGTCACCGTCTGCCCGACCGGCGCATCCTATAAGCGCGAGGAGGACGGCATCGTCCTGGTCAATGCCGACATCTGCATCGGCTGCAAGCTGTGCTCCTGGGCCTGTCCCTTATGGCGCGCGCGAATACGACACCGACCAGGGCGTGATGAAGAAATGCACGCTCTGCATCGACAAGATCTACAACGAGAACCTGGACGTGGAGAGCCGCGTCCCGGCCTGCGTCGCGACCTGCCCGGCCGGCGCGCGCCATTTCGGCGATCTCGGCGACCCGTCGTCGGAGGTCTCGCGCCTGGTCTCGGCGCGCGGCGGTTACGACCTGATGCCGGAGCAAGGCTGCAAGCCGACCAACAAATACCTGCCGCCGCGGCCGCGCAAGACGGGCCCCGGCGCGACCGGCGCGCCCGACGCGCTGACGGCGCAAGTGGAGGACGGCGGCGGCGCCTTCCTGCGCTGGATCGACAAAGTCCTGTCGCGCTGAGGAGGGCCGCCGATGCATCCCGCTTTTTCCGTCATCTTCTTCACCACCGCGTCCGGCGCCGGATACGGCCTCATCACCCTGCTCGCGATCATGCAGGCGGGCCACGTGCTGCCGGTCGATCCCACGCTGGGGCTGATCGGCTTCGGTATCGCCTTCGCAATGATCACCGCCGGGCTGCTGTCCTCGACTTTCCATCTCGGCCATCCCGAGCGCGCCTGGCGCGCGCTCAGCCAGTGGCGGTCGTCCTGGCTCAGCCGCGAAGGCGTCTGCGCCATCGCCACCTATATCCCCGCGGGCCTCTACGCGATCGGCTGGTGCTTTACCGGCTGGCACGACGCGCTGTTCACCCTGCTCGGCATGGTCGCGGCGGTCCTGTCGATGCAGACCGTTTATTGCACGGCGATGATCTATGCCTCGCTGAAGACGATCCGCGCCTGGTCGAACGCCTGGGTGCCGGTTTCGTATTTCAGCCTCTCGATCATGACCGGCGCGCTGCTGCTCGACGCGCTCGCCACCTGCTTCGGCTATTACCACCCGGCCTTCTTCTGGACGGCGTCGATCGCCATCGTCGTCGCGGGCTTCGTCAAGATGCGCTACTGGCGCTTCATCGACACGACGCCGGGGCCGAGCACGGCCGAGACGGCGACCGGGCTGAAGGGCGAGATCCATCTCCTGGAGTCGCCGCATACGCAGGAAAACTACCTGCAGAAGGAGATGGGCTACCGCATCGCGCGCAAGCATGCGCACAAGCTGCGCCAGCTCGCCATCGCGGCGGGCTTCGTCGCGCCGATCCTCGTCACGACGCTCGCCCATATCAGCCCGCCGGCCTCCGCCGCGCCGCTGACGGTGCTGGCCGTCCTGGTCGCCGCCCTCGGCGTGCTCATCGAGCGCTGGCTGTTCTTCGCCGAAGCCAAGCACGCCGTGACCTTGTATTATGGCGGCACGTCGGCCTGATCCATGAGTCACAGATCATTGCAATGGCGGAGAACCGGACGCTCGACACCAAGGGGCTGAACTGCCCGCTGCCCGTGCTCAAGGCGCGGCGCGCGATGCGCGATCTCGCGGATGGCGACATCCTGACCGTGCTCGCCACCGATCCGGCGTCCTATATCGACTTTCGCCACTTCTGTGACACCACCGGGCACGAGCTGGTCGAGGCCCGCGAGGACGAAGCCGAGGGCCTCTTCACCTACGTCATCCGCTGCAGAAAATGAGCGCGGCCCCGCCCTTGCGCAGGGCCGGGCCGGTGGATGCGGCGGCGATCGCCGGCCTGGTCAACCGCGCCTACGCGAAATACGTCGCCCGCATCGGCCGCAAGCCCAGGCCGATGACAGCCGACTACAACGCGGCGGTCACGGCGCATCAGATGTGGGTCGCGGAAGACGGCGGCGTCATCGTCGCCGCGCTTGAGCTGATCCCTGAAGAGGACGTGTTGCTGATCGAAAACATCGCCGTCGATCCGGCGCGCCAGAACGCTGGCCTCGGCCGCGTGCTGATGGCCTTCGCGGAATCGGAAGCGCGGCGCCAGGGCTTTGCCGCGCTCCGCCTCTACACCAACGAGAAGATGACCGAGAACGTCGCCTTCTACACTGGCCTCGGCTACCGCGAGACCGGCCGCGGGACGCGACGGGCGCTCAACGTCGTGTACATGAAGAAGGACTTGTCCGGCGTATAACGCCGCGTGTTGCGCTGCACAACTTTCTCTACCGCGCCACAACATTTCCGCATTTCCACCCAAGAACCTGCACGATTGACCCGTAGGGTCGCGCGATCCGCACATCAGGGAAGTCCGGCTCCGATGTCTAGGAGCCCGTATGTTTCGCATTGCCATCATCGTCCTGGTCGCGAGCGCGTTCTTTTCGCCCGCGCATGCGCTCGGCGTCGATCCCTGGAACGATCCTGAACGCACCGTTCTCGATCTCCTGAACCAGGACCGCGCCGGCCAGGGACTGGGACTGCTGACCGCCGACGACCGGCTGCAGGGCGCCGCCCGGGCGCATTCGCTCGACATGGCCGCCAACAACTTCTTCGGCCATGCCGGCAGCGACGGCAGCAACGCGGGCGACCGGGCCGCGGCGGCGGGCTACGCGCCGACCGCGTGGGGCGAGGACATCGCCGCCGGGTATCTGACCGCCGCCAGCGCGGTCAACGCCTGGCTCGCCAGCCCCGACCACCGCGCGATCATCCGCAACGCGATCTTCACGGATGCCGGCGTCGGTTATGTCGAGGCCGCCGCCAACGCGGATTTCGAGACCTATTGGACGCTGGTCGTCGCCGCCGGGGACGCGGCGCCGAAGGAGTTTCCGCTGCCGGCCCGCTTCGCGGCGGCGCGCGTCGACGCGGCCGTCGGCGTGGTGCCGCTGCCGTCGAGCTTCTGGCTTTTATTGGCCGCGCTGGCGACCGGGCTTTCGCTCATCCGCCGCCGGGTGGACAAGCCCAGGACTTAACGCTCCAGCGGCCCGCCCGCCTTCTGCCAGGCGTCGATGCCGCCGACCAGATGGCAGACATTCTCCAGCCCCATGCCCTGCGAGGTCTGCACCGCCAGCGCCGAGCGCTCGCCATAGGCGCAGTAGTAGATCAGCCGCTTGCCGGTGGCGTTCGCCATCTCGCGCAGCAGGCCGCCGGGCTTGATGAAGCGGTCGAGCCGCGTGTAGGGCGCGTGGATCGAATGCGGGATATAGCCGTGCTTCTCGCGCTCGGTGTCCTCGCGCAGGTCGACCAGCACGCAGTCGGGCGCGCTGCAGTCCGCCAGCACCTGCGCCGCCGTACGCGCCCAGCGCGCATGCACCGTCACGCCCTGGTCCGCGCCGACCTTCATGTTCGCCGGCACCGCGACGTCCATCATCTTCGGATTGGCGAGGTTCAGGTTGTTCATGATCTCGAGATACTGGTCGACCGAGTTGACCTGCAGGCGCGGGTTGAAGGCCTTCTCCTCCTCGATGGTGCTGACCATGTCGCCCTTGTAGTCATGCGCCGGATAGACCAGCGTGTCGTCGGGCAGCTTGAGAAGCTTGTTGAACAACGAGTTGTACTGCGCGCGCGCATCGCCGTTCTGGAAATCCGTCCGCCCGGTTCCTCGGATCAGCAGCGTGTCGCCGGTGAAGACACGGTCGTCCATCAGGAAGCTATAGGAGTTGCTGGTATGGCCGGGGGTGTACATCACCTCGAGCGCCAGCCCCTCGATGTCGATCGTCTCGCCTTCCTTGACCCGCATCGAGACCACGTCGACCGGGCTGTTCTCGCCCATCACGGTGATGCATTTCGTGCGGTTGCGCAGCTCGCCCATGCCGGTGATGTGATCGGCATGCACATGCGTGTCGACGACCTTGACCAGCTTGAGGTCGAGCTCCTTGAGAAGCTGGACGTAGCGGTCGACCCGCTCGAACACCGGGTCGATGATCAGCGCCTCCCCGCCGTGCCGGCTCGCCAAGAGATAGGTGTACGTGCAGGACGTCTGGTCGAAGAGCTGACGGAAAATCATCCTTGTCCCTCCGGAGGTTCGAGTCGCGCGCTAATCCTTACCCTGAATCAGGATGGCGCGGAAGTCGTTGACATTCGTCAAGGTCGGGCCCGTGACCACGAGATCGTCGAGCGCGGCGAAAAATCCATAGCCGTCATTGTCGGCGAGGCGCGCCTTGGCGTTCACCCCCGCCGCGGCCGCGCGGGCCAGCGTATCGGGGGCGAGCAACGCGCCGGCATTGTTTTCCGTCCCGTCGATGCCGTCGGTATCGGCGGCCAGCGCGAAGACGCCGGGCGCGCCGTCGAGCGCGACCGCCAGCGCCAGCAGGAATTCCGCATTGCGCCCGCCACGCCCCTTGCCGCGCACGGTGACCGTCGTCTCGCCGCCGGACAGCAGCACCGCCGGGGCCTTCGCCGGCTGGCCGTGGCGGGCGACCTGGAACGCGATGCCCGCGTGCACCTTGGCGACCTCGCGCGCCTCGCCCTCGATCGCGTCGCCCAGGATCATCGGCGTGACGCCCGCCGCCCGCGCCGTCGCGGCCGCGGCTTCCAGCGCCATCTGCGGCGTCGCGACCAGGATCGTTTCGCTGCCGGCAAGCCGCGGGTCGCCGGGTTTCGGCGTCTCCTCGGCCGCGGCACGGAGATGCGCCAGCGCCGCCGCGGGCTCGCCGATGCCGTATTTCTCGAGGATCGCCCGCGCGTCGGCAAAGGTCGTCGGGTCCGCCACCGTCGGCCCCGACGCGATGACCGAGGGCGAATCGCCCGGCACGTCGGAGATCAGCAAGGTCACCAGCCGGGCCGGCGACGCGGCCGCCGCCAGCCGTCCGCCCTTGATCGCCGAGAGATGCTTGCGGACGCAGTTCATCTCGCCGATCGTGGCGCCCGAGCGCAGCAGCGCCCGGTTGACCGCCTGCTTGTCCGCCAGGGTGAGCCCGGCCGCCGGCAACGGCATCAGCGCCGACCCGCCGCCCGAGATCAGGCAGAGCACGAGGTCGTCCGGCCCCGCCCCGGCCGCCAGATCGAGGATGCGCCGCGCCGCCGTCTCGCCCGCGATGTCGGGCACCGGATGGCTCGCCTCGACGATCTCGATCCGGTCGCAGGCGACGCGATAGCCGTGCTGGGTGATGACGAGCCCTTCGAGCGGCGCGTCCCAGGCGTCCTCGACCGCACGCGCCATCGCCGCCGAGGCCTTGCCCGCGCCGATCACGATGGTGCGTCCCTTCGGGCGCGGCGGCAGATGCGGCGGCACGCAGATCGCCGGCTGGGCCGAGGCGATGGCGGCGTCGAGCATGTCGGTCAGGAGCGTGCGCGGGTCGGTAATGGTCATGCGGCAGGCATAATGCCGCGCCGGCGCGGCTACCGGAAGTCCGGTTTGTATCCCGGCGGCGGCGAATAGCCGAGGTCGCCGCGGGCGATCACGGCCTCGCGGCCGCCGAAGGTCGCGAGCTGCTCGGCCTGCCGCCGCTTGGCGCGCGCGTCCACCTCCTCCGGGTCGCAGACCCGGCGCAGCAGCATCTCGCATTCCGCCCGGACGTCGGCGTATCGCGGATCCTCGCCCAGGTCCGTCAGCTCCTCGGGATCGGACTCCAGATCAAAGAGTTGCGGCGCGTATTTCGGGTAATAGACGAACTTGTACCGTGCCGTTGCGGATCATGAAGGCGCCGGTGGTCGAGCCCATCGCGTGGTATTCGGAGAATACCGTGCGGCGCGGCGTGGCGCCGTCGATGATGTCGAACAGCGAGTGCCCGGGATAGGCGCGCTCCGGCTCGGTCAGCGCGACGCCAGCCGCTTCCAGCAAGGTGGGATAGCAGTCGACATGGCTGACATGGGTCCGGCAGGTCACGCCCTTCGGCAGGTCCGGCCCGGCCATGATCAGCGGCACCGCCGCGGCTTCTTCATACATGGTCGATTTGCCCCAGAGCCCGCGCGCGCCGAGATTATCGCCGTGATCGCTGGTGTAGACGATCCGGGTGTCGCCGCCGTGACCGGCCTGGTCGAGCGCCGCCAGCACCTGGCCGATATTGTCGTCGAGGAAGCTGCAGAGGCCATAATAGGCCGCGGTCGCGATGCGCACCGTCTCCTCGTCGAAATAGTCGTCGTAGTTCAGGCTGCCGGCATAGTCGCGGATGTAGGGATGGCGCGGCCGCTCATGCGTCGCGTACTGCTTCGGCCAGGGCACGCGGTCGAGCGGATAGAGGTCGAAGAATCGCTGCGGCGCGGTGAGCGGAAAATGCGGGCAGACCCAGGACACGAACAGGGTCCAGGGCCGGTCGTCCGATTTCGGCGCCTCTTCCTTCAGCCAGCGGATCGCATCGGTCGTGATATTTCGGTCGTACTCGGTGTATTCGCTCTCGCCCGCCTTGGCCGATTTGGCGATCTTGTAGGAGCCGCCGCGCACCGGCAGGTCGTCGCGCACCAGCCCCATCAGGTCGCCCTTGCCTTCGATTACATGCAGCGGGATGTGCTCGCGGCGAAAGCCGTTGTCGTCCTCGGTGCGGCGGAAGTGCAGCTTACCGATCGAGTTCGACCGCATGCCCCGCGCCGCGCAGCCGGTGATGCCAGCTCGGCACCGATCCTTCATACGGATCGCCGTTGTCCCAGTAGCCGATGCGGTGGATGTACTGCCCGGTGGCGAAGGTCGCCCGCGCCGGGATGCAGATCGGCGAGTTGCAGTAGGCGTCGGTGAAGCGGACGCCGCGCTCGGCGAGGCGATCGAGATGCGGCGTCTGCGCGACCGGGTGGCCGTAGCAGCCGAGAATCTTCGGGTTGTGTTCGTCCGACATCAGGACGAGCGTATTCATGGGCTTCATCGCCGCTGTCTCCACGATCCCGGATGCCGGGCCGCTACTCCGCCGCCCGCACGGCGGACGCCGGCGCCGCATAGCGCTCGGACGTCACGGTATAGGCGGCCAGGACCTTGCGGTCGATCACCGGCACATAGCCCGCCGGCAGGATCATCTCGCCCTTCTCGAAGCCCATCGGGTTTTCAAGCAAGCTCTTCGTCGCCTTGAGGAAGCCGTTGTATTCGCCCGCATTGTCGATGGTCGAGCGCGCGACGCAGGCTTCCATCCAGCAATTGATGTCGAGCGAGGTGCCGTCGCCGAGCACAGGCTCGAGGCCGCGCGTCTTCGCCAGCTCGAGGCAGGATTTGAGCCGCGACAACGAGCCGGTCCGCTTCAGCTTCATCTTCACGAAACCGATATTCTTGATCTTCGCGGCGCGCTCGATGTCCTCGGCGTAATAGATCGGCTCGTCCAGCATCAGCGGCACGGTCGAGACCTTGGCGACGGCGGCGTTGCCGTCCCAGTCGTCCGTCGCGCAGGGCTGCTCGAACAGCATGATGCTGTCCGGGTCGAGCGAGGACGCGAAACGGCAGCCGTCTTCCGGCGTGAACCCGCGGTTGGCGTCGAGCCGGAGCCGCGCGCGTCCCTTGTTCGCCTTCTGGATCGCCGCGACGCGGGCGAGGTCGTCGTCGACATTCTTGCCGACCTTGATCTTCAGCGTGCGGAAGCCCTGCTCCAGGCGGCGCTCCACCTCGGCGGGCACGTCCTTGAGCTCGAAGGCGTTGAACGGCGTCAGCAGCGGCAGCCGCACCGCGCGGTCCAGCTTCAGGATCGGGTCGCCCGACAGCATCTCCATCGCGGTGACCAGCGCGGTCGCGGCGATCTTGCTCGCCTTCTTGTTTCCGTCGACATGCGCGATGGCGGCGGCGACGTCCATGCCGACGACCTTCTCCGCGTGCTCGCGCGCGAAGGCCCAGCCGCCGTCCCGCGTCTCGGCGCTCGACCCCGGCGAGATATGCCCCTCGCCCCAGCCGATCCGGCCGTCCGCGTCCAGCGCCTCGACCATGATGGGCTCGAACTCGTCGAAGGTCCGGTAGGACACCTTGTAGGGGACGGTGAGAGGCGACTTGACCCAATAAAGATTGATCTGACGCAGTTTCATCGACGTATTCTCCGGAGATGCCGCTTAGCCGCGGGACATCGGCCGTTGCGTTGATTTGCAGACAGCATAAGCGAAAGCCGCAAACTTGCCCAAACCGAAGCCTGTCCTCGTCTGGTTCCGCCGCGACCTGCGTCTTGCCGACAACCCGGCGCTGACCGCAGCGGCGGAGAGCGGCCGGCCGGTCGTCCCGATCTACATCCTCGACGAAGAGACGGAGGGCGTCCGCCCTCTCGGCGGCGCCAGCCGCTGGTGGCTGCACCATTCGCTGGCCGCGCTGGCCGGTGCGCTTGCGCGGTTGGGCGCTCCGCTGGTCCTTCGGCGCGGCCCGGCGACCGCCGTGCTGGATGAAGTCGTCGCCGAAACCGGCGCGGACACGGTCCTTTGGAACCGGCTCTACGATCCGGCATCGGTCGCGCGCGACCGACGGGATCAAGCGCGTGCTCGGCGAGCGCGGCATCGCGGCGGAAAGCTTCAACGCCTGCTCCTGGTCGAGCCGTGGCAGCTCGCGACCAAGGCCGGCAAGCCGTTCAGCGTCTTCACGCCTTTCTGGAAGGCGCTACAGCAAGGCGCTCGCGCCCGATGCGCCGCTGCCTCGCGCCGCGACACGCTCGCCGGCCCCGCGGACCCGGTCGCTGGCGACGCGCTCGACGACTGGCGGCTGCTTCCGGCGAACGCCGAATTGGGCGGCAGGCTTCTGCGCGCTCTGGACTCCCGGCGAAGTCGGCGCGCGCCACCGCTTCGAAGAATTCTGCGAGGGACGGCTCGCGGATTACGCGGACCGGCGTGACATCCCCGGCAGCCCCGGCACGTCCCGCCTCTCGCCGCATCTCCATTTCGGCGAGATCGGCCCGCGTCAGCTCTGGCGCGCCGTCCGGTTCTGGATGGAGAATTCGGCCTCGTCACGCGCCGACACCGGCGGCATGGCCTTTCTGCGCGAGCTCGCCTGGCGCGAGTTCAATCAGCACCTCCTGTTCCACCACCCGGCGATGCCGGTCAGGAACGTGAACGGCAGCTTCGACGCCTTTCCCTGGCGGACGGATGCGGACGCGCTCGCGGCGTGGCAGCGCGGCCGCACGGGCTACCCCATCGTCGATGCCGGTATGCGCGAGCTGTGGCGGACCGGCTGGATGCACAACCGCGTGCGGATGATCGGCGCGTCGTTCCTGGTCAAGCACCTGCTGATCGACTGGCGTCATGGCGAGACGTGGTTCTGGGACACGCTGGTTGACGCCGATCCGGCGAACAACGCCGGCAACTGGCAATGGGTCGCGGGCTCGGGTTTCGACGCCGCACCCTATTTCCGCATCTTCAATCCGGTGATCCAGGGCGAGCGCTTCGACGCCGACGGCGCC
This sequence comes from uncultured Alphaproteobacteria bacterium, assembly GCA_963711215.1. Classification (GTDB taxonomy): domain Bacteria; phylum Pseudomonadota; class Alphaproteobacteria; order UBA8366; family UBA8366; genus WHUA01. The sequence continues at coordinate 162,017 of CAVQDH010000014.1, read as the reverse complement.
TATGTCCGGCGCTGGGTGCCGGAGCTGGCCCGCCTGCCCGACCGCTATCTGCACAAGCCCTGGGAAACACCGGCAAATATCCTCGCCGAAGCCGGCGTCCGTCTCGGCGAGACCTACCCGCTCCCGATCGTGGATCATAAGGAGGCCCGCCAGCGCGCCCTTGACGCCTACGCCGCAATCAAGAAGCTTCGCGGCTGAACCAGACGAGGCGCCAGACGATGGAGGTAACGGTCAGGGCAATCGGAGCGCAGGGCGATGGCATCGCCGGCACGCCCGAGGCGCGGCTCTATATTCCCTTCGCCGCGCCGGGCGACCACCTGCGGGTGCGGCCGGGCGCCCCCCGCGGCGACGGCCGCGCCGCCGCGATCGAGGCGATCCTCGATCCGGGGCCCGATCGCATCGCGCCCACCTGCCGCCATTTCGGCGACTGCGGCGGCTGCGCGTTGCAGCATCTGGCGCCCGCCGCGATCGCCGAGGTCAAGCGCGAGCTGCTGCGGGCGGCGCTCGCACGGCGCGGCTTTCACGACCTACTAGTAGAACTCGACGGTAAGCGTCGCGCCGGGAACGCGGCGGCGCGTGCGCTTCGCCTTCCGCCGCGGCATGCGGGCGGTCCTCGGCTTCAACCGGCGTGAAAGCCACCTCGTGCTGAATGTCATGGAATGCCCCGTCGTCCGCCCGGAGGTCGCCGCGCTGCTCGCGCCGCTGCGCACGCTCTGCCAGTCGCTGGCGTCGCTCGGCAAGGGCGCGGACATCCAGGCCACCCTGCTCGACAGCGGGATCGACCTGCTGTTCGTCCCCGACCGCCCGGCGGCACCCGATCTCGCGGCGCGCGAAAGCCTCGCCGCCTTCGCCGACGCCCACGACCTCTGCCGCCTGTCCTGGCAAAGCGGTCCTGACATCGAGCCGATCGCCGTGCGCCGCGCGCCGCTGATCCGCTTCGCCGGCGTGCCCGTGCAGCCGCCGGCCGTCTGCCTTCCTGCAGCCGAGCGCCGACGGCGAGCGCGCGATCGTCGACGCGGTCCTGTCCGCGCTCAAGGAGAAGGCGACCCGCCGCATCGCCGATCTCTATGCCGGATGCGGCGCGCTCACCTTCCCGCTCGCCGCGGTCGCGCCCGTACTGGCGGTGGAAGGCGACTATGAGATGGTCGCCGCGCTGCGCGCCGCCGCGAAGGACCGCGCGGTGACGGTCGACAGCCGCGATCTTGGCCGCGATCCGATGACGCCCGTGGAGCTGCAAGCCTTCGATGCCGTCGTCTTCGACCCGCCCCGCACCGGCGCGCGGCCGACCGCCGAGGCGCTGGCGCAATCCTCCGTCCCGACCGTCGTCGCCGTCTCCTGCAATCCCGGCGACGCTGGCGCGCGACCTTCGCATTCTTTTCGACGGCGGCTACGCCATCGAGCGCGTCACGCCGATCGACCAGTTCCCCTGGTCGGCGCATGTGGAAGCGGTCGCCGTGCTGCGGCGGTAATTCATATCGGGGAGAGATCCCCCCACCCTGGCCCTCCCCCACGGGGGGCGGCCTTGAGTTTTCGACGCCGGCCGCCCCCCTGCGGGGGAGGATTTAGGTGGGGGTCCGCCTTCACCCGTCGGGCCCGGCAAGCTCGCCGAGCGTCACCGGCTTGATCGGCGGGCGGATGCGGTAATAGCCGGTCTCGGCGACCGTCCTGCCACGCTCGGCGGCGATGATCTCGGAAACCGTCAGCCCGCACAGCCGCCCCTGGCACGGCCCCATGCCGCAGCGCAGATAGGCCTTCATCTGGTTGGGGCCGGTCGCGCCGAGCGCCACCGCGTCGCGGATCGCGCCCGCCGTCACTTCCTCGCAGCGGCAGACCACCGTCGCCGCGTCCGGCGGCGCCAGGATTCCCGCGCTCGGCCGGAACAGCGTGTCGAGCAGCGGCCGGACGGCGAGATGGCCCGCAAGCTCGCGGCGCAGCGCCGCCGCCAGGGCCGATCGATCTTCCGCCGGCAGCTTGCCTAAGCGGTAGGCCGCTTCCAGCCCGGCGATGCGGCCGGCCAGCGCCGCCGCTTCGGCGCCGGCGATACCGCCGCCGTCGCCCGCCACCGCGACGCCGTCGACGCTCGCGTTGCCCCAGTCGTCGAGAACCGGCCGCCAGCACCGCTGCGCCGCGTCCCAGACATGGTCGCAGCCGAGCTGGCGCGTGATCTGCACGTTCGGCACCACGCCCTGGTGCAGCAGCAGCGTCTTTGCCGCAATCTCCCGCGTCCCGCCGTGATGGACGAAGCGGATCGGCCTCGACCCCGTCCGTGCCGGTCGCCGCGAGATCCCGCACGCCGGAGAAGACCCGAACCCGGCGCAGCGCCCGCCGCATCGCCATGCCTTTCCGCAGGACAGCGTGCGCCCGCAGCGCGCGCGGCAGCCTGGGCAATGCGGCGACGTAATCCGCAGAGCCGCGTCGTCTCCAGCACCGCCGCGACCGTCGCGCCGGCATCCGAGAGCTGCTGCGCGACCAGCAGCAGCAGCGGCCCCGCGCCGGCCAGCACCACCGGCCCGTCGGGCACCGCGTGCGCGACCTTCAGCATGATCTGCGCCGCCCCCGCCCCCATCACGCCCGGCAAGGTCCAGCCCGGGATCGGCACCGGGCGCTCCATCGCGCCCGGTCGCGATGATCAGGCGGCGGGCGCGGATGTCCTCGACGGCGCCGCCGCGCGACACATGGACCGTCCCGTCCCGGTCGACCTGCCAGACCGCCGCGCCGGCGCGATAGTCGATCCGGCCATACTCGCAGGCCATGGTGAATTGCCGCGTGAGCGTCGCGCCGTGCCGGTAGTCGGGACCCAGAATGTCGTTCAGTTTCGATTCATTGGCGCCGTTGCTTGAGATGTTGCGGTAGATCTGGCCGCCCGGCTCCGGCTGCTCGTCGAGCAGGATGACGCGAAGGCCATAGGCGGACGCCTCTTCCGCCGCCGCCATGCCGGCCGGGCCGGCCCCGATCACGGCGATGTCGCAGGCGGCGCTCATTCGATGACCGCACGCGCGCCCAACTGGCGGCGGACCTTCATGCCGTCGCGGACGCGGACCAGGCAGGCCTGGCGGTTGGGCATGCCGTCGATCTCCATCAGGCAGTCGAAGCAGACGCCCATCATGCAATAGGGCAGCCGCGGCTTGCCGCCGACCGGTGTCGTGCGCGTATGGCCGACGCCCGCGGTCAGCATCGCCGCGGCCACCGTGTCCCCCGCCTGCGCCGTCAGCGGCTCGCCGTCGAGCTCGATGGTCACGGCGGCGCGCGGGTCGTCAGGCAGCCGCCTGAACATCGAACCTCCCGGCGCTGAAGCGGTCGAAGCCGGGCTGCGTTTCCCCGGTGGCGATCCAGCGGGCGGCGTGCCGCGCGTTGATCGCCGCGAGCGTCACGCCGCTATGCGAGGTCGCGACATAGGCGCCGGGATGGCTTTGCGATTCGTCGTAGATCGCCGCCATGTCGGGGGTCAGCACGCGGATGCAGCCCCAGGTCCGGATGAGACGCACGCTGCGGAGGATCGGGAAGCAGCGGACCGCCCGCCGCGCGATGCTGCGCGTCACGTCGATCGTCGTCGCGTCGTCGAAACCGACGTCCTCTTTCGAATTGCCGAGTTGCACCGTGCCCTCGTTGGTCTGGCGCACGCTGCCGACCGGGATGCGGAACAACGGCTGCAGGCGCTCGGTGATCAGCACCTGGCCGCGCTCCGGACGGATCGGCATTTTGAGCCCGACCATGAGCCCCAGCCGGGGCGCGCCATGGCCCGCGCCGAGCACGATCTTCGGCGCCGCGATCGGCCCTTTCGCCGTCTCGGCGACGAAGGCGCGGCCGTCATGACGGATCGCCTCGACCCGCCGCTCGGTGTGATAGCGCCCGCCGCCGGCGCGGATCGCCGTATGCAGCGCGCGCAGCAGCAGCAGCGGATTGACGTGACCGTCATGCGGGCAAAAGGAGGCGGCCGTCACATCCCTGCCGAGCCGCACGTCCGGCAGCATCTTCTGCGCGTCTTCGGCATGGATGATCTCGCAGTCGTAGCCGGCGGGGCCCGCCTGCTGGCGCATCTGCGCGATTTCGGCCTGCCGCTTCGCCAGCTCCGCCTCGCCCAGCAGGAGCTGCAGCCCGCCCGCATTCTGATGCGCCACGGGAATGCCGGTGACCTCTTCCAGCTCGCGGGCGAAATCGTTCCAGAGATGCGCGGACTCGCGGCTCCAATCGGCATAGCGCTGCATGCCGAGCCCCTTGGTCTGCACCCAGACCAGCCCGAAATTGCCGCGCGCCGCGCGAAGCGCGGTGTCGCCCTCGTCGAGTACCGCGACATCGGAGCCCGGCGCGAACCAGGCCATAGGCGATCGCCGAGCCGAACATGCCGCCGCCCACGACGATGACGTCCGCGGTCTCGGGGCGCTTGCTTGATTGCATGCCGTCCCTTTCCGGCTTTTCGGAAAGTTTAACGCCGATTGCGCGCCCGGGCTATCGTTCGTCGCCGGCTTGCGCGCAGCGCTCGCGCCAGATGCCGCGGAGCGCAGCCTCGAACTGCTCGGTGAAGGCGGGGGCATCGGTCAGCATCGATGCGGCGACCCACTCGCGGAGGATGCGGCGCTCCGGCGGCTGCGCGGCGACGGAAAGCACCAGCGAAACATACTCTTCGGGCGAATGCGCGATCCAATCCGTGAGGTCGAGCTGATGCAGCAGGCTGGCCCCGACCCGGCCGGCGTGCAGCTCGCCGGCCAGCGTGATGACCGGCACGCCCATCCACAGCGCCTCGCAGGTCGTCGTCGTGCCGTTGTAGGGGAAGGTATCGAGCGCCACGTCGACCTCGCCGTAGAGCGCGAGATGCTCCTGGCGCGAGGCGATGCGCGCGCGCAGGTCGAGCCGCTCCTCGTCGATGCCGTTGAGCTGAAAGGCCCGGACGATGCGCTGGCGTACGCTGTCGTCGGCGAGCTGGCGCGACTTCAGCATCAGCCGCGCATCGGGGCATTCCTGCAGCAGCGTCGACCAAAGCTCGATGACCGCATCGGTGACCTTCGAGAGATTGTTGAAGGAGCCGAAGGTAAGCGGCCGGGCGGCGCGCTCGCCCGCGGGCTGGGGCGCATCCTGCGGCGGGCCATAGCAGAGGAAGCCCTCGGGCAGGCGCAGCAGGGTTTCGCTGTGCCAGGAGTCGGATGCGCCCGGCGGGTCGGCCCAGGCGTCCGTCACCAGATAGTCCATCTGCGAAAGCCCGGTCGTCGCCGGATAGCCGATCCAGGAGATCTGCAGCGGCGCGGCGCGGCGGCCGAATACCGGCAGGCGGTTGTTGGCGGTATGGCCGGCCAGGTCGACCAGGATATCGACGCCGTCCGAGCGGATCAGCTCGAACAGGTCGTCATCCGACAGCGCCGCCGTCTCGTGCCAGCGGTCCGCGTGCTCCTTGAGCCGCGCGGTCGTGGCATCGGGCCGATCGACATCCGCATAGCAGGTCACATGGAACTGCCGGCGGTCGTGCTGCTCCAGCACCGGCTCGATAAAATAGGCGACCGAATGCGACCAGAAGTCGGGCGACACATAGCCGATCTTGAGAACCCGGCCCGGGTCGAAGGATCGGTTGAAAGCCGCCCTCTCCGACGCCTCGTGCCGCACCGCCCAGCCGCGATGCCCATCCAGCAAGGTCCAGCCGTCCACCGCGGGATCATAGGACAGGCACATGACGAAGTTGGAATGGATCTCCGCGTTGTCCGGCTCGAGCTCGAGCGCGCGGCCGTAGGCCTCGCGCGCCTCGGCGAGCAGCCCCTGATCCTTGAGGGCGATCCCCAGGTTGTTGTGCGCCGCCGCCAGATCGGGATCGAGGCGCAACGCCTCGCGATGGGACGCGACGGCATCCGACAACGCGCCCTTCGCCGCGTAGGCCGCGCCGAGATGGGTCCGCACCAGGGCATTGTCGGGCGCGAGCGCGATGGCCTGGCGGAAGGCATCGATCGCCGTGTCGATCTCGCCGCCTTCCTGCATCAGGACGCCGAGATTGTTGAGCGCCTCGGGATAGAGCGGCCGCAGCGTGAGCGCCTGCTTGTAGCATCCGGCGGCTTCATCATCCCGGCCGCAGGCCCGCAGCACGTTGCCGAGGTTGTTGTGGATCTCCGGTATGTCGGCGCGCAGCCTCACCGCTTCCCGCAGGACCTCGGCGGCGTCTTCCGCGCGCCCGGCCGCGGCCAGCGCGTTGCCGTATTCGTTGAGCATGATCGGGTCGCCGGGCCTGAGCTCGACCGCCCGGCGAAAGGCGGCGAGCCCGTTTTCGGCGCGGCCCGTCGCCATCAGAATGGCGCCGAGATAGGCCATCGTCACCGCGTCGTCGGGACGATGATCGAGCGCGGTCTGGGCATGCGTCTCCGCGCCCGCGAGATCGCCGGTCTGGCTCAGGATACGGGCGAGCAGCGCGTGCGCGTCGGTCTCGCCGGCGTCCGCAGCCTTGCGCGCCAGAATCTCCGCCTGCTCGATGTCGCCGCCTTTGAAAGCGGCCTGCGCCCGCGCGCTCTGTGTCATGTCGATAGCGATAACACCACCCCTCAGAGACGTCTTCGCCTTTATTTGCTACTGGTCCATCACGGCTCCTGGCAGCAGATACCGCGCAGCCACAACTGCCGACGGCTCCAGCGACGCGTCCTCGGCAAAAGCGATCAGCAGCGCGTCGTCGGCCATCAGGTGATCGATAACGCCCGAAAGGAAGTCCGGCTCCGCCGCGCGTCGCCGGACATCGTCGGGGGTCGTTCCCGTGGACAGCAGAAACCGCGAAAACCGGTCCTCGTCACCGGCGATGAACGCCAGCGCCCGCAACGCCACTGCCTCCGCTTTTTCACCCGCCATGGACACGGATATGACCTCCCGCCCGAACCGCGCTATATCTATGGTTCGAATTTGCCATCGCCAAACAGCAAAGTCACTCATGACGGATACGAAAGGCCTTCGCCTCGGCGTCCTCGACCAGTCGCCCATCCGGACCGGCGGAACGCCGGCGGATGCGCTCAAGGAGTCGATCGAGCTCGCGAAATTCGTGGAACGCCTGGGATACGGCCGGTATTGGCTGGCCGAGCACCATGCGAGCGAGGGGCTGGCGGGGCCGTCGCCCGAGATCATGATCACCCGCATCGCCGCGGAAACTTCGCGCATCCGCGTCGGCTCCGGCGGCGTCATGCTGCCCCATTACAGCCCCTACAAGGTCGCGGAGAACTTTCGAGTCCTGGAGACGCTGTATCCCGGCCGCATCGACCTGGGCATCGGCCGCGCGCCCGGCAGCGACTTTCCGACCTCGCGGGCGCTCGCCTACGGCTCGCCCGTCGGCGCGGATTATTTCCCCAACATGGTGCAGGACCTGGACGCCTTCCTGCACGACTCGCTGCCGGCGGACCATCCGCTCGGGCGGGTGCGCGCGCTGCCGCAGACCGAGGGCGCGCCGCCGATCTGGATGCTGGGCTCGAGCGATTTCGGCGGCGCCTATGCCGCGCATTTCGGCATCGCCTTTTCCTTCGCGCATTTCATCAACCCGGTCGGCGGCGAGCAGATCATGCACGCCTATTTCGAGAAGTTCCAGCCGTCCGCGCGCCTGGCAGAGCCGATGGCGAATATCGGCGTGTTCGTGGTCTGCGCCGACACCATGGAGAAGGCAGAGCGCATCGCCGCGACCCGCGACCTGCAGCGGCTGCGCGCCGACAAGGGCTATCACGGGCCGATGCCGTCGATCGAGGAAGCCACCGGCTACGCCTATTCCGCGCCCGAGCGCGAGCGCGTGCGCTACAACCGCGCGCGCACCGTGGTCGGCGATCCGCCCGCGGTGAAGGCCGAGCTGCTGGCGCTGGCCGAGCGCTACGGCGTCGACGAGATCATCGTCATCACGAATGTGTATAATTTCGCGGACCGGCTGCGCTCTTACGAGCTCCTGGCCGAGACGTTCGACCTGCAGCCCCTTCCTTCCTGAACGCCGAAGCATGGCCTGGAACCCGCAGCAATATCTCGCCTTTGCCGATCACCGGCTGCGCCCGGTGTTCGACCTGCTGGCGCGCGTGCCGGCGGAAAGCCCCAAGCGGGTGACCGATCTCGGCTGCGGCGCGGGCAACGCGACCAAGATCCTCCACGAGAAATGGCCGGACGCCGCGATCACCGGCATCGACAGCTCGCCGGAGATGCTGGCGCGGGCCCGCACCGAATCGCCCGACATCGCCTGGGTCCAATCCGATATCGCGGCCTGGCGGCCGGCGGAAAAGCCGGACGTCCTGTTCACCAACGCGGCGCTGCATTGGCTGGACGGCCACGAGACCCTGTTCCCCGCCCTCGCCGCCCAGGTGCGGCCGGGCGGCTATTTCGCGGTCCAGATGCCGGCCAACTTCCGCGCGCCGTCGCACAGCACGGTCGAGACGGTCGGCCGGGACCCGCGCTGGCGGGCCGAGATCGAGCCGCTGATCAAGGCCCCGCCGACCAAGGAAGCCGATTTTTACTATGATCTGTTGAGCCCGATCACAGCGTCGCTCGACATCTGGCAGATAGAGTACCTTCAGGTTCTGCACGGCGACGACCCCGTGGCGGCGTTTACCAAGGGAAGCTGGCTGCCGCAGTTCCTGGAGGCGCTGGAAGAGCCCAGACGGAGCGAATTCGAAGCGGAATACCGGGCGCGGCTTCGCGCCGCCTATCCCAAACGGGCGGACGGCGCGACACTGTTTCCGTTCAAGCGCCTGTTCATCGTGGCCCAGCTATGAGGTTCGCACGTGCGAAGATTCGGACGGATTAACGTCGCCGCCGCGGCTTTCGCGGCCCTGCTGCTCGCAGGCTGCGCGGAGACGACGGACTACATCAACGAGCACCCGCAACGGGTCCTCGCGCCGGTCGCGGGCGCCGGCGTGGGCCTGACCGGCGGCGGATTTCTCGAGAACTCCGCGGCGGAGGCGGGACTGGGCACGGCCGGCTTCATCGCCGGCCTCGCGGCCGGGCCCTATCTCGAGAAGCGGGACATGGTGTTCCACGACAAGGCGATCGACCAGGCCGCAGTGGCGGAGCCGGGCAAGCCCATCCACTGGCAGAACCCCAACACGGGAACGACGGGAACGATGATCCGGGGCAAGGAAGTCACCGGTCATAACGACACCTGCCGCCAGCTCTATAGCGAAGCGAAAAAGAGCGACGGGAGCGTCGCCGCCGAGGAGCTGGTGGTCTGCAAGCCCGACATCGGCACCTGGTATATCGAATCGAGCTGGCCGGTCGAGCCGAAGCCCGCCGGCTGAGTTTTCCACCCCTCACCGTTAAAATGATTTCACTGAGATAAAGGACGGAACAGACATGAAAATCCTCGTGCTCAAGGGCGATGGCATCGGCCCTGAGATCGTGGCCGCGGCCGAAACCGTGGTGAAGGCGGCGAACCGCCGCTTCAACCTCGGGCTGGAGCTCGACTACGCCGAGATCGGCCTGGAGAGCCTGAAGAACCAGGGCACCACCTTCCCCGAGGAAACGGTAAAGCGGATGAAGGCGAGCGACGGGATCATCCTGGGGCCGCTGCACACCGCGATCTACCCGCCGCCGGAACAGGGCGGCCCGAACGCGTCGGGCGGCACGCGCAAGGCGCTCGACCTCTACGCCAATATCCGCCCGTCCCGGGTGCGGCCCGGCTGCCCCGCGCATGTCAAGAAGATGGACGTGGTGATCGTGCGCGAGAACACCGAAGGCTTCTACGCCGATCGCAACATGTACATGGGCAAGGGCGAGTTCATGCCGACGCCCGACATCGCGATCTCCATGCGCAAGGTGACGCGCGAAGGCTGCATGCGCATCGCCGAGTCCGCTTGCCAGATCGCCAAGGAGCGCTCGGGCAAGCTGACGATGGTGCACAAGGGCAACGTGATGAAGATGTCGGACGGCCTGTTCGCCGAATGCGTGAACGCGGTCGCATCCGACTACAAGCTCGACGTCGACGAGTATTTCATCGACGCGATGACCGCGCTGATCGTCCGCAAGCCGGCCTTCTTCGACGTCATCGTCACCACCAACATGTATGGCGACATCCTGTCCGACCTGGCGGCCGAGTTGTCGGGCGGGCTCGGCCTCGGGCCCTCGATCAACGCCGGCGCGGACCATTGCGTGGCGCAGGCGGCGCACGGCTCGGCGCCCGACATCGCCGGCAAGAACATCGCCAACCCGACCGCGATGATCCTGTCCTGCGGCATGCTGCTGGACTGGCTGGGCCGCCGCCACAAACGGCCGGAGCTGCAGGAAGCGGCGAAGCGCATCGACGAGGTCATCGAGAGCCAGCTCGCCGACGACCAGGGCCGCACGCCCGACCTCGGCGGCAAGCTCGGCACGGACGCCTACGGCCAAGCCGTGGCGAAACGGCTGGCGGGGTAATCCGTACTGTCACCGCACCGCACCGAACCCTCCCCCGAAAAAGGGGGAGGTTCGCGTGCTGAAATGTGACGTTATGCATCGCCTCTTTCCGTCAATTCCCTCCCCGATGACGACGCTTGACCTAATCCGGGATCGTCAGCGGGCCGCAGTCGTCGTCGGCGACGAAGATTGCGAGCAGCTCGGCGGGCTCGGTAGCGCTGGCGTTTTCCGCGAACAGGTGGATGGTGCTCGGGGGCTCGAACCAGGTCTGGCCGACCCCGTATGTCCCAACAGGCTCGCCCGCCAGCTGGGACCGCAACCGTCCTTTCAGCACATAAGCCATGACCGAGCCGGGATGCCGGTGGCGCGGGGAATAGGCGCCGGGCGGGAATTCGACGAGCGCCGTGGTGACGGATTTGCCAGGCACATTCGGCAGCTTTTCGCACGAGACCGGCCTGACGACGGTCGCCGGCCGCTGTGCCTGCGATCCGGCCCCCGCGCCAACGGCCGCGTGGATCGGCGCGGCGCCCGCATGATGACCGGAGGATCGTGGCGGATGGGACGCGAAGGGCGGCGCAACGACCGCCAGCGCCAGTGCAACGATCCCCGCGAAGGCGAAGAGCGCCGTCAGCCCGGCGCGGCGCGCAAAGACGCCGTTGCTCTTGCCGAACCCGCCTCGATTGCCCGGCGCGGCGTCGAATTTTTCGGTTGTTGCCATCCCATATCTCTCCTTCTGCGCCGCCGGCGCCATACACGCGCGCGTAGGCCGCGAGGCGAAAATCGTCGTCCCAGCCAAGCTCCGTCCGGGCTCTTTCAGTCGCGGCGTAAGCGTTCGGCTCGGCAATGTTGAAGACGCCGGAAACGGTCGCCTCGACGGCGACGCAATGCCGCGGAAGCCGCGGCGTCCACATGGAGCGACGGCGCGGCCGCCGGCCGGTCCGCCCCGGTTCCCGGCCCGTAAATGTAACCGTAGCGAAGGACCACGGCCTGCAGCGGCGGCGAATTCAGCGTCCGGTTTTCGAGCGCAGCCACGCCTTTCATGCTGACCGCGCGGCTTCCCGTAGCGTCGAGATCGAGCGGGTCGGCCTCCGAATGCGGCTCCGGCCCGGGGGCGTACATCCAGGCGATGCTTTGCGCGATGAGCCGGCGGGCGCCAGCCGCGATCGCCGCCTCCACCAGGTTGCGCGTGCCCTCGTCGCGGATCCGGGCGTTGCGCGCGAGCGCTTCCTCCACCCGGCTGGATTCGTGGATGTGCTGCAGGTCGGTGAGCTGGTGGATCACCACATCCGGCCGGAACGCGCATGCCGCTTCCGTGAGCGCTTTCGCGTCGAAGACGTCGACCACGATGGGCTCGGCGCCCAGCGCGCGCAGCGTTTCGGCGCGCGCCGCCGACCGCGTCGTCCCGGCCACGGTGTGGCCGGCTTCGAGGAGCAGCGGCGTCAAGCGGCTGCCGATGACGCCGGCCGCACCCGCGATGAGAACCCGGTATGGCATCGTCTTCATCCCTTCTTGCTTTCGATCCATTGCGGCGCCAATCCTGCAACTCTCTTGGCTAGGTAAGAACGGCCAAAAAATGCTAAATTGACCATGCCATGATTTTCCCCGATGACATCGTCGGCGGTGACCTGGACCGTGCCGGCCCGGTTCCGCTGCACCGGCAGATTTATCAGCGCATCGCAGCCGGCGTTCTGGACGGGCGCCTGCCGCCGGGGTCGCGCCTGCCCTCCGCGCGGAGCCTGGCCGCCCAGCTCGCGATCGCGCGCAGCACGGTGGACACGGCCTATCAGCTGCTGGCGGGCGAAGGCTATGTGGTGACGCGCGGCGCGGCGGGAACGGTGGTGGATCCGGCGCTCGACCGGACGCTGCTAAATCCAGGCCGCATTGCAGCCCCCGCCATCGGCGCGACATCGCCAACCGCCGAAAATCCAGCCAGAGGCGGGCTCGAAATGCTGCGCCCGGGGCTCCCGGCGCTCGACGCATTCCCCTACAAGACATGGGCTCGGCTTGTCGCCCAGCAGGCACGCGCCGTCGGTCCCGCGGAACTCGCCTATCAACCCCCGACCGGCGACGAACGGCTGCGCATTCAGATAAGCCGTTACCTTGCGGTGGCGCGCGGCATCGCCTGCGAACCCGAATGCATCCTCATTACGAGCGGCTATCAAGGCGCGCTTGGATTGATCGCGCGATGCCTACTGGGCGACGCCGCGGCGGTCTGGGTCGAGGCCCCCACCTATCACCTGGCCCGCGACGCGCTGCGCCTTGCTGGCGCCCGGCCGGTCGGCATTCCGGTCGACGGTGAGGGATTCGATACCGACTATGCGGTGACAAAGGCCGAGCCGGCGCGCATCGCCGTCGTGACGCCGACGCACCAGTTCCCGCTCGGCGTGAGCCTGTCGCTCGCGCGCCGTATGGCGCTCCTGAAATGGGCCGCGTCGGCCGGGGCCTGGATCGTCGAAGACGACTATGACAGCGAGTTCCGCTATCGCGGCAAGCCCTTGCCCGCGCTGAAGAGCCTGGACCGGCGCGACCGGGTCATCTATGTCGGCACCTTCAGCAAGGTCCTGTCGCCGGGGTTGCGCGTCGGATATATGGTGGTCCCCCAATCTCTTGTGTGCCGTTTTTCCGAACTTGCAGGCGCGTTGCAGCCGCCGCCCGCCGCGCTCGTCCAGGAAACCATCGGCGCTTTTCTGGAAAGGGGCTACTTCGCCCGGCACATCCGGCGCATGCGCCAGCTCTATGCCGAACGCCGCGATGCGCTGGCGGAAGCGCTGATGCGGCATGTTCGGTACGGCGTTGGCCATCGACCGGCAGCCGGGCGGCATGCATCTTCTCGCACGCCTGCCCGAAGGCACGGACGACGTGGCGCTTGTGGCGCGGCTCGCCGAGAAGGGCATCGCGCCGACGCCGCTTTCCACGTGCGGCGTCGAATTCGCCCTACGCCCCCGGGTTGGTGATCGGCTTCACGAATATCGCTGCGGAACAGGCGCCGGAGGCCGCGCGCCGCCTGGCGCAGGCGATGCGCTAGCTCAGCGGACTGCCTGCTCCCACACCAGCCGTGCGGCGGCGAGATCCTCGATCGCCGCGCCGACGGATTTGAAGAGCGTGATCTCCTCGGCATCGCGGCGGCCGGGATGCGCGCCGCGCGTGAGATCGAACAGGTCGCCGGCGATGTCGGTCTCGCGAAGCGTGCCGTTGGCGAGCGCGGTCACGAGGTCGCCGCCGGTCTTCAGCGCGGCCGGCGTATCGACGAAGACCGTCGCGCGCCGCATCACCGCATCGTCGGCTTCGCGGGCGGTCGGCGCGAAGTTGCCGACGAGATCGACATGCGTGCCGGGCCGCAGCCAGTCGCCCCGCAGCACCGGCTCGCGCGCGAGCGTCGCGGCCGTGACGATGTCCGCCTCGCCCACCGCGGTCGCACGGTCCTGCGTCGCCGATACCGCGAGCCCTTTGCCCTGCCAGCGCGCGGCGACGGCGGCGGCCTTTTCCGGCGACCGGCCCCAGACGGTGACGCGGCGGATCGGCCGGACGGCGGCGTGCGCCTCGATCAGGTTGCCGCCGCCGAGCCGGCCGGTGCCGAGCACGACGAGATGACTTGCGTCCTTGCGCGCGAGATAGTCGGCGGCGAGCGCGGAGCTGGCCGCGGTGCGCCGCGCGGTCACCTCGCCGCCATCGATCAGCGCCAGCACCGCGCCGGTCGCGCCATCCATCAGCAGCACGGCCGCGTTGACCGCCGGCAAGCCGCGCGCGGCGTTGCCCGGAAACACGTTGGCGACCTTGACCGCGATCGGGCCGCCCTTGGTCCAGGCCGGCATCAGCAGCAGCTTCGCGTCCGGCGCGCCAGGGACTGCGATGAAATGCTCGCGCTTGGCCGGCATTTCGCAGCCGGCGCGGAAGGCCTCACGAATCGCCTCGACCAGCGGGCGCCAGGGCAGGCACGCGCGGGTCCGGGCCTCTTCGACGACGATCATCGGAAATCAGCCGGCGGCTTTGAACCGCGAGGCCTTCGGAACATAGAGATCGAGCAGACTGACGCCGTTGCGCAGCCCTGCCTCGTCATGCATCCAGAGCCGCACGAGATGGCGGCGATGCGCCGCGTCGTCGCGATAGTCGGTGCGCGAATGCAGGATCGTGTAGTTGTTGATGAACTGCAGGTCGCCCTGGCGCATCTCCATCGAGAGCTGGAAGTCGGGCCGCGCGCACAGGGAGTCGAGATAGTCGATTGCGGCGAAATCCCGCGCCTCCAGCACGACGCCTTCCTTCTGCGCCCATTCGATCGGGTTGCGGTTGTAGCAGCAGTGCAGCAGACCGTCGTGGAAGCTGAACACCGGGATGCGCTCCGGCGACAGCGGGTTTTCGCCGGGATCGTGCTGGCCCCGGCGGTGGTGATAGAAGCCGCGCATCAGCGTTTCGAGGTGCTCGGGATGCTCCCGCAGGATCTCGTTGTAGACCGCCGCGGCGCTGGCGATCAGGCTGCGCCCGCCCTCCGCCGCCTCACCGAGGCACAGCAGTCCCGCGTAGTCCGCGCCGTCGGTATGGAAGGGCAGCAGCTTGTTGCTGCTGTAGCCGCGCGAGGTGTGGTCGTAGGGAATGCCCTTGTCGATCACGTCGACCACGCGGTCGCCTTCGTAGTTCTGCACCACGACCCGGCCGAGATAGGCGGCGAGGCCGCCATAGGCGAGCAGGCTCTCGGCATAGCTGAAACGGCCGGCCGGGAAGCCGCCGATCACCGCGAAGCCGCGCCCCGCGTTGAGGTCGTCATGCGCCGCGGCCAGCAGCTCGGCCGTCTCCGGCAGCGGAAAGTCCGCGCGGGTGATCGCGTCGAAGGGAATGCCCCTGGCCTGGACCTTGCGGACGGCGGCCTCGATCTCCGCGGTCATGCGCGGCGACAGCGCCCGGACCCAGCTTCGCGCGTGGCCCGAGATCTTCCGTCTTCCAAGCGCTTGGACCGGTTATCTCGACCAATCGATGAGCCGTCATGTCGCCCTCTCCCGCCGGCGGCGCCCCGCTCAATGCATGCGCGGCGCCTTCAGCATATCGTAGCGGCTGACCGACTGCACATGGATCTCGAGCTGGTCGTTGTTGCGCTGCAGGTTGAGCGGCACGTCGGTGCCCGCCGGCCCGAGCGCCCAGATGCGCCGGAACATGACGGCGAGATCGTTCACCGGCTCGCGGTTGATGCCGAGCACGATGTCGCCGACCGAGACGCCCGCCCGGTCCGCCGGGCCGCCGTCGATCATGCCGGCCACGACGAGCGCGCCGTTGACCTCGGTCGTGATCATGCCGAGCCACGGGCGCGCGGGCTTCTGGCGCCGGCCGTAGTGCTTGAGGTCGTCCAGGATCGGCTTGAGCAGATC
Source organism: uncultured Alphaproteobacteria bacterium (assembly GCA_963711215.1). GTDB lineage: Bacteria > Pseudomonadota > Alphaproteobacteria > UBA8366 > UBA8366 > WHUA01. The sequence continues at coordinate 146,355 of CAVQDH010000014.1, read as the reverse complement.
GATCGGGATGACGAGGTTGCCGTCATGCCGCCGTTCGCCCGGCAACGCCTGCTGCACGAACAGCGAGCCGATGCCGCAGAGCTCGCCCGCCGCATTCAGCAGCGCTGCGCCGCCCCAGGACGGATGCGGCGGCGAGGTGAAGATGCCCTCGTCGAGGACGTATTCCCAGTAGCCCGCGAACTCGCGCTTCGACACGATCCGCGCCTTCACCGCGTTATGCGCGCCGCCGTAACCCGCGAGGATGACGTCGTCGCCGATCTTGAGGTCGGCGGAGTTGCCGAATTTGAGCGCCGGCACGCCGAGCTTGCCGAGCGCCTGCACCAGCCCGAAGCCGGTTTCCTGATCGTAGCCGAGCGCGTGACCGGGCGTGGCGCGGCCGTTGACGTCGACCAGCCAGACGCTTTCCGCCTCCGTGACCAGATAGCCGACGGTGAGGACAAGCCCTCTGTCGTCGATGACAACGCCGTGCCCTGCCCGCTCGGTGCCGAGCATCTGGGCCGTCAGGGCGTCCTCCGGGATCTGGGTGCGCAGGGACAGCACCGACGAAAGCGCACGCTCGAGATCGTAAGAGACATCTCCGGGGCGCGGCTGCAATGCCGGGTCGATTCGCGGTTCCTCTGGTGCAGACATCGATACCTATTCCGTATTGCGACGTTTCACGCTTGATCCGTTCCCCCGCCCGCCGGGCGTGGCGCCGCGTCGGCCCCCTCTGGCGATTTTGCCGCCGCGGGCGATGCGACGCGGTATTTTTTCGTCTTATATTATTATATTACTGCCGCACATGCTCTCATGGAAGTAGGCGGCGTGACGCAGCGAACCGCATCAAAACGGGTGCAAGCAGGCGGATAACCGCTAAAATCGCCTGCTCAGGCCCGCAACCCCACTGAAAGCGGCAAATCATGGCCTTGTCCAGCTATTTCCAACCGACCCCGGGCGGCGACACCGCCTTCACGGTCGATCCGCCGAAGATCAAGTTCGGCGTGGGCGCCTTGACCGAGATCGGCGCCGACGCCCGGGCCCAGGGGCTGAAGCGCGTGGCGCTGTTCTGCGACCCGCGCGTTGCCAAGCTGGCGCCGCTGGAGACCGCGCGCCGGTCGCTCGGCAGCGCCGGGATCGACGTGGCGGTCTATGACGCCATCGAGGTCGAGCCGACCGACCGCTCCTTCAAGGCGGCGACCGATTTCGCCCGGGACGGCAAATTCGACGGCTTCGTCTCGCTCGGCGGCGGCTCGACCATCGACACCACCAAGGCCGCCAACCTCTATTCGACCTATCCCGCCGATCTTCCTGGCCTACGTCAATGCCCCGGTCGGCGAAGCGAAGGCCGATTCCGGGCCCGCTCAAGCCGCATATTGCCTGCCCCACGACCTTCGGCACGGCGAGCGAATGCACCGGCATCGCGATCTTCGACCTGGTCGAGCAGGAGCTGAAGACCGGCATCGCGCACCGCAACCTGCGGCCGACGCTGGGCGTGCTCGACCCGTCGAACATGATGACGCTGCCGGCCAACGTGATCGCGGCAAACGGCTTCGACGTCTTCACGCACGCGATCGAGTCGCTGACCGCACGGCCCTACACCCATCGCGAGGCGCCGACGGACCCGACCGCGCGGCCGCTCTACCAGGGCGCCAATCCCTACAGCGACATCGCCTGCATGGAGGCAATCCGGCTGATCGGCAAGAACCTTGTCGCAGGCGTGCGGTCGCCGGGCGACGTCGCGATCTGCGAGCCCTTGATGTTCGCCGGCATGCTGGCCGGCATCGGCTTCGGCAATGCCGGCTGCCACGTGCCGCACGCCATGTCCTATGCGGTCGCCGGCCTGGTGCGCGACTACAAGGCCGAGGGCTGGCCGTCGAACCATCCGATGGTGCCGCACGGCATCTCGGTCATCGTCAACGCGCCGTCCGTGTTCCGCTTCACCGGCCCGGCCTGCCCCGAGCGCCACCTTCAGGCGGCGGAAGCGATGGGCGCCGAGGTCAAGGACGCGCCGCTCGACAAGGCGGGCGATATCCTCGCCAACCGGATCATCGCCATGATGAAGGAGACGGGCATCCCCAACGGCGTCGGCGGCGTCGGCTATGGCGAAGAAGACCTGCCGCAGCTGGTGGAAAAGGCGCATGCGCAGCAGCGGCTCCTGGTCAACAGCCCGAAGCCGGTCGGCAAGGCCGAGCTGAATGCGCTGTTCCGCGACGCGATGCGCTACTGGTAGAACGGAAGACGATGGACGCGACACTGATCGACGATTTGAAGAGCGCGGCCGGCCCCGCCGGCTGGCTCGAAGCCGAGAGCGACAAGGCGCCCTTCCTCACGGACGAGCGCGACCTCTACCACGGCGCGGCGCCCTTGGTGCTGCGGCCCGCGACGACCGAGCAGGTAGCGCGCATCGTCAGGCTCTGCAACGAGGCCGGCATCGGCATCGTGCCCCAGGGCGGCAACACCGGCTATTGCGGCGGCTCGATCCCCGGCGGGGACAAGGGGAACGAGGGCGACGAGATCGTCCTCTCGCTGTCGCGCATGAACAAGGTCCGCGGCATCGACCCGCTGAACTACACGATCACGGTGGAGGCCGGCTGCGTGCTGGCCGAGATCCAGAAGGTGGCGGCGGAAGCCGGGCGGCTGTTCCCCTTGAGCCTCGCCGCCGAGGGCACCTGCCAGATCGGCGGCAACCTCTCGACCAATGCCGGCGGCACGGCGGTGCTGCGCTACGGCAACGCGCGCGACCTCGTGCTCGGGCTCGAAGTGGTGCTGCCGTCGGGCGAGATCTGGAACGGCCTGAAAAGCCTGCGCAAGGACAACACCGGCTACGACCTGAAGCAGCTCTTCATGGGCGCGGAAGGCACGCTCGGCGTCATCACCGCGGCGGTGTGCAAGCTCTATCCGCTGCCGCGCGAGACCTGCACCGTGCTGATGGCGCTGAGCGATCCGGCGGCGGCGACCGGGATGCTGGCGCGGCTGCGCGCGGCGTCGAGCGACGGCGTCACCAGCTTCGAATACATGCACCGCGACTGCCTGGACATGGTGTTCGAGCATATCCCCGGCACCGTCGATCCCTTCGCGGAGCGCTACGAACATTACGCGCTGGCGGCGCTGGCGTCGGGGCGCGAGGGCGGCGGGCTGCAGGAGACGGTGGAGGAAGCGCTGGCCGAGGCGTTCGAGTCCGGCGCGGTTCTGAACGCGGTGATCGCGGCGAGCGGCCAGCAGGCGGCGCAGCTCTGGCGGCTGCGCGAGACCATTCCGGAATCGCAAAAGCATGCCGGCGGCTGCATCAAGCACGACATCTCGGTGCCGGTTTCCAGCGTCGCCGAGTTCCTGAAGCGCGCGACCGCCGCCGCGCGGAAGGAGATCCCCGGCGTGCGCGTCGTGCCCTTCGGCCACATGGGCGACGGCAACATCCACTTCAACCTGTCGCAGCCGCCGGCCGAGGACCGCAAGACCTTCCTCGCCCGCACCGAGGCGATCGAGCATGTCATCCACGACATCGCGGTGGATCTCGACGGCAGCTTCAGCGCCGAGCACGGCGTCGGCGTGCTGAAGCGGGGCGAGTTGCACCGCTACAAGGCGCCGGTCGAGCTCGAGATGATGCGCGCGATCAAGCGCACGCTCGACCCCAAGGGCATCATGAACCGGGGCAAGATCCTGTAAGCCATTCCGGCCGGGCGCCGGGTGGCGTAAGCTCGCCCTCCCGTGAACGGCACCAGGTGCCCGATGCCCGACCGCGACGACCGCCTCGAGAAGCCGCCGCAAAACGTCGATGCGACGCGCGACGCGCCGCGGCCGATCGCGGACGAGCGCCTTCAGGAGAGCCTGCAGGCGGCGTATCTCGACAACCTGCTGCGCGTGCTCGCGGTCGAGCCGGGCTGGCTGCCGCCGACCCGCGGCATCGCCGCGTCGCCGGATTTCCTGCTCTGCATCGCCGACCATCTGCGCACGGCCAAGCCCGACGTCGTCGCCGAATGCGGCGCGGGGGTCACCACGCTGGTGATCGCCCGCTGCCTCCAGCTGAACGGCTACGGCAAGCTGTTCAGCATCGAGAACGACGCGGGCCAGGCCCGGCTCGCGCGGGAACGTGTCCACGAACGAGGCCTCGCGGGATTCGTGCAGAATTCTTCACTGTCCGCTCGAGCCGATTGAATTCGCAGGCATTTCGCATCACTGGTATCAACTCGGCAATTTCGCCATCAGCGGCATCCAGTGCCTCGTGATCGACGGCCCCGCGGTCATCCAGGCAAATCCGTTGGCCCGCTATCCCGCGGGGCCGAAGCTGTTCCCGCGCCTCGCCGCCGATGCGGTGATTTTCCTCGACGACTACCGGCGCGAGAGCGAGCGCCGCACCGTCACGCGCTGGCTAAAAGAGTTCTCCGGGCTTGAATTGCGCGAGGAATTCGCCGAAAAAGGCTGCGCCCGCCTGCACTTCCGGACCTGAGCGGGGGCGGCTGCGACATGTGGCCGCGCCAGTATCGCTTGGCGGAGTCCGGGCTTCGGCGTACATGAATAGTAGCAATGACGAGGGCCGAACCAACATGAGCAGTACCGTCAAAGACGATCATCCGGACGAGCCGGAAGAAGGCAGGCGCGAGTTCCTCTATCTCGCCGCGGCCGCTGTCGGCGGCCTGGGGGCGGCGATCACCGCCTGGCCGCTGATCGACAGCCTCAACCCGTCCGCCGATGTCACGGCGCTGTCGTCGATCGACGTAGACCTTGCCCCGATCGCCGTCGGCCAGCGGGTAACGGTCAAGTGGCGGGGCAATCCGGTCTTCATCGACCACCGCACGCCGAAGGAGATCTCCGAAGCCAAGGCGGTCAACGTCGCCGATCTGCGCGATCCGCAGCCCAACTCGGCCCGCGTCAAGAAGCCCGAATGGCTGATCGTCATCGGCATCTGCACCCATCTCGGCTGCGTGCCGCTCGGACAGGGCGCGAACTCGGACCGCGGCCCCTACGGCGGCTGGTTCTGTCCCTGCCATGGCTCGATCTACGACACGTCCGGGCGCATCCGGCATGGACCCGCGCCGAAAAATCTGGTCGTCCCGCCTTACGCCTTCACCGGTCCCACGGCCGTCAAGATCGGCTGACGCCGTCGCCCGACGCTGCCGGTTACCAACACAGCGCTTCGCATGCGCCATCAACCCCGCCCGGATTCGCACCGGGCGGGGTTGATATTGAGTCTGCGATAGGCTTTTGCCGCGCAGGCGGCGCTTGCCGGACTAGCCCGGGATCACGCGCTCGCCCTGGAACTGGCTCCGCCACATGACGCGGCGCTGCGCGGAGTTGACCGGCTCGCGGTAGTGCTGGGCGCAGCGATTGTCCCACACCAGCATGTCGCCGACGCGCCACTCGTGCGTCCACTTGTACTTGTCCTGGGTCGCGTGCGCCCAGAGCTTGTCGAGCAGGGCTTCGCTCTCCTCGTGGGAAACGCCCTCGATGAACTGCGACGGCCAGATACGCCGCCGTCCGAGATAAAGCGCTTTCCGCTTCGTGGCCGGGTGGACGCGGACGAGCGGATGCATCGGCCCCGGCACGTCTTCCGGCTTCTCCGGCTTCTTCACGCCGGGGCGCAGCGTGCCGGCCGAGTTCCGGCTGGCATCCTGCTTCGAGCGCTTGCCCTCGATCGCCTTCTTGAGGTCGGCCGGCAGCTCCTCATAGGCCTGGTACTGGTTGTTGAAGGACGTCTTGCCGCTGTTGTCGTTCGGGATCTCGCGCGCGTAGAGCGTGCTGCCCGCCGGCGGTTCCTCGATGTAGGAATTGTCCGAGTGCCAGACGACTTCGAGACTGCCGAGGCCGGCATTTTCCATCACCGGCTTGCCGTCTCGGTCGAGGTTGGAGAGAACCGAGATTTCCGGCACCGGCAGGGTGTGCAGCGTGTCCATCGCTCCGGCCTTCTCGAAATAGGCGCGCGCGGCGCCGACCTGCGGCCGGCCGAAGACGCTCGCGGCCTTGAGATATTGCTCGGGCGTCATCTCCTGGTCGCGGAACAGCAGCACGAGGTGCTTCGACCAGGCGTCCCGCAGCGCTTGCGCGACGTCATCCGGGATCGGCTGGGAGAGATCGATCCCCCGCACCTCGGCGCCGACCGCGGCGCCGGACGGGATGATCTTCAATCTGGCGAGACTGTTCGCCGTGTGGCCGGCGGGCATCGGGGCCGGCTTCTGGGTGGCGGGCTGGGCGTGTTCCATCAAAGCTACCTTTCTTCGTTCATGGGGCGGGAGCGCCGGATTCCGGGAGCCGGCGCCGCGCGGATAGTGGCTCGTGACGACTTGAGCTATGGCGTGCTTGGGATCTTGACGGCTCGAGTAAAATTTCGTATCGTGAAACTCATTTTGTAATATGAAATTATACGCCGCCGGACGGCCAGGGTCAAGGTGACGGCCCCGCCCGCCTTTGCGCCGGCACGGCAACGGAAAGAGATGCGATCGGATGGAGCGCAGGGGCGTAACGGCCGTCGACAGAGCCTTCTCGATCATCGAGAGCTTCCATGCGGGCGAGGAATCGCTCAGCCTGCAGACGCTTGCTGGGCGGACCGGCCTCAACAAGGCGACGATCATCCGCCTCATCGCATCTCTGGAAAAGACCGGCTGCATGAGCCGGCTCGCGCATGGCGCCTACGCGCTGGGGCCCGCCCTGCTACGCTACGGAAGCCTCTACCAGTCGTCTTTCCACCTCTCGGATCACCTGCTGCCGATCCTGCGCGATCTCGTGCGGCAGAGCGGCGAGACCGCCGCCTTCTTCGTGCGTGACGGCGACATGCGCATCTGCCTGCACCGGATCGAGTCCAATTCGGCGCTGCGCCTGCATCTGAAGGAGGGCGAGCGGCACCCGCTCCTCCCCGGCGGAACGGGCAAGGTCCTGATTGCCTTTTCGAACGAGGGTGGCGAGGCGCTCGAACTCGATCCGCGAGAATTACTTCATCCTCAACATAGGCGAGCGCGAGCCGGAGATCTCCTCCGTCGCCGCGCCGGTGCTGCGGGCGGGCGGCGAGCTGGTGGGCGCGGTGTCGCTCACCGGCCCGACGGGTAAGTTCATCGGCGGCAAGGCGGACCGGTTCGTGCGCCTTGTGCTGCCGGCCGCCGCCGAGCTTACCCGCCTCTGCGGCGGCGATCCCGATCCGTTTCACAAGCGGCTGAAAAGCCTGTAGCTTAACCTTCTCATACGCCGGTCCACTGATGACCGGCGCGCAAGGACGCGCGCGCAAGGCGCGCGATCACGGCGATGGCCCGTTTCCGATTCACCAATCCACGGCTCCGCAATGCGCTGCTCGGCCTGCTGTGCGCGACGTGCCTCGCCTTCACCGCGAGCGTGGCCTATGTCCTGATCGCCCGGCCTGAGTCGGTCGAGACGCCGATCGTCGGGCAATTCAGCCTGACGGACGACGAAGGCCAGGCGGTGACCGAAGCGACCTACGCGGGCAGCTACATGCTGGTCTATTTCGGCTACACCTTCTGCCCGGACATCTGCCCGACGGAGCTCACCAAGATGACCACGGCGCTCGAGCAGTTCGAGGCGAAGAGCCCCGAGCGCGCCGCGAAGGTCGTGCCGATCTTCATCTCCGTCGACCCGGAGCGCGACACGCAGGCGGCCCTGAAGGATTACACCGACAATTTCCATGCCCGGCTGGTGGCGCTGACCGGCACGCCTGCGCAGCTGCGCAAGGCCGCCAAGGCCTTCAAGGTCTATTTCGCCAAGGTATACTCGGACGAGCGCGCGCGGGAGCGGAACGAATACCTGATCGATCACAGCTCGCAGATCTACCTGATGGGCCCGGACGCGCGCTACCTGACGCATTTCACCGTCGCCAATTCGGCAGAGGAGATCGCCGCCGCGCTCGACCGCTTGGTGCAGTGATCGCGCCGATCGGCGGTCGGACGCCTTCGGCTAGAAGCAATATCTCATCAATGTGGACGTCATCGACGCGACCAGCCCCCACCGCCCCCACAACAGCGCGAGCAGGGACAGCACCGCGAGCGACACGCTGACCGCGGTCAGCCATACGAGCCACCGCGGCGGCGGCGGCATATCCGAGGGCGGCGTGCGTGCTTCGGTCATGCGGGTAATTATAAGAGTGAGAGCGTCGCCCGTCATCGCGCGAGACGCGCGCCCTACTCCCCCTTCTTCCGCGCCTGGTAGCGGTCGATCTCGTGCTGCACGGCGGCGGCGCCCTGGCCGACGAAGCGGTCGTGGTTCTCGTGGCTGTGGTCGTAGCTGATCCGGCGCAGCCGGTTGCTGTCCTGGAAATGCGGGAAGACGTAGCGCGCCATCAGCTCGTAATGCCGCTTGGTCTGCTCCCAGTCGGCCCAGTTATGCGCGAGCTGCAGCAGCGCGCCGAAGCCGCCGGCGCCGTCCAGCAGCGTCTCGATATAGGCGATGGCGTCGTCCGGCGTGCCGATCACCGCCATCTTGTTCTCGAGCAGGTACTCGTAGGCGTTCTCGATCCCCGGCGGCACGATCGGGAAGGTCGCGACCTCGCGGAAATACTGCGCCCAGGCTTCCAGGCCGAATTCGACGTTGCGCCGCGCCTGCTCGCGGGTCTCGGCGATATGCATCAGGGTGACGAGCCGCCACTTGCGGCGATGCACCGTCTTGCCGTTCTCGGCCGCCGCCTCCTCGCACATCTTCCAGTTCCGCGCGTGCGCCTTCAGCGCCTCGTCGCTGGTGCCGCCGATCGACAGCATGCCGATGCCGTGCCGGCCTGCGGCGAGCGCGCCCGACGGCGAGCGCGCGCAGGCGACCGCCATCTCCGTCCGCGGGCGGCGGAAGGGCGGAATCTGGAGCCGCGCCTCGCGCAGCTCGAACCAGTCGGTCTTCATGGTCACGGTCTCGCCGTCGAGCAGCGGGACCAGGGCATCCAGCGACTCGTTCATCATCCGCCGCTGCTGCGCCGGGTCGATGCCCATGCGGTAGGCGTCGCCGACCAGCGCGCCCGGCCCGACGCCGAACAGGAAGCGGCCGCGCATCATGTGGTCGAGCAGCGTCACCCGTCCCGCGACGGTGAACGGATGGTGGTAGGGCAGCGACACGACGCCGGTGCCGAGCCGGATGTGGCGGGTGCGCGCCGCCGCCCCGGCGATGAAGACCTCCGGACAGGCGATGATCTCGAAGCCGCCGGAGTGATGCTCGCCGATCCAGGCCTCGTCGTAGCCCAGTACGTCGAGGTGCTCGAGCAGCTGCATGTCGCGCTCCAGCGCCTGGGTCGGGTTCTCCTGAACCTGGTGAAAGGGCGCGAGGAAGATCCCGAACTCGAGGAAGCCATCGGGAATCAAAGAGACCGGGATGGCTGGCGTGCTCATACGGCTTTCCTCCTCTTGATCGGCGGGCCTCTGGCCCGGCGCAAGCAGTCATTGTCGCGTCAATGGCCTGCCACGTCGAGTTGCAACAATCGCCGGGCATTGTCACACTAGGTCGTCGAAAGATTGCCGAGGGATCGCCGCCATGCACCCATCGCCCGAACAGCAACGCGAGATGCTGCGCCAAATGCAGCTTATCCGGCGCTTCGAGGAGCGCGCCTCGGCGGATTTCCGCTCCGGCGCCATCTACGGCGTGGTGCACAGCTATATCGGCGAGGAAGCCATCGCCGTCGGCGTCTGCGCGGCGCTCACCCGCGAGGACCGGATCATCAGCACCCACCGCGGCCACGGCCACTGCATCGCCAAGGGCGCCGACCTCAACCGCATGATGGCGGAGCTCTATGGCCGCGAGGCGGGCTATTGCAAGGGCAAGGGCGGCTCGATGCACATCGCCGATTTCGGCATCGGCATGCTGGGCGCGAACGGCATCGTGGCGGGCGGCATCCCGATCATTACCGGGGCGGGCCTCGCCGCGCAGCTCGAGGGCAAAGGGCGTGTCGCGGTATCCTTCTTCGGCGACGGCGCGTCGAACGCCGGCCCGTTCCACGAGTGCATCAACATCGCCTCCGCCTGGAACCTGCCGATGCTCTATGTCTGCGAGAACAACCAGTTCGCCGTGAACACCCCGGCCGCGAAGTCGCTGGCGCATGAGGACGTCGCCGCGCGCGCGGTCGGCTATGGCATCCCGGGCGTCATCGTCGACGGCAGCGACGTGCTCGCCGTCTACAGCGCGGCGACCGAAGCGGTGGCGCGGGCGCGCGCCGGCGAAGGCCCGACGCTGATCGAGTGCAAGACCTATCGCTGGCGCCGTCATACCGAGCGGCCGAACCAGCCGGACTACCGCACGCCCGAGGAGATCGAGCGCGGGATGCAGAGCTGCCCGATCACGCGCCTCGCGCAGCATCTGAAGATGCAGCAGGGCCAGCTCAGCGACGAGGAATTCGAAGAGATGGACCGGGACATCCTGAAGTCCATCGAAGCCTCGGTCGCCTATGCCAAGGCGAGCCCGTTCCCGGCGCCGGACGCGGCGCTCGACGACGTGTTCGCGGACTGAGCGCGGAGGGAGAGAGGACGATGCGCACCATCACCTATGACCAGGCCGCGCTCGAAGCGATCGCCGAGGAGATGCGGCGCGAGCCGAAGAGCTTTCACCTCGGAACCGACGCGCCCCTCCCCTTGCTCAACGAGTTCGGGCCGGACCGGGTGCGCGCGACGCCGATCGCGGAAAGCGCGCTGACCGGCATCGCCGTCGGCGCGGCGGGGTCCGGCTACCGGCCGATCGTCAATTGGAGCAGCGTCACCTTCTGCTTCGTCGCCATGGACCAGATCGTCAACCAGGCGGCCAAGATCCATTACATGTTCGGCGGCCAGGTCACCTTCCCGATCCTCTACCGCGCCTCGGTCGGCGGCGGCACGCGCCGCGCGGCGCAGCATTCGCAAAGCCCCTATTCGATGTTCATGAACGTCGCGGGGCTGAAGATCATCTTGCCGTCGACGCCCTATGACATGAAGGGGCTGCTCAAGGCAGCCCTTCGCGACGACAACCCGGTGATCTCCTTCGAGTCCGGCCGGCTCGGCGGGCTGCAGGGCGAGGTGCCCGACGGCGACTACACGGTCCCGCTCGGCAAGGCCGACATCAAGCGCGACGGCAGCGACGTCACCATCGTCGCGCTGGCCTGGCTTGTGCACGAGGCGCTGGCCGCGGCCGAAGCGCTGGCGGAGGAAGGCATCTCCGCCGAGGTGATCGACCCGCGCAGCCTGGTGCCGCTCGATGCCGACACGATCCGCGCCTCGGTCTGCAAGACCGGCCGGCTGGTGATCGCCGACGAGGCCGGGCCGACCGCGGGCGCGTCGGCCGAGATCGCGGCGCTCGTCGCCGAGGACCCCGAGACCTTCGCCTGCATGAAGGCGCCGGTGAAGCGCGTCTGCGCGCTGCAGGTGCCGATCCCCTACACCCCCGGTCTGGAAGACCACGTCTTTCCGGACCGCAAGAAAATCACCGCCGGTGTAAAAGCGGTCATGGGCGCCCGCTGACGATCGAGAACCGATCGCCGCCGGGCCATTTGCAAGGAGGAAAGCGATGCTGACCGAGACCGAGACGCGCAGCCAGGACATCACCTGGGAAGACATGGAGTACCTCCGTCACGGCGACCGAGCGATGAAGCTGCGGCTGTTCAGGCCCGTCGGCGCCGGCCCCTTCCCCGTCGTCATCGACCTGCACGGCGGCGCGTGGAACAAGGGCGACCTGTTGGAATGCCAGAAGCGGGACGAATATCTCGCGAAACACGGTATCGCCGCCGCGGCCCTGGACTTCCGCCACGCCGCCGACGGCTACCCGACCTCCTGCGCCGACATCAACTACGCGATCCGCTGGATCAAGGCGCATGCCAGGGATCTGCGCATCGATCCCGCCCGGGTCGGTGTCACCGGCCAGTCGAGCGGTGGGCATCTTGCCATGCTCTGCGCGATGCGGCCGAAGGATGCGCGCTACGCGGCCATTCCGCTCGGCGGCGGCGCGTCGATCGACGCCTCGGTGCGCTGCGTCGGCATGACCTGGCCGGTCATCAACCCCCTGTCGCGCTACCACAACGCGCTGCGCGGGCGCGCGTCGGCGAACCCGCCGGCCTGGATCGGCGATATTCCGGAGCGTCACGACACCTATTGGAAGACCGAGGCGAACATGGCCGAGGGCAATCCGATGCTGGCGCTGGAAAAGGGCGAGAAGCTCGTGACCCCGCCCGCAATCTGGGTCCAGGGCAAGCCCGACCCGGTGCACGACTACCGCGATCCCGAATTCCCCCGTCGCGATGAACGAGCCCGAGCGCTTCGTGCTCAACTACCGCAAGGCGGGCGGCGAGATCGAGCTGGTCTATATCGAGCAGTCGAAGCGGGACACGGACGTCGCGTCGGAGCCGCTCGCGGCCTTCTTCGCGAAGCATCTGTAACGGCGCGCGCGCCCTGCGGAATACGGAAGCCGGGCCGCCACCGGCTTCCGCACCGCAATCACCCGGTTGACACCGCCGGCCGTGCATCGTGGACTGCCACGATGACAGCAGCCGGGGGATAGCCGCATGCCAGACGACAGCCACCCGAAACCCGGCCCCTTCCGGTCGAGCGGGCGCACGATCGTCATCGGCCTGCTGACCGCGGCGCCGCTCGCGATCACCTGGTGGATCGTGAGCTTTCTCTTCGAGCAGCTTTCCAAATTGGGAAGACCCTGGGTATGGGGCCTTTCCCAGGGAATCAGGCCGCGCTTTCCGGGGCTCGCCGACTTCATGCTGAACTCGACGGTGCAGTCGGTCTTCGCGGTGCTCGTCGTGCTCGTCTTCCTCTACGTCCTCGGCTGGGCGGCCGGGCGGGTGATCGGCCAGCGGCTGATCGCGCTGTTCGAGTCCTTTATCGGCGCGATTCCCTTCGTCGACCGGATCTACCGCGCGACCAAGCGGTTCCTCGCCGTCGCCGGGACGACGCAGCAGAACGAGCGCCGCGTCGTGCTGATCGACTTTCCTTCGCCGGAGATGAAGACCATCGGCCTGGTCACGCGGATCATGCACGACAGCAATACCGGCGAGGAGCTGGCGGCCGTCTACGTGCCGACCGCGCCCAACCCGACCTCGGGGTATATCGAGATCGTACCGTTGAAGTCCGTCATCTTCACCGACTGGACCTTCGACCAGGCGATGTCCTTCATCGTGACCGGCGGCTCCAACGCCCCGGATACGATCGCCTACAGCCGGCAGGAGAAAGGCGGGAGCTAGCCGGTTCGGCGCGCGTGGCCTTCGTGATCAGTATGCGCATTGCGGTAATTATTGTGCGCCCTTCGACAAGCTCAGGATGAGGCGGATTTCTTCTTGGCATTAAGAAAGAACCTCATGCTGAGCTTGTCGAAGCACGCACTTCATATGTCCCATGTCTTGCCGTCCCTAAATGCGATAGCGCTTCGCCCTCTGGCCCTCCCTGCCGGGGAAATGCTACCTGTAGAAAATGCCGGGGGATGCGGACGCCGCATCGGCCATGGACCAGCGCCGCTAGGGAGGATGACATGACCAAGACAAGCCCCGTCCGGGGCGCCGACGTGTTTGCACAGGCCCTGCGGGCGGCCGGGGTGGACCGGGTGTTCGCCATGTCCGGCAATCAGCTGATGATCGCCTTCGACGCCTTTCTCGACGCCGACATCCGGCCCGTCCATATCCGCCAGGAGGCGGCCGCCGTGCACATGGCGGATGCCTGGGCGCAGCTCACCGGCAAGATCGGCGTCGCCGTCGTCCCCGCCGGACCCGGCTTCGCCAACGCGCTGTCGGCGCTCTACACCGCGCGCATGTCGGAGAGCCCGGTCCTGCTGATCGGCGGGCACGCGCCGGTATCGAAACGCGGCCTCGGCGGCTTCCAGGAGATGCCGCAGGCCGAGCTGGCCAGCCATTTCACCAAGGCGTCCTGGACCGTCGACAACCCGTCGCGCATCGCGCGCTCGATCGGCGACGCCATCCAGATCGCGACCTCGGGCCGCCGCGGGCCGGTGCACGTCTCCCTGCCGGAAGACATTCTCGCCGCCACTCTCGAGGCCGTGCCGGCCTTCGGCAGCGATTTCATCCATCCCAACCCCTGGCCGCTGGACGAGCGGACGTCGCGGAACGTGCTCGACGCGCTGGCGGACGCGGCGCGGCCGCTGATCGTCACCGGGCCCGTCATGGGCCGGGGCGACGGCAAGCGCATCGCCGCCCGGCTGGAAGCGCACACGGGCATCCCGGTCGTCTGCATGGAGAGCCCGCGCGGCGTCAACGATCCCTGTCTCGGCGCCTTTGCGGAGACCCTGGCGGACGCGGACATGGTCCTGACGCTCGGTAAGATGGTGGACTTCAGCTTCCAGTTCGGCGCCGCGCTGAACAAGGACTGCAAGGTTATCGATATCGACGCGGAATCGGCGATGATCGAGCGCAGCCGCAAGATTTTCGGATCGCGCCTCCTCATCGCGGCCGAGGCCGGCGCCGCCTCGGCGGCGCAGCGGCTGATCGATTCCGCCGCCGGGCCGGTGAACAAGGATGCCGGCTGGACCAAGGAGGTGCGCGACTCCGTCGCCCATCGGCCGCCCGCCTGGCAGGACATCAAGTCCAGCCCGAACGGCCCGGTCCATGCGGTTGACGTCGCCCGCGCGGTGCAGCCGCGGCTCGATGCGCATCCGGATTCGGTGCTGATCATCGACGGCGGCGAGTTCGGCCAGTGGTCGCAGGCCTTGCTGCACGCGCCGAACCGGCTGATCAATGGGCTCGGCGGCTCGATCGGCACGGGCATCCCCTACGCCGTGGCGGCGGGCCTCGCCAAGCCGGGCGTGCCGGTGATCGCGCTGATGGGCGACGGCTCGGCTGGCTTCCATCTCAGCGAGTTCGACACCGCGGCGCGCAGCGGATCCAAGTTCACGCTGATCATCGGCAACGACGCGCGCTGGAACGCGGAGTACCAGATCCAGCTGCGCAATTACGGCGCGCAGCGGCTGCACAGCTGCGAGCTGAATGCGACGCGCTACGACCAGGTCGCGGCCACGCTGGGCTGCCACGGCGAGCATGTCGCGCGCCCGGACGAGCTCGCGCCCGCGCTCGATCGCGCCGCCGCCAGCGGCAAGGCCGCCTGCATCAACGTCGCGATCGAAAGCCACCCGGCGCCGGTCGTCCGCCGCAAGACGACCGCGAATGCCGCCTCTGCGCATTAGCAAGATCGAGACGCTGCTCTTCCGCGCGCCGGTCGCGGAGCCGGTCGTCACCTCCTTCGGCGTGCTTGACCAGCCGGCCGGCGTTGCTGGTGCGCGCGGAAGATGCGGACGGCGCGGTCGGCTGGGGCGAGATCTGGTGCGTCTTCCCGCCCGGCGGCGCCGAGCACCGCGCCAACCTGGTCGCAAACATGCTGGCGCCGATCCTCACCGGCGAAGCGTGGCCCGGTCCCGCCGACGCCTATGCCGCGATGTGCCGCCGCACGCATATCGTCATGCTGCAAGGCGGCGAGCCCGGCCCGCTGGCGCAAGCGATCGCCGGCGTCGACATCGCGCTCTGGGACCTCGCGGCGCGGCGCGCGGGCCAGCCGCTCTGGCGCTACGTCGCGGGCGGCGATCCGGGCGGCGACGGGTCCATGCCGGTCTATGCCAGCGGCATCAACCCCGACCGGCCCGAGGTCATCGCGAAAGCCAAACAGGCCGAAGGCTACACGGCGTTCAAGCTCAAGATCGGCTTCGGCGCCGAGCGCGATCTCGTCAACCTGCGGACGCTGCGGAAAGCGCTCGGCAACGACGCACAGCTCATGGCCGACGTGAACCAGGGCTGGGACCTGGAAACGGCGCTCGGGCTCTGCGGCAAGCTCGACGCCTTCGGCCTCACCTGGCTCGAGGAGCCGCTCGCCTGCGACCGCCCGGCCGACGAGTGGCTGACGCTGGCGAACAGCTCGCCGGTGCTGCTGGCGGCCGGCGAGAACCTGCGCGGCGACCGCGACTTCGACGCGCTGATCAAGTCGAAGACCGTGCCTTACATCCAGCCCGACATGACGAAATGGGGCGGCTTCACCGGAAGCCTCCCCGTCGCCCGCCGCATCATCAAGGCCGGCCTCACCTACTGCCCGCACTATCTCGGCGGCGCGGTCGGCCTGATGGCCTCGGCCCACCTGCTGGCGGCCGCCGGCGGCAACGGCCTGCTCGAAGCCGACGTCAACCCGAACCCGCTGCGCGAGCGCATGCTCAAGGACCCGGTGCCGATCAGAGACGGGCGGATGGTGCTGAGCGAGGCGCCGGGCCTGGGGAGCGAGCCGGATCTGGCGGGGCTGGGGGAGCTCCGAGTATGAGGGAACGCGCCCAGGGTCAGCGGGCCATCCGTGGATTGCCGGGTCAAGCCCGGCAATGACGATTTTTTCAGCTCAACCCCTACCCGTCACTCGCGGACTTGATCCGCGAGTCCACGTGCGCCCAAATGCCTAAGGCCGAAACGTAAACGCCCGCTGCCCCGGCGTCCTGAGCGGCGCCGCCATCTCGGCGAATTCGCAGAGCATGGGGCGGGTGTCGCGCGGGTCGATGATCTCCTCCGGCATGAAGGTCTCGGCGCTGCGGAAGGGCGAGCGCAGCTTCTCCAGCCTGGCCTCGATCTCGGCGAGGCGCTTCGCGGGATCGGGCGCGGCGGCGATGTCCGCCTTGTAGGCCGCCTCGATGCCGCCTTCCATCGGCAGCGAGCCCCAGTCGCCCGACGGCCAGGCGGCGCGGATGCCGTAGCGGTCGGGGTTCATGTGGCCGGAGCCGGCGACGCCGAAGGCCTTGCGCACGATGATCGTCGCCCACGGGATGGTCGACTGGAACACCGCGGCCAGCGCCTTCGCGCCGTAGCGGATCGTGCCGGTCTTCTCCGCCTCGAGGCCGATCAGGAAGCCCGGGTTATCGACCAGATGCACCATCGGCAGGTGGAAGACTTCGGCGAGATCGACGAAGCGCTCGACCTTCTCGGACGCCGCCGCCGTCCAGGCGCCGGCATAGTGGTACGGATCGTTCGCCATGACCGCGACCGGCCAGCCGTCGAGCCGCGCGAAGCCGGTGATCATCGAGCGGCCCCACATTTCCGGCCGATCTCGAAGAAGGAGCCCTTGTCCATCAGCGCTTCGATGATCGGGCGCATCTTGTAGACGCGGCGCCGCTCGCGCGGGATGGCCGACAGCAGCCACTCCTCGCGCCGGTTCGGGTCGTCCGTCGCGCGGCCCGCGCGGCGGCAGCTCGTAGACGTTCGGCGGCAGGTAGGAGAGGAAGCGCCGCGTGCGGTCGAAGGCGTCGGCCTCGCTCTCCGCCTCGTCGTCGATCGCGCCGATGCGGGTGTGGATCTCGCTGCCGCCGAGCTCGTTCTTCTCCAGTTTCTGGCCGATGCGGGCGACCACCGGCGGGCCGGCGACGAACATCTGCGCCGTATCCTTGACGATCACCGAGTAGTGGCTGGCCGCGACGCGCGCCGCGCCGAGCCCCGCGGTCGAGCCCAGCGCCAGCGAGACGCAGGGCACGGTCGCCAGGTTCTCCAGCATGTAGACCCATTTACGGCCGTCGTAACCGGGCAGCAGCGTATGGCCCTTGGTCTCGATATTTTTCACCGAGCCGCCGCCGCCGGTGCCGTCGACCAGCCGCACGATCGGCAGCCGCAGGTCGCGCGCCATGCGCTCGGACGACAGCGCCTTCTCGAAGATGCCGGCATCGTTGGCGCCGCCGCGCACGGTAAAATCGTCGCCTGCGATGACCACCGCGCCGGCCGTCGATCAGCGCGCGGCCGAGCACGAAATTCGCCGGGGTGAAGTCCTTCAGCTCGCCGGCTGCGTCGTAGACGCCGACGCCGGTCGCCGTGCCGATCTCACGGAAGGAGTCGGGATCGACCAGGGCGGCGATGCGCTCGCGCACGGTCAGCTTGCCCTGGTTGTGATGGCGCGCGACCTTCTCCTCGCCGCCCATCCGCTTGGCCAGCGCCTCGCGGCGGCGCAGCTCGTCGATTTCCTTCTGCCAGCTCATCGTCTCCTCCCTGGTCCTTCCCGTGTTCTCGTTGTCCCGCATGCTACACGGGATGGCGGGATGGGGCATAGCCGACCCGCGACCCCACCCTAACCCTTCCCCGCGGTGGGGGAGGGAATCAGATCGAGCTCGGGCTCCAAGGCAAAGTCCTCCCCCTTGCGGCGCGCGTGTCGCCGCGCGCCGCTCTTCCTAAATCGGCGGCCGGGCGACACCGGCCGCCTGGGGGAGGATTTAGGTGGGGGGTGCGTAGTCGCTCTGCCGCTCCGGCATGCCGGCCTGGAAGGCGGGCAGCGCGCGGCAGGCTTCGTCGATCGCGACGATGAGCGGGAATGGCGTGAGGTCGGTCTTGTAGCGCCGGCCGTTCATCACCTGCGGCACGAGGTAGAGATCGGCCATGGTCGGCCGGTCGCCGAAGCAGAAAGCGCCGGTGCGCGGGCGGCGGCGAAGGTTTTCCTCCAGCGCGGTCAGCCCGGTCGTCATCCAGTGCCGGTACCATTGATGGGTCTGCGCCTCGGTCAGGCCGAATGCACTCATCAGGTAGTTGCGCACGCGCGAGACGTGCAGCGGATGCATGTCGCAGGCGATGTGCTGGGCGAAGGCGCGGCATTGCGCGCGCTCGACCGGGTCTTTCGGCAGCAGCGGCGGCTCGGACCACTGCTCCTCGATGAATTCGAGGATCGCGGTCGACTGCGCGAAGCGCGTGCCGTCGACGTCGAGCGTCGGCGCCAGGCCCTGCGGGTTGATCTTGCGGTACGCGTCCCAGCCCAGCTTCTTGATCGAGATATACTCGAACTCGAGGCCCTTGAGATGCAGCGCCGTCCGCACCCGCTGCCCCGCCGAATTGAAATCCATGGAGTAGAGCTTGAGCATTTTTCCGCCTTCCCGTGAGCCTCACCCTGAGCCTGTCGAAGGGCGAGGCGATCGGCACGACCCGGCATCGAGCGGCTCATGCTTCGACAGGCTCAGCATGAGGTTACCGGGACGGATCGGTTTGTGACAAACGGCCGTGGCTGCTACCTTGGAACCATGGCCTTACGCGCCGTCCCCACCCCACCCTCGAACCATCGGGAAAGCAGCAGGCATGAAGACGGCACTTGAAGAAGTCATGGATATCCGCGGCAAAGGCATGCCCGCGGCCGGTGAGGTCACGATCACGGGGGCCGATCCGGTCCTGCCGACCCGGTTCAAGATCGCCGATACCTGCGCCGCCGTACTGGCGGGGGTCGGCACGGCCGTCAACGACATCTGGGAGATGAAGACCGGCCGGCGTCAGAAGATCGCCGTCGACGTGCGCAAGACCGCGGCCGGGCTCGGCAGCTCGCGCTACCTGCAGAACGCAGGGCTCCGACGGCACATTCCGCACCGTCGTCAACGAGAACCACGAGAAGATGATCAAGATCACCCAGCCCTGGCCGACCAAGGACGGCCGCTGGGTCCTGCCGCATTTCGGGCTGCCGAACCTGCAGGCGCGGATGACCAAGCTGCTCGGCTGCGAGCCCAATCGCCGAGTCCGTGTCGAAGGCAGTCGCGCAGTGGAACGCGCTCGACCTCGAGGCGGCGATCGACGAGGCGCGCGTCTGCGGCGGCATGGTGCGGACCAATGCCGAGTGGCTGGAGACGCCGCACGGCAAGGTGCTGGCGGCGAAGCCCATCGTCGAGATCATCAAGATCGCCGACAGCGACCCGGAGCCGCTGCCCGAGGGCGACCGCCCTCTCGCCGGCATCCGCGCGCTCGACCTGACGCGCATCCTGGCCGGACCGATCGCGGCGCGGACCCTGGCCGAGAACGGCGCCGAGGTGCTGATGGTGGCCGGCGAGGGCGTGCCCCAGATCGCCGAGCATGTCATCGACACCAGCCACGGCAAGCGGAGCTGCTATCTCAACCTTAAAGCCGCCGAGGACGCAGCCCGGCTCAAGGAGCTGGTCCGCGACGCCGACGTGTTCTCGCAGGGCTACCGCCCCGGCATTCTCGCCGGCCTCGGCTTCGCGCCGGACGTGCTCGCGGCGATCCGCCCCGGCATCATCTGCTGCTCGATCAGCTGCTACGGCGCGGACGGCCCGTTCAGCCATCGCGGCGGCTGGGAACAGGTGGCGCAGACGATGACCGGCATCTGCCAGGAAGGCAGCCCGGAACGGCCGAAGCTGCTGCCGGGCGCGGCCTGCGACTACACGACCGGCTATCTCGGCGCCTACGGCATTCTGCTGGCCCTCGCCCGCCGCGCCCGCGAAGGCGGCAGCTATCACGTCCGCGTATCGCTCTGCCAGTCCGGCATGTTCGTCTACCGGCAAGGCAAGACCGGCGCCGTCGACCCGAGCATCGGCTCTCCGAAGCCGAGCTCGACGCGATGCGCATCACCTCGCATCCCGCGGCCGGCCCGCTGCGGCATCTCGGCCCGATCCTCCAGATTTCGGAGACCCAGCCCTACTGGTCCCGGCCGACGCCGGTGCTGGGCGGCGACGCGCCCGAATGGCCCGACGCGACGGCGGCCAAGGCGGCGGAGTGAGGGAAAAAGTCATGCCTCTAACGTGAGCCTCACCCTGAGCCTGTCGAAGGGCGAGGCGGTGGGCACCATTCGGGCCTTGTGCCATTCATGCTTCGACAGGCTCAGCATGAGGTTAAACGGTGGGGCGTAGTCTAGCCAAAGCCTCATCTTGAGCCTGTCGAAAGATGAGGCGGTGGCCCCAGCCGCAGACCCTAAATCCCAATATCCTGCAGATTGTAGTCGCGGAGCGCGGCCTTCGCCGCCGGGGTCCAGCGGTAGCGGTCCGCCTCTTCGGCGAGCGGCGCGTAGCGGTACGGCGTCTCGTCCGGGAAGCGCTGGCGGCGCGCGTCGATGCCGTACATGATCAGCCGCGAGCGGTTGCGGATATAGGCCTCGTCGTAGACCGAGACCGGGTTGTGCAGGCCGCCGCTCTTCACGTTCAGCACCGCGCTGCGCCGGTGGAAGCCCATGTTCACCGTGACCCGCACGTTCGGGCTGGTATTGGCGAAGGAGCCGTGCACGGCCTGGCGGCTGGTGATCGCGACATCGCCCGGCCCGCAGATCAGCGGCACGGCGTCGGGCAGGCGGTCCGAGCCGGCCGCCTCGGCCATCGCCTTGATGTCGAGCTTGCCGTGCCGGTGCGAGCCGGGGACGACCCAGAGCCCGTTCGCCGCGTCGCAGCCATAGAGCTGCATCATGTAGTTGAAGCCGTGGCTGTGCGGGTCGAGCGCCGGATCGTTCCAATGCGTCCAGCCGTCCTGGTGCCAGGCGACCGAGCCGCCGAGCCGCGGATGCTTGATCCAGATCGCCTCGTTGAACGGCGTGAAGTCCGGGCCGTTGATCGCCTCGGCGATGGCGAGAAGCTGCGGATGGCCGTAGAAGCGGAGGCAGGCCTCCGAATGTTGCAGCGGTCCGTGGATGAGCTGCAGCACGTGCTCCGGCGCGCCTGCGGGCGCCTCCGGCTCGACCATCTTGGCGGGATGGCGGCCGAAGGACGCGTCCGTGCCGCCCAGCGGATCGGACAGCGGCTTGACCCAGCCGAGCGTGCGCGACGTCTGTCCGGCAACGAAGGACGGCCGGCCATACTTATCGGTCGCGGCATCCTTGCCGGCCGGCGCGCGCTCCAGCAGGTCGGCGAGATCGCGCTCGATGTCGGCGAGCTCTTCGTCGTCCAGCACCTTCTCGAACACGTAGAAGCCGTGGCGCGCATAAGCGTCGAGGATAGCGGGGTCGAGCCTGCCGTCGGGACCGAAGCGGATCGGCCCGCGATTGTCCATCGCCAGCGCGCGGGCGGTGCCTTCCTCGCGATAGCGCGCCATCGCCGCTTCGTCGGGGCCGTAATCGGCCGCGGGAATGTCCAGCAAGGGCAGATTGACCAGCATGAGCGCGCCTCCCTCGGTTCGGTGCGGACCGCGCCGCACAACCGCAAGCTCATTCTACGCAAACGGGCAAGCGCGATGCAAAGCGGCGCGGTTGAGCCAACCCGCTGTCTCGCGGACAAACGGCGCGTGCAATCGAACGGCCGTGTCGAAAAGTGCCCTACTCCTTACGCTGCCGTGCGTCGATGCCGGTCGTTTCCCAGCGGTCGATCACCTTTTCCTGGATCATCCAACGGCCGTCGCGGCGCACGACAGTGTCCGTATACAGGCCGAGCGCACCCATCGCAGGCGCGGGGCTGCCAGCTTCCCACCGGGTCGATGACCAGTAGGAGAGAATACGGTAAGCGTCGTCGGAAAGCCGTTCCGTCCGCACCCGTTGGATCCAGTGTTGCCCGCGCCGCGCCCCGGGCGGCACCAGCCAATGGGCAGCAAAGCCGCGTGGACCGCCGGCAGCGGCATCCCACAGCTTGCCGGCGATATCCCGGACGCGCCCATCCGGCGTGAACAGCGCGGCGACGGTGTCGATCTCGCCGAAATCCATGGCGCGGGCATACTCGAGAAGCAAGTCTTCGATCGCCAGCCGGTCTTCGATGGGCTGCATATCCACTCCATACCGTTCGTGGGTTGCGTCGACAGGCTCAGCATTAGCCCGCACGAAGAATTCCCCTAGCTCGGCACCAGGCCGCCGTCGACGTTATAGGCCTGACCGGTGATGTTGCGCGCGCCGGACGACGCCAGGAACACCGCCATCGCGGCGATATCCTCGGGCTCGTTGGCGCGGCCGATCGGAATTGGCGCGAGATGGCGCTTGAGCGCTTCCTCGATGCTGATGCCCTGCTCCTGCGCGCGCACGACCAGGTTCCGGTCGCCGAGCGGCGTCCGCGTGACGCCGGGGCAGATCGCATTGACGTTGATGTTGTGCGGACCGAGCTGCTGCGCGGCCGTCTTGGTCAGCGCGATCACCGCACCCTTGCTCGCCGCGTAGGCGGCGTTCGACGTGCCCGCATAGCCGCGCCCGGCGATCGACGCGATGTTGATGATGCGCCCGCCGCCCTGGGCGATCATCTGGCGCGCGGCGCGCTGCAGGCAGAAGAACACGCCCTTGGCGTTGACGCGATGGATGCGATCCCAGTCTTCCTCGGTCAGGTCCATGATATAGGCGCGCCGCGTGACGCCCGCATTGTTGACGATGACGTCGAGGCGGCCGAGCTTATCCACCGCCGTCTGAACCATCCGGTCGATGTCCTTGACGTTGCCGACGTCGGCCTGCACCGCGAGCGTCTTCACCTGGAAGGCGCCCGCCTTGTCGGTGGTCCTTTGCGCCGCGTCGCCGTCGATATCCGCCGCCACGACGTTCGCGCCGGCTTCCGCCATGGCGACCGTGATCGCGGCGCCGATGCCCGCACCCGCGCCCGTCACCAGGACGACCTTGTCTTTGAGGATCATCGCGTCCGCTCCCTGCTCGTTTTACAATCGTAGCACGAAGGCTTGGACGGCACATAATTCGGTCGCCCACCGGCCGCGCTTGGGACGATGCGGCATTGATGTGCTATTGTTGGGAACCGCTCGCAACGCGCATGGCGGCGGTTTTCACATCCTGCAGCGAGAAGAGGTAGCGACCATGGCCTACGAAGGGATGATTGCAGAAACCATATCGATCAACGGCGCCAAGAACGAGCCGATCTCGGCCTATGTCGCCCGCCCGTTGGGCGCGGGCCCCTTCCCCGGCATGGTGCTGATCCACCACGCGCCCGGCTGGGACGAATGGTACCGCGAGACGACGCGCAAGTTCGCCCATCACGGCTATGCCGCGATCAGCCACAACCTCTACCACCGCGAAGGCCAGGGCAAAGCCGACGACGTCGCCGCCAAGGTGCGCGCGTCGGGCGGCGTTCCCGACGCCCAGGTGATCGGCGACACCGAAGGCGCCACGCAGTGGCTGCGCGCGCAGCCCTGGCTCAACGGCAAGGTCGGCGTGCTCGGCACCTGCTCGGGCGGACGGCATGCCTTCCTCTTCGCCTGCCACACCAAGAGCGTCGACGCCTGTGTCGACCTGTGGGGCGGCCGCGTGGTGATGAGCAAGGAAGAGCTGACCGAGAAGCTGCCGACCGCGCCGATCGAGTTCACCAAGAACCTGTCCTGCCCGCTGCTCGGCCTGTTCGGCAACGAGGACCGCGCCCCGACGCCCGAACAGGTGAACCAGCACGAGGCCGAGCTCAAGAAGCACAAGAAGAACTACGAGTTCCACCGCTACGACGGCGCCGGGCACGGCTTCTTCTACTACGACCGGCCGATGTACCGCATCGAGCAGGCGCTCGACGGCTGGCAGAAGGTCTTCGCCTTCCTGCAGAAGCACCTGGCCGGATAGCCGACGGTATGTGCACTTCGATTGTCGAGATCGTCGGCGCGGAAGGCGCCGGCAAGGGCGGTGACGGCTGGTTCGCGCTGACGCATTCGGTGGTGTCCTACGACCATCCGCACCACGCCCTGCTGGAAGAGGCCATCACCATCGACTTCATGAACCAGACGCTGGGTCCGGACGCGCGCGTGGCGGTCGAGCTGACGCTCGACGCCGCCAAGGCGCTGAGCGGCGCGCTGGCGCGCGCGATCGCCGCGGCGGAAATCGAGGAGAGCGGGCGGCTGCGAAATACCTAGGGCCGGGCCGGCCGCAGCCGCTCCCGAGGCCCTATCGGCACTTGGGATCCTGGACGTAAAACACGCCCCACATATTGATGCCGCCGCCGCCGGATTTGTCCAAGGCGACCGTCGTGACGCCAAGGACCGCGCCGACCACGCCGGCCGGCGGATAGGCGACACCCCCGACCCCGAGAACGGCGCCGGTGATGCTCAGCGCGTCGACCACGCTCGCCTTCACGCAAGCCGTCGGATGCGTGAAATGCACCTTCTCTTTGCGCAAGGTGATCGTTGCCGGCATCTTGGAGCAGGCCACTTCCCAGCTGTGCCCCCAGGGAATGCCCCAGAGCACCGACTTGAAGACGCGATACTTGCCTTCCTTGTACTTGACGCATCCGTCGTCTCTGAAACTGCCCCAATGTTGTGCGGCCATGGCGGGGGTCGCAAAAGCAATAACGCCAAGCAAAGCGCCAAACCGAAAAACTTTCTTTTTCAATGCCGGTCTCCCATGTAGGACAAAGGCTTGGAGCTGCGGCGGGCGACTTGAGCCATGCGCCGGCAATCTCAATAGCAATCGTCGTAAGCTAATCTAAATGCAGCCTGATTGAATTTCGGTTAGAAATTCATCGAAAACACGAACATGTTAGTTGATTGACAGCGTCCGGCAAAGACCGACGCAGCAAGGCCGAGCGAGAGAACGCGAAAAGGCAAGCATTGGGAGGGACAGGCCATGGCACGGCTCGTTCTTGGCGTTGGGGTATCCCACACGCCGATGCTGGGTGCGGGCGCCGACGATTGGCCCCGTTTCATCGAGACCGATCGCGTTCGCGCGCATCGCGACAAGGACGGCAACGCCGTTACCTATGACGACCTGCTGCGCATGGCCGATGGCGGCATCGCGGCAAAAATCCGGCCGCAGAAGCTCGCTGTCCGGCACGCCGCCGCGATGGCGAACCTGGAGACGATCCGCGCAGCGCTCCGCGACGCCGCGCTCGATACCCTGATCGTCGTCGGCGACGACCAGGAGGAGCTTTACGACGAGCGCAATTCCCCGTGCTTTCTGATCTACCGCGGCGAGACGATCCCCAACCTGCCGATGGCCTATAACAGCACGCGTCCCGACTGGTGGAACCAAGCGGCGGCGCAATACTATGAAAAATCCGCGCCGCGGGAATACCCGGTCGATGCAAAGCTGGCGCACCATCTCATCGACTGGCTGGTCGGCCACGACTTCGACGTCGCCTGCGCCAAGTCGGTGACGCCGGGCACGGGCGAAGGGCACGCCTTCGGTTTCGTGCATAACTGCCTCATGCGCGGCGAGGCACCGCCCATCGTGCCGATCTTCCTGAACACCTATTTCCCGCCGAACCTGCCGAGCCCGAGACGCTGCTACAAGCTGGGCCAGGCGGTCGCGGCGGCGATCGACGCCTACCCGGGCGACGCGCGGGTCGGCATTCTCGCCTCCGGCGGCCTCAGCCATTTCACGGTCGACGAGGCGCTCGACCGCGACCTGCTGCGCGCGCTGCGGGCGAAGGACGCGGCCGCGCTGCAGTCCCTGCCGCCCAACAAACTGCAGGGCGGCAGCTCGGAAATCCGCAACTGGCTGTGCGCCGCGGGCGCGCTCGAGCGCCTGCCCCTCACCTGGATGGATTATCAGCCGGGCTACCGGACCCCGGCGGGCACCGGCACCGGGCTCGGTTTCGCCATCTGGTCCTAGCCTCCGCCCCTGCGGCCGATCCTGATCCACAACCCGGCCGCGATTTGAGCCGAGCCGGGAGGACGGGCATAATCGGAGCAATACACGTTCATGGATGGGCCCCTGGCAGGGCCCGACAATCGACGCACAGCGGGATCAGCGGATGCGGGCAGCTCAACGGCGCTCGCCGTCCGACGATCGGAAGCGAGAGAAAGGACCGGTTCATGCCATCGGAAGCGCTGCACGGCACCACGGAGACGTCCCCCTCATCGGTCGAGGTGGCGCCCCTCTCGATCCACATCGGCGCGGAGATACGGGGCGTCGATCTGTCCCGCCCGCTGCCGCCGGCGCAGGTGCGCGATATTCGCGCCGCCCTGCTGAAATGGAAGGTCGTCTTCTTCCGCGACCAGCCGATGACCCATCGCCAGCATGTCGACTTCACGCGCCAGTTCGGCGCGGTGACGCCGGGCCACGTGGTCTACGGAAGCAACAGCGAGTATCCCGAGATCTACCCGATCACGAAGCACCGCACGGCAAACAGCTTCAAGGATCAGGTGCTGCAACGGGCCTGGACCGGCTGGCACACCGACATCACCGCGGCGATCAACCCGCCGATGGCCTCCATCCTGCGCGGCGTGGTCGTCCCGCCTTATGGCGGCGACACCCAGTTCACCAGCATGATGGCCGCCTACAATGCGCTCTCGCCCACCATGCGCGCCTTCGTCGACGGCCTGCGCGGCATCTACCGCAACGGCGCGCCGAAGAATGTCGACCAGCGGGCGGACTACGCGGAGGCAATTCGTAATCGCAGCCTCGCCTCCGAGCATCCGCTGGTGCGCGTGCATCCGGAAACCGGCGAGCGCGCGCTCTACGTCGGCCCGTCGCACCTGAAGGAGATCGCGGGGCTGACGCCGCGCGAAAGCCAGGGGCTGCTGGAGCTGCTGTGGGAGCACCTCGTGCGGCCGGAGTTCACCGTGCGCTTCAAGTGGGGCCCGGCAGCGTCGCCTTCTGGGACAACCGCTCGGTCTGCCATCTGGCGCCGCGCGATATCTTCGATTCCGATTTCGACCGCGAGTTCTACCGCACCACGCTGGTCGGCGACGTGCCGGTCGGCGTCGACGGCCGGCCGTCGATATCCCTGGAAGGCGACCCGATCACGGCCGCATAAGATCCAAAAAATAGAGGGAAAAATGCCGCGCTTACCGATGCCGTCCGATTCGGAGGGTTTCTCCGAGGAGACCCGCGCCGCCATGCGCCACATCAAGCAGACGCGCACGACGGTCCCGCCGCCCAGCAGCTACTTGACCTATGCCGGCAAGGCCGGAGCGCTGCTCTCGGACCTCGTCGAGCACCTGCGCTTCCACTCGACGCTGACCCCGGCGGAGACGGAGCTGGCGGTCTGCACCGCGGTGCGGGCGGCCAACGTCGACTATATCTGGGAGCCGCATGTCAAGCTGGGCCTCAAGGCCGGCGCCCGCGAGGAGGCGTTCCATGCGATCGACACCCTCGGGCCGCTCGACGGACTGACGGCGGACGAGGCGCTGATCATCGGCTTCGGGCGCGAGCTGCTGGAGACGCAGAAGGTCAGCGACGCGACCTTTGACGCCGTGCGCAAGCGCTACGGCGAGAAGGGCCTGCTCGAGCTCGTCGCCGTGATGAGCGTCTACCTGATGAACGCGACCATCCTGCGCGCCATGGACCATCCGCCCGCACCGGGCGCGCGGCGCCTGACGCCGCGGAAGTAGCGCACTCCCGCCCTTACGCCGGCCTGTTCGCCTCGAGGAACATCCGGATGTGGCGAAGGGCCACCGTGAGGCGCCGTCTCGGTGTCCTTCCACGGATAGAGGCTGACCTGCGCCTTGGGCGCCAGCAACGCGGCCTCCATTGCCACGGCGTATGGATGGCCAGGCACGTCGTCCGGCAGGATCAGGACCGGCGTCTGGCAGTTGCGCACGAATTCGCGCGTGACAGTGAAGACGAAGTCCGCCCGGTCGGTGTACATGCTCTTCAGGAAGGCTGCCACCGTCTCCATCGTGACGTCGGACCGCCGCTTGCACAGCGCCGGGCCCCAGCCTTTCATGTTGTTGTTGTAGAAGTTATTGGGCAACTCCGGGCGAAAGCCGCTCGGCTGCGCCAGAACCGCCGCGATGACGCGGTCGGGCGCGCGCCTGATCAGGTTCCAGCTGAACGGCCCACCGATGCAGAACCCCAGCACCAGGAACTTGTCGATGCCCAGGTGGTCCATCAGCCCGAGATGGTCGTCGGTATAGGAGTCCCATGGCCGATCGGCCTCGAGCGGGCCGGAGGATTGCCCGCCGCTCGCGTTGCGCTGGTCCAGCGTGATGCAGCGGAATTCGTCGCTGAGCACTTCGAGCGGGTTGAAGGGACAGCCTTCGGAGAGGTTGGCAATCGTGCCGTTCAAGCCCCCGCCGGGAATGACCAGCAGCGGGAAGCCGGAACCGGCCTCCTTGTAATGTATTTGGGTAGAACCGTGTTCATAGACGGGCATGGCGTTTCTCCTCGCTCGATGTGCTGTGACGCAGCGATGCTTCCCTTATGCTGGCGTGTTGGCCTTGAGGAAGCTGCGCAGGTGGCGCACGGCGAGCGGCACCCGGGCCTTGTCTTCCTTCCACGGGAAGAAGGTCATCTGCGCGTTCGGCGCCAGTAGCGCGGTCTCCTCCGCCATGGCATAGGGATGCGGTTGGGTATCGTCCGGCATGACCAGGACCGGCGTCTTGACGCTGCGCACGAAATCGCGCGTCACGCTGAAGACGAAGTCGTTGTTTTCGAGATACATCTTCCTGAGGAAGGCGTCGCACATCTCCATCGTGACGTCGTCCCG
Organism: uncultured Alphaproteobacteria bacterium; assembly: GCA_963711215.1. GTDB lineage: Bacteria > Pseudomonadota > Alphaproteobacteria > UBA8366 > UBA8366 > WHUA01. The sequence continues at coordinate 117,477 of CAVQDH010000014.1, read as the reverse complement.
CTTCTCGCACAGCGCCGGGGCCCAGCCCTTCATGTTGTTCTGGTAGAACAGGTCGGGCACTTCCGGCCGGAAGCCGCTCGGCTGCGCCGGCACCGCGGCGACGACGCGCTCGGGCGCGCGCTTCAGCATGTTCCAGATGAAGGGGCCGCCGATGCAGAAGCCGATCACATGGAACTTGTCGATGCCGAGGTGGTCCATCAGGCCGAGCTGGTCGTCGGTATACGCGTCCCAGGGCCGGTCGACCTCCACGGGACCATAGGATTCGCCGCCGTTGGCGTTGCGCAGGTCCATGGTGATGCAGTGGTACTCGTCGCTCAGGACCTTCATCGGGTTGAACGGCACGCGTTCGGACAGATACGGGATCGTCGCGTTCAGCCCCCCGCCGGGAATCACCAGCAGCGGAAAGCCGGAGCCAGCCTCTTCATAATGGATGCTGACCGGACCCTTTTCGTAGAACGGCATGGCGTTACTCCTTTCCCGGTGAGGATGCTGCGGTCGCGCGCCTCGAAACGGCGTGTGTCGGCATCTGGTGCTAAATTTGTCTCACAGGCGCGGGAATCGGACAAGTCGGCGCCCCGGCCCACCCGCCGCGACAGCGTCGCTGCGCGCATGCTTTGATACTGCCAGGAGGAAACATCCGAATGAAAACGCCCAACCCAGCCTCGGACTACCTCGACGACACGCCGCCGGGAACCATCCGGATGTCCGTAGCGGAGGCAACGGACATCGGCGAAAGGGCCTTGAGGAAGATCGGCTTCTCGAAAGACGACAGCGACATGATTCTTGGCCAGCTGATCGACAACGCGCTGTGCGGCTACCCCTTCACGAGCCTACCGCGCATCCTGGCCATCGCCGGCGATCCGAAGGTGAAGGCGCCGCGGCGCCCGGTCCGCATCGTCCACGAGACGCCGGTCTCGGCGATGCTGGACGGCGGCAACAACGTCGGCTACGTCGCCGTCCACAAGGCGGCGGAGGTCGCCATCGAAAAGGCGAAAGCCAACCGCTTTTCCGTGGTCGGCCTGCACGACAGCTATTTGAGCGGACGTAACGCTTACTACGTGGAAAAGATCGTCAACGCCGGCTTCGTCACCCTGCACACCGCTTGCGGCCAGCCCTATGTCGTGCCGCCCGGCGGAACCCGGCCGGCCCTGGGCACCAATCCGATCTGCATCGGCTTTCCGTCCTCCAAGGGGCCGTTCATCCTCGACATGGGGACAGCCGCGCTGCAATGGGGCGAGGTCATGCTGCACGCGCGCATCGACGCGCCGTTGCCCGAAGGCGTCGGCGTCGACCGCGACGGCCTGCCGACGATCGACGCGAAGGAGGCGCTGCTCGGCGGGGTGCTGCCCTTCGGCGGGCATAAGGGTTTCGGCCTATCGCTCGCGATGCAGACCATGGGCCTGCTGGCCGGCGCCGCGCTGCCGCGGGGCAAGGTCCAGGATTACGGCTTCATGTTCGTCACCTTCGCGCCCGACCTGCTTCTGCCGGGGGACCAGTTTGCCGAGCAGGTGGCCCAACTGATCGACGCGGTCAAGGCGACGCCGCGGAAGGCCGGCGTCGACGAAATCCGCATCCCGTCCGAACGCGCCTTCCGGGAGCGCGAAAGGCGGCGGCGCGAGGGCATCGTCCTGCAGCAGAAGGTCGTGGACGCGTTGAACGCTCTCTGATGGGCATGCGCGCGTTCCAGGGACCGACGGTCTTGACCCGAGGCCGCCGTCACCTGACATAACAGCATGCGCAGACAACCAGGCAGGCCCCATCCATGAGCAAGCTCCGCGTCCACTGCTTCGCCGTCTCTCTCGACGGCTACGGCGCCGGCCCGAACCAGAGTCTGGAAAACCCGCTCGGCGTAGGCGGCCTCGGGCTGCACCAGTGGATCTTCGCCACCCGCACCTTCCAGACGATGTTCGGCAGCGGCGGCGGCACGACCGGGACCGATGACGACTTCGCGGCGCGCGGGGTCGAGAACGTCGGGGCCTGGATCCTCGGCCGCAACATGTTCGGCCCGGTGCGCGGCCCCTGGCCCGACGACACGTGGAAGGGCTGGTGGGGCGACAACCCGCCTTACCACGGCCCGGTCTTCGTGCTGACCCACCACGCACGCGCGCCGATCCCGATGGAAGGCGGCACGACCTTTCATTTCGTCACGGACGGCATCGAAAGCGCGCTCGCGCGTGCGCGGGACGCAGCCGGCGATCATGATATCCGGCTCGGCGGCGGCGTCGCTACCATGCGCCAATACCTGCAAGCCGGTCTCGTCGATTCGATGCACGTCGCTATCGCGCCCGTCCTGCTCGGCGCCGGCGAGTCACTCTTCGCCGGCCTGGACGTGCCGAAGCTGGGCTACCGCGTGACCGAGCATGTGCCGACGGCGAGCGCGACCCACATCGTCTTGTCGAAGCCGGCCGACTGACGCCGACGCCGCGAACAGCGCCGCGGCTATTTTCCGCCCAGCTCCGGCGCCGTCAGCACGCCGCAATCGTCGGCGAACAGCAGCGGCGCGCCGCTCTTCGCCTGCAGCGCCTCCTGCGACAGGCCATCGATGATCTCGCGGATGAGGAAGCCCCTCGGCGTGACGTCGACCACGGCGAGATCGGTGTAGACGCGGTCGACCACGCCCACGCCGGTGAGCGGATAGCTGCATTTTTCGACGAGACGGGGGGCACCCTCCTTGGTCGTGTGCTGCATCGTCACGCGGACGCTCTTCGCGCCGGCGACGAGGTCCATGGCGCCACCGACGAGCTGGCCCTTGTGGGTCATCTTGGCGTCCCAGTTGGCGAGGTCGCCGGTCTCGGACACCTCGAACCCGCCGAGCAGCGTCACGTCGACATGGCCGCCCCGGATCATCGCGAACGCCATCGCCGAATCGGATAGCGACGCGCCGGGACTGAGCGTGATGTGCTGGCTACCCGCGTCGACGAAGTCCAAATCCTTCGTCTCTTCGGTCGCCAGCGGGCCGACGCCGACGATGCCGTTCTCGGAATGGAACATGAAATCCCGGTCTTTCGGCTTGTAGTTCGCCACCAGCGTGGGCAAGCCCAGCCCGAGGTTCACATAGGTGCCTTCTTCCAAATCCTGCGCCGCGCGCCAGGCGATCTGATGTCGGGTCAACGGTTTCATGCTCACAGCTCTCCCGGATTCTTAGGCGCGGCGTCTTCCATCTCGATCACCCTGTGGACGAAAATGCCCGGAATATGGACCTCGTCGGGCGCGATGGGCGCGTCGGTCGCGCTGCCTGTCTCGACCACGGTCGTCTGCGCTGCCATCGCCATGGCGAGGCCGAAGTTGCCCTGCGTGCCGCGGAACCGCACGTTGCCCCACCGGTCGGCCCGCATCGCGCGGATGAAGGCGAAGTCCCCGGTGATCGCCCGCTCCATCGCACAGGACCGGCCGTCGAAGTCGCGGATCTCCTTGCCTTCTGTCAGCTGCGTGCCGACGCCGGTCGGCGTGTAGAAGGCCGGAATGCCGGCGCCGCCGGCGCGGATGCGCTCGGCGAAGGTGCCCTGGGGCACCATCTCGATCTCGAGCTTGCCGTCGAGCCACTGCCGCTCGTAGTTGGAGGTGTTGGGCCCGCGGCTGCGCGCCGCGGAACAGACCACCTTCGAAACCCGCTGCTCGCCGAAAATCTTCGGGCAGAAGCCCTCGACATACCGGATGCCGTTGATGACCAGCGTAAGATCGCGGGCTCCCGTCTCCTCGAGCGCCTTGAGCAAGGCGAAGGGCACTCCTGCCCCGCCAAACCCGCTCACCAGTATCGACGCCCCATCCTCGAGGCCGTCCAGCGCCGCTTCCAGCGACGCGACGCGCTTATCGATCATGGCTGTTTTTTCTCCCCATCTCATCCGCTCCCGTCAACCGTCCAGGCCCAAACCGGCCCATTAGAATGGAGACGGAAGGACAAGGCAAATCCACCCTAGAAGTCCTCCCCCCTTGCGGGGGAGGATTTAGGTGGGGGGGTGATGTGGCTGTCACAAGTCGTCGGAAGCCCCCCACCCTGTCCCTCCCCCGCCAGGGGGGAGGGAAAACGATGCAATGGCCGCAGCCCCCTCACTTATTCAGGAAATTCAGCGGCAGGCCCGGGCAGTGCCAGTCCGCCTCATAGAGGATGCCGAGGCCCGCGGAGGTGATGTAGGCCTTCTGCAGGTCGGGGCCGCCGAAGCAGATGTTGGTCACCATGATGTCGAACGCCGGGACCGGCAGGACGGCGCGCACCCGCCCCTCCGGGGAGATCGCGGTGACACAGCCGGTGCCGAGCGTGGCCACGACGACGTTGCCTTCGCTGTCGACCGCGAGCAAATCGAAGCGCTCGTAGCCCGTGGCGCTGTAGAGCAGCCGGCCCGGATGCAGGCGATGCGGCGCAGGGCCGAGCTTGCCCGGTGCCAGGATGTCCCAGGCCCAGATGCGGGCGCCGGAGGTCTCCGCGACGTACAGCGTCTTCTCGTCCGGCGAAAGGCCGATGCCGTTCGGCGTGTCGATCGGGAAGACGAGCTCGGAGATGCGGCTGCCGTCCGGCTTGGCGTAGTAGACCGCGCCGCGGTCGATCTGCCGTCCCCGCCGCCGACCGAGATCGGTGAAGTAGAAGCCGCCCTTCGCGTCGAACACGATATCGTTCGGCCCTTTCAGCCGCTCACCATTGCATTCGGTATAAAGCGTCTCGACCGCCCCGGTCTTGATGTCGACCGCCTGGATGCTCCCGCCGGTGTAGCTGTCGGGAAGGTCGTCGCCGCTGCGCAGGAACGGGCCGTCCTGCCGCCGACGAAGCCGCCGTTGTTGCAGACATACATCCGACCGTCGGGGCCAAGCGCGGCGCCGTTCGGCCCGCCGCCGCAATCCGCCACCACTTCCTTCGTGCCGTCCGGCTTGCAGCGCGTCAGCGTGCCGGCCTGGATCTCCACCAGGATGACCGAGCCGTCCGGCATGGCGACCGGCCCTTCCGGGAACCCGAGTCCGCGGCAGATTTCTTTCATGGCTGTTCCTCCCCTGAACGCTCAGTTGACCGGGGTGATCGGATTGCCCTCGAGCGCGACCGAGCGCTTGCCGTCCGGTCCGACGGGAACATCGCCCATCAGCGTCGTGCGGTGAATCTCGCGGGCGAATTCGGAGCCGACGATGTCCTTCGGCCCCATGTGGAGCACCTGCCGGTTGTCCCACATGGCCAGCGAATGATCTTCCCATTTGAAGCGCACCGTGAACTCGGGCCGGGCCGCGTGGGTCTTGAGCATGGCCAGCAGCGCGGCGCTTTCGGTCGGCGTGAAGCCGACGATGCTTTCCAGGAAGCTCGGGCTGACATAGAGCGCGCGTTCGCCGGTCTCCGGATGGACCCGCACCAGGGGATGCTCGGTCACGATCCGGTTCTTGTTGATCGTCTCGACATACTCCTTGCTCACATTGACGCCGGCATTGCCTTGGTAACGGTGAAGCCCGCGCAGACCATCGACGATGGCGCGCATGTTCGGCGACAAGGCCTTGTACGCGGCGACCATGTCGGCGAACTGCTATCGCCGCCATCCGGTCAGCATGCGGTCGCCGCGCGGGTCGAGATCGCCGGCGGAATGATGCCGGCGTCACGTCGGCATGCCAGCCGGACCAGGGATGGAGCAGGTCTTCGCCCTTGTACACTTGTTCCGGCGGTCGCGGTCGATGGAATAGACCTCCGGAAGTGCGTCGTCCTGATCGCCTAGACGGCATGCGCCGGGGTGGACGTGCCGACTGGCGGCTGAACGCGACCTGTGGCGTGGATCGAGCGGCTGATTTCGGCAGAACGGCACCTTCCAGCGCAGGAACGCGGCGCGCACTTCCGCGGCCTGCTGGCCGGCGCGGCTTCGTCAGATCGAGCCGGAAATTGCGCGCCGATGGCCATCGCCACGGCTTCATTTCGATGGTCTGGGGCGCTTCTTCGGTGAGCTGCACGGACATGATCGTTCCTCCGATCGACGGCAAAAGCTTTGCGACACGGTCGCGCAGTTCCCGTTTGGAGGCTGATCGGGGGCGTGGCGGAAGGACGCGCCCGACGCATGCAAGCCCCGACCCGGCGCCGCGATTTGCACTGCCGGCGCCCTCTCGCTAGTCGTGGGTAGTCGCGGCGCAGCGACCCGGACCCTGCCATCGGCAGTCACGGCATAGTGAGAAAGGCACCAATCGTATCGGCATCAATATTCGCATTCAAAAAGAGAAGTCGATAACCGGCGGCAAGGCGGTCACGGCGATGCGCGCGCGAGCCCATCGGCTTCAACAGCTTGTGGTTTTTGGACTTGATCGGCTCACCTGCTTCGTTCCCGTCCCTGGTGATCCAGTTTCATCGCGGCCGCGGTCACGAGCGGTCGACGTCGGCTCTGCATCCTGCGCTCCCTTGCGCCGTCCCGTGGAACTCGCGCACGGCGTTCTCCGCGCGCGGCTGATGACCGGCGGCCGTCTGCGGCTGGGGTCAGGGCCGGCTCGACGCGCGCCGATTTCGACGCAGTCGGACTGGACTTTGACGGCCGCACGCGCGCTCCGGGGAGCGCCGCCGCTGATGCGGCGGCTCTGGCGGGGCGAGACGTCGATGGCGTCGACCTTCTGCGCCCGCTGCGGCGAAAGGACGCCCGCCGATCCTGATCGGCGGTTCAGCCGGGGGGCGCTGGATTCCGGCCGCCGCACAGGATTCGACGGCTGGATCGCCTCCGCTATGTACGCCGGCGCGCCGACGCTGAAAGCCGGGGTCGAGCGCTTCCGCGAGGCCGGGGGCAAGCGCGCCATCGTCACCAACATCGGTGTCGACCTGAAGGCCCCGACGACGCCGCTCACCGACAAGGGCCCCTACAGCCTGCGATGCAGCCCGGACGAAGCCCGCGCGCGGCTCCAACGCCTCGCCGAGTTTGGCTTCGACGATGCTGTGCTGGTGGTCGAGGACATGTCGGAGGCGAATCTCGAGGCGGTGCGAGCGCTCTGGCCGAAGTGACGGCGCCGCCGGCCTGAGCACTCGAATCGGATATTCTTGTAGACTGACGCCCGGCATCCCCGCGAAGCGGAGAAAGGACCGTGGCCATGACCCAGCGCGCCCATCTCATCACCGGAGGATTCCCGCCCGGCTCCGTCGCCGGCCACGACATGGATTACGCCCGCCTGCGGCTCCTGGAGATGCTGCATGCCAGGGACAACCTTACCGTCACGACGGCGAATGATTTCCCGGACATCGAACGCTGGCTGCCCGGGACCGACCTGCTGATCACCTACGTCGCCGGTCCCTACCCCACCGGAAGCGGTAATGCAGCGTTACAAAGCTGGCTAGAAAAGGGCGGCCGGTGGCTCGCCCTGCACGGGACGTCGGGCGGCAAGGCGGTCAAGACCGAGCACAACGGCCTCGCCGTCAAGACGATGGTCAAAGGCGAGCATCACCAGACGCTGGGATGCTTTTTTCTCAACCATCCGCCGCTGCGCGAATTCGAGGTTACCGTCGCCGGCGAGCATCGCGTCACGCGCGGGCTGCCCAAGCGCTTCACCGTGCAGGACGAGCTCTACCTCGTCGAGCTTCAGGACCCGGCCGCGAGCCGCATTCTCCTGACGACCGAGCTGGCGAAGGACCCGTCGCCGCCCGGCTTCGGCTTCTTCTACGACGAGGACACCGCGCTGCAGCCCGACGGCAAGACGCGCGTGCTCGGCTACGCGCGCCCCACGGGGCGCGGCGAGGTGGTTTATATCGGACTGGGGCACTGCCACACCGGCCGCGCCGCAGCCGCTCGCCGGTGGATCGCAGCATTGCGCCGGACGGAGTCATGCCGCCCGACTTCCACGGCGTCTGGGAAGCCGATGCGTTCACGCGGCTGCTGCAGAACGCGATCGCCTGGGGAACCGACAAGCGCTAACTGCGGCCGGCGCGGACCAGGTGTCCCGGCAAGGCCCCGGTGTGTTCGCCGTTTTCGAAGACCGTCTCGCCGGCGACCAAGGTCGCCGCGTACCAGTCCGCGCCCTGGACCAGCCGCTGGCCGCCGGCCGGCAGGTGACGTTCACCAAACGGGGCGAATGCAATTGGAGACCGCCGTAGTCGATGACGTTGACGTCGGCGCGATAGCCTGGCGCGAAGACGCCGCGATGAGTGAGCCCGAGCGTCGGCGGTTTCGGGGGTCTTCGCCCTCACCACCATATCAGCGGAAGCCGCGCCCGCCCGTGCGGTCGCGCGCCCGGTGGGTCAGCAGGTAGGTCGGCATGCTGACGTCGAACACCTTGCCGCAATGCGCCCCGCCGTCGCTGAGGCCGACAAGATCGCTGGGTCAAGATCATCTCGCGGGTCACCGAGAGGTCGCCCTCGACATAGTCCGGAACGGAAGTAGAGGAACGGTCGAGCCCTTCGGTTATGTAGTCGTAGGCCACCTCTTCCGCTGTCCGGTTGCTGCGGGTGGCGATCACGCCGCACTTGTCCTCGGCGGCTCGTAGTCGGCCTCCGGACCGGAGGTGTACATCCGGTCCCAGCGGGTGATGGCGCGCACGCGCGACGGCGACAGCCGGTTCATCGCTTCCGCCGACGTTTCCGACTTGAGGATCCGCTCCCGCATCGCCGGGTCCGCATCCGGACCAGCCGCTCGTCGTTCGGCAGCGTGCGCAGCGCCTGAAAGGCCTCGCGGGCGGAAAACGGCGTGAGCGTCGCGCCCACGCCGAGCAGCACGCCGACCGGGCGGCAGGCCACCTGCGCCGTCACCTTCGCGCCGCTTGCGCGCGCCGCGTGGATGCCATCCAGCATGCGCCGCCAGCGTGCCGGGTCGCTCGACCGGTGGACGAGCAGGAACCAGACCGGACGGCCGGTTTGTTTCGCGAGCTCGGTCACCCACGCCATCTCCGCTTCCTCGTCGTCGAAGTCGCTGTTCATCCCGAACGCGCCATAGGCGAAGTCGGCAAGGCAGGAGCCGATGCCGACGAGCTCCTGGACCTCGGAGTAGCGCCCGGGCACGAATTCCCCGGTCAGCGTCTTGTGCGAGTTGGTGCGCGACGTCGTGAACCCGAAGGCGCCCGCGGCCATGGCTTCGCGCGTAAGCTCGCGCATCGCCGCGATGTCCGCCGCCGTCGCCGGCTCGCGCCGGATGGCGCGCTCGCCCATGACGTAGACGCGCAGCGGATGGTGCGGCACCTGTGCCGCCACGTCGATCGTGCGGGCTGGCGCTCGAGCGCATCGAGGAACTCGGGGAAGCTCTCCCAATCGTAGCGGACCCCCTCCTCCAACGCGGTTCCCGGAATCTCCTCGATCGCTTCCATGAGGTCGATGAGCTCTTTGTGGTCCGCCTTGCGCACCGGCGCGAAGCCGACGCCGCAATTGCCGAACATCGCCGTGGTCACGCCGTGCCAGGAGGACGGGGCGAGGATCGGGTCCCACGTCGCCTGGCCGTCGTAATGCGTGTGCACGTCGACCCAGCCCGGGGTGACGAGCAACCCGTCGGCGTCGACCTCGCGGCGGCCCGAACCGGCTTTGCCGCCGACGGCGCTGATCCGCCCCGCATCGATCGCGACATCGCCCGTATAGGGCGCGCCGCCGTTGCCGTCGACAATCGTCCCGCCACGAATCACCGTGTCATGCATCGCGCTCTCCTGCCATCCCGTTCAAAGACAATTCGCCACGACTGGCCCTCACCGCCTTTGATCGTACTACGCCAGGACTTCGGTTGGGAAACCGGTGGCTCCGCGGAAGGCACACCGGTTGATGCGGGTGCGATCCCCCGTGCTCGATGCCACGCGGACCGAATCTCAACGCACGCCTTCGGCCGGCAATCGCGCTAATGCTCGATTGCTCGGCCGACTTGGCGAGGATCGCGATCTAGGCGGCGCTGGGCGCCCCCTTCCGGATGACACGCGATAGCCCTAACAACCCGGCGACCGCAGACAGGAGCAGCCAGGCTGCCGCCGGCACGGGAACCTGCGAGACGCTGACCCGAACGACGAGGTCATCGCGGTCGACGTCGTGGCCGATGTCATTGAACATGATCAGGAAGCTGTTGCCGCCGAGGTCGGCAAACGCGATTGACAGCCCAAGGTCGATCGGCCCGCCATTCGTGGCAATCAGGCCGCCGCCACCCGACGTGACGAAGCTGAACGGCACGACGCCGCACCCCGTCGGCGCAACGATCGTGTCGCCCACGACCGAGGTGGCGGTCGAGAACAAATCGCCGCCGCCAACGAAGAAATTAACGAGGGCCGCTTCCTTTCCGTAGTACTCGTACTTGAGCACTGCGGGGCCCGACAGCGCCAATCCGCCGGGCGTGCCGCTGTTGAAGACCTTGATGGGATCGCCGACGGAAACCCCGCCGGGGAAGCCGACCGGATTGAAATCGACCGGAACGGTGTCATCAAGGCCACCCGTCACGGATAGAACCATGGCGCTGACCGGTGCGGCGGCGAACAGCATACCCGCAACCACAAACCAAAAAATCTTGCTTCTCATGCTTTGAACCCCTCTTTCGCGTTTCCGAGCGTCTAAGAGGATTGGCACGCCCGTTTGCTTGGGCCGCTCCCTGTAACCGCCATCCCGTGTCAGAGTCCGGGATTTTGCGATAGCATCCTATTATCAAGCACGAAGTTTCCCCGTCTCTGCAATACGGGAAGATGTGCTTAGCCTAATGTGCTATCGCATCGCTCGAAGTAATCCAGTCAGCAAGATAACTTTTTCCGGCTGGATGAATTTTTACAACCAGTTGTTTTACATTTGTAACTCAAGCACATGGTCCGAAATCAATAGTGGTAATAGGCTTCAAACCGGATTACGCAATTCGATGCAAGGGATGGCGCGGCGATTCCTGGCAAAGGCGGACGAATGCCCCCGGTGCCAGCCCGGGCTCACCGAAAATCCCGAGCCATCGCCGCGGCCCGCGTCCGGCGCCCCCGTCCGCGGCCCCGTCCTCGCCATGGTGCGGCCAGTGCGCGCGGACGCTTTACATCTCTTTAACCATCTTTCCGTATGGAGTAGGAAATAGCGACCAGGGATAACCGGCACCGTACGGCTTTCCCTATGGTTGAGCAGAGAGGGAAAGACATGACTGTATCCAAGACGCAACTTGCCGAAGCTTACGCAGCCGCGCTCAACAAAGCGCTCGGCAAAGATTGGGATTACAAATTCAGCCGCCGGGATGCCGGCAAGTTCCTTGATGCCCTTTGGCCGGTCGTCGCTGACCTCGCGCTCAAGGACACCAAGAAGACGGCGCCGGGCAGCGTGCCGCTTGGAAATCTCGGCCGCCTGAAGATGCGCTACAAGGCCGCCAGCAAGGCGCGCAAGGGCACGAACCCGTTCACCGGCGAGCCGATGACCTTCAAGGCGAAGCCGGCGACGCTCCAGCCTCGCTTCACCGCCGCCAAGGCGATCAAGGAAGCGGCCGCCAAGCACAGCAAGAAGATGAAGTAGGTCGTCTCCTACGTTCGGAGCGACTTACCCGGTCGGCGGCGACTGTCGCTGCTGACCCTTTGCGAGCATCGCGCCGGCGGGCAATCACCTTGGTGATTTCGCCCGCCGGCGGTTTCTGCGTTGGATGCGCGCGGGATACCGATCGGCCGCGATGGCGGCTCGCCAGGATATCCGGCGCCTGAAGACGCCCGGCCCTTCGGCGTGCCGATCGTCTCCGGGGCGATTTACCCGCCGGATGGCGGGATGTTCGTCGGCGATGCCGGCGCCGCCGCGCCGGCCGCGCGGCGAATGTAATGCTCGACTTCCTTTTGGTACCCCAAGGCCCGGCCGAGCGGCGCCAGACAGCCATGCGACGGCGTTGCGCTGCCGCGAGCTGGACCGGATGCTTTTCCGGAAAGCGCGGTGCATGACCGCGAGCCGGAGCGGGCTCGGCAAACCCGCTTCGTTGGTCTTGCCGTCATTGGCCCATCCGATCAGGACCTCGAAGAATTCCTGCATCTGCAGCGCCGGGCGGTAGTCCTCGACCGCATGGACCTCGTGCCCGGTATCGTTGCGCTGGAAATGATTGACCCCGGCCGGGATGACCGCTTCCGTACCGGCGACGATGTCCGTGTCGACACCGTCGATGGTGCAGGTCAGCGTGCCCGACAGGACCTTGATCGTCATTTCCTGATAGGGATGGCAATGCTCGTCGGCGATGGCGGCGTGGGGCGCCATGCGGTAGCGCATGCGAAACAGCGCGCCATCGGTATCGCGGGCCGTCTCGAGAAAGGTGATGGTCTCGCCGGTCCTCGGATTCCGGAGCGTCCGTTCGCCCGTCATTCTCTCCCCTGAGAAATCACTCTGCGCCACATTTCCCAATATCGATTAAACACCCTGCGAGAATGGCTGTCGCGCGAATCCGCAAACCGGCGACAGTGGAGAAGACCCCCAGTGGCCTCGTTACCGCGCTTTGCCCGTCGGTGTCTTCGCCTGCCGGGATATCCGTTCGAGAAATTTCTTCCCGGTGGGCGGCGTGAATGATATTCCAGTGCGACCATAGCCTCGTCCAGCCAAAGCGACCGGCCGCCGGCAAAATGCCAGATCCGCAACAAGACACCGATCAGAAGGACGGCACCGACGGCTTTAGGCAGGTTTCCGCGAAATGTGGGCAAAACCATCAAATGAGCTGTTCGATCGATAGCGAAAGCGGGCGAGCGGCGAAGCATCTTTCATCCGGCGCCATACGAAGCGAAAGACTAACCAGCTCCCGGGAGCCGGTAAAGCAACGGAAAGCGAGACGGGACTTTCGGCGCCACGCGTTGGCCGGACCGCGCCCCCGCTCAGAGGAACTTCGGCAGCACCTTCTCGGTGAAGGTCACGAAGGACTGGTGGCTCAGCGGCGCGATCATCAGGTATTCGAGCGGCAGCGTCTCCTGCATTTCCTGCAGGTCGTCGATCACCTTCGCCGCGTCGCCGCAGATCGCCACCTCCGCGACGTATTTGGAGACCGGATCGGCGTTCTCCCGGATCGCGGTGTTGATCGTGTCCATCGGGATCGACTTTTCACCGCCCGCGTCCTTGCCGTAGATGTTGGCCTTCTTGCGGAGGTAGGAGCCGAACATGAACTCCGCGCCGCGCCGGCCGACCTCGAAGGCCTCGGCGCAGGTGTCGCCCATCGCCAGCGTGCGGGCCATCGGGATGTCGCGGCCGCCGACCGGATGCCCCGCCGCCGCCAGCTTCCCTTCGTAGTATTTCCGCTTACTGGCGATCTCGGCGTGCGTCGCATGCGGGTCCATCAGGATCGAGAAGCCCTGCTCGCCCGCCCAGTCGAGCGCGTTTTCCGAGGTGGCCGCGATCCACACCGGCATCGGGTCCTGCCGCGGCTTGGGCAGCACTTCGACATCCTCGAAGGTCCAGAAGCGGCCATGATGGTTGACCTTCTCGTCGCGCCAGGCCTTGAGGACGACTTCGACGCTTTCGCGGAACTTGGCGTAGCTGTCCTTCGGCTCGACGCCGAAGATGCGGTGCTCGACGGGATCGAAGCCGCGCCCCGCGCCCCAGTTGACCCGCCCGCCGGAGACCTGATCGAGCAGGGCCACTTCCTCCGCCAGCCGCAGCGGGTGGTAGAAGGTGGCCAGCGACACCGCCGTGCCGATGCGCAGGCGCCTGGTATGGGCCGCAATATGCGTGCCCATGATATGCACCGACGGACAGACGCTGTAGGTGCTGAAATGATGCTCGGCGAGCCAGACCGCGTCGTAGCCGGTCTCGTCCATCACCGTCATGCGGTCGAACGCCCGCGCATAGACCGTTTCGAGCGGCACCCGCCGCCCCGGCCAGCTGAAGAACTGGAGTACGCCGAACTTCATCCGATCGCTCCCGCCTGGTTCGCCTCATCCATGCCTCGGGCCGGCCGTGCGCCAAGCCCCGATTATTAGCCGCTTGTCCCGGATGCGTCCAAACGGCGGTCGGATGATTTCCGAAGCGGCGGGACCGTTGCCTAGGTCCGGGCGGTCTTATGCGCGGTGAGGTCTACGGTGGTGTCTGCAGTCGCCACGGCGACTGATCCGTAGATGGGTCACCTCTGTTTCCACGTCTTGACGAGATAGCGCGCATCGTCGTCCGTCACGCCCCACATCTGGAACTTTATACGGACCGCATCGTAGAGCGAGACATCGCCCGCCGGCTTGCCGAAGTCGCGGTAGGCCGCGACGCTGACGTCCATGCCGCCGAGCGAACGTTTCTCCTTAGCCGCGATCGTCTCGACCATGTTCACCGCGCAGGCGGCGATCGACGCGCAAAACAGCTCGCCCGCGCCGACCGCATCGCCGCCGGTGTTCTCGGCGACCCAATGATGATTGCGCGCATTGCAGATCGACCGGCCGACGATGCCGGCGCTGTAGCAGCGCGCTTGATAGGCCAAGGTCAGTTCCGCCATGGGACACTCCCCCGTTGTTGCCTGTTCGCAGTCTGGCAAACGCGCCGATAGCGGCAACACCTATCCCGACGCTCGACGCGGTCGGGTGACCGGTCCATGATCGCGCGATGGGGATCGAATTGAACGGCGGATTGACGCGAAAAAATCGAGCAGGCCGATGCGTCGGGTTCTTCTGACGGGCTTCGAGGCGTTCGGCACCACGCCCGTCAATCCGGCGGAGCAGGTGGCGCGGCGTCTCGACGGCGAGGCGGTGAACGGCGCGAGCATCGTGGCGCGCATCATTCCGAACACATTCTTCACCTGCATCGAGGTCGTCCAGGCGGCCATCGCCGAGCTGCAACCCGATGCCGTCGTCATGATGGGCGAGTATGGCGGCCGGGCGATGATCACCGTGGAAAGAATTGCGCAAAATCTCAATGACGGCGCCCGGTACGGCCTCCGCGACAACGACGGCAAGCTGCTGCAGGACGTGCTGACGGCGCCGGACGGGCCGGCCGCCTACCGCAGCACCCTGCCCATCCGGGCCATGGTGCGGGCCATGCGCGATGCCGGGATTCCGGCCGATATCTCCGATGCGCCCGGCACTTTTTGCTGCAATCACCTAATGTACGGCATTCTGCACCACATCTCGATAATGCGCCTGGATATTCGCGCCGGTTGGGTCCATCTGCCCCACTTGCCCGAGGTTGCGGCCCTGGAGCGGAACCTCGGCGCGCCCAGCATGTCCGTCGAGACAGCCGCCGCCGGCCTGCGCACCGCTATCGCCGCCATCGGCGCCCATCCGCAGGACACCCAGGACACCATCGCGTCGCGCCTGCAGATCTGAAGCAGACACGCCATCGGGGCCGGTTCTTGACCGAATTCCTCGGCGAGCTCGTTCAGACGCCGGACGTCGTGCCCGGCTCGCCGTCGGTGTCGAGGAACACGTAGATCGCGACCGCGAGCACGGTCATGTAGAACTTGAACGCGGCGTCCTGGCCATTCCAATCGCCGGACTGCCACATCGCGAACCACTCCCCGCCGACGCCCACGAAGCCGATGAACCAGAGCCCGAAACCGAGCAGCGCGCCGACCGCGGTAGCCGCCTTGGCCCGCTGAAATTCGGCTTTCGGCGCGCGCAGCTTCACCGCCATTCGCACCGCGGCGGCGAGAAACGCCAGGCAGGTCAGCCCCTCGACGATGATGATCGCCCCATAGGCCGCGGTCTGGATCGCCGGATCGGTGATCGCCCGCCATTTCAGCGCGGAGTCGGAAAACACCGTGTCCATCGACATCACGTGCTGCACGAACGCCCAGTTGCTGCCGTAATCCGTCACATTGCCCAAGGTGACGAGAAACGCCCAGAACGCCAGGCCGCCGGCCATGACGATCTTGGACAGACGAATGGCGATCACCCCTCCGTTCATCGCGTTCATCCCCTCCCGCCACGACCTGTCGACCGGGTCTGAAACCGGGCTTTCCCGGGTGACGTGTTTTGCGAATAACACGCCACGGCCGCAAGAACCACGTTCGTTTCCGACTCAAGCCGATGAGCGGGGCAGCGTGAGATCGCATGTCGTGATATAGGTTGCCATCCGAATGGAGATTCGGAACGCAAAACCGTCGGTGATCTTTCTACGCATGATTTCGCGCAATTACTTTCGACTGTTCCTGATCGCGCTTTTGCTGTTTGCCGCGGGTCCCGCAATCGGGCAGCAGAAACCGCCCCCGCATGTCCTCCGCGTCGGCACGACCAGCGCCCCGCCCTTTTCCATGAAATTGCGCGACGGAAAATGGACTGGCATCAGCATCGAGCTGTGGCGCGAGCTGGCGGCGGAGCTCGGGCTGGAATTCCGGCTGGAGGAGCGCAAGTTCACCGATCTGCTCGCCGGTATCGAGGACGGGTCGCTCGACGTGGGCGTGACCGCAATCACCGTTACCGCGGAACGCGAGAGCGTCATGGATTTCACCCACCCCTTTTTCATTACCGGGCTCGCGATCGCCGTCCCGTCCGAAGGCGCGCCCTTGCACTGGCTGCGCGTGGCGGAACATTTCCTCACCCTGCATTTTCTCTACGTGGTCGTCGCGCTGATACTCGTATTGGTCGCCGCCGGTTTTCTCGTCTGGATTTTCGAGCGGCGACGCAACCCCGAGCATTTCAACGGCGAGCTTCCCGAAGGCATCGGTGAAGGCGTCTGGTGGGCGATCGTCACGATGACGACGGTCGGCTATGGCGACAAGTCGCCAAAATCACTTGGCGGCAGGGTGGTTGCCACCGCATGGATGTTCGTATCGATCATCATATTGTCGAGCTTTACCGCCGCGATCACATCCTCGCTCACGATCAGTCAGCTCGGCGGGTCGGTCAAAGGATTGGCCGATCTCAATCACCTGCGCGTCGGCAGCATCGACGGCTCGACCGGCGCGGCATTTCTCACCGATCACGACATCGAAGCCGTGCGCTTCGTCAACGTGAGCGCAGCTTTGCAAGCGCTCGCGCACCGCGGTATCGATGCCTATGTTGGAGACGCCGCGATCTTGAGATACATGGTCAACAAGCAATACCGGGGCCGGCTTCAGGTGCTGCCGCAAACTTTTGAGCAGCAGTATTACGGCATCGCCCTGCCGAGCGGCAGCGCGCTGCGCGAGCCGCTCAACCGGTCGCTCTTGTTGTATATTCGCAGCGAGGACTGGAAGGAAAAGCTGCGGCAGTATCTGGGGCCGTAGCTTTTTGTGGGCGCGCGCCGGACCGCTACCGCTGCCGCGCCTTCCGCGCCGCATACTTCGCGTCGCGCGCAGCCTTCTGCTCGGCCGCACGTTCGACCTCGCGGCGCTCCTGGTCGGCGAGCTCGGCGACCCGGGCTTCCTGCTCGGCGATAAGCGCTTCGGCGCGCGCCGCCTCCGCCGCAGCTTGTTCCTCGGCCTGGCGGGCCTTTTCGGCCAGACGGGCCGCCTTGCGCTCGGCGGCGCGGGCCTCCCGCGCGGCGGCCTGCGCTTGCCGGGCTGCTTGCCGCTCTGCAAACTTCGGGTCCTTGGCGGGATCGATCGCGCGCGCCTTGTCGCGCTGCGCCTGCTTTGCTTTCGCCGCCGCGCCCAGCCGGTTGGCGAAGCTCGGCTCGTAGTTCTTCATCTCGGTCTTCCTTTGTGGTTGCCATGAAAATCCGAGCTGGAACGGTGGCTCCAGCCCGGCCGTTGAGGTCTATATCCCAGTTATGCCGCTCTGTCCCGGTCTATCCCGGCCGAGGGCGCCAGGGAAGCCCCCTACGCCGTAAACGGCTATATCCCGGTCTGTGCCGGGCCCGGGATCAGCGCATGGAAGTCGTTGTGTACTGCAATCCGATTTAAGGTTCGTCGGCTCGGATTTGTCCGATGCCAAAGCTGCCATTACAATTAAGGGTGGAAAGTTATCTTTTCAACCAGGAGGCATGCCATGGACCAGCATCAGGCACTCAAGCGCGACGCCGCGGCGGATACGGGGGCGCATGTCTCGGCCTATGTGCCGCCGCTCCAGCGCACGGAAGGGCAGCCGGCCGCCCATCGCGGCGAATGGCGGCCTGTCCTACATGTCGTTCGACCGCGGACGGCGACGCGGGAACCGCCGCGGCGATCGAGGCGGCGCTCGCCGAGATCGCCGAGGGCGAGGGCCAGCGCGTCATCGACCTGATCGACAACGCCCCGCCGGGCCCGATCGAGACGAAGTGGGGCCTCGGCTTCCGCAACTACGCCGAATGCATGGACTATATCCGCGCGAACCACATCGAAGCCCCCGAAGGCGGCGTGGCGCTGCCGCTGCCCTACACGATCTACGAGCGGCCGACCTATTCGGTCGTCCCGTCGAACGCGCTGTGGCGCGACCCGGCGCGCGCGGACATGGCGAAGCGTCTTGCGCAAGAACGAGGCGGACAACCGGCGGCGGAACCTCTATTTCCCGCAGGTGATGCGCGACGCGCGGCGGATCGGCGAGTACTACCCCGGTCTCTCGCCCAGCAGCCCCGAATGCATGGACCGGCTCGGCGTCTCGCTGGCGCATTGCGAGTCCAAGTGCCGGAACTTCTACGACGCGGCGGAAGTGGAGCGTGTGTTCTACCCGGAGATCGAGAAGCTCCTCCTGGACTTCTTCCCGGACGCGACCGATGCGCTGGTCTATAACCACGACGTCTTCGACAAGGACTACGAGGGCGACCGCACGGAAGACCAGGACGCCAAGAACCCGGGCGTGAACGCGCGCTACGCCACCCTCGTGCACAACGACCTGAACGACAACAGCGGCCGGGTGCGCTGCCGCGAGCTGCTGACGCAGAACCTGCGCAACTTCGGGCGCGCGCAGCGCTACACCGAGGCGGAGGCCGACGCGAAGATGTCGCGGCGCTTCGTGTCGATCAACCTCGCCAAGCCGATGGAGACGGTGCGAGCAGTTTCCCTTCGTGCTCTGCGCCTGGCCCTCCTTCGCCGACCAGCCGTACATCACCAACTACCGGATCTACGACGACCGCGTCGGCGAGACGACCCGCTTCACCTACCGGCCCGACCACGAGTGGTACTGGTTCCCCCGCCAGACGCCGACCGAGGTTTCGATGCTGAAATGCTACGACTCCGTCACCGACGGCTCCGTCTCGCGCTGGTCCTTCCACACCGCCTGCATCGACCCGACCGTGCCGCAAGACGCGCCGTGCCGGAAGAATGTGGTGGTGCGGTCGTATGTCTTCTTCTGAGACAGCGTGACGGTCCGGCTCTGGTCGGCAGGCGAACGGACAGCCAAAGACTTCCGACCCTTACGACGCGGCGCTGTGCGTCTTGATGAACTTGCGCACGCGGTCGATCGTACGTTCCTTCAGCGTCGGGCTCGGTTTTCCACGGAAAGACCGTGATCTCGGCGTTCGGCGCCAGCGAGGCGACGTCGACCGATGTCTGGTGCGGGTGCGAGGCCGTGTCGTCCGGCAGCACGAGGATCGGCGTCTGGCAGTCGCGGATGACGTCGCGCGATACGCTGTAGAGAAAGTCGGGGTTGGCCCGATAGAGATTGTGCAGATACTTGTCGATCATGTCCTGGGTCAGGTCGGGCCGCCGGCCGAGCAGCTCGGGGGCCCACACATCCCGGCCGGAGCGGTACATGACGTCGGGGTCGTCCGGCCGATGCCCCACCGTCTGGCAAAACACCGCGACGGCGACGCGCTCGGGGGCCCGCTCAATGAGCTTTCCGGCGAAGCAGCCACCGATGCAATAGCCCATGTAGGCGAATTCGCGGATGCCCAGGTGATCCATCAGCCCGAGCTGGTCGTCGGCGAAGCCGCCCCACGGATCGTCGACCGCCAGCGGCCCCGTACTCTCGCCGCCATTGGCGTTGCGCTGATCCATCGTGATACAGCGGAAGTCGTCCTTGAAGACGTCCATCGCATTGAAGACCGCGGTCGGCCAGTTCGAAACCCGCGAGTTGAGGCCGCCGCCCGGCGTGACCAGCAGCGGAAAGCCTTTACCGACTTCCTCGTAACGGATGCGGACGTCGCCCTTCTTGTAGAACGGCATGGCTGCTTCCTCCCTGCATGGCTCGTTGCGCGCGGACGCGGTTCGTATGCGTCACGCTTGCGGAGCACAAATCAATTCTACCGCCCGTTCACCCCTCAGGGTCAATGCACCCTGCCTGTGAGGTGCAGGCGGCACACCCGATAGTCTGGTGCGAAACGTGGAATATGCCGAAGTCTGGCGCCGCCCCTGAATAAACGGCTACCGCGTGCTGGAATGCTGGTACATTACGCGAACGGTGATCAGAAATTGCGTATGCGAGAGATATGGATAGACGGATTGTCGGTGGCGAGACGGGACGGGAGGTCTCGCTGGTGGGGCTTGGATGCAACGCGTTCGGCGGCCGCGTGGACGAGCGCGGTACCCATGCCGTGATCGATGCCGCGATGGCGGCGGGCATCGATTTCTTCGATACAGCGGAAACCTACGGCGGCCGCAATTCCGAGGTCTTTATCGGGACGGGCCTGAAGGGACGACGCGACAAGGTGTTTCTCGCGACCAAGTTCGGCCACACGCATTCGCATGTCGAGGGCAAGCCGAAAGGATCGCCGGAGAATATTCGGGTTGCCGTCGAGCAAAGCCTGAAAAAACTTCAGACCGAGTGGATCGATCTGTACCAGCAGCATCGGCCCGATCCCGACACACCGGTATTGGATACGATGGGCGCGTTGGAGGATCTCGTCTCGGCGGGCAAGATTCGCTACTACGGCTGCTCGTACTATTCCGGGGCGCAGATGCAGGAAGCCGTCGATGCCGCGAGGAAAGCCGGCCTCAAGGGCTTCGTCACGGCGCAGAACGCCTGGAACATGCTGGAGCGCGAGATCGAGGCGGACCTTATTCCGGTCTGCGAGGCGAATGGCATCGGCCTGCTGCCCTATTATCCGATTGCGAGGGGGCTGCTCACCGGCAAATATCGGCGCGACCGCGAAGCGCCCCCTGGCAGCCGTTTGGCCGGCGACAACAATCTGGCCAAAGCGGACTACGATCTGCTGGAGCGTCTGGAAGCCTACGCGCGTGATCACGGATATGACTTGCTGACACTGGCAATGTCATGGCTCGCGGCGCAGCCGTCGATCGCCTGCATCATCTCCGGTGCGTCCCGGCCCGAGCAGGCGGCCGCGAATGCCAATGCCGCCCGCTGGAAACTCACGGCCGGGAATCTCGAAGAAATCGATGCCCTGCTGGGTGCCTGACCGCAGCCGGCCCGGGTCACTCGAAATGCCGCCGCCCGGAACGAGGCGCCGGTTACGGCGCGACGCTTGAGAATTCGTCCATCGCCTCGCAGCGTGCGGCGAACCCGGCGAGATTGGTGAACCTCTCCAGGACGCCGAGCTTCGGCCGGACACGGTTGGCGAACCCGATGGCGACGGTGGCGCTGATATCGGCCTGGCTGATCCGGTCGCCGCCGGCAAGCCACCCGGCACCGGCTTTCTTCGCGCAATCGTCCAGATAGGCGAGTCCGCTCAGCACCTGGGCTTCATTATGCTCGATCCAGGGCTCGTGGACCTTTTCCGCCGGGTGGAAGCGGCCCTCATAGTAGGCCCACACGGCCTTGTCCATCGTGCCGGTGCTGACCGCCGCCAGGCGCATGACCGTCCGGCGCGCGATGCCGCCGGCGGGCACCAGACGCTTGGCCTCGCCGGCGAGATCGTCCAGCGCGTCGAGTATGGCGTAGCTTTCCACCAACACCTCGCCGTCGTCGAGGACCACCGTGGGCACACGGACCAGCGGATTGTACTTCTTGACCGCCTCCGGCTTGTCGAACGCCGAAACGGCTTCCTGATCCCAGTCGAATCCGAGAAAATTGAGAACTCACAGCGACCCGCCTGACAAACGGCGACCCGAACCCGCCAATAAGTTTCATGCTTTCCGTCCACCTGTCCGATTGATGCGATCACGCTACCGGACATCGTAAGAGCGTCCATGGCCTGCGACAACCTGCCCTGGGCCGCCACGGCCACATACCCCGCATGAGCCGACATCCCGCAGCGGGGCGGCCCGTTTCCGCGAATGGCTCGACGCGGACAGTCAACCGCCGGCGCGACGGTCGAGCCCGGCTCTCTCACGCCGCCTTCTGCAGCGCGCTTCAGCTGGCGGGCGATGAAGGCCTTGACCATCTCGTGCGCGCGGTCGGTGTCGGGGCCGGGCTCGAGCACCCACAGGTGGCCGCAGCCTTCGAAGACCGCGACGTCGCATTCGCCGCCGGCCGCGCGGTAGGTCTCGCCGAACTTCACCTGGAAGGCCGGCAGGACGTTGTCGTCGAGCCCGCCCTGCATGACCAGCAGCGGCGGCAGCTCGACCTTCTCGCCGCGCTCGAGGATGAGCTGCGGGTTGCCTTCCTCGATGTCGCTGAAGGGATTGAAGTAGACGTGGTGGCGGTCCGCCATGTCCTTCCGCCCCTTGGCGACCGCGTTGTTGTAGCGCGCGAGCGGATCGCTGATCGGCGAGCGCGTCGCCACGTAGTGGATGCGCGCGTCGATCTCCGGGTGTCCTTCCAGCGGGATGGCGTTGTAGCGCGGGTCGTCCGGCCGCATGCCGAGCAGCATCGCCACGTGGCCGCCGCTCGAGCTGCCGAGCAGGCCCATCGTCGACGGGTCGCCGTTCCAGCCGGGCGCCTTCATCTTGAGCCAGCGGATGCCGTAGTTCGCGTCCTGCACCGAGGCCGGGTACGGCGCCTCGCCGCCGAGCCGCAGGTCGACCGACACCGTGAGCAGCCCGCTCCGCGCCATCGCCTCGGCCATCGCCTCGTTGGCCATGCGGTCCTTGAACGTCCACGCCCCGCCGTGCAGGTCGAGCAGCACCGGAAACGGGCCGGCGCCGACGGGCTGGTAGATGCGGGCAAGCAGCATGCGCGTAGGGCACCTGGCGGAAGGGCTCTTCCCAGATCTTGATGTCGTAGGTGGCGTTCGGGTCGTAAGCTGGTGGTCATGGTCCGTTCCGCCCTTCCCTATCCGTCCGTAAACGCCTGTATCCCCGTCTGCGCCCTGGCGCAGGATCAGCACGTGGATATCGTGCGTGCCTTCCAGGGTGTTGATCGTCTCCATGTTCATGACTTAGCGAGTGACGACGTAAGGAACATTTTGTTCTCTTTTTGTTCTATATTGTGGTAGACTAGAGCTTGGCAAGAAACGCGGGCATAGCTTGGACTTTTTGTGGCGAATCCATGAGGCGGACGTTAATCCATCCCTCTACATCAGGCCGTTCCATATTCGGAACGAATTAGATCGTTCTTGTTGTGGAAAACTTACCGGTGCGTTCCGCACTGAATTCTTTAGATTTTGTGCTAGTGTCCCGATGGTGTTTGGTGGGGGTGCCGATGGCTGAAACGCAAATTGAGTGGACCGATGCCACTTGGAATCCGGTTGCAGGATGTTCGATCGTCAGCGCCGGCTGCACGAATTGCTACGCAATGGAAATGGCTAAGCGCCTTCAAGCGATGGGCGTCGGGAAATACGATGACCTGACGCGTCGCAGTGGCAAGAGGACCATCTGGAATGGAATTGTGCGAGAAGACAGAGCTGCGCTTGATGTTCCCCTCCGTTGGAAAAAACCAAAGAAGATATTCGTCAACTCTATGAGTGACCTGTTCCATGACGGTGTCAGCGATGCTTTCATTCTGGAAGTTTGGCAGGTAATGGCCTCCACGCCTCACCATAACTACCAAATTCTCACCAAGCGCCCCGAGCGCATGGCTGAGATCGTAGGCCGTAAAGTTGAGCAGGTTTTACCGAACGTTTGGCTCGGTACCAGCATCGAAAACGCGGAGGTTGGCGAGCGCGTAGATGCATTGCGTGCTATCCCGGCGGCTATACGCTTTATCTCGTTCGAGCCACTGATTGGGGCGGTAGGTTCAATTGACCTCAACGGAATTCACTGGGCTATCGTCGGCGGAGAAAGCGGCAAGTCCGCACGCCCGATCCGAGAAGAATGGATCGACGAAATTTATAATCAATGCATCCACTACGAGACTGTGTTCTTCTTTAAGCAATGGGGCACTTGGGGCAAAGACAACAAACGTCGCTCCAAAAAAGCAAATGGCCGCGAGTATCGCGGCCGAGTATGGGACGGCATGCCAACGCCAATGGCTGGAGTTTAGCCAGACAGCGCGTGAGCGTGACCGACCGCGGATGGGAGGTTATGGTCGAGAAGCCATATTCTTGGAGTAGCGGCGCGACGCTTCTGGAGCACACAGCGCGTAAACACAAAATTCTTCGGGAGTACTTTGCTCGCTACCTTGCGGTGCGTTGTCAGTTTCCACAGCAATCTAAGTTTCGCCTCGCCATTGTCGAAGGGTTTGCCGGTGGTGGTCGCTATGCCTGCGGCGCTCCTGGTTCGCCTATCATTTTCATCGAAGAGCTTCTCTCGGCTGTCGAAGCGTTTAACCTAATGCGGCGCACTAACGGGATGGCGACGCTCGACATTGAATGCTTCCTAATCTTGAACGATGCCGAGCCGGATGCACTTGCACTCTTAAGATCAAATGTCGCGCCGCTGCTCGCGGGCGTAAAGGGGCAACAACCTCGGCTTCACTTAGAAATTGAATACCTCAGCATGCCATTTGAGACCGCCTACACGTCAATCAAAGAACTTTTGCAGCGCGGACGGTATCAAAATGTCCTATTCAACTTAGATCAATATGGCCATAGCAATGTTAAGCGGGAAACCCTTACCGATATCATTTCCGCATTTTCCTCGTCGGAGATTTTCCTAACCTTTTCAATTGCGTCACTGCTCGCATTTCTGCACAAGGATAGCCCTACGTTTGTCGCCGCCCAACTCGGCTTTCTTGGAGCCACTCTCGCCGACTTGTCTCCACTTGAAGGTAGAATGAGCAAGAATGAATGGCTTGGTGCAGCCGAGCAGTTGGTATTTGAATGGTTTCGGCGCTGCGCCCCCTATGTCAGTCCGTTCTCCATAAATAATCCGGACGGATGGCGTTATTGGCTCATCCACTTCGCCAGCAATTACCGCGCAAGGCAGGAGTACAATAACATCCTGCATCAAAATAGTACCATGCAGGCACATTTTGGTCGCTCCGGACTTCATATGCTTTCTTTTGATCCGAGGGACGATACCGGCACTCTCTATCTGTTCGATGTCTCTAGTCGGGACCAAGCCAAAGATCAACTTCTTGACGACATCCCCAGGCTTGTCACTGAGTTTGGCGATGCCGTTGGCGTCGGGCAGCTCTACGAGAGCATTTACAATATGACCCCAGCACATATGGACGAGATACACACGGCGATGATCGAGAATCCCGATCTGGAGGTTGTGACGGAACAGGGCGGTGAGCGCCGTAGGCCCAATACTATAGTTGCCGCTGATACACTACGGATGAAACGTCAGATCAGCTTTTTCCCGATATTCCTCAATCGTAAAAGATAAGGCTTGAAGTATCATATCGGTGAAGAAATTGCTCAATTTCAGTCAAATGCCGATTATCGTCCGTACCGTGCAATTTCCAGTATCCGGCCTGCGACCGACCATACATCGGGAAATTCGCCGGTTAAGGAATTCTACAGAAATTGCTGCTTGCATTTCCGAGATGACGCACTCAACTACCTCAATTGATTTACGTGGTCACGGATACGCACAGGCACGGTCATGGGCACTGATAAGAAAGTACCAAAGCGGCTATATAAGTACCGAGATTTGAGTAATCGCACGCTGGACATGATCGTAAGCGATAACGTCTATTATGCCGATCCAAGCACTTTCAACGACCCCCTTGATAGTCGACCTTCGCTTAAGATCGATGCTGATGACGCGGAACTCGAAAAGGTCCTGCGCAGTTTTATCGAACGACGCACTAGAGCCGAAATGACCGCTGCGGCAAAGATCATAAAGTATCGTGGGCCGAAGACGATGAGCCATATTGAACGACATAGCCGTCAGCAAGCTGATCGGATTATTCAAGAGATTGAGTACCACGCAACGGATCCCGAGTATGATTTCGAGGATCCGCAACGCTTTCTATTCGGCCGTTACATCGAAGATGAGTTACTCCAGCAATATGACAAGGGAATTGTATCGCTTGCTGAACGGGCTGTTTGTCCACTGATGTGGAGTCATTATGGCGACCAACATCGAGGTGTTTGCATTGGCTACTCAGTACCGGACAATGCTTTAGGTAATCTTCACAAAGTAAAGTACGGCGGCAGCAGACTTGTCGAGGTGAGCAAGGTGGCCGCCATGCTGGAAGGCAATGAATCTGCCCACGGTCAAGTTGATCAATCTGTGCTTTTGCAAAAGGCCGAAAGTTGGCGCTACGAGCGGGAGTGGCGCCTAATCGGACCTCGTGGCTTACAGAATTCCCCGCTAGAATTGGAAGAAATTATCTTTGGTATACGATGCAAGGCGTGGGCCAAATACGCCCTAATGAAGGCGTTAAAGGATAGGGATCGGTCTATAAAATTTTATGAGATGTATGAGGTTCCTGGCACGTTTAAGCTGCAAAAATGCGAATTGAACTACGATGACGAACTGTTTGTTCATTTCCCGAGACGGTATCTCTCGATATTTGAGGCATTTGAAAATTTGACTCCTGTCGCATCCACAGTCAGAGCGGATTAACGAGGCCAAGTCTCAGCGTCGGGCTACACCCCACCCTACCCCCCCGTAAACGCCTGTATCCCCGTCTGCGCCCGCCCCAAAATCAGCGCATGAATATCGTGCGTGCCTTCCAGCGTGTTGATCGTCTCCATGTTCATCACCTGGCGGATGACGTGGTACTCGTCGACGATGCCGTTGCCGCCGTGCATGTCGCGCGCCATGCGGGCGATGTCGAGGGCCTTGCCGGTGTTGTTGCGCTTGACCAGCGAGATCGCCTCGGACGATACGGTGCCCTCCTCGCGCATGCGGCTGATGCGGTAGGCGCCCTGCAGCCCCAGCGTGATCTCGGTCTGCATGTCGGCGAGCTTCTTCTGGATGAGCTGGTTCGCCGCCAGCGGCCGGCCGAACTGGGTGCGGTTCATCGTATAGTCGCGCGCCGCGTGCCAGCAGAACTCCGCCGCGCCCATCGCGCCCCAGCAGATGCCGAAGCGCGCGTTGTTGAGGCAGGACAGCGGCGCGGTCAGCCCGCGCGCCGTGGGCAGGCGGTTCGCCTCGGGGATCTCGACCTCGTCCATCATGATGAAGCCGGTCGGCGACGCGCGGACGGAGAACTTGCCCTCGATCTTCGGGTTGTCGAGGCCCTTCATCCCCTTCTCCAGGATGAAGCCGCCGATCTTGCCGTCGTCGTCCTTGGCCCACACCACGAAGACGTCGGCGATCGGCGAATGGGTGATCCACTGCTTGGTGCCGGAAAGCTTGTAGCCGCCCGGCACCTTCTTCGCGCGGCTCTTCATGCTGCCGGCGTCGGAGCCGTGGTCCGGTTCGGTCAGGCCGAAGCAGCCGATGATCGTGCCGTCGCGCATGCCGGGGAGGTACTTCTGCTTCTGCTCCTCGCTGCCGAACATGTAGATCGGCGCCATGACGAGGCCGGACTGCACGCCGACCGCCGAGCGGAAGCAGGTGTCGACGCGCTCCAGCTCGCGCGCGATCAGGCCGTAGGCGACGAAGCCGATGCCGGCGCAGCCGTATTCCTTGATGTTGGCGCCGAGGAAGCCGAGCTTGCCGAACTCCCGCATCAGCGCCGGGTCGAAGCGCTCGTGCCGGTTCATCTCGAGGATCTGCGGCATCAGCGTCGACTGCGCGAAGTCGCGCGCCATGTCGCGGATCTGCCGCTCGTCCTCGGTGAGCTGGTCTTCCAGCAGGAAGGGGTCGTCCCAGGTGAAGGTCGCGAACTCGGCCATGTCGGTACTCGCTGTTTTTTCCTCCCTCTTGCGGGCGAGGAATCTCAACGTCACCCTCCCCCCTTGCGGGGGAGGGTCGGGGTGGGGGGACGTTCTAAAAGAAATTCACGGCGACGATGCGCCGCTCACCCCCCACCTAAATCCTCCCCCGCAAGGGGGGAGGACTTCAGGATGCGCTAAGCCGCCTCAGTCGCAGCGCTCGATCACCATCGCGGCGCCCTGGCCGATGCCGACGCAGAGCGTGACCAGGCCGTACTTGCCGCCGGTGCGCTGGAGCTGGCGGGCCGCGGTCAGCGCGATGCGGGGGCCGGACGCGCCGAGCGGGTGGCCAAGCGCGATCGCGCCGCCGTTCATGTTCACGCGGCTGTCGTCGAAGGCGATGTTCATGCCCTTGAGGCAAGCCAGCACCTGGGTCGCGAAGGCCTCGTTGATCTCGATGACGTCCATGTCCTGGTGCGTCAGGCCGGCGCGGGCGAGCGCCTTCTCCGACGCCGGGACCGGGCCGTAGCCCATGATGCGGGGCGGCACGCCGGCCGAGCCGCTCGACAGGATGCGGGCGATCGGCTTCATGCCGGTCTTTTCGCCCAGCGCCTTCGACCCGATGATCATCGCGACCGCGCCGTCGTTGACGCCCGACGCGTTGCCCGCGGTCGTCACGCCGCCGTCGAACAGGACGCGCAGCTTGGCCAGGGTCTCCATCGTCGTCTCGGGGCGCGGATGCTCGTCCTCGGCGACCGTGACGTCACCGCCCTTGCGGCCGGCGCTGTAGACCACCGGGTCGATCTCACCGTCGAAGAAGCCGTCCGCCTTGCCCGCCTTGTACTTCATCTGCGAGGCGAGCGCGAAGACGTCCGCCTGCTCGCGGGTGATCTGGAAGTCGGAGGCCAGGTTGTCGGCGGTCTCCGGCATGGAGTCGGCGCCGAACTGCTTGTGGATCTTCGGGTTCGGGAAGCGGTCGCCGATCGTGGAGTCGAACACCTTGAACTCGCGCGCATAAGGCGCTTCCGACTTGCCGACGACGAAGGGCGCGCGGCTCATGCTCTCCACCCCGCCGGCGATGATCATGTCGGCCTCGCCGACCGTGATCGCCTGCGCGGCCGAACTGATGGCGCTGAGCCCGCTGGCGCAGTTGCGCTGGAACACCATGCCGGGGACGGATTCCGGCAGCCCCGCCAGCAGCAGCGCGTGGCGCGCGACGCAGCGCGCATCCTCACCGCCCTGGTTGCCGCAGCCGACATAGACGTCGTCGATCGCCGCGGCGTCGATCGGGTTGCCCTCGACCACCTTCTTGATGACGCCGGCCAGCAGGTCGTCGGGCCGGACCTTGGCGAGCGAGCCGGCATGCCGGCCGAACGGGGTTCGCTTTCCGTCGTAGATATAGGCATCCAACATGGCGTTTTTCCTCTAGATTTCTTTCGCGAATAGGGACAGGCCGAGCGACGCGCGGCGGCGGAGCCACGGACTCGCACGATAGCGCGGATCGCCGTAGAAACAAATCAGCGAGTCCAGGATCCGCAGGATGTTGCGGGGGCCGAGCACCTCGCCGAAGGTCAGCGGCCCGTTCGGATAGTTGAGACCGAGCACCACCGCCTTGTCGATATCCTCGGGCGCAGCGGTGCCGAACTGGGCGATCTGGCAGCCGATATTGCAGATCATCGAGATCACCCGCTGGCCGATGAAGCCGGGGCAGTCGCGGATCACCGTCGCCTTGACGCCGTCCTGGGTCAGCAGGCCGTGCGCCGATGCGCGGAACGCCGCCTCGGTCGCCGGGTTGGTCATGATCGTGCGGCGGGTCTTGAGGCCGACCAGCGTGTCGACGCCGAGCGTGCGCGCCGGGTCGAGCTCCTGCTTCAAGGCGGTCGTCGTGATGTCCTCGCCGATCGGCGTGACCAGGATGAGCGAATCCTTGCCGGGCTTGGCGCCGTGGTCGAGCGGCGCGCCGGTCGCGCCGACGATCTCGGCCAGCGCGTTCGACCCCGCCGCCTCGACGCCGCTGATCCAGACCGGGCGGCCGTCATACTCGGGCGCGGGCTTCTCCGGCGGGACTGCCTGCTTGCCGCCCTCGTAGCTGTAGTAGCCGCGCCCGACCTTGCGGCCGAGCAGCCCCGCCTCGAGGCGCGCGCGCATGACCGAGGACGGGCGGTAGCGCGGCTCCTGGTAGAACTGGTTGTAGATCAGCTCGGTCGCCGGATGGGTGACGTCGAGCGCGGTCAGGTCCAAGAGCTCGAACGGCCCCATGCGGAAGCCGGCGCCTTCGCGCAGGATGCGGTCGATGTCGACATAGTCGGCGACGCATTCATGCTGGATATGCGCGCATTCGATGTTGTAGCCGCGGCCGACCTGGTTGACGAGGAAGCCCGGCGCGTCCTTGAGGCGGACCGGCTCGCGCGTCATCCGCTTGCCCAGCGTCATCAGCGCGTCACCGACCCAGGGCTCGGTGCGGATGCCCTCGATCACCTCGACCAGGCGCATCAGCGGCACGGGATTGAAGAAGTGGAAGCCGGCGACCCGCTCCGGCCGCTTGCAGGCGGACGCGATGGTGGTCACCGAGAGCGACGAGGTGTTGGTCGCGATCACCGCGTCCTCGGCCACGACCGCTTCGAGCTGGGCGAAGATCTTCTTCTTGATCTCGAGATTCTCGGTCGCCGCCTCGATGACGATGTCGCAGGGGGCGAAGTCCTTGACGTCGGAAACGACCTCGATGCGGCCCATCGCGGCGGCCACGGCGTCGGCGGTCATCTGCCCCTTCTCCGCCGCCCGGCCCAGCATCTTGCCGATGAAATCGACCGCTTCCTGGGTCTGCTGGGCGTTCAGGTCGTAGAGCCGCACCTTGACGCCGCCCGCGGCGGCCACCTGCGCGATCCCGCGCCCCATGGCGCCCGCGCCGGTAATGCCGATGAGAAGGTCTTTCTTGCTGGCGTCGACTGGCACAGGGTCCCTCCTGTCGCGTGCGATTGGCCGCTGCCCGGCTCTTCGCGTGCTGGTTTGCCATTATAGTGGAATATGGCCCGGCGCGCAGCCGGCGCGCCGGATATTGGCGTATCATGCCGCCCCATACAAGGCCGTTGGGGCGGAGCGCCAAGCGGTTGAAATGGGACACCGGAAAGCGGTGAATTGGACGCGCGGGGTGCGTGCTTCGACAAGCTCAGCATGAGGCTTTTCTCAATGCCACGAAGACTCTACCTCATCCTGAGCCTGTCGAAGGACGCACCACGGACATGCAGCGCCTTCGATTTGCGCGACCGCACCGACAGCCGTGTACTATCGGCAAAACAGCCGCCCCTTCAGGAGTCTTTTCCATGCCCCTCCCCGCCGACGACTTCGAAACCTTCCTGGCCGGCATCCGCGCTTTCACCCGCGACCGGCTGATCCCGGCGGAGCGCCAGGTCGAGGCGGAAGACCGGGTGCCCGAGGAGATCGTCCAGGGCATGCGCCGGCACGGCCTGTTCGGCCTGACCATTCCCACCGAATACGGCGGGCTCGGTCTCGGGATGGAGCAGCAGGTGCGCACGACGATCGAGTTCACCCAGGCGTCCTCGGTCTTCCGCGCCCGCTTCTCGACCACCCTCGGCCTGGGGTCGCAGGCGATCCTGCACAACGCCACCGAAGCGCAGAAACGCCGCACCCTGCCCAGGCTCGCCAGCGGCGAATGGACGGCGGCCTTCGCGCTGACCGAGCCCGAGGCGGGCTCGGACGCGGGTAACGTGCAGACCATGGCCCGGCGCGACGGCGACCATTACGTGCTGAACGGCCACAAGCGCTACATCACCAACGCGCCCGAGGCCGACCTGTTCGTCGTCATGGCGCGCACCGATCCGGCGAGCAGCGACCATCGCGGCGTCTCCGCCTTCCTGCTGGAGGCTCCGGCGCCCGGCCTCACCGTGCGGGCGCCTGACCGCAAGCTCGGCCAGCACGGCTCGCATATCAGCGAGATGATCTTCGAGGACTGCCGCGTGCCGGCGGCGAACCTGATCGGCGATACCGAGGGCATCGGCTTCAAATGCGCGATGGATGGCATCAACGTCGCCCGCATGCATGTCGCCGCGACCTGCGTCGGCCAGGCGATGCGGCTGATCGACGAGGCGCTGCCCTACGCGCTCGAGCGCCGCCAGTTCGGCAAGCCGATCGCCGAGTTCCAGGCGATCCAGCTCATGCTGGCCGACAGCCGGGCGGAGATGCTGGCGGCCCGCGCGATGACGCTCGAGACCGCGCGGCGCATCGACGCGGGCGAGCGGCCGCTCGGCGACATGTCCTGCTGCAAGTATTTCGCGAGCGAGATGGTCTGCCGCGTCGCCGACCGCGCGGTGCAGATCCTGGGCGGCGCCGGCTACGTCACCGCGCATGACGTCGAGCGGCTCTACCGCGACGTCCGCCTGTTCCGCATCTTCGAGGGCACGTCGCAGATCCACCAGCTCATCATCGCACGCGAGATGATGAAGCAGGCGGGCGCGGGCAGCTGACGCCGCGTCGTAAACCCATTCCGCCGGACGGGGGAGAAGGTGCCGAGCGCAGCGAGGCGGGTGAGGTGTCGACGCACAACTTCGGCATCGTGCAAAGAATCCCCCACCCCACCCTGCCCTCTCCGCCCCACCGGCGGCCGGTTACGCCCGGCCGCCGTCTTTTATGGGACCGGCGCGCGACGGAACGCGCGCCGAGGGCGGAGAGGGTTTTTTACGCCCGCCAACCACACGATTTGCCAGCGCGTGGCGTTCCGGGAACAATCCGGGAAATGCAACGACATTCCCGAACCGGAAAGGACTTCCCATGGACCTGCAACTGAAGGGGCGGAGCTGCCTGATCACCGGCGCGAGCCAGGGCATCGGCAAGGGCACCGCCCGCATCATGGCCGCCGAAGGATGCCGCGTCGCCATCCTGGCGCGGCGCAAGGAGCTGCTCGACGCGCTGGCCGACGAGATCGCCGCGACCGGCGCGGAACGGCCGGTCGTCCTCGCCGAGGACGTGCTGCACCAGGGCGCGCCCGAGACCATCCGCGACAAGGTCTACAAGGCCTTCGGCCATCTCGACATCCTGGTCAACAGCGCCGGCGGCTCGCGGCCGATCCCGTGGGATGCCGGCGACGACGTCTGGTACGAAGGCATGATGCTCAATTTCGAGATGCTGCGCCGCCTCACCATGGCCTTCATCCCGGGCATGCGGTCGCGCAAATACGGCCGCGTCATCAACCTCACCGGGTCGAGCGAGCCGCGCGGCGTCAACGTCGCGAACTCCGCCAAGGCCGCCGTGCATGCCTGGGCCAAGGGGCTGTCCCGCGTGGTCGCGCGCGATGGCGTCACGATCAACTCCCTGCCGCCGGGGCGGATCAACAGCGAGCAGATCCTGGAGCGGCTGCATCCCGACCCGAAGGAGCGCGAGGCCTTCGCCAAGGAGAACATCCCCGCCGGCTATTTCGGCGAGCCCGAGGACATGGGCAACCTCATCACCTTCCTCGCCTCCCCGCTCGCCCGCTACATCACCGGCGAGGTCATCCACGTCGACGGCGGCATGAAGCGGTTCGCGTTCTGAGTCTTTAAGTCCCCCCACCCTAACCCTCCCCCGCAAGGGGGGAGGGAAAAGGTTTGATCGATCGCATATCTGAAAGTCCTCCCCCCTTGCGGGGGAGGATTTAGGTGGGGGGGTCAGCTGCGCCTATGCCGCTTCGTCGTCCCAGGCCTTCTTCGGGATCGGAAGTCCCGCGAAGTCCTTGTCGGTGAGCGGCTGGTTCGGCTTGATGCCGTTGTCTTCGTCCAGCAGCAGCATGAGCTGGCGCACATGCTGGGCCGGATGCCAGCAATGACGCTCCAGCACGTTGTGCAGCGGCTGGCGGCCGTAATAGCTGTCGATCTCGCCTTCGCAGTCCTTGTCGTCGAACCGGTCCCACCATTCGTGCAGCCGCTTCTGCATCCGCTTGCCGTACTCCACGAGATCCTTGGTCGAATGGATCTCGGGCGGCGGCGGCTGGTTCAGCAGGTCGCGCGTCAGGTAGACGTTGTTTTCGACCACTTCCATGAAGGCTTCTTCGAGCCGGAAGATGTGGTAGCAGAGGTTGCGGATCGGCCGCTGCCGGTTCCGCATGTTCTTGTCGAGCACCTCTTCCGGAATCTGCGCGATGAAGCGCTGCGCCGCCGACATGATCATATCGAGCTTGTCGATCAGCTCCTGCGGCGAGAGCTTCGGCTTGGTGTCGTAGGGCACCTCGAGAAAGGCAGCCAGGTCCTTGAGCATCTGCGCAAAGACCCACTTCTTGCCGCGCGAGACCACCGGCACCGAACGGGCGCCGAGCGCACGCAGCTCCTTCAGGCCTTCCGGACCGGCCTGAACGTCAACGGAAACGAACGGTATATTGTGAGACGAAAGAAACTCTTTCGCACGCAGGCAGCTGGTTCACCCAGGGTGCCAGAACACCTTGTATGGGACGTCATCCACCATGTCGGAATCTCCTTTGGCCGGCACACTATCGCCAAGCCGCTGTTTTGCCTAGTCCTGTTCCCTCTAATCTAGGCCGTTTGACATGATCGCGCCAATTGGTGTGACCCGCCGGCGACGTTGCCGCGCCGGAACGCCACCAATCCCTAATTTGCAATTGTATTCCGGCCGTTAGGCTCAATTTCCGGCCTTTATCACCGGCCTGGGACCCGAAGGGTCAGCGCGAATGCCTACCGAGTCGAACACGGGCATTTTACGCCCTGCGGCCGCCCCAATCGTGCTAATTTAATGATTATGCGAGCCCCACGCCGCATCGCCGCTATTCTTGCGGTTTCATGCATCATCGGTTTCATCGGCTTCGTCGCCCCCGCCTCGGCCGAGAAGGCGGATTCGTCCCTGGGCAGCGCCTCGCTCAAGGGCAAGTTCCTGGTCGCCAGCCCGACCATCGCCGACCCGCGCTTCGAGCATACGGTGATCCTGATCATCAAGCATGACGCGACCGGCGCCTTCGGCCTGATCATCAACCGGCCGGTCGGCGTCGCCGAGGTGACGCCCGACGAGTCCGGCCCCCGCAGCGGCGGCGATTCCGGGCCGCCGCCGGACATCAAGCCGATGCATTTCTATGCCTTCCTCGGCGGCCCGGTCGAGCCGGAGAAGGCCTTCATCATCCATTCGCCCGACTACAAGGTGGACGGCACGGTGGAAGTCACGCCCCACGTCTACGTCACCGCCAACGTGCAGATCCTGAAGGACATCGCCGACGGCAACGGGCCGAAACACACGCTCTACGTCGTCGGCTATGCAGGCTGGAACGCGGGACAGCTCGAAGAAGAGATGCGGCGCAACAGCTGGTACGAGGCGCCGGTGGACGACAAGCTCATCTTCGATGGCGACGATGCCGAAGATGTCTGGGAGCAGGCGATGGAGACGCGGCTCCGCGGCATCTGACCGGACCCTTGCGCGGCCCGGGTTGATCCAAAGCAATCGTAAAGCCCCTCGCGGTCCGCTATAACGTCGCGAATTCGCAACGAGCGACAGGCCCCAAATCGTGAGCCCAAAATTGTGAGCCCGGAATCGTGACTGACGACGACCCATTCGATTGGCGCCGCATTCGGCAACAATCCGGCTTCATCGCCGAGATGCCCCATTCGGTCGCCTTCCTACTGGCGGACCAGACCTATCGTGGCCGGAC
The DNA here is from genome assembly GCA_963711215.1 of uncultured Alphaproteobacteria bacterium. Lineage (GTDB taxonomy): Bacteria > Pseudomonadota > Alphaproteobacteria > UBA8366 > UBA8366 > WHUA01. The sequence continues at coordinate 82,294 of CAVQDH010000014.1, read as the reverse complement.
CGTGGTCTGGCTCAAAGAGCATTTCGACGATCCGGCCGACCTGCCCACTGGCCTGCGCAATGCGCTGATGTGCGAGGTGATGTTCGCCGCCGAGGCGATCCGGCGCACGCTGCGGCCGGACCGGCTCAACTACACCTGCTTCGGCAACGCCGTGCCGCATGTCCACTTTCACGTCATCCCGCGCTTCAAGACCGATCCGGACTGGGGCAAGGCGCCCTGGCGGGAGAACGAAATAACCGGCCTGCCGGCAGCCGAGCTCAACGCGCTGGCCGCCCGCATCCGCGAAACGCTGGAAACGGTGATGACGGAGGATTAGGCGCTTCCGCCTTCCCTGCGAAATCGACTACCCTGACGGTGTCGGGCAAACGTGGAGTGCCGCCTGCATGGCCGCCAGCATATCCCAAGCGAAGACACGTCGCTTTCTGCGCCAGGTGCGGACGAACATCGCCTTCATCACGCCGGCGATCCTGCTGCTCATTGCGGGCTTCTTCCTGGCCTATCAGTTCGTCCGGCCCGCGCCGCCGCACAAGCTGGTGATGGCGACGGGGCCCGAGGACGGCGCCTATTACGCCTTCGGCAAGCTCTATGCCGAGCGTTTCAAGCAGGAAGGCTTCGAGCTCGTCCTGAAGCCGACCGCCGGCTCGGTCGAGAACCTGGCGCTGCTCTCCGATCGAGAAGGCGGAGGTGCCGGTCGCCTTCCTGCAGGGGGGCATCGGCACGCGCCGGGAGCATCGGGATCTCAAATCGCTCGGCAGTATCTACTTCGAGCCGTTCTGGGTGTTCGTGCGCGGCGTCAAGCATCCCCGGCGCCTGACCGAGCTTGCCGGAAAGAAGATCGCCGTCGGCGCGGCCGGCAGCGGCACGCGCGCGGTCGCCCTGCCGCTCCTTGCGGACAACGGCATCACCGGCGATACCGCGCAATTCCTCGACCTCGGCGTCGCCGACGCGGTGGAGGCGCTCCGCACCGGCGCCATCGACGCGGCGGTCTTCGTGGGCTCGCCGCAATCGCGCACCATCGGCAGCTTGCTCGCCATGCCGAACGTCGCGCCGATGAGCTTCCAGCGCGCCGACGCCTATGTCCGCCGCTACGGCTATCTCTCAAAGGTCGTGCTGCCCATGGGCACGGTCGACCTGGCGAAGAACCTGCCGCGCGACGATATCGTGCTGCTGTCGCCCGCCGCGACGGTCGTCGTCTCGCCGGACATGCACCCGGCCCTCACCGACCTGATGCTGCTGACGATGCGGCGCGTCCACCGGGGCGGCGGTTTCCTCGAGGCGCCGGGCGAATTCCCGTCTGCGAAATACGTGACCTATCCGCTCGAGGCCGCGGCGCAGCGCTTCTACGAGCGCGGGCCGCCTTTCCTGCAGCGCTACCTGCCCTTCTCGCTGGCCAACCTGATCGACCGCCTGAAGGTCATGATCGTGCCGCTGCTCACGCTGCTGTACCCGCTCTTCAAGCTGCTGCCGCCGATCTACAACTGGCGCATGCGCGCGCGGGTGACGCGATGGTACAAGGAGCTGGCGGCGCTGGACGACCAGCTCAGCGCGCGCTCGATCGCACGCGCGGAAGCCCATGAGCGGCTCAATGCGATCGAGCATTCGGTCGAGCGGGTCTCGATTCCGGCGGGCTTCGCCGCCAGCGCCTATACGCTCCGGCTGCATATCGACTATCTGCGCAGCAAGGTCGACGGCCGGGCGAAAGAGGACGAAGCGGCGCCGGCAACGACGAAGGAGGCCGCCGCCAATTAGGCAGCCGCCGTCCCTATTGCGTCGAACGGAAAGACCGGCTCAGACGACCGCGAGCGCGGCGCCGGGGCCGTTCTCCACGATGCCGCGGCGGTGCTCGACGACCTCGAGACGCTCCGGCTTGAACGCCTTCTTCAGCTCGGCAATCGCGACATGCGGGATCGCTGCGCCGCACATGAACACGTCGAAGGCGGCATAAGCGCGCTCCGGCCAGGTGTGCACGCTGATATGCGATTCCGCCAGCACGGCCACGCCCGAGATGCCGCCGTTCGGCGTGAAGCGGTGCAGGTGGATATGCAGCAGGGTCGCCTTGGCGGATTTCACGATCCGGCGCAGCGCCTTCTCGATCAGCTCCATATCGTCGAGCCCGCGGCCGCCCCACAGGTCGAGAATGAGATGCGTACCGGCGAAACGCACGCCGTCGCGAATCACGAAATGATCCTTGCCGCCGTCGATCGCCTGCAAGGCCGGCCCCGATCCGGTCTTCTCGGCTTCTCCCTCGACGCAGCGTCTATCCGCTACCCGTTGCTTCATCGGCATGCCCCCGGCATATGGCGCGCACAGGCGCCGGTGCGCTTCCCTTGACGCGCACTCTGTGCGCCTTACATAAGGCAGCGCTGGACAAAATTCAAGAAAAAGCGCACTCTGTGCGCACAAAGACGGAGGATCCCCGCCCGCGGCGGGGCTTCGTAAATGATCATGAAAGCGTCGGACTTCAAGCGGTGGCGCAAGGGCTTAGGCCTTTCGCAGAAGGAGGCGGCGGATATGCTCGGCCTCAAGCGCCGGATGATTCAGTATTACGAAAAGGGCGATCGGGACGGCAGGAAGGTCGGTATACCGAAGACGGTGCGGCTGGCGTGCTACGCCGTGGCCGACGGGGTCGAGGACTATAGCGGCCTGCCCAAGCCGAAGAAGCCGGAAAGAGACGTAAAGCAGGCGGCCGACTAGCGGCCCCGGCCACGCGTCACAGCTCCGCCATCGTCCAGGACCAGCCCTCCCGTTCCGGCGGCCGCACCATGACCGGGCAGCCGTTCCGGCACGCCCATTCGTCGCTGCGGAGCGCGTGGTGCTGGATCGCGCGGAAGATGCCGCCATGCGCCACGATCAGCGGATACGCGTCGCGGCGGTCCCAGTCGGCCAGCGCCTGATTGAGGCCCGCGAGGGCGCGCGCGAAGAACGCCGCCTGCGTCTCGGCGCCCTCGGGCGCGATGCCCCGGTCCCAGTCGCCGAGCCCCGCCTCGTACACCTGTCCTTCGAGCACGCCGAGCCGCGCCTCCATGAGGTCGTCGAGCAGCGTCATCGGAAGGCCGAGCGTGGCATTGATGATCTCCGCCGTGCGGCGCGCCCGCTCGAGCGGGCTGGCGAAAACCGCGCCGACCGGCTGCCCCGCGATCAGCCGCGCCGCGTCATGCGCCTGCGCGACGCCCGTCTCGCTCAACGGCACATCGGTCTGTCCCTGCACCCGGCGCGCCGCGTTCCAGGTCGATTCACCGTGCCGCACGAAGAAGAACGGGATCGGGTGGAGCGTGCTTGCGCGAACGGTCATCCTGCCCACCAATCGTCAATACGCAAATATTTCTGCAAGAACGCCACACAGCTTCCGAGCGGTCGTGTCGGTGGTACGGCCGATCCGGCGGAGGATACGGTCTCGGTCGATTGTGCGAATTTGGTCGACCGCAATCTGCCCGCTTTTCCCTTGAAAGCGAAGATTGATACGCGTCGGATACGGTCGCGAGGCGGTCGTCATTGGCGCCACGATGATGGTGCGGAGATAGCGGTTCATCTCGTCCGGCGACACGACGACGCACGGCCGTGTCTTGCGGATTTCCGATCCGCGCGTCGGATCAAGCGACACGAGACAGATGTCGAAACGACGAACCTCGCTCACCACTGCCACTCGTGCTCATCCCAGTCCGTCGCCTGATCGTCCCATAGCGGCTTGTCGTCGCCGTGTTCGGCCATCGCGGCAAAGGCCTCATCCCATCCGCCGCGGCGTTCGACCGCCGGCGAAATCACGATTGTCTTGTCTTTGATCTCCAATTCCACGGTATCGCCGAGGCCGCATTGTTCGATGACCGGCTTGGGGATTCGGACCCCCTTTGAGTTGCCGATACGGATAAGCTCGACTTTCATTCCGACATGCCCCATGAATCTCGGTGTTATTACATTGTAATAACATCAGGGCAAAAAATCAAGTTTCCGAAGCCGCTCGGTCTGCCCTCACCGGTACTGCACCGCGACGTTGCCGATGCGCTCGCGGGCGATGATGAGCTTGGAGATCTGCGCCGTGCCGTCGCCGATCTCGAGGCCGATCACGTCGCGCAGCCGCTGCTGGTGCGGCGAGTCCTTGGAATAGCCGGCGTGGCCGTGCAGCAGTAGGCAGTTGTGGATGACGTCGGCCGCGGTCTTGGGCGCGAACCATTTGCACATCGCCGCCTTGGCGGTATGCGGCTTCTTCTGCTCACGCAGCCACAGCGTCTCGTAACAAAGTAGCCGCGCGGCGGCGAGCAGCGTCTCGCCCTCGGCCAAGGGGAAGCTCACACCCTGATATTGCGCCAGCGGCCGGCCGAAGGTCTCGCGCTCCTGCACGTGGGCCCAGCTCTCGTCGAGCGAGGCCTGCGCGGCGGCGATGCATTGCAGGCCGATCAACGCGCGGCTGTAGTCGAAGCCCTGCATCACCTGGTAGAAGCCGCCGCCTTCCCGGCCCAGCAGGTTCTCCGCCGGCAGCTCGACGTCGTCGAAGAACAGCGAGCCGCGCCCCACGGACTCCGAGCCGAAATCGTCGAAGCGCGTACGCGTCAGGCCCGGCAGGTCGGCCGGCACCAGGAAGGCGCTGACGCCGCGCGCGCCCTCGTCCGGCTTGCCGGTGCGCGCGAAGACGACGAACAGGTCGGCCTGATCGGCGATCGAGATCGAGGTCTTCTCGCCGTTGAGCCGATAGGCGCTGTTGCCGGCGGGCTCGGCCTTGAGCTGCAGGTTGGCGGCGTCGCTGCCGCCGCGCGGCTCGGTCAGGGCGAGGCCGATCAGCGCCTCGCCGGCGACCAGCTTCGGCACCCACTGCTTCGCCAGCGCGGGCTTCGCGTGGTCGCAGACGATGCGGCCCGACAGCGCCGTCAGCAGCGGCACATAGGCCATGTTGAAGTCGCCATAGGCCAGCGCCTCGACGATCAGGCCGCCGGTCAGCCCGTCAAGCCCGTAGCCGCCGAAGTCCTCGGGCAGGTCGGGCGCGATCAGGCCGAGCGATCCCATCTCGCGCAGCAGCGCGCGGTCGAGCCGGCCGCTCTTCGCGCAGGCCTGGTAGCCCGGCAGCAACTTCTCGCGGGCGAAACGCTGCGCCGTCTCGCGGATCGCTTCCTGTTCGGGGGTAAACGCAAAGTCCATAGCTGAGACCATAGTCCAGGGAGCCGGGCGGGCGGAAGGGCGATGTGGATGTGTCACCCATGTCTCCGAACAGGTGTTACCTATGTCCGCGAACGGGTGTCAGCGATGTCCCCGAACGGATCGCCGGTGCGGTGATCACCCCCACCTAAATCCTCCCCCATCGAGGGGGAGGACTTGCTTCATCGTACGGAGGCGCTGGAAAAGCCCTCCCCCCTTGTGGGGGAGGGTTTGGGTGGGGGGTAAGCGACAGCTATACCCCTCCTCATGTTTCGACAGGCTCAACATGAGGCTAGAGTGAGAGCCTGAGAAATTGCTTACGGACTCCACGCCATGACCGACGAGCAGAAATTCGGCTTCACCGAGGACGACCTCCGGCATCAGCCGACGGTGTTCCGCTCCGGACCTGTTCGCGGGCAAGACCGTGCTGGTGTCGGGCGCCGGCAGCGGGCTCGGCAAGGCGGTCGCGGCGCTGTTCGCCCGGCTCGGCGCCAATCTCATGGTCTGCGGCCGCAACGAAGAGAAGATCGCCCGCGCCGCCGACTTCTTCCGCTCGCTCGGCGCGACCGTCGAGCACCGCGCGATGACCATCCGCGATCCGGACCAGGTGGCCACGCTGATCGGCGAGACCTGGGAGGCCTTCGGCGGGCTCGACGTGCTGGTCAACAACGCGGGCGGGCAGTTCCCGCAGGCGGCGATCGACTTTTCAGTCAAGGGCTGGAACGCGGTGATCGACACCAACCTCAACGGCTCCTGGTACATGATGCAGGCCGCCGCCCGGCGCTGGCGGGACGCGGGCGCGCCCGGCGCCGTCGTCAACATCGTCGCCGACATCTGGCGCGGCCTGCCCGGCATCGCGCATACCGCGGCCGCCCGCGCGGGCGTGGTCTACCTCTCCAAGAGCGTCGCGGTCGAATGGGCCCCGCTGAAGATCCGCGTCAACTGCGTCGCCCCCGGCTGCTGCGAGACCGAGGGCTACGGCGTCTATTCGCCCGAGGGCGTGGCGACCTACGCGCAGTCCAACCCGATGCGCCGCAGCGGCGACGCGCAAGACATCGCGGAGGCCTGCGTCTACCTCGCCGCCCCGTCCGCCAAGTTCATCACCGGCGAAGTGGTGACCGTCGACGGCGGCCAGCAGATGTGGGGCGACCCCTGGCCGACGGGACGGCCGGATTGGTTCAAAATCTGAGGAGCCGGCGTTCGAGCTTCCTCACCCCCACCTAAATCCTCCCCCATCAAGGGGGAGGACTTCGAATAGTTGCACCACTGTCATTATTCCCTCCCCCTTGTGGGGGAAGGTCAGGGTGGGGGGTGAAGTTCCCTCAATAACTCCGCGGCAGCCCCAGCACGCGCTCGGAGATGTAGTTCAGGATCATCTGCGGGCTGATCGGGGCGATGCGGCAGATCAGGGATTCGCGCAGGAGCCGCTCGACGTGGAACTCCTTCGCGTAGCCCATGCCGCCATGCGTCATGACCGCCTGCTGGCAGGCCTTGAAGCCGAGCTCGCCGCCGAGATACTTGGTCGCGTTCGCCTGCGCGCCGCATTCCTGGCCGCTGTCGTAAAGCGCGGCGGCGTGCATCGCCATCAGCCAGGCGGCCTCGAGCTCGCACCAGAGCTCGGCCAGCGGGTGCTGGATCGACTGGTTCATGCCGATCGGCCGGTCGAACACCACCCGGTCCTTGGCGTAGCGCACCGCACGAGCGAGCGCATTCTGGCCGATGCCGATGCCCTCGACGCCCACCAGCACGCGCTCCGGGTTGAGGCTGTGCAGCAGGTAGCGGAACCCCTTCCCCTCCTCGCCGATCAAATCGTCCATCGGCACCGGCAGGCCGTCGATGAACACCTCGTTCGAAATCGACCGCCTTGCGGCCCATCTTGGGAATCACGCGCACGTCGCAGTATTTTCGGTCCAGATCGGTATAGAAAATGCTGAGGCCGTCGGTCGGCCGCTTGCACTGCTCGATCGGCGTCGTGCGGGCGAGCAGCATGATCTTGTGCGCTTCCTGCGCGGTCGTGGTCCAGATCTTCTTGCCGTTGACCACGAAGCCGTTGCCGCTGCGCTCCGCCCTGGTCTTGATCTTCGACGTATTGAGCCCGGCGTCCGGCTCGGTCACGCCGAAGCAGGTGATCGTCTTGCCCTGGATCAGGTCCGGCAGCCAGCGCGCTTTCTGCTCGGGCGTGCCGAACACGACGATCGGGTGCGGGCCGAAAATGTTGATGTGGATCGCCGACGCCGCGCTCATCCCGCCGGACGACCGCGCCACCGCGTGCATCAGGATCGCCGCCTCGGTCACGCCGAGGTCGGCGCCGCCATATGCCTCCGGCATGGCGATGCCGAGCCAGCCGGCCTCCGCCATCGCCTGATGGAAGTCGGCCGGGAAGGCTCCGGTCTCGTCGCGGTCGAGCCAGTAGTCGTCGTCGAACCGCGCGCAGAGCCGTTCGACATTCTCGCGGATCGCTTCCTGCTCGGGGGTCAAGGTGAAATCCATCGCGTCCTTCCCTAAGGCCGGTGCCGTGCCGTTTTGCCGGATATTACGGGCTGCGGCCCCGGTGCGCCACCCGCCCGGCCCTGCGGCGTCAGGGGATTGGCGCAGGAGGGCCCTTTCGATCTAACCTAGCGGCAGGATCCTTTCGGAGCGGCACGTACCCAGTGTGGCCGGCCGCTCCGCTCACACAGTCATCAATCACGGGAGGAAGATATGAAGGTCGGATTCATCGGGCTTGGCACCATGGGGGCGAGCATGGCGTCGAACCTCCAGAAGGCCCAGGTCAAGCTGGTGGTGCACGACGTGCGCAAGGACGCGGCCAAGCAGCATATCGCCGACGGCGCCGAGTGGGCGGATACGCCGAAAGCGCTCGCCGAGCAATGCGACGTCATCTTCTCCTCGCTCCCGGGACCGGTCGAGGTCGAGGCGGTAGCGCTAGGCGCCAACGGCCTGCTCGCCGGCATGAAGAAGGGGTCGGCCTACTTCGACCTCTCGACCAATTCGCCGACCGTCGTGCGCAAGATCGCCGCCGAGTTCGAGAAGAAGGGCGTCTACATGCTCGACGCGCCGGTCAGCGGCGGCCCGCATGGCGCCAAGAGCGGCAAGCTCGCGCTCTGGATCGGCGGCAACAAGGCGAAATACGACGAGCACAAGCGGCTGATCGACGCCATCGGCGACCAGCCCGCCTATATCGGCGAAATCGGCGCCGGCTCCGTCGCCAAGCTGGTGCATAACTGCGCCGGCTACGCGATCCAGACCGCGCTCGCCGAGGTATTCACGCTCGGCGTCAAGGGCGGCGTCCCGCCGCTGGCGCTGTGGGAAGCGGTGCGCATGGGCGCGCAGGGCCGCCGCCGCACCTTCGACGGGCTCAAGGACCAGTTCCTGCCGCATAAATACGACCCGGCCGCCTTCGCGCTGCGCCTCGCGCATAAGGACGTGACGCTGGCGACCCAGCTCGGCCGCGAGCTCGGCGTGCCGATGAAGATGGCGAACCTGGCGCTCGCCGACATGACCGAGGCGATGAACCGGCCCGGCTGGGACAAGCTCGATTCCCGCATCGCCATGGTGCTGCAGGAAGAGCGCGCGGCCGTCGAAATCAAGGTAGACCCGGAAGATCTCAAGGAAGCGCTCCGCCGCGACCCGCCAATCTAGGCGACGGCAGTGCATTCCCTCCCCCCTTGCGGGGGAGGGCCAGGGTGGGGGGACAAACAGAAGAATTGTTACCCCCCCACCTAAATCCTCCCCCGCAAGGGGGGAGGACTTTATCTTCCGCAAGCTCGAAGGTAGGAAGGTGCGCTCACCGTTGCGGTACGGCGAGCCGCAAGGCGCTTACGTTCCGAAGATCTCTTTCTGCCGGGCCTCGAGCTCGAGACGGTATCGCTTCAGCGTATAGGCTTCCGTTATGAGCCCCAGCGGCCGACGGGCCGCCGTCGAATCGACGACGATCAGGATCTCGGTCTGCTGCTCTTCGAATAGGGGAAGAAGGCGGTCGATGGTCATTGCGCCTTCGACCCATGCATCCCTGTGCGTGAGGATCTCGGCAATCGTCTGCGTCTCGGCCGGTTCCGGCGCCGTTACCGAAGGCTCGGCGTAGAGCCCGGCCATATCGACAAGCCCGGCGAAGGCGCCGTCGCTGCCGGTCGCGATGGCGTATTTGACGGTCCCGGGCGAATAGCGGTCCTTAAAATCGGCGATAGGCATCGAAGCCGGCACCACCCTGATGTCCTGGCGCATGAGGTTGCGCGCCGTGGTTTCCCGCGTCCAGCCGATGTCCGCGCCGCCAAGAACGGCTTCGCCGCGCAGATGAAAGCGCCACGTCGCGAAGGAATAACCGAACACCTGGCGGACCGTCAGGGTGGCGGCAACGACGCCGAGCAGGACCGGCCCCACGACGGAGAGGTCTTCCGTGATCTCGATGGCCAGCAGCGCCATGGTCATCGGCGCGCCGATCACCGCGGCCCCGAAGCTCGCGGTGCCGACGAGGCTCAGCATCCCCACGTCATCGGCCTGCACGAGGCCTGCCTTGACGCCCGCTTCCGCGAGCAGCGCCCCCGTTATCGTTCCCAGGTATAGCGAGGTCGAGAACAGGCCGCCTCGGAATCCGGATCCGAGAGAAACCGCCGAGGCGGCGATCTTGAAAACGAGGACCATCAGCAGCAGCCCTATCGGCCAGTCGGATTGCAGGACCATCTCCATGGCGCCATGGCCGGCCCCGAGAACATGCGGCGCGACGATCGCGATCATTCCGACGATCAAGCCCGCCGACGACCGGCCTGAGGGCGACCGGCAGGCCGCTCGCCCGGGCAAGACCCTCGGTTGCGGTGACGCCCCGCATCAAGGCAATTCCGATCAAGCCGCAAACAAGCCCGAGGACAAGAGAACTGATGACGTCGCCATGCGCGCTGAGCCCCCAGGCCGCAAGCGGGATGCGGAAGGTATGACCGACCAGAGTCTCCGCCGCCAGGGTTCCGGCGACCGCGGCCGCGACGACAGGCGCCAGCGTCGGCACGGTATAGCTGCCGACAATCAGCTCGAAACTGTAAGCGGCGCCGGCAAACGGCGCATCGAAGGCGCCGGCGATGGCGCCGGCCGCGCCGGCGCCGACCAGCATGCGCACATCGATCCGGCGGCGCTTCAGATACCGGCCGATCTTCGACCCCAGCGCGCCGGCGATCTGCGTATATCCGCCTTCGATGCCGAGCGACAGCCCGAAGCCGCTCGACAGCATCGATTGCACGGCGATGAACAGGCTGTCCGTCAAAGACATTCGCCCGCCGTGGAGCGCATTGGCCTCGATCGGGTCGACGATGTCATGCGCGCGCCTGCGCCACAGCCAGATCGTCGCACCGATGACCAAGCCGGCGATCAGCATGACGATCAACGTTCGCATCGGCGGCAGGTCGGTCGTCGTGCTGAGGCGCGCGTCCGGTTCCAGGCCATAGAGCCATCCGTGCAGCATTTCCGAGAACACGGACATCAGCGATGCAATGGTGCCCGTCGTCGCGCCGACGAGACTGGCCACGACGACAAGCACGAGGCCGTTGTCACGCAGAAACCTGCGTAATTGCATCCGCTCGAGGCGTACGAAGGCGGTGCCCTTGCGGAGCGCGCCCTCACCGCGCGTCACCAATGTGTCAAACACAACGAAGCCTATATGCGAATCCGAGTTCGTTCGGTCAGGCTGTCGGGTAAGGCCGGCGGCGTGTCCGATTAACTGCTGAAGATTGGGAGTGGCCGCGCAAGGATCAAGATGCGGCGGCGTCCGGCTTTCGCTTGAGGCCCAGAGCGAAAGCGCCGCAGCCGATGGCGAGCACGGCGACCGAGATCAGCAGCAGCTTGGTGTATTTGTGCTCGATCCCGGTCAGCGGCTGGATCAGCGAGAGATAGCCGGCATCCTCGACCACATAGAGCGCCGCCCCGGCCAAGGCCGCGGCAAAAGCGACCGCGAAGGCCCAGCGCGCGACCTCGCGTCCGCCCCAGATCGAAAAGAAGACGACCGGCGCCAGGAACATGGACGCGGTGCCGCTGACCGCAACGGCTTCGTACAGATCCTTGCTGCCGACATAGAGAAACGCCAGCCCGCCGATGAGGAACAGGACCATCGCGATGCGGCCGTTGTTGGGCGTCGGCGCGGCGAGGCGCATATCCACGACGCTGAGCTTGGAGGCGCTCGAGAAGGTCGAGTCCAGCGTCGACACCGCCGAGATGATGAGCGCGATGTTGAAGAGGACCATCATCGGCTCGCCCAGGATGCGGGTCAGCGTCTTGACCAGGTCCTCGCCGCCCTGCTTCAACAGCCCCGCCTCCACGCCGAGCAGGCCGAAGACGAGGATGCAGGCGGCCGACAGCCAGCAGGCATGGATGAAGCTGCGCCGCGTCGTCTCGCGGTCGGCGACGAAACCGCGGTCCATCATCACCGGATCGTGCATCGGGTAGCTCCAGATCTGCAGCAGCGCCACGGCGAGCAGCACCCAGCCCGGCCCGGTCGGGTTCGGGCTGCTGGCGAGCGCCGCGGTCCAGCTGAAGCCGGCGAGGCCCAGGGCCTTGGCGAACAGGATCGCGATGACGACCAGCAGCACGCTCATCTGGAACACGTCGGTGCGGAGCGAAGCCCGCAGGCCGCCGAGCAGCGAGTAGGCCAGCGTCAGCAGCGCCGCGGCCGTGATCGACAGGATGTAGCCGGACGAGCCTTCGTTGCCGAAGATGATGCCGATGACCAGCAGGTTGGCGAAGACCTCGCTCAGCAGCCGGACGCCCGCGACGACGTTGTAGCAGCCGCTGCCGAGCCCGCCGAAGCGCGAGACGAGGAATTCCTGCACGCTGTCGCAGCCGTGCCGGAAGCGGATGCCGTCGACGATCAAGCCGCCGGTGAGGAAGGAGAGATAGTAGGCCGCGTAGGCCAGCGCGCCCGGCGATGCCGTAATAGTAGCCGAGGATCCCGGCATTGAGCAGCGAGCGCGCGAAGATCCAGGTCGTGACCTGCGAGAACACCAGCATCAGCAGGCCGGGCGCCGCGCCGTCGTCGGAATAGCCGCGGAAGAAGGCCTGCACCGTCCGCACCTTGGGCGAGACCAGAAACGTCACCAGCGTGATGACGCCGACGAGGCTCGAGAAGCGGAATCGACTGCACGGCAAGCTCCAAGGCATGAAAGCGGGCGTTCGATAGGCCGGCGTTGGAATGCCGCGCCCGACGGACACCTTCGATAGAGGCAAATCCAGCCGGCCGCAACTAACAGAGTGGTGAACGGGCGGTAACGAAGCAGCGAGACAGGCGCGTTGCTCAGTCGCCGTCCTTCCTCCGGCTCGGCCAGTCGGGCTTGCGCTTTTCGTTGAAGGCGGCGAGGCCCTCGGCATGGTCGGCGGTCGCGAACAGGAGCGCCAGCTCCGCCTGGGCATAGGACAGGGAGTCGTCCTCGGTCATCTCCCACATCCGGCCCATGGCGGCCTTGCCGCGCCGGACCGCGGTCGGCGCCTTGTCGAGAATGCGCGCAACCAGCCAGTCGGTCTTGGCGTCCAGCTCTCCTGCCGGCACGACGTAGTTGACCAGCCCCATCGCCAGCGCCGCCTGTGCGTCGAAGAATTCGCCGGTGATCGCCATCTCCATGAGCCGGCGGCGCGGCATGAGCCGCCTGAGCGACGCCACGATGAAGAGCGGGAAGAGGCCGATCCGCACCTCCGGCAAGCCAAAGCGCGCGTGGTCGGCGGCCACCGCCATGTCGCAGAGCGAGAGCACGCCCAGCCCGCCGGCCAGCGCGTCGCCGTTGACCCGCGCGACGAGCGGCTTGCCGAAGCGGCGGACCGCCCGGGCGAAGCGGACGTAGGGATGCTCCAGCGCGCCCTCGTCCAGCGTCAGCGCGGTATACTGGGTGTCCGGCTTGAGGTCGGCGCCGGCGGAAAAGGCCTTGCCGCCCGCCCCGGTGAGAACCACCGCGCGGATGTCCGCCGCTTCATCCGCGGCCAGAAGCGCGTCTTCCAACGCCTCGAAAACGACGCCATTTAAAGCGTTGCGCCGTTCCGGCCGGTTGATCGTGAGCCAGAGAACGGCATCGCGCCGCTCTGCTATTATCGAATTGTCGCATCCCATTATCGGCAGTTTCCAAGACCTCGTTCTTTCCCTACTTTCGCGTGAGAGAAAGGCACGGCCACGGCCGCATGACAATGTTGCTCACCCGAAAATCGTATCCTACCCGGCGCCGCGCGTAATGACAGCCGGCGCGATCGCCCATCTCGACGACGAGGAAACAGAGCATACCCCGGTCCGGCGGGCGATGATTCTCGCCTCCATCACGCTGTCCCAGACGCTCTACGGCATGACCTTTCTCATGGTGGCCGTCGTCCTGCCGCAGATTCAGGGCAGCCTTTCGGCGACGCAAGACCAGATTTCCTGGGTCGTCACGCTCAACATCCTGGCCACCGCGATCATGACGCCGATGGCGGGCTGGCTCAGCGCCAAATTCGGCTGGCGCAACGTGATGCTGTTCTGCCTCTCCGGCTTCACGATCGTCACAGTGCTCTGCGGCATGGCGCAATCGCTCGAATCCCTCGTCTTCTACCGGGTGCTGCAAGGCGGCCTGGGCGCGCCGATCACGCCGATCGGCAACGCGGTCATCCTCGACGTCTACCCGAAGCGCCAGCACGGGACGGCGACGGCGATCTACGGCATGGGCGTCGTCGTGGGGCCGATCATCGGCCCGGTGTTCGGCGGCTGGCTCAGCGAGATCTATAACTGGCGCTCGACATTCTGGCTCATCGTGCCGATCAGCGTCGTCGCTCTCGGCGTGCTGTGGCTCTACCTCACCGACGGGGGCAAGGAGAAGGATGCCCGGTTCGACTGGACCGGCTTTCTCACGCTGTCGCTGGCGGTCTGCTCCCTGCAGCTGATGCTCGACCGCGGCAACCGCGAGGACTGGTTCGATTCGCGCGAGATCATTCTCGAGGCGGGGCTGGCAGCCGTCGCCTTCTATGTCTTCGTCGTGCACAGCCTGACGGTGCGCCGCCCGTTTCTCAATCCGCGCCACCTGCGCGACCGCAACTACAGCCTCGGCCTGATCATCGTGTTCGTCTACGGCATGCTCAATTACACCCCGATGGTGCTGCTGCCGCCGATGCTGAAGGGGCTGATGAACTACCCGGATTCGATTATCGGCTTCCTGATCGCCTGCCGCGGCGCCGGCGCGGTGGTGGGCTTCTTCCTCGCGATCTGGGTCGGCAAGATCGATCCGCGCATCGGCCTCACCACGGGCTTCCTGGTGCAGGCGATTTCCGGCGTGCTGATGATGCGTTTCGACATCAACGTCACCAATGCCGACATCGCGGTGACAAGCCTGCTCCAGGGCCTGTCGGTCGGCCTGATCTGGGTGCCGCTGATTGTCGCCACCTTCGCGACGCTCGACCGGCGGTTCCTCTCGGAATCCACCGGCGTGCTGCACCTGCTGCGCAACCTCGGCAGCAGCATCTTCATTTCGGCGAGCGTCACGATGCTCATTCGCACCGGACAGATGAGCAACGCGCATCTGACGGAGTTCATCTCGCCTTACAACGAAATCCTCAACCTGCCTGGCTTCCCGGCGATTTGGAGCATCGACAGCCTGACCGGCCTCGCGGCGATGGGCCGGGAGATCCACCGGCAGGCGGCGATGATCGGCTACCTGAATGCCTTCGGCCTGTTCACGGTCGCATCCGTCGTCGTGCTGCCGCTGATCCTGCTGGTCAGGGTGCCGAAACCCGAACCCAAAGCATGAGCGCCACGCCGCAACCGACTCCGGTACCACGCGATTTTCATGCCGCGGCTGGGGGCTATTTCCGGATCGAGACCGGGCTCGGCGCCGACTTCTCGATCGCGGCGATCGTATCGATGCCCTGGCGCATCTCGGACATGATGAATTCCGAGCGCTGCACCAGGCCGCCGCGGCCGCCGCCGAATTTCTCTTCCCACATCGACATCTTGACCGAGAGGCCGCAGAGCACGCCGCCCAGCGTCATGTGGTGGCTCGCCACCATATCCTTCACCGCGCGGAAGGATTCGGCGGTCACGTTCTCCCACATGTCGGCGGAGTTCTGATGGAAATTCTCGAAGCGGCCGGTGATCGACGTCGTGATGTCGGTCAGCCGCTCGTCCATATAGGCGCAGGTCTTCATGAGATTGCGGTCGGCGGAGAGCTGCATGCTCTTCTTCATCTCGCCCATGACGTCGAGCAGCTCGGTGATCTGCGGGATCAACGCGTCGAGCACGTCACGGAAATAGGCGAGCGACAGGAAGATGTCGCCGTAGTCCTCGAGGAATTTGGGAATCTCGCCGATCTGGATATTCAGGCGTTCGGCCATGATCTGGAGATTCTTCAGCGCATTGCCCTTGTCCGGCGAGCGGAACATGTTGAGCAGCTGGTCGAGGTCGGTGATATCGGTGTCCATACCGCTGTAGACCTGCGACAGAAGCGGACGCGTGAACTTGCTCATATACTCGCCGAGCTCGCCGGCTTTCTCCGGCGACAGGCGGAGCGCCTTGTTGTCCGAGATCTCGATGCCGAACGACCGCAACGCGATGCGCAGCGTATAGACGTCGTAGCTGTAAAGCCCGGCCAGCTTCTGCAGCATGCTGCGGTCGTACTGGATGTCCGGCGCTTCGGGATCGACGCCGAGCACGCCCCAGATATCGCTGACGGCGACCTGGCCGCTCGCCCCTTCGGCGTGGCGGAACAGCTCGACCACGGTCTCCAGCCGCGAGTTCTTGATCAGGCGGGCGGATTTCAGGACCGGGTTCTTGAACGGAATGATCTTGAGCGGCAGGACATGCAGCGAATCCATCTGCCGCGCGAACTCGTCCGCCACTGGGACGACCTTCGGCTCGACTTCCGCTTCGCTGACTGCCGCCATCGCATTTCTCAATCTCTCATTGGCAATACATCCCGGCGGCAACCGGGCAGGCGGGCGCCGCCATTTGGACCATCCTCGGCCATAACCGCTTAATGCCCGGTAAATACGTCACTTTTTTCAACCGGGAGAGACTGAAGGAAACGATACCTATTTTGGGTTGAGCTGGCTTTGCCCCCGTGGGATCGGCCCAATGCCGCAGCGGCACGGCCGCAATCCCCCACGGCGGTATCTCATCGGGCCATACCGCGGCGCCCCAGCGTGGCGAAAGCCCGATTGCCCACAGCCAGAGCGTGCATAGGCATCGGGCTTGGGGCGCGAGATGATCAGACGATGCTGGTCGGCCAGGTATGCATAAGATGCCGCCCGACCCCGTTTTCCATCCGCATGGTGTGGATTTCCAGCATGTTTATCAGGTACCGGCGGGTCTCCCGCGGGTCGAGCACGTCATGGGCCTCGTACATGGCGGCCAGTTCCCAAGGGGCCGCGTCACGGCCGAGCTCGGCCACCCGGCGCTCGAATTCCTCGGGATTGTCCTCGCGCTTCAGGCCGAACACCACGTTCACCGCGGTCCGCGGGTCCATGAAGCCGACATCGGCGGTCGGCCAGACCGCCATTTCGTCCGAGTTCTTGTTGCCGCCCATGTTGATATAGGCCTGGCCGTAGCTCTTGCGCAGGATGACCGAGAGCTTCGGCACGGTGCAGAGCGCCAGCGCGTTCATCCAGTTGATGATCTTGCCCGGCGCCGCCTTGCGCTCGCCCTCGACCCCGATCAGGAAGCCCGGAACGTCGACCAGCATGACGATGGGGATGTTGAAGGAGTTGCAGAACACCAGGAAGCTCGTCGCCTTGCTGCAGCCGTCCGGGTCCGCCGCCCCGCCCTTGTAGAGCGGATTATTGCCGAGGAAGCCGACGGTGCGGCCGTTGAGCCGCGCCAGCGCCGTGATGACCGACCGGCCGTAGCCGGCCTTCATCTCGAACACGCTGTCGGTGTCGGCGATGACCTCGATCACGTGGCGCATGTTGTACACGCGCTGGCGCTGCTCGGGCACGATGTCGAGGATGCGCTCGATCGCCTTGTCCGACCCGGCCGGCACCTCGGCCACCGGCGGCGCCTCCATGTGATGGCTCGGAAGATAGGAGAGGAAGCGCTTGACCACCTCGAGCGCTTCCTGGTCGGTGTCGACCGCGACATCGACCAGGCCGCTGACCCGCGTGTGCAGGCGCCAGCCGCCGAGTTCCTCGTTGCTGACCGGCTGATTGATCGCCATCGAGGTGACGCGGCTGCTCGCCACCGCCATGGTCGCGCCCTTGCGCATGACCACGAAGTCGGACATGCAGGCATACCAGGTGGACGAGCCGTAGCAGTCGCCGAGCTGCGCCGTCACCCAGGGCGTTTCGCGCAGCCGCCGGTACTCGTTCGGGTCCTGGGCGATGATCAAGCGGCCCTGGGCGCCCATGCGGTCGGGCATGCGGGAGCCGGAGGACTCGCCGAGAAAGACCAGCGGGAAGCCGCGCTTGCTGCCGGTATCCTTGACGTGCTTCATCTTCTTGAGGTTGTTGAGCGCGCTCGACGCGCCCATGACCGAGAAGTCGTTCGAGACGATGCCGACCCAGCGCCCGTCGATCTTGCCGAAGCCGGCGACCTTGCCGTCAGCCGGGGCCTTGTCACGGACCTCGGGCCGGGCGGCGGTCGCCAGCAGGCCCGATTCCACGAAGCTGCCCTTGTCCAGGACGTAGTCCAGCCGCTCCCGCGCGTTCAGCAGCCCGGCGTCGTTCATGCGCTTCAAGACCTCGGGTTTCCCCATCTTGAGCGCCTTCTTGCGGCGTTTATCGAGATCGTCGAGCGCTTCCTCGAACGGCATGATCGGCAGTCCTCCTCGAAACAGGCGTGGTTATTGGTAGCGGATAACGGGCGGCGGCTATGGCAGCCGGTAGCGCTCGACGACTTCCTCGTTGATCTCGATGCCGAGGCCCGGCTTCTCCTCGAGCACGATATGGCTGTCCTTGAATTCCTTGATCGGCATCTGGCAGAGATCCCAGCGCAGCGGGTTGCGCTGCGTCTTGTTCCAGTCGCTCTGCATGTATTCGTAGATCAGGAAGTTCGGCGCATAGGTCGCGAGATGCAGCGACACCGTCATGATGATGTTCGACGAGCTGCCGTTGTGCGGCGCGTAGGCGACGCGGAAAGCGTCGGCCATGTCGGCGATCTTGCGCGATTCGGTGATGCCGGCCGAGCGCGCCGCGTCGTGCTGCACGATGTCGATGGCGTCGCGCTTGAAGAAGCGGGCGAAGCTGTACTTGTTGAAGTCGGCCTCGCCGGTCGCGATGCGGATGCTGAGCTTGTCCTTGAGATAGGCGTAGCCGTCGACGTCGTCGGGGGCCAGCGGCTCCTCGTACCAGTAGACGCCGAGCGCCTCGAGCGCCTTGCCCACTTCCAGCGCGGTCTTCAAATCCTTCGAGTAGTTGCAGTTGACGTCGGACATCAGCGTGATCTTGTCCCCGGCATGCGCGCGGATCTGCTCGACGATCTTGACCTCGTCGCGCCAGTTCATCGGGTCCTTGCCGATCTTGAACTTCATGGCGTTGAAGCCGTTCGCCTTATGCTTGTCGATCTCGTCGCGCAGGATGTCGATGCTGCGCAGCCGGAGCGAGGACGCGTAGCACCAGATGCGCGGATTGGTGCGCCCGCCGAGCAGGCGCCAGACCGGCACGCCCAGCGACTTGCCGAAGATATCCCACAGCGCGGTGTCGATGCCGGCCATGGCTTCCTGGTAGAAGCCCTTGACGTGGCCGCGGTTCATCATGATCGACCACATCAGGTCCCAGATGCTCTCGATGTCGCGCGGGTCGCGGCCGATCAGCACCGGCTTGATGTAATGCACGATGTCGCGGAGCGAGGTGCCGGACAGTCGGGTCATGCACTCCCCTACCCCGGTGATGCCGTCGTCGGTGGTGATCCGCACCATCGTCGTCCGGTACTCCTTGAAGACGATTTCCGAGACCTCGTCGGCGCGCGGCATGGGGATCGGCGCGGCGATCTTTTCCGACATGGGCACGGCAAGGGCGATGGCTTCGACGTCGGCGATCTTCATGGATTCCTCCGAACTTCTTATGGGGCCGTCGGCGGCAAAGACGGCTGCGACGCTGCGGCGGCAGGGATGCGTGAACGGGCACGCGCCGCAACGGCCGGCGCCGCCGTGATGGGCGGTATCTTATAGAACAAATCCGTTGGAGAGAAAGGGCCGGCCGGCGGGCCGGATTCTCAAGACTCTTCGGGCGACGGGCCGAGGGTGGCGATGCGGCGGACGCAGTCGCGGATATCGCCGACGCAGTCATCGAAGAAGCCGTCCAGGCGCCGGCGCATCTCGGGCGAGAGGCGCAGCAGCTTCGATCGGGCGTCGCCGGGGTTGTCCTCCTCGATCAGGATGCCCTTGGCGATCGCCGTCTCGACATATTTGCCGGCGGTGTGCGGGCTCTTGATGTTGGTCATGAAGCGCAGCGCGTCGGTCTTACGGACGGGCGCGTCCTTCGCCCAAATATTCGTCAATAAATCCCAGTAGGCGGAAGAATAAAATTCGCTGTCATCTCCGAAAACATGGACCCATAACCCACCCATTTTCTGGGTCGTCTTGAAGTATTCCTTACGCTGCGTGTCATTATATTTGAGTGTCATACGATTTTCTCCCCACCCTGGCCCTTCGGGCCATTTTCGATTTGTAGCATTTTGCATACAAATCTATAGCCAGATATTAACGCAGTTCTGAATTTTTCGTGAGCCCATTTAGGGTCCGGCGGCACTTTCCCCTTTTCCGATCATGGCGTTAGGGGGCTTTCCCTCTTGAATCTAGATTAATAACTCAATTTGACAACAGATTTAGATGTAATTATAGTTACAAAAGTTCCGATGGCTGGTCATTCCGGATGGGGATCCGGATTTCTTGCGCGTAGTACGCGCCGGTAACGATGGAGAATAGTCCATGTTCGGCATTGGGACGAAATTTGCCAAGATCGCTGCGATTGTCATTCTAGCGCTCGGGACGAGCGTCGGCATTTTTGGCCTGTCCGCTTCCGCCCGGGCGGGAGACGGCGATTGGCGTTACGACGGCCACGTCTACCGCGGCCAGCCCTATCACCCGCGGCCGCTGCCCTTTCGTTATCACGGGCATGACCATTTCCGGGTCGTGGTCCGGAGCTGGCAACCCTATCCCTACCGGCCGGTGATCCGCCCCGGTTTCGTCGCCGCGCCCTGCCAGCCGGTCATCGGCCACGGCTTCGACCAGTTCGGCCGGCGCGCCAAGGTCGCGGCGACCATGTGCTACGACCGCTTCGGCAACGGCTATGTCGTCCGGGGCAGCGAGCACATCATCCACCGATTCTGAGCATTCCTGACTTTCAACAACGGCTTTAACAACCTCGCGGACGAAGCGGCGGGTCGGTCAAAGAAAATGCCGTGCGTCCGTTGAAAGGAGAGAAACCATGAAGACTCCGAAGATCGCGATCGTGGCCTTGATGGCCCTGTCGCTCGGCGCGTGCGACACCTATGGCCAGAAGGAGACCGGCGGCACCCTGCTGGGCGCCGGGCTCGGCGGGCTGCTCGGCTCGCAGTTCGGCGGCGGCAGCGGCAAGCTTGCCATGACGGCGCTCGGCGTCGTCGGCGGCGGGCTGCTCGGCAACGCGGTCGGCCGCTCGCTCGACCGCGCCGACCAGACTTATTACCAGCGCGCCTCCCAGCAAGCCGTCGCCGCGCCGATTGGCGAGACCATCACCTGGAACAACCCGCAGTCCGGCAACTACGGCAGCGTGACGCCGACCCGCGAGGGCTACCAGACCTCGACCGGCGCCTATTGCCGCGAATACCAGCAGGAGATCGTGGTCGGCGGCCAGCGCAAACAAGGCTATGGCCAGGCCTGCCGCCAGCCCGACGGAAGCTGGAAGGTCGTGCAGTGATTGAATTCGGGCCGATTACGGACCGACCCCCAATCGGTCCGGACGACTGGCGGGGCTACGGCCCCGCCTTTTTTTCCCCTTACTGGCGGCCATGCGGTCCCCTGCCCTTTCGCAACGCGAGCGCTCGGATATACTCGATCCGGAGGACAGGAGGGCACCGAATGGCGCAGCAGGCGCAGAATACATCGTTGATCGGCAAGCCCGGCTCGCGCGCCGCGCTCACGACCCCGGCGCTGGTGATCGATCTCGACGCCATGGAACGCAACATCGAGCGCATGGCCGCGCATTGCCGCCAGCACGGCATCGCGCTCCGCCCGCACGCGAAGACGCACAAGTCGATCCGCATCGCCCGGATGCAGATCGCCGCCGGCGCCGTCGGCATCTGCGCCGCGACGCTGGGCGAAGCGGAAGTGCTCGCCGGCGGCGGCATCCCGGGCGTGCTCATCACCTCGCCCGTCGTCGGCGACGCCCGCATCGCCCGCCTGATCGCGCTCAACGAGAAGGCGACGGGGCTCAAGGTCGTCACCGACAATGTCGCGGTCGCGGAGGCGCTGTCCCGCGCCGCCAGCGAGTCCGGCAAGCCGCTCGAGGTCTTCGTCGAGCTCGACATCGGCACCCGCCGCACCGGCGCGCGCACGCCCGAGGCGGCGCTCGCCGTCGCCCGCCAGGTCGCCCGGTCGAACAGCCTGGTCTTCGCCGGCATCCATGCCTATGCCGGCCACCTGCAGCACATCGCGGACTATACGAAGCGGCGCGCCGAGGCCGACCGCTGCGCCCAGCCGCTTGCCGTCCTCACCGAGCAGCTCGACGCCGAAGGAATCCTGCCGCCGATCGTGTCGGGCGCCGGCACCGGCAGCCACGAGATCGACGCGCTGCGCGGCAATTACAGCGAGATGCAGTGCGGCAGCTACATCTTCACCGACGTGCAGTACAACGCCTGCGCGCTCCGGCAAGGCACGGCGCAGCCTTTCGAGACGGGGCTGTTCGTGCAGACGACGGTGATCAGCTCGAACGGCGACGGCCTCGCGATCACCGACGGCGGGCTGAAGCGCTTCGCGACGGACGGGCCGCCGCCCGAGATTCTCTCCGGCGCGCCGGCCGGCTCCAAATACATTTTCAAGGGCGACGAGCATGGCGGCATCGTCCTGCCGGACGGCATCAAGGACCTGCCCATCGGCACGAAGATCGAATGCCTGACGCCGCATTGCGATCCGACGGTCAACCTCTACGATTACTACCACGTCGTTCGCGGCGACACGCTGGTCGACATCTGGCCGGTCGACGCCCGCGGCGTCATCTGACAACAACGCGGAAACCGGTGGAGCACGCACGCATGAGCACGGATCTCGAGCACCTCAAGGAATGGATCGGCCGGACGGACACGGTGGAGGATACGGCGACGGCCCGCCCGGTCCATCTCTACGCCGCGCTCCGCGACCTGCCCGATGTGCCGGCCCAAGGCGACCCGATCGGGCCCGATGGGACACTGGTTCTTCTTCAAGCCGATCGTGCCCGCAGTCCAAGGTCGGTCCGGACGGCCACCCGCAGCGCGGCGATTTCATGCCGCCCGTGCCGCTCCCGCGCCGCATGTTCGGCGGCGCGCGCACGACCTATCACAAGGATCTCCGTATCGGCGAGACGATGAAGAAGGTGCAGACCATCACCAATGTCGACATCAAGGAGGGCCGGACGGGCACTCTGGTTATCTGCACGGTGAAGAACGATTTCCACGGCGAGAGCGGCCTCGCCGTCGTGGAAGAGCACGACATCGTCTATCGCGGCAATCCACCGGCGGACGCGAAAGACAGCCGCGGCAACAGCGGCAAGACCAACGCCGCGCCGACCGACCACAAATGGATCAAGCAGATCACGCCCGACCCGGTCATGCTCTACCGCTACTCGGCGGCGACCTCGAACGGCCACCGCATCCACTACGACCGTAAATACGTGACCGAGGTCGAGGGCTATCCGGGGCTGATCGTGCACGGGCCCCTGACGGCAGGGCTGCTGCTCGACGTGGCGCTCGACAACAACCCGGGCCGTCGCCTCACGGGCTTCCGCTTCCAGGCGCGCGCGCCCCTGTTCGACATCGCGCCCTTCAAGGTCGCCGGCAAGCCGATGGACGACGGCAAGAGCGTCTCGCTCTGGTCGGTCACGCCGGAGGGCAATGTCGGCACGCTCGCGACCGCGGCCTTCGCGTAACCGGCGGGCAAGCTGAATCTGTCGAAGGCAACGACGGCGCGCCGCGCCTGAGGCGCGGCGCTAACCTTTTGTTAACCATTTCACCTGAGAATCAAATCCAGCTTGTGGTTAGGGCTCGCCATGCGGCGGTCGGGCCGGAGGAAAAAGCCATGCGGCTATCCAAGCAGGATTTCTCTGACATTCAGGCACATATCGACCTGACGCGGCAGCGGCTCGACGAGCATGGGCTGACGCTCCATGTCGACCACGACATGCACGCCTTCGTCGACTACATAAGCCGGCAGGAACAGACGCATGGCGTTCCGGGCAGCCACAACCCGAAAAAATCCTATCTGCATCCCGGCAACAGCTTCTGGATCTACGTCAAGCACACGGCGAGCGGCGACATCATCGCCTGCCATGCCCAGCGCATGCTGGTCACCGACGACTTCGTCCACGACTGCTTCGCGCAGACGCTCTTCGAGGATTTGGATCCCAAGCTCGACGCGCCGCCCATCGGCATCGATGACTTCGAGGACGCCCGCATGTCGGGCCGCGTCCTCTACGGCGGCGGGAACTACATCCGACCGGATTGGCGGGGCAAGGGGGTGCTGATCTTCAACCGGGCCTCACGCACGATCGCGCTGCGGCATTTCCAGGCCGACTATCTGTGCGCGCTGCAGATGAACACGCCACGCCGGCGCGGCATGGCGCTCACCGGCCTGGCCTTCGCGCATGTCAGGCCCTTTATAAAGGGCGGCCTGCCCGGGAAGCCGCAGGCGGATGACGTACAGCTTTCCTGGTCGAGCCGGCAGGAGTGGATGGATGCGATTCGGCTGGAGTTGGCGAATCAAGATGCCGCGACACACACGCCAAGGCGGACACGCGCCCCGACTGATCCGTTAAGGGAAGCAACAGCCGCAGGTAATCGCGCCTGAACCCGTTCAGGTCATGCGAGATGTGGTGGGCGGCCGGCGCGCCGTCCGCCTTGCACGCGTAATATTCGAGCGCGCAGGCGTCCGCGATTTCCCGGTGCGGGAAATCCGCCAGTCGCCTGTCCGTCATCCAGCGGAAATATTTCAGATTGTGCGACATGAATCGGTAATGGAACGGGCTCGACGGCGAAACGTCGATGAGCGTCGTCACGACGTCGTCGCCCGGTCCCCATTCGTATCCGTCCAGCGAGAGTCGTCCGCGCTGCTTCTTGTCCCGCCAGTATTCATAGGCTTTTTGAATGCCGCTCTTGGTGCGGCCGAACCGTTCATTGATCAGCTCGACGGCGAGTAGCTTGTCGACAGAGAACTGGACGCGCTTCTGCCAACGCTTCTCGCCGAACTGTCTGACCGTGAACGCACGCAGGGTCATGCCATTTCCACTTCAAGGAATTCGTGATCGACCGTCCCGAACCGCCGAGTCGCACTGTAAATCAACTCGACCCGCCCGTCACCGTCGACCACCGGCAGCAGGATTCTCCGGAAGCACATCTCCGTCCGCCCGAGCCGATGGATGACCTGCTGATAGAGCGGTTCACAGCTTTCCTTGACCAGCAACAGGTCGTCCATGGTCTGCTTCTGCATGAGCTCGCTGCCGAATTTGCGCATCGGCAGGATCTGGATCGGCTCGTCCGTCGACGTGTAGACGAAGTCTAACGGAAGCTCGCTGGACACGCGAAAGCAGGCGGCATTAGCGCTTTGCGGGCGGAACTTGCTTTTATGCGGTGGTGATCCGAGATACCGCCAGCGCGTGTAGAGTATGCCGATGTCGGTATCATGCTCTACCTCCCGGAGAAGCTCGATCGGATATTTTGTTATTTCGATAAGCTCTTCGCCGGGTATTGAATAAAGATAAACATCCAATTTCCTGTCTCCCAGACAAGCAAAATGATTAACAAGATTGCCACAGCTTTAAGTTGGACGGCAAGAAAACCAATCAATTCGCCTGCGATACGCGCGACGTCGAAGCGGCAATCCCGCAGCACGACAAAATGCGCGTCCCTTCGGCGCATCCTTTCGGCGCATCCTTTCGGCAAGGCGACGCCGATGCTTCGTTGCTGCGCGCAGGACTTCCGCGCCCGAGCCACGCCCCGGCACGCGGTCGCCGGGATGTCGCGGCCTATCGCAACGACGTGCCGCGCTTCAGAACGCAGAATTGGGGACCGGAGCCTGGCTTCTCGATTTTTCGAAATATATCTTCGTCGCTTGCAGCCGATTCCGCACACCCATCGTGCGGAAGATCGCGGCGACATGCGCCCTGATAGTGCCATCCGACAGGCCCATCTTCCGCGCGATCTCCTTGTTCGTCAGGCCCTGCGACATGAACTCGAGAATCTCGCATTGCCGCGGCGTCAGGTTCGTCAGCGCCGACAGCACGGCCCCCTGCCCGAGAGGGCAATTATTTTCGTTCAGGCGGCGCAAATAACGGCAGGCCGGAAAATAGGTCCCGCCGGCGAGCAGGACGCATATCGCATTGACGATAACCCCTCTCCGAAGGGATAGGGGGATGAAACCGGCGGCGCCGCAGCGCCGCACCTTGAGCATCTCCTCGAGGGAGTCCCTTGCCGAAAGCACGGCAACCGGTATTCCCAATGCCCAGTGGCTCAGGCTTTCGACGAGGTCATATTCTGGAAAATTATCCTGCCGGATGACGCACATAATCAGATCGACGTCGGCAGGCTGATGCATCCTCGACACGACCTGCTCGCGGTCCGATGCCGTATCGATCTCGATCGATGAAGACACCGACTTCAATAACTGGCT
Organism: uncultured Alphaproteobacteria bacterium; assembly: GCA_963711215.1. Lineage (GTDB taxonomy): Bacteria > Pseudomonadota > Alphaproteobacteria > UBA8366 > UBA8366 > WHUA01. The sequence continues at coordinate 56,426 of CAVQDH010000014.1, read as the reverse complement.
GTCAGCGTCGAGAGCCCAAGCGCAGCTATCCACTATTAATACGCGCATTCGCCTCTACCCCTGAATTCTTATTTCTTATGTTTTTTCTTTTTTTGATTGCAGCAAATAACCCTAAGGCTGTCTTGCTAACAAGGGCTCCGCGTTTACGCAACTATTTTGAGTTGCAACATATTGCAAAGATTGCAAAAATATAAACGTTCTCAACGTTTCATATATGTCCCTTGCGATAAGGGCTGTTTATTCGCCCCGAGGCCGATGAGATCCTCGCGCGTGTTCACGTCGACCGCCTTTAGAACCGCCGCGACGTGCAGCTTGACCGTGGCCGGCGCAATGCCCAGCTTGGCGGCAATTTCCTTATTCGTGTGGCCGGCCATGAGAAGCTGAAGCACTTCCCTCTGACGCACCGTCAGGGGCCGGCGCTCCGCCGTCACAGACACCGGATCTTTGATTGCGACAGCGGCATCCAATTCGTCGTCGGCGAGGACGGACGTCGGACAGTAACAGCCGCCCGCGAGGATCAAGCGGAAAATTGCGACAATTTGGTCCTTCTTCGCCGGCAGATCGATATATCCCTTCACCCCGAGATTCAGCGCCCGCATGATCTGTTCCGGATTCGACTTATTGGCGAGGACGATGATGGGTATCCCCATCGCATATTGCGACAGGGATTGCAGTATCTCGAAATCCTCTTCCGGCTGATCGTGCACGTGCCACAAAATCAGGTCGGTGTCGGGATGCTGCGCCGCGATCGCCAATGCATCGGACCGCTCGATCACGCGCGAAATGGCGGCGTCTCGGTCAACCTCGCGGATGACTGCTTCGCATCCGCAGGCCGACGCTTCGTGATGGTCCGATAGAAGTACGCGCATTCGATCTTATTGTTTCGTTCAGTTCGAAAAGCAGGCGCGGATTCTTTCCACGCGGACTATAGCATACGAAAGGATAGTTGTGCGCCTGCGAACTGCCAACGGTCTGCAGAATCTCGGAGGGCCTATGAAGGAGCGCGTAGACGTCGTGCGGCGTACGGCGCATTTGATTGAGGCGCCTCGACGACTTGAGCGATGATAATACATCGCTTTAATACTTGTCTTGGCCACAAATTGTTTGGCGGAATGAATAGATTCGCATAGACGCGGATCATTCAGTCTATATCAGAAAACACAGATTTATTTCCCGGTTCCGAGACTTCTATTAATCCACGCGAAATTGTACCGGCTTCTTATTAGGGCTGCGCCCAGCAAGAAACACGTCATTTCGAGAAGGTGAGGACCGAAAGGGTGCGCAGGCGAATCCGGCGCCGATCCTTCGCAATGAATGGGAGGACCAATGAGCAAGATCGTAAGGTTCCCAAGCCCGGTCGACGGCAGCCGGAAACGCGAAGACGCGCCTGCTCCGACCCTCACCGCCGCGAAGCTCATGGCGTATTGCGGCTTTCATCAACTCAAGGTCTCTTTTATGAAGCTCGGGCTGCACCCGAATTTTCAAACCGCGGCGGACGCAATTCCAATAATCGATTGGGCCACACGCGAGCTCAACACCCTCGCCGCTCCCAGCGAAGAAAATTTCAGAAATTTGAAGATGCTGGCGGAGATCATCAACCAGGTCGGAACCTATGTGGAGCATCGCTGCGGATATAATCCCGAGACGCGCGATCCCGGGGGCCCGTCGCCGACCTAATGCCCGACGCCGCCGCGCGCCCTGTCGTCGACCACGCTGGCACCGGGGCGGTCCGTTGCCGCGCTCCTCGCGCGGACAAACGCGGCCCCGCGTTGAACCAAGAATGAGAGCCTTCGCGATGGATCGAGCGTTCCGAGATTGCGACCCGTTGGCCAATTGCCATCCGAAGATCAAAACGGTCATCGAGTATTGGTCGCGGATCGGCCCCGACGGAGCGCTGCCCGGCCGGCAACATTTCGATCCGGTCGATTTAAAAACGCTGCTCGCCAATCTTTGGCTGGTCGACGTCGTCGGTGATCCGCCGCGCTTCAAATACCGGGTCGCGGGCACGAAGATCGTTGAGTATTTGGGGCAGGAACCGACCCAGAAATGGATGGACGAGGTCTTTCCGCACCTCGAGGAGACCCACACTTTCCGTGACTTGATGACGGCCGTCAGAGAGGGGCGGCCGCAGTGGCGTCGCGGCACGCCCACGCTCCAGCCTCAGAAATCTTTCAAGGTCGTCGAGCAGGTGACCCTTCCCTTGGCTGGCGACGGGAAAAATGTGGACATGGTGTTGAACCTGACGATCTTCTGACGGCGCCAAGCGCCCGGCGCTGCGATATTTTCGGCCGCCGTGGCAGAGCTTTTCCCGAATGCGCAAGTTCGGCCCGCTCACCGAGATACCCTCCCCCAAATTGGTAAGCGTGGCGATGGAGTCACGAAATCCCGCCAGGCATGCATAGACGAACCTAGAAGTGACTATGCATGTTGGCTAGCGGATCCAAATACTGACCAAATTGCACCGAGTAGTCTTACGTCCCATCAGATGTCGAAAAATGTTTACAGCCGGTTCGAAGCTTGCACACTTAAAATACTGATTTGCATAAATTTTTACGTCTACTATCCAGGCGTTTAAACTAATCGGCAAATAAGCCATCAAAGAACGCGGGGAGCGGATGATGACAACATTTGAGTGGCTCGAAAGCTTTGAGCTGGGATGCAAGGAAATCGACGATGACCACCGGCAATTGCTCTCGCTCATGCGGCGGATCGAAACGGCAGGCACGACGGGAGACCTGGAGCTCAGCGCAACGCTGCTCGACAGCTTGATCGGCTTCGCCCGGTGTCATTTCGAACGCGAGGAAACCTTTCTCGATGAAATCCACTACCCGTTCGCCGACCTGCACAAAGACTATCATGCCGCTCTCCTCCTGCGGGCCAACGCGGTCAAGGATGCCTGCAAGGCAATCACCTCGCGTGGCGTCTTCAAGCAATGCTGTGAGGAGATGTTCGGCTTCCTGATCGACGACGTCGTCGCGGGCGACCTGAAAATCAAGTCTTACCTGCAGGAAATCGGCTTGACGCCGCGCCGCTGAACCGTCGCGCGACGATGCTCATCCGGCCTCGGTTCCCTCTCCCCCTATCCCCCATTTGCTGCGCTTTCCCGTCGAACGGCGGAGGAAGCCGGCGTGTGACTAGGCTATAGGGCCTAAGTCTACGCTCGATGTCATAACAATATGTTTTACATAATAATTCGACCGTTTCGGCCGCGATCTTAATCGCCGGTAAGGAGCTGGTTTGTATTCAAGCAGGGCCCAAGGGCGGGTCCGGGCGATGGAATGGGACTCGAAACAGGAGGGGACAGATGATGACTTCGGAGACGAGCGGCAGCCACGAATGGGCTGAGCGAAAGAAATTCATGATGATCACGGCGGAGACGAGCGCGCTCTTGCCGCAGATCTGGGACGTAATCAAGCCGGCCTTGCCGGAAATCCTTGACGGATTCTACGCGCATGTCGGCGCGGTATCCGGCTTGGCCAAGATGGTCGGCACCCAGGTCCCGCGCCTGAAGTCCGCGCAAACGTCCCATTGGGAGCGCCTTTTTTCGGGCCGCTTCGATGACGCCTATATCGAAGGCATCCGGACCATCGGCCTCACGCACAACAGGATCGGGCTCGAGCCGCGCTGGTATATCGGCGGTTACAATTTCGTGCAGCTGCAGCTCGTTCGCCTCATCGTCCAGAAGCATCGCTGGTCACCCAAGAAGATTACGGCGGCGATTTCAAGCGACGGTCACGGCTATCAACCTCGACATGGAAATGGCGATTTCGGTGTATCAGGAAGCCATGATCTCCGAGCGCGAGAAACGCACGAAGCGTGTCGACGAGATCACCAACACCTTCGACCGGCAGGCGACGGAGATCGTCAACAGCTTCGGGTCGGCCGCCAAGCAGCTTCAGGCGACCGCACAGTCGATGTCCGCCACCGCGGAAGAGACCAGCCGCCAGTCGACCGCCGTTGCCGCGGCCTCCGAGCAGGCGTCGACCAATGTGCAGACCGTTGCGACCGCGGCCGAAGAGCTGTCGGCCTCGATCAACGAGATCAACCGCCAGGTTGCCGAGTCTACCGAGATCACGAAGAAGGCGAATACCGAGGCCGAGCGCACCAACGCCACGGTCCAGAGCCTGGCCGCCGCCGCTCAGAAGATCGGCGAGGTCGTCAACCTGATCACCGAGATCGCCGAGCAGACCAACCTGCTGGCGCTCAACGCCACGATCGAGGCGGCGCGGGCCGGTGAAGCCGGCAAGGGCTTCGCGGTGGTCGCCTCCGAGGTCAAGAACCTCGCCAACCAGACGGCCAAGGCGACCGAGGAGATCGCGGCCCAGATCAACGGCGATGCAGGCCGTGACGCAGGACGCGGTGGGCGCGATCAAGACAATCGGCGAGACGATCACCGAGATCAACTCGATCTCCGACCTCATCGCCACCGCGGTCACCGAACAGGGCAACGCCACGCGCGAGATCGCCCAGAATACGCAGCAGGCCGCTTCGGGTACGCAGGAAGTCAACAGCAACATTTCGGGCGTGACCCAGGCGTCCTCCGAAACCGGCGCCGCCGCCCAGCAAGTCCTGGAGGCAGCCGGCACGATGGCGACGCAGACCGAAACCTTACGATCGGTGGTGGAGCAATTCCTCACCGACGTGAAGGCAGCCTAACCGGTTTCGGTATCGGCGCTCGTTACCGTCGGCGGGTGGTCCCTTCCATCCACGCGACAACCTCTGCATCGGACAGCCGTCAGGCAAACGGCGGCCTGACATGCAGAGGTTTCGCGGCGACCTCCGCCGTCCCGTCCGGCGCCGTTGGCACCGCAAATCCTCCTGCGCATGTCAATCTAAGAGGCGGCTGTAATGCATTTGACCCGGCTCATTTCCTATAGCGAATACAGCGGCCCGGTGAACCGCAAGACGCTCGAGCAAATTCTCATCGCCGCGCGCAATCACAATATGCAGGACGAGATCACCGGCCTTCTTTGTTACAACGAAAAATATTTCCTGCAGGTATTGGAAGGCGCGCGCGAGCGCCTGAGCCAAACGTTCCAGCGAATCGCTGCGAACGACGCGCATCGGAACGTCACCATCGTATGCTGCCAGCCGGTGCCGGAGCGCGCGTTCCCGGACTGGTGGATGGCGTATGTCAACGATGCGGACAGCATCGCCGAGCTGTCCATCCGCTACTCCGGCACATCTAAGTTCCGGCCCGACCTGATGACGTCGGAGAGCCTGCTGCTGTTCGCGAAGGACCTGGGCACGAATATCAAGGCGCGCAGCCGTCAGAAGCAGCGCGAGGCCGTTCTCGTCTAAAGGGCGAGGTGTGCGGGCGGACGTCATGTCGCTCACCCGGCGGCGCCCTCCCGTCTCGATGCGCAGTCCATCCGCCTTGCGGTATTCGCTGCGGTGGCCGAGGCGGCATTCCTGCGCGAACCGCCTTTCCTTCGCCTTCGAGCCGAAGACTTCGGTCACCTTGCCCTTCTTCTTGACGATCACGTAGCCGCCCTTGGTCATGGTGAAGGGCTTCTTGAGCAGCCCGAGATGGTCGAATTTCGTACCGGCCGGGTGCTTGAAAGGCTCGAACCAAGACGGATGCACGAAATTCGACATCTCGATCCCGTCGACAGGAAATGTATCTTCTTCGACAGGGTCGCTCATTTCATAGGCGTATTCCGTGCCGTCCGCCGCTTCCGCCCACAGATTGGCGATCGGGTCGATGACCATCTCGAACAATTCGTGGGACGCGGTGACGCTCACCAGCTGATCGTCGGCGAGCGTGGTCTTGACGAAGATCTTCGAGATCGGCTGCCCCTGGTCCGTGAGCTCGTGGTAGCCGAGGGCGCCGGCCGCATCCGCGTCATCGAAATAGACGAAGCGCCAATCCGACGGCTTCGGCGTCTTGGTATTGTACAGCGTCACCGGATAGCCCCAGATCGGAAGGAAGTGCCGGTCGTAGCATTTCTGCAGCGCGGCGGTGAGCTTGGCGAAGGGCACGCCAAGATCGACCGTCGCCTTGTTGACGCAGGCGATGCGCACGGGGCCGCCCTGGCCCGCCTGAGCCGCATGAATCACAGTCATCGGATCCTCCTTTCAACGGTTGTTCAGAAACACCGCGTCCAGGATGCAGCCACGCAGCGGCGGCAAACGCCGTCCGGCGCTAACCCTTCTGCGCGGGCTGCAGCTGCTGGTCGATATGCTGCGCCAGATCGAGCGTCGGCTTGCCGTCGACCGCCAGGCCATGATCGCGCTCGTAAGCCTCGATCGAGGTCTTGGTCCGCGGTCCCAGAACGCCGTCCGGTGTCCCCGACTCATAGCCGAGGCGGTTCAGCCCCGCCTGCACCCGGCTTACCGCGGACGCATTCGCCTGCCGGTCGCCGGACGCCCAGATCGGATCGCCCAGATTGACCGTGCTCGCTTTCGTGAAGCCGCCGATGAGGCCGCCGCTCGCGGCGCCGAGCACCACGCCCTGCAGCACGGTGAGGCCGGTGACGGCGCCAATGACCACGCCCGCCGCCGCGCCGATGCCCGCCCCCGATATCGCCCGATCGGAGGTACTGGTGCCGCATCCGGAAAGCACCAGCATCAAGGCGACCAAAGCAGAAACCAATCGCATCTCAAATACTCCGAAAATCTGCACGCCAAATTCTCAAGGATTCCCTAATCATTATTACTCGAATTCAAAGTAATTCGTCAAAATATATGGCCCGATATTCTTCACTGATAAACGGCAACGTGTCAATTCTCCCGCTATACGCCAAGGCCCCGAATCCGCCATTCGTCTTCGCCGGGGACGGAACGCGATCGTCTGAAGACAAGGCCACCGTCCCCACCGGGAACTAAGGAGGCCGAAGATGCGTGGACTGAGCGCGTCAATTGACATTGCTCACCGCTGCCGATCGCCTTACGATTGTGGGGCATCGTCGGAACTCAATGCTGCAATGAATAGCTTCCGCGGACTTGGCGATGTCGTCGTCGCCTATCCGGAATACGGCAAAGTTACCCGGTTGACGCGCCCCCTTGCGTGGGAATTCACGAAATATTGCCTTTCGGTCAAGCCGCCCGGGGACTTCGCGGAAGCGCGCTTCTTCGACCTCGGCAAGCTGCAGCGCTGGCTCGACTACGTCGTCATTGTCGACTATCTCGCCGACGTCGATGAATTCCGGTACCGGCAGTATGGGCCCGGGCTGTTGCGGTATACCGGCTTCGACATGACCGGACGCTTCGTCAGCGATTTCGACAGCGAGGTCGGGCGATTTTTGGAGCGCCTGTACCGCAAATGCGTGGCGGAGAAAGTCGTCATCCACAGCGAGCACGGGCGCGTGCATTCGCTTCATGACTGCAATTGGCACCGGGTCCTGTGCCCGCTGCGCGACGGCGACAGGATTGCCGTCGTCGCGTGCAGTCTCCCATTCTCGTAAGACGGCGCCGACGCACGGCCGCGCCCGTACGGCGATTTCCCCCATAGGGGCGGGCGTCGTAAAGTTCCGGCTGGACGCGCGCGACGGCCGGCTCGAATGGCCGCACCCGCGAATGGGCTGTGGGGAGGCAACCATGAAAATCGACGACGTCACGCTCACCCTCTTTGAATGGGCGGGCATCCCGTCGACCAAATACGGCCGTCATACCGGCCATTTCGCCGGCACCAGCCAGCTCGGCCTGTTGACGCTGCGCACCGACGACGGCGTCGAGGGGCATGCCTTTCTCGGCGCGGCCAGCCGGCCGGCGACCCTCGACGCGCAGTCGCTGATCAGTCAGCTCAAGCCGATCCTCATGGGCCAGGACCCGCTCGACCGCGAGCGGCTGTACCGCGAGATGTGCCGCCGATTGCGCACCACGACCTATCGCGCGGTCGGGGCGGCAGATGTGGCGCTGTGGGATATCGCCGGAAAGATCGCCGGGCTGCCGCTCTACAAGCTGCTCGGCGCGGCGCGGCACAGCCTCCCCGCCTATGCCAGCTCGCCGGTCCTGCCGTCGCAGGAGGCGTATGTCGAGCAGGCGAAGGAACACCAGGCCGGGGGCTGGACAGCCTACAAGATCCATCCCCCGACCGAGTGGCAGCACCGACATCGCAATCTGCCGCGCCGTGCGCAAGGCGGTCGGCGACGACTATACGCTGATGCTCGATTCCACCTGGTCCTACGACTTCCCGGAGGCCCTGCGCGTCGGCAAGGCGGTCGAAGAGCTTGGCTACTACTGGTACGAGGACCCGCTCGCAGAAGACGACATCTACAACTACGTGAAGCTGCGCAACCTGCTCGACATTCCGATCCTGGCGACGGAGCATTCGCCGGGCGGCCTGACCGGCTACGTGCCCTGGATCATGCAGCAGGCGACCGACTATCTGCGCGGTGACGTGGCCGTGAAGGGCGGCATCACCGCCTGCATCAAGGCGGCGCATCTCGCCGAGGCCTTCCATATGAATTTCGAGATCCACCACGGCGGCAACTCGCTCAACAACGTCGCCAACCTGCATGTGGCGCTCGCCGTCGAGAACTGCGAGCTGTTCGAGGTGCTGCTGCCCGACGAATCCCAGAAATACGGCCTGGTCGAGGACATCGTGGTGGACAAGAAGGGCCTGGTGCACGCGCCGGAAGGCCCCGGCCTCGGCGCCGCGATCGACTTCGAGCTGATCAAGCGGAAGACGGTGGAGACGCTGACATAGCCGCCTCCCCTACGCCGTTTCCTTCTTGAGGAAGTCGAGGAAGCGTTGCGCCGCCGGGGACAGCGCGACATCGTGCAGCCAAGCGATCTGCAGCTCCCGCTTCGCCCAGTCATCGGCGAGCGGCGCGCCCTCGATGGCAAAGGTTTTCAGATACGGCCTGGCGTTGCTTTCGCGGAGGAAGCCGATGCCGAGGCCCGCTTCGACCAGCCGGCGCAGGGAGTTGTTGCGCGAAACCCGGAGCGCGCGCTTGATCGACGAGCCGAGCTTCTGCGCCGCCGCGAGGACCAGCTCGTCGAGCGCGCCGCCCTGGTGCAGCGAGATGACCTCGTATTGCATGGCGTCGGCGAAGGAAATCGCGCCGTCCGCGTCCCTTTTCTCGAAAAGCGGGTGCTCGCTCGGCCCGATGACCCAGACCGGGTCGGGGGCGAAATGCCAAGTGTCGAGGCCGGTCTTGTCGCAGAGGTCCGTGACCAGCGCGATATCGCATTCACCGTTGTGGAGCGCCGCCACCGACTCGTTGCTGTAGAGCTCGATCAAGTCGACGGTGATGTCGGAATTGCGGTCGATGAAATCCTTGAGGATGTCGGAGAGCCGGCTGGTGATGGCGGTGGTCGCCGCGGCGACGCGGACCATGCCCCGCCCGCCCTCGGCGAACTGCTTGAGGTCCTTATCCAGGTCGCGGAGCTCATCCAGGATCCGCGTGCCGCGCTCCATGAAAACCCGGCCGGCGGCGGTAAGCTCGACGCCGCGCGGCAGCCGGTTGAGCAGCTTCGCTCCCGTCGCCAGCTCCAGCTCGTGAATGCGATGACTGACGGCCGAGGCGGCGATGTGCTGCTGGCGGGCGGCGCCCGCGATGCTGCCGGCTTTGGCGACGGCAACGAACAGCTGGATTGTTACGATGTCATACGTTTGCATGAAGCAGGCCGGCCGTTAAAAGCCGGCCGCTTCTGAGTCCGCTTTACCGGCGGGGGGATGCCAACATCGGCCGCGCCGTTTCGAACAGCTTGCCGATGGCATCGGCGCCTTTGTATTCGACGCGCTGCGCCTCATCGGCCATGGAGATTCCAAAGCGGACAGCATTGAGCAAGTCTACGGTTCGTTTAAAGCGTTTGTCCATCTTCCCCTCCTTTAACGGGAATGAACTCTATATCCTTGACCAGGAAGGTAATGTTACCCGCCCGCCGGCACCAGAATGGTCTCAAGGGGGGAGCCATCGCCGATCGCGATGGATGGCAGCGGCCGCGCTGCACGAACGCCGATCTAGGCGAGAATGAGAGAACTCATTCAGCTATTTCAGGTTGAATTTTCCGGTCTCTAATATTAGAGCTTCTCGCCGTCCTCGATCGTCACCAGGATGATGCGGTTGGTGCTGCTCTGGTGGATCAGCAGGTTGCCGTCGCGCGTCGGGCGCATGTGGCGGACGATGCCGGCATAGATGCCGCCGGACGGAATCGCCCAGCTCTGGAACGTCTCGGTCTTCGGGTCGAAGCGCACGAGCGCATCCGGCCGCATGCCGGACTCGTTGTACCAGACGATGCCGTTGACCACCGCGATCGCGTAGGGATGCGACTTCGGCCCGCTCGGCGAGGCCCATTCCTTGACCGCGCCGGTCTTGGGGTTCGAGGTGCCCGAGGCGGCCCCGTCCGGAGTTCACGTACCAGATCGTATCGTCCTTGGCGATGTCGAGGCGGCGCACGGTCGTCTTCTCGTCCGGCAGCGGATACAGCTTGATCGCCATTGTCTTCGGATCGATCCGGGCGATGCAGTTGCCGCCGTTGCAGGCGACCCACGGCACGCCCTTCGAATCCAGCTTGATGCCGTAGGGCTTCGCCTTCGGCCGCGGCATGGTCACCAGCTTGATATCGCCGGTCGCCGGGTTCAGCCGGCCCAGCATGTTGCTGTTCTGCAGCGTGAACCAGAGCGTGCCGTTGCGGTCGAAGATCGGCGTGTGCGGGTCCTTCGCCGCCGGGTCGGGCATCTTGTAGACGGTCATCTTGCCGGTCTTCGGATCGAGCTTGCCGACCGTGCCGTTGCCGTTGCCGGTGTACCAGACGTTGCCGGCCGCATCGAGGGTCACCGAATGCGGCAGCGACTCCGGCGGCAGCGGATATTCCTTCATCTCGCCGGTTCGGGGGTCGATCCGCCCAACCAGGTTGCCGAACTGCCCGGCCCACCAGATCGAGCCGTCCGCCGCCTCGATCGGATCGCGCGAGCGCTGGCCCAGCGTCGGCACCTTCCATTCCTTGAAGGCGATCGTCGACGGGACCCGGTATGAGCTTCGGCGCGCCGGCGCGTGTTCGGCGGGAAATGCTCCGCGAGATAGGCCGCGATCGTCTCCTTCTCCGGATTGCCGGAGAGATCGATCATGTTGCCGAACAGCTCCTCCCACTGCGCGCGCGTGTAGCCGGAGCTGTTGGTGATCTGATTGGTCTGATGGCAGGCGGTGCAGACGGCTTCCACCGTCTCCTTGCCGGGCCCGTCGGGCAATTTGCCGTGCTGGCTTTGCGCCGTGGCGGGCGCGACCATGCAGAAGAATGCCCACACCACGGATGTCATCGACAGTCTGGACATTGGCCCCTCTCAACACATAAGTGCAAAAGAACCTATCTGAGATGCTGAGTGGTTGCGGCCCATGGAGTCAAGCGGGTTCGTTACGCGGCGGCGCGCCGTTCGCCCGCAAAGCAGGGCCCATGCTAGCGTCTCAGGATGCACGTCGTCCCCGGATCGCTCCGCTGTCGCGACCGCCGCAAGCCTCGGTACAGAAAATGCAGGGAGGAGTGATATGCCGACCAACAAGCCGAAATTGCTGATCATCCCCGGTGACGGAATAGGCCATGAGGTCATTCCGCAGGCAATTCGCGTCGTCGACTGGTTCCAGAATAATCGCAAGCTCGCCTTCGACATCACCGAGGGCGAGCTCGGCGTCGGCTCTTATAAGAAGCATGGCCGCACGATGCTGCCCGACAAGACGTTGGAGGACAGCTTCAAATCCGACGCGATCCTGTTCGGCGCAATCGGCGGCGACGGCTACGAGGACATCCCGATCGACATCCGGCGCGAGACCGGGCTCCTGGCGCTGCGGAAGAAGCTCGGCCTGTTCGCCAATCTCCGCCCCGTGGTCGCCTATGACGAGCTGCTCGACGCCAGCACGCTCAAGCCCGAGGTGGTCCGCGGCGTCGACATGATCATCGTGCGCGAGCTGTCAAGCGGCATTTATTTCGGCGAGCCGCGCGGCATCGAGGATCTCGGCAATGGCGTGCAGCGCGGCTTCAACACCATGACCTACACCACGCCGGAAATCCACCGCGTACTCCGCCTCTCCTTCGCGCTGGCGCGCAGCCGCCGCAACCGGCTCTGCTCGATCGAGAAGTCGAACGTGCTCGAGGTCAGCAAGCTGTGGCGGCAGGAGGCGCGCAAGATCGCCAAGCAGGAATTCCCCGACGTCGAGTTCAAGGAGCTGATCGTCGACGCCGGCTCGATGGAGCTGATCCGCAACCCCAAGCAGTTCGACGTGATCGTCACCGGCAACATGTTCGGCGACATCCTGTCCGACGCAGCCGCCATGCTGACCGGCTCGCTCGGCATGCTGCCCTCGGCCTCGCTCAGCGAGCCGGACGCAGCCGGCCGGCGCAACGCCTTCTACGAGCCGGTGCACGGCGCGGCGCCCGACATCGCCGGCCGCAACATCGCCAATCCGCTCGCGACCATTCTCAGCTTCGCGCTCGCGCTGCGCCACACCTCGACGCGGCGGCGGAGACCGCCCTGCGCGAGCGCGCGGTCGAGGACACGGTCGCGCACGGCATCCGCGCCGCCGACATCAAGAGCTCTAAGACGCGCGCGATGCCGAGCGTCGAGATGGGTGACGCCGCGCTCCACTCGCTCAACCACCTCAATGGGTAAGATGACACCTTATTAAACCGAAGGGACAACCGATCATGAGCAACGACACCGAAGACCTGGCGCAACTCAAAGCGCGCGCGGCAGCCGCCGGTCTGACCCGCCTGACCGATAAGCCATCTCGCGCAGCTGCAGAAGGCGGCCGCATCGGTCAAGAAACGCAAGGCGCATCTTGCCGTCGCGCTCACGGTCGCCGACGAGCCGGCGCATGTCTTCTCTCTCGTCAAGGACGCCTGAGCCATGACCGACCTCGCCTATCTGACGATCGCCGAAGCTTCCGCCCTGATCCGGTCGAAGAAGCTCTCCCCGGTGGAATACGCCCAGGCCCTGCTGGCGCGCATCGACAAGCTCGACCCCAAGCTCAACGCCTTCCTCAGGCTCACGCCGGACATCGCGATGGCGGACGCGCGGCGCGCCGAGGACGAGATCGCGAAGGGTGACTGGCGCGGGCCGATGCACGGCGTGCCTTACGGCCTGAAGGACATCATCGACCACGAGGGCCTGCCGACGACGGGGCATTCGAAGATCCTGATCGACAACATCGCCAAGGCGGACGCGCCGGTCGCGGCCAAGCTGCGCGCCGCGGGCGGCGTGCTGATGGGCAAGATGTCGACGCATGAGTTCGCGATCGGCGGCCCGTCCTTCGACCTGCCCTGGCCGCCCGCGCGCAACCCGTGGAACCCGGGCCATCATCCCGGCGGCTCGTCGAGCGGATCCGGCTCGGCGCTGGCGGCCGGGCTGCTGCCGGCGGCGCTCGGCACCGATACCGGCGGCTCGGTGCGCAACCCTGCCTCGATGTGCGGCATCGTCGGGCTCAAGCCGACCTATGGCCGCACCAGCCGGCGCGGCGTGCTGCCGCTGTCCTTCTCGCTCGACCATGTCGGGCCGATGACGCGGACGGTCGAGGACAACGCCATCTTGCTCAACGTCATTGCCGGCTACGACCCGGGCGATCCCGGCAGCGCCGACATTCCGACCGAGGACTACACCGCCGCGCTGGGCGCGGGCGTGAAGGGTCTCAAGATCGGCGCGATCCGGCATTTTTACACGCGGGACGAGACCGCCGATCCGGAAATGGTCAAGAGCATCGAGGATGCGCTCGCGCTCCTGAAGGACTTCGGCGCCGAGATCCGCGAGATCGAGATCGACCCGTTGCCGGTCTACGCCGCCTGCAACCGCACGATCCTGAACGGCGAGGCCTACGCCATCCACGAGAAGTGGCTGCAGGAGCGGCCCGAGGATTACGGCGACCGCGCGCGCGAGCGGTTGATGTCCGGCGCCTTCGTCTCGGCCGCCGACTACGTCAACGCGACCCGCATCCGGCGCAAGCTGGTCGACCGCTTCCACGCAAAGATGGCCGACCTCGACGCGGCGATCACCATCAGCAGCATGGAGCCGGCCTGCCGCATCGACGACGAGGGCATGGTCGACCGCACCTACCCGCGCCAGGCCCGCGCGCCCTTCAACCTGACCGGCAGCCCGGCGATCTCGGTCCTGACCGGCTTCTCCTCGGCGGGCCTGCCGCTGTCGATGCAGATCGTCGGCAAGCCGTTCAAGGAGGCGATGGTCTACCGCGTCGCGCAGGCCTACGAACGGGCGACCGCGTGGACGAAGATGCGGCCGGCGCTTTGACCCCCCACCTAAATCCTCCCCCGCAAGAGGGGAGGACTTCAGGTTGGCTTGGCATTGAAAGGCAAAGCCCTCCCCCTCGCGGGGGAGGGTTTGGGTGGGGGGAGCAGCGGTGCGTAGCGCCCACACGCGCCGACGATTTTTCCGCCGAGCTGCACAGTCGGAATGGTAATCTCCCGCCACCGCTAGGTGACCACGTCCTCGGGAGATGCGCCGATGAGAGAGCGTCTGAAAGCCGGCATTCTGGCAACGCTGCTGCTGCTCTTCGGGTCGGCGGAGCGCGGCGAGCGCGGACCGTCATGCGCTGCCGCCGGGTTTCGTCTATCTCGACGAGGCGGTGCCGGATCTCGTGGTCGAGCTTCGCTATTTCGGGAGCGACAATTTCGTCGGCCAGCCGGTCGACGGCTACGCGCATCCCCATCCGGTCCTGACGGCGCGGGCGGCCAAGGCGCTCGCCGGCGTTCAGCAAGCGCTTCGTCCGTTCGGGCTCGGGCTCAAAGTCTTCGATTCCTACCGGCCGCAGCGGGCGGTGGATCATTTCGTGCGCTGGGCGAAAGACCTCAAGGACCGGAAGACCAAGGCCAAATACTATCCCGACGTCGCGAAAAAGGACCTGTTCAAGGACGGCTACATCGCCGCGAAATCCAGCCACTCGCGCGGCAGCACCGTCGACCTGACCATTGTCTATAAGGACGCGGACGGCCGGGCGCACGAGCTCGACATGGGCTCGCCCTTCGACTTCTTCAGCCCGATATCATGGCCCACCAGCACCGCGGTGACCGCGCAGCAGCGGGCCAACCGGGCGCTGCTGCAAGCCGTGATGACCGGGCACGGCTTTGCCCCCTACCCCCAGGAGTGGTGGCACTTCACGCTGCGGAACGAGCCCTTCCCCGACACCTATTTCGATTTCCCGCTGTAGCGGCAGAAAACGGGCCGGCGGCACCGGGACCCGCCGCCCCGCTGTTTGCGCCGGGCCCGATTTGGCGATACATCTGATTCCCGCCTGGGCCGCCGACGAACCGCGGCGCCCGCGACATCCCAAACGCTTCATGCCATCGAGAAGGAACGACCCATGGCCACCGGAGACGACGGTATCAAATTCTACCCTGCGGACGCGGTGCGAAATCAGATTGCCGCTTGCCTGACCGCCTGGGGCATGCCCGCGGACATGGTCGAGATCACGGCCGACGTCATGGTGGACGCGGACAAATGCGGCATCGACACGCACGGCCTCTCGATGCTGACGACCTACGACTTCCGCCGCCGCGAGGGCATCTTGACGATGTCGCCGAAGATCGAGGTGGTGAAGGAGACGCCGGTCTCGGCTCTGATCGACGCCGGCGGCGGGCTCGGCTACGTGCCGTCCATGATGGCGACCAAGATGGCGATCAAGAAGGCGAAAGAGATCGGCATGGCGGGCATCGCCGTCCGCAACTCGAACCATTTCGGCGCGACCGGCTACTACACCCGCATGATGGCGGACCAGGGGCTGATCGGCATGGCGGTGACCAACGGCTCGGGGCCGCGCACGGCACCGACCTTCGGCAAGGAACCGAAGCTGTCGACCAACCCGATCGCCTTCACCGCGCCGGCCAAGCGCAACGCGAACTTCAACCTCGACATGGCGACGACCACGGTGGCCGCCGGCAAGATCCGTAACAAGGCGAACGAGAGCCTGCCACTGCCGATCGGCTGGGCCAATGACGCGGAGGGCAACCCGCTGACCGACGCCAATCTCTATTTCAGCCGCGAAGGCACGCAGACACCGCTCGGCGGCACGCGCGAGCTCGGCAGCCACAAGGGTTACGGCCTCGCCGCCATGGTCGAGATCCTGTCCGCCGGCCTGTCGGGTTGCAGCCTCGTCACCCATCCGCAGCACGGCTACCGCCGGCCCGGCACGATGGACATCGGCCACTTCTTCCTGGCGATCAACCCGACGGCCTTCCGCCCCGCCGGCGAATTCGAGGAAACCGTCGACGAGCTGATCGAACTCGCTGCACGCAACCAAGCCGGTCGACCCGAAGCAGCCGGTCATGGTCGCGGGCGAGCCGGAGAATCTCATCCGCGTCGAGCGCGAGAAGTCAGGCATCCCGGTGCCGCCGGGCCTGCGCGGCAAGATCCGCGACGTGGCGAAGAATTCGAACGCGGAATTCTTCCTGATCTGAACCGTTGCCGAGCGGAGGACGCATCATGGCGGAGACTCAACATGGCAGATAGGGGCGAGACGCGGCGCTTCCCGGTTGCGGTGGTACAGGACCAGATGGCGGCCTGCCTCCGCGCCTTCGGCATGCCCGCCGAACACGCAGCGACGACGGCGGCCATCATGGCGGACGCGGACCTGCGCGGCATCGACAGCCATGGCCTGTCCTGCATCCCGAACTACTACACGCGGGCGCAACGCAACATGATCACGCTGGCCGCCGGGGTCACGGTGGTGCGGGACGGACCGGTCACGGCGCTGCTCGATGCCGGCGGCGGGCTCGGCTACATCGCCGCGGTCAAGGCGATGACCATGGCGATCGACAAGGCGAAGACCAGCGGTATGGCCACCATCGCGGTGCGCAACTCCGCGCATTTCGGCGCGACCGGCTATTACACCCGGATGGCCGCGCGCCAAGGCCTGGTCGGCATGGCTTTCACCAACACGTCGGCGCCGCATGTGGTGCCGACCTTCGCGGCGGAAGGCCGGCTCGGCACCAACCCGATCGCCTTCACCGCGCCGGCCAAGCGCCACCCGCCCTTCAACCTCGATATGGCGACGTCCACGGTGGCCGGCGGCAAGATCCGCAACAAGGCGGTGGAGAAGCAGCCGCTGCCGCTCGGCTGGATCGTCGATGCGAACGGCAACCCGACGACCAATTCCTCGGGCTATTTCGACGGCGTGAAGATGACGCCGCTCGGCGGCACGCGCGATCTCGGTAGCCACAAGGGCTACGGCCTGGGCGCGATGGTCGAGATACTGTCGACCGCGCTGCCGGGGGCAAGCCTGGTGATGTCGGAGAACCACGGCAAGCGGACGCCGGGCACGATGGAGATCGGCCATTGCTTCATCGCGATCAACCCAGCCTTCTTCCGCTCCGCCGGCGGCTTCGAGGAGACGGTCGACGAGCTGATCGACTCCCTGCACGCGACGAAGCCGGTCGACCCGAAGCAACCGGTCATGGTCGCGGGCGAGCCGGAAGACCAGATCGCGCGGGAGCGTCAGGCGAGCGGCATCCCGATCCCGCCCGGCCTGCGCGAGACGATCCGGAAGCTGGCCGCCGAAACCGGCGCGCCGTTCCTTCTCGACTGAGCGAGGGCGACCGCATGGTCACGTCAATCATCGACTCCGCCTATTACGGCGACATGTTCGGCTCGGCGCGCATGCGCGCGCTGTTCTCCGACGAGGCACGCTTCCAGGCCTGGCTCGACTTCGAGGCCGGGCTCGCCCGCGCGCAGGCACGGCTTGGCATCATTCCGCAGGCGGCGGCGGACGAGATCACCGCCAAGGCCAAGGTGCAGTTCATCGACACCGCCGCGATGAAGGCGGAGTTCGACCGTGTCGGCTTCCCGATCCTGCCGATCGTCCACCAGCTCACCAAGGCAGTGAGCAAGGAAACCGCGCGTTACGTGCACTGGGGCAGCACGACCCAGGACGTCACCGACACCGGCATGGCGCTGCAGATCAAGAACGGCCTCGGTCTGCTCGACACGATGCTGGCGGACCTCGAAAAGGTGCTCGCGACGCTCGCCAGGCGGCACCGGGACACGATCATGGTCGGCCGGACCATGCAGCAACAGGCGGCGCCGATTACCTTCGGCTACAAGGTGGCGATCTGGCTGGCCGAAGTACACCGCCACCGCGAGCGGCTGGCCGAGATGCGCCCGCGCGCGCTGATGGGCGAAGTCGCCGGCGCGGTCGGCACGAATGCGACGCTGGGCGATCGCGGGCTGGACGTGATGCGCGAGACGATGATGGAGCTGGGCCTCGTCGAGCCGCCGATAAGCTGGCACGTGTCGCGCGACAACTGGACCGAGGTCACCGCGCTGCTCGCGCTGGTCGGCGCCACGATCGCCAAGATCGGCCTCGAGATTGCGCTGCTGATGCGGACCGAGGTCGGCGAAGTCGGCGAGCCTTTCGTCATCGGCCGCGGCGCGAGCAGCACGCTGCCGCAGAAGCGCAATCCGATCACC
Organism: uncultured Alphaproteobacteria bacterium; assembly: GCA_963711215.1. GTDB lineage: Bacteria > Pseudomonadota > Alphaproteobacteria > UBA8366 > UBA8366 > WHUA01. Next base: position 38,077 of record CAVQDH010000014.1, on the reverse strand, counting down.
TGCCAGCCGATGATCGCGGCCGGGAAGATGCTGCGCGAAAAGGCGGCGCTCGCCTTCGACACGATGGTGGCCGACCACGAGCGCAGCACCGGCCCGATGCATCTCGAATGGTCGATCCTGCCCGAGGCCTTCGTGCTGGCAGGCGGCGCGATCGAGAACGCGCTCTCAATCCTCGACGGGCTGGCCGTCGACGAGGCGCGCATGGCGGCCAACCTCGCGCTCTCGAACGGGATGGTGATGTCGGAAGCGGTGATGATGGGCCTGGCGCCGCATATCGGGCGCAACCAGGCGCATGACGTGGTCTACGAGGCCTGCGCGGCCTGCGCCGACGGCAGCCGGACGCTGCGCGACGTCCTTCTCGCGGACAAGCGCATCAGCGCGAAGCTATCGGCCGCGGATATCGACCACATGCTCGACCCGGCCAATTATCTCGGCTGCGCGCGCGAGATGGTGGACCGGGTTCTGGCCCTGGTGGAGCGGGCCTGACCGCCCGGCGGCTAGACGTGATCGCCGCGGCGGACCGTTGCTGCCGGGCAGCACCCGGTAAATCGCCAGATTGTCGTTCGCGATCCGCGCACGGCGCAGCATCTGCTGCCGTTCGACGATGTCGCGGCAGGCCTGGGCAAAGCTGCGAAGCGGACGCTGGAGATAGGGGCTTATGTCGTCGCGGTAGCCCGAGTTCGGGCCATTCTTATAGTCCATCCTCTGTACCCTCCGATCGCCGGATTTGTGAAGTCTCATCCGGTCGATGCAGAAGAACTGTAACCCTGTGCTGCGGCTGGTCTTTCGACAGTACGTATTATGCCAATTGGGTAGAGGCGCAAAGATTCCGCATTAAGCCTTTCGATGTAGATGCGAGCGTCGCGCCTGCATTTCTTTCCTAGCCATCGTGAAGCGCCACGGCGGCAACGACGCTGCAGCGCAAAATTCTTAATCCGTTCGGCCCACGAAAGCGTCCGCAATCGTCATTGCATCACCCACTTGTGTTTTCATTTAATAAAGACTTCGGATACAGTTAACGGAATAACGACCGCCTCGGGCGAGTCGATTCCTAAAAAAAACGGAGAGTACCGTGACTTCGGAAGCGGATGACATGGTCGATGTCGACATGTCTAGGATAATCGAGCGCGCGTACCGCGAGTTTGCGGCCGTCGGCACGACCTACGACATTGCGCTTGGCGCCGCAATCCGCGCGATCATGGCCGTATATCCGGACCTTTCCCGGGATCAAGCCTTCGACCAGGTCGTGCGGCTTCGCGTTCCGCCTTATTGAGCGACCCCTCGGGCGCCGTCGTCGGTGCCGCCAGCGCGGCGGCCTGACCGGCGGGCACGGCCGCTCCATACCACGCCAATACCCCGATTGATCCGACGCCGGAGCAGCCGTCCCGGCGCCGTCAGCATGATTCTCCCGTCCTTCGTCCGATAGAAGACGACGCCCCAGCGGGCGAAAACGTCGCGCAGCCAGAAGGTCGTCGCGACGGCGAGCAACGCGCCGCCCAGCGTATCGCTGGAGAAATGACGGAATTGCAGAACGCGGCAATAAGGCCAGCCCGGCGGCCAGGACAAGGAGATAACGCCGCAGCACGGGCACCAGGAATCCCACCGCCATGGCGATCGCGAACAGCGTGTTGGCATGACCGGACGGGAAGGAATGGAAATGCGCGTTCACCGTGAAGGGGGTGGAACTCCGGCCACGCCAGGGACTGCGCCGCGTTCGGGCGCGCGCGCCCGATCGTCATCTTGATGAGATTGACCAGGATTCCCGAATACGCGATTGAGACAAAAATAAAGCCGCACACACCCGCGAGCCAGGCATAGAGCCGCGCCCGTACCGTTGCGGTGTCGACGAAATAGAGCAGCATGAGCGCGCCGATGACGATCGCCAGCGGCACGAGCGAGTATTTCGAGTTTCCGGATTGGGCAAACCGATTAATGACTGCCCAGGTCTGATCGTCGATGGCGCGCATCATCGCGGATATCGGCCCGTCGACGGTCATCATCAGGACCGGGATGAGAACAAGGCCCGCGAGAAACAGCTTGCTGCGCCAGACCGGTCGTTGCTTCGTCAAATGTCGTCATCCTGCAGCGGCGCCCAAGCGCGCGGCCTCTACTGTAGGCCTCAATCCGTCCTTGGCAAGCCGGGCCGACGGACGCCCCTCGCCCGCCGGCCCGGAAACGGCCGCGCGGAACTCGAGCCCGGCATGATTTAAATCAGAGCCGCATTGGCGTCGATGGTGGGCTAATATCAATCAATTGCCGGCCAGGACACCGGCATCGGCAACAGGCCGGCGACTCGGCGCAACAGGCACGGAAAGAGGACGATGACATTGGTTTCTCGGTATCTGGCTATGCTCCCCCTTCTCGCATTCCTCGGCGCGCCGGGCGCCCATGCGGCGGACGCCGCGCATGGCAAGGCCCTGTTCGAGAGCGATTGCGCCAATTGCCACACGCTGCGCAAATCGGAGCCCGCAAAGCGCGGCCCCTATCTGGAAAACCTGTTCAACCGCCGTTACGGCGCGGTCAAAGGCTTCCCATACCGCATGGTGTGGACCGAGGCCGATCCGACCTGGACGCCGGCGCATCTCAACGACTATCTCAAGGTCCACGGCCGTTTCGACGAGACCCAGCGGGCGGATGTGATCGAATACCTCAAGCAGGCGACGAAGCCGGCGCAGCCTTAGGAACGCCGGCGCCCCGCGGCCCGTTTTCGAATGCGTGCGGCGCGCGGGGGCGCCCCTTGCTCGTATTGCTGAGTCCGCAGAAACTAAGAGCACTTTTCGGAGTGTATCGAGGATAGGAAGACATGCCCGTAGCGCCTTTGCCGCCCAAAGCCTTGCGCCCCGATCCATCGCCGCTGACTGCCGAAGTTCAAGAGCACGGAAGACGTGACGTCGGCGAGCAACGTCATCGGCCAGGACCGGGCGTTGGCGGCGATCGATTTCAGCGCCGGCATGCGTCACAACGGTTACAATCTGTTCGTGATGGGACCGGCCGGGGTCGGCCGTCACTCCGTCCTGATGCAGTTTCTCGATCAACGGTCGAAAGGCGAGCCGACGCCGTCCGACTGGGTCTACGTCCAAAACTTCCAGACGCCGCACCAGCCGAATGCGCTGGAGCTTCCGACCGGCCGCGGCCTGGAGCTGAAGCGGCGCATGGAAACGCTGATCGAGGAGCTGAACAGCTCGATCCCATCGATCTTCGAAAGCGACGAGTATCGGACGCGGCGCAACGCGATCCAGACCGACATCGAGCAAAAGCACGAGACGGTCTTCGAATCGCTACGCAAGAAGGCGGTCGAGAAAGACATCGTCATGATGCAGACGCCGCACGGCTTCGCCTTCGCCCCCGTGCGCGAGGGCGAGGTGATGCGGCCCGAGGTGTTCCAGAAGCTTTCCGACGAAGAGCGCAAGAAGATCCAGGACGCGATCGAGGAGCTGCAGACCGAGCTTCAGGCGATCCTCGAAAAGCTGCCGCGCTGGGACAAGGAGCGCCGCGACGCGATGCGCACGCTGAACCGCGAGGTCGCGAACTACGCCGTCTCGCATGCGCTGGAAGAGGTGCGCAAGGCGTTCGCCGATCATGCGGAATGCTTGAAATATCTTGACGACGTGCAGTCCGAATTGATCGACAATATCGACATCTTCATCGAGAGCGACGAGGCGGTGGCGCAGCGCGCCTTTGCCGGTCCGGTCCCGGACGGCGCCGCGCGCCGCGCAGAAGCGCTGCGGCGCTATTCGGTGAACGTTGTCGTCGACAACAGCAAGACGCGTGGGGCGCCGGTCGTGCGGGAGGACAACCCGACTCTCCCCCACCTGATCGGCCGGGTTGAGCACCGCGCGATGTTCGGCACCCTGGTCACCGACTTCACCTTGATCAAGTCCGGCTCGATCCATCGCGCCAACGGCGGCTATCTCATCATCGATGTCGTGAAGCTGCTGACCCAGCCCTTCGCCTGGGACACGCTGAAGCGCACCCTCCGCGCGCAGGAAGTGCGTATCGAATCCCCGGGCGAAGACGCTCGGGATGATCTCGACGGTCTCGCTCGAGCCGGAGCCGATACCCTTGCAGCTGCGCGTCATCCTGATCGGCGAGCGCCAGCACTATTACCTGCTCAACCAGTACGATCCGGATTTCGGCGACCTCTTCAAGGTCGTCGCCGACTTCAACGAGACGCTGGTCTGGGACAAGCCGAACATGCAGCGCTACGTCACGCTGATCGCATCGGTCGCCCGCCAGAACGGGCTGAAACCGCTGACGCGGGACGCCGTCGTCCTCGTGATCGAGCAGAGCACGCGCTTCGCCGATGATGCCGAACGGCTCAGCCTCCTGGTCGGCCGCATCATCGACCTGCTGCGCGAGGCCGATTATTGGGCCGGGCAGAACGGCCATGGCCTGATCGACGCCAAGGACATCCGCAAGGCGATCGAGTCCGAGGAAAACCGCGTCGACCGGATTCGCGAACGGGCGCTGGAGTCGATCACGCGCGACATCATGCTGATCGACAGCGACGGCGCCAAGGTCGGGCAGATCAACGGCCTCAGCGTCAGCGAAATCGGCAATTTCCGCTTCGGACGGCCGACCCGCATCACCGCCCGCATCGGGCTCGGCACCGGCAAGGTGATCGACATCGAGCGCGAGGTGGAGCTCGGCGGCCCGCTCCATTCCAAGGGCGTGCTGATCCTGTCCGGCTTCATCGCCGCAACCTTCGGCGCAGATACGCCGCTATCGCTCTCCGCCAGCCTCGTCTTCGAGCAATCCTATGGCGGCGTCGACGGCGACAGCGCGTCCTCGGCCGAGCTTTACCTCCTGCTGTCCGCGATCGCCGAGCTTCCGATCAAGCAATCCTTTGCGGTAACCGGCTCGGTCAACCAGCTTGGCGAAGTGCAGGCGATCGGCGGCGTCAACGAGAAGATCGAGGGCTTCTTCGACGTCTGCAAGAGCCGTGGCCTGACCGGCACGCAGGGCGTCATGATTCCCAAATCGAACACCAAGCATCTGATCCTGCGGTCCGACATCGTCGAGGCGGTCACGCAAGGGAAGTTCCAAATCTATCCGGTGGAGCGCATCGACCAGGGAATCGAGCTGTTGACCGGCATGCCGGCGGGCAAGCGCGGCAAGGACGGCGCGTACCCGGCCGGCACCGTTTTCCGCAAGGTCGCCGACCGCTTGCGCGCGATGGCGGAAGCTCGGCAGAAATTCGGACAGCAACGCGCTTCTGGGGAAACGAACAATGGCCAAGCATCCTAGGTCACGGGCGTTCAACCGCATCCTGGTGGCGCTGGATTCGACGCGGGCCAGCCTGTCGGCGCTGGAATCCGCAGCACTCCTCGCCGAGGCGATGCAGTATGAGCTGGTCGGCTTGTTCGTCGAGGACTCCGACCTGATGACCCTCGCCACCCTGCCTTTCTCGCGCGAAGTGCGCCGCAGCGGCGTCATCCAGAACCTCGACCCCGCCATCCTGCAGAAGGAGGTCGATGCGCACGCCGCCGCGGCGCGCTACGCGCTGCGCGACGCCGCGGTGCGCCGCCGCCTGCGCTGGAGCTTTCGCAGCGTCCGGGGCGATGTCGGCGCGGAATTCAGCGCGGCCGCCGAGGAAGTCGACATCGTCTGCATCAGCGGGCGCGGCAGCGACCGCTACCGCCGCGTGCCGATGGGGAATCCGGCCCGCGTCGCGCTCGAGCGGAACGCGCCTGTCCTGGTCGCAGGCAATCTCAGCGATCGGATCGACAAGCCGATCGGCCTGATCGTCGACCATGCCGGCGGGTGCAGCGAGAGCATCCGCCTCGCCGGCCAGGTCGCCGCCAAGGCCAAGACCGGGCTGGTCGTGCTCGAATTCCTGCCGCTGGAAGCCGACATCGCCGCGCTGCGGGCGCAAGTCGACAAGGCGCTGCCGGAAGGCGTGACGGCGCGCTACGTGCTCGTCAGCCGCGAAGACCCCTGCGGCCTGCTCGACGGGCTGCACCGCAACGACTACAGCCTGGTGCTCTACGGCGTGCGGGCGGAAACGCCGACGCCGGCCTGGCTCGACTATGTCATCAACGCGGGCGAATGCCCGCTGCTGCTGGTGCCGGAAATCGAGCGCGTCGGCCCGGAAATAGCGGATCGGCGGCGGGCCGTTGACCGAGGTCAATGCGGCGCCGGCACATCGGCCGCTTTACTCACACCATCTTGGGCAAACGCTGGGAGCGGGGCACATGGTCGACTCTCTCGACATCGATCTGGAGACCGTCTGTTTCATCATCTTCAAGGCGCGCGAGATCGACGCGCAGGAAGACGCGCTCGACGATGACACCGGATCGAACGCAAGCGACGACGGGTTCCGCGAGATCCTGGCGACCCATGGCGACGACCAGACCTATGACGAGGTCAAATCGCTGATCGATGCGCTCGACATCGACGAGCAGTCCGCCCTGGTCGCCCTGACCTGGGTCGGGCGCGGCGACTTCGAGGCCGACGATTGGGACGAAGCGCTGACCACCGCCCGCGAACGGCACAACGCGCATACCGCGGAATACCTGCTCGGCATTCCGCTGCTGCCCGACCTGCTGCAGAACGGGCTCAACGAATTCGGCCTGAGCTGCGCGGATTACGAGAAGGAGCATTTGTAGGCGGCGGGCGGGCCGTTGATCCCCCACCTAAATCCTCCCCCAGGCAGCCGGTGTCGACCGGCCGCCGATTTAAGAAGAGCGGCGCGCGGCGACACGCGCGCCGCAAAGGAGGGAGGACTTTAAAGGATCGCAGCACCGAAATTGTTCCTTCCCCCCTTGTGGGGGAAGGTTAGGATGGGGGGTCAACCGAATGAAATCCTACAGCGACGGCCCCAGCATCTTGGCCGGGTCGACCACGCGATCGAAGGTCGCCGCGTCGACGAAGCCGAGTTCGAGGCAGGCCTCCTTCAGCGTCAATTCCTTTTCGTAAGCGTATTTTGCCGCTTCCGACGCCTTGTCGTAGCCGATCACCGGGCTGAGCGCCGTCACCAGCATCAGCGAGCGCTCGACATAGGCGGCGATCTGCGCCCGGTTCGCGGTCATGCCCTCGACCATGAAGGCGCGGAAGTTGCGGCAGCCGTCGGCCAGGATGCGCGCCGATTGCAGCAGCGCGTTGATCATCACCGGCTTGTAGACGTTCATCTCGAGATAGCCGCCCGCGCCAGCCATGCCGACCGCCTGGTCGTTGGCCATGACCTGGACCGCGATCATCGCCATCGCCTCGCACTGCGTCGGGTTGACCTTGCCCGGCATGATCGAGGAGCCTGGCTCGTTCGCCGGCAGGTCGAGCTCGTGCAGGCCGCAGCGCGGGCCGCAGGCGAGCAGCCGGATGTCGTTGGCGATCTTGTAGAGCGAGACCGCGAGCGTCCGGAAAGCGCCGCTCAGCATGACCAGCGCGTCATGCGCGCCCTGGGCGGCAAACTTATTGGGCGCGCTGACGAAAGGCAGGCGCGTCAGCTCGGCGATCCTGCGCAGTCGCCCGGTCGGCGAATTCCGGATGCGTGTTGATGCCGGTGCCGACCGCCGTGCCGCCGAGCGCCAGCTTGCACACGTCCTTCGCCGCGAAATCGATGCGGACGAGATTCTCGTCCAGCATCGCGACATAGCCCGAGAATTCCTGTCCCAGCGTCAGCGGCACCGCATCCTGCAAATGCGTGCGGCCGATCTTGACGATGTCGGCCCATTCTTCCGCCTTCGCCGCGAGGCTGTCGCGCAGCGCCGCCACCTCTGGCACGACCCGCTCCGCCGTCAGGATCGCCGCCGCCATGTACATCGCGGCCGGAAAGGTGTCGTTCGACGACTGCGACATATTGGCGTCGTCATTGGGATGGATCGGGTCCTTGCTGCCGAGCGTGCCGCCGGCCAGCTCGATCGCGCGGTTGGAAATTACCTCGTTGACGTTCATGTTGGACTGGGTGCCGCTGCCGGTCATCCAGACATGCAGCGGAAAGTGATCGTCGAGCTTGCCTTCGGCGACTTCCTCCGCGGCGCGGACGATCAGGTCGCATTCCTTCGCCGGCAGCAGGCCGAGATCGCGGTTGGTCAGCGCCGCCGCCTTCTTCAGGATACCGTAGGCGTGGATCAGCTCGATCGGGATGAGGTCGGTGCCGATAGAGAAATATTCGATGGCCCGCTGGGTCTGCGCCCCCCAATAGCGGTCTTCGGGGACCTGCACCTTGCCGAGACTGTCGGTCTCCGTTCGCATGGCGGCACTCCTTCTCGCTAGCTGTCGCGTTCCTTTCTAGAGATAGGCGAAAGCCGGGGCGGCTGCCATGGGGCATGGCCGGTTTCTTCAGCCGGGCGCGCTAACCGGCGCCGTGCTGCCGCTCGTGGGTCTTGTAAATGCTGTCGACCGTGCGGATCACCTCGTCGTCGCTCAGCGGCGGGTTGACGCGCACGCGATTCCAGCACAAGAGCAGCTCCTTGATCACCTCGAGATCGACGCCGCACCACAGCAGATGCCCGGCAAAAGACGCGATCGTGCTGTTGCGCGCGCCCGCCGTCACCCCTTCGGCGGCAAGGCTGCGCCAATACTGGGCGCCATGCCCCTGCCCCGCCGGACGCATGCCCTGGATGCGCGCCAGGAGCCAGCGCGGCAGCGGCGCCGGCACGGACGATGCGTCGCCCGTGATCCATTCGTAGCGATTGCCCGACGGGTGGATCGACGGCGGCGCCACGATCATGCCGCCTTCCGCCCGCACGTCGATGCCGGGCGCCACGCCGACGCGGCTCCGCACCGGAACGGGGTCGGCCGGCGCGCTGAAATAGAGATGCCGCCCGCCGCCGCCGGTGTGCACGGTCAAGGTCGACGGCAGCGCACCGAAACGCGCCGTGAGGCCCTCGAGACTGTCCTCCCCGCCATGGCCGGGATCGATATCGATGACGACGAGGTTGGAGATCTGCCCCGTGACGATCCCGACATTGGCGAGCGGCCAGCGCTTGTACCAGCCCCGCACCTCGTCCGGCGCCGCACGCCGCTGCTGGTGATCGAGCCACGGCACGAGCGGCTGCTTGCCGCGCGGCATGACCGGCACCACCGACCAGCCGCGCCCGGCATAGTCGAGCGCGGCGGCCTCGGCCGACCCCGCCGCCGGCGCCTTAGCTGACGATGTGGTGCTTGCCGATCGGCTTGACGGTGGTTGCCTGCGGCCCTTTTTCGCTTTCTCCATAGGCTATTTCGAGCCTTACTTCACTGCCGACGTCAAGCTTCGGAAATTCCCCTTCCACGACGCTGTTGCGATGGAAGTAGATCTCCTGACCGGACGCAGTCTCGATAAAGCCGTAGCCTTCGTCCGGAAACAGCCGGATGACGCGGCCGCTTTCAGGCACATCGTGCGTCTTGACGTCGGCGCGCCGGATGCGCGCATGGTCTTCGACCTGCCGCCCCAACGCATTGAAGGCATCGCGGATGGCGACATAGATGTCCGCATGCGCCGGGTCGTGCGGAACCGCCCGGTTCGCGGTAATCGTCGTGCCGGGAAGCCCCAGGTTGACGGCGATCTTGTACTGCCGCCCCTTCTGCTGGTGTTTGCCCATGGCCTCTACGCTGACATTGCACCATTGGATGCCTGCGTCGAATTCTTCAAGCTTTTCCGCATGCTTGCGGATGTCGGCTTCGACCGCGGGTGACGGGTCGATATTGCGATAGGTAATCTTGGTCGGGATTGTCACGGTACTGCTGATCCTTATGTCGACGTTGCTCTGAATGTCGGCGTGATGGGCGATCCGCGCCTTGAGGCAGATCAACGAAAAGGCCGCGTTCGACCGGATGATCTGGCTCAAGGCGCGCCGGAGGCGGATATCGATACTTTCCGCGGACCGCCCGCGGCGGTAAAGGCCGCCAATCGTCCGCAGATAAGGGATAGACTGCGCCGCCGTTCCCCAGCCAAGAAGCCAGGACCTAACATGCTCAAGATCCGACGCATCCCGATCGACACCTACCATGAGAACGTGGCCCTGATCTCGCGAAGCTGCGGCGAGTACCGGCCCGAGGAATACCAGGCCCTGAAGAAGATCGAGATCAGCCACGACGGTGGGCGGCTGCTGGCGACGCTGATGATCTCGGACGACCGGGCGTTCGTCGGCGACGACGAGATCGGCCTGTCCGAGCAGGCCTTCGACCGATTGGGCCTGCCGGAGACGACATTGGTCACGATCGCCCCCGCGGCGCCGCCGCAGAGCCTCGACGCCGTCCGCGCCAAGATTCACGGCCACACGCTGAGCGCGAAGCAGATCGAGAGCATCATCCGCGACATCGCCGGGCATCGCTATTCGGACATGGAGATCGCGGCCTTCCTGATCTCCTCCGCGAGCTTTCTCACGACCGAGGAGATGCTGGCGCTGACCCGCGCCATGGCGAATGTCGGCACGCGCCTCGACTGGCCGACCGATCTCGTGATCGACAAGCATTGCATCGGCGGCATTCCCGGGCAACCGCACGTCGATGATCGTGGTGCCGATCGTTGCCGCGCACGGCCTGCCGATTCCGAAGACCTCGTCGCGGGCGATCACGTCGCCGGCGGGCACGGCGGACACGATGGAGGTGCTGGCGCGCGTCGACCTGTCCGTGCAGCAGATGAAGACCGTCGTCGAGCGGCACGGTGGATGCCTGGTCTGGGGCGGCCATGTCAACCTGTCGCCGGCGGACGACATCCTGATTTCGGTCGAGCGGCCGCTCGGCATCGACACGCGCGAGCAGATGGTCGCCTCGATCCTGTCGAAGAAGCTGGCGGCCGGGTCCACGCATCTGGTGATCGACATCCCGGTCGGTCCGACCGCCAAGGTGCGCAGCCACACGGATGCGATGCGGCTGCGCAAGCTGTTCGAGTTCGTCGGCGACAGCATCGGCCTCGACATCGAAACGATGGTGACCGACGGCAGCCAACCGATCGGACGCGGGATCGGACCGGTGTTGGAGGCACGCGACGTGATGGCCGTGCTGCGCCGTGAGCCTGACGCGCCGGCGGACTTAAGGGAAAAATCGCTGATGCTCGCGGCCCAGCTGCTGGATTTCGATCCGGCGCTGCGCGGCGGCTCCGGCCTGGAACGGGCGACCGAGCTGCTCGACTCCGGCCAGGCGCTGCAGAAGATGGAAGACATCATCGACGCCCAGGGCCGAAACACGACCAAGTTCCGGCTCGGTCCTCTCGTGCAGGACGTCGTCGCGCCGCGGGACGGGCATGTCGCGTCGATCGATTGCTGGCGGATCGCCCGCATCGCCCGGCTCGCCGGCGCGCCGCTGGACAAGGGCGCGGGCATCGATCTCTACAAGAAGCTCGGCGAGCCGGTGAAGGCCGGCGACCCGCTCTACCGCATCCATGCCTGTGTCCAGGCGGATTTCGACTTCGCCACCATGATGGCCGCGAAGATCGCGGCTATACGATCGGCGACGGCGACAGCGCCCCGCCCGCCGGATGAGCGGCCCGCACGGCAGATTCCCTCAACGATGGAAGATGAGCACCGCGCCCGCGCCGATCAGCCCGAAGCCCATGATGGTCTTCACCGTCGGCACCTCGCCGAGCCAGAAGTAGGAAAGCCGATGAAGACGATCAGGGTGATGATCTCCTGGATGGTCTTGAGCTGGGAGGGCTGATAGACGGCGATGCCGATGCGGTTGGCCGGCACGGCGAGCCAGTATTCGGCAAGCGCGATGAGCCAGCTCACCATGACCGCGGCCCACAGCGGCGCCGACCTGAACCGGAGGTGGCCGTACCAGGCGATCGTCATGAACAGGTTGGAAAACGACAACATGATGATGGGATAGAGATAGGCCATAGAGGGTCCCCGTTACGCTGCCCGGTCCGGCGGCGCGCCATGGCCGGCAACATACCCGACACGCGCGGCGGTCCTCCCAGGGCAGGGTCGCGGAAGACCGGCGCGAGGATACATCCCCGCGCCGCGAGGTGAGAAGACCGTGCCACTGTCCGGACGCGGCTGCGCCCGCATAAACGCCGGACATCGGGATTGGTTCATGCTCTGGGCGGGAGACCTGCGTGACCGAAATCGGCGTTGAATGCCTAGGACAAACCGACCACCGGCAGCGACGGCGCCGTGGATCGCGCTCGCCTCGTCGGAGGCGAGGAAAAGGATGACGTTGGCGAGCTTTTCCGGCGCGACCCAGTTGCCGGGATCTGCGTCGGGCATGGCGGCGCGGTTCTCGGGCGTGTCGATGATGCTGGGCATCACGCAATTGACGTTGATGCCCCGGCCGCGCAGTTCCGCCGACAGGCTCTCGGTCAGGCGGACGACGGCGCTCTTGGCGGCGATGTAGGCGCCCATCTGCGCCAGGCCCTGGCGCGCGGCATTCGCGCCGATGGTGACGATCTTGCCGCCGCCCTGTTCCAGCATGCCCGGCACCACCGCCGCCGCGGTATTGAGCAAGGTGCGCGCGTTGAGGTCGAACATGCGGTCCCATGCCGCCGCCGGAAGCGCGTGCACCGGGTCGCCCATGTGAAAGCCGCCGGCGATTGCGGCAACGACATCGATCCCGCCGAAGCGCTTGCGCGCGGCCGCGACGGCTTTCTCGACCGATTCGGCCTTCAGCAGGTCGACGGCGCATTTCATCCGACCGTCCCGCTCGCCCGGATAGGCGGCGTCGAGCCGCTTGCCGTCGAGGTCGATCAGCACGAGCCGCGCGCCCTGATGGGCAAAGGCGGCCGCGACTGCCCGGCCGAGGTTGCCGGCCGCGCCGGTGATGAGCACGGTCTTTCCGGTGAAATCCAGCATGCGCCTTCTCCTGCCCCGCCTCCGTTCCGATCAGCCGGCGGCGAGCGGCCCCTTGATCACCTTGCCCGGGCGCGCGCCGGTCGCCTTGCCGCCCTCGAAGGTCGTGACGCCGCTCACCACCGTGTAGGCGATGCCTTCGGCCTTCTGCACCAGCCGCCGCGCGCCGCCCGGCAGGTCGGTCTCCACCGTCGGCATGCAGGGCTTGATCCGGTCTTCCTCGAAGATCACCAGGTCGGCGACCTTGCCTTCCTCGATCCGGCCGCGGTCGGCGATCTCCCACGCGTCGGCATTGTCGGCGGTCATCATCTTCACCGCTTCTTCCAGCGTGAAGGCCTGGCGCTTGCGCACCCAGTAATTCAGCATATGCGTCTGCAGCGACGAGCCCATCTCCTGGCAGACATGCGCGCCGGAGTCCGAGAAGGTCGCGAGCGTGCGCGGATGGCGCAGCAGGCCCAGCACGGCTTCCGGCGACTCGTTGACCAGCGGCTGCACGTAGAGCTGGTCCGGGTTCGCGATGCTGAGGTCGAGGATGACATCGACCGGATGCTCGTTCCGCTCGCGCGACAGCGTTTCGATGGTCGGGTCATCGTCCCAGCCGACGCCCTGCATCGCATAAAGGTTGCCATAGTCCGGCTTGCGCGGATCGGTCGTGGCGCCGGCGCCGCCCTGGAAGACGTTGTCGCGCGGCTTCATCGCCGCCTCGTCGGCTTTGAGGCCGGCGCGCACCGCCGGATCGGCGAGGCGGCGGCGCTGCTCGTCCAGCGGCAGAGAGCGCAGCGCGCGCCAGTGCGGCAGCACGTCGAACGGCAGGTAGGATTTCAGCGAGAAGACGGCATTGATCGACTTCGTCGTCGCCTGGCCCCACATCTTGGCGCCCATGGCGGTGCTGCGGTCGATGTAGTCGGTCTGGTACTGCCAGGGATTGGGATTGTCGCCCTGGCGGGACGAGATGACGCCGAACATCACGGGTCGACCGCTCTCGATCGCGACCTGCCGCAGGCGCTCGAGGAAGGCGCGCTGGGCGGCGCCGCCGGAAACGTCCGGGCCGGCCTGAAGGATGCCGGCGCCGAGCGCGCCCATGGCGCCGGCCAGGCGGTCGATCTCGTCCCAGCCGGCGACGCGGCTGGCCACCGGCGTGCCGTCCGGCGTCTCATGCGTGGTCGAGCGCGAGGTGGAGAAGCCGATGGCGCCGGCTTGCAGCGCCTCCTTGACGGCCGCTTCCATCGCCCGGATGTCGTCCTCGGTCGCGGTTTCGGACAGCGCGCGCTCGCCCATGACATACATGCGGAGCGCCGAATGGCCGATATAGGCGCCGTAATTGATCGCCTTCGGCAGGCGTTCCACATTCGCCAGGTATTCCGGATAGGTTTCCCAATTCCAGTCGATACCGGCCAGCATCGCCTCGGTCGAGATATCCTCCACCGCCTCCAGGCAACGGGCGTACCATTCGCGCGCGTCGGGCTTGCAGGGCGCCAGCGCGAAGCCGCAATTGCCCATCATCACGCTGGTGACGCCGTGCCAGCAGGAGCAGCTGCCGAGCGAGTCCCAGTTGACCTGCGCGTCCATATGCGTGTGCCCGTCGATGAAGCCGGGGGCGACGATCAGCCCGTCGGCGTCGATCGTGCGCTGCGCCGTCTCGCCGACGCGGCCGATCGCGACGATGCGGCCGTCGCGCACGCCGACGTCGGCGGTGCGGCGCGGCGCGCCCGTTCCATCCACCACGGCACCGTTCTTGATCAGAAGATCGAGCGCCATGACTATCCTCCCATTCGGTGATTGCCGATTGTGGTTCTCACAATCCCGTTGGGGACAGTCTCGCGCAAACGGCCGTCGCTGGCTAGCGACGGGCCCGCGCTGCCGTCGCAGCGGCCGCTAGAGGACCGCGCGCAACGCCAAATACATCCCCAGGAACAACAGCCCGATCAGGAAGCAGCGCCGGAAGGCCGCTTCCGAGACCCGGCCCCGCACCCATTGGCCAAGCAGCATGCCGGCCACGGTCGGCAGCAACGACGCCGCCGACAGGCCGGCGAGCGACCCCTGGAAGACGCCCGCATGGGCCAGGTTGGCGCCCATCGCCACGGTCGAGGCGGTGAGAAAGAGGCCGAGCGTCTGCACCAGGCGGTCCCGCTCCATGCCGGTCGCCTGGAGATAGGGAACCGCCGGCACGACGTTCAGGCCGGTGACCGAGGCGAGCAATCCCGTGACGGCGCCCGCCGCCGGGGACAGCCAGCGCTCCGCCACCGCCGGGACCGTGAACTGCAGCCGGCTCAGGCCGAGCACGGCATAGAGCGCCAGGACGACACCCAGCACCACGACGCCGAGGCCGCTGCTGTCCTTCGCCAGCAGCCCCGATCCCAGCCAGATGCCGAAGCAGACGCCGCCGACCATGGGCCAGAAACGGCCGAACAGCTCGCGCAGGTGACGGCCGGCGACCGCCTGCCAAACATTCGTCACAAACGAAGGCACGATCGTCAGCGCGATGGCCTGGGCCGGCGGCACCATCAGCCCGAGCAGGCCGATCGCCGTCGCCGGCAGGCCCAGCCCGGTGGTTCCCTTTACAAATCCGGCCAGTAGGAAGACCAGCGCGGCCACGATGATGTGGTGTTCGATCATGGCCGCAGGTTGACAGCGCTCGCTTTCGCCGACAATTTGGAAGTCTTGAACCAAGCCTTCGTTCTATCCGAAGGCTAATCGATAATCTCCGAGGTCCTATTCCCCCATGCGCTTCGACCTGACCGACCTTAGGCTGTTCGTGCAGGTCGCCGATTCCGCGAGCATCACCCATGGCGCCGGCCGGGCGAACATGGCGCTCGCCTCGGCCAGCGCGCGCATCCGCGGCATGGAAGAAACCCTCGGCATTCCCCTGCTCGAGCGCGGCCGCCGGGGCGTGCGGCTGACCCCGGCCGGACGCGCCCTGCTGCATCATGCGCGAGTCATCCTGCAGCAGGCGGAACGGATGCGGGGCGAGCTCGGCGACTATGCCCTCGGTCTCAAGGGCCATGTGCGGCTGCTGGCCAACACCAGCGCACTGTCCGAGATGCTGCCCGAGACGCTCGCCGCCTTCCTGACCGCCTATCCCAACATCGACATCGATATCGAGGAGCGGCCGAGCTACGAGATGGTCGAAGCGATCTCGCAAGGGCTTGCCGACGCGGGCATCCTGTCCGACGCCGTCGATCTCGGCGATCTCGAGACCTTTCCCTTCGGCCACGACCAGCTGGTCGTGATCGTACCGCGCGGCCATCGCTTCACGGCGCGGCGCGAGATCGCCTTTCACGAAGTGCTGGACGAAGAGCTGGTCGGCATGTCCTACAGCAGCGCGCTGCAGCAGTATCTCGGCCACCAGGCCGCGCCGCTCGGCCGGCAGCCCCGGCTGCGCGTGCGCGTCAACAGCTTCGAGGCGGTCGGCCGCATGGTGGAGCAAGGCGTCGGCGTCGCCATCATCCCGGACTCGGCGGCGCTGCGCTGCCGGAAATCGATGGACATCGGCATGCTCCGCCTGACGGATGCGTGGGCGCTGCGCCGGCTCATCATCTGCTGCCGCCGCTTCGACGAGCTGCCGGTGCATGCGAAGCGGCTGATCGAGCACCTGACCGCGGCGGGAACACAGCCCGATCCGCACCGCCTGCCCGTGCCGGCGTAGGGGACGGCGATGCGCGAGATCTATGTCGACGCCGACGCCTGCCCCGTGAAGGGCGAGATCCTGCGTGTCGCCCAGCGGCACGGGCTCAAGACCTACATGGTGAGCGACGGCGGGGTGCGGCCGTCGAACAACCCGCTGGTCGAGCTGGTCGTCGTCTCGCCGGGCATGGACGCGGCCGACGACTGGATCGCCGAGCATATCGGCGCGGGCGACATCGCGATCACCGCGGACACGCCGCTTGCCGCGCGCTGCATCGCCAAGGGCGCCCGCGTGCTGCGCTTCAACGGCCAGCCCTTCGACGCGCAATCGATCGGCGCGGCGCTGGCCACCCGCAACCTGATGACCCATCTGCGCGAGACCGGCGAGATCACCGGCGGCCCCCGCCCCTTCGCGAAACAGGACCGCTCCCGCTTTCTCGACGCGCTGGAGACGATGGTGCAGGCGGTGAAACGGGAGAATAACTGAGCGGGCGCCTCGGATTTAGCGCCGTTTTCGGCCGTTCCTGGCCGACTGGCGCAAAAATGCAACAATGTTCGCCCAAGGCGCGCCTCGCCTTGTGGTTTCCAGGCACCCGACCTAATATCCCTCCTCCCTGGAAACCTCGAAGCGCGCGAGTGATCGGCCGGATGATTGGGACTCTTTCAGAAGGGCTCTTCGCTCTGTCGGCGATCACGTGTCTTGCTGCCTGCCTTTATGTGGTCTTTAGCTTGGTCGGCATCCGCCGGTTCCGCCGGCGCGCGCCGGATCAGGTGCCGGCCGGCTTTGCGCCGCCGGTCACGATGCTGAAGCCGGTCTGCGGCCTCGACTTCGAGCTTTACGAAAACCTGCGGTCATTCTGCGAGCAGGACTATCCGTGCTTCCAGGTCGTCTTCGCCGTCCGCGCGCCGGACGACCCGGCGGTCGCAGTCATCGAGCGGATCGTCGCCGAGCTTCCGGGCCGCGACATCGCGCTGGTCGTGGATCCCAGGGTGCATGGCCCAAACCTGAAAGTATCCAATCTCGTCAACGCGTTCTCCGCCGCCAAGCACGACATCCTGATCATTTCCGACAGCGACATGCGAGTGCGCCCGGACTATCTCGCCAGCGTG
Source organism: uncultured Alphaproteobacteria bacterium (assembly GCA_963711215.1). GTDB lineage: Bacteria > Pseudomonadota > Alphaproteobacteria > UBA8366 > UBA8366 > WHUA01. Next base: position 20,633 of record CAVQDH010000014.1, on the reverse strand, counting down.
TCGAAGCCGTTCGGCGACCCGCAGGTCGGCGTCGTGACCTGCCTCTACAGAGGCGTGTCCGCCGGCAACCGGCTTTCCGATCTGGCCTGTCTGCAGATCAACGAATGGTTCCTGCCCTCCGTGCTGGTGTCCGGCCTGATGCAAGGCGACCGCTACTGCTTCGGGGCCAGCATGGCGGTGCGGCGGGAAATTCTGGCGCGCGCGGGCGGGCTGGAATCGCTGCTGAACGTGCTGGCGGACGACCACATGCTCGGCAAGGTCGCGCTGGACCAGGGTTACCGGGTCGAGCTCTCTTCCTACGTCGTTGACAACGTGGTGAAAGAGCGGTCCTTTTCCGCCCTGTTCGCGCATGAGCTGCGCTGGGCGCGGACGGTTCGGATATTGAATCCGGCCGGCCACTCCTTTTCCTTCCTTATGAACACCATATCTGTTGCGCTTATCAGCGCCGCCGTCATCGGCCTCACGGCCGATATCGATCCGCTCGAGTACGCGCTGCTCGCTCTGGCGGTCGTCTTGCGGCTGGCGCTGCACGACGTCGTATCGAGAGCGCTTGCCGTGCCGCGGCCAGCGCCTTATTGGATGATCCCGTTGCGGGATCTGATGAGTTTCATGGTTTGGGCGGCGAGCTTCCTGAGCCGGGACGTCCGCTGGCGGGGCGGGCATTTCTACGCCAACCGGGACGGCACCATGATCCAGGCCGAGACATTGGAGACGACATGAAGACTTTGTTCCTGAATCCGCCGTCCTTCGACGGCTTCGACGGCGGCGCCGGATCACGCTATCAGGCGCGGCGCGAGATCCGCTCCTTCTGGTATCCGACCTGGCTCGCCCAGCCGGCGGCCCTGGTGCCGGACAGCCGTCTGATCGACGCGCCGGCGCGCGGCATGTCACTCGAGGATATCCGGCCGATCGTGCGCGGCTACGACCTGCTGGTGATGCACACCAGCACGCCGTCCTTCCATGGCGACGTCCAGGTGGCGGAAGCGCTGAAGGCGGATAATCCCAACCTCATGATTGGTCTGGTCGGCGCGCATGTCGCGGTTTCGCCGGAACCGTCTATCCTCGCTTCCGATGCCATCGATTTCGTTGCCGGCAGCGAGTTCGATTTCACCATCAAGGAGATCGCCGAAGGCCGCCCGCTGGCGGAAGTCCAAGGCATCACCTGGAAGCGCGACGGCGCAGCCGTGCGGAACCCGGAGCGGCCAATTCTGCACGACATGGATCAGCTGCCCTTCGTCACCAACGTCTACAAGCGCGACCTCGTGGCCGAGGATTATTTCATCGGCTACCTGCTGCATCCCTACCTGTCGCTTTACACGGGGCGCGGCTGCAAGTCGCGCTGCACCTTCTGCCTGTGGCCGCAAACGATCGGCGGGCATACGTATCGCACGCGCAGCCCGGAGCATGTGATCGAGGAGATCGCGCTGGCGAAGAAGCTGTTCCCGCAGGTGCGCGAGTTCTTCTTCGACGACGACACCTTCACCGACGACCGGCCGCGCGCCGAGGCGATCGCCCGCGGGCTCGGCAAGCTCGGCGTCACGTGGTCCTGCAACGCCAAGGCCAACGTGCCGTATGACACGCTGAAGGTGATGCGTGAGAACGGCTTGCGGCTGCTGCTCGTCGGCTACGAGTCCGGCAACCAGCAGATTCTGCACAACATCAAGAAGGGCATGCGCATCGAGGTCGCGAAGCAGTTCTCCAAGGACTGCCACAAGCTCGGCATCGCGGTGCACGGGACGTTCATCATCGGGCTTCCCGGCGAGACGCGGGACACGATCGAGGAGACCATCCGTTACGCGATGGAGATCAATCCGCATACGATCCAGGTCTCGCTCGCAGCCCCCTATCCCGGCACCTTCCTCTACAACCAGGCGGTCGAGAACGGCTGGCTGGTCAACGAGGCCAAGGACATGGTGCAGGGAGAAGGCTTCCAGCTCTCCTCGATCGCCTACCCGCACCTGTCGCAGGAAGAGATCTTCGAGGCGGTGGCCACCTTCTACAAGCGCTTCTACTTCCGGCCGCGCAAGATCGCCGACATCACCATGGAAATGCTGATGAGCTGGGACATGCTGAAGCGCCGGCTGCGCGAAGGCGTCGAGTTCATGCACTTCCTGAAGGCGCGGGAGATCGGATCCTGAAGCGGCTGATCGTTACGGGTGACGATTTTGGCATTGCGCTGCAGGTAAACGAAGCGGTCGAACGGGCCCACCGGAACGGCATTCTCAACACGGCCAGCCTCATGGTCGGCGGCGGCGCGGTCGACGACGCCGTCGAGCGCGCGCGGCGGCTGCCGTCGCTCGGCGTCGGCCTGCATCTCGTGCTGGTGCGCGGCCGGCCGGTGCTGCCGGCGGCGCGCATCCCCGACCTCGTCGGGCCGGACGGCAATTTTTCCAACCAGCTGGTCCGCGCCGGCTTCCGCTATTTCTTCCTGCCGTCGGTGCGCGCGCAGCTCGCGGCGGAAATCCGCGCGCAGTTCGAGCGGTTCCGCGACACCGGCCTGCCGCTCGACCACGTCAACACGCATAACCACATGCACCTGCATCCGACGATCCTGGGGCTCGTCCTCAAGATCGGCCGCGATTTCGGGCTGCGCGCGGTCCGCCTGCCGCACGAGCCGTTCCAGCCGTCGTGGAAAAGCACGCATCAAGGCTTTCTGCGGCGGCTTTCCAACGACCTGCTGCTTCGGGTATTGATCGCCTCGCACCGCCGGCGCATGAAGCGCGCCGGCATCGCCTTCAACGACTACGTGTTCGGCATGAACGACAGCGGCGCGATGGATCGCGAGAAGATGCTGGGGATCCTGACCAACCTGCCCCACGGCGTGAGCGAGATGTATTGCCACCCGGCGACCGGGCCGTGGCCGGGCATGGAGCCGGAGGCGCAGAGCTATCGCTTCGCCGACGAGCTCGCCGCCCTGACCGACGAGACGGTGCGCACGGCCATCGCGGCGCACCGCATCGAGCCCACCGCTTTCCGCCTGCTTGCCTGACCGGATCGACAATGAAACGCAGACTCTCGCTCGCCGCTGCGGCCCGGCAGCCATGCGCCTGATCTTCACCGAGCCTTACACCTCGTGGACGCATCGTCTCACCCGGATGATGGTGCGGCCGCTGGTCCACACCGCCGTCACGCCGAACCACTTGACCACGGGGCGCCTGGTGACCGGGGTCGCTTCCTGCGGCGCCTTCGCGGTCGGTGATGTGACATGGGATTTCTGGGGCGGCGTGATCTGGATCGTCTCCTGCCTGCTCGACCGCGCCGACGGCGAGCTGGCGCGGCTCAGCGGAAAAACCTCGCCGTGGGGGCACCAGTACGATTACGCCTGCGACGTCATCGTGAACGGCCTGCTGTTCATCGCCATCGGTATCGGCCTTCGCGACAGCGCGCTTGGCGGCTGGGCGATCGCGCTGGGCCTGCTCGCCGGCGTCTCGATCGTGATCGCCTCGGTGCTCGCGGAGCTGATGGAGAAGGCCGACGACAGCGGCCAGAAAGCGTGGTCCGGCGTCGCCGGCTTCGATTTTGACGACATGCTCTATCTCTTCGCGCCCTTCGCCTGGCTCGGCTGGTTCCTCTATATCCTCGTGGGCGCGGCGATCGTCTCGCCGGTCATGGCGATCCTCACCGCCTGGCGCTTCTATAAACACGGCCGCTAGCGACGGCCCGGCGGCCGCGCCGGCTTTATTTCTTCCCGTTCTGGCCCACGAGATAGTCGGTCACCGGCCCGACCAGCTCATCGGGCAGCGGGCATCCGAACACCGTCTTCATCTTCTTCACCTCGGCCTCCCACTGCGCCCGCGTGAGCGGCGGCTGCATGTAGACGTAGTCGGGGGCATGGCAGATGGCGCAATGCGTGGTCACCGCCTCCAGGTTCGGTCCCGGCCGGTAGCTGTCGTGGTCTTCCGGGAAGGTGATGGAAACGACGTTGTCGGCCGCGGACGCAGCGGGAGCGCCGGCAAGCAGAAGTGGCAAGGCGAACAGGGCGGACAGCAAGCGCGTATGCATGGCTTCCTCTCCCTCAGGCTGCGTTGACGTGGACGGTTTCGACGATGTTGCGCAGGTATCCGCCCGGATTCCAGCGCGGCGTCAGCCGCTGCGATTCGCCGATGCCGTTCACCGCCATCGACTGCAGCGCATACTTGCGCCCTTTCTTGGGCGTGAAGCGCGCCTCCCATTGCCGGAAGCTGTAGCGCCCGTGGTCCTTTCCGAGCTTCGCTTCGTGCCAGGTCACCCCGCCGTTGGCCGAGAACAAGACCCGCTTGATGCCGTATCCGCCGTCGAAGGCGATGCCCTTGACGACGAGCGCCTTGTCGCCCGCGACCTTGGCGCCGTCCTCGGCGCTGGTGATGAAGGAGCGCACGGTCATGCGATTGATCGGTATCGTCTTGACGCCTGCCTGGCCCGGCTCCATGCAGCCGCACGGGTCGGCCGGAATGCGGTAGCCCTTCGCCATCCAGAAATTGTCGTCGATCCGGTTGATCACCTCGATATCGTCGAGCATCTTGACCCAATAGGTCGCGTAATAACCCGGCACGATGAGGCGCACCGGAAAGCCGTTCAGCAGCGGCAGCGGCTTCCCGTTCATCGAATAGGCGACGATCACGTCGGGCGTGCGCGCCAGATCGACGTCGAGCGCCTTGATGAAATCGGGCGTCTCGGGAACGACGCCCTGATCGGCGCCGTTGAAGCGCACCTGCCGGGCATCCGATTCCAGCCCTGCCTTGTCGAGAATGTCCTTCAGGCGCGCACCCTTCCACACCGCGTTGCCCATGGCGCCGTTGCCCCACTCCCCGCCCGGCACGCGCGGATTGAAGAAGCCGCGGCTGTTGCCGGAACACTGGCAGACGGCGGTGTATTCGACCGGCTCGTAATTCTTCATGAGGTCGGCGACCTTGAGCGTCAACGGCGTCTTGACCCGGCCGTGCACCTTGATCGCGAACTGATCGGCGTCGATGCTCGGCGGCACGTCGGCCAGATGCCAGCGCACGAAGAACGCGTCGTTGGCGGTGATGACGCCGTCGTTGAACAGCGCCATCGGCGTCTCGAGCTGCACCGGCCGCGACGTCATCAGGATCAGCGGGCGCTTCTGCGGATAGGTGACGATCGCCCGCTTTCCGTTGGCGAAGGGCAGCGTCACCGAGTCAGCGGCCAAGCGCGCGCCCGACCGCGCCGCTGAACAGGCTCGTGCCGCCCATGATCCCGATTGTCTGCAGCAAACGCCGCCGCGCCCGATCGACATCGCCACGGTCGCCGATATCACCTCCGCCGAGAGCCATGGCCGATTCCTCCATCCGAATTCTTTTGCGAATTATCCGAAATCGCACCACGCCATTCTGCATCCGCCATTGATCCGCATCAACTATGGCAGGTCAAACCCTCACCACCTATTCACTTTAATATTGCATGGCGCAGGCACACGTTGAGAAGCCTGCGTCCACGGCCGGCGAACAGAGTCGGCTCGTGCGCGGCACATGCCGCAGCGCCAACATGTGAACCAAGCTTCGCCATATTTTCGTCACTTCGCTGCGGATACTGTCAGCTTATTCCGGAAGTGACTCTCACCCGCAGCAATTGGCAGCAGGGCCTTAGACGCGCACCCGCGCAAGTCGGCGGCCGTATCACGACATTACCCGACAGCGAGGACTGGATGCTTCGAACCGTGACGATCATGGCCCTGGCGGCGCTCGTTCTCGGCGCGTGCTCGACCGAGAAGGAGTTCGAGCCCGGCGCGCACCGCGACCGAGGAGCTGCTGATCTCGACGGCGGCCGACCGGGCGGCGAACCAGCTGAACCTGGCGATCCCCGTCGGCACGAAAGTCTTCGTCAACGCCGAGAATTTCGAGGGAACGGACAGCAAATACGCCCTCGCCGCGATCCGCGCCCATCTCCTCCGCCAGGGCGTGGCGCTGGTGCCGAAGATCGAGCAGGCGCAAGCCGTTGTCGAGCTGCGCGCGGGCGCGCTTTCGATCGACCAGACCGAGACGCTCATCGGCATCAAGAGCTTCGACGTGCCGATCCCGCTAACCTCGTCGCCGCTCAAGCTGCCGGAAGTCGCGCTCTACAAGAAGACCGAGCGCAAGGGCGTCGCCAAGTTCGCGGCGACGAGCTACAGCACGGCGGACGGCAAGCTGATCGACTCCTCCAACCCGGAACTCGGCTACTCGCACAAGCGGGAGTACAGCGTCCTGCTCTTCTTCTCCTGGCGGACCAACGACCTGCCGAAGGAGAAGGGCGACCAGCTGATCGACGAGTGGTGAAGCGGCGCAGCGGCGACCAGCGTCGGCGCAACCGTCCCCTTCGGCGCGGTCAGCGAGCATGAATTTCCGTGCGGCGCTCGCCTCACACGCCATCTATGCTATCAATCCGGTCTAAAGGAGACCGGCATGATGCGCGTCCTCGGCTCGATCATCGCGTTGGCCATGCTCGCCCTCGGCGTCACCACCGCCCAGGCCGCCGATCGCGTCGTGTTCGGCACTGACTGGCGCGCGCAGGCGGAGCATGGCGGCTTCTACCAGGCGCTCGCCAAGGGCTTCTACAAGGCCGCCGGGCTCGACGTGGTCATCCGCCAGGGCGGGCCGCAGATCAACCATGCGCAGCTTCTGGCAGCCGGCCGGGTCGATTTCAGCCTGTCGTCGAATTCCTTCATCGTGCTCAACTTCGCCCGCGAGTCGATCCCGATGGTCGCGGTCGCCGCCTTCTTCCAGAAGGACCCGGCGGTGCTGATCGCCCATCCCGGCCAGGGCAACGACAGCCTGGAAGCGCTGCGCGGCAAGCCGATCTATATCGGCTCCGACACGCGCATCGGCTCCTGGCTGTTCCTCAAGGCGAAGTTCGGCTACACGGATTCGCAGATCCGCCCCTACACCTTCTCCATCGCGCCCTTCCTGGTGAACAAGGCGGCGATCCAGCAGGGCTATCTCGGCAGCGAGCCTTTCCTGATCGAGCAGCAGGGCATCAAGCCCGTGGTCATGCTGCTGGCCGATGCGGGGTATGAGAGCTACGGCGCGCTGATCGAGACCTCGCGCAAGCTGGTCGAGCGCAACCCCGATCTCGTGCGCCGCTTCGTCGCCGCGTCGGCCAAGGGCTGGGCCGACTACCTGCAGGGCGATCCGGGGCCGGCCAACGCGCTGATCAAGCGCGACAACCCGGAGATGACCGACGCGCTGCTCGCCTACGGACGCGCGAAGATGAACGAATACGGCATCGTCGACGTCCGGCGACGCGAAGCGATACGGCATCGGCGCGATGAGCGACGGGCGCTGGGCGCGCTTCGTGAAGACGATGACCGCGCAGGGGCTGTATCCCGCCGGCATGAAATGGCGCCGCGCCTTCACGACCGAATTCGTCGGCCATCCGACCGCCGCCAAATGAGCGAGCCCGGTGACACGGCGCCGCTGTTCGAAGCGGCCGGGCTCGGCCGCCGCTTCGCCAACGGCACCGACGCGCTTTCGAATGTCAGCATGACGGTCGGACGCGGCAGCTTTGTCGCCGTCCTCGGGCCGTCCGGCTGCGGCAAGAGCACGCTGCTGCGCCTTCTCGCCGGGCTCGACACCGCCACCGCCGGCCGCCTCGACTGGCATTCGCAGGCGCCCAAGGCCGGCGATATCGGCTTCGTGTTCCAGGAGCCGACGCTGCTGCCCTGGGCCAGCGTGCGCGACAACGTCTATCTCCCGCTCCGCCTTGCCGGCCGGACGCGCGCCGCGGCAGCCAGGCGCGGTCGACGACGGCGATCCGGCTGGTCGGGCTCGACGGCTTCGCAGACTCCCTGCCCCGCCAGCTCTCGGGCGGCATGCGGATGCGCGTCTCGGTGGCGCGCGCGCTGGTGACCGTGCCGCGGCTGCTGCTGATGGACGAGCCCTTCGCCGCGCTCGACGAGATCACCCGCTTTCGCCTCAACGACGACCTGCTGCGTATCTGGGCCGCGAGCGGCTGCACCGTGCTGTTCGTCACCCACAGCGTGTTCGAGGCGGTCTACCTCGCCGAGCGGGTGGTGGTGATGTCGCCGCGGCCCGGCCGCTTGGTCGCGGATATTCCGGTGGACCTGCCCTTCCCCCGGCCGCCGGACCTGCGGATGGACGCCGCCTATGGCGCGATCTGCCGGACGGTGTCGGATCGTCTCGCGGAGGCGCACGCATGAACGGCGCGGCGGACCGCCTGCCGCCGATCATGATCGGCATCGCGATCCTCGCGGCGTGGGAAATTGCGGTGCGCGCCCTCGCCGTGCCGCCCTATATCCTGCCGGGGCCGATCCTGATCCTGAAGACGCTGTGGGCCGACGGGCCGCTGCTGCTGCGCTCGCTCTGGACGACGCTGGAGATCACCTTCGCCGCGCTGGCGCTGGCGGCGCTCGGCGGCGTCGCGCTCGCCTTCCTGATGGCGCTGTCGCGCTGGCTCGAGCGCAGCCTGATGCCCTATGCGGTGATCGCGCAGGTGACACGCCGATCGTCGCCATCGCGCCGCTGCTCATCATCTGGATCAACAACCCGTTCCTGTCGCTGGTCGCCTGCGCCTGGATCGTCGCCTTCTTCCCGATCCTCGCCAATACCATCGCCGGCTTCCGCAGTGCCGATCGCAACCTGCGCGACCTGTTCCGGCTCTACGGCGCGCGCCGCTGGCAGGTGCAGTATCTGCTCGAGGCGCCCTCGGCGCTGCCCTATTTCCTCACCGGGCTGCGCATCTCCGGCGGGCTCGCGCTGATCGGCGCGGTGGTCGCGGAGTTCGTCGCCGGCACCGGCGGCACGGAAACGGGCCTCGCCTTCCGTATTCTCGAAGCGGGCTACCGGCTGCAGATACCGCGGCTGTTCGCGGCGCTGGTGCTGCTATCGGGCGCGGGGATCGCGATCTATGCCGTTCTCGGCGCGCTGTCCGACTACGTCCTCGCCCGCTGGTACGGCGGCAGCGACCACCGATAACTCTTTCCGGCCATTCAAGATATGGGCGCACGGCAAATGCCGTGAATTTGCCCCGCGGCGAAGGCGTGTTGTACCGTGGTCGTATCGAAAAAATCGAATAATGAGATCGGGAGGAACAAAAAATGGGAAAAGCGAAGATATGCGCGTTGCTGCTCGCGCTCGCCGCGGCGGCGGCCACCGCCCCCGCAAAGGCGGACGAATACCCGAATAAGGCCGTCAACATCATCGTCGGCTTCTCCGCCGGCGGCGGCACCGACATCTATGCCCGCAACCTCGCGGCCACGATCTCGAAATATGCGGGAGGCCAGCCCTTCGTCGTCGTCAACAAGACGGGCGGCGCACAAATTCCCGCGATGAAGGTGCTCAAGACATCGCGGCCGGACGGCTATTCGACGATGCTCGTCTCCATGGGCAGCGCGATCATCGCGACGGGATTGCGCGACCACGGCGTCGACCTGTTCAAGGACTTCGAGCTCGTTGCCCAGATCGGCGTCAACAACGTGATGGTCGCGGCCTCGAAGCAAAGCGGCTTCAAAACGCCGGCCGACGTCATCGCGGGCATCAAGAAAGCGCATGCGGAAGGCAAGAAGCTACGCTGGGGCAACGCAGGCCGCGCTTCGATCACATCGCTGGCCGTGATCGCCTGGCTGAACAAGAACGGCGTCTACGACATGACCCAGGACGTTCCGTTCAAAGGCGGCTCGAAGGTCCGCGTGGCGCTGCTCGGCAACACCGTGGATTTCGGCGGCCTGGCCGTTTCGAACGCGGCAGGCGGCTACGACAAGAAGATGAATGTCATCGCGACATTCTCGGATACGCGCGATCCGGCCCAGCCGGAAGTCCCGACCATGGGTGACTTCAAGAGCCCGTACGTCCCGATGGAAACGCCGCTCGTCATCGCCGTTCCGAAAGGCACGCCCAAGGACGTCGTCGCCAAGCTGGAAGCGGCCATCAAGAAGTCGACGGAAGACCCCACGTTCAAGCAACGCGCCGCCAAGGCCGGGCAATCCGTCGTCTATCGCGGCTCCGACGAGGTCACGAAATTCGCGGCGCACCTCAAAAAGGAATGGAGCGATACCATCGAGGTCGTTCGCAAGCGGATCGCCGAGGCCAAGTAGCAGCCCGTCCCTGATCGACACTTCGCGGCGGCAATTCACCAGACTGTGTGGGGCGAAATGGCTATCGACCGATCTGCGCGTAACGACGCCATCGCGGGCGTGATGGTGCTTGCCGTCGCGGCCGTGTTCGGCTCGGTGACGTCGGATATTTTCATCGACCCGCGGGATCCGGGATTCAGCGCGCAGGATTTCCCGATCGGCGTGCTGACCTTGATGACGATACTGGGCGTCGTCCTTACCGCGAGGGCCGTCGCCCAGATCGCGCAGGGCGGTTGGCACATCTTCGAGGCCGGCGAGGCCGGGCCCATTCTCCGCTACCTTGTGCCGGTGGTGGCGCTCGGCTTTCTCTATGTCTGGCTACTCGAGCTTTTCCAGTATCTGCTGCCGACGGTCTTCGCCTTGTCCGCGGTGCTTGCGATCTTCGGCAATCGGGGCTTCGTCCGATTGGTCGTCATTCCGATCGTCGTGGCGATGATCTTCTACGTGCTGTTCTATGGCGTCTTCGGTCTCAACGAAACGACCGGGACGATCCTCGGCTACGACAACGAATGGTATTTCAGGCCTCTCCGCGCCCTGATCGGTCTGACGTGACATGTGTCGCGTTGCTCAGACCGATACGAATGCCGAAGGCCGGCCCTGTCCACCGTTAGAAGCAGGTTAAAAAGACATGTCCATTATCGACGGATTTGCGACGCTGTTCTCCGGATGGGAGCCGGTCTTCTATGCGCTGCTCGGCACCGCCATCGGCCTGTTCGCCGGCGCTACGCCCGGCTTGTCCGCGTCGGCGGCCATCTCGCTGTTGATCCCCGTTACCTATTACATGGACACCCTGCCGGCGCTCGTCTTCATCTACACGATCAGCAAAGCCGCCTGCTTCGGTGGCTCGATCCCAGCCATTCTCTTCAACACGCCCGGCACGCCGCAGGCATCGGCGACGCAGCTCGAAGGGTTCCCGCTGACCCAGCAGGGCAAGCAAGGCAAGGCGCTGCGCATGGCGGTCATCGCCTCCGCCCTGGGCGATACCTTTTCCGAGCTGCTGCTGATCTTCGGCGCTGCCTACATCGCGCTCTACGCCGCCAAGATGGGGCCCGCCGAATATACGGCCGTCTATTTCTGCGCCTTCATCATTCTCGGCAGCGTGATCGGTAATTCCGTGATCAAGGGCATCCTCAGCACGCTGCTTGGCATCCTGGTGGCGCTGATCGGCTTCGACCCGATCACATCCGATGAACGCTACACCTTCCATATCGACTACCTGCTGGATGGCGTGGCACTGGTGCCGCTGCTGCTCGGCGTTTTCGTCTTGTCCGAGGTCTTTATCCGGGTGATGGATCGCGGCTCGCTGATCGGCGACCAGGCCATCGCACCGAAGTCAGAGAAGCCCGAGGACAACTACGTCACCTGGGCGGACTTCAAGCAATGCGCACCGGTGATGGCCCGGTCGACAGGATACGGCACGATCATCGGCATGTTGCCCGGCATCGGCGCGACGGTCGCCTGTTTCGTCGCCTACGCAGAGGCGCGCCGAACCTCGAAGCATCCCGAACGGTTCGGACACGGCGCGCTGGAAGGCGTCGCGGCGGCGGAGTCGGCGAACAATGCGACGTCCGGCGCCAATCTGATCCCACTGCTGACGCTCGGCATACCGGGGAGCACCGCCGCCGCCCTGCTCGCCGGCGTCATGCTGATCCACGGCATCACCATCGGGCCGTCGGTGTTCGTGCAATCGCACCACATCATCTACGGACTGTTCGCCTCAGGGCTGTTCTGCATCGCGACCTATTTCGTGGTCGGCTACTGGGGCAGCGGCGTGATCGGCCGGATCATCGCCCTGGTACCGGCCCAGATGATCTATCCGCTCATCTTCGTCATCTGCTACGTCGCCGCCTATGCCCTGCGGCAGGCGCTTTTCGACCTCGCGCTGATGACAGGCTTCGGCGTCGTCGGCTATCTGATGAAGCGCTTCGACTTCTCGGTCCCAGCCTTCGTCATCGCCTTCATCCTGGGCAGCGGCGCGGAGACGTCGCTGCGCCAAGCCATGATGCTCGATGACAGCGGCGCGCTCATCTTCCTGCATCGGCCGATCTCGCTGGCGTTTTTCGCGATCGGCATTCTCACCATCGTTCTAAGGGTACGCCAGACCTGGCGGCTCCGAAGCCGGGAACGAAAACACATGCCGGCCTAGGCCGGGCGCGCCGCAGGACGTCCCATCGGCCGCGTTCAGCCGCGATTTTTTGGCCACTCTTCGCGCGTGGTAAGCTTGATAAACGATACCAGGTACTAGGATGGGAACATGGAAGTCATTCCGACAGGCGGCCCATTGGGCGCCGAAATCGCCGGCGTCGATCTATCGAAGGGCAAGTTTCCGACGCGGATCGGAAATTCATTTTCGACGCCTATACCGCGCATTTGGTTTTGCTGTTCCGCGGCCAGTCGCTCAGCTTCGATGATCTTGCTCCGGCTCCGCGAGCTGTTCGGGCCGCCGGGCCTGACGGCGAACCAGCTCCTGGGGCTCGGCCGGAAGAAATACTATCCGGACGAGGTGCCGACCGAGATCACCATCATCTCCAACATCATCGACGAGGGCGGCAAGCCGCGCGGCAGCCTCGGCGACGGCGAAGCCTTCTGGCATACCGACAGCTCCTTCACCGAGACGCCGATCTCGGCGAGCTTGCTGCACGCGATCGAGGTGACCGAGACAGGCGGTGAAACCGCCTTCCTCAACATGTACCGAGCCTATGACGAGATGCCGGCCGATCTTGCCGCCAAGATCGCGGGAAAATTCGCCAACCACTCCAAGGTACACAGCTCCGACGGCACGAAACGCCCGGAATTCGCGGATGTGACCGACCCGTCAAAAGCGCCGGGCGTGAGACATCCGATGGTGCGGACCCATCCGGTCACGGGCAAGAAATGCCTCTATCTCGGCCGCCGCCTCAACTCCTACATTTTCGATCTGCCGCTCGCGGAAAGCGAAAAGCTGCTGGACGAGATCTGGGCGCATACCTGCCGCGACAGATATGTCTGGGAACATAAGTGGAAGGTGGGCGACCTGCTGGTCTGGGACAATCGCTGCGTCATGCATCACCGCAACGCCTTTCCGGCGAACGCACGGCGGCTCATGCACAAGTCGATCACCGCGGGCGAGCCGGTTATCCAGGCCCTGCCTGCCGCGTAGAGCCGGTGCGCGCGTGATACGGAGGCCCCGCCTTCGCCGTCAGGCGCTGCGGCGGCGATGGCCGAAGAAGCCGAGCCAGGCAAGTGCGCTCGCCAGCAGCGGCAACGCGGCCGGGATTGGCACGGCCGATACGTTGCCCGGGCTGATTGCCCGGATGCGATCCACGAGGACGGCGTCGCTCGACGTTCAGGATATCGAACGCCCATTGATTCGTTCGATTGTGTGGCTGACGTCACAGAAAGAGCCGCGCTACAGTTATACGTGGAGGTGAAGTTTCCCTTGTCCGTCCCGCCGGAATCCATTCGCCATGTTCGGACCGTTGGCGAAATTGTCGTACTCCATGACCGACACGGTGTAGTTACCGGCCGCCAGCGACGACTGGAGGAATGTGTCGAAGTGCGAGCCCGTAGACGGATCGGCCGGCACGTTGCCGCGCCGCCGTCGTCATTCTGCGTGATCAGATGGCCTGTCGAATTGAAGAGCGCAAGAATGGGATCGAAGCCGCCTGCGGAAACGACGTTTCCGTTGGCCTGGACACCGCCGGCATAGGAATAGGTCCGCAATGTTACCGAGGACGGTGCGCCCACCGAAAAGTTGAACAGCTGGACCGCATCATCCGTGGCGAAGCTGCCCGTGAACGAGACATTCGCGGCCTGCGCCGATCCGGCGTAAAGGCCGACAGCGACCGCAACCGCGGCCACGCGAAAAAGCGTCGAACGCATTGGTGGGCTCCCTTTGGCCATCCAGGCTCGTTAACATAGGTTAATTCTGAGGCCGAGATCGCCGCTACAGGATTCCCCCGCGTGTTATTGGTTCATTGTTGGTAACCCGTTGGTGCCGGCCCCATTTCACGGGTAGTGGTGCCGCGACAAGGCTCCCGTCGGGCCACCCGCGCGCCGCTGCGATCAGGCCCGTTGGGCCACCGCGCGCGCAGGCACCGACCAGGAGGACGATGCCGCCGTCCGCGCTTTCCGCGTCTTCTTCACCGGCCGGGCGAGGACGGGCATTTCCGGCATGTTGAAATCGAGCCAGCTCGCGAAATCGCGTGCGAGCATGGGCCGTCCGCAATAATACCCCTGCCCGACGTCGCAGCCGAATTCCGCCAGCACCTTCAGCGCCTGCAGTGTCTCGATGCCCTCGGCGACGACGCTGAGGCCGAGGTCGTGCGCCAAGGAGATCACCGAGTTGACGATCGTGCGGTCACACCCGTTCTCGACCATCCCCAGCACGAAGCTCTTGTCGATCTTGAGCTCGTGAACGGCGAGGTTCTTGAGATAGGCGAGCGAGGAATACCCCGTGCCGAAGTCGTCGATCGACAACTTGACGCCCAGATCCGACAGCTGCGCCACGACGCCCATGGCCCGGACGGGATCGAGCAAGATGGCGTTCTCCGTGATCTCCAGCGCCAGCCGGTTTGCCGGATAGTTCCATTTTGCCAGGAGCGACACGACGGTCGGGACGATTGCCGCATGATGCAACAGCCGCGCGGAGAGATTGACCGCGATTTCGATATCGTGCCCGGCCTCGCGCCACTCGGACCCGCGCTGAAGGGCGGCATTCAACACCCACTTCGTCATGGGGAAGATCAGGCCGCATTGTTCGGCATGGGTGATGAATTCGTCGGGCGACACCTGCCCGTGCCCGGCCCGCTTCCATCGCGCCAGTACCTCGGCGCCCACGACTGCGCCGTTGCGCAGATTTACCTTGGGCTGAAAGACGAGCTCGAGATCATTCGCGTCGATCGCTCGCCGCAGGTCGCCGGTGAGCGTGAGGCTCCGGAGGCTGTGGGGATCATCTTCCGAGGAATAGACCTCGATGCCGCTATGGTGGCGTTTCGCCTTGTACATGGCGATATCGGCGTGACGCAGCAATTCGTCCGGCGTGGCGCCGTGCTCGGGAAACAAGGCGGCGCCGATGCTGCCCCCGACATCGAGGATGACTTCGTCGACCCAGAAGGGATGCCACAGCTCTTCGAGTATGGCGCGCGCGAGGTCCTGTATCGCGGTGGCGCTGTCGGCCTCCGGCAGCAGCAGGACGAACTCGTCGCCGCCGAAGCGCGCCAGCATCGCGTGCCGCGGCATACGCCGGGCTAACCGGGTCGCCAGTTCTTGCAGCAGGCGATCGCCGATCGGATGGCCCAGCGTGTCATTGATGTCCTTGAAGCGATCGAGATCGAGCAGAAACACGGCCAGCTTGCTGTCGGTGCGCTGGGCTTCGCCAAGTGCCGTCTCGAGTGTCGCGACGAAATTCGCGCGATTGGGCAGGTCCGTCAGCGGATCGTGCGACGCCTGATATTTCAGCGCTTGCATCACCTCTTCACGGCGGGCCCGTTCGAGGAACAGAACGGCGAGCAACGCCAGAATGGTGATCAGGATGTTCGCAAAGGCGTAGCTCTCACCCTTGTATTCCACCCGGAGCACCGGGCCGACTCCCAATAGATTGCCGACCGCCAACGCGCAGACGAATAGGGTGGTAAGAAGCCCGGCGAGCGCGACCGGACTGAACCGCCAGTTTTTTGACGAGCGGACGAAGAGAAGAACGGCTACGCCGAAGGCGTAGAAGCTGATAGCCGTGCTTAGGAGGCTTACCTCAAACATCTGTCACCTCCCCTTCGCGAACCGGTTGATCATGCGATCTCTAATCATTGCCAGCCCCTTTGCCGCCGCCGCCATTGCCGGAATTTCCGCCCTGACCGTTATTCTGGCCGCCGTTTCCGGTCCCGGATCCCGACCCATTGGTGTTGCCGCCGCCGTTGCCCTTGTTCGCGCAGTTGCCGTTGCCATTGCCGGGACCGCAATTTGCCGCCGCGGCATTGGCGGTTTGCTCGATCGATTGCGAGGATTTACTGAAGACCGCTTTGACCATCGAGCCGACTTCGCTGGCGCCGGAAAGCACGGCGACCGATACGAGCGCAACGATCAAGCTGTACTCGATCTGCGTCGCTCCCGAGCTATCGCGGCTCAGGCATCGCAGACTCTCCAGAGAAAAGATGCGGCACAGTGAAGGCATGGCCAGAAAAATAATAATCTCTCCCAAATACGCATAAAATATAGCAATAATTTCGTCTTGATTATAATAAATATTATTTGGTTACTTAATGTGATGACCATCACATATTGATATTCATCACAGTATATTTTAAAATTAATCAGATATATTGCATAATTAAATCAATATATTGCAACCTTTATATACTTGCCCCGTGCAGCAATATCGATCGCCCCGGTGAATGCCGCACGTCCGGCCGGATCTATCGCAGCCCGGCTTTTTCTTGGATCGGCGGGTGCGCCTTCACGGCGTCTTCGTTGACCTCCGCGCCCCAGCCGGGGCCGGGCATGAGCCGCATATGGCCGTTCTCGATGGCCGGCTTTTCGGTCAGCAGGTCATAGGCCCAGGGCACCTGCACCGCGTCGATCTCCATCACCCGGAAATTGGGCAAGACGCCGCAGAACGCCGCCGTGATCAGCGTGCCGATCGGGCCCGCGTAGTTGTGGCTGGCGACGTTGATCTCGAAGGCGTCGCACAGCGCCGCCATGCGCAGCGACTCCAGGATGCCGTTGTACATCGCGTCGATGATGACGACGTCGACCGACCGCTGATCCAGGAACGGGCGCAGCTGCCGTAATCCGGTCAGCGTTTCGCAGGAAGCGATGGGCGTCGTCGTGCCGTGGCGCACCTGGGCCAGCGCCGTTGCGTCGAAGCTGTCGGCTTCGAGCCATTCCAGGTCGAGCGGCTCGAGCGCGCGCGCCATGCGCAGGAAACCTTCCATGCGGAAGTTGAAGTTGGTGTCGAGATGCAGCCCGACACCCGGCCCGGCGCCGTCGCGGAAGGCCTGGTACTGGTCGACCGCGGCATGGATCGCCGCGCGCACTGGGTTGCGGTCGCGGTCGCCGTTCCCGCCGACCCATCCCGGTCCGTAGAGATAGGGCTTCTCGCGGTCGAACATCATCAGATTGGATTTGAGCGCGTGATAGCCCGCCGCCTTGACCCGCCGGCCCAGCGCCGTGACGTCGTCGAGCGAGCGGATCGGATCGACGCCCAGCAGCTCCCAATTGCTGACGTGATAGGTGCCGCAATGCGACCAGTAGAGACGCAGCGGATCGCGCAGCGCGCCGCCGAGCATCTCATGCACCGGAAGACCCAGCGCCTTGGCCTTGATGTCGACCAGCGCGTTTTCCAGCGGCCCGATGGCGCGCGCCGCCGCACCGATGGCGACTCCCCAGCTGCGCCGCCGCAGCTCCTCGATCGCCGCCTGAACGTTGCGCGGATCCTTGCCGATCAGATGCTGGCCGATATGGCGAATCAGCGGCGCGATCACGCCGCCGACATTGCCCTCGGAGAAGTCGGCCCAGCCGGTCAGCCCTTCGTCGGTACTGACCTTGAGAAAGTTGAAATTGCGCCAGCCGGCGCCGGCGACAAGGATGTCGATTCCCGTGACTTTCATCGTCGTAATTCCCCTGTTGTCCGGCACCGTCGCAGCGGCGGCGCGCCGCCCGAAGAGTATATCCCTGCCACCGCACGGCGCCGAATGAGCGCCGGCCGCATCCGCGCCGGACATGACGCGGCCGCGCGGCAGCGCCCCCCAGACCCCGACCGCCCCTCTTAACCCCTCCGCCCCGGCGCCTTCGTTCGAAGGAACGGAGCCGGATGTCCCGAACGGGACGCGCTTCTCGGGTGCATCCGGACCAAGCGTCATCCACAGCAATCCGAGTGAGTGCCATGTCTCATACCAAGCGCTTCCTCTACGCGATTTCCCTGCTCACGCTCGTCGGGCTCTCGCCGGCCGCGGCCCAGGCCGGCCCGGTCGACGTCGCGACGATGGACACGACGGCGCTGCGGGCGCTGTTTCACGGCCCTGCTTTCGGCAGCGTCGATCCTCTGGTCGTGTATGGCGAGGACTTCAGCGACGCGGCATCGATGCGCGCCGCGACCCCGGGGCCCCGGCAGATGCCGGACCGCCGCCGACAGCGACCGCGCGACGTCGGTCGTCCACGAGATGCTGCGCGACCCGGACGTCGGCTCGCCGGACGGCCTCGACGACTATGTGACGGCCTTCGCCGGCGTCGAGCCGTTGCGACTGTCGAAATTGACGCGATAGACGGACGGGATTTTCACCGAGGAGGGCGCCCGCATCGAGCGCGCCCTCCACCGCCTCGCCCGTGCTGCTGCGCCGCGCTATTTCTCGACCGGGCTCGGCGTGCCGAAGCGGTCGCCATCTCCGTCGTAGTGATAGCTGACGAACCGGCCCGCGGGAACCTGGACGATCTTCGGCCGGCCCGCCTTCGTCGGCGCCACCTCATAGCGCACGGCTTCGGCCATGATCGGGCGTCCTTCGGAATCCGTCTCGATGACCTTTTCCCCGTCCCGCGTGAAGCGCTGCACCGACCCGCCCGCCACGCGGTTCCAGCCAAGCAATCGTCCCGCATCGTCATAGTCGTAACAGTCGCGCCAATCCCGCGACGGAAACAGCACGGGATCGACGTAGCGTTTGCGAAAGGTGGGGTCGTCGTAGTCGATGCAACGGATGCGACCGTTCGGGTCATAGCTGCGCTTCTGATCGCCGGGATAGAAGAATGTGACGAAAGCCGGCGCCGAGATGTATTTCCCGTTGCTCGCGAAGACTCCGATATCGACCCGGTCCGTCTTCAGCTCGGGAAAATTCGGGACCGAATGACGGTCCTGCCAGGGCGCCTCGATCTCGGCCCTTTCCCCGGTCTTGTCGAGCGGCGTGATCTTGATGCGGGCCGCATCTCCGCCGAGCACCACCCAATGGAAGGTCAGCGGGCGCCCATTGAGGTCCGTCGTTCCGCTTGCGCTCACGACGAGGTGCCGCATGTAGCGCGTCGAGCGGACGAGGCGCGCGATCGCGCTCGGCGTATCGAATAGCCGTTCTCCGAGCTCGGCCGGCGCGAAATAGTCGATGCCGGCTTTCACCTTGTCCTCGTCCACCGGCACCAGCTTCACCACCGGCGGAATGGCGTCCACCGTCAGGCCGTGCGCCAGCTTGATCATGCGGACCAGGTCGATGTTCTTCGCCAGGAAGACGGACGGATGCGCCTTCGCGCTCAGATAGTCCGCATCATCCCGCACTTGCTTCTGGCCGCGCCGGAAGATCATCTGCACCGTCGGCATGACGAGCCGGTGCTGCCGGAGGAAATTCTTCACCGACGGCCGGAATGCCGCCAGGATCGCGCCGACCGCGTGCAGAAACGGCTGATCGGAGCCGGACGAGCCCTGCGATACGATCATATAGGGCGTGTTGGCGGGCATGAGGTCGCCGTTGTTGACATCGTGATCGCGGTGCTCCGGGTACACGTAAAGCGCATTGTTCGCATACTGCAGATAGGCGCGCTCGACGAGGGTGCCGCTGGTCAGGATGAGACGCGCCTGGCTTCGCCAGGCGAAGGTATTGGTCAAGGCCGTCGACGAGTTCCCGAAAGTGATCGCGTTGAACAGGATGCCGGGATTAACGCCGTAATCGACGCCTGCGTCATGCGCTTCGGGGCTATAGACCGTATGCGCGACTTGCGGCAGCAGCGCGGCCGAGAACCGGGAATGGCCACGGTCGCGATTGTCATACAAGTCGCCGTTGTTGCCGGCCGCCTTTCCGTCCGCGTACCAGGCGTTCAGAAGCTTTGCGACCTCATCCTCACCGCTGTGAACGGTGCCGTTCTGCGCCTTCGGCGGGAAGGTGAAGCGGCTGATGAGAATATTGCTGCGCGGCTCCCAGCTCGTATTCGATAGGCCGATGACCGCGCGGCCTTGCGTGACCGGGGCGGGCCGGACCGGGGCAGCGGCCGCCTTTTTCGCTTCGGCGGCAATGGTGCGCACTTTTGCGAGCAACGCCTTATACCGGACATCACCGCGCAGGGATTCGATATCCGGGTCGCGCTCGAGCACGCTCTCGTTCGCAAAGCCCTCCTCGACGGCCTTGCTCAGGCTGTCGAATGCCGCGTCCGTCTTACCCTGGCGGGACAGCGCGGCGGCGAGGTTGTAGTGATAAAGCGCGGAGTTCGGAAACTGCCGGATGAGCGCGCGCAAGACTTTCTCGGCCGCGCCGTATTGTCTCTCGCGGAACAGCCGAATGATCGGCGCCATCATCGGGCGCTCGGCCATGGCGGTCGCGAATTTTTGGAACACGTCGGGTCTTTGCGAACCTTGACTTGCCGGCGGCCCCGCCGAAACGGGCCTCGGCACAGCCAGGGCTCCCCCGGCAACGACAAGGGCGATTGTGATGGTCAGCGACTTGAGGCAGCGCAGGCCGGTCACCGCTCGTTGCTTCCTTCTGCTTCCTGAACGCTTCCAATCATCGGGACGATATGACCATCCAGCGCCCGGCCGGCAAGGGCCTCCGCGTAGCGCACCGGAAAGCGGGCCACGACGGGTCCGTTTTCCATCCGGTCTTCGATTTTATCGAAAGCAGCATTG
>CAVQDH010000013.1:0-684572 GCA_963711215.1 uncultured Alphaproteobacteria bacterium | reverse complement strand
GCGGCGATGCCGGCCTTGAAGGCTTGTTCGGCCCCGGCGGGATCGTCCGTATGTTCGGTGAGGGCCAGCAGCGACAGCAGCGTTCCGGCTTCCCGCTTCACCGCCCCCAGATAACTGTATTTAGCTTTGGGCCGCTGGTGCAGACCGAAGTGTTCGTCCAGTTGCCGGATCAGGAAATGTTGCAGGATCCATTCTTTCAGGTCGACCTTGTTGTCAGCCGCGATTAATGCTCCCGCCACGGCGCGGAAGCGGCGGTATTGTTCCATGGACAAGGTGCGCAGCACCGGCATGGCCATGCCCACCAATGGCAGGCGCGCCGCCTCCGGTAGTTTGGGCAGATGCGGCAGCAAGTCCTTGGTGTTTTGGGTTACGGCGGGGTCGGCCAGGTGGGACATCAGGGCCTGTTGCTTGGCCAGGATGTCGGGCTTGGTGCCGAGCAACATGCCGTAGATCACCGCTTCGCCCGGAACGCTTCCTCGGCCGCCTGGCGCAATGGGTCGGGAATCGACGCCAGGATGTCCCGCGCCAGATCGACATGCTCCTGTTTGACGTTGCCTACCAGTGCGACGGCATCGTCCGGGTTTAACATGCCCGCGGACACCGCCCCTGCCATCACTGTTATCTTTGCTGCGGCGATGTGTTCCGGCGCCGTGTCCGCGGCGATTTCCTGCACCTTGGGCTTGATGAATTTCACCGTCCCAGCGGGGATCGATGCGTTTGATGCGCAGCGCCAGAGGGGGATGGGTGGCAAACAGGCTTTGCAGAAAACCTTTGACGCCCACCGAAAAATAGGCGTGACTGTATTGCTGTGCCGAGGGATTCTCCAACAGCGAACCCCAGGTCGAGCCGCCGATCTTTTTCAGGGCGCCGGCAATGCCTTCATTGCTGCGCGTGTACTGCACCGCGGTGGCATCGGCCAGCAACTCGCGCTGGCGGCTCACCGTCGCCTTGATCCACTGGCCGAAAAAGAATCCCACATAACCGATCGCCACCAGCCCGGCGCCCAATGCAAACAACGCGACCACGACATTGCCGCCGTTTCTATTGCGCGAGCTGCGCATGAAAGCCGTAGAGCGCAATAGAAAATAACCTGCCAGCCCGAGCAACAGGATACCGTGCAGCACGCCCATCAGCCGGATGTTCATGCGCATATCGCCATTGAAGATGTGGCTGAACTCGTGGGCGATTACGCCCTGCAGTTCGTCACGCTCCAGATAGGTGAGCGCGCCGCGTGTCACCGCGATCACCGCGTTGTTGGGCGACAGGCCGGCGGCGAAGGCGTTGATGCCCATATCGTTCAATAGATAAACCGGGGGTGCCGGGATGCCGGAGGCGATGGCCATCTCCTCCACAATGTTGAGCAGGCGCCGCTGCGCGGGGTCGTCGGTGTTGCGCGGAATGTGGCTGCCGCCCAGCATCTCGGCCACGACACGGCCGCCGCCGGACAGCGCCACCATCTTGTAGACACTGCCGAGAACGATCAGGATTGTGACGGCAGCGGCGACGGCGGTGAACAGCCCCCAGTCAAACTGCTGCCAAAAGGTGTTACTGGAAAAATACCGGGCGTCGTGGTTGTAGGTGATCAACGCCATCACCAGCAGATTGGTGAGGACGATGAGCCCAGCAACCGCGAGGCCGAACAGCAACAGCAGCCAACCGGTCTGGCGTTTCGCCCTGGCCTGGGCCTCAAAAAAATTCATGGGCCGCGGTCAGATCAGAACGAAACCTTGGGCGCGGCCTGGATCTGCGCGTGGTCTTCGAATTCCAGCAGGCTCGCGTCCGGCCCGTGGCCGAACATCGTGGCGAACATCTGTGGCGGGAAGGACTGCTTGTAAGTGTTGTATTCCATCACTGCATCGTTGAACGCCTGGCGGGCGAAGGCCACCCGGTTCTCGGTGCTGGTCAGCTCTTCGGTGAGCTGCATCATGTTTTGATTGGCCTTGAGGTCCGGGTAGGCCTCCATCACCATGTTGAAACGGCCCAAGGCTCCATTCAGGCTGCCCTCCGCCTGGCCCAGGGACTTGATCGCATCGGCATTGCCCGGATCGGCCTGGGCGCGGCCAGCAGCCGGCGGCGGCATTGCGCGCCCGGGTGACGCCTTCCAATGTCTCCCGTTCATGTTTGATATAGCCTTTGGCGGTCTCGACCAGATTGGGGATCAAATCGTAGCGTCGTTTCAACTGCACTTCGATCTGGGCGAAGGCGTTCTTGAAACGGTTTTTAAGCGTGACGAGGCGGTTGTAAATCGAAACGATGTAAAAGGCGATGACGGCTATCACCACCAGGGTTACTATCGATATGACATCCATGGCGCTCCTCCCGTTGTGTCGCGATCCGTATCTTATCGGCGATAGTAACAGTAATCCTGAGTGAGACGAAGCACCTATTAGATGTTGGGCGCGTGGCGAGGTTGATCATGACCACAGAATGGCGGCAAAGCTTGAGGCGGAACACCGATTACAGGCTTGAGGCCATCCAGTCGGGCATGTAGCTTCAAGCGACCAGCCCGTGCCATTGCGGCACAGGATCAATTTTTCTGGCACCAGAATTTATACATGCCGATAAAGGTATTCGGATAAAGTTTCTCGTATAGATCCCATAACAGGAGATTCTTCATCTCCTGGTCTTCAGGGAAATGCTCACGATACGAGTTGGGCGTTTTAAGGCTGTCGAACACGAATCCCATGAAATCCAATTTCAAGTCATCGAGGGACTTGCCGATCTGGGGTAAGGTAAAGCGGTGCTCGGTGGAATGAAACAGAAGGTCCCTGCACTCACTGCTCGAATAAAAGTCGTTCACATTGCTCAGTCCGCAGATGTTATCGTCCAGTTTCCGTTGCAGGATGCGCTTTCTGAAATCCCGTATATTGATGCTGTTCGGGGCCAAGCCTTCATTGCGGATGATTTCTCGAGCGGCAACGATGGATTTCCTGGCCAATTCGCTATATAGGCCTACCGACATCAGGCCGCCCTCTACCAGCAGATCGCTCAATACCCGCCATCCGGCCAGCGGGTCTTCCATATGATGCAGGACCCCGACACTTTCTATGATGTGAAAGCGCTTGTTGAGTTTGGCCAATTGCAAAATATCACCCTGCATGAATTTGACATTGGTCACGCCGTATTTGCGCGCCATGCGCATTCCATAGGCAAGACTGCTCTTGCTGATGTCGATGGCGGTTATTTCAACATTTCCATAGGAGGCCGTTTGGATGGGATGTTTGCCGGTCCCGCAACCTGCGATCAGCATCTGAATCGGGCCGTCCAGAAAGGGGCATGTACGGGGATCGCCGCGACCGGCGGCATGAACTGCAGGAAAAGCGCGATCAGGATCGTGCCGCCGCCGGACCCGACGACCGCCGTCATCGCCGAGGTGAAGAACGCGGCGAGACCGAGAAATGCGATTTCGGGCGGGGTCATGCGGGAGAAGCCTCGTGCGGAAGGGACGGTCTTCGGTACGGCGTCCCGAGAATAGCGGGGAAACCGCTGTCCGCTTTCTTGCGAAATGACAAGTTTTTCGCAATTCTGGCCAAATGACGGCCGAAGCTCCCTTGCGCGCGCTTTACGAGGACGTACCCCGCCCCATCGTCGCGCTCGCCAGCGAATACCCGCCCGGGCATGCGACCGGTCTGCACCGCCATGCGCGCGGCCAGCTGATCTTCGCGACGTCGGGCGTCATGTCCGTGACGGGCCCCGCCGGAAGCTGGATCGTGCCGACCGAGCGCGCCGTGTGGATACCGCCCGGCGTCCCGCACGCGGTCGAGACGCGGCGCGGTGTCAGCATGCGCTCGATCTACGTCGCGCTCGGGGCGATGCCGGCGCCTGCCCGTCGCAGCCGACGGTGGTCGTCGTGCCGCCGCTGCTGCGGGCGCTGATCCAGGAAGCCGCGCGGCTGCCGCCGCTCTATGACGAAGCGGGGGCGGACGGCCGGCTCGTCGCCGTGCTGCTCGACCGCATCCGTGGCGGTGAAATCGAGCCCTTGCATCTGCCCGACCCGGCGGACCCGCGCGCGGCGCGAGTCGCTGCCGCCTTGAAGCGCAATCCCGGCAGCCGGCAAACCCTCGCCGAATGGGGCCGCCACGGCGGCGCCGGCGCCCGCACCCTCGCCCGCCTCTTCCTTCGGGAGACCGGCCTTTCCTTCGGCCAATGGCGGACGCGGCTCCGCCTGCAGCAAGCGCTGCTCCGGCTGGCCGAGGGCCGCTCGGTCACCGAGGTGGCCTTCGAGCTCGGCTATGACAGCGCGGGCAGCTTCGTCTCGATGTTCCGCCAAGCGCTCGGCGTCACCCCGCGGCGCTATTTCCGGCCGCCGCCCGCGGATCGAGACGGCTAGCGACGCTCAACCGCCGCTTTGGAGCCGCGCGATGCGGTCCTGGGTCGAGGGATGCGTGCGCAGGAAAGTCGGCACCTCGAAGCCGCCGGCAGAGTCGCCGAACATGCGCTTCAGCGTCCAGCGCGTGGCGCGCTCGATCTTCTGCAGCGCGGCGGCGAGCCCCGCCGGATCATGCGTGATATGCACCGACGCCGCATCGGCGGCATATTCGCGCCGCCGCAGAAGCGCAAGCTGCAGCAGGCTGACCGAGGTCGGCGCGAAGGCCATGAACCACACCTCGCCCGCCTTCAGCGCGCCGGTCGGCAGGATCAGGCCGCCGAACAGTATGGCGAGAAGGCCGAAGGTCGCGACGAAGGAGGTGATGCGGCCGAGGATGTCCGCAACCCGCATCAGGCCGATGTCGTCGGCGGCGATATGCGCCATCTCATGCGCCAGCACGGCGCGCAGCTCGCGCTCGGCGAGGATCGAGAGCGCGGCGTCCGACACGGCGATCGCCGAGCGCTGCCGGTTGCCCGAGGAAAAGACGACCGGCGTCTGGGTGTCGACGCGATAAAGCTGCGGCGCGGCGGCGAGGCCGAAATGCAGCGCGAGCTGCTGGACGTCGTGGTAGGGCGCGGGCGCCTGCCAGGGGTTGAGCGGCGTCGCGTGGCCGACCTTCATCGCCAGCTCGGGCGGCACCTGCGGCCCGATCAGGATGAGCGCCAGCACGCCGAGCAGCACGCCGCCCATGCCGGCCGCCCCGGCGACGATCCAGCCGCAGACCGCGAGGATGGTCGCCATGGCGATCAGCGGCAGAATGTTTTGAGCTTTGGGCATGGTGCTACGGGCCTGCCTGAAGGAATCCGCGCGGCACGTTGGCGCGGATCGCTGGCGCCTCCGACTCAGGTAGGCTGACGAACAGCGGCCGGATCAACATCGCGGCGGCGATCAATTCCGCTTCAGAACCCGCCGCCCATTCCACCCGCTCGCCGCCGCATGATCCCGCCGAGCATGAGCGGCCATATCGAGGCCGCCGAGATCGGCCCCGCCGTCCATGCCGTGCAACGCCGCGCTGTCGGTCATGGCGGCGGCGTCGCCGCTCAGCCCGAGCCAGACCGCGTCGAACAGCATCAGCCCGGCGAACAGCCGCGACGCCTGGACGGCGGTATCCGTCGCCTCCTCGCCCTCCTCCCGCTTCAGCAGTTGCCGGCGGCCGCTGCGGTAGGCGTCGACGAACAGCGCGGCCAGCAGCAGGAAGGGCACGCTCGACCAGGCGAGCGCGGGCGTCGGCGGCAGCAGCAGGAACAGCGCCCCGATGATGGCGAGCAAGATGAGGATTCTGCGCACCGGTACCGCCTCGCGGCTGGGTTGACGATCCGCCCATGCTGCGCGCCCGGGCGCCGTAAATCAACCCCATGCAAGGCGCGCCGTTCCGCTGCTGCGAGTCCTCCCTCGCGCTCTTGACCGGGAAAACGGGACCCGGAATTATCTCGCCGTACCCGGAGGTGTTCGATGGCGAAGCAGTGGCGCGTGGACGTACTGGAATGCCGCGGAAGCCCCTACGATGTCGGCAAGCAGATGGCCGAAGGCTTTCGCAAGACACCCCGCGGCCGCGCCTTCGGTCGCCGCAAGGAGCGCCGTCCCTTCGGCTTCAGCTTCAAGAATGCCCGCGCCGCGCTCGAGACCTACGCCCCCAATATCTGGGAGGAGCTGCATGGCCTCGCCGACGGGCTCGCGATCCCGCTCGAGCGGGCGGTGGCGGAATATTCCAATGGGCGGCTGCGTTACCCGAAACGCGGCTGCTCGGCGGTAATGACCGGCGAACTTTACGGCCGCAACTACGACTACGACGTGCGCCATTACGACCGCATCCTGGTCGCGGCCCAGGCCAAGGGCGTCTACGCGAGCATAGGGTTTTCCGACCGCTTCACCGGCCGGGTCGACGGCATGAACGAGCACGGTCTTTGCGTCGGCCTGCATATGGTAAACCAAGCGACGTGGCAGCCAGGCCTTGTCTGCATCCTCATCGTTCGCATCGTGCTCGACCAGTGCGCCACGACCCGCGAGGCGGTCGCGCTCCTGCGCCGCCTGCCGCACGGCCTCGGCTTCAACTACTCGCTGATCGATGCGACGGGCGCGGCGGCGGTGGTCGAAGCCTCGCCGGCGGCGCTGGCAGTGCGGGAAGGCCAGCAACTAGCCTGCGCCAACCATTTCCAAGCACCCGAGCTGCAGGCCTACAACCGGCGTAATCCGGGCTCGTACCGCCACATCGGCCCGCTCGAAGACTGGTCGCGCGCCGAGCTCTCCGCCGCCGAGCTGTTCGCCGCGTTGAACAACTCCATGTCGCCCGTGTTCGACCACCGCTATGCGACCGGATCGGGCACGCTGCACACGATCGTGGCCGCGCCAGCCGAGCGGCGGATGCTGATCGGCGTCGGCGGCGACGCGACACCCGCGACGATCGACGTCGGACGCTGGACCGCGGGCGCGCCGCTTGGTCTCGAGGCGCTGGAAGGCCAACTGGGCGGCACCGCGAAGCCCTTCGACCCCAGCCGCCCGGTCCGGTCCAAGCCCGGCCATGGCAGCGCAGCCAAGGTCTTCATTGGCACGCCGCTCCACAATGCCGTCTTCAAGGACCTGTCGCTGGCGAAGGCGAACTTCGCCAACATCAGCCTGGCCGACGCCCGGTTCGATGACATCGACTTCAGCAATGCCGAAATCACTGCGAACTGTAATTTCAAGGGCATGCGGATCGCCGGCGTGCCCATCTCGGACCTGTTCGCCGCCTACAACGAACGGCCGCGAAAGAAGCCGGTCTGAGCGCGCGTCCCGGAGGTGCCGCAATCGCCGCTTTGCGCTAAGCTGCTAGGGAACCCCCAGGGACGGAAAGCGAGACACGCCCATGACAACCACGACAGACCGCAACAGGGAACTCGACGGTAAGGTCGCCATCGTGACCGGCAGCGCGCGCAACATCGGCCGCGCCATCGCCGAGGAGCTGGCCCGCGCCGGCGCCGCGGTGACGATCAACGCGCGCTCGGCCGCCGAGCTCTGTGAGGAAGTGGCGCAGGGCATCCGCAAGGCCGGCGGCAAGGCGATCGCCTGCCGCGCCGACATCACCGATCCGGCGGAAGTAAAGCGCCTGGTCGACACGACGGTGGAAGCCTTCGGCGGCCTCGACATCCTGATCAACAACGCGGCGATCCGCACCAAGGTCGCCTTCCCCGAGCTGACCTTCGAGGATTGGGCCAAGCTGCGCGCGGTCGCGCTCGACGGCGCGCTGCACATGGCGATCGCCAGCGTGCCGCACATGATCAAGCGCGGCGGCGGTTCGGTCGTCGGCATCAGCGGCCAGAACGCGTACAAGGGCGGGGCCGGCGGCGCGCACAAGTCGGCGGTGAAGACCGGCATGGCCGGCATGATCCGCGGCATGGCGAGCGACCTCGGGAAATACGGCATCACCTGCAATGTCGCCGTCGTCGGTCCCTTCGACACCGACCGCGCGAGCGGCAGCGGCACGGTTCAAGCTCAACGACCCGAACCCGAAGATTCCGATGGGCCACCGCGGCGTGCCGCAGGACATGGCCGACCTCGTGCGCTTCCTGGTCGGCCCCTACTCCCGCTTCATCACGGGGCAAACGGTCCATGTGAACGGCGGGGCGCTGATGCCGTCGTGAAGGGAGTGGGGGGGCGGCGAACACCCCCCACCTAAATCCTCCCCCGCAAAGGGGGGAGGACTTCGTCTCGGCACGTCTTTCTTCCCTCCCCCCTTGCGGGCGAGGGCCAGGGTGGGGGTGTTAAGGGCTGAGCCCTCACAAATGTTCGCCAACCACCGTATACGCCGTCGCCTCTCCGTCCCCGACGCCGACATCAATCTCGATGTCCAGCCTGTCGGCGCTCATGTAACCCGACTTCGGCACCTCGAAGCCGTCGGTGAAGCCGCCGTCGCGGGAGACGGTGCGGCCGCCGATGGCGAGCGTGAGGCGGTCCTGGTCGACCGTTTCCGTCGACATGCCGACCGAGGCGATGATGCGGCCGAGCACGAGTTTCTCGCCCGCGGCTGCCATCTTTTGCACCATCCGGGAATCGCGCACTTGGCAGGCGATATGGCGCGCCGCGTCGGGCGTCGCTGCGCCGCGCACATGGATGCGGACGAGGATGCCGTCGCGCCGTCCGTCCTCGAGAATCTGCTGCGAGAGATGGCCGAGCAACGTCTCCAGCTTGGCACGGAAGTCGCGCAGCGCCGCCCCGTCCCCGCCGCCATCGACGCCGGCATGCTTGGGTCCGGCGCCGGTCGCGAACAGCAGCATCGTGTCGTTGGTCGACTGGGTCGTGTCGACCGAGATCATGTTGTAGGTGCCGGCGGCGGCCGCCGCGAGCGCGGGATGCATCGCCTTCCCCGGCAGCCTCGCGTCGGTGAACAGGAAGCTCAGCGTTGTCGCCATCGACGGCGCGATCATCATGTTGCCCTTGCTGATGCCCTGCAGCGTCACCGCCGTGCCGCCGATCTCGGGCGCGAGCGCCAGCGCCTTGGGAAAGCGATCGGTCGTCATGATCGCCCGCGCCGCCGTGTCCCAGTCGTTGCGGACGAGCGCGTCATGCGCCGCGTCGAGTCCGGCCTGCATCTTGGCCATGTCGATCGGCACGCCGATCTTGCCGGTGGACGCGATGTAGATCTGCTCCGGCCGGCAGCCGAGCAGGCGCGCGGCATGCGCCGCCGTCTCCTCCACCACGCGCATCCCGGCCGCGCCGGTGAAGCAGTTGGCGTTGCCCGCGTTGACCACGAGGCCGCGCGGCGCGTCGCCCTTGGCGAGCCGCTCGCGCGTCCAGCGCAGCGGCGCCGCCGCGGTCGTCGAGCTCGTCAGCACGCCCGCCACCGTCGTGCCTTCGTCGAAGGCCGCGAGCAGGAGATCGGGTCGGCCCTGCATAGCCGATGCCGGATGCCGCCGCGCCGACGCGCACGCCCGCGATCGGCCGCAGCGCGCCCTTGCCGGCGCGTTTCTTGACGATGTCATTTCTGGAGTCCCCTTCCCTTGCCCGAAGTCTCAGCGGTCGTAGATCATCCAGTCGCGCAACAGCGCCGTCACCGCCTGCGGCCGCTCCATCGTCGTCAGGTGGCCGCTGTCCTCGACGATGGCGAGCCGGGCGCGCGGGATGGCGTCCGCGATCTCGACATGCCGCTCGACCGGCGTCAGCGCGTCCTGGCGGCCGCACAGCACAAGGGTCGCCACCCGGATCTGGCCGAGAGACGGCCGGCTGTCGACCCGGCCCATGATCGCGTTCTGCTGGCGCAGGAAGGCGTCCTTGCCGATGCGCTGGGTCATTTCCATGACCGCGTCGGTCAACGTGCCGTCCTGCAGCCGGTCCGGATGGATGAATTGCGGCAGCAGCCGCGGCGCCACGCCCTTGAACTCGCCGATCTCGGCAAGCCGCATCAGGTCGCGCCGGAGCTGTTTCCGCTCCTCGGTATCGGCCGGCGCCGCGGTGTCGAGCAGGGCCAGGCGGACGACGCGCTCGGGCGCCTGCCGCATGATCTCGAAGCAGACATAGCCGCCCATCGACAGGCCGGCGAGCGCGAAGCGCGGCGGCGCACCGCGCAGGATGGTCTCCGCCATGCCGGCGATGGTGTCGTCGCTGCGGGTGTCGCCGACCTGGCAGACGGCGATGTCCTCCATATGGGCGATCTGATGCGCCCATAGCGCCGCGTCGCAGAGCAGCCCGGGCACGAAGACCAGGTGGGTTCCCTCGTTCATCCGGTCCTCTCAACCTTGGCTGGCGCGGCGGGCAGCCCCGGTGCCGTGAAGCCAGGCGCCGAGGATGCTCTCCGTCGTCACGATCTCCGCGCCCTCCTGGGCCATGCGGTGCAGCGCCGTCTCATGGTCGAGGCGGGTCCGGCTCGCCGTGGCGTCGGACGCGACCAGAGATGCGGTAACCCGCGGCGAGAAGGTCGAGCGCCGTCTGCCCGAGGCAGACATGCGCCTCCATCCCCGCCAGCACGAGGCTGGCCTTGTCGGCGGCGCGGATGCGCTGGCGCGCCGAAGGCTCGGCAAAACAGGAGAAATAGATCTTCTCCATGACCGAATCCGCCGGCACCAGATCGGCCAGCGCGTCGGCGGTAGCACCGATGCCCTTCGGATTGTGCTCCGACACCAGGATCGGGACATCGACCGCCCGGGCGGCCTCGAGCAGCGCCCGGCACCCGGCCGTCACCCCTGCCGGGTCATAGACGGCCGGCAAAAGGCGGGCCTGCACGTCGATCACCAGTAGACAGCAGTCGTCACGCTTGATAAGCATGGATAGAGCCTCGGTATATCGTTCGCTACGTTACCGTGCGATAGTCGCCTCAGCAACGAATCCACGTCAGGTCCTGCGCTTTCGCCAAGCTATCTGGGCGTTGACGCACGTCGCGCAAACGATACCCTTGCTGATAGGATTTTTATCAGCCATTAACCATTTGGTGGCATACAAGCGGAATTCATGCCTTTTAAAGATCTTGGACTATCGGACGAGCTCCTGCGCGCCATCGCCGACGCAGGCTACGAGACCCCGACCCCCATTCAGGAACAGGCGGTACCCTATGTTCTGATGAACAGGGACGTGCTGGGCTGTGCCCAGACCGGCACCGGCAAGACCGCCTCCTTCGTCCTGCCGATGCTCGACATCCTGTCGGCCGGCCGGGCCCGGGCGCGAATGCCGCGCTCGCTGATCCTGGAGCCGACGCGCGAGCTCGCCGCCCAGGTCTCGGAGAACTTCAAGACCTACGGCAAGTACCAGAAGCTCTCCATGGCGCTGCTTGATCGGCGGCGTCTCCTTCGACGACCAGGAGAAGGCGCTCGACCGCGGCGTCGACGTGCTGATCGCCACGCCCGGCCGCCTGCTCGATCATTACGAGCGCGGCCGGATCCTGATGTCGGACGTGAAGATCCTCGTCATCGACGAGGCCGACCGCATGCTCGACATGGGCTTCATCCCCGACGTCGAGCGCATCGTGAAGCTGCTGCCGCGCATCCGCCAGACGCTGATGTTCTCCGCCACGATGCCGCGCGAGATCCGCGGCCTTGCCGAAAAATTCCTGATGAACCCGAAGGAGATCTCGGTCAGCCCGCCCTCCTCCACCGCGGAGACGGTCGAGCAGGCGCTGGTCATCGTCGATCCGCGGGACAAGCGCGAGGCGCTGCGCACGCTGATGCGCGACGAGCGCCGTCGAACGCGCTGATCTTCTGCAACCGCAAGCGCGACGTCGGCATCCTGCAGCGCTCGCTTAGCCGGCACGGCTTCGAAGTGGGCGCGCTGCACGGCGACATGGACCAGTTCAGCCGCGATGGCGACGCTCGAGGCCTTCAAGAAGGGCGAGATCAAATACCTGGTCTGCTCCGACGTCGCGGCGCGCGGCCTCGACATCGCCGGCATGAGCCACGTCTTCAATTTCGACGTGCCGATCAATTCCGATGACTACGTCCACCGTATCGGCCGCACCGGCCGCGCCGGCAAGTCCGGGCGCGCGATCACGCTGGCGACCGAGGAGGATGCCCGCTACGTCGCCGCGATCCAGAAGATGATCGGCAAGCCAATTCCGCGCATCGAGCTCGACGGCCTGACGCGCTCGGACGTGGAGATCAACGAGGAATCGGGCCGCAAGCGCCGCCGCCGGCCGCGCCGGGGCGGCGCCGACGGCGAAGCGCGCGAGAGCGCGGCGCCCCGCCAGCGGAGCGCCGAGAAGCCGCCGGCCGCGAAACAGGAGCAACGGCGGCCGCGCCATGAGCAGACTGCCGAGCCGAAGCGCCGGCCCGAGCCCACGCAGCGGCCCGAATCCAAGCAGCCGCCCGAGCCCAGCAAGCCGACCCGCGGCTTCGGCGACGACACCCCCGCCTTCCTGCTGCGCCCGGTCAAGGTAAGCTGACGCCGCGCCGCGAACGCCGTCCGGCTATTCCTGAACGGCCGTTGCATTCCGGGCTCGCTTGACCGCGTTCACGGCATTAAATTGGCCCGAGGCTGACGCACCGCGTCGATCAAATCCTGACTGGATTCATACGGAGCCAGATCCCATGCAGCCGGCGTCCGCGCAAACCGAGCCTGGCCAGACGGATATATTCGTCGGCGGCGCCATGCGCTCCGGGACGACGCTCGTCCATCGGCTGCTCAGCACCGCGCCCAACGTGAACGATTTCGTCACCGAGGCGCATCTCCTCCGGGAATTTCTGGTGCTGTACAAAAGGGCGATAGCGCTCGGCGAAAAAGCGCTCGAACCGTTTTTCCCTGATCCCGAAGCCTGCAAGGGCTATTTCGCCCGATGCGTGGGCGGTCTGCTAGCGGCCGCGCGAGCGCCATAATCCGAATGGCGCGCTCGTCCTGAAGAACCCGGAATTGACGATGTATTTTCCCGAGCTGGCCCAGCTCCAGCCGCATTCGCGTTTCGTCCTTGTCGTTCGCGATCCGAGAGACACCGTCGCCTCGATGCGCGTCGTCGCCGAGCGCGCCGCTTCGGCCGGCGCGCCACCGCCGATGAGCGACATGGCCCACGGATGAAGGGCACGCGACGCTGTTCCTCAAATATTACGCCAACGTCATTGCGTCGGGCCTAATGCGGGACCCGCGACGCCTGCTCACCGTCCGTTACGAGGACCTCGTCACCAACCCGAAGGAATGGGTCGCGCGGCTGTCCCTATGGTCCGGCCTGGACATCAGTCCCGACGCGATCGAGCGGCCCAATGCCGGCGACGACGGCTCCATCTTCGGCGCCGGGCTATACGGGGAAAAGATTTCCGACACCGGCATCGGCCGGTTCGCCCGCCGGCTCAGTACGGACGAAGTCGCCGCCACCGAAGAAATCGCGCGCGGCTTCATGGAATTTTACGGTTATCGGCCTCGCCCCGCGGCCTGACGCCATCGCCGGCTCGGCCGCATCCCACCCCGACGCCTCTCGACACCCCTACTCCGCCGCCTGGGCGGTCTGCCCGGCGACGGCGGGCAAGGTGACGCGGACCAGCAGGCCGCCGCCCTCGCGGTCGAGCAGGGCGATGTCGCCGCCATGGCGGCGGACGATGCTGCGCGCCACCGAAAGGCCGAGGCCGTTGCCGCCGGTCTCGCGGCTGCGCGACCCTTCGAGCCGGAAGAAAGGGGCGAAGACCTGCTCGCGCATCGCCGCCGGGATGCCGGGGCCGCGGTCGCCGATCTCCACCACCACCCCGCCCTGCTCGTCCCGCGCGGTGACATCGGCTTCGCTGCCGTATTTCAACGCATTGCCGATCAGGTTGGCGAAGGCGCGCCGCATCGCCACCGGCTGCGACCAGTAGGCGAGCCGCGGCGGCCCTTCATAGCTGACCTTGCTGCCGGCGTCGGCGAGGTCGTCGCACAGGCTCTGCAGCAGCGAGGACAGGTCGACCGAGGTGCGCTTCTCCTCCACGGTGTCTTCGCGGGCGAAAGACAGGCTGGCGTCGAGCATGGCCCGCATCTCGTCGATATCCGCGACCGCCTTGTCGCGCTGCTGCGGGTCGTCGATGAACTCCGCGCGCAGCTTGAGCCGGGTCAGCACGGTCCGCAGGTCGTGCGAGATCGCCGCCAGCATCATCGTCCGGTCGTCGATCAGGCGGCGCAGCCGGTCCTGCATCTGGTTGAAGGCGCGCGCGGCCTTGCGCAGCTCGCGCGAGCCCGATTCCGGCAGCGGCGGCGCGCGCAGGTCGACGCCCAGCCGGTCGGCGGCTTCCGCGAAGCGCGCCAGCGGCCGGGTCACCCGGTACGCCGCCCAGATCGCGAAAAACAGCACGACGATCGCGGACACCGCGATGACGCCGATCATCTGCGCCTCGCGCGGCAGCCGGTTGGGACGCACCGGGATGCGGAAAGTCAGCCAGCTGGCGTCGGCGAGCTGAACGCCGACCACGAGGCTGCGGTGGTCGGGCGGCATCGGCGGCTCGTGCTCGCGCTCGCGCTCATGCTCGCGCCGGCCGTCCGGCCGGTGGAAGCGCTCGAACGGCGCGTCCGACTCGCCCAGCACGATCATGCGGTCGCCGAGCGACTGCAGCTGGCGGCGGAGATGCGTCCCGAGGTTGGCGAACTCCGGCGAGATCTCGGAATCGAACTTCGGCGGCTTCGGCCCGATCGAGGCGCGCAGCCAGGGGCTGCGCAACGCGCGCAGCAGCATCGGCCGCTGATCGGCCGGGCTCTCCTCGATCAGCTCGACCACGGAAAAGATCCGGTCGGCGATGACGACCGCGATGTCGCGCCGCGCCTCGGACTGGCTGTAGAGGTAGAAGACCGCCGCGCCCGCGCACAAAAGGATGACCACCGCGACCAGGATGATCGACAGGCGTCCGGTCAGGCCGACGTCGCGATTGCGCCTCATGTCCGCTTCACCTCGCAGGCGAAGACGTAGCCGCCGCCGCGCACCGTCTTGATGATCTGCGGCTCCTTCGGGTCCGGCTCGAGCTTGCGGCGCAGCCGGCTGATCTGCACGTCGATGCTGCGGTCGAAGGGCACGGCGTCGCGCCCGCGCGTCAGGTCGAGCAGCTGGTCGCGGCTCAGCACCCGGCCGGGCCGCTCGACGATGGCCGCCAGCAGGTCGTATTCGCCCGCGGTCAGCGGCACCAGCGTGCCGTCGGGCGCGCGCAGCTCGCGCTTCGCCAGGTCGAGCGACCAGCCTTCGAAGACGCGGGTGCCGCCCGCCTCTTCCGCCGGCTCCGGCGCCTCGGTCCCGGACCGGCGCAGCACGGCGCGGATGCGGGCCAGCAGCTCGCGCGGATTGAACGGCTTCGGCAGGTAGTCGTCGGCGCCCATCTCGAGGCCGACGATGCGGTCCGTCTCCTCGCCCATCGCCGTCAGCATGATGATCGGCAGCGACGATCCCGCGCGCACCCGCCGGCAGAGCGACAGCCCGTCCTCGCCCGGCAGCATCAGGTCGAGCACGACCAGGTCGAACCGGCCGCCGTCGAGCACCTGCATCATGTCGCGCCCGTCCGCGGCATCGGTCACCCGGAAGCCGTGCTTGCGCAGGAACTGGGACACCAGGCTGCGGATCTCGCGGTCGTCGTCGACCACCAGGATATGGGGCATTTTCGACATGGGCCGGATTATAGGGGCAGGAATCCCGCCGATTACCAGCTTTTTTGTAACGGAATGTTACAGCCGGAGGGCCTGTAACAAAGCCTTACACTTTGCCTCATTGGCGACATCGTATTGCGGGGCGGCTGCGGTATATCGGATTGCCAGAGCGGCAAAGACGCCGCGCAGCAGCAAGACTGAGGAGACTATTTATGACCCGTTTCAAAACCCTACTCGCCGGCGGCGCCATCGCAGCGATGACTGCGGCCACGGCCGCCGCCGTCTGGGCGGCCCCCGGCGACGGCGCGACCAACGGCAATCCCGCCGCCACGCAGCGTCCCTTCCACGGCCAGATGCATAAGGTCCGCGGCGAAGGCCACGGCTGGCGGCACCACGGCCCGCGCGGCGACGAGTGCGGCCCGCGCGCCGGCGGCTTCATGGAGCGCCGTCTCGACGTGATCCAGGGCCTGATGGAGTTCACGCCCGAGCAGAAGACGGCCTATGCCGACCTCAAGTCGGCGATCAAGAGCGGCCATGAGTCGATGCAGAAGGCCTGCGAGGCTCGTAAGGACCAGAAGGGGCCGAAGAACGCAGTCGAACGCTTCAACCGCATCGAAGCGTCGATGTCGACCCGCCTCGCGGCGATGCGCACGGTGAAGCCGGCTTTCGAGAAGTTCTACGGCTCGCTGAGCGACAAGCAGCAGAAGGCCTTTGACGAGATGTTTGCCCGGGGCCCGCGCGGTTAGTCAGGCGGCGCCCCACCGCTCCCGGACGGTGCCACCCCTCCGTCCGGGAGCCCTTCCGAAACGAACATTGAGGAGATCGTCCCATGCGCACCCATTTCAGCAAGCGTCTTATCGCTTCCGGCCTGATCGCCGCCGTCGGTGCGAACCTCATTGCCGCGGGACCCGCATTCGCCGGCCCCGACGGGGACAGGAATTACCAGCGTCAGGACACACGCAAGGACGGACGGCACGACGATAACCGCGGACGCAATGCCGCGCGCCAGGACGACCGTCGCGGTCCGTCGAAGGCGCCGCACGCGCCCGCGCCGCAGGCCCAGCGCGGCCCGTCGCAGCCCCATCAGAAAGCGCCGACCCGCGCGCCCGTCGCGCATGCCGACCACCGCGCGCCGGCCGTCAAGGTCGTCACGAAGCCGGCGGTCGTCCACCGCGAGGTCGCGCGCTCCCATACCACGGTCAAGGTCGTCGAGCGGCCGGTCGCCGTCCATCGCGACGTGGTGCGCGCGCCGCGCGATCGTGAAGACCGATTACTATCCGCATCATGATCGTTACGACCACTATGACCATTACGGCCCGGGACCGGCCCGCGTGGTCGTCGTGCCGGAGCGCCGCCGCTACCGCAACGTCTGGGTCGTGCGCCCGTACGGCCACCGCTATTACGGCTACGGGCACTTCGCTCGAGACGCCGACGCCTATCCGTGGCTGGCCTTCACGGCGATCAGCGTCGCCCTGGTCGCCGCGCTTACGGAAGACCAGCAGCGGGTCTACGAGGACGCGCAGATCCGCGCGACCACCGCGCCGATCGGCCAGACGATCGTCTGGAATGACGGCAACGCGGCCGGCAGCGTGGTCGCGACCCGCGACGGCACCAGCAGCAACGGCCGCTACTGCCGCGAATTCCAGCAGACCGTGACGATCGGCGGCCGGTCCGAGCAGGCCTATGGCACCGCCTGCGAGCAGCCCGACGGCGCCTGGCAGATCATCTCGCAACCGAATTTCTAAGTCGTCGGTGTCCGCCGTCAGCCATCCGGCGGATACCACTGCGCCCCGCCCCCTCTCTCCCCAAGAGACCACCTGGGCGGGGCGCATCTTTTTCCAAACACGACACCATCGCCGCATCGGCCCCAACCATCCGATTGGATGGGCGGGCCGGTGCGGCCGCGTTATGCCGAGAAGTCGATCGCCGCACCCTGCGGCTGCTGCTGCGCCAGACTCTGAAGCGCCTTTTGGGCGGCGTCGAGATCGCCGTTATCAAGCGCCGAGCCGACCTGGCTGAGGAAGGTATCCAGCGGCGACTGGCTTTGCGTCGCATTCTGCGTCTGCTGATCCAGCAGCGTCGCCAGGGACGTTTTCGCGCCGGACAGATCGCCCGACCGAATCGACTTGATCAGGTCGATGAACGCGTTCTTCGCATCCCCCGACAGTTGGTCGGCGCCTGCCTGGCCGCCGGGAGGCGGTGCTTTCGGACGGTTCGCCTCGAAATCGGACAGCGCCTTCTGCGCGCCGCCAATGTCGTTCGACGACAGCGACTTGCCGATCGCATCGAGAAAGGCCTTGAACGGCGATTCGGACGACCCGTCGGACGCGCTGCTGGCGTCCGAATCACCGTCGCTGTCAGCGGCACCCTGGCTGCTGCTCAAGGCGTCCGTGATCTTGCCGTAGGCAGTCTGCGCGTCTTGCACGTTACCGCTCTTGATCGCGTCGATCAGCGATTTGAGGTTCGTCCGCAGGTCCTGCTGATCGCTGGTCGATTGCGTGTAGGTCAGAGAGAAGGATTGGATCGAGATTCCTTGGCTTATCATTCAGATCTCCTATTCCATTCTCAGGGTCGGCAATGCCTGCAGCGGAGCCGGCAATTTTTCCCGCCGGCGCGCCAAAGCTGCCGCCCTTTCAGGGTTCAGCTACGCATCGAATACGTTCTGTATTTCGGAGATTTCAGGCGCTTCCCGCGACGTTCGGAATTTCTCCGCCCCCGGCGTCGAGCCGAGGACACGGGAAGCACCGCAGAGGCCAGCAATCGGCGTACCATAAATGCGGCGCGCCAGAGCGGCCATCGACCCGGGTGCGACGGAATGACGCTGGACGAAAAAACCCCTCACCCGTCTCGACAAGGCGATCTTCGGGATGCCTCCGCCCGAGACCGGTCCTCCGACAGGCGGTCTCGGGCCTCGCTCTTCGGCGCCCTGCTGATCTGATGCGCCGCGAGCGACTATCAGGGCTCCCTGTTTCGCGACGCACGCCATCGGCGGACGCCACGCTCGTCGCCTTCCCGCTACGGGTGAGGTAGCGTGTGGATAGTTTCAACAACCCCCGGGGAGTTCCGCCCCCCGTGGTAACGACGGTCGCTCGGATCAGGCGTGTGGCGACCGTTTCCGCATCTGCGTGAGCGAGAACATCCCGATCAGCGCAGAGACGAAAAGCCACATGGCAGCCGGCACCGGCACGCTCGAGACAGCCGCCTGGGTGAAATCACCCGAGAGCAGAGTACTGTCCGCCCCCGTAGGCCTGCGGAATGAGACCGCTGACCAGAAGGGTGTAAGCGCCCGAGACCAGGTTCGAGAACGAGAACGACGTGAATTGCACGCCGCTGCCGTCCGGCACCGCGATCGTCGATCCGAGCTGTGTCAAGCTGGGATCGAACAGCGCGAAAGACAGGCCCGCGATGTTGAAGGTCGGGTCGAAATTCAGGGCGAAGCCCTTGCCCGACAGATTGACGGGGCCGGTGAGGACAAACGAGTAGTGATCCTGGAAACTCGCACCGTCGGTATTCGTCGTGTCTCCAGGGACGAGGCGCGCCGCGGTCAGGGTCGTTCCCGCCTGACAACTGCCGCCGCAATTCAACACGCCTACCGTACTCACGTCGGTGGGCGCTGCCCACGCCTGTCCTATCGTAATAAAGACAGCCGTGAGCGAGCCAACAATGACCCTCCACATAGATTACCTCGCTCTATTTATTTTGTACGAACGAGTTAATCCTCTCGCGACTACGAGGCAAATTCGTGGCAGGACAGTGTCTATATTTGAGAATCAGTGATAATCGTCACTGACATTTCGATTATTATTTGTTCAACACAAGTATTCTTTCCGCAGTTATGCTGCAATTCCTAAATGTCGCGCAGAAGCGTGAAACGCACGCGCTTTTGCGCCGGCGTTCGCGCCGCAAAAAATGAAATAAGGCACGGTTGTGGAAACGACGCGCGCTATCGCGCGCCAGTGACGCGCTCCAACGGGACGCGATCCTCGCCGAGCAGCAACGCCGCAACCGACGCTTCACCATCGCCCGCGTCAAACGCCAGCGGATCGCGCAGGGCGAGCTTGTGCTCGAGCAGCAGCTTGGCGAGCAACACGCGCCGGGCGTCGCCGCTTTCCGGCGAAGACGCCAGCGCGGCGCCCTCCTCCGCCATCAGCACCGCCGCCGTCGCGTGGTAGAGCGCCGAGGCGGCCTGCCGGGCCTGGCGCTCGCCGGCCTCGCCCGCCTTCGCCGCCTGGTCGACCAGGGCGACAGCGCGGTCGAGCGCGTCGCCGAGCCCGGCCGTCAGGCTTGGCCGGCAGCCCCGGCGCGCCGGCGAGGCGTTGCGCCAGCTCGCGCCGGAGCGCTTCGTGCGCCTGCTCGCGCCGGGCCGCGCGCAGCACGTCGAGCGCGATGATGTTGCTGGTGCCTTCCCAGATCGAGCCGAGATGGGAATCCCGCAGCAGCCGGGGCTCGATCCACTCCTCGATGTAGCCGCAGCCGCCGCGCACCTCCATCGCGTCGCCGGCGACCTTGCGCGCGTCGCGGCAGCAGCGGAACTTGACCAGCGGCGTCAGGATGCGGCGCAGCCCCTTGCCCGCCTCTTCGCCCTCGTCGGCGCGGCGCAGCGCGGCTGCGGTGAACAGGCACATCGACAGCGCCGCCTCCGCCGGCAGCATGATCTTGAGCAGCTGGCGCTGCATCAGCGGCAGGTCGGCAAGCGCGCGGCCGAAGGCCTTCCGCCCGCGCGCCACGCACAGCGCCTCGTGCAGCGCGCGGCGCATCATGCCGGTCGCGCGCACCGCGTTGGACAGCCGCGACTGGTTGATCATCTCGGCCATCTGCACGAAGCCGCGCTCCAGCTCGCCGACCAGCCAGGCCTGCGCGCCGTCGAGCGCGATCTCGCCCGACGCCATCGACCGGGTGCCGAGCTTGTCCTTCAGCCGGATCACGCGATAGGCGTTCGGCGTGTCGTCCGGCAGGCGGCGCGGCATCAGGAAGAGCCCGAGCCCGCGGGTCCCGCCGCTGCCGCCTTCCGGCCGGGCCAGGACCAGCGCCAGGTCGGCGTCCGCGTTCGAGCAGAACCACTTGTCGCCGTAGAGCCGCCAGGCATCGCCGTCCGGCACCGCGACCGTCGCGGTGGCGCCGACATCCGAGCCGGCTTCCTGCTCGGTCATGAACATGGCGCCCTGCGCGAAGGCATCCGCCTCGCCCGCGATCAGCGCCGGCAGGTAACGGTCGACCAGCGCCGGCTCGCCGTAGCGCCGGAGCGTCCGGGTCAGCAAGTCCGTCATGCTGAGCGGGCACATCAGGCCGAACTCGGACTGCGAGAAGAGATACTGGAAGGTGTATTTGGCGACCGGATGGATCGGCTTCGGCCAGCCGAGCGCCGGCCGGTGCGACATCGCCGCCATCTCGAACTCGGCAAAGGCGATGCGCTCCAGCTCGCGATAGGCGGGATGCTTCTCGATATGCCCGGCGTCGCGGCCCTGGCGGTCGCGGGGATGCAGCACCGGCGGGTTGCGGTCCGCCGCCGCGGCCAGATCGTCCAGCCTGTTGCCGACCAGCCCGCCGAGGCGCTCGAAATGGGGCGTCAGGTGCCGCCGCTCGTCTTCCGGCAGATAGAGCGACAGCAGGTCCCGCAGCGACCGGTCGATCGCGTAGAAATTCGCGCCCCGCGTCTCCGGCTGCAGACCCGGCCGGCGGGGGGCGCGACGCGCAGTCCCAGCCTCGGTTGACTTGTCAACGATACGGCTCATTTTACCTCCGCGCCATTACACGCCTTTAATTTCTCAATGACACGGCCTCGCAGGCAGTACCTTAATTTTTTTTGCGAGACGCACCAATTGGTCCGTTGTCCAAACTTCGCATTCCCAAATCACATAAACTTTCCAGCCCAACTCCTCTAGCGCAGCTTGGTGACGCTGATCCCGCACGCGGTTACCTAAGATCTTCTCGGACCAATATGACACATTACTTTTCACTTTCCGCGTGCCGTCAACGCAGTGCGGGCAACCGTGCCAAAAGCAACCATGAACAAAAATGCAAGCGCGCCGCCCTGGAAAAACAATATCGGGCTTGCCTGGAAGGTCGCGGCAGTGTAAGCGGAACCGCAATCCTTGGTGGTGCAGAAAGCGCCGCACCGCTAGCTCGGGCGAAGTGCCTTTGCTTCGAATACGACCCATGTTCCAACTGCGGGCGTCAGGGGTCAGTTTGTCCATTGTCCCTCGAATGGAATTGCCATGCCACAGCAGTTAGCAATCTCTGCCAGCAGCCACGGTACGTCCTTCTCGCCAATACTTCTAGGTGCCGGAGTGTAAATAAAATTGGCACAGGAAACACCATTTGGCCGGCCGACGCGCATGCGCGTGCTCCATGAATATTTCGCAACCGCCGACGATGTGAATGAGGAAAATGCCTGGGAGCATGTCTATCGCTGCCTGCTA
The DNA here is from genome assembly GCA_963711215.1 of uncultured Alphaproteobacteria bacterium. Classification (GTDB taxonomy): domain Bacteria; phylum Pseudomonadota; class Alphaproteobacteria; order UBA8366; family UBA8366; genus WHUA01. Next base: position 662,807 of record CAVQDH010000013.1, on the reverse strand, counting down.
TGGATAAATCTTGGGGCCGGCCTTGCCCACATTTACAACTCCAATCACATGCAACCGGGCGGAAGCTTCCACGGCCGGGCCGTCCGGTTCACCGATCTCCTTTGCGCGCACTGGAAGATTGCCCGCAAAGACCTCCCATCGAAAATCGACTATCTCTTCAAGGGCTGCGTGGATGAGATGAAGCGGCGAAAGACTTCATCTATCGATCCAATCAATGAAGAAATGGAATCCGAGCTAGTTTTAGCCATCGAAGCGATAATGCGGCGAGAAGGATTTCCGGAACAACACGCACTTGAAATAGCGCGAAGAATTGCGGGCTTAAGCAGAGATTTTTTCACTCAGGTCACTTTCCGACTTCCTTGTCGAAATGAACGGCCAGTTCGGCGTCTAATGACCCTACGCAGCAGCGAAGGAACTTTGCTGCGCCATTTGGTCATGCGCCCTTAGCACTGAGATCACAGCGATCGCAATGGCTCGGGCAAATAATGGGGGTACGGCATTCCCGACCTGACGATAGCGGCTATGTCTGTCGCCATGAAGAAAGAGATAACCATCATCGAATGAATGCAAGCGAGCAAACTCTCGCACTGTGAGAGCGCGCGGCGTTCCATAATGATAAACGCAATCCGCTTTTGTGTTTAACGTCCAGCTGAAATGATCCGGATGGAGTTTTCGGTAGGCAAAGAAGTACTTGCGGCTCAAGTTATCACGGCCTAACTCCGGACCCCATTTTTTGCCGTTTAAATAGCGTGCAGAAAGTTCTTCCGGCAAATCCCGGAAATTGCCACCTTGCGGAATTGCATTCAGGCGGACAACCGTATCCTCTCGAATTGAAGGCACATCGGCATTAAATAAAGTAGATGACCCCATACGCCGAGCCATTTGGTATGCGCTTGATGGGGCGCCCTCATAGGGGACGGAACTTATCAGATGGGCGGCGAACAAGCTTCGAACTCGGGCGCAGATGAACAAGATCACCGATCGCTTGCTCTACTGTGACTAGCTCGGTCCGCTTTGGGTCTAACAACCATTCAAGCGCCGTTTCGCCAAATTCCCGAGTTGCATGCCGGTATTGGAAGCCTTGTTTGCCTTGTATCCGGTCGAGCCGTGGCAACTCCGGTACAGCGGAGGAAGGAAATGACGGCTCGCACCGAAGATTTGACCGAACACCGACAAAGACGACGCGCAACCGATTTTGCGGCACTCCAAACGCTGCTGTGTCGATGACACGGCTTTCAACCCTATATTCGCCTTCCAGTGTGAGGTCCTCTATGATCTGCCGTCTGATTGCACCACCAGCAAGATTTTCTAATCCTGGAACATTCTCCATCACGAACATGCGCGGCCGCACAATGCCAAGCACCTGCACAAAATGGCGATAGAGACTATTGCGGGGGTCGTCGATGATCCGCTCGTGATTTCGGACTTGAGAGAAGGCTTGGCAGGGTGGGCCGCCGACGACGACATCAATTGCGATGCCTTGCACGTGGCTTAGCAGTTCCTCCTTTACTGCTGGTTCGGCGATATCGCCAAGCACAAATTTCGTTCCATACCGGCCGTGATTAAGTTCGTAAGTACGCCCTGCCCATACGTCGAAATCGTTTGCCGCGATCGTGTCGAACCCTGCTTGGCGAAACCCTTCTGATAGGCCACCAGCGCCACAAAAAAGATCTAGGCAGGTAAAGCGAGTTGTGTTCCAAGAACCAAGTGGCTCTGCCGCGCGCCCCGCTCTGACCGACTCGTGCATTCGCTCGACCAAATCACCTTCGAACATCGATAAACTACCCCCTCATTGCCTGCGGGTAAGATCAAGCGAAAGCTGCACGGAGCTGGCCTGCTCGACGAGTTGGCTTACTGCGTAGCGAATGAGCCAAGCGACGCTGACATTGTGTTTTTTTGCAAGGGCACGAAGCATATGGTCATGCTCTTTCGTAAGGGTGGCGGTCACCCGCGTGCCGCCTTCGTCAGTTCTTGCAGGCATGGCAAGCTCCGCATTTTGCTGCAATGTTCAGCATTATGATGCACATTGCCATCCACGTGCAATTGCCTAAAACTCATTTGACCGAGCAAGCCTGCCTATGTTCTTATTTTGTTCTACAATTTCGGATAATGCAAGCTCATTGATAGGCTGCACCGAACGGGAAGCGAGCTGACCACAAATCGGATTATTGCATTTCTCAAGGGGAAAGTGTCGAACTGTAGAAAAAGAGCTGCGTGCTGGCGACGTTGCTGCGTGGAGCTCTCCCCTCACGTTAATACAAGCACTCCCGGCCGAAACCTCAATCTACTAGCCCTCCGGCTGGGGCGGCGGGCCCTGGCGGCGCGCGGGCGGCGGCCGGTCCATCAGCGCCGCTTCTCGACCAGCACGCCCTCCTCGGACAGGCGGCGGATCTCGTCTTCGCTGAAGCCGTGCTCGGCCAGGACCTCGTGGCCGTGCACGCCGAATTTCGGCGGCGGCGTGCGCACCGATCCCGGTGTCCGGGAGAACTTGATCGGAATGCCGGTGCCCCGGTACCAGTCGAGCTCGGCCGCCATCTTGCGATGTTTGGTCTGGGCGCTGTTCATGACCTGGGCGGTGTCGAGCACCGGCCCTGCCGGCACGCCGCTTTCGAGCAGCTTCTGGCAGACTTCTTCGCCGTCCATGTCCGCCAGCAGCTCGGTCAGCGCGGCCGTCATCTCCTCGCGGTGGGCGCAGCGGCTGCCGTTGTCCTTGAAGCGCGGATCCTCGGCCAGCCCCGGCGCGCCGAGCACGGCGCACAGCCGCTGGAAGGCGCGCTGGTTTCCGGCGCCGATGAAGATGTCGACGGTCTTGGTGTGGAAGCGGTCGTAGGGCACCACGTTGGTATGCGCATTGCCGGTCAGCCCGGGCGTCTTGCCCGAGAGATAGTAGTTCGGCACATGCGGGTGCATCAGCGACACCGCGCAGTCGTAAAGCGTCATGTCGATATACTGGCCGTGGCCCGAGCGCGCCCGCTCCTGCAGCGCCATCAGCAGCGCGATGGCGCTGTAGAGCCCGGTGCCCATGTCGACCATGGCGATGCCGACCCGCGTCGGCCCCGCCGCCGGCGTGCCGTTGACGCTGAACCAGCCGGCCATCGCCTGGATGATCGCGTCATAGCCGGGAAAGCCGCCGAGCGGGCCGTCCGCGCCGTAGCCGCTGATGCGGCAGTGGATCAGCCGCGGGAAACGGTCCTTCAGCACCTCCTCGTAGCCGAGGCCCCAGCGCTCCATCGTGCCGGTCTTCAGGTTCTCGATCAGGATGTCGGCGTCTTCCAGCAGGCGGAACAGCAGCTCCCGCCCCTTCGGCACCGTGAGATCGACGCCGATCGACCGCTTGTTGCGGTTGACGCCGATGAAATAGGACGCATCGCCCTCATGGAAGGGCGGCCCCCAGTCGCGCACCTCATCGCCCTGCGGCGGCTCGACCTTGATCACGTCCGCGCCGTGATCGGCCAGGATCTGCGTGCAATAGGGCCCGCCCAGCACGCGGGTCAGGTCAACGACCTTGAGGCCGGCAAGGGCGCCGTCTGTGGAAGGCTGGCGCGCGCCGGTCGGGCTCTTCGTGTCGGTCATGCAAAACGGCTCCTGTCTGGTCGAAAACGCGCGGGCGCGCGGCGGCCACGCGACTTTATCGTATGCGCGCAGGCCGGCCAATGCCGCGGCGCGCGGGCGCCGCGGATCACGATTCGGCCGGCAGCTCCAGCCTCGGCCCCAGCGGCGGGCTATAGAGGACGATGACCTTGAGCGGCCGGTCGCCCTTGGCGTAAACCGCGTGCTCCAGCTTGGGCGGAATGCGGATGACCGCGCCGGGCCCGCATTCAACCGCCGGCGCGTCGCCCAGCACCACCTCGGCCAGCCCGTCGATGACGTAGACGACCTGATGCTCGGTATCATGGTGGTGCGGCGACGCCTCGCCGCCCGGCTGCACGGTCCCGAGATTCATTTCGAAGGCGCCGCAGAAATCCTTGTCGACGAGGCGGATATTGACCGTCCCCTCGTGCCCGGGCGGGATATAGGCCGCCATATCTTTCTCGTGCTGGATCAATAGCTTTTGCGAGTTTCCTGCCATTTCGTCCGGCTCCCTCCCTTGCGCAAGCGCGTTCTAGCAGGAATTCCGGGCTGCGACAAAGTTGCCGCCAGCCATAGGAAGCTTTGCCCAGAATCCTGCGATTTAACGCCAAATTAACCGATGGCGGGCATAGAAGGCATAGAAATCAGAACGTTGATCCTCACTAGGACGCAAATCGGGGACGAAGTACGACCATGCCGAGCGTATCCGACAAACGCTTGAAGTCCGAGATCTTCAATCTCTCCCAGTATATCGAGCGATTCCGACTGGAGATCGCGCGCCTGAACAAGGGCGAGCCGGACTCCAACTTCAAGAACATGTCCGACCATCTCGACGCCATCATCGAGCATACGGATATGGCGACGCATGCGATCCTGCAGAACCTCGAAGAGATCTCGGATCTGGTCGGTAAGATTCACGAGAAGGCCGCCGATCCGGAAGCCGCCGCGCTGTGCGACCAGGCGATGGAAAAGACCACCCACGCCATGGAGGCCTGCACCTTCCAGGACATCACCGGCCAGCGCGTGACCAAGATCATCCGCTCGATGCAGTTCGTCGAGGAGCGCGTCCTGGCGATGGTCGATCTCATGGGGCGCGACAGCGTCGCGAAGGAAGCGGCCGTGCTTCCGGAGGAAAAGTCCGACAAGGATCCGCTGCTGAACGGACCGCAGCTTCCGGGCAACGCAATCTCGCAGGACGACATCGACAAGCTGTTCGCCTGAGCGCCGCCCCTAAAAACCCAACAAGCATCCGGCGCAGCTACCCGTCAACGGAGCACCGGGAACGGAGCATTCCGTTCCTCCAAAAAGCTCGGGCCCGCACAAAGGCGGGCCCGAGGCCTTTTCGGTGAGTGCCGTGCCCCGTCAGCCGGCCCCCGCGCCGAGATAATGCGGCAGCCAGGTGATGACGTTCGGGAAGGCCATGAACAGGGCCACCGTCACCACGTCCGCACAGAAGAACGGCGCGATGCCCTTGAACACGTCGCCCAAGGGTATGTCCGGTCTGACCGCGTGCACGACGTAGCAGTTCAGCCCGACCGGCGGCGTCAGCAGGCAGATCTCGCACATCTTCACCACGATGATGCCGAACCAGATCGGATCGTAGCCGAGCGCGATGACCGCCGGATAGACGACCGGCAGGGTCAGCAGCAGCATGCCGATCGCGTCCATGAACATGCCGAGCACCGTGTAGCCCAGCAGGATCATGATCATGACGACGACGGGCGGCAGCGGCAGCGAGGTCAAGAGCTCCGCGAAGGCCTGTGGCAGGCCGGTGAAGCCCAGGAAACGGACGAAGATCAGGATGCCCCAGATCAGCGAGAACAGCATGACCGTCAGCTTCGCGGTCTCGAGCAGCGCGTCCTTGATGTTGGGCCAGCGCATCCCGTGGATCAACGCCAGCACGAAGACGACGAACGCGCCCAGTGCACCCGCCTCGGTCGGCGTCGCCTTGCCGGAATACATCGAGTAGAAGATGATCCCGACCACCGCCAGAACCGGGGTGACCGGCGGCAGCAGCTTGAACCGCACCTTCCAGGACGGCGACGGGATCGGCCGGCCCAGGCTCGGATTGACCAGGCACTGCCCGACGATCATGGTGGCGTAGACGACCGCCGAGATGATGCCGGGGACGAAGCCCGCGAGAAGCAGGGCGCCGACCGACTGCTCGACGATTAGCGCGTAGACGACCAGGATCGCGCTCGGCGGAATGAGCGCCGCAAGGGTTCCGCCCGCAGCGACCACGCCGGCCGCCAGCCGCCGGTTGTAGCCGTTCTCCAGCATGTGCGGGATGGCGACGCGGCTGAACACCGCCGCGGTGGCCGTGCTGGCGCCCGAAACCGCCGCAAAGCCGGCGGTCGCGAAGACCGTCGCCACCGCCAACCCGCCCGGGACCCAGCCGAGCCAGGCCTTGGCCGCCTCGAACAAGGCGTGCGTCAGGCCCGCGTGATAGGCGATGAAGCCGATGAGGATGAACATCGGCAGCACGCTCAGCGCATAGTTCACTTCGGAATGCGGGACGGTCCCGACGATGCCGGCGCCGGCATCCCAGCCGAGGATCGCGACGCAGCCGAAGAAGCCGGTGAACGCGGCCGCGGCATAGACGCGAACGCCGAGGAACACCATGCAGAGAATGCCGACGACACCGATGATGCCAATATCAAGTTCGGTCATCGCTCACCTCCCGCCCGGCGGCGTGAAAGCTCCGAGACTTCCTCGTCGTCCAGTCCGCTTGTCTTGAGTTCATGCTCCGCTTGTTCGTCGACCGTCTCCATCCGCGGGATGGCGACCGGCACCGCATCCGGCCACCGCACCAGACGGAGGTAGCCGAGCAGATTGATGCTCAGCCGGACGAACATGAGTACGAAGGCGACCGGCACGATGAGCTTCGACGGCCACAACGGGTAGTCGCCGTCGATCGTGCTGTCGCCGTTCTCGAAGGCGCGCAGGAAATGATCGTAGGTGTAGACGATCAGCAGCCCGATGATCACCATGTTGACGATCACGGCGAGCGCTTCCATGATCCAAAGGCCCCTGCCCTTGAACTGCTTCAGGATGATCTCCATCCGCACATGGCCGCCGAGCCGCTGGCAATAGGCAATGCCGAGAAAGGCGAAGATCGGCATCGTGATCTCGATCTTGTCCACATAGGCGGGGATCGGCCAATTGAAGGCGCTCCGCCCGATGATCTGGACCACGCCGAGGACCATCACGAGAAAGATCATGACCCCGGCACAAAAATTCAGTGCACTTTCGAGCTTGAAGAGCATTTCGTCGGCCTTGGCCAAAGCCAGGCCACTGGAGAGCGCTCTCGCTCGCATCCGTTCCCTTCGTTTCCGATATCGCCATAGCGTTTCTCTTTTCCCTACCCTGAGCTTCGAAACGTGTTGACGCCGATACGCCCTTAACCGGGCGAAACATCGGCTTTCGGCCTATCGCGCTACAGGCATGACGACCGATACGGCGCGCTTGCGAACGCCCGATCGTCATTATTGATTCTCAAGGAATGCTTCCCTGGCTTGTCACGCGACAGATCTCTTTGTCTTCTTTTGTTTGTTTTATCGTCCGCGCCGCCGCCCGTTCGGGCTGTACGCCGCAGCGATTTGCAATGCCAATTCGAGCCTAACGTCCTTTTGCGCCGCCTTCAAATGCCGTGATCGATCACGGGTACCCTCAGGTGCGGCGCCGCGCCGTCTCTGCCGGCAGCGCCGGCAGAAAGAAAGCCGAGAAAGAAAGGGAAAGCGGCTTGCCGCCGCTTTCCCCGGTCTTTCTCGAAAGTCGTGGCCCCACCGATGCCGCCTTATTTATTGGCGTGCAGCTCGGCGTTCGCCTTCTTGGCCGTCGTCAGCACGAGATCAAGCAGTTCCTGCGCAGGCAGGTCCTTCTCGTGGCTCTTCACCCAGGCATTCCAGACCGGCCGGCCGCCGACCTTACGGAACTCCTCGAGATCGGCCTCGCTGAAGGTAACGGCCTTCAGCTTCGGATTTTTCGCCCATTTCGCGAGATTGATCTTGTCCTTCTCGGCGTAGGCGGCCTTCATCGCCGCGTAGGCGCCGTCCTTCGTGTCTTCGAGGATCTGCTTATATTCCTTGGGCAGCGCCTTGTACTTGTCCTGGCTGAAGACGGTCAGGCAATCGGCGACGCCGGCGGAGAGATTGGTCGTGTACCAGGTCGAAATCTCGTCCAGCTTGAATGCCGCGAAGGTGTAGGTGAACGGAAAGCCGATGGCATCGACCGTGCCGCGCTGCAGCGCGGTATAGGTCTCTGACGCCGTCATGGTCGTCGGCACCGCGCCGATCGCCCGGGCCGCATCGCCCATGCCGCCGAGCGCCCGGAGACGCATGCCCTTGAAGTCGTGAACGGACTTCGGCGGCTTGCCCCGGCCCATATATTCGTATTGCGGCAGCAGGTTGGTGATGTAGCGCATGGAGCCCCACTTCGCGAGCGCGTCCTTGAGCTCCTTACGCTGGTAGAGCACGTCGTGCACCTTGCGCATGACGTCGAGGTTGCCGAGCGGCAGGAACGGAAGATCCAGCACCGACAAGGCCTCGACCTTGGCCGGATGGTAGGACGAGCACATGAAGGCCGCGTCGAGCGCGCCCACCTTGATGCCGTCCAGGTTCTCCTTGGCCTTGGACAGCTGCTCGCCGTAGTAGAGCTTGATATTGAAGTTGCCGCAGGTCGCGTCCTTGACCGCCTTCGAGAGATATTCCGAGCCTTCGGTCACCGCGCGCCGCTTGCCCCAGAGGGAATACCGCCAGGTAATCTTGGGGCCGTTGCAATATTTCGACGCGGCATCAGCCGTGGACGCCGCCCCGTCGCCCGCGATGAAAATCGCGGCCAAGGCGATAGACAAACTCGTAACGCTCAGGATTTTCAACAATTTAGCCTCCCTTGCGAATTCTTTGATTCGCGCTTCGTTTGTGCCGGCCCAGCTTGGTGCGTCCGGATTCGGGGCGCGACACATCGAAAAATCGCACCGATGTGATCGACCCTATCGTTCTTTCGCCGGCGCTTCAAATCTTCGGAGGCATTTTTTGGCAAAAAAGGGCCCGGCCTGCCGAATCCGCGATCCGGCAGGCTCAGACCCTACTAACGGTCAAACCGTTACAGTTTCCCGGACGGCCTTATTGCTTGGCCGCCTTCATCTTGTTCGCGTCGTTGGCCGTCTTCAGGACCAGGTCGAGAAGGCGCTGCGCCGTCGGAACCTCCGGCTTCGCCTCCTTCACCCAATGTTCCCAAACCGGTCGGCCGCCGATCTGCTGAAAATGCTCCAGCTCTTCCTTCGAGAAGGTCACGGCTTTCAGCTTGCCGCTCTTTTCCCAGCGCGGAAGGTTAACCTTGTCCGCCGCGTCATAGGCCGCGATCATGGCCTTGAATGCGCCGGGCACCGCTTCTTGAAGAATCGCCTGATACGTCTTCGGCAACTTCTTCAATGCGCTTTCATTATCCGCAATGAAACAGTTCACCATGCCGGCCGACAGGTTGGTCGTGTACCAAGTCGAGATCTCATCCAGCTTGTAGGCCGCGAAGGTATAGGAGAAGGGGAAGCCAATCGCGTCCACCGTGCCCCGCTGCAGGGCGACGTAGGTTTCCGGCGCCGGCATCGTCGTCGGAACGGCCCCGATCAGCTTCGCCGCGTCACCCATGCCGCCAAGCGCGCGGAGACGCAGTCCCTTGAAGTCCGCAAGGGACTTCGGCGGCTTGCCGCGCCCCATGTATTCGTACCGCGGCAGGATCGTCTGCAACTGCCGGACCGCATGCCAGCGGCCAAGCGACTTCTTGAATTCCGGCGTCGCCCACAGCGTGTCGTAGACCTTGATCGCGGTCGGATAGTCGTAGATCGGCAGGAAGGGCAGATCGAGCACGCCCAGCGCCCGGACCTTGTCCGGATGATAGGACGAGCAAACCCATCCGCCGTCGAGCGCTCCGACGCTGATTCCGTCGAGGTTTTCCTTCGCCTTCGACAGTTGTTCGCCGTAGTAAAGCCGGTAATTGAAATTGCCGCAGGTCTGGTCTTTGGCGTATTTCGCGACGTATTCGACGCCCTCGGTCACCGCCCGGCGCTTGCCGAACAGCGAAATCCGCCAGGTAACTTTCGGGCTGTTGCAGTCCTTCGTCGCGGCCTGGGCCGACGACGTCGGGACCGTCCCAGCGACGGCAAACAGCGCCAACGCTATGGACAAACTCGTGACGTAAAGTAGTTTTGCCATTTTAAAGCCTCCCTTGCGAACTCGTTGGTTCGCGAATCACTTCATTGCCGAGCCGCTTTGGTGCGTTCGGTCTTTTGGGGCGCGGCTCGTCGGTTTTTCCCGCACCAGTAATCATGAGCCTACTGCTGTTCCAATGGGGCGGCAATTGCAGCAGGTCGTTTCGATCGATGGACAAAGCGAAGCGTCGCCATACCTTCCGCCGGTGTTACGGCGACCGGCCTGCCGAATGCGCGATTTCGGCAGGCTCGGCCCCTCTAACGGTCAAGCCGTTACAGTCTCCCGGACGGCCTTATTTCGTGGCCGCCTTCATCTTGTTCGCGTCATTGGCCGTCTTCAGGACGAGGTCGAGAAGGCGCTGCGCCGTCGGAACCTCCGGCTTCGCGTCCTTCACCCACTTTTCCCAGACCGGCTCGCCGCCGATCTTCTGGAAGCGGGCCAGCTCTTCCTTCGAGAAGGTCACGGCTTTCAGCTTGCCGCTCTTTTCCCAGCGCGGGAGGTTGACCTTGTCCGCCGCGTCATAGGCCGCGATCATGGCCTTGTACGCGCCGGGCACCGCCTCGTTCAGGATGGCCTGATACGTCTTCGGCAGCTTCTCCCAAGCCTTTTCGTTGACCGCCGTGAAGCAGTTCACCATGCCGGCCGACAGGTTGGTCGTGTACCAGGATGAGATCTCATCCAGCTTGTAGGCCGCGAAGGTGTAGGAGAAGGGGAAGCCGACGGCGTCCACCGTGCCGCGCTGCAGGGCGACGTAGGTTTCCGGTGCGGGCATGGTGGTCGGGACGGCCCCGATCGCCTTTGCCGCGTCGCCCATGCCGCCGAGCGCACGGACCCGCATGCCCTTGAAGTCCGCGAGGGACTTCGGCGCCTTGCCGCGCCCCATGTATTCATAACGCGGCAGGATATTCTGGAACTCCCGCCGGGCATGCCAGCGGCCGAGCGACTTCTTGAATTCCGGGGTCGCCCACAGGGTGTCGTAAACCTTGATCGCCGTCTTGTAGTCGTAGATCGGCAGGAACGGCAGATCGAGCACACCGAGCGCCCGGACCTTGTCCGGGTGATAGGACGAGCAGACGAACCCGCCCTCGAGCGCCCCGACGCTGATGCCGTCGAGGTTTTCCTTGGCCTTGGAAAGCTGCTCGCCGTAGTAGATCTTGTAGTCGAAATGGCCGCAGGTCTGTTCCTTGGCGACTTTCGAGACGTACTCGACGCCTTCGGTCACCGCCCGGCGCTTGCCGAACAGCGATATCTTCCAGGTGAGTTTCGGACCGTTGCAGTCTTTCGTCGCGGCCTGCGCCGACGACGTCGGGACTGTGCTAGCGAAGGCAAACAGCGCCAACGCTGCAGACAAACTCGTGACGTAGAGTAGTTTTCCCATTTTAAAGCCTCCCTTGCGAACTCGTTGGTTCGCGAATCGCTTCATTGCCGAGCCGCTTTGGTGCGTTCGGTCTTTTGGGCGCGGCTCGTCGGTTTTTTCCCGCACCAGTAAGCGTAAGCCTACTGCCGTTCGATCGGGGCTGCAATTGCAGTAGATCGATTTATTCGATCGAAATGGGACCATGCCGCCGCGCCGGGCGCACGGCGGACGGGACGGCGATCGCCGGGGCCGCCACAGGCGGTCCCGGCCAATGAGTGCCGGTTGGAAGGCCGCTATTTCTTCTTGGCGGACGCCTCGCGGATCGCGGTCAGCGTGGTCCGCGTGGTGATCATCTCCGGATCGACCCTGAGCTCGAGCAAGGCCGCCCTGCCCGACTTCCGCGCCCGCTCGAAGGCCGGCGCGAAATCCGCCGTCCGCGAGACCACCTCGGCATGGCAGCCGAAGCTCTCGGCCCATTTGGCGAAGTCGGGGTTCTTCAGCCCGACCGCGTAGTCATGCCCCGGAAAGTCCCGGTCCTGGTGCATGCGGATCGTGCCATAGAGGTTGTTGTTGACCACCAGGATGATCGGCGCCGAGCCGTGCTGCACCGCGGTTGCCAGCTCCTGGCCGCTCATCAGCGCGCCGCCGTCGCCGACGAAGGCAACGACCGGGCTGTTCGGCTGGACGAGGCTCGCGGAGACCGCGGCCGGAATGGCGTAGCCCATCGCCCCGCTGGTCGGCGCGACCTGGGTGCGGAAGCGTGCGGTAGCGGTAGAAGCGCTGCGGCCAGCCCGAGAAGTTGCCCGCGTCGTTGACGATGATCGCGTCGTCCGGCAGCACCGCGTTCAGGTGCTCGATCACCTTGTGCATGTCGAGCTCGCCCGGCATCGCGCGCGTCGGCTTCAGGTTGTCGAGATAGTCCTGGCGCGCCGCCTCGGCCCAGGCGGCCCAGGCCGGGCTCTTGACCGGCGGCAGCGCGCGGGCGGCCTCGGCGAAGCTCTCCATCGAGGCGGCGATCGGCAGGTCGGGCCGGTAGACCCGGCCGAGCTCGCCCGGGTCCATGTAGACATGCACCAGCTTCTGGGCCGGCTTCGGCACCTTGAGCAGCTTGTAGCCGCTGGTCGTCATCTCGCCCATGCGCGCGCCGACCACGATCAGCAGGTCCGCCTCGCCCATCCGCTTGGCGAGCTGCGGGCTGACGCTGGTGCCGAGATCGCCGGCGTAGTTCTTGTGTTCGTTGTCGAACAGGTCCTGGCAGCGGAAGGAGGCGCAGGTCGGCAGGTTGTTGGCCTCGGCGTAGGCCAGGATGTCGGCGCAGGCGTCCTTGCTCCAGCCCGCGCCGCCGAGGATCATCAGCGGCTTCTTGGATGCCGCCAGCATCGCCTGCATCGCCGCCATGTCCTTCGGCGCCGCGCCGGGCCGCGCGATCTGATAGGGCGCCGCGTCCTCGACCTCGGTCAGGTCGCGCTGCATGTCCTCCGGCAGCGCGACCGCGACCGGCCCCGGCCGGCCCGACATGGCGCGGTGGAAAGCCTGGCTCACCAGCTCGGGGATGCGGTCGGCGCTGTCGATCTGCACCACCCATTTGCAGATCGCGCCGTAGAACTGGTGGTAGTCGACCTCCTGGAAGGCCTCGCGGTATTCCTGCTCGCGCGCGACCTGGCCGATGAAGATGACCATCGGGGTCGAGTCCTGCATCGCCGTGTGCACGCCGATCGAGCCGTTGCAGGCGCCGGGGCCGCGGGTGACGAAGGCGATGCCGGGCTTGCCGGTGATCTTGCCGTAGGCCTCGGCCATGTTGGTCACGCCGCCTTCCTGGCGGCAGGTGATCATGCGGATCGCGTTGCGCGCGCCGTAGAGCGCGTCGAGGGTGGCGAGATAGCTCTCGCCCGGCACGCAGAAGGCGGTATCGACGCCGTGGATGCGAAGCTGGTCGACCAGCACCTGGCCGCCGGTACGCGGAATGCCGCCTGCGCTCATGGTTCCTCCTTGGGGATTCTTCGGTGCGCGATTTGTCTTTAGCTTATAGGCGGAGGCCGGGGCGGTTGTACAGCGAGGGTACCCCCCACCCCAACCCTCCCCCGCAAGGGGGGAGGGAGTCTTAAGAGTCCTCCCCGCTCAGGGGACGGGCTTGAAGGCGAATGGCGCAATCAAAGTCCTCCCCCCTTGCGGGGGAGGATTTAGGTGGGGGGTCAGGACAGAGCTCCGCCGCTCAGCCGCGCCGTGGCGCCCGGCTCGTCGTCCCAGACCTTTTCCGGCACGGGCAGGCCCGCGAGGTCTTCCGCGCTCAGCGGGCGGTCGGGCTTGACGCCGAACTGCTCGAGAATCATCGCCGTCTGGCGGACATGCTGGGCGGCGTGCCAGGTGGTGCGCTCGAGCACCTCCAGGATCGGCTGGTCGCCGTAATAGGTCGGCACGCGCTGGTCGCCGGTCACGTCCTCGACCGCGAGCCACCATTTGCGGATGCGGCTCGCGCACGTCGCGGCCGTAGGCGGTGATCTGCTCGACCGTCTGCATGCTCTCCGGCGGCCTCTCGGAATATTTCTGGTAGGTCAGCGGGTCGCCCTCGGTCACCTCGAGGAAGGCTTCCGGGATGCGGAAGATGTGGTGGCCGAGCACGCGGAAGGCGCGATCGCGATTGGGCAGCTTTTCGCCGAGACGCTCGTTCGGGAACTGCAGCCAGAGCCGCTCGGCCGCCGCCATCACGATCTCCAGCTTGTCGACCAGCTCGGGCATGGTGAGCTGCGGACCGACCGCGACGTCGAGGCCGAGGAAATCGACCACGTCGGTCAGCGACTGGGCGTAGGTGAACTTGTCGCCCTTGGAGACGACCGGCACCGAGTGCGCGCCGAGCGAATGGAGCAACTCCATCCCCGCCGGGTTGCCCTCGACGTTCACCGATTCATGCGGAATTTTTTGGGACGAAAGAAACTCTTTCGTGCGCAGGCAGCTGGTTCACCCAGGCCGCCAGAAGACGCGGATCGTCTGGTCGTTCATCGATGCCTCTGCTTGGTTCGACACGGGCCAGTATAGCGGGTCCGCGCGGCCGGGGCCAATCGGTCCGGTCGGCGCGTCTTCGGGGTAGCGGCGGCACGGACAACCGATTATTCCTGTGCGGCGAGGATCACGGGCAACAGCGCACCGTCTCGTGGAGCATGCGACGCGATGAAATCAGGACGAGGCATCCATCCCACGCAACCCGGCAAGGACGGCCGGAGCAAGTTTTTATTTCCCCGGATCGGCGCTTGAACGGCTCACCACCGCGGCGCTGCCGGACGGCAACGTCGTCGTCTACCCCTACGCCTTCCTGCGCGAGGGCTTCGTCCTGACGCCCGAGCAGTTCGCCCGCTATCGCGACTGGCAGGCGGGCCGCCTCACCCGCCGCGCCTTGAACAGGTGGATGCTCGCCGCGCTCCTTCTCATCGTCCTCGGCGTCGCGGCGAGCGCTGCTATTCGGCCGGACGATCCGCTGCGCTATTTCCCCAACGTCATGCTCGCCGCGCCCTTCGTCATACTGGCCGTGGGCCTGATCTGGGGCTGGCTGCCGTCGCGGCGGGCCTTCCACCGGCAGTTCCCGCAGGCGCTGCGCCGCGCCCGCGATCCCGACCGGGGCCGCCGGCGCCTGCTCTACCTGATGACGCGCCCGATGGTCGGTCTCGGCGCCTGCAGCCTGCTCGCGCTGCTCGGGGCGGCCGCACTGGGCATCGGCGCTGCCGACCGCCTGGCAGTCCTTCGCCGCCGGCAAATCCGCGCCGCTCGACATCGCCGCCTATATCGTCTGGTTCGTGGCGCTGCCGCTCTTCATCCTCTTCCACGCCTTCCTCGCCTGGCAGCATCTCGCCTTCCGGCGGCGCCATCACCGCGCACCGACGGAGGCGGATATCGCCTGAGCGCGCGGCCGCTGCCGGGCGCCGCAATATGCGTTCCTCCGGCGCGGAGGAAACGAAATTTAACGATAAATCCCGCGGCAAGAACGCAGGAAAAAATGCCTCGAAATCGGGTATTCCTTAATTACATCCAAGTAATCATTTCGGCTTATAGGAAGACCGCCCGCCTTCGCGGAACAATGGGATAAGTCGAGGGGATAGGGGAATCGGGAGCGCCAATCCGACAGGAGAATGGCAATGTCCGTATTCACGTCGCCTGATTTCGACAACCACGAGCTGGTCGCCTTCGGCACCGACCCGGAGAGCGGCCTCAAGGCCATCATCGCGATCCACAACAGTAATCTCGGCCCGGCGCTGGGCGGCTGCCGCATGTGGCCCTACGCCAGCGACGACGCGGCGATCCGCGACGTGCTGCGCCTCTCGCGCGGCATGACCTACAAGGCGGCGCTGGCCGGCCTGCCCTACGGCGGCGGCAAGTCCGTCATCCTCGGCAACCCCAAGACCCAGAAGAGCGAGGCGCTGCTGCGCGCCATGGGCCGCTTCGTGCATTCGCTCGGCGGGCGCTACCACACGGCCGAGGACGTCGGCACCACGGTCGCCGACATGGACGTGCTGCGCAAGGAGACCTCCTACGCGCACGGCTTCTCCGCGTCCTCCGGCGACCCCTCGCCCGCCACCGCCTACGGCGTCTTCATGGGCCTCAAGGCGGCCGTCGCCTTCCGGCGCGGCCGTGACGACCTGCGCGGCCTCACCGTCGCGATCCAGGGCCTCGGCCATGTCGGCAAGCGGCTTGCCCGCTATCTCGCCGACGCCGGCGCGAAGCTGATCGTCGCCGACATCGACGAGACCGCCGTCCGCACCGCGGTGCGCGACTTCGGCGCGACGCCGGTCGCGCCGAACTCGATCCACTGCGCCGCGGCCGACATCTTCGCGCCCTGCGCGCTCGGCGCGATCCTGAACGACAAGACGATCCCCGAGCTTCGCGCGGAAATCGTCGCCGGCGCCGCCAACAACCAGCTCGCCGAGCCTCGCCATGGCGCGGCGCTGAAGGCGCGCGGCGTGCTCTATGCGCCCGACTACGTGGTCAACGCCGGCGGCCTGATCGACATCTATGTCGGCGAGGCCGGCGGCGGCGAGAAGGCGGTGCTGGCGCGCACCGCGCAGATCTACGACACCGCGCGCGCCGTCTTCGAGCGCGCGGCGGCCGAGGACGCGCCGACCGATGTCGTCGCCGACCGCATGGCGGAGGAGCGCTTCCGGGCAAGGAGAAGCGCCGCGCCGCCGCGTGATGTAGTCTGAGCCAAGCGGCGTGCGTGCTTCGACACGCTCAGCATGAGGTTTTTTCTCAATGCCACGAAGATTCCTCCTCATCCTGAGCCTGTCGAAGGACGCACGGCGTTCATGCAACGCATGTGAACGCGTTGGCCCTCCCACAAAGGGAACGCGATGACCGACAACCCGCAGCCGCCCGACCTCAACACGATGCCGCGTTTCGCCGGCGTGGCGACCTTCATGCGGCTGCCGGTCGAGCAGGATTTCACCAAGCTCGACATCGCGCTGGCGGGCGTGCCCTGGGACGGCGGCACGACCAACCGCGCCGGCGCGCGCCACGGCCCGCGCGAGATCCGCAACATGTCGAGCCTGATCCGCCGCGTGAACCATGCCAGCGGCATCGCGCCCTTCGAGCTCTGCCGGGTCGGCGACGTCGGCGACGCGCCGGTCAACCCGATCAGCCTCATGGACTCGATCGAGCGCATCCAGGGCTTCTTCGACCGCATCGCCGCGGCCGGCGCGGTGCCCTTGAGCGCCGGCGGCGACCATCTGATAACCCTGCCGATCTTCCGCGCGATCGCCGCGAAGCGGCCGGTCGGCATGGTGCATTTCGACGCGCACAGCGACACCGCCGACAGCTATTTCGGCGGCGAGCGCTACACCCACGGCACGCCCTTCCGCCGCGCGGTCGAGGAAGGCCTGCTCGACCCGAAGCGCGTGGTGCAGATCGGCATCCGCGGCTCGATGTACGACCGGCACGACCTCGACTTCGCGCGCGAGGCCGGCATGCGCATCATCACCATCGAGGAATTCTACGACCTGGGCCTCGACGCCGTGATCGCCGAGGCGCGCCGCGTCGCCGGCGACGGCCCGACCTACGTCAGCTTCGACGTCGACGGCCTCGACCCGGTCTACGCGCCGGGCACCGGCACGCCCGAGATCGGCGGCTTCACGACGCACGAGGCGCAGCGCATGATCCGCGGCCTGCAGGGCCTCGACCTGATCGGCGGCGACGTGGTCGAGGTCGCGCCCCCCTTCGACCCCAGCGGCAACACCGCGATCGTCGGCGCGACGATGATGTTCGAGATTTTGTGCGTGCTGGCGGAGGCGCGGGTAAGGCGGGGGCGGTAAGCAGGGCGCGTTCGGCGCCCACTCATCCTTCGACAGGCTCAGGATGAGGCCCAAATCCCTCGATCTATCGCCTACCTGACCTCGTCCTGAGCCTGTCGAAGGACGAGCCCGCTCGATATACGCAACAAAACGGTTGCCTTTCTCACCGCCCCGCTTTATACAAACAAGCAACCAGGAGGTTGCCTATGAGCGATCGTATCGAGAAGACCATCGAGCTGAAGGCGCCGGTCTCGCGCGTATGGCGGGCGCTGACCGATTACCGCGAGTTCGGGACGTGGTTCCGCGTCGAGCTCGAAGGCCCCTTCGTGGCGGGCAAGCCGGCGCGCGGGCGGACCACCAATCCGGGCTGCGCGCTGCTCGCCTTCGAGGTGATGGTGCAGAAGATCGAGCCGGAGCGGCACTTCTCCTTCACCTGGCATCCCTACGCCGTCGACCCGAAGGTCGACTATTCCAAGGAGCCGCAGACGCTGGTCGAGTTCACCCTCGAGAAGACCGCGACGGGCACGCGGCTCACCGTGGTCGAGTCCGGCTTCGACAAGATCCCGGCCCATCGCCGCGCCGAGGCGTTCCGCATGGACGAGATGGGCTGGGGCATGCAGATGGAGAACATCGCAAGGCATGTCGGCCATGGCGGCTAGGGGAAGCGCCGCGCTGAAGACGCGGGCCTCGCTGTTCGCCGCGCTCGGCGACGCGACACGGCTCACGGTGCTGGCCAGGCTGAGCGACGGCGCGCCGCAGTCGATCGCCCGGCTGACCGACGGCACCGCCCTCACCCGCCAGGCGGTGACCAAGCACCTCCGCGTGCTGGAGAATGCCGGCGTCGTGCGCGGCGTCCGCGCCGGGCGCGAGACGCGCTTCGAGATCGTGCCGAAGTCGATCGACCAGGCGCGCGACTGGCTCGACGACATCTCCCGCCAGTGGGACGACGCGCTGGCGCGGCTCAAGTCCTTCGTGGAGGAGTGAGACGCGGGGCTATGGATTGCCGGAACAAGTCCGGCAATGACGGCTTTATTTTGAAATCAATACCTTGCCGTCACTCGCGGATTTGTTCCGCGAGTCCATGGGCGCCGGCCTATCCACCGCCCGCCCGTCAGCGCCTCAAATCACCTCGTTCGCCCGCATCTTCTTCACCTCGTCGGGCGAATAGCCGAGCCAGGCGCCGTAGATCGCCTCGTTGTCGGCGCCGAGCAGCGGCGACGGCTTCACCGGCACGAAGCTCTCGGACATCTTGAGCGGCGACGCCGTGACGATCACCTCGCCGCGGACCGGGTGGTCGATCTTGGTCATGATGCCGCGCTTGTGCAGGTCGGGGTCGTGCATCAGCTCGAGCGTGTTCATCACCGCGCCGCAGGGCACGCCCGCCCCGGCGATCGCTTCCATCACCTCGCGCTTCGGGCGCTGCGAGGTCCAGGCGGTGATCGCCCCGTCGACGATGTCCCTGTGCTCGGACCGCGCCCCGCCATCCTTCAGCCTGGGATCGTTCAGCAGGTCCTCGCGCCCGATCACCCGCACCAGCCGGCGCCAGTGGTCCTCGTTGCCGCGCGAGGCGAAGATGTAGCAGTAGTCCTCGAGGCCGCCGCCCTTGCACGCGTAGAGCCCGCCCGGCGACGTGCCGAGAATGGAATTGCCCGGGCGCGGCAGGACGCCTTCCTTGCGCTGCGCCTGCCGGCTCATCGGCGTGCGGCAATAGTTCAGCATCGCGTCGCGCATGGCGATCTGGATGTGCTGGCCGCGCCCCGTGGTGACACGCTGGAACAGCGCGGCGAGGATGCCCATGCAGCAGAGCATGCCGGTGCCGGTGTCGCCGATGGTGGGGCCCGGCTTGATCGGCGGCTCGTCGGGCTTGCCGTTCACGCCCATCGTGCCGCCCATCGCCTGCGCGATCATGTCGAAGGCGAGATAGTTCGCGTGCGGGCTGTCCGGCGAAAAGCCTTTCACCTGGGCGAAGATGACGCGCGGGTTGATCTCGCGCAGGCGAGGATAGTCGAAGCCGAGCCGGGCGAAGGTGCCGGGCGCCATGTTCTCGATGACGACGTCGACCTTGGCGATCAGCCGCTTCAGCAGCGCCTTGCCCTCGTCGCTCTTGAGGTTGCAAGTGATGCTGCGCTTGTTGAGGTTGTAGTAGATGAAGTAATGCGCGTCCGCGTCCGGGCGGTCGGAGAAGCCCCAGCGGCCGGGCTCGCCGCGCCGCGGCTCTTCCACCTTGACGACTTCCGCGCCCAGCCACGCCAGGGCCTCGGTGCAAGACGGCCCGGCCTCGAACTGGGTCAGGTCGAGAACCTTGATTCCATGCAGTGCAGGTGCGTTTTCCATCGGATGGCTGTCGTCCATGATTGCGCTCTCACCGTTGATGGGTTGGGCGGGGACTGTCCCCCGGTTTCCTCAGCAGTCCTTGGCGACGCCGGGCGCCGTCGCGTCCAAGCCCGGGACTCGCGCCAACGGAGAACAGCTTAGCAGTTCCTCCCTCGAACGCGAAAACGCGCGGCGCCCTACGGCCGGAACGCCGCGAAACACTTGTTGGAGTTGAAGGTCCAGCTCTCGATGAAGGCGCACTCGTCCGGCGTCCGGCCGAGCGCTTCCATCGCGCCGGCCAGCATGTACCAGTTGAGCATCTCCTGCTGCCCGACGCTTCGATCGCGGCGAGCGGCGTGTTGCGCCAGGTCTCGTAGTCGCCCGCGCGCAACGCTTCGTAGAGCCGCCGGTCCGCCGGGATGTCGGGGTAGAGCTGCTGGTTCTTGTCGACCAGGAAGGCGTGCGACCAACTGGAGGACGCGATCAGCGCGACCCGCCAGGGGCTGTCCCTCAGCACCCGCGCCGTCGCGGCGCCCACTTCCATGCAGCGTTTCGGTGTCGGCGACGGCGGATCGAGGTCCGCCTCCGCCAGCGGATGCGCGAGGTCGCTGCGGAACCCGCGCTGCGCGATCACCCGGCGGCCGTAACAGTTCACCTGGAAGGCGAGCACCGGATAGGGGAAGCCCGTGCGGTCGTAGTCGAGGAACAGCAGCGTGTTGAGGAAGGCGTGCGCCAGCCCCGCGTGATGCAGCGGCTTGTAGGCGTAGGCCATGTCGACGCCCTGCTCGAGCAGGCCGCGGGCCAGGTACTTGCCGGCCTCGCGATGGCCCTTGAAGCGGAACACCGTGTCCGGCGCCTCGCCCCAGATATTCTTCTCGCGGTCGCGCGCGCGGTATCCGCATTCGATCTCGTCATAGGCCAGGATGCAGAAGGGCGGGATGATGTCCTGGGTGAAGTTCTCGTACTGATCGTCGCCCCAGATGACGACGACGTCCGGCTTGAAGTCGTCGAGCTGCCGGCGCGCCTTGCGGAAATGGCGGACCAGCTTGTCGCGATGCGCCGCGGCGGCGGCCGTCCCGCCGTCATCGCCGTACTCGCGCTGCATGGGCTCGGGCCAGTTGCGCCGGTCGCGGTAGCGTGCGTCCAGTCCCGGGTCGTCGAGGACCAGGCGCAACACGTTGGCCATGTTGCTGTCCAGGCCGATCAGCGGTGGAAAATGCGTTACGCCCAGTCCGAGAATCTCGCCCATGTCAGGAGCCCTCCCTTGGGACCGCCGGTGTTCGCCGCGCAAGCGGCGACGCCCGTTCTGTGCTTCGTTCGAGACCTTTCTCCGGCCGCGTCGAGACGCCGCCGGTATATGCCGCATTTCTTCGCACTATATCACGGCGGCGCAGCGGCCGCCCGCGGCGACCTCACGAATGACGGACCGGCTTCTCACCCTGGATTTGCGTGCGGTGCATGACACGGCGCGCGGCGCTGTCGAATGCGTCGCGCCGGTGCATGACGCAGCGGTTGTCCCACAGGACGATGTCACCGGTGCGCCAGCGGTGATGCCAGGTGAACGCCTCCTGGGTCGCGTGCGCCCAGAGCTCGTCCAGCAACGCTTCCGACTCCGCGACCGGCATGCCCTCGACATAGGCATACCGCCGGCGCCCGAGGTAGAGCGCGTCACGGCCGGTCTCGGGATGGGTGTGAATAGCCGGATGCACGGCGCCCGGGCTCATCGACACGTCGGTCACCGGCCCGACGCCGAAGCGACGGTTGCCGGCGCTGTTGAGCGTCGCATCGTGCTTGACGCCGACGGTCTCGATGCGCCGCCGGAGATCGTCCGGCAACGCGTCGCAGGCCGCATAGCAGCTGAGGAAACCGGTATCGCCGCCGCTTGGCGGCACCTCGAGCGCATAGAGGGCGCTCGCCTTCGCCGGTACCGGGTTGTAGCTCATGTCGATGTGCCAGACGGACTCCCCGGCCCCGAGCGCCCCGATCGGCCGGCCGTTTTCGACCACGTTGGAAATGATCAGGATCTCGGGATGCTCGGGGACGCCCCGGCGGCCCTGCTCGTCCAGCGGCGCCAGGTCGAGCGTGCCGAAGCGGCGCGAAAAGGCGATCTGGTCGGCGTCGGTCAGGTCCTGATCGCGGAACACCAGGACGAGATGCTTGAGCCAGGCGTCGTGGATGACCTCGAACGCCCGGTCATCGAAATTGGCGAGATCGACGCCGCGCACCTCCGCCCCGATATGGCGCGACAGCGGAATGACCTCGATGTCGTCGCAGCGCCACGGTTGGGCCGGCGGAAAGTCGAATCCAGCTTCCGTTCTCATCGATCGTTTCCTCCCCAGATGCTGAGCCCGTCGCCCAGTCTATCAGACTCTCCGAATGCGCCGAAGACGGGCCCGGGCGTCACCCCGCCGCCCGGACACGCGCGCCCGCGTGCGCCGTCGCCTCGGCCATCGTCACCCGCTGCACGACATCCTTGTCCAGCGTCGGACGGTAGCCGGCCGGCAGCAGGATCGCGCCGCCGGCGAATTTGAGCGGCTCGGCGAACAGGCGGTCGCGGAACTTGAGAAAGCCGTTCATCTCGCCGGCATTGTCGATCGCCAGCCGCGCGACGCAGGCCTCCTGCCAGCAGCCGATCTCGGTCGCGGTGCCGTCGCCCAGCACGGGCGTCATGCCGAGGCGCCGGATCCGCTCGAGCGCGGCCCGCAGCAGGTCCAGGCCGCCGAGCTTCTTCAGCTTCAGCTTGACGAATCCCACGCCGTCGATGGTCGCGGCCCGGTCGATGTCGTCGGTTCCGTAAATGGATTCGTCGAGCATGACGGGAACGCGCGACACCGCCGCCACCGCGGCGTTGCCGTCCCAGTCGTCGTTGTCGCAGGGCTGCTCGAACAGCTCGATCCCCGTCGGGTCGAGCGCGGCGCCGAAGGCGCAGCCCTGCTCCCGCGTATAGGAATGGTTGGCGTCGAGACGGAGCGTGGCGCGGCCGGCAACGGCCTTCTGAATCGCCGCGACACGGCGCAGATCGCCGTCGACCTCGAAGCCGACCTTGACCTTGAGCGTCCGGAAGCCCTCGGCCAGGATCGCCTCGACCTCGCCGGGGATGGCGTCGAGCTCGAAGCTGTGCACCGGCTGGAGCAGCGGCACCCGGGTATCGGCCGATGGCGCCAGGATGGGGTTGTCCTCCAGCATCTCCATCGCGGTGTACAGGATGCTCGCGGCGGACGGGTCCGAGGCGATATGCGGTGCGAGCGCCGCCTTCGCCGCAGCCGGCGTCAAGCCCACGAGCGCTTCGCTCCACCGGGTCAGCAGCGACCACGCCCCTTCCGGCGTCTCGCTCGAATAACCGGGGGTGATCTCCGCCTCGCCGAAACCCGAGACGCCGTTGCTGTCGACCACTTCCGCGATCAGCGGCTGGAATTTCGCGAAGGTCGTGAAGGAGACCTTGTACGGCCGGATGAGATTCAGATCGAGGCGGCGGACCTCGATGCGCTCGATCGTCATGTAGTCCTCCGATTTGGCCAAAACGGGCAGCCCTTGCATAATGACTCATCCAATCGACAGCGCCAAAGCGCGTCAACCTGGGGGACACGGGCCGATCCAACGCCCGCAGCCCGGGATAAAACAGGGAGGGAATAATGAAGCCTGCGCAAGCGACGAATTCTTGCTGTGAAACGCACGGCCGCCGTGCTGGTCATCGGCGTGACGGCGACGACATCCGCGGCCGCGGCGGGCCCGGCGAAGCCGGACGGCTTTCCGGAACGGTCCGTCAGCATCATCGTGCCCTACGGCGCCGGCGGCGGATCGGACCAGGTCGCGCGCGCCTGGGCGAAGTCGATGCAGGAAGTGACCGGCGTGCCCTTCCAGGTCGAGGACAAGCCCGGCGGCGGCGGGCTCGCCGCCATGCCCGACTTCGTCTCGCGCCCGCAGGACGGCTACACCATCCTGCAGCAGACCGACGGCCTCATTTCCGCGGGCGCGGCCAAGCAGGTCCAGTTCGAGGTGGGCAAAGACGTCATCCCGATCTGCTTCACCCAGGCGACCTTCAGTCAGATCTACATCCGCCCGGACGAGACCCGGTTCACGGATTGGGTATCCTTCGTCAAATACGCCAAGGCGCATCCCGGCAAGGTGACCGTGGCCAATATCGGCGTGCAAGGAGTCGATGGAAGTGGTCCAGATGGCGGCAATCACCAAGGGGGCCGACATCAAGGTCAAGGAAATCTCCTACGACAAGCCGACCGAGCGCTATGCGTCGCTGCTGGGCTCGCATGTCGACGCATTGTTCGAGCAGCCCGGCGACATCCGCCAGTTCCTCCAAGCCAAGCAGATGAAGCCGATCCTGACCGTCCTCAAGGAAGCGCCGAAGGCCTTCGCGAAGGTGCCCTCGCTGAAGGAAGCCGGCCTGAACATTCCCGTGCTCATGCGCGTCCGAGGCTTCTGGGCGGACAAGAAGGTCCCGGCAGCGCGGCGCGAATACCTGCGCGAGGCGTGCAAAATGGCCTTCGACACCAAGGACTACCAGGCCTTCAACAAGAAGAAATACATGGATCTCGCCCGCAGCTACTATGACGGCAAGGACGCCATCCAGCTCGTCGACGACATGATGGACACCTATCGCAAGGCCGCGAAGTAGTCCGGTGGCCGGGGAGTCGAGGCGCGTCTTGAGCCGGAATCACGGGCCGATCGCAGCTCCGCCAGCTGGTGGAGCTCGCGATCTGGCTCGCGCTCGTCATCGGCATGTGGGTGTACTCCTACCAGTTCGATCGCAAACTGCAGAGCTACGCCTTCGGCCCGGTCGCCTGGCCGCGCGCGGTCCTGCTTTTCATCGCGCTCGCCGCGGTGATCGCCTGCGCCGCCGACTGGCGGCACAACCGGGCTACCGAAGCATCGCCCGGCCGCCGACAGCGTCCCGACGCCGCGCACGCCGACGCGGCTCGGCGCCAACCTCCGGCTGCTCGCCGCTTTCACGTTGCCCCTGCTTTATGTCTGGCTGCTGCCGCACGCCGGCTATTTCGCGACGACGCCCTTCTTCCTCGCCGCATCGATGCGAACCCTCGGACTGACGCGCTGGCCGCTGGTGATCGGGTTGTCGCTGGCAATCTACGCCCTGATGCTGCTGCTCTTCTCCAAGCTTCTGTTCATTCCGCTTCCGACCGGGAACTGGCCAGGCTTCTACGACTTCAGCAACTGGCTGCTGATCCGGCTCGGCAGCGGATGACAGCGGTGCCCTCACGCGACCGGATACGGACCGATGGCTGATTTCCTCCTGGGCCTGCACGGCTTGATTTCCAGCCCGATGAACATCGCGCTATTCGTCGCAGGCTTGTTCGGCGGGCTGTTCTTCGGTGCCGTGCCCGGCCTCAACGGCGTGGTGCTGGCGACGATCCTGCTGCCGTTCACCGGCTATCTCGACGCGACGCAGGCGATCATGCTGCTCGCCGTGATCTACGTCTCCGGCGTCTATGGCGGCGCCGTGACCGCGATCCTCTTCAACATTCCCGGCTCACCCGAGAACGCGCCCACGGCGTTCGACGGCTATCCGATGACGCAACAGGGCCGCGCCGGCAAGGCGATCGGCGCGGCCGTCACCTGCTCCGCCCTCGGCGGCGCTTTTTCGGCGATCGTCATGATGGTGGCGACGGCGCCGATCGCGAGCTGGGCGATCCGCGCTTTCGGGCCGCCCGAGCTGTTCACGCTCATCCTGTTCGGGCTCTCGGTCGCCTCGGCCGTCGGCGCGCAGAATCTGTGGAAGGGCTGGCTTTCGGTCGGCCTCGGCGTCCTGATCGCGACGATCGGAACGGATGCCGCCGGCGGGCTGCGGCGCTTCGACTTCGGTTCCAACTACATGATGGCGGGCATCAACTTCGTGCCGATGATCCTCGGTGTCTTCGCCATCTCCGAGGTCTTCATCCAAAGCCGGCAGATCGCGCGCGGGCTGCACGTGCCGCCGAAGATCGGACTCGAATTCCCGTCGTTTCGCGAGTTCTGGAGTGTCCGGATAACGATCATCCGCTCGGCGGTGATCGGGTTCTTCTGCGGCCTGCTGCCGGGCATCGGCGCGACGCTTGCCGCCTTCCTGAGCTACAGCGAGGCGGCGCGCTGGTCGAAACACCCCGAGCGCTTCGGCAAGGGCGCGCTGGAAGGCGTGGTCGCATCCGAGACGGCCAACAACGCCGCGACCGGCGGCGCGATGATTCCCCTCCTCGCGCTCGGGCTGCCGGGCGGCGCGCTGACGGCGGTCATGGTCGGCGCGTTCGAGATCCATGGCATCGAGCCGGGTCCGCTCGTGCTCGTCATGAGCAAGGAACTGGTCTGGGTCGTCTTCGTCGCCATGTTCTTCGCGAACATCGCGATCTTCGGGCTCGGCTGGTTCGAGACCAAGACCATCGTCCATCTCCTGCGGGTGCCGTTCTCCATCCTCGGGCCGACGATCCTCCTGATTTCGACGATCGGCGCCTTCGCGGCGCGAAATCTCGTGATCGACGTCTGGGTCATGTACGTGGCCGGGATCGTGGGGTATCTGATGCGCCGCTCGGGCTACTCGATGCCCGGCATCGTGCTCGGGCTCATTCTCGGACGGATCGGCGAGTCGGCCTTCGTCAAGACGATGCAGATGCTCGACTATTCCTTCCTGGGCTTGTTCACCCGACCGGTCAGCGCGACCCTGCTCGTGCTCACGATCCTGTCGATCATCTACAACCTTTATGACGCCTTGAAGAAGCGCGGCTGATCACGTGCAGCGCAGCCCGGATGCCCCCTACGCGGGCCGCAACAACGAAAGAAATGTCCGCTTCGCCGGGACCGGACGGAGGATGTTGGCCGGCAGCCCCAAGGCCGCCGGCCCTCGCCTCATTTGAGCTTGGCCGGCGTCGAAAACGGTTTGCTGGCATCCGCCACGAACAGGACGATCTGGTCAAGATCCGCCGTACCGCTGCTGAAGACTTCCATCGCCGTGCCGGGGCCATGTCCGTTCATGGACTGGCCAGCGTTGGCGTAGTGCACGCCGTCCGGCGTTTTTTGACCCAGCCGACCGGCCAGCACGTAGAAGCTTTCGGAACCCGGATGCGAATGCACCTTCGTCTTGGCCCCCGGAGGACCGCCCGCATGGTTGATGCGCAGCAGATACTCGGGCGCGGTGATTGGGGGTATCGGCCCAATCTCAGCGACCTTGCTGCCGCCGCGTGTCGGGCTATCCTTGGGACCAAGCGTGAAGAGCCAGATCTTGCCTGCGACTTCGGCAGCCATTGAGGTTTCGCCGGCAGCCGCCTGCGCCTGCGCGAGCGTGGGAAAATTCTCGAGCTGCCAATAGAGCGGCCCCGCCGGCAGTTGCTTGAGCTTCTTCTCTACGACCGGCTTGATGACAAATTTCTTTTGATCCGCTGCCATCGACGGCGACAGCAACGACCCCATCACGCAAAGTGAAAGCGCCAAAGCGATGCCAGGTCGGACATTGCATAGTCGTCGTTTCATCGTTTTCCTCCTCCTCGGGGTTAACCGGCGACGGCCAGACATGCGGTGAGGCGCACAGGCCTGCTCGCGCACTGGGAACGCCGGCTCTCTCTGATCTTGTGAATTGGCACCGATGGAAGACCACGCGCGTCAAAAGCGGCGTTAGGTGGGCGTCAGAGCCGGCGTTAATATTGCGGCAGTAGCCACCGAAAATGCAGAATACGGTGCTGCCCGACGCTGTGAGATCGCCAACCGCTCAGGCACAGGCATGGACAACGGTCCGCCCTGCAAATTCACGCTCTCGCTGCTCGGCCGCTTTGAGCTGACCGGGCCGGCGGGGAGCGTGGAATTCGCGAGCAGGAAGGCTGCGGGACTGCTGGCCTTTCTTGCGTGCACGGCACCTGAACCGCAGCGGCGCGAAACGCTGACCGACCTCCTGTGGGGATCGCATTTCGAGGCGCAGGCGCGCCAAAATCTGCGCCAGGCGCTCTATGTGCTTCGCCGCATCCTGGGCGACGGCTCGATCGTCAATGAGGGTCACTTCGTGTCGCTGAGGCCCGGGGTCTTGGATTGCGACGTGCCACGCTTTGAGGCCCTGATCCGCGACGGAAGCCGCGATGCCTTGGCCACCGCGATGGCACTTCACAAAGGCTGGCTTCTTGTCGATTTCGACTTTGCGCAAGACACATGGCGAGACTGGCTGACACGCGAGCGCCAGAGGCTCCAAAGACGAGCGATCGACGCCACGGTCAGGCTCGGCGAGCTGGAACTGGCCTCGGGCAAGGCCGGGGCGGCCGCCAGGGCGGCCGAGCGCGCCATTGCGGAGAACGACGTGCGTGAGGATGCGCACCGGCTCCTCATACGGGCGTTGGCCGCCAGCGGACGACGGCCGGACGCACTCAGGCATTACGAACATTTGATCGCGCTTTTGAAGCGCGAGTTGGACGTGGAGCCGGACGCCGACACGAAAGCGCTCGCACGCGAGCTGCGCAAATCTGGGCAGGCCGGCACGGGATTAGCGCCGGATCCGCACCTTGCCTCGCCTGCGCCGGCCCTAGGCGAGGCCCCATCTCTGCCATTGCCCGACCGTCCCTCGATAGCGGTGCTGCCATTCGTCAATATGAGCGATGATCCCGATCAGGAGTAT
Organism: uncultured Alphaproteobacteria bacterium; assembly: GCA_963711215.1. Lineage (GTDB taxonomy): Bacteria > Pseudomonadota > Alphaproteobacteria > UBA8366 > UBA8366 > WHUA01. The sequence continues at coordinate 634,499 of CAVQDH010000013.1, read as the reverse complement.
TTTGCCGATGGCATCTCCGAGGACCTGATCACCGGCCTGTCTCATATTCGCTGGCTGTTCGTCATCGCCCGTAATTCGACATTCGTCTACAAGCACCGCGCGGTCGACGTGAAACAGGTCTCGCGCGAGCTTGGCGTCCGCTATGTGCTTGAAGGAAGCGTGCGCCGGGCCGGCAAGCGGCTACGCATCAGCGCACAGCTTATCGACGCGCTGACCGGCGGCCATCATTGGGCGGAGCGCTACGACCGCGAGCTCGGCGACATCTTTGCCGTGCAGGACGAAATTACCCAAAGCGTCGCCGCGGCCATCGAACCGCGCCTGCTGGCTGCGGAGGGCGTTCGCGCCCTGTCGCGGTCCGCAGACGATCTCGGCGCTTGGGAGCTCGTGGCGCGCGCTCAAACGCATTTCTGGCGCCTGACACGCCCGGACTATGAGAGCGGCGATCGACAGCCTCAAGCAGGCCGTCGAGGCACATCCGGAATACGCGCCGGCACGAAGCCTGTTGGGATTTTCGCTGGTATTCGCCGCGCATATGGGGTGGATCGATCGCGATCGAGGGCTGGTCACCGGCCGCCAACACGCCCTTCGTGCGATCGCGCTTGATGATCGCGATCCCTGGGGGCATATCGCGCTCGCCTACTGGGCCATGATGGAAAGGCGCACCGAGGAGTCGATCGCCGCGTTCCGCCGGGCGGTTGAGCTCAATCCAAATTCTGCGGCGGCCCACTCTCATCTCAGCCGCGGCCTGGCTTTCGCGGGACAGGATCGCGAGGCGATCGAGCATGGGGAAGATGCCATCAGGCTCAGTCCGTTGGACCCGGAAATGGCCCTGTTCCTCGGCGCCATCGCAGTCGCCCACTACGCGGCCGGGCGCTATGACGAAGCAGCCCAACGCACGACGGAAGCCCTGCGGTTGCGCCCGGGCTTTCAGGGGGCGCAACGTTTGCGCTGCGCCAGCCTGGCCCAGGCAGGGCGGGTCGGCGAAGCCCGGTCGTTTCTGGCAACCGTACGGCGCGACCAGCCCCAGCTATCAATCAATTGGGTGAGAGCAAGCGTTCCCTACCAGACACCCCAATTGTTGGAGCATTTCCTGGAGGGCATGCGGAAAGCAGGGCTGAACGGGGACTAAAGGCGGCACGCCCACTTGCCATCGCCCCCGCCGCCCGCCGATCATTGGGGACAAAGCATCCATGCGACAGGGAGGGACGGATGAAGCGGCTCCAGGGAAAGAATGCGGTCATCACCGGGGCGGCGTCGGGCGTCGGGCGGGCGACGAGCCTCCTGTTCGCGCGCGAGGGCGCGGCGGTCGCCTGCGTCGATATCGACGCGGCGATGGGCGAAGAGACCGCGGCGATGGTCCGTGCCGAAGGCGGCGACGCCGTCTTCATCGAGACCGATCTCGCCAGCCCCGCCTCGATCGAGGCCATGGCCAAGGCCTGCATGGATTGGCGATCCGTCATCCACGTGCTGTTCAACAACGCCGCCATCGCGGACCGCGCGGAGTTCGAGGATGTCGCGCTCGCGGATTGGAACCGGCAGATCGCTGTCAACCTGACCGCCCCCTTTCTCTGCAGCCAGAAGCTGCTGCCGGCGCTGAAAGCGGCGAAAGGCGCCGCCATCGTGCATCACGGCTCGATCGACGGCGTGCTCGGCAACCCGACGCTGGTCGCCTATTCCGCGTCGAAGGGCGGGCTGCAGCCGCTGACCCATGTCATGGGCTTCTGGCTGGCGCGCCACGGCATCCGGGTCAATTGCATCAATTCCGGCGCGCTGCGCGAAAGCAAGCAGGGTATCCCTGTGCGCCTCAACCGCGACAACCGCGCCGGCGCGCCGATGAGCGACGCGCAGCGCCACGCCACGCCGATGGCGCGGCCTGGCTTCGTCGAGGAAGCCGCCGACGTCGCGCTCTACCTCGCCAGCGACGAAGCGGCCTATGTCAACGGCAGCGTCATCACGCTGGACGGCGGCCGCAGCGGCCTGACGCCGGGGACCTTCTGACAGGCAGCCTGACCGGCGGCGGCTAGATGACCGCCTTCTCTCTGAGCGCACGAATCTGGGAGTCGCTGCAACCAAGGCGCTGGAGAATGGCGTCCGTGTGTTCGCCCAGCGCCGGCGCGATGCCGACGGTCGCCGGCGTCTCGGAAAAATGCCACGGCGACCCATGCACCTTCGCCGACTTGCCATGCTTCGGGTAGTCCACCGTCGTGATATACGCATTGGCGAGGACGTCGGGATCATTCGAGGCTTCGAGCAAGGTGTTGATCGGGGCCGAGACGATGTCGCCGCCGCGCAAGATCTTGACCCATCGCTCTCGCGTGCCGGTTGCAAAGAGCGTATCGAGCGTTTCCAGCATCAGCGTCCGCATCGCCTCCGACGTCACCGCGACACCGAGGTCGCCCAGCCCCTTCGCTTCCAGCGTTGGATAGAAGCCGAGCGCGGTCATCGCGCCTTTCCATTTCGCGCCGTTCATCTGGAACACGAACGGCTTGCCGTTCTCGTCGCTGAAGCTGGCGCTGATGCCCGGGCGTTGCGCGGTGCCCGTGATACGCGCCTGGCCGGTGACCGGATTCCGGTCTTTCCACATGGTCGTGGTCAGCGTCCAGCCCATGAGACGGACCACGCCGCGAGAAGCGAGGTATCGACCTTCTGGCCGATGCCGGTCGTCCTGGCAGTGCAGCGCGGCGAGGATGCCGCCGAAGGTGAGGATGGCGCAGGCCTCGTCAGCGACCGACACGACGCCGGTCCGGAGCGGCAGGCCCGGGGTCGAATAGGCCTCGGCGACGCCGCCGAGCGCCTGTCCCATGGCGTCCGTGCCCGGCAGCGCCGCATGCGGACCGCGCGGGCCGTAGCCCGAGACGGATGCGTAGACGATTTTCGGATTGATCTTCTTCAGGTCTTCGTAGCCGAAGCCGTTCTTCTCGGCCGAGCCGGGACGGAAATTCTGCCCGAAGACATCCGCCTCCTTGACCAGCTTGTAGAGGATCTCCCGCCCCTCGGGCGCCTTGAGGTCGAGCGTGAGGCTCTTGACGCCGCGGTTGTTCGTTTCGAAATAGGAGCTCGGAAATCCCGCGACCTGCCCGGTGCGTCGCGAAGGGTCGCCCGTTCCCGGCGTCTCGATCTTGATGACCTCGGCGCCGAGGTCGGCCATGAGCATGTAGGGCACCGTCCCGGCCTGGGCTGTCGAGCACGCGACCACCTTGATGCCGTCCAGCGGACCAAATTGTTGAGCATGCTTCTGCCGCCTTCACTTTCCTCCGAGGCGCGTTTGCTCTTTTCAATATGCGCGCGACGTCCCGGCCATGCCCCGCTCCTATTCCATTGCGGCGTCTCGGCGGTTCACTCCGCGGCCGCGCTGCTGACGGCCTCGGGCTCCTTGATCGAGACGCGCCAGTGGATGCGGTCTTCCTCCGGCGGATAGTCGCCGGCCGCCTTGTGCACCAGGCAGCGGTTGTCCCAGATGACGATGTCGCCGACCCGCCACTGATGGCTGTACTCGGCGCCCGGCTGGATCATCCGCTCGGCCAGCTCGTCGATCAGGTCGTCGCTCTGCTGCGGCTCCAGGCCCTCGATGTAGAGGATCTTGCCCGGGATCGAAATAGAGCGACTTCCGCCCGGTCTCCGAATGCGTCGCGGATCATCGGGTGGAAGGCCGGCGTCCGGTCGCGGTCTTCCTCGTTGAGCAGCGCCTGGGCCTTGCGGCGGCCGCCATAGGTGAAGGCGCCGCGCCGTCCTTCCAGCAGCGTCTTCAGCCGCTCGGGCAGCGCGTCATAGGCCATGTACATGCTGGCGAAATGCGTGTTGCCGCCCCGGCTCGGCACCGCCACGCGCATAGAGCTGAGTCGCCTTGAACGGCACCTCGTCGTAGGCGCCGTCGGTGTGGCAGCCCGCCCCGCCGCGCTTGTAGACCGCCTCGATCAATTTGCCGTCCGGCCCGAACTTGTTGGCGCCCAGCAGGGTCAGCTCCGGGTAGTCCGGATGGCGGGTCGACTTCGACGGATGCGGCACGACGAGGCCGAAGCGCCGGCTGTAGCGGAGGAAATCCGGGATCTCGAGCTCCTGGTCGCGCACCACGATGACGCCGTATTTCAGCCACGCGTCGTAGATCGGCGCGAAGCCTTCGTCGTCGAGCCGCTTGACGTCGACGCCGGTAACCTCGCCGCCGGTGTTCGGGCCCATGGGCCGGATCTGAAGCATCGGATATTCCTCCTTTCGACCGTCTCCTGATGCGGACGATCTCACGTGTCAGGCTAGCCCCAAGGGCGATCGATGGCAAACCGCCGGGCCGTCCCAAGCCAGACCCCCAAGGACGACACGGGTTGCAGCCGTCAGCGGAACGGCGGCTCGTCGAAGCTGCGCAGCTTGCGCGAATGAAGCTGGTCGACGCCCTGCTCGCGCAGGATGCGGATCGCCTCGAGGCCGATGTCGAGATGCTGGCTGATCCGCTCGCGGTAGAAGTTGTTGGCCATGCCGCGCAGCTTGATCTCGCCGTGCAGCGGCTTGTCCGAAACGCAGAGCAGCGTGCCGTAGGGCACCCGCAGGCGGAACCCGTTGGCGGCGATGGTGCCGCTCTCCATGTCGACGGCGATGGCGCGCGACTGGCTGAAGCGGCGGTTCAGCTCGGTGTAGCGGAGCTCCCAGTTGCGGTTGTCGGTGGTGGCGACCGTCCCCGTGCGCATGCGGGTCTTCAGGTCGCGGCCGCGCAGCCCGGTGACGTCGCGCCACCGCCTCCTGCAGCGCCACCTGGATCTCCGCGATCGCCGGCACCGGCACCCAAGGCGGCAGGTCCTGGTCGAGCACGTGATCCTCGCGGATATAGGCATGCGCCAGCGCGTAGTCGCCGAGCATCTGCGTGCCGCGCAGCCCGCCGCAATGGCCGATCATGATCCAGCAATGCGGCCGCAGCACCGCGAGATGGTCGGTGATCGTCCGCGCGTTCGACGGCCCGACGCCGATATTGACCAGCGTGATGCCGAGCCGGTCCTCGCGCAGCAGATGGTAGGCCGGCATCTGGGGCAGATGCTCGGGCGGCGCGCCGGACGGCTGCAAGGCCGACAGGCGGCGGTTCGGCGTGACCACGTCGCCCGGCCCGACCAGCGCGAGATAGCTCGTCGCCCTGCTCGATTTCCTTCCGCGCGTGCGCGATGAACAGGTCGACATAGCGCTGATAGTTGGTGAACAGCACGAAGCGCTGGAAATGGGTAGCGGCCGTGCCGGTGTAATGGTGGATGCGCTGCAGCGCGAGGTCGACCCGCTCGGCGGTGAACAGCGCCAGCGGCAGCGGCGATCCCGGCGGCGGCTGGTACGCGCCATTGGCGATCGCGTCGTCGATCAGCGCGAGGTTCGGCAGATGGAAGACCGCGCGCATCGCCCGCGCGTCCTCGGCGGTGACATCCGCGGTCGCCTCCTCGATCAGGAAGGAAAGCGGGATCGGACGGTCGCTCACCCCGACCCGGACGGGAACCTTGTGGTGGCGGATGAGCAGGTCGATCTGCTCGCGGTAATAATCCGCGAACAGGTCCGGCCGGGTCAGCGTCGTGCCGTAGATGCCCGGATAGGGCGCCTTGCCGTAGGACAGGCCCGTCTCCGTCAGCAGGTCGTCGGAGGGCACCTCGATGCCGAGATAGGGATAGCAGGCCTCGAAGGTCTGCGCCCCGGTCCGCTCGCCCGCGACGAACCGCGCGAAGCGGTCGCGTATCCGCTTCGCGGCGGTATCGTAGACCATGGCGATCTGCTTGACCGCGGCGTCGGTATCGGTGAACGCCTTGAGGCTGCGGATATTGCCGTGACCACTGACGGGCATGGCGATTTCTCGCCCGATTCCGCCGGGCGCGTCAATCGATATGCGCGCGATATGCGCGCACCGGGCCCGGCCGCCGCCGGCAGGTTACGGCACGCGGCCTTCCTTGAGCGACTCCCACCACGGGCACACGCCGGCCATCCGCTGGTAGTTGCCGTCCATCACCTGCAGCGGCGCGCGCGGCGCTTCCACCGGCGCGGCGGGCGCCGGATGCTCCGGATGCGGCGCATGATGCGCCTCGTCGCCGCCGGCGAGCGACTCGAACAGCCCTTGATGGCCCCAGAAGCTCGCCGGGCTCGCCAGCTCCGACGCCTGCCAGGTGGCGTCGTCGACCTCGCGGCCGCCCCAGCCGTATTCCACCAGGATGTCGGACGGCGTGCGCATGTAGAAGGAGGTGATGAGGTCGTTCGGATGGCGGCCCAGCGTCACCGCGATCCGCTCGCGCTGGCCGAGCGCGACATCGTAGCCCTGCCCGACATCGTCGAAGGAATACAGCTCGATCATCAGGTGATGCATGGCGCTGCGGCCGCCGTCGAACAGCGCCAGGCTGTGATGCCGCGGATTGACATGCATGAAATAGACGCGGGCCGGCGCCCGGATGTAGTCGCTGATGCGGAAACCCAGCAGGTCGCGATAGAAATGCAGCGCCGCGTCGATATCCGGCACCACCAGCGCCGCGTGCCCCATGCCGAGCGCGCCGGTGCGGAAGCCGGAGATGCTGCGGCCGGGACGGAAGGGCGCGCCAGCGCTTTCCGCGCCATGAAACGCCTCGAGACGATTGCCCGCCGGGTCGGCGAAGGAGATCAGGCCGCCGACGCAACGCTGACCGGCAAGCGAGGCCGGTTCCGAGCGCACCGCCACGCCGGCCTGCTCCAGCCGCGCCGCGAGCGAGTCCAGGGCCGCCGCATCCGCGACCTCCCAGCCGAAATATTTCTGGCCCTCCGGCAACGCGCGGTCGACGAACAGGCGCTGTTTGCGATCATCCATGCGGAACGCGCGCATGCCGCCGCCGCGATCGACCGCCTGCATGCCGAGCCAGCCCGTCGCGAAGTCCGACCAGGCGTCGAGCTTCGCGGTCCCGACTCCAAGATAGCCGAGGGCCTGGATTTCCATCGCGCGCATCCTCCCAGTTGTGCGAATTTTTCGCATCCTACCATGCCGGGCGCGAACGCGCGCAGGGCATTTCCGTGCATCCGTCCGCGACGTCCCCGACCGCCTTGTCGCCGACGCCGGAAAACGACGCACCGTCGATGCGACATCGGATTTCCTTGCGGAGATCAGGGAGCGGTTGCCGCCAGGCGCCCGGTATCCTTCGCGAGCTGGTCGATGCCCTTTCCCGAGGCATAGCCCTGATCGTTTTCGAAACGGGCGATCGCCGCCTTCGTCTTGGGGCCGAGACGCCCGTCAACCGGACCCGGCGCGTAGCCGAGCCGCTTCAGATCCCGCTGGATATCCGCCACCGACTGCGAATAGCCGTTCGACGCGACGGATGTCCCCGAGTTCTTCGAACCGCTGGCGCGCTGCCAGAACGGCTTGCCCAGGTTGATGTTGTCGGGCGACGTCAAGCCGCCGATCGCGGCGCCGAGCCCGGTCCCGAGCAACGCTCCGCCGATCACGCTCCAGCCGGTGACGGCGCCGATGATCGCGCCGCCGGCCGCGCCGATGCCGCCGCCGGAGACGGCGCGGTCCCGGGGCGCCGTGCCGCAAGCGGCCAACAAGAACGGGAGCGCGAATACAAGCTTGGAATATCTGGTCATTGCAAAATCTCTCTGCCGGAACGCATGGCCGCCGAATTCATTTCGTGGATAGCTCTGTCCTCAGCCTTCGGATTTTCGCCTCGAGCCGCTGCCTGAGCTCCGCATCCGTGAGCGTTTCGTCCGGCAGCGATCCGCGCAAGCCGCTGTCCGGCCTCGCGGGCATCTTCGCCGACGGGGCCTGCGGCCGATTTTGGGATCGATCGCGAACCGCCGGCGCGTGGTCGACGGCCCGGCCACGCGGAAGCCGGGCGACCTGCTCCTGGCGCACCGTTTGCGCCGCGGCCGTCGCCGTCCGTTCGCCGGGCCCGCGGATCGGAACAGACGCCATCGATCCGAAATGCGCGGCGACGGCGAACAAGATCACCGCGACGAAGCCGGTTTGGCCGATGGCGGACCGGCGGCTCTCAAACCAACGCCCTGTCATTGCGCGCAGCGTGGCGAACTGCGCGGCAACAGCAGCAGCGCCTTCGCGCGCGCGCTGCCACGGCGCGCCCTGCCAGGGCGAGCGCCGCGCCGTCCGCTTCAGCCGATCGAGCCTGGCGCGCCAGCGCCGGTCGCAGGCTTCCAGCGCGGCTCGATGGACGGCGTCCCATTTCGTCCTGGCTTCCGTCAGCCGCCGCCGTTCACGCGCGCGCCAGACCATTGCGCCCTTCCAAACCGCCGCCTTGCTGCGCCGTCGCCAGACAGCACGGACGCGGGCCAAGGCGTCCCGCGCCTCCCTTCTCGCCCGCTGGAGCTTCTTTTCGGTGTCCGCCTGCCATTCCGCATGGGCGGCGGCCAAATTCGCCATCAGCTCTTCCGCGAAACGCTTCTTCGCGTCCGACAATTGAGCCGCCAGCTCGATCGCGTGGCGTTCCCGCAATGCGTCGTACTGCCTCGCGAACTCGGACCTCAACGATTCTTCGGCGCGTTGCAGCGCGCTTTCCCGTTCATGCCCGGCCGTGCGCAGCGCCTCCCGGGCGACCGTCAACTCGTTGCCAAGCGTGTCGATTTGATCGGTGATTTCCTGCCGGGCGCGACTTTCGGCGTCCCGGCACCGGGCTGAGAGCTCAGCGGCGTGGCCGCGCTGAATTGCATCGATCCGCCGGGAAAACTCCTTCCGCAAGCTGACTTCCACGGTGCGGACGGCATCGGCCGACCCGCCGGCGGCGGAAAGCGCCGCGCGGGCTTCCTGGAGATCCTTCTTGAGCGCATCGAGCTCGTCGGCAACCGCTTGCCGCGCCTGCATCTCCGATTTTTCGAACTGAGCCGACAGCTCCGCCGCATGGCATCGGCGTATGGCCTCGACCCGCTGCGCATACTCCTGCCGCAGCGAGTCGCGGACATTGCGTATCGCATCGTCCCGTTCCCGTTCGGCCTCGCGAAGCGCTTCCTCCGCGATCTTCATTCCCGTGGTCAGGGCATCCAGCTTTTGCGTCGGCTCTTCCGCAATCGGCTGCTGCGCATCCTGCGCGGATTTTTCAGCCCGCGCCGCCGCCAGGACGGCGTTCGTGCGCTCGGATCTCAGCTGCGTGTTCTCGGCCTCGAGGGCAACCGCCTTGGCCTCCGCGTCCTTAGCCCGGCGACGCCATGTTTCCGGCGTTTCCGGCGGCAAGATTTCCGGCGCTTCCGTCAGGCTGAGGCATTTCAGGCGGACTAATGCGTTTGTCGATAGCAGTGCGCATGCTCATCACCGTTCAGGGTGTGAAAATGTGCACTGCCTTAGCAATGGCGGAGTCGAGTTACCTACAACGTAAAAGAGCTCCCAATTTCGCGCCTTCCCCGTACCGGTCGGTAAATCGGGATCGGACGCGGACGCCGGCGGCGCGCGAACGGCGCAACCGCGCGCACGTGCGGCGGCGCCGAAGCGCCGCGCGCCCTAAGATGGGCAATCAGCCTTGCGCGATGATCAGGGAGTATTGGTCCGCGCTGGCGATGATCCCCGCGCCGGCGAAGACATCCTCGAGGAGCCAGAAAAACGGACCGCGCGGGACGCCGTCCTTGCCCTTCGGCTTCGGCAGCGTCTTGCCGGTCAGCCGCGTGTACATCCGCGCCGCGTGCTGGGCGATCAGCAGCGGCGGGTCATCCGGCTTCGGCGCGGCCGCCGGCCGCTCCGGCTCTTCGAGATCGTCCGCGGCGGTGGCCATCGGCTCGAGAAGCTGGGCCATCCGGTCGATCAGCTCGTCGAAGTCGGTATTGGGCAACCCCGCCTTGCGCATGCGCCGCTTCAGCGCGTCGCGCGCCTTATCGGAGAGATTCGCCCAGCCCTCGCGGAAGTCATAGAAGAGCCAATGCGTCTCGCGCAATTCCTTCGCGGCCACGAGCCGCGTCTCGTCCACTTCCTCTTGTTCGGGCTGCTCGGACGCCGCTTCGTCCTCGGTCTTCAGCGCCGCGCGCTTGATGACGTATAACAGCCCCGTCACCGCGCGGCTGACGTCGCCTTTGCGTTCCGGCAGCACGGGAAGCCGACGCACGGCCTCCTCGATCCGCTTTTCGTCAATCGTACCGGCTACCATGATGCGAATTCCCGACTATCCCGCATTTGCCACAAACGTCGAACACTTCACCGCAAACCAATGAAAAATCACTTAAATAGGGCAATTGTGTGTAAATAATTGACCGGGCGAACCGAATTCTCGCCTTCGGCGGCGCTTTTCCAACGGCGCGGCCCGCTTCGACGCCTTGTGACAAAGCCCCGTGAAACCCGTAGGCTCGTGCCGTGGATCGCATCGAGTCCTTCCTCGAGCCGGGAGAGCGGCTCCTCTGGCACGGCCGGCCGGATGCCAACCGATTGGTCCGGCGGCAGTATGGCTGGTGTTTTCTCGCCGGCGCCTTTTTCGGCCTTTCGCTGATCTGGACCTGGGATTCCTGGCAGCGCGGCACCGTGATCAGCATCTTTGCCGGGCTGCTGATCGCGGCCGCGGGCCTGGCCGTCGTCTTCGCCAAGGGCCGCGAGATCCTCGGCGCCCGCAGCACCCGCTATCTCATCACCAGCCGGCGCGCCATGGTCCTGAGCGGCCGACCCGCCCGCGTCGCGGCGTCCTACGGCCCGCGCGATATCGGCGCGGTCGAGGTCAAGCCTTTCGTGGACGGCAGCGGCGACGTGCTGTTCAGCCGCCAGCCCCGCCCGCGGGGCTATCGCGGCATCGACGGGGAAAGCGGGGGCTTCTATGGCGTCGCCCAGCCGGAACACGCGCGGCGCGCGCTCGAGTCCCTGGCCCACGGCGCCTGACCGGGCGCGACAATCGCCCTTGGCGCGGCCCGCCCGATGCGGCATCTTGCCGGCGTCCGACGACCGGAGCGACGGAGCGCCTCAGCGATGCCCGATCTCGACCGCCGCCTCAATGCCTACCGCGACGACCTCGCCGACAGCCGCCTCAAGGGCAAGGTGACGGCGGCGCGTTTCGTCGACGGCAAGGACCGGCAGGTAGCGGCCGGCGTCGCGCCGCTCCGCAAGGCGCCCGCGCCCGGCACCCAGCTCGTCTCCGAGCTTCTGTTCGGCGAGCGCGTGCGCGTGTTCGAGGACAAGGACGGCGTCGCCTGGGTGCAGAACGAGACGGACGGCTATGTCGGCTATACCGACAGCACGGCGCTCTCCGGCCGCGTGCACGCGCCGACGCATACGGTCTCCGCGATCCTGAGCTGCCTTTATCCCGAGCCCGCGATCCGCGCGCCGAGCCGGGGTATCCTGCCGATGGGCGCCGGCGTCGCCGTGACCGGCAGCAAGGGACGCTACGCCGAGCTCGCGACCGGCGGCTGGGTGCCGCTGCAGCATCTCGCCGAGGCCGACGCCTTCGAGAGCGACTTCATCGCCGTCGCACAACGTCTCACCGGCGCGCCCTATGTCTGGGGCGGCCGCTCGGCGCTCGGGCTCGACTGCTCTGCGCTGGTGCAGCTTGCGCTCGCGCGCTGCGGCGTTAAGGCGCCGCGCGACAGCGACATGCAGGAGGCGGGACTCGGCAAGCCGGTCCCCTTCGACGGCGACGCCGCGGCGCTGCGGCGCGGCGATATCGTCTTCTGGAAGGGCCATGTCGGCATCTTCATCGCGCCCGAGCGCTTCCTGCACGCCAACGCGCGCGACATGGCCGTCGCCACCGCGCCCTTCGCCGAGGTCGTGCGCTATATCGAGGAAGCGGAGAAGCAGACGGTCAAGGCGGTGCGGCGGCTTTGAGATGACTGACGCATTTTCGAACCGCGGCCGTATCCAATGAAGTCCTCCCCCCTTGCGGCGCGCGTGTCGTCGCGCGCCGCTCTTTTGGATACGGCGGCCGGACGACGCCGGCCGCCTGGGGGAGGATTTAGGTGGGGGGTCGCCGCAAAAAGAATTCTTTAAATTGAGTCCCCCACCCTGTCCCTCCCCCTCAAGGGGGGAGGGAAAATTTCGTTGGCGCCAAGATTTACGCCGCCGCCTTACCATGGACCGGAAACCCTCAGCGCACGCGCTTCGTCACGAAGTCCGGCTTGCGCTTCTCGCGGAAGGCGTTGCGGCCTTCCCAGGACTCGTCCGTGCCGTAGAACAGCGCCAGCGCTTCGAAGCCGAGCGCGCCGATGCCGCGAATGTTGTCGCTGTCGGCGTTGAAGCTGCGCTTGGCGATGGCGATCGCGGTCGGGCTGCGCTCGGCGAGCTCGGCGCACCAGGCGTCGACCTCGGCGTCGAGCTGGTCGTTCGGCACGACCTTGTTGACCAGTCCCATCTTCTCCGCCTCCTGCGCGGAATAGCGGCGGCAGAAATACCACATCTCGCGCGCCTTCTTCTCGCCGATGCAGCGCGAGAGATAGGCGGTGCCGAAGCCTGGATCGACCGAGCCGACCTTGGGCCCGACCTGGCCGAACACCGCGTTCTCGGCGGCGATGGTGATGTCGCAGATCGTCGCCAGCACGTTGCCGCCGCCGATCGCATAGCCGCGCACCTTGGCGATCACCGGCACCGGCACGTCGCGCATGGCGGCATGGATCTCCTCGACCGGCACCTTGACCGTGCCGCGCCCCTGGCGCGCGCCGGACGCCTTGTCCGCCTGGTCGCCGCCGGTGCAGAAAGCCCGGTCCCCCGCGCCGGTCAGCACGACGGCGCAGTTGTCGCGGTTCCAGCCGCCGCGCTTGATCGCGTCGATCAGCTCGTAATAGGTCGGCGCGCGCAACGCGTTGTAGCGGTCGGGGCGGTTGATCGTGATGGTCGCGACGCGGTTCTTTTCCTCGAACAGAATGTCCTGATAGTCCATTGACTTTCCCTGCATGTTCCTGGGTCGGCATCGGCGGCCGGTGTCGTCCGGCCGCCGTCTTCATTAGACCGGCGCGCGACGAAACGTGCGCCGCCGGCCGGTGTACGTCCGGCCACCGCCTCCGAAAGACCGGCGCGCGACGAAACGCGCGCCGCCGGCCGGGGCGAATGTCCAATCTATCCGCTGGCGGCCCGGGCCGGCAAATCTGCGGCAGTCGGACGCAGCGGCGATGGGGGATTTTTGTTGGCGGATGCCGGTTGCATGCGGGATAACGCGACCACGGTGAGGGCTTGCCGAACAACCGGCGCGCCGCTACGGACCTGGGAGGCTGTTATGACACTGCGAAGCAACTGCGTGACGTTTGCCGCCGGCTTGGCGCTGATGATTGCCTCGGGCGCGGCGCTTGCCGCCGACGGCAATGCCGAAAACGGCAAGAAGCTGTTCTTCAGCACGGCGCAGTGCAAGGTCTGCCATTCGATCAAGAAGGACGTGAAGCTGGTTGGGCCGTCGCTGTTCGACGTGTATGGACGGAAATGCGGCACGGCCGCCAAGCAGGTCTTCTCGAGCAACTACCGCGCCGCCTGCGCCAAGACCGGCTGGTCCTGGGACGACAAAGGCCTGAATGCGTATCTCGAAGACCCGAGCGCCTATATCTCGGGCCTGTCGGGCAAGCAAATGCGCTCGCCGATGACGCGCCAGACGCCGAAGCCGCAGGACCGCGCCGACATCATCGCCTTCCTCAAGACGCTGAAGTAGCCGGCTCGGCGGCCGCGAGCTCGATCCGGCCGCCGTCCCATCGGTGCAGCAGCAGCCAGGCCGCGACGCCGCCGAACAGCGAGAGCGCGGCCATGACGTAGTATGCGCCGCCGCCGAAGGCGGCGTAGACCGGGCCGACCAGCAGGATCGCCAGCGCCGTCGCCGCGCCCGTCCCGATTGTCGCGTACAGGCTCTGCACGGTCGCGGCGAAGCCCGGCGGCGCCGCGCGCGCGACGAAGGTCATGCCGGCGAGATGCACCGCGCCGAAGGTCAGCGCATGCAGCCACTGCACCGCGAACAGCAGGGCCGGCTCGGTGGTGAGCCCCAGCACCGTCCAGCGCACGACGCCGCCGGCCGCCGCCAGCAGCATCGCATGCCCCGGCCGCACCCGGCGCATGAAGGCGCCGCCGACCCAGAACAGCAGGATCTCGGCGATCACGCCCTCGGCCCACAGCATGCCGATGACGCGATCGCTGATTCCCCGCATGACGCCAATAGATCGTCCCAAACGCGTAGAGCGCCGCGTGGCTGCTGGCGAGCAGCCCGACCGCGGTGAGAAACAGCAGCATGACACGGTGGCGGGCGAGCTGCTGGAAGACGCCGCGCCGGCGCGGGAACAGCTCGGACCGGGTGTCGGGCAGGCAGGACGCGACGGCGATCGAGACGCCGACGCTCACGGTGATCGCCCACAGGATCGCGTCGGCCTGCCAGGCGCCCAGGAGCGCGCCGCCGAGATAGGAGGCGAGGATGAAGGAGATCGAGCCCCACATGCGCACCCGGCCGTAGTCGACCTCGCCGCGCGCCGCATGCAGCATGGTCAGGCTTTCCGATACCGGCGTGATCGGGCTGAAGAACACGGCGGTGCAGACGGCGATCGCGAGCAGCGGCCAGAAGCCGTGCGCGAAGTGATTGGCGCTGTAGGAGGCGAGCAGCCCGCTGGTCAGCAGGACCAGCAGGATCTTCAGCTCGCCGCGCCGGTCCGCCATCATCGCGAAAGCCGGCGTGGTGCCGACGCTGATCCAGCGCCCGACCGACAGGATGACGCCGATCTCGACCGGCCCGAGCCCCCTGCCCTGCAGCCAGACCGGCCAATAGGGCAGCGCGATGCCGATCAGCACGAAATGCGCGAAATAGAAAGCCGACAGGCGAAGCGACAGCGCCGCCGGGCGGGCCGGTGCGGACACGGTCATCGGCTCCTCGCGCCGCCGCCCGCCGATACGACTCCGTAGTCCGAGCCACCCATCCCCGTCCCGCCGTTTCCCGAAAGGAAGCGCCGATCCGCGCCGGCCGGATCAAACAGCAGCGGGGCGGCGGCGGTAAAGCGCTTTCTTTCGCGACGGCTGCCGTGACCGTCGGATGGGGTCGAATTGTGCTCCACGAGAATTTGAGGCAGGCTCAACTGACAGGAGAGGATTTAAAAAATTAAATCCCATATAAGAGGAGTAAGTGAGGAGATGTCTCGTGTAATGACCAAGACCCGTGCTCTGATTGGAATGACCCTGGCGGGCGGCTGGGGAATGGCGGCGATCGCCGCGGAAACACCCGTCCATGGCGGCATCCTGAACTACGTCGTCGCCAGCACCGCGCCGTCCTACGACGCGCATATGGAGGACACCTTCGGCGTCATCCATCCGATCCGTCCCTTCTACAGCCTGCTGATCAAGGCGAACCCGGACAACCTCCAGGATCCGACCGACTTCGTTTGCGATCTTTGCGAAGGCAAATGGGTCGAATCCCCGGATCACATGACCTACACCTTCAAGATCCGCGAGAACGTCAAGTTCCATGACGGCACGCCGCTGACGGCCGCCGACATCAAGGCGTCGCTCGACAAGATCATCTTCCCGCCGGAAGGCGTGCCGAGCCTGCGCAAGTCCTGGTACAGCCAGGTCGCGTCGGTGGAAACGCCGGAGAAATACAAGCTCGTCATCAAGATGAAGCGGCCGTTGCCCGCGATCATCCCGGCGCTCGCCTCGCCCTTCAACTTCATCTACTCGAAGAAGGACCTCGACACCCACGGCTACAAGTGGAACATGCGGAACGTCAACGGCACCGGCGCCTTCATCTTCGTGCAGGAACAGCCGGGCTCCTTCATCGAGGGCAAGAAGAACCCGAACTACTTCATCAAGGGGCTGCCGTATCTCGACGGCTTCAAGGCGATCCAGGCGCCGAAGATGTCGGTCCGCATGCAGGCCATCCGCGGCAATCGGGCGGGCATCGAGTTCCGCGGCTTCCCGCCCAAGGCGCGCGACGACCTCGTCCGGGCGCTCGGCAACAAAGTGAAGGTCCAGGAAAGCAACTGGAACGTCCTGTTCGGCGTGTCGCCGAACCAGAAGAAGAAGGAGTTCCAGGACGTCCGCGTGCGCCAGGCTTTGGGCTATGCGCTCGACCGCTACGGCACGGCGAAGGAGATCTCGCAGATCGCCATCACCAAATATGTCGGCGGGATTGTCTTCCCCGGCCATCCGCTGGAGGCCAAGAAGGAATGGCTGGCGAAGATGCCGGGCTATGGCCCCGACATCAAGGCGTCGCGCGCCAAGGCGATGGAGCTTCTCAAGGAAGCCGGCTATTCCCACCTGAAGTTCAGCCTGTGGAACCGCGCCGTCGACCAGCCCTACAAGATCCTCGGCACCTGGTATGTCGACCAGTGGCGCAAAGTGGGCCTCGACGCGGACCAGAAGGTCCTTCCGTCGGGCCCGTGGTATGCCGGTCTCCGTCAGACCCGCGATTCCGACGTGGGGGTCACGCCGAACGCGCAGACCATCGTCAACCCGACCATCGACACCTCGAAATACACCTCGTCCGCCGGCGACAACTACTCCAATTCGCCCAACAAGAAGTCGGACGAGCTCTACTATGCTATGCTCTACGAGACCGATCCGGCGAAGCAGTACGAGAAGATGCGCGCCTACGAGAAATTCGTCCTGCTCGACGGGGCGGAGTACATCCCCGCGTTCTGGTGGTACCGCATCACGGTCCAGCGCTCCTACGTCAAGGGCTGGAACAGCGGGCCGAGCCACTACGTGAACCAGGGACTGGAACGCGTCTGGATCGACCCGAAGCTGCTCTGAGACGCACGTGACGATTTCCGGTAGGGGGTAACGCCCCTACCGGAAATACTGCGGAAACGCCTTCTTCAAATTCGCCGCGATGCGCGTCCCGCACCGGGCGGTCGAGCGGCGGCGGCTGAAGCTGAGCCCGGTCACCTGCTCGAACAGCGAAATATACTTGCCGCTGAACTCGAGCAGCGTCTCGGGCGGGATCTCGGGGATCGGCTCCTTGTAGGGATCGCAGCGCGCGGCGATCCAGAGGCGGAGGAACTCCTTGTCGAGGTTCTCCGGCTCCTCGCCCGCCGCATGGCGCGCGGCGTAGCTGTCCGCCTTCCAGTAGCGGCTCGAGTTCGGGCGTGTGGATCTCGTCGCCCAGCGTGAGCCGCCCCTCCGGGTCGATCCCGAACTCGTATTTCGTGTCGACCAGGATCAGGCCGTGCCGGGCCGCGATCTCCCGCCCGCGCGCGAACAGCGCCAGGCTGACGCGCGCCAGCTCGTCCCAGCGCGCCTGGCTCAGCATGCCCTTGGCGACGATCTCGGCCGGCGTGATCGGCACGTCATGCGCGCCGAGCGCGCCCTTGGTCGTCGGCGTCAGGATGGTCCGGGGCAGCTTCGCGTTCTTGACCAGCCCGTCGGGGAAGTCGATGCCGTAGAGCCGCCGCTCGCCCCGCTTGTACATCGGCCAGATGCTGGTGTCGGTCGAGCCGGTGATGTAGTCGCGCACCACCATCTCGACCGGCAGCATGTCGAGTCGCCGCGCCACGATGACGTTGGGATCGACATAGTCGATGACGTGGTTCGGGCAGACGTCGCGCGTCGCGTCGAACCAGAAGCGCGCGGTCTGCGTCAGCACCTGGCCCTTGAACGGCACGGCCGCCAGCACGTAGTCGAAGGCCGACTGCCGGTCGGTCGCGATCATCACCCGCCGGCCGTCGGGCAGGTCATAGGATTCCCGCACCTTGCCGGTCTGATGGCCCGGCAGCTCGGGGAAAAAGGCGTCGGTCAGGCAGGCGTCCGCGATGCGGCGCGGGTCCTGGCGCAGGGCGGCGAAGATATCGGTCATCGGGTCCGTCACAGGCTCGGATTGGAAGCCGGACTATAGAAGCGCAGGGCGGGCGTGCGAACAGAAAAGAAAGCCACCCTGCAACCGCGCTATCCGTTGTACCGCGTTTGCCCGATCGACTAAGCTGACCGCTCGCCGATCCCGGTCCATCGCCCGAGCCCGCAGGTCAGCCCTTCCGTGAAGAAATATTCGATCATCAGCCTGATCCGCAACGCGATCGACTATCACAAGGGCTGGGAGCGGGCGTGGCGCAGCCCGACGCCGCAGCCGGAATACGACGTGGTGATCGTCGGCGGCGGCGGGCACGGCCTGGCGACCGCCTACTACCTCGCCAAGGAGCACGGCATCAGCCCGCGTCGCGGTGCTGGAGCGCGGCTGGATCGGCGGCGGCAACACCGGGCGCAACACCACGATCATCCGCGCCAACTACCTGCAGGACGAGAGCACGGCGCTCTACGGCCACGCGCTGAAGCTGTGGGACGGGCTCAGCCAGGACCTCAACTTCAACGTCATGTACAGCCGGCGCGGCGTGCTCACGCTGGCCCATACCGAGCACGAGCTGATGGAGTTCAAGCGCCGCCACGCCGCCAACCGGCTGCACGGCATCGAGTTGGAATTCCTGACGCCGCAGCAATGCCAGGAGTTCTGCCCGATCCTCGACGTCTCGCCGACGACGCGCTACCCGGTCAGGGGCGGCAGCCTGCAGCGCGAGGCCGGCACGGCGCGGCACGACGCGGTCGCCTGGGGCTACGCGCGGGCGGCGGACGCGCGCGGCGTCGACATCATCCAGAACTGCGAGGTCACGGGCTTCCGCATCAACGGCGGGCGGATCGAGGGCGTCGAGACCAACCGGGGCTTCATCCACGCGCGCAAGGTCGGCTGCGTCGCCGCCGGGCATTCCTCGGTGCTGGCGGCGATGGCGGGGCTGCGCCTGCCGATCGAGAGCCACCCGCTGCAGGCGCTGGTCTCCGAGCCGCTCAAGCCGGTGCTCGACACGGTGGTCATGTCGAACGCGGTGCATGTCTATGTCAGCCAGTCGGACAAGGGCGAGCTGGTGATCGGCGCCGGCATCGACGCCTTCAACTCCTACGGCCAGCGCGGCGGGCTGCACGTCATCGAGGAGCAGATGGCGGCGATCGTCACGCTCTACCCGATCTTCAGCCGGCTGCGCATGATGCGGAGCTGGGGCGGCATCGTCGACATCTGCCCGGACGCCAGCCCGCTGATCACCAAGACGCCGGTCGACGGGCTCTATTTCAACTGCGGCTGGGGCACCGGCGGCTTCAAGGCGACGCCGGGATCGGGCCACGTCTTCGCGCACACCATCGCCAAGGACGAGCCGCACCCGATCGCCGCGCCCTTCCGGCTCGAGCGCTTCCAGTCGGGTACGCTGATCGACGAAAACCTCGCCGCCGCCGTGGCGCATTAGGGCGGAAGGACGCGACCGGCATGCTGCACATCCCCTGCCCTTTCTGCGGCCCGCGCGACGAGAGCGAGTTCAGCTACGGCGGCGAGGCGCATATCGCCCGGCCGGACGATTCCTGGGCGCTGAGCGACGCGGACTGGGCCGATTACGTCTTCATGCGCAGCAACCCGAAGGGCCGGCACGCGGAGCGCTGGCGCCACAGCCATGGCTGCGGGCGCTGGTTCAACGTCCTGCGCGATACCGTGACGCACGAGATCCTCGCGGCCTACCGGATCGGCGAAGCCAGGCCGGCCAACAAGCCCATGGGCCGCCGATGAGCCGGGCCTTCCGCACCGCCGACGGCGGCCGCATCGACCGCGGCAAGCCGGTCAACTTCACCTTCGACGGCCGCGACTACGCCGGCTTCGCGGGCGACACGCTGGCCTCGGCGCTGCTCGCGAACGGCGTGCGCCTGGTCGCGCGCAGCTTCAAGTATCACCGGCCGCGCGGCATCTTCGCCGCCGGCTCGGAAGAGCCGAACGCGCTCGTCCGCGTCGGCCAGGGCGCCCGCGCCCAGCCCAACACGCGCGCGACCCAGGTCGAGCTCTACGAAGGCCTCGTCGCGGCGAGCCAGAACAGCTGGCCCAACCTGCAGCTCGACCTGGGCGCGGCGGCGAACGCCTTCTCGCGCCTGCTGCCGGCCGGCTTCTACTACAAGACCTTCATGCGCCCGAAACGCTGGTGGGAGTGGTACGAGCGCAAGATCCGCGCGCGCCGCCGGCATGGGCCGCGCGCCGGACCTGCCCGACCCGGATAGCTACGACAAGCGCCACGCCCATTGCGACGTGCTGATCGTCGGCGGCGGCCCGGCCGGGCTCTCGGCGGCGCTGGCGGCGGGCCAGACCGGCGCGCGCGTCATCCTTGCCGACGAGAACGGCGAGTTCGGCGGCACGCTGTTGAGCGAGACGGCGCATCTCGGCGGCGCGACGACGCAGGACTGGGCGGACGACGCGGTGGCCGAGCTCTCAGGCATGCCCGAGGTGCGCCTGCTGCCGCGCGCCACCGTCTTCGGCTACTACGATCACAACCATCTCGGCATCGTCGAGCGCGTCGCCGACCATCTGGCCCAGCCGCCCGCGCACACGCCCGCGCCAGCGCCTGTGGAAGGTGCGCGCGAAGCAGGTCGTGCTGGCGACCGGATCGCACGAGCGGCCGCTGGTCTTCGCCGACAACGACCGGCCCGGCATCATGCTGGCCGGCGCCGCCCGCACCTACCTCAACCGCTACGGCGTGCATGCCGGGCGGCGCGTGCTGATCTTCACCAACAATGACAGCGCCTACCTCTATGCCCTTGATGTCGCAGCGGCGGGCGGCGATGTCGCCGCGGTCGTCGACCTGCGGCACGAGCCGTCGCAGCACCCCGCCGCCTGGCGCATGGAGGAGCTGCGCATCGACGTGCTGCGCGGCCACGCCATCGTCGCCACCAAGGGCCGCCACCGGCTGAAATCCGCGATGGTGATGCCGCTGAAGCAGTCGGGCGATGCGGTCGCCGGCCAGGCGCGCCGGATCTTCTGCGACGCGATCGCCATGTCGGGCGGCTGGGCCCCCGCGATCCATTTGTTTTCGCAATCGAAAGGCGCGATCGATTACGATCCGGAGATCGCCGCCTTCGTCCCCGGCGCCCCCGCGCAGGCGACGCGCTGCGCCGGCGCCGGCGCCGGCGGCTTCGACCTGACGCGACTGCTTCCTCGACGGCTACGACGCCGGCAAGGCGGCCGCGGCCGACGCCGGCTTCACCGCCGAGGAGGAGACGCGGCCCCTGCCCTCGGCGCGCGAGATCCGCCCCGGCCCGATCCGCATCGTCAATCCGGTGCCGTCGACCCGACCGGTCGGCCAGGGCGCCAAGCATTTCGTCGACTTCCAGAACGACGTGACCGCGGCCGACATCGGCCTCGCGGCGCGCGAAGGCTACGTCTCGGTCGAGCATACCAAGCGCTACACGACCGCCGGCATGGGCACCGACCAGGGCAAGACCTCGAACCTGAACGCGCTGGCGCTCCTCGCCGCGCAGACCGGCGCCGCCATCCCCGAGGTCGGCACGACGACCTTCCGCCCGCCCTACACGCCGGTCACCTTCGGCGCGCTGGCCGGGCGCGACATCGGCGACGCTCTACCTGCCGCTCCGCCGCACGCCGATGCAGGACTGGCACGAGCGCGCGCGGCGCGGTCTTCGAGGACGTCGGCCGCTGGCGCCGGCCCTATTACTATCCGCAGGCCGGCGAAACGAAGGACCAGGCGGTCGCGCGCGAGGTGCTGGCGGTGCGCAACCAGGTCGGCATCATGGACGCCTCGACGCTCGGCAAGATCGACATCAAGGGGCCGGACGCCGCGGTCCTGCTCGACTGGGTCTACACCAACGACTGGGCCCGGCTCGGCGTCGGCCGCTGCCGCTACGGCATGATGTGCCGCGAGGACGGCATGGTGTTCGACGACGGCGTGACGGCGCGGCTCGGCGACGAGCATTTCCTGATGCACACGACCTCGGGCAATGCCGAGCGCGTCGCCGCCTGGCTCGAGGAATGGCTGCAGACCGAATGGCCCGACCTGCGCGCGCGCTGCACCGTGGTGACGGAGGCCTACGCGACCGCCGCCGTCGCCGGCCCCTTCGCGCGCCGGATGCTGGCGTCGCTCTGCGAGGGCATCGACTTCGCGCCGGCCGCCTTCCCGCACATGTCGGTGCGCAGCGGAGCCATCGCCGGCGTCCCGGCGCGCGTCTTCCGGGTGAGCTACACCGGCGAGCTGTCCTACGAGGTCAACGTGCCCGCGCGCTACGGGCTCGCGCTCTGGCAGGCGCTGCTGGCCGCGGGCGAGCCCTACGGCGTCACGCCCTTCGGCACCGAGGCGATGCACGTGCTGCGGGCCGAGAAAGGCTACATCATGGTCGGCCAGGAGACCGACGGCACGGTGACGCCGCTCGACCTCGGCATGGAGCGCGCGCTCTCCACCCGCAAGGACTTCCTCGGCAAGCGCTCGCTCAGCCGCGCCGACATGACCCAGCCCGACCGCAAGCAGCTTGTCGGCCTGCTGACCGAGGACCCGGCGGACGTGCTGCCGGACGGCGCGCCTATCGTCGCCGAGCATCACCCGAACCGGCCGATGACCGCGCTCGGCCACGTCACCTCGAGCTATTTCAGCCCGACGCTCGGCCGCTCGATCGCGCTGGCGCTCCTGCGCGGCGGACGCAGCCGGCTCGGCGACCGGGTGCCCGTGCCGCTCGATGACACGCGCGCCGCGAGCACGACCGTCGTCAACCCCGTCTTCTACGATCCGGAAGGGAGACGGCTGCATGGCTGAGCGACCGCCGCCCGGGCTGCCGCCGCAGGGCGCGCTGGCGCATCGCGCGCTCGGCCTGCGCGAGTCCGCCGATCCGGGCGCCGCCGGCCTCCACCTGACGGCGATGCCGATCCGCGCGTGCTTCAACCTGCGCGCCGAGGCGACGCCCGAGATCCGCACCATTCTCACGCAGAATGCCGGCTGCGGCCTGCCGGTGCAGCCGCTCGACGCCGCCCGCCGCGGCACCATGACGACGCTCTGGCTCGGCCCCGACGAATGGCTGATCGTGGTCGGCGGGCACGGCGGCGAGAACGGCAGCGGCTTCTGCGAGCGGCTCGAAACGGCCTTCCGCGGCCATTTCGTCACCGTCACCGATGTCAGCGACGCCTATTGCGTCCTCCGCCTTGCCGGTCCCGCCGCGGCGGAGGTGCTCGCCAAGGGCTGCAGCCTCGATATCCACGACCGCGTCTTCCCTCCCGGCAAAGTCGCACGCAGCCTGCTCGCCAAGGCCGACGTCATCCTGCACCGCCTGAAGCCGGCGATCTTCGAGATCTACGTCGCCCGCTCCTACGCCGACTATCTCTGGCGCTGGCTCGAGGATGCGGGCGCGGAGTACCGGCGTGGCGGTGATCGAGGCGAAATAGTCAGCCGCGGCGAGATTGCACCCCCGTGACCGCCGCCCAGCGGCCGGGCGCCAAGCCGTAAGCCTTCCTGAAATGGCGGGTCATGTGGCTCTGGTCGGCGAAGCCGGCGGCGAGCGCCGCCTCGGCCAGCGGCGCGCCGGCGCGGATCAGCGCGCGCGTCCGGTCGAGCCGGCGCAGCACGAGATAGCGGTAGGGGCTGGTGCCGAGGCAGGCGCGGAAATGCCGCGCCAGCGCGTAGCGCGTGAGCCCGGTCGCCGCTTCCAGGTCAGCCGAGGCGACACCGGTCTCGACGGCCGCGTCGAGAAGATCGCGCGCCGCCGACACCGCGCGCCAGTGCCGCATCGGCAGCCTGCGCCGCGCGGCCGACGGGTCGGCTGCGGCGAGCGCCTCGGCGAGATCGAGGACGATCTGGTCGCGCTGCAGCGCCGCCAACGGCCGGTCGAGGTCGTCGAGCGCCGGCAGAATCGCGGCGGCAAGGCGCGGATCGTCGGACACCGCCGCCGACACGAAGGGCAGCGCGTGCCCCTCCCCTAGCGCCGCCTGGATGGCGCGCGGCTCAACGTAGAGGATCCGGTAGCGGAAGCCTGTGTCGGTCCCGGCGCGGCCGTCATGCGTCTCGTCCGGATGCAAGACGAACACCTGCCCGGCCGAGCTGTGCCGCGCCGCGCCCCGATAGCGGAAGGCCTGCACGCCCTGGAGCGTGTAGCCGATGGCGTAGGAGTCGTGCCGGTGCGGGTCGAAGCCGTGGCCCGCGAAGAAAGCCTCGCCCCGCTCGATCCCCGGGCCGGCGGGCGCGATACGGACCCAGTCGCCGCCTATCGAAGACCAGCGCGCGACGAAACGCGCGCCGGAGGCCGGGCCGCACGATCGTTCAAGACGCGGCACCGTGCCGTCGTTCATCAAGGACGCCATGCGCTTCTGTACCAGAAACACGGCGGCGTCTCGACAGGAAGGATGGACCGCGTGGAAGACCTTTTCGGCTTCGTCCTGGCCGGCTTGGCGCTGATCGGCAGCCCCGGCCCGGCAACGCTGAGCCTCGCCGCCGCCAGCGCCGCCTTCGGCCCGCGCCCGGGCGTCGCTTACATGGCCGGGATCATCACCGGCATGGTCGCGGTCATGGCGATCACCGCGAGCGGCGTGGCCGGGCTGCTGCTGGCCTTGCCAGGCGCGCGCATAATCGTCACCGCGCTGGCGACCGCCTATTTCGTCTATCTTGCCCTCCGCATCGCCGCCGCGCCGCCGCTGTCGGACGAGACACGGCCCGCGCCGCCGGCCCCGCTTCGTCACCGGCGTCATCCTGTCGCTGCTGAACCCGAAGGGCTATGCCGCGATGGCGGCGCTGTTTTCCGGCTTCGTGCTGGTGCGCCAGCACCTCGTCCTCGATGCCGCGGCGAAGATCGTGGTGCTGACGGCGATCATGGTCGCGGTCGACATCGCATGGCTCGCGGCCGGCGCGGCGCTGACGCGCCATTTCCGCGATCCCCGCACGAACCGGGCGATCAACGTGAGCTTCGCCGTGCTGCTCCTCGCCGCCGTCGCCGCCGCCCTGCTGATCTGAGCCCGCCCCCGGCCGCAGGGAAGCGCGCCGGCGGTTGCCTTCGCCGTGAAATTCGGTATTGATCATACAAGCCCTCAGCGAGGCTCCGGCAGCACGACAGGAGATGCCCGATGTTCTACGATCCGGATGTGAAGCGGTCGCACGGCCTGCCGCATGATCCCTTCAAGGCGCTGGTCGCGCCGCGGCCGATTGGCTGGATCAGCACGGTGTCCAAGGACGGCCGGGTCAACCTGGCGCCCTACAGCTTCTTCAACGCGGTCTGCTACAACCCGTGCATCGTGCTGTTCGCGGCGAGCGGCCTGGCCGACGACCCGCAGAAGCATTCCTGGCGCAATGCCGAGGAGACCGGCGAGTTCGTCTGCAACATCGTGCCCGAGGCGCTGAAGGAGCAGATGAACCTGACCTCGGCCCATGTCGCGCGCGGGGTCGACGAGTTCGAGCTGGCCGGCCTGACCAAGGAGCCCTCGGTCAAGGTCAAGCCGCCGCGCGTCAAGGAAGCGCCGGCCCATCTCGAATGCAAATACCTCAAGACCGTCGTGTTCGAGAGCCCGGAGGCGCACCACACGCATGGCGTCGTCTTCGGCCATGTCGTCGGCATCCACATCAAGGACGAGGTGATCGTCGACGGCCTGGTCGACGTGCTGAAATACCACCCGGTCGCCCGCCTCGGCTACATGGACTACACGACCGTCGACAGCGTGTTCAGCATGGGCCGCCCCGACGCCAAGATCCCGAAGGCCGCGGAGTAACCGCCTGCCACCGGCGCTATTTGTTCCGGGTCCAGTATTTCGGGGCCGACGGGAATACCGACGTGCAGTCGATGCGCTCGACCGGGCCGTCGAGCGTGTCCGCCGCCCCCTTCCACACCGCATAGTGCGGCGCCGCGCGATGGGCCGTGACCGCGGCCTCGTCGAGATAGACCTCGTAGAAATAGTAGACATTCGGGTCGGCGTCGTCCTGCAGCACGTTGAAACGGACGCAGCCGGGCTCGTCCCCCTCGGAGCCGAGCGCGTCGACCTCGATCGCCTCGAGGAATTTCTGGCGCATCGCCGGCTTGACTCTCACCTTGACCCATTTCGCGAGCATTGGACCCTCCATCGATTACGGCGTACGGGCGATTACGGCGTGCAGGCGTTTCCGTCTGATCAGTGTAATACGCAATCCTTGCCGACGGATACTCGCCGCCTCTCCACGACAAGGCTGAGCCCAGCCAGACTGTGTTCGTGGTCCGGCCGGACACGCATGGCGGAAAAGCCCGGTTCCGCGCGGCTTGCCCAGCCGCCAATCATCGAGGGTTAGTCTCATTTAATATACAACTAAAAATTAAGTCATGAATTATGACCATAAATGGATTAGAAATTTATATGATGTAAGAAACGTAAAAGTTGATCTAATCTATTTTCTTAATTCTATTTTTTGCCGCATGGCCTACAATTTCAGTAGCTTGAGTGTCCTTGTCATCGATGCGAATACGTTCTCCCGGCAGATCCTGCGTGGCCTGCTCGGGGCGCTCGGGATTCCGCACGAGACGTCAAGGAGATGGCGGAGGCCGAAGCGGCGCTGCTGGAGATGCAGCATTTCCCGCCGGATTTCATCCTGTGCGACGTCAATCTGCCGGGCATGGACGGCGTGGACTTCATCCGCGCCGTACGGCAGCTGGAAGACGAAACGATCCGCTACACGCCGATCATCGTCTGCACGGCCTACACGGAACATTGGCGCGTGGAGGAGTACCGGGATGCCGGCGCGCACGAGGTCCTGCACAAGCCGATCTCGGTGCAGACCCTCTATCATCGACTGGCTTCGGTGATCGAGACGCCGCGCGCCTTCATCTATACCCCGGGCTTCAGCGGTCCGGACCGCCGGCGGCGCGCGGATGGTCCCGGGGGCGACGAACGCCGCGGCGCGAAGCAGCCGGCCGGCTGACGCCGGGCTTCCGGCCGACCGAGCCTGACGGGCGACGGGTCAGGCGGCTTCCAGCGTACCGGCGGCGCGCCCACCGTCTGCGGAAGAGCGGCGCGCGCCGGCGGCCGGTTCCGTCCGGCCGCCATCTTTCGGAAGACCGGCGCACGCCGGCGGCCGGTTCCGTCCGGCCGCCGTCTTCGGAAGACCGGCGCACGCCGGCGGCGATCGTACGGGCCGGCGGGAAATCCGCCATGACGGCTGTGCCGCGGCCGAGCTCGCTTGCCATGCGCAGCCTGCCGCCGTGCAGCTCGGTCATCTTCTTGACCAGGGGCAGCCCCAGCCCCGTTCCTTCGTTCTTCTTGTTGAACGTGCTTTCCACTTGAACGAAGGGCTCCATGACGCGCGGCAGATCGGCCTTCGAGATACCGATCCCATCGTCCATGACGGCGATCGAGCAGCCGCCGTCGCCGCGGCAGCCGGCGATCACCCGAACCGTCCCGGACGGCTCCGTGAACTTGATCGCGTTGGACAGGAGATTGACGACGACCTGGCTCAGCAGCTGCGGGTCCGCGCGCAGCACGAGGCCGCTCTTCGGCGCGCTGAGCCGGAGGCAGAGCCCCCTCTCCGCCGCCTTTTCCCGGAACATGCGAACGCAATCGTCGAGAATTTCGCCCAGGTCGACATCCTGCTCGTCGAGCGTCAGCTTGCTCGAATTCGGCCTTGGACAGGTCGAGAATGCCGTTGATGATGCCGAGCAGGTGCGTGCCGCTGCGGCGGATGTCGTCCGCATAGGACCGGTAGCGGTCGGAGCCGAGCGGGCCGAGCTTCTCGAGCGACAGGACCTCGGAGAACCCGATGATCGCGTTCAGCGGCGTCCTGAGCTCGTGGCTCATGTTGGCGAGAAACTCGCTCTTGGCCCGGTTCGCGGATTCCGCCACCTCCTTCGCGGTGCGCAGCTCCCCTTCCACGCGCTTGCGGGCGGTGATGTCGCGCGCGAAGGCGACGCAATATTCCTCGCCGCCGAACTCGAGATAGGTCGCGGTGACGTCGACGGAAAACAGGGCGCCCGAACGGGTGCGGTATCGCGATTCGTAGATGAGCGAGCGCTTCCGCTTGAGACGCTCCCAGTGCTGCCGCCAGAGCACCCGGCTGATCGATGCGTCGATGTCATAGGCGCTGAGCGCGAGCAGGTCCCGCTTGGCATGGCCGAGGCCTTCGCACGCCCATTCATTGGCATTGACGATGCCGCCGTCCCGCTCCGACCCAAAAGACCGCAATGGCGGCCTGGTCGACGGCGAGGCCCGGCAGCTCGAGCGCCTGCTCCGCCTTCATCCGATGGGTGATCAGGCGTTCCAGGAAGGCGACGGCGATCAGCGCCAGCACGCTCGCGCCGACGCTCGTGACGCCCGCGCTGCCGTCGGCGAAGCCCGCGTGCCAGCCTTGCGTCACCAGGGTGGCGAAATGGCGCCCCAGCAGAAAGGCCGCGGCGACCGCGGTCGCGGCGGCGAGAAAGCCGTAGCGCCAATTGCGATAGCGCAACAGGAGCATGATCGCCGCGCCAAAGGCGAACAGGCTGATTGCGGTCGACACGAGCAGGCTGATGTTCATCACGATGCCGTTCTGTTGCAATCCCCTTACCGGCGCGGAACGCGCGCGGCCTCAGCCGCGGACGCCTGCCGGCTTGCAACACTCATGCACCGATGCCTCGGTCGGATCTTCCCGTGCGAGCGCCAACCCTATCGCGACAGCAGCCGCACTGCTCTCGTTTTTATTATGAAAATTAACTAATGATATGTATTTCTCATAATAAAACTTCGAAGATCAAATAATGATTTGTAAAATTATTCATAAAATTTTTTTGTTTTCTGTGACGATCATCACTGCGGTTTGGAAAATACCAGCCCATGGCGGCCATCGTCTTTGGAATGCTCGGTTTTGCTCGTTTTTTTGCTGAACGACCGGTCCGTTCCGGGGTCTTGCGCGATGCCGGGGAAAAGCCCGGAGGATATCCGGATACCCGCGCGCGGGCCTCATACGCCATGGGTAGCCCCAGATTGCCGCAGGCAAGGCGCATTTTCTGGACAAATCGGCGGCATGATACTAGGGCTGTCGCAGGAGGGCCCTTATGCGAATGAAGTTGCGTCCGATTTGCCTTTTGTCAGCGCTGCTCGTGTTCACCGCAATCGGTACGGCCTCGGCGCCGAAAGCCGATACCATGAAGGGCGCGGCCGGCACGCAAAGCGGCGCGACGGCCAAGATCCAACCGAGATTGAGCACGCTGATGAACGAATATGCCAACCGCTTCGTCGACGTGTATTTCGCAGCCGAAGGCGACAACTGGGGATTCGCCCAATACCAGCTGCGCGAACTGCGCGCGCTGCAGAAAGAAGGCGAGATCATCCAGCCGAACAACGCCAAGCTCCTGAAATCCTATGGCGATACCTATCTGGCGCCGCTCGAGGAGACGGTCATGGCGAAGGAATGGTCGAAGTTCGACGATTTCTATCGCAACGCGGTCAAGGGCTGCAACGACTGCCACGTCTCCACGGGGCGCAGCTACATCCATTTCCAGGTTCCGGCGCGGCCGGTCGAGGACTATATCGACTTCATGCGCGAGTCCGATCCCGTCGCCAATCGCGACGCGAAGAAATAATTCCCGGACTTAAAGCCGTCCCGTAAGCGACGGGATTCACGCCGCGCCTGAGCGCGTCGGCGCAATTATGACAATTATATGAATGATTTGGCTCAACGACGGGCCCGCCGGCGCCTGCGCTAAAACTGTAACGCAAAACTGTTTTAACAAGCATGTCCGTCGCGGGGGCACGACCATGAAATCCCAGATCATCGAGCAGCTCGGGCAAACCGGCCTTCTGCTGCCGTCTCTCGTTTCCGAAGGGCTGTCGGCGAACGACCAGGTGAAAGCCCGCCTGAGCGTGTTGCAGGCGGCGGGCCGCCATGCGCGCGACCCCAACGGCGCGCGCTTCGACCTGGCCGACGAGTGCCGCGCCGTCGGCATCGATCCGGTTCCGATGCAGGCGCTGGTCAACAGCGCGAGCGTGATCGACGGCGCGCGCATTACGGCCGCCGGCCTCGACACGCTGGCCGGCGCCATCTGGGATGACGTCGAAACGATGATCCGCGCGGTCAACGCCGCGGACGCGGCAGAGGGCGACGCCGCGCTGAAACGCCTTGCCGCGATCCGGGCGGCCGGCGGGCCGGGGCCGGCGGACAGCATCGAAGCGGCGCAGGTCGCGCGGCTCACCGCACTTTCCGACGGCCGGTCTCGTCCGGCCGCCGTCAACGGAAGCACGGCGCGCGGCGACACGCGCGCCGACGGACATGGCGACAGCCTGCATCGCCTCGTCATGGACCTGCACAAGGCGCTGAACCGGCTGACCGCGGAACAAGCCGAAGAAGTCCTCGCCGGCGCGCATGTCTACGGCCTGCAGGCGGAGGATCGGCCCGCGGTCGAGGCGTTCATGCGCGGCCTCGAATCGACCCGCACGCTGAAGTTCGACCACCCCGGCCTGTCGACGACGGCCACACGATCTGGCGGCCGGTGTCGTCCGGCCGCCGTCAACGGAAGCGCGGCGCGCGACGAAACGCGCGCCGGCGGCAGGTGTCGTCCGGCCGCCGTCAACGGAAGCGCGGCGCGCGACGAAACGCGCGCCGCCGGAAGGCTCACCATCCAGAACGATATCGGCGAGACCGACGCGCATGTCGTGGTGATCGCGGTCGAGCCGGACGCGGTGACGGTCACCTATACCGACGTGCATCGCGCCCGCGCGAAGTTCTTCACCGGCCTGTTCCGGGATTTTGCCGTGCAATGGAGCGGGCTCGACCGCAAGAGCGCGGAAGGCCTCGGCGACGACGGCAGCTTCTATCTCGTCACCGGCCGCTTTCCGGCGGACGGCGCCAAGGCGCGCGACGGCTTTCTCGAAGCGCTCGGCGCCTCGCTCGTCTTCCTGATCGACTGGAACAAGGCGCGCAAGCTGCTGCGCACCTGGGTCACCAAGGGCGACGCGGTCCATATCCTGAGCTGGGCGGCGCATAACCGGGTCGGGCACCGGGCCTTCCTCGAGCTGGGCGGCAGCGACCTCGTCGCCTCCGCGGTCAACCACGCGACGCCGGCCCGCATCGGCTTCGGCGAGCGGCTGGACCGGGCGCTCGGGCGCGACGCCGCGATCGACTTTCTCAAGACCGTGCTCCGCGTCTCGGCGGAAGCGCTGCTGCAGGGCGGCTCGGTCCGCCTGGCGCGCGATCGCATCGAGGCCGACCTCGTGCGGCACCTGCAGCGCGTCGACGCCGCCTTGCTGGCGATCGTCATCCGCCAGGCCGGCCTGGCGCGCGAGATCGCCGCGGGGATCGCGCGTTTCGTCGCCGAGGAGCAGGCGCAACGGCCGTTCGATCGCGCCGCCCTCGCCAGCCGCGCGCGGCGCATCGAGGAGAAGGCCGACAAGATCGCCATCGACGCGCGCCGCGAAATCGCGCGCTTCGAAGCGCATCCGTCCATCGAGCGCCTCGTCAACCGCGTCGAGGATGCGATCGACGAGCTCGAACAGGCGGCCTTCATCGCCTCCCTCGTCCCGGACCAGGTTCCGGCCGGCCTGCTCGAGCCGCTCGCCCGGCTGTGCAGCGCGGCGATCGCGGGCGCGGAAGCGGCCGCCACCGGCGTCGCCGCCGCGGCCGACGTGCCGAACGGGCAGCGCGCCGATTCCGAGGATGCGCTCGCGGCGGTCGGCCGGCTCATGGAAGAGGAACACCACGGCGATGACGCGGAGCGCGCGGTCACCGCGCTGATCTTCCGGGGCGATTTCGACCTGAAGACGGCGCTGTCCGTGCTCGACCTGGCGCGCGCGCTCGAGCGCGCGACCGACCGCTTCGCCGGTTTCGGGCATCTGCTGCACGAGCACGTGCTCGCCGACCTGTCGGCGTGAAGGAGGAAACAGCCATGCAGATCGTACGCATCGGAGACGGATCGACGGCGCGGCCTTCGGCCGAGGCGGTCGGCGCGAAGGCGGCCAATCTGGCGCATATGGCGGCGCTCGGCCTTCCGGTGCCGCCGGCCTTCGTGCTCCCGGTCAAGCTCTGCGCCGCCATCGTCAAGGGCGATCCCGACGCGGAGCGCAAGCTGACCGACGGCCTGGCGGAGGGCATGGCGTTCCTCGAGAGCGCCACCGGACGGCGCTTCGGCGACCGCCGCCGCCCGCTGCTGGTCTCGGTGCGCTCGGGCGCGGCGCGGTCGATGCCCGGCATGCTCGACACCGTGCTCGACGTCGGCTGCACCGCGGCCGCGGTGCATGGCCTCGTGCGCATGACCGGCCATCCGCGATTTGCCTGGGACTGCCGGCGCCGCTTCCTCGAAAGCTATGGCGAGGTGGTGCTCGGCCTCGATCCGGCGCTGTTCGCCGGACGAATGGCGCAAGTGATCGCCGCGGAGGGCGGCGAAGGCGACCAGTCGCTCGACGGCGAAGCGCTGGAGCGGCTCGCGGAGAGCTACCAGGAGATCATCGAGGACCGCGACTACGTCCTGCCCGAGGACCCGATGGATCAGCTCACGGCCGCCGCCCAGGCGGTCTACCGGTCCTGGACGAGCGAGCGCGCCTGCACCTATCGCCGGCTCCAGCATCTGGAAGACCTGCACGGCACCGCCGTCACGGTCCAGGCGATGGTGTTCGGCAACCGCGGCGTCACCTCGGGCGCCGGCGTCGCGTTCTCGCGCGACCCGTCGACCGGCGCGGCGCAGCCGGTCGTCGACGTGCTGTTCGGCTCGCAAGGCGAAGACGTCGTGTCCGGAAACCGCACGCCCGACACCGAGGAAGCCATCGCGCGCGCGATCCCGGCCGTGGCGGCGCAGGTGCGCGGCACGCTCGCCCTGCTCGAACGCGAGTTCGCCGACGTGCAGGACATCGAGTTCACCATCGAAGACAGCCGGCTGTGGATCCTCCAGACCCGCGCCGCCAAGCGGACGCCGCAGGCGGCGCTGCGCTTCGCCGTCGACTTCGTGAAGGAAGGACTGATCACGCCGCACCAGGCCCTGCGCCGGCTGAACGGCCTGGACATGACGGCGCTCGAGCATCGCCGCCTGGCCGGCGGCGGCGAGCCCGTCGCCTGCGGCACCGGCGCGTCCGCCGGGATCGCGGTCGGCCGCGCGGCCTTCGATCCGGTGAGCGCCGAGCGCCTGGCGGCCGGCGGCGAGCCCGTGATCCTGGTCCGTCCCGACACCAGCACGGCCGACGTGTCGGGCTTCGCGGTGTCCGCGGGAATCGTGACGGCCGTCGGCGGCCGGACCGCGCATGCAGCCCTGGTCGCGCGCCAGATGGCGAAGCCCTGCGTCGTCGGCTGCGCCGCGCTCACCGTCGACGTCGCGGGCCGGCGCGCGCAGCTCGCCGGCACCGCGATCAAGGAAGGCGACTGGCTCTCGATCGACGGCGAAGCGGGGACGATCCATCTCGGCCGCTGCGACGTCGTCGCCGACCGGCCCGACGCGGAGCTCGCCGAGATCGAGCGCTGGCGCAGCAAGACGCGCGCGCATTCGTGACGGACAGGAAGCCGAAATAGCACGCCGCGCGACTGGTTTTGCCGCATCGTCCGGGTCGGGCCTCATACCAATGGGGATAGCGTCTTCCGCTTGTAACAATTTCCCCATGTCCCTCCCCCCGTGTTACCGTTATCGACGCGCGCGCCACTGAACGGCAGGCAAAATGCCGGGGCGGCGCGCGGACCAGGGAGCGAACCGCGCATCACCAAGAAGAGAACCCACCGGCACGCCATGACTGATATCCTCGCGTCCGCGAAGACGCTAAAAGCCCTGCTCGAGCCGCGCGCCGTCGCGGTTCTCGGGGCCTCCGACGATGCAAACAAGATCGGCGGCATACCGCTGCGCTACCTCCGGGACTATGGCTACCCCGGCAAGGTCTATGCGGTGAACCCGACGCACGCCACCGTCCAGGGCATGCCGGCCTACAAGTCGGTGATGGACATCGAGGGGCCGATCGACATGGCGATCATGGCGGTGCCGGCGCGGATCGCGGTGGAGACCGCCGAAGCGGCCGCCGCCAAGGGCGTCAAGACGCTCTGCACCTTCACCGCCGGCTTCTCGGAAGCCGGCGAGGAAGGCCGGCGGATGCAGCAGCGGCTGGCCGATATCGCGCGCGAGTCGGGCATGCGGATCCTCGGGCCGAACTGCCTCGGCCACTTCAACACCCGCAACAAGCTCTACGCGACTTTCACCACGAGCATCACCCATGGCGAGCCGCAGGTCGGCAGCGTCGGGCTGGTGAGCCAGAGCGGCGCCTTCGGCAGCCATTGCTTCGTGCTGGGGCGCGAACGCGGGCTCGGCTTCTCCTGCTGCATCACCACCGGCAACGAAGTCGACATCACGGTGGCCGAGTGCCTCGCCTATCTCGCCATGGACGACCACACGGACGTGCTGGCCGTCTACATGGAAGGCTGCAAGAACGGCGAGCAATTCATGGCGGCGCTGGCGCTGGCGCAGGAGCGCGGCAAGCCGGTCGTGATCCAGAAGGTCGGCCGCTCGGAAGTCGGCAGCGCCGCGGCCGCCTCGCACACCGCGTCCCTCACCGGCGCGGACAAGGTCTATGACGCCGTGTTCGAGCGCTACAACGCCTACCGCGCCGACACGACGTCGGAGCTGATCGACATCGCCTACATGCTGAGCGGCATGCGCCGCGTCGGCAAAATTCCCACCGGCAACAAGGTGGCGATCGCCACGGTGTCCGGCGGCGCCGGCGTGATGATGGCCGACGCCGCGGAGGAAGCCGGGCTCGACCTCGCACCCTTGCCGGAAAAGACGCAGGCCTATCTCAAGAAGCTGGTGCCGTTCGCCGGCACGCGCAACCCGGTCGACTTCACCGCGCAGGTCTATAACGACTTCAACGTCGTCACCAAGAACTTCGACGCGATCTTCCGCGAGGGCGGCTACGACGCGGTGATCGGCTTCTTCACCGCGCTGCTCTATTCCGAGTCGATGTCGCAGAAGGTCCTCAATTCCCTGCTGCCCGTGCGCAAGGACTTTCCCGACCGCGTTTTCGCGCTTTCGATGATCGGCCCGCTGGCACGCCGCCGGCAATTCGAGGAGGCGGGCTTCCTGATGCTGGAAGACCCGTCGATCGCCATGAACACGATCGCCGCCACGCTGAAGATCGGCCGCGGCATGGCGCAGGGCCCGCGCAAGATCCCGGCCGCCGACGACGCGCCCTGTCTCCAGCGCCGCGCCTATAACGAGATCGAGGCCAAGGCGCTATTGGCCAAGGCCGGCGTCCCCGCCGCGCCCGAGCGCCTCGCCACCAGCGCCGACGGCGCGGTCAAGGCGGCGGCCGAGATCGGCTATCCGGTGGTGATGAAGATCGTCTCGCCCGACATCGTGCACAAGTCGGACGCCGGCGGCGTGAAGCTCAACCTCGGCGACGCGGACGCCGTCCGCAGCGCCTACGACGCGATCCTGTCGTCCTGCACGGCGGCGCATCCCGAAGGCGAAGATCGACGGCGTGCTGGTCGGCACGATGATTTCGGGCGGCGTCGAGGCGATCCTCGGCGTGCAGCGCGACCCGGTCTTCGGGCCGGTCGTCATGTTCGGCCTCGGCGGCATCTTCACCGAGATCATGAAGGACGTGACCTTCCGCCTCGCCCCCTTCGACGAGGCGGAGGCGATGGCGATGATCCGCTCGATCAAGGGCTTCCCGCTGCTCGACGGCGCGCGCGGCCGCAAGAAATGCGACCAGGCGGCGCTGGCGAAAGCGCTGTCCAAGCTGTCCATCTTCGCCGCCGCCAACCGCGACCTGCTGGCCAGCATCGACATCAACCCGGTGGTCGTGCTGCCGGAAGGCCAGGGCGTGGCGGCGCTGGACGCGGTGATCCTGACGGTGTGAGGCGCGCGGCGGGAACGGTCGGCCCTACTCCCCTTTGTGCTTCTTGACGGCCTCGCGCGCCTTCTCCGACAGGTGGTCGTGGTCGCCGATCTTAAGGTGGCGCAGGATCTCGAGCAGCAGCGTCGTGCCCGCCTGGGCCCCGGCCTCGTCGGCCGAATGCAGCACCGCCTTCGCCACGTCCGGCGGCAAGGTCGACGTGATCTTGGCGATGTAGTTGTGCCACGAGGTTTCGTCGAACCGCGGCGCGTCGTCATCTTTTTTCGCTGCCATTGCTTCTCTCCTTTTATTGGCGGGCGCGGATCATTCCGGCGCGGGCTTTCCGTATGTCTATCGCCGAGCGCAACGGCCTACCTTGATCAGGATCAGGCAGCCACGCAAGTCGCCGCGACAAACCACTAAAATAGCTGAGATTTCAACCTAGGCGCCGCGCCAACCGCCGTTTCTAGGGCCGCGGCGGCATCTGCGGGAATTTCGGCAGGGCCGGGTCGAGATAGTCCCAGGCGGGGCCGTGTTCCGTGTAGACCACGGCCGATGGCTTGAAGACGGTGGGATCGTCCAGGCTGCCCGCCGGCAGGATCGCCAG
This sequence comes from uncultured Alphaproteobacteria bacterium, assembly GCA_963711215.1. GTDB lineage: Bacteria > Pseudomonadota > Alphaproteobacteria > UBA8366 > UBA8366 > WHUA01. The sequence goes on along the minus strand of CAVQDH010000013.1, from coordinate 598,559 downwards.
GTCGGGCATGCCGGTGGTCAGGCCGAAGACCGGCGAGCCGCAGGTCGGGCAGAAGCCGCGGCTGAGCGTGTTGCCGCTGTCGCCCTTCGCGTCATAGAACGTCGGGGTGCCGGTCATCGTCACCGCCGCCTTCGGCACCGCCATGACCGAGAAATGGCCGGTCCCGCTGAAATGCTGGCAGGCGCGGCACTGGCAATGGGCGGCGAAAAGCGGCTCGGCGGCGCATTCGTAGCGGATCGCGCCGCAGGCGCAGCCGCCGGTGATCTTGTCTGGCATCTTGCGTTCTCCTTCGCTGGAGCCGGCCATGCTGTCACCGCATTATGACAAGCGCAACCCGAGGGCAGTTCCAAGGGCGGCGCCATTGCGAAATATTTCTTAGCAAATAGCCACGTTAATTAATTTTACTGATCAACGGAGATCGGCAAGTATCCGCGCGCCGACATCACCACAGCCGCCGGAGGAACAGGATGGCCCGCACGGACAGCATCGACGCCAAGCGCACGCTCAAGGTCGGCGGCAAGGACTATGCCTACTATAGCCTGCCCGCCGCGGAGAAAGCCGGCATCGGCGACCTGTCCCGCCTGCCCTATTCCATCAAGGTGCTGCTGGAGAACCTGCTGCGCCATTTCGACGGCACCAGCGTCACGGCCGACAGCATCGGCGCCGTGGTCGCCGGCCGGCCGGAGGAGATCGCCTTCCGCCCCGGCCGCGTGCTGATGCAGGACCTGCTGGCCGGCCCCTGCATGGCCGACCTCGCCGCCATGCGCGACGCGATCGCCGCGGCCGGCGGCGACCCGGCCGCCGTCAACCCGCTCATCCCCGCCGACCTGGTGATCGACCACTCGCTCACCATCGAGGCCTTCGCCACCGCCGACGCGGTGCAGAAAAATGTCGAGATCGAGTACCAGCGCAACCGCGAGCGCTACGAGTTCTTCCGCTGGTGCCAGACCGCCTTCGACGACTTCCGCGTCGTGCCGCCGGGCGCCGGCATCGTCCACCAGGTCAACCTGGAATACCTCGCCGACGTCGTCTCCACGCGTAAGGCCGGTCCGGAAATGGTCGCCTTCCCGGACACGCTGGTCGGCATCGACAGCCACACCCCGATGGTCAACAGCCTGGGCGTCGTCGGCTGGGGCGTCGGCGGCATCGAGGCGCAGGCGGCCATGCTGGGCCAGCCGATCTCGATGCTGGTGCCGCCGGTGGTCGGCGTCGAGCTGACCGGCGCGCTTCCCGAGGGCGCGACCGCGACCGACCTCGTGCTGACCATCGTGCAACGGCTGCGCGCGCATGGCGTGGTCGGCAAGTTCGTCGAGTTCCACGGCGCCGGCCTCGACGCGCTGGCGCTCGCCGACCGCGCGACGATCTCCAACATGGCGCCGGAATACGGCGCGACCTGCGTCTACTTCCCGATCGACCGGGTGACGCTCGACTATCTCCGCTTCTCCGGCCGCGACGCCGCGCGGGTCGCCCTCGTCGAGGCCTACGCCAAGGCGCAGACGCTGTGGCGCGACGCAGTCTTCGCCCGTGCCGGATTTCGCCGAGCGGCTCTCCGTCGACCTCGGCGCGGTCGAGCCGAGCCTCGCCGGGCCGCGCCGGCCGCAGGACCGGGTGGCGCTCGGCGCGGTCGCGGAGTTGTTCACGCGCGACCTGCCGAAGCTGTTCGGCGTCAAGGAACCGGCGAAGCGCGGCGTGCCGGTCGCCGGCATGGATCATGCGCTGACCGACGGCGACGTGGTGATCGCCGCGATCACGAGCTGCACCAATACCTCGAACCCGTCCGTCATGCTCGCCGCCGGATTGCTCGCCCAGAAAGCGGCGGCGAAAGGCCTCAAGCCGAAACCCTGGGTGAAGACCTCCTTCGCACCGGGCTCGCAGGTGGTGAGCGACTATCTCGACGCCGCAGGGCTGACGCCGTCGCTGGATGGGCTGGGATTCCAGCTCGTCGGCTACGGCTGCACCACCTGCGGCGGCTTCTCCGGCCCGCTGCCCGGCGCGGTCTCGGACGCGGTCGACGCGGGCAACCTGGTCGGCGCGGCGGTGCTGTCGGGCAACCGCAACTTCGAGGGCCGCATCCATCCGCAGGTCCGCGCCGGCTACCTCGCCTCGCCGCCGCTGGTCGTCGCCTATGCGATCGCCGGCACCGTGACGCGCGACCTCACCAGGGAGCCGCTCGGCGAGGATAAGGACGGCGCGCCCGTCTACCTGCGCGACGTCTGGCCGAGCAACGCGGAGATCGCCGACGCGTGTCGCAGCCACCGTCAGCCCCGAGATGTTCCGCAAGCGCTACGGCGCGATCTTCGACGGCGGCGCGGAATGGAAGGCGATCTCCGTTCCCGAAGGCGCGCTCTACCGCTGGAGCGCCAGCAGCACCTATCTCCGCCGCCCGCCCTATTTCGACGGCATCGGCAAGACGCCGCCGCCGACGGCGGACATCGAGGGCGCGCATGCGCTGGCGGTGCTGGGTGATTCGATCACGACCGACCACATCTCGCCGTCGGGCGCGATCAAGCCCGACAGCCCGGCCGGCGCCTGGCTGACCGAGCGCCAGGTCACGCGCTTCGACTTCAACTCCTACGGCGCGCGGCGCGGCAACCACGAGGTCATGGTGCGCGGCGGCTTCGCCAACATCCGGCTGCGGAACGAGCTGGTGCCGGGCACGGAAGGCGGCTGGACGAAGCACATGCCGTCGGGCGAGGTCATGTCGATCTTCGACGCCGCCGAGCGCTACCGCGCCGACGGCGTGCCGCTGGTCATCGTCGGCGGCAAGGACTACGGCTCCGGCTCCTCGCGCGACTGGGCGGCCAAGGCGACCGCGCTGCTCGGCGTGCGCGCGGTGATCGCCGAGAGCTTCGAGCGCATCCACCGCTCCAACCTGATCGGCATGGGCGTGCTGCCGCTGCAGTTCACCGGCGGCGCCAACCGGCAGCAGCTCAAGCTCGACGGCAGCGAGACGCTGTCGGTCGCCGGCATCGCCGGGGACATCACGCCACGTGCCACGCTGACCCTCACGCTGAAACGCGCCAATGGCGCGGTGACGACGCTGCCGCTCCTCTGCCGGCTCGATACCGCGGGCGAGGTCGAGTACTACCGCCACGGCGGCGTGCTGCCCTTCGTCTACCGGCAGCTGCTCGCGGGATGAGGAACGATCCGACGCGGCGGGCGCAACGTCGTGCTTCGACAAGCTCAGCATGAGGCTGCTTGCGAAAACGGGAGAGCCTCATCCTGAGCCTGTCGAAGGATGAGGCCGCACGATCGCCAGCGGTGAGCGCCCCTACACCGGGTCCCAGCTGAACACGTCCGCCGACACCTCGAGCGGGTACATGCTCGACTTGAACGCGGGAATCGCGTGCTCGGCGATCGCCTCGGGGGTCCAGCCGTCGCTGCGCTGCACGGCGCGGAGCGGCCGGGGCTGGCTGAACAGGAATATCTCGTTGTTGCGCACGCCGAAGATCTGGCCGCTGATATTGGCCTCGTCCGCCGCGTGGCTGCAGAGATAGACCGCCATCGGCGCGATCTTCTCCGGCGTCATCTGCTTCAGCTTCTCGACCCGCACCTGCGCTTCCGGCGTGTTGACCGGGATCGAGCCGATCATCCGGCTCCAGGCGAAGGGCGAGATGCAGTTGGACCGCACGCGGAAGCGCGCCATGTCGAGCGCGATCGACTTCGACAGCCCCATGATGCCGAGCTTGGCCGCCGAATAGTTCGCCTGGCCCACGTTGCCGACCAGGCCCGAGGTCGAGGTCATGTGGACGAAACAGCCGCTGCTCTGCTTGCGGAAATACTGGGCCGCGGCGCGGCTGACGTAGAAGCTGCCGTTCAGGTGCACGTCGATCACGCCCTGCCACATCTCGTCGGTCATCTTGTGGAAGATGCCGTCGCGCAGGATGCCGGCGTTGTTCACCACCGCGTCGATGCGCCCGAAGCTGTCGAGCGCGTTCTCGACGATGCGCTCGGCCGACTTGGGATCGGACACGCTGTCGGTGCTGGCGACCGCCTCGCCGCCGGCGGCGCGAATCTCGTTGACGACCTCGGTCGCCGGGCCCGAATCCTCGCCCTCGCCGCCGACCGAGCCGCCGATGTCGTTGACCACCACCTTCGCGCCATGCGCCGCCATCAGCATCGCGAAGCCGCGGCCGATGCCGCGCCCCGCGCCGGTAACGACGACCACTTTCCCGTCGACCATCTTCATTGTCATTGCGTCCTTGTTTGCAGCTGCATCTCTGGGGGCCCCGGAACGGCCCGGAACCCGGCCCCGAGGAGCCCAGGCCCGATCCTAGGGAAGCGGCCCAGCCCTGACAACGGGGGGGCTCCAACGCGTCGATTTTCCGGATCGCCCAACCGTCCATCGGCTCGGGGCCGAGGCGGCAGATTGCCGGGATCCGGCCGCCCGGCCCCGTTTTTGGCAATTTCTTAACCTTTGCCGTGCGATCTGTTCGGGCCAGTGGCGAGCGTACAGGGGGCCCTCACGTGAAACTGGTCAAATTGCTCATTTTATCGCTGTTTCTCGTGCCGATTCATGTCGACAGCGCAGCGGCTTATCTCGATCCGGGCACCGGCAGCATCATGCTGCAGAGCCTGCTGGCCCTCCTCGCGGGCGCGGCCGTCACGCTCAAGTTCTATTGGGCAAAAGTGAAGAGCTTTTTCGCCCATGGTAAAGCCGAGCCCGCAAATACCGCCGATGAGCGCGATTAAGACGGTCGTCCGCGATCCCGGCTCCTTCCGCGATCCTAAAGGCCATGTATTTTCCCGCGGCGACGAAATCCTCCGCACGGTGCATGCCGGCGGCGCCGCAGGCTATGAGCGCGCGCGCGACAACGGGCTGATCGAGGCGCTGCAAGCGCGCGGCTGGCTCGTCGCGACGGAAGAGGTCGATCGGCCGACCGCGCTGTCGCTCGGGCTCCAGGCGAAGCATGTCCTCCGTCACCCGCGCCTGCCTTTCATTTCCTATCCCTATGAATGGTCGTTCCCGGCGCTCAAGGACGCGGCCGTGCTTCACCTCGACATCATCCTCGACTGCCTCGCGCGCGAGGTCAGCCTCTCCGACGCCTCGGCCTACAATATCCAGTTCGACGGGCCATCGCCCCGTCTTCATCGACGTCCTGTCGCTCGAGCCCTATGTGGAAGGCGCCCCCTGGGCCGGCTACCGGCAGTTCTGCGAGCAATTTCTCAACCCGCTTCTGCTCACCGCGCTGTTCGGCGTGCCGCACCACGCGTGGTACCGCGGCAGCCTCGAAGGCATCGCCACCGCCGACATCGCCCGCCTGCTGGGGATTCGCCACCGGTTCAGCTGGCGCCTCCTCTCCCATGTTCTGCTCCAGGCGGGGATGCAGCGGCGCAGCAGCGCGAACCCGGCAAAATCGAGCGAGGCCGCCCGCAAGGTCAGGGTGTCGCGCCACGGATACCGGGCGATCGTATCGCAGCTTCGCGACTGGATCGCCGGGCTGGCGCCTTCCGGCGACGCGAAAACCACCTGGTCCGACTACGCCGACGCCAATTCCTACGCCGAGGCCGAATACGCCGCGAAACGGACCGCCATCGCAACTTTCTGTCAGCGGCTGCAGCCGAAGATGCTGTGGGACATCGGCTGCAATACCGGCGATTTCGCGGCCATGGCGCTGCAGTCCGGCGCGCGCTTCGTCGTCGGCTTCGATGCCGATCACAAGGCATTGGAAAAAGCCTATTTGCGCGCCAAGACCGAGCGCCTCAACTTCATCCCGCTCTACCAGGACCTCGCCAGTCCCAGCCCGAGCCAGGGCTGGAGCGAACGCGAGCGGCGCGGCATGGCCGAGCGGCGCTGCGCCGACGGCCTGCTGGCGCTCGCCATCGTGCACCACCTGGCGATCGGCCGGAACGTGCCCTTGCCCGACGTCGTCCGCTGGCTCGTCTCGCTTGCGCCCAGCGGCGTCATCGAGTTCGTGCCGAAATCCGATCCCATGGTGCAAAGGATGCTGGCGGTACGGCAGGACATCTTCGACGGCTACACGGAGGAAGCGTTTTCATCGGCGTTGCGAAACGAAACGGCCATCGTCGAATGCCAGAAAATATCCGCGACCGGTCGGAAACTATTCACCTATCACAAATAAGAGTAAGTAATCGTGTAATGAAGAAATTTTTCAACAGAAAAATGGCCCACAATTTTGCACATTTTTACCCGATTTACTTGTTGATCTTCTGCGTTCAGGCCGCGCTTGTCGAACATGAAATTTATGGCGCCTTTTACGACCGATACAGCATCGGCCCGGTAATTCTCGTCTTCCTGGTTATCTGCGTCGTTGTCTTTGCGGCTACCCGTCCGATGGTAAGGGATACGCAACTCGCGGGGTTGTTCACCCTGACCGTTATGATGCTTTTATTCCCGTCGGTGATTCCCGATGTCGCGGTCTACCCGTATATCGTCCTGGCCGGCCTGGGCTTGCTTGCCTGGCGTGTCTGGAAGCGAAAGGAAAAGACGCTACGGGAGACGATGCGGCTCCCGACCAGATTCACGTACGTCACCAACGTGGTCGCCGCCGCAATGCTCATCGCCGTCGCCGGTCGTACGCTATATTCCGAATATCAGGTTCGCGGCGAAGCCAATGAAACAATCGCCAGCGCCCATGGCTCGCAGTCCCTTGCGGCGTCCCCTGAGGCATCGAGGCGCTTGCCGAACATCGTCCACATCGTGCTCGACGGCTATTCGCGCGCTGATATATTGCGGAGCGTCTACGGCTTCGATAACGCGCCTTTCCTAAGCGCCTTGCGGAAGCGCGGCTTCCACATCGCCAACAAGGCAACGACTCCGTTCAATCAGACGCTTCTCGTGATGAGCTCGATATTTTCGCTGGGAGCGGTCAATAAATCGCTTGGCTCTCAAATCGATGACCATAATTTTTCGATCATGCGCCGAATACTCGCGCGAGACCAGCGGCAGGGCGTCGCCATCAAGATCCTGAGTGACCTTGGCTATGAGCTGGCTTCGACCCCATCGACCTATCTCCCCCTCCAATGGGACGAAATCGTCGGCTCCGATGGCCGAGCTTCGATCTTGAACCATTTCGGGCTGCCGGAGACATATGTCTTCAGTTACGATTTACTGCAAAGTTCGCCGGTATTGGGACATCTGGCCGAATATCTGTTCGGTGATGAATTCGGCATCGTAGGGGTGAACTACAACAATCTGAAAAACGTCCCGAAGCGCCGATTTCAACATGCGGGAAAGCGGCCGCTGTTCGTCTATGAGCATATCCTTGCCCCGCATCCGCCCTTCAACATCACCGCCGATGGCAGGCCGCGATCCTTGGCCGACTTTCCACCCGCTATCGGGGACGGATCGCACCTGATCAAAGGGAGCGAGGCCAACCGCGCTTTGTATCGCGCCGGGTATCTGGACAAGCTGCAATATATCAACGGCGCAATTCTCGAACACATCGATCGCATCAAGAAGACGCTCCCCGGGCCGCTCATCATCATCCTGCACGGGGATCACGGCGGCGGCCTTAATTTCGATCAGGATGAAGAAGCGAAGACCTGCGTGCACGAACGCTTCAGCCCGCTGCTCGCCGTCTACGCTACCGATCCAGCGGTTACAGTCGGAGTTCACCGACGACTTCAATCTCGTGAACATCTACCGGGCGATCTTTCGCGCACTGCTCAAGGTCGATATTCCCAACCTGGCGACCGCAGCACGTTCCTAAGCTGGGATATGGACAAATTATCCGCGGTCGACCCCGAGGATCTGGCCGTTCCCTGCAGCGCGCCGGACAGAACCTGGACGGCGCGCAATCCGTCGCCGTCGTCCGCGGATGCGCCCGCCGCATCAATCTCGCGCTGATCTCCCGCCCACGGCAGGGTTCGAAGGACCCGCCTACGCCGCAGCCGTTCCCGTTCGCAGCGCGCTGCGCCGACGACGTGCTCCTGTTCCCCCCGCCCCCCGCCGCGTTGACAGGGCGCAAAGCCCGCGCCTACCGTTAGCCCAACGCATAAGATTTCCAGGAAAGGGAGGGACCATGGCGGGCTCGGAAAAGCGCAGGAAAAAGCCTGAAGAGTTGCGCAGCTACCAGTGGTACGGGGTCAACGACCTGCACGGCTTCGGGCATCGCTCGCGCACCAAGCAGATGGGCTATGCCAAGGAGGATTTCGCCGGCAAGCCCGTGATCGCCGTGATCAACACCTGGAGCGAGATCAACCAGTGCCACTCGCACTTCAAGCAGCGCGCCGAGGAGGTCAAGCGCGGCGTGTGGCAGGCGGGCGGCTTCCCGGTCGAGCTGCCGGCGATGTCGCTCTCCGAGCCCTTCGTCAAGCCGTCGACCATGCTCTACCGCAACATGCTGGCGATGGAGGCGGAGGAGCTGCTGCGCAGCCACCCGATGGACGGCGCGGTGCTGATGGGCGGCTGCGACAAGACCACGCCGGCGCTGCTGATGGCGGCGGCCAGCATGAACGTCCCCGCCGTCTTCGTGCCCGCCGGGCCGATGCTGCGCGGCAACTGGCACGGCAACACGCTGGGCTCCGGCACCGACAGCTGGAAATACTGGGCCGAGCTGCGCGCCGGGAACATCACCCAGGACGACTGGGAGGAAATCGAAGGCGGCATCGCCCGCTCGCCCGGCCACTGCATGACCATGGGCACGGCGTCGACCATGACCTCGGTCGCCGAGGTGCTCGGCATGACCATGCCGGGCGCGGCGTCGATCCCGGCCGCGGACTCCAACCATCCGCGCATGGCCACCGCGAGCGGCCGGCGCGTCGTCGACATGGTGTGGCAGGACCTCAAGCCGCGCGACATCATGACCCGGAAGGCGATCGAGAACGCCATCGTCACGGTGATGACGCTCGGCGGCTCGACCAACGCGGCGATCCACATCCTCGCCATCGCCGCCCGCAACGGCCACGAGATCGACCTGGAGCTGCTCGACAAGCTGTCGCGCGGCACGCCGGTGCTGGCCGACCTGCGCCCGTCCGGCCGCTTCCTGATGGAGGATTTCTATTACGCCGGCGGGCTGCGCGGCCTGCTCAACCGGCTGCGCGACCACCTGCACCTCGACTGCATGACGGTCAACGGCAAGACGCTGGGCGAGAACCTCGACGGCGCGGAGGTGTTCAACGACGAGGTCATCCGGCCGCTGTCGAAACCCGCTGTCCGAGGAAGGCGGCGTGGTGGTGCTGCGCGGCAACCTGGCGCCCGGCGGCGCGGTGATCAAGCACACCGCCGCCGACCCGAAGTTCCACAAGCATGTCGGCCCCGCCGTGGTGTTCGACAGCCACAAGGACCTGCTGGCGCGGGTCGACGACGAGAGCCTGAACGTGACGGCGGATTCCGTGCTGGTGATGAAGAACGCCGGCCCGGTCGGCGGCCCCGGCATGCCGGAATGGGGCATGCTGCCGATCCCCAAGAAGCTGCTGCGCCAGGGCGTGCGCGACATGGTGCGCATCTCGGACGCGCGCATGAGCGGCACCTCCTACGGCACCTGCGTGCTGCACGTGGCGCCGGAATCCTTCATCGGCGGGCCGCTGGCCCTCGTGCAGGACGGCGACCTGATCGAGCTCGACATCTTCGGCCGCACCCTGAACCTCAAGGTCAGCGAGGCCGAGCTGGCCAGGCGCAAGGCCGCCTGGAAGGCGCCGCAGCCGCACTATCCAAGGGGTTACGGCTGGATGTTCACCCAGCATATCCAGCAGGCCGACAAGGGCTGCGACTTCGACTTCCTGCGCTCGCCGGAAGCGGTGCCCGAGCCGGAGGTGCATTGAGGGGGGGCCTACCCCCCACCCTAACGGCCTTCCCCCGCAAGGGCGGCGCGGGCGAACGCCGCCAGGCGGATAGCATATTCAGAAGTCCCTCCCCCCTTGCGGGGGAGGATTTAGGGTGGGGGGTATCTTGACGCCCGCCATTTCCCCATTGCCCCGGCGCAGCTTGCAGTATTGAATTAACGAATTACACCCTCGACGACGAGAGGCATCCCCATGAACCCGGAACTCCTGATGGTGTCGCCGATCCCGCCGCGCGTGACCGCAGCGCTGAAGGACGACTTCGTCCTGCACGACTATTTCCGCGCGAAGGACAAGCCGGCAATGCTGAAGGACGTCGGCGGCAAGGTGCGCGGCTATATCTCCTTCGCCTCGGCCGGCGGCGCGGACGCGGCGCTGATGGATGCGACGCCCAAGGTCGAGATCATCGCCAACTGGGGCGTCGGCTACGACCGGGTCGACGCCGCGGCGGCGAAGGCGCGCGGCATCGTCGTGACCAACACGCCGGACGTGCTGACCGACTGCTGCGCCGACCTTGCCATGGCGCTGATCCTGGCGGTCGCGCGCCGCGTCGCCGAGGGCGACCGCTACGTGCGCGCCGGCAACTGGCCCAAGCGCGGCAATCTCCATCTCGGCACGCGGGTGAACGGCGCCCGGCTCGGCGTCGTCGGCCTGGGGCGGATCGGCAAGGCCGCGGCCCGCCGCGCGGAAGCCTTCGCCATGAAGATCGCCTATTACGGCCGCCGCCGGCAGACGGGCGTGCCCTATGACTACTACGACGACCCGGTGGCCCTGGCGGCGGACAGCGACTTCCTGCTGCTCACCTGCCCCGGCGGCGCGGAGACGCATCATCTCGTCAATGCCGAGGTGCTGACGGCGATCGGTCCCGAAGGCTTTCTGGTCAACATCGCGCGTGGCTCGGTCGTCGACGAGGCGGCGCTCGTCGCGGCGCTCAAGGAAGGGCGCATCGCCGGCGCGGCGCTCGACGTCTTCGCCAAGGAGCCGCAGGTGCCGGCCGAGTTGATGTCGATGGAGAACGTCGTCCTGCAGCCGCATCAGAGCAGCGCCACGACCGCGACGCGGCGCGCGATGGACGACCTGGTTGTCGAGAATGTACGGCTGCACTTCGCAGGAAAACCCGTCAGGACGCCTGTTTAGAGCATCCCGACGGGTTCCCGGTTTCCCCCCGCTAACCGACAAGTTAACCGCCAAACAAAAACCCGTGGCAGGCCACCCGCCCGCTCACGTCCCCGAACGCTGCGTCGACGCGACGATCCGCTTGCCCCGCACCGCCATCAGGCACTCGTGATAGGTATTCAGCAGATAGTGCCGGTCGGCCGGCGTGAACGGTCCCGCCGTTGAATTGCTCGCAATGGTACGGTTCTCGACCTTCATGACGTCGAGCAAGAGCTTGTACGCAATCATCTCGGGCGACCCCTCGCCGAAATGAAGGATCGACGGATCCGACATTCCCAATTCCCTCCTGGCTATTCGATCCATCACGGGAACGGCGCGCGTCCTGGACGCAGCAGCCGGAAGCCCCTCGACGGATCGGGCCGGCCCGCCGCGCTTATGCCGCGGCAGAGCCGGATTCCACAGGCGCTATGCTTCCGTATCGTCGTTAAGAAGCCGTTAAGCCCCGCAAGGGACTGATCCGGCGTGGTATTTCAGACCACGGCCAGCGCGTTCCGGGGCGCTCTTTAGCACGCTGGCCCACGGGTGCGCCGCCCTTCGTGGTGAGCCGCCGCCCGCCGTGTTACGCTTGCCGCGGACAAGCGCGCGCGAGCACGACGCGCCGGCGGCCGGTTACGTCCGGCCGCCATCTCAGAAAGACCGCCGCGCGGCGGCAAAACGAAAACCCCTGGAGGCACGCCCATGGCGCAGGAAACGCTCTTCGACAAGATATGGAACCGGCACGTCATCAAGGACCTCGGCGACGGCTACGCGCTGCTGCATGTCAGCCGCAACATCATGCATGACGGCGGCGGCCGGCCGCTGGCCGCAGATCCGCAAGCGCGGCTACAAGGTGCGCAACCCCGAGCTCAACCTGGGCACGCTCGACCACGCGGTGACCACCGAGCCGGGCCGCACCAGGGACAGCAAGACCGCAGTTCTCCGGCCGGCTCGACATCATGCGGGAGCGAGTTGAAGAAGGCCGGCATCACGCTCTACGACGTGGGCGAGCCGGGCCAGGGCATCGTGCATGTAATGGGGCCCGAGATGGGCTACACCCTGCCCGGCACGCTGCTCACCTGCGGCGACAGCCACACCTGCACGCATGGCGGCATGGGCGCGCTCGCCTTCGGCATCGGCTCGAGCGAGGTCGCCCACGTGCTCGCGACCCAGACCATCGTGCAGCGCAAGCCGCTGCGCCTGCGCGCGACCTTCGAAGGCGCGCGCCACCCGAGCGTCCAGGCGAAGGACATGATCCTCTACCTGATCGGCGAGATCGGCACGGCGGGCGGCACCGGCTATGCGGTCGAATACGGCGGCAGCGCGGTGCGCGACCTCGACGTCGAAGGCCGCCTCACCCTATGCAATCTCTCGATCGAGCTCGGCGCCAAGGTCGGCATGGTGGCGCCAGACGAGACCACCTTCGCCTATCTCAAGGACCGGCCGATGGCGCCCAAGGGCGAGATGTGGGAGCGCGCGGTCGCCGACTGGCGCACCCTGCCGACCGACCCGGACGCCGTGTTCGACCGCGAGGTCGCGATCGACATGGCCAAGGTCGCGCCGCAGATCACCTGGGGCACCAGCCCGGAGAACGTCATCGCGGTCGACCAGCGCATCCCCGATCCGGCGTCGCTCGACGATCCCGACCAGCGCAGCGCCTGGGAGGCGTCGCTCGACTACATGGACCTCAAGGCGGGCCAGCCGATCGCCGGCACGCCGGTCGACTGGGTCTTCATCGGCTCCTGCACCAACAGCCGGCTGTCGGACCTGCGCGCCGCCGCCGCGGTCGCCAAGGGCCGCAAGGTCGCCGACCGGGTGACCGCCTGGGTCGTGCCGGGATCGGAGAACGTCAAGCGCCAGGCGGAGGCGGAAGGGCTCGACCAGATCTTCAAGGCGGCCGGCTTCCAGTGGCGCGAGCCCGGCTGCTCGATGTGCCTCGCCTTCAACGGCGACCGGGTGCCGCCCGGCAAGCGCAGCGTGTCCACGACCAACCGCAACTTCGTCGGCCGGCAGGGCCCGGGCGCGCGCACCCATCTCGCCAGCCCGCCGATGGCCGCGGCAGCCGCGATCGCCGGCTGCATCGCCGACGTGCGCACGCTCTGAGGAAAGGGAGGCAAGACCATGGAAAAATTCACCGTTCTCGAGGCCCCCGCGGCGCCGCTCATGCGCCAGAACATCAACACCGACGTGATCATCCGCGTCGAACGGCTGCGCGACCTGCCGAAGGGCCAGCTCGGCCCCTACGCCTTCGAATCCTGGCGCTACGACCTGGACGGCAAGGAGAATCCGGACTTCGTCCTCAACAAGCAGCCCTACCGCAACGCGCAGATCATGCTCGCCGCCGACAACTTCGCCTGCGGCAGCTCGCGCGAGATGGCGGTCTGGGCGCTGATGGATTTCGGCATCCGCTGCGTCATCGCGCCCAGCTTCGGGCAGATCTTCTTCAACAACTGCTTCCAGAACGGCATGCTGCCGGTCGTCCTGCCGCTGAAGGAGATCGAGGCCATGGCCGCCGAGATCGAGCAGAGCCAGGGCGCGGCCCGGATCAAGGTCGACCTGGAGAAGTGCGAGGTCACCACGCCGGGCGGCAAGAAGATCAAGTTCACGCTCGACGCGATCCGCCGCAAGGGCCTGCTCGACGGCGCCGACCATATCGAGCAGACGATGCGCTACGAAGCCGACATCGCCGCGTTCCAGAAGAAGGACCGCGAGCGCTATCCGTGGATTTATGCGCGGGGGTGAGAGCCGTTACCCCCCACCTAAATCCTCCCCCGCAAGGGGGGAGGACTTCAAAACGTGCCGTCCGCTCGATGCGTTCCCTCCCCCCTTGCGGGGGAGGGTTAGGGTGGGGGGACTTTACTCCGCCGCCTGGTCCTTGCGCTCCGGCCCGACCACGCTCAAGCCGCAGCGCAGCGCTTCCAGGCCGATGACCACGTCGGGCTGGACGTTGGCGATGTTCACGTCGGGGCCGAACGCCAGCACGAAGGCCTTCTGCAGCTCGAACACGTCGTTCACCGTCGTGCCCTTGATCCAGTAGCCGGTCAGCTCGAACAACACCTTGTCGATGTCGAGCCCGTCGCGCAGTTCGGCCAGCAGGTCCTGCTTGATCGCGCCGTTGTCCATCAGCTCGGCCGCCTCGACCAGCACCAGCTCGCAGCCGGCGTCGAAGCAGATCCTGGCCTGGGCGATCAGCTCCGCGCCTTCCTGCTTGCCGGTCTTCGAGCCGACCTCGCCGTGCACTTCGAGGCCGCTGTCGACGGCGATGCGGATCATGCGGTGGCGCTCCTGGTCGTTGAGCGGCACGCAGTTGTCCGAAACCTCGATCGCCTCGACACCGTGCCGCTTCGCCTCCTCGCAATAGGGCCCGACCGCCTTCCAGCCCTGGGTGGCAAAGACGTATTCCAGGAACTGCCCGCCGATGAACGGCTTGACGTCGTATTGCTTGTAGAGCGCCAGCTTGCGCCGGAAGGTCTCGACGTCATAGAGCCGCGCCGTCCCGGCAACGATCTTGCCGAGGTCGATATAGGGCGCGGCGAGGTCGAGCGTGTCCTGCAGATGCTGCATCGGCAGCCCCCAGTCCATCATCATGGTGAGGCCGGTACGGCGCGGCTTCCGGGTGCTGCGGCCGGCCGGCAGGGAAACCATCTCGAAGGGGCGTGTCGTCATGACTGTGGGACCTTGTCCAGGGGGGTACAGGCCAATGATAGCGGCAGAGGCCCGCGCATGACAGCCCGGCCGGTTCCGCCTATGCTCGGCGGGACACGCCCGGAACAGATAATCGAGACCCGCCATGCGCATCACGCTCCTCGGCACCGGCACGCCGACCCCGTCGCTCAAACGCATGTGCTCCGGCTACGTGGTGGAAGCGGGCAAGGACGTGATCGTGTTCGACCACGGCGCCGGCAGCCATCACCGCCTGCTCGAAGCCGGATACGTCGCGACCGACGTCACGCATTTCGTGTGCAGCCACCTGCACTACGACCACTGCATGGACTATCCGCGGCTGCTGATCACGCGCTGGGACCAGGGCGGCGGCAAGATCCCCGAGATGCAGGTCTGGGGCCCGCCCGGCATCGAGCGCATGACGCGGCTCCTGATCGACGACGACGGCGTGTTCGGCCCCGACCTGATCGCGCGGACCAACCATCCGCTCAGCATGGACGTCTACCGCAACCGTGGCGGCAAGGGCGAGCGCGCCCGCCCCGCCCCCATCCTGCGCGAGCTGCGCAGCGGCGACGTGGTCGAGGCGGACGGCTGGAAACTGACGGTCGCCAGCGTGCCGCATGTCCAGCCCTATCTCGTCTGCTACGGCTACCGGCTCGACACCGCCGAGGGCTCGTTCGTCTATTCCGGCGACAGCGGGCCGAGCACGGCGATGGAGAAGCTCGCGACCGGCGCCGACGTGCTGGTCCACATGTGCCAGCACATCACCGGGACCGAGCCGTCGGAGGCCTACGCCAAGGGCTGCATGGGCCACATGGAGCTGGCGCGGCTCGGCGCCAAGACGGGCGTGCGCACGCTGGTGATGAGCCACATGCTGATGCAGCTCGACGTGCCGGGCGTGCGCGAGCGGCTGATCGCCGAGATGCGCGAGGTCTACAAGGGCAACCTGATCTGGGGCGAGGACCTGATGGAGGTCCCGCTCGCCGATCCGAAGCCCGCGACGATGGATTGAGAGGGAACGCCGCATGCGCGCGACATCGGAGAGCCAGGCGCCCGCCTTCGCGCCCGGCCTGAAATTCCCCGAGTGGGACTGCGTCATCACGCAGGCGCAGCAGGCGGAGAAGCTCGCCTGCTGCGGCCTCGACCCGGCGCTGTGGGGCGACCGTATCGACATCACCCAGCTCGCCTACGCCGCGGTGATGTCGGCCTTGCGCGCCGGCATCTCGATCAACGGCCGGGTGCACATGACGCAGTATTTCGACCTGCGCCAGCCGGTACTGCTGGGCGAGACGCTGCGCGTGCGGGGCGAGGTCGTCGCCGTCACGCCCGACCGCCGCGGCGCCATCGAGGAAAGCCGCTTCGATTTCGTCCGCCCCGACGGCAGCATCCCGCTCTCGACCAGGCGCGCCTCGCTGGTGCTCGACCCGAATATTAGGGGCCGCGCGCAAAAGCAGCGGCGAAACGCCGCGCCCGGCGGCGGCCGAGGACCCGCGCGCCGGCATGAGCCTCTTCGCCCGCCACCAGCTCGTGCCCGAGAAGGTCGCCGCCTACAGCATCGAGGCGGACAACCTGATCCATTCCGACCCGGAGACGGCGCGGCGCTTCGGCTTCCGCGCGCCCATCGCCGCGGGACTGATGGCCGTGCATTTCATGCTGGCGGCCTTGCGCCGGCCGGGACCCATCGAGCAGTTGCGCGCGACCGTCCGCTTCCGCAGGCCGATGTTCTGGGACGAGGCGCTCGAGGTCTGGGGCCGCCGCGCCGCGGGCGACAGCGGCCCGCTCACGGCGCTCGCGGTGATCAACCCCGAGGGCAAGGTCGCGAACGCGTGCGTCGTCGACGACGTTGCCTATGGCACGGACGTCCGGTAAGCCATCGGTTCGGAATTTGCCGCGGCAGAGCCATGATCGACCCGATGAAATCCGGACGTCTCGCGCCCAAGCTGATGTCTTTCGACGTGTACGGGACGCTGATCAGCGTGCGCGACAGCTCCTATGGCGCCTTCGAGCGCATTCTTGCGGCCGCCGGCGCCGGCAAACGTCGACGTCAAGGCGTTCTGGGAACAGCTGGGAAGAGCGCAATATCGAGCAGTATTGGGAGCCGTACAAGCCGTACCGCGAGATCTGCGAGACCTCCCTCATGGACAGCTTCGCGAAATTCGGGCTCCGCGGCGACCCGAGCCTCATCCATTACTATTTCGACGCGTTCCGCGATTTCCGGCTGTACGAGGACGTGCTGCCGACGCTGGAGCGGCTCGGCAAGCGCTGCAAGCTCGCCGTCGTCTCGAATATCGACGACGACCTGCTCGCGCTGACCCCGCTCAAGCGGGACTTCGACCTCGTCTGCACCGCCCAGCGCGCGAAAGGCTACAAGCCGGACGGCGCGCTTTTTCGCTACCTCATCGAAAAGGCGGGCGTGCCGCTGGCCGATATCTTCCATTCCGGGCAGTCGCAGTTCACCGACCTCGTCGGCGGCAAGCCGCTCGGGCTGACGATCGCCTGGATCAACCGCCGCGGCATTCCGCTGCACGACTCCGTGCCGCGCCCGGACTACATTTTCCCGGACGTCGCGTCCCTGCTCGATCTGGTCGAGAGCTGACGCGGCTGACCGAACGCAGACCCACGAGGAATCGATGACCGAGACGGCAAAAGACCAGACGACGATCCAGTTCGCGGGCTCGCGCGCGGCGGGCTGGAAGAAGTGGTTCCCCATCACCGACGCGACCGCCCAGCCTGTGAGCGACCGGATGGTCGCGCTCGCGGGCATCGGGCCGGGCAGCCGCGTGCTCGACATCGGCACGGGCCTGGGCGAGCCGGCGATTACCGCCGCCCGCGCCGTCGGGCCCACCGGCCATGTCCTGGCGGCGGACATCTCGCCGGACATGCTCGATTTCGCGCAGGATCGCGCGCGGCAGGCGGGCCTCGCCAACCTCGAGTTCCGCGTGATGGACGCCAACGCGCTCGACCTTCCCGAGGCCTCCTTCGACGCCGTGCTGTCGCGCTGGGGCCTGATGTTCCTGACGCTGGACGACGCGCTGGCCGGAATCCACCGCTGCCTGAAGCCGGGCGGGCGGCTGGTCGCCGTCGTCTGGGGTCCGCCCGAAGGCGCGCCGACCAACAGCCTCGCCGACCGCGTGCTGCGCCGGACGCTGAACCTGCCGCCGCCCGAGGAAGGCGCCGGGACGCCGTTCGCGCTCAAGGATACCGACGCCTTCGCGGAACGGGTCCGCGAAGCGGGCTTCCACGACGTCCGAAGCGAGTGGGTCGAGGTGCTGGTGCCCTTCGACTCGCCGGCCCAGTTCGCCGAATACCGCCGCGACCGCGCCGGCGACATCAAGAAGAAGATGGCGCATCTTTCGCCCGAGGCTCAAGATGCGGCCTGGAACGCGGTCGCGCAGGCGGCGGAAGCCTTCCGCGAGGCCGACGGCGTCGTGCGCATGCGCAACCGCGCCTTCTGCCTCACGGCGACGCGCTGACCCGAGACCATGGCGCCGACCGGCGGCGCATCCCAACAAAGGACCCGAGCGGCAGACCGATGCAACATGTGATCCAAACGCTTCCGGCTTTTCCTGGCCGGCCTCTTTCTCGTCATCCCGCTCACGGCGGCCGCGACCCCGCTTTCCGTCGTCGGACGCGATGAAAGACCGGGTCATGGGCGACCCGAAAGCCCCCGTGACGATGATCGAATACGCCTCGCTCAGCTGCCCGCATTGCGCGGATTTCGCCACCAAGACGCTGCCGAAGATCGAGAAGAACTTCATCACCACCGGCAAGGTGAAGCTGATTTTCCGGGACTATCCCTTCGACGGGCCGGCTTTCGCCGCGGCGATGGTTGCGCGCTGCGCCCCGCCGCAGCGCTATTTCCCATTCCTCGCCGTGCTGTTCGCCAATCAGGACATATGGGCGCGCAGCGCCAACCCGCGCGAAGGCCTGGCGCGCATCGCCAAGCTCGGCGGCATGACCCAGGACGACTTCAACAGTTGCGTCGACAACAAAAGCCTTTACGAGGCGCTGCGGCAGCGCGAGCTCTCGGCCCAGCGGGAATACGGCGTCCATTCCACGCCGACCTTCATCATCGGCGACAAGACCATCGTCGGCGCCCAGCCTTACGAGGTCTTCGCGAAGGCGCTCACCGCCGCGAAGAAATAGCCGCGCGGCATAGGCGGGAGCGGCAGGCATGTACGAGCTCTACATCGCGAACAAGAACTACTCGTCCTGGTCCTTGCGGCCGTGGGTGCTGATGCGCCAGCGCGGCATCCCCTTCGACGAGCGCCTGATGTTCTTCGGCGAGGACGCGAAATGGCAGGCTTTCCGCAAGATTTCGCCGTCCGGCCTGGTGCCCTGCCTGGTCGACGGCGGCACGGTCGTCTGGGAATTGCTCAGCATCGTCGAATACCTTGCCGAGCGGCATGACGGCGTCTGGCCGTCCGATTCGCTCGCGCGCGCCTGGACGCGCAGCGCGGCGGCGGAGATGCATGCCGGCTTCGGCACGCTCAGAAGCGTCTGCTCGATGAGCGTCGGCATCCGCGTCCGGCTGCACGCCGTGACGCCGCCGCTGCAGCGCGACCTGGACCGGCTCGACACGCTGTGGCGCGACGGCTTCGCCCGCTTCGGCGGGCCTTTCCTGGCGGGCCCGTCCTTCACCGCGGTCGACGCCTTCTTTGCGCCGGTCGCGTTTCGCATCCAAACCTACGGAATTGCGCTCGGCGAGACCGCGAAGGCCTACACGGCGCGCCTGCTCGCCCTGCCCGCGATGCAGGAATGGCAGGCCGCGGCGCTGCGCGAGACGGCGCGCGAAGCGGGCCACGACGCCGAAGCCCTGAATGCGGGAACGCTGATCGAGGACCGGCGCGCGCAACCGGCCTGACGGCGCGAGCGCGACGCAGCGCCGGCGATCAATGGCCGGGCGTACGCTCGACGATCACGGTCACGGTGTGCTGCCCGGCTTTGGCGAAATTCAGCACGAGGTCGAAGCTGTCGCCGTCCTTCAGCGGATGCTTCAGGCCGCTGAGCCAGATGTGCACGCGCCAGGGTGCGAGCGCGAGCGGCCTGCCGGGCGCGAGGTCGACCGCCTCGGGCCAGGTGGTCTTGCCGTCTTTCGCGATCCGGAAGCGGACTTTCTCGGCGATCGGCGACGAGGCGCCGACCAGCCGGTCGGCGTCTTTGCCCACATTCAGCAGCGGGCCGTAGACCGCGACGCCGCCGGCCTTCGGATCGGAGGGCGGCGCCCAGACATGGCCCACCTCCATCGTGCCGAAGGTATAGCTGTGGGCGGCCGCCGCACGCGGCAGGATCGGCAGCAGGCATCAGCGCCATCGCCGCGACGATCCGCGCGACAGCGGCGTGCTGCCGGTCAGCAAGCCCAGCGGACTCAGCGCCGCGGCGCATCATTCTCGAAATCGGCCTTCTTCGACGCGTCCAGCGTCGCGTCGAGCGCTTCCGACCCCGCCTTGAGGTCGCGCGCGCTCGTCTTCACCTCGGCCGAGCTGTCGTTCTGCCGGTAGAAGGTGTAGGACAGCGTGATGTTGTGCACGTCGCGCGTATTCGGGTCCTTCGCCAGCTGCTCGTCGACATAGAGCACGACGGGCATCTTGACGCTCTGGCCCGGCGCCAGCTTCTCGTTGGTGAAGCAGAAGCACTGGATCTTGAAGAAATAGGTCGCGGCCGCGTAGGGCGTGACGTTGAAGGCGGCGCGCGCGACGATGGTCTTATCCGAGTTGTTCCGGGCGTAATAGTAGATCTTGGTCGGCTGGCCGAGATGCGTCTCGACCTTGCGCTGCACCGGATGGAACTCCCAGGGCAGGCCCGGCGCGACATTGGCGTCGAAGGAGACGGTGATCGTGTTCTTGTCCGCCGTCGGCGGCGCCAGGTTCTTCGCCACCACCCGGTTCACCGTCCCGCCATAGCCGGTGATCGCGCAATACAGGCGATAGAGCGCCGGTGAGTTGACGACCAGGGTCGTCGACGCGCCGAGCAGGACGCCGGCGAGAGCCAGGACACGCAGGTTCTTTTTGGTTGATTGTTTCATCTTTTCCCAGTGTTGCGCGGGCAGTCTCTACCCGCCCGCCCGCAGGGTCAATGCGACCTTCCGACACGTGCCGAGACGGGGCGGCCGGCGCGTCGCTCGCCGTCACCGCCTGGCCGGGCGTCGCCTCACCACCTTCGGCGACTGGCTGTTGAAGTCAATTCCTGCTATTGCGTAACGCTTCGTGACGATTGCGCAGCGCCGCTCCCGCGGCCGGATTGGGACATGCGGGCCAAGTATACTGACTTGTTTTCGGGGCTCGTTCGGCTTCACATACTCTATCACGCCAACGAAGAGCCGATCTTCGGCCTCGGGATTATCGAGGAACTCCAACGGCATGGATACCGGCTCAGCGCCGGAACACTCTATCCGATGCTGCATGGCATGGAGCGCAAGGGCTACCTGCGTTCGCGAAAGCAGTACGTCGCGGGACGAATCCGCCGCGTCTACTCCATTACCCGGACCGGCAGGGCGGCGCTCAAAGACGCCAAGAAAAGGTCAGCGAGCTGTTCGGCGAGCTGTTCGAGAAGGATTGACCATCGCCGCTGCCCGCGCGGATTGGAGGGGCCGGCATACGCGTTACCCGGCGCGTCGGCGCGAATCCCCCGGCTAATAGGTTATCTGCCAGCCGACGTACCAGGATACTCCTTGGTTTCAGAGGCATGCCGAAAATCCCGGCCCGACGAAAGCAGAAGATGATCATGGTCGTCGACGTCGTAGATACCGCCCAGATTGAAGCCCGTGCTGTCAGAGCCATCAACCGTATCGGCGGACTGGTGGAAGATCTCGCCGCCCAGTGTCAGCTTTTCCGTGATTTTCCGCTGCAGGAGCCAGCCCACGAACCAGTAGTTCTTGTCGCCACGATCATGATCCTGATTTATCCAGTAGCCGCCGCCGCCGTACGTCGTCCAATCACCGAAGGTCTTCTGGACCCAGACCGGCAGAAAGGCGCTGGCATGGCCGGACCCCAGGCCCTTGTCTTCGTTTCCGGTCGGCAGCTCGACCAGCGGAAATACCCCGACGCTTGGCCGCACGCCGTTCGGATCCTCGCCGATGAGCCGGTATTTGAAGCCAAGCTCGGTGTCACCATAGCCGAAATGGGTCGCGCCTTCGCTGGGACTATCGAAGGCAATGGGCGCCACGATATGCACCATACCATTCTCGATCACGCCGTAGTTGAACTCGACGCCCGGCAGGACACCGGACGTGTCGTCCCTGACATGCGTGCCGGTCGAGAAGGCGTAAAATTCCCAGTGCTGATAGTCGACCGGCTCGGGATCATCCGTTCGGAACGGCGGTCCGGCATTTGCCGCGCCGGCTATAAGGACCAACGCGATGTATGCCAAGCCCGCAGCTCGACAAACGAACCCTGCCCGTCTCGCCATGTCACAGCCCCGAGAGATGTTTGCGTTGAGGCGACGCCCCGCGCCCCGCGGCGCTATTTGCCTTGCAGCAGGTCCATGAACGGCGGAAAGGTCAGCAGCAGCCCCACCGCCAAGAACACGAACGCCGCCGTGTTGATCTTTCCGAGCATGACGGTCGTATCACGCCAGCGCCTGGCCAGGACAAACCAAGCGACAAGCCAAATGATGACCGCCACCGTCGTTACGCCGGACAACGGACCCGAAGGCTTGTAGAAATTCAGCGCGCTCGCCACCGGGGGGAAGGCATCGCGCAGGATTGCAAGAACGCCCACCGCTGCACACCCGATGCCCGCCGCCAAGATCGCTGCAGCGCCCCGACCGTTGGGAATATCTTCGTCGGACGCGCCAAGAGTCGTTCGATCCTGAGACATCGTCATTTCCCTTTCACGATCTGGATTTCCGCGCCGCCGCGGACGGGTGCGTATTTGTTGAGGAAGGCGCCGAACGCTCCGGCGATGCCGGTCGCAACAAACGCGATGACGGCGAAACTCAAGATTGCGATCCGAAGATCGCGCATCTTGGCGATAGCGGATCGATAGGTCATGGTGACATACGCGACCATGGTCATCGCGATCGGCGCGAGCCAGGCGACGTTCTCCTTCCACTCCATCCCCAGGTCATGCCACCCGGCCGTATTCGGGCTCGATTTCAAGAACGCTTGCGGGTACGCGGACAGGTCCGCCACACCGGTGGGCGGAACAGCCCTGTACCAGGGATAGATGATGTAAGCGCCGGTGATGACCGTCGCCCAGGCGAGGACCACCATCGCGATAAGATAAAATGAAAGCAGCCGCTGCTCGCGCAAGTCGGCCGACGATCGGACGCCTGGCGCCGAAATCCAGTAGAGTTCGGCAATCGCCCCCGAGAAAGCGAGCATGAACAGGGCACCAAAGCCCATGCCATGCATAACGGTCAGAAGATCCCTGACGCTGATTTCCATTTCCCCCCTCCGTCGTGGCAGCAAACGTTGCCATCATTGTAATCTAAATTCGATAACGAAAACAGATAATGCAATCAAGAATGAAATGCTTGTGTTGATTTAGATCACGCTATCGACTGTCGCTATCGATCTTCGACTTTCAGGCAAGAGGTAAAATGGATCCCGTCCCGTTGCAGGGACCGCTGACCGAATCCATTCTCGATTTCCCTTTGCAATCGAATGGCGATCAATGTTGACACGCAGCAGAGCGGCGGCCTTAATATCGAATTTCGATAGCGATGTTGTATTTACCGAATTTGTCCCGATTATTGTCTCAGCCGTCCGCGTAAAGAATCAGGGAGGGAACCGCCCTGACCGACAACGCAGCGAGCGCCAATGCCGCGCCGGCCGCCCGGCAGCCGCTGGTCACGATTTTCCTCGCCTTTCTCAAGCTCGGCCTCACCTCCTTCGGCGGCCCGGTCGCCCATCTCGGGTATTTCCGGGAAGAGTTCGTCAACCGGCGGAAATGGCTGGACGACCGCGCCTATGCCGACCTGGTCGCGCTCTGCCAGTTCACCCCCGGCGCGGCGAGCAGCAAGGTCGGCATCGGCATCGGCCTGACCACGGGCGGGCTGCCGGGCGCGCTTGCCGCCTGGATCGCCTTCACCCTGCCCTCGGCGCTGGCGCTCGTCCTGTTCGGCTACGGCGTCACCGCCTACAGCGGCTATCTCGACACCGGGCTGCTGCACGGCCTCAAGGTGGTCGCCGTCGCGGTCGTGGCGCTCGCCGTCTGGGGCATGGCGAAGAACCTCTGTCCCGACGCGCCGCGCGCGACCATGGCGGTCGGCGCCGCGCTCGCCTTCACCGCCTGGCCGAGCTCCTACGGCCAGATCGGCGCGATCGTGGCGGGCGCGCTGATCGGCCTGTTCTTCATGAAGGACACCCGCGACGGCGGGCATGCCGCGATGAACATTCCCGTCGGGCGCACCGAAGGCATCGTGGCGCTGGCGCTATTCTTCGGCCTGCTGTTCGGCCTGCCCCTGCTCGCGGCGGCCCATCCGAGCCATACGATCGAGATGTTCGACAGCTTCTACCGCACGGGCTCGCTGGTGTTCGGCGGCGGCCATGTGGTGCTGCCGCTGATCCAGTCGGAAGTCGTGCCGCCGGGCTGGGTCAGCAACGACGCCTTCCTCGCCGGCTACGGCGCGGCGCAGGCGGTGCCGGGTCCCCTCTTCACCTTCTCCGCCTATCTCGGCACGGTCGCGAAGCCCGTGCCGCACGGCTGGATCGGCGCGCTGATCTGCCTCGTCGGCATCTTCCTGCCGTCCTTCCTGCTGACCGTCGGCGCGCTGCCTTTCTGGGAGGACCTGCGGCGGGTCAAGCGGGTGCGCGCGGCGCTGATGGGCGTCAACGCGGTGGTGGTGGGGCTGCTGCTGGCCGCGCTCTACCATCCGGTATGGACCAGCGCGATCAAGGCGCCGATGGATTTCGGCCTGGCGCTGGCGGCCTTTGCGCTGCTTGCGTTCTGGAAATGGCCGCCCTGGCTGGTCGTCGTCCTGACCGCGCTCGGCGGCTGGGCGATCGTTGCCTTGCAACGATAACGGTGCGCCTTACGATTCCAGCTCGATGATCGCCAGGTTCGCCATCCGCAGCCGCGTGGTGAAGAGCAGGCACATATACTTCATCAGCCGCAGCCCGAGGGACGGGTCCTGCGCGTTCAGATGCTCGAGCTGCCCGGCGCTGATGCGGTAGCAGACCGTATCCTCCATCGCGACGATGTCGCGACGCGCGGCTTCGGGTCGCGGATCGCCATTTCGCCGAAAACCGCGCCCTTGGTCATCGTGTTGACCCGCACGCTGCGGCCGGTCGTTTCATGATGGATCACGGCGTCCACCGTGCCGTCGAGCAGGATGTACAGGACGTCGCCCGGATCGCCCTGCCGGAAGACGGTGGTGCCGGCCTCGAAGCGGCATTCCTCGGAAAACGAGCGGACGACCTCCAGTTCGGGGCCGGTCAGCGCGTCGAGCAGCCCCGTCATGGACGGCCACGCGGCCACGTCCGGACTGCCTCTCTCCGCGATCGCTTCGATCAGAAGCATCTCGCACTGCCGCATCGCCGTATCGGTATCGGTGAAGCAGCGGTGCCGGCCGATCGCATCGAGCGCGCCGAACTGGCGCAGGTCCTGCCAATGCTCATGAAAGCTCGAGGGGTGGCGCCGGATCTCGCCGCCCCCCGAGCTGTGCAAATGCGGCAGATCCGGCATCAGATAGCTGACGGACAGCGTCTTTCCCTGCTTTTCCAGACGCCGGAAGATGCGCGCGATGGTGCGGGACGCAGTGCTATCGATCGAGCCGACGCGCTTGAGGTCGAGGATCACGTGGCAGACGCCCTCGTCCGCCAACCCGCTGACCTCCTGCTCGATCTTGCCCGCGAGCCGAAGAAGAGCGGCCCCTCCAGCTCGAGGATGGCAATCAGGCCGCCATGGTCGCGCAGCAGCGCCGCGGAGAATTCGCCCCGCTGCAGGAACGAGCTGACCGCGTCACCGCGGTAGGAGCGGCGGATCGGCGACCGGCCACGCTGACCACGAAGGCGACGATCGAAACCGCCATGCCGACGCCGACGGCGACGACCAGGCCGAAGGCAAGGCCCGTGCCGACGACCAGCCCGATGATCGCGAGATCGACGGCGACGGAGCGTTGCGTGGCAAGGCCGTTCGCCCTGAGATTTTTCAGCAGACCGATCGTCCATTTGTCGAACAGCTCGAAGGCGGCGACGAACAGGACACTCGAAATGAGGACGGTGGGAATCCCGTTGACGGCGGGCGCCAGCAGCAGGACTGCCACCAGGATAAAGACCGAGCTGGCCAGTCCGGCCCAAGCGGTGCGTCCGCCGGCGAGGAAACAGGGCATGGTGCGGACCATGCTGCCGGAACCGCCGAGAAAGCCGAGGCTGGCGCTCAGCAGCGTGCCGGAGCCCTGCGCGATGAGCTCGCGCCGACTGTCGGAGCGGTTCAGGCTCATGTCGTCCAGCGCGACACCCGAGAACAAGCTGTCGAAGGACTGCAGCAGCGCGATCGAGACGGCGCCCGGAACCAGGATCGCGATAAGGACCGGGAGCGTGTCGAGCCCGAGGGTTATGCCGTCGTACGTTACGGCGCCGCCGCTGCTTGTGGCGGCATGCCAGCCCGCCGCCATCAGCCCGAACACGTCGCGGAGCGGACGGGGATCGAAGACCATGCCCTGAATGCCGGCCATGGTGCCGCCCAGGTCCACAGTCACGCCGGCGGCGAGAATGGCATAATAGGCGGCGCCGCCGATCACGGCGCCGAACAGCAGGCCCGGCACGCGCGGCAACAGCTTCGGCATGGCATAGATCACACCAATCGTCACGATGACGAGGCCGCACCGGGCCAGCGCGTCTTCGTCGACATGGCGCCAGAGCGTGACGGTGGCCGCGTCCGCCGGCAGCTCGAACAGGATGCGCAGCTGACCGAGGATGATGAGGATCGCGGCGGCATTGAGAAAGCCGGCGATGACGGGATACGGCACGAATTTGATCGCGTTGCCGAACCGGCAGAGCCCGAACGCGGCCTCCATCGCCCCGGCCGCCATCAGCGCGATCATCGCGAGGCTCAGCGCCATGGGCGCTTTGTCGGCGCCGGAAACGTACAGCTCGTCCGCGCCCAGCAGACCTGCGACGATCGCCGCGAAAACCAATGATACCGACGCTCCCGGGCCCGAGATCAGGCCCGGCGTCCCGCCGAACAAGGCGGAACAGGCGGTTGTGATGACGCCACCGACAAGCCCGGCAACCAGGCCCAGGCTGGTGTAGTCGCTGCCGAGCGGCGCAAACGCGACGACACCCAAGCCCATGCTCTGGGGAATCGACACCAACGCTCCCGCAAGGCCGCCGGACAAATCCGCCTGAAGGCTGCGCCAGCTCGGTCGCATGAGGTTCTTCACGCCGAACGCCGCCCCCATGACGCCGTCCGTAAACCGATCCGATCGATCACGTCGGGTTTTGTTTCTTACGCAAGTTGTACGACACAACGCGCCACCGCCCAAGCTTTTCACCAAAACGTGTCCGCTGTGCCGATGCGGTTCCACAAAACGGACAACTTCCGCCGGTATGACAAAAGCCTGTTGACGGCGTCAGCGGCCGATGATATTTAACCAATATGTTAATTAACAATTCGGTTAAATGATCGATGCAAACCGACCCCCTGAGCGCCACCTTCGCGGCCCTCGCCGACCCGACGCGCCGGGCCATCCTCGGCCGGCTCGCCACGGGCGAAAGCTCGGTGACCGATCTGGCCGAGCCCTTCGACATGAGCCTTCCGGCCATCTCGCGGCATCTCAAGGTGCTGGAGCGCGCGGGCCTGATCACCCGCGGGCGCGAGGCGCAGTGGCGGCCCTGCCGGATCGAGCCGGAGGCGCTGAAGGGCGTCGACGACTGGCTCGAGCGCTACCGCCGCCTGTGGGAGGAGCGCTTCGACCGCCTGGACGATTACCTGAGAGAGCTGCAAGGGAAGGAGAAGACCCGTGACCGCAAGGAATAGCGCCGCCGCGACGGCAACCAAGCCTTCGGACCGGGTGCTCACGCTCGCCCGCGTCTTCGATGCGCCGCGCAGCCTCGTCTTCAAGGTCTGGACCCAGCCGGAGCATATCGTCCGCTGGTGGGGCTGCCCCACCACCAAGGGCGCGACCTGCAAGCTCGACCCGCGGCAGGGCGGCGCCTGGCGCGTGATGATGCACTTGGATGACGGCGCTGACCGCGTGGTGTCCGGCGTCTACCGCGAGGTCGTCCCGCCGGAGCGGCTCGTCTTCACCTGGGCCTGGGAGGATGCGGACGGCACGCGCGGCCACGAGACGCTGGTCACCGTCACCTTCGCCGAGCAGGGCGCGCAGACGACGCTGACCTTGCGTCAGGAGGTCTTCGAATCCACGGAGATGTGCGACCAGCACCGCGTCGGCTGGACCGCGAGCCTCGAGCGCATGGTCGGCGAGCTCGCCGCCGCGGCGGCGGCCTGAAGGGAGCGGATCGCCATGCCTATGGTCTTGTTCGCCAAGGTGCTTGCACGGTTACGACAGCGCGCGCAGATCGGCGCGCAGGCGATCGGGATCGGAGCCGCCGAGCAGCGCTTCGGTCTCCGCCTCCGTCTTCACCCACACCGGCACGGCCTTGTCCAGCAAGGCAAGACCGGCCGGCGTCAGGGCCATGCGGCGGCTTCGCTTGTCCTCGGAATCGGCCTTGACGGCCACGAGGCCGCGGCGCTCGAGCGGCTTCAGGTTGGCGGTGAGCGTCGTGCGATCCATCGCGAGCAGATCCGAAACCTCGCCCATCTTCGGCGGCTTCGGACGGTTGAGCGACATCATCAGCGAGAACTGCCCGTTGGTCAGATCAAGCGACCTAAGCGCATCGTCGAAGCGCCGCGCCACCGTCCTCGCCGCCCGCCGCACATGCAGGCAGAGGCAGTGGTCGCGAACGTGAAGCGTCGTCTCGAACGGAACAACAATGTCATTTGACATGATTTAAATATGTTGATATCAACGTTTTTGTCAAGAGCAAAGATGGCGGAAATCCGCGAATTCGGCGCGATCCATCAGGGAGAGCGGTCATGAATGACAGGCAGAACATGAAGACAAGCTGGGGGGCGAACCGGAAAACACGCCGGCGGTCCGCCAGGCCGGCCCGCATCGAGAGGGCGTAGCCGTGCCGACGGTTTCGTTCACCGCCCAGCTCGAGCGCTTCCTGCCCGCCCCGACCGTCCGGGTCGACGGCGCCACGCTGGGCGAGGCGCTGGCCGCGGTCTTCGCGGACCGGCCGGCGCTCAAGGGATACGTGCTCGACGACCAGGGCGCGCTGCGCCAGCACGTCGCCGTCTTCGTCAACGGCCGCAACGCGGTCGACCGCGCGCGCCTGACCGATCCGGTACGTCCCGACGATGAAATTTACGTCCTCCAGGCGTTGTCCGGAGGCTGAAGGAGGCAATCATGAGCGATCGACTTTACGTAGGCACCCGCAAGGGACTGTTCGAGCTGCGCCGCAAGAACGGTGCATGGGATATCGCCGACACGAAGTTCCTCGGCGACCCGGTGACCGCGGTGCTGGCGGATGAGAACGCGACCTTTGCAGCGCTCGACCTCGGCCATTTCGGCGCCAAGCTGTGGCGCCGCGCCGGCAAGGGCGACTGGCAGGAGCTTGCCGCCCCCGCCTTCCCGGCCAAGCCCGAGGACGCCGGCGACGACCCGCATCCCTGGTCGCTCGGCAAGATCTGGAACCTGACGCCGGGCGGCGCGCCCGGGCGTATCTACGCCGGCACCATGCCGGGCGGGCTGTTCCGCTCCGACGACAACGGCGAGCGCTGGTCGCTCAACGAGGCGCTCTGGCACATGCCCGCGCGCAAGAAGTGGATGGGCGTCGCCGGCGGTGAGCAGCCGGGCCTCAGCACGGTGCTGGTCGACCCGCGCAACCCCGATGCGATCCGCGTCGGCGTCTCCTGCGCCGGCGTCTGGGAGACGACGGACGGCGGCAAGAGCTGGGAAAACATCAACGAGGGCATGTCCAACGAGTACATGCCGCCGAACCAGCAGCGCGATCCCATCGCGCAGGACATCCACCAGCTCGCCCATTGCGCCGGCGCGCCGGACGTCATGTGGTGCCAGCATCACAGCGGCATCTACCGCTCGGAAGACGCCGGCCATAGCTGGAGCGAAGTGACGGCAGCCAAGCCGTCGGCCTTCGGCTTCGCGGTCGCCGCCCATCCGCGCGACCCGAAGACCGCCTGGTTCGTCCCCGCGATCAAGGACGAGAAGCGCTACCCGGCCGACGCCAAGATCGTCGTCTCGCGCACCCGCGACGGCGGCAAGAGCTTCGAGGTCCTGCGCAAGGGCCTGCCGCAGCGTCACGCCTATGACCTGGTCTACCGCCATGCGCTCTCCGTGGACGAGACGGGCGAGCGCCTCGCCTTCGGCTCGACCAGCGGCGGGCTCTGGATCTCGGACGACGGCGGCGAGTCCTGGGCCGCGCCGGACGCCCGGCTGCCGCCGGTCAACGCCGTGCGCTTCGCCGTGGGCTGACAGGCATTACCCGATACCCAAGTTTAAAAGGAGGATAAGCATGAGCACCGCAACCGCCACCGCAAAAGCCGGCTTATTGCCCGACGCCGAGGTCCAGGCGTTGATCGACAAGTGGCTCGCCGCCGTCCGCAGCCGGGACGTGGCGGCCATCATGGCCTGCTACGCGCCCGACGTCGTCGCGTATGACGCCATAGCACAGCTGCAGTTCAAGGGCGTGGGCGCCTATGGAAAGCATTGGCAGGCCTGCCTCGACCTATGCACGGGGCCGTCGATCTTCGAGATGCGCGAGCTGAACATCGAAGCCGACGACGATGTGGCCTTCGCCCACTGGCTCAACCGCTGCGGCGGCACGAACGAGCAGGGCGAAGAGAAGTCGAGCTGGATGCGCGTGACCGCAGGGTATCGCCGGATCAAGGGAAGCTGGCGCATCGTGCATGAGCACTTCTCGGCGCCGTTCGACATGGCGAGCGGCAAGGCGATCTTCGACGCCAAGCCGTAACGCCGGCCACCATCCACAGAGGAGACAGGGACAATGCGTTTCATGGTGATCGTCAAGGCCAACAAGGATTCCGAGGCCGGCGTCATGCCGAGCACCGAGCTATTGACCGCGATGGGCAAGTACAACGAAGCGCTGGTGAAGGCCGGCGTGATGCTGGCCGGCGAAGGGCTGCATCCCAGCTCGAACGGCGTCCGCGTGCGCTTCTCCGGCAAGGAGCGCACCGTGATCAACGGCCCCTTCCCCGAGACCGACCAGCTCATCGCCGGGTTCTGGCTCTGGAATGTCAACTCGAAGCAGGACGCGATCGACTGGCTGAAGCGCGCGCCGTTCGACGGCGGCACCGAGATCGAGCTGCGCCAGATCTTCGAGATGGAGGACTTCGGCGACGCCCTTACGCCGGAGCTGCGGGATCAGGAAGACCGTCTCCGCACGGAAACGGCCGCGCAGCGGAAAAGCTAAACCCTCACCCCCTCACCCCAACCCACGAGAAAGTAGGAGAGCACCATGTTCATTCAGCCCTATCTGAATTTCAACGGACGTTGCGAAGAAGCGATCGAATTTTACAAGAAGGCGCTCGGCGCCCAGGTCGAAATGCTGCTTCGCTTCAAGGACAATCCGGAGCCGCCCAGCGCGGATTGCGCCATGCCCGCCGACGCCAACAAGGTCATGCACAGCAGCGTGCGCATCGGCGATACGGTGATCATGGCGTCCGATGGCCGCTGCACGGGCAAGGCCGAATTCCAGGGCGTCTCATTGACGCTCTCCGTCGCGAACGAGAAGGAAGCCGACCGGGTGTTCACCGCGCTGGCCGACGGCGGCCAGGTGCAGATGCCGCTGGCCAAAACCTTCTTCTCGCCGCGCTTCGGCATGGTTGCCGACCGTTTCGGCATGACGTGGATGGTCCTCGTGGCTCCGGAGCGGCAATAGCCGCTCCTCTCACGGCAGGCGTGGAAAAATAACGACAGGGACGGGAGTTCGGAGAATGCCCTCACGCAAGAAGGAAAGCGGCGACGGGACGAACGGGGCCAAGCCGTTCATCATCTCGCGCGTGTTCGACGCCCCGCGCGACGTCGTCTGGAAGGCGCATACCGAGTGCGCGCATCTCAAGCACTGGTGGGGGCCGAAGGGCTTCGCCATGACCCATTGCGAGATCGACCTGCGGCCGGGCGGCTTCTTCCACTATGGCCTGATGTCGCCGGACGGCCAGGCGATCTGGGGCAAGTTCCTGTTCCGCGAGGTCGATGCGCCGGAGCGGATGGTCTACATCGTCTCCTTCTCCGACGCCGAGCGCGGCACGACCCGCCACCCGATGAATCCGGACTGGCCGCTGGAGGTCCTGAGCACGACGACCTTCACCGAGCGGAACGGCAAGACGACGCTGACCATCCGCTGGGCGCCGCACAACGCGACCGCGGCGGAACGCGCCGCCTTCGACGCCGGCCACGACGGCATGCGGATGGGCTTCGGCGGGTCGCTCGAGCAGCTCGCCGCGTATCTGGCGGAGGCGAAAGGTTAAGACCATGGTCAAGACAATCGTCCTTTCCGTCGTCGTCCTGCTGGTCGCCACGATCTCGGTCCTGCTCATCTATGCGGCAACCAAGCCCGACAGCTTTCGCGTCCAGCGCATCGCGACCATCAAGGCGCCGCCGGAGCGGATCTTCGCGTTGGTCAATGACCTGCCGCGCCATCGCGAGTGGTCGCCCTGGGAGCAGAAGGACCCGGGAATGAAGCGGACCTATAGCGGCCCGACCAGCGGCAAAGGCGCGGTCTACGCGTGGGACGGCAACAAGGATATCGGCGCCGGGCGCATGGAGATCGTCGAGTCCACGCCGACCCGGATCGTCTACGCCATGCACTTCATCAAGCCGTTCGAGGCGCACAACACCGCCGAGATCACGCTCGAGCCCAAGGGCGACACGACGACCGTCACCTGGGCGATCTACGGACCCATGCCTTATTTGTCGAAGGTCTTCACGATCTTCTGCAGCATGGACACGATGATCGGCAAAGAATTCGAAACCGGCCTCGCAAAGCTGAAGACGTTGACGGAGTCTTAAGCGCGCTGCGTTCTCGGGAAGTCGTTGGAATGACGGGAGCATGCGCGCCATGGGGCGCTTCGAGACGCGAAGCCGGAGCGCGCTCCGAGGCCCGTCCGTGGATTGCCGTAACAAGTACGGCAATGACGATAAGTACATGAATTAAAATAAAATCGTCACTCGCGGACTTGTTCCGCGAGTCCATTTGCACCGCCCTTTGTACCCGCTCTCAAGGGGGCAAAGCTGACAGGCGTGGCGATTCCCGCTACAAGAAGGGGACAGGTCACGACTCCTTCCCCGCCGTCACAAGAAACGCCATCGCCGCAGGAGGTATGCGCCATGAACAAAGCCGTCATTGCCGAGCTCGCCCCGACCGGAACGCTCCGGGCCGGGATCAACATGTCCAATTTCCTGCTGGTGACCGGCAAGACGCCGTCCGGCGACCCCGACGGGGTTTCCCCCGATCTCGCACGCGAGATCGCCAAGCGCCTCGGTGTGCCGCTCAAGCTGGTGCCCTTCCCCTCGCCCGACGGGCTGGTCGCCGCGGCCGGCGACAACGTCTGGGATATCGGCAATGTCGGCGCGGAGCCGCAGCGCGAGAAGCTGATGGCCTTCACCGCCGCCTATGCCGAGATCGAGGCGACCTACCTCGTGCGCAAGGACGCGCCGTTCAAATCCTGCAGCGACGTCGACACGAAGGGCGTCAGCATCATCACCCGCGGCGGCAGCGCCTACGGCCTCTGGCTCGAGCGGAACATCAAGAACGCCAAGTTGATCCTGACCAAGACGGGCGACGAAGCGAAAGCGCGCTTCATCAGCGACAAGGTCGACGCCTACGCCGGCCTCCGCGACGGCCTCGCCAAGGACGTCCTGAAGAATCCCGACATGCGCATCCTGCCCGGCAAGTTCGCCGCCGTGCAGCAGGCGGTCGGCACGCTCAAGAAGAACAAGGCCGGCATCGCCTTCCTCCGCGAGGTGGTCGAGGACGCCAAGGCGTCCGGCCTGATCGCCAAGTGGATCGAGAAGCACAAGGCGAACGGCCTGACGGTCGCCCCCGCCGGCTGAGGCGACGCCGGGGATCAGTCCGCGCCGGGCGCGATGGTCGCCGGATTGCCGTCGTCGTATTCGATGGTCGAGGCGCCTGCGACCGAGGCGAGCGGCGCGCGGAAGGCGGTGCCCCTCTCCGCCCCGTCGACCGGGCGAATATGGTCCCGTCCACCGGACCGGGCCATCGGCCGGTGATCGGCGGGCAGGATGGTCGCGGGATCGCCGTCGTCATAGTCGACCCGGCCCGCCGGGCGAGCGCGGGTGTCGTGCGCGATGCCGGAGCGCGGATCGCCGTCGAAGCGCATGCGATCGCGGGCGGCGGGCTTGAAAATCTGGTTCATCGTGAGCGTCCTTCACCTGTCTGAAAATTTTTCACACCGCTTCTTCGACGGCGCGATATCTGACGAGACGCTATCCGCGGCGCCGGCAAATCGCAAACTAAACATTGTACTTCAATTGTTTAGGTGAAAATGGATTTGCCGTTTACGGCTGCAAATCCGTAAAGGCTGAAAATCGCGCGCGGCCACCGGAAGCGCATCGCAGCCTCTTTCGCCGCGCGCGGAATTGGCGCTAAACTTGAGTCCACCGCTCGGAATTCCCCGACGCCGCCACCCCGCCCCTCTGGAGGAAGCCATGCCCTATCAACCGACGATGCTGGGAACCCGCTACATGGTCTCGGCCGGCCACTATCTCGCCACGCAAGCCGGCTTCAACATCCTGGAAGCGGGCGGCAACGCGGTCGATGCCGGCGTCGCCGCGGGCATGGCGCTCGCCGTCGTGCAGTCGGACATCGTCAACTGCGGCGGCGTCGCGCCGATGATCATCTACCTCGCGGAAAAGAACGAGGTGGTGACGATCAGCGG
This sequence comes from uncultured Alphaproteobacteria bacterium, assembly GCA_963711215.1. Classification (GTDB taxonomy): domain Bacteria; phylum Pseudomonadota; class Alphaproteobacteria; order UBA8366; family UBA8366; genus WHUA01. Next base: position 564,111 of record CAVQDH010000013.1, on the reverse strand, counting down.
CCTCGGCTGGTGGCCGAAGGCGGCGAAGCTCGAGATCTTCCTGCGCGAGCACAACGGCACGGTGCCGGCGGGCGTGCGCCGCTCGGTCATGCCGGCGGCACCGGACGCCTGGCTGACGGCGCTCAAGCATTTCGGCACCAAGAGCTTCGGCGAGGTCGCGCATGCCGCGATTCGCTACGCGCGCGACGGCTTCCCGATGCATCCCAACCTATCGCGGCACCGTCGAGAAGGCCCAGGAAGGCTATAGCCGCTATCCGAGCAACATGGCGGTGATGATGCCGGGCGGCCGCATCCCCGACGTCGGCGAGAACTTCGTCCAGGCCGACCTCGCCCGCACCCTGCAGTTCATGGTCGACCAGGAGACGGCGGCGGCGAAGAAGGGCCGCGAGGCCGGGCTCGACGCCGCGCGCGCCAGCTTCTACGAAGGCGACATCGCCAAGACCATCGCCAAGTTCCACCGCGAGCAGGGCGGCTTCATGACCGAAGAGGACCTGCGCAACTTCCACGTCGGCATCGAGCCGCCGGTCAAGCGCCGCTACTGGGGCATCGACGTCTATACCTGCGGCGTCTGGTGCCAGGGCCCGGTGCTGCTGCAGATGATGGCGCTCTTGGAGAATTACGACCTCAAGAACATGGGCCACAACTCGGTCGACTACATCCATACGCTGTCGGAAGCGATCAAGCTCGCCTTCGCCGACCGCGAGCGCTTCTACGGCGACCCGCGCTACATCGACGTGCCGCTCGAGACGCTGCTGTCCAAGGACTACAACCGCGAGCGCAAGGCGATGATCCGGCGCGACGAGGCCTGGCCCGAGATGCCGCCGCACGGCGCGATCGCCGGCTTCGAGGCGATGGCCGCGAAGATGCTGTCGCCGTCGAAGGCGCCGGAATATCTCGGCCACGACACGTCCTACGCCTGCGCGGTCGACGCCAAGGGCAACACCTTCTCGACCACGCCGTCGGACAGCTGCGGCGCCTCGCCGATCATCCCGGGCCTGGGCCTGATCGCGTCGAGCCGCGGCTCGCAGAACTGGGCGGTCGAGGGGCATGCGTCCGCGATCGCGCCCGGCAAGCGCCCGCGCCTGACGCCCAACCCCGCGCTCGCCATGGTCGACGGCAAGATGACCATGCCCTTCGGCACGCCCGGCGGCGACGTGCAGTGCCAGGCGATGCTGCAGGTCTTCCTCAACATCCACCAGTTCGGCATGGACCCTCAGACCGCGATCGAGGCGCCGCGCTTCGCCACCTACAGCGCGCCCAGCTCCTTCGAGCCGCACGAGGCGGACCCGGGCGTGCTCAAGATCGAGAACCGCATCGATACGGCCACCGGCTCGGCGCTCGCCGCCAAGGGCCACAAGGTCGAATGGTGGCCCGAGATCACCCGCGCGGCCGGCGCAGTCTGCACCATCCTGCACGACCGCGAGACCAAGCGCCTCACCGGCGGCGCCGACCCGCGCCGCATGTCCCGCGCGATGGGGTGGTGAGCTTCCGTCGCGGCGCGATGCACGGAACGTCCTCCCCCTCGACGGGGGAGGATTTAGGTGGGGGTGAAAGGCACGGCGCCGGCATGCTGGCGCCGCGCTAGCACACCCCCCACCCTGACCCTCCCCCGCAAGGGGGAGGGAAAAAGAACGAGTCTTGACGGCATCTCCCGTTCTCCCCACCCGCGCTACTTCGCCGGCAGCGGCATCTTCGTGAAGACGATCGGCGGCGTTCCGAAGACGTCGGGGGTCTTGGCGACGAAATCGCGCAGCGCCGCCGTCGGCGCGGTCACGAGGGTCCGCGTGTTGCCGGCCCGCGCCTCGCTATGCCCGGCCAGCGCGCCCTGGTCGACCGCCTTCTCCAGCGGCGTCGTGCAGATCGTTCTGAAGATTGACCGACAGGTGGCCGTCGCCGTCGAACGCGTAGGTGACGAAGAAACGCTTGCCCAGGTCCATCTTCGCGCCGACCCCGGCCCGGCTGGAGGCGTCGGTCTCGGTGAGCTCCAGGATGTCCCGCCCGCCGATCTGCGTCCGCGCGGCGCGGTAGCGGGCGATCGCGGCGTCCTCGGCGTAGATGCCGACATCGACCAGCAGGATTTCCGGCGTTTCGGCCGTGATCCGCAGCGACCACGAGCATCGTCGTCGCCGAGACGCCCGACCCACAGGCCCGGCATGCGGGCGTCGTTCGCGAGCGGCCGGTCGATCACCGAGTTCTCGTTGCCGGGCATGCAGGCGGCAAGCGCGAGCAGCAGGAACGGCGCCAGCCAGGCGAGCCGGCGAGCCACGGCGCGCCGCGCGCCGGCAGAAAGGGTCATGCTCAGCGTTTCCTTCCGATGGGTCCTACGGCCGATGGGTCCTTAAGGCAATCTTCGCCGGGGCGGGCTGCCGTCGTGGTGGAGCGCGTTCCATTCCCGTTTCGACTCGCTCCATTCCTTGTTCATGGCGATCGTGATGAGCTGGCCGCAATGCTCGCACCGGCATTCCGTGTTGTGATGCAGCCAGTCGACCGGTTTCCGCGTGATGCCGTTACAGCTCGGACAAATGAGACCCAGGCTCTCTTCCATGGCAGGTTTCTCCCTGCATTTTGCACCAGCCTACGGACGCCTCAGCGCGCGCCCGCCCTCCCCTATTTTTTCGTCTTCGCGGCGCCGCCGCCCTTCTTCGCGATCTGCTGGCGCAGCTCCTTGATGCCCTCGTCCATCCGCTTGCGGATGATCTCCATGCTCTCCGCCTGCGTCTGGGCGACCATCTCGGCGAAGGTGCGCATGTTCTTGATGCCTTCCTCGATCGCCTTGATCGCCACCTCGGTCTGTCGCGCCGACTGCTCGCGGAGGTCGCCGCCCGGCCGCATCTCGCTGGCGGCGGCGGTCCATTCGCTGAGCGCTTCCTGGATGATCTGCTGCTCCTGATGCGCGATCTTCTGCATATTCTCGGCGATCTTCTGGTTCGCGGCGACAAGGGCTTCGATGTTCTTCTGCTGCGATTCCATCAAGGCCTTCGCGTCGACGTTCGGCACGTCGAACTGCTTGAGCAGCGCATCGAAATCGAGAAAGGGGAATTGTGGTGTCGCCATCGGTGCTCTCCCGTGCGGTTGATCCTGGTGAGACGTCCCTTGAACGAACGCTCCCATTAAACCAGACAAACGGGCGCGACGATACGCGCGACTTTCCTGGTCCCCTCCCGGCCCGGTCACCAGGCGCTAGGTCGGCACGGCAGCGGCGGCGAAGGTCGTCCGGTGCATCAGCCGGCGCAGCGGCAGGTTGTAATCCTGGATCGCCTTGTGCTGGACCGTGCAGTTGTCCCACATCAGCACGTCACCCGGCTGCCAGCGGTGGCGGTAGACGAATTCCGGCCGGACGATGTGATCGGCCAGCGCCTCGATCAGCGTCTGCGCTTCGCCGTCCGGAAGCCCGACGACGCCCGTGCAGTCGTCGCGCATCACGTAGAGGCATTTCCGCCCGGTATAGGGATGCGTGCGGACGATCGGATGGGTGACCGGCGGAAAGGCCTCGATCTGCGCCTGGGTGATCGGCGTCGCGCGCACCCGGCCGGCGAAGTCGAACACCGCCCTGAGCCCCGCGATGCGGCGCTTCATGGCGTCCGGCAGGGCGTCGTAGGCCGCATGCGTCGCGGCGAAGCAGGTGTCGCCGAGCGTGAGCCCGTCCTGCACCGGCACCTCGCGCGCGCAGAGGATCGTGCCGCGCGGCGGCTTCGGCGTGTAGCACATGTCGCTGTGCCAGCGCTCGCCGGCCCGCTTCACGCCGATGTCGCGCCCATCCTCCTCGACGTTGGAGATCAGCACGATCCCGGGCCAGTCGGGCAATCCGTGCTTTTCGCCGAAAGTATTGAACTGCAGATCGCCGAACCGCCCGGTCAGATCGAGCAGCCGGTCCGGCGCGATCTTTTGCCCGCGGAAGAAGATCACGCCATGCGCGTTATAGGCGTCCTCGACCGCGGCGAACGTGCGGTCATCCAGCGGCTGCGCCAGATCGACGCCGCGGATTTCCGCGCCTACCGCGGCGCCCATGGGCACGATCTCGATGGCCATCGCAAATCCTCGCCGATCCGTTGTGCGGTGCGGGTATAATGCTAGCGCCCGCCGCCATAAGCGGGCAAATCCGACACGGGGGATCGAGGCGATGAATACGACGGTGGCGGAAATCGGCGACCGCATTTACCGGCTGTCCACCTTCGTGCCCGATATTGCGCCGCCGGCCGGCTTCACCTTCAACCAGTTTCTCGTCGATGCGGACGAGCCGCTGCTGTTCCACTGCGGGCCGCGCGCGATGTTTCCGTCCGTCTCCCGCGCCGCCGCCAGCGTGCTGCCGCTCGAGCGCATCCGCTGGATCTCCTTCGGCCATGTCGAGGCGGACGAATGCGGCGCGATGAACGCCTGGCTCGCGGCCTGTCCGCAGGCGACCGTGGCGCACGGCATGACCGCCTGCATGGTATCGCTCAACGACCTTGCCGACCGGCCGCCGCGCACCCTGGCGGACGGCGAGACGATCGATCTCGGCGACCGGCGCGTGCGCTACATCGACACGCCCCATGTCCCGCACGGCTGGGAGGCCGGGCTGCTGTTCGAAGAGACGACGCGTACGCTGTTCTGCGGCGATCTGTTCACCCATGCCGGCAACGCCGCGGCGATCACCGGCGGCGATATTCTCGGCCCGGCAATCGCCGCCGAGGACATGTTCAAGGCCTCCGCGCTGACCCCCGCGACCGCGCCGACGATCCGCGACCTCGCCCGGCTCGATCCGACGACGCTCGCGGTCATGCATGGCGCGTCCTATTCGGGCGACGGCGCGGCGCGGCTCGAGGAGCTGGCGGACGATTATGCCAAGCGTCTCGCCCGAAGCATGCAAGCGGCATAAAATGCGGCTGCGGTCACGCCGCGCGCATTTTCACGCATTGGGGTTGTTCAATCAGTTAAGTTGTATCACGGAACTGTGAATACCCCTAGGAAGCGGTCCCGTGGGACGTTCGTGCCTGTGCGGCACGCATTATCGGGAGTATTCGACCATGTCTGACGCCTCTCTCCCCCCTTCCGGCAGGCCATCGGGCGGACGGCTGGTGCTCGGCTTCGTCGCCGGCTTTATCGCTGTGCTCGTCTTCCACCAGGGCATGGTCGCGTTCCTGCATGCCTTCGACTACCTGAAGGCCGGCCCCTTTCAGATGCAGCCGACCTGGCCGTTGGGCATAGCAAAGTTCTGGTCGCTCGCCTTCTGGGGCGGCGTGTGGGGCATCGCCTACGTGCTCGTCGAGCCGTGGTTTCCGCGCGGCGCCAAATACTGGCTCACGGCGCTGCTGTTCGGCGCGCTGGGGCCGACCCTGGTCAGCTGGTTCGTCTCCTCGCCGCTGCACGGCGCGCCGATCGGCGGCGGCTGGCACCTCGCGACCCTATGGCGCGGCCCGTTGCTGAACGGCGCCTGGGGCATCGGCACCGCCATATCGCTCTGGCTTCTCGGCAAGCTCGCGGTGCAGAAGGAGACCTGACGCCGCCGGCCCGCAGGCTCAGGCCACCTGCGCCGTCCGTCCCTTGCCCGGCCTGAGCCCGTCGATCAGCGTGCGCGCGGATTTGAGATCTTCCAGATGCGCGACCGCGTCGAGCGTCGCCTCGACCTGCGCCGGCGACAGCCGCGACGGGGCATAGGTGCGGAACTTGTTCTCGATATCCTCATACGACACCGGGTTCTCCGGTGCGCCCAGCGGATGCTCGCATTTCGCCGACACCGTCCGGCCGTCGGTGGTGATCAGCTCGGCGATCGCCTGCGCCTCGGCGAGCGACGGATCGGCCACCACCTCGACGCGCTCGGCGGCGAAGCGGCGCAGCACCGGATCGTCGTAACGCGCCGGCTCGAACTGCGCCAGGTTGAGCGCGCGGTCGTGCAGGATCACGGCGGCGATGTAATGCGCCGACAGCAGCGCCTCGAACTTGGCCTTGTATTTGGCGAAGATGCCGTGCATCTCGAACGGCGTCTTCGGCATCACGATGCGCACCTTGGCGACGTCCTTGGTCGGGATGTCGTTCTTTTGCACCACGTCGAACATCGCGGTGATCAGGCCCTGCACCATCGACGCCGACGGCCAGAGCCGAAGCGCGATCCGCTCGAGCTCCCAGCGCTTGCCGAGATCGCCGGTCGCGAGCTCCGGCTTGCCGCCGTTGGAGTAGGTGTTGTAGAGGCCGCCGTCCGGCGCGGTCAGGAACTGCCTGGTCGCGACGAAGTTCTGCTCGGCCAGCAGCGCGGCCATCAGGCCCGAGAGCGCGCCCCGGCACTGATGGAATTTGACGGTCGGCGTGCCCCAGGCCGCGAAGGTGCCGGCCGACTGGCTGCCCGCCAGGCCGAAGGCGCGCGCCATCGTGTCGTTGTCGAAGCCGCGCAGCCGCCCGACCGCCGCCGCCGCGCCGAACGGGCCGACGACGCCCGGCCCGTGCCAGCCGCGCTTGCGGAACACCGGATAGTCGAGGCCGAGCCCGATCCGCGTGGTGATCTCGCAGCCGGCGGCAAGCGCGGTCAGCAGGTCGGCGCCCGACACGTCGTCGCGCTCGGCGATGGCCAGCGTCGGCGGGACCACTTCCGGGGTGATATGGCTGAGGGTCGCGCGGTGCGTGTCGCACATCGTCACCGCGGTGATCAGGTAGCCGTTGAGCAAGGTCGCGCCGGCGAGCGACAGGTGCCCGCCGCCGATGATGCTGGACTCCTTCGACTGCGCCAGCGCCGAAGCCAGCGCCTCCATCTCGACCGTCTCCTCGCCCTGATGCCCGGCGAGCGCGCAGGCCAGCGCATCCAGCAGCAGCGCCTTGGTGGCCTTCCGGGCCGGCGCGGGGATCGCCTCGAGCGTCAGCGATGACGCGAAGCCGGCCAGCGTTTCCGTTGTTTTTTCGGACATGTGCATCCTCCCTGATGTGCGGATCTTGCCGGCGCCGCGGCGCGCAACACAGGGATGATAGACACAGACGCGGTACGGCTCAAACCCGGTCAGCGGTAGGCGCGCTTCTCGACGATCTCGTAGTGGTCCGACACCGCGTCCCATCGCTTGAGGATTCTCCGCGCGGCATCGGGGACATAGGCGAACCGGTAGTCCGTTCCCTGAAATCCGGCCACGTCCTCGAGCGCGTCGAAGGTCATCAAGGTGATGAACTCCACTTCCTCGCCGCGGTCCAGGCGCAGCAGCGCGATGCTGCGATAGCCCGGAATTTTCTTCGCTTCGATCGCCGGAAAGATCTGGTTACGCAACAGCTCTTGATAGGCGTCGGCATTCTCCGGCGTGGTCCAGCCATGCCAAATGCGTACGATGGTCATCGCGCGGTCTCCAATGGCTCGGGTCGTGGCGGCCATCCGGATCGCAGGCGCCGCATCCATGGCGGGAACCCCCGCATCCGTCGGCGCGGCGTCAATCCGGATGGAACCGGTGCTTGCGTGAAACGGCCGGCTCGGGCGGCGCTGCCGCTATTTCGCGGCAGCGGGCTCGAGTTCCCGGTGGAACACGACGCAGTTGCTGCCCTGCGCCTTGGCGGCATACATCGCCCTGTCGGCGCATTTAAGCAGCAACTGCTCGTCCGGCGCCTCGGCGGGAAAGGACGCGATGCCGAGCGCCGCGCTCACCGGGATCACGCCGTGCGGACCCTCGACCGAGATCGCCAACGCCGTCCGGATGCGCTCGGCGAATTCCAGAAGCTTGGCGTTGCCGGGCTGGACGGGATGGTTGAGCACGACGGCGAATTCATCGCCGCCGAGCCGGGCTACGAAATCGCAGTCCCGGACCGAAGTGCGAAGCTGGTCGGCGACCTGCACCAGGATCTCGTCCCCGCGCGGATGCCCCAGGGTGTCGTTCACGGTCTTGAAATTGTCGAGATCGACGAAGATCAGCGTGACCGCGTCGTTCTTTGTCTGTGCGTTTTCGGTCGACTGCTTGAGCCGCTGCTCGAAGTGGCGGCGGTTCGGAAGACCGGTCAGCACGTCATGATTGGCGAGATATTCGTTGCGCCGCTCGCTCTCCTCCATCGCCTGCCGCTGCATGGCGAGATCTTCCGCCAACCCGACGGCATCCGCCGCCTGCGCCTCGACAAGCTGCTTCACATAGTCGATCTCCTGGATCTGCAGCTCGAGCTCCTGCTCATGCGCGCGGAGCTTTTCTTCCGTCGCGATGCGCTCGCCGACCTCGAGCAGCAGCATCCGGTTGAGGCCGGTAAGCCGCTCGACCGTCGCCCGGAACGCCGCGACATTTGGCCGGACGACCCAGAGCAGAACCAGCGGCGCAGAAATCAGCGCGAGAAGAAGAGCTGGGAGAATGGCGGCGAGGATCGCCTCCGGCCCGGCTACGGAAGCCGGCGCCATGGCGGGCGCGCCGAGCATCACGGCGAACCCGGCGACGCAGATGATCGCCGCAACCTTGGCCAGGATCGGCAACGGCGCGGCAAGGCCGATTTCCACCGCCGACCCGTCAAAAGCGGCCGGCTCGGCGGCCACGGTCAACGCCGCGCCCGTCTCTCCGGCCCCCATCGCCGCAGCGATGGTCATCGTCGAATGAAATTCCCGCATGTAGCACCCCGTTTTTTCCGTCGCCGGATCGCCGGGGGATGTCGGGTATCGGTGCGATCCCTTGTCCGCGAAGCGATGTCGACGACCAATGTTGCTCTTGGATGCAGTTTTCTCCTGGTCTCGGCCGTATAGCCGAAAGCCTCGCCTCTCCCTGTCCACAGGCGCACGTCACGCGCGTTTCCGTCTCGATCGTGCTTCCAACACATCGCAAACCTTCCGGATCGCTCGGTTCGTCACGATCATGCGGCGTCCGTCATGTTCCGGCGGGCCAGATGGGGCGGACTGCCCCGGCCACCGGACGGCCGCCACAGGATCGTGGGCTCCAGGTTGCTGAAGGCTATGGCGGAGAGATTGACGAAATGTTAACGGCCGACGGCCGCCCGAGGTCTAAGTTGTTAAAATTCCTATCTTTAATCCGGCCTCAAAACGAATTAGGGGCGGTAGGACTTTGCGCCCAATACCACTTCCGCAGGCAGCAAGCCGCGGACCGAGTTCCCGAGGTAGACCCCGTCGGCCGCGGCGAGGTCCTCCGGATAGAGAATCCTTTCCTCGATCCGGCGCGCCGGATCGGCGAGCAATGCCCGGCGCAGCGTGCCGTCGAGCAGCCCGCAGGCAACCGGCGGCGTCAGCAGCCGCCCGTCCCGCTCGACGAAAAGATTGGTGAAGCTGCCCTCGGTCAGCTCGCTGCGCTCGTTCAGGAACAGCACTTCGTCGCAGCCGGTCTCGGCCGCCATGCGTTCGCGCATCCCGTCGTAGAAGCGCCGCCGCGTGGTCTTATGATAGAGGAAGCGGTCCGCGCTCGATGTCCGCTCGGGCGCGATGACGCAGCGCAGGACCGCATCCGCCGCCGTGGGCCCGATGGCCGCCGCCGTGACCTCGAAGCGGCCGTCCTCGTCGAGGGTGAGCCGGACGCGCTGCAGCGGCGCCTCGAAGGCCGCCGCCCTTTCCGCCAGCGCCGCCCGTAGCGCGGCTTCGTCACAGGGATAGCCGAAATAACCCGCCGACGCCGCGAGCCGGGCGAGATGCGCGTCGAGCAGCCAATAGTCCGCGCCGCGTTCCCACCGCATCGTCTCGATCAGCGCGAAGGGCGCGTCGGCGGCGGTCAGGAAGGCCGCCTTGAGCAGGCATTCCTCATATTCCGCCGATCCGTCCGAGTCATGCACGATGCCGCTGCCGACACCCATCTCGCCGGCCCCGTCCCCGGCGATGAAAAGCGTGCGGATCGCAACGTTGAGGTCGACCGCGCCGTCCGGCGCGAGGACGCCGATCGAGCCGGTGTAAACGCCGCGGGGCGCGTCTTCCAGCGCGCGGATGATCTCCATCGCCCGGATCTTGGGCGCGCCGGTGACCGAGCCGCAGGGGAAGACCTGGCGGAGCAGCGCCTCGGTGCCGATCCCCGGCCGCAGCCGGGCGCGCACGCCCGAAGTCATCTGATGCAGGGTGCGGTAGGTCTCGACCGTGAACATGTCGGTGACGGCGACGCTGCCGGTTTCCGCGACGCGGCCCAGATCGTTCCGCATCAGGTCGAGGATCATCAGGTTCTCCGCCTGCGACTTCGCGTCCGTGCGGAGCAAGGCGGCCTGCGCCGCATCCTCCGACGGCGTGCGGCCGCGCGCCATCGTCCCCTTCATCGGCCGCATCTCGGCCGCGCCGTCGCGGCAGCGGAGGAACAGCTCGGGCGAAAAGGACAGCACGGTGAAATCCTCGGCGGCGATCAGCGCGCCGTGCCCGACCCGCTGCCGCCGGCGCAAATCGCCATAGAGCGCAACAGGATCGCCGACGCAATGAAAGCGGTATTTGAAGGTTAGGTTGACCTGGTAGACATCGCCCGCCGCGATGTAGGCCTTCACCCGCTCGAATTGCGCCAGGTAGGCCGCGCGGTCCTGCGTGACCCGCAGGTCCTGCGCCACGCTTCCGCTCACCCGCGCCGATCAGGTCCGGCACCGCGTCCGCCGGAAATTCCTCGACGCCGCGAAAAGCGCCGAGCCACAGCAGCGGCTGCGCGCGTCCCGCCGGCAGGCTGCCGGCGAGCCGCCGCTCGAACAGGTAGCCCAGCTCATAGGCGAAGAAACCGGCGAGATGAAGGCCGGCCCCGAGCGCCGCCGCCATGTCCGCAAGCGCCGCGTCGAGATCCGCTGGGCCGTCGCAGCGGATGATCCGCTCCGGCGCCCGGAAAAGGCGGCAGCGGCCGCCGGGCGACAGGCTGTCGTCGAGCAGGACGAAGGGCCGCGCCATTGGAAGGTCGGCGCGTACCGGTGTCGGGCGCTGGAGAGGTCATTCCGCGCCCCGTTGCGGGAGCGCGGCAACCGGCAGGGCGCCGTCCCGGCCCGGCGCCGGGCCACGGTAGAGCGCCTGGAACGCGTCCAGGCTGTGCTGCAGGCTGAATTGCCGGACGATGCGCCGGCGCGCCGCCGCGCCCATGGCCTGCCGCGCCGCCGGGTCGTCGCGCAGGCGAACAATGGCCGCGGCGAGCGCCGCCGGGTCGCGCGGCGGCACGATGATGCCGCCCTCGCCCGCGATGCGCCGGGCGTCGCCGACATCGGTCGCGACGACGGGGATGCCGGTCGCCATCGCCTCGCCGATCGCGTTCGAGAAGCCCTCGCCGAAGGCCGACGCGCTGACCAGCACGTCGAAGGCGTTGAGCAGGCGCGGCACGTCCTGCCGCTCCCCCAGCGCGATCATGCCTTTGATGTCCGCCACTCCCTCGGTCCCCTTGCCGACGGCGACGCCGACGACGCCGTCGAGCAAGGCGAAGGCGGCGCGGAGCGTCGGGAAATCCTTCATCTCGTCGAGCCGGGCGACGGACCCCACGACGAAGGCATCCGCGGGCAAGCCCAGCGCCTGCCGCGCCGCGGGGCGCTGATCGGGATCCGGATGGAAGCTGTCGGTGTCGAAGCCGTTGTCGATCACCGTCATACGCCGCGCGGCATAGCCGAGGCGGCGATGGCTTCGCATGCCGGCCCGGGAGTTCGCCACGATGCCGTCGACGAACCCGGAAAGCAGGGCGCAGAGCCGTACCGTGGTCCGCAGCAGGAGCCCATAACGGCGAAAATCCATCTCGCTGCACCGCAGGCCCCAATAGAGCCGCGTCCGCCGCCGCCGTCCCGACAGCCACAGGCCGAGCAAGGCATAAAGGTCCGCATGATACATCCAGCCCTGCACCACGTCGGGCGCTTCGCGGCGAAGCAGCCGCGCCAGCGCGATCAGGCCCGGCAGGCTCGGCACTCCTCGCCGCATCCCCAGCGTGACCGTGCGGACGCCGGCCGCGCTCAGCCGGTCGTATTGCGAGCCGCCCGGACATAGCGCGACGACGACCGGCGCGCCGCCCGCGCGCTGCTGGGCGATCGCCAGGTTCGCGAGCATTCGCTCGGCCCCGCCGGTCTGCAAGCCGGTAATAAGATGGAGGACCTTCATTCGCCTCTCGCCGCTGCCGCAGTGTTGCCCGGCGATGGCGCGATCGCAAGACGGGACAAGCGGCCCGATATATTGTACAAATGTATACACATGTGCAGCATCCGGAAGCGCCCGGAAAAAAAAGAAAGAACCGACGGATGAGCGAAAATATCGGACGGCGGATCGCCTTCCTCAGGAACCGCGGCGACCAGCTTTACGCCTCGCGCAGCGAAGCCGCGTACGACCTGCTGCGGAGCGCGGTCATGGAAGGCCTGCTGCAGCCGGGACAGCGGCTGCGGGAGATCGACGTGTCCGGACTGGCTCGAGATGAGCCGGACCCCGGTGCGCGAGGCCTTCCGGCGGCTGGAGCGCGATGGCCTGATCACCTTCGCCCCGCACAAGGGAATGACGGTCACGGTGCTGGACCATGGCGCGATCATGGAGCTGTACCGGATGCGCGAAGTGCTCGAAGGCTCCGCCGCGTCGCTCGCCGCCCAGCACGCCACCGATGCCGAGATCGCCGCCCTGGAAGACATGATCCTCCAGCAGGAATCCTTTTCCGACGACGATTCCCAGATGCTTGCCGGACACAACGTGGCGTTTCACAACGCCATCTACGCCGCCGCGCATAACCGCTACCTGCTGCGATCCCTCCATGGCCTGCGTGATTCGATGGCGCTGCTGGGCCGGACCACCTATTCGGTGCCCGGCCGGGTCGTCGCGGCGATGGACGAACACCGGACGGTGGTCGGCGCGATCGCGCGCCGGGACCCGGGCGCGGCCGACGCCGCGATGCGAGCCCATCTGCGCGGCGCCCAGCATGCGCGGCTGCGCCAGATGCAGGGCAAGACGGCGGCCAGCCTGTGACCGCGGTCATGGCGGAGAGGCGCAGTTGACCGTATCGATCGGGCGATTGTATACAATAAAATACCGTGTCGGCGTCGGCGCCGAGATCCCTCTCCCATGCGTTCGCGCGGGAAGATAACGTGTAGACTGGATCGGCGCCGGCGCATGTCCCACATGCCCACGGCCAAGACGAAAGCCTTTAGACTAGGGAGAGCCTGATGAGCACCGAACAATATGATGTCATCGTGGTCGGCGCCGGAAATGCCGCCATGTGCGCGGCGATGTCGGCCCAGGAGAACGGCGCGAAGGTCATCATCCTCGAGCGCGCGCCGGAAGAGGAAGCCGGCGGCAACAGCCGCTACACCGCGGGCGCGCTGCGCTTCGCGCATAACGGCCTACAGGACATCATGGCCCTGGTCGACCTGACCGAAGACGAGAAGAAGAACAACGATTTCGGCACCTACACGACCGATCAGTTCTTCGACGACATGTTCCGCGTCACGCAGTACCGGACCGACCCGGAGCTGTGCGAGATCCTGGTGACCAAGAGCCTCGAGACCACGCACTGGATGCATTCCAAGGGCATCCGCTTCATGCCGATGTACGGCCGCCAGGCCTTCAAGGTCGACGGCAAGATGAAGTTCTGGGGCGGCCTGGCGCTGGAGTTCTGGGGCGGCGGCCCGGGCATCTGGGAGATGGAGTCGAAGATCGTCCGCGACCTCGGCATCCCCATCAAGTTCGAGCACCGCGTCATGTCGCTGCTCTATGACGAGCAGAAGGTCTATGGCGTCAAGGTCAAGCACAAGAGCAAGGTGACCGAGATCCACGGCAAGTCGGTCATCCTCGCCTGCGGCGGCTTCGAATCCAACTCCGACTGGCGCACCCGCTATCTCGGCCCGGGCTGGGACCTGGTGAAGGTGCGCGGCACCCGCCACAACATGGGCGAAGGCATCAAGATGGCGCTCGACATCGGCGCCATGCCCTACGGCAACTGGTCGGGCTGTCACGCGGTCGGCTGGGACCTCAACGCGCCGGAATTCGGCGACCTCGCGGTCGGCGACAATTTCCAGAAGCACAGCTACCCGCTCGGCATCATGGTCAACGCCACGGGCAAGCGCTTCGTCGACGAAGGCGCCGACTTCCGCAACTACACCTATGCCAAATACGGCAAGGTCATCCTCACCCAGCCGGGCCAGTTCGCCTGGCAGATCTTCGACCAGAAGGTCGTCCACCTGCTGCGCGACGAATACCGCATCAAGCAGATGACCAAGGTCACCGACGACACGATCGAAGGTCTCGCGAAGAAGCTGGAAGGCGTCAACGCCGACGCCTTCGTCAAGGAGGTCAAGGCCTACAACGACGCCGTGATGGAGGACGTGCGCTTCAACCCGGCGGTGCTCGACGGCCGCGGCACCAAGGGTCTCGCCGTGCCGAAGACCAACTGGGCCAACAAGCTCGACAAGCCGCCTTACGAGGCCTACGCCATCACCTGCGGCGTGACCTTCACCTTCGGCGGGCTGCGCATCAACAACGACGGCCAGGTGGTCGACACCGACCTGCAGCCGATCCCGGGCCTCTATGCCGCGGGCGAGCTGGTCGGCGGGCTGTTCTATTTCAACTACGCCGGCGGCACCGGGCTGATGAACGGCTCGGTCTTCGGCAAGATCGCGGGCGCGTCGGCGGCGAAGGCCGACTGACGCAACGTTGCGAAACGCTGTTAAAGGGCGGCGGTTCCGGACGGAGCCGCCGCTTTTCCATGCGCCGAAGGCGCCCTTAGAGATACATCGCCGACACGATGGCGACCTTGTTCTGGGCGCCCGGCTTCTTGTCCCGGTCCCAGATCACCTCGAGCTGGCGCACGATGTCGCGGTCGTCCTTGGTCATCGGAATGTTGCCGATCCGCATGCGGCAGAGCACGTTGATCGTGCCGACGAGATTCTGCGCGAAAGGATCGGTGCTGGAGAGGACCGGCATGCGCATGACCGCGTCGGCGAGCGCGGTCCGCATCTCCCGGAAATGGTCGAGCATATGTTCGTCGGGAAACAGCCGCGCGGCGAAGGAGATCAGCATCCCTTCGTCGAGTATCTTGTGGCGGTTGGCGATGGCGTCCGCGGCCGCCGCGGCCAGGCGCACGCGCTCCAGGAAGGCCAGCCCCGCCAACGCCGGGTCGAAGAAGGCGATATTGCAGAACAGCAGCGCCGCGACCGAGAGCCAGCGGTCGGTCGCCTGAAAATTCCCGCTGCCGAGACGCACCACCTCCTCGCTGGCGTCAACATCGTCGAGCAACCGGTCGCGATGCAGCATCATCTCCGGCAGCGCCGCGATCTTGCCGCGCCAGGCGACCGACGCGAGCCACGCATAGTAGTAGCCCAGCCCGCCATGCAGCGCGATCGCGCCGAGCGTGTTCCGCCGGTGCAGTCCGTACCATGCCTCCCCGCCCGACAGGTTGGTGAGGAAGAGCTCGAGACGGCGTACCGGGTCTTCGTAGGCGACGGATGCGGGCGCGCTGCGCACCGGCTCGCCCTTCTCGCTCCGCCAGGTGACCCCGCCACAGACGAGAACATGCGACGCATTGCTGTCGAGAAACCCCGCCCCGAGCTCCACATAGCGCGGCGTGAGCCAGGTCTGACTGTCGAGCCAGACGAAATAGTCGCCTTTCGCGGCCCGCCAGGCCGCCGCGCAGGCATCGATGAAATTCAGTTTGCGGCGATCGCGCACGATCCGGATGCGCGGGTCGAGCGCGGCCTGATGGTCGCAGAGCGCGACCGTCTCCTGGCTCAGCGAGCCGTCGCACAGCAGGATTTCGACGTTGCCGAAGGTCTGATCCAGCGCGGAGCGAATGGCCCGCTCGACATTCTCGAGCGTACCCGAAACCACGATTCCGATGCTCACCTTAGGATCGGCCATCACAATCCACGGTCGCTGGGTTCCATCACGCCGGGACACCATAAAGCAAAGCCGCAGCTTTCGGATAGGGGAGTCACGCTTGATCGCGATGCGGCGCGCGGGGTAGCGTGACGGCGGCGGCGCCCGCCGACCCGCCCGCCTCCGCCGTCGCACGGTCCCACCACGCAAGGAAGCACCCTCCGCATGCAGCCGAAAAACATGCTGATCATCATGTCCGACGAGCACCAGGCGCGGGCCGCCGGCTGCTATGGCCACCCTTTCGTGCGGACGCCGGTGATCGATGGGCTGGCCGCGCGGGGAACCCGGTTCGAAGCCGCCTACACCGCCTCGCCGATCTGCGTGCCGGCGCGCGCCGCCTTCGCGACGGGACGCTACGTCCATGCGCTCGGTAACTGGTGCAACGGCCATCCCTACACCGGCGCCGTCAAGGGCTGGGGCCATCGCCTGCAATCCGCGGGACATCGCGTCGTCTCGATCGGCAAGCTGCATTACCGCAACGAGAGCGATCCAACCGGCTTCGATCAGCAGATCGTCCCGATGCATGTCGTCGACGGCAAGGGCGACGTGATGGGCGCGGTACGCGACCGGCTGCCCATCCGCAAGAAGAACAAGGATTTCGCGCAGAAGATCGGCCCCGGCGATTCACCCTACATCGAATACGACACCAAGATCGTTACCCATGCGGTCGACTGGCTCAGGAGCGAAGCGCCGAAATACCGCGACAAGCCGTGGTGCCTGTTCGTCTCCTTCGTCTGCCCGCACTACCCGCTGATCGCCCCGCCCCGCTTCTTCGAGATGTACCCCGCCGCCGACATGCCGCTGCCCGAGCCGCATCCGGACCGCGGCTATGTCCGCCATCCATGGGTCGAGGCGCTCGCCCGTTGCCAGGTGCACGACGACTATTTCACCGACGAGACGCGGCGCATCGCCATCGCGTCCTACTACGGGCTCTGCTCCTTCCTCGACGACAACGTCGGCACGGTGCTGCGCGCGCTGGATGACTGCGGGCTGGCCGCCGACACGCGCGTCGCCTACACCAGCGACCACGGCGAGAACCTGGGCAAGCGCGGCGTCTGGGGCAAATCGAATATGTACGAGCACGCCGCGCAGGTGCCGCTGATCCTGGCCGGGCCCGACGTCGCGGCCGGCAAGACCGTCAAGACGCCGGTCAGCCATCTCGATGCCTACCAGACGATCCTCGACTGCGTCGGGCTGGAACCGGACGGCGCGGAGCACGACCTGCCGGGCGCCTCGCTCTACCGCATCGCCGCCGGCGACGGCGGCGACCGCGCGGTCTTCAGCGAGTATCACGCGGCGGGCGCGGCGACCGGCGCCTTCCTGCTCCGCCGCGGCCGGCACAAGCTGATCTACTACGTCGACATGGCGCCGGAGCTGTTCGACCTGGAGGCCGATCCGGACGAGCTCGACAACCTGGCGGCGCGGCCGGAAGGCCGGCCGCTGCTGCGCGAGATGGAATCGCTGCTGCGGCGGATCGCCGACCCGGAGGCGATCGACCGCCGGGCCAAGGCGGACCAGGCGGCCCTCGTCGCGCGATACGGCGGCCGCGACGCGGTGCTGCAGCGCGGCGCCTTCGGCGGCACCCCCGCTCCCGGCTACAAGGCGGAGTACGAATCCGGGGCATAGCGGCGCGGCAAGCAACCCACGGCGCGCGCTACGCGACCGTATATTCCTTCACGAAATCCGGCCGGATCGCGAGCCCGTGGCCCGGCCGCTCGGGCGCGGTGATGACCCCTTTCACCGGCTTCGGCGCGTCGACCCAGATATCCTCCAGCAGGCCCATGTCCTCGATGATCAGCCCGTTGGGGATCGAGGCCATGAGCTGGATCATCAGCTCGGGATAGAGGTGCGGCGCGATCTGCATGCCCCAGGTGTCGGCGATCGCCGCGGTCTTGCGCAGGTCGGTGAGCCCGCCGCGCACCACGTCCGGCTGCAGGATCGGGATCTTGGGGTTCTCGAAGAAGGGCTTCAAGCCGAAGCGGGTGAAGTGGCTCTCGCCGCCGACGATGCGGGTGTCGAGCGCGTCGGCGATGCGGAAATAGCCGGCGAAGTCGTCCGGCACGACCGGCTCCTCCAGCCAATAGATGTCGTATTCCTGCAGCCGCCGACCCATCAGAATCGCCTTGTCCGCGGTCCACGCCATGTTGACGTCGACCATGATGTCGACCTCCGGGCCGACCGCTTCGCGCACGCGGCGCACATGGTCGACGTCCTGCGCATCGGTCCACGCATGGCCGACCTGCATCTTGATCGCGCTGAAGCCGTCCTTCATGAAGCGCTTCGCCTTCTCGACCATGCGGTCGCCGCCGAGGCCGCGCCACACGCCCGAGCCGTAGGCCGGCACCGTGTCGCGGTAGTGGCCCCAGATGCGGTGCAGCGGCATCTTCGCCTGCTTGCCGACCAGGTCCCAGAGCGCCACGTCGATGACCGAGAGGCCGAGCACCGCCGCACCGCCCCGCCCGTCCGCCTGCGTCGACATGAACAGGTCGCGCCAGATCGCCTCGACCGCGGTCGCGTCGCGGCCGATGATGCGCGGGATCAGCACCTCCTCCAGGCACGCCTTGGTCGTGCGGAAGCCCTGGCGCAGGTAGAGCTGGTAACCGAGCCCGACGAGCCCCGACTTGGTCTCGATCTCGACCACCAGGATCTCGCGCGGCCGGTCGTAGCCCTTCTGCAGCGCCGGCTGCTCCTTGTAGGGCGCGCGCAGCAGCGTGATGCGGACATCCTTGATGATCATGGCGGATCCTCTTGCTCTCTTTCGTTGGCTGGGGAAGAGCCTCGATCAAACGGCCTTACGACGCAAGCGCGGCCTCAGGCCTTCTCGACGATCTTCCAATAGGAGTCCTTCAGGACGACCTTGCCGTTCCGAAAGCGATAGAAGTCGCAGCCGTGCACTTCGACGCGCGCGCCCGCCACGGTCGTGCCGGTGAGCGTCCATCGGGACGCGCCCCAGTCGCCGGACGCGAAATGGCTGGCGTTGCCGTAGTGCACATCGGGAATGCCCTCCAGCCGGCCGAGCAAGGCTGACCGGACTGCGTCATAACCCTCATAGCGCTGGCCGAAGGGATGCGGCCCGCGCGGCATGTCCAGGCGGCAGTCCTTGGCGAAGAAGCTCATGATTCGATCGATATCATGCGCGTTGAACGCCGCGGCGATTGCTTCCAATGCTTGGACAGTAGCCGACATGATGCCCTCCCTCTTCGCTTGGCCTTTCGGGAAGCATAGTGCACTTCGCCTATGAGTGGCACTTTCGTCCAGCGCCACCGCAAGCACAGCGAAATCGAGGGCTCGTTTGACACGCGCCCTCCGCTGCTGTCAAACCAGGGGAAACCGCCACGGCACGCTTGGGAGCACCCGCGATGGACTTCGAATATTCGGACCGCACGAAGAAGCTGAAAGCCGAGATCGAAGCGTTCATGGAGGCCTACGTCTTTCCGAACGAGGCGACCTATTACCAGCAGCTCGACGAGGGCGATACGCGCTGGAAGCCGGTGCCGATCCTGGAGGAATTGAAGGAGAAGGCGAAGGCGGCCGGGCTGTGGAACCTGTTCCTGCCGGAAAGCGAGCGTGGCGCCGGGCTGACCAATCTCGAATACGCGCCCTTGTGCGAGACCATGGGCCGCATCAACTGGGCGCCCGAGGTGTTCAACTGCTCGGCGCCCGACACCGGCAACATGGAGACGATCGAGCGCTACGGCACCGACGCGCAGAAGCGCGAGTGGCTGGCGCCGCTGCTGGCGGGCGAGATCCGCTCGGCCTTCGCCATGACCGAGCCCAAGGTCGCGTCCTCCGACGCCACCAACATCGAGACCAGCATCAGGCGCGACGGCGACGACTACGTCATCAACGGCCAGAAGTGGTGGACCTCCGGCATCGGCGACCCGCGCTGCAAGCTGCTGATCGTGATGGGCAAGACCGACCCGAAGGCCGAGGTCTACCGGCAGCAGTCGATGGTCCTGGTGCCGCGCGACGCCAAGGGCCTGAAGGTGCTGCGCATGCTCAAGGTGATGGGCTTCGACGACGCGCCGCATGGCCACGGCGAGGTGCTGTTCGAGAATGTCCGCGTGCCGGCGGAGAACATCCTGCTCGGCGAAGGGCCGCGGCTTCGAGATCGCGCAAGGCCGCCTCGGGCCGGGCCGCATCCACCACTGCATGCGCATCATCGGCGTCGCCGAGCGCGCGCTCGAGCTGATGTGCCGGCGCTCGACCGAGCGCACCACCTGGGGCAAGAAGCTGGCCGAGCGCGGCGTGACCCAGGAGCGTATCGCCCAGGCGCGCATCGACATCGAGATGAACCGCCTGCTCGTGCTCAAGGCCGCCTACATGATGGACACGGTCGGCAACAAGGCGGCGCGCCAGGAGATCGCGATGATCAAGGTCGCCGCGCCCAACATGGCGCTCAAGGTGATCGACGACGCGATGCAGCTGCACGGCGGCGGCGCGATGAGCCAGGAGTTCCCGCTCTCCTACATGTGGGCCCGCATGCGCGCGCTCCGCTTCGCCGACGGCCCCGACGAGGTGCACCGCCAGCAGATCGCCCGGCTGGAGCTGCGGCGGCAGACCAACTGGACGCCGCGGGCGAAGGATTCGGATTAGGGATTTAGAAGACAATCCTTCTCTAATCGTCATTCGCCGGCTGGACCGGCAAATCCATGGCAGGGCGTATCGCTCCCGGCATTCCCGGCGCCTTGTTCTTTGCGAATCGCCGCTGGCACGCTCGCCCCATGAAAGACGGCTGGCTCTACATCATCACCAACAGACCCGAAGGAACGCTCTACGTCGGCGTCACCTCGGACATCGCGAAACGAGCCTGGGAGCATCGTGAAGCCGTCGTGGACGGCTTCAGCAAGCGGTATGGCCTCAAGCGGCTCGTTTATGTTGAGCACCACGAGGAAATCGGATTGGCGATCCAGCGAGAAAAACGCATCAAACGCTGGCCGCGTGCCTGGAAAATTGATTTGATTCGGAAATCGAACCCGACTTGGAGGGACCTTTACCAGTCCCTTCCGTAGTGCCATGGATTCGCCGGTCAAGCCGGCGAATGACGGTTTCTTAGTAGGGCCTCCGTCCACCCCTACCGCCCTTCCTGCTCCAACAGCGCCCACGCGATCTCTGCGAGCGGACGGGGCTTGTCCATGCGGTCGAGCGTTTCCCGGGTCAGCGCATTTTGCCGGGCGGCGTAGCCAAATACCCCATTCATCAAAACCGGAATGCCGCTATCAGGTTGCGTTGGCATAGGGTCGGCTAAATCGCTATGATCACGGCGGCGCATGTTATGGAGCGGAGCGATGTCGGCAATTCAAGCATCCTCCGGTAGCGGGTCTTTGTCTACCGCTCGGGCCTGCTCACTGGTCGCAGTGGCAATCGTTCTCGCCGTTTCGACCGCGGTGCTGGTCGGCGGCTGGTTCTTTGGCTCGGCCACGCTCATTCGATTGGTGCCGTGGTTCGCCGCCATGGTGCCGAGCACGGCTCTCTGCTTTTTCGGCCTGGGCGCGGTCCTGCTCTGGCGGCTTTCGGCCGAGGCCAATTCCAAACGGTTGAGCTACGGTACCGTTATCGTCGCAGCGGCGGTCGCGGTCATGGCGGCGACGGATCTCGCGGTCATCTATACCGGCACGGTGAACAGCGTCGACGCCCTTTTCTGGCCGTCCTTCCCGCCCGGACGGGACGGCATGTCCCCGGCGACCGCCATGTGCTTCCTCCTGGCCTCGGCCTGCGTCGCCATGATGCCGGGGCAGCGTCCGAAGACCGAATTTTCCTACGTCACCTGCGCCACTGCCGGGCTGCTGATCGCCATGATCGGCGTCGTCGGATATGCCTTCGACGTGAAGGCGCTCTATCATGTGTCGGTCTTTACCGCCATGGCGCTGCATACCGCACTGACCTTTACGGCGCTTTTCCTCGCCCTTTCGTTCATGCGTCCGGAAAGCGGCTGGATGGCGATCCTCCTCGCGCCGGAAGCCGGCAGCGCCGGCGCCCGACGGTTGTTTCCGATCATCCTGCTGTTGCCTTTCGTGTTCTGTCTCGCCGCCCTGGCCGCGAGCAGAACCGGGATGTTCGACATGAACTTCTCGCTCTTCCTGCTGGCGATCTTTACGACCGTGCTGCTGGCCGCATCCGTGCTGCATAACGCGACGATCGAAAATCGCGCGCAGCGCCAGCTGATCGCCGCCATGAGCGACCTCAATGCCGCGGTGTCCGACCGTGATCTGCTGTTGCGGGAAGTCTATCATCGCGTGAAGAACAACCTGCAGCAGATCAACGCGCTCATTCACGTGGAAACGTCGAAAATAAGCGATTCCCAGGCCAAGGCCGCCTTCCGCGCGACCGCCGGCCGGGTCAGCGCGCTCGGCACGGTGCATCGGCTGCTCATTTCCAGTCCGTCGATCTCGACGTTGAGGACGGCGACCTTCTTCAAGGAACTTTGCGATAATATCAGCGCCGGCTTCGACGCCAGCGGCCAGCGAGTCTCGCTTCGTGTCGACGCCGACGACATTCCGATCACCATCGACGCCGCCATTCCGCTCGGCATGCTCGTCAACGAAATCGTCACGAACGCATTGAAGCATGCCTTCCCCGGCCGGTCCGCCGGCGAGATCCTCGTCCGGTTCAAGGTCGAACCCGACGGCGACGCCGAATTGACGGTCGCGGACAACGGCATCGGTATTCCCGACGCGATGCTGGCCCCGTCGAACCGCGGCGGGTCCGGCTCGCGGATCGTTCGAAGCTTCGTCAGACAGATTAGGGGCGATTTGAAAATCGATGTGAACGCGGGAACCACATTTACAATTCGCGTGCCGCAAAGCCTAACCGAGCGAGGTCGAGATGCCTGACAGTAGACGCGCCGTCATCGTGGAAGACGAGACCCTGATCGCCGATTATTTCTCCGACCTCTGCGAGCTCTATGACGTGCAAGTCGTCGGCATGGCCGACAACGGAGACGACGCGATCCAGACAATTCGCGAGACGCGCCCCGATATCGTGCTCATGGACGTCCGCCTCGTCGGCGATATCGACGGCGTCGAAGTTGCGAAGACCGTCTACGAAGGACAGGAGACGCTGAAGATCATCTACGTCACCGGCTCGAACGAGCCGCCGACCATCGCGCGAATCCACACGGACCATCCCTATCAGATCCTGATCAAACCGATCCTCCCCGACGACCTGCGCCGCGCGCTCGAGTAGGGCTGCTTGGCGCGCAGGCGCTGCGGAAATGGGTGAGATGATTTAACCCAACGACCTTTATGGGCGCCGAGACGGGACGACGCCCTACCGCCCTTCCTTCTCCACCAGCGCCCAGGCGATCTCCGCCAGCTGGCGCGGCTTATCCTTGCGGTTGAGCGCCTCCGGCGTGGGCGCGTTGCCCTGGACGCCGCGGTAGTAGACGCCCTGGATGATCGCGGCGAAGCGGAACATCGACAGCACGAGGTAGAAGGTCCAGTCGTCGATCGCGCCGCGGCCGGTGCGCCTGCAGTAGGTGCCGACATAGTCGTCTTCGGACGGGATGCCGACCGCGTCGTAGTCGAGGCCGATGATGTCGCCCCAGCGCGGATCGCCGAAATGATACGGCAGGCAGTTATAGGCGAGGTCCGACAGCGGGTTGCCGAGCGTGCCGAGCTCCCAGTCGACGACCGCGAGCACGCGCGGCTCGGTCGGGTGGTAGATCAGGTTCTCGAGCCGGAAATCGCCATGCGCGACGGTGGTCAGGCTGTCGTCCGGCATGTTCGCCGGCAGCCAGGCCATCAGCTTGTCCATCGCGTCGATGTCCTCGGTCTTGCTCGCCTCGTATTGCTGCGACCAGCGCCGCACCTGGCGCGCGATGTAGCCGCCGACCCGGCCGTAGTCGCCGAGGCCCACCGCCGCGAAGTCGACGTTGTGCAGCTTCGCCAGCGCGTCCCCCATCGCGTCGTAGATCGCACGGCGCTCGGCGGGTTCGCATTGCGGCAGCGCCACGTCGCGGAACACGCGGCCTTCCAGGAACTCCATGATGTAGAAGGCCTGGCCGATGACGCTCTCGTCCTCGCACAGCGCATAGGCGCGCGCGACCGGCACGTCGGTCCTGTTGAGCGCCGAGATCACCTTGTACTCGCGGTCGACCGCATGCGCCGACGGCAGCAGCTTGCCCGGCGGCTTCTTGCGCAGCACGTAGCGCTTCCCCGCCCCGTCGGTCAGCAGGAAGGTCGGGTTCGACATGCCGCCCTGGAACTGGTTGACCTGGAGCGGCGGCCGGTAGCCCTCGACATGGCCCGCCATGAAGCGGTCGAGCGCCGCCTCGTCGAAGCGATGCGCGGCCAGCACCGGGACGGCTTCGAAGGTAGAGGTTACGGGCGTGGTCTGGGTCATCGGCCTGTCATAAATCTGATGCGCCGATTGTTATCCCAAGTCGCGGGCAGGTTGGCAAATCGGAGCGCTCCATTTACCCCCCACCCTAACCCTCCCCCACAAGGGGGGAGGGAAAACGGTTGGTCCGCCATGGAAAGTCCTCCCCCCTTGTGGGGGAGGATTTAGGTGGGGGGTGACGCACTCGCCGCTATTTTCCTACGCTTGCAACGCCGAAACGCGTATACATATATCCAACAGAGACAGAGGGGGCACCGGCACCAACCGCATTTTGCGAGGTGACCATGGCCACACAGCGCCACCCTGCCGAGGCCGCGAACCAGACCGAGCCGTGGAGCAATCCGGCCGGCACCGACGGCTTCGAATTCGTCGAATACACCGCGGACGACCCCGCCGCGCTCGGCGCGCTGTTCGAGCGCATGGGCTTCGAGGCGGTCGCGCGCCACCGCTCCAAGGACGTCACGCTCTACCGCCAGAACGACGTCAATTTCATCGTCAACGCCGAGCCCGCGAGCTTCGCCCAGTCCTTCGCGCGGGTGCACGGTCCCTCGGCCTGCGCCATCGCGTTTCGCGTCAAGAACGCGGCCAATGCCTACGAGCGCGCGCTGGAACTGGGCGCCCGCCCGCATCACGGCCCGATCGGCCCGATGGAGCTCAACATCCCGGCGATCAAGGGCATCGGCGACAGCCTGATCTATCTCGTCGACCGCTACGCGGTGCAGTCGATCTACGATGTCGATTTCGTGCCGATGGCCGCGCATTACGTCGCGCGGCCTTCAACAGAAGACGGTCGCCGGACGACACCGGCCACCGAAGGGGCGCAATTCCGCCGCCCCGCCGGCGTCGGGCTGACCGAGGTCGACCATCTGACGCACAACACCTATCGCGGGCGCATGGATGCGTGGGCCGCCTTCTACGAGAAGCTGTTCAATTTCCGCGAGACCCGCTACTTCGACATCGAGGGCAAGCTGACCGGCCTGCACAGCCGGGCGATGACCAGCCCCTGCGGCAAGATCCGCATCCCGATCAACGAATCCGCGGACGACCGCTCGCAGATCGAGGAATACCTCGCCGCCTATCACGGCGAGGGCATCCAGCACATCGCGCTCGCCACCGACGACATCTTCGCCACGGTGGAGGCGCTGCGCGCGCGCGGCGTCGCCTTCGTCGATCCGCCGCCGGACAGCTATTACGCGGCGGTCGACGCGCGGCTGCCGGGGCACGGCGAGGATCTCGCCCGCCTGCGGCGCGACGGCATCCTGATCGACGGCGCGCCCGGCCCGGACGGCGGACGGCTGCTGCAGATCTTCACGCGCACGGTGATCGGCCCGATCTTCTTCGAGATCATCCAGCGCAAGGGCGACCAGGGCTTCGGCGAAGGCAACTTCAAGGCGCTGTTCGAGGCGATGGAGCAGGACCAGATCCGCCGCGGCGAGCTGAAGGCGTAGGAGCCGGCGCAATGTGGTGCCCGATCAACAACATAAACCTCATCCTGAGCCTGTCGAAGGATGAGTACGCCCGAAATGCAATTTCACTCTCTGCCCCGACGGGCGGAGAGGGCCAGGGCGAGGCGGGGGTTGGCATGAACGAAGCCAGCGCTTCGTCGTCCCCACCTCACCCGCCGCGCGGCCGCCAGCCTTCTCCGGCCCTCCGGCGAAGGGAAGATGGAAGCTTTCGCGTGACACGATGGACGGATCGACGCTGACACCCGACAGCCGCCCGGCCGACGATTTCGTCATCGACCAGGGCTGGGAGGGCTATACCGCCGAGGATCATGCGATCTGGCGGCGGCTGTTCGAGCGCCAGTCGGCGCTGCTGCCGGGCCGCGCCTGCCGCGAGTTCCTCGACGGGCTCAAGGCGACCGGCGCCGCGGCCGACGGCATTCCCCGCTTCGAGCAGGCGTCGGAGATCCTGGAGAAGGCGACCGGCTGGCGCATCGTCGCGGTCGCGGGACTGGTGCCGGACGACGTGTTCTTCTGGCATCTCGCCAACGGGCGCTTCCCGGTTACCAACTGGATCCGCTCGCCCGCGCAGATGGACTATCTGCAGGAGCCGGACGTCTTCCACGACTTCTTCGGCCACGTCCCGGTGCTGATGAACCCGGTCTTCGCCGATTACATGCGCGCATACGGCCGCGGCGGGCTCAAGGCGCTGCGCCTGGGCTCCCTGCCCTATCTCGCGCGGCTCTACTGGTACACGGTCGAGTTCGGCCTGATCCGCAGCGGCGACGGGCTCCGCATCTACGGCTCGGGCATCGTGTCCTCGCGCACGGAATCCGTCTACTGCCTGGAAGACCCGACGCCGAACCGCATCGCCTTCGACCTGCTGCGGATCATGCAGACGGATTACCGGATCGACGATTTGCAGGCGGTCTATTTCGTGATCGACGATTTCCGGCAGCTGTTCGATGCGACGCGGCCCGACTTCACGCCCTACTACGCGGCGCTCCGGCAAAAATCCGATCTCGCGCCGGAGACCGTGCTCGACCGCGACCGTTTGATTCCGCCGAACGCGCCGGCCCACCTTCCTTCGAGGTGAATGCGCGCCATAACCGACCGTACACGACCAAGGAGGAAACCCGATGCGCCGCTCCATTCCGCTCCCCCGCAGCGAAGGCAAGACCTCGCGCCAGGCGCATGCCGACCTGCCGGACGGGACCTACGAGCGGGAGCTCGGGCGCGACGGCTTCTACGGCCCGGCGAGCCATATGTACCACCGCCGCCCGCCGACCGGCTGGATCGACTGGCAGGGGCCGCTCAGGCCGCGCGCCTTCGACCTGGCCCGCATCGGCCGCGGCGCGGAAAGCCCGTGGGACGCGCAGACCGTGCTGGCGAACGCCCATCTCCGCTACCGCTTCTGGCGCACGGCCGGCGCCATGCCGGCGCTCGCGCGCAACGCGGACGGCGACGAGCTGCTGTTCCTGCACGCGGGGCACGGCGCGCTCTACTGCGATTACGGCCACCTGCAGATCCGCGCGGGCGACTACGTCGTCATCCCGCGCGGCACGCTGTGGCGCACCGATTTCCAGGGCGACGCCGACCTGCTGCTGATCGAGGCGACCAACGGCGGCTACGGGCTGCCGGACCGCGGCCTCGCCGGGCCGCATGCCATCTTCGACCCAGCCGTGCTCGACACGCCGCTGATCGACGACGCCTTCCGCGCGCAGCAGACGCCGGACGGCCGCGAGGAGATCTGGAAGGTCGAGATCAAGCGCGGCGGCGCGGTCTCGACCGTGACCTTCCCCTACAACCCGCTCGACGCGGTCGGCTGGCACGGCGACCTGGCGCCGGTGCGGCTCAACGTCGAGGACATCCGCCCGATCGTCAGCCCGCGCTACCACCTGCCGCCGTCGGTGCACACGACCTTCGCCGCCGACCGCTTCGTCGTCTGCACCTTCGTGCCGCGGCCGATCGAGAGCGACCCCGGCGCGCTCAAGGTCCCGTTCTTCCACAACAACGACGACTACGACGAGGTGATCTTCTATCACCGCGGCGACTTCTTCAGCCGCGACGACATCGCGCCCGGCATGGTCACCTTCCACCCCTGCGGCTTCACGCACGGGCCGCATCCGAAGGCGCTGCAGGGCATGCTGACCGCGAAGAAGCCGGCGACCGACGAATATGCGGTGATGGTCGACGCGCGCGACGCGCTCACCGTTGGCGACCTGCCCGCGGGCGTGGAGAACCCCGACTACGTCAACTCCTGGCGTCCCGGCCGCGCCGACGCCAAGGCCGCGGAGTAAGCCGCCATGAAGCTCGCCACCCTCCGATACGGCGGCCGCGACGGCACGCTCGTCATCGTCGACAGCGCGCTCCGGCACTGCGTGCGGCCGCGCGGCGTCGCGCCGACGTTACAGGCCGCCCTCGACAACTGGGCCGCGGCCGAGCCCCTGCTCCGCGCGCTCTCCAACCGCCTGGAGCTCGACGAGGCGGTCGGCGCCGAGCCGTTCGACATCGCGCATTGCGCCGCGCCGCTGCCGCGCGCCTACCAGTTCGCCGACGGCTCGGCCTTCCTCAGCCATATGGAGCTGGTGCGCCGCGCGCGCGGCGCCGAGATGCCGGACAGCTTCCGCGCCGATCCGCTGATCTACCAGGGCCTGTCGGACGGCTTCCTCGGGCCGCGCGACGACATCCTGCTGGCCGACGCGGATTGGGGCATCGATTTCGAGGCGGAGATCGCGGTCGTGCTGGACGACGTGCCGATGGGCGTGAGTGCCGCGGAAGCAGCCGGCCACATCAAGCTGGTCATGCTGTGCAACGACGTCAGCCTGCGCAACCTGGTGCCGGGCGAAGTGGCGAAGGGCTTCGGCTTCTACCAGAGCAAGCCGGCAAGCGCCTTCTCCCCGGTCGCGGTGACGCCGGACGCGCTCGGCGAGGCCTGGGACGGCGCGCGGCTGCACCGCCCGCTGGTCAGCCGGGTGAACGGACGCGAGATCGGCCATCCCAAC
Organism: uncultured Alphaproteobacteria bacterium; assembly: GCA_963711215.1. Classification (GTDB taxonomy): domain Bacteria; phylum Pseudomonadota; class Alphaproteobacteria; order UBA8366; family UBA8366; genus WHUA01. The sequence continues at coordinate 535,636 of CAVQDH010000013.1, read as the reverse complement.
GCGGGCGTCGACATGACCTTCGGCTTTCCCGAGCTGATCGCCCATGCCGCGCGCACCCGCCGGCTCGGCGCGGGCACCATCCTCGGCTCGGGCACGGTGTCCAACAAGGACCACCGTTCCGCCGGCTCGTCCTGCCTCGCCGAGCTGCGGGCGATCGAGACCATCGAGCACGGTGAACCGAAGACGCCCTTCCTGCAGTTCGGCGACGTGGTGCGCATCGAGATGTTCGGCGCGACCGGCGCGTCGATCTTCGGCGCGATCGAGCAGCGGGTCGCGCGCTACGGCTGATTGCGCCGGCGGACGACCGGCGTCGGCGCACACCCCGGCGAGACATTTGCGCGACAGCGGATTCTCAGCGCATCCGGCTGCGTCACTTTGTCCGGAACCTCTCCGCCAACACATCGTTGTGGATTTGTCGAGTTTTCGGCGGGGAGCGTCCGCGTACCTGGACTGTGGGAGCCTCAATCTCGGCGTTGAGCAAACCTTGTGGAAGGACATGCTATGCAACGAAGATTCAGTGTCTTGGCACTGCTTGTCTTGCCGGTGCTCTTCGGCTTCAGCAGCGAAAGCGAGGCGCTCGAATGCGGCGCCTTGACCTGTGAGATGGCCGGAACTGTCAACGGCAGCCCGTTCGTCGTCGGGGATTTCGGCGATTTCACGACCTCGGTCGATGCGGTATCCCCGAAGAACAGCGGGGACAGCTACGCGCATGCCTGGGGGTTCACCCTGCTCGAGCCGGCGCATATCACCGGCACGCTGACGAAGGACAATACGCTCGCCAACTACAGTCAGAATCCCGTCTCGCTGGCGCTGTTCAGCGGCGCGGACCTGATCAACAGCATCGGCGCCACGTATTTCGTGCCGAATACCGGCGACAACAACCCGTTCGTCAGCTTCCGTTACGCCAACCTGGCGGCCGGCGACTACTTCTTCCGGGTCGCCGGGACCCTCATCGGCAATGACGGGCAGTATACCGGGCAGATGAAGGTCAACGAGGTGCCGCTGCCGGCGGCGGCCTGGCTATTCCTTACCGCGATCCTGGGCCTGGTCACGGTCGCGCGGAAGAAGCGGCCTTTGACGACCGCCTAGCAGGCGCAAAAAAGCAGCGGCGGAACGGGTGCAGCCAACTTGCGCACCGGTTCCGCCGCATTCCCCTCGCCGTTTACCGGCCTCTGGCGTAAATCCGTCTCGAGCTGTCGCGCCGGCCGCTCAGGTCGAATTGCCCGGCGCCGCGGGCATCGAGGTGTTCTGCGGTCCCGCCTCCGGCTTCCAGCCTTCCCAGTCTTCACCGGCGCCGAGCAAGCATGTCGGCCCGCCGGGAAGCGTCAGCAGCAAGGTCCAGCTCCCGGCATCGCCGGTGAAAAGCTCGACCAGGCCGCCATTGCCCGAGAGGCCCGCCGCCGTCTTCTGTTCCTGATGTCCCGCTTCGAGCGCGTTGACGATCGCGACCCGCTCGCCGCACACCATCTGCGCCATCGCCGGCGAGGATGCGAGTGTCGCGAGCGCGGAAACCGTGAGTAGCAACAAGCGTGGCATCACGCCATCCTTTCGTGGAGGTGTCCGACCTCCATCCAGAGTTCCCACGGTCTCCCCTGCGACCGAATGTTCAGTTTTGTTGTCCTTGGTCTTGGCTGTCCAAGCGGCGTCGAATTATAATGTTCGTGCATCGCACAATGCGGACGCTCAGTATTCGGTAGTAATCAAACAAATGTTCGACTACGCAAAATGTGGGTTACCGCCATAATTTTGTCAATACTGCCTTAATGCGAACAAAATATCGGCCACGCGTTAAGACAGGATTAAATAATGCCGGCTCCGCGCCGCAGCGGCCCTCCCCCCTGCATCGGCCGTGCCGCCCGCGTCGCACGCGTGCGAGTTGGCCGCATCGTAAGACACATGACGAAAACAATACTCTGCCCGGCGGCCCGCGATGCGTGATCAGGAAATAAGCGGCATGGAAAAATCAAATATTCGATTTCATATGCCTGATGGGTATTCGATATCGTGAAATAATAATCATCCGATAGTAAATCTTTGAAATATTCAATATTTGTTAGTTATATTTACTTCATTATCACCTCAATATTCCAATATGGACTTGAAATTACTGAGAAAACGCCCATATTATAGCTTCGAGTTATCCATCGATCAGAAGAGACAGGAGAAGGTCGTCATCCGGATTTCCACCGACTATGCCGTAGCCTCCATCCCCGACACGACAATGCTCATCGATGCGCTGAACGACGGCAGCATCGATGGCTTTGCGCCCCGCCTCTCCCCCGACGTGACCGTCATATCGGAAGACACGCGAAACGTGATCGCGAGCCGGGCGGAAGCCGTGAGCTACTTCAATGCGCGAACTCGATGGGCTGAACCGGTGCGATCCCGACAGCTACCTCGCGGTTACGGGCACCTATGACGCCGGTGACGGCGTCACGCAACCCTGCGCCATCCTCTACGACCGCTTTCGCAAATCCTGCGTCCTGCGCCTCGGCGTGAACCGGCAGCGCCTCGTCGAACAGATCCTGCTGTCGGCCGTGGCGCGCACGCTCGACCGCGCCCGGCCGGTAGAGCCGCCGGCCTTTCCCCAGACGCCGATCATGTCGGCGCTGACGGGGATGGGCTGAGGGTCGGATGCCGACGGAACGCGCGGCCGCGCAAGGCGTTCGACCAGGGCCAGCGCAGCCACGAGACGGAAGGACAACGAAGCATGTGCGGAATCGCCGGCGAGATCCGGTTTGACGCCTGCCCCCAGATATCGGCGCGGTCACGCGATGAGCGGCGCCTGGCGTCGCGCGGCCCGGACGCGGCGGCTTGTTCGCCCAAGGCAACGTCGCCTTCGGCCATCGCCGGCTCAGCATCATCGATCTGTCCGAGCGCGCGCAGCAGCCGATGATCGACCCCGAGCTCGGGCTCGCCATCGTCTTCAACGGCTGCATCTACAATTACCGGGAGCTGCGGCGCGAGCTCGACGGGCGCGGCTACCGCTTCTTCTCCAGCGGCGACACCGAGGCCATCCTCAAGGCCTATCACGCCTGGGGACCGCACTGCGTCGAGCGGCTCAACGGCATGTTCGCCTTCGCGATCTGGGAGCGCGACACGCACGCCGTCACGCTGGCGCGCGACCGGCTCGGCATCAAGCCGCTCTACTATGCGGAGGGCCCGGCCGGCTGCGCTTCGCGTCGTCCCTGCCGGCGTTGCTCGCCGGCGGCGAGGTGGACACGCGCATCGATCCGGTGGCGCTGAATCACTACATGAATTTCCACGCCGTCGTGCCGGCGCCGCACACCATCCTGCAGGGCGTGCGCAAGCTGCCGCCCGCCACCGTCGAGCGTATCGAGCCGGACGGACGCCGCAGCGAGCACCGTTACTGGCATGTCGAGCACCGCTGCGAGGACGCGGATGCCGGGCTCCAGCCCGAAGAATGGCAGGAGCGCATGCTCGCCGCGCTGCGCACCGCGGTGCGCCGCCGGCTGGTGGCCGACGTGCCCGGTCGGCGTGCTGCTCTCGGGCGGGCTCGATTCCAGCCTGATCGTCGGGCTCCTGCGCGAAGAGGGCCAGGACGGGCTCGAGACCTTCTCCGTCGGCTTCGAGACCGTCGGCGACGAGCGCGGCGACGAATTCGAATATTCCGACATCGTCGCCGAGGCCTTCGCCACCCGCCACCACAAGGTCCGCGTCGACAGCGCGAAGCGGCTCCTGCCCTCGCTTCCGGGCTGCATCGCCGCCATGTCCGAGCCGATGGTGAGCCACGACAACATCGGCTTCTACCTGCTGTCCGAGGAAGTGTCGAAGCACGTCAAGGTCGTGCAGTCGGGCCAGGGCGCCGACGAGGTGTTCGGCGGCTACCACTGGTATCCGCCGATGCTCGAGTCGAAGGACCCGGTGCACGACTATTGCCGCCTGTTCCTCGACCGCGACCATGCGGAATACCTGTCGGCGGTCGCGCCCGAATTCGGCGGCGAGGACTGGGCCGAGCGCTTCGTCGCGGAGCGCTTCGCCGAGCCCGGCGCGAGCCGCCCGATCGACAAGGCGCTGCGCATGGACACGACCGTCATGCTGGTCGACGACCCGGTCAAGCGCGTCGACAACATGACGATGGCCTGGGGCCTGGAGGCGCGCGTTCCCTTCCTCGACCACGACCTGGTCGAGCTGGCCGCCCGCGCGCCGGCGGAGATGAAGGTCGCCGACGGCGGCAAATACGTCCTCAAGGAAGCCGCGCGCCAGGTCATCCCGCACGCCGTGATCGACCGGCCCAAGGGCTATTTCCCCGTGCCTGCGCTCAAATATATCCGGGGCGACGTGCTCGACATGGTGCGCAGCGTGCTTGCGTCGCAAAAAGCGGTGGAGCGCGGCGTGTTCAACCGCGACTATGTCGAGACGCTGCTCGACGACCCGGAATCGCACATCACGCCGCTGCGCGGCTCGAAACTGTGGCAGGTCGCCCTGCTCGAAATGTGGATGCAGACCCATGGCATCTGATCCGGCAAAGGCAAAGCTCCCGAAATCGGCCGCCGTCCGGCGCGCCCAAAGCCCGCGCGTCCGGCACAGCCGGCTGCTGCCCGCGGAATCGCGCGGCAAGCAGCCGAAGCAGGACGCCATCCTCCACTGCGGCTGGGGCAAGCTGATCTTCGCCCAGACCTTCGGCGACGCGCGCCAGCTCGCCGCCGCCGTCACCGAGGAGGCCCTCAAGGAGCGCAATATCGCCTTCTATGTCGAGGACCCGCATGTCGTGCTGGCGTCGGCGCCGCAGGGGCTCTTCCTCGATCCGTCGCACACCTACCGGCTGTGGCTATCGCACTACCGGAACAAGAAGGAAAGCCCGCGCGGCTTCTTTATCCGCCGGCTGCAGCGCAAGGAGGACGCGGACGCGATCAACAGCATCCTCGCCCGCGTCGGCATGGTGCAGATCCCGAGCGATTTCCTGCGGCGAACGCACAACTCGCGGACCTTCACGATCCTGGTCGCCATCGACGAGCGGTCGGGCGCCGTGGTCGGCACGGTGATGGGAATCGACCACGCCCGCGCCTTCAACGACCCGGAGGACGGCTCGAGCCTTTGGTCGCTCGCGGTCGACCCGCAGAGCGCGCCGCCCGGCGTCGGCGAGGCGCTGGTCCGCCATCTCGCCGAGCGTTTCCAGACGCGCGGGCGCAGCTTCCTCGACCTCAGCGTCCTGCACACCAACGCCGCGGCGATCAAGCTGTACGAATTGCTCGGCTTCCAGCGCGTGCCCGTGTTCGCGGTGAAGCACAAGAACCCGATCAACGAGAAGCTCTACATCGCGCCGGAGCCGGAAGCGAAGCTCAACCCCTACGCCCGCATCATCATCGACGAGGCGCGGCGGCGCGGCATCGGTGTCCAGATCGAGGACGAAGAGGGTGCGCTGTTCCGCCTCTCGCTCGGCGGGCGCACGATCGGCTGCCGCGAATTGCTGTCGGAGCTGACCACGGCGGTGGCGATGAGCCGCTGCGACGACAAGGCGCTGACCCGCCGCATCCTGGAAAAGGACGCGCTCGCCGTCCCCGATCAGATGGAAGCCGGCGCGCCGGCCGACAACCTGGCCTTCCTCGCCCGCCACGGCAGCATCGTCGTGAAGCCGGCGCGCGGCGAGCAGGGCCGCGGCATCAGCGTCGGCATCCGCGAGCCCGACGCGATGGAGCGCGCCATCGCGCTGGCGCGGCATCATTGCGACCGGGTGCTGCTCGAGGAATACCGCCGCGGCGAGGATCTCCGCGTCATCGTCATCGGCGGCCATGTCGTCGCGGGCGCCATCCGCCGGCCGGCCGCGGTCACCGGCAATGGCAAGTCGACCGTCGAAGAGCTCATACAGGTGCAGAGCCGCCGGCGCGCGCGCGCGACCGACGGCGAAAGCCGCATCCCGCTCGACGCTGAGACCGAGCGCTGCATCGCCGAAGCCGGCGCGGCGATGGACACCGTGCTGGACGAAGGCAAGACGATCGCGGTCCGCGGCACCGCCAACCTGCACACCGGCGGCACGATCCACGACGTCACCGACCACCTGCACCCGGCGATCACCGACGCCAGCGTGCGCGCCGCCCGCGCCCTCGACATTCCCGTCGTCGGCCTCGACCTGATCGTGCCGACGCCGCGCGGCCCCGACTACGTGATCATCGAGGCCAACGAGCGTCCCGGCCTCGCCAACCACGAGCCGCAGCCGACGGCCGAGCGCTTCATCGACCTGCTTTTCCCGCAAACCATCAGATAAGCCGAGGCACCATGGCGAACGCCCCGACAGTCGTGCACCAGCTCCACCCGATCGCGCCGCTCCCGATCCACGAGGGCAACATCATCGCGACCCTGATGGACCTGCTCAGCATCCCGAGCCCGGCGGGCTACACGGACGCGATCGTGCATTACCTGGCCGAGCGCTTCCAGGCGCGCGGCGTCGACTACGAGCTGACCCGCCGCGGCGCCATGCGCGTCAACCTGCACGGACGCCAGAGCAGCCCGGACCGCGCCGTGCTCGCCCATGTCGACACGCTGGGCGCGCAGGTGAAGCGGCTGAAGGAGAACGGCCGGCTCGAGCTGGTGTCGATCGGCACCTGGTCGGCGCGCTTCGCGGAAGGCGCGCGGGTCACGGTCCTCACCGACGCCGGCTCCAAGCGCGGCACCATCCTGCCACTCAAGGCATCCGGCCACACCTTCAACAAGGAGATCGACGAGCTGCCGATCTCCTGGCAGCACATCGAGCTGCGGGTCGACGAGCGCGTGTCGAGCGAACAGGACCTGATCGCCGCGGGATACAATGTCGGCGACATCGTCGCCGTCGATCCGCGGCCGGAATTCCTCGAGAACGGCTACATCAACTCGCGCCATCTCGACGACAAGGCGGGCGTGGCGGCGATGATCGCCGCGCTGGACGCCATCGTCGACGCCAAGCCGGACCTGCCGGTCGACTGCCATTTCCTGTTCACGATCTCGGAGGAGATCGGCTCCGGCGCCTCGGCCGTGCTGCACGGCGACGTCGCCGAGATGGTCGCGGTCGACAACGGCACCGTCGCGCCGGGCCAGAACTCCTCGGAATACGGCGTCACCATCGCCATGGGCGACCAGACCGGCCCCTTCGACTGGCACCTGACGCAGCATCTGCTGCGCCTGGCGCAGGAGCACGGCATCGCCCACCAGCGCGACGTGTTCCGCTACTATCGCTGCGACGCCGCCTCGGCGATCGAAGCGGGCAACGACATCCGCACCGCGCTGATGACCTTCGGCATCGACGGCAGCCACGGCTACGAGCGGGTTCACCTCGACGCGCTGATGCAGGTGGCGCGGCTGCTCACCGTCTACGTCCAGTCGCCGCCGGTCATCCCGCGCGACAAGAAGGCGCTGGGCGACATCGAGGGCTTCCCCGACCACCAGCCGACCCGCCGCGCGACCTGAGCGGCCGCCCTCCGGCGACGAAATCGCGCAAGGCCCCTGCCCGGGCCGCCCGGGCCGCCCGGCCCGGAAGAACGGGAACGCCTCGCCATGACGCGGCGGCTCCCGCTGCACCGCCCCCGCCTCTCACAATCGTTTCAGCCCGCTAATCCCGCGCGCCGCCGGCACGAGCCGGCCGCCGTCATATTATAGTTGCGAATGAATTGCATTTGCGTAAAGTGCCCGATACTATCAATGACAATCACTCGCAACTAAAGGGCTCATGATGCTGAGCCCAGCCTATTCCCGTTTTCTTGCCGTTCCCACGGGGCTCGCCGTGCCGGTCCGACCACCCTTCCACCGTTAGCAGAGGAAATAAGAATGAGGGAGATTTCACTCGCCGGCGCCAAGCCGGCCGCGATCCTGGCCGCATGCCTGCTGGCCGCCATGCCGGACGCGCAAGCGGCCGACCAAAAGCCCGATGCCGCACAGAAGCCCAATGTCGCGCAAGCGGACCAGACGCCGCATCTCGAAGGCACGGACCAGCCGGCGCCGGGCACCGGCACCGGGATGACCTGGGGCGCCAGACTGCTGCTCACCCTGCAGAGCGACCAGACGCTGAACAGCAGCGGCGGCGTCAAGCCATTCAACAACACCTATTCGGAGCCCGAGTTCGAAAGCTTCGTGAATTTCGGCAAGCACTTCTCGATCAACAGCCTGGTCAAGATGGAGCAGGTGCGCTCCGTCACCGAAAGCAGCGCCTTCCGGGCCGAGGGCGCCTATGTCGAGCAGCTTTACGGCTCGGTGAATTTCGAGCCGGTCCAGGTTTACGCCGGCAAGATCCATCCGCGCTTCGCCAAGGGCTGGGACGTGACGCCGGGCCTCTACGGCACCGATTTCGACGAGGACTACGAGCTGACCGAAAAGATCGGCGTCGGCGGCGCCTACACCGCGCATTTCGTCGGGACGCACACGCTGTCGGTCGAAAGCTTCTTCAACGACACGACCTTCCTCAGCAATTCGCTGTTCTCGCGGCCCAGCATCAACGACAGCGACATGCTGCGGCCGGGACATGCGCGCCACACCGACGGTGGCGCCGGCAACACGGAGGACTTCAACAACTTCGACGTCGTGCTCGAAGGCAGCGACCTCCCCCATCTCAAGGGTCTGTCCTACAATATCGGCTGGTCGCGTCAGAAGCACAGCACCAGTGAGGAAAAGAACGAGAACGCCTATGTCGCCGGGCTTTCTTGGGAACACGCGCTGACCGACCAGATCAAGATCGTCCCGATGCTCGAATACGCCCACATCTCGAACCAGGGCGGCGCGGATATCAGCGTCGACTACATCACCGTCGCGATCGGCTCCGATCTCGGGCAAGGCTGGTCCGCCTCGGCGCACGCGACCATCCGCCCGGTCGACGACCATGCGGCGAGCGACGACTACACAGACCATCTGGTCGGCTTTTCGGTCGGTTACGACCTCGGCTCTCAGCTCAAGACGTTTGCGCCGCTGCTCGAAGGCCTCGGCATCGAAGCGGGCTACAAGCACGAACGCGTCGCGCGCGAGAACCTGAACACCATCGGCGCCGTGCTGATCTACGAGCGGAAGTTCTGACGCGCACGGATCGGCAAGGGCGGCGTGTGATGCATGAAGCCTGTCGCGGCAGCGGCAGGCTTCATGCCGGCGATGGCGGCGGCAAGCGTGGACCATATTGCCGCCGCCGACCCGCCCTCGCTCCGGCGGCAAGGGCAAGCGGATGAACTAGCCGCGCTACGCCAGCATCGGCCGGCCGCTTGCCTCGCTCCACCGCCAGACGGGCGCGCCCGGCGCGACCCGCACATTGCCGACCCATCGCACGGGCGGGCCGAGGCGCATCCAGTCCTGCGCGCCGGCCAGAAGCGCTTCGCCTGTCGCCGTCAAGCGCAAGCGCTGCTGCGGCCAGCGTAGGCGCGCCGTGTCCGCATCCAGGGCAAAGGGTGGCGGCGACGCGCCGAGCATCTCGCGCAGGACAGCCCGGAAGAACAGATCCCCCATGAACGCCATCGGCTCGGTCTCGGCCTGGGTCGTCCAGAAGAGCTGCGACACGGTCCGCGGACCGCTCGCGAGCGCCTCGAGCGCGAGACGCTGGGTCAGGCTGAGCCCGCCGCCCGTCCACGGCAGCTCCTGCAGATGCCGTTTCAACGCCGGGGCCATGAGCGGCAGTTCCGGCGTTCCGCCGGCGGCAAGCGCGCCGAGCGCCGCCGGGGACGGATCGGAGAGCACGCGCCACACCACGGCGCCCAGCGCAACCTGGCGCGCCGTCACGGCGGTGCGGCTGTCCCAGAGCAGCCGCAAGGCCGCGGGTGACAACTGCCCGAGGCCGTTGAAGCGCTCGATCATCGGGAACCGATCGATGGCGATCAGCTCGACCGCCGGCAGCCGGCGCCGCGCCGCGAATTCCGCCAGCACGCGGGCGAGGCAGAGCTGGTCGTAGCTGTCGTGTTCGCACCACAAAACAATGCGCGCATAGCGATCCGTCGCCGCGGCAAGGTCGTCATATTCGCGGCGAAGCTTCGCCTCGACGTCCGCTTGCGGAAAATCGCAGGCCTTGGCGATGGCCTGCGCCCGCGCCGCGAGGTCTGCGCCGTCCTGCGGCAGCGGGCCGCGCCACGCGGGATCGCTGAACTCGACGAAATCGCCGACGAAGCCCGCTTCTTTCAGGCCTTCGCGAATGTCGGAGCCGCAACGCATATGCGCGGTCGGCCGGTCGCCATCCGGCGCCGGGCCGCGCGCCGCGATGTCGCGATGCGCCCACCCGAGCCGCTCGACATGCGCCTTGAGCTTGGGCCAGCTCGGCAGCCCGAGCTCGCGGGCGATCACCAGCTGCGCGTCGCTCAGCTTGGCGAGATGGTGCCGGAGCGCGTCGTCGGAAAGGCCCGACGCTTTCGGATGGTGGCGCCGGATGCGGGCGAGCGCGCCGGCATCGCTCCGTCGCACGGCGGCGCGCAGCTCTTTCGCGCGGGTTTTCTGTTGTTCGAGATTGAGACGACGGTCGTCGTCCCGTTGCAGACGGCTTGCGGACATGGCGACACCCTCTTGAGAACGCCTGTGTCCGCCGGGTCAGACCAAAAGGGATATCGATGATGACAGGGCCGTCGGTTGTGGGCGCTGCCCTTCCCGCGGACGGGGATGCGTCAACCACGCGCACGCAGCGTAGCAGAGAATACGATGAGCGGTAAACGATGCGCTCGAGCCACGCCCTCGTGTCTTTACCCTTCCGCCGCCGGGCCATAGAATCCAAGCATGAGCGAATCCACCCGCCGCTATGGCGAAGCGCAGGCACCGGGGCGTACCGAGGACCTGCATCTCCTGACCGGGCGCGGCCGTTTCACGGCCGACGTCAGCCAGCCCGAGCAGGCTTACGGCGTTTTCGTCCGCGCGCCGCACGCGCATGCCGAGATCGTCTCGGTCGACAGCGCCGCCGCGCGCGCCATGCCGGGCGTGCTCGGCGTCTACACGGAAAAGGACCTGCAGGCGTTCGGCTCCATTCCCTGCATGATGGCGCCCACGGGGCGCGACGGCCGCGAACCGGTCAAGCCGCCGCGCTATCCGCTGGCGCGCGGCCGCGTCCGCCATGTCGGCGAGCCGGTCGCGCTGGTCGTCGCCGAGACCGAGGCGGCGGCGCTGGACGCAGCGGAACAGGTCGCGGTCGAGTACCGCGTCCTGCCGGCCGTGACCGGGGTCGAGGCCGCCGTCGCCGCGGACGCGCCCCGTCTCTGGCCCGACGCGCCGGGCAATATCGCGCTCGACTACGCGACCGGCGACGCCGAGGCGGTCGCGCAGGCCTTCGCCCGCGCGCGGCATGTCGTGCGCCTCAAGGTGGTGAACAACCGGCTTGCCGTCTGCACGATGGAGCCGCGGGCGGCAATTGCCGAGTTCGACGCCGCGACAGGCCGCTATACGCTCAGGACCGGCTCGCAAGGCGTCACCGGGCTGCGCGACACGCTGGCGAGCGCGATCCTCCACATCCCTTCGGACAAGCTGCGCGTCGTGTCAGGCGACGTTGGCGGCGGCTTCGGCATGAAGACCCAGCCCTATCCCGAGTACCCGCCCCTGCTTTACGCGGCGCGCGCGCTCGGCCGGCCGGTGAAATGGACCGCCAGCCGGAGCGAGAGCTTCCTCGCCGACAACCAGGCGCGCGACGGCGTGATGGAGGCCGCGCTCGCGCTCGACGCGGATTACCGCTTCCTCGCGCTGAAGATGGAGGCGCTGTCGAACATGGGGGCGTATCTGTCGGCCGCGGGCCTCGGCATCGCGACGCGCAACATGGCCTGGTGCATGGCCGGGGTCTACGACACGCCGGCGATCCTTCTCGAGGTCAAATGCGTGTTCACCAACACCGCGCCGATCGGCCCCTATCGCGGCGCCGGCCGGCCCGAGGCGAGCTACATCATCGAGCGCATCGTCGACCAGGCGGCGGCCGAGCTCGGCATCGACCGCGTCGAGCTGCGCCGGCGCAACCTGATCCGACCCGCCGCCATGCCCTACCGCACGCCGGTGACGCAGACCTACGACAGCGGCGCCTTCGAGGAGATCCTCGACGCCGCGCGCGGCCTCGCGGACTGGGACGGGTTCGCCGCGCGGCGCGACGAAGCCCGCCGGCGCGGCCGCTACCGCGGCATCGGCCTCGCCTGCTTCATCGAGCATGCCGGCGCGCGCCTCGCCGAGACCGCGCGCATCCGCTTCGGCGCGGACGGCATCGTCACGGTCTACAGCGCGGCGCAAAGCCAGGGCCAGGGACATTTCACCAGCTTCGCGCAGGTGGTCGCCGAAAGGCTCGGCATCCCGTTCCAGCAGGTCCGCATCGTCGAGGGCGACAGCGACATCGTGCCGGACGGCGGCCAGACGACGGGCTCGCGCTCGATGGCGGTCTGCGGCGGCGCGATGCTGGCCGCCTGCGACACGGCGATCGAAACCGGCAAGGCGATCGCGGCCCAGCTGCTCGAGGCGTCGCCGCGGGACGTCACCTATGGCGGCGGCAGCTTCCGCATCGTCGGCACCGACAAGGCGCTCACCTTGCAGGCGGTCGCGGCGGGCGCCGGCACCGGCGATTGGCCCGCCGACGTGCCGAAGAGCCTCGACACCGATCTCGATTACGAGGCCGACGCGCCGACCTATCCGAACGGCTGCCATATCTGCGAGGTCGAGATCGATCCCGACACCGGCCATGTGACGCTCGAGCGCTATGCCGGCGTGGACGACGTGGGGCGGGTGATCAACCCGATGATCGTCGACGGCCAGATGCATGGCGGCGTCGTCCAGGGCGCGGGCCAGGCGCTTGGCGAGCACTGCGTCTACGAAGCGGGCTCGGGCCAGCTCGTCTCGGGGTCCTTCATGGATTACGCGCTGCCGCGCGCCGGCGACATGCCGTCCTTCGACTTCGCCTATCACCCGGTGCCGTGCCGGACCAACCCGCTCGGCGTCAAGGGCGCCGGCGAGTCCGGCACGATCGGCGCGATCCCGACCGTCGCCAACGCGATCATGGACGCGCTGCGGCAGGCGGGCGTCGAGGCCTTCGACATGCCGGCCACGCCCTACCGCATCTGGCGCCTGCTGCAGAAAAGGTAACGCCGCGGCGAAGCGCGGCGTTCCTTCCTCATCCGAATGGCGCTGTCAGCGTTTGACGGCGAGACAGGCCTGCTTTTTCGTCTTCAAACGTATTGCAGACCGAGCGCGCCTCCTCGAGCGATTTGAACCCGCCCGATTGCACGCGATAGAAGGTCCCGCGCCCGGCGATCTCCTTCTTCTCGATCACGAGCTCACGCTCCCGCAGGACATCGGGATACGCCTTCTGCAGGCGCGCCCATTCATGCGCGGCGACTTTCTCGGACCCGACCGACGCGAGCTGGATGTAGAAATGCCCGCCCTTCGCCGCGTGCGCCGGCTTCGACGGCCTGGCCTTGGGGATCGCCGCGGTCTGATCGACCGCCGGCGCCGTCACGGCCGGCACGCTTCCCGTCTCCGGCTTCGACGGCGGGGCGGTCTCGGCCGGTTCCGGCTTCACCAGCGCCGGCGCCAGCACCCGCATGTTGGGCACGTCGCGCACGGCCTTGCCGCCCGCGGCTTCGTCCGAGCTCCCGGAAGGCGCGATCGCTTTCGGCGCGGTAACCTTCGCCGCCGGCGGCTGCTTCCGCCGCGACGGAAGCGCCCGGGCTCTCGGCGGTCTCGCCGGCCGCCGGAGGCATATCCGGCTTGTTCGGCACGGCGGCCTGCTGTGTCTCGCTGGGCATGGCCGGCTTTTCCGCCACACCTGCGGGTGATTCAGCCGGCGCCGGCATGGCGCTCTCCGCCTGCGGCTTCGGCGGCCCGCCCGTCGTGACCGCGGTCTCGGGCACGCCCGGCTTGGCCTCGGTCACGCTCGGCGCGGTGACCGGCGGCGCCGGCGGTATCGCGGGTGAGTCGCTTGCCGCAGGGCTTTTCGATCGCGGCCGGCGGCGCCACCGTCTTCGCCGTGATTTCGGGCTGAGCGCTCTGCGACGCGGACGCAACCGCCTCTTCCGGCGCGCGCTTCGTCGGTCCTTCTCGCAACCAGCCGCCGGCATACAGCACGATGGCGACGATGCCGGTCAGCGCGGCCATGACGTAGACGAAATCGCAGCAGGCGCGCATCGCGCACCGCTTCGCGGTCGGCCGTACCGTCGTCCGATCCGGTGCCGTCGGTTCCGCCCGGCGTCGCGTCCGATCCGGCCGCAGGCCGAGGTGGCCGGGGCCCTAGGCGCCGGCGACTCCCCGGACGGGGCCGCCGCTTCGATCACTGCTTCGTCCAAGGACACCTCTTCCGCGGTCGCGCTTTCGACGAAGGTTTCCTCGGCGCTGAATTTTTCCGGATGGTCGGCTTCCGCGCCCTCCGGTTCCTGATCGCGTTTCCGGCGGTTTCCGGTCTTGCGGATTCCGGGCCGATGGCCTCGGGCCTGTCCGAGGCCGGCCGGTCGGCGCGCGATCTCGGGAATCTCGAATTCGCGGCACGGCCGGAGGCGCCGGTGGGATCACCCGCGCCGGTTGCCGCTCAGGCGGGCTGACCGCCGCCGACGGCGTACCGTTGTCGGTCGCGACGCCCTTTGCGTCATGCTCGACCGTCGGCAAGCGCGTCATGCCCGAAAGCGCATGCCCCAGATCGCCGCCGTTGCCATTACCCTTGCTTATCATGGATTCCGCAGGCCGCTGCCGCCCACCTTCCGGAATCGAATACGGCGCAGCCGCTGGTTCCGCCTCCCCCTTGCGCGCCAAGAGAGAGCTCGTAAGCGAAGCCGGTTTACTTTTCTTCGTCGTCAATTGGTATCCTGCCCGTGTACCCGGTCCATCTCCGTTTCACCACTCGCGGACATCGGGTTGCCACCCGTGCCAATAGTGGTAGAGCGCATATTACGCTCCATCCGGTTCTTGAGATAGTCCCAGAGTTTGGCAATTTCCTTCGCCGACCGAGAGACAGCATCGAGCTCCATGACGGTCCGCCCATCGATCATGCTGGCGGCGAAATCGACGCGCTGGTGAATGATGGACGGCGCAAGCGTCCCGTGCTGCGAGAGAGCGATCGCCGCCTCCGAGGTAATGCGGGCGCGCGGAGTTGCGGCATTGATCACGAAAACCATCGGCTTGTTGATCGCTTCCACCAGCTCGACGGTCCGGCCGACCGAGCGCAGGTCGTGCGGGCTGGGACGCGTCGGTATCAGCACCAGGTCCGAGACGCGGATCACGTCGGATATGGTGGCCGTGATCGCGGGTGGCGTGTCGATGAACAGCAGATCTATCCCAAGCCCTTGCAATTGCTCGATATCCTGCTCGAGTTCGCTGGGTCGAGGTATGGACGAACATCGGCGTCGGCGATTCCCGTTCGTTCCACCAGTCCGCGAGGCTGCCCTGCGGATCCGCATCGATTAACGCGACCGACCCCGCACCCGTCCGCTCAGCCTGAACCGCAAGATGACCCGCCAGGGTGGTCTTGCCCGACCCGCCCTTCTGCGACGCGATAGCAATGACCCGCATTGACCTTCCTTGCCCTTCTGGCGCTCCCCATACGGGGATTGGTTTATACGTAGTCTGTACGTAGTCTTGGCGCCCAAAGCATCGCATAAATTAACGATTGTAAAGAGCGCGAAAGGAAATAGCGGAACTCCGGGCCGGGAATCCTTTGCCCCTGCTTCCTTTAACGATGAAAACAGCCAGCGTCCCACAGGTCAACAGTTTGCGTTCGAATCTTCCCCGGACCACTGGATTTCGTGGCGGAATGCCTTGCGCCGCGCGGCGAATTCCGACCCACGGGTGCTTCAGGGCGAACACGGCGCCCAAAGTAATCGATTCCTAATTCGACGACTCGGCTGGCGGCGCCCGCCGTCCTCGTCGCGATACAACCCATATTTGAAATTCATCCGAGCCTCGCAGCGCGCCCACGCGCGCCGGCGACGGTCCCGAACGGCTGACTTGGCAATCCGGTCCGCCGCCTGCAAAGGGAGGCGATCAACTGCAAAGGCAGCCCTTGCGGGCCGCTTTGGCCTGCGTCCGCAGGCTATCCGCGGCCGGCGGCGGAAATCCCCGGCGTTCCGCGGCTTTCGGCCCCGCTGCCGGCGGCGGCGCATCGTCCATAAGGACTAGCCGCAAATGACTTTGGTACGGCGAGGAATACGCCATTTTTACTAAATACTTATCGCATTTTACCGAATTTCGAACCGTTCCCATACTCACCCCATAGCCACCGGGAAAACACCGGAACAGACGAGTTGCGGGCAACCGCATGGCACCGCCGCCGCCGCGGCACGGAGTGGAGTTAAGGTATGGAGAAGACCCGCACGCGTTCAGGATTGATTCGGCTCATCGCCGCCCTCATCGGCACGATGATCGTGGTATTCGGCATCCTGGACATCGTCTCCACCAACATGGTGCTTCGCGCCGGGGGCGTCGAGCTCAATCCCATCGTGGCGCTGTCGATGAAGTATCTCGACCAGTGGTGGCAGCTGCCGAAGCTGATGATCCACCTGCTCGCGGGCTTCCTCGTCTACTACATGCTTTACAGCCGCTTCACGGCCAGCATCGCGCTTCTGGTGCTGTTCCTCTACGGCATCATCGTCCACCACAATTTTTCCCTGATCACCGCGACCTAGGCGCCGCGGGCTAAGGAGGCAGCATGCAATTCCTGACCGTCGCGCTCGGCATCGGCAGCGCGTTCGCCGCCGCCCTCCTGGCCGCCCGGATCGCCCGCGGCGCCGGCCGCCGGCCGGTCGCAGCGTTCGGGCTCTGCTGCCTTCTTCATCGCGGGGCTGCTCTACGTGGCGGTGCTCCAGGGCCTGGTGCTCTACGTCCACCCGAAGCACCTGCTGCCGGCCTCCCTGGCGCCGGAGACGGTCTTCCTGCTCTACGCCGCCGCGACATCGCTGATCGCCATCGCGTCCGCCGCCGCCCTGGCCGCCGCCTGGATCGCCCTGACCCGCCGGCCCGAGCAGCCCAGCCGCTGCAAGGCAATCGGCCTCGCGGTGCTGTTTTCCCTCGCGCTTTGCATCCTGTCGGCGCCCTTCCTGGTCGAGAACCAGCTCGTCATCGGGCGCGCGATCACGGCCAACGAGGCGGAAATCAACGCATTCGCCCGAAGCTACAAGGCCGGGCTGGCGAAGCTCGTGAAACTGGGCGCGCTCAGCCGCATCCAGGTCGAGGACGACGCCGTCACCCATTACATCGGCGGGCCGCTCTATAAGGTCGGCCCGCAAGGCCTGGCCGAATATGCCCGGGCGGCGATGGTCTACAACACGCTGGTGCTGGGAAAGGCCCCGCGGTCGATCGTCCTGCGCGACGCCGTTACCGAGGACAGGATCGGCACCTATAGCCCCGACGGCGTCTTCGTCGTACAGACCGAGCGCGATTTGTCGCAAGCCAAGGCATATCGTTAACGCCGGACGGACGGGCACCGCCTCCGCGCAAAGGCCGCGACGGAAACACCGTTAACGGCAGCCAGTACAAATCAAATAATAACATTCTATTTCAATATATTACGATAATATTTCTTATCTTATAGATAACAATTAATTTTCAGCTCTCTGCAATCGCGCCATTTTATCAGATCATTTCTCAATTATGAACGGCGGCCGGTAACCTAAAAAGCCCCCGGCAGCGCTCGGAAAATCGGTTTGGCTAAAGTCCATTTACCATTCAATACAGATGTTTATCGGATGCCTTTTACCGATCCTTAAGAATTTCGGGCCACTCTCCCTTTAGCGGCGCGTAGACGCCGAAACACGCAAGTTCATTGAGGGGCGTCATGGTTATTGGTTCATTCATTTCCGGCAGGGCGGTGATAAAGCGGCTGATAGCCGCTGCGGCGTTCGCCTCTGCCCTGTTCCTGGCCGCACCGGCCGAAGCGAGCGACGCGGAAGCCTATGTCCGCTCGATCGCCGAAAAGCTCCAGCCGCTGCTGCAGAACGGCAATCTCACGCCGCAGAATGTCGACGAGTTCCTGCAATCGAATATCGCCGATCAGCTGGATATGACCCGGATCTCGAAATACGTGCTGCGCAACTACTGGTCCGAGATCACCGACCGGGACCAGGAAAAATTCAAGAATGTTTTCCGCTACTTCATCGTGGAGAACTTCAAGCACCAGTTGGTCAAATACAACAATGCCGAAATCCGGATCGTCCGCTCCATCGAGCATGAGCCGGAAGGCGTCTCGGTGATTACCCGGGTACGCATGCCGTCCCGGTCGCCGCTCGACATGAATTGGCGGCTGTTCCGCGAGGATAACGGCCTCAGGATCTTCGACGTATCGGTGCAGGGGATTTCCAAGCTTTCGGCGACCCGCTCGGAATACAAGTCGGTGCTGGAAGAGCACGGGTTCCCTTACCTGATGAAGCAGCTCTGCTCCAAGCTCGAGAGCCCGGACCGGACCTCCTGCTGATCAGACTTTCGGCATCACTGACCATCGAACGCGCCGGGCTCGACGATCGCGCCGCGTAAGGAAGCAACGCCGACGGCGCAAGGGGAAGCCGCCACGCTCGGCGCCACGCGGCGGGATCAGACCGGACGACGGCTAGAACTGGGTGGATACGGTCCTATGACGGCAACCACGACACGGTATCGGACAAGAGCATCGGGCGCCCGGCCCGTCACGGCGGGCCCCGCAGCCCGGGGACGCTGAGCGATGGCCGCCGTCGCGCTCGCGGTCAACCGCTGGCTCGAGGTATGGGTCAGCCCGGACGTCGCCGCCGATCACCTGCTCGTTCTGCGCTCGGTCGACAGCGGCGGCTGCGAGCTGGTCGACCCCCAGAACGACTGGAACGAGGTCCAGTATTTCGACTCCTATGAGGCGGCCTATTACTGGCTGAGCCAGGAAACCTACCAGCTCGCCGACGGGCGCTGCGCGATGCGCTGATCGCGCCGTTTCACCCTTACGCCGCCCCCTTCCGCGCCCTATGATCGAGATCAAGCCGGCCGGCGACGCCCCGTCGTAGGCTTCAATCAAGCGCTCCCATGGGCTTCCGTTCCATGGCCGGGCGCGCCACCGCCGGCTTCGGCCGGGAATCGAGAGATCGCATGATGAGACCAGTTACCAGGGCCGTCGCCGCCGCGCTGCTGTATGGCGTCCTGTCCGCCGCCGCCGCTGCCGGCGCAAGCCCAGTGGATGGGCGAGCTGTCGAGCACCCTGATGCATCCGCTGCCGCCGCGTCCCACCTTCGGCGTGACGATCTATGACGACACGAAGGAAAATCTGGCGTTCCGCCGCGTCTTTGTCGACGCGTTGCGGCGGGCCGGCTATCAGACCAGCCGAACCGCGCGCCTATGTCTTCAGCTTCGCGACCAGCATCACCTGGAAAGAGAAGCGCCAGAAAGAGCTCCAGTCCGAGCGCGTGCGGCGCTATCCGGTGGAGCGCGGCGAAGGCACCCTGCCCACCGGCCGCGACGGGGACACGGCGGACAACCCGGAAACGCTGATGTTCGGCGAGCGCCGCACCACGCCGCCCCTGATCTCGCCCCGCATCAGCAATCTCGAGCGGGACCGTCTCGAAATCAGCGTGACGCTGCGCGAGCGCGCCACGAGCAAGGTGATGTGGACCGCCGACCTGGCGCTGCCGCTCATCAAGGAAGACCGCGCGCGCATCGTGCGCGCGATCATCGGCCCGATCATCGGCACGATCGGCCGCGACGCCGACCACGAGCCCTTCGAGGTGAAATAACGGCGGAGGACGCCCCTTGGAACAGCGCCTGACCCTGATCACGCTCGGCGTGGCCGACCTCGCCCGCAGCATGGCCTTCTACGAGCGGCTCGGCTGGACGCGCTCGGCCCGCAAGGCCGAAGGGGTCGCCTTCTTCCAGGCCGGCGGCATCGTGCTCTCGCTCTATCCGCGCGCCGAGCTGGCCAAGGATGCGGACCTTTCGCCGGCCGGCTCCGGCTTTCCCGGCTTCTCGCTCGCCTACAACGCCCGCAGCCGGGAGGAGGTCGACGCCGTGCTGGCCGAGGCGGTCGCCGTGGGCGGCAAGCTCGTCAAGCCGGCCTATCGACGTCTTCTGGGGCGGCTATGTGGGCTTCTTCGCGGACCCGGACGGCTTCCTCTGGGAAATCGCCTGGAATCCGACCTTCCCGCTCAACGAGGACGGCGCGCTGGTGCTGCCGGAGTAGACGTTACTGCCCCCCACCTAAATCCTCCCCCGCAAGGCGGGAGGATGTCGACCGTTCGCCGACATTAATAATACCGCCGCGCCTTGCGGCGCGCGTGCCGCCGCGCGCCGCTCTATCCTTGATCGCGGCCGGTCGACACCCGCCGCGTGGGGGGAGGGTCAGGGTGGGGGGCGGACGGAGGCCCTGCCCTATCCCTCCGGATCAGGCCGGGTCAGCGGCGGGCGGTGCCAGGACGGCTCCCAGGTGGCGAGGTCGTGGTCCTGCGGCTGGCGCACGACGATGCCCTGCTCCAGGTCCGACAGCACGCGCTCGTAGAGCTTGAGGCCGAGCGGGAAAAGCTGGTCGCGCCACAAATCGCCCGCGGTCGCCCCGGCCGGGATGAAGATATGCTCCTGCGCGGCGATGTCGCCGCCGTCCATGATGTCGTTCATCCAGTAGACCGTGCCGCCGGTCACCTTCTCGCCCATGTGCAGCGTCCAGACGATGGCGTCGCGCCCGCGATGCAGCGGCAGCAGGCTCGGATGGTAGCCGATGGCGCCGAGCCGCGCCTTCTCGCGCGTCTTGCGGCCGATGAAGTCGTGGCTGTGCGCGGCGCAGATCAGGTCGACGCCGTCGGGCAGCGTGTTGGCGTTGAGCTTGCCCGCCTCGATCCAGAGCACGCCGTCCTTCTCGGCATCGGCGCGCAGCCGGTCGGGCTTTTCGCCGTCGCCGCCGAAGGGCGGTGCGCTGACCCCGGCTATCTCATGCCCGCGCGCGACGCAAAGCTTGTAGACCTGATCTCCGAGTGCCTTCTGTCCAGCGATAAAGATGCGCATTGTCCGCTATGATGATCCGTCGTGATTGTCCCGTGGCCACCCCGGCGCGGCATGGTCGCGCGGCCGGGCGGCGTCGGACAGTAATAGCGCAGCTGGCCGGAAAAGCCGACTCTCATTGCGCCCGCGGAACGGCGCGCAGAGGGGCTACGCGCTATCCGATGGGTTCGGGCCGCGGTCAGGCGCCGCCGAGATGGCGGTCCATCTCGGCCGCCATGGCCTTCAGGCCGTCGGAAACGGTAACCGGATACGTCGCCCCCTCCTCAAGCCGGCGCAGGGGCTCCGGCAGCGCCGCCAGGTTGCGCGCCGCCGCGGCCCGCGACGCCTCCAGCGCCGGCAAGGCCGCCACCAGCCGGCCCGCCCGCATGACCGGCGCCAGCAGCGGCGTTGCGCCCTCGCCGTCCCGCTCGCCTTCCAGCGCGATCCGGTCGCCCGGCCAGGCGCCCGTCCGCGTCGAAGCGGCGGAACACCTGCTTGCGGCCGGGCCAGGTCGCCTTGCCCTCGGACTTCTTGCGCCGCGGCGTGCCGGCGTATTCCTGCAGCTTGTAGGCGCAGTCGAGCGCGGGCGCATCGGATGACGTGGTCAGGCTGGTGCCGATGCCGTAGCCGTCGATCGGCGCGCCGTCCCGGGTGAACGCCAGCAGGTCGTGCTCGTCGAGCCCGCCGCTCGCGAAGATCTTGACCTCGGCGAGGCCGCCCGCGTCGAGGATCGGGCGCACCTTGCGCGCATGGTCCGCCAGGTCGCCGCTGTCGATGCGCACGCCCTGGATGCGGATGCCGTCCCGCGCCAGCTTGGGCGCGAGCGCCACCACCTTCGCGGCCGCTTTCTCGGTGTCGTAGGTGTCGATCAGGAAGACGGTGGCGTCGGGCCGCGCGTGCGCGAAATCCTCGAACGCCTTGGCCTCGTCGTGATGCGCCTGGATGAAGGAATGCGCCATGGTGCCGAAGACCGGGATGCCGAAGAGCGGCAGCGCCGGCACCGTCGCCGTGCCCGTGAAGCCCGCGAGGTAGCTGGCGCGCGCGGCCAGCATGCCCGCCTCCGCCGCATGCGCGCGCCGGAGCCCGAAATCGAGCAGGATCTTGCCCGGCGCCGCCAGCACCATGCGCGCCGCCTTGGACGCGATCAGGCTCTCGAAATGCAGCAGGTTGATGATCCGCGTCTCGACGAGCTGCGCCAGCGGCAGCGGCGCGGCGACGCGCAGGATCGGCTCGTCGGCGAAGAACACGGTGCCTTCCGGCATCGCGTCGACGTCGCCGGTGAAGCGGAGCGATGCGAGGTAGTCGATCATCGTCGCGTCGAACCGCTCCAATTCCGCGAGCCATTGCAGCTCGTCCGGCGTGAAGCGCAGCCCTTCGAGATACTCCACGACCTGCGCCAGCCCGGCCGCCATCAGGAAGCCGCGCGGCGCCGGCAGCCGCCGCACGAAGAACTCGAAGACCGCCGTCTCCGTCATGCCGGTTTCCAGATAGCCCCGGATCATGTTGAGCTGATAGAGGTCGGTGAGCAGCGCGCTGTTGCCGGGCCGCGCCGCGTAGGCCCGGCGCATCGCCTGTTCCGCCGCCGACGGCGTTTTCGATAAGAGCCGGTCGTTCACGCCCCTGCCTCCCCTCAGCCGAGAAAGCGCTGCGATGCCGCGATGGCCACGCCCGCCGCGCGCATCCGCTCCATCGCCGGGCGCAGCGACCCGTCGAGGTCGATGGCGCGGCAGGCATCCTCGATCACCGTAACGGTGAATCCCTCGCGCCGGGCGTCCTCGGCCGAATAGGCGACGCAGAAATCGGTCGCCAGGCCGCAGAGATAGACATGGACGAGGCCGCGCTCGTGGAGATAGCCGCCGAGCCCGGTCGGCGTCCTGCGGTCGTTCTCGTAGAAGGCCGAATAGGAATTGATCGCGCGGCGGAAGCCCTTGCGGATGATCAGCTCGGCCCGGGTGGGGTCGAGATCCGGATGGAACGCCGCCCCCGACGTTCCTTGCACGCAATGATCCGGCCACAGCACCTGCGTGCCGTAAGGCGCCTCGATCGTCTCGAAGGGCTGCTTGCCGGGATAGGCCGAGGCGAAGGAGAAATGGTCGTGGGGGTGCCAGTCCTGCGTCAGCACGACATGCGGAAAGGCCGCCATCAGCCGGTTGGCCAGCGGCACCACGGCGTCGCCGTCCCGCACCGCGAGCGCGCCGCCCGGGCAGAAATCATTCTGCAGGTCGACGACGAGCAGAACGCCGCTGTCTGTCACCCCATACCGATCCGCCATGTGTCAAACAATGTCGCGCCCCGGCCGATCATATCAAGTGCTCATTGCAAGCACTAAAGCTTACCCGACGGAGGACAGCCGGCGGTTGCGCTCGAGCAACAGAAAAGCCGTTTCATTCCACAAAAGCTTGTAACCGTTCGCCGGCCAGCCGAAGATAAGCGAAGTTGCCTTCACGTATGCTCTTTTAGGACCCTATGAAAAATCGCACTTTTCCGGCTCGGGCATTCGGCGTCGCCGTGCTGCTCGCCTTCCTCTTCGCCCATCCCGCCACGGCCCAGTTCAGCGACATGCTGAAGAAGGGCCAGGACATGCTTGGCGGCTCGTCCGGCGGATCGTCGTCGGGCTCGGGCGCCGCGTCCGCGCTGTCCACCGGCGACATCGCCAGCGGCCTGAAGGAAGCGTTGCGTGTCGGCGCGGACCGCGTGGTCTCGCAGGTCGGCGCGACCGACGGCTACAACAAGGACCCGGCGATCCACCTGCCGCTGCCGAGCTCGCTGAAGACGGTGCAGTCGGCGCTCAAGGGCGCCGGCATGTCGGGCATGCTCGACGACCTCGAGCTCAAGCTCAACCGCGCCGCCGAGGCCGCGGCGCCGAAGGCGCGCAAGCTGTTCACCGACGCCATCGCCGACATGTCGATCGACGACGCGCGCAAGATCTACGACGGCCCGAAGGACGCGGCGACCCAGTATTTCCAGTCGAAGATGTCGAAGCCGCTCGCGGCCGAGATGACGCCGGTCGTCAACCAGAGCCTCTCGGAGGTCGGCGCGATCCAGTCCTACGACAACGTCATCGCGCAGTATAAGCGGATGCCCTTCGTGCCCGACGCCAAGGCGAACCTGACGAGCTATGTCGTGCAGAAGGGCATGGACGGCATCTTCCTCTATCTCGGCAAGGAAGAAGCCGCGATCCGCGACGACCCGGCGAAGCAAAGCACCGCGCTGCTGAAGAAGGTGTTCGGCGCGAAGTAAGCGCTATCAGCTGCCCCCCACCCCGGCCCTCCCCGTCAAGGCAGGGCTATCGCATTTGCATTTTCGTGCATCAACGCCGTGCGCCCTTCGACAAGCTCAGGATGAGGTAATGTCTTTGTGGCATTGAGAAAAAAACCTCATGCTGAGCTTGTCGAAGCACGCACTGCACTCGTCCCATCGTCCTCACGCCGTCAAATGCGATCGTTCTCCCCTTGCAGGGGAGGATTCAGGCGTGGGGTGACATCGTACGCCCCCCACCCCGATTGGACGCGCCCGCCCCGTCTGCGGCACAATCGCCGTAACGAAACGGCAAGCGTGGGCGAGGAAACGATGGCGATATCGGTGCGGCGGATCACGCCTGTCTTCGGCGCGGAAATCACGGGCGTCGACCTCAGGCGAGCCCTTGAGCGATCTCGACTTCTCGGTGATCGACGAGGCGTTCGAAAGCCATTCCGTGCTGGTCTTCCCCGAGCAGGATCTCGACGACGACGCGCAGATCGCCTTCAGCCGCCGCTTCGGCGCGCTGGAGAAGACGCATGCGCATGTCGCCAACAACCACACCAACAAGCCGGTCTCGGTGATCTCGAACCTCGACCCGGACGGCAAGCTGATGGCCGCCGACGATCCGCGCGTGCAGTTCCGCATCGGCCAGCGCAACTGGCATTCCGACAGCTCGTTCAAGCGCGTGCCGGCCAAGGCGTCGCTGCTGCATGCGCGCATCCTGCCGCCGGACGGCGGCGCAACCGAGTTCGCCTCGCTGCGCGCCGCCTACAACGCGCTGCCGGAAGACGGCAAGCGCCGGCTCGAGGGCCTCGTTGCGATCCACCACTACGCCACCTCGCGGCGCGGCATGGACATCAAGATCTCGAGCGACGAGGAGGACAAGCGCTTCCCGCCGGTGCCGCAGGCGATCATCCGCCGCAACCCGGTGAACGGGCGGAAGGCGCTGTTCGTGGGTTCGCACGCCTCGCACATCCAGGACATGCCGGAAGCGGAAGGCCGCGCGCTGCTCGCCGAGCTGCTGGAATTCGCCACCCGGCGCGACTTCGTCTACCGCCATCAGTGGCGCGCCCGCGACCTGGTGATGTACGACAACCGCGCCGTCCTCCACCGCGCCACGCCCTACGCGATCACCGAGCACCCGCGCGTGCTGCACCGGACGACGGTCGCCGGCGAAGAGGCGGCGGCGTAGAGGCACGCTGACAGCAACCCCGAGCCGTCGATGCCTCGAACAAGCTCGGGCATGGGGATCTTTAATGAATTCAACAAGTTAGCCTCATAGCCCGGCCTGTCGAGGGCTATCCATGCGACGGCCTCGGCAACCACACAACGACGTCGAACGAAGGCGCCGCCTCACGGAATAAACCGCCGCTCGCGGAGCTCCGCGAATAGCCGGAGGAACATGGGCGCACTCGGCTCGCAGTCGGGGAAGCCGGCCTGCCGCGCCTTCAGGGTGTCGGACATGATGTCCCAGTACTGGTTGAAGATGTAGTCGCCGAAGGGCCAGTGCGCGGCCTGGGCAAAGGGCGTGTCCATCAGCTCGTATTTCCGCACCATCTCGCGCCACAGCGGCTCCTTGTCGGCCATGAACTCGGCGAGGCGGATCGCCTGCGGCGGCGCGTAGTCCATGCCGAAGAAGCGTAGCGAAGCGCGGCCAGAGATGCTGCCAGCGGAAGAAGTCGCCGTTGGTGATGTTGAAGGCCTCGTCGGCGCAGGCCGGCGTGTCCGGCCGCCCACAGCGTCGCGCGCGCCAGCAGGTCGGCGTCCGTCACCTGGAACACCGCGCGGTAGCAGGCTTCCGTGCCCGGGAAGCGCAGCGGCAGGCCGAGCTCCTTCGAGATCGCAGCGTAGACGCCGATCACCGCGACCAGGTTCATCGGCATGCCGACCGCGAAGCCGCAGACCGTGTGCGGGCGCAGGCAGGTCCAGCGCCACGGCCGCCGCGCCTGGCGCTCCATCAGCAGGTCCTGCTGGTTGAAGTAGAAGTTGGGCGGCATGTGGCGCGGGTCGCTCTCCAGCGCCGGCGTCTTGAAGGGCCCGAGATGCGAGCCGTAATACTTCGTGCCCTGCATCAGGACGATGCGCTCGAGCTTGGCGCCGCCGGCCTCGATGCCGTCCAGCACGTTCTCCAGCATCAGCGCGTTGGGCGCGCATTGCGCGGCCCAGGTCGGGCGGTCGCTGTAGGCGGCGTAGAGCAGATGCGTGACGCCGTCGAGCGCGCCGAGCTTCGCCTTGCAGTCGTCCTTGTCCATCAGGTCGGCGGAGACATGCGCCGCCTCGGTCGGGTAGTCCGGCTTGCGGCGCGACACGCCGATCGCCCGCCAGCCCTGGGCCGCGTCGAGATGCTGGATCGTCCGCCGCCCGATCACCCCGGTCGCGCCGATCACGAGCATGGTTTTGATCTCGGTCATGCGCTTCGCTCCCTTTCCAGCGCATGATCCCAGCGATGGCGGTTCGCGCGCAAGAGGCGGGCTATAGTATGGATCGCGGCGGCCCCTCAACCGATGGAGCCAGGAACCATGACCATCGCAGACCCAAACCGCGTGATCCTGACGGGCGAGAACCCGTTCATCCGGCTCTGCGCGACCGACAGCGACAATTTCACGACGACGGCGAGCTTCTGGCGCATCTACTTCTGCGCTGCCGGGCCGGGGCATGTGCTCTATCTCAAGAGCGAGCTGACGGAAAACCGCTGGCGCATCTATTCCGACAACATCGCCATGGCGCGCTGGCTGCAGACCACGGTGCAGGGCATGCTGAACGCCGAGATTGGCCGACACCGCGATCCCGGTGCGCGACGCCCAGTTCGGCAAGGAAGGCAACCCCGACATCTTCTGGACCGAGCG
Source organism: uncultured Alphaproteobacteria bacterium (assembly GCA_963711215.1). Classification (GTDB taxonomy): domain Bacteria; phylum Pseudomonadota; class Alphaproteobacteria; order UBA8366; family UBA8366; genus WHUA01. The sequence continues at coordinate 508,742 of CAVQDH010000013.1, read as the reverse complement.
GGTCGAGACGCTGGACGAGGAGATCACCCTCACCTGGTACGAGTGCGGCGACCCGCTGCTGCTGCACACCCAGCCGACGAGGTGCCGGGCCGGCGCTACGGGCTCTGCACCGTGCTGGTGCCCTCGCTCGGCGCGCGGCTGACGGTGAACGGCGTCGATGCCGCGGGCAAGCCCTGGCCGCGCGAGCGCGAGGGCCGGCCCTTCAGCACTTGCGCGCTCGCCTTCTCGGAGAGCTGGACGGAAGAGCGTTAAAGAGCGAAAGGAAGAAAATGTTCAAGGACAAGCGCGGACTCCCCATGACGGCGGCGAGCCAGGCGGCGGTCGACGCCTTCGATGCCTGCGTCGACGCCTTTCTTGCCTCGGGCCGCGACGCCGGCCTGCTGCTGAAAGGCGTGGCCGAGGTCGACCCGGACATGGTGATGGGCCAGTGCCTGCGCGGCTATTTCCTTCGCCTGCCGGCGCAGGCGCATCTGACGGCGCAGAGCCCGGACGCGCTCGCCAAGGCGCAGGCCCTTGCCGGGACGGCCACCGACCGCGAGCGCAAGCATATCGACGCGCTGGCCGCCTGGTGCGCCGGCGACATCCGGCAGACCAACCGGATCTGGGACGACATCCTGGTCGACCATCCGCACGACATCCTGGCGATGCGCCTCGCCCACACCATGCATTTCTTCCTCGGCGACCTGGCGCGGATGCGCGATTCCATGGCGCGCGTCATGCCGCGCTGGAGCGACGCCGTGCCGGGCTACGGCTTCGTGCTTGGCTGCCGCGGCTTTTCGCATGAAGAGAACAGCGAGTTCGTGCCGGCGGAAGCGCTCGGCCGCCGCGCGGTCGAGATCAACGAGAACGACATCTGGGCCGGCCATTGCGTGGCGCATGTGCTGGAGGCGCAGGGCCGCCGCAAGGAAGGCATCGCCTGGGTCGACGAACACGAGGAAGCGTGGAAGAAGCGCGGCGTGTTCGCCCATCACATGTGGTGGCACCGCGCGCTGCACTATCTCGAGTTCGAGCGCTATGACGACGTGCTCGATGCCTATGACCGGCAGTTCTGGGCCGAGCCGTCCGAGGACAATATCGACATCGGCAACGCGTCCAGCATGCTGATGCGCCTCGCCATGCTGGGCATCGACGTCGGCGGCCGCTGGAATTCGATCGCGCATGTCTGCGCCGGGCGCGTCGCCGACCGGCTACGGCCGTTCAACGACCTGCATTTCATCATGGCGCTGGTCATGGCCGGCCGGCGCGCCGAGGCGGAGGCCATCCTCGCCTCGATGAAGGACTTCGCCTCGCCCACAAGCGACGACCGCAGCTCCCTTGCGCCGGTCTACCGCGACGCCGGGATCCCGGTCGCGGAAGCCATCCTCGCCTATGCCGCCCGCGACTATGCCCGCGTGGTGCGGATCATGCTGGACACGCGCTACCGCATGCGGCCGCTCGGCGGCAGCTGGGCGCAGCGCGACGTCTGGGAGCGCATGCTGCTGGACGCCGCGCTCAAGGACGGGCAACACGCGCTGGCCCGCGCGCTGTTTGCCGAGCGCACGGCGGCGAACCCGACCAGCGCGCCGTCCTGGAAGCTCTACGCGGAGGCGCTCGAAGGCTGCGGCGCCGCCGGCGACGCCCGGGCCGCGCGCGCCAAGGCGGCGGCGCTGCTGGCGGCATAGGACACGCGCCGTCAGGACTGTGCGGTGTTGGCGGCACGGATGTCGCGCTCGAGGGCGGCGATGTCGGCCTCGGTCAGCGTGACGCCGGTGAAGATCTCGAAGGCGTCGGCGCCCTGCCCGAGAAACAAGCCGAAGCCGGAGAAGACGTCGAGCCCCCTGCCCCGCGCCGCCTGCAGCAATTCCGTGTCCTCGGGCGTGTAGACGGCGTCGAACGCCCAGCGCTGGCCGCCGAGCGCGGCCTCGTCCACCGGGCAGCCGGGTTTGTAATGCATGCCGATCGGCGTGGCGTTGACGATCCCGTCCGCGCCGGCGACCGCCGCTTCGGCATCGGAGGACAGGGTGACCGTCACCACCGGGCTCGCCCGGCGCAAGGCCGCCGCGAGTGACGCCGCCTTGCCGCCGTCGAGATCGCAGAGCCGGATCTCCGGCGCGCCGAGCGCCGTCAGCGCGAAGGCGATGGCGCGGCCGACGCCGCCCGCGCCGATCAGCGCGACCCGTCCCACCGGCCGGTCGCCGAAGCGCCAGCGCCAGGCGCGGAGGAAGCCCGTGTAGTCGGTGTTGCGGCCGCGCGGCCCGTCCTCCTCGAAGGTCACCGTGTTGACCGCGCCGATCGCGCGGACGAGCGGATCGTCGATCGACACCTGCGCCGCCGCCAGCTCCTTGAAAGGATGGGTGACGTTGACGCCGCGGTAGCCGCCGTCCCTGCACGCGCGAAAGGTCGCGTCGAAGCGCGCGGGATCGCCGTCGGCGATATCGAGCAGCGCGTAGTCCAGCGGATGCCCGGCGCGCGCGCCCGCGAGGCGCTGCAGCAGCGGCATGGTCGAGCGCTGGATGGCCTTGCCGATCAGCCCGAGCTTGATCACCCGCGTAACCCCTTTTTCTCCCGCCGACCGTTCTTCCCTGTGGAGGCTCGGGACGAGGACTCCTTTATACGCGCCGCCGGCGGGCGCGGAACCCTTCTCGCGCCGGAGACGTTCAAAGGATGCACAGGATGGCCCAGATCATTCCCTTTCCGAAACCGCCGATCCGCGTTACCGGGATCATGCAGAGCGTCAACCACCACCGCCTCATTCAGGACGTGCGCGATGGTCACGTGGTCAGCGTCTCCGACCTGCCGCAAGGATTGAGCGCCATGTGGGTGCGCGACGATGCGCTCTGCGGGCTGGCCGCGGCTCACTTCCAGGACATGCCGATCCTGAAGCTCGGCCGGCTGCGGCTGATCGCCGGATCCTAGCCGTTTCAGGCGACCGAGGCCTGGCCCATCGCGCGGTCGGCCGGGAGCCAGATCGTGACGGTCGTGCCGCGCCCGACGGCGCTTTCCAGCGACAGCCTTCCCTGATGCAGCTCGACCAGGCGCCGCGCGAGCGGCAGGCCGAGCCCCGTGCCGTCGTATTTCCGGCTGAGCCGGCTGTCGATCTGGCCGAACGGGTCGAGCGCCTTCGGAATGTCTTCCGGCGCGATGCCGATGCCGGTGTCGCTGATCCTCACTTCGTAACCGTCCGGCGTCCAGGAGACATAGACCCGAATCTTCACCGCCCGCCGCCGTGAATTTCAGGCCGTTCGACAGAAGATTGAGCATCACCTGGCGAAGCCGCCGCTCGTCGGCCCTGATCGGCGGAACCGCATGGCCGGCGGCCAGATGCAGCGCGACATGCGCCTTCTCGCTTTCGCCGCGCAGCATGCGGACCATCTCGGTCACGAGCGCGACGAGATCGAAGGTCTCTTCGTGCAGGTCCAGCCGGGCGGCGTCGAGCTTTGGAGAAATCCAGCACGTCGTTGATCAGCTCCAGCAAGTGCTGGCCGCTGCGATGGATGTCCTTGGCATAATCGAGATAGCGCGCGTCGCCGATCGGGCCGAACATCTGGGCGATCTGCACCTCGGAAAAGCCGATGATGGCGTTGAGCGGCGTCCGCAGCTCGTGGCTCATCGCGGCGAGGAACTGCGACTTCGCCTGACTCCCGGCCGCCGCCTCGGCGAGCGCCAGCTTCACTTCCGTCGTTCGCGCCTCGAGCGCACGCTTCGTCGCTTCGAGCTCCGCCACATAGGCACGCAGGCGTTCGGCCTCGCGCGAGGTCCGCTCCGCCAGATGCTGGTCGACGACCGAGCCGGCGAAACCGAAGGTGAGAATGAGGAGCGTCGCGGCCGCCACCGAGACGACGAGGAAATCGGTCGAGGCCACCTTGTCGACATAGGTCGCGGTCGCGTCGGGAATGAGCCCGAGCGCGGCCATGCCGGTGAAATGCAAGCCGCAGATCGCGAGCGCCAGCAGGCTCGCTCCGGTCAACCGCGCGCGGAGGGTGTCATGGCTGAGGCCGGCGGCAACGGCCGTCGCGCCGCCGACGATGCCGATCACGAGCGAGGCGTAGACAAGCGGCATGTCCCACACCTTTAGCGCCGGCGCTTGAAGCGCGGCCATACCGGCGTAGTGCATCGCCCCGACACCGACGCCGACGACGGCGCCGCCGAGAACCTTGTGACCGTACCAGGCGGCAAGGAAAAGACCGCAACCGGAAAGAAAGATCGCGATGACGATGGAAAGCGCGGTCAGGCCCAGGTCATACCGGACGGGGAATCCGGCCCGATAGGCCAGCATGGCGATGAAATGCGTCGCCCAGATGCCGGACCCGGTCACCGTCGCCGCGACGGCCAGCCACGCGGCGCGCGACCAGCCTTCGAGAAAACAGACCCGCGAGGTCAGATTGATCGCCGTGAAGGACGCAAACAGGCATATGATGCCCGCAAGCACAACCAATCGTAGGTCATGCTGTTGTGTCAGGCAGCCGTATACGCGGAACATTCCGCGGACTGTAATCGGATCGGCTTAAAAGGTCGTAAATTTCAACGGGTGCGGGCAGAGCGGGCCGCCCGGCAAGCGGCCCACCGCACGCCGGCGGCCGTCTTCTCCATCACGCCTCGGTCGTGGGATCGATCATCTTCCGCACCTCGGTGATCTTGGTCGCCGGGAAGCCGCTGATCTCGGCGTGCTTGCGGATGATGGCCTCGTCCTTCGCCAGATAGACGCAGAAGGTCTTGTCGGCGGCGACGAAGCTCTCGACCCACTGGATATCGGGCCCGAGATCGCGCAGCACCGAATTCGACTTGCCCGCCGCGCCGCGCAACTGTTCGCGGTCGAGCGAGCCGACTGCGGGAATATCGCGTTCGATGATGAATTTGCGCAATGCCATGATCGTGCTCCCATTCTCTCCTAGGGGTTATGCCCCGGCACACTACCGGCTGGCGCAGCCCAGGTGAAGCGGCGCGCCGATCACTATTTCTCGCTCACATGCTTTTGAAGAAAGCCCTTTACCCGGACGATCGCCGCCGCCCAGGCCTCGCTGTTGCCGCCGGTCGTTGCGCCGCGTCCGTCCGGGGCGTTGCTGTTGATGTCGTTCCGGGATGTAACGGACCGGCGCGCGGCTGTCGAAGGCATGATGCGCACCGGAATAGACCTCGATCTCGACCGGATAGCCGGCCTGCTGCGCGGCGGCGGCGAGCTTGCGGCACGGCTCCGCCGGCGTCCAGTCGTCGAGCTCGCCGATCAGGATCAGCAGCGGCGCCAGCGGCTTGAAGACGCCGGCATAGCCGACGATCTTGCGGCCGTCGCGCTCGACCTGCCAGTCGCCGATAGTCCGGCCGCATCCCGGGTAGAGCGCGACCGCCGCGACGAAGCCGGGGCCCGCGTGCTCCCGGTTCGCCGCGCTGTCGACGATCGCGGCCAGTGTCGAGGAGCCGCCGTGCGAGCCGCCCATCACGGCGACGCGCTTCGGGTCGACGAAAGGCAGCGTCCGCAGATAGGCGAGCGCGGCGTATGCGTCCTTGGCGCGCTGCTCGAAGGAAATGCGGGGCGGCGATGCGTCGGTGCAGACGCCGCTCAGGTGACCGCGCGTCTGGAAGCTGTCGGGCCAGATCGTGACATAGCCTTCTTCCATGAGCCGGGTCGCCCATCGCCACGGCCCGGCGCTCGACCTCGGCCCGAGCCCCGAGCAGTCATGCAGCAGGACGACGGCCGGGAACGGCCCGTCGCCGGCGGGCTTGGTCAAGGTCATGGGGATCTTCAACGCGTCCGCCGCGGCCGGCGATGCCGTGACGAGCGACGCGAGCAGGCACAGTTTCGCAAGCTTCTTGAGGATCTCGAGGCTCGGCATGGGCGCGGCACCTGCTTCTCTCGTAGGTCGGCATAGCCCCGTCGGCAACTGCGCCGATGCGCCCTACGGCAGCACCACGAGCATGTTCGATCCCGGCCGCACGGGTCAATAGGCGCCGGGGACGAGCGCTTGCCGCGCCCGACGTTTCAGGACTTCGCGACCGCGGCAAACCTGGCGGCGCGCGCCCGGCCGGGCAAGCGGATGGACACCGTCGTGCCCTGCCCCAGCACGCTGTCGAGCCGAAGCGTGCCGCCATGCAGCTCGACCAGGGCCTTGCTCAGCGACAGGCCGAGGCCGGTTCCCTTGTGCTCGCGGTTGTGGACGTCGTCGGCCTGGCCGAACGGCATCATCACCTGCTCTATCTGCTCGGGCGCGATGCCGATGCCGGTGTCCGCGACCTCGATATACAGGAGGTCGGGCGGCTCGCGCCGGGCGGTGACGGTGATGCGGCCGCCGGGATCGGTGAATTTGACCGCATTGGACAGCAGGTTCACGAGGACCTGCTTCAGCTTCTGCTCGTCGCAATAGACCGCCTTCAAGTCGGGCGCGATCGCCGCCTCGATGCGCAGCGCCTTGCTGTTCGCCAGGTCGCGGACCAGCACCCGGCAGCCGTCCAGCAGCGCCCGGAAGTCCACCGTCTCCTCGGCCAGCTCCAATTTTCCCGCCTCGATCTTCGACAGGTCGAGCAGATCGTTGATCAGCGTCAGCAGATGCTGGCCGGACAGATTGATATGCTCCGCGTATTCGCGGTAGCGGGCATTGCTGAGCGGCCCCAGAAGCTCGTGCGTCATGGTTTCGGAAAAGCCGATGATCGCGTTGAGCGGCGTGCGCAGCTCGTGGCTCATATTGGCGAGGAAACCGGACTTGGCGCGGCTCGCGGTCTCCGCTTCCTCTTTCGCACGCAGCAGCTGCTGCTGAACCTGGATCTGGTTGCTGATGTCATGGAACACGACGACGACGCGCAGGTCGGAGGCGAGCCGGTATACCGGCGTGGCCACGAGCTCGGCGGAAAATTCGCTGCCGTCGCTGCGCCGGAGCTGAATCTGCTCGGCATGGCGCGTCTCGCCGTCCTTGAGCGTTGCCGAGATCGGGCTCGCAAAGCCGGCGCCCGGCGCGGCGGACGCGATGAGAGCGCCGGCATCTTCGCCGGCCATGTCCTCCGGCTTGCGGCGCAGCATGCGGGCGCAGGCGGGATTGGCGAAGATGATCCGACCTTCGATGTCCACGCCGAAGATGCCGTCGCCGGCGGCGTTCAAGATCAGCTCGTGGCGCTGGCGCATATCGACGAGGGCGTTCTCCGCCCGGCGGTACTCGACGGCGAGCGCCGCGAGCTGGACCAGCGTCGGCGCCGACCCGAGCGCCGCCGCCTGCGCTTCGGGACGGCTGGCGAAGGCGAGAGCGAAACTGCCTTGCACCGTGCCCGTCGTCGCGCGCAGCGGAGCCAGCCAGGTCCAACCCTCCTCCGTATGGCTGACCGACGGCGCCGTGTCGCCGCCGAGCACGCCCGCCAGGGGCTCGGGAAGCTCGTCGACGTCCCGGCCGAGGTCCTGAAAGCCCGCGTTATCGCCCGAAACCACGATTACGTCGGCCACGCGCCGGCCGGACAGATCGAGCAGGACGATGGAGCACCGGCTCGGCTTGTGATGCTGCTCGGCAATAGCGGCAACCCGCCGGAGAACATCGTCGAGACGGACGCCCTTCGCGAGATCTTCCAGGATCTGCCCGCGCTGCCGCTGCAGCAGTTCGCCCTCCCGGCGCCGGCGTATGTTGCGCTGGATCAGCCAGCCGCAGGCGCCGCCGGGCGGCAGCAGGAGCGCGATCAGCAGAACGAAGGCGTTGTTGCCGAGCTGGCGGTAATAGGCGGCGGCGCTGGTCATGTCGACATCGACCATGAGCGCGCCGCGCTGCCCCGACCCGGACTGGATCGGCACGAAGGCCTGCCCGGTGACGCGCCGGCGGCCGGCGAAACTGTCGACGACGACCTGGGCAAAGATGCGCCGCTCGCGGATCACCGTTCGAACCGTCTCCGGATCGATGGGACCGCGAAAGCTGCCCGACCAGTAGGACATGGCCACGATGCCGTCGGGCCGGATCACCTGGTAGTCGCGCACGCCGCCGGCGGCGCTGGCGAATTCGAAGGTGGCCCGATCCGCCGCGTTGACGTTGCCCGCGGCGAGAATCTCGTCGAGCGCGAGCAATCGTGACTGCAGGAATCGCGCCCAATGCAGCGCCGCGCCGGTCGCCTCGCTCTTGAGCAGGTGGTACTCCGCCTCGCGGATCGCGAAGAAGCCGACCGTAAGCGCGAGCGCGATGACACCGCCGATGGACAGCAGCAGCCGTTTGTCGCTGGCGACGAGCGGCAGCAGTCGTATGACGAGGGCTCGAAACCGCCGCCGCGCCAGGCTGCGGACGGCGCTGTATTTGGCGTCCGGCGGCGGCATCAGGTCTCCAGCCGGATGCCCTTGAGCGCCGCGCCGGGAAACGCATGGCGGCTGGTCGTTGTGCCTTGCTTCCTGGTCACGCTGACGGCCTCCGGCGTTAATTTCGATCGATCCAGGTCCATCCTGCGCACGCGGCGCAACGATCGTCGACCTGCGATCATAAATTGAGAATCTTGCCGAAACTTAAACAAAATCTGACCGAAAACGTAGCAATGCACGCCGCTCCAGCCAAATACATCCGAATTTACACGCCGCTGCCAAAGCGACGCCGCCGAGCGAGGCCCCAAAGCAGCGCGCAAAAGGTATCGGGATACGGCGACCGCGGATCGATCAGCCCGGTCGAAACAAGATCTTAACCAACTCGGTGCAATTATTGCGATCGATACAACTTTTGAGAATGAGTCGATACGACAGACGCGAAGAATAGGCAATCGAATGACGACCCCGTTGCCTGCATCGGCATCACCGGCAGCCGCGTTTTCGGGCGGCGCGTTCCGTATCGAAGGCCGTTAGTCCCATGCTTCATGCCAAGGTAGCGGCGTCCAGCGACACCGAGGAATCGCACGCACCTGCGGCGGACTGTCACCCGAAGATCCGCGAGGCGTATGACTACTGGCTCCGGATTCATCCGGCGAAAGGCCTTCCCGGCCGGCAGCATTTCGAGCCGACGGACATTCCGGGATTGCTCCGCCATGTGCGCCTTCTCGACGTCGAGGGCGATCCGCCGCGGTTCAAGGTCCGGGTCATCGGAACCCAGTTCACCGATCGCCTGGGCCACGACACGACGGGAAGTTATCTCGACGAGCTGTTCGAAGGGTTCGACGGCTCGCGCTTCCATCGCGGCCTGATCGAGGTCGTCGAAAAGAGGCAGCCGATCTGGCGGCGCGGACCGTTGCAGTGGTTCTGCACCGAGCAGTACAGCAGCGTCGAGCGCATCCACCTGCCCCTCGCGCGCGACGGCGAGACCGTCGACATGGTGCTGACGGTCAGCCTCTACCAGAACTGACGGCAAGCCCAGCCGGGGCAGCTATTGGCGCGGCCCTAGCTCACCTTCTCCAGCTTCTGCAGCGAGCGCAGCGGGCGCGGCATCTCCTGGCCGGGAAAGCTCGTCGGCCAGTTGGTGTAGGACACCTCGCCGACATAGATGTCGCCCTTGGAATCGATCGCCAGGCCGTGCGGCGCCAGGAACTTGCCGGTCTCGAGGCCGGGCCCGTTCTCGCCGCCGAGGCGGGCCAGGAGCTCGCCCTTGCTGGTCACGATGCTGAGCCTGGGCCCCAGATTGGGCGCCTTCAGGTTGACGCGCATGCCGGGCCCGAGCTCACCGATGAAGCAGTGCGGGCACTTGCCGCGCGGCATGTAGAGGCCGCAGGGCCGGTGCAGGATGTTCCACTGCGTCTCGTACTTGCCGTTGCCGTCGAAGATCTGCACCCGGTGGTTCTCGCGGTCGGCGACGTAGACCCAGCCGTCCTCGTCGGTGACGATGTTGTGGACGATGTTGAACTCGCCCGGGCCGGAGCCGGACTGGCCCCAGGTCTTCACCAGCTTGCCGTCGGGCGTGTATTTGTGGACGCAGGCGTTGCCGTAGCCGTCCGAGACGTAGATGTGGTTGTCGGGCGACAGCGCGGTGTGCGTGCAGCGGTGGAAGGGCTTGCCGCTCATATAGGGCGTGGGCTTGCCGGGAATGCCGATGGTCATCACCACCTTGCCCTCCGGCGTGCATTTTTTGACGCTGTGGTCGCCGTCGTCGGTGCAGTAGAGCATGTCGTCCGGACCGATATGCAGGCCGTGCGCGCGCGGGAAGACGCCCTCGCCCCAGGAGCGCAGGAAATTGCCCTGGCGGTCGAACACCATCATCGGATGCTCACCGCGATTGAAGACGTAGACCTGGTCCTTGCTGTCCACGCCGACCGCGCCGACGTCCTTGAACTCCCAGCCGTCGGGCAGCTTCGCCCAGTTTTCCACGACCCGATACCGGAACTCGCCGCTTCCCAAGATCACCGACATGGCCGGCCCCTCCCCTATTCGACGTGACGTTTCGACGTGTATACGCCTCATTCTCCGACAATCGGCCCGCGCATGCAAAACGCGGCGGCGCCGGGCGTGCCGGCGGACGTCAGAGGCCGCGCCGCTCGTCTTCCCGGGGCGGGCGCCGCGGCGCCGCGGGATGCGGCTCGAAGCCCGGCTTGTCCGGCACGCCGAAGCGGTCGCCGGGCGTCGCCGGCGGCGGCGCGATCGGCGGCGCGGCCTTGTGCTCGAAGAATTTCGCGGCGCCCAGCATCAGGCCGATGGCGACCAGCCAGCTCGCCAGGATCCGGCTGGCGATCCGCACCGGCGCGGCCTCGAGCCGCGGCACGAAGGGAAGCGGCGCGGCCAGCAGCCAGAGCGACGCCGCGGCCGCGCCGAGCGCGAAGCCGGTCTCGCCGAAGGTCGGATCGTTCAATGCGGCGACGAAGCCGATCGCGCCGCCGGCGAGCGCCGCCGCCACCGGCACGGTCAGCGCCTGCGCGCGCCCCGTCACGGCGAGCGCGAGCCCGGACAGGATGCAGCCGGCCGGGGCGATCAGCCGGGTCTGCTCGAAGGCACCCGGCCGCTGCACCAGCGCCGCGAGCACGCGGTCCTTGACCAAGAGGCCGAGCAGGAAGCCCAGCGGCGAACAGCAGAAGGCTCAGCCCCGCCGGGCGGCGCGGCAGCTGCGACAGCGCGATGCCGAGCGCCAGGATCGAGAAGGCCTGGGCAGAGGTCTGGAGCACGAAGGCGGCGCCGCCGCCGATCCGGCCGCGCTCTGCGCCCGGCAGGAGAAACGCCGCGAGCAGCAGCGCGCCGACCGCCAGGACCGCCGCCGCCGGAACTTTCTTCACGCCCGTCATCGCCGCCGCCGCGCCGCCCTCAGGCGACCAGGAAATAGATCCCGCCGGCCGCGATCAGCCCGCCGAGGCCGCGCGCCAGGCTGCCGTGAAGCGGCTTGTTCAGGGCAAGGCCGATCAGGATGCCGAGGACATGGATCATGCCGGTGGCGATGACGAAGCCGACGGCATAGGCCGCGGGATCGGCGGCCTGCGGCAGCTCCGCGCCATGCGCGTAGCCGTGAAAGACGGCGAAAATCCCGACCAGGAACAGCGGCACCGGCTCGACCGGCTGCCAGACCAGGGCGATGCACAGGCCGAGCACCAGCACGGAGACCGCGACTCCCGTCTCCACCCCCGGGAAGCGGCAGCCCGGCCATGCCGGCAATGCCGCCGAGCGTCATGATCAGGGGAAAGGCGACCGGCAGCATCCAGACCGAGCGGCCGCCCATCTGCGCGCCCCAGATGCCGACCGCCAGCATGGCGAGGAAATGATCCGGGCCGGTCAGCGGATGCTCGAAGCCGCCCTTGAAGCCGCCGCTGACGCTGGTGATGTGGGCCGCCGCCTCATGCGGGCACAGCGCGATCAGGACCGCGCAAGCCACCAGAATGCAGACGGTACGGATCATGACCTTCTCCGGTGATGCGCACACCGACGCGCCAGGGTGACATCCTACGGCAGGTCGCCGGCCTTATGCACGCCGGTTATTGCCGCGGCACCCGCCCATGGATGCCACAGACAAGCCGTGGCATGACGGTTAAAGACATGAAACTAAATAAATCTCGTCACTCCCGGGCTTGTCCGGGAGTCCATGTGCGCCGGCCTTTCCACCTGCGCCCCCCTTAACGGCGCCGCACAACCGCATCGTCGGGCCCCCGCCGCGCGCTCCGGCTTCCCATTTTTGGCGTTGCGCCCCAGAATACAGCCCTGACCGTCCCGAAGGATCGCGGACGCGGCAACGAGAACGACCGGGGAAACGCCATGGATTACAACGACGCCATCAACCTCGACGACCTGCGCAAGATCGCCAAGAAGCGGCTGCCCAAGGTCATCTACGACTTCATCGAAGGCGGCGTGGACGACGAGGACGGGCTGGTCCGCAACCAGGATGCCTTCACGCGCCGGCCGCTGATGCCGCGCTACCTGGTCGACGTCACGACGATCGACCAGACCGCCCAGCTCTTCGGCCGCACCTATTCCAGCCCCTTCGGCATCGCGCCGACCGGCGGCATCAGCAACTACCGCTGGGGCGGCGACCTGATGCTGGCCAAGGCGGCGCGCGACGCGAACATCCCCTTCATCATGTCCGGCGCCGCCACCGCCTCGATGGAGGACATGGCCAAGATCGCGCCCGACCACGGCTGGTATCAGATCTACGTCGCCAAGGACAAGGCGATCTCCGAGGACATGATCCGCCGCGCGGCCGATCTCGGCCTGTCGACCCTGGTGGTCACGGTCGACGTGCCGGTCGGCTCGAACCGCGAGCGCAACCGGCGGAACGGCTTCGGCCGCCCGCTCCGGCTGTCGCTCGCATCCAAGCTCGACGCGCTGCGCCGGCCTTTCTGGTTCAAGGACTACATGCGGAACGGCATCGCCCGCACCGCGAATTGGGAGCCCTATGTCGGCAAGAAGGTCGACGCCGAGGAGCTCGGCGACTTCGTGTCCTCGCAGATCCGCGGCGGGCTGACCTGGAGCGACATCGAGCGGTTCCGCAAGCTCTGGCCGCGCAACCTGGTGCTGAAAGGGATCATGCGCCCGGACGACGCGATCCGCGCGGCCGAGGTCGGCGTCGACGGGCTGATGGTCTCCAACCATGGCGCGCGCCAGCTCGACCGCGCGCCCTCGCCGCTCGACGTCCTGCCGGCGATCGATGCCGCGGTCGGCGACCGCATGACGCTGATGCTGGACGGCGGCGTGCGCCGCGGCTCCGACGCGCTGACCGCGCTTCTGCCTCGGCGCCAAGTTCGTCTTCCTCGGCCGGCCGACGCTCTATGGGCTCGTCGCCGGCGGCGAGGCCGGGGCGACCAAGGCGGTCGGTATCCTTAAGCGCGAGATCGACCTGACCATGGCGCAGATCGGCTGCCCGGCGCTGTCCCAGCTCGGCCCGGACTTCGTGCTCTGGGACCAGGACGAGCAGCTGCGCAACCGGCGGGGCTGACGGCGCTCAGAGCCCGCCGCCGACCCTGAGGATCGCGCCCGTCGCATAGGCGGCCTTGTCCGACGCCAGCCAGAGGATCGCCTCGGCGATGTCCTCGGGCCGGCCGGCGCGGCCGAGCGGCGCGGTGCGCGCGACCATCGCCGGGCGCTCGGGAACGCCGGCGCGCGCATGGATGCCGGTGTCGGTCGTGCCTGGCTGGACCGCGTTGACGCGGATGCCGTCCGGGCCGACCTCCTTCGCAAGACCGATGGTGAAGGTGTCGATCGCGCCTTTCGACGCGGCATAGTGGATGTACTCGCCGGGACTGCCGAGCGTCGCGGCGGTCGACGAGACGTTGACGATCGCCCCGCCCGCGCCGCCGGCCTTGCGCGACATGCGCTTGATCGCCGCCCGCGCGCAGTAGAAGGCGCCGTGGACGTTGACCTCGAAGGTGCGGCGCAGCACGTCGTCGGGCAGTTCGGCCACCGTCGACGCGCGGCCGATCGTGGCGGCATTGTTGACGAGAAGCGAGACCGGCCCGAGCGCCCGGTCGCATTCGGCGAACAGCCGCTCGACATCCGCCGCCAGGCGCGACATCCGCCTGCACGGCCAGCGCCTTGACGCCGAGTTGCCGGCAGTCGCCGGCGACCCGTTCGGCGGCGGCGGCGTCCGAGACATAGGCGATGCACACGTCGTAGCCGTGCTTCGCCGCCAGCCGGGCCGTCGCCGCGCCGATGCCGCGGCTGCCGCCCGTGATCACGGCGATCCTGTTCATGGCGTCGTTCATCGCCGCAAGGCTATCACCAACGGCGTGCGCGACAAGCGACGATGTTTCATCTCAGGGTGAGCGCCGCCGGGGTTGAGCCCGGCGCGGCGCTGACGCACACTCGGGCTTCCGCGAGCGAGGGCATCACGAAACAGCCCTTTCCCTCATGCTGAGCTTTTCGAAGCATGAGCGGCTCGATATGCGGGAGCGTACTCGTCCTTCGACAGGCTCAGGACGAGGCGGGTTTCCGTCTTTTGCCAGATGCCTGATAGGCGAGGATTCCGCGCATGGACCATCTCCGGATCGACGTCGGACCGTTTCGTTTCGAGGCGCGGCTCGAGCTGGCGCTGGCGCCCGCGACCTGCCATGCCTTCCTCGCGCTCTTGCCGTTCCGCAACAAGGTCATCCATTCGCGCTGGAGCGGCGAAGCGGTCTGGGTGCCGCTCGGCGACTTCCAGACCGGGCTCGGCTTCGAGAACCACACCTGCCATCCGTCGCGCGGCGACCTGCTGCTCTACCCCGGCGGATTCAGCGAGACGGAGATCCTGTTCGCCTACGGCAGCGCCAGCTTCGCCAGCAAGATGGGCGCGCTCGCCGGCAACCATTTCCTCACCGTGACCAAGGGCCAGGACGACCTGGAGAAGATGGGCAAGCGCGTGCTGTGGGAAGGCGCGCAGGACATCCTGTTCAGCGCGGGATAGCGCTGGAGCTGCCGGACAACTTCTCGCGCAGCACCCGGTGCTGGATCTTGCCGGTGGCGGTGCGCGGCATGTCCTCGTCGCGGAGGAAGGAAACCGAGCGCGGCCGCTTGTAGCCGGCGATGCGGTCGCGGCACCAGTCGAGGATCTCGTCCTCGTTCACCCGCGCGGCCTCGTGCAGGACGATGACGGCGTGCACGCGCTCGCCCCATTTCGCGATCGGGCATGCCGATCACGGCGACTTCCCGCACCTTCCGGGTGCCCGCCCAGCAGGCTCTCCACCTCGGACGGATAGACGTTCTCGCCGCCGGAGATGATCATGTTGCTCTTGCGGTCGACGAGATAGAGGTAGCCGTCCGCGTCGCGCCGCGCGAGGTCGCCGACGCTGCAGTAGTCGCCGCGGAACGCCTCGGCGGTCTTCTCGGGCATCTTCCAGTAGCCGTCGAAGCTGTATGGGTTGCAGGAAAAGAGCTCGCCCGCTTCGCCGGGGGCGACGTCGTTGCCGTCGGGATCGAGCAGACGGATCGGCCGCGAGCCGATGCATTCGCGCCCGACCGAGCCGAGCTTGGTGAACTGCTCTTCCGGGTGCAGCAACGGTGACCCAGCCGGCCTCGGTCGAGCCGTACAGCTTCGTAGCAGCCCGGAGTTGCGGAACATCGCCATGATCGCGCGCTTGGTGTCCTGGCGCGCCGGCGCGGAGGAGACGAGCAGCTTTGCCACCCGGTCGACATTGTATTTCGCGCGCACCGCGTCGGCAAGGCCGAGCATCATGATGTAATGCGTCGGCACGAGCGAGGTGAAGGTGGCGCCGCTCTCGGCGAGCGTGCGCACGAGGTGCTCGGGATCGACGCTCTTGCGCGAATAGACGGTCGAGCAAGCGCCGCAGGCGGCGAAAGGCGGCGGCGAAATAGAGCGAGTTGGCATGGCAGAGCGGCATCACCAGCAGGCCGCCGTCGTCGCGGCCGAAGCCCATCTCGATGTCCGTGACGAGGCCGATCATCGCGCTGCCGCGATGCGAGCGAACGGCGCCCTTGGGCAGCCCGGTCGTGCCCGAGGTGTACATCAATGTCGACGGGTCGTCGGGCTGCACGTCGACCGTCCGGCTCGCCCTCGCCGGCTGCGGCGAGCAGATCCTCGTAGCCGCGGTATCCGGCCGGACACGCGCCCGTCGCCGAAATGGATGTAGTTGGCTTCGGGCACCGGCAGGTCGGCGCGCACCGCCTCGACGACGCCCAGCAGATCGTGCTGCACGATCAGCGCCCGCGCCTCGCAGTTCTCGACGATGTAGCGCACCTCCGGCCCGACCAGCCGGAAATTGACCGGCACCGCGATCAGCCCGGCCTTGGCGGTCGCCGCGTAGATCTCCAGCCACTCGACGCAGTTGTAGGCGAGCACCGCGACGCGGTCGCCCTTGGCGAGGCCCATCCCCAGCAAGGCGTTGGCGAGACGGCAGGCGCGCGCGTTCCATTGCCGGAAGGTCATCGCACGCTCGAGATCCCGCGCGCCGATCTTGTCGGCGAAGAGATGCGCGTTCAGGCTCAGGACCTGGCCGAGATGCGATATGTGCGCCATGGCATTTCCTCTACCGGAACACGCCAAGCGATTACTCAAGCCGAGAATTACCTCTCGCGGTCAATTGCCAATTCGCGGCCGCGCATTCGCCCTCGCTTCGCGTTCCTGCCTATAATCCCCGATAACGACGCAGCCAATGCGCGCATCGATAACCGGGAGGAACGCCATGCCGACACCCAAGGGCATACTGCTCGTGATGATGGAATGCGCGTTGAACGACGATGACGAGTTCAACGCGTGGTACGACAACGAGCACATTCCGGAACGCGCCGCCGTGCCGGGCTTCCTCTCCGCCGTGCGCTACGTCTGCCGCGCGGGCTTCCCGCGCTACCTTGCGATCTACGACCTGGAAACGCTCGGCGTGCTGCAGAGCGACGCTTACCGCGCAATCGGCGGTCGCCAACCTCAGCATCTGGACCAAGCGCGTGCAGCGCAGCACGCGCGGCCGCTGGCGGCTGGAAGGCACGCAGATCGTCCCGGGCGACGCGGTGACGAAGCATCTCGACAGCCGCTGCCATCTGACCGTCGTCCGTTTCCGCGGCGCCGAGGAGGCCGCGCTGACGGACCTGCTCGAGCGTTACGCGGCGGACGACCCGAATGTCGAGCAGCTCCGGCTCTACCGCAACGAATGCGCGCCGGGCGAGCATGGCGCGGTGATCGAGCACCGCGTCCCGATCGACAGCTTCGCCCCGCCGAAAGCGTTCTTCGACAAGGCCGCCGGGCGCGTCGACCTGATCAACACCTACGCGCCCTACTGGCGCTGAGCCTTAAGGAATCGCCATGAAGTTCGGCATTCTCTTCACGTCCCATCCCAATATCGACACCGAGCCCTACCCGCACCGGGACGTGCATGCGCGCGTGACGGCGGAGATCGTCGAGGCCGACCGCCTCGGCTACGACACGGCCTGGATCGCCGAGCATCATTTCAGCAACCAGTACGGCATCCTGCCGGATCCCTTCGCCTATATGGGCTATCTCTCGGCCAAGACGGAGCAGATCCGGCTTGGCACCGCGGTGATGACGGTGCCGCTCTACAATCCCGTGCGCATCGCCGAGAACATGGCCTTCATCGATATCCTCAGCGGCGGAAGGATCACCCTCGGCCTCGGCTCGGGCTACCGGCCCTACGAGTTCGAAGGCCTCGGCATCCCCTTCGACGAACGCCGCGACATCCAGGAGGAAGCGATCCCGATCGTGCTCGACGCGCTGCACGGCAAGCCGCTCGACCACCAGGGCAGGTATTTCAAGACCAAGGTCGGCGGCGACTACGAGATCTTTCCGGTCAGCATCCAGCGCCCGCATCCGCCGCTCTACATGGCCGCCGGAACGGAGCGCTCGATCGCCTTCGCCGCGAGCCACGGCTTCGGGCTGATGCTCTCCACCCTGCCGTCGGCCGAGGTCCTCGCCGGGCAGATCGAATTCTACCGCGCGCGCGTCAAACAGGCGCCCGAGCCTTACAACGCCAACCCCGCCTGCAACCATGTCGACGTCGCACGCTGGGTCTATGTCGCGGACACGGACGCCGAGGCGCGCGCCGACAGCGAGGCCGGCATCCTCCGCCACCTGGCGCATTTCATGGGCAAGTCGACGGCGGGCTATCTCGGCACCGTGTCGGAGAAAGGCGGCGGCGACCTGAACTACGACGCGCTCGCCGCGACCACGCTGCTGCACGGCTCGCCCGAGACGGTGACGCGGAAGCTGCGCGCGCTCGCCGACACGACGGGCATGGACTCGCTCCTGCTGCATTACCCGCCCTATTACGGCACCGAGAAGGCGCGCAAGAGCCTCCGCCTGTTCGCCGAGACGGTGATGCCGCAGTTTCGGGGGTAAATGGCGCACTGATCCACAAATGGTCGTCATTCGCCGATTTAATCGGCGAATCCACGGCACCAGGGCTGCAATCGACACAATAGTCCTGAGGTCGGACCACCGCGTGGATCAGACGCCCAGCCCTATTCCCCGTTATCGCACGCGGATACCGCAGCCGTGCCTTGGGTAACCCGGTCAAGCCGGGTTACGACGGCTTAGGGGAGATGTTTGCTTTCGGCCTAAGCCGCGCTGTGGATCTCGGCCGCGGCTTCGCCGTAGACGCCGCCGAGCAGCTTGTCGACGCTCCAGCCGTCGGAGGACAGCGGCAGCAGCAGGCGCTGGTACTGCAGCCAGTGGCCGCGCGCCGTCAGGATGCTGCGCCGGGTCACCTTGGGCAGCTTGTGCAGCACGACCTCGGCGTAATCCAGCAGGATGTCGCGCTCGAAATAGCCCACGGTCATGTCGTCGAGGAAGCAGCCGGTGTAGTTCCGGTCGAGCAGGCGGTCGATCTCGGTGCCGCACAGGCGGACCTGGAAACGGATCGGCGCGCGTTGCACGTCGACCAGGAGCACGTTGCTGAGCAGCTTCGGGATATCGGCCGGGTCGATATCGGCCCGCGACGGCATGCCGCCCCGGCCCACCAGCTGCCAATAGCGCAGCAGGTCGCCCAGACCGTCATACTCCAGGACCGACGCGATGCGAGCGACTGACTCGCTCATGACGACCTTCCCCTCGGCACTTACAGGCTCGAACACAGCGCTCACCGCCTTCGATCGTCTATAGACTCAAGTTATTAATTCTTGTTTATTTTTTGCTCTATGACGGCGGTCACGGGACACCGTAACGCCTTGATTTTTCGCGATTTACCCAACCCGCCGCAAAAAAATCCGGCGGCCTGCGCCATTACGCAACAGTCGTGGGCTCGACGAACTGAACGCCCAGATAGAAGGCCGACCGCCGCACGATCTCGCAGGCGTAGGTCCGCCCGAAGCCGCAGCGCAGCTCGAAGCGGGCGGGCAGCTGGGCGAGGTTCGCCGGGCGGATCTTCGCGCCCGTCTCCGACATGTCCAGCACCATGCCGTCGATGACCTCGTGCTTGCCGTCGACCAGAATGGACGCCCGGCGGAGCGTGCGCTTGCGCGGCGACGCGCGCCGGTCGCTGCGCGACGCCTGGGCCGCGGCGGGCCTTACCCCGGTGATGTAGAGCTGCTCGCCGAGCAGGATCACCCGCAACGACTGCAGAAGCGCGTTCGCCTCCAGCGTCGCGGGCAGATAGCCGTTCAGGCCCGCCTCGATAAAGGCGGTGAGTTCGGTGCGCGTGGCGCCGCCGTCCAGGATGACCGCGCTCGCCTCCGGATACATCCGCTTGATGGCCAGCACGTCGGCCTCGCCGATCGCCCCCGCCACCGGCGCCAGCATCACGATCATCTCGGGCTCTTCGAAGCCGCCGGCCGCATCGCTGCACGCGCCCGCGTCGGGGAAGCTCCCGACGACATCAAAGCCGCCGGCCGTCAGGCCGCGACCGAGGGTCGCGCGCTCCGATGCCGTTCCGCCTGCCAAACAAATGGTCGTCTTCACCATCTTCGATTCCTGTCCCGTGCCATCCCGCCGGTGGGGTTAACCCAGATTATATTTTAACCGGCTAGTAATAATACCTTAGAGACCACAGTAACGCTCATATAATTATGATCTACACCTTAAGTAAATATCTTGAAATAACAAGATTTTTTTGTTAAGGTTAATAATAAATATTCGTAAATTTCTATGTATTTTAGAGATATCGTAAATATCAGCGCCTTATTTCTACCACCGGCGAAGACATCCCATCCCGGAACCAGGCCGCTCTGCTAGCAGCCGCCAGTCCCCGTTAAGCATGTCCGCGATGGTCCGGCGGTCAGTCCGGCGCGGCGATGCCGATCCACTGCTCGGCGAAGCCGGCGGCTTTGTCGGTCGCGTGCAGGCTCACGCCGGCGCGGGACTGCGTCACTTCCACCCAGCCGTCCTTGATCAGCTCGACCACCTGCTGGCGGACGGCCGTGCGCGACAGCGCCAGGACCTCGGACAGCGATTCCACGCCCATGCAGCAGGTTTCGAGGTTGCCGAGGATGATCAGGTCGAGAATGGCGGCGCCGAGCGCGGGAACCCCCGCGTCGCGCTGAGCCAGGTAATAGCGGGTCCGCTGCTTCAGGATGGCCCGGTAGCGGGCCACGTCGGCTTGCGCCTCCCACTCGTCGTTTAACGCTGCGCTCGCTTGCATTGTTTCTTGCTCTTCATGCTCTGTGGCTCCCGCCGCCCCTTGCCGCGGAACACCATGGGCCGAAGCGCCGCCGGCCTATCGTCCGGCGCCGGCTCCGATCAGTGGGATTTCACGGTGTCGCTGGCGGATACCAGGCTGTCGCTGGTGTTCGACATGCTGTTGCTCACGGAACTGCCCAGCCTGTCGAGGGCGGCTATCGCGAGAACGCCGATCAGAACGACCGCCAGCGCGTATTCGAGCGACGAAGCGCCGGACCTGTCGCCCAGCAAGCGAATGATAGATGCCTTGACCATCCTACCTCTCCTGACTCGTCTTGTTCCTGCCACGGCGTCTTGCGACGCCGCCTGTTTTTCCGGGGCTTTTCCCCCGCCGTCAGGAATGGAATGCGTTGCCCTCTCCTGCCGGCGGCGTCCGATATTGATCCGGATCGCTGCCCGCAAGAGGTAAGGTATCAGAGGGATAGGAATGAGCCAGAGGCAGTATCAGGGATTTAGCGCTATCCCTTTCGGACGGCGCGGCGCATCCGGCCGGCGCCGGCGCGCGGCGGCGGCGTCAGGCGACCGAGCTCGACCGCCTGCCGACGCCGGCGCGAACGCCCCAAAGCGCCGCCTGGGTCCGGTTCGCGACGCCGAGCTTGCCGATCAGCGACTTCACATGGATCTTCACGGTCGCTTCCCGGATGCCGAGGCGCCGGGCGATCTGCTTGTTGGACAGCCCCTCGGTCAGGCATTTCAGGATATCGCCCTCGCGCATCGTCAGGTCCGCCAGCTTACGGGATTCGGGCGTGTCGGCGAGCGGCTCGCCGCCCGACATCAGGGCATGGGCCAGATCGGACGGAAAGACCGTCTCGCCCAGCCCGATCAGGGCGAGCGAATGGATCAGCGCGTCCTTGGAGATGGTGTTCAGCAGATAGCCGCGCGCGCCCATCCGCAGGCAGGCGCCGAGCTCCTCTACCGACATCTTGGAGGACAGCAGCAGCAGGCGCGCGGCGTCATACGCGCCGAGCAGGGCATCGACCGCGCTGGCGGTCTCCTCGATGACCCCGGACGAAACATAGACGATCAGCGCCGGCGCCGGCGCGTCACCGGCGGCCGCCACACAATCCTGGTATCTGGTGAACTCACCGACCGCCTCGAACGCCGTCCCCTCGAGAAACCCTCTCAGTCCACGCCGAAACAAGTCGCTGCCACCAACAAGAAACACGGGCGCTTGAGACATCCGCTCCCTCTGCTCAAGCTCCCCTCCCATCATGAAAATGATAGATAAAACATAGAAAATTGATAATGAATTTTTTTCATTTACGATAAATTCTCGTAATCCTCATATATTTCATCGAATAAATATCTTAGATCATAATTTATTTACCAAATATATAGCTAGCCATTATTGTGAATTTTACCATGGATATATTTATGGGAGAGAAAACCGCATGCATACACGCGGCGGCTGCCGCCGCAGGGCGCCCGCAAGCGCCGGGACGCCTCGCCGCCGCCGACGGGACGCCGCATCAGACGGACCGTGCCTTTTGGCGGGTGCTTATTTCTGCCCGGGCATCTTCAGCCCTTCGCCCATGTCATAGGGCTCGCGGATGAACATGTCGCGGATCAGGTCGGGGACGTCCTTGTCCGTGAAGCGCTTCTGCAAGGCCGAATCCGACAGAAAGGCCGCGATGTTGCCGAGCTCCTCGCCGGTGAAGTCGAGCTGGTAGCCCAGCTCCATGCCCTGCAGGTCGATCATCGCGAAGGCGCCGCGCCACATGCGCGCCATGAACTCGGTCAGATCGAGATAGCGCCCGCCCTCCGGGGCGTCGAGCGCCGGTCCGGCGGCGCCGCCGACCTTGTTGACCGAATGACAGAGGACGCAGCCCTTTTCGACGAACAGCCGCTTGCCCTTCTCCGGGTCGAGCATCGGCACGACGAGCCGCGGACCCGTCGCTTCGTCCCCTGCCGCATTGTCCACCGCCGCCTTGTTCAAGGTCTCCTTCGCCGGAGACGCCGCGCCCGCACTGCCCGCACCGGCGCAAACCAGCAGGCCGACGCATAGAACCACAACCGACGCCGACCGGCGGATGATCCGGCCGGACGCGCTGCCGCTCCTCGCTACCATTCCAACACCCCTCGTTCTGCCACCGGCACATGCTAGCGCCCGGCCCGCCGATCTAACATTGATTCGCATCAAGGGAAATCGCCACGCCGCGCGGCGCCCGAGTTCCGCGTGCGGCGACGGAGCCGCCGTGCTACCGTCGATCATCCTCATAGGATCGAGGACGGACGATGTTCGACCTGACGCGCCTCGCCGTGCGGAAGTCGTCGCGTGCCTGCCGCGGCCCGATCGCGGCGGCGGCCGCCTGGCTGGCGGCCCTTGCCCTGCTGCAGCCGCTCATTGCCGCCGGCGCGATCGCCGGCCAGCCGGTCGACCTCGAGCTCATCCTGGCGGTCGACGTATCCGGCAGCATCGATCCGGACGAAGCCCAGCTTCAGCGCCAGGGATATGCGCAAGCGCTCGTCAGCCCGGAGGTGATCCGGGCCATCAAGGCGGGCGCCGCCGGCCGGATCGCCGTCACCTATGCCGAGTGGGCCGGCCTGGAATATTACAAGGTGGTGGTGGACTGGAGCCTGATCGACGGCATGGAAAGCGCCAAGACCTTCGTCGCCCGGCTCGCCGCCCAGCCCATCGAGACGGCGCACCGGACGTCGGTCAGCGGGGCCATCGACTTCTCGGTGCCGCGTTTCGCCGCCAATGACTATGACGGCACGCGGCGGGTCATCGACATCTCGGGCGACGGCGCCAACAACTACGGCCGTCTCGTCACCGAGGCGCGCGACGCCGCGGTCAAGCAAGGCATCGTCATCAACGGCCTGCCCATCATGGGCGACCCGAGCGGCACCAGCCACCCTTCGAATCCGGATCTCGACCTGTTCTACCGCGACTGCGTGATCGGCGGCCCGGGCGCCTTCTACGTTGTCGCCCGCGGCTTCGGCGATTTTGCCCGCGCCATCCGCAAGAAGCTGATCCTCGAAGTCGCGAGCCCGGCGCCGGGACCCGCCGGCGGGATGCAAGCGGCCTCCGGGCCGTGGCCGCTGTGGCCCGCGGCCGCGACCGAAGACAGGCGCCAGGGCCCGCCCTGCGATATCGGCGAACGGAACTGGATGAATATCATCCAGGGCGGCGACCGCTAGGCCCTCTTGGCCGCCGGGTGCGCCGGCAGCCTCCCCGGCATTCCCCAATCGCAGTATTTTGCGCCGCTTTTGACTTGGATCAATTCCTACGGACCCGCCCGATCGTAGGTTTGTATCGGGACTGTATGCCTCACAGATCCCACATGCGCCAGCGTCCCGGCAGGGTTTGCTTTGGTTCGGCAACTCCAATCGATCCCTGTCGGGACGCGACTCGTAAAAAGGCGCAGCCATGTGAATTGGGGAGAAAATGGGAGGGTATTCCATGACCGACGGCGAGATCGCCTATCTGGCCTTGGCCATTGTCACGTTCATCTCCTTCCTGGCGGTCATCGGCGCCGCATCCGCGACCGAAGACAAGCGGCGCCGCGAATAGCCGCACCGAAGCGGACGGGCTGCGGTCCCGTCCTCTACTAAACCAATGGTCGTCGTACGGGTGGGTGGTTGCCCGCCGGCGATTGTTTTGCCGTAATACATCCAGGAAGATTTGACGTTTCGGCGCCCTTGGAGAGGGGAGAGAGCGTGCGACGCCCCCGCTGCCGCCCGTAAAGAGGCCTCGCAGCGGGGGCTTGTTTTTCGGCCACGGTTGTTCTCGCGATGCGCTTTCTAACCCGCTGCCGCCTCATGATCCTTTTTCAATTGTTGACAATTTACACCCATCGCCGCGATGATTGTCTTATGCGCCGCCGTTCCGGCGGCAACCTCACGCGATATGGATTCCGCCTTGTCCCGATTTCAGGACACGTTGCATCTTCTGCGCTCCCGTTCGCTCTCCGCTGCGCTGCAGGACGAGATCGAGCGGCGCATCCTGTTCGGCGAGTACGGCGCCGGCGACCGGATCAACGAGAACGCGCTGGCGCATGAGCTCGGCATCAGCCGCGGCCCGATTCGCGAGGCGTGCCGCGGCCTCGTCGAAAGCGGGCTGCTGACCGCCATCGTCAATCGCGGCTTCTTCGTGCGGGCGATCTCCGCCAAGGAGGCGTCCGACGTCTACGACGTGCGGGCGAGCCTGATGCGCCTGGCCGGCGAGACGCTGGCCCGGCGCATCACCGACGCGCAGCTCGGCACGCTCGGCGACCTGGTCGAGCGCATGGACGCGGCCGAGCGCGACGGCGACACCGCGGCCTACTACGCGCACAACGTCGAGTTCCACGACCGCATCGTCGACTACACGGAAAACGACCGGCTGCGCGCGGTCTGCGAAGGCCTGGCGAAGGAGCTGCGGCTCTACCGCCACCGCAGCCTGATCACGGCCGGCGGCCTGCATGTCTCGAACCGCGAGCACCGGCAGATCCTGGCGGCGCTGACGGCGCGCGACCCGGCGCGCGCGGGCGCCGAGCTGGAGCGCCACATGCTCGCCGGCAAGGAACGATTTCTCAGCGCGCGCGACAAGACGGACAGCTAACGCCGCGCCTCTCCCGGGCCGCGGCATGGAAAGGATTAACGATGCGTTTCAGCAACTTCATGTTCCCGGCCTCGATGGATCCCGCGAAGGACGGACAGGTCATCGACGAGGTGCTGCGCGAAGGGCAGCTCTGCGACCAGCTCGGCATGGAGATGCTGTGGCTCGCCGAGCATCATTTCGACGGCATCTGCGCCTATGTCGACCCGGTGTCCTTCGCCGCCGCGCTGGCGACCTGCACCAAGCAGATCCACATCGGCTTCGCGGTCGCGCAGATGTCGCTGCACCACCCGATCCGCATGGCCGAGCAGATGGCGCTGATCGACAACATCAGCCACGGCCGGCTGGTGGTCGGGCTCGGCCGCGGCACCGCCTACAACATTTACGACTACCAGGGCTACGGCATCGACCCGGCCGAGGCGCAGGAGCGCCTGATCGAGTCCGAAGACATCATGATCAAGGCCTGGACGACGGAGAATTTCGAGCACAAGGGCAAGTTCTGGGACATCAAGCTGCCGATGCTGCGCCCGCGGCCCTATACCAAGCCGCATCCTTACGTCATCCGCGCCTGCTCGGGCGAGGAATTGATGCTCGGCATGGCGCGCGCCGGGCGGCCCTTCATGATGAACATCCAGACCAACGAGGTCACCAAGCACCGCATGGACCTCTACCGCAAGACGCTGCGCGAGAGCGGCTATGACGAGGAGGCCGTGGCGAAGAACGTCGAAGAGAGCTGGGTCTGGCGCAACATCTTCGTCGCCGAGACGGACGCGGAGGCGGAGCAGCCTCGCCCTGCCCGCCTTCAAGACCCAGACGGAATTCCGCATGGCGATGCGCAAGAAGGTTTACGAGGAACAGGGCCTTTACCTGAAGAAGGAAAGCGCCGGCGCGCCGGCCCGCAGCGAGGCGCAATACGCCGTGCTCTGCGGCTCGCCCGCCACGGTCGCCGAGGAGATCGCCAAGATCGACAGGATCGGCGTCGGCGGCCTGATCCTGACCTTCCGCATCGGCCCGATGCCTTACGACGTGGCCGCCAACAGCATCCGCCTGTTCATGGAAAAGGTCGCGCCCGAGTTCCAGAAGAAGGCGGCGGCGTAGGGACGCCCTTTCGGCCACGCTACGGGTAAATTAGCGCACCGCCAGTGCTTGCCGCTGGATGCCACGGACAAGCCGTGGCATGACGCTAAGGGATTGCTGCTGAATAGAAATCGTCACTCCCCGGCTTGTCCGGGGGGGCAATCGTCAAGGCCGCCGCGGCCGGTCAACTTTCCGTCGTGCGAAGCCCCCAGCACCGCCGCCGCCGTCTCCGCCGCCGCGACGCCGCTGAAATAGGCGCCGTGCGCGGTCGAATAGAAGTCGATATGCGTCGCCTCGCCGGCGAAGAACAGCCGGTCGGCGAGCGGCGTCGCCAGGTCGGCGCGGCGGTGCGCCTGGCCCGGGCGGGCCAATGAATAGCCGCCGCCGATCGCGGGGTCGCCGCGCCAGCCGGTGGCGACCGAGCCGGTGATCTCCTTTTCGATATCGGCGCCGAAGATCGCCTTCAGCCGTTCCAGCGCCAGCGCCTTCATGGCTTCCGGCCCGTCCTTTTCCAGCGCGTCGCAGACCCGGCCGCCGACATAGGCGCCGACCACCGGGTCGCCGCAGGGCCGGACGTGGAAATGCATCGCGTCCGCCTTGTCCGAGGAGAAGATCGAGAAGCGCCCGGCCGGGTCGCCGAACACGTCGCGGCGGACGGCGAAGGCGATCTTGTTGGCCGCCCCCATCGGCACCGCCTCGATCGCCGACTGTTTCCAGTCCGGCAGCGCCGGGTCGAAACGGATCGCGCCGCCCGCGAGCACGGCGGTCGACACGGTGAGGATCGCGGCGCGCGCCTCGACCGTGCCGTGCGGCGTCTCCAGCGTGACGCGCGGGCCGCCCCAGGCGACGCGGCTGACCGGCGCGCGGAGGGTCACCGGCAAGCCCGCGCCATATTCGGCGATCAGCGCGCCGAAGCCCTGCGGCACCACCCAGTTCTCCTTGGTGTCGACGTAGCGCGCGTAGTCGAGGGTCGAGACCGCATCGGTGTTGAAGGCGGTCATCATCGCGCACCAGGCGTCGAACAGCGCCGACCAGCGCCCGCCGCGCTCGATGACCTCCGACGCCGGCACGTCGAAGCCGGCATTGCCCGCCTTCTCGATCGCCTTGAAATTGCGCTGCGCGAAATCGGCCCACTCCGCCGTCTCGGCGTCGTTGGTCCGGCGGTCGCCGAGAAACACCTGGCGCACCCGCTGCTCGACGAACGGCGCATAGCCGAGGCTGCGCGCGATGCCGACGAAGGGGTTACGGCTTGCCGAATGCAGCCAGCGGCAGCCATGGTCGAAGGGCACGCCGAGCGAGGCGCTTTCGGTATAGGCGCGCCCGCCCACCCGATCCTTCGCCTCGAGCACGACCGTGCGCAGGCCCAGACCGCATGCGGTGCGGGCGGCGGCGAGCCCGGCGGCGCCGGCGCCGACGATGGCGATATCGTAATCGGACAGAGCCTGGGTCATGGATCCGCCCCCTATGCACCTGCAATGACTTCGGCAGGGGGGCGTTTCCGTCAAGCCCTAAATTCGCCCGCGGGCGGGTCCTCGAGGCGGGCGAAAGCGCGCTCAGCCGAGATAGTCGGCAACCTCAGCGCGGAGCGCCGCGCGCGCGTCCTCGACCAGCGCCGCAGGCCTGTCTTCACGCGCCATATCGACATTGGCGACAAGGCATTGCAGCAGGTTGTTGAGGGTGTATTTCAGGTCCTCCACCTGGGCCTGAAGCCCCTGGATGCGGGGCTTGTCGCCGACCGGTGGGATCAGCGGGTTGACGGCGCGGGAAAGGCGGAGGCGATCTTGCGGGGTCATGTTTCTTTGGGATCCTCCTGCGTAAGCGGCGGCCGAAACAACCCGTGCAGCCGGGCTTCGGCGCTTCCTAGTTCAGCCACAGGCCATCCTTCTCGAGCTTAATATTATAGGAGGTCGGGTCATCCTTGTGGATGGCGAGGAGATTTATTTCGATCGGATAAATATTATAGCCGCTGTTATCGAGAAAATTTTCGATATTTTCTTTATCCGACTTAATCGTTTCTATCATCATTATTGGTTTGTATTTCTTGATCGAGACCTTAGCTCCAGCCAATACGTCCTCTTCCATCCCTTCGACATCTATCTTCATAAAATCCAGCCGCTTCACGTTCAGGGAATTGATCGAGACGAGCGGAACGGGCTTCGTCTTCTTGTAGTCTATCTCCTGACCAATAAACTCGTTCCTTTGGCTTTCCTTTAATTCAAGACTTCCATAAGATGATGTGATAAGATAATTCGGTTCAGGAATTTCGATAGATGAACATTTTGAACCGACCGCACAATTCTTGGCCGTTACATTCAAGCAATTGTTGATTGCGACATTCCCGGCGAGGGCATAGAAAATCTTTTCTTGCGCTTCAAAAGAAATTACTTCTCCCCAACTATACATAAACCGCGCCCATTCTATAGTATGGACCCCAATATTGGCGCCGCAATCAATAGCAGTGACGCCATTTCCAAAATGTATTCTTCGTTTCTCCAGTAATGCGAGTGCAAGGTCGACTTCTTCTTGGTCAAAGCTTGAGCTGTTCAACAACTGATACCCGACGCCGTAGCCGGCACCCTCACCGGTCATGCGGTAATCGTTTCGGTTGACGATCATTGTTCCGTGGTTCGTCGAGACCAGGATGAACGGTAACGGTCGAAATATGTTGAGCATGGCTGGCACCGTCGCGGCGGGATCGGAAATGGCCTTCGTCCCGCTATCCAAGTTCCTTGTACGCTGCTTTTTTGATCGAGGCGGCGGATGACGTCAGCAGTTACCCTTGTGTTCACAATGTTACCCGCGCGCGGCGCCAATTGATACGGCGATGGCTAGTCCCGTCTCTCGGACGGCCGCCTTTTACCCGCCGGTCCGGATCCGGCCAATGACCGGCGTCACAGAGCCGAGGCGGGACCGGCCCGGCCAACGTGCGGCGGCGCGCCCGCTACCCCCGGTTGGGTCATCCGGCGCCCCATTTCCGCGCCTGCCGTCAATAGTATTGGGCGGGCGGCGGGCCGCGGGTGTAAGTTTGCAGGGCAACCCCGGCACCGCACGCTCAAGGAAGGAACCCAACGGACATGGCATCGCTCGACTATCGCATGATGACGCTCGCCGCCCTCGCCCTGCTCGTTCCGGCCGCGGCATCCGCCGATACCAAGGCGGTCTACGAAAGCGCCAAAGGCGACGAGAGCCTGACTTTCTCGGTGAAAGGGCCGATGGTCCGCTGGGAAGCGTCGGAGTTCAAGAAGGACGGGCGCTACGCGCTCTACGACGGCACCCGGGGCACCATGATCCTGGTCGACGTCTCGCGCCAGCAGATCACCGAGATGGATCCCGAAACGATGCGCAAGCAGCGCGCGGCGATGCAGGCCCGGCTCGGCCCGATGATGGAGCAGCTCAAGAAGCAGATGAAGAACATGCCGCCGGAGCAGCGCGCGATGCTGGAGAAGCGCATGGGCGCCATCATGCAGCCGGATGCCGCCGCGGCCAGCGCGACCTTCACCACCAAGGCGGCCGGCAGCGGCCGCGTCCACGGCATTCCTTGCAAGCGCCTCTCCATCCTGCGCAACGGCAAGGCGGTGCACGAGGTCTGCCTGGCGTCGCGCACCGATGCCGGGGTGCCGCGGGCCGACTACGACACGATGATCAAGATGTTCGACACGATGCGGAACATGGCGTCAGCCGTCGCCTCGACCGCGGTCGCGATACCGGCCGACCTCAAAGGCATGCCGGTCGAAATGAAGAACTACACGAACGGCACGGTACGGACCTTGAAATCGATCAGCACCGCGACGCTCCCCGCCGCCGCCTTCCAGGTGCCGGCCTACAAGAAGGTCACCTTCGGCGATCTGGCGGCCCCGCAGCACTAGCGGGGGCCGGCCCCGCCCGATTTCATCGCGGAGGCGAGCGCTGCTACGATTAAGGCGGGATGCAGCAAGCGAGGAGCGGCCGGCATGACCAAGCTGTCGATCAAACCGATCACCCAGGCCATCGGCGCGGAAGTGACGGGCATAGACCTGGGCGGCCCGGTCGATGCGGCGACGGCTGCGGCCCTGAACCGCGCGCTGGCCGACCACAGCCTGCTGGTGATCCGCGGCCAGACGCTGAGCCCGGCCCAATTCATGGCGGCCAGCGGCATTTTCGGGCGATCGATGCCGCAGCATTACTCGCAGTTCAACATGCCCGGCTTCCCCGATATCGGCGTGCTGTCGAGCCGGGACTCCGACCGCCGCCCCGACGGGTCCTACATCCTGCGTGGCGCGGAATGCTGGCACACGGACCATACCAACCGCGAACGACCGCCCAAGGCGACGATCCTCTATGCCATAGCCCTGCCGTCGAAGGGCGGCGACACGAGCTTCGCCAGCATGCGCGCGGCCTATGCGGCGCTGCCGGCGGAAGACCAGCGCCGGTTCGCGGCCATGAAGACGGTCAACCGGCTCGACCGCCACAACACCGCGCGGCCTGAGGACAAGGCGAAATACGACGTCGGCATCGTCCATCCCCTCGTCCGCACGCACCCCGACAACGGCAGCAAGGCGCTTTACTTCCATCCGACCAAGACCGAGCGGATCGTCGGCATGGAGCCCGCGGAAAGCCTGGCCCTGATCGATGCCCTGCTGGAGCGGATCATCCGTCCCGACATCGTCTACCGCCACCGCTGGCGGGTCGGCGACATGGTGGTGTGCGACAACCGGGCGGCGCTCCACCAGGCGCATGCCGACTACGACCCGGCCGAGGGCCGGCTGCTCCATCGCATCATCGTCGAAGGCGACCGGCCGGCCTGAATAGCCCCTCCGCGGCGGACAAGCCGAGCCAGGCGGTAGCCGGACACCGAAACCGGCGGGCCAATTCGCGAAAACGCGCAAAAAACGCAGCGGGTGGTTAGCCAAATCTTAACGGCTTTGCCGGACATTGGCACAACCCGGGCAACATCCCGGGTCCGCCGTGCCTCATACCACTCTCTAAGATAGTCTATGTCCATACCATATCCCCAATTGCGCGTACTGATCGTCGAGGATCACGCCTTCACCCGGCTTCTGATCAAGGAAGTGCTGCAAAGCCTCGGCTGCCAGCAGGGCAACATCCACGAGGCGGAGGACGGGGCTTCCGGACTACAGGTGCTGCAGGATAAGCGCGCCGACCTGATCATCTGCGACTGGCAGATGCAGCCGATGGACGGCCTCACCTTCGTCCGCAAGCTGCGCGATCCCGAGAAGAGCAAGAACCCGTTCGTGCCGATCATCTTCTGCACGGCCCATACCGACATGGACCTGATCCAGCGGGCGCGCGACACCGGCGTCACCGAGGTCATGACCAAGCCGATCACGGTCAAGGCGATCGAGAGCAAGATCAAGGCGATCCTGGAAGCGCCGCGCCCGTTCGTCGATTCGGCGCAGTATTTCGGACCGGACCGGCGCCGGCGCAGCGACGAGACCACGCCGGACGAAGACCGCCGGCGCGCGCGCCGCACGGTCATCAAGCAAGTGTCGGAGGACGAGCCGATCAAGGTTTCCGGCCCGGCAAACGGCACGGCGGAGACCGGCGACAGCTGACGGCCGGACGCCGCCGCGGCGCGATGCCGGGCGGCGCAGAGCGGCCTTTCCCGCGCCTGGGCACACCAGTATACTTCTGCGTTGCGCTTTGCCGACCAGTCAGCCGGCTGCCCGCATCGTTGCGGCCGGCCCCGCCGCGGCGGGATGCCGGTAAAGACGCAATACCGGACACGACCTATGGGCGCGGCGACAAGCGCCTTCCGGGCCACCTCGACGATGGGGAATGGACATGAATACCGAGGCATCCACGACGACTTTGCCACGCCAAGCGAATTCGCTCGCAACGCTGGACATCGTCCCGAGCGGCAAGGCCGTGGGGGCGGAAATTCGCGGGGTCGACCTTTCGCTGCCTATCCCCGACGATGTCAAACGGGCCATTCGGCAGGCCTGGCTCGACCACCTCGTGGTCCTGTTCCGCGGCCAGACGCTGTCGCCCGAGAACTATCTCGAAGCCGCCCGCATCTTCGGCACGCCGCAGATCGGCGGCGCCCGCAAATACTATGAAAAGGCGGGCCTCAAATCGCGCGTCTACGCGCTGCCGCAGCCGGAGATCTCGATCCTTTCGAACCTGGACGAGAACGGCAACCCGACCGAGCGCAACACCGGCCTCGGCAGCATGGAAGTCGTCTGGCATTCGGACAACTCCTATATCGAGAAGCCGCCCGCGGGCAGCTGCCTCTATTCCCGAGAGGTGCCGGCCAAGAGCGGCAATACCGCGTTCAACAACCAGTATCTCGCCTACGAGACGCTGCCGCCCGACCTCAAGCGGGCGATCAAGGGCCGCAAGTCGATCCAGGACGCCACCCGCAACAGCGCCGGCGTGCTGCGCCCGGGCGTGACGCTGCCGGAACGGCCGGCGGACGTGCCGGGGCCGCACCACCCGCTCGTGCGCATCCATCCGGAGACCGGAAAGCCGGCGCTCTATCTCGGCCGGCGGCGGGCCTATCCCTCGCAATACATCGTCGGGCTGCCGGAAGAAGAGAGCGAGAAGCTGCTCGACCGGCTCTGGGCGCATGCGACGCAGGACAAGTTCAAGTGGACGCATACGTGGAAGGTCGGCGACCTTCTGGTGTGGGACAACCGCTGCGCCATGCATTACCGGGACCCGGTCGACCCGACCCAACGGCGCGTCATGTGGCGCAGCCAATTTCAGGGCGAAGAGGTTGTGTCGGCCTGATCGGCGGCGTCATCGGCCCGGCCGACCGCCCCTCCCTATTCTCGCTTCACCCCGCGCGTCGGACCGCCCATGATAAGAGCAGCCCGCAGGAACGATCGTTACAACCTCCAGCCCGGCCAGTCCTTCGGCGGAAAATACGTGGTCGAGGCTTTCCTGGGCGGCGGCGTCGAGGGTGAGGTGTACAAGGTGCGGGAAACGCGCACCAAGATCAGCCGCGCCGCGAAGCTGTTCTATCCGAACCACAACGAGCGCGACCGCGCCGCCAGGGCCTATGCCCGCAAGCTGGAGCATCTCAGGCACTGTCCGCTGGTGATCCAGTATCACAACGCCGAAACCCTGATCCTCCGCGGCGCCAAGATAACCTGCCTGCTGAGCGACTATGTCGACGGCATGCTGCTGTCCGACTATGTCGGGACGCGGCACGGCAAGCGGCTTCCGCCCTTCGAGGCGCTGCATATCTTCCACACGATTATTTGCGGCCTTGAACAAATACATGCCGTCAACGAGTATCACGGCGACCTGCACGACGAAAATGTTCTAATAAAGCCGTCCGGAATATTTTTCGATATCAAGATTCTCGACTTTTTTCATTGGGGCCGCCCCGTCCGAACCCATCAAAAGCATGATATCGTCGATGCCGTCCGGATCCTTTACTACATGGTCGGCGGGCCAAGCGCCTATGCCAAGCAGCCGCCCGGCATCAAGTCGATCTGCCTGGGGATGCGGCGCGACCTGATCGTCAAGCGCTTCCCGACGGCCACCCGGCTGCGTCAATACCTCGAGCGCACCCCCGACCTCCTGCCCTAGCCCACTGCAGTCCGGTTGAGCGGCGTCAAGATCGATGGGCCGGCGCCGATGGACTCGCGGATCAAGTCCGCGAGTGACGATTTTTATGCAAAATCAATAATTTACCGTCATTGCCGGACTTGATCCGGCAATCCAGGACGGGCCCTTGCCGCTTCACCGCTTTTGCGTTCCGAAGCGCCCGACGTTGGTAACAGCTTTCCAAGCTGCGACTTTCCAAGCCATCTCCAAGGCTAAACCGGACAGCCGTGAATCGAAGTCGTCCATGCGCGGCCGAGCCCCATACGCCCCGACAATTATCCAACCGAAACAATATGATTATCAAAATATCTTAACGCCCTAACTAACAATCATAATTATATTTTAACTATATTTATAAAACTAAAGTAATAGACCTTTTTATTGAGGATATATATAAAATTTTAGTCGATTTTTTCTAAGATGTGCTCTATGTTGGTAATGCTTAAGGGAGGGGCGCCCTACGGCAGTTGGTGGAAAAAAATGTCACAGATGTCTTTGTTCCTGGTGGGGGGTACCGGTCTCTTCCGGCGTGGCCTCAACAGCTTCCTGCAGAATACCGATTTCGTCATCGCCGCCGAGTATGACACGGCTCCGGCCTGTGTCGCTGCCGCGGGCGCGAGCGAAGACCCGGATCTGATCGTCTTCATCTCCTCCGGCAACGTCGAGGAGTCCCAGCAGACCGTCGAAGACCTCGCCGACGCCTTTCCGGACACCCGTCTGGTCGTGCTCTCGGGCGAGCTGTCGGTCGACGAGCTCGCCGCCAGCCTCAAGGCCGGCGCGCGCGGCTACCTGCTCAGCAGCATTTCCAAGGAAGCGATGGTTCACTCGCTCACCTTGATCAATCTCGGCGAAACGGTCTTCCCGTCCGGACTGGCGCTCGCCTGGATGAGCGGCGGCGTCTCGGCCAACCGGACGCTGACGGACCGCTCCGCCGGCCGCGACCTCACCCGGCGTGAGGCCGAGATCCTGGACTGCCTGACCGCCGGGGCGTCGAACAAGCAGATCGCCCGCGACCTCGGCATCACGGAAGCAACCGTGAAGATCCACATGAAGTCGCTGATCCGCAAGATCGGCGTCCGCAACCGGACGCAGGCAGCCTTGTGGGCGATCAATACCGGCTTCGGCCAGGAAATCGCGCGCGCCGCCGCCTGACCGGCGACACGCGCCCATCCGATCCAACCTTAAGATCTGTAACACCCAGGGGAGTTCAGCAACATGATGAAGCTCAACACGGTCAATAGCTTGATGAACGACGAAAGCGGCGCGACCGCGATCGAATACGGCCTGATCGCCGCGCTGGTCTCCGTCGCCGCGATCACCGCCCTCACCCAGATGGGCAGCTCGCTGCGGGACATCTTCAATCATGTCGCCAACACGATGAGCGACGCCAACAACGCCTCGTCCGGCAGCTAATGCCTCGCCTTTAGCCCCTCCCTTCGTATCGAGGCACGACGGCGCGGCCTCGCCCTCTTCCCGGGGGCGAGGCCGCGCCTGTTTACGCGTGCCGCTAGCGCTGCCGAAAGGGCCGATCGCCTTGCACCGTGGTGCGGTGCATGCGCCGCCGCGCATTCGCCTCGTCGAAAGGCATCGCCTTGTGCACCGAGCTCCGGTTGTCCCAGATGATCAGGTCGCCCGGCGTCCATTCATGGACGTAGACGAATTCCGGCCGCTCGGCGAAGGCCATGAGCTCGGCGATCAGGCGCTGGCTCTCCGCCTCGTCCTCGCCCTCGAAGGTCCGGGTGAACACTTCCGAGATGAACAACGACGGACGGCCCGTCTCCGGATGGGTGCGCACCGCCGGATGCAGGATCGGCGGCGTCTTGGCCTTCTGGTCCGGCGTCAGCGGCGGCCGCGTCGTGTGCGCCCGCTCGTAATTCCAGACGTAGTCATGCACCGCGTCGAGGCCCTGCAGCCGCTCCTGCATCGCCTGCGGCAAGGCGTCGAAGGCGGCCTGCATACTGGCGAAGGCGGTCTGGCCGCTGCCGCCCGGGCATTCGAGACAGTAGAACAGCGAGCCCAGGCTCGGCTCCGCGAGATAGGACAGGTCGGAGTGGTAGCGCTTGGAGCCGCCATAGGCGCCGATATGGCGGCCGTCCTCGATGATGTTCGAGACGACGAAGATCTCGGGGTGGCCCGGCAGGCAGAAGTCCGACAGGACGTGATCCTCGAGCGGGCCGAAACGGCGGCTGAAGGCGATGTGCTGCTCCGGTGTAATGTCCTGGTCCGGCAGCACGAGAAGCGAATGATCGCCAAGCGCGCGGCGCAGCCGGGCAAAGGCGGCGTCCGACATCGGCTGGGCGATGTCGACCCCCTCGACCCGGCAGCCGATATGCGGCGTCAGCGGCGTATAGGTCGCGGCTTCGTTCCGCCTCGGGGCTGTGGTGACGGCCATGGCGTGCTCTCCTCGGTCGGACAAAAGGGGTCGGCCACGAGTTTACGGGAAGGGGCGGCACGGCGGCAAACCGCGCGGGCGGGAGATACGCACGCCGTCTTCAGAGCTCGGACGCCATCGCTGCGAGTTTCGCGACCGTGTTCATGTTGCGCGCCGTTCCGGCCGCGGCCGCCGGGATGCGCAGCCGGGAGCGCCCCATGCCGTTGATGTAGTGCACGTAGATCTCGCGCCGCCCAAGCGCGATTTGTTCGCCGTCCCGGCCGCTTACAAGGTCGAGCGCGTCGCCAGCCGGCGGCGCGTCCAGAAAGATTGCGGCCACCCGGGCCGGCGGCGCATCGGGAAACGGATTGCCGGCGACGATCGCCGACATCTCGACGCCCGTTCGCACGAAGACGCCCACCGGCTTGCCCGCATAGGCCCGCATGGCGTCCTCGAGCGACGCCTTCACGATGCGCTCGGACAGCCCGCTCGCGAAAACGACGTTGCCGCTGGCGATATAGGTTCGCACTCTCGTCAAAACCGAGCCCTTCGCACATGCGCCTTGAGTTCGCGCATCGGCAGCTTGCCGGTGCCGCCCACATTCACGGCGCGCAGCAGGGCGACGAAGGCCGTCATGCCCGTCTCCGACGCTCAGCCACCGACCACGCCGCTCGCGCGCAGCGCCGCGATGTCGCCGTCGCCGAGCCCGGCCTCGCGCAGGATCTCGTCGGTGTGCTGGCCCAGCACCGGCGCGCCGAAGCGGTGCGCCGCCGGCGTCCCCTCGAAACGCGCCGCCGTCCGCGTCTGACGCAGGCGCCCGGCCACCGGGTGGTCGTATTCGACCAGCACGCCGTTGGCCCGGGTCTGGGGATGCTCGATGACTTCGTTGCGGGTCAGCACCGGCGCGCAGGGCACGCCCGCCGCCTCCAGCAGGGCCAGCCATTCCGCCGTCGTCCGCGTCTCGAGCACGCTCTGGATCAGCGCCAGCCGGTCGTCGATATTGAGATCCCTGAGCGCCATGGTCTTGAAGCGCGGATCGTCGAGCCACTCGGGCTTGCCCACCGCCTGCGCCAGCGCCGCCCAATTCGCGTCCGACATCACCGACACGCTCATATGGCCGTCCGCGGTCTCGTAGATCAGGTCGATGTAGCTGGCGGCGCGCTGCTGGCTCACCTCGCGGCCGACATAGGTCTGGCCGCCCATGTCCGAGGACCAGAGAAAGGCGAGAATGGCGTCCAGCATCGAGAGCCGGACATGCTGCCCCTCGCCCGTCCGGCCGCGCGCCAGCAGCGCCGCCGTGACCGCCTGGGCCGCGGTGAGCGCCGTCGTCTTGTCCGGCACGATGGTGCGCACCAGCCGCGGCCGGCTCTGGTCCGAGCCGCCCTGGATACTGGCCAGGCCCGAGACCGCCTGGATGATCGGATCGTAGGTCGGCTTGGCGACGTAAGGGCCGGTCTCGCCGAATCCGCACATCGAGACATAGACGATCTTGGGTGCTATCGCGCGCACCGCCGGCTCGCCGATGCCGAGGCGATCGACCACGCCCGGGCGGAAGTTCTGGATGAACACGTCGGCGGTCGCGGCGAGGCGGAGCAGCGCTTCCCGCCCCTCGGCCCGCTTCAGGTCGATGGTGATCGAGCGCTTGTTCCGGTTGTTGTTGAGGAAGCTGGCGGAAAGGCCATTGCTCTGGTTGCCGGCGGCACGGGTCTGATCGCCCCGGCCCGGGGGCTCGACCTTGATCACGTCGGCGCCCTGATCGGCAAGGATCATGGTCGCCAGCGGCCCGGCGATCATCATCGTCAGGTCGATGACGCGGTACCCGTGCAACGGTCCCGGCATGGCGTTCCTCCGCTTGTGCCTACCCGCGCTGCGCCGTAGCGGCGCAGGCGACCGCCGCACTGTAGCGAATTAGCCGCGGGCTGTCCGCCGGCAAGGCCTAGACGGCCCGTTCGTCGGAACGGATCAGGAAGGATCGGTCTCGATGCTGACGTAGCGCGTCGCATAATAGAGGCGCGACACCGACTGTCGGCGGTCGCTGACCGGCAGGAGCAGCCGCATATAGGTCCGCCGCACCGGGCCGACCGCCTGGGTGATCTCGTAATAAGACGGCTGGCGGATCATCTTGCAGGTCAGGTATTCGAGCGCCAGGCTGTGGGCGTGGATCGGATTGGGGTATTCGCGCAGCGACTTGCCCGACCAGTCGCCGAACAGGTACCCCGGGTGGTTCCGGAAGATGAAATTCATCGGATCGGCCGCGCGCGCATCGACCCAGGAAATCCAGCGGAACTGTTCGGGCGTGAAGATGCCCTTGGGATCGAAGGCGGCGGCCGGCGGCGGCGCGAAGCCGCGCCGCTCCTGCCAATAGTCGAACAGCATCCGGATCGTCGTCGGCCCGCCGCTCTCCGCATCGACCTCCCGCTTCATCATCTCCTCGAGCGAAAGCTGGCTGCGCTCCTGCCGGTAGTCGACCCCGCCGTCGAGGACGGCGCGGACGACAGTCTGCGCCAGTTGAGGATCCAACGGCTTCTGTAGGGTCTTTTTCAACGACTGCCCCCGCCTACGAATTGCGGCGCCAACGCGCGCCGCCACGTCCCCGTCACGTCGAAGGGCGCCTGCATTTGACGGTGTCGGGAGCTGAGCCCGCATGGACCGGCCCCGTTTGCCGACACGCCATGCCTGCATCCTAAAGACGAATAAGCTTGATCCTTAGTATTAAGGGAAATCGTTAACGAGCGATTAAGCTTTTGCCGCAGCCGGGACAATGCGGTGCGGCCCGGCACGCCTCGGCCTGCCGGCATTTCATGCAATTGATTGTCCTTTAATCGTTTTCCCGGAAGATAAGCCTTTTTATCTAACCCGGAATAGCAAGAGCCGGAGGCTGCCACGTCGCGCCATGAAATCGTTTTCCCGCGGGAATACCACCATTAGGGGAATTATCGGAAACATTCCGTATCGGCCCCTGCCCTCCCGCCGCCGCTTCATCGGCGCGGCTGCAACCTCGGCGCCAACGCCCGGCCTTGGCCCCGAGGTTGCAGCCGCGCCGATCCGCCAGTAGCGTTGAGTCCGGGCGAACGCCCGCCCCATTCCCAAAGCAACAAGGATAACCCGCCCATGTATTGGACCGAACGTCGCGAACGAATGCGCGCCCTCCTCGCCGGTGACCGCTGCGTCCATCCCGGCTCCGTCTACGACGCGGTCTCGGCCCGCATCGCCGAGGATCTCGGCTTCGAGGTCGGCATGTTCGCCGGCTCGATCGGCTCGCTGTCGGTCCTCGGCGCGCCGGACCTGATCACGCTTACGCTGACGGAGTTCGCCGCCCAGGCCTACCGCATTTGCCGCGCCGGCAACCTGTCGCTGCTGGTCGACGCCGATCATGGCTACGGCAACGCGCTGAACGTGAAGCGCACGGTCGAGGAGCTCGAGACCGCGGGCGTCTCCGCGCTCACCATCGAGGACACCGTGCTGCCGCAGCCCTATGGCGACGTCGGCAACACGCGGCTGATCCCGCTCGAGGAAGGCGTCGGCAAGATGAAGGCGGCGCTTGCCGGCCGCCAGGACAAGAACCTGATCATCGCCGGCCGCACCAGCGCGGTCCAGGTCACCGGCGTCGCGGACGCGATCAAGCGCGCCAAGGCCTACCAGGCGGCCGGCGTCGACGCGATGTTCTTTACCGGGATCAAGACGCGCCAGGAGCTGGAAACCGTCGCCGCCGAGATGAAGATCCCGATCTTCCTCGGCAGCATCGGCCCGGAGCTCGCCGACAAGGACTACCTGTCCGCCACCGGCGTGCGCATCGCGCTGCAGGGCCACCAGCCGGTGATGGCGGCGATCCGCGCCACCTACGAGACGCTGAAGGCGCTGCGCGAAGGCACGCAGCCGCGCGACCTGAAAGGCGTCGCCTCGCCCGATCTGATGAAGCAGGTCACGCGCGACGCCGATTTCAAGCGCTGGACGAAGGAGTTCCTGGCGGCTGAGGCGTTGAGGCGGCTGACGCGCCGCCGACCTTCCTATCCCTTCGGCCAGGCGCCGTTGAAGGCAAGCTCTTCGATCGCCTTGCGCTGGCGCGGCAGCGCCTCGCGCTCGCGCAGCTTGTCGGGGAGCCTGGCCGGATCGCCGAGATAGCCGATTGCCGCCGCGGTCTTCGGCTCGAAGCCGTCCGGCACGCCCAGCAGCGCGCGCGCCTTGTCGGGATAGAAGCCGGCCATCTGGTGGACGTGGATGCCGCGCGTCGTCGCCTCGAGCGTCAACGTCGCCATCGCCTGCCCCAGGTCATGGATCGCGTGCCCGTTGGGGCTGCCGTCCTCGTGGGTCCCCTTGGCGACGCCAATGAGCAGCACCGCGGCGTGCTGCGCCCAGCCGGCGTTGGTTTCGCGAAGGCAGGCCAGCAGCGTCGCGAAGGCCGGCTCGCCCCGGATGGCATAGACGAAACGCCAGGGCTGGGCGTTGAAGCAGGACGCGGTCCAGCGGGCGGCCTCGAACAGCGCCATCAAGTCGTCGCGGGCGACCGGGCGCTGGTCGTCGAAGGCGCGCGGGCTCCAGCGCTCCGCGATGTGGGTCAGGATGGGGTATCGGGTGGTTGCGGTCTTGGCCATGGCGGGCGAATCTTCCCTTCCGAGTCGCTGTTCCGGGGCCTGAGTCTAACGCCGGAAGGCCCGGAAGCGCCAATGAAAGAGACAGGTCAGAAGCCCTGACCGATAGCCCTTTCCAACGACCCCGCGGGGTCCGGCCTCGCGGCATTGTGATCCCGATTGACCAAATTACAATTTCATGTCCGAATATTGCCGTTCCCGCCGGGTAGCGGGCGTCTCTCGGGGTCAGGGAGGATCCCAATCATGCTGAAGAAAGTACTGCCTGTTCTGATTCTTGCGTCCTTTATCGCTGGTCCTGCGCTCGCCGCTGGCGACGCCTCAAAGAAATGCGCGAAGATCACCGACAAAGCGAAAAAAGAAGCGTGCTTGAAGAAGGCCAAGGCGAAGAAGAAGTAATTCGCTGAAGCCAGCTTCAGGCCCCATGTAAATGGGGACTACACGGATTGGACAGCCCCCCGCGAACGCGGGGGGCTGTTCATTATTTGCAGCGCGGCCTTCGCCATCGCGATGGGCGAACCGGGCGGCAACACGGCGCGGCGAGACGCGCTACTATGTCCGGACAGGACGGCAGCAAGAGGACGGCGACCATGCCAGAGACATGCCGACAGATTCGCCTCGCCCGGCGGCCCGAGGGAGAGCCGGTGCCCGGCGATTTCGAGCTCGCCCGCGTGCCCGTGCCGGCGCCGGGCGCCGGCCAGGTGCTGACGCGGACGATCTATCTCTCGCTCGATCCCTATATGCGGGGCCGCATGAACGCGGAACGGTCCTATGCCGCGCCGGTGCCGATCGGCGGCGTCATGGAAGGCGGCGGGGTCAGCGTGGTCGAAGCCTCGAATGCCGGCGGGCTGGCGCCGGGCGACATCGTCGTCGGACGCACCGGCTGGCAGGACTACGCGGTCGTCGACGGCGCGGCGCTACGCAAGGTCGATCCCAAGGCGGGCCCCATCTCGACCGCGGTCGGCGTGCTCGGCATGCCGGGCATGACCGCCTATACCGGGCTGCTCAACATCGGCCAGCCCAAGGCGGGCGAGACGCTGGTCGTCGCCGCCGCGTCCGGCGCGGTCGGCAGCGCGGTCGGCCAGATCGGCAAGATCAAGGGCTGCCGCGTCGTGGGCGTCGCGGGCGGGCCGGAGAAATGCCGCTACGTGGTGCGAGAGCTCGGCTTCGACGCCTGCATCGACCACCGCGCCGGCGATTTCGAGGCGCAGCTCGCCGCCGCCTGCCCCAAGGGCATCGACATCTATTTCGAGAATGTCGCCGGCCGCGTGCTCGAAGCCGTCATTCCGCTGCTCACCTTCTTCTCGCGCATGCCGGTTTGCGGCCTGATCTCGCAATACAGCATGACGGCGCTGCCGGACGGGCCCAACCGCCTGCCGCAGCTGATGCGCGCGGTGCTGACCAACCGCGTCCGGATCCAGGGCTTCATCGTCAGCGACTTCGCGGCCCAGCAGGCGGACTTCCTGCGCGACATGGGGCAATGGGTGCGCGAAGGACGGGTCAAATACCGCGAGCACCGCGTCAAAGGGCTGGAGAACGCGCCCGCCACCCTGATCGGGCTGCTGAAGGGCGAGAATTTCGGCAAGGTCGTGGTCGAAGTATCGGACGACCCGACGCAAAGCCGCTGAAACGCGAAACGAACACGCCAATCGGGAGAACCCTGATATGAAAGCCGTCATCGTGGCCGGCAACGGCCTGGAAGTCCGCGAGATCGATCCGCCGAAACCGAAGCCGAGCGAGGTCCTGGTGCGGGTGCGCGCCGCCGCGCTCAACCGCGCCGACCTGATGATGGCGGCCGGCCACCGTCCCGGCGCGGCGGGCGGCGGGCTCACCGTCGCCGGCAGCGAATGGGCCGGCGAGGTCGTCGAGACCGGCGCCGAGGTCAGCCACGTCAAGAAGGGCGACCGGGTGATGTGCACCGGCCGCGGCGGCTATGCCGAATTCGCGGTCAGCGACCTCGGCCGCACCGTCCTCATTCCCGACAGCAACATGTCCTTCGAGACGGCGGCGACGCTGCCGGTCGGCCTGCAGACCATGCACGACGCGGTGGTGACCAACGGCCAGCTCAAGAAGGGCCAGAGCGTCGTGATCCAGGGCGCCAGCTCGGGCGTCGGGCTGATGGGGCTGCAGATCGCGAAATACATGGGCGCGGGCCTGGTGATCGGCACCTCGACCAATGCCGGCCGGCGGGCGAAGCTCGCCGAGTTCGGCGCCGACATGGCGCTCGATTCGAGCGACCCCTCCTGGCCCGACACGGTGATCGAGGCGACCGGCGGCAAGGGCGTCGACCTGATCGTCGACCAGGTGTCGAACGGCGTGATGAACCAGAACATGAAGGCGGTCCGCATCCTCGGCCGCATCGTCAATGTCGGCCGGCTCGGCGGCTTCAAGGGCGAGTTCGACTTCGACCTGCACGCCTCCAAGCGCATCACCTATGTCGGCGTCACCTTCCGCACCCGCTCGGTCGAGGAAGTGCGCGAGATCGTGCGCCGCATGAAAGCGGACCTGTGGGGCGCGGTCGAGGACGGCACGCTGCACATGCCGATCGACAAGGTGTTCCCGCTCGACCAGGCGGCCGCCGCGCAGGCGCATATGGGCGCCAACGCGCATCTCGGGAAGATCATCCTGAAGCCGTGAGGCAGTTGGTGGGTGCCCGGATCAAGTCCGGGCACGACGTCCTTGCA
Source organism: uncultured Alphaproteobacteria bacterium (assembly GCA_963711215.1). Taxonomy (GTDB): domain Bacteria; phylum Pseudomonadota; class Alphaproteobacteria; order UBA8366; family UBA8366; genus WHUA01. The sequence continues at coordinate 465,561 of CAVQDH010000013.1, read as the reverse complement.
ATATAAGGAAATTTTCGTCACTCCCCGGCTTGTCCGGGGAGTCCATGGGCGTCCGGCGCGGGCGTCGGTGACGAGGCCCGCGCCTTCGAATGGTCGCGGGCGATCAGGGTGTAGATCGCCGGCGTGACGAACAGCGTGAACATCGTGCCGATGGTCATGCCGGCGGCGATCACGAGGCCGATGTCGAAGCGGCTGGCCGCGCCCGCGCCGGCGGCGATCAGCAGCGGCACCATGCCCATCACCATCGCCGCGGTGGTCATGAGGATCGGGCGCAGGCGCACCCCGGCCGCGCGCTCGATCGCCTCCCGCCGCGGCAGGCCCTGCTCCTGCAGCCGGTTCGCGAAGTCGACCATCAGGATGCCGTGCTTCGAGATCAGCCCGATCAGGGTGACCAGGCCGATCTGCGTGTAGATGTTGATGCTGGTCACGCCGAGGAAGCCGCCGATGTTGAGCGGCAGCAGCGCGCCGAACATCGCGGTGGGCAGCGCGATCAGGATGATGAACGGGTCGCGGAAGCTCTCGTACTGCGCCGCCAGCACGAGATAGATCACGATCAGCGCGAAGATGAAGGTGTAGACGAGCGTATTGCCTTCCTGGACATACTGCCGGCTCTCGCCCTGGAAGTCGTAGCTGAAGCCCTCGGGCAGGATCTCGCCGGCCTTCTGCTTCAGGAAATCCAGCGCCTCGCCGAGCGTGTGGCCGGGGAACGGCACGCCCGACAGGGTGGCCGAGTTGAGCTGCTGGAAGCTGGTCAGCGCGTTCGGCTGGACCGTCTGCGACACCGACGCCACGGTGGACAGCGGCACCATGTCGCCGGCCGCGGTCCGCACCTGATAGCGCGTCAGCCAGTCGGCGGTCAGCCGGTAGTCGCGCGGCGCCTGCGGGATGACCTCATAGCTGCGGCCGTAGAGATTGAAACGATTGACGTAATTGCCGCCGAGGAAGGTCGCCAGCGCGTTGCCGATGTCGTCCATCCGGATGCCCAGCCGGTTCGCCTTGTCGTTGTCGATCTTGAACTCGAGCTGCGGCGTATCGAACCGCAGGTCGACGTCGGTGAAGATGAACAGGCCGCTCTTGCGCGCCGCATCCTGCATCTGGGCGACCACCTTGGCGAGCTGCTGAAACTCGCCGATGGACGTGATGACGAATTGCATCGGCGGCCCGCCGGTCGATCCCGGCAGCGCCGGCGGCGAGAACGCCACCACCTGGGCTCCCGGGATGGTCGCGAGCTTGGGCTGCAGCTCCTTCAGGATCTGCTTCGCGCTGCGCTTGCGCTCGGCCCATGGCTTGAAAAGAATGCCGGCGAAGCCCGTGTGCACGCCCTGCGAGCCGTTGATCGCGAAGACATGCGCCTGCTCCGGCACGGTCTTGAAGACCTCGTACAGGCGCTGGGTCGAGTGCTCGAGGTAGTCGAGATTGGCGTATTGCGGCGACTTGACCAGGGTGAACAGGATGCCCTGGTCCTCCTCGGGCGCCAGCTCCTGCGGCGTCGACAGGTAGAGGATGCCCACCAGCGCCATCACGCCGGCCAGGATAACCACGGTGAGCGCGCGGAAATTCAGCGTCCGGTGGAGCCGCCGCTGGTAGCGCGTCTTGAGCCGCTCGAACAGGCGATCGAGAAACGCCGCCAGTCCCTTGTCCGACTGCGTATGCTTGAGCAGCCGCGAGCACATCATCGGCGACAGCGTGAGCGCGATGATGCCGGACACGACGACCGCACCCGCGAGCGTGAAGGCGAACTCGCGGAACAGCGCGCCGGTCAGGCCCGAGACGAAGCCGATCGGCGCATAGACCGCCGCCAGCGTGATCGTCATGGCGATGATCGGCAGCGCGATCTCGCGCGCGCCCTGCAGCGCCGCATCGAACGGCGTCATGCCGTCCTCGATATGGCGGTAGATGTTCTCGACCACGACGATGGCGTCGTCGACGACCAGGCCGATCGCCAGCACGAGCGCCAGCAGCGTCAGCAGGTTGATCGAATAGCCGAGCCCCAGCAGCAGCAGCATCACCCCGATCAGCGACAGCGGGATCGTGACGATGGGAATGACGGTGGAGCGCAGGTTGCCGAGGAACAGGAAGATCACGACGATGACGATGACCGCCGCTTCCGCCAGCGTCTTCACCACCTCGCGGATCGACGCCCGGATGAACTCCGTCGAGTCATAGGCGATTCCCGCCTTCAGCCCGACCGGCAGCACGCGCTGGACCTCCGGCATGACCTTGCGGATGCCGGCGATGACGGACAGCGGGTTGGCGGACGGCGTGCCGTAGACGCCGATGAACACGGCTTTCAGGCCGTCGAACACGGAGGACGAATCGACCGCCTGGGGTCCCAGCTCGATGCGCGCGATATTGCCGAGCCGGATCAGCGAGTCGCCGCGCGTCGCGACCACGAGCTGGCCGAACGCCTTGGCGCTGTCGAGCGAGGTCAGCGCGTTGATGCTGGTCTGGATGAAGTCGCCCTTGATCTGTCCCGGCGGCGCTGGTGAAGTTGTTCGCGGCGAGCGCGGTCCGCACGTCGGCCGGCGTGATGCCGCGCGCCGCCATGCGGTCCGGATCGAGCCAGATGCGCATCGCGAAGGTCTGCCCGCCCAGGATCTCGGCGGAGGCCACGCCGTCGACCGTCTGCAGCTTCGGCTGCACCACGCGGGTCAGGTAATCCGTGATCTGCGACGCCGTCATCACGCTCGAGTTGAAGGAGAGATACATCAGGGCGAAGCCCTGCCCGGTCTTCTTGACCACGACCGGATCGTTCGGCCTCCTTCGGCAGCACGCTCTTGACCTGGTTGACCTTGGACAGCACGTCCGCCACCGCGCGGTCGGCGTCGGCGTTGAGGCGCAGGTTGAGCGTCACCGTGGAGGTGTTCTGCTGCGAGCTGGACACCAGCGTGTCGATGCCCTCGGCGCTCGCCACCGCCTGCTCGATCGGCGTCGTGATGAAGCCCTTGATCACGTCCGCGTTGGCGCCGGGATAATTCGTCGTGATCGTGATCGTCGTGTTCGACAGCTCGGGATACTGCCGCACCGGCAGCTTGAACAGCGCCTGCAGCCCGAGCAGCAGGATCAGCAGGCTGACGACCGACGCCAGCACCGGCCGGCGGATGAAGATGTCGGTGAAGGACATGCGGCGCCGGACCCTATTCCAGCGGCCGCTGGGCCGGCGGCGTCAGCGGCTGGCTGTTGTCGACGCGAACGCGCGCCTCGGGCTGCAGCTTGATCTGACCGGCGATGACGACGTTCTCGCCCGCCTTGACGCCTTCCAGGATGGCGACCCGGTCGCCCCGGCTCTCGCCGACCCGCACGAAGCGGCGGTCGACGACGAGCTGCGGCGCCTGGGATTTCTCCGTCTTGGCCGCCGCCTCGCCTTTCGGCGCGCTGCGCCGGCGCCTCGACGACGACGTAGATGCTGTCGCCGTAAAGGCTGTAGGTCACGGCGGTGCGCGGCACGGTTATCACCTGGCGCGCGGCGCCCGCGACCACGTTGACATTGGCGAACATGCCCGGCAGCAGCCGCGCCTCGCGATTCTCGACGCGCGCCCGCACCAGCACGTTACGGGTCGCCTGGTTCACCTTGGCGTCGATCGATTCGATCTTGCCTTCGAAAGGCCGGTCCGGCTCGGCGTCGACCGCGACCTCGACCGTCTGGCCGATGGCGAGCAAGGTCAGGCTCTGCTCCGGCACCGGGAAGTCCACATAGATCGGCGTCACGCGCTGCAACGAAACCATCGCCGTCCCCGGCGAGACATATTGGCCGATATCGACATTGCGGATGCCCAGCCGGCCCGCGAAAGCCGCCTTGATCGCCTTCTGCGCGATCAGCGCCTGGGTCCTGTCGACCGTCGCCGCCGCGGTATCGCGCGCCGCGAGCGCCGCATCGAAGCTCGTCTTGGCCGTATTGCTCCGGCGCAGCAGCTCTTGCTGCCGGCTGAGCTCGAGCTCCGCCTTCTTGAGCTGTGCCTTCCCCGACCGGAGGTCCGCCTGCTCGACCGTATCGTCGAGCTGCACCAGCAGGTCACCCTGATTGACGAGCTTTCCGGAATCGAAGTTGATCGCCGTTACGATGCCGCCCACTTCGGACGAGACATCGACGCCCTGCACCGCGCGCAGCGTGCCGATCGCTGGCAACTTGGGCTCCCAGGTCTCCACCTTGGCCGGCTCGGTCGAGACCGTTGCCGGCGGCTGGCCGCCGGCGGCGATGATGCTCTTGATCATCGCCGGCTTGATGGCGAACTGGAAATAGCCGAACCCGCCGATCAGTACGACGAGCAAGACGAAGACGACGACAAGGATTATCGGGCGTTTCATGGCAGGTACGGGGGTCCGCTTTCGCCGGCCCCGGCTGGAGGGGGCACCGATGTAGAATGAGTCACAGGCGATTTTATATTCAAGTTTGCACATAAAATCGAGGAGACGTATATCACAATGCTGCGATGCAGCAAACGATGTTTTTTCGCTCTCCGCCAACAGGCCGGGGCCGTCCGCGGCGCGCCTATCCATCGCGGTAGGCGATCTCGACGACTTCGATCTCTTCGACCCCGGCCGGCGTATTCACCTTGACGACGTCGCCGAGCCGGGCCCTCAGAAGCGCGCGGGCGACCGGTGAGATCCAGCTCACCTCGCCATGCTCCTGGCGCGCTTCGTCGACGCCGACGATGCGGATCGTGTGCTCCGCGTCGCGGGCGTCGGCATAGGTGACGGTGGCGCCGAAGAACACCTGGTCGCGGTTGGTCTGGCGGCTCTGGTCGACCACCTCGGCGATTTCCAGCCGCTTGAGCAGGAAACGGACGCGCCGGTCGATCTCGCGCAGCCGCTTCTTGCCGTAGAGATAGTCGCCGTTCTCCGAGCGGTCGCCGTTGCCGGCGGCCCAGGAGACGATCTCCACCACCTTCGGCCGCTCGACGCTGGTCAAATGGCGCAGCTCCTCTTCCAGCCGCGCGTGGCCGGCGGGCGTCATGTAGTTCTTCACGCCGGCCGGCAGCGCGTTCACCGCCTCGGGCAGCTCCTCCTCGGCGTCGTTGTCGTCTTCCTTGGTGAAGGCCTTGCTCATCGCCCGGGCCGTGCTCCGTATCGAACCATGCGTAGGGACATATCATTTGCAGCCGGGAATTTCCGCCGAAAAAAAGCTTCCGACCAGCACGGTCTCGAACCAGTGCCGCCAGTCGGCGACGGTGGTGAGCGGCGCGAAATCGATTGCGTCGTCGCGGAAGATGACCCGACGCGGAAGCGTCACCAACTTCCGCCTTGCGGCCATCTTCGGTGAGCGTGAGCGAAACCGCGCCGCCCGTCAGCGCGATCGCGGCGGTGCCCTTGCGTCCCTCCCGCTGCCAGTTGAAGACGGAGGCATCGCCCGCCTTCCGCCCCTCGCCCAGCACGGCCGGCGTGACGAATTGCGCCCGCTGCCCGGCCAGCAACGTCTGGAAGACGCCGACGGCGTAGAGCCGACCTTGCGTCCGCCAGAGCCAGATCTGGCGCACCCGCGCATGCGCGCCCAAGCACGCGGCGTCGGCGAAGGAGCCGACGAACTCGATGCTGCGGACGGGCGGATTGGGGTCGATTGGCGGCGGCGCCTTGGCGAAGGCGATCGCCTGGCCGCGCGCCTCGACCACGATGCCGTCGACGCCCTCGCGAAGGATCCGCACGGGCAGCGAGTCGCCGATGCTCGGCCGCAGGATGGTCTGCCAGGAAATCTCGCCCTTCTCCGCGTCCGCGCTGCGCTGCAGGCCGACGTCGGTGGGACCGAAAGCGCATTCGGTCTCGCCGCAATGATAGAACAGCCAGGTGCGCCCCTGCCCGTTGATGATGAGGCGCGTGAACGGTGACGATCCCTGCGCTTGCCAATGGCCGGACGGCTGGGTGATGCTGTCGGGCGGGAACGGCCCGAAGAGACGCGCGTAGGTCGCCTGGTCGCGGAACTTCGCGTGGAACAGAAGCGCGTTGCGGGCATCGAAGGTCGCGGTCAGGCGCCGGGCCTCCCGGCCGACCATCATCCAATGATAGCTCATCATGCCGCCGATCAGCACGACCGCGACGCCCAGCAGCACCGCCGCGCGGCGCCGGCGGGCGCCATAAAGGACGACCGCGGCCGTGGCGTACAGCACAGTCAGCACGACGCTGAACAGCAGGACGTCGAGCCGGATGGCGTTCGGCGCCCCGAGCATCTGCCAGACCTCGCTCGCCGTCGCGGCCATCCCGAACGCCGCGGCGACGAGCAATACCTTGCGTTTCCAGCCATACAGCCGGAGCCCGACCCAGAGCAGCGGCAGCCAGATGACCAGCAAGGCGTAATAGAGCGTCAAGAAGCTCGGCATGGCGGGAGAATACCATCAGGCGGATCGATTTTGCGCCCCTCGATAGCGCGGTGCGGGCGTCCGCCGCCGCCGGGGGCCAACTTGCCCCTGATAGGAGCGAGGGTCATACTTGTGCCCAAAGCAGGTACCGCCTTTACCGGGAAGGATCGCCATGCTCACCCAGCAGCAGGTTCAGTTCTACAAGGACAACGGCTACATTGCCGTGTCGAACATTCTGTCGGATGCGGAAGTGAAGCATCTTCAGCAGGTGACCGACGATTTCCTCGAGCGGTCGCGCAGCGTCACCGAGAGCGACGACATCTTCGATCTGGAAGACGGCCACACCGCGGCGCATCCGCGGCTGCGCCGCATCAAGCGGCCGATCAAGCAGCACCCCGCCTATGAGGCGATCCTGCATCATCCGGGGCTGCTCGAAGTCCTGCAGCAGCTCGTGAGCCCCGCCATCCGCCACTACGGGCTGAAGCTCAACCTGAAGCCGGGCGGCGGCGGCGAGCCGGTCGAGTGGCACCAGGACTGGGCCTACTATCCGCACACCAACGACGACCTCTGCGTGCTCGGCATCATGCTCGACGACGTGACGGAGGACAAAGGCCCCCTGCTGGTCGTCCCCGGCAGCCACAAGGGCCCGGTGCTCGACCATCACCAGGACGGCATGTTCGTCGGCGCGGTGACCGACCCGCGGGCGGAGGCGATGTATCCCGAGGCGGTGCCGCTGCTGGGCAAGGTCGGCGACATCACGATCCACCACACCCGCACGCTGCACGGCTCGGCGGCCAATATGTCGCCGGACTACCGCCGCATCCTGTTCCTGACCCTGCGGGCGGCCGACGCGTGGCCGCTGACGGAGCATGCCGGAGAGCCTGGAGGCGTTCAACGAGATGATGCTCATCGGCGAGATTCCCGCGTCGCCGCGCCTCGCCGATTTGGAGGTGCGCCTGCCGCTGCCGCGGCCCGTGGACTGGCTGAAGCGGCGGGATTCGATCTTCGAAAAGCAGCGCGGCCTGCGCAACAGCCCGTTCGCGCGCCCGGAAAAGGCCGCGCAGCCTGCCGCGGCGGAGTAGACGGCCGGCCGTCGCGCGGCGACAATCGGTGACGAGACCAAGGAACGCGGCAACGACGCAAAGGAGCGACGCCATGACCAAGGCGCTGGACGGCATTCGCGTAATCGACATGACGCATAATCAGGCCGGACCTGCCTGCGCGCAGATCCTCGCTTGGTTCGGCGCGGACGTGATCAAGCTGGAGACGCCCGGCAAGGGCGACATCGCGCGCGCCCAGGCGGGCGACGAGCTGTTCTTCCTGACCTTCAACGCCAACAAGCGCAGCCTCACCCTCGACCTCAAGAGCGACCAGGGCAAGGCGCTGTTCAAGAAGCTGATCGCGCAGTCCGACGTACTGCTGGAGAACTTCTCGCCGGGCGCGCTCGAGCGCATGGGCTTCGGCTACAAGGCGCTGAAGGAAATCAATCCGCGGCTGATCTACGCCACGATCAAGGGCTTCGGCACCTACGGCCCCAACAGCCACTTCAAGTCCTTCGAGCCGATCGCCCAGGCGATGGGCGGCGCGATGAGCGTCACCGGCTTTCCGGAGAACCCGCCGACCTATATTTATCCGGCGATCGGCGATTCCGGCACCGGCATGCATATGGCGATCGGCATCCTGGCCGCCCTGCAGCAGCGCCATCTTACCGGCGAAGGCCAGCAGGTCGAAGTCGCGATGCAGGAAGCGGTGCTCAACATCATCCGTGTCAGCCTGCGCGACCACCAGCGCCGCGGCTCCGCCATGCCGCGCGTAGGGCAACCAGCTCGGCAAGACGGTTCCGGGCACGACCTACCCCTGCAGCCCGGGCGGCCCCAACGACTACGTCTATATCTTCTGCCAGACGCAGATGTGGCCGGCCTTCGTCAAGGCGACCGGCATGGCGCATCTCGGCGAGGACGCGCGGTACAAGACCCCCGACAGCCGGTGGGAGAACCGTGACGCGCTGAACGCCGAAGTCGCGGCGTGGACCAAGCAGCGCACGAAATACGAGGTGATGAAGATCCTGGGCGACGCGGGCGTGCCTTGCGGCGCCTGCCAGGACACCGGCGAGATCCTGAACGACCCGCACCTCATCGCCCGCGACATGATCGTCGATGTCGAGTACCCGAAATACGGCACCTTCAAGACGGTCGGCTGCCCGATCAAGCTCTCCGCCTCCCCGGCCGACATCACCCGCCCGCCCGAGCTGGGCGAGCATTCCGAGGAGATCCTGCACGAGCTCTGCGGCGTGACCGCGAAGGACTTCGCCAAGATGAAGGAAGACGGCATCGTCTGACGGCTCTGCCCTGGAATCGAGAAGGCGGAGGCCCGGTTGTACGACCGGGCCTCTATTATGTCGCCAGTTGAGAATTTCCAGAAATCCGCGGTCTCAGTGAGAAAATATTAAGGAGTTGCGAGGAGAAAAGGAGGGCATTGATTTATCCATTTACTTTATATGGCTGCCCCGATGGTTCAGCGACCCGCTCTGAACACGTCCACCATCGAAGCGAAGTATCGGCTCGTCCTGGATATTTCGCCGACTCCGCTCATGATCGTGCGGCGAGACGGCACGATTGTTCTCGCCAACGAGCATTTCGACACGCTGTTCGGATACGAAAAGGGCCAGCTTCTCGGCAAAAAGCTCGATATTCTGCTGCCCGATGAGATCAAGCATGCGCATGGCGAGTTCCGGCAGGCGTTTTTCGAGCTGCCGACCTCCCGCAGCATGGGCAAGGGCCGCGACCTCTTCGGCAAGCACAAGGAAGGGCACCTGATCCCCGTCGAGATCGGATTGCAGCCGATCGGTGAAGATCATACGAGCGGGGTGCTCGTTTCCGTCGTCGATATCACGGAGCGAAAGCGCAACGAAATGCGCATCCGGCTCACCCTCGACGCCTCCGCCAGCTCGATGATCAAGGTCGACGACCACGGCAAGATCGTGCTGACCAACGCCAGCGCCGACGTCATGTTCGGCTACGCGAAAGGCGAGCTGATCGGCCGTCCGATCGAAGAGCTGGTGCCGCAGCGGTTCCGGCGCAAGCACAGCGTCTATCGCACGAGCTACCTGAACACCCGCGAGCGCCGCTCGATGGGCGTCGGCCGCGAGCTTTACGGGTTGCGAAAGGACGGCTCGGAATTCCCGATCGAGATCGGGCTGACGCCGTTCGAAGACGCCCAGAGCCGCCTGATCGTGGCGACGATCATCGACATCACCGAGCGCAAGGCGCGCGAGGACCTGATCCGGCGGAAGAACATCGAGCTGACGCATCTCAACGAGGAGCTCACCCAGTTCGCCTACAGCGCCTCGCACGATCTGAAGGCGCCGCTCGCGTCGATTACCGGCGCGATGAAGATCTGCCAACAGGACATCGCGGACGGAAATATCGCGGAGATCAGCCAGAACCTAACCCGCGCGCAGAGCATGGCCGAACGGCTCGCCCAGCGCATCGAGGACATGCTCGCGTTGGCCCGCACGGATCACGTGGAGAACGAGCTGACGCCCGTCTCCGTCGCCGACGCGGTCGCGGAGATCTGGGCGAATATCCGCGAGCTGGCCGGAGGCGACGAGGTCCGGCTTGTCACCCGCTATCACCACACGGATCCCATCGTCACCGTCAAGGTGCGCTTCTTTGTGATCCTCGAGAACCTGCTGTCGAACGCCCTGAAATACCGCGACCCGGCGAAGAAGAACCCGGAAATCGTGATCGAGACAGGAGTGTCGGACGACACCGTCGTGATCGCGGTGCGGGACAACGGGGTCGGCATTCCCGCCGACTGTCACGAGAAGGTCTTCAAGCTGTTCCAGCGCTTCACCAATGCCGCCAATCCCGGCAGCGGGCTGGGTCTCGCGCTCGTGCAGAAGAACGTGCGGTATCTCGGCGGGACCATCATCTTCGAGAGCTCCCCTAAGGGCACCGTCTTCACCACGACGCTTCCCCTTCATCCCAAGCCGTCCGTAAAGGATGCAGCAGCATGAGCATTCCCGTTGTCATCGTCGATGACGAAGAGATGGACCGCTATATCGCCCGCCGCGCGATCACCGGATCGGGCACCGATTGCCGGATCATCGAATTCAACGCCGGCGACGAATTCACCGAGCTGTTCAACGACGATAGCGCGTTTCAGGAAAAAATCGGCGACGTCCCGCCGCCCGTCCTCGTCCTGCTCGACATCAACATGCCGCGGATGAACGGGTTCGAGGTCCTGGAGAAGCTCAAGAAGCAGCTCGAAGAACGCAAGCGCGAGGCGGGCTGCTTCATCGTGCTGATGTACAGCTCCTCGAACCACGCCAAGGACCGGGCGGATGCCCTGGAATACGAGTTCGTTCACGACTATCTGGTGAAGCCGATCGATGAGACCGTTTTCCGGCACCTGATCAAAAAATACTACGAGTAGGATCGCCGGCCTTCCCGAAGCGGCGCAGCGCTCGCCGGGACGCGTCCTGCGTGTCTCGTTAAAAATTTCCTTCGAGCGCGATCACCGGCCGGCCTTGATGGTAAACAAACCGTTATTTCAAAAAATTCAATATATCCGCCCCCGACAATAGCTAGTCTGTTAATTCTCAAGAATTTACCGACCTTGTTCACTACGAATCCTTAGATTTTGTTTCCTTAATATTTCCGTAATTCCTTAACTAATCCTACTCAATACTTTCGCATGTGATTTACAGGGATTGATTTCAAACAATCAATTTCAATAGGGAGACATAGGCCAAATGAGTGCTCGTACTGCCCTCCGCGACGCACCCCCACTCGAGGAATGCGGCGACCTGCTGATCGACGATGATGCGTCGCCGACCGATCCCGAGACCGATTCCCAATCCTTCGAGTCCGGGCCGCAGCTTCTGCTGGTCGAGGACGAGGCGATCGACCGCCTGCAGATTCGCCGCCTGTTGCAGAAGACCGGCATGCCGTCGACGCTGGACGAGGCCGAATCGGTCGAGACCGCCCGCGAGGCGATCGCTCATCGGGATTTCGACTGCGTGTTGCTCGATCACAATCTCGGCGACGGCCAAGGCACCGCCGTCCTGGAGTCGATCAAGGCGATCCAGGCCGACCGCGCCCCCGCGGTGGTCTTCGTCACCGGCCAGCGCGACCAGGAGCTGGCCTTCCACCTGCTGCAAAGCGGCGCCGTCGACGTCATCGCCAAGGACGGCCTGACCCCGGCGGCGCTCAAGCACGCCGTCGAAGTCGCCCTGCTGCGCCGCAAGTCCCAGCCGCGCAACCGGTCGCTGCCGGCGCTCGACCCGTTGACCGAGCTGCCGGGGCTGCAGCCTTACGAGGAGGCGCTCGAGGGCGTCATCCGGGCGTCCATCCGCACCATGAAGCCGGCCATGATCTTCATGGTGGAGGTTGCCAACCTCGACGACATCGCCGAGGCGCTGGGCCAGGGCGCGGAGAATGCGCTGCTGAAGGCCGTCGCCGGCCGGCTGAAGACCTTCCTGCGCAGCTGCGACGTCGCGGCGCGCACCGGCGGCAACCGCTTCGCGCTGATCGCCCAGGACCTCCCCGGCGCCAGTGTCGCCGGCACGCTGGCGGCGCGGATCATGAGCTGGCTGCGCCAGCCCTATGACTTCCTGGGCAACACGGAGCCGGATATCCGCATGGGGGTGTCGATCTGCCCGCATGACGGCCACAGCGCCACCGCCCTGATGCGCGCCACCGAAGCCGCGCTGGCGACCACCAGCCAGACGCCGGCGGGCAGCGTCCGCTTCTACCAGGCGCAGCTCGGCCGGCGCATGGACCGCCGCCGCGAGCTGACCGCCGACCTCCCCTCGGCGATCGAGAAGAACCAGCTGCAGATGCGCTTCCAGCCGGTGATCGATTGCGCCACCGGCCGCATGGAGGCGGTCGCGGCGGCGATGCGCTGGCAGCATCCCGTGCACGGGCCCGTGTTCAGCGACGAGTTCCTGCCGCTTGCCGAGGCGGCCGGGCTGATCGGCCCGATCGGCGAATGGGCGCTCGACAACTGCTGCGACGCAATGGGCGTTTGGGCGACCTTCCAGCAACAGCAGCTCTGCTGCTCGATCCCCGTCAGCCATGCCGAGCTGAGCGGCGGCTACCTGACCGCCATCACCCGCGCCAAGGCGGAAGCCGCCGGGATCATGCCGTCCCAAATCATGTTCCGCTTCAACACCGCGGTCCTCGCGCATAACAGCACGATCGTCGCGCGCGAGCTCAAGCTGCTGCAGGAATCCGGCATCCAGGTCGCAGTCGAGGATTTCGGCGATCCGCTCCTGCCGGCCGTCGAGCTCGACAAGGTCCCCGGACAATGGCTCAGCCTGTCGCCCGCCCTCGTGCAAGGGCTGGCCCCGTCCGGGCCGCCGGACGACGCGGAGCCTTGGCCGATGCGCCATATCGCCGCCATGGCGAAGGATCTCAGCCTCCGCGTCGTCGCCACCGGCATCAGCAACACCGTACAGCTCGAGCAAGCGCGCGCCTGCGGCGTGGGCTTCGTTCAGGGCGATTTCATTGCGCCACCACTCCCGGTGGACGACCTTGCGGTCTGGCGCCGCACCGTCACCCGGGCCGGTATATGGAACCGGAGAGGGGAAGAACCGCAAGGCGCGGCCTAGATCGATCGGCAATCGGGCAATTCCACCCGACCGCAGGTCAATTGATCTGGTTTAAGTGGTCAGGGCAACCCATCCGCCCCCCGTCGGACGCAAGTTGCCCGAACACGCCTCGCCATCGACCCGTGCAAGCGAAGGAGGCCCGGCCGGCAGGACCGGGCCTCTTTCTTGGCAGCGAGAACGGTGCCGACACTTTCGTGACCGGCGGCCCGGACGCGGGTGCTAAGCTGCGGCAGGAGCAAGCGGGAGGCCGCCATGCGCAAGCTGTGGGGAATCGCTCTGAGCGCCATCTTGATCCTGGCCGCGGCGCCGACCGGCGCGGACGAGGAGTTCACGACGATCGGCCAGCTCCGCCAGCGATGCCTGGAAGTCTCCAACTCCCTGATGGGCGGCTATATCGCCAACAAATTCAACGTCGGCTATTGCACCGGGCTGCTGGAAGGCTACGCTGTCGGCTACGCGACGCGCTTCCCGGTGTCGAAAAGCAAGCCCGCCCGCGGCGGCGGCTTCTGCGAGCCGGCGCGCGTGGACAACGAGAAGCGGTTGGAGGTCTTCCTCCACTGGGCCAACGAGCACCCGGCCTATTGGCACGAATTCTGGGGCGAAGGCGTCTACATCGCCTTCACCGAGGCGTGGCCGTGCGGGAAGTAGGAACGGGTGTGGTGCGCGGCCGGTGCGGTCGGGTTAACGTGCGAAGGCGTTCGCGGCGCCAAATTCTCAGGAGCGGACGATCCTATCATGCGTTCATATGGTATTCGGATGCCGCTAAGGCGGCGATTGCGAAAATTTCCGGTGTGCCGCGGCTCTGTAGGTTTCCAAGCGGGAGGGAGTGCTGATGCCAGCCATGCAAGACGCCAGAGACCGAACCCGTGCGCTCGCACGCGTCATCGGGCCTTTCCTTGTCATCATTCCGATCAGCGTAGCGATCCGCGCGCCCGAACTGGGCCTTGTCCTGACCGCATTCTTCAGGAACGAGGCGCTCGTTTGGATCACCGGCGGCGTGCTCCTGTTCGGCGGGCTCATCATCATCGCGTATCACGATAGCTGGTCGAGACCGGCGGCCATCGTTATCTCGCTGTTCGGATGGCTCCTGGCGCTGCGCGGCACGCTGCTGCTGGTCGCGCCGCACTTGATGGCGCGCGCCAGCACCGCAGTGGTGACCGTCACGCCGCTTGTCGTGATCGGCTTCGGCCTGCTGATGCTCATCGGCCTTTGGCTCACATACGTCGGCTGGATCGCCAAGCCCCCCGCGCCGTGAAAGCGGCGCTTGCGCGGAAGCCCCCGGTCCGCCGGCGCCGGCCGGCATCCCGCGTAACGGTTACTTCCGCAGCAGGACGTGCAGGGTGTGGTCGGCCGCCTCGAAGTAGCCGGCGGCGTAGCGCGCCGCGAGTCTCGGGCTCGAAGTACTTGCAGGCGAAGATGTCGAGATAGACGGCGTTGGTCTTGTCGACGAAATGACCGGAGATCAGCGACGTCTCGACGAACTGCGTCATCGAGAAGCCGGCGACCTCCTCGCTGGTGCCGAAATACTGCACGTGGCAGGCGCCGAACGGACGCATGTCGATCCGCCGGCACAGCTCGGCGACGAATGCCCGGATCTTGTCGGCATCGCGAACGGTGCCGGGATTGCAGCCGTGCAGATCGACACTGGCAAGCAGGCCCCAGGCGCCGGCCTTGTCGTACTCGTCTTTGGTCATTTGTGCAGAATACATAAATTGCCGCCGGGCTCCACGGCGATTGACGCCGGGTCAGCGGGATCCCGTTGGAAGTGCGCGGTTTGGGCTCCCGCTATGCGCGGTCAGCTCTAGGGCAGCCGATCGTCCGCGAGGGCGCCCTTGGCCCGGACATCGTATCGAGCATTTATACCAGCCGGGAGAAGGATGATCCCGCCATCCGCGAATTGCTGACGCTGAAAATTTTCCCGAGCAAACCAGGAAAGAAGATTGATGGTATCGAGCTGACGCCCGAATTCGTACAGCGCAAGCTCGACAAGATGCAGAAGGACCTAAACAGGAAGGCCGGGCAGGTTGCGGTGCCGGCGCAGTGACCCTCTAAGCGGCCTGTCGCTTATCCCTGCGCCACTTCAGGAAGCCCATTCCGCCAAGCATAGTGAGGAAGAGAGGAAGGGAAGCTGGAAGCGGCGTCGGAGATACGGTGCCGAACTGCATATTGTCGACAGCTTCATAAGGGCCGTTCATGTCGAAGACGAGTTCGCGTAATCACATCACCGCCCGTGGTTGTGAACCCAAAGAAGCTGTGCTCCGAGCCGGCGCCCATATCGAGGACTGAGACGGCGAAACTCGCTAATAGAGCGTTCCCAGCGCCGTAGGCATAGATTGTTGCATTGGAAGGCCCGCCATCTCCGTTTCCGAATAGCCCACCGATTGCCGTGACGTCGGAACTGAGACCGCTAACATCGATTGTTAGCGGATTACCGACCGCTGACACCAACAACGCAAAATCAAAAGGACCGCCTAGGCAATAATTTGCGGCACAGACGTCGACGCCGTCGGTTGCTTGATAACTTACGCCATCAATCACGAGCGGGTTTCCGCCAAGGGAGGTAGATGTTAACCCTTCAAAATTCGAGGATACCGATGTCGTTGATGCCGCATCGAACGATGCACTGTTAGTGTAGAGCAATACGCCCGCTGTGGCCTGCCCTGCGGTCAGCCAACTCGTTACGATGATGCCCATCAGCACGTTTCGGAATATGATCCCCATCGGCTCCCTTACCTTGCAAAGTTCCATCTTTTTGGGAGTTTATTGGGGAAGTCTCCGCTAGGCGTAGGACTAGTTTGAGTTATCGCCACAAGCGGTAGCGTACCCACTATTCGGATACCGCAACCTGGCTTCGAGTTCAGGCTATTCCTTTCTCGCACGAAACACCCTCACCCTGTTCGGATGCGCGCGATGCGCGACGACGCTCCGACCCCGCCGACGCTCGGCTCGCTGGCCCCCGACGTGGAGGGCGTCTTCTGCTGGTGCAATCGATGCGGCCACAACCCCGTGCTGCGCGTGGCCGTGCTGATCGCACATTGCGGGCCGTGCGCCGTCCAGGGCGGAAGCTCCGGTTGCAATCCTTTCTTAACCCGCAAGTCCTAACAGGTTATGAGTTGCTGTAACCGAGGGGAGGACGCGGCATTGAGAAAGCTTTGCATGCTGGTGCTGGCCATCCTGCTCAGCGCATGCTCGACGCACTTTGATACTTCGAAGCAAGAGGGTGTCGAAGGCTATACGATTTACCGCATTGGCCAAGAGCAGGCTTTCGCAGTTGCATATAACGCGATGGCGACGGTTATGCCCGGCCGCAAGATTTCTGAAATCGATGGCCCGGTGAAGGGCTACAGCACATGGACCCGATTCGTACTCGATACCTATACCCAACAAGTCTTGGTCATCCCAGCTAAAGGCATCACCCAGAGCGGAGAGACGGTTGAGGGTTTCTATTTCGAAGTGTCCGGCTCGGGTTCCTCCGGTTCGGGCCGCGCAAAGAATGTATCACTCTATGAGGCCATCCAATCTATTTGAAGAGACTAAATGTTACCGTCACTGTATCTCGCATAGAGCGTGGATCGTATAAGGAACCGGTCTTCGCCGCGAAAGGGCAGCCGGCCGCGCCATCGCAACAGCGCGCCGGTACTGTCGAGGAAAGGCTGAAAGAGCTTAAAAACCTCTTAGACCGGGGGCTCATATCCGAGCAGGAATATGGCGATCAGCGGGCGAAGATAATTGGTTCATTGTAGCGGTTAGATGAGGATAGCGACGGCGTAGAAAACTTGGCTTGCTAATGGCCGGAGGCATTCGCCTGCGGGCAGCGCATTTTCATGTTCGCACGCGGGGGTATGATCGGAATGGGTGTTGAGGATTGGGTATTTTCAGGTTTGATCGTGGTGTTTGGCGGCCTGATCGTGACGCGTCTCTTGGCAATAGAAAGGGAATTGAAAGCTAGGTTGCCGTGGAATCGAACATTTGCCGCTATGGAACAAAATTTAAATAAAGTCGCGAGCAGCGTTAGCTTTATCGAACGACATACCGGCCAAGATATCCAGCGCTATCTAAGCCAAATGAATGATGGGCTGAGGAAACTGGAAATTAAAATCGCAAATGTTGACCGGAAGCAGTAGTTACGCGTAGGCACAAGATGTGCACAGCGTGTGTTTTTACGTATATTTTCCTGCAAAATAACTAATTGATTTTATTGTGAAAAGAAAGTTGGCGACCCCAACGGGATTCGAACCCGTGTTACCGGCGTGAAAGGCCGATGTCCTAGGCCTCTAGACGATGGGGTCGGCGTGGCCGTCGGGCGGCAGATGTAATGGGCGCGCCTGCTCAGGTCAAGCCGAATGGGGCCCCGGCCGGCGGCTTGCGGCGGGCTGGCGGCGGCTGCCCGGCGCACGCGCGCCCTGCCCGCCCTGCCCCGCATGCGCCCGGATGCCGCCCGCCGTCCCCATCCGCGTCCCCCTCTGCGCCGCCGTGCGGGCCTTTTCATCGCCACGGATAGGGCCCAATATCCCTGGGTGGAGCACGCGAACCGCCGGGAAACCGGCCAGAAACAGGCAAACCCGATGCAGCGTCCTTTCCGCCTTTCCCCGAAGATCCCGCGCCCGGACACTCGTCCTCGCCGCGCTCGCGGGGCTTGCGAGCCTCGCCGTCGCCGGCAGCGCCGAAGCCTCGTGCAGCTGCCGCTGCCTCAACGGCAAGTCGATCCCGGTCTGCTCCAGCAGCAGCGAGATCCCGCCGATCTGCAACAGCACGTCCTGCCCGCTCAGCGCGCCGCCCAAGCTGCCGCAGGATGCGCGCCAGCCGGTCCCGACCGTGGTTCCGGGCTGCAAGAACCAGGAGGTCTACGACCCCAAGACCGGCCGCTATTCCGTGGAAAGCGTCTGCCAGTAAACAGGCCGGCGCGACGGCAGCGCCGCCGCACGGCAATTCCTGCCCCCGCCGCGGGCCATCTCTGCCGCCCGGACCGGGCCGGCGCCCGCGGCCGCCGACCGGACGGCCCGCATCTCCTTGGAATCCAAGGCGGCCCGGCCACGGCGCCGGTTGGCATCCCCGTTGCATTTATAAAGACCGCAAGCAACCGCCGCCCAATGAAGGCGCCCGGCGCCGGCGTATCCTCCCCGCCGCCGCCGGGTGCTCGCGGGACGGCCGACGGAAAGCGCTCGGAATGGCCTTCATCAATCTCTTCGCTCCCCCGGTCGCGGCGATGCGCGCGGATTCGACCGCCTTCAAGGTGATCAGCGACAACATCGCCAACTCGGTGACGCCGGGCTACAAGGCGGCCGATACCCGCTTCGGCGAGCTTCTGACCCAATCCCCGAGCAGCACCACGTCCTACTACGGCGGCACCTATCCGCAGGTACAGAACTTCATCGACAAGCAGGGCACGATCTCCCAGACGCAGCGCGCGTTCGACGTCGCCATCAACGGCCGCGGCTTCCTGGTCAGCAACACCGCGCTCGACGGCTCCGGCAGCTACCTGCTCAGCCGCGCCGGCCAGCTCGTCGGCACGAACGTCCAGAGTCGGCGGCGTCGATCAGACCTACCTGACGGATCTCCAGCGGCGCCTACGTCCTCGGCTGGCAGGCGGACGCGAACGGCAATTTCACCACCGGCACGAGCGTCTCCTCGCTGAAGCCCATCCGCGTCGACACCGCCTCCACCCAGTTCGATCCGGTGGCGACCACCGCCGGGTCGTTCAACGCGGTGCTGCCGGCCGGCGATGCGGCGGGAAGCGTCGTCACCGGCTCGCTGCCGGTCGTCGACGCGCTCGGCGTGGAGCACACGCTCTCGCTCCAGTTCACCAAGTCGGCGACGCCCAATACCTGGGACATGGTGGCCTCGGTCAGCGACGGCACGGTGAGCGCGGGCTCGACCGCCACCCTCAGCTTCGATGCGACGGGCGCGCTCGTGTCGCCGACGTCGCAGTCGCTCGGCCTGACCTTCAACGGCTCCGGCGGCGCGACGACGATGGCCCTCGATCTCAGCCCGACGCGCGAGCTCGGCGCGCCGTTCACCACGGTGGGCTACAGCCAGAACGGCATCACCTCGGGCCAGCTGGTGTCGCTCGCCTTCGACCAGAACGGCGTCCTCTCCGGCACCTTCAGCAACGGCCAGACGCGGGCGCTGTACAAGCTGCCGCTCGCCGTCGTGCCCAGCGCCAACCAGCTCGAGCCGGTCGACGGCACGCATTTCGCCCTGACCGAGCAAGCCGGCGACGTCACGCTGGTCGACGCGGCGCAAAGCGACCTCGGCAAGTTCGTGCCGAGCTCGCTCGAGGAATCGACGACGGATCTCGGGACCGAGTTCAGCAAGCTCATCCTGACGCAGCAGAGCTACGCCTCGGCGACCCGCGCCTTCACGGTCGCCGACGACATGGCGCGCGTCGCCTATCAGTTGAAGTCCTAAGTCCCCCTGGAGACTTAAGGGCTTGCAAAGCGGCTTCCAGGCGGCGGGTTGAACCCGTTGCCTCCCTCCTGCCGGCGGATCCCCCGATTCGCCGGCCTTTTTTTGCGGGTGGCGTGCTGCCAAGTCCTCCCCCCTTGAGGGGGAGGATTTAGGTGGGGGGGACTTTCCGGGGCGACGCATCGCACGACGTCTTGGTGTACCCCCCACCCTCGCCCTCCCCCGCAAGGGGGGAGGGAAAAGGATTTTCATAACAGCGGCTTAAATCGCGACCGACGGCTCTCTACGCCACCGGCGCGGCGTCGTCGATGACGAGCTGCGCCTCGTCGCGTCCCTGCCAGCGGTCGAGGCGGAGCTGGCCCGCCAGATGCAGCGGCAACCCGCGCGACTGCAGCAGCGCCGGGCCCAGCGCGTCGCCGGCCGCGCGAAAGGCGATGGCCTTGAGCCGGCCCGGCCCCTCGCCGCCGACGAAGCAGCGGACGTGGTTCTCGCCGACGACGTCGGCCTTGAGGATGCGGCAGGCGGGCAGCGCGAAGCGCGGCTTCGGATTGCCCGCGCCGAAGGGCGCCAGGGCCTCCAGCGCCTCGAGCAGCCCGGCCGTCGCCGCAGCCGCCTGCAGCGCGCCGTCGAGCCGCAGCGTCGGCGTCAGCCCGCCCGGCCCGACCGCCTCGGTTATCCGCGCCGCGAGAAAATCCCGGAATTCCGCCTCGGACGCCTCGGCCACCGTGAAGCCGGCCGCCATGCGGTGCCCGCCGCCGTTGATCAGCAGGCCCGCCTGCCGCGCCGCCAGCACCGCCGCGCCCAGATCGACGCCGCGCACCGAGCGCCCGGAGCCCTTGCCGATGCCGTTCGCCTTCGCGACCACGCAGGCGGGGCGGTTGTATCGCTCCCGCAGGCGGCCGGCGACGATGCCGATGACGCCGGGATGCCAGCCTTCCGACGAGGCGTAGACCAGGCCGTCGGCGGCGCCGCCCTGCTCGACCTGCTCGATCGCGGCCTCCAGGCAGGCGGCCTCGATCTCCCGGCGCTCCTGGTTGTAGCGGTCGAGCTTCTCGGCCATGCCGCGCGCGGCGGCGGCATCCTCGGTCGACAGCAGCGTCGCGCCGAGCCAGGCCTCGCCGACCCGCCCGCCCGCGTTGACGCGGGGCCCCAGGAGGAAGCCGGCGTGATAGGCGTCCGGCGGCTCGGACACGCCGGCAACGTCCGCCAGCGCCGCCAGGCCGCAATTGCCGCGCCGCGCCATGATCTTCAGGCCCTGGGCGACGAGCACGCGGTTGACGCCGGTCAGCGGCACCACGTCGCAGACCGTGCCGAGCGCCACGAGGTCGAGCCATTGCAGCAGGTCCGGCTCCGGCCGCGCCTTGTACCAGCCGGCCTCGCGCAGCGCCCGGTTGACCGCGACGACGAGTAGATAGGCGACGCCGACCGCCGCGAGCTGCCCCTGCCCGCTGTCGTCGTCGAGCCGGTTGGGATTGACCACCGCGCGCGCCACCGGCAGCCGCGGCTCGGCCACGTGATGGTCGACGACGATCACCTCGAGCCCGCCTTTCGCCGCCGCCTCGAGCGGCTCATAAGCGGTGATGCCGCAATCGACCGTCACCGCCACGCGCACGCCGTGGCGCTGCAGCGCCTGCAGCCCCGGCAGGTTCGGGCCGTAGCCTTCGATGATGCGATCGGGGATGTAGATCTCGACGGCCGCGCCGACGGCGGCGAAGAAGCGCTTCAGCAGCGCCGACGAGGTGGCGCCGTCGACGTCGTAATCGCCGAACACGCCGATCGTCTCGCCCGCCTGCACCGCCTCGGCCAGCCGCGCGGCGGCGGCGTCCATGTCCTTCAGGCGGCGCGGATCGGGAAGCTGGCGGCGCAGCGCCGGATGAAGAAAGTCGTCGACGCCGTCGAGGTCGATGCCGCGCGCCGCCATGAGCCGGCCGATGATCTCGGGCAAGGCGAAGCGCTGGGCCATGGCGAGGCCCGTCCGCTCATCCGCCTCGGCCAGCTCCCACCTGTTGCCGCGGACGGATCGCTCGACGCCCAGAAAGGCCGGCGGATTTTTCGCGCCTAGGTCGACGCCCAGGGCTTCCTCTCGATGTTATGCGTCGCGGCGATCTTGCGCACCGTGCCGGTCCGCGAGCGCATCACCATGGAGTGGGTTTCGATGCCGCCCGCGAAATAGCGGACGCCGCGCAGCATGGCGCCGTCGGTGACACCGGTCGCCGCGAACATGACATTGCCCTTCGCCAGATCGAGCAGGTCGTATTTGCGATTGAAATCCGTGATGCCGTAGTTCTTGGCGCGCTTCTTCTCGTCGTCGTTGCGGAAGATCAGCCGGCCCTGGAAGAAGCCGCCGATGCAGCGCAGCGCGGCCGCCGCCAGCACGCCCTCCGGCGCGCCGCCGCTGCCGAGATAGATGTCGATGCCGCTGTTCGGCTGCGCCGTGGCGATCACGCCCGACACGTCGCCGTCGGAGATGAGCTGGATACGCGCGCCCGCCTCGCGCACCGCCTTGATCAGGTCGGCGTGGCGCGGCCGGTCGAGGATGCAGGCGACCATGTCGTTGATGGTCTTGCCCTTCGCCTTGGCCAGCGAGGCCAGGTTCTCGGCCGGCGAGCGGTCGATATCGACGACGCCCTGCGGCAACCCGCCGCCGATGCCGATCTTGTCCATGTAGACGTCGGGCGCGTTGAGGAAGCCGCCCTTGTCCGCCATCGCCATGACCGCCATGGCGTTGTTGCCGCCTTTCGCCGTGATCGTCGTGCCTTCCAGCGGATCGAGCGCGATGTCGAGCTTCGGCCCGGTGCCGTCGCCGACCGTCTCGCCGATGTAGAGCATCGGCGCCTCGTCGCGTTCGCCTTCGCCGATCACGACGGTGCCGTCGATCTCGAGACCGTTCAGCGCCTCGCGCATCGCGTCGACCGCGGCCTGGTCGGCGGCCTTCTCGTTGCCGCGCCCCATCCAGCGGGACGCCGCGATGGCCGCCGCTTCCGTCACCCGGACGGCTTCCAGCGCCAAATTCCGTTCCATAATCGCCGGTTTCGACATGTTCGCTCCCTAACTCGCTCTTCTCTCAGTAACCCATGATGAACGCTCGAACCGCGTCTTTGTGCCTATTGCCGGGCCGCCTCGAATTGCTCGATGCGGATCATGTGCGGCGCCTCGGCGACGGCCGGCAGCTCGCCGATCGCCGCCAGCGCGCCAACCATGGCCGATTCCCGCGTCTCGTGCGTGGTAAGCACGACGGGCACGGCCTCCGTCGCCGACCGCGACCGTTGAATGACCAACTCCATGGATATCTCGTGATCGCGCAGAATCGCCGCCACATCCGCGAAGACGCCGGGCCTATCGTACACCATCAATCTTACATAATAAGGCCCAATGTGATGCTCCATTGGTATGATGGGCAGCCGCGCCAGCCGTACCACCGGCACGCCGTAAAGGGGCGTCATGCGGCCATGGGCGATGTCGATCAGGTCCCCGGCCACGGCCGACGCGGTCGGCCCCGCCCCGGCCCCGCGGCCTTCCAGCATGGTCGTGCCGGCGAAGTCGCTCTCGCACTCCACGGCGTTCAGCACCCCTTCCACCGAGGCGATCGGCGCATTCATCGGCACCATCGCGGGGTGGACGCGGAGCTGAAGGCCGCCGTCGCAGGCCAGGGCCGTGCCGAGCAGCTTGATCCGGTAGCCGAGCTCGCCGGCGAAGGCGATGTCGACGGCGGAGATCCGGCGGATGCCGTCGACGATAGGTATCGTCGAAATCGATCCGCGTGCCGAAGGCCAGGCTGGCGAGGATCGCCAGCTTGTGGGCGGTGTCGATGCCGTCGATGTCGAAGCTGGGATCGGCCTCCGCATAGCCGAGCCGCTGCGCGTCGGCGAGCACGTCGTCGAAGCCCCGGCCCGTCTCGCGCATGGTCGTCAGGATGTAGTTGCAGGTGCCGTTGAGGATGCCGTGCAGCCGGCTGATACGGTTGGCGGCGAGGCCTTCGCGGATCGCGCGGATGACCGGCACCGCGCCGGCGACCGCCGCCTCGTAGGCCAGCGTAACCCCCGCTTCTTCCGCGGCCGCGCCGAGCGCCTGGCCGTGCAGCGCGATCATCGCCTTGTTCGCCGTGACCACGTGGCGGCCGGCGCGGATCGCCGCCTCGGTCAGCGCCTTCGCGGGCCCGTCGCTGCCGCCGATCAGCTCGACGACGACATCGGCGTCGGCCTTCGACGCCATCTCGACCGCGTCGTCGAACCAGCGATAGGGCTTGAGGTCGATGCCCCGGTCGCGGTTGCGGTCACGCGCCGATATGGCGGTGACGCGGAGCGGCCGGCCGCAGCGCTGCGCCAGCAGGTCGGCCTGCGCCGACAGAAGCGTCAGCGTGCCCGTGCCGACCGTCCCCAGCCCGGCGAGCGCGATCTTGAGCGGCGGTTTCATTCACCGACGGCCTTGCGTGCGGCTTCGCCATGGTAATTGCCGGTGCGGCCGAGGAAGGCCTTGATGTTGCGCACCGCCTGACGGATGCGCTGGGTGTTCTCGACCAGCGCCAGCCGGCAATGGCTGTCGCCATGCTCGCCGAAGCCGATGCCGGGCGAGACCGCGACTTCCGCTTCCTCCAGCAGCAGCTTGGAGAAGCCGAGCGAGCCGAGATGGGCGAAGGCCGGCGGCACCGGCGCCCAGGCGAACATGGTCGCGGCCGGGCTCGGCACGTCCCAGCCGGCGCCCGCCAGGCCGTCGATCAGCACGTCGCGCCGGTTCTTGTAGATGGCGCGGATCTCATCGACGCAGCCCTGCGGCCCGTTGAGCGCGGCGGTGGCGGCCACCTGCACCGGCGTGAACGCGCCGTAGTCGAGGTAGGACTTCACCCGCGCCAGCGCCTCGATCAGTCGCGCATTGCCGGCGGCGAAGCCGATGCGCCAGCCGGGCATGGAATAGGTCTTGCTCAGCGAGGTGAACTCGACGGCGATGTCCTTGGCGCCCGGGACCTGCAGGATCGACGGCGGCGGCACGCCGTCGAAATAGATCTCGGCATAGGCCAGGTCCGACAGGATCCAGATCTCATGATGGCGGCAGAAATCGACGACCTGGGCGTAGAAGTCCAGGCCGACCGTCTCGGCCGTCGGATTGGACGGATAGTTCAGCACGACGGCGAGCGGCTTCGGAATCGAATGCATGACCGCGCGGTCGAGCGCCTGCATGAACTCGCGCTGCGCCTCGGGCGTCGCCGCATAGGCGGGCAGATGCCGGACCGCGCCGCCGGCGATGATGAAGCCGAAGGCGTGGATCGGATAGCTCGGGTTGGGCGCGAGCACGATATCGCCCGGGCTGGTGATCGCCTGCGCCAGGTTGGCGAGCCCTTCCTTCGAGCCCAGCGTGGCGATGACCTCGGTCGCCGGGTCGAGGGTGACGTTGAAGCGGCGCTCGTAATAGCCGGCGAGCGCGCGCCGCAGGCCCGGGATGCCGCGGCTGTTGGAATAGCGGTGAGTGCGCGGGTTCTGCACCGACTCGACCAGCTTGTCGACGATGTGCTGCGGCGTCGGCAGGTCGGGATTGCCCATGCCGAAATCGATGATGTCCTTGCCGGCCGCGCGCGCGGCGGCCTTCATCGCGTTGACTTCGGTGAACACGTAAGGAGGCAGCCGCTTGATACGGTAAAAGGTCTCGCTCATGTCACAACCTTGATGCCCTCTTTCCCGTCCGGCGGCGGCCCGTCCAACGCTGGCTTAAGCATCGCTGGCCTAACCAACACGGGGACCAGCCGAACGCCCCTCGGGATATTCATGCCCTTCAGTGGTATAGCGCCGCTCGCTCAAAGACCGGTTAACCGGCGGCGAAAATCAGCGCTTATGTACCGGTCCCGCGCCGCGCTGTCGATAGAGACCGGAACCCGGTCCGGCCGGGCCATGCCTCGCGCGGCGAGACCGGTGCGCCCGGCGCCCTACAGCTTCTCGTAGAAATCCAGGAAGATCTCGGTCCTCCGGTTGCCGGCCGCGCCGGTCGCCTTGGTTTCGGCATAGATCGGGTTGCGCGCGCCCTCCGCCATGACCTGCATCTTGGTGCCGGGCACGCCGCTGCGGGCCAGCTCCGTGGCGACCGAATTGGCCCGCTCCAGCGATACCTTGTAGTTGACCAGGTCCGCCCGGTCGGGATCGCGCTTCTGCGCCCCCATGCTGGCGTGGCCGATGATGCGCAGCGTGCCGCCGGACTTCCGCACGATTTCAGCGACCTCGTCGACAAGGCGCCGGTCGTTCGCCGAGAGCCGCGTGGAGCCGTCCCGGAAATAGATCGTCGCGACCTGCACCGTCTTGAGCACGGACTGGGGACGCTCGGGCGCCGGCTGGACGAGCGACGCCTGCTGCTCGATTCGCGCCCTCGGCACGGAACGCGTCGGCGCGGCAACCGGCGCTACGGGCGCGGCCGAGGCGGCGGCCAGCGGCACCCGCGCGCGGGTAACCGGCGGCGGGGTGACGCTGCGGCACCGACGGCGGCGTTATCGCCGCGGTCTGGACCGGCGCGGGCGCAGCGGGCAGCGCCGCCGCGGGCGTGGCGCTCACCGGCATGGTCGGCGCCGGCGTGGCCGGCGTCTCGCCGGCGATCCGCTCATTGGATCGGGAAAGGTCGGACGCCTGCGGCGCCGCGGCCGGGGTGGTCTGGGCCCGCAGCTCCTTGTCGGTATAGCGGGCATTCGCGGTATCGGCCACGAGCCCGTCACGCAGCTCCTGGCGCTCCTTCTCCGCCTTTTTCGTCATCGCCGCTTTCGGGCGGTCCGGCACGGTGGAAAGCTTGGGATAATGGTCTTCGTCGGACGCCGTCGCCATTTGCTCGGTCAGGGCGTCGTGCGGCGCCGATTTCATGCCGGTTTTCGTCGCGGTGGCCGCAACGGCCCGCTCCTGCTTGGCGTGCTGGGCCGTATCGCTGTCCTGCTGGGCCCCGCTCGCGTCCTTGTCGCCGTCCTTGCTGCCGAACCAGTTGAAGGGGTTGACCGCGTCGGCGACCTTGCTGACGCCCTCGGAGGTCGCCTCGCCCATGTCGGACATGGTGCTGCAGGCGCCCAGCGCTAACCCGGCTCCGAGCATCAGGGCCAAGCCCGCGCTTCGGCGGATTCCATTGGACTTGCCGCTGTCGATCACCGATATACCTCCCGCTGTTAGGCCCATGTTTAAGGCCCCCGTGCGTTCCGGACCACTATTTTCGACATGACGCACAGCACCGCCAGGAGATCAGGAAAATGCTGCACCGCAGCATTGCGACGTAACGGCTGGTAACCTATCGTTACCGAAATCCTGATAGTAGCTTGGGCCGCCATGTATTTGTTTTGCGGTGCAAAAGTATAAGGAATGTAAAATGTCCGATCAATCGGATATCGAGCCCAAGATCCCCGATCCGATCGAGTATTCGCGCAACATGGTGCGAATTGCCGAGCAGAGCCGTCAACTGGTGAGCGACTTTCTGTCGCGTCACCCGGTCACCGCGCTGCCGGAGAATGACGGCCCGGTCGACCCATTGAACGTCGGCGCCGCGTTCTTCGAGATGACGCGCCGGATGATGGAGGACCCGACCAAGCTGGTCCAGGCGCAGCTCGCGCTCTGGCAGGACTACATGACGCTCTGGCAGCATGCCACGCAGCAGTTCCTGGGCGTGCCGCAGGCGCCGATGATCGAGCCGAAAAAGGACGATTGGCGTTTCCGCGACTCCGCCTGGACGGAAAACAGCCTGTTCGATTTCATCAAGCAGTCCTATCTGCTGAGCGCGCGCTGGATTCAGAACACGGTGCGCGACGTCGAGGGACTGGACGACAAGACCGCGAAGAAGGTCGATTTCTATACCCGCCAGTTCGTCGACGCGCTGGCGCCCACCAACTTCGTCATGACCAACCCCGAGGTGCTGCGCGAGACGGTCGAGTCCCAGGGCGAGAACCTGCTCAAGGGCCTGAAGAACCTGCTGGGCGACCTGGAGGCGGGCGAAGGCAAGCTGAAGATCAAGATGGTCGACTCGGACGCCTTCGAGATCGGCAAGAACATCGCCATCACGCCGGGCAAGGTGGTCTACCAGAACGACCTGCTGCAGCTCCTGCAGTTCGCGCCGACCACCAAGCAGGTCTACAAGACGCCGCTGCTGATCATCCCGCCCTGGATCAACAAGTACTACATCCTCGACCTGCGCGAGCGGAACTCCTTCATCAAATGGGCGGTCAGCGAGGGCATCACGGTGTTCTGCGTCTCCTGGGTCAACCCCGACGGCAAGCTCGCGGGCAAGACCTTCGAGGACTACATGAACGAGGGGCCGCTCGCCGCGCTGGCCGCCATCCACAAGGCGACCGGCGAGTTCGAGATCAACGTCATCGGCTATTGCCTGGGCGGCACGCTGCTCGCCTCCACGCTGGCCCATATGGCCGCGCGCAAGAAGAACCCGCAGAAGGTCAAGTCGGCGACCTTCTTCGCCAGCATGGTCGACTTCACCGAGGCGGGCGAGCTTTCCGTCTTCATCGACGAGGAGCAGCTCGCCCTGCTCGAGGAGCGCATGAGCCGGCGCGGCTATCTCGAGGGCAGCGAGATGGCGACGACCTTCAACATGCTGCGCGCGAACGACCTGATCTGGTCCTTCGTGATCAACAACTACCTGAAGGGCAAGGACCCCTTCCCCTTCGACCTGTTGTACTGGAACTCGAACTCGACGCGCATGCCGGCGGCGATGCACAGCTTCTACCTGCGCAAGATGTATCACGAGAACAAGCTGGTCGAGCCGGGCGGCCTGACCCTCGGCGGCACCAAGATCGACCTCCGCAAGATCAAGACGCCGACCTTCATCCTGTCGACCCGCGAGGACCACATCGCGCCGTGGAAGTCGACCTACGCGGCGACGCAGCTCTACCAGGGCCCCATCACTTTCTGCCTGGCCGCCTCCGGCCACATCGCCGGCGTCGTCAACCCGCCGGCCAGCAACAAATACGGCTTCTGGACCAATCCGGAGCTGCCGGAGGACCCGTGCGACTGGCTCGCCGGCGCGACCGAGCATCCGGGCTCCTGGTGGCCGGCCTGGTCCGAATGGCTCAGCCAGTACGGCGGCGGCAAGGTCCCGGCCCGCAAGCCCGGCAGCGGCAAGCTCAAGGTCATCGAGGACGCGCCGGGGAGCTACGTGAAGGCGCGGATAGCGTAAGGGTGGGCAATGGATAAATGCGCATCCGAGCCGACGGAACAAGCGAGTGCGCTCGAACAGAAGCGACTGGAAATCCTCCGGCGTGAAATCATGATCGGTGTCGCAGACGTCGCTAACGGCCGACTCTCAAACCGCACAATTGAGGAAATTGCAGCAGACGTTGCGGAATTTATGGCCGAATCCCCTTCCGGTGCGTGAAAGAAGGACGGAGCCACTCATCCTTCGACAGGCTCAGGATGAGGTCTACTGTATTGAACCATAACCATCATTCCCTCATGCTGAGCTTGTCGAAGCATGCGCAACGCTCACTCCAAGAAATTGTCGTGATCCGAGGCTAACGGCCCCTCCGGCCGACATCGCCCCTCACACAAATTTGTTACTGGACCATACGGTCCGTAATGTTTATACAGCCGCCTCGATTGTCAGACACGACCGTCACGGATACACAGGACCATGGCACGGCCCCGCGAATTCAACGTCGACCACGCGCTCGACCAGGCGCTCCAGGTGTTCTGGAGCAAGGGGTACGAGACGGCGTCGCTGCGCGACCTGCTGGGCGCCATGGGGATCAGCCGCAGCAGCTTCTACGACACCTTCGGCAGCAAGCACGAGCTCTTCCTCAAGGTCATCGACCGCTACAACAGCACCGTGGCGTCCTGCGGCATGGAGGCCATGATCCACGCGGCGCCCTCGCCGAAAGCCGGGATTCACAACCTGTTCCAGGGCATCATCGAGACGATGGTGGAAGGCGGCGAGAAACGCGGCTGTTTTCTCAACAACTGCGCGGTCGAGGTCGCCTGCCATGACGACATGGCGGCGGGGCGCATCGCGAGCGGCATCGCCAAGACCGAGGAGGCCTTCTACTGCGCGCTCCGGCGCGGCCAGAAGCTGGGCGAGATCGGCGCCGACAAGGAGCCGCGGGCGCTGGCGCGTTACCTCACCGGCACGCTCAACGGCCTTCTGGTCATGGGCAAGGCCAAGCCCGACCGCCGCACGCTGCAGGACGTCGTCCGCGTCGCGCTGGCGGCACTGGACTGATTTTTTTGATAGTTTTGGACCAATTGGTCCGGACAAAAACAAGCGAGCGGATCAGACGCTCGAGACAGGAGAGAAGACGATGCAAGCGAGCCTGATCGAGACGCCCCATAGCGCGCGGCAACGCCGGCCGGATGCATGGCAGCACTCGGAAACGCTGTTTCTGCTGACGTGTTACGACGTGTGGAGCGCCACGCCGCCGCGCGGCTGCGCCTGCGGCGACGTCGCCCCCATCCCCGCTCAGCCATAACCCCCAACCGATTGAATTTTTACCCTTTATGGACCGGACAGTCCGTAACGGGCCAGAAACAGGAGTTAGAACGATGTACGACTCACCCATGGCGCCCGGCGCCGCTAACGTCACGCGCGACCTCTTCACCCCCGTCCGCGTCGGCCCCTACCAGATCGAGAACCGCGTCGTGATGGCGCCGCTGACCCGCAACCGCGCCGGCGCCGGCAACGTGCCGCGGGCCATGAACGTCGAATATTACGTGCAGCGCGCCTCGGCCGGCCTGATCGTCACCGAGGCGACCCAGGTCTCGCCCCAGGGCGTCGGCTATCCCGGCACCCCCGGCATCCACACGGCGGCGCAGGTCGCCGGCTGGCAGCGCATCACCGACGCCATTCACGCCGAAGGCGGGCGGATCTTCCTGCAGCTCTGGCATGTCGGCCGGATCTCGCATCCGTCGCTACAGCCCGAGGGCGCGCTACCGGTTGCCCCGTCCGCGATCCGCCCGGCCGGCAATGCCTTCACCGCGTCCGGCCCGCAGCCTTTCGTCACGCCCCGCGCGCTGGCGACGGACGAGCTGCCCGGCATCGTCGAGAGCTACCGCGTCGCGGCCGCCAACGCCAAGGCCGCCGGCTTCGACGGGGTCGAGGTCCACGCCGCCAACGGCTACCTGCTCGACCAGTTCCTGCGCGACGGCAGCAACCGCCGCACCGACGACTATGGCGGCCCGGTGGAGAACCGCGCGCGGCTGCTGTTCGAAGTGCTCGACGCCGTGGTCGGGGTCTGGGGCGCCGACCGGGTCGGCGTCCGCCTGTCGCCGGTCAACAGCTTCAACAGCATGCGGGATTCCGATCCCGATGCGACCTTCGGCTACGTCGCCCGGCGGCTCTCCGGCTACGGCCTCGCCTACCTGCACGTGGTCGAAAGCGACTTCGCCGGCGCGGCGGAGAAGCAGACCTACGACCGCGCCGCGCTGCGCGCCGCCTACCGCGGCGTCTACATTGCCAACGGCGGCTACGACCGGCCGCGCGCCGAGCGGGCGATCGCGTCGGGCGCGGCCGACCTCGTCGCCTTCGGCGCGCCCTTCATCGCCAACCCGGACCTGGTCGAGCGCTTCGCCGCTCGAGGCGCCGCTGAACCAGGCCCGATCCCGCGACCTTCTACGGCGGCGACGAGCGCGGCTACATCGACTACCCGTTCCTCGACGAAGCGGCACCCTCCGTCCCCGCGTAACCGCCGCTTCGTCGTCTCCCGGGCCGCCCCGTATCCCCCTGCGGGGCGGCCCGCTCCCCCTCACCCTCCCGGAGGCACGCCATGATCGAGCTTTATTTCTGGACCACGCCGAACGGCTACAAGCCGCTGATCTTTCTCGAGGAGACCGGCCTCGACTACGTCACTCAAGCCGGTCAACATCGGCGCCGGCGCGCAGTTCGAGCCGGATTTCCTGAAGATCTCGCCGAACAACCGCATGCCGGCCATCGTCGACACCGCGCCCGCGGGCGGCGGCAAGCCGATCTCGGTGTTCGAGTCCGGCGCCATCCTGCAGTATCTCGCCGAGAAGACCGGCCGCTTCCTGCCGACCGAGCCGGCCGCCCGCGCCGAGGTGATGCAATGGCTGTTCTGGCAGATGGGCGGGCTCGGGCCGATGGCCGGGCAGAACCACCATTTCGCCAACTACGCACCGGAGAAGATCCCCTACGCGATCGACCGCTACGTGAAGGAGACGGCGCGGCTCTACCGCGTGCTCGACACGCGGCTCGCGGACCGGGACTTCATCGCCGGCGACTATTCCATCGCCGACATGGCGAGCTATCCCTGGATCGTGCCCTACCAGCGCCAGGGCCAGGACCTCGCCGACTTCCCCAACCTCGCCCGCTGGTTTGCCGTCATGGGCGCGCGCGACGCGGTCAAGCGCGCCTACGCGAAGGGCCAGGCCGTCAACACGACGGCCACCGTGACCGAAGAGTCGAAACGCATCCTGTTCGGCCAGGACGGCCGCAAGCGGGCGTGATACGACCCGCGTTGCCCTGAAGTCCTCCCCCCTTGCGGGGGAGGATTTAGGTGGGGGGTGAGCCCGCATTAACGGCGGAGACGCAAAGTGGATTCCTGAAGTCCCCCCACCCTAACCCTCCCCCGCAAGGGGGGAGGGAAAACGAATTCAGGTCAACTACTTCGCCAGGATGACCATCCGCCGCCCCTACCCCTCCGCCAGCTCCAGCGCCGCGGCGGCGAGCAGCTTCGCGCCTTCGCCGAAATCCGCCATCTCCATCGCTTCCGCGGCGTTGTGGCTGCCGTGCTGGTTGCGCACCAGGACCATCGCCGCCGGGATGCCGGCGCGCGCGAAGATCGAGGCGTCGTGGCCGACCGTCGGCATCTCGATGACGGGAATGCCGAGCGTCTTCGACGCGGCGCGGAGCCGGGCGCGCAGGCGCTCGTCGAGCGGCGTCGGGTCGGAGCCGACGCAATCGCCGAGCTCGAAGACGACGTTGCGCGCTTCCGCGATCTCGTCGGCCAGCGCATAGGTGCGCTGCCGCAGGCGGGCGAGAACTTCCTTCGACGTGCCGCCGAAGTTGAGGGTGAAGCGGCATTCGCCCGGCACCTTGGTCATCGCGTGCTCGGCGGCGTCCGTATAGAGCTTGCCGACGGTGAACACCGTGTCGGGATAGCCCTCCGCCTCGACCTGCCGCCACAGCGCATCCAGCCGGGCGACCAGCTCGACCGTGGCCAGCAGCGCGTCCTTGCGGCCCTCGCGCGGCACCGCCGCCGCATGCGCGTATTCGCCGAGGCAGCGCGCATAGGGAAAGCGCACGTTGCCGCGGATCACCGTCGGGATCGCGGCCGGCAGGCCGCGGGCGACCAGCGCCGGCCCCTGCTCGATATGCAGCTCGAGGAAGGCCTTGGTATCGAGCGGGCGACACGAAAGGCGGCGCGACGAGGCCGGCGGGATCGATGCCGAGGTCGCGCATGTGATCGGCGAGCGTCCGCCCGGTGTCGCCGCGGACCAGCCGCGCCGGCTCCGACGGGTCGAGCGATCCCACGGCGAGCCGGCTGCCGATATAGGCGATGCCGTACCAGACGCTTTCCTCGCCGCGCAGCCCGACGCAACGCATGTCGCAGGCGGGCGTGACGCCCTCGGCCTTCATGGCGGCGAGCACGACCAGCCCGGCGACCGCGCCGGCCGCGCCGTCGTAGTTGCCGCCCCTGGGCACGGAATTGAGATGCGAGCCCATCAGCACGCCCGGCAGGCTGCGATCACGGCCCGGCAGCGTGAGATAGACGTTGCCCGCCGGGTCGTGCGCCACCTCGAGGCCGAGCTCCCGGCCCGCCTCGGCCAGCATGTCGATGCCGACCTGGTCTTCCGCGCTCCAGGCCGCGCGCGTCACGCCGTCGCCGTCCCGCGTGCGTGCGGCGAGCTCCGCGAAAAACCGCTCGGCAAAGGGCATTGCCTTTCGACCGCGGCGGCGATATCGCTTGTCTTCATCAGGCCTCAATCCCCGGGCAGCGCGCGTTTCAGCAAGGTGGAGAAGATCACCATCTCGGGGCTGGTCACCTTGAACATGTCGAGCGCGGCGATGATCGCCTTGGTCTCCGCCGGGCCAGGGCGCGGCAGGTCGCGCGGCACCGGGGGCAGCTTGGCGACCATGCCGGGCGCGGCCTCGGTGATGCGGCGCGCCATGGCGAGGCCGGCCTTGCGCACGCGCTCGTCCGCCATGAGCGGCGTCAGCTCGGTCGCGACATGGGCGAGATAGGCGGGCCAGATCGCGAAATAGCGGTAGAGCCCCGGCACCATCACCTGGCCGCCGAGGCCGCTGCCGAGCTGCATCAGCACCGTCGCGCAATCGGGGCCGAGCGCATCCATCGCCGGCATCGGCGGCAGCTCGGGCACCATGGCGGGCGGCGTCCAGCCGGCCTTGCCCGCGCCCTTGCCCTCGCCGTCCGCGCCCGTCATCAGCAGCCGCGCGCAGTCCGAGAACATCAGGTTGCACGGGCTGACCCGCGCATACATGTCGCAGACATTGTTGAGCGTCTCCAGCCCGTCCGCATCCACGCCGAGCAGCCGGAGCGCGGAATCGCTGAGCATCGGCAGCGGGTCGAGGTCGATCTCGCCGGCCAGCCGCCAGGCCGTCTCCGGCATTTCGCCCGAGACGAAGCCCGGCCTGATCGCCGCCCACATCCATTCCAGGCAGCCCGGCATGGTCGCGACGTGCCGCTGCAGCGTCGAGACGTAAGGCACCGCGAAGGTGACGCGCATCTCCTGATAGATGCGGGCGATGTCGCCGGTGGCGTCGCGTTCGGAAAGCTCTGCGAGTAGGGCCATGGTGCCGTCACCTCCTGTTCGGAGAGCTTAGCATGATGTGTGGGGCTTCCAATCGATCCGTTCGATCAAACCTTTAGCCTCATGCTGAGCCTGTCGAAGCATGACGTCGCACCGACGTTCGTGCACACTCATGCTTCGACAGGCTCAGCATGAGGTCGGGGTAGTTGAAAACCCAATGGACGAAGGAGCCGCCCGAAGACGGCCCTACGTCACCCGTCCAGACCGGTCGCCTCGTCGAAGCCGAGCATGATGTTCATGTTCTGCACCGTCGAGCCGGACGCGCCCTTGCCGAGATTGTCGAGCAGCGCCGCCAGCACGACCTGGCCCTCCGCCGCGTTGCCGAAGACATGCAGGCGGAGCTCGTTCGTGCCGTTGACCAGCTCCGGCTCGAGCCGGCTGATCCCGTTCGCCGCGTCGGGCGTGGCGACCGTGACGAAGCGGCAGCCGGCATAGTGGTCGGCCAGCGCCTGGTGGATCGCCGCCGGCGTCGGTGCGCCGGGGAGCGCCCAGAGCTGCAGCGGGATCTGCACGATCATGCCTTGCGCGAAGCGGCCGACGCTGGGCACGAAGATCGGGCGCCGGGTCAGCCCGCCATGCTTCTGGATCTCCGGCACATGCTTGTGCTTGAGGGTGAGCCCGTAGACGAAGAACGGCGCCTCGGTATGGGCCGGCGACTTCGGATCCTCGAACTCGGCGATCATGCTCTTGCCGCCGCCGGAATAGCCCGAGACCGCGTTGATCGTCACCGGCCAGTCGGCGGGCAGCAGCCCGGCGCCGACCAGCGGATGCAGCAGCGAGATCGACGCCACCGCGTAGCAGCCGGGGTTGCTGACCCGCTTCGCCTCGGCGACGCGCTTGCGCTGCGCCGCGTCGAATTCCGGAAAGCCGAAAACCCAGCCCTCGGCGGTGCGATGCGCCGTGCTGGCGTCGATCACGCGCACGTCCGGGTTCTCGATCATGGCGACCGCCTCGACGGCCGCGTCGTCGGGCAGGCACAGGATGACGATGTCCGCGCGGTTGAGCATCTCACGGCGCAGGTCGACATTGCGGCGGTCGGCGGACGGCAGGCTCAGCAGCGACACGTCCTTGCGCGCCGACAGCCTTGCGTGAATCTGCAGTCCGGTTGTCCCCTGCTCGCCGTCGATGAAGACCGTGGCCGTCATGGCTCAACTCCTTCCGCTTATACAAATCGGGCGCCCCGTGAGGGACGCCCGTTTTCCGAACAATCCTTGCGACCGGGTTAGCGTTTCGAGAACTGGAAGCTACGTCGGGCCTTCGCCTTGCCGTACTTCTTGCGTTCGACCACGCGCGCGTCGCGGGTCAGGAAGCCGCCCTTCTTGAGCGCCGAGCGCAGCGTCGGCTCGAAGCGGACCAGCGCCTGGCTGATGCCGTGGCGCACCGCGCCCGCCTGTCCCGACAAGCCGCCGCCCTTGACCGTGCAGGTGACGTCGTACTGGTTCTCGCGGGCGGCGACGGTGAAGGGCTGACCGATCATCATGCGCAGCACCGGCCGCGCGAAATAGGTCTCGATCGGCCGCTCGTTGACCGTGATCCGGCCGCTGCCGGGCTTGATCCAGACGCGGGCGACCGCGTCCTTGCGCTTGCCGGTGGCATAGGCGCGGCCCTGCGCGTCCTTCCGCGGCTCGGTCGATGCGGCCGACGCCGCAACCGTGCCGCCCATCACCGCGCCGAGATCGGCGAGCGTGCCGACCGTGCCCGATTGTCCCGTCGTGGGAGTCTCTTCATTCGCCATGATCAGGCGCTCCGCTTGTTCTTGGAGTTCATCGCCCCGATGTCGAGGGGAGCCGGCTGCTGCGCCCCGTGCGGGTGCTCGGTGCCGGCATAGACCTTGAGGTTGGTGAGCTGCTTCCGCGCCAGCGTGTTGCGCGGCAGCATGCGCTGCACCGCCAGCACGATGACGTCCTCGGGCTTATTGCCCTTGAGGATCTGTCCCGCCGTGCGCGCCTTGATGCCGCCCGGATGGCCGGTGTGACGGTAATAGATCTTGTCGGTCAGCTTCCGGCCGGTCAGCGCGACCTTCTCCGCGTTGATGACGACGACGTTGTCGCCGCAGTCGACATGCGGCGTAAAGCCGGGCTTATGCTTGCCGCGCAGGGTATTGGCGATCACCACCGCCATGCGGCCCAGAACCAGGCCCTCGGCGTCGACGACGAACCATTTTTTCTGCACCTCGGCAGGTTTCATCGAATAGGTTTTCATGACTCTCCCGTCCCTCATCTGGAACGCGTCTTTGAATGGCGGCGGAGTATCGCCAATGGCGGGGGAAAGTCAATGAAAATAAGGCGCGTAATTCCATATAAATATCAATAACGTTACATTAACGGTATTATTTTACCGCTAGCTAAGCTCGCTGATTTCAGCGTATCGCCCGCCGCCTCCGCCAATCTCATTGAAAACGCGGATAAAAGAGCCCCTTCCGCCGAGCCCGCTGACCCGGCGGCATGGCGGCGAACGGGCCGCGCGTCAGGATTCGATGGCGGCGTCGGCCTGCGCCAGTTCCCGCTCGCGGCCGGCGATCGCCTCGTCGAGGAAATCCAGCACCCGCTTGTGCCCGTTGACCTGGCGATGGCGCGCCAGGATCAGGAAGCCGGCGACGGAATGGCTTACATGCTCGAGCGCGGCGTAGCCGTCGTTGAAGTTATAGATGATGCGCGACGCGTGCAGGAACGACATCTCGGTGCCGGAGATCCGGCCGGCGAGCCAAATTGCCGCCGCCTGCCCGACCGCGTCATGCGCCATGCAGCCGTCATGCGCCGGGTCGGCGGACAGCGCGCCCAGGATGCAATACTGGTAGCCGCGCGAATCCTCCTCGAAATACCTGCCCGAAATCCAATGACGCCGATCGGCGA
This sequence comes from uncultured Alphaproteobacteria bacterium, assembly GCA_963711215.1. GTDB lineage: Bacteria > Pseudomonadota > Alphaproteobacteria > UBA8366 > UBA8366 > WHUA01. Next base: position 428,669 of record CAVQDH010000013.1, on the reverse strand, counting down.
TACGCGCGCGGGCCTGGGTCAGGCGTCCGAGCACGGGGTCTTGGGCCTTCTGGTAAACGGAACCATCATAGGGCATTGCCGAACCTCATCCGATGCGAGGCGCCCCTCTCCCGCTCCCCGTCGCCGGGCAACCTGCGGGCGCGGCGCGATGTGATGCGGACAGCCTAGCGCAACTCTGCGCTGATTTCTGCAACCAGTTTCCCGCATATTCGAAATTCCCGGGCAATTTGCCCTTGCCACCCGTCCGGACGCGGGAGAGAGTCGCCGCGCGATCCGCCGCCCGAAAAGTCGAACGCGAGATTGGGCCGAGCCGCCATGACCACGAGACAGGAAGCGCCCGCGAACGAGCCGATGCTGCTGCGTGCCGACGCGGACGGCGTGGCGACGCTGACGCTGAACCGGCCGCAGGCGCGCAACGCGCTGTCGCAGGCGCTGATGGCGCGGCTGATCGTCGAGCTCGACGCGATCGCGCACGACCCCACGGTGCGAGTCGTGGTGATCGCCGGCGCCGGCACGGCCTTCTGCGCCGGGCACGACCTGCGCGAGATCCGCGCCCATGCGGACGAGGACTTCTACAGGAAGCTGTTCGACACCTGCGCGCAGCTGATGCTGGCCGTCACCCATCTGCCGAAGCCGGTGATCGCGCGCGTGCACGGCCCGGCCACCGCCGCGGGATGCCAGCTCGTCGCGAGCTGCGACCTGGCGGTAGCGTCCGCGTCCGCCAGCTTCGCGACGCCGGGGGTGAATATCGGCCTGTTCTGCTCGACGCCGATGGTCGCGGTCAGCCGCAAGATCGGCCGCAAGCCGATGATGGAGATGCTGCTGCTGGGCGAGCCGGTCGGCGCGGCGGAAGCGCTGCGCCTGGGCCTGGTCAACCGCTGCGTTGCGGACGACGCGCTCGATGCGGCGGTCGATGCCTTCGCGCGCAAGATCGCCGGCAAGTCGGCGCTGACGCTCCGCATCGGCAAGGAGGCCTTCTACCGCCAGCTCGACATGAGCCTGGAAAACGCCTACGCCTATTGCAGCGAGGTCATGACCCGCAACATGATGGCCGAGGATGCCGCGGAAGGCATCGACGCCTTCCTCGCCAAGCGCCCGCCCGTGTGGCGGGACCGGTAACCGCACGCAGACGAACGCAAACGCGCCATGCCCGAGCCCCAGGTCCACGAGCCTCTCATCTACGACGACGAATACATCCGCGACATTCTCCGCCGCACCCGCGTGATCGCGCTGGTCGGCGCCAGCACCAACTGGAACCGGCCGAGCTACTTCGTCATGAAGTATCTGCAGCGCAAGAACTACCGCGTCATCCCGGTCAATCCGGGCGCGGCCGGACAGACGATCCTGGACGAGCCGGTCGTCGCCACGCTGGCGGACATCAAGGAGCCGGTCGACATGGTCGACATCTTCCGCAACTCGGAAGCGGCCGGCGCGATCACCGACGAGGCGATCGCCATCGGCGCGAAATCGGTCTGGATGCAGATCGGCGTGCGCAACGACGCCGCGGCCGCGCGCGCGACCAAGGCGCGGCCTCAACGTGGTGATGGATCGCTGCCCCAAGATCGAATATTCGCGGCTCTGCGGCGAGCTGAGCTGGCTCGGCATGAATTCCGGCGTGATCAGCGCCAAGCGACGGAAGATATAGCGGGCGGAGTCCGCCTCGTGCTTCGACAGGCTCGGCATGAGGCCACCTATTTTGCGGATCGAAGCAGCGGACGTCATCCTGAGCCTGTCGAAGGATGAGCGCGCACAACTGGTGAGGAGCGCCGCATGGCCAATAAGCGGAACCAAAAGCCCGGCATCGAGACGCTGGCCGTGCATGCCGGCGCGGCGCCCGATCCCACGACCGGCGCGCGCCAGACGCCGATCTACCAGACGACCTCCTACGTCTTCGACGACGCGGACCACGCCGCCTCGCTGTTCAACCTGCAGCTTCCGGGCTTCATCTATTCGCGGCTGACCAACCCGACGGTCTCGGTGCTGGAAGAGCGCGTGGCGGCGCTCGAAGGCGGGCGCGGCGCGCACCGCGACCGCGTCGGGCCACGCGGCGCAGATCCTCGCCCTCTTCCCGCTGATGCATCCGGGCGACGAGATCGTCGCCTCGACCAAGCTCTACGGCGGCTCGCTCAACCAGATGGGCCACAGCTACAAGAAGTTCGGCTGGCAGGCGTCCTTCGTCGACCCGGACGTGCCGGAGAACTTCGCCCGCGCGATCACCCCGCGCACCAAGGCGATCTTCATCGAAAGCCTGGCCAACCCGGGCGGCATCGTCGTCGACATCAGCGCGGTGGCGAAGATCGCCAAGGCGGCCGGCATTCCTCTACTAGTAGATAACACGATGGCGACGCCCTATCTCTGCCGGCCGTTCGAGCACGGCGCCGACATGGTGATCCATTCGACGACCAAGTTCCTCGCCGGCAACGGCACGGCGGTCGGCGGCGTGGTGGTCGATTCAGGCCGCTTCGACTGGTTCCAGAACGACAAGTTCCCGAGCATGGCCAAGCCGGCGCCGGAATATCACGGCCTCACCTTCGCCGAGACCTTCGGCGACACCGCCTACACGATCTACGGCCACGCCATCGGCCTCCGCGACCTCGGCGCCTGCCAGTCGCCGATGAATGCCTGGCTGACCCTGCTCGGCATCGAGACGCTGCCGCTGCGCATGGAGCGGCATTGCGCCAACGCGCTGGCGGTCGCGGAATTCCTCTCGACCCATCCAGCCGTCGACTGGGTGTCCTATGCCGGGCTGCCGCGCGACCGCTACCACGCGCTGCAGCAGCGCTACATGCCGAAGGGCGCGGGCTCGGTCTTCACCTTCGGCGTCAAGGGCGGCTATGCGGCGGGGGTGCGCGTGGTCGAGAGCGTCGAGCTGTTCAGCCATCTCGCCAATATCGGCGACACGCGCTCGCTGATCATCCACCCCGCCTCGACCACCCACCGTCAGCTCACCGAGGAACAGCAGAAGGCCTGCGGCGCGGGGCCGGAGGTCATCCGGCTTTCCATCGGCATCGAGACGGTGGACGACATCATCGCCGACCTCGACCGGGCGCTGACGCGGGCGACGACGGCCAATGCGGCGGAGTGAACGGAGCGCTCTGAGACGTGAAGCCGGGGAAAATTTGGCGGCCCGTCCATGGATTGCCGGATCAAGTCCGGCAATGACGGTTTTGTTTTGATACCAAATAATTAGCCGTCACTCGCGGGCTTGACCCGCGAGTCCATGCGGCCTCGCCTGGCCATCGCATGACCTCCTTCTACGTCCCGAACCCCTCGCCCGGCTTGGTGTATTCGGGGCGCGGCGGGCTGAAGACGTCGATCACGGTCGCGCCCTGGGCGCCCGCGCGGATGCCGTGCTTGACGCCGCCCGGCGTGCACCAGAAGTCACCGGCCTTGACCGGGATCTCCTCGCCGTCCTGGATGCGGACGCAGTCGCCTTCGAGGCAGATGCCCCACTGTTCCTCGGGATGGCTGTGGACCTGGCCCGAGGCGTTCGGCGCGAGCCGCGCCACCGACAGCATCGCCTTTTCGCCGACGAAGACGCGGGTCGTGACGCCTTCGGCCAGCTTCCGCTGGATCCCCTGGTCGAGGTTGTTGATGTTGAAAAAGTTTTCCTTCGCCATTGCAAATATCCTCCGATGCGCCCAAGTCATTTTCAGCGTCCGTGCCGGCCACGCTAGCATAGGACGGACGCCTGCGCGGCAGGTATCGCGGCAGGTATCAAGGCTTTATCTGGTAAGGGATCGGCGGATGACCAAATCACCTTTTCCGATCGCCCTGTTCCCGGTCGCGCTCGCGGCGGCGGCGCTGATCGCGCTGTCGGGCTGCGAGACGACCGACGCGGCCGGGCCGACGGCGGTGGCGCAGTCCTCCGACACCATCCACTGGAACACGCCGCGGCCGGCCGAGGGAACGGCGACCGAGCCGCCCGCGCCGCAGGCCCAGCCGGTGCAGCCGGTCGAGCCCGCCCAGCCGGCACCGCCCATGGCGAGCCCGCAGCCGGTGCCGCAGGCGACCCAGACGGGACCCGAATGCCGCGAGTTCCAGAACACCGTGACGATCGGCGGCAAGCCCGTGAAGGCCTACGGCCGGGCCTGCCGCCAGCCGGACGGCACCTGGAAGCAGGTCGGCGAGGCGCAGCCGACGCCGCATCCCGGCTCGCAGCCGGTGGTCGAGCAAAGCTTCCCCTATGGCTGGCACGGCTATGACTATCCCAACGGACCGTATTACGGACCGGGCGGCGCCTCGATCAGTGTCGGCGGCGGATCGCGCGGCGGCTTCGTCGGCTACGGCGTGGGCTTCTGACGCGCCCTATTGCGGCAGGAAATCGTATCTCCCGGCCGGCTCACCTGCAGGGCAATCGCGTGTGTGTCCGTCGCTTTAGTGCCGCGCGTCCTTCGACAAGCGCAGGACGAGGTAAATTCCTAGTGGCATTAGAAAAACCTCATGCTGAGCTTCCTCATCCCGAGCCTGTCGAGGGACGAAGCACGCACCAGGCCTGTCCCAATCGCCCATGCATCGCCAAAGGCGATTGCCCTCCCCCTCACCCCGGACGATCGCCCCGCGCTTCTCGGCGTCATCCCCACGGGTTACATCCGTCATTGTCATACCTATGACATAGCAAGATTGCCGATTTAGCGTAAAATCCGCTCCGGGTCACCGGCGCCGTCCCCTTTTCGCGGCGCGGCAGTGGCTCCGTGGCAAGGGATTTATGACGCAAACGCATACCGACATCGGGCTGAATGCCGCTATCGTGGCGGTGACGGAGGAGACGCCGCGCATCCTTACGGTGCGCTCCGAAGCGATGCCGCCGATGGCGCATCCCGAATCCCTCGGCAACTGGGCGGACAGCCACTTCGCCCTCCCCTCCGGCCCCTTCGAGGCGGCGACCCACCGCACCCTCGACCTCGGCCTCCGCCGCTGGGTCGAGGAGCAGGCCGGCCTGACCTTGGGCTATGTCGAGCAGCTCTACACCTTCGCCGACCGGCACCGCGACCCGCGCGAGCTCGCCGGCGGCCCGCGCATCGTCTCCATCGGCTATCTCGCGCTCGTGCGCGAAGCGGCGCCGCACGGCACCGGCGCGGCGGAGTGGCGCAACTGGTACGAGTTCTTCCCGTGGGAGGACTGGCGCGACGGCATTCCCGCGACCATCGACGACATCATCCGCCCGCAGCTGCAGCGCTGGGTCGACGCCGGACGCAACGACGACGTCCGCGCGCGCCGCCGCGACCGCATCTCGATCTACTTCGGCTACGGCGATTCCGCCTGGGATTTCGAGCGCGTGCTGGAGCGCTACGAGCTGCTGTACGAAGCGGGCCTCGTCGCCGAGGCGGTGCGCGACCGGCTGATCGCCGCGGCGCATGCCCGCACCGGCGGCCCGGCCGACACGATCGACGGCGATCCGGACGCGCGCGCCGCCATCCTCGACGCGACCGGCCGCCCGCTCGAGCTCGACCACCGCCGCATCCTCGCCACCGCGCTCGGGCGCATCCGCGGCAAGCTGAAATACCGCCCGGTGGTGTTCGAGCTGCTGCCGGACTGCTTCACCCTGCTGCAGCTCCAGCGGGTGGTCGAGGCGCTGTCCGGGGTCGAGCTGCACAAGCAGAATTTCCGCCGGCTGATCATCAACAACAAGCTGGTCGAATCCACCGGCAAACAGGTGACCAGCCCGCGCGGCCGCCCGGCCGAGCTGTTCCGCTTCCGCCGCGAAGTGCTGCGCGAGCGCCCCGCCCCCGGCGTCGGCGTCCCGGCCCGCCGAGTCGCACTTTAGGAACACTCCATCTCACGATCGCGTTTTACCTCCGAACCCGTATTGACACGGTCGAGTGCTCTATGCGAGCATTAACCTTGACAATGCTCAAATTGAGCATAAATGGGGGTTAACGCCCAGACGCATGAGATGAGGATATGGGGTTATGAGCGCCACAGTCGCATTGGACTATACGAGGGAAGTCGCCGAGACGACGGCCCCTCTCTACCGCAAAGTCGCCAGGGTCATTCCGCAGATCGAATGGCCGTTCCACGCGCCCTATGTCGAGGCGATCAACCGCATGAAGAAGGTGCGCAACGCGATCCTTCTGGCGCACAACTACCAGACGCCCGAGATCTATCACTGCGTCGCCGACTTCGTCGGCGATTCGCTGGCGCTGGCGCGCGAGGCGACCAAGGTCGACGCCGACGTCATCGTGCTGGCCGGCGTGCATTTCATGGCCGAGACGGCGAAGCTGCTCAACCCGGAAAAGACGGTGATCATCCCCGACATGGCCGCAGGCTGCTCGCTCGCGGAATCGATCACCGGCGCCGACGTGCGCCTGCTGCGCCAGAAATATCCCGGCGTGCCGGTCGTCACCTACGTCAACACCTCGGCCGAGGTGAAGGCGGAATGCGACATCTGCTGCACGTCGGGCAACGCGCTCAAGGTGGTCGAATCCCTCGGCACCGACCGCGTCATCTTCCTGCCGGACGAGTATCTCGCCCGCTACGTCGCGAGCCAGACCAAGATCGAGGTCATCATGTGGCGCGGCCATTGCGAGGTGCATGAGCGCTTCACCGGCCAGGAGATCGCGGACTATCGCAAGGCCTACAAGGACGTCGTCGTGATCGCGCACCCGGAATGCCCGCCGGACGTGCTGGACGTGGTCGACTTCGTCGGCTCGACCGCCGGCATGATCGACTATGTCGGCAAGAACCGGCCGCGGCGGGTGCTGATGGTCACCGAATGCTCGATGAGCGACAACGTCGCCGCCGAGTATCCCGACGTCGAGTTCGTGCGCCCCTGCAACCTGTGCCCGCACATGAAGCAGATCACCTTGCCGAAGATCTTGGAATCGCTGGAAACGCTGAGCCCGGCGGTCGAGATCGACCCGGAGATCGCCAAACGCGCCCGCCGCTCGGTCGAGCGCATGCTGGAGATCGGCTGATGTCGTCGGTCGAGCTGCTCAAGCCGGCGAACGAGCCGGCCGCGACGCCGGCGCACCTGCCGCTGCTGCGCATCCAGTATGAGGGCATCGTCCGCAACGCGCTCGAAGAAGACCTCGGCCGCGCCGGCGACCTGACCACCGACGGCGTCGTCTCGGCGCACAGCCGCGCCCGGGCCGCCATCGCGGCGCGCGGTCCCGGCGTCGTCGCCGGGCTCGACATCGCCGCCCTCGCCTTCACGCTGCTCGACCCGGCGGTGCAGATCACGGTCGAGCGGCCGGACGGCTCGGCCGTGCGCAAGGGCGACCGCGTCGCGCTGATCGAAGGCCCTGCGCGGGCGATCCTCACCGGCGAGCGGACGGCGCTCAACATCCTCTGCCGCCTCAGCGGCATCGCCAGCCAGACCGCGCGCATGGTCGAAGGCGTGCGCGGCACCAAGGCGCATATCATCTGCACCCGCAAGACGACGCCCGGCCTGCGCACGCTGGAGAAATACGCGGTGCGCGTCGGCGGCGGCATGAACCACCGCTTCGGCCTGGACGACGCGGTGCTGATCAAGGACAACCACGTCGCCTTCGCGGGCGGCATCGCAGAGGCGGTCGCGGGCGTGCGCGCGCGCGCCGGCCACATGGTCAAGATCCAGGTCGAGGTCGATACGCTCGAGCAGCTCGAGACGCTGATCCCGCTCAAGGTCGACGCCGTCTTGCTCGACAACATGGACGAGGCGACGATGCGCCGCGCGGTCGAGATGGTCGCCGGCCGCATGCTGATCGAGGCGTCCGGCGGCATCACGCCCGAGACGGTCGCCAAGGTGGCGGCGACCGGGGTCGACCTGATCTCCTCCGGCGCGCTGACCCACAGCGTGAAGGCGCTCGACCTGGGGCTCGATTTCGAAGCCGCCTGATCTGCGCTTGCGTCTCGGTCGTGACAGAAAAACTCCATCTTGCCAATGGATTGTGCGGCGTTCTTCATCCGCCTTTCCGGCCGGTCGATGCTGCGCCGCAGCACGTGAAATGCTTGCCCGCGGCCCACGCGCAGGGCATCATCCCGTTAATAACAAGGAGCGCAAATTCGCTCGTCGGGCCGCCCAAGGCCGGGGACGAGGTGGGGCTCACTTGGACGGTTCGGCGGCACGGGTAAGAGAGGAAAATGCCCATGTACGTCGAAACCATTCTGAGAAAGAAGGGCGACACGGTGATCACCGTGGAGCCGGAATGGCTCGTGGCGCGAGCCGCACAGATTCTCCACGACAATCGCATCGGCGCCGCCCTCGTCCGCAACGAGGCAAAAAGGGTTGTCGGCGTGCTGTCCGAGCGCGACATCGTGCGCGGCATCGCCCGCCATCACGAGGCCTGCCTCCGGATGAGCGTCAAGGAGCTGATGACCAGCCCGGTCATCTGCTGCGCGCCGACCGACACGATCGACCATGTCATGGCGCAGATGACCGACCTGCGCGTCCGCCATCTGCCGGTGATAAACCAGGGCCGGCTGATCGGCATTATCTCGATCGGCGACGTGGTCAAGCAGCGCATCTCGGAGATCGAGCACGAGTCCGAAGCGCTCAAGCGCTATATCGCGGCGGGATAACCCGGGCGGCCAACGGTGCACGGCCGCGAAGCACTGACGAAAGCCGGAGACGGCCGCTTCAGCGCGGCTCGACCATGGGCACGAAGTCGTATTCGCCGACGCCCTGCAACACCAGGATCGTCATCGACGTGTCGCCGGCGTTGGTGACCAGGTGCGGGCGGCGGGCGACAACCGCATAGCTCTCGCCCGGGCCGAGGAGGATCGTTTCCTTCGGCGCCTGCAGGTAGAGGCGAAGCCGGCCTTCGATGACGTAGAAGGTGTCGCCGACGTTGTTGTGGTAGTGCCACGGCACCGTCTGGGTCGGCGACAACTTGAGCTCGTTGATGCGGAAACCCGGCCGTTGCAGGTGATACGCCCGCCCCTCCACTTCGTAGAGGTGGCTCGCGTCCTTCAAAGCCTCGCCGATCATGCCACGCATGGACAGCCTCCCTAATGCGACATCAACACCGGCAGCTCGGCGTTCGACAGGATGTGGTCCGTCGCGCCGCCGAAGATCATCTGGCGCACCCGGCTCTGCGTGTAGGCGCCCTTGACCAGAAGGTCGGCGCCGAGCGCCGCCGCTTCCTCCAGAAATGCCGCGCCGGCCCGCCGGTCGCGCACCTGGCAGTCCTTCGAGGACGCCGGGATGCCGTTGCGCTGGAGCTGGCGGGCGACCTCCGCCGTCGACGGCCCGGCGACGCCGAAGCCCTCGATCGAGATCACCGTGACCTTCGACGCCTTGAGCAGGAAGGGCATCGAGAAGGCGACCGTGCGGGCCGTCTCGGTGCTGCCGTTCCAGGCGATCACGACATTCTCGCCCATCTTCGCCGGCGCCAGCGGCGGGGCGATCAGGATCGGCCGGCCGCCCTCGAACAGCGCCGCCTCGAGGATGCTCATCGCCGCGATGTTCGCGCCCTTGACCGGGCGGGCGACGACGGTGATGTCGAACACCCGGCTGCGGGTGCCGACGATCTCGGAATTGGGCGATTCTTCCTCGACCCAGGCCGCGACCGGCCCGTCGGCCATGGTCGAGCTCGGCGAGACGAGGCGCACGCCCTTGCGTTCCATGAAGCTGGAGAACTGCGCGCGCACCCGCTCGCGGCGATTGCGGTCCTGCCGCTCGACGCTTTCGACCAGCTCGGGCGTGGTGACGACCAGCCCCTCCCCGGCCACGACCATCGCGCCCGCCGAGGTGGGCTGATAGTAAAGTCCTTCGATATAGCTGCCGAATTCCTTGGCCGCCATCAGCGCCGTTTCCAGCATCGAGGGCAGTCCGTCGCTTTCCTCGATCGGGATCAGGATCGTCTTCATTGTCATTTTCGCGTCTCCCAGAGGCAGAGGCGCGGGCCGTCACGGCTTGGACGGTGGCGCGCCTCACCCACTAGAACGGTAGCCTAGAACGTAACGGAAACCAAGCGCGGCGGCTCAGCCGTGGCGCAGCGTAAACGCCCCCGATGCGACTTCGATCCGGGCCGATGCGCCTATTCGGCCGGCGCCGACGCCGCCCGCTCGCGCGCCACGGTCGGCAAGGCGAGGATCGACAGCACCACCGCCACGCCCGCGATGCCGAGCCCGGTGAACAGCCAGAACATGCTGCCGGTCTCCTCCCGCACGAAGGTGATGAGCGCGATCGCCAGCGGCCCGGTGAGGAAGGACAGCACGAACTTGAGCCCGAAAGCGAGGCCGTGATGCTGCCCGGGCGCGTAGCGCGCCAGCATCATGTTCTCCGCCGGCTGGGACGCGACGTTGGCCATGATGGCGAGCGCCGCGATGCCGACCAGCCCGACGCCGGTGATCATCGCCGTCAGCGTGACGAAGATCATCTGGAAGAACCAGCAGAGCAGGTAGACCCGGTTCAGCGCGAAGCGGTCGGCGAGAAAGCCGCCGACGAGCTGCATGATGCCGCCGGACACGAAGACGAAGGACGTCAGCAGGCCCGCCATCATCGGCCCGTCGCCGATAAGACCATGCAGCTGTTCGGAAAACACCTTCGGCAGCCCGTTCTGCATGACGTTGTAGAGGATCCCGCCGAAGAACATCGCGCCGAGCAGGACGAGATAGACGCGCAGCGCGTCGCTGCGGCTCTGCGGCACCTGGCTCGCCTTGCTTGGCGGCGCGGACGACATCTTGCCGCTCGCCACGCAATAGAGCATGACCAGCCCGGTGGCGAGGCATACGGCGCCCGGAACGATGAAGGCCGCGCGCCATCCGAAGCCGGCGATCAGGCCGCCCGCCACGATGCCGGCGCCGCCGGTGCCGATGCTGCCGAAGATGCCGTTCACCGCCAGGACCTTGCCGGCTCTGTTCTGGGCGTTGCGGATCAGCCAGGGAATGCCGATCGGGTGGTAGATCGCCGCGAACACGCCGAGTGCGATCAGGCCAGTCGTCATCGCCGCCGGCCCGTCGATCAGCCCGCAGACGATCGACGCCCCGCCCATGCCGATGAAAAAGACCGTCATCATCACGCGCGCGGACAGCCAGTCGCCGAGCCGGCCGGCGGGCAGCGCCATCACGCCGACCATGAGCGACCCCCAGAACCAGAGCCGCAGAAGATCCTCGTATGGCATGCGCCAGTCGCGCTCGAGCTGCAGCACGATCACCGCATAGAAAGCGGTGAACAGATGGATATAGAAATGCCCCAGATTGGCGAAGACGAAGGCGAGGCGCGCGGATGTCTTGTTCATGGCGGAAATTGCTCCAGCTCCGCCCTGCCGGGCATGGCTCGAGCATCCGGCATGGGCAGCGGTCGTCGCGCGCAGATTGCCAGCGGCGTCCCTCCCCGGCAAGCTTCATGCCCGCCTTTTCGGCGCCGCTCAGCTATGCATCGTGCTCGGCAGGAAAAGCGCCAGCTCCGGGAAGACGCACAAGATGACCAGCATCAGCAGCCCGGCGGCGATATAGGGCAGCAGGCCCTTGAACACGTCCTCCAGGCTGGACCAGGCCGCCGGAAGCCCCCTGGACGATGAAGCAGTTGATCCCGACCGGCGGCGTGACCGCGCCGATCTCGGCCAGCAGGACGACATAGATGCCGAACCAGACCGGGTCGAAGCCGAGATGGATCATCACCGGATGGGTGATCGGCAGGCTGATCGCCAGCAAGGCCGGCGCATCCATCAGCATGCCGAGGAAGAGATAGAGCAAGGTCACCAGCAGGACGATGACCCAGCGATTCACATTCGCCGTCGTCAGGAAATCGCCGACCATCCCGGCGAGGCCGCTCAACGCCAGGAACTTCGAGAAGATGAGCGCGGCGATGATGATGCCGAAGATCATCGCCGTCGTCTGGATCGTGCTCTTGAGCGCCTCGGCGATCTGAATGTCGCGCAGGCCCCGCCGCCGCACGATCGCCAGGAAGAAGGTGACCAGCGCGCCGATCGCGCCGGCCTCGGTCGGGGTGAAGACGCCGGCGTAGAGCCCGCCGATGATCGCCAGCACGACCAGCAGCAGCGGCCCGGCAAGCCGGAGCGACCACATCTTCTCGCCGAAGGTCGAGGTGTTCGGAATCACGGGCGCGAGCGCCGGGTTCTTCCAGACCCAGAGATAGGTCGCGCCGCACAGCAGGATCGCGAAGACGAAACCCGGAATGGCGCCGGCGATCAGCAGCGCGCCGATGCTCGAATCGGTCAGGATGCCGTAGACCACGACCAGCGCCGAGGGCGGGATCATGACGGCCAGCGTTCCCGAGATGGCGATGGACGCGGAAGCGAGGCGCTTGTCGTAGCCCCGGTTAATCATCTCCGGCAGCGCCAGCTTCGTGAACAGCGTCGCCGTCCCGACGCTCGATCCCGACGCGGCGCCGAAGGCCGCCGCGCCCATCGTGGTGGCGATCGCGAGGCCGCCGCGCATGCCGCCCAGCCAGCGGGTCGCCGCCTCGAACAGGTCCTCGCCCAGCCCCGCGCGCATGGCGAAGAAACCCATCAGGAGGAACATCGGAATGACGCTGAAATGAAAGCTATGGGTCGTCTCGAAGAAGACCGAGCGCAAGACGCCGAACGTCCCGTCGATCCCGGCCAGCGCGCCCAGCCCGAGCGTGCCCACGACGCCCAGCGCGACCATCACGTTCATGCCGCACAGGATCGCCGCGACCAGCCCGACGATCCCGACGGATCCGATCTCGATGCCGGTCATGGCTCGTCCCCGATCGCCGGCAATTGTCCCCGGGTGACGAAGACGTGGCGGATCGCATCCAGCAGGTACTGTACGCTGAGCAACAGGACGCCGAGGACGATGGTGGCCTTCACCGGCCACAAGGGAAAGCGGATCAGGCCCCACTCCTGCTCGCCGACGATGTAGGCCTGACGGGCGTCGCCGAAGACCGCATAGGTGCACCACGCGAAGAAGAGACAGCCGATCGCGAGCACGACCACGTAGAGCCCATGCTGCAGCCGCATCGGAAGGTGGCGCGTCAGCAGCGTCACCCGGATGTGGCCGCGCCGGCACTGCGTGTAGGCGAGCGACAGGAATACCAGCAGCACCAAGGCCGATTCCGTGATCTCGTAGGTGCCCTGGATCGGCTGATTGAAGGTCTTTCGCATCAGGGCGTTGGCGACGATCAGCCACATGATCGCGAAGGTTATCAATCCCGATAAGACGGCGAGTGCCGCCAGCAAGCGGCCATAGCCGCGGTAGAAGCGTTCAAAGCGTTCCGCCATGTCATCCTGCAGAGAGCTGATGATGGCCGGAATGCCGGCCACGCCGCAGGTAATCCCGCGGCGTGGCCGGTCCCGGTATTATTCAAAGGCGAAGAATTCGGCCATTTCCGCCGCCGGCAGCCCGGTCGCGGACGCCTTCTTGATCCATTCCTTCTGCACGCTCTGGACGCCTTCGCTGCGCGATACCTGCGCGATCACGTCCTTGGGGAATGGAACGACGGTGACGCTTTTCTTCTTTTTCCACTCGGCCAGGATCTTCTGCGTCAGCTGGTCGAGGACATTGCAATATTCGACGACATACTCACGCCCCAGCCCCTCGAGGATCGCGCGCGTCTGCGGGTCGAGCTTCTCATAGCTCTTCCGGTTCATCGCGATGAGATGGCCCCAGCTCGCGCCGAGCTTGATGTCGATGAAATACTTGGCGACCTCGTCGTAGCGCCAGCCGCGCGCCAGCGTCACGCCGATCGGCGAGCAGTCGAGGATGCCGCGCTGCAAGGCCTCGTAAGCCTCGGGCGTGGTCATCGAGACCGGCGTCGCGCCGAGCGCCTTGACCAGCTGCGGCACCGCGAAGCCGTAGCTGCGGATCCGCTTGCCTTTGAATTCCGCCAGCGTACGGATCGGCTTGGTGCAGATCAGCCCGTATTTCTCGAGCGGGCGCCAGCCGATGACCTTCATGTTGTAGCGCTTCATCTCGTCGTCGAACTGCTTGTGCTCGCCGGCCCATTCGATCAGCTTGGCGCCCAGCTCGATCTCCGAATGCGGCTGCGGCATGAAGTAGCCGACCACGTTGTTGATGAGGAGCTTTTCCGGAAAATAAGGGGTCACCACGTCGCCGATGTCGCCCAAGCCCGCCTGGAGCGCATCGGGAACCTCTTTGATCTTCGCGACGCTGCCGCCCCAGAAAATCTTGATGTCGTATTTACCGCCGGTGCGCTTCTTGAACTCGTCGGCGAACCACTGCGTCGTGATCGCCTGCGGATCGCCTGCCGCCTGCGGCTTGAAGGTGATCCACTTCAGCGTTTCTGCCTTTGCAGCCGCGGCGAAGCCTACCGCGGCCAGCGCGAGCGCAGCCGTCAGCAGCGTCAGCCTGGAATGAGCCAGCATCATTTCCTCCTGATTATTTCTTGTAATGGTCGTTTGTCGCGGATTGCCAGTCGTGTTCGGCGGTCAGAATAAGCCGCGGCGCCGATGCGGGCAAACCGGCGCCCGGGATCACGGCGCCGCGACGGTTTCCGCTTCGATCATCGCGCCTTGGCGGAGCGGGCGAACTGCCCTACCATTCCTTCGCATACAGATCGCAATTGCAACGCGACGAAAACCCGGGTGCGAATTCGCGGGGGATCTGAATTCAGCAGCAAGGCTCAGCAAAAAAAAAGACAGGGGGCACGGTGGAAGCAAAGACCAGAGACGTCGCCGAGCGGTCGGGGATCAGCAAACGTAAGACGGCAGCGCGCCCGACGCCCGCACAGCGGGCGTGGTTGCGGCTGGGGCTGGATCAGCCCGGCGGCAAGCTTCCGCTGTTCGACGCGCGCGGACAGCGCGTGAACGAACGCACGATCAGGAGCTGCCTCGAGCAGGGCTGGGCGGAGCCATGGTTCGAAAATCCGATCAAGCCGGACTGGCTCGTCTGCAAGCTGACGGAAGACGGACGCAAGACCGTCGAATAGGGTCCGGTCCCGCTCAAACCGGCGTCAGCGGCACCTTCCGCTCCGCGCCCGGCACGACGATACCGCCGCGATTGCCGATCTCGGTTCCGGCGTAGCGGTCGGCGTAATCGGGCGGCAGCGGCGGCGCCTTCGGCGGACATATCCAAAGCCGCAGCAGATGGCGCCGGCGTTCCGGCTCGGGCCAATCCTCATACGCGTCGCGCGCGTGGAAGATGTGGTGGTTGTTGGTGAACTGAATGTCGCCGGCGGCGTATGGCAGGCGCAGATAAAGCGCCGGCTCGTTGGCGATCTCCTCCATCACGTCGAACAGCTCGAGCTGTGCGTCGCTGAGCCGCTTCGCCTCGCGGAAACGCTGCGCCGAACGGATGTAGACCGAGGAGTAATGACTGAACAGGTCGCCCTCGTACCATTGGTAGACCGGCATGATCCACCACGGCGCCTTGCCTTCGGGAATTTCGCCGCGCCGGTCGCGGTAGACCGGCTCGAACAGGAGCGGCGCCAGATCCGGGCGGCGCTTCCAGATCTCGTTGTGCACGGTGACCGAGCTGACGACCTTGCTGTCGCCGCCCTTCTTCGCCGGCTGGAGGCAGAGCAGCGCTGCGATGTCGACGGAGTCGGTGTGGAAGCCCAGCGGCCCCGCCGCCGCATAGCCCCGCTGATAGGCGTTGTGGTGATGATCGTGACCGATGTCGCAGACGTGACCCAGCACATGGCCGGCGGCGTTCTGCGAGCGCAGCGTCCCGAGATGGCGGCCGATGCCGAAATAGATCCGCGCGATCTCTTCCATCGAATAGCGCTCGACGGGTAGGCGGCGCAGCACGGCGAGGCCCCGCCCCTCCATCACTTCGTCGCGAATCCCGATCAGCTTCTCCTGCAGCGTCGGCAGCGGAAAGCTGTCCGGCGCGATATCGAGGATCGACGGCGCCCGCTTCATGCTTTCGTGCAGGGCCGCATCGAGCTCGTCGAGCTCCGCCGGCGTGAGGCCAAAGATCCAGTCCTCGGACCGCTCCAAATCGGCACGATACCAGGCGGCCGGGCACGCGACCGGGCCGCCGGGCGTCGGCATGCCGGACGGCGCTAAATGCGATGCCTTGCTGGTCATGCCACTCATTCCTCCCTAATTCCCTCAATTCTTTTATTTTTCGGTTAAGGCACCAATATGGCGCGGCCGGTGATACGCCCGGCCTGAAGTCCGCGCAATAGCGCCTCGGCCTCCTGCAGCCGGTGTGTCTCGACGGCCGGCCGTCCGACCGCCCCGGCAACGGCAAGCGCCAGCAGGTCCCTCAGATCCTGCAGCGAGCCGACATAGGACCCCATGACCGCGACCTCGCGCAACGGGAAATGCGGCACCGGCACCGTCAGGCTGCCGCCGAACAGTCCGACGACGATCAGCCGCCCGCTCTTGCGCAGAATATCGAAGCCGAAACGCGCCGTATCGGCGGCGCCGACGAAGTCGACGACCGCCGCCGCGCCGCCGGTCTCCTTCACGAAGCGGCGGACCGCGCCGTCTTCCTTGGGATCGAAGGCCGAGGCCGCCCCCGCCGCGACGGCGGCGTCGCGCCGCGCGGCCGACACCTCCGCCACTGCCGGGGCCACGCCGGTCAGCCGGGCGGCGAGCCGCACGCCGGCGAGCCCGACGCCGCCCGCCCCGATGATGACCAGCGGATCGCCGCCGCCGAGCGCGCCGACCTTCTTCAACGCGCCGTAGGCGGTCAGCCCCGAGCAGGCATAGGTGCAGGCTTCCTCGACCGGGATGCCGTCATAGGACAGCAGATAGCGCGGATGGGGAACCAGCACATGGTCGCTGTACCCGCCGCCGCAGTGAATGCCGATATTGCGCGGCGCGCGGCAAAGATGCTCGTTGCCCGCGCGGCAGACGGCGCAGCCGCCGCAGCCGATCCAGGGATAGATCAGGCGCGCGTCGCCGATGGCCACGCTTCCCTCCGCCGCCGCGTCCGGCCCGACGGCGACGACCGAGCCGGCCACTTCGTGGCCGAGCGTAAACGGCGTCTTCAGGCCGCGCGACAGGTCGAGCCGGCCGTCCGCGCCGAGATCGAAATAGCCGTCGCGGAGATGCACGTCGCTGTGGCAGACGCCGCAGGCCGCCACCCGCACGAGCACTTCCGTCCCCACGGGCGCCGGAGCGTCCTCGACCACTTCCTCGAGCGCCGCGCCGAATTTCGTCACTTTGAAGCTTCGCATGCCGCACCTATTCCAAAGGCTAAATCATACTACTGGATGGTGGCTTCCAGGCGCCGCAAATTTACCCGCGTGGCCGATACGGTAAGGTTCGGGCGCGTCGCTGTCCCTGCCTCAATTCGTTAACCGAGTGTTAACGAACCTCTTCCTTAAATAATTGCGGGTAGACGGATTTGTCCGTCGGGAGGGACTTATGGCTGAAAGGATTTCGCTTCGGCGCGGCCAAATCGGACGCGCGGGGCTTGCCGCCATGACGCTGTGCGGCCTGGGAATGCTCGCCGCGGCGGCATTCAGCCCGGTTTACGCCGACCCGCCGGCCTGGACGCCGGCGAACGGCCGGGCCGCGAAGGGCACCGGCGCATCGCCGGGCCGGACCGACCAGCAGCTCGCCGACCGCCTGCCGCCGGGGCTGCAGGATGGGCGCTGCCGCCCTGAAATGTTCGAGTCATCGACCGCCAGCGGGCTGGTCTCGGCCGCGGCCGGCGGCTTCACGGCGGCGCGGTTCGCCAGCGGCAACGGCAAGAGCCGGCTCGCCGCGACGGCGATCGGCGCCCTTATCAGCGCGGTGGTGGGGCACCGGATCGACGGCGGCATCGCGCGCGCGGAAGAAATCTGCTTCAGCGAGAGCTTCGAGCACCTTCCGGACCACGAGACGGTCGCCTGGATGGATCGCGCGCTGGGGGCGCATTATTCGGTCACCCTGACGAAGACCATGCGCGCGGTCGATGGCCGCTACTGCCGCGAATATACCGCGCGCGCGACGTTGAACGGCCAGGCCGCCGGCACTTACGGCACCGCCTGCCGCCAGGCGGACGGGCGCTGGGAGCTTATCAACTGAGGCCGCATCCGGGCGCTGACGCCGGAGGGGAAGCGGCTGCGTTCGGTTGCGCTCGGCGGCCCATGCGCATGCTATCGTATTGTCCGGCCGGCGATTTTCTATTCAAAATAGATCGATTTATCAGATTTGTGTGATCCCATAATCCGATATAAGATGCATCCCGTGTATGTGATGCTGAATACGGCGTCGCTCGGCGGCCGTTAACTTCCCAGCCTGTGGTTGGTTACGAACGCGGTCATTTGAGCGGTTCGATCATCGTTTGAAGTATGAGCCAATTCCTATCGCGCGGACCCTGGAGGGGTTGACGGCCGAGTTGGTTCGAGCACGGCGCCATCAGCATCCAACAAAAATAAAAACGAACAGCAAAATTTAAACAGGAGGACGCTGGGACAATGAAAAGCCCAAATATCAAGGCCCTGCCTGTCGCGTTGCTGGGGGCTACCCTGGCAGCAGGCAGCGCAACTTATGCCGCCGCGGCGGAAACGCCGGTGCACGGCGGCATACTGAACTTCGTCGTCGGCAGCACGATCCCATCCTACGACGCGCATCAGGAAACCACCTTCGGCATGATCCATCCGATCCGGCCGTTCTACAGCCTGCTGATCCGGATCAATCCGAACAATCCGTCGTCGCCCACGGATTTCGTCTGCGATCTCTGCACGACCTTCTCGAAGGCGAAGGACGGCATGTCCTATACCTTCAACATCCGCCAGAACGTGAAGTTCCACGACGGCACGCCGCTGACCGCCGCCGACATCAAGGCGTCGCTCGACAAGATCATCTTCCCGCCGAAGGGCGTGCCGAGCTCGCGCAAGGCCTGGTACACCCAGGTCGCGTCCGTCGAGGCGCCGGAGAAGTACAAGGTCATCGTCAAGATGAAGCGGCCGCTGAACGCGATCGTTCCGGCGCTCGCCTCGCCCTTCAACTTCATCTACTCGAAGAAGGACTTGGACGAGCACGGCTACACCTGGCACAAGACGCACGTCAACGGCACCGGCGCCTTCATCTTCGTGCAGGAGCAGCCGGGCTCCTTCGTCGAAGGCAAGCGCAACCCGAACTACTACGTGAAGGGTGAGCCCTATCTCGACGGGTTCAAGGCGATTCAGGCGCCGAAGATGTCGGTACGCCTGCAGGCCATCCGCGGCGACCGGGCGGGAATTGAATTCCGCGGCTTCCCGCCGAAGGCGCGTGACGACCTCGTGCATGCCCTGGGCAACAAGATCCGGGTTCAGGAGAGCAACTGGAACGTTCTGTTCGGCTATGGCCCGAACCAGAACGTGAAGCGCTTCCAGGACGTGCGCGTCCGCCAGGCGCTCGGCTATGCGCTCGATCGCTGGGGCAGCGCGAAATATCTGTCGAAGATCGCCATCATCAAGACGGTCGGCGGCATCGTGTTCCCGGGCCATCCGCTGGCGCCCAAGAAGGAATGGCTCGAGAAGATGCCGGGCTTCGGGCTGGACGCCAAGGCAAACAAAGCCAAGGCGCGCGCGCTCCTGAAGGAGGCCGGATACCCGCATCTCAAGGTCACGGTGTGGAACCGCGCCGTCGACCAGCCGTACAAGATCCTCGGCACCTGGGCGGTCGACCAGTGGCGTAAGGTCGGCATCGACGCCGATCAGTCGGTCGTTCCCTCCGGTCCGTGGTATGCGGGGCTGCGTCAGACCCGCGACAAGGACGTGGTGATCGACATTAACGCGCAGACGGTCGTCAACCCGCCGATCGACGTCTCCAAGTGGATCGTCGGCGCCGGCAACAACTACGTCAACAACAAGGACAAGAAGACCACGGACCTCTATCTTGCCATGCTGACCGAGCCCGACCCGGAGAAGCAGTACGACAAGATGCGGGCCTACGAGAAGCAGGTCCTCTTGGACGAGGCGGACTTCGTCCCCGGCTACTGGTGGTACCGGATCATCCCGCACCGCAGCTATGTGAAGGGCTGGAAGATCGGACCGAGCCACTATGTCAACCAGGGTCTCGAGAATATCTGGATCGATCCGAAGTTGAAGTAGCGCTACACGACATCGACTGACTCCTTGGCCGCCCCGGGCTTCCGGGGCGGTCTTTTTGTGCGCGCGGCGCGCCGGCGTCCGGCCTCGCGCAGACCCGGCAGGGGGGCCGCTTGTTCAGCGAACTAAGGAATGCTTATACTACCTGTTCGAGATGCCAATTCCCGGCATCGCTAGGCAGCCGCAATAAGGCCCTGGTCGGGCGTTCAAGAGCGGCATCCTGCGCGGCACCGTCGCACTCCAAAAAGCACGGGCGGATAAAACTTCGGGTCCTGACGGCCTCGAAGAGTTGGCTACGTGTGCGCGGATGGGGGCATCCAATAACAAGAACGGAACATTATCACCCTCAAGGAGTCAGGGAGTATGAAACACCATCAACTGAAATTCCTGCCTGCCGTCATGTTGGGCGCAAGCCTGACCGCCGGCAGCGCAGCCGTTGCGGCGGCGGAAACGCCGGTCCGTGGCGGACACTTGGACTTCGTCGTCGCCAGCACCATCCCATCCTACGACGCGCACCAGGAAACCACCTTCGGGGTGGTGCAGCCGCTGGCGCCCTTCTACAGCCTGCTGATCCGGCTCAACCCGGAAAACGCGATGTCGACCACCGACTTCATCTGCGATCTTTGCGAAGGCAAGTTCGAGACGGCGGCGGACGGCATGTCCTACACCTTCAACATCCGCAAGAACGTCAAGTTCCACGACGGGACGCCGTTGACCGCCGCCGACATCAAGGCGTCGCTCGACAAGATCATCTTCCCGCCGGAAGGCGTGCCGAGCTCACGCAAGGCCTGGTACACCCAGGTCGCCGCCATCGAGACGCCGGAAGCCTATAAGCTGATCATCAAGATGAAGCGGCCGCTGGCGGCAATCGTCCCGGCGCTCGCCTCGCCCTTCAACTTCATCTACTCGAAGAAGGACCTCGATACCCACGGTTACGCCTGGCACAAGAAGAACATCAACGGCACGGGCGCCTTCAAGTTCGTGCAGGAGCAGCCGGGCTCCTTCGTCGAAGGCAAGCGCAACGAAGACTATTTCGTGAAGGGCCTGCCGTATCTCGACGGTTTCAAGGCCATTCAGGCGCCGAAGATGTCGGTCCGCCTGCAGGCCATCCGCGGCAACCGGGCAGCGATCGACTTCCGCGGCTTCCCGCCGAAAGCGGTGCATGACCTCGTCGCGGCGATGGGCAAGAAGATCGTCGTAAAGGAGAGCGACTGGAACGTGGTCATCGGCATCGGGCCGAACCAGAAGATCAAGCGCTTCGCCGATGTGCGCGTCCGTCAGGCGCTCGGCTATTCGCTCGACCGCTGGAACGGCGCCAAGCATCTGTCCCAGATCGCCATCGTCAAGACCGTCGGCGGCATCGTGTTCCCCGGCCACAAGCTCGCGGGCTCGAAGGAATGGCTGATGACGATGCCGGGCTTCGGCACGGACGTCAAAGCCGGTCGGGAGAAAGCAAAGCAGCTGCTCAAGGAAGCCGGGTATCCGGACCTCAAGGTGACGATCTGGAACCGCGCGGTCGACCAGCCCTACACCATCGTCGGCACCTGGTTCATCGACGAGTGGCGCAAGGTCGGCATCAAGGCCGATCAGAAGTCCATGCAGTCGGGCCCGTGGTATGCCGGGCTGCGTCAGACGCGTGATTTCGACGTCTGCATCGACATCAACTCGCAGACGGTGATCAACCCGCCGATCGACGTGTCCAAGTGGATCAAGGGCGCGGGCAACGACTACACCAACCATCAGGACGACAAGACCACCGAGCTTTATCTCGCCATGCTGAACGAGCCGGACGGGAAGAAGCAGGCCGAGAAGATGCGCGCCTATGAGGGACGCGTCCTCAAGGACCAGGCGCACTACATTCCCGGTTTCTGGTGGTACAAGATCACGCCGCACCGGACCTACATGAAGGGCTGGAACGTGGCGCCGAGCCACTATCTCAACCAGCAGCTCGATACGGTCTGGATCGATCCGAAACTGTTGTAACGCCGCCGTTGCGGCTTTCAAGCCCCGCTCCCCTCGCCGGGAGCGGGGTTATTCTTGCCCGGACGCCACCGCGCGCCCCGCCTTGCGCGACACCGCCGCATCGGGCAGGAGGATCGTCACCGACGTCCCGACCCCGACTTCGCTTTCGATCGTCAGCGTGCCGCCATGCAGCTTGACCAGCGATTCGGTGATGGCGAGCCCGAGCCCGGTGCCTTCATGCGCCAGATAGGCATGGTCCGAACGGCCCTGCACGAAGGCTTCGGTCAAGGTCGCGATCTCCGATTTCGGAATCCCTACCCCCGTGTCGGTCACCGTCATGAAGACGTCCGCGGCCTGCACCTTGAGCGATATCGTCACGCGCCCGCCGTCATTGGTGTATTTCAAGGCATTGGACAGCAGGTTCAGAATGACCTGCTTGATCGCCCGGACATCGGCGTCGACGAACGGATAGTCGGCGGCGGCATCCAGCGTGACCTTGATCGACTTGCGGGTCGCGGTCTCCCGCGTGATCTGCAGGCAGCTTTCCACCACCGCGACCAGATCGAGCGCCTTTCGCGTCAGGATGTAGCGGCCCGCCTCGATCTTCGAGAGATCGAGCACGTCGTTGACCAGCTCGAGCAGATGAAGGCCGCTGCTGTAGATCGCGGACGCATATTCGACATAGCGCGTGCTGCCGAGCGGGCCGACGATCTCGCGGCGCATCGAGTCCGAAAATCCGATGATCGCGTTCAGCGGCGTCCGGATCTCGTGGCTCATATTGGCCAGAAACTCGGATTTGGCGCGGCTCGCCTCTTCGGCCCGTTCGCTCTGCTGGCGGAGCCGCCGTTCGCTCTCGCGCAAAGCCTTCTCGGTGCGGACCCGCTCGGTGATATCCGTGCCGGTGCCGCGATACCCCTTGAACGCTCCTTTGGCGTCGAAGACCGGCTTGCCGCTGATCGAGAGATGCTGGGGATGTCCGTCCGTTCCGGGCGCCGGGTGGCGGAAATCCTGGAACGGCTGGTGCGTCTCGATCTCGCGGATATGCTTTTCCCAGGCTTCCTTGGTAGCGACCTCGTCGATCAGCGCGCTGCTGGTCGCCAGCAGCTCCCGCTGGCTGCGGCCGAGCAGATCCGACGGAACGATACCGGTGACCCGCTGGAAGCGCTCGGACAGGAAGCTGAAGCGGAGATTTTCGTCCATTTCCCAGAACCAGTCGGTATGGGCTTCGGCGAAGTCGCGGAACCGGCGCGCGCTTTCCACCAGGTCGACCTCGAAATTCTTGCGCTTGGAGATGTCGACCAGCCATCCGCCGAGCCCGGACACGTCCCCTGCGCGGCACGCCGGGCGAAACGATGCAGCGCAGCCAGATCTCCCGCTTGTCCGCCGCAATGAAGCGGAGCTCGAAATCCGGGATATTGTTCTCCTTCAGCGCGCGGGTAAGAAGCGCGTGCGTGCGATCGCGGTCCTCCGCGTTGATCCGGCTTGTCCAGGCGCCGTCCTCGTACCATGACGCGCACGGGTAGCCGAGAACGACTTCCGCCTCCTGCGATATGAAGGTGATCTGCTTCAGCGCCGGGTCCATCTTCCAGAAGATCGAGCGCAGCGCGCCGATCAGGCGCTCGCAATGGGCGGCGCTCGGCAGGCCCCGGCCCGCCATGCGCCACGAAGCGAAATCCGCCGAGACCCGCTGGCTTACCAGATGCAGCAGCTTTCGCGCGTCCGGATCGTCGTCCCTCTCCCGGTCGTCCATCGCGAAGACATGGCCGGCCGGCGCGCCCTGGGCGTCCCGAAAGATTTCCGCCGCGAAGAAGCGCCGCCCGCCGCCGGCGAACAACGGATCCTCCGGGAACGCAGCCCGCAGGTCGCCCCGGAGCCAGCATCGGCCGTCCGCCCCATCGCCCTCGTAAAGCGCCGCCGCGGCACTTCCGGAAAGCGAAGCCGGCTCGGCCGTCTTCCACGGCCCCATCGGCGCGGAAGGCCGGGAATGTCAGGCAATCCGCACCGGCCGTGCGCAGCGCGACGCCGGCCCAGCGGCAGCCAAGCCCGATTTCGAGCCCCTGGGCCGCCACGTCGAACGCCGCCGGCCCTGGCGCTGCGCTCGAGCGCGCCAGGAAGTCGACTGCTGTGCGGAGGGTGGGCCGGCTCATCGCCACAGAGACAACCTTGAACCAGATGAAAAGAGCGGAAACCCTAATTTAGAATTGCTTTAGAACGCGTTAAGCCATTGCCCGGCGGGCGAACCGGGTCGTGGCCACGGCCGGAAAAAATTCACAATAAAGCTTGCCCGCGGCCGGCGAATTCACTACCTATCGTAGCCTTGGCTGCAGCCGAATACCGGTACTGGATGAAAGCGGTATGGCTCTCGATCTTTCACGCCTCAGGGTCCTCATCGTCGACGACAACGACTTCATGCGCAAGCTGCTCAGGGACCTGCTCTGGGCGCTCGGCTGCCAATTGGACAATTTCCATTTCGCCGCGAACGGCCGGGATGCCCTGATCATGATGGGCGACCGCACCTTCGACGTGGTTTTCTGCGACATCAACATGCAGCCCATGGACGGCAAGCAATTTACCAGGCATGTGCGCATGGAAGCGAAGAGCCCCGACCCTTACGTGCCGATCATCATCTGCACCGGGCATGCCGAGATCGAGCATATCTGCGACGCGCGGGATGCCGGCGCCAACGAAGTCCTGCGCAAGCCGATCACGATCAACAATGTCTACGAGCGTATCCGCGCGATCGTCGAGCGGCCGCGGCCGTATGTCCGTTCGGACAGCTATCATGGCCCGGATCGGCGGCGCCAAACTCTGCCTTACAATGGCCCTGATCGGCGATCATCTGATCAACTTGTCGTTTGATATCAATATATTATATCGTAATATTTTAATATTTTAGATTAAATAATGCCCATTGGTCGCGGATCGAGACCAATTCCTTAAGAGATTGTTAAGAACCCCGCCAATATGCTTTCATGCCATTGGGGATCGGGAAATGTAACGAGCGCAACCAAGTCGCTCGCTTGTGGGAGCATTTACGATCATGGGGAAGATGTCGAAATCGCCGGCGCTGGTCAGCTCCCGGCCCAAGTCCCGGCGATGTCCGCTCGCCGCGCTAGCCGCCGTCGCCGCGGCGGGATTTATGCTGCAGGCCTGCGGAACCACCGATTCACGCTATGCCCGCGCGCCGCGACCGGCGGCCGCCCGCCTGCCGCAAGCCTATTCCGGCGCCGTCAGCGAAGCGCGCCTCTCGGGCTACGACGCGGTGGGCATGGCGTCCTGGTATGGCAAGCCCTATCACGGGCGGCGCACCGCGAGCGGCCAGATCTACAACATGTACCGGATGACCGCGGCGCATCCCACGCTGCCCTTCGGGACGCGCGTCGCGGTGACCAATCTCGAAAACGGCCGCACGGTGATCGTGACGATCAACGACCGCGGCCCGTTCAAGCGTAACCGCGTCCTCGATCTATCGCGCAAGGCGGCCAGCGAGCTCGGCTTTCTCAATCAGGGCGTGACGCGCATCGGCATGCACGTTATCGGCTCCACGCAAGGATAGCCGCCGCGTCCCTTTCGGCCGGCAACGCGCCTCGAGCAACCTGTGTCCTATTGGACGCAGATAAGTTGCTCTATCTTTTTTAAATCGGTCAATTCACCTACAGTCAGGTGATTCCGCCTGATTGTAGATTGATCTAGCGGTGCTTCCGCACCCGCTTGGGACAAGGACGCTCGATCCTGCCGTCGGGATCGAATTCCGAGCGGTCGATATGCGCCAGGCTCTTGCCGTAGATATGCAGCGACAGTGTCGGCGTATCGCCGTCATTCCGCACGCTGTGAATATCCTCCGGCAGGAAGGCGACGACGTCGCCCGGCGCCACCACTACCTCATGATGGGCGACCAGGTCGGCATAGCCCGCGCGCGTACCGTCGTCGCTGCGGCGCCAGTTGACGTTCGTCTCATGGCCGTCCAGCCCGACGACGACGCCCCAGGTCTTATGGTTGTGCGGCTTGACCCCTCGCCCCGGCAGCCAGGCGATCGCCTCGACCAGCAGGCTGTGATCCGGCTCCTCGTGCAGAATGTTGATGCCGAATCCCTGATCGGGATCGCAGTCGTAGAACTCCTCCCGGCGCAGCGCCGGACCGGCGCTGACGCGGCGCGCCAGCGGCATCACCTGCTTGATGATCTCGCGATCGTCGGCGGTCTTCGCGACGATTGCGCGCAGATCCCGGACGAGATCTCCGACCGAATAGGCTTCCTGGCTGACTGACACCGGCATTCTCCCGTAGAATGCGACAATTGCCTCAACCCGGCAATTCTGGCGGAAGCAGCCGGGCGCTGACAAGGGGCAGCCGGTCGCACCCGCGCAGCGCCCCGACCCGGAGCGAAGCCGGCGGGACGAGCGCTTAGCGGCTGTAAAAGCCTTGCGAATATTCCTTCCATTCGCGGGCATGGCCGGAGAGCACCATGATCTCGCCGATGTCGACCGTCCCGATGTAGCATTTCGCCATGATCTCGCCGACCGAGCGTATGCCCTGGTCGACGCAGCGCACGGTGTTGTCCGCGATGACCGTGCGGAGATAGCGCTTGGCGAGATAGCCGTCGCGCGTGCCCATCTCGGGCGCGTCGATGCCCCAAAGGCGAATCGGCTTTCCGGCGACGACGATCGAATCGCCGTCGATGAGCACGGGCTTGCCTTCGAGCTCCTCGGCCCGAAGCCCCGTCAGCGGCGCTGCAATACAGAGCGCCAAGACAATCCACATCCCCCGCATCCCGGCATGATAGCGGAAAGAATCTCTTAACGCATTGTTTTAAATAAGTAATTTTAGTAAAATGCAGGCCATTTCGACGGCGCGGCAAGGCCTGTGCGTCCCGTGCAGGCACACGACGGACGGCTTGCGGCAGCTCTGAAGAGTCCATGATACGACCGGCTGTTCGAAAGGAAAATTGGTCGGAGCGGCGGGATTTGAACCCACGACCCCTTCACCCCCAGTGAAGTGCGCTACCAGGCTGCGCTACGCTCCGACTCGACCGATCTTCGGGCCCGAGGGCCCGCCACCTTTTAGCGCCCGGATGCGCCGCGCGCAATCCGTCCCGGCTTGCCGTCAGCCGCTTCCGTCAACCATTGTCGCGCGGCAGCATGTCCCTGAGCGCCGTCAGCTCGGCAAGCACCGCCCGCAATGCCTCGCGCGTCTCGGGATCCAGCCCGCCGCCCGCCCGCGCCGATACCTCGGGCGTCCGCTCGGGCGCCGTGGCCGGCGCCGCAGCAGCGGCGGCCGCGGCGATCGTCGCGCCGGCATCCTCCCGCTCGTCAGGCCGGGTCTGGGGCCGGGTCTCGGAATCCCCGGCCAGCACCGCCTTGACGCCGCTCTGCCGCAGCAGGCGTTGCACGCCTTTGATGGTGTAGCCTTCGGTGTACAGGAGCTCGCGGATGCGCCGGAGCAGCGCCATATCTTCCGGACGATAGTAACGACGCCCGCCGCCGCGCTTCAGCGGCTTGATATGGCTGAATTTTGTTTCCCAGAACCGCAGCACGTGCTGCGGCACGTCGAGCTCGTCGGACACTTCGCTGATGGTACGAAAGGCCGACGCGGATTTGGCAGCAGATCCTCGCCGCGATGCGGGAGCCATCATCTGGTCCATCCTCAGGACCTGAGTGCCGATTCGATCTTATTCAGGCTCTGATTGATTCGATTCTTGAGGACATGGCTTGGCCGAAACACCAAGACCCTTCGCGGTAATATCGGAACCTCTTCGCCGGTCTTCGGATTACGGCCTATGCGCCGCCCCTTTTGCCGGACGAAAAAACTGCCAAAAGAAGAAATTTTGACCATATCGCCGCGCGTCAAGGCAGTAGAAATCTCGCCCAGCACGGCCTCTACCAGGTCCGCAGACTCATTCCGTGACAGGCCCACCTCCTGATACACGGCTTCCGTGAGTTGCGCCCGGGTCAAGGTTTTGCCCGCCATCGATCTCCCCCTGTAGACTTACTGTTGTTAACGTACTCGCCGGACCATCGGGCCGTCAATTCCAAAGGCTTGGCATCACTGCATTAAACCGATCCCTGAGATAAATGCAGGGGCTCCGCGGCTTACCAGCGCAGTAACACCGAACCCCAGGTAAAGCCGCCGCCCATCGCCGTGAGCGAGATTAACTCTCCCCGTTTGAGCCGGCCGTCGGCGTCCGCTGCAGCCAGAGCGAGAGGAATCGTCGCCGCCGATGTGTTCGCCTGACGGTCCACGGTACAGACGATCTGCTCAGGCTTGAGCGCAAGCTTTTTCGCCATACTGTCCATAATACGGATATTTGCCTGATGGGGTACAACCCAATCGAGATCATCCGTCGACAAGCCGTTGCTGCGCAGCGATATTTCCACCGCCTCGGCCATCCGCGTCACGGCGTGGCGAAAGACTTCGCGCCCCTGCATGCGGAGATGGCCCGCCGTACCGGTCGTCGACGGGCCGCCGTCGACATAGAGCATCTCGTAGCCGGCGCCGTCCGAGAACAAATGCGTCGACAGGATGCCGCGGTCGGAATTCGTGCCGTCGCCCTCGGCGGCGCGCAGCACGACCGCGCCCGCCCCGTCGCCGAACAGGACGCAGGTCGACCGGTCGTGCCAGTCGAGGATACGGCTGAAGGTCTCCGCGCCGATCACGAGCGCGGTGTTGGCCTGGCCCAGACGGATCATGTTGTCCGCCACGGACGTCGCATAGATGAAGCCGCTGCACACCGCCTGGACATCGAAGGCGGCGCCCCGCTTCATGCCGAGACCGGCCTGCACACGCGCCGCCGTAGCCGGAAAGGTGTTGTCCGGCGTCGCCGTCGCCAGCACGATCACGTCGATGTCGTCGGCCGTGCAGCCGGCCCGCCCGAGCGCCTCGCGCGCGGCATTGAGCGCCAGATGCGAGGTGAACTCGCCCTCCGCCGCGATGTGCCGCTGGCGGATGCCCGTGCGCTGGCGGATCCATGCGTCGGAGGTGTCGATCGTTTGGGAAAGGTCGTCATTGCTGACGACATGCCGGGGTAGGTACGCCCCGCAACCGAGAACGATTGATCGGCGCATGCTTATACGACCGCCGCGCTTCGATCGGGCTCGTCGGGACCCTTGAGACGCTCGAAATCGTCCCGGATCTTGGATTGAAAGCCGTGCGTGACCATGTCGGCGGCCACGCTGATGGCGTTCGCAAACCCAACGGCGTCGGTTCCGCCGTGGCTCTTCACCACGATGCCGTTCAAGCCGAGCAGCATCGCGCCGTTATATCGCCGTGGATCCATTTTATTTCTGAGGTTGTTGATCGCGCCACGGGCCAACAGGTAGCCGAGCCGGGCTATCCAGCTGCTGAGGAAGGCCTGCTTGAGCATCTTGGTGTAGAAATTGATCGTTCCCTCGGCGGTCTTGAGCGCGACGTTGCCGGTAAAGCCGTCGGTCACGACCACGTCGACCGTCCCGGCCCCGATGTCATCCCCCTCGACAAAGCCCCGGAAGGCGATCGGCAGGTCGGAGTCGCGCAGGATCGCCGCGGCTTCCCGCACTTCCTCGTTCCCCTTGAGGTCTTCCACGCCGATGTTGAGCAGCCCGATGGTCGGCTGCTCGAAGCCCAGCACCGTGCGGGCGAACACTTCACCCATGACGGCGAATTGCACGAGGTTGTTGGCGTCGCATTGCACGTTCGCGCCGAGGTCGAGCATGCAGCACTCGCCGCGCAGCGTCGGGAAAAAAGTTGCGATCGCCGGCCGGTCGATACCGGGCAGCGTCTTCAGAACGAATTTCGCGATCGCCATCAGCGCCCCGGTGTTGCCCGCCGACACCACACAGGACGCCTGACCGTCCCGCACCGCGTCGATCGCCAGGCGCATGCTGGAATTCCGGCCGGATTTGATCGCGGTCGACGGCTTGTCGCTGCTGGTGATCCGCTCTTTCGTGTGATGGACGGTCGTCACCGCCGCCAACGCGGATTGCTTCTCCAGCAACGGCCGGAGGCTTTCCTCGTCGCCGAACATGAGAAACCGAACGTTGGGCATGCGCTCACGCGCCAGCGCGGCGCCCGCAACGACCATGTCAGGGGCACGATCGCCCCCCATGGCATCCAGCGCAATGACAACCCGCTCCGACACGATCGAATTCGCCCCCCTTAACCGATCCTGCGGCGATTAAACGGCCTCCGCTTCGACAACCTCGCGACCGTCATAGTAACCGCAAGCCTCGCACAAGTGGTGGGGCCGTTTCAATTCTCCGCAATTAGGGCATTCGGCGTAAGACGACGCCTTCAGCGCATGATGCGACCGCCGCATGTTGCGTCTCGACGGGGAGGTTTTCCGCTTTGGTACGGCCATAAGGCCCTCTCTCGATTTCTGGCTATTTTGGGCGAAAAATAAGCCGGTTAAATAGCCAATATCTGTCCTGACAGCAAGCTGAATGCGGTTCTCAGGGGCGCTTTTTACGGAGCGAAGCAAGCGCTGAGAAGGGGTTATCGGGGTCGACTCCCCCCTCTTTCCGCTCCGGTTCCGACCAATCGAGCGGCTCCAGCCCCTTCTTTCGGGGGTACGGATCGAGGGCGACGGACAGGTGCTGCGCGACCAGCTCGCCAAGCTCGAGGCTGTCCCCTTCCAGAGGTTCCGGCGGGTCCGGCTGGTCGAGATGGATGATCTCTTCCGTCCCGTCGGCGGCGGGCGGCGCGTATTCCGCCTCGACCGGCTCGTCGATTTCGCTCGCTACCGGCTCGAGGCTCACGACGCAGCGCTGCACGACGGACGCCTTCAACCGGCCTTTGACTCGGATCGGGATACCACTCGCCCCGCGGGTAACGACGAGTCGTGCCACCAGCCGGTCGAGCGCCAGCAGATCGAACCGTTCCGCGAGATGGCGCCTCTCCTCCGGATCCGCTTCCAGCTCGACCAGCGAACCATTGGCATTGATATCGTCGATCGCAAAAGGCCGGGAGAATTCCAGCGGAATGTCGTGGATTTCATTCATTCGTCCATCTCCTTGCCCGCGCCGGCCGGCGGCGGCCCGAATCCGGCATGGCCTGCGCCGAGCTGCGCGATCGGCTGGCCGGCCAACACGGCCGTCGCCTGCCGCACATAGCGCGCGATGGCGCCGACCTGCCGGTCGGACGGGACGGCGGCGGCATAGAGGTTTCGCTTCAGGACGGATATCAGCATTTCATCGCCCGCCTGCAAAGCCTCCTCATACGCGCCGAGCCGGCCGTAGAAGCCCTCCATCAGGCGCTTCACCTTCTTGCCGACCGACAGGTCCCCGACACCCATCTCCCGCAGGTTGCGGTCCATGTCTTCCACCACCGCGTCGCACAGCGACTGGGCCAGAGGCCGGCCGTCCGCATCGTCCTTCAAGCGGTGCATCGCGAGAAAGACATGCAGGACGATCAGGTCGAACCGACCCGTCGGCGTATCCGGCACGCCCCACTCCGCATAAAAGGCGGGCTGGCGCGCCTGTGCTACCGCTGCGGCATATAACCGCCGCCCCGCCGTTTTTTCGGGACGAGACCGAAACAACTGGCGCAAGCCCAGCACGTTCGTTCCTTCCATCTTGCCGCGGCCCCGGTCACCCGGTCACCGGGCAGGTTTCATTGCGCCGCCGACGCCGATATATTAGTAGATGCGCCGCTAATGCAACGGCACAAGCGCCGCAGACGCTCAATTCCGCGGAAAGGATCCCATGGCGATCGTACGGCTTTCCCTGATCATCGCCCTCGTCGCGGCGCTCGCCGCCTGCGGCGCGCGCCGGGAAGTCCGCGGCAATTACCTCACCGACACGCAGCTTGCCAAGATCAAGGTCGGCAGCACCAATCGCGACACCGTGCTTCACGTTCTCGGCCCGCCCTCGACGGAAGGCACCTTCGACCGGCATGTCTGGTACTACATCGGCCGCCAGACCGAGGAATGGGCCTTCCTGAACCCGGAGGTCCTGGATCAGCGGGTGCTCGCCGTCTATTTCAACGACAAAGGCGTCGTCGAGCATCTCCAGCGCTACAGCTATGCGGATGCGCGTCAGGTCGATATCGTCGCGCGCGAAACGCCGACATCGGGCCACAAGATCGGCTTCTTCGAACAGATACTCGGCAACCTCGGCGTTCTCGGCGGCGGCGGCGCTCGAGCGACCAGCCCGGAGCCCTGACCGACACATTGAGCTGAACGGGACGACATGAGAAAGGCCCCGGAGCGCGCTGCCCCGGGGCCTTTTTCCGTCTCGTGCCGCCTGGATCAGTGGGCCAGGATGGCCAGCAGCAGCAGCGCCACGATGTTGGTGATCTTGATCATCGGGTTGACCGCCGGGCCGGCCGTGTCCTTGTACGGATCGCCGACCGTATCGCCGGTCACCGCGGCCTTGTGGGCTTCCGAGCCCTTGCCGCCGTAGTTGCCGTCCTCGATGAACTTCTTCGCATTGTCCCAGGCGCCGCCGCCCGCGGTCATCGAGATCGCGACGAACAGGCCCGTGACGATGACGCCGAGCAGCATCGCGCCGAGCGTCGAGAAGGCGGCCGACTTGCCGGCGATCAGGTAGATCACGCCGTACAGGACCAGCGGCGACAGCACCGGCAGCATCGAGGGGATGATCATCTCCTTGATCGCCGCCTTGGTCAGCATGTCGACGCAGGTGCCGTATTCCGGCTTGCCCGTGCCTTCCATGATGCCGGGGATTTCCTTGAACTGCCGCCGCACCTCGTTGACCACCGCGCCGGCCGCACGGCCGACCGCCGTCATGCCCATCGCGCCGAACAGATAGGGCAGCAGGGCGCCGACGAACAGCCCGACCACGACGTACGGATTGGACAGCGCGAAATCGACCTTCACGCCCGCGAAGTACGGATAATCCTTCGGGTGCGCGCTGAAAAAGCTCAGGTCCTGCGTGTAGGCGGCGAACAGCACGAGCGCGCCGAGGCCGGCGGAGCCGATGGCGTAGCCCTTGGTCACCGCCTTCGTCGTGTTGCCGACGGCGTCCAGCGCATCGGTCGTCTTGCGGACGTCCTGCGGCAGATCCGCCATCTCGGCGATGCCGCCGGCATTGTCCGTCACCGGCCCGTAGGCGTCGAGCGCGACGACGATGCCCGCCAGCGCCAGCATCGCGGTGACCGCGATGGCGATGCCGAACAGGCCCGCCAGCAGATAGGTCACGATGATCGCGGCGCAGATCAGCAGCGCCGGGATCGCGGTCGCCTCCATCGAGACGGCCAGGCCCTGAATGACGTTGGTGCCGTGCCCGGTGGTCGACGCCTTCGCGACCGAGCGGACGGGCCGGTAATCGGTGCCGGTGTAATACTCGGTCACCCACACGATCAGGCCGGTCAGCACCAGTCCGGTGACGCCGCAGAGGAACAGGCTCATGCCGGTGAAATGATGGTCGCCGACGGTGAGCTGGGTCTTCATGCCGATGAGAATCTCCGTCACCGGCCACAGCGCGATCGCCGACAGCACGGCGCCGACGATGAAGCCCTTGTAGAGCGCGCCCATGATGTTCTGGCTCGAGCCCAGGCGGACGAAGAAGGTCGAGATGATCGACGTGATGATGCAGACGCCGCCGATCAGCAGCGGATAGAGCATCATCGGGCCGGCGACCTGCGTGCCGCCGAAGAAGATCGACGCCAGCACCATCGTGGCGACGACCGAGACGACATAAGTCTCGAACAGGTCCGCCGCCATGCCGGCGCAGTCGCCGACGTTGTCGCCGACGTTGTCCGCGATCACCGCCGGGTTGCGCGGGTCGTCCTCGGGGATGCCCGCTTCGACCTTGCCGACCAGGTCGGCGCCGACGTCGGCGCCCTTGGTGAAGATGCCGCCGCCGAGACGGGCGAAGATCGAGATCAGCGAGGCGCCGAAGCCGAGCGCCACCAGCGGATCGATCAGGGCGCGCCCGCTCGCACCCTGGCTCAGCAAGAAGCTGTAGTAGCCGGTAACCGCCAGCAAGGCCAAGCCGGCGACGAGCATGCCCGTCACCGTCCCCGATTTGAACGAGATTGCGAGCCCCTGCGCCAGGCCCTGGCGCGACGCCTCGGTCGTGCGGACGTTGGCGCGGACCGAGATGTACATACCGATATAACCGGCCGCGCCCGACAGGACCGCGCCGATCAGGTAGCCGACGGCCACATGCCAGCCGAGCAGCAGGTACAGCACCACAGCGATGACGATGCCCACCGCGCCAATCGTCGTGTACTGCCGATTGAGATACGCGCTGGCGCCTTCCTGGATGGCAGCCGCGATCGCCTGCATGCGTTCGTTGCCCGGGCTGGCGCTGAGAATGGAGCGGCTGGTGAAAATGCCGTAAGCCACAGCCAACAGCCCACAAATAATGACAAAAACAAGCATCTCTCGATCCCGGTTTTGTTATTGGAAAAGTCTGCGAAATTAACGGTTGACCGCCCGATTTTCCCCTTTTAGCCACGCATCTCGTCGGGCCGGCGAAAGCGGCGCGAACATGCCAGAACATGCATCGTATGGCAACCGCGCATCGTGGCCGAATACCGCCGCTCGCGGGCGCCGGACGTCACCCGCCGTCGACGTCACGCTCGACCGCGCCCTGAATGAGGACGGCGCGGATCATTCCCTTGCCCATGACGATATCGGCCGTGCGCTTCAGGCGCTTCTTGATCGCTTCCACGTTGACGCCGGAGCGCCCCGGCGGCTGGATCGCGAAATAGTCGTAGAGGTCCCGGATGAAGGCATCCTTTATGACCGGCAGGGCATGGGACACCTTCAGGCGCGTCGCTTCGTCGGGCACCTCGAGGCTGACCTGCAAAATCACCTGCTTTTCGATGCGCTGGTTGCGGATGACCGCCACCGCCATGCTTTCGAGATCGACGAAGATGGCATTCGCAGACTGGGCGATGGGCGCCTTCTCGGCTTCGTGCTTGCCGCCGAACAGCTCGGCGCGGAAGAAATAGGCCGCGCCGCCCCCGCCCAGCAGCAAGATGACGACGATGCCGATGATGATGATCAGCTTCATGTCCCGGAGCGGGCGGCCCGCCTGGCTGCATGCGACATGCGCATGGTATAGCCCCTTCGGCGGCGGAGGGCTACCCGCTCAGCGGTGCGTGAAGCCGGTGACGCGAAGCTGGATATCGGCGCCCTCGGCGTCCCGGACCCGCACCCCGCGCCCGCTTTCGATACGGCCGATGGCGGTTATCGGCAGGCCCAGCTCGGCGGCCAGCGCGGCGATCCGGTCCGCCGCCTCCGCCGGCGCGGTGAACAGCAGCTCGTAGTCGTCGCCGCCGCCCAGCACGCTCTCGCGCAGCGCCGGATCCAGCGCCAAGGCCGCCGCGCCGGCCGCGGACAGCGGCACCGAGGCGGCCTCGACGACCGCGGCGACGCCGGAAACCTCGGCGACATGGCCGAGATCGGCGACCAGCCCGTCGGACACGTCGATCGACCCGTGCGCCAGCCCGACGAGCCTGGGCCCGCAGGCGACGCGGGGCTGCGGCAGGCGGTATCGGTCGGTCAGGGCGGCCCGATGCGCCTCGGAGAGACCGGCAAGGCCGCCCCGCAGCACCTTCAGCCCGAGCGCGCCGTCGCCGATCGTGCCGGTCACGTAGACGACGTCGCCGGGCCGCGCGCCCGACCGCCGGAGCTCCGCGCCCACGGTGACCTCGCCGATCGCAGTGATCGTGAGGGTGACCGGCCCCGGGGTCGATACGCTGTCGCCGCCGGCGAGCGCGATGCCGAAGCGCCGCTGGTCGGCCGCCAGCCCGGCGGTGAACCGCTCGAGCCAGTCGTCATCGATTTCGGACGGTAGCGCGATATTCAGCGTGTAGGCGACCGGGCGGGCGCCCTTCGCCGCGATGTCCGACAGATTGACCCGCAGCAGCTTCTGCGCCACCAGGCCGGGCGGCTCGTCGCCGATATAGTGGACCCCGGCGACGATGGTGTCGGTGGTCACCACGAACTGGCAGCCCTCGGCGGGGCGCATCACCGCGGCGTCGTCGAGCAACCCCAGCGCGCCCGGGAAATCCGCGGCGAGCGGCGCGAAGAACGACGCTATGCGCTCGAACTCACCCGTCTTGCGCGATGTCATGGGCCGCACCCGCGGGGCTGTTGCGGCCGGCGAGGCTGCGGGCGATACGGTCGAGCACCGCGTTGACGAGCGCCGGCTCGCGTTCGTTGAAGAAGGCGTCGGCGACCGCGACGTATTCGCTGATCGTCAGCGCCGCGTCGATGTCTTCGCGCGCCGTCAGCTCATAGGCCCCGGCCCTGAGAATGGCGCGCATCAGGACTTCCAGCCGGCCGAGGCTGCGGTCCTTGTCGAGCGCCTCGCCGATCAGCGCGTCGGTCTCCGCCCGGGCCGCCGTGACGCCGCGCACGAGATCGGTGAACAGGTCGAGGTCGATTGCCGCCTGCGCCGCCTCGTCGCGCAGGCGGTAGGCGACGAACTCGGCGATCACCTCGTCGGGATCGCCGCCGCTCAGCTCCATCTGGTAAAGCGCCTGAACGGCGGCGATGCGCGCCGCGTGCCGCTGCCGCCCGATCGAAGCCGGTTTGCGGCTCATCGCGGGTACAGCCCGAGCCGGTTCTTGATCCCGACCATGTGCAGGCAGGCATTCACCGCGACGCCGCCCTTGTCGCCCCGGTCGACGCCGGCGCGCGCCCAGGCCTGCGCGTCGTTCTCACAGGTCAGGATGCCGTAGCCCATTGCCAGCGCATAGCGGGTCGACGAGATCCATCAGGCCGCGCGCGCTTTCCTGGCAGACATAGTCGTAATGCGTCGTCTCGCCGCGAATGACGCAGCCG
Organism: uncultured Alphaproteobacteria bacterium; assembly: GCA_963711215.1. GTDB lineage: Bacteria > Pseudomonadota > Alphaproteobacteria > UBA8366 > UBA8366 > WHUA01. The sequence goes on along the minus strand of CAVQDH010000013.1, from coordinate 392,130 downwards.
AGCGCGACATAGCCGTCGAAGCGGCGGCGCTTCGGGTCGAAATCCATCGCCCGGATCGCCTGGTGGACCGCGGCGGGGATCTCGAACGCGCCCGGCACGGAAAAGATCTCGTAGCTCGCCCCTGCCCGCTTCAGCGCCTGCTCGGCGCCGCGCAGCATCTCGTCGGCGAGGTCTTCGTAGAAGCGCGCCTCGACGACCATGATATGCGGCGGTGGATAGGACATCGCGGGCGTTTCCTCAGTTGCCGTCGATCGGGCGCTGCTCGACGATCGACAGGCCGTAGCCGTCGAGGCCGACGATCGTCCGCTGGGTGTTGGACAGCAGCACCATCTCGTGGACGCCGAGATCCAGCAGGATCTGCGCGCCGATGCCGTAGTCGCGCAAGGCCGGCAGCGGCTCGACGTCCTCGCCGCGCGCCAGGGCGTTGCGCACCGCGACCCGCTCGGACACGACGGTCTGATGCAGCTCGCGGATCAGCACGACGACGCCGCGGCCTTCGCGCCCGATCATCCGCATCGCCGCCTCGAGCTCGCCGGTCTTGCCGCTTTCGAGATCGCCCAGCACGTCGAACAGGTTGACGGCGTGCATGCGGACCATGACGGGACCGGGCGTCGTGATGTCGCCCTTGACCAGGGCGACATGCTCGGCCCGGCCGATCTTGTTGACATAGACATAGAGCTTGAATTCGCCGCCGAAGTGGCTGTTCAGCATGGTCTCGTTGACGCGCTCGACGATCCGGTCGTGGCGCAGGCGATAGGCGATCAGGTCGGCGATCGCGCCGATCTTCAGGCCGTGGTACTGCGCGAAGGGGATGAGGTCGTTGAGGCGCGCCATCGTGCCGTCTTCGTTCATGATCTCGCAGATCACGCCCGACGGGTTGAGCCCGGCCAGGCGCGCGATGTCGACCGAGGCCTCGGTATGGCCGGTGCGGACCAGCACGCCGCCGTCGCGGGCGACCAGCGGGAACACGTGCCCGGGCGTCTCGATGTCGTCCGCGCCGTGCTCGGGGTCGATCGCGACCGATATCGTCCGCGCGCGGTCCGGGGCCGAGATGCCCGTCGTCACCCCGTCGCGGGCCTCGATCGAGATCGTGAAGGCGGTCTGGTGGCGGCTCTGGTTGCGCCGGCCCATCAGCTTGAGGCCCAACTCCTCCGACCGCTTGGCGGTCAGCGTCAGGCAGATCAGGCCGCGGCCGTGCTTGGCCATGAAGTTGATCGCATCCGGCGTAGCCATCTGGGCCGGGATGACCAGGTCGCCCTCGTTTTCGCGCTCCTCGTCGTCGACCAGGATGAACATCCGGCCATTGCGCGCATCATCGATGATGTCTTCGATCGGCGACAGGAAGGCCATGTCCTCGACGGCGCGGGCGACGGCCTGCTTGCTTACCGACTGCAATTTATCCTGTTTCGACGCCACGTTGGGCTCCGTTCATCCGTTTATTTATCAGGCATCAGGCGAGCAACATATCGGGCGATCAGATCTACCTCAAGGTTGACCCGGCTGCCGGGGCCGAGCGCGCCGAAAGTCGTTTTCTCGGCGGTATGGGGAATGATGTTGACGCCGAACCGATTGCTTTCAACCTCGTTCACGGTCAAGGATACCCCATCCAGGCAGACCGAGCCCTTGGAAGCGATAAACTTCTCGAATCCTTGCGAAATTTCGATGGTGAACCGCTGGCTGTCGCCGTCGGGCCGGCGCTCCAGCACGGTCGCCACGGCATCCACATGGCCGCTCACCAGATGCCCGCCCAGCGTATCGCCGAGGCGCAGCGACTGCTCCAGGTTGACCCGGTCGCCGGCCTTCCAGCCGCCGATCGTGGTCCGGGCCAGGCTTTCGGCCGAGACGTCGACGGCGAACCAGTCCGGCCCCTTCTCGACCACGGTCAGGCAGGCGCCCGAGCAGGCGATGGACGCGCCCATCTCCACCGCCGCCATGTCGTAGGCGGTCTCGATCGCCAGCCGCGCGCCACCCGCTGCCGTACTCGATGCGGCGCACGCGCCCGAGGTCCGTGATCAATCCGGTGAACATGACCTAACTGTAGTGCCGCTCTAATGCCGCCGCCAGAAGGTTTCCAACAGGTCGCCGCCGAGCCGCGTCACGCCGCGGCGCTCGAACTGCGCCATGTCGGCCAGCCGGTCGACGCCGTAGGCCTCGATGGCGGGGATGCCGTCGCCGCCGATTATGCCCCCGCTGCGGAACCAGGCAATGCGGTCGATCAATCCGGCGCGCAGCAGCACCGCCGCCAGCGTCGCCCCGCCCTCGACCAGCAGCCGGGTGATGCCGCGCTTTCCGAAGGCCCGCAGCATGTCCTTGGGGTCCGGGTAGCCGCTCGCGAGCGCCGGCAGCTCGATCAGCTCGACGCCGAGGTCGCGCAGCACGCCGGCGCGCCGGCGGTCGGCATCGTCGCGGGTGACGACCCAGGTCGGCACCTCGCGCGCCGTGCGCACCAGCTTGGAGGTGAGCGACACCCGCAGCCGGGAGTCGACGACGATGCGCACCGGCTGGCGCGGCGCGGGCCCGGGCAGACGGCAGGTCAGCTCCGGGTCGTCGGCGGTCGCCGTCCCCACGCCCACCATGATCGCGTCATAGCGCGCGCGCATGAGATGCACCCGGTCGCGCGCCGCGGGCCCGGTGATCCAGCGGCTTTCGCCGGTATGGACGGCGATGCGCCCGTCGAGCGTCGTCGCGGTCTTGAGGCAGACGAGCGGCCGGCCGCTCTTGACCCGCATCAGGAAGCCGGCGTTGAGCTCTTCCGCCTCGACGCGGTGGACGCCGCATTCGACCCGGACGCCCGCTTCGGCCAGGCGCCGGAGGCCGCTGCCGCTGACCCGCGGGTCGGGATCCTCGGTCGCCGCAACCACCGCCGCGACGCCGGCCTTGATCAGGGCCTCCGTGCAGGGCGGCGTCCGGCCGTGATGGTTGCAGGGCTCGAGCGAGACATAGGCGGTGGCGCCCCGCGCCGCCGCGCCGGCGCGGGCCAGCGCCTCGGTCTCGGCATGCGGCCGGCCGCCCGGCTGGGTCCAGCCGCGGCCGACGATCACCGGGCCGCTGCCGCCGTCGCGCACGATCACGCAGCCGACCGCCGGATTCGGCCAGACGTTGCCGAGGCCGCGCCGGGCCAGGCCGAGCGCGTTCTGCATGAAGCGTCGCGCGTCGCGGTCAGTCGTCGTTGACGCTGAGCTCGTCGGTGATGAAGTTTTCGAAATCTTTCGCCTCGCGGAAATTGCGGTAGACCGACGCGAACCGGACATAGGCCACTTTGTCGAGCGAATGCAGCGCTTCCATGATCAGGCTGCCGATCACCTCGGCCTTGATTTCCGTCTCGCCCAGGCTTTCGAGGCGCCGCACGATGCTGTTGACGACCTGCTCGATGCGCTCCGGCTCGACCGGCCGCTTGCGCAGCGCCACGTTCATCGAGCGCGCGAGCTTGTCGCGGTCGAACGGCTCGCGCTGCCCGGTCCGCTTGACGACCGTCAGCTCGCGCAGTTGGACCCGCTCGAAGGTGGTGAAGCGGGCGGCGCAATTCGGGCAGAAGCGCCGCCGCCGGATCGCGGCGTTGTCTTCCGTCGGCCGCGAATCCTTTACCTGTGTATCGTTATGACCGCAGAACGGACACCGCATCGCACCATCGTCCTCCCCGTCTCATCTGGCTCACGTGGCGTTCAGCCCTCCGGATAGACCGGAAAACGCCGGCACAGGTCGCCGACCCGCGCCCGCACGGAGCTCTCCACCGCCTGGTTGTTCTCGCCGTTGGCCGCCAGGCCGTTCAGTACTTCCACGATCATCTCGCCGACCTGGCGGAATTCCGCCTGTCCGAAGCCGCGCGTCGTGCCCGCGGGCGTGCCGAGGCGGACGCCCGACGTCACCGTCGGCTTCTCGGGGTCGAACGGGATGCCGTTCTTGTTGCAGGTCAGCCCGGCGCGCTCGAGCGCCTTCTCCGCGACCACGCCGGTCAGCTTCTTGGGCCTGAGGTCGACCAGCAGCAGATGGGTGTCCGTGCCGCCCGAGACGATGTCGAGGCCGCCCGCCGAGCAGCGTCGAGGCCAGCGTCTTGGCGTTGTCGACCACGGCGCGCGCATAGACCTTGAAGTCCGGGCGCAGCGCCTCGCCGAGCGCGACCGCCTTGCCGGCGATCATATGCATCAGCGGGCCGCCCTGGGTGCCGGGGAAGATCGCCGAGTTGATCTTCTTGCCGATCTCCGGGTCGTTCGACAGGATCATGCCGCCGCGCGCGCCGCGCAGCGTCTTGTGCGTCGTCGTCGTGACGATATGGGCGTGCGGCAGCGGGCTCGGGTGGACGCCGCCTGCGACCAGCCCCGCGAAATGCGCCATGTCGACCATGAAATAGGCGCCGACCGTGTCCGCGATCTTGCGGAAGCGGGCGAAATCGATGATCCGCGGATAGGCCGACCCGCCGGCGACGATGATCTTGGGCTTGTGCTCCTTCGCCAGGCGCTCGACCTCGTCGAAGTCGATCAGCGCGTCCTGGCGGCGCACGCCGTATTGCACCGCATGGAACCACTTGCCGGACTGGTTCGGCGGCGCGCCATGGGTCAGATGCCCGCCGGCCGCCAGCGACATGCCCATCAGCGTGTCGCCCGGCTTGAGCAGCGCCATGTAGACGGCGTTGTTGGCCTGCGCGCCCGAATGCGGCTGCACGTTGGCGAATTCGCAGTCGAACAGCCGCTTGGCGCGGTCGATGGCGAGCTGCTCGGCGATATCGACGAATTCGCAGCCGCCGTAATAGCGCCGGCCGGGGTAGCCTTCGGCATACTTATTGGTCAGGACCGAGCCCATCGCCTGCAGCACCGCCTTGCTGACGATGTTCTCGGAGGCGATCAGCTCGATCTGGTTCTGCTGGCGGCCCAGCTCGCCCGCGATCGCGGCGTAGAGCTCGGGGTCGGATTGCGAAACATCCGCGGTGAAGAACGCAGCGAAATCCTTGAGCTGCGATGCGGTTGGCTGGGACATCGTCGGTCGGTCTCTCGTCCGGTTGTTGTTCTCAAAAAAGCGGTGCTGCCGCCGTTCACGACATAGTGTCACGACATCTTGTCGATGCGGCGCTGGTGGCGGCCGCCCTCGAATTTCGTCTCCAGAAAAGTGCGAAGGCAGTCCTTCGCCGTCTCCGGGCCGATGGTCCGGGCCCCCAGGACCAGGACATTGGCGTCGTTATGCTCGCGCGCCAGCCGTGCGTCGGTCGCGTCCGCGCAGCGCGCGCCGCGGACGTGGCGATAGCGGTTGACCGCGATCGACATGCCGATGCCGGTGCCGCAGATCAGCACGCCCAGCGCCGCCGAGCCGTCCTTCAACGCCGCCGCCAGCTTGCCGGCGTAATCCGGGTAGTCGACCGATTCCGGGCCGTTGGTCCCGAGGTCGAGGACCTGGTAGCCCATCGCCCGCAGCGTCTCGTCCACAAGAGATTTGAGACCGACGCCGGCATGATCGGCGGCGACGGCTATCCGCTCTGACGCCATGCGCCACTTGCCTCCCCGGAGATCGGAATCATCAAAGCCAAACGACTGGCCTGTCAGCATCCCGAATACCATATGTCGGCGGCACGTTCCAGCCCGACACAAGGTCTCGGCGCGGCGGGCGGCCCGGCGACGGCCCGGGCAAGCGAAAGCCAAGTCTTCGCAAGAGTTAAAAAAGAAAAACCGGCCCGCCTGTCGAGCACAGATCGCCCTTCGGATAGCCGCTTTCGGCCGATCTTGCGTTAAGAAACATTAAAATGGACAGATATTGTGTTAATACTTGTTGATATTATTAATATTGATTCTGACTAGTTAGTCCCAAATAGCTTAATTATTAACTCTTTTCAAATGGAGTTTGACAATTTACCAAGTATTATGTAGGCAATCATTCAACACGCAAGTCTACGAGGACAGTCGCAAAATGACCAAGAATACAGGGGAGACAGTGGCGCAGCAGGACGAGATCCTGCGCATGACGGCCGAAGTGGTCGCCGCCTATCTCGGCAACAACTCCATGCCGGCGACACAAATTCCGGATGTAATCACCACGGTTTACGGCTCATTGAGCAGGCTTGACGGGAATGTCGCGACGGTTCGCGCGCGCGCCCCGAAAGCGCCGGTGGCGATCCGCAAGTCGGTGATGCCCGACTACATCGTCTGCCTTGAAGATGGGAAGAAGCTGAAGATGCTGAAGCGCCACCTGCGCACGGTCTACGGCATGTCTCCCGAAGAATACCGTGCCAAGTGGGGCCTCCCAGCGGACTATCCGATGGTAGCGCCAAACTACTCGCGGCAACGCTCGGCGTTTGCGAAAAAGATCGGGCTCGGCCGTGCAGCTACTCGGAGCAAGCGTAGAAACGCCGCCTAACAATCAGCGGTATCGTTGGCACAGCTGACTGGCCGGCCCTCTCGGGGCCGGCCAATTTCTTTGCGCCCTGCCCCGCCGTCCTTACTTGTCCTTCTTCTCCAGGACGAAGCGCAGCCGGCGCACCGCGGCTTCCCGGAGCGAGCGCTCGCCGCGCCGCGGATCGCCGACGATGCTGACTTCCGTGCCGGTTCGCGTATCGACCGCCGTCACCTTCACATACCGGCCGACGGTGATCATCTCGACGATCACGCCGTGTTCGTTCGAAGGCATGCCGTGTCGTCCCGTGTCGTGCCAAGCGCGTCGGATACCCTAGCCCCATTGCCGGTTGCCGCCAACGGCGATGCGCGCCTTCGACTGCCGAAATGCGCGCTGTCTCGCCGCCGGCAGGCGCTGTATAAGGGCGCGGCCACCCGCGCAACCGCCAGCCTTCGAGCGCCATGTCCATCCCCCTTCCGCCCGGCAGTCCCGCGACCCGGCACACGCTGCCGGTCGCGGCCGTGGTCTGGCTGGTCGGATTGACGCTCGCCTGGGGGATCGGCTGGCCGCTCATGAAGTATGCGGTGAGCGAGATCCCGCTCTATACCTTCCGCATCACCACGGCCTGGGGCGGCGGGCTGCTCGTGCTGGCGCTTTCCGCGCTGCAGGGCAACAGCGTCGCGCTGCCCCGCTGCGACTGGCGGCCGGCGGCCGTGTCGGCGCTGTTCAACATCACCGGCTGGTTCTATTTCACCGCGCTCGGGCTGACCTTGCTGCCGGCGGGGCGCGCGGTCGTGCTCGCCTACACCATGCCGCTGTTCGCCATCCTGGCGGCGCGGCTGATGCTGAAGGAGCCGATCACCGGCCGCAAGACGGCCGGGCTCGTGCTCGGCGCGGCGGCGGTCCTGCTGCTGCTCGGCGAAAGCGTGCACCGCCTGGGCGACGCGCCGGCCGGCGTGCTGGCCATCGTCGCCGCGGCGGCGAGCTGGGGCATCGGCACGGTCGTCCAGAAGCGCGTCTGGCACACGCCCGTGCTGACCCTGATCGGCTGGCAGCTCCTGCTCGGCGGCATCCCGTTGGGCGCCCTGGCGGCGCTCCACGACACGGCGCCGTTTGCGCATCTGACCCTCTACGGCGTGCTCGCCATGACCTACGTGATCGGCATCGCCACGCTGTTCGGATTCTGGGCGTGGTTCACCATTCTCACCCTGGCGCCGGCCTCGGTCGCCTCGATCGCGATCCTGCCGGTGCCGATGATCGGCGTGCTGTCGAGCGCGCTGGTGCTGGGCGAGCCGGTCGGCTGGCGCGAGATGCTGGCGCTGGCGCTGATCACCCTGGCGCTCGCGACCGTGCTGCCGCTGCCGCGTTTCGGCCGGCGCTGAGCCGGGGTCAACGGCTGGCGCGGACGATGCCGGCGAAGTTGTCGTAGAGCCGGCGCGCCGCGGCGTTGAGCGCCGGCAGATGGCGCTCGGTCTCGTCACGGAAGCGCTGCAGCGCCCCCGGCCCCTGCACCGCCTCGAGCGCGCTTTCGTATTCCGGCACGCAGCCCCATTCGGGCACCGTGTCCGCCGTCGCCTCGACGTGATACTGCAGGCCGTAGGCAGAGCGGCCGATGCGCATCGCCTGCACCGGGCAGATCGGCGAGGCCGCGAGCACGACCGCGCCCGGCGGCGGCTCGAGCACCGCCGCGCCATGCCATTGCAGGCAGCGCTTGGTCGCGGGCAGCCCCGCGAACAGCGGATCGGCGCGCCCCGCCTCCGTCATCTCCACCGTCATGATGCCGACTTCCGGCGCGGCGCCGGGCCCGACCCGGCCGCCGAGCGCGTCGCCCAGAAGCTGATGGCCGAGGCAGACGCCGAGATAGGGCTTGCCGGCGGCAACCCAGTCGCGGATCGCTTTCTTTTCTGTGACAAGCCACGGATGCTCCCGCTCCTGCCAGACGTCCATCGGCCCGCCCATCACCCAGAGCGCGTCGTATTTTTCGAAGGTTGGGCCGTCGAAGGCCGGGATCGCGTCCCCCGCGTCCAGCTCGACCGCATCCCACGACCCGCCGTCCGCGGTCAGGAACGCGCGGAAGATTCCGGGGTGCTCGACGCTGATATGCTGGAAGACGAGAACGCGCATGGTCGCGTCACGTTAGCGGGGGTGGAGAAAATCGGCAATCGGGATGAGAGGGCGATGCACCCCCCACCTAAATCCTCCCCCGCAAGGGGGGAGGACTTTAAGAGATTGCCGCACCACTACGATTCCCTCCCCCCTTGCGGGGGAGGGTTAGGGTGGGGGGTGTGCGATGCCTACTCATACAGCTTCCGGAGCTTCGCCTTGTCCGCCGCCGGCGGCTCCGCGAACAGCCCCTTCCCGCTCCGGCGGATGCCGAGCTTGTGCAGGTCGACCAGCATCTCGGCCGTCTTTACCGCCGCGGTGCAGCAGTCGAGGATCGGCACGCCGTCGATGTCGCTTCACGCCCTGGTCGATCAGGAACATGTTGAGCGGGTTGCCGGCGACCATCAGGATCGTGGCGCCGCGGGCGATCGCCTCGCGCGCCGCCGCGGCGAAGCGGGCGATGTAGGTCTTCGGGTCCGCGTACATCTTGGGGAAGTCTTCGTAGGTCAGGCCCATGTTGGCGCCGCGGACCATGCGCTCGGCGACGCCGTAGCGCCGCGCCAGCTCGGCGATGTGCAGGTAGATCGCCTCGGTGTGCGTGACGAAGCTGAAGGTCGGCGCGAGCTGGCAGGCGAGATACATCGCGCTCTCGCTGATGAACACGACCGGGATGCCGAGCAGCTCGCGCAGCTCGTAATAGCCGTGGTCGTAGGTGTTGATCACCGCGACCGCGTCGTAGCCTTCCGGCTCGGCGCGCATCACGCTCTCGATGACCTTCGTCGCGACGAGATGGAAGGCGGCCGTGTAGCGGTCCTTGCCGAAGGGCGTGCCGCCGATGCCGAAGGCCTTGAGCTCCGTGTCCGGCCGCGCCATCGCCTTGAAATGCCGCGCCAGCGAGTCCTCGTAGAGCTTGCCGTAGGCCGTGCCCGCGTCCGCGGCGAGCGCGCTGCCGCTCTGCAGCCAGATCTTCATGGTCGCCTCCCTCGCTTCGTTCTTGCGGTCAGTTCACCGCGCAGCCCGGCCTGCTTCAGCAGCGGCACGACCCGTTCGCCGAAATATTCCAGGTCGGGCGCGAAATCGAAGAAGTTGATCTGCATGCCGTCGCAGCCCGCCGCCTTGAGCCTGGCGAACTGGTCGACGACCTGCTCGGGCGTGCCGAAGACGTGCACGTTGCCGCCGATGATGCGCTGGTTGCGCTGGTGGCCGCGCCAGGACGCCTGGTCGCCGCGCTGCATCGTGCCGTAGAGGCTGTCCACCGCCGGCGCGTCCTCCGCCGCGACGATGGCCTCGCAGGCGTCCCGCACCTCGCGCTCGGTGTCGCGGCAGATGACATGCGGGTTGATGACGGTGCGGATCTCGCGCCCCTCCGCCGCCGCCAAGCCCTTGATGCGCTTGGTGTAGGCCGGCAGCGTGTCGAGCGCGTCCTTGATGTCGGCGCCGCCGGGGCTGGTGATGAAGATCAGGTCGGAATATTTCGCGGCGTAGGCGAGCCCCGCGTCCGAGCTGCCGGCGTTGACCATGATCGGCCGGCCGTGCACCGGCTTCGGCGAGACGTAGGCGTCCTTCAAAGTCCAGTAGTCGCCCTTGAAGCTGACGTTGGCGTCCTCGCGCCACAGCCGCTCGAGGATCTCGGTGAACTCGGCCGCCATGACGTAACGCCGGTCATGCGGGATCGGCTTGAGCCCGAACATGTCGATCTCGTTCGGCCGGTAGCCGGTGACCAGGTTGAGGCCCCAGCGGCCGCCCGTCATGTGGTCCATGGTCGCGCCCATCTTGGCGAGATGCAGCGGATGCCAGCCGTAGAGCACGTGCACGGTGGAGATCAGGACGATGTTGCGGGTCAGCGCGGCGACGCCCGACGTCACCAGCAGCGGGTCGATCGAATACTTGCGGTACTTGGTCTCGCCGCCGTGGCCGTCGGCGCCGAGCCACTGCGCCAGGCCGAAGGCGAGATCGAAGCCGATCTCCTCCGCGCGCACCACCAGCCGCGCGTTGTAGTCGAAGGACCAGTCGGTGCCGCGCGGCGCGGAAGACGGCGTCCAGCCGCCGTTCTGCAGCGGCAGGAACAGGCCCAGCATGAGCGGCTGGCGCTGCGCGCGCTCCAGCGCGCTCGAGCCGTCGCGGGCGGCGAGATCCGGCGCCCGGCTGGCAGAAACACCCGACGCGATTGGCGTAGTCACGGCAGTTTCCCTTCGGGATGGTGGGCGATGCGATGGCCCGCGAGCACGGGCCGGCGCCTAAAGTCTAGCGCCATCGCCCTTCGCCGGGAAATCGACCGGTTGCGGAACGATCGCGCGCGGTACCGGGCCGCGCCATGGCCCATGGACCGCGCAGCGCCGCGTCCTTACTGTTGACGCTCGTCACCGCAATGTCCCAGGGCGGGTGCATGGTCGGGCGCTTGCTGATCACCCTATTGCTGTGCTGCCACGCAGCGGCCGCCGCCGTCGCGGCGCCCCCGCGCAAGGCGCCCGACCGCGGCCTCGACAACCTCATCTTCGTCAGCAGCGGCGTCAGCGGTGCGATCGTCGCCGTCGACACGACGACCGACGCCATCGCCGCCCGCTTCGCAGCGCCGGGAGTGCCGCAGCTTTCCCTCGCGACGGGCGATCAGGGCCGCCTGGTCGTGGTGACCCTCCACCCGCGCGGAATTCACCTGTTCGATCTCCGGACCGGACGCCTCGTCCGCTCGCTCGACCCTGGGTTCGCGCCGACCGCCGCGCAGCTCACCGCCGACGGCGCCCATCTGGCGGCGGCCGGCCCCGGCGAGATCGCAATCCTGGACGTGCCCCGCGGCGAGATCGAGCGTACCCTGCGCTTCGATGGCACGCCGAGCGCGCTGGTCTTCGACAAGCCGGGCGCGCTGCTGCTGATCGGCGATGCGCGCCGCGCACGGATCCACATCACGGACATCCGCGGCGCGGGCGCCGTCCGGACGCTCCCGCTCGCCGACGACGCTTCGGGCGGCGCGGGCGTCGTCCATCTCGCCCGCACGCCGGGCGGCGAGACCGCGATGGCGGTCGACGCGCGCGGCCGGGCGACGCTGCTCGACCTCAAAACGGAAAAGATCGTGGGCCGCATCGCCCTGCCCGGCCGGCACGCGCGGATCTTTCCGACGGTCAACAGCCAATATTTCCTGGTGCCCAACCTCGGCGACCGGACGATCTCGATCATCTCCACCTGGACCTACGCCGAGAGCGAGCGCCTCGCGACCGGGACCGATGCGGCCGCGCTGAACACCTTCCTCGCGGACACGGTCCTGCTCGCCTTCGGCCCGCAGTCGCCGGGCGCGGAGGTCTTCGATCTCGACCGGCGGCGGCGGCTGGAGACGGTGCCGCTGTCGGGCAAGCCGCTGCGCACGGTCACCGGCGCCGGCGGGACCAAGGCCTACGTCATCTTCGCCGACCGGGACGCCGTCGCCGCGGTCGACGTCGCCACGCTCCGCGCCTCCACGGTCGTCGACTCGCTCGGCTTCCGGCCGACCGCGATCTTCGGCTCGGGCGGGCTGAGCTACTGTCACTGAGCGCAGTGAGGCGCTGCCTCGGCGGCCGTCTTATGAGGGATAGACGATGCTGCGCAGCAGCACCCGGCGCTCCTCGGGCCGCGAATCGCCGGCGCCGCGGTGCATGGTGGCGCGCTCGTCCCAGATCACGAGGTCGCCCGGCCGCCAGTCGTGGCGGTGGACGAAGCGCGCCTGGACCGCGTGGGCGGAGAGCTCTTCCACCAGCCGCCAGCCGGCATCGCGCGCCATGCCGTCGAAGCCGTGCGTGTGCGCCGGGTTGACGAAGAGGATACGCCGCCGGCTGGTCGGGTGCACCGCAACGGCCGGATGCCGCTGGTCCTCGAACCCGTGCTCCGTGCCCGCCTGCCCCGCATAGATCCCGGCGCCGCCGGCCGGACCGACGTTGAACCGGTGCAGCCCGGTCAGCGGCAGGAGCTGTCGTCTGCGTCGTCTCCGGCAGCGCGTCCCAGGCGGCCCGCATGTCGGCGAACAGCGTACCGCCGCCTTCGGACGGCACTTCGAGCGCATGCAGCATCGCCAGCCGCGGCAGCTTCGTCTCGTAGGTCGCGTCGCTGTGCCAGATGGTCGCGCGGCGCACGCCGAACTTGTCGATGGAGCCGTCCGCCGCGACGTTGGTGACATACGAGATTTCCGGGATCTCGCGATGCCGGTAGCGCTCGAGCACATGCCGCTGCGGCGCGCCGAAGCGCCGCGCGAAGCGGTCGAGCGCCTCCGCGTCGAGGCGCTGGCCGCGAAAGACGAGCACCGCGAAATCGTCGAGCAGGCCGGCGATCCGCTCGATCGCGGCATCGTCCAGGGAATGTGCAAGGTCCAGGCCCGCGACCTCGGCGACGAAGCCGTCGCCGATCGGCTGGACAGTGAGCGTATTCACGGCGGTATCCTTTCGGCGCAGCGCGCGATGGGGCGGCGGCGGCCCGTGAAGCCGGGCCCACCGGCAAGTCTAGCGCCATCGCCCCGCGCCGGGAAATCGACCGGATGCGGAACGATCGGCGAGCCCTTCCCTAGCGCGAAGCCTCGGGGAGCGCAGCCGCCCGCCGTCGCCGGTTGTGCAGCGCCTCACGCCGCGCGGCGTAGGTCGTGCTGGCGAAGATGATCACCGCGCCGACCCAGGCCCAGACGTCCGGCACCTGGGCGAAGAAGACGTAGCCGATGGCGGAGACGATCGGCAGGCGGATGAACAGCACCGGCGAGACCAGGCTCGCCTCGGCGAGCACGAAGGCGCGCGACAGCGACCAGCTCGCGATGAAGGAGCAGAGCCCGAGCGCGATCAGCCAGGGCCAATCGGCGAGCGAGGGCGTCACCCAGTGCAAGAGCGCCACCGCGAAGGCGATCGGCACCTGCAGCGCGTAGCCGTAGAACACGATCAGCGTCGTCGGCTCGGTGCGCGACAGGCGGCGCACCAGCGTGTCGCTCATCGCGAGGAAGGCCGCCGCGCCGAGCGCCACGATCATGCCGAAGCGGATCTCCGCGAAGCCCGGCCTGAGGATGACCAGCGCGCCGACGAATCCCGCCGCCGTCGCCGCCAGGCGGTGCACGCCCACGCGCTCGCCCAGGATGATGATGGCGAACACGATGGTGAACAGCGGCAGGGTGAATTGCAGCGCCAGCGAGTCGGCAAGCGGGATCAGCGTCACCGAATAGAAGGACAGCGCGATGCCGACATAGCCCATGACGTTGCGGAACAGGTTGATGCCGAGCTGCCGCGTCCGCAGCGCGGGCAAACCGTTCCGGAGGACGATGGGCAGGATGATCAGGAAGCCGATGAACTGCCGCCAGAAGGTCTGCTCGAAGGCGTCGATCGTGGTCGAGATGTAGCGCACCAGCCCGACCGAGACCGCGAAGAAGAAGGCGGCGAGCACCATCCACAGGACGCCCTTGAGCGGCGCCTGCGCCTGGTATCCGTGCCCCGCCTCGGCCCCTGCGGCCATCGCTCTTCGCCCCTCTCCCGCTCCGCCGAGCCTGCCTTGAAAGCGCGCGGCCCGCAACGCGCCCGCGCGTTGCCGGGGCCGGACGGCGCGGGCGTTCACCGGAAATGAAAAGCGGCCCCGAAGGGCCGCCGTTGAAGAATGGGAAGGTCGATGGCGCCGTCAGGCGGCAATTCGCCGCCGCCGGCTGAACACGCCCAGTCCGGCCAGAGCGGACAGGAACAACCACGCGGCCGCCGGGAGGGGCACGGGGCTCGGGCCATTATAATAGATCGCTCCATTCCACGTGCGCGGATCGTACACGACGCCGAAGAACGGCAGGCTCTGCGCCGTGCCAAAATCGAGCGACAAATCCAGGTTCGCGTAGGATGCAAGCGCGCCGTCACTGCCCGTGTTCGTGTAGTAGTGGGTGACCCCGGCCGGCATCAGAAGCGCAAACCCGTAGGTCGTTGCGGCGCTCAGATCGATATGGTTGTTCAGGAAGACGGGGCTCATGGCGTCAACGCCCAGTCCCGTCACCGTCCCGAAGGCTCTGAAGTTCCATAACCCGGCATCCGATTCGGCGCCGAATGCGCTTCCCGATCGGGTATAGACCTGGAAACCGGGGAATGTGCCGATCGCATCGGCATTGGTATCGAAACGGGTGATCGAGATATCGTGCGGACCGACCGTCAGATTGAAAAAGACGGCCCCGCCGGGCGCCCCGTTATTATCGCTGTTGAACAGGGTCGAGATGTATGCGGCCTCGGCGCGCGCCGTCAACGCAGGCGCCACGAGAGCCAATGCGATCAAGATCCCGAACGTCGCCCGAGCGGCACGTTCGAAGAGACCCGATGTCCCCAGGGATTTGCCGGCCTGACGCCGCTCAACGATATTCAGCATAAAGGTATCCTCGCCCTGTTTGCCGGTTACGCAAGTGGGATAAATATCAGTCTATTGCCGCAACGTGTCATTTTTACACGTCTACCACCGTATTGAGCGAATTCAACTGGAATTTGCACGCACGCCGGAACGGAGGCGCCCGTTTGCCGTCCTTTTCCAGCCGCGTCATCGTTCGACCCGCGATCCGGAATTCGAGCGCCCGCGACGCGCCCGGATTTTTACCGGGACCGGGCGTTGTGCGACAATCAACGCAATCGGTGTGCGACAGAACCCAAGGCGCAGGAGGAAAGCATGAGCGGCAACGACGTCAAGGCGATCGAGGTCATCCCCACCGGGAAGGCGCTCGGCGCGGAAGTGCAGGGCCTGGATCTCGCCCAGGAGACATCCGACGCGGCGATCGACCGGCTCAAGGAAATCTGGGCCCAGCACATGGTGCTGCTGCTGCGCCGTCAGTTCCTGTCGAAAGAGCAGCTCGTCGCGCTGGCCGACCGGCTGGGCGGCCGCATGGTCGCCGGCTCGCACAACTTCTACATCAAGGACGGCCACAAGCCGGGCGACTCCGCCCGCATCTCGTCCATCGAGGGCCTCACCCTGATCTCCAACCTCGACAAGGACGGCAAGCCGCAGAAATTCACCGAAGGCTCCGGCAGCCAGGAGCTGCTCTGGCACTCCGACAACTCCTACATGGAGACGCCGCCGATGGGCAGCCTGCTGAACGCGGTCCAGGTGCCGGTCAACGGCGGCGGGCACACGCGCTTCTGCAACCAGGTGCTCGCCTACGAGACGCTGCCGGACGAGCTGAAGCAGGCGGTCCAGGGCAAGCACATCCTGCACGACCGCAGCCGCAACACCTCGGGCAAGGTGCGGGTGACCTTCACCAAGGCGAGCAAGCGCGAGGAGGTGATCGGCCCGGTGCACCCCATCGTCCGCGTGCATCCGATGACGAAGAAATCGGCGCTCTATCTCGGGCGGCGCTACGACGGCCCCTCCTCCTACATCGTCGAGCTGTCGGACGCGGAGAGTGAAGCGCTGCTCGACAAGCTGTGGGCGCATGCCACCCAGGAGAAATTCGTCTGGGAGCATGACGACTGGCAGGTCGGCGACCTGATCATGTGGGATAATCAGGCGCTCATGCACGCGCGCACCGAGGTCGATCACACCCAGGGGCGGCTGCTGCACCGCGTGCTGGTCAAGGGCGGGCCGGTGATCGCCCCCTGGGCGAAGGACGCGGCGGCGGACTGATCCCCGCGCGCGACGGCATCACCTGGACGGCCCCGTCAGGCCGCGCTCTTCGAGGAACGGATCGTCCGGGTCGAAGAAGAGCGCGAAGGTGAGGATCATGTCGACCGTGGTCCCGTCGCTCGCCAACGGGAGATGCACGCGTTCCAGCAGGTGATGCTCCTTCTCGACCGGGATGCGCAGCCGGCCGCGCCGCCAGTGCGGCGTGCCCGTCGTCACGACGTGGCAAAAGTTCTGATACTGCGCTTCCCGCTCGAAGTTGGGGAACGCCTCGTCATACCACTGGCCGGTGATGTCCCGGCCGATCGCGCCGACCAGGCCGGTGCCGTACAGGCGGCAGCGGAAGCGCGGCGGGTCGCCGTGCACTTCGATGAGGCCCGTGTTGCTGAGCAGCCTCGGCACCGCGACCGGATCGAAGTGCCGCCGTCCCGGCAGGCCGGACGGCGGGTGGATCGACAACCAGTAATCGATCATTGCCCGCACGCGCGGATGGCAATCCTGCGGAATATTCCCTCGTAGCGGAGATTCCATGACGGGGACTTGTCTGGCGATTGGTGGGACAGAATAGGCGTTGCAGCCGCCGGCTCCAAGATCATCTCTTGCGCGAAGTGGGGGGCCTGCGGCGATTTGGCGCAAACGGCGCCCAGCCTATAGGATCGGTAGCACAGGGAAACGGAAGAGGAAGGGAGAGTAACCATGGGCGCGTTCAAATTCGACCATATTCACCTGCGGAGCCCGGATCCGGAACGGACCGCGCAATTCTACGAGAAGATGTTCGGCGCGACGGTCAAGCGCTCCACGCAGAACGGCAAGCCGCGCGTCGACATGGACCTGTGCGGCCAGATGATCTTCATCGCCCAGGTCGCGCCGACCGACACGGTCGCGTCCGCGCCGCAGTCGCCCTACATGGGGCTGGATCACGTCGGCCTGATCGTCACCGGCATCGACTCCATCGTCGCCGAGATGAAAGGCAAAGGCGCCGCCTTCACCATGGAGCCGACGACCATCCGTCCCGGCGTCCGCATCGCCTTCCTGCGCGGCCCCGAGGACGTCACCATCGAGCTGGTCGACCGCAGCCACGCCGGCTGACGGACAACCGCGCCATGCCGCTGCTGCAGAGGACGGCCGGGATATCGATCCACTACCGGGTCGACGACTTCACCGACCCGTGGAGCGACAGCCCCTATCTCCTGCTGCAGCACGGCAACGGACGGTCGGGCCGGTTCTGGTACCGCTGGGTGCCGTACCTGTCGCGCTTCTACAAGGTGCTGCGGCCGGACATGCGCGGGCTCGGCCAGTCGACCGGCCGGCTCGATCTCGCGCGCGACGTCACGCTGGACGCGCTGGTCGGCGACGTGGTGGCGCTGCTCGACCATCTCGGCACGGACAGCGTGCATTATTGCGGCGAGTCCATGGGCGGAATCCTCGGCCTCGCGCTCGCCGCGCGCCATCCGTCACGGGTGCGGACGCTGACCCTCGTCGGCACGCCCGTCTTCATCGAAGAGGCGATGAAGCAGCGCTACGCGATGGGGCATGGCTCGCGCACCGACGCGATGCAAGAGATGGGCATCCGCAAATGGGTCGAGGCGACCACCCGCGGCACGCGCCTCCCCGCCGACGAGGAGCCGGGCCTGTTCCAGTGGTATGTGGACGAGTTCACGAAAGGCGATCCGGACGTGCAGGTCGCCATGTCGAAGCTGGTCAACGCCGCCAACGCGTCCGCCTTCCTGCCCGCGGTGCAGGCCCCGGTGCTCGGCCTCTATCCGACGTCGGGTCAGATCACGAGCCCGGCGCAGGAGGAATTGCTTCGCAAGGGGCTGCGGCAATTCGAGATGATCCACCTGCCGACGCCCTTCCACATGGTCCAGCTTCTCTATCCCAGGACCTGCGCAGAGCACGTGCTCGGCTTCTGCGCGCGGCATGACGGCCGGCCGCTCGAAGACAAGTAAGGCCGCGGCTCGCCGTTATTCGACGCTGGGTGAAACCCGGGGCTGCTCGACGGGCGCCGGGGCGCCGGCGGCAAGCAATTCCGGCTCGGGGCGGCGGGGCGGCGGAGGCGGCGCCACGATCCGCCGCTTGTGCGCCCGCGTCATCGCCGCCGCGGTATGGCCGTGCGGCGCCGGCTTGGCAGCCGGTGCGACGGACGCTGGCTTCGACAGCAGCTCGGCCGCCGAACCGGATCCCGCGGGCGGCAGGGTGACGACGGCGCCGGGATTGCCGGCTTCCGGCGTATTGCCCGGCGCGTCGAGGGAACCGAGCGACGCCCGCACGACCGGCGTCCGTTCCGTCGCCGACGGTCCTGCCGCCGCATGAAAATAGGCGGCGATGCCGATGCCGCTCACGAGCAGCAGCATCGGAAGCCCGCCGAACAACAGCTTCCCTGCGCCGGGAAATTTCCGCCAGCCTCGGCAGCCAGGCGGTCGCGGCGGCGGGAAACGGCAGCACGCGCGCCTTGGGCGCGGCCGCATCGGGCTCGGCATAGGGATCGGGTTCAGGCTGGAAACCGCGCCGCACCGCCTCCCACTCGCCCCGGGCCGCGGCGAAACGCGCTTCCGCCGAGCGGATGTTTCGGTCGGCGGCTTCTTCCCGCGCAGCATCCAGAAGCGCCTTGAGACGGATGGCGTTCGCTTCCTTGGCGATGATCTCGGCGGCGGCCGCCCGTTTCTCGGCCATCACCCGCCGGCCGTCGAGGTCGGCGGAATGCGCCGGCTGCAGCGCCATGCGCGACGTCATCCGCGACGCCCAGGAGCGCCAGATCGATGTGTCGAACACTGTTGCTGCCTTCCGTGTCATGCCAAGACCGCGGCAATTGCGCCTAAATCGCTCGAAGCGGGCACGTTCCGCTTGTACAAGCCAAGTTCTCGGCAGCCGGGCAATTGCAATCCCCACCAGACTGCCCGGGAAATTAGATCACCGTCCCAGGACGGCGTCATTCGGGTCTTCGGGCTAGCCCAACAGGCGTAGGAATCGGAGCCCATTCTGCAGAAATCCGGCGCCAAAGCGCCCATTAACGCGCATAAAAACTTTCGCATTACCTCTTTCGTGGGAAGACTCCGGCAACGGTGCAGGGACGCAATTCGGCCGAGGAACAGCGCCGGGCGGCCGCCCGCGGCGCAGCCGCCACGGGAATGCCCGCCGAAAGCTCGACAATCTGACGTGGATTCGTCGAAATCACATGGCCCCCGCTATGATTAACGCGCACGCCGAAGCGCCGCGCGTTCGAGGGACCGCCATGAAACCGTTGAATATTCTCTACATCATGTCCGACCAGCATCAGGGCAAGGCGTCCGGCTGCTATGGGCACCCTTTCGTGAAGACGCCCCATATCGACGCCCTGGCGGCGCGGGGAACGCGCTTCACCACCGCCTACTCCAACTCGCCCATCTGCGTGCCGGCCCGCGCGGTGATCGCCACCGGACAATATGTCTTCGAGACCGGCAATTGGGACAACGCGCATCCCTATATCGGCCGTCCCAAGAGCTGGCATCACATGCTGCGCGAGAACGGATCGTCGGCGACCTCGATCGGCAAGCTGCATTTCCGGAATACCGAGGACGACACCGGCTTCGCGGAACAGATCATCCCGATGCACGTGCTCGGCGGCAAGGGCGACATCCGCAGCTGCATCAAGCGGCCGATGGTCGGCCCGATGAAGTCGAGCAAAAGCATGACCGAGATCGGGCCCGGCGACAGCCCCTATCTGCGTTACGATCACGACATCGCCGAGCGCGCCTGCGCGTGGATCCGCGCCCGGGCGGCGGATAAGAAGGCCGGCCCCTTCAACGCCTTCGTCTCCTTCGTCTGCCCGCATCCGCCGTATATCGCGCCGCAGCGACTTCTACGACCTCTACCCCACGGCCAGCATTCCGAAGCCGAAGCTGTCCGATCCCGATGCGGTGACGCATCCCTGGATCCAGAAGGCGGAGCGGAACCGCAATTACAACGACTTCATCACCGACGAAGTCACGGCGCGTGATTCTCGCCAGCTACTACGGCGCCATCAGCTATCTCGACAGCAATATCGGCAAGGTCCTCGCCTGCCTCGACGAATGCGGCCTGCGGGACGACACCCTGGTGATCTACACCTCGGATCACGGCGATAATCTCGGGACGCGCCGCCTGTTCGGCAAATCGAACATGTACGAGGAAGCCGCCTTCATCCCGATGATCGTCGCGGGCCCCGACGTGCCGGAAGGCAAGGTCTCGACGACGCCGGTCACGCTGCTCGACGTCGCGCCCACCATGCTCGACGGCGCGGGCCTCAAGGACCTCGCCGGCCAGGCCGGCATGCCGGGGCGCTCGCTCATCGACATGGCGCAGGCGAAGCCGGACCCCGACCGTGTCGCCTTCTGCGAGTATTACGCGGCGGCGGCCGACCGCGCCGCCTTCATGATCCGCAAGGGGCGCTACAAGTACATCCATTACGTCGGCTACGAGCCGGAGCTGTTCGACCTGCAGGCGGACCCTGAGGAGCTGCACGACCTGTCGCGCAGCGCCAGCCATCGAAAGGTCGTCGCGGACTATGAGGCGATCCTGCGCGGCATCGTTGATCCCGATGCGGCGGACGACGCGGCCTACAAGAGCCAGACCGCGCTCGTCGAGGCCAACGGCGGCCGCGAGGCCCTGATCGCGCGCGGCAAGTTCGAGCACACGCCGGCGCCGGGCGAGGCCGTGACCCTCTCGCGATAACCGATGGGGCGCTGGAGCCGAATTTTGCTAAAATACGGGCAACGCTGAAGAGGATTGCCGGACATGACGATGACGGATGCGCTCGCATCGACCGAATTACCGACAGGCCTTCCTTTCGATATTCGACCGTTGTCGCCGCTGATGGGAGCGGAGATTTTCGGCCTCGATCTGTCCCGGGCGATCGACGACGCGATGCGGGATGCGATCCTCGACGCCCTCAACCGGTACCACGTGCTGGTGTTCCGTAAGCAGGACCTTCCCAAGGAGGCGCAGCTGGCGTTCACGCGCCGCTTCGGCGAGCTGGAGCCGCATGTAAACCGGGATTTCCGCAGCGCCGGCGCGCCGGAGGTGCACCCGGTCAACAACCTCGACGAAAATCAGCGGCCGTCACGCGAGATTAAGAACATCGGCAATTATTCCTGGCACACCGACAAGTCCTACATGGCGCGGCCGTCGCTCGCGACGCTGCTCTATGCGGTGCAGCTGCCGCCGCAGGGCGGCGACACCGAGTTCGCCGACATGCAGGCGGCCTACGACGCGCTGCCCGAGGAACGCAAGCACAGTCTCGCGCCGCTTCGCGTCGTGCATAGCTGGGAGCGCTCGCGCCAGAAATCCGGCAGCAAGCCCGCGACGGAAGAAGAGAAGCAGGACGCGCCGCCGGTGGTTCACCCGCTCGTCCGCACCCATCCGGCGACCGGCCGCAAGGGCCTTTATATCGGCAACCACACCTCGCATATCGACGGGTGGAGCATTTCCGACGGCGAAGCGTTGCTTTCCGAATTACAGGCGTTCGCCACGCAAGAACGCTTCGTCTATCGCCACCGCTGGCAACCGGGCGACATGGTCATGTGGGACAACCGCTGCCTGCTGCACCGCGCCTTGCCGAATTTCGAGATGGACCGATACGCCCGCGTGCTGAACCGCACGGTGGTGCGGGGCCCCGTTCCGGCCTGAGCGAGCGGACTGCAGCCGTCACGCCGCCGGCACGGTCAGCGCGGCGATCCCGGCAACCGACTCCAGCGCTTCCAGCCGGCCGAGCGCCGCGAACAATGTCTCGATACGTTCGGGCGGAAGCGCAGCCGCGGCGCAATCCCGGAACTTGGTCCACAGCTCCTCGTCCGTGACCGGATTTTCCGGCCCGCGCGCGAGCTGATGGACGATGCGGTCGCTGAACTGACGGCCGTCGGCCGCGGTCACGGTGATTTCCCCGCCATACTTGTCGGCCCAGCTCGCGTCCATGTCGGGATGCGGGACGGCGCGGATCTTCGCCATGACCGCCCGGATGGCCGGCTCCTTGATCGCGGCGTCGTCGAAATGGGAGAGCAGCACGCAGCCGTTCAACAGCGCCCGGGCCACCGTGTATTGCACGCTGAACTTCGCATCGAGGCCGCTCTTCGGTTCCGGTCGATCGGTATGGGCATGCCGGCTCTGCTCCATGCGGATCTCCATTTGCGTCACGGCGTCGGCGGTCAGGCCGTTGGCCGCCGCCAGCCGCCGCGTCATGTCGATGAACGGATGGCTGTGCGCGCCGCAGGGATAAAGCTTGAGCGCGATGCCCGGGTCGAGGATTTCGGGCGGATCGAGCCAGGCATCCATCGCCGCCGTATCGGGCGGATCGTCGCCGCGCCGGAACAGGGCGAAGAAGCCCTGCGGATGCTCGAAGGCGCGATGGTCCGCGGTGAAGCCGTCGCGTGCCAGGCGTGCGGCGAACACGCCGTTCGAGGCCGCGAGCCCGGCGTGCAGCGGCTTCATCATGGTGCCGAAATTGGCGCGGACACCGGCGGCAAGCGATACCGCGATGGCAAGCGCCGTGGTGGTCTGTTCCGCGCTCAACGGCAGCAGGCGCGCCGCCGCCGCGACCGCCCCGAAAATGCCGAGCGTCTCGGTCGCGTGCCAGCCCTGGGCGAAATGGCTGAAGCCGACCACGCGGCCCATCCGGCACGTCGCTTCCAGCCCCGTGAGATAGGCAAGCAGCGCGTCGCGCCCCGTGCGCCCCTCTGCTTCCGCCAGCGCGAGCACGGCCGGCAGGACGGCGACCGACGGGTGGCCCATCATGCTCTCGTGAATGTCGTCGAAATCGAGCGCGTGGGCTGCCGTGCCGTTCGCGCGCGCCGCCGCCATCGGACCGCACCGGTAGCGTGTGCCGAAGACCTGGCAGGCGCCTTTCGCGGCGTCGGCGCCCGTGACTCGCCGCGTCAACGCCGCAGTCGGGCTGTTCACGCCCGCGATCGTCACGGCCATCGTGTCGCGTATCGCCGCCTTGGCCCAACGGACCGCGTCGCCGGAAAAATCCTCGAACCGGGTCCCGACGATCTTGTCCGCGAGGGATCGCGCGAAGGTCATGAAGACGTCCGTCGTGCCGACGGCCGCGCTCAGCCCTTGGTCTCGCGCAGCTGGTTGAAGGGCACGTCCTTGTCGGCGCGCCCGTCGCGCGGCAGGCCGAGCACCCGCTCGCCGATGATGTTGCGCAGGATCTCGTCCGTGCCCGCCGCGATCCTGCCGCTCGGCGAGTCCAGCAGCGCGTGCTGGAAGAGCGCCCGCATCGGCGCGAGCTCCTGGTCCGTGACCGCGCCCGCCATGTCCATCAGGTCCATGCCGAAGGCGGCGATCTGCTGGCGCTTGAAGGCGCCGACCAGCTTGGTGATCGAGTTCTCCGGTCCCGGCTGCTGGCCGCGCGACAGCGCCGTCATGGTGCGGAAGCGGATCAGCTCGAGACCGCGCGACTGGATGTACCAGTCGGCGAGCTTCTCGCGCACCGAAGGATCGGCGATCGCCGGCCCGTCCTCGAGCTGCGAGATCCTGGGCGAGGCCGAAGATGTCCTCGAAGTTCGGCGCCGGGCGCACGCCCGAGGCGACGCGCTCGTTCATCAGCGTGGTGATCGCGACCTTCCAGCCCTCGCCGACCGCGCCGAGGCGCTGGCTGTCGGGAATGCGGACGTCGGTCAGGAACACCTCGTTGAAGTTCGCGAAGCCGGTCATCTGCTTGATCGGCCGCACCTCGACGCCGGGCGTCTTCATGTCGAGGAAGAAATAGGTCAGGCCCTTGTGCTTCGCGACCGTGGGATCGCTGCGCGTGACCAGGATGCCCATATCGGCGTAATGCGCGCCCGAGTTCCAGATCTTCTGCCCGTTGATCACCCAGTCGTCGCCGTCGCGCACCGCGCGGGTGCGCAGGCCGGCGAGGTCGGAGCCCGCGCCCGGCTCGGAAAAGAGCTGGCACCAGATCTCGTCGCCCTTGAGCGTCGCCGGCACGTAGCGCCGCTTCTGCGCCTCGGTGGCATAGGCCAGCATGACGGGCACCGCCATGCCGTGACTGATGGAAAAGATCGGCGGCGGCGTGACGAACTGCGCCTCTTCCTGCAGATAGATGATCTGCTGCAGCCGCGTGCCGCCGCGCCCGCCGTATTCCTTCGGCAGGGGGATGCCGGAGAAGCCGCCGGCGAACTTGCGCCCTTCCCATTGCTTGGCGAGCGGGATCAGCCCCTCCTCGCCGCGCCGCAGCTTGAAGATGCTGCCGGGCCGGCGCGGCTCGGCGTTCTGGCTCAGCCAGGCGCGGGCTTCGGCGCGGAAGGCGGCTTCGTCCGGGGTATCGTTGAAATCCATCACATCACCTCCGCGGTGGCGAGGTTGTGCTTTTCGAGCTGGCCGACCAGCCGCTCCTTCCAGCGGCGCTCGCCGCCGAGCGCGAGCGACAGCAGCTTGGCCCGCCGGTAGAACAGGTGGCAGTCGAACTCCCAGGTGAAGCCCATCGCGCCGTGCGTCTGCAGTCCCTCGCGCGCGGCAAGATTGAACGCCTCGCTCGCCGCGACGCGCGCCGCCGCGGCGGCGACCGGCAGGTCCGCCGCGTTCGCCGTCAGCGCCCAGGCGCCGTAATAGGCGTTGGCGCGGGCCAGCTCGAGCGCGACATAGATGTCGACCAGCTTGTGCTTGATCCCCTGGTTGGCGCCGATCGGCTTGCCGAAGGCGAAGCGGTTCTTGGCATGCTCGGTCGCCATGTCGAGGCAGGCCTGCGCGCCGCCGACCTGCTCGAAGGCCATCAGGACGGCGGCGCGGTCGAGCACGGATTCCGTGACCGCCCAGCCCTCGCCCTCCGCGCCGATGCGCTCGGCGGGCGCCTGGTCGAAGGTGAGCCGGGCATGCGAGCGGGTCGGGTCGACCGTCTCCACGGTCTCGCGGTGCACGCCGGCGCCGTTCAGCTCCACGAGATAGAGCGCGAGCCCGCCTTCGCCGCGCGCGAGCACGATGGCGATATCGGCGACGTCGCCATCCGCGACCGGGACCTTGCTGCCGCTGATGCGCCCGTCCTTGACCGCGACCTTGATCGACGCCGGCGTCGGAATGCCGACGCCTTCCGCCAGCGCGAAGCAGCCGATGAGGTCGCCGAGCGCCAGCTGGGGCAGCCAGGACAGCTTCTGCGCCTCGCTGCCCGCCTGCAGCAGCGCTTCCGCCGCGAGATACAGCGACGACGATAGGGGCGTCGGCGCGAGCGACCGGCCCAGCTCCTCGGCGATCACGCAGAGATCTTCATAGGACAGCCCCGCGCCGCCGTATTCCTCGGGGATCGTCGTGCCGGTCCAGCCAAGCTCGGCCATCCCCTTCCACAGCGCCGCGTCGTACGGGATCGCGTCATTTTCGAGGACGGCGCGCACCTGTTTCAGCGACGCATGGTCGTCGAGAAAGCGCCGCGCCTGGTCGCGCAGCAGCTTCTGGTCGTCGGAAAAATCGAAATTCATCTCCCTGCGTCCTCGTTCTTGTCCCGGCTATTCCGGGTTGTTTTTCATGCCGTCCCCAGGCGCCCACTATCGAGCGCGCCTTGCGAGGCTGTCAAACCGATTAGAGCGTGCGATTAAGACCTAAATCAGCATTATTGTGAACGCACCCTCACACCTGCGAATAGCCGGAACCGGGCACGTCGACGCCGCGGCCGACGGCGGTGCCGATCCAGCCGAACTCCTTCAGGATCTGCTGGCTGTAGGTGACGCGGCCGTTGACCTTTTCCGGCGGCTCGGAGGCGAGCAGCAGCGCGGCGCGCGCCATCATCGAGGGCGGCTCGCCGCGCGGGTCGTCCATGCCGGCCATCAGCTTGTGGAACACGGTGCCCGGCGTCGGCACGGTGCGCGACGGCGCGAGCGCGGTGACCGCGATATTGCCGTACTGCGCCATCTCCTGCGCCAGGCCTTGGGTGAAGCGCTCCAGCGCGGCCTTGCTCGCGCCGTACATGGTGCCGCCGCGCACCGTCTTGTCCGGCATAGGGCCCGCGGCCCGGTCCGATCGCGGAGCCCGAGCTGATGTTGACGATGGCCCCGCCGCGCCCGCCGGTCATGTCCGACAGCACCGCCTGCGACAGGATGAAGGGCGCGTGCACGTTGATCTCGAAGCACTTGATCCAGCGGTTGATGCGATATTCCTCGATCGGCACGTAGTAGTTCAGCGCCGCGTTGTTGACGAGGATGTCGATCGGCCCGAGCAGGGCGCGCGCCTGCTCGACCAGGGCGAGGCAGCTCTCGGGCTTGGAGATGTCGGCGGCGACCGCATGCGCCTCCCCGCCCCGGCCCTTGATGATCTCCACCGTGCGGCTGAGCGAGCCTTCGAGCCGGTGGTCGCCGTCGTGCACCGTCCGCGCGGCGCAGACGACGCGCGCGCCTTCGGCGGCGAACAGCTCGGCGATCGCCTGGCCGATGCCGCGGCTGGAGCCGGTGACGATCGCGGTCTTGCCGCTCAACTTGCCCATGCGATGCCTCCACGCTTTTTCCCGCGGTTCCGCATTTCAGCATCTTTCCGGCGTCTTCGCCAAATCGCCGCTTCCCGCACGGCGCGAATCCCGCTATCGGAGTCTCCGAGGACGTCATCCCGGCAGCGGTCGGGAGGACGCCGCGACCGCAACCCGAAGGCAGCGCGCGAGCGACACCGTGGACTATCTCCCGCAACCCGTCTCGCTTCCGATGATCCTGCACGTGCTGATCTCGGCGGGAATCGGCCTGCGCGTCATCATGCGGCGACCGGCGACCGGCGTCGCGCTGGCCTGGATCCTGCTCGTCGTCACGCTGCCCTTCGGCGGCGCGGCGGTCTACCTGATCATCGGCGAAAGGCGGCTGGACCCGTGGCGGGCGAAGCGGCTGCTGATGCAGCATGACGACTTCCGCCATCTCTGCGATGCGATGATCGCCGACGGCCTGACCGGCGTCGACTGGTCGCGCCATACGACCGCCGCCCATGGCATGGACCGGCTCGGCCGGCGCGCCGCCGGAAGCCCGACCGTGCACGGCAGCACGATCGAGCTGCTGTCGGATACCCAGGAAATCTTCCGGCGGCTGGCGCGCGATATCGAGGCGGCCGAGACCAGCCTGCTGATGGAGTTCTACATCTGGGACGAGGGCGGCGCGGCCGGCGACATCCTGGAAGCCGTGATCCGCGCGGCAGGCCGCGGCGTCGCCTGCCGGCTGCTGATCGACGCGCTCGGCGCCCGCCCCTGGTGGCGGAGCGCGCAGCCGCAGCGCCTGCGCGACGCGGGGGTCGAGCTTCGCGAAGCGCTGCCGGTCGGGCTGTTCCGGACGATCATCGGCCGCACCGACCTGCGCCTGCACCGCAAGGTGGTCGTCATCGACGGCCGCGTGGCGTGGACCGGCAGCATGAACCTCGTCGATCCGCGCTTCTTCAAGCAGGACGCCGGCGTCGGACAATGGGTCGACGCCATGACCCGGATCGAGGGCGCCGCCGTCGCGCCGCTCACCGCCATCGCCATCGGCGACTGGATGGTCGAGGCGGACGAGCCGCTCCCCGCGGTGATGGCGGATGTCGGCCTCAACCACGTCGTGCAGAAGGGCGGCGCGGACATGCAGGTCATCCCGTCGGGACCGGGCGAATCAGGCAATGCGCTGCTGCAAATGATGCTGGCCATCATCAACGCGGCGGAGGAACAGCTCGTCATCACGACGCCCTATCTCGTTCCCGATGACTCGCTGCTGTGGGCGCTGCGCGGCGCGGCGGCGCGCGGCGTCAAGGTGCGCATCATCCTGCCGGGAAAAGTCGATTCGATCCTGACGCGCTACGCCAGCCGCTCCTACTACGCGGACCTGCTGAACGCCGGCATTGACATCCACTTCTATCGCAACGGCCTGCTGCACACGAAATCGCTCATGGTCGACGACAAAATGGCGATGTTCGGCACGGTCAACTTCGACATGCGCAGTCTCTGGCTCAACTACGAGGTCGCGCTGTTCATCTACGAGCCGGCCTTTGCGGCGGAGCTGCACGCGCTGCAACGGCGATATCTGGCGCAGTCCGAAAAGCTCGACCCTAAGGCCTGGGCTTCGCGCTCGCTCTGGAACCGCTTTCTCGAGGATGCGCTCCGGCTGACCGGGCCGCTGCTCTAGGCGTATCGGCCGAAACCCACTCCCGCGAGAGACTTTGATCTGGACGATCCCGTGACGGGTGGTATCAAAATTCACGACGGAACCGGAAAGGCGCAAGAACGGACGCCGGTCAGGACGGCGGAAACGGAGAGATCGATGGTTGATGCATCCCCAAAACGTTGGCAGGCCCTGGTCGGGATCAGCATCCTGTGCTTCGTCGTCTTCGTCGATTTCACCATCGTCAACACGATCTTGCCCGGCATTCAGCGGGAGCTGCACGCCACCGTCGACCAGTTGCAGTGGGTGATGAACGCGTTCTTCCTGATGCTGACCGTCTTCATGGTGACGATGGGGCGCCTGGGCGACATCTACGGCCGGAGGCGCGTCCTCTATGCCGGCGTGATCGCCTTCGCGCTGGCGTCGCTGCTGGCCGGAACCGGCCGACAGCCCGCAATTCCTGATCGCCTGCCGGTTCGTCCAGGGCATCGCTGGCGCGATCATGCTGACCTGCTCGGTCGGGTTAGTGAACCACCATTTCCCTGAAAACGAGCAAGGCCGCGCGCTGGCGATCTTCATGAGCATCACCGGCTTCGGCATGGCGGTCGGGCCCGTTCTGGGCGGCGTGCTTCATGTCGGCGCTGTCCTGGCGCTGGGCGTTCTACGTCAACGTGCCGGTGGTCGTCATCGGCTTCCTCATCGCCTGGGGATCGGTCATGGAGACGCCGCGCCAGGAGAACGAAAAAGTCGACTGGCTGGGCCTCGCCTTCCTGACGCCGGGGATGGCCGCGCTGGTGACCGCCATCATGAAGGGCAACAATTGGGGCTGGGATGCGCCGGCGACGGTGACAACCGCCGTGGCCGCCATCGTCTTGCTGGCGATTTTCATTTTCGTCGAGCGGCGGGTCGCCTTTCCGATCATCAAATTCGAGCTCTTCCGCAACCGGAACTTTCTTGCCTGCGCGGTGGTCGCCTTGACGCTCGGCGGGTTCATCGCGATCGGCAGCTTCATGGCGCCCCTCTACCTGCAGTCCATTCGCAACGAAGAGCCTTACATCGCGGGACTGATGCTGCTGCCGATTTCCGGGCTGGTCGTCATCGTGCCGCCGCTGATCGGCAAGCTGGTCGACCGGAAGGGCCCGATGCCGTTCCTGGCGCCCGGGCAGCTTTTCCTCGCGCTCGCCGCGCTGGTGCAGATCTTCTTCGAGCCGGTGAGCCCGGCGTGGATCGTGCTGATCGGCTTGGGGCTGTTCGGGCTCGGCTGGGGGCTGCAGCAGGCGACCTCGGCCCTGGCCGCGACCTCGGCCTTTCCACCGGCCTCGGCGAGCCTGATCATCGGCGCGCTCTATTCCATCTGGAATTTCGGCTCCAGCGTCGGCCTGGCCATCGGCGGCCTGATCTTCGAGGAGCTCGACCGGCGCAGCCTCGCCAGCGCCCTCGTCCGCGAAAACATCACGCTCGCGGGGAAGGATCAGGACCTGGTCCGCAGCCTGCTGTCGGACCCGAGCCAGGCGCAGCATATGCTCGGCACGCTCGCGCCTGGCCTCGAGACGCGTATTCTGCCGATCTTCAAGGACTCCTTCATGGCCGGCTATAGCGGCGCGATGTGGTACCTGCTCGTCACCTGCGCGATCGGCGCCGTCCTGGTGCCGCTCATCGCCCGCGGCGCCGAGCGCCCGGCAGCCGCGTAATCCATTCTTCCGCATGCCCGGTTCAACGGGCCTCGGCCGTTCGCGGCACGGTGAAGCGGCCAATTCGCTCCCTCTCCGAGGGGGCTGCCTTGCTCCCGTTCACAGTCACAGTGTGGACTATGAGCACAAATTCTCAAAAATACTGAGCTCGTGAAAATAAAATGTCGGTTCGGAAAAAATAAAATTGGTAAAACATTACATGCCCCTACTCTTAAAAAATATTATTTATGTAAAAACTCAAATCTTATATTTCATTGTAAAATATCTATGCGATCCCAATATGATAATAATGATTCAGAATAATTTTTTATAACAGGGAGGAGCGCGGATGAATACTTATGATTGGGTGAAACCGGCATGCTACGGTGCCGCAGTCGGCGCCGCGGCGCTTGCGATCATCGGCTTCTCATGGGGCGGATGGGTGACCGCCCGTACCGCCCAGCAAAATATGGACGCGGCGAGCCAATCGGCGACCGTCGCGGCGTTGGCGCCGATCTGCGCCGACAAGTTCGAGCGGGCGGCCAAGGCAAACGACGACTTGGTCAGCAAACTCGGCGCGCTCAGCTCCTGGGAGCGGGAGAGCCATCTGATGAAAGCCGGTTGGGCAACCTTCCCCGGCGGCAGCGAGCCGGATAGTTACGTGGCGGACGCCTGCGCCAAGCTGCTCAGCACGGCCTTCAAGCTCAAATAGGCCAGACCACCGACGAACCGGGTTGCGGGGGCCTTGCCCACGGTCGGCGCCAGTGTCCATTTGTCGTGATGAGAAGACCTTGGGCCGCTGCTCCTGACACGTTTGCTTTCCGGCGCTTGGCGGACGCGTTTGAGCAACCGGTCGAAAACCCGGTTCCGATCCGAAATGCCTATTTCCTCTTGGAGCGCTGAAATCAGCGTTCGGTGAGTGTCAGCAGGATGTCGGCGTACCAGGCGCAGTTCAGTCCGAGCGCCTCGTCTATTTCCAGGTCACGCGTACCGACATCGAGCCGTGCCGAGTGAACGCCGAGCAGCACCCAAGGCAGATCCCCGAGCTTCGGATCCTGCTTGGAATCACGCATCACGACGGGCGCGCCGCTGGTGCCCCGGTGCGTGCGGGCATCGGTGAGGAAGTAGCCTTTGCCCTGGAACCGCAGGCCGAAGGAAGACGCGACCACCGCCTGGCGCACCACGGGCATGTGGTGCAGCGTGTCGTGAAAGCCGAGCGGAAACCCCACCACCAGCAGCGATGGTGCCGACCTCGACCTGATCGAGCGGGTCGTGCAGGTGGTCGGGCGTGAAGGCGCGATAGACCGTGGTTTCGGGCAGCGCAGCCCGTTCGATCTCGATGACCGCCACGTCGATCTCGCCGGCGGTGTCCAGGCCCTGGCGCCATAGGCTCTTGCCTTTGCGGTAGAGCGGAATCGAGAACCCGGTGGACTGGGCCATGTTGTCCGGGTCGGTGTGCAGCTCGATCTCGATGCGGTCGGGAAAATGCTTGCTCGGCTCGTCGATCACGACGTGCCGGCTCGTCACCAGAAACAATCGCTCGTCGCGCTCGAAGAAAAAGCCGCTTGCATTGGTCAGCGGCCGCTGCCCCTCGAAGGTGAGGACCCGTGTCGTGGTGAGCAGAAGCGGTTCGATCATCGGCGGGCGCGGCTCCGTACAGACCCGCACAGTTTAGTCGAAAAGTGCGATATTTCGCCTCATTCACCGCGATGCACCGCCACGATGACATAGCCGCCGGACCGTTCGTCCAATTCGAGCTTCAAGAGGCCGAGGTCTTCCGCCTCCTCCAACAGGTCGCTGAACGACCGGAAGCCGTAGAAGCTCTCGTTGAAGCCGGGATGGCGGCGCTTCAGCGTCTGTTTGATCATCGAGCCCCAGACCCGGTCGCCGCGATCGGCCAACAGCGCTTCCGCGGTTTCCGCGACCAGATCGATGGCTTCGTCGCGCCTGTCACTGTCCTTGGCGGCTGGTTTCGGGCTCGTCGGCTTTTTTTCCGGCGCCGCCGATTTGGCCGAGGCCGCAGGCGTCGCGGCCGCCTTCTTTGCCGGCCGTCCGCGCTGCGACTGCGTCAACGCGCTGGCGCGAACGAGATCGTCGTAAAAGATGAACTCGTCGCAGCTGTTCATCAGCAGGTCCGACGTGCTTTTTTTCACGCCGACGCCGATCACCGTCTTCGCGTTCTCGCGCAGCTTGCTGACGAGCGGCGAGAAGTCCGAAGTCGCCGCTGATGATCACGAAGGTGTCGATGTGCTCCTTCGTGTAGCAGAGATCCAGCGCGTCGACGACCATGCGGATGTCGGCCGAGTTCTTGCCGGACTGCCGCGTGTGCGGGATCTCGATCAGCTCGAAGGCGGCGCCGTGCATGACCGCTTTGAACTCCTTGTAGCGGTCCCAGTCGCAATAGGCCTTTTTGACGACGATGCTGCCTTTCAGCAGCAGCCGCTCGAGCACGAGCTGCACGTCGAATTTCGGGATGTTGGCCTCGCGCGCGCCGAGCGCGACGTTTTCGAAGTCGCAGAATAAAGCCAGATTGTCGTCGAGGTCCGTGGTCGTCATGGTGATCTTTGTTCCGATTCTGCTGCGTGGCGATCGGCTGCGGGCGTCCTGGCAGTATGCGCCAATACGCGGCCGGGGACATGATACACGCCGTACCCGACCGATCCGGAACCGGACTTTTCAAGCTGGATGCTTCTACCCCGAACGGGCGGCCTGCGCCATGGGCGCCAATGGCTCGATTGACCGTCGCCGGGCCGGAAAAAGGTCAGTCCGGCAACGCGCTTATCCGGTAAAGCGCCTCCAATTCCGCGGTCATATGGGCGTCTGCGCCGAAGGCCGACGCGAACACGGTCTCTATCTCGCTGGAGCGGTATATGTGGCTGAGCGCCCGGTCGACCGCGAGGCGGAAATCGCCGTCACCCTTCTTCAGGGCAAGCGCGTAGGGCTCGTAGGTGAAGGTCTCCTTCGACAGGTACAGCTTGTCCGCCGCGCCGCTCCCCTCCATGAGATAGAACAGGATGGCGCGGTCGCCGAAATAGGCCGAGATGTCGTTGTTCAGCAGCTTGGCGACGCCGTCCTTGTGGTCTTTGACCGCGACGGTCTCCACCGTCATCTTCAGGTCCTTCACCGTGTTGCGCAGCGCCGTTTCGGTCGTCGTGCCCGCGCGGACGCCGACTTTCCGGCCTTCCATTTCGGCGAAGGTCTTCGGCCCGTCGGCCCGCAGCAGCACGCTCGCGCCGTCGAGAAAGGTCGGCAGCGAGAAATCGACCAGCGCGCGCCGCGACAGGGTCGCCGTGGTCGCGCCGCACAAGAGGTCGGCCTTACCGTCCTGAATTGCCTTGAAACGGCCTTCGGCGGTCACCGGCACGTACTCCAGCGAGAGTTTCTCGAGCTTGAGCTGCGCCTTGATCTGGGCCGCGACCGCGCGGCAGAGATCGACCGAGAATCCCGTGGCCTCGCCGACGGAGCTTCGATAGGCGAAGGGCGGGGCGTCGGTCCGGTAGCCGATCTTGAGCACGCCCGTGCTGCGGATACGATCCAGCGTGCCGGCGGCCGCGGCCGAAACCGTCAAGATCAAGGAAGCGATAACGATGATGGCGGTGCGAAGCATGGCCAGCTCTCCCGTGCGTCAGTCCAGTTGCCCCCGACCATGCAGGCTCCGCCGGGCGCGGGCAAGGCCCTTTTCCGTGCCGTTGGACAGTGCATGAGGCACCGAGCGCCGGGACCGATATGCTAGGCTGACCGAACGGCTCGCCGGATGCCCGGCAATGCGCGCAACTTCAAATCGGATGGATGTCCATGCAAAAAGTCGACGGTCGCCGGAATTTTCTCAAGATCGCCGGACGCTCACTCGTTGTCGGCGGCGTCGCGTCGGGCTTCGCCCTTTCGCCGGGGAAAGCGCGGTCGGCCGACCACGGGACGATAACCCAGACCAAGGCGACGCAAGCCGCGATCACCCCCGCCGTCGCGCTCCAGATGCTGAAGGACGGGAACGATCGCTTCGTCCAGGGCGCCATGCTGCGCCGGGACCTGAGGCAGCAGGTCAAGGCGACGGGGGACGGTCAATTTCCGTTCGCGGCGATCGTCGGCTGCATCAACTCGCGGGCCTCCAACGAGCTGATCTTCGACCAGGGCATCGGCGATCTTTTCAGTGCGCGGGTCGCCGGCAATTTCATCGATGACGAGGTACTCGGCGGCCTGGAGTTCGCCTGCGCGCTTTCCGGCGCCAAGCAGATCGTCGTCGTCGGCCATAGCGAATGCGGCGCCGTCAAGGGCGCCTGTGACGATGTCGTCCTGGGCAACCTCACGCGGACGCTGGCCAACATCAAGCCCGCGGTGGCGGCCGTCACCGGCTATGACGCGAACCGGACATCGCGCAATCGCGCCTTCGTCCAAGCCGTCGCCGTCAAGAACGTGGTGCTCGGCATCGAGCGGATCCGCTCGCACAGCCCGATCCTGCGGGCGCTGGCCGACAAGGGGACGATCGGACTGGCGGGCGCCATGTATGACGTCCATAGCGGCCGGGTGACCTTCCTCTAGGACGGAGACGGCGCGCCGCGATCCGCGCCTATTTTACGCGCACCGGCATCCCCGGTACCATGACGCCGGCGCGTACAGGTCTCTCCGGGCATCATCGGCTGAGGAAAAAAGCATGCGACAGATCCATTTCGTGGCCTTCCTGCAAGCGCAGAACTGCACCACCCTGCCCGCCTCCTGGCGCCATCCCGACGCGCGGACCGATACCTATTCGCCGGACTACTACCAGCATATCGGACGCGTGCTGGAGGCCGGCAAGTTCGACATCGGCTTCTTCGACGACCGCCTGGCGATGCCGGACATGTATCACGGCGACCACGCGCACACGGTGCAGAACGGCATCCGCTGCGTGAAGATGGACCCGGTGACCTGCCTGATGACGATGGGCGCGGCGACGAAATGCCTCGGCCTCGGCGCCACCTACTCCACGACCTATTACGAGCCCTTCCACGTCGCCCGGCTGTTCCAGACGGTCGACCTGATGACGCGCGGCCGCGCCGCCTGGAACGTCGTGACCTCGGTCAACGACAACGAGGCGCGCAACATGGGGCGCACGGGCGTCATCGCGCACGACACGCGCTACGACCGCGCCGACGAGTTCCTGGAGGTCGTGCTCGGCCACTGGGACAGCTGGGAGGACGACGCGATCGTCGCCGACAAGGCGCATAACCTCTATGCCCGGCCCGACAAGGTCCACCGCATCGACTTCAAGGGCAAGTTCCTGAGCTCGCGCGGCCCCTTCACCGTGCCGCGCTCGCCGCAGGGCCACCCGGTGGTGATCCAGGCGGGGCAAAGCGGCCGCGGCCGGCGCTTCGCCGCGCGCTGGGGCGAGCTGATCTTCGTCCACTATCACGGCCTGGAGGCGGGCAAGAAGAGCTATGCCGAGCTGAAGGCCGACACGGCCAAGCTGGGCCGCGATCCCGACCACATGAAGATCACCACGCTCGCCTATGTCATGACCGGCGAGAGCCGGTCCGAGGCGGAGGACAAGAAGGCCGCCTACGACAAGCTGACCAACGACGTGGACCAGCTCTCGCTGCTGTCGGAGGCGCTCAACTTCGACTTCGCCACCAAGGGCATGGACGAGCCCTTCACCGATGCGGAGATCCAGGGCATCGAGGGCATGCAGACCATGCGCGACCGAGTGCTGGCGACCGGCGTGAAGAACCCGACGGTGCGCGACTTCATGAAGATTACCGGCCGCGGCCTGCTCGACAACGCCTGGGTCGGCAGCGCCAAGGACATCGCCGACAAGATGGAGGAGTGGTTCACCGCGCCGGCCTGCGACGGCTTCGTCATCGGCCCGACGCACCAGCCGGGCTCCTTCGAGGAGTTCGTCAAATACGTCGTGCCCGAGCTGCAGAAGCGCGGCCTCTACCGCAAGGACTACACGGGCGCCACGCTGCGCGACCATCTCGGCCTGCCGCGCCCGGCGATCGGGTCGTGGAAGACGACGGCGGACGCGGCGGATTGAGAGGCGACGTCGGCGCCCCATACTGAAATATGCAAGCGCCCGCGGAATAAATGTCCCGCGGGCGCTTTCGGATCTGTTTCCCTTTATCTTATTTTGGCGTTTCTTCCAGGATACGTTGGTGCAGTTGCACCAGGGTTCGCTTTAATCCTACAAGATCTGAGGAAAGCTCCAGTAGACCGTTCCGCACATTACGCAAGAGCTCATGATTTGGTTGGAGCCGGGGCTTCGGCTCGTTCGGAGCAGGCTTGTCGACCCGCTCCGGCAACTTTATGACGTCACCCATGAAATCCTCCTCAAGCCGATTTGACGCCGGCCAGGAACCGCTCGACCTGGCTGCGCAGCTGCTCGGACTGTTTCGACAGCTCGCTGGACGCACCCAGAACCTGTGCCGCAGCCGAACCGGTTTCGGTCGCCGCCTGGTTGACGCCGTCAATATTGGAGGTTACCTCGCCCGTGCCCCTGGCAGCTTGCTGCACGTTGCGGGCGATCTCCTGCGTTGCGGCACCCTGTTCCTCGACCGCGCTGGCGATAACGGTCGCGATCTCCGAGATCTCGCGAATGGTGCCGCTTATCCCTTCGATTGCCGTAACCGCCTCGCCGGTCGCATTCTGGATTCCGGTGATTTGCGTCGCGATCTCCTCGGTCGCCTTGGCGGTCTGGTTGGCGGGATTCTTCACCTCGGCCGCCACCACGGCGAAACCCTTCCCCGCTTCGCCGGCGCGGGCTGCTTCGATGGTGGCGTTCAATGCAAGCAGATTGGTCTGCTCGGCGATGGCGGTGATCAGGTTGACGACCTCGCCAATCTTCTGCGCCGCCTCGGCGAGCCCTCTGATCTGTGTATTGGTGTTTTCGGCATCCGCGACCGCCTTGGTCGCAATCGCGTTGAACTCGGTCACCTGCCGGCTGATCTCGCTCACCGAGCTGGTAAGCTCTTCCGCCGCGCTCGCCACGGTCTGTACGTTCGTCGAGGCTTCCTCGGCGGCGGCCGCCACGGCGGTAGACTGCCGCGACGTTTGTTCCGCCGTCGCCGTCATCGACGTTGCAGTCGCCTGAAGCTCGGTCGACGCTGATGCGACCGTCTTCAACACGGCCGTGACATCCGCATCGAATTCCTGCGTCAGCTTTTCCATGGTTTGCGCTCTCTGAACGCGGGCCTGCTGCTCGACGGCTTCGCGCTCCGCAGCTTCCTTCGCCTTGATCATGTTCTCCTTGAACACAACCATCATTCCGCCATCTCTCCGACTTCGTCCTTGCGGCCGACCGCCGGTATCTCGACGTTATAGTTACCGCCGGCCAGCTCGGTCATTGCACCAGTCATCGAACGCAGTGGCGGTACGATCGAGCGTGTCGTCATGTACACAACGACGCCCGCGACGCCCAAGCCGACGCCAAGCAGTACCCAGAGAAGCTTGACGAGCAGGCTCAACTCCGACGAGACCATCTGGGCATCAATCTGCAACAATTTATTCTGGCCGCGCTTGAGGCCGCCGACGCGCTTCCCGTCCGGGCCGAGCTCGCCGTCGAATACATCGATCAGCTTCGTGGCATTCGGCAGGGCCTCGGAACGCAGTAAATACAGGCCCATATTCCATTTATCCGAACCGCGGATCTCAAACATCTTACCCGGAAGCGGGGCGAACTGCTGCCGCGCCTCGTTGAGTTTTTCCCATACCGCCAGCTGCCCCGGCGTCAGGCTCTTCTTGCGCCCGTTGAGCTCGGCGAAGGCAGCGTCGTTCCGCGCCCAAAGCTGCTTGAATTCGTCCTTGAACTTGTCGTCACCCGTCAAGAGGTAAGCGCGAATTGCGGCGACCGACATGGCCATGGTCCCGCGGATATTCGCCATCGTGAGCAGCAGCGACTTGCGCTCGTCGCTCGACGTGATCTTGCCCTCTTCCTCGATCATGCTGGTAATGTCGTGCAAGATTGTTCCGGCAACCGGTGCTGCCTCAGTAGCAAGAATTTTTGCCGCCGGCTGCTCGTCCGGCGTATGCGCGATAGCTTCGACCTTATCCTGGGCCACGCGCAACGCGTCCATCGCAGCCTTTGCCCCCGCCCACTTTTTCTTGTTTTCCAGATCCGTCCAATTTTCCGACAGCCGGTCGATCTCGGCGCGAAGGGAGTCGATGTCCTTCCAGACGCCGACGCGCTCGGTCTTCTGCTTCGGATTGTCGACCAGCAGATAACCGCGCAATACCGCCAATGAGGCATAAATCTTTCCGACAAGGTCCGATCCTGCCAAAGCGGTCGGCGTGCGAGCGCGACCATCCGCGTCATGCCGCCGTCCAAGGTATTGACCTTCCACATGGTGGTCGCCACGGCGACGACCAGAACCAGGCACACGCCGGCGAAACCCAGCATGAGTCGGCTTGAAATGCGCAGATTGGCAAGATTGGTGAACATTTCTTCCCCTCGATCAATCTTGTTGTAAAGATTCCCCAGCGCGATGCCGCTGCGGCACCGTAGAACATAGTATGTACTATCGAAATTCTGTGAACTGATCGTTAATATTGGAAAGCGGATATCTTGGAGCTCGTTAACGCAATATTTGATTTCTCTTGGCATAGACTCTGGACTTTATTTGATCTACTCGATACGGTGCCTGCCGATGGTGACACTATTCTCTTGCGCGGCCACGAAGCGATGAGTGTCAAAGGGACCCTGCCCTACGCGGTTGCCGATGTGCTCGAGCATATCGGCCGGCGCATGCAGAAATTGGCTTTTTCGGAGAACCTCAATCCGGCGCAATGGACGCTGCTGCGCTTTCTCGCGCACTCGAATCCGTCGGCGAGAACGCCGACCGGCTTTGCCCGCTTCCATCTGACGACGAAGAACGCGGCTGCCCAAACCATCGAAGCCCTATTGCGCAAGAAGCTGATCCGAAGCTCCGCGCATCCGCATGACCAGCGGGCAAAGCTTCTGGAGCTCACGCCGGAGGGTTTCCGGGTCTTGCAACGCGATCCAAGGAACATGCTGGTAACGGCCCTGGAAGGGTTACCGGAAGCCGATCTTCATCATCTCGCGCGGCTTACCAGCGCGCTGGCGCACGACCTCTATCTCGCGGGCGATCAGAACATCGACCATCTCTCTGCTCGATCTCAGGACGATCATGGCACGCATATTGGTAATCGAAGACCACAGTGACTTCCGCGATACGCTGAGCGCGATGCTGCGCTCGGCCGACCATGAGGTCCAAAGCGGCAGCAACGGGCGCGAAGCCCTCGAAATGCTTACGTCCGATGCATTCGACCTCCTCGTGATGGACGTCCTTATGCCGGAGGTCGACGGCATAGAAGTGTTGAGAGCAATCGAGAAAATGCCTGCCCGTCCAGCGGTCGTCGCCATCTCGGGCGGCGGCATCCTGCCGGCATCGCTGGCGCTATCGCTTGCTTCCGCTTTGGGAGCCAGCGCCGTCCTGTTTAAGCCTTTTTATCGCCAGGAATTGATCGAGGCTATCGAGGGCGCCCTGAAGACGGAAGCCGTCCTGCACTAATCTCAACGCCGAGCGCTCCCGGTTCGAAAAATAGACACAATGCTCAAAATCGATCATCCGGTGGCCGTTCTTGAAGATTAGGTCCTACCTCGTTGCGCTCGTCGGGTCGATCTTCGTTCCGTTCACGATCTTCGCCGGCGTCATTGCGTACAAGCTTGCGGAAGACGAGCGCACCGCCTCCATCGATGGCCTACGCTCCACGGCACGCGCCCTCGTGCTCGCGATCGATCGAAACATCGCCGACGTCTCCAACAGCCTGAAGGTGCTGGCCACGGCCGAGCTCCTGCAGATCGAAGAGTTCGACGGCCTGTACCGGTTCGCCAGCCGGGTCGTGCAGGACCGGCCCGAGCTGCGACGGCTCGTGCTGGTTCGGGCGGATGGCCATGTCATGTTCGATACAAGTGACCCCTATGGTGCCGCCGCAGATACGATCGTGAATATGGACGGGGTGCGCGCGCGATCGCTACGGGACAGCCGGTCATCGGCCCGAAGATTGCCGATGGCGGACACACGCGCGCAGAAACGATCCCGGTGTTCGTTCCGGCGCGCGTCAATGGAAAGCTCAAGTACGTGCTGGTTGCGTCCCTCAGGCTTTTCGTCATCAGCGCAATATTCAGGGACCAAAAGCTTCCAACGGATTGGACCGGCGTCGTTCTCAACAACCACGCCGTTATCCTCGGCCGGTCGCGATCGCCGGAGATCTACGTCGGACAGCCTGCGCCGCGGGACCTGACGTCGGCGGTTGCCGCGCAGGACGATGGAATTACCAAATATATGACGCAGGAAGGCTGGCCGATGCTCGCAGCCTTCGCACGGTCGTCCCTGACCGGCTGGACCATCGTTCTTGGAATGCCGGTGGCTTCGGCTGAAAGCGCCGCCAGCCGTACGCTCCTGATGGTGATTGGGACGGGTGCGCGGTGAGCTTGCTGGCGCTGGCGCTCGCCGCCTTTCTCGGGCGGCAGATATCGCGTTCGGTCTTGGGGCTGTTGGAGCCCGCGCTGGCAGTGGCCAGCGGCGCGCCGATCACATCGGCGAGGAAATCCGCCATTGCCGATATTAACGCGTCACCGACAAGCTGATGGAAGCTTCCGATGTCCTTGCCGAGCGCGAGCGCCAGCGGCAGCAGGCCGAAGATCACTTACGCCGGGCACAGCGTGTCGCGGCGATCGGCAGCTGGGAGCTCGTGCTGGAGAGCGGCGAGTTCCATTGGTCCGATGAAACGTTCCGGATCTTCGGCGTTGCGCGTCACGACTTCAAACCGACACTCGCGACGCTTCCGGCGGTCGTCTTGAACGAAGATATGGCGAATTTGCGCCGGCCGATCGACCTTGCACTGCACGGCAATCCGCTGGAGCCATCCGATCTTTCGCTCGATTTCCGGATACGGAGGCCGGACGGTGCCGATCGAACGGTGCGTCTGGAAGGCGAGCCGGTTGTCGACCTGGAGGGACGGTTCACCGCCCTCATCGGCACCGTCCAGGATGTAACGACGGCACGTGCCGTCGAAGCAAAACGACGCGAACTCGAGCAGCAATTGCGTCATACGCAAAAAATGGAGGCCTTAGGTCAGCTCACCGGTGGCATTGCGCATGACTTCAACAATCTGCTGGCCGTCATCGTCGGTAATCTCGAGATGGCCGTCGACAAACAGCGGCGCGGCGAATTGGCGACCGATCTCGACGAAGCATCATTGCGCGCGGCGGCGCGCGCGCGGCGTTGACGCGTCAGCTCCTGGCGTTTGCGAGGCGCCAGCCATTGCGACCCGCCTTCCACGATCT
This sequence comes from uncultured Alphaproteobacteria bacterium, assembly GCA_963711215.1. Taxonomy (GTDB): domain Bacteria; phylum Pseudomonadota; class Alphaproteobacteria; order UBA8366; family UBA8366; genus WHUA01. Next base: position 351,163 of record CAVQDH010000013.1, on the reverse strand, counting down.
GCGCGGCTCATCGAGGGAATGGTCCCGATTCTGGAGCGCGTCCTGACGGCGAAGATAACGCTACGCTTCGAAACGACCCTCGCGGCGTGTTGGGCGGAGATCGACAACGGACAATTCGAAGCGGCCTTGCTGAATTTGGTGATCAATGCCCGCGATGCCATGCCGGACGGAGGAACTCTCACCATCGCCATCCGCAAGCCCGCCGACGGTACAGTCGCAGACCGGGTGGAGGTCCTCGTCGAAGACACCGGCTCCGGCATGTCCGCCGACGTCCTGGCGCGCGCCTTCGAGCCATTCTTCACGACGAAGGACGTCGGCAAGGGCTCGGGACTTCGGTCTGTCCATGGTTTACGGCTTCGTGCGTCAATCGGGCGGTCGCGTCGAATTAGCAAGCACCCTTGGCAAAGGAACCACCGTGAAACTTTATTTCAAGAGCGCGCAGGCGCCGGCGCCTAAGGCCGAGCGCGTAAAGATCCCGCCGGTCCGCTTCGAGCGCTTGCGTGTTCTTTTGGTCGAAGACGAGCCGGAAGTCCGAGAGACCGTCCGCGCCATGCTTGCCGAGTTGGGCGCCACCGTCGTAACCGCCGAGGACGGTCGCGTGGCGCTCGGGATTTTCCAGGCGGATCCAAAGATCGATGCCATCGTCGCCGACATCGTCATGCCGGGCGGCATGGACGGGATCACCCTCGCAGAAAAAGCCCAGGAACTGCGCCCGGATGTGAGGATCGCCTTCATGTCGGGACATACGGAGCTGGATCGCCGAACCGTTCTCGCGATTAACGAACGGCCGTTTCTCGTCAAGCCATTCCGGAAATACGAGCTGGCCGCGGCTCTCGAAGCCCTTTCGGTGGGCGGCAGTGCAGAACGGAACCTGCACACGCCCTCGATCGGATTGGCGACCTGAGACCGGTCTCCTAGCCCGCGCGCCGCGGCCGGACAATCCAGACGCCGGCGAGCGCGAGCAGCACCAGCACGACCGGGCCGATGGCGAGCCACGAGCCGGCGGCGGCTAGCGCCGCGGCGCCGGCCCACAAGATCGAGGACAGCGCCTCGGCGAGCGTCGCCAGGCGCGAGGAGGTCTGGCGGCGGCGGAACATGCTGCGCTTGGCCTGGGCGCGGAACCAGATCTGCACCATGGTCGCCGACCCGGCCGACAGCGCGATGCCGCCCGCCGCGACCGCGGCCAGAACCGGCGCCGCGAAGGCCAGCGCGGCCAGCAGCGGCGCCGTGACGAAGGCGACCGCGCCGAGCACGGCTTCGATCTTGGCGGCGATGAGCGTGCGGGCCGGCACCGGGGCGGACGCCATCAGGTCCGGCGCGTCCTCGCCCGACACGGCAAGCCAGGCGAGCCCGCCCGCGAGCTGCCCGGACGCCATGACCAGCACCGGCACCAGGATCAGCAGCGCGTCACCCGCGTCGCCGTAGTTGCGCCACAGCAGCAAGGCCGGCGGCAGCAGATAGAGGATCTGCATCAGCGTCTGCGACATCAGCCAGGGATCGCGCCGGATCAGCATCCATTCCTTGCGGCGCAGCGCCCGCTTCACCGACACCGGACGGAACGCCGCCAACTGCCGCCGCTGCCTGGACTGCGCGAAGTCGACCCCCGCCGCCGCGACGACGTGATCGCCGAAGGTCGCCGCGGTCGCCGCGATGACCAGCGCCAGCGCGCCGATGCCGACGAGCACCAGCGCCGACAGCAGGGGCACGTCCCCCATCGCCGCGCGGGCCGGCCACCAGAGCGGGCTGGCCGAATCCGGCATGGCGGCCATGAAATCCTTCGACCCGAGCAGCGCATAGCGCGAGAAGCTGCCGGTGGAGAGGATCGCCGCGGCCTGGATGCCGATGACGAAGGCCGCGCCGATCACCGCCGACACGATCTGGGAGATCGCCCGCGTCCGCTTCGGCCCGAGGCCGCGGAACATCGCCTCCGTCAACAGCACGGCCAGCGCGGTCGACAGCGCGCCCAGCGCCAGGATGACGCCGTAGCCGGCGAGCCAGCGCGGCCCGTCCTGGTAAGCGAGCGCGTCGAGGAAGGGCGCCGCCAGCGCCAGCGTCAGCAGCGTGACCGAGAGCGCGATCGCGACCATGCGGACCGCGAAGACGCGGCGCGCCGAGGCCGGCGAGGACAGGATCAGGTCGAGATCCGCGCGCGCATAGAAGACGCGCGTCACCGATTCCATCGCCTGCGACGCCATCATGGTGGCGTAGAGGAACAGGCTGCCGGTCACCGCGACCAGCACCGTCTTGCTTTCCGCGAGGCCCGCCGCGCGCATAGGGCGCGACGAGATACGCGGCGAAGAGATGCGCAGCCGGCCACGAAGGCGACGGCGACGATTGCAAGCAGCGGCTCCGCGGCTGCGCCTGCCCGCGGTCATCATGGTGAGGAAATCGCGCCAGGTCAGGCGCAGCTCGTGCCGCGGCGAACCAGGCGAGCGTCGCGGTCCGGCTCACGCCGCGGCGCTCTGCCGGGCGACCAGGTCGAGGAAGACCTCCTCGAGGGTGCGTGCCGTCATGTCCGAGCTGCTGGCGCAGCGCGTCGAGCGTGCCCTCGGCGATCAGCCGGCCGCGCTCGATCACGCCGATGCGCTCGGCCATGCGCTCGGCCACTTCCAGGATATGCGTGGTCATGATGACGGTGACGCCGGCCCGCACGCGCTCGACCAGCACGTCCTTCGCCTGCCGCGCGGCGGAGGCATCGAGGCCGGTCAGCGGCTCGTCCAGGATCAGCAGGCGCGGCTCGTGCACCAGCGCGCCCGCCAGCGCCACCTTCTGGCGCATGCCCTTGGAGAAGCCCTGGCAGCGCTCATGCGCGTTCGGCGCGAGACCGAGACGCTCGATCAGCGCGCGCGCGTTCGCCTCCGCCCGCGCCGCCTCGATGCCCCACAGCCCGGCCACGAACTCGAGATATTCGAACGGCGTCAGCTTGTCGTAAATCGGCGGCTCGTCGGGCACCCAGGCGATCAGCCGCTTGGCCGCGACCGGATCGGCCAGGGCGTCGATGCCGAAGACCGAGACCGAGCCCGCGTCCGGCTTGAGCAGCCCCGCGACGATGCGGAGCGTGGTCGTCTTGCCCGCCCCGTTCGGGCCGAGCAGCGCATAGAACTCGCCCGCGCGCACGGTCAGGTCGAGACCGTCCACGGCGGGCTTGTCGAAATGCTTGCGGAGCCCCCGGATGTCGAGGGCGGGTGGTGAAGGATCGCTCATGCCGTCGGGTCCGCGCGGGTTCGCCACGGCGGTGCCGCCTCAGCCGAAGAGCGGTGGCAGGATCAGGCGGCGTTTCCGGCGACCGCGGAGCCGTTATAGGCGCCCGGGCTGTTCCAGAAACGCTCCAGGCGCTGCAGAACGGCGTTGGCTTGCGCCAGCTCCTGGCCGGTCACGCTGTCGGTCCCCATACGCTCGGCGTGCCGCTTGAACATGTCGTCGAGACGCGTCCAGAGCTGCAGACCCTTGTCGGAGGCGCGGACACGCACCGAGCGCTTGTCATGGGTCGAGCGCTCCTGCGCCAGGTAGTCGTTCTCGACCATCTTGCGCACGTTGTAGGAGACGTTCGAGCCCAGGTAATAGCCCCGGTTGGTGAGCTCGCCCACCGTCAGGTCGTCCTTGCCGATATTGTAGAGGATCAACGCCTGAATGTTGTTGATGTCCTGCACGCCCAGCCGGTCGAGCTCGCCCTTGACGACTTCGAGGAACTGGCGGTGCAGCCGCTCAATCAGGTGAATGGAATCGAGATACTCGTTGAACACGGGCTGTCTCACACATCCTTGCGATACGTCGCCTGCGCCTGCGGCGGGCGGCAACGTCGATCGTTACGACCATAGTTAATGTGCCTTACGAAGCTTGTTTTTAGAGGCTCATTACTAACAAACGTTTAAAAAAACGGGCGATATTTAAAACAAATCCCCAATTTTCCCCTCGCCGCGCAGCATCCGGATGATGCCCGTGAAGTCGGCCGGCGCGCCGCCGGCGCGGGCGAACAGGCCATAGAGGGCGGCCGCCTCGGCGCCCAGCGGGGTCGCGACGCCGGCGTTCTGTGCCGCTTCCTGGCTCAATTTGAGGTCTTTCAGCATCATCGCCGCCGTGAAACCGGCCTTGTAGCCCCTGTTGGCGGGCGATGCCGGCACCGGGCCCGGCACCGGGCAATAGCTGTTCATCACCCAGCACTGGCTGGTCGCGGTGCTGGCGATGTCGAACAGCTTCTGGGCGTCGAGGCCGAGCTTTTCGGCCAAAAGAAAGCCCTCGCAGACGGCGATGGTCTGGATCGCCAGCATCATGTTGTTGCACATCTTGGCCGCCTGGCCGTTGCCCGGGCCGCCGGCGTGGATGATGTTCTTGCCGACCGCGTCGAGGATCGGCTTGGCGCGGGCGAAGGCCTTTTCCGTTCCGCCGACCATCATGGTGAGCGTCCCGGCCGCGGCGCCGCCGACGCCGCCCGACACCGGGCAGTCGATCATGTCGTGCCCGGCCGCGGTCGCCGCCTCGATGGCCGCACGCACGCTGGGAATGTCCGCGGTGGTGCAGTCGATCAGCAGCGTGCCCTTGGCCGCCGTCGCGACGACCTTGCCCGACCCGAGATAGACGTCGCGCACCTGCGGGCCCGCCGGCAGCATGGTGAAGACGACGTCCACGCCGTCCGCCGCGTCCGACGCGCTCTTGGCCGCCTTGGCGCCGTCCTTGACCGAGGCCGCAAGCGCCGCCTCGGACAGGTCGAAGACCTTGAGCGCATGCCCGGCCTTCAAGAGGTTGCGGACCATCGGGCCGCCCATGTTGCCGAGACCGATGAAGCCGATGCTGCTCATGTGGTTCCTCCCTAAGTTCGCGCTTTCTTCTCAGTCGAAGGTTAGCGCCGGGGCGGCGAGCGGGGCAAAGTATTCCTCGACGGCGGCGCCGCTCACCTGATCGAGCCGCGCGGGCTGCCATTTCGGTGCCTGGTCCTTGTCGATGACCACCGCGCGCACCCCTTCGAAGAAGTCGTGCGCGGCCATGCAATGCTGGCTCAGGCGGTATTCCAGGCGCATGCAGTCGTCGAAATCGAGCCGGCCGCCGACCTGGACCTGGCGCAGCGCGATCTTCTGGCTCGTCGGCGACTTGCCGGCCATGACGCCCTGCTGCGCCTTGGCCCAGTCCGTGCCTTCCAGCGCCAGCGCCGCCTCGATCGCCTCGACCGTGTCGCCGGCGAAGCAGCGGTCGATCTCGGCGCGATGGGCGGCCAGCGGCGGCGCGCCGGCATCCGTCGCGAAGGATTGCAGGACGCCCGCGATATCCGGGTCGCCGCGCAGCGCCGCGATCAGATCGTCCTGCCGGGCGGACGGAACGAAGACGTCCGCGATCCCGCCGTAGAGGCAGTCGGCCGCGCGCAGCCGCGCCCCGGTCAGCGCCATGTAGGCGCCGAGCCGGCCCGGCATGCGCGGCAGGAAATACGTCGCGCCGACGTCGGGAAAGAGGCCGATCCCCGTCTCCGGCATCGCCAGCATCGTCGCCGCGCTGACCACGCGATGGCGCGCGTGCACCGAGACGCCGACCCCGCCGCCCATGGTGATGCCGTCCATCAGCGCGATATAGGGCTTGGGATAGTGGAAGATCGCCCGGTTGAGCCGGTATTCCTCGCGGAAGAAGTCCGCGGTGACCGCGGTGCCGCGCCCGTCGTAGAGCGCGCGGATATCGCCGCCGGCGCAGAAGCCCTTCCCGCCGGCGCCGCGCACCGCGACCCGGCGGACGGCCGGATCCGTCGCCCAGGCGTCGAGCTGCGCGTGGAAGCGGAGGATCATGTCCGTGGTCAGCGCATTGAGCGCCGCCGGCCGGTTGAGCGTCACCAGCGCCAGGCCGTCCGCGACCTCGAACAGGATGTCGGCGTTCTCCGTCATTCCTTCAGCAGCGCCCGCGCGATGATCACCCGCATCACTTCGTTGGTGCCTTCCAGGATCTGATGCACCCGCAGGTCGCGGACGATGCGCTCGATCGGATAGTCGCGGATGTAGCCGTAGCCGCCGTGCAGCTGCAGCGCCTCGTTGGCGACCTGGAAGCCGGTATCGGTGGCGAAGCGCTTGGCCATGGCGCAGAACACGGTGGCGTCCGCGTCGCCGGCGTCGAGCTTCGCCGCCGCGCGGTGCACCATCAGCCGCGCCGCCTCCAGCTCGGTCGCCATGTCGGCGAGGCGGAACTGCAGCGCCTGGAAATCGGCGAGCCGCTTGCCGAACTGCTTGCGCTCGAGCAGGTGCGCGCGGGCGGCGTCCAGGCAGGCGCGCGCGCCGCCGAGCGAGCAGGCGGCGATGTTGAGCCGGCCGCCGTCGAGCCCCTGCATGGCGATGCGGAAGCCCTGCCCTTCCGCGCCGATGCGGTTGGCGACCGGCACGCGGCAGTCCTCGAACAGCACGGCGGCGGTCGGCTGGCTGTTCCAGCCCATCTTCTTCTCGCGCTTGCCGAAGGAAAGGCCGGGCGTGCCCTTCTCCACCACGAGGCAGGAGATGCCGTCCGCCCCCGCGCCGCCCGTCCGCACCATGCAGACGTAAATGTCGCTGGTGCCGCCGCCGGAGATGAAAGCCTTCGCGCCGTTCAGGACATAGTCGTCGCCGTCGCGATCCGCGCGGGTGGTGAGCGCGGCGGCATCCGAGCCCGCGCCCGGCTCGGTCAGGCAGTAGCTCGCGAAATGCTGCATGGTCATCAGCTTGGGCAGGAAGCGCGCGCGCTCCGCCGCGTCGCCGAAGCGGTCGATCATCCAGCACGCCATGTTATGGATCGAGATATAGGCCGCGGTCGAGGGACAGGCCGCCGCCAGCTCCTCGAAGATCACCGCCGCGTCCCGCCGCTTGAGCGCCGAGCCGCCATGCGCCTCGCCGACATAGATCCCGGCGAAGCCGAGCGCCGCCGCCTTGCGCAGCGCGTCGACCGGGAAGATGCCCTTCTCGTCCCATTCCGCGGCGTTACGGCGCCATTTCGGCGGCGGCAAAGTCGCGGGCCGTCGCCTGGAACGCGCGCTGCTCCTCGCTGAGGTCGAAGGTCATGCTGCCGCCGCCGGTTGGGTCAGAGGGCGGAGTGTACGCCGGGCGGGAATGGTGTCAAAGGGGCTGGTGATCTCACGCGAACAGCTTCCGCACCTTCTCCCGCGCCTCCCCTTCCGGCGCTGCGAACAGGCCCTTCGCGCTGCGGCGGATGCCGAGCTTGTGCAGGTCGGCCAGCATCTCCGCCGTCTTGATGACCGCCGTGCAGCAGTCGAGGATCGGCACGCCGTCGACCTCGCGCACGCCCTGGTCGATCAGGAACATGTTGAGTGGGTTGCCGGCGACCATCAGGCAGGTCGCGCCGCGGGCGATGGTCTCGCGCGCGGCGGCGGCGAAGCGGTCGACATAGAGGCCGGGCTTTTCGTAGAGCTGCGGAAAATCCTCATACGTCAGGCCGAGACTGGCCCCCGGCGCCATGCGGCCCGCGACGCCGTAGCGCTTCGCCAGCGCGCCGATATGCAGCAGCATCGCCGCGTTGTGCGTGACGAAGCTGAAGGTCGGCGCGAGCTGGCAGGCGAGATACACCGAACTCTCGGTGATGAAGACGACCGGGATGCCGAGCAGCTCGCGCAGCTCGTAATAGCCGTGGTCGAAGGTGTTGATGACCGCCACCGCGTCGAAGCCCTGCGCCTCGGCGCGGAGCGCGCTCCTGATCACCAGCCCGGCCACCACGTGAAGCGAGGCGTGGTAACGGTCCGCCCCAAAAGCGGTGCCGTCGGTCCCGACGGTTCTCAAGCTCGGTCCCGGGCCGCGCGACGCTGTCGAGATGCCGCGCGAGCGACTGCTCGTAGAGCCGGCCGGAGGCCGATCCGGTGTCCGCCGAGAGCGGCGTGCCGCTTTGGAGCCAGATTTTCATTTCATGACCATGAGTATCTGCCAGAAGATGCAGGCCATCGCCGCCCAGCCGACCGCGAAGGCGGTGGTGCGGCCGAAGGGCACGCCGGAGACATAGAGGAAGTAATGCGCCACGCGGGCCCAGAAAAAGGTGATCGCGGCGGCCGCCGTGGCCGCGTTCGCGGCGCCGATGAGCTTGGCGACGATGACCAGCGCCGCGAAGGGCGCCAGGTTCTCGATCGCATTGTAGTGCGCCTTCTTGGCGCGCACGGCCCAGGCCGGGCGCGGCGCGTCGTCGGACTTGTAGGTCACGGCCTGCATCACGCCGACATTGACGATATGCGCCAGGATGTACGGCAGCCACAGCAGCGCGGTGAACCCCGCCGTCCAGGCGAGCATCTTGAGATCGGTATTCATTCCCCCCTCCTGATTTACAGGTTGCAGAGACGCAGCATGGCACATCGGCCGCGGCGGCGAAATCTCCCCGAGCCGGCCGGGCTCGCAAACGGATTTGCAAAGTTCGGCCACGCCGCGTAGTTAGGAAATCGCGGCCGCAGCGGGACAACAGCCGTAGGGGAGCGATGAAATATCTTGACCGTTTGCGCCGCGAGGCGGCCCTGATCGTTGGTTTCCTCGTCATTCTGGCGCTTGGCGCCGCCGGCGATAACTGGTTCTCGAATTCGATCAGCCCCGTTCTCCTCGCGGCGGCCTTCGCGGCGATGACCGTCCTGATTTTGCTCTGCGCGTTCCGTGCGCTGCACCATGCCGGCACGCTCGCCGACCGTTTCGGCGAGCCGTACGAGTCGCTGCTGCTGACGCTGTCGATCCTGTCGATCGAGGTGTCGCTGATCGCGGCGGTCATGCTGACCGGCAGCCCGGACCCCACGCTCGCGCGCGACACGATGTTCGCCGGCTTCATGCTGACGATGAACGGCGTGGTCGGTGTCGTGGTGCTATGCGGCGGATTGCGCCACCGCCAGCAGGAATTCAATCTCGAAGGCGCGCGGGCCTACCTCGCGGCGCTCATTCCGCTGGCGGTCACGGCCCTCGTGCTGCCGAACTTCACGCACAGCCAGACCGGCGCGCTGACCGACACCCAGGCGATCGCCATCGGCGTCGCGACGGTCGTCTTCTACGGCATCTTTCTCGGTGTCCAGACCATGCGGCACCGTGAGTTCTTCATGGACCCGCACGAAAATGACGGCGCGCACCACGCGCATGCGGCCGAAGAGCCTGCGATGCCGGCAATCGACATCCTCATCCATTTCATCATCCTGTTCGCCGCCCTGATCGTCATCGCCATGCTGGGCCGCGAGCTGGCGAAGGTCGTCGACTACGGTATTCACCGGCTGAACATTCCCGTGGCGCTCGGCGGCATCCTGATCGCGACCCTCACGCTGACGCCGGAGAGCGTGAGCGCCTTCCGCGCCGCGCTGGAGGACAAGCTGCAGCATTCGGTCAACGTGTTCCTGGGCGGGGCGCTGTCGTCCATCGGCCTGACCGTGCCCTGCGTGCTGATCGTGGGCGTGCTCGCCGACCGGCGGGTCGTTCTAGGACTGCAGGGCACCGACATGGTGCTGCTGCTGCTCACCCTCTTCGTGAGCTCCCTCACCTTCGGCGGCGTAAGGACCAACATGCTGCAGGGCCTCGTCCATTTGCTGCTGTTCTTTCTCTATCTCGTCTTCATCATCAATCCCTGACGCCGGCTGCAGAACCGCTTCCGCGCCTGGACGATGCAGCATGTCTCGTTCGACGCCGCGCTCAAGAACGGCCTGCAGACCGCGGCGCTGGTGCTCAGCGGCAGCGCGCGCCTCTAGCAACGCCGTATCGATCTATGCGATGCGCGGGAACAGACGCAGGGTTTCGCGCACCGCCTGGGTGCGGTTGCGCACGCCGAGGCGCCGGTAGGCTGCGCGAAGATGCAAGCGGACGGTCGATTCCGCGAGGCCGAGCTTGTCGGCAATCTCGGCGTTCGTCTTTCCTTCGGCAAGCAGCGCGAGGATCTCGAGCTGGCGCCGCGTGATGCTCTTGGCGGCGGCAACGCGTCGACGACGACTCGCCTTCGCCGCCGGCCGGCAATTCGCCCGACGACGGGGACATTCGACTGTGCGGCGGCACGTAGATCTGCCCGCACAGCGCCAGCCCGAGACCGGCGATGATGACGGGCCCGGGCATGGATTTCGGAAGATACGCGTTCACGCCGCATTGGAGCGCGCGGGTCACGTCCTCCTTGCGGAACTCCGAGGCGAGCAGCGCCAGCGGTGATTGTCCCAGCCTCTGCAGCAGCTCGTTCGACGACGGCAAGGCAGCCAGGCCCGGAAGATCGCCGTCGAGAACGATCAGATTATAGTCCGCCGCCCGGCCCGCCTGCTCGAGCAGCTGACCCAGATCGCGAACGCGCGTGACGCCCGCATCGGGAACGATCTTGAGGACGTACGAGCGCAATGCCTCGAACAGCAGATCGGAATGCTCGGCAATGAGGATCAACGTGTCGGGCGGCATGTCCAGTTTCACCGTAACAGCTTCTTCCAATGGGGCCTTGCGGCCGGATCGGGAGTCTTTGCCTTTTGGTTGTGCGGGACTTCGGGATACGTATGAACTGGCTGTGCCCGGTACATAACATAGTACCGGGCACGCCGAGTTCCTCTATTTCCCCGTAAAGATCGGAAGAGGCCGTGACGCGGTCCCGCGATGACGCCCGACTCGCATATGGGGTGATTCCAGGTTGCATTCCAGCGGTTTCTTGAGATCGGCCAGACGCTGCTGCAGATCGCTCATCCGCTTATGGTAGTCCGCCAGTTGGTCCTGGGACGGCATGGCGTTCGTACCGATGGAGACGAGAAAGCGAAGAACGGACCTGTAGTCGCGAACAAGCGGATCGACCGCGTCTCGCCCCAATACCGCACGCAAGCCGACCAATCCGCGGATACAACTGTCCACCGCGGAAATCGCCTTGCGCCGATCGCCCATCAATTGCCAGTGCAGACGTGATTTGACAATCATCAGGTCCTCGTCCGGCGTCGGCGTGTCGATTTGTCGCTTCATTTTTGTTTCCCCTTGCATCGCCACGCTCACTTACGCGGCACGAATGTCGTTGAGGAACTTGTCGACTTCCGCGCGGAGCGATTCCGCCTGCGCCGACAGCTCGGTTGCGGAGGAAAGCACCTGGGTCGCGGCCGCGCCCGTCGCAGCGGAAGCCTCCTTGACCTGGGCGATGTTGTTGGTCACCTCCTGCGCGCCGTTCGCCGCTTCCTGGACGTTGCCGGCGATCTCCTGCACGGCGGCGCCCTGCTGCTCGACGGCGCCGGCGATGACCGTCGCGATCTGACTGATGTCGCCGATCGTCTGGCCGATGCCGTTGATCGCGTCGACCGAGCCGCCGACCGCCACCTGGATGGACGCGATCTGCTGCGCGATGTCCTCGGTTGCCTTGGCGGTCTGGCTCGCGAGGTTCTTGACCTCGGACGCGACCACCGCGAAGCCCTTGCCCGCCTCGCCGGCGCGCGCGGCCTCGATCGTCGCATTGAGCGCCAGCAGGTTGGTCTGCTCGGCGATGTCGGAGATGAGGTTGACGACTTCGCCGATCTTTTCAGCCGCGTTCGCCAAGCCCTGGACCGACGTGTTGGTCGCTTCCGCCTGCGTGACGGCCTTCTGCGAGATATCCGTCGATTTCGCGACCTGGCCGCCGATCTCGCTGATCGAGGCCGAGAGCTCCTCCGCCGCCGACGCGACGGTCTGGACGTTGGTCGTCGCCTCTTCCGAGGCCGCGGCCACGACGGTCGACTGGCGCTCGGTCTGCTCGGCGGTCGCCGACATCGAATTCGCGGTCGATTGCAACTCCGTCGATGCCGAAGCAAGCGTCTTGAGCGCCGACGCGACGGTCGATTCGAAATTGGCGATGTAGCCTTCGATCGCCTCCTGACGCTTCTCTTTGCGCGCCTGCTCTTCGCGCTGCTCGGCGGCGAGCTGGTCGGCCTTGATCATGTTGTCGCGGAAGACCTGCACCGTGGCGGCCATGTCGCCGATCTCGTCCTTGCGCTCGACGCCCGGGATATCGACCTTCATGTCGCCGCCGGCCAGCTTCTGCATCGCGCCGGTCATACCGACCACCGGATTTGCGATGCTGCTTCCGATAAGCCACGCAAACAGCAAGCCGAGCGTGACCACGACCGCGCCGACGATCACCATGGTCCGGATCGCGTTGGCGACCAGCGAGGCGACCTCATCCTGGATGCGCAGCTGATCGCTATCGGCGGATTTGAGGATGGCGGCCACGGCGTCGCCGATGGCGTTTCCGTCACGCGCCATCGTAACGTTGACGAGATCGGAATCCTGCTTGATCAGGCCGACAAGCTTGTCGAAGGACGCCTTGTACTCCTGGACGCCGTCCAGCGCAGCGGCGATCTTGCTGCGATCGGCCGCGTTGGTCATCGATTGCTTCATCTTGTCGAGCGCCTCGCGAAGGGCGGCAAAGGCCTTTGTCGCCTTATCGGCGAAGGCCGGGTCGCGCCGGCCGAGCATCTTGTTGACCGCAAGCCGGCCGGCCATCAGGTGCTCCTGAGCGGCGCCCGCGTCGCCGACGCCCGCGGCATCGGCCGCCTTCACGCCGGACTGCATCAAATCATGGATCTGCGCTTCGATCCGCGGCCCGATGACGTCGAGGGAGCCGGTGGTCAGGCTCTCTTCGTCTTTCGTGACCCCGGCAAGCTTGGTCAATCCCACGCCGTAGCGCTCGAAGCTCTGCTTGATCGCATTCAGCTGCGCCCGGCGTTCCGGATGCTTGGTCTCGGTGATTGCGTCGGCGAGCGCCTTCGTCAGATCCGCCTCGATCTTCCGAGCCTGTTCCAGGTTGCCGGCATTCCGGGTCGCCGAGTATTGAATGACCTGCCGCCGCATCCTCAGCACATCCCGGTCGATGCCCGACGCACGGTCGGCGACGCCATTGATCTGGACATACTGTGCGATCCCGTCGGTCACTTTCGACAGGCCGATGTAACCCACCGCGGCCGCCACGACGGCGAGCGAGATGATCAGGCCGAAACCGCCGTTGATGCGCCCCCGGACCTTGAGATGGCGGAGCGCGGTAAGCGAAGACAAGGAAGCCATTGCATTATCTCCTTTGAGCCATGTTCTTCATTGATGACCTGCTGGTCTTCGCGTCGTAGGATTTGTTCGGGTGCCTGCTGCATGTGAATTTACCGACCGTTCCGGCTAGGTAAATATGCTCACGCAACTAGAAATTAGAGACCATCTTGACCATCATCTAGGAAGAGATACACAATTCCTATGAAAAATCCGTTGCTTATTGTTTATTCCTAAATCGAAATAATTCTATCTAAACAGATATATTCGACATGTCCATTTGTAGTATATTCAACTATTGATTGTATCGATAAGTCCAGGTTTGGCCGCGGCCGCTGTGCGGCGTCACGCGGCGACATCAAATTATTTCCGGCGAAGACATGGTCCTCGTCCGAAAAGTCCGCCGCTGCCTCACAGGATCTTGAGGCGGGGCGTTGACATTGATCAACCGGCCGGCCGCGGCGAAAAGCCATGATGCGATGCGTTATTGAAACGCTGATCCGTTGATCCATTCAGGAGTACCAAGATGAAGCTCAAATTTGCGCTGCGCGCCGTGTGCGGCCTGTTGTCCCTCGCCTTTCTTGCGTTGCCCGCACAGGCGGCCGACAGCAAGACGACGGTGAATGTTGCGCTGCTCGACATGTCCGCCGTCGCGGGCGGCGGCATGATGGGCCCCGGTTGGGGCGGTGGGGCCGGTCCCGGCTGGGGCGGCATGATGGGTCAGGGCTGGAATGGCGGTGCGGGCCCGGGCCCTGGCTGGGGCGGCATGATGGGACCCGGCGGAGGACGCGGCGGCCCGGGCTGGGGTGGCATGGGCGGCTACGGCATGGGGATGGGCATGATGTCGATCAGGACCGACAAGGCGACCGTCAAGGCGGGCGAGATCCACTTCGCCGCGACCAACTGGTCGCGAGGCGTGATCCACGAAATGCTCGTGGTCGCCGTCGACAATCCCAACGCGCCCCTGCCCTACGATTACAACGCCGGCGTGGTGCCGGAAAAGCAGGTCAAGGTCATGGGCGAAATCGCGGAGCTGCAGCCCAACGCATCGGGCAGTCTCGACGCCAAGCTGGCGCCCGGCTCGTATCTGCTGCTCTGCAATGTTCCGGGCCATTATGCCGCCGGCATGGTCACGCCGCTGACGGTCACGCCGTAGAGCGTCTTTTCTGCGCCGCCGTCCGGCGAGCGGGTGCGACCGCGTCCGCTCGCCGGCGCGGATGGCGTTGCGCGCGGCGCCCCGCCGTCCGCCTTTACCGCCCTAGTCCCTGGCCACCGGGCAGGCCGTAAGGCAGAGTGGTGCCGGTTCCGACACTGCACGCTGACCTTAGGCCTCATGACCGAATACATCCGCGCCGTCGTCCATTTTGCGGAAGTGCATGCGGGACTGGTCTATGTCCTCGCCTTCGCGGCGGCCAGTTTCGAATCGATCGCCGTTGTCGGCCTCGTGGTTCCCGGCTCCGGCATCATCGTCGCGCTCGGCGCGCTCGTCCCGTCCGGCGCCGTCGGATTCTGGTGGCTGTGTCTGTGGTCGGTCCTGGGCGCGCTGTCGGGCGACGGCATCTCCTACTGGATCGGCTACCGGTACCGCGACCGGCTGAGAGGCGTGTGGCCGTTCACCCGTCATCCCGCCGTGCTGGCTCACGGCGAGAAGTTCTTCGCCATGCATGGCGGCAAGAGCGTCTTTCTCTCGCGCTTCGTCGCGCCGGTGCGCGGCGGCGTGCCCCTGGTCGCCGGCATGGCGGGCATGCAGCCGGCGCGCTTCTTCGCCGTCAGCGCGCTTTCCGCGCTCGGCTGGGCGCCGGCGCATATCCTGCCCGGCGCCCTGATCGGCGCGGGCCTGACCTTGACGAGCGGCATCGCCGCCCGCCTTCTCGTGCTCGTCGTCGTGCTGGGCGCCATCCTCTGGCTCGCCGCCAGGCTCACCGTCCTTGCGCTGCGGCGCGGCAAGCCGGTGCTGGCCGCCGCGCAGCAGCGGATCAGCGGATGGGCGCGGCGCAACGACGGCTGGTTCGCGCGCCAGCTGCTGGCGCTGCTCGACCCGGCGCCGCGGCGAAGCGCGGGCCCTGGCGCTTCTCGGCCTCGTGCTGATCGGCGCGGCGGCGACCTTCTTCGGCGTGCTCGAGGACGTGGTGACCGGCGATCCGCTGGTCCGCGCCGACACCGCCATCTTCCACATGCTGCAGGGACTGCGCAGCGAAGTGGCCGACCGGGTGATGGTCGCGATTACCGAGCTGGGCGGCGGCGTCGTGGCCGCGGGGGTCGCCGTGGCGATCCTGCTGTGGCTGGCCTGGCGCCGGGCCTGGCACGCCGCCGGCTATTGGGTCGCCGCGGTCGGCGGCGCCTACCTGATCGGCATCGTCATCAAGGCGACGCTGCACCGGCCCCGGCCGGCGCCGATCTACGCCGGCTGGGACGCCTTCTCCTTTCCCAGCAGCCACGCCGCCACCAGCGCGGCGATCTATGGCTTTCTCGCGGTCCTCGTGGCGCGCGACGCGACGCCGGCGTGGCAGGCGCTGACGGCGGCAAGCGCCGTGCTCATGGTGGCGCTGGTCGGTATCTCGCGGCTTTACCTGGGCGTCCATTGGTTCTCCGACGTGCTCGGCGGCATCGCCTTCGGCACCGCCTGGATGGCATTGCTGGGGATTGCCTATGTGCGGCACGACCCGCCTCGCCTGTCGGGCGCGCGGCTCGCCGCCATCACGCTCGCGGCGATGGCCGTCGTCGGCGGCTTCCAGATCGCGCATCAGATGCCGGCAGACCTGGAACGCTACGCCGTGCGGCCGGCCGAGCGGAAAATGGCGGCGGATGTCTGGTGGCGCGACGGCTGGCAGAGCGTTCCGCTGCGGCGGGTCGACCTCGCCGGCGAGCGCGAGGAGCCGCTGTTCCTGCAATGGGCGGGCAGCCTCGACGTCCTGCGCAACGCGCTCGCTGCATCCGGCTGGCGGGCGCCGGCGGCATGGTCTGCGGCCACCGCGCTGAGCTGGCTCGGCAGCCCCGCCGATCCGCTGATGCTGCCGGTGCTGCCGCGGCTGCAGGATGGCCGCGCGCCTGCGCTGACGTTGATCCATGCGAAGGGAAGCGGCGCCCACCCCGCCGCGCGCTGGGTCTTACGGATCTGGGATACGGAAATCCGGCTCACCACGCCGGACGGCGGCGCCCAGCCGCTCTGGGCCGCCGCCATCACGCTGGAACGGTTCCACGGGCGGTTCGCGCCGCTCGCCGTCGGCTTCGAGAAAAGCCGGATCGCGATTCCCTGGGCGCTGCTGGAGCACGCCTTGCGCGGCGCCCGGCGGGTCATGCGGACCGACGACAAGGCCGGCCTCCAGATCATGCTGGCGCACGATCCGGCGCTCGGCGCGCTGACGCAAGACCCACAAACGCCGAAGCGCTAGAGCAGCTTGCGTCCCACCCTATGAACGAGCGGATCCCGCTTCCGGGGTTCGACCGCCACGCGGCGCGCGCTTGTCCGCCGGCAGCAATTGAACGATTATCGACCGCCTACCTCCATGATGCTCGAGCCATGCCAAGCAGCGGCGACGCGGGAGGCCTTGCGATGTCGTTCAGAGCGGACAATCGGGCCTTCGAGGATTGGCTCAGGGCGCACTGCCTGGTGGTCGAGGCGGACCTCGCCTACAAGCATGAACGCATGGCGAAAAACCCGTTCGTCTTCCTGCGCGCCACTTTCTTCCGCTGGGCGCGGCAGATCGAGGCGGTCTGCCCCGAGCTGGCGGACGCACCGGCGGTGCTTTCGGTCGGCGACGCGCATATCGAGAATTTCGGCACCTGGCGCGACGCGGAACGCCGATTGGTCTGGGGCGTCAACGATTTCGACGAGGCCGCCGAGATCCCCTATCCCTACGAGCTGCTGCGCCTCGCGACAAGCGCCCGCCTGGCGCCCGGACGGAAGGTGAGCATGCGGGACATCGCCGCGGCGATCCTCGACGGCTATCGCAAGGGGCTGGCCAAGCCGCGGCCGACGCTGCTCGACGAGCAGGAAACCTGGATGCGCCCGCTCGTCGCCTGTTCCGACGCGGATCGCGACCAATTCTGGAAAGAGGTGAAGCGCTACCCCGACGCATCGCCGGAAAAAAGCGCCGCAGCCGGATTGAAGCGCAGCCTCCCGAAGGGCGCCAAGATCCTTCGCTTCGCCTCGCGCGTGAAGGGATGCGGCAGCCTCGGGCGCCCGCGCTATGTTGCGATCGCGACCTGGCTGGGCGGACGCGTCGTCCGGGAAGCCAAGGCGCTGGTGCCGTCCGCCTGGTACTGGGCGCATCGGAGCGCGGCCGCGCAATGCCATTTTCTCGCCCTGGCGAAAGGCCGGTTCCGCGCCCCCGATCCATCCCTCGATACCCCGCCGGGCTTCGTCATCCGCCCCATCGCCGCCGACGCGCGCAAGGTCGATCTGAACGATCGCCGGCATTACAAGGAAGAGCTGTTCGCCGCGATGGGATTCGATCTCGGCGCGATCCACGCCGCCGACCGGCGGCATAAGGCCGTGCATGACGATCTGCGCCGCCGCTCTCCGGACTGGCTTCGCAAGGCCGCCAAGCGAGCCGCCGCCGCAGTGGAGGCGGATTTTGCCGAATGGGCGGGATGAGCCGGGCGCGAGCCGGCCGCCGCATCCCGAAGATTTCTCGGCGATAGCGCCGCGCAAGCCGCGCCCAGGGTGCGATTTCCGGCCTCCCTGCCCGCTTTGCTACAGTAATGCGGCAAGGCTGCGGCGCATCGCGCACGGGGCGCCTTGAAAACGGCAGGGGACGGGAGCCGAGACATGCAGACACAGCCGCTCGCGGGCATCCGGGTGCTCGATCTCACGCAGATCTTTCAGGGCCCCTACGCCGCCTTCCTGATGGCGATGGCGGGCGCCGACGTCGTCAAGGTCGAGCCGCCGAGCGGCGAGCGCCTGCGCCAGGGCAGCGGCGCCGACACGGCGCTGTCCTTCGCCATGCTCAATTCCAACAAAAAGAGCCTGACGCTCGACCTGAAGCATCCGCGCGGCAAGGAGGTGCTCAAGGCGATGGCCAAGACCGCCGACGTGCTGATCGAGAATTTCGCCGCCGGCACGATGGACCGGCTCGGCCTCGGCTGGTCGGTCATGCGCGAGATCAACCCGCGCCTCGTCTACGGCTCGGCGACGGGCTACGGCCTCACCGGCCCCGACCGGGACATGCTCGCGATGGATCACACCGTCCAGGCGGCAAGCGGCATCATGAGCATTACCGGCGAGGCGGGCGGGCCGCCGGCGCGCGCGGGCGGCACGCCGTGCGACATCATGGGCGGCATCCATCTCTATGCCGGCGTGCTGCAGGCGCTGCTCGGGCGCGAGCGCACGGGCAAGGGCACGCTGGTCGAGGTCGCCATGGCGGAGACGATGTATTTCACCCTGGCGAGCGACCTCACCACCTTCCACCGCACCGGCGTGCTGCCCGAGCGGCGCGGCGACAAGACGCCGGCGAACACCGCGCCCTATGGCCGCTACCGCTGTACCGACGGCTGGATCGCGCTGATCTGCGTCAGCGAGGATCAGTGGTCGCGGGTGCTCGACGTGATCGGCCGTCAGGATCTCAAGGGCAACCCGGACTATGCCGGCCGCGAGAAGCGCCATGCCCGCGAGGCCGAGATCAACGCGATGATCGAAGCCTGGTCCGAGACGCTGCCGCGCGACGTGGCCTTCGCGACGATGCGGGAGAACCGCGTGCCCGTGGCGCCGATCCGAAACCTGGACGACGTGCGCAACGACCCGCACATGCACGCGCGCGGCATGCTGCAACGGATGACGCATCCCGACATGGGCGAGATTGTCCTGCCGCGCTCGCCGATCCGCCTGTCGGACTACGAGCAGACGCCGCTCGCCTTCTTTCCGGGCGCGGGCGCGAACAGCATCGAGGTGCTCGCCGGCTGGCTGAACTTGAGCGACGCGGAGATCCTCAGCCTGTCGGAGGACGGCGTCATCTGACCCTGCCGCGGGGCGGCCATCCCGCGATTGTGACTTCCTGTTGAACGGCGGTTTCGCCACCTTGGCGGCGCATGATCGCGTATAATGCCGTCGGATCGCGGCAACGAGACCAAGCAAGAAACGGACGCAACAAATGCCCGTCGAGCCCGTCATGATTACGCTCTTCCGCTGGGCCGGCCGGTGGGGGCCCTGGAAGGTCAATATCCCCTGCGGCGAATGCGCGCTGACGCTCGACGTCATCAAGGACACGATGGCGACCGAGCTGGCGCAGGTCCCCGCCGCGCTCGACGTCCGCGAATGGCTGACCGAGTGGTGGAAGCCGCTGCGCAAGGGCGGCTGGCACGCGCCGATCGTGCTGGTCGACGGCAAGCTGGTCAGCCAGGGCGCCGCGCTCAACCGGGGCGTCCTCACCGAAGCGGTGATCAAGGCGCATACGGCCCGGAGCGCGGTCGAGGGCAACCATGTCTTCGGCAAGGAGAGCTGCCCGCACTGCAAGCGCGGCAAGGCCTATCTCGATGACGCGAAGATCGCCTACGCCTACCATGACGTGGTCAAGGAGCCCGCCGCGCTTTACGAGATGCTTGCGCGGGTGAAGCCGATCGTCGGCCCGCGCACGCCGATCACCGTGCCGCAGATCTGGCTCGACGGCGTCTATGTCGGCGGCGCGGACGACCTCGCGCGGCGCCTGCACCGAAGCGACATCGAGCCCAACCCCGACCGCGGCCAGAGCTCGCTCTCGCCCGGCCGCCTCACCGCATGAGGGCCAGACCATGCTGACACGCCGCCGTTTCGCCGCTTTCCTCGCCGTGCCCTTGCTGGCGCTGGCGCTTCAGGCCTGCTCCACGATCGAGAAGCCGCCGCCGAGCAAGGACGTCGCGCTCTCCGGCTCCTACGTGATGCTGACCTCGCCGGAAGGCCGGCGGCGTCTCGACCACAGCCGCCATCACACCGATCTGATTCCGCTGCTGGCAGTCTTCGACACGCAGGAGCGGCAGACGCTCTGCTCGGTCGCCGCCGGCGTCACCGTGCTGAACGCGCTGCCGATCAAGCGCCCGATCGACCCGAAATATGCGCCTTACGCCGTATCTTCACGCAGGACAATTATTTCGACGACCGGGTCAACAAGATCATCACTCGCGACAAGACGCTGGTGATCGGTCAGACGCTGGAGCAGGCGGCGATGGTCATGGCCGCGCACGGCGCAATCACCAAGGTCTTTCACGCCGGCGACACGTCGATGGAAGATTTTCGCCGCATGGCCAAGACCAACCTGGACACGCCTGACGACTACATCGTGGTCAACTATAGGCGCAACCACGTGGGCCAGCCGCCGGGCTCGCATTTCTCGCCGCTTGCGCGCCTATGACGATGCGAGTGACAGCTTCCTCGTCCTCGACGTGGCGCGCTACAAGTTCCCGCCGGTCTGGATCACCACGGCGGACCTGTACGACGCGATGAACACCTTCGACGCCGAGTCCGGCAAGACCCGCGGATTCATCGTCGTGTCGGCGCCGGCCAAGAAGCCGAGCTCGAAATGAGGCGATCCGATTGACAAAAAAGGACCCGGCGGATGTCCGCCGGGCCCTGTCTCTTGGTAGCCGGTATCGAGACGAACGGCACGACCGCCGTTCCGACCCGCCGGTCGAGGCTTAGTCCGCGCCGCCTTCCGGCCCGTCGAAGGGGTCGGCCATCGCGTCGTTCTTCTGTCCGCCGGATATCGCGTCAACCTCGTCGCCGGTCATCGTTCGACTTTTCCGGGCTCCGAAGCATCGCTTGCTGGGTCGCCTGCGGTGATTGCGCATAAGCGTCCGACGCATGCCGCACCGAGATCGAGGTGCCGCGCACCTCGACCACGTCGGCTGCCGACGCCTGAACCGTCTTGCCGCCTTCGACCGCGATCGTGCATTCACTACTGCAGATATTGTGCAGCAGATCGCCGTTCATCAGAACGATATGACGCTCTTGCCCTTTTTCCGTGATCGTGATGTTGGCATTGTGCATCATGCCGTCACCGTAGGTGGTCTCCCAAAGGTCCACGGCCCCCGCCGAGCCGGTAAAGGCCAGCGATAGCGCCGCGGCGGAGATCATTACACCAAGGGTTTTCATCGACTTCCTCCATAAAAGTGCTCATCCAACAGGTATCCACCCAACTCGGCGGTCCGTGCCACATCCGCCCCTGAGGACGATTGGGTTCATTTTCGCACGCACACTTACCCGCTGTGGCTCACCGCTATGCGTGAGCACACAACGCCGGCTGAATCGGATGGCTTTTTGGATTTGGTGTTTTGTTGTGCAGAGCGGGTTGCCAGTAAGACAACCATCCCGATTACCTGCGCAATCTTAAGACCCGTTTGGCCCTCGACCGTGAGTGAAATTGCATCATGGATGTCATGTGATTTGCGCATGACCTTCGAACGCACGCCGACCGCCCCCAAGAAACCGGCTCGACGAGGCGGCGCCGTCTTGATTTATGCCGGGCGCTTTCCCACCTTTTCCCGATGTGTCGCGATCCGGCAAGGCCCGTTGCCAAGTCCGGCATTGCGCGGCACCATGACCGGCGGGCGGATCGTCTTATTGTCCATCCGCCCAAGCGCTGAAGACAGATGAGCATGTCCGGCAAACGGTTCCGCGGCGTCGTTTCCTTCCTGCTGCCCTTGATTGCGGCAGCGCTGTGCGCTGCCCAGGCCTTCCCGTCCGCCGGCGCCATGCGCCGCGACGCCGTGCAGCGCGGGCCACGCGGCGGCCGGCGCCGTATCCGCTCCCATCGTTGCCCAGTCGGTCGCCGCGAACAAGGCCGCGGACGCCGCCGCCATCGTCGCCGATGGCTGGAGCAATCTCTTCAGCAAGCCGTCCTCGCCCGGCGCAAAAGCCGCGGCGGCGATCACGGAGACGGCGCCCACGCCGGCTCTGCATGCCGCGGGCCCGCATCGCCCGCTGCCCGCCATCGGGCTTCGGTCCGCCGCATCCTCGCAGGCCTATCTCTCCCAAGCGCCCCCGGCATCGCTGGCCTCGGCCTGATCCCCTGCCCGCGCCTGCCGCGCGGCGAGGGGCTCGCTCCTAAATCCCCGTTTCACTGCGCCGCTCCATGCCGGCATCGCGTCACCGCGTTGCGGCATCGCCGGCGCTACCTGGACGATGCCGATGCGAACGCCGCGCTGGAAATTGACTGACATACGCCGTGATCCTGCTCGCCGGTGTATTCACCGCCCTGCCCAATCTGCTGAACGAGACGCAACGCGCCGCCTTGCCCCAATGGTGGGCGGCAAATCACGTGACCCTCGGCCTCGACCTTCGGGGCGGATCGCATCTCGTCCTCGAGGTCGATTCGAAGGCGCTGATCCGGGAGCGGCTCCTGACCTTGGCGGAGGACGCGCGCACGACGCTGCGCACGCATGGCTTGGCCGATGCCCGGGTCGCCGCCGGCGCCGACAGCGTGACGGTCACCCTTCCGGCCGGCGCGAGCCGAAGCGAGGCCGTCCGCCTTCTGCGCACGTTGGAGACCCACACAACGGGCTTCCGGCCGACGGCGGCCGACATCTCGGTCGAGCCCGTATCGGCCGCGGACAACGAGATCCGCGTCACCCTCACGGCGGCCGGCCTGCAGGACCGCGTCAACGCAGCGACGGAGCAGAGCCTCGAGATCGTCCGCCAGCGCATCGATGAGGTCGGCGTCGCGGAGCCGACGATCCAGCGCGTCGACAACGACCGGATACTCGTGCAGCTTCCGGGCGTCCAGGACCCGAGCCGCATCAAGACGCTGCTGGGCAGCACCGCGAAACTGAGCTTTCATCGCGTCGTCGAGCCGGGGAGCGGCATCCGGCGTCGGCGTGATGACGCTTCCCGACCGGCTCGGAAAGACGCAATACACGGTCGAGCGGCGCGCCATCCTCACCGGCGAGCACCTGGTGAACGCCGCGCCCGGGTTCGAGTCTCAGACCAGCCAGCCGATCGTCTCCTTCCGCTTCGACAGTGTCGGCGCGCGGATTTTCGGCGCCTTCACGAAGGCCAATGTCGGCGTGCCCCTGGCGATCGTGCTGGACGGGAAGGTACTCAGCGCGCCCGTCATCCGCGAGCCGATCCTGGGCGGCTCCGGCCAGATCAGCGGCCATTTCACCGTTCAGGAGGCCCAGGACCTCTCGGCCCTGCTGCGGGCCGGCGCCCTGCCCGCGCCGCTCACCGTCATCGAAGAGCGGACGGTCGGCGCCGACCTCGGCAGCGATGCGGTCGCCATGGGGGCGTGGACGAGCCTCGCCGGGTTCGTCCTGGTCTGCAGCTTCATGGTTTTCCTCTACGGCCTGTGGGGGCTGATCGCCAACCTCGCGCTCGTCCTGAACCTGATCCTCACCTTCGGCGTGCTCGGCATGCTCGGGGCCACGCTGACGCTGCCCGGCATCGCCGGCATCGTGCTGGGCATCGGCATCGCGGTCGACGCCAACGTGCTTATCAACGAGCGAATCCGCGAAGAGACGCGCAAGGGAAAGAGCGCCTTTTCCGCCCTCGATGCCGGCTTCCGGCGGGCCTATGCCACGATCCTCGACTTCGAACCTGACGACATTGATCGCGACGACGCTGCTCTTCGCCTTCGGGTCGGGGTCGGTGCGCGGCTTCGCCGTGACCATGGGCATCGGCATCGTGGTTTCGATGTTCACGGCGATCTCGGTCGTCCGCGTCGTCATGGAATCGCTGATCCGCCGGCGCCGGCTGAAGCGGCTCGAGATCAACCCGATCCTTCCGCTGATCCGCAGCGACACGCGCATCCCCTTCATGCGCGGCCGGTTCCTCGGCATCGCCGTATCGCTGTTCCTGTCCGTCGCCTCCGTCGTCCTGTTCGTCAAGCCGGGCCTGAATTACGGCATCGACTTCAAGGGCGGCATCCAGATGGAGCTGGCGACGAAGACGGCCGTCGATCTCGGGACGCTGCGCACGCAGCTTTCCAAGCTCGACGCGGGCGAGGTCTCGCTGCAGCGGTTCGGCGACCAATCGCATGTCCTGGTCCGCGTCCCGCGCCAGCCGGGCGGCGATGCGGCGCAATCGGTCCTGCTCGACCGGATGAAGGCCGCGATCACGGCGGTCCAGCCGGACGCGACGGTCGAGCGCACCGACGTGGTCGGCCCGAAGGTCAGCGGCGAGCTCGCGACCGCGGGCATCTCCGCCGTCGCCTTCGCGATCGCCGCGATGTTCGTCTACATCTGGTTCCGCTTCGAATGGCCGTTCGCGGTCGGCGCAATCGCCACCCTGCTGCTCGACATCACGAAGACGGTCGGCTTCTTCGCGCTCACGCAGATCGACTTCAGCCTGACGGCGATCGCCGCCTTGCTGACGCTCATCGGCTATACCGTGAACGACAAGATCGTGGTGTACGACCGCATCCGCGAGAACATGCGGCTTTACAAGAAGGCCTCCTTGCGGGAGATCATCGACCGCAGCATCAACGAGTCGCTGACCCGGAGCGTCTACACCTCGGCCACGGCCTTCCTGGCGCTGCTGCCGATGGCGATAGCGGGCGGCAGCGCGGTGAGCTCCTTCGCCATCCCCATGATCTTCGGCATCGTCGTGGCGACCAGCTCGTCGATCTTCATCGCCGCGCCGATCCTGCTGTTTCTCGGCGACTGGCGGCGCCGGCGGCAGGGCCCGCCGGCCGCGGAGGCCAAGACCGGGGACGCTGGAAAAGGCACCCATGCCGTGGTTCCGGCGCCCTGAAGCGCCGGCTGGAGTTCTGTTAACCTAGCGGTGCTATGCAACGGGAGGCCGCGCTACGAGGCTGGACGGGAAGAAAAAATATCGAGGAGAAGACCGATGGATGAACGAGTGAAGGATCTGGCCCGGCGCCTCCTTCAGGCGGGGTTCGACGACCTCCCGGAGCGGGAGCGCCGCGTGATCGCGCGCATCGCGAAGCGCGTTCATGTCAGCCATAACGTCAACCGCGAATTCGAAGCAACCATGACCTTCGGCCAGCAGCTCGCCGACCGGGTGGCGACCTTCGGCGGCTCCTGGACCTTCATCATCCTGTTCGGCGTCGTCCTCGCCGCGTGGATCCTGCTGAACTCCGTCTTTCTCGTGAGGAGTCACGGCGCCTTCGATCCGTATCCCTACATCTTCCTCAATCTCGTGCTCTCGATGCTGGCGGCGATCCAGGCCCCGGTCATCATGATGTCGCAGAACCGGCAGGCGGCGAAGGATCGCCTCATGGCGGGCCACGACTACGAGGTGAATTTGAAGGCCGAACTGGAGATCATGCGGCTGCACGAAAAGCTCGATCAGATGCGGCAGGACCAGCTGACGCGGATGATCCAGTGCCAGGAAGAACAGCTCCGGCTCATCGAAGCCATGATAAAGCCATAGGCGCGACAGGCTCGCCGGCCTCTCCCCTCCGTCAGAGCAGCCGCCAGATCGAGTCCGCGTCCTTACCCGCCTTGAACCTGCCGTACCAGGCGCAGAGCGGCCACAGGATGGCGAGCCCGACCAGCCATAGAACGCCCGCCATGCTGACGATGGTCTTGTGCTCGTTGAAGAAGATCATGCTCATGACGGCGTAGATATGCAGGTGCACGATATAGAAGAACAGCGCCGACCGGCCGTAGGCGAGCAGCATCGGCGCGCCCTTCTCGACCAGCGCCTCGCCCTTCCAGAACAGCCAGATGATCAGGAAATTCGCGCCCATCATCAGCGACAGCCAGGACAGGCTCGGCGGGTATTTCGTCGCCTGCAGGAAAGCCAGCACGCTGCCGTCGATCGGCATGCGGTAGTTCCAGAAGCCGTCGAACGGACGCATCACGACGAAGGCGGCGATCAGGCCCAGGCCGAGGTAAAGCGCCGCCCGGTAGCCGCGGACCCGGTCCGCGGCCCAGTACCAGCCGTAAAGCATGCCGAGCCCGGTCACGCCGAGCCAGGGCACGATCGGATAGTTGACCTTGATCTCGCCCGACTGCCCGGCGACGAACAGCAGGGTCATCACGAGCGACTGGCCGCTATGGGCGGCCGGCGCGAGGCTGCGGATGATCAACGCGGTCGCGAGCAGCGCCACGGCGCTGATCACGGCAACGCCCACGGCCCGGAAGCGCATCATGAACCCGCCCAGGATCATGCAGGCGCCGAGCGTCGACAGCACGCCGGTCGAGAGAAAATGCAGCGGGTTGTGCGAGCGCTCGAACCAGGCGAGGTTCTCCAGCGTGAACTGCAGCAGGATCAGGATCGCGCCGCGCTTGAGGAAGCTTTGGAAGACCTTGGCGTCGTCCCAGCCGACCTTCTTGCGCGACTGGACCAGCAGCACCATGCCCATGCCCATCATGAAGAAGAAGCCGGGCGCGGCAAGATGCGACACGTAGCGCCCGGCAAAGTCCCAGAGGTCGTGATTGTAGATCGCCTTCTGGTACCAGATCTCCTTCACGCCGTCGTATTTCACCAGGAAGCTGTGGGTGTGATCGAGCGCCATGACGATCATGATCAGCCCCTTGAGCGCGTCGAGCGCAACCGCCCGCCCGCCCGCCTTCGCCGCCGGCCTTGCGCCAGCCGCCGCCGCTGCCGTCCGTTCAGCCATGCCCCGCTCCTTCCTGCCGCTGCCGGACCTGCGGTCCGGCCGTTGCGCCGTCCTGTGGCCTCCACGTTCCAACCATCCGCCGTGCCAGCGTCCGCATCACCGCCAGGCCGAACTTACTGTCCTTCCGCAGAAGGTCGTAAAACAGGTCGCGCGACAGGCTGAGGATCAGCAGGTCGGTTTCCGCCGTTACCGTCGCGGAGCGCGGCCCGTTGAGCAGCAGCGCCGTTTCGCCGACGACTTCGCCCGGCCCCAGCGTGGCGATGCTCTTCCGCGCCGCGCCGTCTCCGACCGCAACCGCTGCACGGCCTTCGAGGATGAAGCAGCAGGTATCCCCCGCTTCGCCCTGCCGCATCACCGCCTCGCCGGCGCGGAAGCGCTGCTGATCGCCGGCGAAGGCCAGGATCTTGACGGTCGTGCCATCGACGCCTTCGAGCACCGGCGCGTCGAGCAGCACGCGCATGACGGCATCGACGGTCTCGCCCCGCGGCACCGCGTCGGCTGCGGCATCGACCGATAGCCGGCCATGCCGCTCGGCCTTCGTGACCCGGCCGCCCCGCATCGACACGACCTGATCGAAGCGGCGCAGATTGCCGCCTTCGCGGTCGATCCAGACCAGGCCGCAGCCGTCCATATAGCCGATGATGCGGTCGAGGATGCGCTCCTGCTCGTCGCGGTCGAGCGCGTTGATCGCTTCGTTCACGATCAGGATCGCGGGCCTCTTCACGAGGCAGCGCGCGAGCGCGAGCTTCTGCCGCTGCGCCGGCGACAGACGGGACCCCGCGGTCCCGACCGTCGATTGGAGGCCGAGCGCGATGACCGTCTCCGACAAGCCCTCCGCCGCGACGGCCTGCCGCATCAGCGCGTCGACCTTGGCGCGGTCCTGGGTCCGGGCCAGACGGCCGAACAGCAGATTGCATTGCACGGTGATGCCGCGGCAGATGCAGGTTCTGTCGAAGAACTGCACCTTGTCGCGCAGCGCGGCGGGCAGGCGTTCGCGGAAGGTCTTGCGCGCGGCGACGATCCGGTCACACAGCGTCGCGTCGATCAGGCCGAAGCGCTGATGCGCCGGCGCCTGGCCGAACACCAGGGAGAGCAGCATCCCCCGCTCCGCCGGCCGCAGCTTCGCCAGGCCTTCACGCTCGATACGCATGAGGATCGCCTGGAACCGCGGCATCTCGGACCGGGCGATGGGATTGAGCCGCTCCAGGCGCTCGTCGCCGGGCGGCAGGTCACGGAACATCTCGACGATCGCCTTGGCCGCCTGCCGGCCGATATCGACCATGCGGTCGAGCAGGTCGTGCCGCCGCAGCACGTCGAGCACGAAGGGGTTGGTGCCGAGGTGATAGATGTCGAAGGTTTCGTCCGTCGGACGCCCGAAAAGCAGGTTCTCGCCCACCGTGGCATTCGCCGTGAAGACATCTTCCGCGAAGATCTCGATCGAGCCGCTGAGATCCGCCTGGCGCAGCAGCTCGTGCAGACGATGCCGCGCCCGCAGGATGCCGTCCGCCACGCCGGCGTCCGCGCCCGGCGGCGGCAAGGCGTGCAGCCCGATGCCCATGAGATCGGTCTCGAGATCGACCAGGCGGATTACCGTGGCGATCCGCCGGTCGAGATCGGCCCGATCGGCAAGCCCGAGGCTCGCGAAATCGGTCCAGTCCGACGCCAGATCGACCGTCGTGTTGCCGGCCGCCAGCGCTTCGCGCACCCAGACCTCGCGTTGCCGCGCCTGCTCGCCGTCGTATCGCGGCGGATGCACCGGGCGGTGGCGCAGGCCGTACAGAAGGTTGTCGCGCCAGCTGCCGCTGAAGACATGACTGTCCTGGTCGACATAGCCGAAGCCGAAGCCGATCTCTTCGGCGCTGAGGGTGGCGACGAGCCGGTCGCCCACCCGCACCGATCCGGCGGTCGGCTGCAGCAGGCCGCACATCACCTGCGCGACCTCGGACTTTCCGCTGCCCGCGGGACCGACGATGGCGAGCGTTCCTGGCGCCGTCCAGGAAAGCCGGACGTCCTCCAGCAGCCGCGTATCGCCTTCGATCAGGGTGACGCCGGTCACCTCGACGTCGCCGGTCAGCACGAGATCATGACCCGCGTCCGCGCCGCAATCGGGCAGCGTGCGCTGGCCCGGCGGCACGAAATTCTCGATCAGCGCCGCGTATTTGACCCGGTTGTCCTCGAGCTGCTGGTAGTTCTCGAGCAGCTCGTTCCAGGGCTGCACCGTCTCGCGGTAGGCCCCGATCACCGCGACGAGCGCGCCCAGCGTCAGCTCGCCCTTGATCACCAGGTAGCCGCCGATGAGAAAGAACAGGAAAGGCGTGAGCTGGGTGAAGAAGCTGTTGAGAAAGATGATGGCGTTGCCGAGCTTGTAGAGCGTGCGGCGGATCCGGAACAGGACGCCGAGGCGGTCCGACGCGCGGGCGCGCTCGAAGACGCTGGTGTCGTTGGAATGGATCTCGCGCACGCCCGAGATCGATTCCGACAGGTGGCCGGCGAACAGGCGGACATGGGCGATCCGGCGGCGGCTTTCCGCGTTCATGCGATGCTGCAGCTTGGGCACCATCATCGCCTGCAGCGGGAACAACGCGATCGCGGCCAGCCCCAGCACCCAGTCCTGCACGAAGAGGAAGGTCATGGCGGTCACCAGCGTGCCACCCTGCAGCACCGGGTTCGCCACCGCGACGCCCATGTAGCGGCCGAGCGGCTCGGTCTCGGCCGTCGCCATCGTCACCACCTCGCCGGCGCTGATGCGTCGGAAATGCTGCAGCGGAAAGCGCAGGACCTGGGTGAACAGGTCGTAGCGCAGGCGGCGCAGCATGATCTCGCCGAGCACGCCCTTCTGCACGCTCAGGACATAGCGCAAACCCGCCGTCAGCAGCATCAGCCCGAGCAGCGCGAGACAGAGCAGGACGAGGTATCCGGTCTGGCTGAAGGGCGTGCCCCAGACCATGCGCGGGAAGGCATCCGGCCCCGGCTGCAGCGCGCCGTTGATGATCATCTTCGGCAGCTCGAAGAAGGTGTAGAGAAGCGGCAAATAGAGCAGCGTGCCGATCACCAGGAACAGCTGCTGCTTCCTGCTGTAGCGCCAGATATAGGCGAAGATGCTGCCGGGAATGGCGATTTCCTCCCTAAAGGCGGAGGGGCCGGGCCCGCGCCGCCCGTTGAGGATACCCGGCCCCGCGGCATTGCGCGCGATAAATTCTGCGGCGGAGGGGCGGCGCGTTGCCGGAGCCGACAGATCACCAAGTCCTCCCCCCTTGTTGGGGAGGATTTAGGTGGGGGGCAGCGGCACGCTAGTCCGCTTTACTCTCATTCGCGGCGGCATGGGGAATGGTTCAAAGTCCCCCACCCTAACCCTCCCCCGCAAGGGGGGAGGGAAACACGCTGACCGCAAAAAGAAATCTACGGAAGCTTCCGCGTCACCTTGATGACGTGTTCCTGGTAGGCCGGGCGGGCGGCCATGCGCTCGTACCACGCCTCGACATTGCGGTGCCGCGGCCGGTCCGGCGCCCATTGGATCCACCGGTGGGTCAGCGAGCCCGCGGGAATGTCACCCATCGTCAGGTGGTCGCCGCAGAGATACTGCCGGCCCGCCAGCTGCTGATCGAGGATCTCGAAATACGGCGTCGTGCTCTTCACGGCGGCGGCGATGGCGTCCTTGCTCCGCTTCTCCGCCGGCAGCCGGAAATAATTGTCGAGGAACACGGTGTTGAACTTGGCCAGGTTGAGCGAGCTCCAGTCCATCCATTTCTCGGCATCGGCCCGGCCGCGCGGCGTGTCGGGGCACATGTTGCCCATGCTGTGCACGGAACAGAGGTAGCGGACCACCGCGCCGGATTCCCAGAGCGTCCAGCCATCCTCCTCCTCGAGGGTCGGCAGCCGGCCGTTCGGATTCTTCTTGCGGTATTCCGGGTCGTCGTTGCCGCCGAACTTGCCGCCCCAGTCAATGCGCTGGTAGGGGATTCCAAGCTCGCCGATACACCACATCGCCTTGATGACGTTCGAGCCGTCGGCCCTGCCCCAGATTTTGAGCATTCTCCAATCCTCCCAAAGTAAAGTCTTGATGCATCATGGATAGCATTCCGCCGCGCGCAGCCCCAGCGCGATTATGGCCGGCCGGCAAGCGCCGCAGCGGTTGTCGATTGCCTATGATAGGCCCGATTCGGCGCGGCCCGAAACAACGCCGTTTCCCGGCGATCCCGTCCCGCCCCGTCTTGACTTGCTTTCAACCCTCGTGTTGTGTCGGCCTGCGATAAATCGCGAAAGCGGCCCATTCGTGAGGCGGCAACGCGGTCAACACGGGAGAGCACGCGCCATGGCAATCGACAGCAAGCATCCGGAGACACAGGTCCTGCACGCGGGATACCGGGCCGATCCCGCCACCGGCGCGGTCGCCGTGCCGATCTACCAGACGACGTCTTACCAGTTCCGCGACACGGAGCATGCGGCGAACCTGTTCGCGCTGAAGGAATTCGGCAACATCTACACCCGCATCATGAACCCGACGACGGACGTGCTGGAGCAGCGCGTGGCGGCGCTGGAAGGCGGCGCGGCGGCCCTCGCGGTCGCCTCGGGCCAGGCGGCCTCCGCCTTCGCCATCCAGAACATCGCCCAGGCCGGCGACAACATCGTCAGCGCCACCGACCTCTATGGCGGCACCTGGAACCTGTTCAACAACACGCTCAAGACCATGGGCATCGAGACGCGCTTCGTCGACCCGTCCGACCCGGAAGGCTTCCGCCGCGCGACCGACGCCAAGACCCGCGCCTATTACGCCGAGACGCTGCCCAACCCGAAGCTCGCCGTCTTCCCGATCAAGGAAGTCGCCGATATCGGCCGCGAGCTGGGCGTGCCGCTGATCATGGACAACACGGCCGCGCCGGTGCTCTGCAAGCCGTTCGAGCATGGCGCGGCGATCGTCGTCTATTCCACGACCAAGTATATCGGCGGGCACGGCACCTCGATCGGCGGCCTGGTCATCGACGGCGGCAACTTCGACTGGGAGAAGCACGCCGACCGCTTCCCGATGCTGAACCAGCCGGACCCGTCCTATCACGGCGCGGTCTGGACCGAGGCGGTCAAGCCGATCGGTCCGGTCGCCTACATCATCAAGATGCGCGTCACCCTGTTGCGTGATCTCGGCGCGGCGATGAGCCCGTTCAACGCCTTCCAGTTCATCCAGGGGCTGGAGACGCTGCCGCTCCGCATCCGCGAGCACAGCCGCAACGCCGAAGCGGTCGCCGAGCACCTCAAGAAGCATCCGGCAGTGACCAAGGTCATCTTCCCCACCCTGCATGCCGAGAGGGAGCAGCGGCGCCGCGCCGAGACCTATCTCAAGGGCGGCTTCGGCGGTCTCGTCGGCTTCGAGCTCAAAGGCGGGCGTGAAGCCGGACGGCGCTTCATCGACGCGCTGCAGATGTTCTACCATGTCGCCAATATCGGCGACGCGCGCTCGCTCGCCATCCACCCGGCCAGCACCACGCATTCGCAGCTCTCGCCCGAAGAGCAGCTCGCGACGGGTGTCAGCGACGGTTATGTCCGCCTCTCTATCGGCCTCGAGCATATCGACGACATCATCGGCGACCTCGACCAGGCGCTGGCCAAGACGGCGCGCTGAGACGCGGTATCGCGCGCGAAAAAAGGCGGAGAGTATCTCTCCGCCTTTCTTGTCATTGCGCCGCGCCCAACTCCGGCACGGCCGCTCAATACATATTGCCGTCGCTGTCGCCGAACAGGAGATAAGTCAGGATCATGTCGACGGTGACGCCGTCGCGGGCGAGCGGCAGGTAGACGCGCTCGATGGTCATGAACTCCTTGTCGTAAAACAGAACGGGATGGCCGCGCCGCCAGTTCAGCGCCCCGGTTTCGACAACCGCGTTCAGCCCGAGGAAAGCCGAGGACATCTCGAAGTCGGGATAGACCTCGTCGAGCCACTTGCCGGTTTGCTCGTATCCCACGCTGTCGCGCATCTTCGTTCCCATCAGCCGCGCCTTGAAGCGCGGCGGGTCGCCGTCGACCTCCAGGATCCGGATGCTCGGCAGGAGATGCGGCACGTCGACCGGGTCGAAATGCTGGCGCCCGGGCAAGCCGCCCTCGGGGCGTATCGCGTACCAATGATCGACGATTTCGCGGATTTCCGGATGGCAGTCGGCGGGAAGCTCGCTGCTCCCCAAATACACCCGCCTGCCCTCTTCCTGCCCTGTCGCCATCCCACACACCCTATTTCAATAAAAAAGCGTAATTCCAATTTACGAATACAATCAAAATGGCGGGTGCGCATTGACCGCCATCACACGGGCGCGGCCGCGCCCTGAAGCCGATTTCGCCGGCCTCAGAAGTATTTATCCTCATCCACGGTGACCAGATGGAAGGTGAGAACCATGTCGATCGTCCTCCCGTCCTGCGCGAAAGGAAGATAGCAGCGCTCCATGTCGAGGAAGTTGCGGTCGACCGCCAGCGCGGGCTTGCCCCGCCGCCACCTGGGTGACTTCATCCGCACCGTCTTGACCAGTTCGGTGTGGGTCAGCGAGCCGTGCAGATTGGGGAACACCTCGTCGAGCCAGCGGCCCGTCTGCTCCTCGCCCATGAACTCGCGCACTTTCGTCCCCATCAGCCGGACGCGGAAGCGCGGCAGCGTTCCCACCACGTCCAGCAGGCGGATATTGGGCAGCAAGGCCGGCACGTCCAGCGGATCGAGATGCTGCCGTCCCGGCAGCCCGGCAGACGGGTGAATCGCCATCCAATACTCGACGATCTGCCGAACCTTCGCGTGGCAGTCCTCGGGTACGTTCCCCGCCAGCCTCACACCCGCTGTTGTCTCCGATTGCACAGGGTGGCCCCTCCGCAAGTTGCAACCGAACCGTGAAAATCACGACCCTATGTTATCGAGATTAACAATGGGTAATCCGGTTATCAGTGCGGATGCGCACAGGTTGAGCGGCTTTTTGCGCCGTACCAACACCGGTAGGCCTCGCCGCGTCGCCGGCGGGACCGCCCTGCGGAATTGCCGCATGCGGCGGAATTGGGCTCTCGGCGCTTTCTTTCCCCCGGGGCCCGGCGTAGAATCCGCGCAAATCGGGAGGTATTCGGATGAGCAAGGCGAAAGTCAGCCCCTTTCCCGCGCCCGAAGCGCGCGCGCCGGCCGCACCGGTCGCGGCCGGAACGGGCCTCTACCCGACCGTCCGCATGCGGCGCAACCGCAGCGCGGACGCCGTCCGGCGCCTCGTCGCGGAAACCAGGCTCTCGGCGGACGATTTCATCTGGCCGATCTTCATCTCCGCGGGAACAAAGGCCTGCACGCCGGTGGCCTCCATGCCCGGCGTCGACCGGCTCTCGGTCGATCTCGTGCCGGCCGCGGTCGAACAGGCGGCCAAGCTCGGCATTCCCGCCATCGCGCTCTTCCCCTACACCGATCCGTCGCTGAAGACGGAGGACGGCCGCGAAGCCTGCAACCCCGACAATCTGATCTGCCGCGCGATCCGCGCCGCCAAGGCCGCCGTGCCGGAGGTGATGGTGGTCTGCGACGTGGCGCTCGACCCCTACACCACGCATGGCCATGACGGCGTCATGCAAGGCGACGAGATCCTCAACGACGAGACGATCGAGGTGCTGGTCCGCCAGGCGCTGGTGCAAGCGGAAGCCGGCTGCGACACCATCGCGCCGTCGGACATGATGGACGGCCGCGTCGGCGCGATCCGCCAGCATCTCGACGGCAACGGCCTCGCCGCGGTGCGCATCATGGCCTACTCGGCGAAATACGCGTCCGCCTTCTATGGCCCGTTCCGCGACGCGGTCGGCTCGCAGTCGGCGCTCAAGGGCGACAAGCGCACCTACCAGATGGACCCGGCAAACAGCGACGAAGCGCTGCGCGAGGCCTGGCTCGACATCCAGGAAGGCGCCGACATGATCATGGTGAAGCCGGGACTGCCCTATCTCGACATCCTGCGCCGGCTCAAGGACAGCTTCGGCATGCCGACCATGGTCTACCAGGTGAGCGGCGAATACGCGATGCTCAAGGCTGCGGCGCAGAACGGCTGGCTCGACAACGACCGCGCCGTGCTGGAGACGCTGCTGGCGTTCAAGCGCGCCGGGGCGGACGGCATCCTGACCTATCTCGCCGTGGAAGCCGCGACGCTGCTGAAAGGCCGGTAGACCCGCTTCAATCGCCCCACAAGTCCTCCCCCCTTGCCGGGGAGGACTATTGCGGTTGTGTCTGTTGCTTTAGCGCCGTGCGTCCTTCGACAAGCTCAGGATGAGGTAAATTCGTAGTGGCATTGAGAAAAACCTCATGCTGAGCTCGTCGAAGCACGCACCACGTCTGTCCCGATCGCCGATGCGTCGCCAAATGCGATAGCCGTGCCCCGCGGGCGGAGAGAAGACAATTTCGCATCGTGACATTAGTCACGAGATTTTTTAGCCCAACAGCCAGTCCCGCACCGCGGCGATCTGATCGGGCGCCATGAGCGCCGGCGCATGGCCGCAACCGGCGAACTCGATCAGTTGTGCCTTCGGACCGCGGCGGGTCATCTCTTCCGCCGTCTCGCGCGCCAGCAGGTCGGACTCGGCGCCGCGCAGCACGAGCACGGGACAGGTGATCCTGTCCCAGATTCCCCACAGGTCGACATCGCCTATCGCATCGCCCTGAAATGCATTTGCGATGCCGGGATCATACGCCAGCCCGAAGCCGCCGCCTTCCAGCGGCCGCGCGCCGTGCTCGGCCATGTGGCGCCATTGCGCATCGCTGAGAGCGCCGAACGGCGCGTGCACCGTGCGGAGATACTGCTCCACCGCGCCGAGATCGGCGAAATGCGGGTCCTTGCCAACGTAATCGGCAATGCGCTTGAGCGCCGCCTTCGGGATGAACGGGCCGATATCGTTGAGAATGAGCCGCCGGATCGGCGATCCCGACGTCGCCGCGGCGACGATCCCCATCAGCCCGCCCATCGAGGTTCCGAGCCAGTCGACGGCGGCAGTGCTTTCCGCCGCCAGCACCGGCAGCATGTCGCGAACGTATTGGAGGTTGTTGTAGTCCGCCGGCGCGGCGGCCCAGGCGCTGGCGCCGCGGCCGACCACGTCCGGGCAGATGACGCGGTAGCGGTCTTCCAGCGCGGCGGCGATGAAATCAAAATCCCGGCCGTTGCGGGTCAGACCGTGCACGCAGACCAGAACGTGCGGGCTTTCCGGCGCGCCCCAGGCGACATAGGCGAGACGGTGAAACGCCTGCGATCCCATGCCTAAGAGCGAATGCCGGCTCATGCCCATGCGCCCGCTACTCCACGATGACGAAGGTGTCGGGCGAAAAGCCGTTGAATTTCGTCACCAGCGCATTGGAATAGGCGCCGAGCTGGCCGATCTCGATCCAGTCCCCTTCGCGGATGTCCTCGGGCAGGAAATAGGGCTGCGGCAGCACGTCGAGCGAGTCGCAGGTCGGCCCGAATACCCGGAAGTTCCGCTTGTCGGCGGCGAGCGGACGGTCGACCCGGATCGTCCGCACCGGATGCGACAGGCCGCCGGTCACCGTCTCGGACAGGCTGTGGTAGATGCCATCGTTGATGTAGATGGAGGAATTCCTTGCGCAGCTGCACCTGCACGACCAGCGACAGGCCCGACGCCACGAGCGCCCGTCCCGGCTCGCACATCACGATAAGCTCCTTGGCGAAGCCGGCCTCGTCGATGCCGCGCCGGATGGCGGCGAAGAAATCGTCGAGCGGCGGCGGCACGTCGTTGACATAGGTCGCCGGGAATCCGCCGCCGACGTCGAGATAGTCGATCGCCACGCCCGCGCGCGCGGCGATGTCGGCAGCGAGCCCGATGCCCTGGCGATAGGCATCGGGGCTGAGGCATTGCGAGCCGACGTGAAAGGCCAGCCCGGCGCGGCAGCCGGCCGCCGTCACCTGCTTCAGCAGATCGGCGGCGTTGGCGGGCAGCGCGCCGAATTTCTGCGACAGCTCGTAGCGCGCGACCCCGCCCGGCGTCGCGAAGCGCACCAGGATGACGAGATCCTTCGCCTGGTTGGTCTCGTAGAAGACCTTGTCGAGCTCGTCGGGATGATCGACGACGAAATGCCGTACGCCGTAGACGGTATAGGCGGTCAGGATCGCGTCGCGCGTCTTGACCGGATGCATGTAGTAGACCGAGGTGTCGCTGCCGAGCCCGCGCACCGCCGCGATCTCGGGGATCGACGCGCCGTCGAAATGCACGATCCCCGCCTCGTGCAGCGTCTGCAGCACGAACGGGTGCGGGTTGCATTTGACGGCGTAGAGCGTCCGGCCGGGAAAGCCTTCGAGAAAGCGCGCCGCGGCGGCCCGCAGCGCCACCGGCTTGACGCAATAGACCGAGTTGCCGGGCCGGAGCACGGACACCATCGCGTCGGTCGATCTGAAATGCCGGAGCGCCATACTGGGCGCACCATGGCATAGCGCGCCGTTTCGTCCAAGGGCGAAGCGCCGCATGAATTGTGACGGGATTCGCCGCGCCGCTCGGCCTAGAATGCGCAGCCCCGATGACCCGATCGATCCGACCAGACCGAAAGGCGCCCGTGACCCGTATCCTTCGTTTCGTCCTCGCCGGCATCGGCGTCTTGCTGGGCCTCGTGGCGATCGCCGGCATCGCGGGCTGGCTCTGGCTCAGAACCTCGCTGCCGCAGACCCAGGGGAC
The DNA here is from genome assembly GCA_963711215.1 of uncultured Alphaproteobacteria bacterium. Taxonomy (GTDB): domain Bacteria; phylum Pseudomonadota; class Alphaproteobacteria; order UBA8366; family UBA8366; genus WHUA01. Next base: position 314,106 of record CAVQDH010000013.1, on the reverse strand, counting down.
CATCGCGCTCGACGGCGTGACGGCGAATGTCGACGTCATGCGCGACGCCAACGGCGTGCCGCATATCTTCGCCGCCCGCGCCGAAGACGCCTTCTTCGCGCTCGGCTATGTGCACGCGCAGGACCGGCTGTGGCAGATGGAGATGATGCGCCGCCTCGGCGCGGGGCGCCTCTCCGAGATTTTCGGCGCGCCGACGCTGCGGCTGGACCGCTATAGCCGCACCTTCGGGCTCTATCGCCTGGCGGAGGAACAGACAGCGCGCCTGCGCCCGGCCGAGCGCACCCTGCTCGACGCCTATGCGCGCGGGGTCAACGCCTATCTGCACGCGCATGCGGGCGCGCTGCCGCCGGAATTCGTCCTGATGGGCTACACGCCCGAGGATTGGCGGCCGGCGGACAGCCTCGTCTGGGCAAAGATCATGGCGATGCGGCTGTCGCGGAACTGGCAGACGGAGCTGCTGCGCCTGCGATTGAGCGGCCGGCTGTCGCCCGCGCAGATCCAGGAGCTGTGGCCCGACGACGACACCGGCGCGCCGATCACGCTCGCGGACCAGCGGCACGCCGCGGCCGTACCCGCCGGCAGCCTCGGCGGCCTCATCCCGCGCGCCTTCACTTCGGCCGACGCGTCGAACGGCTGGATCGTGGCCGGTACGCACACCGCGAGCGGCAAGCCGATCCTCGCCAACGATCCGCATCTCGGCTTCAGCGCGCCGATCCTCTGGTACCTGGCGCATGTCGAGGCGCCCGGGCTGTCGCTCACCGGCGCCACGGTGCCGGGCGTCCCGCTGCTCATCCTCGGGCACAACGCGCATATCGCGTGGGGCATGACGACCACGGGCGGCGATATCGAGGACCTCTTTCTCGAGGACGTCGATCCCGCCGATCCCGCGCGCTACATGACGCCGGACGGGCCGAAGCCGTTTCGCGTCCGCAAAGAGGAAATCCGCGTCAAAGGCGGGAAGCCGGTCATCCTCACGCTGCGCGCGACGCGGCACGGGCCCGTCCTATCCGACCTTCTCCGCGACGGCGAGAAGGACGCGGCCGAAAGGCCGAAACAGGTGATCGCGCTGGCGAGCGCCGCGCTGCGGCCGGAGGACGATACCGCCCGCGCGCTCTTCCAGATCAACCGGGCGCAGGACTGGGCCTCCTTCCTGGACGCGACGCGGCATTTCGATTCGCCGCAGCAGAACCTGTTCTATGCGGACACCGCCGGCAATATCGGCCTCATCGCCCCCGCGCGCCTGCCGCTGCGCCGCGCCGGCGACGGCCTTGCGCCGGTCGGCGGCGCCGACGGCAAGCACGACTGGACCGGCTTCGTCCCCTTCGACGGCCTGCCGAAGACGTACAATCCTGCATCCGGACTGATCATCAACGCCAACAACCGGCTCGTCGGGCCGACCTATCCCTACGACATCACGCATGACTGGGACTCGTCCTGGCGGGCGATGCGCATCCAGGAGATGCTGCGCGACGTCGCGAAATACCGCGTAGAGGATGCCGCCGCGCAGCAGATGGACACGCTTTCGACCCCCGCCCGGCAACTCATGCCGCTGCTGCTTGCCGCGCCGGCCGCGTCGCCGCTCGCGGCTGCGGCCATCGAACGGATGCGGCACTGGGACTTCCGGATGCGGCGCGACCGGCCGGAGCCGCTGATCTATGCCGCCTGGCTGCGCCAGCTGATGCGGACGCTGGCCGCGGACGAGCTCGGGCCCCTCTTCGACGACTACGGCCGGTCGCGACCCGGCTTCGTGATCGCGGTGCTGACGCGGAACAAGCAATGGTGCGATGACGTGACGACGCCGGCGAAGGAAAGCTGTGCGGACCGCATCGCGCTGGCGCTCGTGCGCGCGCTGCAGGAAATTTCGAAGCGCCAGGGCGACGACATCGTGCGGTGGCGCTGGGGGAACGTCCATCGGGCCCGGTTCGATCATCCCCTGTTCAGCCATGTCCCGCTGCTCGACCGGTTCGCGGATCTGGCGATCGAAACCGACGGCGGCAACGATACGGTCAACCGCGGCCTGACCGCGGGGCATGGGCGCAATCCCTTCGACCATGTTCACGGCGCCGGCTTTCGCGCCGTCTACGACCTCGCCGACCTCGAGCCGCAGCCGCTTCATCATCGCGACCGGGCAGTCGGGCAACCCGCTGTCGCCGCATTACCGCGACCTCATGCAGCGCTGGCGCGACGGCGGCTCCTTCGAGATCGCCGCCGACCGCGACAGCGCGCGCCGACAGGCGGTCGCGACGCTGACGATCACCCCGAAACGGTCAAAATGACAACCGGATGGCCCGCCGGGAGTGTCGATCCGCAGGCCTGCCGGTGTAAGCTCCGCTTCGGGACGAGAAGCGCAACACGACGTGGGACAGGCGCTGCATGACGGTAACCATCGATACGATCCGCGCGGCTGCGCGCACCCTCCAGGGCGCCGTGGCGCGCACGCCGACCATCCGCTCCGGCCCGCTCTCGGCGCTGACCGGGGCCGAGGTCTATCTCAAGCTCGAAACGCTGCAATACACCGGGTCCTTCAAGGACCGCGGCGCCCTGGTGAAGCTGGCGAGCCTGACCGCCGGGCAGGCGAAGAACGGCGTCATCGCCGTCTCGGCCGGCAACCACGCCCAGGGCGTCGCCTATCACGCCCGGCGGCTCGGCATTCCCGCGACCATCGTCATGCCGATGACGACTCCCTTCACCAAGATCAACCGCACCGAGGCGCTCGGCGCCCGCGTCCTGCTGGAAGGCGACACGATCAGCAGCTGCATGCCCTTCGCCGAAGACATCATGCGGAAGGAAAAGCTGACCTTCGTGCATCCCTTCGATGACGAAGCCATCATTGCCGGCCAGGGCACGGTCGGGCTGGAGATCCTCGACGATCTGCCCGCCTTCGACGCGCTGATCGTGCCGGTCGGCGGCGGCGGCCTGATCTCCGGCATCGCGACCGCGGTCGCCGCGTCGGGCCGCAAGGCGGAGGTCGTCGGCGTCGAGGCGGCCCTCTACCCGTCGATGCGGTGCAGCCTGCGGGGCGATCCCATTCCCCCCGGCGGGGCCACGCTGGCCGAGGGCATCGCCGTCAAGACTCCCGGCAAGCTGACGCTGCCGATCATCCGCGCGCTCGTCGCCGACATGGTGGTCGCCGATGAGCTGGCGCTCGAAGACGCGGTGCAGACCATGCTCTGCGCGGCCAAGGTGCTGGCCGAAGGCGCGGGCGCGGCGCCGCTCGCGGCGCTGACCGCGATGCGCGAGCGCTTTCTCGGCAAGACGGTCGTCCTGGTGGTGAGCGGCGCCAACATCGACTCCCGCATCCTCGCCTCCGTCCTGCTGCGCGGCATGGTGCGCAGCGGGCAGATGGCGCGGCTGCGCGTGACCATCAGCGACACGCCCGGCATCCTGGCGCGCGTCGCCGAGCAGATCGGCGAGCTCGGCGGCAACATCGTCGAGATCGTGCACCAGCGGCTGTTCTTCGACGTGCCGGTCAAGCAGGCGGACGTCGACATCGTGATCGAGACACAGGACGCGGACCATATCGCCGAGATCATCCACCACCTCGAGGCGGAGGGCTTCCCCACCTGGCGGCTCGGCGACACCGCCCGCTCGGGCTGAGCGATCAGGTGAAGGTGCCGTAGCTCCCGCGGAAGAACAGCAAGGGCTCGGTCTCCGACGCGCAATGCAGCGCCGTCACCCGTCCCAGGATGATGACGTGGTCGCCGGCGTCGTAGACCGCGTATTTCTCGCACTCGATATTGGCGATGCAGCCTTCCAGGACCGGGCAGCCGTGCATGCCGGCGGCGTAGACGACCTCTTCGAAGGCGTCGCTCTTGAGCGCGAACCGGCTCGAATGCTGGCGCTGCTCGGTGCTCAGCACGTTGATCACGAAATGCGTCGCATCGGTGAAGATCGGAAAGACCGACGCCTTCCGGTCCAGGCTGAACTGGACCAGCGGCGGGTCGAGCGACACCGAGGTGAAGGAGTTGACCGTCACCCCGACCATACCCGCCTGCCCGCCGCAGGCCGTCACGACGGCCACGCCGGTCGCATAATGCCCGCAGACCTCGCGGAAACGGCGGGAATCGATGACTATGCGCTGCTCATCCATCTCAGGCTTCAACCTTCATCATTTTTCGTCGTTCCGCCACCGCCGGGGCGGCGGCCTCCCCATGACGCAACCGTCAACGCATCGTTAAAGTAATTTAATTCCAATATCTTAAAACCCAGCCCCCAATTCCATCAAGTTCCGCTAAATCCTTGGCTTAAGCCAATATTAATCACTTTCATTTAGCCAAGCGTGGGGTGAATTTCCATATAGCGTACCTAATTACATGTTCCTAATCATCGGCGGCGTGGTCGTCATCAGCTGCATCATCGGCAGCTTTCTGGCACAGGGCGGCGAGCTGCACGTCCTGTGGCAGCCGTTCGAGCTCATCATCATCGGTGGCTCGGGCGTCGGCGCCTATATTATCGCAAATTCCAAGACCGTGCTCGGCAAGACCCTGAAGGCCTTCGGGTCGGTCATGAAGGGCGCGAAATACAAGAAGGACGACTACGTCGAGCTGCTCTCGCTGCTGTATCAGGTCTTCAAGCTCGCCAAGACCAAAGGCATGCTCGCGCTCGAAGGGCATGTGGAACACCCCGAAGAAAGCGACCTGTTTTCCCGCTACCCCGGCTTCATGGCGAACCATCACGCCCAGGAGTTTCTCTGCGACTATCTCCGCCTGATGACGCTCGGCACCGATAACCCCCACGAGCTCGAAGGGCTGATGGATCAGGAGCTGGACACCCACCATCAGGAAGAGCACCGGGTGAGCCACGCGCTCCAGTCGCTCGCCGAAGCCTTTCCCGGCCTCGGCATCGTCGCAGCCGTGCTCGGCGTCATCCACACGATGGGCTCGATCACCGAGCCGCCCGCCGTGCTGGGCCACCTGATCGGCGCCGCCCTCGTCGGCACCTTCCTCGGCATTCTCCTCTGCTACGGCTTCGTCGGCCCGATGGCCACCGCCCTCAAGGGCAATCAGGAGGAAGAGCATCTCTATTTCGTCTGCATCAAGGCCGGCCTGATCGCCCACCTGCAGGGCTATGCCCCCGCGGTCTCGGTGGAATTCGCCCGCAAGATCCTGCAAAGCCACACGCGGCCCAGCTTCCTGGAGCTCGAGGAAGCGACGCAAAACCTGCCCGCCGCATAGGCCACGGGTAACGCCATGGCCGACACGCTGGAACCGGCGGTAGAGCCCCCGCTCATTCTTCGGAAAACGATCAAGCTGCCGGAAGAGCCGCATGGCGGCGCGTGGAAGGTCGCCTACGCCGACTTCGTGACGGCGATGATGGCGTTCTTCCTGCTGCTGTGGCTGCTCAACGTGACCACCGAAGACAAGAAGCAGGGCATCTCGGACTTCTTCGAGCCGGTCGGCGTATCCAAGGAGCAGACCGGCAGCGGCAGCGTGCTCAAGGGACTGGCGATGGACGCCCAGGGCGCGCTCAGGTCCTCCGGCTCGCCGCCCCGCATTACCGTCGCCATCCCGACCTTCGGCAGCCGCGACACCGGATCGAGCGAAGGCAAGGAGGACGCGCCCGCGGTCGTCGGCGGCGGCTATACCGACGGTGTCGACGAGCATCAGGTCGACGACGCGGACGATGACCGCTTCAAGCAGGTCATCGCCGCGTTGCGCCAGGCGGTGCAGGAAATTCCCGAGCTCGCGCAGATGCAGGACAACCTGATGCTGGAGCCGACTCCCGAAGGGCTGCTCATCCAGATCCTCGATCGCACCAAGCTTCGGATGTTCGCGGGAAAGGACTCGACCTACACCGAGCGGGGCAAGCATCTGATCGCGATCATCGCCTCGATCATCGGCCCGCTGCCGAACCGCATCTCGATCACCGGGCACACCGACGACTGGGACAAGTCGATCCCCGAAGGCGGCCGGAAGTGGGAGATCTCCGGCAACCGCGCCGACGCGGCACGGGTCATCCTGTCCGCCTTCGGCGTCGCCAAGCCGCGCTTTGCCCGCGTCATCGGCAAGGCCGACAAGGAGCCGCTGCAGCCCGGCGTGCTGAAGTCGGACCACAATAACCGCGTCAGCATCCTGCTCATGCGCCGTGACCCGTCGAGCCAGACGGTCGGCGCGCCCGCCCCGAAGCCGAAGGGGTAAGCGAATGGCGCGCCCGAACGAACGCGAAATCCTCGTCATCAAGAAGAAGATCGCCCCCGAAGTGCATGGCGGGTCGGCCTGGAAGGTCGCCTATGCCGACTTCGTCACCGCCATGATGGCGTTCTTCCTGCTGCTGTGGCTGCTCAACGCGACCACGGAAGAGCAGAAACAGGGCATCTCGAACTATTTCGAGCCGGTCGGCGCGACCAACAACTCGACCGGGAGCGGCGGGCTGGTCGGCGGCATCTCGGCGACCGACCCGGGACCGATCCGGATCCCGGGGCAAACGCCGACGCAGCTCACGGAAGTCCGCCACCAGGAGATCACGCGCAAGGAACAGGACGTCTCCAAGGGTGATCCGCAGGATCGCATCAAGACGCCGCGGCGCACGGACTTCCCCCGCAACACCGACGAGGAGCGGCAGTTCGACGCCGCGAAGACGGCCATTCAACACGCGATCGAGCAGATTCCGGAGCTCACCGAGCTCTACGACTCGATCAGCATCGACATCGTCAAGGATGGCCTCCGCATCCGCCTGATGGACAGCGAGAAGAGGCCGCTGTTCAAGCCCGGCGGCACGGAGCTGAACGAGACCGGCCGCAAGCTGATGCGGGTGATCGCCGACGTGGTCGACCGCATGCCGAACCAGGTCCTGATCGCCGGCTACACCACCCCCAGCGACGAGAAAGTGGCGCTCGGCACGACGAACTGGGCGATCTCGATCGAGCGGGCCTACGCGGCGCGCAAGCTGCTGGCAAAATACGGCACGCCCGACCGGCGCTTCGACGCGGTGCGCGGCGGCGCCTCGCAGATGCCGCTCGACCCGCGGAAACCGGACGCGCCGGCAAACCGGCGCATCGAGGTCACGCTGCTGCGCCAGAAGCCCGCGGAAGCCGCCAAGGATCTCATCCCGCCCTCGGCGATCTCGCCCTAGGCGGCAGGCGCCGCCCTGCGCGCGCAATTTGCCGGCGCCGCCGGCGCACCCCATATGGCATACTGACCTACCAACCGGTCGGGAGTATGCCGTGCCTTCAAATCTGCCCGAGCGCATCGATGCGCCGTTCGACTGGACCGGGGAGCCGCCGGACCCGCTCGACAGGCCGGAGTTCTATGACGGCCTGCTCTGGCGGCGCAGCCTTGCCTTCTGCGTCGATTCCATCCTGCTGACCGCCCTGGTGGTGCTGGTCTGGATCTTCAACATCCTGACTTTTTTCATCCTGACGGCGTTGATCTTCGTGCTTTGGGCCGCGCCTTTGTTCGTGATCTACGACACGCTGACGGTCGGCGGCGAGGTCTCGGCGACGCTCGGCATGCGCCTGCTCGGGCTGCAGGTGCGGAGCTGGAACGGCGCCCGCCCCGCCTACCTGCAGGCCTTCATCGCCTCGGCCCTGTTCTGGTTCCTGGTGCCGCTCACGGGCGGCCTGATCCTGCTCGTGGCGGTCTTCAGCAACCGCCGGCGGCACGTCCACGACCTGCTGTCCGGCACGGTGGTGATCAACGCGCGGGCCGGCGAGGCCGTGCGCATGATCGGCCCGTCGCCCCGCTGAGCCGCCGCTTCACGCGGCGCCGGAGAGGCAGGCGTCGAGATCTTTCGCGAGGTTCCGCAGCAGCTGGAAATAGGCATCGGGCCCCGGCTTGAGCGCCGCGCCCAGCGGGTCCAGCGTCGCCGCCCGGGCGCCGGTTCCCTCGATCACCGTGCCGACCAGCCGCGGCTGGAACTGCGGCTCGGCGAAGACGCAGGCCGCCTTGTCCCGCCGGATGCGGTCGCGGATCTCGACGAGGCGCTTGGCGCCCGGGCTCACTTCCGGGCTCACCGTGATCGACCCGGCGGGCGTCAGCCCGTAGCGCGCCTCGAAGTAATGGTAGCCGTCGTGAAAGACGATGTAGCGCTTGCCCTTTGCCGGCGCCAGCGCCTCGCGCAGCGTTTTGTCGAGCGCGTGCAGCCGCGCGACCATCTGCGCGGCGTTGCTCTCATACCGCGCCTTATGCGCCGGGTCGGCGCGGTCCAGCGCCGCCGCGATCGCCTGCGTCATCGCGATCGCGTTCTGCGGGTCGAGCCAGACATGGCCGTCGATGCCGTATTCGCCGTGCGCGTGCCCCCCGCCTTCGGGATGCGCGCCCGCAGGCGCGCCGTGATGCGCGTCTTCGTCCGCATCCGGCTCCCACGGCCCGCCCTCGCGGTACGGCAGCCGCGTCATCCCCTTGGCGTCGACCAGCGAGACGACCACGGCTTTGCGCGTGAGCGCTTCGAGCGGCCGCTCGAGGAAGCTCTCGATCTGCGGGCCGATCCAGAACACCGCCTTCGCCTGGTTGAGGTGGCGGGCATCGGACGGCCGGAGCGTGAAGCTGTGCGGCGACGCGCCGCCCGGCACCAGCAGGTGCGGCGTGCCTACGCCTTGCATGACGCCCGCGACGAGCGAATGCACCGGCATGATCGACGCGACGACCTCGACCGTTGCCCGCGCGGGGGCCGCCATGGCGGTCGACACGGCGGTCGAGAGGGGTGCCGACAGGGAGACAGCGAGTGCGGCGGCGACTATGATGGAACGCATGCGAGAGCTTCCGGCGCTGGGATTGATTTTACGCCGGCATTAATGCAGTGTTACAACATATCATCAAGTGGATTTTGGCCGCCATGCAGACCGACGCCGCCCATTTCCCCGACCCGAAGCACGATCACCGCGCCTGCATCGACGCCGGGATCGAGGCCGCGGAGCGCATCCTGGAGGCGAGCGCCGCGCGCTTCACGCCCGACCGGCGCCAGGTGCTGGAGATCCTGCTGCGCCGGCACGCGGCGCTGGGCGCCTACGACATCATCGACAGCATGGACTGGGGCGGCCGCCGGCGGGCCTCCTCGGTGGTCTACCGTGCCCTCGACTTCCTCGCCGAGCACGGCCTCGTGCACAGGCTGCACAGCCGCAACGCCTTCATCGCCTGCAGCCATCCCGACGGCGGGCATGGCGCGCAATTCCTGATCTGCACCCGCTGCGAGCGCATCGCCGAGATCGCCGACCGCAAGGTCGAGCGCGGCATCATCGCCGCCGCGCGCGCCGCCGGCTTCACGGTGCGCAAGCCGATGATCGAGGTCGAAGGCCTTTGCCCGCACTGTGCGGGTTGAGCGGAGAAAATTCCCAAGAGTATCCGGATACGAGCGACGCGCCATGCGCCGCAAAGGAGAAGCCCCCGCGCCATCCGCACAGAGGGAGTGAGGGGGAAAAGCGCGGGGACAGTCTGCGAGCATGAGGGGTGGGGCCAATGCTCGCCATAATGACCTAAGTCGCGGAATAAGAGGCTTCAAGGGGTGGCGCGCCGGTGCGGCGGCGTGTCCCGTTGCGGTCCCGTTGCGGCAAAAGAAAACCCCGCGCTCCTTCTAAGGGGGAGATGAAGCAGCGCGGGGGAGTGCTTGCGAGTACCTCAGTGTGGGGCTGTGGTACTGATTAATGAAATAATGTCCGTACCCGAATTGTTCAAGGTGCCGGCCCACGGCGCCGGCGGGCCGCGGCAGGAGCCGGCCGCCGGCTACACGTCCGCTGGCGCGGCGAACAGGATGACGGCCGACGCAATCAGCACGCCCAGCGAAAACAGCGCGGCCATGCCGAAGCGCCGCCGCCGCCAGGCCGAAATCGCCGCCTGCAGCGACTGCAGCCCGTAATAGATGACGAAGACCTTCGACGCATAGGCGATGATCTCGTAGATATTGGCGGTCCAGGTGATGGCGATGGCGACCAGCGCGGTGATCAGGTTGCCGGCCTTGACCCGGAGACGGCGGCCGGAGGATTCAGCCAACAGCCCGCCCGCGCCGTTCAGATCGGCGACCGCCGCGGAGAGCTGGGACGCGAGCGCCGCGACGATGATCATCGGCGCCACCGCCGCGCCGATCGGCGCAAGCATGTCGATGATCGCCGTCTCGCCGCCCTCGGCCGGCAGGCCGTTGGTGAAGTAGCGCGTGATCAGCAGCACGAAAACCAGGTAGATGGCGGTCGCGATCCATTGCGCCCAGCGCATGGTCTTCACCCGCGTCGCCGCATCGTATTCGGCGCCGAGATAGCGCGAGGTCTCGAAGCCCTGCACCAGGATGACCAGCCCGAGCAGGATGCTGACCTCCCGTGCGCCCCGCGCCATGCGCCGGCGCGTGCCAGGCGAAGTCGCCCGCCGCCAGCGCGAGCGCCGTCGCCACGCCGAGCGCCGCGAACAGCCCGCCGATCAGGGAGAGCTTCAGCCCGACCGCGACGACCTCCAGCCGCTCGAGCGCGCGCAGCCCGCCGAGCGCGCCGACCACGCCGACGCTCGCGATCACGGCGGTCGATACGGCGCGGATCCAGAACGGATCGACGATGTCGCCGAGCCGGAGCCCGAACGCCGCGAAGAGATTGAGGTAGTAGGCGACCGACACGAAATAGGCGAGCGACAGCGCCAGGTCCGATGCCTGCTCGATCCCCGCCACGAGGCGCGGCGGATGGCGCCCGATCTCCGGCTCGACATGAAGGATGTTGTGCCGGATCGCCGCGCCGAACAGATAGGCCACCGCGCAAAGCCCGAGCATGGCGAGCCAGGCCAGCGTCCCCGCGGCATAGTCCAGGATCGGCCCTGCGACCAGGAAGCCGGAGCCGATGATCGAGGCGAGCGGCGTCACCGTCGCCCGCCAGAGCCGGGCGTTGAGCAGTCGCGGATGAAAGAACAGCGCGCCCAGCATGAGCGCCGCGATCAGCAGAACGTCATTGGTCGCGGTCATGCCCGCCTTTCAAGCCCGTCAGCGCTGGTCGGTGCAAAGCGCCGCCCCGTGTGCCGTCCGGCCGCGGGCATAGCATGGTGACGGCGGGCACGCCAACATCCGCGGCCACATCGGGGATGACGACGACGGCGCCGATCAAGCCCCGCGTGCTGCGATGCGCGGCGCGGACTCGAAGAAGCCCCCGCGCCTCCGCGGAAAGTCCGGCATGCGAAGAAAGCGCGAGGGCTTCTGACGAGTACGTCAGTGTGGACTGAGTACCGGGGGATGAACTCATGACCGTGCCGCCGGTTCCCGGGAAAGAACGCCGGTGCGTCGAACGCAGCGGGCTGCGGTCCTAGCCCGGCTTCTGGTAGATGAACAGCGGCGCCGAATAGCGGCCGTCGGGCATCTTTTCGTTCAGGCGGTAATAGGCGTTCGGCGGGATGTGGTCGAAGGGGTGCATCTCGATGCCGAGCGACAGGCCCTTGCCGATCATCGCCTCGAGATTCTCGAACTGCACCATGTACTGGAAATAAAGGAACACGCCGCCCGGCTTGAGCAGCCCCGGCACGCGCAGCAGGAACGGGATCATCGGCGGCATCAGCGTGTCGAAATAGATCCCGTCCAGCGGCGGCAGGTCGTCGAGCGCCGTCTGCCAGACCGAGGGGACGATGCGCACGCCCGTCTTGTCCGCCGCCCAGCGCCGGGCCCGCTCGATCACCTGCGGATGCGCCTCGATGATGGTATGGGTCGTGATGCCCTGCTTCTGGATCGCGGTGTCGATGATCGCCATGCCGAAGCCGACATTCAGCACGTCGCCGTGGTTGTGGCTGACGATCTCGGCGGAGCGCTCCATGATCGGGCGCTCCCACTCCATCATCACCTCGAAGCCGTCGGGCAGCAGAATCTCGTTCTCGGTGAAGGTAAGGTCGGTGGCGAGGTAGTCGTCCTCGCTCATGTAGGCGTGGTCGGGGGCGAGCGCGACCGCCTGGCGGTGCAGCGCCAGCGCCGCGGGCAGATCGCCCGGGTGCTGCATGGTGGCGCCGACGTTGAGCAGCGCCTGCGGCAGGTCGGCGGGATAGCCTTCGGCCGCCGCGAAGGCCGCCTCCGCCTCCTGCAGCCGCCCGCGTTCATACAGAGCGCGCCCAGCGCCTGGTGGCAGCCGTAGAGCAGCGGCACCGCCTCCACGGCCTGGCGATAACTGGCGAGCGCCTCGTCCAATGAGTTTCTGGCGCGTCCGTCGCCACCAATCGCATGCCGGACTCGAAACGGCCGATGCGGTGCGCGTCGAGCGCCCGGGCGAGCGCCGCGTGGGCCCGGGCGACGTCGGGCTTGCCGGCGATCAGGCGCCGGAAAGCGGCCTCCGCCTCCCCGCTCCGCCCCGCCTCGGCGAGCGCCGCGCCCAGGTTGAAGCCGGCTTCCGCATGGCCGGGAACGAGCTCGAGCGCGCGGCGGAAGGCGGCCACCGCCTCGCCGGCCGCGCCCCGCTCGATCAGCGCGTTGCCCTTGCGCACCAGCGCCGCGGCATCGCGCCGCGCCTTCTCCGATACCAGTTTCGAGGCCTGCTTCATCGGCTCCACATACACCATGGCCGTTGACCCAGCTACCCCCCACCCAACCCTCCCCCGCAAGGGGGGAGGGCTCATACGGAACGCTAACAGCGAAGCCTCCTTCCTTGCGGGGGAGGACGCTTCCCTTCTCCCTCCCCCCTTGCGGGGGAGGGTTGGGGTGGGGGTGCCGCGCAAACTCACCTCACCCTTCGGTACGCATTGCCTGTCGCCGCGTCCTCCTGCATCATGCGGAGGATTGGCGCCGCAACCAACGACGAGGCTCGACACCGCATGACGCTGCAGCGCGTTCCCAACCGCGTGCTGACCTTCTACCGGTCCGGACCGATGCCCTGCCCCTATCTGCCGGGCCGCATCGAGCAGCAGCTCTTCACCGAGCTGTCCGGCAACGGCGTGCAGGAGGTCTTCGAGCAGCTCTCGCTGGGCGGCTTCCGCCGCAGCCACCACATCGCCTATCGCCCGGCCTGCCGCGGCTGCTCGGCCTGCGTGCCGGTGCGCATCGCGGTCGACGGCTTCGAGATGACCAAGAGCTGGCAGCGGGTGCTGCGCGCGAACGCCGACCTCCGGGTCGAGAGCGCCGGCAAGCGCATCACCGACGAGCAGTTCCAGCTCTTCCAGCGCTATGTCCGCAGCCGCCACGGCGACGGCGACATGGCGCGCATGAACCGCCGCGACTACGCATCGATGGTGGTGTCCAGCCCGGTGCAGACCGAGCTGGTCGAGTTCCGCACGCCGGAAGGGCGCCTCATGGCGGCCTGCCTGATGGACTGGCTCGCCGACGGGCTGTCCGCGGTCTACAGCTTCTACGACCCCGACATGCCGAAGCGCAGCCTCGGCACCCAGGTCGTGCTGTGGATGGTGAAGAAGCGCAACGCCTCGGCCTGCCCTACGTCTATCTCGGCTTCTGGATCGAGCACAGCCCGAAGATGGCCTACAAGGGCCGCTTCCGCCCGCTCGAAGGCTTCAGCGCCGACGGCTGGCAGCGGATTCGCTAGGGCCTGTCGGACGGCGGTGTCCCGTACCACCCGCCGCATGGATTGCCGGAACAAGTCCGGCAATGACGACTTTGAATAATTTCGGCGTCACTCGCGGACTTGTTCCGCGAGTTCAGCGCTGTCGCCCTACTTGCTGAACCGGTTGTTCTTGGGGAAGCCGCGCGGGACCTTGCGGCCGGCCTGGGCGCGCTTGCCGACCCAGTCCTTGAGGTCGGTCTCGATCCGCGTGCGGTCGCCGATGCGCCAGGCGAGGCCTTCCTTGCTGTCGAAGGTCACCACGTCGGCGAGCCCGCCGCTATTGTAGCGCTGCAGCATCACGCCGCGGCCGCGCGTCATCTCCGGCAGCTCGGCGAGCGGGAAGATCAGCATCTTCCGGTTATCGCCCACCACGGCCACGGAATCGCCGATCACCGGCGAGCACACGGCGGCCTCGGTCTTGCCGCTGACGTTCAGCACCTGCTTGCCGGCGCGGGTCTGCGCCGCCACGTCCTTTTCCGCCACGATGAAGCCGCGCCCGTCGCTGGAGGCGACGAGCAGCTTGCGCTCGGGGTCCTGCACCGTCAGCGCGACGACGCCCTGGTCGTTGCCGAGCTCGATCATCAGGCTCAGGGGCTCGCCGAAGCCGCGCCCGCCCGGCAGCTTGTCGACGCCGATGGTGTAGAAGCGTCCGTTGGTCGCGAAGATGATCAGCTTGTCGGTCGTCTGCGCGTGGAAGGCGAAGCGCTCGCGGTCGCCTTCCTTGTACTTGATGTCGGCGATGTCCGGGAGATGCCCCTTCGCGGCGCGGATCCAGCCCTTCTCCGAGCAGATCACGGTGACCGGCTCGCGCTCGATCATCGCCTCCAGCGGGATGACGACGGCGGACGGCGCCTCGCCCAGCTCGGTGCGCCGCCGGCCGAGCGGCGTGTCCTTGCCGTAGGCCTTGCGGATGTCGCCGACCTCGGCCGCGATCCGCTTCCAGCGCAGGTCTTCGTCCTTGAGCAGCTTGTTGAGCTCCTTGCGCTCCTGCGTCAGAGCGCCGTGCTCGTTGCGGATCTCCATCTCCTCGAGCTTGCGCAAGTGGCGCAGCCGCATGTTGAGGATCGCCTCCGCCTGCATGTCGGAGAGCTTGAAGGTCCTGATCAGCTCGGCCTTGGGATCGTCCTCCTCGCGGATGATGCGGATCACCTCGTCGATGTTGAGGTAGGCGATCAGCAGGCCGTCGAGGATCTCCAGGCGCTGCTCGATCTTGCCGAGGCGGTGCTTGCTGCGCCGGACCAGCACCTCGTGCCGGTGGTCGAGGAAGGCCTGCAGCACCTCGCGCAGGTCCATCACCCGCGGCACCAGCCCGCCGTCCAGCACGTTCATGTTGAGCGAGATGCGCGTCTCGAGGTCGGTCTGCCGGAACAGGCTCTCCATCAGCAGCTCGGGATCGACGTTGCGGCTCTTCGGCACCAGCACCAGCCGCACCTCGGTCGTCGATTCGTCCTGGATGTCGTCGAGCAGCGTCAGCTTGCGGTTCTGCAGCAGCTCGGCGATGCGCTCGACCAGCTTCGCCTTCTGCACCTGGTAGGGCACGCCGGTGATGACGATCTGGAAGCCGCCGCCCTTCAGCTTCTCGACCTCGTATTTGGCGCGCACGCGGAAGCTGCCGCGCCCGGTCCGGTAGGCCTCGACGATGGTCTCGCGGCTTTCGCACAGCACGCCGCCGGTCGGGAAGTCGGGCCCCGGCATCAGGTCGATCAGCTTGGCGATCGTGGCCTTGGGCGTCTTGATGAGATGCAGCAGCGCGTCGCAGATCTCCGCCACGTTATGCGGCGGGATGCTGGTCGCCATGCCGACCGCGATGCCGGCGGCGCCGTTGGCGAGCAGGTTGGGGAAATTCGCCGGCAGGACGATCGGCTCCGCGCCCTCGCCGTCATAGGTCGGGCGGAAGTCGACCGCGTCCTCGTCGATGCCTTCGAGCAGGCGCTGCGCCGTCTCGGTCAGCCGCGCCTCGGTGTAGCGCATCGCCGCGGCGTTATCGCCGTCGACATTGCCGAAATTGCCCTGGCCGTCGACCAGCGGATAGCGCACCGCGAAATCCTGGGCCAGGCGCACCATCGCGTCATAGATCGCCGCGTCGCCATGCGGATGGTACTTGCCCATCACGTCGCCGACGATGCGGGCGCATTTCTTGAAGCCGGACGCGGGATTGAGATGCAGCTCGCGCATCGCGTAGAGCAGCCGCCGGTGCACCGGCTTCAGCCCGTCGCGCACGTCGGGCAGCGAGCGCGCCATGATCGTCGACAGCGCGTAGGAGAGATAGCGCTCGCCCAGCGCGTCGGCCAGCGGCACGGGGCGGATCTCGCCCGCGGTTTTCTTCGGCTCTGCCATTTACGTCCTCAACACCCCGGCACAAATAAAACACAGTAAAACGCGAGATATTGATAGCATCTGCCGTCGAAACCGCAAGACTTTGTGAAACAAACGCCGCGCCCTACCTACCTTGCGCCCGCCAGCGGGCGATCAGGGGCTTCAGCAGTTGCGGGGACAGGTAGATCGGGAACTGGCTGAGCGCGAAGTAGAGCCAGGTAAGCTCCGGCACCGCGCCGCCCGTCGCGGCCAGCATCAGCCCCATATTGCGCTGCGCGGCCATGAAGCCGAGTGCGAAGGCGCGCTCTTTACCCGCACGCGCCAGCATTAGCATCGTCCCGCCGAGGATGGCGAAGAACATCGCGAAAGCGAGCAGTGTGAGCGCCAGGACGAGCAGGGGCGCGGCGCTGAAACGAGCGGCGACGTTGCCCATTACCGCCGCAACGAAAACGAACAGTACAACGACGTTAAAGCCATCGATCTCGTGCTTGCGGCGCTGGATGTCCTCATATCCCGCCAGCCGCCGCAGAATCGCGGCGACGAGCGCCGCGCCCGCCAGCATGAGAAACAGCCGCAAGCCCAGGTCGGCCGGCGACAGCGACAGCCCTTCCCCCACGAACGGATGCACCAGCACCGCCGCCGTCACCGGCGTCAGCACCGTGGTCGTCACGAGGGTGACCAGCACCAGCGTGGCGTCGAGCCCCATCAGCGCGGCAAAGGCCGGGGCGGCCATCATCGGCGATGCGACGCCTTGCAACATCAATCCCAGGAACAGGTCCGGCGACCGCGTGTCGATGCCTGACAACATGCCGCCGAGCCCGACCAGCAGCGGCACCGCCAGCACGCTCCAAACGGTCGCCGCCGCCACCAGCCCAGGCCGGCCAAGATGGCGGCGCAGCGCAACCAGGTCGACACGCAGGAAGGCCGTACACAGGAGCAGGAAAACGGCTTCTGGCACAAAGGGCCGCAGCATCGCACCCAGCGGCGGCACGGCGATACCGATGACGACGAGCGCCGCGATCGCGCGCGTTCCCTGCCGGCCGAGCCAGGCAAGCCCCGCTGCCGGTGCGCTGAATAAGGACATCGGCGATTGCTCCCCTGCGGCTTCAAGCGCCGCCATTCAGCGCGCGGAAGCGTACACCGTCCATCTCGGGCGAGGCACCTTCAAGTCATCCCCTCTTTCGGGGGAGGATTTAGGTGGGGGGTCAATGAGGCAAGGACCGTTTTACGTTTTCTCGTAGGTCCCCCCACCCCGACCCCTCCCAAGGGGGAGGGAGAATGGGAACACTTCGCCGCGCTCTACCCTGCCGCGTGATCCTCGTGCAGACAGTGGTCGTGGGTGTAGTCGGCCAGCACCTCGATCACCCGGCAGTCGGCGACCTTGCCGCTGCCGCATTGCTTGACCATGCGCTCGAGCTCCTGCTTGAGCGCGGTCAGCCGGGCGATGCGCGCCTCGACCGCGGCGAGATGGTCGCGCGCGATGCGGTCGACCTCGGCGCAGGAGCGGTCGGGCTTGTCGCCGAGCGCCAGGATGTCGCGGATGCGGTCGAGCGGGAAGCCCAGCTCGCGGGCATGGCGGATGAAGCCCAGCCGCGCGATATGCGCCGGGCCGTAGCGCCGCTGGTTGCCGCTGCTGCGGATCGGCGGCGGCATCAGGCCGACCTGCTCGTAATAGCGGATGGTCGGCACCTTGCAGCCGGTCTCGCGCGCCAGCACGCCGATGGAGAGTGGGCCGTCCTCGAAATTTTCGGCGAGTTTCATGCGTTTTCTCCTTGAATCTATAGTCCCTATAGATATTAGGCTGTCCTCATCGGAAACAAGGGACCGGCGAAAAAGCGCGGAGAGTCAGGAGCTTCCATGGCGGGCTGTCATTGTCACGATCACGGTGAAACGGTGTTCGAAGGCCAATCGGCGGCCTACCGGCGCGCGCTCTGGGTGGTGATCGCGATCAACGGGGCGATGTTCGCGCTCGAGGTGGCGGCCGGCGCGTTTGCCCAGTCGATGGCCCTGCAGGCGGACGCGCTCGACTTCCTCGCCGATACCCTCACCTACGCCGCCAGCCTCTATGTCATCGGCAGGTCGGCACCGCTCCGCGCCAACGTGGCGCTGATCAAGGGCGCGTCGCTGGCGGTGATGGGGCTCGGCGTGCTCGGCCTCACGCTCTATCGCACGGTCGTGCTCGGCGCGCCGGACGCCTTCGTCATGACCGGGGTCGGCGGGCTGGCGCTCGCGTCCAACCTGGCGAGCGTGCTGCTGCTGCTGCGCTACCGCAACGGCGACGCCAACGTGCGCTCGGTCTGGCTGTGCAGCCGCAACGACGCGATCGGCAACGTCGCGGTGATCGCCGCGGCCGGCGGCGTCGCCTGGACCGGCACGGCGTGGCCCGACCTGATCGTCGCGGTGGCGATGGCGTCGCTGTTCCTGCATTCCGCCACGCTGATCCTGCGCCAGGCGCTCAGAGAGCGGCGCGCGGCGGTTGTGTAGCTACATTTGACTTCTTAACGTCATGTGATTGGTACAAATTCGCAACATACGTCACGGAATTCGGACAATGTCGAAGGTGGGCAATATTAAATTAACGTCCTGCAAATACTTCTACAGACCGTGTCTGGCAGGATTCACTGTTTACCTAAATAGGATTTAAGCACTAAAGCGAGTGTTGAGGGCGTAGCATTTACAGCCCCAAGCATTTTCAAGGCTTCCGCGCGCCAAACTAGGTCACCTTGCCCATTCAATTTTGCGCGCAACTCACGAATAACATCTAATGCAACACTTGACCACGCGCGAAATTCCTTCAGTGGCCATACAGCAACGCTCTGAAGCTGAACCTTACAGACCGGCCCTTTTGTATTCGCGTTCGTGACTAGCACAGGAATGATGTCTGCATCGTCGCTGAGTCCGCTAACGTTTGCCTTAATCCAAGCGGGGTGGGACGACGCTTGTCGTGCTTTATCCACGGAAAGATCCTTCCCCTGCTGGCCTTCTGTGTGATCTTCAAATACGAAACAAA
Organism: uncultured Alphaproteobacteria bacterium; assembly: GCA_963711215.1. Taxonomy (GTDB): domain Bacteria; phylum Pseudomonadota; class Alphaproteobacteria; order UBA8366; family UBA8366; genus WHUA01. Next base: position 295,351 of record CAVQDH010000013.1, on the reverse strand, counting down.
GTGAATCTCCGGAAATCCACCAAGGATCGGGAGCTGCTTGCGCATCAGATTTTTCTGAACGAAAGCCAAGCAACTCACCCAAATCCCGATGCGTGGCTTCAAACAGCTTTGCTTTTCCCTGTCCAATTCCTGCACGTATATTGGTAACATACTTGGCAAAATCACCTTCATGGATCAAGCCAAGTTCACATAGCTGCGCTTCCATTCTCTCTACCGCCAACTCGTCTTCTGGAGGAGTTGTGCTTTCCAAATCTAAAGGTTGATTCTCAACGATACGACCCAACCATCGGCTGCTCCCCAATCTTTTCGCGAGACGAAAATGTTCCTGTGCCTTATCAGATTTAAACTTGCCTTGATCTTTCGCATCAAGCGCGGCGGCGCAGCCGGCAAGATAATGCCACATTGCGCGGTAACCTTTTAGTTCCTCGCCACCAGAAAGAGCGGTGATTACTTGCTGCGCTGCATCAACAGCGACGGTGTAATTGCCTGCCCAAATTGCTTCATTATAAATAATTTCTTTGCCCGCTGCCAATTCAAGGGGTCCGAGCGTCGACGGCTTTTCCTCTGTCATTTCGTCGCGAAGGTCTGCGATCTCGCTTTCAGCTTCACGCCAATCGTCGTCTTGAGCAAAAAATAATTTAGCGAGATCAATAAAATCACTCAATTTTTGATTGCGTGACTGTTCTTCTCCGAACCGCAATTCAGCTTGGAGTTCACGATCCAATGTCGATCTACTCTCGCTTAACAACAATTCATCCATAAGCTTGTGGCCAATAACGACCACCATCGCATAATCATTAGCGGAACGCGTACATCGTCCAAAAGCCTGAATTACGCGTGTTCTGACGCGCTCTGCGAAAAGCGCTCGTGCACCTAGTTTATCAGAGAGAAATCTTTCTTGAAGATTAGACCCTGACGGTCTGCCCTCAACAAAAAGGAGTCTACATTCGTCGTCGGGAAAATCTATTCCGTCATACCTATTTGCGATGATAGCAATTGCACGATTTGCGCTCGTAAATGGCTTCTTCGAACCTTCAATATCCTGCGCGCTGAATACCTTATAATCTGGCAATTTTCCTTTAAACCATTCACGAACATTCTTTGAGGTGCGATCATCTGGCGTTAAATAGAGTGCTCGAGGCTGAAGTCAAATCGCGCTAACGCATAAATCAGACGTCTCAGTTGCATCGAGCGACAATTCGGGAAAGATGAAAAAGCGACGACCTACGCCATGCCCATCCCAACCAGGCGGGGAGGGCAAACGCAAAATTGATTTTCGACCAGAAAGTCTTTCTAACTCGCCACCACGACCAAGTGTTGCGGACATATATAAGCGTTGACTAGCACTCACAAATGGAGCGTACGAACCGGTCGGGGGCAATACCGGTCGGAACATAATCTCATACGGGCTCACATACAGCTGGCAACTCCGAAGGTTTCCTTTCAGCACCGACCAACGATAGGAAAGATCTGATTGCACAGGGGCTTGATCAAGGATCGATGATATTTCGCTTTCCCATTCCCAAACGAGCGGCGCCGGGACAATCTGTACCCATAAATGGTCAGAAAGGCCGCGAGGTTCTTCCCTTAGACGAATTATTTCATCGGAAGGTAATATGCGACCAAGTATTCCTGTAAGTTCTTCGAAGAGAGCCTTCTGCTGTCCATCGTACTTGCTAACACGTACTGTCCAAAACTCCGCGATATTTTGGTCCGCAGCATGTGCGTCGTCTACTACTATGAAATTTGGCGTTCTGAAGAACGGATTGATGTTGAAAAGCGCCCTATATGTTGCGATTGCAATTAAATCTCCACCACGCCATGCAGCCCGTTCTGAGGGTGGAAATTCCGAATGCGGCCCGACGAATGGAAATGCGGGCAGGCCTAATTGATCCTTCGCAAAATTCGCAACTTGATTAACGAGTTGGCGCGTTGGACATAAGTAAAGTGGTCGCTCCGTCCGCCTCCTCCGCCATTCCGCGATCATTAATCCGACGAGCGTCTTTCCACTACCAGTCGCGCCTTGAATTGCAACATCAGGTGAATTAACCGCTCGTGCGGCATAATCCCGGAGGAGTTGAGCTTGTTGATCGTATAGCGCCGCGATCTTCCGGGGGCGTATGTCGAAAAACAGCTCGACTGGCGTTTCATATGATTTTTTGGATTTTGCAACCTTCCGAAAGCTCATAACCGCCCTATTGTTATCAGATCTAGGAAATATATATGCCGTCTCCTCAACTGTTGCTAGATATTTAAGATTTTGATCGTCGACACCCCTACGCCGCCTCTACCGCCCGCCGCAGCCGCTCGACCAGGCGCATGCGCGGGTCGGGCAGCCGCTTCTGGTGCGGCGCGAACAGGTGGCGGTCGAGGAAGAACCCCGTCAAGGTCAGCCCGGCGGCGACATCGGCCGGGCTGCGCCGGCTCGCCGCCGACCAGGAAGCCCGGCAGCGGCAGGAGCTTCTCGCGATAGGGCTCGCCGGCGGAGATCGAGACCGCCCGCCCGCTGCGCGGCGAGACATAGGCGAGCGCGTCGTTCCGCCCCGTCGCCGCGCAGGCGCTGAGGTCGAGCCCGAAGCCGAGCTCGCCCAGCAGCGCCAGCTCCCATTCCACATAGGCGGCGGCCCAGGCGGGCTCCCCCAAGACGTCAAAGAGATGCGTCAGGCCGTTGAAAACGCTCTCGCAGGGCTCGCGCTCGGGCAGCGTCTGGTCGGCGATGGTGCAGGCCGAGGACAGCGCGGCGAGGCGCGCGGGATCGTCCAGCCAGGCCGCGCTCGGGTTGCGCAGCAGCTCCACGGTGAAGCCGCCGAGATGGTCCTCCAGCCGCGCCCGCCAGGTCGCCTCGACCAGGTTTCCCGGCTGCAGCAGGCCGCGCCGGCTGCGCGACGCGCCGCCCCGCACCAGCCCCGCATGCCGCCCGTGGCCGGCGGTCAGCAGCGACAGAATCACCGAGGACTCGCCGTGACGGCGGGCCGACAGCACGATGCCCTGATCGCTCCATTCCATGCTCGCGAGAGTACCTTATGCCGGCGCGCCTGTCCGCAGGCGGCGTGGCGCACGTGTTCCCCCCCCACCCAACCCTCCCCCGCAAGGGGGGAGGGCTAAGAAAGAGTCTCCTCCACCAGGAAAGCAAAAAGAAGTCCTCCCCCTCGATGGGGGAGGATTTAGGTGGGGGTGCTTCTCGCGCCACCGGCAGCGCGGCTCACGCGTCGTAGTCGAGCCCCCAGAGCGCGTAGTAGTCGCGCTGCTCGGACCATTTCTCGCGCACCTTCACATGCAGGAAGAGATGCACCGTGCAGCCGAGCAATTCCGCGAGGTCCGCGCGCGCGGCCGCGCCGATGCGCTTGATCATCTGGCCGCCCTTGCCGAGCAGGATCGGCCGCTGGCTGTCGCGCTCGACATAGATCGTCTGGGTGATCTTGACGCTGCCGTCGCGGAACGGCTCCCACGCGTCGGTTACCACGGTGAGCGCGTAGGGCAGCTCCTGATGCGTGTTGAGATAGAGCTTCTCGCGCGTCACCTCCGCCGCCAGCAGGCGCTGCGGCAGGTCGGAGATCTGGTCCTCGGGGAAATGCCAGACGCCGGGCGGCACCGCGCCGGCGAAATAGTCGAGCAGGTCGCCGACGCCGTCGCCGTTCAGCGCGGAGACCATGAAGGTCTCTTGAAACGAGCCCGCCTGGTTGAGCGCGGCGCTCAGCGCGAGCAGCGACTCCCGCTTGACCTTGTCGATCTTGTTGAGCACCAGGATGGCGCCGCGGCCGGTTTCCGCGAGCGCGGTCACGATCCGGCGCGTGTCCTCGTCGAAGCCGCGCGTGCAGTCTACTAGTAGACAAACGATATCGGCGTCCGCGGCCCCCTGCCAGGCCGAGGCCACCATCGCCCGGTCCAGCCGCTTGCGCGGCGCGAAGATGCCGGGCGTGTCGACGAAGACGACCTGGCTCTTGCCGTGCACCGCGATGCCGAGCACGCGCGAGCGCGTCGTCTGCACCTTGGGCGATACGATGGTGATCTTCGCCCCGACGAGGCGGTTGACCAGGGTCGACTTGCCGACATTCGGCGCGCCCAGGATGGCGACGAAGCCGAAGCGCGTCTCGGGGACGGCGGCATCCGGCACGGCGCCGCTCATGACGGCAAAAGCTCCAGCGCCCGGCGCGCCGCGGCCTGCTCGGCGACGCGCTTGGAGGGCCCCTTCCCTTCCGCCGACGGGACGCCGTCGATGTCGACCCGCACGGTGAAGGCCGGCGCATGGTCCGGCCCGGTCCGGGTGACCACGACATAGCTCGGCAGCGCCAGGCCGCGCGCCTGGGCCCATTCCTGGAGCGCCGTCTTCGCGTCCTGCGGCGGCGCCTCGACCGCGCGCACGCGCGCCTGCCAGTGCCGCTCGATGAAGCGCCGGGCCGCGTCCAGGCCGCCGTCGCGGTAGATCGCCGCGATGACCGCCTCGCAGACGTCGGCGAGGATCGCCTCGTTGTCGCGCCCGCCGCCCTCCGCCTCGCCGCGGCTGAGATGGATGAACGGGCCGAGGCCGATCTCGCGGGATATGTCCGCCAGCGTCTCCTGCCGCACGAGCGCGGCGAGCCGCTTGGCCAGCGCCCCCTCGCGCTCCGCCGGGTAGCTCTGCATTACCATCTCGGTCACGATCAGGCCGAGCACGCGGTCGCCCAGGAACTCGAGGCGCTCATAGTCGAGGCCGCCGGCGGATTCGACGCTGCGGTGCGTCAGCGCCTGCTGCAGCAGCGACGGGTCCGAGAAATGGTGGTCGAGGGATTTTTCCGCGGGGTTCGTCATGGCGGCCACACTATGCTAACCGCGGCGGCGAGTCTCCCGCCCGCACGCGCGGCCGCCTACCCCTCTCAGTCGATGCCACGGAAGATACGGGAATAGCGGATGGCGAAGGGCCATTTCCAGATCTCCCAGAGCCGCGCCGACTGGTCGGTCGAGAAGAACAGGACCTCGGCCCGCCCGACGTAATTCTCGAAGGGCACGTAGCCGACATGGTCCAGGACGCGGCTGTCCAGCGAGTTGTCGCGGTTGTCGCCCATCATGAAGTAATGCCCTTCGGGCACCAGATACTCGGGCGTATTGTCGAGCGACCCCATGTTATGGTCGGTCTCGATGATCCGGTAGGACTTCCCGTTCGGCAACGTCTCGACATATTGCGGCACGCGCTGGACCGTGCCGAACTGCGAGTGCATGACGTAATCCTCGATCCGGTGCCGCTCGACCTGCTTGCCGTTGATGTACAGCACGCCGTCGATCATCTGGATGCGGTCGCCGGGCAGGCCGATCACCCGCTTGATGTAATCGGTGCTGTTGTCGGTCGGCAGCTTGAAGACCGCGACGTCGCCCCGCTTCGGCGGGTCGGCAAGAATGCGGCCCTTGAACAGCGGCAGGCCGAAGGGCAGTGAATACCGGCTGTAGCCGTAGGAAAACTTGGAAACGAACAGGTAGTCGCCGACCAGCAGCGTCGGGATCATCGACCCGGAAGGGATGTTGAACGGCTCATAGGCGACGGTGCGCACGACCAGCGCGATGAGCACCGCATAGATGATCGTGCGCAAGGTCTCGACGATGCCGCCGGTCGGTTTCGCGGCAGACGTACCCGATGGGCCCGGAGGCGACGCGGTATCGTCGGCGCTATGTCCTTTTCCGGCGTCGTTCGGTGCCATTCGGGCCTAACCTGCTGCTGCGCGAGAGGGCGCAGATATGTGCGGCTCGGTCATCAATGTCAAGTCGCCGCAGGGACGGCTTGCCGGTCGTCCGGCGTCGCCATATGGTGGCCAAGCTCATGATAAATCGATTTTCTCACGATAGAGTAATTGGCGGCCGGCGTCACCCCGCCAGAGGGCCTAAACGGCGCCCGCCCTGCGCGACCATTGATCGCATGGCGTGGACCGGGCTGCGGATCTTCCCGTATGGCGGGAATGGCCGGCTGACGGCGGCGCGCCCGTGGCAAAGATCATTCCCAGAGCCGAAGACCGGATCACCCGCAGCTATGCGCCGCGGCGGCGGCGCTCGCTCTGGCGGCGGCTGCGGCGCCTCCTGCTGGTCCTGCTGCTGGCCGTGCTCGCCGTCCCGGTCGTCCTGGCGGCGCTTTACCGCGAGGTCCCGCCGCCGCTGACGCCGCTGATGGTGATCCGCCTGTTCCAGGGCGAAGGCCTGCACAAGACCTGGGCGCCGCTGTCGCGGATCTCGCCCCATCTCGTCAAGTCGGTGATCGGCCTCGAGGATTCGAAATTCTGCGAGCATAACGGCATCGATTGGGATTCGGTGAGCGACGCCGTGTCCGAGCATCTCCAGGGCGCCCCGCTGCGCGGCGCCAGCACCATCTCGATGCAGACCGCGAAGAACCTCTTCCTGTGGCCCGAGCATCAATTCCTGCGCAAGGCGATCGAGGTGCCGACGACCTACATGATCGAGTGGGTCCTCGGTAAGCGGCGCATCATGGAGATCTATCTCAACGTCGTCGAATGGGGGCCGGGCATCTATGGCGCCGAAGCCGCGTCGCAGGCCTATTTCAAGCGCTCGGCGAGCGCGCTGACCGCCTGGCAGGCGGCGCTGCTGGCCTCGATCCTGCCGAGCCCGCGCAAATGGTCGCCGGTCAACCCGACCGACTTCATCCAGAACCGCGCCCGCACCGCCATGGCGCGCGCCCAGATCCTCACCGGCAACGTGAAATGCACCGGGATAAGGGGGTGACTGCAACATTGCATGGACTCGCGGATCAAGTTCGCGAGTGACGATAAGTTATTGATTTTGCGAGATGGATCGTCATGCGCGGGCTTGACCCGCGCATCCACGCGATTGACGGCGATACGAGCCGGGCGGCAATCACCTCGCCGGCACGGCGGAGATGATCACCGTGACATGGGCGAGCGGGTATTCGTCGGTGATGCTGACGTCGATCTGCGGCTTCATGGCCGGCGGCGTCAGCTCTTCGAGCCGCTTCAGCGCGCCGCCGGTCAGCGCCATGGTCGGCTTGCCGCCCGGCAGGTTGACCACGCCCATGTCGCGCCAGAAGACGCCGCGCCGGAAGCCGGTGCCGAGCGCTTTCGCGCAGGCCTCCTTGGCGGCGAAGCGCTTGGCGTAGCTTTCCGCCCGCCGGCGCCGCTTGTCGGATTTCGCGCGCTCGATGTCGGTGAAGCAGCGCTCCTCGAACCGGCCGGGAAAGCGCTTCAGCGTCTCCTCCACCCGGCGGATGTCGACGAGGTCGCTGCCGATGCCGAGGATCATGGCGCGCCTCCGCCGCCGGTGCGGGCCGCGTCCATCAGCGCGCGCATCAGGCGGATCGCCTCCGCCAGGCCGGTGAAGATCGCCTCGCCGACGAGGAAATGCCCGATGTTGAGCTCGACGATCGTGGGGATCGCCGCGACCGGGCCGACGGTCTCGAAATTCAGCCCGTGACCGGCATGGCATTCGAGGCCGATCTTCTCCGCATGCGCCGCGGCCGCCGCGATGCGCGCCAGCTCGTGGCGCCGCTCCATGCCCTCCACCTCGCAATAGCGCCCGGTGTGCAGCTCGACCACGGGCGCGCCCAAGCGACACCGCGGCGTCGAGCTGGCGCGGGTCGGGGTCGACGAACAGCGAGACGCGGATGCCCGCGGCCTTGGTGAGCTCGCCCACGACGGGCTTCAGGTGGTTGTGCCCGCCGACGGCGTCGAGCCCGCCCTCGGTCGTCAGCTCCTCGCGCTTCTCCGGCACGATGCAGGCGGCGTGCGGCTTGTGGCGGAGCGCGATCTGCACCATCTCCTCGGGTCGCCGCCATCTCGAGATTGAGCGGCTTGGTCAGCGACGCCATCAGGCGCTCGATGTCGTCGTCGACGATATGGCGGCGGTCCTCGCGCAGATGCGCGGTGATGCCGTCGGCGCCGGCCTCGGCGGCGAGCAGCGCCGCCCGCACCGGATCGGGATGGGCGATGCCGCGCGCGTTGCGCACGGTCGCCACGTGGTCGACGTTCACGCCCAGTCTGAGATGGCGGGTCATGGCTTCCCCTTCTCGCGCCGACCGGTCACACCCGCGCCCGCTCGACGGAATTGATCACCGAGGTGGCGCGCAACGCCGCGATGATGTCCGTGAGCTGCTTGATGTCGCCGACCTCGATGTCGATCAGCATCTCGAAGAAATCGGTCGACCGGTTTACAATCTTGAGATTGCTGATATTTCCGCCCTCGCGCCCGACCACCGTCGAGAGCACGCCGAGGCTGCCCGGCTCGTTCGCGACGATCACCTTGATGCGCGCATTGTGCAGCCGCGCATCCTCCTCCACGTCCCAGGCGAGGTCGACCCAGCGCTCGGGCATGTCGGCGAAGCTTTCCAGCGTCTCGCAGTCGATGGTGTGGATCGTCACGCCCTTGCCGGTCGTCTGGATGCCGACGATGCGGTCGCCCGGGATCGGATGGCAGCAGCCGGCGATGTGCACCGCCATGCCGGGCGTCAGCCCCTTGATCGCGACCGGCTTCTTCTTGCCCTTGCGGCGCGTGCGGAGCGCCATGCGCTGGCGCCAGCCGGTCTTCTTGCTGCCGGGGAAGACGGCGTGCAGGACCTCCATGCCGGTGGAATTACCCTCGCCCACCTCGGCGAACAGGTCGTCCGGCGTGCGCACGTGAAAGATCTTCACCACGCCTTCGATCGCTTTCAGCGTGAACTCGTAGCCTTCCTCGCGGAACACCTTCTCGACGATCTCGCGGCCGAGCTGGACGTATTCCTGGCGCTGCTGGCTGCGCACGAAGCGGCGGATGCAGGCGCGCGCCTTGCCGGTGACCACGAAGCTTTCCCAGGTCGGCGACGGCGTCTGCGCCTTGGACGTGATGATCTCGACCTGGTCGCCGTTGCGCAGCTCGGTGCGCAGCGGAACGATGCGCCCGTTGACCTTGGCGCCGACGCAGGTGTTGCCGATGTCGGTGTGCACGGCGTAGGCGAAGTCGACCGCGGTCGAGCCCGCCGGCAAGGCCTGCAGCTCGCCCTTGGGCGTGAAGCAGAACACCTGGTCGGCGTACATCTCGAGCTTGGTGTGCTCGAGGAACTCCTCCGCCCCGCCCGCCTGGTCGAGGATCTCGAGCAGCTCGCGCAGCCAGCGGTATTGGCTGCCTTCGGTCCGCTTGTCGAGCTGGATGCCCTGCTTGTGCTGCCAGTGCGCCGCGACGCCGAGCTCGGCGACCTCATGCATCTCCCAGGTGCGGATCTGCATCTCGATGCGCTGGTTGAACGGCCCCATCACCGCGGTGTGCAGCGAGCGGTAGCCGTTCGGCTTCGGCAGCGAGATGTAGTCCTTGAAGCGGCCGGGGACGACCCGGTAGTTGCGGTGGACCACGCCGAGCGCGCGGTAGCACTCCTCCTCGCTGCCGACGATGACGCGGAAGGCCATGATGTCGGAGAGCTGCTCGAAGCCGACATTCTTGCGCTGCATCTTGCGCCAGATCGAGGGCGGCCGCTTCTCGCGCCCCGACACGTCGGCCTTGATGCCGTTCTTCTCGAAGGTGCCGCGCAGCTCGTCCAGCACGCGGCCGACGAGATCGCCGCCGCGCTGGCGCAGGAATTCCAGCCGGCTGAGGATCGAGCTCCGCGCATCCGGGTTGAGCTCGGCGAAGGCCAGATCCTCGAGCTCTTCCTTCCAGTCGCGGATGCCGATGCGCTCGGCCAGCGGGACGTAGATGTCCATGGTCTCGCGCGCGATGCGGCGGCGCTTGTCGGGATTGCGGATGAAGTTGAGCGTCCGCATGTTGTGCAGCCGGTCGGCCAGCTTGACGACCAGCACGCGGATGTCCTGGGACATCGCCAGCACGAGCTTGCGGAAATTTTCCGCCTGCTTGCTGCGGTCGGAGACGAAATCGAGCTGCGAGAGCTTGGTCACGCCGTCGACCAGGCGCGCGACCTCGCCGCCGAACTGGCCTTCGATGTCGCCCAGGGTCGCGACCGTGTCCTCGACCGTGTCGTGCAGCAGGCCGGTCACGATCGACGCGCTGTCGAGCTTCTTCTCGGACAGGATGCCGGCCACTTCGACGGGATGGGAGAAATAGGAGTCGCCGGAGGCGCGCTGCTGATTGCCGTGCGCCTTCATCGAGAACACATAGGCTCGGTTGAGCGCCTCTTCGTCCGCGGCCGGATCGTAGCTCTTAACCCGTTCGACCAGTTCGTATTGCCGCATCATGCCCGGACGCTCCTACCGGCATGATGCATCGGCGCCCCGATGCCGGCGCCGGCACCGGGTCATTCCAGCTCGAACTCGTCGTCGACGTCGTCGTAGCGTACCGGGGAGCCGCCCACCTCGTCCGAATCGCTCATCCGAGTCGGTCGACCGGATGCTCATGCCGGAGGGCAGCTCGTCGCTCCTCCTGGATAGTGCTGAGCGCGGCCGCCATCATCTCCATCGGCTCTTCTTCCTCGGGCTCGTCGATTTCCGGCACCTTCTGCAGGCTGCGGACCAGCGCATCCGTCAGTTTTCCATGGTCGACGGTCTCTTCCGCGATCTCGCGCAAGGCCACCACCGGGTTCTTGTCGTTGTCCCGGTCGATGGTGATTTCCGCCCCGGCCGAAATGTCGCGGCTGCGCTGGGCGGCCAACATCACGAGCTCGAATTGGTTGGGAACTCTCTCAACGCAGTCTTCAACGGTTACGCGGGCCATGGTCCTTCACTACAGATGTTATTAGTAAATATATGATAATTTATCACGTTTTCACCCCTCGGGCGGCTCGAGGCCATCCAAGGGGTCCAGACTATATGTGCGGAATGCCTGACAATTCAAGGGTTTTAAGACATAGGCCGCCGCCGGCTGCAACCAAATAGAATGTGTCCAATCCGCAGCAAATGCTTGCGTTCCTGGTTGGGGCGACCTAATTAGTAAACACTGCATGAACTGGTCCCCAATCGGACATGTCTCAACTTGGAGACGTGTCAAGGAATAACAAGCAATACTTGGAGTCGTGTGGCAAATGCTAAAAAATATCTATAAGGACGAAAAGCTAGGACTTTTTATTGATGGGTCGAATTTGTACGCCGCCGCGCGGGCACTTGGATTTGACATAGACTACAAGAAGCTGCTCGATCTTTTTGCCGGCAGCGGCCATCTGATCCGCGCCTATTACTATACGGCCCTGGTGGAAGATCAGGACTATTCGCCCATCCGGCCGCTGGTCGACTGGCTGGACTACAACGGCTATACGATGGTGACGAAGCCAACCAAGGAGTTCACGGACTCCCAGGGGCGGCGCAAGATCAAGGGCGACATGGACATCGAGCTGGCCATCGACGTCATGGAGATCGCCCCGCATCTCGACCATATCGTGCTGTTCTCCGGCGACGGCGACTTCCGCCGCCTGGTGGACGCGGTGCAACGCAAGGGGTGCGCGTCAGCGTCGTCAGCACGGTGCGGACGCAGCCCTCCATGGTCGCCGACGAGCTGCGCCGCCAGGCCGACTGCTTCATCGAGCTGCAGGACCTGGCGGATGCCATCGCCCGGACCCACAGCGACCGGAGCTACCCGCGTCCCGATGATAACGATCAGGAGGACGATTACGACGAGGAGTTCAACGAGGCGATCGTCGAACGCGCCTAGCCGCGTTCGACCATGCCTCAGGCGATCGCTCCGTGGCGGCGGCCGGCGTTCCGGCTGACATGACCCCAGCCCGGGATTGTCCGCTCTGTCCGCGGCTGGTGGCGTTCCGCCTGAGCAATCGCGCGGCCTTCCCCAGCCTTCCACAACGCGCCCGTGCCGAGCTTCGGGCCGCTCGAGGCCCGGCTGCTGATCGTGGGCCTTGCCCCCGGCCTGAAGGGCGCCAATCAGACCGGCCGCCCCTTCACCGGCGACTATGCCGGCGAGCTGCTCTACCCGACGCTGCTGCGCTACGGATTCGCCCACGGCCCCTATGGCGCGCGCGCCGATGACGGCCTGACGCTCGACGATTGCCGGATTACGAACGCGGTGCGCTGCGTGCCGCCGGCGAACAAGCCGGTCGGCGCGGAGATCGGAACCTGCCGGCCGTTCCTCGCCGCAGAGATCGCGGCCATGGGCCGGCTGGAAGCGGTCGTGGCGCTTGGCGTGGTGGCGCACAACGCCGTGCTCGCCGCGCTGGGGCTGCGCCAGAGCCATGTGAAATTCACCCACGGCGCGCGGCACGCGCCTCCCCAACGGGCTGAGCCTGACCGACAGCTATCACTGCTCGCGCTACAATACGAACACCGGCCGGCTCACGGAGGCGATGTTTCACGCCGTCTTCGGGGACGTGCGGTCGCGCCTGGGCGATTAGGCTTTGCGCGACCCGGCGAAGCCGCATCGCCGCGAGGTCGATGACCAGCGCCGCCGCTAGCACCGCCGCGCCGATATCGAACAGGTGGGCGTAACCGCTGCGCGCGAAGATCAAGGAAAATCCGTAGCCCGCAGCGGTCTGTCCCAAGGCGAAAGCGACCGTGGCGAGGCTCCAGGCGGCCCGTTGCCGGTCGGCGTCATGCGTGAGCTCATGCACCCGGCCCAGCACGAGCGGCACGATGCCGGGCACGAAGGCGCCGACGACCAGGCTCGACACCGCCAGCGCCGCCGGCGCGACCGTGACTGCCGGCAGGAGGACGGCAACCGCCTGCAGCAGCAGCGCCAGCCGCATCGCCGCGGCGAAGCCGATACGATCCGCGATCCGCCCCGCGAGCAACGATCCGAACAGCGCGCCGCCGCCGAAGACGATCCAGTACCGCGCCCCGGCATTAATCCCCTGATCCAGGCCGCGGGCCACGAAGTCGACAAGGAACACCATGTGGGGCACGAGCCCGGCGGCATCCAGGCCGTAGGCGGCGCAGAGGGCGAACAAGGCCCAGCGCGCCGGACCGGGCAGCACCGGCGCCGACACGCCGGCGGCCGCGGAGACCGGCCGCTCCTGCGCCGGCCAGCCACGCCAGGCGGCCAGGGTCAGCAGCAGCGAGAGCAGGCCGAGGCCGAGCCAGGTCGCGGTCAGCCCCTGGCGCAGCAGCAGCGGCACCAGCGTACCCGACGACGCGATGCCGAGCCCGACGCCGGTGAAGACGACGCCGCCGGCCAGTCCCCGCCGCGCCAACGGCACCTGGGCCAGCGCCGCCGGCGCGGCCAGCGCCATCAGCACGCCGCCGGCATAGCCGGCGATGAAGCGCCAGACGACGAACCAGGCGAAGCTGTTGGGAAAGGCGCAGGCGGCGAAGGCCACGGTCGCCGCCAGCATCATCGCACGCAGCGCCACGGCCGCCGGCATGCGGCGCGCCATCCAGCGCGCCAGCAGGGCGCCGACCAGATATCCCAGGAGATTGACCGCGCCGAGATAGGCGGCCTCCGCCGGTCCGAACCAGCCCGCCTGGATCAGCGCCGGCAGCAGCGGCGTATAGGCGAAGCGCGCCAGCCCGATGCCGACCAGCACCGCGCACAGCCCGGACAGGACCGGCCGCCACATGCCGTCCGCCCTTTCCGCCTGCGTTGCCTCATGCTGAACCATGCGGCCACAGCGTAAGGCGATGCGGCGGCTGCGGGAAATAGATTCCGGAGATAGCTGCCATCGCCTCAGGGCAGGGCCGGCGCCGGAAGCACGGTTCACAGCGAGCCCGGCGAAAATGGCAAGCGCCGGCGCGCTTCTGGCGAACCGCCGCTCAGCCGCTAGCCTCGGTCGCGCATGACCCGCGCTTTCTGGCGCTGCCAGTCGCGCGACTTCTCCAGCTCGCGCTTGTCGTGCTTCTTGCGCCCCTTGGCCAGGCCCAGCTCCAGCTTGGCGCGGCCGCGGGCGTTGAAGTAGATCTTCAGCGGCACGATCGTTATGCCTTCGCGCTTGACCGCGCCCAGCAGCCGGTCGCGCTCGCGCCGGTGCACGAGCAGCTTGCGCGGGCGCCGCGGCTCATGATTGAAGTGACGCGCGTTGGGGTATTCGTCGATCGTGCAGTTGAGCAGGTAGAGGTCGCCGTCCTTCGGCCCGGCATAGGCCTCGGCCAGGCTCACCTTGCCGTTGCGCAGCGACTTGACCTCCGTCCCCATCAGGGCGATGCCGGCTTCGAGCGTCTCTTCGATGATGTAATCGCGGCGCGCCCGCCGGTTTTGCGCGATCGGCGGGCTGCCATTTGCGTGTTCTGCCATGCAACCAGCTACATGGGCGTCAGTTGATCAGCCCGCAATGGACCATCGCCTCGCGCACCCGCGTCTGCCCGGCCGCCGTCAGCTTGACCAGCGGCAGGCGGACATCGGGCGAGCTCTTGCCCAGCAGGCTGGCGCCGAATTTGGCCGGCGCCGGGCTCGGCTCGCAGAACATGGCGTCGTGCAGCGGCGTCAGGCGGTCGCGGATCCTGTTGAAGGTGTCGAAGTCCCGCTCGCGCCAGGCCGCATGCAGCTCGCTGCACAGCTTCGGCGCGACGTTCGAGGTGACGGAGATGCATCCCTCGCCGCCCTGCGCCAGGAAGGCCGCGACGGTCACGTCCTCGCCCGAGAGCTGGCAGAATTCCTTGCCCACGACGACGCGCGTGCGCAGCGGCCGCGCCAGGTCGCAGGTCGCGTCCTTGACGCCGACGATGTTCGGGATCTTCGCCATCCGCGCCATGGTGTCGACGCTGATGTCGACGACCGAGCGGCCGGGAATGTTGTAGACCACGATCGGAATATCCGCCGCTTCCGCCACCGCCTTGAAGTGCTGGTACAGCCCTTCCTGCGACGGCTTGTTGTAATAGGGCGCGACGACGAGCGCGCCGTCCGCGCCCGCTTCCTCGGCGTGCTTCACCAGCTCGATCGCCTCGGCCGTGCTGTTCGATCCGGCGCCCGCGATCACGGGAATGCGCCCGGCGGCGGCTTCGACGCAAAGCTCGACGACCCGTTTGTGCTCCGCCATGGCTCAGCGTCGGCAATTCGCCGGTCGTGCCGACCGGGACAACGCCATTCGATCCTTCGGCGACCTGCCATTCGACGAAGGCCTGGAATCCTTTTTCGTCGACCCCGCCGTTCTTGAACGGGGTGATCAGAGCCGTAATCGAACCATGGAACATCGGGTTTCCTCCGCAACTCCTAGGTTTCTGCGAATCACCATACTGAGAAGCCCAGAATCCGGCAAGCGGATTGCCGGCGCTCCCGGAAAATGCCGCAATGTTGTTGCGGGCGGCCAATTCCCCTACTATCCCCCCGCTCATCGAGGGGCTTTATGCTCATTGCTCGACGGCTGACCGCACATCGCCTCGCCGACCGGAGGGTCGTCCTCCGGCTGACCTGCCTTCTGGCCGGCGTGATCGCGCTCGCCGCCGGCCCGGCCCATGGCCAGCTCCGGTCGAAGGACGCGCGCGCGAAATTCGCCCAGGCGCTGAATGCCGCCGACGACGAGCGCTGGCCCGAGGCGATCGCGCTCGCCGCCCAGACGAACGATCCCGTCGCCGTGAAATACGTCGCCTGGATGCGGCTCGGCACCGCGAAATCCGGCGCGACCTTCGATGAGATCACCGCCTTCCTGGCGGCCAATCCCGAATGGCCGGACCGCCTGCGCCTGCGCCGCCGCGCCGAGGAGGCGATGGACCCCGACACGCCCGACGAGCGCACGCTCGACTGGTTCGCGCATGCGCCGCCGGTGTCGCCCGACGGCGCGTTCCAGTATGCCCGCGTGCTGGAAGCCAAAGGCCGCATCGAGGACGCCGCGAAGGTGGTTCAGCGCGCCTGGACCGAGATGCCGATCGGCCTCGATCAGTCCGACGACTTCCGCCGCCGGTTCCACCAATATATCCGCCCGGACGACGACGTCGCGCGCATGGAGCGCCTGCTGTGGGAGGGCGACGTGCGGTCGGCCCGGCGCCAGCTGCGCTATGTGCCGAAGAATTGGCAGCGGCTCGGGGAAGCGCGCATCGCGCTGATGATCCGCGCGCGCCACGCCGATCGGGCGTTGGCGAGCGTGCCGCCCGCGCTGCGCAACGATCCCGGGCTTATCTTCGAGCAGGTGCGCTGGTACCGCCGCGGCCGGAAGATGCAGGAGGCGGTCGATCTTCTGCTCCGCCACCCGAAGCTTCCGGTGATCTGGCGGCCGGACCGCTGGTGGCGCGAACGCGAATACCTCGTCCGTTGGGCCCTCAGCGAAGACGACGCATCGCTCGCCTACCAGCTGGCCACGAGCCACTTCCAGACCGAGGGCGCCGATTTCGCGGAGGCCGAGTGGCTCGCCGGCTGGATCGCGCTGCGCAAGCTGAACCGGCCGGACGATGCGCTGCGCCACTTCCAGACGCTCTACGACAATGTCAGCTATCCGGTGAGCAAGGCGCGCGCCGCTTACTGGCTTGCCCGCACGTATGAAGTAAAGGAGCAGAACAATACCGCGACCCGCTGGTACCGCGAGGCGGCCTCCTATGTCACGAGCTTCTACGGGCAGCTCGCGGCGGGGCATCTGCTGGAGAGCGAGCGCAAGTCGCTGCCGAAGGAGCCGGAGCCGGGCGACAAGGATGTCGCCGCCTTCGAGGCGCGCGACCTGACCCGCGTCGTGCGGATGATGGCGGATTTCGACGACCGCCGGCGCGAGGTGCGGACCTTCCTGATGGCGCTGGCCAGAACCGCGAAGACGCCCGTGGACTGGGCTCTGGCGACGCGCCTCGCCCAGGATACCGGCCGCTACGACCTCGCCGTCTCGATCTCCAAGCTGGCGCTGCGCGACGGCGTCGTGCTGAGCAACAGCGGCTACCCGGCGCTCGAGCCGGCCAACGCAGCGAGCGATCAGTTTCCCGATCCGACCGTCCTGCATGCGGTGGTGCGCCAGGAGAGCGCGTTCGATTCCGAAGCGGTCAGCAACGCCGGCGCGCGCGGCCTGATGCAGCTCATGCCGCAGACCGCGCTCCGCGTGGCGCATCGTCTCAAGGTGCCCTACTCGAAGAACCGGCTGACCCGCGACCCGACCTACAATCTGCGCCTGGGCCAGGCCTATCTCGCGGACATGCTCAGCGAATACGACGGATCGCTGATCCTGGCGCTCGCCGCGTACAATGCCGGGCCGGTCCGCGTCGAGCGCTGGCTCCAGCACTATGGCGACCCGGGTCCCAGCATCTACGACGCGATCGACTGGACGGAATCGATCCCCTTCACCGAAACGCGCAACTATGTCCAGCGCGTGCTGGAGAATCTCGCGGTTTACCGCAGCCGGGAAAAAGGCCTACAACTGGTGCTGACATTTGCGTCCCTCGAGCCCGGCCCCTTCAAGGATTCCGCCGGGTTCATCGATCAAGCCGGCATTCTGCCCATGCCCGCCGACACCGACGATGGAGACGACTTTGCCGGACCCTGAGCTGAAAGAAATAAAGGCCTGCGTCTTCGACGCCTACGGCACGCTGTTCGACGTCTTCTCGGTCGCATCGGGCGTACGCAAGGCGATCGGCGACAAGGCGGATATGGTGACCGCGACCTGGCGTCAGAAGCAGCTCGAATATTCCTGGCTGCGCAGCCTGATGAACGCGCATGCGGATTTCTGGCAGGTGACGCGGGAAGCGCTCGACTTCGCGCTCAGCGCCGCCGGCAACGACGATGCGGCGCTGCGCGACGCGCTGCTCCAGCTCTATCTGAGCCTGACGCCCTATCCCGAAGTCAAGCCGGTGCTATCGGCGCTCAAGCAGGCCGGCCTGCGGCGCGCCATCCTGTCGAACGGCACGCCCGGCATGCTCGATGCGGCAGTCGCGTCCGCGGGCCTCGCCGATCTGCTCGACGACGTGCTCTCCATCGAAGAAGTCGGCATCTACAAGCCGGCGACGGCGGTCTACCAGATCGCGGTGGACCGGCTCGCCTGCGCGCCGCAGGAGATCTGCTTCATGTCCTCGAATGCCTGGGACGCGGCCGGCGCGGCGTATTTCGGTTTCCAAGTCGTCTGGGTCAACCGCTTCGGCCAGGTGCGCGAGCGCTTGCCGGGGACCCCGTCGCATGTGGTCAAGTCGCTGGACGCCCTGCCCAAGCTACTGGGGCTGCTCCGGTTGACCGCGTATCGCGAGCGCCGATACGCGGCGCAGGACGGCCTGTCGCTCTATTACCGGGAATACGGCGATCCGCTCGCCGAGGACGTGCCAGTGCTCTGCCTTCCCGGCCTCGCCCGCAACTGCAAGGATTTCCATCTGCTGGCCGAGCGGCTGAGCGCGCGGCATTGGGTCGTCTGTCCGGACTATCGCGGCCGCGGCCGGTCCGAATACGATCCGGACAGCGAGAAATACGAGCCCGGCACCTATATCAACGATATCCATCACCTGCTGGCGGCGGCCGGGATGCATCGCGCCGTCGTCATCGGCACGTCGATGGGCGGCCTGCTCGCCTGCGCCATGGGCGCCGCGATGCCGACCGTGCTGCGGGGCGTGGTGCTGAACGACGTGGGGCCGGATATCGGCGGCGAAGGGCTCGGGCGCATCATGAACTATCTCGCCCAGGACAACCCGCAGCCCGATTGGGACGCCGCGGTCCACAGCTTCAAGACGATGTTCCCCTATCTATCCTTCAAAACGGAAGAGGCCTGGCGCGCGGCGGCGGAGGCGACCTGGGCGGAAGGCCCGGATGGCCTGCTGCACTATGACTGGGATATCCATATCGTCGATCCGCTGCGCCGCAATCGGCCGCTGCCGGATCTCTGGGCGCTGTTCCGGTCGCTGCGGCGCGTCCCGGTGCTGGCGATCCGCGGCGGCGTCAGCGACGTGCTCCTGCCGGAGACGTTCGACAGGATGGCGCGCGAGCACCCGGGGCTCGAACGCCTGACGCTGGACGGCGTCGGGCATGTCCCTTCGCTTCTGGAACCCGAATCGGTCGGAGCGATCGACGGCTTTCTCGCGCGGATTCAGCCCCGCGCGATGTCAGCCCCTGTTGCGGCCCAATGAAAGCGCCGAAAGCCGGTCTTAGCGAAAGACCTTCTTGATCGCTTCCTGGCCCTTCGCCGCGGAGGCGGCGAGCGCCGACTTGGCCGTCTTGTCTTCTTCCTGCGCCACGCCGTTGCTGTTTTGCGACGAGACGAGGCTCGCCGGCGGCACTTCCTTCGGCGTCGGCCTCTCGCTTTCCATCGGCTTGGCCGGCTGGACCGCGCCGTCCGCATGGCGGCAGAGGCCCTGGATGAAAGCGCCCGCTTCGATCGCGAGGCTTTCATGCACGATGTCGCCCGTCACTTTGGCGGTGCGGGCCAGCTCGACGGTCTTGCCGTTGATCTGTCCCTTGACCGTTCCGGCGACATGGACGGTCTGCGCGATGATCGCGCCGCTGACGACGGCGTGCTCGCCGACGGTGACCGAGTTGCTGCGAACGTCACCTTCGACATGGCCGTCGATCTGGATATCGCCCTCGGATTCGAGGTCGCCGGTCACGCGCAGATTGGCGCTGACGATCGACGGCGCCACGCCCGCCGAGGCGAATTTAGGTACGGCGAGGCTTCTGCTGGAACCGGTGTTGGTGGCGGTGGTCTTGGATTCCGTCTTACTGACTCTTGAAAACATACCGTCCTGCCTTGATGAATTTCTCGGGGTTGAGGGGCTTCCCGTCGAACCGCACTTCGTAGTGTACGTGCGGACCGGTACTGCGACCGGTGCTTCCGAGAAGGCCAATCTCGTGCCGATGCCCTACCTCCTCGCCTCGTTGGACGAGCACTTTTTGAAGATGACCATACCGCGTGCGAATACCATAACCGTGGTCGATCTCCACCATTTTTCCGTAACGGCCTTTGCGGCCGGCGAATACGACTTTGCCCGGCGCGGTCGCGTAGACGGGCGCGCCGGCCCATCCCGCGAGATCGACGCCGTAATGCATGGCCATCCTGTTGTTGAACGGATCGGTCCTGAGACCGAAGCCGCTGGCCATGTGATAGAAATCGACTGGCGAGATCAGCGGGATCCGCTTCAGCAACGCGCGCAACGCGTTCCAGCGCGTCAGCTGGGTATCGATCGTCGAAACGGCGACCGGCAGGCCGCTCACGTCCGCGCCGGCCGGGATTTCGAACAGCGGACCGCCCTGGCCGGAGATGCTGCGCGTCGCGCGCGCCATCACCTGATCGACGTCGAGGCCCGTCATGCCGATCAGCGTCTCGGCTTCCTGAATATTGTTGACGGTGCGCTCGCCCAGCCGATCGAGCACGTTGCCCTGGGCCGCGTGCAGGTCATCCAGCCGCTGCAAGAGCGCCACCGTGCGCCGGCGCAGCACCGAGGTGTCGCCGCTGGCCACATCGTCGTCCATATCGGCGCTGCCGTCGCTCGCGTCGGCTTCGGCGGTCGAGCCCGCCCCGCCGGTCGACTGCTCCAGCTTCGACAAGACCTTCTTCAGATCGGCTTCCGCCATCTTCGCGCGCTTGTTGGAGCCCTTGACGTTGCTCTCCAACCCGCTGACACGCGATTTCAGAGCGTCGCGCTCCGACGTGACCTTGTCCTCGTCCTGGCGGCTCCGCGACAGATTGGTGTTCAACTCGGCGACGTGGCGGTCGAGATAGGTATTCTCGGTGCGCGCCTTGATGAGCATCTCTTCGAGCTGCTCGACGCGCTCGCGCAGCATATTGCGCGTCTTGATGATCTTGTCGCGCTCATCGCCCGCAAGCTTCAGCTCGCTCTTGATCTTGTTGAGCGAGCCTTCGAGCAGCGTGTTCGTCTCGGTCATCTGCAGGACTTTGTGGTCGATCTCGTCCAGGCTTTGCCGCAGAACCTGCTTTTCGGCGGACGCCGCGCCGGCGGCATGCTTCGCCGACGACTTGCCCTTCTCCGCCTTCCGCGCGTCGTCCGCCGCGGTTCCGACCTCGGCCAGCAGATTTTCCTGGCTCTCGCGCAACGTCGTGGTGACCGCGGCAACCTTCTTCTGGTAGCGCAGCACTTCCTCGAACAGATCTTCGTAGGCGACGCGCGCCTCCCGAATCTCGTCGTTCTTGACTTGGATCACGCCGCTTTTGATCGTCGACATCAGCGTCATGCCGATGCCCCAGGTTGCGACGGCGAGCACGACGAGCAGCGCGTAGAGCTGCAGCCGCCGCGTCAGGGGCACGAAATGCACGCGCCCCTGCGAACGCAGAATAAGCTCGCGTTCCCGTAACAGCTCGTCGAACAGCCGTTTTATCCAGCTGATCGCGGCTAGCACGCGATACCAATATGCGCGTATCGGCTCCATGACCGACAAACCAGACCGTCCAAGTTAAAATTGATCGACGTGTTGCTGGTCGTCAGCACAAGGCGCACAAAGGCAGATGTTCCGGAAGACCGTATCGGTTCGGTGACCATGCTCCCTCCCACTTTGACGCCCAAGAAACGGCGAGCGCCAAATCCCCCTCGTCTCGCACTCACGCAAAGTTATCGGCTGACGACCGTAATGACAAGTTCCACCCGACTGCTATAGATCGTGAATTGTACTCATCCACCCAGAAAATTTCCGCATCAGTTTCACTTGTTTGCATTAATGAACCGTTAACCCGCGGGCAAAGCGCCTGAAGGTAGTACAATCAAAGAGCTTACTACTGCTTAATTCCGACAAATAATACCTGCCGATCGCGCTCATTCGCCGCACCGTTTACCGCGCGAGGCTGCCCGCCGGGTGCCCGGAAGGCGAAAGACGCCGCGCCAACGCGCGCGAAAAAGCCAAGCACAGGGATAGTCGCCGGTACGCACGGCAAGAACAGAGACTCAAGATGCGCGTGCGCGCACGCGCGGCGGCGACATGTTGAGAATGCGCGGCGGTCGATCGAAGACGGACGGCGGAATTGGGTGGGAAGCCGTCACCCTTGGCCCCAGGGCAGGCCGGCGACCTTCCAGCCGCCGACGGTGCCGCGATGTCCGCTGCCGTCACGGTCGCCCTCGAACCCTTCGGCGACGTTGTAGCAGCATTTGAAACCCGCGGCGGTGAGCGCGACCGCGGCGCTGCGCGAGCGTTGTCCCGACCGGCACAACAGCAGCAGGGTCTGGTCGGGGCGGATGCCTTGGGCCTTCACGTCGTCGACGAAGCGGTCGTTCACCTTATTGTCGGGAAATACCTGCCAGCAGACGCAAAGCGTCGCCTTGCCGAGCGTGTCCAGCTTCGGAAGCCCGACATAACGCCACTCAGCGTCGGTCCGGACGTCGATCAGGCAGGCATCGGGATCGCGCTCGAGAATCTCCCATGCCTCGTTCGGCCTTTTGTCGCCTGCGTAGCCGTCGGCTGTCATGGCCGCCCTCCCGTTTCATCGGACCGCCACTGATACCGGCAGGATTGCAGGGACGCAAGGGATTGCGCGCATTCCGGCGGCGGGACGGGGCTGCGAAAATCCGCCGCAGGCCCGCCTGTGTGACAGAAAAATGAAAAACAGCTAGCTTATAATAAGCTAGCTCATTATATTCTTTCCGTGGACAAGATCGACCTCGAACGCAGCCTCGGATTCCTGCTGAACGACGTGTCGCGCCTGATGCGCCAGCGCTTCGACGAGCGCGCGCGGGGGCTCGGGCTCACGCGCGCTCAGTGGCGCGTCCTGCGCCATTTGCGGCAGTATGAGGGAATAAAGCAGCGGTCGCTTGCGGAGATCCTGGAGGTGGAGACCGTGACGCTCGGCCGGCATATCGACCGGTTGGAAGATGCGGGCTGGGTCGAGCGGCGGCGCGATCCGGCGGATCGCCGGGTCTGGCGCCTGCATCTCGCAGAAAAGTCGCGGCCGACGATCGACACCCTGGCCGATCTGTCGAGCCAAGTGCGCGAGTTTGCGTTAACGGGCCTATCAAAGGTAGACAGGGATCGTCTGATCGACTCCCTGCTGCACATGAAAGACAATCTGACAACAATGATTCCGACGCCCGGCCTGGCCCTCCGGCCGGGCACGGTAGGAAACGTAACCACCAAGAAGGCCAAGAAAGCGAATGTCATCTAGACTTGCTTACAACATGCGCGTGCTGTTCTCGCGTCTGAGACGGCCGGGATTTATTCGTTATGGTCTGCTCATCACGGGTCCGCTGATCCTGGCGCTGGTGGGCGCCTATTACTACGCCATCGGCGGCCGCTACGTGACGAGCGAGAATGCTTACGTCAAGGCCGACAAGATCGCGATCAGCACCGACATCTCCGGACGCGTCATCAAGGTCAATGTCGACGAAAACCAGATGGTCAAACAGGGCGATGTCCTGTTCACGCTCGACCGCGAGCCGTTCGAGATCGCGCTGGCCCGGGCCGAGGGCGAATATCACAAGACGCGCAACGACGTCGAATCGATGCGGGAGCTGTTCAAGCAGAAAAGCGAAGAGCTGAAGGTCGCCGACTCCGACAGGGCCTTCTTTAAGCAGGAATTCGATCAGCGCAGCCGGCTGCTGAAGCGCGGCATGGTCAATTCCGACCGGTTCGACAGCGCGGGACGAAATCTGGAAGCGGTGCGCAACCGCTCCGACAGCATCCGCGCCGAGCTCGGACGGATCCTGACGCGGCTCGGCGGCGAGCCGAACCTCGAGACAGACCGCAACCCGGAAGTCCTGACGGCGAAGGCGCGGTTCGAGGACGCCAAGCTCAACCTCAGTCATACGGTAATCCGCGCGCCGGCCGACGGCATCGTGACCAAGAACGACCTGCAGGCCGGCGAATATGTCACCGCCGGCCGCCCGGTCTTCAGCCTCGTCGGCGTGAAGGACATCTGGATCGAGGCCAACCTGAAGGAAACCGAGCTGACCTACGTGAGGGAAGGACAGAGCGCTACGATCACCGTCGACGCCTATCCGGATGCCGAGTGGAAGGCGCGCGTCTCCAGCATCGCCCCGGCGACCGGCGCCGAATTCTCGATCCTGCCGCCGCAGAACGCCACCGGCAACTGGGTCAAGGTGGTGCAGCGTATCCCGGTCCGCCTCCAGGTGGTGGGGAGCGAGTCCGGGCCGCCGCTCCGCGCCGGCATGAGCGTCATCGTCACGATCGACACGCTGCACAAGCGCGAGCTGCCGTCCTTCGTTCAAGGCGCAGTCGCCCTGCTCAAGGGTGACTGAGGAGGCGCCCCGCAAGCCCCTCCATCCGCCGCCGCCTGACGGCCACAGGGCCCGCCCGGCGCCCGGGCCGCAGAATCGCCCCCCTCACCCAATCCCGCCGGTTTTGCGCTTTCGGCGCGAGAGACGTAATTTCCCCCGATCGACCCTGACTTTCGCGGAGTATTTTCATGACCCCTCCCCGCACGCATGACCGTCCCTTTGCCGGTCTCAAGGTGTGCGACATCGCGCAAGGCATCTCGGCGCCCTATTGCGGCATGATGCTGGCGCAGTACGGCGCCGATGTCGTCAAGATCGAAGGCCTCTCCGGCGACTGGATCCGCAACATGGGCGGGCGGATCAAGGGGGAGCACTCCGCCCAGTCGCTCGCCATGAACCGCGGCAAGCGCAGTATCGCGCTCGACCTGAAGAACCCGAAGGGGCTGGAAATTGCCCGCCGCCTCGCCCGTGAAGCCGATGTGGTGACGCAGAATTTCCGGCCAGGCGTGATCGACCGGCTTGGCCTCGGCTACGCGGCGGTGGCGAAGGAAAATCCGGACGTCATCTACCTCTCGGTCTCCGGCTTCGGCACCAAGGGGCCGCTCGCCGAGCGTCCGGTCACCGACCAGATCATGCAGGGCTTCTCCGGCCTGCAGTCGATCACCACGGATCGCGACGGCGTGCCGCTCGGCGTCGGCACGGCGATCATCGACTACATCACCGGCATCTACGCCTATCAGTCGATCGCGACCGCGCTCTTCGCCCGCGCCATGGGCGCCGGCGGCCGGCATGTGGAGATCAACATGCTGCAGGCCGCGATCGCGGTGCAGGCGGGCCAGTTCATCCGCCAGCACACCCAGGGCAAGCAGCCGCCCTCGGTCGGCGTGCCGGTCGGCGTGTTCCACACCAAGGACGGCTTCATCAGCCTGAGCTCGAACAATCCGAAGCATTTCGGCGAGGTCTGCGACCTGCTCGGCCGCGAAGACCTGAAAAGCAACCCGGACTACGACACGCACCAGAAGCGCATCTGGAAATCGCGCGAGATCAACGAGGCGTTCCAGCAATCGCTCATGGCGGAGACCGCGGCCGAATGGGAAAAGCGCTTCAGCGCGCTCGGCCTGATGTGCACCCGGGTGAACGGCTATGACGACCTGCTGCACCATCCGCAGATCGAAGCGGAGCATCTCCTCACCTGGGCGAACCAGACCGACCTCGGCCCGATCCCGGTGCCGAACCTGCCGGGCGTCGCGCCGTCCCTGCCCGACGACCCCCGGGCCAATTCGCCGCGCATCGGCCAGCATACGCATGCGGTTCTGGCCGAGCTGGGCTACGACGCCGGCGCGATCGACGCGCTCGCACGTGACGGCGTCATTCCGCCCCCAGCGGAAAGCGCCGCCGCCGACTGACAAGAAACCAAGCAAGGAGCACGCAATCCATGAGCGATTCCCTGGTCACCTACGAATCCAAAGACCGCATCGCGCTGATTACCATCAACCGGCCGGACAAGATGAACGCGCTCAGCAACGCGCTGGTCGAGGAACTGCGGGAAGCGATGAAACGCTACCGCGATTCCGACGACCGCTGCGCCGTGCTGACCGGCGCCGGCGACCGCGCGTTTTCCGTCGGCGCGGACATCAAGGACCCGCCGCGCGATCCGGACCTCTGGGAATGCGTGCCGGGCGTCGGCGTCGAGGTCGACAAGCCGATCATCGCCGCGGTGGCGGGCCACTGCGTCGGCGGGGCTTACGTGCTGGTGCAGTTCTGCGACATCGCGGTCGCGGCCGAGAACGTCAACTTCTTCTATCCGGAAGCGCAGCTCGGCTTCTGCGGCGGGCTGATCGCAAGCTGCGCGGCGCGCATCCCGCACAAGATCGCGATGGAGTTCATGCTGACCGGCAAGCGCATCGACGCGAAGCGCGCCTATGAGGTCGGCATGGTCAATAAGATCGTGCCGGTCGGCCAGCAGGTCGAAGCGGCGATGGAATACGCCACGATCCTGAAGGACAGCGCGCCCTTGGTGGTCGAGACGCTGAAGCGCTTCGTGCGCAGCACGGTCACGCCCAAAGGGCCATCGGAACAGGCCGCCATCGCGCGCCGCGACCTGCTCGCGATCCGCCGCAGCGACGACCAGCAAGAAGGCGGCCGCTCCTTCCGCGAGAAGCGCAAGCCGGTGTTCAAGGGACGGTAGCGTTCAAATCATTGGATCTATGGTGAAAGTCCTCCCCCTTGAGGGGGGAGGATTTAGGTGGGGGTGAAAGGCCGGGTCCCGACCGCGTTTGCACCGACGGCGGACACCCCCCACCCCAACCCTCCCCCGCAAGGGGGGAGGGAAGCATCCGGAATTCGATCGTGTGCACTCCGGTCCGGCTGCAGCTGCGGCCGAGATAACGAAAAAGCTCCGGCAACCGTATGACATCCCCGCCGCGGTAGCGCTACTATGGCTCCGCGCACATCAAGGCGGCATGGGAGCACCATGAGGATGAAGGGCGGAAACGGCCGGGGCGCCGGCGGCAATCTGGACCGCGTGTTTCCTTACGACGATCTGCGCGGCTGGATCGCCGAAGCCGAGCGGTTGGGCGAGCTGCGCCGCGTCGAGGGCGCCAACTGGCAGGAGGAGATCGGCATGGCGGCCGAAGTGGTCAGCCATGACGACCATGCGCCGGCGGTGCTGTTCGGCGACGTGCCCGGCTGCCTGAAAGGCTCGCGCGTGCTGGTCAACCTCTTCGGCGGCAAGCGCAAGAACATGACCCTGGGATTTCCGGCCGAGCTCGACAAGGTCGCGCTCAGCGAGGCCTTCGCCGACGCCTTTTACGGCAACCGAGAAGCTGATCGCGCCCAACCTGGTCCAGGACGGGCCGGTGTTCGAGAACATCATGCGGGGCGACGCGATCGACCTCGACGCCTTCCCGACGCCGCGCTGGCACGAGAAGGATGGCGGCCGCTATATCGGCACCGGCTGCTATCACGTCACCCGCGACCCCGAGACCGGCTCGATCAATCTCGGCTCCTACCGCGTCATGATCAAGGACAGGCGCACGGTCAGCCACAACGTGCTGCCGGGCCGGCATGCCGACCTGCACTTCAAGAAGTATTGCGCGCGCGGCGAGACGCATGCCGGTGGCGATCGTCGTCGGCGGCGACCCGCTGACCTTCATCATGGGCGGCGCCGACGTGCCGGAGGGCGTCTCCGAATACGACGTCGCCGGCGGGCTGCGCGGCAAGCCGATCGATGTCGTGTCCGGCAAGGTGACGGGACTGCCGATCCCGGCGAACGCGGAGATCGTGCTGGAAGGTTATGTCGACGCCGACCGGATGGAGCCGGAGGGCCCGTTCGGCGACTGGACCGGCACCTATACGGAAAAAGGCCGGGTCAATCCGACGATCGATATCGAAGCGGTGTACTACCGCAACGACCCGATCCTGCTGGGTTTCGCGCCGCAACGCCTGCCGGACGAATATTCGCGCTTCCGCGCCATCACCCGCTCGGCCGCGCTGAAGAAGGACCTGGAAGCGGCCGGCGTGCCCGGCGTGACGGCGACCTGGTGCCACGAGGTCGGCGGCTCGCGCATGCTGCTGGCGGTGGCGATCAAGCAGCGCTATGTCGGCCACGCGCGCCAGGCGGGGCATATCGCCTCGATGTGCCGCACCGGAGTGGACGCCAACCGCTGGGTCGATCGTCACCGACGACGACGTCGACGTGAGCAACCTGGACGCGCTGATCTACGCGGCGCTGACCCGATGCGACCCGGCCGAAGACATCGACTTCATCCGCGGCGCGAAGGCGCAGAAGTCCGATCCGCGTCTGCCCCCGTGGGAGCGGGAAGAGGAAACCTCGTGAACTCGCGCATGATCATCGACGCCTGCATCCCCTATTACTGGCGAGACGATTTCCCGGAGATCAACCAG
Organism: uncultured Alphaproteobacteria bacterium; assembly: GCA_963711215.1. Taxonomy (GTDB): domain Bacteria; phylum Pseudomonadota; class Alphaproteobacteria; order UBA8366; family UBA8366; genus WHUA01. The sequence continues at coordinate 267,608 of CAVQDH010000013.1, read as the reverse complement.
CCGAGCGCCGAGATGGCGCGCCGCGCGCGCGAGAAGTTCGGTTACCTGTTGGAGTGACGGACTTTATCGGTAACGTTACCCCCCACCCTGGCCCTCCCCCAGGCGGCCGGTGTCGACCGGCCGCCGGCTTAGGAAGAGCGGCGCGCGACGACACGCGCGCCGCAAGGGGGGAGGGAAAATCAGGTATCGCGACGACAAAGTCCTCCCCCCTTGCGGGGGAGGATTTAGGTGGGGGACCTGGAATAATCGCGCGTCGCCGGTGTACAGTCGCGCGCCACCACCGGAGCATCCCCATGCAGACCTATCACGGCGCGTGCCATTGCGGCGCGATCGAGTTCGAGATCGAGACCGACAGCGAGATCAGCCAGGCGACGCGCTGCAACTGCTCGCTCTGCCGGCGCAAGAACGCCTTGATGTACCGGGTGCCGCCCGAGCGCTTCCATCTGCTCAAGGGCAAAGACAATCTCGCGCTCTACCAGTGGAACACCGGCACGGCGAAGCATTATTTCTGCAAGACCTGCGGCATCTATCCGTTCCACATGCCGCGCGCCGCGCCCGACCAGTACACCGTCAACGTCGCCTGCCTCGACGGCGTCGATCCGTCCAAGCTCAAGATCAACGTCTTCGACGGCCAGGCCTTCTCGCTCGAGAAGAAATAGCGCCTAGAACGGCACCCGCAGCTCCTCCGGCAGCTGAAAGCCGGTGCGCTTGAGGAAGCGGCGCTGGGTCGAGGGGAAGGCGTCGCGCCGGTGCACGACCTGCGCGTTGTCCCAGAACACCACGTCGCCCACCCGCCAGCGGTGCCTGTAGACGAATTCGTCGCGGCCGATCCAGTCCGCGAGGCGGCGGAACAGCGCGTCCCCCTCCTCCTGCTCCATGCCCTCGATCCGGACATAGTGGTTCGGGCTGGCGTAGATCACCTTGCGGCCGAGATAGGGATGCGTGCGGATCAAGGGCTGCGTCACGTCCGGCGTGCGCGCCCGCTGCTCGGCGGTGATCGGCGACTTCTTCGAGACCGTCTCCGCCAGCACGGAATAGACCACGCGCTTGCCTTCCGCCGCGGCGCGCAGGTCGTCCGGCATTTTCTCGTAAGCCGCGGCGAGGTCCGCGAAATAGGTGTTGCCGCCGTCCTCGGGGATCTCGATACCGTAGAGCAGCGTCGCCCAGCAGGGCTTGGCCGTGTAGCACTGGTCGGTGTGCCAGCCGAGGTCGCCGTCGCCGAGCGAGCCGAGCGCGCGGCCTTCCTCCTTCAGGTTCGAGACGAACATAATCTCGGGATAGTCCGGCGAATGGAACATGCTGCGGACATGGGTGAACAGCGGGCCCATGCGCTTGGTAAAGGCGAGCAGGTCGTCGTCCGTTGAGGTCCTGGTCGTGCAGGACGGCCACCTTGTTTTCCATCCAGACCTGGCGAAGCGTCTCGATCTCCCGGTCGCTGAGCGCGCCCGAAAGCTGAATGCCGCTGATTTCCGCGGCAAAACCCGGTCCGACCTGACGAACGTTGAGTGTCATCGCATTCTCCCGATCCGCCGGGATTTCCCGCCGGTTCAATCCTGTTCTATTGTTTGCTGTGCAACGCCAAGGAACCTGCGCCGCTTTCGGCCATATTGCGGCAGGCCCCAACACGAGGTCAAATCGCCCCGATGAAGCTCCACATCACCCCCGGCTCGCCCTATGCGCGCATGGCGCGTATCGTCGTCCTGGAAAAAGGTCTCGCGGACAAGGTCGAGGTCGTGCTCGCCAAGACGCGCACGCCGGACAGCCCCTATTACAGGATCAACCCGTCGGGGCGCGTGCCCTTTCTTGAGCTCGATGACGGCAAAGGCTTCGAGGATTCGCCGCTGATCTGCCTCTATCTCGACCAGCTCGACGGCAAGCCCTCGCTGCATCCGGAAAACGGCCGAGCCGGCCTGGAGATGCGGCGGCTCGAAGCGATGGCGCGCAGCATGCTGGACGGCCTGTCGGTCTGGGGCCGCGAGATCATCTACCGGACCGAAGAGATGCGCTCGAAAATGATCCTCGACCACGAGGCGGCGCGCGCCATGCGCATGGCCGACGCCTTCGAGAAGGAGATGGCGAACCCGGTGCTGACCGGCCCGCTCAACATTGCGCAGATCACGCTGGGCTGCGCCGTCAACGGCCCCGGCGCGCCCAAGCTGTGCGGCCAGGATTGGCGCGCGACGCACCCCAAGCTCGCCGCCTGGGCCGAGAAGATCGCCGCCCGCCCCTCCTTCGCCGCGACCGTGCCGCCGCCGCCGAAGGCGCACTAAGTTTACGGTCCATTATAATTCACCCGTTTTCCCTCCCCCCTTGCGGGAGAGGGTCAGGGTGGGGGGTACGCGAAGGCCATAAAATCAGGTGCCAATACCCGGCCCTTCACCCCCACCTAAATCCTCCGCCGTCAAGGGGGAGGACTTTCAGAAAAACGTAGCGAAAATCGCGGCCTCACCGCCCCTTGAAGCACGGCCGGCGCTTCTCGACGAAGGCTTTGACGCCTTCCTCGTGGTCCTCGGTCATCACGCATTCGGCGAAGCTCTGCGTCTCCGCGCGGAGCTGCTGCTCCAGCGTGTTGTTGAGCGAGGCGTTGAACAGCTGCTTGATGTTGCCGAGCGCCTTGGTCGCGCTGTTGGCCAGGCGCAGCGCCAGTTTCTCCGTCTCCTCGGCCAGCTTGTCCGCCGGCACCACCCAGTTGACCAGACCGATCTCCTTTGCCGTATCGGCGTCGAACAGGTCGCTGAGGAAGGCCAGCTCGAACGCCTTCTTCGTGCCCATCATGCGCGGCAGGAAATAGGACGAGCCGCCGTCCGGGCTGAGGCCGATCTTGGAGAAGGCGAAGGTGAACTTGGTGCCCTCGGCGGCGATCGCGAGGTCGGACGCGCCGACCAGCGACACGCCCGCGCCCGCACAGGCGCCGTGCACGCTGGCGATCACCGGTTTCCGCATGCGGCGCAGCGCCTCGATCCGGTAGTCGGTGTAATGCATGCCGTGGAGCCGCATCTTGTAGCGCTCCTCCGGCGTCATGGTCTTGTTGACCTCGTACATCGCCTTGACGTCGCCGCCGGCGAGGAAGATCTCGCCCGCGCCGCGCATGACGACGCAGCGCACCGACGGGTCCAGCTCGATATCCGCGAAGATGCCGACCAACGCCTCGCGCATCTCGATGCTGAGCGCGTTGCGCGCCTCGGGCCGGTTGAAGGTGACCCAGGCGACGTGGTCGCGGATGTCGACGAGAATGTGGTCGGTCATGATCTCTTCCTCAGGGCTCGCTGTTCTTTTCGCGCCGGCGGCTTGCCCGGCGGTTTGCTATGGCAGGCAGGCGCGCGGCGGCCGAACCCGGCCGCCGCCCTCGCCCGCTCCGGCATGGTCTCAGCCGAGATGCTTGGCGAAGAACGCCATCGACCGCTCGTAGGCCAGCTTGGCGCTCGGCGCGTCGTAGGAGTCGCGGTGGTCGCAGGTAAAGCCGTGCCCCGCGCGGATAGACGAAGGACTCGATCTCCGGATGCTCCTTCTCGACCATGCGCACCTTCTCCATCGGGATGGAGGCGTCCTTTTCGCCCCAATGGAACTGCACCGGGCAGAGCGGCTTTTCCTTGTCGTGATCGGGGATACGGCCGCCGTAGCACGGGATGGAGCAGGCGAAGCCCTTGATCCGGCAGGCCGCGAGCCAGCTCACGCTGCCGCCCCAGCACCAGCCGGTGATGCCGACCTTGCCGGCCTTTTTGCACGCCTCGAGCGTCGCCGTGACGTCCTTCATCGCATTGTCGAAGCTGGACGCCTGCATGATCTTGATGCCCTTCTCGCGGTCGGCGCCGGTATAGCCGGTCTCGACGCCGCGCTCGACGCGGTCATAGAGCGCCGGCGCGATGGCGAGGTAGCCGTCCTTGGCGAACTTGTCGGCCATCTCGCGGATATGCGCGTTGACGCCGAAGGCTTCCTGCACGACGACGATGCCGCCCTTGGCCTTTCCGGCCGGATCGGCGCGGTAGGCGGCGAACTTGAAGCCGTCGGATGCGGTCAGCTCGATAGTGCTTCCCATGATGGTCTCCCTTTTCTCTGATCTCGACTGGACAGGCAGTGACGTCCGGTGGCCCGAGTTTAGCGCACGCCCGCGCCCCCCTGTCCAGCGCGTGTCCCGCGCGCGGCGAAATTTTCTCGCGCCGAAAGGCCGAAACGACGGATTTCCGCGGCTTTCCGTGCATAAAACGCAGGGCCGCCCTGTGACGGCACCCTTTGCAGCCGGAAGCCCGCCGCTGCTATACTCGTCCGGACAAATTCGCCAAGAAGAAATCATCGTCAGCGATTGGAAACGCCATGCCGGAAGGGGTCCAGCTCTGGAATTTCCGCCCCTACGAGACGATCGGGGTAGCAGCGTGATCGCGGGCGCGCTCGGCGCCGAGATCACCGGCGCCGACCTGACCCGGCCGCTGACCGACGCCCTTTATAGCGAGATCTACCAGGCCTTCCTCGAGAACCAGGTGATCTTCTTCCGCGACCAGGACATGACTGCGGAGCAGTTCCTCGCTTTCGCCAAGCGCTGGGGCGGTATCCACCTGCACCCGTACATGAAGGGGCTCGACCACCTTCCCGAAGTGCTCGAGCTGATCAAGACCGAGACGGACACCTACGCTTTCGGCAGCAGCTGGCATTCCGATCAGATGTTCGCGCCGAAGCCGGCGAAATGCACCATGCTGCTGGGCCGGGAGATCCCGCCCGCCGGCGGCGACACGATATTCGCCAACATGTATCTCGCCTACGAAAGCCTGTCGGAGGGCATGAAGGCGATGCTGCGGCCGCTCAAGGCGCTCAACGCGGGCGACAGGAAGCGCGGCGGTATGGGATCGAGCCGCGCCGACCGCTACAGCGGCGCGCAGAAGATGAAGCTCAAGGACCCCGGCAACATCCAGACGGAATCGGTGCATCCCCTCGTGCGCACCCATCCCGATACGGGCCGCCTGGGGCTTTATCTCGGCTCGCACACCCAGCATCTCGACGGCTTCACGCCCGGGGAAAGCGAGCCGATCCTCGCCTATCTCCGCCAGCATTGCCGGCGGCCGGAATTCACCTGCCGCTTCCGCTGGGCGCCGGGCTCGCTTGCGATCTGGGACAACCGCTGCGTCCAGCATTACGCGATCAACGACTATCAGGGCTATCGCCGGCGCATGCACCGCATCACGATCCAGGGCGAAGACGCGCCCTTCTGAGGCATCAACGCAGGCCCCTTCAAGGGAAGGAAGAGAGAGACATGTCGCAACTGCTCCGGAACTCCACCGATCCCGCGCCCTACCAGCGGATCGCGGTGAAACCGATCGCCGGCGCCATGGGCGCCGAGATCGAGGGCGTTGACCTGTCGCAGCCGCTCGACGACGCGACCTTCGCCGAGATCCACCGCGCCTGGCTCGAGAACAACGTCGTCTTCTTCCGCCGCCAGACGCTGACGCCGCAGCACTATCTCCGCTTCGCCAAGCGCTGGGGCGACATCCACCTGCATCCCTACATGAAGGGCATGGCGGACACCCCCGAGATCTTCGAGATCATCAAGACCGAGACCGAGACGAAGAATTTCGGCAACCGCTGGCACACCGACCAGCAGTTCTGCCCCGACCCGGCCAAGGCGACGATGCTCTATGCGCTGGAAACGCCGGCTGCGGGCGGCGACACGATGTACGCCAATCTCTACCTCGCTTACGACGCGCTGTCGGACGGCATGAAGCAGATGCTGTCGAAGCTGAAGACCTACAACATGGGCGACCGCAAATACGGCGGCAAGTCGCGCGCCGAGCGCTATAGCAGCGGCGGCGACACCATGGCCGGGCGGGTCGCGCCGCCGAAGGAAGACATGAATTCCGTGCACCCGCTGATCCGCACCCATCCGGAGACCGGGCGCAAGGCGCTTTACATCGGCTCGCACACCGACCGCTTCGACGGCCTGACCAAGGAAGAAAGCGAGCCGCTGCGCAAGTTCCTGATGCATCACGCGCGCCGGCCGGAGTTCACCTGCCGCTTCCGCTGGCAGCCGGGCTCGCTGGCGCTCTGGGACAACCGCTGCAGCCAGCACTACGCGGTCAACGACTATCACGGACAGCGCCGCCATATGCTGCGCATCACGATCAAGGGCGACAAGCCGTTCTGAGAACGAACGGCACGAATTGAACTTCTGAAACGATGGAGGATAGCCGGCCATGGCCGAGGCAGCACTGAACCTGAACAGCAACTACGAACGCATCACGGTCAAGCGGATCGCCGGAGCGCTCGGCGCCGAGATCGGCGGCGTCGACCTCGCGAAGCCGCTGGACGACGCGACCTTCGCGCGAGATCCATCGCGCGTGGCTGGAAAACCAGGTCGATCGTCTTCCGCGGCCAGGACATCACGCCCGAGCAGCACATCGCGTTCGCCAACCGTTGGGGCAAGATCCACCGCCATCCGTTCAACAAGCCGATGGACGGCTATCCGGACATCATCGAGATCCTGAAGCGCGAGACCGACACCTACAACCACGGCGGCCGCTGGCATACCGACCAGATGTACACGCCGCAGCCGGCCAAGGGCACCATGCTGGTCGCCCGCGAGGTGCCGCCCTACGGCGGCGACACGATGTTCTGCAACCTTTACCGCGCCTACGAGACGCTATCCGACGGCATGAAGGCGATGCTGGTCGGCGTGAAGGGCGTCGCCAACGGCGACAGCAAGCGGCACGACAGCGGCATGACACGCGCCGAGCGCCTCAAGCTGGGGACCGGCCTGATGGCGCAGATCGACCCGAAGGACATCAAGATCCAGACCATCAGCACGCATCCGATCGTCCGCACCCATCCGGAAACCAAGCGCAAGGTGCTGTATGTCGGCGGCCACATCGAGCGCTTCCACGGCATGACCGACGAGGAAAGCGACCCGCTGAAGAATTACCTGATGGCGCACGCGACGCGGCCGGAGTTCACCATGCGGCTGCGCTGGGAGGTCGGCACCGTGACGCTGTGGGACAACCGCTGCTGCCAGCACTACGCGCTGAACGACTACACCGGCTTCCGCCGCTGCATGCACAAGATCACGATCTGCGGCGATACGCCGTACTGATCATTGGCTCTTGCAGGCAACCGTCACTCGCGGACTTGTTCCGCGAGTCCACGGCTGCTGCCGGTCAAAACGCCATTGCCGCTAGGCAACGCACGTCCCATGGATGCCAGGAACAAGTCCACTGCTGTCCGGTTTAGCTTTCATCGATAGGGAAGTCCATTTATCTTAGATCTCGTCTATCGGTTGCGGCGGTTCTGTAAGGGCGTTGATCGAGCGTCGATGCATCAGGTTGAGCCTGACCAGGCGTGCGAATGCGAGCGCGCCTGCGGCGAAGTTCTGTGCGGTTTGGGCCATGCGCAGGAGCAGGAAGGCGATCAGGGCGACGGCGATCTGGATACGCACGGCATTCTCGGAGGTTCCGAGGAAGTGGCGGATTTTGAGCGTCTGCTTGACCCATCGGAAGAACAGCTCGATGGCCCAGCGGCGCTTGTAGAGATCGGCGATTTTCTGGGCCGGGGCGTTGAGGTCGTTGGTGGGATGCGCAGGATCTTGCCGCCGTCGATGCACAGCCGGATCTCGCGCACGGGCTTGGCGAAGGGATTGCGCCGGCTCCTGGCCAGGCGGGCCGGGAGAGAGCCAATGCGGTCGGTGAGAATGGCCTTTGCGGCTTTGGGCACGCGCCGCTCTCGGATTACGGTGAACGGCGTGTTGCGCTTGAAGCGGGTGACGATGCGGCATCCGCGGGCATCGAGTTTCGCCCACCAACCGTAATCATAGTAGCCAAGATCAAAGACATAGGTGGCATTCGCTTCGATCGGCATGGCCTTGGCGACGACGACATCGACCCCTTTGGCCGGGGTGACGGCGAGATAGAGTGGGCAGTCGGCGTCCGGATCGTAGATCACGTGCGCCTTGGCGCCGCAGCTCTTCACCGAGAACCGCGACCATGCGGCGCTCAGTCCATTGAGCGGCAACAAGGGCATGACGGTTTTATCTTGAATTCAATATTTTGCCGTCACTCGCGGACTTGATCCGCGAGTCCATGCCCACCCAGCATCGCCACCAGCGTCGCATTGAAGCGCGCCGCCGCCTCATACGACACCCAATGCCCGGAGCCCGTCGATCAGCCGGATATCCGCGTCGGGATGCATCGCGCGAACCAGCGCCATGCGGGCGTCGCGCGTATCGCCGGCAAAAGCGTCGCCGCTCGGCCCAGATGCCTTTCACCGGAACCCGCACCTGGCGCGAGCGCCACGCCGGTAGAGGATAGCCGGTCCTCCGCCGTCCAAGCCGTGAGCCGGAAGCGCGCGCGCTGGGTGTTGAGGTCCTGGATATGGACCGCGAGGGCGTCGACCGCCGCCGGGTCGGCGATCATCAGATGCGCGAGGTTCTGCCGGTGCACCTCGGCGATCTCTGCCGGCGTCATGCGCGGCCGGAGCTTAGCGGGCGGCGCGCCCGACCACGTCGGCGATGCCCAAGCCGCCCGGCGCGACGACGACGAGCGCTTTCACCCGGTCCAGCAGCAGCAGCGCGATCTCGCTCGCGAGCCGGCCGCCATAGGAAAAACCCACGACGCAAAAGCGGTGGTCCCCGGGCAGGATCTCCGCGATCCCTTCGGCCACGACGGCTGGCGATAGCGCGCGGCGACGACCCGTCGGGCGGCTTCGCGCTCTCGCCGAAGCCCGGCGTGTCGGGCGCGATCACGGTATAAGCGCGCGACAGCGGCCCGACATTGCGGATCCAGTGCATCCAGCTGCCGAAATTGCCGTGCAGCAGGAGCAGCGGCGGCCCCTCGCCCCAGAGCCGCCAGACCATGGCGCCGCCGCCGCAGGGCGTCGTGACGCGCCGCGCCCCGGCCTCGACCCGGGCGATGATCTCAGGCGGCGGGAGGGCCGCGTCGAAGTCCTGCATGGAACGGATGCGGCCCCCGCTCTCGCTCAGATCGCGCCGGCTTTGTGCAGGCGCGCGACCTCGGCCGCGTCGATCCCCATCTCCTTCAGGATCTGGTCGCTGTGCTCGCCGGAATCCGGGGTCGCGTAGCGGAAGACCTGGGGCTGCGGATGGTCGGACAGGTTGACCGGCTGGCGCACCACCTTGAGCTTGCCGAGACGGGCGTGGTCGACCTCGTGGGCGATGCCGAGATGGTTGACCTGCGGGTCCTCGAACACCTGCTGGATGTCATTGACCGGCCCGCAGGGCACGCCCGCGTCGTTCAGACAGCTCGATCCAGTAGTTGGACGGCTTCTGCTTCAGCACGGCCGAGACATCCTCGTTGAGCTGCGCGCGGTTCTTGGAGCGCGCCTCGACGCCGTCATAGGCCGGATTGGTCAGCAGATGTTCCGCGTTCGCCGCCTTGCAGAAACGCTCGAACATGGTGCCGGACGCGGCGATGTTGATCAGCCCGTCCGCCGTCTCGAAGCAGCCCATCGGCACGTTGATCGGGTGGTCGTTGCCGGCCTGTTTCGCGACCTCGCCCTTCTGCAGCCAGCGCGAGGCCTGGAAGTCGAGCATGAAGGTCATGGATTCGAGCAGCGAGGTGTGCACCCACTGGCCCTTGCCCGTCTTCGTGCGGTCGAGCAGAGCCAAGAGGATGCCCTGCGCCAGGAACATGCCGGAGCAGAGGTCGGTGATCGGGATGCCGACGCGCACCGGGCCCTGGCCGCGCAAGCCGGTGATCGTCATCAGGCCGCCCAACCCTTGCGCGATCTGGTCGACGCCCGGCCGCTTGCTGTAGGGCCCGGTCTGGCCGAAGCCCGAGATGCTGCCGTAGACCAGGCGCGGGTTGACCTTCTTCACTGCTTCGTAGTCGATGCCGAGGCGGTGCTTCACGTCGGCGCGGAAATTCTCGGTGATCACGTCCGCCTTGGCCGCCAGCTTCATGAACAGGTCGTGGCCGTCCTTGTTCTTCAGGTCGATGGTCAGGCTGCGCTTGTTGCGGTGCAGGTTCTGGAAGTCGTAGCTGTCGCGCTGCCCGGTCAGCGCCACCCGGTTCTTGCCCGAGGTCGAGGGCGGCTCGACATAGATCACGTTGGCGCCCCAGTCGGCGAGCACGCGCGCCGCCGTCGGCCCGGCGCGCGCCTGGGTCAGGTCGAGAACGGTATAGCCTTCGAGCGGCAACTTTTGGTCGGACATGGGCCGTCTCCTCGGGAGTGGGAATTTTGCGGCGGATCGGGGGACCGGATCGGTCCGGACAATTCTCGCAGCGAGACGGGGTCGGATGCAATTGCTATGTGGGATGATCTTTATAATCACTCTGTTTTCAACAGAGAATCGTCATTCCACGGCTTGTCCGGGGAATCCATGGCGGGGCGCCAAATCGCTGGCACGTCGAGCTACGGAAAGCACCGTCCCGTGGATGCCACGGATACAAGTCCGTGGCATGACGGACGAGGAGCGGCAACGCCTCGGCCGCCCTCGCATCCCCTACTCCACATCCAGCGGCGCGCTCAGGGCCACGCCCGGCATGTGCATGCCCTGCGGCCGGCCCGCGTCGGCGGCCGCGGTGCCGAAGCGCTCGTAGTAGGAAGGCGGCAGCGGCCAGCCGTTCGGCAGGTTGAGCCAGAGCCGGAGCAGGTGCCGCCAGGGTGCTGCTTGATGTGCTTCATTCAGCAGAGACGGCGATCTGCATATTTGCGCGTGATGACGCTTCGCTCAGCCTAGGCTGTCCGACGTCGTGAGTGGCAACCGCCTGACACACCCTGGTCGTCGATCTCGATCTTGAAGATTTCGGACAAGCCCCCCCTTCCAGACGTCGTTAGTTGGAGTGCACGACTGCCCGAAACACATTTGAGCCATCCAAGCTCCAATAGACGATCCAGAATTCGAGCCCCGACGAGTCCCTTGATGTGATAACGACGCTCGCTCCAGTCGAGACAAGGCTGGCAGAAAATCCGCCGAGTCCGCGGCTTCAGATCGACGCCGAACGCAGAAAGGAAGCACTCGCCCGAAGACGTGACCTCGCCGCCTTCATCGGTGAGTACGATATGCCCCATGGCCACAAGTGCATCGGTAACAGCTACTCCTACCCGGCCAGCCAGATGATCGTAGCAACTTCGGGCAAAGCGGAGTGCATCCTCGTCAGCCGACCGCGGCTGACGGCGGGGCGGCACCTCTATGGCGGCGAAGACCTTGATGCTCTCCAGCATTGTCGCGACCAGCGGGGACGCGATCCGGTAATAGCTGAAGCGGCCATTGCGCGTGACCGTCAGAAGCCGCGCGGCAACCAGCTTGCTCAGGTGGTCGCTCGCCGTCGAGCGCGAGACATTGGCTTGATAGGCAAGCTCGGTAGCCGTCAGCGACTGGCCGCCCATAAGGGCGTTGAGCATCGTCGCTCGCGCAGTGTCCCCCACGAGTGCGGCCACTTCCACCAGATTTGCCGCCGCGACCATCCGTAACCCTATCGCCGATACCGGAAGCATATCAACCGAAGACAGTTCGGCATGGGCCGAACTGTTCGCGCGCGACAGTCGCGACCCTCACAGGAAGAATGCGCTGCAACAGGAGGAACGCATCATGGGAATGGCGGCGGTAATCCACAAGAAAGGCGGACCCGACAACTTCGTTTGGGAGCAGATCAAGGTCGGGTCTCCCGAGCGTGGCCAGGTACGTCTTCGCAGCACGGCCGTCGGCGTGAATTTCGCTGATACCTACCATCGAGCAGGTATCCCGCACCCGATGAACGTCGGCGATCCGCCGATTGTCGTCGGTTTCGAAGGAGTTGGCGAGATCGAGGCGTTGGGTCCCGACGTCACCGGCTTCTCCGTCGGTGAACGAGTTTGCACCTGCCTTCCCCCACTCGGCGCCTATAGTCAGGAGCGCCTTTACCCGGCCGATAAGCTGATCAAGGTTCCAAAGGACTTGCCGTTGGATGACGTTGAACTGGCAGGACTAATCCTGAAAGGGATGACCGCGCAGTATCTCTTGCATCGAACGCACAATGTGCAGCCCGGAGATCATGTTCTGATCCATGCCGCTGCTGGCGGCATGGGCCATATCCTTTGTCCTTGGGCCCGGCATCTCGGCGCCACTGTGATCGGCACCGTCAGTACCGACGCGAAGGCCGAGATCGCTCGAAATCTCGGCTGCCATCACGTTATCAACTACTCGACCGAGGACTTCGTCGCTGTCACCCGTGAGATCACGGACGGAAAAGGCGTAGACGTTGTCTATGAGTTGGTCGGTAAAGACACGCTGCAACGGTCACTCGACTGCCTGCGGCCGATCGGTATGTGTGCCGCTTACGGCCAGGCGTCAGGCGTTCCCGATCCGATCAACCTCATCGAAGATCTGGGCGTTCGCGGGTCTCTCGTCATCACCCGTCCCGCGCTTTCGCATTACATTTCGAACCGAAGCGAAATCGACGCCGGAGCAAAATCCCTGTTCGATGCCGTCGCACAGGGGGTGGTGGCGAGCAATGTTGTCAAAACCTTTCCGCTTCGGGAGGCTGCCGCCGCGCACAAGTTCATCGGTGGACGCAAGACAACGGGCTCGATCGTCATGCTTCCCTTCGATTAAGCGGCCACCAGAAGGCCGGCAAAACGATTTCGGCCGCTTTGGTGGTTGACGTCATAGCCCGCCACCCGCGGCACTCAATCCACAGAAAGGGAATATCATGTCGATCATACGCCACGAAATTAGACAGATATCAGTGGAAAATCGCGGCGAGCCAATCATCAGCCAGGCGGTCGTTCACGGCAAAGTCGCCTATTTCGCCGGCATCACCCCCAACCCGATTATCGGCGATATCAAGACCCAGACCGCTCAAGTGCTGCGACGCGTCGATGAGCTTCTCAACCTCGCGGGAACCGACAAATCACGGTTGCTAAGCGCCCAGGTCTGGATCGCTGACATGCGTCTGTTTGAAGATCACAATTCTGTTTGGAACGAGTGGGTCGATCCGGCAAACCCTCCGGCGCGGGCTTGTCTCACGACCGACTTTTGGCGACCTGGGATGCTCGTCGAAGTTATGGTCGTTGCGGCCTTGCCGTGAGCCTGTTGCGGTCTGAGAAGCTGACTAGTCCACGCATGTGATGCGGGATTGGTGCCGGGATGTGCGGCCGGCACGCGCAGCGATGCGGGGACCGCTGTGGTTGGCTCGTCGGACGCCCCGCAGCGTCGCGACGTTGCGTTGGACGCGCTTACAGGGCCTACAGGCAGATCGCCGCTCGCCAGAAGCGGGCATGGACTAAACTAACGAATGGTACGAGCCGCGAGGGCAGGTCACCACCCTAACCCTCCCCTGCAGAGGGCGAGGATCTAGATGGGGGTGGCCGCATTGATGATCCCTGACGCCCCCTACCCCACGTCCAGCGGCGCGCTCAGAGCCACGCCCGGCATGTGCATGCCCTGCGGCCGGCCCGCGTCGGCGGCCGCGGTGCCGAAGCGCTCGTAGTAGGACGGCGGCAGCGGCCAGCCGTTCGGCAGGTTGAGCCAGAGCCGGAGCAGGTGCCGCCGGCGCGCGGGCTCCGGCCAGTCCTCGTACTCCGTGCGCGAGTGGAAGGTGGTCAGGTTGTTGATCCACTGGATGTCGCCCGCGCGGAAATCCATGTCGAGGCGCAGCGCGTCGCTCTCCGCCAGCGCCTCCAGCAGGTCCATCGCCTCGACAAGTTGCGGCGTCACCGGCGGCACGCCCGGATGGCGCGGCGCGGATTCGACGAAGCGGCGGACGAAGGTCACGGTCATATGGCCCGCGTGGTAGGCGAAGACCGGCGCCTCGTAGGTCGGCCCCTTGCCTTCGAGATACTCGCCCCGCCGGTCGCGGTGGATCGGCGCCGCCAGCACGCGCAGAAGGTCGGGCCGGCGTTCCAGCATCGCGTTGTGCACGGCGCTGGCGCTGGTCACGCTGCTCGCGCCGCCCGACCTGGACGGGTGCAGGCAGAACAGCCCGACTAGGTCCGCGCCGATGTCGGTGTGGAAGGGCAGCCGCGCATGCGACTGGTAGCCGGCGCGCGCGGTCAGGCTGTGGAAGTCGCCGCCGATGTCCTTGACGTGGCCCAGCATGTGGCCTTGCGGGTTCTGCGACACCGCGTCGCCGAGATGCGCGCCGAGCCCCCAATAAGCGATTGCAGACTCATCCCGCGTCCATCGCGCCACCGGCAGCCCCCGCATCAGGCTGACGCCGCAGCCGTCGACGAGGTCGTCGCGGATACGCGCCAGGACCGGCGCGAGGGTCGGCAGCGGGAAATCCTTCTGCCGGATGTCGAGGATGGAGAGACCGCGCGCTTTGACCGCGGCGACGGCCGCGTCGATCTCCACGATCTCGTCCGGCGTGAAGTCGTGAATCCAATCCGTCCGCCGTGCCATCTCCGGCCCGGCCCAGGCGCAGGGGCCGGCGATGGGCTGGAAGGGCTTAACAGGGCCAGCGCGATTGTCGGTCATGCAATTTTCCCTGGCGCAGGAAAGAGCCTCGTGCTGAGCCTGTCGAAGCACGAGCTTTAGGCGCCCCCTCATCCTTCGACAAGCTCTGGATGAGGTCAACTGCAGGCTCGCATTCTCCACCCATTTGTCCCTCACACCCGTTCCCCGCTACGCTCTTCCGCAAGGTCATGCGGCAACGAACCGGAGACATCACCACGATGGGCGCGCTCGACGGCATTCACGTGTTGGACGTCAGCCAGGTGCTCGCGGGGCCCTTGAGCGCGCAGCTCATGGCCGACAACGGCGCGGACGTGATCCGCGTGGAATCGACCGAGGGCGACCTGTGCCGCGGCTTCCCGCCCGACCGCGGCGGTCAGAGCACGACCTTCATCGGCGCCAACCGGGGCAAGCGCGGCATCGCGCTGAACCTGAAGCTGCCGGAAGCGCGCACCATCCTGCACAGGCTGGCGGCGAAGGCCGACATCCTGGTGCAGAACTTCATGCCCGCGCGGGCGAAGGGCTTCGGCGTCGACTACGAGACGATCCGCGCAATCAACCCGGAGATCATCCACGTCACCGTCTCCGGCTACGGCAGCGAGGGGCCGCTCAAGGACAAGCCGGGCCTCGACATGATGGTCGGCGCGTTTACCGGCATCATGTCGATGACCGGCGAGCCCGACCGCCTGCCGGTGCGCGCCGGCTCGCCGGTGATCGACGTCGGCACCGGGCTCGCCGCCTACGGCGCCGCGATGACGGCGCTGGTCGCGCGCATGAACGGCAAGGGCGGCCAGGCGGTCACCGTCTCGCTGATGGAGACGGCGCTCAACCTGCTCGCCTTCAACGCGACCAACTGGCTGATCGAGGGCAAGATCGGCGGGCGCGAGGGTTCCGGCCATCTCCACCTCGCGCCTTACGGGGCCTACCGCTGCCGCGACGGGCATATCCTGATCGGCGCGGCGAGCGACAGCGCGTGGCCGCGCATCTGCCGCGCGCTCGAGGCGCCCGGGCTGGCCGAGGACGTGCGCTTCCGCAGCAACGCCGGCCGGATCGAGAACCGCGCGGCGTTGAACGACGTCATCGAGAAAATTCTGGTGACGCGCGACGGCGCGGACTGGATCCCCCGCTTCGATGCGGCCGGCGCCGTTGCCGCGCCGATCCACACGGTCGACCAGGTGTTCGAGCAGGACCAGGTCAAGGCAAACCGCATGATCGTCGAGCAGACGGACCGGGACGGCAGCACGCTCCGCACCGTCGCCCCGCCCTTCAAGCTCTCCGGCACCCCGACGGAGCCGGGCCCGGCCGCGCCGCACCTGGGCGAGCACACCGACGCCGTGCTACGCGACGAGCTCGGCATGACGACGGCGGAGATCGCCGCGCTGCGGGAAAAGGGCGCGGTTGGGTAATCGTCTCCTTCCGCTCTAATGCACCTCTCCGTGACGGTGACGGTGATGGAGATCCGGATAGTGCGGATGGCGATGCACCATCGGCGCGTGCCGGTGCCAGTGGGTGTGCGGCTCGCCGGGTGGTGCATCCGGTCCATGCCCATGCTGGTGGTGCGCGTCGTGCACGTGGCGGTGCTCGTGCTCCATTACCTCATGCGCGTGCTCGTGGTCGTGGCGCTCGGCGAGGTGCAGCCACAGGCCGAGCGCCATCAGCCCGCCCGCGATCGAGCAGCGTCGCCGACAGCGGCTCGCCCAGCATGAGCACGGCGAGCATCGCGCCGGCGAAGGGTGCGAGCGAGAAATAGGCCGCGGTCCGCGCGGCGCCGAGGTGGCGCAGGCCGAGCACGAACAGCGCGAGGCTGACGCCGTAGCCGAGGAAGCCGATCGCGCCGGCCGCCAAGAGGATTCCAAGCGGCGGCAGGCGCGCGCCGCTCGCAAGCGCGAGCAGCAGGTTGACCGTGCCCGCAGCCAGGCCCTTGATCATCGCGATCTGCACCGGATCGGCCGAGGACAGCTTGCGCGTCAGGTTGTTGTCGATGCCCCAGCAGAGGCACGCCCCGGCGATCAGCAACGCGCCCCACTGGAACGATGCCCGCCCGTGCCAGGACAGCACGGCGGCGCCGGCAAGGATCACCAAGGCGCCGAGCAGCAGCCGGCGGTCGACATTCTCGCGGAACGCCAGCCAGGCGATCCCCATCGTCGCCAGGCCTTCGAGGTTGAGCAGCAGCGACGCCCCCGCCGCGTCCGTCTGAACAAGCCCGAACATCAGCAGCAGCGGGCCCAGGAAGCCGCCCGCGACGACCACGAGCGCCAGCCATGGCAAGTCCGCGCGCCGCAGCGGCGCTTCCACCGCAGACAACCCGACCAGGCGGCGCGACAGATGGAACGCGGCGAGGCCGAGCCCGGCCCCGAGATAGAGCAATCCGGCCATCATCCACGGATCGACGGCGCCCAGCAGCAGCTTGGCAAAGGGCGTGCTCGCGCCGAACAACAGGGCGGAAAGCAATGCGAGCAGAATGCCGGTCCGGCTCATGCGCCCATTCTTAGCGCTTTACGGCGGCTCTGTCGCCGTGCGGCGATCGGCTCAGCGCCAACGCGCGCTTTTCACTACGAGCATCGCTTCGCCCATTGGCCGGTCGCCGTCATCATCTCGACGGTCGGGTTCTGCGTGAGATAGTAGGCGAGCACGCCCATCCCCGCCCGCACCGGAATGAAGACGACGCAGCCGTGCGGCGGAATGGTCCCCGGCTTGAGCGGCTGCTCGAAGAAATAATCGGCGGTCGCTTTCGGATCGTTCAGAATCTTGATGTCGCCGACCCATGGCCGCCCCAGCACCAGGTTCACGCCGCGGCGGACGAGATAGTCGCCGGGCGTAACGATCCGATGTCCCGGGATCGAGCTCGCCGGCAGTCCATGCCGCGCCACCCACGGGTCGTTCAGGCCCAGCATGTCGATGGTCGGCAAGCCGGAGTAGTAGGGAATCGCGCCGACGGGCGAAGCCGCCAGGATGATCTTCCCGCCGGCGCTCGCGACCCCGGCCAGCGTCCGGCCCACCGTCGACCAGTTCGGCTCCGCGCCGGCGACGAAATCGTTCAGCATCCTGGTCGTGCCGATCTTCAATCGCGGCAGAACCAGTTTCCCGGCTTCGACATCGACCAGCGACCCGACGACGAGAAGGCCGACGACGGCGACCGCCGCTGCCCTCTTGATATCCGCGCTGCACAGGCACCACGCGGCGAGAATGTAGATCGCCGGCATCACGGGAACGAGGAAGCGAAACTCCATGAAATCGCCGCCGGCCCAGACGATGTAAACGCATTGCAGCGCGATTTGCGCGATCAAGGCCGCGATCAGCGGGTTCGCCTTGCCGCGAAGCCGCGCGAAACCCGACACGACGACGGGGACCAGGACGACGAGGAGGTAAAGCAAGAAGAAAGCGGCAATATAGATCAGTCCCCGCAAATAAACTTTGAGAGACTTTCCAAACGCCGCCTTGGCGTAGAAAGTATTTGGAAGTATTCCGCCGTAATAAGACTGGAACCACATGAAGACCGGCAGGAGCAGGACGACGCCGGCGATCGCGGCGGTCGCGATCTTGGTGGCCTTGCCCGAGAGCGCGCCTTCCTGGCGATAGAGGACGTAGAGCAGCAGGAGCGCGCTCGGCAGGAGCAGCAGGGCGGAGTTGTAGCGCGTCAGGATCGCGGCTGCGGCTATGACCGGATAGGCCGCGACGATTCCCCAGTGCACCTGGCCGCGACGATAGGCCCCGGCGGCAAGCAGCATGGCGAGAAGCGCGAGGGCCGTCTGCAGCTGCGTCTCCATGCCGCCCGTCGCATAGGACGAGAAGGAATGGTTGACGGCGAGAAAGACGATCGGCAGCCAGGCGGCGGGCGACGGATCGAGGAGGATGCGCGATAAGCGGTAGCAAACCGCCATCGTCCCGGCGAAGCAGGCTATCCCGACCGCCAGGCTGAAACCCTCCGGCGCGAAGCCGAGCTTGATCCCGGCGGTGAGGATCACGACCCAGAGGAAGTCCGTGTAGCCCATCACACGCTCGCCGGTCGTCCAGACGAGGCCGTGCCCGTCGGCCAGGTTGCGCGCATAGATGAACGAGATGTAAGCGTCGTCCTGGAGAAACCGGTTGTACCAAGCGAACAGCGCCGCGATGGCGATGAGGGATGCCAGGGCGAAGAGCGGATACTTTCGGATCCAGGCGTATAAGGTCCGTTTCGAGCTGCCGGTAACGCTTGATCGTGAGGACCCAATGTGAGGTCGGCGTTTTTGTCCCTATGGCGATATTTGGAATGTTGCCAGATTCGAAGGATTCACGCTTCGGAATTTTGGTCTCTTATCCTTGATAACCATAACGTACTACCAAAGACGTAGTGCTGCGGTGCAACATGCGCACGGCCACCTGACGCCATTTCTGCGGGCGGCGGCGCGACCGCGCCCTACGGCCTCTCCAGCTCCTCCACCGTGCGCGGCCAGTCGCCCTTGAGCAGGCGGGAGAGCGAGCGGTCGGCAAGGATGCGGCCGTCGGTCTGGCAGCGCGGGCAATAGTTGGTCTCGTTGTCGGCGTAGCGGATGCGCTGCACCTTGGTGCCGCAGACGGGGCAAGGCTCGCCGTAGCGGCCGTGCACCGCCATGCCCTTGCGGAAGGCGGTGACTTTCTCCGGGAAGGCCGCCGCCGCTTCCGCGCAGAGCCGATCGCGCCAGAGCGTCAGCGTGTCCTGCGTCGCGCGCAATAGCCGCTCCATCGCGTCTTCGTCGAGCGCACGGCAGCGGATCGACCGGCGACAGCCGGGCGGCGTGCAGGATCTCGTCGGAATAGGCGTTGCCGATGCCGCTCAACAGCGTCGGGTCGGTCAGCGCGCGCTTGACCGTGTGGTTGCCCCGCAGCAGCGCCGTGCCGAACGCGGCGCGGTCGCAGTCCAGCGGCTCGATCCCGCCCGGGTCGAGCGCGGCCAGCGCCGCCGCGCCGTCGACCACGTGCAGCGAGGCGCGCCGCTTCGACCCGGCCTCGGTCAGGGTCAGGCTGCCGCCGGCGAAGTCGAACGCCGCAAGATCGCGCTTGCTCGCGAGCTTGGCACCCTTCGCCTTCCAGTGCAGCCGGCCCGCGATCATCAGGTGCAGGACGATCCAGAGATCGCCCTCGAAGCCGATCGCGATGCGCTTGCCGATGCGGCGGAGGCCGGTCACCGTTCGCCCTTCGACGGCGCGGACCGGCGGCGTCACGCTGCGCAGCAGGAAGGGATTGTTGAGCCGCACCGTCTCCAGCACGGCGCCCTGGATGCGCGGCGCGAGCGCGGCGAGATAGGCTTCGACGTCCGGCAGCTCGGGCATCCCGCCTCATCCGCATCCCGGGCTACAGCTCGCGCGTGCCGAACGTCCGCCGGGCTGGTGACCTCGAGGATCTGGCAGTCCATCGAGCGCGCGACCAGGTCGTGCGGAATGCCCGGCGGCTGGTGCACGCAGTCGCCCGCCATGAGGTCGTGCACGCCGTACGGCCCGTAGTCGAAGCGGCAGCAGCCGGACAGCACGTAGACCATCTGGAAGTCGAGGTCATGGCTGTGCAGCCCGGTCGGTCCCGGCATCGGCTCGCGGCAGCGGCTGACATGCGCGTTGACCCGCCCGCCGGTGGCGGCGGCGATGCCGAGGTCGCGGCGTTCCAGCCAAGGGCGCAGCGGATGCGCAGTAAACGGCGTCTCGGACGCGCGCGACAGGCTGTACTTGTCGACCCGGCCGGTCGACGGGTCCGGCTCGACGAAGGGCTTGGGGCCGGACTCGTAGGTCGGGAAGTCGAGCGGCGACACGACTTCGAGCACGTAGCAGTCGGCGCTCCGGTCGGTCTGCTGATGGACGATGCCCGAGGGCTGGCTGATGCAGTCGCCCGGGCCGCATTTGACCTCGCCGAACTGCGCGTATTCGAAGACCGCCCAGCCAGACAGCACGTAGACGACCTGGACGTCGAGGGTGTGGTAATGCCGGCCGGTGCCGCCCGGCATCGCTTGGGTCGAGTGGCTGATGCTGGCGCGCCAGCGCCCGCCGGTCGCGTCCTTGATGCCGAGGTCGCGATATTCCAGGAACGAGCGCAGCCCGTCGCTCTTGAATGCTGCGTCGGCCGCGCGGGAGATGGAGAATTCGTTCACCAGCGCTTCAGTCCGTGCCGCCTGTGCCATTGCCTTTCACCCTTTCCTCCGGTTTCGGAACGGTGTCCGGCTTGCTGGACCGGACTATTCGTTATCCATACGCGCCATGCGGCCGAGATAGCCGCCGTGATGGCGCAGTCCGTATTCGTGCTTCGTAATGCCCTTGCGCTCCATCAGGGTCAGCGCCAGGGCATCGCAGATCGCATACATCACCGCCGTGCTCGCCGAAGGCGTCAGCCCCAGCGGACAGGGCTCCTTCACCTCGCCCATGTCGAGCACGATATCGCTGACCCGCCGGAGATCCGAATCCGGGTGCGAGGTGACGCCGATTATCGTGCCCGATCCCAGGTGACGGCTCAACTCCAGCGCCTCGATCACTTCCCGCGTCTTGCCGCTGGTGGAAAAGGCGACGATGCAGTCGCCATCAGCAATCATGCCGAGATCGCCATGCGCCGCCTCGCCGGGATGGACGAACACGGCGGGCGTGCCGGTCGACGCCAGCGTCACCGCCAGCTTACGCGCGACCAGGCCCGCCTTGCCCATGCCGGTCGTGACGACCTTGCCGCCGCAGCGGTAGAGCGCATCCAGCGCCTGCTCATAAGCGTCGGTGATCTCGACGGCGGCAATCGCGGCGGCCTCGGCGGCGATGATCTGGCGCATGCGGTCCTGAACGCTCATGGCACTCCGTACTTGGTTGCTTGCCCGAAGGCACCCTCTTGTGCCCGGCGCGGCGGCGCGTGGCCCCGCCCCGGCGGCCTTTGTTTAGCGCCGGAGCGGCGCCGCGCCAATCTATTTGGGGATTGCCAGCGTCAAGGTCATCCTCCGCCCGTCCCGCACGACGTCGACCGTGATCCGCTCGCCCGGCCGGTGCAGAAACACGGCGGTCAGGGCATCGCTCCGCTTGCGGATCCGCCGGCCCGCGATCGCCGTGACCACGTCGCCGGGCGCCAGCCCCGTTTCCGCCGCCGCGCTCCCGGCTTCGACACCGGACACGCGCAGCCCAGCGAGCGTGCGCCGCGCCGGGCGCGGCAGCGGGGCGAGCGAGAGCGGCACCGCCGCCGGGATGACCCGGCCATGCGCGATAAGGTCGTCGACGACGCGGGTCACGAGCGCGCCGGAAATCGCGAAATTGACGCCGATATTGGCGTCCGCCGCGCGGGTGAAGATCGCCGCGACCAGGCCGACCAAGGCGCCGTCGCCGTCGACCAGCGCGCCGCCCGAGGAGCCCGGGTTGAGCACCGCGTCGGTCTGGATGAAATCCTCGATCCGGTTGAAGCCCATACCGGTGCGGCGTAGCGCGGAGACGACGCCGCAGGTCACCGTGAGGCCGACGTCGAAGGGGTTGCTGACGGTGCAAACGCGCGCGCCCAGCGCCGGCTCCTTGCCCATCGCCAGCGGCGGCAGGTCTTCGCCGACCTTGAGCAGCGCCATATCCGTCGCCTCGTCGCTGCCCACGACCTCGGCGGACAGTTCGCGCCCGTCGGCGAGGCGGACGAAGATGCTTCGCGCCCGGGTCACGACGTGGAAGTTGGTCGCGATGTAGCCGCCGGCGCGGATGACGACGCCGCTGCCGCTGCGCTCCTCGGTGCGGATATCGCCGGGCGGCGCCGTCGGCGCGCCCCGCTCGCGGTTCGGGAAGACGGTCACGACCGACTGCAGGATCGACGCCTTGAACGCCGGCTCGGCCCGCGCCGGCGCGACACCGACAAGGACGAGCGCAACGATGATCATCGCCCGATGCGCGATACCGTCCCCGAATTTGAGCCTCAGTGCCATCACGATGAGACTACCCCGGCCCGCTCCTCCTCGAAATTTTATTTGCCTGCGCCCGCCGTGCTCAGCCGTTAGTATCGGGCCGAATGAGAGAACAGCCGCGACACGACGGCGGACGCATGACCGAGGAAACGACCGACCCGACCCTGTCCCTGCCGCCCGCCTTCCGGCCGGTCGCCGCCGGCGCGGACGACGACGTGCTGTCGATGGCGCGGGATTTGGCGGCCGAAGGCGCCGATCCGGGCTGCTTCGTCTGGGCGAAGCGGGACGACCGGGCCGACTGCGCGGTCGTGCTCGCGCCGGACGCACCGCTCGCGCGATCGCTGCTCGTCGCCTATGTCGCCATGGTCGCGATCGGCGACACGCTGGGCGCGCTGATGCCGCCGGTCATCCCCGTCGTCTTCGGCTGGCCGGACCGGATCGTCGTCAACGGCGCGCCGATCGGCGGTATCCGCCTCCTCGCGGCGGCGACGGATGCCCCTGATGCGGCACCGGACTGGATGGTCATCGGCTGCACGCTCGCGCTCAAGACGGCGCCCGGCGACGACGAGCCGGGCCGTGCGCCCGAGCGCACGACGCTGGAGCAGGAAGGCTGCGGCGACCTCACCACGACCGCGCTGCTGGAAGGCTTCGCGCGGCATTTCCTTTACTGGATCAACCGCTGGGAGGAAGACGGATTCGCGCCGGTGCAAGGCGGCCTGGCTGGAGCGCGCCGCCGGCTATGGCCTGGCGAACCAGGGAATGGAGACCGCGGGCCCCTGGGCCGACCGCACGCTGCTCCGGATGGAGGCGGATGGCGCCGTGACGTTCAGCGCGGACGGCGCCGAGGTCACGCGGCCCCTTGCCGACATCCTCGCGGGACCGACATGGTCCCTATGACGGCGCGCGCGTGACATGCCCGATTTCTGGCTCTCCTCCGGCTTTCACCTGCTGGCGCGCGACGCGTCGGGACGGCTCGCCGTCACCGACGATTTCCTGCGCGCCTATTTCGCGCGGCCGGAGATCCGGCCGGTCGAAGAATCATGCGCCGCCGAGATCGCGCTCCACGAGGCGCTGCTGGCGGACTCCGTGCATGGCCGTGACGCCGGATCGCATCGCCGCCATAGCCGACCCGGATGCGCAGGAGAACTATCGCCAGCTGCTCGCCTTCCGCGACCATCTGCTGGCGCATGGCACGATCGAGGAGGCCTATCTCACCCTGTTCCAGGGCGGCGTGCGCGTGCCGCCGCTGTTCCTGGAGCAGCTCGCCCATGTCATCCTGCGTTCCATCCTCGACGGCTGCGACGACCCGTTCCAACCGCGCGCCGCCGAGCTGCTGTTCCGCAGCCAGCGCCTGACCCGGCAGGACGGCGCGATCATGCTGGCCGACGAGGACACGGTCGCGATGTATGCCGAGACCGGCGGCCTCGGCGCGCTGGGCCGGCTCCTGCAGCAGGCCGAGACGCCGGCCCGCGCGGTCGAGCTCGACGTGCTGACCGAGACCAACGCCGCGCTCTACTGGGCACGCTCGGACAAGTTCGACACGGTGCTCGACGTCAGCTTCACGCGGCCCGGGCTCGATGCGCTGTGCCGCGTGCTCGAGGGCTGGATCGCGCACATGCTGGGCGTCGAGGCGCGCATCCAGCCGGTGCAGCGCATCAGCGACGAGCGCTGGGTCTGGCATGTCGGGCTCGACGCCGAGGCGACCGGCATCCTCAACGACCTCTACGACGGCAGGGCGGTCGACGAAGCCCGGCTCGGCCGCCTGGTGTCGCTGTTCCGCATGGAATTCGCCGATGCGAGCCTGATGCGCCCTGGAATTGCCGGCCGGCCGATCTATCTCGCCATGGCGATCGACGGCGCCGGCACGCTGCGGATCAAGCCGCAGAATCTGCTGTTCAACCTGCCGCTTGCCGACTCATCCTGATGTCGAAAAGGAGGACGCACCGATGGACGAAGATGTCTTCAACATGAGCATCCGCAAATTCCTCAAGAAGGTCGGCGTGACCTCGCAGCGCGAGATCGAGACCGCGGTGCGCGACGCGGTCGCGGCCGGCAAGATCAAGGGCGACGAGGCGCTCAAGGCGAAGGTCACCCTCACCCTCGACAAGGTCGGGCTGTCGGTGACGATCGACGGGAATGTCGAGCTGAAGTAGGCGCACGGACATATGCGCGTCCGTGGATTGCCGGATCAAGTCCGGCAATGACGTGTTTGTTCTGAAATCAAAATTTTGCCGTCACTCGCGGACTTGATCCGCGAGTCCATGCAGAGGCAATCGCCCATCCAGGCAATATCTACTAGTAGATCGCCTACCCGCCGGTGGTGCTCATGTGGCGGTTGACGGAAGACCGGCTGCGGCGGCGGTCGATGACGAAGTCGTGGCCTTTCGGCTTACGTCCGATCGCTTCGTCGATCGCGTCCATCAGCAGCGCGTCGCCTTCGCTGGCGCGGACCGGCGTCCGCAGGTCGGCCGCGTCTTCCTGCCCGAGGCACATGTAGAGCGTACCGGTGCAGGTCAGGCGCACCCGGTTGCAGGATTCGCAGAAGTTATGCGTCATCGGCGTGATGAAGCCGATGCGCCGGCCGGTCTCCGCGCAGTTCATATAACGCGCCGGGCCGCCGCTCGTGTAATCGATCGGCTCCAGCGTCCAGCGCTTGTTGAGCTCCGCGCGCACCATCGACAGCGGCAGATACTGGTCGAGCCGCATTTCGCCGCCGATATCGCCCATCGGCATGACCTCGATGAAGGTGAGATCGAATCCGCTGCTCGCCGCACCAGGCGACGAGGTCGTGGAACTCGCCGTCGTTGACGCCCTTCAGCGCGACGCAGTTGATCTTGACCTGGAGCCCCGCTTCCTTGGCGGCGTCCAGCCCCTTCATCACCTGGTCGAACTTGCCCCAGCGCGTGATCGCGAGGAATTTTTCCGGGTTCAGCGTGTCGAGCGAGACGTTGATGCGCCGCACGCCGCAATCGGCAAGCTCGCCGGCGAAGCGGCTGAGCTGGCTGCCGTTGGTCGTGACCGTCAGCTCGTCGAGATCGCCGGCCTTCAGGTGGCGCGACAGGCTCCCGAACAGCGACATGATATTGCGCCGGACCAGGGGCTCGCCGCCGGTCAGCCGGAGCTTGCGAACGCCGCGCCGGACGAAGGCGCTGCACACCCGGTCGAGCTCCTCCAGCGTCAGAAGCTCGGCGCGCGGCAGGAAGGTCATCTCTTCCGCCATGCAATAGACGCAGCGGAAATCGCAGCGGTCCGTCACCGAAACCCGCAGATACGTGATACCGCGCCCAAACGGATCGATTAGCTTCTGGCGCTCCATCGGTGGAAAGATCCTCCCGCGCTGACCTTCATGGCGTTGTCACTTTATCTATTCGCCGCTTCCTCAACTTCCAGCATAATAGTGCGTCGGACGCAAGCCGGGCGGAATCCGGCGCCGCAAGAAGTACGGCTAAGCCCATAAGAACGCTGGGAAAAAGTGAACCGAACGGAAAACCGCCATTTTCTGGATGGCCCCTATGCCCGCCTCGCCGCGCTGGCCTGTTTCCTGATCTCGGCGGGTGTCCTGGCCTATGTCCACCGCGATGACCTGCTCGGACGCAAGGCCGTGACCAAGCCCGCGAGCGCGGCCGACGACGCCTTTGCCCGCTGCTACGCGGCCGCCAAGACGCCGATCGACCGGATGCTGTCCGAAAAGCTCATCAAGGCGGAGGAAGCGGGGCTCTTCCGCCAGCGGGCCGAAGCGCGCTGCCGGGCACAGACGCGCGATGCCGGCGGCCCGCCCGCCCCGGGCGGCCCGGGGTTACCGCCGGTGCGGTAGGAAGATTTCGGCGATCGGGCGCCCTCAGCACTCAGGGTCGCCGTCCGTGCCTTCCTTGAACCGGCGCCGCGCGGCTTCGATCTCCTCGCGCTCGCGGAGATAGTCCTCGGTGGTGCGCGGCTTCGGCCGGTCGGGCCCGCCGAGCGGATTGTCCTTGGCCTCGAACTGCACGATCACCCGGCAGTCCTCGCACATCTTGATCCGGTCGATCGCCGCCGGCGTCCGGGAACATCGAATGACGCGCCGCGAGCGTCGCGACGATGCGCTCGATCGTCGACCGCGTGCCGAAGGGCTTGCCGCAGCGGATGCATTCGAATGGCTCCTCCTCCTTCAGCACGAGCGCGCGCACGGCCTCCTCGCGGAAGTTGAGGCGCGGCTTCAGCGTGATGACCTTCTCGGGGCAGGTGTTGCGGCAGAGCCCGCACTGGATGCAGGCGTCCTCCTGGAAGCGGAGCTGCGGCTTGTCCGGGTTATCCTGCATCGCGCCGGTCGGGCACGCGCCGACGCAGGCGAGGCAGAGCGTGCAGCCCGCCGCGTCGACCACGACGGCGCCGAAGGGCGCGCCCTGCGGCAGCGCGATCTCGTCCACCGGCTCCGGTGCGGCCTTGTGCAGATGGCCGAGCGCGAGTCGGGTCACCGCGCGCTTGCCGCCCATCGGCAGGTAGGTCGGCGGGCGCGACCGCCCGCTGCGGCGGCAGGTTCCAGAGCTGCCACTCGACGGTCTCGGGGTCGATGTCGGTGATCACGCTGACGCGGCCGCTGCCGAGGCCGAGGCCGCTGGTCAGCGCCTCGGCCAGCCCCACCTGCCCCGCCAGCCCATCGAGCTCGTCGCGCCGCGCCGACGGCACCAGCAGCAGCACCTGTTCTGCGCCATAGGCGATGGCGGAGGCGAAGAAATCGAAGCCGACCTGGGTGATCTCGTTGACCGCGACGGGAATGACGCGCGCCGGCAGGCCGCGGCCGTGGCGCGCGATCAGCGAGATCATCTCCTCGCCGTGGCGGCCGTCATGCACGAACAGCACGGGCTTCGCCCCGCCCGCCTTGAAATAGGTCGTGAGCAGCGTGCGCAGCCGCTCGGCCAGGACGCCGGGCGCGGGCATGGCGTAGGACACGGCGCCGGTCGGGCAGACGCTGTTGCAGCCGCCGCAGCCGCCGCAGAGGAAGGGGTCGATCGTCACCCCGTCGCCGTCGGGCGCGATCGCCGAGGCCGGGCAGACGTCGAGGCAGCGCGTGCAACCGGTCACGCGGCTTCGCGAATGCGCGCAGAGCGTCGGCGTCATAGGTCACGTAACGCGGCTTCTCGAATTCGCCGACGAGATCGGTAAGGTCGAACAGCGCGCGCTGCACGGCGGCCGGGTTGCCCGGATCCGGCCTGAAATAGCCGTCGCGTTTCTCCGGCGCCGGAAACAACGGCGCGCCGCCGGTCAGGTCGAGGATCAGGTCGCAGGCCGAGGCCGCCTCGTTGCGCGCCGTCTCGAAGCCGAGCGCCGAACGCGAGGAGACGGTAAGCGGCGCGTAGCCGTTGACGACGATCTCGAACGCGCCGAGATAGCCGCGGGCGGCCGCGATCGTGCCCTTGAAGATCGGCACGTCCATGATCCGCGGCGGCACGGCGTCGCCCGGCCCGGTCAGCAGCAAGGTCACGTCGAGACGTCCCGCGAGCTGGCGCGCCGCGTCGACCGCGACTTCGTCGCGGCCGTAGACGAGGCAGACGCCATCCGATTTCATCGTGACGGTCGGCACCGGCGGGATGTCGAGCGCCGCCTCGGCCAGCAGCGCCGCGATCTTGGGCGTCGCCTCGCCGCCTTCTTCCGACCAGCCCGCGCGCTCGCGGATATTCGTGAAGGATCATCTCCGGCGCGCATCCGGCCGCTGCGCCTGCACTTCCTGGAACAGCGGCGCTTCCTGGGTGCAGGCGGCGACGAAGGGAACGCCCTTCTCCAGCATCGCCTGGAAATTCTCGAGCTGCGCCCGGCAGAGCTGCGTGTTGACCGCAGGCGCGCCGTCCAGCCCCAGCGCCTTCGCCAGGGCCTCGGCATCCAGCGCCATGCTGTGCTCGCAGTCGCAGAGCGCGAAAATCTTCTTGCGATCCATGCGCTGTCTTAACGGCAGTCCGTCAGCGGCCGCCCTCTGGCCGCGCCGTGCGCCACCGTCTCCCTTTCCTCTCGTAATCTAGCGTTCGTTTCTTGTTTTTCCGCTTTTTCCGCGCGGCGCCTACCATGGGCCAAGCGCGCCCAAAACGAAACCGCTTTTCCGGCGCTGCTACCGGGGCGCGTGGCATGCCCCTGGAAATCCCGCCGAGCCACGGTATGTTGAGAGGATGGACCATCACGCCGGGAGATCGCGCTTGCCCGACTCCACCGAACGCATGGCCAGCCTTCCGGTCGGCGTCATCGTCGAGTGGCGCGCGCTGGACAACCCCTGGCAGGACCATCAATGGATCCCGGTCGAGGTCGTGCCGGGCGCGGGCGCGGTTCCCGAGTGGCTCGAGATCGGCCGCGGCGACGGCTGGGTCCGCTACCTCATCGGCACCGCGCCGCTGGAGCTGCACCGCGCGCGAGACCGAAGCCTACAAGGTCAACCTGTCGAACGATCCGCCGCAGGTCCACATCCTGCTGCGCAGCGACGAGGAGGACGACGCCCCGCACGAGATCAAGCTGTTCCTGGTTACCGCGTCGCCCTACGAGGCGCAGGACTATCTCGATACCGAGGACAACATGCTGCTCAGCGTCGCGATGCCGGACGACGTGATCGCCTGGGTCCAGGCCTTCATCGACAAGCATCATGTCGACGAGCCCTTCTACAAGCGGAAGCGCGAACGCTACGACCCGAACGACGTCGGCTTCGGCCGGAAGCCGTTGCCGGACGGCGACGGCGGCAAAGGGGGCAGCGGCCGTGGCTGAGGACGAAGGATTCCTGCAGCGCTGGGCGCGGCGCAAGGCGGAACACCGCGCGCCGGCCGGCGGTGACCCCGCGGCGCCGACGCCGGAGCCGGAAAACACGCCCCCTGTGCAAACCGATGCCGGCGAAGGCGCGCAGGCCCTCGACCTCGACGCGCTGCCCGATATCGAAAGCCTCGACGCCGGCTCCGACTTCAGCATCTTCATGCAGGACGGCGTGCCCGACGCGTTGCGCACCCGCGCCTTGCAGAAGCTGTGGCGCCTTGATCCGGACTTCGGCCATATCGACGGGCTGCTCGAATATGGCGAGAATTATACCGACAGCAGCGTCGCGATGGAGACCGTGCGCACGATCTACCAGGCCGGCAAAGGCATGCTGGGCGACGGCGGCGCGGAAGAAGCGGCAATCGCCGGTCCCGCCGCGGATGCGCAATCTGCGGACGACGAGGCGGCGAGCACCGAACCGCTGCCCGCCCCGGACCAAGGCGCCGATGCCGCCCCCGACGCGGCGACTGACGACCATGCGGAATCGGTGACGGCGGAACATCCCGGCGATCCGACAAAGCCCGGCTGAGTTGCAAAGGCTGGCGCCGCGAGTTGTCCGGACAACAAATTTTGCAAAGCACCCGTAAATTATGCAGTGAAACACCACGAAACACACGATAACCCTTTGATTTTTATAGTTTTTTGTGATCGGCAATTAAGGATTTCCGGTTGCCGCCCGTTTTGCGATGTCCCATACTTCCAGCCGCTGGAATGGTTAAAAAAAGACGCTGTCCCTCGTCACAAGCGGGCCACAGACCCGCGACGAAGCTAAGGCGCCCAAATGCGGGTCGCGCAGGTGATCCTGGAACGCTAAGGAAAGGGACCCGGCCGCATTCCGGACGGGTGTGAGGATGGCGCAACGGGAGGAGATCCTCGAAGAGGATCGATATCGCGCTCAATTCTACCGGCTTCTCAGCCGCCTGCTGGTACGCGCACCCGATGAAGAATTTCTGGCACAGCTGCGCGGCCTGCAAGGCGACGGGACGGAGATCGGTCTCGCGCTGGGCGCGCTGGTCGCCGCCGCCCAATCCGCGACCCCTGACTCCGTCGCCGACGAATATCAGGACCTGTTCATCGGCGTCGGCCGCGGCGAGCTGGTCCCCTTCGCTTCCTACTATCTCACCGGATTTCTCAACGAAAAGCCGCTCGCCCGGCTGCGCCAGGAGATGGCCCAGTACGGCGTCGAGCGCGCGGAAAGCATCAGCGAGCCGGAGGACCACATTGCCTCCGTCTGCGACATGATGGCGGGCTTCATCCTCGGCGATTTCGGCACGCCGATGCTGCTGCGCCAGCAATCCCAATTCTTCGACCGGCACATCCGAACCTGGGCCGTGCGCTTCTTCGAAGATCTCGCGGCAGCCAAGACGGCGACTTTCTACAAGCCGGTCGGCGCGCTCGGCCGCGCTTTCATGGAGATCGAGGCAACCGCGTTTCAGATGGCCGCATAACGGCGGGCGGCGGTGCGCCCGCGTCGAGAGACGAAACGGCGCCGCAGCGACGAAAAGGACGGAAAGGTCAGGACCATGATGAAGGACAAACACCCGGGGCAAGGACCGGCGCGAGGACGGGAACGCCAGGACGGCGCAGCGCCGCGATTTCCTGAAGCTGGCCGGGCTCGGCACGCTTGCGGGCGCAGCCGCGGCGGTCGCGGGCGCGCCTCAGGAAGCGCAGGCCGCCACGGCCAAGACTCCATCGGCGTCCGGCTACAGAGAGACCGAGCACGTCAAGAAGGCCTACGCGCTTTCGCGGTTCTAACGCGCGGTCGGTTGCGATAGCGCGAGGAAGTCTAGGGAAAGGGATACGTCATGCTGACTAAAAGGACGAATGGGATTGCAAGCGGCCCACGTCTTTCGAAGGCGCTCACCGGGCTGACGGGAAGCGCCATCGACCGGCGCACCTTCCTGCGCCGCTCCGGCTTGGCGGCAGGCGGCCTGGCGGCCGCATCGGCCCTGTCGGCCGGCACCGTCACCAAGGCGCAGGCGGCGAACCCGGCCGCGGTAGCCGGCAAGGTCGACATCATCAAATCGGTCTGCACGCATTGCTCGGTCGGCTGCTCCGTCCTGGCCGAGGTCCAGAACGGCGTCTGGATCGGCCAGGAGCCCGCCTTCGACAGCCCCTTCAATCTCGGCTCGCACTGCGCGAAAGGCGCCTCGGTCCGCGAGCACGCCCATGGCGAGCGGCGGCTGAAATATCCGATGAAGCTGGTCGGCGGCAAGTGGCAGAAGATCGGCTGGGACCAGGCGATCAACGAGATCGGCGACAAGATGCTCGAGATCCGCAAGTCGTCCGGCCCGGACTCGGTCTACTGGCTCGGCTCGGCGAAGCACAGCAACGAGCAGGCCTATCTCTTCCGCAAGTTCGATGCGTTCTGGGGCACCAACAACGGCGACCACCAGGCGCGCATCTGTCACTCGACCACGGTCGCGGGTGTCGCGAACACCTGGGGCTACGGCGCGATGACGAACAGCTACAACGACATCCACAACAGCCGCGCCATCTTCCTGATCGGCGGCAACCCCGCCGAGGCGCATCCGGTCTCGCTGCTGCACCTGCTCAAGGCCAAGGAGCAGAACAACGCGCCGCTCATCGTCTTCGATCCGCGCTTCACGCGCACGGCGGCGCATGCGAGCGAGTTCGTGCGCATCCGCTCGGGCACCGACGTCGCGGTGATCTGGGGCGTCCTCTGGCACATCTTCGAGAACGGCTGGGAGGACAAGGAATACATCCGCCAGCGCGTCTGGGGCATGGACGAGATCCGCAAGGAAGTGAAGAAGTGGAACCCGAAGGAGGTCGAGCGGGTCACCGGCGTGCCGGGATCGCAGATGAAGCGCGTCGCCCGCCTGATGGTGAACAATCGCCCCGGCACGCTGATCTGGTGCATGGGCGGCACGCAGCACACCAACGGCAACAACAACACCCGCGCCTACTGCATCCTGCAGCTGGCGCTCGGCAATGTCGGGGTGTCCGGCGGCGGCACCAACATCTTCCGCGGCCATGACAACGTGCAGGGCGCGACGGACCTTGGCGTGCTGCAGAACACGCTGCCCGGCTATTACGGCCTGGCGACCGGCTCGTGGAAGCACTGGGCGCGCGTCTGGGACGTCGACTACGACTATCTCAAGGGCCGCTTCGCCAGCCAGAAGCTGATGGAGGAGTCCGGCATTCCCGAATCGCGCTGGATCGACGGCGTGCTCGAGGCGAAGGAGAACATCGACCAGCCCAACAACCTGCGCGCCATGGTGTTCTGGGGCCATGCGCCGAACTCGCAGACGC
Organism: uncultured Alphaproteobacteria bacterium; assembly: GCA_963711215.1. GTDB lineage: Bacteria > Pseudomonadota > Alphaproteobacteria > UBA8366 > UBA8366 > WHUA01. Next base: position 235,362 of record CAVQDH010000013.1, on the reverse strand, counting down.
GCGGTCCCGAGATGAAGAAGGCGATGGAGAAGCTCGACCTTCTCGTCGTCGTCGACCCGTATCCGACGGTCACGGCGGTCATGCACGACCGCAAGGACGGCACCTACCTGCTGCCCGCCTCGACGCAGTTCGAGACCTACGGCTCGGTCACCGCGTCGAACCGCTCGCTGCAGTGGCGCGAGAAGGTGGTGAAGTCGCTCTTCGAGTCCAAGCCGGACCACGAGATCCTGTATCTCTTCGCCAAGAAGTTCGGCTTCGACAAGGAGATGTTCAAGCACATCAAGGTCAACGGCAGCGAGCCGCTCGTCGAGGACATCACCCGCGAGTTCAATCGCGGCATGTGGACGATCGGCTACACCGGCCAGTCGCCGGAGCGCCTGCGCAAGCACATGCAGAACCAGGCGACCTTCGACCGGACCACGCTGCGCGCCAATGGCGGGCCGTGCGACGGCGACTATTACGGCCTGCCGTGGCCGTCCTGGGGCACGCCGGAGATGAACCATCCCGGCACGCCGAACCTCTACGACACGTCGAAGCCGGTGGCCGAGGGCGGTCTCTGCTTCCGGGCGCGCTACGGCGTGACGGGGCCGAAGTCGCCGAACGTGCCGGCATACCTGCAAGGCACGAACATGCTGGCGGAGGGCTCCTACCCCGTCGGCTCGGAGATCAAGGACGGCTATCCCGAGTTCACGATGGCGATGCTCCAGAAGCTCGGCTGGGACAAGGACCTGACCGACATGGAGCGCAAGGTCATCGACGGGATCGCCGAAGGAGAAGACCAACTGGAAGACCGACCTCTCGGGCGGCATCCAGCGGGTCGCGATCAAGCATGGCTGCGCCCCCTTCGGCAACGCCAAGGCGCGCACCATCGTGTGGACCTTCCCGGATCCGATCCCGATCCACCGCGAGCCGCTCTACACGCCGCGGCGCGACCTGGTGGCCGACTATCCGACCTACAAGGACCGCAAGTTCTTCCGCCTGCCGACGCTCTACGAGACCATCCAGAAGAAGGACTTCTCGAAGGACTTCCCGATCATCCTGACCTCCGGCCGGCTGGTCGAGTACGAGGGCGGCGGCGACGAGACGCGGTCGAACCCGTGGCTCGCCGAGCTGCAGCAGGACATGTTCGTCGAGATCAATCCCTACGACGCCAACTCGGCCGGGCATCAAGGACGGGCAGATGGTCTGGCTGTACGGGCCCGAGGGCGGCAAGGTCAAGGTCATGGCCATGGTCACCGAGCGCGTCGGCAAGGGCGTCGCCTTCATGCCGTTCCATTTCGGCGGCCACTACGAGGGCAAGGACCTGCGCAGCAAATACCCGGAGGGCGCCGACCCGTATGTCCTGGGCGAGGCCGCGAACACGGCGCATGACCTACGGCTACGACTCGGTCACCCAGATGCAGGAAACCAAGGCAACCCTGTGTCGCATCGAGAGAGCGTAAGGAGCGCGTGACATGGCACGAATGAAATTCCTCTGCGACGCCGAGCGCTGCATCGAGTGCAATGCCTGCGTCACCGCCTGCAAGAACGAGAACGAGGTGCCCTGGGGCATCAACCGGCGCCGGGTCGTCACGATCAACGACGGCAAGCCGGGCGAGCGCTCGATCTCGGTCGCGTGCATGCACTGCTCCGATCCGCCCTGCAAGGCGGTCTGCCCGGTCGACGCCTTCTACCAGACGGAAGACGGCGTGGTGCTCCATTCCAAGGATATCTGCATCGGCTGCGGCTATTGCTTCTACGCCTGCCCGTTCGGCGCGCCGCAATATCCGCAGGCCGGCAACTACGGCAGCCGCGGCAAGATGGACAAGTGCACCTTCTGCAACGGCGGCCCGGAAGAGGACAACAGCGCGGCGGAGTTCCAGAAATACGGCCGCAACCGTCTCGCCGAGGGCAAGCTGCCGCTCTGCGCGGAAATGTGCTCGACCAAGGCCTTGCTGGCGGGCGACGGCGACGTCGTCTCCAACATCTACCGCGAGCGCGTTGTCGCACGCGGCTTCGGCTCCGGCGCCTGGGGTTGGGGAACCGCCTATCAGGTCAAGGCCAAAGGCTCCTGATCGGCGAGAGGGGAGATGGAAGGGGCGGTTCGCGCCGCCCCTTCACTCTCCTGCCCGCAAGGCCCGACAACGACCTCAGGCTAGGAAATTCGGAGCGATGAAGCGCAGCGACAAAATCCTTCGGCTGGTTATTTTCGGCGCATTGCTCGCAGCCTTGCCCTTGATCTCGGGTTGCCGCGAGGAAGAGCAGGACCGAACGATTTTCTTTCCGCAGGGCGCCTATGTCGGAAAGCCGGACCAGAAACTGTCGCAGGCCCAGCAGCAGGCGCTCCGCACCCGGACCCGCGACCAGATTTTTTGACCTGTGAGGGATCACGCCATGCCGCGGATAAAGATTGCCATCGCAAGCCTGGGCCTCCCGCTTCTTCTCGGCATACTGCTCTATGCGGCGTCGGCGGCGCTGACTGGCTCGCCGTCGCTCGGCAATCCCGCCCTTGCGCAGACCGGCGGCAACGTCCCCGGCAATGCGCTCGGTAACGGCAGCGATGCGGATGTCTGGCGCGCCATTCGCGGCGGCATCAAGGGCGACGTCTCGATCCAGGACAAGAAAGCCGGCTACATGATCCAGTCGGCGGGCGAGAGCTGGCGCGCGGCCCGCAACGGCCCCCTCTCCGTCTACGGCAGCTGGGCGATCTTCGGCGTGATCGGGCTGCTCGCGCTGTTCTTCGTCATCCGCGGCCGCATCCGCATCGACGCCGGCGCGAGCGGGCGCAAGATCGAGCGCTTCAACGGGCTGGAGCGTTTCTCGCACTGGCTGCTGGCGAACAGCTTCGTCCTGCTCGCGCTGACCGGGCTCAACGTGCTGTATGGCCGTTACGTGCTGAAGCCGATCATCGGCGCGTCCGCCTTTTCGACGCTGACGGAAATCGGCAAATACATTCACAACTTCGTCGCCTTCGCCTTCATGCTGGGCCTGCTGATGATCCTGGTGCTGTGGGTCCGCAACAACCTCCCGGACAAGCATGACCTCGCCTGGCTCGCCAAGGGCGGCGGAATGTTCACCAAGGGAAGCCATCCGCCGGCGAAGAAGTTCAACGCCGGCCAGAAAATCTTGTTCTGGCTCGTCATCCTGGGCGGCGTCTCGATCAGCCTGTCCGGGATTTCGTTGATGTTCCCGTTCAAGTTCTCGATGTTCTCGTCGACCTTCGCGGCGCTCAACCTGCTCGGGCTGGGCCTGCCGACCGAACCTCACCCCGATGCAGGAGATGCAGTATTCCGAGCTCTGGCATGCCTTCGTGGCGCTCGGACTGGTCGCCGTCATCATCGCGCATATCTATATCGGCACGCTCGGCATGGAAGGCGCGTTCGACGCGATGGGGAATGGCGAGGTCGACCGCAACTGGGCAAAGGAGCATCATCCGCTCTGGCTCGAGGAAAAGGACGGCGCCAAGGCGCCCGGCGACGATTGAGCGCCGCGCTTGGAACCGTCACACAGCAACGGCCGCCGTGGGAGATGAAATGGTGATGCGGAAATTTGGGTCAGTCGCCCGGTTTATGACGGCGCTCACGGCGGCCGTCTTCGCCGTTGCGGCCGCGGCCGCACAGACGCCAAGCGAAAAGCAGATCGCCGAGCGCATCGCCAAGGAATACGGGGTGCAGATCCTGAAGGTCGTGAAAGGCGAAGAGGACGGCAAGCCGGTGCTCTATGTCACCGTGATGAACGAGCCCGGCAACTACAACAACGCCTTTCAAGTCAACACGCTGGCGGTCGATCCGGCGACCGGCGACCTGATCTCGCAGTATCGCACCACGCCGACCGGCCAGGAGCTTTCCGGCGCGGTGAGCCACAGGCCGACCGACGAGTCCGGTCTCGTCATAAGAGAACGCTCGATGCGCGAGCGCCGCGATAAGACTATCCGCAGGTCCAATCCTGCAACGGCTCGAATGGCCACCCGCTTGGCCCGCTTGGTATGAATGCACGACCTCAGACCCATGTCGTCTGTCCTCGGCGAAAGCCTGCGCCGGGCCACACGCTGCTGGCCGTCCTGCTGGCGGTTACGCCGTCGGCGTTTTCCGGCCCGCCGCCGGATGGGCGATCGAAGGACATGGCGGCGCGGTGAAGAGCATCGCGATCTCCCGCGACGGCACGCGCGCCGTCACGGCGAGCTTCGACTACAGCCTGATCGTCTGGGACCTGCCGAAGCGCAAGCCGCTCCGCCGGCTGATCGGCCATGATGCCGGCGTCAATTCGGTCGCCATTTCGCCCGACGGCCGGTACGCCGTCTCGGGCGGCGACGACGGCCAGGTCATCCTCTGGGACCTCGACCGGACGAAGCCGCTGCATCGCTTCATCGGGCATCAGGGAAAAGTCGCCGCGGTCGCGATCTCGCCCGACGGCAAGACCGCGCTCTCCGGCGGCTGGGATCGCACGGTGCGCGTGTGGGACCTGGTCCACCGAAAGCCGGTCCGCACCATCAGCGGCCATCAGAGCAACGTCAACACGGTCGCCTTCTCGCGCGACGGGACGGAGATTCTCAGCGGCGGCTACGACGGCACGCTCCGGGTCTGGCGGCTCTCGGACGGCGCGCCGCAGGCGGTGATCAGCGCCAACGGCTTCGGCGTGAACTGGGTCACCGTCTCGTCCCATGACGGCATCGCCGCCAGCGCGTCCGTGGACCAGACCGTCCGGCTCTGGGATATCAAGACGGGCACGGAAAAGCAGGTGCTGCTGGGCCAGCAGGGCCCGGTCTTCTGCGTCGCCATCTCGCCCGACGGCCGGCAGGTGGTCTCGGGCGGGCGCGACGGCACGCTCAGGATCTGGGAGCTGGGCGCGAAAGGCAGCGAGCCGACCTTCCGCACGCTTGCCCGCGCATGCCGGCATCATCTGGTCGCTCGCCTTCACCGCGGACGGCGCGACCCTGCTATCGGCCGGCGAAGACAAGGTCGTGCGCATCTGGGACCTCAAGGCGGGGAAGCTGCTGGGCTCGCTCGGCGGCGACGATGGCGAAGCCGCCCTCGCCGCCGATCCTTCCGACCGCGGCGCGCAGCTGTTCCGAAAATGCGCCGCCTGCCACAGCCTGCGCGCCGACGGCGGTTACAAGGCGGGACCGACGCTGCATGGCGTGTTCGGCCGGCATGCCGGTACGGTGCCCGGCTATCCTTACTCCGACGCGCTCAAGAAGACGCAGATCGTGTGGAACGACAAGACGGTCAAGCGGCTGTTCGAAGTCGGCCCCGACGTGCTCACGCCCGGCTCCAAGATGCCCTTGCAGCGCATGCCGAGCGCCCAGGATCGCAAGGACTTGGTCGATTTTCTTGAGCGGGCGACGAAGGCGGCGCCGGCGCCGAAACGATAGCGCCGGGCCACGCTGCATGGTAGGATTTCATCGATTGCACGGAATGGGGGAAAGGCCGTGAAGGCATATTGGATCAGCGTCCTGGTGCTGGTGGTGGTCAGCGGCATCGCCGGCGGCATTCTCGTCTCGACGAACCCCACGACGGCCGACGCCACGCTGTCGCATCACGACACGACGCGGCTTTAGACGGCGCCGTATTTCGCGGCCGCACGCCGGTAGGCGCCGGCGATCCGCGCGGCGACATCGAACGGGCCGCCCTCTCCCACCGGCCGGTCCAGGCCGATGCGGTGGACCAGGACCCGGTCGTTGGGCGCGAAGCCCCCCGTCCCGAAAAAGATCGATGGTCCGTCTTTCGACCGCGAGGCGCTCGGCCATCCAGGCTTTATCCACGCCCCGATGCGAATGCGGAAACGCAAACGCGGCGCGATCCAGCCCGAAAGCCGTGCGCAGGAAACCGACGCTTTCCGCCAGCTCGTACGCGCGCGCATCCGCGTCCAGCTCGCCGAGCCGGCGATGCGCCGCGCCATGCGCGCCCAGCGTGAAACCCATGTCGCGCAGCGCGCGGCATTGCGCCTGGCTCATGAACGGCTGGCGCGCCGCCAGCACCGCCAGCCAGTCGATCCCGAGACGCTCGGCCGCGCGGTCGACCGACGGCGCGCCCCTCGGGCGTATGGACGGAAACCGCCTGCAGCGACGCGGCGAGCGCCTGTGACGCGTCACCGCGCATCGCCCGCGCTTGCTCGATCAGGTAGGACCGGCGCAGCCCGTAGAACAGATCGCGGTTATCCACGGCACGCGCGGTCAGGAAAAAGGTCGCCGGGACGCCCGCCGCGCGCAGCATTGGCGCGACGGTCTCGGCCATATCGCTGAAGCCGTCGTCGAAGCTGAGGAAGAGCGGATAGTCGGGCAGCGGCCGCCCGTCCGCGAAATGTCCGATCACCGTGTCCAGCGTGACGAACTGGAAATGCCGCTTCAGGAAATCGAGCGCTTGCGCGAATTCGGCGACGCCGGGATGCCGGTAGACATGCGCCGTGAAAGGCGACGGATCGTCCGCCACCCGATGTCCGAACAGCGCCGTCAGCCGGCGGCGCAGAAAGGGCCGGATCGCGGCAAAGCCGGCCTCGGCGTCAGGCATTCCCGCCGCTCGCCTGCGCGCCCTGCAGGAGCGCGGCGAAGGTATCGAACGAAGACGTGATGCGGTCCGTCGAGATCATGTCGCTGCCTTCCGGTGCGGCCGATCGAGCTGGCCGCATACTACAGGACGCCTTGGCGGCGGGGAACGGCCATGCGTGCGCCGCCGCCGGCCTATGCGGCGGTGCGCCGTTGCCGTTCCACCGCCTCGGTCAGCGCTTTCAGCAGGTCGGACACGAACTGCCGCGTCGGCGCGTCGACGAGCTTGCCGTCCTTGAAGACCTGGGCCGCGCCGCCGACCATCACTTCGGGCCGGTTGAGCACCGTGGCGTTGAGGAAGACAAAGCATTGCCGGAGATGATATTGCGCCCGCGCGGTGCCGAGGCGGCCGGGGCTCGCGCCCATGATGCCGACGATCTTGCCGTCGAAGGGCTGCTCCGGCGGCCGGGACGCCCAGTCGATCGCATTCTTGAGCACGCCCGGGATGGAGTAGTTGTACTCGGGCGTGGCGATCAGCACCGCGTCGGCGGCGCGGATGCCGTCGCGCAGCGCCTGCGTCGGCGGCGGATAGCCCTTCTCGCGGAGGTCGTCGTTGTAGAGCGGTATTTGCGACAGGTCGGCCATCTCGATCGACAGGCCGGCGGGGGCGAGCTCCTGCGCGGCGCGCAGCAGCGCGGTGTTGAAGGAGTCCTTGCGCAAGCTTCCGGAGATGCCGAAAAGCCGGATCGTCTCAGTCATCCTCTGCCTCACATGATCCATGACGCTAAAGACAGCGACATGGATCATGGGGACGCCGATATCAACATTTATCTGTGATCGGCGGCGCTGCCCGGCACGATGACCTCGATCCCGCGGGGGTCCATCATGATCTCCAACGGCACATGGGCGATGATGTCGCCGTCGCCATGCACCGGGTCGCCGCCGTTTCCCCGGGCGCCGCCCTCGATGCGGATACGCGTCGCCGGCAGGATCTCGATGTCGCGCCGCCGGTGCAGCCGGCCCAGCAGCAGCGCCAGGCCATAGCGGACGATCGAAAGCCGCCCCGAGCTCTTGAAGAGGCAGACATGCAGCCGGTCGTCGGTCAGGCGCGCCATGGGCGCGCAGGTGAACGTACCGGCATAGTAGTGACCATTGGCGACGACCGCCGAGGCCGCGGTGTGCGCCTTCCCGTCGATCGTGAGCGTGAAGCGCTGCGGCCGATAGCGCGCCATCTCGACCAGCGACTGCCAGACGTAAGCGCCCTTGCCGACCGCCCGCTTGAGCCGCGGATTGATCCCCGCGACCACATGCGCATCGAAGCCGACCCCGGCCATCATGGCGAAGCGGCGGCCCGATGCGAGGCCGAGCTGGATATGCTGCCGCCGGCCTTCCAACAGGGTCTGCGCCAGGCCGTCGGCGGACGGCGGCAGGCCGAGCTCCGCGGCCAGGACATTCGCCGTCCCCATCGGGATCAGCCCGAGCGGCAGCGGAGAGTCCGCCATGCCGTTCAGCACCTCGTTGATCGTGCCGTCACCGCCGGCAACCGCGACGACGTCGTAGCGGTCGGGCGACGCCGCCGCGGCGATCCGCTCGGCGTCGCCGCGCTTTCCCGTGTTGCACAGCTCGACGGCACAGCCGGTCGTGCGCAGCCGGCCGAGGACATGCTCGAGCAGCGCGGCCCGGCGACGGCCGGAAATCGGATTGTGGATGACAAGAATTCGCGGAAAATTTGTCAAAGACACGGCAGGGCTTCGGCTTCCGGGTAAGATAAACGCTCTGTCACGCCATCATGGAACTGTAAGATTTCCGCATAAAAACCCGGTTTTTGTTTCCGTTCTGTTACAACTACTTGAATCTTTAGCGAATACCTACTCATTATTGTTGTTACCGCAATATTCGTTGTCTATATCCCATGTAAAAATAGACATTACTGAAGGTGGGATTGGTCATGCACGGAATTCGCGGTGTCAGCACCTATCGCACGATCTGGATCTCCGACACGCATCTTGGAACCCGTGGATGCAAGGCGGAATTCCTGCTCGACTTCCTGAAGTATACGCGATCCGAGAAGCTTTACCTCGTCGGCGACATCGTCGACGGATGGCGTCTCAAGCGCAGCTGGTACTGGCCGCAGCCGCATAACGACGTGATGCAGAAGCTCTTGCGGAAGGCGCGCAAGGGAACCAAGGTCATCTACGTTCCCGGAAATCACGACGAGGCAGCCCGGCAATTTGCCGGGCTTCAATTTGGCGGCATCGACGTCATGCACGACTGCGTGCACGAGACCGTCGACGGCAAGCGCTTCCTCGTCACCCATGGCGACGAGTTCGACGTGATCGTGCGCTACGCGCGCTGGATCGCGCTGCTCGGCGATGGGGCCTATACGCTCCTGCTGTGGATCAATCATCACTTCAACGGCGTCCGCCGGCTGTTCGGCTTCCCCTACTGGTCGCTGTCCGCCTATCTCAAGCACAAGGTCAAGAACGCGGTCGAATATATCAGCCAATACGAGGATGCGGTGGCCGGAACCGCGCGCCAACGCGGCCTGGACGGCGTGGTCTGCGGTCACATCCACAATGCCGAGATGCGGATGATCGACGGCGTGCTCTACTGCAACGACGGAGACTGGGTCGAGAGCTGCACCGCCCTGGTCGAGCACCTGGACGGCACGCTCGAGCTCGTGCACTGGGCGCAGCTCTACCCGGAGACCGTGTCGCACGGCACGCGTACACCGGTACGCGCCAAGCAGCTCCTCCCGGCCGAGTGACACCGATCGCCCCGTCGCCCGCCATGCGCATCCTCATCGTGACCGACGCTTGGTTCCCGCAGGTCAACGGGGTCGTGCGCACGCTCAGCACGGTGGCCAACGAGCTGCGCCATATGGGCCATGACGTCTGCGTCATCGGCCCGCAGCGCTTCCGCACGATCCCCTGCCCGACCTACCCCGACATCCAGCTCGCCGTGGACGCGCACGGCAAGCTGCCGCGCCTGATCGACGCCTACGAGCCGGACGCGATCCACATATCGACCGAAGGCCCGCTCGGCGTCGCCGCGCGGCGCTACTGCCGGCGCAGGGGACGCGCCTTCACCACCGCCTATCACACCAAGTTTCCCGAATACATCGAAGCGCGCACCCGCATCCCGCCGTCCTGGACCTACCGGATCATGCGCTGGTTCCACGGCGCGGCGGAGCGCGTGATGGTCTCGACCGGGTCGATCGAGGGCGAGCTGCGCCGCAACGGCTTTCACAACATCGTCCGCTGGTCGCGCGGCGTCGATACGGCGCTGTTCCGCCCGCGCGACAAGGGCTTCTTTCACGACCCGCGGCCGATCGCGCTCTATGTCGGCCGCGTCGCGGTCGAGAAGAACATCGGCGCCTTCCTCGACCTGCCCTTCGAGGGCACGAAGATCGTCGTCGGCGACGGCCCGCAGCTCAAGCTGCTGCGCCGGCGCTATCCGCGGGTCCGCTTCGTCGGCATGAAGACCGGCGAGGACCTCGCCCGCCACTACGCGGCGAGCGACGTATTCGTCTTCCCGAGCCGCACCGACACCTTCGGCCTGGTGCTGCTCGAGGCGCTCGCGTCCGGCATTCCGGTCGCCGCCTACCCGGTCGCCGGGCCGCTCGACGTGATCGGGGACGCGCCCGTCGGCTGCCTGAAGGAGGATCTCGCCGCCGCCGTCGCCGAGGCGCTGACGCTGTCGCCGGCGGCCTGCCGGGACCACGCGCTGCGCTTTTCCTGGCGCAATTCCGCCGAGCAGTTCCTGCGCAACCTGGTACCGATGACGGGCGCCCGCCCAGCCATGGCTCCCGAGCCGCCCGTGGCGGCGGCGCCCGACGGCATCAATTCTTGATTCCCGCACCGTCCGCCCGGCATAGTTGAGCCGGCATACCGGCGTATGCAGCGCGCCGGGTTCCGGCGCAGCCTTTCACCGTCTCGGGCGTTGATGCGACCATGAACTCTCCACACGCGACGACGGCCGGCGCCGGACAGGCCGCGCGGCGCCGGCCGCCGCAGCGCGCTCCCCGTCTATCTCTTCGCCTTCTATGTCCTGTTCTGGGCGGCGCTCGCCATCGCGCCGCTTGGACCGCATGGACTGGCTTCTGGAAAACCTCCTGGTCTTCGCGGCCGTGCCTTGGCTGGTCCGGATGTATCTCAACGCGGCCGCTGTCGAACGCGAGCTACGTCCTGCTCACGATCTTCTTCTGCCTGCACACGATCGGCGCCCACTACACTTATTCGGAAGTGCCTGCCGGCTATTGGATCCGCGACCTGCTCGGACTGGGGCGCAACCACTACGACCGGTTGGTGCATTTCAGCTTCGGGCTCTTGATGTGCTACCCGCTGCAGGAGCTGATTGCCAGCGCGCCGCGCGGCCGCGCGGCAACTGGCCGCTCTTCTTCGCGGTCACGATCGTCTGCGCGTGCAGCGTCGCCTACGAGATCATGGAATGGATCGTCGCGGTCCTGGTCAGCCCGGCATCGGCCATGGCGTTTCTCGGCACCCAGGGCGACGTCTTCGAATTCACAGAAGGACAGCGGGCTGGCCGCGCTCGGGGCGATCATCACCGCCATCGCCGTCACGGCGATCCGCAAGAAGCGCGGCGCCGCCGGCGGGACAGGCTAGGCTTCGCCCGATAACAGGAAACCCGCAGCTGCCTCCCTTCCACACCTGAAGTCTCCTTCTGGAGCGCTCGGGACACAACGCTGCGGGCCCTGTCGCGGCGGATCATCGCAAGCTGCAGGTACCTCGCCACTCGGCTATCACGCCCAAAGGACGGACCGCCGGTGCTTCACCCGCAACGGCTCCTCGCCGCAGCTTTACTATTCGATCGGACTCCGAGGCGCCGCGCATTGACGCAGATCAATCTGCGTACGCAGTAGACGGCCCGGCGGCTAATGAACCGCGCGCTGGAAGCGACAGCCGAAATGCCGGTCGCGATTGCCCGACAGCCGCATGCCGCCGCGGTCCATCGCCTCGGCGACGAAGGTCACCGGATCGAAGGCGATGCGCGCCGCGGCGGGCGGAATCCAGTCGTCGAGATACATGTGGGTGCTGACCGCGTCGCCCTGCTGCCGCGCCTCGATCATGGCCAGCGCCATCGTCTCGTCCAGGCTGACCGCGTGGCATCCGACGCAGCGTACGTCGATCGTCCGCTTGGCGCTGACCGCGACGATCCGCATCAGATGGTCGAAGGCGAAGAAGGCGTCGCCGATCGTGGCTTGCGTGAAGGCCTGGCGCAGCAGCGTCGCGTCCTTTTCGGCGCTGCGCATGACGGCCACCCATTTGCGCAAGGCCCAGATGGTGAACTGCTCCGCGAAGCGCAGGTCCTTGAACCGCAAGTCGCCGGGAACGAGCGCTTCGGCGCTATGCGTCTCGCAAAGGTGGCGTTCGTCCGGCATCGGTGCTCCCTCTCCGGCTGTCCTCGGTATAGCGTTGTGGAAAGTTATATTGCGAATAAGTCGTAACTGCAATATAGAAATGACACCCGGGAGAACAGATCCTCCCGGACGCTGTAAACTCGCAACCCTACGGCAAACGGAAAACCGCGCCGCCGCCGATGCGGGGCACGGTTTCCAGTTCGGGCCGGCGCGACCCGGCCCAAGGAGAACCGGAGGCGCCGCCTACGCCGCGTCGTCGAGCCTTTCGCTCGGCAGCGGCCTCGCCGTCCAGCACCGCCGCCGCGGCGTGGACGACCGCCGCGATCTTGACCGCTGCCTGGATCTGCTCGGGCCGCATCCCGGCCTTGCGCAGCTCCTTCTCATGCGCGTCGATGCACATGCCGCAGCCATTGATCGCCGAGACGGCGAGCGACCAGAGCTCGAAATCGGCCCGCTCGACGCCGGGATTGGCGATCGCGTTCATCCGCAGCCCGGCCCGCATCGTGGCGTATTCGGGCGCCGACGCCAGGTGGACGAAGCGGTAATAGATGTTGTTCATCGCCATCACCGCCGCGGCCGCTTTCGCCGCCGCCAGCGCGGGCGCCGAAAGACGCTGCGCCGCTTCGGCTTCCGCCGCCGCGATGACCGCGCCGTTGCGGCAGGCCAGGGCCGCGGCCAGCAAGGCGCCGTAGCGCTGCTGCTCGCTCAGGGTCGCGTCGTCGATCACGTTGGAAAGGTTCAATTTGATGTCCTTGGCGTGGGCCGGCAAGGCCTGCCGTATGGCGTCGAGAGACATATTGTCCTCCGCTGTCTGAAAGGGTCCGTGTGCGCTTGGGCCTGGGGACGGCGATGCCGCCGGATTACCCGTCCGGCGGCATCGCTGCCCCTCGCCTCACGCGGCGAGGGTTTCGCCTCCGACCTGGCGGTTGCAGGGGCAGAGCTCGTCGGTCTGCAGACCGTCGAGGACGCGCAGGACCTCGCGCGGGTTGCGCCCGACGTTGAGGTTGTTGACCGACACGTGCTGGATCACGTTGTCCGGATCGACGATGAAGGTCGCCCGCAGCGCCACGCCGTCCGGCGAGCGGACGCCGAGCCCGTCGACCAGCGATCCGTTGGTGTCCGCGAAGGACCACTGGCTGCAGCCGGTCCAGGTCGGCGTGATCGCGCCGCCAGGCCAGCTTGCAGAACTCGTTGTCCGTGCTGCCGCCCATGACGATGCAGTCCCGGTCGGCGAATTCCTCCTCCAGTGCCGCGAACTCGACGATCTCCGTCGGGCAGACGAAGGTGTAGTCCTTCGGATAGAAGAAGATGACCTTCCATTTACCGGGAAAGCTGTCGGGCGTGATCGTCTCGAACGCGGTCTGGCCGTTTTCCTCGTGGTCGTTGAAGCCGGGCCGCACGCCGGTCACGGAGAATTCGGGAACGGTATCGCCTACGCAAAGCATGTCGGGTCTCCTGGGTCTGAGGGGAAAGACGAATGAGCTATTGACCCGGGCGAAGATAGCTATAAATTAGAATGCGTCTAATTGTTAATATCGTTAACAGATATCGGCGGAAGCGATAATGGACATGGCGATGCCGGCGGACGGGCCGGATATGCGAACGTTCCGGCACCCGTGCGCGCCCGGCGCCGGCCAAGGCCCGGCCGGGCTGCGACGCGCCGCCGCAGCCGGCCGAGCGCCAGCTTCCGGCGCTGCCGACGCTGCGGCAGTTGCAATATCTCGTCGCGCTCGCGCGATACCGCTCGTTCAGCCGCGCCGCCCTGGCCTGCTGCGTCACCCAGTCGACGCTCAGCGGCGCGATCAAGGAGCTGGAGGCGACACTGGGCCTGCGCCTCGTCGACCGCGACCGGCGCCGCGTCATCATCACCGCCGCCGGGGCGGAGGTCGTCGCCCGCGCCGGGCGTATCCTGTCCGAGGCCGAAGCGCTGACCGGCTGGGCCCGCCGCGGGACCGGACCGCTGTCCGGCTCGCTGCGGCTCGGCGTCATCCCGACCATCGCGCCGTTCCTGCTGCCGCGCCTGCTGCCGCAGCTCAAGGCTGCCTTTCCCGGGCTCGTGCTCAAGCTGCGCGAGGACACGACGGCAACGCTGCTCGACTCCCTGAAGGCAGGCGAGCTCGATCTCGTGATGATGGCCTTTCCCTATGACGTTCCGGGGCTCGAAACGGCCATCGTCGGCGACGACCCGCTGCTGCTCGCGGAGCCGGGCAGGCGGCCGGACGGGGCGTCGGCCACGGAGATCGGGGAAACCGCGGAGATCGCGGAGATCGCCGGCCGGCCGCTGCTGCTGCTCCAGGACGGCCACTGCCTGCGCGACCACGCGCTGTCGGCCTGCGCGCTCCCGGCCGCGCGGATCGACGAATTCGGCGCGACGAGCCTGTTCACCCTGACGCGTCTCGTCGAGGCCGGCTATGGCGTGACGCTGCTGCCGAAGATGGCCGTCGACGCAGGCCTCTGCGACACCGCCAGGCTCACGGTCCGGCCGCTAAAGGCGCCGACCCCGACGCGCCGGATCGGCCTTGCCTGGCGCCGCAACGCGGGCTGCGCGGCGGACTGCCGGGCCATGGCCGATTTCCTGCACGGCAGCGGCCTGTTTGCCTAGCGCCCCGCCGCGCCTCACAAGCTTTTTCCGATCCACCCCTTGCGCCAGAACATGATCAGCATGCCGATCGCGACCAGCGCCATCAGCGCGAGCGCGAAGGGATAGCCGAGATACCAGCCGAGCTCCGGCATGTTCCAGGGCGACTTCGCGTGGTCGAAGTTCATGCCGTAGATGCTGGCGATGACGCCCATCGGCATGAAGATCGTGGCGATGATCGTCAGCACCTTCATGATCTCGTTCATCCGGTTGCTGACGGTCGAGAGGTACAGCTCGAACAGGTTGGTGGCGAAGTCGCGGTAGGTCTCGGTCATGTCGAGAAGCTGCACCGTGTGATCGTAGCAGTCCCGCAGGTAGATCTGGGTCGATTCGGTGAAGCCGAGATAGGTTTCGCGGCTCAAGGCCGCGAGCATCTCGCGCTGCGCCCAGATCGTCTTGCGCAACAGGAACAGGTCGCGGCGCGCGGCGTGGATCTGGCCGACGACGCTCTTCCGCGTATTTTCCACCACCTCGAGCTCGAGCGTCTCGATCAGATCGCCGTAGCGCTCGACCGGCGCGAAATAGTTGTCCACCAGGGAGTCGATCAGCGCGTAGGCGAGATAATCCGGCCCTTCCCGGCGCAGCCGGCCGCGCCCTTTGCGGATGCGGTCCCGGATCGGCCCGAAGCAATCGCCCAGCTGCTCCTGGAAGGTCAGCACGAACCCCTCGCCGACGAAGATCGAGACCTGCTCGGTATGAAGGGCGCCTTCGGCATGGATCATGTTGCAGACGATGAAGGTGAAATTCTCGTATTCCTCCACCTTCGGACGTTGGGAGACGCTGACCACGTCCTCGAGCGCCAGGCTGTGCAGCCGGAAGATCCGCCCGAGGCCCTCGATCACGTCGGCGCTGCCGAGCCCGACGACGTCGATCCAGACCGTCGGCCATCGCGCCAGCAGCGCCGGAATGTCCTCCAGGGTCAAGGCGTCCTGGAAGACGACGTCGTCCTTGCCGTACGCCATGGCATTGATCCGCGACGGCAGCGCATCCTCATGCACGACGATACTGCCGGGCGGCGCGCCCGGTGTCGCGCGGCTCCGCGAGCGGGGCAAGGCGAAGCGGCGTATCCTGTTGCTTTTCATCGTCCGTCTCCGAAAGAGGTTCGTGGGCTGAGCACGCCATCATACTCGCTCCGTCCCGGCGAAGGGATCGCGCGTCGCACGGTTACGGCCGGATGACGGTTTAGAGGGTGGTCGGATCGATGAAATAGGGATCGCTGGGCGCCACGGTCAGGTCCCAGAGCATCTTGATGCCGACGGCGAGAACCAGGAGCGCGAGCATGATGCGCAGCCGGTCGGCCGAGATGCGCGGCGCCATCCGGGCGCCGAACTGCGCGCCGACGACGCCGCCCAACAGCATCAGGACCGTCAGCACGATATCGACCGTGTGGTACTGGTGGGCCTGGAGGAAGGTAACGTTCGCCGTGACGAAGATGATCATGAACAGTGACGTGCCGACGACCACGCTCGTCCGCATGCCGATGATGTAGATCATCAGCGGCACCATCAGGAAGCCGCCGCCGACGCCCATCATCGTGATCAACCCGCCGAACATCCCGACGGCGATCGGCAGGATCGCGCTGATGTAGAGATGGGAGCGATAGAAGCGCATCTTCAGCGGCAGGCCGTGCATCCAGGTGTGGCGGTGGGGACCACGATCCTGCACCTGCGGCATCCCCCGGCGTCCCTTTATCATCGTGCGCACGCCCTCGGTCAGCATCAGCGTGCCGATGATGCCCAGCAGGATGACGTAGAGGAGCGAGATGACGAGATCGATCTGGCCGAAACTCCGCAACAGGCCGAACAGCCAGATGCCGAGCCAGGATCCGAGCAACGCCCCGACCAGCAGGATGCCGCCCATCTTGAGGTCCAGGTTGCCGCGCCGCCAGTGGACGACGAGGCCGGACATCGAGGCGCCGAGCACCTGGTTGGCGCCGGAGGCGACCGCGACGGGCGCGGGAATGCCGAGAAAGATCAGCAGCGGCGTGATCAGGAAGCCGCCGCCGACGCCGAAAAGCCCCGAGATGAAGCCGACGCTCCCGCCAAGCGCGAGAAGCATATAGACATTCTCGGTCAGCTCCGCGATCGGTAGATAGACGTTCACGTATCGCCCCGCCTGCGATCAGATGGCATGACGGCCGCGCCGGCCGTTGCTGCGCCAGGGTCAAATAAACACAAGCGCATAGGCCGTCGAGCGGACGTACTGTCGCAGCAGGACTATCACATTCCGCGGCGAGACGGCGGAAATTTCCGTGCTCGCCCGTCAGGCGCGACGGCCAAAGGCGAGCATCCCGCCGCCGATGGCGATCCCGGCGATACCCAACAGGAGATACAGCATCGTCGAATCGGTGAACTTGCCGGTAAGGGATTCCGAAATGCGATCCATGGGCGCATCGGATGCGTTGATTCCGAAGATAAGTAATGCAATCCCGAGGATGAGAAGCAGAACTGCGACCGCGCGGCCGGACATGGCGACCTCCTCCTATTCATGTTGCCGTAGGAAAGGACGATCGCCCTCCCCGTCATGCACATGAACGCCGCCGAGAACGCGCCGTTCCCTGCGCGCTCCGGTCAAGGCGCCGACCCGGCAGGGTTCCGGCCACGCGCCATAGCGGCGAAGCTGCCACAGTCCCGCCGCATCGCACCCCGGGCCGGCACAAAGCGGCTTCGATTTGAAAATCGTTGTGCTAACGTTTTTTTTATGGGGAGCCGCGGCCCGGGATTACGGGCTTCGGCCATATTACGGCATAGGGGACTCTATAATGCTTAAGGAATTCAAAGAATTCGCGATGCGCGGCAACGTCGTCGACATGGCGGTCGGCATCATCATCGGCGCTGCGTTCGGAAAGATCGTCTCGTCGATGGTCAAGGACATCATCATGCCGCCGATCGGCAAGCTCATGGGCAATGTCGATTTCAGCGACCTGTTCATCAACCTGTCGAGCGGACATTACGCATCGCTGGCGGAAGCGCAGAAAGCCGGTGCGGTGACGATCAACTACGGCATCTTCGTCAACAGCATACTGGATTTCATCATCGTCGCCTTCGCGATCTTCCTTATGGTCCGCACGATGAACCGGCTGAAGAAAAAGGAAGAGCCGGCGCCGGCGACGACCAAGGAATGCCCCGAATGCCTGTCGACGATCCCGATCAACGCCAAGCGCTGCGCCCACTGCACATCGCCGGTGTAATCAAGACCTCCGGGCGGCCGGCGTCCTGCCGGCCGCGACCGGCGGATTTGGCGAAGGCGCGCGCAAAGGCCCACTCGATGAGCTTGCTGGAGCAAGCGAAGAAGAGCAGCGGATACATCCCGGTCGCCGTCGCCGCATTGCTGGCGAAGGCCCCCTTCGCGACGAAGATCAGCAGCGCCACCATGAAGATGTCGAAGAACGCGACCGGCGAGAAGCGGCCGACGAACAGCGCCAGTTTCGGCCAGTACGGCGCGAAGACGTATACGATCGTCTTGGCGATCGGCAGCACGATGCCGAACAGCGCGACGGCGGCGGCCAGCAGCCACTCGCCATTCTCGGCCAGGATCATCGGAACCCTGAAAAGCACGATGTCGCTGTTGAAGACATAGAGATGGCTTACCGTGACCAGCGGCAGCACCAGGCCGGCCGCGAAGGTGCCGAGATTGAGGATCGCCCATGCGGGCCACAAATGAGCCGATTTCACATCCGTCTCCGCCTCGCTTCCGGCACAGAGCCTACATGCAGCGGCGGGCCCTATCCATCCCGCCGGTAACATTCTCGTTACTGCCCGGCCCCTTCCGATTTTATCCTTACGTCCCACTTAAGTGCAGGGGGGACGGGTTACCAGCATCTGGGAGCCTCTGATCTCATGAGCAACGGTCGCAGATCGGGCAATGGCTCGAACAGCGAGGAGACCGTCCTGGTCCTTCAGGGCGGCGGCGCGCTTGGCGCCTATCAGGCGGGTGTCTACGAGGCGCTGATGGATGCCGGCCATACGCCCGACTGGGTCGCCGGCATCTCCATCGGCGCCATCAATGCCGCCATCATCGCCGGCAATCCGCCGGAGCGCCGCGTCGAGCGCCTGCGCCACTTCTGGGAGCTGGTGTCGTCTCAATTGCTGCTCCGGCCGGTCGCCGTGGGCGAGCATGCGCGGAGCTACTTTAACGATGCGAGCGCCGCCTTCGCGGTGATGTTCGGCCTGCCCGGCTTCTTCGAGCCGCGCCTGCCGCCGCCCTGGACCTATCCGTCGGGCGCCGCGCAAGCGCTCAGCTACTACGACACGTCGCCGCTGCGCCGGACGCTGACCGAGCTCATCGATTTCGACCTCATCAACGCCCGCCAGATGCGTTTCAGCGTCGGCGCGGTGAACCTTCGCACCGGTAACTTCGTTTACTTCGACAACATGGAACAGGACATCCGGCCCGAGCACATCATGGCGAGCGGCGCCTTGCCGCCCGGCTTCCCGCCGGTGGAGATCGACGGCGAGCATTACTGGGACGGCGGCCTCGTCTCGAACACGCCGTTGCAATACGTGCTGGATCAAATCCCGCGCCCGGACATGCTGGTGTTCCAGGTCGACCTGTTCAGCGCGCGCGGGCCCATGCCGCGGTCGATCGCCGACGTCTCGGAGCGGGAGAAGGACATCCGCTTCTCCAGCCGGACGCGGCTGAACACCGACATGGCCCGCCGAGAACAGACGTTGCGGCGCGCGGCGCATCGGCTGCTCACCAAGCTACCCGCAAATCTCAAGGACGATCCCGACGCCAAGCTGCTGTATGAGGCGAGCTGCAACGCGGCGGTGACGATCGTCCACCTCATCCATCGGCGCAAGGACTACTTCACCCAGTCCAAGGACTACGAATTCTCCCGGCACTCGATCGACGAGCATTGGCAGGCCGGGGGCAACGACGTGCGCCGCACCTTCCATCACAAGTCCTGGCAGAACCGCAGCAAGCCGACGGACAACGTGACGGTATTCGACCTGACCCAGGACGCGCGGGATTAAACGACGTTCAACCAAGGAGTCTTCCCCATGAAAATGAAGGACACTATCGCCATCGTCACCGGCGCGGCCCGTGGCATCGGAGAGGCCATCGCAACGCGCTACGTCGAAGAGGGCGCACGCGTCGCGATCGCCGACATCAAGCTCGAATTGGCCAAGGAAACGGCCGAGAAGCTGACCGCCATGGGTCCCGGCCAGGCGATCGGCATCGCCATGGACGTGACCGACGAGAAGGAGGTCAACAGCGGCGTGGCCAGCGTCGTCGAGCATTGGGGAGGCGTCGACGTGCTGGTGTCTAATGCCGGCATCCAGACGGTCTACAAGATCGAGAATTTCCCCTTCGCGGACTGGAAGAAAGCTGCTGTCGATCCATCTCGACGGCGCCTTCCTCACCACCAAGGCCTGCATCCCGCACATGTACAAGAAGGGCCGCGGCTCGATCATCTACATGGGCTCGGTCCATTCGAAGGAAGCCTCGCCGCTGAAATGCGCCTATGTGACGGCGAAGCACGGGCTGCTCGGCCTCGCCCGCGTCGTCTCGAAGGAAGGCGGCGAGCACGGGGTGCGTGCGAACGTCATCTGCCCGGGCTTCGTCAAGACGCCGCTGGTCGAGAAGCAGATCCCTGAACAAGCGAAGGAGCTTGGCATTTCCGAGAAGGAGGTGGTCGAGAAGATCATGCTCGGCGGCACGGTCGACAAGGAATTCACCACCGTCGAAGACGTGGCCGAGATCGCGCTGCTCTTCGCGTCCTTCCCCACCAACGCGCTGACCGGCCAGTCCCTCGTGGTCAGCCACGGCTGGTTCATGGAATAAGCGTCGGCCCGCCTGCCGCGGCGTTGACGTCAACGTCGGATGGGATCGCGCGGATCACACGACATGCGCGCGATCCCAAAGGTCTACCGCGGCCAGCACGAGAAACCCGGCCACCACGGCGACCGGGATGATCATCAGCTGCAGCTTGGCCTCGCCTTTGCGGAGCGCCCCGGTAAAGGTCCTGAAGACATTGGCGGACGGCTGGTCGACGTCGAACGGCGGGACCTCCTCGCGCGACCGGCGCATGATGCGCAGGTTGAGGCTGATGAGCCCGAAAAAGATCACCGCGAACAAGACGCAGATGACCAGGATATATTCACTGTAAAGGCTGTGACCGAGCAGCAGGACCAGGGCCAAGAGCAGGCCCGCCATGGATACCAGATAGCTTCGGCTGATCCTGATCTTTGCGACGCGAAACAGGTTCCGCGCTTCGATCCTTCGAGATTGTGCTTTGTTCATGCCGCACCTTCCTCCAAACGCGGTGGAATACGGATACGACCTCCCCAATCCCGAGAGCCGGGGCTACACGCGAGGCGCCGAACTGGCGGCGCGCCCTTGCTCATTCACGTAGGCATCGATCGGCGGAATGCAATCGGCGCGATCGCCGCAGGACGTGCAGCCGGGCCAGCCGCTAATTCGCCACGTCGCTTGGCAGGATCGGCCGCTCCGGCAGGCGGTATGACACATGGATTGTCTTGCCGCTGCGATACAGCTCGAGCGAGACGAGCGATCCCACCGTGAGCGGCGCCATGGCTTTCACCAGATCTTCGGGCTTCTTGATGTGGATGCCGTTGATCTCGGTGACGATGTCGCCGCCGACGAGGAACTCCTTGCCCGCGATCGCGATGTCCAGATAGCCGCCGCGGATCTTCGCTTTCGCGGCGGGACTGTCCGGCTCGACCACTTCCACCAGCATGCCCGGCACGATGGGGATACTGAGGACTTTCGCCAGATCCGCGTCGACGAGCTGGCCATGAAAACCGATCCACGGCCGGACGACATGCCCCTTGCTGATCAGCATCGGCAGCACGGTCTTCAGCAGATTGATCGGGATCGCGAAGCTGATGCCTTGTGCATCTTCGATGATTTCCGAGTTGATGCCGACCGCCTCGCCGCAGCGATTGAGCAGCGGCCCGCCGGAATTGCCTGGATTGATCGGTGTATCGGTCTGGATCATGGCGCGCGGCAGCAACAGCGGGCTTTCCGGCAGCACCCGGTTGAGCGCCGACACGACGCCCCGGGTCAATGTCTGGTCCAGGCCGAGCGGATTGCCGATGGCGATCACATCGTCGCCGACATTGATCGAATCGGAATCGCCGAGCCGGATGACCGGCAGCGAGCCGGTCGCCGGCTTGGGTATGCGCAAGACCGCCAGATCAAAAATCGGGTCGGCGCCGACCAGCTCGGCCTTCGTGGTACTGCCGTCGTCAAGCGTCACCGTGATGGACTGCGCGCCGTAGACCACATGCGAGTTCGTGAGGAGCAGCCCTTTCTTGTCGAAGATGAAGCCGGAGCCGATCGCCCGCTGCACGCGGTCAGTCACACTGTAGGGATTGATCGTGCGCGTGCTGACCAGCACGACGGCCTCCGAGGTGCGCTCGTAGATCTCGGCGATCGGCAATGCGCAGCGCTCGGGCTCCGCCGCTTCGCTGACCGTTCCCTGATTGTCGGCGGCAGAGGCGGCATGAGAGGCCAACAAGGCCAGCAGCGCGATCGCCCCGTGTTGCAGCGCCCGATGCCGAGGCAAACGACCGTTGTTCATGGCGGAATCACTATCCCACCCGATGTCGGCGCGCCAGCGGCAAATCCGCGGACTGCCCCTGCCCCGTTATTATTTCCCCGTCAATGCAACGTATGCTCGAGGGTCTCCAGCAGAGCGTCGACGTCGGCGTCGTCCACGTAAGGAGCAAGGCTGGCGCGCATCGCGCCGTCGACGCCCATCCGGGTCAGCAGCGGCTGGGCGCAGTGATTGCCGTACCGCACGGCCACGCCGCGGTCGTCGAGAACGCGGCATAGCGCCAGGGGATCGATCAGCGACGTCACGAAGGAAACGACGCCGATGCGCCGCGCCAGGTCGGTCGGGCCGATGACGCGGACGGCCCGTATCGTCGCCAGCTTCTCGAGGATGCGCGCCGTGAGCCGCCGCTCTTCCGCCATGATCGCCGGCCAGTCCTGCGCCGCGACCCATTGAGCGGCGGCGCCCAGCCCGATCGCCGCCGCGATCGGCGGCGTGCCGGCTTCGAAGCGCTGCGGCGGCTCGGTGTAGGTGGCGCCGGTCAGGGTCGCCGTCGCGGTCATCTGCCCGCCCACCATGAAAGGCCCGAGCTCGGCCAGCAGCTCCTGGCGGCCCCACAGCACGCCGATGCCGGTCGGGCCGAACAGCTTGTGTCCCGAAAAGGCGTAAAAGTCGATGCCGAGGCGCTGCACGTCGACCGGCATGTGCGGGATCGCCTGCGCGCCGTCGAGCATGATCCGGGCGCCGACCGCCCGCGCCGCACGCACCAGCGGCTCGACCTCGGTCACCGCACCCGTGACGTTGGAGCATTGCGTGACCGCGATCAGCTTGCAGCGGCTGGTCACCGCCTGGTCGATCGTCGCGCCGTCGATCCGTCCCTCGTCCGTCACGCCGAGGAATTTCAGCACCGCGCCCCGCCGCTCGGCCAGCCGCTGCCAGGGCAGCAGGTTGCTGTGATGCTCCAGCCCCGACAGCACGATCTCGTCGCCCGCGCCGATCCGCTCGCCGAGCGTCGCCGCCAGCAGGTTGATCGACGAGGTCGCGCCATAGGTGAAGACGATCTCTTTCGGTGACCGCGCGTTGAGCAGCCGGCCGATCGCGGCGCGGGCATCCGCATAGGCGGTGACGGCCTGGCAGGCGAGATGATGCACCTCGCCATGCACGTTGGCGCGGTAGCGCGTGTCGTATTCGATCACCGCGTCGATCACCGTCTGCGGCATCTGCGCGGTGGCGGCGCTGTCGAGATAATGCAATTCCCGGCCGCGAAAGGCCGGGAATTGCGCCCTCAAAGAATTCGGTCGATGTCCGGTCATACCGCGGCGTCCACGCTGCCTGGGGCCGTGAAATACCAAAGCGCACGATCTACCTGCGCGACCGTGCGTTCCTTGACCTGTATCAAGGTAGGAACCGGCCGCCCTGCCTCATTCTAAGAGCCAATGGGCGAGGAAACGATCCATAAGAAACCGCAGGCGGCGGCAACCGCCAACCTGAAGGACTACGAAGCCGCGCGCCGCGCCTTTCGCTGGGACGATGCGCGGCGGCAGCTCGACGGCCTGCCCGGGGGCGGCCTGAACATCGCCTATGAGGCGGTCGACCGCCACGTCGCCAACGGCAAGGGCGGCAAGACCGCGCTCCGCTGGGTCGCCCGCGACCTGGCGGTAAAGGATTTCACCTATAAGGACCTCGCGGCGGAGACCAACCGCTTTGCGAACGTGCTGTCCGGTCTCGGCCTGAAGAAAGGCGACCGGGTCTACAGCCTGCTCGGCCGCGTGCCGGAGCTTTATATCGCCGCGCTCGGAACGCTGAAGAACGGCTCGGTCTTCTCGCCGCTGTTCTCGGCCTTCGGGCCGGAGCCGATCAAGGCGCGCATGACCATCGGCGGCGCCAAGGCGCTGGTCACCACCGCCTCCTTCTACCGCCGCAAGGTCGCGCCCTGGCGCGACGAGCTTGCGGGCTTCGAGCATGTCCTGCTGATCGACGATGCGGGATCGGAGCCGCCGCCGGGCACCATCTCGATGACCCAGGCGATGGCCGAGGCCTCGCCCGATTTCGACATCGTCCGCACCGACGCCCGAGGACATGGCGCTGCTGCATTTCACCAGCGGTACGACGGGCCGGCCGAAAGGGGCGATCCACGTGCACGAGGCCGTCGTGGCGCATCACATCACCGGCCAATACGCGCTCGACCTGCATCCCGACGACATCTTCTGGTGCACCGCGGATCCCGGCTGGGTCACCGGCACGTCCTACGGCATCATCTCGCCGCTGACCAACGGCACGACCATGATCGTCGACCAGGCCGAGTTCGACGCCGAGCGCTGGTACCGGCTGCTGCAGGACGAGAAGGTCACCGTCTGGTACACCGCGCCGACGGCGATCCGCATGCTGATGAAGCTGGGCGGCGACATCGCCAAGAAATACGACCTGTCGCGCCTGCGCTTCATGGCGAGCGTGGGCGAGCCGCTGAATCCGGAAGCCGTCATCTGGGGCAACGAGACCTTCGGCATGCCCTTCCACGACAACTGGTGGCAGACCGAGACCGGCGGCATCATGATCGCGAACTACGCGACGATGGACGTGAAGCCGGGCTCGATGGGCCGGCCCCTGCCCGGCATCGAAGCCGGCATCGTGCAGCGCAAGGACGGCGCCGTCGAGGAGATCACCGCGCCGAACAGCATGGGCGAGCTTGCCCTCAAGGCGGGCTGGCCGTCGATGATGCGGGGCTACCTGCATGAAGACGAGCGCTACCGCAAATGCTTCTCGGGCGACTGGTACCTGACCGGCGACCTCGCCCAGCGCGACGCGGACGGATACTACTGGTTCGTCGGGCGCTCGGACGACGTGATCAAGGCGGCCGGGCATCTCATCGGCCCGTTCGAGGTCGAGAGCGTGCTGATGGAGCATCCTGCCGTCGCCGAGGCCGGCGTCATCGGCAAGCCCGATCCGATGGCCGGCGAGATGGTCAAGGCCTTCGTCGCGCTGAAACCCGGCTACGAGGCGAGCGAAGCGCTGCGGCGCGACCTGCTGGGCCATGCGCGCAAGCGGCTCGGGCCCGCCGTGGCGCCCAAGGAGATCGACTTCCGCGCCAACCTGCCGAAGACGCGCAGCGGCAAGATCATGCGCCGGCTGCTCAAGGCGCGCGAGCTGGGCCTGCCGGAAGGCGACATCTCCACCCTGGAAAGCGACGAGACATGAGCGCCGCGACCGACAAGCCGAGCCTGACGCGCGAGCCATGTCCTGGAAATGCTGCGACAGATGATTCGGGTGCGGATGTTCGAGGACAAATGCGCCGAGCTGTACACCCAGGAGAAGATCCGCGGCTTCCTGCATCTCTATGACGGCGAGGAGGCGATCGCGACCGGCGTCATCCCGGTGCTGACGCCGGACGACCGCATCGTCGCCACCTATCGGGAGCACGGTCACGCGCTGCTGCGCGGCGTGCCGATGAAGGCCGTCATGGCCGAGATGTACGGCAAGCGCCAAGGCTGCAGCGGCGGACGCGGCGGCTCGATGCATCTCTTCGACGCGAAGACCAACTTCTATGGCGGCAACGCCATCGTCGGCGGCGGGCTGCCGCTCGCGGTCGGGCTCGCGCTCGCCGACCGGATGCGCCGCGAGAAGCGCGTCACCGCCTGCTTCTTCGGCGAAGGCGCGGTCGCCGAGGGCGAGTTCCACGAGAGCATGAACCTCGCCGCGCTCTGGGGCCTTCCGGTGCTGTTCGTCTGCGAGAACAACCGCTACGCCATGGGCACCGCGCTCGACCTGTCGGAATCGGAGACCGATATCCACGCCAAGGCCGCGGTATTCAAGATCGCCGCGGAGGCCATCGACGGGATGGATGTGGTCGCCGTCGAGGCGGCGGCGCGGCGCGCCATTCATGCGATCCACGAAACCGGCAAGCCCTACTTCCTCGAGTGCCGGACCTTCCGCTTCCGGCGCGCACTCGATGTTCGACGCCCAGCTTTACCGCAGCAAGGCGGAAGTCGAGGATTGGCGCAAGAAAGGCCCGATCGTGCGCTTCCAGGGCTGGCTCCTGGACAACAGGCTGATCCACCGGGACGACATCGCGAAAATCGAGGCCGCCGTCCGCGCCGAGATCGAGGAAGCCGTCGCCTTCGCCGAGGCCGGCACCTGGGAGCCGGTCGAGGACCTGACCCGGCATGTCTACGCGGAGGCGGGCCGATGACCGACGCCAGTCCCGCCGCCGCGCCCTCGGCGGAAATCACCTACCGCGAGGCGGTGAAGCAGGCGATCCGCGACGCGATGAGCCGCGACGAGCGGGTCTTCCTGATGGGCGAGGACGTCGGCCGCTACGGCGGCTGCTACGCCGTCAGCAAGGGGCTGCTCGACGAGTTCGGCCCCGAGCGCATCCGCGACACGCCGCTCTCCGAATCCGGCTTCACCGGGGCAGGCATCGGCGCGGCCATGGCCGGCATGCGCCCGATCGTCGAGCTGATGACGGTCAATTTCAGCCTGCTCGCGCTCGACCAGATCCTCAACAGCGCGGCGACCGTCCGCCACATGTCGGGCGGCCAGTTCGGCGTGCCGCTGGTCATCCGCATGGCGACCGGCGCGGGACGCCAGCTCGCCGCGCAGCATTCGCACAGCCTGGAAGGCTGGTACGCGCACATCCCGGGGATCAAGGTGCTGGCGCCGGCGACGATCGAGGATGCGCGCGGCATGCTGTGGACCGCGCTGGAAGACCCGGACCCGGTGCTGATCTTCGAGAACGTCATGCTCTACAACATGACGGGCTCGCTCATCCCGGACGCGGGCCCGGTCGAGATCAGCCGTGCGGCGGTCCGCCGGCCCGGCAAGGACGTCTCCCTGATCACGTATGGCGGCTCGCTGTGGAAGACGCTCGACGCCGCAGCGGAGCTGGCAAAGGGCGGCATCGAGGCCGAGGTCGTCGACCTCCGGTCGCTGCGGCCGCTCGACGACGCGACGATCATGGCCTCGGTCGCTAAGACCCGCCACGCCGTCGTCATCGACGAAGGCTGGCGCAGCGGCAGCCTGTCCGCGGAGATCTCCGCCCGGATCATGGAGCAAGCCTTCTGGAGCCTCGACGCGCCGGTCGGCCGGGTGTGCAGCGCCGAGGTGCCGATCCCCTATCCGAGCCATCTCGAGCAGGCCGCGATTCCGCAAGCGCCGGCGATCGTCGCCGCCGCCCGCGCGGCGCTCGGCCGCTAGCCGGAGCCGGCGATGGGCCAGTTCACAGATGCCGTCACTCGGCGCCGACATGGAGGCGGGCAAGCTCACCGAATGGCTGGTCAAGCCGGGCGACGCGGTCAAGCACGGCGACATCGTCGCGGTGGTCGAGACCCAGAAAGGCGCCATCGAGATCGAGATCTTCGAGGACGGCACGGTGCAGTCGCTGCTCGTCCAGCCCGGCGCCACCGTCCCGGTCGGCATGCCGATGGCGGAGATCCGCGGGCTCGAGGAAGCCGCCGCAGCGCCGGCGCCGCCACCGGCACCGGCGTCGGCGCCCCGGCCGGCCGCTGTCCCGCCCACGCCAGGCGCCCCGCCAGCCCCCGCCCCCGTCGCCCCCACCCCGGTTCCCCCCACCCGCGAGATCCGCGTCTCGCCCGCCGCGCGCAAGCTCGCCGCGGAAAAAGGCATCGACCTCGCCGGCATCGCCGGAACCGGCCCGGGCGGCAGCATCGTCTATGTGGACGTGGAGGCGGCATTGCGCGCCGCACCGCCCCCTGCGCCAACGCCGGCCGCCGCGGGAAAGCCCGCCGCGGCCGGCATCGACCTCGGCGCAATGCGCGCCGCGATCGCCGCGGCGATGGCGCGGTCGAAGCGCGAGATCCCGCACTACTATCTCGAGCATTCCATCGACATGACCGCGGCGCAGGACTGGCTCGCCGGGACGAACGAGAGCCGGCCGCCGGCCGAGCGCCTCCTCGCGGGCGCGCTGCTGGTCAAGGCCGTGGCGCGCGCGCTCAAGCGCTTTCCCGAGTTCAACGGCTTCTACGAGAACGGCCGTTTCCAGCCGAGCGAAGCCATCCATGTCGGCGTGGCGATCGCGATCCGGGGCGGCGGGCTGGTCGCGCCGGCGATCCACGACACCGACAGCCTGTCGCTCGACGGCGTGATGGCGGCGCTGCGCGGCCTCACCCAGCGGGTGCGCGCCGGCCGCTTCCGCAGCTCCGAGCTGTCCGACCCGACGATCACCGTCTCGAGCCTGGGCGAGCGCGGCGTCGAGGCGCTCTACGCGGTGATCTATCCGCCGCAGGTGGCAATCCTCGGCATGGGCAAGGTCGTCGACCGGCCCTGGGTCGTCGACGGCGCGATCCGCGTGCGCGCCGTCCTGACGGCGACGCTGTCCGCCGACCACCGGGTCAGCGACGGCCACAAAGGGGCGCTGCTGCTGCGGGAGATCGACGCATTGCTGCAAAAACCGGAGGCGCTATGACGAAAGACGAGATCAAGGCGGTCGTGGTGGACGAGCTCGGCCGGATCGCCCCCGAAGTGGACGCCGGCCTGGCCGATGCGTCGGGCGACCTGCGCGAGGAGTTCGACATCGATTCGATGGATTTCCTCAACCTCGTGACCGCGCTGCACGAGCGGCTCGGCGTCGACATTCCCGAAGCCGACTACCCGCAGCTCTTCACGCTGAACGACGCCGTGGCCTATCTCGCCGCGCACGCCTGACGGGAGTCCGCAACCGCACGCGGCGATAATTACACCCAGGCGAGGAACAGACCGACGTCACCGGGCATGCCGCCGGGGAAGTTCAGGATTTCGGCCGTGAGGTGGAACCCTTGCGGCCGCAATTCATGCTCCCAGCGAAGATAGATCTCCGCCGCCTCCCCGCGCAGCGTCGACGGCCAATCGGGTTCGCTGATGTTGATCGCCCGGCCTTGATCGCTGCAAAGCTGGCTGGGAAAGCGCAGCAGCATGAACTTCTTTTCGCCGCGCATGGCCGCCTCGCGCGCCTTATGCAGCATGGCCTGCCAGTTTTCGTCGGCGATGTGATGGTCGATCAGGTCCTTGACCTTTGTCTGCAACGCCGCCGCCACCGCCTTGCGCGCTTCCTCCCGCCGATGGGATTTGTCGAGCTCGAAGTTCACCACCAGGCTGCGGAAATCGGAGGCGTTCAGCTTCTCCTCGCCAAGCGCCTCCGCCGGCTTGACGCCGTCTCCCGCCGCGCCGTCGCGCCCCTGGCGAAAATGCCGGTCGATCGATTCCAGGGTTTCGGCGATGAGGCTGTGCGGCTTCGCCGGGGCCTCGGGCGCGCGCTCCGCGGCCAGCGCCCGCAAAAGATCGGCGCGGCTGACGATGCCGACGACGCGGCCTTGGCGAACGACCGGCACCCGTTTGATCCGATAGGTCGACAGCAGGCGCGCGATCTCGGTCGCGTCGGTTTCCTCGGTGACGGTAATCACCGGCGCGGCCATGATGTCCTGCGCAGTCTTCTTCTGGGGAGCGGCCGATTTCAAGTCATCAGGGCCAAATGCTTCGTTGCCCGCCAGGATCTCGAGCCACCAGTCGCGGCGCGCGTCGCGCTCGGTGTCGTCGCGGCCGATAAGGTCGCCCTCGCTGACCATGCCAATCGGAGCGCCGGTCGAATCGACGACGGGGACGGCGCTGATCGTGTGATCCAGCAGAACTTGCGCGACCTCGGCCGTGGGGGTGTGGGGATGGACGACGACGACGTCCGTGGTCATAAGCTCCTTTGCCTGCATGGGCTCCTTTCTCCGCTAATAGCGCTGTTCCAGGGCTTCACGCTTCCTCAACGAAAGCGGCGCCAAGCCGGCCTGCGTGTTCGCGTCCTCTCCCGACAAACGCCGAGACGGACCGCGTCCCGCCGTGGCCCGTCCAGGGCAGCTCACCGCATTAGCATAGGTAGTCCGTTCTCAGCCGTCTTGAAAGGCCCCATGCCGGCCCGCGCCCTTTCACGAAGCGCGCGGCGCCCTGCTCCGCCTCGGCCGCGTCCGCGCGGCTGGCGAATTCCTGATCGATGGCGTCGGCGACCGGCAGCCCCCATTGCCGATAGGTCGAGAGCCGGTCGTGGCTCAGCGACTGCGGCGGGAATTCCGCCATGGCCGCCGCCATCTCCCGGGCCGTCGCGAGCGCCGCGCCCTGCGGCACCAGCCGGTTCGCCAGCCCGATGGCATGCGCTTCCTCGGCATCGACCGCGCGGCCGGTCAGGATCATGTCGAGCGCCCGGCTCTGGCCGATCAGCCGCGGCAGGCGCACCGTGCCGCCGTCGATCAGCGGCACGCCCCAGCGGCGGGAGAAGACGCCGAAGGTGGCGCCCTTGCCGGCGACGCGCAGGTCGCACCAGACCGCGAGCTCCAGCCCGCCCGCCACCGCATAGCCTTCGACCGCCGCGATGGTCGGCTTCGACAGCAACAGGCGCGTCGGCCCCATCGGGCCGTCCCGGCTCGTCTCCCACCGCTTGCGCCGGTTGCCGGACGCGATCTCCTTCAGGTCGGCGCCGGCGCAGAAGCTGCCGCCCGCGCCGGTCAGGATGCCGACGCGCGCATCGCCGTCCGCCTCGAACGCCTTGAAGATCGCGGCCAGCGCCTCCGAGGTCTCGTTGTCCACGGCATTGCGCACCTCGGGGCGGTTGATGGTCACCGTCCAGACGGCGCCGTCGATCTCGGCCGTCACTTTGGAGGATGGGCTCTGCATGATGCCTCCGTCCGGCGAAATGTCTACTAGTAGGGGCGGTCGCCTTCGACCGTCGTGCGGTGCATGTGCCGGTCGTAGCCCGGCAAGGCCGGGTCGGCGATATGCATCAGGCAGCGATTGTCCCAGAAAACGAGGTCGTGCAGGCGCCACTTGTGGCGATAGACGAGGGCGTCGTCCGTCGCGTGCGCGAACAGCTCGTCCAGAAGCGCCCGGCTCTCGTCCGCGTCCATCCCGACGATATGATCGGTGTGGCCGGGATTGACGAACAGCGCCTTGCGGCCGGTTTCCGGATGGGTGCGCACGACCGGATGGACGACCGGCGGGGTCGCGCTTTCCTGCTTCTCGTTCAGGCGGATTCGGCTGTCGTCGCGGATGCGCTTGCGGCTCGCCATGTAGACCGCCTTCAGCCCGTCGAGCTTTTGCTTCGTCGCGTCCGGCAGCGTTTCGTAGGCCTTGCGCAGGTTGGCGAACAGCGTGTCGCCGCCCTTCCCCGCCGGCGGGATCTCGAGCGCGTAGAGCAGCGAGCCCAGGCTCGGCACCTCGGCATAGGACAGGTCGGAATGCCAGTAGCGCCCGGCGTCGGCAAGGCCGACATTCCCGCCCTCTGCGTTCTTCTTATTCGAGATGCGGAGGATTTGCGGATGGCCCGGCAGCAGGAACTGGTCGATGACATGCTCGGTCAGCGGCCCGAAGCGCGCGCTGAAGGCGACATGCTGCGCGGGCGTCAGGTGCTGGTCGCGGAAGACGAGCACGCAGTGGTCGAGAAAGGCGCGATGGATCGTCGCGAAGGTTTTCTCGGCAAGCGGCGCGCCGAGGTCGACGCCGATGACTTCCGCACCGGCGGCGTCGGACAAGGGCCGGATTTCCATGCGAAATCGCTCCTTCTGTCGGTCGAAGTGGCTGATTGCGGTCGGCTCCAGGGTAGAGCCCATGGCGACCGGATGGCAAATGCGCGGGCTTTGCCGCTGGCGCCACGGCGGCCCTATACTGCCCGGACCGACCCGGAATCAGAAGAAAGCCACCGCCCGTGCCCGACGCCCCCGCCGCCACAGACGCTATCGACCCCATCCGTCTCGAGCTGATCAAGAACGCGCTGGTCATGATCTCCGACAACATGATGGTGTCGGTGCTGCGCACCTCGCGCTCGACCCTGGTCAAGGCGAACATGGACTTCTCCGCCTCGATCTGCGACGGCAACGGCCAGATGGTCGGCCAGGGGCTGGCCCTGCCGGGCCATCTCGGCGCGACCATGCCGGCGCTCAAGGGCTGCCTCGACTATTTCGGCGACGACATCGAGCCGGGCGACATCTTCGCCAACAACGACCCCTATTCCGGCGGCAGCCACCTGAACGACATCTTCATGTTCAAGCCGGTGTTCAAGGACGGCGAACGGATCTGCTTCCTCGGCCTGATCCTGCACCATACCGACCTCGCCGGCCGGGTGGCGGGCGGCCAGGCCGCCGACAGCAACGAGATCTACGAGGAAGGGCTGCGCATCCCGCCGAGCAAGATCTACCAGGCGGGCAAGCGCAACGACACGCTTTTCCGCATCATCGAGCACAACACGCGCGTGCCCGACACGGTGCTGGGCGACGTGCGCGCGCAGATCGCCGCGCTCAACACGGCGGCGGTCGAGATCGAGAAGCTGGTCGAGGTCTACGGCGCGGCCGAGCTGAAGAAATACATGACCGCGCTGGTCGACTACACCGAGCGGCTGGTGCGAAGCTGCATCCGCGACCTGCCCGACGGCGAGGCCGAGTTCACCGACTGGAACGACGACGACGGGGTCGGCGGCGGCCCGGTCAAGCTGCACGTGAAGCTCACCGTCAAGGGCGATGAGATCATTGCCGATTTCACCGGCACCTCGCCGCAGAAGGGCGGCGCGCTGCACACCAACTACTGGTTCACGGCGTCGCTCACCTATGCCGCGCTGCGCGCCATCATGCCGCCCGACACGCCGAACAACGCCGGCTTCTACCGGCCGATCACCGTGATCGCGCCGGAAGGGAGCTGGGTCAATCCGCGCTTTCCGGCGGCGCTCGGCGCGCGCGGGCAGGGCGGCTACCGCGTGCGCACGCTCGTCTCAGGCGCCATCGCCAAGCTGCTGCCGGGCCGCATGCCGGCCTGCCCCGGCGGCAACGAGTTCGGGCTCTCGGTCACCGGCCTCACGCCCGAGCGGCGGCGCTTCCTGCATGTCGAGTTCCACAACGTGACGGGGCGCGGCGGCGGACCGGACGCGGACGGCCAGGACGGCGGCCCCTACTGGCTCGGCAACCTGTCGAACACGCCGGTCGAGGTGATCGAGGCGGAGAACCCGCTGCTGATCGAGGAATACGGCTTTCTTCCGGACACCGGCGGCCCCGGCAAGTATCGCGGCGGGCTCGGCGTCGTGCGCCAGTACCGCCTGCTGAACGAGACCGCGACGGTGCAGCAGCGCGCCGACCGGCATCTTTATCCCGTGCTGGGGCCTGTTCGGCGGCAAGCCGGGCGCGCTGTCGAAGTCCTACTTCATCCGCGACGGCAAGCGCGAGGATGCACCGGCCAAGTTCGTCCGCCCGATGAAGAAGGACGAGGTCTTCCGCTCCGAGATGGCGGGCTCCGGCGGCTACGGCGATCCCTTCGAGCGCGACCCCGAGGCGGTGGCCGAGGACGTGCGTCAGGAGAAGATCACCATCGCCCATGCCGAGCGCGAATACGGCGTCGCGGTCGACCCGGCCACGCTCGCCCTCGACGCGAAGCGCACGGCGGCGCTGCGGCGCGAGGCGGGAGCGCGCGCCCGATGACCCGCTACCGGCTCGGCGTCGATATCGGCGGCACCTTCACCGACATCGTCCTGCTGGGCGAGGACGGCGCGGTCAAGACCAAGAAGATCCTCTCCACCCCTGACGACTACAGCCGCGCGATCGAGGACGGCATCCGCCAGCTCCTCGCCGAGACGGGGATCAAGCCCGGCGAGATCAGCGAGGTCGCGCACGGCACGACGGTCGCGACCAACGCGATCATCGAGCGCAAGGGCGTCCGGGTGGCGCTGGTGACGACGGAGGGCTTCCGCGACGTGCTGGAGATCGCCCGCTACCGCGCGCCGCATCTCTACGACGTGTTCTTCCGCAAGCCCGAGCCGCTGGTCGAGCGCCGTTTGCGTTTCCAGGTGCCCGAGCGCATCGCCGCCTCGGGCGCCGTCGTCAAGCCGCTCGACCGCGACGCCGTCCGCGCCGTCGCCGGAGCAATGCGTCGCGGCCAAGGTCGACGCGGTCGCGATCTGCTTCATCAACGCCTACGCCAACGGCGCGCACGAGGAAGAGGCGGCGGCGATCTTCCGCCGGCATTTCCCCGACCTGCCGGTCACCGTCTCGAGCGAGCTGGTGCCGCAGATCCAGGAATACGAGCGCACCAGCACGACCGTGGTGAACGCCTACATCCGCCCGGTGATCGAGCGCTACGCGCGCCGTCTCGACGACCGGCTCAAGACCATCGGCATCACCGTGCCGCTCAACATCATGCAGTCGAACGGCGGCGTGCTGCCGGGCGAGCTCGCCGCGCGCAAGCCGATCTTCATCATCGAGTCCGGGCCGGCGGCCGGCGTGGTCGGCGCGAAACGGCTCGGCGACCGGCTCAGCATGGGCGACGCCATCGTCTTCGACATGGGCGGCACGACCGCCAAGGCGTCGATCATCGTCGGCGGCGAATACGGCACGGCGCCGGAGACCGAGGTCGGCGGCGGCGCGGCGCTCGGCCACCGCATGGTCAAGGGCGGCGGCTACGTCGTGCAGGCGCCGACCATCGACATCGCCGAGGTCGGCGCGGGCGGCGGCAGCATCGCCTGGATCGACGCCGGCGGCGGCATCCAGGTCGGCCCGCACAGCGCGGGCGCGGCGCCGGGTCCCGTCTGCTACGGCGCGGGCGGCACGGAGCCGACCGTCACCGACGCCAACCTGCTGCTCGGCTACCTTAATCCCGACGTCCTGGTCGGCGGCGACCTCAAGCTCGACCGCGACGGTGCGGAAAAAGCAGTGACGGCGATCGGCGAACAGCTCGGCCAGCAGACTCGACGGCAGCGGCCTACGGCATCCACCTGATCGCCAACGCGCGGATGATGCGGGCGCTGAGCGCGGTATCCTCCGAGCGCGGCCTCGACCCGGCCGGCTTCGGCGTGTTCGCCTTCGGCGGCAACGGCGGGGTGCATGTCTGCGGCCTCGCGGAGTCGCTCGGCATCACGCGCGTCGTCGTGCCGCCGGCTGCCGGCCTGTTCAGCGCGCTCGGCCTGATCTTCGCCGACGTCGAGCACCAGTCCATCCGCGCCTATTACCAGCCGATCGACAGCCTCGACATGGAGGACCTCAACCAGACCTTCGGCGCGCTCAGGGACGAGGCCGCCGGACCTGCTGACCTCGGACGGCTACCCGCGCGGCCGGCAGGAGCTGACCTATACGGTCGACGTCAAATATGTCGGCCAGAACACCGCCCTCCCCATCCCGGTCTCCGGCCTGCCGATCACCCGCGACGATCTGGCGGCGATTTCGGAACGCTTTTCCGTCGCGCACCAGCATGTCTTCGGCTACCGCTCCGACGAGGAGCGCCTGCAGCTCGTGACGCTGAAGGCGGTCGGCCGCGGCGTCCCGGACGCGCCCCGCCTGCCGGCCGCGATCAAGCTCGGCGACGGCTTCAAGGTCGCAGCCGGCTCCCGCAACGCCTATTTCGGCGCGGAGCACGGCTGGCTGGAGACGCCGGTCACGAGGCCGCGCCGCCCTCGGGAAGACGCCCAAGCCGGGCCCGCTGATCGTCGAGGAATACGACACGACGACGGTGGTGCGGCCGGGATGGAGCGCGTCGCTGGATGGGTGGAACAATATCGTGTTGGTGAGCGGCGCGAGGCCTGAGGCTTACCCCCCACCTAAATCCTCCCCCACAAGGGGGGAGGACTTGATACAGCAACAGTCGCAATCAGGATCCCTTCCCCCCTTGCGGGGGAAGGTTGGGATGGGGGTTGCTTTCCGCAGCACGCAGCCGAACAATTGCCCGCACCATGCCAACCAAGCGCCTGCTCATCGTCGCGCACACCCCCTCGCCCAACACGCGGCGGCTGGTCGAGGCCGTGCTGAAGGGCGCGCGGGCGCCGGAGATCGCGGGCATCGACGTGCTGCACAAGCCGCCGCTCGAAGCCGGTCCAAACGACGTGCTGGCAGCCGACGCGGTCATCCTCGGCACGACCGAGAATCTCGGCTACATGAGCGGCGCGCTGAAGGATTTCTTCGACCGCAGCTACTACCCGATCCTGGAGAAGACGCAGGGCCTGCCCTACTGCCTCTACATCCGCGCGGGCCATGACGGCACCGGCACGCGGCGCGGCGTCGAGACGATCGTCACCGGGCTGCGCTGGCGCGCGGTGCAGGAGCCGCTGATCCTGAAGGGCGGCTGGCAGGAGGATTTCGTCGCGCCCTGCGAGGAGCTCGGCATGGCGATGGCGGCCGGGCTCGAAGCGGGCGTGTTCTAGGGCGCCGTCACTCGTTCGCGTATTTCAGGTACTGCCCGACCCAGTCGCAGTCGACCAGCTCGACATAGGCGTCCATCAGCCGCTTGGTGACCGGTCCCGGGCACCTTGCCGTCGCCGATGCGCCGGCCGCCGATCGACGGAGACCGGGCAGATGCACCAGCTCGACGACGTGATGAAGGCCTCGTCCGCGGTCACCGCGTCGTAGAAGTCGAGATCGGCCTCCTCCGCCGGGATGCCGAGCGTCTTCGCCAGGTCGAGCGCGGTCTGCCGGCTCACGCCCGGCAGCACGTAGCGCTCCTTCGGCGTCAGCAGCACGCCGTCGCGCACCAGGAAGACGTTGCTGCCCCGGCCCTCCGAGAGGTTGCCGTTGGTGTCGAGCAGGACCGGCTGCGCGTCCGGCTTCTGCGCCTTCACTTCCAGGTCGGCCAGCACGAGGTTGATGTAGTTCTGCATCTTGGCGCGCGGGCTCATCGTGTCGGGCGCCGGCCGCCGCACCGAGGGGATGATCAGCTCGATCCCATTGCGGTAGAACTTCGCCCGGCCGCGGAACGGCAGCGGCCGGCATTCGACGATGACCGTGCGCTCCGGATAGTCCGGATAGGTCGCGCGGTCGGCCGCCTCCAGCCCGCGTGTCACCCGCTGCGAGACCCAGATGTCCTCGTCCTGCGGCGTCAGCTTCAGGTTATGCGCGGCGACCTGCTCGGTGATCTCGCGGAACTGCTTCTTGCTCAGGCCCGGATCGATGTCGAGATAGGCGAGCGAGCGGAAAAAGCGGTCGAGATGTTCGTCCAGCCGGAAGATCCGATGGCCGAAGGTGCGCGTCGTGTCGAACACGGCGTCGCCGTATTTGAAGCCGCGGTCGCGGAAGGGCACCCGCGCGTCCCGCTCGGGCACGAGCTTGCCGTTGAACCAAACGATCCAGTCACCCGCGGCGGCCATGATTTGATCTCCTGTGCCGGTTATGCCAAAGGGGGCACAGTGATTATTATGCGAAGAACGGACGAATTGGAGGAAAAAGGCGTGCCGGATAGCATCACCCCAGCCATGCGGCACCCGCAGGGCAGCGCATGAAGCTGAACACGCTCGAAAAGGCGATGCTCGACGGCGCGCACGGCCGGGCGGCGCAATGGGCGCTCGAATACCAGCAGCGGGTGGGCGACTTCTTCGACGCGGAGGATTTCGTGCCGGTGCGCCTCATCCACATCAGCACCGACCGCGAGACGATCGGCGACAGCGGCCTGCGCTTCATCGAGGAACTGGCCGACCTGCCGCCCGCCGAGCGCAAGCCGCGCGCCTTCGCCGCCGCGGACTTCCGCGGTTTCGACGAGGCCGCCTTCCGCTTCCTGCTGCCGGGCCGCGATCTCGCGCAGGAGAGCGAGGAAGCCGTCACGGCGCTCGGCCGGCTCGGCGTCGCGGCGTCGCATGCCTACGTCAACGACCACTCGGTGACCGCGCCGACCTTCGGCGAGGCCTGCGGCTATTCCGGCACGCCCTCGGTCATCTACATGAATAGCTTCGTCGGCGCGCGCTGCAATTTCGAGGCGGGACCGTCGAGCCTCGCCGCCTTCTTCACCGGACGTGTGCCGCGCTACGGCTTCCATCTCGACGCCTGCCGCAGGGCGACGCACGCCTTCCGCCTCGATTTCACGCCGAAGCATGTCGCCGAGTGGGGCGCGGTCGGCGCGCTGATCGGCCGCCGGCTGAACTCCTACTGGTCGGTGCCGGCGATCGAGATCCCCGGCCCGCGCCCGTCGGTCCTGTCGCTCAACCACATGGCGCTCAACCTCGCGAGCTACGGCTCGATCGCGCTCTGCCACGTCGTCGGCGTCACGCCCGAAGCGCCCGACTGGCAGACGGTCACCGCCGGCGCACAGCTGGACGCCGCGACGCTCACGCGCAAGGACGTGCGCGACTTTCTCGACGCCTGGGGCGGCGTCGGCGAGGCGCTCGACGTGGTCGCGCTGTCCACGCCGCAGCTCGGCATCACCGAGATCGGCGAGGTCGCCGAGCTGCTCGCCGGCCGCAAGGTGCATGGCAATACCGCGCTCCTGGTCTACGCGCCGCGCGAGATCAAACAGGCCGCCCAGGCGATCGGCTATGCCAAGACCATCGAGGATGCCGGCGGGCGGCTGGTGCACGGGCACGACTTCTTCGCGACCTTCGCCAAGGAAATCCGCGAGAGCCACGGCTGGAAACGGCTGATGACCCATTCGGTGAAGGTCGCCAACATCTGCGAGGGTTACGGCTACACGCCGACGCCGGCCTCGCTCCGCCGCTGCATCGAGTCCGCCGTCGCCGGGAAGGTGCTGCCGTGAGCGGGCCGAACGCAGGCCTGGCGATCCGGGGCCATGTCGGCATCGGCCCGGCGGTGCGCGGGGTCGCGCTCGCGGCCGCCGACGACTTCAGCACGCGCTACGACCTCGACCGCGACCGCGGCATCTTCTCGCGCCCGTCGCACAAGCTCTATCGGCGAGAGCTACGTTGGCCGCGTCCTCGTGCTCAACGCGGCCAAGGGCGGCGTGGCGTCCGCCTGGATGCTGCGCGAGATGGTCGCCATGGAAAAGGCGCCGCTCGCCTTGCTGCTCAACAACGCCAACCCGGTGATGGCGCAGGGCGCGGCCTTCGCCAATCTGCCCTTCATGGACCGCTTCGAGACCGACATCACCCAGGCGATCCGCAGCGGCGACCTGCTCTACATCGATCCGACGGCGGGCGTGGTGACGATCGAGCAAAGGAACAAGGCCCATGGCTGAGCCGACCCCCTGTATGGTCGAAACCGAGATCGTGGGTCCCAGCGCCTGGACCACGGCCACGATTTCGTCCAAGGACTGGCAGGTGCCAGTCTCCGCGGCCTGCGCGCAGGAGCTGTCCGCGGTGATCGGACCGGCTGCGCGTAAATCCGCTGCCGACCATCCTGCTTGATCCCGGCGACTTCGACCTGGAGGAAACGCGGAAACTGGCAGAGGCCGCGCGGCGGGTTCTGGACGACGGCGTCGGCTTCGCCGTCGTCGACCGCCTACCGATCGCGGGACTGAACGCGGAGGAAGCCAAGGCGCTCTACTGGCTCCTCAGCAACCTCGTCTCGCGCGTCGTCGCCGGCGCCTGGGACGGCCGCATGCTGCACGACGTGGTCGACACCGAGAAGAAGCAGGGCCTGCGCGTGCGCGGCGACCTGACGAACCAGGAGATCCAGTGGCACACCGACAACGGCTTCAGCTGCACACCGGACTTCTTCGGCCTGCTCTGCATCCGCCCCGCAAAGGAAGGCGGCCGAAACAGCCTGGTCAGTCTGCACAGCGCGCATAACCTGATGCGGCAACGGCATCCGGCCCTGCTCGCGCGCCTGTACCGGCCCTTCTATTGGAACCGCATGGGCGAACACCATCCGGACAATTCGCCGGTCAACCGTTTCCCCTATTTCGAATATGACGGCAAGCGGCTCAAGGGACGTTTCAATCGGCGCATCGTGCAGGCGGGTTACGAGATCGCCGGCGAGCCGCTCGACCCGGATGGATCTGCTGCGATCGACACCTTTTTAGAGACGCTCAACGACCCGTCGCTTCCGGTCTCCTTCACGCTGGAGGCGGGCCAGGCCGTCTACGTCAACAACCGGGTGGTCGTTCACCACCGCACACCCTTCGCCGATTTCGAGACGCCCGAGAAGCGCCGGCATCTCGTGCGGATCTACATGCGCGACCACGGGCCGCGCAGCTACCTCGGCGCGGAGGGATTGACACGGCCGCCTGCCACCGCAGGAAGACGGTCGAGCAAGCCGCGACTTGCATGAAAAGGATACAACCGTGCGTTCAGACGCCATCGTAGAAAGCATCGTCGCGCTGTCGGAGCAGATCGCGTGGTCCCGGCTGTCGCCCGCCATACAGACCGCGGCACGGCGCGAGCTGCTCGATATCCTGGGCGACATGGTCGCGGGCTATGCGCTGCTCGGCATGCCGTCCTGGCTCGACGCGGCGGCGCGGTGGAGCGGCGGCGGCGACTGCAGCGTGGTGGACGGCACGCAGCGCGCCCCGGCGGCAGCAACGCTGATCAATGGCTACTTCACCCATGCGCTGGAGCTGGACGACACCCATGACGACGCGGTGCTGCATGCCGGCGCGGCCGTCGTCCCGGCAGCCCTGGCGGCGGCGGACATCAGAGGCGGCGTTAGCGGAGCGCGGCTGCTGGAGGCGATGATCCTCGGCATCGAGGTGTCCTGCCGCCTCGGTATCGCGACCGACCTCAACCTCGTCGACGGCGGCTGGATCTATAGCGCCCTGCTCGGCCATTTCGGCGCGGCCGCGGCGGCGGCGCGGGTCCTCTCCGACGACCCCAACGTGCTGCGCAGCGCGCTCGGCGCGGCCTACACGCTGACCTCGGGCAACCACCAATCGACCCGCGAGGGAGTGGAGACGAAGGCGCTGCAGCCGGCGATCGCCGCGAGCAACGGCCTGCTCGCCGCCCTGATGGCGGAGGGCGGCCTGGCCGGCGTCGCGCATCCCTTCCTCGGCGAGGACGGCCTCGGCCGCGTCTATCTCCACGGCAAGCTCGACCCGCGCACGTTCAACGCGTCGCTCGGCGCCGCGCCCGAGATCGCCCGCCTCTCCTTCAAGCCCTACCCGTCCTGCCGCCTGACGCACCCGGCGATCACCGCGGCGCTGGCGCTCCGTGCCGAGATGGGAGACGCGCTGGACGAGAAGACCGAGATCGAGCTGCGCGTCAATCCGCAGGCGCTCGACGTCGTGGGCAAGACGCATGCGGCGCGAATGAGCCCGGAAAAACGCCTCGACGCGCAGTTCAGCGTCTATTGGTGCGTCGCCGTGGCCCTTGCCCATGGCGAGGTATTGCCGGGCCATCTGGTACGTGAGGTGCCGCCCTCGCCCGCCGTCGCATCCTGGATACGCCGCATCCGCTGCACGCTGATCGAAGAGTTGTCCGCGCGCGACATTGGCGGCTGCGTCCTCACCGCCACCGGCCCTTTCGGCATGCGGGCGCTGACCATCGAGAACGCCAAGGGGCATCCCGACAATCCGGTGAGCGACGCCGAGCTGCGGCGTAAATTCGCGCACAATGCCGCGCTCGCCGGGATCTCGCCGGAACGCACCGCGCGCCTCGCCGATCAGATCTGGTCGATCGACGAAGCGGCGGACGCCTCGACCCTCCTGCGGGAACTGGTTGCGGCGCGCGGCCCGGCCGCCTAACGGGTCACGCTACGGCACGCATTGGAAGGTGGCGGTCTTCGAGCCGTCCGAGTTGGTGACGATGGTCGCATTCGACCGTTTGCCGTATTTCATGCAGTAGGCATCGGCGTTCTGCGAGCCCATCAGCAGCTCCTGCGTGGTGCGATAGGTATAGGTGTAGGGCGCTGTTGCCGGCGCCATCGCCACGGCAGGCGCCGAAGCGACCGGCACGCACTCGAAGGAGACGCTGTTGGTGCCGTCCGGGTTGCTGGTGATGGTGCCCGACCGCGGCACCGTCGTTTGATACTGGCTGCAATAGGCATCGGCCTTCTGCTTCGCCAGCAGCAATTCCTGATCCGTGCTGTAGCTGTAGGTCACGCTGGGGTTGTTGGCATAGACCTGCTCCGGCCCTGCCGGAGTCATCTGCGCACAGGCAGCGAGCGCGCCGGCGGCAACAAGAACACTCGCCAAGCCCGCCAAGGTGAGCCTATTCCCGTCCGTTAACGTCGTCGTCATCATCTCAACTGCTCCTCTAGCCTCGCCCGCCCGCTCCGGGAGATCGAAGCGCGTCGGAGACCTGCCGCGCGGCGCTGCGAGAAGTTGTCCGAAAGCGATGGATGAACGACCGGTAGCCGCATCCGTTCCATTCCGTCGCAGGGGTGGAAGGATGGCGATCATGACCCTGGCGATCGCCTTTATCGGGGTCGGCTTTCCCCGGCCGGCTTTGCGGTCGTGGTCAGCGCCCGCTAATCGGCGGCGACGCCCGCCGGTCCTTTGCGCAGCGTCACGCTCACGACTTCGCCGGGGCAGAAGCTGCGGAACGGCAGGACGCAGGCGCCGAGGCCGCGGCTGGTGTAGCCGACCATCTCGCCGCGCCGCCAGACGCCGCGCGCCAGGTCCCGATGGCTCTTCATCCCGGTCGCGAAGGGCCGGCCGCCCGGCAGGCAGATCTGCCCGCCATGGGTATGGCCCGTCAGGTAGAGCCGGTGGCGGGGCGCGGCGATGTCGGCGGCCTCGGGTGAATGGACCAGCGCGATGCAGAAGCCGTCCGGCGCCGATTCCAGGGCCGCCCGCGCGTCCTCGGTGCGGAACCGGTGGACATCGTCGACGCCGGTCACGAAGAGCGCGTCCTCGCCGCGGCCATAGCTGATCGTCTCGTTCAGCAGCACGCGGATGCCGAGATCTTCCATCGGCGGCACCATGGACGCGCTGTCGTGATTGCCGAGAACGCCGAGCAGCCCGTCGGCCGCGCGTACGGCGGAGACGACATGGCCGAGACGATCCATCAGCGGCCCGAGCGGCGTGTGGATGTTGTCGCGGATGTCGCCGGTGATGACGCAGAGATCGCATTCCAGGTCGGCCACGCGCTCGGCGATCGCCTCGGCCGTGCCGTCGATGTTGTCGAGATGCAGATCGGTCAGATGGAGAATGCGGTAGCCGTCGAAAGCCGCCGGCAGGTCCGGAAACGATGCCGTCAGCGCGGTCAGCTCGAGCTGCAGCGCCCGCTTCGACGCCCCAGCGGACCGCCCGCGTCGGGCGCAGCACGTCATGGGTGCGCCGCGCCGTGCTGTACAAGTAGCTGCGCATCCGGCCGCGCCAGCGCTTGCCCGAGGGCTGCGCTTCCATCGTCTCGCGGCGGCTGCGCCAGGCATGGCGCCGGTGCATCAGGTCATGATGTTCGTCGAAGGGGCCGCCGTGCATGCCGTTCCAATCCGCTGTGCCGGTGAAGGGGCCGCTGGCCTTAGCAATTGCGTAGGGCTGTCATATAGGGG
The DNA here is from genome assembly GCA_963711215.1 of uncultured Alphaproteobacteria bacterium. Taxonomy (GTDB): domain Bacteria; phylum Pseudomonadota; class Alphaproteobacteria; order UBA8366; family UBA8366; genus WHUA01. Next base: position 192,282 of record CAVQDH010000013.1, on the reverse strand, counting down.
CGTCTCGCCCGAAAATCAAAAGCGCCGCGGCAGATAGCGGGCGATCAGGGCCGTGAGCAGCAGATATCCCCCCATTAGCAGGAAGACGGACCGGATCGGAAAGGCGGTGAGCAGGACGGCGAAGGCCGCGGCCGGCAGGAGCTGCGACAGCTCCATGTAAGTCCGGAAGACCGACGTCATCTCCGCCCGCTCGAAGGGATGGACGAAGCGCAGAAACGCTATATTCCCCAGGGCATCCAGCGTGACGGCGCCGATCGCCGCGATGAAGAACAGGATGGCGATCGCCACCGGGCTCGACGGTATGCACCCCGCCGCGACGCAGGCGGTTCCGGCCAGCACCAGGCCCGCGATGAGCATCGGGCGCAGGCCGTAGCGCTGTCCCAGGCGGCCGAAGAACGGTGCGGCAAATAGCAGCGCCTGCCCCGCCGACAGCATGGCACCGGCGAGAAGCGCGCCGCCGCCGTGCTGGACGATGTAAAGCGACGGGTAGACGAAGAAGGTCTGCCAGAAGCTGCTGCGCGCGAAGGGGATCGCGAAGGCCAGCCGCAGCCGGGGCTGACGCACGTAGCGCAGGACGTTCTCGACAGGATTGGGCGGCCGCCGCGTGGCCGGCGCCACCGCCGCGCTTTCCCGCATGCGGAGGAACCAGAAATAGCTGAGCGTGATCAATGCGGCGCCGGCGCTTGGCGCGAAAGCGGCAAACACGCCGAATGTCTTGTAGAGATACACGCCGAGGCCCGGGCCGGTGCACCAGGCCGCCGCCATATAAGCCAGGCGCCGCGGCTCGGAGACGACGAAATCCTTACGGCTGATGTAATCCATCACGTAGAGGTTGAGCGAAATATTGATGCAGACCACCGCGAGCGAGCGGCATTGCAGCCCGACCAGGAAGGGCGCCAGGGCCGCTGCCCCCATCAGCAAGGGCCCAACCACCATGAGCAGGCAGCCGATGGTGAAGATCCAGCGCCGCGCCAGCGACCGTATGAGCAGCGGAATGAGGAAGCTCGCGATCAGCGCGACGAAACCGACGACCGTATAGGCGATGCTGACCGAGCGCGCCGCGCCGAGCAGCGCCCAGGCCTCGAGTGGTATGACGCCCGCGATCAGGGCGCGCGACAAGGCTTCGATGCCGTAAAGGGTGGCGAAGACGGTGGCGCCCGGGCGCGGCGCGACCGTCAGCCAAATCGGTATGCGAATGTCCATCCTGCGCCGCGCCCGTCCGCACCGCGTTGCCGTCCCCTCCCGCCAGATGCATCAATCCGAGGGGCCGGGTCAACAGCGGCCGGCAGCCGGGACGCCTATTACGGCCTGCGACAGGGCATCGCGCCGGTTTGGCGTCCTGCCCCGCTATTTGCTAAAGGATAGGCGTTGGCACTCTGGCGTCACGAAAGGCAGCCCATGGCACCGGTAACCGCATCCGAGTCCCGTTTCGACCGCATCCAGGTATCCCCCCTCGCCGGATCGCTCGGCGCCGAGGTCGCGGGCGTCGACCTGTCCCGCGACCTGGACAACCAGACCTTCGACGAGATCCACCGGGCCTTCCTGGCGCATCACGTGCTGTTCTTCCATGACCAGACGCTGACGCCGCAGAGCCAAGCCGCCTTCGGCCGCCGCTTCGGGCCGCTCAACCGCCATCCCTACGTCAAGCCGCTGCCGGACGCGCCCGACGTCTTCGCGATCGTCAAGGAGGCGGACGACGTCCATCATTTCGGCAACGGCTGGCACACCGACATCAGCTACCTGGAAAAGCCCGCCTACGGGACGATGCTCTACGCCCTCGAGGTTCCGCCCTATGGCGGCGATACGCTGTTCACCAACCTGCACCTCGCCTATGAGGCGCTCTCGGACGGCATGAAGAAGACGCTGGGCGGCCTGACCGGCGTGTTCAGCAACGCACGGACCTATGGCCCGGGCGCGCAGCGCTTCAAGGACGGCGTCAAGGCAATGGCCGTCGCGCAGCAGGCGGAGATCAGCCGGGTCGAGCACCCGCTGGTCCGCACGCATCCGGAAACCGGGCGCAAGGCGCTCTATTTCAGCGAGCTGCACCTGATCGGCATCAAGGGCATGAAGGACGAGGAAGCGGCGCCGATCCTGGGCTACCTGGCGCAGCACGCGGCGCGGCCGGAATTCGTCTGCCGCCTGCGCTGGCGCAAGGGCTCGCTCGCCTTCTGGGACAATCGCTGCACCGCGCATTACGCCATCGACGACTTCCACGGCATGCGCCGCGCCATGCACAGGGTGACGATCGAGGGCGACCGGCCGTTCTAGCGTCGCGCCCTTTCCCGTTCCCAATTTGATCGGCTACGCTTCCTGAAGGCAAAAGGGATGCGTGCGATGGACAGGAAGCGGGTGCAATCGATCGTCAAGCGGTGGATGTTTCCGACCGAAGGCGGCAGCTACATGGGCGGGTTGGAGCGGCGGCCGATTCTCGCCCGCTCCAAGGGCAGCACCGTCGTCGACACCGACGGCAAGGAATATCTCGATTTTCAGTCCGGGCAGATGGGCGCCGCGCTCGGCCATCAGCACCCCCGCATCGTCGCCGTCATCGAGAAGACGATGAAGTCGCTGATGCATGCGTCGAACACCATGCTCAACGTGCCGCGCCTCCGGCTGCATGAGCGGCTTGGCAAGCTGCTGCCGAAGCCGCTGGAGAAGTCGCTGTTCCTGGTCAGTGGCAGCGATTCGATCGAGGCCGCGATCGACCTCGCCCGCAAAGCGACCGGCGGGCTCGACGTGATCGGGTTCCACGCCGCGCTGCACGGCTCGACCTCCTACCTCACCCGTTCGGTCACCTTCAACTGGGACCGCCGCAACCACAGTGTCGTCGCCCCGGCCACGCAGTCGATCCTGACGCCCTATTGCTACCGCTGCCCGCTCAACCTGAAATTTCCCGGCTGCAAGCTGCAATGCCTGAACACGAGTCTGGAGATGGCGGACGCCAACTTCACCAGCCAGCCGGCCGCCTTCATCGCCGAGCCGATCCTCAGCGCGGGCGGCGTGATCGTCCCGCCCCCGGGCTATTTCAAGGCGGTGCGCGAAGCCTGTGACGCGCGCGGCATGCTGCTGATCTTCGATGAATCGCAAACCGGCCTGGGCAAGACCGGCAAGCTCTTCGGCCATCAGCACGAGGCCGGCGTCGACCCGGACATCATCACCATCTCGAAGCATTTCGGAGGCGGCTTTCCGATCAGCGCTGTCTGCTCAACCGCGCCGGTCGCGCAAGCCGCGGTGGCGCACGGCTACTTCGCGACGCGTAGCCATGCCACCGATCCCCTCGCCTGCGCCGCCGGCGAGGAAAGCCTAAATATCGTCGTGGACGAGGACATGGCCGGTCGCGCGGCGCGTATCGAAAAGCGGATACGGCGCGCATTCAAACAGATGGCGAAGGAATTCCCGCTGATCGGCGACGTACGCGGGCGCGGCGTCCTGCTTGGCATCGAGCTCGTCACCGACCGCAAGAAGAAGACGCCGGCGAACAAAGAGACCCAGGCGATCTTCGAGCATTGCCTGGAGGCGGGCCTGATCTTCCAGGTGCGGGGCGTTCGCAAGCTGAAGAACGTCATCCGCCTGGTGCCGCCGATGACGGCGACCGACGCCGAAGTCGACCGGGCGATGGCAATCCTCCATGACGCCTTCGCCAAGGTGTCACGCCGGCGCGCCGCGTGAGCCGTTCCGGGGACAACACCACCGCTCGAGCCCTATGATTCACATCAAGCGCAGCCCGCCCTCAATCCTGTCTAATGCCGAACCGTAAGGCGTGGCGGCGCGACTGCGCCGGATTCATCGGAGTGACGCTTCAAAAGGCGCGCGTTGGAAGGACGGACCCATGCACCAGCTCATTCCGGCGCAGCGCGTCGAAGGGCTCTATGGAGATGAATGCGGCCTCAGCGGCGCCGAGGTCGAAACGCGACGTGCCCTCTACGGCCGCAACGACATACTGGACGCCGCGCCGTCCGGGTGGGATCGCATTCTTCGCGATACGCTGCGCGACCCAATGGTCTGGTTCCTGGCCGGAACCGCCGTCCTCTTCACCGCCATAGGCGACTATGCCGAAGCGGCCGTGCTGGCCGCGGCGCTTGTGCCGATCGCGGCCATGGACGCCTACCTGCACCGCCGCACACAGGCGACGACGGAAGGGCTCGCCGGGCGGCTCACGCCCCGCGCACGAGCCCTGCGCGAGAATATCTGGCAGGACGTCGCGGCAACGGACCTCGTGCCGGGCGACCTTGTTCGCGTGACTGCCGGCGAATCCTTTCCGGCCGACGGCCTGATCGTCGGCGGCACCGAGATGCAGGTCGACGAATCGACGTTGACGGGCGAATCGCTTCCGGTCCGCAAGCGGCCTTTCACGGCACATCCGGCGACGCATGCCGACATTTCCGTCGACGGCATCCACTGGGTTGCCGCCGGTACACGCCTGCTCACGGGCGAGGCCAAGGCTCGCCTGGTTTTTACCGGCCGCGAAACGATCTACGGGCAAATCATCCGCTCCGCGCGGCTTGGCCAAAGCGAGCGAACGCCGCTGCAGATCGCGATTTCCGCCCTGGTCACCGTCCTGATCGCGACCGCCGTCGTCATCTGCATCGCGCTGGCCGCCACTCGCTATTACCAAGGGCATGGCGCAGTCGACGCGATCGTAAGCGCCATAACGCTCGCCGTCGCCGCCATGCCCGAGGAATTCCCCGTCGTTTTCACGTTCTTTCTTGGCGTCGGCGTCTTCCGGCTCGCACGGAAGCAGGCGCTGGTCCGGCGCGCCGTCGTCGTGGAAAACATCGGACGGGTCACCTGCATCTGCTCCGACAAGACCGGCACATTGACGGAGGGGCAGCTTCAGCTTGCGCACCGCATCGCCGCAGACACGGTCGACCCCGATCGGCTGGTGGCCATCGCCGCCCTGGCATCCCGCGAGGAGAGCGCCGATCCCATGGATCTAGCGCTGCTGCACGGCCGGCCGCTCCCGGGCGATGCGCACATCGCGACCTTCCCTTTTACCGAGGACCGACGGCGTGAGACGGCAATCCTGCGCACGTCATCGGCCGCCACGTGGGCCGCAGTCAAAGGCGCGCCGGAGACAGTATTGGCGATGGCAGCGCTCGACGAAGCCGAGCGGCAGGCTTGGCGGCGTCGGACGCAGGACTTAGCCGCGACGGGGCACAAGGTCATCGCGGTTGCCTGGCGCCCCGTCGAGACCTGGTCGGGTGGCGAACCGGACCGGGACTTCCGGTTCGCAGGGCTCCTCGCCTTCGAGGACCCGGTACGTGACGGCGTCGCCGAGGCGGTCGCCAAGGCGCAATCGGCCGGCATCCGTATCATCATGGTGACCGGCGACCACCCGGCGACCGCCGCTGCCATTGCCGCCGAGATCGGTATCGGTCAGGGCACGCCGCGCGTCATCGCGGGAGAGGACTTCGCCGATTATATCGAGCGCAACGGCTCCCATGGGTTGCGTGACTTCGACGTGATCGCCCGCGCGATTCCGTCCCAAAAGCTCGATCTCGTTCGCGCTCTGCAACAGGATGGGGAGATCGTCGCGGTTACCGGCGACGGCATCAACGACGTACCGGCGCTGCAGGGCGCCGACATCGGTATCGCGATGGGCGAACGTGGCACGCGCACGGCCCGAGAGGTCGCATCCATCGTCCTTCTCGATGATAACTTCCGTACCATCGTGCGTGCCATCGCCGAAGGCCGTCAGCTCTTCCAAAACTTGAAGCTCAGCTTTGCCTATCTCCTGATGGTGCACATGCCGCTGGTCGTCACCGCCGCTTTGATTCCGTTTGCCGGTTTTCCCCTGCTCTATCTCCCGGCTCATGTCGTGTGGCTGGAGTTAATCATTCATCCGACGGCGCTTCTGGTCTTCCAACACATGCCGGAATCGCGCGATATCGGCATCGTCCAGCGTAGCGCGGCGCGGCGCGTTTTCGACCTACGCGAATGGTCGATCATCGCCGCTGTCGGTGCTTTGATGACCGTCGTCATTACGCTGGGCTACGCCCGCAGTCTTGGCGCGGCCTATGCGGTCGAGCATGCTCGAACGATGGCGCTGGCGGCGCTGATTCTGGGCAGCGTGGTCGTGACCATAGCTCTGGGCGGTTTACGGGACCGCGTCGGCGTCATCTCCGTCGCGGTAACGCTGACATCGGCAATCCTGCTGATGCAGTTCCCGCAGGCGGCGGCTCTTTTGCACCTCAAGCCGTTGCATTTCGATGACTGGCTGATCGCCGTATCAGGCGCGGTGGTCGCGGGGGCTCTGGCAGTCTTCATCCCCCGAAGGGCGCCCAAATAGGGGAGGCCACAAACCTCAGAACACGAGCCCACATGATGCTGTAACTGGCGCCCAGCACCAGGGCGATGCCCAGCGTGTCGACCAGGAACCCGGCCCGCGCCATCTGCGCGACCGTGAAGCAGCCGCTGCCGAAGGCGAGCGCATTGGGCGGCGTCGCGACCGGCAGCATGAAGGCGCAGGACGCGGCGAGCACCACCGGGACCGTGAGCGCGATCGGATCGAGGCCGAGCCCGCCGCCGATCGACGCCACCACGGGCAGCAGCGCGGCCGCGGTCGCGGTGTTGCTCACCAGCTCGGACAGCGCGATCGTCACCAGCATGAGCGCGCCGATCAGCACGATCACCGGCAGCACGCCGAGCTGCGACAGCGCATCGCCGATCCAGGCGGAGAGCCCGCTGTCCGTGATCGCAGACGCGAGCGACAGGCCGCCGCCGAACAGCAGCAGCACGTCCCAGGGCAGCCGCGCCGCGCTCGCCCAATCCATCAGAAAGCCGTCGCGGCCGGAGGGAATGATGAAAAGCGCGAAGGCGGCCGCGATCGCGATGACCGTGTCGTCCAGGCCGGGAATGATCCGCGCGAGCTCGGGCCGGCTGATCCAGGCGGCCGCCGCCGCGAGGAAGACCAGGCCGACCAGCATCTCGGGCCGCGACATCGGCGGCAGCGCGCCCAGCATCGCGGCCATGCGCTCGCGCATGGCCGGCGTTTCCGCCGCCGGCACCCGGAAGATCACGCGCGTCAGAAGCAGCCACGCGCCGAGCAGAAAGACCACGGCGATCGGGACGCCGAGCATCATCCATTGCGCGAAGCCGATCTCGATGCCATCGATCCGCCGCATGAAGCCCGCGAACAGCGCGTTGGGCGGCGTCCCGATGAGCGTCGCCATGCCGCCGATCGTGGCCGCATAGGCGATGCCGAGCAGCAAGGCCCGGGCGAATTCCGCCTTCTCCCGCGGGACCGAGGCGAGCTCGGCCGGAGCCCCCACGAGCAGGACGACGAGCGAGACGCCGACCGGCATCATCATCGCCGCCGTCGCCGTGTTGCTGACCCACATGCTGAGGAAGGCCGTCGCCGCCATGAAACCGAGGACGAGGTTGGCGGGCCGCAGCCCCACCCAGGCGATGATCCGGAGCGCGATACGCAGGTGCAGCCCCCATTTCTGCAGGGCCATTCCCAGCACCAGGCCGCCGAGAAAAAGAAAGATGACCGGGTCGGCATAAGGCGCGGCGGCGGTGCGCAGGCCGGCAATGCCGAGCAGCGGGAACAGGAGGATCGGCAGCAGCGCGGTCGCCGCCACGGGCAGGACCTCCGTCACCCACCAGAAGGCCATCAGGAGCCCCACCGCGGCGACGCGCCACGCCGCCTTCGGCATGCCCGCAGGCGCCGGAAGGATCAGCAGAACGAAGAAGAAGGCGATGCCGGCCGGCACCACCCAGAGCGCCAGCCCGCCGCCCCCCGGCGACGGGGCGTCCGGCGTACGCGCGCCATCGCTCATGACGTCACCGCGCCGCGTTTGCCGGGCCGCGTCAATCCGACCGCTGTCTCAGGCTCAGGATGAAGGCGATCACGTTGTCGCGCTCCTCGGTGGTGAGGACGAGGTTGGGCATGGTCGGGTGGGACGACTGCAGGAAGGCGCGCAGGCTGACCGCGGTCGTCTGCGGGTTCCCGGCGATCTCGTCGAAACCGGGCGCGTCGTAGAGCCGCGTCCGGCGTTGCGCCGCGCTGATCGAGTGGCAGGCGGAGCATGTCTTGTGGGCGAGCGTGCGGCCGGCGACCACGTCGCCCGGAATATCCTCGGCGTGCGCCGGAACGCCCGGCAGCGGCAGCGTCACCGCGACGAAGGCGGCAGCCCATGCCGCCAGGGAAAGGATCGAATTGAATCGCCGACGCATGACAACGCTCCTCCTGCTCCCGCGCGCGACGGGAGTCCAACCGCCCACCGATTTCGCGCTATTGTCTTGCTGTCTAGCACGCCGCCTTTTCCGGCCCCCATGATGCAGGTCAACATACCTGCCGCGGCGCGCCTACCACAGGGAGGAGACAACAACGATGAAATTCGGCATCCATCTGCCGCAGTTCGGCCGCGCCGCCGGCCCCGACACGATCCGCCGGGCCGCCATGGAGGCCGAGCAGCAGGGCTATGACGACATCTGGGTGAGCGACCACCTGGCGATCCCCGTCGACGCGCCCTATCCGCCGACGGCTTATATCTACGAGCCGCTGGTCAGCCTGACCTGGGCGGCCGCCGCGACGACCCGCGTCGGGCTCGGCACCTCCGTGCTGGTGCTGCCGATGCGCCACCCGCTGGTGCTGGCGAAGATGCTGGCGACGCTCGACCTGATGAGCCAGGGCCGCGTCATCGTCGGCGCCGCGGTCGGCTGGCTGGAGGCCGAGTTCGACGCGCTGGGCGTGCCGTTCAAGGAGCGCGGCGCGCGCTCGGATGAGACCATCCGCATGCTGCGCGCCTGCTGGACCGAAGACCCGGTCGACCTGAAGGGCGGGCACGTCGCGGCGAATTTCAAGGCGATGCGCACGCTGCCGCATCCCGCGCGTCCGATCCCGATCTGGGTCGGCGGCCATGGCGGAGCCGCGTTCCGGCGCGCGGTCCGGCTCGGCGACGGCTGGCACGGCAGCCGCAAGAGCCCGGGCGTGGCGCCCACCATCGTCAAGCGCCTGCGGGCGGAGCGGCCGGAGGAAAGCTTCACCCTGTCGCTGCGCGTGAACTGGGACGCGCTTTCAGACGACCCCGACACGATCCGCCGGCAAATCGCCGAATACCGCGACCTCGGCATCCAGCACCTGATGTTCCAGCCGCACCAGCGCCACGCCGAGGACTGGCTGCGCTCGGCGGAGAAGCTGCTGGAGATCGCCAGGAAGGCGTGAGGTCGTGGCGCGCGGCGTGCCTCATGCTTCGACAAACTCAGCATGAGGCTTTTTTTGCCGCGGGAAAATCGTTGGCCTCATCCTGAGCCTGTCGAAGGATGAGGACTGCACAGCGATTGCGGGGCACCCCCCTACTGCTCGGTCCGGAGCCTGGAGTGCTGGATCATCACGACCGTGGCGATCGGCGCGATCACGCCGATCGCCGCGACGACGATCAGCAGCCAGCCGAGCTGGTGGTAATCGGCCGGCACCGTCGAGCGCGCTCGTGGCGTGGTCGCGCACCTCGCGGGTGACCAGAAAAATCTCGTTCACGTATTTCGTGGTGAGACTGCTGGCCGAAAGCGCCAGGTTGACGAAGGACGCCATCACCGCGAAGAAGGTCGCCTTGAGATTGGCCGGCGCGTTCTTGGCGATCCAGGCCAGCATCGGGATCATGGCGATCTGCGACAGGGGCGATTCGAGCGCGGTGTCGAGGATGGCGATGAAGCGCGCGTCGACGACGCCGCCGGTCAGGTGCTCGGTCCAATGCTGGATGCCATAAAACAGCCCGATATTCGGCAGCGCCAGGATGCCCGACGCGACGGTGAGCAGCACCACGACATAAGCGATCGAGCGGTGGCCAATCATCGGGCGCAGCACCAGCATGCCGGCCAGCGTCAGCACCGAGGTGATGAGCGACAGCACCGAGAGGAACTGCTGATCGAAGCCGAGGACGTCGATCTCGAACCATGTCTGGCCGGGGCCCGGCAGCGGCGTCGCGCGAAAGATGAAAAGGATGATCGCCGTCCCCAGCAGCGCGCGCCGCACGTCGCGGTCCAGTTCCAGGATCAGCCGGTACATCAGGAAGCCGACGATACCCATGGAGCCGGCGAAGATGATCTCCTGCGCATAGGGCACCTCGCCCACGCCCATCGTCACCGTGAAGGCGACGAAGAGGAGACTGCCGCCGAAGATCCACCAGTTGGGCCTGGTTTCCTCGCCCGCCTGGAACAGCAGGCGCTTGATGGCTTCCGCATCGAAGCCGTGCCGCCGGAGCCGCCGGGCGCGGATGCGAAGAGAGATGCCGCCCAGCACGACGCCCAGGACCGAGATCACGGGAATGGCCATCGCCATGAGGTAGATCTGGGCGTAGATCGCTGCCTTCTGCGCTTGGGTCATCGTGTCGACGCCCTCGAACAAGGTGATATTCACCGCGGCGACCAGGACCAGCCCGCCGATCAGCGCGAAGCGCCCCAGCGTCTGCATCGTCGTGTGCATGCGCTTGACCAGCTCGTCGGGATAGGGCTTGCCCTCGGCGTCGGCCAGCGGCACCGCCTCGACGGTCATCGCATCCGCCACCACGTCCTGCAGCGCGTAACCGGTCGGCGACAGCAGCACGCTCAGCACGTACCAGGCGTTGACCGGCATCATGTGGCGCATCGCCTCGGTATGCGCGATCAGGCCGTACATGATGGCGAGGCTCACCGCGATCAGCGCCGCGCCGAGATAGACCAGCAGCCCCTTCCAGCGCCAGATCAGATCGACGAGATGGCCCATCGGCATCTTGAGCGCCCAGGGAATGCCGGCCCAGAAGGTCAGCCCGGCGAGAAAGGCCGCCGACAGGCCGAGATAGTCCTTGATGAAGAAGGCGCCGACGACCGAGGTCAGCCCGGACACGCCATAAGCGAGATAGACCATCAGCGGCGGCAGATAGGACCAGCGCACCTCGCGCCCGAGGTCGAGCACCGTCTCGTCGAACCAGCGGTAGAGGGCGTTGGCGGTCACGCGCGCTTCGGCCTTACGCCCATTCGAGATCGGCCCAGAGGCCTGCGTGGTCGGACGGCCAGAGCGTGGCGTCCTCCGGATGGGGCTTGTTGAAGGCAACGGCGCTGGCGGTGCAGCGAAGCGGGCCGCGGACCCAGATGTAGTCGATGCTGCGGTCGAAGCGCTGCCAATAGGGATGCGTGACGTTGCCGTCCGCGTCCGCGAGCGGCGTGAAGGCGGTCGGCGCGCTCTGCGTCGGGCGGAAAGCCGCCGCCATCCGCTTCGCCGACGGCCGGTCCGGCGGCGCGTTGAAGTCGCCGCAGACGATCTGCGCGTCCGCGTCGGTCCGCGAGTTCGATCCATTCGAGAAGCTGCTGCACCTGGAATTCGCGCAGGGATTCGTCGCCGCGCGAGCGGTAGAGATGGGTCACGTAGACGTCGAGCGCGCGGCCCTCGATCTCCATCCGTGCGACCAGCGCCACATAGTCGAGCGTCTGGTAGTCCAGGTTCGCCGTCTCCAGGAGCGGGAAGCGGGTCAGCACGCCCTCCCCTTCAATCCGCGATCCCGTGTTGGTCTTGCTCTGCTGCACCAGCGCGAAGCGCTTGCCGGTCGCCCGCGCGGCTTCGTCCCGCAGCCAGCGGCCGGTCTGCTTCGGGATGCAGATCTCGTTCATCGCGAAGATGTCGGGGTCGAGCGCGGCCAGTTCCTCGACGACCAGATGCCGCCGCGCCTCCCAGCGCTTGTGATCCTGTTCGAGATTGAGAAAGGCGACGCGAAAGGCCATCGAGGCAAGCCGTCAGAATTTCCGGGCGCTGACGATGATGGCGTCGATCGTCTCTTCGCCCAACGCGCGCACCGCCTCCAGCCGGTGCAGCCCGGTCACCAGCACGAAGCGCTCCTTGTCGCGGCGGATCTGGATCGGAACCTCCTGGCCTTTTTCGAGGATGCTTTCCGCCAGCGCATCGACCTTGGCCGCGTCCAGCGTCTTCCGCAACTTCACCGGCACGTAGATCTCGTCCAGCTTGATCGCCTCGGTTTCCAGCATGCGCCTATTCCTCGTCCCTCTTCGTCCGCATCAGCAGCAATAGCGGCAGCGCGGAGAGCGTGATGAAGGACATAAGCTCGAAGTCATGCAGGTAAGCCATGAACTCGGCCTGCTTGCTGACCACCCGCTCCAGGCTCAGCATGCCCTGAAGGCTGTCCGGGTTCCAGCTTTCCGGCATCGGAAAGTTGCGGAAGACCTCGCTGAAGCGGCTGACATTCTCCATCAGCGCCGAACGGGCGGTCTGGGAGGCGTCGACGAACTGGGCGATCAGCACCGAGACGCCGATGCCCGCGGCCATGCGGCGGAACGCCGTCATGACGCTGGCCGCGTCGGGACGCAGCGCCGGCGGCAGGGTGTTGAAGGCCGCCGTCTCGGTCGGCGTCGACATGAAGCCGATGCCGAAGCCCTGCATCAGGATGGCGATGATGATGGGAAAGGTGTCGGTATCGGGCGTCAGGCTGGCCAGCAGCCAGTTCGAGGCGCCGATGACGACGATGCCGACCGCGATCAGCGGCCGCGGCTTGAACCGCAGCAGCATGAAGCCCGAGCCGAGCGAGGCGATCATCGTTCCGATGCCGCGATACATCAGCACGAAACCCGCCTCCATCACCGGGAAACCAAGCTGGCGCTGGAGGATCTGCGGCAGCAGCGCCATGAATCCGAAGAAGATGAAGCTGGTGAAGAAATCGATCACCAGGCCGATGACGAATTCGCGGTTCCGGAACACCAGCGGGTTGAGATAGGGCCTCAAGCTCGTCGTGCAGTGGATTGCGAAGACGTAGAAAGCGCTCACCGCGATCATCACGCAGACGATGATGAACTCGGAATCGAACCAGTCCCGCTTCTGGCCCTGATCGAGCACCAGCTGCATGCTGGCGATGGCGATGCTGAGCACGAAGAAACCGAAAAAATCGAATTGTTTCGGCTGTTCCGGCTCGTCCTTCGGGACGACGCGCAGGATCATGAAGAGCGCCAGGAGGCCGAGCGGGATATTCATCAGATAGACCGCGCGCCAGTCGATGAACTCCGTCAGGAAACCGCCGACCACCGGACCGATGATGACCGCGCTCATGCGCCCGGTCTGCAGCCAGCCGAAGGCCGGGCCGTGATGGCTCCGGGGAAAGGTTGCGAGCACCATCTGGAAGGTCAGCGGATTGAGCCCCGCGCCGAAAAAGCCCTGGATGAAGCGGAAGACCACGAGCTGCAGCAGGGTGTGGGACTGGGCGACCAGCAGCGACGCGCCCAGGAAGCCCGCGATCACCGCGATGAACAACCGCTTGCGGCCGATCCGGCGGCTCATCCAGGCATAGAGCGGCGTGAACATGGCCGAGGCGACGAGATAGGCGGTGATGACCCAGGAAATCTCGGTGATGGTGGCCGACAGCGACCCCATCATGGTCGGCATGGCGATGCTGGTCGCGAAGGTATCGGTCGCCTGCATGGCGCCGGCGGGCATGATCGCCAACGCCACGAGAAAGCGCTGACGCGGCGACAGGAGAACCTCTTCGCCGGTTGTCGTCGCGCTCATCGCATCGTGCCCGAATGTGGCGGCACGGCTTGTGCCATCTATGGAGTCCCGGCGGCGGGCAGCAGCCGGCCGCGCGCTGGTGAGAAGAGCAGGTCGCCAGTGTAGCTGAACCGCGGCCAAGGCGCGAAGGTAGCGCAATCGGCGGCGACCGGCCGGCTTTTCCGCGCCGCTTTGGGTCCGGCACGGCAAATATGTCAGAATTCACGGAGCGCGGCACGAAAGGCGCTTCCCAATCGCGAGGAATCTGTCATGGCGGAAGATGGTGTTGTCCTGCTGGGCTGCGGCGACGTCGGCCCGATCCACGAACCGATGACGCAATACAGCTCGCTCGCCGCGCCGATGCTGATGCAAGGCGACATCCGCTTCGGGCAATGCGAGCGGGTCTATTCCGAGCGCGGCAGCCTGCAGGTTCATTCCGGCGGCGGGCACAGCCGATGCAAGCCGCACATGGCGTCGGTCTTCACCGACTGCGGCTTCGACGTGGTGTCGGTGGCGAGCAACCATGCGATGGACTGGGGCGGCGATGCCCTGCTCGACACGATCGACCTGCTGCGCGGCAAGGGCATCGCGGTGGTCGGCGGCGGACGCAACCTCGACGAAGCCCGCCAGCCGGTGATCCTCGAGCGCAAGGGGATCAAGGTCGCCTTCCTCGCCTATTGCTCGATCCTGCGCGACGGCTATGCCGCAGGCCCCACCAAGACCGGGGTGGCGCCGTTGCGCGCGCATACCTACTACCGGCCGTTCGACTACCAGGCGGGCGTGCCGCCCATGGTCGTCACCATGCCCTATGACGAGGATCTCGAGGCGATGACCGATGACATCGCCCGGGCCAAGAAGCAGGCCCATGCCGTCGTCGTCTCGCTGCACTGGGGTATCCATTTCATTCCGCGCCTGATCGCGGACTACCAGCCGACCGCCGCCAAGGCCGCCTTCGCCGCCGGCGCGGACCTGATCCTCGGGCACCACGCGCATGCGCCGAAGGCGATCGGCGGCCATGACGGCAAGATATGCTTCTACAGCCTGAGCAACTTCATCATGTCGAGCGACGAGAAATCGCCGGACGCGGCCCGCGCCTTCGAGCGCGAATACAGCGTCGAGCTGGACCCGGACTATCCGCGCCTCGGCTACGGCAAGGACGCCAAGCGCAGCCTGATCGCCAAGGCGGTGCTCGGCCGCGATGGCGTGCGGCGCGTCTCCTTCCTGCCCGTGCTGATCGACACGCAGCTCCGCCCGGAGGTGCTGAAGAACGGCGATCCCCGCTTCGACGACGCCGTCGGCTTCATGGAATGGGTATCGGAGGACGTCCCGCACCGCTTTGTCATCGACGGCGACGAGGTCATCATCCAGCCCTGAGCCGAAACTCGCGATTGGTCAGCCGCCGCAGCCGACCACGGCAATCGCTTCGACCTCGACCAGGAAGCCGTCCCGCACCAGGGTCGGCGAGGCGACGGTGGCGCTCGCCATCTGCGCCTTTGGGAAAACTTCCGCGCGCACCGCGTTGTATTCGCCGTATTTTCCCATGTCGGTGACGTAGGCGGTGATCTTCACCACGTCGTCCATCGTCGCCCCGGCCACCGCCAGGATATCCCTGATGTTGGCGAAGACCTGGCGCGCCTGCGCGGCCATGTCGCCGGCGCCGACCAGCTTGCCGTCCGGGTCTTGCGCCACCTGACCGGCGACATAGATCGTCTCGCCGACCTGCGTCGCCATCGCGAAGCCGGATTTCTTCGCCCGCGGCCAGCCGGGATCGAGCACGAGCTTCTTCGCCATCCTATTCGCTCCTGATCTGCATTCGATATTTGACAGCGAGGCTAGCGCATTGTCTGCTGATGGGCGAGCCTTCCCCACCGGACTCCTTCCATGGCCGCCCTCACCTTCGATCCCGCACGCAGCGATCTGCCCTGCTTCGCCACCGCCGTGCCGCGCTTTCGCGACGGCAGCGACACGCCGCGCGACTTCCTCGAGCGCTGTCTCGAGCAAATGTCGGCGCATGAGCCCACGATCCGCGCCTTCGTCTGGTTCGATCCCGCCGCGCCGCGCGCCGCCGCCGACGCCGCCACCGCGCGCTACCGGCAGGGCCGGCCGCTTTCGCCGGTGGACGGCTGCCCGGTCGCGATCAAGGACATCATCGAGACCGTCGACATGCCGACGCAGATGAACAGCCCGATCTTCAAGGACTGGCAGTCCGGCCGCGATGCCGCCAGCGTCTATGCGCTGCGCGACGCCGGCGCGGTCATCCTCGGCAAGACCGTGACCACCGAATTCGCGATGGCCGCGGCCGGCCCGACGTGCAATCCCTTCGATCACACGCGGACGCCGGGCGGCTCGTCGAGCGGCTCGGCCGCCGCCGTCGGCGCGGGCATGACGCCTGTCGCCCTCGGCACCCAGACGGCGGGCTCGATCGTGCGCCCGGCCGCCTATTGCGGGGTCTACGGCTTCAAGCCGAGCCATGCCGCGCTCAACATCGGCGGCATCCATCCGCTCTCCAACAGCCACGACACGCTGGGCACGATCGCCGGCAGCCTTGCCGACGCCTGGTTGATCGCCCGCCATATCGCGGCCGTCGTCGGGGGCACGCCGCCCCATCCCGGCCTGCAAGGGCCCGCGGACCTGCCGGCCGCCCGCGCCCCGCGCAACCTGATCCGGCTGGAGACCGACGGCTGGAAGGAAGTGGACGCGGCGACGCGCGCCGCCCTGGACGCGGCCATCGGGAAGATGGCGGCCGCCGGCGTCACGATCCTGGATCGCCGGAACACGCCGGAGGTCGAGCGGCTCGAATCGATGCTGCAGGGCATCGCGGAAACCGCCCGCGTCATCTCGACCTTCGAGCGCCGATGGCCCTATCTCGACTATGCCAAGCGCCATCCGGAGAAGCTCAGCGAGGCCGCCGCGGAGCGGGCCGAGGCGTCGCGCCACATCACCCCCGGCGAATTCCAGCAGGCGCTCGAAAAACAGGAGGCGCTTCGCCGCACGATTGCCGGCATGGCAGCGCTGGCGGATGGCTTCGTCACCCTGACGGCGGCGGGGCCGGCGCCGGTCGGCCTCGACCATACCGGCAACCGCAGTTTTCAGATATTCTGGACCCTCACGGCGGCACCTTGTATTACCCTGCCGCGACTCGCCGTCTCGGGACTGCCCGTGGGCCTTCAGATTCTAGGCTTTCGCGATCGCGACGCGGAGCTGGCCGGCCTGGCGCATTGGGTGGATCAGGTAACCCGTCCTTAACCAAACCGCACTAAGACACTAAGAATTGGCGGTTTCATGGAAACGCCAGTGCTGCATGGCACCCGCCTACGACAGGCCCGACACGGCATCAGGTTGCCCGCTTCCATTGATCGCGTTAATCAGATATCCGTCATGTCGTCCAAGCAGGACCAGGACCCGGCGATCCAATGTGTCGGAGCACGCATCGTTGACAGCACTGCGCGTCAACGCCAACGCGGCCGAAACGGCCGCCCCGTTGCTATGATCCGAGACGCCGAACCGTCAGACATACCCGCGCTGGTCGAGCTCGAAAAACGCTGTTTCGAGACCGATCTTCTATCCACCCGGAGCTTCCGCCACTTCCTGACGCGCGGCAACGCCGACGTGTTCCTGGACGAGGAAGGCGGCAAGCTGCGCGGCTACTGCCTCGTTCTCTATCACCGCAACACGTCGCTGGCGCGGCTCTACTCCATGGCGGTGGACCCGAAATGCCGCAAGCAGGGGGTCGCGAGCGCGCTCCTCGGCTTTGCCGAAAAGCGCGCCCTCAGCGAGGGGGCGACGCGGATGCGGCTCGAGGTGAATCAGAAGAACAGGGGGGCCCAGAAGCTCTACCGCCAGCACGACTATGACGAGTTCGCCGTCTATCTCGACTATTACGAGGACCATGCGAACGCGCTCCGCATGGAAAAGGATCTGGCGCCGCATCTGGCGCCCGATCCCGAACACGCGCCTTACTACCGCCAGACGCTCGATTTCACATGCGGCCCCGCTTGCCTAATGATGGCGATGAAGGCGCATGATCCGACGCTGAAAGCGGACCGGTCGATGGAGATCCAGCTCTGGCGCGAATCCACCACGGTGTTCATGACATCCGGTCTCGGCGGCTGCGGCGCGCTCGGGCTCGCCCTCGCCGCGCTGCGCCGCGGCTTCGAGGTCGAGGTTTCGGTCAGCAACGAAACCGAGATCTTCGTCAGCTCGGTCCGCAGCGAGGAAAAGAAGGAAGTCATCCGCCTGGTCGAGCAACAGTTCGTCCGCGACCTCGCCAAGCTGGGCGCGCGCATCCGTCACCGGCCCTTGACCGCAGCCAATCTGCAGGAGCGGCTGGAACGCGGCGGCATCCCGATCGTTTTGATCAGCTCCTATAGGCTGACCGGCGAGAAGGCGCCGCACTGGATCAAGGTCACCGCTTTCGACCAGCGTTTCATCTATATCAATGATCCGTTCGTCGATCCCGAGGAAGACAGAACCGAAACGGACTGTATCGGGATCCCGATCGTGCCCAAGGAGCTGGACCGCATGATGCGGCTCGGCCGCCGCAAACATTTCGCGTCTCTCATTGTTTATCCGAAGAGAAAGGACGTTACCGCGTGATGTCGCGCTATACGATCGTCGTGGACCGTCTGTCGGACTGGAAAGGTCCCGAGGAAGGTCTCAAGTTGATGGCCGTCGACGAGTTCCTGACCACCGGCGCCGCCCTGCCGCGCGGCGGGCGCGTGGTGAATCTCTGCCGTCGGTACGGTTATCTCAGCGCCGGCTACTACTGTTCCCTGCTCGCCGAGGCGCGCGGCCAGCTGCCGATGCCGACGGTGGCGGACGTGCTGAGCCTGTCGCGCAAATCGCTCTATACGCATGACGTGCCGGAGCTGGAGGATGTTTTGCGGCGGACGATCCGGCGGCTGACGGCGCCGCCGGCCAGGGCCTTCACCATCATCGTCCTCTTCGGGCAGGCCAGCGACAGCCGCTTCAAGCGGCTGGCGTCGCAGTGCTTCGATATCTTCCGTTACCCGATCGTCAAGCTCCACATCGAAAACAAGACCCAATGGCGCATCGCCAACATCGTGCCGATGGGCCTGCACCAATTGCCGGACGAGCTGAGCCCGTGGTTCCAGAGCGCGCTGCGCGCCTATACCCGAACGCGCAAGCCGCTCAGCGGCGGCCGGCCGCCCAGTCTTTACAACCTGGCCATCCTGCACGAGCCCGGCGAGGCCCTGCCGCCCTCCGACAAGGCGGCGCTCGACCGGTTCATCCGCAACGGCCAGGCGCTGCGGATGGATGTCGAGCTGATCACCAGCAAGGACTACCGCCGGATCCCGGAATTCGACGCCCTCTTCATCCGCACGACCACCTCGATCGATCACTACACCTACCAGTTCGCCCGCAAGGCGGAGCAGGAAGGTCTGGCGGTGATCGACGACCCGACCTCGATCCTGCGCTGCACCAACAAGGTCTTCCTGCACGAGCTGCTGATCCGGCACGGCATCCCGACGCCGCGCAGCGAGGCGATCAACCGGCTCGACTTCAACGACGAGATGCTGCCGCTGCTGGAGCACCGGCTCGGCTATCCGATCGTGCTCAAGATTCCCGACGGTTCCTTCTCCCGCGGTATCCGCAAGGCGGAAAACCGCGAACAGCTGATCGAATACGGGATGGAGCTGCTCAAGCACTCGCGCCTCATTCTGGCGCAGGAATTCGTCTATACCCATTTCGACTGGCGCATCGGCGTGCTCAACGGCAAGCCGCTGTACGTCTGCCAGTACGAGATGTCGCACAAGCACTGGCAGATCGTGAAGCACCGGGCCGACGGCAGCTTCCGCGAGGGCGGCCACAAGACCTTTACCCTGGAGGAAGCGCCCAAGGCGCTGGTCGACATCGCGACCCGCGCCGCGGCGCTGATGGGCGACGGCCTTTACGGCGTGGACGTCAAGCAGACCGACAAGGGATTTCTCGTCATCGAGGTCAACGACAATCCGAACATCGAACACGGCGTCGAGGACAAGATCCTGCAGGACAAGCTCTACACCGCGATTCTGCAGGACTTCATCCGGCGTATCGACACCTTGAACTAAGGCTCGGACAAAAGGCCCAATTCCGCCTGTTGCAGGACCTCCCGCCCGCGCGCCAGCACCATGGCGCGCCATTCGCCGGTGTCGGGAAAGAAATGCCGTTTCAGCGAGACCTTCACGGCCCGCGTCGCCGGCGCGTTCCAGTCCGGCGGGCCGTCGCGGTGCAGGATGTGATCCGCCCGGAGCTGCCGGAACATGTCTTCCACCGGATAGGTGCCGTATTCGAGGGTGACGAAGGTGACGGCGGGGCCCAGCGCCTGCTGCCAGCCATAGTCGACCAGGCCGAATTTCGCCACCGAGGTGGAGGTGCCGAGCGCGGGCTCCGTCATCGACTCGCCATACCAGCGGCGGCCGCGCAGCGTCTCCGGGCTGCCGGCGGGATGGTCGCAGATCAGCTCGCCATAGCCGAAGGGTCCGAGGCCGGTGTGAATGTCGACCACCGCGACGACGTGGCGGCGCGTCAGGGCGAAATCCGTCAGGACCGCCTCCACCGTCCGCCGCGACCATGTCGGCGCGGTGCCGCCGTAGAACAGGCCGGCCGGCTGGGTGTACTGGCCGGACGAGACCGCCATCTCGAGCGCCCTTTGCCCATGTCGCTTGCCGTAGGCCTCGATCGCGGCGTCCGCGCGGGCAAGCGCCTCGGGCGCGGTGCTCTCGGGCAGCAGCGCCGCGTGCAGCGCGTCATACCCGGGGTTGGCCGGCAAGGGCTTGGCGAAATCGACGAAGTTGCGGTTGAGGTCGACGCCGTCCTCGTTGACCCGCCGGAGCCAGGCGAAGCCGTAGGGATTGAGCGCGTGCAGGTGCAGCACCGCGAAATCCGGCGGCAGCGGATCCCGTCCCCGCGACGCAATCCAGTCGACCTGCAGCGCCGAGCCGCAAAAGCCCTCGATGCCGTGCGTCGCCGAGCTGGTGACGAGCACCCGGCCGGCGTCGCGCGCCCCGAGCCAGGCGGCATCCATGGCAAGCGCCTCCCCCTCCGGCCCGCGGCACGGGTTGTCGTAGGACGTTACGGAAACACCGGCTTTGGCGCAGGCATCGCGGAAGCGCTCGCGCGCCTCGGCATAGGCGCGGCTGAAGGGAAACGGCGTGGCGGCTGCGGTCATGGCGCGGGATATAGCCCGAAAATACGGCGCGGCGGTAGTCCGCAGTAAAAGACTTCGGTCGCGGCAAATGGGATGTCTCGTATTTCCCCCCGCCGCAATCCAACCGATAGACAGCCCTTCCGCGCTTCCTTAGAGTCGCGCCCGCACCACGACGCGGAGACGATGACCCACACCGGACCTTTCAGCCGCAATCCGCGCTTTCCTCCGCCGAGAGGCGGCCTTTTTCGCCAGCGCAGGCGCGGCCGCGGTCGTCTACCTGATCGGCGCATCGTGGTTCACCGATCTCGATGCCGCGCCCATTCGGACGATCGCCCTCTTCGTCTGGATCTTCGCGACTATGCTGTGGTCCAGCTTCGCCGTGGTGCGCCATGCCGACGGCCTTGCGGAGCTGCTCGGCGAGCCGTACGGGACCCTCATCCTCACGATTTCCGTCATCACCATCGAAGTCGCCGTCATCGCCGCGATGATCCTGAACGGCTCGGACAACCCGACCCTGGCGCGCGACACCATGCTGGCGGTCCTCATGATCGTGCTGAACGGCATGATCGGCTTGTCGCTTCTGATCGGCGGCATCCGCCACGGCGAACAGGACTTCAACCTTCAGGGCGCCCGGGCCTTCGTCTCGGTGTTGATCACGCTCGCAACCCTGTCGCTGATCCTGCCGCGGTTCACCACCTCGACGCCCGATCCCAGCCTGACCTCGGTCCAGGAAGCCTTCTTCGTCGCCGTCACCGTCATTCTTTATCTGACGTTTCTCGCGATGCAGACGGTCCGGCACCGCGGTTTCTTCATCCAGCCGACCTTGGCGCTCGAGACGACGGCCGCGCATGCGGCCGGCGGAGACGGCCACCATCGGCCGCCGCTGTCGATCGGCCGGCACGTGTTTTTCCTCGTCGCGATGCTGGCTTGCGTCGTCCTCTTATCGAAGAAGCTGGCGATCCTGACCGAGTACGAGATGGCGGTCCTGCACGCACCGGATGCGCTGGGCGGCATCCTGGTGGCGGTTCTCGTGCTGGCGCCGGAAGGACTGGCGGCGCTGCACGCCGCAACGGCGAACCGGCTGCAGCGCTCGGTCAACATCTGCCTCGGGTCGGCGCTCGCCACGATCGGCCTCACCGTTCCGGCCGTGCTGACCATCAGCCTGTTTCACGACACGCATGTCATCCTGGGACTGGACCTCTCGCATATGGTCCTGCTCATGCTGACGCTGCTGCTGAGCGCGATCACCTTCGGCGGCGGTCGCACGAACATGCTGCAAGGCGCGGTGCACCTCGTCGTCTTCATGGTCTACATCATGCTGGTCTTCAGCCCGTGACCGCCTAGGACGCCCTCACCTCGACCGGGGCCGCGGCCGGGGCCCTGCCTTTTACCGTCGTGCGCTGCATGCGCCGGCGCTGCGGCAGCCAGTAGTCGTCGACCGCCAGATGCTGGGTCTGGATGTTGTCCCAGATCAGCAGGTCGCCCACTCGCCATTTGTGCCGGTAGACGAAATCGGGCTTCACGGTGTGCGCGCACAGCTCGGCCAGCAGCGCCCTGCCCTCGTCCTCGGGCAGGCCGATGATGCTTTCGGTGATCCCGTCGTTGCAGAACAGGATCGGCTCGCCGGTGAAGGGATGGGCGATGACCAGCGGATGGGTGGCCGGCGGCACCTTGCGCTTCTGCTCCTCGTTCAGCGGCTTCAGCCCCTGGCGGCCGGGCTTACTCTTGGCGACGATCTTGTCGTAGATCTGGCGGTAACTGTGCACCGCCTCGAGCCCGCCGAGCCTGGCTTTCACCTCAGCGGGCAGCGCGGCATAGGACAGGCGCGCATTGGCAAAGACCGTATCGCCGAGCGGCCGCCCCTCTTCGTCGGCCGGCACCTCGAGCGCGTGCAGCAAGGAGCAGCGGCTGGGCTCCGCCATGTAGGACAGATCCGTGTGCCACACCCGTCCCGCCTCGGCGAGACCGATCGGCTTGCCGTCCTCGTCCAGGCAGTTCGAGATGCAGTAGATCTCCGGGTATCCCTTGAGATTGAAGCTCGACTGGACATGCACCTCGAGCTCGCCGAAGCCGCGGCTGAAATCGATATGCTGCGTCGGCGTGATCGCCTGGTCCCGCAGGCAGATGACGGCATGCTCGTGCAGGGCATCGACAATCCGGGCAAAAACATCCTCCGGCAGCGGCTTGGCTAGGTCGACATCCGTAATCTCCGCCCCGAAGGGGCCGGGCAAAGGGCGCAGGGTGACCATGTCTTCTCTCGTCAGTGGTGGGGTTTTCTCGAGCGCGGGAGGACAGGATACGCCACCGGTGCGCGTCGAGCCAAATCGCCCCCGCCCCCGGTGGCACGGCGGCGGCGGTCGCCGGCGCTGGGCGTCGGCCCGGCCGGCCGGACATTAACGAGAAATAAATGAATTAATTGCAGAATTTGGTATATTTTATACATCTATTGATTGTATTTATGGTAGGGAAAATCCTTCTAGTCGAGGATGAAGAGGAAATTCGTGGAACTATTGCCGCCGAGTTAGACGATGCCGGATATCAAGTCGTCCAGGCCGCGAATGGGCGCGAAGGCCTCGAAGCAATACGAAGCGAAAAACCTGACCTCATCCTGTCCGATATCTCGATGCCCGAGCTCGACGGCATCGGCATGCTCGAATCCTTTCAGAGGGAGCTGCCGGATCAAGTCGGAACGCCTTTCATCTTCCTGACCGCGTATACGGACCGCGAGCGCCAAATTGCCGCGCGGCGCCACGGCGCCGACGAATTCCTCAACAAGCCCGTCGAATTCGACGTCCTTCTCGCCGTGGTCGAGAACCAGCTTAAAAAGCGGCAGACCGCACGCAAGCAGCACAACGAAGAGCTGGTCAAGCTGTTCAAGAGGCTGCAGTTCGAACCGGTCCCGCCGGCGGACGCCGACGTCCCGATCGAGAAAGTCTCGCTTGCGCCGCACGCGTCTCTCCCGAACGACATACAGGACCGCCGTCATTCCCTCGGTGGTTGGATTACGCTCATCGGCCTGAACGAGGTGAGAGAGAAGCTTGGCCCGAGATGGAACAGGGTCGCATCGACCGTCAAGGCGCTTGCGGAGAACAGGATTGCGCAAAACCTGACGGAAAAGGACACATACCGGGCAATCAGCGACGACGCATTCGAAGTCTGCATCCATCGACAGTCGGAGGCCGAGGCGTCCGCGACGATCCGGCGGATCAAGCAGCAAATCCTCGATGGCCTCGGCACGATCCAGCTGGACGAGAACGGCCCGCCCGGCGCCGCCAGCAGCGAGTTGACCACGCTGCGACAGGTGCGGGCGGAGTTCTATCCCATACCGCCGCCGTCCGACGGTGCGGGCGGGTCGAGCCACGACCTGCTCGACGTCGTTTCGGCGAAGATCGAGCGCGCAGCCGAAGCCTTCACGCAGAACGCGAGCGAGATGCTCGCCAAGATCGTCCAGGACGGCGAAATCCACCTGATCCCGATTCTGGATCGCAACCTGGGCTCGACCCAAGTCGCCTACTGCGCGCTCGACCCGGCGGCCTCGTCGACCGAGCTGAACATGCGGACCGCCTTTGCGCACGAGCCCGAGAAGATGCTGGAGCTCGACACCGCCAAGTTCGGCCTCGCCATCCAGGCCGTTATCAGCAGCAAATCACGACAATTCGGCTCTTTCGCCGTATCGGTCGACGTCAACTCGATCCGGACGCCCAAGAGCAGGCAAAAATACCTGTCGCTTCTCGGCAAGATTCCCTATGCGACCCGGTCGAAATTCGTCTTTCTGGTCGAAAATGGATTGGGACAGGTGCACGCCTCCCTGCTGGCCGACATCGTCCGGTCGCTGAAACCCTTCTCGATCACATGCTGGCTGCGCGCGACCACGCCGGAGCCGTTCGACAAAAGCATCGACGACGCCGTGGCGCCCGTCATCGCCATGAATTACTTCGATCTCGAGAATACGATTAAGACTAGCTCGGAAAAACTGAAAGTATTCAGGAAAAATATAGCGACGAGCAAAATATTATTGATGGTAGATGGCATGGTTGATTCTCGACAACAACAAAATGCGAGAAACATAGCGCCAAATTATTACTGCTTCGATGGGAATATCGACAGCACAAATTCGAATATTTGAGAACTCGACAAATAAATTTCGACTACGGATGATGGCTGGCCTCGACCGATATAGAATTCTGCTCGTTGCGGCAGCGATGGCCCTGCTCTTGCCTGCGCATGGCAGCGCGCGCGCGCAGGGGGATCAGCCGCTCGACAATGACGTGCTTGATCTGCTGCCGCGCCTGTTCCTCCCGATCCCGCCCAGCATGGGGCTCGATCCCGGGAAGGTCGCGCTCGGCGCCCGGCTCTTCCAAGACCCGGTCCTCTCGAAAGACCGCAGCATCGCCTGCGCGTCCTGCCACAATCTCGCAACCGGCGGCGGCGACGGCCAGCGCTGTCTCGACGGGGATCGGCGGCAAGCACACCCGGCGCAATGCCCTGTCGGTGTTCAATGTCGGCCTGCAGCAGGTTTTTTTCTGGGACGGCCGGGCGCAATCGCTCGAAGACCAGATCGATGGCCCGATCAACAGCAAGGAGGAGATGGACGGGGACTGGTCGGCCATCGCCTACCGCCTGTCGCAGGATCTGTCCTATCGCAAATCCTTCCAGGCGCTGTATGGCGGCCTGATCAGCGAAGCGACGATCAAGGACGCGATCGTCGAATACGAAAGATCCCTGAACACGCCGGGATCCCGCTTCGATGATTTCCTGGCCGGCGATACCTCCGCCTTGAGCGCCGAAGAGCGGCAGGGCCTTTCCCGGTTCATCCGGCTCGGCTGCGCCTCCTGCCACCAGGGCATGCTGCTTGGCGCAAATGTCTTCGAGAAATTCGGCGTGTACCGCCGCTACAACAAAAATGCCGGCTCGAAGGATCTTGGCCGCTATGCCGTTACCGGCATGGATTATGACAAGTTCGTCTTCAAGGTGCCGTCGCTCAGGAATGTCGCGCTGACCGCGCCGTATTTCCATGACGGCTCCGAGCCCGATCTCGAGGCCGCCGTGCGGACGATGGCGCGCATTCAGCTGAACAAGGACCTCGACGCCCGTGCCGCCCGCGAGCTGGTCGCTTTCCTGAAGACGCTCACCGGCAAGCTGCCCGCCGACGCGGCGCCGCAACAGGCGAAACGATGATCCGCTTCGTCGTCCCCCTGGTCAGCGTCCCGATTTTCGCGATCGGCGGCGTCGCAGCGTATTTCTGGATGAATGAGACGGGCGCAAAAGTGAGTGCGTATGAAGAAATGAGGAAGAATATAAATAAAGTAGAGCACTATTCCAAATTATTGAAGATAGAATTTCTTAAAATACACGACGGTGTCACATTGAATTACACGACGCTCAATCAATATAGGCCAAAAATAGAGAACATTATTTCTCAAATAAGAAAGAATCCCGTTTTCGATTCCGACCAAATGTTGTTTTTTCGATTCGAAGACTTCGCCTCGTCGAGGCTCGCAGAAAATTCAAACATCGAAGCCTTCAAAACGGTGTCGTCGCTTTACCGCAATAGCGAGACGAATTTCGCCGTACAGAGCGAAGCGATCCTCGCGAACCTTGCCGACCGGCCGCGGCTGAACAACGAGGAGAAGGATTGGCTGCGCCGCTACGTAAAGCTCGCACGCGATCTGCGCAGCTGGGTCACAACGAATGCCGACCCCACGGAAGGTAAACCACCGCGGCCCGCACTGCCCGCCGGCCAGCCGGATGCCGACAACACCGATCCCATGGCGCAGGCGCTGGCCTACGGCGAGCAAGCGATCCAGCTGAACGATCAGATTCGCATCCTGCTCGAAGACGTGTTCAGCCAATATTACAACGATACCTATCTCTCTCTCCTCGATCATATCGACAGCCGGCTGGAGGAAAGCCGGTCCGAAGCGACAAATCGGAAGATGTACCTGACCGCATGCGTCATCCTGCTTTGCTTGATGATTCTGCTGACCATAACGCTGCTCGTCCGGACACTGCGGCAGGTGCGCGAGGCCAAAACCACGCTGGAAGCGCGCGTCGCGGAAAGAACGCATGCGCTGACCGAAAAATCCGGCGAGCTCGAAGAATACAAAGACCGTCTCGAGGAACAGGTCGACGCGCGCACGAAGGAGCTCAATCGGAAAGCGCAGGAGCTGGTGACCGCGCTCATCAAGGAGCAGCAATACAGCAAGCTCCAGAAGGATTTCGTGTCCATGATCTCGCATGAATTCCGCACGCCGGTCGCGATCATCGACATGGCGGCGCAGCGGATCCTGCGCAAGAAGCCGGATGCGTTGGCGCCCGACGCAATCGAGGAGTTCGCAACCGGCGTGCGGAAAAATACGCGCCGGCTTACCGGCTTGATCGATCGGACCCTCACCAGCTCGAAGTTTCGCGAAGGCCATCTGGACTTCACGCCGGCCAAGCTCAACCTGGCGAAGCTGTTGACGGATATCTGCGCGCAACAGCGAAGGCTCGATACCGGCAACGCGATCCACACGCTGATCGACCCCGATTTTCCCGAGATTACCGGCGACTTGCCGATGCTGGAGCAGGTCTTCTCCAACCTGATCGGCAACGCCGTCAAATATTCGCCGGAAAAGACGCCCGTCGTGGTGCGCGCGCTGAAGAACGACGCCTTCGTCCGCGTCGAGGTGATCGATCAGGGCATCGGCATCCCGGAAAAGGAGCTGCCCAAGCTGTTCGAACGCTATTTCCGCGCGTCGAATGCGCGCGTCATCGCCGGCACGGGACTGGGCCTCGCCATCACCAAGGAGATGATCGAGCTGCATGACGGGCGGCTGCACGTCACCACGAGCGAAAACAAAGGATCCGCCTTTATCGTGACGCTGCCGATAAACAGCCCGCAAGCCGTTGGCGCGGAAGCCGCCCTGGAACACAGCAACGTCGCATGAGACGCGGATATTGGAACCGATAATGTCAGCGAAACCCTGCAACATCGTCTGCATCGAAGACGAGGATGAAATCCGCCAGACCATCGCCGAGGTCCTGCAGGACGAAGGCTACACTGTGGAGACAGCCGCGAATGGACGGGATGGACTGGCGCTGGCGCTCGAAAAAAGGCCCGACCTGATCATTTGCGACATCTACATGCCGCATCTCGACGGGTTCGCGGTCTGCCGCGAATTTCACGCGGCAAACGCGGAAAACGAGCACGTGCCCTTCATCTTTCTCAGCGCGCTGCCGCAGGACGACGAGAAGCTGAAGCGGCAACGCGTCGTTTTCGACGCCTACCTGACGAAGCCGGTCGATTTCGACCAATTGCTCGCCAAGATCGCGGAGCTGACCTGCCCCCCCGTTCGCGGCGAAGGGCCGTAGCCGGTCCCGCAGCAAGCCCCCGCCGTTTCGCTTTCGCCGGCGTTCGCCTCATGCTACGGCGTTGCCGCACGATCCCAACGGGGCGCCGTTCCGATGAGCCAATACAAATACGACTTCAGCCGCTACAACCGCTTCGCCGTCGTCAAGGTGAACGCGCTCACGGCCACGGCCGTGCTCTTTCTGTCGCGTCACATCCTCACCTTCATCGTTCTCGGCATCGCGCTCAGCCGAACGCGGCTTCATATCCAGGACGCCTTCGCGGGCATCCTCGATCCGCAATACATGTACTCGGACATCCCGGCGCTGCTCGTCCTCCTCGCCATGCTCGGGCGGCATCCGAAAAGTGGCTCGGTGATCCGCTTGCTCTGGCGGTCCGGCCGCTACCTGCTGCTGATCTCGGCGGCGACCTATCTCGTTCTTCTCGCCCGCCAGTTGGGCCCCGACCCGATGCGGTACGGCTGGATGGTCTGGCTGATGATCCTCGGAAGCACGGCCGCGGTCGGCTATATCTTCCTGTCGCCCTATGCCCGCGATGTCTTCCGCGAATTCCCCGACCCGGAACCGAGCGAGGATGACAGGCGCCGAGGGTAACGGCGCCCCGGCTCATCCGACCAGCGGCGCATAGCGGTCGAGCAGTCGCAGAATCTCGTCGCGGCCCGCCGACGGAAGCTGCAGGAGCCCGCGCGTCACCCCTGCCGCCGCGAAGGTCTCGAGCGCGGCTTTCTCGGCCGGAGCCCGGAAGACGGTGACCGAGAGGCCCGCCATGTCGCGGCCCGCTTCCGCCGCCGCCTGGCGCAGCCGGGACATGCCTTCCACGGGCTCGAAGCCCGCGCCGGCGCGCGGGAACCAGCCGTCGCAAAAGTCGACCACGCGGCGCAGCGTATGCTGCGTCTCGCCGCCCAGGATGACCGGCGGATGCGGCCTCTGGATCGGTTTCGGATAGGACCAGACGGGGTCGAAGTTCACCATCTCGCCGTGGAACGCCGACTCTTCCTCCGTCCACAGCGCCCGCATCGCCAGCACCCGTTCGCGCAGCAGCTTGAAGCGCGTCTCATAGCGCGCGCCGTGATTTTCCATCTCGTCGACGTTCCAGCCGCCGCCGATGCCGAAGATGAAGCGCCCGCCGGACAGCCGGTCGAGGCTCGCCACGCATTTCGCCGTAACGATCGGGTCGCGCTGCGGCACGAGGCAGATGCCGGTGCCGAGCCGCAGCTTGGTCGTCGCCGCGGCGGCGAAGGACAGCGCGACGAACGGGTCGTAGGTGTGGAGATATTCCTTCGGAAGCTCTGCCCCGCCGCGGAACGGCGTCTTCCGGCTGGTCGGAATATGCGTGTGCTCGGGCAGGAAGAGCGATTCGAAGCCACGCTCTTCCAAGGCGCGCGCCAGCTCACTGATCTCGATCGCATAGTCCGTCGCGAAAATGAAGACGCCGATATGCATATCGCTCTCCCCTGCCGGAACCCGTCGCGCGGCGGCCACCCGCCACAGGACTCAATTCTATAAAGGCAATCGCCAATCGCAAAGCGCGATCGGGCCGGACGCAATGGGGTTGAGCCACGCCGAGCGTGCGGCGAAGATGGAGTCAGAACAAAGACTGACGATCGATAACCGGGAGCTCAGCAATGCCTACACGCGCCATACTGCGGATCGGCCGGTACGCCGCCTTGATTCTCCTTCTTGTTCTGGTCCCCGCTTCGGCCCAGACCCAGGGCAGCTATGAAAATGTCTTCGCGTCCGTCGCCCTCGACGGCAAGAAGATCGGCCAGATCCACTACACGCTGAAGCTCTTGCCGACCGGCGAGGTCGAGCAGATCCATACCAACACCTCGGTGTCCTTCCTGGGCGTCAAGCTTTATGCCTTCGCACAGCATCTGCACGAGACCTGGCGGAACGGCCAGCTGCAGACGCTGCGCAGCGACGCCGACGACAACGGCACGGACGAGAAGTCACGGGTACGGCGCGTCGCCGATTCCTACGCGGCGGATCACAACGGCAAGCCCATCGACCTGCCCATTACGGTCTTCCCGGACTCGATCTGGCACTATGCGATCACCCGGCAATCGACGATCTTCAGCAGCCTCGATCTCCGGCAGCTGAAGGTAACGGTGACCCGCTCGGACGTGCAGATCGACTACCACGGCAAGACCGTGCCGGCAGAGCGGTACGATTTCACCGGCGACTGGCACGCCAAGCTGTGGTTCGGCAAGAACAAGCGTCTGCTCAAGGCCCATCGCATGATCAACGACCGCGAGATCGAGATCACCGTCGACCCCGAAAGCTGAAAAGCCCCTCTCAAACGACCCCGGCGAGCATGCCCTTGACGGCATGGCCGATCATGTCGACGCCGATAGCCGCCAGGATGATCCCCATGATCCGGGTGGCGATATTGATGCCGGCCGTGCCAAGCACGCGCGAGATCATGGCGCTGGCGAGAAACGCCACCAGGATCAGCGCGCTCACGCCGACCCCGACCAGCGACATCTCGATGCGGTCCGCGATGCCGGGAAACTTGCTGCCCTGAATGATGATCGTCGTCAGCGCCCCCGGCCCGGCGACGATGGGAATGGCCAGCGGCACCACGCCGATCGAGTCCTTGGTCTGCGCCTCGTCCGCTTCCTCTTCGGTATGATGCATCGCGCTCGTCTTGGAATGGAGCATCGCGAGGCCGAGCAGCAGCACGATCAGCCCGCCCGCGCCTTCGAAAGCCGCCACGGTGATGCCGAACGCCTTGAGCACGAGGTTGCCGGCCCAGGCGACGACGATGAAGATGATCAGGACGGCGACGGCGCAGGTGATCGCGGTCTTGCGCCGCTCCGCCTCCGGCCGCTCCGCCGTGAGGCCGATGAAGATGGCGAGATTGCCGATCGGGTTGGTGATCGCGATCATCGCGATCGCGAATGTCGTCAGCTGCGTCGATGTCATGCCTCGTTCATCCCCGCTCCTCCTGTCTCGGCGCCGGATAACCCTATCACAAGGGGTAGAGGCGCCGCGGCGAGGAGTCTAACATCCCGGGAGCAGGATTGAACGATGGGGAGTCGAGTCCATGCAGGAAGAACCAGCCAAACAATTCAAAAAGCTTCAGCATGACGTCGCGGCCGCGATGCGGGAGCACTGGAAAATGGTATTGACCCAAGGCGTCGTGATGATCGTCCTCGGGCTGCTTGCCGTTCTCCTGCCCAACATCGCCACCTTGGCGGTCGAGATCCTCGTGGGCTCGCTCTTCCTCGCGGGCGGCCTGATGCGGCTGATCACGCTGACGCGCTGCCGCACGGCGCCGGGGTTCGGCTGGTCGGTCGCGCTGGCTGCCCTCTCGGCGGTGCTCGGTGGTATCCTCCTCGTGCAGCCGATGGAGGGAACGCTCACCCTTACCATGGTGCTGATCGCTTTCTTCGCGGCGGAAGGGATCGCCTCGATCATCGTCGCCTTCAAGATTCACAGGCCGATGCAGACCTGGCTCTGGACGCTCGGCAGCGGCGTCGTCGACCTGGTCCTCGCCTACCTCATCTGGCGCGGCTGGCCCGGAAGCGCGGCCTGGGCGATCGGCCTGCTGGTCGGCATCAATATGTGCTTCCTCGGCATGTCGCTGGCGATGATGGCGCTGGCGGCGCGCAACCTGCCCCGTGGCTAGGACGGCGCCGCGGAACGCGCCGGCAGGATGGCGACGCTGGGCACTCGGTCTTGTCGGCGCCTGTCTCGCCGCGCTGCCGGTCTATGCCGCCGGCGGCAAGCTGCCCGCGCTCCATCGCTGGCGCTTCAGCCATCCGATCGACACGCTCCAGGTCGCCACCGCGCGCGATCTCGGGTACCTGTTCGCGGCCAAGAACTATAGCCTCGACGCGCTTGCCGGCCGCGAGACGATCCCTCGGATCTATCTGCTTCGGCTCGTCGACGGCCTGCGTGCGATGCAACCGGTCTCCGCACGCGAGACGCTGTTCATCCGGATCGTCCTGCCTCTGATCGCGCGCGCCAACCTGGAAATCCGGGCGCAGCGCGCCCTGTTGGAACAGATCATCGCCGCGCAGGCGCAAGGATCCGAGATTGCACGGGACAGAATGGCCTGGCTCGACGCCCTCGCCGGGCTCTATGACGGCGACACGGACGATCTTGCGGAACTGCGGGACCGGGTCGACGAAGTGCCGCCCTCGCTCGCCATCGCCCAGGCGATCGATGAAAGCGGCTGGGGCACCGCGCCGCTCGCGCTGCAAGCGAATGACCTGTTCGGCGAGCATGCGCCCGTCGAGCTCGACCGCGGCTACGTTCGCGTGCCCGGAACGGCTGTCGACGTCGCCGCCTTCTCCACGCTGCTCGACAACGTGCTGGCCTATATGACGAACATCAACCGTCACCCTGCCTATGCGAAGCTCCGGGCGCTGCGTGCACAGATCCGCCGCGCCGGCCGCCGGCCCGACGGCTACGCGCTCGCGGCGGGGCTGGCCGACTATTCGGCACACGGCCTGGGCTACGTGAAGGCATTGCGGCGTCTGATCCGCGAGCACAAGCTGCACCGCTACGATAGGGTACATCTGGACACGGCCGGCGGGACTATTCTCATCCATGCGGAGCAATAGGCCTTAGGCCCAATCAAGGAGCGTCAGAATGCGGGTTCATCGAGTTGCCGTCGCGTCAATCCTGCTCCTCCTCGCTGCCTGCGCGGTGCGGCAGGAAGGGCCCGAGGGCATCATCATCGAGGTCGACGCGCATCATCCGGACGTGGCGGCAATCGACGCCCGCGACCATTGCGACAAATTCAACAAGAAGGCGGTGCAGGTCCATGCCAGCAAGCCGGCGCCGTCGCCGCGCATGATGTTCCTCGAGTCGCAGATCATCGTGTTCGACTGCGTCGACAAGGACAAGAAATAAGGCGGCTACGCCACGCCGCCGTCGACCCGTTCGGGCATCTCCAGGAACGACCGCAGCACGTGCCAGAAGCGGTGCCGGTTCAAGCCGACCGTCATGTTGTGCGCCTGCCCCGACAACGTGACGATGACCTTGTCCTTGGTCGGCAGCGCCGCGTAGAAGGCGGCATTGTCCGCGTCCGTGGTGATGCCGTCATGGTCGCCCCGGATGATCAGCACCGGACAGGTGATCCGAATCGGATCGACCAGCGGCAGGTTGATGCACATGTCGACATAGGTGCCGTTCGGCACACTGCCGCCGCCGTTCGCCATTTCCGCCTTCGCGGCCGCCGCCGGCAAGTCCGTCGCGGTCAGCCCGACCACGTCGCGCGTGAACATGTTGAGGAAGTACTGCTCGCCGACCTCGCGCCGGTTGGTGGCCTGCCATTCCGCCAGCCGCTCGCGCCGCTTGATCAGCGAGGGCGCGTCCTTGCCGGTCCAGGGAAAGGCCGCCAGCGCCAGCCGCTCGACCCATTGCGGCGCGGCGTTGCAGAAAGCGCCGGCGCGAAGCGCGCCCGACGAGGTGCCGAAGAAATTGAAGCGCGACTGCCCGGTCGCCTTCCGGACGATCGGCATGGCGGCCTTGAGGTCCTCGGCACCGTCCAGGATATAGGAAAAGCCCGGCGTCCGGCTGGACCGGCCATAGCCTTCATGGTCCATGGTCCAGACGTCGTAGCCCCATTTCGCGAAGACGTTCATGACGGAATATTCGTCATCGCCCGGACCCTGGAGGTCGTAGCTGGTGCGTGCCGCCTGCGAGGAGCCGTGCACCAGGAACAGCACCGGGCGCGGGCCCGACGCCGCGGCGCCGGGCGCAGTCTTGCGGTACAGGAAGAGGTCGACATCGCCTTTCTTGGCCCAGTATTCCTCGCCGACCACGTCGCGCGTGTCCTTCACCGAAACGAACCCCTTGGCGGTCATCGGAACCTCTCCCGGTCGATTGTTATTCTAAGCGTACCCTGGCGGCGGGACGGGCGCTGCGTAGCGGCCGCGCCGACGGCAACTATCTTGCGGATCGGGCGATCCATCAAGCCTTTGATGACCAGGGAATCCTACTGCGACGATCCGGTCAGGGGCGCGTCCGGCGGCGCCTGCTTCGGGGCGTCCGCGTCGCCGTCGGCCTTCTCCGCCCCGGCCTTCTCGAGCTCGGGCTTGCGCCCGGCAAAGGCCTCGGACAGGCTCTGCTCGAGCTGGATATGGGCCGGCGGCGCCGTGTTGTCCTTGGCGACGCCGAAATAGATCGTCTGATGCGGGAACGGGATCTCGATGCCCCGTTCGTCGAAGGCCTTCTTCATGCGGCGGTTGAACTCGCGCCCGACCGCCCACTGGCGCAACGGCCGGGTCATGGTGCGGGCGCGGACGATGACGGCGGAATCCTCGAAGCGGTCGACGCCGATGATTTCCAGCGGCGCCAGGATATCGGACTTGAAAGTCTCGTCCTCGCGCATGCCGGCGTCGATCTCGCAGAGAACCTTGACGACCTCGTCCGTATCCTCGCGGTAGGCGACGCCCACGTCGAACAGGTAGTAGGAGAAGTCCTTGGTGAAATTCTTGACCGAGGAGACCGCGCTGAACGGCACCGTGTGGACGACGCCGGACAAGTCCCGGAGCCGGATCGTCCGGATGTTGATCCGCTCGACGAGCCCGGCATGGCCGGCGACTTCCGCGACGTCGCCGACGGCGATCGTATCCTCCATCAGGATGAACCAGCCGGTGATCACATCCTGCACCAGCTTCTGCGACCCGAACCCCACCGCGACGCCGACGACCCCGGCCCCGGCGAGCAGCGGGGTGATGTTGACGCCCACCTCGGACAGCACGACCATCGCGACGAGGACCATCAGGACGATCTTCAATGTCGTCTGCGCCAGCGGCAAGAGGGTGCGCGCCCGCGTCGTCGGCGCATGCGCCCCCGAGTTGACCGACAGGCGGCGCTCGATGAAGGAGCTCGCGACCTCCCAAACGAGAATCGCCAGGATGGAAATCACGAGGATGTTCGCAAGTGCGGAGAACACCCGCTCGCCGGTGTTGGAGAAGATCCAGGCCAGCGCATCGAAGCCCCAGGCCTGGAGAATTGCCAAGAACGCCGAGAAATAGATGAAGGCGCGCAGCGCGTAATCGAGCGCGAGCGTGTAGCGGTTGAGCCGCGTCTGCAGGCCCGGGAACCGGCCGCGCAGGTCTTCGCGGATCGTCAGCCCGTGGTGCACGGCCCGCCGCACGGCATTCTCGAACAGCGCGGCAAGCGCCACGATTACCGCGGTCAGGATGGTGCCCTGGACGATATAGCGCGTGCCGGCGTTGCCGCGGATCGCCAGGACGACGTACAGCACGACGACATAGAAGATCGCCAGCAAGTGCCAGGCGGAGGCCAGCGGCCGGCGGATGACCGTGAAGGGCGACTTCTCGTCCGGCCGCGTCCGAATGTGCTGCGACACCGCGTCCCGGTTCTGCAGGATCAGGATGATCAACAGCACGGCGACGGCGAATCCCAGCGCATCGAGCAGGAAGCGGTGGATCGGCGACGACAGGCCGAGCAGGAGAAATGCCTCGAGAATGAAGTAGCCGTACAGCGCCAAATAGGCGATCCGGCCTACCCAGATATAGAGGTATTGGGCCGTCTCGCCGGTGAGCGAGAGAGCCCGCAGATTGTCCGCTTGCGGGGCCAGGAAGAGACGGGCGACGACCATCACCACCCCCGCCGCCAGCCGCGCGTTGATCAAGGCAAGCGCGGCAAGACGGATCGCCTTTTCGGGATTTGTCAGGGGCGCCACGGCGAGCGCGGCGGCCGCGAAGCCGGCCAGCGGCAGCAAATCGAGCACCGCATAGAGAAGGGCAAGCGCGGCGCGCCGCCAGACGGCGTCGAAATGCCGCGCCACGATCGCCTGCCGCGGCTTCATCAGCAGGAAGGCGGCGACCAGCTGCGCCGCGTAGCCGGCCGCCAGAATGACGACGATCTTGATCAGCCCTTCGAGCCAGGCCATTCGCGTCGCGGGATCCTGGAATCCGTCGACGAGCTGGTTGGCCAGATTGGGCAGATCGGAAAAGGCCGCGCCGACCGCGAACAGCTGGCCGACCGTATCCTTGAGGTAATCCGACAAGGACGAGAGCCACGTCGCTTCCGGCGCGCCGCCGGCGGCGCCTTGCAGCTCCTGCCGCGCCTGGAGCAGCGCTTCGAGCTGCTGGACGAACTTCGTGCGCGCCTGGTCGTCCTTCAGGGTCGCGACCAGGCCTTGCAGCTCCTTGGTATCGAGCTTCTGGGCCGCGGCCTTATCCGGCGTCGGGCCCGCGGCCTGCTGCGCCTGCGCGGCACCCGACGCGGCGACGGCAAGCACAAAGACCAACGCGCACAAGCCTGCGGCAAGGCAGGCGCGGACGGCAGAGCGGCCGCTCGGGCTGTTCTTGCCGCCGGAACGGAGTCCAGGCGACGCCGTTTGCCTTGAGGAGCGGTACGAAAGAAGACGCATCAGCGCCATGATACGTCTAAATATCGAGAAAGAAAGCCGTGCGCCGCGGCGCGCACCGCCGGAAAACCCGCCAGAGCTTCGAGGGGCGGGTTACGGACCTGTCCCCGCCCCCGGGTTTCAGCGCGACGCGTCGGCTTTCTGTACGTGGTCCCGCAGCGTCTCGAGCATGCCATCAACGCCCTTGTTCTTGACGATCGACGCGATCTCGGAGCGCTGCGTCACCAGCATGCTCACGCCGTCGACGGAAACGTCGACGATCTTGTTCTGTTCCTTGCCGCTCTGGCGAACACGCCATGCGACCTTGTTGTTGCGGCTCGGGCCCTTCACGGTCGTGTTGACGAGCACGCTGTCATGGCCCACGGCGGACGCATCGTCGACCGAGATGTCTTCGCCTTCATAGCCGCCGAAGCGCCGCGAATAGGTCTTGAGCACCCATTCGCTGAACAATTTCTGGAAATCCGCCTTCTGCTTGGGCGACATCGCCCGCCAATGCTGGCCGGCGACGGTCTGGCTGATCGATTGCATCGCGAAATACTTGGACAGGATCGCGCGGAACTTGTTCTCGCGCTGATCGATATCCCCCTTCTCGGTCTTCAGGATCGTGATCGCCTGGTGCGTCAGGTCCGAGATCATCGATTTCGCCTGCGACGGATCGACATTTGCCGCGGCAAAGGAGCTCGGCACGGCGACGAGCGCCAGGGCGACCAGGGCAAATAGCGCATGCGGCCAACGGTCGAGCCATCCCGCGCGACCGACGCGCGGAGAAAGGGCCGCTATCTTGGAAATAAAGAAAAATCGCATGCTCAGACTAGCCTCCGAATATCCACTTGATTGGAAAAAACGCCGCGGCGATGCCCTGGTTCCGGCCTCTACTACGAAGTAAATGCGGCTTTTTCGATGAGCGGAATGTGGCAATTCCGTGTTTCATCGGACAATGCGTAGGGAGGGATATAGGCCGCGAGCGGTTCCATTGCGACAGGCGCAAAAGATTCCCTCGCTTGCGTCAGCCGCTTTTCCGCCGCCGTTGCGCCGCCGGACCAGAGCGACATACCGTCCGCCGCGCCGTCGGAGCCGCCGAATATTGATCACGGCCGTTCACATCTTGCGCCCGCAACGCTCCGCGCCGCCGGAAACCGGGGCCGGACAACGGACCGTCGCGAAACCGTCATCAAAGCGCAAACAACTCCTGCTACCTCCTCGCCATGATGATGCATATTCACAATGGGCGCGTCCTGACGGACGGCGCCGAGCCGGAGGCGGACTCGCTGACGATCGCCGACGGCGTCGTTGCCGCGATCGGCGGCCCCGCGCCGCGCGGCGCGCTCGCTCTCGATGCGGAGGGCATGCTGGTGCTGCCCGGCATCGTCGACCTGCACGGCGACGCCTTCGAGCGCCAGCTCATGCCGCGCCCGGGCGTGACGATCGATCCTACCGTGGCGCTGTTCGACACCGACCGGCAGCTCCTGGCGAACGGGATCACGACCGCCTTCCACGCCATGACATGGTCCTGGGAGCCGGGGCTGCGCAGCAGCGAGTCCGGCAAGGCCTTCGTCGCCGCGCTGGCGGCGGCGCGCGCCGTCCTCGGATGCGACACGCGCTTTCACCTGCGGCACGAGACCTACAATCTCGACGGCGAGGCGACGGTGATCGACTGGTTGTCGGCCGGCCAGATTGACCTTCTCGCCATCAACGACCATACGCCGGGCATGGCGGCCAAGATCGACCGGGGCCGGTCGCTCGCCTCGACCGCCGAACGCGCCGGGCTGTCGCTCTCGGCCTTCGCCGACCTGCTCGCCGACGTCGTCGAGCGCGCGCCCGATGTCGCGGACAGCCTCGGCCGTATCTGCGGCGCGGCCCGGGCACGGGGCGTGCCGATGGCGTCGCATGACGACGAATCGGCGACAGCGCGCGACACCTACGCGGCGCTCGGCTGCGCGATCTGCGAGTTCCCGCAGAACATCGCGACGGCGCGCCATGCCCGCGCGACCGGCGCGTCCGTCGTCATGGGGGCGCCCAACGTGCTGCGTGGCGGCAGTCATATCGGCCTCGTCGGCGCGGTCGACCTGATCCTGCGCGGGCTCTGCGACATCCTGTGCTCGGACTATTTCTATCCCGCGCTGCTGGGCGCGCCGTTCCGCCTGGAAGAGGACGGCGTCTGCAATCTCGCCGAGGCCTGGCGGCTGGTCTCGGCCAACCCCGCCGCCGCGGCCGGCCTTCCCGATCGCGGCACGCTCCGCCCGGGCGCGCGGGCCGACATCGTGCTGATCGACGACAGCATCGCCGGCGCGCCGCGCGTGGCTGGAACCTTCGTCGCCGGCAAGCCCGCCTTCTTCGCCGCCGGCTTCGACCGGCTAACCGTCGGCCATGGCGCCCTAGCGCGCCGCCCGCAGCGGACGTCCTGGCGGTTTGACCGGGCCCTACACGACTTCGCCATTCGGCAGGTGGGCGAGGATCAGGCCGAGCCCCATGTCGACCACCTCGCCGTCCCGCGCCAGCGGAAAGACGACGCGTTCCATCGTCAGGTATTCACGATCCGTCGCGAAGGACGCCGGCGCTCGCCGCCAACGCGGCTGCTCTGGTCGCGACGATCGCACAAACAGCTTGGTAGGCGTGTGCGCGCTTGCCGTCGCGATAGGCGCCTTCCATGGGAAGCCCGGTATGATCGCGGCCGAAGATCTTGACCAAGGCGGTGCCCATCAGGCGCCAGGTGAAGCGAAGCGCCGGCGCGTCGATATCGATCAGAAAGATGTTGGAAAGCAGGCTCGGGACGTCGCAGGGGTCGAGATGCTGGCGGCCGGGAAGCCCTTTCGCCGGATGGATCGACAGCCAATATTCCGCCAAAACCCGCACCTTCGGATGGCAGTCCTTGGCGATATTCCCCGGCAGACCCGTGCTCATGCGGATATATACAACGATACGTTGCTACCGCTGTAGAGATTTTATCTTTCCGTAGCTCCCGGGCGCTACACGAGCCGGCCGTCGGCGGTGTGCGCCAGGATCATGCCGAGCACGATATCGATGGTCTTGCCGTCGCCGGCGAGCGGCAGCACGACCCGCTCGAGCGTCAGGTGGTCGCGCCCTTCCATGAAATAGCCGGGCGCCTTGCGCCAGCGCGGCTGCCGGTCGCCGATCATCTCTCGGATGTCGCGGTAGGAATTCGACTGTTTGCCGCTGTCATAGGCGCTTTCGAAAGGCTGACCGGTAAAATCGCGGTCGAACAAGGCGGCCAGCCCCGTTCCCATGAGACGGAAGGTGAGATTGGCGCTTTGCGGGCAGACATCGACCAGATAGAGGCTCGGCAACAGTGTCGGAATGTCGCACGGCTCGAAATGCCGGCGGCCGGGAAGCCCCTTCGCCGGATGAATCGACATCCAATATTGCGCCAACGCCCGCACCTTGGGATGGCAGTCCACGGGAATATTGCCGACGAGAAGCGTATTCATCGCCGCGTTATACAACGGACCATTGTCCGTTCGTAGCAGTATTATCCTATTCCGCAGGCGATTCCGGGCGCATCCCAACCACCGCACGCAGCGCGACCGGACAAGCGTCATGCGGTCCGGACGGCTGCTCCGTGGCATGCGGTGCTGCGCGCCGGGGAGCGGCGCGCGACGACGGGAATTGAAATGCACCGCATTCCCCCTAAAGTCTGTAGACAGGCATCCGATGCGGAAAGGATACTGCTCACGCTGCCGTGAACAGGCAGCAACTTTGGGAGGGGCGTTGTCGTCGTCCCGGCTGAAGAAGATATAGGCATTTTGAACTGGCCCGCCGTCCCCCCAAGAGACGGCGGGCTTTTTCTGTCCGTCTTCTATCCGCCGGGAACGCTCGACGCGTCTGCCCCTGATGCACGACGCAGTCGCCAAGCAGGCTGATCCAAATCAACCAAGTCAATTACCGCATCCGCTATACGACCGTCCTTCGCAGATCGTGGAGCAAACCACGACATCCGGACAATGAATGCGTTATCTAAGCGCCCGCGGCGCTGTCGGTTGGCAGCACATTTCAAGCGCGGTCTTTATTGCTCGAGAGGGGATTTCACATTGAAACGAATAAATTTGCCGTCGATTGACCCGGCCATATCCAGGCGTCATTCCACAAAGGCTTCCCGCCCATCCAACGACACGGACGCGATCAGCCGAAGGCTGCGCGTCATAAGCAGCGCCGAAGTCCAGAAATGGGCGCGCCTTCTGATCGCCCAGTACGGCCATGACGCGGAAGACTTGGCGGAAATCGGCATCATCGAGATGCTGGCCATCAAGAACAGCGCGGCACTCGTCGCCTGGGCGCGAATCTTCGCGGCGATCCGGGAACTGCGCTCGCTCGAGCCCGAACGCTGCTAGCGACGGCGCGCCGGTGCGTGACGGCGGCCGACAGGCGCGCTCAGCGATGCGCCGGCCAGCTCAGGAATTCCGTCGCCCGTTCGCTGGCGGACCGGAATGGCCGCGTAACGGCATCCTCGGCCCAGAGCGAATACAGCCAGCCGGCGAGCGCAACGGCCGGGCAGATGACGATCAGCTGCAGCAATAGATGCATGGCGGCCGATAAACGGCCA
This sequence comes from uncultured Alphaproteobacteria bacterium, assembly GCA_963711215.1. GTDB lineage: Bacteria > Pseudomonadota > Alphaproteobacteria > UBA8366 > UBA8366 > WHUA01. The sequence continues at coordinate 151,403 of CAVQDH010000013.1, read as the reverse complement.
GGGCACGCCCGCGTTCCAAAGATTCCGCTGAAAGCGGAGACGGAGAGCCTCGGCTACAGGTCGCCGCCGCCTGCAGGAGCATGCCGGCGTCCGCCCGATCGACTGCCACCAGAACGGCGCGGCGCAGATCGATCGCCGCCACCGGATTACCCGCCCGAAGCGCTTCGCTCGCCAGCAGATATTGTGTCGATGTCGCCATCAGGTCGTCGCCGGGATATTCGGCGGCGCGGCCCGCGCGCACGTTTTCGATGAACCGCGCATACATCCGGTCATGCCCTTTATCCCGGATGAGACGGCGGCGGATCGATCGGCGCGCGCCGTCCTCGACCCGGACGCGAAGGAAATCGTCGATCGTCACGGTCAGGTCGCCGCGGCGAAGCTCGATGAATTCCTGCACGCCGCGCAACGAATTACCGTTGTCGGTGACCACGATGGTAGCGCGCGACCCGTCGGCATAGCAGATGATGAGCGAAATCGTGCCGTCCGCCGTCGCTTCCATGCGGACCCATGAGAATCAGGCGCTCCGGCGCGGCCCGAATGAAATAGCGGCCGAGATCGATCCAGTGGCAGGCGTTGCCGGTAACGCGCGTCCCCTGCGACGGCCAGAAATACCAGTGCGACGGCGGGATCCGCGGCACCTTGACGATGGCGGTCATGACGATGGGACCGTCCTCGCTCGCCAGCCGGTCGCGCGCCTGGGTAATCATGTCGGGATGCCGCCGGTTGTAGCCGATCTCGATATAGGCGCCGCCGCGACGCAGCCGGTCGAGGCGGTGCAGTTGCTCGATCGTCGCGACCGGCGGCTTCTCGAGCATGATCCGCGTCGCCGGATTGATCGACAGCGCCAGCTCCGCGATCTCGAGATGGGTGGCGTGGTAGGTCGCGATCAGCAGCATCGGCGCTTCGTACTCGGACAGGCGCTGCAAGCCGCGCGCCGCGTCCGTGTCGGCGTTGGCGAAGCCGAACCGCTGCGCGACGCGCGCGGCGCGCGCCGGATTGAGATCGATCACCGTGTCGAAGGGAATGCCGGCCCGGGCGAAGACCGGCAGTGCGTAGGCGCAGGGATACTTCCCCGCGCCTGCCATGAACAGCGCGCTCCGGCTGCCGGCGATCGGCCGCTTCACCTCGGCCGGCGCCGCCGTACGCTGGAATTCGACCGTCACGGCGTTCGAGAGCACGGGCGCCGCGCCTGCGTCCAGCAGCCGCCGGCCTTCCGCCAACACCTCGACCAAGGTCACCGCCGGTTGCCGGCCCGAGAAGCGCGACCAGTTGCTGAGGCCGGCGGCGATATCCGGATTGGCCGCGCAATAGGCGAGAAGCGCCGCCGCGTCCGCGTCGCGGTCGCCGGCCCCCTCCTCCGACACCGCCGCCAGCGAGCGCGGGAAGCAGAGCTGCCCGGCGTAGGGGCAATCCTGGCCGCCGAGCGCGATGGCGGGCCGGCCGGTCGCCGTGTCCCTGCCCAGGGCGACGACAAGCGCGCGGCTTTCGCCCAATTTCGAATGCGACGATATCGCGCGAATCTTCGCCAGGGTCAGCGAGATCCCTTCGCGGAAGAGAAAAAACAGCACCTTACGGAGATTGAGCAGCGAAACCCTCAGGAAGGGAGCGGGCTCGGAATGCGGCAGGTCGACGGGTATATACCGCTCGACGGCAATGACGATCTCGCCCGCCGCGGGAACCGGCGGCGGCACGTCGAACGTCTCTCCGGAAAATCGTATCTTCATGACGGGACGTGGATCTCACCGGTGCGCGCGGGGTGCGATAGGAACAGGGGACGGGCCTGCTTTCAATAGTTCGGAAGGAGGAGTTTCGCCAATCGGCGGAGCCGGCCGCATTGATCCATCGCAGTCGGGGCGCAGGGCAGGCCAAAGCGCCGTGCCGAGGACGGCGGACTGCCGCCCGGTGTTATCATGCGCCATCACACCGCCCTGCTGCTTACCTTAGAGGTACTCCCATCGATCAACATATCCCATTGGAGGTGTCGCGTCTGTGACAGAATCAGCGAGAGCGCTGCGAGGCAAGCGTCGATCCGATGACGGCTCGGTCACGGAGGTTCTCGCCACGATTAGCAATCCGGAACGGGAGGAAGAGCAGCGTGTGAGCGACGTTGTACACCGGGGCTTCCTGCTGACGCCGTGGACGGCGGCCGGACGCGGCGGCGTGTCGCTAGAGCACCTCGCCTACATCAGCGAGCTTGTGGACACGGCGTATGCAGACTTGCCAAAGGAGACCAAGAATTTCTTCGGCCGCTATCAAATCGGCCCGAGCGACTGGGAACTGATTCGCCGCACGCCGCAGTATACCGACCCGGAGACGGGTGCCACGATGCTGCGCTTCGAGGATATCAGCACTCATGACGACGCCCGCCTGACCGGCAACAAGCAGCAGCGCTTCGACGTCACGAACAAGCTGGCAGCCGGCATCCTGTCGGAGACCAATTACGCCGTCATTGGCGTCTCTCCCCGCGTTCACGCTCTGACGACCGCAGGGCAACCCGCCGGGAGCTTCTGGGGCGAGGTGGCGCGCAACGCAACCCTGTTCAAGCAGTTCCCGCTGACGATCTATCACATGCACTGGAACCGCATCCTGGCCACCAAGGACATCCGCACCAAGGCGGAAGCGGCAGCATGGCTGTTCCTCGGTACGACCGGCATGGGTGCGCTCGGATTGCAGATGCAGCAGGTCAGCAAGGGCCGCGACCCGCTGGACATGACCGAGCCGCGATTCTGGGCGGCAGCCGCCATCAAGGGCGGTTCGCTCGGATTGTTCGGGGACTTCCTGTACTCGGACCAGAATCGGTTCGGCGGCAGCCTCATGGAGACCATCGCCGGCCCGGTGGGATCACAGATCACGAATCCCGCGAAGCTAACGGTGGGCAACGCCCAGGAATTGCTTGCCGGCGAGGACACGCACTTCGGCAGGGAGTTGTGGCGGTTTGTCGAAAACATGCTGCCGGGGCACACCGGCTGGTACCTTCGACTGGCATTCAAGCGGCTCATATCCGACAAGATCGAGGAAGCAATCGACCCCGATGCGCCTTCGCGATTCAGCCGAATCGAAGACCGCGCCCGCCGCGACTACAATCAAAAATTCTGGTGGCGCCCCGGCCGAACCGCGCCAGATCGCGGACCGGACTTCGGGGCAGCCGCCCCTTAGTCGCCCGGAGCTTATTTTCTTGGAACCGCTGGTTGCTTTTCCAAGCAACTACGTTCGAAATCAAATGCTGGAAATCGCTTTCCCGCTCGAATGTCGGCGCAAGTTGCGCTTCGATCCATTTCTCGCGCGTGCTCAAATTGCTGTTGCGACGTTGGTTCGGTAAAAGCGTGACCCCGATGTTGAAGCTGTATCACGACAGCGACAAAAGCAGCGAGTGCCAAATATGGCGCGATGGCATAGTAAAGTGCTATCCGCTTTCGCCACCATAAGATCACAAGGGTGGCGGAAGCTATGGCAGGCGCAAGAATCAGTATGTTGATTTCAGCATCGTCTAAATGCAAATCATCCGGCGTTACGTCCATCGCAATAAGAATAAAGAAAATGATGGCAATAGAAACTACGGCAAGCAGCGCCGAAAGCACTGACCATGACAACACGACAATGGGCCATCGCCGCAAGAAGGGGAAGGCGGGGTGGAGGTCTTCCCCCATTGCCTGACCCTCTGCCACGATGAAACGAAAGATACGGGATTTCATGACGTGGCCTATCATCGCTCAGTAATAGTGTCCCCGAAATATACAACTACCACATTTTTCGCGGCCAGAAGCGCGAGTCGCCCTATTCCCTTCCCGGCCGAATCACCCTCAACTCGCCGGGATGCGTGACGACGATCCGCCTCCGCCGACCCTGGCCTACCTGACCCGCGACGTGACCGGGGTTTTCTGCTGGTGCAACAGGTGCGGCCACAACGACGTGGTGCCGCTCACCGTCCTGATAGCGCAGCTTGGTCCCGGCCTACTGTTCCCGATGATCCACGGCCGGCTGCGGTGCCAGGCATGCGGATCGAAAGACATACACGCGCGCCCCAACTGGCCGAAGATAGGGCAAGTCGCAAATCATTGGTGGGCGTCGAGGCCGCAAGCAGAGGCCACCACTGACGCGGAAGTTACCGAGGTCGGCGCGTCTTCTGAGCCGGACCGCCCGGCATCCCTTCGTCAAACAGCCATTCGATAAAGAAGGATTCAGCCAAATACTTCGGTATCTGGACTATTTCGTCCGGGTCCACGACATGTCCATCTATCACCGATACGCAGTATTCAAGCTGCTTCCAGGGCGACCCTCTGCCCAGTATCCATTCGACCTGTCCCCGAGAGAGGCAGGGAATAGGACCTGATTCCGTATTGCGGTAGCCAACGCCAGGGTAAGGATAACCGTTGCGCTGGCCGCCGCTCTCGCTTGGCGCGAGCGCGTATCGATCGAAATCGGGCGCACAGGGGTCGTCAACATGTGGCACCACCAGCGCGAAGCCATAGCCGCGAGCAATGCGGTCTAGCTCCGCTTCCAGCGCCATCCGCTCCGCAGGGGTCATTAGCAGCACTCCCATTCGGTTGCATCCAAAACTTCCCGCACAAGCCCTAATAGGTTACTAATTAATTTTGGCTCAGCAGGGACTCAACCGGCTATGGCTTTGTCCGAAGCTGCAAAAGAACATATCGAAAAGTACCGAAACACGTTCAAGGACAGCGACGTGGACGATCTACTGCGCCTTCTTGATCCAGCAGTAAATCCTCCGAAGGCAATGGTTCCCACTATGAAGCGGGCCGCCGAAGAGCTCATTCAGGAAAAGCAGCTACAGCAGATTTCCGAGAAACTTGCCGCAGTTCTCAACGTGGAGGAACGGGAGGACGCTCTGGATAATTGGCGTAAGGAATTACGTTCTCTGAAAGAAGCCGAAGTCCTGTTCATTGCTCATGACGTAAGATTTATAACGCCCCATCTTTGGGCACGGTATGAGGCAACCGCAGAAATTGAGAGAAGATCGAGACGACGTGCCGATCAGCGATATTGGGTAACGACTGCGATTGCCATTTTCGCTCTTATTCTCAGCGCGGTAGCTCTCCTTCGGACAAAGCATTAGATTGTGGAGCGATTTTTAATGTTTAAAACAAAGACAGTTTTTGTCGTCGGAGCGGGTGCCAGCAGCGAAGTTGGGCTGCCCTACGGGAAAGGGTTTAAGAACGAACTAGCTAATACACTAGATATTAATCGTGAATGGGCCGAAGGCAGGGCTACTGGCGATCAGTCTATTGCTGCGGCGTTGAACGAGCGTATGAAGGCAACAGGTAAAGCTCGCGACGAAATCCATAAATATCTTAATGCTGCGCGCTCTATTAGCAAAATCCTGCCGTTAGAGGCATCTATCGATGAGCTACTTTTTCATCACAGCGGCAATAACGAAATGGCGCTTTGCGGCAAGCTCGCCATTGCTCGCCGCATAATCGATGCGGAAAAGGACAGCGCCTTATACCCGCTTGACCGAGGGGAGATAGACTTCCGAAGGATTGCGGATTCCTGGTTCGACCCATTGTGGAAATTAATGAAGCAGGGTTCCCACGCGAACGATCCAAGCGCCATTTTTCAGAATGTATCCTTTATCGTCTTCAACTACGATAGGTGTATCGAACATTTCCTTTACCACGCATTACAGCGCTCATCCGGGCTCTCATCTGTTGATGCCGCACAAGTGTTGCAAAATCTACAAATCTTTCACCCGTATGGCTCACTTGGGAAACTTCCATGGCAAAACTCCGCCGACCCGACTGACTTCGGTGAAAATGTCTTATCAGACGAAAAATTACTAGCGGTTGCGGATAGCATCAAAACGGTTTCAGATGGGCTTGGGGATCAGACAGAGAGAACAAAAATTCAATCCGCCATACGTGAGGCTCGAACGATAATCTTCATTGGGTTCGCTTTCCACGAACAAAACATGCGGTTGATGAAACCCAAAGATAACAGCAGCTACCAAGTACGTATCTTTGCAACGGCCAAGGGCATAGCTGAGAGCGACGCTAGCGCCGTAAAAGAAAAGATTTCAGAACTGCTGGACGGCGGCATGTATGTTGAGCAAGTTGTGTACAAGTCATGCGTCGATTTTTTCGGCGAGTGCTCACACAGGCTTTCAATGCTGTGAAGCTGCGTGTGTCTTCGCGTGTGTTTTTATAGAATATAAGTTATTGATATATAACAGACAATAGTAGTGGCGGAGGGACCGGGACTCGAACCCGGGCAACGGAATTACCCGTTGACGGTTTAGCAAACCGCTGCATTACCGCTCTGCCATCCCTCCGCCGGGCCGGCCTGTGGCCGGGTGAAGCGATGTAGCCCGGCCACCCGCCCCTGTCAACGTCCGCCGCGGGGCCGGCGGCGGCCCGGCCGATACGCCCGCGGAGAACGACGCCCGCGCTTCCCGATACCGGACTTCGTGCTATGGTGCCGCCGCGCCCGGCAAGGCTGCCGCAACGAAACCATAACGAGAAGAATGCAACCGCCCCGCCGCACGGCCGATGCACCGGACATCGCGGCCTCGCTCACCCCCGCCCGCCGCGCGCTGCTGACTGTCGGCATCATGTTCGCCACCGGGCTGCAGTTCATCGACGGCACCATCGTCGCCGTGGCGATCAGCCATATGCAGGGCTCGCTCTCGGCCACGCCGGAGCAGATCGCCTGGGTCGCCACCGCCTATCTGGTGACCGCCGCGATGTTCATGCCGCTCGCCGGCTGGCTGTCCGGCTATCTCGGCCGGCGGCGCATGATGCTGGGCGGCGTCCTCGCCTTCGCCGTGCTGCCGCTGCTCACGGGCTCGGCGGTCAACCTGGAGCAGATGATCCCGCTCCGCGTCGCGCTCGGCCTCTGCGGCGCGGTGCTGGTGCCGCTGTCGCAGGCGGCGATGCTCGACATCTATCCGCGCGAGAAACACGGCATGGCGATCGGCCTCTGGGGCATCGCGACGACGCTCGGGCCGGCATTTACGCCGATACTCGGCGGCTGGCTTGCCGAGACCTACAGCTGGCGCTGGGCCTTCTACGCCATCACGCCCTTCGCGCTGCTTGCCTTCCTCATCCTGCTGCCGCTGCTGCCGGAAAGCCTGCGCCAGAGCCAGCGCCAATTCGACTTTGCCGGTTTCCTGCTGATGACCGTGGCGGTCGGCGCGCTGCAGCTCATGATCAATCGCGGCGAGCGCGAGGACTGGTTCGCCTCGACCGAGATCGTCGTCGAGGCCGCGATCGCGGTCACCGGCTTCTACATGTTCATCGTGCACGCCGCCTTCGCGCGGCAGCCCTTCCTCAACCTGGCGCTGTTCAAGGACCGCAACTATGTCGCCGGCCTGCTGTTCGTCGTGCTGTCCGGGCCGACGCAGTTCGCCACCGTGCTGATGATGCCGCTGATGGTGCAGACGCTGCACGCCTACTCGGTGCTGCTGGCGGGGTTCATCATGGCGCCGCGCGGCATCGGCACGATCGTCTCGATGGCGATTGCCGGCTGGCTGACCCAGCGCGTCGACACGCGCGTCCTGATGGTCTTCGGCTTCGCGATCCTGGTCATCTGGCGAACGCGGCGGTCGCGCTGTTCGGGCCGGTCGTCGGCTTCCGCGACATCGTCATCGCATCCTTCGGCCAGGGCATCGGCATGGGTTTCACCATGGTGCCGCTCAGCCTGATCGCCTATTCGACGCTGAGCCCGGCGCTGCGCCCGGAAGGCACCGCGCTGTTCAACCTGACGCGCGGGCTGAGCGGCGCGATGTCGGTGGCCCTCGTCGTCGCGATCCTGACGCGCACCGCGCAGATCACGCGCAGCACGCTGGTCGAGTACATCAATCCGGCCCGGGAGCTGTTGTACGGGGCCAATATTCCCGCGCTCTGGACCATCGACACGCTGCCGGGCCTCGCCTCGCTCAACCGCGAGATCACGCATCAAGCCATGCTGGTCGCCTTCCAGAACAGCTTCCTGGTGATGGTGGTCGTGCCGGCGGCGGGCGTCGTCCTGACGCTGCTGCTCGGCAAGCCGAAGACGGGGTGACGAAAGGCGCCCGCCGTGGAAAAATAGAGGCGGACCAAGGCCAGGAGGGTGGCCATGCTCCCGACCAACTCGATCATCTCGATCCATGTCCTCATCGGGCTGCTGACCAGCTGCGCGGCCCATCCCATCGTCATCAAGCCGACCGGCCAGGACCGCTTCACGCTGCTTTACGTCAAGCGCCCGATCGACAGCGTCGTGCATATGCGCCGGGTACTTGCGGAAACCGCCCAGGAGCTCTGCCCGGACGGCTATGCGCAGCGGCGCGAATACCCGGACCCGACCTTCCTGCCCTCGCCCGAGCTCCGGTGGGACATCGAGTGCCTGAAATCATGATTTAATTCTCTGATTTTATTGATATTTTTATTTCTAAATTTTCTGCGCAGGGTTTTCCCGCCTGCCCGTGTGTAAAGGGGGTAGAAGCGGCCGGACGGGCCGGCCGCGGGAAACCCTGGAGGCCCCCTTGAGAAAGCTCCCCATGTTTCTGCTGGCGCTCGCCTTGCCGGCAGCGGCCCTTGCCGCCAACGCCGCGGCGGCGCAGGACCGCGCCAGCCGCGCCTTTGCTCACGCCGATGCCAACGGCGACGGCGTGATCGACCAGAACGAGGTCACCCAGCTGCGGGCCAAGATGTTCGATCGCCTCGACAAGAACGGCGACGGCGTGATTACGCAGGAGGAGGTCGAGAGCGCCAAGAAGCGTTTCCGCAGACGCCTCACCGGCAGCGGCAAGACGCCGTTCCAGCAAGCCGACGCCAACGGCGACGGCAAGGTCACCCGCGAGGAATTCCTCAACGCGCCGCGGCCGGTCTTCGATCATGCCGACGCCAACCACGACGGCAAGCTGACGCCGCAGGAATTCGAGGCCTTCACCGCGCAGCTTCGCGCAGCGGCGCAGCAAAGCCACTGATCCCCTTTTCCCCTCTTTCTCCCTTTGATTTCAGCCCAGGAGCACCACCGCCATGAAACGCCATATGATCTGGTTTCTTAAATACCTCGTCGCCACCACCCTCACGGTGGCCGTCTCCGCCGCCATCGTTCACGCCGCCTATGCGGGCTCGCGCAACGTCAATCGCAGCTGGTCGGGCGCGAACGGCAGCCACAGCGTGTCGAAGAGCGAGAGCTGGGGCAACGGCAGCCTGGAACCGCGACGCCGTCCGCACCGGCCCGAACGGCAACAGCGTGGAGCGCAACACGCAGCGCACCTACCAGCAGGGCCAGGGCACGACCTATAACAACACCACGACGCTCCCGTCCGGCTCGACGATCATGCGCTCGCGCAGCGTCACGCCGACCGGCGACGGCGGCGTGACCGTGAACCGTGACGTCACCGGTCCCAACGGCAATTCCGGCAGTGTCACGCGGACCTATAACGGGCAATAATCAGCCCGGACGTGTTGCACGGGAACGCAGATCGCATGCATGGGTGAGCATGAAGACGATGATGGTCTGCTGGCGCGGATCGGCTCCGGCGACCGGCAAGCATTCGGCCGCCTCATGGACCGCCACGCCGACCGCGTCTTCACGCTCGCCCGTGCCGTTCTCGGCTCCGCCGCCGACGCCGAGGACGTGACGCAGGATGTCTTCGTTACCGTCTGGCGGAAGGCGGACGACTGGCGCCCGGGCCAGGCGCGCTTCACGACCTGGCTCTACCGCGTCACGGTCAACCAGAGCCTGAACCACAAGAACCGGGTCGCCGCGCGGCACGCGCCGCTCGACCAGGCGGCAGAACAACAGGACCCGGCGCCGGCGGCGGACGACCAGCTCGACACGGACCGCCGGATGCAGCGGGTAAGCGAGGCGGTGGCGGACTTGCCCGAGAGCCAGCGCACCGCGGTGACCCTGACCTACACCACCGGACTGAGCAACGCCGAGGCGGCGGCCGCGATGGCGATTTCCGTCAAAGCGCTGGAAGCGCTACTGGTGCGGGCGCGGCGCACGCCTGCGCGAAACCCTGGGGGGAGACGCTTAAGCTAAGCGGAGCGAGAACAATGATGAAACTCGAAGCGTTCCAAGACCTGCTCGACGCCAAGGGCCCCGATCCGGCCGGCTGGCCCTGGATGCGACGGCGCAGCGCGCAACGGCTGCTTGCCCGGTCCGCCGAGGCCCGCGCGCTGCCACGATGCGGCGCGCAAGGCCGATGCCCTGATCGCCGCGGCGCTGCGCCCCGCGCCGCTCCGCCTCCGCGCTGCGGCAGCGGCTCGACGCCATCCCGCTCGTCCATCCGCGCCCCGCCGCCGCACCGCACCGTCTGCTGCCATCCTTCCGGATGCTCTGGTATGCCGGCGCGGCGACGGCGATGGCCTCCGTGCTCGCGGGCTTCCTGGTCGGCGCCACGGTCCCGGTCGGGCCGGGCGCCGCCGACACGATCAATCTCGCCAGCCTGGTCTACGGCCCGTCCCCGGGCGGGGAGCTGCTGCCATGACTATCGGCAAGGGCTGGATCATCGGCTTCGTCCTGCTGTTCGCGCTTTCGCTCGCCGGCAACCTGTTTGCCGGCGGGCTGATGCTCGGCCGGCATTTCTTCCAACCGACCTCGCCGACGGTCGAAGGGGCGGCGCAGCGCTTTTTCGAGACGGTGCCGGAAGCGGCGCGCCCCGTCATCCGCCGGCATCTTCGCGATCAGGCGATCGAGATCGCCCTCGAGCTGCGGCAGATCCGCCAGGCACGCCAGCACGTGGCCGAGGTGGTGGGCCGTCCGACGCTCGACGACAAGGCGCTCGCCGACGCCTTCGCGCAATTCCGCGTCGCGCACGACCGCGCTGCAGGAGCTGATCCACAGGACGATGGCGCAGGCGATCGAAGAGCTACCGCCGGACGTACGCGCGCAATGGCAGAGCCGCTGGCGCGGCGGCGCGCTGCTGCGGATGCGCTGAGGGCGGCGGCTGCCGTCACGCCCCGATGATCAGCGCCGCGCGGCCCGTGACGAGGCCTTCTTCCAGGCGCTGATGCACCTGTCCCGCCTGCTCCAAGGGATAGGTCTCCGTCACGATCGGCCAGACCTCGCGGCGCGCGACGAGCGCAAGCGAGTCGAGAACTTCCTGGCGGGTGCAGTAGCGGCTGCCCATCAGCTCGAGCTCCTTCCGCAGCATCGCTCTCGGATCGACGGTAAAGGGCTTGCCGGCGGAGCCGCCCAGCGTGAGCAGTCGGCCGCCGATGCCGAGCGCCGCCACCGCCTGCTCCAGCGTTTGGGTGGAAGAGACATAGTCGACCGCGACGTCGACGCCGGCGCCCTGGGTCAGCTCGCGGATCGCGGCGACCACGTCCTCCGAGCCTGCGTCGACCACCGCGTCGGCGCCGGCGTCGCGGCAGGCGGCGAATTTATGCGCGGCGATCTCGACGGCGATGACCCGCGCGTGCGCCCATTTGCACATCATCACCTGGTGCAGCCCGACCCCGCCGCCGGCGCCGAACACCGCCACCGTATCGAGCGGCCCGACGCGGCCGCGCCGCAGCACCTTGTAGGGCGTGGCGATGGCGTCGCAGACCACGCCGATCTCGGCGGGATGGCCGCGCCAGTCGAGCTCTTCCGGCAGCTTGACGAAGTTCTGCACCGGCAGCTTGATGTATTCCGCATAGCCGCCGTCGATCTGCCGCCCGACATGGCCGCAGACGCGCGTCGATATCGTCGGACGGTCCGAGCGGGTCCAGCGGTCCTCGCCGTCGAGCAGGTAGAACCAGCAGGTCACCGGGTCGCCTTCCTCGAGCGGCTCGACGACCGGCAGGGTCTCGCTGCGCGGCCCGACGGCGACGATCTCGCCGGTGATCTCATGGCCGATGACGATCGGGAAGTTCGCGCCGGTCCGGCCGGCGACGACATGCTGGATGGTGAGGCCGGAGCCGCAGGCCAGCACGCGAGCCACCGCCTCTCCCGGGCCCGGCGTGGGATCGGGCCGCTGTTCCAGAACGAAGGGCTCACCCGGCCCGCGCAAGACCATCGCTTTCATCGCATCCTCCCTGTCGAGGCGGTTGGTGTTCAGGCGGTTTGAGTTGCCGCCATGCTTCTATGTTCCGCGTCAGTCTAGACCCGGCGCCGGGTTTGGCGAATGGCGATCTGCGCCCGCCCCGTCGGGCGCTGTGACGAAGAAGGGGGCCCTGAGGCCCCCTTCTTTTCAGCACGCGCGCGCAGCGCCCGTCACATATTCAGGCCGCCAAGCGTCGGCATGCCCTTCTTCACGGCCGGGCGCTCCCACAGCATCTCGTACCAGCGCTTGACGCTCGGGAAATCGGCGAGGTCGACCTTGTGGCGCTCGTGGCGATGGGCCCAGCCCAGGATCGCGACGTCGGCGATGGTGTATTCGTCGCCCGCGACATATTCGTTCTTCGCCAGCTGCCGGTCGAGCACGCCGTAGAGCCGCTGCGTCTCCTTGAGGTAGCGCTCGACGCCGTATTCGTCGGGCTCCTTCATGCCGAGGAAGTGATGCGCCTGACCCAGCATCGGCCCGAAGCCGCCCATTTGCCACATCAGCCATTCGAGCATGGCGACGCGCTTGCGCGGGTCCTTGGGGATCAGCTTGCCGGTCTTCTCGCCGAGATAGATCAGGATCGCGCCGGACTCGAACACCGAGATCGGCTTGCCGTCCGGTCCGTCGGGGTCGACGATCGCGGGGATGCGGTTGTTCGGCGAGATCTTCAGGAAGTCGGGCTGGAACTGCTCGCCGCTTGCTGATGTTCATCGCGATGCTCCTTGTAGGGCAGCCCCACCTCTTCCAGCATGACGGAGACCTTGCGCCCGTTCGGCGTCGTCCAGGTGTAGAGATCGATTGTCATAACGGCTCCTTATTGCCTCATTATTGCTTCATCGCTTCTTGCCGCAGTCAGCGCCCGCGGTGTTAAACTCCCAGTCCATTCGACGCATTAAAGCAGGAATTGCGGAGGAAACGCCATGGCCGCCTATGTCATCGCCCAGGTCGAGGTTCACGATCCCGAGACCTTCAAGAAATACGCGGCCGGCGTGCCCGACACCATCAAGCAGTACGGCGGCAAATACCTGGTCCGCGGCGGCGCCATCACGCCCAAGGAGGGCGACTGGAACCCGAAACGGGTGATCGTGCTCGAATTCCCGGACATGGCGACGGCGCACCGCTGGTACGACTCGCCGGAATACCAAGAGATCATCGGCATCCGCTTCGACGCCTCCGACGGCAAGCTGATCTTCGTCGAGGGGGTGTAGAGGCCCGCGCACCCTCCCCTAATGCTCCACGCCCCGGTCGAACAGGGGCACGCGCTTGTCGCGGAACGGCACGACCAGGATCGCGCCGGTGATGAAGCCGCCGATATGCGCCCACCAGGCGACCTGGCCGCCGATGCCGAACAGCACGCTCGCGACCTGGGTGGCGATCCACAGCGCCAGCACGAAATAGGCCGGCAGGTAGAGCGGGAACCAGGTCATCGCCAGCACCAGTATCTTCACCTTCGGGTGCAGCACGATATAGGCGCCGAGGATGCCGGCGACCGCGCCGCTCGCGCCCACCGTCGGCGCCTGTGCGGTGGCCATGGCGAGGGCCTGGGTCAAGCCCGGCCGCGGCGCCGCACAGGAAATAGAATAAGAGGAAGCGCCAGTGGCCCATCGAATCCTCGATGTTGTCGCCGAACACCCAGAGGAACAGCATGTTGCCGATCAGGTGCATCCAGCCGCCGTGCAGGAACAGCGAGGTCACCAGGGTCACCGGCGCCGCCATCGGCGAGAGATGCGGGTCGAGATGGTCGGCGCCGAGCAGCACCGAGGGGATCAAGCCGTAGACCAGCAGCGAGCGCTCAAGCATCTGCGGCGGCAGGCTTTGCTCCCACAGGAAGATCAGCGTCGACACCAGCACGAGCGAAATCGTCATGAACTGGAACGGGATGATGCGCAGCGGGTTGCGGTCGTAGATCGGCAGCAGCATCAGCGTCGACCCTTTTCCATTGTCCCGATCCCGCGGCTCGCCGGCCGGCTGCCCTGCCCCGCCAAAGGTCGGGGGCGCGTCCGGCCAAGACACGCTCCCTCCAGCGATCCTGGCCGGCGGCTATCCTTCGTCAACGCCGCCTGCCGCGCAAGCGGGCGGCGCAGTCCCAGGACGCCCCCCTGATCAAGCGCCCGACTCGCAGACGGCAACGCATGCCGGCAGGCCCCCGTCCGCGGCCGGGCGTGCGCGATGAGCGCCGGAGGGCGCGGTCTCCGGGCGCCACCGGATCGGCCCGACGACAACCCGTGGATTGCGCAAGAATAGGAAACGGTTCCGGCGGTTTTCTGACCCGGGAGATGAGATCAAGCCGGCGCCCTTCGCGCAGAATTGCCCATGCCGGGGATTACCCGGCGCAGGCCCCTGGTGTATCCTTTGCCGGCAACACTGGCGACGGCCCTTTGTCTGAGGAACGGCCCATTTCCACGTCCTTTACCGAGAACGAGCGGCAGCGCTTCCGCAACCTGCTCGAGCTCGCCAACAGCAGCCCCTACCAGGGCGAACGGGACAATGCCATGGCGGCGGCCGAGCGGCTCGCCGGACGGCATGGCATGACCTTGGAGGAAGCGGCGCGCGGCGGGACCCAGAGCCCGAGACCCGAGCCGCCGCCCCATCGCGGTCCCGAAATGTGGCAGGAGCGCGAGCTCGCGCGCGTCGTCCACCTGATGGACTATCAGATCCAGCTCGACAAGGCGCGCATCGCCGAAGCGATGAAGGAAGCGATCGCCCGCGGGCTCGAGCCCGACCCGGTGCCGCAGCCGATTCGGCCGCAATATCTCGGCGGCTGGCGGCCGTTCCGCAGCCGCCGGCGCATGGAGCCATACCGGCACGCCCAGGTGCTGCTGGAGGAAACCTCGCTGCCGATCGAGGAAATCGCCGACATCACCGGCCTCGACGTCTACAAGGTCGCCAGCCTCAAGCTGAAGATCCGGCAGGGCCGCAGCGCCGGGTAGCGCCGCACCCGCGCCGCTGCGAGCGGCGCGCCCCCCGTCCCGGACGGGCGCACGGCTGCGATACGGCGGCTGTTTCGATTTACCGGAGGCGGACGATCAGTTGGACTTGTGCCGGCTGACGTAGAAGCCGTCACGCACCCCTTCGAAGTGGTCGCTGATGCCCGGATGCATGATCGGCTCGTCGCTTTCGTCGAGCAGCAGGTTCTGCTCGGACACGTAGGCGATGTAGGTCGTCTTGTCCTGGTTTTCGGCCAGCAGGTGATAGAACGGCTGATCCTTGCGCGGACGCGACTCCCGGGGAATGCTCTCGTACCATTCGTCCGTGTTCGCGAACTCGGGATCGACATCGAAGATGATACCGCGGAACCCGTATTTCCGATGTCGGACGACCTGCCCGATACGGTATTTGGCGGTTGCGTTCAGCATAGACTCTCCAGTTTCAGCTCTTTTCTTATCTGCCCCAGCCGGTCGTTCGGCACGACGTGGATTCGAATGCCCGAGCCACGCGTCCCGACATCCCCAATCCGTCCCGAAAACATTACGACGGTGAATCGACATCGGCCCCACAAGGGATTATCGAAGCATACTGCCCAAGCCGGCGGCCACAAGAAAGTGGCAAATGGGGGTTGGCGCAGTCGAAATTGGGCTAACGGTTCGGAAAGGTCGACACCCGGTTGAGTGCCACGAAAGCGGCACCTTTATCTACCGGAAGTCAGAAGCTATGCCGCCCGAACGCGACCGGTGCAGCAAACTTGCCACGAAAGGGACCGGCTACCCCTTTTCCCGCGAACCCGCATCGGTTGCACGGCGCGACCGGGTATGAATAAGGACCGGCACGGAATTCCTTTACCCGGCTTCGGCCGTTATGATTCTCTCGACAGGCCATAACAACGCTCCGATTCGCACCGAAAGAAATCGCATGACCTCACCGCACAAGCGTGTTGCCGTCGTCGGCGCCGGCGCGTCCGGACTCTGCGTGTCGAAATATTTGATCGAAGCCGGCTTCGACGTCACCGTCTTCGAGATCGGCACGCAGATCGGCGGCCTCTGGTGCTTTCGCAACGACAACGACCGCTCCTCCTGCTACCGGACCCTGCACATCAACACCTCGCGCGGGGTGACGCATTTCCACGACTATGATTTCGATCCACAGGTGCAGCCCTTTCCCGACCACCGGGACATGCACAAATACCTCGTCGCCTACGCCGACCACTTCGGGGTGACGCCGCGCATCCGCTTCAAGACCCGCGTCACCGCCGTCCGCCCCGCCTTCACGCCCGGCAAGGAGACGCCGAAATGGCAGGTCGAGACGGAAGCCGGCGACGTCCTCGTCTTCGACACGGTGATCGTCTGCAGCGGCCACCTGACCAAGCCGATGCATGTCCCGCAGTTCCAGAACGACTTCAAAGGCGAATACGTCCACTCGCACGACTATCGCGAGCCGGAGCGCTTCGTCGGCAAGCGGATCTGCGTGGTCGGCGTCGGCAACAGCGGCTGCGATATCGTCAGCGACGTCTGCGTGACCGCGCCGCGCTGCGTGCTGGTCGCGCGCTCGGGCGTGCTGGTGCTGCCGAAGCTGCTGCTCGGCGTCCCTTTCACCGACATTACCAACATGCTGCAGCAGGAGTGGATCCCCGAGTGGCTGCGCGCGCGGCTGGTGCGCTTCATGACCTGGATCGTCCACGGCGACATGACCAAGCTCGGCTTCAAGCCGCTGGATGCGCGCGCCCATGTCACCAGCAACGCCACGGTGGTGAACCACATCGCCTATCGCCGCATCGTGGTGAAGCAGGGCATCGCGAAGATCGACGGCAAGCGGATCCATTTCACCGACGGCAGCGCCGAGGAATTCGACACGCTGATCGCCGCGACCGGCTATCTCATCGACCTGCCGTTCCTCTCGCCCGATATCGTGCCGGTCGAGAACAACAGCGTCGACCTGTACCAGCGCATCGTGCCGCCCGGCTGGCCCGGCCTCTATTTCATGGGCATGTTCAACACCAATACGGCGCTCAACATGATCTACGAGTATCAGGCCCGGTGGATACGCGAGATCGAGCTTGGCAACGCCGCGCTGCCGCCGGAGGCGGAGATGCGCGCGGCGATCGAAGATCGCAAGCGCTGGGTGCGCGGGACCTACAAGGCCTCGCTCCGCCATACGATCGAAGAAGAAGTCGTTCCCTACCGCAAGGACCTCCGGCGATCGCTGCGCCGGATGCGGAAGCTGGCGATCGCCTGAGGTCACGCCGCCCGCAAAAACCGGGCGCGCCGTCCGTCATTCCTGCTGACTTCGGCGCCAAGGGCTTGTAGCCTACCCTCCCCGACGACTTCGGAGGCCCCTCCCATCGAACGCTATACCCGTCTTGCCGTGGCGCTGCACTGGCTCGTCGCGCTGCTGATCCTCGGCTCCTACTCATCGGTCTATTTCCGGCATTGGTTCACGACGAAAGCGACGCCAGCGAACGCGAACGCGCTGCAGATCCATATCGCCTGCGGCATCAGCATCGGCGTGTTCGTCGCCTTGCGCATCGCATGGCGGCTGCTGAACCGGCCGCCGGCCCTGCCGGCCGGACCGGCATGGCAGCAGCACGCGGCCCGGATTTCCCACGGCCTGCTCTATCTCTTCATCATCGCGATGCCGTTCAGCGGCTACGGCGCGACGAAGCGGGCGTCCGCCTATTTCACCTTCGTGCCGCCCTTTCCCAATTCGGCGCTCTACAAATGGCTGGTCACCGATACGCTCCACCTTTCCTGGAGCGCGTGGGAAAAGTCGCTCGATCTCATCCATCACGTCACCGGCTCCTATCTCCTCTGGCCGCTGATCGCTGATCCACACTGCCGGCCGCGCTCTATCACCAATTCGGCAAAGGCAACGACCTGATGCGCCGGATGTGGTTTTAATCTCGGCTCAGGATCGATTTCGAGACCGAGCGCGGGTCGCGCGGAGCCCATGTCCCCTGCTCCACCTTGAGGAAAAACTCCCTTAGCGTCGCGTTGAAGATTTCCGGCTCCTCGAGATTGCAGGCGTGCCCGGTCTTCGGAATGACCACCAGGCCCGCGGTGGGAATGGTCCGCTTCATGAACAGGCCCGGCTCGAGGCAGGGCTCGTCCTCGTCGCCGGTCACGATCAGCGCCGGCACCTCGATCGCCTTGAGCTTATCCTCGAGGCTGTAGAGCGACGGGCGCAGCGCCTGAACGGCGCGCAGCGTATTGACCGATCCTTCCAGCGAATGCTCGGAAAGCTGCTGCAGGAATTCCGCGTATCCGCGCGGGTCCTTGTTCTCGAGCTGCACGCGCGTCGGGCCCGAGCCGTAGACCTTCGCCATCGCCGCCATGCCCTGGCGCTCCATCCGCTCGGCGGTGGCTTCCGCCTCCTCCTTGAACTGGACGCGCTTGGACGGCTCCGCGCCATAGCCGCAGCCGGCGATGACGACGCTCTTCGCAAGATCGCCGTAGCGCATGGCGAAATGCGCCGCGGCGAAACCGCCCATGCTGAGCCCGACGACATGCGCCTTGTCGATGCCGAGACCGCGCATCACCGCCGCGATATCGTCGGTCGCGATGTCCTGTCCGTAGAGCGACGGCGCCGCGGGCACGTCGGACGGCGGGAAGCCGCGCGCGTTGTAGGCGACGCAACGATAGAAGCGCGCGAAATAGCGGAGCTGCGGCTCCCAGCTGCGCAAATCACCGGCGAACTCATGCACGAAGACGACGGGGAAGCCCGACCCGACCTCTTCGTAATACAGCTTGGCGCCTTCGGCTTGGACATATGGCATCGGCATCTCCAAACTCTGCGTTGTATCAATTTGCCGCCGCTTCGGGCATAAATCATCCAACAGAGGGACATTGCGGGCGGCCGGCCCGATTCGCCTTACCGTCGTCGACGACCATAAGACGAACCGGAAGACTATAAGGCGAAGAAGGCCGGACGAGAACAGGACGATGGCGCGCATCGCAATCGGCGGATTCCAGCACGAGACCAACACCTTCGCCCCGGTCAAGGCGGACCTCGAACAATTCGAGACCTGCGCGGGCCAGCCGCGGGCGCCCCGGGGCGACGCAATCTTCGAGGTCATGCAGGGACTGAACCTGCCGATCGCGGGCTTCATCGCCTATGCCCAGGCGGCCGGCCACGACCTCGTACCGACGCAATGGGCGATGGCGACGCCGTCCGCGCATGTCACCGACGACGCCTTCGAGACGATCAGCGGCAACATCCTGCAGGACATCGCCGGCGCGGGGCCGCTCGACGCCGTCTATCTATGCCTGCACGGCGCGATGGTGACGGAGCGCTACGAAGACGGCGAAGGCGAGCTGCTGCGGCGCGTGCGCAGCGTGGTCGGCCCGGAGCTGCCGGTCGTCGTCTCGCTCGACCTGCACAGCAACACGACGGCGCAGATGGTCGAGCTGGCCACCGCGCTCGTCGCCTACCGCACCTACCCGCATGTGGACATGGCGGAGACGGGGCAACGCGCCGCGCAGCTGCTCGACCGCATCCTGCGCGACGGCGCGGCGCCGACGAAATCCTTCCGCAAGCTGCCCTTCCTCATTCCGCTGGTCTGGCAGTGCACGATGATCGAGCCGGCCAACTCGATCTATCAGCGGCTGCGCGCCATGGAGCGCGTGTCGCCGGCGATCCACTCGCTGTCCTTCACGCCGGGCTTCCCGCCGGCCGACATCGCCGAATGCGGCCCGGCGGTCATCGCCTACGGCGACTCGCCGCAGGCGGCCGACGAAGCCGCCGACGAGCTGGCGCGCATGGTGACCAACGCCGAGGGCGATTTCGCCGGCCCGCTCTTCGACCCCGACGAAGGCGTGCGCGAAGCCATGCGGCGCTATAAGGACAAGCCCATCGTGCTGGCCGACACGCAGGACAATCCTGGCGCGGGCGGCGCGTCGGACACGGTCGGCCTGCTGGAGGCGCTGGTGCGCAACGGCGCCCGCGACGCGGTCTTCGGCCTGCTTTACGACCCGGCCGCCGCGCAAGCGGCGCATGACGCCGGCGTCGGCGCCCAGATCGAGCTCGCCATCGGCGCCGGCTCCGGCCAGGCCGGCCATACGCCCTTCCGCGGACGGTTCACGGTCGAGGCGCTGAGCGATGGCGTCTTCACCGGCACCGGTCCGATGAAACACGGCATGCGCTACCGGATGGGCCCGATGGCGGTGCTGCGCACCGACGGCGTGCGCGTGGTGCTGACGAGCGGCAAGACGCAGGTCAACGACCAGTCCCTGCTGCGGCATATCGGTATCGACCTCGACCGTCAGCGCATCCTCGCGATCAAGAGCTCGGTCCATTTCCGCGCCGATTTCACGGAGCTGGCGGGCGACATCCTCGTCGTCGTGGCGCCCGGGCCAAATCTCGCCGACCACCTGGCGCTCGACTTCAGGCGGCTCAGGCCGGGCGTGCGCCTCACCCCGCTCGGCCCCGAGCACAAGGGCTGAGCCGCGCGAGGCCGGCCGCGCCGGTAAATCGGCCGCAATCCGGCGGTGGAGCGCAAGGCCGATTCCGCGTAGACTTGCCCCGCTGTAAGGCGCCACCCAACAGGAGCGAAGGCACATGGGACTGCCGGTCGTGCATTTTGAGATTCATGGCGAGGATTCCGAGGCGATTTCAGAGTTTTACTCATCCGTCTTCGAGTGGTCGATCAACGCGAACAACCCGCTCAACTACGGCCTGGTCGACACCGATGCCGAAGGCCGCGGCATCGGCGGCGGCATCTGCGCCAGCGACATGGCGCCGGCCGTGCTGATCTACATCCAGGTCGACGATCCCCAGGCCTATCTCGACAAGGTCGAGGCGGCCGGCGGCCAGACCGTCCTGCCGGTCACCGAAATTCCCGGCGCGGTCACCATGGCGATCTTCGAAGACCCGGCCGGCAACCGGATCGGCCTCGTGAAGGGCTGAGCGCACCCGAGCCAATAGATAGGAGACGGAGAGGTCCATGCAGCTCGGCGTCGTCTTTCCCCAACTCGATATCGGTGCCGACCCGGTAGCTGTACGCGACTACGCGCAGGCGGCCGAAGCGCTCGGCTATACCCACATTCTCGCCTTCGACCATGTCATCGGCATCAACCCGGCGAGCCGGCCCGGCTGGAAAGGCCCTTACGACCACACCTCGATGTTCCACGAGCCCTTCGTGCTGTTCGGCTTCCTCGCCGGCGTCACGCGGAAGCTCGGCTTCATCAATGGTGTCCTGGTGCTGCCGCAGCGGCAGACGCCGCTCGTCGCCAAGCAGGCGGCGGAGATCGACCTGCTCTGCGGCGGGCGCCTCCGGCTCGGCGTCGGGGTCGGCTGGAACGGCCCGGAATTCGAGGCAATGGGCGAGGATTTCGCCAACCGCGGCCGACGCATCGAGGAACAGATCGCGCTCTTGCGGCGCCTATGGACCGAAGAGCTCGTGACCTTCGAAGGGGAATGGCACCGCGTCGTCGACGCCGGCATCAATCCCTTGCCGGTGCAGCGTCCGATCCCGATCTGGATCGGCGGCAGCGCGGAGGTGGTGATCAAGCGTGTCGGCCGGCTGGCCGACGGCTGGCTGCCGCAGTTCCCGACGCTCGACCCGGCGCTATCCAGCACCGGCGCGCAGCCGCGCCGGTCGGAGACGCCGGAAGCGCTGATCGAGCGGATGCACGGCTATGCGCGCGAGGCCGGGCGGGATCCGGCCGCCATCGGCATCGAAGGCCGCTGCCTCGGTCAAGGACCAGACGCCGGAGGACTGGATCCGCGTCTACCGGCGCTGGAAGGGGCTGGGCGCGACGCATCTTTCGGTCAACACCATGCGCGCCGGCCTGAAGGGCCCGGACGCGCATATCGACGCCATTCGGCGCTACAAGGAAGCGGTCGACGCGGCCTAGGCGCCGTTCCCCGGGTTCTCAGCTCCGCCGCGGCCGCCAGACGTAGAAGGCGGTCGTCGCGTAGTTCCAGACCGTGCCGACCAGCACGCCCGCCAGCGCCGAGGGCAGCCAGCCGATCCCGCCGCGGAAGATGTAGGACGCGACGCCGACATTCGCCGCGGCGCCGACGCTGCACGCGAGGCTGAACAGCACCAGTCCGCGCCACCAGGCCAGCCCCGACAGCCGCCGATCGCGATAGGTGATCAGGTTGTTGAGGGCGAAGTTGCCCACCATCGCAATCGCGGTTGCGGTCGACTGGCCGAGCCAGAACGGCGCGCCCAGGACGAGATATACCGTCGAAAGGACGACGAGATGCAGCCCGACGCCGGTCCCGCCGATGAGGCAGAAATAGATCAGGCGCGACGGGATGATGCGCCCGAATTTCTTCTGCAGCAGCATCGTCAGGAAATCGAGCGCGACGTTGCTGTCGACCTTGCTCTCGCCGGCCTTGCGCGTCCGGAACTCGTAAGGCAGCTCGTGGAACCGCAGCGGCCGTTTCGACGTGGCGAAGATGTCGAGCAATATCTTGAACCCGACGCCGGACAGGTCGCGCACCACGTCGTGCAGAACTTCGCGCCGAAGGGCGAAAAATCCGCTCATCGGATCGCTGAGCACCACGCCGAGCGTCTTTTTCGCCAGCGTCGTCGACAGCCGGCTCAGCTTGGCGCGCCGCGCGTCCCAGTCGCCGATGCCGCCGCCCGCGACGTAGCGGCTGCCGACGACGATATCGTGTTCGCCGCCGCGCAGGCATTCGAGCATGGCCGGCAGGACGCGCTCGTCATGCTGCAGGTCGCCGTCGATCACGGCGAAGTAGGGCGCGGAGCTCGACAGGAAGCCCTCGATACAGGCCGATGACAGGCCGCGCCGCCCGATGCGATGGATGCAGCGGACGCGCCGGTCCCGACGGGCCAGATCGTTGACGAGGCCGGCCGTGCCGTCGGTCGAATCGTCGTCGACCACGACCACTTCCCACGCCACGCCGGGCAGCGCCGCGTCGATGCGCCGGACCAGCTCCTCGACATTTTCCCGCTCGTTGAAGGTCGGGACGATGATGGAGAGCTCCGGACCGCCCAGTGCCTGGGCCGGCGCCACCGGCGTGAAGATTTTTCCCGTCGCGCTCAACAGCCGCTCGGCCCCTCGAGTGTTACGGACAGCAGTGCGTAGTCGTTCAAGTTGCCGCCGATCAATTTCACTTGCGCTTTGTCCTTGATCAGTTGCGGCACGACCCAGGTCGGCCTTTGCGACGAATACGGCCTGACCATCATGACGAGGAATTGCCGGTGCTGCTTCGTGAAGGCGCACAGATTGGCGACATTCAGATGTATGTACGGTTTGATCGCGCTGATAAACCAGGTCGTCCGTGTTGTTTCCGGTATAGGCGAGCCCAAGCTTGGGGTCGTTCAGGAAATAAACCTTATTGCGAAGAGCCGGCGGCAGATAGAACTGAATCTTCATGAATTCCGACCCGTCGAAGATCGACGACCGGCTGCATTTGCCGCTTCGATCGCATGCAGCTCCGCCACGGGTACGGTATACGGATGCGGCTTCACGTAGCGGACCTTGTAGCCCAGCACACCGGCCATCCACAGACTGAAGACCAGCGCCATGACCAGGGCGCAGCCGCGCCGCCACGCCTGCAGATGCCAACTGAGATATGCCGTGACGAGCGCGATGCCGATGACGGTGTTGATAAGGTATTTGTCGTAGAAGGCGTGGGTAACCAGCTCCGCCAGCACGACAGTCGTGACCGGCACGAGGCAGATCGTCAGCGCGGCGGCGACCTCGTAACGTGGGATGGTCGCCGTATCCACCTGCGGGTCCGGCTCGCGCCGCAGGAAAAAGGTGACGACGGCGCAGCCGATCAACGCCGCCACGATGGCCGGCACCGCATCGCTCAGCAGCTTGACGTAGATGAACGCGGCCTCCCCTGTGCCGACCTTGGTCCAGAAATGGGCGACGAAATCCTCGGAATGCAAGACGAAGGGAGCGAGCAGACCATCGATCGCGACGGATACCGCGAAGCAGGCAACGACCGGCCAGGCGATCTTTCGCTGCTCCCACCAGCGCCAGGCTTCGCCCACGCCGATCGCCACGTAGTTCAGCACCCCGTAGTAATGGCTGTACGGCCCGAGGCTGAGGCAGACCGTGAGAAGCGCCAGGCGCGGAAGGCTCGGCTTCTCCGTGACGAGCTGCCAGGCGAGGAAGGCCAGGCACATCGAAGCAAAAAGGAAAGCGTAGGGACGCCCTTCGTGGGTATAGCGCAGCGCGAAGGTCGTGAAAGGCAAGGAAAAGGCGACCAGCGCCTGCAGCATCGACGTGCGCCGCAGCACGATAACGTAAAGACACAGCGCGGCGACCAGCATCGCGATGATCGACGGCAGCCGGAAGGCAAGCTCCGAACCGCCGAACAGCGACATGGAGAAATGCCGGGCCAGGTAGTCGAGCGGCGGGTGGTTTTCCGCCTTCGCCAGCAACGCCGCGACGATCGTGCGCGGGCCGCCGAGATTGGAGATGTAGTAGGTCAGGATCTCATCGAACCACAGCGGCTGTCGCGCTGCCAGGATCGAGACGGCGTAGAGATAGAGCCCGCTGAGAAGCGCCACCGGCGCATGACGCAGGAAGGCGGCCTGCCATGCGGTTGCCGGCAACCGGCCGAGACGCGCGTCCGTCATCGGCTCCTCCGGCTTTTGTATGAGCCTCTCGCAACCTGCACCGACGATCTCCCTTTCCAATCAACCCCGTGGGAATTATTGGCCCGCATGGAAGCAGATCAACGGGGCAATAGTATGGCGGCGTCGACTTGGCAAGAACCGGGTCGACGGCCGGCGGCTCGCGGGCGCGACGGCAACGGCATGGCCGGTGCGCGGAGGCTGCTCGCCCGCACCGCATCTGGTAACATGGCCCCATGGGGAACGCGATGGCAGCTGTTGAGAAAATACGCACCCGATCGGTGCCCAAGACCGGAGAGCAGATCCCGGTTATCGGTCTCGGCACCTGGCAGACCTTCGACATCGGCGCCGACCCGGCCGCCCGGGCCGAGCGCGAGGAGGTCCTGCGCCTGCTGTTCGATGCCGGCGGCTCGGTGATCGAACTCCTCGCCGATGTACGGGCGCTCGGAAGCCGTGGTCGGCGACCTGCTGGCGGCGATGAAGGCGCGCCCGAACGCATTCCTCGCCACCAAGGTCTGGACCCGGGGCGAGGACGCCGGCATCGGCCAGATGGACGAGTCCTTGAAGCGGTTCCGCGTGGATACCATCGACCTGATGCAGATCCACAACCTGGTCGACTGGAAGACCCACCTGCGCACCCTGCGCGCCTGGAAGGAAGCCGGAACCATCCGCTACATCGGCATCACGCATTACACCGCGTCCGCGCTGCAGGACCTCGCCGCGATCATCCGGACGGAGCCCGTCATCGATTTCGTGCAGCTGCCCTATTCCATCGCCCTCCGCGACGCGGAGGACGCGCTGCTGCCGCTCGCCGCCGACAAGGGCGTGGCGGTGATCGTCAACCGGCCGTTCGAAGGGGGATCACTGTTCAGCGAACGCCGCCGCGACCCGTTGCCGCCCTGGGCGGCGGAGCTGAGCATCGAGAGCTGGGGCCAGCTCTTTCTCAAATACATCCTGGGCCAGCCGGCGGTGACCTGCGTCATCCCGGGGACCGCGAATCCGCGCCACATGGCCGACAACCTCGACGCCGGCCGCGGCGCTTTCCCCGACCAGCGCATGCGCCTGCAGATGCTGCGCGCCGCCAGGGCGGGCTGACCCCATCGCTTCGACGTGCGCGACCGCCGCGAATGGCGCTAAGATGCCATGGGAGGAACGCCGCCATGCCGCTACCGACTGATGGCCTGATCGTTGTCGCCAAGCGCGACTGCCCGACCTGCACGCTGATCGAGCCGGTCTACCGACAGCTCGCCGCGAGCGGCCAGCCGGTCTCCGTCTACAGCCAGGACGACCCCGCCTTCCCGCCCGGCATGAAGAGCGTGCAGGACGACCGCAGCCTCGAAGCCTCCTTCCATCTCGACATCGAGATCGTGCCGACGGTCATCCGCATGCAGGCGGGTAAGGAAGTCGGCCGCAGCATCGGCTGGCACCGCGGCGAATGGGAAGCGCTGACCGGCGTCGGCGGGCTCGGCACGGATTTGCCGGAGCAGCGGCCGGGCTGCGGCTCGAAAAGTGTCGAGCCCGGCGTGCATGAGCAATTGCTGGCGCGCTTCGGCGGTCTTCTGAAGGCGCGCCAGATCGAGGTCTCGCCGCTCGAAGACCCTATGGAGGTCTGTTTCGAGCGCGGATGGAGCGACGGCCTACCGGTGACGCCGCCGACCGACGAGCGCGTCATCCGCATGCTGGCCGGCACCAGGCGCGACCCGCAGGAAGTGGTCGGGCTGATCCCACCCAACCTCGCCGAATGCACCGTCGAGAAAGTCGCGATCAACGCGGTCCTGGCAGGCTGCAAGCCGGAATACATGCCGGTCGTGCTGGCGACCCTGGAAGCGGCGCTGATGCCGAACTTCGCGATGCACGGGCTGCTCTGCACGCTTTACTTCTCCGGCCCCGTGGTCATCGTCAACGGTCCCATCGCCAAGCGCGTCGGCATGAATTGCGGCCTCAACGCGCTGGGCCAGGGCAACCGCGCGAACGCCGCCATCGGGCGGACGCTGCAGCTCATCATCCGCAATGTCGGCGGCGGCATTCCCGGTGGCATCGACCGGTCCGCGCTGGGCAATCCCGGCAAATACACCTTCTGCTTCGCGGAAGACGAGACCGATCCGGATTGGGAGCCGCTCTCCGTCTGGCGCGGCATTCCCCGCGGCAGGTCGGCGGTGACGCTGTTCCACGGCGACGGCGTGACCGCCTTCGTCGACCACGGCGCGCGCACGCCGGAAGAGCTGGTGCGCTCGATGGCGACCTCGCTGGTCACCGTCGGCCACGTCAAGCTTGCGCAGTGGTCGAACGCCATCCTCGTGCTGACGCCGGAACACTACCGCATCTTCCGTGAGGCCGGCTGGGACCGGCGGCGCATCACGGAGGCGCTGCACGACGCGACCACCCGGCCCGGGCGCGACCTGATCAAGGGCGCGCAAGGTCTGAACGAAGGTATCGCCCCGAAATTCGCGGACCAGATGGTGCCGAAATTCTGGCGCGACCATGGCCTGATGATCGTCCGCGCGGGCGGCGAGGCAGGCATGTTCTCGGGCATCATCGGCGGCTGGTCCGCCGGCCGCTTCCATGACGACGTGCAACCGGTAACGAAGGAGATCACCGAATGAGCAACGCCTTCACCATGCGCGACCCGACGGCGGAGGCCGCCTCGGTCCAGCGCGAGCGGCGGAAGCCGCCGAAATCGCTCGACGGCCTGACCATCGGGCTGCTCGACATCGGCAAGACGCGGAGCGACGAATTTCTCGACTCCGTCGACAGGCTTTTGACCGCGCGCGGACACACGGTGCGCCGCTACGCCAAGCCGACCAACGCCAAGCCCGCGCCGCTGCCGGTGGTGCAGAGCATCGCCGCCGAATGCGACATCGTCGTCGAAGCCCTGGCCGATTGAGGGTCCTGCACGTCGTGCAGTCTGCATGACATGAAGGACCTCGACGGACGCGGCATCCCCGGCACCATGCTCGCCACCACCGAGTTCGAGCAGGCGGCCAACTCCCAGGCGAAATCGATCGGCTTCATGCCGGCGATCGTCTTCGTGCCGCACCCGATCCAGAACCTGACCAAGGAAGAGCTCGTCAAGGTCGCGGAAAACGCGATCGAGCCGATCCTGGCGAACATTACGGCGAAGATTTAGGCGCGATCCCCCCACCCTAGCCCTCCCCCACAAGGGGGGAGGGAAAAATCATGCGGCCGCTACAGGTTAGTCCTCCCCCCTTGCGGGGGAGGATTAGGTGGGGGGTCAGCCCGCCGTTCCCCGAACGCAGCGCCGGCTCGCCCCTACTCGTCCAGCTTCTTCCGCAACAGCTCGTTGACCAGCTTCGGGTTCGCCTTGCCCTGCGTCTCCTTCATCACCTGGCCGACGAACCAGCCGATGACCTTGGCGTTGCCGCCCTTGTATTGCGCGACATTGTCGGGATTGCCGGCGACGATGCGCGCGATCACGCCTTCGATCGCGCCGGTGTCGGTGATCTGCTTCAGCCCCTTCGCCTCGACGATCGCCGCGGCCTCCTTGCCGGTCTCGAACATCTCGTTGAAGACGTCCTTGGCGATGCGGCCGGAGATCGTATCGTCGGCGATCAGGTCGATCAGTCCGCCCAGCGCAGAGGCGGAAACCGGGGACGCCTCGACGCCGATACCGGCCTTGTTGAGCCTTCCGAACAGCTCGGACATCACCCAGTTGGCCGCAAGCTTGGCGTCCCGTCCCGTCGCCACCGTCTCGAAGAAGGCGGCCGTCTCGCGCTCCGCCACCAACACGGCGGCGTCATAGGGCGAGAGCCCGTAGTCGGCGATGAAGCGCGCCTTCTTCTGGTCCGGCAGCTCGGGCAGCGTCGCCTTGAGCTGCTCGACGAAATCCTGGTCGAGGTCGAGCGGCAGCAGGTCCGGATCGGGGAAATAGCGGTAGTCGTGCGCGTCTTCCTTGCTGCGCATCGACCGCGTCTCGCCCTTGCCCGCATCGAACAGCCGCGTCTCCTGGGCGATCGTGCCGCCGTCCTCGATGATCTCGATCTGGCGCGCCGCCTCGTATTCGATCGCCTGCTTGAGGAAGCGGATCGAGTTGACATTCTTGATCTCACAGCGCGTGCCGAGCGGATCGCCCGGCCGCCGCACCGAGACATTGGCGTCCGCGCGCATCGAGCCTTCCTGCATGTTGCCGTCGCAGGAGCCGATGTAGCGCAGGATCGAGCGCAGCTTCTCGACATAGGCCGCCGCCTCGTCGGCCGAGCGCATGTCGGGCTTGGAGACGATCTCCATCAGGGTGACGCCGGCGCGGTTCAGGTCGATATAGGTCTCGGTCGGGCTCTGGTCGTGCAACGACTTTCCCGCGTCCTGCTCGAGATGCAGCCGCTCGATCCCGACGGTTATGCTGTCGCCGTCCGGCAGGTCGACGGTGATCTCGCCCGCGCCCACGACCGGCGCCTCGTATTGCGAGATCTGATAGCCCGGCGGCAGGTCGGGATAGAAATAATTCTTCCGCGCGAAGACCGAATGCAGGTTGATCTGGGCATTGAGCGCCAGGCCCGTCAGCACCGCCTGGCGCACGCTCACCTCGTTCAGCACCGGCAGCATGCCGGGCATGGCGGCGTCGACCAGGCTGACCTGGGTGTTCGGCTCGGCGCCGAAATCAGTCGCCGCGCCCGAGAACAGCTTCGACTTCGTCGTGGCCTGGGCATGCACCTCGAGCCCGATCACCAACTCCCAGTCGCCCGTGCGTCCTTTTAAGAGCTTCGCCATGTCCGTTCCGGTCTCGAAAGAAGGCCCCCCACCCTAACCCTCCCCCGCAAGGGGGGAGGGAAATTAATGGAGTACCCGCACTATACAAGTCCTCCCCCCTTGCGGGGGAGGTGGCGGACTTCAAAATGTGTCGCCCTCCCCGCCTGCGGGGAGGGTTGGGGTGGGTGGGTTAGCTATCCCTACCCCGCCAGAAACACCGGCTTCGCGGTGAAGCTCGGCGGCGTCTTCCAGCGCCTGGGCCACGTGCAGCACCGTCTCCTCGTCGAACGGGCGGCCGATCAGGTGCAGGCCGAGCGGCAGGCCGTCCTTCGACAGCCCCGCGGGCACCGAGATCGCCGGCAGCCCGGCCAGGCTCGCCGGCACGGTGAAGACGTCGTTCAGGTACATCGCGATCGGGTCGTCCATCTTCTCGCCCTGGGCGAAGGCAGCGCTCGGCGCGGTCGGCGTCAGCACGGCGTCGACCTGCTCCCACGCCTTGTGGAAGTCCTCGGCAATGCGCGAGCGCACCTTCTGCGCCTTCAGGTAATAGGCGTCGTAATAGCCGGCCGACAGCACATAGGTGCCGATCATGATGCGCCGGCGCACCTCGGCGCCGAAGCCTTCGGCGCGCGTGTTCTCGTACATCTCCTGCAAGGTCGCGCCCTCGACACGGAGGCCATAGCGCACGCCATCGTAGCGCGCCAGGTTGGAGGACGCCTCGGCCGGGGCCACGATGTAATAAGTCGGCAGCGCATATTTCGTGTGCGGCAGGCTGATGTCGACGATCTGGGCGCCCGCCTCCTTCAGCCAGGCGACGCCCTGCCGCCACAGCGCGTCGATCTCGTCGGGCATGCCGTCGACGCGGTATTCCTTGGGCACGCCGATCTTGACGTTGCGTAGGGCGCCGCCGAGCGCGGCCTCGTAGTTCGGCACCGGCCGGTTGACGCTGGTCGAATCCTTGGGGTCGTGGCCCGCCATCGCGCCCAGCATGATGGCGGCGTCGCGCACGGTGCGCGTCATCGGCCCGGCCTGGTCGAGCGAGGACGCGAAGGCGACGATGCCCCAGCGCGAGCAGCGCCCGTAGGTCGGCTTGAGCCCGACGATGCCGGCGAAGGCCGCCGGCTGGCGGATCGAGCCGCCGGTATCCGTTCCGGTCGCCGCCAGCGCGGCATGCGCTGCGACCGCCGCCGCCGAGCCGCCTGAAGAGCCGCCCGGCACCAGCTTCTTGTTGGACGCCGTCGTCGCCCGCCACGGGTTCTCGACCGGCCCGTAATAGCTCGTCATGTTGGCCGAGCCCATGGCGAACTCGTCCATGTTGCATTTGCCGAGCATCAGCGCGCCCGCGCCGAACAGCTTGGCCGTCACGGTCGAGTCATAGGTCGGCACGAAGCCGTCGAGGATGTGGCTCGCCGCCGTCGACAGCACGCCCTTGGTGCAGAACAGGTCCTTCACGCCGATCGGAATGCCTTCCATCGCGCCGCCCTCGCCGCGGGCGAGCCGAGCCTCCGACGCCTTCGCCATGTCGAGCGCGATGTCCGGGGTCTCGGTGATGAAGGCGTTGAGCGGGCGAACGGCCTCCACGGCCTTGATATAGGCGTGCGCAAGCTCGGTCGGGGACACCTCGCCCTTCAGCAGCGCCCCGCGCGTCTCGGCCAGCGTGAGGTCGTAGACGCCCGCCATTACTCGACCACCTTGGGCACGGTGAAGAAGCCATGGACCCGCGCCGGCGCGTTCGCCGTCACGTCGTCCAGGCAGTTGCCGTCGGTGACCTCGTCCTTGCGCATCACGGGCTCGGCCTCGACGACCGAGGTCATCGGCCGCACGCCGGCGGTGTCGACCTCGTCGAGCTGCTCCACCCAGCCGAGGATGTTGGAGAGCTCGCCGGCCAGCCTCTCCTGCTCTTCCTCGGGCACCCGGATGCGCGCCAGTCGGGCGATCTTCGCGACGGTGGCCTTGTCGATGGGCATGGCGGCGATCCTCACGCGGCATGTCTGATTTCGTGTCGAAAACGCGCGGACGCTAACACCCGCCTCCCGCAACGGCAAGGTTTCAGCGTCTTTCCGGAGCATCGCCGGCACGGCGACCGGATCCGACGCCGACAGGTCGAGGCCCTCCCACGCTAATATACGTAAAATCAATGGCTTCTCGAAGAGGGCCCGCCTTCAGATCTTGCAACGCTTAACGTCAATTTAACTCTGCGCCCCGTAAGACTTACCCGGGCCAGAATGGCACCGCATTTTTTTGATCAATTTAATCGATGCCGCATCAAACCGCTCCGTTACAGCAAGCGCCCGACGATTTGGCGAAGGCCAAGTTGGAGGCGCACGGCCTTGGCGACCCGAAGATCGCGTTGCATCAGGCCGCGCTCCGGGATCTCTATTTCGTCGCCATCATTTTCATCGCCGCGTTCATGGCCGCGAGCTCCTACGAGCTCGGTGACTGGTATATCGTCGCCGTGACGAGGCATGCGGATTGGGAACTGGACGAAATCGCCATAGCGGCGATGCTTTCGATGATTGCCTTCTGCTGGTTCGCCTGGCGGCAATGGCAGCGCTTTGCCGACGAATTGACGCGGCGGATCAAGCTGGAGGAAGAGATCATGGAAATGCGCGTTCTGGCCGATCATCTCGGCCAGAACAAGTCCGTCTTCCTCGCCAATCTGGCGCATGATCTGCGCACGCCGCTGAACGGCGTGCTCGGCTTCGCCCAATTGCTCGAAGAAGAGCCTTTCGGTCCGATCGACAACGAGCATTACAAGGATTACGTCAAGTCGATCCGCGAAAGCGCGGCGATGCTCGGCGAGCGCCTCACCACCTGCCTCGATCCCGACAAGGTGGAATTCGGCGCCGAGCCGCTGCAGATGAAACCGCGATCCGTCAAGGATCTGATCGAATCGGCCGTACGCATCGTCGAGCCGGTCGCGCGAAGCACCGGCATCGGGATCCAAATCGATGTCTCGTCTGACCTGCCCGAGATCCATACCGACGACCGCGCCATCAAGAAGATCCTGGTCAACCTCGTGACCAATGCGATCAAGTTCAGCCGGCCAAGCGGCAGGATCCGGATTGCGGCGAAACTTACCACCGGCCGCGGGTTGGCCCTGATCGTGGAAGACGACGGCGTCGGGCTCGGCCTCGACGACCTGGATCCGCGCTGGAGCCATCCCGAGCTTATCGCGCCGGAGGGCGATAACGGCCCGCGCTACGGCATGGATATCGGCCTCGCGGTCGTCAAGAGGCTGCTCGAAATGCACGGGGCGACGTTCGGCATCCGCAGCGTTCCCAACCGAGGAACGACCATTACGATGATTTTCCCGCCCGACCGGCTGGTTCAGAGCGGTGCGTCACAGACGAACCTCGCCCAAGCGGGGTAGCGACCCGCGCCCGCGCTTAAGAGGCGACAGGGCGCCGCCGCTCGGCTAAAGATCGGCATCCGCGACGAAGAGCCCGAGCGATGCCCGTTTACCCGATCACCGACATGACCGGCCGTCTGCCCAAGGGAAAGCGTCTCCTGGGGCTCGACCTCGGCGACCGGACGATCGGCCTAGCGCTGTCCGATCCCGGATGTACCGTCGCCAGTCCGATCGACACCATCCAGCGCGGCAAGTTCACCCGTGACGCCGAGGCGCTGATCCGCATCATCGCGGAGCGCGGCGTCGGCGGCCTGGTCATCGGCCTGCCGGTCAACATGGACGGATCGGAGGGACCGCGCTGCCAATCGACCCGCCAGTTCGCGGCGAATTTGCTGACGAAGATCGAGATCCCGATCGCCTTCTGGGACGAGCGGATGTCGACGGCGGCGGTCGAGCGCTTCCTCACCGACGAGGCCGACATGTCCCGCAAGCGCCGCGGCGAAGTCGTGGACAAGATGGCGGCCGCTTACATCCTGCAGGGCGCGCTCGACGCGATGGCGCAGAGCCGGCCCTAAAGCACCAGCATCACGTAGACCGCGAGGACGGCCACCCACTGGGCCGTGCTGACCGCGGCGATGATTTGCCGCCAGCGGGTCAGGGCGTCGGCGGCGATCGGCGCGACCGGTGCGACGATCGGGGCGCCCGCGCGCATGGCCTCGAGCTTCGCCAACAGATCGAGGACCGCCCGCAGGAAGGACGCCGCCACCGCCAGCAGCAGGAGGCGGTCGGTCCAGCCCTTGATCAGCAGGATGGCCAGGACGAGATCACCGAACATCACCCAGCAATAGGACCCGCCCGAAGTGGCGCTCGAACAGCGCCGCCGCCTCGGCCGGCGCGCGGCCCAAGCGCGACCGCGCCGTAGAGCAGCGCGACCAGGGCGATCGCGCCGAGCGGTAGCGCCGCGACGAGAAACGTCAGCAGCGCGAGAAACCGGTCGAAGGTCATCCCCTGCCCCCTCTTGTCCGCCCCCAGGCGGCTCTCGCTCAGAGCTTGCGCGCCTGGCCGATCGGCAGCGCGGCGAGCCGCGCCATCTCGCCGCTGCGGAAACGCTCAGGCTGGGCGAGATAGTCGAGAAACATATCGGTCGCGTCGTCGCCCCAGAACAGCTCGTCGTCGATCGCGAAGGTCGGCACGCCGAACACCCCGCGCGCCAGCGCCTCGCCGGTGTTGGCGCGCAGCGCGTCCTTGACCTCCGGCGCTGCGATGCGCCGCGCCGCGTCCGTCCGCGTCGAGCCCGAGCCGCTGGCAGAGCAGCGCCCACCCCTCGCCCGCCGACAGGTCGAGGCCCTCGCCCCAGATCGCGTCGAAGATCGTGCCGACGGCCGCCCGGCTCGCGCCGCAGACGATCGCCAGCCTGAGCGGCGGCAGCGGGTTGAAGGGATGCGCCGGCGGCATGGTGAAGGGAAGACCCAGCCGGTCCGCATGCCATTTGCAGTAGCGGTAGGTGTGGAGCCGCTTGGCCGGGATTTCCGCCGGCCCCTTGTGGCCCCAATGGCCGAGCAGCCCCGCGAAGAGCACCGGCTTGCAGGTCACCCGCAGCGCCGCCGGCAGCTGCTCGAAGCGGTGGAACTGGAAATAGGCGTAAGGCGAGATGAAATCGAAATACCAGTCCGCGCTGCGGATCGCAGAATCCCGGGTCATGCGCCCTCCTCACCACCGTCCGTCATGGGATCGGCCTAAGATTAGGTTTAGCGCGTCCGGGCCCCCCGGCAAAGCCCGGCCCCGCCGACTCGCCCCCGGAAAATACCCCGCGGAACCACCGCCGGGAGGCCACGAGGCAAGGGAACCGCAAAGCAAGGGAATCAAGCCCCTCCGCCATAGCGCTTGCGCAGGCCATGGGACCATGCTTAAAGTCCGCCTTTAATGAGCGCCACGCGCAAAACCTCCGAAAAACAAAAGCCGGAAGCCATCTATCGCTTCCCCCACAAGCATCTTCTGGGGATCGAGGGGCTGGGCCGGAAAGAGATCGAGTTGATTCTCGATCTGTCGGATTCCTACGTCGAGCAGAACCGCCGCCACGACAAGAAAACCGACGTCCTGCGCGGCCAGACGGTCATCAACCTGTTCTTCGAGGATTCGACCCGCACGCGCACCTCGTTCGAGCTGGCGGGCAAGCGCCTCGGCGGCGACGTCATCAACATGTCGGTCGCGACCAGCTCGGTGAAGAAGGGCGAGACGCTGATCGACACGGCGATGACGCTGAACGCCATGCACCCCGACGTGCTGTGCGTGCGCCACCCCCATTCCGGCGCGGTCAAGCTCTTGAGCGAGAAGGTCAACTGCGCGGTCATCAACGGCGGCGACGGCACGCACGAGCATCCGACCCAGGCGCTGCTGGACGCCCAGACGATCCGCCGCCACAAAGGACCCATCGAAGGCCTCACGGTGGCGATCTGCGGCGACATCCTGCACAGCCGGGTCGCGCGCTCCAACATCCTGCTGCTGTCCACGATGGGCGCGCGGGTGCGCATCGTCGCGCCGCCCACCCTGATGCCGACCGCGATCGACCGCTACGGCGTCGAGGTCTTCAACAACATCAAGGACGGCATCGCCGACTGCGATATTGTCATGATGCTGCGCCTGCAGCAGGAGCGGATGAAGGGCATGTTCGTGCCGTCGATCCGCGAGTATTTCCACTTCTTCGGCCTGACGGCGGAAAAGCTCGCCTTCGCCAAGCCGGACGCGCTGGTGATGCACCCCGGGCCGATGAACCGCGGCGTCGAGATCGACTCCGAGCTGGCCGACGACCTCGACCGCTCGCTGATCCGCGAGCAGGTGGAGATGGGCGTCGCGGTGCGGATGGCCTGCTTCGATCTGCTGACGCGCGGCAATCAGAGTAACGACCCTTGAGCGGGGAGCGCGTCGCCTATCTCAACGCGCGGCTGCTCGACCCCGCGACCGGGCTCGACACGCCCGGTGCGTTGCTCGTCCAGGACGGGCGGATCGCCGATGTCGGACCCGACCTTTTCAAATACGGCGCACCGTCGGTCGCCCAGGTGGTCGACTGCCAAGGCCTGTGCCTGGCGCCCGGCCTCGTCGACATGCGCGTGCAGCTGCGCGAGCCGGGCGAGGAGCACAAGGAGACGATCCACACAGCGGGCGATGCCGCGGCGGCCGGCGGCGTCACCACGATGGTGACGCTGCCCAACACGCATCCGGTGATCGACGACGTCTCGGTCGTCGAGTTCATCGCCCGGCGCGCCCAGGAAGCGGACCGGGTCAACGTGCGCTGCTACGGCTCGATCACGCGCGGCCTCCGGGGCGAAGAGATGACCGAGATGGGCCTGCTCTCCGAAGCGGGCGCGGTCGGCTTCACGGACGCGACCAAGGCGGTCGCCAGCAGCCTGATGATGCGGCGCGCGCTGAGCTACGCCAAGGGCTTCGGCCTGATGATCATCCAGCACCCGGAAGACCCGGTGCTCGCCGGCGACGGCGCGATGACCGAGGGCGAGATCGCGACCCGCCTGGGCATTTCCGCCATTCCCGCCGATGCCGAGGTCATCATGATCGAGCGCGACCTCAGGCTCGTCGCGCTCACCGGCGGGCGCTACCACGCCGCGCATGTCTCCACCGCCAAGGCGATCGAGGCCATCCGGCGCGCGAAGGACCTCGGGCTCGACGTGACCTGCGACACCGCGCCCCATTATTTCGCGCTCAACGAGACCGCCGTCGGCGACTACCGGACCTTCGCCAAGGTGTCGCCGCCGCTGCGCAGCGAGGACGACCGGCGGGCCGTGGTCGACGGGCTGGCGGACGGCACGATCGACGCGATCGCCAGCGACCACGCGCCGCACGACCAGGATTCGAAGCGCCTGCCCTTCGACCAGGCGGCCTTTGGCGCCGTCGGGCTGGAAACGCTGCTGCCGCTGACGCTCGAGCTGGTGCACAACAAGCATCTCTCGCTGCTCGACGCGCTGAAGCGCGTGACCTGCGGTCCGGCGGCGCTGCTCGACCTGCCCGCCGGCACCTTGAAGCGCGGCGCGCCCGCGGACCTCATCCTCTTCGATCCGGACAAGCCCTGGCTGATCCAGGAAAAGAAGCTGCGCAGCAAATCCAAGAATTCGCCCTACGATGCGCGCCCCGTGCAGGGGCAGGTCATGCGCACCATCGTCGGCGGGCGCACAGTCTTCCACGCCTGAGGCTGCGGTGGCGCACCCCGACATAATGGCCTACCTGGCAGCCCTCGCCGGCAGCTATCTGCTTGGGCTCGATCCCCTGCGGCCTCCTGCTCACCCGCGTCGCCGGGCTGGGCGACATCCGCAGCATCGGCTCGGGCAACATCGGCGCGACCAACGTGCTGCGCACGGGAAACAAGCTGCTCGCGCTCGGCACGCTTGCTCGGCGACTTCGGCAAGGGACTGGCGGCGGTGCTGGCGGTCGCGGCGCTCTGGCCGGCGGAGCCGATGCTGCCGGCGCTGGCGGCGCTCGCCGCCGTGCTGGGCCACCTGTTCCCGGTCTGGCTCCGGTTCAAGGGCGGCAAGGGCATGGCCACGACGCTCGGCGTCCTGGTGGCGCTGTCCTGGCCGGTCGGCCTGTTCGCGGCGCTGACCTGGCTCGCGGCCGCCCTGCTGTTCCGCTACTCGTCGCTCGCAGCGCTGATCGCCGCCGCCGTGTCGCCCGCCGCCATGTGGTACGCCCGGGGCGGCTTCGACGCCGCGCCGTGCTCGTGATCGCCGTGCTCGTCTGGATCCGCCACCACCAGAACATCCGCCGCCTGCTGCGGGGCGAAGAGCCGAAGATCGGCAAGCGCGGCGGCAGCGACGCCGCGCCGCCAAGCCCGGCGGACGCCTGACAACCGGAAACGGCAGCGGCGCGCGCGCGCCACAACGAGCGATTGACGGCCCGACCGCGGCTTTGCATGGTTGCGGCGATGCAATCGACAGCACCATCCTTGCCGGACGGGGAGCGGCTGGAGCGGCTGCGGCTCGCCCGGACGGAAAATGTCGGGCCGGTCACCTTCCGCCAGCTCATCGCCCGCTACGCCTCGGCGACACGCGCCATCGAAGCTTTGCCCGAGCTTGCCCGGCGGGGCGGCCGCGGCCGGCCGCTGCAAATCTGCCCGCGCGGCGAGGCCGAGCGCGAGCGTGACGCGCTGGCCGCCATCGGCGGCGTCCATATCTTTCCGGGCGAGCCCGCCTATCCCGAAACGCTTGCGGTACTCGACGGCGCGCCGATGGTGCTGAGCGCGCTTGGCGACCTGTCCCTGCTGCGGCGCGATTCGATCGCCGTCGTCGGCGCGCGCAACGCGTCCACGGCCGGACGCGGCTTCGCCCGCCGCCTCGCGGCCGACCTGGTCGCGGCGGGGCTCGTCGTCGTATCGGGGATGGCGCGCGGCATCGACGCCGCGGCCCATTCGGGCGCGATCGAGGCCACCGTCGCCGTGCTCGCGGGCGGACCCGACGTCATCTATCCCAGGGAAAACGCCGCGCTCTACGCGGCGATCCGCGATAAGGGCCTGGTCGTCTCGGAGATGCCTATCGGCACCCAGCCGCAGGCGCGGCATTTCCCGCGCCGCAACCGGATCATTTCCGGATTGTCGCGGGGCGTGGTGGTGGTCGAGGCGGCGCTTCGCTCCGGCTCGCTGATCACGGCGCGCCTCGCCGCCGAGCAGGGCCGCGACGTCTTCGCGGTGCCCGGATCGCCGCTCGACCCGCGCTGCCGGGGGCCCAACGACCTGATCCGCAAAGGCGCCACGCTGGTCGAATCCGCCGACGACATCCTGCTGGAACTATCGCCGTCCCTGCTCCGCCGGGGCGCCGCGGGCCCGGCCGGCGCGGAAACCGGTCCCGACGGCGAGACGCCCGAGGAGGCGCCCGATGCCCTCGCCGGGCGCCTCCTCGGGCGTCTCGGCACCACCCCCATATCGGTGGACGACCTCATCCGGGATACCGGCCAACCGGCCGGATTCGTGCGCGGCGCGCTCCTGGAACTCGAGCTGGCCGGCCAAATCGAGCGCCAGCCGGGCGATTTCGTCGCCCGCCTTTTCGCCCCAACAACAGGCGATAACTGATTCAAACGAATCACGAATTCCGTCTAAAGATAGTTAGTTTCTATTAATCATTTATTCAGCATTAACCACAATTAATTAAAGTACCCTTGTATCAATCAAGGACTTGGATAATATACCCGCGAGTCTCTACTTATGAAAACTGCGGTTAAGGACGATTATAAAGGCAAAGTTCGCTTTCTCTCCCGGATTCCACAGCTCTGCCGGCGGCCCGGGCGCAAGAAAACCGAAACTATAAATGACACGCTCATGGCATCGTCACCCTACGAGAAGCTCCTGGAACTCGCCCATCAGCGGGCGCTGAAGGGCAAGGGTGGCTTGGCGGCATCGGTCGCTGAAATGTGTCTCGCATCGAAGGCGAGCCTGTCGGGCCGGGAATTGACGCTGGCGTTCGAGATCCTCCGGCTGCTGGTCGGCAAGGTCGAGGTCAATATCCGCCGGCATATCGCGGACTACCTCGCGGACCGGAGCGACGTACCGCGCGACCTGGTCCGCAGCCTGGCGAAGGAAGAGATCGCGGTCGCCTATCCGATCCTCGCGCACAACACCGTGCTGGCGAATGACGATCTCATCGAGATCATCGAGGCGTGCTCGCTCCGCCACCGCCAGGCCGTCGCCATCCGGCCGCATATCTCGCAGGCGGTCACGGACCGCCTCGTCGCCTTCGACGAGATCGAGGTCCTGACGACGCTGCTCTGCAACGAGACCGCAGACATCAGCGAGGCGTCGATGCGCCATCTCGTCGAGCGGTCGCTCGAGATCGAGTCCTTCCGCGAGCCTTTAGCCCACCGCAAGGAGATGACGGGCGAGATGGCGAAGCGGATGTATATCTGGGCCGGCGATTCGCTGCGCGATTTCATCGTCGAGTCCTTCGACGTGAATCCCGGGCTTTCGAGAGCGACGGCGACACTATGGCGCAGAGCGACTTCGGAATTGGCGGCGATTCGCCGGAAGACCATTCCGGCAACAGCTTCGCCTTCCTCGCCTTCCTCGACGCCGGCGACTATGACGGATTCGAGAAGGCGTTCGCCGACGCCCTCAAGCTGCCGCTGCCCGCGATGACCATGATCCTGCACGATTCCGGGCCGGAAACCGTGGCGATCGCGTCGAAGGCCGCCGGCATCGGCCAGCATGCCTTCGGGGAGATTCTCTGCCACCTGTCGGGCGCCGATCCGGCGTCGGCCTTCAAGTCGACGAAGGAGTTCCGGCGGGCAATACGGTATTTCGCCCAGCTCGACCATGCCGGGGCGATGGCGCTTCTCGACCGTTTGCGCATTACCCCGGGACAGCGCAGACGAGCCTAAAATTATTTCGCTAGAGCAATATGTTAACGGGACGCTCAGCGCGCGGACGATGATCGGAGGCCGCCACGTCCGCGCGAAATTCTGAATCGGGACGGTTGACGAACGAATATCGCGGTGTCACTTCCTAGCCCTGACGGCTCCGCGGTTGCCAGGAAATAACGGACCGTGTAGAGCGTCGCGCCGCGAAGCTGGTGTTCACGCAGACTAAGGAAAGACCGACCCAATGGACGTGGTCGTCGTCGAATTGCCTGCAAAGGCGAAGACCATCAACAAATACCTCGGACCAAAATTCAAAGTGGTCGCGAGCTATGGCCACGTGCGCGACCTTCCCGCGAAAGACGGATCGGTCAAGCCGGACGACGACTTCTCCATGTCCTGGGAGATCGGCGCCGCCTCGAAGAAGCATATCGACGAGATCGCCAAGGCGGTCGACGGCGCGGAACACCTCTATCTGGCGACCGACCCCGACCGCGAAGGGGAAGCGATCTCCTGGCATGTCGCGCAGCTGCTCCGCGACCGGCGCAAGCTCGACGGCGTCGACGTCAAGCGGGTCGTTTTTCACGAGATCACCAAGGATGCCGTCCTCGAAGCGATGAAGCATCCGCGCGAGCTCAACAAGGAGCTGGTGGAAGCCTATCTCGCGCGCCGCGCGCTGGACTACCTGGTCGGCTTCAATCTCTCGCCGGTGCTCTGGCGCAAGCTGCCGGGATCGCGCTCGGCCGGCCGCGTGCAATCGGTGGCGCTCCGGCTGATCTGCGAGCGCGAAGGCGAGATCGAGGTCTTCCGGCCGCAGGAATACTGGACCATCGACGCCTTGATGGCGACCGCCGCGGGTGATCCGTTCAGCGCCCGCCTCACCCATCTCGACGGCGAGAAGCTTGCCCGCTTGGGCATCGCCAACGAAGAGACCGCCAAGCGCGCCGTCGCCGCCATCCAGTCGAGCGAGTTCCGCGTCTCGACCGTCGAGAAAAAGACGGTACAGCGCCATCCGGCGCCGCCCTTCACGACCTCGACCCTGCAGCAGGAAGCGAGCCGCAAGCTCGGATTCGGCGCGTCCCGCACGATGCAGCTGGCCCAGAAGCTTTACGAAGGCGTCCCCATCGACGGCGAGACGGTCGGCCTCATCACCTATATGCGGACCGACAGCGTGACGCTCAGCAATGAGGCGATCACCGCGTCGCGCCGCCTGATCGAGCGCGATTACGGCCCACAATACGTGCCGGAAAAGCCGCGTATCTACAAGACGAAGGCGAAGAACGCTCAGGAAGCGCATGAAGCGATCCGGCCGACCGACCTGTTCCGCTCGCCGCAGAGCGTGCGGTCCTTCCTCGACGACGACCAGCGGCGGCTCTACAGCCTGATCTGGCAGCGCACGGTCGCCTGCGAAATGGCGAGCGCGCTGTTCGACCAGGCGGGCGTCGATCTCCTCGCGGGCGACGGCAAGACGACGCTGCGCGCCACCGGCTCCGTCCTCAAGTTCGACGGCTTCCTCAAGCTCTACCAGGAAGGTTGGGACGACGAGGGCGACGAGAACGGCACCGACCGGCGCCTGCCCGACATGCAGGAAGGCCAGCCGACCGCCGTCCGCGAGGTCAAGCCGGAGCAGCATTTCACCCAGCCGCCGCCGCGCTATACCGAGGCGAGCCTGGTCAAGAAGATGGAAGAGCTCGGCATCGGCAGGCCGTCGACCTATGCCTCCACGCTGCGCGTGCTGCAGGACCGCAAATACGTCGTGCTCGACAAGAAGCGCTTCGTGCCCGAGGACCGGGGCCGGCTGGTCACCGCCTTCCTCGCCAACTTCTTCCGCAAGTATGTCGAATACGACTTCACGGCCGAGCTGGAAGAGAAGCTCGACGATGTCTCCAACGGCACGATCGACTGGAAGCGCGTGCTGCGCGACTTCTGGACCGCCTTCTCGCTAGCGGTCGCGAGCACCAGCGATCTCCGGATCAGTCAGGTGCTCGACGCGCTCGACGAGGATCTCGGCCCGCACTTCTTTCCTGTCGGCCCGGCCGGCGACACGGAGGTGGCGCGCCAATGCCCCGCCTGCGACAACGGCCGCCTCAATCTCAAGCTCGGCAAGTTCGGCGCCTTCATCGGCTGCTCGAACTATCCGGAATGCCGCTATACGCACCG
The DNA here is from genome assembly GCA_963711215.1 of uncultured Alphaproteobacteria bacterium. Taxonomy (GTDB): domain Bacteria; phylum Pseudomonadota; class Alphaproteobacteria; order UBA8366; family UBA8366; genus WHUA01. The sequence continues at coordinate 109,373 of CAVQDH010000013.1, read as the reverse complement.
GCTCAACGCCGGTGGCGCGGACACCGACGACATGGTGCAGGGCGCCGAGCTCGCGGCCGGGCCCAAGCTCCTGGGCAAGGACCCGAAGACCGGCCTCGACGTGACGCTGCGCAAGGGCCCTTACGGCCTCTACGTGCAGCTCGGCGAACAGGCGCCCAAGGAAAAAGGCAAGAAGGCGCCGCCGAAGCCGAAGCGCGCGTCGGTGCCGAAGGAAGTGGCGTCGGGCCGTATCGACCTCGACATCGCCTTGGGGCTGCTGTCGCTGCCGCGCGACGTGGGCGCGCATCCCGAGACCGGGCAGATGATCACCGCGGGCATCGGCCGCTTCGGTCCCTACGTCAAGCACGGCTCGAACTACGTCTCGCTCAAGGAAGACGACGTGGTGACGATCGGCCTCAACCGGGCGGTCTCGCTCATCGCGGAATCGCCGGGGCACGGCGCCATCGAGCTCGGCGCCCATCCGGACGACGGCAAGCCGATCTCCATCCGCAAGGGCCGCTTCGGCTATTACGTCAAGCATGGCCGCGTCAACGCGACCCTGCCGAAGAACACGGACGAGAATGCCGTGACCTTGGAAGAGGCGCTGGCGCTTCTCGCCGCGAAGACGAGCAAGGGCGGCAAGAAAGCCAAGGCATCGAAGGAAGAGGCGCCGGATGACGCGGCGGCGCCGAAGCCGGCCAAGGCCAAGAAGGGCGGAAAGAAAGCCGGCCAAGAAGGCGGCCAAGCCTAAAGGCAAGGCCAAGGCAGCCAAAGCCAAGCCGGCTGACGAGGCCGGCGGCGACGCGGCGGATGCCGACGGCAACGCCGAGGCCGCCGACTGACCGTTTTGACAACGCTCCCTCCCAAAACCGCCCCCCTTCCGAGCAAGCGCCAGCTCATCGACTACGTGAAGCAAAGCGCGGACACGCCGACCCGGCGCGACATCGCGCGCGCCTTCGGCATCCGCGGCGCCGACCGCGCCTGGCTGAAGGAGGTGCTGCGCGAGCTCGAGGACGACGGGCTGATCATCCGCCACAAGGGCCGCCGGATCGGCGCGGTGGACCGCCTGCCGCCGGTCGCCGTGCTCGAGGTGGCGTATGTCGACGACGACGGCGATGCGCTCTGCCGGCCGGTGTCGGAAGACGAAGCCGTCGCCGCCGCCGACTTCACCATCCGGCTCGTCCAGGGACGCGGCAAGGCGCCGGGCATCGGCGACCGCGTGCTGGCGCGGCTGCGGCAGATCGAGGAAGGCGCTTACGAGGCGAAGCCCATCCGTTTCCTCGGCTCGGTCCCGCACGCCTTTCTTGCCGTCTATGAGACCGGCCGCGGCGGCGGCATCGTTCGGTCCGTCGACCGGCGCGTGAAGCTGCACTACCAGGTTGCCGAGCGGCACAATGGCGGCGCGGAAAACGGCGACTATGTGCGCGCCGAGCCCCTGCCCGGCCGGCCGCGCGAAGCGAAGGTCATCGAGCGCCTCGGCAACAACACGGACGCGCGCATCTTCAGCCTGCTCGCGATCCGGAGCCAGGAAATCCCCGTCGAGTTCCCGCGCGCGGCCCTCACCGAGGCCGAGTCCGTCAACCCGCCGCCGCTCGGCAAGCGTACCGACCTCCGGCAGATCCCGCTCGTCACGATCGACGGCCCGGATGCCCGTGATTTCGACGACGCGGTCTGGGCCGAGCCGGACCCGAAGAGCCACGGCGGCTGGCATGCGATCGTCGCGATCGCCGACGTCGCCTGGTATGTGCGGCCGGAGCAGCGCGCTCGACCGCGCCGCCTGGGAGCGCGGCAACTCCGCCTATTTCCCCGACCGGGTCGTGCCGATGCTGCCGGAGCGGCTGTCGAACGGCCTCTGCTCGCTGAAGCCGGACGAAGAGCGGGCCTGCCTCGCGGCCCATCTCTGGATCGACAGCAGCGGCGCTTTGCACGACTGGCGCTTCGAGCGCGGGCTGATGCGGTCCGCCGCCCGCCTCACCTACGAACAGGTCCAGCGCGCGCATGACGGCCAGCCGGACGACACGACCGGGCCGATCGGGAAATCGGTGATCGAGCCGCTGTTCTCGGTCTATGCCGCGCTGCGCAAGGCCCGCGACAAGCGCGGTACGCTCGACCTCGACCTGCCCGAGCGCCAGGTGCTGCTGGGCGAGAACGGCCATGTGCGCGCCATCGTGCCGCGGCCGCGCTACGACAGCCACCGGCTGATCGAGGAGCTGATGATCGCCGCCAATGTCGCGGCCGCCGAGGTTCTGCACGCCGCGCGGCTGCCCTCGATGCGCCGCATCCATGAGCCGCCCGACGCCGAGGCCCTGGAGGCGCTGCGGCAGTCGCTCCGCTCCTTCGGCCTCAACCTGGTGAAAGGCGGCGCGGTGCGCCCCGCGGTCTTCGCCGGCATCCTCCGTCAGGTCGCCGGAACCGAGAATGCCGAGCTGGTCAGCGACCTGATCCTGCGCAGCCAGATGCAGGCCTATTATGGGCCGGCCGATCTCGGCCATTTCGGCCTTGCGCTCCGCCGCTACTGCCATTTCACCTCGCCGATCAGGCGCTATTCCGACGTGCTGGTCCACCGCGCCCTGATCGACGCCTGCCGGCTGGGGACGGACGGGCTCAGCGAGACCGATACCGCCCAGTTCGACCATACCGCGGAGCATATCTCGGCCACCGAGCGCCGCGCCGCGCTGGCCGAACGCAATGCGCTCGACCGCTACACCACGGCCTTCCTGGCGGAACGGGTCGGCGCACAGTTCAGCGCCCGCGTCACCGGCGTCACCCGTTACGGCCTCTTCGTAAAATTGCACGAGACCGGCGCCGACGGCTTGATCCCGATCCGCTCGCTGCCCGACGACTGGTACGAGCATGACGAGGTGCGCCACCAACTGGTCGGCCGCAACACCGGCGGCACTTATACGCTGGGCGAGCCGGTCACCGTCGAGCTGATGGAGGCCGACGTCGCGACCGGCAGCCTCGCCTTCACCCTGATCGAAGGCGGGAAACCCGGGAAAGCGGCGCCCGGGCGCCGCGGACCGAAGCAAAAGAACAAGACCAAGGGCAAGCGCGGGAGCAAGCTGTCCCGAAAGGCTCGCCAGAGTCGAAAACGTATTAGATAGACGGGACAAGCTTAACAGCGGCACAACTTCCCGCTAACCTGGAGAAAATTCCGACCTAGGCACGGAATAAAACCAGCTCAGCAGGGAATCGCTTTCAGACATGTCCAGCAATGCACCCGAGTATGGGCAGCGTTCCATGCCCCCGGCGAAAAGGCGGGCGTGCGCACCGCACGGCGCCAAGCGTTCGATAACGGGCAGGATCATCACGTCGGCGGCGGCCATCATGCTGCTTCTCGGCTGCACCGCGTCTGACGGCGGCCAGCCGGGCCCCGCGGATATGAATTCCCAGCGCATGCTGCAGGTCGGGCTGACCGACATCCAGCAGATCTACATCGACGACACGCATGTCGCCGACCTCGCCGTCGCCGGGCTCGAGGGCTTGCGGCGGATCGAGCCCGACTTCAACGTCGAGCGGCAGAAAGACGTGCTCAAGATCAGCCTGCACGATGCGGCGGCCGGTTCCGTCAAGGCGCCGAAATCGAACGACGCCTATGCCTGGGCCTCCACGGTGGCGCAGCTGCTGAACGACGGCCGCAAGGTGTCCGGCCGCCTCGGGCAAGCGCGCCCGGAAGACATCTACACCGCCGTCTTCGAAAGCGTGGCGAGCAAGCTCGATCCCTATTCGCGCTATTCCGGCGCCGGCGAAGCGCGGGAGGATCGCGCCAGCCGCGACGGCTTCGGCGGCATCGGCGTGACCATCATTCCGGATCCGGAAGGCGTCGAGGTCTCGGAAGTCACCCCGGGCCTGCCGGCGGAGAAGGCGGGGCTGCAACGCGGCGACCTGATCCAGTCGATCGACGACGAAAAGGTCGCCGGTCTCGACTTGCAGGCCGCGGCCACGATGCTTCAAGGACCGGTCGGCGAGCCGGTCAAGCTGATCGTCCACCAAAAGGGCAAGACCGCGTCTTCCACGCTGCTGGTCGAGCGCACGCATATCACGCCGCGGACGGTTTTCTACCGCCGGGACGGAGATTTCGCCGTGATCGAGGTGACCGGCTTCAACGTCGACACCTCGGCGTCGATCGCCCAGGCGGTCTACCACGCGCGCCACGATATGGGCGACGCCATGCGCGGCATCGTCCTCGACCTCCGCAACAACCCCGGCGGGCTGCTGCATCAATCGGTGCGCGTCGCCGACCTGTTCATCGAGTCCGGACGCATCATTTCGACGCGCGGCCGCCATCGCGACAGCCTGCAGATCTTCGACGCGACCCCGGGTGATATCGCCAACGGGCTGCCGATCGCGGTGCTGGTGAACGGCTATTCGGCATCGGCGGCGGAGATCCTGGCTGCCGCGCTGCAGGACCGCGGCCGCGCCGTGATCATCGGCTCCACGACCTACGGCAAGGGCACGGTGCAGACGGTGCTGCGCATGCCCAACGACGGCGAGCTCATTCTGACCTGGGCCAAGCTGCACGCCCCCTCCGGCTATGCCATGCATGGGCTCGGCGTGGTCCCCACGATCTGCACGGCCGGTGCCAGCCACGACGTGGACGCGCTGGTGAAGTCGGCTTTCGATCCGGACGCGCCGTGGAAGCACATGCTGGCAATCCGCCGCAATTACGCGACCGCCACTGCGGCGGAGCGCAAGGAGGTGCGGCATTATTGCCCCGCGCCGACCAAGGGCGAGAATGCGCTCGACCTGAGAGTTGCGGAAAAATTGCTGGCCGTGCAGAAAGAGTACATGGAGACGATCCAGATTGCGCAATCGGCGAATGGCCTCTGACACCGAGCCAGCCGACGCATCCCGCATACCGGTTGAACCTCGCGACGCGGCAAGCCTCGTCCTGATCCGTGACGGCGCCCGCGGCCCCGAAGTGCTGATGGGCCGGCGGCCCGAGACGGCGCGCTTCATGCCCGGCGTCTATGTCTTCCCCGGGGGCGCGGTGGACGAGTCCGATTTCGCCGTGCAAAGCGACCGCGCGCTGGCCGACGACGTGCTGGCGCGGCTTCGCCGGCAGGCCCGGCAGCCATTGGCGCACGCGCTCGCCTGGGCGGCGATCCGGGAGACCTGGGAGGAGACCGGCCTGCTTCTGGGTGCGGCGGGCGGCGTCACGGGCCAGGCCGATTGCCCGGCGGTGCAAGCCTTCGCCGCGGCCGGGCTCGCGCCGGACCTGACGGCGCTCGACTACCTGATGCGGGCGGTGACGCCGCCGTATATCCGGATCCGCTTCAATACCCGGTTCTTCATCGCCGACGCCGCGACCGCCCAGGGGTCGCTGAAACCCAGCCCGGAGCTCGAGGCGGTCGACTGGCATCCGATCGGCGAGGCGCTGGGCCTTTCGATCATCAACGTCACCGAGATCGTCCTGAACGCCGCCAAGCGCTATTGGGACGCGAAACCGGCGCCGGACCCGCTCAGGCCCACACCGATGTTCACCCAGTATTCCCCGGGGCATATCGTGCTGCGGGAGGAATAGCCTTGACTTCGGGGGCGCCGCGGTCTTTTATCCGCGCCGATCCTATATTCAGAATGTCTGCTGACGGGCGTTAACCATGGCGAAGCAATCGACGTTGTTGATCAAGCTGGTAAGCACTGCCGACACCGGCTTCTATTACGTCACCAAGAAGAACCCGCGCACCAAGACGGAAAAGCTCGAGCTGAAGAAATACGATCCGGTCGTGCGCAAGCATGTGCTGTTCAAGGAAGGCCGCATCAAGTAGTTGCGAAGCCCTATCCGGACGCAAAAGAGGCCGCCTTTCGGGCGGCCTTTGGTCTTTCCGGGGCCCTTTCGGCGCCCGGCGGTGAGACGGCGATCAGGTAAGGAACTTCTCGACCGTCTCCAGGAAATTAACCACCGAGATCGGCTTGGAGATATAGGCCTCGCAGCCGCCTTCCCGGATCTTTTCCTCGTCGCCCTTCATCGCGAAGGCGGTCACCGCGATCACCGGGATCTTGCGCAGCTCCTCGTCCTCTTTCAACCACTTGGTCACCTCGAGGCCGGAAACCTCGGGCAGCTGGATGTCCATGAGGATCAGATCGGGCTTATTCGCGCGGGCAACCTTCAGCGCCTCCATCCCGTCACGGGATTGCAGCACGGTATAGCCCTGCGCCTCGAGCAGGTCGTGAAACAGCTTCATGTTGAGCTCGTTATCCTCGACAACGAGGATAGATTTCGACATTTCGCCCCGCCCCGGTCCTCTCAGTTCCTCCACAACTAATACTCGCGCCACCCCCGATGCGCAATGCTCAACCATTTACGTCGGTGATTGTATAATAACAGCGCATTCGCGCCGAGCATGGCGCCCACGGGCAAGGCAATCCCTATTGCCGGAAAAGCAGACGAGCGACATGACATCAGGACTACGGATGGGCGTGGACGTCGGCGGCACGAAGGTCGAGGCCGCCGTGCTCGACGCATCGGGCGAGATCATCGCGCGCCGGCGTATCGCCACGCCGCAATCGGACTATGAGGCGGCGCTCGCGGCCATCGCCGACCTGGTCCTGTCGATGGAACAGGAAGTCGGGGCGCGCTGCACGCTCGGTTTCGGCATACCGGGCGCCATCTCGCCCGCCACGGGCCTCGTGAAGAACGCCTACAACTCCCCTTTCAACGGCCGACCGCTCGACCGCGATCTCGCGTCCCGGCTCGCGCGCCCGCTGCGCATGATGAACGACGCCAACTGCTTCGCGCTGTCGGAAGCGGTGGACGGCAACGCAAGCGGCGCCGGAACGGTCTTCGGCGTCATCGTCGGGACGGGCTGCGGCGGCGGTATCGTGATCGGCGGCACGCCGCTGACCGGCGCCAACGCCATCGCCGGCGAATGGGGCCATAATCCCCTGCCCTGGGCCGAGGACGACGAGCGGCCGGGCCTGCGCTGCAGCTGCGGCAAGCATGGCTGCATCGAGACCTTCCTGTCGGGAACCGGCTTTGCCGCCCATCACAATCTCGCGCATGGCACCGACGCTGACGGCGGACGAGATCGCGGGCCAGGCCGCGGCGGGCGACGCGGACGCGACGGCCAGCCTTACACGCTATGAAAGCCGGCTGGCGCGCGCGCTGGCGAGCGTCATCAACCTGCTCGATCCCGACGTGATCGTCCTCGGCGGCGGCATGTCGAACATAAAGGCGCTGTACGAGCGCGTGCCGCGGCTGTGGGGTAACTGGGTGTTTTCCGACCGGGTCGACACCAGACTCGTGCCGCCGCGGTTCGGCGATTCCAGCGGCGTCCGCGGCGCGGCCTGGCTGTGGCCCGCCGGTGCGGAGGCATAAGCCATGGCCGCGGTGCCGCAGCTCTGCCGCGACTGTCTCGCGACCGACGCCACGGCGCCGCATCCCGCCCGCCAGAACGGCCGCCAAGACGGCCGCTGCGGCGAATGCGGGTCGCCGCGTATCGTCCGTCATCCCGAGCTGCACGACCTCTCGATCGCCCATATCGACTGCGACGCCTTCTATGCCTCGATCGAGAAGCGCGACAACCCCAGCCTGGTGAACAAGCCGGTGATCGTGGGCGGCGGGCGGCGCGGCGTCGTCGCGGCCGCCTGCTATGTCGCGCGCCTCTACGGCGTGCGCTCGGCCATGCCGATGTTCAAGGCGCTCGAAGCTTGCCCGGACGCCGTGGTGATCCGCCCCAACATGGCGAAATACCGCGAGGCCGGGCTGAAGATCCGCGAGATGATGCAGACGCTCACGCCGCGCGTGCAGCCGCTTTCGATCGACGAGGCCTTCCTCGACCTGAGCGCGCTGGACCGCCAGCGCCGCGGCAGCCCGGCGACGGCGCTTGCCCGCCTCGTGCTGCGTATCGAGCACGACTGCGGGGTCAGCGCGAGCATCGGCCTCAGCTACAACAAGTTCCTCGCCAAGATCGCCTCCGACCTCAACAAGCCCCGCGGCTTCGCGGTGATCGGCCGGGCCGAGGCGCAGGCCTTCCTGGCCTCGAAGCCCGTCGGGCTGCTCTGGGGCGTCGGCAAGGCGTTGCAGACCAGGATGCGCCGGGACGGCCTGACGACCATCGGGCAGCTCCAGCACCGCAGCGAGGCGGAGCTGGTGGCGCGCTACGGCTCGATCGGCAGCCGCCTGTTCCATTTCTCCCGCGGCGAGGACGACCGCAAGGTGACGCCCGAACTCGCCGACCAAGAGCATCTCGGCCGAGACGACCTTCCTCAACGATCTCAGCGACCCCGTCCGCCTGCAGGAAGAGCTTTGGCCGCTCTGCGAAACGGTGGCGCGCCGCCTCCGGGACAAGGGGCTCGCAGGCCGGACGGTGACGATCAAGCTGAAGGACGCGGCGTTTCAGCTGTTCACCCGCAGCCGCCGCGTCGCCGTGCCGACCCAGCAGGCCCAGGCGATCTTCGAGACGGCCGCGCCGCTGCTGCGCAAGGAAGCGACCGGACGGGCCTTCCGGCTGATCGGCGTCGGGGTCGCCGACCTTGCCGCGGATGCCGGCGCCGACGCGCCGGACCTATTTGCCGATGCGCCACAGGGCTGAAGCCCGGCCGAAGGCCCCGACAACGCCGGGGCTATCGCATTTGTGTCTGTTGCTTGAGCGCCGTGCGTCCTCGTCCCTCGACAAGCTCGGGATGAGGAAACTCAGGATGAAGTAAGTCATTAGTAATATTGATAAAATAACCTCATGCTGAGCTTATCGAAGCACGCACCGCGCCTGTCCCAATCGCGCATACATCGCCAAATGCGGTAGCCCTGCGGCAGGACCGGGGCGCCGCTCAGCACTCGGGCTTTTTCAGCTTCTGGAAGATCTTCATGCGGCCGAGCACGGTGAAATCGCCGTAATCCATCGTGAGCTCGGGCACCACGCCGTTCGGCTGGAGATAGATGGTCATCTGGAAGTTCGGCGTTTCCGCGTTCGCGTCCGGCGGAAAGACGGCGATGCTTGCCGGCCAGACCGGCTGCACCGCCGTGAGCACCGGCGGGGTTCCGCCCGGCACCGTCGCCCGCTGCGGCAACAGGAAGGATGTCATCAAGGACGGGCCTTCCACCTCCGCGCCGTCGAAGACCGGATGGCGGTCGAATTTCGCGCCGGCCCGCGCCTGCTGCATCAGCATGAGCGTGTGCGCCGTCGGAAACAACGTGCCCGGCTGCAGCTTGATGTCCTGCTTCTGGGGCTTCTCGAAATGCGCGACGCCGCCGAGGCCCTTGCCGTCCAGCTGCGCCTCACCCTGGATTTCCGTGCTCTGATCTTCGTCCTCGCCGCCGCGCGAGCGCTTCACGTAGAAGCGGTAGCGGAGTCCGTCCTTGGATTCCCAGTTGGCGTAGCTCGCCGATATCTCGACGACGGGGCCGTCGCCGCGCACGACCTGGAGGACATAGCGCTGCTCGACGATCCACCCGTCGCAGCTGTCGGACCAGTCGTAGCTGAGTACGCCGGTGACGTCGATGACACCGGACCCCGAGCGCACCGACTTGAGCGTCAGCTCATAGCCGGCGCGATGCGGCAGGATGTCGGCGGGACCGTCGGCGAAGGCAGCGCCCGCCGTTCCGCACAGCAATCCCCCACACACCGCCGCCACGGCCAGCCGGCTCGTGGTCCACGCCGTGACGCTTCGGATCATCGTTCGGAGCGTATTGCCCCCTCGCCCGATCACAAGCGTTTTGCCTTTTCCGGAAGAAACCCCGCGGCGCCCCCGCGGCTCGACAGACTGCGATCCGAATGCATCATTGGTCCCACGCAGAAGCGGTCACTCCTTCTTTTCCGGCGGAAGACTGACGCGGACATGCAGCTCACGCAGCCGCTCCGGCTCCACCTCGCTGGGCGCGCCCATCATCAGGTCCATGGCCTGCTGATTCATCGGGAAAGCAACGACTTCGCGGATGTTCGGTTCCTCCGCCAGCAGCATCACGATGCGATCGATGCCGGGCGCCGAGCCGCCATGCGGCGGCGCGCCGAATTTCAGCGCGCTGATCATGCCGCCGAACCGCGCTTCGACAACGTCCTTGCCATATCCCGCAATCTCGAACGCCTTGTACATGATCTCCGGCAGGTGATTCCGGATCGCGCCGGAGGAAAGCTCGACCCCGTTACAGACGATATCGTACTGATAGGCCTTGATTTCCAGGGGGTCCTTGCTTTCCAGCGCGTCGAGGCCGCCCTGCGGCATGGAAAACGGGTTGTGGCTGAACTCGATCTTGCCGGTCTGGGCGTCGAGCTCGTACATCGGATAGTCGACGATCCAGCAGAATTTGAACTGCCCCGGCTTGATCAGCTCGAGGTCGGCGCCGAGGCGCTGGCGCACGACGCCGGCAAAGCCCGCCGCCGCATTCGGCTTGTCGCAGGCGAAGAAGACGGCGTCGCCGTCGCGCAGGCCCGCCGCGTCGCGGATGGCCGCCACGCGCGCAGGCTCGAGATTGCGGGCGATCGGCCCTTTCGCCTCGCCGGCGTCGAAGACGATGTAGCCGAGCCCGGCCGCCCCCTGCTCGCGCGCCCACTCGTTGAGCTTGTCGAAGAAGCTGCGCGGCTGCGTCGCCGCGCCGGGCGCCGGGATGGCGCGGACCACCGCCCCGCCCTCGACGGCGCGCGCGAAGATGCCGAAATTGGAGCCGCGAAAGGCCTCCGTGACGTCGGTGATGATCAGCGGATTGCGCAGGTCCGGCTTGTCCGAGCCGTATTTGAGCATCGACTCGTCGTAGGCAATGCGCGGAAAGGGCGGCTTGGTCACCGAGCGGCCGTTCGCGAATTCATCGAACACCCCGGCGATGACCGGCTCGACGGCGTTGAACACGTCCTCCTGGGTCACGAAGGACATCTCGAAATCGAGCTGGTAGAACTCGCCCGGCGACCGGTCGGCGCGCGCGTCCTCATCGCGGAAGCATGGCGCGATCTGGAAATACCGGTCGAAGCCGGCGATCATCAGCAGCTGCTTGAACTGCTGCGGCGCCTGCGGCAGCGCATAGAACTTGCCCGGATGGATCCGGCTCGGCACCAGGAAGTCGCGCGCGCCTTCCGGCGAGGACGAGGTCAGGATCGGCGTCTGGAACTCGGTGAAGCCCGCGTCGATCATGCGGCGCCGGATCGAGGCGATGACGCCCGCGCGCAGCATGATGTTGCGGTGCAATTCCTCGCGGCGAAGATCGAGGAAGCGATAGCGGAGGCGGATGTCCTCCGGGTAGCCGGCATCCTGGTTGACCGGCATCGGCAGCGGATCGGCCGTGGACTGGACCGCCACGTCCTCGATCCGCAGCTCTACCCCGCCGGTCGGGATGTTCGGATTGACCGTGTCCGCCGTGCGCCGGCTGACCGTGCCGGTCACCGTGACAACCGACTCGTTGCTGACCTTCTCGATCTTGGCGAAGATCGGGCTGGAGATATCGATGACGCACTGCGTCACGCCATAGTGGTCGCGCAGGTCGACGAACAGCAGATTGCCATGGTCGCGCGTGCGATGAATCCAACCCGAAAGGCGGACGGACGTGCCGGCATGCTCGACTCGGAGTTCGCCGCAGGTATGTGTGCGATATAGGTGCATGACGGCCCTGGCTTCGGGGAGTTCGGATTTGCCGCGCAAAGGTCACGGATTCGCGCGGTTTGTCAAGGAAATCCCTGATTTCGGCGCGCGGCAATCGATCGCGGGGAAAGCCGTCCCCGGCCGCCGCCGCCCTGCCCTTCCGCGCGCGGCGGATTGCGTGTATGTGAGCAGTATGGCAATCACCCCGATCACGGATAGCGCGGAGCTAAAGGAATTCTGCCGGCGCCAGGCGCGCGCTTCCTATATTACCGTCGACACCGAGTTTCTGCGCGACAAGACCTATTGGCCGATCCTCTGCCTGGTCCAGGTCGCCGGGCCGGAGGAATCCGTCGTCATCGACCCGATGGCCAAGGGCATCGACCTGTCGCCGCTCGACCGCCTGTTCGTCAACCCTAAGGTGTTGAAGGTCTTTCACGCGGCGCGGCAGGATCTCGAGATCTTTTTCCACCGGATGGGCAAGGTGCCCGCACCGATCTTCGACACCCAGGTCGCCGCCATGGTCTGCGGATTCGGCGACCAGGTCGGCTACGAGACCATCGTCGGCACGATCGTCGGCGAGCCGCTCGACAAGATGTCGCGCTTCGCCGACTGGTCGCGCCGCCCGCTGACCCAGAAGCAGCTGGAATACGCCCTGGCCGACGTGGTGCATCTGCGCCCGGTCTACGAGGAGCTGTCCCGCCGCCTGGAGGAATCCGGCCGCGCCGAATGGCTCGACGAAGAGATGGCGACCCTGACCGATCCCGCGACCTACCGGCTCGACCCCGAAGAGGCCTGGCGGCGCCTGAAGCTGCGCGGGGGCAACCGCCGCTTCTACGCCGTCCTGAAGGAGATCGCCGCCTGGCGCGAGCGCGAGGCCCAGAAGCGCGACATCCCGCGCAACCGGATCCTGCGCGACGACTCCCTCCTGGACATCGCGGCGCACGCGCCGCAGACCGAAGAGGCGCTTGGGCGGACGCGCGGCCTGTCGAAAGGCTTCGCCGAGGGCAAGATGGGCGCCGGCATGATTCAGGCGGTCAAACGCGGCTTCAAGCTGCCCGAGGAGGAAATCCCCGCCCGCCCCAAGCGCGAGCGGCTGCCGCAGGGCATCGGCCCGCTGACCGACCTGCTGAAAGTCCTGCTGAAGCACGAATGCGAGAAGAACAACGTCGCCAGCCGTCTCGTCGCCAGCTCCGACGATCTGATGCGCATCGCGGCGGACGACAGGGCGGACGTACCGGCGCTGAAAGGCTGGCGGCGCGATCTGTTCGGCAAGGTGGCGCTGGATCTCAAGCACGGCCGCGTCGCCCTGTCCTCGCAAAGCGGGCACGTCACCGTCATCAAGACCGAGCACGGGCGGGCGTAGAGGCGGATTGCGCCGGATCGGGCCGCGGCGCGCCGGTCGCCGCTCAGGCGGATTTCTGCGCGGCCGGCCGCGAATTTGCCGGCTTGTAGTATTCGATCGATCCCTCGCAGGACAAGAGCCGCGCCAGCGCGTGGAAGCGCCGTTCCACGACGTCGCCGACGAGGATGTCCGCATGCTCCGGCAGCGACAGCGTCACCTTGTTGGCGTCGCGGCGCAGGCGCATCTGCGCCAGCAGCGCGATCACGCCGCCGGAAAAGGCGTAGCCGAGCCGCATGGCGAGCCCGACGCTGCGCGCCCTGGTCTCCTCCTCTTCGCTGAGCAGCGTTCCGGCCTCTTGCCGGATCAGATCCTTCTTGAGCATGGAATGCCGCGAAGCGACGGCCAGCGCCATGAACACCCGGCCGGGATGATCGGTCCCGACGGTGGAATGCCGGAGGATGCGGTCGAACACCATCTCGGCCCGGTAATCGGGATGCTCCGACCAGCCGATATCCGCCAGGTGACACGCCGCCAGCCGCAGCCGCTGCTGGCGCGCCGTCTCGTCCGGGAAGAGCGGCGACATCCAGTTGAACAGGAACTCGCCGTTGGCCGTGACGCGGCCCACCCGCCCCGCCTCCCGCTGGCAGGCGAAGAGCAGCGGGTCGATCCGGCGCTCGGCCGGCGACAGCCGGTCATAGAGGCAGCCTTCCCTGAGGCCGAAGGCCGAGAACACCACGTCCTGCACGCCGGTCACCTCGACCAGCCGCTGCATCAGATAGGCCGCATAGGGAATGCCCTCGGCGCGCGCGCGCGACACGCCCGGCGTCTTGCGCAGGGTGTTCGGGCTGAGCGGGCTGACCAGCTGCGTGAAGTCGAGCATCGCCTTGGCGCGAATGGTGTACTGATGGATGACGTGCAGCGGATAGCCCGACTGCGCCATGTGCACCCGCGCCAGCGCGCGCCACGCACCGCCGACCGGATAGAAGCGCTTGCCCTTCGCTTCGGGCAGCCAGGCGAGGTCGGCCAGCTCCTTGTCGATGATCTTGCGGGCCTTGGAGAGGTTGCCGTCGGCCGCGTCCATCAAGCGAAGAGGACCGAGCGGACGCGTCACATGCGCGCCCGTCTCTCCATCGCCAACACGCACCAGCTCGACGCTGCCGCCGCCGAGGTCGCCCATCAGGCCGTCCGCTTCCGGAATGCCGGACAGGACGCCGAGCGCCGACAGACGCGCCTCTTCCTCGCCGCTGAGGATGCGAACCTGAAAATTGCAGCGATCGCGGACGAGATCGACGAATTCGCCGCCGTTCGCAGCGTCGCGGACCGCGGCGGTGCCGACGACGTCGATGCGCTCCACCCCCATCGCGTCCGTCAGCGCGCGGAACCGCGCGAGGCTCTCCAGCGCCATCCGCACGCCGTCGACCGACAGCTTGCCGGTCGTGCTCAGGCCGCGCGCCAGACCGCACAGGACTTTTTCATTGAAGACGGGGGTCGGCGTCCGCTCGGCGCATTCGTAGACCACGAGGCGAATCGAATTCGATCCGATGTCGACAACAGCAACCGGATTGTTGTCGGCCACCACGTCTGATGTATTGCCCCGCGTCAGAATGCCTGGCACGCGTTCAGGCTCGCCTCAATTTCAAAGGACGCACCGGCCGGGACCGCTTCAAGGCGCTGCCGCGCCCGGACAGGCTGGGATTGGTCATGAAATAGGTGTGCGCGCTGAAGGCGTTGATCGCCGCCTTGACGCGACGGAAGCTGCCGTCCGGCAGCATCTCCCAGCTCTGCGCTTCGTCGTTCAAGTTCGCCACCATGATCTGCTCGAGCACCTGCTTCTTCACCGTCGGATTCTCGATCGGGACCAGGGATTCGACCCGCCGGTTCAAGTTGCGCGGCATCCAGTCGGCGGAAGAGATGAAGACCTTCGCCTCTGGCGACGGGAGCCCCTTGCCCGCGCCGAAACATACGATCCGGCCGTGCTCGAGGAAACGCCCAATGATGCTCTTGACCCGGATATTTTCGGAAAGCCCCGGAATTCCGGGCCTGAGGCAGCAGATGCCACGGATGACGAGCTCGATATCCACCCCCGCCTGACTGGCGCGATAGAGCGCGTCAATGATGTCCGAGTCGACGAGGCTGTTCATCTTGGCCCAGATCTGGGCCGGGCGGCCGGCGCGCGCGTGATCGATCTCCTCGTCGATCAGCCTGCGCAGCGTGCTGCGCAGCGTCAGCGGCGCGATCGAGAGCTTCTCCATCGCGTCGGGCGTCGCATAGCCGGTCATGTAGTTGAACAGCTTCGCGGCGTCGCGGCCGAGCGCCCGGTCGCAGGAAAAGAAGCTCAGGTCGGTGTAGATGAGCGCCGTGATCGGGTGATAGTTGCCGGTTCCGAAATGGACATAGGTGTTGAGGCGGCCGGCTTCGCGGCGCACCACCAGCGACACCTTGGCGTGCGTCTTCAGGTCGACGAAGCCGTAGACCACCTGTGCGCCTGCACGTTCCAGGTCGCGTGCCCAGCGGATGTTCGCCGCCTCGTCGAAGCGCGCCTTCAGCTCGACCATCGCGGTCACCGCCTTGCCGGCCTCGGCCGCCTCGACCAGCGCCTTCACGATGGGCGAATCGTCGGAGGTGCGGTAGAGCGTCTGCTTGATCGCGACCACCGCGGGGTCGCGCGCCGCCTGCTTCAGGAACTGCACGACGACGTCGAAGCTTTCATAGGGGTGATGGACGATGATGTCCTTGGCGCGGATCGCCGCGAAGCAGTCGCCGCCGAAATCGCGGATGCGCTCCGGAAAGCGCGCGTTGAACGGCGTGAATTGCAGATCCTTGCGGTCGTCGACGATCATCCCCTTGACGTCGGCAAGGCCCAGCACTTCCTCCAGCGCGAAGCAGTCTTCCGGAACGACGCCGAGCTGCTCCTCGACGAACTGGCGCAGATGCTCGGTCATGCCCGCATCGACGGTCAGGCGAATGACGTTGCCGCGCCGCCGGCGCTTGAGCGCGGATTCGAACGTGCGCACCAGGTCTTCCGCTTCTTCGTCGATTTCCATCTCGCTGTCGCGGATCACGCGGAAATTCCCCTGGCCGGTGATCTCGAACCCTGGGAACAGCTGATTGAGGAAGCAGGCGATGACGTTCTCGAGCAGGACGAACCGGACCGCGTCGCCGGGAATCCGGATGAACCGCTCCATATGACCGATGGAGACGAGCCCGGTCAGGGTCTTGCCGTCCGCCGGGCGGCGCATGTCGAGCACAAGCACCAGTCCCTTGTTCAGGATGAACGGAAACGGATGGGCCGGATCGACCGCGAAGGGCGTGAGCACGGGAAACAGCTGCTCGGTGAAACAGCTTTCCAGCCAGGTCAGGTCGTCCTTCGCCAGCTCCTCGGGCCGCACGACGGTAATGCCCGCCGCCGCCAGATCCTTCCTGAGGCGGCGCCAGCACCGCTGCTGCTCGGCGAGCAGCATGCCGGCTTCATGCGCGATCGCGGCGAGCTGCTGCGCCGGGGTCAATCCGTCCGCGCTCGGCAGGACGACGCCGGCGGCGACCTGGCCTTTCAAGCCGGCCACGCGCACCATGTAGAATTCATCGAGGTTGCTCGCAGAGATTGCAAGAAAGCGCAAACGCTCGAGCAGGGGGTGATTGGTGTTGTAGGCCTCTTCCAGGACCCGGGAATTGAAGCCGAGCCATGAGAGCTCCCGGTTCAGGAACCGGGCGTTGCTTTCCATCGAGATGCGGTCTGCGGCCTCCGCCTTTACGCTCGTCACCTTGATGCCTTCCTCCGGCGCTTCACGTTTTCTTCGATATATGTTCAGATTTGCGACCCAATCTTACAGTAAAACTATAACCGAAACATTACGATGCAACCCCTGCCGGAAGGGCTTTCATGCGCCGAATTTTCCTTCTCCGCCACGCAAAATCGTCATGGCAAACGGAGGGCCAGGAAGACTTCGACCGGCCGCTCAACGCCCGCGGCCGAAAGGGTGCGCCCGTCATCGGGGGCCTTCCTGCGCGATAACGACATCGCGCCCGATCTCATCCTGTGTTCGACCGCCTGCCGGGCGCGCGAGACCCTCGCCCTGGTGCTGCCGTTTCTCCGCGGCGAAGCGACGATCCAGCTCGAGGACCGGCTCTACCTCGCCTCCGCCGCCAAGCTGTTCGTGAGGCTCAAGCAGCTGGATGGCGCCTGGCAGCGCGTCATGGTCATCGCCCACAATCCCGGCCTGCAGGACCTCGCCCTGATGCTATCGGCTGAGGATGAGAACGACAACCGGCAGGCGATCGAGGACAAGCTTCCGACCGGCGCGCTCGTGCAGATCGACTGCCCGGTCGCCCAGTGGTCGTCCCTCACGCAGCATGGCGGGCAACTCGCCCGACTGGTCACGCCGCGATCGCTCGCTGCCGTCCCTTAGTCCCAGTAGGCCTCCACCGCGCTCAATTTGGGCCAGATCTTTTCG
The DNA here is from genome assembly GCA_963711215.1 of uncultured Alphaproteobacteria bacterium. Lineage (GTDB taxonomy): Bacteria > Pseudomonadota > Alphaproteobacteria > UBA8366 > UBA8366 > WHUA01. The sequence continues at coordinate 92,096 of CAVQDH010000013.1, read as the reverse complement.
AGCCTCCCGCGCTCGTCGTGAATGCGCCCGGCGAACCAGCCCGAGACATAGGGTGCGACGCGGGGGTCGAGCGGATCGGCCTTGCTGTCGAGACGCTTCAGGATCTCCCGTGCCACGACGCCGTCGTTGAGCGCGCCGAGGCAATCCTGCAGCGCCGCCAGCGCCTTGCCATGTCGCCGGGCCGCGCGTTCCGGGAAGATGCTGGCGAAGAACTCGACGCAATAGCGGGCCTGCTTGCCGCGAATGCGAAGCGCGTGGAGCTCCGCGTCGCTCATCGCCTGCAGGTGGTCGTCGAACGCCATTACCTTCTCATGCGCCTTGCGGATCGACCGTTTGGCGAAGGATCTGACGGTGCGGGACAGCGGCTGATCGCCGCCCGGCGCGACCGGCTCGAGGAACCAACGCTCGAGCTCGAGGCGGAGCCTGCCGTAGCGGCGGCACATCAGGGCGTCGCGCGCCCCGCCATAAGCCTCGTGCCGCGCGCGCTCGACACGCGCTCTCAATTGCTGCAGCGCCGCCTCCTTCGGCAGGCGCGCCTGCAACGGCGTCAGCATCTCCGCCATGAAGACGTCGAGATCGCGCGCATCGCCGAGTTGCTTCTGCAGCCAGCGCAGCTCTTTCATGAAATGAGTCCGGCGCTCCTCCGGCAGGACGGCCTTGAAGACCTTGAACGCGGCGCGCAGCCGGCGGATCGCGACACGCGCCTGGTGAATGCCCTCGGGATCTTTGCCCGCGCGCGCCACCGGATCGTTAGCTTCAAGATGGGCCAGGCAATTGCGGCTGATCTCGACGAAGGCCTGCCAAACCGTCGCACCGCGCCGCAACGCAAGCGCCGACGCCTTCACCGCCCCAACCGGCTCGCCGCGGCAGAGCGCATAGCCGCGCGCGGCCTTGCTGAGCGGCGCAATGGTGCAGTCGATGCGCTCGTTCAGCGCCAAGGCGACGTCGATCAGCCGTCGGGGGTCGCCGGACTTGAGCTCGAGCTCGGCTTCGCAGACCGGCGCGCTGGAGCCCTTCTCGCTGCGGATCTCGCCGATGTCGAGCGCCAGCTCGATTTCGGCGTCCTTGTCGCGCAGGGTCCAAAGCGTGCGCCGCACATCCGTCTTGAACAACGGATGCAGTGACGCCGCGGCGCCCGTCTCGGCAAAGAAGCGGCGGATATCCTCATCTTCGAACACGTCGATATTGGGAACGCGGCCGTTGACCTCGTGCTCCCATTCGTCGCGCACGACGATCGGGCCACGGTCCGGCCCCATCCGCTTCAACGTCTGGACCCGGCGATGGTTCGCGTCGCGCAGGCGCAAGGTCAGCGCTTGCCGGCTCAGCAACAGATCCGGCGTATCATAATACGTACCGACCACGCGGCTCGTGCGCGCACGCCCGGACCTTAATTGTCGAACGAGAGGATGTTTCTTTATCCGCGCCGCATGCTCCGGCCGTACGGACAGTTTCAGTTCTGTCTCTTCAGGCATCCTGCCACCCCAGTGCACCCGCGGCGGCAAGCAAGCCATATTCGCAGCGGGCGGAAAACCGGGAAACTGCCGTGTCACAAAAATTTAATATAACCGTAATGCCGCTCCGGCATTACTATGGATCACAGCGTACCGGGATAGTGGCCACCGTCCATCAGCAGATTCTGGCCGGTGATGAACCCTGCCTGGGCGCTGCAGAGATACGCGCAGGCATCGCCGAATTCCGCCGGGTCGCCGATGCGCTTCGCCGGATTTTCCGCCTTACGCTCGTCCAGCATCGCCTCGAAGGTCTTGCCCGCCTTCTCCGCCCGGAAGCGCGTGTTGCTGATGATCCGGTCAGTGAGGAACGGGCCCGGCAGCAGATTGTTGATTGTCACGTTGTGGGCGACGGTTTCGCGCGACAATCCCGCGATGAATCCCGTCAGCCCGGCGCGGGCGCCGTTCGACAGGCCAAGCACGTCGATCGGCGCCTTCACGGTGGCCGAGGTCACGTTGACGATGCGCCCGAACTTGCGCTCGATCATCCGGTCGACCGTCGCCCGGATCATGAAGATCGCCGATAGCATGTTGCCGTCCAGCGCCTTGATCCACACGTCACGGTCCCAGTCGCGGAAATCGCCCGGCGGCGGGCCGCCTGCGTTATTGACCAGGATGTCCGGGTCCGGGCATGCGGCCAGCACCGCCTTGCGCCCTTCCTCGGTGGTGATGTCGGCCGCGACCGGCGTCACGCGGACACCCGTCTCTCGCGCGATTTCCTCCGCCGTCGCGGCGAGCGTATCCATGCTGCGCGCATTGATCACCAGCTCGACCCCTTCGCGCGCCAACGACCGGGCGCATCCCTTGCCCAACCCTTTTGAAGCCGCGCACACGATGGCGCGCTTGCCTTTGATTCCGAGATCCATTTCGCCGCGCTCCCTAGATTATGTTCTGGTCGCTCAGGACTTCGCGCGCCAGGCGCACCGTCAGCCGCCGATGCGCCGACAAAGCGGCACGGTCCAGCAGCTCGACCACCCGCCGCGCGCAGGCGAACGAGCGTTCGATTCGCATGACGAGATAGGTTATCACATCCTGCGGCACCTGGATCTGCCGGTCGGCGAACATCTTGATCATCACGGCGCCGATCAGCCCTTCGTCCGGGGCGCCGATCGCGGCCGCGGGCGCCGCCAGGAGACGCGATCGCAGGTCGTCCAGCGTGATGTCCCAGCGGGCCGGCGGCTGTTCCGCCGTCAGCAAAAAGTGCCCCCGCCGCTCGGCCAGCAAGTTGAACAGATGCAGCAGGGAGGTTTCGTCGGCCGCCGCCGCGTCCTCGACGACACAGGCCAATGCGTTGCCCAGCGCATCCGCCGGCCCCCGGCTCAGCAACGCGCCGGCGGGAACGGCCAGCGCGTTGCTGCGGGCGCGCCAGACATTCGCCAGATGCGTCTTGCCGCAGCCGGCCGGCCCATAGATGCAGAGCGCGGTCGCGGGCCAGTCGGGCCATGCGTCGATCCAGGCGACCGCATCCTCGTTGCACGGCGCGACCAGGAAGTCTTCCTGGCCCATCGCCGGACGGTGATCGAACTCGAAGGAGAGCTGCGCCCCGGCCGTCATGGCCCCGGGTCCCCGGTCGGCCGCTGCCGCGGCGCCGGCTGCGCCGCGCCGAGGTAGAGCGCGCTCTGCCGGTATTGCTCGAGCGTGAACCGCACCAGCACGCCGATGACAGCGGCCATCGGCACCGCCAGCAGCACGCCGACGAAGCCGAACAGCGCACCGCCGGACAACAGCGCGAACATGATCCAGACCGCATGCAGATTGACGCGATCCCCCACCAGCTTGGGCGTCAGAAAGTTGCCTTCGATGAACTGTCCCGCCGCGAAGACGGCCGCGACCATCGCGATATGGGTCCACGAATCGAACTGCGCGACCGCGAGCGCCATGCCGACGACGAAGCCGACCAGCATGCCGAAATAGGGAATGAAGGACATCAGGCCCGTACCCAGCCCGACGACCAGCCCGAAGTCGAGCCCGACGAGCGACAGGCCGATGCCGTAGAACAGGCCGAGCAATAGGCACACGGTGAACTGCCCGCGCATAAATCCGGCCAGCGTCTCGTCGACGAGCCGGGCCTGCGCGCGGATCGTCTCCACATGCGCGCGCGGCAGCCAGGAATCGACCCGGGCGACGATCCGGTCCCAATCGCGCAGCAGGTAGAAGGCGACGACCGGGGTGACGACGAACAGCGAGACGATGTTGAACGTGACCTGCAGCCCGCCCACGAACTTGCCGAGGAAGGCGACGGTGATCTTCGCGACGTCGCCGAAATGGGCCTCGACGAAGGCCTTGACCTTCAACGCGCCCTCCTCGGAGGAGAGATAGCCGCGCGCGGCGTCCATCAGCGGCGCGGCCTTCGATTCGATCGCCGACACGTAGCGCGGCAGATTGTTCAGGAACTGGATGATCTGCCCGTAGAGGAGCGGCGCCAGCAGCGCCAGCAGCAGGATGAACAGGACGAAAAACAGCCCCGTCACCAGGACCGTCGCCCAGGTACGCGACATGCCGGCGCGCTCGAGCCGATCGCACACGGGATCGAGGAAATACGCGATCGCGAAGCCGGCGACGAAGGGAAACAGCACGTCGCGCAGAAAAGCCAGCATGATGATGAAAACGCCAAGCAGGAGGCACCAGGCGATAACCTGCGCGCGGATGGTCATGCCCGTTTCCGCTCCTCATCGGTGTGGTTGCGCTTCCGCTTGCCGCGCCGGATCGCCGAAGGGCCCCGGCTCTTCGAAGATTGCTGCTGCTGCCCGCCAGCCATCGCACGAGATAGATCGCGCCGGAGGATGCCGTGGTCAGCCCGACGATGACCTCCAGGGTACCGACCAGCGGAAAACGCGGGAAATCCGCGCCGAGCTGCGCCAGCACGACCGCGGCCAGGATGATCTGGGCCACCGTGTTCACCTTGCTGATGTAAAGCGGCTTGACCCGGAGCGCGTGATCCAGCAACTGCGACAGCAGTGCGCCGCCGATAATCAGCGCGTCGCGGAACACCACCAGGATCACCAGCCAGCTCGACAGCAGTCCTTCAAGGCCGAGGGTGACGTAGATGCAGACCAGCATCACCTTGTCGGCGAGCGGATCCAGATAGCTCCCAAGCTGACTTTCCGCCTTAAATTTCTTGGCGATGAACCCGTCGATCGCCGTCCGATATGCCGGCGGCGACGAAGAGCCAGAACGCCGCGGCCATGCGGTCCGACACGATGAGCCAGACCATCACCGGCACGGCAAGCAGACGCCCGACCGTAATGGCATTGGGCAAAGCACTGACGATAAGACCAGGGCCCGGGTTATGGTGATCGCTGTCCACGGCGTCGCTGCGTGATCACTCGGCGGATTTCGGCCGCACGATCCAGGCGTTCTTGTCGTCCGCGTAGCTCATGTCGAGATCCTTCATCGCAAGCGCGCGGCGCAGCTGTTCGGGCTCGCCGAGAAAAGTCAGATCCACTTCCGCCTCGTGAACGGACAAACGGGCGACGCTCAGCGCCTTCACCGAAGGGACGGATGACATCTTGCGCTTGACGTCGAGCCAGTCGCCCAGGCGCGAGACCGGAACCAGGACGCGGATCTGCTGCTGCGACCCGGCCTTTTCCAGGTTATCGCGTTTCCAGGCCTCCTCAAGATCGACAACCAGCGCGTCCGCCGTCGAATCGAACAGGCTGTCGAGATCCATCCCTTCGCTGGCCTGGAATGTGCGCGTCATGACGCGCGCCTGTTCACCCGGCTGGTAGGTCGTCATCGTCACGTCGAGCGACGGCACGTTGGTGACCGGATCGACATGCATCTGCGCCAGCGCCACGACGACGCCGTATGCCTTGTATTTCGTGGCGATGGCCTGCAGGCGCGCCGAGTCGCCGGTGACCGCCTGATCGGCGCTGATCTCGCCGATATCGGCAAGGTCGCGCTGCGGCAGGATCAGCGGCACCAGCCCGGTCGGCGGATCGTGCCGCAGCCAGGCGTCGAACCACGGATTAGGCTCGTCCCACAGAAGCGTGGAGCCGGCGTCCTGATAGACCGGCAGCAACACGTCGGGGCGGCTCAGAGCCTCGGCGAACGGAATGCCGGCATCGCGCAGCACGCTCCGCACCTGGTCGGGATTGAACCGCACCGACAGGGTCGCCAGGTAACGGCCACCGCCGAACTTTTCCGACGAGACGGCGAAATCCCGCAGGGTCCGTGACACGAGATCGTCGGTCACCGCAGGCAGGCGGGGTTGGTCGGCGCGCAAGGTCATGCGCTCGAGCAAGGTGCGCAGCGCGTCGCGCTGGGCCTTGGCGATGCCCGTCGCCTTGGCCGCCACCTCGTCGTTCGCGTGCTCGTCCACCTGGACGTCGGCGATGGTGTAGATGTCAGCCGCCTGCGCGACCGCCGGCGCCCCGGAAATAACCAGGAGCAAGAAAGCGATCCCGAGGCGTCCGCCCCTGCTCAATTGGAGCATTACAAAAATCCCCGGATGCAGTATGTTCGGCGCACCGTTTATACCGTCTCAGCGGCGAGGATGCCATAGCTCGCAACCCCACGAAACAAGGGCTGACTTACCGCGATGCCGGGGTCGACATCGACGCGGGCGACCGCCTCGTGGACGCGATCAAGCCGCTGGCCCGATCCACCGCGCGCCCGGGCGCCGATGCGCTGCTCGGTGGATTCGGCGGATTCTTCGACCCGCGCGCGGCCGGATTCAAGGACCCCGTCCTCGTCGCCTCGACCGACGGCGTCGGCACCAAGCTGAAGGTCGCGATCGCGACGGGCCGCCATGCCACGGTCGGAATCGATCTGGTCGCGATGTGCGTCAACGACATCGTCGTGCAAGGCGCCGAGCCGCTTTTCTTCCTCGACTATTTCGCCACCGGGAAGCTCGATACGGATACCGCCGCGACGGTCGTCGGCGGTATCGCCGAAGGCTGCCGCCAGGCCGGCTGCGCGCTGATCGGCGGCGAGACCGCGGAGATGCCGGGGATGTACGGCGGCGGCGACTACGACCTCGCGGGCTTTGCCGTCGGCGCCGTCGAGCGGGGCCAGGCGCTGACCGGGGAGACCGTTCAGGCCGGCGACCAGATCCTGGGCCTGGCCTCCACCGGGCTGCACTCCAACGGCTATTCGCTGGCCCGCCGCGTGGTGGATGTCAGCGGCGCGGATTTCAACGACCCCGCGCCCTTCGCGCCGGACCGGGCGCTTGCCGAGGTCCTGCTCGCGCCGACGCGAATCTACGTCCGGAGCTGTCTCGCCGCGATCCGCGCGGGCGGGCCGGACGGCGTGCGGGCGCTCGCCCACATCACCGGCGGCGGCCTGCCGGAAAACCTGCCGCGCGTGCTGCCGGACGGCCTTGCCGCCCGGATCGACCGCGGAAGCTGGCCGGTCCCGGCGGTCTTTCGCTGGCTGGCCGAGCAAGGCGGCATCGGCGACGCGGAGCTGCTGCGCACCTTCAACTGCGGCATCGGCATGGCGCTGGTGGTTGCCGGATCGCGGGTCGACGCGGTCACGAAGGCGCTTGAGCAAGGCGGCGAAACCGTCTATCGCATCGGCGCGATCGTGCCACGGGCCGGGCAAGCGGTCGAATTCGTCGGCGGTATGTGATGGAAAAGGAGAAATTGAAGGTCGGCGTGCTGATTTCCGGGCGCGGCACCAACCTGCAGGCGCTTATCGACGCCTGCGCCGACAATGATTTTCCCGCACAGATCGTCCTGGTCGTCTCGAACGTGGCCGACGCCTATGGCCTGAAGCGCGCAACGGACGCGGGCATCCCCACCGCTTTCATCGATCACAAGGCCTATCCGACGCGCGAGCATTTCGACGCGGTCATCGACAGCGCGCTGCGCGAGTCCGGCGTCGAGTTCGTCTGCCTCGCCGGGTTCATGCGCATCCTGTCCGAGGAATTCGTCGAGCACTGGCGCAACCGCCTGATCAACATCCATCCCGTCCCTGCTGCCCGCCTTCAAGGGACTGGATACCCACCAGCGCGCCATCGACGCAGGCGTCACGATCACCGGCTGCACGGTCCATTTCGTCCGTCCGGCGATGGATGACGGGCCGATCATCGTGCAGGCGGCGGTCCCCGTGCTGCCGGACGACGACGCGGAACGGCTCGCCGCGCGGATACTCGAATCCGAGCATGTCATTTATCCGCTGGCCCTGCGCCTTGTCGCCGAAGGACGGGCGGCGGTCGAAGGCGAAAAAGCCGTCCTGAAGGACGGCGCGCCGACGGCCAATTCCCTCATCAACCCGGCGCCCGCCTGACCGCGCGCGGGGGCTTGCGATTACGCACGAACCGCGATACCTAAAGCCGTCGAACGCATAAATCGGGAAAGACGCGTCATGGAACCACCGATGGAGTATCTCAGCGCACCGCGGGAGAACCTCGATACATGGAGTCGCGTGGTGAAGATGTTCACCACCTTGTCCATCTTCGTCGCCCTGCTGCTGGCCGTTCTCGCCTTCACGCTACTCCGGTAGCGGACACGGCCTCGCCTGCCGGCCGGCGACCTGCCCGCCCTTGAGCTGCGCAACCAGAGCGGCTTTTAGGGGATGATTTCCAGCTTGCTGAAGAAATAAGCGATCTCGGTGGCGGCCGTCTCCGGGCCGTCGGAGCCGTGGACCGAGTTCGCCTCGATGGATTCGCCATAATCCTTGCGGATGGTGCCCGCGGCGGCATTGGTCGGATTGGTGGCGCCCATGATCTCGCGGTTGCGCGCGATGGCGTTCTCGCCGTCCAGGACCTGCACGACAACCGGCCCCGAGGACATGAACTCGCACAGATCGCCGAAGAACGCGCGGTCCTTGTGCACCGCATAGAAGCCTTCTGCCTGCTTACGGGTCATCCAGATCCGCTTCTGCGCGACGATCTTCAATCCGGCCTCTTCGAACCGGGCATTGATCTTCCCGGTCAAATTCCGCCGCGTCGCGTCCGGTTTCAGGATGGACAATGTCCGCTCGACAGCCATATGGAACCGTCCTTCATCTTTGTTCTGGGCTTAAATCAGGCGCCGGGTTATAGACGCCCGGTTCCCGATCGGCAAGCGCCGCATAAGAGATTTCGTAGTACTTCCGCGACTTCCAGTTAACCCCCTCGACGTGCTATCTGGCCGCGAATGCTCAGCATCAACGAGTTGACATACCGCATCGGCGGCCGCGTCCTGTTCGATGAGGCCGCGGCCCAGATCGGGTCGAAGCGGCACATCGGCATCGTCGGCCGCAATGGCGCCGGCAAGTCCACGCTGCTCCGCCTCATCGCCGGCGAGACCCAGCCGGATGGCGGCGCGATAGCGCTCAGCAAGCGTACCCGCGTCGGCCAGGTTGCGCAATTCGCTCCGCGCGGCGATGTCTCGGTGATCGAGGTCGTGCTGGCGGCGGATAGCGAGCGCAGCGCGCTTCTCGCGGAAGCCGCTACCGCCGATCAAGGGCACCGGATCGCGGAGATCCACGCCCGCCTGGAGGAGATCGACGCCCACGCCGCGCCCGCGCGCGCCGCCAAGATCCTCGCCGGCCTGGGCTTCGACGAGACGGCCCAGGGCGGCGCCGTGGGCGCGCTTTCCGGCGGCTGGCGGATGCGCGTGTCGCTCGCCGCGGCGCTGTTCTCGGCGCCCGACCTGCTGCTGCTGGACGAGCCGACCAACCACCTGGACCTGGAAGCCGCGCTGTGGCTCGAGGGCTTCCTCGCCGCCTACCCGCATACCTTCCTGATGGTCAGCCACGACCGCGCGCTGCTCAACCGGGCGGTCGACGGCATCCTGCATCTCGAAGCAGGCAAGCTGACGCTCTATCCGGGCGGCTACGACCGCTTCGAGCGGACGCGGCGGGAGCGCCTCTCCCATTTGCAGGACCTGCAGCGGCGGCAGGAACGCGAGCGCCAGCATATCCAAAGCTTCATCGACCGCTTCCGCGCCAAGGCCACCAAGGCGAAGCAGGCGCAGAGCCGGATCAAGATGCTGGAGCGGATGGAGCCGATCGTCACCGTGGACAGCGAGGCGGGGATCACCTTCGACTTCCCCGCCGCCGCAGTGCTGCCGCCGCCGCTGCTCAGCCTCGACCGGGTCAGCGTCGGCTATGCCCTCGACAAGCCCGTGCTGAGCCGGCTCAGCCTCCGGATCGACATGGAAGACCGGATCGGGCTGCTCGGCCAGAACGGCAACGGCAAGAGCACCTTCCTGCGGCTTCTTGCCAACCAGCTGCAAGCGACGGCCGGCTCGGTCACCCGGTCGCCGAAGCTGCGGACCGGCTACTTCGCCCAGGACCAGCTGGATCAGCTCGACACGGCTGAAAGCCCCTTTCAGCATATCGCCCGCAAGCTGCCGGACCGCCAGGAAAGCGCGGTGCGCAGCCATCTCGGCCGTTTCGGCTTTTCCCAGCAGCGGGCGAACCAGGCGATCGGCAGCCTGTCCGGCGGCGAGCGGGCGCGCCTCGTCCTCGCCGATATCTGCTGCGGCGCGCCGCAGCTTCTGCTGCTCGACGAGCCGACCAACCATCTCGACCTGGAAGCCCGCGAAGCCCTGCTGCGCGCCCTTAACGATTTCAATGGCGCGGTCATCCTGGTGACCCACGACCATCACATGCTGTCGCTCGCCGTCGATCGTCTGTGGCGCGTCGCGGACGGCACCTGCACGGCCTTCGACGGGGATATCGAGAGCTACCGGGCCGGCCTGTTCGCACCGGCGACAGCCGCGCCATCGACGGGGGCGAACGGCGAGGACAAGCGCCCGTCCCGCCGCGACGAGCGGCGCCAGCGCGCCGAATCCCGCGCCGCGGTCGCCCATCTACGGAAGGCGGTCCGCGACGCCGAGCGGGAGCTGGAGCGGCTGGCGGCGCGGCGGACGGCGATCGAGGCGGCGCTGGCGGACCCGGCGCTGTACAAGGATTCGCCGGAAAAGGTGACCGCGTTCAACCGCGAAAAATCCGACGTCGAGCGAAACATCGCGGAGACCGAGGAACGCTGGCTGAGCGTTCACGAACTGCTTGAGTCCGCCGCGCCCGACGAGTCCTGACCCGGCGCCTCGTCGGGCGCGTCAGGCGTTCTCTTCCGCTTTCATCTGCCAGCGCCCCGCCTCGTCCTGCTGCCAATAGGTCAGCTTGTGGCCGGTCTTCTTGCAGGCGGCCCAGCGCGCCCGCGCGCCGGCGACGGCCGCGTCGTCCCGCCCGTCGAACATGTCGCAGCAAAGCTCGAAATCGGCCAGCCGCTCGCTGTCCGCCCCGTCGACGAGGAACAGGACATGCGCGCCGTTGGGGTTCTCGTCCCGATCGGTCAGCCAGATCGGCTGCAGCGCCGCGTCGCCTTCCCGCTCCGTCCCGTGCGGCAGGAAGCTGTCCTTGCCGTAGGTCCAGAGCTGGCCGTTGAGCGCCTGGACCCGTTCCCCCGAATCGGCCTTGACGACGGCGCGCCAGCCCCGCTCCAGCGTCCTTTCCAGCAGCAGGGGCAAGGCGCGCTCCAGCGGCATGCGCTGCAGGTGATAGAAGCGGACCTCGGTCATGGCGCCCGCCCCGCCGGCCTCAGCGCTCGTAATAGTCCCGCACGAGCCGGTCGAGCAGACGGACGCCGTAGCCGGTGCCGCCCTTCGGCACGGTGTCGGTATCCTTGGTCGACCAGGCCATGCCGGCAATATCGAGATGCGCCCAGGGCAGGTCATTGGTGAAGCGCTGGAGGAACTGCGCCGCGGTGATCGATCCCGCGTCGCGGCCGCCGATGTTCTTCACGTCGGCGATATCGCTGTCGATCATCTTGTCGTAGGCCTCGGCGAGCGGCATGCGCCAGAGCTTTTCGCCGGTCGCCTCGCCCGCCGCGATGAGGTTCTTGCACAGCGTCTCGTCGTTGCTGAATAGCCCGGCGTATTCATGCCCGAGGCTGGTGATGATCGCGCCGGTCAGCGTCGCCAGATCGACCATGAAGGCAGGCTTGAAGCGCTTCTGGCAGTACCATAGCACGTCGGCGAGGACGAGCCGGCCTTCCGCGTCGGTGTTCAGGATCTCGATGGTCTTGCCCGACATGGCGGTCACGATGTCGCCCGGCCGCTGCGCGTTGCCGTCCGGCATATTCTCGACCAGGCCCAGCAGGCCGACGACGTTCGCCTTCGCCTTGCGCCCGGCGACCGCCTTCATCAGGCCGGACACCGCGCCCGCCCCGCCCATGTCCCATTTCATGTCGCCCATGCCCGCCGCCGGCTTGAGCGAGATACCGCCCGTGTCGAAGGTGACGCCCTTGCCGATGAAGGCGATCGGCTGCTTGGACTGCGCCGCGCCGTTCCATTGCATGACGACGACCTGGCTTTCACGCGCCGAGCCCTGGCCGACGCCGAGCAGCGCCTTCATGCCGAGCTTTTCCATCTGCTTCTCGCCGAGCACCTCGACCTTGACGCCGAGTTTCGTGAGCTGCCGCACTTCCTTGGCGAAGGTCGCGGGGTAAAGCTCGTTCGGCGGCTCGGACACCAGGTCGCGCGTGAAGGTGACGCCCTCGGCCACCTTCTCCTGCGGCCCGAAGGCGCGGCGCGCCGCCGCGGCGCCTTTGACGGCGACCGTAAGCGCCGCCATCTTCGGCTTGCCGTTCTCCTCTTTCTCCTTGCTGCGGTATTTCGCAAAGCGGTAGCTGCGCAGCGAGGCGCCGAAGGCGACGGTCGCCGCCACGCCCGGCATATCCCGTCCGCCGAAGTCGACCATGAAGGTCGCCTTTTCCTCGCCCGAGCGGTTGAGCTGGGCGAGCACCCGGCCGCCGAGGTCCGCCTGCTCCCGCTCGCTCAGCTTTTCACCGGTTCCGGCAAGCAGGATGCGGCTGAACGGAACGTTGGCCGGCGCGACGATCTCGAGCAATTGTTTCGCCTTGCCTTCGAAACTGCTGATCTTGAGCGCGCGCGAAATCGCGCCGCCGCTCGCCTTGTCGACGTCTTTCGCGACGGTTCCGAGCTTCTTCCCCTGGCCGACGCCCAAGACGATGGCGCCGGCTTTCGGCAAAGCGAGTTCCGCGAAGGTGATTTTCATGTCGTCGCCCCAGTTATTTCGTCGCCTTGGTCATTTCATCGTTCCCGGCATCGGCTCGATTCTCGCATCGGCCGCCGGCGCCTCGCCAGCGCGCCGCGCGCATCGTGTGAAATCCCGCCGGACGCGTGGCAATGTAGCGGCATGCCGGAAAATTGAAAGGGCGCGTTTCCGCAATCGCGGGGCGAAAAGGCGCGCGGGCGCCGGTCTCGGCGCCCAACGGGATCATTGACCGGGCGTGCCGTGCCCGATAGAGGTAGTCATGGGTTGCGCGGCGGGCATGCGCCGCATCGTCCGCGCCGTGCCGCAGCCACCGAGCTGATCGAAAGCGATCCGTCGCGCCGGAATGAAAAGCATTACCTGGTATATCGGGCGCCAAGTGCTCGCGGTGACGTTGCTCGCCGCCGTCGTACTCTGTTTCATGGTCTGGCTGTTCCGATCGCTCGACGCGGTCGACATGATGATGAACCGGGGCTTGCCGGTATCCAGCTTCCTGCACTTCGCCTCGCTCCAGCTTCCGCGCTTCGTGCTGTTCGTCTCGCCGATGGCGATGTTTGGCGCGGCCGTGTTCACCTACAACAAGATGATCATGGACAGCGAGCTGATCGTGCTGCGGGCCGCCGGGCTCAGTCCGATCGCGCTTGCCAAGCCGGTGATAATCATCGGCATCCTCATGTCGGGCATCAACTATTACCTGAGCCTCTATCTCGTGCCGCTGACCTTCCGTGAATACAAGGAGCTCGAGTTCAAATACCGCAACGACCTGCCGCGGCTCATCCTTCAGGAAGGCGTGTTCGCCTCGCCGACGGAAGGCATCACGGTCTATTTCCGCGACATCGGCAAGGACGGCGAGATGCAAGACGTTTTCATCCACGACAACCGGCCGAACAAGGAGCCCACGACCTATCTGGCCGAGCGCGGCCGGCTGATCGAAACCGAGGACGGCCGCTGGATGGTCGAAATGTCCAAGGGCGGCTGGCAGGTCTTCCGGAAAGGCGTGAAGCAGATCTGCGACCCGGCGGCGTTTCTGCGCAAGCCCTCGAAGGATTGCGATATCCCGCGTTTCGAGACCTTCATCATCGACAAGGCGCGGAACATCAATGTCAACCTGAAGAGCGACGAAAAACGGTCCGGCCGGAACGCCCGCGAATACTACCTCGGCGAGCTGATCAATCCGACGACGGACGACGACAAGCTGCGCGAGGTCCTGCGCGCGGAGCTGCACAGCCGCGTGAGCCAGCCGCTGTTGCCGCTGTCCTGCGCCCTTGTCGGCATCGCGATTCTCCTCTCCGGCGCGTTCAACCGGCGGGGCCAGCTGAAGCTTGTCCTCGCCTCGATCGGCGCCGCCGCTTTCATCATCATCTCGAGCTATACGCTGCGAAACTACGCGCCGAAGATACCGATCATGAATTTGGTCATGTATCTGAACGCGTTGCTGCCGATGGCCGCCGCCGTGCTTATCATGACTTTCCCGCGCCCGCTGCCGGCCGCATCGGAACGGCCGACCGCGCCCAGTTGAGGCGCGCGGCCGGGCTCAGATATTCAGCCGCTTGAAAATCCGCTCGGGGATCGACTTGATGATCGTCATGATCGCCCACCAGAAGAGCGGAAAATAAGCGACGTCCCGCCCGTTCGCGCTCAGTTTCAGACAAGCCTCGGCGCAGGCATCCGGCGAAGCGACCAGGAACAGGCCCGGCATGCCATAGCTCATGTCGGTGTCGAGGAAACCCGCTTTGATGGTCGTGACCGACACGTTGCTGCGCGCGAGCCGCGCACGCAGTCCCTGCAGAAAGAGATTAAGCGCGCCCTTCGCCGAGCCGTAGAGATAGTTCTTCAGCCGGCCGCGGTCGCCCGCGACGGAGGACAGCACGACGACCCTGCCGCCGCCCTGCGCTTCGAGATGCGGCGCCAGGCGGTTGAGGACGGACACCGCGCCGACATAGTTCACGTTGATCGTCTGCAGCGCGAGCGTGAAATCGCGATCGGTCGCCTCCTGCTCCGGCATCGTGCCGAACAGCAGGAATATGTCGATCGGGCCGCCACGCCGGATGCAGGCGTCGACGAACGCTTCGTGCTCGTCCGTTGCCTCGGCGTCGAAATGCATCACGTCGGCGCGGCGCCCTGACCGCAGCGCCACATCGGCGGCGGTGCGCTGGAGGTCGTCCGTATCGCGGCCGGCGAGAACGACGTCGCTTCCCTGCGCGGCCGCCTGGCGCGCGAAGGCGCGGCCGACCGACGACGAGGCGCCGAGCACGATCCAGCTGCGCCGCTGTGCGTCCGGGGCCGCCATCACGCCCTCCCCCGGATATGCAGCCGCCGCGCGAGATCGGACTCGAAGACGGCGTCCGGATCGACGCGCTCGAGCACCTCGCGAAACTTCGGCAGCGCCGGATACATCCGCGCGAAGCCTTCCGCGGACAGACAGGAATCCTTCGCCAGGTAGACCCGCCCGCCATGGTCGAGCGTGATTGCTTCGAGCCGCGCCATCACCTCGCGCGCTTCCGGGCGCGCGGGAAAGTCGAGGGCCAGCGTGAAGCCGCGCATCGGGAAGGACAGGTAGCCGCGGCCATCGCCCCCCATGGTCTTGAGCACGGCCAGGAAGGACGCGGCCCGCGAGGCGGTGATCTCCTCGAGCAGCCGGCGCATCCCGGCGGGCGCATGCTCGTCCGGCACGACGCACTGAAACTGATGAAAGCCGGTCCGGCCATACATCCGGTTCCAATCGGTGACTTTGTCGAGCGGATGAAAGAATTGCCCGAGCGGCATCACCCGGTCCCGTCCGAGCGCCGGGATGCGATGGTAGTACCAGGCATTCATCGCGCTGATCGACCAGCGGTTGAGGACGAAGCCCGGCATGTCGATCGGAACCCGGATAGGCCGTCCGGCCTTTGCCGGAACCGGCGTATCGGACGGCTCGGCGATCTCCAGAATGCCGCGGCCAAACCGGGACCCGCGCGCGAGCACGTCGATCCAGCCGACCGAATAGGTCGCCTTTTCACGGTATTGCGCGAGCAAGCTCAGGAAATGATCGAGATCCGCCGCGCGCATCTCGGTGACCCGCACGGCATTCGATCGCGCCGGCAGCACCGACAGGCAAAGCGTCATGAGAATACCGGTCAGCCCGACACCGCCGATCGTCGCGGCAAACAGATCCGGGTCCTCCTCGGGCGAGACACGGCGGAAATCCCCGTTCGCGGTCAGCAGGTCGAACCAGCGCAGGTGATTGCCCATGCTGCCGTGCCGGTCGTGGTTCTTGCCATGAATATCGTTTGCGACGGCCCCGCCGAGCGTTGCGAAACCGGTTCCCGGCACCGTCGGAAGCATGAAGCCATGCGACAGGAGAAACGACTGCGCTTCCGAGATCGTGAGACCCGGCTCGCAGACAAGCTCCGCGCGCTCGGGATCGAAGGCGAGGAAGCGGTCCAGGCGGCGCGTCAGCAGCACATAGCCCTTGTCGTTGAGTGCCGCGTCGCCATAGCTGCGCCCGCCGCCATGGGCGACGAGCCCGCCCTCCGGCCTTGCGCGCACGGCGGCCGCGGCCGCGGACAACTTCTCGGGCCGGAAAGCGAAGGACCTTGCCCGGGGCATCCTGCCCCAGCCGTGCATCTCGAGCTCTTTGACTTTCATGCTGCGCGCTGGATCCGTTCTTATCCGTTGGAATGCTGTCGAGGCATGCCGACAACCGCTAGACGTAGATCAGATAGGCATAGACCAACAGCCATCCCGCGACCGCAGCGGTCAGGAACCCGTCCTTGAAGACCAGCTCGGTCGGCGAGCCCGACCGCTCGAATACCAGCGTCAGCTGCAGATAGCGGAAAATCCCGGCGATGACGAACGGTACCGTCAGGAACAGGCGGTTGCTGCCGAGGCGCGTCATCGCTTCGTCGTTCAGCGTGAAGATCATGTAGGAGACAAGCAGCGCGGACAGCGTCACCCCGATGCAAACGTCGAGAAACAGCCGGGTGTACCCGGACAGGCTGACCCGGTGTTCGGTGCCGATGGCAAGGACGACGTCATCGCGCCGTTTCGCAAGGGCGATGAACAGCGCAAGAAGCCCCGCGCAGATCTGAATCCAAGGGGTCGGCACGACTCCGATCACCATCGCGCCCGCATAGACGCGGAGAACGAAACCGAAGGAGATGATCAGCACGTCGACAATGGCGATATTCTTCAGGCCGAAACTATAGGCGGCGTTAACCGCGACATAGAGCAGCATCACCAGCGCCGCCGCCGGCACCGTGGCGAGCGCAAGCCCGAAGCCGGCCGCGATCAGGACGCCGCCCAGCACCGCTGCCGCGCCGACGGATATCCGGCCGGACGGCAAGGGCCGCAAGCGCTTCTTCGGATGATTCTTGTCGGATTCGCGGTCCCGCAGGTCGTTGAAGCAATAGACGCCGCTGGAAATGCAGCAGAAGCAGACGAAGACGAGAGAGACCAGGCCGACGGACCCGGCCGACATCATGGTCGGCGTAAAGAAGACCGGGGCGAAGACGAAGGCGTTCTTCACCCATTGCCGCGGCCGCATCAGCGCGACCGCGCCGGACAATGCGCCCGCCACGCCTCGAGGCCCGGCCTAATTCGTCGTTTGTGAAGTCATCGAGCGTTCCCCGTGCGCACGCCCGATCCGGCGGCTGTGCAGCGGGTGCGACAGTCGCACACGCCTGTTAAGAGCTTATTAACGGTACAGTTGGCTGCCAGAAACGCAATGCCCGCCGATCGAAAACTTGGAAAGATTGTTTCATTTACGGGACAATCCGTACTATTAGTCGACGATAACAAAAGAAAGATCAGGCATGGGCACCAGGTTCGATTTGCATCGCCATTCCACAGACGGCAAAAATCCGGTTAGCTTTCGGGGACGCGCGACAAGCGAATGGCGTTCCGGCAACACTGTTGCGACGTTGCCTGTCGTAACCCGGCCTGACGCCGCGCGATAAGGTGCAACTTCGTCGGATCGGGACCACCCGTGAAAGTTTCACCTACTTTATCGATCTACCTGGCGCTCCAGTTTCTCTTCTGGCTGGTCGGCGTGTTCCTGATATTCATGGCGATCGCCATGCTGTTCGACGTGGTCGAGATGCTGCGGCGCACCGCAGACAAGGACGAGATCACGTTGGGGCTCGTGCTCCACATGAGCCTGCTCAAGATGCCCTTCCTGGCGCAAACGACGATGCCGTTCATGACGCTCTTCGCCGCCATGCTGACCTTCTGGCGGCTGGCGCGGGCCAATGAGGCCGTCGTAGCGCGCGCCGCCGGCATCTCCGCCTGGCAATTCATTCTTCCCGCTTTCCTGATCACCATCGTGCTGGGCATCGTCACCGTCACCATCATCAACCCGGTTTCGGCCCTGATGCTCGAGAAATACCAAAAGCTCGAAGCCGAGTATTTGAAGAACCGGACGAGCTTGATCTCCGTGTCGCAGAACGGCTTGTGGCTGCGCCAGGTCGATGCGAACGGCGGTCATTCGATCATCCATGCGCTCCGCGTGTCGCCGCAAGACCTGGTGCTCTATGACGTCATCATCTTCCGTTTCGACGAGACGAATCATTTCCTGGAGCGAATCGACGCTGCGCGCGCCGCGTTGCGGCAAGACCACTGGCTGATTCCCGAAGGCTGGCTTTCGACGACCAAGCCGGAAACCCGGCCCGTCGTAAATCTCAAGATTCCCACGGAACTTACCAAGAACAACATTCTCGAAAGCTTCTCGCCGCCGGATACCATGTCGTTCTGGCGCCTGCCTGAATTCATCAAGACGATCGAGGCTGCCGGATTTTCGGGCCAGCGGCACCGTCTCCACTTTTATTCGCTGATCGCCTACCCGGTTCTGCTGTCTTCCATGATCTTCATCGCCGCGTCCTTCACCTTGCGGATAAATCGGCGCACCGGCACCAGCGGGGCGCTGCTGGGCGGCCTGAGCTGCAGCTTTGCGCTTTATTTCATGACCGACATCATCCACGCGCTGGGACTTTCCGCGAGCGTGCCCATCCTCCTCGCCGCCTGGACGCCCGCCGGCGTGTCCACCCTGGTCGGCCTTGCCATGCTGTTCCATCTGGAGGATGGCTGATGCACCTACGCCGGCGGGCCGCAATGCTGTTCGCTGTCGCCTGTCTGCTGGCCCCTCCCGCGATGGCACAGAGAGTTAAAGGCACCGATCAGCCCGTCCTTTTTTCGGCCGACGAGGTCAGCCAGGACCAGGAGCTAGGCACAGTCCTGGCCCGCGGCCATGTCGAGATCACGCAGGGCGATCGCATCCTCATGGCCGACAGCGTGAGCTACAACCAGAAGACCGACACGGTCAGCGCGTCCGGCCACGTAACCCTCCTTGAGCCGAGCGGCGACGTGGTGTTCGCGGAATACGTCCAGCTGAACGATGCGATGAAGAACGGCATCGTGAAGCAGCTCCGCCTTCTTCTCACCGACGATAGCCGGCTGGCCGCGGTGGAGGCGCGGCGCAGCGATGGCAACCTGACCGTCATGAAGCGCGCGGTTTATTCCCCTTGTGAGATTTGCAAGAAGGACCCCAGCCGGCCGCCGGTGTGGCAGATCATGGCGCAAACGGTCGAGCACGATCAGGAGCGCCACGAGATTCGCTATCACAACGCTTTCATGGAGATGTTCGGGATCCCGGTCGCCTATGTCCCCTACTTTTCCCACCCCGACCCCACGGTGAAGCGGAAAACCGGGTTTCTGGCGCCGGATTTCGGCACCGGCGGCAACCTGGGCGGATTTTTCCGTTTGCCCTACTACGTCGTCCTCGACAACGACAAAGACGCCACGCTGGCGCCGATCTATACCCTCGATGAAGGCCTCGTGTTCAGCGGCGAGTACCGCCAGCGCTTCAACAAAGGCGAAATGTCCTTGACCGGAAGCATCACCGAGGCGAACCGCGACGTCACCAGCACCGACGGGACGACGACGACCACGCTCAACGACCAGATTCGCGGCCACGGTCATCTAAAGGCCGCCTACCATTTCGACGACACGTGGCGTGCCGGCGCGGACGTGCTCCGTGCCACGGATCCCACCTATCTGCGGAAATTCAATTTCTTCTCCGAGCACGACGACGTGCTGAACTCGAATATCTTCCTCGAAGGCTTCCGGCCGGGTTCCTATGCGGCGGCCAACATCTACAGCTTTCAGGACACGCGTACCGGCGTACGGCCCGATCAGCCGCTGATCGCCCCTCTGCTGCAGTTCCACCATACATCGCAGGCCGATTCCATTGGCGGACGCGTGCTGGTCGATTCGGATTTCCGCTACCTGACCCGGAACGACGGCCCGACGACGCAGCGCGTCTCGCTTCGCCCAGGCTACGAGATCAGCAAGACCAGCGATCTCGGGCTGGTCTCGACGTTCAGCACGTCGCTGCTGGCCGATCTCTATAACGTCGACCAAATCGATAACCCCACGGTCAGCACCGACGTCAACAGCACCGTCACCGGCAGGCTGCTGCCGCGAGTGACAGCCAACGTCCGCTATCCTTTCGTCCGCAGCGCCGGCACCGTGCGCCAGGTCATCGAGCCGATCGCCATGGTGACGGCGACGCCGAACGGCATGAACCCAAAGAATATTCCGGTCGAAGACAGCGCCGTCTACGAGCCGGACGACACCAACCTGTTCAGCGAGGACCGGCTACCGGGCCAGGACCGGGTCGAGACCGGACAGCGTGTCGCCTACGGCGTGCAGTTCGGCGCCTACGGCGCGCGTGATGGCCGGACCACAGCTTTCATCGGACAAAGCTACCGGCTGAGCACCGACAGCAGCCTTCGCAACGACCAGCTCATCGAAGAGCATTTCTCGGACATCGTCGGGCGCGTCCAGGTCCAGCCCAGCAAATATGCCAATATCCTTTATCGCTTCGCCTTCGCGTCGGACAAGCTGTTCAACCCGCACCGCAACGACGTGTCCTTCAGCCTGGGGCCGGCCGCTTACCAGCTGTCCGGCACCTACAGCTTCGTCGGCGCGACACCGCAGTTCGACGCGCGCGAGGAGCTAACGCTTGCCTTCGCGACGCAAATAACCGATCACTGGTCGCTGCGGCTCACGACGCAAGAGGATCTGGCAGCCGGGCAGTCGCTGCAACATACCGGGCTGATACGATACCAGGATGAGTGCATCATCTTTGATATTTTGGGAACCAGGAGCTTCTTCCGGGACGTCGATGTGAAACCTTCCGATTCTGTGCTATTTCGTATTAGATTCAAAAATCTAGGCGAAGTGAGCACGAAAGCCGGATGAGCCGCACTGGCGACGTGGCAATTGAGTATGTTCTATTCCATATCAAAGTGTTACCGGAGATTCGCGCGAATCGTCCTGCTGGTAGCCGCGGCCGGGGTGCCGGCCCTGCTGGTCGTGGGCGCGCCGCTGCCCGGCCTCGCCCAAGATGAGAGCGTGCTGCGCATTGCCGCGGTGGTGAACGAAGATGTGATCTCCGCCTACGACCTCAACCAGCGCGTCAAGATGGTCATGGTCACGGGCCGCGTGCCCGATACGCCCGAGAACCGGCGCCGGCTGACCGATCAGGTGCTGCACAACATGATCGATGAGCAATTGCAGCTTCAGGAGGCGAAGCGCCTCAACATCCGCATCAGCAAGCAGGACGTGGACAAGCTGCTGGTCAGGCTCAATGCCCAGAACAATCTTCCCCCCGGCACGCTCGAATCGGTTCTGCGGCGGGCGGGCGTCGATACCGGCGCGCTCAGGGCAAAGGTCAGGGCCGACGCCGCCTGGAACAAGATCGTCAGCGAACACCTGGCGCAGCAGGTAATCATCAGCGACGACGAAGTCGATGAGGAAATGAAGCGCCTGAAAGCCGTGCAAAATCTGCCGCGCCATCATGTCGCCGAGATCTTCCTGCCCGTCGATAACCCGGACAACGAGAAACAGGTACACGACGTGGCGGAAAAGCTGCTGCAGCAGATCCGCGACGGCGCCAATTTCAGCGCGCTGGCGCGGGAATTCTCGCAAAGCGCAAGCGCGGCGGTCGGCGGCGACCTCGGCTGGGTGACCAAGGGTCAGCTCGACCCGCAGCTCGACCGCGTGATCGACGGCATGCACAAGGGAGAAGTCGCCGGCCCGGTCCATACCTTGGCCGGATTCCACATTCTGCTGCTGATTGACCGGATCGACCCATCCGCGAGCGCTGCCAACGTGTCAGTGGATTACACGCAGCTGATCCTGCCGCTGGCCCGGAACGCCACGGCCGCCGACCTCCGCACGCAAGAACAGCGCGCGGCGCAGATTCGCTCGACCGTGCGCAGCTGCGCCGATCTGCGCGCCGCCGCGGCGAAGCTGGAGGCGCCCAAGTCGGGCGACGTCAGGAGCGCCCGGCTGAGCGACCTTCCACCGGCGATCCGCGGCCCGATCGAAGCGCTCCAGGTCGGCGAGACCAGCGAGCCCGTGCGGGTTGCCGAGGGCGTGATGATTGCAACGCTCTGCGACCGGAAAGGGAACGACCCCGGCGCGTTGCCGACCCGCGAACAGGTCCGCCAGCGGCTCGGCAACGAACGGTTCAATCTCGTCCTGCAGCGCTATATGCGCGATCTCCGGCAAACCGCCTTCGTGGACATTCGCGGATGACCGGCAGCGAAAGCCCGATTGCGCTGACGATGGGCGAGCCCGCCGGGATCGGCGGCGAGCTGACGCTCAAGGCATGGCTCGGCCGCCGCGAGCGTAGGCTGCCGGTGTATTTCGCCATCGACGATCCCAAGCGCCTTGCGCTGCTCGCGAAGCGCCTCGGCTGGACCGTGCCGATCGCCGAGATCGACAGGCCGGAAGCCGCCCGCGATGCCTTCGACACGGCATTGCCGGTTATTCCGATGGCCCTGGCGGGTAGCGCGACGCCGGGGCACCCCGACGGGCGCAACGCGGAGGCCGTGATCGCATCCGTGCGGTCGGCCGTGGATTTCGTGACCGCGGGCCGGGCCGGCGCCCTTGTCACCAATCCCATCCACAAGAAGACGCTCTATGACGCCGGTTTCCGCCATCCCGGCCACACGGAATATCTCGCCGAGCTGGCGGGCGCCGAGCGGTCGGTCATGATGCTCGCCTGCCCCGGCCTCCGCGTCGTGCCGGTGACGGCGCATGTTTCGCTTACCGAAGCGATTGCCCGGCTCTCCCGGGAGGAGATCGTCGCCGTCGGCCGCATCACCGCCGAGGCGCTGCGCCGGGATTTCGCCATCGAGACCCCGCGCCTCATGGTCTCCGGGCTGAATCCCCATGCCGGCGAAGGGGGCACGATCGGACGCGAGGAAGTCGATATCATCGGCCCGGCCGTCACGGAGCTGAAGGGCCTCGGCATCGCCGCCATGGGCCCCGCGCCGGCCGACACGCTGTTCCACGAGCGCGCCCGGCAGGGCTACGACGCCGCGCTCTGCATGTATCACGACCAGGCGCTGATCCCGCTGAAGACCATCGACTTTCACGGCGGGGTCAACGTCACGCTCGGCCTGCCCTTCGTGCGCACCTCGCCGGACCACGGCACCGCCTTCGAGATCGCGGGCCTCGGCGTCGCCGACGTGACCAGCCTCGCGGCGGCGCTCGTCATGGCCGGCGAGATCGTGAGACCGCCGCGCCGCCGGGACGGCGCGCGGAAAGACGGCCGTTGGATGAGACCGGCGGGACGAGCCCGCTCGACACCCTGCCGCCGCTGCGTGACGTCATCGCGCGCTTCGGGCTCGGCGCGCGCAAATCGCTCGGCCAGCATTTCCTTCTCGATCTCAACCTGACGCGACGCATCGCGCGCGCCGCGGGCGACCTGTCGCACGCCACCGTGATCGAAGTCGGCCCCGGGCCCGGCGGCCTGACGCGGGCCATCCTCGCCGAAGGCGCTGCGCGGGTGATCGCGATCGAGCGCGACCGGCGCTGCATCGAGGCGCTGCAGGACTTGGTCGCCGCATCGCAGGGACGCCTTTCCGCTGCTGGAGGAGGACGCGACGGCGGTGGACGCGGCGTCCCTCGGCGCCCCGCCGCGCCAGATCCTCGCCAACCTGCCCTACAACATCTCCACCGTCCTGCTGATCGGCTGGCTCCGGCAGGCCGAAGCCTTCGCCGGCATGACGCTGATGTTCCAGAAGGAAGTCGCCGACCGCATCGTCGCCAAGCCGGGCTCGAAGACCTACGGCCGGCTGTCGGTGATGGCGAACTGGCGCTGCGACGTGCGGGTGCTGTTCAACCTGCCTGCCCGCGCCTTCACGCCGCCGCCCAAGGTCGCCTCCAGCGTGGTGCAGTTCCGGCCGCTGCCGGCGCCCCGCTTTCCCGCCCCGTGGGACGCGATGGAGACGGTCACGGCCGCCGCCTTCGGCCAGCGCCGCAAGATGCTGCGGGGCGCGTTGCGCACGCTCAAGGTCGACAGCAACCGCTTGCTCGAAGAGACAGGCATCGACCCGGAAGCGCGTGCGGAAACGCTGACGGTGGAGGCCTTCGCCGCCCTCGCCCGCGCTTACGTCAGCCTGTCCTGAGGCCCTTCACGAACTCGCCGAGCCCTTCCATCCGCTCACGGCGCAGGCGCTCGGCCTTGAGGATCGAAAGCGCCTGGTCGACGCTTTCCTCGATATCCTGGTTGACGATGATGTAGTCGTATTCGGCGTAGTGGCTCATCTCGTCGGACGCCTTGCTCATGCGGCGCGCCACCACCTCGGCCGGGTCCTGCGCGCGCTTCTTCAGCCGGCGCTCGAGCTCGGCCGTCGACGGCGGCAGGATGAATACGCTGACCAGGTCGTCCCGCGCCTGCTCGGCGATCTGCTGCGTGCCCTGCCAGTCGATATCGAACAGCACGTCGCGGCCCGCCGCCAGCGCATCCTGCACCGGGCCCGCCGGCGTGCCGTAGTAGTTGTCGAACACCTTGGCGTACTCAAGGAACTCCTGGCGGTTGACCATCAGGTTGAATTCCGCCTTGTCGACGAAATAATAGTCGCGCCCGGCGACCTCGCCCGGCCGCTTCGGCCGCGTCGTCGCGGACACCGACATGGTGATGTTGCCGTCGCGAGCGAGGATCTCGCGCGAGATCGTCGACTTCCCGGCGCCCGACGGCGACGACAGCACGAACATCAGGCCGCGGCGGTGAATGACGGGGACGGTCGAGGACGCTGTCATTCGACGTTCTGCACCTGTTCGCGGAACTGCTCGATCTTCGCCTTGATGGAGAGGCCGACCCGCGTGAGATCGATGTCGTTGGATTTGGAGCACAGCGTGTTGGCTTCGCGCGTCATCTCCTGACAGACGAAGTCCAGCCGGCGGCCGACCGCGCCGCCGCCGTCGAGCAGCTCCTGGGCCGAGGCGATATGCGCATCGAGGCGGTCCAGCTCCTCGCGGATGTCGCCCTTGGCCACCATCAGGGCCACTTCCTGATGCAGCCGGTCCTCGGTCAGTCCCTTGGTGTCGGCCAGCAGCTCGGCGATCTGCGCCTTGAGCCGTTCGACGATCTTCTGCGGCCGCGTCGCGTCGGCCGACGCCGCGTCCTTCCGCAGGCCGGCGAGGTCGTCGAGCAAGCCTTTCAGGACCTCCTTGAGCCGCGCCCCCTCCTCGCTGCCGGGCGGTCGCGAGTGCCGTCAGGGCCTGCTGCAGCGAGGCCAGCATCAGGTTCATGCGCTCGGTGATATGCGCCTCGCCCTCGGGCGTCTCGATCGGCTCGACCACGCCGCGTACGGTCATCAGCGTCTCGATGCGCGGCGGCTCGTTCGCGACCCGGCCGCCGTAGCGGCTGGCCTCCTCGACGAGCTGATCCAGCAGCGCCTTGTTGATCTGCATCGGCCGCTCGGACAGGCCGCCGTCGTTGCGCTGCACCGAGAGGCTGAGATTGAACGAGCCGCGCTTGAACCCCTTGGACACCGCCTCGCGGCCGGCCATCTCGATCCGGTCGTGGCCGGGCGGCGTGCGGAAGCGGACGTCGAGCGCGCGGGCGTTGACGCTCTTCACTTCCCAGGCCCATTGCCAGGGCCCCTGCTCCCCCGCGACGCGTGCGAAACCGGTCATGCTCGTAACGGTCAAATGGCAACTCCTGAGGCAATGCCTGGCCGATGATGGGCGACGGCCGTGCTATCGACCGCGCGGCACTATATCCTCACCGGCAGCGGGCAACAACAAACAGGGACGGCTGGCCGACCATGACGTCAGGGCATCCAGAAGCGCCGCGATCGGTCCTGATCACCGGCGCGTCCAGCGGCATCGGCGAGGCGCTCGCGCTCGACTACGCCGCGCCGGGCGTCACGCTCGCGCTGTCGGGCCGCGATCACCGGCGCCTCGCCGCCGTCGCCGAGGCCTGCCGCGCAAAAGGCGCCGCCGTCGAAGCGTCGGCCGTCGACGTCACCGACCGCGCGGCGATGGAGCGATGGATCGCCGCCGCCAACGCGCGCCAGCCGCTCGACCTCGTCATCGCCAATGCCGGGATTTCCGGCGGCACCGGCGGCGCGGGCGAAGGCGCGTCGCAGACGCGGCGGATCTTCGAGATCAACCTGACCGGCACGCTGAATACCGTACTGCCGGCAATCGCGCCGATGCGGGCGCGCGGCCGGGGCCAGATCGCACTGATGAGCTCGGTCGTCGGCTTTCGCGGCATGCCGAGCGCGCCCGCCTACAGCGCCAGCAAGGCCGCCGTCCGCGCCTACGGCGAGGCGCTGCGCGGCGTGCTCGCACCGGCCGGCATCCGCGTCTCGGTGATCTGCCCCGGCTTCGTGCGCAGCCGCATCACCGCCGCCAACCGCTTTCCCATGCCGTTGCTGATGGACGCCGACCGGGCGGCGCGCATCATCCGCCGCGGGCTGGCGCGCGACCGGGCGCGCATCGCCTTCCCCTTCCCCACCTATTTCGGCCTCTGGCTGCTCGGCGCCCTGCCGCCCGCCCTCACCGAGCCGCTGGTGCGGCGGTTGCCGAAAAAGTGAGCGTTCGCGCCGGTCGTCTGTCACAGCCGAGAACGAGAAAGTGACTCTAATCAGGTTTCCGACCGAGCACCGTTTCGTAGTCCTGACCGCCATAGAACACCCGCAGGACGGTCACAACCGTGGCCTTATCGTCGATCTCAATGGCAATAGCGGTGCGCTTCTTAAACGGGACAATTCGCAGACCCGGCCGAAGGTCGTCGCGCTTCGTGCCGCGATGTGGCACCATGTCCAGGCCCTTGATGAATTCGCGGATCGAATCGACGGTTCGGTCGGCCAGGGCTCGATCACCGGTCCACCGTTCGATATGCGCGGCGATCGCCATGTAGTCGGAAAAAACGTCGAGCTTTTCTTCGACCCGATACCGCTGCCCGATCACGCGAGATCAACAGATTTGTTCCGATCCCGCTCGGCGCGCCAGGCGGCAATCCGATCGTCCATGTCTTCCGTCGAGATCGAAGGCTGTGCGGCCCGCCGATCGAGATCGGCCCGAATGGCGTCGAGCCGAGCCCGATACTCTTCTTCTTCGCGCTCCACAAGACCCAGCCCATATTGGACGACCGCGCTCAGTGAGGCGAATTTCCCGCGCGCGACAAGCGCTTTGGCAAATTCATAAGCTTGGTCAGTCAGCGAAACGGTCGGCTTTGCGGTCATCGGCTATCTCCTCGACGCCAAAGGTACGACTAAGTCATACCATCGTCAAGACATTGAACGAGAGTACCGCCCCTTTCCCTCACCCCGGCGCCATGCCCTTCTCGGTCAGTTCCTTGACCGCGCCCTCGTTCTTGCCGAGATGGGCCAAGCCCATGCCGCGCAGCACGTTCGGCGCCTTGGTGAACTGGATGTTATCGTAGCCGACGATCTCGATGCGGTTGCCCCACGGGTCACGGAAATCGAGGAAGCGGCCCGGCAGCACCTCGACGCCGGCCTCGGCAAGCGCCTTGCGCACGGCTTCCTTGTCATCGACCACGAGGCCGAAATGGCGGCCGTCGTCGGCCGGCTGCTTGCGTCCCTTCTGGAGCGCCAGGAACTGGTCGCCGAGGTCGATGAAGGCCATGCTGTCGCTCCGGCCGCGCAGCGTGAAGTCGAACAGCTTGCCGTAGAAGTCCAGCGCTTCGCCGATGTCGCCGACCTCGAGCGCGACATGGTTGAAGCCGACGGCGCGCGCTTTCTTTACGTTGGGCATTGCTACCTCCGATAATGAGTTCTTGCGCTTTCAAGGAAGGTAATCCTCGGCCCGCACCTTTCGACCCTGCGCCCGCTTCGTGATAGAATTTTCCCCGTTCGCCCCGCACCCTTGAGACATCAGCACCAGGAGAAACGCCCGATGGAACGCGCGCTCAAGCCGACCAGCAAGACCCCGTCCGAGATCACCCGGCCGCTCGCGGAATTCGCCAGCAGCCTCACCCTCGACAAGATCCCGGCGGAGGTGGCCTTCATCGCCAAGCAGTGCATCCTGGACTGGCTCGGCGTCACGCTGGCCGGCGCCAAGGAGCCGCTGACGCAGATCCTGCTCGACTACGTCACGGCGGAAGGTCTCGGCGACCACGCGACCCTGATCGGGCTCGGCGCGCGCGGCTCGGTCAGCCAGGCGGCGCTGGTCAACGGCGCGGCGGGCCATGCCCTCGACTATGACGACGTGCTGCGCATCATGCGCGGCCATCCGACCGCCCCGGTCGCCCCGCCGGTGCTGGCCTTGGGCGAGCGCGAGCTCAAGAGCGGCGCGGACGCGCTGACCGCCTTCGTCGCCGGGATCGAGACCCAGGCCCGCGTCGGCGCCTATATGGGCGAAAGCCATTACATGATGGGCTGGCACCAGACGGCGACCGTCGGCACCTTCGGCGCGGCGGCGGCGAGTTCCCGTATGCTCGGTCTCGACACCGACACGACGGCGACCGCTCTCGGCATCGCCGGCACCCAGGCCGCCGGCCTGAAGGCGATGTTCGGCACCATGTGCAAGCCGCTGCACGCCGGCAAGGCCGCGGCCAACGGCGTCATGGCGGCCGAGCTCGCCCGGCGCGGCTTCACCAGTCGCAGCGACGTGCTGGAATGCGTCCAGGGCTTCGGCGCCACCCAGTCGAACACGATCGCGCCGGAAGCGGCGCTCGAGGACCTCGGCACGCTGTTCTGGATGCCCAACCTGCTGTTCAAGTACCACGCCGCCTGCTACGGCACGCATGCGGGCATCGAGGCCGCGCGCGCGATCCGCAAGCACCCCGCCTTCGACGCCGCCAAGATCGAGAAGGTCGACATCAATACCGCCGAGCGGACCATGGGGATGTGCAACATCCAGAACCCGCAGACCGGCCTCGAGGTCAAGTTCAGCCACCGCTTCACCGCGGCGCTGGCGCTGGCCGGCGAGGAGACCGGCAGCCTCGACGTCTACAGCGAGGACATGGCGGGGCGGCCCGACCTGATCCGGCTGCGCGACAAGATCGCGGTGCACGGCCACGACAACTACGGCCCGAACAGCACCGACATCACGGTGCATCAGACGGACGGCACGGTGATCCGCGAAAGCCGCGACATGGCGATCCCCAACAAGGATGTCGACGTGCAATGGGACAAGCTCGAAACGAAGTTCCGCGCGCTCGCCAATCCGCTGATCGGCGCGGAAAAGACCGATCGGGTGGTCGCGATCGTCCGCGATCTGGAGAAGCAGGACGACCTGGCGGCGCTTGCGGCCGCCTGTGCCGTGGCCCGCTGATCGGCGAAAGCCCGCCTAGGAATGCCGAAGGCCCCGCCGGCAAATTCCGGCGGGGCCTCTCCCTGTCCCGTCCGCGTGCCACTTTCCGGGCGGGTTCAGTGAATGGCGAGATTCTCCATCTTCAGCTTCTTGATGATCACGCCATAGGGCTTAAGCACCACGTTCGATCGGTCCAGCACCACCTGGGTCACGTCCGCCGTGGTCGTCTTGTCGGTAAAGTGATGGGCTCTGCATGCCGGTGATCACGCTGTCCATGATCTTGGGCAGCAACGACTTTGCGATGCGCTGGCTATCGTTGATCCGCTCGGGATCGACCTCGTCGAAAATCAGGGTCGCCTTGAAGACCACGATCTTGAGCTCCGATCCGCCGTTGTCCGGAACCTGGATGATGACGGGCGGCAAGCCGAAGATCGGCTCGGCCGGCGCCTCGGCCTTGGTTTCGTGCGAGCTGTTCGCCCATGCCGGCTGAGGCGACGCCATCGCGGCGATCAGGCCGGCGGCGAGCAGCAGGGCCGCGAGCAGCCCCCTGCCGCGGTAAACCGCGCCGTCCCCTTTTCTCCGCTCAGCTGGCGTCATATCGTTTTCCTTAACTGCGTCTCGTGTTCCGGCATCGGTACCGGTTGGCTCGACGCATGTTGGCAGCAGGTATTAAAGAAACCGACAAGCCGCCGATATGATGGCCATCACCTAACGTTTTGTTCGAATATTTTCTTGTAAGTCTATAATTTCGCTAAAATTTTATCCTTACCCGAAGCGGGCTGCAGCGCTCCCGAAGAACCCGCGGCCTGCGATGGCAGTAGAGACGAGGAGGCGCATGACTGCATCTGTAGCGATCGGCATCGCCGCCTGTGCCGGACGGATGGGCCGGACCATCCTGGCCGCTGTCCTCGCCACGCCCGGCTGCCAGCTGGCAGGGGCCAGCCAGTACCCGGGACATGCTTCCGTCGGCCAGGATGCCGGTTCCATCGCCGGGGCGGCGCCCGCCGGCATCGCCGTCGCGGACGACCCGGCCGGGATGATGGCCGCCGCTGATGCGGTGATCGATTTCTCCACGCCGGACGGCGACCATGGCGCATCTCGGCGCGGCGCTGGCGGCAGGAACGCCGCTGGTGGTCGGCACGACCGGCCTCGACGCGGGGCAGCGGCGCAGGCTGCAGGATGCGGCGCGCGACATTCCGGTCCTCTTCGCGCCCAACATGAGCACCGGGGCGCCGCTGCTGATGGAATTCACGCGCCGCCTCGCCGCCATCCTCGGCGAGGACTACGACATCGAGGTGCTCGGGCTGCAGCACCGCCACAAGGTCGACGCGCCGTCGGGCACCGCGCTCGGGGAGGCCCGGGCAGCCGCGCTCGGACGCGGCCTCGACCCGGAGACCGTCGGCGCCACGCCGCGCGACGGCCATACCGGACCGCGGCCCACGGGGCTGATCGGCGTCACCACCGTGCAGGGCGGCGACATACTTGGCGAGCATAAGGTCATTTTCGCCGGCACCGGCGAGCGGTTCGAGCTTTCCCACCGCCCCGCCCATCGCGGCGTTTACGCACAGGGCGCGATCCGCGCCGCCCGCTGGCTCGCCGTCCAGAAACCCGGCTTCTACGCGATGCGGGACGTGCTGGGGCTCGGCGGCTGAGCGCGCCCGGGCGGCCGTGAGCTGCGCCGGCCGGTCAGTTCCATCGCGCGCCGGACAGGATCACGACCAGCATGAACAGGCCGTAAAGCGCCGCCGGAACCGCCAGTATCGCGAGAACGAGGCCTGCCCATATCGGATGGGCCGCCCGCCGAAGCGCAATCCCGGCAGCGAAGATGGCGGCCACGCCCAGAAGCACACCCGCCCATAGCTCGCCGTTGAAGGCCGAGACAGAGCCGTCGGCCAGCCCAACGATGAAGAAATAACCGACGACGACGGCCGCGGCGATGTCGATCCCCAGGAGAATTCGGAACATCATGGCTGGCCGCTCTGTTAGCGATGCTGCGGTTGCTAACCGGTTCCCGATGGTCGAGGCGAGCGCGACGCCGGAGGCGGCGCCCAGGCACGCCTCCACGCCCCAGGTCCTTCGTGACCGAATGAGTATTACAAGATACGCGTCAGCCGGTCGCGAATTTTCGGACTGCTGCCGACGACGAAGCCTGCCAACAGCGCCGCGAGGATTGCCGCGCCCGGATGCTGCCTGATCAGCAATCCGCCCTCCTCCCCGAGCATTTCCCCGAGCTCGGCGGCGGCGGCCGGGCCGCTCGGAAGTGCTGCCGCCTCCGGAGGCCGACGCCGGCGTCGCACCACAAGCCTGGCTGCCAGCAATAGCAGAGCAGCCACGACAAGCAATGCGCCGCCCGTCGCCAGGGCCGCCAGCGGCATACCCAATGGACCGGTCAGCGCAAGGCAGAGCGCGGCGCTGAGGAAAACGACCGCCAACAGGCCTATCACGGCAGCGACGCCAAGCAAGCCAAGCATCGCTCCGGTCCGCGCGAACCACTGGGAAAGGAACTTCATATTCAACCTGCAACGCCGGCAAGCGCAACCATGCGCGGGAAGCTCAGGAGCGGTGGCTGAACAGCATCCCGATCACCAACCCGATGCCGAACACCGTGACCATGCTGGTGAAGGGCCTCTCGCCGATTTCGGAGCCCACTGCGCCGATCGCCTGTTCCGCCTGCGTCTGAGCGCGCTTCGCCGATTGGCGAACCGTCTCGTATGCAGCGCTGCCTTCGTCGGTTGCGATGCCTTTCAGCGTTTGCGTCAGCGAACTTATATCGGACCGCAACCGGTCCAGCTCCTTGCGGAGCGTTTCGTATTCGGCGTCAGCGGGCATGGGTCATTTCCTTTCGAGGACCGAAGCGACAGCGTCGCCGCTCACCGTGCAGCGACTTGCACCATTGCGGCGCCAAGCGGCCGCAACGAAACGGCGGTCAATGAGAAGCTTACGCAGCTGCGCCACGGAAGATCACTGATCCAGATCATGAAATCGATTGACGGTTCGGTGCAGGAAACAACGCCGCGGAACGCAATTCGCGATGCTGATGAGTCGTCCGGCAGCGGGACACGGCAGCGGTATCGGGACGAAAACCCTCCGCCGCCGATCCTAAAGGTTCATGTAGGCGCCGCCGTTGCTGTGGATCGTCTGGCCGGTGATGTAGGACGCGCCCGGCCCGACGATGAAGCGGATCAGGTTCGCCATGTCCTGCGGCTGGCCGAGACGGCCCAAGGGAATGCCCTCGACCTTCTTGACGTTGCCCGCGGCCGAGGACGGGTTGTTCTCGAGGTTGGTGTCGAAGGTCCCGACCACGACCTGGTTCGCCCGGATGTTGTATTTCGCCAGGTCGAGGGCGAGGCCGCGGATGAAGGCGTTGAGGCCCATCTTGCCCGCCATGACGTGCGAGCGCCCGGGCGACCCGCGCAGCGAGGACATGCCGCCGACCCCGATGATGCAGCCGCCGCCGCGCGCCTTCATCGCCGGCACCACGGCCTTGGCGAGATGGAAGGCGCCGTGGATCGAGATGTCGATCGTCTGCTTCCACACCTCCCAGGTGAGGTCCTCGAACGGCGTGTTGCTGCGGTTCGCGGCGTTGGCGACCAGGATGTCGATGCCGCCGAATTCCTTGACCGCGGCCTCCGCCATGGCGCGCACGGCATCGGGATCGCGGACGTCCGCCATCACCGGGATGGCCTTGCCGCCCTTGGCGCGAATGCCTTCCGCCACCTCCTCGCAGAGGTCCTTCGCCTGCAGCGCGTTGATGACGACGGCCGCGCCGGCGCGCGCCAGCTCCTCGGCGGTGGCGCGGCCGATATTGCGCGCGCTGCCGGTGACGATGGCCACCTTGCCCGCGAGCTCGTTCACCTGATCCGCCATGGTCTCCTCCCCTGAAGTCGCCCGAATTGTCGCTTGATCCCGTCCCGGCCGAAAGCCGGCGGCGCGGATCATGACCTGTCCCCGCCGCGCGCGCAACGGACCGAGCCTTGGCGGATAGGGCTGTTTTGCCGTCGGCGGGCCGGCGCTATATCATGCAGCAGCGGCCCGATCCGGCCGCAATTCCGTCATGCCATTTTCACCAGCCACAGGGAGGACATCATGGGTAAGCGCGTCGCAGTCGTGGGCACCGGTGCGGTCGGCGGCTATACGGCAGGCCATATGGCCCGCAACGGCGTCGACGTCACCTTCATCGATCCCTGGCCGGAGCATGTCGAGGCGATGCGCAGCAAGGGCCTCAGGCTACGCGGCCTGACCAAGGAAGAATCCTACGACGTGCCGGTGAAGGCGATGCATGTCACCGAGGTGCAGAGCCTGTCCAAGCAGCAGCCGATCGACATCGCGATCATCTCGACCAAGTCCTACGACACGGAATGGGCGGCGGCGCTGATCAAGCAGTATCTCGCGCCGCAAGGCTTCTGCCTCTCGCTGCAGAACTGCATCAACGAGGAGCGCCTCGCCAAGGTCGTCGGCTGGGGCCGCGTCGTCGGCTGCATCGCCAGCTCGATCTCGGTCGAGCTGCAGGAGCCCGGGCTGATCCAGCGCGGCGTGCCGATACGCGGCGACAAATACACCGTCTACCGCTGCGGCGAGCCGCACGGCCGCATCACCAAGCGCATCGAGGAGCTGGTCGGGTGGCTGAAATTCGCCGACAGCGCCAAGGCGACCGCTAATCTGTGGGGCGAGCGCTGGTCCAAGCTGGTGATCAATTCCAGCCATAACGGCCTGTCCGCCTGCACCGGCTTCAGCGGCAACGAGATGGCGACGGACGACACGGCACGCCGGCTCTCGATCCGGCTGTCCGCGGAAACCATCAAGGTCGGCAAGGCAAACGGCTTCAATCTCGAGAAGATCAAGGGCTTCGACGCCGACGACTGGGTCAAGGCGGCGGAAGGCAACAACGCCCTGATGGACGCGATCGAAACCTCGATCCTTGACGGGGTCAAGGAGCGCCGGGAAGGCCAGCGCCCGTCGATGGGCCAGGACATGGCCAAGGGCCGGCGCACCGAGATCGACTTCCTGAACGGCCTGGTCGTCGAGAAGGGCCGCGAGGCCGGCATCCCGACGCCCGCCAACGAAGGCATCGTCGCCGCGGTGAAACGGGTCGAGCTGGGCGAAGTCGGCCAGAGCCCGCGCAACATCGCGGGGATCTGAAGGTCCGGTCCGGACGGTCAGGGCTTGTTGCCGTTCGCGCGCTTGAACTTGCGCCATTTGGCGACGTTGCGGTTGTGCTCTTCCAGCGTGCGCGCGAAGACGTGGCCGCCGCTGCCGTCGGCGACGAAATAGAGCTCGTCCGTCTTGAGCGGGTTCATCACCGCGGCCAGCGAATCCTTGCCCGGGTTGCAGATCGGCCCGGGCGGCAGGCCGGCGATGCGATAGGTATTGTAGGGGTGATCGATCTTGAGGTCGTCGCGCGTCAGCGCCCGGCCCAGCGGCCCCTCCCCGTGCGTCAGGCCGTAGACGACGGTCGGGTCCGATTCGATCCGCATCCCTTTCTTCAGGCGGTTGATGAAGACGGCGGCGATGCGGGCGCGCTCGGCCGGCACGGCCGTCTCCTTCTCGACGATCGAAGCGAGGATCAGCGCCTCGGTCGGCGAGGTCAGCGGCAGGTCGGGCGCGCGCTTCGCCCAGAGCTCGGCGAGCACCCCGTCCATCGCCTTCGCCATCCGGCTGATGATTTCGGACCGCGTATCGCCATAGGAATAGTGATAGGTGTCCGGCAGCAGGCTGCCCTCGGACGGCACCGACGGGATCGTCCCTTCCAGCCCGTCCGTCCGGCGGAGCTCCGCCATCATCTCCTTCGAAGTCAGCCCCTCGGCGAAGGTCACGCGGCGGACCACCGTGCGGCCTTCGCGCAGGATGGCCAGAACGTCCTGCATGCTGACACCCGGGTCGAAGGCGTATTCGCCGGCGCGCAGGTCGTGCTGCGCACGCTTCAGCCAGGTGACGAGCTGGAATATCCGCGGATGGGCGATGACGTCCGCCGCCGCGAGCCGGTGCGCGATGTCGCGCAAGCCGCTGCCGCGGGCAATGACGATGGTCGTGGCTTTTTGCAGCGGGCCCGGGGCGACGCTTACCCGGTAGCTCCAAAAGGCGAAGCCGCCTGCGAGCAGGCAGGCGGCGATCAGGACGATTGCGACGAGCCGGATGAGACGGGCCTTCGTCATTCGTCTCAAGGCGCGGCGGTAATCACCAACGATGCGTTGGTTCCGCCGAAGCCGAAGGAATTCGACATGACATTGCGGACCCGCCGCTCCTTCGCCGTATGCGGGATGAGGTCGATGTCGCATCCCGGCGACGGGTTGTCGAGATTGAGGGTCGGCGGCAGCACGCCCGTTTCGATCGCCTTGATGCAGAAGATCGCCTCGACCGCCCCGGCCGCGCCGAGCAGATGGCCGATCGCCGACTTCGTCGACGACATGGCGAGCTTGTAGGCGTGGTCGCCGAAGAGGCGCTTGACCGCATTGACCTCGATCTCGTCGCCCAGCGGCGTCGACGTACCGTGCGCGTTGACATAGCCGATGTCTTCCGGATTGAGGCCCGCGCGCTTGAGCGCAGCGCGCATGGCGCGGAAGGCGCCGTTGCCGTCCGGCGCCGGCGCGGTGATGTGATAGGCGTCGCCGGACATGCCGTAGCCGATGATCTCGCCATAGATGTGGGCGCCGCGCCGCTTCGCGTGCTCCAGCTCCTCGAGGATCACCACGCCCGCGCCTTCGCCCATGACGAAGCCGTCGCGGTCGACATCCCACGGCCTGGACGCCTTGGCCGGGGTGTCGTTGAAGTGGGTGGATAGCGCCTTGGAGGCCGCGAAGCCGGCGATGCCGATGCGGCATACCGTCGCCTCCGCGCCGCCGGCCACCATGACGTCGGCGTCATCCAGCGCGATCATCCGCGCGGCGTCCCCGATCGCATGCGCGCCGGACGCGCACGCAGTGACGACCGCGTGGTTCGGGCCGCGAAAGCCGAAGCGAATCGACACCTGGCCGGATGCGAGATTGATCAGGTCGGAGGCGATGAAGAAGGGGCTGACCCGGCGCGGCCCGCGCTCGTGCAGCGTGATGGAGGTTTCGCAGATGCCCGGCAGGCCGCCGATGCCCGAGCCGATCATCACACCGGTCCGTTCCTGCGCCTCCTCCGTCGGCGGCACCCAGCCGGAATTCCTGACCGCCTCGGTCGCCGCCGCGATGGCGCAGACGATGAAGCGGTCCATCTTCTTCTGGTCTTTCGGCTCGACCCATTCGTCGGGGTCGAATCCGCCGTCCGCCGCGATGCCGGCAGGGATCTGTCCGGCAATCTTGCAGCTGAGATCTTCGGTGGCGAATGACTGGATCGAGCCGATGCCCGATTCGGCGTTAACCAGACGTCTCCAAACGTGACCTACGCCGACCCCAAGGGGGCAGACCATTCCCAGGCCCGTGACAACTACGCGGCGCATGGCGAAAGCTCGGATAGCGAATGGACATTTACCGCCGGATTGCGATCAGCCGGCGTTTTCCTCGATATAGCTGATGGCATCCTTGACGGTGAGAATCTTCTCGGCGGCATCGTCAGGGATCTCGCAGCCGAATTCCTCCTCGAACGCCATGACGAGCTCAACCGTATCGAGACTGTCCGCGCCGAGATCGTCGATAAAGCTTGCATTATCCGACACCTTCGACTCGTCGACGCCCAGATGCTCCACGACGATTTTCTTTACCCGTTCAGAAACGTCACTCATATCCTTTAAACCCTTCTTAGATTTATGGGTAACGGCCCGGGGCAACCGCCCTCCAACGCAGCACGTCCATCCCCCGGTTCACGAAAGCCGCCCCCTGCCGAGGCGGCGCTTGCGTAACATACTTTGAAGACAATGGCCAGCGCCCGCGCGCAACGGCCATTTAACCAGCTATATCATCGCCATACCGCCGTTTATGTGCAAGGTTTGGCCGGTTACGTAGGAGGCCTCGACGCTGGCGAGGTACAGCACCCCGGCGGCGACGTCCTCGGGCGTTCCGAGCCGGCGCGCCGGCACCGCGGCCAGCAGCTTCTCCTTGATGTCGTCCTTCAGGACGCCGGTCATCGCCGTCTCGATGAAGCCGGGCGCGAGACAGTTCACGGTGATGCCGCGCGCGGCGACTTCCTGGGCGATCGACTTCGACATGCCGATCATGCCCGCCTTGGACGCGGCATAGTTCGCCTGCCCGGCGTTGCCCATGACGCCGACGATCGAGGTGATGTTGACGATCCGGCCCCAGCGCCGCTGCATCATGCCGCGCAGAACCGCCCGGCTGAGCCGGAAAGCCGCGCCCAGATTGACGTCCAGCACCTTGGCCCAATCCTCGTCCGTCAGCCGCATCGACAGCATGTCGCGCGTCAGCCCGGCATTGTTCACCAGGATATCGACCGGACCGACCCCGGCTTCGACCTCCTTGACCAGCTTCGCCGGCGCCGCCGGATCGGACAGGTCGGCCGGCGCGACATGCGCCCGCTCGCCGAGCTCGCCGGCCAGCGCGTCCAGCACCTCGCGCCGCGTCCCGGTCAGCGCAACCGCCGCCCCGGCGGCATGCAGGCATCGCGCGATCGCATTGCCGATCCCGCCCGACGCGCCGGTGACCAGTGCCGATTTGCCCGTTAGATCAAACATCGGTTCCGTCCCTGCCGACGCCCGGCGGCCCAGCCGCCGGCGCCTGCCTTTCCCTTCAAAGCTGTTTCACGAAGGCGTCGAAATCGGCCGGCCCCTGCAGCGACTTGGCCGCCAAGTCCCGGTCGATCCGCCGCGCGAGGCCGGACAATACCTTGCCGGCGCCCGTCTCGACCAGGGTATCGACGCCCTGCTCCTTCATAAAGAGCACGCTCTCCCGCCAGCGCACCATCGCGGTTACCTGGGCGACCAGGAGCCGGCGGATCTGCTCGGGTTCCTCCACCCGGCTGGCGGTGACGTTGGCGACGAGCGGCACCAGCGGCCGCTCGATCGCCGTGGCCGCCAGCGCCTCTTCCATGACGTCGGCCGCCGGCTGCATCAGCGCGCAATGGAAGGGCGCGCTCACCGGCAGCATGATGCTGCGCTTGGCGCCGCGCTCGGCGGCGATCGCCACCGCCTTCTCGACCGCGCCTTTGGCGCCGCTCACCACGATCTGCCCCGGCGCATTGTCGTTGGCGCAGTCGCACACGCCCACGGCCGATGCTTCCTTGGCCACCTCTTGCGCCGCGTCCAGCTCGAGGCCGAGCAGCGCCGCCATCGCCCCCTCGCCGACCGGGACCGCCTTCTGCATCGCCTGGCCGCGCAGCTTGAGCAGCCGGGCGGCGTCATCCAGGCGGAGCGCGCCGCTCGCCGCCAGCGCGGAATATTCGCCGAGCGAATGGCCGGCGACGAAGGCCGCCTTGTCGGCCAGCGTGATACTGCATTCCTTTTCCAGGACGGCGACGACGGCCATGCTGACGGCCATCAGGGCCGGCTGGGCGTTTTCGGTCAGCCGGAGCGTGTCGTCCGGCCCCTCGAACATGAGCCGGCTGAGCTTCTGCTTCAGCGCCTCGTCCACCTCTTCGAAAACCAGACGGGCCGCCGGAAATGCCTCGGCCAAGTCACGGCCCATCCCGACCGCCTGCGAACCCTGGCCGGGAAATACGAATGCGCACTTCATGTCGTTTTTGGCCCTCCCCCCAGTAAAGGCGCGTCAGTGATAGCCGTTCACAGCCGGGAGTCAAGCGTGCCGGGCCAATTCCCGGGGGGCAACAACCGGGCGCAAAGACGGCGGTTTTCCCTTTTCCCCCGGCCGCAAATGTGTATAGTGCGCCCGCTTGTGGCCGGCCCCGATGGGGCGCGCCGATATACATAGCTCCTTGCCGGCCTCTCGGGACCGGCTAGGTCCGGGCGGTCCGCCTGATCCTCTTACAGTGGATGAGAAATGGACGCCGGGCCGCAAACAGCCGAAGGGAGTCACTGTCGATGCCGCTTTATGAAAGCGTGTTCATTGTCCGTCAGGATGTGACCGCTGCCCAGGTCGACGCTCTTGCCGATGCTTTCGCCAAGATCGTCGACGAGACCGGCGGGTCCGTTCAACGGCGCGAATATTGGGGGCTGCGAAGCCTCGCCTTCCGCATCAAGAAGAACCGCAAAGGGCACTATGTGCTCTTCAATCTCGATGCGCCGCCAGCCGCGATCCAGGAGATGGAGCGCAACATGCACATCAACGAGGATGTGCTGCGCTATATGACGGTGCGGGTGGAGAAGCTCCGCCCGGAGCCGTCGCCGATCATGCAAGGCAAGGGTGACCGGGAGCGCGAGCGCGCCGACCGGACGGGCCGCGGCGACCGCGGCGACCGGGGCGATCGGCCGCGCCGGTTCGACGACCGTGATCGCGGCGACCGGGGTGACCGGGGCGACCGGCCGCGCCGGTTCGAAGACCGCGACCGCGGCGGCGATAGCAATGCTGACCAGCCGGCCAGCGCCACGGCCTCGGAGGAGTAAATCATGGCACCACCCCGTACAGGCGGCAGACGTCCTTTTTTCCGGCGCCGCAAGACCTGTCCCTTCTCCGGCCCGAACGCGCCCGAGATCGACTACACCGACGTCAAGCTGCTCGGCCGTTTCATTTCCGAGCGCGGCAAGATCGTCCCCAGCCGCATCACCGCCGTATCGGCGAAAAAGCAGCGCGAGCTTTCGAAGGCGATCAAGCGCGCGCGTTTCCTCGGCCTGCTGCCCTACGTCGTTAACTGAGGCATCGGTGCGGAGCTGATCAGGAGGCCAAGCCATGGATATCATTCTTCTCGAGCGCATCGAAAAGCTCGGCCAGATGGGCGACGTCGTGAAGGTGAAGGCGGGATTCGCCCGCAACTTTCTTCTGCCGAAGCGGAAGGCCCTGCGCGCGACAAAGGAAAACCTCACCTATTTCGCGACCCAGCGCCAGCAGCTCGAAGCGGAGAACCTCAAGCATCGCGACGAGGCGCAGAAGGTCGCCGACAAGCTTAACGGCCTCAAGGTCGTGGTGATCCGGAGCGCCGGCGATACCGGCCAGCTCTACGGCTCGGTGACCGCGCGCGACATCGCTGTCGGCGTAACTGACGCAGGCTTCACGATCCAGCGCGGCCAGGTCGTGATGGAGCGGCCGGTCAAGACGCTCGGCCTGTTCGACATCCGGGTGCGGCTGCATCCGGAAGTGTCGGCGATGGTCATGGTCAACGTGGCGCGCTCGGCCGAAGAAGCGACCGAACAGGAACGCCTCGGCCACGCCATTATCGCGGGCGAAGCCGAGTTGGACGAAGACCGCGCACGCGCCGAAGCCGAGGCGCTGCTCGAGCCCGAGGCGGTCGAGCGCGCGCGACAGGCCGCCGAGGAAGAGGCCGAAGAGCCTGCCGGCGAAGCGGCCAATTCCGAATCGGAAGAGAAATAAGACTGACATGAACCCGGTCCGCGGCGCCAAAACGCGTCGCGGGCTGGCGGTCTTCGGACAGCGTTGCCGTTGGCCTCGCTGGGATTTGGGGGTTATCCCCGGGTTCCTTGCAATTCGCCGGTTGCCGGCCCGCCGGCAGTGGTAAGGTCCGCGCCTCATGTCGACTAGCCTGACCGAGAGCAACGTAGCCCCCCTCCGCGGCGACGATATCGACCGGACGGAGATCCGTATCCCGCCGCATAACGCGGAGATCGAGGCGGCGCTGCTCGGTGCGATCCTGACCAACAACCGCGCCTATGAGCGGGTCGGCGATTTCCTCCGCGCGGAGCATTTCTACGAGCCGGTCCACGGCCGCATCTACACCGCGCTCGAAAAGCTGATCGAGCAGGGGCAAATCGGCAGCCCGCTCACGCTCAAGCACTTCTTCGAGAAGGACGAGGCGCTGAGCGCGGTCGGCGGGTCGCAGTATCTCTTCGACCTTGCGGCCTCGGTGGTCACCGTGATCAACGCCTCCGACTACGGCCGCACCATCTACGACCTCTATCTCCGGCGCCAGCTCATCGAGCTCGGCGAGGACGTCGTCAACGACGCCTATGCGCCCGAGATCGACAGCCCTGCTTCCGCGCAAATCGAGACGGCCGAGCAGCGGCTCT
Organism: uncultured Alphaproteobacteria bacterium; assembly: GCA_963711215.1. Taxonomy (GTDB): domain Bacteria; phylum Pseudomonadota; class Alphaproteobacteria; order UBA8366; family UBA8366; genus WHUA01. The sequence goes on along the minus strand of CAVQDH010000013.1, from coordinate 51,071 downwards.
ACGACCTCTCCAATTCCGGCGAGCTCGAGCGTGGCGTGGTCGCGCTCGGCGATGCCGCGCGCATGGCGGTCGAAAGCGCCGAAGAAGCCTTCCGCCGCGACAGCCACGTGGTCGGCGTCACGACCGGCCTCAAGGATCTCGACCTCAAGCTGGGCGGGCTGCATTCCTCCGACCTGCTGATCCTCGCCGGGCGTCCGTCGATGGGCAAGACGGCCCTCGCCACCAACATCGCCTTCAACGCGGCGAACGCCTTCAGCGAGCGCGTCGACGAAACCGGCCGCACGGTGACCGACGGCGGGCATGTGCTGTTCTTCTCGCTGGAAATGTCGGCCGAGCAGCTCGCCGCCCGCATCCTGTCCGAGCAGGCGGAAATTCCGTCGGACGCGATCCGCCGCGGCGATATCTCGAGCGAGGAATTCAATCGCCTGGTCGTCGCGAGCCAGAAGCTGCACCGGCTGCCGCTCTATATTGATGACTCCCCTGCCCTCACCATCTCGGGGCTGCGAACCCGCGCCCGCCGGCTCAAGCGCCAGCAGAGGCTGCACATGATCGTGGTCGACTATCTGCAGCTGCTGCACCCCTCGCCGGGCCGGCGCTCGGAGAATCGCGTGCAGGAGATCTCGGAGATCACGCGGGGCCTGAAGACGCTGGCCAAGGAGCTGGAGGTGCCGGTGCTGGCGCTGTCGCAGCTTTCCCGCCAGGTCGAGAACCGCGAGGACAAGCGGCCGCAGCTCTCCGACCTTCGCGAGTCCGGATCGATCGAGCAGGACGCCGACGTCGTGATGTTCATCTTCCGCGAGGAATACTACCTGGAAAAGGGCCAGCCCATTCAGGGGCTCGAGGAGTTGCAGGACAAGTTCTCGAATCGCAGCGAGCAATGGGCCGAACGGCTCGAACATGTCCGCAATACGGCGAGCGTCATCATCGCCAAGCAGCGCCACGGCCCGGTCGGCACGATCGATCTGTTCTTCGACGGCAAGTACACGCGCTTCGATGATCTCGACCGGCAGCATGGCGACGATGCCTTCCCCTGATCATTCCGGTCCGCCGCACGCGACGACCTTCCTCAGGATCGATCTCGACGCGCTTGCGTCCAACTACCGGCTGCTTGCCGCGCGCGCCGCGCCGGCCTGCTGCGCCGCCGTGGTCAAGGCGGACGGCTATGGCCTCGGCGTCGGCGCCGTCGCCCGCACGCTGAGCGCCGCCGGCTGCGCGACCTTCTTCGTCGCCCATCTCGACGAGGCGGTCACGCTGCGCCAAGAACTCTCCGAATTGGCCGTGCACGAATCCCCGAGATCTACGTACTGAACGGCGTGATGCCGGAAGACGAGCAGATCTTCCGCGATTACGCGCTGATGCCGGTGCTGAACGATCTCGGCCAGATCGAGCGCTGGGCCGCGGACTGCCGCGCGCACGGCCCGCATCCGGCGGCGATCCATCTCGACAGCGGCATGAGCCGGCTCGGCCTGCCGCTCGACGAGCAGGCGACGCTGATGAACGAGCCGGAGCGCCTGCGCGACGTACCATTACGCTGCGTGATGAGCCACCTCGCCTGCGCGGACACGCCCGACCACCCGCTCAACCGGCAACAGCAAAGCGACTTCGCCGCGGCGATCAAGCGGCTGCCGAAGGCCATGGCGTCGCTCGCCGCGTCGTCGGGCATCTTCCTCGGTCCCGACTGGCATTTCGACATGGTTCGCCCCGGCGTGGCGCTCTACGGCGTCGCGCCGATCGAGAATGCCCCCAACCCGATGGCGCCTGTCGTGGGATTATACGGCAAGATCATACAGATCCGACGCGTTGACGCCCCCCGGACCGTTGGATATGGTGCGACGCATCGTTTCGCCGGACCGACGCTCGTGGCAACTGTGGCGGCCGGATATGCGGATGGCTATTTGCGCAGCCTGAGCGGGCGGGCTACCGCCTATGTCGGAGATGTCGCGGTTCCACTGATCGGCCGGGTCTCGATGGATTTAATCACGCTCGATATCTCCTCCGTCGCGGACGCCAAGGTCGGCGACCTCGTGGAGCTGATCGGCCCGCATGTCGACGTCGATGCCGTCGCGAAGACGGCGGGGACGATCGGCTACGAAATCCTCACCAGCCTGGGGCGCCGGTATCGCCGGCATTATGTCAGGGGGGCCGCATGACCGCCGTGCGGACGATCGGGCGCATCTTCCTCGGCTTTCTCGAAATGGTCGGCCAGGTGGCGACGTTCACGCTCGTCGCCGTCACGCACTGCCTTCGGCCGCCGCTCTATTTCCGCCTGATCGGCCGGCAGATGATGGAGATCGGCTATTACTCGCTGCCGGTCATCGCGCTGACCACGCTCTTCGCCGGCATGGTGCTGGCGCTGCAGAGCTATACCGGCTTCCAGCGCAACTCGGTCGGCGCGGAAAGCGCGATCGCCGAGATCGTCGTGCTCAGCATCACGCGCGAGCTCGGGCCCGTGCTGGCCGGCCTGATGGTGGCCGCCCGCGTCGGCTCGTCGATCGCCGCCGAGATCGGCACGATGCGCGTGACCGAGCAGATCGACGCGCTGGTCACGCTGTCGACCAACCCGTTCAAATACCTCGTCGCGCCGCGCGTGATCGCGGGCGTGATCACCCTGCCGCTGCTCATCATCATCGGCGACATCATCGGCGTGTTCGGCGGCTACATCGTCTCGATCTACAAGCTCGGCTTCAACCCGACGCTCTATCTCAAGACGAGCTGGGACAAGCTCTACTTCGTGGACGTGAGCACGGGCCTGGTCAAGGCCGCCGTCTTCGGCTTCGTGGTCACCCTGATGGGATGCTATCAGGGCTACCATTCGCAAGGCGGCGCGCAGGGCGTCGGCGCGGCGACGATCAACTCGGTGGTCAGCTCGTCGATCCTGATCCTGATCCTCAACTACCTCATCTCGGCGATGTTCTTCGGCACATGACGGTCCCGAAAATCCACCTGAAGGGTGTCCGCAAGCAGTTCGGTTCGAAGGTCGTGCTCGACGGCGTCGACCTCGACATCATGCCCGGCGAATCGGTGGTCATCATCGGCGGCTCCGGATCGGGCAAGTCGGTGACGCTCAAATGCATCCTGGGGCTGCTGACGCCCGATGCCGGCGAGATCGAGATCGACGGCGAATCCGTCGTCGGCATCGGCGACCGCGAGCGCGAGCACATCAACGCCAAGATCGGCATGCTGTTTCAGGGCGCGGCTTTGTTCGACAGCCAGACCGTCTGGGAGAACGTCGCCTTCGGGCTGATCGCGGGCAAGGGCATGCCGCGGCGCGAGGCCAGGCAAATCGCGCTCGAGAAGCTCGCCCTCGTCGGGCTCGACGAGAACTTCGCGATGATGTCGCCGGCCGATCTGTCGGGCGGCATGCGCAAGCGCGTCGGCCTCGCCCGCGCGATCGCCATCGAGCCGGAGATCATCTTCTTCGACGAGCCGACGACCGGCATCGACCCGATCATGGGCGACATCATCAACGAGCTGATTGTCAAATGCACGGAAGAGACCGGCGCGACGACGCTCACCATCACCCATGACATGGCGAGCGCACGGAAAATTTCCGACCGGATCGCGATGCTGTATAAAGGCAAGATCGTCTGGGCGGGCCCGACCGGCGACATCGACCGGGCCGACAACGCCGTCGTACAGCAATTCATCCATGGCCGCGCGGAAGGGCCGATCGAAATGGAATTGCGCCGGCTGTGATCATCGCCGATGAAGGCTGCGTGACTTCCGGCCGCGGAGCAGCGAATGGCTCGTAACTCGACCCGCTACGTCTGCCAGTCCTGCGGCGCGGTCTACCCGCGCTGGGCCGGCAAATGCGACGCGTGCGACGAGTGGAACACGATCGTCGAGGAAAGCGCCACCGCCTCCGCGCCGATCGGCGGCAGGGGCGGCGGCAAGGGCGGCGTGCGCCCCGGCGGCAAGCGGCAGCGCATCGAGTTCGTCGCGCTCGACGGCAACGCCACGCCGGCGCCGCGCCGGCTCACCCGTATCGCCGAGTTCGACCGCGTCACCGGCGGCGGGCTGGTGCATGGCTCGGCGCTCCTGATCGGCGGCGATCCCGGCATCGGCAAGTCGACCCTGCTGCTGCAGGTCGTGGCGGCGCTCGGCGACAAGGCGCGCTGCGCCTATATCTCCGGCGAAGAGGCCGCCGACCAGGTCCAGCTCCGCGCCAATCGCCTCGGCGTCGCCAACCGGCCGATCCAGCTGGCCGCGGCGACCGACATGCGCGACATCATCGCCACCCTCGACACGCCGGACCACCCGGATTTCGTCGTCATCGATTCGATCCAGACGATGTATATCGACGCGCTGGAATCCGCGCCCGGAACGGTCGCCCAGGTGCGGGCTTGCGCACAGGAGATCATCCGCCTCGCCAAGCGCCGCGGCTTCACCGTCCTGCTGGTCGGCCACGTGACCAAGGAAGGCACGATCGCGGGCCCCCGCGTGCTCGAGCACATGGTCGACACGGTGCTCTATTTCGAAGGCGAGCGCGGCCACCAGTTCCGCATTCTCAGGGCGGTGAAGAACCGCTACGGCCCGACCGACGAAATCGGCGTTTTCGAGATGACGGACCGCGGCCTGGCCGAGGTGCCGAACCCTTCCGCGCTGTTCCTGGCCGAGCGCCAGGGCGAGGTCGCCGGCGCCACCGTTTTTGCCGGCCTCGAGGGATCGCGCCCGATGCTGGTCGAAATCCAGGCCCTGGTCGCCCCTTCGCCCGCTAGGCACGCCCCGGCGGGCGGTGGTCGGCTGGGACGGCAACCGGCTCGCCATGGTCATGGCCGTGCTGGAAGCCCGCTGCGGATTGCAGTTTGGCGGAAATGATATATATCTCAACGTGGCGGGAGGGTTGCGCGTCAGCGAGCCGGCCGCCGACCTCGCGGTGGCGGCGGCCCTGGCATCCTCGATATCGGGCAGACCCGTTCCTGCGGATATGGTCGTCTTCGGGGAGATCGGCTTGTCAGGCGAAGTGAGACCCGTTGGCCAGATGGAAGCCCGCCTGAAAGAGGCCGAAAAGCTTGGTTTTACCGGCGCCCTGCTCCCGGAACGGCGGTCCGGCGCGAAAGGTGCGAAAACGACGGGTGGACTGAACCTTCACGAATTGCGCGATCTCGGGGGGTTGACCCGTATGTTCGAGCCGGGGAACGGCCCGATTCGCATCGTAGGACGTGCCTGAATGAGCAGCCTTCCTTTCGGCATCATCGACATTTGCTTCGTGGCGATCCTCGTGATTTCCGGAATATTGGCCTATATCAGAGGCTTCGTTCGCGAGGTTCTGTCGGTCGCGGCCTGGGTCGGGGCTGCCTTCGTCACTCTCTACGGCTACCACCACGTCCAGCCCTACGCGCACCGGTATATCGAGAACGAGGCCGTGGCCAATGCGGCGGCGGGCGGCGTGCTTTTCGTGGGATCGCTGATCGTGTTCTCGGTCCTCGCCTCGGCCCTCTCCCGCAGCGTCCGGGAGAGCGCGGCGAGCGGCTTCGACCGGTCGCTCGGCTTCGCCTTCGGCGTGCTGCGGGGCGTCGTCCTGGTGAGCCTGCTCTATCTCAGCGCGGCGGCGTTCTGGGACCACGACAAGATGCCGAGCGCGATCCTCAAGGCCCGCACCTATCCGCTGATCGACGGCAGCGCCAAGATCCTGCTTGCCCTGGTGCCGGACAACGCGCGCCGGTCGGCGGAAAAGGCGACGGGCGTGGCGAAGGATGCCTCCGACCGCGCGATCAGCGCGGAGCGGGCCTTTCACGGGCTCATGCAGCCGCAGCCGGAGGCCAAGCCGGCGACCACCAATGGCGCGCCGGCCCCGCTCGGCTATGACCGGTCCGAGCGCAACGAGATGCAGCGCCTGATCGAAAGCAAGCAGTGACTCCGACATGCAGACAGAGGGCGGGACTGGCGACATGATCACGACAAATCCCTTCGACGACGACCATCTGCACGAGGAATGCGCCGTCTTCGGAATTTACGGGCATAGCGAGGCCGCGGCCCTCGTCGCCCTCGGCCTGCATGCGCTGCAGCATCGCGGCCAGGAAGCGGCCGGCATCGTCACCCATGACGGCGCCCAGTTCCACGCGCACCGGGGCATCGGCCTCGTCGGCGACATCTTCGCCGATCAGGCGGTCATCGCCCGGCTCAAGGGAAATATCGCGATCGGCCACACGCGCTATTCGACGACCGGCGAGCCGATGATGCGCAACGTCCAGCCGCTGTTCGCGGAGCTCGAGATCGGCGGCCTCGCGATCTCGCATAACGGCAATCTCACCAATGCCGTCACGGCGCGGAAGGATCTCGTCTCCAACGGCTGCATCTTCCAGTCGACCACGGACACCGAGATCATCATCCATTACATGGCGACCACGCGCGGCTCGGCGGTCGACCGCCTGATCACCGCGCTGCGCCGGGTCGAGGGCGCCTATTCGCTCGCCGTCATGGGACAGGATTTCCTGATCGGCGTCCGCGACCCCTACGGCGTGCGGCCGCTCGTGCTGGGCCAGCTCGGCGACGCCTACATCCTGGCGTCCGAGACCTGTGCTTTCGACATCATCGGCGCGACCTATGTGCGCGACGTGGAGCCCGGCGAGGTGATCGTGATCGACGCCAACGGCCTCCACAGCCATCATCCGTTCCCGATCACCCGGTCCCGCTTCTGCATCTTCGAGCACATCTATTTTTCCAAGCCGGACAGCGTCATCGACGGCACCTCGGTCTATGAATCCCGCAAGCGCATCGGCGTGGAGCTGGCGCGCGAGCATCCGGTCGCTGCGGACGTGACCGTGCCGGTGCCGGACTCGGGCGTGCCGTCCGCCATCGGCTTCGCGGCCGAATCCGGCATGCCCTACGACCTCGGCATCATCCGCAATCACTATGTCGGGCGCACCTTCATCGAGCCGAGCGACGAGATCCGCCATCTCGGCGTGAAGCTGAAGCACAACGCCAACCGCGCGGTCATCCAGGGCAAGCGCGTCGTGCTGGTCGACGACTCCATCGTCCGCGGCACGACCTCGCGCAAGATCGTCGAGATGGTGCGCAACGCCGGCGCCCTCGAAGTCCATATGCGGATATCGAGCCCGCCGACCACCCATTCCTGCTTCTACGGCGTCGACACGCCCGAGCGCGACCAGTTGCTGGCCGCGAAGCATAACGTCGAGGAAATGCGCCGGCTGATCGGCGCCGACAGTCTCGCCTTCATTTCCATCAACGGCCTCTACCGCGCGATGGGCCTTTCGGGCCGCGACGGCGCGATGCCGCAATACTGCGACGCCTGCTTCACCGGCGATTATCCGGTCCGGCTGACCGATCAGCTCGGCGGCAACGGCGCGCGCCAGCTCTCGCTCCTCGCCGAGTCGGCTTGATGACGCAGCATAAGCGACTGGAAGGCCGGATCGCTCTGGTGACCGGCGCAAGCCGCGGTATCGGCGCCGCGGTGGCCAAGCGTTTCGCGGCGGAGGGCGCGCGGCTGGTGCTCGCCGCGCGCACGGTCGGCGGGCTGGAGGAAGTGGACGACGCGGTGCGCCAGGCCAGCGGCCAGGGCGCGACGCTGGTGCCGATGGACCTGACCGAGGGGGCCGCGGTCGACCAGCTCGGCGGCGCGCTGCACGAGAAATTCGGCCGGCTCGATATCCTCGTCGGCAACGCGGCGAGCCTCGGCGTGCTGTCGCCGGTCGGGCATATCGACCCGAAGACCTGGGACCAGACCGTCGCGATCAACTTTACCGCCAACTTCCGCCTGATCCGCAGCATGGACCCGCTGCTGCGCCTGTCCGACGCCGGCCGGGCGATCTTCGTTACCGCCGGCGCGGCGCGGAAATGCACCCCTTACTGGGGCGTCTATGCCGCCACCAAGGCGGGCCTCGAAGCGCTCGTCAAATGCTATGCGGGCGAGATGCGGAACACGACCGTACGCGCGAACATCGTCGAGCCGGGCGCCCAGCGGACAAAGATGCGGGCCCACGCCTTCCCGGGCGAAGATCCGATGACGCTGCCGGAGCCCGAGGAAATGACCGACATTTTCGTCGACCTGGCCGAGGCTTCCTGCCAGCGCACCGGCGAGGTCGTGAAGGCCTATCGCCGCGCCTGAGAGCGTGTTTCCAAAACTTACGCCGTTTACGACCGCGCGCCCTTCTTCGGCGCGAAGGGGTTTTCGCCCTGGCGGAACTGCAGGCGGATCGGCACGCCTTCGATGGCGAAATCCTGCCGCAGGCCGTTGATCAGGTACCGGCGGTATGATTCCGGCAGATCCTGCGGCCGCGTGCCCCAGATGGCGAAGGTCGGCGGCCGGGACTTGAGCTGCGTCATGTAGCGCAGGCGGACGCGCCGCCCCGTCGAGGCGAGCGGCGGCGGGTGCCCCTCCAGCACCAGCTCGAGCCAGCGGTTCAGCGCCGCGGTCGAGACCCGGCGGTTCCATATCTCGTAGATGTCGAACACCGCCTGCATCAGCTTGTCGAGGTTCTGCCCGCGCAGCGCCGAGATCGTCACGACCGGAATGCCGCGCACCTGGGGCAGCGACGTCTGCATGCGGTCGCGCAGATTCTGCATCGCCTCGCCGGGATTTGCGACGGCATCCCATTTGTTCGCCGCGATGATCAGCGCCCGCCCCTCTTCGATGACCAGCCGCGCGATCGTCAGGTCCTGCTTTTCCAGCATCACCGTCGCGTCGAGCACCAGCACCGCGACATTGGCGAAGCGGATGGTGCGCAGCGTGTCGTCGACGGACAGCTTCTCCAGCTTGTCCGCCACCCGGGATTTGCGGCGCATGCCGGCGGTGTCGACGAGCTCCAGCACGCGGCCGTCGTATTCCCAGTCGACCATGATGGAATCGCGCGTGATGCCCGCCTCCGGGCCGGTGAGCAGCCGCTCCTCGCCGAGCAGGCGATTGACCAGGGTCGATTTGCCGGTGTTGGGCCGCCCGATGATGGCGAGCCGCAGCGGCCCCGCCTCTTCCTCCGCCGCCTCTTCTTCGGGCGTCTCGCCGTCGGGCGGCTCGGCCGGTTCCGCCACTGCCCCGCCCTCGACATGATGCAGGATCGCGCCATACAGATCGGCCATTCCCTCGCCATGCTCGGCGGAGATCGGGACGGGATCGCCGAAGCCGAGGCGATAGCTTTCATAGACGCCGGGGTCGGCAGCCGCGCTTTCGCATTTATTCGCAATCAGCACCGCCGGCTTGTGGCGCTGGCGCACCCAGTCCGCGAAATGCTCGTCCACCGGCGTAACGCCGGCGCGTGCGTCGATCAGCAGCAGCACCAGATCACTGTCGTCGATCGCCTTCTCGGTCTGCTCCCGCATGCGCGTCTCGAGCGCGCCCGCGCCCGCTTCGTCCAGCCCGGCGGTATCGATCACGCGAAACGCGAGATCGCCGATCGCCGCCGTCCCTTCGCGGCGATCGCGCGTTACGCCCGGCGTATCGTCGACGATCGCCACGCGCTTGCCGACCAGGCGGTTGAAGAGCGTCGACTTGCCGACATTCGGGCGTCCAACGATGGCGACGGTGAAAGTCATCCTCGATCCTCAGCCCGGCCGCGCGCCCTTCGCCGGGCGCCGTGCCGGCGCCAACTCAGCGGTAGGCGATGAGCTCCGCGTCGTCGTCCAGGAAATAGATCGTTCCCTTCGCGACGACAGGCGGCAAGAATATATCATCCGGCACCGACATGCGGCCGAGCGGCTCGCCGGTATAGGGCGAGACGGTCATCACCTCGCCCTGGCTTCCCGTCAGGATGAGCCGGTCGCCCGCCAGCACGGGCCCCGCCCACAAGATCATCCCCTTCTTCTTGTCCGGATTCTGGTAGCGCGGCAGCGGCGTGACCCAGCGCACCCGGCCGCCCTGGCGGGTCAGGCAATAGAGCTCGTTGTCGTTGCTCAGCACGAAGATGAAATCGCCGGCGACCCACGGCATGTCGACGCCGCCGATGTTGCGCTCCCAGATGCGGGCGCCGCTGCGCTGGTCGATCGCGACGAAGCGTCCCGAATGGCTGATGGCGTATACGACGCCGCGGTCGATCACCGGGCTGCCGCGGATATGCGCCAGCGACGCCATGGCGTCGACGCGCCGGATCGCGGTCAGGTTGTCGGACCAGACCACGCGGCCGTTCTCCGCCCGAATCGCGAAGATCTCGCCGGAAGTGTACGGGACGACGACGGTCGATCCCTCGACGGCGACACTGCCGTCGCCCAGCAAGCCGGCGGACTCGCTGATCGCCGAATGGGTCCACTTCTTCTCGCCGGTATCCGCGTCGAGCACGTTCAGCTGGTTGTCGATGGTGACGACATAGAGACGGCCGCCGGCAACCGTCGGCGCGGCCCGCATCGGGCCGGAAACCGTCTGCGTCCAGGCAAGGCGGCCGGTCTTGGCGTCGAGCGACAGCACCTCGCCGAAACCGGTCGTCACATAGAGCCGCCCATTGTTGTACGCCAGCCCGCCGCCGAAGGTTTCGTCATCCTGCCGCGGCATCTTCGGCTTATATCGCCACAACCGCTTCCCCGTGTCGGCGTTGTAGGCGGAGATGATAAAATTCAGGTCCATGGCGAAGACGCGGCCGTCTGCGACAACGGGCCGGGTCAGCAGCTTGCGCCCCTTGGTCGACCCGTCGCCGATATCGACCTGCCAGATCTTCTTCGGCGTCGCTTCGAGGGCGAGATGATACATTGCATGCGTCGGTACGCCGCCGGCCTCCGGCCACGCCGCATTGACATAAGGCTTCGGCAGCATCACGCGCAGGTCGCCGACCTTCGGATCGGGCTCGAGATCGCGCTCGTTGATCATGACGGCGATCCGTACCCCCGGCAGGGGCGGCTTCTTCTTGCTGGGAAGCATACTTTCGATCCAATCGCATCCCGACGGCAGCAGCAGAAGCAGTAACAGGATAGCGAATAGTCGTAGAGGGCGGTGCCCAGGCATCAACTCCCCGGCGCTCCTTATTGTTTCAGTGCACGCAACATTTCCGCCGCACGGGCGCGAATTCCGCTGGGCGTCTTTGTATCATCCGCGAGCTTCGTGAAGTTCTCGCGCGCTTTGGCAGCATCGCCCTTGCGCAGCGCGAGCAGCGCGGCCAGCTCGCGCGCGGAGTAACGCCACGGGCCTGTCGGGCTCATGAGCGGCTCCAGGCGCTTGGCGAGGTCGTCGGGATCGCCTGTTTCCAGGGTGTTAAGAACGTAATAGACGGCCGCCAGCTGGGCGTAGAGCGGGTCCACGCTGCTGTCCTTGGCGACCGCGTCATAGATGGCCACGGCGCCCGCCCGGTCGCCCTGATGCAGCTTGACGGTCGCGGCGCGGAAGCGCGCCAAGGTTCCGTAGCCGGTGCCAGCGTCCTCTGCCAGCGACCCGAGCGCGCTCAGCGCTTCGGCTTCCTTCTTGTCCTGGATCAGCGACAGCGCGACGGCGAAGCGGTTGCCATACGCGATCTGCTGGCGCTGGCGGTACTCTTTCCAGCCGACATAGCTGGCCGTGGCGGCAATGACGAAAACGACGGCGGCAATGACATAACGACCATACCGCTTCCAAAACTGGGCGGCCTTGTCGCGGCGCAGGTCCTCCTCGATTTCGTGGAATATGTCTGCCAATGCGCTCTCCAAGCGGCGAAAGGCGGCTACCATAGCCTCGCCGCCGGTCGCTGGCAAACCCCAAAAGGACCGGCGGATGGCGCTGATTTCATCGGCGAATCAAAGGCTCGGCGCGGTGCCTCGCCGGCGCCGGCGCGCCGGCGCCCCGCGGACCCTACTTGCGCGACTGTCGCCCATGAGCCACAATATTGCCGATTGATGAAGGGTGGTTTGGCCCGGATCGATCGCTATTCGAGAGATACCGCGGGCGATGATCCCGGTGGGAGACGATACAGACTCGATACGGAATGGCCGGCTCCTGGCCGGCATCGCCGTTGCCTTGAGCGTCGCGCTGGTTGCCGCGTGCGGCTCGACGTCGACAGCCGTCGTCGGCGGCGCGATGCTCGCCAATTTCGTCTATACGGACAAATTGCCGACCGACTATCTGGCGGAATTCGCCAGCGGCAAGGAATGCAATTTCCTGAAATCACAGAAGGATGGCGGGCCGCTTTGCCGCGATAGCTTCGAGCGCGTGGTCTACGAGCCGCCGCTCTACTGTTATCGCACGCTCGGCGAGATCACCTGCTACGACAAGCGTGATTCGGATGCGCGAACGACGACCGAAGTCCGGTAACCGGTGGCCGATAGGGGCCGCCGCCTTTTCCGTCTCTGACCTCGTGGCGGTCGGATACCAGCCTTCACAAATCGGATGCGGCGACCTCGGGGGAGACTTCTAAGGCTATGGCGGAACTCGTGCGCTTGAGCGAACACCGCCGGAATAAGGGCAAGCGCGTCACCTTTGACCGGCAGGAATTGCGGCAGTTGCTCGACGTCTACAGCCGCCGGGTCGCGTCGGGCGAATGGAAGGATTACGCCATCGACCTGCGTCATGGTGTCGCCGTGTTCTCGATCTTCCGGCACACCTTCGACCTGCCGGTCTTCACGGTCGCCAAGCGGTCCAACCACAACCGGCACTGCGACTACCTGCTGTTCAGCGGCCGCGAGCAGATCAAGCACGGCAAGTCGATCGGCGAAGTGCTCTCGATCTTCAATCGCCCGCTCCGCCTGATCTCCCACCGCTGACCCTTCGCCGCCCAGCCCTCCCCGACCGATCTCGACCGATCTTGACTTATCTTGACGGCCGGAAAATGTTCCTGTTATGTTCTTTTCGAAGGCGGAACGACCCGGCTGCGCAATATCTCCCGCGATGCCCGGCGCGACTTGGAGATGCCGTCTTGGGGACGACGCCTTGGAATTGGCGAGGACTGCCGCAACGGCATGGAATAAACGATGGGACGCATGAAACAGGATCATCTCGCGGAGGAAGAGCGCCATCGGCGTGCGACGGTCCTCGGCGAGCTGCGGCAGGAACAGGTCGATATCTTCTGCTGGTGCAACCGATGCGGGCATAATGCGATTATGCCGGCCGAGGTGCTCATCGCCCAGCTGGGACCCGAATTTCCGGTGCCGGACGTCGGCGCGCACCTGCGCTGCAGCGGCTGTGGCGGCAAGGATATCGCGGCGCGGCCGGCATGGCCGTCGCTCGGGCAGGTAACGCGTCATCATGATACCCGCAAGGCGCCTGCGGACGCCGCCGAGCCGTCCGAGGAGCGCCTGCCGGCCGCGACGACGGCCGATTGACGGGCCTCGGCGGCGCCGCATTCCGCACCCGAGTCGCGGTGTGGAATCCGAGATATTGCAGAAGCCTCGCCCGCGCTGCGTCTACATGCCGCCAACGATGCCGCGGGCCGCGATCGGCCCCTTGAAGCGGGACGGAAAAATTTTCGATACCCAACTGCAACAGTCGCAAAGCCTTTTTGAGTTGCATCGCAGAAGTTTACCGTCCTGCCGTTGACGCAGTCCGAAAGTCCCGCCATAAACGTTAACGACGCTATGGCTTGTGGTGGGGTCTGCGTCGATATATTGTGGCCTTGAAGCAAAAGAACACGAGATCTAGCCCCACCGTGCGCTCTCGGTGTAAGGGCTAGCCCGGCAAAAAGACACGGAGAGAGGCAACGAATGGTCTGGACTGACCACCGCGTTGAGCAGCTGAAAAGGCTGTGGAATGAGGGGAAATCGGCAAGTCAGATCGCCGATCTATTAGGGGACGTTACCCGAAATGCCGTTATCGGAAAGGCGCACAGGTTGGGCCTTTCGTCACGGCCCTCACCGATCAAGCGCAAGACATTCGTGCTGCCGACAGGCAACGAGCGAATGTGCCAATGGCCAATCGGCAATCCGGGCGATCCGGATTTTCGGTTCTGCAGTCAATCCGCCGAACCCGGAAGGCCGTACTGCCCGCAGCACTGCGCCCTGGCCTATCGACGCAAGGCGGAAAGCGCCGCGTAGCGCGTCACGAGACGGCTCGCCGACGGATCCGTCGGGCGACGGATGCAGGGCTTTCAGCGCCTGTGCCGATGGCGTGACAGGCTGGCGCGGCAAAAGCGTCGGTTGCGCGGAATGGTAGAAATTCTGGGTTCTCGGCAGCCGTCTATTCAGCGGCAGCCGGAATATAGCGCGGGACCTGCGCGAGGGCGTCCTGCACGACGGCCAAGCCGGCGCCCGCCCGGTGCGCGTGCTCGCTGAGGTGCCGGCGCCACAGGCGCGCACCCGGCACCCGCTGAAACAATCCCAGCATATGCCGCGTGATCGCGGCGAGCGGCGTTCCCGCGGCAAGCTCCGCCTCGATATAGCCGGTCATCGCCGCCGCCACCGCATGCCGGTCCGGCGGCATCCCCTCGGCCCCGAAATAGCGCCGGTCGACATCTACTAGCAGATAGGGGTTCTGATAGGCGGCACGGCCGAGCATGACCCCGTCGACTTGGCCGAGATGCCGATCGACCTGCTCCAGGCCGGTGACGCCGCCGTTGAGGATGACCTCGAGCGCCGGCCGCTCCGCCTTCAGGCGGTAGACCAGGTCGTAGCGCAGCGGCGGCACCTCCCGGTTCTCCTTGGGGCTGAGGCCGCTCAGCCAGGCCTTCCGGGCGTGCACGATGAAGCGGGTGCAGCCGGCCCCCGAGACCGTCTCGACGAAACCCCGGAGCGCCGGCCATTCCTCCTGGTCGTCGATGCCGATGCGCGACTTGACCGTCACCGGCAGGGAGACGGCCCGGCGCATCGCCGCGACGCAGCGGGCGACCAGGCCCGGCTCGGCCATCAGGCAGGCGCCGAAGCGGCCGGATTGCACCCGGTCGCTGGGGCAGCCGACATTGAGGTTGATCTCGTCAAAACCCAGGGATTCCGCGATCCTGGCGCATTCCGCCAAGGCCCAGGGATCCGACCCGCCGAGCTGAAGGGCGAGCGGATGCTCCTCCGGATGGTAGCGCAGCAGGCGGCCGCGGTCGCCCTGCAGCACCGCCCCGGTCGTGACCATCTCGGTATAGAGCAGGGTATGGCGGGTGATTTGGCGGAGGAAATACCGGCAATGCCGGTCGGTCCACTCCATCATCGGCGCCACCGACAGCGGCGCCGGCCGCCCGTCCCTATACCCGGAATCCAGCATCATCGCGCTTACTTAAGGCACGCGCACGCGGCCGCCAAGGGGCAGCTTCCCTTAAAGCCGGCAAAAAACAGCGAAAAACAGCCATGCGTGCGCCTGCTTCAGGCGCCCGCTCGGTGTTTCAGCACGCGTTGCTGGTGCGGCGACTTTGTCGCCGTCAGCCGTTACGCCAAGCCCGGCTGGACTTGCACGGCTTGCAAATGCGGTCGCCGGCCCACTCACTCGTGAACCGCGAGCTGCACATCAGGCACTTGCGCTCTTTCGCCTCATAGACCCTTCGGGGCTTCTTATTGGCGCTGCTGTCTTCGATCTCTACGTATACTTCACTCATAGGCCCTGGTTTTACCTTGTGTTTTGGGCATTTCTAGGGCGCAGGCGAGGTAATCCCTGGGCGCGCCAATGACTTACCCCAACTTGCACGATGCTCCGGAATAAATTCATAACCTCCCGGCTTACCTTATTATTATTCCCACTCGATCGTTCCGGGCGGTTTTGACGTTACATCATAGGTGACCCGGTTGATCCCTGGTACCTCATTTATAATCCGAGTCGCCGTCCGTGCCAAAAAGTGATGGTCGAACGGATAGGATTCCGCCGTCATGCCGTCGGTCGACGTGACGGCCCGGAGCGCGCAGGCATAGTCGTAACTGCGCGAATCGCCCATAACGCCAACGGTTCTGACCGGAAGCAGGACGGTAAACGCTTGCCAGATCTCATCGTACAATCCGGCACGGCGTATCTCCTGCAAGTAGATATGGTCCGCTTTGCGGAGAATTTCCAGCTTTTCTTGCGTGATCGCCTGGCCGGGGATGCGGATCGCCAGCCCCGGCCCCGGAAACGGATGCCGCCCGACCATCTCCGCCGGCAGCCCGAGCTCGCGCCCGAGCGCCCGCACCTCGTCCTTGAACAGCTCGCGCAGCGGCTCGATCAGCTTCAAATTCATCCGCGCCGGCAGGCCGCCGACGTTGTGGTGCGACTTGATCGTCACGCTCGGCCCGCCGTCGAAGGCGACGGATTCGATCACGTCGGGGTAAAGCGTGCCCTGGGCGAGAAATTCCGCGCCGCCGAGCTTGTTCGCTTCCGCCTCGAAGACGTCGATGAACAGGCCGCCGATGATCTTGCGCTTGGCCTCCGGGTCCGTCTTGTCTGCCAGCTTCTCGAGAAACAGGTCCGATGCGTCGCGATGCACCAGCGCGATGTTGAAACGCTCGCGGAACAGGCTCACCACCTGCTCGGCCTCGTGCAGCCGCATCAGCCCGTGATCGACGAAGATGCAGGTGAGCTGGCTGCCGACCGCCTCGTGGATCAGCACGGCCGCGACCGAGGAATCGACGCCGCCCGACAGGCCGCAGATCACCCGTCCCTTGCCCACCTGCTCGCGGATGCGGGCGATCGCCTGCGCGCGGAAGGCCGCCATCGTCCAGTCGCCGCTGCATCGGGCGACGTGACGGGTGAAATTCTGCAGCAGCTGGGCGCCTTCGGGCGTGTGCACCACCTCGGGATGGAATTGCACGCCGTAGTAACGCCGCTTGTCGTCGGCAATCGCAGCAAAGGGCGCGCCGACGCTCACCGCCACCGGCCGGAAGCCGGGCGGCAGCTTGGTCACCCGGTCGCCATGGCTCATCCACACCTGGTGGCTGGTGCCGGGCGGCCAGATGCCCTCGAACAGCACGCAGTCGTCGGTCACGTTGAGCTCGGCGCGGCCGAATTCCCGGTGGCTCGACCCTTCCACGGCGCCGCCGAGCTGGGCGCACATCGCCTGCTCGCCATAACAGATGCCGAGGATCGGAAGCCCGCTTTCATAGACCGCGTCGGGCGGCATCGGCGCATTCGCGTCGGAGACGCTCGCGGGCCCGCCGGACAGGATGATGGCCTTGGGCGCAAATTTCCGGATCGAGCCCGCGTCCACCCGGTTGAAGGGGTGAATCTCGCAGTAGACGCCGCTCTCGCGAACGCGCCGGGCGATGAGCTGCGTGACCTGGCTGCCGAAATCGACGATGAGAATACGGTCTGTCATAGCACTCGCGCCGCTTGGGGGCGGATACATAGCGGGATTCACCGCCGGGAACAAGGCACCGTCAGTTCGTTCCAGCCATAGGCGGCCTCGGTGACGACGGTGCCCCACAGCCGCTCGTCGCGGTCGGCGACGTATCGCCCGCCCATCGCTTCGTAAAAGAAGCGCGACGGGTTCGCCTTCAGCACCCAGATCAGCGCCGACCGGTGGCCGGTCAGCTCGAGCTCGACGAACAGCGCGCGCAACAGCCGGCGGCCGATGCCTTTCGCCTGATATCCGGGCGCGACATAGAGCGTGTAGACCTCGCCGTCGAAGGACAAGGCGCCGAGGCGCGACGGGCCGCAACTGCCGAATCCGACGATACCGGCCTTGCTGTCCTCCGCGACGACGACCGATTCCTCGCGGTCGATCACGCGGACCCAGCGTCCGCCCTCGATCTCGGCCGACATGCGCAACAGCACGTTGTCCGGCAGCAGCCCGGCATAGGCATCACGCCAGGTATCGACCTGGATTCGTCCGATCGCCTTCGTATCGCCGCGTTTGGCGGCTCTGATCTTGATCACCTTCGGCGCTCCAAGACACCGGCAAGAAAACCGTTCGTCCCGTGCCGATACGCTATCCACATTAGATCGTCATCCGGCGCCGGACATCCGTCACGAAACTATCATGCCAGAGCGGCGCGATGGGAAGCAGGCGAAATTGCCGCACCGCACCCGAATTCGCACGGGCAATCGATCGCCGGCCGCATCGGTCAGCTGTTGGTGCGGTAGTTCGGCGCTTCCTGCGTGACGATGATGTCGTGCACGTGGCTTTCGCGCAGCCCGGCGCCGGTGATGCGATGGAAGGTGCAGTTGCGCTGCATCTCGGCGATCGTCCGGTTACCGGTATAGCCCATCGCCGCCTTCAGCCCGCCGACGAGCTGATGGACGATGTTGGCGACCGGCCCCTTGTAGGGCACCCGCCCCTCGACCCCTTCCGGCACCAGCTTGAGGGTTTCCGAGACCTCCTGCTGGAAGTAGCGGTCGGCCGAGCCGCGCGCCATCGCGCCGACCGAGCCCATGCCGCGGTAGGTTTTGTAGGACCGGCCCTGATA
Source organism: uncultured Alphaproteobacteria bacterium (assembly GCA_963711215.1). Lineage (GTDB taxonomy): Bacteria > Pseudomonadota > Alphaproteobacteria > UBA8366 > UBA8366 > WHUA01. The sequence continues at coordinate 32,939 of CAVQDH010000013.1, read as the reverse complement.
GAGCTGGACCTCGCCGGGCGCTTCCTCGGTGCCGGCGAACAGCGAGCCGATCATGCCGCAATCCGCGCCGGCGGCGATCGCCTTGGCCAGATCGCCGGAATATTTGATGCCGCCGTCGGCGATCACCGGGATATTGCGGTCGCGCGCGGCGGAAACCGTGTCCAGGATGGCGGTGAGCTGCGGCACGCCGACGCCGGCGACGATCCGCGTGGTGCAGATCGAGCCCGGCCCGATGCCGACCTTGATCGCATCCGCGCCCGCGTCGATCAGCGCCTTCGCGCCGGCGGCGGTCGCCACGTTACCGGCGATCACCTGGGTATAGTTGCTGAGCCGCTTGACCGCGTCGACCGCCTGCAGCACACCGCGGCTGTGGCCATGCGCGGTATCGATGACGACGACGTCGCAGCCGGCATCGAGCAGCGCCTCGGCGCGGTGCAGCCCGTCGGAGCCCACCCCGACCGCCGCGGCGACGCGAAGCCGCCCGCGCTCGTCCTTGCAGGCGTTGGGGAAGCGGTGCGCCTTCTCGATGTCCTTGACGGTGATCAGGCCGACGCAATGGCGCTCGTCGTTCACCACCAGCAGCTTCTCGATACGGTATTTGTGCAGAAGCCGCTTGGCCTCGTCCCGGTCGACGCCCTCATGCACCGTCACCAGGCCGCGCTTGGTCATCAGCTCCTTGACCGGCTGCTTCGGATCGCTGGCGAAGCGCACGTCGCGATTGGTGAGGATGCCGACCAGCTTGCCGGTGCGCTTGGCGACGACGGGAATGCCCGAGATGTGGTTCTCGTCCATCAAGGCCAGCGCCACGGCCAACGGCTGTTCCGGCGTGATCGTGATCGGGTTGACCACCATGCCGGCCTCGAAGCGCTTGACCCGGCCGACCTCGATCGCCTGCGCCTCGACTTCCATGTTCTTGTGGATGACGCCGATGCCGCCGGCCTGGGCCATGGCGATGGCGAGACCGCTCTCGGTCACCGTGTCCATGGCGGAGGACATCAGCGGGATGCCGAGCGTGATGCGTTGGTGAGCCGGGTGGCGGTATCGGTCTGGCTGGGCAGGACGGCAGATTCGGCGGGCGCTAAAAGGACGTCATCGAAAGTAAGCGCCTCGCGAAACTCCATGCCTTCTCCCCAGCAACTTTGGCCGGCATCATACACGACGCCCCCGAGGCTGCCAAGAGCAATCAGCGGAGGGCAGCCATGACTCCGATAACATGTCGGATACCAGCAAATTACGCCGGATGCCCGCCGGGTCAAGTCTTGCCGCCGGCCCCTCGATACCCCATCGCAACCAGGTACATTTCCCGCGAGTCGGCCCGACTGGCCGCCGGCTTCGCATGGTGGACCCGGGCGAAATCGCGTTTCAGGCGGTCCAGCATCTCGCGCTCGGCGCCGCCGGCCAGCACCTTGGCGACGAAGGCGCCGCCGGGCGCCAGCAAATGCTGCGCCACGTCATAGGCCGCCTCGACCAGGGCCATGATCCGGAGATGGTCGGTCTGGGCATGCCCGGTGGCCGGCGCCGCCATATCGCTCATCACCAGGTCCGCCGGCCCGCCGAGCGCGTCGGCGATCCGCTCGACGATATCCTGATCGTAGATATCGCCCATGATGTGGACCGCGCCGGTCACGCTCTCGACCTCCTGCAGGTCGACCGCGACCACGAGGCCGCCCCGCCCCGCCTTGCCCACGGCGACCTGGGTCCAGCCGCCGGGCGCCGCGCCCAGATCGACGATCCGCGCGCCCTGCTTGAGCAGGCGGTATTTCTCGTCCAGCCCGATCAGCTTGAAGGCGGCGCGGCTGCGATAGCCCCGCTCCTGCGCCTGCTGCACATAGGGATCGTTGAGCTGGCGCTGCAGCCAGCGGGTCGAGGACAGCTTGCGTCCGCGCGCGGTCTTGACCCGGACGGCTTTGCCCCGCGTCCCGCCGGCCCCGCCGGACCGCCCGCTACCCCGGGGCATGCGCAACGGCCGCCGCAGTCGGAGCCGCCGTCTTCCATCAGCTCGCAGAGAATACCTTCGCGGATGCCCCGGTCGGCGACCTTGAGGCGGCCGACCGGCCAGCGCTTGCAGATCGCCTCGAGCACGGCGCAGCCGCTGAGGACGAGGTCGGCGCGCTCCGAGCCGATGCAGGGCTGCGCGGCGCGGCCGGCGCAATCCAGCCCGCGCAGCATGCCGCAGAGCCGCTCGATCGAGGCGAAGGCGAGATAGGTGCCGTCCACGGCCGACCGGTCGTAACGCGCCAGCCCGAGGCTGAGACCGCACAGCGTGGTCACGGTGCCCGAGGTGCCGAGCATCTGGACCGCGCCGCGCTGGACCGCTTCCGCGATGCCGTGTTTCGCGCAGAAAGGCGCGAGATAGACGTCGATCTCGGCGACCAGCCGGTCGTAGTCGGCGCAGCCGATATTGCCTTCGCCGTAGCGCTCGCTCAACGTGACGACGCCATGCGGCATGGAGATCCAGTCGAGAATCTCCGGCTGGCCGTCGCCGAGACGGATCCAGACGACCTCGGTGCTGCCGCCGCCGATGTCGAAGACCAGACCGTGCGATGGATGCGCTTCAAGCAGCGGCAGGCAGCCGCGCAGCACGAGCCGTACTTCTTCGGCGCAGGAGATGGTTTCGATGACGAGGCCGGTCTCCGCGGCGGCGCGCGCCAGGAATTCGTCGCAATTCACCGCCTGCCGGCAGGCCTGCGTCGCCACGCTGCGCGCGCCCAGGACGGATGAGCGATGCATCTTGCCCGCGCAGACGCGGAGCGCGTCGATCGTCCGCGACATCGCCGCCGGCGACAGCCGCCCGGAGCGGCCCAGCCCCTCGCCCAGGCGCACGATACGGGAGAATGCGTCGACCACGCGGAAGCCGCCGTCCTCCGACGGCGTCGCGACCAGAAGGCGGCAATTGTTGGTGCCGAGATCTAGCGCCGCATAGGCCGGCCCGGATTGGTCCACAAGCCGATGGCGCACCCTATGACGCGCTCCATAGGGCCGCCTGCGCCTATGCAAGCCGGTCGTCATGACCGTTGCCTCTGTTGTTCCATGCCGCGAAACCTCGGCCGGCTTGTGCCGGTCTTGTCCATGCCGCGAAGCCCCAGCCGGCTTGTGCCGGTCTATTGCCGCGTCTCGTTGAATCTCCACATCCTAACCGAATACCGGAGACGCTGAAAAGATAGGCATTTGCGCTTTTTGCGAGAAAGTCCGTCATTGGACCTATCGGACTCCGCCGCCGGTCCCGGAAACCGCCTCGACTTCGGCCCGCGACAGGAGGCCGTCGCCGTTGCGGTCCGCCTGGTTGAAGTCGATCGCGCGCGCCTCGGTGAATTCGGCCAGGCTGAGCGCCCCGTCATGGTTGCGGTCGGCCGCCTTGAATATCTCGGGCGGCACGCCCGGCAGCTCCGCCGGGACCAGCCGGCCGTCGCGGTCGCGGTCGGCGAAGAAGAAGACTTCGACCATGCGCTGGTAGAACTCGCCGCGGTCGATGAAGCCGTCGCTGTTGCGGTCGGTGATCGCGAAGGCCTCGCCCGGCTCTGCCGCCAGGGCCGGCGGCGCCCCGGCAGCAAGGGCGGCCAGGGCAAAAAGAGCGGGGAAGAATCAGCGGCATGGCGAAAAACCGCGCCGCACGGGCTTGGACGATACGCATGGCCGCGTATCCTAGGGGGTCGGGCCCGGCCCGTCCATCGCGCGAAGGAGCGCCATTCCGGCTACACAAGCCGGAGGCAGCGTGTTAAAAGACCCGCCATCCCGCTGCTGGGGGATAGTTTAACGGTAGAACCGCGGACTCTGACTCCGCTAGTCCTGGTTCGAATCCAGGTCCCCCAGCCAGTCTTTTATCTAATTGATATTATTAATGAATAATTGGTCGCTCGGGGTCGTTCATGTGACCCAGGTACTTAATCCGCTTCTGCTGAAAAACAGCAGCGCTCGCACGGCTGAGACCGTCAAGCGATCGGGAACCCGGTCCTCAAACCCTAGACGATAGAACGAGATCGGAGTCCGCACCGGGCCACAACAGACGAATACCGGCCTCCTGTGATACGTCCGCTATCGGAGGCAAAGCAGACGGTTCTAAGAAGCGGTTCGCACGTCGGCTAATAGCCAGGGGGAGACATTGCATCCATCAATTTGCAGCGAATGACCACGGGTATGGCACAATGATTGATACGAGAGAGGAGCAAACGCCTCCTCATCTCAATCCTCAAAATGTCTCAGCGGTGGATGGAGCCATCCTCTAGGCGACATTATCCCAAATATCGCAGCATGGGATGTGCCTGCTTGGATCAGAAGCTGTCCGAATAGACCGGCCGTAGATCCCAATTGGTGATGTCATGGAGGCAACGGCGCGAAACCTCCCAAGGACGGTCTGAAGTATCGTCTATCAACGCCTTGACCTGAAGCCCAGGCGAGTAACCTGCGATACCCCTGGATTCATCAAGCTGCGCAAAGCCGCGTTCCTTTAGAAAGGAGACCATTTCCTCGGACAGTGCTGCAGACCATATCGAAAGCGAAGCGAATTGCCCGACACTAAGAATCGAGCCAAACAGCTTTCCTAGAACCTCGGCGTTCGTGGCCTCCCAGTCGACGATGTGCACAGGAGGCATATTTCCACGCTGTTTTTGCAGAACGAGGAAGCCCTTGAGCTTTTGGTCATGCCAGTACACAAAGCGATAATCCATTTGAGGATTCCTAAAACGCCAAGCGAAGTATGCAGGTTCGCGCACGTGGCGTATCAAACCTCGAACCGCAGTGGTCTTCGCCAGTTCAGCCATGGCTAGCGCGTTGGCACTCTTCGTGACGCTTAAAATGCCGCAATCCATCTCTAGAGGTAGGAGCGCATCAAGAGCTGCATAGGTGTCTTGTCCCGGCATAGGTACGCGACGGCCCACATTTTGCCAAAATGTCTTCAGGAACGGGTACCGACGTGCAATCGCGCGCAAAGACCCGACGCCGGATGTTTCATGCCTGAAGGTGCGGTAATTGCCCACCAGCTGCCACCCCCGTCTTAGTTGGCTCATATAGGGGATAGGTGTAGCGCTAAAGGAAAGGACATATTGATATCCACTGGCCGCAAGATCGCGGGCGGCGCCGTTCATGATTAATTCTGCAAGCCCGTCACCGCGAAAGCGCTTGTCAATAACGAACATACATGCACAAGGCGCGTCGAATGATTCGCTGGAACCGACGACCTCCCATTTTGCGCCATGAAATCCGCGCATCCCGACAACTTTGCCAGCATCCACCAACAAATACACCGTTGGACAATCAGAATAAGGATTCTCTTCGTGCAGCCAGGAGAAATATTCAGTGTTTTCAATGGGGTCTGGCCAGAATTCCATCAGGAGATCTGCGACTTCTTGTTTATGATCCGGTCGGTAGCGAATAATTTCGTGACCCATAGTTTAAATCCCGTGGCAGGAAAAATTCGGATCGTGAGAATACATAGTTTGCATTGCCAAATTGATCCTACTGTAGTGGCAAGGTTGTGCTTTTGATGTCCGAAATGGATCAAAAGAGGAAGTTTCGAGGCACCGCTCGGAACGTCCGCAGTCGGGTCCAAATCGGACGATAACGGACCAAAAAACAAACCTTCTGTTCGTCTATACACTCAAATCACGCCGCAAGGTTCATTTCACGCACTTCCTGGAGAATGCGATGAAGCTCCGGTGCTGGTGTAATGCACATGGTTCGATACGTGTCCAGGAAGGGCGGCTAATCGTTTATCCAATTGATATTATTAATGATTGACTGATCGCATGGATCGTTTACATGGCCTTGTTGCAGGCGGTCTTGAGTTTCGGCTCGAACGTCCGCTCTTAGCAATACGTGGAAGCGATTTTGGCGACAGCTATCTTCGAGCGCTCGTTCTGCTTGCGCTCAAGAGCCGACCGGCTTGATCTAGCGCGCTGCTCGCCGTCTACTATCTAATCCTGCACAGGCCTGCTCGGCTGGCCGCTCGGCTCGGCGCCGTGCGCCCAGCCGTTAGCTTGAAAGTGGTCAGTCAGATTAGAAAGCCTCACGATGACCAATGCGGCGTTTCCCTCTCAGGCATCCGTCGTTGTCATCGGCGGTGGGGTGATGGGATGCTCGACCCTCTATCACCTGGCCAAGCTCGGGGTGAGCGACGCCGTCCTGGTGGAGCGCAACCAGCTCACCTCGGGCACCACCTGGCATTCGGCGGCCCAGGTGCGGGCCCTGCGCTCGAGCCGGAATCTCACCGACCTGATCAAATACAGCATCCAGCTCTACGGCGCGCTCGAGGCCGAGACCGGCCAGGCGACCGGCTGGATCAACAAGGGCTCGCTGTCGATCGCCACCAACCCGGACCGGCTCATCCACATCAAGCGCCAGGAGGCCCTGGCCCGCATGTTCGGCGTCTCCGCACGGTCGATCTCGCCGGGCGAGGCCAAGGAGCGTTGGCCCCTGATGAACGGCGAGGACGTCATCGGCGCCGTCTGGTCGCCGGACGACGGCCGGGTCAATCCGTCCGATCTTTGCGCCGCCCTGGTCAAGGGCGCGCGGGCGCGCGGCGCCAGAATCTTCGAGGAGACGGCGGTCACGGGGGTCACGACCGCGGGCGGTCGGGTGGTCGGGATCGAGACCTCGAGGGGCAGCCTGCGTTGCGACGCCATCGCCCTTTGCACGGGGCTTTGGAGCCGGGACGGCGCAGCCATGGCCGGCGTTAAGGCGCCCGTCCTGCCGTGCGAGCACTTCTATCTGCTGACCAAGCCGGTGCCGGGCGCCGAGCGTCATTTGCCGACCTTGTCGGACCACGACTCGCACCTCTACATTCGCGACGAATCCCAGGGGCTGCTGGTCGGCTGCTTCGAGCCCATGGGCAAGCCTCTCGATCCGGCGGCGCTCGGCCCCAACTTCGCATTCCAGCTGCTCGCCGAGGACTGGGATCATTTCGAGCCCATGATGGTGAATGCGCTCCACCGCCTGCCGGTGCTGGAGACCGCCGAGGTGCGCATGTTGTTGAACGGCCCGGAGAGCTTCACGCCGGACGGCTCCTTCCTGCTCGGCGAATCGGCGGAGACGCGGGGCTTTTTCCTGGGCTGCGGCATGAACTCGGTGGGCGTCGCCACCGGCGGCGGGGCCGGCATGGCGCTCGCCCATGCCATGGTGCACGGCCGCACGCCTGTCGACCTGCACGAGGCGGACCCCAAGCGCTTTCCGGACGCTTTCCAGAGCCTCGAGGTCCTCATGGCCCGGGCGCCGGAAGTCCTGGGCGCGCACTACGCCATTGCCTATCCCGGGGCACAGTTCGCGACCGCCCGGAACCTGCGCAAGTCCCCGCTGGACGCCCGTTGGCGCGCGGCCAAGGCGCGCTTCGGCCAGGTCTACGCCTGGGAGCGGCCGCTCTATTTCGACAGCGCCGGCGAGCCCCGTCTCACGTTTGGCAGGCCGGCGTGGTTCGAGCAGGTCGGTCGCGAGGTGACGCAGGCGCACGAGGGTGCGGCGCTCTTCGATCAGTCGACGTTCGGCAAGATAAGGGTCGAGGGCCCGGACGCGGAAGCCTTCCTCGACCGGGTCTGCGCCAACGACATGACGCGCCCGCCGGGCCGTTGCCATCTACACGGCGATGCTGAACGAAGCGGGCGGCTTCGAGAGCGACTTGACGGCCCTGCGCCTCGCCGACGAGACCTACCGCCTTTACGTCGGCACTGGCGCGATCAAGCGCGACCTGGCCTGGCTGCGCCGCCACCTGGCCGACGGCGAACGGGTCACGCTGACCGACGAGACCGCGGACTTAGCGGTGCTCGGCCTGATGGGGCCCAAGGCGGCTGCGTGCGCGGCGGCGCTCGGCGGCGGCGCGTTGGGCGGGCTCGGTTATTTCCGCCACGCCGAGGCGGCGCTCGCCGGCATCCCGGTGCGCGCCGTGCGGCTCTCCTATGTCGGCGAGGCCGGCTGGGAGCTCACCTGCCGGGCGGCCGATGCCGAGGCGCTCTACGACGCCCTGGCCGGGACCGGCGCCAATCCCGCCGGCCTCTATGCCCAGACCTCCATGCGCATCGAGAAACGCTTCCTCGCCATGGGTGACGACCTCGACAGCGACGTGACGCCGCTCGAGGCGGGTCTCGAATTCGCGGTTGCCTGGAAGCGAGGCTTCATCGGCCGCGAGGCCCTCCTCGAGCGCCGCGAGCGGGGTCCGGGGCGGCGCCTGGTGACCCTCCTGCTCGACGACCAGGGCGCGGTGCCCCTCGGCAACGAGCCCGTCAGCCTCGACGGCAGGATCGTCGGCCAGACCACCTCCGCCGCCTACGGCTACCGCATCGGCCAGCCCCTGGCGCTCGCCTATGTCGAGAGCGCGCAGGCTCGAGACGGTCAGCGGCTCGACCTGGACATTGCGGGCACCGCCTTCGCCGTCCAAGTCGCCACCGCGCCGGCTTTCGACCCGCAAGGTGCGCGCATGCGGGCAATGTAACAGCGCGCCGTTGTCTGATAGCTGCCGTTCCCGACAGGACGGCACAGCGCAGCCGCGCTAAAAAAATTTCGCGACGGTTGCCGAGGTCCGTTCCTAGCCAGGAGCGGAAGTCGATCCGGCCGCCCAGAACCGCGGTATGTATCCTTGACCGATGTTTCCGATTCCGCCTGCCGGAAGATCGCGCTCGGTATGGATCAAGAATGGGGTTAAGACCAAGACATCTGCCTCCCCACTCGACTGAAGGATCTACTCCGCCAGGAGTAATTCCAATTGTTGCGGCGAATCACCATAATCCAACACCGTTCGATACTTAATGCGACCTCCAAGGACGCTGAATTCCGTCATAGCGGACACAAAACCGCACACGTGGGGAGATGAATGGCAGATCCGGTAATCGCGATTGGGCTCGATGCCGCCGAGTTGGACCTGGTCGAACGATGGATGGAGCAAGGCCATTTGCCGACGCTGTCTCGGCTGCGCGACAGCGGCGCCTATGGCAGAACCTACAATGACGATCCGAGCTTCTGCCTGACGGATGTGTGGACGAACTTCCTGACCGGCGTTGGCCCGCGCAAGCTCGGTTACTATGGCCAATTCAGATACAACAAGGAGCGCCATCGGACCGAGGAGGTCGGCGCGTATGATTATAGGGAATATCCGCCTTTCTACGCCCTCGGCGATGATTTCCGCGTCCTCGTCTTCGATATGCCGCAGACGGTCTTTTCCGACGGCGTAAATGGCGCACAAATTCTCGGATGGGGCGGCCACGCGCCGTTCACGCCAAGTGCGTCCAGACCTGCGCACTACTGGGACGAACTCATCGAAAAATTTGGTCGCCACCCGGCCCTCCACAAGGATCACGCACGAATCTGGCGAAAGCCCGAGATGTGGCTGCTAGAAAAGCGCTTGCTGACTGGGATCGGGCGCCGCGTTGCCTTCGCGAAGCATCTGCTGCAGCGGGAACGATGGGACCTTTTCTTCGCGATGTTCAGCGAAGCCCACACCGCCGGCCATTTTCTCTGGCATGTGAGCCAGCCCGATCATCCGTTGCACGAGACCTTTAAGAAGAAGGGCGGCAATGACCCGATGCTCGCCGTATTCAAAGCCATCGATGCGGGCCTTGGCGAAATCTTGCACGTAGCCCCGACCAATGCCCGGATCATCGTCTTTTCCGCCCACGGCATGAGAGCCAATCACACAGACCTGCCTGGATTATTCTTCCTTGCGGAGCTGATGTACAGGCACAGTTTCCCAGGCAAATGCGGCTTCACCGATTCGCTGCCCGGCGACAACCGTGCGCCTTCGCCTGTCATGCGCCACCCGAAGGCTGTGAGCTGGTCACGCGCCGTCTGGGCGCAACGCACCGATCCAAATCCGCTTCGGCGCATCGCCCGGAAAGTGCTTCCGATCGAGCTCAGCCACTTGGTGGATAACGTCTTGGGCCAGCCGGAAGGCCCGGACTACCTCTACAACCATCGGCCAGCATTCTTCGTTGCCGATTGGTACAGTCACCTGTGGCCGCGCATGCGGGCCTTTTCGCTGATCAGCGAAGGTGGCGACGGCTACATCCGGATCAACTTGCAGGGCCGGGAGGCCAATGGCATCGTCAAGCCGGAAGATTACGCCAGGTTGTGCGCGGAGCTCACCGGTCACATTCTCGCGCTGAAGAATGGGCGGACCGGCGAACCGATCGTGGACAAGGTCCTGAAGACGAGGGAGAAGGCCGAAGCGGATGAAGATCCGTCGCTGCCGGAAGCCGATCTCATCGTCATCTTCAAGGAATGCGAGCCATTCGACGTCATCGAAAGCCCCGCCTTCGGACGCATCGGGCCGGTTCCATTTCGCCGATCCGGCGCGCATACACGAAATGGCTTCATGTTCCTCAAGAGCGGCACCATTAAGCCGGGATCGACCTTCCCGACTTGTCGCCCGCTCGACATCACGCCGACGATCTTGGATCTGCTCGGCGCGCCAGTCCCTGCGTATTACGAAGGCCGGTCCGTCTTGGCGAGCCCACAGGCGTGGCCTGCTCGACTTGCGACGGGCATCTAGATCGTGCCCAGCGCATACGAGCTCAGGCTAGAGCCAACGGAACCGCGACGATGAAGATATCGGTCATACTTCCGGCATATAATGCTGCCCGATATATCTCGCTCGCCATCGAAAGCACGCTCGCTCAAACTCATCGCGATTTCGAGCTGATCATCGTCGATGACGGATCGTCGGACGAAACGCCGGCGATCATTCAACGCTACGCCGAACGGGACGCACGAATCCGACCATATCTCAGCATCCATCGTGGTGTCGGCGAGACGCTCAATCACGCCCTGGCCGAGGCCGACAGCGAGTGGGTCGCTGTGATGCATGCCGACGACATCATGGAGCCGATCCGGCTGGAAAAGCAGATTGCCTTCGTGAAGGCGAATCCCGACATCGCCGTAGTTTCGAGCTTCGTCTACTACATTGACCAGGACGGGCGGCGGATCGGCGCTTACCGGTCCGCGCTCACCAACTGGGAGGCGGTCTCGCGGCTCATCGCGCAGAGTCAGTCGATTGGATTTCATCATCCTGCGGTCATGATGCGCAAATCCATCGTCCAGGCCGTCGGCGGCTACCTCGGCGAGATGTTCGTCAACGAAGACATCGAGCTCTGGACACGGATTGCGCGCGAAGGTCACAAAGTCGTCGTTCAGCCTGAGTTCCTTTTGAACTACCGGATCCACGAAGGCTCCCTTTCCGTCAGGAAGCGCAAGGACACATTTCTGCTCAATCAGTTGATCGAGCTGAACTTGGAGCGGTTTCATGCCGGCCTGCCCGACTTGCCGGTCGCCGACTTCCTGGCGCGCCTCGATGGAATGTCTCTCGTGGAGCGGATCGAACACAATCGCCAACTCTGGGGCGAGTATTTTTACAAACGCTCCGCCGTCAACTACGCCAACGGCAAGCTGGTAGGACTAACCGGCGCGCTGATCTGTTCGACAGTACTGAGTCCAATGTCGACGGTGACGCGGATCGTCAAAAAATTCCGTTTGCCGCGCGCGGGCGTCTAGGGCTATCGGCGAACCGCCTGCGGCGTTGATCGCCGCCGCGGAATAGAGACAGAGCGCTCAAAAGGGGTGCCCTCCTTATACCGTCTCAAACGATCTCGTGGCGGCAATCTATTTTCAAATTCCAGAGCGCGATGAAACATTGGGTCCTTTGTTCCTCGAGGCTGGCTTCCTGGGATGAACGGGATGCAGTGCAATGGCAATTGTTCGCACTAGCAGGCTGTTGAAGAAATCTGCCAACGGCGGGGGGTGAATGCGATTTCGTCGCCGCGTTGGAAGTGGATTTCACCTTCGAGAGAGCCGTCGGGCTGGAGTTCGGCCGATCCATCGCCACAGGCCTCGTCCATCTCGTCGTTACCGTCCCAGCTGAAGTCGACGGCATCCGCGTCCGCGGCCCCGTGGAAGGAGCCGGTGACGCAGCCGAACGCGAATTCGCCGCCGCCCTTGCCGTCGAAGAAGATGTAGGCCGGTCCCATCATGTCGGGGTAGTCAAACTCACCGTCCAGCGCCAAAAGCGCCTCATTCGCTATCTCACGGATCACCCGCAGTGGATGGTCCCCGCGAACCCGAGCCTCAAGGTCAACATTGAAAACAGCGATCCCGATCGATCGTCCGATCCACGCATCCACCAGCTCCCTTTCCGAGAAAACTAGTGGATCACTCCTCGTCCATAACCGCTATAGACTTCTTCAACAGCCTGCTAGGTCAGAAGCGAAAGTCTCGGCGCGTTCTTCGGAACTTCCGCCGTTGGGGCCAAGCCGGACGATATCGTACCAAAAGCGGATATTTTCCGCCTATACACTCTAATTCACGCCGCAAGGTTCATCTCACGCAACTCTTCGAGAATGCGCTGAAACTCGGGCTCTGGCGCAACACACATGGTTCGATACGTGTTCAGGAAGGGCAGCCAACTTTTATCTAATTGACATTATTAATAACCAATCGGTCGCATGGGTCGTTTGCGTGGCCCAGTTGTGTGAACCACGTCTGCTGTAAAACGGTAGCGCTCGCGTGACTGAGACCGTCGAGCGGTCGGGAACCCGGTCCTCAAGACCCAGACAGCAGGACCAGACATACGCCCGCAACGGGTTACGGCAGACGAATACCGGCCTCACGCGATACGTCCGCTATCGGGGTCAAAGCGGGCCTCTATTTCGCGAGCGAGAACGTCCATTTCCAGCCAATGGCGGACATCGCGGCTCGCAAAATCGATGTCTGCCTTGACCCTAATAGTAGACATACGGGTGACTGGCTCCCCATCAGTCGTGCGGTTGCAGTAAGGGAGCCCGGGGGGTTTTCAGGGTATGGCGGTTTGAAGGTTTGGGGGAAGATTGCCGCCGGCGCCGGCACGCGTTGAATCGAGGAACGCTTCGATGCTATCAAGTCGCGGAATTCCGGAAGGTTGCCGCCCGAGCGGCGCGTGGGCTTCCGCCCGGTGACGATTTTCGGCCTCGTGCTGGGTCGGGTTAGGCCAAAGACCAGCGCAGTCCCAAGCGGCCGCAGAGAACGAATGGTCAAGATATGACCCGCCGGCACCCGGCCGCGATCGCCTGCCCACGCCCCTTCGCTCATCGGGGCGTCTGATGCCGCCGTCCGAACGCCGCCCGGCGCAACTCCTCCGGCGCGTGGCCGTGCGCGGCGTGACCACGCTGTTCGCCGCAAGCGTGGCGTCCAAGCTGGCTGGCATGGCGACAATTTACGTCACCGGGCTCGTCTTCTCGAAAAGCGACTTTGCGCTCTATGCCATCGCAATCGCGTGGGGCGAGATCTTCGGATTCATGCAGAATGGGGGCCTTCACCGCTTTCTGCTGCAGCGGGCCAAGGCCTTCGACAACCTCTTCGCGCCGATCCTTGGCCTGTCCTTCATTTTCAACGGCGCGTGGTTCCTGTCGCTGCTCGTTTTGGCGCCAATCATCGGCCGTGCGTACGACGCGCCCGGCGTCGAGGTGCTCTTCCTGCTCTTCGGTCTGTCGATACTGGCCTCGACCGTCGCTCTGCTCCTGCGTTCCTATCTGATGCTGAATCTCAGATTTGCGGAGCTCTCACGGCTGAACGTTTACGCCACGCTTATCCGCAACGGCGGCGTCATTTCGCTCGCGCTGGCGGGGTTAGGCCCGGCGAGCTTCATGATCCCGCTGATTGCGGTGAACCTCTTCGAATCGGTCTATCTTTCCCGCAAGCGTCCGGGCAGCTGGCGGCCGTCAATACCCCCCTGGCGCCTTGTGAAACCGGTCGCGCAGCGGCTGCGCTGGGTCCTGCTGAGCGCACTCGCCATGGCGCTGATCACGAATGGCGACTACCTCGTCATCGGCGCCTTGATGGAAACGGCGCTTGTCGGCGTTTATTTCTTCGCCTTTCAGCTAACGGTGGCCGTCCTCACCGTCTTTACCATGAGCCTGCGCTCGGTCTTCACACCCTCTTTCATCGCGCTTGGCGACGACCCCGTACGACAGGAAAACGCCTTCCTGCGGTCGCTCGAAGCCAGCAGCATACTCCTTTTCTTTGTCATCTTTTCCATATCCGCCGTCGCCGAGCCGGTGATCGGCATCGTCTGGTCGGGCAAGTGGGACGCCGCCGTTCCCGTCGTCGAGATTATCGCGGCGACATCGCTGTCGCGGGTGTTGGCGCCGCTTGCCGTATCCTTGCTGGAGGCGCGCGGGGCATGGCGCACCGTTGCCGCGATGTCCTGGGTCGAGGGGCTCGGGCTCATGGCAAGCGCCGCCGTCGGCGTTTCGCTGGGCGGTCTCATTGCGGTCGCCTGGTCGATCGGCGCCTCTATGATTATCGTCGGATTGCTGTATCTTTTCGTGATTTTCCGCCACACGGACCTTTCCGCCGCGGCGCTCGCGCGCGCCGCGCTCCTGCCGCAAGCGATCGCCGCCGGCGCGCTCGCCATCTCCTGGTCCGGCGCCGCCGTTCTGGCCGTTCCGCCCGGCAGCTTTGTTGACGCGCTCGCAAAGGGAGGCGGCTACATTGCCGGATTTGCGCTGCTTCTCATCCTGTTCGGGCGGCACGTGATCCGCACGGTTATCGCGTTGATCGGGACGGTGCGACGGAAAAGCGACGTCCTGACGACCGACTAGGGAGCGTAGACCGCGGCGGCCGCAACGAGCGCCGGGCCGATTACCTTCCGGCCGATGAGACCTCTTTTCTCTCTTGTGTATAGGAAATAATTAATGAAAACGAAGTAATGCTACACTACTTCGATAGTGAAGTGCGAAAACCTAACGGCGCAGGCCGGCAATCTCGTCGAAACAAACCCATCGAATTCAGCATACGATAGCATCTTAACTTGCCAAAGCTGGAAGTATTGTTGGCGGATCCCGGTGTCCGGCGCATCGTGACGCCGGCGGTCACTTGGTTCCTGACGGGATGCGGCGAGGCCGGCGCCGCGCGGCTGGCGCGGGATGGCGGCGACCTGGACCATCTCGAGCCCGAATTGTGCGCGCAGGCGGGCGACGCCTCGATCATCAAGATCGTCCATGGCGACGGCCGGGCCGCGCGCGTCGCCGCGTGGCGCGGGCCGACATCGAAGTACGACGTCTTCTGGCTCAAAACCGGTGCCGGCGATTTGATCCTCGCCGACCACTTCCGGAATGCCATCGCTCGCGTGCCGCCCGCGGACCGCGCGCCCGGCGACGACGCGCTCGTCGACCATTTTCTGTTTCGCGGGCCGAGCGGCGACGCATCCTATTGCCGGCGGATCAAGAGGCTCGAGCCAGGCACAAGAATTGCGATCGACGTCGCGTCCGGAGCGCTCACCCAGTCGCTGTTTCACCGAATGGACGAGTCACCCGTCCGGCGCGGCTTCGACGCCTATCTCGACGACGTCGAAACGGCCTTCACCGACACCCTTGGCCCATACCGGTCAAATCCCGACATTGCCAACTTCTTTTCCGGGGGAGTCAACTCGACCCTGCTGCAGACCTATCTCGGCCCGGCGACGCCGGCACTGAATTTGATCGTCGACGAACGCGACGCAGCGGCGACGATGGAGGCCGGCTATGCCGAACGCGCTGCCGCCGCGCTCGAAATCCCGCTGGTGCGGCAGCAGGTGCGCCGATCCGATTTCCTGCGCGACTTCGAAGGGGCGACCGAAAAGACCGGCATGCCGATCTTCAACGGCAGCCTCGCCGTGTTCGACAGGCTGTTCACCAACCCGCACGGCATCTATGTCTGCGGCATGAGTGCGGACAGTCTGTTCGGGCATGCTGCGCTGTTCCACCGCGTGGCGTCCTGGTTCGCCAATCCCGCTGCGCTCTGGTGTCTGCGGCTGTTGACGCCTTTGGTCGCCCGAAAGGACCTGGCGCGCCACAACGTCTGGCGCGAACGCTTCGAGCAGCTCCTGCCAAACGCTGAGCAGCTCGCCGCGCCGGTGCTGGACTCCAACGGCTATGCCGCCCGTGCCGAAACATATGCCGAGTTCGCGCTGGCCGAGGCCGCGTTCGGCGCGGAGACGATCAAAAAGCGGCTGGAGTACCGTCTCGCCCAAGTGCTGGAACATGTCGTCCTGCCGGCCCCGGAGCGCAGCAAATTCTCGCGACACCTGGAGATCGGATCCTGGATCGAGCTGTTCGGTGACGATTACAGCACGCAGATGCGGCATCTGGCGACGGCGGCGGGGAAACAGCTTTTGCTTCCCTATATTGCCGGCGCGGTGGTGCGAAGCGCCCTGCGCATTCCCGCCGAGGAGCGCTACGTGCGCGGCCTCGAGGGCAAGCCCATCCCGAAGGGGCTGCTCAAGCGCCGGCTCCCGGGCTACCCGACGAACCAGCGCAAGGGCCACACCCTGCTGGCCCCCTTTCCGCAGTACTACGCGCGCGGCCCGCTCCAAAGAATCTGGGCGGATTACGGCGTGCCGGACTGCATCGCGGCGTCGACCGTAAAAGACCGTATTCTCGCCGCACCGTTCCGGCTGACCTACAACGCGGTCAGTTACGCGATCTGGACCCGGCACGTCCGCGACAACGCCGCGCTCGATCCCTTGCCCGGCACGCGGCCCTACGATTGGCCCTGCGCGGCGGAATAACAGGCGCGGCGCCCCAAGGAGGGTTGTTGCCGCGCCTGATCCCTCTTCCAAATCGACGGGACATTAACGCCGGGCAGCGCGCAATTCGCGATAGTGCCAGAATACTCGCCAGCTCTTTACGGGACTTTATAGCTGCGCCAAACGCAGCCGCTCGGAGATACCTAGAACCGGCCGCACATGCTCGGCCGCGACCCGGCAGCGCGCTGGAAGCCCCCGAAAATCCCGCCGCGGAGATCAAGCAAGGTCGAAGCGGTCGGCGTTCATCACCTTGGTCCAGGCGGCAATGAAGTCCTTCACGAACTTCTTTTCCGCATCGGCGGCGCCATAGACCTCGGCAAGGGCGCGCAGCTCGGCATTCGAACCGAAGATGAGGTCGACACGCGTGCCGGTCCATTTGGGTTTGCCGCTTTTGCGGTCGTGTCCCTCGAACACATTCTCGTCCGCGGTCGCCTTCCACTCGGTCCCCATATCCAAGAGGTTCACGAAGAAGTCGTTGGTGAGCGCCTCGGGGTGCTTCGTGAAGACGCCGTGCTTGGCCTTCCCGTGGTTCGCCCCCAAGACGCGCATGCCGCCGACGAGAGCCGTCATCTCGGGCGCGGTCAGCGTCAAGAGCTGCGCCTTGTCGATGAGGAGCTCCTCAGCCGATATGGCGTATTGGGCCTTCAGGTAGTTGCGGAACCCGTCCGCGACCGGTTCGAGATAATCGAAAGCCTCCACATCGGTCTGCTCCTGCGTCGCGTCGGTGCGGCCGGGCGCGAAAGGAACCGTCACAGTGTACCCCGCCTTCTTTGCCGCTTTCTCGATCGCGGCCGAGCCGCCGAGCACGATCACGTCGGCGAGCGAGACTTTCTTGCCGCCCCTTGCCGCCTTGTTGAAGGCCTTCTGGATGCCGGCAAGGGTCTTCAGCACCTTCGCCAGTTGCGTGGGCTGGTTGACCGCCCAGTCCTTCTGGGGCGCGAGGCGAATGCGCGCGCCGTTCGCGCCGCCGCGCTTGTCGGAGCCGCGGAAGGTCGACGCCGCGGCCCACGCCGTCCCGACCAGCTCCGAGATGGAGAGTCGCGATGCGAGTATCTTGGCCTTCAGCGCCGCGACGTCCTTTGCACCGATCAGCTTGTGATCGACCTCGGGAACCGGGTCTTGCCAGATCAGCTCTTCCGCCGGGACCTCGGGACCGAGATAGCGCGAAAGCGGGCCCATGTCGCGGTGGGTGAGCTTGAACCACGCGCGGGCAAACGCGTCGGCGAACGCGTCCGGATTTTTGTGGAAGTGACGGGAGATCTTCTCGTAGGCCGGATCGATCCGCAAAGAGAGGTCGGTGACCAGCATGGTCGGCGCATGCCGTTTCGACTTGTCGAAGGCATCCGGAATTTGCGTGGCGCCGCCCTTCGCCTTCCACTGATAGGCGCCGGCCGGGCTCTTGGTAAGCTCCCATTCGTAGCCGAACAGGTTCTCGAAGAAGTAGTTGCTCCACTTCGTCGGCGTCTGGGTCCAGGTGACTTCGGGGCCGCCGGTAATCGCGTCCTTGCCTTTGCCCGTGCCATAGCGGCTCTTCCAGCCGAGGCCCATCTGCTCGATGGGCGCCGCCTCGGGCTCAGGACCGACAAGCTTCGCGTCGCCGGCGCCGTGGGTCTTGCCGAAGCTGTGGCCGCCGGCGATGAGCGCGACGGTTTCCTCGTCATTCATCGCCATGCGCGCGAACGTCTCGCGGATGTCCTTGGCCGCCGCCAGCGGATCCGGCTTGCCGTTCGGCCCTTCCGGATTCACATAGATGAGACCCATCTGCACCGCGGCGAGCGGATTCTCGAGCTCGCGGTCGCCGGTGTAGCGCTTGTCGCCGAGCCAGGTGTCCTCTTTGCCCCAGTAGACGGCTTCGTCGGGCTCCCACACATCGGGGCGCCCGCCGCCGAAGCCGAAGGTCTTGAAGCCCATGGATTCGAGCGCGACGTTGCCGGCAAGGATGATGAGATCGGCCCAGGAGATCCTGCTTCCGTATTTCTGCTTGATCGGCCAAAGCAGCCGGCGCGCCTTGTCGAGATTCGCATTGTCCGGCCAAGAGTTGAGCGGAGCGAAACGCTGCTGGCCGCCGCCGGCGCCGCCGCGGCCATCGCCGATGCGGTACGTGCCCGCGCTGTGCCACGCCATGCGAATGAAGAGCCCTCCGTAATGGCCGAAATCCGCGGGCCACCAGTCCTGGCTGTCCGTCATCAGCGCGTGCAGGTCTTTCTTCAGCGCTTTGAAGTTGAGCTTCTTGAACTCCTTGGCGTAGCTGAAGGCCTCGCCCATCGGATCGGACTGGGGCGAATTCTGGCGGAGAATTCTCAGGTTCAGCTGGCTCGGCCACCAGTCGCTGTTCGACCTCATGCCGACATTCGTGGTTCCGTGCATGATCGGGCATTTGCCCGCAGTCTTCTCAACCTTGGCGTCCATGTTTCTCTCCGATCAGGGCCAGCAGGAGCTGCATACTGAATATCTAGAAGTCTATCGGCCGAATAGAAGGCGTGACCCGGATCAACTGATACGGAGCGTCCGCCCGGCGGCGCGCAGCGAACCGACCTTTGCGCGACGAGCAGCGGCCACGGCTCAAGCCTCCTGCGTCGCCTCCGGACCGGACAGAAACACGACCATCGCGTTCGCCACGAGCATGACCGCAGCGATGAGGTAGAAGACCTCGGTCAGCCCCCAGGCGTCTGCGACGGCGCCGCCGACGACCGGCACCGTGATCGACAACCCCGCCTGGGTGCCGAACAAGACGCTGGTGGCCGAGCCGCGAATGCTGGGCGGCGCGAGATCCATCATCCAGCTGTGGATGACTGGCCGCACGGCGTAAAGGACGAAGCCCAGGACCGACACGCCCGCGACGTAGACGGTTGCGCTGTGGACAAATGTCAGCGCGACGATCAGCACCGTCGTGCCGGCGAGCCCGGCCATCACCACTGGCCGGCGGCCCACCCGGTCGGACAGGACGCCGGCGATGGGAGAGACGATCACGCCGCCGAGATGCATCCCCATGATCGCAGTCCCCATCACGACCGGCTCCACCTTGAGCACGTTGGTAAGGTAGAGCGGCAGGAACATCAGAAGGCCCGTCTGCGCCATCGAGCGGAATGCCGCCATCAGGCACAGGCCGAGCACCGCCCGCCGGCGCAGGAGCGCGACGACCCCGTCGCAGTAAGCGCGAAAGCCGAGGGCATTGCTGCCGGCTGAGCGTGTCACGCGGTCACGCGGCAGGAGCCAGATCAGGAAAATCGCACTGACGGCGAACACCGGGAGCGCGCCGACAATTGCCGCGCCCTGCCAGGTCATCCAGCCGAGCAACGCGCCCGTTGCGAGCGGGGCCAGCATGTCACCGACGCTGGCGCCGGTGGCGTGGATCGAGAGCGCGTAGCCGCGCTTCGTAGGAAAGCGTTCCGACACGAATGCGATGGCCGGGGGATGCCACAGATTGTTGGTCGCCCCGATCAGCGCGACCATCGCACACAGCACGAGATAGAGCCCGGTGAAGCCGAAGACAGCCAGCGCACCGGCTCCGATGGCCAGCGACAGCACTTGGAAGACGACCTTGCGGCCGGTCATGTCGACCAGCGCGCCACTGCCGAAATTGGCGACGAACGAGCTGACGTGAAAAAGGGAAACCAGCAATCCGGCCTCGGTGTAGCTGAGGCCGAGATCCTTGGTGAGAAACGGCAACAGCACATAGAAGGTGCCCGCGATCCAATGCGTGGCGCCATGACCGAGACCGATCAGCCAGATCGAGCTCTGGTCCTTCAGGCCCAGGTTCGGCGCGGTGTTGACGTTGGCCAATTGAGATTTCTCCGAGAGGTCAGGACTGCGCAGGGCATGCGTTGGATCGTCATACGAATTCAGGCGGATTGACAACCGCATCAACGCGTTTCGCCGACATGATACCGCACTTCACCACATCACACGAAGGCCGGCCGCCAACGGCTCGGGATTAGCGGTTACCGCTTCCCAAGCGATCCGGTCCAGGTGCGCGGGCGAAGGAGCGTCAGGACGAGGAAGGCGAGCAGCGCCGCGCCAGCCGCCGTGAACGTGGCGGAAAATGGGATCAGGAAGGCGGCGGCGCTCCCGGCGCCTCCGGACGGCGTGAAGCTGGTAAACGCGAGCGAGAGGCAGGTGGCGCCGCTGACGACTCCCACCGTGCGCGTGACCATCGCAAGGCTGCCCGCGACGCCGCGATCGCCGGGCGGCAGCGTGCCGGTAACGATGTGCAGGTACGCGACCTGGAACAGGCCAAGCCCGGAGCCGACGGCGGCGAGGCTGGCGACCATCGCAAAGGTCGGGGTGGCCATGTCCCACCGGCCGATGGCGAGCAGCCCGACACCGACCAGGATTGCCCCGGCAAAGGCCAGTCTGGGCGCGGCCACACGGCCGAGAAGCCATCCCCCGGCCGGTCCGGCCAGAACCACGCCGGCCGGGCTCGTGGCCAGCACGGCGCCCGCCGATACGAGCGGCAGATGGGTCAAGCGGTCGAGGAAGTAGGGCACCAGGAACATGACCGCGAAACCGACGAGATTGACCGCCGCGTTCGTCACGTTCACGAGCGCGAACCCTGCGTCGCGAAACAGGCCCGGCCGCAGGATCGGTTCCGGCGCATGCCGTTCCCGCCAGACGAATCCCGACAGGCCGCCCGCGGCCGTGACGCCCAGCAGGATCGGCACGAGCGCTCCGGCGCCGCCCGCGTAACGCGCCTGGTTTACCGCCAGAAGACAGGTGCTGAGCCCGACGACCAGGAGGGCCGCGCCGGCTATGTCGAACGAACGCGACGGCGCCGCCTGGCGTACGCGCGGCAGAAAGAAAAGGGACACCAGCGCGACCGCCGCCAGGGGCGCGCGAAACCAGAATACGGCCGGCCACCCCCATTCGGCGACCAGGACGCCCCCGAGCGAAGGACCCAGCGCGCCGCCCATGCCGAACATCATGGTATAGATGCCGAGGGTTCGCGCGCGCAGCGACTCCGGAAACAGCATGGTCGCAAGCGCCGGGCTGCAGCTCATCACCAGCGCCGCCCCTATTCCCTGCAGGACGCGAAAGATCAGCAGCGCACCGAAGGTTTCCGCCGACCCGCACAGCACGAATGCCGCCATCGACAAGAGCAATCCGATGCCGAAGATCCGCCGGTATCCGAACAGGTCGCCCAACTTGCCGAAGACCAGCATGAGGCTGGAATAGGTCAGCACGTAGCAGATAACGACCCATTGGATCATTTCCAGCGGCGCATCGAAGGCGCGCGTGATGAAGGGAAAGGCGATATTGACGGAAGAGTCGAGCGGCGCGGTCAGCGTGCCAAGCCCGACGATCCCCAGCCCCGCAATGCCCCGCCAGCCGACATGCTCCGCGGGGTCACCG
The DNA here is from genome assembly GCA_963711215.1 of uncultured Alphaproteobacteria bacterium. Classification (GTDB taxonomy): domain Bacteria; phylum Pseudomonadota; class Alphaproteobacteria; order UBA8366; family UBA8366; genus WHUA01. Next base: position 11,083 of record CAVQDH010000013.1, on the reverse strand, counting down.
GTCACCCCTGCTCCCTCGACTTTCGCCAACTCCGCCCCAATCGCCAGTCACCGCAGCGGCGCCTGCCTTCGCCGGCAGCTTACGCGCAATCTCATAAAACCTCTTGCGACCTCGACTGGCAAATCCGCACGATTTCTCCTCGGTTGCGGCGTGCCGACCATTTTCGCAAAAACCCCGCTTTTTAACGCAACCCCGAACGGCGACAGCCGGGAGAGCGTATCCCCCGGCTGTCGCAGCCCGTGGCATGGCGGCCCTATCCGGTCCTTATTCAGGCTCGTGGACCTCTCCATAGCCAGCGTCCCCTCGGGCCGCCGGGAACAGAGTCTTCCAGTCGACCCCCGAAGACGCAGCCCGATTCGCTTGCTGCAGCTCCTTGTGGATCCGCTGGTCGCCGGCCGAGGCCCAGTCGATATTGTCGGCGGGCGCCTGAACCGCCGCGAACGGGTCGGGCTGGCCGTAAAGGGCCCGGTCGTAGGCATCGGCCGAATTGACCGACCCCGCGAGCGCCGTGCCGCTAATGGTCATCGCCAATGCTACGACCACGGGTGCGAGAATTTTCAGATTTCGAGACATTGTCCAACTCCTTTGATCTCTTTCCGATGCTCTCGGAATGCACCGGATATAAGAGGAGGGACGAAATATAGGCGTGCGATTTCGCACACTCCAAGATCTCAGGCGCCGCCGGTTGCCGGCAGGGACAATCGATCGGCGCGCGGCGTCATCGCGCCGTTCAGTGGCACCATTGCCTGTAACGGTTCGCAGGCCATATTGAGCACGATGGCGTCAATCGCCATTCGGCTCGCCGACATGGTGCACGGCAAGCACGACACCGTTGAGATGGAGAGGCAGTATGAAGATCATTCGCAAAGGCAGCGCGGCCTGGTCCGGCGGCCTGAAGGACGGCAAGGGCGCGATCTCGACCGAAAGCGGCGCCCTCGAGGCTTATCCCTACGGGTTCGCCAGCCGCTTCGAAGGAAAGAAGGGAACGAACCCCGAAGAGCTGCTCGGGGCCGCCCATGCCGGCTGTTTCACCATGGCGCTATCTCTGATTCTGTCCGAGGCAGGTCTCACGGCGACGCAAATGGACACGGCCGCGAAGGTCACGCTGGAGCAGGTAGACGGCGGCTACGCGATCACGGCCGTCCATCTGGCGTTGAAGGCCAAGATTCCCGGCACGACCAAGGCCACTTTCGAAGAGCTCGCCGCCAAGGCCAAAGCCAACTGTCCGGTATCGAAGCTGTTCAAGGCGGACATCACGCTCGAAACAGAGCTGCTTTGATCGGCCGGCCCGCGCGCCGCATCCGTGGACGACACCCTCGATGCGCCCGCCTGTAGCCGCGATACGCCCGATGGCATTCGGAAGCTCGATCACGATTGGTCTTGAAGCCGCCGCTGGAAGACACCACTTTTTCCTGACCGATCCTCCCGAGCAAGGCCGCCCCGCTTCCTTCGGCGCTGGGGCTATTGCAGAAAGGACCGGATTGGGTCAGCATCGGTGCCGATAGCGGACCCTGTGGCAGGGGCTCCCGACAGGAAGACACCGACACTTCGAGGCAATGTTGATGAAGTGTCTTTCCTGCGGCGCTGACAACAGGCCGGGTCGCCGTTTCTGTGGCGCTTGCGGCCAGGCGTTGTCGCGCCGCTGCAATGAATGTGGTTTCGAGAACGCCGCGGAAGACCGGTTCTGCGGTGGCTGCGGCATTGCGCTCGCCGATCCGTCCGACGGACCTGCCGCCGCGCCAACCGCAGCCTCGCCGGCGCCCGCTGTCGAGGACGAACGGGCGGAGCGCCGCCAGATCACCGTCCTGTTCTGCGATATGGTCGGCTCGACCGCCTTGTCGCAGAGGCTCGACCCGGAAGAGCTGCGCGACCTCACCCACCGCTACCAGCAGACCTGCACCGAGGTGATCGGCCGCTACGACGGCTACGTCGCGCGCTACATGGGCGACGGCGTGCTGGCTTATTTCGGCTATCCCAAGGCGCATGAAGACGATGCCGAGCGGGCCGTCCGCGCCGCTCTCGAGATGGCGCCGGCGATGGCGCCGATCCGCGGCGGATTCGCCGACGGCGATCTCCGCATCGCCATCCGCGTCGGCATCGCGACCGGCCTCGTCGTGGCCGGCGACATTATCGGCGACGGCGAAGCGCGCGAGCAGACCGTGGTCGGCGAGACGCCCAATCTCGCGGCGAAGCTGCAGGCTGCCGCGGCGCCGGATTCGGTCGTCATCGCCGCCTCGACCCGGGCGCTGATCGGCGAGGCGTTCGACTGCGAGCCCCTGGATCCGGTCGCCATCAAGGGCCTCACGGCGCCGATCGCGGCCTATCAGGTTACGCGCGCGCGCCGGGCAATGAGCCGGTTCGAGGCAAGCCGCCCGGCCGGGCTCACGCCGCCATTCGTCGGCCGGGAGCAGGAGGTCGCGCTGCTGACCGACCGTTGGCGGCGGGCGCGCGACGGCGAAGGCCAGGTCGTCGTCATTTCCGGCGAGGCCGGCATCGGCAAGTCGCGGATCGCCGAGGCGCTGCTCGAAGGAATCGCGAGCGAGCCGCATCTTCGCCTGCACTACCAATGTTCGCCCTTTCATCGGTGCAGCGCGCTGTATCCGGTCGTCGAGCACCTGGAGGACGCCGCCGGTTTCGAGCGCGGCGACGATGAGGCGGCGCGGTTGGAAAAGCTCAAGGCCCTGTTCGGCCGCAAGGTGGCGGACCCGAGCCGCGTTGCCGGCCTTGTCGCGCCTTTGATGTCGCTGCCGACCGGCGCCGGTATACCCACCGACGGCGTCGTGCCGGAGCATCAGATCGACGAGGCGCTCGACGCCCTCGCCGCGCATATCGCGACCATTACGACGCGCAAGCCCGTGCTGATGCTGTTCGAGGATTTGCACTGGGTCGACCCGACCTCGCTCGACCTGATCGACCGGCTGGTCGCGCGGATCGCGGGCCTGCCGATGCTGATGGTTCTCACCCATCGGCCGGATTTCGATCCGCCCTGGATCGGCGAGGCCCATGTCACGCTGCTCAGCCTCAACCGGCTCGGCCGCCGCGATTCCAGTGCGCTTGCCGCCGGGGTGACGGGCGGCAGCGCGCTGCCGGACGAGGTTCTCGCCGCCATTATCGCGCGCACCGACGGCGTGCCGCTGTTTGTCGAGGAGCTCACACGCGCCGTCATCGAGGCAGGCGCGCTGACGCAGCGCGACGGCCGCTGGGTGCTGGACGGACCGCTGCTGTCACTTGCCATCCCGGCGAGCCTGAAGGATTTGCTGCGCGCCCGACTGGACCAGCTATCCTCCGTTCGCGACGTCTGCCAGACGGCGGCCGTGATCGGACGCGACTTCTCCTTCGGGCTGCTGGCGGCAGTCACCGGGCGCGATGCCGACCAGCTGCGCAAGGACCTCACCCAGCTGGTCGAAGCGTCGCTGCTGTTCCGCCACGGCGCCGGCGATCAGGAGCGCTATTCCTTCCGCCACGCGCTGGTTCGCGACGCCGCCTATGACTCCCTGCTGTCCGGCCGGCGCCGGCAGCTGCACGCGCGCGTCGCGACGGTCATTCAGCAGCGCGGTCCCGACGCCGTCGCGGCGGAGCCGGTCTTCGTTGCCGAGCATCTGAGCAGCGCCGGCATGGCGTCCGACGCCGCCGACCTTTTCATGCAGGCCGGCTGGCAGTCGGCCGGGAGGGCGGCGACGCGCGAATCGGCCGTCCGCTTCAAGCGGGCGCTCGCGTCGCTCGCCGAGCTTCCCGACGATCCGGCGCGCTCGCAGCGGATGGTCGAAGCGCGCCTCGCGCTCGTCTCGGTTCTGCGCATCGTAGGCAAGTTCAGCGACGCGCTCACGCATCTCGAAGCGGCAGAAAGCGAAGCCACCAAGCGCAACGACATCCTCGCCCTGGCGCGCGTGCACTATAGCCGCGGCAACATTTATTTTCCGACCGGCAAGCTCGAGGAATGCCTGGCGCAGCACCAGCTTTCCTATCGCTACGCGCAGGAAGCGGGCTCGCTCGAGCATGAGGCACGCGCGCTCGGCGGGCTCGGCGACGCCTATTACCAGCGCGGCCGCATGCTGACCGCCTTCGACCATTTCCGCCGCTGCATCGAAATCAGCCGCAAGAAGGGCTTCGTCGAGATCGAGTCCTCCAACCTTCACATGCTCGGCTGGACGCGGTCCTTTCAGAACGCGCTGACCGCCGGGATCGAGGACGGCCTCGCGGCGATCGAGGTAGCCAGGCGGGCCGGCAACGTCCGGGCCCAGCATTTTGGGCATTCCGTGGTCGCCAATCTCTCGCTCGACCGCGACGATATCGAGACGGCGGCCCGACACGCCCGCGACTCCCTGACCCTGTCGCAAAAATTTGGATCGAAATTCCTCGAAGCGCAGAGCCTGACCACGCTTGCCGCGGTCGCGGAACGCAGCGGCGGCGCGGAAAAGGCGCTGCCGCTGGCACGCGACGCGCTGGCCCGGCTGCAGGGCGCACCGCTGACCTTGATCGGTGCGCGGGCCCTGTCGCTTCTGGCTGCCTCCACACCCGATCCGGACGAGCGCCGGACGGCCCTTGCCCAGGCCGAAGACCTCCTGGCGTCGGGAAGCGTCAGCCACAACCATTTCTGGTTCCGCCGCGCCGCCATGGAGCAGGCGCTCGAACGCCAGGAGTGGGACGAGGCGGACCGCCACGCCGGCGCCTTGGAGCAGTACACGAAGGCGGAACCGCTTCCGTGGAGCGACTTCTATTGTCTCAGGGCACGGACGCTCGCCGCGGTCGGCCGCCGCGCGAAAGATCCCGAGATCCGGGCGAATCTGCGGCGTCTGCACGGCGAGGCGACGGCGGCCGGCATAAAAGCGGCGCTGCCGCGGCTCGAGGCGGCGATGAGCATCGCCGGCGTGGAATCCGCCGCCTGACCGGGTCGGCGGCGCGCTACCCGCCGCGCCGGGGTGCGATGAAATGCGAGACGATGGGGGCCGTGCCCTCGACCTGAAACTGGAGCGCCCGCTCCTGGATATCCCGATCGGCCGCCGTCACCCGCTCGTGCTGGCGCAGATGCTCGAGCCAGGACGCGACCAGGAAGGATTCGATGTAGCGGCCCGGCGCGGCCGCGTCCTCGAACAGGCCCCACGCGTAGGCGCCATCGCGCCTGCGCTCGCCGCTCAGCTCGTCGAGCGTCGCGACGAAGGCATCCGCCTGCGCCGGGTCGATCCGGTATTCGACCGTCACCATGACCGGGCCGCGGTCATGCGCCACATCGCTGCTGACCATCGGCTCCGGCCAATGCATGGCGGGCGTGACGTCGAGCCGCGCTCCGTGCAGCCGCCACCGCCAGGTCAGCGGGATCGCCACGAGCGCGCCTGCCGCCGCGATCAGCAGCGCCGGCGATAATCCGAGCTGGCTCGCGGTCTGGCCCCAGATCACGCTGCCGGCGCTCATCGAGCCGAAGAATGCCGTGACGAAGATCGAGAGACCACGCGCCCGCACCCAGTCGGGCAAGGCCGTCTGCGCCGAGACGTTGAGGCTCGTCAGCACGGCGATCCAGGACGCCCCGGCGACGAAGCTCGCCCCGGCGGCAACGACCCGGTTGCCGAACAGGCCGACGACGATCAGAACGGCCGCCATGCCGATCGTGCCCAGCCGCACGAAATGGTCCGGGTTCAAGCGGCCACGCAGCCGCGGCAGCAGAAGCGCGCAGACGACGGCGCCGACCCCGACGCATCCGAGCAAGGCGCCGTACAGCGTGGCGTCGCCGGCCAGCAGCTTGCGAACGACCAGGGGCAGCAGCGCCCAGTACGCGCTGGCGAAGACGAAGAAGCCGACGGCCCGGCCGAGCGCCGCCCTGAGCGGACCGCTCGCCCAGGCATAGCGCAGGCCGGCACGGATGCCGCCGAACAGATGCTCCGGCGGCAACCGGCGTTGCGAGGCAACGGGCGGCCGCCACCACAGGACCGCCGCGATCACGACGAGGTAGCTCGCCGCATTGATCAGGAAGGGAACGGCGATTCCGATCGTGGTGATGATCAGCCCGGCGAGCGCCGGCCCGATCGCGCGGCTGATATTGATCCCGACGCTGTTGAGCGCGACCGCCTGCTGCAGCGTCTCGCGCCCGACCAGGCTCGGCACGATCGCCTGCCATGTCGGCATGATCAGCGCCGTGCCCGTGCCCATGCAGAAGGTGACGCCGAGCAGCAGCCAGGGATTGGCCCATCCGGCCAGCACCATCAGCCCGAGAGCTGCCGCCAGAACGGCCAGGGTCGCCTGCACGCCGGCGAGCAGATGCCGCCGGTCGACGATATCGGCAAGCGCGCCCGCCGGCAGCGCGAACAAGAAGATCGGCAGGCTGGTGGCCGTCTGTACCAGCGCGACCAGCAGCGGCGACGGGCTGAGCGACGTCATCAGCCAGCCGGCCGCGACGTCGTGGACCCAGGTGCCGATGTTGGACAGCACCGTCGCGACCCAGAGCACGGCAAACACGCGATTGCGAAAGGGCGCGAAAGCGGAACGCGGCGCTGGCGCGGCGGCGGACGCCGGCCCAGCCGGCGGCGCTGCATCTTCGTCCTTCATCCGCTCCGCCTCCCCTCGCACGCCGCAGGCTCTCCCGGGCGGATCAACGCCGGCTAGCGCTCCGTCTGACGATGCGCTTCGACGAACCAAAGGTTCTTGTCCACACCGCGCGAGACTTCCGTAAAGATGTCGGCGGTATCCTGATCGCCGATTTCCGCCGCCTGCTCGATGTTCGCCCGCACCACCTTACCGAACCCAGCCAGCGCCGTCGCCAGCGCTTCGATGTGCTCGGCGCCCTTGGCGATGCAGAGCGGATACTGCGGCAGCGTCGACCGTTCCGCCGCGACCACCGCCGTGCCTTCCGCGATCGCGCCCAGCGTCGCGATGCGTTCGGCGATCAGATCGGCATAGCCGGCGACATCGGATGCGATCTTGTCGAACAGCTCGTGCAGCGCGATGAAATTCGGACCCTTGACGTTCCAGTGGGCCTGTTTGCATTGCGCGGCGAGATCGACCGCATCCGCAAGCCGCGCCTGCAGCAGATCGATGGCCGCTTTGCGTATGTTGTCCGCCAGGTCGATATAGCTCATGTACATCGTGCCTCTCCTGTACTCTGAAAAGATTCATCCAACCAATTGAATTTTCCGCCGGCGTCTCGTCCTAGAAGGCCCAGCAGGAGCAGCCGAGCGCGCCCCAGAAGGAGCGATCGTCCGCGGCGACCGACGGCGCGGCGAGCGCCTGCGCATGGGCATGACCGTGCACCGCGCAGGCATGGGCGCAGCTGCAGCCGGCGGCGAAATGCTGGGACGCCGCCGCCTGCGCCCGATGCTGATAGCCGCCGAAGCTGCGCACCGGCGACCAGTCCGGCATCGCGGCGGGCAGCGCCGGCGCGAGATCGGCATAGTCGCCGGCGCCGTGCACGACCTCGCCGCCCAGCAGTGTCAGCACGCTCTCGATATCCGGGATCTCGTCCTCCGCCACCGTCATGTAATCGCGGTCGAGAACGACCAGGTCGGCGAGCTGGCCCGGCGCGATCTGGCCCTTCTTGCCGTCCTCGGTCGAGAACCAGCAATTCGCCTGGGTCCAAAGCCGGAGCGCCGCCTCGCGGTCGAGGCAGTTGCCGCGCGGATAGAGACGCAGGCCGCCGACCGTCTTGCCGGTGACCAGCCAGGACAGCGAGACCCACGGGTTATAGCTGGCCACGCGGGTCGCATCCGTGCCTGCGCCGACCGGCAGGCCGGCCTCCAGCATGCGCGCGATCGGCGGCGTACGCTCGGCCGCGGCCGCGCCGTAGCGCTCGACGAAATACTCGCCCTGATAGGCCATCCGGTGCTGCACCGCGATGCCGCCGCCGAGCGCTGCGATCCGCTCGATGTTGCGGTCTGAGATGGTTTCCGCATGGTCGAAGAACCAATGAAGGCCGTCGAAGGGAATATCCCGGTTCACCTTTTCATAGACGTCGAGCGCGCGGCCGATCGTCTCGTCATAGGTCGCGTGCAATCGCCACGGCCAGCGCTTCTCGGCGAGCAGCCGGACGACCGGCTCGAGATCGCCTTCCATCGACGGCGGCATGTCGGGACGCGCCACCTGGAAGTCTTCGAAGTCAGCCGCGGTGTAGACCAGCATCTCGCCGGCGCCGTTGTGGCGGTAGAGGTCGTCGCCCTGCCCCGGGCGCACTTTCGCCGACCAGGTGGCGAAGTCGTCGAGCTCCTTGCCCGGCTTCTGGGTGAACAGGTTATAGGCGATGCGCAGCGTCAGCTCGCCGTCGCGATGCAGCTTCTCGATGATGGAATAGTCTTCCGGATAGTTCTGGAACCCGCCGCCGGCATCGATCACCGTGGTCACGCCGAGCCGATTCATCTCGCGCATGAAATGCCGCGTCGAGTTGAGCTGGTATTCCGGCGGCAGCTTCGGCCCCTTGGCCAGCGTCGCATAGAGAATGGCGGCGTTCGGCTTGGCCAGCAGCAGGCCGGTCGGATTGCCTGCCGCGTCATGCTGGATCTCGCCGCCGGGCGGATTCGGCGTGTCCTTGGTGTACCCGACGGCACGCAGCGCAGCACCATTGAGCAGCGCCCGGTCGTAGAGGTGGAGAATGAAGACCGGCGTATCGGGCGCCAGCGCATTGATCTCGTCCAGCGTCGGCAGGCGCTTCTCCGCGAACTGATGTTCGGTGAAACCGCCCACCACGCGCACCCATTGCGGCGGCGGGGTGACGGCGACCTGGCGCTTCAGCATGGCCATCGCGTCGGCCAGGGACCGCACGCCGTCCCAGCGCAGCTCGAGATTGTAGTTGAGGCCGCCGCGGATGATGTGCATGTGGCTGTCGATCAACCCGGGGATCGCGCGCCGTCCGCCGAGATCGAGGATCCCGGTGTCCGGCCCTGCGAGGGCGCGGATCTCGCGCGCCCCGCCGGTGGCGAGGAAGCGGTCGCCGGCGATCGCCACCGCCTCCGGGTTCGGCTGCGCCCGGTCGAGCGTAGAAAAGCGTCCGTTCACGAGGATCAGGTCGGGGGTCATGTCGGGTCTCCTGGCGGCAATTGGGCGAGCGGGCAACGGGCGCAGCCGTCGCGGCGGCCGCGCCCGCGGGATGCGGTGACCTTTCGTCTGTTACGCGGAACCGCCTTCGGAGGCGTGCTCGCCCAATGCCCATTTCGAGAACCGGACCTGGATGCCGTAGGGCGAATGCGCCTTCAGGATGTCCATGACGCCGTTATAGCTTTCGCTGCGCGCCCAATCCTGCTGCAGCTCGAAGACGAATTGCAGCGCGGTGATCGGCACGGCGCCGGCCTGGACCAGGCGGTCGACCGCGCGCTGGTGCGCCTCGGGGGAAATGTCGCCGCAGGCGTCCGCCGGCACGTAGACCTCGAAGCCTTCCTTCAGCAGCTCGAGCGACGGAAACATGACGCAGGCTTCCGTCCACAGCCCCGCCACCACGATCTTCTTGCGGTCGGTCGCGAGAATGGCCTTGCGGAAGGCGGGATCGAGCCAGGCATTGATCGAGGTGCGGTCGATGATCCTGAGCTTGGGAAACAGATCGGTGACCTCCGGCATGAAGGGCCCCGAGAAGCTGTCCTTGGCGACGGTCGAGATCACCAACGGAATGCCGAAAAGCTTGGCGGCCTTCGCCAGGATCTGGACGTTGTGGAAGGTGATATTGCGGTCGTGCGACTGGACGCCCTGATACATCGCCGGCTGATAGTCGATCAGCGTGATGGCGCAGTTCTGAGGGGTCAGCATCTCCTGTTTAGACATGGCCGGTCTCCTGGTCTTTGAGCATCAGCGATCGCCCCGGGGCTGAGCCCCGGGGGACGGTACATCTTCGATGATTTTCACTACTCCCGACAGAACTTCAGGAGTTCCGCGTTCACCCGGTCCGCCTGGGTCGTGCACATGCCGTGCGGCGCCCCCTTGTAGACTTCAAGGCGCGCGCCTTCGATCATCTTGGCGGACCGCATGGCGGCGGCGCCGATCGGAACGATCTGGTCGTCGTCGCCGTGGATGATCAGCGTCGGCACGTCGAACTTCTTGAGATCTTCGGTGAAGTCCGTTTCGGAAAAGGCCTTGATGCAATCGTAAACCGCCTTATGACCCGCCATCATGCCCTGTAGCCAGAAGGAATCCCGTATGCCCTGGGAAACCGTCACCCCGTCGCGGTTGGCGCCGTAGAACGGCGTGGCGAGATCCTTTAAGTACTGCGAACGGTCGGCGACGACGGCGGTGCGGATGTCGTCGAACACCGCCAGCGGCAATCCGCCGGGATTGGCCGCCGTCTTCAGCATGATCGGCGGCACAGCGCCGATCAGCACCGCCTTGGCGACGCGCTTGGTGCCGTGGCGCCCGATATAGCGGGCGACCTCGCCGCCGCCGGTCGAATGGCCGACATGGATGGCGTCCTTGAGGTCGAGCTTCGCCGTCAGCGCGGCCAGGTCGTCCGCATAGGTGTCCATCTCGTTGCCGTCCCAGGTCTGGCCGGACCGGCCGTGACCCCGGCGATCGTGCGCGATGACGCGGAAGCCCTGCGCGCCGAGGAACAGCATCTGGGCGTCCCAGGCGTCCGCGCTCAAGGGCCAGCCGTGACTGAAGACGATCGGCTGTCCGGTGCCCCAGTCCTTGTAATAGATCTCGGTTCCGTCCTTCGTCGTGATGGTGCTCATGGTTTTGCCTCATTCGGTTTCGTGCCGCGCCTTCGCACGACCAACGCTCCGACAGCCGTGCACAATGAAGATAAGGCGCGCTTCGTGACATTGTGAGGTCGAGTGATCGAAGTGGATTGTATGTTTCTGGCAAATACTGCTCGCGCCTGCTGCAGCGATGACGCCTTTCTCGCGGAGCGACAGGCAAGCGCCTTAATTCACTGTGCGAATCGGCTGGCCCAACGCGAGCGCTGCCGCATTGTTACGTCGCCGCTGCCCGCCGATGAAGCACACGGCATGCGGACGGGGATAACGTTTCGCCAACGAAACGGCCGATCTCCGCGATTTGCGTCCTTGGCATCGGATTTGCGTAAATGACGTAAGTCCTATGGCCAGGCGCTGCCGCACCGTTGCCGTATCGGCGCCGCCGCTATCCTCTGCATGAAAAGGAACCGCAACGATGACGGGCACAG
>CAVQDH010000012.1:0-271589 GCA_963711215.1 uncultured Alphaproteobacteria bacterium | reverse complement strand
CACCGCTCCGACATCGGGATCGGCTTCGCCATCGGGGTCGGCGCGGGGGCGGGGTGGAGGCTGCGCAGGCGCATCTCGATCTCCGCCAGCTTCGGGCGGATCTTCGAGCCGATATGGATCTGCGGCAGCGACGGCCTGAGGTCTTCCGCCGTCTCCCATTTGGAGATGGTCCGGGCGGCCTCCGCCTGGGCGTCGATGAAGGAATAGGTGTGACGCAGCGCTTCGTCGAAATAGGCGCGGCCGAAATAGGTGAAGTCGTTCTCGTTGCTGCAGCCGAAGGAGACGCGGTCGGACCGCGCCGCGGTGATGATCAGCGAGGTGTCGGTCTTCAGCGGCTCGATGAAGCTGCCCGAATAACACGCGGAGATCACGATGATGCGCCACTTGATCCGCGCCTGGTCGAGCATCTTGCGAAGGCTTTCGGCGCTCAGCGGATTGAGGTGCAGCGGCGGGAAGTCGACCGCCAGCACGCCGCGCGTGCCGTGCGAGGTCAGGTAGAGGAAGAGCACGTCCTCGTCCGGGTCCATGCGCGCGCCGACCTGGTCGAGCGCGGCCAGCAGGTTATGCGTGCTGGCGAGCGGCTCGGTGGCGACCGTCGCGCGGTTGTTCACCAGCGTGATCGAGCGGCCGTGCGTGTCGAAGCGCTCGTCGAACAGCTTGCGGATGCTGCGGACCTCGCGCAGGAACACGTCCTGCTGCGCATCGCCGGCGAAGCCGACGAAATAGAGGTCGGGGACGCCCGGCCGCTGCGAGTTCGAGCGCCCGGATCTCCCGCGCGATCAGGCGGTATTGCGAATAGTAGACCTGCTCGACATTGATGCCGTAGGTCGGCTGCGGCGGCGGCACCGTCACCTGGGGAATGAAATCGGCCGTATCGCGGCCTTCGTCGGCCCGCGCGCAGCCGCCTACGCCCGCCGCGACCACCAGCAGAAGGCAGGCGGCGTTACGGAGGCGGGGCCAGGCCGCCCTGCCGCGGCTTGGGTGCCGGCGCGATTGAAGCATGTGGGCAATCTACGAAATTGCGGACGCCATGTCCGGTAAATTTATTAACGAACGCCATCACGGTCGCGAAGTTCAGATATGCGCGCCATGCCGGGCGTCAAGGGGACGCGGGCCGTCCTTCAAGGCCGTATCATCTTCGGCGGCTTGGCTTTCGGCACGGTCGGCGGAGGCGGCAACGCGGCGGTCGCGCTGCGCTGACTCAGGTCGGCGGCGACGGCGTCGAGCTTGGCGGCGATCTGGCCGCCCATCTCGATAACCGGTCCGGACGGTTCGTGCAGGCTGTTCTTGTCTTCCGCGGCGAGCAATGTGCGCGCGCGCTCGAAGGCGTCGGGCAGCGAGTAGGTGCCGCGCAGCGCTTCGTCGAAGAAGGCCTTGCCGAAGGCGGTGTAGTCCGCATCGCCGCGGCAGCCCTGGCCGTGGCCTCCGGCGCCGGCCGCGGCGATCACCAGCGTGGTCGGACCGCGCAGCTGCTCGACGAAGCCGTCGGTGGCGCAGGCGGAGAGGATGATGACGCGCCATTTGATTCCGGCGTCGTCGAACATGCCCTGGATATGCGCGGCATGGATCGGGACGAAGTCGAGGGTCTCGAAGCTTGGCTTGATCGCCGCCGCCGGCGAGCGCCGGCGCGGACAGATACAACACGACGATGTCTTCCTCGGGATCGATGCGCTTGCCGATCATGCTCAGGATGCGGCCGAGATTGTGCATGTTGGCGAGCGGCGCCTGGCGCACCGTCGACCGGTTGTTGATCAGCACGACCGAGCGGGTCCTGGTATCGAAACGCCGGTCGAAGAGCCGCGTCACGCCGCGCATCTCGTTGAGAAAGACCGGCTCGCGCGCGTCGGCCGCGAAGCCGACGAAATAGATGTCGGACACGCCGGGCCGGCCTTTGGCGAGCCAGTCGGCCGCCTGGTTGACCATGCCGAACTGGCCGTAATAGAGGTTTTCCTGGGTCCAGCTCGGCGGCAGCTTGGCCGGCTCGCCCAGCCAGGTTCCGGGCGGGATCAGCAGCAGCTTGGGCAGCGCGGTGAAGACGACCAGGATCGAGGCCGCGACGGCGGGCTTCACGATGCCGCCGCCGGCCGCGATCTGGATGACGCGCATGGCGATGCCGAGGCACCAGAGCACGATCAGGATGGCGACGGTGGCGCCCGCGGCGCTGCTCGGCGCCAGGGCCGCTTCGCCAGCGAGCGCGAAGACGGGGCCGAACACCGGGATGAGCCAGAAGGCGCCGGCCAGCAGCATCACCACCACGGTGCTGAGCCGCTCCGCGACGCCCAGCAGCCGGGTCGCGGCGAAGCAGCCGATCAGCCCGGTCAGGATGGCGAGCGCGTAGAGGCCGACGCGGTCGGGCGAGGGGAACCAGTTGCCGCTGGCCGCGGCGAATTCGATCAGCAGGATCGTGCCGCTGCCGAAGACCAGAAGCGCGAAGGCCTGGTCCAGGCTGGCGCGGAAATCGGCGCGGTCGACCGGCAGCATGAAGCACAGCCGCGCGCCGGCGTACAGGTTGCGTGCAAGATCCCGGAACATGATGCCGGCTCTAGCCCCCAGGCGGTGTCATCGGCGGTCGCGCCGCCGTCGACGGCCGCGGCGCCGGCAGCCCTGGGGCTCGGTTTCGCGGCGGTTTATCCCAGCGTGCTGTGTATCGCGGAAATCTTAAGGCTGCGTTAACCTAACAGCTCCGGCGGGCAGGCGCCGCGAACGGAGGAGCGCCGGGAAATGCCGATTTTCCGCGGGTTGGCAACAGGCGCGGCGATCTTCGCCGCGGTTTCCGGCACGGCGCTCGGGCCGTCCGCGGCCGCCGCGGGCGAGGCGGACGTGGTGGCCGTGGCAGTCCGTCCGGACGGCCCGGGGACCTATGCCTTCGACGTGACCGTCCGCCATGCCGATACGGGCTGGGACCACTATGCCGACCGCTGGGAGGTGCTGGCGCCCGACGGCAAGACGGTGCTCGCCACGCGCACGCTGCTGCATCCGCACGAGGACGAGCAGCCCTTCACCCGCTCGCTGTCGGGGGTTCGCATCCCGGCCGGGGTCACGCAGGTGACCGTCCGCGCGCATGATTTCGTGCATGGCTACGGCGGGGCGGAAAAGCAGGTGAAGGTCGGGCGCTAAGCCAATCGGCGTAAAGAAAACCGGGGCCGCGCGATGCACGGCCCCGGCTCTGTTCCGCAATGCGGATCGATCGATCAGACGCTGTAGTACATCTTGTATTCGATCGGGTGCGGCGTGTGCTCGAAGGCGTAGACCTCGTCCCACTTGAGCGCGAGATAGCCGTCGATCAGGTCGGTGCCGAACACGTCGCCCTTCAGCAGGAACTCGCGGTCGGCGTCGAGCGCGCCCAGCGCCTCGCGCAGCGAGCCGCAGACGGTCGGGACGCCGGCGAGCTCTTCCGGCGGCAGGTCGTAAAGGTCCTTGTCCATCGCGTCGCCCGGATGGATCCGGTTCTGGATGCCGTCGAGCCCGGCCATCAGCATCGCGGCGAAGCCGAGATAGGCGTTCTGGCCCGGATCGGGGAAGCGCACTTCGACGCGCTTGCCGGCCGGCGTCGAGACGTAGGGGATACGGCAGGAGGCCGAGCGGTTGCGCGCCGAGTAGGCCAGCAGCACCGGCGCCTCGAAACCGGGGATCAGGCGCTTGTAGCTGTTGGTCAGCGGGTTGGTGAACGCGTTGATCGCCTTGGCGTGCTTGATGATGCCGCCGATGTAGAACAGCGCGGTCTCCGACAGGTCGGCGTAGCCCGAGCCGGCGAAGGTCGGCTTGCCGCCCTTCCAGATCGACTGGTGGGTGTGCATGCCCGAGCCGTTGTCGCCGTAGACCGGCTTCGGCATGAAGGTCGCGGTCTTGCCGTAGCGGTGGGCGACCATGTGCACGACGTACTTGTAGATCTGCATGTTGTCGGCGCTGCGCACGAGCGTGCCGAACTTGATGCCGAGCTCGTGCTGGGCGGGCGCGACTTCGTGATGATGCTTTTCCATGTCGAGGCCCATCTCGACCATGGTCGAGACCATCTCGGCGCGCAGGTCGGATTCATGGTCGACCGGCGGGACCGGGAAGTAGCCGCCCTTGGTGGCCGGCCGGTGGCCCGGGTTGCCGGCGCTCATCTCGGTGCCGGAGTTGTACGGGCCCTCGATCGAGTTCAGCGCCACGAAGGTGTATTCCTGCTCGACCTGGAAGCGGACGTCGTCGAAGACGAAGAATTCGGCTTCCGGGCCGAAATAGGCGGTGTCGCCGATGCCGGTCGACTTCAGATAGGCTTCCGCCTTCAGCGCCGTGGACCGCGGGTCGCGGCTGTAGGGCTGGCCGGTCGACGGCTCGATGATCGAGCAGAACAGGATCATGCTCGGCTGCTCGGCGAACGGGTCCATCACCGCCGTGGCGGCGTCCGGCATGAGGATCATGTCGGATTCGTTGATCGCCTTCCACCCGGCGATCGACGAGCCGTCGAACATGATGCCGTCTTTGAAGGTGTCGGCTTCGATGGTGGAAATATGCTGCGCGGTGTGGTGCCATTTTCCGCGCGGATCGGTAAATCGGAAGTCGACGTATTTTACGTCGTTGTCCTTGATGATTTTCAATGCTTTTTCGACGTCCGACATGTTCCCTTGCTCCTTGGAATTCCGTGTCGTTATGAGTGAATGGGGCCAGCGTTCCCGCCAGCCGTTCGGTAGATTAGGGGATGCGGCCGCGCCTGGCGGACGGCGGCCGCGTGGTGATCGTCACGTTGTCTATACTGCGTCTGGGCCTCTCTCGCCGGTGCGGATGCGGATCGCTTCGTCGATCTGCGAGATGAATATCTTGCCATCCCCGATGCGCCCGGTACGGGCGGCGTTCTGGATGGCTTCGATCGCCCGTTCGGCGAGCGCATCGTCCAGCACCACCTCCAGCTTCACTTTCGGCAGAAAGTCGACGACGTATTCGGCGCCGCGATAAAGCTCGGTATGTCCTTTCTGGCGCCCAAATCCTTTTGCTTCAGTTACAGTTATCCCTTGAATACCAACGTCTTGCAGGGCTTCCTTAACTTCATCAAGCTTGAATGGCTTAATAATGGCTTCGATCTTTTTCATCGGTGTTGCGGTCCTCAATTCCTCCTCGGGCCTGGCGGCCGCATGGCGATGGTGGGCTCAAGTATGCCGCATCGCTATGCGCGCTGGCTTCTCAATAAGCATTCCGCGTGCCATTGGCGAAATTTCAAGTAGAAGATTGATTCTCCGGGCTCTTTCGTAAATACCCCTGGGCCGGTCCCTGCATATATGATTAATTTAGATGCAAATGATGAATTTATAGGCATTTTTTGATCCGTTTCACGGCTTCGCGGATGTTTTCGACGCTGTTGGCATAGGAAAAGCGGATATAGCCTTCGCCGTAGTCGCCGAAGGCGGTGCCGGCCATGGTGGCGACGCCGGCCTCCTCGAGCAGCAGGTTCTGCAGGTCGCGGGCCGACTTGCCGGTGCCCTCGATGTTGGGGAAGGTGTAGAAGGCGCCGCCCGGATCGACGCAGCGGAAGCCCGGAATCTGATTGAGCTCGGAGACGATGACCCGGCGCCGCTCGTCGAAGGCGGCGACCATGGTCTTGACCATGTCCTGCGGGCCGTCGAGCGCGGCCATGCCGGCAAACTGGGTCGGCGCGTTGACGCAGGAATGACAGTTGATGGCGAGCCGGGTCGCGGTCGCGGCGAGTTTCTCCGGCCAGACCGCGAAGCCGAGCCGCCAGCCGGTCATGGCGTAGGTCTTGGACCAGCCGTCCAGCATGATGACCCGGTCGCGCAGCTGCTCGTATTGCAGCAGGCTGACATGCTCGCGCCCGCCGTAGAGCATCTGGCTGTAGATCTCGTCCGACAGGATCGCCACGTCGGGGTGGCGGGCGAGGCCGTCGACCAGCTTGTCCCATTCCGCGCGCGGCACCGTGCCGCCGGTCGGGTTGGCCGGGCTGTTGATGATGATCAGGCGGGTCTTCGGCGTGATCTGCGCCAGCACCTCCTCGGCGCTGAAGGCGAATTCTTTGGATTCGCGCAGCACGATCGGCACCGCCTTGGCGCCGGTGTAGTCGATCACCGACTTGTAGATCGGGAAGCCGGGGTCGGGGTACATGATCTCGGCGCCGGGCTCGCCGAACATCAGGATGGCGAAGAACATCGTGACCTTGCCGCCCGGCACGACGACGACGCAGTCGGGGTCGACCGTGACGCCGTGGCGGCGGTGCAGATCGGCCGAGACCGCCTCGCGCAGCGCCAGGATGCCGTTGGCCGGCGTGTAGCCGTGATGGCCGTCGCGCAGCGCCTTGATGGCGGCTTCCACGATGTGCGGCGGCGTCTTGAAGTCCGGCTGGCCGATGCCGAGATTGATGATGGACTTGCCCTTGGCCTCCAGCGCGGCGGCCCGCGCCAGCACCTCGAAGGCAGTTTCGGTGCCGAGGCGTTTCAGGTTCGAGGCGAGCTGCAGCACGGCCGGATTCCCCCAACGGTTGGCGTTGTTCTCGTTGGCTGCCTATGGTGCACGGCGGCGCGTCGAGATCAAGCGGGCGGTGCAGGGGGCGGCGGCGGCAGAAGGCCGCGCCGGTTTCCCGGAGATGGCGGCCGCCGAGGCCCAAGCCGGACGCCGCCCCTCCGTGCTTGACGGGTCGGACGGGCGGGACTAAATCAGGCGGCTCAACTCACTATGGTGGCATTAGCTCAGGTGGTTAGAGCACCAGATTGTGGATCTGGGGGTCACCGGTTCAAGTCCGGTATGCCACCCCAAAGTTTCAAGAGGTTAGCGGCGACCCCGCTGACCTCTTTTCTTTTTGGGGTGCGGGATTGGGCACGCGCCGGCCTTTTGGGACCCGCCGTCAGTAGCAGGCGACCGCGTAGACGTCGTGCACGTCCTTGGGCAGCGGGTGGTCCCGCCACGAGGCGCCGTTGTCTTCCGTCCCGATCACCTGTCCCGCGCGGGTGACGCTGTAAAGGCTCGCCGGGTCGGTCGGATGCGCCGCCAGCGCCATGACCGTGCTTTCCACCCTGACGCCGTGGTCCATGCGCGTCCAGGTCCTGGTCACGTCGTCGCTGCGGAACAACGAGCCGGCGGTGCTGAAGGCGGCCTTGGACAGGGCGGCGTAGAACACGTTCGGATCATGCGGCGAGACGATCAGGTCGCGGCAATAGGTCAGCGGCGAGAAGCGCCCGACCTCGGTGTCGCGCCAGCTCGCGCCGCCGTCATCGGTGCGGAAAATGCCCATGCGCACGGCGAGGAAGGCTGAGCCGGGGGCGGCGCTGCTGATGGCGAGCGCGTGCGTGTCCAGCATGCCCTCGCACTGGCCGCAATGACGGCCGCCGACGTTGCTCTGCAGGTGCGGCAATTGGGCCAGCGCGATCAGCGGCGCAGATACGTCGGTCCAGGTCTCCCCGCCGTCGGTGCTGTGGAGGACGCCACTGACCTCCAGCCCGACATAGACCTCGTCGGGCCGGGTCGGGTCGAAGGTGACGCGGATCGTGCGCGTGTCGAAGCCTTCGCGCTCGCAATGGGCGGGCGATTTTGCTTTCGGGAGCCGGCGCCAGGTGTCGCCGCCATCCTCGCTGCGGTAGAGCGCGACCGGCGCCGCGCCGGCATAGACGATGCCGGGGCGGGTCGGGTGCACCGCGATGGTCCAGATCACCGCGCCCTTGTCGGGGAAATCGGGCTTTACCCAATGCGCGCCGCCGTCGGTGCTGCGATAGGGGCCGTCCTGCGTGCCGATGAAGAGCGTTTTCGGGTCGGTCGGGTGCTGCGCGATCGTGCGCACCTCGACATTTTCGGGCAGGCCGCCGGTCACCGCTTCCCAGTCGCCGGCGCCGGGCTGCAGCCGGAAGAGCCCGCCGCGATAGCGCCCCGCATTCTTGCCTTCGCCCTGGCCCGCGCCCGCGAAGACGGTATTCCTGCCATTGTTCGCCATGGATGTTCCTCCCAAGGCCCTTATTATGGCGAGGGAAGCGCGCCGCCCGCAAATTGGCCGGGCGAGCCGGTCGCTTTGGGCTCGATCGGCGGCTTTGGTAGTATCGTTCTACGGTCGCGGAGCGGGCGATTTTGGTCTCATCCGCCCGTGGGCGACCATGCGGGCGCCATGCTGGAGACCAGACCGGGGAGGGAAGGGCAAAACCATGGCACAGCTCGATTTGGCGGCAAGACCGGTTCTCGACATACGGCGGCTTTCCGACGCGGCGGGCGCGGAGATACGGGGCGTCGATCTGGCGCGGCCCATCGGCGATGCGTTACGGGACGCCGTGCTCGACGCCTTTGCGGACCATCATGTCCTGGTCTTCCGCGACCAGGACCTCACCGGCGACCAGCAGTTCGCGATGACCGAGCGCTTCGGCGATCCCGAAAATCACGTGTTCAGCACGCGGGAAGGGAAGAAGTCGCCGAAGGTCCATGTGGTCAACAACCTGGACGCCAGCGGCAAGCCGAGCCGCAAGCCGTTCACCTTCGGCAGCTATTTCTGGCACACGGACAAGTCCTATCACGCGGTCCCGTCCTTCGCGACTTTCCTGCATGCGCGCGAGCTGCCGCCGGAAGGCGGCGACACGGAATTCGCCAACATGTATCGCGCCTATGAGGTGCTGGACGACGCCACCAAAGCCAGGATCGCCCCGCTGAAGGCGGTCCATAGCTGGGAAGCCAACCGGCGGAATACCGGCAACAAGCCGGCGACCGAGGCGGAAAAGCGCGAGCGTCCGCCGGTCGCCCACCCGATGGTTCGCTTCCATCCCGCGACCGGACGCAAGTCGCTCTATATCGGCATCCACACCTCGCATGTGGACGGCATGCCCGAGGCGGAAGGCCGCCGCTTGCTCGACGAATTGCTTCAGCACGCGACCCGGCGGCAATTCGTGTATGCCCATAAGTGGCAGCGGGGCGATCTCGTCATGTGGGACAACCGCTGTCTGCTGCACCGCGTGGTGGCGAATTACGAGATGGACCGCTATCGCCGCATTCTTCACCGCACGGTGGTCAAGGGAACCGCCCCGCAATCCGCTTAAGCCATCTCGCCGGCATCGTCGGAGCAGGTCGGCTGGCGCCGGAAAGCAAGCCCATGGCTTTGGCGACTGCGACGCCCGATGAGGAACACTTGGATCATACTGTCGACCAGCTGCTGCGCTTTCACGCTCGCGCTCGACCACCGCGACCTGCCGCCGCCGGTGGTCGAAGCGGCGCGGGCGCGGCTTCTCAATTGTATTGGCGTGAGCCTGGCCGCCTTGGAAGCGCCGCCGGTGCGCATCGTCCGGGGACTGGCGCCGCGCATCAGCGCCGGCCGGGCCGCGCGCCTCTTCGGCACGCTGGAGCCGACGACGCCGGAGATGGCGGCATTCGTGAACGGCGCCATGACGCGGTTCCTGGACATGAGCGACACGCGGGCGATGGCGGGCGTGAGCCACCCGGCCGATGCCGTGCCGGGCCTGATCGCCATAGCCGAGGCGGAAGGCGCGAGCGGCGCCGACCTGCTGCTGGCGATCGTCATCGCCTACGAGCTGCAGTGCCGCTTCGTCGACGTCGTGCCGATCAGCCATGCCGGCTGGGACCAGACGCCGGTGGTCGCGATGGCAACCGCGCTCGCGTGCGGCCGCTTGATGGGGCTGGACCGGGAGGCGCTCGGCCACGCGCTGTCGCTGGCGATCACGCCCGGCATCGCGCTCAACCAGACCCGCACCGGGCGCATCTCCATGTGGAAGGGCATGGCCGGCCCGCAAGGCTCGCGTCAGGGCGTGTTCGCGTGCTACCTCGCCGCCGCGGGCATGACGGGCCCGGAAGACATTTTCGAAGGAAAATTCGGCTTCTGGGGCCAGCTCTTCGACCAGACTTTCAAGCTGCCGCTGCCGGCCCGGTTCGAAGACCATGTCTTCGCCGTGCAGCAGACCATGATCAAGTCCTTTCCCATTCGCTTCAACTGCCACGTGCCGGTGTTCGCCGCGCTCGAGCTGCGCCGGAAGGTCGAGGTCGCGGACATCAAGACGCTCGTCATCGAGACCTTCAAGCAAGCTTTCGGGCGCTGGATCGCGGTGCCGGAGGTCTGGCGGCCGGAGACCCGGGAGACGGCGGACCATTCGCTGCCGTTCTGCGTCGCCGCGGCGTTGATCGACGGCGATATTACGCCGGCGACCTTCGAGGCCGAACGCTACCGCGACCCGGACGTGCTCGACCTCATGGGACGGGCCGAGATCAAGCTGAGCGAGGCGTTCGCCGCGGTCGCGCCGGCCGTCCGGTCTTGCCGCATCACGGCGACGCTGTCCGACGGGCGCACCGTTGCCGTCGAGAAACACCTCGGGCCGGCGGATGATCTCAAGGGCATGAGCCGGGCCGACCTGGAAACCAAAGTCCATACCATCACCCGGCCGTTTCTCGATGACGCGGCGCGGGCGGCGCTCATCGAGCTGATCGGGCATATCGAAGACCTCGACGGCATCGGTCCGCTGCTCGATCGCACGGCGGTCCCGGCAGCGGCCCGTTAGTGCGAAGACAGCTAAATTCCCCATCGGGTAGGGACGGGCGGCGGGCTAGTCGGCGCCGGCCTTCCGGAGCAAGGTCATCAGCGGGCGGATGGTGGGGCGTTGCGCCAGGTCATCGACGATGCGGATGACGCTTTCGGAATCGCGGTCCGGACAGCATGCCGGAGACGCAGTTGCGGAATTTATCCAGACGGTCCTCCCGGCTCGGCGGATTCCCCGCCATGCCTTTCAGCGTGGCGCAGCGCTCTTCGAGCAGCCGGCCGTCGCGGGTCCGCACCCGCAGGACGATCCAGGCGTCGGCGAAGGTCTTCGGAATCGCCGGATCTTCCTTGATGCGGATGCGCTCCAGCAGCGACGTCATGTCCGGCGCGAAGCGGCGCGCGTCCTGGAAGGTGTCGATCCCGACCCGTCGGTCGAGCAATCCGGCTGCGACGCCATACTGCAGGCTGGTCTTGCCCTCGAGGCCGCTGCCGGTCCGCGGACGGTCGATCAGCTTGGTCGGCGGATACTCGACGGTGACGTCCTCGATATCCTCGAGCCGCAGGGCATGCCGTTGCGACAGGTTGATTGCGGCCTCGATACCGCGATGGATCGAATATTTGGCGGGATACTGCTTGAAGGCGACGCCGGGCGACACCATCCGGTAGGGCGCGCCGAAATTCTCGACCAGCAGGCGCGGCTCGCAATTCTCAGCGCCATAGAAGGTCTCGAGAAAAGCGCCGGCGCCGAAGATATCGTCGGTGGCGGTAAAGCCGCGCGCCGCCAGCAGCGCGGCCTCCACGCCCATGCGTGCGCCGATGCCGCTGTGGCTCGGCTTGGTCATGGTGCCGTGGTTCGCGGTCAGCGTGCCGGCGCGGGAGCCGGCGTTGCCGAAGGCCATGCAAAGCTGATCGGCCGATAAGCCCAGGATCACCCCGGCGCCGGCGACCGCGCCCATGGCGCCGGAAACGCCCGGATGGTGGAACGGGCCGCCCGACGCCATGCCTTGCGAGGCGAGGCGGATGCGTCCCTGTACCTCGAAGGCCAGCACGATCGCCCGCAGCACCGCGGCGCCGGACGCGCCATTAGCTCTCGGCGACCGCGAGGATTGCCGGGATCGCCGGGGACGCCGGGTGGTTCCGGGGCCACCAGGTGTTGTCGTAATCCAGGGCATGGCAAAGCGTGCCGTTGGCATAGGCGGCGTTCGGCGCCGCCGTCTTGAAATGGCCGCCGATCACGCTGGCTTCCGCCGTGCCGCCGAGGCTCGCGGTGTAATCGATGGTGATGCGGCCGAGGCCGGTCGGCTCGCCGATGCCGGCGACGGCCACGCCGAGCGCGTCCAAAAGGACCTGGCGGGCGACATCGACCGCTTCCGGCGGGAGTTGCCCGAACGGCGTCGTCACCAGCCGTTCGGCCAAGGCGCGGGTCAGGGTGCTGCTCATCTTCTTATATTAGCACGCCTTATGACCGCGCCCATCCCGCGGGCGACGTGCCGGCGTTGACGGGCGCATCGCGTGACCGAAGGCCAAACGGTTCGTCTTCA
The DNA here is from genome assembly GCA_963711215.1 of uncultured Alphaproteobacteria bacterium. Taxonomy (GTDB): domain Bacteria; phylum Pseudomonadota; class Alphaproteobacteria; order UBA8366; family UBA8366; genus WHUA01. The sequence goes on along the minus strand of CAVQDH010000012.1, from coordinate 259,610 downwards.
ATCGAAAAAGACGATATAATCGATCGATAAATGGGATTTTTGACGGTCGCCACCTCGACGGACGGGCGGGCCCGGCCGACAAAAGATCCATCGAGAAATCCAAATCAGGGAGGAAGCTATAGTGATTTTCCGTCATTCCATGGCTATTTGCGGGGTCGGCGCACTCGTTCTTTCGGCTGCGGTCGTCGCGCAGCCTGCAGCCGCCGCGGTCAGCTTCGCAGGCAAGACCGTGACCATCGTCGTTCCTTTCAAGGAAGGCGGCGGCGGCGACATCACGGCACGGCTCTTCCAGCCCTTTTTGCACGAATACCTGCCGGGTCAAGCCCGATGTGATCGTCCTGAATCGGCCGGGCGGCGGGGCGACCACGGGGAGCAACTATTTCGAGAGCGACGCCAAGCCCGATGGGCTGACGGCAATTCTCATTTCCACATCGTCCCTGGTCTCCCAGGCCTTCGGCGGCAAGAAGGCGCATTTCGACGTGCGGAAATGGCGCGCGGTCTTCGTCGTGCCGCAGGACACGATCTTTTGCGCCCGTCCCGAAACCGGGGTCAAAGGCAAGGACATCGTGGCCGATATCGAGGCTCTGCGGAAAAACGGCATCGTTTTCGGCGCCAAGAACGCCACGTCGGCGGAGCTTCGCGGCCTGCTTTCCTTCGAGCTGCTGGGGATCCAGAACGTCAAGACGACCCTTGGGCTGTAGTCGGGTCAGCAGCGCGCGGCATTGCTGCGGGGCGAGCTGACGGTCAACTACGATTCCGCAAGCTCGTACAACAGCAAGGCAAAAGCGTATGTGGAAAAGGGCACGATCATTCCGTTCATGACCCTGGGCATTCCGCAGGCTGACGGATCGGTCATCAAGAGCACGGAGTTCCCGAACCTGCCGACCGCGATCGAGGGGTATCGGAAGCTCCATGACGGCAAGGATCCGAGCGGCGAGGTCTACGCAGCCTGGCTGAACGTGGCGACGATGGGCGTGTCCGCCTCCAAGGGCATGGCGCTGCCGACCGGGACCCCTGACGACGTTCTCGCGGCGTGGATCGGTGCGGTGAAGAAGATCGTCAAGGACGAAAAGTTCAAGACCAAGGGCCGCAAGGTGCTCGGCGCCTATCCGCTGTCGTTCGGGAAGGACGCCCAGAAGATCTACGGCAATGCGGAAGATATCACGCCCAAGACCCGGGCCTGGATGAAGGCGTGGATCCACGAAAAGTTCGGCGTGAATATCTGACGCCCGGCGAAAGGACCGGCGCCCGCGGAAGCGCCGGTCCTTGCCGCTGACCGCTGCCGCATAGCTGACTTTCAGCACGAAATCTCAGGGCCTCCCTCCCATGGAAAATGCGGCCTTCACCGCGCTCGTTACCCTGTTGAGTTACCAGCACCTCTTCTATCTATGCTTCGGCGTCTTCCTCGGGATGGTCATCGGGATCTTGCCGGGCCTCGGGGGAACGTCGGGCCTCGCCCTGCTTTTGCCCTTCGTCTACAACATGGAGCCGTCGAAGGCGCTGGCCATGATGATCGGCCTGCAATCCGTGACGGCGACGTCGGACACCTTTCCCGCGATCCTGATGGGCATCCCCGGCACGGCAAGCGCCCAGGCGACCGTGGTCGATGGCTTCCCGCTATCGAAAAAAGGCCAGGCGGCCCGCGCTCTGGCGGCGGGGTTTTCCGCCTCCTTGCTCGGCGGATTGTTCGGCGCGCTGGTGCTGTCGTTTGCGATCTTCTATGCCGAGCCGATCATGAACGCGATGGGGTTCAGCGAGCAGATGATGCTGATCGTGCTCGCGCTCACCACCGTCGGCATGCTGACCGGCAGCCACCCGCTCAAGGGCCTAGCCGCGTGCTCGATCGGCCTGATGATCGGCGCCTTCGGCTCGGCCCCGGTCAGCGGCGTCGAGCGTCTGACCTTCGGCACGGAATACCTGGTCGACCCGATCAAGCTGGTGATCGTCGGCCTCGCGATGTTCGCCATGCCCGAGATCGTCGACCTCCTGCGCCGGCAAATCACCATATCGGAGTCCGGCGTCCTGGGCGCCGGCTGGCTGCAGGGGGTGAAGGACACCCTGTCGCATTGGTGGATCGTGCTTCGCTGCGCCTGCATCGGCTGCCTCGTCGGCGCGCTTCCCGGCCTCGGCGGCTCGGTCATCGACTGGATCGCCTATGGCCATGTCGTGCAGACCAGCAAGGATCGCGAGACCTTCGGCACCGGCGACATTCGCGGCGTGATCGCGCCGGAGGCGGCGAACAACGCCAAGGAGGGCGGCGCCCTGATCCCGACGATCCTGTTCGGGATTCCCGGCTCCGGCAGCATGGCGCTGCTCCTCGGCGGTTTGTTCTGATCGGCATCGATCCGGGCATCGATATGATCACGAACCACGCGGATCTGGTCTATCTGATGATCTGGTCCGTGGCGCTGGCGAATATCCTGGGCGCGGGAACCTGTCTCATCCTCGCGCCGCAGATCGCCAAGCTGACGACGATTCGCTACACGCTGATCGCGCCCTTCATGTTCGGTCTCATCTTTTTTGCGGCGTTCCAGGCGACGCGGGGCTGGGGCGACCTGATCACGCTGATGGTCCTCGGCAGCCTGGGCGTCTATATGAAGCGGTTCGGCTGGCCGCGGCCGGCGCTCCTGATCGGCTACGTGCTGTCGAGCCGGGTGGAGACGTCGATCTACCACACGATCACGACCTATGGGTTTTCCTTCCTGAGCCACCCGGTCGTCATCGTCCTGATCGTTCTCACGCTCGCCTCGATTTTTGCCGCGATCCGCTACCGGCCGCATCAATCGGACCCCGCCGAGGAGGGCATTCACGCCCCCCGCAACCTCCTGCCGCAGTGTCTCTTCTATTCCGCGATTTTCGCGCTGGCGCTCGTCGTCATCTGGGACGGGTCGAGGTGGGATTTCCTGACCGGCGTTTACCCGTTGGTCGCGGGCGGCCTGTGCCTTTTGTTCATGATCCCGCTGGGCATCGAGATGTACCGGACCAAAGGGGCCGCCACCGTGTTCTACGATTCCGAGCGCGAAGAGGCCGATCATTCGGTCGAGCGGCGCTCCAACGAATATTACCTGCTCTGGCTCGTCGGCATGCTGGGGATATCGGCCCTGACCGGTTTCGTCATCGGCATCGGGGCCTTCATTTATCTCTTCGTGCGCCTGAAAGGCGGGCTTGTCCCGCCTCGGCAGCGTGCTGTCGGCGGGGGCTTTTATCCTGCTGCTGGGGGCATTGTCGCATTTCATGACGCTGGTCTATCCCGAGGGGCTCCTGCAGAGCTACGTGACGCTGCCATGGCCGCTGCAGTGAAGGGGCAGGGGGAGCGTCAGCCGCGGCACGGCCCGTAAATTCATGTTGATCCCACCGCCGATTGCACAAAGACTAGGGACAACGACAAAGGGCGCCCCCCGCTGAGGCGGCGCCCGCCGGCGCACAAGCGTCCGGAACAACATGGGTAGGAAGCGCGTAGGGCCATGATCGGCAGCTGGGGTGTCCTGGCATTCTCGATCGGCTATGTCGGCCTTCTGTTCGCGATCGCCTATTACGGCGACCGGCGGGCGAAGGCGCGTGGCCGGCCGACCTCGCGTCCGCTGGTCTATGCCCTGTCGCTGGCCGTCTACTGCACCTCCTGGACCTTCTACGGCAGCGTCGGCCTCGCCGCCAAGACCGGCTACAACTTCCTGCCCATCTACATCGGCCCGATTCTGTTGTTCGCGCTCGGCTGGCCGCTTCTGCGGCGCATCATCCATATCTCGAAGCGCCACAACATCACCTCGATCGCCGACTTCATCGCCGCGCGCTATGGCAAAAGCCAGCGCCTCGCCGCGGCGGTCGCGGTGATCGCGGTGATCGGCACGCTGCCCTACATCGCGCTCCAGCTCAAGGCGGTGTCGACGAGCTTTGCGGTGCTGATGAGCTTTCCCCATGTCGGGCCGCCGCCCACGGACACGGCGCCGTCGATATGGGGCGGGAGCGCGCTGATCGTCTCCGTGATCCTCGCCGTCTTCGCGATCCTGTTCGGCACGCGCCACATCGACGCGACCGAGCACAACGAAGGCATGACCCTGGCGATCGCCTTTGAATCGCTGGTCAAGCTCCTGGCCTTCCTGGTCGTGGGCGGGCTGGTCACCTGGGGCGTGTTCGGCGGCTTCCACGACCTCGCTGCGCGCGTGATCGCCGATCCGCGGCTGCACACGCTGTTCCTCAGCGGCGTCGACGGCCCGACCTGGGTCACGATGACCGGCCTGGCCCTCCTCGCGATCCTGTGCCTGCCGCGCCAGTTCCATATGACCGTGGTCGAGAATGTCGACGAGCGGGACGTCCGCAAGGCGGCCTGGCTGTTTCCGCTCTATCTCGTCGCGATCAATATTTTCGTCATTCCCATCGCGGTCGCCGGATTGACCCTGTTCCCGGACGGAACGGTCGACGCCGACATGTTCGTGGTGGCGGTACCGATCGCCGCGGGGCATCGGGTCATAGCACTGCTGGCCTTCCTCGGCGGGCTCTCGGCGGCGACGGGCATGGTGATCGTCGCCTCGGTCGCCGTCAGCAACATGGTGAGCAACGACCTGGTGATGCCGATCGTGCTGCACGGCCGGCGGCTGCGGCTGGCCGAGCGCGAGGATATCGGGACCCTGATCCTCAACATCCGCCGCATCTCGATCATGAGCTTCATGCTGCTCGCCTACTGCTACTACAAGCTCGTCGGCGACGCCTTCGCGCTGGCGTCGATCGGGCTGCTCAGCTTCGCCGCCACGGCGCAGTTCGCCCCCGCCCTGGTCGGCGGCCTGATCTGGCGGGGGGCGACCGAACGGGGCGCTTTCGTCGGCATCCTGGTGGGCTTCGGCGTCTGGTTCTATACGCTGCTGCTGCCCTCGCTCGTGCAATCGGGCTGGCTGCCGCTCGACTTCCTCAACGACGGGCCATTCGGGATCGGCCTGTTGCGGCCCCAGCAGCTTTTCGGATTACGCTTCGATCCGCTCTCCCACGGCGTGTTCTGGAGCCTGATCGCGAACGTCACGACCTATGTGGTCGTGTCCGTGATGAGCGTGCCCAAGCTGATCGAGCACATCCAGGCCGGCGCCTTCGTCGATGCCGACGGCGACCCCGCCCATTTCGGCTCCCGGCCCTGGCACGGCTCGATCCGGGTCGGCGACCTGACGGCGCTGGTCGGGCGCTACCTGGGCGTGGAGCGCGCGCAACGCTCTTTCGCCGACTGGAACTTGCCGGGTGGCGCGGTTCCGGACCCTGCGGCGCCGGCCGAGACGGCGATGGTGCGGGAGACCGAGCGGATGCTGGCGAGCGCGATCGGCGCGCCGTCCGCGCGGCTCGTCATGGCACTTACCTTCGACCGGCAGAACCTCGGTGCCGACGCGGCGTTGCATCTGCTCGACGACGCCAGCGCGGCGGTCCAGTACAACCGGAACGTCCTGCAGTCCACCTTCGAGAACGTGCGACAAGGCATCAGCGTGTTCGACAAGGATCTGAAGCTGGCCTTCTGGAACAGACACTTCCGGGAGCTTCTTGACCTTCCGCCGGAGTTCGGCCGGGTCGGCATCACGCTGCAGGAGATCATCCGCTTCAACGCAGAGCGGGGTGAATACGGCCCCGGCGACATCGACGCGCTGGTGGCGGAGCGGCTCGAAATCTTCATCGGCGCCGAGGATATGGCGTTTCAGCGCCGGCGCCCCAACGGCAAGGTTCTCGAGATCCGCACCAACAAGCTGCCGGGCAGGGGCTACGTCACGACCTATTCGGACATCACGGAGCATGTTCAAGCGACGGCCGAGCTGGCCGCCGCGAACGAGCGGCTCGAGGAGCGCGTGCGCGAGCGCACCGCGGCGCTCACCCAGCTCAACGCCGAGCTGTCCAAGGCCAAGACCGTTGCCGAGAATGCCAATCTCGGCAAGACCCGTTTCCTCGCCGCCGCCAGCCACGACCTCCTGCAGCCGCTTAACGCGGCGCGGCTTTACGTCTCGAGCCTGATCGAGCAGCAGGTGCGCCGGCCGGTGTCGGACACGGCCGGCGCGGATCTCGCCCAGAAGATCGATGCCTCCCTGGCCTCGGTGGAAGAGCTGCTCGGCACGCTCCTCGACATCTCGCGGCTCGACGCGGGCGCGCTGACGCCCGAGCGCCATCACTTCGCGCTGGGCGAGCTGCTCGACGCGCTCAAGGTCGAGTTCGCGCCGATGGCCGAGCGCAAGGGGCTCGACCTGCGCATCGTGCAGACCACGCTGGCGGTCGAAAGCGACCGCCGCCTGCTGCACCGGCTGCTCCAGAATCTGCTGTCCAACGCGATCCGCTATACCGCCCGCGGCAAGGTGCTGATGGGCGTGCGCCGCCGGGGCGCCCGGCTGGTCATCGAGGTCGCCGACACGGGCTGCGGCATCCCGCCGGAAAAGCACGCCTTGCTGTTCCGCGAGTTCCAGCACTTCTCGCGCGAGCCGGACGTGGAGCACGGCCTGGGCCTCGGCCTTTCGATCGTCGACCGTATCGGGCGCATGCTCGACCATCCGGTGACCTTCCGCACCAGGCCCGGATACGGCACGGTGTTCGCGGTCGAGGTTCCGCGCGGCGACATGGCCGCGGTGCTGCGCCGGCCCGTCGCGGCGTGGCCGGGGACGCTGCCGGCGCTCGCCGATCTGGTGGTGCTCTGCGTCGACAACGATTCGACCGTGCTCGACGGCATGCGGACCCTGCTCGAGGGCTGGTGCTGCCGGGTCCTGCTCGCGACGGGGGCCGACCAGGCCGAAGCGTTGGTGCGCACCCGTTGGGGCCGGCCGGATCTGCTCGTCGTCGACTACCATCTGGACGCGAGCGCCGACGGCCTGCGCTGCATCGAGCGGGTGCGCGCGGCCTGCGCGGCGGAGGTCCCGGCGATGCTGATCACCGCGGACCGCTCGGAAGTGATCAAGGAACTGGCTCTCGCCCGCGGCCTGACCGTGCTCAACAAGCCGGTCAAGCCGGCTGCGCTTCGCGCGCTGATGATGCGCCTGATGGCCGCGCGCCAGGCCGCGGAGTAGGGGCCGCCTCAGGTCCCCGCTTCGGCGGCGCTCTCCTGCGTCATTTCCGGCGGCGTGATGTCGCTCATCAGCCGTCGCGCCGCGATCACCGCCTGGGTGCGGTTGTCGACGCCCAGCTTCTCCAGGATGGCGGAGACATGCGCCTTGATCGTCGCCTCGGAGACGCCGAGGGCATGGGCGATCTGCTTGTTGAGCAGGCCGTCGCTGAGCATCATCAGGACGCGCACTTGCTGCGGCGTGAGGCGCGCGAGCCGCGCCGCCAGCGCGGCGTCGTCGTCCGAGCCGCTCGGGTTCAGCTCGATGCCGTCGGGCAGCCACATCTCGCCCGCCAGGAAGGCGGCGAGGGCGGCGCGGATCTCGGCCCGCGCGGTGGACTTCGGGATATAGCCGACGGCGCCCAGCTCGAGCGCCTGACGGATGATGCGCGGCTCCTCGTTGCCCGAGATGATCGCGATCGGCACGGCGGCGAAGGTGGCGCGGAGGAAAAGCAGGCCCGAGAGCCCCACCATGCCGGGCATGTTGAGGTCGAGCAGCACGAGGTCGGCGTCGGGATCGGTTTCGAGCGCGTCCTTCAGGCCCTGGAACGAGCCCGCCTCGACGATCTCCGCGTCAGGCAACGTCAGCGCCACGGTCAGGCGCAGCGCGTCGCGGAAGAGCGGATGGTCGTCGGCGATGATGAGGCGGCATGCCGTCATGAAGGTCCTCGCGCCGGGCGGCGCCCCGCTTGGGGGCGGCGCGCCCGCATTTATGATAGGCGCAGCGGGCACCTGCGCCTAGCCCGCCGGCATCGGCCGAAAGTCTAACGCCGGACCCGCGCCGTTGTCGGGTCGGAAGCCACGCTATTAGTCGAAAGTCTAATACCGACCTGGGGTATCTGTTGATAGCCTCGACGGATACCGGAAGGCGAATCTGGCCGAGCCGGCGCGCCGGGAGAAAAGCTGCTGGTCGCTGTGGTCGGCCATCCATACGAGAACAGTTTGGCCTGTTTAATCGGATTGCAGGCCAGCGACCGTCGCAGCGCCCGAATGCGCGGTCGTCCTCGGACGGTGGTTCGATGCCCTTCGGGGCCTGCTCACGGGCAAATCAACGGGAGGAAAACAAAATGACAGACCAAAATTCAAAAGATAAGACGCGCTCCGGCGGCTTGTCGCGTCGCACCGTGCTGATTGCCGGCGCTGGCGCCGGCATGGCGGCCGGCGGCGGCTTGCTGATGCCCGACCTGTTCCGTCAGGCGCTGGCCGCCGATCAGCCACCGCTCGGGACGTGGCCGGCAGGCACGAAGGGATCGAGCGTCACCATCGGCGCGGCCGTGCCGCGTACCGGCGCCTACGCCGTGCAAGGCGAAGACGAGCTCAAGGGCATGCAGCTTGCCATCGAGCACATCAACGAAGGCCATGCGCTGATCAAGAAGATCGCGCCGAAGGTCACCAAGGGCGTGCTCGGCAAGCAAGTGAAGCTCGTGGTCGCCGATTCCGGCGCCAAGCCGAACAATGCCGTGCAGGCGCAGCAGCGCTTCATCAACGAGGACAAGATCATCGCCATGACCGGCTCGACCTCGTCGGCGGTGGCGGTGGCGCTCAACAAGTTCGCCGAGCGGGAAAAAATCCTCTACCTGGTGGCGATCTCGGGCTCCAACGACACGACGGGGAAGGACTGCGCGCGCTATTCGTTCCGGCAGTGCTTCTATGGCCAGACGGCCGCGGCGGCGATCGGCCCCGTCCTGATCAAGCATTTCGGCAAGAACCGGAAAGCGGCGTTCATGACGCCGGACTATACCTATGGCCATACGGTCACCAAGTCGGTGGACGACTATCTCAGCGCCCATGCCGGCTGGAAGATGGTGACCAACCAGGTCTCGCCGCTCGGCACGCAGGACTTCAGCCAGTACCTCACCAACATCGCCAACTCCGGCGCCGAGTTCATCGTCAACGTGAACTGGGGCCGCGACGCAGTGCTGTCGATCCAGCAGGCCAAGCAGTTCGGCCTGACGCCCAAGATGACCATGGTGGTCCCCTACCAGATTCCCTTCCTCGCCAAGGAGGTGGGGGCGGCGCTTACGGAAGGCGTGTTTGCCGCCACCGATTTCTGGTGGACGCTCGAGGACAAGTACCCGCTCGCCAAGATGTTCGTCGGGGCCTTCCAGAAGAAGTACGGCTACCGGCCGGAATGGGGCGCCGAGAACGCCTACATGCAGTTCGCCATCTGGGCGCGCATGGTCTCCGAGGCCGGCAGCTTCTACCCGCCGGACGTCATCAAGGCGTACGAGAAGGGCGAGACCTTCCCGTCCATGGTCGGCGACGTGCACTTCCGCGCCGCGGATCACCAGCTGGTCCGTCCCGTGATCGTCGTTCGCGGCAAGAAGCCGAGCGACATGAAGAACAAGGAAGACTACTGGGAGGTTCTCGAAATCGTGCCCGGCGAGCCGCTGATGCAAAAGCCGGACGCCTTTGGCTGCCATCTCGGTTCCTATACCTGACGGCCGCTGACGAAAGCCTCCCTCGCGCCGGTGGTGCGGGGGAGGGCCTTCGTCCGGCAACGCCGGGCCACGGGCGGAGCGCCGTCTTCGCCCCCGTGGCCCGGTCCTTGTGTGTCTTTCGTGCGTGTCCGGTTGCAGGATGGAGTCGATCCCCGGGATAAAGCCGGGCATGATGATGGCGGACCGATGGATAGGCATCGCAACCAAGTACAGGCGATATCGTGATCAACTGGGGCAATTTCATTTCGCAGTGTTTCAACGGGCTGGTGCTCGGCGCGCTGCTTGCGCTGATCTCGTCCGGCCTGACGATCATTTACGGCACGCTCGGCGTTCTCAACCTCGCGCACGGGGCGATGTTCATGCTGGGCGGCTATGCCGGCTGGCTCGCCTACAGCTATACGGGGTCTTTCGTCGTCGCCGTGATCGCGGGCTCGCTGTTCGTCATGCTGGTCGGCATGGTGATGGAGCGGGCGATCATCCGGTACTTCTACACACGGCCGCCCGAAGACCAGATCCTCGTCACCTTCGGTCTCGGCATCGTCTTCGTCGAGGCCGTCCGCTTCTTCTTCGGCAGCCTGTCGAAGATGGTCGCGCCGCCGCCGCCCCTTGGTCGGCATCGTCAATCTCGGCTTCATGTTCTATCCGACCTATCGCATCGCGCTGCTCGGCATCGTCGTGGTCGCGTTGCTGGCGCTTTATCTCGTGCTCTACCGCACCCGCATCGGCATGATCGTTCGCGCCGGCATCGAGGATTCCGAGATGGTCGATGCGCTCGGCATCGATGTCTACAAAGTGTTCATGCTGGTGTTCGGCATCGGCGCCATGGCGGCCGGGTTTGCCGGCATCATCAACGCGCCGGTGGTGTCGATCGCGCCGGACGTCGGCGAAGCGATCCTGGTGCAGACATTCGTCGTCGTGGTGATCGGCGGGGTCGGGTCGTTTCCGGGCGCCGTGCTGGGTGGCCTCATCGCCGGCGAGATCATCAGCATCACGTCGATGTTCAACCCCGGTTATTCCTACGTCATGCTTTTCGTGGCGATGACGCTGGTGCTGGTGCTTCGTCCTTACGGGCTGCTCGGGACGGCCGGCCGCGAATGAAGACTGTCGTCTGATGTTCAAGCAACGTCCCTATCTCGTCGAAGCGCTGACGGCAGCCGGGCTGATCGCCGCGCCGTTCATACTGCCGTATCTCGGATTTACCCCCGCCACGGTCAATCGCATCCTGGTTTGGGGCCTGTTCGGCCTCGGCTTCGACATCCTGTTCGGCTTTACCGGCCTGTTGTCGTTCGGCCAGTCCGCCTTTTTCGGCGCCGGCGGCATGGTCGCCGCCTATCTGCTGACGGTCGCGGGCTTTCCGAACGTCATCGGGGCCTTGTTCATCGGCATGATCGCGGCCGCCGCCATCGGCTATCTGGTGGGCTTGATCGCGCTCAGGCGTGTCGGCATCTATTTCGCCATGATCACGGTGGCGATCGCCGAGGTGTTCTATTTCGTCGAGTTCAACCCGCTCTCGCAATTCACGGGCGGCGAGAACGGGCTCCCTGGCGTGCCGGCCCCGACGCTCGATCTCGGCTTCGCCACCTTCCGTTTCGACAGCGATTCGTCGCTCTACATGTTCCTGGCGTTCTGGTATTTCGTCGGCATCGTGATCGCGGTGCGTATCATGCGCTCGCCGGTCGGTCTTGTGTTGGGGGCGATTCGCGATAATCCGCTGCGGGCGGCCGCCGTCGGCCACGATATCCACAGCTACAAGCTGATCGCCTTCGTGATCGCCGCGGCCTATGCCGGCTTTGCCGGCGGATTGCTCGGCGTGATGCAGGGCTTCATGCCGCCGGACGCCTTCACCTTCGAAACGTCTGGCCAGCTCGTCATGCTGACCGCGATCGGCGGCACCGGCACGTTGTTCGGCCCGCTCGCCGGCGCCGCGGTCTGGTTCTATCTGAGCGATTTTTTTCAGACGACGCTTCATCTCGGCGCGTCATGGAAGCTGGCGCTCGGCATCGTTTTCGTGGTGCTGGTGGTCTTTCTCAGGCGCGGCATCGTCGGCGGCCTCGCCGATCTGGCCCGCCTTTTCCGGAGAGGGGCCGAGCGCGCGGTTTCCGAGCCCGAGGCCGCCGCCCAGCCGGCGCCGCTCAGTGCCGCCGCGGCGGCCGTTCGCGGTCGCGCCGTTGTCCCCGGTCAAGCCGCAGGGCGAGTTGTTGCTGAAGGCGACGGGGCTGACCAGGCGCTACAACGGCATCCTCGCCAACAACAATATCGAATTCGAGCTTTATCGCGGCGAATCCAGGGGGATCATCGGTCCGAACGGCGCCGGCAAGAGCACGTTCTTCAAGATGCTGACCTGCGAGGTCCCGCCATCCGCCGGCCGCATCGTGTTCGACGGCACCGACATCACCGGCTTCGGCGTAACGAAGGTATGCCAGCTCGGCCTGACCAAGAGCTATCAGGTCAACCAGCTCTTCACCCGCCTGACGGTGCGCGAGAACCTGACCATCGCGGTGGCGGCCGAGCGCCGCGGGCCGTTCCGCGTGGACATCTTGCGGCGGATCGACCGGATCGACGGACTCGCGGATCGCGTCAAGGAGACACTTGCCCAGGTCCATCTCACCGACCGCGCCGACGTACCCGTGGCCGAGCTCGCCTACGGCGAGAAGCGCCGCCTCGAAATCGGCATTGCGCTGGCGACGGCGCCGACGCTGCTTTTGCTCGACGAGCCGCTCGCCGGCATGAGCCCGCGGGAGCGCGTCGAGACGATCGAGCTCCTGAATGTGATCCGGCGAAGCTGCACGATGGTCGTCGTCGAGCACGACATGGACGCGATCTTCGAGCTGGCCGAGCGCATCACCGTTCTCAACGAAGGCGAGGTGCTGGTCGAGGGCACGCCGGCCGAGATCAAGAGCAATGCGGCCGTGCAGGAAGCCTATCTCGGCGGGGTGCACGAACAATGAGCCTGCTCGAAGTCAAATCGCTGAACAGCTACTACGGCGACTCGCATATCCTGTTCGATGTCGACCTGCGGGTCGAGACGCACGAGGTCGTCGCCCTTCTGGGCCGCAACGGCGCCGGCAAGAGCACGACATTGAAAAGCCTGATGGGCATGCTGCATCCGCGTTCCGGCGCCGTGGTGTTCGACGGCGAGGACGTGGCCGGCCGCAAGGCGCATGTTATCGCCAAAAAGGGCATGCAGCTCGTGCCCGAGGCGCGCCGTATCTTCGGCAGTCTCAGCGTCGAAGAAAATATCGTTCTGGCGCAGCTCACCGCCGAGGATGCCTGGCCGCTGGAACGGATCTATGAAATGTTCCCCCGCCTGGCGCAACGCCGCCGCAGCCGCGGCACGGACCTTTCCGGCGGCGAGCAGCAGATGCTCGCCATCGGCCGCGCGCTCGTGCGCAGGCCGAAAATCCTCCTGCTCGACGAGCCTTTCGAGGGGTTGGCCCCGGTCATCGTGCATGATCTCATGGACGCGTGCCGCAAGCTCGTCGCCGAGGGCCAGACGATCGTGCTGGTCGAGCAGAACATCGCCGCGACGCTGTCGCTCGCCAACCGCGCCTACATCATGAACAACGGCCATATCGTGCACGAGGGACCCGCCGACGAGATCAGAGCCCGAGGTTCTGACCCGTTACCTCGGGTCGCGGCGGACGCAATGTCCGAATGATCCCGGACGCTCGTTGAGACATTCGTTGAAGGGTGTCCGGCGACGTTTCGCGCGCTCCTGATCACGGACCGCGGGATCGCGGGACGGCGCCTGGCCCCTTTTTGCTCTTTCGAAGAGGTTCGTGGCAGGATTTCCCTGTCGGCGCCGGCGTATCGGACTTCGGTCGGGCGGGGGCGAGGGATGACCATCTACCGCATGTTGCTTCGCGTGTCGCTGCTTGCGCTGGCTTCCGGCCTGCTTGTCCTCGGCGGCGGATTCTGGACCTACGCAGGCTGGGCCTTGAGCCTGTGGCCCTGGGCGGACGGCCCGCTGAGTTATCTCTTCATCGCGTCGATCATGCTCGCGGAAGGGGCGACGGTCGCCTGGACCGCCTGGACCCTCGATCTGAACGCCGGGCGCGGCGGCGCCCTCGGCTTCGCCGCGATGAACGGCGGCATCGCCGGCTTCACCCTGTGGCTCTACGCTGCGCGTCACGAGCCGCGTCTCCTGATCTGGGCGGGCACGTGCGGGCTCCTGGCCCTGGCATCGATCTTCCTGTTCGTGGTCGGCGCCCGGTATCCGCATCGGGACCGGCGTCCGCCGCCGCCCTTCGTGCGCTATTCCTTTCTCGCCTTCGCTGCGGCGCTGTTCATCGCGACGGCGATGCTTCTGGCGCGGGCGCCGGTGGTCTTTCCCTGGCCGCTCAAGCCGGAGAGCTCGACGATGTTCGGCTTCCTGTTCGTCGCGTCGGCGGTTTACTTCTTCGATGGCTGGCTGCGCCCGAGCATCGCCAATGCCTATGGTCAGCTCATCGGCTTCCTCGTCTACGACATCGTTCTCATTCCGCCGTATCTTCGGCACTGGGAGCATACGGCGGGCGGATTCCGCGTCAGCATGGTCATATACCTGATCGTCCTCGGTTGGAGCGCCGGCCTGGCGATCTGGTTTCTCGCGCGGCCGCGGGGATGGGCGCGGCACTGATCGGGCGTCGGCCCTAAGGGGGGAGGGATGACCGGGTACCTGTGGGGGCTTCTGGCGCTGGCATTGCTCGCCGTCGGCATGGCCGCGGGCTGGCGCCGCTGGATCGCGCCGCATGCCGAGACGCTCGATGCTCAGGCCAAGGGCATGCTTGCCCTCGCGATCCTCGCGGTGGCCGGCGGGCCTGATCGGCGCGCCATTCTGGTGGCTGGGCTACCGTGAGAGTTTTTCGTGGGTGTTGCCGCCGCTGGCGTCGCGCATGCTGGCGGCTGCCGGCCTCGGGTTTGGCGTCGCCGGCTGGCTGGCGCTGGACCGGATGCGGGAGCGGCTGGTCCGTCTTTACCTTGTGTTGATTGCGGTCTATCTGGCGCCGCTGGTCGCCGCGATCCTGCTGCTGCATCTCGATCGCTTCGATTGGGCGGCGCCGATCACCTACGGCTTTTTCGTCATCGCGGGCGGCATGTCGATCGCTGCGCTGTGGCACCTGATCCGGCGCACCGGGCTTGGGCCGGCCGATGCGGCGGGCCGCGGCGCGACGGATGGGCCCGCACCGGCGGCCGTGCGCGGATGGATGGGACTGGTCGCCGCCGTTACGGGGCCGTGGGGCGTTGCGTTGTTCGTGCTGCCGCAGGGGCCCTGGCGGCCGATCTGGGTCTGGCCGCAGGACCCGCTGACCAGCCGGCTCATCGCGACGATGCTCCTGACCCTTTGTGCGGGCGCCATCCTTGGCGCTGCCTCCCGCGAGGGCGCACGGATGATGCTCTGGACCTTCGTCGCCTACGGGGCCGGGGTGATGGCGGCGGGCCTGATGAACCAGGTTGCCGGAAAGCCAATTCCACTCGCCTATGTGACGGTTTTCGCCGTCATCGCGCTGATTTCCCTGCTGCTGCAGACGCGGTCCCGCCCGGTTGCGGCGCCCTAGCGCCGAGGCTGCGGCCGCCCGGTTAGACAGCGTGCAGGCCGGTTCGATAGGCTGGCCGGGGGACGATCGCCCATGCGCGGGCATGGTCCCGTTTCATATTGGAAGGAGAAGCCTGTGGCGAGCGATACGCTGCTGTTCGAACGCAAGGACCACGTGGCCGTGATGACGCTGAACCGTCCGGCGCAGCGCAACGCGATAAACCAGGAGATGGGCCGCGCGCTCATGGATGCGCTGGGGCAGGCGCGTGCGGACGGCGACATTCGCGCCGTCGTGCTGACCGGCGCGGGCGGGACGTTCAGCGCGGGCGCCGACCTCAAGGAGCGTGCCTCCGCCGGGGGCGGCCGGCAGCTCGACAATGCGCCCGCCGCGGTGATCGAAGCCGATCCCGCCGCCCGATGGTCGACCATGAAATTCGAAAAGCCGCTCATCGCCGCGATCGACGGCTATTGCCTGGCCGGGGGCATGGAGCTGGCGCTCGCCTGCGACATCCGGCTCTGCACGCCCGCGGCCGAGTTCGGCCTCCCGGAGATCACGCGCGGCTTTTTCCCCGGCGGCGGCGGTCCGCAGCGCCTCGCCCGGAGCATTCCGCAATCGATCGCCATGGAGCTGATCCTGACCGGCGATCGCATCGATGCGGAGACGGCGTTGCGGGTGGGTATCGTCAGCCGGATGGTGCCCGCGGAAGCGCTGATGCCGACGGCCATGCAACTCGCGACGCGCATCGCCGGCCACGCGCCGCTGGCGGTCAGAGCGGCGAAAGAGGTGGCGCAGGCGGCGTTGGACGAGACCTTCGAGCAGGCGATGCGGCTCGGCGGCGCGTTACGCTGGGTCATCGGCCAGACCGAGGACGCGAAAGAGGGCCCCCGCGCCTTCGTCGAGAAGCGTTCCCCCCGCTATCAGGGCCGCTAGCGCCGTGTGAAGAGCGGGGGCCAGATTTTGGAACCTGGGCCCCCGGGTGTACGCTGTCTCGAGCGATGCATTCCGAAGGGGCAACGCGCGCCGCAAGCCATCGATTTTACCGCAATCTTTATCGGCCCCCATGCGCGAGGTGGGATCGGCCCGGAAGGTGAGGGAGAGTCGGCGATGTCGATCCACGTAGAACCGTTCGACGGCCCTATCGGTGCGGAGATCACGTCGGTCGATCTTGCCCGCGATCTCGACCGCGTGAGCTTTGCGGCGCTCGAAGAAGCCTGGAATGCCCATTCCGTCCTTGTCTTCCGCGGGCAAACGCTGACGCCGGAACAGCTGGTCCGCTTCAGCCGGCGGTTCGGCCCGCTCGAGATCCACGTGCTCGACCAGTACCTCCACCCCGTCCACCCGGAAATTCTGGTCGTGTCGAACGTGATCGAGAACGGCCGGCAAATCGGCGTCGCCGATGCCGGCCGCTACTGGCACTCGGATCTCTCCTACATGCTCGAGCCGAGCCGCGGCTCGATCCTGTATGCCCTGGAAATTCCCACCAAAGACGGGCAGCCGATCGGCGATACATTGTGGGCCAGCGCGGCCGCCGCGTATGAGGCGCTGGATGAGCCCACCCGGCGCCGGCTCGACGGGCTCGAAGCGGCCTTCAGCCTGGGCCACCGCTTCGAGAAGCTCGTCAAAGACGGCGATAAGAACGCGGCGATGACGGAAAGTCAGAAGAAGCAAGTGCCGGAGGTCGTCCACCCCGTCGTGCGGACCCATCCGGTGACCGGGCGCAAGAGCATTTTCGTCAACGAAGGGCACACGGCGCGTATCGTGGGGCTGCCCAAGGACGAGAGCCGGGCGCTGCTGCAGCAGCTCTGGGCCCATGTCACCCGGCCGGAATTCACCTACCGGCATCGTTGGCAGCCCGGGGACGTCGTCATGTGGGACAACATTCCGACGCAGCATATCGCCATCTGCGACTACGCCTTGCCCCAGCGCCGGTTGCTTCATCGCACGACGCTGACCGGCAGCCGGCCTCGTTGAATGGCGCTCCCGCGTAAGGCCGGTCTTCCGGCCGATCAACGTATCTCAATGAAATGGGACGTGTTCTTATCGTATACCCTTGCCGCACGCCGTCGGGTCCGTTGCGCTCGCTCAGACTTTGTTAAGAATCATGGCGTCTTGTCGGTTTCATCGCCGCTTTATCCGATTGTAACGCCCGTCGGGTAGAAACCGGCCAGGCCACGCAAACGCAACCGGGGAGGGCCCCATGTCCGAAGCCGTCTCTCTGTCCCGCCGCCGGACGCTCAAGGTCCTGTCGGGGCTGCCCATGCTGCCGCTGGCCGCGTCGCTGGCCGGCCTGCCGCTGGAAGCCTTCGCCGCACCGCGCGGCGCGCCGGCCCGCTTCAAGTTCGGCTCGATGGCCGCGCCGTCGCTGGCCGATCCGGCGCAGATGGCGACGACCTACGTCGCCTCGACGCTGACCAGGACGGTCGGGGAGCGCACGGAGACCTTCAGCCTCGGCTACGAGACCTTTTTCCTGACCGGCGACATGGTGACGGCGACGAAGGGCGGCACGATCCGCGCCGGCGGCTATGTCGACATCCACGGCCAGCCGATCATCGATACGACGTCGGAGACCGGCATCAGTTCTTCTCCGACTGCCCCGACGGCATGTCGCTGATCCAGCTCGACGGCGCCGTCTCCGGCCGGAAGGGTCACAACCGCATCTTCGCGGTCGTGCAGTTCGAGTACACCACGAAGAATGCCGCCGGCCGGTCGATGTACCGGCAGCTTCCGTCGCCGATCGCGGTGCTGTCGCTGGACCAGGATGCGCGCACCGGCAAGCTCACGCTCGCGAGCTATTACAACGTCGACACCAGCGAGGCGCACGGCCTCTGGACAACCTGCGGCGCCAGCCGCTCGCCCTGGAACACGCATCTGTCGAGCGAGGAATACGAGCCCGACGCGCCGACGATCGGCCGCAATGCATCGTTCCGCGCATTCTCCCGTCACCTCTATCGGCGATCCCAACGCCGCCAACCCGTATCACTACGGCCACCTGCCGGAAGTGACCGTCCATCCCGACGGCACCGGCAGCGTCGAGAAGCACTACTGCCTCGGCCGCATCTCGCACGAGCTGGTGCAGGTGATGCCCGACGAGCGGACCGTGCTGATGGGCGACGACGCGTCCAACGGCGGCCTCTTCCTGTTCGTCGCCGACCGCCCGCGCAAGCTGTCCGCCGGCACGCTCTACGTCGCGAAGTGGCACCAGACCAGCGCGGCGAACGGCGGCTCGGCCAATATCAGCTGGATCCGCCTCGGCCACGCGACGAGCGACGAGATCAAGGCGCTCGCCGACAGCCTGACCGCGGCCGACATCGTCGACGTGAAGACGGCCGACCCGGGCGACGCGAGCTACACCAAGATCCCGTTCAGCGGCAAGACCAACTGGGTCAAGTTCACGCCCGGCCAGGAGAAGGCGGCGGCCTTCCTCGAGACCCATCGCTACGCGGCCTTCGTGGGCGGCAGCCTGGGCTTCACGAAGATGGAGGGCACCACCGTCAACGCGCGGGACAAGATCGCCTACAGCGCGATCAGCTACGTGCAGACGGCGATGACCGACGGCTCGGGCGGCATCTCGATCCAGGGGCCGCAGGCCGGCATGGTCTATGCGTGGAAGCTGCGCGGCCGCCAGAACGACGATACCGGCCACCGGATCGCCAGCGACTGGGTGCCGGTGAGCGGCGCGCCGGTGCCGGGGCTGATCGGGGAAGACCTCGCGTCCGCGGACGCGCTCG
This sequence comes from uncultured Alphaproteobacteria bacterium, assembly GCA_963711215.1. Lineage (GTDB taxonomy): Bacteria > Pseudomonadota > Alphaproteobacteria > UBA8366 > UBA8366 > WHUA01. The sequence goes on along the minus strand of CAVQDH010000012.1, from coordinate 240,877 downwards.
GCAACACGTCCAATGCGGACAAGGTCGCGAACCCGGACAATCTCAAGTTCTCGGAAGCGATGCGCACGCTGTTCATCGGCGAGGACAGCGGCCGGCACGTCAACAACTTCCTGTGGGCCTACAACGTGGACACGGGCGACCTCGCGCGCATCCTCTCGACGCCGTCGGGCGCGGAATCGACCGGCCTGCACGCGGTCGACGACGTGAACGGCTTCAGCTACATCATGAGCAACTTCCAGCACCCCGGTGACTGGGAATCGCCGCTGCATGACATCGTCAAGCCGGTCCTGGACCCGCTGGAGAACGCCAACTACCACGACCGCTTCAGCGCCGCCGTCGGCTATCTCGCCATCACCGGCCACACAAAAAGCAGCTGAAACGGCGGACCACGGTGTGGTCCGATCAGGCCGGCGGCGGTATCTCGGGGTCGTCGTCGCGTTGGCTCGCGGCCTGGCCGGCGGCCGAGGCGAGCATCTGAAGCACGTGTCCGATCGCTTCGCGGTGAAAGTCGACGAGCACGCGCTCGCCGTTCGGCGCATGCAGGACGGTGGTGAGGAAATTGCCGTCCTGGCTGGGCGTGCAGGAACTCGATGCCCGACACCGAGATCATCCAGTCATAAGGCTCCTGGCTCATGGCGCGCAGGATAGCGGGCATTTGTTGCAGCCGGTCTACCGTTACGATGACAAAAAGCCGGCCGTGGCGGCGTCAGGACCGCCGGCCGGCCCGCGATTGGTAGGCCGCGGCGCGGTGAGTCTATAATTGGCGGACGGGACAGATCGAGGAGCGCCGCCATGACGACCGAAGCCTTGCAGTCCGGCAACGCGCCGGAGACGATCGCGATCACGCCGCTGGCGGTCGATATCGGGGCCGAGATCGGCGGCGTCGACCTTTCGCGGCCGCTGTCGCAGCAGCAGCGGGCGGAGGTCTGGCAGGCCTTCCTCGATTGGAAGGTGATCTTCTTCCGCGGTCAGAAGCTGGACAAGGCCAGCTTCGTCGCCATGTCGCGGCAGTTCGGCGCCTTGAACCGCGGTCACAACATTCACCAGGTAGACCCTGAATTCCCGGAGATTTACGGCGTCGTCAAGGGCCGCCAGAAGACGCGGATTTCCGGCGATCCGGCCTTCGAGCCGTGGACGGGCTGGCACACGGACCTGACGCCGGCGGTCAATCCGCCGACCGCGTCCATCCTCTGGGGAGAGGTCGTGCCGCCCTATAGCGGCGACACGCAGTGGACCAATCTCGTGGCGGCTTACGAGGCGCTGTCGCCCGCCATGCGCGGCTTCGTCGACGGGCTCAGGGGCATCCACACCTACATGACCTATGACGGCGTCAAGATGAGCTCGGACTTCATGGAGCGCATCGCCGCGAACCAGAAGATAAGCGAGCATCCGATCGTGCGCGTGCATCCGGAGACCGGGCGGCGCGCGCTCTGGGTCAGCCCGAAATTCCTGCGCGAGATCGTAGGGCTCACGCCGACCGAGAGCACGATGCTTCTCGCCTATCTCAAGGCCCATGCCGTACGCCCGGATTTCACCCTGCGCTTCCACTGGACGCCGGGCTCGGTCGCGATGTGGGACAACCGCGCGACCGCGCATCTGGCGCCGCGCGATATCCATCGCACCGATTACGACCGCCAGCTCTTCCGCACGACGACCGTGGGCGACATCCCCTACGGCGTTGACGGTGCGCGGTCGAAGCCGCTCGAAGGCACGCCGCTGCTGGCCGCCTGAGGCCCGGCGAGGCCTCTTACGGGTCCTGGTTGGTGAAGACGATCGTGCCTGCCGCGGCGAACATGCCGCCGACGCCCTGACAGACGCCGATCTGCGCGCCCTTCACCTGCGCCGGCGCTTCGCCCCGCATCTGCCGCACGCTCTCCTGCAGCGCGAACATGCCGTACATGCCGGTATGCGTGTAGCTCAGGCCCGCCGCCGTTGGTGTTGAGCGGCAGCTTGCCGCCCGGCGCGGTGTTGCGCTCGGCGATGAAGTCCGGCGCCTCGCCGCGGCCGCAGAAGCCGAGATCCTCGAGCCCCCAGATCGGCAGATGCGCGAAGGCGTCGTAGATCATCAGGTGGTCGACCTCGCTCGAGCTTGATGCCGGATTCCTCGAAGGCCTTGGCCGAGGAGACGCGGAAGGCGCGCGAGCTGGTGTAGCTTTCGAGCTGGCTGATCAGCTTGGTCTCCACGCTCTCGCCGGTGCCGAGGATGTAGACCGGCTTCTTCGGGAAATCCTTGGCGCGGTCGGCCGAGGTCAGGATCAGCGCGCCGCCGCCGTCGGTCACCAGGCAGCACATCAGGATGCGGAAGGGCCAGGCGATCATCCGGCTGTTGAGCACGTCGTCGACCGTGATCGGGTCGCGGAACATGGCGCGCGGGTTCATCGCCGCCCATTCGCGCTGGATGACCGGGACCATCGCGATCTTCTCGATCGGCACGTTGTAGGTCTTCATGTAGCGCAGCAGCGGGATGGTGAACATGGTCGGCGGGCCCATCACGCCGTAGGGCGCCTCGAACTGCCCGTTCAGGCTGCCCGGATGCACCGCCGGGCGCGCCTTCGCCACGTTGGAGCGGCCGGACTCGCCGTGCGTGATCAGCACGGTGCTGCAGAGGCCCGACGCGATGGCGGCGGCCGCGTGGCGCACGTGGATGAGGAAGGAGGTGCCGCCGACGGCGGTGCCGTCGACCCATTTCGGCGTGATGCCGAGATAGTAGGCCATCTCGGTCGGCTCTTCCCGGCAGCAGGCGACGCCGTCGATGTCGGACGGCTTGAGGCCGGCGTCGGCAAGCGCGTTGAGCGCCGCGTCGGCATGCAGCTGGATGTTGGACATGTTGGGGATCTTGCCGAGCTCGGTGGTCTCGGCGGCCCCGACGATGGCGACGGAATGCGGTTTCATTTTGGGCGTTTCCTGTGATCTAGCTTCGCGCGGGGCGGAATTTCGGCAAGCTGATCGTGTCGCTCACCTTCTCGAACACGACCTCCAGCGGCATGTCGAGCTGCAGCGCCTCGGGCGTCTGCGGGCAATCGACGATGTTGGTCATCATGCGGACGCCCTCGTCGAGCTCGACGACCGCGATGGCGTAGGGCGCATCCTCCTCGAAGCCGCGCGCCGGCCGGTGGTTGATGACGTAGCTGAAGAGCTTCGCCTTGCCCGAGGCCTGGAAGACCTCGACGTCGCGCGACCCGGTGAAGGGGCTGAACGGGCGCGGCGGAAAATAGGCCTTGCCGGTGTCCCGGCAGCGCTGCAGCAGCAGCTTGCCGTCACGGCAGCCGTCCCAGAAGTGCTGCGTCTCGGGCGTCGGTTGCGGAAGTGGCTTCTTATAGTCGGTCATCGCCGGCTCCCTTGCCAGTTTTGGTTGCGCATCGCACCGATCCGTCGGCAGATCGATCTGCTGCGGCCCGAATGATAGCGCAACTTCCGGTGCGGGGCCTAGCGACGCCGGGCCGCCGGATTACCATTCCGCGCGGCTGGGCTGTATCATGGCGGACAATATTGGAAGCACGCCGCGCCAGGCGCGGCTGGGAACAGCAGAAGGGACAGGAGAAAAGGTCATGGGTGCACGGATAGCGATTATGGGAGCGGGCGCGGTCGGCTGTTACGCCGGGGCGCATATGGCGCAGGCGGGCGAGGATGTCACCTTCATCGATCCGTGGCCCGAGCATGTCGAGACGATGCGGGCGAAGGGCCTCAAGATCAGCCATATCAAGGATGTGCCGGAGTTCACCGTGCCGGTGCGCGCGATTCACCTGACCGAGCTGCAGCATTTCAGCAAGGAAGCGCCGGTCGATATCGCCTTCGTCTGCACCAAGTCCTACGACACCGCCTGGGCGACGACGATGATCCAGCAGTATCTCGCGCCGGGCGGCTTCATCGTCTCGCTGCAGAACTGCATCAACGAGGAGACGATCGCGTCCATCGCCGGCTGGGGCCGGGTGCTCGGCACGATCGCGAGCTCGATCACGGTCGACCTGTGCGAGCCGGGCCATGTGCGCCGCGCCGCCGGCAAGAGCGGCGAGCACCACACGGTGTTCCGTGTCGGCGAGCCGCATGGCCGCATCACCGACCGGGCCAAGGAGATCTGCCGCCTTGTGTCCTATTCGGATTCGGCGAAGGTGACGAACAACCTCTGGGGCGAGCGCTGGTCGAAGCTGGTGACCAACGGCATGGCGAACGGCATGTCGGCCTGCACCGGGCTGATCAGCCGCGACATCCTGCTCGACGACGGGCTGCGCCGCTTCGGCGCGCGGCTCGGCAGCGAGGCGATCCGGGTCGGGCAGGCGCTCGGCTACGTGCTGGAGGAGATCCACCACATCGACCCGGAGGTGATCGCCCGCGCGGGCGAGGGCGACGCCAAGGCGACCGCGGAATACGACGCGCATCGGCTGGAGGAGGCGAAGAAGCCCGGCGGCGGCGCGCACCGGCCTTCGATGGGCCAGGACATGGTCAAGGGCCGGCGCACCGAGATCGAGCAGCTCAACGGCTTCATCGTCGGCAAGGCGAAGGACATCGGCATCGCGACGCCGGCCAACATCGCGCTGACCGACATCGTCAAGCGGGTCGAGAAGGGCGAGCTGAAGCCGGACAAGAAGCACATCCTGGAGCTTCGGCTGAACTGAGCGGGCGGGGCGGGAGGCCGGGCGGCATGTCGTCGTTGCCGCCGGGCCTTTTCTCGTATCGGCGCAGCGACCTCGGGCAAGCGCGAGCCGAGCCCTTTGCTGGCATCGGATCCGAGGGTGCATTAGGATTCCCGCTCGATAGCTTTGTGGGGTTCCTTCATGGCCGCATCCGCGAACATCAGAAGGGTAGCCGTCCAGCGACATGACAAGAGCGGGAAGCTGGCGGCGATCTTTCAGCATGGCGGCTACGTCGGCTATACCGTCCTGGAGCTGTCGCCGGCCTTGGACTCGATAAAGCGAGTTCGCAACCCGCATTTCTTCCGGAGCGATGCCCTCAGTCCGACCGACTATCAGGTCGAAATCGAGGAAAGGCAGGTTGGCGAAGCGGGCGCTTCCGCCGAATTCGATTACCGCCTGGTTCGGGTGCTTGCGCCGGAAGACACGGATCTGCAGCGCTGGATGTCCACGGAATCCCTCGATGCGTTGCCCGTTTCCCCGGCGGAAGCCATCACGCCCGAGGAAAAAGCGTGGGCGGGGGAGAGAAAAGGGAACGAGGGCGGCGGGATAGCGCTCGGCCTGACGGCCCTTGGCGCCGTTTGGCTTTCGATCGACGGATATGTAAACGGCTCGGGCTATTTGCTCAGTGCGCTCGTCGCCGCAGTCGCGGCGTATTTTTTCGCCAAATATCCGTGGAAGGCCTCCCAGCAGCCGCTGCCTGACAAGCTCGATCAGTTACAAGCGCATAAAAGGCAGTTGCGGCAGCAAGCCATCGAGCGTTCGGCAACGGCGAGAACGGCGTTCGAGCGCGCTCTCGATGACTTTGCCGCCTGGGAGAGCCTGTCGCCGCAGGGTTTCGAAGCAGCCATCTCGATAAAGTTAGAGCAGGAGGGGTTCAGGATATCGCAGGCCCGACTCTCACAAGACGGCGGCATCGATATTGAGGCGACCGACAGCCGCGGCTCGCCCGTCGTCGTACAGGCCAAACAGGACAAGGCGAAAGTCGGGGTCTCGGTCGTACGCGACATGATCGGCATTCGGGAGGGCCGTCCTGGAAAACCGCGCGCAATCATATACTCACTCGTTGGATTTACGCGGGGCGCGCAGACCTTGGCGGGAAGTGCGGGTATCGAGTTGCGGGATGTAAGAAGCGAATTACTGCACGTTCCGTGAAATATGGGCTTATCGCGAAATTGGGCACGTGTTCATCATGCCGATCCAGAGGCGTGCCGGTTGCCCGACGGCGGTCAGCCTTTCCGTGCCTCGTTTTCCCATTCGAGGATCGCGTCGCGCAGCGCCTCGAATTTGTGTGCGACGGCGCTGCCGAAAAGCGGGTCCTCGTCGCGGGTGACCTGGCGGTCGATCTCGGCCCAGTCCTCCGGCGTGAGGGTCTTCAGCGTCATCGGGAAGAACTGCTCTTCCTCCATCTCCAGGTGGCGGCGCTGATCGCGCACGAAATGGTTGGCGACTTCCTCGAACGCGCTGCGCGAGACCTCGACCTCCTGCAGCACGTTTTGCACCGCTTCCCGGAAATGGCGCGCGAGCGCCGCGATCTTCACATGCTCCGCTTCCAGATCGGTGACGGTCTTCGCCAGCGCCGGGGCGCGCGCGCACATCTTTCGATAGATCAGGTCTTCCTTGGGATGGTGGCTGCGCTCGGGAAAGCTCGCGAAATAGTCCGCGATCGCCTCGAGCACTTCATAGTCCAGATCTTCGGCCGTATCGAATAGGGCGATCTGGCGCTCGAGCGTTTCGAGAAGCTTGACGATATTCCGATGCTCCTCGCGGAGCTGCGTCATGACTTCCGGCATCGTCCGTCCTTTCGGCTGTCAAACGCCTCAGCCGGTATAAAATGCGCCATCCTTGCGTCCGGCCGCGCCTTAGGCGAACCGGTCGCCGGGCGACGATGATATGGCCCTGGGCCGGCGCCTGGGAAGCGGGTTGAAGGCTTCGATACGGATTTGTCGCACCGGCGCGGCAGCCCGCTGATCGGTTTGCCGCGGCCGCCGGGAATGGCTACGTTATGGGCAGGCGGGGAGGCGGCGCGGTGGACGATATCCTGATCCGAGGCGGCACGGTGATCGACGGCACGGGGGCGCCGGCGCGCGCCGCGGACGTGGCGATCCGCGACGGCCGCATCGCCGCGATCGAGCCCGGCCGGACCGACAGCGCGGCGCGGATCATCGACGCCCAGGACCGCGTCGTCGCGCCCGGCTTCATCGACATCCACACCCATTCCGACTTCACCCTGCCGCTCAATCCCAAGGCCGAGTGCAAGATCCGCCAGGGTGTCACGACCGAGGTCGTCGGCAACTGCGGCTTCTCGGTCGCGCCGGCGCTGCCGGGCAAGGTCGACATGCTGCGCGACTACCTCTCGGGCAGCGCACCGTGGCTCGACTTCGAGGAGACCGACTTCGCCGGCTACATGGACGCCTGGCCGGCGATCGCCGTGAACACGGTGATGCAAGTCGGGCACAACACGCTCCGCCTGATGGCGATGGGCATGGAGAACCGCGCGCCCAAGGACGACGAGCTGCGCCAGATGCAGGACATGCTGGCCGAGGGGCTGGAGGCCGGCGCGCTCGGCCTGTCATCGGGCCTGTTCACCGCGCCCGGCTGCTTCAGCGAGCGGGACGAGCTGCGCGCGCTGGGCCAGGTCCTGAAGGCGCATGACGCGCGCTATTCCTCGCACATCCGCGACGAATCCCACGCGGTGCACGAAGCGGTCGCCGAGGCGATCGACATCGGCGAGCATTGCGGCGTGCATGTCCAGGTCGCGCACATGAAGCTTTCGGGCACCGACAGCTGGGGCCAGGCGGACCGGCTGTTGAAGGCGATCGAGGACGCCCGCGCCCGCGGCGTCGACGTGCACGGCGACCAGTATCCCTACGACTGGGCGACCAATCCGCTGCGCTTCCTGCTGCCGACCTGGCTGCAGGAGGGCGGGATGGCGGCGATGCTGAAGCGGCTTGCCGATCCCTACACGCGGTCCCGCATCCGCCAGAAGATCGCCGAGGTCGGCTTCAACAATTTCGGCCAGATCGAGTCCTGGGCCGACATCCGCATCGCCATCTCGCCGCACGGCGCGGCCGAGCCGGGGCAGACGATCGAGGAGATCGCGCGGCAGCGCCGCTGCGATCCGCTCGATGCCGTCTGCGACGTCATCATCGCCGACAAGGGCGCGACGCGCATCCTCATCCGCTCGATGTCGGAAGATGACGTGCGCCGGATCGCCGCCGAGCCGACGGCGCTGGTCGGCTCCGACGGGCCCTGCGTGGCGCCCTACGGCGTGACCGGGCAGGGCAAGCCGCACCCCCGGCTTTACGGCACCTTTCCGCGCCTGATCGGCCGCTACGCCCGAGACCTTGGCCTGCTCAGCCTGCCGCAGGCGGTCGCCAAGATGACCGGCGGCGCGGCGGCGGCGCTCGGCATGCCCGACCGCGGCCTGCTGCGCGAAGGGCAGGCGGCGGATGTCGTGGTGTTCGATCCGGCGGCGATCATCGATTGCTCGACCTTCGACGATCCCCACCAGTATCCGGCCGGCATCGAGACGGTGATCGTCAACGGCGGGGTCGTGATCGACGGCGGCGCGCATACCGGCGCCTTGCCGGGGCGGCTGCTGCGGCGGCGGGGCGCGGTGCTCGCGTAAAGGCCGCGCTGCTGCCGCATTCTTGACCACCTGCGCCCGGCGTTTGCGGCACATGCCGCAATCCTGCGCAGCGCGACGGACGGGGCTCCCGGCCGATTCCGTTCAACGCACTGATAAGTGCGGGAAAATCGCAGGTCTCGCGCGCATGGCACAGCTTGTGCAGTTACTGCGCTATCCAACCAGGGCCGGGCTTTTATTCTCCCATCTCGGCCAACAGAAGAAAATTCGAACCCAAGCCGCCAGCCGCCGGGGCCGCCCGGCGTCTTGTTTCGTTCGTGAAGGGGATCATCGGTGACTCAGTCAGTATCCATGCGAGGCCGCGGTCCGCGCGAGGCGGATATCGCCGATGCTTAGTTACATATTGCGGCGCGTCTTCTATGCGATTCCGATCGGGCTCGGCGTCACGATCATATGCTTTTCCCTCATCTATATAGGGCCGAGCGACCCGATCCAGGCGGTCATGCCCGACGAAGCGTCGGCGGCCGACGTCCAGCGTATCCGTGAAGCCTATGGCTTCGACAAGCCGATCCCGGTCCAGTATCTGATCTGGCTGTCGCGGGCGGCGCGGGGGGATTTCGGCGAGTTGCTTCAGTCCCACCGGCCCGTCATGGCCGAGTTGATTCCGGCATTGCACAACACGCTGCGCCTCGCCGTGATCGCCGCCGTGTTGAGCCTCGTCATCGCGGTGACCGCGGGAGGGGTCGCCGCCTACCGGCAGGGGACCTGGATCGATAAGACGGTGACGTCCTTCGCGGTGACCGGGGTCAGCGTGCCGCATTACTGGGTCGCCATCGTTCTCGTCATCATCTTCGCCGTGCAGCTTGGTATCCTCCCGGCCATGGGGATGGGCACCGGCAGCTCCCGCGACTGGGTCTGGGACGCCGACCACATGCGGTCGCTCATCCTGCCGGTGATCGCGCTGTCGATGATCCCGACGGGCATCATGACGCGCACCACGCGGGCCTGCGTGCTCGAGGTGCTGAGCCAGGACTTCGTCGACGGGCTGCGCGCGAAGGGGCTCCCGCAACGGGCGATCTTGCGCCACGTGCTGAAAAACGCTTCGCCGACGGTGCTGGCCGTGGCCGGGCTGCAGTTCGGCCACCTTCTGGGCGGGTCCATCCTGATCGAGACCGTGTTCGTCTGGCCCGGCACCGGCTTCCTGCTCAATGAAGCGATCTTCAAGCGCGACCTTCCCGTGCTGCAAGGGACGATCCTCGTGCTGGCGATGTTCTTCGTGCTGCTGAACCTCGTCGCCGACATCCTGCAGACATGGCTCGATCCGCGGATCAGGAGAGGCTGACCATGGCCGAAGCGAAAGTCGCCGTCCGGGTCGAGGGGCCGCCGGGGTTGTCCGCGCCCGACGATCCGGTGCTGGAAATTCCGGTGGGTGACCTGCAGCGGCGCGGCTACTGGGCCATGGTCGGTATCCGGTTGAGCCGGGACAAGGTTTCCGTTGCCTGCGCGGCCATCCTGCTGCTCATCATATTGGCGTCGATCTTCGCGCCCTTGCTCGCGCCGCACGATCCGGCGGCCGGCAGCGTGTTCAAGCGCCTGGCTCCGATCGGGACGGAAGGCTATCTGCTCGGCTCCGACGAGCTCGGGCGGGATATGCTGTCGCGGCTGCTCTACGGCGGACGCGTGTCGCTTTTCGTCGGCCTGTTTCCCGTGCTGGGCGCGCTGATCATCGGTGGCGGCGCCGGCATCGTCGCCGGGTATGTCGGCGGCCGGACGAACATGGCGATCATGCGCGTCATGGACGTCTTCTACGCCTTTCCGTCGGTCCTGCTGGCGGTCGCGATTTCGGGGGCGCTGGGCGGCGGCTTCGCCAATGTCCTGATCTCGCTGACGCTCATCCTGATCCCGCCGATCACGCGCGTCGCCGAGAGCGTCACGACCCAGATCCGCGCCTACGATTTCGTCGACGCGGCGCGGGCGAGCGGCGCGCGAACGGGCCGCATCATCCGCGTCCACGTTCTCGGCAACGTCCTGGGCGCGATCTTCATCTACGCCACGAGCCTGATCAGCTTCAGCATCATCGTCGCCTCGGGCCTCAGCTTTCTCGGGCTCGGCGTTTCCCCGCCGACCGCGGACTGGGGCTTGATGCTGAGCACGCTGCGGCAGGCGATCTGGACCAACCCTTACGTCGCCGCCCTTCCCGGTGTGATGATTTTCGTGACGTCGCTCTGCTTCAACCTCCTCAGCGACGGCTTGCGCAGCGCGATGGACATGCGGATTTGAGGCGCGGCAGCTCCGCGTCATTCGTAAAGAAGGAAGCTCGAAATGCCTGAAGTCGATAAAGAGTTGCACTTTCTGACGATTTCCGAAGCCGCGACGCTGATCGAAAGCCGGAAGCTGTCGCCGGTCGAGCTTACGGAGGCGCTGCTCAAGCGGGTCGAAGCGCTCGAGCCGCAGCTCAACGCCTTCATCACGCTGACCGCGGACCGCGCCCTCGACGACGCCCGCAAGGCGGAAGACGCGATCATGGGCGGCAAATACCGCGGGCCGCTGCACGGCGTCCCCTACGGGCTGAAGGACATTTATTGCACCAAGGGAATCCGGACGACCGGTCATTCGAAGGTCTGCGCCGATTTCGTGCCGGACTTCGACGCGACGACGGTGCGCAAGCTGGACGAAAGCGGCGGCGTCCTGTTCGGCAAGCTGTCGACGCACGAGTTCGCGCATGGCGGGCCGTCCTTCGACCTGCCCTGGCCGCCCGCGCGCAACCCGTGGAAGCGGGAGCATGCGACGGGCGGATCGTCGAGCGGCTCCGGCGCGGCGGTCGCGGCCGGCTTCCTCATGGGCGCGATGGGGTCCGACACCGGCGGCTCGATCCGCAACCCGGCGGCGCTGTGCGGTCTCGTCGGGCTGAAGCCGACCTACGGCCTTGTCAGCCGCTACGGCGTCTACGCGAATTCCTTCAGCTACGACCATGCGGGGCCGCTGACCTGGACGGTCGAGGATTGCGCGATCATGATGCAGGCACTCGCCGGGCACGACCCGCTCGATCCGGCGAGCGCCACCAACCCGGTCCCCGACTATCGCGCCGCGCTTGCCGGCGGCATCAAGGGGCTGCGGATCGGCGTGATCCGCCACCTTTACGAAGAGGACTGCAAGGTCGCCCCCGCCGTGAAGGACGCGCTCGAGGCGGCGTATGACGTCCTGCGCTCGCTCGGCGCGGTGCTCGAGGACGTGCGCATCCGGCCCGCGCAGGACTACTACGACGTCAAGATCGTCTCGGCGGAATCCGAGCTTTACGCGGTGCACGAGGCGAACCTGCGCAAGCGGGCCGGCGATTTCGGCGAGGATTTCCTCGGCCGCTCGCTCGCCGCCATCTTCGTGCGCGGGTCGGACTATACCCAGGCGCTTCGCGAGCGGCGGAAGATGATCGCCGAGATGGCGCCGCTCTACGAGAAATACGACCTGTTCGTCACGGCGGGCCCCGGGCCGGCGCCGCGGCTGGATGCCTGGCGGACGATCCAGTTCTGGAAATCCGCGTCGCTGACGACGCCGTTCAACGTCACCGGCGGTCCCGCGCTCGTGCAGTGCATGGGCTACACCGAAGACGGGCTGCCGCTGTCGATGCAGATCGTCGGCAAGCCGTTTGACGATGCGCTCGTGATGCGCGCCGCGCACGCCTACGAGATGGCGACGCCGTGGCGCGGCCGGCGGCCGGCGCTCGACCCCGCCGCGGCATTCTCGGCGGCGCTTCCGCCGGTGCCCGAGCCGGAACCCGATGCGCTCTCGGAAAAGGAGCGGGGCGAGGTCGCGGCGGCGTGCCGTCGGGCCGGGCTCGAGCTCGACGCGCGGGCCTTCCAGCAGCTCTGTGCGACGGCGCCCTACATCCAGGCGATGGTCGAGCGGCTGCGCCGTGAGCGTCCGTTCACCGAAGAACCAATGAATACGCACCGGTTTCCCGGCTGACGCCGACAGCCGGGTCAATAAACGCTTTCGGGGAGCAAGCAGCGACCAAGACCTGCGGCACGAAAAAAAGCCAAATCAGGAGAAGCAGATGAAGACCTACTTTAAGCGAATGGCGGCGGGGATAGGCCTCGCCGTGGCGGTCACCGCCGGTGCGACCGCCGCACAGGCCGGCGGGACGCTGACGCTGGGCATGACGGCATCCGATATCCCGACCGCCACGGGTGCCCCCAATCAGGGTGGCGAGGGCATCCGGTGGATGGGCTTCACCATCTATGACTCGCTCTTGTACTGGAACTTGAACCAGAGCAAGACGATCCCGGTTCTCGTGCCGGCGCTGTCCAACAAATATTACCTGAACCCGAAGAACGAGAAGGAATGGATTTTCGAGCTCCGCAAGGACGTCACCTTTCACGACGGCTCGAAATTCACGGCCGATGCGGTGATCTGGAACCTGGACAAGATCTTCAAGGAATCCGCGCCGCAATACGACCTGACCCAGCGCCGCGCGGTGGCGTGGCGTCTCGCGGGCATCAAGACCTGGCGCAAGATCGACGACTACACGGTGGCGATCGGCGACAAGTCGCCGAACTCGCTCATTCCCGAGCAGATCGTCTATCTCCACATGTCGAGCCCGAAGCACTGGAAGGACGTCGGCGGCTGGAAGGAGTTCGCGAAGCATCCCTCCGGCACGGGGCCGTTCAAGGTCGTGGAGATCGTGCCGCATGAGCGCGCCGTCCTGGTGCGGAACGACAAATACTGGGACAAGAAGCGGACGCCGAAGCTCGACAAGCTGATTCTCCTGCCGATGCCGGAAGCCAGCACCCGGACGGCGGCGATCCTCTCCGGACAGGTCAATTTCATCGAGGCCCCGGCGCCCGACGCTATCCCGCGCCTGAAAGCCGCGGGCATGCAGATCATCACGAATCCCTATCCGCATATCTGGCCTTACCTGCTGCGCGAGGTCGGCGAGAACACGCCGCTCGGCGACATCCGCATCCGCAAGGCGCTGAACCTTGCCATCGACCGCGACGCGGTGGTGCGGCTGCTGAACGGCCTGGCGGTGCCGGCCAAGGGGCACGTGCTGCCCGACAGCCCGTGGTTCGGCCATCCCAAGTTCGACATCAAATACGATCCGGAACAGGCGAAAGCCCTGCTCAAGGAAGCCGGCTACGGCCCGGGCAAGCCGCTCAAGCTGACGTTCATGATCTCGCCGTCGGGGTCCGGCCAGATGCAGCCCTTGCCGATGAACGAGCTGATCCAGCAGCAGCTCAAGAAAGTGAACGTCGATCTCAGCTTCGAGGTGACGGAATGGCAGGCCCTCCGGGCGCAGCGGGGCAAGGGGCCGCTGGACGAGAAGGCCAAGTCGATCCAGGGCCTCAACAACAGCATGGGCACTTACGATCCCTACAGCGCCTTCGAACGCTTCTTCAGCTGCGACCTGCTGCCGCCGAAGGGGCTGAACTGGGCCGGCGTCTGCGACAAGACGCTCCAGGCCATGCTGGAGAAGGTGAAGGTTACCTTCGATCATAAAGAGCAGGACGCGCTGCTGGCGAAGGTCCACGAATACGTCGTCGACCACGCCTACTGGCTGTGGGTGGTGCATGACGTGAACCCGCGGGCGCTTGCGTCCCGAGGTGAAGGGGTTCACGCAGGCCAAGAGCTGGTATCAGGACCTCACGCAGATCTACATCCAGAAATAGTCGCGCTTTCACGCCGGCAACGGCATGAGACGAAGGATGGCCGCCCCGTCACGGGCGGCCATTCGCGTTTGCGCCGCCGGTTTTGGGCCCGGCGGCGCGGCGATGCTAGCCTGAGGGCGGCACTGCGTGCGCAACGGGGAAGGGACGGGATCATGGCGACGAACGACGCATGGCTGGCGCAGGTCCGGGAAGCGGCGATCGAGCCCGACCTGCCGATCTGCGACACCCACCATCACCTGTGGGATCACCGCGAGGGCCGCGTCGAGCGGCGCTACCTCATGGACGAGATCCAGCAGGACCTGCGCACCGGCCACAACATCGTCTCCTCGGTCTTCGTCGAATGCCGCGCCATGTACCGCGCCGACGGGCCGGAAGAGATGAAGCCCGTGGGCGAGGTCGAGTTCGTCAACGGCATCGCCGCCATGGCGGCGTCCGGCCTCTACGGGCCGACGAAGGTCGCGGCCGGCATCATCGGCCACGCGGAGCTGTTGCTCGGCGCGCGGGTCAAGGGCGTGCTGGAGGCCCTGATCGCCGCCGCGCCCGGCCGCTTCCGCGGCATCCGCCGCACCGGCGCCTGGGATGCGGACCCGACGATCGACCGTGGCCGCGGCGTCACCGGCCCGGGCCTCTATCGCGACGCCAAGTTTCGCGAAGGCTTCGCCGAGCTGGCGCCGCTCGGCCTGGTCTTCGAAGGCGTCTGCCGGCATCCGCAGCTGCCGGACTTCGTCGACCTCGCGCGCGCCTTTCCCGACACGACGATGGTGCTCAACCATCTCGGCGGGGTCGCCGGCGTCGGCGTCTATGCCGGCCGGCGCGAGGCGATCTTCGCCGAGTGGAAGAAGAGCATCGCCGCGCTGGCGGCGTGCCCGAACATCGTCGTCAAGCTCGGCGGCATCAACATGGAATACGCCGGCTTCGGCTGGCACGAGAAGCCGAAGCCGCCGACGAGCGAGGAACTCTGCGCGGCGACCCGGCGCTATTACGAGACCGCCATCGAGCATTTCGGGCCCGACCGCTGCCTGTTCGAGAGCAATTTCCCGGTCGACAAGGTGAGCTGCGGCTATGCCGTGCTGTGGAACGCCTTCAAGCGCATGACGCGCGGCTATTCCGCCACCGAGCGGGCCAAGCTGTTCCACGACACGGCGGCGCGCGTCTACCGGCTCTAGGGCGCGCGGCGGCGGGCGCTCGTCCTAAAACAGCCGGAAGGAATAGTCGCCCGTGAAGACGACCTCGGGCCGATCTTCGCTCGTGATCTTGCCGCTCGTCCGATGCGGCGCGAAGCTCAGCCCGAAGCCCGGAATGTTGTTGCCCGGGTCCTTGAACGCCTTGGGCGAGAAGGAGATGGCGACGCCGATATCCGCATCCCATTTGCAGGACTTGCGCGCGCGCTGGGGCAGCTTGTCCGCGGTGTCCTTGATGCATTCCAGCCTTGCGAGCTCGGTGCGATAGCGGCCGAACAGGTCGTTGAACCGCGCGATGTCGAAGCCGAGCTCCAATCCGAGCTCCTCTATCTGCGTGAATTTGTCGTGGCCGCCCTCCTCGAACGCCGCGTATGGGAAGATCATGATGCCGAATTCCCGGTGCAGCTCGGCGCCGGCGCCCTTCGCGCCGGGCTTCGACGCGGCGATCGTGGGCCCGAGGCTCAAATAGACCCGGCTCTCGTCGCGGAGATTGGTGACGATCTGGATCGTGATTGCCCCGCCCAAGCTGACCGGACCGTTTTGCTTTACCAGGGCCACGGACCCGGAGACCACGTACAGGACCTGCTTCTTTTCGCCGGCGGCTTCTCGCGCCTCCGCGCGGCCGATCGGGAAGCCGTCGAACAGGCCCGCCCGCTTGATCGCGAAGTCGCGCCGGAGCCCCGCGGCAATCAGGGCGTCGCTGATTTGCCTGGCGTTGCCGCTGCAAACCACGTTCGGATTCATGACCGCATTCGCCAGCTTTTCCGGATTCTGGTCAGCGATGCGCTCCAGCTCCGCCATGACCTGGCGAAAGCGCGGATCGCCGAGGGGAAGCTTGGCGAGCACGCCCTTGAGCGCCTTCGGCGAGCGGATGTCCGGCACGATGCCGCTCAGCATCTTCTGGATCGGCGCGGTGACCGGGGCGGTGAGCTTGTCGACGCTGTCCTGAAACTTCCCGATGGCCGCTCCGCCGTCGCGGATCGCCGCCACGGCCTGCTTGCAGATGACCGTGCCGTCGACGGAGAAGATCTGTCCGAAGGTGCGCGCGCAGGCGCCGTTGCTGGTGACCGGATTGATCGTGCGAAAGGGATGCGAGGCGGGGCAGGACCAGCATTCGCCGCCGCCCCGGAGGTCGAAGAAGGTGCCCTTCGGGCATCCGAACTTGCTCACATAGCGCGCGCTGAAGTCGATGGCGGGATGGTGCTGCTCGCAGGCGTTGCCCGCGGTGACCGGAAAGATCGTGCGGTTGTATCCGCGCGGACAGCTCCAATACTCGCCGCCGCCGCGCAGGTCGTAGAACGCGTCGTTCGGCTTCGGGTTGTGGACCTTGCCGAGATACTGGGCGTGCGCCAGCTTCTCGCCGATGATGTTTTTCGTCGCGCAGGCGCGCGCGTCGGTCACGGCGTAGAGGGTGCGGCGCGGCCGGTTGCCCGGACATTTCCACCATTCGCCGCCGCCGCGCATATCGTAGAACGCGCCCTTCGGCTGCGGTGTCTTCGCCTTGCCGCGGAAGACGGCCTTGCTCCAGCCACTCCAGCCCGGCTTCTTGCACGCATTGTTGTTGGTGACCGGAAAGATCGTGCGGTTGGTGCCCGCCGGACAGGACCAGCATTCGCCGCCGTTGCGCAGATCGAAGAAGCTTCCGCTGGGACAGAAAGGCTTGACGCTGGATTTGGTGGCCTTGGCGAAGTCGGCCTTGGCGGGCTGCGCCATCGCCGCGCCGAGCAGAAAAGCCAACAGGAACGGCAATACCCAATACCTGCGTGACATCGATCAGCTCCCCTCTGACGTTCGCGCGTGCCGACGACAATTTCTGCAATCCCTCATACCATATCGGTTACGGAATAAACGCGGATTTATCGAAGCAGCAGGTAATTTCGATCGGTGGACGCGATCATCGCCCGAAACGCGGCCATTCTACTCATTCCGGGAAACCTGGCCGCACTTGATCCCATCATGCCTGACCGGCGATGCTGACGGGGCGGGCGCGGCATCGCTCGGCAATGAAAAGGGACGGAAAGCATGAAGGCGGGATTCATCGGGACGGGCAGCATGGGAATGCCGTTGGCGGCCAATCTGCTGGATCAGGAGAAAGCGCTGGTCGCTTTCGACATCAGGGCCGAGGCGACGAAGCCGCTGGCGGCGAAACAGGCGCGCATCGCCGGGTCGCCGGTCGAGGTCGCCGACGAGGCCGACATCGTCTTCGCCTGCATGCCCAGCATCGCCAGCTTCCACGCCGTCGTCTCCGCCGCCGACGGCATCATTCACGGCAAGCGGATGAAGACTTTCGTGAACCTGGGAACGATGGGCACCGACGCCGTCACCGAAGTCGAGCGGACGCTCGCGGAGAAGGGCGTCGGCATGCTCGACTCGCCGATCACCGGCGGCGTGGCGCGGGCGCGCAACGCGGACATCACGGTGATCACCTCCGGTCCCAAGGCGGTCTACGAGCGGGTCGAGCCGATGCTGAAGGCCTTCGCGCGCGACATCCATTATGTCGGCGACAAGGTCGGGCAGGCGCAGCTCACCAAGATCTGCAACAACATTATGTCCTTCACCAACCTCGTCATCGGGCTTGAGGCGCTGGTCATGGTGGCGAAGGGCGGCGTCGATCCGGAAAAGGCGCTGGCGGTGATCAATTCCGGCACGGGGCAGAACAGCGCCACGCTGACCAAGATCCCGAACTTCATCATGAACCGGAAGTTCGACATGGAAGCGCCTCTCTATATTAATGAAAAGGACACGCATCTCTGGCAGATGGAGGCGGATCGCCTGGCGGTGCCGCAGAACGTGGCGAGCGCCACCTATCTCACCTTGCAGCAGGCGCTCGCCATGGGCCTGCGCAACGGCGACATGAGCGAGATGGTCAAGGTGATCGAGCGCAACGCCAACTTCCAGCTGCCGAAAACGCGCGACTAGAAAGGGAGTGCACGAGGATGGAGTCCGCCTATACCGGCTGGATCATCACGACCGTCGCGGGAAACGGCGCGGCCGGCTATGCCGGTGACGGCGGACCCGCGGCGCAGGCCACGCTCAACAATCCGTTCGACGTGGTGTTCGATGCGGCGGGCAACCTGATCTTTTCCGATACCTACAATCACTGCATCCGCCGTATCGACGCGCGGTCGGGCGTGATCGAGACGGTGGCCGGCTGCGTCGATGCCGGCTATTCGGGCGACGGCGGGCCGGGCCCGAAGGCCCGTTTCAACCAGCCTTACGGCGTCGCCGTCGGGCGGGACGGCGCGATCTACACCGCCGACCGGCTGAACGCCGTGGTGCGCCGGATCGACGGCAAGACCGGCGTCGTCACGACCTTCGCCGGCACCGGCGCGAAAGGCTTCTCCGGCGACGGCGGCCCGGCGGATCGCGCCGGCATGGTCGAGCCGAACGGGCTCGCCTTTTCCCGCGACGGGGCGCGGCTCTTCATCGCCGACGTCGCGGACAACCGGGTGCGCGCGGTCGATCTGTCGAGCGGCGTCATTTCGACCTTTGCCGGCACCGGCGCGGCCGCGCATGACGGCGACGGCGGGCCGGCCGCCGCGGCGGCGGTCTTCGGCGCGCGCGCCGTCGTCTCCCGGCATCTGGGATGATGCGGTCTACATTCTCGAGCGCCAGGGCAGCTCGCTGCGCTTGGTAGCGCCGGACGGCCGCATAACCACCGTCGCCAGCACGGGTGAGAAGGGCTATGGCGGCGACGGCGGGCCGGCGGCCGCGGCGATCTTCGACCGGCCGAAGGAGATGGCGCTCGACCGCGACGGCAACGCGCTGATCGTCGATACCGAGAACCACGTCATCCGCCTGATCGACTGGCGCGCGGACCGGGTGAGCACGATCGCCGGCACCGGTGAGCACGGCTTTACCCGCGACGGCGTCCCCGCGATCCAGTCCGCGCTCGCGCGGCCGCATGGCGTCGCCGTCGGGCCGGACGGCGCGGTCTATATCGGCGACACGGAGAACAACCGCATCCGCAAGGTCGCACCGCCGGGACGATAGGGATGTCCTGCTGACCTATATCAGACCGCGATTTGCCGTCGAAGTCCGGAACGCATACGATGATTTCCATAACCCGCAATCAACCGGGGAGTGTCGCGGCATGCATTTCGGGATGTTCATGGAATTCGGTGTCCGCGAAGGCGGCGATTCGGCCCGCGCCTTCGCCGAGGGATTCGATCTGGTCGATGCGGCCGAGGCCTGGGGCCTCGACTGCGCGTGGCTTGCGGAGTTCCACTTCAATCCAGAGCGCTCGGTGCTGTCTTCGCCCATGCTCACCATGACGGCGATCGCCAGCCGGACCAAGCGGATGCGCGTCGGCAGCGCGGTCTATGTCCTGCCGCTTGCCAACTCGCCGCTCCGCATCGCCGAGGAGGTCGCGACGCTCGACCAGATTTCCGGGGGCCGCTTCGACTTCGGCATCGGGCGGAGCGGCTTCGAACGATCCTATCGCGCCTACGGCATCGATTACGGCGAAAGCCAGGCGCGTTTCGACGAGGCGCTGGATATCCTCCGGCGCGCCTGGGCCGGCGGCAAGTTCTCCTACGAGGGCGAGTACTACAAAGTAACGGACGCCGAGGTGATGCCGGCCCCAGTGCAGAAACCGGGCCCACCGATGCGGATGGCGGCGACCTCCGCCGCGACGTTCGAGAAGGTCGCGCGCGAAGGCCTGCCGGTCTTCGTCGGCCTGCGCGGCGACGGTCTTTCCTTCCTGGCGGAGAGCCTGGGCCACTACCGAAGCGCCTGGAAGGCGAACGGCCATCCGGGCGAGGGCAGCGCCTATCTCCGCGTCCCCGCTTATGTCGGCGCGGACGAGCGCGACGGCTACGACACGCCGCGCGCCGGCATCGAGTATTATTTCGCCCGCCAGGCGCGCTTGCTGACGGCCCGGCACGAAACGGGGCGCGAAGGCATCGCCCAGACGCTGGCCGCGCTCGACTACGATGATATCCGCGCGTCCCGCGTCGCCTTCGGCTCGGCCGAGCAAGTCATCGACCGCTTCCAGGAGTTTCGCGACGTGCTCGGCATCGACGGCTTCGTGCTGGAGCTGAACGCGGGCGGCATGCTCGGCGCGGATCACGGTCAAGGCCAGCCTCGACCGCCTTTGCCACGACGTCATGCCGGCCTTTCGCTGAAATTCGCCGTCGCCGGCCGGCGGTGATATCGCGCGCCGATCGCGCCTGGGAATTACGCGGCCACGGGCAGGCGGTCGGAGAGGCGTCCCGCAAAATAGGGCATGACCTCGCGCGTGAAGGTGCGCGCCGCCTCCGCGTGCGGATAGCCCGACAGGCAGAAGCTGGTGCAGCCGGCCGCGACGAACTCGTCGAGCGTCGCGGCGATCTGCTTCGGCGTGCCGACGACGGCGATGCCGGCGCCCGCGCGCACCATGGAGATGCCGGTCCAGAGATGGGGATGGATCTTCATCTCGCTGCCCGACTCCTCGAGAAGCTGCCAGACGCGCTGGTTGGCTTCCGAGGTGCGGCGGATGCCGTCGGCGGCGGAGACTCCCGCGCGCATGTTGGCAAGCTTGAAGCGCGTCGCGCCGGCGATCAGCCGGTGTGCGTTGTCCCAGGCTGCTTCCTCGGTCTCGCCGCAGACGATCTGCAGGCGCATGCCGAATTGCAGCGCGTCCTCGCGGCCGTATTTTGCGGCGAGCTTCCGCATGTCCTTGATCTTCGCCGCGATGACCTCGGGCTTGTCGCCCCAGAAGAGATGCACGGTCGAGTGCTTGGCCGAAATCTCCGCCGCCTGCGCCGAGCCGCCGCCGAGGAAGAAGGGCGGGAAGGGCTTCTGCAGCGGCTTGGGGTCGATCACCGCGTTGACCCGGTAATGCTTGCCTTCGAAGCCGATCGGCTCGGTCGACGACCACAGGCGCTTCATGATCGTCACTTCCTCGTCCATCTTCTCGTAGCGGACTTGCTTGGAGTCCGGGATGCCGTCCGCCATTGTGTCGTCGTCGTTGATGCCGGCGATCAGGTTGACGCAAAGCCGCCCGCCGGAGATCTGGTCCAGGGTCGCGAACATCTTGGCCGAGAGCGTCGGGTTGCAGTAACCCGAGCGGAGCGCGATCAGCGGCGCCACGTTGCGTGTCTTCGCCACGTAGTAGGAGGCCAGCACCGTCGCTTCCCAGCAGACCGCGTTCACCGGCATCAGCATGTATTTGAAGCCGCCGTTGTCGACCGCATCGACCACCTCGTCGAATAGCTCGCGGCTCGGCGCGATGCGCGCCTTCGGATCGGCGAGGCAGGTGCTGTCGCCGCTCGACGGCAGGAACCAGCCGAAGGTCAGCGGGGGATTGGCCATGGGCGTCTCCGGGTCAGGCGAGATGGGTTGCGGGGGGCATGGGCGTCTTGCCGCGGATTCCCACTCCGTCTTCAGGCTAGCCCTTGCCCCGGAACGCGCGCAAATTTCCGGCGCGCGCGGCCTATCGTCCGCCGAGGATGCCTTCCTCCTGCGCCTTGATCTGCAGCGCGAGGAATTTCGAGTAGATGCGGCATTGCGGCAGGCTGCCGGCGATGAACCACAGGCCGTCCTGCGCCGTGCGTTTCCACATGTTGGCCATCTCGCCGTCCTCGCCGATGCCCCAGATCGGCCCGACCTTCTCGGCGATGTCCTCGCCCAGCACGCGGCGCACCAGCTCCTGCTGCATGTAGTAGCCGGTCGCCAGCACGATCAGGTCGGCCGGGAAGACCGTCCCGTCCTTCAGCAGCGCGCCGTCCTTCACGAAATGGTCGATCCTGTCGTACTGCAGCAAGCCGACCTCGCCGTCGACGATGAGCTGCGCGCAGCCGGCGTCGAGATAGTAGCCGCCGCCGCGCCGGCGGTATTTCATCTGATGGCCGGTCTCGTCCTCACCGATGTCGAACTGGAAACCCTTCGCCTTCAGCCCGGCGATGATGTCCTTGTCGAATTCGACCATGCGCTTCACGGCCATCTGGTAACCCTTGATGATCAGCGGATAGGTCCCCGTCGCCGCGATCAGGTCGGTGTCCTCGAGCGGCATGCCCTCTTCATAGAGCGCGTAGTTCAGCGCGGCGCTCGGATCGATGCTGACCACCGTGGTCGAGCCGCGCTGGACGATCGTGGTGTTCGCGCCGTGGCTGTACAGGTCCTGGGCGATGTCGTGGCCGCTGGTGCCGGTGCCGATGACGAGCGCGTTCTTGCCTTTCCAGGCCGAGCCGTCGTCAAAACCCTCCGAATGGACGACCGTGCCGGCGAAGTCGTCGAGGCCCGGCAGCGCCGGACGGTAGGGGATGCCGCTCACGCCGTTGGCGAAGACGATGTGACGCGGATGGAGCGTGCGCTCGCTGCCGTCCGGCCGCTGCACCACGGCGGTCCATCGTTTGGTGGCCTCGTCATACGAACCACGCACAAATGCTGTGCCGGTCCAGAAGTTAATCTCCATCGCGCCGGCGTAATATTCGAACCAGTTCCCCAGCATGTCCTTCGGGATGTATTTCGGCCAGGTCGGCGGGAAGGGCATGTAGGGCAGATGGTTGACGCGGATATGGTTGTGCAGCGCCAGCGAGTGGTAGCGCAGGCGCCAGCAGTCGCCGATGCGCGGCAGCTTATCGACGACGAGCGTATCGACGTCGAGCTGGTTGAGCCGCGCCGCGATGCCGAGACCGGCCTGACCGCCGCCGATCACGAGGACAGTGGGCTCGCGGTCTTCATACGCTTCCTGCCGGATGCGACGGTCGAGCCAGTTCTCGCCGCCGAAGTTGCGCGAGTAGGCGTCGCCGGCCGGACGGCGGGCGCCGACATGCTCCTCGTATCCCTTGAGCTCTTCGAGCGTGGTCAGGAAGACCCAGGCGCGCGGGGCGCCGCCATTGGCTTCCGCCATGAGACGTACCACGCCGTTGCCGCGGCCGATCTTCGTCTCGAACTCGAAGAGCGCCTCGATCACGTCGTTGCCGAGCCGCTTGCGCCCGTGCGGCGGTGTCCGCCCGGCCGCGAGCTTGAATCCGCGCGCGCCGGTCGTCTTCTGGGCCGCGACGAGCGCGTCCGCGATCTCCCCGGCGCCCCGCTTCGGCGTGATGTGCCAGGTGAAGGCCAGCAGGTCGCGCCAGTGGCTGTCCGGCACGAACAGGGCCGCCAGCGCCGCCCTGTCCCGCGCCTGGAGCGCCGTCTCGAAGGCGGCGAGCCAGCGCGCCACGCGCTGCTCCGCGCTCGCAGCCGGTCGTTCGCTCACAACGGCGGTGTTGACATCGTCCATGGGGGTTCCTCTTGCGCAGGCTGCGGCCGGTTAACGGAAATGCTGCCGGCGCGCGAAACGCCGGCGACCCTGAATCAGAGGGGCGCAGGGCCCCCGCTGTCAAGTTGGGGCCGGGAACGGCCAGGTGCCGTCTAAAGCGGCGGGCGGCGGCTGCGCCAGTCGGTCGCCTGCTCGTAGGCCCAGCCGATGCGGAGCGCCATCGCCTCGGCGTAGCCGTCGCAGACGACGTGCAGCGAGGTCGGCAGGCCGCTCCGGGTGAAGCCGTTCGGGATCGCCAGCGCGCAGCGGTCGAGGATGTTGACCGTGCGGGTGAAGAGGGCCGGGCTGGTCGACTGGTCGATCGTCTCGATCGGCGGCGCAGGCGTCGCTGTCGTCGGTGTCAACAACGCGTCGTAACCGTCCAGCGCAGCGGCAAAATCGCGTTTCACGCCCTCGCGCTTCTTCAGTGTGTCGAGATAGGCCCGCACGGTCATCTCGCGACCGCGCCAGATGCGGGGGCGCACGTCCTCGTCGATCGGCAGCGACAGGTCGTCGACCAGGTCGCCGACGAAGTGATAGCCCTCGGCGCCGATGATGTCGCCCGCCATCTCGGCCATCGCGGCGAAGGGCAGGGGTAGCGCGATCTCCTCCGCCCTGGCGCCGAGCCCGCGCAGCGTCTCGACCGACGCGTCGAAGGCGGCGAGCACCTCCGGATCGACGCCGTCGCGCGCGCTTGCCGGCATGATCGCCAGCTTCAGGCCGGCGACTCCGCGCTTCATGGTCGGCAGCGGGTCGGCGAAGGCGATGCCGCGGGTCATCGCGTCCTTCGGGTCCGGCCCCTGCATCGCGTTATAGAGCAGCGCCGCGTCTTCGACCGAGCGGGTCATCGGCCCCGGCGTGTCGAGCGTGCTGGCGAGCGGCAGCACGCCGTAGCAGCTGACGCGGCCGACCGTCGTCTTCAGCCCGGTGAGGCCGCACCAGGACGCCGGCAGCCGCACCGACCCGCCGGTGTCCGTGCCGATGCCCCAGGGCGCCAGCCCCGACGACACCGCGACGCCGGTGCCCGAGCTGGACCCGCCCGGCGCGCGGTGGACCTTCGGGTCCCAGGGATTGCGCGGCGTGCCCATGTGCTGGTTCGTGCCCCAGCCGCCCATGGCGAACTCGACCGAATGGGTCTTGCCGAGCACGATCATGCCGGCGGCGATCAGCTTCCGCGCCAAGGTCGCCGTCACGGGCGACACGCGGTCCTTCAGCGCGTAGGAGCCGCCGGTCGTGACGCGGCCCTCGAGATCGATGATGTCCTTGAGCGCGACCGGGATGCCGTGCAGCGGTCCCACCGCGTGGCCCGACTTGATCGCGCCCTCCGCCGCCTTCGCCGCGCGCCGCGCGTCCTCGGCATAGACGGTGACGAAGGCGTGCAGCGTCTCGTCCCGCGCGGCGATGCGCGCCAGCAGGGCGTCGACCAGATCGACCGGCGACAGCTTTCCCGCCCGGATCGCGGCGGACAATTCATGGACGGGGCTGAAGGCGAGATCGAGATCGGTCATGGCGCGGCGCTTTCGATTGGGACGCAATGGGGACGGGGCCCGGGGCCGGCCAAGTGTGCGGCGAAGCGGTCCGATGCGCAACGGGCCAATCGTCGTCCCGCCGTTTGAGTCCGGCGGAACCGCGATGCTAGCGTAGGGGACGGCCGCGCGCCGGCGGCAAATCCCACGCGACACGACAAGCAGGACGAACGCCCCATGCCAAGCCCTTCGCCATCCGACACGGCGCGTTTCGGTGACGTCACGCGCCGGCTGTCCGCCTTCGCGCGGCAGACGCGCTGGCAGGACATCCCCGAGACGGTCCGGCACGAGGCCAAGCGGTCGCTGCTGAACGGCATCGCCACCGCGCTCGGCGGCTGCCGCGAGCCGGCGGTCGACAAGAGCCTGGCCGTGCTGCGGCGCTTCTCCGGCGGCGAGACCTGCGGGCTGATCGGGCGGCGCGAGCGCTGCGACATGCTGCTGGCGGCCTTCGTCAACGCGATGAGCGCGAACATCTTCGACTTCGACGACACGCACCCCGCGACGGTGATCCATCCGACCGCGCCGGTCGCGCCCGCGCTGTTCGCCTTCGCCGAGACCGAGCGCCGCGACGGGGCGGCGCTGCTGCGCGCCTTTATCCTCGGCGGCGAGGTCGAGTGCCGGATCGGCAACGCGGTCTCGCCCTATCACTATGCGCGCGGCTGGCACATCACCTCGACCTGCGGCGTGTTCGGCGCGGCGGTCGGCGTCGGCGCGCTGATCGGGCTCTCGGAGGAACAGTTCGGCTGGGCGCTCGGCAATGCGTCGGCCCAGGCGGCAGGGCTGGTCGAGACCCTCGGCACCATGGCCAAGAGCATCAGCGTCGGCAACGCGGCGCGCAACGGCATGACGTCGGCGCTGCTGGCGGCGGAGGGATTTTCCGGGCCTGCGTCGCCGATCGAGGGCCCGCGCGGTTTCCTTGCCGTCTACGCCGACGCGCCGCGGCTCGACGCCCTTGTCGACGGGCTCGGCGAGACCTGGGAGATCGCCAAGAACACCTACAAGCCCTATCCGGTCGGTGTCGTGCTCAATCCGATCATGGAGGCCTGCCTCGACCTGCACCGCGAGGGCACGGTGGCGATCGAGGAGGTGGCGGAAGTGGAGCTGACGGGCAATCCCTTCCTCAAGCAGCGCACCGACCGGCCGGATGTCGCCTCGGGCCGCGAATCCCAGGTCAGCGCGCAGCACGCGATCGCCATCGCCTTGCGCCGCGGCCGCGCTGGCCTGGCGGAGTTCAGCGACGCGGCGGTGGCGGAGACGGCGCGGGACGGCATTCGCCCGAAGGTCCGCTTCATCGACGACGACGCCTACGACATCGAGAGCGTGCGCATGGTGATCCGTACCCGCCAGGGCGCGGTCCATACCGTCGAGATCAAGGACACGCGCGGCGGATCGCGCAAGCCGATGAGCGATAAGGACCTGGAAGAGAAGCTCGCGATGCTGGCCGAATACGGCGGCTTCGGCCGGGACACGGCGCCGCTGGCCGAGGCGATCTGGTCGCTCGACCGCGCGCCGGACGCGGGCGCGATCATGAAGCTCTGCACGCAAGCCTGAGCGGGGAGGATAGAACATGGCGACGAACGACGCATGGCTGGCGCAGGTCACGGAAGACGCGCTCGAGCCGGACCTGCCGATCTGCGACCCGCATCATCACCTCTGGGACAAGCGCGAGGGGCGGGTCGAGCGGCGCTACATGCTGGACGAGATCCTGAAGGACACCGGCAGCGGTCACACTATCGTCTCCACCGTGTTCATCGAGCACCTCGCCATGTTCCGCGCCGACGGGCCGGACGAGATGAAATATGTCGGCGAGGTCGAGTTCGCGAACGGCATTGCGGCGATGGCGGCATCGGGCCTTTACGGCAAGACGCGGGTCGCCGCCGGCATCGTCGGATATGCCGACCTCATGACCGGATCGCGCGTGCGGGCGGTGATGGAGGCGGAGATGGCGGCCGCGCCCGACCGCTTCCGCGGCATCCGCTGCACCGGCGCCTGGGACCCGAACCCGCATGTTGCCCGCGCGACGGCGCCGGGGATGTATCTGGATGCGAAGTTCCGCGACGGCTTCAAGGAACTTGATGCGCTCGGGCTCAGCTTCGACGTGACCTGCCGCTTCCACCAGCTCGGCGATTGCGTCGATCTCGCGCGCGCCTTTCCCGGCACGACGATGATCCTGAACCATCTCGGCGGAATCGTCGGCATCGGCGCCTATGCGGGGCGGCAGGAGGAGATCTTCCAGACATGGCGCGCGAGCATGGCCGAGCTCGCGACCTGCCCGAACGTCGTCGTCAAGCTCGGCGGGCTCGCCATGGACTACACCGGCTTCGGCTGGCACGAGCGGCCGAAGCCGCCGACCAGCCGGGAGCTGTGCGAGGCGACGCGGCGCTATTACGAGACGGCCATCGAGCAGTTCGGCCCCGACCGCTGCATGTTCGAGAGCAACTTTCCGGTCGACAAGATCAGCTGCAGCTACGGCGTGCTGTGGAATTCCTTCAAGCGCGTCACCGAAGGCTGTTCGCCGGCCGAGAAGGCCAAGCTCTATCACGACACGGCGACAAGGGTGTATCGCCTGGCATGACGTGGCGACCGCTTTCTCGGTACGCGCCGGCATTCGAGGCGCGTTGCCGATACCGCTCGACAGTTGCCGCCAAGCTTCCAATCCATCGAATGACGCGATACGTCCATATGACGTTAGAATGGGGCCGCCCCGTCCGGGGCGCGCCGCGGGGCCCGCTGCGCGCGCAGGGCATTGGGGAGGTTAGGGAAGAGCATAGAAATGGCAATAAAAAAG
Source organism: uncultured Alphaproteobacteria bacterium (assembly GCA_963711215.1). GTDB lineage: Bacteria > Pseudomonadota > Alphaproteobacteria > UBA8366 > UBA8366 > WHUA01. The sequence goes on along the minus strand of CAVQDH010000012.1, from coordinate 213,278 downwards.
AAGCGGTTGATCGCCGTGGCGGTCGCCGTTGCGATCGTGGCGGGCGGCGGAATCGGCTTTGTTTATTTCTGGCGATCCGAGCATGCGACACCCGGCGAGCTCGTTCTTTACGGCAACGTCGATATTCGCGAGGCGGATCTCGCCTTCAACGTGGCGGGACGGGTCGAGTCCATGCTGGTCGAAGAAGGTGACGAAGTCACCAAAGGCCAGCTTCTGGCGAAACTCGAGCCCGAGACATTCCAGGCGGAGGCCGACGCCGCCGAAGCGCAAATCGCCGCCCAGCGCGCGACGCTCAATCGGCTCCTTGCGGGCAGCCGCCCGGAGGAGATCAAGGAGGCGCGGGCGAACGTCCAGGCCATTTCGGCCGATCTTGAGGATGCCCAGGCGACTTTGCGGCGTACGGAGAAGCTGGCGACGAGCCAGGTCGCGGCCCTGCAGAAGCTCGATCTGGATCGCGCCCGCGTCAAAAGCCTGACGGCCCAGCTGGATGCCGCCCAGCAACGGTTATCGCTGACGATTCAGGGCCCGCGCAGCGAGGATATCGCCTTCGCACGGGCACAGCTGCAGGTACGGCAAGCGGAACTGACGCTCGCCCTCCAGCGCCTGAACTACACCAAGCTTGTCGCCAAAGAGCCCGGCGTGATCAAGACGCGGATTGTCGAGCCTGGCGCCGTCGTGCTCGCCCAGGCGCCGGTTTACACTCTGGCGCTCGTCGACCCGGTATGGGTGCGCACCTACGTTCCGGAACCGGATCTGGGGAATATCCATTCCGGCATGGAAGCGCAGGTATTCACTGATTCCGCCCCCGGGAAAGCCTATGACGGCTGGGTCGGGTTCATATCGCCGGTGGCGGAGTTCACCCCGAAGACCGTGGAAACGCCCGAGATCCGGACCAGCCTGGTCTACCGCCTCCGCGTCTACGTCAAAGACCCCGACCATGGCCTGCGCCAGGGCATGCCCGTGACCGTCCGGCTGAAGCTGGCGCCGGCGGGAGCGAAGGTGGAGAAGAGCGGCCCCACCGACGGTGGCACCAGCAGAACGCGTCCGTGATGGAGCCCGTCGTCGTCCTGCGAGACGTGGTCAAGCGGTTTCCCACGGCCCAGCGAACGATTACCGCGCTGGAAGGGCTTTCCGCCGTCATGGAGGCAGGGCGGATCACTGGGCTCGTCGGACCGGACGGCGCCGGGAAGACGACCCTGATGCGGCTTCTGACCGGTCTCCTCAAGCCTAATTCCGGCTCGATCCATGTCCTCGGCATGGACGCGTCGGCCGAGGCGCAGAGGATCCAGTCGAATGTCAGCTATATGCCGCAACGCTTCGGACTCTATGAAGATTTGAGCGTTGGCGAAAACCTCGCGCTTTATGCCGATCTGCAGGGACTCGCCGGTCCGGCGCGCAAGGCCCGGTTCGACCAGCTGATGGCATTCACCGGCCTCGGGCCGTTCCGGTCGCGTCTCGCCGGGCGCCTTTCCGGCGGCATGAAGCAAAAGCTGGGGCTTGCCTGCACGCTGGTCCGGCCGCCGCGACTGCTGCTGCTCGACGAGCCCAGCGTCGGGGTCGACCCGGTGTCCCGGCGCGAGCTCTGGTCCATCGTTCATTCCCTCGTGGCCGAGGGCATCACGGTTCTCTGGGCGACGGCCTACCTGGACGAAGCGGAGCGATGTGATGACATCCTGCTCTTGAACGAGGGGAGGCTGCTCGTCGCGGGGCAACCGCAAGCCCTCGCGGAACGCCTCAAGGGGCGCACGTTCGCGGTGCGGGCCGAGAGCGCGGACCGGCGCGCCGTTCTTCACGAAATTCTCGCCCTGCCGCATGTCGTCGATGCCATCATCAAGGGACGCGACGTCAGGGTCCTGGTCTCGGCGCAGGCCGACACATCCTATCTCGCCCGGCGCTGCGCCGGTCTGATGGCCGGCAAGGCGCAGGTCGAGGCCGTCGAGCCTGTCTTCGAAGACGCGTTCATATCCCTGCTCAAGGAGCCGGATCAGCGGGTGGAGGGGACATTGCCCACGGCGCCGACACATTCGGCGCCTGCGGACGGCAGTGGCGAGACCACCGAACCCTCTGCCGAAATTTCGTTGGCGAAAGCGCCGACGTCCGGCGCGGACGGGGAAGGCCAGGAGGCGGTCATCGAAGTCGCCGGCCTGGTGCGCAAATTCGGCGCGTTCACCGCTGTGGACAACATCGATTTCAAAGCCTCCCGCGGCGAGATCTTCGGCCTGCTGGGTCCGAACGGCGCCGGCAAGTCCACCACGTTCAAGATGTTGTGCGGCCTGCTTCCGCCGACCGACGGCAAGGCGCTGGTGCTCGGCATCGACCTGCGCCGCGCGTCGGCGGTCGCCCGCAGCCGTATCGGCTACATGGCGCAGAAGTTCTCGCTTTACGGCAACATGAGCGTGCTTCAGAACCTCCGCTTCTTCGCCAGTGCGTATGGCTTGGAGGGACACGCGCGCGACCGCAGGATCGAGGCGGAGATCAGCGAATTCGACCTCGATCCCTATACGAACGCAATCAGCGATACCCTGCCGCTGGGATACAAGCAGCGGCTCGCCCTTGCCTGTGCGATCATGCACGAGCCGGGCGTGCTTTTCCTCGACGAGCCGACCTCGGGCGTGGACCCGCTGGTCAGACGGGAGTTCTGGGGCCGGATCAACGCCATGGCGGCCGCCGGGGTCACCGTGATGGTGACGACGCATTTCATGGAGGAGGCCGAGTATTGCGATCGTATCGGCATCATCTACCGCGGCCGGATGGTGGCGATCGGAACGCCCGAGGACCTGAAGCGGGAGCATCGCAGCAGCGCGCTCCCGGACCCAACGCTTGAAGACGCGTTCGTGGACCTGATCGAGCGCTATGACAGCGAGCATGCGCCATGAGCGGGCCGCGGCAGGATACGGGCGTTCCGCCGCACCGGTCCGGCTCACCGGGAGAGGGGGCCGGCTCGGCATGGCTGCGGCTGCGCGGCCTGATCCGAAAGGAGACGCTGCAAATCCTGCGTGATCCGAGCAGCATCTCGATCGCTTTCGTGCTGCCGGCGATCCTTCTGCTCCTGTTCGGATACGGCGTGTCGCTGGACGCCGAGAACGTTCCGGTTGCGGTGATCATCGAGAACCCGACCAACGATACCGCCAGCTTCGCCGCATCGCTGGTCAATTCCCGCTACTTCGCGGTCACCTTCCCGCGCGACCGCCACGCGGCGGAGGAGGCGCTCATCGCCGGCGACGCGGATGCGATCGTGGTCCTTCGCAGTGACTTCTCGCGGCGTATCTGGTCGCCCGCCGGCGCGCCGATTCAAGTGATCGTCAACGGCGCGGACGCGAATACGGCGCGCATCATCGGCGGTTACATGGAAGGCATATGGCAAAGCTGGCTGGCGCAGCGCGCGCTCGACGAAGGCATCGCGCTTGCGCCGCCGGTGGTGGCGCAGCAGCGGGTCTGGTTCAATGCCGAAGTGCGGAGCCGCAACTTCCTCGTTCCCGGATTGATCGCCATCATCATGACGCTGATCGGCGCACTGCTCACCGCGATGGTCGTCGCGCGCGAATGGGAGCGCGGCACGATGGAGGCGCTTCTGGTCACGCCGGTGACGATCGGCGAGATCCTTGTCGGCAAGCTGATCCCCTATTTCCTGCTGGGCATGGGCGGGATGGCCCTGTCGACCGCCATGGCGGTTTGGGTCTTCGGCGTTCCGCTGCGCGGGTCCTTCGTCGTCCTGTCCGTCGTCTCGGCCCTGTTCATGCTGACCGCGCTCGGCATGGGCCTGCTGATCTCGACGCTGGCGCGGAGCCAGTTCGTCGCCGGTCAGATCGCGATTATCGTCGCGTTCCTGCCGGCATTCATCCTGTCCGGCTTCATCTTCGACATCGCCAGCATGCCCCTGGTCGTGCAGCTGATCACCCACGTCATCCCGGCGCGCTACTTCGTGTCGTCGCTGCAGACGCTGTTCCTGGCGGGCACCGTCTGGCCGGTGGTGCTTGCCAACGGGGCTGCGCTGTCGCTGATGGCCGCCATTTTCCTCGGCTTGACCTTGCGCAAGACGCGCAAGTCGCTGGAATAGGCGGGCCGACCATGTGGGGCCGCATCCGTGCGCTGATCGTCAAGGAATTCTTCGCTGTCTGGAAGGACAAGAAGAGCCGGGCGGTCATCCTCGCGCCGCCGCTGCTTCAGCTGCTCGTGTTCGGTTACGCCGCGAGCTTTGACGTCAATCACGTCGCCACGGCGATCTATGCCGAAGATTCGGGCGCGGCGGCGCGCGATCTCATCGCCCGTTTCGAGGACTCGCCATCCTTCGAGATCGTCACGCATCTGTCGCGGGACGCGGACATCCGGAAGGTAATCGACCCGAAGCGGGCAAGCCTTGTCATCCATGTGGGGCCGTCCTTCTCACGCGACCTGATCGCGCATCGGCCGGCCACGGTGCAGCTCATCGTCGACGGCCGCGAATCCAACACGGCGCTGATCATTCTCGGTTATGCGAGCCGCATCATCGCCGATTTCAACGGCGATTGGCTCAAGGCCCATGGCGAGGCCTTGCCGCCCGCACAGCTCGTCCTGCGCGCGTGGTTCAACCCGAATCTGGAAAGCCAATGGTTCATCGTCCCGGGCATCGTTGCGCTGCTGACCCTCGTCGTGACGATGGTGGTCACCGCGCTGACGGTCGCGCGCGAACGCGAGGCGGGGACTTTCGAGCAGCTCTTGGTGACGCCCTTCAGGCCGTTCGAGATCCTGATCGGCAAGTCCGTTCCGGCGGTGGTCATCGGCCTGGCGGAAGGCACGGTGATCATCGCGGTCGGCGTGTTCTGGTTCGGCGTGCCGTTGCGCGGCGATCTGCTGCTGCTCTATGCCGGGCTGTTTCTCTATATTCTCGCCGTGATCGGCGTCGGGCTCATGATCTCATCGATTTCCCGGACCCAGCAGCAGGCTATTCTCGGGGCTTTCCTCTTCGTCGTGCCGGCGGTGATCCTCTCCGGCTTCGCCACGCCGATCGCCAACATGCCATCGCTCATCCAGGACCTCACGCTCGCCAACCCGATGCGCTATTTCCTCATCATCGTCCGCGGCATCTTTCTGGAAGGATTGCCGGCGCCGCTGGTGTTCGACCGGTTATGGCCGATGGCGGTGATCGCCGCGCTGACGCTTGTCGGCGCCAATTGGATGTTTCGCCGCCGATTGGGCTAGGCGGTGCGCCGTGTTCGGGCTGTCGATGTCGAGCGGTGTGCGCCACGGCAATCTGAGCCGCTTGTGCTCGGGCTGACTCCGTCCAAGTTGACTGGAACTCTTCCTGATTTACCTAATCAGCTCTTTCGTGTGATGTGGGTCAAGGTCGGCGGTATGGATTTCTGTTACCCGTGAGTTCTAACTTGAGGGCGTTCGAAATGGCCGATCTCGAATATTTCGTTACCTCGAAGTTTGCCGATGGTGCGGGGCAGGCTTTTTGCAAGGATGCTGTAATCCCGCTCGATGCCGCTCTCGACAGTCGTTCGGATGCGTTCAACCCGGCGGAGCTATTACTTGCGGCACTTTCGGCTTGCATGACTAAGGGAGCGCTCAGAGCAGCCAAGCTCAATAACTTCAACATCCGCGCCATCGAAGTGCGTCTGAAGGGCACGCGTCAGGATGCCCCGCCCCGCATGGCACGGATCGAATACGAGATCCTGGTCGAAACCGACGAGCCGGACCGGCGGCTCGATCTTATTCACCAGAATGTTCTCAAATTCGGCACTGTTACCAGCACGGTGGCGGCCGGGACCAAACTCACGGGCAAGATCACGCGCCTTCGCCGCGAAGAAGCCCCCGGGACCACGGTGACGGCGCAGTCCTAGCCGCGTGTCGGGCCCGGAATAAAGCGCATTCGCAGAACGGAACGCCTCGTAAAATGTCCGCGACGGAACGGTCTGATCCTGCACACCAGCACTCGCCGCGGCAAGGTGCAGGGGAAGGGCGCCTTCTTCTTGCTTTCGTTCTGACGGCCGGGTTCATGGTCGCCGAGGTCGTTGGCGGCCTTTTTTCGCAATCGCTAGCGCTGTTGGCGGATGCCGGACACATGATGACCGACAGCTTCGCGCTGGCCCTGGCGTGGACTGCCGCGTTTTTAGCGCGCCGGCCGGCTAATCCTAAGCATTCCTACGGATTCCAGCGGGTGGAAGTCCTGGCCGCTTGGGTCAATGCAATCCTTCTCTCCGGGATTGCGCTTTTGATCATGTGGGAAGCGGTGCAACGGCTCCACAAGCCGATGGTGGTTCTTGCCGGGCCCATGCTTGCCGTCGCTTCATTCGGCCTCGTCGTTAACATCGTTGTGTTCTTCGTCCTGCATAGGGATGAATCGGGGAGCATCAATATCCGAGCGGCCCGGCTGCATGTGCTGGGCGATCTCCTCGGATCGATCGGCGCTATTGCGGCCGCGGGAATCATCCTGCTCACCGGCTGGACGCCAGCCGATGCGCTGGTCTCGATACTGATCGCGCTATTGGTCCTGCGGGCCGCCTGGGCGGTGCTCAAAGCGGCCACCCACATCCTCGTGGAAGGTGCACCGGAAGGCTTCGATCGCGAAGCTCTGATGCACGACCTGAAAGAGAACGTGCCGGGGCTGAGAGATGTCCACCATGTGCACGCGTGGCAGCTCACGTCGGGAAGACCATTGCTGACCTTGCACGCCACCGTTAATTCTGGGAGCGATACCATAGGCATTTTGCGTACGATCAAGGCACGGCTCCGAAATCGGTTCAATCTCCATCACTCAGTCGTGCAGGTAGAGACCGAAGGCTGTGCCGACGATGAGCGCTGACTGCCTCTCTATTCGGGGTCTGTGTCTGGTTGAATGAATCACCTGTAAAGGGAAGCCGGTCACTGTACCAGCGGAGTCTCCGCAGCCTCGAAATCGACGCCTTCGATCGAGGCCTTGCCGGCCAGCAGCTTGATGTATTGCGCCACCGCGCGCCGCCAGCTCGCTTCCTGGAGATAGTCGGCGATGCGGTCGGCGACATGCTCGAAGGGCAGGTCGCGGCCCTCGATCTTGCGGTCGAGCCGAAGGATGTGGACGCCGTAGCGGGATTTCACCGGCACCGGGCAGAGCTGGCCCTCCTCGAGATTGCAGAGGAAGGTCTCGAACTCCGGCACCGTCTCGCCGCGCGCCACCTGGCCGAGCCGCCCGCCTTCCTTGCCCGAGGTGCAGTCCGAGCGCTCCCGCGCGATCGTCTCGAAGGCGCGGGGATCGCGCTTCAGCACCTCGATCATCTGCTCCGCCTGCGTCGTTGCGGCGTCGTAGGCCTCGCGGTCCTGCGGCGCGGCGGCGAACAGGATATGGGCGGCCTCGAACAGGTCGGGGCTGCGGAACTTGCGCCGGTTGTTCTCGAAGTAGCGGCGGCAGGTTTCCTTGTCCGCCTCGGGCACCGTGACCTCCCGTTCCAGGAGCTGGCGCACCAGCGCGTCCTGCTCGGTCTCGGGGCGGCCCTTCTCGTCGCGCTGCGGCGCCGGCTCCAGGCCGAGGCGCGTTGCCTCGTCCAGCAGCAGCCGGCGCACGATCAGCGCCCGGACCGCCTCGGCCTCGGCGCGCTCGGGCGAGCCCGCGGGATGGTGCTGGGTTTCCGCCGCGACCGCGGGAGGCTCGATGGCGACGCCGTTCACCTTGATCGTCTGCATGATATCTCACTCCGCTGCCGGGGCGCCGAGGACGCCGCGGCGCTTGGTCTGGCGTGACCGCACCACCTGATAGCCCGGCCGCCAGATATAGCGCACCGGCGCGCTCAGCATGTGGACCAGCCGCGTGAAGGGGAAGAGCAGCAGGATCGTCAGGCCCATGAACAGGTGGAGCTTGAAGACCGGGTTCACGTCGGCGATGTAGAACGACGCGCCGGTGTCGAAGGTGAAGATGCCCTGCGCCCAGGCCATGAACTTGACCATCTCGCTGCCGTCGAGATGGCCGAGCGACAGCGGGATCGTCGACAGGCCGAGCAGGAGCTGCAGGTAGAGCAGCAGCAGGATGCCGATGTCGGCGAAGCTGGAGGTCGCGCGGACGCGCGCGTCGAACAGCCGGCGATGGACGAGCAGGGTGGCGCCGGCGAGCGCCATCACGCCCGCGACGCCGCCGACGACGATCGCCATGAGCTGCTTGAAGCCGTGGCTGATGCCGATGAATTCGAACACGCTGAGCGGCGTCAGCAGGCCGACGAGGTGGCCGAAGAAGACGATGAGCACGCCGACATGGAACAGCACCGAGCCCCAGATGAGCTGGCGGCGCCGCAGCAGCTGGCTCGATCCCGAGCGCCAGGTGTAGGGCTCGCGGTCGTAGCGGATGATCGAGCCCAGCGCCAGCGTCACCAGCGCGATATACGGGTAGACGCCGAACAGCAGCGTATTGACGTAATCACTCATGCCCCATGCTCCTCTCCTCGGCTTCCGTCGCCGGGCCCTGATCCATCCGCGCGAGCGACGCGCGCGCGGCCGGACAGCCGCCGCCGGGCGCGACGCTGCCCGCCGAAGTCGGGCCGAAGGTCACCGGCGCGTCCTCCCAGGTTCGGTCCAGCGCTTCGAGATCGTTCGGGTCGTCCTCGGGCTGATCGAGCAGCGCCGCCAGCGTCTCCGCCGAGGGCTTTCCCGCCGCGAGCGCTTCCAGCGCGCGGAACACGGCCGCATACGGACTGCGGCGCTTGCGCAGCCGCTCGCCCAGCGCGGCGACGATATGCAGCGGCTCGGACAGCAGCGCCTGCGCCTCGCCGAACGGCCGGGTCGACAGGAACTCCAGGAACAGCGGCAGGTAGTCCGGCAGCTCCTTCGCTTCGATGTGGAGCCCGCCGTTCTCGTACAGCTCCATGAGGTCGATCATCGCCTGGCCGCGGTCCCGGCCTTCGCCGTGGACATGCTCGAACAGGTGCAGCGACAGCGAGCGGGTGCGGTCGAACAGCTGAACGTAGCGCTCCTGCAGGTCGACCAGGTCGCGGCTTGCGACCTCGTCGATCAGGCCGTCGAGCCGCGCCCCGCATGCGCGCCGGCAGCAACGCCTCCTCGTCGAGCACGGCCTTGAGCTCGGGCGCCGCGCCCTGGATCGCGTCCGTCGGATAGGACAGCAGCAGCGACAGGATCTTGAAGGTGCGGATCATCGGATCATCTCCGTCGGCGTCTCGACTGTCTTCTTGCGCGGCGCGCCGAAGAGGTTGCTGCCGCTCGTGCCGCCCGAGCAGCCGTTGCCGAAGCTGAAGCCGCAGGAGCCGCGCAGCTCGTAGGCGTCCTCGCCGATCTCGCGGTGGCTGGTCGGAATGACGAAGCGGTCCTCGTAATTGGCGATCGCCATGATGTGGTACATGTCCTCGATCTGCGCCGGCGTCAGGCCGACCTGCGCGGCGATGCCTTCGTCGATCACGCCGTCGATCGTCTTCGCCCGCATGTAGGCGCGCATCGCCAGCATGCGCTCCAGGCCGTGCGCGACCGGCTCCTCCTTGCCCGCGGTCAGCAGGTTGGCGAGATAGCGCAGCGGGATGCGCAGGCTGCGGACGTCCGGCATCGCGCCGTCGACGCCGATCTTGCCGGCCTCCGCGGCCGACTGGATCGGCGACAGCGGCGGCACGTACCAGACCATCGGCAGGGTGCGGTATTCCGGATGCAGCGGGAAGGCGACCTTCCATTCCATCGCCATCTTGCGCACCGGCGAGCGCCGCGCCGCCTCGAGCCAGGCCTCCGGCACGCCGTCGGCCAGCGCCTGGGCGGCGATCTCCGGATCGTTGGGATCGAGGAAGATGTCGAGCTGCGCCTGGTAGAGGTCTTGCGTGTCCGGCGCGGCCGCGGCCTCGGCGATCCGGTCGGCGTCGTAGAGCAGCACGCCGAGATAGCGGATGCGGCCGACGCAGGTCTCCGAGCACACGGTCGGCTGGCCCGCCTCGATGCGCGGATAGCAGAAGATGCACTTCTCCGACTTGCCGGTCGACCAGTTGTAATAGATCTTCTTGTACGGGCAGCCCGACACGCACATCCGCCAGCCGCGGCATTTCTCCTGGTCGATCAGGACGATGCCGTCTTCCTCGCGCTTGTAGATCGCGCCGGACGGGCAGGCGGCGACGCAGGTCGGGTTGAGGCAGTGCTCGCAGAGCCGCGGCAGGTACATCATGAAGGTGTTCTCGAAGGCGCCGTAGATCTCCTTCTCGACGCCTTCGAAGTTGTAGTCCTGCGAGCGCTTGGCGAACTCGCCGCCGAGGATCTCCTCCCAGTTCGGGCCCCACTCGATCTTCTCCATCCGCTCGCCGGTGATCAGCGAGCGCGGCCGCGCCGTGGGCGAGGCCTCGAGCTCCGGCGCCGTCTGCAGATGCTCGTAGTCGAAGGTGAAGGGCTCGTAATAGTCGTCGATCTCGGGCAGGTCCGGGTTGGCGAAGATCTTCGCCAGGATGCGCCATTTCGCGCCCATCTTGGGGCGCAGCCGGCCGTTGCCGGTGCGCACCCAGCCGCCGTTCCAGCGCTTCTGGTTCTCCCATTCCTTGGGATAGCCGATGCCCGGCTTGGTCTCGACGTTGTTGAACCAGGCGTATTCCATGCCTTCGCGGTTGGTCCAGACGTTCTTGCAGGTGACGGAGCAGGTGTGGCACCCGATGCACTTGTCGAGGTTCAGCACCATGCCGATTTGCGCCCGTATCTTCATTCTGCTGCCTCCAGGGAGTCATGCGCCGGCCGTTCGAGCCAGTCGACGTTTTCCATCTTGCGGACGATGACGAACTCGTCGCGGTTCGAGCCGACCGTGCCGTAGTAATTGAAGCCGTAGGACTGCTGCGCGTAGCCGCCGATCATGTGGGTCGGCTTGACCACCGTGCGGGTGACCGAGTTGTGGATGCCGCCGCGCTGGCCGGTCACCTCCGATCCGGGCACGTTCACGATCTTCTCCTGCGCGTGATACATGTAGAGGGTGCCTTCCTTCATGCGCTGGGAGACGACCGCGCGCGCGACCAGCGCGCCGTTGGTGTTGTAGGCCTCGACCCAGTCGTTGTCCTTGATGCCGGCCTTGGCGGCGTCGACCTCGCTCATCCAGACGATCGGCCCGCCGCGGCTGAGCGTCAGCATCAGCAGGTTGTCCGTGTAGGTCGAGTGGATGCCCCATTTCTGGTGCGGCGTGATGAAGTTGAGCACGATCTGCGGCTGTCCGTTCGCCTTCGCATCGATCACCGGCTTCACCGTCTTGGTGTCGATCGGCGGGCGGTAGACGCAGAGGCCCTCGCCGAAGGCCCGCATCCAGAGGTGATCCTGGTAGAGCTGCTGGCGGCCGGAGAGCGTGCGCCAGGGGATCAGCTCGTGCACGTTGGTGTAGCCGGCGTTGTAGCAGACCTTCTCGGACTCGATCCCCGACCAGGTCGGCGACGAGATGATCTTGCGCGGCTGCGCGACGACGTCGCGGAAGCGGATCTTCTCGTCCTCCTTCGGCACGGCGAGGTGGGTGTGGTCGCGGCCGGTGTTCTTGCCGAGCGCTTCCCACGCCTTGACCGCGACCTCGCCGTTGGTCTCCGGCGCCAGCATCAGGATGACCTCGGTCGCGTCGATGTCGGTCAGGATCGCCGGCATGCCCTTGGTCGGCCCGTCCTCGATCACTTCGCCGTTCAGGCGCTTCAGGTTCTCGACCTCGTGCTCGGTGTTCCAGGAGATGCCCTTGCCGCCGTTGCCGAGCTTGCCCATCAGCGGCCCGAGCGCCGTGAAGCGCTTGTAGAGATTCGGGTAGTCGCGCTCGACGACCGCGATCTGCGGCATCGTCTTGCCGGGGATCGGCGCCGTCTCGCCGCGCTTCCAGTCCTTGACGTCGAAGGCCTGGGCGATCTCGCCCGGCGTGTCGTGCTGGATCGGGACGAGGACGACGTCCTTTTCGACGCCCAGCACCTCGGGCGCGACGTCGGAGAACTTCTTGGCGATCGCCTTGTAGATCTCCCAGTCGCTGCGGCATTCCCAGACCGGGTCGACCGCCGCGGTCAGCGGGTGGATGAACGGGTGCATGTCCGAGGTGTTGAGATCGTTCTTCTCGTACCAGGTGGCGGTCGGCAGAACGATGTCGGAATAGACGCAGGTCGTGGACATGCGGAAGTCGAGGGTCACCAGGAGGTCGAGCTTGCCCTGCGGCGCCTCGTCGTGCCAGGCGACCTCTTGCGGCTTGCTGCCGCCGTCTTCGCCAAGATCCTTGCCCTGCACGCCATGCGACGTGCCGAGCAGGTGCTTGAGGAAATACTCGTGCCCCTTGCCGGACGAGCCGAGCAGGTTGGAGCGCCAGACGAACAGGTTGCGCGGCCAGTTCACGGGATCGTCGGGATCCTCGCAGGACATCTTGAGCGCGCCCGACTTGAGCTTCGCCACGACATAGTCCTTCGGGTCCTGGCCCGCGGCGGCGGCGGCGCGCGCGACCAGCAGCGGGTTGGTCTCGAGCTGCGGCGCGGAGGGCAGCCAGCCCATGCGCTCGGCGCGGACGTTGTAGTCGATCAGCGCGCCGTCCCACGGCCCCGCCGGCGCGGTCGGCGACAGGATCTCGTCGACCGACAGCGTCTCGTAGCGCCACTGGTCGGTATGCGCATACCAGAACGAGGTCGCGTTCATCTGCCGCGGCGGGCGGCCCCAGTCGAGCGCGAAGGCGAGGGGGAGCCAGCCGGTCTGCGGCCGCAGCTTCTCCTGTCCGACGTAATGCGACCAGCCGCCGCCGGATTGCCCGACGCAGCCGCACATGACCAGGAGATTGATGATCCCCCGGTAGGCCATGTCCATGTGGTACCAGTGATTGAGCCCCGCGCCGAGGATGACCATCGACTTGCCCTTGGTCTTCTCGGCGTTGAGCGCGAACTCGCGCGCGACGGTCACGATGTGATCGGCCGGCACGCCGGTGATCCGCTCCGCCCAGGCCGGCGTGTAGGGCACGTCGTCGCTGTAGCTGCGCGCGACCTGCTCGCCGCCGAGACCGCGGTCGAGGCCGTAATTCGCGACGAACAGGTCGAACACCGTCGCCACCAGGGCGCTGCCCTCCTTGGTCTCGATCTCGCGGATCGGCACCCGGCGGACCAGCACGTCCGGGTGGTCCGTGCCCTTGAAATGGTCGTGCTCGCGGTTGCCGAAATAGGGGAAGCCGACCTCGACCGCATCGTCATGGTCCTGGTCGAGGATGAAGCTGAGGCGAAGCTTCGTCTCCTTGCCGTCCGCGTCCTTGGCTTCCAGGTTCCATTTGCCTTGCTCGCCCCAGCGGAAGCCGACCGAGCCGGTCGGCGCGACGATCTGGCCGGTCGCGCCGTCCATCGCCACGGTCTTCCAGTCCGGATTGTTGGTCTGGCCGAGCCCGCCCGGGATATCGGACGCGCGCAGCAGGCGCTCCGGCACGTAGTAGCCGTCCTTCTTCACCAGGCGGACGAGCATCGGCATGTCGGTGTAGCGGCGGCAGTAGTCCTCGAAATACTCGGCCTGCCGGTCGATATGGAACTCGCGCAGGATGACATGGCCCATCGCCAGCGCGAGCGCGGCGTCGGTGCCCTGTTTCGGATGCAGCCAGAGATCGGAGAATTTCGCCGCCTCGGAATAGTCCGGGCTGACGACGACGCTCTTGGCGCCCTTGTAGCGCACCTCGGTATAGAAATGGGCGTCCGGCGTCCGCGTCTGGGGCACGTTCGAGCCCCAGAGGATGAGGAAGCCGGAGTTATACCAGTCGGCGCTCTCCGGCACGTCCGTCTGCTCGCCCCAGGTCTGCGGGCTCGACGGCGGCAGGTCGCAATACCAGTCGTAGAAGGACATGCAGACGCCGCCGAGCAGCGAGAGGTAGCGCGAGCCCGCGGCGTAGGACACCATCGACATCGCCGGGATCGGCGAGAAGCCGATCACCCGATCGGGCCCGTAGACCTTCGCGGTATAGGCGTTGGCCGCGGCGATGATCTCGGTCACCTCGTCCCAGTGCGCGCGGACGAAGCCGCCGAGGCCCCGCTTCTTCGTGTAGGACGCGCGCTTGACCGGGTCCTCCACGATCGACCGCCAGGCCGCGACGGGGGCGTGCAGCTTGCGCGCCTCGCGCCACAGCTTGACCAGGCGTGCGCGGACCAGCGGATACTTCACGCGGTTGCCGGAATAGAGGTACCAGCTGTAGCTGGCGCCCCGGCTGCAGCCGCGCGGCTCGTGGTTCGGCAGGTCGGGCCGGGTACGCGGATAGTCGGTCTGCTGCGTCTCCCAGGTGACGATGCCGCCCTTGACGTAGATCTTCCACGAGCAGGAGCCGGTGCAGTTCGCGCCATGCGTCGACCGCACGATCTTGTCGTGCTGCCAGCGCTTGCGGTAGCCGTCCTCCCAGCTGCGATCCTCGCGCGTGGTCACGCCGTGGCCGCCGGAAAACTCGCCGACATTTTTCTTGGCGAAGAAGTTCAGCCGATCGATGAGAAGGCTCATGCGTCTATTCTCCCGTCACTCGGCCGGCGCGGTGGCCGCCGGCGTCCTTTGGTCGTCATGCCGTCCCTCCACGCCGCGCAGCAGGCCGCCCCGCCGGGTATAGAAGAACCAGGTGACGAGCGCGCAGGTGACGTAGAAGACGAGGAAGCCCCACAGCGCCGCCGCCGGTCCGCCGGTCATGGTGATCGACGTGCCATAGGCCTTCGGAATGAAGAAGGCGCCGTAGGCCGCGATCGCCGAGGTGAAGCCGATGATGGCGGCGGATTCCTTTTCCGCGTGCCGCAGGCGCTGTGTCGGGTCGATGTTGGGCATCAGCCGCGCCAGCTCCTCGCGCATGATGATCGGGATCATCTGGAAGGTGGAGGCGTTGCCGACGCCGGTGGCGAAGAACAGCACCAGGAACATCGCGAAGAAGCCCCAGAATGCGCCCGGCTGGTCCTTGACGCCGAGGAAGTAGAGCACGCCTCCGACCGCGGCGATCATCAGCAGGAATGTCCAGAAGGTGACGCGCCCGCCGCCGAACTTGTCCGAGATCCAGCCGGTCGCCGCCCGGCTGAGCGCGCCGACGAGGGGACCGAGGAAGACGTATTGCAGCGAGTTCACGTCCGGGAACTGCGTCTTCGCCAACAGCGGGAAGCCCGCCGAATAGCCGATGAACGAGCCGAAGGTCCCGGTGTAGAGCCAGCACATGACCCAGTTGTGCTTGCGCTGGAAGATCACCGCCTGCTCCGCGAAGGACGCTTTCGCCTCGGCGATGTCGTTCATGCCGAACCAGGCGAAGACCGTGGCGATCGATCAGGAACGGCACCCAGACGAAGCCGGCATTTTGCAGCCAGAGCTTGGTGCCGCCGGCCGCGGCTTGCGGCTCGCCGCCGAGAGCGCCGAACACGCCGGCGGTGACGACGATCGGCACGAGGAACTGCATCACGCTCACGCCGGCATTGCCGAGCCCGGCGTTGAGCGCGAGCGCGTTGCCCTTTTCGCTCTTCGGATAGAAGAAGCTGATATTCGCCATCGACGAGGCGAAGTTGCCGCCGCCGAGGCCGCACAGCAGCGCCAGCACCAGGAAGATGAAGTAGGGCGTCGTCGGGTCCTGCACGGCGTAGCCGATGCCGAAGGCCGGCACGAGGAGCGAGGCCGTGGTCAGCGTCGTCCACAGGCGGCCGCCGAAGATCGGCACCATGAAGGAATAGAAGATGCGCAGCGTCGCCCCCGACAGGCCGGGCAGCGCGGCGAGCCAGAACAGCTGGTCGGTCGTGTACTTGAAGCCGATCGACGGCAGCTTGGCGACGACCACGCTCCAGACGAGCCAGACCGAGAAGGCCAGCAGCAGGCAGGGGACCGAGATCCACAGGTTCCGCCCCGCGATGCGGCGGCCCTCCTTTTCCCAGAAGGCCGGGTCCTCGGGCCGCCAGTCCGTGAGCAGCGGCCCCATCTTGCCGGCGTGCTCCGCCGGGCGATGCACGCCCTGCAGCTCGGCGAGCGGCGGCAGCTCCTTCAGGATGCCGCCCGCGACTTCGCGCTCCATCTGCCGGATCGAAATGTGCATCCAGATCACCGTCGCGGCGACCAGGCCGAACAGCAGCATGAAAATGGCCGTCGGGACACCCGTCAGGTCGTTCATCACGCCGAACATGATCGGCAGGACGAAGCCGCCGAGCCCGCCGATCATGCCGACCAGCCCGCCGACGGCGCCCACATGGCCCGGGTAGTAGACCGGAATGTGCTTGTAGACCGCGGCCTTGCCGAGCGACATGAAGAAGCCGAGCACGAAGATCGTGATGGTGAACGGCACGAGCCCCATCTGGGTCGAGAAGTGGATCTCGCCCCGGATGCCGTGGATCACGTAGTCGGTCTGCGGATAGGCCAGCATGAACAGGCAGACCATCGACGCGCCGAAGGTCCAGTACATGATCGTGCGCGCGCCGTAGCGATCGGAGAGGTAGCCGCCATAGGCGCGGAACACCGAGGCGGGGATGGAATACATCGCCGCGAGCATGCCGGCGCTTTCGATGTCGAGGTGGTAGACGCCGATCATGTAGCGCGGCAGCCAGAGCGCGAGCGCGACGAAGCCGCCGAAGACGAAGAAATAGTAAAGCGCGAAACGCCAGACCTGCTGGTTCTTGAGCGGCTCGAGCTGGAGCAGCGTGCCCCGCGCGCGCTCGCCGCGCGCCCGCCGCGCCTTGGTTTCCGGATCGTCCTCGGTCACCAGCCAGAAGACGATGGCGATCACGACCAGGACGGACGCCCACACCTGCGCCACCGTCTGCCAGCCGAACGCGACCAGCACGAAGGGCGCGCAGAACTTGGTGACCGCCGCGCCGACATTGCCGACGCCGAAGATGCCGAGCGCCGTGCCCTGCTTCTCCTTGGGATACCATTTCGACACATAGGCGATGCCGACCGCGAAGGAGCCGCCGGCCACGCCGACGCCGAGCGCCGCGAGCAGGATCATCTCGTAAGTCGTCGCGTGCGACAGCAGGAAGGTCGCGATCGCCGCCGTGAACATCGTCAGGATATAGACGATCCGCCCGCCGTATTGGTCGGTCCAGATGCCGAGGAAGATCCGGGTCAGCGAGCCGGTGAGGATCGGCGTGCCGACGAGCAGGCCGAATTCCGTGTCGGAAAGGCCCAGCTCCTGCTTGATCCGGACGCCGATGATGGAAAAGATCGTCCAGACCGCGAAACACACGGTGAACGCCAGCGTGCTCATGCCGAGAATACGGTTCTGCTGCGAGGCGCTGACGCCGTCGAGATCGTTCATGATAGTCATCCCACTTCTTTGCGCGTGGCCGCGCGGCTAGAATGCGGCCGTTGCATTTTGGTCGCCGGGATGGTTGTTCGGGTATCACGCAGGGGACTTGATTCACATCAACTGACGGGCGAGACTCCTCAAAAACAAGATCGCAATTGGCGAAAGTCAGGCGGTAAATTGATAATATTCCGGCGTTAATTATGTTTTCGTTGGTTGGTGATTGATATTTATCAAGTGGTCCGCGGACGTCATACGCGGACAGGGGAAGGGGGACGGAGGCCGTGCGTCCAGAGGATCTGCCCGCCGTGCGGGCGCTCGAATTGTTTGGCCATATGGAAGAGGCGAACTTCGAGGAGCTCATGCAGGCGGCGTATCTGCAGCGTTTCCCGCCGCAGGTGCAGTTGATCAGCGAAGGGGATTCCGCCGATTTCCTGCATATCGTCGTGGAAGGCACGGTGGAGCTGTTTGCCACGGCGAACAACCGCGAGACCACGACCGCGATCATCGAGCCGGTCGCGACCTTCATTTTGGCGGCGGTGCTCGGCGACGCGGCCTACCTGATGTCGGCGCGGACGATGACGCCGGCCCGCATTCTCATGGTTCCCAGCGAAAACATCCGGACGATCTTCGCCCGCGACGCCGACTTCGCCCGGTCGATCGTCGGCGAGCTGTCCATGCGGTACCGCGACATGGTGAAATCGCTCAAGAACCACAAGCTGCGGACGTCGGTGGAGCGGCTGGCGAACTACCTCCTGAGCGAGCACGGGCGGCAGGGCGGCAACGGCGGCCTTACCCTCAAGATCGACAAGCGCACGCTTGCGGCGCTGCTCGGCATGACGCCGGAGAACCTGTCGCGCGCCTTCGGCACCCTGGCGCCCTACGGAGTCGTCGTGAACGGCGCCGACATCGCGCTGAGCAACGTCAAGGACCTGGAAATCCTGGCCAAGCCGACCGCGCTGATCGACGATCCGACCGCATGACAGCGGCGCCCGCGCCGACCGCTGCATGTTCGAAAGCAACTTCCCGGTGGACAAGATCAGCTGCAGCTACGGCATCCTGTGGAATTCCTTCAAGCGCGTCACCGAAGGCTGCCCGGCGAGCGAGAAGGCCAGGCTCTATCACGATACCGCCGTGCGGGTATACTGGCTGGGGTGAATACAGGGATGGCGCAGCAGTCCCAGCGAATCGGTTTGCGGTTTTGGGGCATAACCAATCTTGGCGGGGCGATCCATTCACCCGCCGGCACCTATGTCGACAACATCCATCGATTTGATCTCGTCAGGCTCGCCTGTGTAAACGATAAATGACACCGTTTCGGTCGCGATCATCGCGCTGTGCGGTTGCCCCTTGGAATTGAGACCGTAACCGCCCGAGCCCCGTGCGGGCTGCCCGGCTTTATTGCTGCGGCCGCCCTCTAGATTGAAAATATGTTCATCCGACAATGCGACGGCGACGATTTTGATTAGCTTGCCTGGCGGCGGCAGGAATTTGACGAGCCAAGCAATGCCGCCACCCTCACCGCGGCGATCGCTCAGCACTTTAAGCTGGACGATGTCCTTACCATTGTAAACTGCGTCTGGCCCATAAAACGGAACTCCGGACGTCCACTTGATGGCCGCGACATCAATGTGCATTGAGGCCATTCTTCTCTCCCGGACTGATGTTTGCTCAGCATCGAGCGAGACGGCTTGCTATCGCCTTACTCGCATTTCTTCCACGTTGAAGAAGCGATCATAGACCCTGGTTACTGACAGCGTTCTGTCAGTAGAATCGACCGATGCCGTCCCATCATGGAGCTGAGACATGCGCCGCGCTGACCGGTTGTTCGACATTATCCAGGCCCTGAGGACAGCGAAGGGACCCGTCACCGCAGCCAACCTTGCCGAACAGCTGGAAGTAACGGTGCGGACTGTCTATCGCGACGTCGCCACGTTACAGGCGGGAAGGGTGCCAATCGAAGGCGCACCAGGGCTCGGCTATGTGCTGCGCCGTGGTTTCGATTTGCCTCCCCTCATGTTTACGGTGGATGAGATCGATGCAATTGCAGTCGGAGTGCGGCTGGTTCGGCGACTACGGGACCCGGAGCTGCAGGATGCAGCCGAGAGCGTGCTGGCCAAGGTGTCCACGGTTCTACCCGATGCGCTCCGGGCGGGCGTGGTTTCACCGGCGATGTTTGTCTCGGACGGCAGTGCAGTGGAGCCGGATGGAATCAAATTGTCCGATGCGCGGCGGGCCATCCGCGAAAACCGGAAGATGCGGATCGCTTATGCCGATGCCGACGGACGACGCACACGGCGGACGATCTGGCCGATTGCACTCGCGTATTATGTGGATGTTACAGTCCTTGGCGCATGGTGTGAGCTGCGTTCGGATTTTCGGCATTTCCGGGTGGAGCGGATCCGGACATCCGCGGTTCTCGACGATCACTTCTCAACCGATGGAGGCCGCCTGACGGATAACTGGCTTGCATTGCAACGAGACCCGGCGGGGCGACGTTAGCGGTCTTTCCCGCCCAATCGACGCCGATGCTGAAAAGCCAACGTTCGCCCGGATCGGACACCGGCGGTGTCTCCGCGGAGCGTCGAAGTCGCTGCCCTCGATCGCGCCCTGCCGGCGCGCCCGCCGTCTACGGCGCCTTGAAGTCGTATCCGATCCGGTAATAGAAGCGGCCGACGACGGACTCGTTCCGCATGATCAGCTCCTCTTTGATCGGGGTCACGCGGCTGAAATGCGTTTTCAGGTAGTCGCGGTCGAGATAGGAGGCGCTGAAGCCGAACATGATGAGCGTCTTGCCCTCGTTCGATGCCGGCGAGAACCAGTAATTATACATCAGGCTGTTCCCGCCGAAGAGGCTCCGCCCGGCGGTATTGCGCACCCCGTCGTTGTCGCCGCGGCGATAGAAGGCGAGCTGGCTGGCGATGAAATACCCGTCCATGCCGACGAGCAGCGGCTCATGGCCCGTCTCGCGCTCGACATTGTCTTCGATCTGCTCCGCCTGGCGGCCGAAGTTTTCCCAGCCGATGGGCAGCGAGCCGAGCTTGCCGGTATAGCCGACGCCGGGAAGCCCCAGGACCAGGTAGTCCAGTCCGAAGCCGTAGACGATCAGGGTGATCGCGATCGTCGGCATCCACAGCCGCCGGAGCACCGTGTCGAACCGGGACGCCATTCGGCCGCCCGCGATGATCTGCGCCGCGACTGCGGGCAGGATGGCGAGCCACAGCGGGCCCGTCCAGTTGAGCTTCACCGAATGGAAAAGGCTGAACGCGACGAATACCGACAGCGGGACAAGGGTATAGATCGCCATGAAGCGATATCGCCGTTTCGCCAGCGCGGCCTCTGCGTCGGTCGCGAAGCGCCGGCGGCGCGCCGGATAGAGGGCCACGGCGACGGCGATCAGCCCGACGGGCGTCAACAGCCCTGTCATCGCGGCCAGGAGGTGGTGCAGCGAAAAGTCGAACGTCGCTTCCAGGCGCCGCGAGCTTTGAAAGGCGAAGGACGCCCAGTCATGCGTCGCGTTCCAGATGATGACCGGCGAGAAGATCAGGGTCGCGAGCAGGATCGCGCCGTAGGGATCGGGGCGCCAGAGCCATCGGCGGGACCGCGCATCGAGCAGCACGAAGAGCAGGGTCGCGGGGCCGAGCAGCGCGATGGTGTATTTCGAGATCATGCCGAGCCCGATACAGGCGCCGACGCCCCACCAGGCGGCGCGGCGCTCGCCGAGCAGCGCGCGCTCCAGGAAATAAAGCGCGCCCGCCCAGGCGGCCGTCAGCGGTGCGTCGGGCATCATCAGAAGCCCCGCGGCGAAGAAATAGGGCAGCGCCGCGACGAGCAGGAGCGCCACGAAAGCCGCGGACTTGCCGAACAGATTGCGGGTCAGCTGGAAGCAGAAATAGGCGGCCGCGAACCAGCTGAGGAAGGCGCCGAGCCGCACGCCGAATTCGGTATTGCCGAAAATCGCCGTTCCGAGCCAGATCAGCCAGGCGACCATCGGCGGATGATCGAGGTAGCCGATGTCGAGATGCTGGGAATAGTTCCAGTAATAGGCCTCCTCGGGCAGCAGGTTCGGCAGGCCGAGAAAGACCAGGCGCAGGACGACGACATAGGCCAGGACGCCGATCGCCGCGAGGCGCCATCGAATGCTCCGCGAAACGCGCGGACTCACCGCGGGGAAGACGAAGAATGCATTGCCGAGATAGCCGACGGCCGCGCCCGCCGTGACGCCAAGAAAGATGGCGAGCTCGGGCGGCCACCGCCAGGCCACGACGGCGGCGCCGAGGAACCCGTCGCGCAGGAACAAGGCCATGAGGCAGACGATCAGGAAACGCGCATAGCGCTGCCAGCCGGCCTCGGCCGAGGCGCGTATCGCGCCGGCGAAGATCCAGCGCGCGTTCAAGGCGTAGTTGATGCAGCGGCGGCGACGGCGAAGCTCGCGGCGTGCGCCCACACCAGGCGAACGCCGGCGAGGAACAGCACTTCGAAAAGCAGCAGATCGGCGGCAAGACCCAGAAGGCCGGCCAGCGCGAAGCGCGCCGCGTTTTCCGCGGACACCGCGCTGCCGCCGAGGACCATCAGGCGCCGGCAATAGCCGACGAGGCTGCGGAAGCCCGAGCCAGGACCCGCTGCGAGCCCGGTCACGGCCGGTGATGGCGACCTCGGCGTCCTGGTTGAACCGCATCTCGATCCTTGCGAAGCGGCCGCCTCGACGGCCTGGAGATCGACGAAGCCCACCGTAACCTGCCGGCTGACGGCCGCCGAAGGCGACACTGAAACGGCGCGCCGCTCCGTTGTCAACGCGACAGGATGTACCCTTCGTCGACGATTTCCCCGAAATGCCGTCATTTTCTTGCTCTCGAGGCCGGCGCAGGCCTTCCGCGTCGCCGCCGATGCTGATGCAATCCGGTGTGGCCGGCAATAGCCGCGCCGCTTCCGGGACGGAGCTGCGCTCAGTCCGGATCGATGTGCCAAAGCCCGAAGACCGTCGTGTTGACGTAATCCGGATCGTCGATGCTCGCGGTTGGGGACGACGGCGTCGAGCTTGGCGGACATGACGGGATCCGACAGGGCGCTGGTGACCACGGAATCGATCCGGCCGTTGCCGAGGGCGATCAGGCTGCCGGCGATGACCGCCGTGGCCAAGAGCAGGTTGCGAAGCGGGGTGGCGAACATCTGCGTTCTCCTTCGTCTGGTAACCGATGGCGTCCGAATGCCCGGACTATCGGCGAAACGAAGGAGGGCGGGCGTGCGATTTCGCACAGGCCGGGGAGATCCGTGAACGAATGGCCGCCGTGTTGAGCCAGCTCAAGGCACGAGAGCGTGATTGGCGCGACGTTGATTCATCCTGCGGCCCCTACATATCGACTCTCAACCAGGCAACCCGAGGAGACGAAACGATGGCGAACCGTGAGACCGTTCTTTGTGCGCCGGTGCGAACCGCGATCGGCACCTATGGCGGCACGCTCAAGAGCGTGGCCGCGCCCGATCTGGGCGCAACCGTGGTGCAGGCCTGCCTGGAGCGGGCGGGCCTTAAGGGCAGTGACGTCGACAGCGTCGTCATGGGCAACGTGGTCCAGGCCGGCAACAAGATGAACCCGGCGCGCCAGGCGGCCATCCATGGCGGCATCCCGGTCGACGTGCCCGCCATGACGGTCAACCGGGTCTGCGGCTCCGGCGCGCAGGCGATCGCGTCCGCCGCGCAGGAGGTGATGCTCGGCCTGCCGACAGCGCGGTCGCCGGCGGCATGGAGAACATGGACATGGCGCCCTACCTGATGGGCGGCGGGCGCTGGGGCTACCGCATGGGCGACGCGCAGATCTACGACAGCATGCTGCGCGACGGCCTGAACGACGCCTTTTCCGGCGAGCATTCCGGCTGGCACACCGAGGACCTGGTGACCAAGTTCCAGCTCACGCGCGAGGCGCAGGACCGCTGGGCCGCGCGCTCGCAGCAGCGCTTCAGCGCGGCGCAGGCGGCCGGCAAGTTCGAGGCCGAGATCGTGCCGGTCGAGATCAAGGGCCGGAAGGGCCCCGAACATCTTCGTGAAGGACGAGCACAACCGTGCCGACACGACCGAGGCGAGCCTCGCCAAGCTCCGGCCCGCCTTCCGCAAGGACGGCACGATCACCGCGGGCAATGCGCCCGGGCTGAACAGCGGCGCGGCGGCGACGGTCGTGGCCGAGCGGCACTGGGCCGAGAAGAAAGGGCTCGATCCGATGGCGCGGCTGGTCGCCTTCGGCGTCGGCGCGGTCGAGCCGGGGATGTTCGGCCTCGGCCCGGTTCCGGCCGTGCGCCAGGCGCTCGACCGGGCGGGCTGGTCGGTGCGCGACATCGAGCGGATCGAGATCAACGAGGCCTTCGCCGCCATCGTCCTCGCGGTGACGCGCGAGCTCGGCCTTGCCGAGGATATCGTCAATGTCGAGGGCGGCGCGATCGCGCACGGCCATCCGATCGGCGCGACCGGCGCGGTGCTGACCACCCGGCTGCTGCATTCGATGCGGCGCGACGGCATCAAGCGCGGCGTGGTGACGCTCTGCATCGGCGGCGGGCAGGGCATCGCGCTCGCGCTGGAAGCGGTGCACTAGCGCACGCCCGCCGACCACGGCGGCGCATTTTCGCGCTTCGCCGAGGAAGGCGCTAAGGTCGGCGTGGCCGATGTCGACGCGGCCGCCGTCGAGCGCGCGTTCACCCCAGACGGTTCAGGTCGGCGAGAACCTGGTCCGGGTGGTCGGCCGGGGTCACCTTGTCGTAGGCCACGGCAACCTTGCCGTCGGGGCCGATCAGGACCGAGACGCGCCGCGGCCTGGGCGAGTCGGCTTCCGCCGCGCCGTAGGCGATCGACGCCGTCTTGTCCTGGTCGCTGCACAGGTCGTAAGGGAACCCGAATTTTTGCCGGAAGGCCGCGTTGTCTTTCGGCGCATCGAAGCTGACGCCGAGAATGGCAACATTCTTGCTCGTGAATTGCTGGATTCGATCACGGAACCCATTGCCTTCGGTCGTTCACCCAGGCGTATCGGCCTTGGGATACCACCAGAGCAGGACATACTTGCCCGCGTGCTGCTTCAGCGTCACGGGCTTGCCGTCCTGGTTCGTCAGGGAGAAAGCCGGCGCCGGCTTCCCGACTTCGATCAATGCCACGGTCGTCTCCTTTGTCGCATGGGTGCGGGACAGCTACGAAACGATCGGGCAACACGGCCCGACGGCTCCATATTGCCCTCGATCCTTCGCGGCATCAAAGTCCGAATACAAAAAGGGGACAGAGCCCTTTTTCCGACCCTTTTCCCGCCTATGGAAAATAGGGCTCTGTCCCCTTTTTTGACGCCCATTGGACCCCGCCGCCCGCGGCGCGGTAGCCTTAAATCGGTTGTCGGCCATCCGGGCAGGGAGAATGCGACTATGCGACTGAAGAACAAGATCGGGATCGTGACGGCGGCGGCGTCGGGCATGGGACGCGCGGGCGCGCTGCGCTTCGCCGAGGAAGGCGCCAGGGTCGGCGTGGTCGATGTCGACGCGGCCGGCGTCGAGCGCGTGGTCAACCAGATCAAGCAGGCGGGCGGCGAGGCCGTGGGTATCGTCGCCGACCTGACCAAGGACGAAGACAGCCGCCGCATGGTGCAGCAGACGGCCGAGACCTTCGGCGGGCTCGACTTCGTCTGGAACCATGTCGGCCATCCCGGGCCGTCGAAGGTAGAGGGCATCGACATGGTCGATTTCGACCTCGCCATGACCCTCAACCTGCGCACGCTGGTGGTGGCGACCGACGTGGCGATCCCGCTGATCCGCAAACGCGGCGGCGGCAGCCTGCTCTATACGGCGTCGACCTCGGGCATCCGCGGCTCGAACAAGAGCCCGGTCTATTCGATGTGCAAGTTCGGCGTCATCGGTTTCGCGAAGGCGCTGGCGAAGCGGCTCGCGCCGGAGAACATCCGCGTCAACGTGGTCTGCCCCGGAACCACAGAGACGCCGATGCTGCGCGCCTTCACTATGCGCCCGGACCAGGAGAACAAGACCGGCAAGAGCATCGACGACCTGATCAAGGGCCGCGGATCCGACGTTCCCGATGCAGCGCCGCGCCCAGCCCGAAGAGATCGCCAACGCTGCGCTGTTCCTGGTGTCCGACGAGGCGTCCTACGTCACCGGCGCGTCGCTGACGGTGGATGGCGGGACGACGGCGTGAGCGTAGTTCTACTCCCTCCCCCCTTGAGGGGGAGGGCCGGGGTGGGGGGACTTTCGTGAAATCAGCTGCTCTGTTTGCTTCGCGATAAAGAAGGTATCGGACGAGCCCATCATCCCCACCTAAATCCTCCCCCGCAAGGGGGGAGGACTTTAAGAGATGGAGCACCACCATGACCGACAGCAACGACGTGCTGCGCGAGAAGCTCAACATCGGCCTGGCGCTTCTTCTACAAGCGCGGCTTCGTCGACGGGTTCGGGCATATCAGCGCGCGGACGGCCGACCCCGAGCGCATCCTGGTCACGCCGCACGATCTGACGCAGCCATTCGCGGCCCGAGGAATTCGTCGCTCATCGACCTCGACGGCAAGCAATACGGCAGCGACGTGCGCCTGCCGGGCGAGCTGCCGATCCATCTCGAGGTCTACAAGGCGCGGCCGGATGTCGGCAGCGTCGCGCATTTCCACCCCGTCTACCCGACCAGCTTCACCATGTCGTCGGCGCAGCTCAAGCCAACCTACTTCCTGGCCTCGATCTTCCGCGGCGGCGTGCCGGTCCATCCGGACCCGCGGCTGATCCTGGACGGCGAGCGCGGCGCCGCGATGGCGAAGACGCTGGGGCCGCACCGCGCGCTGCTGCTCAAGGCGCACGGCATCGTCACCACCGGCGCCACGGTCGAGGAGATGACCGCCGCCACCTTCATCCTGGAGGAGAACGCGCACCGCACCTGGATCGCCGCCACGATGGGCGAGGTCGAGTATCTCGGCAACGCCATCATGGGCGAGATCGAGGCCGAGTTCCTCAAGACCCAGGCGCCGTTCAAGCGCATCTGGACCTTCTGCGTCCAGGAGGCGAAGGACGCGGAAGGTTAGGCAAAAGGCGGGAATGAGGGTTCGCGCGTAGATTGCCCTTCCGTTGGCGTCATATTCCACCTTACGATAGCATCATGTGGCAAACACATGCGGACGCGGCCGATTTAAAGAGCCGCGCCACACCTAAGGGAGGATGAAACCGTGCGGAAAATCCACAGGAGTATTGTCTGTTCTCGCCGTGGCCGCGGCCGCGTCCGTCATCGCTTTCGCCGCTTCAGCGGCGGACAAGCCGAAGCTGCCGGGGACGATCGTCTGGACGGCTTACGGGGTCGGCACCGCCGGCTACAACCAGTCGGTCGCAATCGGCGCGGCGCTGAAGAAGGAACTCGGCGTCAACCTGCGCGTCCAGCCGGGCAAGAACGACATCTCCCGCATGGCGCCGCTGCGCGACGGCAAGGTGCAGCTCTCGGCCAACGGCATCGGCACCTATTTCGGCCAGGAAGGCGTGTTCGATTTCGCCGCGCCCGACTGGGGGCCGCAGAAGCTGCGCATGCTGCTGATGAACAACGGCGACGCGAACGTCATCATGGGCGTGGCGGCGGACGTGGGCGTCAAGACGATGGCGGACCTGAAGGGCAAGCGGGTCACCTGGATCGTGGGCGCCCCGGCGCTCAACCACAACATCGCGTCCGGCTTGGCCTTCGCCGGGTTGACCTGGAACGACGTCATCAAGGTGGAGACGCCCGGTTTCACCGCGGCCTGGCAGGCGATCGTCAACAACCAGGCGGACGCGTCCTTCTCGTCGACCGTCTCCGGAACGGTGAAGAAGCTCGAGGCGTCGCCGCGCGGGCTCTATTGGATCCCGATGCCGAAAAGCGACAAGGCCGGCTGGGCGCGCGTCAAGAAGCTCGCGCCCTATACCAGCCCGCACACCGCGACCATCGGCGCGGGGATCACTAAGGAGCATCCGCAGGAAGGCGCCGCCTATCCCTATCCGGTGCTGATCACGACGGACAAGGGCGACCCGGCGATGATCTATAACCTCGTCAAGGCGATGGACATTTACTACGGCGACTACAAGGGCGCCGTCGTGGGAATCGACGGCTGGGCGCTGTCGCAGCAGGTGTTCGAGTGGGCGGTGCCGTTCCACGCCAGCGCGGTCAAGTATTTCAAGGAAAAGGGCGTCTGGACCGAAGCCTACCAGAAGCACAACGACGCGCTGATCAATCGCCAGGACGTGCTGGCGGCGGCATGGAAGGCGACCAAGGCCAAGAACATCAGCGACAAGGAGCAATTCGAAAAGGAGTGGCTGAAAGCGCGGCGAGTGGCGCTCGAGAAGGCCGGCATGGATCCGATCTTTTAAGGGGCCGACGTCATGAGCGAGAGCTCCGGATCGTTCGAGGCGGCGGAAGCAGGGCGCTTCCGCCGCCTTCCGTTTGGCTGGCGCGTGGTGGTCGTCGCGGCGACGACGGTCGCCATACTGTTGTCGATCAATCAGCTTTTCAATCTGCACCTGCTTGTCGGCTACACCATGCTCGACAACGCGTATCTCTACCTGCTGCTCGGCTTGCTGGTGCCGCAGGTCTACCTGACCTTTCCCGCCTACAAGGGCGCGAGCCTGGACCGGGTGCCCTGGTATGACGCGCTGCTGTTCGTGGCGCTGGCCGGCGTCTGCGGCTACTTCTTCACCTGCTCGCGGGAGATCCTGTCGGACGGCTGGGAATACGCCGCGCCGGCGCAGGCGATGGTGCTCGGCTTCATTCTCTGGCTGCTGATCCTGGAGGCGGTGCGGCGCAGCGGCGGCTGGGTCATCTTCACCATCATCCTGATCTTTTCGCTCTATCCGCTCTATGCCGACAAGCTGCCGCAGGTGATCGGCGGCGCGACCGCATCGCTCGCCGACACCGCGGCCTACCATGCCACCAGCGAGGAAAGCATCCTCGGCATCCCGATGCGCGCCTTCGGCGAGCTGGTGTTCGGCTTCCTGCTGTTCGGCGCGGCGCTGCAATACACCGGCGGCGGGCGCTTCTTCATCGACCTGTCCTTCGCGCTGCTCGGCCATGTGCGCGGCGGGCCGGCGAAGGTCGCGATCTTCGCCAGCGGCCTGATGGGCTCGATGAGCGGCAGCGTGATCTCGAACGTGCTGACGACGGGATCGATGTCGATCCCGGCCATGAAGCGGACCGGTTTCAGCGCACGCTACGCCGGCGGGGTCGAGGCCTGCGCGTCCACCGGCGCCGTGCTGATGCCGCCGATCATGGGCGCCACCGCCTTCGTCATGGCATCCTTCCTCAACATTCCCTATGTCGACGTGGCGGTCGCGGCAATTCTTCCCTCGATCCTCTATTATCTCGGCCTGTTCGTGCAGATCGACAGCTACGCCGCGCGCACCGGCCTGGTCGGCCTGCCGCGGGAGGAGCTGCCCAAGCTTGGCCAGGTGATCAAGGACGGCTGGTACTACATCGCCGTCTTCGCGACGCTGGTCTGGATGCTGATCTACCTGCAGCGGGAGGCGATCGCGCCCTATTACGCGACGGCGTTGCTGCTGGTGATCAACCAGGTCCTGCCGAAGCAACGGCTGGACGGGGCGGGCGCGCTCAAGCTGATCGAGTCGATCGGCCAGCTTTTGTCCGAGCTGAGCGCGACGCTCGCCGGCATCGGCCTGATCGTCGGCGGCCTGTTCCTCACCGGCATGGCCGGGACGCTGGTCAACGACCTGGTCTTCATCGCCGGCGGCTCGCCCTACCTGCTGCTGCTCACCGGCGCGATCACCAGCTTCATCCTGGGCATGGGGATGACCGTCACGGCGGCCTACATCTTCCTCGCCATCATCCTGGCGCCGGCGCTGGTCAAGACCGGGCTCGACCCGCTCGCCGTGCACCTGTTCATGCTCTACTGGGGCATGATCTCCTTCATCACCCCGCCGGTCGCGCTCGGCGCTTATGCGGCGGCCAGCATCGCCAAGGCGAACCCCATGGCGACCGGCTTCGAGGCGATGCGGCTGGGCAGCATCATTTACTTCATCCCGTTCTTCTTCGTGCTCAACCCGGCGCTGATCCTGCACGCGCCGCTCTACAACATCGTCATGGTGTTCGGGACCGCCGTGCTCGGCACCTTCCTGATCGCGGGCGCGCTGCAAGGCTATGTCGCCGGGGTGGGGCTGCTCGGCACCGGGCCGGTCGGCTGGCTCTTCCGCGCGCTCGTGGTCGCGTCGGCGGCATGCTGTTCGCCGATCCCGGGCGGCAAGATGATGGGCATCAGCTCGCTCGAGCTGGCGGGCATCGCGGTCGTCGTCTGCGGCCCGGTTCTGGCCTACGCCGCGTATCGCAACCGCAGGATCGGCGTGGTAGAACGCCCGATCCAGACATCCGACGTGAAGGAGGTGGCATGACCTACCGCAGTATCGACGTGAGCCCGATCGCGGGCGCGCTCGGCGCCGAGATCGGCGGAATCGACCTGTCGCGGCCGCTCGACGACGCGACCTTCGGCGAGGTGCTGGACGCCTTCCACGCGCATCTCGTCATCTTCTTCCGCGGCCAGCGCCTGACGCCGGACCAGCATCTCGCCTTCGCGCGGCGCTTCGGCCCGCTCGACGTGCATCCTTACGCGAAGGGGCTCGACGCGCATCCCGAGGTGATGCCGGTCGTCAAGGAGGCGGAGGACCGCGCCGGCAATTTCGGCGGCACCTGGCATTCCGACGTGACCTTCTATGAGAAGCCGGCGCTGGGCTCGGCGCTCTATGCGCTCGAGACGCCGGCCTACGGCGGCGACACGATGTTCGCCAACATGTACGCCGCCTACGAGGCGCTGTCCGACGGCATGAAGCAAATGCTGCTCGGCCTGACCGCGCTGCACAGCGCGTCGCGCGCCTATGGGCTGGAGAGCCGGACGACGATGCGCCAGGGGCAGGGCAGCCGCTCGATGAAGATCCGCGTCGGCGCGGAGGCGGAGAAACTGGTCGAGCATCCGGTCATCCGCACCCATCCGGCCACCGGACGGAAGGCGCTGTTCGTCAACCACGTCTTCACCCAGCGCTTCCAGGGCTGGACCGAGGCGGAGAGCCGGCCGCTGCTCGACTATCTCTACGCGCATGCGGTGCGGCCGGAGTTCACCTGCCGCTTCCGCTGGCATAACGGCTCGCTGGCGCTGTGGGACAACCGCTGCACCCAGCATTACGCGCTGAACGACTATCACGGCCAGCGGCGCGAGATGCACCGGGTGACGATCTGCGGCGACCGGCCGTATCTCGACCAGCCATCCCTCGATCGTAAGGGCCGCGCGGCGGCGGCCTGAAGCCCCGCGTCAGCCGAGGAAGGCTTTCATCCAGCCCCGGTAATCGGCATCGCGGGTGACCTGCTT
Source organism: uncultured Alphaproteobacteria bacterium (assembly GCA_963711215.1). Lineage (GTDB taxonomy): Bacteria > Pseudomonadota > Alphaproteobacteria > UBA8366 > UBA8366 > WHUA01. The sequence goes on along the minus strand of CAVQDH010000012.1, from coordinate 182,822 downwards.
CATCAGCTCGCCCGGCGCGATCCCGGCGACGTCGCCCGGCGCCGCGCCGTCGCGCAACGCCTTCATCGTCGCGTAGATCGCCTGGACCGCCGCCTGGATCGGCAGATGCGGCTGCAGGCGCACCCGCACGCCGAGGCCGGCGAGATAGTCGAGGTCCGACAGCGCTTGCCCGCCATGCGCCAGGATGATCGGCAGCTTGACATGGGCGCGCAGCGCGCCGAGCTCCTCGTGGTTGCGGATGCCGACCATGAACAGCGCGTCGACGCCGGCTTCCTCGTAAGCCTTGGCGCGCTCGATCGCGTCCTCGATGCCGGTGATCCCGGCGGCGCCGGTGCGGCCCGCGATCACCAGCGACGGGTCCTGGCGCGCGTCCAGCGCGGCCTTCATCTTGCCGACGCCTTCCTCGATGCTGATCAGCTGCGCTTTGCCGACCCGCCCCGAAGGCTTGCGGCAGCAGGGTATCCTCGATCGACAGCGCGGCGACGCCGGCGGTCTCCAGCTCCTCCACGGTGCGCCGCACGTTCAGCGCGTTGCCGTAGCCGTGGTCGGCGTCGACGATCAGCGGCAGGCTGCCCGCGCGTCCGATGCGGAGGCACTGCTGCGCCAGCTCGCCGAGGGTGAGCAGGATGAGATCGGGCGCGCCGAGCACCGCCATCGAGGCGACCGATCCGGCGAGAATGCCGACCGGATAGCCGAGATCCTCGGCGATGCGCGCCGACAGCGGATCGAAGACCGAGCCCGGGTTGACGCAGGTGTTTCCGGCCAGCAGGGCGCGAAACCGTTCACGGCGGGGAGTCCAGTGCATGGGGGGATTGAGCCTTGGTTCGGATGGGAAGGAGGATGCGCGGTTTATGCCGGATTCGCCGGTGCGGCAAGGGCCGGCGAGCAGAATTGATCGTGGTCTCGCGGCCGCCGTTCCCCGGTCTCCATCCGCAGAATCGGGTAACGCGCTAACGGAAGATTACATGCATACCGTCACGCCACGCTTAATACGTGGCATCGACTGACGGAAAGCCGAGAGCCGTTGTCAACGGTCCGGCGTATTCGGCCACAACGGGGGGGAATCGTAACCGGATCGGGGCTGATCGGGCCGGCGCGGCGTGCCGGGCACGGACTCGCAGCCGATCAGCTCCCAGTCGCAGATCTGGCCGCTGCCCTGGCAATGGCATACCCAGGTGCCGGTGAGACAGCTCGTCGGCTTCATCGGCGGGGCGCCGCAGCGGGATCCGCCCTGCGCCAGCGTTTGCCGTCCGTTATCGGCCGGCGCCGCCAGGGCCGGCGTGCCGGCAAGCGCGCCCGCGAAAGCGAGGAACGCGACGAATACCGCGGTCTTCATGCCTTTTCCCCATCCGGTTCGAAAATCGCCGCTTTTCCTAGCGCAGCCGGGGCAGGGCGGCTGTGAGCTATGTCAACCTGCGGCGGAGGTTCGCGAGGCTGCAGGAGCGCCCATACACAGCCTTACATCCATTGGTGAAAGAGATGTCGCCTATGGATGCCGCCCAACGCCTCTTCGAAGCCGCGGAGCGCAAGGACACGTGGCGGGGGATTGGTTTGGCGCCAATCGAGAAATAAGCGATCCTCCCGGCGGCTTATGTCGAACGATGCCGCTGCGGCATCAAAGCTCAGGCCCAGTCGCTTGAGGCGTTCGCGAAACTCACCGGCCGTCATTGACTGGGAGCGATGCAGCGCGGCGATCGCGTCCGCAGAGATATCGATGTCGAGGTCCGGCCAGGCGACAGCAACGCCGCCGTCGATCACTTCCGCTTTCCTGAACGCATCCAGATCGTCCCGCAATGGCCGATAGATCGCGTAACGCAGGACGTGCGGTGCGAGATCGACTTCGGCTGTGCCGCCGTTTCGCCATACGACGGCGATGCGGTAAAGGTCGATTACGCGCACCGACCGGAGCAGGGGGAGCTCCTCCCGATCAGCCGTGTTCGTTGAGCTTGTTCCACGTTGCGCGGAGAAGTGCACGGTTTTCCGGGTGGGACGCCCATTCGAGCGCTTCGATGGCGACATTGGCGTTCGATCCTGGTCCGTAGATCTTGAAATGCGGCGGCGCGTGGTCGCCGGCATAGACTTGAATCTTGCATTTCGGCAGTTCGACCACGGTCGGCATGTAAATCAATAATAGTGCACAATGTGCACTGCGTCAATGCACTGGGTGCACTGTCAGCTCTTCAGCCGGTACCCCGTCTTGAAGATCCAGCCGACCAGGGCCAGGCATCCGGCGAGGAAGGCGAGCGTCATGCCGAGGCTGACGCCGACGCTGACGTCGGCGATGCCGTAGAAGCTCCAGCGGAAGCCGCTGACCAGGTAGACCACGGGGTTGAGCAGCGTGAGCTTCTGCCAGATCGGCGGCAGCATGTGGATGGAATAGAAGCTGCCGCCGAGGAAGGTGAGCGGTGTGACCACCAGCAGCGGGATGACCTGCAGCTTCTCGAAATTGTCGGCCCAGATGCCGATGATGAAGCCGAACAGGCTGAACGACACCGAGGTGAGCACCAGGAAGAGCAGCATCCAGACCGGGTGGTCGATCCGCACCGGCACGAAGAACCATGAGGTCGCCAGGATGATCAGGCCGAGCATGAGCGACTTGGTCGCCGCCGCGCCGACATAGGCCGCTGCGACCTCGAAATAGGAGATCGGCGCCGACAGCAGCTCGAAGATCGTGCCGGTGAATTTCGGGAAGTAGATCGCGAAGGAGGCGTTGGAGATGCTCTGCATCAGCAGCGACAGCATGATCAGCCCGGGCACGATGAAAGCGCCGTAGCTCACGCCCTCGACATGGCTGATGCGGCTGCCGATCGCCGCGCCGAACACGACGAAGTAGAGCGCGGTCGAGATCACCGGCGCGACGATGCTCTGCAGCAGCGTGCGCCGGGTGCGCGCCATCTCGAAGCGGTAGATCGCCGACAGGCCGTAGAGGTTCATGGGTGACCCCGGGGCCGCGCGCTTCCGGCCGGCGCGGGCTCGCCGCGCTCGCTCACCAGGTTGACGAAGATCTCCTCGAGCGAGCTCTGGCTCGTCTGCAGGTCGCGGAAGCGGATGCCGGCCGCGCTCAGGTCGCGCAGCAGCGCGGTGATGCCGGTGCGCTCGGCCTGGGTGTCGTAGGTGTAGACGAGCTCGCAGCCGTCCGCGCGCAGCGCGAGGTTATGCTGGGCCAGCGCTTCGGGCACGGCGGCGAGCGGGCTCTGCAGCAGCAGGGTGAGCTGTTTCTGGCCCAGCTTCCGCATCAGCTCGGCCTTCTCCTCGACCAGGATGAGCTCTCCCCTGCTGATAACGCCGACCCGGTCGGCCATCTCCTCGGCCTCCTCGATGTAATGCGTGGTCAGGATGATGGTGACGCCGGTGTCGCGCAGGTCGCGCACCAGCCGCCACATGTCCTGGCGCAGCTCGACGTCGACGCCCGCCGTCGGCTCGTCGAGGAACAGGATCTTGGGCTCGTGCGACAGCGCCTTGGCGATCAGGACCCGGCGCTTCATGCCGCCCGACAGCGTGCGGATGATGTTGTCCTTCTTGTCCCAGAGCGACAGGTCCTTCAGCACCTTCTCGATATGCGCCGGGTTGGCCGGCTTGCCGAACAGGCCGCGGCTGAAGCTGACGGTGGCCCAGACGGTCTCGAAGGTGTCGGTCGCCAGCTCCTGCGGCACCAGGCCGATCTTGCGCGCGCGCGGCGCGGTAGTCGCGGACGATGTCATGCCCGTCCGCGGTGCACCGTGCCGCTGGTCGGCGTGACGATGCCGCAGATGATGCTGATCAGCGTCGTCTTGCCCGCGCCGTTCGGCCCCAGCAGCGCGAAGATCTCGCCGCGCTTGATCTCCAGGTCGATATTTTTCAGCGCCTGGAAGCCGGACGCGTAGGTCTTCGACAGGCTCGAGATGGCGATGATGGACGGAATGGCGTGCATGCGGGGGACGATACCCTATGGGACGGGGCGCCGGAAGGCATTCGGCGGTGGCGGCGGGCGGTAAGGGCTATGTAGGCGGGGAGGGGCGGGATGTCGAGGTTTACTGCACGTTGAATATTGGGGCCGTATGTGTTACATATTACATCATTGGTATTACACGTGGTGCCCTTGTGACCCAGTCCACTTTTACGTTCCGGGTCGATGACGACTTGAAAATCGCGTTTGCCGAAGCTGCGAAAGCGCAGTGACCGCACGGCGGCTCAGCTCTTGCGTGTTCTCATGCGTGAGGCGGTGCAACGGCAGCGGGATGGACAAGAGCACGACGCGTGGTTTCGGGCGCAAGTCGAGCAGGGGATACGCGAGGCGGATGACCCGTCGGTGCGACGCATTCCGCATGAGACAGTCCAGGCGAATTGGCGCCGTCAGCGGGCCGAATTTGTGAAACGCACACGCGGAAAGACCGGCCGCAAGAAAGCGTGAAGATCGAAGGGCTGCCGGAGGCCGAGCACAATCGCGAAAGCCAGCTTGCCTACATCGCCTGAGCGAAATCCCGCGGTCGCAATCAGCCTCGGCGATCGCGATCGAGGTCGGCCGTGTCGCGGCTTGCGGATTTTCCGGAAAGCGCACGGACAGGCCGGGTACGAGGAACCCGCGAACTGGTCGTGGCCGGAACACCCTACATTGTCGTCTACCGTATCGAGCGATCCGCGGTCGTTGTCATTCGCATGCTGCACGGCGGCCAGGATTGGCTCGCCGAAATAAATAGGCTCCCTACCGCCCCTTCCACGCCGGCTTGCGCTTCTCCGCGAACGCCTTCGGGCCCTCGATGAAATCCTCGCTCTCGCGCATGGCGTCGACGGCGTAGTATTGGCCGTTGATCGCGTCCTCGACCGAGGCGTGCTTCATGCCCTCGCGCACCACCTCGATGCTGGCGCGGATCGACAAGGGCGAGCATTTCAGGATGTCGGCGGCCCAGCGCTTGGCGGCGGTCAGCGCCTGGCCCTCGGGCACGACCTCGGTGACGAAGCCGAGCTGGTAGCCTTCCTTCGCGGGCACGCGGCGGCCGGTCAGGATCATGCCCATCGCCTGCTTCATCGGGATCTGGCGCGGCAGCCGGTGCAGTCCGCCCGCCAGCGCGGCCAGGCCCACCAGCGGCTCCGGCAGCGCGAAGATCGCGTTCTCGGCGGCGATGATGATGTCGGCCGCCAGCGCCAGCTCGAAGCCGCCGCCCATGGCGATGCCGTTGACCGCGGCGATCAGCGGCTTGGCCCGGTCGTAGCGGAAGGTGATGCCGCCGAAGCCGGTCGCCGGGCGCGTCCGCGTGCCGCCCTCGGCCTGCCATTTCAGGTCGTTGCCCGCGCTGAAGGCGCGCTCGCCGGCGCCGGTCAGGATGGCGACCCAGAGCTCCGGATCGTTGTCGAAAGTGTCGAAGATCTCCGACAGCTCGTAATGCGCGGGCGAATGCAGCGCGTTCATGCGCTCCGGCCGGTCGATGGTGACGATCAGGACATGGCCGTCGCGTTCGGCCTTGCAGAATTCGGGCATCGGGGGTTCTCCGGGGTGTCTTGTGCGTTGCTAGAAGTATACAGGCGGGCGCGGCGATGGCGAGAGCGGGGCGCCGACCGAGCGTTTTCATGCTTCGACAAGCTCAGCATGAGGCAAGCATTTTGCTCGAACGGAAGTGTCGGCCTCACCCTGAGCCTGTCGAAGGGCGAGGCCGCTTCACCCCGCCGCCTGCCGCTTCGGCCCCGTCGTCCCAGTCGGTGCGTAGCCTTTGAACGGCGTCGGGATGCGCTGGATGTCCTGCATCACGTCCTTCAGCGGCAGCGGGTCGGTGTGCGGCGGGATGAACAGCGACAGCGTGTCGGCGAGCCCGCCATAGCGCTTCTCGATCGCGCCGGCCAGCCGGTCATAGGTCGCCACGGTGGCGAACATCTCCAGCACGTCGTTCGGGATCAGCGCCGCCATCTCGCTCCAGCGGCCTTCCTTCGGGTACGAGCGGAGCTTGAGGCCGAGATCCTCCATGCCGTCCAGCGCCAGCACGTGCCAGTAGGCGCGCGTCGAGCAGTAGAAGGCGACGCGGAAGCGGATGTACTCGCGCATCTTGGCGACTTCTTCTTCATTCGCGCCGGTGGCGATGAAGCTGCCGGCGACGACCTCGAAGGCCTGGCGGGACCGGCCATGGACGTCGAGCCCGACCTGGATGCGCTTGAGCGAGACCTCGTCCATGTAGCGGCGCGTGCTGAAGGGATGCAGGCGGGCGCCGTCGGCGACCTCGCCCGCGACCTTCAGCATGGCCGGGCCCACGGCGGACATGGCGATCGGGATGCGCGGCAGGCCGAGCGGCCGCGGCGAGAAGTTGGGCGTCGTCAAGGTCAGCGTGTAGTGCGCGCTGTGATAGTCGATCGGCTCTTCCGTCTCCCAGGCGCGCCAAACCGCGCGTACCGCGCCGATATAGTCGCGCATGCGCGGCGCCGGCGGCGTCCATTGGATGCCGTAGCGCCGCTCGTTATGGCCGCGCACCTGCGAGCCGAGGCCGAGATAGAAGCGGCCGTTCGTCGCCTTGTTCAGGTCCCAGGCGGCGTGCGCCATGATGGTCGGGCTGCGCGGGAAGGCGATGGCGACGCCGGTGCCGATCTGGATGCGCTTGGTCGCCATCGCGGCGACCGCGAGCGGCGGGAAGGGCCCGTGCGCGTTCTCGAGCGCGACGACGCCGTCGAAGCCGGCCTGCTCGCAGGCGATCGCGGCGGCCTGCGCCTTCCACAGGTCGTCGTTCGGCAGGTGATAGACGATGCGCATCGGGTCAATGCCTCCCTGGCGGCTTCTTGGCAGCGTGTGGGCAGCGTGTGGGCATCGCGCGGCGGCAGGCGGCACGATACAACGAATGGCAAAAATGCGAAATTCAGCGCGCCGCGCCCGCCGCTGCCGCCTCAGAGCGGAGCGTTCTGCCAATCCGGGTTAGGCTCGTCGGGATCCGCCGTCAGGCTGGCGGCTTTCACGCCCGCGATGGCGCAGTATTCGTCCTTGTCGGACGCGTCGCCGCTGATGCCGACGGCGCCGACGATATCACCGGTCTTGTCCCGGATCAGCACGCCGCCCGGCACGGGAACGAAGCGGCCGTCGGACGCCGCCGCGACGCCGCTGACGAAGGTGGGCCGGTTGGTCAGGCGGTCGCGCAGCAGACGGCTCGAGGCGCCCATGCCGAGCGCGCCGTAGGCTTTGCCCGTCGCGATTTCCGCCCGGAGAATGCCCGACTTGTCCTCGCGCTTGAGGGCGACCACATGGCCGCCGGGATCCAGGACGACGACGGTAAGCGGCATCAGCCCCGCCTTGCGGCCGGCGGCGAGCGCCGCATCGACGACGATGGATGCCTGGGCGAGGGTGATGCTGGTCATGGGACGGGCTCCTGTGTTGGGCGGGCGGTTGGGGGATCGGATAAGGCGGTACCGTCGAACCGGTCCGGCACGATGCTGGCGACGGATCGAAATCTTATCGCGTAAACATGCATTAACAAGTAGCGGATACCGTGGCGGACGCAAACGCCCTTGAACCGGCGCGCCGCCGTAACGACGTTACGGGCAGGGTCGTGGCGGCCGGCCGTCCGGCCCGGGCTTGTTGAGGCATCGGATTGACCATGAAGAAAATTCGCATCGAATACTGCGTCGCTTGACAATATGAGCCGAGAGCCCGCCGTGCGCGGGACCTGTTGCTGGCGAAAGCGCCCGCCGAGGTGGATCTGGTCAAGGGCGGGGCAGGCGTCTTCGATATCACCATCGACGGCGCGCTGGTTTATTCCAAGCGCAAGACGGGCCGCTTCCCGACCGACGACGAGGTCCGGTCCCTGATCGCCGGCTGATCCCGCGCGAAACTTGGTTAACCGGCGCGGGTGGGCCCGAGGCCGGCCGCGGGAACGCCCTGTTGCATCTAAGTCTCTCTTATTCAAAAAGGATTTACCCTGTCTGCTTGCTGCAATTTGGCCGCATTTCTCCGCCACATTGTGGCCGTGAAAATGAACAGAATCCTGATCGTGGGCCTATTCGGGACCGCTGCGGTGGCTGCGGCCGGCATCGGCTATCTGCGATCGATCGATTTCGACCGCTTCCGTCCGGCGCTCGTGGCGGAGCTGCGCGCGGCGACGGGCCGCGACGTCGCGATCGACGGCCCGCTCCGGCTGGCGCTGCTGCCGGTGCCGCATTTTACGATGTCCAGCGTCGCGGTCGCCAACGCGCCCTGGGGCACGCGGCCGGTCCTGGCGCAGGTCCAGCGCGTCGACGCCAATATCGCGCTCGGGCCGCTGCTGAAGGGCACGCTGCGCATCAGCCGTCTCAAGCTCGTGCGGCCGGATCTGTGGCTCGAGACCGACCCGTACGGCAAGGTCAACTGGGTGCTTGCCGGCGAGGACGGCGCCAGGCTGATGCGCGCCGGGCAGCTCCAGTCGCAGGACGGGCATGAGCCGGCGGGCAGGACGGCCGGCGCACTGCTGAGCGCGCTCGCGATCGGGCGCGTCGACATGGCGGGCGGGCGCGTCACCTACCGCGACGGCGCGACGGGCGACATCACGGTCGTCGGCGTGTCGTCCGCATCGGTGGAGGGCGATGGCCACCGCACGCCGCTCAAGCTGGCGTTTGCCGGTGACTGGAACGCGCTGCCGCTGACGCTGAACGGCGTCGTCGGGCCATTCAACGCGATCGCTTTCGACGAAGGCCGCGCATCGGCGGTCCGCTTTGCGCTCGAAACCGCGGGCGTGCGGCTGTCGGTCGGCGGAACGGTCGGCAATCCGCGCAGCGGGCCGGGAGCGACCCTGCATATCTCGGGCAGCGCCGCCGCGCTCGACAAGCTGGGCTCGTTACTGGGGCTGGCGCTGCCGCAAGCGGCCGCGGCGTCCTTCGATGCGGACCTGCGCTACCGCAAGGCGCTTCTGGAGCTCAACGACGTCAGGCTCGCGCTTGGCGGGCAATCGGCACACGGCGCGCTCAAGGTCAATTTCGCGCAGCCGCGTCCCGTCTTTACCGCCGAGCTGCATGCGGCGGATATCAATCTTTCCGAATTGGCGAGCGGGCCGTCGGCCGCCGCGGAGCCGGCGCTGATTCAGGCCCTCGCGGACAGCGGGCTGCTCACGCTTGTCGACGGCAAGGCGGATTTGACCGCCGATACGCTCGCCGCCGGGCCGGTCGCGCTGCGCGACGCCGAGGCGCATCTAACGGTCAAGGACGGCGCGCTGGTCGTTTCGCCGCTGCGGGGGCAATCCGCCGGCGGCCCGATCGAGGCGAGCTTCCGGATCGACGGCCGCTCGGTTCCGGCACGGCTGTCGCTTTCCGTGAAGGCGCCGACGCTGGCGATCGGCCCCGTGCTGCAGCGGCTGGACACGATCGAAGCCTTCGGCGGCGTCGTCTCCTTCGCCGCGAATCTGACGACCGTGGCCGGCCCGCCCGAGAAGATGCTGGCCGGCCTGCAGGGCGAAGCGCTGCTGGCGATGGGCGAGGGACGGCTGACGCTCGAGCCGTATCGCACGCCCTTTGCGGTGTCGCCCGCCGGGCTCGGCGGGCTCGCCGGCCTGCTCGCCGCGCAAGGGCGGCGGGATGTCGGCATCGAATGCGTCGCCGGCCGGGTCACCGTCGATGGCGGGGTCGCCCGCTCGGACGGCCTCGTGCTGGTGAGCGAGGATGCCCGGATCAAGGGCGAGGGCTCGGTCGACCTTGCGCGACGGCCGTGTCGCGCTGCGCTTCACGCCCGAGGCGCGCAACGGCGCGCTGCTGGTCGGACGGCCCGTCGCGCTGAGGGGCGCGCTCGGCGCGCCGATGCTGACGGAGGAGCCGGCCGCCGCGCATCGGGCCAGCATGAGCGACGTGGCGCTTTACCCGCTGCGCCGCTTCTTCGCCGGCCTCGGCGCCGGCTCGGGAGCGAATGCCTGCCTCAGGTCGCTGCCGCCGGTTCCGCACAGGCGGACGCGGCTGCGCGGCGAGCCGATCGCGCAGCGGCCGCAGACATCGGTTCAGGAAGCCGGCATTCCCGCGGCGCAGTCGTTGTCGGCGCCCGTGGCCAGCAGTCCGGTGGAATAGCGCGTTGCGCAAGGGTGGTGGCGCCATGCGACAAATTCGCCCCTGCCGCTGAGGCGAAATTTCGCATCTTGCGCGGTGCCCAAAAAAGCCGCTGAATCCCGCGGATTTTGTACACATTTGTATTCAATTCAGCGCTTCACAACCGAAATCTTTAAGTTTCAAGCGCTTGCAAATGTGGCGCGGTTGTGTAAACTGCAGACAATCGTACCTGACGAGAAACTGACCCGAGCGTACAACGGGCTCTTGTCCGGACAGCAATGAGATAGGATGGGTTGCGTTTATCGGCCGTTACGGGCGACCAGCCTAAACCGGGCGCCGTAGGCCGACCTTGGATAATATAAGCCGGATGAACCGGCGCCTTTCCGCATCACCTCATAAGGCCCCGACAGCGTCAGGGCCTTTTATTTTTGCCGGTTTTACCCGACTCCTCGAACGCCGCTCCCAAGGCCGCGCGCTAGGCGGCGGCCTTGCCGTCGGGCGTCAGCTCCGGCACCCGCGAGGCCGGCACGTAGACGAAGCCGTCGAACAGGCGGCGCTGCGTGCGATAGGTCGCGCCGTATTCGGCGAACCATTCGTTGCCCTTCATGAAGACATTGGACGCGACCGTCAGGATGCCGGACGGCTGCATGATATTGAGATCGTCCTTCGGATTCGTCGGTCGGCCGCGCGAGGCGGTGCACCAGCGTGCCCTCGATGCGCGACGCCACCGTCGTGCAGATCGAGCAGGTGAGCGGCAGCGCGCGATGCGTATTGCCGGACGACAGGATCCGCGCGGTGACGTCGCCTTCGCTCGGCGGTCAGACGGTCGCCCGAGATCGTCAGCGCGTCCTTGGCCGGCGCGACGAAACCGACGAAGGGAACGACGGCGGACGCCGTCTCCGGCGTCTCGGCGAGGCCCATGCGCACCGCGGCGTGGCGGCGGATCAGGTCGAGCTTGGCCATCAGCGCGGTGTCCGCGTCGATGTCGGCGGGAAGCTCCGTGCCCTCGACGCCGAGCGTCGCCGCCTCGACGAAGACCACGGGGTTGCCCGCGTCGACCATCGAGACCTCGATGCGCCCGAGGCCGGGCACGTCGAGCTCGTCCAGCACCTGGCCGGACGGCAGCAGCTTGCCGGTGCCGGCGCCGCCGGGATCGCGGAACTCGAGGCGCACCGGCGCGCCGGTGCCGGCGACGCCGCGCAGCTCGTAGTCGCCGTCGACCGCGGCGAAGCCCTCGTCCATCGGGAAATGCGCGTGGATGATCTTCTTGGTGTTGGTGTTGTGGATGCGCACCATGGCCTTGTCGCCCTCGGCCTTGAGGATGCCCTCGTCGATCGCGAAGGGACCCATGGCCGCCGACATGTTGCCGCAGTTGGCGCCGTAGCCGACGGTCGCCTTCTGTACGCCGATCTGGGCGAAGGTGTAGTCGATGTCGGCGTCGGGGCGCGACGGCTTGCCGACCACGCAGACCTTGGAGAGCGAGGAGATGCCGCCGCCCATGCCGTTGAGCTGGCGGCCGTTCGGGTCCGGCGTGCCCATCGCGGCGAGGAAGATCCTGTCCCAGCAGCGCGCGGTCCGGCAGGTCCCACTGCTTGAAGACGATCGCGTTGCTGGTGCCGCCGCGCATGAACGCGGCCGGGATGCGCCGTTGCCTCATTTCACTCTTCCTTCCCCGATGGGTGTGGGTGATCTGATTGTCAGCTTACCCCCCACCCAACCCTCCCCCGCAAGGGGGGAGGGCTCAGAAAATCAAAGTCCTCCCCCCTTGCGGGGGAGGATTTAGGTGGGGGGTCTGGATGCTCGATTACGCCTTTTCCTTCGCCGCGTTGCGCCCGGCGATGCGGCCGAAGACCTGGCCGGAGACGAGGCCGGTGCCGGCCGGGTAGTTGTAGTGGAACAGGTTGCCGACCATCTCGCCGCAGGTGTAGAGGCCCGGGATGACGCGCCAGCCGGTGTCGATCGACCTGCGGCGTCCTCGTTGATCTTGAGGCCGCCGAAGGTGAAGGTGATGCCGCCGGTCGCCGAGAAGGCATAGAAGGGCGGCTTGTCGAGCTTGATGCCCCAGTTGGTCTTCTCGATGTCGAGGCCCTTGGTCGAGACGCCGTCCTTCTTGGACGGGTCGAAGCTGGCGTCGTCGGCCGCGGCCGCGTTGTACGCCTGCAGCGTCTTGAGCGCCTGCGCCTTGTTGTCGATGTCCATCTGCTGGACCAGCGCTTCCAGCGTGTCGGCCTTGAGCGGCTTCTTGGCGTAGTCGTAGCGCGGCTCCATCAGGTGGATCGTCTTCGCGTCGAACACCTGGTAGCACATGCCGCCCGGCTCATCGAGGATCGCCGCGCCGAACTTGGCGTAGGTGTAGAACTGCGTGTCCTCGCCCTCGTCGACGAAGCGCTTGCCGTTGCGGTTGATCATCACGCCGTAGAGATAGGTGAGGCGGTTCGACTTGTCGGTCAGCTTGCGGTCGGCGAAATCGCCCCAGTCGGCGTCGATCGGGGTCGAGTGGCGGCCGCTCCACTGGCCGCAGGGCATGGCGCCGATGGCCATCGCCATGCGCAGCCCGTCGCCCTGGTTGTAGCTCGTGCCGCGCACCTTGGCGTGGTCCCAGGGCTTGCCGAGATACTGCGCGCGCCACTGGGCGTTCGCCTCGAAGCCGCCGCAGGCGAGGACCACCGCGTTCGCCGAGATCTCGTGCAGGTCGCCTTTCTCCTGCACCTTCACGCCGACGACGCGGCCCGCCTTGTTCTGCACCAGCTCACGGGCCGACGCCTCGTAGCGGATCTCGATGCCCTCACGCTCGCAGGCCTTGAACCAGCTCGCCGACAGGCCGACGCCCTCATGCTCGGCGCGGACGATCGCGCCCTTGGGCCAGATCACCACGCCGTTGACCTCGACGCCGGCGATCGTGCGCGCCGGCTCCATCGGCACCTTGCCGTACTCGTGCGCCCAGAACACGGCGTCCTTGGAATTGTTGACCAGCACCTTGGACAGCTCCGGGTCGGTACGGCCGGCGGTCACCCGCATCAGGTCGCCCATGAAGTCTTCCTTCCGGTAGGGCGAGACGCCTTCGTAGAAGTTCAGGTAATCCTTCTCGACGCCGGGAAGCAGCGGCTCGATGTCGCGCGGCTTGTCGAAGGCGAAGCGCAGGATGCCGCCGCTCCAGTGGGTGTTGCCGCCGCGCATGCCCTTGTGCGCGGCTTCGAGCACGACAACTTTCTTCGCTCCGTTTTCCTTCGCGGACATCGCCGCGGCAAGCGCCGCGTTGCCGGCGCCGACAACGATCACGTCATAATCTGGCATTGGTATCCTCCCGGTAGCTGTCCCGAGTGTTGGGGATTTGCTGGTGGCCGGCCGCGGCGGGGCCGTTCGAAGACGCTGGGGAACAGTCTACATCCAGGCCGTCTTGGCGCGCCAATCCGGGCGCGCCCCGCATGTTGCCCGCAGTGTGCCGCAGGTCTATTCTAAAGAGAAATTCAAAAATATTGAGAATTCTTCACATATGGGAAAGAAAGCATGCGCACGGAATTCGGCCTGAAGGAGATCGACGTCTTCGTGAAGGTGGTCGAGCTCGGCAGCTTCGTGAAGGCGGCGCGCGAGCTGCACCTGACCCAGTCGGCGCTGACCCAGCGGCTGAAGAAGCTGGAGGAGGCGCTGGGCGCGCGGCTGATCGACCGGACGACGCGCACGGTGGCGCCGACCGCGATCGGCCAGACCTTCCTGCCGGCGGCGCGACGGCTGCTGGCGCAGTTCGAGCAGTCCGTCGCCGACATCCAGGACGTCATCGACATCCGCGGCGGGCGGGTGACGATCGCCAGCCTGATCTCGGTCGCGAGCAACATCCTGCCGGCCGTGCTGCACGATTTCGGCGCGCGGCATCCCACGGTGCGGGTGCGCGTGCTCGACGAGTTCGGAGCTCGATATCGCCGAGCATGTCCGGCGCGGCGACGCGGAATTCGCCATCGACATGGAGATGGAGGAGCCCGACGCCGACCTGATCTACACCACGGTGATGCAGGATCGCTTCGTGCTCGCCTGCCGGCGGGATCACCTGTTGGCAGGCGGTGGGCCCGTGCCGTGGGAGGCGCTGACCGACATGCCGGTGGTGACGCTGGGCAGCCGCAGCGGCACCAGCCGGCTGCTCTATGCGCAACTGCCGAAGGCGCGCAACAACCTCGCCTGGCGCTATGAGGTGCAGCACCTCTCGACCAAGATGGCCTTCATCGAGGCCGGGCTCGGCGTCGGCATCATCCCGGAGATGTCGATGCAGCCAAACGCAGGCGGGGGCCGGCGCCCTGGTCTACCGCCCGCTGGTCGACCCCGACCTCGCGCGCAATATCGTCATCGTCGAGCGCCGCGACGCGACATTGTCGCCGGCGGCGACGAGCGCTCAAGAGCGCGCTGGTCGACGCGTTCCGGGCGCGGGAAGAGGGCGCGCACCGTCCAGCGAAGCGGCGGTCGGCTGGTCGATAGATCGGTGCGAATGGACTCGCGGATCAAGCCCGCGAGTGACGGCAAGATATTGATTCCGAAAGTAAAATCGTCATTGCCGGACTTGTTCCGGCAAGCCACGGCTGGCCGGGCCGTGCATCCACCGCTTGCCCTCATGCTGAGCCTGTCGAAGCATGAGGTGGCACGACGGCCGGCGCGCGCTCATCCTTCGACAGGCTCAGGATGAGGGTGACATTCGCGATCTCGTCCTATCGAGCCGCAACTACTTCCCGCAGCTCACGATCTTCATCACCTCGCGCAAATCCTTGTTGGCGAGCTGCTCGAAGCTGTTGCCGAGCTCGATCAGGCGCTCGCGGTCGCGCTCCTTGAGCCGCGTCGACAGGCAGTCGCGCACCTTCACCATGTGCTCCTCCACCGGGATCGGCGGCGTGCCCCACTTGCCGCGCGGGCCGTCGCAGCGCTCGGTCAGGTGGTGCCGTCGTCGAGCGTGACCTCCGTGACGATGTGCAGTTTCTCGAAGCTCGCCGGAATGCTCGCGTCGGGCGTCACCTCGACCATGTCGAGCAGCGCCTCGACCGCCGGGCTGAAGCGGTGCTCGTCCTCGAAGCTCGCCATCGTCACCTTGCCGTCGAGCAGCGCGCAGACCGTGGTGTACTGCCACGAGAACTTGCCGGCGAGGCCGGTCTCCGGTTTCGGGCGGTTGACGTAAGGCATGTCGGGCGTGGTGATGCGGATCTTCCTGATGCGCGTCGGGTCGGCGATCTTCTTGTGCAGCGCGAGCGCGGCGGTGATCACGAAATGCGTGCCGAACTGGCTCGGGAACATCTTGAGCGCGTAGCCGGGCGTGACGACGCGGAAGGGCGGGCCGAACTTGTCGAGCATCTCCCAGGCGAACTTGCCATTGAAGAACATGTCGACATAGCCGCGCGGCGTCTCGAGAATCTCCATATGCGCGCCGAAGCCGCGCTTCGCCAGCATCGCCGCGTCGACGCCGAGCGAGCAGGCGAGGCCGCAATGGGTCGACTTGGTCATCGTGCCGGCGTTGGCCATGACGGTGCCGCAGCGCGACGCCGCCATGCCGATCGCGGCGCGGAGCTGATCGGCGGTGAGGCCCAGCATGTGGCCGGCGGCGACGGCGGAGCCCATCGGCCCGACCAGTCCCGGCGGGTGGAAGCGGATGGCGCTGCCGTCGAACTGGCCCGAGCCTTCGCGCAGCCAGCCCATCATCTCGATGCCCTTGACCAGGGCGGTCGCGGCCTCGCGCCCGTCGAGCGACTTATACTCCGCCAGCGCCAGGATGCCCGGCAGGCTGGTCGAGAGCTGGTGGTTGGCCGGGCTCCACATCGGCTCGAAGTCGAGCACGTGCATCGAGGAGCCGTTGACGTAGGTCGCCTGCACCGGGCTGGTCTTGAAGCCGAAGCCGATCACGGTGGAGGCCTCGATGCCACCGAGCTCCTGCATATGCGCGGCGAGGATCGCGGGCGGCTCCTCCTGGATCGTGCCGGCGACCGCGACGGCGAGCCCGTCGAGGAAGAGCTGGCGGGCGCGCTGGATCGCGTCGGGGGTGAGGTCCTTGTGCGTGATCCCGACGATGCGGTCGCAAAGCTTCTTGGTCGCGTCCTTCATGGCGTTTCGTCCCGTGCGGCGTGGTGGGCGGCCGCCCGGCGAAAGGCAGGCCGGCGGATGGCGTTCTTCATCGATTAGCACGGAAGCCGGGACGGAGACAAAAAGCCGCCGGACGGCGGTATGGCGGCGTCGGATCGGGGCGGTCGAATACTCTCGAAAGTATTAATTCTTTAGTTTCATATTCCTACCATTGCACCGCCATCTTCCCGCCACAAATCTTTGCTACTTGCGCGTTACCGCACGGTCAGGCGAGGAGGCGCGTCAACGGGACGTGATATCTCGTCAGCCGTGTTTTTTTCTTACGCAGGAGGAATTTATGAACGGCATTCGTCTGGCAGCGGCCGCTTTCGTCGCGGGCGCAGTGGCCATCGGTGCTATCGGATCGGCGTCCGCCGCGGACAAAGCGAAGGCGCCCCGCTACTACGTCTATAAGTCCGACAAGGGTTGCGGCGTCGTCATGAACGCGACGAAGAAGACCGCGGGCAAGAAGATGAGCGGCGGCTTCAAGACGGAGCAGGGCGCTCAGAAGCGGATCGCCAAGCTGACCAAGGAAAAGAAGTGCTGATCTTTTCCCGCCGCTGAGCGACCGTTCAGCGGCATCATCGAACAGGACCCGCCGCGGCACTGGCCCGGCGGGTCCGTTCGTTTTCGGGCGCCGGACACGGCCATTCGCGGCAAACCGCTAATCGGCCGGCTGGGGCCCGTCCTGCCAGACCAGGTGAAACCGCCCCCGATCCTGCTCGACGATCTCGAAGCCCAGGCGCTGATAGAGGCGCCGCGCCTGCTCGTTGTCTCGAATCACCCAAAGATGCACGGGAACCGCCTGTGTCCTCGCGCGCTGGAGTATGCTCTCGATCAGCCGCGTTCCGATGCCGCGGCCCTGATATCCCGGCGCGATATAAAACTGATGGAGATAGAGCGCGTCCTCGTCGTCCTGCAGCTGCAGCCAGCCGACGGGCTGCCGGTCCGCCACGATGATGCTGACGTCGCCGCCGTACACGGTGCTGCGGATCAAGGCGCGTTGCGCCTTTTCGTGCCAGACATAAAGATTTTGCGACAGGCCGCGCATGAGGCCGCTATAGAGCGCCCAGGCGAACGGGAAATCGTCCGGTGTCGCCGGCCGCAGGGTAAAGTCGGTCGCCGGCTGCGCCGGCGTCAGGGTGTTTGACTCGGTC
Source organism: uncultured Alphaproteobacteria bacterium (assembly GCA_963711215.1). GTDB lineage: Bacteria > Pseudomonadota > Alphaproteobacteria > UBA8366 > UBA8366 > WHUA01. Next base: position 165,630 of record CAVQDH010000012.1, on the reverse strand, counting down.
ATCCTGCGTGTAACATGGGGTGTGCCCATCGACTTGTCCGCTTTTATTCTGTCCGACCCGTGGCGCATGGCGGTGCTGCGCGCCGTCCGCGCGCTCGCGCTGCCGGACTGGGCGGTCGGCGCGGGCTTCGTGCGCAGCGCCGTCTGGGATCACCTGCACGGCTTTGCGGAGCCGACACCGCCGCCGGCGCGCGTGTCGTCGCGCGCCGGTCTCCCGAAGACGGCGGCCGGACGTAACCGGCCGCCGGACGATGTGGACGTGCTCTATTTCGATCCGGCCGACCCGTCGCCCGAGCGGGAAGCGGCGCTGGAGCGCCGGCTTGCCGCCGCCATGCCCGGCGTTCCCTGGTCGGTGCGCAACCAGGCGCGCATGCACCTGCGCAACGGCGACGACCCTTATGCGGATACCGAGGACGCGATACGCAACTGGCTCGAGTTCGGCGACTTGCGTCGCGCTGCGGCTGGCGGCGGACGACAGCCTTACCGTCATCGCGCCCCACGGTCTCGCCGACCTGCTCGACCTCAAGTCCAGGCCGACGCCGCGCGGCCGCGCGGGCTACGCCGCCTATCTCGCGCGGATGCGGCGCAAAGACTGGCCGTCGCGCTGGCCCCGCGTGCGGGTGGAAGGATTATGACGGCGGATTCGGGAATTTGCGCGGGCCGTCGCCGTCTACCTCTTTGGGGTTACCGCCTTCGCGGGATAGGTTATGCCGTGCCGGATGCACGAAACTAGCATCCGGTAGGTGAATCATGCGAAATGGGTTGAGAGTGCTCGAACGGACGGAAGCGCCCGTCGACGAAGCTTCGGCGCCGACGCTGGCGAGGGTCGCCGGCCTGCCGGGCGCCGACCGGCGTATCCTGCGCAAACGGCTGGTGCGGCCATCGAAGGCCCTTGAGATGCCGTCGAAGGCGGCGCGCGGCGGCAGCCGCTGAAGCGGCCTTAGGATCCGTCCTGCCGTTTCGGTTTCCCGACCTTGGCGCCGGCGCCCTGGAAGCGGCCGAGCGCGGCCAGCATCTGATTGAGCTGCCGTCCCATATCCAGCGCGTTGTCGAGCGGCATCGTCTCCGCCGCGCGGAAAGTGTCCCGCGTCAGCTTGACCGCGCGCGGGTCGAGCGCCGCGAGCGCGCCGACGAAGGCCGCCTCGATCTCCGTCCAGCGCCGCGGCATCCGCCGCCAGGCGGTTGATCAGGCCCGCCGCGAACAGGCGCTCGGCCGGGATCGCCTCGCCGAGCATCGCGAATTCGAGCCCGAGCCGCGGGCCGACCAGCCGCGACAGGATCGGCGTGCAGACCGCGGCGGGAAAGCCGTGGCGCATCTCGAAGGCGCCGAACTGCGCCCCGCGCTCGGCGAGCACGAAGTCGCAGCCCATGGCGAGCGTGAAGCCGCCAGCCACCGCCCAGCCGCGCACCACGGCGACCGACGGCACCGGGCTGCGGTGCAGCGCGTGAAAGACCCGCACCCAGGCGTCATCGACCGCGAAGATATCGTCCTTGAGGTCGTCGCCGGCGGCGCGCAGATCGCGCCCGGCGCTGAACACGTCGCCCGCGCCCTTGATCACCAGCACGCGGCAGGCCGGATCGCGGGATTCCCGCTCCAGCGCGTCCGCCAGCATCCGCGTCAGCGCCAGGTCGAAGGCATTCTTGCGCTCCGGCCGGTTGAGCCGGAGGCTGGTGACGCCGTCCTTGTGGTCGATGTCGAGCATTCTGCGTTTCCTCTCCGCGCCCGGTGACGCCGGTCTCCGGGCAATCTGCCCCTTGTTTGCCCGGGATGGACAGTGTAGGCAAGCGCCCAGACTGGCCGCGGGGATGCGGCGCCGCACGGAATATGGCGGGAATTCGGGGATGAAGCTCAGCGAGATCGCAAAGGCGCTCGACGGCGCGCTGGTCGGCGACGGATCGATCGACGTCGTCCGCGCCGTGCATCCCGCCGAGGCGGAGTCGGCGGCCGATCTCGCGCTCGCGATGGACAAGCCGTTGCTGGAAATACTGCCCCGGAGCAAGGCGCGCACGGCGATCCTCGCCGAAGGCGCCGCGGCGCCCGAGGGACTAGACGGCTACATCCTGGTGCAGCGCCCGCGCTACGCCATGGCCGGGGTGACGCGCCTGTTCGAATTGCCGGTGCATGCGCCGCAGGGCATCCATCCGAGCGCCATCGTCGAGCCGGACGCCGAAGTGGCGAAGGACGTGCGCGTCGGTCCCTTCACCTATGTGGCGAGCGGGGCGGTCGTCGGCCCCGGCACGATCCTGATGTCGCATGTCACGGTCGGCGCGGACGCCCGTATCGGCGCGGGCTGCCTGCTGCACGCCGGGGTCCGGATCGGCGAGCGGGTCGAGATCGGCGCGCGCGCCATCATTCACCAGAACGCCAGCATCGGCGCCGACGGCTTCAGCTTCGTCACGCCGGAGGCCGGGTCTACCGAGGAAGCGCGCGGCGGCGCCAACGACGCGGTCACCGCGCAGAACCTGGTCCTGACCCGGATCAACTCGCTCGGCACGGTCGTCGTCGGCGACGACGTCGAGATCGGCGCCTGCACCTCGATCGATCGCGGCACGATCAGCGCGACCCGGATCGGCAACGCGACCAAGATCGACGACCTCGTGATGATCGGCCACAATGTGGAGATCGGCGAGAACTGCATGATCTGCGGCCAGGTCGGCGTCGCCGGCAGCACGCGGATCGGCAGCCGGGTGGTGCTTGCCGGGCAGGTCGGCGTCGGCGATCATCTGACCATCGGCGACGACGTCGTGGTCGGCGCGCGCTCGGCGGTCGGCACGAACCTGCCATCCCGGATGGTGGCGATCGGCGTGCCCGCGGTGGCGCGCAGCAAGGCGGCGGAGATATACATGTATACGCGGCGGCTGAAGAGCCTTTTCGAGGATGTCGGGCGTCTCAAGAAGCGGCTCACCGCTATTGAATCGGGTAAGAAAAAAGGCTAACGAATCGGACGGTTGTACAATACCGTACGGCGGTCGCCGGTGTGGAGAAGAGCATGTCGAGTGTCGAGAGCGACGTATACGATATCATTGCCGAGAAGTCGGCCGTCGATCGGGCGAAGCTGAAGCGGGACGCCAAGCTTACCGACCTCGAGATCGAATCCCTTGATGTGGTCGAGATCATTTTCGCCGTCGAGGAGAAATTCGACATCCACGTGCCGTACAACGCGAACGACCAGGAGCTGGAGTTCCAGACCGTCGGCGACGTGGTCGACGCGGTTCAGAAATTGATTGACGAAGAAGGCAAGCCGGCTTGAACGGCGGGCCGGATGCAAGCACCACACCGGAATAGACGCACCACATGAACAGAGTTGTCATCACCGGCCTCGGTGTCTTCAGCGCGGCCGGAAAATCCGTTCCTGAGTTCTGGGAGACGGTGCGCGAGGGCCGCTCGGTCATCGGCCCGCTGACGATCATCGATACCAGCGACCTGCACATCAAGATCGGCGCGGAGATCAAGGATTTCGAGGCGAAGGCGCATTTCCCGCCGAAGCAGCTGGCGCTGCTCGACCGCTTCAGCCAGCTCGCGGTGATGGCGTCGCGCCAGGCGATCAAGGATGCGAACATCGCCTTCGAGGGCGAGGAGGCGGAGCAGACCGCCTGCCTGATCGGCTCCGGCGTCGGCGGCCAGCAGACACTCGACGAAAGCTACTACCGGATCTATGCGCAAGGCCGCAAGGGCGTGCATCCGTTCACGATTCCGCGCCTGATGCTGAACGCCGCCTGCAGCCATGTCTGCATGGAGCACGGCATCAAGGGGCCGGCCTTCGCGGTGGCGAGCGCGTGCTCGTCCTCGACGCATGCGATCGGCCTGGCCTTCCACATGGTGCGCAGCGGCATGGTCCACACGGCCGTCACCGGCGGCACCGAGGCCTGCATCGCGCTCGGCACGATGAAGGGCTGGGAAGCGATCCGCGTCATGGCGACCGATACCTGCCGGCCCTTCTCGAAGGGCCGCACCGGCATGTCGCTGGGCGAGGGGGCGGCGGTCGTCGTGCTCGAGACGCTGGAGCGGGCGAAGGCGCGCGGCGCCACCATCTATGCCGAGATCTGCGGCTTCGGCATGAGCTCGGACGCCATGGACATCACGCTCCCCGACGCCAACGGCGCGGCGCGCGCGATGACCGGCGCGCTCAAGGACGCCCGCCTCAATCCGGACGACATCGACTACGTCAACGCGCACGGCACGGGCACCGCCGCCAACGACGTGACCGAGACGCGGGCGCTGCGCATGGCGCTCGGCAATGCGGCGGCGGAAAAGCTCGCGGTGTCGTCGAGCAAGTCGGTGTTCGGCCATGCGCTGGGCGGCGCGGGCGCGCTCGAGCTGATCGTGACGGCGCTGGCGATTCGCGACCGGGTCCTGCCGCCGACCGCCAATTTCACGGAGCGCGACCCGGAATGCGACCTCGACTACGTGCCGAACGAGGCGCGGCAGGGCGATATCCGGGCGGCGATCTCCAATTCCTTCGCCTTCGGCGGCCTCAACGCGGTGCTCGCGGTCAAGCGCTTCGACGGCTAGAGGCGCATCGACCATGCCGGCGGACGGCATGGTTAAAGCCGGCCGCGTCACGAGCCGGCAAAACCTGCGGCGCATCCCACGTCCTGCCACCCCGCTTTAAAACTTTGCTAACACTCTCGGCTCTACCATAGGGGCGAAGCGCCACTGCCGCGCCGCGCTCTAAGACAATTTGAAAAATTATCGCTATGACAAAGCGTTGCCCCCTGATCCTCCTGTTGTCGATGATGGGCGCGGTCCTGCCGTCCGTCCTGTCCGCCGCGCCCGGGACCAAGCCGGCGGAGACGCATCTCTGGGTCTGCGCCGGGTATTTCGAGAAGCGGCTCGACCGGGAGGTGGCGTCCCACGGCATCGAGATCTATCGCGAGCGCTTCATGGCGACCCGGGACGGCGCGATCGGGCGCGCGGTCTTCGTCTTCCCCGTCGCCTACCGCATTTTACGCGATCATTTGCGCTCACAGTCGTCGACGCGCTTCGGCGAGGCGGCCTATGTCGAGCACCCGGCCTTCGATCTGCGGGATGACGCCGCGGCGTCGCCCGGACGACAAGGCCGCGTCGGCGGCCGGGGCTTATCGGGCCGGGGAGCAGATCGCCTCGCTGGCCGCGTCCGGCGGCTCGGACAAGCCGGCGGCGGTCGAGATCACGACCAAGCCCTATCACGGCGTGCCGTCCAAGAACGGCTGGTCGCAGCTTCACCTGCTGGTGCTCGATGGCGCCCCTGTGCTCGGCAGCGACAGCACGCTGGTCGTGGCCTGGCGCGCCGACAGCGCCGAGGAGTGGGGCACGGGAAAGTCGGGCAGCCTGCTCGATTTCGGCAAGCACCGCATGAGCGCCAATTTCGTCACCGCGACGGAGTTCGCGCTGATGGAGCGGATGGGCAAGCTCTACCGGACGCCCTTCGGGCTATTCCCCCTGTCCGCCAGCGGCCCGCTGCAGAAGGACACCGCAGCCTGGCAGAGCGCCCGCGAGTGGCTCGAGGGCTACCGCGCCAAGCCGAGCGACGACTTCCAGGCGGTCCATCCCGGGCATTGCTGAGGGGCGGGACGGCCTCACGGCGGGCCTGTCAGTTCATTCACAAAACAAAAACGTCACACGCCGGCTTGACCGGCGTGTCCATGGCACGGCGCCGATTTTCGCTCGGCCATTCGGACGATCTCCGCGGCTGAGGTGAATGCCGTGCCCTGGATTCGCCGATTAAATCGGCGAATGACGATCTTTGGGATGCGGGCACTCTCGCTATTTCCTGCCGCTCAGACCGCCAGCCGCTGCGCGACCGCATCCGCCCGCGTCCATTCGCCGGCGACGTCGGGGTCGTCTTCGCGGCCGAGGCAGCGCGCCCGGAGCGCGGCGAAGCGGTCGCCGTCGAGCAGCCGCGACAGCGCCCAGACCGCCATCGCGCGGACGATCGGCGCGGGATCGCCGAGCAGCGCCTCCGCCGCCGGTGCGAGGCCGGCGTCGCCGCTGTTGCCGAGCGCGATCAGCACGTTGCGGACGAAGCGGTCGCGGCCGATGCGCTTGATGGGCGAGCCCGCGAAGACCTTGCGGAAGCCGGCGTCGTCGAGCGCCGCCAGGTCGGTCAGCCGCGGCGCGGTCAGCTCCAGCCGCGGCAGGAAGTCCGCGTCCCGCGTCGGCGTCGCGAACTTGTTCCAGGGGCAGACGGCGAGGCAGTCGTCGCAGCCGTAGATGCGGTGGCCGATGGCTTCGCGCAGGCCCGGGTCGATATGCCCCTTATGCTCGATCGTGAGGTAGGAGATGCAGCGCCGCGCGTCGAGCTTGTAGGGCTCGGGGAAGGCGTTGGTGGGGCAGATATCCTGGCACCGGCGGCAGGAGCCGCAGCGGTCGGTCGCCGGCGCGTCGGGCGCCAGCGCCAGGTCGGTGTAGACCTCGCCCAGGAACAGCCAGGAGCCGAAGTCGCGCGAGACCAGGTTGGTATGCTTGCCCTGCCAGCCGAGCCCGGCAAGCTGGGCGATCGGCTTCTCCATCACCGGCGCGGTGTCGACGAACAGCTTGACCTGGGCGCCCAGCGCCTCGTGCATCCAGCGGGCGAGGGCGCGCAGGCGCTTCTTCATCACGTCGTGGTAGTCGCGGTTCTGGGCGTAGACCGAGATCGTGCCGCGTCCGCCCCGGCGCATCCGGGGATAGGCGTCGAGCGGGTTCTCCAGCGGCGCGTAGTTCGCGGCGACGACGATGACGCTCTGCGCCTCGGGCCAGAGCCCGCGCGGATTGGCGCGGCGGTCGGCGTGGGCGGCGAGCCAGCCCATGTCGCCGTGGTAGCCGCGGGCGAGATATTCCGAGAGGTCGGTTCCGGCCTGCCGGGCGAGCGCCGCCTCGGCGAAGCCGACGGCGTCGAAGCCGAGCTCCAGGGCCCGGTCGCGGATGGCGTCGCGCTTGCTGTCCCCGGTCACGGGCGCCCCTCAGCCGCGCCCGCGATAGGGCTGGACGCCCTGGTCGGGCAGCCACAGGCCCTCGGGCGGCGTGCCGGTCTGGTAGAACACGTCGATCGGCATGCCGCCGCGCGGATACCAGTAGCCGCCGATCCGGAGCCAGGCGGGCGCCAGCGCCGCTTCCAGCCGCTTGGCGATCGCGACCGTGCAGGCCTCGTGGAAGCCATGGTGGTTGCGGAAGGACGCCGAGAAACAGTTTCAGCGACTTGCTCTCCACCAGCCGCTCGGCCGGCACGTAGTCGATCACCAGATGCGCGAAGTCCGGCTGGCCGGTGACCGGGCAGAGGGTGGTGAACTCGGGGCAGGTGAAGCGCACGAGATAGGCCGTGCCCGGGTGCGGGTTGGGCACGGTCTCCAGCACCGCCTCGTCGGGCGTGGCGGGGATCGGGCTCTTCTCGCCCAGCTGGGTCAAGGTCTCATGGTGCGCGTGTCGGCCATGGGCATTTCGCTAAATTACGACGGATCATAGGTAAAACTAGGCCGCGCCGGAAGCATTGATACCCCCCTCGCTGCGGTGCAGCAGGCAGGCGTCGCCATAGGAATAAAATCTGTATCCCTGGCTGATCGCATGCGCGTAGGCCGCCTGCATCCGGCTCGAGGCCGGCGAAGGCGCTGACCAGCATGAACAGGGTCGAGCGCGGCAGGTGGAAGTTGGTGAGCAACAGGTCCGGCACGCGGAAGCGGTATCCCGGCAGGATGAAGAGGTTGGTCTCCCCCTCGAAGGGCGCGACCCGGCCGTCCGGCGCGGCCGCGCTCTCGATCAGGCGGAGCGAGGTCGTGCCGACCGCGAGGACGCGCTTGCCGGCGGCCCGCGCGGCATTGACCGCATCCGCCGTCTCCGCGGTCACCAGGCCCCATTCCGGGTGCATCCGGTGGTCGGCCGCCAGCTCGGCGGTGACGGGCAGGAAGGTCCCGGCGCCGACATGCAGCGTCACGGTTGCCCGGCGCACGCCCTTGGCGTCGAGCGCGGCGAACAGCCGGTCGGTGAAATGCAGCCCCGCGGTGGGCGCGGCGACGGCGCCGTCGTGGCGGGCGTAGACGGTCTGGTAGCGCTCGCTGTCGCCCGCGTCGGGCCCGGCCGGCCGCTTGATATAGGGCGGCAGGGGGACGGCGCCGTGCGCGCGCAGCGCGCGGGCGAAATCGTCGCCGGTCAGGTTGGGGGCGACCGTGATCTCGCCGGCCTCGAGCTTCTCGGCGACGTCGCCGTGGAAGCCGGGGCCGAAATCGATCCGATCGCCGGGCTTGAGGCGGCGGGCGGGCTTGGCGAAGGCGCGCCAGCGCCCGTCGGGCAAGCGGCGGTGCAGCGTGATCTGGACCGACGCGGTGCCGCGCTGGCCGCTCAGCCGGGCCGGGATGACGCGCGTGTCGTTGAGCAGCACCAGGTCGCCCGGCGCCAGAAGGTCCGGCAGCTCGGCGACATGGCGGTCCGCCAGCGTTTCGCCGACTTCGAGCATGCGCGCGGAATCCCGTGGAGTCGCAGGCTCTTGCGCGATCAGGCTCTGGGGCAGCTCGAAGTCGAAGTCGTCGGTTCGCATGCGCCCGGTATGTATGAAAGAGCAGCGGCCCGCCGCGCCACAACTACTTTGCGGCAGCCCTCTTTGTTTAGTTAATGGAAAATAAAGCCGGTATCCGATAGGTAGTAGGGCGGCGCGCCGCCGCCGCGTCTTCATCCTGTGGGGCAAGTCCCAACGGAGCGTCCGTGTCGCAGATCTCGCCCATCGAGCTGTTCGCTTTCGGCTGGTTCCTGGTCTGGTGGGTCGGCTACACGGCCTATTCCGACCGCGCGGCCCGCAAGGGCACCAACCTGGTGGGCGCGATGGCGCGCCAGCGCGAGCAGTGGATGCGCCAGATGGTCGGGCGCGACAACCGCATGGTCGACGTCGCGATCGTGCGCAACCTGATCCGCACCTCGTCCTTCTTCGCGTCGACCTCGATGCTCATCCTGGCCGGGCTCATCGCCGCGCTCGGCGCCTCCGAGAAGGCGGTTCGCATCGTCGCCACGGTGCCGCTGGTGTCCGAGCTGAGCTCGCTGCAGTGGGAGATGCACCTGCTCGCGCTGATCCTGATTTTCATCTACGCCTTCTTCAAGTTCACCTGGTCGATCCGCCAGCTCAGCTACTGCTCGATCCAGATCGGCGCGATGGTGCCGTCCGCCAAGGCGGACCCGGACTGCTTCCGGCGCAGCGACTGCATCGCCCGGATCGCGACGCTTGGCGGCCGGCCACTACAACCGCGGCCTGCGCGCCTATTACTTCGCGGCGGCGCTGGCGGCGTCCTTCATCCATCCGATCGTCCTGATCGTCGCGGCGACCTGGCTCGTGCTCGTGCTCTACCGCCGGGAGTTCCACTCGAACACGCTCGCCATCCTGCGCGACAGCGAGCTGGCCGCGCGAGGCGTCGATGGATAGCGCCGCCTTCCGCCGCCGGGCCCTGCTGACCGTGGCCGAGATGTATGCCGCGGACAAGGCCGCCATGGCCGCCGGCATCGCCGGCGAGACGCTGATGGAGGCGGCGGGGCGGGGCGTCGCGGACGCGGTGCTGGCGCTCGGCGCGCCCAGGCCGGTCGCGGTCTTGTGCGGTCCCGGCAACAACGGCGGGGACGGCTTCGTCGCGGCGCGTTATCTCAAGCAGGCGGGCTGGCCGGTCCGGCTTGCGCTGCTGGGCGACCGCGCGGCGCTCAAGGGCGACGCCAAGCGCAATGCGGACCGCTGGGACGGCGGCGTCGAAGCGCTGTCGCCGGCGGTGCTGGAAGGCGCGGCGGTCGTGGTCGACGCGCTGTTCGGCGCCGGGCTCGCGCGCGAGATTGACGGCGTCGCGCGCGATACCATCGCCGCCATCGGCGAACGGACCTGTATCGCGGTCGACGTGCCGAGCGGCGTGCATGGCGACAGCGGCGCGGTCATGGGCATCGCGCCGATGGCGCAGACGACGGTCACCTTCTTCCGCCGCAAGCCCGGGCACGTCCTGCTGCCGGGCCGTCTCCATTGCGGCGAGGTCCGGGTGATCGACATCGGCATTCCCGACGCCGTGCTCGACGGTATCGCGCCGCAGCAGGCGGCCAATGCGCGGGCGCTGTGGTCCGCGGATTTTCCCTGGCCGCGATTGGACCAGCACAAATACAGCCGTGGCCATGCCGTCATCAGCGGCGGCCCGCAGATGACCGGCGCGGCCCGGCTGGCGGCGCGCGCGGCGCAGCGGGCGGGCGCGGGCATGGTCTCGGTCGCGGTGCCGGCGGATAACGCGGTGGTCTACAAGGTCGCCCTCGAAGGCGTCATCGTGCGCAGCGTCCGCGACACCGCCGGCTATGCCGAGGTAATCGGCGATCCGCGGGTCTCCGCCTGCCTGGTCGGGCCGGGCAACGGCGTCGCGCCGATGACGCGCGAGCAGGCGCTGGCGGCGCTCCGGACGGGCAAGCCGGTGGTGCTCGACGCGGATGCGCTGACCGTGTTCGAGGACACGCACGAGCTGCTGTTCTCCTCGATCGTCGGGCCCTGCCTGATGACGCCGCATGAAGGCGAGTTCCGTCGGCTCTTCCCGATGACGGGCGACAAGATTTCCAGCGCGCGCGAAGCGGCCCGGCTGTCGGGCGCGGTGGTGCTGCTGAAAGGGGCGGACACGGTGATCGCCGCGCCGGACGGACGCGCGGTGGTGAACGAGAACGCGCCGGCCGAGCTGGCGACAGCCGGGGCCGGCGACGTGCTGGCGGGGATCGCGACCGCGCTGGCGGCGCAGGGCATGGCGATGTTCGACGCAGCCTGCGCCGCGGCCTGGCTGCACGGCGCCGCGGCCGAGGCGTTCGGGCCCGGCCTGATCGCCGAAGATTTGCCCGATCAGCTTCCTTTGGTCTTGCGTGCAATGCGCGCAGCGGCGAAATAATCTGCGTCATGGCATCGATCGAGACCAAACCGAAAGCCGGGCTGCCGGCGCCGGCAGTCCGCGCGCAAGGCTCCTTCTTCGACCGCACCCTGGTGCGCATCGTCAACCTGTGGCGCGACCTGTCGGACACGGTGACGGGCACCGTCGACGCGTCGCTGTCGGCCGACGGCGACATCCGCCGGCTGCGCGACCAGATGCGCGCCTGCCTGGATGCGCGCGGCGGCGAAGTCTCCGCGCGCGGCCGGGCGGCGGCGCTGGGCCAGACCTATCTCGGGCTCGACAAGCGCGGCCGCGAGCGCTTCCTCCGCCTGTTGGCAGGCGCGTTCGACGTCGACCGCAAGCGGGTCGACGCGGCGGTGAAGGCGCTGCTGGAATGTCCGCCCGAGCAGCGGGCGCAGGCCGAGGCGGCGCTGCGCGACGCGCTCGAGCCGCCGCGCATCCGCCTGCTGATGCAGTTCAACGCGCTGCCGCAGGGCGTCAAGTTCCTGGTCGAGCTGCGCACCGAGCTGATGGAGCACACCCGCAAGGACGCCACGCTCGCCGCGCTCGACGCCGACCTGCGCCGCCTGCTGTCGACCTGGTTCGACATCGGCTTTCTCGATCTCCGGCGCATCACCTGGAACTCGTCGGCGGCGCTGCTGGAAAAGCTGATCAATTACGAAGCCGTGCACGAGATCCGCAGCTGGGAGGACCTCAAGAACCGGCTGGACTCGGATCGCCGCTGCTTCGCCTTCTTTCATCCGCGCATGCCGGACGAGCCGCTGATCTTCGTCGAGGTCGCGCTAGTCAACGGCATGGCCGACAACGTCACCGTGCTGCTGGACGAAAGCGCGCCGCTGGTCGATCCCGCGCACAACGCCAACACGGCGATCTTCTATTCGATCTCCAACGCGCAGCGCGGGCTGGCGGGCATCAGCTTCGGCGGCTTCCTGATCAAGCGCGTGGTCGATCTGCTGGCCGCCGAGCTGCCGGGCCTCCGGACCTTCGCGACGCTGTCGCCGATCCCGGGTTTCCGGCGCTGGCTCGACGAGCGGCTGGAAGCCGGCGAGTTGCTGCTGTTGCCGGCCGAGGCGCGCAAGCTCGCCGAGTTGACGAAGCTCAGCGACGGTAACGATTCGCTACGCTATGGATTAGGGCGTCCCGACTGGCGTCACGACGCCGCCTTGGCGGACGCGATGCAGGGGCCGCTGGTGCGGCTGTGCGCGCGCTACCTCGTCAACGAGAAGGGGCGCGGCGACCGCGCGCGCGATCCCGTCGCGCATTTCCATCTCACCAACGGCGCGCGAGTCGAGCGGATCAACTGGCTCGGCGACACGAGCGAGCGCGGCCTGCGCGCGTCCGCCGGCATGATGGTGAATTATCTCTACGAGCTCGACCGCATCGAAGAGAATCACGAGCGCTATACGGGCGAGGGCGGCGTTACCGCTTCCTCTGCGGTGACTCGTTTGCTAAAAAGCTAGATGTCAGTTTCGTGAACTGACGAGGGTAGCGAAACGGGGGCTGGCAATGTACCGGTCCTCGACCGTAACAGGCAGTGAGCCGGGGGCAGTGTGTCGGGGTTGGAAATCCACCTGAAAGGGCGGAGCCAGGCGGCGTTCGTCGGGTTCCGGGGGCGCGAACGCGCCAGCGTGTTCATCAAACGCGGCAGGGATATGGAATTTATCCGCCGCGGCATGTCATTCCAGCGCATCAAGCCGGACAAGAGCATCGAGACCGCGAAGATCCTGTCGGTCATGCTGGACGGCCTTCACATTCCGCATGTCCGCTACGAGATCAATGTCGAGCGGCCGAGCCGGACGGTGATCTTCAAGGACGGGCCGCGGATGCTCTCCTTGCGGACCTTCGCCGAGACCTACCGCGAGCGGGGCGGGCGCTAGGCGCCACCGCCGCCGCGCGGCCGGGCCGAGGCGAGAGAGGAAGGCCCGCGGGAGGCCGGGCGGGCCGGTCAGCCCGTTGGCCAGCTTGACCATGGCAGTCGCGCTACTTATACAGGGGCGCCTTCGTGCGAAGGGACCCTGCGGGCGGGCGTGGCGAAATTGGTAGACGCGCGGGTTTTAGGTACCCGTGGAGCAATCCGTGGGGGTTCAAGTCCCTCCGCCCGCACCATCGCCGGCGATCGCGCCGCGGGCGGCGGCAAGGAATAAAAGGCTAAATTAATCAATTTTGGAAACCCCGAAAGAATGGGCGACGTCATGCAGGTTGTCGAAACAAAGAATGAAGGGTTGAGCCGCGCTTACGCGATCACCATTCCCGCCGCCGATATCCAGCAGCGCGTCGAATTGCGGCTGCAGGAGCTGGTGGGCCAGGTGAACATCCCTGGATTCCGCCCGGGCAAGGTCCCGGTGAAGCTGATTCGCCAGCGCTACGGCGATGCCGTGAAGGGCGAGGTGCTGCAGGCTGCGGTGGCGGAAAACGCCTCCAAGGCGCTGGCCGACCGCGAGATTCAGCCGGCGATGCAGCCCAAGATCGAGGTCACCACCTTCGAGGAAGGCAAGGACCTCGAGTTCAATATCGAGCTGGATATCCTGCCGGTGATCGAGACGGTGGATTTCCGCACGATCGAGCTCGAGCGCCTCAAGGCCAAGATCGAGGACAAGCAGGTCGACGAGGCGTTGGAGCGCATGGCGGCGAATTTCGGCCGCACCGAGCCGATCGCGGCCAAGCGCAAGTCGAAAGAGGGCGATGTCGTCGTGATCGACTTCGAGGGCTCGGTTGGCGGCGAGAAATTCGAGGGCGGCGCCGGCACGGACTATCACCTCGAGCTCGGCTCGGGGCGATTCATCCCCGGCTTCGAGGCCCAGGTCACCGGCGTCAACGCCGGCGACCACGTCAAGGTGGAGGTGGCGTTCCCGGAGAATTACGGCAATCCCGAGCTTGCCGGCAAGGACGCGGTCTTCGAGGTCGACGTGAAGGAGATCCGCGAGAAGGTCCCCGCCGCGATCGACGACGAGCTGGCCAAGCAGCTTGGGCTCGACTCGGTCGACGCGCTGAAGACGCAGATGCGCCAGCGGCTGGAGAGCGAGTACGCCTCGGTCGCGCGCGATCGCGTCAAGCGCGCGCTGCTCGACAAGCTCGAAACGCTGCATGACTTCGAAGCGCCGCAGGGCATGCTCGACGCCGAGTTCGATTCGATCTGGAACCAGTACGAGTTGGCGCGCAAGAACAAGGAGCTCGATCCCGAGGACGAGGCGAAGAGCGAGGAGGAGATTCGCGAGGATTTCCACAAAATCGCGGGACGGCGCGTGCGTCTCGGCCTGCTGCTCGCCGCCGTCGGCCAGCGCAACAACATCGACGTCACGCCCGAGGAGATCAATCGCGCGCTGATCCGCCAGGCTCAGAACTTCCCCGGCCACGAGCGCCGGATCATCGAGGCCTATCGCAACAACGAGAACTTGATGGCGAGCCTCCGCGCACCTATTTTTGAGGAGAAGGTCGTCGATTTCATCATCGAGATGGCGAACGTGACGGAACGCGAGGTGAGCGTCGAAGAGCTCTATCGCGAGCCGGAGGATGCGGAAGGCGAGGCGTCTGGCGAGTCCGGCAAGGGCAAGAAGACGGCTGCGAAGAAGCCCGCCGCCGCGGCATCCGACAAGGACAAGCCCAAAGCGAAGGCGAAGCCGAAAGCCAAAGCGAAATCCGCGAAGACCAAGGAATGACGAGTAGGGCGCGCCTTCGTCTGCGCCGCCCGGTTGAGCCTGTGACCAACAGTGGGGAAGCACCGTTAGATGCGTGATCCGATCGATACCTACATGAATACCCTGGTCCCGATGGTCGTCGAGCAGACCAATCGCGGCGAGCGGGCCTATGATATCTATTCGCGCCTGCTCAAGGAGCGGATCATCTTCCTGACCGGGCCGGTCCACGACATGGTGGCGAGCCTGATCAACGCCCAGCTCCTGTTCCTCGAGTTGGAGAACCCGAGCAAGGATATCTCCTTCTACATCAACTCGCCGGGCGGCGTCGTCACCTCGGGCCTGTCGGTCTACGACACGATGCAGTACATCCGCTGCGACGTTTCGACCGTCTGCATCGGGCAGGCCGCCTCGATGGGCTCGCTGCTGCTGTGCGCCGGCGCCAAGGGCAAGCGCTACTCGCTGCCCAACAGCCGGATCATGGTCCACCAGCCCTCCGGCGGCTTCCAGGGCCAGGCCTCGGACATCGAGATCCATGCCCGGGAGATCCTGATGCTGCGGGCCCGGCTCAACGAAATCTATGTCCATCACACCGGACAGGATATAAAGGTGGTCGAGGACGCGCTGGAGCGCGACAAGTTCCTGTCGCCGGCCGAGGCGAAGGATTTCGGCCTGATCGACGAGGTCGTGTCCCAGCGGCCGGCGGCCGTGGAAGTGGGAGCGGCAGCCCCGAAGAACGGCTGATTGATGCGGAAAAGCAACTATCCGGCCCTTGCCACACGGGCGGGAGACTACCAAATGTATCCGTCCGCATTATCCTTAAGTATGGTTTATTAAGTTTTAATTGTTTCTCAATCTGTGTGTGGCAGTTTTTCCCATTGTCCGGGCTTGACCCAATTGGGTAAATTGGCAAGGTCCGTGCACCGGCAGGAAAGTTTGGCGAATGAACAAAACTGGCTCCGGCGATTCCAAGAACACCCTGTACTGCTCGTTCTGTGGCAAGAGCCAGCATGAGGTCCGCAAGCTCATAGCCGGCCCGACGGTTTTCATCTGCGATGAATGCGTCGAGCTGTGCATGGACATCATCAAGGAGGACCACAAGGCCACCATCTCCAAGTCGCGCGACGGGGTGCCGACGCCGCGGGAGATCCGCAAGGTCCTGGATGATTATGTGATCGGCCAGGTGCACGCGAAGCGCGTGCTTTCGGTCGCCGTGCACAACCACTACAAGCGGCTGGCGCATGGCAGCAAGAACAACGACGTCGAGCTGGCGAAGTCGAACATCCTGTTGATCGGTCCGACCGGCTGCGGCAAGACCCTGCTGGCCCAGACCCTGGCCCGCATCCTCGACGTGCCCTTCACCATGGCCGACGCCACGACGCTGACCGAAGCCGGTTACGTCGGCGAGGACGTGGAGAACATCATTCTCAAGCTGCTGCAGGCCGCCGACTACAACGTCGAGCGGGCCCAGCGCGGCATCGTCTACATCGACGAGGTCGACAAGATCAGCCGCAAGTCCGACAACCCCTCGATCACCCGCGACGTGTCGGGCGAGGGCGTGCAGCAGGCCTTGCTCAAGATCATGGAAGGAACCGTGGCGAGCGTCCCGCCCCAGGGCGGCCGCAAGCACCCGCAGCAGGAGTTCCTCCAGGTCGACACCACGAATATCCTGTTCATCTGCGGCGGCGCCTTCTCCGGGCTGGAGAAGATCATCGCACAGCGCGGCAAGGGCTCGTCGATCGGCTTCGGCGCCGACGTGCGCGGCCCGGAAGACCGCCAGATCGGCGAGATCCTGCAGCAGGTGGAACCGGAAGATCTCCTGAAATTCGGGCTCATTCCCGAATTCGTCGGCCGGCTTCCCGTGCTGGCCACCTTGACGGACCTCGACGAGGAAGCCCTGGTCGAGATCCTGTCCCGTCCGCGCAATGCGCTCGTCAAGCAGTATCAGCGGCTCTTCGAGATGGAGGGGGTACAGCTCGATTTCGCCGAGGATGCGCTGCGGTCGATCGCCCAGAAGGCCATCGCCCGCAAGACCGGCGCCCGTGGCCTGCGGTCGATCATGGAGGCAATCCTCCTCGAACTCGATGTATGAGTTGCCGGGTCTCGAGGGCGTGGAGGAGATCGTCATTAACCGCGAAGTGGCGGAAGGCCGTGCCAAGCCGCTGCATATCTACGCGGATCGGCGCGAGGACACGGGCCAAAGTGCCTGAGTTTTCGTCCCCGGTCTTGATCGCCCGGGGAATCAACGCCATCTATTGCCTCGGGAGCTTCTTTTCCTACCCCCGCCGTTTGGCAATGCAAATGCGGAAGAGGATGCATGTTTGATTTGACCCGTGGCCAGGTTTATCCCGTTCTGCCGTTGCGCGACATCGTCGTGTTCCCGCACATGATCGTGCCCTTGTTCGTCGGGCGCGAGAAGTCCGTGCGGGCGCTCGAGGACGTCATGTCGGACGACAAGCAGATCCTGCTCGTGACGCAGAAGAACGCGGCGCAGGACGATCCGCAGCCGAGCGACATCTACATGATGGGCACCGTCGCCACGGTGCTCCAGCTGCTCAAGCTGCCCGACGGCACGGTCAAGGTGCTGGTCGAGGGCAACCAGCGCGCCCGCATCGAGAAGTTCGTCGACAATCCCGACTTCTTCCAGGCCGAGGCGGCGCTGATCACTGACGACGTCGAGAACGCACAGGAGCTCGAGGCGCTGAGCCGCGCGGTCGTCGCCGAGTTCGAGCAGTACATCAAGCTCAACAAGAAGGTGCCGCCGGAAGTCCTGATCTCGGTCAACCAGATCGAGGATCCGGGTAAGCTGGCTGACACCGTCGCCCAGCACCTGACCCTCAAGATCGCCGACAAGCAGGCGCTGCTCGAGGTCGAGAAAGTGGGCGAGCGGCTGGAGCGCGTCTATTCCTTCATGGAAGGCGAGATCGGCGTGATGCAGGTGGAGAAGCGCATCCGCAATCGCGTCAAGCGCCAGATGGAGAAGACGCAGCGCGAGTATTATCTGAACGAGCAGCTCAAGGCGATCCAGAAGGAGCTTGGCGAGACCGAGGACGGCAAGGACGAGCTGGCCGAAATCGAGGAGCGCATCAAGAAGACCAAGCTGTCGAAGGAAGCGCGCGAAAAAGCGCAGGCCGAGATGAAGAAGCTGCGCTCGATGAGCCCGATGTCCGCCGAAGCGACGGTCGTGCGCAACTATCTCGACTGGCTGCTCAGCATTCCGTGGAAGAAGCGCACCAAGATCAAGCGCGACCTCAAGGAGGCGCTGCGCGTTCTCGACGAAGATCATTATGGGCTGGAGAAGGTCAAGGAGCGCCTGGTCGAATACCTCGCCGTGCAGCACCGCATGCGCAAGGTGAAAGGCCCGATCCTGTGCCTCGTCGGCCCTCCGGGCGTCGGCAAGACCTCGCTCGGCAAGTCGATGGCGCGGGCGACCGGCCGGAAATTCGTGCGCATGTCGCTCGGCGGCGTGCGCGACGAGGCCGAGGTTCGCGGCCATCGCCGGACCTATATCGGCTCGATGCCCGGCAAGGTCATCCAGGGCATGAAGAAGGCCAAGTCGTCGAACCCGCTGTTCCTGCTCGACGAAGTCGACAAGCTCGGCGCCGACTGGCGGGGCGATCCGTCGTCCGCGCTGCTGGAGGTGCTGGACCCCGAGCAGAACTACTCGTTCAACGACCATTATCTGGAAGTCGATTACGACCTCAGCGACGTGATGTTCGTGACCACGGCGAATACGCTGCGCATGCCGCAGCCGCTGATGGACCGCATGGAGATCATCCGCATCCCCGGCTACACCGAGGACGAGAAGCTCGAGATCGCCAAGCGCCACCTCATCAAGAAGCAGATGAAGGAAAACGGCCTGAAGGCGTCGGAATGGTCGATCTCGGACGATGCGCTGCGCGACCTGATCCGCTACTACACGCGCGAGGCGGGTGTCCGTAACCTCGAGCGCGAGCTGGCGAACCTGACGCGCAAGGCGATCAAGGAAATCCTGATCGCGTCCGACACCAAGGACGTGAAGATCACCCGCCGGAACCTCGAGAAGTTCGCCGGCGTGCGGAAGTTCCGCTACGGCCAGGCCGAGGAAGACGATCTCGTCGGCGTGGTCACCGGACTGGCCTGGACCGAGGTCGGCGGCGAGCTGCTGACGATCGAATCAGCGATCTTGCCGGGCAAGGGACGGATCATCCGCACCGGCAAGCTCGGCGACGTGATGCTGGAGTCGGTTCAAGCCGCGGAAAGCTACGTCAAGAGCCGCGCGCCATCCTTCGGCCTCAAGCCGACGATGTTCGAGAAGACGGATATCCACGTGCACGTGCCCGAAGGCGCCACGCCGAAGGACGGTCCGTCCGCGGGCGTCGCGATGATCACGTCGATCGTGTCCGTGCTGACCGGGATCGCGGTGCGCAAGGATGTCGCGATGACCGGCGAGATCACGCTGCGCGGCCGGGTCCTGCCGATCGGCGGGCTCAAGGAAAAGTTGCTGGCCGCGTTGCGCGGCGGCATCAAGACCGTGCTGATCCCGCAGGAGAACGCGAAAGATCTCCAGGATATTCCCGACAACGTGAAGCGGAACCTGGAGATCATTCCTGTCGCCACGGTCGACGAAGTGCTGGAAAAGGCGCTGGCCGAGCGGATCGTACCCATCGAATGGGATCCCGATGCGCCGCCGGTCGAGGCGGTGAGCAAGCCGAAGCCGGAAGGCGACCTGGGCATCGTCACGACGCATTGAATCGGCGTCCCCGGACGGCGTCCGGGGACCGCCCGAAGGGGCGTGCCGATATGCATCAGCTGCGCAAAAATGCCGAATTTCCTTGGGTTCCGGCGTTGACTGCCGGCGAATTTGACATATACACTCCCGGTGCTTTCGCCTGGAATATTAACTATCCTGTCAACATTTCCCTGGCCTTTAGAGGGGGGCTTTACCTTGAACAAGAACGATCTTGTTGCTGCTGTTGCTGATGATTCCGGCCTTACCAAGTCGGATGCGACCCGCGCCGTTGATTCGGTGTTCGACTCCATTACCAAGGCGTTGAAGACGGGGTCGGAAGTCCGCCTGGTCGGATTCGGCACCTTCAGCGTTTCCAATCGCAAGGCCTCTGTTGGCCGCAACCCGCGCACGGGTGAGCAGATTCAGATCCCGGCCTCCAAGCAGCCGAAGTTCAAGGCTGGTAAGGGCCTGAAGGACGCGATCAACTAATCGTTGATATGAAGTCACCAAAGCCGGCCGCCGATCCATCGTGCGGCCGGTTTTGATTTGGGGATGCGCCTCTCGCGATTGGGGCGTGTCCATGGGCTTGCACTCCGCCGCGAAACCTGGGTATCACTCCGGTTCGCGGCGGCTTGCCGTGTGGCGACGGTGTGCAGGGCGGCGGCCGTGCATCGCGTGCCGTCACCATGCATCGATGGGGCGATTAGCTCAGCTGGGAGAGCACCTCGTTTACACCGAGGGGGTCGGCGGTTCGAGCCCGTCATCGCCCACCACCCTATGCCTTTCGGCTTCGGGTGGCTTCGCCACACGAAGGCGACTTAGGCGTAGGCGTGTCCCCCGAAGCCTCGGCGAAGGGGAACATCCGGTTACGCGTCACTCCCAATCGACGATGAATTCCGCCGGCACGTGCAGGGTGAGCCAGACGCCGTTGTCGGCGCGGAAGAAAAGATGGCGTTGCGCGGCCATGGCGCGGCTGCCGATCGTCAGGATGACCGGCTCGCCCCGGCGCCGGCCGACTTTTTCCGCGGTCTGCCGGTCCGGGCTGAGATGCACGTGCTGCCGGGTGCCGGGCAGCAGCCCCTGCGTCCGGATCGGCTCGATGAACCGCGCGACGGTGCCGTGGAAAAGGAATTCCGGCGGCACCATCGGCGTATAGCCGAGATCGACCGGGTGGCTATGCCCCTGGACGGCGCGGATGCGGGTCCGGTCCTCGTTGAAGGCGTAGCGGCGCTTGTCGTTCGTCTCGACCACCCGGACGAGGTCTTCGAAGCTGAGCGCGTGACCCCGCCGCGCCATGCCGGCGAGCAGCGCGTCGACGTCGGCCCAGCCTTCCGCGTCCAAGCTGATTCCGGCCGCCGTGGGCCGGTGGCGCAGGATCAGGCTGAGAAACTTGCTCGTCCGAACGTCGCGCATTCAGAAGTTTTACCCGTTTTGCTTGTAGTTGAGAGTCTTCATTTTCTCAATATGGGGCCGGCGGGTCGGAAACGCAAAGGGGAGCGTCGGGGGCCGTCGTCGCGCTTCTCCGTTCCGCCGGGGTTCCGCGCTTTCGTCCGGGTCCGGAACGATTGCGCCGGCGCGCAAGCGCCTTGGCGGCATCATTTTAGGCCCGGCCCCGGAATAAATTCCGTCGTGGAAAGTAAGTAAATGTGACATTCATCATAGAAAAAAATCTAAAAATGTATGAAATACAAGTAATCATGCCTGACCACGCACTTAGTGTTTCGTTAACAAGTTGAGTTATATTTTACATTATTGTGACGGTATCGATGTAGTCGTCACGATCCCAGCGCGCCGGCAAGAGCGCGCCGAAATGATCGGGAATTAAGCAGGTAGGGGTAAGAAGATTAAGAACGGAACCTGCGCGCCTTGCTTGGGACTTTTCAAAATTTTCGCCATCCTTCCGCTGATGGCTCAATAGGATCGGCGCCGCGTGGCTTGCCGGCGCCGCATCGCATCGTCGGTGACGGCGGTGGCCCGGCTTTCCGCACGGCGATCGCGGCCGCGGCGCTCTTGCTTTTGGGGAGCACGCCGGCGCTTGCCATTCCGTCGCCCGATGTCGTCGTCAGCTTCTTTTCCAATACCGCGCAGATCTTCGGCCTTCTGACGCTCGCGGTCGGCGGCGCCTTCTTCTCGCGCCAGCGCGTGTCCCGCCGTCTGCGCGGCAGCGCTGCCCAGGCGGCCGCGCGTCGGCTCGCGCAAGATGCTGGCCGCGCTGGTGCTGCTGCTCGTCGGGTCGGCGGCCGCTAACATCCTGCAGTGGTCATGGTCGGCGGACGCGCGCATGGAGCGCCTGAGCGCCAATCTGGTGCGCGCATCGAAGGAAGCGGGCAAGCGCGTCGGCGACGTATCGCTCAAGACCCTGGACTACAGCGAGCAGGTCAACCATCCGCTCGGAATCACGACGCAGCAGCTGGCGGAGATCCTGCGCCTGAAGCGCATCGAGCCGGCCAGCAGCATGCCGGTCAACCTGATCGACGTGCGTGAATCCGAGGAATGGGAGACGGGAAAGCTCGCGCAGTTCAGCCACATCCGCTATCCGGACGTGCTGGCGCAGGCGGCGGCGCTGAAGGCGAGCGGCAAGCGCAACATCCTGCTCTGCCATTCGGGAAACCGCAGCTCGGAGCTGTGCGAAGCGCTCGCCAAGATGGGGATCGATTGCCGTTTCATCATCGGCGGCTACGAGAAGTGGCTCGCCGAGGGGCGCAGCATCGTCCGCAGCCCGGACGTTCCGGCGTCCGCGGTGCGCGGCCTGCCGCCCTTTCCGAACGACAACGTCCTTCTGGACACGCCTGAAGTGCGGCGCCTCGTCGACGAGGAGCACGCGCTCTTCATCGACGTCCGCTATCCCGAGGAATTCGATCGCGGCCATCTGCCGGGCGCCCTCAACATGACGGTGCGGAAGATGACCACGGCCGAGATGGATACGGCCTTCACGAAGGTGCCGCACCGGCCGATCGTGGCACCCTGCTATGACAAGCGCAGCTGCTTCTACGCGCAGGTCCTGGGTCTTCGGCTGAGCCGGCTCGGCTACGATTTCCGGGGCCGCTACACTGTGCCCAGCGAGTACATCCCGACCGCCAAGCAGCCGCCCTATGTCGAGCGCTGGATGGCGGCGAACGAGCACAGCCTGCTCGGCAAGGTGCAGCGGCCGGTCATCGTCGCGCTGACCTGGCTCAACGGCCGCATCGGCAACCTGATCCTGACGATCTTCCTCGCGGCCGCCGTGCTCCGTTTCCTTTTCCTGCCGTTCACCGTGAAAGGCGAGCGGGACCAGATTGTGCAGCGGGAGGCCGACGGCAAGCTCCGGGAAATCCGGGAAAAATTCGCCGATGATCCGCGCCGCCTGAAAGCCGCGGTCCACGCGCTCTACCGGGCGTACCGGCTGACGCCGGGCCGCAACGTCGTGGGCCTGGTGATCCAGATCCTCTGCCTCGTCGTGGTGTTTTCGGCGGTCTCGAACGTGGCCGCCGCCGACAGCGGGCGCTTCCTCTGGATCGCCGATGTGGGCGCTGCCGACCCGCTCCATATCCTGCCGGCGCTGCTTGGCCTGCTCGTCTATCTCCAGGTCGAAACGGGGGCCGCGCGCCATTCCGTCAAATTCGCGGCGCTGCGCGCGCTGGCCGGCGCGGCCTTTACCGCCTTCACCTTCAAGCTGAAGGCGGCACTGGTGCTTTACCTGATCTTCGGCCTGCTGCTCATGATCGTGCAGAGCCTCGCCATCCGGGTGTTGATGGCGCGCCGGCGCCGGCAGCAGGACGAGCCGCTGCCGGTGGCGATCGCCGCGCTCGGCGTCGCGCACCGCATGCCCGGCACGGGGCGCAAGGCGGCGCGGCTGGGCGAGCTGATCCAGGCCGGCATACCGGTTCCGCCCGGGCTCGTGATCCCGCATGGAGCGTTCCTCACGAACGGCGGGAGCACGCAGCTCGACGCCCGATCGCAGAAGCGCCTGTTCCGCCTTTGCCGGCGTTACAGGCTCGACCGGATGGCGGTGCGCAGCTCGGGCGCCAGCGAGGACGGCGACAGCTTCAGCTACGCCGGCGTTTTCGAATCGCTGCTGAAGATCGACCGCAAGGGCCTGCTCGACGCGATCGCGCAGGTGCGCCAGTCCTTCGCGCGCGGGGCGGCGGCCAACTACGGCACCGGGGACAGCGCCGGCGGCGTCATCGTGCAAGCCATGGTCGACGCGGAATATGCCGGCATCCTGTTCACCGAGCATCCGGCGCAGAGCGGCACGCTGCTGGTCGAGATGACGGAGGGCCTGGCCGACAACCTGGCGAGCGGCACCGAGAGCGCCCACAGCTACGGCTTCGGGCGGCTCAGCGGCCGGCTGATTTCGGGCGCCCAGCCGCCGATCGACCTCGATCCGCTGGTCGAGCTCGCGATGCGCGTTGAATCCCTGTTCGGCGAGCCGCAGGACGTGGAATGGGCGTACCGCAAGGGGCGCTTCTATATCCTGCAGGCGCGCAACATCACCGCGATGGAGCGCATCAACCCGTCCGTCACGATCAAAGGCATTTTCGAGCGCGAGCGGCACCGCCTGCTCGAGCTGGGCCGCGGCTGCGCGGCCGACGAGACGGTGCTGGCGCAGAACGAGCTTTCCGAGCTGCTGCCGAGCCCGACGCCGCTGAGCATCAGCTTCATGGAGGAGCTTTGGAAACCCGGCGGCAGCGTCGATCTTGCCTGCCACGGGCTCGGCGTCCCCTATGACGTGCGGGAAGACAGCGATCCCATGGTCGTGTCGGTCTTCGGGTCGCTGTACGTCAACATGCAGGAACAGCGCCAGCGCAGCGGCAAGGGCATCGGCGTGGCCGCGTCCTTCCGCCTGTCGCGCGCGGCGGAGAACATCGAGCGCGCCTTCCGCGAAGAGTTCCTGCCGACCTATCTGAGCGAGCTCAGGCTGCTGGAGGCGATGGATTTCGGGCGCATTCCCACCAGCGATCTGATCGGCCTGCTCGAGGATACCAGCGACCGCTACTTCCACGAGTCGCATGTCCAGGTCGACACGATCAACATCGCCGCCGATTTCTACGTCAAGATGGCCGAGCGGGCGATGCGCAAGCGGAAGATGAATTCCGGCGCGGTGCTGGGCCAGGGCGCCCCCTCGGTCATGCACCAGGCGATGGACGTGCTGCAGCAGCTGCGCCAGGGCCGGGCGACGCCGGAGGAGTTCCTCTCGGTCTTCGGCCACCGGTCGACGGTCGACTATGAGCTGTCGACGCCGCGCTATCGCGAGGATATCGCGATGATGGAAAGCCTGATCCGCAACGCGGTGTCGCTCGACGGCAGCCCGCTGACCGGAAAAGGGCCCGTCGCGATCCCGAGCGAGGGCACGCTGTCGATCGCTATCAACCGCGCGCGCCGCTTCCAGCTGCTGAAGGAAGAGGCCAAGCACTATGCGTTACGCGAGTTCGCCGTGCTCCGCCGCATGTTTGTCGAGCTCGATCGCCGGCTGGGCCTGGACGGCGGCATCTTCTATCTCGAATTCGCCGAGATCGTCGAGCTGCGCCACGGCGACCAGCTGGACGCAATGAAGCGCCTCGTCGCGGAGCGCCGCGCGGCAGCGGATTTCTATGCGTCGATGAAGCCCCTCGGAACGGCGATCACGCTGCACGAGCTGGAAACGATGGGCATGAGCGCCGGCGGCAAGCCCGAAGACACCGACGAGAACGGCGCGCTGCTAGGGCAGCCTGGTTGCCGGAAGCGAGGCCGTGGTGGGCCGGGCGCGCGTGCTGTCCGGACAGGATATCCAGTCGGTCGGCGAGGGCGAGATCGTCGTCGCCCGCTACATGCACCCGAGCTGGACGCCGGTCTTCCCGCGGCTCAAGGGCATCGTCACCGAGGTCGGCGGATGGCTCAGCCATACCTCGATCCTGGCGCGGGAATACAACATCACGACCATCATCGGCGTGAAGGCGGCGGAATACCGGATGAATACCGGCGACCTGCTGCGCCTGAACCTGGACGGCACGGTCGAGGTCCTCGAGCGCGCACCCGTCAAAGACGAATCGAGGGATGAAAATTCGACCTATGGCATAGATCGGCCGGTGTCGAACGATACGGCGCGCGAAGCGATGCGGGCAGGCGCCGACTGATGAAGACCTCTTGAAGACATCCACGGAAACGGGAACGACCACGATGACATTTATCAATCTTTCATCTGTAAGCGCTATCCGTAGCGCGCCGCAATGCAAGCGACCCCAGGGAAGGAATTCCATGCGCCTGATCGGGAAAGTCTCGGCCTGTCTTCTTCCGGCGCTGGCGGTCATCTGGCCGGCGGCGGCGCAGGCGGACCTCACGCTCACCTTCGGCGTCTATTCGTCGGACAAGCCGACCGCCATGGTTCGCCAGTTCCGGCCGATCCTCAATACGCTGGAGAAGAATCTGACCAAGATCCGCGGCGAGCCGGTCAAGATCCGCATGCAGGTGGCGAAGTCCTACCAGGAAGGCATGAACGATCTGGTGACCGGCAGGGCGGACTTCTCGCGCTTCGGCCCCGCGTCCTACATCATCGCGAAGGAATCCGACAACAACATCCAGATCCTCGCGGTGGAGACGATCAAGGGAAAGCGGGTTTTCAACGGCGTGATCGTCGTCGGCACGAAGAGCCCGATCAAGAGCATCGCCGACCTTCACGGCAAGTCCTTCGCCTTCGGTGACGAAGAGTTCGACGATCGGCCGTTACCTCGCGCAGCTCTACCTGATGCGCAACAACATTCGCTCCGCCGACCTCGGCAGCTACGAATATCTCGGACGCCATGACGCGGTCGGCGCGGCCGTCGGCAGCGGGCGCTTCGACGCCGGCGCGCTGAAGGAAGAGACCTACCGGAAGCAGGTCGCGGACGGCGTGCCGATCCGCGCGATCGCGACTTTCCCGAATGTCACCAAGCCCTGGATCGCGCGCGGCAAGCTGCCGGCCGAGATCAAGGCGCAGCTCCGCAAGGCGCTGCTCGCCGTGACCGATGACGACGGGCTGCAGGAGCTGCAGGCCGACGGGTTGGCCGAGGGCAGTGACGAGGACTACGCGTATATCCGCGAGTCGATGCTGAACAATTACATGTTCTTCCGGAAGGGCAACCCGCTGACGGCGGACGCGTCGCACAAGCGCCGGCGGCTGCGGAAGCCGAGCGAGATGCGCAAGCCGAGCGACGAATGAGCAGGGCCGCGCACAGGGATCGATGCGGCGGAGGCCGCCTGTAGGGCTGATTCGCCTGGAGACGACGATGACGACGATAACGACGAACGGAAGCAATGCGGCGACCGAGACCGCGCCGCCCAAAGCGGCGGCGAAGCCCCGCTCGGTGCATTTCTCATTGCGGCGCCAGATCATCATTGCCCTGGCCGGCGCGGTTTTCATCGTCGCCTTCGCCTCGGGCATGGTGGTCAAGCAGCTCGAGACCAACTACCTGCGCCAGACGCTGAAATCAGCAGAGCGAGCAGACCTTCCACGTCCTCTCGGCGGCGTCGCTGGAGGCGCTCATCTCCGAGGACGGGCCGCTGCTGCAGACGATCATCAACCAGGTCGTCGGCGAGGAGGCCGATCTGCTCTCGATCAACATCTCGAACGAGAAGGGCCAGTCCCTGGCGCGCTGGGTCAACCGGAAGGCGCCGGAGAAGGTCGATCCGGTGAGCTTCTCCAAGCAGATCAGCTATGAGGGCGAGACATTCGGCAGCATCAGCATCGTCTGGAATTTCGCGACGATGCGCCATGAGATCGAGCGGCACGCCCTGATCATCCAGTTCAGCGTCGGCTTCGGCATCGTCCTGATGGCGGCCATCATCATCGCCCTGGTCGACAACCTGGCCATCCGCCCGCTGAACAACATCAACATGCGGGTGACCGATTTCGCGAGCGGCAAGCTCAGCTCCGGACGCAAGGATACGCGCTTCGGCTCCTCGGAGCTGCACCATCTGAACGATGCGGTCGACAAGCTGGGAGAGGCGCTCCGCGTCAAGGTCCAGCGCGAGGAGCAATTGAAGCAGACCCTCGCCAAGCTGCAGCATGCCCAGAAGATGGAAACCGTGGGCAACCTGACCGGGGGCATCGCCCACGACTTCAACAACCTGCTCGGCATCCTGATCGGCAACCTGGACCTGCTCAAGGCGATGGTCGCGGGCAACAAGGACTCCGAGGAGCTGGTCGACGAGGCGCTGGAGGCCGGGCTGCGCGGCAAGGAGCTGAACCGCCGGCTGCTGGCCTTCGCCCGCCGGCAATCCCTCAAGCCGGAAGTCATCGACATCAACGAATCGCTCACCGGCATGACCAAGCTGCTGCGGCGCTCGCTCGGCGAGCAGATCCAGATCGAGCTGCGCTGCAACGCGGATATCTGGCCGGTCCTGGTCGATCCGAACCAGCTCGAGACGGCCATCCTCAACCTCGGCATCAACGCGCGCGATGCGATGCCGCATGGCGGCGGGCTGGCGCTTGAGACGCGCAACGTGACGATCGACGAAACGGCGGCGATGATGGACGAGGAGCTGCAGCCCGGCGACTACGTCATGCTTGCCGTGACCGACGAGGGCGAGGGCATTCCGCCGGAAATCCTCACCCGCGTGTTCGATCCCTTCTTCACCACCAAGGAAGTGGGGAAGGGGACCGGCCTCGGTCTCAGCATGGTGAACGGCTTCATCAAGCAATCGGGCGGCCATGTAACGATCTATTCCGAGGTCGGCCACGGCACGACCGTCCGGCTCTATCTGCCGCGCGACAAAAGCACGGCCAAGGAATCGACCAAGGTCGCGGGCCCGGCCGAGGAGCCGCGCGGCCAAGGCCAGACGGTGCTCGTCGTCGAAGACAACGACGGCATGCGCCGCGTCGCCAAGAAGCAGCTGACGGAGCTCGGCTACCGGGTGCTCGAAGCCGAGAACGCGGCCGGCGCGCTCGCCATGCTGAAGGCCGGCACGAAGGTCGATCTCGTCTTTTCCGACGTCATCATGCCGGGTGAGATCGACGGCATCGGCCTCGCCGACGCGCTGTCGCGCGACTATCCCGGCCTGCCGGTCATTCTTACCTCCGGTTTCACGGCTCGGCCCTCCGATGAAGCCCGCTGGAAGGATGCCGGCAAGATCAGCACCGAGCTGCTGATGAAACCCTATCGCAGAGAAGAGCTTGCCTGGGCAATCAACCGAAATCTCGAGGCGGCATAAAACCAATGAACGCAAATCGCCTGCTGATAATCGACGACGAGCTGAGCCTCGCCAAGGTCGTGGCGAAAGGCGGCAAGCTCGCCGGGTACGAGTCCGCTTACACGGTGGATCCGGAAGACTTCCTCCGCCAGCTCAAGGAATGGGAGCCGACCGTGGTGGTGGTCGATCTGCAGATGCCGAACAAGGACGGCATCGAGCTCCTGCGCATCATGGCGGAGAAGGAGTGCACGGCGAAGGTCATCGTCTGCAGCGGCATCGACATGCGGACGCTCGAGACCGCGCGCCGGCTGGGCACCGAGCTGGGCCTGAACATGGCGGGCGTGCTGGCCAAGCCGGTGCGGCTGTCCGAGCTGAACGAAGTGCTGAGCGCCCTTTCCATCGGCGACTTCCACCCGGACCCGTCGTCGCTGCGCCAGGCGATCAAGAACAACGACCTGTATCTGCTGTACCAGCCGAAAGTGTCGCTGAAGTCGGGTAAGGTCGTTGCCGTCGAAGCCCTGGTGCGCTGGAAGACGCCCTACGGCGAGGTGATCTCGCCCGACGTTTTCATTCCGATGGCCGAAGAGCAGGGCGTGATGGACGAGGTGACGGATTGGGTGCTGCGCGGCGCCATCGGCCAGCTCGGCCGGTGGAAAGAGGACGGCTTCGAGACGAGCGTCGCGATCAATATCTCGGTCGCCAACCTGCATAACCTCAACATGCCGGACAAGATCGCCGACCTCTGCGTGCAAGCGGAGATCAGCCCGGACCGCGTGACGATCGAGCTGACGGAAACCGCGAGCATGGGCGATCCGGCCAAGATGATGGACGTCCTGGCGCGCTTCCGGATCAAGGGGTTCTCGCTCTCGATCGACGATTTCGGCACCGGCTACTCGTCGCTGACGCAACTGCAGCGCCTGCCGTTCTCGGAGATCAAGATCGACAAGTCCTTCGTGCTCGACATGGACAAGACCGAGGAGTTGGCGATCATCGCCAAGACGGTCGTCGACATGGGGCACAACCTCGGGCTCCTGGTATGCGCCGAAGGCGTGGAGAAAGAGGCGGTGCTTGGCATGCTGCGCGATTTCGGCTGCGACTATGTCCAGGGCTTCTATTTCTCCGGGCCGGTGGCGGCGGACAAGATCCAGGCCTTCGTCCACGCGATCGACGGTGTGGAAGACGGCAACCTGGACAACTGGAAGCGGGACGCCGTCGCCTGAACGCGCGGCCGCGGCCATCCGCCGCCCGGCCGGCAGATTCATGCATCGTTAAGAATTGGCCGCGGATACTGTCGCGGGAGGCCGGGGAGCGGCCTCGCCGGTCTGCCGGAGGAGACGTCATGCAGGTTGCGCTTCGTCATCCGAATACGGGAAATTTCAAATTCGTCGATACGGGCTGGAGCTGGTCCTTATTCCTGGGCGCCGGCTGCTTCGGCGTGCCGCTTTTCTTCCGCGGCCTGGCCCTGTGGGGCACCTTCATGCTCATTCTCTGGTTCATGCAGCTTGCCGTGCCTTTCGTCGCGAGCGCGAACGCGGATGCGATGGAGTGGATCCTGACCTTCGTCGTCGGTGGCCTGTGCCTGTTCCTGGGCTTCCGGGGAAACGCGCTCACGGGGCGCCATTTCGTCGCCTGCGGGTACGAGTTCGCCTATCCGGACAGCGTCGAGGCCCGCCTTGCCGCGGAGAACTGGGGCCTTTGACCGCCGGCGGCCGGGGCCCGTCCCGGCGATGATCGGCATGGCCTTGAGCTGACGGCCATTTTCTTGCTTAACGCTTTGTTTACGATTGTCCGGCGATGATCCGCGCCATGCTTCAGGACGTACGCACGGGTTCCGCCACGGCAGGGCGCAGGATCGCGCACCGGAACGGCATTTGGGAAGTTCTCGGCATTCTCGCCGTCGTTGTGCCCTGCGGTGTTCTCGCGGGGCTTTACCTCGCGACCGAGGATATCCGGTTCATCATCGGCTGCGCGGTGCTCGCGGCGCTTGCCGTCACGCTCATCCTGATGCGCAATCCGGGCTTCCTGCAGCTTTCGCGCTGGCGGTCCTGGGCGCAGAGCCGCTCGGGCGACGCGGACGGGCGACTCCGGCGCGGCAAGGATGCGGCGGATCTTCACCCTTCCGGTGCTCAAGCTGTTGGGCGTGACGGCCTGGCTGTGTGCCTGGAGCGTGACCGCGGCGCTCTATGCCCGGGTCTTCGAGGGTGCGAATATCGGCGCGCTCGTCATGCTCGTCGCAGTCGGCGGCTTCAGCCCCATCGTGATCTATTTCGGCCTGGAGGGCGGCATCAAGAAGCTCACCAGCCGGATGCGCCACCACGAGATACGCCGCCGCGGAATAGTCGCTGCGCGCACCGGCCGCGCGGCTTTCGCGCCCTTCACGGACTGCTACAGAATATCGAGCACCTTCTCGGGCGGCCGCCCGAGCGCGGCCTTGCCGCCGGTCAGCACGATCGGGCGCTCGATCAGGATCGGGTTCTCGACCATGCGCGCGATCAGCGTGTCGGCGCTCAAGGACGGGTCGTCGAGGTTGAGCGCCTTGTACGGCGCTTCCTTGCGCCGCATCAGCGCGCGCGGCTCCATCCCGAGCTTCTTCAGAATCGATTTCAGCGTCTTCGCGTCCGGCGGCGTCTTGAGATATTCGATGATGGCCGGCTCGATGCCGCGGCCCTGGAGCAGCTTGAGGGTTTGCCGCGATTTGCCGCAGCGCGGGTTGTGATACATCGTGACGGACATGCGTCCCTCCCATCCATCATGTGACTGTGCTGGCGGAATCAAACGGGCAGGGGCGGCCGCGGTCAACCCCCGATCGGCCGGGCCGGCCGGGGAAATCGCAGCGCTTCGATCCGGCGGCGGTTCGGGGCGGCCGGGGCGAGGCTCTCCTTGACACCCGTGAGGGGGTCTATTACATGGTGCGACCTTGATTCGCAGGGGGTGTAGCTCAGTTGGTTAGAGCGCCGGCCTGTCACGCCGGAGGCCGCGGGTTCGAGTCCCGTCACTCCCGCCATTTATCCCCCGCATATTAAACCGCGCTGAAGACCCGGGCGACACCGCGACGGCCAACAAGGCCCCGGTCGCCGCGTCCTGCGTGACCGAGGCCCTGTCGCGCGCCCATCGGGCCGTCGCCCTATGCCGCATCGGCGATATCCGGCTGCACCGCAGCGATCGCGCCGTCGATCGCCGCATGGGCGCCGTCGAGGCCCTGCCGGCGGGATTCCGGGCTGATATCCAGGCCGTTCGCGGCGATGATCCGCACGTCCTTGATGCCTAAGAAAGCGAAGATGTGGCGCAGATAGCCGCTCTGGAAGTCCGCCGGGTGCGGGTTTTCCGGATCGCCGTCGCCATAGTTGCCGCCGCGGGTCGAGAGCACGAAGACCGGCTTGTCGCCCAGCAGGCCCTTGGGTCCGGTCTTCGGGTCGTAGCCGAAGGTCTTGCCCGGCCGCGCCACGTGATCGATCCAGGTACGGAGGCGCCGGTGATGGTGAAGTTATGGAGCGGCGCGCCGATCACGATGGCGTCCGCCGCCTGCAGCTCGGCGATCATCGCGTCCGAGGCCGCGATCGCCGCGAGTTGGCGCTCGCTTAGCTTTTCGGGCTGGCGGCGCAGCGCGTCGATCAGTTCGTCGTCCAGGTGCTCCGGCGGATTGGCGCCGACGTCGCGGTGGATGATCGTGCTTTCCGGGAAGCGGTGCTCCAGGCTTCCACGAACCGGTTGGTCAGCTCACGGGAAACGGCGTCCTTGCGCGGGCTGGTGTCGATCAGAAGAAGGGTCGTCGCGGAGGTTGTCATGGTGTTTCTCCTCAAGGCGAAGGGTGAAGGGGTAATTGCTGGCACTGACCCTAATCGCCTTGATTTTCAGAAACAATTATGCTATTTCTGAATATATTGTTCGTTATAATGAACAATAAGGAGAGACCCCATGGCCTATGCCGACCAGCTCGAAGGCATCACCGTCTTTGCCGCCGTGGTCGACGCGGGCGGCTTCTCGGCCGCCGGGCGGGCGCTGCGCTGCTCCAAGGCCGCGGTCAGCACGCAGCTTCGCCGCCTCGAGGATCGCCTGGGCGTCCGCCTCCTGCAGCGCACCACCCGCCGGCTGTCGCTGACCGAAGAGGGGCGCGCCTATTACCAGCATTGCCGGCGCATCCTCGACGAGGCGCGCGACGCCGCCGATGCGCTCCAGAGCCTCGATGCCGAGCCCCGCGGCGCGCTGCGCGTCAACGCGCCGATGTCCTTCGGCAAGCTGCATCTGGGCGCGGCGATCGCCGATTTCATGACGCGCCACCCGAGCATCTCGGTCGACCTGGTCCTCAATGACCGCCTGGTGGACCTGATCGAGGATGGCTTCGACATGGCGATCCGCATCAGCCGGCTGGCGGATTCGAGCCTGATCGTGCGGCGTCTCGCGCCGTGCCGCCGCGTCGTCGTCGCCAGCCCGGACTACTGGGCGCGCAAGGGCAGGCCCGCGCGGCCGGAAGACCTGCGCCGGCACGAAGCGCTGATCTACGACTATCAGGCGGAAGCCGACGCATGGACGTTCAAGGAGGCCGGCGCGCGCATCTCGGTCCCGGTCAAGGGGCGCTACCGCGCCAATAACGGCGAAGTGCTGCTGGACGCGGCGACGCGCGGACTCGGCGTCGTCCTGTCGCCGACCTTCTTCTTCGGCGACGGGCTGAAAAGCGGCGCGCTCGAGACGGCGCTGACCGACTACGAGGACGATCCGCTGGCCGTCTACGCCGTCTATCCGCATCGCCGCCACCTCGCGACGCGAGTGCGCGCCTTCGTCGATTTCCTGGCGGAGCGCTTCGGCGAGCGGCCCTACTGGGACGACGGGTGCCCGGCGGCGGAACTCCGTCGCGGCATCGCGCTGACGCGCCGCGCCGACTCCGCCGCGCCCGGTCCTTTTCCGGTTGCTTTTCAGCGCCCGGCGTGACGAACGCGCCGAAATGCCGCACATCTTTCATCGCGAGGCTGCGAGGGCGGTAAGGGGATACAACCCACGCTTTCGTGCGCCGGCGCGGCACTCGCGAATTTGCCTTTTCGGAATGACTTCTTACTTTTACATCATAGAGGCAAACTCTATATTGCCCCTGCCCGAGCCCACCGCTGCTCTGCAGCATAAGGGTGGATGGGTTCGGGCCACCGCGGTCGCTAGGGGGACGTGCCGGCCGCGGCGAGGGGAGACTACAACGGCATTAGCCGGGTGAGTGTGCAGATGGACGATTTGCTCCGCGAATATCTGCCTATTTTGATATTTCTGGTCGTCGCGGCCGGGATCGCGCTGCTCATGTTGGTGGCGAGTTACCTGATCGCCAAGCAGCGGCCGGATTCCGAGAAGCTGTCGGCCTATGAATGCGGCTTCGAAGCCTTCGACGATGCGCGCAAGCGTTTCGACGTGCGGTTTTATCTTGTTGCTATTCTCTTCATCATATTCGACCTTGAAGTCGCTTTCCTGTTTCCCTGGGCGGTCGCCTTCGGGGATATCGGCGTCTTCGGCTTTTTCTCGATGGTCATATTCCTCGCCGTGCTCACGGTGGGATTCATTTATGAATGGCGGAAGGGAGCCCTTGAATGGGAGTAACGGCATCGGCGGGTACGCGTCCGCTGCCCGCAGGCGCGGCGCAGGATGCGGCCCTCAAGACCGTCACCGACGAGCTGACCGACAAGGGATTCGTCGTCGCCCAGCTGGATAAGCTGGTGAACTGGGCCCGCACCGGGTCGCTCTGGCCGATGACCTTCGGCCTGGCCTGCTGCGCCGTCGAGATGATGCATGCCTACATGCCGCGCTACGACCTCGACCGTTTCGGCGTCGTGCCGCGCGCAAGCCCCCGGCAGTCCGACGTCATGATCGTGGCCGGAACGCTGACCAACAAGATGGCGCCGGCGCTGCGCAAGGTCTACGACCAGATGGCCGAGCCGCGCTGGGTGATCTCCATGGGGTCCTGCGCCAATGGCGGCGGCTACTATCACTATTCCTATTCCGTCGTCCGCGGCTGCGACCGGATCGTTCCGGTCGACATCTACGTTCCGGGATGCCCGCCGACCGCCGAGGCGCTGGTCTACGGGATCCTGCAGCTGCAAAAGAAAATCCGCCGTACCGGCACGATCGCGCGTTGAGCGAAGGGCAGGGGGCGGAACCGGAAACATGGACGAAAAACACGAAGCCCTGGAAGAATTGGGAAACTACGTCGCCGGGCTGGTGAAGCGCGACATCCTGAGCCGCGAGATCCGCTTCGGCGAGCTGGTGCTGACCATCAAGCGCGAGGCCATCGCAGGCGTTCTCAAGCTGCTGCGCAACGACGCCAACTGCCTGTTCAAGCTGCTGATCGACATCACGGCGGTGGACTATCCCGAGCGCGCGGAGCGCTTCGAGGTCGTCTACAACCTGCTGTCGCTCAAGCAGAACCAGCGCATCCGCGTCAAGCTGGCGACGGACGAGGCGACGCCGGTGCCGTCGGTCTACGAGGTGTTTCCGGCCGCCGGCTGGTACGAGCGTGAATGCTGGGACATGTACGGCGTGTTCTTCAGCGACCACCCGGACCTGCGCCGCATGCTGACCGACTACGGCTTCGACGGCCATCCGCTGCGCAAGGACTTTCCGCTCACCGGCTATGTCGAGGTGCGCTACGACGACGAGCAGCGGCGCGTCGTCTACGAGCCGGTCAGCCTGCGCCAGGATTTCCGCAGCTTCGACTTCCTCAGCCCGTGGGAGGGCATGACGCCGCTTCCCGGCGACGAGAAGGCGACCAAGGAGAAACCGTCGTGACCGGCGATCCGCAGATCAAGACCATGACGATCAATTTCGGGCCGCAGCACCCGGCGGCGCATGGCGTGCTGCGCATGGTCATGGAGATGGACGGCGAGGTCGTCGAGCGGGTCGATCCGCATATCGGCCTGCTGCACCGCGGCACCGAGAAGCTGATCGAATACAAGACCTACATGCAGGCGATCCCGTATTTCGACCGCCTGGACTACGTCTCGCCGATGAACCAGGAGCACGCCTTCGTGCTGGCGGCGGAAAAGCTGCTCGGCATCACCGTGCCGCCGCGCGGCCAGTATATCCGCGTCCTGTTCGACGAGATCACGCGCATCCTCAACCACCTGCTGAACCTCACCGCCTTCGCGCTCGACGTCGGCGCGATGACGCCGATGCTGTGGGGCTTCGAGCAGCGCGAGATGCTGATGGAATTCTACGAGCGGGTGTCGGGCGCGCGGCTGCACGCCTGCTACTACCGCGTCGGCGGCGTGCACCAGGACCTGCCCGCCGGGATGGTCGACGACATCCGCGAATGGGCGGTGCAATTCCCGAAATTCATCGCCGACATGGAGACGCTGCTCAACGAGAACCGCATCTTCAAGCAGCGCACCGTCGATATCGGCATCATCTCGGCCGAGGACGCGATGGCCTGGGGCCTGACCGGGCCGATGCTGCGCGGCTCGGGCGTGGCCTGGGACCTGCGCAAGGCGCAGCCCTACATGGTCTATGACCAGATGGACTTCGACATCCCGATCGGCAAGAACGGCGACTGCTACGACCGCTACCTCGTGCGGGTGGAGGAGATGCGGCAGAGTCTGAGGATCATCGACCAGTGCCTTGAAAAGATGCCGGAAGGGTCCGGTTCTTTACCGCGAGCGCAACATCGCGCCGCCGACCCGCGGCGAAATGAAGCGCTCGATGGAAGCGCTGATCCATCATTTCAAATTGTATACCGAGGGCTTCCACGTGCCGGCGGGCGAGACCTATACCGCGGTCGAGGCGCCGAAGGGCGAGTTCGGCGTGTACCTCGTGGCCGACGGCACGAACCGGCCCTACAAGTGCAAGATCCGCGCGCCGGGTTTCCCGCATCTGCAGGCCATGGATTACATGTGCAAGGGCCACATGCTTGCGGACTCGGTGGCGATCCTCGGGTCGATGGACATCGTGTTCGGCGAGATCGACCGCTGAACGGGCAAGGAAAACTGGAACGCATTCGATGAGCGAAAGCTTCAAGTTCAACGACGAAAACCTTGCGAAGGCGAAGAAAATCATCGCCCGATACCCCGAAGGTCGGCAGCAGAGCGCGGTCCTGCCCTTGCTCGACCTGGCGCAGCGCCAGAACGGCAACTTCGCGTCCGACGGGGTGATCGACGCGGTCGCGGCGGTGCTCGGCATGGCGCGCATCCGGGTGATGGAAGTCGCCAGCTTCTACACCATGGTCAACCGCAAGCCGGTCGGCAAATACCACCTGCAATGCTGCACGACGACGCCCTGCTGGCTGCGCGGCTCGTCCGAGGTGGTCGACGCGATGAAGAAGCATCTCGGCATCGGCTTCGGCGAGGTGACCAAGGACGGCCTGTTCAGCATGCTCGAGGTCGAATGCATCGGCGCCTGCGTCAACGCGCCGGTCGTGCAGATCAACGACGATTTCTACGAAGACCTGGACGCCGCCTCGGTCGTCAAGATTCTCAAGGCGCTGCAGGCGGGCGAGACGCCCAAGCCGGGGCCGCAGATCGACCGCCAGACCTCCGCGCCGGTCGGCGGGGCGACCACGCTCAAGAACATCGCGACGGCGAAGGGGTAGGGCGGCATGCTGCAGGACAAGGACCGCATCTTCACCAACCTCTACGGCGTGCACGACTGGGGCCTCGACGGCGCGCGCCGGCGCGGCGACTGGGACAACACCGCCGCGCTGATCACGAAGGGCCGCGACTGGATCATCAACGAGATGAAGGCGTCCGGCCTGCGCGGCCGCGGCGGCGCCGGCTTCCCGACCGGGCTCAAATGGTCCTTCATGCCGAAGGAGATCGGCGCCCGGCCGCATTACCTCGTGGTCAACGCGGACGAGAGCGAGCCCGGCACCTGCAAGGACCGCGACATCATGCGCCACGACCCGCACAAGCTGGTCGAGGGCTGCCTGGTCGCCGGCTTCGCCATGGGCGCGCACGCGGCCTACATCTACGTCCGGGGCGAGTTCTTCAACGAGGCGGCGCAGCTGCAGGCGGCGATCGACCAGGCCTACGACGCGAAGCTGCTGGGGCCGAACGCCTGCGGCTCGGGCTGGGACTTCGACGTCTACGTCCACCGCGGCGCCGGGGCCTATATCTGCGGCGAGGAAACCGCGCTGCTGGAAAGCCTCGAAGGCAAGAAGGGCCAGCCGCGCCTCAAGCCGCCGTTCCCGGCGATGTCCGGGCTCTACGGCTGCCCGACGACGGTCAACAACGTGGAGAGCATCGCCGTCGCGCCGACCATCCTTCGGCGCGGCGCCAGCTGGTTCGCCGGCTTCGGGCGCGAGAACAACACCGGGACCAAGGTCTTCTGCATCTCCGGGCACGTCAACAAGCCGTGCAACGTGGAGGAGGAGATGTCGATCCCGATGCGCGAGCTGATCGACAAGCATGCCGGCGGCGTGCGCGGCGGCTGGGACAACCTGCTGGCCGTGATCCCCGGCGGCAGCTCGACGCCGCTGCTTGCCGAAGTCGATCTGCGACAACGTGCTGATGGATTTCGACGCGCTGAAGGAGGTCCGCTCGGGCCTCGGCACCGCCGCCGTGATCGTGATGGACAAGTCGACCGACGTCGTCAAGGCGATCGCCCGGCTCGCCTATTTCTACAAGCATGAGAGCTGCGGCCAGTGCACGCCCTGCCGCGAGGGCACCGGCTGGATGTGGCGGGTGCTGGAGCGCATGGTCAAGGGCGACGCGGAGGTCGAGGAGATCGATACCCTGCTCGACGTGGCCAGCCAGGTCGAGGGCCACACCATCTGCGCGCTCGGCGACGCGGCGGCGTGGCCGATCCAGGGCCTGATGCGGCATTTCCGCGACGAGATCGAAAACCGCATCAAACAGCGCAAGGGCCGCGCGGCGGCTTGACGAGGGAATAATGCCGAAGGTCAAGATCAACGGAGCGGAGGTCGAGGTTGCGGCGGGCATGACCGTGCTGCAGGCCTGCGAGCAGGTCGGGGTCGAGATCCCGCGCTTCTGCTACCACGAGCGCCTGTCGATCGCCGGCAACTGCCGCATGTGCCTGGTCGAGGTCAAGCCCGGACCGCCCAAGCCGCAAGCCTCCTGCGCCTTGCCGGTGGGCGAGGGGATGGAGATCTTCACCGACACGCCGATGGTGAAGAAGGCGCGCCAGGGCGTGATGGAGTTCCTGCTGATCAACCATCCGCTCGACTGCCCGATCTGCGACCAGGGCGGCGAATGCGACCTGCAGGACCAGGCGGTCGCCTACGGCAAGTACGGCAGCCGCTACGAAGAGAACAAGCGCGCCGTGAAAGAGAAATACATGGGGCCGCTGGTCAAGACGATCATGACCCGCTGCATCCATTGCACGCGCTGCGTCCGCTTTACCGCCGAGGTCGCCGGGTGTCGAGGATATCGGCATGCTGAACCGCGGCGAGCACGCGGAGATCACCACGCTCGAGAAGGCGATCCAGTCCGAGCTGTCGGGCAACGTCATCGATTTGTGCCCGGTCGGCGCGCTGACGTCCAAGCCCTACGCCTTCCACGCGCGCTCCTGGGAGCTGACCAAGACCGAGAGCGTCGACGTGATGGACGCGGTCGGCAGCAACATCCGCGTCGATGCGCGCGGCAACGAGGTCATGCGCGTGCTGCCGCGGCTCAACGAGGACGTCAACGAGGAGTGGATCTCCGACAAGACGCGCTACGCCTGCGACGGCCTTTTGCGCCAGCGCCTCGACCGGCCCTATGTGCGGAACGCCCAGGGCAAGCTGGAAGAGGCGAGCTGGGGCGATGCGCTGCGCGCGGTCGCGGCCCGCGTCAAGGCGGCGGGCCCGGGCAAGGTCGCGGCGCTCGCCGGCGACCTGTGCGACGTCGAATCGATGTACGCGCTGAAGGGCCTGATGGCGGCGATCGGCTCGCCGCATCTCGATTGCCGGCAGGACGGCGCGGCGATCGATCCCGCGCTGCGCGCGAGCTATCTGTTCAACACGACGATCGCCGGGATCGAAGCGGCGGACGCCTGCCTCCTGATCGGCGCCAACCCGCGCTGGGAGGCGCCGATCATCAACGCGCGGCTGCGCAAGCGCTGGCTGCGCGGCGGCTTCCCGGTCGGCGTCGTCGGCCCGCGCCACGATCTCACCTACGACTACGACTATCTCGGCGCCGGGCCGGAAACCCTGGAGCAGCTCTCGACCGGGCGGCACGCCTATGTCGAGACGCTGAAGAAGGCGGAAAAGCCCATGCTGATCCTCGGCATGGGCGCGCTGGCGCGTTCCGACGGCGCGGCCGTGCTGGCCGCGGCGCGCGAGATCGCGGCGCAAACCGGCATGGTGGCGGACGGCTGGAACGGCTTCAACGTGCTGCACACGGCGGCGGCGCGGGTCGGCGGGCTCGATATCGGCTTCGTGCCGGGGGCGGGCGGCAAGGGGACGGCGGACATCCTGGATGCCACGGAAAAGGGCGAGTTCGCGGTCGTCTACCTGCTCGGCGCCGACGAGATCGACACCGCGAAGCTGAAGAAAGCCTTCGTGGTCTATCAGGGCCATCACGGCGACGCGGGCGCGCACGCGGCCGACGTCATCCTGCCGGGCGCCGCCTATACCGAGAAGAACGGCCTCTACGTCAACACCGAGGGCCGGGTGCAGTTCGGCTCGCGCGCGGTCTTCCCGCCGGGCGACGCGCGCGAGGACTGGGCGATCCTGCGGGCGCTCTCGGGCGAGATCGGCAAGCCCTTGCCCTACGACACGCTGGACGCGCTGCGCGAGACGCTGCGGGCCGCGTTCCCGGGCTTCCACGCGATCGACACGATCGAGCCGTCGCCCTGGGGCGCGTTCGGCAAGGCGGGCCCGCTGCGCGGCGACGCCGTTCCGCTCGCCGATCATGAATTTCTACATGACCGATCCGATCAGCCGGTCCTCGGCGACGATGGCGAAATGCGTCGACGCGCTGGCGAACCCGGGCAAGGCGACGGGCACCGATGGCTGATTTCTTCGATACATACGTATTGCCGACCGCCTGGATCGTCGGCGGCATCATCCTGATCGTGGCGCCGGTTCTGCTCTCGTGTCGCATACCTGACGCTCGCCGAACGCAAGGTCATCGGCTGGATGCAGCTGCGCAAGGGGCCGAACGTCGTCGGGCCGTTCGGCCTGCTGCAGCCGATCGCCGACGGGCTCAAGCTGTTCTTCAAGGAAACGATCATCCCGTCCGGCGCCAACCGGGTGCTGTTCATCCTGGCGCCGATGGTCACCTTCGTGCTGAGCCTCGCCGCCTGGGCGGTGATCCCGTTCGGCCCGCTGTTCGGCACGAACCTCGTGCTCGCCGACATCA
This sequence comes from uncultured Alphaproteobacteria bacterium, assembly GCA_963711215.1. Classification (GTDB taxonomy): domain Bacteria; phylum Pseudomonadota; class Alphaproteobacteria; order UBA8366; family UBA8366; genus WHUA01. Next base: position 125,072 of record CAVQDH010000012.1, on the reverse strand, counting down.
ACGTCGGCTTCCTCTATCTCTTCGCGATCTCGTCGCTCGGCGTCTACGGCATCATCATCGCGGGCTGGGCGTCGAACTCGAAATACGCCTTCCTCGGCGCGCTGCGCTCGGCGGCGCAGATGGTCTCCTACGAGGTGTCGATCGGCTTCGTCATCATCACGGTGCTGCTGTCGGTCGGCTCGCTCAACCTGTCGAAGATCGTCATGGCGCAGGCCGGCGGCATCCACCACTGGTTCCTGTTCTCGCCGCTGCTGCCGATGGGCGTGGTGTTCTTCATCTCGGCGCTGGCCGAGACCAACCGCGCGCCCTTCGACCTTCCCGAGGCGGAGGCGGAGCTGGTCGCCGGCTACAACGTCGAATACTCGGCGATGACCTTCGCCATGTTCTTCCTCGGCGAATACGCCAACATGATCCTGATGAGCGGCATGATGGCGATCCTGTTCCTCGGCGGCTGGACGTCGCCGCTGCCCTTCGCGCCGTTCACCTGGCTGGCGGGACCGGTCTGGTTCGCGCTCAAGATCGCCGCCGTGCTGTTCGTCTTCCTCTGGGTGCGCGCGACCTTCCCGCGCTACCGCTACGACCAGCTGATGCGCCTCGGCTGGAAGGTCTTCCTGCCGCTGTCGCTGCTGTGGGTGGTGCTGACGGCGGGCTGGCTGCTGATCTTCGACAAGGTGCCCCCGGCAGGTGGCCTGTGAAACGCCGGGCAATCGAGGTGAACTCATGGCTAATCTGGACCGGACGGCCCGCGCGTTCCTGCTGTCGGAGCTGGCGCAGGGCATGACCTTGACGCTCCGGACGCTGTTCCGGCGCAAGTACACGCTGAACTATCCCTACGAGAAGGGCCCGCTGAGCCCGCGCTTCCGGGGCGAGCATGCGCTCCGGCGCTATCCGAACGGCGAGGAGCGCTGCATCGCCTGCAAGCTGTGCGAGGCGATCTGCCCGGCGCAGGCGATCACCATCGAAGCCGAGCCGCGCGAGGACGGCAGCCGCCGCACCACGCGCTACGACATCGACATGACCAAGTGCATCTACTGCGGCTATTGCCAGGAGGCATGCCCGGTGGATGCGATCGTCGAGGGACCGAATTTCGAGTTCGCCGCCGAGACTCGCGAGGAGCTTTTCTACAACAAGGAAAAACTGCTGGCCAACGGCGACCGCTGGGAGCCGGAGATCGCGGCCAATATTGCATTGGACGCGCCGTATCGCTAAACACGTCGGGCCCGCGCGCCCGCCGACGGAGGGGGAGAAGGTTATGACCGGTACCGGCCGGCGGGGCAGTCCTTTGCACTGGGGGGGTGCATGATCATTCAGGCGCTGGCGTTCTATATCTTCGCTTTCGTGGCGATCGCGGCCGGCGTGATGGTGATCTCGTCGCGCAACCCGGTGCATTCCGTGCTGTTTCTCATCCTCGCCTTCTTCAACGCTGCGGCGCTGTTCGTGCTGCTCGGCGCCGAGTTCCTCGCGATGATCCTGGTCGTCGTCTATGTCGGCGCGGTCGCGGTGCTGTTCCTGTTCGTCGTGATGATGCTCGACATCAACTTCGCGGCGCTGCGCAGCGGCGTTCTGCAGTATCTGCCGATCGGGGCGCTGATCGGCATCGTGCTGCTGGCGGAGCTGGTCTTCGTCTTCGCGAGCTGGCATTTCGCGCCGGACGCGGCGGCGGTGAGCGTCGCACCGGTCGCGGCGGCGGGCCATGTCACCAACACGCAGGCCCTCGGGCGCCTGATCTATACCCAATACGTCTATCTCTTCCAGACGGCGGGCATGATCCTGCTGGTCGCGATGATCGGCGCCATCGTGCTGACGCTGCGCCAGCGCGAAGGGGTGCGGCGGCAGAAGATCGGCGAGCAGGTTTCGCGCCGCCGGGAGGACACGATCGAGGTGGTCAAGGTGCCATCGGGGAGCGGCATCTGATGTGGCAGATCGGCTTGGCGCATTATCTCAGCGTGGCGGCGATTCTGTTCACGCTCGGCCTGTTCGGCATCTTCCTGAACCGCAAGAACGTCATCATCATCCTGATGTCGATCGAGCTGATGCTGCTCGCGGTGAACATCAATTTCGTCGCCTTTTCGAGCTTCCTGCACGATCTGGTCGGGCAGGTGTTCGCGATGTTCGTGCTCACCGTGGCCGCGGCGGAGGCGGCGATCGGGCTCGCGATCCTCGTCGTCTATTACCGCAACCGCGGCTCCATCGCCGTCGAAGACATCAACATGATGAAGGGCTGAGCCGGCATGGACGTGGCGATCGTATTCCTTCCCTTGATCGGCGCGATCACGGCGGGGCTGTTCGGCCGGATGATCGGCGAACGGGCCTCGATGCTCGTGACCTGTATCCTGCTGTCGATCTCCTGCGCGCTCGGCTGGATCGCGTTCTTCGACGTGGCGGTCGGCGGCCACCCGCGCGCGACCATGCTGTTCACCTGGATGGACGTCACCGGCTTCGTCTTCAACTGGGCGCTTCTGGTCGACCAGCTCACCGCGGTCATGCTGATCGTCGTGACCACGGTCTCGGCGGTCGTGCACTGGTACTCGATCGGCTATATGAGCCACGATCCCGGCAAGTCGCGCTTCTTCGCCTATCTCAGCCTGTTCACCTTCTTCATGCTGATGCTGGTGACGGCGGACAACCTGGTGCAGATGTTCTTCGGCTGGGAAGGGGTCGGCCTCGCCTCCTATCTGCTGATCGGCTTCTGGTACAAGAAGCCCTCGGCGAACGCCGCGGCGATCAAGGCCTTCATCGTCAACCGGGTCGGCGACTTCGGCTTCGCGCTCGGCATCTTCGGCGTCTACAAGCTGTTCGGCACGGTCGAGTTCGCTGACATCTTCGCCGGCGTGGCCGCCAAGGCGGACGCCAAGATCCTTTTCCTGAACGGCGAATATCCCGCAATCACGACCCTTTGCCTGCTGTTGTTCATAGGCGCGATGGGCAAGTCCGCGCAATTGGGCCTGCACACGTGGCTTCCGGACGCCATGGAAGGCCCGACGCCGGTTTCCGCCCTGATCCACGCCGCGACCATGGTCACCGCCGGGGTCTTCATGGTCTGCCGGCTCTCGCCCTTGTTCGAGTATTCCGAGACGGCGCTGATGGTCGTCACCTTCGTCGGCGCGTCGACTGCCTTCTTCGCGGCCACCATCGGCCTTACCCAGAACGACATCAAGCGGGTGATCGCGTATTCGACCTGCTCGCAGCTCGGCTACATGTTCTTCGCCGCCGGCGTGTCGGCCTATGGCGCGGCGATGTTCCACCTGTTCACCCACGCCTTCTTCAAGGCGCTCCTGTTCCTCGGCGCCGGCTGCGTGATCCACGCGATGTCGGACGAGCAGGACATGCGCAAGATGGGCGGCATCCACAAGCAGATCCCGATCACCTACGCCTTCATGTGGATCGGCAGCCTGTCGCTGGCCGGGATCGGCATTCCCGGCGTGTTCGGCTTCGCCGGCTTCTATTCCAAGGACATGATCCTGGAATCCTCCTGGGCGGCGCATACGCCGATCGGGCAGTACGCCTACTGGCTCGGCACCGCGGCGGCGATCATGACGTCCTTCTATTCCTGGCGGCTGATCCTGATGACCTTCCACGGCAAGCCGCGCTGCGACGAGAAGACGCTGGCGCATGTCCACGAGGCGCCGCCGATCATGTGGGGGCCGCTGCTGGTGCTGGCCGTCGGCTCCGTCATCGCCGGCGCGGTGGGCGAGCACGCCTTCGTCGGCGAGGGCATGGAGGCCTTCTGGGGCAAGTCGATCTTCGTCCTGCATAGCCATGGGGCGCTGGCCGGGGCCGAGCACGTGCCCTTCTGGGTCAAGACGCTGCCGCTGGCCATGGGGCTCACCGGCATCGCCGTCGCCTACGTGATGTACGTGGCGAAGCCGGACCTGCCGGCCAAGCTCGCCAAGCAGCTCCGGCCGCTTTACCTGTTCTCCTTCAACAAATGGTATTTCGACGAGCTGTACGACCGGATCTTCGTCAAGCCCGCCTTCCTGATCGGCCGCGGCCTATGGAAGTCCGGCGACGGCGCGGTGATCGACGGCGTCGGCCCGGACGGCGTGGCCACGGCGACGCGCGAGCTTGCCCGCCGGGCGAGCTGGCTGCAGAGCGGCTACGTCTACCACTACGCCTTTGCGATGCTGATCGGCGTGGTGCTGTTCGTGAGCTGGTACATGTTTCGGCAGGCAGGGGTGTAGGGCGGAATGGAGAACATCGGCGTTCTCACGGTCGTCACCTTCACGCCCCTTGTCGGCGCGCTGTTCATCCTGTTCGTGGTGCGCGGCTCGGAGGAAGAGGTCGCGCGCAACTCGCGCTGGGCCGCGCTCTGGGTGTCGCTCTTCACCTTCTTCGAATCGCTCTATATCTGGGCGAATTTCGACGCGGCGACCCCGGACTTCCAGTTCGAAGAGCTGGTGCGCTGGATCCCGCAATACAACATCTCCTACCACATGGGCGTCGACGGCATCTCGCTGTTCTTCGTGCTGCTGACGACCTTCTTGACGCCGATCTGCGTGCTGGCGAGCTGGGAATCGATCACGGTCCGGGTGCGCGAATACATGATCGCCTTCCTGGTGCTCGAGACCTTCCTGGTCGGCCTGTTCTGCGCGCTGGACTTCGTCGTGTTCTACGTCTTCTTCGAGGCGGTGCTGATCCCGATGTTCCTGATCATCGGCGTCTGGGGCGGCCCGCGGCGGGTTTACGCCGCCTTCAAGTTCTTCCTCTACACGCTGCTCGGCTCGGTGCTGATGCTGCTGGCGATCATCGCGATCTACCTGGAAGCGCGGACGACCAATATCGGCACCCTGCTGATCACGCACATCGACCCGCATCTGCAGACCTGGCTGTGGCTCGCCTTCTTCGCGTCCTTTGCGGTCAAGGTGCCGATGTGGCCGGTGCATACCTGGTTGCCGGACGCGCATGTCGAAGCGCCGACGGCGGGCTCGGTCATCCTGGCGGGCGTGCTGCTGAAGATGGGCGGATACGGCTTCCTGCGCTTTTCGATCGGGCTCCTGCCGGTCGCCTCGCATTATTTCGCGCCCTTTGTCTTCACGCTCAGCGCGATCGCGGTGATCTACACCTCGCTGGTCGCCTTGGCGCAGGAGGACATGAAGAAGCTGATCGCCTATTCCTCGGTCGCCCATATGGGCTTCGTCACCGTCGGCATCTTCATCATGAACCAGCAAGCGGTCGCAGGCGCGATCATCCAGATGCTGAGCCACGGCGTCGTCTCGGCGGCGCTCTTCCTCTGCGTCGGCGTGGTCTACGACCGGATGCACAGCCGCGAGATCGCCGCCTATGGCGGGTTGGTCAACCGCATGCCGAAATACGCCGCGGTGTTCATGATCTTCATGCTCGCCTCGGTCGGGCTGCCGGGAACCAGCGGCTTCGTCGGCGAGATCCTGGTGATGGTCGGCACCTTCCAGGCCAACACCTGGGTCTGTGCGCTGATCGCGACGGGCATGTTCCTGGGCGCCGCCTACATGCTGTATCTCTATCGCCGGGTGATCTTCGGCGACCTGGTGAAGGACTCGCTGAAGTCCATCCGCGACCTGAGCTGGCGCGAGATCGCCGTCTTCGCGCCGCTGGTCGTGGTGGTGCTGTGGATGGGCATCTATCCGCTGTCGTTCCTGCTGCCGATCGAAGTATCCGTGTCCAAGCTGATCGCCGACTACAATGCGGCCCTTGCCGTGGCGGCGCATGGCGCGGCCGCGGTGGCGGTCCGCTGAGATGAGGGAAGGGGGCCGCCGATCGTGAAACTTCCCGTGATATTGCCGGCGACGCCGGAGATCTTCCTGGCGCTGGTCGGCATGGCGCTGATGATGCTGGGTGTCTTCACCCCGGAAAAGCGCGCGTTCAAGACCGTCAGCACCTTCGCGCTCGCGACCCTGCTCGCGACGCTCGCGCTGGTCGTGGTCAATCCCGGTGGGCAGGGCCTGGCATTCAACGGGCTGTTCATCGCCGACGGCTTCGGCATGTACATGAAGATGCTCGTGCTGATCGGCTCGATGGTGACGCTGCTGATGAGCGAGCGCTTTCTCCGCCGCGAGGGCATGACGCGCTTCGAGTATCCGGTCCTGGTGGTGTTCGCCACGCTCGGCATGATGCTGATGCTGTCGGCGAACGATCTCATCGCGCTCTATCTCGGCCTCGAGCTGCAGAGCCTCTCGCTCTACGTGCTTGCCGCCTTCCAGCGGGATTCGCTGCGCTCGACCGAGGCCGGGCTGAAATATTTCGTCCTCGGCGCGCTGTCCTCGGGCATGCTGCTCTATGGCTGCAGCCTGATCTACGGCTACACCGGAACAACTGAATTCTCCCTGATCGGCCGTGTGGTTGCCGGCAACGCCGGCCACATACCGGTCGGCCTGATCATCGGCGTCGTCTTCCTGATCACCGGGCTTGCCTTCAAGGTTTCCGCCGTGCCGTTCCACATGTGGACGCCGGACGTCTATGAGGGCGCGCCGACCTCGGTCACCGCCTTCTTTGCGGTCGCGCCCAAGATCGCGGCGATCGGGCTGTTCCTCCGCGTCATGACGGTGCCGTTCAACAGCATGCTGGCCGACTGGCGGCAGGTCATCGTCGTGATTTCAATCCTGTCGATGGTGCTGGGCGCGCTGGCGGCGATCAACCAGACCAACATCAAGCGGCTGATGGCTTACAGCTCGATCGGCCATGTCGGCTATGCCCTGATCGGCCTCGCGGCCGGCGGCCGCAGCGGCGTGACGGCGGTGCTGGTCTACATGACGATCTATCTGTTCATGAACATGGGCACCTTCGCCTGCATCCTCAGCATGCGCCGCCAGGGCACCATGGTCGAAGGCATCGACGATCTCGCCGGGCTCGGCAAGTCCAACCCGAAGATGGCGCTCGCGCTGCTCATCTTCATGTTCTCGTTGGCCGGCATTCCGCCGCTCGCGGGCTTCTTCGGTAAGCTCTATGTGTTCATGGCGGCGATCGAGGCGAACCTGGTGACGCTCGCCATCATCGGCGTCGTGGCCAGCGTGGTGGGCGCCTACTATTACCTGCGGATCGTCAAGGTGATGTATTTCGACGAGGCGTTGGAGCCCTTCGACCGGCCGATCGGCAAGGGCGTGGCCGCGGTCCTCACCGTCACGGCGCTCATTACCGTGCTGTTCTTCCTCGTCCTGTCGCCGGTGGTCAGCGTCGCCGATGTGGCGGCGTCGACCCTGCTCTGGAAGTAGATATTGCCGGTGGGCATGAGCACGGCCCTGCCGCTTCCCCAAGGCTATACGCTGATCGAGCGGGAGAGCGTCCCGTCCACGAATGACGAGGCGGCGCGCCTTGCGGCCGAGGGCGCGGCGGACGGCACCGTCGTCTGGGCGCATTGCCAGACGGCGGGGCGGGGGCGGCGCGGGCGGCAATGGGCGTCGCTCGAGGGCAACCTCTACTGCTCGGTGCTGATGCGCCCGCAGGTGCCGCTCGCGCGGGCCGCCGGGCTGTCGCTCGTGGCCGCGGTGGCGGTCGGCGACACGGTCGCCGGCTTCCTGCCCGCCGGCCGCCGGGTCCAGCACAAATGGCCGAACGACGTGCTGATCGAGGGGGCCAAGGTCGCGGGCCTGCTGCTCGAGGCGTCGGGCAGCAGCCGAAGCGCTGCGGACTGGGTCGTCATCGGCTGCGGCATCAACGTCGCGGTCCATCCCAAGGGCGAGGGGCTGTCGGCGACCGACCTCAGCGGCGAGCGCGGCTTGCGGCTTTCGGTCGGGGCGGTCCTGGTGTCGCTTCTGGACAACTTGCGCCATTGGCGGGGTCGGTGGGAAACTGCCGGGATTGCGCCCATTCGGGATGCGTGGCTCGCCCGCGCCCGGGGGGTCGGCGAGGCCATCACCGTTCGCCTGCCCCGGGAGGAGATCCAGGGCCACTTCGAAGGGCTGGACGATACGGGCGCTCTCGTGCTGCGGCTGGCGGACAAGACGACCCGGACTATATCGGCGGGAGACGTGTTTTTTCGATGAAATCTCGGGGAGAGGGCGGCCGTGCTGCTCGCCATTGATTCCGGAAATACCAATGTCGTCTTCGCGGTCTTTGACGGCGAGGCGCTCAAGGGCGCCTGGCGCTGCCACAACAATCCGAAGCGCACGGCGGACGAATACGCGGTCTGGCTGACCCAGCTCATGGGGCTCGCCGGCATCGAGCCGGCGCGGATCGACGCCGCGATCATCGCCAGCGTCGTGCCCTCGGCGCGCTTCAACCTGGTGCGGCTGTGCGGCAAGTATTTCGACGTCGAGCCGATGCTGGTCGGCGACCCGGCGCTGGACCTCGGCATCAAGGCGCTGATCGACCGCCCGGAACAGGTCGGCGAGGACCGGATGGTCAACGCGGTCGCGGCTTACGAGCGCTTCGGCGGCTCGCTGATCATCGTCGATTTCGGCACGGCGACCAGCTTCGACATAACCGACGATGACGGCAATTTCTGCGGCGGCGTCATCGCGCCCGGCATCAACCTCTCGGTCGACGCGCTCTACATGGCGTCCGCCCTGCTGCCGCGCATCGATATCCGCAAGCCCGACCGGGTGGTCGGCAAGGCGACCGTGCCGGCCATGCTCTCCGGCGTTTTCTGGGGCTATATCTCGATGATCGAGGGGTTGGTGATGCGTATCCGGCAGGAATGCGGCAAGGAGCTGCGCGTGGTGGCGACCGGCGGCCTCGCGCCGATGTTCTCCGACGCGACGGACGTGATCCACGCCTATGATTCCGAGATGACGGTGCGCGGGCTTCAGCTGATCTACCGCCGAAACGCCAAGCGATGACGCGCTATCTCGACACCGGCACCCCCGGCGACGACGAGCTCCTGTTCCTGCCGCTCGGCGGGGCGGGCGAGATCGGCATGAACATGAACCTCTACGGCCATGCCGGCACGCTGGCTGATGGTCGATCTCGGCATCACCTTCGGCGACGAATCGACGCCCGGCATCGATGTCATCCTGCCCGACCCGTCCTTCATCGAGGAACGCCGCGACGAGCTGGTCGGCCTGGTGCTGACGCATGCGCATGAGGACCATCTCGGCGCGGTTGCCTATCTCTGGGAGCGGCTCGGCTGCCCGGTCTACGCGACGCCGTTCACGGCCGCGGTGCTGCGCCGCAAGCTGGCCGAGGCCGGCCTGCTCGACCGCGTGCCGCTGACGGTGATCCCCTTGAGCGGCCGCTTCTCCGTCGGCCCCTTCGATATCGAGCTGATCACGCTGACCCATTCGATCCCGGAGCCCAACGCGCTGGTCATCGAGACCCCGGTCGGCCGCGTCATGCATACCGGCGACTGGAAGCTCGACCCGGACCCGCTGGTCGGGCCGACGACGGACGAGGCGGCGCTGATCCGGGCCGGCGAGGAAGGCGTGCTGGCGATGGTCTGCGATTCGACCAACGTCCTGGTGCCCGGCGAATCCGGCTCGGAAGCCGACGTTCGCGACACGCTGCTCGACATCGTCGGGCGCTACAAGCAGCGCGTGGCGGTCGCCTGCTTCGCCTCGAACGTGGCGCGGCTGGAGACGATCGCCCGCGTCGGCGCGGCGCATGGCCGCCGCGTCGCCCTGGTCGGGCGCTCGCTCTGGCGCATCTACGAGGCGGCCAAGGAGACCGGCTACATGCTGGACCTGCCGCCGTTCCTCAGCGAGCGCGACGTCGCCTACCTGCCGCGCGACGAGGTGCTGATGATCTGCACCGGCAGCCAGGGCGAGCCGCGCTCGGCGCTCTGCGCGCATCGTCGCCGGCGACCACCCCGACGTCGGGCTGGAGGCGGGCGACACGGTGATCTTCTCGAGCCGGATCATTCCGGGCAACGAGATCTCGATCAACCGGCTGCACAACCGGCTGAGCGAGCAGGGCATCGAGGTGGTCACCACCAACGAGGAGAATGTCCACGTCTCGGGCCATCCGGCGCGCGACGAGCTGGCCCAGATGTACCAGTGGATCCGCCCGCGCATCGCCGTGCCGGTGCATGGCGAGCCGCGCCATCTGGTGGCGCACGCCAAGCTGGCGCAGGAATGCCAGGTGCCGGAAACGGTGGTGGTGCAGAACGGCTCGGTCGTCTGCCTGGCGCCGGGACGGGCGGAGATCATCGACGAGGTGTTCACCGGCCGGCTCGCGGTCGACGGGCACCAGATCATCAACCTCGAAAGCGGCGCGATCCGCGACCGCCGCCGCATGATCCATCATGGCAGCGCGGTCGCGACCGTCATCCTGGGCGAGGACGGCGCGCTGCGCGGGCTGCCGATCGTCAGCCTGCACGGCATCGAGCCGGGCGAGCGCGAGGACGCGATCCTGCCGGTGGTCACCGACGCGGTGGCGGATGCCGTCAATGCGCTGTCGGCGCGCGACCGCAACGACGACGAGCAGGTCAGCGAGGCCGCGCGCCGCGCGGTGCGCCGCAGCCTGCGCCAGATCTGCGGCAAGCGCCCGCATACCGAAGTCCACCTCGTGCGGGTATAACGAGGGCCGGTGACGGGCGGACCTCATGCTTCGACGGGCTCAGCATGAGGATATTCGTATTTTTACGCGGAACGGGAGCCTCATCCTGAGCCTGTCGAAGGATGAGGCGGGGACCGCGGACAACGATGATCGGGAAGCTCAACCACGTGGCCATCGCGGTGCCGGACATGGAGGCGGCCGTCGCGACCTATCGCGATCTTCTGGGCGCCAAGGTTTCCGCGCCGTTGCCGCTGCCCGAGCACGGCGTGGTCACGGTTTTCGTCGAGCTGCCCAACACCAAGATCGAGCTGTTGCATCCGCTCGGGCCGGCATCGCCGATCGCAAGCTACCTGGAGCGCAACCCATCGGGCGGCATCCATCACGTCTGCTACGAGGTCGACGACATCGTGGCGGCGCGCGACCGCCTCAAGGCGGAGGGCGCGCGCGTCCTCGGCGACGGCGAGCCCAAGACGGGAGCACATGGCAAGCCCGTGCTGTTCCTCCACCCGAAGGATTTCCTCGGAACCCTCATTGAATTGGAACAGGTCTGAGACATGAACTGGTTCACCGCCATCATGACCTATGTGATTATCTGGTGGACGGTGCTGTTCGCCGTGCTGCCCTGGGGCAACAAGCCGGTGGAGAACCCCGAGCCCGGCCACGCCGCCAGCGCGCCGGCGAAGCCGCGCCTCTTGATCAAATTCGCCGTCACCTCGGTGATCTCGGCGGTCATCCTCGCCGGCGTCTGGTGGCTGATCGACTCCAACCTGATCAGCCTGCGGCAGTAAGAAACGCTTCCGGGCATCCCACAGCCCTCATCCTGAGCCTGTCGAAGGATGAGCATCGCTCTGATGCTGGTGCCGCTCATGCTTCGACAAGCTCAGCATGAGGGTTACATGAGCGCGAGAAGGCGTGTGGACCATCATCCCGCGCCGGACTTGCGGACAACGGGGGGTAGAGGGCAGGATCGGCTATTGACCGAGGACTCATCCGCAATCGCCTAGGGCTAGAACGGTCCGCTGAAGCGGCCGAGGGAGGATCATCATGGGCAAGACGGCCGCAAAAATTCTGCTCGATACGCTGGTCATGCACGGCATCGACCGCGCCTTCTGCGTGCCGGGCGAGAGCTATCTCGCCGTCATGAGCGAGCTGCACGACGACCCGGTGCTGCATCTGGTGACCTGCCGGCACGAGGGCGGCGCGGCCTTCATGGCGCTGGCCGACGCCAAGCTGACCGGCCGGGTCGGCGTTGTCTTCGCCAGCCGCGGGCCCGGCGCCACCAACGCCTCGATCGCCGCGCATTCGGCGGAGCAGGGCGCGCAGCCGCTGCTCCTGCTGCTGGGCCAGGTCGGCACGCGCAAGCTGGGCCGCCACGCCACCCAGGAGATGGACTTCACCAAGACCTTCGGCGACATCGCCAAATGCGTCGAGGAGGTGCACGACCCCGACCGTATCGCCGAGATCGTCGCCCGCGCCATTCGCATCGCCGAGAGCGGCACGCCGGGACCGGTCGTCGTCGGCCTGCCGACCGACGTGCTGGAGGCCGAGACCGCCGCCAGGCCGCTCGGCCGCCAGGCGGCGCCCCATGTCCGCCCGTCGGATTCCGACGTGGCCGCGGTGGCGGACATGCTGGCGGAGGCGGAGCGTCCCATCGTCATCGTCGGCGGGCGGGCGCACCAGCCGGCCGGACGGCAGGCGCTGCGCGCGGCGGCCGAGGCCTGGTCGCTGCCGGTCTTCGCCACCTTCGAGCATCAGGACGTGTTCGACCACGAGCACCCGAATTTCGCGGGCGAGCTCGGCATCCGTCCGCCCAAGCCGTGGCAGGAGGTCGCGACGGGCGCCGACGTCATCCTCGCCGTCGGCACGCGGCTCGGCGACATGGCCACCCTCAACGGCAGCCTGCCCGGCCCGAACCAGCGGCTGATCCAGGTCTATCCGGACGCCGCGCAGATCGGCCGCAACGCGCCAGTCGCGCTCGGCATCGTCAGCGAGGCGGCGCCGTTCCTGGAGGCGCTGGCCGCGCGCAACGCGCCGCCGGCCTCCGAGGGGCGCAAGAAATGGCTGAAGAAGGCGCACGGCGCCTATGAGCAGACCTCGACCCTGGTGCCGCGCGACGCGCCGGACGGCATGGACTTCGGCCACATGATCCTGGCGATGCAGCAGCATCTGCCGGCCGACGCGGTGCTGACCTCGGACGCCGGCAGCTTCGCGAGCTGGATGCACCGGCATTTCCGCTTCAAGGCGACGCAGACGCTGCTCGGCTCCGAGGCGGGCGCCATGGGCATGGGCGTGCCGGCGGCGGTGGCCGCCGCGATCCGCCATCCCGAGCGCCAGGTCGTGGCGCTGGTCGGAGACGGCGGCGCGCTGATGACCGGCTCGGAGCTGGCGACCGCGATTATGGAGAAGGCGAAGGTCCGCATCATCATCTCCAACAACAACGGCTACGGCACGATCCGTTTCCACCAGGAGACCCATTTCCCCGGCCGCACGCACGCGACCGACCTGGTCAACCCGGACTTCGCCGCCTGGGCGCGGTCCTTCGGCGCGGCGGGCTTCACCGTGCGCAAGCCGGAGGAGGCGGGACCGGTGCTGAAGGAGGCGCTGGCGGTCGACGGGCCCGCGGTGATCGACGTCTTGACCAGCCTGGAGAACGTGGACTCCGCCAACACGATCAAGGCGCTGCGCGGCCGCTGATGCCGGGCTATTGCGATTCCGCGCCGGGCCATCCGCTGCACGGGCCCTATCACGACGGCGAATACGGCTTCCCGTCAGAGGACGAGTCCGTGCTGTTCGAGCGGCTGGTGCTGGAGATCAACCAGGCGGGCCTGTCCTGGCTCACCGTGCTGCAGAAGCGCCCGAACTTCCGGCAGGCCTATGCCGGCTTCGACGTCGACCGGGTCGCGGCCTTCGGCGAGGCGGAGCGGGCGCGCCTGCTGGCGGACGCGGGCATCATCCGCAACCGGCTCAAGGTCGACGCGGCGATCGAGAACGCGCGCCGGGTGCAGGCGCTGCGCGACAGCCACGGCGGCTTCGCGCAATGGCTCGACGCCCACCACCCGATGCGCAAGGACGACTGGGTCAAGCTGTTCAAGAAGACCTTCCGCTTCACCGGCGGCGAGATCACCGGCGAGTTTTTGATGAGCCTCGGCTATCTGCCCGGCGCGCACCGCGCCGGCTGCCCGGTGCTGACGCGGCTCGAGGCGATCCGGCCGCGCTGGATGGAGGTCGAGCCGGGGTTCTGGCGGTAGGGGCGGCGCGCGGACCCCCCACCTAAATCCTCCCCCGCAAGGGGGGAGGACTTTGAATTTGTCGTTCCTTATCAAGCCCTCCCCCCTTGCGGGGGAGGGTTGGGTGGGGGGGACTTACAAGACTTGTGCAGCCCGAATTCGGCCTACCGCACCTGGAACGGCGCATTCGCCGTCGCCGCCGCGCCGCGGCCGTCGTGGACCACCGCGAAGATCCGGTAGTTGCCGGGCGGCAGGCCCTCGACGCGGGCGCCGTGGATGCCGGCAGCGCGGAGCGCGGCGCTGTGGTCGGGCGGCACCCGCTCGGCGTCGCCGCCTTTCTTGAGATCGGTGCTTTCCGCCATCACGCGCCACTGCACGGTGATCGTGTCGCCGTCGGGATCATGCGCGTCGAGCGCGGCCTCGAGCGGCCGGCCGCGCGCCACGACATTGCCGGGCTCAAGCCGCATTGAGACGATGCGCGGGGCGTGGTCGCCGCCGGGCGTCCGGCCGCCCCAGGCCTGCGCCATCGCCTCGGATGCCTGCAGCCATTCGCCGTCGGCCAGCAGGAGGCCGTGCCAGGTCGGCGTGACCTCCTGCTTCTGGCCCCAGAAGAACAGGATCTGCCCGGCCGTGTCGGCTTTGAGCGCGGCGAGGTAGCGTTTGAGCCGTGCCGCCTTCTCGGTGCTGGTCGGCTCGATCGCCGCGCCCCAGGGCGTCCGCCCGGCCTGCCACTGGCCGAGCGCGCCCAGCTCGGTGACGACGATCGGCCCGGTCCAGCCCGCGGCCCGCACCCGGCGGGGCAGGCTCGGCAGGGCGTCCCCGTAAGAATTGACGCCGAGGATGTCGATGCTCGGCGCCTGGGCCATGATCTTCCGCACCTTCGTGTCGGCGCCCTCCGCGACCACCGCCATGGTCGGATGGCCGGGGTCGAGCGCCTTCACCAGCCGCGCCGCCTCTTCGATGGCGGGCCAGACGAGGGAATTGTCGGTCAGCTCGCCCTCGACCTCGTTGCCGATGCCCCAGGCGAGCAGCGCGTCGCTGTTCCGGTAGCGCGTGACGATGGCGCGGAAGGACGCGAGCTGCGCCTCGACCGCGGCGCGGTTGCGGTAGTCGAAGCCGCGGCGCGGCGGCTCGAGCCAGAGCCCGGCGATGACCTTCATGCCGAGCCGTCCCGCCGCGGCCAGCATCGGTCCGGGATCGCCGCCATAGGTGCGGACGGTCGTGGCGCCGAGTGCCTTCAGCTCCGCGAGCCGGCCGTCGGCGGCGGCGCCATGGATCGGGAAGGGCCGGCCGTCGACCAGGATGTCGTGACCCCGCACCGTCACCGGGCTCGCGCGCGGCGGCGGCCCAGGCGGCGAGCAAAGACGTCACGAACGCAGCGGCGAGGATGCGGTGCTTCACGATTCCCATCATGCGCGGAAATTTGGCGGCGCTATGGCAAAGACGCGCATCGCCGCGCGGTCGGCGTCGAATTGCAGAAAAAGAGGAGGGCAACACCCGAAAGTGTTGCCCTGGCTCAATGCAACCTAGTGAATGCAAAAATTTATATCAGAACCGGTGTCGTCAGTGGGGTTGTCCGGCTCTTGGTTCTTTTCGAAATTCCCTCCCCAAACCCGGGCCGAGCGGTCGCTTCCGCAACGCTGCTACCGAGTGTCGAAACTGTACGTAACTTTCTTCCGCCTGTCATGTAAAAATATACCGAAATGACAATTCGCCGCGGCAAATTACACAATAAGTGCAAACTTCAACAGGAAGGCGAGGGCGATCACCACCACTCCTGAGTTAAGCCGATCGAGTTGTCCCGTGGCGAGCTTGCCGGCGGTGTAGCTGATGAAGCCGAAACCGATTCCCGTCGCGATGG
This sequence comes from uncultured Alphaproteobacteria bacterium, assembly GCA_963711215.1. Classification (GTDB taxonomy): domain Bacteria; phylum Pseudomonadota; class Alphaproteobacteria; order UBA8366; family UBA8366; genus WHUA01. The sequence goes on along the minus strand of CAVQDH010000012.1, from coordinate 109,580 downwards.
AAAAGGTCAGCGGCATGGCGATCATGGTGACGACCGCGGGCGCGTATTCGGTCGGATCCTCCCAATCGAAATCCGCGATCGAACGGCTCATCAGGCAGGCGACGAAGAGCAGCGCCGGCGCGGTCGCATAAGCCGGAACGGTCGTCGCCAGCGGCGCCAGGAACAGCGCGAGCAGGAAGAGCCCGGCCACGGTCACGGCGGTGAGCCCGGTCCGCCCACCGGCATTCGTGCCGGCCGCGCTTTCCACGTAGCTGGTCGTCGTCGAGGTGCCGAGCGCGGCGCCCGCGGCCGCGGCGAGGCTGGCGGCGACCAGCGCCTGGCGGAGTCGCGGCAGGCGCCCGTCCGCGTCCATCAGCCCGGCGCGGTGGCAGACGCCGACGAGGGTGCCGGCGTTGTCGAACAGGTCGACGAAGAAGAAGGCGAAGACGACCGTCAGCAGGCCGATATGCAACGCGCCGGCGAGATCGAGCGCGAGGAAGGTGGGCGCGATGCTGGGCGGCGCCGACACCACGCCGTTGAACGGCGAGACCCGCAGCGCGACGCCGGCCGCCGTCACGCCGAGCACGGCGATGACCACCGCGCCGGTGATGCGCGCGCGCTCCAGCGCGACGATGGCGATGAAGCCGGCGGCGAAGAGCAGTACCGGCGGCTTGGACACGTCGCCGAAGGTGACCAGCGTCGCCGGATGGGCGACGACGATGCCGGCGTTCTTGAGCGCGATGATGCCGAGGAAGAGCCCGATGCCCGCCGAGATCGCGAGCTTGAGCGACTGCGGCACCGCGTTGACGACCCAGTCGCGCGCCGGCGACAGGCTGAGCAGCAGGAACAGCGTGCCCGACAGGAAGACCGCACCGAGCGCGACCTGCCAGTGGAAGCCCATCTGCCCGACCACGGTGTAGGTGAAATAGGCGTTCAGCCCCATGCCCGGCGCCAGCGCGATCGGGTAGTTGGCGTAGAGCCCCATCAGCAGCGTGCCGATCGCGGCGGCGAGGCAGGTGGCGACGAACACCGCGCCGCGGTCCATCCCGGCATCGGCCAGCACCATCGGATTGACGAAGATGATATAGGCCATGGTGAGGAAGGTCGTCGCGCCGGCGATCAGCTCGGTGCGGACGGTCGTGCCGTTCTGGCTGAGGTGGAAGAGGCGTTCCAGCATCGGGTGTCCGGTGGCCAGGAGGGGACGGGGACGGAGGACCGGGGAAGGGGGCTGCCCCGGGCCGGGCGATGGGGTAAGATACTGCGATGACCAGGGAATTCCTAGGCATCCTGATCGCCGCCGCGTTTCTGGCCGGCGGCGCGGCGTCGGCGCTCGCCGACGGCGGGCGCATGCGCGTCACCCGCGACGACTGCCGCCGCCTGGTCGAGCATCACCCCGACCCGGACGTGACCTACACGCCGGGCGTCGACGTGTACGGCAGGCCGGTGGCGCCGGCGGACCTGCCGGGCGGGGTAAACATCCGTCCCTCGGACGTGGTCGAGTTCGACGTCTCCTTCAACCCGCTGCACGGCGGGACCGGCCGGCGCTTCGGCAGCACCGAGCTCTACATCGGCAGGATCCAGGTCAACGTGACCACCGGCGCGGTGACGTTCAACGACATACCGCTGACCGACCCGGAGCAGACCGAGCTCGCGCGGAAGTGCAACGGGGTACTGCAGGCGGCGGTGAGTCCATCGGCTGCCCTTCGACGCACGGCAATCGCATCATGCGTAACTTGCACGGATGCACGTGCGTCCTGCGACAGTCAGGACGAGGAGTAGTCTTATGTGATCGGCATTGACGATATAGCCTCATTTGCCGCAGCTTGTCGAAGCACGCACGGCAGCTGCCACGGACTCTGCCGTGAGCGCCGTAGAACGGCGATAGCTCTGCCATCGGCGCCGTCGCCGGACCCGCGCACGGACGCTCGCAGTCATGGACATGGGGCTGGGCATTTCCTACATTGGCGCCCGCTCGCGAACCGGATAAGGGCCCAGGATGATCCGAGACACCAGCAACGCGGTTCGCCGCACGCGCTATTTCCTGCCGACCTTGAAGGAGACGCCGGCGGAAGCGCAGATCGTGTCCCACCGCATCATGCTGCGGGCGGGGATGATCCGCCAGGCGGCCGCCGGGATCTATAGCTGGCTGCCGCTCGGCTTCCGCGTCTTGAAGAAGATCGAGCAGATCGTGCGCGAGGAGCAGAACCGCGCCGGCGCGCAGGAGCTGCTCATGCCGACCATCCAGTCCGCCGACCTCTGGCGCCAGTCCGGCCGCTACGACGATTACGGCAAGGAGATGCTGCGCATCACCGACCGGCACGAGCGCGAGATGCTCTACGGCCCGACGAATGAAGAGCTTATCACCCAGATCTTCGCTACCGAGGTGAAGAGCTACCGCGATCTGCCGAAGAATCTTTATCATATTCAGTGGAAGTTCCGCGACGAGGTGCGCCCGCGCTTCGGCGTGATGCGCGGCCGCGAGTTCTACATGAAGGACGCCTATTCCTTCGACCTCGACGCCGCGGCGGGGCGCGTCGCCTACCACAAGATGTTCGTCGCTTATCTGCGGACCTTCGCGCGCATGGGGCTCAAGGTCATCCCGATGCAGGCCGATACCGGCCCGATCGGCGGCGACATGAGCCACGAGTTCCTGATCCTGGCCGACACCGGCGAGAGCGCGGTGTTCTGCCACAAGGCCTATCTCGACATGGACGTGCCGGCGGAAGGCGTCGACTACGAGGACCCGGTGGCGTTGGCCAAGGTCGTGGCGGGCTGGACCTCGGAATACGCCATGACCGACGACATGCACGACGCCGCGGCCTGTCCGGTCCCGGCCGACGACCTGGTCACCGCGCGCGGCATCGAGGTGGGCCATATCTTCTTCTTCGGCACTAAATATTCCGCGAAGCTGGGCGCCAAGGTCGCCGGCCCCGGCGGCGAGGAGGTGGCGGTCGAGATGGGCTCCTACGGCATCGGCGTGTCGCGCCTGGTCGGCGCGATCATCGAGGCCTGCCACGACGAGGCCGGCGCGATCTGGCCCGAGAGCGTGGCGCCGTTCCAGACGGGCCTGGTCAACCTGCGCCAGGGCGACGACGCCTGCGATGCGGCCTGCGAGGACATCTTCGCCCGCCTGCGCGACGCCGGCCGCGAGGTGCTGTATGACGACCGCGACGAGCGCGCCGGGGTCAAGTTCGCCGACATGGACCTGATCGGGCTGCCCTGGCAGCTCGTGGTCGGGCCGCGCGGCCTCAAGACGGGAGTCGTCGAATTGAAGAACCGGGCAAGCGGCGCGCGCGAGGAGCTGTCGATCGACGCTGCGCTGGCGCAGCTCACGGGACGGGCCGCTTCGTGATCTCCGCCTTCGAGCGTCTGGTCGCCTTCCGCTATCTCCGTGCGCGCCGGCAGGAAGGCTTCATTTCCGTCGTGGCCTGGTTCTCGCTGGTCGGCATCATGCTGGGCGTGGCGACGCTGATCATCGTCATGTCGGTGATGAACGGCTTCCGCGCCGAGCTGCTGTCGCGCATCCTCGGCGTCAACGGCCATGTCGAGGTCACAGGCGGCAACGGCGTGCTGCAGGGCTACGACGTCTTCGCGGCGAAGATCGCCAAGATGGACGGCGTGGTCAGCGTGACGCCGATGGTCGAGGGCCAAGTGATGGCGACGGTGAACAATGTCGCCGGCGGCGCCCTGGTGGACGGGCTGACCGCGGAGAGCTTCCGCAGCCGGCCGCTGCTGGCCAAGAGCATCCGGGAAGGATCGCTGAAGAATTTCGATAGCGGCGACGGCATCATCGTCGGCACGCGCTTCGCGCGGCGTTTCGGGCTGATGGTCGGCGACAAGGTCAAGCTGATCTCGCCGCAGGGCACGAACACCCCGTTCGGCGTGATGCCGCGCAGCAAGACCTTTCCGATCGCCGCGATCTTCAACGTGGGCATGTCGGAATACGATTCCGGCCTGATCTACATGCCGCTGGCGGTGGCGCAGACCTTCTTCCAGTACAAGGGCACGGTGTCGATGCTCGAGCTGATGCTGAAGGACCCCGACCAGGCGCCGGGCTTCCTGCCGAAGCTGTCGAAAGAGCTCGGCCCCGGCTTCCGCATCATCGACTGGCAGCAGAAGAATTCCAGCTTCTTCACCGCGCTCAATGTCGAGCGCAACGTCATGTTCATGATCCTGACGCTGATCATCGTGGTCGCCGCGTTCAACATCATCTCGAGCCAGGTGATGCTCGTGCAGGACAAGGGCAAGGGCATCGCCATCCTGCGCACGATGGGCGCGACGCGCGCCATGGTGCTGCGGATATTCTTCATCACCGGCGCCAGCGTCGGCGTGATCGGCACCGTGCTCGGCGCGGCGCTCGGCATCGCCTTCGCGCTCAACATCGAGGAGATCCGCCAGCTCATCCAGGCGCTGACGCGCACCAACGTGTTCTCGCCCGAGATCTATTTCCTGTCGCAGCTGCCGGCCGAGGTGGACTCGACCGAGGTCGTCATGGTCGTGGTGATGGCGCTGGTGCTGTCCTTCCTCGCCTCGATCTATCCGGCCTGGAAGGCGGCGCGGCTCGATCCGGTGGAGGTGCTGCGCTATGAGTGAGGCGGCGCTGCAGCTTCAGAACGTCGTGCGCACCTACCACCAGGCCGAGCGCGCGCTCGAAGTGCTGAAGGGCGTGAACCTCGAGATCCAGACCGGCGAGCTGGTGGCGCTGGTCGGGCCGTCGGGCGCGGGCAAGTCGACGCTGCTGCACGTCGCGGGCCTGCTGGAGCGGCCGGACGGCGGCGACGTCGTCGTCGACGGGCATCCCTGCGGCGCCATGTCGGATACCGCGCGCACCTTGGTGCGGCGCAAGGACATCGGTTTCGTCTACCAGTTCCACCACCTGATGCCGGAATTCTCCTCGCTGGAGAATGTGATGATCCCGCAGATGCTGGCCGGCGTGGGCAAGCGCGAGGCGCGCGAGCGGGCGCGGGCGCTGCTCGAGCTGGTCGGCCTGACCGAGCGCGAGACGCACCGCCCGGCGCGGCTGTCGGGCGGCGAGCAGCAGCGCGTCGCGATCGCCCGCGCGCTCGCCAACCGGCCGCTGCTGCTGCTGGCGGACGAGCCGACCGGCAACCTAGACCAGCACACCGCGGACGACGTGTTCGACATGTTCTCCGGCTTCGTCCGCGAGGCCGGGCTGGCCGCCCTCGTCGCGACCCACAACATGGACCTGGCGCGCCGCATGGACCGCATCCTCCGGCTCGAGGACGGCCATCTCAAGGTGGTCACGGCCGACGAGACCCCGGCGCGCGCGCGGTATTGACAACCTGCCTGAAAATATAGGGTTATCTCGCCAACATCAATTCATTGGGCGGGAATGGAAAGCACATGCCGGACGAAGGATTCAGGAAATGGCTCGGCGTTGAGTACGAGGTCACGGGGGAGCGCCGCGCGGTCGTCGGCATGCCGGTCCGCGACGAGATGCGCAACCTGCGGGGCGTGGTGCAGGGCGGCGCGGTGGCGGCGCTGATCGACGTCGGGATGGCGACGGCGGCGTCGGGCGGCAACTACGACAACCGCAAGCGGCCGATGGTGACGCTCGAGATGAAGATCAACTACCTGGCGCCGGCGACCGGCGACCGGCTGACCTGCATCGCCGACGTGGTCAGCGCCGGCTCGCGCACCGCCGTGGTGCGCTGCGAGGTGCACACCGACCAGGGCAAGGTCTGCGCCGCCGGGCTCGGCACCTTCATGACCCGCCGGGTGCACGAGTCCGACCCGGCCGGCATGGCCCCGCCGAAGGGATAGGGCGAAGGGGTAGGGCGGGCGCCCGATCCCGCCATTCGCCTTCGACTCCGGGCCCTCGATCCGTTAGCGTTGCGGGAGCAACGAGGCGCCTGCGCATGGGCGCCGCAACGGAAGAGGATGAGGCATGGCTGTCGTCGAGACGGAAATCCGCGGGCAAATCATGATCGTCACGCTGAACCGGCCCGAGCGCATGAACGCGCTCGGCGTCGAGCTTCGCGCCGGCATGGGCAAGGCCTTCAGCGAGTTCCGCGAGAGCAAGGACCTTGAGGTCGCGATCCTGACCGGCACCGGCCGGGCCTTCTGCGCCGGCGAGGACATGAAGGAGTTGCTGGAGCGCGGCAAGCCCGGCAGCGAAGGGCACGCGGTCGCCGATCCGTTCCGCGACGGCGTGCTGGAGAAGCCGGTCATCGCCGCGGTCAACGGCTTCGCCATGGGCGGCGGCTTCATGCTGGTCGAGCGCACCGACCTGCGCGTCGCGGTCAAGGGCGCGGTGTTCGAGGTTTCCGAGGCCAAGCGCTGGCTGCTCGGCGGCTACAACCATGGCCTGTTCGCCAACCTGCCGCACCCGGTCGCGACCGAGATGGCGCTGGGCTATCGCTTCACCGCCGAGCGGCTCTACGCGCTCGGCTTCCTCAACCGGCTGGTCGAGCCGGACCAGCTGCTGCCGGAAGCGGTCGGGATGGCCGAGCACCTGCTGACCCTGCCGCCGGCCTCGCGCGTCAACACCGTCACCATGATGCGCCAGATGCGCCCGAAGGTATCGCCCGAGCTGGCGGCGCTGGCCGCGGCGCTGCACGAGCACGGCGACAAGTCCGACCTGATGGAATCGCGCAAGGCCTTCGCCGAGAAGCGCAAGCCCGGCTTCAAGGGCTGGCTCAAACCCGGCGACCGCTACCGCATGCCGACGGTGGAGTCGGTGAATAAGAAGAAGTGAGGGCGAGGACGTTTTGAAAAAAAGGGGACAGAGCCCTTTTTCTTAAAGACGAAAAAGGGCTCTGTCCCCTTTTTGATACCCGATTTCAACCGAAGCGACCCCCGGTGCTATACTCTCCGGAACCCGGCGAAACGGGGGGAGGACACCATGACCACGCTGAGAATAGAGCCGCTGCACGCGGATTTCGCCGCCCGCATCACCGGCGTCGACCTGGGCCGGCCGCTGCCGGCCGCGACGGTCGAGGCGATTCGCGCCGCGATCGACGACTATTCCTTCCTCTGCTTCCCGGACCAGGCGATGGACGACGCCAAGCATCTCGCCTTCACGCAGGCCCTCGGCGAGCCGGAGCCGAACCACACCAAGCTCGGCCAGGAAGGCAAGATCGACTATTTCGCCACGATCGGCAACGTGCTGGAGGACGGTGTCAAGCTCGGCAGCAGCCACAAGCGGACCGTCTTCCAGACCGGCAACAACATGTGGCATTCGGATTCCTCCTTCCGGCCGGTGCCGACCTACGTCTCGATCATGTGCGCCTATGAGGTGCCGGACGAGGGCGGCCGCACGGAATATGTCAGCTGCCGCGCCGCCTATGGCCGGCTGCCGGAGAGCATGAAGGACGAGATCGCCCCGCTGATCGCGGTGCACGACTATGTCTTCTCGCGCAGCAAGGTCGGGCCGGACGCGGTGACCCCGTCGCACGCCGCCTCGCTGCCGCCGGTGCGCCAGAAGCTGGTGCGCGAGAACCCGCGCACGGGCGCCAGGAATTACTTCGTCGGCTCGCACGCCAGGGAGATCGAGGGCTGGAGCTTCGACGAGAGCCGCGCGTTGCTGGACGATCTGCTCGTCCGCGCAACCGCGCCTGAGTATGTCTATTCGCACGCCTGGCGGCCGGGCGATGTGGTCATCTGGGACAACCGTTGCCTGGTCCACCGCGGCAGCGGCTACGACGCCGACAAGTATCGCCGCCGCATGCGCCAGACCCGGGTCTGTGGGGCCGGGCCGACGCTGGCGGAGTAAGCATTTGCGCGAGGGAGGAAGCCATGAAGATCGACGGCAGCTGCCAGTGCGGCGCCATCACCTTTGAAGCGGAGATCGACCCGAAGCAGGTCAACATCTGCCACTGCACGGACTGCCAGGCCTTTTCCGGCTCGGCCTTCCGCGTCAGCGTGCCGGCGGCCGCGAAGGATTTCAAACTGCTGTCCGGCGAGCCCAAGGCCTACGTCAAGACGGCGGAAAGCGGCAACAAGCGCGTGCAGATGTTCTGCCCGACCTGCGGCAGCCATCTCTACACGGTCCCGTCCGAGACGGATAAGGGGGCGTCTACCGCATCCGCCTCGGCGCGATCCGCCAGCGCGAGGCGCTCAAGCCGTCGGTCCAGATCTGGTGCCGCTCGGAGCTGCCCTGGGTCCGCGACATGGCCGCGATCCCGAGGCGGGGCGCGCAGTAGGCGATTCGCGGATTCCACTACTGCCGCGTTAAGGGAACAGTGATGGGGGCGCAATTGCCCACCCCCACCCGGCGCTTCGCGCCGACCTCCCCCGTCGAGGGGGAGGTTGATTTTTATTCCTTGCCGCAACGACTTACCTCCCCCCTTGCGGGGGAGGTCGCGAGGCATGCGAGCGGGTGGGGGGATTGCGCGAACGGAGGGAAGACTCCGCCGCCGTCTCGTGGAATCATCCGGCCATGCCGCATGCCGATTTCGTCCACCTCCGCGTCCATTCCGCCTACTCGCTGTCCGAGGGCGCGATCCGTATCGGCGACCTGGCGAAGCTGTGCGGCAAGGAGGCGATGCCGGCGGTCGGCGTGACCGACACCAACAACCTGTTCGGCGCGCTGGAATTCTCGCTCGCCGCCCGCGGCGCGGGCGTGCAGCCGATCGTGGGCTGCCAGCTCTCCGTCGCCCGCAACGAGGCGCGCGGCAGCGGCGTCGCGGTGGCGCCGGACCAGCTCGTGCTGCTGGTGCAGAACGAGGCCGGCTACGAGAACCTGCTGGCGCTGACCAGCCGCGCCTTCCTCGGCACCGAGCCGCACGAGGCGCCGCATGTCACGCTGGACGACCTCGCGGCGAAAAGCGAGGGGCTGATCGCGCTGACCGGCGGGCCGGCCGGCGGCGTCGGGCGGCTGCTGGGGGAGGGCCAGGCGCCCGCCGCCGAGGCGATGCTGCGGACGCTCGCGGGCATCTTCCCGGGCCGGCTCTATGTCGAGGTCATGCGCCACGGCCTGGCCGAGGAGGAGCGCATCGAGAGCGACCTCATCGACCTCGCCTACCGCTACGACCTGCCGCTGATCGCGACCAACGAGGTGTTCTTCGCCACGCGCGACATGTACGAGGCGCATGACGCGCTGATCTGCATCGCCGAGGGCACGGTGGTGACGCGGAGCGACCGCCGGCGCCTGACGCCCGAGCATTACTTCAAGTCGGCGAAGGAGATGCGCGCGCTCTTCGCCGACCTGCCGGAGGCGATCGACAACACGCTCGTGGTGGCGCGCCGCTGCGCCTACATGCCGGAGGTGCGGGACCCGATCCTGCCGCCCTATCCGCATCTGGAAGGGCGGAGCGAGGCCGACGCGCTGCGCGACATGGCGCGGGAAGGGCTGGAAGAGCGGCTGCAGGCGCATGTCTTCACCGAAGACATGGACGAAGCCGCGCGCGAGGCGGCGGCGAAGCCCTACCGCGACGCAGCTCGAGTACGAGCTCGGCATCATCAACCAGATGGGCTTCCCCGGCTATTTCCTGATCGTCGCCGACTTCATCCAGTGGGCGAAGGAGCAGGGCATCCCGGTCGGGCCGGGCCGCGGCTCGGGCGCGGGCTCGGTCGCCGCCTGGTCGCTGACCATCACCGACCTCGACCCGCTGCGCTGGGGCCTGCTGTTCGAGCGCTTCCTCAACCCCGAGCGCGTGTCGATGCCGGACTTCGACATCGACTTCTGCAAGGACGGGCGCGACGAGGTCATCCGCTATGTCCAGGGCCAGTACGGCCAGGACCGGGTGGCGCAGATCATCACCTTCGGCAAGCTGGAAGCGCGCGCGGTGCTGCGCGACGTCGGCCGCGTGCTGGCGATGCCCTATTCGCAGGTCGACCGGATCTGCAAGCTGGTGCCCAACAACCCGGCCAATCCGGTCACGCTGAGCCAGGCGGTCGACGGCGAGCCGTTGCTGCAGGGCATGATCGACGAAGACCCGATGGTCCGCCAGCTCTTCGACTATGCGCTGAAGCTGGAAGGGCTTTACCGGCACGCCTCGACCCACGCGGCGGGCGTGGTGATCGGCGACCGGCCGCTCGAGAAGCTGGTGCCGCTCTACCGCGATCCGCGCTCCGACATGCCGGTCACCCAGTTCAACATGAAGTTCGTCGAGAAGGCCGGGCTGGTGAAGTTCGACTTCCTCGGCCTCAAGACGCTGACCGTGCTGGCGCGCGCGGTCAAGCTGCTGGCCCAGCGCGGCATCGAGCTCGACCTGTCGCAGCTGCCGATCGACGACGCCAAGACTTACGAGATGCTGTGCAAGGGCGACACGACCGGGGTGTTCCAGCTGGAAAGCTCGGGCATGCGCGACGTCATCAAGAAGCTCCGGCCCGACCGCTTCGAGGACATCATCGCGCTCGTCTCGCTCTACCGCCCGGGCCCGATGGACAACATCCCGAGCTACATCCGCCGCAAGCACGGCGAGGAAGCGCCCGACTACATGCACCCGCGGATCGAGGGGATCCTCAAGGAGACCCACGGGATCATGATCTACCAGGAGCAGGTGATGCAGATCGCGCAGGAGCTGTCGGGCTATACGCTCGGCGGCGCCGACCTGCTGCGCCGCGCCATGGGCAAGAAGATCAAGGAGGAGATGGAGGCGCAGCGCAAGGCCTTCATCGACGGCGCGGTCGGGCGCGACGTCGACGCCAGCGTCGCCGGGCGCATCTTCGAGCAGGTCAACAAGTTCGCGGGCTACGGCTTCAACAAGTCGCATGCCGCGGCCTACGCGCTGGTCGCCTACCAGACCGCCTAGCTCAAGGCCAACCATCCGGTCGAGTTCATGGCCGCGTCGATGACCCTCGACATGGGCAACAGCGACAAGCTCGGCGGCTTCCGCGCCGAGCTCGACCGCCTCGGCATCGCGCTGCTCGCGCCCGACATCAACAAGTCGGGCGCGGAGTTCACCGTCGAGCCGCTGGCGGACGGCGGCTATGCGGTGCGCTACGCGCTCGCCGCGCTCAAGAATGTCGGGCAGGCGGCGATGGAAACGCTGGTCGCCGAGCGCGCGGCGAACGGGCCCTTCGCCGATCTCGCCGACTTCGCCAACCGGCTCGACAATCGCGTGATGAACAAGCGGCAGATCGAAAACCTGGCGCGGGCAGGGGCGTTCGACGCGATCAATCCGAACCGCCAGCAGATCTACCTTGCGGTCGAGACGCTGATCCGCTTCGCGTCCGCCGCCCAGAGCGACCGCGAGAGCCACCAGGTCAGCCTGTTCGGCGATGGGCTGGAGACCAGCCGCATCGCGCTGCCGGACGTGGCGGACTGGCCGACCCAGGAGCGCCTGCAGCACGAGTACGAGGCGATCGGCTTTTACCTCTCCTCGCATCCGCTCGAAGCCTACGCCAAGAGCTGCGAGCGCATGGGCGTGGTCAAGTGGTCCGAGGTGGCGGCCCGCCGGGTGCGCGAGCCGCGCGTCAAGCTGTCGGGCATCGTCGGCTCGAAGCGCATCATCAACGGCCGGCGCGGCCGGCTCGCCTTCGTCCAGATGTCCGATACCACGGGCACCTACGAGGTGACCGTCTTCTCGGAGCTGCTGGCGACCGCGCGGGAGCTGCTGGAGTCCGGCGCGCCGCTGCTCGTCAGCGTCGATATCCAGCCCAACGAGGACGGCTTCCGGCTGACCGCCAACCGCATCCAGCGGCTGGAGGAGGCGGCCTCGGACGCCGCCGCCGGGCTCCGCATCTTCCTGCGCGAGCCCGAGCCGGTGCCCAGGCTGGCCGGTGTCTTCCGCGACCACGCGACGCGCGGCAAGGGCCGGGTCACCCTGGTGCTGGATACCGAGGACCGGGAGATCGAGATGGCGATCCCCGGCGGCTTCCGGATTACGCCGCAGATGCGCGCGGCGGTGAAGTCGATCCCGGGCGTGGTCGACGTGCACGACATCTGAGGGCCGGCATCGAGGGTTAACGCGGGATTCGGGCCGGTCTTCCCGCCAGGATTGTGGCGCTCTCGAATACTCCCGTAAATGAACGCAAAACGCCCCCGTCCGAGGGTCTTCGGCCTTGCCAGGACAGCGGCTTACGGGTATATCCCCGCCAACTTAAACCCACACGCGGGCGTGCGGAGGCTGCCATTTCCGGCGGCGTTCGCTCCGGTGCCGGAAATCCGGTATGGCCTGCGGCGGATTAACCGGAGAAAGGTCCAATCCATGGTTATGCCAACCTTCACGATGCGCCAGCTTCTCGAAGCCGGCGTCCATTTCGGTCACACCACCCGGCGCTGGAACCCGAAGATGCGTCCCTACATCTTCGGTGAGCGCAACGGCGTGCATATCATCGATCTTGAGCAGACGGTGCCGATGCTGCATCGCTCCCTGGAGGCGGTGCGCGACGTCGTCGCCGGCGGCGGGCGCGTGCTGTTCGTCGGCACCAAGCGCCAGGCGGGCGAGGTGATCGCCGAGGCCGCGAAGCGCTGCGGCCAGTACTACGTCAACCACCGCTGGCTCGGCGGCATGCTGACCAACTGGAAGACCATATCGAATTCGATCAAGCGCCTGAAGGAGCTGGAGACGCGGCTTGCCGATGAGACCATCGGCTTCACCAAGAAGGAGCTGCTCGGCCTGCAGCGCGAGCGCGAGAAGCTCGATCGCTCGCTCGGCGGCATCAAGGAGATGGCCGGCCTGCCGGACATCCTGTTCGTGATCGACACGAACAAGGAAGCGATCGCGATCCACGAGGCGACCAAGCTGAACATTCCGGTCATCGCGGTCATCGACAGCAACTGCGATCCGGACGGGATCACCCATCCGGTGCCGGGCAACGACGATGCCCAGCGGGCGATCCATCTCTACTGCGATCTGATTTCGAGCGCCGTGCTGGACGGCCTGCAGAAGGAGTTCATCGGCTCCGGCGGCGAGGCCAAGGAGAAGATGGAAGGCACCGAGGTGCCGGCCGCGACCGCCGCCGCCGAAGCGATGCCTGCGGTAGAAGCGACGCCTGCGCAAGCGCCTGTAGCAGAAGCGACCGAAGCGGCGAGCGCCGAGACGGAGACCGCCTGACCGGCCCGGGAAGGCCCGGCCGCCCGAGCGGACGCTCCGTTTCAACCGACTGAGAGGTTTGATCAATGGCTCAGATAACCGCAGCGCTGGTCAAGGAATTGCGCGACAAGACCGGCGCCGGAATGATGGATTGCAAGAAGGCGCTGTCCGAGACCGCGGGCAGCATGGATGAGGCCGTCGACTGGCTGCGCAAGAACGGTCTTGCCGCGGCGGCGAAGAAATCGGGCCGCGTCGCGTCCGAAGGGCTGGTGGCGGTGTTCGCCAGCGGCTCGGAAGGCGCGGTGGTCGAGGTCAATGCCGAGACCGACTTCGTCTCGCGCAACGAGACCTTCCAGAACTTCGCCACGCAGGTCGCGGCCATCGCCTGCACCGCGCAGGGCGACCTCGACGTGATCAACGGGTCGGACTTTCCCGGCAGCGGGCGCAGCGTCGCCGAAGAGCTGACCCACAACATCGCGACGATCGGCGAGAACATGAACCTGCGCCGGGCGGCCTATCTGTCCGTCTCGCCGGGCATCGTCGCTTCCTACGTGCACAACGCGCTGAAGCCGGGTCTCGGCAAGATCGGCGTGCTGGTCGCGCTGGAATCGAGCGCGCCGGAGGACAAGCTCGTGGAGCTCGGCCGGCAGCTCGCCATGCATATCGCCGCAGCGCGGCCGGAATGGCTGTCGACCGATGAGGTCGACCCGACGGCGGTCGAGCGCGAGCGCGCGATCTTGACCGAACAGGCCGCCGGCTCGGGCAAGCCCGCCGAGATCATCGCCAAGATGGTCGACGGACGGCTGCGCAAGTTCTACCAGGAGGTCGTGCTGCTCGAGCAGACCTTCGTCATCGACAACGAGAGCCGGATCGCCAAGGTCGTCGAGAAGGCGGCCAAGGAATTGGGCGTCCCGGTCGCGATCGCCGGCTTCGCTCCGCTTCCAGCTCGGCGAGGGCATCGAGAAGGAATTGGCCGATTTCGCGGCCGAAGTGGCATCATTGACCCAATAAGATCGGGGGACCGGCGATGGCATCTGGCACGACCGCAGCCAAGGTAGAAGACAGCGCCGCGCCGGTTTACCGCCGGGTCCTGATGAAGCTGTCGGGCGAAGCCCTGATGGGCGACCGCGACTACGGGCTCGATCCCGTGACGGTCGAGCGCATCGCCGCCGAGGTGAAGTCGGTCTGCGAGCTTCACGTCGAGATCTGCCTCGTCATCGGCGGCGGCAACATCTTCCGCGGCATGTCGGGCGCCGCGAGCGGCATGGAGCGCGCCACCGCCGACTATATGGGCATGCTGGCGACCGTGATGAACGCGCTGGCGATGCAGAGCGCGCTGGAGCGCGCGGGCGTGGCCACGCGGGTGCTGTCGGCCATCCCGATGCAGTCGATCTGCGAGCCCTACATCCGCCGCCGCGCGGTGCGCCACATGGAGAAGGGCCGGGTGGTCATCTTCGCCGCGGGCACCGGCAATCCCTTCTTCACGACCGATACGGCGGCCGCCCTGCGCGCGTCCGAGATGGGCTGCGACGCGCTGTTCAAGGCGACCAAGGTCGATGGCGTCTACACCGCCGATCCGTTCAAGGATCCGCAGGCGGAGCGATACGAGAAGCTCAATTATCTCGAAGTCCTGTCGAAGGATCTTAAAGTGATGGATGCGGCGGCGATCTCGCTCGCCCGCGAGAACGACATTCCCATCATCGTCTTCTCGATTCTCGATTCTGGCGCTTTCGCAAATGTGATACAACGCAAAGGGAAATTCACGATTATCGCCGAAGGATCGTAAGTCATGGCCAAGATGGACATTACCGACTTACAGCGCCGGATGGATGGGGCGTTGCAGGCGCTGCATCGGGAATTCGGCGGCCTGCGCACCGGACGCGCAGCCACCAGCCTGCTCGAGCCGCTCACGGTCGATGCCTATGGCAGCCAGATGCCGATGAACCAGGTCGGAACGATCAGCGCGCCGGAGCCGCGAATGCTCACCGTGCAGGTCTGGGACAACAGCCTGATCAAGGCGGTCGAGAAGGCGATCCGGGAGTCCGATCTCGGCCTCAATCCGCAGACCGAGGGCAACACGCTGCGCGTGCCGATCCCCAATCTCAGCGAGGAGCGGCGCGGCGAGCTGAAGAAGGTCGCCTCGCGCTACGCCGAGCAGGCGAAGATCGCGGTGCGCAACGTCCGGCGCGACGGCATGGACCATCTCAAGAAGATGGAAAAGGACGGCGATATCTCGAAGGATGAGCACCGCGACGTCGCGGACGAGATCCAGAAGCTGACGGACAAGCACATCACCGAGATCGACAAGGTGTACGCGGCCAAGGAAAAGGAGATCATGCAGGTCTAGGAATGGATCCGCTTGTCTCCACATCCGGGGCCGCGCCTGTCCCCGTCCATGTCGCGATCATCATGGACGGCAACGGTCGTTGGGCCAAGCAGCGCAATCTGCCGACGAACCGTCGGGCATCGGAACGGCGCCGAGGCGGTGCGCCGCACCGTGCGCGCGGCGGCGCGAGCTCGGCATCTCGTATCTGACGCTGTTCGGCTTCTCCTCGGAAAACTGGAGCCGTCCGGAGCGCGAGATCGAAGACCTGATGGGGCTGCTGCGGCTTTATCTGCGCTCGGAGACCGCCGAGCTGCACAAGAACAACGTGCGCATCCGCATCATCGGCGACCGCAGCCGTCTCGCGCATGACATCGTGCAACTGATCGAGCAGGCGGAAAAGACCACCGCCGACAATACCGGCCTGACCGCGGTGCTGGCCTTGAGCTATGGCGGCCGGCAGGATATCACCCATGCGGCGCAGACGCTGGCGCGCGAGGTGGCGGCGGGGCGGATCGATCCGGCGGCGATCGACGAGACCTTGTTCAGCCGGTATCTCACGACCGCCGGCATCCCCGATCCGGACCTGCTGATCCGCACCAGCGGCGAGCAGCGGATCAGCAACTTTCTGATCTGGCAGCTGGCCTATACCGAATTCGTATTCCAGGATGTGCTATGGCCGGACTTCGACGGACGCAATCTCGCAGAGGCCGTCGAGGAGTTTCGCCGCCGTGACCGGCGATATGGCGCAACCGTCAGCTCCTCCTGAAGGCAACGGCCTTCGATTGCGGGTGGCTTCCGCGGCGGTGCTCCTGCCCGTCGCGGTGGGAGCCGTCTGGCTCGGATCGTGGTGGTTCGCGCTTCTGCTGGCGGCCATCGGCGGCGCGATGAGCTGGGAATGGGCGCGGCTGTGCTGTCCCGATTGCATCGAGGCCATGGCCGTCATGCCGGCGGCCGGCGTCGTGGCGCCGTTGCTTCTGCTGCCTTACGGGTTTACCGCCGTGCTCTGGGTGGTCGCCGTCGGCGCCGCGTTACTGGTGGCGCTGTCGCTGCGGCGGCGCGTCGCACACCGGCTGGTCCTGGTCGCCGGCCTGCCCTATGTGGTGTTGGGGCTGGCGAGCGCCGGCTGGCTGCGCAACGATCCGACGGGCGGGCTGTCGGCGACGATCTGGGTGGTCGCCTCGGTGATGGCGACCGACGTCGGGGCCTATTTCACCGGCCGCGCCCTGGGAGGGCCGAAGCTGGCGCCGCGGATCAGCCCGAACAAGACCTGGAGCGGCCTGATCGGCGGCATGCTGTGCGCCGCGGCGGCGGGGGCGGTTTTCGGCCTGGTCGGTGGGCGCCGGTGCCCTGGCGCTGGCCGTCGGCGGCATGGTCCTGGCGGCGATTTCGCAGGGCGGCGATCTGCTCGAGTCCAAGCTGAAACGGGCCTTTCACGTGAAGGACGCCAGCCGGCTGATCCCAGGTCATGGTGGATTCCTGGACCGTTTCGACGGATACTTGACCGCCATGCCGGCGGCGGCCCTAATGTCGGCACTTGCAGGGGGGAGCCCGGTAACATGGCAGTGATCAGCGGACGGCAGGCGCCAACGCCGTTGGAAAGCCCGCGCACCGTGACCATTCTGGGCTCGACCGGGTCGGTCGGGTGCCAGACGATTGACCTTATCGACCGCGATCCGGGGCGTTACCAGGTCGAAGCGCTGACCGCGAACAACCGGGTCGAGCTGCTCGCCGAGCAGGCGCGGCGGCTGCGCCCGCGTTACGTCGCGGTGGCGGATGAGCGCCGCTACCACGAGCTGAAGGAACTGCTGGCCGGCGAGGATATCGAGGTCGCGGCCGGGCAGGATGCCGTCATCGAGGCCGCCGTGCGCCCGTCCGACTGGGTCATGGCGGCGATCGTCGGCGCCGCGGGCCTGCGCTCGACCCTGGCGGCGGTGCGGCGCGGCGCGGTCGTCGCCTTTGCCAACAAGGAATGTCTCGTCTGTGCAGGCGCGCTGATGATGCGCGAGATCGAGGCGCGGGGCGCGACCCTGCTGCCGGTCGATTCCGAGCATAACGCGATCTTCCAGGTCTTCGAGTTCGACCGCCGCGACGCGGTGGAAAAGCTGATCGTGACCGCCTCGGGCGGGCCGTTCCGGGAATGGGACAAGGCGCGGATGGCGCAGGCGAGCCCGGCCCAGGCGGTGGCCCATCCGAACTGGGACATGGGCGCCAAGATCTCCGTCGATTCCGCGACCATGATGAACAAGGGCCTCGAAGTGATCGAGGCGCATCACCTGTTCGCCATGCCGGAAGATCGGATCGAGGTGTTGGTCCATCCCCAGTCGGTGATCCACAGCATGGTCACCTACGTGGACGGATCGGTGCTGGCGCAGCTCGGGTCGCCGGACATGCGGACGCCGATTTCCTACGCGCTGGCCTGGCCCGAGCGCATGGCCACGCCGTCGCAGCGCCTCGACCTTGGGCAAATCGGCAAGCTCACCTTCGAAGCACCTGATCCGGAACGATTCCCGGCGCTCAGGCTGGCCCGGGATGCCTTGAAATCGGCGGGAACTGCCCCAACTGTGTTGAACGCCTCCAACGAGATCGCGGTAGAAAGCTTTCTTGCCGGCGGCATCGGTTTCCTCGATATCGCCGAGGTCGTGGAGGAGACGCTGACGCGGATCCCGAACGGCGATCTCGGCAGTCTCGACGACGTCCACCATGTGGACGAGGAGGCGCGGCGGGTCGCGCGCGCGGTCGTCGAGGCCCGGTTGTGACGCTGACGTCGTTTCCACCTGCTGATCGCGAGAACAGATGAGCTTCTTCCTGATTTATCTGCCGGCGTTTCTCGTCCTGTTGACGGTGCTCGTCTTCGTGCACGAGCTCGGGCATTTCCTGGTGGCGCGGCGCTGCGGGGTGCGGGTCGAAGTCTTCTCGATCGGCTTCGGGCCCGAGATCTTCGGCTGGACCGACCGCGTGAACACGCGCTGGAAAATCAGCGCCCTGCCGCTCGGCGGCTACGTCAAGATGTTCGGCGAGGGCGCCTATAGCGGCGGCGGCGCCAGCGGGTATCCGCTGTCGGCGGCGGAGCGCGCGGTGTCCTTCTCGGACAAGAAGCTGTGGGCGCGGGCCGCCATCGTCTTTGCCGGGCCGGCCTCGAATTACGTCTTCGCAATCATCGCGCTGGCGATCCTGCTGATGGCGGTCGGGCAGCCCAACACGCCGGCGTCGGTCGGCGAGGTGGTGCCCGGCAGCGCCGCGGCGGCGGCCGGGATCCAGCCCGGCGACGATTTCGTGAAGGTGGACGGTTACGACATCAAGCGCTTCCGCGACGTGCAGCGCGTCGTGCGGCTGCGCCCGGAGGAGCCGCTCGAGATCGTGCTGCGGCGCAACGGCAAGATCGTCACCGTCACCGCGACGCCGAAGGCGGCCGAGGACACCGACGTCTCCGGCAACAAGGGCAAGATCGGCCTGCTCGGCGTGACCCAGAAGATCAGCGGCTTCCAGAAGCTCGGGCCGGTCGATGCGGTGGTCGAGGCGACGCGGCAGAGCTACCAGATGTCGGCGGACATCCTGACCGCCATCGGTCAGTTCATCACCGGCAAGCGGTCGGTGCGGGAGCTCGGCGGCCCGGTGCGCATCGGCCAGCTGTCGGGCGACACCGCAAGGCTCGGCCTGATTCCCTTCGTCTCGCTTGCCGTGATGCTGTCGATCAATCTGGGACTGATCAATCTGTTCCCGATTCCCATGCTCGACGGCGGTCACTTGCTCTTCTACGCAATCGAAGCGGTGCGCGGGAAGCCGCTCGACGAGCGGGCGCAAGAGATCGGTTTTCGGATTGGGCTGGTCGTCGTCCTCGGTCTTATGCTATTCGTGACCTTCAACGACTTGGTTAATCTGTCAGTATTCGAGTTTGTGAAAAACTTAATAACCTGATCAGGTCGAGCAGGGAGCAATACTTAGTTGGGGCCGGGGCTGAAGACCGCCGTTACTTACGGCGTATTTTTATGCATGCTTTTGCTGTCGGCGATTGCACTCGCTCAGAGCGGCGGTGTGCCCTCCGTCTTCCCGCCGCCGATACACCGTCCGCCACCGGCCTCCCAGCCGAAGAGCAGCGTCCCCACCGTCGTTCCGCCTGAGCCCGAATCCGAATCCCCGACGACCGGCGGCGAGCTGCCGACCTTGGCGCCCCCGGCGCCGGAAGCTGGCGCGGCGGAGCCGCCGATCCGCAACGGCGTTCCCGTGGAGCCGGGCGGCCCGCCGATCAAGGAGATCATCGTCCAAGGCACGCAGCGCATCGATCCTTCGACCGTGCGCAGCTACATGACGGTGAAGCCGGGCGACGTGCTCGATGAATCGGCGATCAACAACTCGCTGAAGGCGTTGTATGGCACTGGGCTGTTCGCCGATGTGACAATCAGCCGCGAGGGCGACCGCCTGCTGGTCAAGGTGGTGGAAAACCCGGTGATCAACCAGATCGCCTTCGAAGGCAACAGCGCCATCAACGACGAGGACCTGACCACCGAGATCCAGCTTCGGCCGCGCATCGTCTTCACCCGCACGAAGGTGCAGCAGGACGTGAAGCGGATCATCGACCTGTACCGGCGGAGCGGCTATTTCGCCGCGGTGGTCGACCCGAAGGTCATCCAGCTGCCGCAGAACCGCGTCAACCTGGTCTACGAGATCAAGGAAGGGCCGGAATCGGGCATCCGCTCCATCTCCTTCGTCGGCAACAAGGTCTTCTCCGACAGCGAGCTGAAGGAGATCATCCTGACCAAGGAGAGCAAGTGGTGGCGCATCCTGTCGACGGCGGACAAATACGACCCGGATCGTCTGACCTTCGACCGTGAGCTGCTGCGCCGCTTCTACCTGGAAAACGGCTATGCGGACTTCCGCGTCGTGTCCGCGGTGGCCGAGCTGGCGCCCGACCGCAGCGACTTTTTCGTCACCTTCACGGTGGAAGAGGGCGAGCGCTACAAATTCGGCGACGTCAATGTCGAATCGAAGATCAAGGAGATCAAGCCGGAGTTTCTCAAGCCTCTGGTAAAATTCAAGAAAGGGGATTGGTACAGCTCCCGGCTGGTCGACGACACCGTGCTCAAGCTGACCAACGAGGCAGGCAATTTCGGCTACGCGTTCGTCGAAGTGCGCCCGCGCGTGCGCCGCGACCGCGTCAATCATACGATCTCGGTGACGTTCGAGATCCAGGAAGGGCCGCGCGTCTTCGTCGAGCGCATCGACATCCGCGGCAATACGCGAACGCTGGACCGGGTCATTCGCCGCGAATTCCGGCTCGTCGAAGGCGACGCCTTCAACGCGGCCAAGCTGCAACGCTCGCAGCAGCGAATACGCAACCTCGGCTTCTTCAAGAAGGTCGACGTGACCAAGGTGCGCGGGTCGAGCCCGGACAAGACGGTCATCCAGGTGGATGTCGAGGAGCAGCCGACGGGCGAGCTGAGCATCGGCGGCGGCTATTCGACGCGCGACGGCGCGGTCGGCGAAGTCGGCGTCCGTGAGCGCAACCTGCTCGGGCGGGGCCAGGACCTGAAGGCGAGCTTCCGCCTGTCGCAGCGTCACGCAGCAGTTCGACCTCGGGTTCACCGAGCCCTATTTCCTGGACCGCAACCTCGCGGCCGGCGTCGACCTGTTCAATATCCGGTCGAGCCAGCAGTCCGATATCACCTATGACGAAAACAAGACCGGCGGGCGCCTGCGCGCCAACTACGAGATCAACGAAGAATGGTCGCAGGGCGTTCGCCTGACCGGCCAGTTCGTCGACATTGCCAACGTCGCCACCGACGCCTCGCAGATCATCAAGGACCAGTCGGGCGGCGAGTTCGAATCCATCCTCGGCCAGACGCTGGCTTATGATACGCGCGACAGCAAGATAACGCCGACGGATGGCCTGATCACCCGGCTCTCGACCGATCTGGCGGGCCTGGGCGGCGATGCGCGCTTCATACAGGCGACCTGGAAGACGAAATACTACTATCCGTTCAACAAAAAATGGATCGGCGTGCTCAGCTCCGATATCGGCGACGTCCAAGGCCTTGGCCAGAACGTTCGCGTGACCGACGCCTATCTGCTGGGCAACGACAACATGCGCGGATTCAAGATCGGCGGCATGGGGCCGCGCGACAAGTTCACCGATGATGCGCTCGGCGCCAAGACCTATGGCGTGGGTTCCGTCGAGCTGACCTTTCCGCTGGGATTGCCCGAGGAGTTCGGGTTGCGCGGCGCGGTCTTTACCGATTTCGGAACCGCTTTCGGCGCGGACGGCAACCAGAGCCTGATCAACGACAGCATGGAGTCTGCGCGCGTCCAGCGGCGCCGGCCTGGCCTGGCGGTCGCCGCTCGGTCCCGTGCGCCTCGACCTTGCCTATCCGTGGCTCAAGACCAATTTCGATAAAGAGCAATTCTTCAGCTTCAGCTTCGGAACGCGGTTCTAGGCGATGAAGCGGGCGCTTCGATACATCATGGCCGCGGCTCTGCTGACGGCCTTGCAAGCGGCGATGGCGCCGCTATCCGCACAGTCGCCGGTGAAGATCGAGCCGCCGTAGCGAGCCGCGAGCCGATGCCGACGCCGGTCGTCGCCGTGATCGACTTTCAGTATGTCGTCAAGGAGTTCCGCCGCCGGAAAGAGCGTTCGCGCCCAGATCGACCAGCGCCAGCAGCAGTTTCAGGCCGAGATCCGGCCGATCCAGCAGGAGCTGGAGAAGATACGCGCGCAGTTCGGCAACCGCCTGCCGGGCGCCGGTGACGCCGGCGACGCCGCGTTCGCCGCCAAGCGCAAGGCGATGCGCGAGCGGGTCAACGAGCTGCAGCGCCTGATCCAGGAACGCAAGCGCGAGCTCGACGACATGTTCAACAACGGCATGCACCAGGTCGACCTCGCCCTCGTCGCGGTGCTGAAGGAGCTCGCGCAGGAGCGCGGCATTAACCTTATCCTCAATGCGGGGCGGGGCCGGGGACTGGTGCTGTTCGCTGAAAATCAGATCGTCATCACCGATGAAGCACTGCGCCGCTTGGATAAGCGGCTGCCCAAAGTGGTGTTGACCAAGGCCGAGCCCGACAAATAAAACTTGTGCCTGGTTTGCCGCAGGTCCGTGTGGCAGGAATTCTGCCCGCGGCGGCAACGGATGCCTTGATGGCCCCGGGCGCGAACAACGGGAGGAGCGCGATGGACGATAACGGTGCGGGCGCGTATGCCGATGGGGAGCGGCTCGCCGACATTGGCATCGAGGGTATCATGCGGGCGTTGCCGCACCGTTACCCATTCCTCATGGTCGACCGGATCATCGAGATCGTGGCGAACGAAAGCGCGACCGGCGTCAAATGCGTGACGGCTTCCGAGCCGCATTTCCAGGGCCACTTTCCGGAAAAGCCGATCATGCCCGGCGTCCTGATCATCGAGGCGATGGCGCAGACGGCTGCGGTGCTGGTGATCGAATCGCAAAAGATCAATCCGACCGGCAAGCTGGTCTATTTCATGTCGATCAACGAGGCGCGCTTCCGCCGGCCGGTCGTGCCCGGTGACGTGCTGCATATCGAGGTGAAGAAGCTCCGGCACCGCGACAAGGTGTGGAAGTTCGAGGGTAAGGCGAAGGTCGACGGCAAGACCGTCGCCGAGGCGACCTATACCGCCATGGTCATGGACAACGGCTGAATGGACGTGAAAATTCATCCGACCGCGATGGTCGACCCCGAGGCCAAGCTGGGCAGCGGCGTCGAAATCGGCCCGTTCTGCTGCGTCGGCCCGAATGTGGCGCTCGGCAACGGGGTGGTGCTGCATTCCCATGTCGTGGTCGGCGGCCACACCGAGATCGGCCCGCGGACGGCGATCTATCCCTTCGCGTCGATCGGCCTGCCGCCGCAGGACCTGAAATACAAGGGCGAGCCGTCGCGGCTCGTCATCGGCAGCGACACGACGATCCGCGAGTCCGTCACCATCAATCCCGGCACCGAGGGCGGCGGCATGATCACCCGCGTCGGCGACCATTGCCTGCTGATGGTGGGGGCCCATGTGGCGCATGACTGCCAGGTCGGCGACCACGTGATCATGGCGAACAACGTGGCGCTGGCGGGCCATGTCGTCATCGGCGACTACGCGATCATCGGCGGCCTGTCGGCGGTGCACCAGTTCGTGCGGATCGGCCCGCATGCCATGATCGGCGGCATGACCGGCGTGGATCAGGACGTGATCCCTTACGGCTCGGTGCTGGGCGAGCGGGGACGGCTGGCCGGACTCAACATGATCGGCCTGAAGCGCCGCGGCTTCACGCGCGAGCAGCTGCAGAACCTGCGCGCGGCCTACCGCCTGCTGTTCGAGGAGCCCAATGCCGGCACCGTTGCCGAGCGGGTCGAGAAGGTCGCCGAGCAGTTCGGCGAGGACGCGGGGGTCGGGGAGCTGGTCCGCTTCGTCCAGCGTGACTCGTCACGCGGATTGACGCTGCCGAAGCCCGGAAATGGCGGGTAAGCTCGGGATCATCGCGGGCGGCGGCGCGCTGCCGCGGATGCTGGTCGACGCCTGCCGGGCGAGCGGCCGGGATTTCCATGTCTTTGCGCTCGAAGGCCAGACCGAGGCCGCCACGGTCGATGGCGTGGCGCATGCCTGGTTCCGGCTCGGGCAGGCGGGGGCGGTGCTGGCGCTCGCCCAGCAGCTCGCGATCCGCGACATCGTGCTTGCGGGAAGCGTCGAGCGGCCGTCGCTGTCCAGCCTCAGGCCCGACTGGAAGACGCTGAGCTTTCTCATGCGCCTCGGCCGCAAGGGGCTGGGCGACGACGGGTTGCTGCGCCGCATCGTGGCGGCGATCGAAGAGGAGGGATTCACGGTGATCGGCGCCGACAGTCTGCTGGGCGGCCTGAAGCCTGCGGCGGGTTGCCTGGGCCGCCACCGGCCCGATGCCGAGGCCGAGGCCGATATCGAGCGCGGGCGGGCCGTCCTGGCGGCGCTCGGCGATGCCGACGTGGGGCAGGCGGTCGTGGTGCAGCAGGGCATGGTGCTCGGCATCGAGGCGATCGAGGGCACGGATGCGCTGCTCGAGCGCTGCGGCGCGCTGAAGCGCGACGGCATCGGGGGCGTGCTGGTCAAGCTGGCGAAGCCGCGTCAGGAGACGCGCACGGATCTGCCGACCATCGGGCCCGAGACGGTGCGCCGCGCGGCGGCGGCCGGGCTGCGCGGCATCGCCATCGGGGCGGCGGCGACGATCGTCATCAGCCGCGACGAGGCCGTGCGGCTCGCCGATGAGGCCGGCCTTTTCCTGATCGCGCTCGAGGCCGGCTAGGCATGGACACGCTCCGGGTTTTCGTGGTCGCGGGCGAGCCGTCCGGCGACGAGCTGGGCGCCCGGCTGATGGCGGCGCTGCGCCGGCTCTGCGGCGACAAGGTGCGCTTCGCCGGGGTCGGCGGGCCGGCGATGGAGGCGGAGGGGCTGCAGAGCCTGTTCCCGATGGCCGAGCTGTCGGTCATGGGGCTGGTCGAGGTGCTGCCGCACATCCCCCGGCTGCTCGCCCGGATCAAGCAGACCGCGGCGGCGGTCGACGCGATGTCGCCCGATGTCGTTGTAACGATCGATTCTCCGAGCTTCGCGCACCGCGTCGTCCGGCGCATCCGCAACCGCTACATCCCGCGCATCCACTACGTGGCGCCGACCGTCTGGGCCTGGCGGCCGTGGCGCGTCAAGGGCATCCGCAAGGATTTCGACCTCGTGCTGTGCTTGCTGCCCTTCGAGGCGCCGTTCTTCGAAAAGGCGGGCGTGCCGTGCCGCTATGTCGGCCATCCGGTGGTCGAGTACGGCGCGGACCGTGGCGACGGCCCGGCCTTCCGCCGGAAATACGGCATTGCCGAGGACGACGCAGTGATCTGCGTCCTGCTGGGCAGCCGGCGGAGCGAGGTCACGCGGCTGGCCAAGCCCTTCGCCGGCGCGCTCGCGCTGCTGGCCAGGAAGCATCCGTCGCTCAAGGCCGTGGTGCCGACGGTCGGCGGCGTCGCCGGCCTGGTCCGCGAGCTGTGCGACGCTTTCCCGGTGCCGACCCTGGTGGTGCAGGGGCGGGAGGAGAAATACGCCGCGATGGCCGCCAGCAATGCCGCGATCGCGGCATCGGGGACGGTGGCGCTGGAGATCGCGCTGGCGCGACTTGCCCGCGGTCATCGCCTACAAGGTGTCGCCGCTGACGGCGGGGCTGCTGCGCGGGCTGATGCTGGTGCGCTACGTCAATCTGATCAACCTGATCCTCAGGCGCGAGGTCGTGCCCGAGCGTCTGCAGTACAATTGTACGCCGGAGATTCTGGCCGCCGAGATCGAGAAGCTCCTGGGGCCGACCGGCGAGGAACAGATCCGCCAGTCGGCGCCGGCGCTGGCCGAGCTCGGCGCGGCCGGCGACCCGCCCAGCCAGCGGGCGGCGCAGGCGGTGATCGACGCGGTGCGCGAGCGGCAGACGTAGAGGCCGAAGGTCTACGGAGCGGGCACGGCTCGAACCAATCGCGTCATTCGCCGATTTAATCGGCGAATCCATGGCACGGCTGCAAAGGCCCGGTCCCGACCCGTCTTTCTCATTCGCGCGTTACCGGTTACCGACATGCCTGATTACGGCGTCAAGCCGGGCGGTGACGATAAAGGGACGGTTGAACTTATAAGGTCTTGTCGGCGCCGATAGGCGGCATCGCCCGTCCCGGAATCGAAACGGCGGACGCCGAAACGTCCGCCGTGGTCTTGTCGCCCGGTAAGGCGGCCTACTTGCGCTTGTGCAGCGGCACGTAGGGGCGCTCGGTCGGGCCGGTGTAGAGCTGCCGCGGCCGGCCCAGCTTCTGGTCCGGGTCCTCGATCATCTCCTTCCACTGCGCGATCCAGCCGACGGTCCGCGCCAGCGCGAACAGCACGGTGAACATGCTGGTCGGGATGCCCATCGCCTTGAGGATGATGCCCGAGTAGAAATCGACGTTCGGGAACAGCTTGCGCTTGATGAAATATTCGTCGTCGAGGGCGATCTTCTCGAGCTCGACCGCGATCTCCAGCAGCGGCTCGTGCTTGATGCCGAGCTGGTCGAGCACCTCGTGGCAGTTCTTCATCAGCACCTTGGCGCGCGGGTCGTAGTTCTTGTAGACCCGGTGGCCGAAGCCCATCAGGCGGGTGTCGTCGTTCTGGTCCTTCACATGCGCGATGAACGGCTTGATGTTGTCGACCGAGCCGATCTCCGACAGCATCTTCAGCACCGCCTCGTTGGCGCCGCCATGCGCAGGGCCCCAGAGCGAGGAGATGCCCGCCGCCACGCTGGCGAACGGGTTGGCGCCGGTCGAGCCGGCGAGCCGCACGGTCGAGGTCGACGCGTTCTGCTCGTGGTCGGCGTGCAGGATGAAGATGCGGTCCATGGCGCGCGCCAGGACCGGGTTCACCTTGTATTGCTCCGCCGGCACGGAGAACATCATGTGCAGGAAGTTCTCGGCGTATTTCAGGTCGTTGCGCGGATAGACGAAGGGCTGGCCGACGGAATACTTGTACGCCATCGCCGCCAGCGTCGGCATCTTCGCGACCAGCCGGTGCGACGTGATCATGCGCTGGTACGGATCGGTGATGTCGAGAGAGTCGTGGTAGAAGGCGGAGAGCGCGCCGACGGTCGCCACCATCACCGCCATCGGATGGGCGTCGCGCCGGAAGCCGCGGAAGAAGAAGTTGATCTGCTCATGCACCATCGTGTGATGCGTGATGGTGTTCTCGAACTCGGCCTTTTCCTTCGCGTTCGGCAGCTCGCCGTTGAGCAGCAGGTAGCAGACCTCCATGAAGTCGCTGTGCTCGGCCAGATCCTCGATCTTGTAGCCGCGGTGCATGAGCACGCCGGCTTCGCCATCGATATAGGTGATCTTGGACTCGCACGCGCCAGTGGACGTATATCCCGGATCGAAGGTGAAATGGCCGCTTCGGCCATACAGGCTGCGGACATCAATGACTTTCGGGCCGACCGTCCCCGGCATCAACGGGAAGTCGTAGGTCTTGCCGTCGGTGTGGTCGGTCAACGTGACATATTCGTTCGAAGCTGCCGGATTAGCCGCTTTGCTTTTTTCCGTCATGGTGGACCCTTCTATCTGGCGAGTGCCGAAATATGAAACGGGAAAAGGATTAAATTGCCATTACCTTGTCCCGCACCCCTCATTGTGTTGCGGTGCAGTATATACCGCGAGCGGTCCGTGTAGCAAACGCCTGCAATTTAGGCAGTGACCCCCGGCACAGCGCGGATACGCTCTATTGTCTCATTCTTTCCAAGGACTTCCATGACCTCGAAAATCCCGGGGGAGGCGTTTGAGCCGGTCAGCGCCGCCCGTAGCGGTTGCGCGATCTTGCCGAGCCCGAGCGCATGGGTCTCGGCGTAGGTTCGGACGCCGCTTTCCAGGCTCTCCGCGGTCCAGGGCTCTGCCGCCGACAGCAGGACCGCCGCCTCGGCCAGGATGCGGGGGGCGTCCTCGGCGAGCATCTTGGCCGCCTTGGCATTGGCCAGCGGATGCTGCGGGCGCGAAACGTAGAAGCGGGCATTCTCGGCGAGCTCGACCAGCGATTTCGCCCGCGGCTTGAGGCCGTCCATGCCGGCCAGCAGGCGGGCCCGGCCGTCGGCGCCCGGGCTCTCGCCGGTCAGTTTCTCGAGGAAGGGCGCGACGAGCGCGACCAGGCGGTCGTTGGCCGCGGCCTGCATGTAGTGCGCGTTGACGCTTTCCAGCTTGGCGAGGTCGAAGCGGGCGGGTGAGCGGCCGATCGCGCCGACGTCGAACCATTCGATCGCCTGCTCGGTCGAGATGATCTCCGCGTCGCCGTGGCTCCAGCCGAGGCGCAGCAGGTAGTTGCGCATCGCCTCGGGCAGGTAGCCCATCTCGCGGTAGGCCTCGACGCCGAGGGCGCCGTGGCGCTTCGACAGCTTCTGCCCGTCCGCGCCGTGGATCAGCGGGATGTGGCCGAAGGCGGGGATCGGCCAGTCCATCGCCTGGAACAGGTGGTATTGGCGGAAGGCGTTGTTGAGGTGGTCGTCGCCGCGGAGGATGTGGGTGACGCCCATGTCGTGATCGTCGACCACGACCGAGAGCATGTAGGTCGGCGTGCCGTCGGCGCGCAGCAGGATGAAGTCGTCGAGCTGCTCGTTGGCGACCGTGACCTCGCCCTGCACCAGGTCGGCGATGGTGGTCTTGCCCTCGCGCGGCATCTTGATGCGCACGACCGGGTCGACGCCGGCGGGCGCTTCCGACGGGTCGCGGTCGCGCCAGCGTCCGTCGTAGAGGGTGGGCCGGCCCTCGCGCCTGGCTTGCTCGCGCATCTCGGTGAGCTCCTCCGGCGTACAGTAGCAGTGGTAGGCGCGTCCCTTGGCGAGGAGCTCCTGGGCGACCGCGGCGTGGCGCGCGGCGTTCCGGGTCTGGAACACGGCCTCGCCGTCCCAGTCGAGCTCGAGCCATTTCAGCCCGTTGAAGATCGCCTCGACGGCGTCCTCCGTCGAGCGCTTGCGGTCGGTGTCCTCGATGCGCAGCAGGAACCTGCCGCCGCAATGGCGCGCATAGAGCCAGTTGAACAGCGCGGTGCGCGCGCTGCCGATATGCAGATAGCCGGTCGGCGAGGGGGGAAAGCGGGTAACGACGGTCATGGAAAGGCTCGTTCCTCCGGGTTGCGCGCGGTTTAGCACAGGGCGGCGCAGGGCAACAGAGGCCCGCCGCCGTTCTCGGCGGAAACAACTGAAACAATTTTCCCCGCGGATGAAAATCCGGCTGAAACTTTGCGCGCCTATGGTGCCGGCCGGCCGATGGACGGATCGGCCGGTTACAGGAGAAAAGCCCCATGTTTGCCGGGATAGCCAATATCGGCCGGCGGTATGCCGAACACCGCCGCCAGCGCCGCGCCTGCCGGGAATTGCAGTCGCTCGACGATCGCACGCTCAAGGACCTGGGCGTCCACCGCTCGCACATCACGACGATCGTGCGTGGCATCGACCGGCCGTACGGGCGTGGGGGCTAAAGCAGCCGTTCCGGGGCGCAATGAGACGGCCGGTGCGACCGGCGTATCGGCGAAAGCAGGTGCGCCGTTTCTACGGCCACACTCGAGCCCGGGAAAATCTCGGCCTCGAGAAGGGCAAGAAGGTGACGGCGATCATCAAGGCGTCTAACGTCATACTCTTGGTCGACTGTGCGTGCATTGCCGCGTCGAGCCGACGTCGCGTGGAGGCTGGGTCGGCGGGTTGCCGGTGCCTGCGCCGTTATTGCGATTCGAAGGAAACAAAAGGGGGGAGACGCGGATGCCTAAAAACCGGAGACAATTCCTGCAGCTGGCGTCGGGCGTGGCGGCGGTTGCGGCCGGCCTGAGCATCGGTGGGGGCGCAGCGGCGGCGATCAGCGATGCGGAGGCGGCCCGGCGGGCGCTGCTGAGCTATTTCGCCGGTCTCGGATATCACGAGCAGCCGCCGCTCGAGCTGATCACCGGGCATCCGTTCAACGGTGGGCTGCGCTACGACGAGACCGTGGCGGATGCCGTCGCCGGCAAGACGATGCGCCGGCAGGTCTGCGGGCGCGTCGAGGATATCGCCAAGAAGGATACGCCCGGCGTGCTGGCCGGCTTCAGCATCGTCGCATTCCGCAACGAGACACCGAACTTCGACGGCGAGCTGCTGGTCGTGGCGCTCGATTACCTCGTCAGGCGGGCCGGCCTGCCGCCGTCGCGCCTCGTGCTCGTGTCGACCGAGTGGATCGCAGCGTATCGGACGCACCACGAGCGCTTCGGCATCACCGTCGAACAGGTCGTTCAGCGCACGTCGGCCGAGGCGATGGCGGCGGGCGACGGCTCCGGCTTCTTCGCACCGAAAGGCCATCCCCTGGCGCCGCAAATACCGACCGTATCGATCCACTATGTCACCGACGGCGCCGCCAGCGCCGGCCGCAGCCATCCGGTCTCCGGCGCGATCGAGCTCGGCGAATTTTCGCTCCGTGCCGGGCCGCGGCGCGATCTTGCAGTCGAGGAGGGCGCCTTCGGGCTGGAGCGGCTGATGATGGCCCAGGGCAAGCCCGTTCCCAGCTTCGCGCAAAGCCGAGCGACGCTTGTGGCGATGCTGGCGTCGGAAGCCAAGCGGCGCGGCGTGCCGCTGCCCGAGGCCTATCGGACGTTCAAGGCGGCGTAGCGCGCCCGACGCCCTTGATGCCGGACCGTTAACGGCTATGCTGACCCCGGGGACCCGCGAGGGTCGAGGATAGCCGCAACAACTTCGCGCTGAAATTCCGCGCCATGACCGATGCGACGGCGCCGGCCGCCGGTCGTTTTCCTGCCGGGGAGGGCGCGCGGGCCGCTTGGGCCGCGCGCTGTCTCATGGCCTTCATCGAACAGCGCGACCGCTGGGCGCTGTGGAGCCCGGTGCTGTTCGGGACCGGCATCGCGATCTATTTCACCCTGCGCTTCGAGCCGGCGTCCTGGGCCGGCGCGGCGGCCATGGGCGCGTGCCTCGCCGCCGGGCTCTGTGTCTGGCGGCGGCCCGGGCTCCGGCTCTTGCTGCTGGCGGCCGGACTCGTCGCGGCCGGCTTCGCGGTCGCGCAGTTTCGCACGCATGCGGTGGCGGCGCCGGTGCTGGCGCGCGATTTCGGGCCGGGCTGGGTGAGCGGCCGTGTGGTTGCGGTCGAGAAGCTGCCCGACGGCACGCGCGTCCTGCTCGACCGGCTGTCGCTCCAGGGCATAGCGCCGGACGCGACGCCCGCGCGCGTCCGGCTTCGCCTGCGGAAGGGCGATGATGCGGTGATCGGCGCCGTCATGCGCCTGCGGGCCCGGCTGGCGCCGCCCGCCGCGCCGGCGATGCCGGGCGCCTATGACTTCCAGCGCCATGCCTGGTTCGCGCGGATCGGCGGCGTCGGCTTCGCCTATACGATGGCCGAGGCCCTGCCGCCGCCGGCGGGGCAGGCGGCGCCGGCCGGCGGGTTGTGGCTTGCGCGCCTCCGCCTCACGGTCGCCGACCGCATCCGCGCGGCGATCCCGGGCGCTGCCGGCGCGGTCGCGGCAGCCCTCCTGGTCGGCGACCGCAGCGCCATCCCGGAGAACGTGACCGATGCGATGCGGGATTCCGGGCTGGCGCATCTGCTCGCCATCTCGGGGCTGCATGTGGGACTGGTGGCGGGCATCCTGTTCTTCGGCATCCGCCTGCTGCTGGCGATGGTCGAGCCGCTGGCGCTCCGCCTGCCGGTCAAGAAGATCGCGGCGGGCTGCGCCTTCGCGGGCGCGCTGCTCTATCTCTTCATGGCCGGCGCGACGGTGCCGACGCAGCGCGCCTTCATCATGACCGGGCTTGTGCTGATTGCCGTGCTGCTCGACCGCACGGCGATCACACTCCGGCTCGTCGCCTGGGCGGCGATGGCCGTCCTGCTGCTCGCGCCCGAGAGCCTGATGGGCCCGAGCTTCCAGATGTCCTTCGCCGCGGTGCTGGCGCTGGTCGCCGCCTATGAGGGCCTGCGCGGGCCCTGGAGCCGGTGGAGAGCCGGCGGGCCGTTACGTCGGGCCGCCGACCTAGCAACACCGGCGCGCGGCGACACGCGCGCCGGGGGAGGCGGATGGGCGCGGCGGGCAGGGCTCTACCTCCTGGCGCTGGCGATCACCACGCTGGTCGCGGGCACGGCGACGGGGATCATCGCGCTGCACCACTTCGGGCGTTACAGCTCGTACAGCCTGGTCGCGAACCTGATCGCCATTCCGCTGGCCGCCTTCTGGATCATGCCCTGCGGCGTGCTCGCCTGCGTGCTGATGCCGCTGGGGCTGGAGCATTGGGCACTGCAGCCGATGGCCTGGGGCATCGACCTGATGCTCGGCGCGGCGCGCATGGTGGCGTCCTGGCCGGGCGCGTCGGTCCTCGTGCCGGCGATGCCTGTGGCCGGGCTGGCGATGGCGGCGCTCGGCGGCCTCTGGGTCTGCCTGTGGCGCGGCCGGCTGCGCTGGGGCGGGCTGATCGGGCTTGCCGCCGGGCTCGCCACGATCCCGCTCGCCGACCGGCCCGACATCCTGGTCAACGGCGACGGCAGCCTGATGGCGGTGCGTCTGGCGGACGGCCGCTACAGCCTGTCGAGCAAGCGGGCGGAGCGCTTCGCCGCGCGGATCTGGCTGGAGCGGGACGGCGAGGACGAAGCCGACGCCGCTCTTTGGCCCCGGACGGAAAGCGCGGACGGCCGCTTCGCCTGCGACCTGATCGGCTGCATCTACCGCGCCGGCCTGCGGGACGTGGCCCTGGTGCGCGACGCCCGCGCGCTGGAAGACGACTGCCGGCCGGGCGCGATCGTGGTCAGCGCCGTGCCGGTGCGGCGGGCCTGCCGCGGGGCCGGCCGCGTCATCGACCGCTTCGACCTGTGGCGGAACGGCGCCTATGCGCTCTGGCTCGGGCGGGACGGGGTGCGGGCGCTCAGCGTCCGCGAGGCCCGCGGCGACCGCCTCTGGACGCACGGGCCGCCGGCGCGCAAGGCGAAGCGGCGGACGGCGCGGGAGGATGTCGGAGGCGGGAAAGGGCAGGGCGCGCGCCATGCGGGCGCCCCCGGCAGAACCTTCAATACTGCCGCATCAGGCCCACGAGGCGGCCCTGCACCTTGACCCGGTCGGGACCGAAGATGCGGGTCTCGTAGGCCTTGTTGGCGGGCTCCAGCGCGATCGAATTGCCCTTGCGCCTGAGCCGCTTCAGCGTGACCTCGCTGTCGTCGACCAGGGCCACGACGATGGCGCCGTTCTCGGCGTTCTCGCAGCGCTCGATGACCACGGTGTCGCCGTCGAAGATGCCGGCCTCGATCATCGAATTGCCCTCGACCTCGAGCGCGTAATGCTCGCCGTTGCGCAGCAGGGTCGCCGGGACGTCGATATGGCCGCTGTCGTCACGCAGCGCCTCGATCGGCGTGCCCGCCGCGATGCGTCCGTACATCGGCAGGGAGACCGCCTCGGCGCTCATGTCCGGCGCGGAGCCCAGGAGCGGGTTGCGGTTGTTGGCGACGATGCGGGGCGAGAAGCGGCCGACCTGGGGCCGCTCGGTCTGCGGCGCGTTCTCCGGCAGGCGCAGCACTTCCAGCGCGCGGGCCCGGTGCGGCAGCCGGCGGATGAAGCCACGCTCCTCCAGTCCCGTGATCAGCCGGTGGACCCCCGATTTCGATCGCAGCTCGAGCGCGGCCTTCATCTCGTCGAAGGACGGCGGAACCCCGTTGTCCTTCAGGCACTGGTTGATGAAAACAAGAAGTTGGTATTGCTTACGCGTTAGCATCCACGACCCCCTCGTCTCTCGTCCGGCCGGGCCGGGCGCCCGACGTTTTTATCAAAAAGGTTAGCCGGCACCCCGAAATCGCCGAACAAAACGGAAACGTTCGAGGTTGTTCTAGTTTAGTTCGCGAATCGGGTCAAGGGGGAATCCGCGCTCAACATCTAGTATTTTGAGCGCCCGGATACACTATAACCGGATCAGGCCGTCCGGCATAGGCAGGATCTCGACCGCGGCGCCCACCGGCGCGGGCTCGGCATGGGGCGGGCGGATGATCAGGCAGTCCGCCTTGGCGAGCGGCGCCATCATGGAGCTGTCCTGCTTCTCGAAGGCGCGCACCAGGAGCCCACCGTCGGGCGCGCGCTCGGCGGTCGCCCTGAGATAATCCTGCCGCCGGTCGTTCTTGGCGAGCGGCGCGGCGAGGCGGGCGGTCATGGTCGCCGCGGCGTCGCCGTCGAGGCCGATCATGCGCTTCAGCGCCGGCTGGACGAAGATCATCGCGCAGACCAGGGTCGACACCGGGTTGCCCGGCAGGCCGAGCATCATGGTAGTGCCGATACGGCCGAATATCAGCGGCTTGCCGGGCCGCATGGCGATCTGCCAGAAGTCGATCTCGAGCCCCTGCTGGCCGAGCACGCTCTGCACCAGGTCGTGGTCGCCGACGGACGCGCCGCCGGTGGTGATCAGCAGGTCGGAGCCGGCGGCGCCGGCCGCCATCCGGCCGAGCGCGTCGCGGTCGTCCGGCGCGATGCCGAGCAGGATCGGCTCGCCGCCGAAGGCGCGCACGGCGGCGGCGAGGCCGAGGCCGTTCGAGCTGACGATCTGGTTCGGCCCGAGCGGGTCGCCCGGCATCACCACCTCGTCGCCGGTGGCGAGGATGGTCACCCGCGGCTTGCGGTGCACCATGAGCCAGGGATGGTTCATCGCCGCGGCGAGGCCGACGTCGCGCGCGGTCAGCAGCCGTCCCTTGGGCAGCAGCACGTCGCCGGCGCGGAAATCGAGCCCGGCCGGGCGCACGTAATGCCCCTTCGGCGCGGATTCCTTGACCGTCACGGTCTTGCCGTCGGACTCGGTGTCCTCCTGGATGACGATCGCGTCGGCGCCGTCGGGGACCGGGCCGCCGGTGAAGATGCGGACCGCGTGGCCCGGGCCGAGCGTGCCCTCATGGGCGTCGCCTGCGGGCGCGTAGCCGACGATCTCCAGCGTGACCGGAACCTTGGCGACGTCTGCCGCGCGCACCGCATAGCCGTCCATGGCGGAGACCGCCTTCGGCGGCTGGGTGCGGCGCGCGGCGATATCCCCGGCCAGCACCCGGCCATGCGCATCGGCGAGGCTGATCTGCTCGGCCGGGGTGGGCCTGGCAGCGGCGAGGATTCGGTCTTGGGCTTCTTTGACGGACAGCATTCTGTGATCGCGGGTACTAGTCGGCTCGATAGGTTCCGGACTTGCCGCCGGCCTTGTGGGTCAGGCGGATATCGGTGATGCGCATGCCGCGGTCGACCGCCTTGCACATATCGTAGACGGTCAGCGCGGCGACGGCCACCGCGGTCAAGGCCTCCATCTCGACGCCGGTCTTGCCCGTGGTCTTGCAGGTCGCCTCGATCGCCACGGCGCTCCCGGCCGCGTCCAGCGTCAGCGTGACGGCGACGGAGGACAGCGCGATCGGATGGCAGAGCGGGATCAGGTCGGGCGTGCGCTTCGCCCCCATGATGCCGGCGAGCTGGGCGATCGAGAGCACGTCGCCCTTCTTGACGCCATGGTTCGCGATCAAGGCGGCGGTCGCCGGCTGCATCAGCACGCGCCCGGCGGCGGTCGCGGTGCGCGCGCTCTCCGGCTTGGCCGAGACGTCGACCATCACGGCGTTGCCGTCCTTGTCGATATGGGTGAGATCGGCCATCGCGGCGGCGCCGGCTCAGGCGGTCTCGGCGACGTGGCGGGCGAGCAGGGCGCGCGTCGCGGCGGCGACATCGGCCTGGCGCATCAGGGATTCGCCGACCAGGAAGCAATGCGCGCCGGCCCGCGCCATGCGCGCCAGGTCGTCGGGCCCGAACAGGCCGCTCTCGCTGACCACGATCCGGTCGGCCGGCACCCGCGGCGCCAGCTCCTCGGTGGTCTCAAGATCGACGGTCAATGTCTTGAGATTACGGTTATTAATGCCGATCAGGCGGGACTTGAGCGCGAGCGCGCGGTCCAGCTCCTCGCCGTTGTGGACCTCGACCAGCACGTCCATCCCGAGGCTGTCCGCGACCGCTTCCAAGGCCTGGGCTTCCGCGTCGGTCAGCGCCGCCATGATCAGCAGGATGCAGTCCGCGCCGATCGCCCGGGCCTCGTAGACCTGGTAGGGATCGAGGATGAAATCCTTGCGCAGCGCGGGCAGCGTTGTCGCCATGCGCGCGGCGGTGAGGTAGTCGTCGCGGCCCTGGAAGTAGGGCGTGTCGGTCAGCACCGACAGGCAGGTCGCGCCGCCGGCCTGAAAGGCGCGGGCGAGGGCGGCCGGCGCGAAATCCTCGCGGATCAGCCCCTTGCTCGGCGATGCCTTCTTGATCTCGGCGATCAGCCCGTATTCGCCGGCCGCGACGCGGGCCTGCAGGCGGTCGGCGAAGCCGCGCAGCGCCGGCCCGCTCGGCCGCGCGGCGCTCGATCGCCGCCTGCGGCACCGCCGCCTTGCATTCGGCGACATGGGTGCGCTTGGCGGCGCAGATTTCGCGCAAAACATCGCTCATAAAGCCTTACCGACGATCGACAGCATGCCCTCGAGGGCGGATTTGGCGGCGCCTTCGTCGATCGAGCGGGCGGCCAGCGCCGCGCCGTCGCGAAGGGTGCCGACACTGCCCGCGATGAGCAGCGCGGCGGCCGCGTTCAGCAATACGATATCGCGATAGGGGCCGGGCGCGCCACCCAGCAATTCGCCGACCGCGGTCGCGTTCTCGACCGGCGTGCCGCCCTTGAGGTCTTCCAGCCGGGCGCGCGGGATGCCGGCGTCCTCCGGCGTGACCTCGAACAGCCGGACCTCGCCTTTGTGGAACTCGGCGACGTAGGTCGGCCCGGTGGTGGTCAGCTCGTCCATGCCGTCGGCGCCGTGCACGACCCAGGCGCGCTCGGCGCCGAGATTGCCGAGCACGCGCGCCATCGGCTCGATCCAGTGCCGGCTGAAGGTGCCGACCAGCAGGCGCTTGACCTGCGCCGGGTTCGACATCGGCCCCAGGATATTGAAGATCGTGCGGATGCCGAGCTCGGCCCGGGCCGGGCCGACATGGCGCATGGCGCTGTGATAGATCGGCGCCAGCAGGAAGCCGATGCCGCATTCGACCATCGAGCGCTGGACCAGCTCGGGGCTGGCTTCCAGGTTCACGCCGAGGGTGTCGAGCACGTCCGCCGCGCCGGATTTGGAGGAGAAGGCGCGGTTGCCGTGCTTGGCCACCGGCACGCCGCAGCCGGCCACGACCAGCGCGGTCGCGGTCGAGATATTGTAGGTGCCGTGCGCGTCGCCGCCGGTCCCGACCACGTCCATGCTGCGCGAGGGCACGCGGATCTTGGTCATCTTGCCGCGCATCGTGCGGGTGGCGCCGGTGATCTCCTCGACCGTCTCGCCGCGGACCCGGAGCGCCATCAGGAAGGCGCCGATCTGCGCCGCCGTCGCGTCGCCCGACATCATGATGTCGAAGGCGGTGGCCGCCTCGTCCTCGCTCAGCGTCGCCCCATCCGCGACTTTCGCCAGCAAGGGCTTCAATCCCGCTTTTGCCTCTGGGCCGTTGGTCATTCGTGCCGCCTTTGCGGTTGTTGTTCTAGGTTGGCTTAGTGCCGGGTCTTCTCGGCGATCCTGAGAAAGTTCCGCAGCAGGCTGTGGCCGTTCTCCGAGGCGATGCTTTCGGGGTGGAACTGGACGCCGTGCAGCGGCAGCGCGCAATGCGCGACGCCCATGATCACGCCGTCTTCGGATTCCGCGGTGATGGTGAGGGTGTTCGGCAAGCTTGCGCGGTCGACCGCGAGCGAGTGGTAGCGCGTCGCGTGGAAGGGCGTCGGCAGGTCGGCGAACACGCCCGTGCCGTCGTGGCGGATCGTGCTGATCTTGCCGTGCATCGGCTGGGGCGCGCGGACGATGTGGCCGCCCATTGCCTGGCCGAGCGCCTGGTGGCCGAGGCAGACGCCGAGCAGGGGCGTGCGCGTCTCCGCCGCCGCCTTGACGAGGTCGAGGCTGATGCCGGCGCGGTCCGGGTCGCAGGGGCCGGGCGATATCACGATGCCTTCGGGCGCCTGGGCGATCACCTCGGCCGCCGTGACGGCGTCGTTCCGGTGCACGACCACCGCCGCGCCCAATTCCCCCAGGAAATGGAAGAGGTTGTAGGTAAAGCTGTCGTAGTTGTCGATCAGAACGTACATGTCGCTTGCTCGCCGTTTCCCGGTCGTTCTGGCCGGTCGTTACCGGAGTTTGTCTAACCCGATCGAAGGAGTAATAGCGGGCCGGGGCCCTCGGAGAAAGGGATAGCGGGCCACCTTAGCAGAATATTATTTCCCCTTGAACACTGGCGCCCGTTTTTCGACGAATGCGCGCATCGCTTCCTTCGAGTCCTCCGTCTTGCCCAGCTCGACGGTCATATTCTGCTCGAACCGGTAGCCGTCCCGGAGGCTCATCTCCTCGATCGTGTTGAGCGAGTGCTTGGCGAGGCGCATCGCGACCGGGCTCTTGGACGCGATCTCGCGGGCGAGGCCCATGGCGCTGTCCATGAGCTGCGCGATCGGCACGCAGTCCTCGACGACGCCCAGGCGATACAGCTCCTTGCCGTCCATCCGCAGGCCGGTGAACATCATGCGCCGGAGGCGGGAGTGGCCGAACAGCCGCATCGCGTGGCGGCCGCCGCCCATCAGCCCGACGTTGATCTCCGGCAGGCCAAGCGTCGCTTCCTCGGCGGCGACCAGGATATCGCAGGAGGCGGCGACCGCGAGGCCGGCGCCCAGCGCCGGGCCGTTGATTGCGCCGATCACCGGTTTCTCGCATTCGACGATGGCGTGGAAGGCCTCGCGGACGCGCCGGTTGTGCTGCCAGGCCTCGCCCGGCGCGCGCTCCTTGCCGGCGCGGTCCTTGATGTCGGCGCCCGCGGAGAAGCACTTGCCGGCGCCGGTGAGCACGGCGACGCGCACGTCGTCGCGATCGCTGATCGTGTCGAAAACCAGCGCCATGTCGCTGTTCATCTGCGCGTTCTGCGCGTTGACCGGCGGCCGGTCCATGGTCACGACGGCGATGTAGTCGGCGATGCGGCATTTGACGGTTTCGGTTTCCATGCAACCTTCGCTCCCAGCGGCTGTTTTTCAGGAAATAGCGCGATATGTGGGCCCCGGTCCAGCGCCGGTAGCCGATCGGGCCGGCGAAAGAAAGGCGTGCGTTCAGGGAACGTTTAGATTTCTCCGCCATCTATGGTTCGTCCGGAAGGGCGGGAAGAATATGCGGAACGGCACCGGAACGATGGCGCCGGGGCCGATATTGGCCTATATAGTTAACAGGGGCTTCGTTGCCGACAGCATTTCATGGCTAATCGACTTGTCGACCATCTGCGAGAGCGCGGGCGCATAGTCAGCGCGGGGTTCGTTGCGCGCTGGCTGCAGCCGCTGTCCGCCCGCCGCTGGCGTCAGGCCATGATCCTGCTCAAGACGCAGCCGGTCGGCCGGATCACGCTGGCGCTTGCCGCCGCTTTCGCCTGTGGCGTCGTGCTCGGCGTCGGCGTCGCCGCGCTGATCGGATCGCAAAGTCCGGACAGCGGCACGATGATCGCCGCCGCCGCGGGCCAGGCGGGAACGGCGCGGCCGAAACCTGTCGAGCGTGCGTCCTATGCCGTTCCCGTCCGGGTGCGCGAGGAAGGCGGAAAATCGCCGCCGCCCGTTGCCGAAGCGCCGCAGCCTGCGCCGAAGCCGGCCCCGGCGCCGGCCGACCACGCGCCGCTGCATCCGCCGGGCCGTCCGCCGCGACGTCTGCCGAGACGCCGCCGCGACGCGCGCCAAGGAAGCGCCGGCCGCCGCCACACCCCAACCCACGGCCCAATCCGCCTCGCAATCCACGCCCGAGCCCGAGCCCAGCCGACGCCGCAACCCGCGCCGCCGTCGCCGGTCGCCGCCGTGCCGGCCGCGATGCCGCAGGCGGGCGAAAAGGCAGCGCCGCCGCCCGCGACCGAGCCATTGGTGCAATTACCGCTGCAGGCCGCGACCGAAACGCAGACGCGCGTTCAGGTGCCGCTTGCGGACATCGTCCCGACGCCCGCGCCCAAGCCCCGCTTAACCCTAAGCCGTGCAGCCGAGACCGCAGCGGTCGAGCCGTCGACAGCGCCGGTGCCCGATCCGGCGGCGACATCCGCCGCGCCGGCCGAGAGCCACACGGACGCGGCGCCGATCGGCGACAGCGCCGCGCCGCCTGCACCCGCGGTCGGGCAGCAACTCGCGCTCATGCCGTCCGCGCTGGCCGACCCGGAAGTCCATTCTCCCGCTGAAGGCGCGCAGACGCCGGACCGCCCGGTCGTGCAAGCGCCGCCTTCCGGCGAGAAGAAGCTCCAGCTCGCGTCGCTTCCCATGCTGCATGACGACGCCACCTGGATACGCAACGCGGTCAAGCTGCCGGACGTGCCGCGCACCGTCGCGATCGCGATCATCATCGACGACATGGGGATCGATCAGAAGCGCTCGAAGCTGGCCATCGGGCTGCCGGCGCCGCTGACCTTCTCGTTCATTCCCTATGGCTATCACCTGCACGCGCTGACCGCCGCCGCGCACGCTGCGGGGAACGAGATATTGGTGCACGTGCCGATGGAGCCGCTGGACCCGGAGGTGGACCCCGGTCCCAACGCGCTCAGGACGACGCTCTCGATCGCGGAGAACCGCCGCCGCCTGGATTGGGATTTCAGCCGCTTCGACGGCTATGTCGGCCTCAACAACCACATGGGCAGCAAGTTCACCGCCTGGAAGCCCGGCATGGAAATGGTGATGAAGGAGGTGCAGGCGCGCGGCCTGCTGTTCGTCGATTCCTTCACGAGCAACCAGTCCGTGGGCTTCCATCTGGCGCGCGCGGACCGGCTGCCGAGCGCGGCGCGCGACATCTTCATCGACCACATCATCAGCCGTCCCGCCATCGAGCACAGCCTGCAGGAGCTGGAGCGCATCGCCCGGCGCCGCGGCTTCGCCGTTGGCATCGCCCATCCGCACGATCTCTCGCGCGAGATCCTGGCGACCTGGATCCCCGAAGCGAAGGCGCGCGGCATCTCCTTCGTGCCGATCAGCTACATCGTCCGGCGGGAGATGAAGTCGGGGTAGGGGGCGTGCGGCCGACCTTTACGGACCAGGTCGGCCGACCGCGTCGCCCAATCTGTACATTCGGCGAGCATGTGCCGCGCCGCGCGCTATGGCTGCGCAGGCGGATCAAGTCCGGGGAGTGACGATTATGTATTTGAGTATAGATATTTAGCCGTCATGCCACGGCTTGTCCGTGGCATCCATGCGCGCAGGTCCTTGCCAAACGGAGACGCGGCCCCAGAAAGGCGCCCGGCTAAACCCCAGGCTCGTTGCCGGATTTCGTCGCGTAGCGGACGGCTTCCTCGGCGGCGCGCATCAGAGCGCGGGCCTTGTTCCAGCTTTCCTGGTACTCGCTCTCGGGATCGGAATCGGCGACCACGCCGCCGCCTGCCTGGACATAGACCACGCCGTCCTTGACCACCGCGGTGCGCAGCGCGATGCAGGTGTCCATGTCGCCGCTGGCGCCGAAATAGCCGATGCAGCCGGCATAGACGCCGCGGCGCTCGGGCTCCAGCTCGTCGATGATCTCCATCGCCCGCACCTTGGGCGCGCCGGAGACGGTGCCGGCCGGGAAGCCGGCGATCAGCGCCGACAGCGCGTCGTAATCGGGGCGGATCTTGCCGGTGACGTTGGAGACGATGTGCATGACGTGGCTGTAGTATTCGATGATGAACTGCTCGGTGACCCGGATCGTTCCCACCTGGCTGACCCGGCCCACGTCGTTGCGCCCGAGGTCGAGCAGCATCAGGTGCTCGGCGCGCTCCTTGGGGTCGGCGAGCAGCTCTTCGGCGTTCTTGCGGTCTTCCTCCGGCGTCTTGCCGCGCGGGCGGGTGCCGGCGATCGGCCGGATGGTGACGGTGTCGCCGCGCAGCCGCACCAGGATCTCCGGGCTCGAGCCGACGATCGCGAAATCCCCGAAGTTGAGGAAGAACAGGAAGGGCGAGGGGTTGAGCCGCCGCAGCGCCCGGTAGAGCGAAAAAGGCGGCAGGTCGAAGGGGATCGCAAAGCGCTGGCTCACGACCACCTGGAAGGCGTCGCCGGCGAGGATGTAATCCTTCACCCGCTGCACCATCGCGTGAAACTGCTCGCGGCTCATGTTCGAGACCGGCACGGGCGGGCGGCCCGCCGGCGCGCCGTCCGCGCGATGCTGGAGCGCGCCGTCGAAGTCGCGCACCACCGCGCCGAGCCGGGCGAAGGCCTGATCGTAGGCGGTGCGGGCGTCCGTGCCGGGCCGCGGGCGCACCGGCGTGACGATGGTGACCATGTCCTCGATGGTGTCGAAGACGGCGATCACGGTCGGCCGGATGAACAGGCCCGACGGCAGGCCGATCACCTCCGGGTTCTTGTCGGGCAGCGCCTCCATGAGCCGGACCATGTCGTAGCTCATGTAGCCGACGAGGCCGGCCGCCATCGGCGGCATGCCCTTGGGCAGCTCGATCGCCGAACTCCTGGAGCAGCGCGCGCAGGGACTCCAGCGGCGGCTCGGCGCAGGGCTCGAAGGCCGCGGGATCGGCGGCCGGGTCGCGGTTGATCTCCGCGCGCGTGTCCTGGCAGCGCCAGATCAGGTCGGGATTGAAGCCGATGAAGGAATAGCGGCCGCGGGTAGCGCCGCCCTCGACGGATTCGAGCAGAAAGCTGTGCGGCCGGTCCTGGGCGAGCTTGAGCATGGCCGATACCGGCGTCTCCAGGTCGGCGACGAGGCGCGTCGAGACGACCTGCGGCACGCCTGCCGCATAGCGGGCGGCGAAGCTGTCGTACTCAGGTGTTGCCGGCATCGCGGTAGAAATTCGCTCGGATTGTGTCCTCGTTGACGGTCACGCCGAAGCGCTCGCGGAGCGCCTGGACCAGCTGGTTGGCGATGTCGTTGGCCATGCCGGTGCGGAGCGACCGCGTCAGCGTCTCGACGCCCTTCTTGTCCTTGTCGGGCTCGGCCGCGGTGATGGCGGTGAGCTGCGCCACGTTCACGCCGCCGACGCCGTCGCCGAGCGCCGCGTGGCCGACCGCCTTGCCGGCGAAGAGATCGGCGATCAGGCTGGTCGGCATATTGGCCGACGCGCCTTCGCCTTCGCGCGTGAAGCCGGCGGTCTCGTGCACGTTGAGATCCATTTTCTTCGCGATTTCAGGCAGCTTTCCGCCGCTGTTCAGCTCTTTCACGAGCTTCTGCGCCTTCTCCCGCGCGGCTTTCCAGCGCTGCTCCGATTTCCAGTCGTCGGTCACTTCGGCGCGCACGGTCTCGAG
Organism: uncultured Alphaproteobacteria bacterium; assembly: GCA_963711215.1. GTDB lineage: Bacteria > Pseudomonadota > Alphaproteobacteria > UBA8366 > UBA8366 > WHUA01. Next base: position 66,624 of record CAVQDH010000012.1, on the reverse strand, counting down.
CGGCTTGAGCGCAGGCTTGCGGACGCTGTCGACGCGCAGCACGAAGAATCCGTGGTCGTTGGTCTCCGTGAGCAGGGAGACGTCGCCCTCCTTGGTCTCGAAGGCGGTCTTGAGGAAGGGGGCGGGCGGCAGCGCGGCGACCTGCTTGTCGTCCGGACCCTGGCCTTCGTTGTCGACCGCGGCGATCTTCAGGTAATCGAGGCCGAGGTCCTTGGCGGTGTCGGGCAGGCTCGCGCCGGCGCCCAGCGTCTCCTCCAGCTTGTTGGTCGTCGACAGGATCGAATCGATCGCCTGCTCGTTCGCCGCTTCCTGCGCGATCTCGGGGCGCGCCTCCTCGAAGCTCGGCGTCTTGCCCGGCTGGATGGCAGTCACCTCGAGGATCTGCAGGCCGAAGGGGCCCTTGACGGGCTCCGATACCTTGTCCTTGGCGAGCGCGAAGACCGCGTCGGCGATCTCCTTCGGCAGGTCGGCCTTGGTGACGGTGCCGAGACGGGTCGCGCTCTCGTCCTGCTTGGCGACGTCCTTCGCCACGGTGATGAAGTCCTCGCCCTTGTGGATGCGGTCGATCGCCTTGTCGGCGGCGGCGCGGTCCGGCACCAGCATCTGCAGCACCGTGCGCTTTTCCGGAATGGCGAGCCGCGGCAGCTTGTCCTTGTAGACTTCGCGCAGCTTCTCGTCGGTAACGGTGATCTTCTTGGCGACCGCTTTCGGGTCCAGGTAGATGTAGCTCACCGCCCGGTATTCCGGCGCGGTGTAGTCGGCGGCATGGCCCTTGTAGTAGGCCTCGATCTGCTTGTCGGTCGGCGCCGGGACGGGGGTCGACTGATCCACCGGGATAGTGACGATATCGGCGCTGCGCTTCTGGTTGCGCCAGTCATAGAGATGGTCGACCAGGGGCTTCGGCGGATTGAGGCCGTCGGTCAGCGTCCCGAGATATTCGGCGCGCCGGATCTCGGTGCGCATCTCCGAGACGAACTGCGCCTCCGTCAGCCCGTTGTTGCGCAGGATCATCTGGAACTGCTCGGGGGTGATGTTCTTGCCGAACTGGCTGCGGATGCGCTCCTGGATGACCGCGGTGCTCACCGTCATGCCCATCTTCCGCGCGGCCTCGTCGTAGACCGTCCCGGCAATCAGCCGTTCCAGCACCTGGTCGAGCACGCCCAGCTGGCGCGCCTGCTGCGCGTCGATGTTGAACCGGTGCAGACGCTCCAATTCGTTGCGGAAGGCGGTGTCGAGCGCATGCACGGTGATTTCGCTCCCGCCGATCTCGGCGACCGTGTTGCTGCTTCTTTTCATGAAGAACGTGTTGCCGATGCCCCAGATCGCGAAGCTCAGGACGAGCAGCGCGAACAGAATCTTGATGACGAAAGAGCCGGCCGATTTTCTGAGTGTCTGAAGCATGTTTCCCGGGCGTTTCTTGCGCGACGGGCGGTTCCGGCGCGGGCGGGCGCATGATAGAAGCGGCTCCGGGCCCCGGCAATAAGCAATTCGCCGGAAATGTTACGGCGAATGCGCCGTTCCTTGCCCCGCCCAGGCGGTGGCGCGCGCCGCCGGCCGCATGCTATTTACCGCAACGATCGCCGCAGCCCCGGGAGTGATGAGATCATGGCAGCACGACAACCGCTGATCGCCGGAAACTGGAAAATGAACGGTCTGCGCGCAGACGGCGTCGCGCTGGCCGAGGCCGTGGCCAAGGGCGCGGGCGGGCTCGCGTGCGGCTTCGTCGTCTGTCCGCCCGCGACGCTGCTGGCGCCGGTCGCCGCGGCCCTGGCGGGCAGCCGGGTCGGGCTCGGCGGGCAGGACTGCCACGCCAAGGCCAAGGGCGCGCATACCGGCGATATCAGCGCGGCGATGCTGGCCGACATCGGCTGCAGCCATGTCATCGTCGGCCATTCCGAGCGGCGCAGCGATCACGGCGAGGATGACGCCGCGGTCAACGCCAAGGCGCTCGCGGCGCAGGCCGCCGGCCTGACCGCCATCGTCTGCGTCGGCGAGAGCGAGGCGGAGCGGGATTCGGGCCGCACGCTCGACGTGGTGGGCCGCCAGGTCAGGGGATCGCTGCCGGCCGGCGCGACCGCGGCGAACACCGTCGTCGCCTACGAGCCGGTCTGGGCGATCGGTAGCGGCCGCACCCCGACTCCGGCGCAAATTCAGGAGGTGCACGCCCATATCCGGGCGGCCGTCGCGGCCTGTCTCGGGGCCGCCCAGGCGGACGCCGTGCGGCTGCTCTACGGGGGCTCGGTCAAGCCCGGTAATGCGGCAGAAATACTGGCCCTTCAAGACGTCGACGGCGCCCTGGTCGGCGGGGCCAGCCTGGTGGCGGAGGATTTTCTCGCCATCGGGAAAAGTTGTCCCTAGCCATCCCGGCGTTTAACCACTAAATACTTCGGGCGGCGGACGCTGTTGCCGGAGACGAGGTCTCGGGCCGGTCCGGGGTGTTCGGCATATATCAGGCGTAAGAATTCAGGCGTAAGACGTGGAAACGGTCGTCCTCGTAATTCATTTGATCTTGGCAGTTTCGCTGGTCGGCGTCGTGCTGCTGCAGCGCAGCGAGGGCGGCGGGCTTGGTATTGGCGGCGGCGGCGGGGGCCTCATGAGCGTCCGCGGCACGGCCAATTTCCTGACCCGGGTGACCGGCATACTGGCGGCGGGCTTCTTCATGACGAGCCTCACGCTGGCCGTTATCTCCGGCCACCGATCGGAACCGCGTTCCATTCTCCAGACGCCTGCCGGACCCACCGCACCGACCAAGCCGGAAGCTCCTGCGAAGCCGAGCGTACCGCTGTCGCAATAGCCGGGGCGCGGCGAGACACGTTTACGTCGCCGGGCCGGGGCCGATTGCGCAGGCGCGTTTGGGCAGATCGGAGATAGTCGGGGGATCATGGCGCGATTCATATTCATCACCGGCGGCGTCGTCTCATCTCTCGGCAAAGGTCTCTCCTCCGCATCGCTCGGGGCTCTGCTGCAGGCACGCGGCTTCAAGGTCCGGCTGCGCAAGCTGGACCCCTACCTCAACGTCGATCCGGGTACGATGAGCCCCTATCAGCATGGCGAGGTCTACGTCACCGACGACGGCGCGGAGACCGACCTCGACCTCGGCCATTACGAGCGCTTCACCGGCGTTTCCTGCCGGCAGAGCGACAACGTCACGGCGGGCCGGATCTATTCGACCGTGATCGCGCGCGAGCGCCGGGGCGACTATCTCGGCGGCACGGTCCAGGTCATCCCGCACGTCACCGACGCGATCAAGGAATTCATCACCGCCGACCTGAGCGACGAGGATTTCGTGCTGGTCGAGATCGGCGGCACGATCGGCGACATCGAGGGCCTGCCCTTCGTCGAGGCGATCCGCCAGCTCGGCAACGAGATGGGGCGGCAGAACAGCCTGTTCATCCATGTCACCCTGGTGCCCTATATCAGCGCGGCGGGCGAGCTCAAGACCAAGCCGACGCAGCATTCGGTGAAGGAGCTGCTCGGCCTCGGCATCCAGCCCGACATCGTGCTGTGCCGAACCGAGCGCGAGATCCCGCGCGACGCCCGGGCGAAGCTGGCGCTGTTCTGCAACGTGCAGCCGGACCGGGTGATCCAGGCGCGCGACGTCGACACGATCTACGACGTGCCGATCGCCTATCACAACCAGGGCCTCGACGAGCAGGTGCTGAAGCATTTCGGCATGCGTCCCGGCCGCGAGGCCGAGGTCGAGCTCAAGCGCTGGAGCGACATCGTCCACGCCATCCGCTCGCCGGAAGGCGAGGTGACGATCGGCATCGTCGGCAAGTACACCAACCTCATGGACGCCTATAAGTCGCTCAGCGAGGCGCTCACCCATGGCGGCATCGCCAACAAGGTTCGGGTCAACCTGAACTGGCTCGAATCCGAGATCTTCGAGGGCGAGAACACCGCGCACCACCTCGAGAGCTGCGACGGCATCCTCGTGCCGGGCGGGTTCGGCGAGCGCGGCTCGCAGGGCAAGATCAACGCCGCCCAGTTCGCGCGCGAGCGCAAGGTGCCCTATTTCGGCATCTGCTTCGGCATGCAGATGGCGGTGATCGAAGCGGCGCGCAACCTGGCCGGCGTCACCAGGGCCGGCTCGACCGAGTTCGGGCCCTGCCCGGAGCCGGTGGTCGGGCTGCTCACCGAGTGGGCGCGCGGCAACATTGTCGAGCGCCGCGGCACCGAGGGCGACCTCGGCGGCACCATGCGGCTCGGCGCCTATGCCTGCCGCCTCACGCCGGGCACCAAGGTCGCCGAGATCTACAGCAATCAGAGCGAGATCAGCGAGCGCCACCGCCACCGCTACGAGGTCAACATCGCCTACCGCAAGCGGCTCGAGGCGGTGGGCATGACCTTCGCGGGCATGTCGCCGGACGGCCAGCTTCCCGAGATCGTCGAGCTGCAGGACCATCCCTGGTTCGTCGGCGTGCAGTTCCATCCCGAGCTGAAATCCAAGCCCTTCGATCCGCACCCGATGTTCGCGAGCTTCATCAAGGCGGCGGTGGACCAGTCGCGGCTGGTGTAGTCCGGGCTGGTGTAGTAAGGAAACGGCCCATGGGCCAAGCGCATCGCGTCAAGATCGGCGGCTTCGAGGTCGCCAACGACCTGCCGCTTACCTTCATCGCCGGGCCGTGCCAGATGGAGAGCCGCCAGCACGCGCTCGACATGAGCGGCGCGCTGAAGGAGATCTTCGGCGGCTTCGGCGTCAACTTCATCTACAAGACCTCCTACGACAAGGCGAACCGCTCCTCCGGCAAGACGCCGCGCGGGGTCGGGCTGCAGACCGCGGCGGCGGTCTTCCGCGAGGTGCGCGAGACGATGGGCTGCCCCGTCATCACCGACGTGCATCTGCCGGAGGATTGCGCCATCGTCGCGGAATACGTCGACGTCCTGCAGACGCCGGCCTTTCTCTGCCGCCAGACCGACCTGATCGAGGCGGCGGGACGAACCGGCAAGCCGGTGCACGTGAAGAAGGGGCAGTTCCTGGCGCCGCAGGACATGAAGAATGTCGTCGGCAAGCTCGAAGGCGTGGGCAACCGCAACATCCTGCTCTGCGAGCGCGGCGTCAGCTTCGGCTACAATAACCTGGTTTCCGACATGCGCTCGCTGCCGATCATGGCGCAGACCGGCTATCCGGTCGTCTTCGACGCGACCCATTCGGTGATGCAGCCGGGCGGGGCGGGGGATCGCTCGAGCGGCGACCGCCGTTTCGTGCCGGTGCTGGCGCGCGCGGCGGTGGCGGTCGGGGTCGCCGCGGTCTTCATGGAGACGCACGAGGACCCGGACAATGCGCCGTCGGACGGCCCCAACATGGTCCGCCTCGAGGATGTCTCCGGCGCTGGTCGAGACCCTGCTGGAGATCGACCGGATCGCGAAGGCGAAGCCGATCGTGCTCTGAACGCCGCGTTTCGCGTTCTTCACCTACGTAACGATGGATTGCCGGAACAAGTCCGGCAATGACGTAATCAATTGAATAATATCAAGAAACGTCACTCGCGGACTTGTTCCGCAAGTCCATGCGCAGGTCGCCTATCGCGCCGTCGCCTGAACGCTTGAACGCCCGTCTGCCGCGGTGTATGCCGGGGCGCATTCCTGACATCCCAGCCGAGCGAGCGCTTCATGACCGCAATCATCGATATCCACGGCCGCGAGATCCTCGACAGCCGCGGCAATCCGACCGTCGAAGTGGACGTAACCCTGGAAAACGGCGCTTTCGGGCGTGCGGCGGTGCCGTCGGGCGCGTCGACCGGCACCTATGAGGCGGTCGAGCTGCGCGACGGCGGCAAGCGCTATGGCGGCAAGGGCGTGCAGAAGGCGGTCGCCGCGGTCAACGGCGAGATCTTCGACCTGCTCTCGGGCATGGACGCCGAGGACCAGACCCGCATCGACCGGCTGATGGTCGAGCTGGACGGCACCCCCAACAAGGCCCGGCTCGGCGCCAACGCGATCCTGGGCGTGTCGCTGGCGGTCGCCAAGGCAGCGGCCGAGGACGCCGCGCTGCCGCTCTACCGTTACATCGGCGGCGTCTACGCCCGCACCATGCCGGTGCCGATGATGAACGTCGTCAACGGCGGCGTGCACGCGGACAACCCGATCGACATCCAGGAATTCATGATCATGCCGGTGTCGGCGCCGACCGAGGCGGACGCGATCCGGATGGGCTCGGAGGTCTTCCAGGCGCTGAAGAAAGCGCTGCATGACGCCGGCCTTTCGACCAATGTCGGCGACGAGGGCGGCTTCGCGCCGAATTTGCGCTCGACCGACGAGGCGCTGACCTATCTCATGCGGGCGATCGAGGCGGCCGGCTACACGCCGGGGGACGACATCGCGCTGTCGCTCGACTGCGCGTCCAACGAATACTTCAAGAACGGCAAATACGTGCTCGAAGGCGAGGGCAAGACGCTGGACGCCGACGGGCATGTCAAATACCTGGCTGATTTCGTCAAGCGCTACCCGATCGTCTCGGTCGAGGACGGCATGGCGGAGGATGACTGGGACGGCTGGCGCGCGCTGACCGAGGAGCTCGGCGGCAAGGTGCAGCTCGTCGGCGACGACCTGTTCGTCACCAATCCCGAGCGCCTGATCCGCGGCATCGAGGAAGCGGCGGCCAACGCCATCCTGATCAAGGTGAACCAGATCGGCACGCTGTCCGAGACGCTGGAAACCATCGAGATGGCGCATCGCGCCGGCTTCCGGACGGTGATGTCGCACCGCTCGGGCGAGACCGAGGACACGACGATCGCCGACCTCGTGGTGGCGACCAATTGCGGGCAGATCAAGACGGGATCGATGTCGCGCTCCGACCGGCTCGCCAAGTACAACCAGCTCCTGCGCATCGAGGAGGGCCTCGGCGACGAGGCGGTCTACGCCGGCCGCAGCGTGCTGCGCTAGGGCGCGCTTTCGTCGACCATTATATCGGGCCTCATGCTGAGCCTGTCGAAGCATGAGCGCTTCGGGACGGCCGGCGCTTGCTCGTCCTTCGACAAGCTCAGGATGAGGGCATGTGTTTTGATCCTATGTCAAAATCCTCATGCAGAGCTTGTCGAAGCATGAGCGCTCTCGGCCTTTGGTCTCCCATCGCGCCTTGCTGTATCCGCCGCGCAGGCCCGGCAAATTTTTCCCATTGCCCCGAGTTCGGCCGTTGTGATTCGATTCCCCTATGATACTGATTCGTGAAGCAAAGAAGCGTGGCCGGCAAATCGTGGTGCCGATTTTCGCCGCCGTGATATCCGGCTACTTCGCCTTTCACGCGGTGTTCGGCGACCGCGGCGTGCTCGCCTATGCCGATCTCTCCGAGCAGGTGCGCGACGCGCAGATCAAGCTCGCCGAGGCGCGGTCCCAGCGCGAAGCGATGGCGTCCGACGTCCGGCTGCTGCAGCGCGAGAGTCTCGACCTCAACCTGCTGGAAGAGCGCGTCCGCGCGGTGCTCAACTACGTCGACGAAGACGATATCCTGATTCAGGAAACGCCGACCCGATAACCCTTACTTTTGGGGCTTTTCCGCGCTGCGCCGACGGGCGCGGCCCTTGCCGTGCCTTTTCCGGGCGCAATATAATTTCAACAGCCTCGGCCCGGGGCGACCATTTTATTCAAGATCGTTTCGGGCGATATTAACAAAAATCGAGTTAATATCGACTTTATCATTTTTTAACAAGACTTTATTAGACTTCGTTGCGCATGGTCTTTTACTATTAACTATGCGACAATCCCGGTGGGCTCGACCGCCCCACGCACACCGATTTCAGGGAGTGACAATGGCCGTTGGCGCGAACGCAAGCAGGGCTGACCCCCGGGGCCGCACGAAAAAGGGGCGGATGCGCAAGCCGTCTCCCGCGGCGGCGCCCGATGAAATGCACCACTTTTACCGCGACATGCTGATGATCCGCCGGTTCGAGGAGAAGGCGGGCCAGCTCTACGGCATGGGGCTGATCGGCGGCTTCTGCCACCTCTATATCGGCCAGGAAGCCGTGGTCGTCGGCATGCAGGCCGCGATCGAGGAAGGCGACGCCGTGATCACCAGCTATCGCGATCACGGACATATGATCGCCGCCGGCATGGACCCGCGCGGCGTGATGGCCGAGCTGACCGGACGCGCCAAGGGGTATTCCAAGGGCAAGGGCGGCTCGATGCACATGTTCTCCCGCGAGAAGAACTTCTACGGCGGGCACGGCATCGTCGGCGCCCAGGTGCCGATCGGCACCGGTATCGCCTTCGCCCACCGCTATCACGACAACGGCCGCGTCTGCCTGACCTATCTCGGCGACGGCGCGATCAACCAGGGCCAGGTCGCCGAATCCTTCAACATGGCGGCGCTCTGGCATCTTCCGGTCATCTACGTGATCGAGAACAACAAATACGGCATGGGGACCAGCGTCGAGCGGGCCTCCGCCAATCCCGACCTGCACGTGCGCGGCCAGGCTTACGGCATTCCCGGCAAGCAGGTCGACGGCATGGACGTGCTGGCCGTCAACGCGGCCGGCGAGGAAGCCGTCGCCCACTGCCGCGCCGGCAAGGGGCCGTATATCCTCGAGATGCTGACCTACCGCTACCGCGGCCATTCCATGTCCGACCCGGCGAAATACCGGACGCGCGACGAAGTCAGCAAGGTGCGCCAGGAGCGCGACCCGATCGAGCGGCTGCGCGCCGTGATGCTGGAAGAGGGCGTCACGGACGACGAGGCGCTCAAGAAGCTCGACAAAGAGGTCAAGGACATCGTTTCCGATGCGGCGGAGTTCGCCCAGGACAGTCCGGAGCCCGATCCCGCGGAGCTCTATACGGACGTTCTGAAAGAGGCGTGAAGCGCCCGGGCCGCAACGCGAAAACAGCATCCACAGGAAACGCACCATGCCAATTCAGGTTCTCATGCCGGCCCTTTCCCCGACGATGACCGAGGGGAAGCTGGCGAAATGGCTCAAATCCGAAGGGGACAACGTCACGGCGGGTGACGTGCTCGCGGAGATCGAGACCGACAAGGCGACCATGGAGGTCGAGGCGGTCGACGAAGGCAAGCTCGGCAAGATCCTCGTCGCCGAGGGCTCCGAAGGGGTCGCGGTGAACACGCCGATCGCGGTCTTGCTGCAGGACGGCGAGGATGCCTCCGACATCCGCGCAGCCGCGCCGGCCGCGAAAGCCGAGGCGCCGGCGCCCGCACCCGAACCGAAAGCGCCGGAAGCGCCGCCGGCCGCGGGCAACGGCGCCGCGCGGCCTGCGCCGCAGCCCGTCGCCGCCGCGCCGGCTGCGGAAAAGGAATGGTCCGGCGCGACGAAGACCCAGACCGTGCGCGAGGCGCTGCGCGACGCGATGGCGGAAGAGATGCGGCGCGACCCGTCGGTCTTCCTGATGGGCGAGGAAGTCGCCGAATATCAGGGCGCCTACAAGATCAGCCAGGGGCTGCTCGACGAGTTCGGCGCCCGCCGCGTCGTCGACACGCCGATCACCGAGCACGGCTTCACCGGCCTCGGCGTCGGCGCGGCCTTCATGGGCCTCCGGCCGATCGTCGAGTATATGACCTTCAACTTCGCCATGCAGGCGATGGACCAGATCATCAATTCCGCGTCCAAGACGCTCTACATGTCGGGCGGCCAGATGGGCTGCCCGATCGTCTTCCGCGGCCCGAACGGGGCGGCCGCGCGCGTCGCGGCGCAGCACTCCCAGTGCTATGCCAGCTGGTACGCGCATTGCCCGGGCCTGAAGGTCGTGTCGCCCTGGTCGGCGGCCGACGCCAAGGGCCTGCTCAAATCCGCGATCCGCGACCCCAATCCGGTGATCTTCCTGGAAAACGAGATCCTCTACGGCCACAGCTCGGAAGTGCCGGAGGATCCGGACTGGATCGTGCCGATCGGCAAGGCGAAGGTCGTCCGCCCCGGCAGCGCGGTGACGCTGATCGCGCATTCGATCATGGTCGGCAAGGCGCTGGAAGCGGCGGAGATGCTGGCGGGCGAGGGGATCGACGCCGAGGTCATCGACCTGCGCTCGATCCGGCCGCTCGACATCGAGACCATCGTCGCCTCGGTCAAGAAGACCAACCGGGTCGTTTCCTGCGAGGAAGGCTGGCCGTTCGCCGGCGTCGGCTCGGAGATCGCGGCCCAGGTGATGGAGCAGGCCTTCGACTGGCTCGACGCGCCGGTCGCCCGCGTCTGCGCGAAAGACGTGCCGCTGCCCTATGCGGCCAACCTCGAGGCGCTCGCCCTGCCGCAGCCCAAGGACATCGTGGCGGCGGCCAAGTCGATCGCCTATGCGGGCTGAGCCGGCGGGGCGGATAACCAGAATGCGAACGCACACGAAGGCGGGACAGTAGGACATGCCGGTACGAATTCTCATGCCAGCGCTTTCTCCGACGATGACCGAGGGAACCCTCGCGAAGTGGCACGTCAAGGAAGGCGACGCGGTCAATGCGGGCGACGTGATCGCCGAGATCGAGACCGACAAGGCGACCATGGAGGTCGAGGCGGTGGACGAAGGCAAGGTCGGCCGCCTGCTGGTCTCGGAAGGCACCGAAGGCGTCGCGGTCAACGCGCCGATCGCGCTGCTGCTCGAGGAAGGCGAGGACGCCAGCGCGCTGGACGGCGCAGCGGGCGATGCCGGCAAGAGCAAGCCCGCACCGACGCCGGCCCCTGCGCCCGCGAAGGCCGAAGCGGCCCCGGCCGCTACACCGGCGCCGCAGAGCCCGCCGCCCGCCGCGGCCAAGGCGCCGCCCGCGACCGCCTGCGCGGACCGGCGGCAATGGGCATGACTCCGGCGGCGACCGCGTGTTCGCGAGCCCGCTGGCGCGCCGCATGGCGCAGCAGTCGGGGCTCGACCTCGGCGGCATCGCCGGCAGCGGCCCGCACGGCCGCATCGTCAAGCGTGACATCGAGTTGGCGCTGACCGGCGGCGCGCCGAAGCCGATGCCCGCTCGCGCCCGCCGTTGCTGCCCCGGCGCCGATGGCGATGCCGGCTTCCGCCGGCGCGCAGCCCTTCGAGCCGGCCTTCGACCTGCAGCCGCTCAGCTCGATGCGCCGCATCATCGCCCAGCGCCTGCAGCTCGCGAAGCAGACGATCCCGCATTTCTACCTCACGGTGGACTGCGAGATCGACGCGCTGCTCGACCTGCGCAAGCGGCTGAACGAAAAGGCCGACGGCGCCTACAAGCTCAGCGTCAACGACCTCATCATCAAGATCTGCGGGCTGGCGCTCCGGAAAGTGCCGGCGGCCAACGCGTCCTTCAGCGACCAGGGCATCAAGCTCTACAAGCAGGCCGACGTCGCGGTCGCGGTGGCGATCGACGGCGGGCTGATCACGCCGATCGTCCGCGACGCCGCGAACAAGGGCCTGGAAGCGATCTCGGCCGCGATGAAGGACCTGGCGGCGCGCGCCCGCGACGGCAAGCTGAAGCCCGAAGAGTTCCAGGGCGGCACCTTCAGCATCTCCAACCTCGGCATGTACGGCATCAAGCAGTTCGACGCGGTGATCAACCCGCCGCAGGGCGCCATCCTCGCCATCGGCGCGGGCGAGCAGCGCCCGATCGTGCGCAACGGCGCGCTCGCCGTTGCCACGCTGATGAGCTGCACGCTGTCCTGCGACCACCGCGTCGTCGACGGCGCGATCGGCGCGGAGTTCCTCAAGGCCTTCAAGGCGATGGTCGAAGAGCCGATGGCGATGCTGCTGTAGGCGGCGGCGCCGTCGGCGTGCCGGCCTCATCCTTCGACAGGCTCAGGATGAGGCATCTCGGGTCATTGAAACAGCAAGGAGCCTCATGCTGAGCCTGTCGAAGCATGAGGCCGCACCAAAGACGGAAGCCAGGGACGGGATATGGCGGATACTTCTTTCGACCTCATCGTGATCGGCGGCGGGCCGGGCGGCTATGTCGCCGCGATCCGGGCGGCGCAGCTCGGCATGAAGGCGGCCGTCGTCGAGAGCCAGCATCTCGGCGGCATCTGCCTCAACTGGGGCTGCATCCCGACCAAGGCGCTGCTGCGCTCGGCCGAGGTGTGGCACCTGATCCAGCATGCCGACGCCTATGGCTTCACGGTCAAGGACGCGGCCTTCGACGTGAAGAAGATCGTCGAACGCTCGCGCAAGGTCGCGAAGCAGCTCTCGAACGGCGTCGCCTTCCTGCTGAAGAAAAACAAGGTCACGGTGTTCGACGGCTTCGCCAAGCTGGCGGGCGGGCAGGCCGGCGCGCGCAAGGTCGCGGTCACGAAGGACGGCAAGCCGGTCGCCGACCTCACCGCCAAGCACGTCATCCTCGCCACCGGCGCCCGGGCGCGCACGCTCCCGGGGCTGGAGCCGGACGGCAAGCTGGTCTGGACCTACAAGGAAGCGATGATCCCGGACAGCCTGCCGAAGCGGCTGCTGGTCGTCGGCTCGGGCGCGATCGGCATCGAATTCGCCAGCTTCTTCCGCACGCTCGGGTCCGAGGTCACGGTGGTGGAAGTGCTGCCGCGCGTGCTGCCGGTCGAGGACGAGGAGATTTCCGCCTTCGCGCACAAGGCCTTCGAGAAGCAGGGCATGAAGATCATGACCAAGGCGACGGTGAAGGCGCTGAAGAAGGCCGCCGACAGCGTCACCGCCACGGTCGAGTCCGGCGGCAAGACCAGCGAGATCACGGTCGACCGGGTGATCATGGCGGTCGGCATCGTCGGCAACGTCGAGAACATCGGCCTCGAGGGCACCAAGGTGAAGGTCGACCGCACGCATATCGTCGTCGACAAGTGGCTGGCGACCGGCGAGCCGGGCGTCTACGCCATCGGCGATGTGGTCGGGCCGCCCTGGCTCGCGCACAAGGCCTCGCATGAAGGCGTGATCTGCGTCGAGAAGATCGCCGGCGTCAACGACGTGCATCCGCTGGATACCACCAACGTGCCGGGCTGCACCTACTGCACGCCGCAGGTCGCCTCGGTCGGCCTGACCGAAGCGGCGGCGAAGGAGAAGGGCCACAAGGTCAAGGTCGGCCACTTCCCGTTCATCGGCAACGGCAAGGCGATCGCGCTGGGCGAGCCGGAAGGCATGGTCAAGACCGTGTTCGACGCGGATACCGGCGAGTTGCTGGGCGCGCACATGGTCGGCGCCGAGGTCACCGAGCTGATCCAGGGCTTTGGCATCGCCAAGACTCTGGAAACCACCGAGGCCGAACTGATGCACGCGATCTTCCCGCACCCGACGCTGTCGGAGATGATGCACGAGTCCGTGCTTGACGCCTACGGCCGCGCGATCCACTTCTAATCTTAATCCGGGCTTAAGCAGCACCCGTTAAGGCATTGGCATGACGACCGCTCCCACGACGCCGCTCCGCCATCCGGAGAAGCGCAACAAGCCGGACAATCCGATCCAGCGCAAGCCGGACTGGATCCGCGTCAAGGCGCCGACCTCGAAGGGCTATTTCGAGACCCGCGACATCATGCGGAGCAAGGGGCTGCACACGGTCTGCGAGGAGGCGGGCTGCCCCAACATCGGCGAGTGCTGGGCCAAGAAGCACGCGACCTTCATGATCATGGGCGAGACCTGCACCCGGGCCTGCGCCTTCTGCAACGTGGCGACCGGGCAGCCGAAGGCGCTCGACGCGATGGAGCCGGTGAAGGTCGGGACCGCGGTCAAGGAGCTGGGCCTCGCGCATGTCGTGGTGACCTCGGTCGACCGCGACGACCTGGCCGACGGCGGCGCGGCGCATTTCGCGGCCGTCATCCGCGCCATCCGCGAGTTCTCGCCGGGCACGACGATCGAAGTGCTGACGCCCGACTTCATGCACAAGGACGGCGCGATCGAGACCGTCGCCGAAGCGAAGCCGGACGTGTTCAACCACAATATCGAGACGGTGCCGCGGCTCTATCCGACGATCCGGCCGGGCGCGCGCTACTTCACCAGCCTGGAGCTGCTGAGCCGGGTCAAGCGCATCGACCCGTCGATCTTCACCAAGTCCGGCCTGATGGTGGGCCTCGGCGAGGGCAAGACGGAAGTGCTGCAGGTGATGGACGACCTGCGCGCCGCCGACGTCGACTTCCTCACCATCGGCCAGTATCTCCAGCCGACGCCGAAGCACGCGGCGATCGATCGCTTCGTCACGCCCGACGAGTTCGAGAGCTACGCCCGGCAGGCGCGCGGCAAGGGCTTCCTGATGGTCTCGGCCTCGCCGCTGACCCGCTCGTCCTATCACGCGGGCGACGACTTCCTCCGGCTGCGGGAGGCGCGCGAGCGCCTGCTCGCGGCCGTCTGACCGTTCCCCCTTTCCGTGCCGAGTCATTCCGAACAGCGCGTCCTGCCGCATAGTCCGGAGCAGATGTTCGACCTGGTCGCCGATGTCGGGCGCTATCCCGAGTTCCTGCCCTGGTGCGTCGCGGCGCGCATCCTGAGCCGCTGCGAGACGCGCATGCGGGCCGAGCTTGCGATCGGCTTCAAGGGGATACGCGAACGCTTTACCAGCCTGGTGACGCTCGACCGGGCAAACCGCCGGATCGGCGTCACCTACGAGAACGGCCCGTTCAAATACCTGGTCAACGACTGGCGATTCGAGCCGGACGGCGAGGGGCGCTGCGTGATCCATTTCCACATCGAGTTCCAGTTCCGCTCGCGCATCCTTGAGATGCTGATGGGCAGGCTGTTCGACGAGGCCGTCCGCCGCATGGTCCGCGCCTTCGAGCAGCGCGCCGACGCGCTCTACGGCACGCAGGGGGCGGCGTGAGGGAAGGGCGGGCAGCGTCAGGCGTACCCCACTAATCGTCACAACCCGACTTGATCGGGGTTGTCCACGGCACGGCGTTGCGATCGGCATCGGCGCCGCCGAGTCGATCCGTAAGGCCGTGCCATGGATTCGCCGGTCACGCCGGCGAATGACGGTCTTTTTTGGATCTTGGATGCCGTTTCCCGCCTACTTCAAGCGCAGCTTTCCCTACTTCAAGCGCAGCGACATCGTTCGCCGCGCGTAACGAGTCCGAACTCGGCCGCAACTCCCTCTCAACAACTTGTGCGTGCAAAAAGAAAATCCACAAAATATAGGGAACGCCTGGGCTGGTGCCGCCGGGATTCCCTAGTATATTAGGCATCATAAGTAATTCGTTGCGCACCGCATCGGATTGTTCGGAATTTCCGGGCGTTGACGGCACGAGAGGTTCAGGGGGCGTGGTCAGTCCATCGCAGATCCGGGCGGCACGGTCGCTCATCGGCATCAAGCAGTCCGACCTGGCGCATGGGGCGGGGATCTCGCTTGCGACGCTGAACAACATCGAGCGCGGCATCGGCGACCCGCGGACCAGCACCTTGGAAGCGATCGAGCGCGCGCTGACCGGGGCGGGCATCGAGTTCGCGAGCGACGCGGTGAGCGAGACCGTGAAGCTGCGCCGTCTCGACCGGCCGACCGCCTACGAGACGCTGTTCGCGAGCCAGCGCGTGCTGGAGCTGCTCGGCGGCCGCGCGCTGACCCCGGTCGAGAAGGTGCTGCTGTTCGCCCGCCGCCCGCGCGAAAGTGCAAACACCGACGAGGAGCCGCGCATCTGCCTCCTGATCGAAGGCCGGAACCGGACGGTGCTGTTCGACCAGGTGCAGTTCAGCGTCGCCAGCGCCGGGCGGGCCGCGGAAGTGGCGGCGATCGTGCTGTGGGCCTTCAGCTTCCACAAGGACGGCCTGTACTATCTGGAACAGGTGCTGGACGACACCACGGCCGGCGACCTGCCGGAGGTCGTCGCCCGGCTGCGCGGCCTCAACTGGCTGCCGCTGCATCACCCGGCGGATTTCTTCAACGTGTTCGACGATTGGGAC
The DNA here is from genome assembly GCA_963711215.1 of uncultured Alphaproteobacteria bacterium. Taxonomy (GTDB): domain Bacteria; phylum Pseudomonadota; class Alphaproteobacteria; order UBA8366; family UBA8366; genus WHUA01. The sequence continues at coordinate 50,901 of CAVQDH010000012.1, read as the reverse complement.
CGGCGGCTGAAGCCGATGGCGGAGCGGGAAGGGCACCCGATGCGGGAGCTCGCCGCGCTGTTCAACGCTGCTTGACTCAGCGCCCGGGCGAGGCCGAGCAGCATGTCGAGCGCGACGGCGACGGACGCCTCGCGGATCGCGTCCCGGTCGCCCTTGAAATGGTTCTCCCGGACGACCGGCGGCTCGCCCTTGGCGGCGGCCGAGATGAAGACCAGCCCGACCGGCTTCTCGGCCGTGCCGCCGCCGGGCCCGGCCACGCCGGTGATGCCGGCGGCGAGGTCGACCGGGGCGTGGCGCAGCGCGCCCGCCGCCATCGCCGCCGCCACTTCATGGCTGACCGCGCCGTGGCGCTCGATCAGCGTCAGGTCGACGCCGACCTCCTCGACCTTCGCCTGGTTGGAATAGGTGACGTAGCCGCGCTCGACCACGGCGGAGGAGCCCGGAATGGCGGTGAGGCAGCCGGCCAGCAGCCCGCCGGTGCAGGATTCGACCGTCGCCAGCATCAGCCGCTTTTCTTCACAGATCTCCAGCAGAGTCTTCGCTTTATCCGTTATCGCCTTGGGAAACATCACACATATCCCAGTTGCTTCAGGAGCCCGAACTCGGTGTCGAGATAGATGAAGCCGTACACCACGACGGCAGCGTAAATGCCCGCGACGATATCGTCGAGCATGACGCCCGGCGCGCCGGGCATATCGCGGTCGATCCAGCCGGCCGGCCAGGGCTTGAAGATGTCGAACAGGCGGAAAGCGAAGAAGGCGATGGCGTAGAGCACGGGGTCGGGATAGACGATCGGCGCGAGCGCCAGCCATTGCCCGGCGATCTCGTCGATCACCACCCGGCTCGGGTCCTTTTCGCCGCTCGCCTGACAGTAGCGGGCGGAGGCCCAGAGGCCGGCCGCGAGCGCCAGCAGCCCAGCCGCGATCAGCCAGAGCGAGCCCACCGTGCTTGCGATCAGCCAGCCGACCGGCAGGGCCGCCAGCGACGCCCAGCTTCCCGAGGCGATCGGGATGTTGCCGATGCCGCAACCGGTCGCGATCAGGCTGGCCGGATGCCAGAAGGCGAGGCGGCGGCTCACAGCCGCACCGTGGCCGCGGCCTGCGCGGCGATGCCCTCGCGCCGGCCGGTGAAGCCGAGCTCTTCGGTCGTCGTCGCCTTGACGTTGACGCGGTCGGGGTCGATGGCGCAGATCTCGGCGATGCGCGCCCGCATTGCCGCCCGGTGCGGGCCGATCTTCGGCCGCTCGCAGATCAGCGTGACGTCGAGATTGCAGATCTCGCCGCCGCGGGCGCGGAGGTCTTCCACCGCCTTCGCCAGGAAGATCGCCGAGTCGGCGGCGCGCCACTGCGGATCGCTCGGCGGGAAATGGTCGCCGATGTCGCCGCCGCCGATCGCGCCGAAAATCGCGTCGGTGATCGCGTGCAGCCCGGCATCCGCATCCGAATGCCCCTTCAGCCCGGCCGAGTGGGGAACCCGGACGCCGCAGAGCGTGACATGGTCGCCGGGCTCGAAGCGGTGGACGTCGAAGCCGGTGCCGACGCGGATGTCGCCCGCCGCGCCACCACTGCCGCCGCCGCTACCGGCGCGCTCGCGCATGATCTGCTCGGCGCGGGCGAAATCCCGCTCGGTGGTCACCTTGATGTTGTCCTCGTGGCCCATGACCAGCGCTACCTCCAGTCCGGCGGCCTCCGCGACCGCCGCGTCATCGGTGTATGTGTTGCCGCCGGCCGCGCGGAAAGCGGCGAGGATCGGCCGGTATTGGAAGCCCTGCGGCGTCTGCGCCCGCCACAGCCCCGACCGGTCGACCGTGGCGGAGATGCGGTCGCCGCCATCCGTTCGCTTGTCGCCGCGCTTGATCGTGTCGATGACCGGCACGGCAGCGACCGCGCCCGGCGCCCGGCCCAGCGCGTCGATCACCCGGTCGATCGTGCCGGCATCCGTGAAGGGCCGCGCCGCGTCCTGGATCAGGACGTTGTCGGGGGTCAGGGATTCGATGCTTTTCAAGCCGTTATAGGACGATCCTTGGCGTGTTTCTCCGCCGAAGGCGGGCTCCGCCAGGCCGAGGTCGCCGCACAGCGCGGTGTATTGCGCCCGGTCGTCGGGATGGATGACCGCGCGCACCGCCTGGATGCGCGGATGCGCTGCGAAAGCCTGCAGGGTCAGCCGCATCATCGGCACGCCGGCGATACGGCGGTACTGTTTCGGGATATCGCCGCCGGCGCGCGTCCCCCGTCCGCCGGCCAAGACCAGGGCGACCGTGCGTACCATCTTGCCGAATCCCACCTCGCTGCTCAGAGGAGCGGCATATTGGCCGCTCGCGCCCGCCTTGCCAAGCGCGACCGTGCGATCCCGAAATTTCGGTGTTATACAGGCCGCCATGGGCAGCACGACCGTCTTCAGCCTCGCCGCGGTGCTCAGCCTGGTGCCGGCCGCGGTGGCCGCCCAGTATGGTCCTTTCGCGCGCGACGGCCGCTTCTGGGCGCTGGCCGGCCTGGCCGCCCTGGGCGCCACGGCCTGGGCCGCGGTGCAGGCGCGGGCGGGCTGGGAGACCGGCTTTGCCGAGGCGCTCTGGGTCACGGTCTCGGGCACGCTGGTGATGTTCCTGGTGCTGGCGGCGGCGCTGCGGCACGCCTGGCGCCTCGCGCCGATCCTGCTGCCCTATCTCATCCTCCTGGGCGTGCTCGCGACGATCTGGCACAACGCGCCGGCGCGGCCGCTGCTGGCGGAGGCGCCGCCGGCCTGGATCGCGCTGCATATCGTGGCGTCCGTCGTCACCTATGTGCTGCTGACGCTGGCGGCGATTGCCGGCACGGCGGTCTTGCTGCAGGAGCGGGCGCTAGGCATCGCCAGCGCTATTGGCTGACGGAAAGGCTGCCCTCGGTGGCCGACGCGGAGCGGCTCGAGCTCGGCCTCCTGCTGGCGTCGGAGATCGTGCTCGGCGTCGGCATCCTGACCGGCATGGCCAACGAGTATTTCGACCGCGGCGTCGTGCTGACCTTCGACCACAAGACCGTGCTGACGGTGGTCGGCTTCCTGGTGATCGGGCTGCTGCTGATTGCGCATTACCAGGTCGGGCTGCGCGGCCGGCGGGCGGCGCGGATCGTGCTCGTCGGCTACCTGCTGGTGACGCTCGGCTATCCCGGGGTCAAATTCGTCACCGACGTCTTGCTCAGCTGAGAATTTGCCCTAATTCGTGCCTAATTCGTGTCGGATTAACCCTTCCGGACAGGTGCCTTTTCGTACCGCAGCATATGCTTGTGCAAATGCGAAATGCGTGTACAATGCCTATATTGTAGTCAATTTCTCAGGTGCCTAATATATGGGCGTTAGCATCGGGCCCATCGATATCGGAACCCGGGTCCTACTGGCCCCCATGTCGGGCGTGACCGACGCACCCTTCCGCCGCCTCGTGCGCCGGCTCGGCGCGGGCCTCGTGATCTCGGAAATGATCGCCAGCGACGCGATGATCCGCGCCGTGCGGGCCGAGATGCGCAAGCTGTCGACCGACTGCGCCGAGGAGTATCCGATGGCGGTGCAGCTGGCCGGCTGCGAGCCCGAGGCGATGGCGGAAGCGGCCCGGCTCAACGTCGACCGCGGGGCGGCGATCATCGACATCAACTTCGGCTGTCCTGCGAAAAAAGTGGTCAACAAGCTGTCCGGCTCGGCGATCCTCAGGGACGAGGCGCTTGCCGCGCGGCTGATGGAGGCGACGGTGAAGGCGGTCTCCGTGCCGGTCACCCTCAAGATGCGCACCGGCTGGGACGATCAATCGCGCAATGCGCCGGCGATCGCCCGCATTGCCCAGGAATGCGGCATCCGGATGATCACCGTGCATGGCCGCACCCGCTGCCAGTTCTACAAGGGCCAGGCCGACTGGCGGTTCATCCGCCGGGTCAAGGAGGCCGTGACCATTCCGGTGATCGCGAATGGCGATATCGCCGGCCCGGAAGATGCCGCCCGCTGCCTCGCGCTCTCCGGGGCGGACGGCGTGATGGTCGGCCGGGCCGCACAGGGAAATCCATGGATAATCAAAAAGATTCACATGTTTCTTGAGAACGGAAATGAGTTCTGCGAGCCGACGCTGGCGGCGCAGAAGACGGTCGTGCTGGACCATTATGACGCGTTGCTGCGGCATTACGGCTCGGTCCACGGCGCGCGCATCGCGCGCAAGCATATCTGCTGGTATTCCAGCGCCTTGCCCGGTTCGGGCGCCTTCCGGGCCGAGGTCAACCGCCTCGACGAGCCGGCGCAGGTCGCCCGGCGCATCGCGGAATTCTACGACGCGGCGGCGGAGAGGATGGCCGCATGAATCCCGGCGAAGCCCCGCTTTTCCGAGCGCGTCCTGACGGCGCCGGAATCGCCGATCGAGCATGCGATCATGGCGTCGCTGCCGGTGCCGATCATCGCGGTCGACGGCAAGGACAACATCGCCTACCTGAACCCTGCCGCCGAGCAGTTCTTCCAGGGCAGCATGGCGACGCTGTCGGGCGTCAACCTGCAGGACATCATTCCGCATGACAGCCCGGTCTTCGCGCTGGTCCACAAGACCCGGCGGCGCGGCTACAGCATGTCGGAATTCGGCGTCCGGCTCTCCACTCCGCGCATCGGCAACCATACGGTCGCGGTCGATCTGGCGCCGCTCGGCGACGAGCCCGGCGCGCATCCTGCTGACGCTGCACGAGCAGTCGATGGCCGGCCGCATCGACCAGTCGCTGATCCATCGCGACGCGGCGCGGTCGGTCACCGCCATGGCCGCCGTGCTGGCGCATGAGATCAAGAACCCGCTGTCGGGCGTGCGCGGCGCGGCGCAGCTCATCGAGCAGGAGGGCAGCGGCCAGAACCGCGAGCTCACCCAGCTCATCATCGACGAGGTCGACCGCATCTGTAAGCTCGTCGACCGCTTCGAGGTGTTTTCCGACCGCCCGCCGATCGACCGCGACGCGGTCAACATCCACGAGGTGCTGGAGCACGTCATCCGCCTGGCGCGCGACCGGCTTCGGCGCCAGCGTGCACATCAAGGAGCTCTACGATCCGTCGCTGCCGCCGGTCTACGGCAACCGCGACGAGCTGATCCAGATCTTCCTCAATCTCGTCAAGAACGCGGTCGAGGCGGCGCCGTCGGAAGGCGGCGAGGTCGTCGTCAGCACGGCCTACCAGCAGGGATTCCGGCTTGCCGTCCCGGGCGCCGAGAGCCAGGTGGATCTGCCGCTGGTGGTCGGCGTGCAGGATAACGGCGACGGCATCCCCGACAACCTCCGCCGGCAGATTTTCGATCCTTTCATCACCACCAAAATGGGCGGCTCCGGCCTCGGCCTCGCCCTGGTGGCCAAGCTCGTGGGCGAGCACGGCGGCGTCATCGACGTCGAAAGCCGCCCGCGGCGCACTTTGTTCCGCGTCATGCTGCCGGTCATGAAGCACAGGGAGACCCAGGATGAGTGAGTCCGTCATTCTCGTCGCCGACGATGATCGGGCGATCCGGACGGTCCTGTCCCAGGCGCTCGGCCGCGCGGGCCATCACGTGCGCACCACGGGCAACGCCGCCACGCTGTGGCGCTGGGTGTCGGACGGCGAGGGCGACCTCGTGATCACCGACGTGCTGATGCCCGACGGCAACGGCCTCGACCTGATTCCCCAGATCCGCAAGCGCGCGGCCGGATCTGCGAGATCATCGCGATGAGCGCCCAGAACACGCTGCTGACGGCGGTCAAGGCGGCGGAGCGCGGCGCCTTCGAATACATTCCCAAGCCGTTCGACCTGAACGAGCTGCTGAGCACCGTCAACCGCGCGCTGTCCGAGGCGACGGCGAAACCGTCGCACGCGGCGAGCGAGGTGGACGTGCAGGAGAACCTGCCGCTGATCGGCCGCTCGCCGGCGATGCAGGAGATCTACCGCGTGCTCGCGCGCCTGATGTCGACCGACCTCACGGTGCTGATCTCGGGCGAATCGGGCACCGGCAAGGAGCTTGTCGCCCGCGCGCTGCACGAATACGGCAAGCGGCGCAACGGGCCGTTCGTCGCCATCAACATGGCGGCGATCCCGCGCGAGCTGATCGAGAGCGAGCTGTTCGGCCACGAGAAGGGCGCCTTCACCGGCGCCAACTCGCGCTACGCCGGCCGCTTCGAGCAGGCCGACGGCGGCACGCTGTTCCTGGACGAGATCGGCGACATGCCGATCGACGCCCAGACCCGGCTGCTGCGCGTCCTGCAGGAAGGCGAGTTCACCACCGTCGGCGGGCGCACGCCGATTCGCGCCAATGTGCGCATCGTCGCCGCGACCCATCGCGATCTTGGCCGCCTGGTCGCCCAGGGGCTGTTCCGCGAGGACCTGTATTACCGCCTCAACGTGGTGCCGCTGCGCCTGCCGCCGCTGCGCGAGCGGGCCGACGACATCCCCGACCTGGTGCGCCACTTCCTGGCCTCGGCGACGGCCGAAGGGCTGCCGGCGAAGGCCCTCGACAACGCCGCGATGGAGCGGCTGAAACGCCACCGCTGGCCCGGCAACGTGCGCGAGCTGGAGAACGTCGTCCGGCGCTTTGCCGCGCTCTATTCGCAGGAGACGATCACCGCCGACGTGGTCGAGGCGGAGCTGGCCGATGTTGGCCCCGCCAACGCGTCGAACTCGGTCGACGAGGAGGAGAGCCTGACCGAGGCGGTGGAGCGGCATCTCAAGACCTATTTCGACGCCCATGAGGGCGAGCTGCCGGCATCCGGGCTCTACGACCGGGTGCTGCGCGAGGTCGAACGGCCGCTGATCCGGCTCAGTCTCACCGCGACACGCGGCAACCAGGTTCGCGCCGCGCAGCTGCTCGGACTCAACCGCAACACGCTGCGCAAGAAAATCCGGGACCTTGACATTGCGGTTATCCGGGGGGCCCAATAGGCGGCTCTTGGTGACAACGGTCGATCGCCCGGGGATATAACGGGCGGGCGGCGACGCATTGCAGAAGACTGAAATCCGTATCGGCGACACAATCCTGACCGCCCAATGAGCGCGACAGAGCAACTGGGACCAGGCGTACATCGCCGGATGGAACGGCTCGCCGCCTGGGCGGCCAGCGTTCATCTCGGCCGCATCCTGGCGATCTCTCTCGCGGTCGCGGCGGTCGCCGTCGTCTCGGGAACCTTCGCGGCGATTTGGGGATTCCCGCCCTTCGGCTCGGATCCCGGCCAGGTGCTGCTGTGGCTCTACGCCGACCTGATCGTGCTCCTGCTGCTGTCGGTGGTGATCGCCTGGCGAGTCGTGGCGCTCTGGGTCGAGCGCCGGCGCGGCGCCGCCGGCTCGCGGCTGCATGTGCGCATGGTGCGGCTGTTCGGATTCGTCTCGGTCGTGCCCGCCATCATCGTCGCGCTGGCGTCCATCATGTTCTTCAATTTCGGCCTGCAATCCTGGCTCAGCAGCCAGGTGCGGACGGTGCTGGAGGAGTCGGTCGCCGTCGCGGAGGCCTATCTGCACGAGCACAAGCAGAACATCCGCGCGGACGCGCTGGCCATGGCGCAGGACCTCAGCCGCGACGCGGCGGCGCTGGAGAACAATCCCAAGCTGTTCAACCGCGTCGTCGACTTCCAGACCCGCGTGCGCGAGCTGTCCGAGGCGATCGTCTTCGACGGCAGCGGCGCCGTCCGGGCCCGCTCCGGCTTCTCCTACCTGCTCGAGATCGACCCGATCCCGCAGAACGCGCTCGACACCGCGCGCAAGGGCGAGGTCGCGGTCCTGACCGGGACCGACGACGACCGGGTGCGCGCGCTGGTGCGGCTCGACGGCTTCCTCGACATGTATCTGTTCGTCGGCCGGGTGGTCGATCCCAAGGTGGTCGCGCACACCGACCAAGACGCGCGGCGCGGTCAAGCGGTTCGAGCGCCTCGAATTCCAGCGCGCCGACATGCAGGTCAGCTTCGCCCTGGTCTTCGTCGGCATCGCGCTCGTCATGCTGCTGACCGCGTCCTGGGTTGGCCTGCTGATGGCGTCCCAGCTGTCGCGGCCGCTGAGCGCGCTGATCGCGGCGACCGAGCGGGTGCGGGCCGGCGATCTGACCGCGCGCGTGCCCGAGCAGGGCGCGCCGGACGAGATCGGCTCGCTCAGCCGCGCCTTCAACCGCATGACCAACGACCTGGAGCAGAACCGCCAGGAGCTGCTGGAGGCCAACCGCCAGCTCGACCAGCGCCGCCGCTTTACCGAGGCCGTGCTCGAAGGCGTGTCGGCCGGCGTCATCGGCCTCGACGAGCAGGGCCGGGTCAACCTGCCGAACGCGTCCGGCTCGGACCTGCTCGGCATTCCCGCCGAGCGCATGGTCGGCCATCCGCTGGGCGAGCTGGTGCCGGAGATGGAAGACCTCCTGAGCGACGCCCGCCGGTCGCGCAGCGGCCGGCCGATCGAGGCGGAAATCCGGCTGCAGCGCGCCAAGGAAACCCACACGCTTTTGGTCCGCGTCACGGTGGAGCGCGACGGCGCGGAGATAAAGGGCTATGTCGTCACCTTCGACGACGTGTCCGATCTCGTCGCCGCGCAGCGCAAGGCCGCCTGGGCCGACGTGGCGCGCCGCATCGCGCACGAGATCCGCAATCCGCTGACGCCGATCCAGCTTTCGGCGGAGCGCCTGAAGCGGAAATATCTCCGCGAGATTACCAGCGACCCTGAGACTTTCGCGACCTGCACCGACACGATCGTCCGGCATGTCGGCGATATCGGGCGCATGGTCGAGGAGTTTTCCAGCTTCGCGCGGGTACCGGCGCCGGTGATGCGGCTCGAGAACCTCACCGATCTATGCCGCCAGACCATCTTTCTGCAGCGCGCCGCGCATGGAAAGATCTCGATCACGTCGGAGCTGCCGGACCATGCGGTATACTATCGCTGCGACGGCCGCCAGCTGAGCCAGGCGCTGACCAATCTGCTGCTGAACGCCGCGGAAGCGATCGATGGGCGGGAAGGGGCCGGCCTGGCGCCGGGGAAGATCATCGTCCGGCTGATCAACGAGGAGGGAACGACCGCCATCGAAGTCGAAGACAACGGCAAGGGCCTGCCGCAGGAGGCGCGCGAGCGCCTGACCGAGCCGTATTTCACGACACGGCTCAAAGGCACCGGTCTCGGGCTTGCCATCGTGAAGAAAATCATGGAAGACCACGGGGGCCGCATACGCCTCGACGACGCACCGTCGGGCGGCGCGCGGGTGCGGCTCGAGCTGCCGGGCAATCCGGCCAGCCAGGAAGAAGCGCGCGCCGAGATGGCGGCCGAGATGGGCGGCGCAGCTCTTGTCCCGGGAGGTAGGGCCTGATGGCCAATGATATCCTGATCGTCGACGACGAGGCGGATATCCGCAAGATCATTGCGGGGATCCTGCAAGACGAGGGCTATGCGACGCGTGAGGCGGGCAGCAGCGCGGAGGCGCTCAGCACCATCCAGTCGCGCCAGCCGAGCCTGATCATTCTCGATGTGTGGCTGCAGAACAGCCAGTATGACGGGCTGCAGATGCTCGACATGATCCGCCGCGACAATCCCGACCAGCAGGTCGTCATGATCAGCGGCCACGCCACCTTCGACATGGCGGTGCGCGCGACCAAGATGGGCGCCTACGACTTCCTGACCAAGCCGTTCAAGTCGGACGTGCTGCTGCACACCATCGCGCGCGCCCTCGAAGACGCCCGGCTGCGCCAGGAAAACCGCGTGCTCAAGGAGCAGGTCGGCGGCCCGATCGTCGACCTGACCGGCAATTCGCCGGCGATCGTCCATCTGCGCCAGGCGCTCGAAAAGGTCTCGCCGACCGACAGCCGCGTGCTGATCACCGGCTCGCCGGGATCGGGCAAGAGCGTCGTCGCGCGCCTGCTGCACGATCAGTCGAACCGGGCCAAGGGGCCCTATGTCGTGCTCAACTGCGCCGGGCTGGAGCCGGACCGGCTCGAATTGGCGCTGTTCGGGACCGAGGCGACGGCCAATTCGGCGCGCCGCGTCGGCGTGCTGGAGCAGGCGCATGGCGGCACGCTGCTGCTCGACGAGATCGCCGACATGCCGATGGAGACGCAGGCCAAGATCGTCCGCGTGCTGCACCGGCCGCGTTTCAACCGCCTCGGCGGCGAAGGCTGGGTCGAGGTCGACGTCCGGGTCATCGCGACGACGAACCGCGACCTGAAGCGCGAGATCGAAGCGGGGAACTTCCGCGAGGACCTCTACTACCGCCTCAACGTGGTGCCGCTGATGGTGCCGCCGCTGGAGGTGCGCCGCGCCGATATTCCCGAGCTCTCCAAACAGGTAATGGTGCGCTGCGCGGCGGCGAAGGGGCGGGCGCCCCGCGTGCCTGTCCGAAGAGGCCCTGATCGCGCTGCAGGCCTATGAATGGCCGGGCAACGTCTGGGAGCTCGTCAACGTCATCGAGCGGCTGCTGCTGCCGAATTCGGGCGATCCGGACGCGCCGGTGCGGGCGGATGCGGTGGCGGACGCGATCGGCGGCGGCTCGCCCGATTTCCTGCGCTCCGACGCGTCGCTCGGCATCATGAACCAGCCGCTGCGCGAGGCGCGGGAAGACTTCGAGCGGCAATATCTCACATTCCATCTCGCGCGTTTCGGCGGCAACATCAGCCGCACCGCCGGCTTCGTCGGCATGGATCGCGCGGCATTGCACCGGAAACTCAAGGGGCTCGGCGTGCACAATGCCGAGCGCGTCACCAAGACAGGCGCTTGAGCGCGGAAACGGTCGACGACCATGAAGGTTATCATCTGTGGGGCCGGTCAGGTCGGCTATCACATCGCAAGCTATCTCGCGAGCGAGCAGAACGACGTCACGGTGATCGACCAGGCGCCGGAGCTGATCGCGCGGGTCAACGAGACGCTCGACGTGCAGGCCTTCGTCGGCAACGCCTCGCAGCCCGACGTGCTGGAGAATGCGGGCGCCGCCGACGCCGACATGATCATCGCCGTCACCTTCGCCGACGAGGTCAACATGGTGGCCTGCCAGGTGGCGCATTCGCTGTTCAACGTGCCGACCAAGATCGCGCGCATCCGCCAGCAGAGCTTCCTCGAGCCGGTCTGGGCCGATCTGTTCAGCCGCGACCACATGCCGATCGACGTCATCATCTCGCCGGAGATCGAGGTGGCGCAGGCGATCTCGCGCCGGCTCGCGGTGCCGGGCGCCTTCGACATGATCCCGCTGGCCGAGGACAAGGTGCGGGTGATCGGCGTGCGCTGCATGGAAGATTGCCCGATCGTCCACACGCCGCTGCGCCAGCTCACCGAGCTGTTTCCCGACCTGCATATCGTCGTCGTCGGCATCGTGCACGAGGAAAACGCCTTCATCCCGAAGTCCACCGACCAGATGGTGCCGGGGGACGAGGTCTACTTCGTCGCCGACACCGACCATGTCCCGCGCGCGCTCGCCGCCTTCGGCTACCAGGAGCAGGAAGCGCACCGCATGGTGATCATCGGCGGCGGCAATATCGGCCTCAACCTCGCCAAGCTGATCGAGGCGACGCCCGACATGACCGCGCGCATCGTCGAGCGTGACCAGGCGCGGGCGCGCAAGATCGCCTCCCTGCTGCCCGACACGATGGTCACCTGGGGCGACGGCCTGGACGCCGAGATCCTCGAGGAGATCAACATCCGCTCGGCCGACACCGTGGTCGCGGTGACCGACGACGACGAGACCAACATCCTGGGCTCGCTGCTCGCCAAGCGCTATGGCGTGGAGCGGACGATTGCGCTCGCCAACAAGACGACCTATTCCTCGCTGGTCACCACGCTTGGCATCGACGTGCTGGTCAATCCGCGGGCGATCACCGTTTCGACCATCCTCCAGCATATCCGGCGCGGCCGTATCCGGGCAGTGCACTCGCTGCGCGACGGCTTCGGCGAGATCATCGAGGCGGAAGCGCTGGAAACCTCGCCCCTGGTCGGTTCGCAGATCAAGGAAGGCAAGTTCCCGGCCGGCGTGATCATCGGCGCGATCGTCCGCGACGGCGAGGTGATCATCCCGCGCGGCGATACCGACGTCCGGTCGCGCGACCGGGTGATCCTGCTGGCGACCTCGGGCTCGGTCAAGAAAGTCGAAAAGCTGTTTGCCGTAAGGCTGGAGTTTTTCTAGGTCTTCATCATATTTCTAGAACACGCAAATCGATGGCGCGCGCCGGCAACCGGGTCGCGGTCGGGGAGAAGAAAGGGATCGCAATGGCGAGACAGGCTTATGTGAACGGGCGCTACGTGCCCCATGACAGCGCCGCGGTGCATATCGAGGATCGCGGCTATCAGTTCGCCGACGGCGTCTATGAGGTCGTCACCATCATCGGCGGCCGGATGATCGACGAGGAGCCGCATCTCGACCGGCTCGAGCGGTCGCTCGGCGAGCTCGAGATCGCCATGCCGATGACCCGGGTGGTGCTGAAGATGGTGATGCGCGAGCTGGTGCGGCGGAACCGGATCAAGGACGGGCTGCTCTACATGCAGATCACCCGCGGCGTGTCGCCCCGCGACCACAAGTATCCGGGCGCGTCGGTGTCTCCGTCGGTGGTGATGACGACGCGGCAGTCGGACTATTCCAACAGCGCCAAGTTCGCCGAGGGCGTCAAGGTCATCATGATCCCGGATATCCGCTGGCAGCGCTGCGACATCAAGACCGTGTCGCTGCTGCCGAACTGTCATCGGCAAGACCATGGCGGCGCGCGCCGGCGCCTACGAGGCCTGGCAGGTCGACGCGGACGGCATGGTGACCGAAGGCACGTCGAGCAACGCCTGGATCGTCACCCATGACAGCAAGCTGGTCACCCGGCCGGCGACCTATGCCATCTTGAACGGCATTACCCGGCTGTCGATCCTGCGGATTGCGCGCGAAGAGGGAATAACCTTCGAAGAGCGGCCGTTCAGCGTCGAGGAAGCCAAGGCGGCGCGCGAGGCCTTCACTTCGAGCGCGACCTCCTTTGCGACCCCGGTCGTCACCATCGACGACACGACCATCGGCGACGGCAAGCCGGGCCCGCTGAGCCGGCGGATCTTCGCCTGCTACATGGACTATTGCCGGGGCCTGCGCCAGGACGCGACCGCAAAGCCGAAGCCGGAAAGGGTCAGGCGGGCTGGGTGAGCGCATCTCTGCCAATCCGGGATCACGCGGCCACGCGCGGTCATCTTCGACTGGGACAACACGCTTGTCGACAGCTGGGGAACGATCCATGCGGCCTTGGTCGAGACCTTCGAGGCCATGGGACACGAGCCGTGGACGCTCGAGCAGACGCGCGAGCGGGTGCGCTACTCGATGCGGGAGTCCTTCCCGAAGCTGTTCGGCGACGCGTGGGAGGATGCGGCGCGGCGCTTCTATGACGCGTACGAGCGGCTGCATCTGGAATGCCTTACGCCGCTGCCGGGGGCGGGTGATATGCTGCAGGCGATGCACGCGTCGGGGGTCTGCCTCGCGGTCGTCAGCAACAAGACCGGACGGTACTTGCGCGCGGAAGCGCGGCATCTGGATTGGGACCGGTATTTTCACCGGATGGTCGGGGCCGGCGACGCGGCCCGGGACAAGCCGGCTGAAGATCCGGTCCATATGGCACTCGACGGTAGCAGTATTCCGGCGGGTGATGACGTATGGTTTGTTGGTGACGCCGGGATCGACATGGAAATCGCGCATAAGACCGGATGCACGCCCGTGTTGCTTGGTCCGGCCGATCCTCTGGGTGAAGAGTTCATTTTTTTTCAACCAAAAGTTCTATTTCGGTCGTGTATAGAGCTAGCGAGTTGCGTGGTCGCGTTGTAAACTGGTGCCATTCGGAGAGGGGTCATTGCAGATTAATCGCTATGCCCCATATGATTAACAAAGTGGAAGTTGCCGGGTTCACCTTGAGCCCCAACGACAAAAAAGGGACTAGCCTATGTCTTCGGAGAAGGGCCAAAATCTGCAGGACGTATTCCTAAATCACGTCCGTAAGGCCAAGATGCCGGTCACCATTTTCCTGGTGAACGGTGTCAAGTTACAAGGGATCATTACCTGGTTTGATAATTTCTGCGTATTGCTGCGCCGTGACGCGCATTCTCAGCTCGTCTACAAGCACGCGATATCGACTGTGATGCCGGCCCAACCGGTACAGCTGTTCGATTCCAAGGCGGAGAGTGGCGACGCGTAAGCCGGAAAGGGCGGACCGGACCGATGTGAACGGGACGCCCATGACGCATGGGCCTTCGTCGGCCGGGCCGCGGTACTGTGCCCGGAGCTGCGACACCGTGCTCTTGACGGCGCCGCCGCGCCGCAGCGCGAATCCGAGTCACGGCTCGACGAAGCGGTCGGGCTGGCGCTGGCGATCGACCTCGTGGTGGCGCATCGGGAAATCCTGCGCCTGGCGCGAATCGTGCCCGCCACCTTTCTCGGATCGGGCATGGTCGAACGGCTGCGCGGCGTGATCGAGGCGCTGGAGATCGACGTGGTCATCGTCGACGCGGCGCTCTCGCCGGTGCAGCAGCGCAACTCTGGAGCGCGGCCTTCAGGCCAAGGTCATCGACCGTACCGCCCTGATCCTGGAGATCTTCGGCGCCCGGGCGCGGACCCATGAAGGCCGGCTGCAGGTCGAGCTGGCGGCGCTCAGCTACCAGCGGTCCCGGCTGGTGCGCAGCTGGACCCACTTGGAGCGGCAGCGCGGCGGCTTCGGCTTCCTCGGCGGTCCCGGCGAAAGCCAGCTCGAAATCGACCGGCGGCTGATCGGCGAGCGAATCGCCCGGCTGCGGCGCGAGCTCGAGAGCGTCCAGCGCACCCGCGCGCTGCACCGCCGGGCCCGGCGCAAGGTGCCGTATCCCGTGGTCGCGCTGGTCGGCTACACCAACGCCGGCAAATCGACCCTGTTCAACCGGCTTGCCCAGGCGGGCGTCTTCGCCGAGAACCAGCTCTTCGCCACGCTCGATCCGACCATGCGCCAGGTCACGCTGCCCTCCGGCCAGCGCTTCATCCTGTCCGACACGGTCGGCTTCATCTCCCAGCTGCCGACGCATCTCGTCGCCGCGTTCCGCGCGACCCTGGAGGAGGTGACGGAAGCCGACCTGATCCTGCATGTGCGGGACGTGGCGCATCCGGAGACCGAGATCCAGAAAGCCGACGTGCAGCAGGTGCTGGCGGGGCTCGACCTGCCCGAGGGGCAGCGCCAGATCGAAGTGCTGAACAAGATCGACCTGCTCGACCCGGCCGCCCGCGATCTGGTGCGCCAGCGGGTCCGGCGGGAGCAGGACGCGGTCGCCGTGTCGGCGCGCACGGGGGACGGCTGCGAGGACCTGCTGGTCCTGCTGGACCGTATCCTGGCGACGCCGCGCGGGCTGCACCGCTTTCGGCTCGATCTCGCCGACGGCGCCGCGCTGGCCTGGCTCTACGCCCATGGCACCGTGGTCGGGCGGGAGGACCAGGACGGGGAGGCGACCGTCCGGGTGACGCTGGAGCCGGCCGATCTGGCCCGGTTCGAGCACCGATTCGGCAAAAAGCCCTTGCCCGGGTGGGATCAATTGTCCGCCGCCGGTTGACTCTTTTTTGCCTGCATCTTATATGCGCTAGCACTCACGGTGGGCGAGTGCCAAGGTACGCGCCACGGTGACCGAATAATCGGAACCATCCCAGCTAGGAAGGGGAGAGCCGAATGAAAATCAGGCCTCTACATGATCGAGTTGTTGTCCGTCCGCTGACCGCGGAAACCAAGACCAAGGGCGGGATCATCATTCCCGATACCGCGACGGAGAAGCCTTCCGAGGGCGAGATCATCGCCGTCGGCGCGGGCGCGCGCAGCGAAGAAGGCCGCGTCGTGAAGCCGGACGTCAAGAAGGGCGACCGGATTCTCTACGGCAAGTGGTCGGGGACCGAAGTGAAGATTGACGGGGAAAACCTGCTGATCATGAAGGAAAGCGACATCATGGGCGTCATCGGCTGACGCCGGAACGCAGATTTCAGAGAAGAGGATCAGATAGATAATGTCAGCCAAAGAAGTAAAATTCTCAACCGACGCGCGCAATCGCATGCTGCGCGGGGTCGACATCCTGGCGGACGCCGTGAAGGTGACGCTGGGTCCGAAGGGCCGCAACGTGGTGCTGGACAAGTCGTTCGGCGCGCCGCGCATCACCAAGGACGGCGTGACGGTCGCCAAGGAGATCGAGCTCAAGGACAAGTTCGAGAACATGGGCGCCCAGATGGTGCGCGAAGTGGCGAGCAAGACCAACGACATCGCCGGTGACGGCACGACGACGGCGACCGTGCTGGCGCAGGCGATCGTGCGCGAAGGCGTCAAGGCGGTGGCCGCGGGCATGAACCCGATGGACCTCAAGCGCGGCGTCGACCTCGCCGTCGAGAAGGTGATCGCGGCGATCAAGAAGCAGGCGAAGGCGGTCAAGACCAGCGCGGAAGTGGCCCAGGTCGGCACCGTCTCGGCGAACGGCCAGACCGAGATCGGCGACATGATCGCCAAGGCGATGGAGAAGGTCGGCAACGAGGGCGTGATCACGGTCGAGGAGGCGAAGAGCCTGGAGACCGAGCTCGACGTGGTCGAAGGCATGCAGTTCGACCGCGGCTACCTCTCGCCGTATTTCATCACCAATGCCGAGAAGATGGTGTGCGAGATGGAGAGCCCGATGATTCTCCTGCACGAGTCCAAGCTGTCGAGCCTGCAGCCGCTGCTGCCGGTGCTGGAAGCGGTGGTGCAGTCGGGCAAGCCGCTGCTGATCGTCGCCGAGGACATCGAGGGCGAGGCGCTGGCGACCCTGGTGGTCAACAAGCTGCGCGGCGGGCTCAAGGTCTCGGCCGTGAAGGCGCCCGGGTTCGGCGATCGCCGCAAGGCGATGCTGCAGGACATCGCGGTGCTCACGGGCGGCCAGGTGGTGTCCGAAGAGCTCGGCATCAAGCTCGAGAACGTGACGCTCGACATGATGGGCAAGGCCAAGCGGGTGACGATCGACAAGGACAACACGACGATCGTCGACGGCGCGGGCAAGCGCAAGGACATCGAGGGCCGCTGCGCGCAGATCCGTGCGCAGATCGAGGAGACCTCGTCGGACTACGACAAGGAGAAGCTGCAGGAGCGCCTGGCGAAGCTGGCCGGGGGCGTTGCGGTGATCCGGGTCGGTGGCGCGACGGAAGTCGAGGTGAAGGAGCGCAAGGACCGGGTCGAGGACGCGATGAACGCGACCCGCGCCGCGGTCGAGGAAGGCGTGGTTCCGGGCGGCGGCACTGCGCTGCTCTATGCCACCCGCGCGCTCAAGAACCTGCAGCCGGAGAATGACGACCAGCGCGTCGGTGTCGAGATCGTGCGCCGCGCGATCCAGGCGCCGGCCAAGCAGATCGCCGAGAACGCGGGCGCCGACGGCGCCGTGGTTGCCGGCAAGCTGCTGGAGTCGAAGGACACCAACCTCGGCTTCGATGCGCAGACCGGCCAATATCGCGACCTGGTCAAGGCGGGGATCATCGACCCGGCCAAGGTCGTGCGCACGGCGCTGCAGGACGCAGCGTCGATCGCGGGCCTGCTGATCACGACCGAGGCGATGGTCGCCGAGAAGCCCGAGCCGAAGTCGGCCGCCGCCGATGCCCGACATGGGTGGCATGGGCGGTATGGGTGGCATGGGCGGTATGGGCATGTAGTCGTCCAGCCAACAATCCTGTACAACGGGGCCGCACCGTCGGGTGCGGCCCCCCACAATCCTGTACAACAGGGCCGCACCGTCAGGTGCGGCCCTTTGTATTTCACGTCATGCACAGGCCGTCATGAAACCGGAACCGGATCGCGTTTGCGACTTTCTGCGAGAGGCTGCCGAAGAGGACGTGTTGCCCCGCTTCCGCGACCTGGCGACGCATCAGGTCATGGAGAAGAAGCCGGGCGACCTGGTCACCGTCGCCGACCTCGACGCGGAGGAGCGCCTGACGCGGCTGCTCACCGATCACGTGCCGGGCTCGGTGGTGGTCGGCGAGGAGGGCGTGCACCGCGATCCCGGCCTGCTCGCCAAGCTCGAGACCGACGACGATCTGTGGATCATCGATCCGGTCGACGGCACTCAGAATTTCGCCGAGGGCAAGAGCCCCTTCGCCATCGTCGTGGCCTTTCTCAGCGGCGGCAAGACGCGCTGCGGCTGGATTCACGATCCGGTCGCGCAGGACACCGCGGTCGCGGAGGAGGGCGGCGGCGCCTGGATCGGGTCGCGGCGCTTGCACGTCGCCGAGGGCGGGCCGATCGAGGCGATGACCGGGCTGATCAACTCGAATGCCTATGGCCGCGAGCACCGCGACGCCGTGCGCCCGAAGAAGGCGGCGTTCAAGGAGATCGTGCGCTACGGCAGCGCCGCGCATGCCTTTCGCGTGCTCGCCGGCCGGCGAACGGCATTTCTCGATCTATAACCACCTGTGGTCCTGGGACCACGCGGCCGGCGTGCTGATCCACCGCGAGGCCGGCGGCTATACCGCGCGGGTCGACGGCGCGCCCTACCGCCCGGTCGACCGGGTGCCGGGGCTGCTGTCCGCGCCGGACCTCGAGACCTGGCAGCGGATCGACGCGTTCCTCAAGCCCGATTGAAAAGGCCCCATGCGATACCCGAACCTGCCCGACCCGGCGCGCGTCATCGCCTGCCTGAAAGAAACCTCGGCGGAAGACATCCTGCCGCGCTTCCGTTCGCTTGGCGCCGGCGACGTCATGGAGAAGGGGCCTGACGACCCGGTCACGGTCGCCGACATCGCCTCGGAAAAGCGCCTGACCCGCTTGCTCGCGGGGCTGCTGCCGGGCTCGGTCGTGGTGGCCGAGGAAGCGGTTTTCCGCGATCCGGCGCTGCTCGACCTGCTGGCGGGCGACAAGCCGGTCTGGCTGATCGACCCGATCGGCGGCACCAAGACCTTCCTCAAGGGCGAAGCGGGCTTCGGCATCTACGTGTCGCTGCTGCAGGACGGCGAGACGCTGGCCGGCTGGGTGCACGATCCGGTCAGCGGCGAGACGAGCTACGCGGCGCGGGGCGAGGGGGCGTGGGATGGGGACCGCCGGCTTTCCGTCGCCCCGGCGGGCGATCTTGCCGAGATGCGCTGCTACGTCCATCCCAACGTCTACACCTATGAGGAAGGCGAGACGGTCCGCGCGCGCCAAGGGGCGTTCGCGGCGGTCGTGCCGATCGGCAGCGTCGGCAGCGCCTTCCGCGCGCTCGCCGGCGCCCGCGTCCATATCGGCGTGTTCGCCAGCATGTGGCAGTGGGACCATGCGCCCGGCGTTCTGATCCATCGCGAGGCCGGCGGCTATGCCGCGCGGCGGGACGGCGCGCCCTACCGGGCGACCGAGAAATTCCGCAGCCTGCTCGCCGCGCCCGATGCCGACACCTGGCGGCGCGTTCACGAATTCCTCGATGCCGATTGAGGCAGTGCCGGGCGGACGGTAGTATCGGCGTTTCAACCGCGCCGCAGAGGCGTCGGACCAATCTCCGTTGCAAGCAGGGGGAGCACCCGGAATGGCAAAAGTTGCATTCATCGGCCTTGGCGTCATGGGCTATCACATGGCGGGCCACCTCAAGAAAAAGGGCGGTCACGACGTCACGGTCTACAACCGCACCCAGTCCAAGGCGCAGAAATGGGTCAAGGCGTTCGGCGGCAAGGCGAAGCGCACCCCGGCCGAAGCGGCCAAGGGCGCCGACATCGTCTTCACCTGCGTCGGCAACGACGACGACCTTCGCAGCGTCATCCTCGGCCCGAAGGGCGCGTTCGCCGGCATGTCGAAGGGCGCGATCCTGGTCGACAACACGACGGCCTCGGCCGAGGTCGCGCGCGAGCTCGCCGCGATCGGCAAGAAGGCGGGGATCGGCTTCATCGACGCGCCGGTCTCGGGCGGCGAGGCGGGCGCGGTCAACGGTGCGCTCACCGTCATGTGCGGCGGCCAGCAGGGCGTCTTCAAGCGCGCCGAGCCGGTCATCGCCAACTACGCGCTGAAGGTGACGCTGATCGGCGCGACCGGCAGCGGCCAGCTCACCAAGATGGTCAACCAGATCTGCATCGCCGGCCTCGTCCAGGGGCTGTCGGAAGGCATCAATTTCGGCCTCAAGGCGGGGCTCGACATGGAGAAGGTGATCGACACCATCTCCAAGGGCGCCGCGGGCTCGTGGCAGATGAGCAACCGCGCCCCCACCATGTGCCAGGGCAAGTTCGATTTCGGCTTTGCCGTCAACTGGATGCGGAAGGATCTTGGGATATCGCTGGATGAGGCGAAGAAGAGCGGCGCGCGGCTGCCGGTGGCGGCGCTGGTCGACCAGTTCTATGCCACGGTCCAGGCGCGCGGCGGCGGCCGGTGGGACACCTCCAGCCTGATCCATCTGCTGATGAAGGACTAGCGCTTCGTCCACGGTTTGGGACAGGCGCCGTGCGTGCTTCGACAGGCTCAGCATGAGGTTTTCTCTCAATGCCACGAAGACTCCGCCTCATCCTGAGCCTGTCGAAGGACGCACGGCGTTCATGCAGCGGCTATTTGTCCGCCCTTGACCGCGACGGGCGGCGCTAGATGGCCCGGCGGCGCGGGCTCGGTCCGCTCCGCGCGGCGCGCGGCTCGGCGGGATTTTATGCCGAGCTGCCGGCCTTCGCCGACTTTGCCGAGTTCACCGACCCGGCGCATTACCGCGCCGCGCCGGACGACTGGCAGGTCGTCGTCACCGACATCGAAGGCTCGACGCGCGCGGTCGCCGAAGGGCGCTACAAGGACGTCAACATGCTGGCGGCCTCCGGCATCGCCGGCGTGCTCAACGCGGCAGACGGCGCGCGTGTCGTCGCGCGCCGGTCTTCCGCAGACGGCGGCCGGACGGAACCGGCCGCCGGGATTGAAATTCCCTTCGTCTTCGGCGGCGATGGCGCGACCCTGCTGGTGCCGCCCTCGTGCGAAGCCGCCGTCCGGCGCGCGCTGGCCGCGCTGACCCGCCTGGCGCGGGTCGTGTTCGATCTGCGGCTGCGCGCCGGCATGATTCCGGTCGGCGACCTGGCGAGGCGCGGGCGGCCGGTCAACGTCGCCCGCTTCCAGCTCAGCCCGGGCAACTACCTGGCGCTGTTCGCCGGCGGCGGCGCCGAGCTCGCCGCGTCGCTGATCAAGAGCGCCGGACCCGGCAGCGCCTATCTCGTGGCAGACGCGGAAGACGGCACGGACGATCTCGACCTCGCCGGCCTGTCCTGCCGCTGGGCGCCGCTGCAGTCGCGTAACGGCGTGATGCTGTCCATGCTCGCGCAGGCGCTGGACCCGACGCCGGACGGTGCGAGCGCGGCCTATCGCGCGGTGATGGACGGCGTGGTCGCGATCATCGGCCGCGCGCCGGGCGCGGGCAATCCGGTGTCGAACGAGACGCTCCGCTTCCGCTGGCCGCCGCGCGGGATAGACCTGGAGGCGCGCGCACTCGCCGGCGGCGGGCCGGCATGGCGGCTCCGGCTCTTGCTGGCGGTCCAAAGTCTCTGTCCGAATTTTTTGCCACGCGTTTCCTTTTGTCGGCGGGTGCCTTCGACGCCCGGCGCTATCTCAACGAGCTCCGGCTCAACGCGGATTACCGCCGGTTCGACGACACGCTCCGCCTCGTCGTCGACTGCACGCCGGCGCAGGCGGACGGTATCGAGCGCTTCCTGCAGGTGCTGCACGACCGCGGAGCCATCGCCTTCGGCACCCATCGCTCCGACGCGGCGCTGATGACCTGCCTGGTCTTTTCGCTGGAGAGCAGCGAGCACCTGCATTTCATCGACGGCGCCCGCGGCGGCTTCACGCTGGCCGCGCAAGGGCTGAAGGCGCAGCTCGCGGAACGGCGGGGAGGGGGATGAGGTAGGCAGGGGCAACGCTGATTTGGGACAAAGAGCGTGCGTGCTTCGACAGGCTCAGCATGAGGCTTTTCTCAATACCCCGAAAATTGCCCCTTATCCTGAGCCTGTCGAAGGACGCACGGCGCTCCAGTGGTACTTTCGAGCGCGGCAACTTTGCTCGCGTCACCCCTCCGCCTTCTTCACCCGCTGCCAGCGTTCTTCCATCGCATCGAGCGTGGCGTCGGCGATGTCTTGTCCCTCGGCGGCGAAGCTCGCTTCGACGGCGCGGAAGCGGCGCTCGAACTTGGCGTTCGCGGCGCGCAGCGCGTGTTCCGGGTCGAGCTTGAGGTGGCGGGCGAGGTTGGCCATGCAGAACAGCAGGTCGCCGAGCTCGTCCTCCAGCCTTTCGCGCGGCGCGCTTTCCGCGATCTCGTGGCGCAGCTCGGCGATCTCCTCGGCCATCTTGTCGAACACCTGGTCGACATGCGGCCAGTCGAAGCCGACCCGCGCGGCGCGCCTGGTCAGCTTTTCGGCGCGAGTGAGGGCGGGCATGCCGATCGGCACGCCGTCGAGCGCGCTCGGGCGGACGCCGTCGGCTTCGGCCTGCCGGGCGCGCTCCGCCGCCTTCTGCGCTTCCCAATTCGCGGTCTGCGCCTCGGCGTCCGCCACCGTCGCGTCGCCGAAGACATGCGGGTGGCGGCGGACCATCTTGTCGGCGATGGCGCGGGCCACGTCCTCGAAGACGAAGGCGTCTTCCTCCTCCGCCATGCGGGCGTGGTAGACGACCTGGAGCAGCAGGTCGCCGAGCTCCTCCTTGAGCTGGGCGCGGTCGCCCTGGGCGATCGCATCGGCCACCTCGTAGGCTTCCTCGATGGTGTAGGGCGCGATGGTGTCGAAGCTCTGCTCCAGGTCCCAGGGGCAGCCGCCCTCGGGATCGCGCAGCCGCGCCATCACCTCGATCAATCGGTCGGTTTCCTTGCTCATCGCCTCGCTCGCTGAAACGCGCAAATTCCCGCCGGAAATCCTTAATGGAGGTTTGACCGGGCCGGGTGCAGACCTTACCATCGCCGTTCCGATTTCCACAGTTCCCGTGATCCCCGGAAGGACGCCAGCCGATGCGTGACCTGCAACTTCCCGGCCGCTCGCCGGCCCGGTCCATGAACGGCATGGCCGCGACGTCGCAGACGCTGGCGACCGTGACCGCGCTCAACGTGCTGCAGGACGGCGGCAACGCGATGGATGCGGCGGTCGCGGCCTGCGCGGTGCAATGCGTGGTCGAGCCGCAGTCGACCGGCATCGGCGGCGACTGCTTCTGCCTGATCGCGCCCGGCGGCGAGGAGAAGATCGCCGCTTTCAACGGCTCGGGCCGCGCGCCGGCCGGCGCCGACCCCGACTGGTACATCGCCAAGGGCATCACCAAGATCGAGCAGCACACCCCGCATGCGGTGACCGTGCCGGGCGCGATCGACGCCTGGGTGACGCTGCTGGCGAAATTCGGCACCAAGGACCTGGGCGAGCTGCTGCAGCCGGCGATCAAGTTCGCGCGCGAGGGCTATCCGCTGACCTCCCGCGTGGCGACCGACTGGGCGTCCACCATAGCGACGCTGAGCCATGATCCCACGACCCGCGAGGTCTTCCTGACCGAAGGCGGCCGGCCGCCCAAGGAAGGCCAGGTGCACCGCCAGCTCAAGCTGGCCGCGACGCTCGAGCGGATCGCCGAGGAAGGCCGTGACGGCTTCTATACCGGCCCGGTGGCGGAAGACCTGGTCGGCCGCCTGCAGTCGCTGGGCGGCCACCACACCATGGCCGATTTCGCCGCCGCCAAGGGCGAGTTCGTCACCCCGGTGAAGACCGGCTACCGCGGCCACACCGTCTATGAATGCCCGCCGAACGGCCAGGGCATCGTGGCGCTGGAGATCCTCAACATCCTGTCCGGCTACGATCTCGCGGCGATGGACCCGCTGTCGGTCGAGCGCCTGCATCTCGAGGTCGAGGCGGCCAGGCTCGCCTATGGCGACCGCGACGCCGTGGTCGCCGATCCGGACCGCGCCCAGGTGCCGATCGACTGGATGCTGTCGGAAGAGCATGCGGCCGAGCTGCGCAACACGATCATCGCCGACCGGGCGATGCAGGACATCCCGCCGCCGCTGCTGCCGACGCATCACGACACGATCTATCTCTGCGTCGTCGACAAGGACCGCAATGTCGTCAGCTTCATCAACTCGCTGTTCAGCGGCTTCGGCAGCGGCATCATGGGGCCGAAATCCGGCGTCATGCTGCAGAACCGCGGCTGCGGCTTCGTGGTCAAGCGCGGCCATCCCAACTGCATCGCGCCGAACAAGCGGCCGCTGCACACCATCATCCCGGGCATGGCGGCGAAGGACGGCAAGGCGATCATGCCCTTCGGCGTGATGGGCGGGCAGTATCAGGCGATCGGCCACGCGCATTTCCTGACCAACCACATCGATTTCGGCATGGACGTGCAAGAGGCGATCGACTTCCCGCGCGTGCTCTCCGCGCCGAGCGGCAAGGATCTCGACGTCGAGAACGGCGTGCCCGAGCGGGTGGCGAAGGGTCTGGCGGCGCTCGGCCACAAGATCACTAAGGCGGACAAGCCGATCGGCGGCGGCCAGGCGATCAAGATCGACTGGGAGCAGGGCACGCTGACCGGCGGCTCGGACCCGCGCAAGGACGGCTGCGCGCTCGGCTACTAGTCCCGGCCGGCCGCCGTCTTCGGAAGACTGGCGCGCGGCGACACGCGCGCCAGCCCTATGGAGGGAGTGTACGGCGCATGGCCACGGCAAAGTCGCAGCGCAGGTGGCGGAACAAGAACCGCTACGTCAAGACGCAGCTCAACGTCATGGCGCGGCGGCTGGTGCATGACGACCTGGACGAGATCGCCGCGCATTACGAGCTGCGCGGCAAGGGCGAGGCGGTCGGCTTCGCCTCCTTCGTCACCAAGGGCATTATCCAATACGCCGCGCATAACGAGGAGGCGCGCCGCCTTCTAGAGCTGTTCGCCGAGGCCTTCATGCGCGACCGTGATCTGTATAGCTGAAAGAACGATCGGGTTATTTTGCACGATAGGCGTTTCCGGTTACAGTGCGCGCACTCATGCTTCGACAGGCTCAGCATGAGGCGAATCCAGAGGCTTCCCAATATCAGAACCTCATGTTGAGCTTGTCGAAACATGAGGTCTGACGGATGCTTCAAGCGCTCCAGCCACTTCTCCCCATTTTCATCCCACCGGACTTTCCACGAGGACTGCAAACAGAATCATGACCGACAAGAAACTGGATTGGCCCGGCGACGTGCACAAGGTGCTGCGCGACGAGGGCATCACCGAAGTGGCCATGGTGCCCGATGCCGGCCATGGGCGATTAATCGAGCTGTGCGAGGCGGATAACGACATCTCCGTGGTCACCATGACGACCGAGGAAGAAGGCATCCACATGCTCGCCGGTACGTTTCTCGGCGGCGGCAAGGGCGTCATGCTGCTGCAGAGCAGCGGGGTCGGCAATATCATGAATTCTCTTGCTTTACCAAATACTTGCCGGATTCCGATCCTGATGATCGCCACCATGCGCGGCGAATGGGGCGAGTTCAATTCCTGGCAGGTGCCGATGGGGCAGGGGACCCCTGGATGCCTGGAAGCGATGGGTGTCCGCGTGATTCGCGTGGATTCGGCGGCGGAAATCGCCCCCGCGGTCAAAGCGGCGAGCCGCCTGGCGTTCGACGGCCAGCAGATGGTCGCGGTGCTGATTTCGCAGAAGGTTTTGGGGTTCAAGGATTTCCGGGAGCTGGCACGATGAGCGAAGGCTTGCACAGGCGCGATCTGGTCAAGGAATTGGTCAAGGACCGCGGCGACAACACGCTGATGCTGTCGGGCCTCGGCTCGCCGTGCTGGGATCTGACCAACGCCGGCGACGTGGCGGAGAACTTTTACATCTGGGGCGCCATGGGCGGCGCCGCGATGATCGGCTACGGCGTCGCGCGCATGCAGCCGGAGAAGCGCGTCGTCGTGCTGACCGGCGACGGCGAGATGCTGATGGGCATGGGCGCCTTCGCCACCATCGCCAACCATCCGGTGCGCAATTTCGCGATCGTCGTGCTCGACAACGGACGCTTCGGCGAGACGGGCGGCCAGAAGACGCATACCGCGGCGGGCGTCACGGACCTGGCCGGCATCGCCAAGGCGTCGGGCATCGCCACGACGGCGACGATCACCAAGGCGTCGGAGATCGGCAAGCTGAAGGAACTGGTGCTCAAGACCCGGGGCCGGTCGTCGTGGTCGCCAAGGTGCAGTACGAAAAGCTGAAATTCGTCCTGCCGGCCAACAGCGGCAGCTACCTCAAGGATCGCTTCCGCAATGCGGTACTGGGCGAGGACCGCGCGCAGAAATAGGGCTCTCCATCCTTCTTTTTGGCCGTCACAGCCCGGCTTGACCGGGCTGTCCCCATGGCAGGACGTTGAAGATCAACGCGGCACCGCCGAGTCAGGCCACACGCCGCACCGTGGATTCGCTGGTCAAGCCAGCGAATGACGAATTTCTGGAAAATCCGCTTTCCTCACGCCAACACGAATACGTGTACCGCGACGGCGTGTCTTCGGACTCCGAATGGATGGGAAACGGTGCCGCACCGGCGTACGATGAATCAAAAGACGGGCCCGCGGTTACGCCGGGCGCAAAAAGCATTTTTATCCAAATTCATTCTAGGGAGGACCATACGATGCCGGACAGCGTGTACAAAGTCATCGAGCTCGTGGGATCGAGCCCGGAGTCTTGGGAAAAGGCGACGGCCGCCGCTGTCGCGCTCGCGTCCAAGAGCCTGCGCGATCTCAGGGTCGCCGAGGTCAAGGAACTGGACGTGCATATCGAGAATGGCCGGATCAAGGCCTACCGCACGAAGCTCAAGGTCTCGTTCAAATACGAAGGCGGCGCCTGAGCCATTGCGGAAGGGCGCGTCCTAATCGTTAACGCGGTCAAGGCGAGGGTGCGTTTGCGTGCTTTTCGCCGAGGCTTGGTGCGTGCGCCACGCTGATCGACATCCTACTGCTCGTCACAGTCCGGCTTGACCGGGCTTGTCCATGGCATGGCGTCGGGCGTGGCACGGCGTGCCTTGGGAAAGGACTGACGGGTCGTGCCATGGATTCGCCGGTCAAGCCGGCGAATGACGGCTGCGTTTTGGAGCTGATCCGGAGCGCGCCGTGCAGCGCCGCACATACAAATCCACGCGGCGCGCCGATGACGTTTTATGTGTGCGTGCCGTGGCTCGTTTACCGTGTCGTTGTCGCGCCGAAGCCGCGCGCATCCGCGCATGTTTTCGGATTCAAAATCTGCGCGCCGCGCGCTGCGTTTTGCGCCGCATTTTCGGTCGCGTCCCGTGTCGAAAATTGCGCGCCTTTGACGCTGGAATTCGGCGCTCGAAAACAGCCACAAAACAGCCTCGAAAAATGACCTCCGAAACGGCCTTTCAAACCTGCGTCCGAGCGTGCCTTCGAGATGCGTCAAAACCGGGTCCCCAATTCCTCCTCCGCCGGCAAAAACGCCTTATGGTCGTTGTCGCATAATGTATATTATGGAAAATATAAGGGAGAGGCGATTTTCGACATCGAGCGCGTCGCGGACCGCGCAAAGTCCCTATTCGGAGAGGCCCGGATTTCCAGGGGGTTCAGCGGATATAGGCGTATCGTTTAAGCACGGTTTTCCGAGGCCCCCCGATGCGCAAATTTCGTCCTTCCGGAATGCAAAAATGTCGCTGTTTTTGCGCACCGAATTTGCGCCGAATTTTGTGCTGAGGACGGGTGTGAAACGGTGCGCGCGATGCGGCGTTTGTACGCCCGGTTCCGTGCGCCGAAACGCCCGCCGGCATGCATCGAAACGCGTGCTGCGCGCGGCGATTTTCGGTCCAATTTTCGGCGCGATTTTCGGTGATTTTTGCGCCGGTTTTCGGTGCCGAATTCGATGCCGAATCTACGCCGGATCGCGTCGCAAATTGCGCGTCCGGACGCGCGCTTTCCTGTGCGGATTTCGACTGTCGATTTCGGCGCGGATCGTGCGTGCCGACGCGCGTCTCGGAACGCGTTTTCGGCGCGCGTTTCAGACCTCGATCACCATGCCGTCATAGGCCGGCTCGACGCCCGCCGGCAGCTCGTCGCAGAGCGTGCGGTAGTCCATCCCCGACCCCATGTGGGTCAGCACCGCGCGGCGCGGCCGGACGCGCGCGATCCATTCCAGCGTCCGCGCCAGATGCGCGTGCGTGCGATGCGGCGTCTTGCGAAAGCAGTCGACCACCCAGGTGTCGATGCCGGCGAGCGTCTCGAAGGCTGGCTCGGGCATCTCCACCACGTCGGTCGAATACGCGAAATCGCCGAAGCGGAAGCCGAGCGTGGTCGAGAAGCCATGGCTCTGTTCGAACGGCGTCACGGCGATCGTGCCGGCGCAGAACGGGCCGTCGATCTCGCGGCTTACCAGCACCGGCTTGTAATAATCACCTCGCTCTGGTAGCGCAGCGGCTCGAAGGCATAGCCGAAGCGCTTCTGTACCTCGGCCAGCGTCTTGGCGTTGCCGTAGGCCGGCACGTCCCGGCCGGTCGCGATATTGACCCAGCGCAGGTCGTCCACGCCGTGGCAATGGTCCGCATGGGCGTGCGTGAACAGCACGGCGTCGAGCTTCGCGATACCTGCGGCGATGAGCTGCATCCGGCAGTCCGGCGAGACGTCGACCATCAGGGTCGTCGCGCCGTCCGATACCAGGATCGAGGCGCGCAGGCGGCGGTTCCGCGGCTCGGCCGGGTCGCATTCGCCCCAGCCGCCGCCGATCGTCGGCGTCCCGCCCGAGGAGCCGCATCCGAGAATGGTGATTTTCATGCCTGCCCCGTCGTCTTCCGAAGACCGGCGCGCGCCGATGGACGCTGAACGCGTTGGAAAAGCCGGAAGAAATTATCGCTCGTAGAGGTTTCGATTTCGTTCAGGCCGACGCCGCGCAGCCGCGCCAGCGCCGCGGCCGTGTGCACGACGTAGGACGGCTCGTTGGGCTTGCCGCGCAGCGGCACCGGCGCCAGGTAGGGCGCGTCGGTCTCGACCAGCAGCCGGTCCGCCGGCAGCGCCGCCGCGGTCTCGCGCAGCGCTTCCGCCTTCTTGAAGGTCAGGATGCCCGAGAGCGAGATGTAGAAGCCGAGGGCGACCGCCCTCTCCGCCAGCTCGCGGCCCGTGCTGAAGCAGTGGATCACGCCCGTGAACGCCCCCTTGGCGTATTCCGCTTCCAGGATCGCCGCGGTGTCCTCGTCGGCGTCGCGGGTGTGGACGATCAGCGGCAGGCCGCTCGCGCGGGCGGCCGCGATATGGGCGCGGAAGCTCGCCTGCTGCTCTTCGCGCGGGCTGTGCTCGTAGAAATAATCGAGGCCGGTCTCGCCGATCCCGACGACCCGCGGGTCCTGGGTCAGCGCGACCAGGCGCTCCGCCGTGACTGCGGGCTCCGCCTCGGCCTCGTGCGGGTGGATGCCGACCGTGCACCAGACGTCGTCATAGCGCCTGGCGATGGCGAGGATCGTGTCGAACTCGGAGACCTTGGTGCAGATCGTCAGCATGCGGCCGACCCCGGCCGCCCGCGCCCGCCCGACGACCGCGTCCAGGTCGCCGTCCCGCGCCAGGTAGTCGAGATGGCAGTGGCTGTCGACCAGCATCGCCGGGCCTATCCCGCCTCGGCGTCTTTGTCGACGTAACGCGGGAACATGCCTTGGGGCTCCGGCAGTGGCGTGCCGGGCGCCAGCTCCGTGTCCCAAGCGTGAAAGCGTGCGCGCGCCGGCGGGAACGGCAAGCTGGTCGAGCAGCTTGCCATCGCCTGCGGCATGAACGGCTGCAAGATCAGGGCCGATGCGCCGCAATGGCCTCGCACAGCACGTAAAGCACCGTCGCCATGCGCGCCGGATCGGTCTTGCGCAGCGTCCAGGGCGCCTGCTCGTCGACGTAGCGGTTCGCGATGGCGACGATCTCCCAGATCGCGTCCAGCGCCTTGTTGAATGCCTGCTGCGCCAGCTCGCGGCGCACGGTATCAAGCAGCCTCTGGGCCGCGCACCGCGACCGGCCCATTCGTCCGCCTGCCGAAGTCGCCCGGCGTCGGCACCACGCCGCCGCCATTCTTGGCGATGAAGCTCAGCACGCGCTGCGCCAGGTTGCCGAGGTCGTTGGCCAGATCGCCGTTGATGCCGGTTGCACCATGGCTCGGTGCGAGAAGTCGCCGTCGTTGCCGAACGGCACCTCGCGCATCAGGAAATAGCGCACCGGGTCGAGCCCGATAGGTCGCCGACCAGCTCGATCGGCATCGATGACGTTGCCGAGCGACTTCGAGATCTTCTCGCCCTTCGATATCGTCCACCAGCCGTGGGCGAACACGCGCTTCGGCAGCTCGATGCCGGCGGACATCAGGAAGGCCGGCCAGTAGACCGCGTGGAAGCGCAGGATGTCCTTGCCGACCATGTGCAGGTCGGCCGGCCAGAATTGCCGGAACTCGGCGCTCTCGGTATCGGGATAGCCGGCCGCGGTGATGTAGTTGGTCAGCGCGTCGAGCCAGACATACATGATGTGCGTCTCGTCGCCCGGCACCGGGATGCCCCAGTTGAAGCTGGTGCGCGAGATCGAGAGGTCCCTGCAGCCCGCCCTTGCGACGAAGCTGACCACCTCGTTGCGCCGCACGGCCGGCAGGATGAAGTCCGGGTTGGCCTCGTAATGCGCCAGCAGCTTTCCTCGCCATAGGCCGACAGGCGGAAGAAATAGCTCGGCTCCTCGACCCATTCGACCGGCGCCCCGGATGGCGCGCGATAGCTTCCCCTTCTGCGTCCTTGGTCAGCTCGTCCTCGGCGAAGATACGCCTCGTCGCGCACCGAATACCAGCCGGCATAGCTGTCGAGATAGATGTCGCCGTTGGCCTGCAGCGCTGCTGCCAGATCGCCTGGGACGATCGGACGTGCCGCGGCTCGGTGGTGCGGATGAAGTCGTCGTTGCGAGATGTCGAGCAGCGTGCCCATGGCGCGGAAGCTGGCCGAGATCTCGTCGCAGAAGGCCTGCGGCTCCTTGCCGGCCGTCGCGCGCGGTCTTCTCGACCTTCTGGCCGTGCTCGTCGGTGCCGGTCAGGAACTTCACGTCATAGCCGTCGAGGCGCTTGAAGCGGGCCAGCACGTCGCGTCGAAATCGCCGTCGTAGGCGTGGCCGAGATGCGGCACGTCGTTCACGTAGTAGATTGCCGTCGTCAGGTAATAGCTCTTGCCGCCGGGCATGCCGTCGATCTCCGCCCTTCTGGGCCTAATCCGGGTGCCGTCTAGCGGGCCGCATCCGGGCCCGCCTGAAGCAACGCCGCCATTGTCAGAAAAGCACTTACGACCGTTTGCTTACGATCGAGATTAGCGCCGTCGGCCCGCGCCATCAGGCCGGTGACCTTTTCCCACACCTGAAGCCATTGTTCAAGCGGCGCCCGCGCCAGGAATTTCGCGGAAATCTGCGCCTCGCCGGGGACGATCTCGGCCGGCGCGTCGGCCCGCGCGCCGGCGATCACCAGCCGCGCCAGCCAGCGGCCGATCAGGTCGCGCAGCGTGGCGAAGTTGTCGCTCGCCTGCTGACCTGCCCGGGAGACGCTATCGCCGAGCGCGTGGATGCCCTGGATATCGGGCTGGTCGAGCGTGCCGAGCAGCCGCACCACGTTGCGATAGAGGTCGAGGCCGCCGGACTGGGCCAAGGCCAGCGCGTCGCCGATGCTGCCTTCGGTCAGCCGCGCCAGCGCGCGCCGGTCCTCGTCCGGCAGGTCGGGGCGGTAGCGCGCGAGCAGCGACGCCAGCGTGTCGGGATCGAGCGGATCGAGCGTGACGCGCCGGCAGCGCGAGCGGATGGTCGGCAGCAGCCGCCCCGGCGCGTGGCATACCAGGAGGAACAGCACGCCCGGCGGCGGCTCCTCCAGGCTCTTCAGGATGGCGTTCTGGGCGTTGGCGTTGAGCTCGTCCGCCGGGTCGACGAGGATGACGCGCCAGCCCGCCTCGGCCGAGGTCAGGTTGGTGAACTGCACGGCGCGGCGGACGTGCCCGACGACGATCTGGCGGGTCGGACGGCCGTGCTCGGGATGCGGCATGTTGGGCTCGAGCACGCGGAGGTCGGCGTGGCCGCCCGAGGCGACGCGGGCTGTCACCGGATGGTCCGGCGCAATCGCCAGCGAGTTCGGCTTCGCCGGCGGCAGCGCGTCGCCGAACAGCCCGGCGCCTCTGCCGCCTCTCCCTGCCCGCCGCCCGCCAGCACGAAGCGCGCGATGCGGTAAGCCAGCGTCGCCTTGCCGACGCCGCGCGGCCCGGTGATCAGCCAGGCATGCGGCATCCGCCCGGTGTTCCAGGCATCCAGCACGGTGCGCTCCGCCGTCTCCTGGCCGAGCAGCTCGAGGTTTTCGCGCGGCGGCGGCGCTTCGGCGGACGCATCGGTCATGCGGCGCGGTCCGGGAATTCGACGCCGAGCCGGTCGGCGACGGCGGCGCGGATCGCGTCCGCGACCTCGTCCGCCGGCTTGCCCGCGTCGATCACCACGCAGCGCTCGGGCTCGCGGGCCGCGATATCGAGGAATCCCTGGCGCAGGCGCTCGTGAAAGTCGCGCGGCATGCGCTCGTAGCGGTTTGCGCCCCCCTTCCCATCCGCATCCCCTTCCCCGTCGCGCTTCGCGGCGCGCGCGAGGCCGGCCTCGACCGGGATGTCGAGGATCAGCGTAAGGTCCGGGCGGATGTCGCCGACGGCGGCGCGATGCACCTGCTCCACCGCCTCGCGGCCGAGCCCGAAGCCGTAGCCCTGATAGGCCATGGTCGAGTCTGCGAAGCGGTCGGTGACCACCCAGTCGCCGCGCTCGAGCGCCGGCAGGATCGTATGGGTCAGGTGGTCGCGGCGCGCCGCGTAGTGCAGCAGCAGCTCCGTGACGCCATCCCAGCGCCCGGTTTCGCCGCTGACAAGCAGCGCCCGAATGGCCTCGGCGCCCGGGGAGCCGCCCGGCTCGCGGGTCGTGACGACCGTCAGGCCGGCGTCCTCGAGCGCCCGGGCAAGATGGCGGATCTGGGTCGACTTGCCGGCACCCTCCCCGCCCTCCAGCGATATGAAACGGCCCGCCCGCGCCGCGGTGGCGGCGGGGCCTGTCCTCGGGCCGGCCTACGGCCGGACCCGCGGGGCGTCGCGGAGGCGCGCGGCGGGTCGGCCATCGCCCTCTCCTCCGCCTATTTGCCGGCGGTCATTGTCCGCCGCCCCAGACGAGATAGCTGACGGCGGCCTTGAGGCGGCCGACGACGCCGAGCGGGGCGACATCGGCGCCGGCGTAGAGCGGCCGCTCGATCGGCTTCATGTCGGGGGCGGTCACGACGAGCTTGCCGACCTGCGCGCCCTTCTTGATTGGCGCGGCGATCGGCTCGTTGAAGTCCGCCTTGACCTTGAGCGCCTTGCGCGCGCTGCGCTTGATCACCGCGGTCACGTCGTCCTGGATCGTCAGCGGCACGGTTTGCGCCGCGCCGAGCCAGACCTTGGCGTCCACGACCTTCTCGCCGCCCTTGAACAGCGGGTAGCTGTTGAACTCGCGGAAGGCCCAATCCATCAGCCGGGCGGATTCCTGACGCGCGCTCGTGCATCGAGCTCATGCCGTGCGCCACCAGGATGAGGCGCATGTTGCCGCGCACGGCGGACGCCGTGAGACCATAGCCGGCCGACTCCGCATGTCCCGTCTTCAGGCCGTCGGCGCCCGAATTCGAATACAGCAGAGGGTTGCGGTTGCCTTGCTTGATCTTATTGAAAACGAATTCTTTTTCGGAATAATAGTGGTAATACTGCGGGAAATCGTGGATCGTCGCGCGCGCCAGCGTGGAGAGGTCGCGCACGGTCGTATGATGGCCCTCCTCCGGCCAGCCCGATGCGTTCTTGAACACCGTGTTGGTCATGCCGAGCTGGTGCGCCTTCGCGGTCATCTGCTGGGCGAAGGCTTCCTCGCTGCCGGCCAGGCCTTCGGCGACGACGATCGCGGCGTCGTTGCCCGACTGCACGATGATTCCCCGTATCAGGTCCTCGACGCTGACCCGCTGGCCGACCGGGACGAACATCTTCGATCCCTGCATGCGCCAGGCCTTCTCGCTGACCAGGAAGGTGTCGGTGAGCTTCAGGCTTTTGTTCTGCAATCGCTCGAACAGCAGGTAGATCGTCATCATCTTGGTCATCGAGGCCGGCTCGATGATCTCGTCGGGATTCTTGCTGAAAAGCTCGGCGCCCGTCGCATAGTCGATGATGATGGCGTGCTTGGCCGCGGTCTCGAAATCGGCCGCGGAGGCGGCCGGGAGGCGATGAAGACGGCGGTCAGCGCCGCCGCGAACAACTTGGTGATGTGCTTGGTCATATCCCGTCCGGTTGATGCACTGCGTGTGGATGATTGTCCCGGTGCTTTTGTTCGTTTGTTCTTATGCCCGCAACGCCCGGAGGCGCTTTCCATAACCGTGCAATGGGCCGATTTTGTGGCACGGCCCCTTAGCGCCTCAGTCGACGACGATGCGCGCTTCGTTGATACCGCTCGCGACGACCCGCGCGAGCAAGGCGTCGGCCTCCTTGACCGACCGTACCGGGCCGAGCCGGACGCGGAACAGGTGTCCCGCGCCGCCGTCGACCTGGCTGATTTGCACCGGGCCGACCCGCTGCAGCAGGACTTCGACCCGGTGCGCATTGGCGAATTGCGAAAAAGCGCCGGCCTGGACGAACATGCCGGGGTTGGGCGCGACCGGCACCCGCTGCACCTGTCCGTCCACCCGCTCCAGATGCGCCGGGGCGCGGGACTCGGGCGGCGGCGGCCGGCCGACCGCGGCGACCTGATAGTCGCTGGTCGGCGCGGGCGCGACGCGGACGCCCGGCGGCGGCGCGAGCTCCGCGCTGGTGACGGCCATCCGGGGCGCCGCTTGGGGCGGCGGCGGGCTGTCCGCCGAGGCCGATGGCCATGCCGTCCATGCCATGCGCCAGCGCGATGCTCTCTTGCGGCAGAATCTCCACCCGCACCATCGCCGTTCCCTTTTTCTCGAAGCCGAGGAGCTGCGCGGCGCGGCGCGACAAGTCGATGATCCGCCCGCGGCTGAACGGTCCGCGGTCATTGACCCGCACGTTGAGCGCGCGGCCGTTCTCGAGATTGGTGACCCGGACCATGCTGGGCAGCGGCAGCGTGCGGTGCGCCGCGCTGATCGAGTTCATGTCGAAGGCCTCGCCGTCGGCCGTCCGGTTGCCGTGGAATTTCGGCCCGTACCAGGAGGCGACGCCGGTCTCGGACATACTGGTAATCGACATGGGGCGTGTAGGTCACGCCGTCGATCTGATAGGGGTTGCCGATCTTGTACATGCCGCCGTCAGGGGTCGACGGGCTGCGCAGCCCTTTCACCGAATTGGACAGGAACTCCGTTTCCGCGCAGCCGCCGCAGGCCAGGACGGCCATCATGCACAAGGCGGGGGCGCGAAACGGCCTTCTCTTCCGGCTCATGATCTTGTGGGAGACCCAATCCATCTCTACAGAATGTAGATACTATCGCCGATCCATCCGGGATTCAAACACTTGCTCATCCGCCGCGCAGCTTTTCAAGGAGTTCCGTCGTCGGAAATCCGTCCGGCGTCATGCCCTTGGCTTTCTGGAAATCGCGGATCGCGGTGCGCGTCATCGGGCCGATGACGCCGTCGGTCGACCCGACGTCGAAGCCGTGCGCGGCAAGGCGCTGCTGCATCTCGATGACCATGGCGCGGCTGAGCGGCTGCTCGTTGGCCGGGCGCGGGCCTTGCAGCGGGCCGCGGCCGATCAGCCGGTCGGCGAGATGGCCGACCGCGATCGCGTAGAGCGCCGAGCGGTTCCAGTTGAGGATGCGCTGGTAGTTGTTATAGGTCAGGAAGGCCGGTCCCTCGTGGCCCGACGGCAGCACCAGCGTCGCCTTCAGGCTGGCGTGCGGCAGCGGCTTGCCATCGGCCTGCCGGACGCCGAGCTTGGCCCACTCGTTGACCGTCTTCGAGACGGAGGATGACGCGAGCTCGTAGTCGAAGCCTTTCGGCAGGCGGACCTCGCGCCCCCAGGTCTCGTCGCCGTGCCAGCCGATGCTCGAGAGATAGTTCGCCGCGGTGGCGAAGGTGTCCGGCAGGCTGTTCCAGATGTCGCGCTTGCCGTCGCCGTCCGCGTCCACGGCATACTGGACAAAGGTCGACGGAATGAATTGCAGGTGGCCCATGGCGCCGGCCCAGGAGCCGCGCATCTGGTCCACGGTGATGTCGCCGCGGTCGATGATCTCGAGCGCGTCGAAGAGCTGCTCGCGGAAGAAACGGCTGCGCCGCGGATCGTAGGCCAGCGTGAGCAGCGCGTCGACCACCGGATAGCCGCCGAAATGGTCGCCATAGTTGCTCTCCATGCCCCAGAACGCGACCAGGAAGCGCGGCGGCACGTGGTATTTGCGCCAGATCTTATCGAGCAGCGCGGCATGTTTCTTCAGCATTTCCTGGCCGCGCGCGATCCGCGTCTCGTTCACGCGCGCGTCGAGATAGCGCCAGAAGGTCTGGGTGAATTCGGGCTGCTTGTGGTCGAGCTCGACGACGCGCGGAATCGGCGCCGCCAGGGTCAGCGCCTTGTCGAGCGTCGCCTTCGAGATGCCGCGCTTGAGCGCTTCCTGCCGGACCGCCTCTTTCCAGGCGGCGAAATCGGCATCCGCCGTCCCTGCCCCTGCTCCCGGCACGGCTTGCGGCGCTGTTTGCGGCGCTGTTTGGGGCGTGGCTTGGGGCGGCAGCTTGAGGCGCGCGTCTGGGGCGCGGGGCGCGGCGCCGGACTCGTCGGCGGCCTGCGCCGGCGGCAGGCTTACCGCCGCGAGGAAGACGGGCAGGACGGCGAGCGCGGGCAGGAGACGCCGGAACCGGATCGAAAATCTCAGCAGCATTTCATGGCTTTACGTTTCATGGCCTTGCGGTCGGCCGCCCGTGACGCTCAGCCGCCCGTGCGGCGCTGCCGGGGCGCGTGCCCCGGCAGGCCGACGGGCGGTGTATCAGGCTAACCCGATAGCGCGAGCAGCGCCGGCTCAGTTCATCTTTTCCGGGGTCTGATAATAGTCGTAGTTGCCGTTCTTCCATTCATACATCACGTAACCCGGCGCGGTGACGTCGCCCTTCTTGTTGAAGGTGAACTTGCCCAGCACCGTGTTGAATTTCAGCTTGTGCAACTGGGCCAGCACCGGCTTCAGCTTGGTGCTCTTGGCTTTCGTCGCCGCTTCCTGCCAAGCCTGGACCGCACCGTAGGTGTACAGCACGTAGCCCTCGGGCTCGATCTTCTTGGCGCGGAATTCCTTGACGACCTTGGACGCCGCCGGGTTCTTGCGCGGATCGGGGCTGAAGGTCATCAGCGTGCCCTCGCCCGCCGGGCCCGTGATGTCCCAGTATTCCTTGGTGACCAGCGCGTCGCCCGAGACCAGCCGCGTCTTCATGCCCTGCTCGCGCATCTGGCGCGCGATCAGGCCGGCTTCGGTGTGGTAGCCGCCGACGTAGAGGACGTCGACTCCGGCGCCCTTGAGCTTGGAGACCAGCGCCGAGTAATCCTTCTCGCCTGCGGTGTAGGCTTCGTACATGACCGCCTTGCCGCCGTGCTTCTTGAGCGCCTTCAGCGTCTCGTCGGCGAGGCCTTTGCCGTAGGCCGTCTTGT
This sequence comes from uncultured Alphaproteobacteria bacterium, assembly GCA_963711215.1. GTDB lineage: Bacteria > Pseudomonadota > Alphaproteobacteria > UBA8366 > UBA8366 > WHUA01. Next base: position 13,502 of record CAVQDH010000012.1, on the reverse strand, counting down.
CCTGGATGACGGCGATCTTCTTGCCCTTGAAATGCTTGGCGAGGAAGGCGCCGGCGACGGCGCCCTGCTGGTCGTCGCGGCCGCACACGCGGAAGATGTTCGGCCCGCCCTCATCGGTGAACTTCGGATTGGTCGAGGCCGGCGAGATCTGCAGCACGCCCTCTTCGGTGTAGACCTTGGAGGCCGGGATCGAGGAGCCGGAGCAGTAATGTCCCGCGATCAGCACCACGCCCTTGGCGACCATCTGGTTGGCGACCGCGACCGCCTGCTTCGGATCGCAGGCGTCGTCGCCGACCAGGAGCTCGATCTTCTGGCCGAGCACGCCGCCCTTGGCGTTGATGTCGGCGACCGCCTGCTCGGCGCCGGCCCGCATCTGCGCGCCGAAGGTCGCATACTGTCCGGTCATCGGACCGACGACTGCAATCTTGATATCGGCCTTGGCGACACCGGCGCTGACCATCAGCGCGGCGGCCGCCGCTGCGGTAATCAATTTGCCCATGACTTTAAATCCCTCTGGTATGCCGTTGAAAATCCGACTTGAACCGTCCCCGCCTGCCGGCAGTAACAACTGCCGCGCCCGGTTTCGAGTCTAACATTGCGCCGCGCCGCATCAATTCTTTTCTACGGTGTCCGGCGCGCCGCCGGTATCGCCGAAGGGCAGGATCCGCCGCCACGCGAAGGGGCCGGACCGGGCATAAAGCCATGGGTATTGCCGTACCATCTTGCTGACCTGCGTCACGCGAAAGGCGGTCAGCGCGAGGGCCAGCAGCACCAGCGTGTCGATCGCATAGGCCACGGGCGACAGCAGCACGCCGTCGAACAGCGCCCAGGTGAAGAAGCGGTCGACCAGCCCCAGCAGGACGCAATAGGGCACGGTCCACCAGACGGTTCGCCATGTCGCCGCGAGCGCACGGCCCGTCATGAAAGCCACGAAGCCGAACAGGATGACGGTGATCGCGATGAAGACCGGCCAGTCGATCGAGGATGCGCTCGCAGACATCCATCACCCGCCCTCCAGATAGGCCGCGCGCACGTCCTTGTTGGCGAGCAGCGCCCGCCCCGTCCCCTGCAGCGTGATCTGGCCGTTGACCATGACGTAGCCGCGATGCGCCAGGTTGAGCGCGTGGAAGGCGTTCTGCTCGACCAGGAACACGGTCATCGACTGCTGCTCGTTGATCTCGCGGATCACCGCGAAGATCTGCTTGACGATCAGCGGCGCCAGCCCCAGCGACGGCTCGTCCAGCAACAGGAGACGCGGCCGTCCCATCAGCGCGCGCGCGATCGCCAGCATCTGCTGCTCGCCGCCGGAGAGCGTTCCGCCGCGCTGGTCCTTTCGTTCGGCGAGGATCGGGAAGATGGCGAAGACGCGCTCGAGGTCGCCGTCGAAATGCGCCGGGTCGCCGGTCACCGCGCCCATCTGCAGGTTCTCCAGCACGGTCATGCGCGGGAAGATGCGGCGGCCCTCCGGCGCGTGCGCGATGCCGCGGCGGATGATCTCATGCGTGGGCAGCCGCGTGATCTCCGCGCCGTCGAACCGCACGCTGCCGTGAGTCGCGTGCGGATTGCCGCAGATCGTCATCAGCAGCGTCGATTTGCCGGCGCCGTTCGCCCCGATCAGGGTGACGATCTCGCCCGGCTCGATCTCCACGTCGACGCCGCGCAGTGCCTCGATGTTGCCGTAGAAGGTATGCACGCCGGAAACCGTCAGGAGCGCCATCGGCATTGCCCGGCCCCGCTCACGGCGGGCTGCCGGTCCCTCCTTCGCGCTCTCCCTTGCTCCAGGTCGGCTGCGATCTCCGGCGGCAGCGCCGCGTCCTCCTCTTCGCCGAGATAGGCGCGGATGACCTCCGGGCTGTGCCGCACCTCCTCGGGCGTGCCCTCGGCGATCTTGCGCCCGTAATCGAGCACGATGATCCGGTCGGAGATGCCCATGACCACGTTCATGTCGTGCTCGATGAGCAGGACACCGATCTCATGGTCGTCGCGAATAAACGCCAGCAAGTGGTTGAGCTCACGCGACTCGACGTTGTTCAGGCCCGCCGCCGGCTCGTCCAGGCACAGGAGCGCCGGCCGGGTGCACATGGCGCGGGCGATCTCCAGCCGGCGCTGCGCGCCGTAAGGCAGGGTCCCGGCGTCCAGGTCGGCGGCGGCGGTCAGCCCCACCCGGTCGAGCCAGTAGCGCGCATAGTCGATCGCCTCCAGCTCGGCGCGGCGGAAGCTGGGCGCGCCGAGCAGGCCGAGCAGCGTCATGCCGGACGCCCGCATCAGCGCGTTGTGCTGCGCCACCAGCAGGTTCTCCAGGACGCTCATGGTCGGGAACAGGCGGATGTTCTGGAAGGTCCGCGCCACCCTCGCCTTCTGCGCGATCTGGTAGCCTTCCATGCGCTCGAGCAGGAAATCGCGGCCGTCGCCGTGCAGCGCGAGGCGGCCGACCGTCGGGCTGTAGAAGCCGGTGATGCAGTTGAAGACGGTGGTCTTGCCCGCGCCGTTCGGGCCGATGATGGCGGTGATCCGGCGATGCTCCGCGACGAAGGACACGTCATTGATGGCGATCAGGCCGCCGAACTGCATCGTCAGATGCTCGACCGTCAGCAAGGGCGCCATGGGTGTTCGCGGCCGCCGCCATCAGGCCCTGTCTCCGGGCGGTTTGCCCTCGGGCGCGCCGGGCGGCCCGCCGTGCGGATGCAGCCGGATCGTCGGATCGCGGTGCGCCAGCAGGCCGCGCGGCCGCCACACCATGATCGCCACCATGCCGGCGCCGAAGGCCAGCATGCGGAACTGCTCCAGCTCGCGGAACAGCTCGGTCACGCCGATCAGCAGCACGGCGGCGAGCACGACGCCGAGCTGGTTGCCCATGCCGCCCAGCACGACGATGGCGAGGATGATCGCGGATTCGATGAAGGTGAAGCTCTCCGGGCTGACGAAGCCCTGACGGGTGGCGAAGAAGGAGCCGCCGAAGCCGGCGAACATCGCGCCGATCGCAAACGCGGTGAGCTTGGTGTTGCGCGGGTTGATGCCGAGCGACCGGCAGGCGATCTCGTCCTCGCGCAGCGCTTCCCAGGCGCGCCCGACCGGCAGCCGCCGGATGCGCAGCGTGAACAGGTTGGTCAGCAGCGCCATCGCGAGGATGACGTAGTAGAGGAACACGATGCGCTGGGTCGAGGTGTATTCCGAGGCCGAAGAACTGGTTGAACGCGGTCACGCCCTCCGGCGGGTTCGCGGTGAAGGGCATGCCGAAGAAGGTCGGCCGCGGGATGCCGGAGACGCCGTCCGGCCCGTTCGTCACCTGGTACCAGTTGAGCAGGATGATGCGGATGATCTCGCCGAAGCCGAGCGTGACGATCGCCAGGTAGTCGCCGCGCAGCCGCAGCACCGGAAAGCCGAGCGTGAGCCCGAAACAGGCGGCGAAGGCGCCGGCCATCGGCAGGCACTCCCAGAAGCCGAGGCCGAAATGCGTCGATATCAGCGCGTAGCTGTAGGCGCCGACCGCGTAGAAGGCGACGTAGCCGAGGTCGAGCAGCCCGGCGAGGCCGACCACGATGTTGAGGCCCCAGCCCAGCATCACGTAAGTGAGCACGAGGACGCCGAGATCGAGCCGGTAGCGGTCGACGAAGGGCCAGAGCGGCCAGGTCGCCGCCAGGACCAGCAGCAGGCCGGTGACGCCGAACTCCGCCGGGCGGCGGAAGCGCCCGGCCCGCTCCCAGACGCTCGCGGCAGGCCGGCCGATCCGCCGGAATCCGTGCAGCGCGAAATGGAGCGCCAGGCGCCCGACGAACACCACGGCGACCGCGATCGCCACCCAGCTCCAGCGCTGCTCCAGCCCGATGCCCTCGTTCGAGCCGGGCCGGGCGCTGATGCTGACGAGGTGGAAGCCGAACATCGGCGCGGCGAGGACGAGCGAGATCAGCGCCGCGACCGCCGCATCCTTGAAGACCGCCGGCAGGTCCAGCGCGGGCGCGTGCGGCGGTTTGTCGGCAGTCTCGACAGTCGTCATGCAGTCAAACCTTCTCGACTTCGGGCTTGCCGAGCAGCCCGGTCGGCCGGAAGATCAGCACCATCACGAGGATGGCGAAGGCCGCCACGTCCTTGTATTCGACGCTGAAATAGGCCGACCAGAAGGTCTCGATCAGGCCGATCAGGAGCCCGCCCAGCATCGCGCCCGGCAGCGAGCCGATGCCGCCCAGCACCGCGGCGGTGAAGGCTTTGATGCCGGCGAGAAAGCCGATGTAGAAGTCGATCACGCCGTAATACAGCAGGAACATCAGCCCGGCGACCGAGGCGAGCGCGGCCCCCATCACGAAGGTCGTCGAGATCGTCCGGTCGACGTTGATGCCGAGCAGCGCGGTCATGATGCGGTCCTGCTCGCAGGCGCGCTGCGCCCGGCCGAGCGCGGTCCGCGTGATCAGCAGCGAGAAGGCCGCCATCAGCACCACCGTCACGATGACGATGATGATCTGCATGTAGCTCAGCGTGACGGTGAAGCCCTTGCCCCGGAACAGCGAGAAGCCCCCGGTGACGACCGGCTGCAGCGGCTTGACCCGCGCGCCTTGCACGATCTGCACGTAGTTCTGCAGGAAGATCGACATGCCGATGGCCGAGATCAGCGGCGCCAGGCGGAAGGAGCCGCGCAGCGGCCGGTAGGCGAGCCGCTCGACCGTCCAGCCGTAGAAGGAGGTGAAGACCATTGCGATCAGCAGGACCAGCAGCAGCGCCAGCGGCACGAAGGTGATGCCGAGCATGCCGAGCGCGAGATAGGCGATGAGGGAGATGAAGGCGCCGATCATGAAGATTTCGCCATGGGCGAAATTGATCATGCCGATGATGCCGTAAACCATCGTATAGCCGATGGCGATCAGGCCGTAGATTGCGCCGAGCGTAACGCCGTTTATGAGCTGCTGGAGGAAATACTCCATACAGTCTCCACCCCCATTCCGGCCTGCGTCCTAAATATTTCCCCGAGGACGGGTCCCAAGATACTGGTGTCACTGCACCATATCTGCCGGTGGCATGCAACGCCGCTGTCACATTTGCCCGCGACGCGTGGCCGCAGGCGGGCGGCGGGCGATATCCCGCCGTCCCTGCCTAGGCAGGCCGCCGATTCACGTGATAAAACCCCCTGGCCGCTCGATGGCGGCCGGGCCCGCCCGCCGAACCGAATGCCGTAAGGAACACCGCCCATGTCTCATCACCCCGCCTCGCCGGCGCTGTCGCGCTACACCGTCCTCGACCTGACCCGCGTGCGTTCGGGGCCGACCTGCGTGCGCCAGCTCGCCGACTGGGGCGCCAACGTCATCAAGATCGAGCTGCCCGAGGCGCTCGACGCGAAGGAAGGGCTCGGCGGCAGCCGGCATGGCCCGGATTTTCAGAATCTACATCGGAACAAGCGCGCAATTACCCTGAATTTGAAAGATAAAGACGGCGTGGCGCTGTTCATGAAGCTGGTCGCGAAGGCGGATGTCGTGGTCGAGAACTACCGCCCCGACGTGAAGAACCGCCTCGGCATCGACTACGACTCCCTGGCCAAGGTGAACCCGCGCATCATCCTCGGCAGCATCTCCGGCTTCGGCCAGGACGGCCCCTACATGGGGCGGCCGGGCTTCGACCAGATCGCGCAGGGCATGGGCGGGCTGATGTCGATCACCGGCGAGCCCGGCAAGGGCCCGATGCGCGTCGGCATCCCGATCGCCGACCTCTGCGCCGGCCTGCTCTGCGCGCACGGCATCATGGTGGCGCTGCTGGAGCGCGAGGCGTCGGGCAAGGGGCAGTGGGTGCAGAGCTCGCTGCTGCAGGCGCAGATCTTCATGCTCGACTTCCAGGGCGCGCGCTGGACGATGTCGCAAGGAAGTCGCCAAGCAGGCCGGCAACAACCACCCGACCAGCATCCCGACCGGCGTGTTCCAGACCAGCGACGGCTACATCAACCTGGCGGTCGCCGGCGGCGCGATCTGGGAGCGCTTCTGCAAGTCGGTCGGCGCCGAGCGCTGGATCGCCGACCCGCGCTACAAGACCGGGCCCGACCGTTCCAAGAACCGCGACGCGCTGAACGCGGAGATCGAGGCGGTCACGCGCGGCAAGGACAGCGCCGCCTGGATCGAGATCTTCAACAAGGCCGGCGTCCCGGCCGGGCCGATCTACAATATCGACCAGGTCTTCGCCGACCCGCAGGTCAAGCACCTGAAGATGGAGCAGACGGTGCATTCGGACGCGATCGGCGACATCAACCTGGTGGCGCAGGGCGTCGGGCTGTCGCGCACGCCCAGCACCTTCGCCGTGGCGCCGCCGGAGCGCGGCGAGCATACCGACGAGGTGCTGTCGGAAATCGGCCTCTCGCCCAACGAGATCGCCGACCTCAAGAAGCGCAACGTCGTCTGAGCCGCCGGACCGAAGGAGCATCGAGCATGAGCAGCGATAAGCTGATAGCTGAGAAAGAAGGCGCAATCGGCTGGATTACCTTCAATAATCCGGCCAAGCACAACGCGGTGTCGAAGGACATGTGGGACGGCCTTGCCGATGCCGTCGACCGCTTCAACGCGGACGACGCGGTGCGCGTGATCGTGCTGAAGGGCGCGGGCGACAAGGCCTTCGTCGCCGGCGCGGACATCTCGAAGTTCGAGGACGAGCGCGCCTCCGAGGACGCGATCAAGGCCTATGCCGCCTCGGTCACGCGCGGCTACGACACGGTGATGGCCTCGCCCAAGCCGACCATCGCGATGATCCGCGGCTACTGCATCGGCGGCGGCACCGGCATCGCGGTCTGCTGCGACATGCGGATCTGCGCCGAGGACGCGCAGTTCGGCGTGCCGGCGGCCAAGCTCGGCCTCGGCTACAGCTACGAGCATATCCGCAAGCTGGTCGACCTCGTCGGGCCGTCGGCGGCGAAGGAGATCTTCTTCACCGCGCGGCGCTTCAACGCCGAGGAAGCCAGGGGCATGCGCCTCGCCAACCGCGTCGTGCCGGCGGCCGAGCTCGAGAGCTACGTCCGGACCTACGCCGAGACCATCGCCGGCAACGCGCCGCTCACCGTGAAGTCGGTCAAGGCGATCGTCGGCGAGATCATGAAGGATCCGGAGCAGCAGGACCTCGCGCTCTGCAAGCGGCTGTACGACGGGTGCTTCGACAGCCAGGACTATATCGAGGGCCGCCGCGCCTTCATGGAGAAGCGCAAGCCGAATTTCGTCGGGCGCTAGCAATTCGCGGAAACAAGCGAGCGGCGCACACCCCCCACCCGCTCGCTGACGCTTGCGACCTCCCCCGCGAGGGGGAGGTAAGTATTAAATAAGATAACCTCCCCCTTGACGGGGTAGGTCGGCGCGAAGCGCCGGGTGGGGGTGAGCAGCGCCTATTGGCGCGGTGGGACGAATGCGATGGGTGTGCAGCAGCGATACGAGCTTGCGAGGCTCCAGCCGGGCAAGCTGATCAAGGACGCGACGGTCTGGACCGGCGCCGACTACCCCGACGACCGCAGCTGGGTGTTCGCGCTCGACGCGGAGATGCGCGGCGAGATCGACCGCTGCATGCGCATCGCGCAGTCCCGTGGTATCGCGCCTAAGGACATCACGCCCGAGGACTTCCCGCTCGAGGTCACCGCCGCCGTGCTGACGGACCTATACCGCGACGTCGAATGCGGCCCTGGCTTCGCCATGCTCTCGGGCTTTCCCGTCGACGGCTACAGCGAGGAGGAGATCACGCTGGCCTATTGCGGGCTGTGCTCGCATCTCGGCCGGATCACCCTGCAGAACCGCGAGGGCGAGTTCATCCTGGAAGTGACCGACAAGGGCAAGGCCTACGACCAGCAGATGCGCGGCTACCATTCCAACGCCCATCTCGGCTACCACACCGACGGCACCAACACGGTGACGCTGCTCTGCCTCGATACGGCCGCGGAAGGCGGCTTGAGCCGGCTGGTCAGCGGCCCGGCGGTCTATAACGAGGTGCTGCGCACCCGGCCCGAGTTCATCGACGTGCTGCAGCGCGGCTTCCACCATCACCGGCGCAACCAGCGCGAGCCCGACGAAGCGCCGGTCACGCCCTACCGCACGCCGGTCTTCGGCTTCTTCGACGGGCATTTCCACCTCGCCTATGCCGGCCCGTCGATCTTCTACTGCGAGGAGGAAGGCATCGAGATCACGGCGCATGAGAAAGCGGCGCTGGCCTATCTCGAGGAGGTCATCCAGCGGCCCGACATGTGCGTGTCGATGGAACTGCGCAAGGGCGACATCCAGTTCGTCAACAATTTCCTGCTCCTGCATTCGCGCACCGGCTATCGCGACACGCCCGAGCATACCCGCAAGCTGCTCCGTCTCTGGCTCGACGACGAGAACAGCCAGCGCATCGGCCCGGGCAAGATGGACTGGTACCTGCCCGAGCATTCGCGCTTCACGCGGATCGGCGGGATCGAGACGCTGGCCCAGGCGGTCTGACGCGCGGCGGCCCTCTCCCCCTCACCTTCCGTCGCAAGGGGAAGGGTCTACGCGTCTGCTCTATCGGTATTTTCCAGGAGCGCGCGGCGCGCTATTTCGCCTTCGCCAGCGCCTTCCAATGCGGCAGGAGGGTCAGGTCGTAGTCGTGCGCGCCTTTCCCGCTCGCGCCGCCCTGGCTGCTGCCGATGCCGGAGCCGGTGTGGCCGTCGTCGCTGACGGTGAACAGGCCGGTCACCTCGCCCGCCTTCGTGCATTTGACATGGAAGGGCCACGGTTGCCCTTGGGTCATGCTGAGCGCGCCGCTGCAGCTTCCGAACTCGGAATGCCGCGCGAACGTCAGATCGGCCATCCCGCCTTTGGCGCGATAGGTCGCCAGGCCGACCGCGTGCACGACGCCATGGCCGGTCGGCTTGCCCGACAGGACCACGGAGAACTGGCGGCTCGTCCGCGGCGTCCACTTGCCGTTGCGGGCGCGGATCTCGCCGTTCCACACGATGTTCCGGCCGAGCGCGACGATCCAGCATTCGCCGTAGCGCTCGCCGCCTTCGCAATTGGCGAGCGTGGCGTAGATGTAGCGCCGGAAATCGACGCCGCTGGTGTTGCAGGTCTCGTCCGGCCCGGTCATCTGCGCGACCCAGCGTCCCGATTCATGCGCCGCCAGCACCAGCGGGCACGCGCTGTGGAAATAGTCCTGGTAGGACACCGCCGCCGACGAGCTGAGCGTCAGCGTTCCCCGGCCGCTCACGTTGAGGACGTTCGGGTCCGAGGCGGCCGCGACGGCCGGGCGGACCGGCAGCAGCAGCAACGCCAGCAGGGCGGAGAGCGAAAGGATGATCTTCATGATGTGGATCCGCCTTTTTGCGGTTGGGTCGTCTTGCCGTCCGCCGCCGACTGCGCCGCGTTGCCGTTCATATACGGCGCGTGCGGCAGCACCGTCAGGGCGAACTGGCGGTGCGCATCGCCGGTCGCGGCGCCCGTGCCGGTGTGGCTGTCGGGGTTGAGGTCGAGCGTGCCGGCGATGGCACCCGCCTTGGTGCAGGTCAGCGCGACGGCGGCCGGCGCGTTGTCGGGACGGGTCAGGGCGCCGCGGCACAGGCCCAGGTCGTCGTCCTGCTGGAACAGGATGTCGCCGGACTTGCCGTCCGCGGCGTAGGTGATCAGGCCGACCGTCGTGCCGAAGCCGGTCGAAGGCTCGTCGTCGCGCTGAACCTTGCGCAGGACGATCGAATACTGGCTGTCGCCTTGCGGCGTATAGGGACCGGGAAGGAAGCTGATCGGGCCGTTCCACACCACCCGGCGGCCGATCGCGACGACCGAGCAGGGCGGATTGTCCGCATAGGAGCTGCAGGCCGCCAGCGCGCCGCGGACCGTCTCGGGCGAGACCGCGCCCGTCGGGCATTTATTCGCCGGGCCGAAAATGCCGTAGGTGTTCCATCCCGACGCCTCGACCGCCAGCACCAGCGGGCAGGCCTCGGCGAGGTATTCCTGATAGGTCACCGCCGCCGAGGAGATCAGCACCAGCGGTCCCTGGCCCGACCGTGCCCGCCATCGTCGGCGTGAACGGCCTGGGCGGCGGCGCCTTGGCCGCCGTCTTGCCTTTCGCCGCCGCTTTCGCCGTCGCGGGGGCACTGGCTTTCGCCGGCGCCTTTGCCTTGGGTTTCACCCATTTCGCCTCCGGAATGTCGATTTCCTTGGGCGACTTGCTCTGCGCATAGGCGGCGGGTTGCACGAGCAGTGCCGCCAGCATCGGAAATGCCAGTTTCAGAACGATCCGCATGGTCGACCGTCACCGTCCGTGTAAGGGGCGCTAAACCCACGAGCCCAGCGGTGATGGTCGCAATTGAAGATTTAGGAAAGGTTTCAGTAATTGGTTAACGGGACCGATTGCGGCCCATGGGCGGCGTGGCCGTCCGGGAGCCGCGCGCCTCCTCAGGCGGCCGCGGTCCCGTTCAGCGCGTAGTCGAAGACGTCGTAGGACTTGATCGGGTGCTTTTCGGCGTGCCGGGCGTAGGTGTCGGCGACGGGCGCGCTGATCACGACCGGCACCTTGGCCTCCGCGATGCCGCCATGGGTGCGGAGCCGCTGGCCCTTGAGCCCGGAGAGGTCGTGGTCGACGCGGCGCGCGCCGATGCAGGTGCCGGCGTCGCTGACCACCGCCACGTCCCCTTCCCGGTCCTCCGGCAGCTCGAAGCGCCGCGCCGTCTCGGCCCGCTCGTAAGCCGCCTCGATGCCCGGCAGGCCCGAGACCAGGCCGGTCACGTCGCGCGGCGTCAGACCGTTCCGGCAATAGACCCGGACGAAGCCGCCGAGCGCGCCGTGATGGCCGACGAAGGCGTCGGTGATCGGGCAGATCACGGTGCTGCGGTCGGGGCCGAATTCCTGGTCCAGCACGTCCTGCAGCCAGATCACGTTGGGCGTGCCGTCGGGCTTCGACTTGTCGTTCATGCCGTGGTCGGCGGTCAGCGCCACGGTGGCGCCGAGCTCCACGAGCCGGCCGAAGCGGCGGTCCATCGCGGCATAGAAGGCGTTCGCCTCGGGCGCGCCCGGCGCGTGCGCATGCTGGATGAAATCGGTGAGCGAGAGGTACAGCAGGTCCGGCCGGCGCGTCTCCAGCAGCCGGATGCCGGCGTCGAGCACGAAGAGCGAGAGCTCGGGCGAATACATGTCCGGCAGCGGCTGGCCGACGAAATTGAGCACGTCCTCGATGCCGTTCTCGGCCAGGGTGCAGCGGTCGGCGCATTGCGAGGAGAAGCTGACCGAGCTCCCGTCCCCGTTACCGCTCAGATCCATGTTCTTGCCGAGCTGCTGGCGCAGCTTGTCCTTGGCGGTGATCGAGGCGACCCGGAGGCCGTGGCGGGAGAAGGCCGCCATGATGGAATTGGCGCGCAGCAGCTCGGGCCCGGTCATCACCACCGCCTCGCCGGTCTCGCGGTCGAGATAGAAGTTGCCGGAGATGCCGTGCACCGCGGCCGGCCGGCCGGTCACGATCGACATGTTGTTGGGGCAGGTGAAGCTCGGCACCGTGCCGTCGGCGACCGTGCTGAAGCCGTCCCGCATGAAGCGCGCGATGTTGGGGATGATGCCGTCCGCGAGGCCGCTTTCGAGATAGGCCGGATCGCCGCCGTCGATGCAGACCACCGCAAGCGGCTTGCCCGGCCGGCGATAGGCTCTGCCGTTATGCTCGATGGTCGCGGCCATGGGGCTCTCCCGCTGCTTGCTGGACCGCGATCATAGCGCAGTGCGGCGCCGAGCGTGAGCCCTCTGCAGCCCCGCCGTGGCCGATCTCAAACCTTACGGCGATTTAAGGGAGGGGAAATCCCGTCGTAAGAGGCCGTTCTCTAGAGTGACATCTCGATCAGGGCGGTTGCGCGGTGATTTATCCCCTCTCCCCATACCTGCCACCCATCGCGTAAGCCGCCCTGGTCGTTTTGATTGCCAAACGTCAAGGAGACAAAGAGTTATGGAACCTAAGAAGCGTCTATTACGCAGATGGGAGACCGGCACCCTGGCCGCCGTAATCGCTTCGCTGATGATCGCGGGCGGCGCTGTCGGTTTCGCGACCAGTGGCATTGCCGATACGAAGACACCGGCGCAGAGCCTGTCGGCGACCGCTGAGCCGTCGATGCCCACCGGCTTCTCGAAGATGATCGAGCGGGTCGGTCCGGCCGTGGTCAGCATCGTGGTGACCGAGAAGGTCGAGAAAACCTCGGCCAACAGCCAGATGCAGGTCCCCGAGGGCATGCAGGACTTCCTCAATCGCTTTTTCGGCCCGGACTGGCAGAAGCGGATGCAGCAACAGCAGGGCAACGAGAACCGTTGGAAGCCGGTTCCGCAGCGGCCGGCGATGGGCGCCGGATCGGGCTTCATCATCGATCCGCAGGGTTACATCGTGACGAACAACCATGTCGTCCAGGATGCCACTAAGATCAAAGTCATCCTGTCCGACAATGAGGAATACCAGGCCAAGCTGGTCGGCCGCGATCCGCTGACCGATCTGGCGCTGGTCAAGATCGACGCGGGCAAGACCCTGCCCTTCGTCAGCTTCGCCACCGGCGCCGGGCCCAAGGTCGGCGACTGGGTCGTCTCCATCGGCAACCCGTTCGGCCTGGGTGACACCGTGACTGCCGGCATCATCTCGGCGCACCATCGCAATATCGGCGAAGGCCCGTATGACGACTTCCTGCAGATCGACGCCCCGATCAACAAGGGCAATTCGGGCGGTCCCTCCTTCAACACGAAGGGCCAGGTGATCGGCATCAACACGGCGATCTTCTCGCCGACCGGCGGCAGCGTCGGCATCGGCTTCGCCATCCCGGCTTCCTCGGCGCGCGTGATCATCGCCAAGCTGAAGGCGAACGGTAAGATCGAGCGTGGCTGGCTCGGCGTCGAGATCCAGCCGGTGACCAACGGCATCGCCGAAGGTCTCGGCCTGAAAAAGACCGAGGGCGCGATCGTCGCCAAGGTCATCCCGGACGGCCCGGCCGAGAAAGCCGGCATGAAGTCGGGCGATGTCATCCTGCGCGTCAACGGCGCGGAGGTGGACCAGAGCCATTCCCTGCCCGCCCTGGTCGCCGGCATCATGCCGGGCTCCACGGCGGATTTCGGGGTCCTGCGCAACGGCAAGGACGAGAAGATCTCCGTCAAGCTCGGCACGCGCCAGGAGAAGCAGCAGGTCGCGGAAGCGGCACAGCCTGAGAGACTCCACCCTCGGCATGAAGCTGAGCCGGCTCGACAAGTCCACCCGCGAGCAGTTCAACATCCCCGATGACGCCAAGGGCGTGCTCGTTACCGGGATCGACCCGGAGAGCGACGCCGCCGCGAACGGGCTCGATGTCGGCGACCTGATCGTCCAGGTCTCGGGCAAGGCGGTCGTCTCTCCCTCCGATGTCCAGCAGGACATCAAGGCGGCCAAGACTCACTCCCGCAAGACCGTCCTCCTCTTGGTGCGAAAGGAAAACGAGCAACGTTTCGTCGCACTTCCGATACGGAATGCCTGAACCTCTCTGCAGGTAGACCGTAAGCGCCCGGCCCGATCCCCACGGGCCGGGCGCGCTTCTTTCAGCCCGCTTTTCCCCGTCTTTC
>CAVQDH010000011.1:0-260567 GCA_963711215.1 uncultured Alphaproteobacteria bacterium | reverse complement strand
TCGACCTCGGCGATCGTCACCAGCTTGCCGTCCCGCACCGCGCGGAAGAAGCAGTTGCGCCGGCCGGTGTGGCAGGCGACGCCGGTCTGATCTACTAGTAGCAGGAGGCTGTCGCCGTCGCAGTCGAGGCGCAGCTCCTTCAGCGCCTGCACCTGGCCCGAGGTCTCGCCCTTGCGCCACAGCGCCTTGCGCGAGCGCGACCAGTAGCAGACCCGGCCGGTCGCGAGCGTTTCCTTCACCGCGTCCGCGTTCATCCAGGCGACCATCAGCACTTCGCCGCTGTCGTGCTGCTGCGCGACCGCCAGCACCAGCCCGGCGTCGTCGAAGCGGATCTCCTTCAGGATGTCATCCGTTGCCATCACGCCCCGTTCAGCCGCGCGAATCCCGCCTCCAGGTCGGCGATCAAATCTTCCGGGTCCTCGAGGCCGATGTGGATGCGCATCGTCTGGCCTTCCGCCTGCCACTGGGTTGCCGTGCGGTTCGTCTCCGGCCAGGTCGGGATCAGCAGGCTCTCGAAGCCGCCCCAGCTCGCGCCCATGCCGAACAATGTCATGCCGTCCAGCATCGCGGCGACGCGTTTGCGCTCCTTGGTCTTGAGCACGAAGCCGAACAGGCTGCTGGCGCCGGTGAAGTCGCGCTTCCAGAGCTGGTGGCCCGGGTCGTTCGGCAGCGCCGGGTGCATCACCCGCGTCAACCTCGGGACGGTCGAGCAGCCATTTCGCCACCTTGAGCCCGCTCTCGAAATGCCGCGGCAGGCGCACGCCCATGGTGCGGAAGCCGCGCAGGGTCAGGTAGACGTCGTCCGGCGCGGCGAAGTTGCCGAACATGCCCGGCCCGTTCCTTGACCCGGGCATAGGTCTTCTCGTTGCAGATGATCGCGCCCATCATCACGTCCGAGTGGCCGACGACGTATTTGGTCGCGGCATGGACCGAGATATCGGCACCATGGTTCAGCGGCTTGAAGTAGTAGCCGCCGCTCCAGGTGTTGTCGATCATGACGATCGCGCCGGCGTCGTGCGCGGCCTTCGAGATCGCCGGAATATCCTGCATCTCGAAGGTCTGGCTGCCCGGCGCCTCGGTCCAGACGATGCGCGTGTTGGGCTTGATCAGCTTGGCGATGCCGGCGCCGATCGCCGGGTCGTAGTAATCCGTCTCGATCCCGTAGTCCTTGAGCACCTTGTTGCAGAAGTTGCGGCAGGGCGCGTAGGTGGAATCGGTGACCAGCACGTGGTCGCCGGTCTTGAGGAAGGCCATCAGCGCCATGGTGATCGCCTGCAGGCCGGACGGCGCCAGCACGGTGCCGTGGCCCTGCTCGAGCTCGGTCAGCGCGTCCTCCAGCGCGAAGCTGGTCGGGGTGCCGCGCAGGCCGTACTTGATCTTGACCTCCGGCGACGAGCGGTTGACGAAGGCGTCCATCGTTTTGAACAGGATGGTCGAGGCATGGTAGACGGGCGTATTGACCGCGCCGTGATGGGCATGCGGGTCTCTTCCGGCGTGGGCCAGCTTGGTGTCTTCTTTCATCTTCCTGCCGATTTGGTTATATGTCGCCGGTCGCGGCGAAGCGCGGAATTGGCGCTATTCAACCACCCTTGACCGCGGCAGGCCAGCAGGATTTTGACGAGGCGGACGGATGAGCGCGCCGGCGGAAAGTATTGATTGTGCGGTGATCGGGGCGGGCGTGGTCGGTCTGGCGGTCGCCCGGGCGCTGGCCATGGCCGGCCGGGACGTGATCGTGCTGGAATCCGAAGGCCTGATCGGCTCGGGCACGAGCTCGCGCAACAGCGAGGTCATCCACGCCGGCATCTACTATCCCGAAGGCAGCCTGAAGGCCCGGGTCTGCGTCGAGGGCCGGAAATGGCTCTACGGCTACTGCGCCGAGCGCGGCATCACCCATCGCCGCTGCGGCAAGCTGATCGTCGCCACCGACGAGGGCCAGATCCCGACGCTTGGAGAAGATCCGCCGGCACGCCCAGGCGGCCGGGGTCGACGACATCGTGGCGATCCGCGCCAACGAGGCGATCGCCATGGAGCCCGAGCTCTACTGCATCGCCGCGCTGCATTCGCCCTCGACCGGCATCATCGACAGCCACGGCCTGATGCTGGCCTACCAGGGCGACGCCGAGGACCACGGCGCGATGATCGCCTTCAAGAGCCCGGTCGAGCGGGGGCAGGTGGGGGACGGCGGCATCCGGCTCGATGTCGGCGGGGCGGAGCCGATGCGCCTCGACTGCCGGGTCGTGGTCAACAGCGCGGGCCTGTTCGCCCCGGCGCTGGCGCATAAATTCGCGGGCTTCCCCAAGGACAAGATCCCGCGCGCGTACTTCGCCAAGGGCAACTACTACGCGCTGCAGGCCAAGGCGCCGTTCTCGCGGCTGGTCTACCCGATGCCGCATGACGGCGGCCTGGGCGTGCACATCACCATCGACCTCGGCGGCCAGGCGCGTTTCGGCCCGGACGTGGAATGGATCGACACGCCCGGCTACGACGTCGACCCGTCGCGCTGCGAAGGCTTCTACGAGGCGGTGCGCCACTACTGGCCCGGCATTCCGGACAACTCGCTGGTGCCGGACTATGCCGGCATCCGGCCCAAGATCCACGGCCCCGGGCAGCCGCAGCCGGATTTCATGGTGCAGGGCCCGGCCGAGCACGGCGTGCCGGGGCTGGTCAACCTGTTCGGCATCGAATCCCCCGGATTGACGAGCTCCAAGCCGATCGCCGACCATGTCCTGATGAAGCTGGGGATATGAGGCCGCGCGCTTCGTCCTCAACAGGCTCGGGACGAGAGCTCAGCATAGGATGGGTTGAAGCGGTAAAGCGTCTCCCTCATCCTGAGCCTGTCGAAGGATGAGCGCGCCATCGGTGCCACGGCGGTCCATCGACAGGCTCAACATAAGGGCTCGTGTCCCGCTTTTTGCAGACCAGGGAGGGCACCATGGCACGCAACGACAAGGTGATCATCAGCTGCGCCGTGACGGGCGCGATCCACACGCCGACCATGTCGCGAAGGCCTGCCGATCACGCCCGACGAGATCGCGCAGCAGAGCATCGCGGCGGCGGAGGCGGGGGCGGCGATCATCCACCTGCACGCCCGCGACCCGGAGACCGGCGAGCCGACGCCCGACCCGAAGGTCTTCATGCAGTTCCTGCCGCGGATCAAGCAGTCCTGCGACGCGGTCGTCAACATCACCACGGGCGGCGGTCTCAACATGACGCTGGAGGAGCGCCTGGCCGCGCCGCTCAAGGCCCGGCCCGAGATGACCTCGCTCAACATGGGCTCGATGAACTTCGGCATCTTCCCGGCCGCGGACAAGTTCACGGACTGGAAATACGCCTGGGAGGAGCCCTATCCTGCGGAAGACCGACGACTTCATTTTCCGCAATACCTTCCGCGATATCGAGCGCATCCTTAAGGAGCTGGGCGAGGCGCATGGCACGCGCTTCGAGTTCGAATGCTACGACATCGGGCACCTCTATAACCTGGCGCATTTCGTCGACCGCGGGCTGGTCAAGCCGCCCTTCTTCATCCAGTCGATCTTCGGCATCCTGGGCGGCATCGGCGCCGACCTCGACAACCTGCTGTTCGCGCGGCGCACCGCGGACCGGCTGTTCGGCGACGACTATGTCTGGTCGGTGCTGGCGGCCGGGCGGCACCAGATGAGCTTCTGCACCAACGCCGCGCTGCTGGGCGGCAGCGTCCGGGTCGGGCTCGAAGACAGCCTCTATCTCGCGAAGGGCAAGCTCGCCAGCAACAACGCCGAGCAGGTCGCCAAGATCCGCCGCATCGTCGAGGACCTGTCGCTCGAGGTTGCCACGCCGACCGAGGCGCGCAAGATGCTGGCGCTCAAGGGCGGCGACAACGTAGGGTTCTGAGCCGGCCCGAACAGGAAGGAGACTGCCATGCATCTCGACGGTTCCTGCTATTGCGGTGCGGTGAAGTTCTCGGTCGAGGCCTATGCGCCGGTGCCGTTCATGCGCTGCTACTGCTCGATCTGCCGCAAGTCGGCCGGCGGCGGGGGGTACGCGATCAATCTCGGCGCCAAGGCGGCGACGCTCAAGGTCACGGGCAAGCGCCATATCGGCATGTTCCACGCCGTGATCGACGGCGTCGCGAGCGAGGGCGAGCGCCGTTTCTGCAAGAAATGCGGCTCGGCGCTCTGGGTCTGGGACCCGAGCTGGCCCGACCTCGTGCATCCCTTTGCCAGCGCCATCGACACGCCGCTGCCGGCACCGCCGTCGAGCGTGCACATCCTGCTGGACTTGAAAGCGAGCTGGGTAAGCCCCGATATACGGCGTAAGGATGAGAGCTTCGAGGGCTATCCTGATGAGTCGCTCGAAGCCTGGCATCGCCGCCATGGCTTGCTCGACGCGCCATGAGCGGGCGCCGCTTCATCGCAATTCTGCTCTGCGTCACAGCGTGCGGCTGTGCCGGCAATTCCGGCGGTACCGATCTGGGCCTTACGTCGACGCCGAATCCGGTAACGGGCGACGCGTTCCGGCTGACGGTGACGGATAAGCGCCAATTCGCGCCCGGAACGTCGGCGCCATCGGTGCCGTCGCTCGACGGTGCCGCGGGCAGCGCGGACAGCGCCCTCCGTCAGCGGGTTTTCGGTTTGAGTGACGAAACGGATGGTTTGCGCCTGCTTGCGCCGGAGACGAGCGTCAGGCAGGCGGCATGGCAGACGCTCGCCAACGCGCTCCGCGCGTCGGGCTACCGGGTGGTGACCGAGGCCGATCCGGCCTTCGCCACGGCGAAGCCCCTGGGCGCGGATCTGGAAAAGTTCTGGGCTTGGACCGTTCTCGTGCCGCCGGAACCGGTCGCGCTCCACTACTATGAATGCGCCGTCGACCTGCATCTCGGCGGCGACTGGCCGCTGGCGGACTATGGCGAGCGTCGGCTGCGGGGCAACGAATGGATGTTCCGGCCCGACGCCTCGGACGCGCATTGGGGCGAAATCCTGAAGGAATGCCTCGGCGAGATCGACGACGTGCTCAAGCGCACGTTGAAACGGCCGGCAACGCCCTGACTGCGGTCTATCGGAAGGGCAGCATGCGGTGCAGGAAGCTGTCCTTGTCGACGAGATGGCGCTTCAGCCCGAGCGCGAGATGCAGCGCCACGGTGGCGACGATGATGAAGGCGGTCGCCGCGTGGATGAACTGCGCGGTGGTGGCGAGCGCATGGTTCTTGGCGATGAGCTGCGGCAGCGCCACGACCCCGAACAGCTTGAAATTGAACCCGCCGGCGAGCGTGAAGACGTAGCCCGAGAGCGGCATGAGGACCATGCAGAGATACAGCATCGCGCTCGGTCCATTTGAGCGCGCTCTGCTCCCACGGCGCCAGCGTCGCGGGCCAGTCCGGCAGGCGCGTCGTCTTGCGCCAGGTGATGCGCAGCAGCACGAGGGCCAGGATCACGAGGCCGACCGACTTGTGCCAGGTGTAGAAGTCGCCCTGCGCGAAGCCCGCCACGAGATGCCCGCGCTCCATGCGCATCATCAGGACGCCCGTAAGGTACTGGTTCACGAACAGCAGAAAGACCGCCCAGTGGAAGAACTTGCTGACCAGGCCGAAACGGGTCGTGCTGTTGGTGATCGCCATGACCTTGCCCGATGACCGTCGCTATTTCCTCGGCGCCCATTTGTAGATCTTCTGCAGCGCGCCGCCCATCAGCGTGGCCCGGTCGCTGTCCGAGATACGGTCGGTGAGACGGAAGGGCTCCACCCCCTCCTTATAGGACACCACGTTGGAGGCGCGGGTCCAGTCGGTGCCCCACAGGCAGCGGGCGAAGCCGAAGGCGTCGAAGATCCGGCCGAGCGGGTCCCAGATATCGTCATAGGGAAAGGGCGCGTGGGACAGCGTGCAGGCGCCGGTGATCTTCACCGCGACATTGCCGTATTGCGCCAGCTTGAGGAGCTTGGGAAGGTCGCCGAACGGCTTCTCCGGCGCCGGCGGATGGTAGGGCTGCTTCAGGCCGAGGTGATCGATGACGATCTGCGTATCGGGGAATTTGGCGGCGAGCGCATCGGCCAGCTCCAGTCGTCCCCAGCACAGGATATTGAGCGGCAGCCCGTGGCGGGCGGCGGCGTCAAACACGCGCTTGAGGCCGGGCGATCCGGGGTCGATCGGGTCGCCATAGGCAAGCATAAGGCGGACACCCACCGTGCCTTTCGTCGCGGCCCAGTCCGCGACCGTTTCGGCGACCGCCGGATCGGTCGGATCGACCGGCTTGATCAGGCCAAACCGGCCGGGATGCTTTGCGTAGACCTCGAGCGCGTAGCTGGCGTCGAAGCGGTACATCGCGTAGGGCGAGACGAGCAAGGCGCCGTCGACGCCGACTTCGTCCATCGCCGCGACCATGTCGTCGCCGGTGACCTCCGGCGGGCCGACAAGCGTCGAGACCCAGGGCCGTTCGGGGCGGTCGCGTTCATAGGCATGTACCTGGGCATCGATCGTCAGCATGGGTTCCGTCCCTCGACGTTGCTTCGCTTCTGGGAGACGGCGCGCCGTCGCCATATCGGATTGAATATCACAACGCGCCGTTCGCCGCGACAGGCCGCCGGTGACGGACAGGCTGTCGCGGCGATGCGTGAAGGGTCGTGCCGATCGCGCGTCCTCAGGTTTTCTTTTTCTTCGCCTTCGTCAGCGATACGCCGTAGTTCTTCTTGAGCCAGCTGTCGAGCCAGTTCCAGGCCTCGGGGCTGATGGTCGTCGCTTCCTTGATGTTCGGCAACGCGTCGTCGCCGATCAACTGGTCGTAGCCGCCGACGATGTTTTCGGCGTGTTTCCGGAATTCGGGGTCCTTGAGGATCTCCTGCGCCGTCGCGCGATAGGTCTCGACGATGTCCTTCGGCGTGCCGGCGGGGAGCGCGAAGAACTTGTTCGCCATCACGCCCATCTGAAACAGGTTCTTCCAGGCGTCGAAGGATGGGCCGGAGGGCTTCTTGCCGCCGTTCATCATCTGGTAGGCCTCGTAGAAGCTCGGCAGGTTCGGGAAGTTCGGATCGCGGACGAAGTTGCCCGACTTGTCGACGACGCCGAGGGTGAACATCGGGACCATTTTGCCCTGGTCCTGCAGCGGCTTGGCATTCTTCAGGAAGGCCGGTGTCGTGTCGTAGTCGACGTTGACCTCGCCGCGCTCGAACGCCATGCGGGCGGGGCCGCGCTCGATGCCCCAGACATGGGTCTTCGGCAGGATGCCGAGCAGGCCCAGGGCGAGAATGATGCGGAGGTCGGCCGAGGTCGGGCTGTTACCGCCGTAGACCAGCTTCTTCCCCTTCAGCTTCGGCAGATCCTGCGGCCCTTTCACGCCCAGGCTCGTGGATACGTAGAAGACAGAGCCCTCCGGCGACAGGATGATCGGGATCCAAGTCTGCAGCTTGTAGCGCACCCGCGGATCGCGCAGCGTGAAGTTGGACACGGTCGAGGAGGTAACGGCAATGACCGTCATGCCGTTGGGCTTCGCGGTCTGCTGGAACTTGTTCGCGCCGGCGATGGTGCCCGCGCCGGGAAGATTGAGCACGATCACGTCGGGTGTGCCCGGGAGATACTTCTTGAAAAAGGGTGCGAAGATGCGGGCATAGACGTCGGTGCCGCCGCCCTCGCGGCTGGGAACCACGATTTCGATCCGCTTGCCGGCGAAATTGACCTTCTGGGCCATCGCCGGCGTCGTTATCGCTGCGGCGGCCGCGATGATCACGGCCGCACGAAGGGCTTTGCAGAGCATGCCTGGACACTCCCTCTGGCCCCCGTGGGGGCCTTTGTTGCTTGATGCATGGCTGCGCGGACGGCGGTGCACGTTGAGCGATTCACGCCAGGCCGCGCGGGGCTGGACCTGAAGTATAGATCAGGACCGGCTGCGCAATGAAATCACGCACCGCGCGGCGGCATGGATCACGACTGTCCGGCCCTATTTTTTCTTCTTCGCCTTGGTCAGCGACACGCCGTAGTTCTTCTTGAGCCAGCCGTCGAGCCAGGTCCAGGCGTCGGGGCTGAAGGTCGTCGCCTCCTTGATGATCGGCAGCGCGTCGTCGCCGATCACCTGATCGTAGCCGCCGACGATGATTTCGGCGTGCTTCCGGAATTCGGGGTCCTTGAGGATCTCCTGTGCGGTCGTCGCGGTAGGTCTCGACGATGTCCTTCGGCGTGCCCGGCGGGGAGCGCGAAGAACTTGTTCGCCATCACGCCGATTTGGATCAGGTTCTTCCAGGCGTCGTAGGATGGGCCGGAGGGCTTCTTGCCGCCGTTCATCGTCTGGTAGGCCTCGTAGAAGCTCGGCAGGTTCGGGAAGTTCGGATCGCGCACGAAGTTGCCCGACTTGTCGAGCACGCCGAGGGTGAACATCGGGACGATCTTGCCTTCATCCTGCAGCGGCTTGGCGTTCTTCAGGAACCCCGGCGTCGTGTCGTAATTGGCGTTCAGCTCGCCGCGCTCGAGCGCCATGCGGGCCGGGCCGCGGTCGGTGCCCCAGACATGCGTCTTCGGCAGGATGCCGAGCAGGCCCAGGCTCAGCGTGATGCGGAGGTCGGCCGAGGTCGGGCTGTTGCCGCCGTAGACCAGCTTCATATGCTTCAGCTTCGGCAGATCCTGCGGCCCTTTCACGCCCAGGCTCGAGGACACGTAGAAGACCGAGCCCTGCGGCGACAGGATGATCGGGATCCAGGTCTGCAGCTTGTAGCGCACCCGCGGATCGCGCAGCGTGAAATTCGATATGGTCGAGGACGTGACGGAAATGATCGTCATGCCGTCCGGCTTCGCGGTCTGCTGGAACTTGTTCGCGCCGGCAATGGTGCCCGAGCCGGGAAGGTTGAGGACGATGACGTCGGGCTCGCCGGGGAGATGCTTTTTGAAGAAGGGCGCGAAGATGCGGGCATAGACGTCGTTGCCGCTGCCTTCGCGGCCGGGAACGACGATTTCGATCCGCTTGCCGGCGAAGCTGACCTTTTCGGCCATCGCCGGCGCGGTCATTGCCGCGGTTGCCGCAATGATCACGGCCGCACGAAGAATTTTGATGCTCATGCCTGGACACTCCCTGATAGCCCGCGCGGGGCCTTTGTTGCTTGATGCATGGCTGCGCGGCGGCTCGCGCCGGGCGAGGGACGCCTTGCCGCACAGGGACTTGACTTGAAGTATAGATCAGAACCGGCTGCGCAATGAAATCGCGCGCGCGGCCGCCGCTATCCCTTCACCGGCACGACGTCGAAGGCGAAGCTGATGCGGTTCTCGCTGTCTTCGAACGGGATGGTGTGGTGATAGACGTAGGACGGGAACAGCAGCATGCGGCCTGCCTCGGGCGTGACGCGGCGGGTGTGATGCGCATGGCGGCAGCCGATATTCGCCGGCGGCTTGCCGAACTCGATCAGCCCTTGCTGCGATCCGGCGACGATGCTGGCCGGCACGCGGACATAGTAGACGCCGCTCAGCCATCCGGACGGGTGGATATGCGGGCGCTGATGGCCCTGCGCCTTCAGGATCACGCCCCAGCCGTTGAGCGTCCAGCGCGCCGGCGCGTTGGCGACGAAGGGATGATTGGGATCGTCCGGAAGGCAGTCGATATAGCCGCGCACCGCGCCGTTGATCATCAGGGCGAGCAGCCCGATGGCGTAGCTCGGATGCTCGAGCAGCTTGCCGGTCTGGAAGCCCATGGAGGTGGCCAGGCCGGCCGGCTCGAAATCGAGGCTTTCATGGGCGCGGATCTCCCGCTCGATCTCCGCGTTGAAGGCGGCGAGACTGCGGAACCCGGTCGGCGGCTCGATCCGGCAGGGCCGGATGAACCGGTCCAGGTCCATGATCCGGCGCGCGGCCGCTTCTTCGCCGCGCTCGCCGAGCGCGATCGCCTTGCAGCAGAGGATGGCGCTGTTGTAGCCGCGGCGGGCCAGAAAGTCGTCGCAGAGCGTGACCGCTTCCTCGGGCCTGCCGGCGCCGATCAGCGTCTCCGCCAGCCCCTTGTTCACGTCGACCGAGGCGGGTGCGTGGATCAGCACGCGCTGGTACGCTTCGACGGCGGCTTCGTAGTCGCCCAGGTCCTGGAGGGTCGCCGCCAGCCGCTCCTCGAATTCCAGCCGGTGGGGGGCGAGGCGGAGCGCTTCGCGATAGCAGTTCGCCGCCGCGTCGTGCCGCCCGATCGCGCGGTAGACGGCGCCCAGATTGTGATGCAGATCGGCGTTGCCGGGCAGCTTCTCCAGCGCCCGGCGATAGGCGACGATAGCCTCCTCGTATCGCTTGGCGAGATGTAGCGTCGCGCCGAGGTTGGCATGGGCCTCGACGAAGTCCGGCGACAGCGCCGCCGCCCGCCGGAACGCCTTCGCGGCTTCCTCCGGCTTGCCCATGCTGTTGAGCAGGTTGCCCATGTTGTAATGCGCCGCCGCGTCGCTCGGCCGCGCATCGGTCACCCGGCGAAAGGCGGCGAGGGCCTCCTCATGCCGGCCCGAGAGCGCGAGCGCCGGGGCGAGCTCGGGCAGGTATCGGACGCCGGCGCTGCCGGCGGCGCGCACGGCGCGGGAAATGACATCGGCAGCCAGCGCGTGCTGTCCCGTCATGTTGGCCATGACGCCGAGCTGGTAAAGCGTTTCCGCGTGCTCCGGCTTGGCCTTCAGGATCGCCTGATAGATGTCCGCCGCGTCCCGGAAACGCTTTTGGCCCCTGAGCATTTCCGCCTTGCGGAGCCGGTTTTCGATGTCGAAGTCAGTCTTCTGCACGGCTCGTCGTCGATCACGTATCCGCGCCTCATCCTGAGCCCGTCGATGGATGAGGCCGCTCCGTTGCATCAAGCCGCTCACGCTTCGACAGGCTCAGCATGAGGTTCCGAAGGCCATGGTACCGGAGCCGGGGCCGGACGCGAAGCCCATCACCCTTTTTTTCCACGAAACGGCTATTTGTTCCGATAGCCCTCGGCGCGCGCCGCGCTAGCCGAGGCCGGCCACGCAGTCGCGCCAGACCGCGGGCAGGATGCCGCCGTTCCGCCAGTACTCGACGTCTTCCTCGGTATCCAGCCGGGCGATCAGCGGGATGGTCTCGCTGCGGCCGTCGGCGCGGTGGATGGTGCAGGCGACGCGCGCGCCGACGCCGATATCGGCCGCGAGATCGCGGAGATCGAACGCTTCCGTGCCGTCGAGGCCGAGCGTCTTGGCGTCCGTGCCCTCCTCGAACTGCAGCGGCAGCACGCCCATGCCGACCAGGTTGGTGCGGTGGATGCGCTCGAAGCTCTCGGCGATCACCGCCTTGACGCCGAGCAGCGCCACGCCTTTCGCCGCGGAATCCCGCGACGAGCCGCAGCCGTAGTTCTTGCCCGCGACGATGGCGAGCGGCACGCCGCGCCGGCCGTATTCCTCCGCCGCCTCGAAGAGGCGCATCACCGTGCCGTCCGGCTGCAGCTTGGTCATGCCGCCCTCGACGCCGGGCACCATGCGATTGCGCAAGCGGATATTGGCGAAGCTGGCGCGGATGACGACCTCATGGTTGCCGCGCCGCGTCGTGTAGATGTTGAAGTCTTCCTGCTTGACACCCTGGCCGAGCAGGAAGTCCGCGGCCGGCGTCCCCAGGCTGATCGCGCCGGAGGGCGAGATGTGGTCGGTGGTGACGGAATCGCCCAGGATGGCGAGCGGGCGCAGGCCGGCGATGTCGGCGACCGGCGGGCGTTTGGCCGGCAGGGCGTCGAAATAGGGCGGCCGGCGGATGTAGGTGCTATCAGCGCGCCAGCCGAAACGGGCGCTGCTGCCGGCGGGAAGCCCGTTCCAGGTCGCGTTGCCTTCATAAAGGTCGGCGTATTTCTCCCGGAACACGGTCGGCTCGTAGGTCTGCTCGACGACCCGCGCAATCTCCCCCGCCGGCGGCCAGATGTCGCGGAGATAGACCGGCTTGCCGTCGCGGTCCTGGCCGAGCGGGTCCCGGGTGACGTCGACGGTCATCGAGCCGGCGATGGCGTAGGCGACCACGAGGGCGGGCGAGGCGAGGTAGGCGGCGCGGGCGTTCGGGTGGGTGCGGCCCGGGAAGTTGCGGTTGCCCGACAGCACGGCCGGCGTGACCAGCTTGCTGCCCTCGATCGCGTCGACGATCGGCTTGGCGAGCGGGCCCGAGCCGCCGTTGCAGGTGGTGCAGCCGTAGCCGATGACGTTGAAGCCGAGCGCGTCGAGCGGCGCCTGCAGCCCGGCCTTGGCGAGCGCCGCGGCGACGACGTGGCTGCCCGGCGCAAGCGAGGTCTTGACCCAGGGCTTCGTGCGCAAGCCCCTGGCGGCCGCGTTGCGGGCCAGCAACCCGGCCGCAATCATTGCGGCCGGGTTGGACGTGTTGGTGCAGCTCGTGATCGCGGCGATGACCACATGCCCGTCCTTGAGCGCGTAATCCGTCCCGGCGACCGGCGCCGGCTTGTCCGACAGCGGCCGGTCGGCGACCAATTTCACGTGCTCGGGGAAGAGCGCGGCGACCTTGTCCAGGTCCACCCGGTCCTCCGGGTTGCGCGGCCCGGCGACGCAGGGTCGGATCGTGTCGAGGTCGAGCGCGACGACGGTCTCGAACACGGGATCGGGCGTCTTGGCGTCGCGCCACAGCGCCTGCGCCTTGGCGTAGGCTTCGATGAGCTCGGATCTGCGCGTCTTCGCGCGCGGTCATGCGGAGATAGGCGACCGTCTGCGCGTCGATCGGGAAATAGACGGCGGTCGCGCCGTATTCCGGCGCCATGTTGGCGATCGTGCCGCGGTCGGCGACCGGCAGCAGGTCGAGCCCGGGGCCGAAGAACTCGACGAACTTGTTGACCACGCCGAGGCCGCGCAGCTTCTCCGTGATCGCCAGCACCAGGTCGGTTGGCGTCACGCCCTCGCGCAGTCGGCCCGTGATCTTGACGCCCACCACCTCGGGCAGCGCGAAGGCGATCGGCTTGCCGACCATCACCGCTTCCGCCTCGATGCCGCCGACGCCCCAGCCGAGGATGCCGAGCCCGTTGATCATCGGCGTGTGGCTGTCGGTGCCGACCAGCGTGTCGGGATAGGCGAGCGTGCCGTCCGGCGTCTCCTCGGTCCACACCACGCGGCCGATATGTTCGAGGTTGAGCTGGTGCATGATGCCCTTGCCGGGCGGCACGACGCGCACGCCCTTGAAGCTCTGCTGGCACCAGCGCAGGAAGGCGAAGCGCTCGGCGTTGCGGTCATACTCGATGGCGAGGTTGCGCGCGCTCGCCTCGGGCGTGCCGAACACGTCGACCTGCAGCGAATGATCGATGATGATGTCGACCGGCACCTTGGGCTCGATCGCGGCGGGATCGCCGCCGGCATCGGCCACCGCGTCGCGCAGCGCGGCGATGTCGACCAGCATCACCTGGCCCAGGATGTCCTGGCCGAAGATCCGGTTCGGGAACAGCGACAGCCCCGCGCCGACGCGCCGGTTCATCAGGCTGTCGATCTCGCGCCGCCACCGTCGCGCCCGGGCGCATGCCGCGCGCCGCCTGGCGCGTCAGGTTCTCCAGCACGACGCGAAGCGAGAAGGGCAGGCGCTCGATCCCCGGCGTGCCGGCGATCGGGGCATAGAGATAACTTTTCCCCGCGACCGGCAGGGACTTCAAGGCTTCGTTGCGGCTCATGCGTTTGATCTCCCAATAGGTGCCGACGCCTGCGTTTTCTTATCGCGCCAGGATATGCCCCGGTCCGGCATCGGCCGGCAAGCAGGCCCGCCTTGCGCGGGTCGAGGATGCGGGTCGATTGCTGACCGGTCGGCACGAAGCCGCATTTCTGGTAAAGCGGCAGCGCGGCGGGGTGGTCGAGGGTGCAGGTTCGCACGATCAGGCGGCCGGCGGGAAACTGCTCCCAGGCGACCGAGATGGTGGCTTCCAGGAAGAAGCGCCCGAGCCCGCGGCCGATGAAGTCCGGCACCAGGCCGAAATAAGCGAGGAGCGTGGCGTCGCGCGGCTTGCTGCCCTGCATCCGCGCATCGATCTCCGCGAAGCCGGCCGGCACGCCGCCGCAATAGAGCACGTAGACGCCGATATTCTTGTCCTGGATGATGGCGCGCAGCGCGTCGTCGTCGAAGCGCCGCCGCTCGAACCACAGCCAGGGCTCCCCGACCGTCTGGTAGAGGTAGCGGTAAAAGGAGGGCGTCGGCTCGTGCGCGCGCTGGAAGGTCAGCGGATGCTGCAGGACCGGCGGCCGGATGGCTGCACGCGCCGCGGGCCGGCCGCTCTCGAGCTGGGTCACCGTCACGTCGAGATAGTCCTGGCTTCCGTGCATCGGCTATGCCGGCCTTTCCGCGCGCGGATCGGCGCCGTGCTCCCGCAAAGTCCTCCCCCCTTGCGGCGCGCGTGTCGCCGCGCGCCGCTCTTCCAAAGCACGCGGCCGGTCGACACCGGCCGCGTGCGGGGGAGGATTTAGGTGGGGGGTATGGGCACGCTGCGACCGGTCCTCGTATACCCCCCACCCCGACCCTCCCCCGCAAGGGGGGAGGGAGATATGAGCTGTCGCTCCCAAGTGGAATCCATGCAGCCGCATTCAGGCCGTCCGCTTCGCGGTATCGGCGCGGGCGCCCCACTCGCTCCACGAGCCGTCGTAGACCGGGGCGTCCTTCTGGCCGAGCAGGAACAGGCCGAGCGAGATCGTGCAGGCGGCGACGCCGGAGCCGCAGGTGGTCACCACCGGCTTGCCGAGGGTGACGCCGAGCTTGTCGAAATTCGCGGCGATGGCCTCGGCCGGCAGGACGGAGCCGGTCGCGTTGTCGACCACCAGCTCGACCGGCATGTTGACCGAGCCCGGCATGTGGCCGCTCGGGATGCCGGGGCGAGGCTCCGGCGCGGTGCCGGCGAAGCGCCCGGCGGGGCGGGCATCGATGACCAGCTCGGCGGGCTTCTCCTGGTTCGCCAGCATCTGGCTGACGTTGCGCACGAGGGCGGGCCGGAACGCCGCCTTGAAGGTCGCGGGCTGCGGCTTCGCGTCGCCGGACGCGAGCGGACGGCCCTCCGCTTCCCATTTCGGCAGGCCGCCGTCGAGCACGGCGACGTTGTCGTGGCCGAAGACGCGGAACATCCACCAGATGCGGGGCGAGGTGCGCACGCCCTGGCTGTCGTAGACGACGACCTTGTTGGCGTTCGAGATGCCGCGCGCGCTCATCATCGCGGCGAAGTCCTCCGCTTTCGGCAGCATGTGGGGCAGCGGCGAGGCCCTGTCGCAGACCTCCTCGATATCGACCAGCACGGCGCCCGGGATGTGCTTCGCCAGATATTCCGCATGCGCGTCGCGCGGCACGTTCGGCAGGAAGCTCGACCCGTCGACGATGCGGATGGCGGGATCGTTCAGGTGCTCGGCCAGCCAGGCGGTGGTCACCAATGCGTCCGGGTTCTTGTAGGGCATGACGCGGTTCCTTGGGCTCGGTTTCTTGATGTCGGTTGGCGGGATGGGACCGCCGCCCGGCCGATTATAGCCAAAGCGGACGGCCGCGCATGTGAATCGTTGAATGGGGGCAGGATGAAGATGGCGATTGGCGAGTAATGCAAAAAAAGCCGTCATTCGCGGGCTTGACCCGCGAATCCATTCTGCTCAGTTGAGCGTGTCATACAAATCCTTCCAGGCAGGGTTCGACTTCTCGATCAGGTCAATCTTCCATGCGCGCCGCCAATGCTTGATGTTCTTTTCTCGCTGGATCGCGAAGCCGATCTCGTCGTGGTATTCGGCGTAGACCAGCATTTTCAGGCCGTATCGCTTGCTGAAGCCCTCCGCCAAACTTTCTCGATGCTCCCATGAGCGGCGCGCAATTTGGCTTGTCACGCCGACATAAAGGGTACCGTACGGCTTATTTGTAACGATATAGACCCATCCTCCCTTCATGAGGCGAAGATGCGGAAGGGATTTGGCCGGTTCGAGAGACCTTTGTTGGATGGCAATGAAAATGGTGACGGATGGATTCGCGGGTCAAGCCCGCGAATGACGATCTGTTTAGCAACAATCACCTAAATCACCCCACCGGCGTCCAGCGCTGGCGGCGGCGGGCGCGGCGGGCTTCCAGCGCCTCCTGCTCGTAGACGATGGGCTGCGGCTGCCGGGTGAAGCGGCCGCGGTCGGCATAGGCGCGGATGTTGGTGGTGGCGTAGGCGTCCCGGCCATCTTCGGTCATGGTCGCGCCGAGATAGACGCCGCATTCGCCGCAGAGGATGTAGTCGGCGGACTTCAGGCCGAACTGGTAACGCTTCATCGCGCCCGGCCGGTTCTCGATGTAGCGGATGCGGCCCCTGGGATCGCTCGCCGAGATCGCGCCATGCGAGCGGCAGAAGGAGCACTGGCAGGTCCGCAGCTCGATCTCGCCCGGATCGGTCGGCGTCTCGAACTCGACGCTGACCCCGCCGCAATGGCAGGACCCTTTGAAGAGCGTCATGATCAGTCCTCCTTGGGAAAGGTGACGGCTTCGATCTTGTTGCCGTCGGGATCGCGGATGAAGGCGCCGAAATAGACCGTCATCTCGCCCTTGCGGTCGCCGGGCGCGCCGTCGTCGCGGCCGCCGTTCGCGAGCGCGGCTTCGTGGAAGGCGGTCACCGCGTCCTGCGAGGGCGCGCGCAGCGCGATGTGCACGCCGGTGTCCGCGGCGACCGGCGTCAGCGCGGGCCGATGGTTCAGCCAGAATTCCGGATAGCGCTTGCCGAAGCCGATCGTCCGTTCGCGGACGACCAGCCGGGTCAGGCCGAGCGGCGCCAGCACGCGCTCATAGAAGCGCGCGCTCTTCTGCAGGTCCGCGACGGCGACGGAGATGTGATCGATCATGGTCCACTCCGCGAACAACTTGGGGCCTTTATCGTAGCAGTCCCCGCCGCGGCCGGGAACGCCGCAACGAAAAGGCCGGCGCGGAAGGCTCTCCGGCGCCGGCCCGTCGTCGAGGCTGTCGCCGCCGACCGAAGTCTCGCGGCGGCCCTGCCTTATTGCGGGATCGTTACGTTGTACCGCCGCTTGACGTAGGTGGCGAGCCATTTGCGCGCCTCCGGCGAGATGTCGAAGGCCTCCTTCATGATCGGCCGGATCGCCTCGCCCACGACCGGTGTGTACGGGCCAATTTCCGGCGCGGCGCGCTGCTGGAATTCCTTGTCGGCGAGCATGGCGCGCGCTGCAGCGACCCAGGTGTCGACCACGTCCTTCGGCGTGTCGGGGTGCAGCACGAGCGACTTGTTCATCGGCCCGTCGATTCCGATCAGCGCCTGCCATGCCTCGAACCCGGGCCCGGACGGCTTCTTGCCATACACGGCCTCGTAGGTCTCGATGAAGGTTGGGACGTCCGGCATCGCCGGATCGCGGACGTACTTGCCGGCCGCGTCATAGCTGCCCCAGGTGTAAAGCGGAATCGCCACCCCGGCGTCGAGCAAATCTTTGTGCAGACGCTGGAAGCTGAGCGCGTTCTCGCCCATGAGCAGGAACTCGCCGCGCTCGAAGCCGAGCGAAATCGCGCCGCCGCCGCCGAGACCCCAGACGCTCTTCACCTCGACGCCGAGCAGGCTGAGCGAGACGAGATAGGCGAGATCGATCGAAGTCGGGTTGCGCCCGCCCATCGCGAGCCTGTCGACGGGGTATTTTCTCAGCTTCTCGATCCTCGCCTTGAGGCCCTTGACGCCCTTCAGGCCAAGCTCCTTCCGGGTGCAGAGAACGCTGCCGCGGGGCGCATTGACGACCGGATGATATTTTTCGAACTTCGTCTTGAATTGCGGATCGCGCAGCGCGTAGGCGAGCGCCGTGGAGACGGACAGTATGAAGACCTGGGTGCCGTCCTTGACCGCGCGTTCCTGGAAGTAGTTGGCGCCCGTGATGCCGCCGCCGCCCGGCTTGTTGAGGATCAGAAGTTTCGGATGCCCGGGCAAATGCTTCTGCAGATAGGGCGCCATCATGCGCGCCCAGCTGTCAGCGCCGCCGCCTTCGGTGAAGGGGACGATGACCTGTATGCGCTTGCCGGTATAGTCGATCGCCTGCGCGGTGCCGGGCAGGGCCGCCGTCAGCGCCAAGGCGGTCGTGACAGCCAGCGCCGTCCCCGCTGCGCGCGGGAAAACGCGTCGTCGCAACATCTATTTTTCCTCCCAGGAAAGTTCTCTGCGGATTTTGCCACCGAGGCAGCGGCGCATGTTGGAGATCGGGACCAGTCCCGGAACCATTCGCAGAGTCGATTGGTCGGGCGGATTTTGTGATCGCCCGCGCTCCCCTGTCAAATGCGCGACGGCGCTGCGGCGTCCTTAGCTCGGCGAAGGCGATGTTGACCCGGCGGTTGCGCTTGCCCTTGTTCTCGATCTTGGTGACCTGCAGCGGCCCGATCTCGCCGGTTCGCGCCACATGGGTGCCGCCGCAGGGCTGCAGGTCGACCGACGCGATATCGAGCAGGCGGACACGGCCGCTGCCGCGCGGCGGCTGCACCGACATGGTGCGCACGAGCTCGGGCTGGGCGTCGAGCTCGGCTTCGGCGATCCAGCGCGGCGTGACCGGATGGTCTTCCCGAACCAGGCGGTTGAGGCCTTCGGTCAGCGCGTCCTTGTCGAGCGCGGCTTCGCCGAGGTCGAAGTCGAGGCTGCTCTTGTCCGCGCCGATGCGCCCGCCGGTGACGCCGTGCGGCACCAGCGCGCAGAGCAGGTGCAGCCCGGTGTGCATGCGCATGTGGCTGTAGCGCCGGTCCCAGTCGATCGCCGCCGTGACCTTGGCGCCTATGGGCGGCGCTGTCTGTCCTTCCGCCGGCACATGCACGACGTTCTCGTCGCCGTCGCCCTTGACCGCGGCAGCGATGCGGATCTCGCCGCCGTCCGCGAGCCGCAGCACGCCCGTGTCGCCCGGCTGGCCGCCGCCGGTCGGATAGAACACGGTGCGGTCGAGCAGGATGCCGCCGAGCGCGTTGACCCCGACCACCGTCGCTTCGCATTCCCTCAGGTAGGAATTGTCGCGGAACAGCTCGTCGGTCATCGCCATGGCAAATACCCGTTACAGCCAGTCGGGTGAGGGCAGTCCCTTTTCCTTGAGGAATGCCGGGTTGAACAGCTTCGAGATATAGCGCGTGCCGTAGTCGCAGAGCACGGTCACGATGGTGTGGCCGGGGCCCATGTCCTTCGCCATGCGGATCGCGCCGGCGACGTTGATGCCGCTCGATCCGCCGAGGCAGAGCCCTTCCTCCTTGAGCAGGTCGAAGATGATCGGCAGCGCTTCCGCATCGGGGATCTGGTAGGCGTCGTCGATCGGCGCGCCCTCGATATTCTTGGTGATGCGGCCCTGGCCGATGCCTTCGGTGATCGAGCTGCCCTCGGACTTGAGCTCGCCGGTCTTGATGTAGCTGTACATCGCCGCGCCCAGCGGGTCGGCGGCGGCGATGCGGATGTTCTTGTTCTTGCCCTTGAGGAACAGGCCCATGCCGGCGAGCGTGCCGCCGGTGCCGATCGCGCAGGTGAAGCCGTCGATCGTGCCGTCGGTCTGCTGCCAGATCTCAGGCCCGGTCGAGCGGACATGCGCCTCGCGGTTCGACAGGTTGTCCCACTGGTTGGCGTAGAGCACGCCGTTCGGCTCCTTCGCCGCCAGCTCCTCGGCCAGGCGCGCCGACACCTTCACGTAGTTGTTGGGGTCGCGGTAGGGCACCGCCGGCACTTCGCGCAGCTCGGCGCCGCAGAGCCGGAGCATGTCCTTCTTCTCCTGGCTCTGGGTCTCGGGGATGACGATCAGCGTGCGGTAGCCGCGCGCGTTGCCGACCAGCGCCAGACCGATGCCGGTGTTGCCGGCCGTGCCCTCGACGATCAAGCCGCCCGGCCGCAGCTCGCCGCGCGCTTCCGCGTCCAGGATGATGTATTTCGCGGCGCGGTCCTTCACCGATCCGCCGGGATTGAGGAACTCCGCCTTGCCGAGGATGGTGCAGCCGGTCAGCTCTGACGCCTTCTTGAGCTTGATCAGCGGCGTGTTGCCGACCGTATCGGTGAAATCGTCGCGTACCTGCATGATGGTGCGATCCCTCGGATGGAGACGTGACTTAAGGCGAATATTGCCGCGCGCGCCGGGCTATCAAGCCCCGATGGGGGCATAAGGGTCAAGTCGGCCGCGGTCAAGTCTCTCCGGGCCAAGTCCCGCCGGGTCACGTCCATTGCGCCCGGAGCCGCGCGCGGTTCAGCGCCAGCCATTGCAGCGCGACGATGGCGATGGCGTTGTCGATCTCGCCGCGGGCGAGGCGCTCCAGCGCGCGGTCGGTCGGCTCGACGATGACGCGGATATCCTCGTCCTCGTGGTCGAGCCCGTGGATGCCGCCGACGCCCCGGCTGTCGACCCGGCCGCAGAACATGTAGGCGTATTCCGAGCAGCCGCCGGGGCTGGTGTAGAAGCCGGGCAGCGGCTCCATCGCGCCGAGCGTGCAGCCGGCTTCCTCCACCGCCTCGCGCCGGGCCATGTCCTCGGGCGTCTCGCCGGCCTCGATGATGCCGGCGACGATCTCGATCATCCAGGGATCGGCGGCGCCGGCGGCGAATTTGCCGGCGCGGAACTGCTCGATCAGGACGACCGCGTCGCGGTTCGGGTCGTAAGGCAGCACGGCGGCCACCGGGTCGCGCATCAGGATCTCGCGCTCGAACGGCCGGCTCATGCCGCCGGCGAACAGGCTGTGGCGCACGCGGTGGCGAATCAACGGGAAGAAACCGTCGGAAAGCACTGTCTTGTCTATTGTTTCCGCGATCTTCTTCGGCATGATATCAGGGACTCCCGGCGGTTCGGCCATGATGGCTCAGCCGTATTGATAGCCGGATTTGGTGAAGTTTCCACTGCCGACCGTAGCGCTTCGGGGACGTTCGGCGGAGGGCGGTTCCGGGGTACCCCCTGTTTGTTAATTGTTTCTTAGGTTAGTTTTCCTTTAATTGGCGCGGGGTAGGGTGCATTCGGGCGGACCGGCGAAATCGATGCCACGGTTGGATTGCGGAAAGGCGTTTCGGTCGCTCAAATTGGGACCACATTCCCGGTCCGCCCGATTGCCATGCCACGCTCATTCCCTTCCGAGCCAGGCGGTTACAGGCGGCGCGCTCCTCACGGGCGCGCTGCTCGGCTTTGCCTTGCTGTCTCCCATCGATCCGGCCTGGGCCGGCGCGGCGTCAGGGCCGCGCGGCGGCGTGCAGATCGCCGCGCTCGATCAGGATGCGGTCGGCGGCGAAACGCCGTCCGCGGACGTTCCCTGGTCGGCCGTGGTGCGCGACATCCAGCGCGAGCTGCGCGAGCTCGGCCTCTACGGCGGACCGCTCGACGGCAAGTATGATGCGCGCGTCAAGAGCGCGATCCGGCGCTTCGAGCTGCGCTACGGCAAGATCGGCGAGGGCGCGCCGCTCGACACCGCATTGCGCCGGATCGTCTCGGTGCGCGATGCGCTGCACCTCCGGCGCAATCTCGACGAGATCCGCGACCGCCAGACGGAAGAGGCGCGCCGCGCGCTGCGCGACAGCCCGGCGACGCGCGATCTGGTCGACCGCGGCAAATCCCGCAGGAAGGCATCCGACGCATCGCCCGGCGATGCCTGCGCCGGCATCGTGTCGGTCGACTGCCTGCTGGCGGAGGCCCAGGTTGCCGCGGCGCATGTCACCCAGGCCAGCTTCCAGGATTGGGCGCTGCGCGACATCATCCTGACCGAGGTCCGGACCGGCCGCGACGACGCGGTGCGCGACCGTCTTCGCGATCTCAGCGACCCGCGGCTCGTGCTGGTCGCGATGCGCGAGGTGGCGGAAGCGCTGGCCGAAGAAGGCCGGACGGCGGAGGCGCTCGACCTCGCCAAGACCGTCCCGGACACCGAGAACCGCATCCGCGCCTTCGCCTCGATCGCCGTGAGCGCCGCCAAGCACGGCGAAACCGACAGCGCGCATGCGCTTGCCGAGCGCGTCGTCACCCTGCTCGGCAAGGAAAACGCCCTGCCGGCGCGCGTCGCGATCGCGACCACGCTTGCGTCCGGGCTGGCGCAGGCCGGCGACATGGACGGGGCGACCTATGTCATCCACGCCGCGCGCGACTTCGCATCGCCGGCGACGGCGCGGCTCATTCGCCACGCCGAAGTTGGTATGATCACCGGCGCGCTCGCGGATTCGGGCGAGTATGGCGCCGCAGTCGACGCGCTGACCGCGCTGGCGGCGGATTTCGGCATCCGCGATGATCGCGTCGTCGGCCTCGGCCGTCGCCCGCGCCGCGTTCGCCGAGGGCGACCGCTACCGGGTGACCACGCTCTGCAACCTCGCGGTCGTCCAGGCCAAGGCGGGCAAGCCGAAGGCCGCGGCGGAGACGCTGGACAAGGCCGCCGCCGTGGCGGGCCGCCTGCGCAAGGGATATCCGCAAGCCTATGCGCGGTTCAGCCTCGCGCTCGCCTGGGCCCGGGTCGGCACCTTCGACAAGGCCGAGGCAGCGCTCGCGGCGCTCGACCACGGCGCGCTGCAGGCGGAAGGCTATTGGCGCGTCGCGGAAATCGCCGGCGAGGCGGGTGACGGCAAGCGCGCGGATGCGCTCGAACAGCGCGCGCTGGCGATCGCGGCCGGCCTGGACAGCCGCTTCGACCGGGCGATGATGCTGGGCGACATGGCGGTCGCAGCGGCGCGGGCGCGGCGCGCGCCGGCGGCCCGCCGGATATTCGACGAAGCGCTGAGCGCCGGCCGCGGGCTGGACGAAGGCTGGTGGCGTGCCCGCGCTCTGGCCCGGCTGGCGACCGCGCTCTACGCGGTGACCGACGCCGAAGCGCAGCGCTGAGCGCCAAGCCGGCGGCGCAATCCGGCGCCGGCTGTTGAATTTTCCGACAGGCTTCTCCAAATCTAGGGTGTCGAACGGGCCGGCGGCGGTGGCCGGGCCGGCCCGTGCAGCACGGCCGAAGGCATCCTCGATGACGTATCGCAAGCTGGCGCTCGCACTGGGCCTGACCGCATCCCTGGCAGCCTGCGCCACGCCGGAGTACCGTTGGATCAAGGCGGGCGTGGACGGGAAGGGCTACGAGCAGGACCGCCTCGCCTGCCTGAAGACCGTCGAACGCGACTTCAACCCCTATTACGACTACGGTCCCCCGATCTCCGGGTCGTCGGCGGCGGGACAGGCGCTGTTCCGCGATCAGGCGGCCGAGGAAATGTACCGCGACTGCATGCGCAAGCGCGGCTACAAGCTGGTCAAGATCGAGCCGGGGCAGAAGCCCTAGCAGGCCCGCCTTCGGCGCCGGCGGCAGGCGCTCCACCAAGGCCAGCAGCTCATTCAGGAACGGGTCGCTGACGCCGTGACGCGCCAGCGCCGCGACGGTCTGCGCCAGGTAGTCGCGGCTGCTGCCCTTGGCGCCGTGGGCGCGGGCGATGAATTCGGCCGTGCGGGCCGGGGTGAGCGTGCCGGCATACTGCGCATGCGCCGGGTTGGTGACGAAGCACAACGCCGTCTGCGGCCCGCCTGGCATTTGCAGCGGCAGCCAGCGCGGCTCATAGACCAAGCCGTACATCTCGCGGCTCCAGATCGCCTCCAGGTCGCGCGCACGGCTGCTTTCCGACAGGCGATAAGCCATGCCCTGGCATTGTCCGCCCGCCTCGAGTCCCAGGCCGAGACCCGGGTTTTCCGGCGTGCCGCGGGTCAGGATCGTCCAGATATTGAACGCCCGGCGGTAGCCGGGGAGCGTCGCCACGGACGCCTCGTCGAAGGCGAAGCAAGGGTCCCAGAGCAGCGAGCCGTAGGCGAACACCCAGATCGGCTCGACCCCGGGCGCCGCCGCCAGGGTCTGCTCGAGGCTCAGCTTGCGCTCCGCCTCCGTCAGCGGCCTGAGCGGCGGAAACGGGGGCGGCGGATGCTCGGACATGGGCGAATTCATACCATCGGTTGAGACGAAGGCGCCGCCGGGATGCCAATCATTCCGGTAGTGACCCAGGTCATGGTGCACGCATAGGCTGGACGATAAACTTTATTGGAAATAGTTTTGTCGCGGAGTATTGATTGATTCTACTTTGGCGTTGGATGTGCGCGCCGGATTATTTGCAGCGGCGTCACGTTGCTCGACCGGTTGTGCGTATGTCGGTCGTCTAGAAATAGCAGGACGGGCGGAAGACGGAAAGATGTGTGGCGGTATCGGCATCGAGCGCCTCGGCGTACCGTTGGACTGCGACCCGGACATCAGGGCGCTCGTCGAATATTGGCTTTCGATCAAGCCGGAAACGGGCTTGCCGGGGCGTCAGCATCTCGATCCCATCGACATACCGCACCTGCTGCCGAATATCTGGCTGGTCGACGTCCGCCGCGATCCGCTGCGCTTCGTCTTTCGGCTGGTCGGCACCGGAATCGTGGGATTTTTCGGCAAGGATCCGACCGGCCGCGACCTCGACGACGTATTCGAGAATTTCGAGCAGACGATCGCATATCAGGATTTCTGCCGGATCGCGGAGGATCACCGGCCGCGCTGGCGCCGCGGCAAGCCGGTGCTGTTCCATCTCAAGAACATCAACCAGCTCGAGCGTATCTATCTGCCGCTGGCGCGCAACGGTAAGGACGTCGACATGATCTTCTGTCTCAGCGTCTTCGGCGAAGAGGCCGAGAAAGCGCCGAAGTAGGCGCGGCAGGCTCCGCTACGGCTCGTCGTAGGTCCGGCGCTCCACGTCCAGCAGCTTTTCCAGCCCGATCGTCTCGAACATGTCCTTCTGGATCTCCTCCGCCTCCTTGGCGGTGAAGCCGGGATTTTCCATGCCTTTCGCCATCGACTCGTAGCACTGCTTCCAGGCGCGGTAGGCGGCGATGAAAGGGTTGCTGGGGTCGAGCAGGATGCGGCAGCCGAAGCGCTTCATGTCGGCGAGCGTGAAGCCGAATTTCGACAGGCCGCCCGCGGGCAGATTGAACATCAGCGGCGGGGCGAGGCGGGCGCCGACATACTCGTAGGACTTCACGTCGCGCGGCGACAGCATGATCACGTCGGCCCCGGCCTTGCGGTAGGCCTCCGCGCGCTTCAGCGCATCGTCCATGCTGCTGGAGCGGATGCCGTTGGTGCGGCCGACGATGATGAAGTCCGGATCGCGCCGCGCGGCGACCGCTTCCTCGATCTTGCGGACCATCAGCGCGCAGGGGACCATATGCTCGATGCCGATATGGTGATGCGCGCGCTTCGGCAGGATCTGGTCCTCGATCTCGATCGCGGCGAAGCCGGCCGCCTCGGTCATGTTGATGGTCCGGTGCATGTGCATCGGGTCGCCGAAGCCCGGCGCGGCGTCGAGGATCAGCGGCAGCGTGCAGGCGGTGCGGATGTCGAGCGCCGCCTGGCACATCTCCGTCACGTTCAGGTTCGCCTCGAGGATCGTCTTGACGTAGCCCATCGAGCCGCCGCCGAGATAGAGGGCGGGAAAGCCGGCTCGCTCCGCCAGCTTCGCCATCACGGGGTTGAAGACGAGCGGCGCGGTGACAAGCTGATCGTCGTTGAGCATCTTCCGGAGTGCGTTCATCTTTTTTCCTTCATCTTGGGCGCGGGCGGGGTCGTTTGCATGGTTGCGCGGGCAGGATCGCGGCGGTACCGTAACGGTGTTTCCGGCAAGCCGATGGGCCTTGGGCAAGGCGGCGCTCGGTTCCTCCACACCGGGGAACCGCCGTCGCGGCGCGCCAGCGCCTGCCCCGGCGCACGTCCTAGTATAATCGCTCTCTCACCTGGAGCCATCTCATGCCCGACAGCACGCTGACGAACTCCCGCATCGTCGCCGCCTACCGTGAAAAGACCCCGAAATCGGCCGAGCTCGCCCGGCAGGCGAAGGAAATCTATCCGAGCGGCCTGACGCATGATTCACGCCGGCTGGATCCGTATTGCCTGTACGTCGACCGGGCGCAGGGCTCGCGCAAATGGGACGTCGACGGCAACGAATACGTCGACTACTTCGGCGGGCACGGCGCGCTGCTGCTCGGGCACAATCACCCCGATATCGTCGCCGCGGTGCAGGCGCAGGCGGCGCGCGGCACGCATTACGGCTCGGGCCACGAGCTGGAGGTCCGCTGGGGCCAGATGGTCCAGAAGCTGATCCCCTGCGCCGAGATGGTCCGTTTCACCGGGTCGGGCACGGAAGCGAATTTGATGGCCTTCCGCCTGGTGCGCGCGTTTACGGGCAAGAACAAGATCGTCCGCTTCCACGGCCACTTCCACGGCTGGCAGGACCACGTCGCCTTCGGCGTCACCGATCATTTCGACGGCAGCCCGTCGGCCGGCGTCGTCCCCGGCATCGCCGACGAGATCCTGCTGGCGCCGGCCGACGATATCGACGAGACGCGCCGCATCCTGACCACGCATGACGACATCGCCGCGGTGATCCTCGAGCCGACCGGCTCCGGCTTCGGCCAGGTGCCGGTGTCGAAGGAATTCGTGACCGAGCTGCGCCGCATCACCGAAGCGCAGGGCATCCTCTTGATCTTCGACGAGGTGGTCGCGGGCTTCCGCGCGTCGAAGGGCGGCGCCCAGGCGCATTTCGGCATCATGCCGGACCTCGCCAGTCTGGCGAAGATCCTGGCGGGCGGATTGCCGGGCGGCGCGGTCTGCGGCCGGCGCGACATCCTGGAGCTGCTCGACTTCGACGTGATGGCGGCCAAGCACAAGGAGAAGATCAGCCACCAGGGCACCTTCAACGCCAACCCGCTGTCGGCGGCGGCGGGCGTCGCGATGCTGCAGGCGGTCGACACCACGGACGCGACGCAGAAGGCGATCGCGACGGCGGGCCGCCTGCGCGCCAAGATCAACCGCGTGTTCGAGGAGGAGAACGTGCCCTGGTCCGCCTACGGCCAGTTCTCCGAGATCCACTTCTTCACCAACCCGGACGGCCGCGACATCGAGCCGAGCGCCTTCGACCCTTTCAAGCTGAAGCGCAAGGACTTCAAGGCCGACAAGACGATGGTGACGCGCTTCCGGCTCGGCCTGATGATCAACGGCATGGACATCAACGGCAAGCTCGCGGGCAAGGTCTCCGCGGTCCACAGCGAAGAGGACATCGACAAGTCGGCGGAAGCGGTCCGCCAGTCGGTGCGCATGCTGAAGAACGAGGGCGCGCTCGTCGGGTGATCGGACGAAGCCCTCCCCCCTTGCGGGGGAGGGTTGGGTGGGGGGTAAGAGGCAGTGCGTGAAGCGGCTGCATGGAGCGGTCACCCCCACCTAAATCCTCCCCCGTCGAGGGGGAGGACTTTTTGAGCGAGCATGCTTCTTAAGGAGCGGGAATGACCGCGAAGACCGAGACCAAAGACATCCTCCCGCTCGACGGCGTCCGCGTCGTCGAGTTCTGTCAGACGATCATGGGGCCGTCCTGCGGGCTGGTGCTGGCCGATCTCGGCGCTGACGTGATCAAGGTCGAGCCGGCGCCCGACGGCGATAAGACGCGCCGGCTGCACGGCTTCGCGGCCGGCTTCTTCCCGAGCTTCAACCGCAACAAGCGGAGCATCGCGCTCGACCTGAAGTCCGAGGAAGGCGTGGCGCTGGCGCATAAGCTGATCGCGACGGCGGATGTGGTGATCGAGAATTACGCGCCGGGCACCATGGAGCGGCTGGGCTGCGGCTACGAGACCCTCGCCGGGCTGAACCCGCGCCTGATCTACTGCGCGATGAAGGGCTTTCTCAGCGGGCCCTATGAGAAGCGCCCGGCGCTCGACGAGGTCGTGCAGTTCATGGCCGGGCTCGCCTACATGACGGGCCCGCCGGGCCGGCCGCTGCGCGCAGGCGCCTCGATCATCGACATCATGGGCGGCACCTACGGCGCGATGGGCATCCTGGCGGCACTGCGCGACCGCGACCGCACCGGCAAGGGCCAGTTCGTCAAGAGCGCGCTCTTCGAATCCACCGCCTTCCTGATGATGCAGCATATGGCGGGCGAGGTCGTTACCGGCGTGGACACGCCGCCGATGCCGAACCGGCGCGGCGCCTGGGCGGTCTACGAGGTGTTCAAGACCGCGGACGACGACCAGATGTTCATCGGCCTCACCAGTGACAACCACTGGCGGCGCTTCTGCCACGAATTCGGCCGGCAGGACCTGCTCGACGACCCGACGCTGAAGACCAACGAGGACCGGGTACGCGCGCGCGACCGTGTCATCCCGATCTGTACAGAGATCTTCGGCGGCCGCACCAAGGCCGAGCTCGCGGAGATCTGCGAACGGATCGAGATCCCCTTCGCGCCGGTCGCGCGCACGAAGGACCTGTTCGATGATCCGCAGCTCAACGCGCACGGCCGGCTGGTGCCGACCCGCATGCCGGACGGCCAGATGACCAAGCTGCCGCGCCTGCCGGTCGAGATCGGCACGCATGATCTCGGCCTCCGCCGCCAGCCGCCCACCGTCGGCGAGCACACGCGCGAGGTGCTGGCCGAGCTCGGCCTCGCCGACCGCGACGATCGACGCGCTCGAAAAGAAGGGCGTCGTTGTCGCTGAATAGCTTTCAATCCGGAGTATGCCATCGATGACAAGCGCCCTGTTTTCACCGATTTCCCTGCGCGGGCTCACCCTCGACAACAGAGTCATCGTCTCGCCGATGTGCCAGTACAGCGCCGAGGAAGGCTCGGCGACCGACTGGCATCTGATGCATCTCGGCCAACTCGCCATCTCGGGGCCGGGCCTCCTGATCATCGAGGCGACGGGGGTGGAGGCGCGCGGCCGCATCACCCAAGGCTGCCTTGGGCTTTACTCGGACGCCAATGAGGCGGCGCTCGCGCGCGTCATCGGTTTCTGCCGCCGGCACGGCAAGGCCAAGATCGGCATCCAGCTCGCCCATGCCGGGCGCAAGGCCTCGGCCCAGCGCCCCTGGGAAGGCCGCGGCCCGCTGCTGCCGGCGGAGGGGGCCTGGGAAACGCTGGCCCCGTCGCCGCTCTCGGGCAGCTCGGCGGGCTCCGGCGCCACGACGGTGCAGAGCCGGGTCATGGCCGCTGCCGCGGATGATGGACCGGGCGGATATGGACACCGTGCGCGATGCCTTCGTCGCCGCGGCCCGGCGCAGCGAGCGGCTCGGCATCGACCTGATCGAGCTGCACATGGCGCATGGCTATCTCATGCACGCCTTCCTGTCGCCGCTCAGCAACCGGCGCAACGACGATTACGGCGGCAGCCGCGCCAACCGGATGCGCTTCCCGCTCGAAGTGTTCGACGCGGTGCGCGCCGCGTGGCCGGAGAACAAGCCGCTCGGCGTCCGCATCTCGGCCTCCGACTGGGTCGAGGGCGGCTGGGACATCGCGGATTCGGTCGCCGTCGCGGCCGAGCTGAAGAAACGCGGCTGCGACTACATCTGCGCGTCGAGCGGCGGCGTGTCCGAGCAGCAGAAGCTCACCCTCGGCCCCGGCTACCAGGTGCCGTTCGCCGCGCGCATCCGGCAGGAGACGGGGATGACGACCATGGCGGTCGGCATGATCCTCGAGCCCGACTACGCGGAGTCGATCGTCGCCGGCGGCAAGGCGGACATGGTCGCGCTCGCCCGCGGCCTGCTCTACGACCCGCGCTGGGCCTGGCACGCGGCCGAGGCGCTGGGCGCGGAAGCGGCCTATCCGCTGCAATACGCCCGCAGCCAGCCCGCGAAATGGCCGGAAGCCTTCCAGCGCGCCAGGGCGGCGGAGTAGGGGGACCGGCATGGCCAATCACTGCAAATTTCCTCTCGATAGCGCTCGCCGACCTGACAGCGAGCGAGGCGGCGGCCGGCATCGCGTCCGGCAAGTTCACGGCCGAGGCGGTGACGCAGGCCTGTCTCGACCGGATCGCCGCCATCGAGCCCGAGGTCAAGGCCTGGATCTTCCTCGATCCTGAACTGGCGCTGGCGCAGGCCCGCGCGCTCGACCGCGGCCCTTCGCGGGGACCGCTGCACGGCGTGCCCTTCGGCCTCAAGGACATCATCGACACCGCCGACATGCCGACCGGGCACGGCTCGCCGATCTATGCGGGCAACCGCACCGCCCGGGACGCGGCCTGTGTCGCCGCCTGCCGCGCCGCCGGCGGCGTCGTGCTCGGCAAGACGGTTTCGACCGAGTTCGCGCACCGCCATCCGGGCGCGACCCGCAACCCCTGGAACACGGCGCATACGCCGGGCGGGTCGTCGAGCGGCTCGGCCGCGGCGGTGGGATCGCGCATGGTCCCGGCGGCCTTCGGCACCCAGACGACGGGCTCGACGATCCGCCCCGCGGCCTTCTGCGGCGCGGTCGGCTACAAGCCGAGCTACGGCGATTTCTGCCTGACCGGCATCGGCGACAACGTGCCGTCCTTCGACACGCTGGGCCTGATCGCCCGCTCGGTCGACGACCTGGCGCTGTTCCGCTACACGGTCATGGGCTTGCCGCAACGGCCCCTGGCGGACGTGCCGGTGACGGGGCTGCGGGTCGGCTTCTGCCGCAGCGCCTTCTGGGACCGGGCCGAGCCCTCGACGCAGGCGCTGCTGGAGCGCACGGCGGAAGCGCTGGCGATGGCGGGCGCCAAGGTCGCCGACTTCGCGATGCCGGACGGGGAGGCGTCGCTGCCCGAAGCGGTGCGCAAGGTCTCGGGCTTCGAGTTCGCCCGCGTGATGACCTACGAGCGGCTTTACCACGGCGACAAGCTGAGCCGCGCGCTGCTCGACGGCCGGGCCGCCGACGGCCTCGCCTGCAGCTACGAGGACTACCGCGCGGCGGAGCGCGTGATCGACGACTACCGCGCGGCGCTTTGCGGCGGCGATGGACGCGGTCGACCTCCTGCTGACGCCGAGCGCGCCCGGCGAGGCGCCCGAGGGGATCAAAGCCACCGGCGACGCGATCTTCAACAACCTCTGGACCACGACGCATGTCCCGGCGGTGACGCTGCCGGCCGGGCTCGGGCCGAAGGGGCTGCCGCTGGGCGTGCAGCTGATCGGCCGGCCGCAGCAGGATCACCGGCTGCTCGAGGCGGCGAAAGCGGTGCAATGCCGGGTTCTCGACCGGATGTGAAACCCCGGCCGCCTTGCAAATCGGCGTATTGACCTTAGGTGATGGGGATGATGCGAAAGGCGCCGTCTTCCTCCCGTTTCCTTGCCATGCTCGGCCTGCTCGCGGCAGTGCTGGCCCATGTCGCCGTGCTCACGCTGCCGGCCGCGCCGGTGCGCGCGGAGAGCGATCTCGAGGCGGAGGAGACGAACGAAGACGTCAACAGGGCGGTCAAGAACCTGCAGAACGACGAGCGGGCGAAAGCAAACGCGGAAAGCCGCCTGCAGACGCTGCAGCAGCAGCATAATGACCTGCAGTTCCGCAAGCGGACCGTCGATCCCTTCGTCTCCAAGCGGACG
The DNA here is from genome assembly GCA_963711215.1 of uncultured Alphaproteobacteria bacterium. Taxonomy (GTDB): domain Bacteria; phylum Pseudomonadota; class Alphaproteobacteria; order UBA8366; family UBA8366; genus WHUA01. Next base: position 229,423 of record CAVQDH010000011.1, on the reverse strand, counting down.
CTGCGTCACGACCTGCGTACGAACGAAGCGCAGCAGGGGTGGCAGAAACACGAGGCCAACCGCCTCGACTTCGAGAGCCGCCAGCAGCAGCAGAACATCACCAATCAGCTCCAGACATTTGCCGCGCCGATAGCGCCGCCGGGACCGTGGCGTCCTCGAGAAGGTGGCTTTCGAGGCCCCGGATGCGGTGGACCGCGCCGTCAGTGCTTCTTCTTCTTTTTCTTCGCGGCGGCTGGCGGGCGGTAATTGCATTGCTGGACCATCTGGCGGGCGATGATGTCCTCGATGGTGAAGTTGTCGGGCCCGATCTGGCGCGCGCGCCAGACGGCGCCGAAGAAGTCGGCCATGCCGGGCGATTCGGCCTTGCGCGCGTCGGTTTCGACGTTGGTGTACAGCTCGGTCAGGCACTCCGCCTCTTTGGTCCGATGCCGCTCTTCCAGGCCGTCGACGAGCGACTGCAGCAGCGAGCCGACGAGGTTGGCCTGCTGGGCCTTCGACATCTTGTCGTACTGCGTGATGGTGGTGTCCGCCCGCGCCGGCGAAAGCGCCGATCCGCCGGCCAGAAAAACTGCGCCGGCCAGCAGGACGGGCAGGCCCAAGGACAACCGTTTCATACCTTCTCCGTTCGAAATAACCGATGTCGAGCGTCGGTTATATAGGAAAGGATTATGAAGATTCTACGGCGATTGCGGGTGAGACGATCGGCCCGCCGGCCGCTCAAGAGGCGCGGGAGATGATGTAGAGCTCGCCCAGCTTGCGGATCGGCATGTCCCGCCAGCGCTTGCTGGCCGCCAGCCGGCGTTCCTCGTCGCGCACCCAGAGGCAGCGGGCGGGAAGGGGAACGTTCTCCACATAGGCGGCGTTGCCGCGGCGGACGCTGTCGAAGAACTTGCGTTCCGTGAGCGACCCGGCGCAGCGCATGCTTTCCGGGACGCGAACCGGGCGCCGGGTGAAGGTGATAACGCGTGCTGAATTTCCGAACATGGCGTCTCAAATACCACGATTCGAGTTAAAGATCGGTGAATGCGGCGGCGTTCCTGCAACCGCCCGAAAGGGCCGTTTTCTCCCGATTTCGCCGTTGCGGGCCCGGCCCGGCGGGGGCGGGCGGGCCGCCGGCGGCCCGGCTGCTACTCAGCGATAGTGGACCGCCGCCTTGCAGACCATGCCCGCGGCATCGAAGAACATGGTCTCCGCGACCGTACGGCCCCGGTGGTTGCGGTAATAGAGCGTCACGCTGTCCACGCCCGGCAAAACGTCGAGAAGCTCGAAGCGCAGCGCCGCCGAACCGGCCGCGATGCCGGCCGTGAAATAATCGCGCAGCTCCGCCTTCGTCCGGATCGTCCCGTCCGTGCGCCCGAGCCTCTCGACGATAAGCGGCGAGGTGAATTCCAGCGGATCGGCATAATGGCTGAGGATACGCTCCAGGTCGTGGGCGTTCCAGGCGGCGACCCAGTCGGTGGCGATCGCTTCGGCTTGCGCTTGGTTCATGGCTGTCTTCCGGGTGCGACCTAACGCCCGACGCTGCCCGCGCGCAAGACAAAATCGTGCAAGAAGAGCAAACACCGTGCGGTCGACATGGAATTCCGTCATCGGCGGTGTCGAATTCGAAACCGATCGGAACTTGGCCGAGAGGCTGCTCGATCGCCCGTAACGCCAGATCGAAGCGCAAGGGCGGCAAGCACCGCACGGGATCAGAATATTTCGAGACGTTCCTTCTTGAGCGTGGTTATTCACTGCCCTGGATGTTGCCCCGGTGCGCCGGCGAAATCGACGAGGACGGCGGCAAGGGCGTCCGGGCCAACCTTGACGGTACCGGCGAAGGGATGGTCGATGGCCACGATGGTCAAGAGCCCGGCGAAAATCATCACCGACAGAGCGCCCGTCATCAGCGCCTGGGCGCGCAGGTTCTCGGTGCCGAAGAAGAAGGTAAAGCCGATGGTCACGGCGGCGCCCGCGAACAGCACCGCCCAGATGACGCCCGGGGTGACGCCGTCGGCGCTGACCAGGCGTTCGCGCCGCGCGTCGCTGATGCGATCGACCTGCTGGAGGATGGCGGCGATAACAACGCTTTCGTCCGCATCGAACGCGTGGAATTTGAGCACCGCGCGGTAGATGTCGTTCAGCGCTTTGGTGGCGTCAGGGCTGTCGGTCTCCCGTGCCATCGCCGGCCAGTCCTTGGTGATCGCGACCTTTAGGTACGCCGTCGTCGCCGCGCGGATGGCGGCGCCGTGTTTTTCGTCGATCCCCCGCGTCAGGAGATAGATGGTCGATGCGGCGCCGGCTTCCTGCGCCACCTCGCTGTCGGCCTGATTGAATTTCTCCCACACGACGACGACCGCGAAGGCGAGCAGGACCGCGTAGAGCACGCCGACGGTCGCGAACTTGAAGCCGGCGACCTCGTTATTGGTACGCAGCCGGCTGAGCTCGATGTAGCGGCGCGTCACGTAGGGGCCCGCCATGGCGATCAGGGTCGTCGGGACGATGAGCAGGAACGCGGAAAGCCACAATGGCAAGTTGGTTAGAAACAAGATCATGTTTGTGCTTCCCCGGTTTCGCGTTCGCGCGCCCGGCGCATTGTATGCACGAAAATCAGTAAGTTGAAGGACTCTTGGCTTAACCGCGTATGGCGCAAACAGTGAAGCGCTCGGGATCGCGATGCAACCTGCCGTGGCGTTGAATGAACTTGGGGGGAGCGGCGAGGCCTCTTAGGGGACCTATCTGAAACCGGGAGATAGAAAACAAGGGGCAGCTCGAAAGCTAACCCCTTGCTTGAATTGGCTCCGCGGGCCGGACTCGAACCAGCGACCCGGTGGTTAACAGCCACCTGCTCTACCAACTGAGCTACCGCGGATCAGTGTGGCGGGCTTATAGCAAAAGCGGTCCGGGCATGCCAGCCCTTCTGCGCGCACGTGACGGCCATATTGCAGAAATGCGGGTCCCGTTGCCGCCGTGCCCGGCCGGCGCCGGCTCAGCTGCGGCCGTAGACGTCCTCGAGGCGGACGATGTCGTCCTCGCCGAGATAGCCGCCGGTCTGCACCTCGATGAGGTCGAGCGGCTCGCTGCCCTTGTTCTCGAGCCGGTGCACCGCCTCGCGCGGGATGTAGGTCGACTGGTTGGCCTCCAGCACCATCTCGTCGTCGCCGCGCACGACATGCGCGGTGCCGCGCACCACCACCCAGTGCTCGGCGCGATGATGATGCTTCTGCAGCGACAGGCGGCCGCCGGGATTGACCACGATGTGCTTCACCTGGAAGCCTTCGCCCATGCGGATCGTGCGATAGGAGCCCCAGGGCCGGTACACGGTCAGATGCGCGTGCGGCTCGTTGCGCCCGCCCGCCGCCATCGCCTTGACCAGCGGGCCCACGCCTTCGGCCTGGTCGCGGTCGACGACCAGCACGGCGTCTTCCGTCGCGACGACGATCAGGTCGTCGACGCCGACGGTGCAGAGCAGCGGCCCCTCGGCCCGGAGGTAGCTGTTGCGCGTGTTCTCGGCGATCACGTCGCCCATGTGGACGTTGCCGTGCGCATCCTTGCCGCCGACCGACCAGAGGGCGGCCCAGCTGCCGACGTCGTTCCAGCCGGCGTCCACGGGGACCACGGCCGCCTTCGCGGCATGCTCCATCACGGCATAGTCGATCGACTGCGCCGGGCAGGCGTCGAAGGCCTCGCGGTCGAGGCGGTAGAAATCGAGGTCGCGCTTGCCCTTGGCGACCGCTTCCTTGCAGCGCGCCAGCATGTCGGGCTCGAGCCGCTCGAGCTCGGCCAGGTAGGCGCCGGCGGTGAACAGGAACATGCCGCTGTTCCAGACATAGCCGCCCTCGGCGAGGAAGGATTCGGCGGTCGCGCGGTCGGGCTTCTCGAGAAAGCGCTCGATTGCGAAGCAGCCCGGCAGCTCGGCGCCGCCGGCCCGGTACGGGTCCGCCCGGCGGATATAGCCATAGCCCGTCTCGGGCGCGGCGGGGGTGATGCCGAAGGCGACCAGGGCGCCGTCGCGCGCCGCCGCCGCGGCGACGCCGAGCGCGGCGCGGAAGGCGTCGGGCTTCTCGATCCGGTGGTCCGAGGGCAGCACCAGCATCAGCGCGCCGGGATCTTCGCGCGCCAGAAGCAGGGCGGCGCAGGCGGCGGCGGGGGCGGTGTTACGGCCGACCGGCTCGAGCACGAGGGCCTGAACGCTGCGATCGGCCTCGCGGAGTTGCTCGGCGATGATGAAGCGGTGCTCCTCGTTGCCGACGACGATCGGCGGCGTGAAGCGGGACGGATCGTTCACGCGCGCGATCGTTTCCTGCAAGAGGCTGCGCTCGGCGGTGAGCGGCAGAAGCTGCTTCGGATAAAGGGTGCGCGACAACGGCCACAGCCGCGTGCCGGCGCCGCCTGAAAGAATGACCGGATGTATCAGTTGTTCAGCCATGATCCCATAAATCGCCATGCCGGTGGATCATGAATACCTCTACGCGATAGACGCGCCAACCCCAATAGCTATTCCGGAGAGGTCGCGCGCGGCGGCGAGGTCCGCAGGACGGCGACCGGGAAAGGCGCTTGGGAGAGCCCCTTTCCCGGTCGATCGAAGGTCGTCGGTGAGAGCCCTGGGCCACCCCCAGGGGGGCCGGACGGCTACGCGGCGTCGCGCATGCCGCGGCGGAACCGCGCCATGGACCCGAGCCCCAGCACGGCCGACAGGAGCAGCCAGACGGCAGCCGGCAGCGGCACCGCCGAAATCTGCCCTTGCAGCTGGTACTGGCCGGCCGCCTGGTTGCCCGGCACCAGGCCCGAGATGACGAACTGGTAGTTGCCGGCCGCCAGGTTGGCGAAGCTCAACGCCGCCTGCAGCACCATGTTCGACGGCGGCGGGTTGGGGACCGTGTAACCCGTGACCGGGTCGAAGGTCGTCGAGCCGTCGCCGCTCTGCAGGATGACGTTCAGATTGGTCAGCTGGAAGTTGCTCAGCGTGTTGTTGGAAAACAGGAAGCCGCTGATGTTCCCGGCCTGCGACAAGGTGAAGGTCCAGATGTCGCTGAAGGATGTGCCGGTCGCGTCGACGTTGTTGACCTGACTGATTTGCCGCACTGCGCCGATCGCGCTTCCGGCGCCGCAGCTACCCGTGCAGAGCGCCGCGGTGGCCGGCTGGCTGTTGTCGACCGTCGCCCAGGCGGTCGATACGACCGTCATGGCGAGGGCAATGGCCGCGGTAGCGGCCATGATGTGCAGTCTCATGCTCATACTTGAAAACCTCTGTTTCTCGCGTTGTTAGAACCATCGGAGAATCACGCACAGCACGATTTCCGGGGATCCCCGCCTAATCAAAGAAACCTGGTCTTCCCTGTGAGGACGCCGTCTTTCCGCATTCGGGCTTGACGACTTTTTGTGGGCGCAGCGCGTTCTGTCGCTGCCGCCGGCCTGCCCGGATCGCGAATCAGTCGATCGCGCGCGAGGCCAATTTCTATCGAGTGGAAAGGCTAACACGGCCCCCGTCCGCTGAACATGTCGGATAGAGGGCGTGTTCTAACCAAATGTGGGTAGCGTTTGCTCGAATTCCTAACTCTTTCTGGGTAAGAGCCTTTTTTACCTCTCTGATTTTCATGGTCTCTTTTGGATGGTTGCCTTCCGGCAACGCCGCCGGCGGATCAGCACGGCAAGACGCCGGCGGGCGCGCGGCGCGGACGCGGGACGGTATCGGGGGCTGCCGTGCGAAGGGCGGGGTGGGATCGGGCATGAAAAAACGGCCGGGAGGGCGCGTAGCCCAACCCGGCCGTCTTTCTGTAACGGTCGTGCGGTAACGGCTCGCTATGCGTTTTGCGGACCGTTCCGCCGTATCCGGGAGAAGGAAACCAGCCCCAGGACGGCGGAGAGGAGCAGCCACGCCGCTGCCGGCAAAGGCACCGCCGAGACGCTGACCCGCACGACCATGTCGTCGAAGTCTTGATCGTCGTCCGCCGCCGTCGTTGAACAGCGCCAGGAACGAACCGTCGTTAAGCGCTGCGAAGGCGATCGAGAGCACACGGCATCTCATTCGCGACCGCCGTTCTGCGCCGAATTTCCGTTGTCGCTCGTATTGAAGAGGAAGCCGGACCAGGCCGGTCCCGAAGAGGCGCCGTCTGTGCATCCCCGACCGAGACGTGGCGGTCGAGAATATCGTCCGGTTCCGCCCAAACCGAAGGTGTTCGTGAAGCCGGCTTCTTTGCCGAGATACTCGAACTTCAGGGTGGCGGGTCCGCCGCCGAGCGTCAGCCCCGAACCAGAGTCGGCATTGGTGAAGACGGTCGTTGCGGACGTCCCGGGAACGACTTCAGCGAAGCCCGGAAAACCGCCCGGATTGAAGTTGCTGGGGAGCACGCCTGGCGTGCCCCCGCCGGTAAGCGACAGGACGGCGGCTTGCGCCGACACCCCGACAACCATCAGCCCTGCCAGGAACAGGCCGAGTAATTTCATTTTCATCTCTTGAAAACCTCTGTTTCTTTCGTTTCGAAAATCGTCGGGCCACCACACGTCGCTCGATTTCCGTTTCTTCTCTTTCTGACAAGAAACTTGGTCTTCCCTAAGGATTCCGTCTTGCCGGCTGCCATGTGGAAGCCGGTGCGGAACGCTATTACCGCGGGCAGACATTACCGCCCGCGACCACACCTATTTTCCGCGACACGCTCAAGGCACGGTGGGTGCGGTATTGATGGAAAACAAGGTAACACACGGAAGGACTAATGAAAACGTAGTAAATCTTACGTTAACTATTTAATTTTCGGGTTACCGCATTTGTGAATTTATTGTGCCGATTTTGTCACAGACTTGCGCGGACGGAGTAGGCGCCTCGGGGAGGCGGCGGTCCGCATCGGCGCGGCCGCGCCGGGGTGGCTCCTGCTCGGGCGGCTTCCGGGAGGGTGCAAAAATGACGAGGACCGGGAGGGCTTTCGCCCATCCCGGTCCTCGCCTGGTTCGTCTTGAAGTGGAGGTCTTAGGCCGACTGCATGCCGTTCCGGCGTATCCGGGAGAAGGAGACCAGCCCCAGGACCGCGGAGATGAGCAGCCACGCCGCCGCCGGCAGCGGAACCGCCGACACGCTGACGTGGACGACCATGTCGTCGAAGTCGAAGTCGTGTCCGCCGCCGTCGTTGAACAGCGCGAGGAACGAGCCGTCGTTGAGCGCCGCAAAAGCGATCGAGATGCCGGCCCCCATGGCGCCACCGTTCTGCGCCGTCAGCCCGCCGTTGCCGTCGGTGCTGAAGATGAAGGGAACCAGGCCGGGCCCGATGAGCTGCGTCAACCGAATTGCCCACCAGAGACGTGGCGGTCGAGAAGATCGACGGCCCGCCCAGGCTGAACGTGTTGGTGAAGCCGGCTTCCTTGCCCAGGTATTCGAACTTGAGGATGGCCGGGCCCGCGAGCGACAGCCCCGTGCCGAAGTCCGCATTGGTGAAGACCGTCGTCGGTGACGATCCCGGGACCACCTCGGCGAAGCCCGGGAACCCGCCCGGATCGAAGTTGCTGGGCAGCGTGCCCGGCGTACCGCCAGAAATGGAAAGAATAGCAGCGCTCGCCTGTCCTGCCGCCAGCAAAAGCCCAGCGAAGATTAGGCCGAGAAGTTTTGTCTTCATTACTTGATAACCCCCATTTCGTGTTTCGTACGTCCTCGAGAGGATCGTCACGTCGTGCTTCATCTCCGTGGCTTCCCGGAAAATGCTCGGAAGCCTGGTCGTCCCCGCGGGTCGGGCCGAAGCCCAAAACAAATTTCTTCGTTCGCGCGGGCTGCAAACGCCCGCCGCTTCGGACCCGTTTTCCGCGCGACACGCTCACGGCACGCGGAGGGCCGAATTCATTTGTGGAGGAAAAGTACCATGGCGATCCGACCCTGAACACGCGACTAGCCGAATGAACCCAAGGTCTAAGAGGATTACCTCTAATAGAGAGGGGCCGTTTCCAAACTGAATTGAATTTTACTAAATATTTGTATTTCCGTGGATATCTTTTAGAGAAGCTTGTTTACTTCCTATCGACAATGAATGCTGCTGCTGCAAAGGTCTGGCGCTGTGCCGATTTTATCACAGGCATCCGAAGGGCCTTGTGTAAGAGTGACATGTGAAATAAATCGACTGTAGCGCCGTCTTTCAGGACATGCCGGCCCCGGCGGGCGAATCGGCGGTGCTCGGAAGCGGCGGCTCAATATTGGGGATCAATATTGATTTGTCGGGCGTTCGGTTTGTAAATCGAGGATAGTGTGATCGTAACGCGGCGTGGGAAGGCAAGGGCGCAGAGTCGCAAGGGGGTGCGATTGGTAAGATGGTTGGCGATGGTGTGTGCCCTGGCGATGCTGGCGTCGGGCCAGGCCGCTTATGGCGCCGAGCCGTACAAGCTCAACCCGGGCGACATCCTGCAGATCTCGGTCTGGAAGGAAGACGGCATGCAGCAGCAGGTGCTGGTGCTGCCGGACGGCGACGTTTCCTTTCCTCTTGCGGGGCATATCAAGGCGGCCGGCCTCTCGCCCGAGCAGCTTCAGAAGGTGCTGCAGGGCCGCCTGAAGAACTTCTTCGCCGATCCGGTCATCACCGTCACGGTGGTCCAGGTCAGCGGCAGCAAGATCTATGTCATCGGACAGGTGCGCAGCCCGGGAGAATTCCTGGCCAACCGTCCGCTCGACGTGATGCAGGCGCTCAGCCTGGCCGGCGGCTTGACGACATTTGCCGCCGATACCGAAATCAAGGTCCTCCGGCGCGACGCGAACGGCAGCCAGCATGCGCTCGCCTTCAATTACTCCGAGGTGTCGAAGGGCAAGTCGCTCGCCTCGAACGTCGTCTTGCAGCCGGGGGATGTCGTGGTCGTTCCGACCAGTGGGATATTCTGAGCGGTCGGTGGGACCGCATGAGAAAGGATAAGGGGGTACTGTGGTGGACTGGAAGAAGAGCCTAGCATCGTCCGTGACTGGGGTGGGCCTCGCGGCGGCCGCTTTGATCGGCGCCGCAATCCCGGGCGTGGCTTTCGGCGCCGACTGGCATCTGAACAGCGCGATCACCGAAGAGTTCACGTATGACGACAACTACCGGATGGATACGACGAACGAGCAGAGCCTGTGGGGCTTCAACACGCGGCCGCGCATCGGCATCGAATCCCACGCGCCGCGGACCGACCTGTATCTGAACGGCAACCTGAATTACGGCTATTTCCCGGACACGACCAGCCAGAACTCGTTCGATCAGGCCGCCGATGTCACGCTGAACCACCGGGCGGAGAGAGACTTCTTCGGCATCAGCGGCAACGTCAGCCACGCGACGACCCGGACGACCGAAGAGCTCGACACCGGCCGCAACTTTTCCGACGCCGACCGGGTCGGGGTCGGCGGGAGCGCGTCCTGGAGCCATACCTTGACCGAGCGCATGAGCGCCGGCCTGAGCGGCAGCGCGAGCTACGTCACCTACGACACCAACACGCTGGAGGATTATCGCAACCTTTCCGCCGGGCCGTTCATCTCCTACGTGCTGACCGAAAAGGACACCCTTAGCTTCAACGGCACCTATAGCCGGTACGACCGTCTGTCGGGGCTGGACCTCACCAGCGATTATATTGTCGGCAAGGGGACTTGGTCGCACGTATTTACGCCGCAATTCAGCGGCAGCTTGAGCGGCGGCGCAAACTACGTGATGACGGACGAAGACGTGCAGTCTGGCAATTCAGTGGTATCGACGAGTAGCGACAAGGTAGGCTACGACGCCGGGGCGACGATCACCTATGTAGAGGAGCGCGCGACCCTGAGCGGATCCTATACCCACACCGTGGTGCCGAGCGGCAGCGGCCGGGTAGAGAGTCGGAATTCGGTCGGGCTGAACGCCAACTACCAGGCCACGCCCGTTGTTACCGTCGGATTCAGCACCAACTTTATTCAGCAGGATGCGGCCGACAGCAACAGCGAGGACCGCAGCTATGTGAGCGCGGAGCCAAGTCTCAGCTGGCATTTCCTGCCGGACTGGAGCGCTCGCGTCGCCTATCGCTTCCGGACGCAGACCTTGAGCGGCGGCGATCGCGCCATTTCCAACGGCGGCGTGGCGTCGGTGAGCTGGCATCTGCCGACCTGGGGGGCTGGGCAGGGCAAATGAGGTGTGGAAGCTGACGCATGTCGATCACGGACGACGCAAAGGGGCCGCGCGACTATCTGGCGGCCGTCTTACGCCGAAAGTTCCGGTTGGTCATTCCGGCCGTGCTCATCATTGCCGTCAGCCTGGTCGTGGCGATGGCGATGCCGCCGGTCTACCGGTCGACCGGCACGGTCCTGATCGAAGAGCCGGAGATCCCGCGCGAGTTCATTCGCTCGACGATCACAAGCTTCGCCGCCGAGCGTCTGCAGATCATCCAGCAGCGGGTGATGACGACGCAGAACCTCATTTCCATCATCAACAAGTTCAATCTCTATCGCCGACGAGCGGAAGCGTAAGCCGATCGCGAGATCGCCGGCACCTTCCGCGACAGGATCGCGATGCAGCTGGTCAGCGCCGAAGCCGTCGACCCGCGCAGCGGTCAGTCGCGCAAGGCGACCATCGCCTTCAATGTCTCCTTCGACGACGAAAACCGGGCCGTGGCGCAGAAGGTCGCCAACGAGCTGGTCTCGCTTTACCTCAACGAGAATCTCCGCATTCGCCGGGAAAGGGCTGCAGAGACAACCGGATTCCTCGGCGAAGAGGCGAACCGGCTGGGCAAGCAGGTCAGCGACCTGGAATCGCGCATGGCGGATTTCAAGCGGCGTAACTCCGGCGTGCTTCCCGATCAGCTCGGTCTCAACATGAGCGCGCTCAGCCGGACGCAAGCGCAGCTCTCGGACGCGAACCGGCGCCTGCAGGCGCTGGACGAGCGGCGCATCGTTCTGCAGTCCCAGCTCAGCCAGCTGAATCCGCACGGCACGCAGGTCGTCGACGGGCAGACGGTGTTGAGCCCGGTCGACCGGCTCAAGGCCTTGGAAACGCGCCTGATCAGCATGCGCGGCATCTATGGCCCGCAGCATCCCGACGTCGTGAAGACGGAGCACGAGATCGAGGTGCTGAAGAAGGAGACCGGCGGCGGTACGAGCGTCAACGCGTTGAAGACGCAGCTGCAGACGATCGAGGGTGAGCTGTCTGTGCAGCGCAAGCGCTACGGCGACAAGTATCCCGACGTGCTGAAGCTCGAGCGGCAGGCCAAGAGCCTGCGCGCCGGGATCCGGAGCGGGAAGGACACCAAGGACGAGCTGGCGGCGAAGCCCGACAATCCCAGCTACATCATGACCCAGAGCCAGCTCAAGACCCTTCAGGCCGAGATGGACGCGGTGAACAAGGAGCGCGAAGGGCTCCAGGCCAGTCTGAAGGAATACGAAGAGCGGGTGCTGAAGATCCCCGAGAACGAGCGCGAGTATCTCAGTCTCAAGCGCGACTACGAGAATGCCTCTTCGAAATACCGCGACGTCAGGTCGAAGCAGCTCGAGGCGCAGCTCGCCGAGGCGATGGAGACCGAGCGCAAGGGCGAGCGCTTCTCCTTGATCGAGCCGCCGCAGATGCCGATCGAGCCGATCCGGCCGAACCGGCTGGCCATCGTTTTCATCGGCTTTGTCTTCGCAGGCGCCGCGGGCGTCGGGAACGTTTTCCTTGCCGAGGCGTTGGACGAGAGCGTCTATGGATCGAAGGGGCTTGCCGCGATCGTCGGCCAGGCCCCGCTGGTTGTCATTCCGGTCCTGGGCGAGCAGCGCGACGAACGCCCGAAGCGGTGGCCTTGGATCGCGTTGGGGGCCGTTGTCTTCGTGATCTTTCTAGCGGGCGGTCTCTACGCCTACCACCACTACGTGAAACCGTTGGACGTGCTATGGTTCAGCACGCTTCGCAGGTTCGGACTTGGCTGAGAATATTGAGAATATAAAGGGTCGCGCGATGGACAGAACCCGTATGGCGTTGGACAAGGCCCGCAAGCAGCGGTCCCGCGGACGACCGGTCTTTTTCGTCCAGTCCATGCCGGCGATGAACGTCAATCCGGCGCCGATCAGCTATCAGGAGACCCGCGTCGTCGAGGTTTCGCCGGAAACGCTCCGCGCGAATTGCATCATTGCCGGCCAGGACGGCGACCCGACCGCGAATATCTTCCGGATCCTGCGGACGCAGATCCTGAAGAAGCTTGCCGACGGCGGCTGGTCGACATTGGCGATCTGCAGCGCGCGGCAGGGCGAGGGCAAGACGCTGACGGCGGTTAATCTCGCGGTCAGCCTGGCCCAGGACGTCAACCAGACGGTGCTGCTGGTCGATCTCGATCTGCGCGATCCGACGGTCGCCTCGACCTTCGGCATCGTTCCCGACCTGGGGCTGGACGACTTCCTGCGCGGCCGGGCCGACCTGTCGCAATGCCTGATCAACCCGGGCCTCGAGCGGCTCGTCATCCTGCCGATGCGCGCGCCGATGGACAAGTCGTCCGAAGTGCTCGGCTCGCCGGCGATGGCGCGGCTGGCCAACGAATTGAAGAATCGCTACCCGGACCGCATCGTCATTTACGACATGCCGCCGGCGCTCGAGACCGACGACTGCCTCGCCTTCATGCCGAATGTGGATGCGACGCTCTTCGTCGTCGCGGAAGGCGAATCGACCGCGTCGGACATCAAGCGCTCTTTGACGTTGCTTAAGCATTGTCACGTTATCGGAACCGTTTTGAACAAATCGCTCGAAGTTAAGGTGAATACGTCCGCTTATGGGTTTAACAAAATTACATAAAATCGTGCGCCGGAACGATCCAGGCCGCACGGCGTTCGCACCAGGGGCCCGTTGCCATGTACGAAGACTTCTACGGTTTCAAGGAAAAGCCGTTCGCGCTGACGCCGGATCCTGAATATCTCTACATGAGTCAGCAGCACGAATCCGCGCTGACCATGCTGGAGTACGGCCTTACGCTGGACGGCGGCATCACGGTCGTGACCGGCGACGTGGGCTCGGGCAAGACGACGCTGATACGCCGTGCGCTGCAGGTCCTCGATCCGCAGTTCACCGTCGGCATCATCTCCAACACCCACCGCAACATCGGCGAGCTGCTGAAGTGGGTGCTGTTCGCCTACGATCTCGACTATCACAGCAAGGATAAGGCCGAGCTCTATCACATCTTCATCGATTTCATCATCAAGCAGTACGCCGCCAACCGGCGCACGCTCCTGATCATCGACGAAGCCCAGAACATGGATATCGAGACGCTGGAGGAGCTCCGGATGTTGACCAACGTCAACACCGACAAGGATCAGATCCTGCAGCTGCTCCTGGTCGGCCAGCCCGAGCTTGCGGAAAAGCTGAAATTGCCCGAATTGCGGCAGTTCCGGCAGCGCATTTCCGCCGGCTTCCATCTCACGCCGCTCGATTTCCGCGATACCTGCGCCTATATTCGCCACCGTCTGGCGGTCGCCGGCGGCGATGCCGCGATTTTCGACGACATGGCCTGCGGCGCGATCCATTACCAGACGAAAGGCGTGCCGCGCCTAATCAACTCGCTATGCGACGCGGCCTTGGTCTACGGCTACGCCGAAGAGCGCCGGCAGATCGACATCGACACCATTTTCGACGTCGTTCTGGACAAGAACCGGGCGCCGCTCAGCCCCTTCGTGGGCTAGACGAGATCTGCGGCAAATCTAGGGCGCCGGGGGGCCCTGGAATCCACAATCCGGCCATAAAGTCTTATTACTTTATAGCCTGTTAGCGCTTCGCAAGGGGGATGCGGGACCTGCGCCGACTGGGAAATAATCGGACCCCGGACCGGTCACAGGCTCGTACTGAATTATCCAATGTATAGAACCATTTGCGTTGTTGGCTTAGGCTATATCGGCTTGCCGACGGCATCCTTCCTCGGAACCAAGGGATATCGCGTCATCGGCGTCGATGCCGAGCCCCGCGTGGTCGAGACGATCAATCGCGGCGAGATCCATATCGTCGAGCCGGATCTCGACATCCTGGTCAAATCCGCCGTGCAGTCGGGCAACCTCGAGGCGACCGGCGCGCCGCGCGAGGCGGACGTCTTCATCATCGCCGTGCCGACGCCGCTGCGCCAGCCGGGCAACCGCCCCGACATCAGCCACGTCGAAGCGGCGACCCACAGCATCGCCCCCTATGTGCGGCCGGGCAACCTGGTCATCGTCGAATCGACCATCCCGGTCGGCACGACGGCGGGTGTCGTGCTGCCGATCCTGCGGGCGGAGGCGCGCGACGGCGCGCGCGGGCGTGCACGTGGCGCATTGCCCCGAGCGGGTGCTGCCGGGCCGTATCCTGGTCGAGCTGGTCGGCAACGACCGCATCGTCGGCGGCGTCGACAGCGAATCCACCGAAGCGGCCGTCGCCTTCTACCGCGCCTTCGTCAACGGTAAGGTTCTCGAGACCGACGCGGCGACGGCGGAAATGGCGAAGCTGGCCGAGAACACCTTCCGCGACGTGAACATCGCGCTGGCCAACGAGCTGTCGATCATCTGCGACCGGCACGGCATCGACCCGTGGAAGATGATCGCGCTGGCCAACCGCCATCCGCGCGTGAACATCCTGCAGCCGGGGCCGGGCGTCGGCGGCCACTGCATCGCCGTCGATCCCTGGTTCATCGCCGCGGCGGCGCCGGATATCGCGCCGCTGATCAGCACCGCCCGCCGCGTCAACGATAGCAAGCCCGACTGGGTGCTCGCCAAGATCCGCGAGGCGGCGGCGCGTTTCGAGAAGCCGGTGATCGGCTGCCTCGGCCTCGCGTTCAAGGCGAATGTCGACGACCTGCGCGGCTCGCCCGCGCTGACGATCGCGCGCCGGGTGCGGGACGAAGACCTGGGCGAGCTCCTGATCTGCGAGCCGAACCTCACCGCGCATAGTGAATTCGACCTGACGCCGCTGGACGACGTCCTGCGCCGCGCCAACGTGATCGCGCTGCTGGTCGATCACGACGAATTCCGCTGTCTGCGCGCGAACCAGTTCTGCGGCCGCGCCCTGATCGATACCCGCGGGGTCATCCGCTGATGGCGCTGCGCGTTCTGAGCGTGGTTGGGACGCGTCCCGAAGCGATCAAGCTCGCCCCGGTGGTCAAGCGGCTGGGCAAGACGCCGGGCGTCGTTTCCCTGGTCTGCGCCACCGCGCAGCACCGCCAGATGCTGGATCAGGTGCTGGCCCTGTTCGAGATTGCCCCCGATTACGACCTCGACCTCATGCGTCCGGGGCAGGACCTGTACGAGATCACCGCGCGCGTGCTGACCGCGATGAAGCCGGTCATCGAGGCCGCGAAGCCCGATATCCTCCTCGTGCAGGGCGACACGACGACCTGCTTGGCGTCCGCGCTTGCCGCCTTCTACGCCGGCGTCCCGGTCGGTCATGTCGAGGCGGGATTGCGCACGGGCGACATGGCGGCGCCCTTTCCGGAAGAGGCGAACCGCGTGCTGGTCAGCCGGCTGGCGCGGCTGCATTTCGCGCCGACGGCGAAGTCGCGTGACAACCTGCTGGCCGAGGGCGTGCCGGCGGACCGCATCTTCGTCACCGGCAACACGGTGATCGACGCGCTGCTCTCGGTGCGCGACAAGGCGGCGAGCGAGGCCGGGGCGGGGACGCTCGATCCGGCGCTGCGCCGGGACTGGCTGGCGGGCGACAAGCGGGTCCTGGTAACCGGGCATCGCCGCGAAAGCTTCGGCGGCGGCTTCGAAAGCCTGTGCGCGGCGATCCGCGACCTGGCCGGGCGGCATGCCGGCTGGCGCTTCATCTATCCGGTACACCTCAACCCGAATGTGCGCGAGCCGGTCGGGCGGATTCTCGGCGGGCTGTCCAACGTGGCGCTGATCGAGCCGCTGGAATATCTGCCTTTCGTCTGGCTGATGGACAGCTCGGACGTGATTCTTACCGATTCCGGTGGCATACAGGAGGAAGGACCGTCGCTCGGCAAGCCCGTGCTCGTCATGCGGGCGGTCACCGAGCGCCCTGAGGCGGTAGAAGCAGGAACCGTGATGCTGGTCGGCACGGAGCGCGCGAAGATCATCGAAGGCATGGAGAGCGTCCTGCTGGACAGCGCGCTCTACCGCCGCATGGCGCGCGCCCACAACCCCTATGGCGATGGCCGGGCGGCGGAGCGCATCGTCGGTATCCTGGGCGATTGGGCCCATCGTGGAACCGGCGTCGGAACCGTTAGCGGCACGGGCGATGTCTCGCCGAAGCGCCCGGCCGGGAAGCGCATACGATGACCGGCATCGCCGTTGTCGGGCTGGGCTATGTCGGCCTGCCGCTGGCGCTCGCCTTCGGCCGGGTCGCCGATACCGTCGGCATCGACCTGTCGAAGGACAAGATCAAGCAATACCGGAAGGGCGTCGACCCGGCCGGCGAAGCGGCGGCGTCCGCTTTCGCGGCCGCCGGGCGGCTGAGCTTCTCGACGGAGTTCAGCGCGCTCGCCGAGGCTGAATTCATCATCGTCGCGGTGCCGACGCCGGTCGACGGCGCGCATAATCCGGATTTCGGCCCGCTGGCCGCCGCCAGCCGGGCGGTCGGCGCGCATATGCGGCGCGGCGCCACGGTGATCTACGAATCGACCGTCTATCCCGGCGCGACCGAGGAAGTCTGCCTGCCGATCCTGGCCGAGACGAGCGGCATGACCTGGCGCAAGGACTTCCACATCGGCTATTCGCCCGAGCGCATCAATCCCGGCGATCCCGAGCACCGGCTGGAGACGATCGTCAAGGTCGTGGCCGGCGACGATGCCGAGACGCTGGACCGCGTCGCCGCGCTCTACGGGCGGGTGGTCGAGGCCGGCGTGCATCGCGCGCCCAGCATCCGCGTCGCGGAAGCCGCCAAGGTCATCGAGAATACCCAGCGCGACCTCAACATCGCGCTGATGAACGAGCTGGCGATCATCTTCGAGCGCGCCGGGCTCGACACGCAGGATGTTCTGGCGGCCGCCCGCACCAAGTGGAATTTCCTGCCCTTCCGGCCGGGGCTGGTCGGCGGCCACTGTATCGGCGTCGATCCGTACTACCTGACCTACAAGGCGGTGGCGCTGGGCTACCACCCGGAGGTCATCCTCGCCGGCCGGCGCATCAACGACGGCATGGGCGCCTTCGTGGCACAGCAGACGGTGAAATGCCTGGCCAGGTCCGGCAGCCCGATCAAGGGCGCGGTGGTCAACGTGCTCGGCCTCACCTTCAAGGAGAATGTCGCCGATATCCGCAATTCCAAGGTCTTCGACCTGATCGCCGAGCTCGAGAGCTACGGCGTGGAGGTCGTCGCGCATGATCCGTTGCTGCCGGCGGACGCCGACGGCGCGATCAACGGCATTCCCGTCCGCGCCTGGGAGGCGTTGCCGGTCGCGGACGCGCTGGTCGTCGCCGCGGCGCATCGCCCCTTCGTCGAGCGCCCGCTCGCGAGAATTGATCGCCAGGGTCAAGCCGGGCGGCTGCTTCATCGACGTGCAGTCCCGCTTCGACCGCGCCGCCCTCGCCAAGGCCGGCCTTTCGGTCTGGAGGCTCTGATGCGTCAGGTCGTCCAGCATATGCGCACGGGCAAGCTGTCGGTCGAGGACGTGCCGTCGCCGACCGTGCAGCCGGGCGGGCTTCTGGTCTCCACCCGCGCGTCGCTGATCAGCGTCGGCACCGAGCGGGCGACGGTCGGCGTCGCCAAGAAGAGCCTCGTGGGCAAGGCGATGGACCGGCCCGACCTGGTGCGGAAGGTGATCCGCAAGGTGCAGAAGGACGGCCTGTTCGACACCGCCAAGATGGTGTCGGCGCGGCTCGATGCGCCGGCGGCGCTCGGCTACAGCTGCGCCGGCGTGGTCACCGAGGTCGGCGAGGGCGTGGCCGGCTTCGCGGTCGGCGACCGCGTCGCCTGCGCCGGGCAGAACTACGCGTCCCACGCCGAGGTCGTGTTCGTGCCGCAAAATCTCTGCGTCAAGCTGCCGGATGCGGTGTCCTTCGACGACGCGGCCTATGTCACGGTGGGCGCGATCGCGCTGCAGGGCGTGCGCCAGGCCGATCCGAAGCTGGGCGACATCGTCGCGGTCATCGGCCTGGGCCTGGTCGGCCAGCTCACGGTGCAGCTTCTGCGCGCCAACGGCTGCCGCGTGCTCGCCGCCGATCCCGATTCCGAGAAGCAGGCGCTGGCTCGCGACTTCGGCGCGGAGCAGGCGGCGTCGCCCGACGCGCTCGCCGATATCGCGGCGGCGGCGACCGACGGGCACGGCGTCGACGCGGTGCTGATCGCCGCCAGCACGAAGGAGAGCGGCCCGGTCGAGCTCGCCGGCGCGATCGCGCGCAAGAAGGGCCGCATCGTCGTCGTCGGCGCGGTCGGGATGACGCTGCCGCGCGAGCCCTATTACCTGAAGGAGCTGGAGCTCCGGCTGTCGACCTCCTACGGCCCGGGCCGCTACGACCCGGAGTATGAGGAGAAGGGGCGGGACTATCCCTACGGCTATGTGCGCTGGACGGAACGGCGCAACATGGCGGCCTTCATCCAGCTCGTGGCCGAGGGCCGCATGAACGTGGCGGCGCTGACCCGCTTCCGGGTGCCGATCACGCGGGCGGAAGAAGCCTATGCCCGGATCATGGACGCGCGCGAATCGCCGCTCGGCGTCCTGCTGACCTATGACGAAGCGCCCGCGGTTGCACCGCGCAGCACTGTCATGCTGCGGCAGAGCGCGCCGCGTGTCGCGCATCCGCTTTGGCCTGATCGGGGCCGGCAGCCACGTCAAGGACGCGCTCCTGCCGGCGCTCAAGGACATCAAGGACGCCGAGATCGTGTCGGTGTGCACGCAGCGCGGCATCAACGCCAAGGCGCTGGCGGCGCGCGTCGGCGCGGCCTCCTGCACGACCGACTACCGCACCGTGCTGGCGGATGAGACGGTCAACGCGGTGATCATCGGCACGCGCCACGATCTGCACGCGGAGATCGTGCTGGCGGCGCTTGCCGCCGGGAAGCATGTCTTCGTCGAGAAGCCGCTGTGCCTGACCGAGGCCGAGCTGGACGACATCGCCGCGCTCTACGGCGAGAAGATGAAAGCGGGCCTGCGGCTCGCGGTCGGCTTCAACCGGCGCTTTTCGCCGCATTTCGTCAAGGCGAAGGAATTTCTCGCCGGCCGCAGCAGTCCCCTGGTCATGAGCTACCGGGTGAATGCCGGCGCGCTGCCGGCCGGGCATTGGACGCAGGACCCCAAGGTCGGCGGCGGCCGGATCATCGGCGAGGGCTGCCACTTCGTGGACTACCTGCAGGAGCTGTGCGGCGGCCGGGTCGCGTCCGTGCAGGCGTCGGCGATCGCGCCGCAAGGCGGCGGCATCGTCCAGGACCAGTCGATCCTGTCGCTCACCTTCTCCGAAGGCTCGGTCGGCACGATCCTCTACGCGGCCGGCGGCGATACCGCGCTGGCGAAGGAGCGCTGCGAGGTCTTCGGCGACGGCAAGAGCATCGTCATGGACGATTTTGCGCGCTCCGAATTTTACGCGCGCGGGCGCTGCACCGTCTTCAAGACCAGCCGGCGCGACAAGGGCTTTGCGCCGCAGATGGCGGCGTTCTGCCGCTCGCTGCTCGAGAGCGACGCGCCGGGCATGGATTTCGACGGCATCCTGGCGGTCACGCGGACCTGCCTCCGTGCGATCGGCAGCATGGCCGACGGGGCGCAGCGGCGCGTTTGATGCTTCCGCCAATCCTTAGGGCACCGAGGATTTCCCCGATGGAAAGCCTGTCCTGGTACCTCAAGCGACTATCCGTGATGGAACGCGGCGAAGTCGCGCACCGGCTTGTCGAGCAGGCGCGGGTCCGCTTGCTGCGGGCGCGACAGGGCGCCGGACGCCACCCTGCGCTGGCGCCGGTAAAGGACTGGCGCAACAGCGATTTTTGCGCGGCTGCCGCGCCGAAGCTGCCCGAGCTTACGTGGCGCTTCGATCCGTCCGCCACCGAGACGGCGGACTGGCTGCGGGGCGCCTGGCCGGCGCTCGGCCTGCCCTGGCAATGGCGCGAGGAGCCCGAGGCCTGGCGGCAGGCGCCGGACACCGGACGGACATGGCCGCGGACCTTCTTCAGCCGGATTCCGTATCGCGGCGGCAATCCATACGGCGATATACGCTTTGCCTGGGAGCCGGCGCGCCTGCAGCAGCTGGTCGCGCTGGCGCTGCTCGCCCGCCGCGAGGCGGGACAGGGCGGGTCGGACGCGGCCGCCCTCGTGGAATCGCAGCTCATATCCTGGGTCGCGGCGAATCCGCCGTATCTCGGCATCCACTACATCTCGACGATGGAATGCGCGCTCCGCCTGATCGCGGCGTGCCATGCGCTGGACCTCGTGCGCGGCCGCCTGACGCGGCCGGATGAGACCTGGCCAGCGCTGCTGGAGATCGTCGAAAGCCACGCGCCGCTGATCGAAGGCCGCCTGTCGCTCTATTCCTCGCGCGGCAATCACACGGTCGCGGAAAGCACCGGCCTTCTCTATGCGGGCATATTATTTCCGGAGCATGCCCGGGCGGCGCGCTGGCGGGCGCGCGGGCTCGACATGCTGTGCCGGGAAGCGGCACGCCAGGTGCTGGCGGACGGCGGCGGCATCGAGCGCGCCTTTCAATACCACCGCTTCGTGATCGACCTGCTGGGCCTGGCCGAGCGCCTGCTGTCGCATCGCGGCGACGCGGTGCCGGACGAGATTGCGGCCGCGCTTGCCCGGGGGCGGCGGTTCCTGGCGGCGGTGACCCTGCCCAACGGCGACCTGCTTGCGGTCGGCGACGGCGACGGCGGCTACGCGCTGTCCCGCTATCTCGACCTGAACCGCGCGGCGGAAGCGGTCGGCGAGCCCGTCGTCCATTTCCCGGAGTCGGGCTATTCGGTGCTGCGGGCGGAGGGCGGCGACGCGACGCTCGCGCTGTTCGATCATGGCCCGCACGGCATGCCGCCGTCCTATGGCCATGCGCACGCCGACGCGCTGTCTCTGATCCTTTATCGCAATGGCGAGCCGATGCTGATCGATCCCGGGACGTTCACCTATACCGGCGATCCCGAGTGGCGGCGCTATTTCCGGTCCACGGCGGCGCATAACACGATCATCGTGAACGGCCGGGATCAGGCGACGCAGGAAAGCGCGTTCCAGTGGTCGGAGCCGCTGCCCTGCCGGCTCGTCAACGCGGACGTGACGCAGCAGGGCCTGGTCCGCATGCTGGGCTATGTCGGGGGGCACGGGCCGGGACAATACCGCCACCTCCGCGGCGTCGCCTACCAACCGGATGAGTGGATCTTCGTCTGGGACCTCGTCGACGGCGCGGGGATGCTGCAGATCGAGCAGCACTGGCATTGCGGCGGGGCGGCGCGGCAGACGCAGCTTCCGCGGTTTTTCGAGATCACGGGCAAAGCCGCGAAGGTGCTGCTGCGGACGCGCGGCGGCGAGGGGCTGCCCGACATCGTCTCCGGCTGGGAGGGGCCGCCGCTCGGCTGGCGCTCGCCGATCTATGGCCGGAAGGAGCCCTGCGCCGTCATCCGCCGGGTGAACCGGACGCGCGGGCCCGCGACCTTCGACACCATCATCACGCTGAGCGGGCCCGGGCCGGACAACACCGTCTTGGGCGAGACGATCATTCGCTGGCAGAAATGGGCGCATGATGCCGGCGCGTATTGACCTGCTGGGCGTTCCCGTCGATTGCGTCGACATGGGCCAGGCGGTGGATTTCCTGGCCGGGCATGCCGCGACGGGGACGGGCTGCGCCACGGTCTTCGCCGTCAACCCGGAGAAGGTCATGAAGGCGCGGACGGACGCGGACCTGCGCGCGCTGCTCGCTTCGGCGACGCTGCTGATCCCCGACGGCATCGGCGTCGTCCTGGCCGCGCGCTGGCTCGGGCTCGGCCGGTTCGGCCGCGTGCCGGGCTCGGAACTGATGCCGAACCTGTGCGCGCGCGCCGCCGCCGAAGGCTACGGCGTGTTCCTGTTCGGCGGGCGGCCGGAGGTCAACGACGAAGCGGCGGCGGCGCTCGTCCAGCGTTTTCCCGACCTGAAAATCGCCGGCCGGCAGCACGGCTATGTCGAGGACAAGGACATGCCCGCCCTGATCCGGCGGATCAACGACAGCGGCGCAGCGATGCTCTTCGTTGCGCTCGGCAGCCCGCGGCAGGAAGCGTGGATGCATCGCTACGCGCCCGAGCTTGGCGTCAAGGTGGCGCAAGGCGTGGGCGGGACCTTCGACGTGATCGCCGGGCGGGTCAACCGGGCGCCGCCGCTCTTTCTCCGGCTCAACCTCGAATGGTTCTACCGGCTGATGCGCGAGCCGCGGCGGGTCTGGCGTCAGCGCGCGCTGGTCAAATTCGCCTGGTGCGTGCTGCAGCGCCGCTTCGCGCGCTAGGCTGCGGCCGGAAGGCGCTTGCTTTATCCAATCTAGGCACCACGGATGCGTTCCCCTCTGATGTTGAGGGCGGCTTCTCAGGGGTGCTTAAATCCCCCTCCTTCAATCCGTTCCCGTAAGGAGGGGGCTGGCGCGCCTCGATGACCGGCAACGACCGCACATTGAACGACGTCTTTGCCGGCTGGGCGAAATCGCAGCCGGACGCGCCCGCCTTGGTCGCCGAGGGGCTACGGCCGATGTCCTATGCGGCGCTCGTCCAGGCTGCGGCGGAATTCGGCGCGGCGCTGAACGCGCGCGGTTTCGGGCGCGGCGACCGGATCGCGGTGGTCCATCCTGGCGGCGCCGACATGGCGATGGCGCTGGTCGGCCTGTGGGGCGCCGCGACCGCGGTGCCGATGAACCCCGACCTGTCTGTCGCGGAGCTCGAGACGGGCTTCCGGAACCTGCGGATCGACGCGCTCTTGACCGATCAAGCCGCCGGGACGCCGGTCCGCGAGGTCGCCGACCGGCTCGGTATTCCGACCCTCGCGCTGGTCTCGCGCACCGACGGCGTCGCCGGATCGGTGGCGCTTCACGGCGATGGCAGCGGCGCGGCCGCGCGGCCGGGCCTCGCGGAGGCGGAGGATATCGCGACGATCCTGACGACCTCCGGCACCACCTCGCACAGCAAGATCGTGCCGATCCGGCACCGCAACGTGCTGCACAATTACGAAGGGTACCGGCGCGGCCTCGGGCTGACGCCCGAAGATCGCTGCCTCAACCTGATGCCGCTCTTTCACAGCCACGGGATCAATCCGGGCTTAGGGCTCTGTCTGTTTTCGGGCGGCAGCACGAGCTTCCTCCGGCCGTTCGACCTGGCGACCTTCGAGCGCGTCCTCGGGACCCTCGAGCCGACCTGGTACACCGGCGCCTATACCTTCCATCACCAGATCCATGCGCATGCGGCGCGGCTCAAGGAAGCGGTCGCGCGGTCGCGGCTGCGGTTCGCGCGCACGGGATCGGGCGCGCTCGACGGCAGGATCGCCGACGCGCTGGAACGGACCTTGAACATTCCGGTGATCCAGTCCTACGCGTCGACGGAGACCGGATCGGTGGCGATCAACCCGCCGCCGCCGGGCCGGCGCAAGCCGGGCGGCGTCGGGCTGCCGCTCGACCCCGCGACGCGCGTCGTCGACGAACTTCAGGCGCGCCGGTGCCGGCCGGCGTGAATGGCAAGGTGGCGCTGCGGGCGGAGGCCGTGTTCGACGGCTACGAGAACGATCCGGCGGCGAATGCGGAGGCCTTCCGCGACGGGTGGTACCGTACCGGCGACAGGGGCTATGTCGACGCGGACGGCTACCTTTTCCTGACGGGACGGATCAAGGAGTTGATCAACCGGGGCGGCGAGAAGATCGCGCCCTACGAGGTTGAGGTCGCGCTGCAGGCCCATCCCGGGGTCAGCGCCGCCGTGGTCTTTCCGATCCCGCATCCGACACTGGGCCAGGAAGTCGGCGCGGCGATCGTGGCCGCGCCGGGCGTTGCGCTCGAAGCGCGTGAGATCGCCGCCTGGCTGCGCGGCAGCCTTGCCGATTTCAAGATCCCGCGGCGCTATGCCTTCGTCGACGCCATTCCGAAAAGCGCGACGGGCCGCGTGGTGCGGCGTCAGCTGGCGAACGAGCTCGGGCTCGATGCGCCGACGGCGGCGGGATCGATCGGAGCCGGCGCGCCGCACCGCTTTCCCACCGCGCTCGAGGCGCAGCTCCAGGATATCTGGGCGGAAACGCTGGGCCGCGACACGGTCGGGCTCGACGAGGATTTCTTCGACCTGGGCGGCGATTCGTTGAAGGTCGTCGAGCTTTTCCTGCAGATCGAGGCCGCGCTCGGCTGCCGCCTCCCGAGCGCCATCCTGCTCGAGGCCGGCACGGTCGAAGCGATGGCCCGCCGCATCGCCGAATACAACGGCTCGCCTTGCCTCGTCGCGGTCAATTCGGGCGGTGACAGGCCGCCCTTTTTCATGATCCACGGCGGGGACGGCAACGCGGTGTATTTCCGCAACCTGGCGCGCTATCTCGGCCCGTCGCAGCCCTTTTACGCGCTGCAATGCGTCGGCCTCGACGGGCGCCAGCAGCCCTTGATCCGGATCGAGGACATCGTCGACCGCTATCTTCCGGAGATCCGCGCGGTGCAGCCGCACGGCCCTTACTACATCGCCGGGTTCTCGTTCGGGGGCCGGGTCGCCTATGTCCTGGCGCAGCGGCTGCGCGAGGCGGGAGAGGATGTCGCGCTGCTCGCGATGCTCGATACCTACGCCGCCGCGGGAGAGGATCTCCTCGGCCTCTGGCCGGCCTTGCGCCTGCGCATGCGGGAAATGCAGCGGCTCAGCCCGCGCGCGCTGCCCGGCTATGTCACGCAGCGCGCCCGAAACACCTTGCGCGTCATGGCGATGCGCTCGCCGCCCGCGCTCTACGGCCTGATGCGCCGCCGGTTCGGGGACGATACGCCGACGGTCCCGCATTCGCTCCGGCTGTCGCCGCTCGAGGCGCATGCGATGGCCAACCGCGCTTTCAAGCCGGCACCCTATGACGGCGATCTGGTCCTGTTCCGGGCCGTCGAGAACCGTCCGGACCGCCATGACGGATGGGAAAAGCTGGTCAAGGGACGCTTCGAGGTCTGCGAGGTGCCCGGCGGGCATACCGATATCCTCGCCGAGCCGCGGGTAAAGGTTCTCGCCCGCAAGCTGGACCGCGTCCTGGCGGAAAAGCAGGCGCTGTATGGCCGTTCGGCCGGGGCGGTCGCGCAGAGCGGGATGATCATAGGCGCAGCGGATACCGGGACGGACCTTTCAGCGGCGGAGTAGGGCGGATCGCGGGCTGCGCCTGCGGCCGGCTTCGCGGCTTTTCCGGGGCCGGAATTGGGAAAAGCCTCGGCGGCTGCCAGGGGTGCTGGCGGTTCGTGCGGCGATGCGCTATGCCGGCAGACGGTCGGCCGCAGCGAATGCACGAGGCGGCCTGACCCTCTTGAGATAACGCGATATCACCGCGCTTTGGACGGCACGCTTGCGCTAAGGCTTCCATGACAGTGACGACGATACGAGAAACGGCTTCGGCTCGCGCGACCGCATGGACCACGACGCTCCTGGTCGCGCTTCTGGTGCTATTCACCGGCATCGCGCTGTTCCATGCGGGCGCCGGCGCCTTCTTCCGGATTCCGCAGAACTTCAATGAAGGCTGGAACGCCTATCTGGCGCGCGGCGCTTACGACGGGAAGCTTTATTTTCCGTACGACGCGTTGGTGACGAACAATTATCCTCCGCTCTCCTACTACCTGATCGGCGGCATCGCGCAGATCGGCGGCGACCCGATCTACATCGGCCGGTTCCTGAGCGCCGCCGGGCTGCTCGCGGTCGGTGTCAATATCTATGCGATCCTGCGTTTCTTCAGGGTCGACCGGCTGATGGCCGCGAGCGTCGGTATCGCCTTCCTGGGCTTCATTGCGATCGGCTTTCCGAATTACGTCGCCACCAACGACCCGCAATGGCTGGCGCATGGCGTCATGACCACCGGTCTCGCGGTGTTTCTCCGGGGCTATCCGCGCCCCGGCGCGGTCGTCGGCGCTGCGGCCATCATGCTGGCGGCGGGCCTGGTAAAACATAATCTTCTGCCGATACCGCTTGCCGTGACGGTCTGGCTGCTTTGTTACGACCGGTCACGGCTTCTGCTGTGGATCGCCGCCTGCGTCGCCATGAGCGCCGCGGCGGCGGCGGTCATCTGGATGCTGCAGGGTGCGCTGGCCTTCGAATTGATTTTCCTGCTGAAGCGTCAATACCTGCCGGTTCCCTTCGCCAACGCGCTGTATCAGTTCGTCTTACCGACGGTCCCCCTGCTCGCGCTGGCTTTCGTGGGCGGCGCGATGTCGGACAGGCGGGCCCAGCTCCTCGTCTTCTATGCCGTCACGGCGCTTGTCTGGGACCCTTATACGATGAGCGCGGTCGGCGTTGCGCAGAACGGCATCTTCGACTACCTGATCGCCGTCGCGTTCCTGACCGGATTGGCGGCGGGACGCCTGACGAATACGGCGCGTCTCTATGCGCTCACGATGATCCTTCTACCGATCGGCATCGTTGCCGGGCAACTCCCCAAGCCCCATCGCGTATGGCAATCGCTGCATAAGCTCGAGGCGGACTACCGCGAGGACGAGGCCCTGATCCGCTCGTATGACGGGCCGGCCCTGTGCCACGCGACGGCCCTTTGCTTTTGGGCAGGGAAAGCCTTTGATTACGATCCGTTCAATGCCGTTCGGAAAATGAATATAGATCCCAAATATAGAGCTGCTCTTGTGGAGAAAATGCAGACGAAATATTTTGCGATATTACAGATCTATAAACTGGAAGAATTCCCCGCTTCGTTCGTCAATGCGCTGAATCAGAATTATATACTGTTTCAGACAAGTAAAACGGGATGGAAATATTACCGACGGAGGTAACGGAGCGTCGGAATTCCGAACGGCCTGGCCCATGACGCCCTGCGCACGACATCCGCGAACAGGCCGAAGATGGCGATGATCACCGGCCACATGACGATCAGATAGCGGAAATAGCCCGCTTGAAGCGCGGCGACCAGGACCAGGTAGCCGTGCAGCAGCAACGACAGAAGGATCAGCGCGGTCCACGCCGGCGGGATGGGGCGCCAGCGGATGATGGACACGGCGCCATAGGCGAAGGACGCCAGCGTCATCGCGAGGATGCCCAGCATGAAGGCGCGAATGCCGTAGACGATCGGCCAGGGCATCGGCGTCCGCTTCGGCGTCGCGGTGTCCTTGAACGGATCGAAGGGGAGCGATGCGATAAGCCGCTCGAACCGTTGATTATCCGCCGCTGTCCGCAGGTCCGCGACGGTCCACAATGAATAGAGCTGCAGCCAGATATCGTTCGCAAAGGCGAGCGGGTGCGCCTTCATGAAGGCGAATGCCACGTCTTTCCGTATTGTGTCCGCGTCACGTCCGGTTTCCGCCGCGATGCGAAGGACCGTCGGCGTCGTCAGCCCGTAGCGGACGTAATCATAGTGCCGCTCCTGGAACAGGAAGCGGTCGTGCAGATCGTCGATGTGCACGGCCCGCAAGGGGGCCATGTAATCGTTGATCATCTTGACGATTTCGGGATACCGCGAGGTCACGTCGGACCCCGGCAGATAGGCGACCTTGCCGATCAGGTTATGGCCGAGGAAGGACTGGGTGCGAAAGCTGCCGTGATAGCTCTCGTAGACGAAGGAGCCCGCGGTCAGCACCAGTGCCATCGGCAGGACCGCGCCCAGGCCCAAGCGAAACCGGTGCTTTTCGGCCGGATACTGGAAGGCGATGCAAAGCAGCAGGATCGGCACGAAGACATAGGCAACCGGCCGGATCAGGATGCAAATCGCGATCGTCAAGGAGAGGGCGGCGATCGCCGATAGGCTCGGCTGCGCGGCGAAACGGCAGATCAGGGCGACAAGAACCGCCAGCGCGGCGAAGAAAAGCGCCTCTGACATGATCGTGAAGGCGTAGCGGAAAATGAAGACGTTCGCGACGAGCAGGACAAGCGTAGCGAGCCCCAGCAGCGTCGATTGGGTCAGGCGCCGTACCGCAAGCGCCAGATAACCGCTGGACGCGACCATGGCGAAGAGCTGCAGCGGCAGCGCGCGGTGCAGGTCGCCGAACAGCTTTTGCACGGCCATCAGGAAGATGGGGTAGCCCGGCGTCCGCATTGGCTCGAAATCGATGTACGAGGCGGAATCCGTCTGGAGAAACGGAAACGCCGGCGGCGCCGCCAGGTAGGCGACGAAGGCGATGACAGTGAGGGCGAGTATAAGCCGCATTTTCCTCTATCGCATGAGCGAGCCCGTGGGTTCCGGACGTTTCGGCGCCGGCCGCTGGTTGAGTTAAAGAAGGGTCAGATTGGCCGCATATATGCGCCGGGCAATGCTATGCCGCAAGTTCGTTGCGTTTTGTGAAGGGCGATGCCCGTGCAGCGGACCGAGCGATGCTCATGGCGCGGTCGTGCGCCGCATCCGCGGCAGCGCCTCGGCGCCCGGACCCGGCAAGCGGGCGCCGGCGGCCAAAGGCCGCGCAAACACCTCATCGTAGTGTGCGGCATGGCCAATGCCTTTCGCGGGTTCGAGCCCGACCGATTTCATCAACGCATAGATCTTGGCGGCGGTGGCGCCGAAGCGCTCCAGATAGGACGGATCGATCTCGACGATGACCCATGCAGCGCGGTCGAGGATGCCAGCCTCCTTGAGACCCTGCAGGACGTTCAGCTCGTGGCCTTCCACGTCGAGCTTGATGCACACGTCCCCATCCTCGGCAGCGTGAAGCAGCGCCCCCAGCTCTTTGGGCGCGACGGCGACCACGATGCACTCCTCCTCCATCGTGCCGGCGTGCCGCCCGTCGTCCAGGTTTTGCAGCGCCGCGCCGCCCGTATGGCCTCTATTGTAAGCGAGCCCGAAAGTGCCGGTCCGGTCGCTGAGCGCGATATTGAGGGGGATGATGCCGGTCGCGCCATTGACGCCGATATTGAAGCAGAGATCCTGGAAGAGCTGCTGGTTGGGCTCGAAGGCGAAGACCGTGCCCCGGGTCGTGCGGGTCGCCGCGAGCAGGCTGAACACGCCGGTGTTCGCGCCGATGTCGAGAAACACCGCGTCCTCGCGAAGGGTGCGGATTTGCCGGGCGATCTCGTCGCCATAGACGCCGAAGATCGCGGCGCGATTGGTGAAGTCATTGCGCCGGACGCGCAGCCACGGGCCGTAACGGGAGGCCATGACATCGACGAACGGCAGGAGATGGTCGACGATGAAAAGCCGGCCCTTGAATTGCCTGAACCGCCAAAGCCGGGTTACCAGGGCCAGGATAAGTCGATTGAACAGGGAAAGAGACGGCATCGGCCTCGGCAAGATTGAGCGATTTGGGCAGCGTGGTCGGTTTCTACCATAGAAAAGGCGCGATTCTAAGGCATTCACGGGGCAGCATTGCGATTTGCAGGGGGCGGCTTGTCGTTAAGGAATTGCTTGATTTTTTGCGGTTAAGTGCGAGCAATGGGGGCTGGCGCGGCCCGCGGCCGGCCGGCGCCGCGCGACCGACGGACGGTCGGGCTCGCGTTCGCCAGCACTCCCTTCACGGACGGCAAAAGGATAAGAACGGGCAAGCATGGTGAGGGCGAACACCCCCGCAACGGGCCGCAGGAAGCACGACTACTTCGACGACACCGACGTTTCCGCGAACATGACCGGTAAGATCGTGCGCGGCAGCGCGTTCCTGGCGGCGTCATCGGTCGGCAGCTTCGCGATCAATGTCGTGTCGACGATGATCCTCGCGCGTCTGCTCGACCCCGAGGCCTACGGGCTGTTGGCAATGGTCTTCGTGGTCACGAACTTTCTGACCCAGTTCCGCGACATGAACCTGACCCTGGCGACGGTGCAGAAGGCGCAGATCAACCATCGCCAAATCAGCACCGTCTATTGGTTCAATGTCGCGGTATCCTGCGCCATCGCCTTGATTGTCGTCGCGATTGCGCCGGGAATCTCGTGGTTTTACAGCGAGCCGCGCCTGACCGGCATTGCCGCGTGCCTGGCTATTTCCATCGTGATCCGCGGCTTCGCCTCGCAGCACAAGGCGCTGCTGCGCCGGAAGATGCGCTTCGGCACGATGGTCGCCATGGATCTCACTTCGATGCTGGCAGGCTATTGCGCGGCGATCGGCTTTGCCTGGTTCGGCTATGGCTACTGGGCGCTCGTCTGGCTGCAGGTCGTCACCTCGGCGACGGATCTGGTGTTGTGCTGGACGATCACGGGATGGCGGCCAAGCTTGCCGGCTCGCGGCAGCGGCGTCCGCGCGATGCTCGCCTTCGGGACGAACCTGACGGCCTATTCGCTCATCCGCTATGTCTCGCGCAGCCTCGACAACGTCATCATCGGCCGGTTGTCGGGAGCGGCGATGCTGGGCATCTATTCCCGGTCGCGCGACCTCGTGGGCCAGGTATCCGGCTATGCGCAGTCGCCGTTCAGTGCCGTCGGCGTTCCGTCGCTCAGCCGCCTGCTGCAGCAGCCGGAGAATTACCGCCGAACCTTCTGCCGGCTTTCCGAAAAGATTGCGATCCTTGCCATGCCGGCGACGGCGTTGATCGCCTGTACGGCACCGGAGATCGTCGAGATTTTGCTCGGCCCGAAATGGACGGCATCGGCGCCGGTCCTGCGCATTCTGTCCGTGCTGATCTCGACCGAAACGATGTTCGGCGCGGTCAATTGGCTGTTCATTTCGCAAGGCCGCGGGGCGCAACTCCTGCGCTATGGCATCTTCGATGCCGTCGTTCGAACGGTCGCGATCTTCGTCGGATTTTCGTGGGGTACGCTGGGGCTTGCAACGGCCCTGGCCGTGACCGCGGTATGCGTGCATTTGCCAGGCCAGATCTGGTATGCCTGCCGTCAGGGGCCGGTGCGGCAAGCTGACGTCTATAGCATGTTGGCGCCTATTCTCTTGAGCTCGTCGATCGGCCTGGCCGCATCCTTGCTAGTCCAGCGTGCCTTTCCGACCGACAACCCGCTTGTCACGATTGTCCTGAGTGGCAGCGTTCTGGCCGTCGTCGTGCTGCTGGTGCTGCTCGTCGTGCCATCGGGCCGGCGACTGCTGCAGGACTTGCGGCGCGGCGTGGAGCTCCTGTTCTGCCGTCTCTAGGCCCAGGCGCGGCGCCGGCCGCGCGACCCTGGAGACATCAGGAGATCAGCTGGGACTTGCGACGCGGCCGGTTCAACGTCTTTTTCGCCTTGCGCAACACGGCCCGCCAGACCGGAACGTGTTTGACCGGATGCCAGAGCTTGTTCGGTTCCCGTCCCGGCCGGTCCATCTCCGGCCGGAACACGAAGCTTCCCGGCGACAAGGTGCTTCTGGTCGGTGAATTGTAATAGAACCGGTTGATATTGCCCGCACCGACGAAGGCACCGTCGCCGCCGATATCCTCGATCGTCAGGCCTTCCTGGCCCAGCACCGTCGGCACAAGGCATTCATAATGTCCGCAGACGCCGTCGCGGTACCGCCGGTCCAGCGTCTCGAGGGCGCGGCGGGAAAGCCGGTAGACGGGGAAGAATCCGCGCAGGCGCTGCTCTTCCGGAATCGGGCCGTTCAAGAGATCGAGCGATGGCCAGTGATGCCAGTTTCGAATATTCGGGTAGCGCGTCAGCGTCGTACCCAGTAAATCAGAGTCATTGTTCGCAAAAAATGAAAAAAATCCGTCCCACGAGCCAGTAAATCGCACGTCATATTCGACAATCCAATAATGTTTATATTCGGAATTTTTGCCGAAGAAGTGCAATATCGGAAGATCCGTGCTTCCCGGCTTGAAATTGAAGTATTTGTGATGTGGATTGCTCTCGCGGATTTCGCTTTTGTATTCAATTGTGTTCTTGCCGGGGTAGGGCAGGGCCTTCAGATCGTCCATGCAAAACAGGACGTAGCCTTCGGCATTGCGTTTGCGGTCGAACTTTCCATTCGTATTGTCGCACAGGCAGAAGACGTCGGATTTGTCCGCGCCCGCGGCCTTTAACGCCTCGAGCAGCGCCGCGATCCCGGGATTCATGACATGGGTCAGAAGCAGGATGACGCTTTGGTGTCCGGACCTTGGGGCGCTGTGCTTCATGGTCGCCGGGAAAGGTTGCTCTGATGCCATGGTGACGCTGCGCTTTACGGGTTACTGCCGGCGTATTGCGCGGGCGGGCTGCTCGGCGCGGCGCCGATGCCGGCGGCGCGGATCCGGTCGATCCGATCGAGCAGCGGCCCGTCGGATGGCACGAATTTGCGGGCGAAGAAGCAGGGCCCGATCCCCTCGACATCGTCGAGCTGGAACGCCGGATCGGCAAATCGGTCGATATGCTCTGCGGTGAGGGCCGCGGGGTTGCGCGACAGGCCGCGCGTCCAGTCCGCATAGGTGAAATTGCGGGCCGCCCGCTCGCGGAACGGCGAATTGCCGAGAATGGTGTGGAAGAACATCTCGTCGGGAATGAGCGAGCGCTTGTAGAAATCGACGAAGCGCCGGTGGGTGGCGACGAAGTCGAGGATATAGTGCACGGCATCGCGCGACAGCGCCCACCACTGACTGCTCGCATAAGGCGTCATGTCGCCGAGGATCGGGCGGTAGTTCCGCTTGTAGAATTTCTCCAGCAGCCGGTTGGTCTGGGTCAGCAACACGCGTTTTGCTTTCGGGCGGCCGCGGGCTCCCTCGAAATGATACCGTTCCAGCCGATTTCAGGAGCTTTCGGCCGTCGGGGGTCGGCATCTTCATCAGGCTGATATGCTCGGACTGGCTCTGCGCGAGATAGTCATGGATGAGCCGGTTGCTGCGGATCGGGTAGTCGGCGCCGCTGAGGAGAAGAAACCAGTCCGCGGCTGGCGTGTCCCGGAGCGCGGCGGCCATGAGGTTCAAGGTCGCCTGCACGAGGCTGTAACCGCCCCAGCAGGCGTCCACGCGATCGTCGATCAGGACGGTTTGGGGCAGGGTACGCAGCGCCTCGAAGGCGCGTATATCCGCTTTGGTGTCGATATGGACATACGTCCGCGTCCAATCCTCCCGGAGCGCCGAAGCGAGCCGCCGGAGATGGTCCGGCTGGCCGTGCGCAAGTATGAGGTAGGCGAGGTTCATGACAGGGTTCGGCCGGCCCTAGGCGTCATCTGGGGAAGGTCGACAAAGAACAAACACATTTGCTCGCTATGTTTCCCGGCCTGG
This sequence comes from uncultured Alphaproteobacteria bacterium, assembly GCA_963711215.1. GTDB lineage: Bacteria > Pseudomonadota > Alphaproteobacteria > UBA8366 > UBA8366 > WHUA01. The sequence continues at coordinate 196,442 of CAVQDH010000011.1, read as the reverse complement.
TGAATGCCCTGGCAGGTCAGATACCGTCTATCTGTTTGAAAGACAAGTAAAAACACCATATAGACAGCGCCTCTGCCGGATCGCAATTGCTAGTGTCCCGTGGAATGGATAGATAACTAATATGGCGAAAATACAGCGCTAAAGGCACGGAGTAAGAACTGTTGCGTGATGAAGCAAGCCCGGCTCCGGCCGTCAGCATCATACTGCCGACCTATAACCGCGCTTACTGCATCCGGCGCGCTATAGACAGTGTCTTGAATCAAACGTTTACGGATTTTGAGCTGATAATCCTGGACGACGGGTCGACCGACGACACGGAGAGCCTCGTCAAAGGCTATGACGACCCTCGGATCATTTTCATCCGGGATACCAAGAATTGCGGCCAAACCGTGCGCCTGAACGAGGGAATCAGGGCCGCACGCTCCGAGCTGATTGCGTTCCAGGACAGCGACGACGAGTGGCTGCCGACCAAGCTGGAAAAGCAGGTTAGCGCCATGATGGGCCAGTCCGACGAGGTCGGAATTGTCTACACCGACAAGTGGCGCTTCGAGCCGGGCCGAGAGAAGTACCACTGGAAATCGCCGCACAACATGCCCGAGGACGGCATCATCTTCGACCGGGCGCTTGACGACGCCGTCTACAACATCGGCCCGCAATCGGTTCTGATCCGCCGTCGCTGCTTCGAGGCAGTCGGCAATTTCGACGAACGGATTACCAAGTCCAACGATTTGGAAATGTTCATCCGGATATCCCAGAAATTCCTGTTCTTTCATATCCCGGAGCCCTTGGTGAATTACTTCGTCTCGTCTGACACGATGAGCTCCACGCTGAGCGAGGGGAAAGGCATCGGTGCGGTCGAGCTGGTATTGGACAAATTCCGCGCCGACATCGAACGCAACCCGGCGCTGCTCGCCAAGCGCGCCTATTGGATCGGGAGCTACCACATGCGCGACGGCGACGCGGCAAAGGGGCGGGCGTTCCTGTGGACGGCGGTGAAGGCGCGCCCGTTCAACCCGCGCTATCTCGCCGGCTGGTTCCTGTCGCTGCTTGGGCGGCCGATCTACCGCGCCGCGTATCGGTTGCTGAAATGACCGTTCCGTCGCTTCCGTCGCCACGGCCATCGATGCGGCCGATCCCGCTGCTCGCGTGCCTGCCGTGAAGGTCCTGATCCAGACCCGGCCGGGCATGGGCGCGTTGCTCACCGGCGACGTCACGCAGGTGCGGAAGACCGCGGAAGCGCTGGCGGCCGAAGGCGTCGAACTGAGCTACAGCGATTCCCTCGAGCCCGACGCCCGGGGCTTCGACGTCGTGCACCTGTTCAGCACCCTGCAGCCGCACTACACCTACCTTCGGCTGCGCCATCTCAAGGCCCTCGGCGTGCCGACCGTGGTCTCGACGATCTATTGGGCGTGGGAGCCGGGCGAGCTCGAAGCGGAGACGATTTTCCGCCTGGGCCGGGCGGGCGCCTGCGCCTCACAGCTCATCAATGCGATCCGCCGGCGCGCGCCCAACCGGCTGCGCTATCGGCTCGAAAAGCCCGAGCGGCCTTATGCCATGCAGGCGCGTTTCTACGATCTCGAGCGGCAGCTCGGCGCGGACGACATGCGGCGCTACATTTACGACAACGCCGGCGTCCTGCTGCCGAACTCCGCGATCGAATACGCCTACCTCGCCGACCGTTTCGGCACGACCAACGATCACGTCGTCGTGCCGAACGCCGTGGACGCGGAATTCGCCGAGGGCGACCGCGAGGCCTTCGTGCGGAAATACGGCCTTTCCGACTTCGTGATGTGTTGCGCCGCCGTGGGGGACCGCAAGAACCAGCGCCGCCTGATCGAGGCGGCCAACGCGCTGGCGCTGCCGCTCGTCCTGGTCGGCTCCGAGGAGTTGCGATACGGCCGGATGTGCCGCGCGCTTGCCGGCCCGACGGTGCACTTTCTCGGCGAGCTGCAAGGCGCGGAGCTGCGGAACGCCTACGCCGCGGCCCACACCCACGCGCTGGTCAGCTTCTACGAGACGCCCGGGCTCGCCAGCCTCGAAGCGGCGATCGCCGGCAACACGATCGTCGTCTCCGACCGCGGCTCGCCGCGCGAGTATTTCGGCGATCAGGCCTTCTATTGCCAGCCGACCGATCTGGACTCGATCAAGGCCGCCCTGTCGCAGGCGGTCCAGGCATCGCCCGATCCGGCGCTGAAGCAACGGCTGCTACGCGACTTCAACTGGCAGAAGACGGCGGAAGCGACGCTCCGGGGCTACAAGCGGGCGATCGAGAAAGGCGCATGACGCCGCGCGGCGGGCGGGCGGTCGCGTCGGACCATGCGCCATCAGGGAATAGTTCGAAGGGGAGGACCGTCATTAAGGGAATGCATCGCACGATCCGCCGGTTTTCGCCGAGGCTCCGGTTGCGGCGCCTTGGCCACGCCCTTTCGGCGGCGCTGCTGCTGTCGGCCCTGACCGCCGGCGCGGCCGCGGCCGGACAGAACATGCTGGGGAACAGCAGCTTCGAGGTCGGCATCGACGCCCGCTATGCCGTCGGCCGCTGGTATATGAACGGCCTGCCCGGCATGAGTCTGGACAGCAAGACCAAGGTCGACGGCGCGGTGAGCCTGCGCGTGCCCTTCTCGTCGAAGGGGTTCAGCCCGGACGGTCCCTTCGGCGTGGAGCTGCGCGCCGGCGCGCCGGTGATGGTCGAGAAGGGCAAGACCTATACCTTCTCGGTCTATCTCAAAGCGGACTCCGCGGATGTGGACGCGGCGCTCGAGCTTTCGCCGCTCCGGCCATACGATTACCGCGGCCGCGCCTTCAAGCGCGAAAAGATCACGCTCGGGCGGCATTACACGCCGCAGGGCTTCGAGTTCCCGTGGAAACGGGAATCCATCACCTTCACCGCCGAGAAGTCGGGCGAGGTGTATTGGGTCATCGACGCGTCGTCGAAGCGGCGCGGCACGCTTTGGGTCGACGCGCTCAAATTCGAGGAAGGCCCGCTGCGCGACTATGCGCCGGCGCAAGCCCTCGAGGCCGGCCTGGTCGACGGTGCGGTCGGGCATATCCACGATCCGGGCGCGCCGCTGCGCTTCGACCTGCGGGCTTATAACGCCAGCGCCGCGCCCAAGAGCGGACAAGCCCGGCTGCGCGTCCTGAACGACACCGGGACGGTGGTCTCCGACCGGACGCTCGATCTCAAGCTGCCGGCCAAGGGCGGCATGTCGCGGCCGATCACGCTCGACCTCGGCGGCGCGCACGGCGTCTTCGTCGCCGCGCTGACGCTTCCCGGCGTGCCCGGCTATCTGCAGGACACGAGCTTCAGCGTCCTGCCGGAGCCGCGCAAGATCGTGCCGACGGAGTCCGCCTTCGGCGTCTATGCGACGTCGTCGGAAGAGGCGCTTCGCATCCTGGCGCGCGCCGGCTTCCATCGGACCGCGACCCTGACCTCCGCCGAGGTCATGGCGAATTGGGCCTTCGTCGAGCCGCGGCGGGGGCAATATGCGTGGCGCGACGGCGACGTCGAGCTGTTCCGGCGCTACGGCTTCGACGTCATGATGAACCTGGAAGGCTGGCACTATCCCGACTGGGCCAAGAATCTGCCGCAGGCGGAGCGGACGCAGGCCTTCGCCCGGTACGTCGAGGCCGTCGTCCGCCATTATCGCGGCAAGGTGAAGTATTTCACCTTCGCCGACGAGATCCACAACAAGATACCGGGCAGCCACATGCTGGGCAGCCGGAAGGCGAGCTGGAGCAACGCAAAGGAATACGCGGCCTGGCACGCCGTCGCCTATGCCGCCGCCAAGCGCGCCAACCCCGACTGCCGCATCGTCCTCAACACGGAGCCCGGGCCCTTCGGGCCGGATCGGCTGTTCCAGTATCTCTCGCCCAAGATGATCGATGTGCTGGCGGCGAATTATTATCCCTATCCGGACACCATCCGCGCGTTCAAGCGGACGGCGGACAGCGTCGGCATCAGGACCGTCTGGGCGCCCGGCGTCGCCATCCTGACCTGGCCGGCCTATTTTCGCTTCGAGCGGCCGATCAACGCCGGAACGGCGCGCGAGCTCGAGCATTTGAGCAAGACGCTGGTCCGGACCTTCGCGGCGGGCGCCGACGTGTTCTTCCACTACACGGCGACCTATGTCGGCAATACCAACGTCTATTCGATCTTCGAGCATGACTTCGAGCTTGAAGACCGGCGGCGTCCAATTCGCCGCGCTGGCCTGGCTGCTCGACGGCTTCAAGCAGGCCCGGCGGATTCCGATGGCGCGCGCGAGCCTGATCGAGGCCTATCGTTTCGACCGGCGCGACGGGAAGTCGGTCTTCGCGCTCTGGTCCAAGCTCGACAGCGAGGGCCAGAGCCTGGCCTTCCACGAGCCGCTGAAGGACGTCGCGGTCTACGACCGGCGGACGACCCGCCTCGCCTCGGGCGGCAAGAAGGGCCTGACGACGCTGCCGGTCGGCGAGGGGACCCGTTTCCTCGTGGTGCCGGGGCCGGAGGCGGCGAAGGTCGAGCAGGCGCTCGGCTTGGCGCGGTTCCAGGCGAGCGCGCTGCCGCGTGCCGACAAGGTGGAGCATGCCGGGCGTTACGCGCTGCTGACGCAGAAAACGCAGCACGGCAAGCAGCAGGATAGCCAATGGTCCCTGTGGTACGACCAGAAGGACGGCGGCTGGGTCGAGCTGTTGCGGCGGAATGCAGATCCGGGCGGGCCGGCTGTCGCGCTCGACAAGGACGGTCTCGCGCTGCACTTCCACTATGCCTGGAACGGCCAGGCCGGCCACCTGATCGTCGGCACGCTGTCCAGAGACCTGTTCTGGGGCGCGCAATTCTGGCGCTCGATGCCGGACAGGAACGGCCTCGTCTGGCAGCAGGGCCGCATCGCCGACGACAACCTCGCGGGGCGGATGGTGGGGGCGAAAGCCGGGTCGCCGCCGCCGGGCGCCAAGCTCCGTCCGATCGCCTATCGGATCGACGGGGCGAACGGCGTGTCCCTGGCCGTGGAGACCGAGGGCGAGCAGCCCGACCCGCGCTTCCCCTTGCCGGGAGCCTGGGATATCTATGTCTGGCGTGGCGAGGGCCCGCAGCGGACCTTGGGGATCTGGCGCTACGTCCATGGCGGGGAACCGCGCGAGCGCGACATCCGGGTATGGGTGCGGGTAATTGCCGGAGGATGATCCCGTCCGGCCGTCTGATGGCTCTCCCACATCGTTTTTGACGGATCGCGTGGCCGGACATATGCGGATTCTTTTCATCACCTTCGCGTCGCATACGCCGAGCCAAAGCGATTACAATCACTTTCAGCGCGTCGATTTTCTCAGCCGCCATGCGGATTTGACGCTGTGGGCGCGCAAGGGCGCCGATTTTTCCGCGTCCGCCAAGCCGGGCACGCCGATTGCCCGCGCGACGCTCGGGGGCAAGCTGGGGCTGATCCTGCAGGTGCTGCTGTATGCGCTGATCGGGCGGGCGCGGCGTTTCGACATCGTCCTGACCGAGCCGTCGCTGCTCAGCCTGACGGGGCTTATCTGCAAGGTCTTCGGGGCGCGGAAATGGGTGGTCGACGTCTGGGACGTGCCCGGCCGGGGCGGCGGGCAGCGCGGCCAATTGGCCCGTGCGTGGCTGCGCCTGAATCGCTATATTCTCAAGCGGGCTTTTACGTTCGCGGATTTTTTCCTGCTGTCGATCCGGCCCGATTACGAATTCAGGTATTTCGCCATACCGCCCATTCGAATGCTGGTGATGAAGAACGCCATCCGCGTGAATGAGTTTCAACCGTCGAAGGCGCAGCCCAGGCCCTGCCGAAGGCTTCAACATCCTCTGCACCCGGAGCAGCTATCACAGCGACATGGGACTGGACACCATGGCGCTGGCGTTCCAGCGGCTGCGGCAAGCGGGTCACGACGTCACGCTGACGATCGTCGGGCGGATCCCGCAAGACGTGCGGCCGCAGGTCGCGATCCTGGAGGGCGATCCCAAGGTCACCTTCCTCGACTTCATCGTGAAGGACCAGCTCAAGGAGCGCATCGCCCGGTGCGACGTGTGTGTCGTTCCGTTCAAGGACGTCCCGGACCTGGCGCAGACCTATCCGATCAAGGTGCTGGAATACATGGCCGTGGCGAAGCCGGTCATCGTCTCGAAGATCGGCGGCATGGCCGAGCTGATCGAGGACGGCGAAACCGGGCTGCACTTTCGGGCCGGCGATCCGGCCGACCTCGCGGCGAAGATACTGTCGATCAAGAGCGATCCCGAACGGGCGGCCAGGCTCGGCGCCAATGCCCGCCGCGCGAGCCTCGGGTTCGACTATGCGGTCAAGGGGCAGAGGATTCTCGATGAGCTGGCTGCGCTCGTCGCATGATTAGGGGACGCTTGAGGTTGGCCTCGATCGCACGCGCGACCCAACGGTGCGGCCCGAACGGCCCGGATGGCATGGCCGCCGGCCGCCCGGCCGCCCATTTCCCGAGCGTCCGGCAGCCGTGATCGGATATATCGCCTCGCTCAGCGTTGTCTTCGTCGCGACGGCCTTTGTCCTGGGCATTCGCGCCGGCGTCCTGGCGACCTTGCTGTTCCATCCGGTCGCCGCGGCCGGGTGGTATGCGAATTACTTCATCGGCGGCGTCAAGATGAACCCCCTCGTCCTCCTGGGGTTGCTCGTGCCGATGTTCATTTTCCTGCGGGCGCTTACGCGAGGGCCCTCGTTCAACACGATGCCGCTGTTCGGCATCTGGACGGTTTACCTTTGTTACAACCTGTTCGCCGGCACCTTTCATGCGATCGATGAAGGTCTCACCAAGTCGATGGACCTGATCTTCCGGCACATTGCCGGCTTCGTCGGCTTCTACATGCTGCAGGCCTTCTTCACCGAGAAAAAGGAATTCAAGAAGCTGACGCTGACGCTGATCGCGTCGGGGCTCTTTCCCGTCCTCGTCATCCTGTATCAGATCGCGTCGGGATCGGGCACGCTGCGCGAGATGTCGGAAGGCGGCGATTTGCGGCTCGATAATTCCTATGGGCTGATACGGTATTCGGGCTTCTACCACGACATCGTTTCGGTTCGCGGCTACGTCTTTCAATGCCTGGCGGGGATCATTCTGTACTGGGCCTATTTCCTGAGGCCCAATCGCGACATCGTATGGAAGGTCTTGCTGGCGATCTTCGGCGTGGCCAGCGTCTTCGTGCTGTACAAGATGTATTCGAAGGCGGCGATCGGGACGATACTCATCTGGTTCGGCGTATGGTGCGTCGGCTATCGCAAGATCGGCCTGGCCGTCACGCTCTGCCTTCTCGTCCTCGGCATAAACGCCCTGCACTCGGATCTGATATTCCAGCAGACCGGGCAATTGTTCCAGACCGAGCTTTCCGAAGCGGCGGAAGGGTCGGGACAGGTCGACAGCCGGAAACTGCTTTCCGGGCCGCGTCGGGATTTGGGAGAACGCGCTGGAAGGGTTCAGCGAAGAGAGCGCGATCGAGCAGATGTTCGGCTACCGGAGCGCCTTCGGCTCGCATAACGACTATCTGCAGAAGCTGTTCTACGGCGGCTTCGTCGGCCTGACGATCTACGTGCTGCTGCTGTGGATGATCGGCGTGCGCGTCTTCAAGCTCTACATGAAGAAAACCACGCCGATAAACCTGATGGCGGTGATGATCTTCGGCGGCTGGATGATCGACACGATCGGCGTCGTGCCGAGCCTCTATCCGGGCTATCAGTGGTATGCGTGGGGCTTGATCGGTCTCGCCATCAAGGGGCTCGATTTCGAGCAGGAAGCCGGCTCCGCAACCGAGAGGGCGGCGGCCAAGCGGCCCGTCGAGGTCCTGGTCGAGTAGGATTCCGGATTTACGCGCGTGTTATTTCGGTGACCGCATCGGTGAAGGCGCGGGCGGCCGCGTCATAGTTCGCCTTTTGCACCGCGTCCCGCGCCGCCGCGGCCATCGGCCCGCGGTCCGTGCGGTTCAGGATCGTCAGCGTGCCCGCCGCGATGGCGTCGACATCCTCGGGGTCGACGATGAAGCCGTCCTGGCCGTCGCTGATGAAGTCGACCGCGTTGCCCGCGTGCCGGCTGCAAATCGTGGGCAGGCCCGCGGCGAGCGCTTCGAAGATGACCAGCGGATTGCAGTCGAAGACGCTCAGCAGCATGAAGACGTCGGCGGCGGCGAAGTATTTGTAGTAGTTCTCCGCGAGCTGGAAGCCCTCTAGGTAAAGGTGCTGAAGGTTGCGCGCGCGCTTGCGCTCGGCGAGGTAATCCTGCAGTGGTCCCTGGCCGAGCACGATCAGCCCGACAGGCTCGGTCCTGCGCGCGAGGATCGCCTCGTACACCTCGATCAGCCGCCGGATGTTCTTCCGCTCTATAAGTTGCCCTGAAAACAATATGTTACGGGGCGCGAGCCGGCTGCGGAAAGCGGCGAAGGCCGCGGCATCGGCGCGGAAGGCGTCGCATCGCCGGGCGAAGTCGTCGTTGTCGATGGCGTTGTAGGAGCGGAAGAAGGGCACGCGCCGGCCCGGCGCGATCAGGCTTTGCGCGTAGGCTCGCGCTTCCGTGCCCGCGTCGATGAATCCGTCGACCCATCGGGCGAGAAGGCGGCGGACGCGCGTGCGCAAGCGCGGATGCGAGAGGAAGGATTCGGACGTCTCGGTGGCTTCCGTCCAGACGATCACGCGCTTGCCGAACAGCGCCTTGTAGAGCAGCGCCAGGATCGTGTTGATGGAGAAGCCGCTGCAGATCACCACGTCCGGGCGCAGCCGCGCCAGGGTGAAGAACAGTGCCGGATTGAGCCCGCTCTCCGCCTCCGCGTTCACGCGGAAGCGCCAGCCCGGCAGGAGCAGGCAGTTGAACGGCGGGTTGCGCCAAAGATCGGCCCATTGCGCGTAGCTGGCGTGCTTCCGCGCCATCAGCAGCAGGGTGAAATCGATCGCCCTCGGCCGCCGCGATTTTCGTGAACAGCGGAATCCGGTAAGGCGGCAGGTAATCCTGGATGAGGCAGACCTTCACCGGCGCGGTCGGCATGGCGGCTCAGGCCTCCGTCCGGGCGCGGCTGGTCGGCCGGTGCCAGGCGGCGAGACAGTCGTCGAGCGCCGCGGCGACGTTCTCCTCCATCCGGTCGAGGGTGAAATTCGCCTCGTAGCGCGCGCGACCGGCTTCGCCCATTCGCCGGCGGCGGTCCGGGTCGAGCATCAGCGACTTCAGCGCCGCGGCGAGGGCCGGTGCATCGCCTTTCGCCACCAGGATGCCCGTTTCGCCGTCGCGGATGATATCGGGTAGCGAGCCCTCCTCGGAGCAGACGACCGGCAGCGCGTAGGCCATGGCTTCGAGCGCGACCAGCGGGAAGGCGTCGTTCAAGGTCGGCATGACGAAGATGTCGGCGCCGCGGAACAGCCGGTCCTTGGCGTCGCCGGTGACGATCCCGGCGTAGACGGTGCGGCCACGCAGCGGGGCTGCCGCGCAGATAGTCTCAGGAATTCCTGCTGGGTCTTCGCGTCGTTCGGCGCACCGGCGAAATCGATGTGAAAATCGATGCCCTCTGCCAACAGGATATTCAGCGCGTCGAGCAGCACGAAGACGCCCTTCGCCCGCATGATGTTGGAGAGGTAGAGCAGGACCGGCGGCCCGCTATGCGTTGCCTCCCCGCGGCGGACCGGGTGTGCCGGCGCGGCGATCCCGTTGGCCACGACATGTATCCGCGTCGTCGGGCACGATCCCGGCGACGTCGCTGGAGAGGCGCTTGCTCAGATGGACGATGTGCGCGCCCCGGAACACCCAGCGATAGAGCAGCCGGTAGAACGGCGAGCGGTCGTAGAAGGCCCGCACCCCCTTGCCGTGCAGGTGGAAGATCTTCCGCATGAGGAAAAGGTTCATGATCGAGGCGAACAGCGCGTCGCGCACGAAGCTCATGCCGGTCGGCGTCGGCGTCATGTAGACCGCGTCCGGCCGGCGAAAGGCGAGCCGGAAGGCGAGCTGCAGCGCGACCCCGGCCATGGCCAGAAATTTCGAGAGGCGGAGCGAGCCGATGTCGGAAAAGTCCCGGGCGAAGCGCATCGGCAGCACGTCCAGCCGAAACCGCTCGTGCAGCAGGCGCGACTTCACCAGCGTCTCGTTGACGACGGTGACCCCGTGGATCGGCGGCGGCAGGTGGGCGAGGACGAGGATCCGGGGGCGAATACGATCTGACACGGGGCTGGGAACACCTCGACGTAGCTTCGCCGGCCTGCGGGCCGGGCTTGGCGCGGGGAGGCCGATTTCCTCTGTGGGCCGATCAATACGGCCTCGCCGGCCGTTTGACAACATGCCCTGATTGGACCATTGAAGGCGGTCGCATTTCCTCGATGCGTCGGAAGCCGGACGCGCTGGTCGGATGCTCGTTTTCTCATGAAAATACGGTTTTCCGGAGAGATTTTCGAAGTTCCGCCGCCGATCGCCGCCGGGGACGAGACCCTCGTTCGCGTTGACCGCTTACGCCCCGATCAAGGTGCCGGCCGAGGCGCGGGCGCACCGCTTCGCCTTCGAGAACCAGCTCGCGAAGCTGCTGTTCTTTTTCTGGCGCGAAGGCGCCGGCTTACCCTCAACAAGGTGCGCGGGACCTTCCTGCAGCGGTCGATCATGCGCGAGCGGCAGGTGATCTTCGCCGTGGGCCGCCGGGTCGACGGCGACGCGCCGGTCGTGGCGGTCGGGCCGCAGGACTGCCCGCAGGCGGAGATCCTGGGTTTCCCCAGCGATCTCGTCCTGGACCTGCCGCCGCAGCAAGACGCTTCGGCGCTTTATGCCCGGGTCCATGAATTCCTCACCGCCCATCCGGACCGGCTCGCCCAGCTGTTCCATCATTCGCCCTATTCGGGCCGTCCGCTCGGCCTGCGTTTCGAGGATATCGCCGCGTCGCCGGAAGGGGCCGAAGCCGCCGATGGCGGCGCCAGGCGGGAGCCGTTGCGGGAAATTTCCTTCCCCGCCGAAGCGGCGTCGCCTGTACCGACAAAAGAGGCTGCGCCGGCGGAGGAGGCTAGGCCGCCGCGGCGCAACGAGGTCTTCCTCATCGGCGCCGGCGCCTATGCCTGCGCGTACATCCTGCCGACCTTGGCGGGACTGCCGTTCCACACCGTCGTGGACCTCAACCCGGGGCTGGTCGCCCGCGTGGCGAAGCGCTTCAAGTTCCGGCATTGCGACACCTCGGCTGAGCGGGCCTTCACGCGCCTGGGCGAAGCGGTCGAGCCGATCGTCATCCTGGCCGGCTACCATTCGACCCACGCGGAGCACGCCGCCATGGCGATCGCCGCGAACCCGAATGCGCGCGTCATGATCGAGAAGCCGCCGGCCCTGGACATGGCGCAAGCCGCGCGCCTGGTGGCGCTGCGCGAGGCGGGGGCGCATATCGAGATCGGCTATAACCGCCGCTCCGCGCCGATGACGCATATCGCGCAAAGCGTCATCGGCGGCGCGGACGGGCCGCTCCACGTGCTCTGCATCGTCAAGGAACTGCGCATCCCCGAGAGCCATTGGTATTACTGGCCGAGCCAGGGAACGCGGATCTTCGGCAACGTCGCGCACTGGGTCGACATCGCGGTCAGCCTGATCGACGCCGACCCGCTGTCGCTGGTCATCGCGTCGGCCGAGCACGCCATCGCGGGCGACGAAACCAGCATGGCAGTGATATTCGCCGACGGCTCGCGCCTCACGCTGGTTGCGACCAAGCTCGGCAACGGTTTGCGCGGCGTGCAGGAGCTTATCGAGATCCGGCGCGGCGACATCACCGTGCGGATCGACGACTATATCTCGATGATCAGCGAGACGGGCGGGCGGTGGCGGGTGCGCCGGCGCCGCTTCCGCAACAAGGGGCATACGGCGATGTACCGCTCGTTTCTGGCTAACATCGCCGCCGGCCGGCCGCCGGCCTATCCCGACCGCGCGTTGCTGAACACGACCCGTATCCTGATTTCCGCGGTCGATGCGGTGAAGCGGCATCGCTATGGCAATGTCATCCCGCTCGTGGCGCCGGTGACCGACTGCTAAGAGCGCCTATGCCCGACCTATTCCCGCCCGGCGCGCGTGGCGGTCACGGCCGGGCGCGCCCCTTGTTCCGCGGGGACCTCTCCCAATTCGCCGCCGTTTCGATGATCGCGTCGAGGGCCGTGAAGCGCGGCTGCCACGACAGCAGGCGGCCGGCGCGGGCGGGATCGGCGACCAGCTCGGTCGGGTCGCCGGGCCGCCGCGGCCCTTCGATCGTCGGCACCGTGCGTCCGAGCACGCGCTCGGTCGCGGTCAGGACCTCGCGCACGGAGTAGCCCTTGCCGACGCCGAGATTGGCCGTCGCCGACGCGACCGCCCGCCATCAGATGGCGCAGCGCGGCGACATGCGCTTCGGCGAGATCGCTGACATGGATGTAATCGCGGATCGGCGTGCCGTCGGGCGTGTCGTAGTCCGCGCCGAACACGGTCAGTGGCTTGCCCGTGCCGAGCGCCGCGCGCAGCGCAAGCGGGATCAGATGGGTTTCCGGATCGTGGCATTCGCCGAGCTCGCCGTCGGGATCGGCGCCGGCCGCGTTGAAATAGCGCAGCGCCACCGACCGCAGTGCATGCGCCGTGCCGAAGTCGTGGAGCATCTGCTCCACGAACAGCTTGCTGTGCGCGTAGGGATTGATCGGCAGGAGCGGGTGGTTTTCGTCGATCGGGGTCGACTGCGGGTTGCCATAGACCGCCGCGGTGCTGGAGAACACGAGGAGCGAAAGGCCGGCGTCCTGCATCGCCTGCAGCAGGCAGAGGGTACCGGCGGTGTTGTTCCAATAGAATTTCCCCGGGTTGACGACCGATTCCCCGGCTGCGATGTAAGCGGCGAAATGCATCACCGCGTCCGGCTTGTATTGCCCGATCACCGCCGCCAGGCGCGCGCGGTCATGCGTGCTGCCCTGTTCCAGCGGGCCCCAGCGGACGAAATCCCGGAAGCCGTATTCGAGGCTGTCATAGACGACCGGCTCGTGCCCGGCATGCGCCAGCGCTTTGCAGGTGTGGCTGCCGATATAGCCGGCGCCGCCGGTGACGAGAATTCGAGCCATGCGCGGATCGATCCGTTTCTGTGACTGACCAGTGGGACCGCTAGACTACCAACAAGGTGGATAAGCACAACCGCGGCGGTGGTAAATCGAATGTGGCGGGCCGCGGAAATCCGCGAGGCTCGCGTCCGAAACCTCTATAAATCAAGACTTTTTTGTGTCATCGGCGACTGTGAGGTTGACCGGGCTGCAATTCCGGCCAGAATGCCGGGGTCGGGACCGGACAGGGACGGCGTGTCCCGGCACGGGCGAAAGGGCCATCGGAAGCAGCATTCCGGGCGATGCATCCATATTCTCCTTGCAAAGGCGCGACTCCTCCAGCGAAAGTCCGCCGCGCCGCCGGGACGGCCGGCCGCAACGCACGGGGCCGCTGCCATGACCGCATCGAGTGGGGGCATTTGCCGGCGGTCCGGGCCGCGCGCATGACGCGGCGGCGTCCGTTCGATCCTTCCGTCCAACGCCAAGGCCCCCGAAACACGCCCCGAAACACGCCCCGAAACACGCAATGACCGAAGCCAGGACGCAGGCCCATCCCGCACCCAGCACCGGATTCGAGCTCGGATCGTGGCTCGTGACCGTGGTGCTCGTCGTGGCGGGGCTTTGCATCGTCTTTTGGGACGGCCTGTCCTACATGGCCGACCATTGGCATGCGGAAGAATACAGCCACGGCCCGCTGATCCCGATCATCGCGGCGTTTCTCATCTGGCAGAAGAAGGACGCGCTGCAGGCGGCCGTGCTCGCGGAGCGCCGTCCCCGCGGCGCGGCGGTCGGCGTGGTCGTGCTTTTCTTCGGCTTGCTTGCCGGCCTGCTGGGCGAGCTCAGCACGGTCTACCTGGTCATCCAGTACGGCTTCCTCGTGGCCCTCTTCGGCGTCGCGCTGGCCCTCGTCGGCTGGTCCGGCATGCGGCTGATCTGGGCGCCGCTGCTGTATCTCGTCTTCATGGTGCCGCTACCGGATTTCCTGTACGTCAACCTGTCCGCCCAGCTGCAGCTGTGGTCCTCGCAGATCGGCGTGGCGGTCATCCGGCTGTTCGATATTCCGGTCTTTCTCGAAGGCAACGTCATCGACCTCGGCATCTACAAGCTGCAGGTGGCCGAGGCCTGCAGCGGCCTGCGCTATCTCTTTCCGCTGATGAGCTTCGGCTATATCTGCGCCTATCTCTACCGCGGGCCGATCTGGCACCGCGCGGTGCTGCTGCTCTCGACGATCCCGATCACGATCTTCATGAACAGCCTCAGGATCGGCATCATCGGCGTGCTGGTCGACCGCTGGGGCATCGAGCAGGCGGAAGGCGCGCTGCATCTGTTCGAGGGCTGGGTCGTCTTCATGGCCTGCGTTGCGATCCTGTTCATCGAGATCGTGATCCTCAGCCGGATCGGCCGCCGGCGGCTGGCCGAGGTGTTTTGGATCGGCCTGCCGGACCTGCGGAAGGGCTGGCTGCCGCGCTTCGGCGCCGCGCCGACGCGAAGCTGGATCGCCGCCGCGCTGCTGCTGACGGTAACCGCCGGGGTCAGCATCCTGGTCGCCGGCCGCAGCGATATCGAACCGTCGCACGAGCCGCTCGTCGGTTTTCCGCTGCGTGTCGGCGACTGGCACGGCCGGCGGCTCAGCATCGAGGCGCCGGTCCTGCAGACGCTCAAGCTGACGGACTATGCGATGATGGATTTCACCGCGCCGAACCAGCCGGCGGGCATCAATTTCTACGTCGCCTACTACGCCTCCCAGCGGAAGGGCGAGGCGGTGCATTCGCCGCGTTCCTGCATCCCGGGCGGCGGCTGGGAGATCGAGTCGCTTTCACGGGTGTCGGTCGAGGGCGTGGCGGTGGGCAACGGTAACCTCATCGTTAACCGGGCGGTGATCGCCAAGGGCACCCTGCGCCAGGTGGTCTACTACTGGTTCGACCAGCGCGGCCGGGACATGACCAACGAGTATCTGGTCAAATGGTTCTTGTTCTGGGATGGCCTGACCCGCCATCGGACGGATGGCGCGCTTGTCCGGCTCGTCACGCCGCTCGGCCGGAACGAGCTGGAACCCGCGGCGGATCAGCGGCTCGGCGATTTCATGCGCCAGATTTATCCGCTGCTGCCGCGTTTCGTGCCGTCCTGAGGTAGCCGGAAGGAAGCATTTTACCTTTTGCGTAAGTCTGTTATTAAGGCACTACCGGGATGGGCGGGCTGCGGGCGCAATCACGTGCTGCGCGTCGAAGGAGACGTGGGCCGACGAGGCGTCCGGCAATATTGCGTTTTTACGCAACTTGCGGAAGGCGTTATTCGCCGACCGGCAAGTCTTGAGGGTCCGACCGGCATCCGATGATCCTGGCATTCAGTTTTATCAGCGCCCTGTTCGTCACGATGGTGTTGGTCCCGCCGCTCATGCGCCTGGCCGCGCCGATGCATCTGCTGGATGTCCCGGACGCCCGCAAGATCCATACCGAGCTGGTGCCGCGCTGCGGCGGCCTGGCGATCGCGTCGGGCATTCTGCTGCCGATCGTCATGTGGCTGCCCAAGGACGCGGCGATGTCGTCGGTGCTGTCCGGCGCGCTGGTGATTTTCCTGTTCGGGCTGTGGGACGACATCAAGGACCTCGACTACCGCGTCAAGCTGATCGGCCAGATCGTGGCGCTCGGCATCGCGATCAACGGCGGCGTCGTGCTTACGCATTATCCTTTCGCCGGGCTCGATCCGGTCTCGGTCTGGTTCGCCTATCCGGCGACCGCCCTGATCGTGCTCGGGGTCACCAACGCGATCAACCTGACTGACGGCCTGGACGGGCTCGCGGCGGGCTGCACGCTGCTCACGCTGGCGATGATCGCCTTCCTGGCGTATCAGTCCAATCACACGCCGGTGCTGCTCCTGGCGCTGACCGTGATGGGCGGCATCCTTGGCTTCCTGCGCTACAACACCCATCCGGCGATCGTCTTTCTCGGCGATGCCGGCAGCCAGTTCCTCGGCTTCATCACCGCCGCCCTGACGATCTTCCTGGTCGAGCGGGTCAACCAGGCGCTCAGCCCGGCGCTGCCGCTGCTGCTGCTGGGCCTGCCCATCCTCGACACGCTCTGGGTGATGACGCTGCGGCTCGCGGCTGGAGGGTCGCCCTTCAGCCCGGACCGGCGCCATATCCACCATCAGCTGCTCGACATGGGCTTTCGCCAGTATGAGGCGGTATCGCTGATCTACCTGCTGCATGGCGGGCTGATCTGCGCCGGCTTCTACCTGCGCTACGCCTCGGACATCCTCGTCGTCTCGGTCTATGCCTGCTTCTGCCTCGCCGTGGTCGCGGCGATCGGCTGGGCCAAGTCGACCGGCTGGCGGCTGCATCGCATGCACGTCGTCGAGGAGGACGAGCTGCATCGGCGGAATTCCTGGCTTCGCCGGATCGATTGGCTGCCCAACGCGATTGGCAACACCTTGACGGTCTGCATCGTTCTGTTCCTGGTAGTCGGGGCTTTCGTGGTGGGGCGGCTGCAACGGGATTTTGTCGTGATCGCCGTCGCGTCCGTCTGTGCGCTGGTTGCCGGAAGCGTACTGCTGCGCGGCAGTCACCGCTGGCTCAGCCGGGCCGGCGTGTACATGTCGAGCGTGCTGATCGTTTTCATGCTGGCCGAGCGTCCGGACACCTATTGGATCAACTACCTGACGATCGACGGCCTGCTGGTGCTGATGTCGGTCGTGCTGGTGCTGGGGATCCGGGTGACCCGGCGCGACCTGTTCCGGGTGACCCCGCAGGATCTGCTGATCGTTTTCTTTGCCTTAGTGGTGCCAAATTTAACGTCCAATTTCATCGCTCAATACCCCGTTGGTGAGATCCTGTTCCGGCTTCTGGTCCTCTTCTACGTGACGGAATTCCTGCTCAACAAGAATAGCAACGGCCAGCACGAAGAAACGAAGGAAAAGGAAACCGCCTTGTATATCAATAGGGTGTTGAAATATTCTGCGATCGCGTGTTTGCTTATTCTCGTGATAAACGGTGAAAGACTTTAGCAATGTCGCGATTCGCGAATTTCTTGGAATGGTCACAGTTTGTTGATACTATTCCCCACGCAAAATTAGTATTGAGCGAATAAAAAACATGCGCGTGTTTCGGATCATCCAAATCTTTGGCGCAGTGTTTTGCCTGAGTATTGCGCATGCGAACGCCGTACAGATCAATCTGTCAGGCGACTACATCGACCGATACTTTCGAATTCTCGAAGACTATGTCCTGCCTTTGATGGTCGTCTCGACCATCGTCCTGTTCTGCGGCTATCTGGCGAGCCGCGTCTACCATCGCACGGTGACGCGCAAGGAGCCCGGCCGCGACGAGGACAACGAAATTTTCGAATCCCCGGAGGAGGGAACGGCGGCCTTTTTGCGCGAATTGAAGGCGACGCCGCCGATCGAGGATCAGGAGCCGAAGCGCGAGCCGCGGCTTCGCGCCCAGCATCCGCTGCTGCGGAAGCGGGCGGTCAACGCCGCGGCGGTGCTGCGGTCGCGCGGGTCCGACGACGATGCGCCGCGGGCTCCGCGAACCGAGACCGTGCCGGTCGCGGGCATCGAGCTGCATCTGCCGCTTTCGCGGGAGCATCGGGAGAGCCGGAATGACCGGGCCCCGCAGCCGCAGGCGCCCAGGATCGCGACGCCGCAGCCGGATGAGCCGAAGGGCGTGGCGCCGCAACCGCCGCAACCGCCGCAACCGCCTCAGGCGCCGAGGATGGCCGAGACGCGAGCCGAGGCGCCCCGGCCGCCGGCGGCGCCCGAGAAGCGCCCCGATATCCGTCCCAACATCCACCCAGGCAGCCGCGATGCCGCGGACCAGCGGCTTGACGTCGTCGCGCCGTCCAATCCGCCGGCGCGGGACCGTGAAGCGGGCGACAGCCGCGCGCCGACGGACCGCATGCGCGCCGAGCCGCTTCGCGAGCAGGCCGCCAGCGAGGCGGCGCATCCCAGGACCGATCCGCCGCCGGTCGCGACGAACCCGGCCTGGTGGCAGGAGGCCGGCAGCGTCCAGCGTCTGGAGCCGTCGGCATCGGTCGTCCAGGCGTTGAAGAAGAGCCCGTCGCCGGTGACGCCGTCACCCGACCTCGAGGCGGCCCGGGCGCGGGCGGGCGAGATCGTCGACAGCCTCGACTACATCACCAGCGTGCTGCAGCAGGCGAACACCCTCGTCGCGGACCGCATCAAGCGCAAGCAGGGGCTTGAGCTCGACGATGTCCGCGGCATGCGGGTCACGGGCTTCGATGAGCCCCAGGGCGTGCTGGAGGACCTGCGGAAGCTCGGCGGCGACGTCGCGACCGAGGTGCTCTCGACCTACACCGCGGTGGCGAAATTCAACAATATCCTCCGCCGGCTGGAACAGATGGCGGAAAGCGAGCCGCTGGACGAGGGCTGGAACGACCTGCTCCGCGCCCGTATGTCCGAAATGCTCTTCGTGATCGGTCAGGTCCGAAAGACCCTGGGCGGCTACCGCCGGGGCGCGAAGAAGCCGGCCAACGCCGCCGACAAGCCGGAGCGATCCGGCGGTGCGTCGGGCAGCGGGCCGGAACAACCCCTGCCGTTCGGGCGTAGACAGATATAGCGCGGCCCAAGGGGCATGGTTGGCGGGACCCGGGATGGGCTGCGCGGCGGCCCGGTCGATCGGATGATGGCTTGATGCGGGGGAATGCCGGCGTGCGAGGTTAACCCATTAGGGGTAAACCGAAATACACGGATTAACCGGCAGATATTCCCCCAAGAGCGGGGTCAACAAATATATTCTCCGAGCGGGTAGCCGGACTTTTCGTTGAGTGTGGGGGCACCATATGACGGCGTTTTTGACTGATTTTCGGACCACGGCAAAGCACCGCAAGGCGGGGGGCGGCCGCATGGCGCACCTAGCCTTGCGCTGGCTGCTTGCGCTGCTGATCCCGCTTGCGCTGGCCGCCTGCGACGGCGCCGAGGAGCGCGAGAAGGCTTATTTCGATCGCGGCAAGGCGCTTTACGAAGCGGGCGACTATCGGAAGGCGGCGCTCGAGCTGAAGAATGCGCGCCAGATCAATCCGTTGAACATGGAAGCGCTGTACTATCTCGGCCTGATTTCCGAAAAGCAGGGCGACTACCGTGGCGCTTTCGGCGCCTTTCAGTCGGTGCTCGAGCAGAAAGACGCGCATGTCGGCGCCAACCTGCATATCGGCCGCATCTACCTGATGTCGGGGGACATCGATCAGGCGCTGACGAAAGCGCAAAAGGCGCTCGCCGTCGAGCCGCAGAACATCGACGGGCACGCGTTTGCTCGGTGCGGTCTATCTGCGCAAGAACCGGCTCGACGATGCGCGCAAGGAAGCGCTGTTCGCGCTCGGGAAGCGGCCGAACGACGTCGCTGCGACCTCCGTTCTCGTCGGCGTCCTGCAGAAGGAAGATAGGGCGCCCGAGGCGATCGCGCTGCTGAAGAAGGCCACCGCCGCCAACAAGAAGGAAACGGCGCTGCGGATGCTGCTGATCGAGCTCTACCGGCGGCAGAAGGATATCGCGGGAATCGAAACGGTGTACCGCGAGCTCTTCGCCATCGATCCGAGCAATGTCGCCTACCAGACTGATCTCGCCCGGTTCATGGTCGCTTTCGGCAAGAAGGACGACGCGGAGAAGGTGCTCCGCAACATGGTCGCGGCGCTTCCGAAGAGCGACAAGGCGAAGCTGGTGCTGATCGACTTCCTGTCCAACCAGCGCAGCATCGAGCAGGCCGAGGGCGCGTTGAAGACCTTCATCGACGCGGAGCCCGGCGACGCCAACCTGAAATTCGGGCTAGCCGAGCTTTACGTGAAGCATTCCCAGGTCGACAAGGCGGAAGCGACGCTGCACGCGATCGAGACCGGCGCGAAGGAGAAGCCGACGGTCATCCGGGCGCGCACGGGGCTCGCCCGCCTGCGGCTCGCCAAGGGCGATACCGCGGGGGCGGCCGCGCTGGTCAAGCAGGTTCTGGCCGACGACGGCGGCAATGCCGAGGGACTGATCATCCAGTCGCGGCTGCTGCTGGGCGAAAACAAGCGCGATCAGGCGATCGCCGACCTGCGGCAGGTGCTGCGCGACAATCCGGGCAACATCGAAGCGCTGGGATTGATCGCCGATGCGCACCTGCGCGGCGGCGACGTGGATCTGGCGGCGGAAAATCTCAAGCTCCTGCTGACCAGCGATCCGCAAAACGACGAGGCGCGTCTCACGCTGGCGCGGATCTACGTGCAGCAGCGCAACCCCGACAGGGCGGTCTCGCTGGTCGACCAGGTCCTCGAGAAATCCCCGGAATTCGCTGCCGGCGCTGCGGATGCGGGAGGAGATTCTCCTGGCGCAACGGAAGCTGCAGCCGGCGATGCTGACGGCGAAGCGCATGCTGCAGATCGATGGCGAACAGTCGCGCGGCTATGTCGCGATGGGCCGCGTGTATCAGGCCGAAGGCCGGCATGTCGAAGCGCTCGACGCCTTCCGCCAGGGCTTCGCGGCCGACAAGAAATCGGCGCTGGCCCTGACCGGCATGGTGCAGTCCTACCTGGCGCTGAAGCAGCCGGAAGAAGCGGTGCAGCTGCTCAAGAGCCAGATCAAGGAATCGCCGAAGGACGTCTATGCCTACAACCTTCTGGGCGAGGTCTACGCCTACGAGAAGATCGGCCCGAAGGCGGAGCAGTCCTTCCTCGAGGCGACCCAGCTGCGCCAGGACTGGACGCTTCCCTATCTCAACCTCAGCCGGCTGATGGTGGCGGAGAGCAAGCACGACCGCGCGATCGCCGTGCTCAAGCGCGGCCTCGAGCATGTGCCGCATGACGCGACCCTGCAGCTGACCCTGGCGTCGGCGCAGCAGGCGACGAAGGACATCGACGGCGCGATCAAGACCTATCGCAGCGTGCTGGAGCACAATCCCAAGCTCGACCTGGCGGCCAACAACCTGGCGGCGCTGATCGCGGATTTCAAATACAAGGATCCGCAGAACCTGGATAACGCGCTGCAGATCGCACAGCGCTTCCAGAATTCGGAAAATCCGTTCTACCTCGACACCTTGGGCTGGCTGCACTACCGCAAGGGCGATTACAGCCTGGCGGTCGTCTTCCTGACGAAGGCGGTCGAGGGCCGGCCGGAGAACGCCGACATCAACTTCCACCTGGGGATGGCCTACTACAAGTCGGGCAATGCCCAGGATGCGCGCCGCTACCTCGAAAAGGCGGTCGCGGCCGCCAACAACGCCGAGCTTGTCGCCGAGGCGAAGGCGACGCTGAACGCGCTCTAAGTATCCGGAGGTATCCGGCCGGCGCCGGCGCGGCGCGCTCATCGGTACTCTCAGGGGCGCGTGGCGCCGGCCGGCACGCGCCAGACCGTCTCGACCAGGCGCGCCAGCCCGTAGCCTGCGAGCACGCCCAGGGAATTCGCCGTGAAATCGAGGATGTCCGTGCTCCGCCCGGGCACGTAGTGCTGGGCGAGCTCGATCGCGCCGCCGAGCGCGATGAGGCCCGGCAGCACGAATTTCAGGCCGGGCGCCAAACGATAGGCCAGCCAGCCGGATGCCGCCGTCTCGCAATAGGCGATGAAATGGCAGATCTTATCCGACAGCCGGAAATGCGGCATGTAGGGGCCGGGCAGCAGCGACAGCACCAGCACGGTGACGACGCTGAGCGCGAAGATCAGCCGGCAGAGCGAGCGCAGCTGCGGGTCGTAGCGTGTCAGAAAATCGGTGAGCTTGCCGTCGGCCATGGGACTCCTGCGGGCCGCGCCTAGCCTATCGCGCGGAACCGGATCGTTTCTACTTGTTCCGCCGGGCCCGCGCAATTTCCCGCATCGCAGCCGGCTGGGACCGATCGTCGCCCCCGCATCCGGATACCGCAACTGCCTGTATCGGCTGAAAGAACTAGGCCCCATGGGCAATTGCCGGGGTCGGGCCCTGGACATAGCGTTAAGGCTGGAGGCATGCCCATGGACTACCGACTTTTGCTGCTCAGCCCGCTTGGCCGCGCCGAACGCTTCATCTTTTTTAAGAGCGAGAACGACGAGGCGGCGATGGCCATCGCAAATCGCCACGCCCAGGGGCGCGCCGTCGAGCTCTGGAGCTTCAGCCGGCTCGTCATGCGCAAGCCGAACGTGGACGCCCCGGCGCCGCGGGAGCGGACGCAGGAGGAGAGCGGAACGCCGCCCTCGAGGTAGAAATTCCCGCTCCATTCCGGCAAATGCCGGTCTTGCGCCCGCGCCGCCAGGCGGTCGCTGCGACCTTTCGCGGCGATGGATCGGACATATCGGGGTTTTACCGGAAAGAGATGGAGGCCCGGGCCGGAATCGAACCGGCATATAAGGATTTGCAGTCCTCTGCATCACCACTCTGCCACCGGGCCGCGGCGGCGCAACAGGCCGTGGTATACGGGGCGTCCCGAGGCCGGTCAAGCGGCTGGCGGTATCCCGCCGCGGATTGTTTTCGCCATCCCGTGAGGCTATAACCCTGGCATCGTCCCGGCGGCCTGCCGGGGCACGCACCCGTCGCAATAGGGGGAGAAGGGTTGCCATGGATTTCGCCAAAGCGCGACGGAACATGGTCGAAAGTCAGTTGCGCCCGAACCGGGTGATCGAACCGGCGATCGTGGCCGCGCTGGGCGCGGTCCCGCGCGAGCGCTTCGTCCCGGAAACCCTCGCAAGCGTCGCCTATATCGACGAGGATCTGCCGCTTGGCGGCGGGCGCTACCTGACGGAGCCGATGGTCTTCGGCCGTCTGCTGCAGGAAGCCATGCCGGGCGCGAATGACGCGGCACTGCTGGTCGGCTGCGGAACGGGCTATTCGGCCGCCGTGCTGGCCCGGCTGTGCAGCGCCGTCTTCGCCTTGGAGTGCGACTCGGGCGCCGCCGCGAAGGCGCAGGCGCTGCTTTCCGGCCTCGGCGCCGACAACGTGGTCGTCGTCGAGGGGCCGCTCGAGAAGGGCTGGTCCGACGAGGCGCCGTACGATCTCGTGCTGTTCGACGGCGCGGTCGCCGAGGTGCCGTCGGCGATCATTGACCAGCTCGCCGAAAACGGCAGAATTGTCGCGGTGATATCCAATGGGGACGGCCCTGGGCGGGCAACGCTCCTGCAGCGCCGTGGCGGCTTCGTGTCCCGCCGCACGCTGTTCGACGCCAACACGCCCATTCTGCCTGGGTTCATTAAATCGGCAGGTTTTGTGTTTTAGGGCTGTCCGCCGTCAACATTTTGTGGTCTTATTTCACGGATGCGATCGAATGGGGATAAGATACGCATTGCCGCGGTTGCTGCGGTTGTCCGATGGGGGTGTAAGATAGTGGGCGAATTGTCAGGCGCATCCGTCCGCCGGGTGCGATGTTCTGCCATGGAGGCTTGGCATCGGGTCCACGGCCGCCGCGACATGAAAGGTCGCCGGACGGCTGACGGGCACTATTGCGCTGGCGAGGCCTGAAGGAATACGACGAAGGTGTCGGACACTGGCTAGAAGGTTGAAGGTGAGAGAAGAAATAGGGGAGCGGCAAGCGCGGGCTGGTCGGCCGGGTGGGCGATGGTCGCGCGCAATGCTTATGGCAACCGTCGCCGGTTGCGTCTTGGCGGCCTTCTTGAATGCAGCACGGGCGGATTCGCTGCGGGAAGCGCTGATCATGGCTTATCAGAACAACCCGACGCTGCAGGCGCAGCGGGCGAGCTTGCGGGCGACCGACGAGTCAGTGCCGCAGGCATTGTCCGGCTGGCGCCCGAATGTCGAGATCGTCGGCGACGCCGGTTACGACGCGAACAGCGGCTCCGGCATCAGCGGCGTCAAGCAGCGCGGCGAATATTCGGGCAATCTCCAGGTTACCCAGAACCTCTATTCCGGCGGCGGCACCGTGGCCGACGTCAAGCGGGCCGAAAATACCGTGCGAGCCGCGCGCGCGCGGCTCAACAGCGCCGAGCAGAGCGTCCTGCTGAACGCGGTGCAGGCCTATTTGAACGTCTATCGCGACCAGTCCGTGGTCCAGCTCAATATGAACAACGAGCGGGTGCTGACCCGTCAGCTGGAAGCGACCCGCGACCGCTTCAACGTTGGCGAAGTGACGCGCACCGACGTCTCGCAGGCCGAGGCGCGGCTCGCGAGTGCCCGCGCGGCGCGTGTCCAGGCGGAGGGCGTGCTCCAGATCAGCCGCGGAATCTACGAGCAGATCATCGGCAAGGTGCCGGAGAGCCTGGCCAAGCCGGACCCGGTTCCGCAGCTGCCGACATCGCGGCAGGAGACCATCGAAGGCGCGCGCAAGGACAATCCGGCGGTCGTGGCGGCCGATTACGACGAGCGCGCGGCGCGCGAGAACGTGTCGGTGGTGCAAAGCGACCTGCTGCCGAAGGTGGACATCGTGGGGCAGGGCGGCCGCGGGGTTAATCAGAGCTCGACGAATACGATCAGCGACGGCGGCAGCATCATGGCGCAGCTGACCGTGCCGCTGTATCAGCGCGGTTCCGTCTCCAGCCAGGTGCGCGAGGCCAAGCAGCTCGTCGGGCGCAACCGGCTGCTGCTGATCGAGGCGGAGCGCTCCGCGACCGAGCAAGCGGTGAACGCCTGGGAATCGCTGGTCAGTGCGCGGGCGCAGATCCAGTCGCTCAATGCGGCGGTCCGGTCGAACCGGATCGCCCTCGAAGGCGTGCGCCAGGAATCGCTGGTCGGGTCGCGCACCGTGCTCGACGTGCTCGACGCGGAGCAGGAATTGCTCAACTCGGAGGTCAACCTCGTGAGCGCCGAGCGCGACGAGATCGTCGCCCAGTACCAGGTCATGTCGGCGCTTGGCCGGCTGACGGCGCAATCATTGAATCTCAGCACGCAATACTACGATCCGGAGCATCACTACAAAGAGGTCCGCGACAAGCTGTGGGGGCTTGGCGACGATCTCGACAAAACCGAGGGAAAACCGTCGGGGCAAAAGTGAGACCGGGGCGGTATGAACCCTGGTTTGCAGTAATTCGAACGAGCGAACAGTCGGGATGAGCAGACGATGAGCGAGGCAGGCAAACAGCAAGAACCGTCGATGGAGGAAATCCTTGCTTCCATCAGGAAGATCATTTCCGAGGACAGCGACGACAATGCCGCGCCCCAGGCAAAGGCCGCGCCGCAGCCGGAACCGAAGCCCGTGGAGGAAGAGCCTCTCGAGCTGACGGACGAGGTTCAGCCCGCCGATGAGCATGAGCTCGAAGTGCTCGACGCCACGCCTGAGCCGGAACCCGAGCCGGAGCCGGAACCCGAGCCAGAACCGGAGCCCGAGCCGGAGCCGGAGCCGGAAGTGGCGTTCGAGCCTGAGCCCGAACCGGAGCCAGAACCGGAGCCCGAGCCCGACCCGAGCCCGAGCCAAGACGGGCGCCGGAGCCGGCCGCGCTGTCGCCGATGGAAAATCTCGTCTCGATGGCGACCGCGTCCGCGGGTATCTCCTCGTTCGGACAGCTGGCCCGCACCGTCAAGTCGAACCGGCCCGGCATCACCGTCGAGCAGCTTGCCGAGGAATTGATGCGGCCCATGCTGCGTCAATGGCTTGACGAAAACCTGCCCGATATGGTCGAACGTCTCGTTCGACGTGAAATCGAACGTATGGCCCGCGCCGGAGAGGAAGACTGACGCTTTCCCACCGGGCGGGGTCGCCTTGATCCCCTGGCCCGGATGTGACGGAAATGCCGGCTCTCGAAAAGACCTTCCGGCCCGATGAGGTCGAAGCCCGCCATTACGCGCGCTGGGAGTCCAGCGGCGCCTTTGCGTGCGGCCAGCCAAGCGCAGCGTTGCCGGCGGAAACCCGTATTCGATCGTCATCCCGCCGCCGAACGTCACCGGCAGCCTGCATATGGGCCATGCCCTCAACAACACCCTGCAGGATATCCTGGTCCGCTTCGAGCGGATGCGCGGCCGCGACGTGCTGTGGCAGCCCGGTACGGACCATGCCGGCATCGCGACCCAGATGGTGGTCGAGCGCCAGCTCGCCGAGCAGGGCATCGGCCTGGCCCGCGGCACGGAGCGCAGCTGCGGATAACAAGGCCCTGTTGACCCGCGACCAGTTCATCGAGCGCGTCTGGCAATGGAAGGCGGAATCCGGCGGCACGATCACCCGCCAGCTTCGCCGGCTCGGCGCCTCGCTCGACTGGGAGCGCGAGCGCTTCACCATGGACGAGGGGCTGAGCCAGGCCGTCCTCACCGTGTTCGTCCGGCTTCACAAGGAAGGGCTGATCTACAAGGACAAGCGGCTGGTCAACTGGGACCCGAAGTTCCATACCGCGATCTCCGACCTCGAGGTCGAGCAGCGCGAGACCAAGGGCCATCTCTGGTACTTCAAATATCCGGTCGAAGGCGAGCCCGGCCGCTTCCTCACCGTGGCGACGACCCGGCCCGAGACGATGCTGGGCGACACCGCGGTCGCGGTGAACCCGGAGGACGAACGCCACCGGGACCTGATCGGCAAGAACTGCGTGCTGCCGCTGGTCGGCCGCGTCATCCCGATCGTCGGCGACGCCTATGCCGACCCGGAGCAGGGCTCGGGCGCGGTGAAGATCACCCCGGCGCACGACTTCAACGACTTCGAGGTCGGCAAGCGGCACGACCTGCCGATGATCAACATCTTCGATGAAAGCGCGCATATCAACGACAACGCGCCCGAAGCCTATCGCGGCCTCGACCGCTTCGAGGCGCGCAAGCGCGTGGTCGCGGACATCGAGGCGGCGGGCCTGTTGGAGAAGATCGAGGACCACCTGCACACGGTGCCCTATGGCGACCGCGGCGGCGTGCCGATCGAGCCCTATCTCACCGACCAGTGGTATGTGAACGCGGCCGAGCTGGCCAAGCCCGCGATCGCGGCGGTGGAGCAGGGCCGCACCCGCTTCGTGCCGGAGAACTGGTCGAAGACCTATTTCGAGTGGATGCGCAACATCCAGCCCTGGTGCGTGTCGCGCCAGCTCTGGTGGGGGCATCAGATCCCGGCCTGGTACGGCCCGGACGGCGAGATCTTCGTCGCCATGAGCGAGGCCGAGGCCCAGGCCGCCGCCGACGCGCATTACGGCAAGGCGACCGCGCTCGTCCGCGACCCCGACGTGCTCGACACCTGGTTCTCCTCGGCGCTCTGGCCCTTCTCGACGCTCGGCTGGCCGGAGAAGACGCCCGAGCTCGCGCGCTATTATCCGACCGACGTGCTGGTCACCGGCTTCGACATCATCTTCTTCTGGGTCGCCCGCATGATGATGATGGGGCTGCACTTCATGGGCGACGTGCCGTTCCACACCGTCTACGTGCATGCCCTGGTCCGCGACGAGAAGGGCCAGAAGATGTCGAAGTCGAAGGGCAACGTCATCGACCCGCTGGACCTGATCGGCAAATACGGCGCCGATGCGCTGCGCTTCACGCTGTCGTCGCTGGCGGCGCCCGGGCGCGACATCCGGCTCGCGGAAAGCCGGGTCGAGGGCTCGCGCAACTTCGCGACCAAGCTGTGGAACGCCGCGCGCTTCTGCGAGATCAACGGCTGCGCGTCCTTGCCCGGCTTCGATCCCGCCGGCCCCAAGGAGCCGATCAACCGCTGGATCGTCGGCGAGGTCGCGCGCTGCGCCGCCACCGTCGTCGAACAGCTGGACGTCTACCGCTTCAACGAGGCGTCGCAGGCGCTCTACCAGTTCGTCTGGGGCACCTTCTGCGACTGGTATCTGGAGTTCTGCAAGCCGTTCCTGATGGGCAGCGACGCCGCCGCCAAGGCGGAGACGCAGGCGACCGCCGGCTGGGTGCTGGACCAGATCCTGCTGCTGCTGCACCCCTTCATGCCCTTCGTCACCGAGGAGCTATGGCAGAACACGGCCGAGGCGCGGCCCGCGATGCTGATCCGCTCCTCCTGGCCGAACTACGCGGACAGCCTGATCGACGCGGATGCGGACCGGCAGATGGGCTGGGTGGTGCGGCTGGTCTCCGCCGTGCGCTCGGTGCGGTCGGAGATGAACGTGCCGCCGGCCGCGGAGATTCCGATGGTCATCACCGGCCTGGGCGCGGACGGCAAGGCCTGGCTGCCGGCGCATGAGGCGCTGATCCGGCGCCTGGCGCGGCTCAAGGATATCCGCGTCGGCGGCGACATCCCGAAGGGCGCGGTGCAGATCGTGCTCGACGAGGCGACGGTCGCGCTGCCGATCGCGGAAGTCATCGACATCGGCCAGGAAAAGCAGCGCCTGCAGAAGGAGATCGCCAAGACCGAGAGCGAGATCCTGAAGCTGCAGAAGAAGCTCTCGAACCGGCAGTTCCTGGAAAAGGCGCCGGAAGCGGTTGTCGAGGAGCAGCGCGAGCGCCTCGCCGAGGAAGAAAGCGCCCGCGCCAAGCTCGGCGATGCGCTGAAACGGCTGTCGGCGGTGGCGTAGCCCCCTCACCTAAATCCTCCCCCACAAGGGAGGAGGACTTGATCAATCCGCCCTATATTATTTTTTCCCTCCCCCCTTTGGGGGAGGGTTAGGGTAGGGGGACGATTCGATGCTCAGTCAACGCCGGATATCCTTTGCTCTTCTTCTCCTCGCCGCGCTCGCCGGCTGCGCGGGCTGGCAGCCGAAGGATGTGCAGACGGTCGGCTTCTGGGCGCTCGGCTGGCATTACACCGCGACGCAGAACCGTATCCAGAGGGCGATCCCGCCGGTCGTCGATTTCCTGCGCCAGCGCTATCCCGACCTGCGCGCCGTGGAGCCGCCCAAGGCGCTGGGCCGGGATTTCCGCGCCGCGGTGCTGGATGCGCCGGCGCGGCTGCAGCGGCATCTCGACGACCGCATGGTCGCCGCCATGACGGTGACCGGGCTGCCCTGCGCGGCGGAGAGCGTCCCGGTGCGGGACGAGGGCAAGACGGTCGCGGCCTTCCTCGTGCTCGACGTGACGGCGCTCGCCAAGCCGCCGGCGGAATGGCGGCCCTGCGCCCCGGTGAAGCCGCCGGGCGAGGGGGCGGAGCGGGTTCCCGCGCTGCGGGCGCTGATCTCGGACCTGATGGACGCCGCCGCCGAGCGGTAACCGCGCTCCGCGGGATTAACAATTTCTTACCGAACGCCCGCTAGCCTTCCAGCCGGCCGGCAGCCTCGTGCCGGCGGACCGGAGCGGCATTGCGCATGAATCGAGGGATACGCGGCTGGCTGACCCTGGTGGTCCTGGCGCCGGTCTGTCTTCCTGGTCAGCTACATGGTCCAGCCCGAAGTGCGGCGTGCCGCCTTCTGGGGCGACGCGTGGCGTGACCGGCCGCTGGCCGAGCGCATCCATCTGCTGCCCGACGCGGCGGTGCCGTCGCTGCGCCGCATGCTGAGCCAGCCGCGACGGGACGAGCAAGATCGCGCCCGCGTCCAACGCCGAATACGTCGTCGAGGACCTGCAGACGGCGATCGGCAGTCTTCCGAAGAGCGTGCTGCGGCTGGTTTCCGACAACCTGATCGGCGTCTACCTGGTCGAAGGGCTCGGCGGCGGCGCGACTGCGCATAATCTCGGCATGGCGATCGAGGTGTCCGGCTTCTGGCATCAGCATGTCGGCACGGTCATCCTGATCGACCGGGACGAGACCGACATGCGCGCCAACCAGGCGATGTCGGGCATGGAATACGTGCCGTCGGGCGATTATCGCGGCGTCACCGTGCAGGCGCGCCTGGCGCGGCGCGACGCGGACACCCGCTCGACCACGCTCCGCTATGTCCTGCTGCACGAGCTCGGCCACCTGATCGATTACGAGCAGGGCATCACGCCGAAGCCATTTCAGCTACGGCGCGGCGCGCGACGGCTGCGGCTTCACTTGCCTGTCCTGGCGCGAGCCCGACCGGCACCGCTATTCGCGGCGTATCGATGTCGCCATGCGGAGCATCCACCAAGGCCAGCTCGACGCCTATGTCAGGGCCCTGCCGGAGACCTTCAAGGACCTGGCGCAGTCCAACTTCCCCTCGCTCTACGCCGCTACCCAGCCGCAAGAGGATTTCGCCGAAAGCTTCGCGCAATACGTCCACACCGTGATGCTGGGCCAGCCCTGGGAGCTGACGCTCCGGGTCAACGGCACGATCAAGGCCCAGCTCGGCGCCTGCTTCCTCGACCGCCGCTGCCCGGGCAAGAAAGCCTATTTCGACGCCCTGCTGGGCGGCCACGCCGGCTGACGGCGCGCATCCGGGCCGCTCGGGTCCGATCCTCCGCCCTGAGATCACACCGGTGCCATGGACTCGCGGATCAAGTCCGCGAGTGACGATTACATTTATTCTTCAGATGTTTAACGTCATTGCCGGACTTGATCCGGCAATCCACGGACGGCGCGCAAAGGCTGGCCGCGGCGGGCTCCGAGGCCGGCCGTCCGGTCAAGGCAACCGATCGCCGACATTGATCGAATCGTAGGGCTGGGAATTGCGGCATCGCGCCATTAGTCTCTGCCGCCGAAACGCGATAAAACCAAACGGGACACGTTTTTCAGGAGGAGTGAGATGGCCGTCGACAAATCCAGGCTGCCGAGCCGCTACGTATCCGTCGGGCCGGCGAGCGCACCGCACCGTTCCTACTATTACGCCATGGGCATGACGGACGAGGAGATCGCCCAGCCCTTCGTCGGCGTCGCCACCTGCTGGAACGAGGCCGCGCCCTGCAACATCTCGCTCAGCCGGCAGGCCCAGGCGGTCAAGCTCGGCGTCAAGTCGATGAAGGGCACGCCGCGCGAGTTCACCACCATCACGGTCACCGACGGCATCGCCATGGGCCATCAGGGCATGAAGAGCTCGCTCGCGAGCCGCGACCTGATCGCCGATTCCGTCGAGCTGACCATGCGCGGCCATTGCTACGACGCGCTGGTCGGCCTTGCCGGCTGCGACAAGTCGCTGCCCGGCATGATGATGGTGATGGTGCGGCTCAACGTGCCGTCGGTCTTCATGTATGGCGGCTCGATCCTGCCCGGGCGCTTCAAGGGCCGGGACGTGACCGTGCAGGACGTGTTCGAGGCGGTCGGCGCGCACAGCGCGGGCAACATGTCGGACGAGGACCTGCACCTGATGGAATGCGTCGCGTGCCCGTCCTCGGGCTCCTGCGGCGGCCAGTTCACGGCGAACACCATGGCCTGCGTGTCCGAGGCGATCGGCCTGGCGCTGCCCGGCTCGGCCGGCGCGCCGGCGCCCTACGACTCCCGCGACGCCTATGCCGAGGCCTCGGGCGAGGCGGTGATGCGGCTGATCGAGAAGAACATCCGGCCGCGCGACATCGTCACCAAGAAGTCGCTGATCAACGCGGCGCGCATCGTCGCCAGCTCCGGCGGCTCGACCAACGGCGCGCTGCACCTGCCGGCGATCGCGCATGAGGCGGGGATCGACTTCGACCTGTTCGACGTCGCGGACATCTTCCGCGACACGCCCTACATCGCCGACCTGAAGCCCGGCGGCAAATACGTCGCCAAGGACATGTACGAGGTCGGCGGCGTGCCGATCCTGATGAAGGCGCTGCTCGAAGGCGGCTATTTCGACGGCGACTGCATGACCGTGACCGGCAAGACGATCGGCGAGAACCTGGAGCGCGTGAAGTTCCCGACGGACCAGAAGGTCATCTACCCGGTCAGCAACCCGATCACCAAGACCGGCGGCGTGGTCGGCCTCAAGGGCAATCTCGCGCCCGACGGAGCGATCGTGAAGGTGGCCGGCATGGAGAAGCAGCAGTTCACCGGCAAGGCGCGCTGCTTCGACTGCGAGGAAGACGCCTTCGAATGCGTCGAGCTGCGCCAGTACAAGGAAGGCGACGTGTTCGTCATCCGCTACGAGGGCCCGAAGGGCGGCCCGGGCATGCGCGAGATGCTGTCGACCACGTCCGCGATCTACGGCCAGGGCATGGGCGACAAGGTCGCGCTGATCACCGACGGGCGCTTCTCGGGCGCGACGCGCGGCTTCTGCATCGGCCATGTCGGGCCGGAGGCGGCGGTCGGCGGGCCGATCGGGCTGCTCAAGGACGGCGACATCATCAAGATCGACGCGGTCAAGGGCACGCTGGAGGTCGAGCTGTCCGACGAGGAGCTGGAAAAGCGGCGCAAGGCCTGGAAGCCGCGCGAGACCGACTATCGCTCCGGCGCGCTCTGGCGCTACGCCCAGACCGTCGGCAGCGCCCGTTACGGCGCGGTGACGCACCCGGGCGCGAAAGCCGGAATCGCACGTGTTCGCCGATATTTGAGGGTCGCCGAACAAGTCTCGCCCTTGCGGCGCGCGTGTCGCCGCGCGCCGCTCTTCCGAATGCGGCTGCCGGTCGACACCGGCCGCCTGGGGGACGATTTAGGTGGGGGGTGGGGGCAAGTCGCAGAAGGCTTTTCGAAAGTCCCCACCCTGGCCCTCCCCGCAAGGGGGGAGGGAATTAGGCGAAAGGCGCTCGACCCGCGCGGCAGTCTCAGCGCCCCCTTCAATGCCCCCAGCTCAACCGCTTGATCAGGTAGTCGGCCAGGTGCCCGACCGAGGTCTTCGACTGGTCGGCGTTGCAGTAGAGCACGAGATCGACGTTCGGCAGGTTCGGCACCCCGTCGAAGCCGGAGCAGATCTTCAGCCCGGGCCCGACCGCGGGCTGGGTCAGCACGGTGACTGCGAGGCCCGCCTGCACCGCGGCCGAGAGCCCGGCGATGCTCTCGCTCTCGCACGCGATGCGCCACGGCCGGCCGTGCGCCTCCAGCGCCTCGATGGCGTGGTCGCGGTAGAGATTTCCCGGCGGCAGCATGGCCAGCGGCAGCGGCGTCCGGCGATGCGCGTCGCTCTTCTCGCCGGTCACGAAGAAGAGCGATTCCGAGCGCACGAAGCGGCCGACGGGATTGCTCGGCATCTGCGTCGCCAGGACGAGGTCGATATCGCCGGCGTCGAAGGCCTGCAGCAGCGGCGAGCTCAAGGCGCAGCGCAGGTCGATCTGCACCGTCGGATAGGTGTTGCCGAAATCGGCCAGGATATCGGGCAGGAAGAAGGCGGCGTAGAGATCGGGCGTCCCGAGCACGATGCGCCCGGAAACCTCGGGCCGGGCGAAGCGGGTCAGCGCCTCGTCGTGCAGCTTCAGGATCGCCTTGGCGTAGCCGTGCAGGAGCTCGCCTTCCGAGGTCAGCTTCTTGCGCCGGCGCGCCGCTTCGAACAGCGGCTTCTGCAGCCATTCCTCGAGCCGGCGCAGCTGCTGGCTGATCGCGGGCTGGGTGACGTTGAGCCTTTGCGCGGCCGCGGTCACGCTGCCGGTCTCGACGAGGACGGCAAAGGTGCGCAGCAGCGTGAAGTCGATGTTCTTATAGCCCATGACATAACGGTAGGTTATGCCAGAGATAACATCAATTAATTTTTAGTTATGAAGGGCTTGTGCTACTCGTTGTGATGCCCCGGCTGGGGCCACTCTCGGTTCTTCACGCGAGCTCAGGGGCAGGTCCATGTCCGACACGCAACCTTCCGCCAATGCGCCGATCACCGAGCCGATCCGAAGCCCGCTCGCCTGGGAGGCGCGCGATCTCGACGAGGCCGACTGGCTGTATCCGCTCGACGCCGCCTGCGTTGCGGAGATCGAAGGCTTCGTCGAGCACCTGCGGCGCCATCCCTTGCCGACGATCGCGCTCGATCCGGACGATTTCGAGATGCCGGGCTGCCGGCGCACCATGGCGCGGGTGCGGGACGGGCTGGCCAGTGGCTGCGGCTTTGCCCAGCTCGACCGGGTGCCGATGGCGGCGCTGACGAAGGACGAGGCGAAGGCCGTGTATTGGCTGCTGTCGTCGGTGCTCTGCCGCCCGGTCGCGCAGAACCTTGTCGGCGCCTTGATCTATGACGTGCACGATACCGGGAAGAAGGCGTTGCCCGGCTCGGGCGTGCGGCCGGACAAGACGAACATCGACCTGACCTTCCACAACGATAACTCCTACAACGATCCGCTGCCGGATTTCGTCGGCCTGTTGTGTCTTCGGCCTGCCAAGAAGGGCGGCCTCAGCCGCGTGATGAGCTTCGAGACCGCGCATAACGCGCTCCTCGAGCGGCACGGCGAGAGCCTGGCACGCCTGTACCGGCCCTTCCATTTCGACCGCCAGCGGGAGCATTTTCCGGACGATCCGCTGACCTATGCCGCGCCGGTCTTCGAGAACAAGGGCGGATTGAGCGCGCGCCTCGGCATCCACCAGGTGCGCAGCGGCTACGCCATGCGGGGCGAGGGGATGGACGACGAAACGGCCCGCGCCATTTCGGCCTTGGAAGATGTCTTTTCCGATCCTAGGCTGCAGTTCCAGTTCATGATGGAAGCGGGCCAGATCCAGTACGTCAACAACAAGGCCATCGGCCACAGCCGGACCGAATTCGAGGATTTCGACGAGCCCGAAGCCCGCCGCCATCTTGTCCGCATCTGGATGCGGGAAAAGGGCGACCGGTCTTATCCGGGCTGAGGCACGACGGTAATCGACAACGCCGGCGCTCATGACCGGCGATCGAAGAGGCCCTAGGGAGCGAAACATCCGATCTTTTGCAGGCCGCCATCTTTGGGAGGACATCTCTCCCATGGGTCGCGGCCAGGGTGATTTGGGTTAAGCGGGCAAGGCGCGTGTTGTCCATACGGGGATTAAGAAAAAAATACGGCGGCGTGGCGGCCCTGGACGGTTGCTCCTTCGACATACCCGAAAATCGCATCACCGCGATTATCGGCCCCAATGGCGCGGGCAAATCGACCCTGCTGAACTGCATCGCCGGGGTGGAGCGGCCCGATGCCGGCGAGATCCGGCTGCGCGACGCCGACGTGACCGGCGCGAAGCCGCATACGCTCGCGCGGCGGGGCCTCGCGCGGACGTTCCAGATCTCCCGCGAGCTGACCAGCCTGTCGCTGCTGGAGAACATGCTCGTCGCCAACCGCAGTCCGTCGGACGAGGGCTTCCTCGCGCCCTTGTTTCAGCCGGGACGCGTGCGGCGGGCCGAGCGGCAGGCGGTTTCGCGCGCCATGGCGCTGCTCGACCGGGTCGGCCTCGCCGCCAAGGCCGACGCGACGGCAAGCGCCCTGTCCGGCGGGCAGAAGAAGCTGCTGGAGCTCGCGCGCGCGCTGATGCTGGCGCCGGAGATGGTGCTGCTGGACGAGCCGGCGGCCGGCGTCGCGCCGCCGATGGTGTCCGTCCTCGTCGAGGTCATCCGCGCGCTCAAGGGCGAAGGCGTCACCTTCGCCCTCGTCGAGCACAACATGGACATGGTCTCGGCGCTGAGCGATCAGGTCGTGGTGATGGCGGAGGGCAAGACCCTGGTCACCGGCAGCTTCGCCGGCGTCACCGCCGACCGGCGCGTCGTCGAGGCCTATCTCGGAGGCGTGCTGTGAGCGCCCGGCCCGTCGTGGTCGAGGGGCTGCGCGCCGGCTACGGCGGCGACGACATCGTCAACGGCGTGAGCTTCCACGTCCGGGCGGGCGAGATCTTCACCATCATCGGCCCGAACGGATCGGGGAAGTCCTCGCTGATCAAGGTCCTGGCCGGCATCGTGCCGGCGCGGCGGGGGACCATATCGCTGTTCGGCAAGGACGTGACGGCCTTCAGGACGCCGCAGCGGATCGCCGAAGGCATGGCCTACGTGCCCCAGGAGTTCAACGTCTTCCGCAACATGACGATCGCCGAGAACCTGAAGCTGGCGACCGAGTTCATCGGGCTGCGCCGCCGCGGCGGCGCGGAGGAGTACGACCGCGTCCTGGCGCTGTTTCCCGATATCGCCGGCCGCCTCGGGGTGCTGGCCGGCACGCTCAGCGGCGGACAGCGCCAGATGCTGGCCTTTGCCTGCGCGCTTATTTCCGCGCCGGACGTCCTGCTGCTCGACGAGCCGTCCGCCGGCCTGTCGCCGCATCTCGTCCAGCAAATTCTCGAAAAGGTCCGGGCGGTCAACGCGTCCGGCGTGACGGTGATCATGGTCGAGCAGAATGTCGCGGCGACGCTGCCGTTCTCGGACCGCGTGCTGGTGCTGGTGAACGGCGCCGTGCGCCATCAATCGAGCGCGGAGGCGCTGCGCGCGAACGGCAGCCTGTATGAGCTCTTTCTCGGGGAGCGTGAGCATTGGGGCAGCTGATCATCAATGGCCTTGCAACCGGATTGATCGTCGCGCTTCCGGCCTTGGCGCTCTCGCTGACCTTCGGGATCCTGCGGTTTCCCAACTTCGCGATCGGCGCCATGCTCACCGTCGCCGCCTACATGGCTTGGTTCTTCAACGGCCGGGCCGGGCTGCCCCTCCTGTATGCCGGCGCGCTCACCGTGCTGCTGTTTCCCTTGGTCGCGGTCCTCTGCGACGCGCTTGTTTTCAAGCCGCTGCGCGGCCGCGGGCCGATCATCCTGCTGGTGGCGAGCATGGGGCTCTCCTTCGTGCTCGAGAATATCTGCCGGCTGTTTTTCGGCAACGACGCGCGCAACTTCGACATTCCCCTGTCGCGGCCGATGCGGGCGCTGGGTCTCCGGATCAACTACGAGCAGATCGTCGCCGCCGGGATCAGCGTGTCCGCGATGATCCTGGTCTACCTGATCCTGCTGCACACGCCGCTCGGGCGCGCCATGCGGGCGATTGCCGACAATCCGGCCCTGGCGGCGGCGCGCGGCATCGACGCGAACCGGGTGATCACCGCAGCCTGGCTGCTCACCGGCGCGCTGGTCGCGGCGGCCGGGGTGCTGATCGGCATGGACCGCGCGATCGACCCGCAGATGGGCTGGAACTACATCATCGTCACCTTTGCCGCCGCCATCCTCGGCGGGCTGGGCAGCCCGGTCGGCGCGGTCGTCGGCGCGCTGACGCTGGGCGTGGTTGGCGAGCTGGCGACCCTGGTCGTCAGCACGAACTACCGCTCCGGCGTCGGATTCTGCGTCATCGCGCTGATCCTGCTGTTCCGGCCGCACGGGCTGTTCGGCAGGCGGGAGATCACCCGATGATCGGCTACCTGACGACGATCCTCACTTTGGTTTCCATCGCCGCGCTGATCGCCTTCGCGCTCAACGTGCAGTGGGGGATGTGCGGCATGGTCAATTTCGGCCTGGCCGGCTTCGTCGCGCTCGGCGCCTATGTGACGGCGATCCTGTCCCTGCACGGCTTCAACGCCGCCGTCTCGGTCTCGGCCGCGATCGTCCTGTGCGCGCTCATGGGCGCACTCGTGTCGCTGATCTCGCTCAGGCTGTCCGGCGATTACCTGGCGATCGTCACGCTCGGTTTCGGTGAGGTCATTCATCTCGTCACCCTGAACGAGACCTGGCTGACCCGCGGCGCGCTGGGCCTGCCCGGCATCCCGCGGCCGCTGATCGACGTCGTCGGCGACGCCCATTACGAGGTCTTCTTCCTCGCCTTGTGCGTCGCCGCCGTTCTGATCGTCTTTGCCGGCCTGGAGATCCTGACCCGGTCGCCGTTCGGCCGCGCGCTCCGCGCCGTCCGCGACGACGATCTGGTCGCCGCCAGCCTGGGCAAGAACGTCTATCTGCTGCGGCTCAAAGCCTTTGCCATCGGCGGCGGCATCACCGGGCTGGCCGGCGCGCTCCAGGCCTTCCAGTTCAGCTATATCGACCCGAGCCAGTTCACGCCGATCCTCACCGCCTACGCCTTCATGGCGGTGATCGCCGGCGGCCGGGGCTCGCATCTCGGCCTGATCCTGGGCGCGTGCTCGATCATGTTCCTGCTCGAGGCGACGCGTTTCCTGAAGGATTTCGTCGTCGTATTGGACAACGCGCAGGTCGCCGCGATCCGGCTCATCCTGATCGGCGCCGGGCTGATCGCGCTGCTGATCTTCCGGCCGCAGGGCTTCCTCGGCGAATTCCACATGAAAGCACCGAAACCCCAAGGGCCCGGCACCGCGCCGGGCTCCCATCTTGGCGAGGATTGAGCAATGGCGCGTGTCTCTCCCGTTCCCTACAGCGACCTGCCCGATAACGTGCGCGACGTCGTCCGGCAATTCGGCACCGAATACGGCCCGTTCGGCAACCAGGCGCAGGTTCTCGCGCATGTCCCGCCGGCGGCGCATCACCTGGCCGCGATGCTGATGGAGCTGAAGGCGCGCCAGGGGATCAAGTGGCGCTATATCGAGCTCGCGGTGACCGTTGTCTCGAAGATCAACGCCTGCGACTACTGCGTCGCGCATCACAGTCCCTACCTCACGGTCGAAGGCATCTCCGCCGCCGGCGTCGAGCGCCTTCTCGACTACCAGGATCATCCGGAGCTCGACGCGGTGGACAAGCTCGTCGTCGAGTACGCGATCGCGGTGACCAACAACGCAGGCCGGCTGCGCGACAACCTGTTCGACCGCCTGCGCGCCGTCTTCAGCGAGGCGGAGATCGTCGAGCTGACGCTCCGCATCGCGCTGTGCGGCTTCTTCAACCGCTTCAACGACGCCTTGATGATCGAGATCGAGCCGGAGCTTGCCGGCGCATGAGCGGTCACACCCCATTCAACCAAAAAATCCGGGAGGAAGGCCACTCGAAACAGAGGGCCCTTTCTCTAGCCAAGGAGTAGAACCAATGACGAAGAAACCGACAGCGCCGCCCGGCATTTCCCGGCGGCGAGTGCTTGCTACCGGTGTCGCGGCCGGCGCGTTCGCCATCGCCGCGCCATCCGTCCGCCGGTCCTGGGCCGCGGGGAAGCCGATCAAGGTCGGCATGGTGATCCCGTTCACCGGCGCCACCGGCGCGTATGGGCCGGAAATGGAAAAGGCGGCCAAGCTGGCGGCCAAGACGATCAACGACCACGGCGGCCTGCTCGGCGGCCGGCCGATCGAGCTGCTGATCGAGGATTCGGAATCGAACCCGACCGCCGGCGCCGCGGCGACCAAGAAGCTGCTCGACGTGAATGGCGTCACCTGCATCATCGGCTATTGGGGCAGCCCGATCGCCATGGCGTCCAAGCAGCTGCTGATCGACGCCAAGAAGGTCATGATGGTGAGCTGCGCGGCCAACGCGGTGACCGAGCAGGAGCATGGCGGACTGATCTGGCGCTTCCAGGCGAAATCGACGCAATGGGGGCCGCCCGGCGCCAAGATCTGCCTGGAGCGCGGCTACAAGAAGGTCTCCATCCTGGCGCAGCAGAATCCCTTCATCGTCAGCATGATCGATCCCTTCATCGCGGAGCTCAAGAAGGGCGGCGGCACGCTCGTCGACAATGTCAGCTACCTGCCGGAACAGGCGTCCTACCGCGCCGAGGTGGAGAAGGTGTTCGGCGCCAAGCCGGACGGCGTCTTCATTCCCGGCCTGCTGACGGACTTCACCTCGATCGTGAAGGAGGTCTACCGCGGCGGCTTCGACAGCAAGATCGTCTCGCTCTCGATCGCGGCCGACGCCAACGGGCGCTTCCTGAAGAATGTCGGCGCCAAGGTGGCCGAGGGCATCGACCACTACCAGCCGGCGCCGCCGGTCAACAGCCCCAGCTACAAGCGCTTCGTGAAGATGATGGGGGCGCCGGCAGGGACGGTGTTCCTGTTCGCCGGCAACGCCTTCGACCAGATGTGGGTGGCCGCGCTGGCGATGGAGAAGGCGGGCACGGAGGAGAGCGCGGTCTGGACCAAGCAGATCCCGGTCGTCGCCAACCCGCCGGGCAAGCTGGTGAGCGACGGCGTGGAAGCGCTCAAGATCATCCGCAAGGGCGGCAAGGTCGCCTATGTCGGCGCCGGCGCCGACTGCGACTTCGACAAGCGGGGCGACCAGCTCAACCGCCACTTCCTGCACCAGGTCATCAAGGACGGGAAGAACCAGTTCGTGGAGGTGATCTCATAGCCCGCTTTGGGTGACGTGGAGCACCCAGACGGCGCCTAACAACAAAGTCCTCCCCCCTCGTGGGGGAGGATTTAGGTGGGGGGTATTTTTGACCGGGAGCCGAAGTGTGGGCGGCGCAAAGGTCCCCCCAACCTGACCCTCCCCCGCAAGGGGGGAGGGAAATATAAGAAGGTAAAGCGGGCCTACTCCCCCAGCTCGACCCATACCGGCGTGTGGTCGGAGGCCTTTTCCTTGCCGCGCTGCTTGCGGTCGATCTCGCAGGCAAGCAGGCGGTCGGCGGCCTGCGGCGAGAGCAGGAAATGGTCGATGCGCAGCCCCTGGTCGCGCTGCCAGGCGCCGCCCTGGTAGTCCCAGAAGGAATACGCGATCTCGTTGTGCAGCGCGCGCCAGGCCTCGGTCAGGCCGAGATTGACCAGCGCGCGGAACTGGGCCCGCGTCTCCGGCCGGCAGAGCGCGTCGTCGGCCCAGCCTTCCGGGTCGTAGACGTCCTTGTCCGTGGGGCAGCAGTTGTAGTCACCGCCCAGTACGAGCGGAATCTCGGTTGGCAGCAGGGTGCGGCGGATATGCGTGCGCAGCCGCTCCATCCAGGCAAGCTTGTAGCCGAACTTGTCGCTGTCCGACGGGTTGCCGTTCGGCAGGTAGATGCTCGCCACCCGGAGGCCCTTGACCGTCGCCTCGATATAGCGCGCCTGTGCGTCCGAGGTGTCGCCGGGCAGGCCGCGGCGCAGGTCCTCGATCGGATGGCGCGACAGGATGGCGACGCCGTTATAGGTCTTCTGGCCGTGCACCGCCGCTTCGTAGCCGAGGCCGCTTATCTCGAGCAGGGGGAATGTGTCGTCCTCGGTCTTGGTCTCCTGCAGCAGCGCCACGTCCGGCTTGGCTTCCTCGAGCCATTCGAGGACGCGCGGCAGGCGGGCCTTGATGGAATTGACGTTGAAGGTCGCGATCTTCATGGCGGGGCCGATGCGTTAGGGGAGCCGGAGGCTTGCGTGATGTTGCCATACCCGCCGGCCGATTGCACCGCAAGAGGCGACGCGCGGCCCCGCCGAGGCCCATTTGGCGCCCATCTGGGCCTTATCCGGGCCGCGGCAAGGCGTCGCGTATCGGCCACAGTGGGGCCGGATCGGCGAATTCGACATTCTCGGATCGGGATGTTTGCGCTAACATGCGGCCGCTTTCGGCCGGGCGGCCCTTGGTCCGCACCTTGGTCCGCGGCCGGCCAAATTCTTCGAGGCGGCGCATCCCGGCGGTGCGCCGCGCAGTATGGTGATCGGGACGATGGTGAACAACGCCCCCATGAGACAAGACGGCAATGCGCCCGCCGCGGCGCCGGTGACGGTGCTGCCGGACGAGGCGGTGATCGAGGACGCGGACCGCGCCTCGCGCAACTGGCGCGGCGACGTGGCGGGGGACGCGCCGCTCGGCAGCGAGGCGCATAAGCGGCTTTTCTCCCGCATGCTGCTCGATACCTACAATCCCTACAGGCCCGCGATCATCGACTGGCCGAAGCTGACCGAGCCCGAGCGCCAGCGCCTGATAACCCTGCCGATCTGGGACATCGCGGTACAGACCGAAGGCAAGGCGCGCATGCGCATGCTGGGCTATGCCGAGACGATCGCCGATCCCCTGGTGCGCGAGGCGCTCGAGCTGAACGGCTTCGAGGAGGGCCGGCACAAGGAAGTGCTGGCGCATATGGTCGCCGCCTACGGCATCAAGCTCGAGCCGGAGCCGGAATATCTCAAGCCGCGCGACACCGAATGGGCCTACATGAAGACCGGCTTCAGCGAATGCATCGATAGCTACTTCGCCTTCGGCCTGTTCGAGCTGGCGCGCCGGTCCGGCTTCTTCCCGCCCGCGCTGGTCGCGACCTTCGAGCCCGTGATGCAGGAGGAATGCCGGCACATCCTGTTCTTCGTGAACTGGGCGGCCTGGCACCGGCGCAACCTGCCCTGGTGGCGGCGGCCGATCTTCGCCGCGCGCGTCCTTGCGGTCTGGGCGGCGCTGGCCTGGGAGCGCATCCAGACCGCGCGCGACGTCGGCGGCGGCGACAACTTCACCGCCAGCGGCCATGAGGCCATGGGCTTCGACGTCAATTTCACCGGCCTGATGGCGGTCTGCCTGGAAGAGAACGAGCGGCGCATGCGCGGCTACGACGCGCGCCTGATCCGGCCGGCGGTGATGCCGCTGCTGGCCCGGACCGTGCTGTGGTTCACCCGCCGGCGAGCGCCAGCGGCCTGATTTTCATACCGGAGAAGAAGGGCAGGGAAGCCGGCCCGGCCGCCTCAGACCGAGAAAGAGGCGCCGCAGCCGCAGGACGAGGTCGCGTTCGGGTTCTTGACCTGGAAGGACGCGCCGACCAGATCCTCGACGAAGTCGAGCTCCGCGCCGCCCAAGAGGTCGAGCGACACGTCGTCGATCACCACCGTGATGCCGTTGGTCTCGAAAAAATGGTCGTCGGCGGTGCGCTCGGCATCGAAGCCGAAGCCGTACTGGTAGCCCG
The DNA here is from genome assembly GCA_963711215.1 of uncultured Alphaproteobacteria bacterium. GTDB lineage: Bacteria > Pseudomonadota > Alphaproteobacteria > UBA8366 > UBA8366 > WHUA01. The sequence goes on along the minus strand of CAVQDH010000011.1, from coordinate 154,329 downwards.
AACAGCCGCCGCCGGAGACCGTCACCCGCAGCATCGTGCCGGCGGGCTCCTCTGCCAAAAGCTTTGCGATTCGGCGGCAAGCGCTCTCGCTGACCGAGAATCGGCGCTCGGCGGTGCTTTTTTCCGTGGCGAAGGCGTCGGACATGCCGTGTTCCCAAAAGCTTCGGATTAGACGGTATTCTAAAGGCTTAGATAGAGTTCCGCCAGGATTTGTCAATCCCCGCCGCGGCCGGCCGCCCGGGCGCCGCGGGGGCCGTTGCGTTCCCAAGCCGGGCTCTATAGTTTCCCGCCATGGCTTCCGACCGCGCGCCGTATGCCAGCGACCCGATGGCAAGCCGTGGCCGCCTCTACGGCGAGCCCGAAAGCGAGACTCGGACCTGCTTCCAGCGCGACCGGGACCGCATCATCCATTCGACGGCGCTGCGCCGGCTGATGCACAAGACCCAGGTCTTCGTCTCGCCCGAGGGCGACCACTTCCGCACCCGCCTGACCCACAGCCTGGAAGTTGCGCAGATCGCCCGCGGCCTGAGCCGGAGCATGAGCCTCGACAACGATCTGGCGGAGGCGCTCGCGCTGGCGCATGACTTCGGCCACCCGCCCTTCGGCCATGCCGGCGAGGAGGCGCTCGACGCGGTGATGAAGCCTTTCGGCGGCTTCGACCATAACGATCAGACGCTGCGCGTGGTGATCCTGCTGGAACAGCGCTACGCCGCCTTCGACGGCCTCAACCTGACCTGGGAGACGCTGGAAGGGCTGGTCAAGCACAACGGCCCGCTGACCGGCCGCAAGGCGCGCAAGAAGCCGGTGCCGCAGACCATTGCCGAGTATAGCGCAGAGCACGATCTCGAGCTCGGCAGCTTCGCCGGGCCGGAAGCGCAGGTCGCCGCCATTGCCGACGACATCGCCTATGACAACCATGACGTCGACGACGGCCTGCGCGCGGGGCTCTTCACCATGAAGACGCTGACCGGCGCGGTGCCGCATGTCGCCCAGATCTACGACACGGTGTTCCGGCAATATCCGAAAATCGATCCCGGCCGGCTCATCCAGGAGGTCGTGCGGCGGCTGATCGACGCCATGGTCAATGACGTCCTGGCCGAGACGCGCCGGCGCATTCGCGAGGCCGATCCGATCTCCGCCGCCGCGATCCGCGCGCTGCCCCATCCAGTCGTTGCGTTCTCGTCGGCGATGGTTCAGAAGGACCGCGACATCAAGAGCTTCCTGTTCGAGCATATGTACCGCCATCCATCCGTCACGCGCGAGACCGAAGCCGCGCGCCAGATCGTTCGCGAGCTGTTCGAAGGCTTCATGGACGCGCCCGAGCGCCTGCCCGAGCCGTGGCGGCGGCTGACCGACGGTCCGGCGACGGCCGGCACCGCGCGCGTGGTCGCCGACTATATCGCCGGCATGACCGACCGCTACGCCAAGCGGGCGCACCGGCAGCTGACCGGCGGGAAGGCAGCGGCGGAATGAACCTGTTCCGGGACATGCGCGGCCGTCTTCTGGACGCGCTGCAAGCGCTCGTGGCCGAAGGCAAGCTGCCGGACGGGCTGGAGACCGCGCGGGTCGCGGTCGAGCCGCCGCGCGACGCCTCGCATGGCGACATGGCGGTCAACGCGGCCATGGTGCTCGCCAAGGACGCCCGGATGAAGCCGCGCGACCTGGCCGGGCTGCTGGCGGAAAAGCTGCAGGCGCTGCCCGGCGTCGCCTCGGTCGAGATCGCGGGGCCGGGCTTCATCAACCTGCGGCTCGATCCCGCCGTCTGGCATGGCTGCCTCGGCGAGATCCTGGCGGAGGGCGCACGCTTCGGCCGCTCCGATGCGGGCAAGGGCGAGAAGGTGAACGTCGAGTACGTCTCGGCCAATCCCACCGGCCCGCTGCATATCGGCCACGCGCGCGGCTCGGTGTTCGGCGACGTGCTGGCCTCGCTGCTGGATGCCGCCGGCTACGACGTGTGCCGCGAGTTCTACATCAACGACGCCGGCGCGCAGGTCGATATCCTCGCGCGCTCGGCCTATCTGCGCTACCGCGAGGCGCTGGGCGCGGATATCGGCACGATCCCCGAGGGCTTCTATCCCGGCGACTACCTCAAGGATGTGGGCACGGCGCTGGCCGCCGCCGACGGCGACCGCTGGATGACGGCGGCGGAGGCGGACTGGCTGCCGCGCGTGCGGTCCTTCGCGATCGACGCGATGATGGTGCTGATCAAGGAAGACCTGGGCGCGCTCGGCATCCATCACGACGTCTTCACCTCGGAGCGCAAGCTCGTCGAGGACGGCAAGGTGGAAGCGGCGCTGCAATGGCTCGACGGCAAGGGCCTGATCTACGTCGGCACGCTGGAGCCGCCGAAGGGCATGAAGCCCGAGGACTGGGAGCCGCGGCCGCAGACCCTGTTCAAGGCGACCGCCTTCGGCGAGGACGTCGACCACGTGGTCAGGCGGTCGGACGGCACGCTGACCTATTTCGCCGGCGACATCGCCTATCACCGGGACAAGTTCCAGCGCGGCTTCACGTCGCTGATCGATGTCTGGGGCGCCGACCACGGCGGCCATGTCAAGCGCGTCCAGGCCGCGACCAAGGCGATCACCGACGGCCAGGCGTCGCTCGACGTCAAGATCTGCCAGATCGTCCGCATCATGGACAAGGGCGAGCCGGTGAAGATGTCGAAGCGGGCAGGGACCTTCGTGACCCTGCGCGAGCTGGTCGACGAGGTCGGCAAGGACGTCGTCCGCTTTATCATGCTGACGCGCAAGAACGACGCCGGGCTGGATTTCGACCTGACCGCGGTGACCGAGCAGTCGCGCGACAATCCGGTGTTCTACGTGCAATACGCCCATGCCCGCAGCCGCTCGGTGGCGCGCATGGCGGAGGCGGCGCTGCCGGGGATCGACCTGTCGCCCGCGGCGCTGGGCCGGGCAAACTTTGCCCGCTTGACGGACGAATCCGAGCTTGGTCTGATGAAGGCGATGGGTAACTGGCCGCGCATGGTGGAGTCGGCCGCGGAGGCGCATGAGCCGCACCGCCTCGCCTTCTACATGTATGATCTGGCGTCCGAATTCCATGCGCTTTGGACCAAGGGCAAGGAAAACGTCTCGCTGCGGTTCATTGTCGAGGATGATCCCGAGCTGACCTCGGCGCGACTGGCGCTGGTGCGCGGCGTGCAGACGGTGATCGCCGCGGGGCTCGGCATTTTCGGCGTCCAGCCGGTGGAGGAATTGCGATGATCGGTCGCCGCGACCCGCTGCGGGAGGAATTGAGCGCGCTCGACGAGCTGGAGCGGGAAGTCCATAGGCCGGTGCGCCGCCCGACCTCGCTGATCGTGCCGATCCTGATCACCATGATCGTGATGACCGGCGGCGTGACGATCGCCTGGTATTCCTACCATGCCGGCGTCAAGGAAGGCAGCGAAGGCGCCGCCCCGCTGCTCAAGCCGAGCGGACCGATGAAGGTGGCGCCCGACAACCCGGGCGGCGCCAACATCCCGAACCAGAACATGACGGTCTACCAGTCGCTCAACGAGAACAGCCAGGGCGACAAGGTCGAGCGCATCCTGCCGGCGCCGGAGCGTCCGCTGACGCCGCCCGCGGTCGCGCCGCCAGCCGTCTGCCGCCGCGGCGGGCGAGCCGTCGCGCATGCGCTCTGCCGATACGGTGCCGGGCCAGCCGTCCGCGCCCGAGACGCCGAAGGCATCGGCGCCCGTGCCGCCGCCCCCGCCGGGCACACCGACGGCGCGCTCGCTCGTGCCGCCGCCGACCCTGAAAGAGCCGCCGGCGATGAAAACCTTGGCGAAAACCACGCCGGCGCCGAAGGAGATCAAGACCGCGCCGGTGAAGACGATCGACAAGACGGCGCACCCGGCGCCCGCCAAGATGGCGCAGGAGACGCATGCGGAGCAGCTCGCATCCGTTCCGGCCCACGCCTATCGCATTCAGCTTGGCTCGGTGTCGTCCGAGGCGCAGGCGGCCCACTTCGTGAAGGTGCAGCGCGACAAGAACGGCGATCTTCTCGGCAAGCTCGCGCTCGGCGTGGAGAAGACCAAGATCGCGGGCAAGGTCTATTACCGCATTCAGGCCGGCCCGCTGAAGGATGCCGCGAGCGCGCGCACCCTCTGCGATCAGCTCAAGCGGCGCCAGAACGGGTGCTTTATTGTCACGCCCAAGAAGTAGCGAGGCGCCGCTCGCGGCGTTCTTCGGCTCGGCCGGGCCCACCCTGTCGGCGGGCGAGCGCGCCTTCTTCCGCGCAGCCAACCCGGCCGGCTACATCCTGTTCCGGCGCAATATCGAGAACGCCAGGCAGATCGAGGCGCTGGTCGGCGATTTCCGGCGCTGCGTCGGCCGCGCGGACGCGCCGGTGCTGATCGACCAGGAAGGCGGCCGCGTCGCCCGCCTGCCGTCGCCGCCCTGGCGGAAGGCGCCGCCGGCCGCGGTCTTCGGCCGTATCGCGGAGCAGGACGCCGGGCGCGGCGCCCGCGCGGCCTATCTCAACGCCTTGCTGATCGGCGCCGACCTCAAGGCGCTCGGCATCAACGTCGATTGCGCGCCGGTGCTGGACCTGCGGGTCGCCGGGGCGCATGACATCATCGGCGACCGCGCCTTCTCCGAGGATCCGGACACCATTGCCAAGCTCGGCCGCGCCGCCTGCGAGGGGTTCATCGCCGCAGGCGTGGTCCCGGTGATCAAGCACATACCCGGGCACGGGCGCGCCCATGCCGACAGCCATGAGAGCCTGCCCGTGGTGGAAACCCCGCTCGACGTGCTGCGCGCGAGCGATTTCGCGCCGTTCCGCGCGCTCGCCGACATGCCGATGGCGATGACCGCGCATATCGTCTACACGGCGGCGGACGCGGACCGGCCGGCGACCACGTCGCCCGCGGTCGTGGCCGCGATCATCCGCGGCGAGCTCGGCTTCGACGGGCTGCTGATGAGCGACGACATCTGCATGAAGGCGCTGGCCGGCAGCCTGGCCGAGCGGACCGCCGCGGTGATCGCCGGCGGCTGCGATGTGGTGCTGCACTGCAACGGCGTTCTCGCGGAGATGGAGGCGGTGGCGGCGAGCGCGCCGGCCTTGTCCGAGTCGGGGGCGCGGCGGCTCGACGACGCCCTCCGGCGGGTCGCGGACAAGCCCGCCGCCGACGTCGGCAAAGCCCGGCGGGAGCTCGAGGATATCCTTGGGAATAAAGTGGCTTGAGGGCCTGTTTCTTAACCTTCTTTCGCAATTTGAATTCATGCCGTCCCGCACTAAGTCGATGCGGGTGGGGGATGGCCTACCGTATGATGCGCCGCCATGACGCCTGATCAGGATACGACGCCGTTCTTCGAGGAGGATCGCGGGCCGCCGCAAGCGGACGGCGGCGGTAGCCTGCTGCTCGATCTCGACGGCTTCGAAGGCCCGATCGACGTCTTGCTGGCGCTGGCGCGCGACCAGAAGGTCGACCTCACCAAGATCTCGATCCTGCAGCTCGCCGACCAGTATCTCACCTTCATCGAGCAGGCGCGCGAGCTGCGGCTCGAGCTGGCGGCCGATTACCTGGTGATGGCCGCCTGGCTCGCCTATCTCAAGTCGCGCCTGCTGCTGCCCTCGACGGAAGCGGACGGCGAGGAGCTTTCGGCGGCCGAGATGGCGGAACGGCTGGCCTTCCAGCTGCAGCGGCTGGAGGCGATGCGCAACCTCGGCCGCGCCTTGATGGAGCGTCCCCGGCTGAACCGCGATTTCTTTCCGCGCGGCGCGCCGGAGCCGATCGACATCGTCAGCACGTCGGTCTACGAGGTGTCGCTCTACGACCTTCTCAAGGCCTATGGCGATTTCAAGAACCGCGACACCATCACCGCGCTGCGGATCGACCCGAGCGAGCTGTACTCGATGGAGACGGCGCTGGAGCGCCTGCGCGGCCTGGTCGGCGACGTGCCGGATTGGACGGTGCTCTCGGTCTTCCTGCCGAAGGGGCTGCGCGACGGGCTGGTGCTGCGCTCGGCGCTGGCGGCGACTTTTGCGGCGAGCCTCGAGCTTACGAAATCCGGCAAGCTGATGCTGCAGCAGTCGGGATGCTTCGCGCCGCTCTATATCCGCAGCGCGAACCGCGACAATCGAACGGACAGTCAAACGGGATAGACCGGGAATGGACCATTTTCTGCAACTGCGCATTCTCGAAGCGATGCTGTTCGCTGCCGCCGAGCCGGTCGACGAAAAGGCGCTGCGCGACCGCATGCCCGAGGGCGCGGACGTCAAGGCGCTGCTCGAGGAGTTGCGCGGCCTTTATGCCAACCGCGGCATCCGGCTGCTGCAGGTGGGCAAGGGCTGGGCGTTCCGCACGGCCGAGGATCTGGCGCCCTACCTGCGCATCGAGAATGTCGTGTCGCGGCGGATGTCGCGCGCCGCGGTCGAGACGCTGTCGATCATCGCCTACCATCAGCCGATTACCCGCGCCGAGATCGAAGAGATGCGCGGCGTCGCGCTGAGCCGCGGCACGCTCGATCTGCTGCTCGAGGTCGGCTGGATCCGACCGCGCGGACGGCGGCGCACCGCCGGACGGCCCGTCACCTGGGGGACCTCGGAAGCGTTCCTGAACCATTTCGGGCTGGAAAACGTCGACGCGCTGCCGGGCGTGGAAGAGCTCAAAGCCGCGGGTCTGCTCGACCGCAAGCCTGGCTTCGGGCCGCTGAGCGCGCTGCGCGAGCAGCCGACCGCCGAGGAGGAGGACGAGGCGGAGCTGACCGAGGACGACGAGTTCGTGGTCGAGTCCGAGCTCGACAGCCTGCCGGAGGACGCCATGGCCGATTTCGAGGACGCCATCGACGACGCGGTGGCGGAAGACGACGAGGCCGGCGCCGAGCTGGTGCCGCTGCCGCGGATCGCCCGGCGCGGCGGCGAATAGCCGCACGCAGCACCGCAGGCCGGGCGAGGGGGCCGGCGATCCAGGCCATTGCGCATGCCCCACAGACGCGCGATACACAAGCTGTGTCCGGCGAGAGTGGCGTTGCGGCGGGGCAACACTTCTGCAATTATCGGCGCCGGTTACATCCGGTTACATAATGACTCGCCGCCCCGGCGATAGGAGGCAACAGGATGGGTACACTCAGTATTTGGCATTGGCTGATCGTCCTGGCCGTGGTCCTGATTCTGTTCGGGGGTGGCGGCAAGCTGTCGCGCCTCATGGGCGATTTCGGCAAAGGCCTGAAATCGTTCAAGAAACAGATGAAAGACGACGGTAGTGGTGACGACGAAGAAGACGTCAAGACGATCCAGGGCAGCGCCGACATACGGCAGGCCGAGAAGGACAAGGCTGCCAAAGGGTAGCAGCATCACACCCGATACTCCGGTGGAATAGGGAACGCGCGCGGCCGTGTTCGACATTGGCTGGCAAGAGCTTATGGTGATCGGCATCGTCGCGGTCGTCGTGATCGGGCCGAAAGACCTGCCGCGCGTCCTACGCACCGTGACGATGGCCATGCGCAAAGTCCGCTCCATGGCGCGCGATTTCCAGGACAGCATCGACGAGCTGGCCCGCGAGGCGGAGCTGCACGAGCTGCGCAAGGATATCGAGCAAGCCGCCGACGCGGATATCGAGAAGGAGCTGCGGACGATCGCCGACCCGGCGCGCGAGGTCGAGGAGTCGGTCCGCGAGATCGGCCAGTCGCTCGAAGAGAGGGCCGCGCTGGAGCCGGCGAAGCCGGCTGAAAACGAAATGCCGGCAACGCCCGCCGAAAACGACGTGCCGCCGACACCGGCCGAGAGCGAAACGCCCGCATCTCCGGAAGCGGAACCGGCGACGCCACCCGCCGCGGAGGCCCCGGTGCCGACCGAGCCTGCACCCGCTGCCTCTGCCAAGAAGACCCGCGCCAAGAAAGCCGGCGGCAAGAAGGCGGGTGACGCGCCATGAGCAACGAGACGAGCGACGAGGTCGAGGAGACCAAGATGCCGCTGCTCGACCATCTGGTCGAGCTGCGCCGCCGCCTGATCTACAGCGTCATCTCCTTCTTCATCTGCTTCGCCGTCTGCTTCTATTTCTCCGACCAGATCTTCAACTTCCTGGTCGAGCCGCTGGCGCAGCTTTGGCAGGGACAGTCGGGACGCAAGCTGATCTTCACGGCGTTGCAGGAGAAGTTCTTCACCAACATGAAGGTCGCCTTCTTCGCCGGAGCGTTCATTGCCTTTCCGGTGGTCTCGAACCAGATCTGGCTGTTCGTCGCGCCCGGTCTCTACAAGAACGAGCGGCGCGCCTTCCTGCCCTTCCTGGTCGCCACACCGGTGCTGTTCCTGACCGGAGCGGCCTTCGTTTATTACATAGTCCTGCCCGTTGCCTGGAAGTTCTTCGCGAGCTTCGAGCAGACGGCCCACCCCGGGACGCTCGCCATCCAGCTCGAGCCGAAGGTCGACCAGTATCTCGCGCTCGTCATGCGCCTGGTTTTCGCCTTCGGGATCAGCTTCGAGCTGCCGGTCCTGCTGACGCTGCTGGCGCGCGCCGGCCTGACGACCAGCGACGGCCTGCGCCAGAAGCGGCGCTACGCCATCGTCATCGCCTTCATCGCCGCGGCGGTGCTCACGCCGCCCGATCCGCTCAGCCAGATCTCTCTCGCGCTGCCGATCATCCTGCTCTACGAGATTTCCATCTGGTCTGCCCGCTGGGTCGAGCGCGGCCGGGAAAAGGCCGAGAAGGAGGCCGAGCAGAAGGCCGAGCAGGAGGATGACAACTAGCCGTTAGCTCCCTATAAAGCGGCCAGTTTTCTTCGGATTCATCAGATTCGTACGGGGCCGACATGCACGACCTGCGATTTATCCGCGATGAGCCCGGCGCCTTCGACGACGGGCTCCGGCGGCGCGGCCTGCCGCCGGCGGCGCCGCAGATCCTCGAGCTGGACGCCAAGCGGCGGGCGGCGCAGACCGCGATGCAGGAGATGCAGCAGCGGCGCAACGAGGCCTCCAAGCAGATCGGCGCGGCGAAGAAGAGCGGCGCGGACGCGAGCGCGCTGGTCGCCGAGGTGCAGTCGCTGAAGGAGCGCATGACCGAGGCGGAGGAGACGGAGCGCCGTCTCGCCGGCGAGCTGAAGTCGATCCTCGAAACAATTCCGAACCTGCCGGCCGCCGACGTGCCCGACGGCAAGGACGAGACCGCCAACCGCGAGGAGCGCCGGGTCGGCACGCCGCGCGCCTTCGACTTCGCGGCGAAGGAGCATTTCGAGATCGGCGAGGCGCTCGGCCTGATGGATTTCGAGAGCGCGGCGAAGCTGTCCGGCGCGCGCTTCGTCGTGCTCAAGGGCGCGCTCGCGCGGATGGAGCGCGCCATCGCCAATTTCATGCTGACGCTGCACACCGAGACTTTCGGCTATACCGAGGTGGCGCCGCCGCTGCTGGTGCGCTCCGACACGCTCTACGGCACCGGCCAGCTGCCGAAATTCGCCGAGGATCTCTACAGGACGGGAGAGGATTTCTGGCTCATCCCGACCGCCGAGGTGCCGCTGACCAACCTGGTCGCGGGCGCCGTGCTCGATGCCGCCGCGCTGCCGCTCCGCGTCACCGCCTGGACGCCCTGCTTCCGCTCCGAGGCGGGTGCGGCCGGCAAGGACACGCGCGGCATGCTGCGCCAGCACCAGTTCAACAAGGTCGAGCTGGTCAGCGTGACCCGTCCCGACGAGTCCGACGCCGAGCTGGCGCGCATGACGGCGTGTGCGGAAGAGGTGCTGAAGCGCCTGGAGCTGCCGTATCGCGTGGTCACGCTCTGCACCGGCGACATGGGCTTCAGCGCGCGCAAGACGCATGACATCGAGGTCTGGCTGCCGGGGCAGGGCAGCTATCGCGAGATCTCCAGCTGCTCCAACTGCGGCGATTTCCAGGCGCGGCGCATGGATGCGCGCTTCCGCACGCCGGGCGAGAAGGGCACCCGCTTTGTCCACACGCTGAACGGCTCGGGCCTCGCCATCGGCCGCACGCTGATCGCCATCCTCGAGAACTACCAGCAGGGCAACGGCTCCGTCGTCGTGCCCGCGGCGCTTCGGCCCTTCATGGGCGGCCTCGAGCGTATCGAGTGAGGGCCGGGTAGGCATGGCGATGGATCTCGGCCGCGCGCGCATCCTGGTCGTCAACGATGACGGGATCACCGCGCCCGGCCTCAAGGTGCTCGAGCGCATCGCCCGCAGCCTCAGCAAGGACGTCTGGGTCTTCGCGCCGGAAACCGAGCAAAGCGGCACGAGCCATGCCTTCACGCTGACCGGCGCGATCCGGCTGCAGCGCCTGGGCCGCCGCCGCTTCGCCGTGTCCGGCAGCCCGACCGACTGCGTCCTGCTGGCGGTCAGCGAATTTCTCAAGGACCACAAGCCGGACCTCGTGCTGTCCGGCGTCAACCGCGGCGGCAACCTGGCGGAGGACGTGATCTATTCGGGCACGGTCGCGGGCGCGATGGAGGCGGCGCTGCTCGGCATCCGCGCGATCGCGCTGAGCCAGGTCACCGGCCCGGAGCGGGCGATCCGCTGGGACGCGGCGGCGCGGCACGGCGCGCCGGTGATCCGCGCGCTGGTCGCCGAGGACTGGACGCGCGACGTCTTCATGAATGTCAATTTCCCGCCTTGCGCGGCCGAGGAGGTGCGCGGCACGACGGTGACGCGGCTCGGGCGGCGCAGCGCGGGCTACGAGATCCACCGCATGCCGTCGCTGCGCGGCCGCGAATTCTACATGATCGGCGAATCCCAGCTCGGCGCGGACATGCGGCGCGGCGACTGCGATTACAAGGCGATCGAGCGCAACGACGTCGCGGTGACACCGTTGCATGTCGATCTCACGCATCGAGGTTCGTTAACGACTATTCGCTCAGATTTTGCTAAAACTAGATCAAGACATTAGTTATATTGATCAAGTAAAGGGCAAGTTGGGCAGAGCGTTGACACCGCCGACGCAGAAGATTCGACTAATCCTAGAGTTGCGGCGTGCCGGAATTACCGACACGGCAATTCTGTCTGCGTTCGAAAAAGTGCCGCGAGAACTTTTCGTTCCCGAGGCCTTCCTGGACCAGGCGTGGGAGAACACGCCGCTGCCGATCGGCCAGGGTCAGACGATCAGCCAACCGACGGTCGTCGCGCGGATGATTCAGGCGCTTGGCCCCGATCGCCGCGTCAAAGTGCTCGAAGTCGGCTGCGGCTCCGGCTACCAGACGGCGGTGCTCTCGTACCTCTTCCGGCGGGTCTATGCGATCGAACGGCAAGCAACGTTTCTGCGCACCGCGATCCAGCGCCTGTCCGAGCTACGCCGCCACAACGTCACGACCAAGCCCGGGGACGGCAGCCTGGGCTGGCGGGAACAGGCGCCCTTCGACCGGATCCTCGTCGCCGCGGCGGCGGAAGACCTGCCGCCAGCCCTCTGGGAGCAGCTCGCGCCGGACGGCATCATGGTCTGTCCGATCGGCGAGGCGCATGACGAGCAGCGGCTGATGCGCTTCATTCGCCGCGGGCACCGCCTGCGAATGCACCGATCTCGGCCCCGTCCGCTTCGTGCCGCTGGTCGGCGGCCGGGTCGAGCGCCCGCTCAGGAGGGCGGTCGGATGATCGCCGCGAGCGCCGCCATACCAAGCTGCTCCGCGCGTCCGCCGCGGCGCTGCTGCTTGCGCTGCTCTGCCAGGGCTGCGCCAAGCCGGCCCGGGTCGTGCTCTACGAGCAGCGCCAGCATGGAACGACCTACACGCCGCCGCGCGGGGTGCGCAATGTCGAGGCGCCGATCCCGCCCGCCAAGCCCCGGGCCGCTCCGCGGGGCGCGGTCGAGGTGAGCCAGCTCGATCCGCCGGGCAAATCGCACGGCCGGCCGGCCGGCGCAACATCGAAAGAAACGCAGATCGCGGTCAGCCCCCTGCCGGGCACGACGACCGCGCGCAGCTACGAACAGACGGCGGATGCGTCCCCGGAGGCGTCACAGCATTATCGCCCGGAGCCCGCGAACGGCATCCATGTCGTGGCGCCGAAGGAGACCGTGTACGCGCTGTCGCGGCTCTACGGCGTGCCGGTCCGGAGCCTGCTGGTGCTCAACAAGCTCGACCCGCCCTATCTGCTGCATACCGGGCAGAAGGTCCGGATTCCCGTGCAGCGGACGCATGTCGTCGCCCAGGGCGAGACGGTCTATGCGATCTCGCGGCAGTTCGACGTGTCGCTGACCGAGCTGGTGCGGCTGAACGGCATCGAGAAGCCGTTCACGATCGTCACCGGGCAGACGCTGCTGCTGCCGGACACGCAGCGGACGGCCGTCGCCACCGCAGCCCCGGTGGCGGAAGGGGATACCAACGCAAGCGACGACACCGCCAACCAAGGCGGCCAGCAACCCGCCGGAGCCAATCCGATCGGCCCGCAGCCGCCGCAACAGGCGGACGCGTCGCCGCCGCCGGTGAAGAAGGTCGTCCTGCCGCCGTCGACCAACATTCCCCAGCCGAGCCGGTTGAGCGCCGACGGCTTCCTGTGGCCGGTCAAGGGCAAGGTGATCTCTGGCTTCGGGCCGAAGGGCAAGGGGCTGCACAATGACGGCATCAACATCGCCGCGCCGAAGGGCGCCCCGATCGTGGCGGCGCAGCACGGCGTCGTCGCCTATAGCGGCAACGAGCTGCGCGGCTTCGGCAACCTGATCCTGATCAAGCACGACAAGGGCTACATGACGGCCTACGCCCACGCCAGCCAGATCCTGGTCAAGCGCGGCGCGCGGGTGAAGCGGGGCGAGATCATCGGCCGCGTCGGCAGCACCGGCAGCGTCGCCGGCCCGCAGCTGCATTTCGAGATCCGCCAGGGCCGCCGTCCGATCGACCCGCTGAGCCACCTGGCGCGGCAGCGCGCGGCGCGCAGCGAGGAAGTCGATACCGCCCAGGGCGCGTCCAGCCCCAAGGGCTGAGCCGGCTCGCTCAGCCGTCGAGGCGCTGCCCCAGCCGTCCGGCAAGATCCTGGATAAACTGCCAGGCGACGCGGCCCGAGCGCGCGCCGCGGGTCACCGACCACTCCTTCGCTTCCGCCCGCCAGTCGATCTTTCCGGCCTTGAGGCCGTAATAGCGGATGTAGCCTTCGATCATCGCGAAGAAGGTGTCCTGGTCGCAGTTGTGGAAGCCGAGCCAAAGGCCGAAGCGGTCGGAGAGCGAGACCTTTTCCTCGACCGCTTCGGAAGGGTTGATCGCGGTCGAGCGCTCGTTCTCCATCATGTCGCGCGGCAGCAGGTGGCGGCGGTTGGAGGTGGCGTAGAACAGGACGTTGTCGGGCCGGCCCTCGATGCCGCCTTCGAGCACCGCCTTCAGCGACTTGTAGCTGGCGTCGTCGCCGTCGAAGGACAGGTCGTCGCAGAACAGGATGCAGCGGCGGCTGGTGCGGCGCAGGAAGTTCAGCAGTTGCGGCAGGCTCGGGATGTCCTCGCGGTGGATCTCGATCAGCACCAGGCCGCGTCCCTTCTCAGCGCTGACCGTGGCGTGCAGCGCCTTGACGAGCGAGCTCTTGCCGGTGCCGCGGGCGCCCCATAGCAGCGCGTTGTTGGCCGGCAGGCCGTCGGCGAAGCGGCGGGTATTCTCCAGCAGGATGGCGACCTGCCGCTCGATGCCCTTGAGCAGCGACAAATCCACGCGATTGACCGTCTCGACCGGCTCGAGCGACGCCTTTTCCGCCCGCCAGACGAAGGCGTCGGCGGCGTCGAAATCGGGCTCGAGCTCGGCGGGCGGCACGAGCCGCTCGAGCGCGGTGGCGATCCGCGCCAGCAGCGCTTCGGTTTTGTCGTTTTCGCTCATGGCATCGATATCCGAGAGGTCCTTCCGATGGAGATTGCCGGGAGCCCGGGCCGGCGACCCTACCATACGCCGCCAGAGGGTCAATCGCCCGGCAGGGATAGCCCGGGGGTGCGCGGATTTGACAGGGCGCTGGCCATCAGGCGCTATTGCAGTTAGGTTGCGGGCGGCTATAGTCCGCGACCGGCGCATATCCGCAAGCGAGGAGATCTGGATGTTTATTTCGACAGCATGGGCACAGACCGGAGGCGCAGGCGGCATCTTCGGAGGACTGCAAGGGCTCCAGGGGATACTCCCGCTCGTCCTGATCTTCGCTGTCTTCTATTTCCTGTTGATCCGGCCGCAGCAGAAGCGGGCGAAGCAGCACCGCGAGATGCTGGGCAGCCTGCGCCGCGGCGACCGCGTGATCACCGCCGGCGGCATCTACGGCACCGTCACCAAGGTGGTGAACGACCACGAGGTCGTGGTGCAGATCGCGGAAGCCGTCAAAGTCCGCATCGCCCGCGATACGCTCACCAACGTGCTGTCGAAGACCGAAGCGGTGAAGGCGGAAAAGGCCGCCGATAAGGCGGATAAGAACGAGAAATCCTCCGGCGACGTCGCCGCCAGTTGATGCGCCGCCGAAAGCACCCTAAGCGCCAGTCGATCCGCTAAGACATGCTCGAATTTCCTACTTGGAAGCGCGTTCTCGTCATTGGGGTATGCCTGTTCGGCGTGCTCTACGCGATGCCCAACTTCATGCCGGCCAAGTGGATTCAGGCCTTGCCGAGCTGGCTGCCGGTCAAGCGCATGAGCCTGGGCCTCGACCTGCAGGGCGGCGCCCATCTGCTGATGCAGGTGGATACCGAGGGCTATCTCAAGGAGCTGCTGGACAATACCTACAAGGCGTCGATCCGGAGCGCGGTGAACGCCGAGAAGACCTATGCCTCGATCGACGTCGTCGGCCATGCCCTGGTGATCCAGGTGCGCGATCCCGCGAAGCTCGACGCGGTGCGCAGCCGCATCCGGCAGGAGAACCCCGACCTCACCATCGAGACCGTGGGCGGCAACAAGCTGCGCGCGTCGCTGTCGGAAAAGGGCATGCGCGACCGCATCTCCACCCTGGTGCAGCAGTCGATCTCGGTCATCCGCCGGCGGGTCGATGAGATGGGCACGACCGAGCCCTTGATCCAGCGCCAGGGCAGCGACCGGATCCTGGTCCAGGTGCCGGGCCTGCGGACACGGAGCGGCTCAAGGTCATCATCGGCAAGACCGCCAAGATGACCTTCCACATGGTCGATATGGACTGCAACCCGGCGGGACAAATCCCGGTGACGGACATGATCGTGCAGTCCGACACGAGCGGGAAGGACGGCAAGGCCTATCCCTATTGCATCGAGAAGCGCATCCGCCTGACCGGCCAGAACCTGGTCGACGCGCAGCCGACCTTCCAGGACGGCCGGCCGGTGGTCAGCTTCCGCTTCGACGCGCGCGGCGCCCGCATGTTCGGCGAGATCACCCAGGCCAATGTCGACCGGCTGTTCGCCATCGTCCTCGACAACAAGGTCATCACGGCGCCGCGGATCGAGGAGCCGATCCTCGGCGGCTCCGGCATCATCCGCGGCAATTTCTCGGTCGAGAGCGCGAAGGATCTCTCCATCCTGCTGCGCGCCGGCGCGCTGCCTGCCTCGATGATCTACCTGGAGGAGCGCTCGGTGGGGCCGGGCCTCGGCCAGGATTCGGTCGACGCCGGCAAGCTGGCGAGCCTGATCGGGATGGCCCTGGTCGTGGTGTTCATGTTCCTGGCCTACGGCCTGTTCGGGCTGATGGCCGATATAGCGCTGCTCTTCAACGTGGCGCTGATCCTGGCGCTGCTGTCGATCCTGCAGGCGACCCTGACCTTGCCCGGCATCGCCGGCATCGCGCTGACGATCGGCATGGCGGTCGATGCGAACGTGCTGATCTTCGAGCGCATGCGCGAAGAGGTGCGCAACGGCCGGTCGCCGCTGAACGCGACGGACGCCGGCTACAGCCGGGCGCTGACGACGATCATCGATTCCAACCTGACGACCCTGATCGCGGCGGCTCTGCTGTTCGTCTTCGGGTCGGGCCCGATCAAGGGATTCGGCGTGACGCTCACCATCGGCATCGTTTCCTCGATGTTCACCGCGATCATGGTCACCCGCTTCATGATCGTGCTCTGGCTTCGGCGCAAGCGGCCGCAAGCTCTGCCAATTTGAGGGAAAGCGAGGACGGCCGCCGATGAAACTTCTGCGCACGGTGCCAGCGGATACCAATATCCAGTTCATCAACAAGCGTTACGTTGCGATGGCGCTGTCGTTGTTTCTCGTGCTCTCGTCGATCACGCTTTACAGCGTGAAGGGGCTCAATCTCGGCATTGATTTCCTCGGCGGCATCATGCTGGAGATCAAGACCAAGGGGCCGGCGGATATCGCCAATCTGCGCAGCCGGGTCAGCGAGCTCGGGCTCGGCGACGTGAGCCTGCAGGAATTCGGCCAGCCCGACGACGTGCTCATCCGCCTGCAGCGTCAGCCGGGCGGCGACAACGTGCAGGAACAGGCGGTCGGCAAGCTGAAGAAGTCGATCGACGACGTCGTCGCGGAGTATCGCCGGACCGATGTTGTCGGCCCCACGGTCGGCGCGGAGCTGCAGGAAGCGGCGTTTCTCGCCGTGGTCGCGGCGATCAGCGCCATCCTGATCTACATCTGGTTCCGCTTCGAATGGCAGTTCGGCGTCGGCGCGATCGTGGCGCTCGCCCATGACGTCGTCTCCACCGTCGGGCTGTTCTCGCTGTTCTCGCTCGAGTTCAACCTCTCGACCGTCGCGGCTCTGCTGACGATTGCCGGCTATTCGATCAACGACACCGTGGTCGTGTTCGACCGCGTGCGCGAGAATATGCGCAAATACAAGAAGATGCCGCTGCCGGAGCTGTTCAACCGGTCGATCAACGAGACCTTGTCGCGCACCGTCAACACCAGCTTGACGACGATGCTGGCGCTGATTGCGCTGGCCACGTTCGGCGGCGAGGTGATCCGCGGCTTCACGGTGGCGATGATGTGGGGCATCTTCGTCGGCACCTATTCGTCGATCGCGCTGGCCGTGCCGCTGTTGCTCTACCTCAATGTCATGCGCGGCGGCGAAGAGGAATCGTCGCAGCAGCAGGAGGCGGCCTCCTGACGCGGCCATCCTGACCGTGCCATCGGCCGCAAAGCGGGGCGAAGTCATGGAAATCACGCCGGAGATCCCGCAAGGGCGCCAGGTCATCGACAGCTACGGTCCCGGGCGGTTCCGCATCTCGGACGCCACCCATGCCGGCTCGGTCCTGGTATTCCCGGAGCGGACGCTGGCCTGGCCCGTCACCGCGATGGCCGGCCTCTCGCTCGAACTCCCTGTCGCCGGTGCTGACGGCCGATCCGGCGGTGGAGATCCTCCTGATCGGCTGCGGGCCGCGCCTGGTGCCGGTTCCCGGGGATCTCAGAAGCGCGCTCCGCGCGCGCGGCATCGGCTGCGACGCGATGGATACCGGCGCCGCGTGCCGGACCTTCAACATTCTTCTGGCGGAATCGCGCCGCGTCGCGGCCGCGCTGATCGCGCTCTAGCGGACGGGGCGGTTTTGCGGTCAAGCCCTCCCCCGTGGCGGGGGAGGGTTTGCACATCGCGCTGTCGGCTTTAGCCGAGATTCTTGTTGGCGAAATCCCAGTTCACCAGCTTCTCGAGGAAGGTCTGGATGTAGTTGGGCCGCGCGTTCTGGTAGTCGAGATAGTAGGCATGCTCCCACACGTCCATGGTGAGCAGCGCGGTCTGGCCATGCGCCATCGGCAGGTCGGCGTTCGGCGTCTTGGTGACCTTGAGCTTGCCGCCGTCGAGGACGAGCCAGGCCCAGCCGCTGCCGAACTGCGTCGCGCCGGCGGCCTTGAAGGCCTCGGCGAACTTGTCGTAGCCGCCGAGGTCTGAATCGATCTTCTCGGCGATCTTGCCCTTCGGCTTGCCGCCGCCGCCCGGCTTCATCGAGCTCCAGTAGAAGGTGTGGTTCCACACCTGCGCGGCGTTGTTGAAGATGCCGGCCTGGTCGGCCTTGCCCGCGGTCGCCTTGATGATCTCCTCGAGGCTCTTGCTCGCGAGCGGGCCGTCCTTGATCAGGCCGTTCAGGTTGGTGACATAGGCCTGATGGTGCTTGCCGTAATGGAAGGACAAGGTGTTCGCGGAAATGTGGGGCTCCAGGGCCTTTTGCTCATAGGGTAGCGGGGGGAGTTCGAATGACATCACGGCTCCTTCTGTGTTGCAGCTATAGAACGCGGCAGGCCGCGTCCGGTTTCATAAACGAGAGCAGCCGGTCGGCATTGCAACCGGCCACGGAAGAGGCCCGGACGAAGGCAAGTCGCTCGCCGGGCCGGAATACGCAGCATGCGGGCGCCGGAACGGCGGCCTCTGCGACAAACCTAGTTGGCTTTTCGCGCGATTTCCAGACGCATTGCCGAGAATATCGCTCATGACGCCCCGAACAGGTTCTGCGCGGAAACCATGGCAAACAGCATCGGGACGGTCAGCGCGGTATTGGCGCGCGACACCAGCAGCGTGGTCCGCGCGGCGGCCGCCTTCGCCGCGGCGTCGGCCGGGACGAGGCCGAGGACCTTCTTCTGCGCCGGCCAGATCACGAACCACACATTGACCCACATGAGCAGGATGCCGAGCCACATGCCGATGCCGATCATGGTATGGCCGAGCGCGCCGCTCGACCAGCCGAGCGTCAGCGCGTCGGCGAGATAGCCGTTGAGCGCGGCGAGGATGAGCCCCGTCGCCAGCGTCGCCATCGCCGCCCAGCGGAACCAGAACAAGAGCGCCGGGACGATTACCTTGCTGATCGCCGGCTTCTGGTCGTCGGGGATCTTTCCCATGTTTGGAATCTGGACGAAGTTCAGATACCAGAGGAGGCCGACCCACATGATGCCGCTGAGCACGTGCAGCCAGCGGAACAGGAACGGCCAGAAGACAGCGTTGTCGAATTCGCGCGCCGCATAGAGGATGAACAGGATGAACGCCAGCACGAAGCCCGTGACGACCGTCCGCAGCAGGCTCGTCAGAATAGACGCCATGGCGTTGCCTCTCCCCGTACGCCGATTTTGCGCCACTATAGCACGGCGCCCGCTGCCGCCTATCGGCGCCGGCGGCTGAGGAGGGCTTGTCGTTGCCCCCCGATCGGCACGCGCTCTCCTATTGCGGCGGGGAAGTCCACCGGTACGACCCCGACCGCTTTCTGGCCGCGCTCTATGCGCCGGCGCCGCAGCGCGAGGCGCTGATGGCGCTCTACGCCTTCAATCTCGAGATCGCGCGCGTGCGGGAGACGGTTAGCGAGCCGATGCTGGGCGAGATCCGCCTGCAGTGGTGGCGCGAGGCGATCGACACGGCCTACGGCGATGCGCGCGGCGCGGCGGCATGCGGTCGTCGAACCGCTCACCGACGCGATCCGGACGCACGGCCTGACGCGCGGCCATTTCGACCGGCTGATCGACGTGCGCGCCTTCGATCTCGGCGACGCGCCGCCGGCGAGCGTGCAGGCGCTGGTCGACTACGCGGAATCGACCTCGTCGACGCTGCTGTGGCTGGCGCTCGAAGCGCTCGGCGTGCGCGAGGACGCCGCAGCGGACGCAGCGGCGCGGGCGGTCGGCATCGCCTGGGCGCTCCTCGGGCTGATCCGCGCCATGCCGCATCATCTGCGCCAGGGCCGGGTCTATCTGCCGGCCGACCTGGCGGCGGAATTCGCGGTGGAAGCGCGCGGCCTGCGCGCGATGAAAGGCTCGCCGGAATTGGCGGCGGCGGTCGAAAGCCTGGCGGCGCGCGCGCGCGGCTATCTTGCCGAGGCGCGGGCGCTCCGATCCCGACGTGCCGGCGGAGGCCTTGCCGGCGCTGCTGCCGGCGGCGCTGGCCGACGGCTACCTGCGCCGACTTGCGCGGGCGCGCTACGATGTCTTCGACGCCCGGATCGGCCAGCGTCCGGGCCTGCTCTCGGCGCGGCTCGCGCTGCGGGCGATGGCCGGGCGCTATTGACGGCGGTCCGCGCGTGGTGAAGCTGGTCGGCAACCAACGAACATCTGTGCAGGGAGGGAGCCCATGAAACTGTTCGACTTGTCCGGAAAGGTCGCCGTCGTGACGGGCGGCAACGGCGGCATCGGCCTCGCGATGGCCAAGGGGATGGCGGAAGCCGGGGCCGCGGTGGTCATTGCCGGGCGCGACGCGAAGAAGAGCGCCGCCGCGGTCGACCTGCTAAAGGGCTCGGCGCCGACGGCGGCGCAGGTTGCGCTCGACGTGACCGACGAGGCGGCCTGCAAGGCGCTGATGCAGACCGCGGCCGACCGCTTCGGGCGGCTCGACATCCTGGTCAACAACGCCGGCATGAGCATCCGCAAGCGGCCGGAGCTCTACGCGCTGTCCGAATGGATGCAGATCCTGCAGACCAACCTGACCAGCGCCTTCATCTGCTGCCAGGCGGCCTATCCGCACATGCGCGCGGCCGGCGGCGGCAAGATCATCAACATCGGCTCGATGTATTCGCTGTTCGGCGCGCCGCTCGGCACGCCCTACGCGGCGAGCAAGGGCGGCATGGTGCAGCTGACCAAGAGCCTGGCCGCCGCCTGGGCCAAGGAGAACATCCAGGTGAACGCGGTGCTGCCGGGCTGGATCGACACCGCGCTGACCCGCCAGGCGCGGATCGACATGCCCGACCTCAACGACCGGGTGCACGCGCGCACGCCGATGGGCCGCTGGGGCGAGCCGGACGACCACAAGGGCGTCGCCGTCTTCCTCGCCAGCGCCGCGTCCGACTTCGTCACCGGCGCCTCGATCCCGGTCGACGGCGGGTACGCGATCAGCGGGTAGGCAGAGGAGCGCTTACGCCCCCCACCTGAAATCCTCCGCCCAGGCGGCCGGTCGACACCGGCCGCCTGGGGGAGGATCAGGGTGGGGCGGAACTACTCCGCCGCTTCCCGCGCGCCGAGCCAGCGGTCCAGATCCGCCAGCGCGCGGACGCTCTGCGCGCGCTTGCGCTCGCGGCCGCGCGGGCCGCGCTTGCCGTCCGCCGGGGCGTCGAGTGGCGGGAACAGGCCGAAATTGACGTTCATCGGCTGGAAGCTCTCGGCGACCGCGCCGCCGGTGATATGCGCCAGCAGCGCGCCGAGCGCGGTGGTCGGCGGCGGCGGGACGATGGCCGCGCCCTGCCGCTCTGCCGCGGCGAAGCGGCCGGCCAGGAGCCCGATCGCGGCGGACTCGATATAGCCCTCGACGCCGGTGATCTGTCCGGCGAAGCGCAGCCGCGGGTCGCGCTTGAGGCGAAGCGCGCCGTCCAGCAGCTTCGGGCTGTTGAGGAAGGTATTGCGGTGAATGCCGCCGAGCCGGGCGAAGCGCGCGTTCTCCAGCCCGGGGATCATGCGGAAGATGCGCTTCTGCTCGCCATAGGTCAGCTTGGTCTGGAAGCCGACCATATTCCACAGCGTGCCGAGCGCGTTGTCCTGGCGGAGCTGCATCACCGCGTAGGGGCGCGCGTCGGTGTGCGGATTGGTCAGCCCGACCGGCTTCATCGGGCCGAAGCGCAGCGTCTCGACGCCGCGGGACGCCATCACCTCGATCGGCAGGCAGCCCTCGAAATAGGGCGTGATCGCCTCCCATTCGCGGAACTCGATCTTCTCGGCCGCCAGCAGTTCGGCGATGAAGGCTTCGTATTGCGCCCGATCGAGCGCGCAGTTGATGTAGTCCTTGCCGTCGCCCCGCCGTCGTTCTTGTCGTAGCGCGACTGCATCCATGCCGTCGACATGTCGATGGAGTCGCGATAGACGATTGGCGCGATGGCGTCGAAGAAGGCGAGCGACTCCTCGCCGGTAAGCGCGCCGATCGCGGCGCTGAGCGCATCCGAGGTGAGGGGACCCGTGGCGACGATCACCGACTCCCAGTCATCCGGCGGAATGCCCGCGACCTCGCCGCGCTCGAGCGTGACCAGCGGATCGCCCGCCAGCGCTTCCGTCACGGCCGCGCTGAAGCGGTCGCGATCGACGGCGAGCGCGCCGCCGGCCGGCAGCCGCGTGGCGTCGCCGCAGCAGCAGGATGAGCGAGCCGGCGCGGCGCATCTCCTCGTGCAGCAGGCCGACCGCGTTGTATTCGGCATCGTCGGAGCGGAAGGAGTTGGAGCAGACGAGCTCCGCCAGCCCGTCGGTATGGTGCGCGTCGGTCGTGACCTGCGGGCGCATCTCGTGCAGCCGGACCGGGATGCCGGCGCGCGCGATCTGCCAGGCGGCCTCGCAGCCGGCGAGCCCGCCGCCGATGACGTGGATGGGTCGCGTGTCGCGCAAGGGTGCCCGTCGCCTTTCCGTCCCAGGTTGAGGCGCGGCCCGTTCTAGCCCGCGGCGGCGGCGCTGGAAACGGGAATCAGAGGCGCCGACGCGGGCGCGGCCTTAATCCTCCGGCAGCCCGTCCGGCCAGTCCGAGAAGGGAAAGGGCATGACCTCGGTGCCGTAGGTCAGGAACCGCGCCACCTGCTCGAGGAAACGCGCGAGGCTCGCCCCGAACCCGGTCAGCCGCGCGTTGGAGTCGCCGGAAAACAGCTGGAACAGGAACTGGATCGCGCTGACCGCGAACAGCACCATGCCGGCGATATAGAAGATCACGGCGAACAGCAGCATGAAGGCGAACCGCACCCATGTGCTGCGCGACTTCACATGCTGCGACAGGTCGTCGACCGGCGATCCCTCCTTGTCCGGTTGATAGCTCATCGCTTGGCCCGTATCGCTGTGTGTAGCCCGTGTCGCCACGGCGCAATGATCGAAGCGGTAACTCTACACCATCTGGCGCGGAGGCCAACCGTGCGGTGCCGTCTGCCGGCGATGGTGCATGACAGGGCCGCACACTCGCAGATTGACTCGATTTGCCGGGGATGAAAATCTCATCTCAATGAGGGCGGTTTCCTCAACCCTCGCGAATGTTCTCTTCACGGAAGGGATTATTCTGCATGTACCGCTTCCTGCTCTTCGGATTGACCCTCCTGATTTCCGGCGGCGCGGCGCAGGCCGCGACGCAGATCCTCGGCCTCGTCGCGACGGGCCCCGCGCCGACCCGACTCCACTGCCACGACGGCGTCTGCAGCGCGCATTTCACCAGCTTCTGCCTGCAGCAGGACCGCGACGCGCCGATGCTCGGCACCGCCTATGCCGCCGCCGACGATACCTCGCTGCAGCTCGTCGTGACCGGCCGCGACGGCCGGCAGCGGCAGGTTCCGGCCCGCGGCCTGCGCATCGAGACCGCCCAGAACTACACCTCCGTGACGATCAGCATTCCCGAGCGGCAGGTCCGGGCTTTGGGCGGCACCGCCGTGGCGCTCGCGGTCATGCCGCGCGCGACGCTCCTGCCGAAGGCGTTCGCGGGCGATCCGT
The DNA here is from genome assembly GCA_963711215.1 of uncultured Alphaproteobacteria bacterium. Lineage (GTDB taxonomy): Bacteria > Pseudomonadota > Alphaproteobacteria > UBA8366 > UBA8366 > WHUA01. The sequence continues at coordinate 131,196 of CAVQDH010000011.1, read as the reverse complement.
CGCCGCAAACGGCGGAGGAGATCGCGCGCGCGACCGGCGAAGACCGCGCGATCGGCGAGGACCAGGTCGACCATGGCGGCCCGTTGGCCGACGTGGCGGGCACGATCATGACCATGATCAACGCCCTCGACGCCCGCGAGACCGGGCCCGGCCGCCCGGACGCCGCCGCCGATGCCCGCCTGGCGCAGACCATCCTCGCGGACAGCCGCACCACGGGACCGGAGCGCGAGGCGCTGCAGGACCGGGTCGATCTGTGCAGCGGGCTTGCCGAGAACGCCTGGTACCGGGATGGCCTGTCGAGCTGCCTGGAGGCCTATCACGACAGCTATGTCAGCACGCTGACCGGGCGCTACTGGGACGCGGTCGAGACCGGGTATTGAAGGGCCCGCTCGGCGCTTCTCGGCGCCGCGCGGGTGCGTTATGGTCCGGCCCATTCGAAAAAGCCGGCTGAGACCATCGTGAGCCAAACGTCCGAAACGACCCTGACCGCCGTCTACCGGGTCCGCGAGCCCGGCGCCACGATCGCGGCGCGCGCCAAGACGATCGCGCTCGAGCAGAGCATCGAGATGTCGGACGCGTTCGTCACGGATGCCTACGTGCGCGACGCGGTCATCGGCAAGGTCGAGGCGATCGAAGAGGTTGCGACCGGCGACTACGACGTCCGTATCGCGCTCGCCGTCGTGACCACCGGCCCCGAGCCGGGCCAATTCATGAACATGCTGTTCGGCAACACGTCGATCCATCAGGACGTGCAGCTCGTCGCGGTCGAGATCCCGGCCTCGGTCGCCGAGGCCTTCGGCGGCCCTAACCATGGCCTCGCGGGGCTGCGCGCGCGGGCCGGCGCCAAGGCGCGGGCGATGACCTGCTCGGCGATCAAGCCGCAAGGTCTGCCCGCGGCGAAGCTTGCCGTGCTCGCCGGGCGGTTCGCGCGCGGCGGCATCGATTTCGTCAAGGACGATCACGGGCTTGCCGACCAGGCCTACAGCCCGTTCGCGGACCGCCTGCGCGCCTGCGCCGGCGCGGTGGCCGACGCCAACGCCGCGACCGGCGGCAACACCCGCTACGTGCCGAGCCTGACCGGCAGCCTGGACCAGCTGCGATCCCAGGCCGAGGCGGCGCTCCGGGCCGGCGTCGACACCGTGCTGACGACGCCGATGGTGATCGGGCTGCCGGCCTTCCACGCGCTCGTGCGCGAGTTCCGCGACCTGGCCTTCCTGGCGCATCCGGCGCTGGCCGGCGCGCTCCGCATCGCGCCGCCGCTGCTGCTCGGCAAGCTGTTCCGGCTGTTCGGCGCGGACGCGACGATCTTCCCGAACCACGGCGGGCGCTTCGGCTACACGCTGGAGACCTGCCTCGACCTGGCGCGCGACGCGCGCGGCCCCTGGCACGGGCTCAAGGCCTGCGTGCCGGTGCCGGCCGGCGGCATGACCACCGAGCGGGTGCCGGAAATGCTGGATTTCTACGGCCCGGACACCATTTTATTGATCGGCGGTAACCTGCTCGCCGCCGGCGACGCGCTCACCGAGAAGACGGCGGAATTCGTGGCGATGGTGAAAGACTATGGCAGATCGTGACGGCGACGCGGCCGAGGCGTTGTTGCGCGCCTTTCGAGACGGCTTCCGCTGGGATGGCGTCGTCCACATGCCGTATAAGGAGGAGGGCAGCGCGCCCTTCAAGGCAATCTCGCGCCAGGTGCTGTTCGAGGACCCGAACCAGGGCTGCCAGCTGCGGTATTTCGAGATGGACGCGGACGGCTACTCGACGCTCGAGCGCCACGAGCATGTGCACGCTGTAATGATCCTGCGCGGCCGCGGCCATTGCCTGCTCGGCGGCGACGTGCGCGAGGTCAACCAATTCGACCTCGTCACCATCCCCGCCTGGACCCTGCACCAGTTCCGCGCCACCCGGGGCGAGCCGATGGGTTTCCTCTGCATGGTGAACGCGGAGCGCGACCGGCCGCAGATCCCGGACGAGGATGACGTGGAACGCCTGCGGCAGGACCCGGCGATCGCGGCGTTTCTCGACGGGAAGCTGAAATAGCGGCGCTCCGCGTTTCCTCTTTTGCCCTCCCTGCGCTTCCCATCGGCGTTACCGGCGGTTAGTGTTCGCGGCGTTACCCCGCAAGAGCCGCGCGAGACGAGACCGACCCGATGGCCGACGAGCCCGTATCCAACGCCGGACTGCCGTGGCCCGAGGCGTATGGCGCATTGCTGCCGGTCATTCGCAAGGCCTGGGGCGTCGCGGGAGAGGTCTATCTCGTCCGCCAGCTGAGCGGCGGCAAGTCGGGGGCTCTCGTGCTGGTCGCCGACATGACGACCGAGGGCTTCTCCGGTCAGGCGATCCTGAAGCTGGACCGGGCGCAGCACAGCGCATGGAACGAGGTGAACGAGGCGGATCGCCACCGCCATGCCCTGGAGACCGCGCCCGACTTCGCGCGCGCGCATCTGCCGCATCTGTTGCACAGCCTGCACCACGGCGAGCAGACCGCCAGCCTGTCGACCATTGCGGCGGGCGGTCTCGAATACGCCACGGCCTGGTTCGATTGCCCGCACGACCGCCAGCTCAACGTCGCGCGCCGGCTGTCGAAAGAGGTGTTGGAAGGCTGGAACCGCGACTACCGCATCGCCGACGGCGTGCAGACGCCGCAGGACCTGCTGCGGAAATGGCTCGGCTATCGCCTCGATCCGCAGGATGGGCGGATTTTCCCCTTCGTCAGCGAAAAATGCGGCCTGTCGCCGGACGAGCCGAGTTTCGTCTTCGAAGGACGCTGGTACCCGAATCCCCTTGCCTTCGCCATGGGCGCTCGCGCCCTGCCGGGCCATTTACACCTGCGGGCCGCGACGGGGAACCAGCATGGCGACTTTCACGGCAACAACATACTGGTCAGCGCAGCGCCGTCGGGCGAGCCCGGCTATTACATCATCGATCTCGCGATGTACGAGGCCGATCAGTTCCTGTTCTTCGACCATGCCTATCTCGAGCTGAGCTATCTCCTGCGCGCCCGCGACACCGCCGATTGGCGGCGCTGGGAAGCCATCCTCGACTGTCTCGGCCAGCCCCGCGAGGCGCCGGATACGAGCGCGTTGCCGGGCGACGATCTCGGCCTGATCCAGATGTCACGTACGCTTGCGGGACGCGATACCGGACTGGATCGCCGCGCACGAGAGCCACCGCGTGGCGAACATGGACAGCCAGGTCCGCCTGGCGCGGGTCGGCGCGGGCCTGTCCTGGACGAACAAGATCATGCCGGACGTGCCGCGCCAGATGGCCTTCCTCTACGCGGCATCGAACCTGAAGGACTACCTGGACTTCCATAACGTCGACTGGCCGAAGCACGGCCCGCTGCTCGCACTTGTCGACGGCGAGCCGGGCGACGCGCCGGCGGTCCACCGCCGGTCAGAAAGGCCCCGTCGTCGCCCGTATCCGGCCAGAGCGCCGCGCCGAGGCCGTTGCCGCCGACACCGGCATCACCGGCGCCGGCGCATCGGGCGTCAGCCGGGACATGGATCGCCGCCGCGCTCGCCCTGGTCATCGTCGCCGCGCTTGCCGCGGGGCTCTGGATATGGCGGCCCTGGGCGGCGACCGACACGGCGGCCATCGGCCGAGACAGCCGCGCCGGCAAAGGCCGAGCGGCCGTCGCTCGTCGTGCTGCCCTTCGAAAGCCTGCCCGCGGACAAGGAAGGCGAGATGCTCGCGGGCGGGATGACCTCCGCGCTCACCGCGGCGCTGGCGCAGGTTCCGGAGCTGGAGGTGATCTCGCGGCGCTCCGCCCAGGCCTACCAGGGGAAGACCGTCGACGTGCGCGGCATCGCGCAGAATCTCAAGGTGCGCTACGTGCTGAACGGGACGCTGCAGCACAGCGCCGGCCGGGTGCGCGTTTCGATCGAGCTGGTCGACGGCGCGACGGGACGCGTCGCCTGGAGCCGGAAATTCGAAGACGCGCAGAAGGACGTCTTCAAGCTCGAGGATGAGATCGCGCTCAAGGTGCTGGTCTTCCTGCAGGTCAAGCTGACCGAGGGCGAGCAGGCGGAGGTTCGCGGCGAGGCGACGAACAGCCTCCAGGCCTACCTGCTTTTCGTCCAGGCCCAGAAAGAGTTCCGGACCTATACCAAGCCGGGGATGGAGAAGGTCCGGCGCCTGACCGGCCGGATCCACAAGCTCGATCCGGATTTCCGGCCCGCCTACATTCTCGACGGCGCCTCGCGCGTCGTGGACGCGCTGTTCGGCTATACCGAGCCGAAGAAATCGCTGCAGGACGCCGCCGCGATCTTCAAGGACATGGCGAACCGGGACGGTCGTGTCACCAATGCGGAAAGGGCGATCATCCTCATCGCGGATGCCACCATCGACCAGAGCGAGGGCCGGTTCGACGCGGCGGTGGCGGCGGGCGAAAAGGCGGTCACACTCGCGCCGAACAACGCCGACGTACTGGCCGGCGCCGGCGTGGTCCAGTACTACGCCGGCAATTTCGCCCGCTCGATCGAGTTGTTCCAGCGCGCAATGCGCGTGCACCCGGTCTATCCGGGCTGGTATTCGGTCTTCCTGGCCCGCGCCTGTGCCTTCGCCGGCGACACGAAGAGCGCCGTTCGATGGGCGAAAGACGGCATCGCGCGGTCGGAAAGCGACCTGCTGCGCGCGTTGAACATGACGAGCCTGGTCTTTGCGTACCGCGAAGCGGGGGACGACGCCGACGCCGGCAAGGAGGCGGCGGCCATCCAGAAGTTCCTGCCCAGCTTTTCGGCGACCCGCTTCCACGCGAACCAGCCGTTCCGGAACCCGGCGGACGCAAAGCGTTTCGCCGACGCGGTGCACGCGGCCGGCCTGAGCTAGCGGCCGCGGAAATGCCTCCGGCCGGCGCAGGGCGGAACCCGCTTCCGCCCTGCGCCGCGCATTCAGGCCGGCCTTATCCTGCCGCGTGAGCCTGCACCGGCGCCTCGCCGGCGTACACCGGCGGATGGCTCTTCAGCGGAATGATGAGCAGGCCGGCGCAGACCGCCATCAGCGCCGCGGCGCCCATCGCGACGGGATAGCCGTGTTGCGTGATCAGCAGCGCCGACAACACGCCGCCGTAGATCCCGCCGGAGCCCTTGGCTATCGCGTAGAGCACGCCGTAGTTGGAGCCCGCGGCCATCTCGCCGAAATACTGCCCGATCGCCGCCGGGAACAGCGAGAAGAGCGGCCCCCAGAAAAACAGCGCCAGGATCGCGGACAGGACGAACAGGAATTCGCTGTGGGTCTGGCCCGCGATGATGGTGAGGAACAGGAAGACGCCCGTGAGAATGTAGCTCCAGATCATCGCGGTCTCGCGGCCGATGCGCTCGGACACGCTGCCGACGATCATGCGGCCAAGGCCGTTGGTGATGGTGAGCCCGCCGGCGGCTGCCGTCGCGGCCGCGGCCGAGAAATGGAAGCTGTTGGAATAACTCACGATCTTGCTGACCCCGGCAAGGCCGGCGCTGGAAATCAGCACGAAGGAGGCGATCATCACCCACATCTGCCAGGTCGACAGCGCCTCGGCCAAGGTGAACTGATGCTGGGTCCGCCGCTCGACCGCCTTCACGGGGACATATCCCTGCGGACGCCAGCCGGCCGGCGGATCCTTCATGAACAGCGCCGCGACGATTGCGACGCCGCCGATGATCGCCGCCATGAGGTAGATGACGTGGAAGAAGGTGGCGTCCGGGGCCGACTTGGGAATGGCGCGGATCGGGAAGATGAAGGGCAGCGATCCCCAGGAGAAGGCGCCCGCGATCAGGCCGGCGATGGCGCCGCGCCTGTCCGGAAACCACTTGTTCGCCGTCGTTATGCAGGTGTTGTAGATGAATCCGGCAAAGAAGCTGCCGATGCACCACAAAATGAGAACGAAACTATAGCTCGGCCCCAGCGACGTGGCGTAGATGCCGAGCCCGCCGACGAGGCCCGCGACGATCGTGACCCAGCGCGGCCCGAACTTGTCGCGGAGTATTCCGCCGGGAAGCGTGCCGACGGATTCGAAAATGACGAAGAGGGTGAACATCCAGCCGATTTGCGCGTGCGTCCAATGGTAGATGCCGCCGATGTGGCCGGACATCGAGCTCCACGCGTATTCGTAAGGACTGATAACCGCCATCGCCAGGAAGGCGGCCGCGAATACGACCCAGCGGCTGTATCCGAGAATTTGTTTGTCAGTCGGAAAGGTCGAACTTTCTCCCAAAGAGCTTACCGTCATAGGCGTGTCCTCCGGTTGCAGGCATTATTGCTTTGCTGCTTTAGAGGCATGCGAGTTTGATCCTCGAAATCGAGGCGCGCCATTTACATCCGTGTAAGGATTTATAGTTGTATCTGGCCTGCGCGGGCCGGCCGCCATCCGTCCGCTTCAGCACAACGCTTTGATTTTACGGAAATGCCGGATGGTTGAGGCAGATCATTCCCCGCCGCCGGGCCGCCTGCTAGGGAACATGCCGAGGTGGCGCCATGCCGCAGCGGCGGGCGCCGGCCGAAATGTGTCCTGATCACCGCGATGCGTTGATTTCACAACCTGACAGGAGCGCGCCATTACGCACACCCCGCACGAGCTTGCCGAGGAATTCCCCGAGCACGCCCAGAAAATCCACGACCTGAAGCGCAAGAACGCGCATTTCGCGCGTCTGGTCGATGAATATCACACCGTAAACCGCGCCGTTCACCGCGCCGAGACCAATGCCGAGCCGGTCACGGATCAGGCCGAGACGGAGATGCGCAAGCGCCGCATGATACTGAAGGACGAGATCGCGGCCATTCTCCGCAGCTAACGGGCCCCGGCGCCGAAGACACCGGATGCCGCGCTCGTCGTCGCGTTACGCGCTCTTGCGCGTCCGGCCTTTCGCGAAGTAGGGCTGCAGGTAACGGCCGGTGTGGCTGCGCGAGGCCTTGGCGACCTGCTCGGGCGTGCCGGTCGCGACGACCTCGCCGCCGCCGTTGCCGCCCTCCGGGCCGAGGTCGATCAGGTAGTCGGCCGTCCTGATGACGTCGAGATTGTGCTCGATCACGACCACCGTGTTGCCCTGCTCGACCAGCGCCTGCAGCACTTCCAGCAGCTTGCGCACGTCCTCGAAATGCAGGCCCGTGGTCGGCTCGTCGAGGATGTAGAGGGTGCGGCCGGTGGCGCGCCGCGACAGCTCCTTCGCCAGCTTGACGCGCTGCGCCTCGCCGCCGGACAAGGTTGTCGCCTGCTGGCCGACATGGACGTAGCCGAGGCCGACGCGCTCGAGCGTCTCCAGCTTGTCGCGGATCGACGGCACCGCCTTGAAGAACTCGGCGCCTTCCTCGACCGTCATCTCAAGGACGTCGGCGATCGACTTGTCCTTGAACTTGATTTCCAGCGTCTCGCGGTTGTAGCGCTTGCCCTTGCAGACGTCGCACTGGACGTAGACGTCGGGCAGGAAGTGCATCTCGATCTTGATCACGCCGTCGCCCTGGCAGGCCTCGCAGCGGCCGCCCTTGACGTTGAAGGAGAAGCGCCCGGGCGCGTAGCCGCGCGCCTTGGACTCCGGCATGCCGGCGAACCATTCGCGGATCGGCGTGAAGGCGCCGGTATAGGTCGCCGGGTTGGAGCGCGGCGTGCGGCCGATCGGCGACTGGTCGATGTCGATCACCTTGTCGAGGAACTCCAGCCCCTTGATCCGGTCGTGCTCGCCCGGATGGTCGCGGCTGTTGTGCAGGCGGCGCGCGAGCGCGCGGTACAGCGTCTCGACCACGAAGGTCGACTTGCCGCTGCCCGACACGCCGGTGACGCAGACGAAGGTGCCGAGCGGGATCGACACGTCGATGTTCTTCAGGTTGTTGGCGCGCGCGCCGATCACCTCGACCACCTGGCCCGGATGGCCGGGCCGGCGCTGGTCCGGCATGTGGATCTGCTTGAAGCCGGTGAGATACTGCCCGGTCAGGCTCTCCGGCGCCTGCATCACGGTTTCCGGCGTGCCATGCGCGACCAGGTGGCCGCCATGGATGCCGGCGCCGGGGCCGAGGTCGACCAGGTAGTCGGCCTCGCGCATCGCTTCCTCGTCATGCTCGACGACGATGACGGTGTTGCCGAGGTCGCGCAGCCGCTTCAGCGTCTCCAGCAGCCGGTTGTTGTCGCGCGGATGCAGCCCGATCGACGGCTCGTCGAGCACGTAGAGCACGCCGACGAGGCCGGAGCCGATCTGGGAGGCCAGCCGGATGCGCTGGCTCTCGCCGCCCGACAGCGTGCCCGACGCGCGGTCGAGGGTCAGGTAGTTGAGGCCGACGTCGACGAGGAAGCCGAGCCGGTCGTTGATCTCCTTCAGGATGCGGTGGGCGATCTCGAGCTGCTTGTCGTTCAGCGCGTCGTTGAGCCCGAGGAACCAGTCGCGCGCCTCGGTGATCGAGAGCTTCGATACCTGGGCGATGTGCAGCCCGGCGATCTTGACCGCGAGCGCCTCCGGCTTCAGCCGCGCGCCGTCGCAGACCGGGCAGGGATAGACGTTCTGATAGCGCTCCAGCTCCTCGCGCACCCAGGCGGACTCGGTCTCGCGCCAGCGCCGCTGCATGTTGGGCAGCACGCCCTCGAAAGGCTTCTTCGTGCGGTAGCTCCGGAGCCCGTCGTCATATTCCATCGTCACCGGCTCGTCGCCGGTGCCGTGCAGGATGGCGTTCCGCACCGTCTCCGGCAGCTCGCGGAAGGGGGTGCGCATGCTGATGCGGAAATGCTTGGCGAGGCTCTCCAGCGTCTGGCGGTAATAGGGCGAGGTGCTGTTGGCCCAGGGGCGGATCGCGCCGTCGGCCAGGCTCTTGCCTTCGTCCGGCACGGTCAGCGCCGGGTCGAAATGCAGCGTCGTGCCGAGCCCGTCGCAGGCCGGGCAGGCGCCGAACGGGTTGTTGAAGGAGAACAGCCTGGGCTCGATCTCGTCGATCGTGAAGCCGGAGACCGGGCAGGCGAAGCGGGCGGAGAAGATCGTGCGCGCGCCGTCCGCGGCATCTTCGGCGATGGCGAGCCCGTCGGCCAGCTCCAGCGCGGTCTCGAAGGAATCGGCGAGGCGGGTGGCGATGTCGCTGCGCACGATGACGCGGTCGACCACCACCTCGATGTCGTGCTTCTTGTTCTTGTCGAGCGCCGGCACCGCGTCGAGTTCGCACAGCTCGCCGTCGACCTTGACGCGCTGAAAGCCGCGCTTCTTGAGGTCGGCGAACTCGCGCCGGTATTCGCCCTTGCGGCCGCGCGCGATCGGCGCCAGCAGGTAGAGCCGCGCGCCTTCCGGCATCGCCAGCACGCGGTCGACCATCTGGCTCACCGTCTGGCTCTCGATCGGCAGGCCCGTGGCGGGTGAATAGGGGATGCCGACGCGCGCGAACAGAAGCCGCATGTAGTCGTAGATCTCGGTCACCGTGCCGACCGTCGAGCGCGGGTTGCGGCTCGTCGTCTTCTGCTCGATCGAGATCGCCGGCGACAGCCCTTCAATGGTATCGACGTCCGGCTTCTCCATCAGCTCGAGAAACTGGCGGGCGTAGGCGGACAGGCTCTCGACATAGCGGCGCTGCCCTTCGGCGTAGATGGTGTCGAAGGCGAGCGACGACTTGCCCGAGCCGGACAGCCCGGTGATGACGATGAGCTGGTCACGCGGCAGATCGAGGTCGATATTCTTGAGGTTGTGCTCGCGGGCGCCGCGGATGATGATCGTATCGGGCATGAAACACTATGATGTCGAGATGGACCGGCCGGGACTGACTATAGCGAAATATAGGCCGCGGCGGTCCGGATAGCGAGGCCGCAGGTGACGGAAAATTGCCGTGCGGTTCGCCGGCCGAGCCGCTATGATCGGCAGCCCAGGCGACAGCACATCAACGGAAACAATTAGCTCGGATAGGTCGATGGCAGGGAGTGTCAACAAGGTCATTCTGATCGGGAATCTCGGACGCGATCCCGAAATCCGCACCATGCAGAACGGCGGCAAGGTCTGTAACCTCACGGTCGCGACGTCGGAGCGCTGGCGCGACCGCGGCTCCGGCGAGCAGCAGGAGCGCACGGAGTGGCACCGCGTGGTGATCTTCGACGACCGCCTGGCCGATGTCGCGGAGCGCTACCTCAAGAAGGGCGCCAAGGTCTACCTCGAGGGCGAGCTGCAGACCCGCAAATGGCAGGACCAGTCCGGCCAGGAGCGCTACACGACCGAGGTCGTGCTGCGCAAGTTCCGCGGTCAGCTCACCATGCTCGACAGCCGCGGCGGCGGGGGCGGCGGGGGCGAGAGCTACCCGCAGGAGATGACGCCGTCGGGCCCGCCGCAGGGCGGTGACCTGGATGACGAGATCCCGTTCTAGGGGACGGGTGCCGAAACAAGTTTCTCAACTATCAGGTGGTCTTTTTCGGTCACGCTTCCCCCGTATTTGTGGGCCCGGGGGGTCGCTCAGGTTGCGCTCTTCCGGTTATCGCACTACGGTGGAACCGCGCGGCGAGGGCGACGCAAAGTCGAGGCTGGCCGTCGTAGTCTTTGTGCCCCGATCTGCAATGAGGAGGTCTGAGAAGAAAATGAAACGTCTCGTGATTTTGGCATCGGTTTTAGCCCTGGGGCTCCTGGGCGCCTGCGCCAGCATGGAGTCCAAGGAACCCATGAAGGAAGCCGCCAAGCCGGCGCCCGCCAAGAAAGCAAAAAAGAAATTGCCGCCGTCCGGCAGTCCCTTCACCGTCTACTTCAAGAACAACAAGGTCGACCTGACCGAAAAGTCGCATGGCGACATTTTCGACATCCTGCAGAAGGTCAACCAATACAAGCCGAAGGAAGTCGAGATCACGGTCTATTCCGACCTGACCGGCAGCGCCGCCTACAACAAGAAGCTGGCGGAAGACCGCGGCAAGATGCTTGAGAAGGAATTCAAGGAAGCGGGCGCCAAGAAGGTCGCCGTGAACGCGGTCGGCGCCGCCGATCCGATCGTCGACAAGAAGGGCAAGGTGGACGCCAACCGGCGCGCCGTCGTTACCTTTAAATAATCCGCAGGTTTCGAGTTGAAAAAAGGGCCGCATCGCGGCCCTTTTTTCGTTGCCGGCGACGTGGCGCCGCACGGTAATTTTGTGGAATGAACCGGCCGCCCGCTCGTAACATGGGGCGCCGGCCGGCGGCCGCATTCACTCATGGGGACGAGGCAATCGATGGAAGAAAAGATTTCCGAGATCATCAAGCCGATCATGGAGATGGTCGCGACCTACGGTCTGAACGTTCTTGGCGCAATCGTCATTCTCATTGTCGGGTTGATGTTCGCCGGATGGGCGCAAAGCGCGACGCACAAAGCGCTCTCGAGGATCAAGCGTCTCGACGAGACGCTGCGCGTCTTCTTCGCGAGCATCGTCAGGTATCTCATCATCGTCCTCGTCATCCTGGCGGTGCTGAACCAGTTCGGGGTGCAGACGACCAGCCTGATCGCCCTTGTCGGCGCCGCCGGCCTGGCCATCGGTCTCGCCGTGCAAGGCACGCTGAGCAACGTGGCGGCGGGCGTCATGCTGCTGATCTTCCGGCCGTTCCGGGTTGGCGACTACATCGACGCCGGGGGCCAGTCGGGCACGGTGCGCGAGCTTGGCCTGTTCCTGACCGAGATGAATACGCCGGACAACGTGCGCATCAGCGTGCCGAACGCCTCGATCTGGGGATCCGCGATCAAGAACTACAGCTTCAACCCGACCCGCCGCGTCGACCTCGTCGTCGGCATCGCCTATGAGGACGACATCGACAAGGCGATGACCTCGATCGGCGCGGTGATAGGCGCAGACGAGCGGTCGCACAAGGACCCGGCGCCCATGGTCGCCGTGAGCGAGCTTGCCGACAGCTCTGTCAATCTCGTGGTGCGCGTCTGGTGCGACGCCGGAAACTACTGGCCGCTGCGCTTCGCCCTGACCAAGGCGATCAAGGAGCGGCTCGACGCCGACGGCATCACCATACCCTTCCCGCAGCATCACGTGCATATCGCGAAGACCTGACGGACCGGCCCGATACGGCAGCCGGCGGCGGGCGAGCGACCGGTCCGGGCCGTTTGGGCGGGCCCGGCCATGCGACGCTCTGTCGCCGGCTTAACCCGCAATTTTCGGTGAATTGCATATAAACACCAGATGACAACCCGCCAGCCGGGCGCTATTGATTTGCCGAAATCGCCCCCATTCGGATGGGCGTTAGGGAGAAATCTTTTTATGTTCGAAATACGGAATCCGGCGGCAAAGCTCGCCGCGGCTATTGCCGTGCTGATGATCGGCACCGCAGTCGCTTACGCAAAACCTGCTTATAAGCTCGAAATTTCGCTCGAGACCGCCCCCAACCACGTGCGCAACATTTCGGTGCAGAAGTTCGCCGATGAGCTCATGAAGCGCTCCGGCGGCAAGCTCGAGGTCAAGGTTTACTCCGGCGCCGCCAAGTACAAGGATACCGACGTGCCGAAGGCGCTCAACCAGGGCGCGCTCGACATGGGGCTGCCGCTGACGCTGCACCTCGGCAAGTTCGTCCACGATTTCGATGCGCCCGACCTGCCCATCTTCTATGGCCGCACCCGCCAGGAGATCTACAAGGTCTGGGACGGCGCGGCCGGCAAGAAGGTCGTCGCCGAGATCGAGAAGAAGCTTGGCATCAAGGTTATCGGCCCCTGGATGGACCTCGGGTCCGGCCAGACCTTCTCGATCAGCAAGGAGATCGACACCGCCGCCGATTTGAAGGGCATGAAGATCCGCGTGCCGGGCGGCGCGGGTAATAACATGCGCTACGAAGTGCTGGGCGCCAACCCGGTCAAGGTCGCCTGGCCGGACGTGCCGCAGGCGCTGCAGCGCAACACGGTCGATGGTCTCTTCACCACCTTCGAGTCAGTGCGAAGCGCGAAATTGTGGGATTCCGGCGTCAAGTTCGCCTATGAGAACAATCAGGCCTTCCAGCAGTATGTCCCCTGCGTCTCCGGCAGGACGTGGAAATCCTATCCGAAGGATATCCAGAACCTGATCGTGACCGTCTGGAAAGAGGAGATCGGCGCCATCCGCGACCTGGCCGACAAGCGTCAGCAATCGGCGAAGGCGGATGCGATCAAGAACGGCATCAAGGTCATCGTGCCGTCCAAGGAGGACCTCGACGCGTCGCGCGCCAAGCTGCTGGCCAAGCAGGACGACATCGTCAAGGAGCTGAAGATCGATCCGAAGCTCGTCACGCTGATCTCGGCGACCCTGTCGGGAAGCTGATCCGGCCTTAGCGGCGCCGGCGCAACCGCCCTCGGGTTCCGGGGGCCGGTTGCGCCGGCGCGTTTCCCCGGCAACCGATCGTCGGCGCGCGGCGTCACGCGCGTGTAGAGGAGGGAATGGCCATGCTTGAGAAGATCGAAAATGGGCTGATGGCGCTGTTGTCCGTCCTCGCGCTCTTTCTCGTCTGCAAGGAGGTCGTGGTGCGCTATTTCGCGCCGCGTTATCTCACGGACTACGGGCTCGAATTCACGATCTATTTTACCGTCTGGGCGATCTTCATCGGCGGCGCGCCGCTGGTCCGTGAGTCGCGGCATGTCCGCGCCGACATCCTTCTGCACCTGATGCCGGTATGGGCCCAGCGCGGCCTCGAGATCCTCAGCGTGCTCATCGGCCTCGTCTTCACCTGCGTGCTGAGCTATTACGGCTGGCGGATGGTGCAGAACTCGATCTCGCTCGGCGAAACGGGCGAAAGCTCCGCGCATTTCCCGCTCTTTCTCTATTACATGGCGTTGCCCTTCGGGATGACCTTGATGATCCCGCCCTTCCTCCGCCGGCTCTATCTCGTGATCTTCCGCTTCGACCCGAAGACGATGCTGGTGAGCGAAGAGCAGGTCATCCGGGACAAATAGCCTCAACGGCACCGTAAACCCCTCATAGTCCGGGCCACCGCCATGTCGCCTCTCCTTGCCATAGGCTTGCTCTTCGTCTTCCTGCTGATCGGGTTGCCGATCTATCTCGCGCTCGGCTTTCTCTCGCTCATCCTGTTCTGGTACGACGCGACGCCGCTGGTGGCGCTGCCCCAGCTCATCGTCGATCAGCTGAATTCCGAGACGCTGCTGGCCGTGCCGCTGTTCGTCATGGCGGCGACCTTCATGCAGAAGGGCGGCGTCGCCAAGGCGCTGATCGATTGCGCGCAGGCCTGGGTCGGCCGGCAGCGCGGCGGGCTGGCGCTCGTCTGCGTCATCGCCTGCGCGATCTTCGCGGCCATCTGCGGCTCGTCGGTCGCGACCGCGATCGCCATCGGCTCGGTGCTGATCCCGGCGATGGTCGAGCGGAAATATTCCGATCATTTCGCGCTCGGCACGGTGGGGGCGGCGGGGACGCTGGGCATCCTGATTCCGCCGAGCCTGGCGATGATCGTCTACGCCGTGATCGCCGAGGAGTTGGTGCCGCGCCTGTTTCTCGCCGGCGTCATTCCCGGCCTGATCCAGGCGGCGGCCTTCATCGTCTGGATCATGGTCTACGCCCGGGTGAAGAATTACGAAGTCGAGCCCGCGATGCCGTTCCATCAGTTCAAGGCGGTGAACATCCGGGCCATTCCCGCGCTGTTCATTCCGGTCATCATCCTGGGCGGCATCTACAGCGGCATCGTGACGGTGACCGAAGCGGCCGGCGTCGCGGCGATCGTCGCCATCTTCGAGGCGACCCTGATCTATCGCGGGGTGAAAGGCGCCGAAGTCGTGAGCGTCCTCGCCGAATTGATCAAGCTGACGGCCACGATCGTCTTCATCATCGTCGGCGCGCTCGCCTTCGGCAACTGGATCACCAGCGCCGGCATCGCCGAGAAGCTCGTTTCCTTCGCCCAGAGCCTGAACCTCAAGGACTGGCAGTTCCTGCTCTTCATCAACGTGCTGCTGCTGATCCTCGGCATGTTCCTCGAGGTGTTCGCGATCATCCTGATCGTCCTGCCGCTGATCCTGCCGATCCTCAAGCATCTCGACATCAACCTGGTCCATTTCGCCATCGTGCTGACGGTCAACATGGAGATCGCGCTGATCTCGCCGCCGATCGGCCTCAACCTGTTCGTCCTGGCGTCGATCGCCAAGCGGCCGATCGGGACGGTGGTGAAAGGCATCCTGCCCTACCTCGTGATCATGCTGAGCCTGCTGGCGCTGATCACCTACGTGCCGGTGATCTCGACGTGGCTGCCGGACCTCGTCTACGGCAAGCCGAGGTAAATTAAAATTAATAAAATAAATAAAATCAATGTATTATATAACTATTCTAAGAATTTATTTCAACAAATGACGGCCGCCGGACAGGCCCCGCGGCGGTATTCCGTTAACACAGTATTAACCCGAAGCGGGGTCTACTCGGCCGTGCGCGCGGCCGGTTCGTCCGACCCTGAAAGCGCGGTGCCGGCACGAAAAGCGGCCGCACCGCGGGGACGACGGCTTCCGCGCTTCGTGCTGCCCGCATCCGTTCGCCGGGCGGCGGCCCAAGTCGAGGAGGGAAACGATGAAGTGCAAAGCGATACTCGCTGCCACCGGCATGCTCGCGCTGCTGGGCGCGTGCGACACGATGTCCGAATGGGGCAACAATGTCTCGGATTCGATGTCGGAGTTCGGCGGCACGGTGAAGAGCGCCTTCACCAGTGACCAGGCCAAGCAGGACAAGTATGTCGTCTACTTCAAGTCCAACTCCACCAGCCTGACCGAGCCTTCGGAAGACACCATGGCGAAGGCCATGAGCGCCATCAAGGAAGAGAAGGTCGGCAAGGCCCGCGTCGTCGCCTATACCGACAGCCGCGGCAGCCTGAAGTACAATCAGCAGCTCTCGATGCGCCGCGCCGAATTGATCAAGCAAAAGCTGTCGAAGGCCGGCGTGGACTCCGTCGAAGTTGCCGGCGCGGGCAAGGCCCCGTCCGGCGAGACTGCCTCCGGCGAGCAAGCGCGCCGCGCCGAGATCTATTTGATGAAATAGGCTAATTTCGCCTTTCTCGGGACGGGGAGCCGGCATCGCGGGCTCCCCGTCTTCATTTTGGCGCCGGTGCCCGGAGTCCGGCCTCTCCGCATTGTTCCGGGCGGCCGCGTCTGCTACATTCCGCACCGCAAAATGGCCCGTTCGGCCGGCTGTTCCCGGGAATGATCCCTGTCCTTTTTCGGATTGACGAAACGCCTTGAGCATGACGCCTAGCGGCGAGAAGCCGTTCGACATTACCCAGATCACCATCGAGGAGGAGATGAAGCGCTCCTACCTCGATTACGCGATGAGCGTGATCGTGGCCCGGGCGCTGCCCGACGTCCGCGACGGGCTCAAGCCGGTGCATCGCCGCATCCTCTTCTCGATGCACGAGAACGGCTACGATTCCTCGAAGCCGTACCGCAAGTCGGCCCGCATCGTCGGCGACGTCATGGGCAAATACCACCCGCATGGCGACCAGGCGATCTACGACGCCATGGTCCGCATGGCGCAGGATTTCTCCATGCGGCTGCAGCTGATCGACGGCCAGGGCAATTTCGGCTCGATGGACGGCGACCCCGCGGCGGCCATGCGCTACACCGAGGCGCGGCTGGCCAAGGCGGCGGAATCGCTGATCGACGATATCGACAAGGAAACCGTCGATTTCCAGGCGAACTACGACGAATCCTCGAAAGAGCCGACGGTCCTGCCGGCGCGCTTCCCGAACCTGCTGGTCAACGGGGCGGGCGGCATCGCGGTCGGCATGGCGACCAACATCCCGCCGCATAACCTGGGCGAGGTGATCGACGCCTGCCTGGCCTATCTCGACAACCCCGGTATCTCGATCGAGGAGCTGATCGAGATCGTTCCCGGCCCCGATTTCCCGACCGGCGCGCTGATCCTCGGCCGCGCCGGCATCCGTGCCGCCTATCACACCGGGCGCGGCTCGGTCGTCATGCGCGGGCGCACCCATGTCGAGACGGTCGGCAAGGAGCGCGAGGCGATCGTCGTCACCGAGATCCCCTATCAGGTCAACAAGGCCCGCATGCTGGAGCGCATCGCCGAGCTGGTGCGCGACAAGACGATCGAGGGCATCTCCGACCTCAGGGACGAGTCCGACCGGGACGGCGTGCGCGTCGTGGTCGAGCTGAAGCGCGACGCCATGGCCGATGTCGTCCTGGCGCAGCTTTTCCGCTTCTCGCCGCTGCAGACGAGCTTCGGCGTCAACATGCTGGCGCTCGACGGCGGCCGGCCGCTGATGATGACGCTGCGCGACATCATCGCCGCCTTCATCCGCTTCCGCGAAGAGGTCGTCACCCGGCGAACGGTCTTCCTGCTGCGCAAGGCGCGCGAACGGGCCCATATCCTGGCCGGGCTCCTGGTCGCCATCAACAACATCGATCCCGTGATCGCGCTGATTCGCGCCGCGCCGGACCCGGCGACGGCGCGCCAGCAGTTGATGGAGCGCGACTGGCCGGCGACCGATGTCGAGCCGTTCATCCGCCTGATCGACGACCCGGGCCACAAGGTGATCGACGGCAGCTACCGCCTGTCGGAAGCGCAGGCGCGCGCCATCCTCGACCTTCGCCTGCAGCGCCTGACCGGCCTGGAGCGCGACAAGCTGGTGGCCGAGACCAAGGAGATCGCCGGCCAGATCGAGGAATACCTCGCCATCCTGCAGTCGCGCGAGAAGCTGCTCGGCGTCATCCGCACCGAGCTCGGCGAGATGCGCGACGCCTATGCCGACGACCGCCGGACGACGATCGAGGAGCTCGAGTTCGAGCAGGACATCGAAGACCTGATCCAGCGCGAGGACATGGTCGTCACGGTCACCTACACCGGCTACATCAAGCGCGTCCCGCTCTCGACCTATCGCGCCCAGCGGCGCGGCGGCAAGGGGCGCGCCGGCATGAGCACGCGCGAGGGCGATTTCGTCAGCCGCGTCTTCGTGACCTCGACCCACACGCGGGTGCTGTTCTTCTCGACCCGCGGGATCGTCTACGAGCTCAAGGTCTACAAGCTGCCGCTCGGCAGCCCGCAGGCGCGCGGCAAGGCGATGGTCAACCTGCTGCCGCTGGCCGATGGCGAGACGATCTCGACCGTCATGATGCTGCCCGAGGACGAGAGCGAGGCGGCCGACAGCTTCGTCATGTTCGCGACCACGGGCGGCAACGTGCGCCGCAACCGCCTCAGCGACTTCGTCAACATCAAGGCGAACGGCAAGATCGCCATGAAGCTGCAGGACGACGAGCGGCTGGTGAACGTCCGCATCTGCACCGAGAGCCAGGACGTGCTGCTGGCTTCCAAGGACGGCATGTGCATCCGCTTCCCGGTGACCGACGTGCGGGTCTTCGAGGGCCGCACCTCGACCGGCGTCCGGGGCATCCGGCTCGGCAAGGGCGATACCGTCATCTCGATGTCGATGATCGAGCATGCCGCGATCGACGTCGATCAGCGCGACGCCTATCTGCGCATCGCCGCGGCGATGCGGCGGTCGGGCGAGAACGGCGAGGCGGAAGCCGGCGAGACGCCCGAGCTGCCGTCCATGCCGCAGGAAGCGTTCGATCGCTTCGCCGCCGACGAGCAGTTCATCCTGGTGGTGACCGAGAAGGGCTTCGGCAAGCGCACCTCGGCCTACGAGTACCGCATCACCGGGCGGGGCGGGAAGGGCATCGGCAATATCGAGGTGACCGAGCGCAACGGCGCCGTCGTGGCCGCATTTCCGGTCGACAAGGCAGATCATGTTATGCTGGTGACGACGGCGGGGCAGTTGATCCGATGCCCGGTGGACGATATCCGTATTGCGGGGCGTCTGACGCAGGGGGTTACGCTGTTCCGCGTCGACGAAGGGGAGAGGGTGGTCTCGGTCGCCAGGCTTCGGGAAGACGCGGACGACGGTGAAGGGTCCGGACCGGACGACGACGAGCAGGGGACCTGACGAAGGGAACCGAAAAGAATGACGAGTGCGCGTATCGGGCTGTATCCGGGAACGTTCGACCCGATCACCAACGGCCATCTCGATGTCATCAAGCGGGCGGCCAATCACATGGTCGACACGCTGATCGTGGCGGTGGCCCGCAATATCGGCAAGGGGCCGATGTTCAGCGTCGACGAGCGGGTGCAGATGGTGCGGGACGAGATCGCCTCCAACGGCGCCGTGCTGCGGGCCAAGATCGAGGTCAAGCCGTTCGACAACCTGCTGGTGGAATTCGCCCGCCAGAACAAGGCGGACGTCATCGTCCGCGGCCTCCGGGCGGTTTCCGACTTCGAGTACGAGTTCCAGATGGCGTCGATGAACCGCTATCTCGACGCCGAGATCGAGACCGTCTTCCTGATGGCCTCTGACCGCAACCACTTCATCTCGTCGCGCTTCGTGAAGGAGATCGCGATGCTCGGCGGGAACATCAAACCCTTCGTTCCGGCCCGCATTGCCGAGATCGTCGCGGGCAAATTTCCCCGGAAATAACAGTTAGTTAACCAATTGGGCGTTTAATGGGCGGCATGGCCGGCCGTTCCGCCTGCCATATGCATGGCACGGCGGTAATGGACCGGTTTCGTCGCTTGTTTCTCGCTCTGATCTGCGGCGTGGCGGCCCTGGCGGCCGCAGCGCCGGCCAGCCGCGCCTTCGAGCAGCAGCTGCCGTCGCGGCTGACCCCCGAATTCATCCATTTCTTCGATACCCTGGCGCTGACCGCCGATTACGGCCCGTTCAACAACCGCCCGCCCTGGGCACGGAAATGGGCGGGGCCGGTCCGCGTCATTCTCGACGGGCCGGCGGAAAAGCTGCGCGGCGAGGTCGGCGAGGTGCTGGACCGGTTCAGCCGCTGGACCGGCCTGCCGTTCACGCTGATGCCGCCGGGAACCGTGTCGCAAGCCGGGGGCCGCGAACACGATCACGGTCAAGCTGTTTCCCCGGCCGACCTTCCGGCGCCTGTACCGGACGCGCGACGTCGTCTGCCAGACCGAGACCCGCGGCGTGGGCGGCACGCTCCAGGTCGGCTTCATGGTGCTGAGCGAAGGCTATACCGATTGCCTCAAGCACGAATTCATGCATGTGCTCGGCTTCGACAGCCACTGGTGCCCGACCCGTCCGAGCGAGATCCACTCGGTGCTCGCCCTGCGGGACTCCTCGGCGCGCTCCGACGACTATTCCCCTTGGGACATCCTGGCGATCCGCGTGCTGTACGACTGGCGCATCCGGGCGGGGATGAACCGCCAGAAGAGCCTGACCATCGCCTATGAAGTGATCCAGCAGCACCCGCAAAGCGCCTCGCTCTCCGCCGCGGCGGACGGCAGCTCGGCAGCCCGGTAAGCGCCGTTTTCGCAGGTGCGACACTGTGACCGGGCCGTGCCGCTCAAGACCATCAATCGTGTATCTGGGCGGTTTTGCTGCATTGCGGTGTGCGCTATGCTTGGGGTTTGGCGGTTGTGGTTTGGCCAGCCGCGGTTTGGCGTCTGAACGGCGCCGAGGGAGCGAAGGGAGAGTTCGGGAATGACGGAGCGGATTGAGGTCGGCGGCCTACTGATTGCACGCACGCTGTACGACTTCATCAATGAGGAAGCGATCCCCGGCACGGGCGTCACCGACCGGCAGTTCTGGACGGGACTGGACAACCTGGTCCAGGAGCTGACGCCGAAGAACCGGGCGCTGCTGGACGAGCGCAACGCGCTGCAGGAAAAGATCGACGCGTGGCACCGTGACCACGCCGGGCGCGCGGCGGACATCGCCGCCTACCGCAAGTTTCTCGTCGAGATCGGCTACATCGTGCCCGAGGGCAAGGCCTTCGCGATCGCCACCACCAAGGTCGACCCCGAGATCGCGTCGATCGCCGGGCCGCAGCTCGTCGTGCCGCTGACCAATGCGCGCTATGCGCTGAACGCCGCCAATGCGCGCTGGGGCAGCCTCTACGACGCGCTCTACGGCACCGACGCCATCCCGGAGACGGACGGCGCGACGCGCGGCAAGGGCTACAACCCGGCGCGCGGCCGCAAGGTCATCGACTTCGCGCGCGCCTTCCTGGACGAGGCGGCGCCGCTCGCCAAGGGCTCCCACAAGGACGCCGCGCTCTACGCCGTGGCGGACGGAAAGCTCGCGGTGACGCTCGCCGGACGGCGGCAAGACGGGCCTCAAGGATCCCAAGAAATTCAAGGGCTACCGGGGCGACGCGGCCAGGCCCGAGGCGGTGCTCCTGGCCAACCACGGCATGCATGTCGAGATCCGGATCGACCGCGACACCGTCGTCGGCAAGGACGACCCGGCCGGCGTGGCGGACCTGATCCTGGAATCCGCCGTCACCACGATCATGGACTGCGAGGATTCGGTCGCGACCGTGGACGCCGCGGACAAGGTCGCGGCCTACCGCAACTGGCTCGGCCTGATGAAGGGCGACCTCACCGCGCGCTTCGAGAAGGGCGGCGGCATGGTCGACCGCAGCCTGGAGCCGGACCGCGGCTACACCGCGCCCGACGGCGCGGCGCTGACGCTGCCCGGCCGCAGCCTGATGCTGGTGCGCAACGTCGGCCACCACATGACCAACGACGCCGTGCTCGACCGCGACGGCAACGCGGTGCTCGAGGGCCTGCTGGACGCGATGGCCACGGTCCTGATCGCGATGCACGACCTGACGGGCGACGGCCACTTCCGCAACAGCCGCGCCGGCTCGGTCTACATCGTCAAGCCGAAGATGCACGGGCCGGCGGAGGTCGCCTTCGCCGATACGCTGTTCGCCGGGGTCGAGGACGCGCTCGGCCTGGAGCGCGCCACGGTCAAGATGGGCATCATGGACGAGGAGCGCCGGACCACGGTCAACCTCAAGGAATGCATCCGCGCGGCGGCCGGCCGGGTCGTCTTCATCAACACCGGCTTCCTCGACCGCACCGGCGACGAGATCCACACCTCGATGGAGGCCGGGCCGATGATCCGCAAGGGCGACATGAAGGGCGCGCCCTGGATCCAGGCCTATGAGGACTGGAACGTCGATATCGGGCTCGAATGCGGGCTCAAGGGCAAGGCGCAGATCGGCAAGGGCATGTGGGCGATGCCGGACAAGATGGCCGACATGCTGGCGGCCAAGATCGCCCATCCCAAGGCCGGCGCCAACACCGCCTGGGTGCCGTCGCCGACCGCGGCGACCCTGCACGCGATCCACTACCACCAGGTCGACGTGGCCGGCGCTGCAGGACAAGCTCGGCCAAGCGCAAGCGCGCCGATCTCGACGCCATCCTCTCGATCCCGGTCGCCGAGCGCCCGAACTGGCCGGCGGACGCGATCCAGCAGGAGCTCGACAACAACGCCCAGGGCATCCTCGGCTACGTGGTGCGCTGGGTCGACCAGGGCGTCGGCTGTTCCAAGGTGCCCGACATCAACAATGTCGGGCTGATGGAGGACCGGGCGACGCTGCGCATCTCGAGCCAGCACATCGCCAACTGGCTGCACCACAAGGTGTGCAGCGAGGAGCAGGTGATGGCGACGATGAAGCGCATGGCCGCGGTCGTCGACAAGCAGAACGAGGGCGATCCGGCCTACCGGCCCATGGCGGCCGATTTCGACGCCAGCATCGCCTTCAAGGCCGCCTGCGACCTGGTCTTCCAGGGGCGCATCCAGCCCAACGGCTACACCGAGTTCATCCTGACCAGCCGGCGGCTGGAGGCGAAGCGCAAGTTCGGGGCGTAGGATCGATTCCAGGGCGCCATTGGGTGCCAGGGCGCAGATGTCCCGATGCCGTCCGTGGATTGCCGGATCAAGTCCGGCAATGACGTCTAGGATTTGATATCAAATTAACCTCGTCACTCGCGGACTTGATCCGCGAGTTCATCGGTGCGTCACAGCATGCCGATCAGCGTGCCGGTCATGCAGTTGGCGATGGTGCCGGCGATCAGCGACTTCAGGCTGAGATGCACCATCTCGCTGCGCCGCGCGGGCACCATGGTGGTGAGCCCGCCGATCATGATGCCGAGGCCGCCGAAATTGGCGAAACCGCATAGCGCGTAGGTCATCATCAGGCGGACCCGGTCGCTGAGCGCGTCGTCGGGCAGCGCGGCGAGCTTGGTATAGGCGATCAGCTCGTTCAGGATCAGCTTGGTGCCGAGCAGCTGCCCCGCGATCTGCGCCTGGCCCCAGTCGCTCACGCCCATCAGCCAGGCGACCGGCGCGAACAGCCAGCCGAACAGCCGTTCCAGCGTGATCGGGTCGTTGTGCACATAGGGCAGGAAATCCAGCAGGTGGTTGGACAGGTTCACGAAGGCGACCGCGACGATCAGCATGCCGATGATGTTGATGACCAGCCGGACGCCGGCGACGGTGCCGTGGGTGATCGCTTCCAGCGTGCTCGACGGCGTGGTCTCCGCGTCGATGCTGCCGAGCGGGATGTCGTCGCCGGTCGGCGGCTCGGTGTCCGGCACCATGATGCGGGCGATCAGGATGGCGACCGGAAGGTTGATCAGCGAGGCGACGAGGAGCTGGCCGATCGCGTCATTGACGACCGGCTCGAGGATGGTGGCGAACAGCACCATGACGGTGCCGGCGATCGTCGCCATGCCGCAGGTCATGACCGCGAACAGCTCGCCCCGGCTGAGGCGGCTGAGATAGGGCCGGATGAGGAGCGGCGCCTCCACCATGCCGAGGAAGGCATTCGCGCCGGCCGCGACGCCGAGCGGGCCGCCGATGCCGAACGCCTTCTGGAGCAGCCAGGCGAGGCCCCGGACGATCACGGGCAGAATGCGCCAATGGAACAGCAGCGCCGAAAGCGCGCTCACCACGATCACCAGCGGCAAAGCGCGCAAGGCGAAGACGTAGGCCTTGCCCGCGTCGGTCGGCACGAAAGGCAGGTCGCCGCCGCCGAGGAAGCCGAAGACGAAGGTGGTGCCGGCGTTCGTCGCATCCTGCAGCGCCCAGACGACGCCGTTCAGAACGAGGAAGACTTCCTTGAAAAAGAAGAATTTAAGCAGAAGCAGGGCCAAGCCGATCTGGAGCGCGAGCCCGACCGTGACCAGCTTCGCCTGTTGACGCCAAGGGACCCCCATCCGGTTCTCGGACAGAAGCCACGCAATGCCGATGAAGCCGATGAGGCCTAGCGATCCCTTGAGGACAATTTCCATCCGTATCCCACCCGGCCGGGGACTGGGAGTCCGCGCGCACGGTGAAGGGATACACCGGAATCTGTTTAATCATCGTTAAATGCTGCGAAACCACAAATAATGCCGGTAGCGCAAGCGCTTGGCCCAATGCCATCGATGCCGTTCAGAGACGCCTGGCGATACAATTCCGAGTAGCCGTTCCACGGAAGATTACAACGCGGAAAGTGTCTCCGGGTTGACCACGAGGCGGCGGTCTTCGAGCCGCCCGTCGAGCAGCGCCAGGAGGTTGTCGACGGCGGCGCTGCTGCCCGCGTCCTCGGACTCCTGGGTGAGCGCCCCGATATGCGCGGTCAGCACGGTATTCGGCGCCCCGATCAGCGGATTGTCGTGCTCGATCGGCTCCGTCGTGAAGACGTCGAGCGCCGCCCCGGCGATGGTGCCGTCGCGCAGCGCCGCGGCCAGCGCTGCCTCGTCGACGATGGCGCCGCGCGCGGTGTTGATGAGATAGGCGGAGGGCTTCATGCGGGCGAGACGCTCGGCATCGAACATGTGGCGCGTCTCGGGCGTCAGCGCATTGTGCAGGCTGACGATGTCGGAAGCCTCGACCAGCGTGTCGATATCGTCGACCTGCCGTACCCAGTCCGGGATGTCGGCCGGCGGCACCCGCGGGCTGTAAGTCAGGAAGATCATGCCAAGCGGCCGCATCAGTTCGGCCACCCGCCGGCCGATCGCGCCGAAACCGACGAGGCCGAGGCAAGTTCCGTCGAGCTTCGTATAGGGGTAGACCTGCTTGTCCCAGCCGCCCTTGCGGATGGTCCCGTCGTTGTGCGGGATGCGGCGGACCACGGCGTAGATCAGCCCGACGGTGAGCTGGGCGACCGCTTCCGCGTTCATGCCGCGCGTGTTGGCGACCGGCACGCCGCGCGCGGTCGCCGCGGCAACGGCAATTTCCGAGACCCCGGTGCCCATCTTCGAGACCGCGCGGAGCCGTGGACTCGCCTCGATCACCGGCGCGGGCACAAGCGCATGGCGCACCAGGATGCCGTCGACCTGCTCGCGGGCGGCGATCTCGCGCATCGCCTCGGCATCCGCCGGGTAGGGAACCTGGAAATAGCGCACGCCGCGCGCCGTCAGCTGGGCCAGCGCGTGCTCGGGAAAACGGTTGGTGGTGACGAGAACCTTGTAGCTTTCGGACATGCGGGGTTTCCCGGGATCGGGAGGCGGGGACGGATACCGCAACGCTAAGCGCTGCGGCGCGCCCTGGCAAGGCGCTTTGCCGCCCTGCGCGGTGCCGACTGGATCGTGGCGACGGTTACGGGGGGAACAACCCTCTCCGCCCCCAAGGGCGGAGAGGGGGATGCAGCATCACAGCCTCGGAAAACGCGCCAACCCGCCCCCCCGAATCGCAACGCCCCGCCGGTGAGGGCGGGGCGCACGAAGGGATGCGTCTTCTTGGGCGTTATTCGGTCAGTTGATCAGCACCCTATCCAGCCGATCCAAGTCGTTGATGACCCGCCACTTGCCGCCGCCGGCCTCGACCTTGTGCTGCCAGTCGGCCAGGCGGTTGAGATATTCGCGCGGGTCCACGTTATCGCTATGCAGCTTCGTTACGTTGAGCGCGACCACGTCGAAGCCGTCGAGCGGCAGCGCGATGTCCCGCACATACCCCTTCTTCAGGTCCTCGGCAAGGTCCGAGAAGATGATGATCGTCTTCCTGCCCGTGTTCTTCTCGTTGAGGAACTCGGAGGCCTGGAGAATACCGCCGGTGATGTCGGTGTAGTGCGACGGCTTCACAGTCTTGACGAACTGGCCGATGGTGTCGCGGAACTGCCGTTTCTCCTTGTTGGCGATGCTCGGCCGGTCGTCGAAGGTGACCTTGGCGACGATGTCCTTCTCGGTGAAGCTGCCCGTGTTGATGCGGGCGACCGCGAAGGAATCGCCCGGATCGAGACGGGTCAGCATGGCATTGATGATCTGCTGCGCCTTGCGGAGCTCGTCCGTATAGGTGCCGGAGGTATCCATCAGCAGATAGACGCCGCGGTTATGCGGCTTCTCCTCGCCGCAGCCCGTGAGGGCGAGCAGCGCGAGCGCCGCCAGGGCAAAGCCAAAGCGCTTCATCACAGCACCTCTCGTGCGGAATAAGCCTCGGATCTCCTTGGTGTCGATCAGGCCGTGCGCCTTGATCCGCCGCTCGAGCCAGAGCGGCAGGAAGATCACCATGTCGTAAACGTCGACCAGCACCTGGCCCAGGTGATAGGTGGCGCCGCCGAGCACGCGGAGGGCGACCGCGAGCGCGCGCAGCAGCGCGCCCCCCGCCAATCCCATCACCGTGCGCAGCGAGTGGACGAAGGTCTCGAGCGGGATCGCGACGAAGGTCAGCGCGAAGGGCAGGATAAAGCCCATGCCCATCTGCGCCACCGTGGTGATCCACATGAAGCTCGTGGTCGTCAGCGCGCCCTTGTCGCCGCGCAGCACCGCGCTGGTCGCCAGCTCGTCCTGCAGCAGGATCTCGCGCAGATAGGCGAGGCCCGCCTCGACGCTGGCGAGGCACAGCAGGATCGCGAAGGTGATCCAGATCATGCGGACGCGCATGACGTCGGGCAGCGCGCTGATCACCGGAAACAGCCGGGTGACGCGGAGCGATTCCATCAGGAACAGCCCCATGGAGATCTCCACCATGATGATGACGAGCGCAGCCACGTCGGAGATCTTGAAGTCGCCGATATAGCTGTTGCCGCCGACCATCTCGGCCATCGGCCGGGCGATCAGGTGGAAGTTGATCATCGCGCCGCCGATCGCGATCCCGAGCACCAGGAGCGAGATGAAGAACTGCACCAGCGACGAGGACGACAGCATCCGGAGCGCCCGGTCGGAATTCTTCAGGATGTTCTCGTATTCGTCCATCTGCCGGTCGACGACCTTCGAGCGATGGATCAGGCTGCCGACATTCTTGTCCATCTGGGCCAGGCTCTGGCCGAGCTTGCGCCAGTGCGGCAGCATCGCCTTCAGATGCTGATGGCGGTTGCGGGTGGCGGTGCGGTATTCCTCGCGCGCCTTGTCCTGGGCCTCGACCAGCGATTCGTGGATCTTCTCCAGGATGTTGGCGACCATCGGATCGCCCTTGGACGGGATGTTGGCGACCGCCTCGACGGCATGCGCCCAGCCCGGAGGGGCGGGCGGCACGTCGGTGCTTTGCGCGTGATCTTCCTCGATCCGCTTGAGCTGCTCCTGCATATCGCGCTGCAGGGTCGGGCATTCGGCGAGGTCGCGATGGACCGCCGCCTGCATGCGCTCGAACTCGCGCTCGATGATGCGCTCCGAGGCCTCGCGCCCGGCCGCGAGCAGGACCTCGCGGTTGCGCTCGCCCAAGCGGACCTCCGCCCGGAAGACCGAGACGGATGCCATGCGCAGCGCCGCATGCAGGACGCGGCACAGCGAGCGGATGGCATTATGCGCCGGCCCGCGCGTCAGGTAGAGCGCGAGGACGGTCAGCAGAATGACCGTGATCCACGTCAGAACGGTTCCGGAACCGCCGGAAAAAGCGTTGATAGGCATTTCAATCCCCCTCCTGGACCGGCCCTAGAGGCGCCGGGGGCGGCGGGTGCCGCCTCCGGACGCCGGGTTATCCGATCCGCCTCCAGAGTTCTCTCGACTTAGAATTTTGCCGAATTTAATAATATTTCGTTAATCAGTCCTAATTACTGGTTAACGACAGCGTCGACTTTCCACGGGGAGCGATATAAAACAAGTATTTAAAGAACATGACGTAGCATTTTATTTGAATTCGTCATGAAGCAATCGTCTCAATACTTCTGGGCGAGAATAAGGCAACTCCAAGGCATGTCCGGGATAATTCGTTTATTTTATCAATATATTGAAATAAAACGATTAATGTCAAAATCATGGTAAAGCCCCGCAGAAATCCGCGGCGGCGAATACTTTGGGATTGGGGCATGGCGCCGTAGCCAGTCCTTGATCCGAGTACTCTTAAGAGGGTTTGCCTCGCGGCCTTGCCGCTTTCCCCGAGTGGTGACTCCCACGAGCTTCAGCCTAAGATGGTCCGCTACGGCATCGCGTAGGGTGGAGGCAAAGGGGAGAAGTCATGGCGCTGCTCATCGTCAATCTGGATAAGGCTATCGGCAACGCGGCGCTCTGGCGCGAAACGTTCAAGCAGCATCTCCCCGATCTGGAGGTGCGCATCTGGCCGGAAGCCAACGATACGGCGGATATCGAGTATCTCGCCTTCATGCGCCCGGACTTCGGCATCCTGCCGGACCTGCCGAACCTGAAGGCGATGTTCAGCCGCTCCGCCGGCGTGGATGGCTTCATCGATCATCCGCGGCTGCCGAAGGTGCCGCTCGGCAAGGTCGAGCCGTCCGGCGGCGACCCGATGATGACCGAATACGTCGTCATGCATGTGCTGCGCTTCCACCGCGAGATGCCGCTCTACGAGGAGCGCCAGAAACGCCACGAATGGGTGCGCGTGCCGATCGTCCGGCCGGAGGAGCGGCGCATCGGCTTCCTCGGCTACGGCATGATGGCGAAGGCGCCGGCGCTGATCCTGAAGCAGCTCGGCTTTCCCGTCACCGCCTGGACGCGGACGCCGAAGCCGGACGCCGAGATCCCGGTTTTCCACGGGGACGACCAGTTCCGGAAATTCCTCGCCCAGACCGACATCGCCGTCTGCCTGCTGCCGCTGACCAGGGAGACGGAGGGCATCCTCGGCGCCAAGACCTTCGCGATGATGCCGAAGGGATCGATGGTCATCAACGTGGGCCGCGGCAAGCATGTCGTGGAGAAGGACCTGATCGAGGCGCTCGATTCCGGTCAGCTCTCCTACGCCGCGCTCGACGCGCTCCACCCCGAGCCGCTGCCGCCGGACAACCCGCTATGGGACCATCCCGCGCGTCACGATCCTGCCGCATGTGGCGCGCCGGCCGACCGTCAGCCAGCTCGTGACCGAGATCGCCGCCAACATCCGCCGCCTCGAAGCGGGCGAGGGGCTGCTGCAGCCGATCGATTCCACGCTGCGGTATTGAGCGGGCGGCCGGAAAACCGATGGGAAACGCCATGACGACCAGGAAAGTGCGACCGAATCGGCGACGGCGACAGGAGATCCTTGCCGATGAGCGCGTTCGACCCGACGACCGTCGCGCATCTCGGGCTGGGGGAAGGCGGCACCGCGCTCGCCCGCGGCTTCGCCGAGCAGTCCGGCTGGCGCAAGCCCGGCAGCAACCGGACGCAGATCGCCATCGACATCGCCGCCGGCATCGGCGCGCGGGGCCAGGCGATGGCCGAACGCGCCGCCGCGATGGGCGTGACGCTGTCGCGCGACTATGGCAAGGCGCTGGCCGAGGCCGAGTTCGTCACCTCGACGGTGACCGGCGACGACGCGCTCGACGCGGCCCGCTCCGCGCTCGCGTTCCTCAAGCCCGGCACGGTCTTCCTCGACTTCAACACGATCACCCGCAAGACGGCGCGGGAGATCGCGGCCCTGATGGACGCCAAGGGCGTGCAGTACATCGACGTCGCCGTGTTCGGCAGCTTCCACGCCGTCGGCTACCGGACGCCGCTGCTGATCGCCGGGCGGGATACGGAGCGGGTCGTGCCCTGGATGGAAGGGCTCGGCTTCAAGGTGAAGCTGCTGAACGACCAGGCGGGCGACGCGTCCGCGGTCAAGATGCTCCGCAGCATCATGATGAAGGGTATCGAGGCGCTCGCCGTCGAATGCCTCGTCGCCGCGCGCGAGCAGGGACTGCTGGAAGAGGTGCTCGACTGCTTCGGCGACGTCGACGCGGCGACTTTCCGCGGCATGCTCGACATTCTCATCACGACCCACATCCCCCATTGCAAGCGCCGCATGGAAGAGGTGGAGAAGGTCAACCAGAACCTGGTCGAGACCGGCATCGAGCCCCTGATGTCGCGCGCCACGCTCGCTAACCACCGTCGCACCTACGACGCGAACGTGGCGGGCGCGGGCGTCGTGCCGCCGCTGGCCGAAGCGCTGCGCATCCTCGCCGACGACGTGGTGAAACCGGGGCGGTAAAGAACCGCGCCGGTTTGGGGGGCCGCGGGCACCTTGTGCTAGTCTTTTCGCAACCCCACGGCATCGGCGGGAACGCCGCCCCGAACCATCGATTGGAAACGCCATGAAGATCACGAGCTACGAAGCGACCACGCTGAAGGTCCCGGAAACCGACCCGCTGGCGAACATGGAGGAGGAGAAGGGCCGCACGCGCCCCGTCGTCGCGCTGCGCCTGCGCACCGACAACGGCCTCGAAGGCATCGGCGTGACCTTCTACGGCGGCAAGATGACCGGCAGCCTGCGCGTCGCGGTCGAGGAGCTGGCCGCGCTGACGGTCGGCGAGGACCCGCTCCGCATCGAGCATATCGTCGCCAAGCTGCGCGCCGCCGCCGATTCCAGCGGGCCCGGCGGCATCTTCACGCTGGCGCTCTCGGCGATCGACATCGCGCTCTGGGACATCAAGGGCAAGGCGCTGGAGCAGCCCGTGTGGAAGCTGCTGGGCGGCCACCGCGACCGGGTGCCGACCTATGCGTCCGGCTCGCTGCGCCGCGGGCTGACCCATGACCAGGCGCAGGAAGCCGCGCACACGCTGGTCAAGAAGGGCTTCAAGGAGATGAAGACCCAGATGGCGCTGCCGGGCAACCAGCCGCCGCGCGAGGAAGTCCGCCGGGTGCAGCTCGTGCGCGAGGCGATCGGCCCGGACATCAAGCTGATGTGCGACATCAACCAGCGCTGGCGGCCGGAGCAGGCGATCGACATCGGCAGCCGGGTCGAGGATGTCGGCCTGTTCTGGCTCGAGGACGTGACCACCGCGGACGATTTCCAGGGCCTGGCGCGGGTCACCGCCGCGCTCAAGACGCCGATCGCCGGCGGCGAGTATCTTTGGGGCATCGTGCCGTTCCGGCACATGATCCTGGCGCATTCGGTCGACATCGTCATGGTGGACATCGCGCGGGTCGGCGGCGTCAGCCAGTGGATGAAGGTCGCCGGCATGGCGGAAGCGTTCAACCTGCCGATCGTCAGCCACGTGATGCCGGAGATCCTGGTGCATGTCGTCGCCGCCTGCCCGAACGGGCTGACGGTGGAGTACATGCCCTGGATGCTGGAGCTGTACGAGGAAACGCCGGCGATCGAGAACGGCATGCTCGTGCTGCCGAACAAGCCCGGCCTCGGCCTGAAATTCAGCGAAAAGGCGATCGCCGCGTTCAAAGCCTAGAGCGGGCAAGGCGTGAGGCGGGAAGGCGGGAAGGCGGGCGCTACTCGGCCGCGGCGGGCGCGCCCGTCTGTCGCCCGCGGATTTCGCGGAGACAATCGCCGAGCTGCCGGGCGAGGTCCGCGACATGCGGCTCGTCCAGCATCTCGTGATGCAGGCCGCTGGTCGGGCGGATGTTCAGCCTGCCGCCGACCAGCGTGCGCCAGCCTTCGTGCGCGTCGGGACGGTCCCAGGCATAGGGCCGCGCCCGGAACAGCACCACGTCGCCGGCATAGGGGAGCGGCCGGTAGGCGCGGATGGCGAGAAAATTCGCCGCGACCGGCCGGTGCATCCGGCGTGGAATTGGCAGGGCGCAGGCCTCGCACAGCCGCCAGGCGGCGCCGAACACACGGCGCCACAAGGCCGCGCGCCCGATCTGCGCCAGGTTGCGGAGGCCGCGCGCCAGGTAGCGCGCGATCGACGACGGCTTCCGGTCGGACAGGCGGTTGCCGCCATGCTCGAACTGCCCGAGGAAGCCGACACGCGGCCGCCCGCAATGCGGATCGCTGTCGAACAGGGCGACGAGATCCACCGCCTCGCCGGACACGCGCAGCTGCCGCGCCATCTCGTAGGCGATCAGGCCGCCCATGGAATAGCCGCCGAGATGATAGGGCCCGGCCGGCTGCAGCCGGCGGATCTCGGATACGTAGCGCGTTGCCATGTCCGCGATCCGCGCGAGCGGCGTCTCCGCGCCGTCGAGCCCGACCGACTGGATGCCGTAGAAGGGCTGTCCGGGACCGAGATGGCGCGCCAGGGCGCGGAAGTTCAGCACCTGTCCGTTGACGTCATGCACGCAGAAGAAAATCGGCCCGCCGCCGGCCGGCTCGATCGGCACGAGGCAGCCGGCCGGCGCCGACGACTCGATCCGTTTCGCCATCTCGGCAACGGTGTTCGCCTCGAACAGCACCGAGCGCGGCAGCCGCCGGCCGAGCTCTTCCTCGATGCGCAGGAACAGCTCGACCGCCTGCAGCGAGTCGCCGCCGAGCGCGAAGAAGTTCTCGTGCGGCGGCACGTCGGGAAGCCGGAGCGTGTCGGCCCAGATCCGCCCGAGCGTCCGCTCCATGGGCGTTGCCGGCCGGTCGGTGCCACGCGCGGCCGGCGCGGCGCCGTCGAGGCCGAACGCCGCGGCGAGCTTGTAGCGCTGGATCTTGCCGGTGTTGCCCTTCGGGATCGCGTCGACAAAGAGGATCTGGCGCGGGATTTTCGCCTCGCCCAGCCGGGCGCGCAGGAAATCGGCGAGGGCGCCGCCGTCGAGCGCCGCGTCGGGCTTCAGCACCACGGCGGCGGCCACGTCGTCGCCCAGCGTCGGATGCGGCACGGGAAAGGTGACGGCGGCGGCGACGGCCGGGTGCTCCAGCATCGCCGTGTCGATCTCGCCCGGCATGATCTTCTGGCCGCCGCGATTGATGACCTCCTTGGTGCGGCCGGTGAGGAACAGATAGCCGTCCGCGTCGAAATAGCCGATATCGCCGACGCGGAACCAGCCGTCGACGAAGGCCGCGGCGTTGGCCGCCGGGTTGTTCTCGTATCCGGCAAAGACCTTGGGACCGCTGACAAGGACTTCGCCCGGAATCCCGGGCGGGAGGGGCTTGCCGTGCTCGTCGACGATCGCGAGCCGGCTGCTGCCGAGCAGCCCGACGCTGCCGGGCTTTCGCGGCTTGGGCGGGAAGGGGTCGCAGGCCATGAATGCGGTCTCCGACGAGCCGTAGGCCTGGATCATGGGAACGCCGAACAGCGCCTCGAGCCGCGCGCCGACATGCGCGTCGAGATGCCCCGCGCCGGTGCGGAGCATGCGCAGCCGCGGCCGGATCGCGCGGATGGCGTCGCCCAGCCTGTCCTGCTGGGCCAGCATGGCGTGAAAGACCGTGTAGGGGCCGGAGATATACGTCGGCGCCAGCGTCTCCAGGCAGCGGAAGATGTGGCGCAGGTCCTGGCCCGGGAAATGCGCGACGCTGGCGCCAGCGTAGAGCGTATAGATGTTCGCCCCGATGCCGCCCCAATGGTGCTGCTGCATCATGCTGGCGCCGCGGTCCGATGCGGTGAGCCCCAGCATGCGCGCGCCGTCCTCCGACCGCGCGACCATCAGGGATTGCGGGACCGGGACGATCTTGCTCTCGGACGTCGTGCCCGAGGTCATGAGCACGAGCGCGATGTCGTCGCCCCCGGCCCGTCCCGGCGTCATGCCGCGCACGGTTCGGGGACCCGCCAGCCGGAGGCCGCCTGCCTCTGTCGACGCGCCGGCCAGATCGAGCACCGGCAGGCCAAGCCGCGCCGCGGCGGCACGCGCCGGCGAGTCCATGGCGGCCGGAAGGACGACCGCGTCGACGCGCAGGTCGCGCAGGTAGACCGCCAGCTCGCCCAGGCGGAGCTGCGGGCTCAGCGGCACCACGGTCGCATGGCTCCAGATGCCGAGGAGCGCCGCGGTGAGGTCCGCGCCGCCGGGATGCACGATGGCGATCCGGTCGCCGCGGCCGAAGCCGCACGCGTTGAGCGCCGCGCCGATCCCGTCGATCGTGGACAGCAGGGCGCGGTAGCTCAGCGCGCCGCCGTCCTCGGCCAAGACAGCCGGCGCGTCGGGTGTCCGCGAAGCCCAGTAGCGGATCACGTCGTAGTAGGTCGCCGGCGCGCTCGCCGTGACGGCGCGGATGTCGGGATTTTCGGTCATGCCAACGCCTTGCGGCCCGGCAGGCAGAGCCGGGACGCCGCTTGGCCGGACGAGGGCCCGCACTGGTCGAGGATGAATGCCATGTTTCCCACCCGGCAACATTCTGATCCCGCTGCGCTTCGAATGGCCATGGCCCCGAAAGGGGTACCCCAATCCCGAGACCGCGGCGGGCTTTCCGCCGAATGCGCGAAGGCGCGCGGTCTTAGTCGGCCGCAGCCGTCGTGATGGCTCCGCCCGCTTGCCGGTCCCGTTCTTCGCGAAGGTAGCCGCTCAGCTGGCGCGCCAGAACGCCGACGTTGGGCTCCTCCAGGATCTCGTGATGCAGGCCGGGGACCGGCTCAATCTCCAGGCCGCCCCGGATCAGCGCGCGCCAGCCCGCGTCCCAATCCTTGCGGTCCCAGGTATAGCGCGACGCCGCGAACAGCACCGCGACGCCGTCGTAAGGCCTCATGCGGTAGGACCGGACCGCAAGAAGGTTCGCGGCGACCGGCCGCTGCAGCGGCTTCGGCATCGCCAGGCCGGAAATCTCGCAAAACCGCCAGACCGCGCCGAACAGGCCGCGCCAGAGGGCGGTGCGCGCATGCAGCGCCAGGAAGCGGCTGCGCAGCGCCAGACGTTGTGCGGCGGCGGCCGGCGTCGCACCGGAAAGCGCGTCCTTTTCCGGCTCGATCCAGACCGGCAGATGCCCGAGACGGTGGCGCCCGTGATACTGATAGGTATCGAGCAGGGCGAGCAGGCCCACGGTCTCGCCGGCCGCACGGAGCTGCTGCGCCATCTCGTAGGCGATCAGCCCACCCATGGAATAGCCGCCGAGATGGTAGGGCCCCGCGGGCTGGACCATGCGCATCTCCGCGATATAGCGCGCTGCCATGTCCTCGATCCGCGCGAGCGGCGTTTCCGCGCCGTCGAGCCCGACCGACTGGATGCCGTAGAAGGGCTGGTCCGGCCCGAGATGCCGGGCCAGGGCGCGGAAGTTCAGCACCTGGCCATTAATGTCATGGACGCAGAAGAAGACCGGCCCGTCGCCCAAAGGCTGAACGGGCACGAGGCAGGGGCTCGGCGTCGATGCGGCGATGCGCTTGGCCATCTCCGAAACGGTGCTCGCCTCGAGCAGCGCCGAGCGCGGCAGCCGACGCCCGAGCGTCTCCTCGATCTGCAGGAACAGCTCGATCGCCTGCAGGGAATCGCCGCCCAGGAGGAAGAAGTCTTCGTGCAGCCCGACCCGCGGCAGCCCCAGCGTCTTCGCCCACAGCTCCTGCAGTTGCCGCTCCAGCGGCGTGGCATCGCGGTCATCGGCATCCGCCGCCGCGGAAGCGTTCGCCGCGCCCTTGTCGAGACCGAAGGCCGCGGCGAGCGCGTGGCGCTGGACCTTGCCGGTCGGGCCCTTCGGGATGTCGCCGACCAGGAGGATGCGGCGCGGCACCTTGAAGGCGGTGAGGCTTTGCCGCGCGAATTCGATCAGCGCCTTCTCGCCCACCTTCTCTTCCGCCGACGCGACCGCCTTCAGCACGACGGCGGCGGCGACGTCCTCGCCGAGGGTGGGGTGGGGGATGGCGAAGGCCGTGGCCGCCGCGACATCGGGATGACGCAGCAAGGCTTCGTCGACCTCGGACGGGCTGATCTTCTCGCCGCCGCGGTTGATGGTCTCCTTTACCCGGCCCGTCAGGAAGAGAAAGCCGTCCGCGTCGAACATCCCTTCGTCGCCGGTGCGGTACCAGCCGTCCGCGGTGAAAGGCGCCGTTTCGCTGTCGCCCTCGTAGCCGTCGAAGACATTCGCCCCGCGCAGGCAGACCTCGCCGCGCCGGCCGGCGGGCAGCGGCCGGCCCTCCGGATCGAGGATCGCGACCTCGGCGCCGGCGGGCGTGCCCACGCTCTCGCGCTTGCGCGGCGCCGGCGGGTGGGAATCGCCGGTGATGACGCCGGTCTCCGTCGAGGCATAGGTGCCGAGCAAGGGAACGCCGAACGTGTCTTCCAGCTCAGCCGCGATGCCGGGATCCAGGCGGCCGGAGCTGGTGTGGATGAAGCGCAGGCGCGACCGGGCGATCGCCGCCGCATGGGACGCCGCATGCGCGTGGATCTGGTGATGGAAGGTGAAGACGGCGGTGAACCAGCTCGGCGCCAGCGTCTCGAGCAGGCGGAAGAAGCCTTCCACGTCGAACTGCAGCATCGGCAGGACGCTGGCGCCGGCGACCAGCGAGACGCCGAGGCCGCTGTTCAGGCCGTGGCTATGGTAGAGCGGCATGAGGTTGAGGCAGCGATCCGACGGCCGCAGCGCCAGCCGGCCGGCGGCGTTGCGGCAGCGCGCCTGAAGCTGGGCGTGGCGGATCGGCACGATCTTGCTGTGCGACGTCGTGCCCGAGGTGGTCAGCAGCAGGGCTATATCCTCCGGCCGCGCGGGCCCGGCCTCGGCGGCGCTGCGCACCGGCGTCCCCCGCAGCGTGATCATCGCGTCGGAGCGTTTGCCATCGGCTGCGATCTCGATCACCGGCAGGCCCAGCCGCCCGGCCGCGAGCCGGGCGGGCGAGTCCATGCCGTCCGCGATTGCCAGCGCCTTGACGCGCAGGTCCCGCAGGTAGACCGCGAACTCGCCGACCGTGTAGCGGGGATTGAGCGGCGCGGCCGTCGCGTGGCTCATGAGACCCGTGACCGCGACCGCCATCGCCGTGCCGCCGGGATGGAGCAGGGCGACGCGATCCGTCCCCCCGATGCCGCGCCCGCGAAGCTGCGCACCGATCGCATCGATGGATTGTAGAAGGGCGGAATAGCTCACCGCCGCCCGCCCGTCGCCGAACAGCAGCGCCGGCGCGTCCGGGGTCCGTTCGGCCCAATGGCGCACGGCTTCGTACATCGTGCCGCAGGCCCGGCCGGAGCGATCGAGGACAGCCGTCATGAATTCCACCCGGATTTATTTTGACCTCGGAACGGCTCCCCTGACCATGACCGCGGAAGGGGTACCCTATTCTGGGGTTGCGCCCACGCGTATCCGGACATGCGTCGCGCCGAACGGGTTGCAAATCCTCCATCGTTGGGTCACGGTTTCGTTGCGGAAGGGTCCTCGTACGAATTCCCGGCTCGAACGGAGCGCGCCGGATCGCTGCGGCCGGAGGACAGATGGTCAACATCCACCATGTCGAGCCGATGGCGCCGGTGCCTGACGCGGACGCGCTCGCGCTTTTCCAGCGGCAATGGACGGTTTACCGGAAGTTCGTCGACAACGACTACGGCTCCAACGCGGGCGCCTACCGGACCGTCAATCGCATCATCAAGAAGACGTTCGATCGGCCCTTCGCCTTCCTCGACCTGGCCTGCGGCGACGCAAGGGGCGCGGTCGCCGCGCTGCGGGGAACGCAGGTGGCGCACTATCACGGCGTCGACCTTGCGCCGCCGGCGCTGGAAATCGCCGCGCGCAACCTCGAAGCGCTCGATTGCCCGATCGAGCTGGAGCACGGCGACTTCATTGAAGCCATCTACAAGCGCCCCGAGCCGGCGGACGTGGTCTGGATCGGGCTCTCGTTGCACCACCTGGACGCGGACGGGAAGCGGGACCTGATGCGCGCGATCCGCGACATGATCGGCCCGGACGGGTTGTTCCTGACGCATGAGCCGACCTGCATCGGCGGCGAGGACCGGGCGGGATTCCTCGACCGCTACGAACGCATCGCGCGACGCCAGTTCACCGCGCTGACGCCAGACGAGCTCGACGCCCTCATCGGCCACGTCCGCACGGCGGACTACCCGGAGAGCATGGAATCCTGGGCGACGCTCGGCCGCGAGGCGGGTTTCGCCAAGACCGAGCTCGTATTCACCGGCTCGCCCGACCTCCTGCGCACCTTCTGTTTCAGCGGGTGACGAGGGCGGTCGCCCCGGCACTTGCGGGGATGCTCCGCCTTACCGCCGAAGCCGTGCGCGCGTCGCCGCGGCGAGCGGCGCGAGCGCGTCGTCGGGGAAGGGATAGACCGAGCTGACGTTGATCTCGCACAGCACGAAGCTGTCCGCGCCGGCGGCATCCTTCGGTCCGTACAGAAAATCCGCGTCCCAGAGGAGCGGCAGCCGCGCCGGATCGAGCGCGAGCGTCCGGCACAGCGCCGCCACCCATTCCGTCTCCATCCGTTCCTTCAGCGGCTGGAAATCCGGCCGGGTGGGGGGATAGTAGAGTCGTGGCCCCGGCGGCGGCGCGGTGCGCGGGTCGGCCCCGGGCGCGGCGGGGAAGAGCGCGTTGATCCGCTGCTCCCCGAAGCCGGCGACGCGATCGCCGACGAGGTAGCAGCGCACCATGCCGTCGGTCAGCCGCGGCTGGTAGGCCTGGTCGATCATCCCGCCGCCGGCCGCGAAAAAGGGCCCGCAGTGTTTCAGGAACGCGTCGAGCGACATCTCCTCCTCGACGCTGCCGCGCCTGGCATGCCGGACGCGCAGGCGTGCAGCCGGCGGCAGCGCCGTGCCGCCGAGATCCGCCGGATCCGCCGGCTCGACCTTCCAGACGCCGTCGCCGCTGCTCCCGCGGAGGCGCTTGAGCACGCGCGGCGCGCCGGCCGCGAGGCACCGCGGCAGCTCGGTAGCGCAGCGCCTTCGCCGTGGGGTAGAGACGGGTGTCGCAGCCCCAGCTCATGGACCGCGTGCGGTACAGGACCTCCTTGGTGCCCATCTTGCGGATCGTGTCGGGGTGCGCGCTGACGAACACGCCCGCCGCCGCGACATCTTCCAGCAGCGCATCCAGCACCGTGCGGTCATGACCGTCCTCGATCGGATTGACCCAGACCAGCACGCCGTCGACGCGCAGAAGCTGCGCGCGCACGCGCTCGGCCGCTTCGTCCGCATAAGGCGCGGCCTCGGCCTCGACGCCCACGTCGCGCAACGCCGCGGCGACGCCCGCGAAGCGCGTGTCCTCGATCCTTGCCGATTGTCCCGATACGGCCGAAGCCGGAAATACGATTGCCACGCGATGGCCCATGATCGCCTTCCTTTCCCAAGTCGCTCCGCCCCATGCGGGGCCGGAGCAGCACTTGGGACGGAGGCGTCCTGAAAAACCGGGCGGCTGCGTGACGAGCCCGATTGCGCTTCGCGATGCGAAGCGAGCTCTAGATAGCACCGGGCGCGGCCGGTCCGCAACGCGGCATCGTCTCGGCGCCGCCTTGAGCGATCCCGGTCAGGCCGCGCCCTACTTCCTGAACCGCGCCATCACCGTCTCCCCGAACTCCCGCATGAATCGTTCCTTGTCCGGGAAGTGCACGCTCATCCAGAAATGCGTGGCGCCGGCCTCCGCCGCCGTCTCGATCTTCTTGATGCAGTCCTCGACCGTGCCGACGATGGCGAAGCGGTCGGCGAGGTAGTCGACCAGGCCCAGATCCTCGATCATCTTGACGTTGTCGCTGCCCGGCATCTGGTGCTGGTCGAAGCGGTAGCGCTTCTTGGCCTCGCGCACCTTGTCGAGGAACTGGGTCGGGATGTGCTTGCCCTCGGTGGTGAAGCGGGCGAGGTGCTTGGCGCCGGACGCGAGCGAATGCTTGAT
This sequence comes from uncultured Alphaproteobacteria bacterium, assembly GCA_963711215.1. Taxonomy (GTDB): domain Bacteria; phylum Pseudomonadota; class Alphaproteobacteria; order UBA8366; family UBA8366; genus WHUA01. The sequence goes on along the minus strand of CAVQDH010000011.1, from coordinate 91,816 downwards.
GCGCTCGATCGCCGCCTCGCGGCTCGGCGCGACGCTGACCCAGGGGAACCAGGTCTTGTCGATCTTGTCGTAGTCGCGCCCGGCCTTTTCCGCGCCGCGGCGGACATGCGCCAGCGAATCCTCGATCACCTCGGGCAGCAGGCCGGTCTGGATGATCACGCCGTCGGCGATCTCGCCGGCCAGCTCGAGCGTCTTCGGCCCGGACGCGGCGACGTAGAGCGGCACGTCGACCGGGCCCCAGGTGAATTTCGTGGTCTCGCCGTGATATTGCGCCTCGCCTTTGGTCAGCATGTCGCGGATGGCGACGGTGTATTCGCGCATCTCGGCCAGGCGCGCCGGGCGGACGCCGGCGTTGTGCACCGAGCTGTCGCCGCTGCCGATGCCGAGCACCGCGCGGCCGGGGGCGATCTCCTGCAAGGTCGCCGCGCCCGAGGCGGAGATCGCGGGATGGCGCGTCATCGGGTTGATCACGCGCGGGCCGAACTTCACATGCTTGGTCTCCTGCGCGCAGAGCGCGGCGGTGAGGAAGGCTTCGCGGTAGAGCGACTGGGAATCGCCGATGCCGATGGTGTCGAAGCCCGACACTTCCGCGGTGCGGCACCAGGAGAGGAACTCGGGGATCGCGTTCGGCAGCAGGGTAACCCCGAAGCCCACGCGGCGGTCGTCCGGTCTCAGCATGGTCGTTTTCTCCTTTGTCGCGTCTCTATGTTCGTTTATTTCCCTCCCCCCTTGCGGGGGAGGGTCAGGGTGGGGGGACTTCAGAAAAGAAACGACCCCCACCTAAATCCTCCCCCAGGCGGCTGGTTTCGGCCAGCCGCCTCTTACAGTATAGCGGCGCGCGACGACACGCGCGCCGCAAGGGGGGGGAGGACTTTATGAGCTGACCTCGCTCACACCGTCGCCACGGGCGAGGCTGGCGAGCCGACGGCGCCCGGCAGGCGGAGCGGCGGCGCGGTCAACAGGAAGCGGGTCCGCTTGTTCGCCCGGAGCCACGCGGCCAGCTCGGTCAGGTACCACAGCTCGCCCAGGTGGATGCCGAGCTTGAACAGGCAATGCTCGTGCAGCGGCAGCGACGGCCCCTTGTCGCCGAGCCGCGGGTCGACGCCGAGGCTGGAGGAGCGCTCGACCGCGAGGTTGTCCGAGATAAGCGCGACCAGCCCGGTATCCGTCACCCAGTCGAGCAGCTTCCTGTCATGCCCGTCGAGCACCGCGCAGAGCGTACGGATCGACGGGTCCGGGTCGTGGTTCATGTCGAGGATGCGCTGGCCCAGGCCGGTGTGCAGGCAGACCATGTCGCCTTCGCCGACCTCGACCTTGTCCGCTTCCATGATGCGCATCAGCTCGTCGTAGCCGACCGAGACGCGGTCGTCGCCCAGGTGATGGCGCAGGTCGATCATCACGCCGCGGCCCTGCACGCAGGTCTCGGCCATGCGCTCGACGGTCAGCGCGCCGGCGCCGACCTCGCCGTGCAGCGGCTTGCCGGTCGTCGCGTCGACCACCTTGAAGCCGTTGTAGTAGACCTTCTCGGGCGTGCCGTCGCCGTCGGCGTCGAACATCGAGCCCTTGTGGCCGAAGGCGTCCCATTGCGTGGAATACTGGCTGTAGAGGGTGACCGCCTCGTCGCAGCTTATGTCGGTAAAGCGCGGGTCGACCTTCGAGCTCTCGACGTCGAAGTACACGTAGTCGCCGCGCATCACGGGATGGAACTTCGGCGGGAAGCGCTGCGCGTTGAGCACGTTGCCGCCGGGATAGTCGAGCGGCAGGCTGAGGCAGAACACCTTGCCCTCGCGCACCTCCTTCATCGCGGCCAGGCGGCGCGTTGGCGTCACCAGGTTCATGCGGCCGTATTGGTCATCGGGCCCGAAATCGCCCCAGTTCGAGCCTTCCGGCCGGTTCTTCCAACGCTTTGGCATGGTGTCCTTTCTGACTTGTTAGAGCGCGTCTTAAATCAATTTCCCTCCCCCCTTGCGGGGGAGGGCCAGGGTGGGGGGACTTTAGAAAAGAGCGACCCCCCACCTAAATCCTCCCCCGCAAGGGGGGAGGACTTGGAAAACTGGTTGCCGCTCCTCTACACCGTCGCGACGGGCGTCGCGGGCGAGCCGACCGCGCCCGGCATGCGGAGCGGCGGGCCGGTGAACAGGAAGCGCGAGCGGCCGTTCTCGCGCAGCCAGCGGGCGAGCGGGCCGATGTTGAACATCTCGCCGAGATGCACGCCGAGCCGGAACAGGCATTGATCGTGCAGCGGCAGCAGCGGGCCTTCCTCGGTCACGTCGGCGATGGCGCCCCATTCGTATTCGACGGCGCGGTTGTCGCTGACCAGGATCGCGGCGCCGCTGTCGCTGATCCATTGCAGGATCTTCGGGTCGCGGCCGTTCAGCGCGGCGCCGGAGTTGAACATCACCTTCGGGTCCGGGTTGCCGGCGTATTCGATCAGCATGTCGCTCCAGCCGGTGTGGAAGACGACGATGTCGCCTTCGTCCACGCCGACCTTGTCGGCGTCGAGGATGCGCATCAGGTCGTCGTAGCCGACCGGCTTGTGCTGGCGGCCGTAATGGGCGTGGAAGTCGATCAGCACGCCGCGCCCCTGGACGCAGGACTCGGCCATATGCTCGATCCCGAGATGGGCCGCGCCGACCTCGCCCTGGGTCGGCTTGCCAGTCTCCTCGTCGACCACGCGCCAGCCGTTGTAGAAGCAGACGGTCTTCCGGCCGTCGCCGAACAGGTCGAACTCGGCGCCGTAATGCGCCAGCGCGTCCCACTGCGTCGAATACTGGCTGTGCAGCAGCATGGCGTCGTCGCAGGTGGCGCTGGTCACCAGCGGGTTGTACTGGCTCATCGCCTGGCAGAAGGCGACCTTGCCCTCGCGGTAGACCGGTTTCAGCTCCGGCGGATGGCGGCGCGGATTGAGCCCGGTCCCGCCCGGCAGGTCGAGCGGCAGGCTGAGGCAGAAATTGAGGCCTTCCTTGACCTCGGCGATGCCCTGCAGCACCTTCTCGCGCGTCAGCAGGTTCAGGCGGCCGCGCTGATCGTCCGCGCCGAAGTCGCCCCAGGTCGACCCGTTCGGGCGTTGCGTCCAGCGTTTCGGCATGGCGGTTCCCTCCAGATTTTTTGTTGCGCGGCGGGGGCGGGCGACTGTGCCGCGTAAGGCGGTATGGTACAGTGAAGCGCGTCGCCACGCAGAGATCAAGGAGGAGGGGATGACGGCTTGGCCGTTGACGAGGCATGTGAAGCGGCCGGCCTGTCTGTTGGCGCCTCTGCTCCTGCTGTTCGTGGACAAGCGCAGCCGTCGCCGCCGACGCGACCGTGACCGCGCAGACCTGCGAGTCCCTTGCCGAAGGGCGCGCCCGTCACGCTGTCGCCGGCCGACGATTCGCCGCTCTATCTATCGATCAAGGCGCATATGAAGCAGGCGGTCGAGCGCTCCGGCCATCCGGTGCAGGACGCGACGCCGCTGCAGCTCTATTACTCGGCGGAGGAATCGGCCGTGGAAGTGCGCCGGCAGGGTCCGTCGCTTGGCCAGATCGACGTCCACACGCGCAACCAGCGGGCGCGCGCGCAGCTCCTGGTCAATGTCTGGTCGACCAGCAAGGACAGTATCTTCGGCGGGCAAAAGAACAGGCGGAAGTTCAGCGTGTCGAACTTTCTTATCATGTCGCTCGAGCTGAACCGGCAGGACAACGGGCGCTGCGTCTGGCGCGGCGAGGGGGCGGTCGAGCTGGAAGGCGTCACCGCGCGGCAGGTCGCCAAGGGCCTCACCGACGCGATCGCCGCCCATATCGGCGAGACCGTCGAGCACGCACGGGTGCCGCTGCGGTGAGGCCGGGCACATGACGGAACCCATAACGGAACCCATGAAGGGGCGCGCCACGCTCATCACCGGCGCCAGCCGCGGCATCGGGCGCGCCATCGCCGAACAGCAGGCGGCGCTCGGCGACACGGTCATCGGCCTTTCGCGCCGCGCGCCGGAGGGCGGTTTTCCCGGCGCCTATTACACGGCGGACCTGACCGATCCGGACGAGACGGCGGATGTTCTCCGGCGCATCGGCGAGCGCCATGCCGTCGACCGGCTGGTCAACAATGCGGGCTTCTTCGTGCCGACCCGGGTCGAGGACACCACGCTCGAGGATTTCGACGCGCAGATCGCGGTCAACCTGCGGGCGCCGCTGCAATGCGCGCAGGCCTTTCTGCCCGGCATGCGGGCGCGCGGCTATGGCCGCATTGTCAACCTCTCGACCCGGGCGACGCTCGGCCGCGTCAAGCGCACCGCCTATGCCGCCGCCAAGCTCGGCATCATCGGCTTCACCCGCGTCTGGGCGCGCGAGGTGGCGCAGGACGGCGTCACCGTCAACGCGGTCGCGCCCGGTGCGACGGCGACCGAGCTGTTCGAGAGCAACATGCCGCCGGGCTCCGAGGAATATAACCGCGTCATCGCGGGCATCCCGATGGGCCGCATGGGCCGGCCGGAAGAGATCGCCGCGGCGGTCGGGTTCTTCCTCAGCGACGGCGCATCCTATGTAACCGGGCAGACGCTCTACGTCTGCGGAGGAGGCAGCATTGGCTAAGCTCAGTGCCGGCGATCCCGTTCCCGCCATCGCCGAGGCCGACGCGACCGGCGACATCGCCGCGCTCTACGCCGATATCCGCGCGACATCGGGGGTGCCGATCGTCAACCTGATCTGGCGCAACCTCGCGGCGATCCCCGGCGGCCTCGCCTGGGCCTGGGGCTCGGTCAAGCCGCTCTACGCGGCGGGCCGGGTGCAGAACGAGGCGCGGGCGCTGCGTCGCGGCGCAACGCCTGCCGGATCTGCCGGCGATGCCCGCCGCCGCCTTGCGCGCCTGCGGCGTCGACGCGGCCGCCGAGCGCACGGTCCGCGCGATCCTCGACAGCTACGACCGCAGCAACGCCTTGAACCTGGTTACGCTGTCCGCGCTGCTGGCGCGTCTCCGCAAGGAAGCCGCGCCGGCGGCGCGCACGCCCGCGCCGGCCCAGACGCCGGAGCCGGCGATCGACGCGGCGCTGCCGCCGTTGCTGGCGCTGGCGGAGATGCCCGCGGAGACCGCGGCGCTGGTGCGCGCCGTCAACCGCCTGGGTACGCGCGGCCGGACCATATCCTGGTCAGCATGCCGCGCCAGCTCGCCCATTGGCCGGGCTTCCTGGCGCTCTACTGGTCGCTGCTGGCGCCGCTGGATGCGGACGGCCGGCTGCACGCCTGCATCGACGCCATCCGCGCCGACGCGCGCGCCCAGGGCGCCGGGCTCGCGGCGGATCTCGGCCAGCCTGCCTTGCCGGCAGCCTGACGCGCTCGCCGCCGTCGAGACCTCGCTCGACGACTTCTGCCAAAACGCGATCTCCCGCATGATCCCGGTCGTCAGCCTGCTGCAGACGGCAATGCCGCGCGACGGGTGAGGGCGGCGGCCCACCGTCCGGGAACAAAAAAAGTCCCTCCCCCCTTGCGGGGGAGGGTTCGGGTGGGGGGTGTTCAAACGCGACGCCGGAATAGATAGGCTGCGCGCAACTCACCCCCACCTAAATCCTCCCCCATCAAGGGGGAGGACTTTATTGGTGGTGTGCAACAGCGTACGCGTCCGGCTGCGCCTACTTGCCGAACAGCTTCTTGATGCCTTCTTCGGCCGCGCCGGTGCCTTTCTTCAGCGTATCGGTCGCGCCGCCGGTGCCCTGCTGGAGCGTCTTCTGCATGTCGCCCATCTTGGCGCCGAGCTCCTTGCTGAGCGCGTCCTTGATCCCGCTGATGTCGAGCTTGCCGACCGCGCTGGTCGCGGACTTGCTGATCGCGTCGATCACCTGCTCGGCGACCTGCGCCGGCGTCGCGCCGCCGCTGCTCTTGCCGATATTCGTGAGATGGATGGTCGGCAGGCTGGCGCCGGTCTGCTTGCCCTGCAGGAAGTCGGCGCTGACGTTGACCTTGCCGTCGCGGACGTAGAGGTTCTCGATGATGACCTTCTTCTTCGAGCCGCCGCTTTCCGACGAGGACGCGCTGCCGCCCTTGCCGCCGCCCGAGACCTTCTCGACATTCTTCTGGATCGTGCCGATGTTGCTGCCGTTGGCGCCGAATTCATAGGTGATCTCGGGCGCGCCGATCACCACTTCCTTTATGACGATAGTGTCGGAGGTGACGGTGGAGGGGTCGACCTTGACGCTGATCTCGCCCAGCTTGAAGGCCGAATCCGTCTTGAAGCCCGACGGATTGCCGACCACGAGCCCGTGCATCGCAATCGTGCCCGAGGTCAGCTTGCCGGTGTCCACGTCCTTCAGGCTGACCTTCACCTGGGTCACCTCGGTGCCGGCCTTCTCGACCACTGTCTTGATCAGCGAGCCGAGGTTATGCCAGACGTAGAACAGCCCGCCGGCGACGATCACGATGACGACGACCAAGCCGATCAATATCTTTTTCATAAAACGTACCTGCCTGTCAGTTTGAGCGTAGTTCGATCCTGCCCCATGGAGCGCATTGTATCGGGCCGGCATGACGGCTGCACCTTCTTCCATGCGCCGACGCGCGTCATAGGGCGAGGGATGACGAGAAATTCTAGCGGCGGGATGATCCGAGCGGCGGCAAGCGGTCGGACTGGATCGACCGGTCGGAGGGGACGGCGGCTTGCGTACCCATGCCGTCCGCATCGTGGCGCGGCGCCATGGTGACGGTGACGATCGAGCCGGTGAACATGCCGGGCTTGATCTGCACGGTCGCCGCGCGCGCGCCCTGGACGAAAGTCAGCACGCCCGTCTCGCCCATGACGCTGGCCACCGGCTGCCAGCCGAGAGTCCGCATCTGCTGGCCGTAGTAGGCGAACAGCTTGGGCATCGAGGGATCGGCCTTGAGAACGACTTGGCCCGTCCACTCCTTCTCGTTGCTCAGGATCAGCGACTTGTCGGTGTCGAGGGTGGAGCCGCTCGGGATGGGGATATCGCTGATCGGCTGGAACTTGGCGGTTTCCGCGTCCGGATGAGCCTTTCGGGCCCTGAATCAGCGATTGATTCGCGCACCCGGCTGCCAACAGCGGCGCGGCGACCATCATTAGCGCCGGCAAAAAGAGAATGGCCTTGAGGCCCACGCGACCTTCCACGGGTATATTGTAGGTTTCGGTCCCTATAACGCAATATCTTGAGGCTGTCTACGCCGGAATTCGCCGGAAGACCGGCCCGAAACGCCGCGATGGGGACAGAAAAAAGCCCCGTCCGCGTTAGCGGGCGGGGCCTAGTCCTCCGAACCCAGGGAGGAGGGAGGAAACATAGCGCTTAGCGCTTGGAACGGAACAGACGACCGATGGTGCGGACAACGGCGCGGGCGCGCTCTTCATTCGCGCGACGGACCAACGCACCCAATTCCTCTTGGGTCGGAAGCGCACCGGTCGGAAGGGGCGCATGGTGGGAAATTTCGCGATTGTACGGCATTGAGAGAACTCCTCTATTTCCTATTTAGATATTCTAACTTCGAGCGCTTTTCCCAGTGGAGCCCTGTCTTCGTGTTGACTTGGTAATCTTTTGGTAACTTAATGTGATTGCTAGGTTGCACTGCACAATTTAGTGATCTCATCGGCTATAGACAAGAGATACTTTCTCAATATATTTTTTAGAAAATCTAAAGTTAGTCGAGGCCCTGAGATGCAGACACGCTTGCCACCGTTGAACTCCCTGAGGGCGTTTGAGACCTCCGCCCGCCACCGCAGCTTTACCCGCGCGGCGGAGGAATTGAACGTCACGCCGGCCGCAATAAGCCATCAAATCAAGGGCTTGGAGGAAGTGCTCGGAGCCCGGCTGTTCCGCCGCGCGAAGGGCACGCTGATGCTCACGGACGAGGGGCAGCGCCTCCTGCCGGGGGTCCGCAAGGGCTTCGCGGCATTTGCGGAGGCGATGGAAAATTTTGCCCTCTATCATCAGACCGGCCCGCTCAACGTCGCCCTCACGCCGTCCTTCGCGGCGAAATGGCTGATCCCCCGGATCGAGCATTTCAATGCCCGCCACCCCGAGATCGACATCCGCATCACGACCACGATGGACCTGATCGACTACGAGCGGGACGGCGTGGATATCGGGGTGCGCTTCGGCCGCGGCGGCTACGGCGACCTCGCGGTCGATCTGCTGCTCGCCTCGGAGGTCACGCCGGTCTGCAGCCCGCAGCTGCTGTCCAGCGGCAAGCCGCTGGAGAAGCCGTCGGACCTCGCGCGCTTCACGCTGCTGCACGACGAAAGCCCGCTGCTCGACGAGACGCACCCGAACTGGGCGATGTGGCTCAAGGCGGCCGAGGTGACCAATGTCGACGCCAGCCACGGCCTGCGCTTCGACAATGCGAGCGCCTGCATCAACGCCGCGATCGAGGGCGCCGGCGTGGCGCTGGCGCGGACCGCGCTGATCGGCAGCGACCTCGCCGCCGGCCGCCTGGTCCGGCTGTTCGAGCTCAGCCTGCCGTCGGCCTTCGGCTATTACGTCGTCTATCCCAAGCGCAGCGAGAAGCTGCCCAAGGTCATGGCCTTCCGCGACTGGCTGTTCGAAGAGGTGCGCGAGCAGCCGAGCCCGTGACCCGCCTGTGTTCGCCCGACCTGGCCGCCGATTTTGCCCGCGCGCCGGTTCCTCGTATAAACACGCCTGAGCCCTGCCACCGTCTCCGCAACCCAGATGGATCCGAGATGAGCGCAACCGCCAAGACCGAGCTTCCGCCGCCGCCCGATTTCGCCGATGTCGCCCGCACGGTCGACGAAGCCATCATGTCGCGCCGCTCGGTGCGCGGCTTCCTGCCGACGCCCGTGCCGCGCGCGGTGATCGAGCGCATCCTGGAAGTGTCCGCGCGCGCGCCAAGCGGCACCAACATGCAGCCCTGGCGCGTCTACGTCGTGGCGGGCGAGGCGAGGGAGACGTTGACCAAGACCATCCTCGCGGCCCACGACTCCGACGAGAAAGGGTCACGAGCGGGCCTGGAAATACTATCCCGACGAATTCATCGAGCCTTACCTGTCGCGCCGCCGCACGGTCGGCTGGGGGCTGTACAACCTGCTCGGCATCGCCAAGGGCGACGCCGCGCGGATGAAGGCGCAGCGGGGCGAGAATTTCCGCTTCTTCGGCGCGCCGGTCGGCATGATCTTCACCATCGACAAGCGGCTCGAGATCGGCAGCTGGCTCGACTACGGCATGTTCATCGGCAACGTCATGACCAGCGCCCGCGGCCATGGCCTGCATTCCTGCCCGCAGGCGGCCTTCGCGCAGTATCACCAGATCATCCGCGCCCAGCTCGGCATTCCCGAGCACGAGACGGTGGTCTGCGGGCTTTCGATCGGTTACGAGGACACGGATGCCGTGGCCAACAAGCTGCGCACCGACCGCGCGCCGATCGACGATTTCACGCGCTTCATCGGCTACGAGCGGTGAGCGGCCCCGGGGCGTCCTTCCGGGCTACGAGCGTCCGGCGGTAGTCGCCGAACAGGGCCAGCAGCGCCGGCACATCCGGGTTGAGCGCGTCCCACAGCGCGAGCTTGCCGGGCATCCGCGCGCGCATATAGGCGCGGAAATCGGCGCAGTAGCGGTCTTCCATCTGGCGGCGGAACAGAACGATCGCGCGCGTCTGTTTGGGCACGCCGAGGTCCTGGTAGGCGCGCTCTTGGTAAAGGTAGGCCTCGCATTCGAGGTCGAGCACGCGCGAGGTCGCAATCCGGCCCTCCAGAATGCTGAAGGCCATGCCCCGCCAGCTCGTGGACGATCACGGCCGCCAGCTCGCGGGCCGGCCACTTGACGCCGAACTGGTTGATGACGACGGCGAATTCGAGCCCCGGCGTGCCGAGCCCGTGCTGTTTCAGGAAATCCGGCAGGAAGAGCGCGATCGTCTGGGCATTCGGCCGGTTGCGGTCGCGGAAATCATTCGGGAAGTAGATCAGCGACACCGCGGCCCGCGGCCTTGAGGCGCCGGATGATCGCGGCGTTCTCCGGCGACCTCCGGGCGATCTGGTCGAGCGCCTCGGCGATGCGGTCGAGCCCCTGGGCGGGCGGCAGGATCGAGACGTCGAAGCGGACGCCGCGCTCCGGCTTGAGGGCCATGAGACGGATGCCGTGCCAGCCGCGCTCCTGAACAAGCGAAAGGTCATGCGGCGCCGCAGCGGCAGGCGCGTGCGCGGCCAGGATCGCCGCGGCGGCGAGGATGACTAGAATTGCGGGGAAGGCGGTCGGGCGCATCCGCCCAGGCTATCGGACTCTCGTTAACGGGGAGTTGAAAAGGCGGCGCTGCACGGCGCCGCGATCGCTCTATATACTGGCCGCATCAGACGCTCCAAATTGAGGCGAAACGCGCGGAGGAACACCATGGCGGACAAGGAAACGGCATTGATCGTGGGCAGCGGACGGGGGCTGAGCGCCTCGCTCGCCCGGCTTTTCGCGGCCGAGGGCATGCAGGTGGTGCTGGCCGCCCGCAACGTCGACAAGCTGGCGCCGCTGACCGCGGAGATCGGCGGCAAGGCCTATCCCTGCGACGCCAGCGATCCCAAGGCGGTCACGAAGCTGTTCGCGAGCACCACGTCCGAGGTCGGCGCGCCCGACATCGTCGTCTACAACGCGAGCAATCGCGGCGGCAGGGGGCCGGTCGAGGAGCTCGACCCCGAGGCGGTGCGCCAGGCCATCCTGATCACCTGCTACGGCGGCTTCCTGGTCGGCCAGGCGGCGGCCCGGCAGATGATCCCGCGCGGCAGCGGCAGCATCCTCTTCACCGGCGCGTCGGCGAGCTACAAGGGCTACGCCAAGTCCTCCTCCTTCGCCATGGGCAAGTTCGGGCTGCGCGGCCTGGCGCAGAGCATGGCGCGCGAGCTGTCGCCGCGGAACATCCATGTGGCGCATTTCCCGATCGACGGCGGCATCCGCCAGGGCCCGGACGACCCGCGCGCGGGCCGGCGCGGCGAAGACGACCTCCTGGACCCGGACGCGATCGCCCAGACCTATCTGCACGTCCACCGCCAGCACCGCAGCGCCTGGAGCTGGGAAGTCGAGCTCCGGCCTTGGTCGGAGACGTTCTGAGAGCGGCGCGGTGTGCGCTTTCTCTTAAGTCCTCCCCCCTTGTGGGGGAGGACTTAGGTGGGGGGATGGGAGATCATCGGTCGGCAAGACCGCCATTTCGGAGTCCGCCCACCCTGACCCTCCCCCGCAAGGGGGGAGGGAAAATCAGTGCAGCAAGTATCACGTCAAGCTCGCCACCACGCGGCCGAGGAAATCGCCGATCTTCTTCTGGTCGATCCAGCGGATGACGGCGGTGAGTTCGAGGTCCTGGTCGATCCAGATGACGTTCGAGCCGGCGCCGCGGGCGAAGAAGCTGCTTTCCGGCACGTTCGGATATTGGCTGCGCCCGGTGTTGAGCCACCAGAGCAGGCCGTAGATCGGCTTGACCGGGCAGGGCCGGCGGATCGCGGCGATCCAGGCGGCCGGTACGATCGTCTTGCCGTTCCAGTCGCCGTTGCGGCGGATCAGCTCGCCCACCCGCATGTGATCGACGCTGCTGATCCAGATCCCGCCGCCCCAATGCGAGCCGCCGGGCACGGCCTGCAGCCGCTGGCCATCGACGTCGATCCAGGAATTGCGATAGCCGTGCCACTCCCAGTCGTTGGAGCAGCCGATCGGATCCATGATGCGCTCCTTCAGCACGTCGCGGAGCGAGCGCCGGAAAAGCTGCATCAGCGACAGCGACAGGCGATTGACCCGCACGTCGTTGTATTCGAAGTAGCTGCCGGGCTTCTGCAGGTCGCGATGCGTGCCCTTGACCGAGTTGTCGCTGCCGGCCCCGACCTGACGGTTGCGGTCGACGAGGTCGGGCTTGTCCCACAGCTCGCCCTCCCATTCGCTGGTCTGGGTCAGCAGGTGGCGCCAGGTGATGGCGCGGTTCTGCGCGGACTCGAATCCGTCGTCGAGCGCGTAATCGCGCACCGGATCGTCGAGATCCTTGATCAGCCCGTCCTCGACCGCCAGGCCGGCGAGCAGCGCGAGATAGCTCTTCGCCACGCTGAAGGTCATGTCGGGGCGGTGGATGTCGCCCCAGCTGCCGAGGATCAGGCCGTGGCGGAGGATGATGCCGTTCGGGCCGCCGCGCGGCTTCGTCGGGCCGAGGATCTCGTTCCACGGCGGCGGCTCGGAGATTCCCGCATCCGCGATGCCCTTGCTGAGGTCGCGCGGCCACGGCGTTTCCGCCTCATCGCGCGCGAAAGCGATCGCGGCCGCCAGCTTCTTCGCGTCGAAGCCACCGTCCGCGGGATTTGCTATGCTGAAATCCGGTATTCCCGGCTGGCGGCCATCCATCGCACCATCCCCTGCCCAAACGCCCCACCGCGTGTAGGAATCGATTATCTGCACTCTGTACCGAAGGTGGAAGACATTTTGGCATGCTCGTCTCGAAAGGAGAAATCTTCATGACCACGACTGCTGCGCCCGATCCTGCTTCTCTCGTGTTGCTCGAATTCGACGACCGCGGCGACGCCGGCCGGATCGCGCGGGTGACCTTCAACAATCCCGAGAAGCGCAACGCGCTCGGCGTCGCCGGCAAGGAGCGCTTCATCGAGGTCATGACGCAGCTGAAGCATGACGAGAGCTTGCGCGCGGTCGTCATAACGGGCGCGGGCGACCGCTCCTTCGTCGGCGGCACCAACCTGGCGGAGATGGCGCATTTCGACCTGCACCAGGCGGAGGCGTCGGCGACCAAGACGCACCGGGCCTGCGACGCGGTGCGCAGCTTCCCGGTCCCGGTGATCGCGCGCATCAACGGCTACTGCTTCGGCTCGGGCATGGAGATCGCGGCGTGCGCGGACATGCGGGCCGGCGCGGCGCACGCGAAGTTCGGCATGCCGGAGACCCGCTTCGGCATCCCGTCGGGCATGGAAGCCTCCGTGCTGCCCAAGCTGATCGGCTGGGGCAAGGCGGCCGAGCTGGTGCTGACGGGCGATCATATCGACGCCGAAGAAGCCTACCGCATCGGCTACCTGCAGAAGCTCGTGCCCTATGCGGGGCTGGACGATGCGGTCGAGGCGTGGATCCAATCGCTGCTGGCCTGCGGCCCGCGCGCGGTCCGTATCCAGAAGCGCCTGATCATCGATTGGGACCGCATGTCGGTGACCGAGGGCGCGCGGGCCGGCATCCAGGCCTACGTCGATTCCTACCGCAGCGACGAACCGCGCCGCATGATGACCGCCTTCGTGAACCGCAAGAAAGGGTAGGGGCGCCGCCGCCGACCGCGCTACGGCTTCCTGCCCGCTACGACTTCGTGAAAGAGACGACCCGGCAGTAGCCGCCTTCCGCCTTCACGGCGGCGCAGATCTTGGCCGCGTCGGCTTTCGAGGCTGAAGGCCCGGCGACCAGGCGATAGATCAGGCCCTTGGGCGGACCGAGGTCGATCGTGTAGATCGCATGCTGCGCCGTGTCCCGGACCGCCGGCAATTGCTTGCGGTAGATCTTCCAGCCCCGCTCGGCGCTTTCCCGCGACTTGAACGAGCCGATATGGGCGCCGTAGTAGCGCGCCTCCGCCCCCATCGCGGCCTTCTGCGGCGCCGGGTGCGGGGCGGGTTTCGCCGCCGGCGGCGGCGTCACCACGGGCGCATGGAGGGCCAGCATCGTGCGCTCCACGCTTTCCTTGCTTTCAGCTCTCCGCCGGATGGGGCACTTCGTCGGCGCTGCGCGACCGGTCGGTCGGCGTGGCGAGGCCGACCGGCGGGTTTGCCGTGGCCACGCTTTCCGGCCGCACCCGGGGCAACCCGGCCGCGGTCTGCGACCATGTAGCGATCGCCGCCGCGGACCAGCCGCCGGGCAGGGATTCGACGCGCGGCGCGGCGATCCGCGGCCCTTTTCCGGGCTGGAAGTCGATCAGGTTGCGGGTGGTCTGCTTGCCGTCGGGCGTGGCGAGCACCAGGGATACGGCGTTGTTGAGCGCCGGTGCGTAGAAGATGTGCAGCTTGTTGCCGTCGCTGCGCCGGCAATAGACCGGCACCGCGGCAAAGGCGCCGGCCGGCACCTCGATCATCCGCGGATTGCCCGCGTAGCAGTTCCAGATAAAGAGCGCATGCCCGCTTTCGCCCTTGACCTGGACCGCCGTCTTGAAGGTGATCTTGTTGCCCGCCTTGAGCGGGAACATGCCGCCGCTCCATTCGAGGATCTGCCGGGTTCCCTCGGAACTCGTCGGCTTTCTTCCAGCCGATCGGGGGCAGCAGCGGATCGAACATGGTGGTGCGCGTCTCGCCGAGCGAGCTTTCCCAGCTGACCAGCCCGTCATGCAGCCCGACGATGGTCCAGTCCTCGCGCGGATTGTCGTAGATATAGCGGTCGCCCTTCGCATAGGTGGGCAATTCCGCGGGCGGAAGCTGCGTCGGAAGCGTGTCGGTTCGCATTTCCGGCACGGCCTTGGGCGAGGAGCATGCGGCCAAAGCCCCGGCCGCCAGCGCCACGACAAGCAGGATCGGCGAAAGGCGCCGAACACGCATCTGAAGGAACCCCCTGTTGGTTACGAAAACTATAAGCCAATCGAAGCGGCGCGTCTTCTTTCGCCACGAAATTCCGGCCGCGCCGCCGCGTTCTCAGCCTGCGACCGCTATGTAGGCATATTCCTGTTAGCGCGAAAAGATGAATTATAAGGTCGAGTAAAATCACTATAAGTGCCTATCATAACGCATTTATCGTTGAAATTTCCCCCCGGTGCGACGCTGCATCCGCCGGACAACGCGCGCCAAAGCCGCCCGAGGTGACTTCCGTCACTTACGGCGCCGGTCTTTCCTGCTCAAATCGGCCGCAGTTGGGGAGCACGAAAATGACCAAATCGCCGATGCTCGAGGAGCATGAAAGCCTCTACCTCGCCAAGGTATTGATCGAGGAGCATGGTGAACTGGCGGCCGACCATGCGAGACGCCAGGCCGAGCAGCTTCTCCGCGAGGCCAATGTGGAAGGCGGCGCGGCCTGGTTGCGGGTGGCGCGCGCCGTCGACATGCTGCTGGACGGACAAATCGAAGGATGGGTGGAAGGACGCCCCATAGGGCGGGGGGCCGGCACGCTGCATTAGCGCAGCCCGGGTGGAATTCGCAAAATCGACAGCCCCGGCGCCGGAACCTTGCAGGTTCCGGCGCTTCCGTCATGGGAATGCCACAAAGGTTGAATAATTTGGAGCCCGCGTGACGACGGTCACAGCCGGGCCCGTTAAGAACTCGGTAACCTTACTCCGGACATTGGGAGGGACCACTGACTCATGCTCGTCAAGCCGGATGTAAACCTCGTTGCCAGAATGCTTATTCTCCAACATGGCGGCGCTTGTCGCGACCTGGCTGAAAAGAAGGCCGATGAATTGGACGCCGCCGGCAACCGTCGCGGCCTCGCCTACTGGCGACGCGTTCTCACGGCGATCGAGGAAGAATTGAGCCCGTCTGGCAACGCGGCCCGCCACTGAACGCGCGCATTCCACGCCCCCGGGCCATCGCAATCGAGCCATCGCAACCGGGCCGGACCGTCCGGCCCCCGCTGTCACAATGACGTGAATGCGGAACGGCGCGGCCGCCCCGACAGGGCCGGCATCGACCGCCGCTCCGCATCCCGTGCTACGCCAAATCTTTCGCGCTTAGCGCCCGCCTTTTCGTCTTAGAGGCCGGATCCGGGCACGGCAACGCGCCCGTCGCCGGCCGCCTCCGGCGACGCTCCTGCCCAGTTCACCGCCAGATTAGACCGCCGCGCCACCGCCGGCAGTGACCCTCCTCACACGCGCCCGGCCGCGGCCGGCCGGTCGGCGCCGGTGTGTCGCCGAAATGAGCGCGATGTTAACCATGTCTTGCGTGGGGGCATTGAAATATAAGGGAAATAAATACTTCGTATTTCCAGCATGTATTAATGACCCGTATATTCGATAGTACTTAAGTAATATATCTCATTAAAAAAGTATTAATCCCAAGTTTGGATAAAATTTTCCAAGAATTAATACTAGTTTTGATGGTGTAAGAAAAGCCGCGCAGATTGGGGTTATCAAGATGGATCAGGTACGCATTTATTTAGTGGGTGGGTCGAAGCTCTTCCGGCATGGGCTTCGCAGCTACCTGGACGGCGACAGCTTCACGGTCGCCGGCGAAATCGACGACTACATGGACCTTGGCGCCACGCTGGGCGACGGTGACGCGCCCGATCTGGTGCTGTATGCCAAGCCGAGCGCCGACGCAAACCCGGCCGAAGCGGTGGAATCGATCCGCGACGAGCTGCCCGAGGTGCCGGTGCTGGTCATGGCCGAAGCGCTGATCCCCGGCGAATTCAGCGCCTGCCTCAATGTCGGCGTATCCGGCTACCTGCTGAGCGACATCTCCAAGGAAGCGCTGCTGCATTCGATCAAGCTGATGCTGATCGGCGAAAAGGTGTTCGCGACCGAATTGGCCAAGGTCTGGCTGAGCGGCGGCCTGGAGAAGCGGCTGCATTGCGTCAAGAAGCTCGATCACAACCTGACGGCGCGCGAGAGCGAGATCCTGGAATGCCTGCTGGGAGGGGACTCCAACAAATCGATCGCCCGGCGGCTCGAGATCACGGAATTGACGGTAAAGATCCACATGAAATCGCTGCTGCGGAAGATCAACGTGCAGAACCGCACCCAAGCCGCGATTTGGGCCATGGAGTTCGGATTTTCGGGCACCGGATTGGCCAATTGATTTGACGGAAACGCCATATTGCCACTGATAAACGACCGAATAACCGTGTGATTTACTCCCTAAGATAGGAATTTACCTATCAGGCCCGGCGGCTTGCCAACCGCCGGGCCTCTCCCGTTTGGGCCTCCGCCGCCCCTCGTGCCGGCGCCGGGCGAGGGAGGGCGGCCGAGCGCCTGCGCCCGTAGTCGGCGCCACCACCTTCGCAGTCATGTATTAGGCAAGAAATGTAATTTGGAACAGGATCTTATTCCCGATTCCTGCACTTGTAGCGTTAATCGCCATGAGCGCCTGCGGACAACTGCAAAGGCGGACAAACCGTTTTGCTTCTGAAACGAGCGCGACAGCCCCTGGTCGGGCACGGAAACGCGGTCCATTAACGGATTTTCCATCAAGCCATGAAATAGAAGGCAGTGCGTAGAAACGAACCGTCACGGACATCCGGCAGAATGCCGCCCATCTTCACTGAACCGCACGTGATCGCGGTAATCGGCCTCGGCTTGCTGGGCGTGGCGCCCTGCCTCGCCGGCATTTACCTGATGGCGGTCCGCTGGCGGAAGCGCACGGCCATACCTTATTGCCTGTCCGCCTTCGTCTTCTATGCCCTGGTCTACATCGCCACCTTCCAGAACGGCCTGATGAACGCGGAAATCAGCCCGGAAGTCGCTGCCGGCCGGCTGCTGACGGTGCTGATCGTGGGCCAGGCGCTGGTAACGGCGGTGGGCGTGGCGATCTTCACGCTGCTCATCTTCGGCGCCTATCTGACCTTCCTGGGCGAGCTGGAATACCCCATCAAGCGCGCCAAGGCCTATGCCGGCTGCGCCATCTTCTGCATCGCCTTCGCCGCCTTCCTCAACCCGGTCACCGCCGCCCGCCAGGCCGACGGCCTTTCCGGCCGCTCGATCTACCAGCGCGCGCTGGCCAACGGCTCGCCCGAGCTCGTCGAGGCCGCCAGCCAGCAGGCGAAGCGCACGCTCGACGCCCTGCGCGAGATCGGCGTACTGACCGAGATCGACGTGACGAAAACCGCGATCATCCACCATGTGAAGGGCCAGTTCATCGACCTGCCCAGCCGGGTGGTGGCGGACTATATGCGGGCCGCGCTGCTCCACTACGTTCATTGCGAGGGCGGATCGCCGAAGCGCGTCATCCTGCGCGAGACCGGGAGCAACCGGGAAATCGCGCAGCTCGAGCCGAACGGCGTGTTCCGCCGGCCCGCCACGACGCAACTGGCCCACCGCGAGGACCCGCCCGGCGGCTAAGGCCCTGTGGGGGCGCGGCTGGGGCCGCTATCCCGCGCCGATCAGCCCGCCGTCGATCACGATCTCGCTCGCGGTGATGTGGCGGCTTTCGTCCGAGGCGAGGAACAGCGTCGCGTTGGCGATATCCTCGACCGTGCCCAGCTCGCCCAGCGGCACGCCCTTGAGCCGTTCCCCGGCGCCCTTGTCCGCATCGCCCCAGTTGAAGCGCAGCACGTCGTCGCCGAGCGGCGTCCGCACCATGCCCGGGTGGATCGAGTTACAGCGGATCCTGTAGCCCTTGCGGCCGCAATGCTGGGCCACCGACTTGGTGAGCTGGCGCACCGCGCCCTTGCTGGCGCCGTAGGCGACGATATGCGCCGTGCCGCGGATGCCCGCGATCGACGAGATGTTGACGATCGAGCCGCCGCCGCTCTTGGCCATCGCCGGGATGACGGCACGGCAGCCGAGCATCACGCCGTCCATGTTGACGTCGTTGACGAAGCGCCATTCCTCGAGGCTGATGTTTTCGATGTCCTGCGGCGCGCCGCTGCCATAGACGCCGGCGTTGTTCATCAGGATATTCACGCCGCCGTGCAGCTTGACGGTATCGGCGACGACGCGGGCCCAGTCGGCCTCCCGGCGCACGTCATGCGCCATCGCGGTGACGCCGCGGACCGCTTCCGCCAGCGCCTGGACACCCTTCAGGTTCTTGTCGGTGGCGACCACCTTGGCGCCTTCCTTGACCAGCAGCTTCGCGGTGGCGGCGCCGAAGCCGGACGCTCCGCCGGTGATGATGGCAACCTTGCCCTCGACCCGTCCCATTAAATTCCTCCCTGATTCTCGCGATGACTCTCGCGATGGTTTGCGATATCGCTATTCTAATCACGCGAGCAAAGCTGCGGCCACCGCACCGGCCGCGCATCTCCCGCATTCTCGGCAAGAAGGAATTCCGCGCATGGAATACGTCACATTTGGCAGGACGGGCCTGAAGGTGAGCGTCGCCGGGCTCGGCTGCGGCGGCAACAGCCGCCTGGGGCAAGGGCAGGGCAAGAGCGAGGCGGAGTCCATCGCCATCGTCCGGAAATCGATCGATCTCGGCGTCAACTTTATCGACACCGCGGCGGCCTACGGCACGGAAGGCATCGTCGGCAAGGCGATCAAGGGCGTGCCGCGCGACAAGGTGGTCGTCGCCACCAAGGCGACGATCCGAGACGGCAAGGAGATGTGCACCGCCGAGCAGATCGTCGCCAGCCTGGACCGGTCGCTCGGCCTGCTGCAGACCGACTATATCGACGTGTTCCAGCTGCATGCCGTGCCGCCGGCGCGCTACGACCGGGTCATGGCCGAGTACCTGCCGGCGCTGCTGCGCGAGCAGGAGAAGGGCAAGTTCCGCCATCTCGGCCTCACCGAGACCTCGCCCAACGATCATTATCACGAGACGATGAAGCGGGTGGCGAAGGACCCTTGCTGGGAATCCGTCATGCTCGGCTTCAACATGATGCACCAGAACGCGCGCCAGCTCGTCTTCCCCGACACGATCGCCAACGATACGGGGACGCTCATGATGTTCGTCGTGCGCAACATCTTCAGCCAGCCCGACTATCTCAGGAACTCGGTCAAGGAGCTGGTCGCCGCGGGCGAGCTGCCGGCGGCGATGGCGGCGCAGGAGAACCCGCTGGCCTTCCTGATCCATGACGGCGGCGCCGACAGCCTGACCGACGCGGCCTACCGCTTCGTGCGGCACGAGCCGGGCGTGCACGTGGTGCTGTTCGGCACCGGCAACCCGGCGCATGTCGACAGCAATATCGCCTCCATCCTGAAGCCGCCGCTGCCGAAAGCCGATGCCGACAAGCTGACGCAGATGTTCGGACACCTCGTCGGCGTCGGTCTCGACCTGCCGGACAAGAGCCCGCAGCGCGGCTGAAAGAAAAAGGGCCGCAACGCGGCCCGAGTAGGGAGGGAGGCTTACTTGCGGCCGGCCGGTGCGCCGGCGGGACGTCAGACTCGGTTGAGCCAGGTATCGACGTCCTTGCGCACGTCGTCCTTCGCCTTGCCGTAGCGTTCCTGGATCTTGCCCTCGAGCTGCTGGCGGTTGCCCTTGATGACGTCCATGTCGTCGTCGCTCAGCTTGCCCCACTGCTCCTGGACTTTGCCTTTGAATTGCTTCCAGTTTCCTTCGACGCGATCCCAATCCATCGGTGACCTCCTCGGTGGTTGACTGTATGGGAACCTTCACCGGAAAAACGCCCGGCCGGACTGAGAGTTCCGGCCTTCGAACGAATGGAGCGCGCCGGAGGCCCATAACGCAGACACGGCAAGGGCGCCGCGGGAGACGCGACGCCCTTGCCGGCGGCAGCGATCGAAATCATCCGCCCTCGTAGTTGCGGACCCAGTTGCCGCTCTTCTGCGTGTATTCGGGAAGGGTCTTCAGCTCTTCCTCCGTCATGGCGGTGACGAAGCCCTTCTTCTGGCCCTGCGGCTTGAGCTCGGCGATGTCGACCGCAACGGTCTTCGCGCCGATGCCGAGGAAACCGCCGACCTTGACGATCGCCTTGTTCACCTTGTTGTCCGAGCCGACGGCCAGGTCCTTGACCTCGCCGATCTCCTTGCCGGACGGATCGTGGACATCGGCCCCGATCAGCGTGTTCGCCGACAGCCCGCCGGGAATCGTCGCCTGCGCCGCCGCCGACTTGTCGGCGCTGTAGGACTTGAGCGCCGAGCTGTCCGCGGCGCCGATGCGGTCAGCCTGGCGCGAGCGGTCCATGCCGTTCGAGGCGCCGGCGCGCGGCTCGGTCGTCTGGCGCGGCTGCAGGCCCGGATCGCTCTGCATGCCCTCGTGCTTCTTGATCGCGCCCGCGGCCGGGCCGCCCGGCGTGATCGACTGCGGCGGCGCCGTGGTCGTGCCCTGCGCCGCGGCGATCCCGGCGCCGGCAAAGGCCAGCGCGATGGTGGAAACCGTCGTGATCATGAATTTCCGCATTTCTCTTTCCTCTCGGTAGTTTCGGATTTCGCTCCGGCATGGCGGAGCATGGCCGGCGCGAGCGGCCGGACTTACCGAAACCAACACGTCTTCACGGGACGGGTTCCGGGAAAGAATGAGGAATTTTCGTGGCGATTCCCGTCCGCGGATCAGGCTGCGGCGGCGGCGCGGCGGAACCCGCCCCTAAAGCCGGCCGTTCGTGTCGAACACGGATTACCGGAGGGTCGGGGATGCCAATTCTGCTTTGGTTGCTGGGCGTACCGCTCAGCATCGTCATTTTGCTGATGCTGTTCGGCGTCATCCACTTCTGACGCCGCTTTTCGTCCGGGCGCGGCGGCTTGTCACGACGCCGCGCCCGGGCGGAGACAATCAGGCGGCGGCGAGCAGCGCCATGTTGGACAGGACCATCGCGCAGGCTTCCGCCGCTTCCGCGCCCTTCACGCGGAAATGCCCGGCGAAGAAGGCGCGGTGCTCGCCGTGCTCATGGAAATGATGCGGCGTCAGCACGACGGACAGCACCGGCACCTCGGTGTCGAGCTGCACGCGCATCAGGCCGTCGAGCACGCTGCGCGCGACGAAGTCGTGGCGGTAGATGCCGCCGTCGACGATCAGCCCGGCCGCGACGATGACCGCGTAGCGGCCCGTCTTGGCGAGCAACTGCGCCTGCAGCGGGATCTCCAGGCTGCCGGGCACGGTGACGTGGTCGATGTCGCCGCGGGCGATGCCGCGCGCCTCCATGCCTTCGACGAAGGCGTCGCAGGCGTTGGCGACGATGTCCGGGTGCCAGCCGGCGCGGATCACCGCGATGCGCTTGCCGTCGGGCAGGCGCGCGGGCCGGGCGGGGTTTGCAATCGCGTCGGTGGTGATTGGGGCGTGCTGATTCATAGGCTGATTCATGGCAAGAGCCTCTCCTTGGTTACCAGAATCAGGGCTTTGGGGAAGCGATGGGCGTCTCGCGCGTCCCTGCGACGAGAAAACCCGGCAGCGTCCCGTTCTCTTCCATCCGGACTGTGACCGTCGGCTCCGGCGTTTCACCGGATCTGCTGACCCCGCCACAGGTCGTGACGGGCGCTCGCGGGCTCGTGCAGGGGACCGTCCCGCCGCACATACCGCCGGTGGGGAGTTCCACCCCGCCCTGAGAACGTCTGCCGCACGCGGTGCGGCGCGGTGAGTATAGGATGCGACGGCCGGACTTGGCGAGTTCGACCGGGTATTGCGTAGGGTCTCGGTCGGGTGCGAGCGAAAGGACATGCGATGGCAACTGCCAAGAACACGATCTGCCTGTGGTACGACAGGGACGCCGAGGCTGCAGCCCGCTTCTACGCCGCGACTTTCCCCGACAGCGCGGTAGGCGCTGTTTACCGTGCGCCCGGCGACTATCCGTCCGGCAAGGAGGGCGACGTGCTGACGGTCGAATTCACGGTCGCCGGCATCCCCTGTCTCGGCCTCAATGGCGGGCCCGCGTTCAAACATAACGAGGCCTTCTCGTTTCAGATCGCCACGGACGATCAAGAGGAGACCGACCGATACTGGAACGCCATTGTCGGCAATGGCGGCCAGGAAAGCGCGTGCGGCTGGTGCAAGGACAAATGGGGCATCTCCTGGCAAATCACCCCGCGCGTATTGACCGAGGCTCTGGCTGCCGGCGGCGGCGAAGCGAAACGCGCGTTTGCGGCGATGATGGGTATGAAGAAGATCGACGTCGCCGCGATCGAGGCCGCCCGGCGCGGCTGACGGTCCCAGGCTTGTCCATCGCCACCGCTTCATTTGGCTTCGATCGGGCAGGGCCGATAAGATGAAGCCGCTGCCGCGAAACCCGGCGATCGAACAAGAACGGAGGGATGCCCCATGGCGAAGAGAGAACAATGGCTCGCACAGGTGCAGGAGAAGGCGCTCGAGCCCGACCTGCCGATCTGCGACCCGCATCATCACCTGTGGGACTTCCGTCCGGATTCGCCGGAGCCGCGCTACCTGCTGGACGAGATCCTCAAGGATACCAACAGCGGGCACAACATCGTCTCGACCGTCTTCATCGAATGCCATTCGATGTATCGCGCGGACGGCCCGGAGGAGCTGAAGCCGGTCGGCGAGGTCGAGTTCGTCAACGGCATCGCGGCGATGAGCGCATCGGGCCTCTACGGCAAGACGCGGGTCGCGGCGGGCATCATCGGCCATGCCGACCTGACGCGCGGCGCCAAGGCGGGCGCGGTGCTCGACGCGCTGACCGTCGCCGGCAACGGGCGCTTCCGCGGCATCCGGCACGCGGTCGCCTGGGAGGAGGACGACGCGATCCGCAACCACCGCACCAATCCGCCGCCGCATCGCTACATGGACAAGACCTTCCGCGAGGGGCTGAAGGAGCTGACCAAGCGCAAGCTGACCTTCGAGGCGTGGTGCTACATGAACCAGATCGGCGAGCTGACCGACCTGGCGCGCAACAACCCCGACCAGACGATCATCCTGAACCATTTCGGCGGGCCGCTCGGCCTCGGCCGCTACGCGGGCAAGCGGGCGGAGGTGCTCGACTTCTGGAAGAAGGAGATCGCCGCGCTGGCGAAATGCCCGAACGTGGTCGCCAAGCTCGGCGGCCTCAACATGGATATCAACGGCTTCCACTGGCACGAGCAGCCGAAGCCGCCGACCAGCCAGGCGCTGATGGACGCGACCCGGCCCTTCTTCGAATACACCATCGAGAAGTTCGGCGCCGAGCGCTGCATGTTCGAGAGCAACTTCCCGGTCGACGAGCTGAGCTGCAGCTACGCCGTGTGCTGGAACTCCTTCAAGCGCCTGACCAAGGATTATTCCAAGGCGGAGAAGGCGAGCCTCTACCACGACACGGCGACGCGGGTGTACAGCCTGGGGAAGTAGGGAGCGCGCAATCCCCCCACCCTGACCCTCCCCCGCAAGGGGGGAGGGAAGAAAATCGCACATTCCCAAAGTCCTCCCCCCTTGTGGGGGAGGATTTAGGTGGGGGGTATCAGTGCGGCGCCCGCCTGTACCAGTAGCGGAAGCGCTCGTCTGTCAGGCCGAGGCCATCGTACAGCTTCACTGCCGGCGTGTTGTCCGCCTGGACCTGCAGGCACACGCCCTCAATGCCATCGGCCGCCGCCCAGTCGAACATCGCCGCCATCAGCCGCCGGGAATAGCCGCGGCCGCGGTGCGCTTCCGCCGTGATCACGGACTCGCAGACCAGCAGCCCGCCGTGCAGCACGCCGAAGGCCAGCGCGACGGGCTTTCCATCTGCGCTGAGGCTCAGGAACGCCGCCGGCACGGCAATCGAGCCGACGATGCGGCTGTAGACGGCGTCCTGCCCGGCGTCAAAGCCCCGCATCGCGGCGTTGGCGGCGAGCCAGTCGGAGGAAGGGCGGGGGGAGATCGTGACATCCGGATCGGCCTGGCGCGCGACGGCGGCGATTGCACCATGCAGCACCTGCGTCTCGCCCTCGGCGGTGAAGCCGAGCGCCGCGAGCCGCCGGTCCACGGCAGGGTCGAGCAGGCTCAGCACGCGCACCAGCAGGGGCAGGCCCTGCGCCCGGAACAGGGGCGCGGCTTCGGCGATCAGGCCGTCGATGTCACCCGCCGCGGCGCGCAGCGGGTTGGCCGAGTTCGCCCTTCGGCTCACGCCGGGCGCGAAGCGCAGCAGCCAGTCGCCGAGCCAGACCTGGCGTACCGCCGGCCAGGCGTTGCAGCAGGCTTCCTCGATCCGCCAGTCCAGGTCACGTTCGGACATTTACCTTCCCCGCAGGACAGTCTGTGCCGCCTGATGCTTCGACAGGCTCAGCATGAGGCGATAATGCTGTCATAACAAATGATTATGCCTCATCCTGAGCTTGTCGGATGATGCGCGCTCTCGATATCCGGTATCTCCCGGCAGCATATTCCGTTCCGCCCGAAGCGGGTATACTGCTGCGGACTTGCGCGGCAACCGCAATGAATGGGATGAGTGCTCGACCATGACTCGAATTTCTGCGCTACCGGCTCTTGACCGGACCCGACGACCAGAGCTTCTGCGAGCGGGTCTCCGCCGCACTCGACCAGGGCTACGTGCTCTACGGCTCCCCCGCGATCACCTTCAACGGCGAGCGCTGCATCGTCGCCCAGGCCGTCATCGTGGATCATAGCGTCGACGAGCGGATGGCCCGCGAGCGCGGCGACTGACCGAAAAGACCGACCGAAGGAAGGACGTATGACCGACAAAATGGACGGATTGGATTTCGCGGTCGAGCATGACCAGCCGATCCCTTATCTCAAGCGGATCAGCAGCTATTACCAGACGCTCGGCTACGGCAAGCCCTACCGCTGGGCGCAATATGTGGATGTGCCCTTCACGCCGCTGAAGAAGCCGCTGGCGCAAAGCCGCCTCTCGCTGGTCACGACCGCGGCGCCCTACCAGGCGGACAAGGGCGACCAGGGGCCGGGCGCGCCCTACAACGCGGCGGCCAAGTTCTACCGCGTCTATACCGCCGGCATCGACGGCGAGCCGGACGTGCGCATCTCCCATATCGGCATCGACCGCAAGCACACGACGGCGGAGGACATCAACACCTGGTTCCCGCTGAAGCAGCTCAAGCGGCTGGCCGCCGAAGGACGCATCGGGGAGATCGCGCCGCGCTTCATCGGCGCGCCGACCAACCGCAGCCAGAAGACCACGATCGAGCAGGATTGCGTCGACATCCTGGCGCGCGTCCGTGAAGACGGAAGCGACGCCGCCGTCATCGTCGCCAATTGACCGGTGTGCCACCAGACCGTGAGTCTGGTCGCACGTCATCTCGAGGCGAACGGAATACCGACGGTGATCATGGGCTGCGCCAAGGACATCGTCGAGCATGTCGGTGTCCCGCGTTTCCTGTTCAGCGACTTCCCGCTGGGGAATGCCGCGGGCAAGCCGCGCGACGTGGACTCGCAGGCCTTCACGATGGAGCTGGCGCTCAAGGTGCTGGAATCGGCGCCCGGGCCGCGCACCACCGTGCAGTCGCCGCTGCGCTGGCGCGACAATCCCGACTGGAAGCTCGATTTCAGCAACATCGAGCGGCTGTCGGCCGAGGAGATCGCGCGGCGCAAGGCCGAGTTCGACGCCAACAAGGAAATCGCCAAGGGCCGCCGCGTGGAATTGGGCGTGGCCGGTACCACGGCGGAGTAGGGGGAGAAGCATACCCCCCACCCAACCCTCCCCCGCAAGGGGGGAGGGCCGATAAGAAGTAAGCTCAGCCTCCAAGTCCTCCCCCCTTGAGGGGGAGGATTTAGGTGGGGGGTAAACCAGAACGAGGAACTTGACCGTGACCGCACTTCCCCTTTCCGGCGTCCGCGTGCTCGATATCGGTCAGCTCATCGCGGGGCCGTTCGGCGCGACGATGCTGGGCGACTTCGGCGCCGAGGTGATCAAGGTCGAGCAGCCGGGCGCGGGCGACGCGCTGCGCGGCACGCCCGTCGACGGCAAGGCCAATCGGTCCGGCAACTGGCTGGTCGAGGGGCGCAACAAGAAATGCGTCACGCTGAACCTGCGCGTGCCCGCGGGCCAGGCCATCCTGCGCGAGCTGGCAAGCCAGGCGGACGTGCTGTTCGAGAACTTCACGCCCGGCACGATGGAGAAGTGGAATCTCGGCTGGGAGACGCTGCACGCCCTCAACCCGCGCCTGATCATGGTCCGGGTCTCGGGCTACGGCCAGACCGGCCCCTATTCCAGGCGCGCCGGCTACGACCGCATCGCGCTGGGCTTCTCCGGCTACATGTATCCGACCGGCTTTCCCGACCGCTTTCCGGTCCGCCCGGCCTTTCCGACCGCCGACTACAACACGGGCACCTTCGGCGCGCTGGCGGCGATGTTCGCGCTCTACCAGCGCGACGCGCAGGGCGGGGAAGGGCAGATGATCGACCTGGCGCTCTACGAGCCGACCTTCCGCATCACCGCCGACATGATGACCAAGTTCGCCAAGACCGGTGCGATCCGCGAGCGCATCGGCAACCGCAACCCGACCTTCGCGCCCGCCGGCACCTTCAAGACGCGCGACGGACGCTTCGTGCAGATCGCGGCCGGCGGCGACAAAGTGTGGCAGCGCCTTGCCGAGGCGATGGCGGTCCCCGGCCTCGCGACCGACGCGCGCTATGCCAAGAGCCGCGACCGCATCGCGCGGGCCGATGAGCTGGAGCAGCTCCTGGCCGACTGGATCGCCGAGCATGATTTCGCCGACATCGATGCCCGGTTCGCCGCGGCCAACGTGCCGTTCGGCGGCATCTATACCGCCGCCGATATCGCCGAAGACCCGCATTACGAGGCGCGCGACAATGTCGTCTCCGTGCCCGACGACGAGGAGGGCACGGTCGTCATGCCGGGCGTCGTGCCCAAGCTCGCGGCCACGCCCGGCCGCATCGCCTTCGCCGGCCCGCCGATCGGCCGGCACAACGCGGAGATCTACGGCGGGCTGCTCGGCAAATCCGAGGCCGAGCTGGCTGCGCTTGCCGCGGACGGGGTGATTTGAGCCGCACCGCGGACCTTTTGGTCCATATTTTTTCACGATTTGGCTCCATGTTGCCCTCATCCTGAGCTTGTCGAAGGATGAGCGGGCCCCTATATCGAGCCGGCTCATGCTTCGATCACGCTCAGCATGAGGGTGCTGGCAAGTCCTAAGAAAATGACCAACCTCACCCGCCGGCGCGTGCTGGGCCAGACGGCCGCCGCATCGCTGCTGCCCGTGCTCGGCCCGACCGGCCTGGCCGCGGCGCCGGCCTATACCAACCCGATCTTTACCCTCGGCGTCGCGTCGGGCGATCCGACGCCGCACGGCGTGGTGCTCTGGACCCGCCTCGCGCCCGACCCGCTGAACGGCGGCGGCATGCCCGACCGGAGCGTGCCCGTCCGCTGGGAAATCGCCGAAGACGAGGCCATGCGGAAGATCGTCCAGCGGGGCGAGCTGACGGCGCGGCCCGAAATGGCGCACTCAGTGCGCCATGAGGTGAACGGGCTCGAGCCCGGCCGCTGGTACTGGTACCGCTTCGATGCGCTGGGCCACGCCAGCGCGATCGGCCGCACACGCACCGCCCCCGCGGCGTCGGAGCCCCTGGAGCGCCTTCAGCTGGCCGTCGCCTGCTGCCAGGAGTACCAGCACGGCTACTACACCGCCTACCGCCACATGGCCGAGGAAGACCTCGACCTCGTGCTGCATGTCGGCGACTACATCTACGAGGGCGGTATCGACGACAGCCAGCCCCGCCGGCACAACTCCTCGACCGTGAAGACGCTGCAGGCCTACCGCAACCGTTACGCCCTCTACAAGCTCGACCCCGACCTGCAGGCGGCGCACGCCGCCTTTCCCTGGGCGGCGGTACCGGACGACCACGAGGTGGCGAACGACTATGCCGATGCGCATGACGTGAGCGGCCGCGTCGGCCCCGGCGCGTTCCTGCGCCGCCGGGCCGCGGCCTACCAGGCCTATTACGAGCATATGCCCTTCCGCTCCGCCATGCGGCCGAACGGGCCGGAGATGCGGCTCTACCGGACGCTGCGCTTCGGCGACCTGGCGGCGATCCACCTGCTCGACACGCGCCAGCACCGCACCGTCCAGCCCTGCGGCTCGAAATGGCAGCCGCGCTGCAAGGACGCGTATGACCCCAAGGCCACGCTCATGGGCTTCGAGCAGGAGCGCTGGCTCACCGAGAAATTCGCCGATACGTCGCCGCGCTGGACGGTGCTGGCCGAGCAGATCCCGGTCCTGCAGCGGCGGCGCCGGAAGGACGGCGTCGACGAGTACCACAGCGACAAATGGGACGGTTACGTCGCGGCGCGCGGCCGCCTGTTCGACGCGGTCCGGACGCACCATGTCGAGGGACTGATCGTGCTGTCGGGCGACGTGCACAACAACTGGGCCGGGCGGCTGACAGGCCAATTTCGACGATCCGAAATCGGAGATCCTCGGCAACGAGTTCGTCGTGACCTCGATCTCCTCCGACGGCGACGGCGTGGACATGAAGAAGGGCCTGCGCCGGATCGTCGACGCCAACCCGCATATCGCCTTCTGCAACGACCAGCGCGGCTATCTGCGCTGCGTCGTCAACCGCACGCAGTGGCGCACCGATTTCCGCGTCGTGCCGTATGTCGCGCGGCCGGGCGCACCGGTCGCGACGCGCGCCAGCTTCGTCGTCGGCCGCGATTCCCGCTGGCTGGTCTCGGACTGACCCGCTCAAAAAGGGGACAGAGCCCCTTTCTTGGAAAAAGGGCTCTGTCCCCTTTTTCGCCGTCAGGCCGCGGGCTTGCGGCCTTCCTTGGGCAGCTTCTGCGGCTTGGCGGGACGATCCGGCCCCCACACGCGGCTGTAATAGGAATCCGCGAGGTTCAGCGCGCCGACCGGGTTGTGCGCCAGCACGCGGTCCTTGGCGACCAGCGTCGTCGCCAGCCCCTTCGAATGCCGGAAGAACAGGCTGTCATGGCCGACGCAGAGCCCGAGCACGACGTTGAACTCGCAGCCGGCCTCGTTCAGCAGCTCGGCCTGCGAGACCGGGTTGCACATGGACTCGTGGCCGCCGGGGCGGATCTTCTCCGCATCCTTGAGGCCGATCGCTTCCTTCGGGACGCCGCCGTTCTTGCAGGCGGCCGAGGCAACCTCGAAGCCGTGGCTTTCGAGGATCTGCGACAGGACGTTCGCCTGGTCGACGAAGCTGATGCAGGTGGCGATGCCGATCTTCTTGAAGCCCATCTTCTTGGCGAACTGGCAGACTTCCTCGACCCGCGTCCACTTGCAGTAGCCCTCGCTCTCGACCCGCGCCGATTCCCGCGCGACCCGATGCGTCAGCGGATCGGCGTATTTTTCGGCCGCGGTGTCGATCGCGTCCTGGGCGATCTTGGAGGGGCAGAAGCCGGGACCGCGCGTGGCGGATTCGCCCTGGCGGCAGGCCCGGACGGAGCTCGGGCAATAAGCGCAGCCGGGATCGTGGTATTTCGAATCCGGCGCAACGTCCTGATCGAGCGGCATGAGCGTTCACTCCTGGAAATGGCAGGATTGAACGCTACGCCATTACCGCCCCGAACGCTTTGATGTGGATCAAAAGCGCGCGGATTTCCGCGCCTCAGCCGCGCCCGATAAAGGGCATTTTCGTCGCCATGACGGTGATGAACTGGACGTTCGCGTCGAGCGGCAGGGAATCCATGTAAACCACTGCCTGGCCCACATGATCCACGTCCATCCGCGGCTCGACCATCATCGATCCGTCGGGCTGGGGCACGCCTTGGGTCATGCGCTCGGTCATCGGCGTGGCGGCGTTGCCGATGTCGATCTGGCCGCAGGCGATGTCGTATTTGCGGCCGTCGAGCGAGGTCGAGCGGGTAAGCCCGGTGATGCCATGCTTGGTCGAGGTATAGGGGGCCGAGCCGGGCCGCGGCACATGCGCGGAGATCGAGCCGTTGTTGATGATGCGCCCGCCCATCGGCTTCTGCGCCTTCATGATGCGCATCGCTTCCTGGGTGCAGAGGAACGGCCCGGTCAGGTTGGTGTCGACCACGCGCTGCCACTGATGCAGGGTCAGCTCCTCGAGCGAGGTCGCGGGCGTGCCCGTGCCCGCGTTGTTGAACAGCAGGTCGAGGCGGCCGAATTTCGCCTTCGCGGCGGCGAACAGCGCGGCGATCGACTTGGCCTCGGTGACGTCGGTCGGCACCGCGAGGGCGCGCGCGCCGTCCGCGCCGGCAAGCTTGGCGGTCTCTTCCAGCGCCTCCTTGCGGCGGCCCGCGAGCGCCACGGAATAGCCGACCTTGAGCAAGGCGAGGGAGACGGACCGGCCGATGCCGCTGCCGGCGCCGGTGACGATGGCGAATTTCGTGCGTTCAGACATGATGGCGATCTCCTTCGGGCGGGGCGGCGAGAAATGCCCCGCAGCCTACCATTTCCGGTTATGACGCGCGGGTATTCTCCGCGATGGCGAGAATGCGGTACATGCTGCGCAGCACCGGTTTCTCGATCAGCTTGCCGTCGACGACCACGAGCCCGGTGCGCGCTTCCTCGAAGGCGCGGGTGATGCGCTTGGCGCGGGCGATCTGCTCGGCGCTCGGCGTGAAATGCCGCGTGATGACCGGCAGCTGCTTGGGATGGATCGCGCCCTTGCCGGTGAAGCCGAGCTCGGCGCAGCGCGCCGCCTCGGTCTCCAGCCCCGCCATGTCGTTGAGATCGAGGAACGGCACGTCGATCAGGTCGACGCCCGCGCTCGCCGCCGCATGGACGACCCGGCATGCGCGCATAGAGCAGCGCGTTCCAGGTCGGCTCGACGCGCAGCTCCGCCGCCATGTCGACGCCGCCGAACAAGAGCGCATCGATGCGGCCGCTCGCCTGGGCGATCTCGCGGCAGGCCTCGAGCCCTTCGTTGGTCTCGATGATGATCTGCAGCCGGAGCGGCGATCCCTCCGCCTCGAGCATGTCGTCGAGCAGCCGCACCTCGTCCGGCGTCTTGACCTTGGGCAGCATCACGCCGGGGGGCGGGAAGGGCGCGGCGAGGATCGCCGCCACGTCCTCGATGCCGTCGCGGGTGCGGATCGAGTTGATGCGGACCAGCAGCTCGGGCGCCGCGCCGTCCGGCACCGCCGCGAACAAGGCGAGCGTGGCGCGCCGCGCCTGGGCCTTGTGCTCGGGGATGACCGCGTCCTCCAGGTCGACGCAGACGATGTCCGGCTTCGCCTGGAGCGCCTTCGGAAACATCTCCGGCCCGGTGCCCGGCACGAACAGGAAGCTGCGGCGCGGGCGGATGTTGCGCCCTTCGAGCGTCGCCACGGCGCGCTACTCCGCCGCGGCGGGACGATGGCCGACCGAGTCCTGGTATTTTTCGAGCTCGGCCTCGCCCATGAAGCGGCGCTCCAGCTCCATCACCTCGTTGAAGCCGGCGAAGGTGTGGAAGTCGCCGAGCGGGTGCTTCGAGAACTTGTCGATGAATTTCTTCTCGGCGAGCGGGCCTTCCTCGCGCATGGCGACGGCAAGGTCGTAGACCGTCATCATGGTGGCGCGCAGGGTCGCGCCCGGCGCGATCGCGATGGCGATGCCGAGCGCGTCCAGCTCTTCCTGGCTGAAGCGCGGCGAGATGCCGGTCTGGTTATAGAGGATCGGCCCCTTGACCTCGGCGCAGATGCGCTTGACTTCCTCCACGCTGGTCGGCCCCTCGACGAAGGCCATGTCGGCGCCGGCCGCGAGATAGGCGTTGGCGCGCTTGATCGCCTCGTCCAGGCTGCCGCCATGGGCGCCGCGCGCGTCGGTGCGGGCGATCAGCAGGAAGTCGGGGTCGACCTCCTTGCGGGCGTAATCAGCGGCGCGGTACTTGCCGACCGCATCCTCGATCGGGATCACCTGGCGCCCGGCGACATGGCCGCAGCGCTTCGGGATGATCTGGTCCTCGATATGGATGCCGGCGACGCCGGTCTGGATGTATTCCTTGACCGTGCGAATGACGTTGATCGCGTTGCCATAGCCGTTGTCGGCGTCGGCGATCACCGGCGCGTCGGCCGCATTCGCGATATAGCGGGCGTTGAGATGCATCTCCGTCATCGTGGCGAGGCCGGCGTCCGGCATGCCGAGCAGCGACAGCGACGTGCCGTAGCCGGTCATGTAGATCGCCGGGAAGCCCACCTTGTCGAGGATCTTGGCGCTGAGCGCGTTGTAGCAGCCCGGCACGTAGAGCGCTTTCCCCGATTTCAGCAGTTGACGCAGGCGGGTGGTCTTCTTCATGGCGCGCTCCTCAAGGCTGTCGGTTGGATTTCGTTCGAGGAGATACCGAGACGCCGCCGAGGTCAAGTCGCGGGCGGGGTGCGGGGCAGCGATGGGACCGAGGACGGGGCCGCGATACGGAAATCCGCTATCCCGACAGGCTCGAGCTGCCCTAGGATCACCGCATGCGTCCGTGTAAAGCCATGCTTCGCCCTGTCTCCGCCGCTCTCGCCGGCGCCTTGCTGGCGTTCCTGCCGCTCGCCGCGCCGGCACAGGCCGCGGACACCAAGGTCGTGACCCTGACGGTGCGCGGCGACGCGAAGCAGCGCATCCTGCTCGTCCGGCCCAGCGGCCCGCCCAAGGCGAGCGTCGTGCTCTATCCCGGCGGCAGCGGCGACATCAAGATCAAGGGCAATGGCACCATCGTGCATCCCGGCAACTTCCTGGTCCGCACCCGGGAAGACTTCGCCGCCGAAGGCTTCCTCGTCGCCGTCGTCGACCGGCCGTCGGACTGGGACGGCAGGGACAAGGACGGCTTCCGCACGACCAAGGCGCATGTCGAGGATGCGGCGGCCATCGCGGCCGTCATGCTGAAGGAGGCGCCGGTGCCGGTCTGGTTCATCGGCACCAGCCGCGGCACCATTTCGGTCGCCAACATCGCCTCGCGCCTGGGCGGCGACAAGATCAGCGGCATCGTGCTCACCTCATCCGTCACCAATCCGGGCAAGCGCGCGCAGTCGGCGGTGCCGGACGTCGACCTCTCGGGGGTCAAGGTCCCGGTCCTCATCCTCGGCCACGGCGATGACGACTGCACCGTGACGCCCTGGCCCGAGCAGCAGGCCCTGGCCAAGCTGTTCAAGGGCTCGCCCTCGGTCGAGACGATCCGCATCGACGGCGGCGACCAGGGCAACCTGCAGGAGCCCTGCGGCCCGTTCAGCCATCACGGCTATATGGGCCAGGAGAAAGCGGTCGTCAGCCGGATCGCGACCTGGATCCGGGGCCATCTGAAATAGGGCAGGGCGGCGGGCGGCGCCCGGCAGGCGCCGGCGGGCCTATTCCACCTCGTCGATGCCGTCGAAGGCGCGGGCGCGGCCGCCGCGCTGGCCGTTGGGCTGCAAGAGGCAGGCGAGGGAATAGATCAGGCTGGCCATCAGCGCGAACACGAAGAGATAGAGCCACCACGGGACCGGCTTGCCGGCGCCGTGAAAAAGCCATCCGAGGCAGCCGGTGACGAAGATCGCAAGGACGAAAGCGCCGAGGAACGGCCTTCTCTGCGTCAGCATCATGCGCCAGTCTCCCTCCCGTCGTTTCGGCGCTTAGGGAAAAATACCCCTTTTTCGCGCCGATGGCCATCGCCGGATCGGGATATCGGGCGGGCCAGGGGCAGGCGCGTCCCGGGCGGCAAGGACAAAAAAATTCGGGGCCGCACCGGCAGTGCAGCCCCGCAGGGGGATTTCGTTCGCTCGTACTGGCCCATGATCCTTACGCCGAAGGGCCGGCGCGGTCCAATCACGCCCCATCACGAAATTTGGAACGGTGCCCGCCCGGAGCCGCGCGCGCGCAAAAGGCCGAACCCGGAAGGACTATCGACGGGTCAAAAATGCCGTGTTTCTTTGGGTTTCCGGAGACCGGAGCCAACCGGAATCGCCGTTTGATGGGGAGTTGCCATGAAGCCGACAGACGAAATCGATATCGAGGGACTGACCTTCGATTGCGAATGCCCGAAATGCGGCCATGCCAGCAAGCGGACAGCATCGTTCATCCGGCAATACAGCCAATACTGCTGCCCGGGCTGCGGCTCGGTCGTGCCGATCGTCGACCGCCGCGAGATCCTTCAGGCGCTGGCCATCGGCGAGAAGGTGATCGAGCTGGCCCAGGAGATCCGCAAGCCGAAAGCCGCTCCCTGATCACGGGCGAGACGGCGCGCCCAGGCCCCCTTCGCGATCGCGCCGCGCGTTAACCAAGTATTCATTCCTAGCAGCCACTATGCCGGCGTTACATGACGCACTTAATCTGACCAATGGTCGGCCCCGCTCCTCTCCCAGCGGGGTTTTTTTTGCGCATTTCGCCGCCGCGCCGGACGACATGGTTAACAAGGCCGGGTTCCAAGGCCGTTTGTTAATCGAAGCTTGCCAAAACCCCGGAAAGGGCAGGATCGATGCCGTAAAAAAACGGGTGCGTTAGCTATTTCGGTCCATAAGTTCTTCAACCCTTGCGTCTAATATTCTCCGCAAGCCTGAACGGCACGCCGTCGTCCCCCTCGCGACATCGACTGTACAGCGACGGCATCCGACCCCGACCACACCGGGGCAGGCCCAGGGCCAAGGCCCGACCATCCGCTTGTTGAAACGAGGAGATTTTCACGACGCAGACTTTTTGACCCGAGATATTTCGCATAGATCTTTTTTTATTCGCTCACATTTAATTCTTCCCACTTGCCGCCAGGCCTCGAGAGGTCATATTGGCGGCATTCTTTTTGCCAATGCCGCCATCGGCTGGCATATCATGGCCGCGAACGGCGAACGGGGAAGGACATGGACAGTAAAGACTTGGAAGCCGAGGTGTCGATCCTGCTCGACGAGATGGAGGGCGACCAGGGCGACCGGCACGAGATCTATCTCCGGGTGCGCCAGCTGTTGAGCAATATGAAGGCGGTCGGCATGCCGGCGCCGGAGGATCTGGTGCGCCTGGAGCGCGAGCTCGAAGAGTCCTTCAAGAGCGGCAAATAACCGGCGCTCCCTCTGCCGGCCGGCGCCGGCCGCAGGCGCTATCGTCCGCTAAGCCGAGTGGCTGCGCGGGACATCGGTCCGCCTGTCCGATGCAAGCGGTTTCGGCAGCCAGACGACGAAACGCGACCCGCCCGAATAGGACGTGTCCAGCCAGATGCGGCCGCCATGCAGCTCCACGATGCGGCGGCAGGCCGAAAGGCCGATGCCCGACCCGGGAATGTCGTTATAGGCATGCAGGCGGACGTGCATCTCGAAGATGCGCTCGGCCTGGTCGGCCGGCACGCCCATGCCGTTGTCGGTGAGGGCGATTTCCCACCCGTCGCCGACATCGGCGGCCGTGACCGAGATTTCCGGCCGCTGCTCCGAGCGGTACTTCATCGCGTTGTTGAGCAGGTTCTGCCAGAGATGGATGAGGGCGCCGGCGTTGCCGTTGACGACCGGCAACGGCCCGACATCGATCTTGGCGTCGTTCGATCTAATATTTTGCGTTAAGTTCGCAATACAGGTCTTTAATACACCGTCCAGATCGACTGTATCGCCGGTGGTCTCGATCGAGCCGATTCGGGAAAAATCAAGCAGGTCCTTGATCAGCGCGGACATACGCTCGGTCGCGTCGTAGCCCTGCCTGAGAAGCTTGACGCTTTCCTGTTCGAGCCGGCCGTCCGCATTCTCGATCACCGTATCGATGATGATCCGGAGATGGCGCAAGGGCGCGTTGAGGTCGTGCGAGGCGATCGAGGCGAAGCGCTCGAGATCCTCGTTCGACCGCGCCATCCGAAGCCGCGCCGTCTCCGCTTCGCGCTGAATGTTCTTGCGCTGCGTGATGTCGCGGACGAAGCCGACGATGATCGGCACTCCGCCGGAATGCGAGACGCCGGCCACAGTTTCCGCGTCGATGAGGGACCCGTCGGCGCGCCGGATCCGTATCTCGATCAACTCCTTGCTGCCAAGGAAAACCGCGCGGCGGAAGCTCCGCATGCCGGCCATGTCCGGCTCGACGATCCACTCCTCGGCGGTGCGCCCGATCAGCTCTTCGGGTGAATCGACGCCGAGGAGCTCGGCATATTGCAACGACGCCCGCAGCACCTTTCCGTTCTCGGTCACATGGATGATGCCCGTCTTGGTCCGGCTGGCCAGATCCATGAACTGCGCCGTCGTCTCGGCGAGCGCTTTCTCCGTCTCCTGATGCCGCGCGACCTGCTGCGATAGCTGCAGGTTCAGCTGCGTCATCTCCGCGGTGCGCCGGTTGAGCTTGGCTTCGGCGGCCTCATGCGCCGCCAGAATCCGTTGCTCCGCCCGGCTGCGCTCGCCGACTTCGCGCTCGAGCGCGGCGTTGGCGGCCGCAAGCTGGGCGCTACTCGGCATGGCGACTATATGCGGAATGAGCGGCCACAGGACAACCGCGGTCGCCACCGACACGACGGCGGTCAGCAGCTTCACCACGCCCTCGAGCCCGTAGACCGGCTGCCATAACGTGAGCACGGCGAACATGTGGGTAAGACCGCAGGCGAAGATAAACATCGCGAACAGCAGGACGACCCCGCTGTAGCTCATGTCCCGCCGCCGCCGCACGACGTAGAAGAGGGCGATCGGAATGGTGAAATACGCCAGCGCGATCAGCGTGTCGGAGAATACATGGAGGAATATAAGCCGTGGATCCCAGGCGAGACAGTAACCGTGTGGCGTGTAACCAGAGTCCGAAAATATAAACGAGTACAAATCAGACATATGCAAAGCCGTTAAAAAATTTCGGTCCGTCGCCGAGCGAAAGCTTGCGCTGCCTCACTTGTGTTGTTTGTTGAATGATGGATCAGTTCTTTATCGAATGTCGCTCCAAATTAAAGCCGTCGTTCGAATATGCAATGCATGCGCGTACGATACGATATCATGCAACTAGATTTTATTTAAAATTGCCTTACGGCGCGACAAATTTATATCCATTTGACCTGAATAGATATTTTGGCTTCCCGGAAATCATGCGGACGTTTTGCGCGGGTATGTCTATGACGATCAGCCTAGTCCTGTCGGGCCAGGCTGATGCCCTGCGCGAGAGAATAATCGGCGCTGGCCCGACGCCTGATTCCAGGCCCCGGAATTTGCCATCGGGCCGAATGAAGAAAATCCTAACGATGCAAACTGCTGATTTGGTTAAGAGAAATTACACCGGCTAGCGCTTGAAGCGAGACGTCCGGAATAGATTTACCGTCAATTTTACGAATTTATCGACTGTATTTATCCATTAGTTGTTCATGGTTTGAATTTACCCTT
This sequence comes from uncultured Alphaproteobacteria bacterium, assembly GCA_963711215.1. Classification (GTDB taxonomy): domain Bacteria; phylum Pseudomonadota; class Alphaproteobacteria; order UBA8366; family UBA8366; genus WHUA01. The sequence goes on along the minus strand of CAVQDH010000011.1, from coordinate 54,297 downwards.
TAAGCGAGTGTTACGATGTTCGGGACCGGCGAACGACTCGGAAAGCAGATCTGCCTCGCGACGCGCGGCGGCCTGCGCCGGAACGCCATAGCAAGACAGGAGATCAGCGATGTCAGAGCAGCATTCCGGCATGGAGGCCTCGGCGCACGCGGGCTTTCAGGCAATCGACGTTCCGCAGCAACTCCGCATTCTCGTCGTCGACGACGAAGACATCGACCGCATGGCGTTGCGCCGCATGCTCGAGAAATCGGGCCTCAACGTAACGCTGCGCGAGGCGGAATGCGCCGCCGAAGCCTTCGAGATCATCAGCAAGGATCCGTTCGACTGCGTCCTGCTGGACTACCATCTGCCGGATCTCGACGGCGCCGGCATCTTCGATTTCATCGAGGCGATGCATAAGGAGAAATCGCCCGCCGTCGTGTTCATATCGGGCGAGAACAACGAGGGGCTGGCGCGCGAGCTGCTCGAAAACGGCGCCGTCGATTTCATCGACAAGGACGATCTGTCCGCCGTCGGGCTCAAGCGCGCCATCCTGTTCGCCATGGCCCGCCGTATTCGCCAGAAGCAGCTCCGGGAGGTTTCCAAGTTCGACGGATTGACCGGCCTGCCAGGGCGGCGCCTGGGCCTGGAGATGCTCGACGAGGCCGTCACCGATTCCCTGGGCAGCACCCGGATCGGCGTTTTCGTCATCTTCGAGATCGATCGCTTCAAGGGCATCAACGAGAAATTCGGGCCGGCGATGGCGGACGACCTGCTGCGCGCGGTGACCGCGCGGCTGCGCACCGTCGTGCGGGGCACGGACAAGGTCGCGCGCCTTTCCAGCGACCGCTTCGCGGTGATCGGCCGCGACCTCCTGGCGCCGGACGGGCCCGAGGTCTTCGTCTCCAAGATCGTGAAGGCGCTCGGCCTGCCGTATGACCTGGCCAATACCGGCTTGTTCGTCCAGTTCAACGGCGGCGCAGCGCTGTTCCCGACCGACGGCAGGACGGCCGAGGAAGTCGTCAAGTCGGCGGAAATCGCGCTTGCCAACGCCGCCAATGCGGAAGTCGGCAAGGTTGCCTATTTCAGCGCCCAGCTCGGCAAGGATCAGGACCGCCGCCGGGCGCTGCAGACCGATCTCGATCGGGCGATCGCCTGCAATCAGCTGTCGCTCGACTATCAGCCGATGTTAAGCAGCAAGGATGGCGAACTGGTCGCGGTCGAAGCGCTCCTGCGCTGGAATCACCACATCTATGGCAACGTGGCCCCGCGCGAGTTCCTGCCGGCGGCCGAAGCTTCCGGTCAGATCGGCGCCATCGGCGAGTGGGTGATCCAGCGCGCGGCGGAATCCGTCTCGCAGTGGAACAAGACCCTCAAGCGGCCGATCTTTTGCACGATCAACGTCAGCTACGCGCAGCTCCGGGCGGGCGGGCTTTCGACCGCGCTCGGCAACGCGATCCGCCGCCACAACCTTGCGCCGTCGCTGCTCGGCATCGAGTTCAGCGAAGAGGTCCTGCAGCGCAAGGACCACCACGTCGAGAACGAGCTGCGCGCCATCGACGGGGTCGGCGTCCGGCTCGTGCTGGATGCCTTCGGCTCGGCGCATTCCTCGATCGTCGACATCGCGCAACTGCCGCTGCGGATGATCAAGATCGCGAAGCAGCTCGTGCTCGACCTGTCAATCGAGCCGTCCGCGGAGCGGACCATCCAGGGCATCACCGCGATGGCCTCCAAGCTCGGCATCACGACCGTCGCGGTCGGCGTGGAGCATGACGAGCAGCTCGCCATGCTGCGCGAATGCGGCGTGGACTGGGTGCAGGGGTATCATCTGGGCAAGCCCTGCCCGAGAGAGGACTTCGCGGATTGGTACCGCAAGCTGCCGGCGATGCGGAAGCGTCTCTACGCGTCGTAATTGGGGGGGCTGTGCGCCCGGCATGAACGGCCGATCCCGGCTATTGCCCGGCCGGATCGCAGCCGTCATGCCGGCGCAACGCCTAAGCCGATGCGCGCCGCCGCGTCACGGGAAAGTTGCCGGTGACGATCTGGACCTGGCCCGGGGCCTGGACGGGACATAGGACGCGGTGCCAGTCGCATTCGTAGCGGGGATGGACCCGCGTGTGATGGCTGTAGACGATCTTCCGGTCCTTCATGCTCTCGCGGTAGAGGTTCTCGTAGAAACCGCCGTCAGCGCCGCGGCAGGTCGCTAACCAGACGGCCGGTCATGTCGAAACCGCTCTGCGCCGCGATCTGCGTACCGAACATGCGATAGCGGAAATCGTCCTGATCGGCGAGGTATTCGAGGATCATGATATAGCCGAGCCAGGGGCGGAGCTTGAAGACGTCGAAATCGCGCCTGTCTGCGAAATCATCCCTCGGCTTCACGGAGAGGCAATAGTCGCAAAAGGCTTGCGCCGGCGGCGGCCCGATCCGTACCGCGTCCTGTTCCGGATAGGAAACGAGAATATTTTCGGGAAGCTTACCGTCAGATTCCATAACAAATTGCAGGATTATATTTTTTGATTGAATAGCCGCGTATCGGCGCTTCCCATCTTAGCGGCGCACCGGTCCGTAAAACAATCGCAAGAGTGGCAATTTTCCCGGCGCGCCCGCCGGAACGCATAAATCCTACCCGCGCTGCGTCCGCGGCCGTCAGGTCAGGCGGCGCTTCAGCCAGCCGATCAGGAAGTCCGCGACCTCGTGATTGTTCGCTTCGCACATGATCATGTGGCCGTTGCCCGGCAGGCCCACGTCTTCCAATCGCACGAAGTCGTTCTCCACGCCGGCCTGCTTCAGGAACTTGCTCGTGCCATGGTCGTACGAGGCGTGATAGGACGCCTCGCCGGTGATGATCAGGATCGGGATGCCCTTGAGGCGGGGCAGCTGGCGGGCCGGCTCGGCCTGCAGGTAGCAGCGCACCAGCCCGTCGCCGGCCGCCGCGCCGTCCAGCTCGTAGCGGAGGTCTTCAGGCTTCGCCGCCGGCGGGTCGTAGGTGAGGGGAATCCGGGCGATGCCCCACTTGCGCGGCGGCGTCTTGGTGTATTCGAACCACCTGGGCGCGCCCTGGAACTCGACCTCGAAGAAGGGCGGGCCGTTCGGCTCGATGGCGAGGATCGCCTTGACCAGCTTCGGCCGGGCGTCGGCGATGAGCCAGCCGAAGGCGCCGGATTGCGAGTGCACCATGACGATGGCCGGGCCGATGCGGTCGAGGAGCGCGGCGCCCGCCTGCTGGTTCAGGCGCTCGGCTTCGTCGCCGTCCGCCAGGGATTCGACCTGCGATGCGTAAAACTGATGGAAGGCCGGGTCGCCTTTCTGGCCGGTGCCGGGCCATTGTGTGTGCCGCTCGGCCTGCGGCCACAGCTTGGCCGTCTCGGGCGCGGTGAAGCGCGCCTCGACCGGCTTGTTGCCGCCCGGCCGCCGGTTGTAGTCGCCGTAGAAGGAAGGGCTTTGCCCGGAGCGGCCGCGCGCCGGCTGGTCGGCGACGTAGACCGTGTAGCCCGCGCGCAGGAAATCATGCGCCCAGCCGCGCCGTCCGTCCGGCGTGCCGGTGAAGTTGTTCCCGGTCTGCCCGTTGCCGTGGATCATCACCACGGGATAGGGCTGGGTTTGCTTCGCCGGCACGAAGCGCTCGACATACATGGCGCCGCGCATCATCGAGCCGCCATCCTTCTCCACGTATTCGCCGCCGGCGTAGAACCAGCCATGGTCGGCGAGCGCGATCGGCGCACTGTCGGTCGGATGCTTTTTTGCGGTCGTCATGGCGGGCCTTTCTCAGCGTTCGGAAAAGTCAGGAAACGGAAATTTCGGGCAGGGGCTATTCGACGCGGCAGCGCGCCACGCTCTTCTCGTCGAGCTGCAGCCCGTGGCCGGGACCGGGCGCCGGGTGCAGCACGCCTTTCACCGGCACGGGCATGTTGGCAAGGATCCCGGTCGAGCGCGGCATGTATTCGACCATGTGGCCGTTGGCGGCGGCAGCCAGCAGATGGACATGGACCTCGGGCACGACATGGCCGCAGACCGGCAGCTTGTAGGCCTCGGCCAGCGCCGCGATCTTGCGCCAGGGCGTGATGCCGCCGACCCGGAACAGGTCGAGGATGGCGATGTCGAGGGCGCGGGCCTGGAAGGTGCGGCGGAACTGGTCGAGGGTGTAGAGGTTCTCGCCGCCGGTCACCGGAATATCGAGCCGCGCGGCCAGCGCCGCCAGCCCTTCGACGTCATCGTGATAGAGCGGGTCCTCGAGCCAGGCGATGCCGGCTTCCTCGAGCGCGGGGGCGAGCAGGGCGGCGGTCGGGTAGTCCCAGCTCTGCGTGCCGTCGACCATGACGTCGACGCCCGGCCCGGCGGCTTCCTTGGCGACCCGCACGCGCTCGCTCTGCATCGCCCGGTCGGGCGAGGCGCCGAGCCGGAGCTTGAGGCCGCGATAGCCGGCCGCGGCATGCGCGCCGGCGGATTCCGCGAGCTCCGGGAGCGAAAGGCTGTACCACAAGCGGTCGCTGGCATAGGCCGGCAGGCTGTCGCGATTGCCGCCGAGCAACCGCCAGAGCGGCTGGCCCAGCGCCTTGCCCGCGGCGTCCCACAGCGCGATGTCGAGCGGCGCGATCGCCCAGTGCTGCAGCCCGCCGGGGCCGAGCCAGTCCGTCCGGTCCGCCAGCTTCTGCCACGCGGCCTCGGGCTCCAGCACGCTCGATCCGACGAGAAGCGCGCCCATCTCGCGCGTGGCCTGGGCAATGGCGCGCACCAGGTCGCCGCGCTGCTTCACGACATAGCCGATGCCTTCGACGCCGTCCGCGGTGCGGACGCGCGCCAGGACATGCCAGTTGGCGTCGGCCTTGCGGCCGCCGGCCATATAGCTGTGCTCGAGCGGGACTTCGAGAATGTCCACGCGGACGTCGGTGATCTTCATGGCAAGGCCTTTGCGCCCGCGCCGGTCGTCCGGCGCGAGAGAAGCCTACCAGAAGCCTCGGTGAGCGCCAAAAAAGGCGCGCCGGCCGCGAAGGTTCAGCCGCGTTGCATGGGCGTCAGGTCGAAGGACACGCCAAGCTCGTCGTGGCTGCGGAACTTCACATCGCAGACGAGGCTGAGGTCGTGTTCTACCTGCAGCAGGAAGCGGTCGGGAACCGCATCCGCCTCGGCCGGACGCAGCCGCGCGCCGGTCTGGGAAATGTCGCAGATGAAGCAGCGCATGCCCTTGCCGCCGTCGCCGTGGACGATCCGGGTGCGCCGCAAAGTCTTGATCCGGGCGGTCCGGCGGCGTTCGTCGCGTTCGCCCTTAAGGACGGAGATCAAGTCGTCCAGTTTGTTTAACGGTGTCGCCATGCCCCTAAGAATAACGTTGGGATGGTTGCCAATTGCTTAACGCGAAAAGCCGCCCGGCAGCCCGGCGCCAGGCTAGGCTTTCAGGCAGCGCTCGATATGGCTGACATAATAGTCGAAGGGCGGGGTGATGGCGTCGGGCGACTTGGCCCGGTCGTCCCAGCGGCGCAGCAGGACGCCCTCCGCCGCGAAGGGCTGCTTCAGGAATTTGGCCGCTTCTTCCTCGGAATAGAGCCCGCCCTGGCCCTTCAGGCTGCGCGTCGAGCCCGGCGAGATCTTGTGCGCATAAGCCGGGTCGGTGGCGACGAGATAGCGCTTGGCGGCGACATGCCAGAAGACCGGCATGGTGACCTCCGGGCCGAACCAGGCCTCGAGGTATTTCTGCCCGACGATCTCGTGCTTGGCGTCCTTGCCGCTGTCGGTAAGCTCCCGGTCCTTCGGATTGATGATCCGGCCGATATCATGCAGCAGGCCGGATACGATCAAGGCCGAGTCCGCGCCTTCCGCCTCGGCGATCATCGCGGTTTGCAGCCCGTGCGAGGTCTGGGTGAGCAGCCGGTCACCCTCGAAGGTCTCATACCCCTTGGTCTCGTAGATTTCACACAGGGTCTCGATGATGCCCATGGGGCTCCTCTCTCCGAACCGGCCGGCGGCGGGCGCGCCGCCACGGCCGGTGAATTTGACATGCACTCTTTACTAAGTGAATTTAATTAATATTCTCGATTGATAAGTCGTTCTACGAAATCCGGGCGATGAAAATCAGTATCGACGATATACGCGGCTTCCTCGCCGTCTCGGAAGCCGCCGGGTTCAAGCCCGCGGCCGACCGGCTCGGTATCACCTCGTCAGCGCTCACGCAACGGATCCAGAAGCTCGAAGACTATCTCGGCGCGCGGCTGTTCGACCGCTCGACCCGAAACGTGGAGCCGACCGAGCTGGGCCGGCTGTTCCTGCCCGAGGCGCAGCGTATCCTGCAGGAATTCGAAAGCTCGATCGCCCGCATCCAGGACGTGGTGGCCCAGCGCAAGGGACAGGTCAGCGTCGCCTGCCTGCTCAGCGTGGCGAGCGGCCTTCTGCCCAATATCCTGGCGCGGTTCCGGCGCGAGATCCCGGGCGTGAACGTGCGCGTGCTCGACGACACCGCGCTGCGCGTCGCCGATCACCTGCGGCTCGGGCGGGCGGAGTTCGGCATCGACATGCTGCTCCGCGACGACCCCGAGTTCGATTTCGAGCCGGTCGTGACCGAGCCCTATGTCCTCGCGTGCCCGCCGGACCACGCGTTCGCCGCGGCGCCGGCCATCACCTGGGAGCGGCTGGCGCAGTCGACCTATGTCGCCTTCGGCCTCGACAGCGGCATCGGCCGCCAGCTCGCCATGTCGCAGCGCCTGCCGGGCGAGCCCTACGAGGTGCAGCATCTCGGCACCATGCTGGGGCTCATCCAGGCGGGCTTCGGCGTCAGCGTCGTGCCCTATTCGGCGATCCACGGGCATCCTTATCTGGTCCACCGGCCGCTCCACGAGCCCAGCCTCACGCGCACGATCGGCATCGTCCGGCGCAAGCGGAGCACGCTGTCGCCGGCGGCGGAAAGCCTGCGCCGGATCGCGGTCGAGACCATCGCCGCAGCCTACCGGAGCATCCCCGAGGCCGCGCTGTTCGATGGGGCCGCAACGGGCTCCTGACCGGCTCGTGACCGGGCTGGCGGCCGTCAGGAAAAGGCCGCGCCGCTGCCGAGCCGCCGCAGCGCCAGCACCGCCAAGAGATAGAAGAACGCGAAGGGGGTGAGGAAGATCGCCATGAGCGGCCACAGGTTCGATCCCATGACCAGGGCGAAGAGCGTATAGATCAGCAGCGGCACCATGCCGATCAGCGGCAGCGCCGCCGCGATGCGCCATCCGCCAGAATAGCGGAGCAGCAGGATAAGCTGCAGCACGATATAGGCCGGCACCGTGAGAAACGCCACGGTGACCAGAATGCCGATCCCGACGTCGTCGCCGTCGTCGGCGCTTGGTGCCATGGCGCTGGATGCCATCGACTGCTGCTGCGCGCTGAGCGCCGACACCCAGGCGGCCCGCGTCCGGCCGGCGGGGCTGCCCCACCACTCGGCGCTGACCGGATAGGAGACCGTGGCGAGCGGCGTCCAGTCCGCCCCATACGCCGTGATGCGGATCGTGTCGATCCGCGCCGGGCCCGAGTAGAAGACCCAGACCAGCGCGTCATGCGCGCCCGCCGGGTAGGCCGGCGCCGGGTTGTACGCCTCTCCCCTGATCCGTTCCGCGCCGCCGGCGAAACCCTTTGCCTGCAGCCGCAGCGGCGCCGCGCTCTTATAGGAGACCCGGAGATAAAGCGGGTCCCCCAGTCCCAGCCGCGCGGTTCCAATCGGGTCCGCCGCGGTGACCCGAAGCTCGACGTCCGGCGTCTCCGCGCGGACGGGAAGAGAGACGGCGGCCACGATCAGAGCCAGAATGGAAAGGAACTTGATCACGCAAAGCCTCCCGGTTGGCAATCAACCGGCGAACTCTGGCCGTACTTTCTAAAGATTTCCTTTCGCGGCGGGGGCGGGGCGGATTTCGCGCTTTTCCGGCTCGGGGCTATGCTGGCCGGACAGAGGACGCGCAACCCTGGGGGAATCCGATGGACCTGACCCTTTTCATCAGTCCCGAGCACCGGCAGGACGAAGACTTCACCAAGCGCTTCGCCGAGCATGTCGAACAGGTCCGGGTGGCGCGCGACGCCGGGTTCGACGGGGTCGCCATCGGCAACCACCTGTCCTACAGCGCCTCGGCGTGGTTCCCGCCGATGGAGACGCTGATGGGGCTCGCCGCGACGGCGGAGGGCATGACGCTGTCGACCTGCATGCTGGTCCTGCCGATGTATCACCCGCTGCACGTGGCGCAGCAGGCGGCGCTGCTCGACATCGTCACCGGCGGGCGCTTCACCCTCGGCGTGGCGCAAGGCTGGCAGGAGGAGGAATTCAAGGTGCTGGGTATCGATTTCCACGAGCGGCTCGGCCGCTTCCGGGAGTCGGTGACGCTGATGCAGCGGCTGTGGACCGAGGACAGCGTCGATTTCGCCGGCAAGTATTTCCAGGCCGAGGGGCTGCATCTCTCGCTCAAGCCGGTGCGGAAGCCGCGCCCGCCGATGTGGTTCGGCGGCAGCGTCAAGAAGGCGGTCGAACGGGCGGCCGCGCTCGCCGATACCAGCCTCGGCGACAGCTGGGTAGCCTCCTCGCATCTCACCGAGGCGGTCATCACCGAGCAGGCGGGGGTTTTCCAGAAGACCCTGGCCGGGCTTGGCAAGCCGATGCCGCGCGAGTTCCCGCTGTTGCGCAACGTCGTCGTCGCGCCCGACAAGGCGACCGCGCTGCGCGAGGCCGGCCCCTTCATCGCCGACAGCTACCGCATCTTCGGCCAATGGGGGCTGTTTACCAATGTCGTCGGCTCGGGCAAGGAGCAGCTCGACTTCGAGGAGCTGATGGCGGGAAGGGTCGTCATCGGCTCGCCGGAGGAAGTCGCCGAGGAGCTGGTCCGGCTCTCGAAGACCACCGGCTTCACCCGGCTGATCACGCGCATCCAGTGGCACGGCATGGACCAGCGGATCACGCTTCGCACCATCGAGCTGATGGCGACGAAGGTGCGGCCGCTGGTCGAAAAAGCGCTGGCGTAAAAGGTGGGGGCCGCGCCGCGCGGCTAAGATTTTTCTTAACCTGTTTGGCCGAATATCGGGCGCGATGAGCAAGAGCCGCGCCGCCTTCCATAGACAGTTAAAAGCCGTTGACCATGCTTACCGCATGGGCAATCTGGCCGGGCTGAGGGCCGCCCTCGGCAACCCGGCGGATTTTCCCAACTGCGTGCAGCCGCTGGAGCTTGGCGTCGGCAGGTATCCGCTCGAATACGCCATCTACTGGAGCCCGCTGCCCTTCATCATCGAGCTGCTCGAGGCGGGCGCCGATGCGCGCTATCCCGACGACGCCGGTTTCCCGTCGCTGATCGCCGCATTGTCGACCGACCGGCCGAACCGGCTCGCGGTGCTGACCCTGCTGCTGGACAACGGCGCCGACGTGGGCCAGCGCGGCATCAACGACTGGACGCCGCTGCATTACGCCGTCGTGCAGCGCGACCTGCCGGCGGTCGAGCTGCTGCTGGAATACGGCGCCGACCCGGTAGCCCGGACGCGCATCGACGACTGCACCACGCCGCTCGAGGACGCCGAGGCGACCGGCTTCGCCGACGCCGCCGCGCTGATGCGGCGGGCGAAGTAAAAGAGAACGGACAAAAAGGGGACAGAGCCCTTTTTTTCGAAAATCGGGCTCCGTCCCCTTTTTAGGTGATTTACGCGAAGCGCCTACCGTCGCCCCTTGAAGATCGAGCCCAGGATGCCGCGAATGATCTCGCGGCCGAGCGTGCGGCCGACCTCGCGCATGACGACTTCGGTCAGGCTGAGCCGGTTCGACGGCCGGCGCGGCGGCGTGGCGCCAGTCTGCGGCATGCGGCCGGGCGGCGGCGCGTCGGGAACGGCTTTCTCCGTGCGCTCGACCAGCTTCTCATAGGCGGACACGCGGTCGACCGGCGTATCGTAGCGGCCGCGCACCGGGCTCGCGTCGAGCACGGCGCGCCGCTCCGCGTCGCTGGCCGGCCCCATGCGCGAGCAGGGCGGGCGGATCAGCACGCGCTCGACCACCGACGGCGCGCCCTTGTCCTCGAGCGTCGATACCAGCGCTTCGCCGACGCCGAGCTCGGTCAGCGCGGTCTCGGCATCGAGCTTCGGATTGCGGCGGAAGGTCTCCGCCGTCGCCTTGATCGCCTTCTGGTCGCGCGGCGTGAAGGCGCGCAGCGCGTGCTGGACGCGGTTGCCGAGCTGGCCCAGCACGTCCTCGGGAATGTCGAGCGGGCTCTGCGACACGAAATAGACGCCGACGCCCTTGGAGCGGATCAGCCGCACCACCTGCTCGACCTTGTCGGTCAGCGCCTTGGGCGCGTCCTCGAACAGCAGATGCGCCTCGTCGAAGAAGAACACGAGGCGCGGCTTGTCGGGATCGCCCACCTCGGGCATCTCCTCGAACAGCTCGCTCAGCAGCCAGAGCAGGAAAGTGGCGTAGAGGCGGGGGCTCATCATCAGCCGGTCGGCGGCCAGGATGTTGACGAAGCCGCGGCCGTCGAAGTCGGTCCGCATGAAGTCGCGCAGGTCGAGCGCCGGCTCGCCGAAGAAATGCGCGCCGCCCTCCTGTTCGAGCGTCAGCAGACGGCGCTGGATGGCGCCGACGGAGGCCGCGTTGACGTTGCCGTAGCGTATCGACAGGCGCTCCTTCTGCTCGCCGGCATATTGCAGCAGGGCGCGCAGGTCCTTGAGGTCGAGCAGCAGCAGGCCCTCGTCGTCGGCGAGCTGGAAGACGATGCTGAGCGTGCCCTCCTGCGCCTCGGTCAGGTCGAGCAGGCGGGACAGCAGGAGCGGCCCCATCTCCGAGACCGTGGTGCGGATCGGATGGCCCTTTTCGCCGAACAGGTCCCAGAAGACGACCGGCGCGCGCTGCGGGCGGTAATCGGCAAGACCGATCGTCTTGGCGCGCTCCGCGAGCTTCGGGTTGGCCGCGCCGTCCTGGCACATGCCGGACAGGTCGCCCTTGACGTCGGCGAGGAAGACCGGCACGCCGGCGGCGGCGAAGCCTTCCGCCAGGATCTGCAAGGTCACCGTCTTGCCGGTGCCGGTCGCGCCCGCGATCAGGCCATGACGGTTCGCCAGCCTGAGCGTGAGATAGGCGGGCTTCGCGCCCGCGCCGATGAAGATCTTTCCCGTCTCGGAGTCCGACATCCCGTTCACATACCGCAATCCATAGCCTTCCGCTATCGAATCGGAAGGCATCCGCCGGGCTCAGTCGCGGGCGAGGGCGGGAATGTAGCGCAGGCGCGTCAGCCTGCGCAGCCGCAAGGCCAGCAGCGCGGCGACGCAGCCCAGGCCGCAGTCGAAGCCGAGCCAAAGCCCCGAGCCGCCCATGCCGGCGAGAAAGGCGAGCGAGAGCCCGACTGCGGCGCCGACGCCCCAGAAGCTGACGGCCGCCAGCAGCATCGGCATCGCCGTGTCGTTGAGGCCGCGCAGCGCGCCGGCAGTGACCGCCTGGATGCCGTCCGCCATCTGGAAGACGGCGGCGTAGAACAGGAAGGTCGTCGCCAGTGCGAGCACGGCGGCGCTGTCCGGCCGGTCGTGGTCCATGAAGGCCGAGGCGAAGGTGTGCGGAATCGCGAGCACGATCACGGTCATCACCGACATGAAGGCGAGCGTCACCGCGACGGCGATCCAGCCCGCCCGGTAGGCGGCCACCGCGTCGCGCCGGCCGACCGCCTGGCCGACGCGGACCGTGGCGGCCTGCGCCATTCCCATCGGCACCATGAAGGTGATGTGCGGCATTTGCATCGCGATCATGTGCGCCGCGATGACCGCCGCGCCGAACCGGCCGGCCACGAACACCGCGGCGATGAAGAAACCGCCCTCGAGCAGCATCGTCCCGGCGATCGGCAGGCCGATGCGGAAGATCTGGCGGAACGCCTGCCAGTCGGGACGCCAGAAGCGGACCAGGATGGTGTAGCGGGCGAAAGGCCTCCGCGCGACGGCGATCACCAGCAGCGCCAGGAACATCGCCGCATTGACCGACGAGGTCGCGATGCCGGCGCCGGCCAGCTCGAGCCGCGGCAGGCCGAGATGCCCGAAGATCAGCGCATAGTCCAGCAGCGCGTTGGCGGGCACGCCGGCCAGCATCACCCAGAGCGCGACCGTCGGCCGGTTCAGCGCGGAGACGAAGTTGCGCAGCACGGCGAAGGCGATCGTCGCCGGCAGCGCCCATTTCAGCGTGTCCATGTAGGCGCTCGCGGGCGCCAGCGCCTCGGCGGGCTCGCCGAGCGCCTGCAGGATGTCGCCGGTATAGCCGAAGATCGTCACCGCCGGCGCGGTCAGGAGCGCCGAAATCCAAAGCCCCTGGCGGACGACGCGGCGAACCATCCGCGGCTGGCGCGCGCCATAGGCCTGCGCCGTGAGCGCCGCGGTCGCCATGATCACCCCGAAGCACGCGAGATAGCCGAGAAAGAACACCATCAGCGACAGCGACGCGCCGGCCAGGGCGTTCGCGCCGAGCCGGCCGATCATCGCCATGTCGGTCGTCATGATCGCGACCCAGGCGAGCTGGGTCAGCACGATGGGGGCGGCGAGGCGCGTCATCGCGCCGAGCTCCTGCCGCCAAGGGGCGCTTCGCGCGCCCGATCCCGCCGCCTGTGCCATCCCGGCGCCGTCCATGGTCTTTCTCCAATGCCTCGCAACAAAAAAGGCGGATCCGAAGATCCGCCCTTAGGCGCGCTTCCGATTTCGCCGGCGCCGCCTAAGGACAGGAACCCTCCCACGCACCGAAGCCCCGGACTACCGGGACCGACCGCGCGGTATCCAAGGACGGCACGCGGCGGCGGTTCGGGGAATATGTCGGGCTCATGCTCATGGCGCAGGGTTATAGGCCCGGCGGCGGGAAAAGAGAAGGGGGGCTCCCGCCATCGTGAGAAGGCGAAAGCGGCGAACAGCCGCGCCAGGCGCCGGGCGTTTTTCGACAACGCCCCGGCATCCGGATTAAACTGGCGTCACCCCACCGCCTTTCGCAAAAGCCCAGGAGCAACCCACCATGCCCAGCCGCACAGACCGTTTCGGCCCCTTCACCACGACCGTCGTCGGCTCGATGCCGAAGCCGCTCTGGATGCTGAAGCGCGACCCGCGCAGCGTCGCCAACCACGACCACGGGTCGGAAGTCGAATGGGCCTTCGAGGGCGACATGCTGAAGAACGCGCAGGACGATGCGACGCGCGTCATGCTGCAGACCCAGGAGCAGGCGGGCATCGACCTGGTCAGCGACGGCGAGCAGCGGCGGGAATACTACATCACCTATGTGACGCGGGCGCTCGGCGGGCTCGACTACAAGACCCTGGCGGAGAAGAAGATTCGCAGCGGCCGGGTCGGCCACGTCGGGCGCTGCACGGGCCCGGTCACGCGTCGCGAAGCCGATCCTCGACGACGACGTACGCTTCCTCGCCGCGGAATCGCCGCGGCCGTTCAAGATCACGCTGCCCGGGCCGATGACGGTCGCGGATTCGACCGCGGACGAGTATTACGGTAGCGACAAGGATTATGTCTTCGCGATCGCCGAGGCGCTCAACGAGGAGGCCTTAGCTCTCGATGCGCTCGGCGTCTCGGTCATCCAGTTCGACGAGCCGGTCTACAGCCGCCAGCCCGACCGCGCCGTCGAGCTCGGCATCCCGGCGCTCGACCGCGCCGCGCAGGGGCTGAAGAACGCCAAGGCCGCGGTGCATGTCTGCTACGGCTACCCGCACAAGGGCATCAAGCGCGAGCGCCAGGAGAGTTATCCAACGATCATCGCCGCGTTGGAGAAATCCTCCATCGACATCATGTCGCTTGAATTCGAGGTCTCGAAGATGGACCCGAAGGTGCTGCGCCTCTGCCCGTCGAAGACGGTGATGTTCGGCTGCATCGATGTCGGCCACGACGAGGGCGCGGCGCGGATCGAGACGCCCGAGCATGTCCGCGACCATCTGCTGGCTGCCGCCGAACACCTGCCGCCCGAGCAGATCATGGCGGCCCCCGACTGCGGGCTGGTCAAAATCGACGTGCCCACCGCCCGCGCCAAGCTGCAGGCGATGGCCGCCGGCGCACGCTTAGCGCGCGCCAAACTTTAATAAACGGCGGCCGGACGACACCGGCCGCGGGCGCGCGTCTCGCGCGCGCCCGTCTTTCATAAACAGCGGCCGGACGACACCGGCCGCGGGCGCGCGTCTCGCGCGCGTCCCCGTCATGCTGCTCAAATATGCATCGGGGCGTCGCGCTGCTCGTTCGCGTTGCGCATCTGAACCCAGGCGGGCATCGAGGGTGGACCGGCTGCGCCCATCCGCCTACGATAGGTAGACGAACGAACATGATTTGGCGCTTCCCGTATGCCGAATGACATTGGATGCACGGCCATGTGACATCGTTGGCACGCCGCTTGCTGCCTGACCCAATGGCAACCTGGCGGCGAAGGTGACTCGTGCCCCACTCGGCAGCCGGATTTCGCGTCGCACGGTCGTCAGCGGAGTCGGATGTAACAGAGGGGAAGAGTCATGCACTATCTCGAATTGTTTTTCGCGGTTATCGGCGATGGGACCTGGGGATGGTCTCTCGTCCCGTTCCTGGTGGTCCTCGGCGTCTTTTTCACGCTCGCTTCGGGACTGGTACAGTTCCGCTTCTTCGGGCGCATGTTCCGCGTGTTGTTCCCGGGCGGCGAGCCGGAACCGGGGCAGCATGTCAGCTCGCGCGAAGCCTTGCTGGTCAGTGTCGGGGGACGGGTCGGCGGGGGGAATATCGCCGGCGTGGCGGTCGCCATAACGCTCGGCGGCCCCGGGGCGGTTTTCTGGATGTGGATGATCGCGCTGATCGGCATGGCGACCAGCCTGTTCGAGTGCACGCTGGCGCAGGTCTTCAAGCGCTCGGAGGAGGAGGGCACCTATCGAGGCGGGCCGGCGCAATACATCGTGCACGGCCTGGGCGGCCGGTTCAAATGGCTGGCGATGCTTTACGCGGTTTCGCTGATCGCGGCCTTCGCGCTCGGCTTCAACGCGTTCCAGGGCAACACGGTCGCCGGCGCGATGAAGGACAGCCTGGGCATCGGCCGGCTCTGGACCGGGCTTGCGCTCGCCATCCTGACGGGCTTCGTCATTTACGGCGGCATCAAGCGGATCGCACAGGCGGCCGACATCATCGTTCCCATCATGGCGATCGGTTACATCGGCATGGCGCTGCTGATCATCGTGCTCAACATCACCGAGCTCCCGCACGTGATCGCCACGATCGTGAAGAACGCCTTCGGTTTCGAGCAGGCGGTCGGCGGCGGCATGGGGGCCGCGGTCGCCAACGGCATTCGCCGCGGGCTGTTTTCCAACGAAGCGGGGCTGGGCAGCGCGCCGAATGTCGCGGCCATCGCCTATGTCCGCCACCCGATCAGCCAGGGCATCGTCCAGTCGCTCTCGGTGTTCATCGACACGATCCTGATCTGCTCGTGCACCGCCTTCATCATCCTGCTGGGCCATGTCTACGTGCCGGGCGCGCAGAATATCGACGGGGTCGTCCTGACGCAGGATTCGCTGGTATCGCATGTCGGGGCATGGAGCCAATATTTCCTGACCGGAGCCGTTCTCTTGTTCGCGTTCAGCTCCATCATCTACAACTACTACCTCGGCGAAAATGCGCTTTCCGTGTTCACCGAGAGCGCCATTTCGCGCCACATCCTGCGCATCGCCATCATCATCCTGGTGTTCGTCGGGTCGGCGGCGCCGGGGGCGACCTCGGTGTTCTTCTTTTCCGATCCCATGATGGGCGTGCTGGCCCTGGTCAACCTGCTGGCCATTATCATGCTGTTCCCGGTCGGAATGCGGGTTTTGAAGGACTATACGGACCAGCTCAAGCAGGGCATCGAGCACCCGGTGTTCGATCCCGAAAAGTTCCCGGATCTGGACATCGACAAGTCGGCCTGGACTCTCGACGCGCCCGTTGCGGCGGCCGGCGACGACTGAGCCGGGTTGGGGCGCCGGTCTGTCCCGGAACGCGGCTGACGCGGAAGTGGGCATGGTAAGGGGCCCGGAAAAGGGCTCCTTACCCCCACAGCGTCTTGGTCGCGATCCGCGCGCCTTCGGCGAGCGACGCGAGCTTGGCCCAGACCACGTCTTCCGCCGTGAAGGTGTCGCCGGCCATCGTGCCGAAGCCGCAGTCGGCGCCGGCGATGATGCGCTCCCTGTCGCCGATGCAGGACGCCGCCCGGACCAGCCGCTCCGCCACCACCTTGGGATGCTCGAGGTAGTTGTTCGTGGTCTCGATCACGCCCGGAATCAGCACCATGCCGTCCGGCAGCCTGATCTCGCGGAAGGCCTCGATCTCGTGCGCGTGGCGCGGATTCGCGAAGGGCAGCATGATCGCGCCCACATGCGCCTGGTACACGATCGGCAGGATGTCGGGGCATTCCACGTCGTGATAATGCGGGCCGTCGCGGTTGCCGTAGCAGGCGTGCAGCCGCACCTGGTCGCGCGGAATGCCGTCGAGCGCTTCGTTCAGCGCGGCAATATGCATCTCGATCGCGTCCTGGAACTGCGCGCAGGCTCTTGTCCTGGAAATAGCCGCAGCGCTCGAGCCCCAGGTCCGGCGAATTGATCTGCAGGGTGAACCCCTGGCCGGCGATGAACGCGTATTCGCGCCGCAGCGCCCGCGCCAGCGCGAAGACATAGGCCTCGTACGAATTGTAATGCTTGTTGATGATCGCCGTCGCCGCGAAGCCCGGCGATACCGCGGTCATGAAGGTCCCGGCAACGCTGTCGCCCCGCTTGGCAAGCGCCGCCTTGAACCCGCCGCATTCCGCCTTCACCCCCGACAGGTCGCCGTAGGCGACCTCGCCGACCGCCTGGGGAAAGTCGTAGACGTTGATGCGCCGGCGGCCGCTCTGGTTGATCTGGTCGAACCAGACCGGGAAGGTCTTCGCATCCATCGGCACGGGCCGCGTCGGCCCGGGGCCGCGGCCGAAGCCGGTCATCCGCTCGGTAATGTAGGAAACGAAGTCCGTGCGCGGCATCTCGCCGTCGTTGACGATGTCGATTCCGGCGGAAATCTGCCTGTCCACGACGGTGTCGACGGCGGCCGCGACCGCGCCCGCGAGCGCGGCTTCGTCATAGGGCCGGCCGTTCGCCTTCGCCACCAGCAGGTCGGACAGCGCCTGGCCCGCGCGGCAGGCTGCCGACATGCGTCGTCAGGATGCGATCCTCGCTCGTCTTCATGCGCTACCGTCCCTGTCGCTGCGTTCAGAACTCCCGGCCGATCTTGCGGTCCACCGAGCAGGCGCCGCCGCCGCGAAAGAAGAAGGCGAGGGCGACCAGGCCCCAGAACAAAGGATACTCGAACCCGCCCTTGGGCCAGAAATAGCCGTGGGGCAAATGCACTTTGAACACGGCGACGGCCATCAGGATGACGATGCCCGCCGCGGCCGGACGCGTCAGGAAGCCGAGCGCCAGGAACAGGCCGCCGAAGAACTCGGTCCCGCCGACCAGCACCGCGAAGAACATGCCCGGCTCGAGGCCGAGCTTGGTGAAGAAAGCAGCCGCGCCGTCGAGACCGCCGCCGCCGAACAGGCCGAACAGCTTCTGTGCGCCATGCGGCATGAGAAACAGCCCGGTGACGACCCGGATCAGCGGGATCGTCAGCGGCTTGAGCGCGCCGTAAAGCGGCGCCACGGCAGGAATGATCAGGCGCGTCGTGCCGTCGTTGTCAGCCATGGTCGATATCTCCCCGGTTGTCGGCGCCCGCCAGGACGCGCGGACCAATTATACGCGGATCAACCGGGGCGCTCGTCAAGTTCGCGTGAGCCCGGCGGGCCGGCGTCCGGCGGCTCGATCGGAATGGCGACCTCGAAACGCGTCTCGCCCGGGCGCGACGCCACGGTGATCGTGCCGCAATGCTGGGCGACGACGATGCGTTGGGTGATGTCGAGGCCGAGCCCGGTGCCCTTGCCGACCGGCTTGGTCGTGAAGAACGCGTCGAAAATACGCGAGCGGATGGCCTCGGGGATGCCCGGGCCGTCGTCGGTCACCGACACCACGGCATAGTCGCCGTCGCGCCGCGTCTCCAGCGTGATCGTGCCGCTATCGCCGAGCGCGTCGAGCGCGTTGACCAGGAGGTTGGTCCACACTTGGTTCAACTCGCTGCCATAGGCGGTGATCGTGGGCAACGCGGGGTCGTAGCGGCGCTCGACCGTGACGCCCGCGGGCCAGCGGTGCTTCAGGATCGTCAGCGTGTCCTCGAGGCCCTGGTGCAGGTCGACCTGCTGGCGCGCCGCCCGGTCCATGTAGGAATAGGATTTCACCGCGCCGACGAGCTCGGAAATGCGCCGGCAGGCGTTGCCGGCCTCGCCGAGCAGGGCGGCGAGGTCGAGACTGCCGGCGAGGCGCGCGGCATTCTCGGCGAAACCGCTGCCGCCCGCGGCGCGCGCCAGCGGCTCGAGATCCGCCGCCGTCAGGCCGGCCCCGGCAAGCGCCGGCGCCAGCTCCCAGGCGTCCGCGACGCCCTGTCCTTCGAGCCACTCTGCGAGCCGCTCCTCCGCGTCCGCGGCGTCCAGCGCGCTCGCCGGCGGGGCAGGGGGACGCGCGGCAGCGTCCTGCAGCAGGCGGCCGAGCAGCGCCCCCGCTTCGCCGCCGTCGCCGCTGCCCGTCGACGGCTGCATCAGCGTATCGGCGCGGCGCTTCGCCCGGTCGAGCGCGCGCACCGCCGCGGCGGCGGGGTTGTTCAGCTCATGCGCCAGGCCCGCCGCGAGGGTGCCGAGCGATGCCATCTTTTCCAAATCCCGCACCAGGCTCTCGGTCTCGGTCGTGCGGTCGACCATGGTGCGGAAGATCGTCCGCGCGAACACCGTGCAGCAGCCCAGCAGCTCGAAGAAGACGGGCTCCTGCAGGCGGATCAGGCGGCAATCCGTCCGCGCCCGGCAGGTGACGGAGATCGGGTAGCCGGTGAGGGTGGATATCTCGCCCAGGAAGCTGGGCGCGGCGCGCCGGCCTGCGATGGTTTCCTGCGCGCCTTGTTCATGTATCAGCAGAAGCTCGCCGGCTACGATGATGAAAAAGCCGCACCCTTCGGCACCCTGGCGCAGCAGCGTATCGCCCGGCGCGAGCACGACCTCCTCGGCCTGCAGCGACAGCCAGGCATAGCGCTCGTCCTCCAGCCCTTGCAGCAGCGGCGCCGCGCGAAGCTGTGCGACGGGGATCATGGGGCGGCCCTTTCCTGACAAACGCCGCATTCCGTTTCCCCTCCCCCCTTGCGGGGGAGGGTCAGGGTGGGGGGACTACCGAATGACTTCATCAACGGCTCGCAACTGCAGCCTCAACCTGCCGTTCACCCCCCACCTGAATCCTCCCCCAGGCGGCCGGTGTCGACCGGCCGCCGAATTCGGAAGAGCGGCGCGCGACGACACGCGCGCCGCAAGGGCGGAGGACTTTGGAATAGCGCCCATTCATAGGCTCTCCAGATGCTCGTGCACGAAGCTGACGGTGACCGAGCCTTCGCCGACGGCGGCGGCGACGCGCTTGACCGAGCCGCAGCGCACGTCGCCGGCGGCGAAGACGCCCGGCAGGCTCGTCTCGGTCAGGAAGGGATCGCGCTCGAGCGGCCAGAGGCCGCCGCCTATCTGCGCCAGGTCGCGGCCGGTGACGATAAAGCCGCGCGTATCGCGGACCACCGCGTCGCCCAGCCAGTCGGTGCGCGGCTCCGCGCCGATGAAGACGAACAGGCCGCCCGCCGGGCGCGTCTCCTCCGCGCCGGTCTTGTTGTTGCGCAGCGTGACCGTCTCCAGCGTCGTTCCGCCGGTGACCTGCGTCACTTCGGTATGCGGCAGCACGTCGATATTCGGCGACTGCTCGATGCGCTCGATCAGGTATTGCGACATCGAGGCGGTCAGGCTCTCGCCTCGGATCAGGATGGTGACCGAGCGCGCGTATTCGGCCAGGAAGATCGCGCCCTGGCCGGCGGAATTGCCGCCGCCGATGATGAAGACGTCCTGGTCCTTGCAGGCGGCGGCTTCGGTCATCGCCGCGCCGTAGAACACGCCGGCGCCTTCGAGCGGGGTCACGCCCGGCACGGCGAGGCGGCGGTACTGCACGCCGCTGGCGATGATCATCGCGTGGCAGCTGATCTCGCTGCCGTCGGACAGCTGGACGAAGCGGTAGGGACCGTCGACGCGAAGCCCGGTCACCCGGCGCGCCACGAGGAACGCCGCGCCGAGCCGCTGCGCCTGGGTCAGCGCGCGGCGCGACAGGTCGGAGCCGCTGAGCCCGTTGGGGAAGCCGAGATAGTTCTCGATCCGCGAGCTGGTGCCGGCCTGGCCGCCCGGCGCCTCGCTCTCGACCACGATGGTGCGCAGCCCTTCCGACGCGCCGTAGACCGCGGCGGCGAGGCCGGCCGGGCCGCCGCCCACCACGACGAGATCGTAGAAGGGCGTCTCGGCCGACCGCGGTCCGCCGCAGCAGTCGGCGAGCTCGTCGATGGTCGGCCGCGCGAGCTGCCGGCCGTCCGGCAGGATGACCAGCGGCAGCACGTCGCCGCCGGCGATCGCCAGGATGTCCTTCGCCTCCTGGTCGCGCTCCACGTCGAGCCGGCGGTAGGGCACGTGGTTGCGCGCCAGGAAGTCGCGGATCTCGAAGCCGCGCTTGGACCAGCGGTGGTCGACCACGGTGACGCCCTCGAAGGGCGGGCGGTAGCCGGCCTGCCAGTCCTGCAGCAGGTCGTCGAGCGCCGGATAGAGCAGCCGCTCCGGCGGCTCCCACGGCTTCATCAGGTAATAGTCGAGCCGCACGTCGTTGATCGCGCGGATGGCGACGTCGCGGTCGGCATAGGCGGTCAGCAGCACGCGCTTCGCGGCCGGGAACAGCGGCGCCGCCTCGGCCAGGAACTCGATGCCGGTCATCGCCGGCATGCGCTGGTCGGCGAGGAAGAGGGCGAGCGGCTCGTTGCGGAGCTTGAGCGTACGGACGACGTCCAGCGCCTCGCCGCCGGACGCCGCCGGCAGGATCCGGTAGTCCTTGGCGAAATGGTCCCTGAGGTCGCGCGCCACCGCGCGCAGCACTTCCGGATCGTCGTCGACCGCCAGGATGGCCGGCTTCGCCATGCTTCGCACGCTCCCGAACTGATGCTATGGCGAGAAGGATGGCGATTGGCCCGCCTGGGGTCAACAGGGGAACTGGCGCTTGCATTCGCGATCCGTTCTCGGCAACGTTCCGCTGACGCACTCGGCAGTCGAAGGATCACGTATGGTTGTGAGATGGTTGCGCCTGAGCACCGGCCTCGTTCTGGCCACCTACCTGTATTCTGCACATGTTGAACCTCGCGCTCGGTCTGCTGTCCTTCGACGCGATGGAAGGGTTCCGCAAGGCGGTGACCCTGGTCTGGTACCACCCGGTCGGCACTATCCTGCTCTACGGCTCCTTTCTTACCCATTTCCTGCTGGCGCTGTGGTCGCTCTACCGGCGCAGCAACCTCCGCTTAAAGGCCTGGGAGGCGATGCAGCTCACCCTCGGCCTGCTGATCCTGCCGCTCGCCGCCAGCCACATGATCGGCGTCCGGCTGCGCGCCGACATGTTCGGTGTCGTGGTCACCTATCCTCAGGTCGTCGCCAAATACTGGCTGAGTCCGATTTCACGGCTGGCGGCAGGTCCTGCTGATCGGGATCATCTGGCTGCACATGACGATCGGCCTCCACTACTGGCTCAGGCTCAAGCGCTGGTACCCCACGGCGCTGCCTTATCTCTATCTCGCCGCGACGCTGCTGCCGGTGCTGGCGCTTTTGGGATTCCTCCGCGCCGGCCTGACGATCGCGCCGAGCGTGACCTCGCCCGACTGGGTCGCGCGGCTGTTCGCGCCCTTCGCGAACCAGGATCCGGCGCTCGCCCGGATTGAGCTGTGGGCCTACGCAATCCTGGCCGGCCTGCTGCTGGCGACGCTTGCCGCGCGGCAGATCCGGCGCGCGATCCGCAACCAGTACGGCAGCTTCCGATTGTCGCTCGAATCCGGGCGCCGCCTCACTGCCCCGGTCGGGGTGACGATGCTGGAGGCGATCCGCGGCGCCGGCATCCCGCACGCCTCGGTCTGCGGCGGGCGCGGGCGCTGCACCACCTGCCGGGTCCGCGTGAGCGACGGGCTGGACACGCTGCCGCTGCCGAACGAGACCGAGAAGCGCGCGCTGTCGCGCATCGATGCGCCGCGCAACGTCAGGCTGGCCTGCCAGACCCGGCCGCGGCGTGACCTGTCCATCGTGCCGCTGCTGCCGCCGACTGCCTCGGCCCAGGTCGCCCGCCGGCTCGGCGCGGTCCAGGGCAGCGAGCGGACCATCACCGTGATGTTCCTCGACCTGCGCGGCTCGACCGCGCTCGGCGAGCGGCTGCTGCCTTACGACACGGTCTTTCTGCTGAACCGCTTCTTCGCCGAGATGTCGGCCGCGCTCAAGGAGACCGGCGGCCATTACGCGCAGTTCAACGGCGACGGCCTGATGGCGCTCTATGGGCTGGAATCGGGCGTCGAGCACGGATGCCGCGAGGCGCTCGCCGGCGCAGCGGCGATGTTCCGACGTCTAGACGCGTTGAACGAAGGCATGGCGGGCGAGATGGGCGAGCCGCTGCGCATGGGCATCGGCATCCACACCGGCGAGGCGATCGTCGGCACCATGGGACCGCCGGACGCGCCGACGCTCACCGCGGTCGGTGACACGGTCAACGTCGCCGCGCGGCTCGAATCCGAGACCAAGATCCTCAAATGCCGGATGGTCATATCGCAGACGACGGCGGACGGCTGCGGGCGCGACTTCTCACATTTTCCCCGCCACTCCGCGGCGCTGCGCGGCCGCCACGAGCCGCTGCCGGTCTACGCCATCGACGACGTCGAGGCGTTTTCGATGGAAGCGGCGTAGGCCAGCGACCTTTCGACAACCCTCATGCTGAGCTTGTCGAAGCATGAGCGGCACGATACGGCGGCGCGTACTCATCCTTCGACAGGCTCAGGATGAGGCAAAGGTTTCGAGGCCGCCACTTCGCGCGTGCCCTACAACTCGTGCTATAGAATCGCAGAGACAATTCACAAGGAGGAAACTGCCATGCGCGGTGTCGTCTTTACCGGAAACAGAAAGCTCGCGTTGATGGAGTTCGAGGATCCGACGCCCGGCCCGCGCGAGGTCGTGCTCGAGATCAAGGCGTCCGGCATGTGCGGCAGCGACCTCCACCAGTACCGCAGGACGCAGATGGGCGGGCAGACCGGCGGTATCAAGCGCGCCGAGGGCCCGGTGATCGCCGGCCACGAGCCTTGCGGCATCGTGGCCGCGATCGGCAGCGCAGTGACCGAGAAGGAGGCGCGCATCGGTCAGCGCGTGATGGACCACCACTACGGCGGCTGCGGCGTGTGCAAGCATTGCGCCAGCGGCTGGGCGCAGATGTGCCTCGAAGGGACGACGGTCTATGGCTCCGGCGGCAACGGCGCGCACGCGAAATACATGAAAGTGCCGGTCTCGACCCTGGTGCCGCTACCCGATTCGCTGTCCTTCGAGGTCGGCGCCGCGATCTCCTGCGGCACCGGCACCGCCTACGGCGCGCTGCGCCGGCTCGACCTCAAGGGCGACGAGACGATCGCGATCTTTGGCCAGGGCCCGGTCGGGCTCTCGGCGACGCAGCTCGCGGTCGCCATGGGCGCGCGCGTCATCGCGCTCGACATCTCGCCCGAACGCCGCGAGCTGGCGAAGCAGTTCGGCGCGCACGAGGTGCTGAACCCGATGGGCAACGACCCGGTCGCGGCGATCCGCGAGCTGACGCATGGCGAGGGCGCACACAAGACGATCGACTGCTCGTCCAACCCGGAGGCGCGGGCGGCCACGGTGCGGTCCGTGCGCACCTGGGGCACGGCCTGCTTCGTCGGCGAAGGCGGCAACGTCACCCTCGACGTGAGCCCCGACATGCTGCGCCGCCAGGTGACGCTGATGGCGTCCTGGACCTTCTCCAAGAACGGGCAGGCGGATTGTGCGGAGTTCGTCGCCGACCGCAAGATCGCCGTCGACAAGCTGTTCACCCATCGCTGGAAACTCGAGCAGGCGGAAGAGGCCTACACGCTGTTCGACACCCAGACGACGGGCAAGGGCGTGTTCTTGATGTAAGGCGTCAGCGGTCAGGCGTCCGGTCGGGCAGGCGACCGGCCGGGCGTTATTTCGGCGTCAGCTGGAACATCGTGCTGCGGGGCCCCACCGCCATATCCGCCGGTCTCTTGCTGCCGATCTCGTCCTCGTTTCCGGACCCGAGATAGAAGTTGGCGAGCGACGGGTTGTCGAGCCGGATGAAGTCTTCCGCGCGCCGCGTCTCGCTGGCGCAACGGTCGAGCGAGACGAGCACCACCAACTTGGAGTCGATGCCGACCGATTCACCGGTCATCTGGCGCGACGCCACGTCACGAAGCGGCGCGCAGGCCTCATGCAGATCCGATTCCGCCTTGGAAATCCTGTCGGCCTTGCCGGGATCCTTCGTCTCGGCCTCCATCTCCATGGTGGCGAGCGCCGAGGCAGCTTGATTCTGCCGCGTATAGACCTGTTCGCCCATGGAGCTGCAGCCCGCGATAAGGGCCGTGATCATCATCGTGATCGTAGAGCGTGACGCGGTATTCAGGGCTGTGCGAGTCATAGCCATACTCCAACGCCTGGAACCTTCCGCTGGTTCATTTAACATTTATTTAAACACCAAATGCAAGTACCCTTCCGAAGTATTAAGCCTTTAGTGAAAAAGGATTAACTCGAAAGTATTAGAATCAAAGGCCAATTGGCGGCATGCGCCGCTAAACGGCTCCAACGCCTGCCGAAACGGCCCCGTCCGAATCCCGCCGCAGTGGCCCTTTCGAACGCGACTCCGGGCGTTCACCTTCCATCCTCATTTCGACATAACTCGGTTAAGAAGGCGCTGCGCATCCATGCCGAAAGAATTCCTAAATGCGCTCGGTCAGCCGGTCGGATTTCCGATGCCGGACTGGCGGCCCGCGAAACAGCCGCCGCGAAGCCCGATGGAGGGCCGTCTATGCCGCCTCGAGCCGCTGGATCCGGCCCGGCACGGCGCCCCGCTGTTCGCGGCGCTTGCCGAGGACAAGGAGGGCCGGCTCTGGACCTATCTGCCGGCCGGCCCGTTCGCGGACCGGGACGGCTACGACGCCTGGCTGGCGGCGCGGGCGGCGGACGCCGGCCGGGTGACCTACGCGATCGTCGACAAGACGGCAGGCGATGCGCTCGGCGCCGCGAGCTACCTGCGGATCGACCCCGGCGCCGGGTCGATCGAGGTCGGCTCCATCACCTATGCGCCGCGCCTGCAGCGCACGGCGGCCGCGACCGAGGCGATGTATCTCATGATGCAGCGGGTCTTCGAGGAGCTCGGCTATCGCCGCTACGAGTGGAAATGCAACGCGCTCAACGCCGCGTCCCGGCGCGCCGCCGAGCGGCTGGGCTTTACCTTCGAGGGCCTGTTCCGCCAGGCCGCCGTCGTCAAGGGCCGCAACCGCGACACCGCCTGGCTCTCGATCATCGACGGCGAATGGCCGATGCTGAAGCGCGGCTTCACCCGCTGGCTCGATCCGGCGAATTTCGATGGCCGGGCCGGCAGCGGCAATCGCTCGGACCGATCGCGGAAGAGCGGCGCGACCTGCGTCGGGGAGCAGATAAGTTGCTCTAACTTTCTAAGATAGATCAATTTACCTGCAATCAGGCGGCCGATTGCAGATAGATCTACTACTTGTGCTTCTCGTAGCACGCCTCGCCGTTGTGCACCCAGCAGCAGGCATAGCTGTAGGTGTGCCCCTTGAGGCCCATGCGCGCGGCCTCGCTATGCACCTTCATCTGGCATTGGCTGATGCCGACGACCTCGCCGAGGTATTTGTCCTGGGCAACGTCCTTCCCGTAATAGAGATGCACGTTGTAGGTGTTGTCCTCGGACGGCTTGTGCTCTTCCTTGCCGCAGCCGGAACAGGCGAGCAACGCAACGATGGCGGATGCCGCGGCGAGGCGGCGGAACCCTGGCTTATCGGCTGAGCGCACGCGAGACCTTTTCAATCGTTCTGGCTTGATCGTTCTGTCCGCGAAACGGCGCGGGCGGCGCCAGACTCCGCGTGGCGCGGCCCGCTGTCAACCCGCGGGCTCGCTGTGATAACGGACGCGCCGCGCCGGCCGGGCGCATGGTAGGATCGCGAATGCGCAGCCTGAGCGTAAGAGCATTCGCCGGAACCGTCTTGCTTTTTGCCGTCATGGCGGCGCTGGTGTTCGGTCCGGCCTGGACGCTGGACTACTGGCAGGCCTGGGCCTTCCTCGTCACCTATTTCACGCCGTCGCTGGCGATCATCCTCTATCTCGCGAAAACGGATCCGCAGCTTCTGGCGCGACGGATGCGCGGCGGTCCCTTCGCCGAGAAGGTGCCGAAGCAGCGGATCATCATGTCTTTCGCCTCGCTCGGCTTCATCGGCCTGCTGGTCGTCCCCGCGCTCGACCATCGCTTCGGCTGGTCGACTATGGCGCGCGGGACGGCGCTCGCGGGCGACGCGCTCGTCCTGCTCGGCTGGCTCGCCGTCCTGGTCGTGTTCCGGGTGAACAGCTACTCCGCCGCGACCATCGAGCTCGCCCCCGGTCAGAAGGTCATCTCGACCGGACCGTACGCCGTCGTCCGCCATCCCATGTATACCGGCGGGCTGGTGATGCTGCTCGGCATCCCGATCGCGCTCGGGTCGTGGTGGGGCGTGCTGGTCTTCGCCGCGACCGTTCCGGCGCTGATCTGGCGCCTGCTCGACGAGGAAGCGTTCCTGACGAAGAACCTCGCGGGCTACGCCGCCTACCGGAAACAGGTGCGATACCGCCTGATACCGATGCTCTGGTAGCGCCGTTTAGTACGGCACGCTGCCCTTGAGAACCGTCCTGTGCAGGACGCGGCGGTGCTTGGTCATGTCGAAGTCGCGCATGCCGCGGTGGAGCAGGCAGCGGTTGTCCCACATGACGAGGTCGCCGAGCTTCCAGTGATGCGTGTAGGTGCGGTGCGGCTGGGTCGCGAAATCGAGCAGCTGATAGAGCAGGGCCCGGCCTTCGCCATACGGCAGCTCGACGATATGCGAGGTGTGGTGGCCGATGTAGAGCAGCTTGCGCCCGGTCACCGGATGGGTGCGCACGATCGGATGCACGACCGGCGGCCGCTCCGCCTTTTCCTCGTCGGTCGCCGGGCGGCTGTAGGTGTTCGCGCGGCTCGCTTCCCAGCTGTGCTCGGCATGCAGGCCGGCGATGCGGTCCTTCATCGCCTGCGGCAGCGCCTCGTAGGCGGCGTACATGTTGGTGAACTGCGTGCTGCCCCCGGCCGGCGGCAGCTCGATCGCGTGCAGCAGCGTCGCGAGCGACGGCACCGCGTGATAGGACTTGTCGGTGTGCCAGAAGAAATTGCCCTGGGTGTAGGGGTTCTCGGTCGGGTTGCCGTCCTTGTCGAGGTTGGAGACCGTATGCACCAGCGGCGACTTGCCGCCTTCCCAGGTTCGCACGACATGCCCCTCGATCGCGCCGAAGCGCTCGGTGAAGGCGAATTGCTCCTCCTTCGTCAGGTGCTGGTCGCGGAAGCAGAGGATGTGATGCTCGACCAGCGCGTCCATGATGGCATCCCGCGTTGCGTCGTCGATCGGCTGCGACAGGTCGATGCCGGTGATCTCGGCCGCCATCAGGTCGGAAAGCTTGCGGATCGCGAATGGCGGGACCTTTGTCGCCGGGGCGCGTCGGACCGGCTGGCTGCTCGTGGTCGCTGCGGTTTCCATGGCTCGCATCCTCCGTTGTACCGCTGAATTTTAGGGCAGGGGCATCATGCGGGTCAAAAGACCCGGCCCGGGGCTCCCGCGGCGCAAGACGAAAGGTGATGGCGGCGCGATCTCGTGTCAGAATATCGTCGGCGACCAACGAAAAACGGAGCGAGGAGAGGACAATGGCCCCGCACATCGGGTACTTGCTGCCCACCCGGGAATCGATCATGGAGGGCCGGCCCGAGGCCGAGCCGTTGCTGGGCCTCGCCGAGCGGGCGGAAAAGCTCGGCTACGATTCGGTCTGGATCGGCGATTCGCTGCTTGCCCGGCCGCGTCATGAGCCGATCACGCTGCTCGCCGGCGTCGCGGGGCGAACCAGGCGCGTCAAGCTCGGCACCGCGGTGCTGCTGCCGGCGCTGCGCAACCCGGTGCTGCTGGCGCATTCGGTCGCGACCCTCGACCAGGTGAGCCAGGGCCGGGTCATCCTCGGCGTCGGCATCGCCACCGACGTCCCCAACATCCGCGCCGAGTTCCGCTCGGCCGGCGTGCCGTTCGAGAAGCGCGTCGGCACCTTCATGGAGGGCCTCCGGCTGTGCAAGGCGCTGTGGCGCGGCAAGCCGGTCGACTGGGACGGCCGCTGGCATGTCGAGCAGGGCGTGATCGGCCCGACGCCGCATCAGCCGGGCGGTCCGCCGATCTGGGGCGGCGGCTCGGTGCCGGCCGCGCTGGAGCGCGCCGCGCGGCATTTCGACGGCTGGTTCCCGAGCGGCCCGGACTCCAAGCGCTGGGGCGAGCAGTGGCGCGAGGTGCAAGCGTTGGCGGACAAGGCCGGGCGCAAGCCGGGCGCGGTCGAGCCGGCGATCTATCTGACGCTCGCCGTCGACGAGCATCCGCCGCGCGCCGAGGCGCGCATCAACGAGTTCCTGTCGGCCTATTACGGCCAGCGGCCCGACGTGCTGAAGAAGCGCCAGGCCTGCTTCGCGGGCTCCGCCGGCGCCGCGGCGGAGTGGCTCAAGGCCTATGTCGACCAGGGCGCCCGCACCCTGGTCCTGCGCTTCGCCGGCGACCATGAGCGGCACCTGGAAACCTTCGTCAAGATCCGCGAGGCGATGAAGTGGTGAGCCAGCGGCGGATGCCGGAACCGACGGACGCCTGAGCCGTTTTCGTCTCTGCCGCCGCATGATATGCCTCCTCGGCGCGATCGCGGCGGCGTTACGGCGAAGGAGGACTAACCGACATGGCGCTTTCCGGCGGCTCCGACAGACGGCATGCAGGGCGCCGCAAGGTGTTGCGAACCGGCATCGCGCTCTATGGCGTCGACGAGAAGCAGATGAAATGCGCCGTGCTCGACCTGAGCGGCGACAGCGCCAAGCTGAAGCCGGAGACGCACGGCGTGCTCCCGAATAACTTCAAGCTTATACTCCAGCCGGAAGGGCATTTTGACTGCACGGTCGTGCGCCGGTCCGGCTATTTCCTGGCGGTCACGCTAAAGCCTGCGTAAGAGCGGCGGCGGCGGCCGCGAAAATTCCAGCGCCCACGCGTGGAGACGGCATTTCGCGCCGGCATTCTTCGTCTATAGTCCGCCCCATGACAGGGGATCAGGAGGATATGGAGCTGCCCGCGCGGCAGCGCGGCGCGAAGCGCGGGCTTATCCTGCGCGGCATCGTCGTCATCCTGTCCGTCGCCGCCCTGGTGGCGCTGTTCCGCGAGTCCGACATCGGCTTCGGGCCGGACCAGCTGGAGCGCTGGGTCGACCGCGAGATCCTCGGCCACGGGCTCACCGGCATCCTGATCTTCGTCGCCGTCGGCGCGATCTTCACCGGCATCGGCCTGTCGCGCCAGGTCATCGCCTTCGTCGCCGGCTACGCCTTCGGCATCGCGGCGGGAAGCGCGCTGGCGCTGCTCGCCTCGATCTCGGGCGTGATGCTCGCCTTCTTCTATGCGCGCTTCCTGGGCCGCGACTATGTCGCGCGCAAATTTCCCCGCCGGGTCAGGCAGGTCGACGACTTTCTTAAGACCAAGCCTTTCCTGATGACCCTGGCGATCCGCCTCTTGCCGATCACCAACAACCTGGCGGTCAACCTGGTGGCGGGGGTCAGCAGCGTGCCGCTCGTGCCGTTCTTCGTGGCCTCGGCGGTCGGCCAGGCGCCGCAGACCATCGTCTTCGCCATGATGGGCAGCGGCCTGACCGACGGGCTGATGGTCAAATCCGTGCTGGCGGTGACGCTGTTCGTCATCTCGGTCTGGATCGGGGTGCATCTCTACCGGGGGCACCGGCGCGGCACGGCCTTCGATCCCGCGATCGACGAGGCGCTCGATGGCGAGGACGACTAGAAGCCGGCGGGCGGCCGGATGACGTCCACCGACGCCCTGATCGACCGAATGGCGGGCGCGATCGTCGCCCGCGCGCCCTGGCTCCTCCGGCCGGCGCGAGCGCTGATGACGGCGCGCGGGTTCTTCGTTTTTCTGTCTGTGCTGATGCTGGCGCTGCTCCTGATCCGCTCGCTCGCCTTTCCCGGCACCGGCGGCGACGACGGCGAGCAGATCGTCTTCGCGCAGTATCTTTCCATCGGCTATTACCCGCGTAACCCGCCGCTTTACGCCTGGCTGGTGCACGGCGCGCAGTATGTTTTCGGCGTCTCGGTAATGGCGGTCTCGGCGGTAAAGTTTCTCGCCGTCTGGGGGAGCTGCGCCGTGCTCTTCGCCTGCGGCCGGCTGCTCTACCGCGACGACCGGATCGCCGCGCTGGCGGCGCTGTCGCCGCTGGCCGCCTACCTGCTGTTCTGGGACGGGGTGACGGGGCTGAGCAATTCGATACTGGTCATGCTGCCCTGCGCGCTGAGCTTCTACGCCGTCCTTAGGCTCTATGCGGCGCCGCGGCTCCTTTGGTATCTGGCGCTCGGCATCTTCGCCGGCCTCGGCTTCCTGTCGAAATACGGCTACGGCGTGTTCCTCGTGTCGTTGCTTGCAGCCGCCGCATTCGACCGCACGGCCCGCGCGCGGCTCCTGCGCCCGGAAAGCCTGCTGGCGCTGGCCGCGCTGGCGGCGATCGTCGCGCCCTATGCGCTCTGGTTCGTGGACAAGCGGAGCGCGACCATGTCGACCGACGCCACGGTCGGCATCGTCCCGGGCCTGGGCTTCCTGGCGAGCGCGGCGATCGGCGCTTCGGCGCCGCTCTGGATCCTGCTGCCGCTGTTTTTCCCGCAAGCCTTCGGGCGCATCGGCGGCGGGACGGGGAACGGCCCGCCGGAGAGCGGCGCGCTCCGGCAGATCATGGGCCGGCAGCTCGCCGTCGCCCTCGTGCTCTTCGCCATCACGGGCGCCGTCTCGGGCCTCAAGGCGCGCGGCTACTACATGTCCGTCATGATCCTGCTGCCGCTCTACGTCTTCGCGCGCGTGCAGGCGGCGGGATGGCGGGAGAGCGCGGCGGCGCTGTTCGCGCTCACCGCGGCCGCGATCCCCGCCGGAGCGGCGCTGGCGCTGGCCGGCCAAGCCTATCTCGAGCCCTACTGGTGCAAGAAATGCGAGCGCCAGCTCCCCTACGACGCCTGGAGCCGCGCAGCTGCGCATGGCCGGCTTCCTGCGCGGCACCATCGTCGCCGACTGGTGGCCCTATCCGTTGGCCGGCAACTTCAAGATCCGCTTTCCCGGGTCCCGCATGGTGACGGTGAAGCACCCCTATGCCATCGCGCCGGCCGCCGCCATCCCGGGAAGCTGCCTCCTCCTGTGGGGCGCACCCGAGCGCCGCGCCGACGTGATCGCCTTCGCCAACGCGCATCTCGGCGCCGGCATCGAGGGCGAAACGGTTCGCCAAGACGCCATCGCCCCGATCCGCTTCACGCACGGCAAGCACTTTGTCACGCTCTACTTCCTGCTGCTGAGAGACGGCGCCGGGGAATGCCGTTAGGCGGGCGCCGGCGATTTGAGCCGCGCGGGCCTTCGGCGTAAGATTCCGCCACCGTTCACGACGGAGGGACCGCCGCATGGTCGAGATCCGCCCCCTCGGTTCGACGCTCGGCGCTGAAATCACCGGCGTCGACCTCGCACATCTGAGCGACGCCGATTTCGCGCAGATCTACGACGCCTTCCTCGAGCACATCGTCCTCGTCGTCCGCGATCAGCGGCTCGACATGCAGAGCTTCCTCGAGCATGGCCGGCGCTATGGCCCGCTGCGGCCGCATATCGTGCGCAAGAGCCGCCATCCGGAATTCCCCGAGCTGATGATCATGGACAACAAGGTCGAGGACACCCGCGTCGGCGCCGTGGAGAAGCCCAAGGCCAACCTCGTCAAGCGCGGCGCGGTGTGGCACACCGACACCTCCTACGACTACGTCACCGCCAAGGCGACGCAGCTCTATGCGCTGACCATCCCCAGCACCGGCGGCGACACGCTGTTCGCCAGCGCCTACGCGGTCTACGACGCCCTGCCGGCGGAGCTGAAGCGCCGTATCGACGGGCTGAAGGCGACCTATAAATACGGCGGGCGGCTCAAGCGCGAGGTGCAGCTGCTCGAGGAGGAGGACCGCGTCCGTCCCGCCGCCGTTCACGCGCTGGTCCGCGTCCACCCGGAAACCGGGCGCAAGGCGATCTATTTCAATCCCGGCCAGGTCATGACGATCCAGGGCCTCGAGCCGGCCGAAAGCGACGCCCTGATCGCGGAGCTGACGGGCTATGCGGAATCGCCCGATGGCGACTACCGCCACAAGTGGCGCGTCGGCGACCTCGTCCTGTGGGACAACCGCTGCGCGCTGCATGCCGCGACGGGCGATTACCCGCCGCATGAGCGCCGCAGCCACTGGCGTTCGACGATGATGGAGCGTGATTGGCAGGCGGCGGACCGTGCCGCGCGGGCGGCGCTGCAGTAACGCTCCGCGCGGCGGGCGTCAGCGGCGGGCGGCCATGCCGATTTCCTGCAGATAGGTTTTGATTGCCTGATCGCCCTTTACGACGTCGTCGATCAGAAAGCTGAACATCTCCTCGCAGCAGTCGTGGAAGCTCTGCTCCGATTTGATCGCCTTGCAGACCTCCTTCACCGTTGTCGGCGCGCGCAAGCAGCCGGGTGTGATATTCCCTGTGCTCGTTCGCCGCCGGAAAGCCGATCTCCTCCAGCAACGCTTCCTCGCGCGCGAAATGCGCCTTCGAGAAGGTCGCCAGCGCGTCAAGGAGCACCGCGCAGCGCTCGAACTGCAGCGCCCTGCCGGCCGCCTCGACCTGCCGCATGAGGGAAAACATGTGCCGGTGGTCGTCATCGATCGCCTTGCAGCCGATCGCGAAGGAGTCGCGCCACTCGAATTTCGCGGATTTCGCCCCATTTTCCCATGCCATGTTTCCCTTTTAGGCGATCACGCGGTGGGCGACCCCGATCTAGATCAATATTTCGCGACTCTAGCGGATCGCATTACGGGCAAGCAGGACGGCGAGCAGCGACACGGTGACGACCGACAGGATGGTCGAGAACAGCACCGCCGTGGACGCGCGCGCGACATAGGTCTCGTAGCGCGCGGCAATGAGATAGACGTTGGCGCCCATCGGCATGGCGGCGGCGAGCACGGCGATCGCCCGCCAGACGGGATCGATCCCGGGGAACAGGCTCATCACGCCGAACACCAGCAGCGGATAGACGAACAGCTTGAGCGCGACCATCGTGCTGGTCTCGCGCAGGCGCTCGGATATCGGCAGGCCGGCCAGGCTCGCGCCGAGCGCGAACAGCGCGCAAGGCACGGTCGCGCCGCTGACCACCTTGACCAGCCCGTCGAAAAGCGACGGAAGCGGGACGCCGAGCAGGCCGACCGCGGCGCCGGTCAGCACCGACATCACCACCGGGTTGCGCAAGACCGCCTGCACCGCGGCCAGGACGGCCTGCCGCAGGTTGCCTTTCGCGCCGCGGTCGATCTCCAGCAGGCTCACCGTGAAGGGCATGATGATGCCGCTCTCGATCGTCACCAGCAGCGCCACGGGCAGGGTGGCCGCGGGCCCGAACATCGCGACCGCAATCGGCAGCGCGATGAACATCAGGTTGCCGAACGAGGCCGCGATCCCCTGGATGCCCTGCTCGCCGATGCTGCGCCGGAAGCCCCAGCGCGCGATCGCCATGCCGGAGAGATGCACCGTGACCGCGCAGGCGAGATAGAGCAGCACGAAGCGGACGTCGAAGGCCTGCGCCAGCGGCGCCGTCGCCATGCCGTGGAACAGCATGAGCGGCAGGGAAAAGTAGAAGACGAAGTCGTTCAGCCCCTTGATCCCGGGCTTCTGCATCAGCCCGCGCCGCGCCGACACGTAGCCGGCGAGGATGAGGACGAACAGCGGCAGCGTCGTGGTAAGGATCAGCAGCATCGCGCGCTATTACGCGACGGGGATGGTCCGTGGCAAGACGCGGCTCGCATACCCCCCACCTAAATCCTCCCCCGCAAAGGGGGAGGACTTTGTGTCACTGCCATTTCAATCGTTTTCCCTCCCCTCTTGCGGGGGAGGGTCAGGGTGGGGGGAAGCTACCCCGCCGCCTTCAGCGCCGCCGCCAGCTTGCGCGCCCGGGCCGCCTGCTCGGTCGCGAGCTGGGCGCATTGGCCGGTGTAGGCGGTGGGATCGAGCAGGGCTGCGATCTGCTTTTCGTCGAGATGCTGGCGGACATGCGCGTCCTTGGCCAGCAGATCGGCGAAGGACTTGCGGCTGGTCGCCGCCTCCATGGCCAACTCGTAAATCACGTCATGCGCGGTCTGCCGGCCGATATGCTGGCCGAGCGACAGCATCAGCGCCTCGGCCATGATCATGCCGCCGGACAGGTCGAGGTTCTTCCGCATGCGCTCGGGGAACACCTGCATGCCTTCCATCAGCATGCGGATGCGCTCGAGGATGTCGCCGGTATGCTCGCAGGCCTGCTGGATCGCGCGGCGGATCATCAGGCTGGTCGTCCGGTCCGCCTCATGCTCGGTAATCATCGCCTCCATCGCCAGCGGCACCAGCGCGCGCACCTGGGCGGCGGCCGCGATGATGTCCTGCGTCAGCTTGGGATTGCGCTTCTGCGGCATCGTGCTGCTGCCGACCGTGCCCGGTGGGACCGGCTCCTCGACCTCGCCGAACTCCTGCTTCATCAGGGTGTAGATCTCATGCGCGATCTTACTGCAGGTCGCCGCCATCAGGCCGAGCAGCGCCACGTATTCCGCCTGGTGGTCGCCGATCGTGCGCGACGGCACCGCCATCGGCGTCATGCCGAGATGCGCGGCCATGCGCGCCTGGATCTCCGGCCCCTTGTCGCCAAAGGACGCCATGGTGCCCGCGGCGCCGCCCAGCATGGCGACGAAGAGGCGCGGCTCGACGCCCTGCAGCCGCTCCACGTGCCGGCTCATCTCGTCGATCCAGACCGCGACCTTGAGCCCGAAGGTGGCCGGCACCGCGTGCTGGCCATGCGTGCGGCCGGGCAGGGCCATGTCGCGGGTGCGCTCGGCGAGGTCCCCCATGGCGGCCAGGATCGCCGCGAGCTGGCCGAAGAAGATCTTCTGCACCCGGCGGAGCAGCAGCATGTCGCCGGTCTGGATGATGTTCTGCGTGGTGGCGCCCCAATGCACGTAGCCGCCGGCGTCGCCCTCGCAGATGCGCGACAGCTCCCAGACGACCGGCACGATCGGGTGCCCGGTGCGGCGCAGCCCTTCAATGATACGCTCGCGGTCGAGCAGCTCGAGCCGCGCCTTGGCGACGATCTCCTTGGCCGCGGCCTCGGGTATGACGCCGAGCTCGGCTTCCGCCACGGCGAGCGCGGCCTCGACGTCGAGCCAGGACTGCCAGTTCGATTCGATGGTGAACAGCTCGCGAATGCCGGGATCGCGAACGCGGAGGGATGTCGGGTTGTCGTCCATGGGCCTCTCGCTGGCGGTGTGGTTGTGATTACGACAGCCTAACACGACGAAGCGGCCGGGCTGAAAATCGAGCGTGGCATTCCGCCGCGGCCGGCCCGCCGTTCGGTAGCCTCGCGCCGCCGTCACGGCCGGCTAACGGACTCTTGATTTGGGTATTGGCGTGCGCCCGTGAATTATGACCGCGTTGCATTCGAGACTGCATCCGCCGAACGGCTCATTGGCGATCCCCTGGTGGAGGGGACAGCCGTCACGGTGGAAGCGCTTACGGCATGCCGTTGCGAAGGCGAGGGGAGGACTCGCGGCGGACGGGCACCGGGAATAGGGAGCGCATCTATGATTTCGCTGGCGGCATTCATCGAACAAATCGCGTGCGGCCGCGTGCTGTCGCCGGGCGAGCTTACCTTTCTCCGCGGATTGTGGCGTCAGCGCCGGGTCGTCCCGCGCAAGACCGACCTGTTCCGCGAAGGCATGCGGTCGACGACGCTGTTCGTGCTGTTCGACGGCTGGGCGGCGGCCTGCAAGCACAGCGACGACGGCCGGCGCCAGATCATCAACCCTGCCATTCCGGGCGATATCCTCGGGTTCAGCCAGCTTTTCCGCCACGAAGCGCATTATGGCGCCGTCACGCTGTCGCGCGCCTCCGTCGGCATGCTCGGCCGCGAGCAGATCGATTTCGCCTTCCATCACCATCCGCGCCTCTATTTCGGCCTGATGGGCCGGGCAATGGTGCAGCATGAGATCGTCGTCGAGCGGCTGACCGACGTGGCGCAGCATTGCGCGACGACGCGGATCGCCCATTTCGCGATGGAGTTGCTCGTCCGGCATCGCGCGGTCGGGCTGGCCCAACAGGGCTCCTTCCCGTCGCCGCTGACGCAGGGAGACATCGCCGACACGCTCGGCCTCAGCATCATTCACGTCAATCGCGTTCTGCAGTCGCTGAAGCGCCAGCGCCTGCTCGACTGGTCCGGGCGGTCGGTCGTCATTCCGGACGCGGAAAAGCTCGCCCGGGTCGCGCAGTTCCACGAACAGGAGTGGCAGATCGGCAATTGGCTGGACCTGAGCTGGATCGGCACCGGCCGGCCCGCGCCGGGCGCCGAGCCGTTCGCCACGCCGCGCGAGACGCTGTGGCAGGGCAGGCATTCGGTCTGGGGCAGCTAAAAAAGGCCGGGAACATTAACGGCGGTTAATGCCGGCGCCGGATACGGGATCGTATCCTTTCGGCGAGAAAGACGGGAAGGGCGCAAGGCACGACGGCGCCTCGAGAAGAAACCAAGACCATCACGCTGACGCGTACCGGGTTTGAAGAGGGGACGATCAGGCGACTTGCGGCGAGAACCACCGACGGCAAGGAGATGGGTTTATGCAGGTATTCTACGAATCAGGCGTCTTTCCGCTGCGCGGCATGATCGGCCGCCGGTCCGCCGAGCACGGCAGCGCCAACCACGCGCAGGCCAATCATGCCCGGGCCAATCATGCGCAGAATCGAATCGAGCGGGCATGGCTGCTGCTCGAGGAAGTGCGGGCGACCTACCGAAGTCACCCCAACAAGATCAACCGCCGGCGGCTCGCGGACGCCGTCGACCGGTTCCATGAAGCCTACGGCATGCCCGTCGCGGGCGGCGGGCTTTGCGCCGCGCTCTCAGGCAACGGGAACGGGCGCTGATCCCCGGCACGGGCGCGCGGCCGCGCGACTAAGACGCGCATCGGCCAGGCTGGAGGAAACGCCCGCCGCGCGCCGGCCGGGTTTCTCGGGAACGGCTCGTCGATCGGGCCCCGCTTCGGCGGGGCCCTTGCTTTTGCCGGATTTCCGGGCGCGAACAAAGCCGTCGGCCGCAAACCCTTCTTTTGCGGCGCTTCCTATGACAATGTGCGGTCGCATCGGTAATCGCGGCGCGGCATGGTGGGATGCCGGGCCGTCTCCCATCCGGCCTGGAGCAAGGTTTGACCGCCTCTTTCTTCCGCCCCGTCGGCTTCGTGCTCGGCCTCCTCATCACCGCCATGGGGCTGGCGATGCTGTTCCCGGCAGCGGTCGATCTCGCCGGCCACAGCGCGGATTGGCACAGCTTTGCGCGCGCCGCCGCGACATCGCTCTTCATCGGCCTGCTGCTCCTGGCGGTGACTGCCGGCACGCGCATCAAGTTCGATATCCGGCAGGGCTTCCTGCTCACCTCGCTGAGCTGGTTCATCATCTCAGGCATCGGCGCGCTGCC
Source organism: uncultured Alphaproteobacteria bacterium (assembly GCA_963711215.1). Classification (GTDB taxonomy): domain Bacteria; phylum Pseudomonadota; class Alphaproteobacteria; order UBA8366; family UBA8366; genus WHUA01. Next base: position 16,583 of record CAVQDH010000011.1, on the reverse strand, counting down.
CTTCATCTTCTCGCATCTCGGCCTGAGCGTCGCCGACTCGGTCTTCGAGACCGTCTCGGGCCTGACCACCACCGGCTCGACGGTGATCGTCGGCCTCGACCGGATGCCGCGGGGGATCCTGCTGTGGCGCGGCATGCTGCAGTGGGTCGGCGGCGTCGGCATCATCGTGATGGCGATCGCCATGCTGCCCTATCTCGGCGTCGGCGGCATGCAGCTGTTCCGCACCGAAAGCTCCGACCGGTCGGACAAGGTCTTCCCCCGCGCCGGCCAGATCGCGACCGCCACCGTGGTCGCCTATCTGCTGCTCAGCATGACCTGCGCCTTGCTCTATTACTTCAGCGGCATGACCGGCTTCGAGGCGGTGACGCACGCGATGGCGACGCTGGCGACGGGCGGCTATTCCACCTCGGACGCCTCCTTCGCGCATTTCAAGAGCCCGGTGACCCATTGGATCGCCACGTTCTTCATGCTGTGCGGCGGCCTGCCCTTCGTGGTCTATATCCAGATGGCCTTCGGCCGGCCGCTGGCGATCTGGCAGGACAGCCAGGCGCGGCGTTTCATCCTGGGGGTGGCCGCCGTGATCGCGGTGCTGACGGTCTGGCTTTGCCTCACCAAGCATGTCCCCTTCGCCGATTCGCTGCGCTACACCGCCTTCAGCGTCGTCTCGATCGTCACCACGACCGGCTTCGTCCTGACCGATTACGGGCAGTGGGGCAGCTTCGCGCAGGTCGTGTTCGTCGTCCTGACTTTCGTCGGCGCCTGCACCGGCTCGACGGCGGGCGGCATCAAGGTGCTGCGCTTCGAGCTGCTGTTCGCCTTCCTCCGCCACCAGATCCTGAGGCTCTGCCGCCCGCGCGGCATCTTCCCCATGCGCTACCGCGGCCGGCCGATCGAGCCGGACGTCATCCGGTCCGCGCTGACCTTCTTCTTTCTCTACATTTTGACCTTCGTCCTGATCACCCTGGCCTTGGCCGCGCTCGGGATCGACCTAGTGACCGCCGCGACCGGCACGGCGACGGCGCATGGGCAACGTCGGCCCCGGCCTGGGCGAGATCATCGGCCCGGTCGGCAACTTCGCGCCCTTGCCGGACGCCGCCAAGTGGCTGCTCAGCCTGGCGATGCTGCTCGGCCGGCTCGAGATGATGACGCTGCTCGTCCTGCTGCTGCCGTCCTTCTGGAAGGCGTGAGCGGCGCAGCCACGAAAAAGGGCCCCGAGACCTGAAGCCTGGGGGCCCTTTTACGCCGCAATGCCGCTACGGTGTTATTGGGTCAGCGCGTAGATTTCCATCAGGCTCTTCTTCTCCTCCTCGAGGTCCTTCTTCCAGTCCGCCGCGCCGACATACTTGATCTCGGAGTTGATGCTTGCCGATCAGCGAATTGAGGCCCTTGTCCTTGACCAGCTTGCCGAAATCCGCGCGCAGCTTGGCGAGCACCGGCTCGGGCGTGCCCTTCTTGGCGAGAACGCCGAGCCAGACCTGCCAGACCACGTCATAGCCCTGCTCGCGGCAGGTCGGCACCTTGGGCAGCGTCGAGGCGCGCTCCTTGCCGGCGGTGCAGAGCGCGATCAGCTTGCCCGCCTTGACATGCTCGCCCACCACCGCCGGCGCGCCGGCATAGGCCATGGTGTTGCCGCCCAGGATGTTGGCGACCGCGGGCCCGCCGCCGCCGAAATCGATGCCGCGCATCTTCGTGCCGGTGGCGTGCATCAGCGCCTTGAAGGCGACATAGGTCCAGCCGTTCACGTTGTCGGAGCTGTAGACCAGCTTGTCCGGGTTCTTCTTGGCGTAGGTCACCATCTGCTTCATCGTCTTGAATGGCGCCTTGGGCGACGCGACGAAGACCATCGGGTCGAGCGTGATGCGGGCGATCGGCTCGAAGTCGTCGATCTTGAAGGGAATGTCCTTCTCGACCAGCGGCCGCAGCAGGTTGATCGTCACGTCGCCGAACAGCAGCGTGTAGCCGTCCGCCGGCTGCGAGAGCACGAAGGACGCGCCCGCGATGCCGCCGCCGCCGGCCCGGATCAGCGGGATCATCGGCTGGCCGAAATAGGACTCCGCCGAGGTCGCGATGACGCCGCCATGCAGCGAGGACGCGCCGCCCGGCGGATAGGGGATGACCAGCCGGATCGGCTTGTCGGGGAAGTCGGCGGCGCTCGCCGCCATCGCCGACGCGCACAGCAGCCCGGCCACCAGCAGGGCACGGCGCGCCCGATTGAAGGAACACATGAGCATCGAGAGAGTCTCCTTAAGTTTTCTGAGGGTTACGGTGTATTGGGATCGCCGATGGCATCGGCGACGTTGCCCGGGGTCCGGTTTCGCCGCCGGCCCAGCGCGCGCCAGGCGACGAAGCCCATGCTGAGCGCGAACAAGCCGAGAAGCGTGGCCGAGATCGGCCGTGTCACGAAAATCGAGATGCCGCCGGCCGAGAATAGCAGCGATTGGCGCACCGCGTTCTCCAGCGGCGAGGCGAGCAGCAGGGCGATGACGAAGGGCGGGATCGGCACCGCCGCCTTGCGCATGGCGTAGCCGGCGAAGCCGCCGACGAGCATGACCAGGACGTCGAACATGTTGGAGCTCACCGCGTAGGCGCCGGCGAAGCAGACGACCGTCACGCAGGGCAGCAGGATGGCGTGCGGGATCAGCACCACATGCCGGACGATGCGGATCGCGCCGAGCCCGAAGCCGAGCAGCAGCAGGTTGGTCAGCAGCAGCACCCCGAACAGGCCGTAGATGACGTCACTGTGCTGCTGGAACAGGAGCGGTCCCGGCAGCAGGCCCTGCGCCATGAAAGCGCCCAGCAGGATGGCGGTCACCGTGTCGCCCGGGATGCCGAACACCAGCATCGGGATGAGCGTCGCCGGCACCGTCGCGTTGTTGCCGGACTCCGCGGCGGCAACGCCTTCCAGCGCGCCCCGGCCGAACAGGCCCGGGGTCTTCGACTGCCGCTTCGCGTCGCCATAGGCGACCCAGCAGGCGATCTCCGCGCCGAGGCCGGGCAACGCGCCGATGAAGGTGCCGATGGCGGAGGCGCGCAGGATCGTCGGGATCACGCGCTTCATCTCCGACCACGGCAGCGGCGTCCCCCGGCCGTCGGTGACGCTGGAGACCGAGCGCAGCACGCGCTTCTCGCTCTGGATCAGGACCTCGCTGATCGCGAACATGCCGATCAGCACCGGCACCAGCGCAATGCCTCCGGCGAGGTCCGGCACGCCGAAGGTGAAGCGCTGATAGCCCGACATCGGATCGAGGCCGATGCAGCCGACCAGGGCGCCGGCCGCGGCCGCGATCAGGCCCTTCAGGATGCTGTCGCCGCTGACGCTGGCGATCAGCGAAAGCGCGAAGACGAAGAGGATGGTGAACTCGGGCGAGCTGAACTTGATGGCGACGGCGGCGAGCGGCGCGGTCATGCTGATCAGCACGATGGTGCCCAGCATGTCGCCGAGCACCGAGGCATACAGGCTCATCTCCAGCGCGTGGCGTGCCCGGCCTTGCTTGGCGAGGGCGTGGCCGTCCATCGTCGTCGCGGCGGCGGCCGCGGTTCCCGGCGTGTTGATCAGGACGGCGGGGATCGAGCCGCCGTAGATCGCGCCCTTGTAGACGCCGAGGAGGAAGGGCAGGGCGACGGCGGTGTTCATGAAGAAGGTGAAGGGCGACAGCACGGCGATCGTCATCGTCGCGGTCAGGCCCGGAATCGCGCCGACGACGATCCCGGCGATCAACCCCAGCAGCGCCGTGCCGATGCTGATGATGCTGAAGAAGCTGGCGATGCCGTGCGCGAGATCGCCCAGCATCAAAAGATCCGTCCGGCGGGCAGCATGACGAACAGGCCCTTTTGGAAAGCCAGGAAGATGGCGATCGGCAGCGCCAGCGAGATCGCACCGAGGACGCCGTAGCGGCGGTAGCCCAGGACGAGCGCAAGCACGGCGATCAAGACGACCGAAGCGGCTACCATTCCGATGAGATCGAGCGCGCCGTAATAGGCGACGAGGCAGAGCGCCGTCGCGGCCAGGCGGCCCGGCGCCTCGATCGGCCCGATCTCGTCGCTCCGCATCGATTCCTGGGGCGCCTTTGCGGCGTGTTTCGCCGGGTCGCGCCGCGTCGACGCCAGCAGCATGAGGCTGAGGGCCACGAGCAGGAGGGCGATCAGGATCGGAAAGAAGGCCGGCGACTGGACATCGGCAATCGCCGCGTAGCTCTGGCCGCGAATCTCGATCGGAATGCCGATCAGCGCACCGAGGCCGAGCGCGGTGCCGATGATCGCGACGGCCACATCCTGTCGCCCCTTCATTCGTCCCCTGTTACCGCGTTCGCGGTGTTGTTCCGTGTCCGATACGGTCAGAGCAATTGACATGCCAGCGCAGCCGCTCGCCGCAACGGCCTAAAAGCAAAGGCATTCGCCGGTTATCCAGTGGGCTCTGCGCATTCCGGCGGCACGGGGTGCCGTAATCTTGGGCGGCGGCAGCGCGATCGACGGGCCGGATCGCCGCTCATTTGCCGAGGCTGCGGATGGATCGCTTCTTGCAGCATCGCCGCGGTAAGGAATGCGGAGGCGCAGATGGCCCGTTTGAAGACGCTGACCAACTGTCTCGTGATCGACGGCGACCCGCCGCGGCCGGACGGCCCGGTCGATCTCGTCCTGGACGGGCCGCGGATCAAGGCGCGGCGGCCGGCCGGCGCGCAGCCGCCGGAAGGCGAGGTCATCGACGCGAGCGGGCTGCTGATCACCGCGGGGCTGATCAACGGCCATACCCATTCGCACGAGAACTTCACCAAGGGCCGCTACGAGAACCTGCCGCTCGAAGTCTGGATGAACTACGTCCGGCCGCCGGATCCCGTGCCCTTCACCGCGCGCCAGGTCTATCTCCGGACCATGATCGGCATCATCGAGGCGCTCCGCACCGGCACGACCACGGTGGTCGACGACATCAATATCAGCCCGGTCCTGGTGCCCGCCCATATCGAGGCGGTGCTGCAGGCCTACGAGGACAGCGGCATCCGGGCGCTGGTCGGCCCCGGGCTGTTCGACATGCCCTTCTTCAAGACGACGCCTTATATCGAGGAGGTTTTCCCGCGCGAAACGATCGAGGCGCTGACCGGAAAGCCGCGCACGCCGGCCGAGGTGGCGCTGACCCATGTCGCCGGCCTGATGCGCGACCGCCATCCGCGCGACCGGCGGGTGGGGATGATCGTCTCGCCGTCCGCGCCGCAGCGCTGCAGCCAGGAATTTTTGATGCGGCTGCGGCAAGCTGGCGGACGAATACGACCTGCCGATCATCATCCATGTCCAGGAGACGCGGCTCCAGGTCGTCACCGGCCAGGCCTTCTACGGCTGCACGATGATCGAGTATCTCGACCGGGTCGGCTTCCTCAGGCCCGGCGTCACCATCATCCACGGCGTCTGGCTCAACCCGCGGGAGATCGAGATCATCGCGCGCAGCGGCGCCACGGTGCAGCACAACCCGACCAGCAACTTCTCGCTCGGCTCCGGCCTCTGCCCGGTGCGCGCGCTGCTCGACGCCGGGGTCAATGTCAGCCTGGGCACGGACGCCTGCGGGTCGAGCGTGACCATGAGCATGCTGAAGGCGGTCAACAACGCCGCGCTCGTCCAGAAGCTGCGCGACGCCGACTACCGGCGCTGGATCGGCGCCGCCGAGGCCTGGCGCGCCGGCACGGTCGGCGGCGCCAAGGCGCTGGGCCTGGGGGACCGGCTGGGAACGCTCGCGCCCGGGATGCTGGCCGACCTCACGGGCTACCGGCTCGCCGCCTATCCGTTCCGGCCGCTCAACGACCCGCTGCGCCAGCTCGTCTATGCCGAGACGGGCGCCGATCTCGACCTCGTCCTGGTCGATGGCGAGCCGGTGATGCGGGGCGGGCGCTTCGTCCGCTTCGACGAGGCGGCGCTGCTGGCCGAGGTCGAGGACGCGCATGCCGCGCTCCTGCCGCATCTCGACGCCGCCGACGCCAGCGTCGTCGCGATGAAAGCGGGCTATGACGAAATCTACCGGCGCTGCCTCGCCGAGCCGATCGCCGCCGACACCCACCCGGCGCATTTCGATATGCCGCAGGGCGGCTGCCGGCGGTAGGCGCGCGGCTCAACTGATCGGCTGAATTTCCGGCGTGAGCCCCAGGCTTCGGGCCAGCCGCGCGCGCGGCGCCAGGAGGTCGGCGAGGGTGTAGCCGTCGAGCGTCCGCAGGAAGGCGCGCGTCGCTTCATCAAGCGCGTGACGCAGGACGCAAGATCCTTCGATGCGGCAGAATCCGGCCTCGCCGAGACAGCCCACCACCGCAAGGTCTTCCTCGGTCTCGCGCACGACCGCCCCGATGCGGATCTGTCCGGGCGGCCGCCCCAGCCGGATCCCGCCGCCCTTGCCCCGGACGGTTTCGATATATCCCTGCTGCCCGAGCCTGGTCACGACCTTCATCAGATGAGCCTTCGAGACGTCGAAGCGCTCGGCGATCTCCGCGATGGTCGAAAGATCGTCGCCCTTGGTGCCGACGTAGATCAGCGTCCGCAGCGCATAATCCGTCCAAAGGGTGAGGCGCATGACCTTCCTATCCCGGTACCGGCAAGGCGGGTTCCCCCGCATTGACTCTATAAGAATCATATTATATGACTCTTTATGGAAGAGCAAGGCAACGGCGGCGTTTCGGACGAGGTGAGCATGAGCGGGAACACGCAAGACAGGACGCCCAATCGCAACCTGATCGTCGCCGACATCGTCGCCCAGACCGGGATCGACGAGGCGATGATCGAGCGGCTGGTGCGGGCATTCTACAGCCGCGCGCGCCTCGACCCGCTGATCGGGCCGGTTTTCGAGAGCAAGGTGCATGATTGGGACGGCCATATCGCGCGGATGTGCGAATTTTGGTCATCCGTCGTGCTGATGAGCGGCCGCTACCACGGCCAGCCCATGGTTGCGCATCTGCCGCTGCCGATCGACACGCCGCATTTCGATCGCTGGCTGGCGATTTTTGCGGAAACCGCCGAGGAGATCTGCCCGGGACCGGCGGCGGCGCGCTTCCTCGACCGCGCCCATCGGATCGCCGACAGCCTGGAGCTCGGCATCGCCGCGCAAAAGGGCGAGATCAGGCCGAAGCGCGCCCGGCCGGGACGCGAGGCGGGCGGCGCGCGGTGACGCGGCAGGCCTCACTGGCTTTAGAAAAAGGGTGATTGCTTCATGGACGAGCGCGCCGACGGACCTGATCAGCCAATCCGAGGACGGCTTCGTCGTGGCGGCGGAGCTGGTCGCGGAAAAATTCGGCCTCTCGCCCGATGCCTTCTGGCGCGAGATGAAGCGCGGCATCGTCTACGGCGTGGTCGAGCGCGGCGAAGGCGAGGATGCCGGGCGCACGCGGCTGAGCTTTCACTATCGCGACCGCTCCTGGTCGGTGACGCTGGAGGACACGCCGCGATGACGAAGCCGCCGTATGACGATCCTGCCGCAAAGCCCGCGTCGCCGGCCTGCGCGATGCACGAGGCGGACGACGCCTATATGGGCTATGCCGACGAGGAAGAGCTGATCGCCTTCCTCAACGCGCTGGTCGAGGCCGAGCGCGCCGGCGCGCGGGTCACGCGCGACACCGCCCTCGAGGCCGGCACGGGGCCGGTCGCCGAGCTCATGCGGACGATCGAGCGGGACGAGGCGCGTTGGTGCGCCATGCTGTTCGGTCACGTCAAAGCGCTCGGCGAAACGCCATCGTCGACGGTCGGCGCCTTTTACGGCAAGGCCATGGCCATCCCCGGCCTCGGCGACCGTATCGTCTTCCTCAACCGCGGCCAGGGCTGGGTGGTGCGCAAGCTCCGCGAGATGCTGCCCCGCGTGCGCGACGACCGGCTCCACGCCGATCTTTCCGCGATGCTGACGTCACACGAGGCCAACATCGCCCTCGCCGACGAATGCGTCGCCGGTCGCGAAGACGGCGACGCATAGCGGCGGGCATACTTTTCCATCAGTCTCGCCGATAAATTGGCCCTTCCCCGTGTGGGCGGGCCAATCGCATTTGTGGCTATTGCTTTGGCACTGTGCGTCCTTCGACAGGCTCAGGATGAGGTAGGTTTCTTTGCTGCATTGAGAAAAGCCTCATGCTGAGCTTGTCGAAGCACGCACCACGCCTGTCCCGATCGCCCAAACATCGCTAAATGCAATCGTCCTGCCCTAGTGGAGGAGGGTTGGGTGAGGGATTTGTTGAGAAGATGAAATCTAGTCGTCCTCCAGCACCGCGACCGCGCGGACGGGGCTGCCGGTGCCGCCGCGGATCTTGAGCGGGAAGGCGATGAAGGTGAAGCGGCCCTTGCCGACCACCTTGTGCAGGTTGGCGAGGCCTTCGTAGTGGGTGAAGCCCATGTCGCGGCAGACGAGGTGCACCTCGAAATTGTGCTTGCCGGGACGGCCGGGGCTGACCGCCTCGACGCCGAAGGCGGTAATGCCTTTTGCGCCAAGCCATTCCGCCGATTCCTTCACGAGGCCCGGGAAGTCGGTGAGGAAGGCCGGCGTGCCGAAGGTGCGGTCGTAATGCGCCATGTGGAGCAGCACCGTGTCCTTCGGCTTGATCTCGACCCCGGCGATCTCGATCGCCTGCTTCAGGTCGCCGATCGAGATATCGCTCTTCAGCGGCTTGTGCGACAGGTCGAGGCAGACCGCCTCGGTGTAGAAATTCTCCAGCGGCACCTGGTCGATGGTGAGCGCGCCCGGCCGGCCGTCGAAATGGAACGGCGCGTCCACGTGGCTCGCCGTGTGCTCACCCAGCGTGAGGAACTTGGACGCGCAGCTGAACTTCACGCCCTCCGCCTCGCGCACCGTGTCATGCGTCTGGTAGTCGCAGATCACCACCGGCGGGTGGTTCGGCAGGGTCGGGCATTTGTGGAAGATCTCGCCGCTGAGGTCGATGAGCTGCATGTCTTTCTCCCTTTGTCAGGCGACGGCCGCGCCGCCGGTGCCGTCGGCTTCGACGAACCAGTCGGCGATCTCGGAGCCGGTGACGAAAACCGTGTCGTTGCGCTTGAGCAGCGCGTCGATCAGCTTCTCGAAATAGCCCATGCGGTGGGCCACGCCGATCAGGTGCGGGTGCAGCGCGATGGTGATGACCTTGGGGTTCTGCGCCGTTTCCTTCTCCATGTAGTCGAGGGTCAGCATCACCCGCTTGTACATCTCGTCCGAGGAATGCTTCTCGACCGCCCAGATCGGCACGTCGTTGAGCTCGACGGTATAGGGCATGGCGATCATCGGGCCGTGCTTGGTCTTCATCCAGCAGGGCAGGTCGTCGACATAGAAGTCCGCCAGCCAGTCGATGCCGCGATCCTTCAGGACGTCGGGCGTGTCGAAGGTCTCGCCGATGCCGGCGCCGAGCCAGCCGCGGGTCTGCTTGCCGGTCAGTGATTTCAGGCGGTTCAGCGTCCTGTCGATGACCTCGGCCTCGTCCGGCTCGCGCAGCAGCGAGCGCTGGAACCAGCAATGGCCGACGAACTCCCAGCCGGCGTTGAGCATGGCGTCGACGCAGGCCGGATAGACGTCGGCGCAGACTGCGTTGAGCAGCGCGCTGGCCTTGATCCCGCGCTCGCCCAGCACCCGCAGCAGGCGCGACATGCCGACCCGCATGCCGTATTCGACCCAGGCGAAGTTGCCGACGTCGGGCACCGGGCTCTGGCCGTGCGGCGCGGGCATGACGGTGCGCGGCATCGGCTGGTCGAAGGGCCAGTACTCGACATTGATCGCGACATGGACCATCAGCGGCTTGCCGGCCATGGGCTCGAGCCGCTTGCGCTGGTGCATCAGCTCATACGGAACGCGCGGGTTGGACATCAGGGTCATGGGCTGGCTCCTAGGGGCTTACTTTCGTCGTTTCTACGGTTTCGCGTTCATCTTTTCCGGCAGGTAGGTGGCGATCTCGGGAAACGCGACGAGCAGCACCACCGCGGCGCAGAGCAGGAAGAAGAAGGGCATGGTGCCGCGGGTGATCAGGCCGAGCGACTTCTTGCTCATGCCCTGCAGCACGAACAGGTTGAAGCCCACCGGCGGCGTGATCGCGGACATCTCGACGACGATGACGCAATAGATCCCGAACCAGATCAAGTCGATTCCCGCCGCCTGGATGGTCGGCAGGATGACCGCCGCGGTGAGCACGACGATCGAGATGCCGTCGAGGAAGCAGCCGAGGAAGATGAAGAACAGCGTCAGCACGAAGAGCAGCGTGTAGACCGAGAAGTGCTGCGCCTGGATCCATTCCGCGAGATGGCGCGGAATCCCGGTGAAGCCCATGGCGATCGACAGAAAGGACGCCGCCGCCAGGATGAAGATCACCATGCAGGAGGTCATGGTCGCCGCCGTCAGGCCGTCGGCGAAGCTCTTCCAGGAGAGCGTGCCGCCGAGGCCCGACAGCAGGAGCGCCCCGATCACCCCCAGCACGGCCGCCTCGGTCGCCGTGGCGAAGCCCATGTAGATCGAGCCGATGACGAAGCCGATCAGCAGCACGACCGGAATGAGGCTGCGCGTCGCCCAGATCTTCTCGGCCAGGCGCAGCTTGATGTCGTTCGGCGGCACCCGGTCCGGATGCAGGTAGGACCACAGCGCGATATAGCCCATGAACATCGCGATCAGCAGGATGCCCGGCAGCACCCCGGCGATGAACAGCCGGCTGATCGAGACCTCGGCCGCGACGCCGTAGACGATCATGATGATCGAGGGCGGGATCATCAGGCCGAGCGTGCCCGACGCGGCGAGGCTGCCGAGGATCAGCTTCTCGTCGTAGCCGCGCCGCTCCAGCTCCGGCAAGGCGATCTTGCCGACCGTGGCGCAGGTCGCCGCCGACGAGCCCGAGACGGCGGCGAAGATGCCGCAGCCGACGACGTTGACATGCATCAGCCGCCCCGGCAGCGCGCCCATCCAGGGCGAGAGGCCGCTGAACATGCTCGACGGCAGGCGGCTGCGGAACAGGATCTCGCCCATCCAGATGAACAGCGGCAGCGCGCTCAATGCCCAACTGCTGGTCGAGCCCCAGAGCTGCGTCGCCATGACCTTGTAGGCCGGCGCGTCGGAGAAGAACTGCATGGCGAACAGCGCGACCGCGAGCAGGGTCATGCCGACCCAGACGCCGCCCGCGAGCAGCGCCAGCATGAGCGCGATCAGCACGAAGGAAAGCATCATGCTGTCCATGCCGCGCTCCCTATCCCGGCCACGCCCGGCGCGCGATCATTCCGCCGCGGCATAGCGCCTCGCTTCCTTCTCGGCGTCGGCGCCCGGCGCGTCCTCGCCGGTCGCGATGCCCTCCGCCGACGGATGCTCGGCGTAGACGGGCCGCTCGCCCCGCAGCACGCAAACCAGCGCGTCCACCACCGCGATCAGGAAGATCGCCACGCCCAGCGCCATCACCGCCTGCGGCATCCAGACCTTGAAGGCGACGAGGCCCGAGGTGCGCTCGTCGAACCGAAAGGAATCGTAGGCCTGGTCGACCGATGCGTAGGCCAGATAGGCGGTGAGGAGGCTCGTCAAGGTGAGGCAGGCGATCTCGATAACCCGCCCGGCCCGGGGCCCGACCCGGTTGAGCAACAGCGAAACGCGGACATGCACGCCGTTGCGGAAGGTGCCGGTAAGCGCCAGGAAGCTGGTGCCGACCAGGAGGAAGCTCGCCATGTCGTCGGCCCAGACGACCATCGACCCGAGCTCGCGCATCAGGATCTGCAGGGCGAGAACGATCAGAAGACCGGCCAGCGCCGCGGCCGCCAGGATCGAGGCCAGCCGGTAGATCCAGTCAAGAAGTCGCCGCATGTGCGGGTTGCGCTCCATTCCCGGGGCGGGAAGGCTGCGCGCGGCCCCGTATGGGACGGGGCCGCGCGCGAATTGGGCCGGCGGGGGCTCCCGGCCCCGAAGACGGGACGCCCCCACACGCCGCTCGTGCCGTTAGTCGACTTTCGCCACGGTTTCCACCGCACGAAAGGCGTCGACCACGGACTTTGCGTCGCCGCCGGTTTTCTTGACCCACTCGTCGGTCATCTGTGTGCCAATCTTCAGGAAGGCGTCGACCAGCTTCGGGCTGGCGGGGATCTCGCATTTGAGCTTTTCGCAAAGCTTCGCCCGCTTGATCTTCACTTCCTGCTGCATCATGTACCAGCCGCGCACCTGCGCCTTTGCAGCGGCGTCCAAAATGATCGCCTGCTGGTCGGCCGTCAGCTTCTTGAACATGGACTTGTTCATGTAGACCACGTTCTTCGGCTGCCAGGCGCTGAGCTCATAGTAGTAGCTGGCGTAATCCCAAGACTTCCAGTCATAGCCGCTGGACGGCGACGTCATGAAGGCTTCGATGATGCCCGTCTGCATCGCCTGCGGCACGTCGACCGGGTCGACGCGCACCGGAATCGAGCCGATCAGCTCGGCCAGCCGCGCATTCGCCGGGCTCTGGACGCGCATCTTCACGCCCTTGAGGTCCTCGATCGAGGTGATCGGCTTGCGCGTGAACAGGCTCTGGCCCGGCCAGGCCACGGCGTAGAGCAGCACGAAGCCGGATTTGTCGAGCTGCTTCTTGACCGCGTCGGCCGACAGCCCCGCGAGCAGCCGCGCCTTTTCGACGTCGTTCGCCAGGAAGGGCAGGCTGTCGATGCCGAAGATCGGCGCCTGGTTCTCCATCGTCGCCATCAGCTGCTCGCCGATCGCGATCTGGCCGGTCTGCACCGCCTTGCGGATCTGCGGCAGCTTGTACAAGGACGCGCCCGCATGGAGCGTGATGTCGATCGCCCCCTTGGTCCGGGCCTTGACCTCGTCGATGAACATCTGGTGGTTCTGGTTGTGGTAGTTGTTGCCCGGATAGGGCGACGCGAAATCCCATTTCAGGGTCGCGGCCTGGGCGGTCGACAGCGGGGCGGGCGACAGAACGGGCATTGCCGTCAGCGCCGCCAGGGCGAGCGCGGTGGCCATGCTTCTCAGATGACTCATCGATTCCTCTCGTCTCGTGTAACTTTGTGCACACGCGCGCCACGGCGCGCGTCCCCATGCAGAACCCGGAAGCGCAATAAGCGTGCCAGCGGCGTCCATCGGGCGGGAGCGCGGGATTCGGGCAACGGCGATGCACCAGCGCGCATCGCGTTGCATTCTTCTTGGGCGGCGGCGCGCCAGCTGCGTCGATTTTGTGCAGTGCAATGCACGCCGCGCCCGACACAACGCCGACACGGACGGGGACCGGCCGGACGGCGCGATTCTTGCTGCTTCCGAAACGATTTCGATCGGCCGACAATCGATCGAAACGCGCAAGCGTTGCCGACAGGGAGTTCAAGATGACCGCGACAGCCAGGGCCACGGCGAGCAACCTCGACCCGGAGATCCTGCGGGCCGACCGGATGTTCAGCGAGATGCGGGCCCAGACCGAGGACCCGCCCGGCGTCACCCGCCCGTCCTTCGGCGACGGCGAGCATGCGGCGCATGCGCTCGCCGCGGAATGGGCCCGGTCGCTCGGCCTCGAGATCACGCATGACCATGCCGGCAACCAGTACATGACCTTGCCGGGCCGGGACCGGGACGCGCCCCGCATCATCATCGGCTCGCACATGGACAGCGTGCCGCATGGCGGCAACTACGACGGCGCGGCGGGGGTGGTGATGGGGCTGGCCGCGCTCGACCGGCTGCGCCGGCTGGACCGCGTGCCGGCGCAGGACATCACCGTGATGGCGATCCGGGCCGAGGAAGCCTGCTGGTTCTCGACCCATTACGCCGGCAGCCGCATGGCCTTCGGCCTGCTGCCGCCGAACGAGTACGACGACTGTGTCCGGGTCGACACCGGGCGCAGCCTGGCCAGCCATATAAGAGAGGCCGGCTTCGACCCCGCGCCGCTCAAGGCCGGCAAGGCCTGGCTCGATCCGGCCAAGATCCGCTGCTACCTGGAGCCCCATATCGAGCAGGGGCCGGCGCTGATCGGCGCGGGCCTGCCGGTCGGCATCGTCACCGGCATCCGCGGCAACCTGCGCTACAAGCATTGCCGGGTGACGGGCGTCTACGGCCATGCCGGCGCGGTGCCGCGCGATCATCGGCAGGACGCGGTGTTCGCCGCGGCGGAATTCGCGGGCGTGCTGGAGCGCCACTGGCTCGACCGCGAAGCGGCCGGCAAGGACTTCGTCTGCACCGTGGGCGAGCTCTGGACCGATCCGACCCAGCACACCATGACCAAGATCTCGGGCGACGTGCGCTTCACCATGGACATCCGCAGCGAGGACAACGCCGTGCTGCTCGACACCGACGCCTATCTCCGGCGCGAGGCGGCGCGCATCGGCGCGGCGCGCGGCGTCACGATCGACCTCGGCGCCTTCACCAACGCGGCGCCGGCCCTGATGGACCCGGCGCTGCGCGAGACCCTGCGCGAGCAGGCGGACGCGCTCGGCATTCCCTTCATGGAGATGGCGAGCGGCGCCGGGCACGACTGCGCCACCTTCGCCAACCAAGGCGTGCCTTCGGCGATGATCTTCGTGCGCAACGACAAGAGCAGCCACAACCCGGAAGAGGCGATGGAGATCACCGACTTCGGCGAGGCGGCGCGCCTGCTCGGCGCGCTGCTGGACGCGCTCGGCTGAGCGGCCCGATGCGCTGCGCCGACATACATGTCTTCGAGATGGCGGCGCCGAACGACGTCAGCGGGCTGGCCGCCGCGCTCGACGACGGCCGGGTCCGCGCCGAGGACATCGTCTGCGTCATGGCCAAGACCGAGGGCAATGGCCTCGACAACGACTATACCCGGGCCTATGCGACCGACACGCTGCTCCGCCTGCTCGGCGAGCGGCTGGCGCTCGGCACCGACGCGCTGTTCGACCGCATCAGCTTCATCCTCTCCGGCGGCGTCGAGGGGGTGCTCAGCCCGCACATGCTCGTGTTCACCGTGGCCGATCGGAAAGCCTCCGCCCGCGCCGGGGGCGGCCTCGCCATCGGCCGCAGCTTCAGCCGCCCGATCCAGCCGGAGGAGATCGGCACGCGCGCGCAGGTTTCCGCGACCGCCGAGGCGGTGCGGGCGGCGATGGCGGAGGCCGGGCTCGAGCCGGCCGAGGTCGCCTATGTCATGGCCAAGGGCGCGGTGCTGACGGCGGACCGCATCGCCGATGCCGAAAGGCGCGGCGCGGCGCTCTGTGCCGCCGATACGCACGGCTCGAAGCCCTTCACCCGGGCGGCCACCGCGCTCGGCATCGCCGCGGCGCTGGGCGAGATGGCGGAAGCCGGGATCGACGACGCGATGATCGGCGTCGCGCTCGAGCGCTATTCGGCGCGCGCCTGCGTCACGCCGGGCATCGACCTGCCGCGGAGCGAGATCCTGGTCTTCGGCAACAGCGGCGCCTGGGGCGGCGACGTCATGGTTGCCGGAACGGCGCTCGAGGACATGATCGACAGCCGGTCGGTGTTCGAGGCGCTGCGGTCGCTCGACCTGGCCGCAGCGCCGCAGCTTTCGGCCGCGGACCGGGCGCGGCTGCTCGCCGTCATCGTCAAGGGCGGCCCGTCCAAGGACGACCGGCTGCGCGGCCGCCGCCACGTCATGTGGCACGACAGCGACGTGCACGCGCTCAGGCATTTCCGGGCGGCGATGGGCGGCATGCTGGCCGGGCTGACCGGCGACACGCGCATCTACATCGCCGCCGGGGCGGAGCATCAGGGCCCGCCGGGCGGCGGCACGCTCGCCATCTTCGCGCGGCGCAAGCGCGCACGCTAACGGCGGGGAAGGGACGGCGCATTGGATATCGAGCGCTTCAAGCGGCAGTACGCGGAGGACGGCTTCTGCGTCGTGCCGGGCGTCTTTTCCGCGCCGGAGGTGGCGCAGATGCGCGCCGCCAACGACGAGATCATCGCGCGCGCCCGCGGCCGGACCGCGAGCGACGACGTCTTCGACCTGGAGCGCTCGCACCGTCCCGACGCGCCGCGGGTGCGCCGGGTCAAGCGGCCGCATGACGTGCTGCCCTATTTCCGCGCGCTGGCCGCGGACGCCAAGATCCTCTCGTATGTCTCCGCGCTGATCGGGCCGGACATCCGCCTGCACCACAGCAAGGTCAACCTCAAGACCGCGCAGTTCGGCGCGCCGCTGGAATGGCATCAGGACTGGGCCTTCATCCCGCACAGCAACCGGGACCTGGTGATCGCCGCCATCCTGCTCGACGACTGCACGCACGCGAACGGGCCGGTGCTCTATATCCCGGGGAGCCATCGCGGCCCGTTGCATCCGCATCACCACGGCGGCCGCTTCTACGGCGCGATCGACGTCGCGGCGACCGGCCTCGCGGTGGAGAAGGCCGTCCCGGCGCTGGGCCAGGCGGGCAGCGTCGTGTTCCATCACGTCATGACGGTGCACGGCTCGGCGCTCAACCGGTCCGATGCCGACCGTCGCCTGCTGTTCTACGAATACGCCGCGGCCGACGCCTGGCCGCTGTTCTACACGCCGGACTACGACGAATACGACGCCCGCATGGTCTCCGGCCGCTCCTGCTTCGAGCCCCGGCTCGAGCCGGTCTATGTCTGCATGCCGGTCCGCGCGGCGACCGCGGGCCAGATCTACGCGCTGCAGGAGGATTTCGCAGAGCGCTATTTCGCGACCTATGAGGAGGAAGAGGAGGGGGCTGCCGCCCCGCCGCGC
>CAVQDH010000010.1:0-7305 GCA_963711215.1 uncultured Alphaproteobacteria bacterium | reverse complement strand
GACCGAGGCCGGGTGCGGGTGCTGCTCGGTTCAGCGTCGCGCGGCATCGTCAGCTCTCGTCCAAGGATGAGCTGATGCGGACTCGCGGATCGATCCAACCGTATAGGAAGTCGACGAACAGGTTCGCGAAGACCATCGTGAGGGCGACGACGATGAGGATCGTCTGCACGATGGCGAGGTCGCGGCTGGCGACGGACGTCACCAGCAGCCGGCCGACGCCCGGCCACGCGAAGACCGTTTCAGTCACCACGGAGCCGGCGATCAGGTCGCCCAACCGGAAGCCGATGATCGTCACGATCGGTATCGCGGCGTTGGGGATCGCGTGCCAGGCGATCCGCCGCAGGCGCGGCACGCCTTTCGCGGTCGCCGCTCGCATGTACGACTTGTTCAGCACTTCGAGCATGGAGGAGCGCGCGAAGCGGGCGAGCGAACCTGCGCTGGCCGTGCCCAGCGTGATCACCGGCATGATCATGTGCAGCGGGCTGCCGCTGCCGGAGCTCGGCAGCAGGCGCAGCCACATCGCGAAGGTCAGGATCAGCACGATGCCGAGAAAGAAATTCGGGATGCTGTAGCCGAAGACGGCGAACCCCATGGTAAACCGGTCGAGCGCCGTGTTCCGGTTGAGCGCCGCGAGGACGCCGAGCGGAATCCCGATCAGCAGGCTGACCGCGAAGGACACGAGGCCGAGCTCGAGAGTTCTTGGGGATACGCTCGGCCACGACGTCCACCGCATCCCGCTCGTCCTTGAAGGATATCCCCATGTCGCCATGCGCGACGCCCTGCAGATATAGCACGTATTGTTCGAAGATTGGCCGGTCGAGGCCGTATTTGGCGCGGTAGTATGAGACGACGTCCGGCGGCGCTTCGTCGCCTACCAGGCTTTCGATCGGGTCGCCCGACATGCGTAGCACGACGAAGACGAAGGTCAGGACAACGAGCACGGTGAGCAGCGCGCGCAGCAACTTGATGCAGACGAAGCGCAGGTTCATGACATCCATCTCTCGGCGAAGTGGCAGGCAACGGTGCGGCCGGCCGCCACCGCGCGCAGTGGCGGCTTGTCCGTCGCGCATTTTGGCTCGGCGAACGGGCAGCGGGTATGAAAGCGGCAACCGGGCGGGACGTTGATCGGGCTCGGCGGATCGCCCTTCAGCAGGATGCGCCGGCGCGACGCCTTCGGATCCGGTATCGGGATGGCGGAAATGAGCGACTGCGTATAGGGGTGGAGCGGGCGGTCGAACAGGTCCTTCCGACCGGCGGTCTCGACGATCTCCCCCAGATACATCACCGCGACGCGTTGGCAGATGTGGCGGACGATGCCGAGGTCGTGGGAGATGAAGAGATACGCCAACCCGATCTGCTTCTGCAGCGCCGCAAGCAGGTTGACCACCTGTGCCTGGACGGAAACATCGAGGGCCGAGACCGGCTCGTCGCAGACCAGGAGCTTCGGGCGGAGCACCAGGGCGCGCGCGATCACGACACGCTGCTGCTGCCCGCCGCTCAGCTCGTGCGGATACCGGTCGCGCAGCGATCCCGGCAGGCGCACCGCCTCGAGCGCCTCCTCGACGCGTGCGCGGCGGTCATGGGCGTTACCGATTCCGTGGATGTCGAGCGGCTCGCGGATCTGATGGGCGATGGATATGCGCGGATCGAGGGCGCCGAAGGGGTCCTGAAAGATCATCTGCATCTCGCATCGCATCCGCCGCCATTCGCGCGTCGAGAGCCCGTCGAGGCGGTGCCCGGCAAAGCGCACTTCGCCTGCCGTCGGCCGATCCATGCCGAGGGCGAGGCGGCCGGTCGTCGATTTTCCGCAGCCACTCTCTCCGACCAGCCCGAGCGTTTCGCCCGCGTGAAGCGAAAGGCTGACGCCGTCGACGGCGCGTACGCTCGATCGTCTGCCGAACAGCTTGGGCGGCCCGATGCGGAAATGGCGGACCAGGTTCGTAATCTCCAGCAGCGGCGGCGCCACTTGCCCCACCTCGCTCATACCGGTCTCCCGACGGGGTGATAGCAGGCTACCGACTGCCCGCCCGGCTTGGCTTCGAGCGGCGGAAAGCGGGCGTGGCAGCTTTCCGTTGCGAAGCCGCATCGCGGCGCAAAGCTGCAACCTGGCGGCAGCTCGAAGGGAGAAGGGACCGAGCCCTCGATCGGCGACAGCTCGTCCGCGTCCCGATCCACGCGGGGCAGGGAGCGGAGAAGGCCCTGCGTATAGGGATGGGACGGATTGGCGAACAGCAGATCGACCGATCCGCTCTCCACGATGCGGCCGCAATACATCACGGCGACGTCGTGCGCCATCTCGGCGACGACCCCCAGGTCGTGGGTGATCAGGAGCACCGACATGCCGATTTCGGCTTGCAGCTGGCGCAGCAGATCGAGGATCTGCGCCTGGATGGTTACGTCGAGCGCCGTCGTGGGCTCGTCTGCGATCAAGAGCTTCGGCCGGCAGGCGAGCGCCATCGCGATCATGACACGCTGGCTCATGCCGCCGGATAGCTGATGGGGATATTCCCGGAGGCGCGCCGCGGGCTCGGGAATGCTGACCATCTCGAGCAGACGTAGCGCTTCGCGCCGCGCGCCGCCGTCGTCGAGCCGCTGATGCAGGACGAGGCTTTCCTTCAGCTGGGCGCCGACCGTATGCACAGGATTGAGCGCGCTCATCGGGTCTTGAAAGATCATCGCGATCTCTCGCCCGCGGATCCGGTTCAGCCTGCTCTCGCCCTGCCGCAGCAACTCGGTGCCGTCAAAGCGAATGCTGCCGCTCACAATGCGGCCGTTGCGCGGCGTCAGTCCGAGGACGGCATGACCGGTAACGGATTTTCCGCAGCCGCTTTCGCCGACGAGGCAGACGGTCTTGCCCTGCGGCAGGCCAATGTCGACGCCGTCGAGCGCCCGCACGACGCCGTTTTCGGTGTCGAAGTGAATGCGCAAGTCGTGGATGTCGAGGAGATTTGCCATGGACGGTCTGCCGGTCGGTGCCGTCTTTCCGTGTTCTTGGGCGCGGAAAGACGGCATCTGCGGCGGCATGCGTCAGTCGGATGAGCCTGCCTTTTTGATCTTCAGGACGTCCGGGCGCAGATCCATGTAGTAGAGCGGATAGGGCGTCCACTCGATGCCCTTGCGCATGCTGTAGGTCGAGACCGGGTTGTAGAAAATCGTCGCCGGCATCTCGTCCTCGAAAATGTCGAGCCCCTTTTTTAGCGCAGCGGCGCGTTCCTTCTGGTCGCCGGAGCTGATGATCGTCTGCATGGCCTCATTGAAGGCGTCGGGCGCCGTCCACAGATGGTATTTTTTCTGCACCGCGGACGACGGTCCCCACAGAACATAGATCGCACCCGCCGGGTCCGGATAACGATAGGTGTTTGACCAGGGATAGATGGCGACCCCTTTGGCGCGCACCGCCTTGAAGTTCTCGACCGGCTCCAGCTTCGCGTTGAAGCCGATTGCCTTCCACATCTCCTGGATGATCTGGGCCGCTTCCATGCCGTTGGTGTAGTAGTTCGGAATGATCCGGTAGCTCACCGGCTCGCCCTTGTATCCGCTTTCCTTCAGCAGCTTCTTCGCTTCCTCGGGATCGTAGCGGTATCCGACGCGGCTCTTGTCGTATGTCGGTCCGAATGACGCAAGCTGATGGCCGTTCGGCGTATAGGTCTCGCCGTGCCAGAGGGTGCTTATGAGCTTCTGGCGATCGATCGCAAGGCTGAGGGCCTGACGGAGCCGCTTGTCCTTGAGCCGGGGATTGTTCGTGTTGAAGACCAGGACGTGCGAGTTCTCGAGCACGACCGACTTCGTCGTGAGGTCTTTGTAGCCCTTCACGATCGGGACCTGATCGGGCGGGATCTCGACGATCATGTCGAATTCGCCGCTGACCAGCCCGGCGATGCGGGCCGAGATCTCGGGCACCTGCTTGAAGGTGATCGATTTCGCGGCAGGCTTGCCCATGAAATAGGTGTCATTGGAAACGAGGCGAATGTAGTCGTCGCTCTTCCAGTCCTTGAACTTGTAAGGGCCGGTGCCGACCGGAGACCAGGTTTCCTCCTTGATCGCGACGTCGAGCCAGCTTTGCGGAACGTCGGCGCGCTTGCTGCCCTTGGCTGCTGCAAGCGCTTTCTCGCCCTCGGCCTTATGCAACTCGTATTCCTTCTTGCTGACGATCCAGGAGTCATAAGAGGAAAGACGGTGCTCGAGGACCAGGTCGGGCTCCTTGGTGATGAAGCGCACTTTGTAGGGGCCGACCTTCTCGACCTTCGCGATATTGCCGAAATAGCTCCGGCCCGACGGGATGGCGGCCTTCTTGCCCCGCAGCCTCTCCTCCGAGAAGGTGAAAAGCACGTCGTCGGCGGTGAACTCCGCGCCGTTGTGGAATTTCACGCCCTTCCGTAGATCGACGTCCAGCGTCTTCGCATCGATCCGCTTCCAGGATTTGGCCAGGCCGGGAATGAGCTTCGCGCCGCCGTTTGGTCCCGGATGCAGGAAGTCGCGCCGCAGCAGCGTGTCGAAGATCGAGTAGGTGACCCGCACGTCGACATTGCCGTCATTGACCGCCGGTTCCAGCCCGCGCGGCAGCTTGTTGACGGCGATCACCAGATCCGGCCGGTTGTCGGCGGCGGATGCGGGTGCCGTGGGCAGGGCGAGTGCCGTCATGAACAGCGCGGCCAAGGCGAATAGTAAAGTGGTGCGTCGGATCATTGCATGTACTCCCCGGTCAGCCATTCCACGTTCTTTCGTGCCGCCGGTCGTTGGCCGGCCGGTTTGCGGCACGAATCGTTGCGCTTACGTCCCGAACTTGGCTTCGAGTGCGTCGAGCTTCTCCAAGTTCTTCAACGACCGCCCGCGGTCGAGGCGTGAGATTTCGAGAATGAGGGTGTTGCAGATCGCCATGGGCACGGTGAGCGACTGCGATTCGCCCCGCGCGCCCCTGGACGCCGCAAGAAGAATGTCGGGTTTGGGGCGCAGCACCGCCCCGGTGTGATCGCTGATCACGACCGTCCGGGCGCCCGCCCCGCGGGCATAGCGCAACGTCGTTTGCAGCCCTTCGGGCGGCTTGGTGAAGGCAAAGCCGATGACCATGTCCTTGGCCGACAGGTCCAGCAGATCGTCGGCGAGTTCCATGCCATAACGCTCGACCTTCCGCGCCGCATACCCGGAGCGCGTGAGTCTGAGTGTCAGGAGATGCATCAGGGCGGCAGCGTGATTACGGCCGAACACGTAAATCCGGCGGGCCTTCATGACCGCGCGCGCCGTATCCTCGATGTCGCGCTGGTCGATCAGATGTGGCAATCGCTGCAGGGCGGCGATTTCACTTTCCACCAGCGCCGATAGGATGGCGCCGCCGCTCATGTGGGCGAGGCGCTCGCGGACCCGTTCGGCCGGTGGCGGCACATCGAGCAGCTCCGTTTGCAACTGCGAGCGCAGCTCGGGATATCCGCTGTAGCCCAGCTTCTTGGCGAGCCGCACTGCGCTCGTCGGATGAACGTCGGCGCGCAGCGCCAGCTCCGGCAGCGACAGGAAGGCGCCTTCGCGGGGGTTCGCAAGCAGCTCCTCGACGACCTTGCGGTCCGTCCGGGTAAGCTGCCCGCCAAATTGTTCGATGACCTGCTGAAGTGTCATTGCCGCACAGCTTTGCACTCGGCAAATATTATTGCAAATTACAGAAAGCTGCAATTTTTGTTGCGAATCTGTGACAAGGCGCGATACGATTCGGCACCAGACGGGCGGAAGCAGCATCATTCTGTCGCTTGCGACGAGCAGAAATTGTATTGTTGCAAAGTCTGTTTCCGGGTCGGTTGAATTGGCGGACATTCCATGACGAACAGCGCAGTGCTCGGTTTGCGCCGGAGGGGCGGCCCTTGCCGTGTCGTCGCACACCGTGGGTACTCCGCGGCGTTTCCCGAGAATACGTTCAAGGCGTATGACGCGGCCATTTCGGCGGGGGCCGACCTCGTCGAGATCGATCTGCGCCTCTCGGGCGATGGCGAAATCGTCTGCCACCACGATCCGGCGACGGGCGGACGGGAGATAGCGGCGCTCCGGACCGGCGAGCTTGCGGCTGGCGGCATCGAGCGGCTCGGCGACGTTCTCCCGAGGCTGTACGGCAGGGTGGGGCTTCTTTTCGACCTGAAGCGGCCGGAGGTCGGGCTCGCGGCGGACGCACTGTCGCTCCTGCGGCGCCATCGCATGACCGGTCAGACGGTCGTCGGCGTACGAAGCATTGAACAGGTCCGGTTTATCCGGCCCACATCGCCGGACAGCATCATCCTCGGATTCTTGAAAGACTACGACGCGTTTCCCGCGTTTTTCGAGGCCGGCGGCGACATCGCGCGGCTGTGGGAGGAGGATTGCCGGCCGGACCTGCTCGACGCGGCGCGCTGCGGCGATCATCCGGTCTGGGTGACGGCGGGGCAGCGGTCGGCAGGCGAAGCGCCCGGGGCGATCGATGCGCAGCGCCTGAAACGGCTGTTCGCCATGAATATCGACGGCATCCTGGTCAATGACCCGGTGCTCGCCTTGCGCGCGCGGAATGGCGGGAGCGGCGCGGCATGAGCGAGCCGCCAATTCGCGTTCCGCGCGGCTTTCGCATCATCGCCCATCGTGGGGCTTCCGGCTATGCGCCGGAAAATACGCACGCGGCCTTCCGGCTGGCGGAGCGCATGGGCGGGCGCGAGATCGAATTCGATCTTCAGCTGACGAAGGACGGCGGAATGGTCGTGGTGCACGACACGGTGCTCGACCGCTATGGTTTTCCGGGCCGGCGCGTCGCGGAGATGACGCTGGCCGAGCTCAAGGCGCTCGACATGGCAGCATGGTTCGGCGATCCCCGATATCGGGACGAGCGGATGATGACCGCGGCGGAGCTGTTCGAAACCTTCGGCCGGCGTTTCATCTATCACGCGGAAATCAAGGCTCCCTCCCGCCGGCTTGCCCGGGACCTCGCCGATCTTCTCGGCCGCGGCGGGCTTGCGGACGCGACCGTGGTGACGTCCTTCGATTTCGACATCCTTGTCGCCTTCCGGGAATTCGCCCCGGATCAGCCGGTCGGCTGGCTGGTGCGGGAGGGCGGCTTCATCGCGAAGAACGTCGCGCGGGCGGCCGATGCCGGTTTCAGCCAGTTCTGTCCGCGCGCGTCGGACGTCACCGAGGCGCGTGTAACGGCGGCGCGGAAGCGCATACGGGAGGTGCGGGCGCATGGCATCAAGAGCCGGCAGGATGCAGCCCGCGCAGTGGGCGCGGGCTGCGACGGCATGACGATCAACTGGCCGGACTGGCTCACCGTCTGACGAAACGGCGGTTGCTGGCCTCAATTCCCGC
>CAVQDH010000009.1:0-95220 GCA_963711215.1 uncultured Alphaproteobacteria bacterium | reverse complement strand
ACCTCAACGCTGAGGCGTCTCGTGCTCTAGCGGCTTGATATCAGCGCACCACAATTCGAACGACAGATATGGCGCCCGCTTGCCGGACCAGATATCGGCGCAAAGCTCTTTGATATCTTTATTTTCCGCCGTTGGTCGAGATACGGTGCTTCGTTGGAGCTTATGTTGCGGTGTTCTCAACATGTTTTGGAAAATCGCCGCCAACACGATCACGGTGCCGGCTATCAATATCGCCTGGAATATATGGGATTTCATTGGCACCTACGGTGCGTTATTCGGGGTGCGCTAGCAATGGTGCATAATTGCTATCGCGCTACCCACCTACCCGCGCATCTTCTCCGAGATCACTTGGCGCTCGGCGGCTCGCACTGACCCAGGCTGCGCCGAGCAGGCGTGAGCGACCGCCCTTTGCATTCCTTGGGAGCATCCGGAAAGTGGGCGCCGGGATGCCCATTGGACATTGAACAGATTGAAGCGCTTTATGGGTTCACTCAACCACTGCAGATCTGCGCAACAGTGTGTATACGTGAAAAAGAAAGATAGATTGGCCGTCATCGTGCATGAATGGCTCTCGCTTCCGCACAATGAGCGGCTGACCACGATCCAGGCGGTTTTATTCGCCGAAAAAGCCAAGAAACGATATAATTTCCGCGACTACGAATTGATTTTAGATCAAATCAACAAGCACGTCGGCAAGTCTTACTGAGCTAAATCAGCAACGGCTTCCTGCCTCGCGCTCCTGGCCGTCCGACGCCGGACCTGGGGTCGGCTCACCTAGTGCTTTGTCCGCCCCTTGACCGCCCGTAAATCCGCTATTGCCCATACAATCCGCTTCCACGCCGCAGCGCCTTCAAGATCACCCCAGTCTCGCTTTGCGCTGACTTGCTTCGCCGCGTGCAGCGGGGCGTCGGCGCCATACTGATCGATGACCAGCTTGGCCGAGCGGTAGACTTCGATTTCATCCATGGGTCAGGGTATCACATGAACCCAGGCGGCGAATGTTCGTCTTCCTCGACCGGGGCCTTGAGCGGCC
Organism: uncultured Alphaproteobacteria bacterium; assembly: GCA_963711215.1. GTDB lineage: Bacteria > Pseudomonadota > Alphaproteobacteria > UBA8366 > UBA8366 > WHUA01. The sequence goes on along the minus strand of CAVQDH010000009.1, from coordinate 94,187 downwards.
CGCGCCGTGAGGATTTCAACCGGAACGTGGCTGGCGGCTACTGAAACGCGTTGCCGGGCCGAACGCCGAGCTTCTTAAAGATCATGGCCGCAGGGCAGAAGCCGGTGATGCCGGCCTGCACCAGATTGAGGCCGACGAAGGCCGTCAGCAGCAGCCAGTAGGGGCTGTGGTACTGCGCCAGCACGAGACTCACCAGCACCATGATGCCGGCAAACGAGACAACGGCCCTGTCGAGATTCATGTCAGGCTCCTTGGGTAAAATCAGGCGGAATGGGGTGAAGCAAGTTGCGCGCGGGTCCAGCGGACGATGGCGTCCGTGTTCTGGACGCCGGCGGTCTGGGCAAGGACCCGGCCGTTGCGGAACAGGAACAGCGCCGGAATGCCGCGAATGCCGAGCCGGGACGCAGTCTTCTGCGCTTCGTCGACATTGAGCTTGAGAAGGCGGACCTCCGGCTCGAGTGCCTGGGCCGCGCCCTCGAACAGGGGCGCCATCGTCCGGCACGGCCCGCACCAGGGCGCCCACATGTCCACGAGGATAGGGATGTCGTCGTCCCGCAGATGCTTTTCGAAGCCGGCCTCGTCGACGACAATCGCGTTACCGTCGAACAGCCGCGCATGACAGGAGCCGCACTTGGCCTTTTCCGCCGGGCGGCCCGCCGGCAGGCGATTGACCGTCCGGCAGCGCGGGCAAACAACGTGAGTCGCGGCGACGGTCGCGGTGGATTGGCGCGGAGTCATGTCAGCTCGTCTCCTTGAGCTTCCTGATATTGAGCTTTTCCATCAGGAAGCGCTCGTAAAAGGGCTCGCTCTCGCCGCGCCGGATCTTGTGCAGGAAGTATTTCTCGAAGGCGATCTTGGCGAGATGGACCCAGCTTCCCTTGGAGGACCAGTTCACATTTCTCGGCGGAATCTGCGGCTGCGCCACGAAGGCGACGCCGCTGTCGCCGAAGTCGGCGAGGCAGACCGCGTTCCAGGTCGGTTGCCACGTGGCGTTTCTCCCGGCGAGGAGCGCGCCGATATTCTGCGCGGTCGCGGTTACCATGGACTCGATCATGAAGCCGGTTTTCGGCACGCCGACCGGAACCGGCGACGGGCCGACCGGCGGGATCGCGACGCAGACGCCGACCGAGAAGACGTTCGGATAGGCCGGATTGCGCTGATGCTTGTCCGCCAGGATGAAGCCGCGCGGATTCGTCAGCTTTTCGATCCCGCGCACGGCCGGCACGCCGCGGAAGGCGGGAAGCATCATCGCGTAGGCGAAGGGTATGCGCTCCGATTTGCGAACCGTGCCGTCCTCCGCCAGCTCCTCGACCTTCATGGCGTCCGGCTCGATCGACGTCACGCGCGCATTGGTGACCCATTTGATGTGCCGTTCGCGCAGCTCGCTCTCCAGCAACGACTTCGTATCGCCGACGCCATCGAGACCGAGATGGCCGATATAAGGCTCCGGCGTGACGAAGGTCATCGGCACGCGGTCGCGGATGTTGCGCCTCTTGAGCTCGGTGTCGAGCATGAACGCGAACTCGTAGGCGGGGCCGAAGCACGAGGCGCCCTGCACCGCGCCGACGATGATCGGGCCGGGCGCCGCGCAGAAGCGCTCGAAGGCTTCGTGCGCCCTCGCCGCATGCTCGACATGGCAGACCGACTGGGTATAGCCGTCCGGCCCGAGACCCGCGATCTCGTCGAAGGCGAGCTCGGGACCTGTCGCGATGACGAGATAGTCGTAGTCGATCGAGCTACCATCCTCGATCTCAACCCGATTTTCGTCCGGAAGGACGCGCTTTGCACCGGTCGTAATGAAGCGAATTTTCTTGCGCTTCATGACCTTCGTGAGATCGACTTCGATCTCGGGCCGCTCCCGCCAGCCGATCGCCACCCACGGATTGGACGGCACGAAGTGAAACACATTACTTTCACCGACCACGGTGAGCCGGTCTTCCTTGCGCAATTGCGGGGCGAGCTCGTAAGCCATCAGCGTCCCGCTCAATCCTGCCCCGATCACGACGATTTCAGCCATCTTCCGCCTCCCTAGGTTGCTGCGCCCGATGCCTCTCGCCTCTCCGGCGGGCTTTCGGCGCATTCAGCGGCTATGCATAATATATTCATATTATCGTATCTTCGCAATTACGAATTTATAGGGTGCGTCAAATACGCCCGCATGGCATTCTGTTTGAACCCTATGTTCCGCCTGGCAGGCCTGCGTTGACCCAAATCAAGTCACATCGGCGATGATCGCGATCTACTCCCAAACCTTGGGGGATGGCCAAGACCGCCCATTGAATGGATCCCCGAACCGGCGATCCTTGACATGAAATACACACTATCGTATTTACGTATATATGAAGATAGAAGCTGTAGAGATGAGCGCCGCGGCAGAGCGGGCGAGCGAGTTGCTGAAATCGCTCGCCAATCGGCATCGCCTTCTCATCGTGTGCCAGCTTATCGAAGGGGAACGTTCGGTCGGCGAGCTGGCCGAGTTCCTGGGCATCCGCAACTCGACCGTCTCCCAGCATCTCGCCCTCCTGCGAAAGGACGGCGTCGTGGCAGCGCGGCGCGACGGGCAGACTATCTGGTACTCGATCTCGAGCGCGCCGGCCCGCGAAGTGCTCGAAACGCTATACCGGGTTTATTGCGGGCCTCAGCCGCTCTGCGAGCCGGCCCCGAACAGCGAAACCGCCAATCAGGCCGGTCGAAAGCGAAGGAAGGGCAAAAGATCATGACTGCATTCGTCCGCTCTCGGACGCTTTCAACGGCTGGCCTCCAGAGCACCCGCGATACCGGAGACGTAAGGCCCGTCGGCTTCCCGTAAGCAGGCTCCGTGAAGGGAACATCTCCCATGCGCAAGGTCGTTCTTCTGGCCGCCGCCGCGCTTCTTACCAGCGTGAGCACTTCCCAAGCTGCGTCGACCTACACCGTCGAGCCGGTCGCCACCGCCGACGATAAGGCTGTCTTCGCCACGGTCGAGAGCTCGGAAATCGTGCCGGCCCGCGTCCGCACCGGCGGCACGATCGTCAGCCTCTCGGTCAAGGAGGGCGACCACGTCGAACGCGACCAGATCATCGCAAAGATCGGCGATCAGAAGCTGGTCCTCCAGCAGGCCGCGATCGATGCGCAGATTGCCGCGCTGAAGGCGCAGGTAGCCAAGGCGGAATCGGACCTCGCACGCGCCAAGTCACTGGTAAAGAGCGGCACGATGAGCAAGGCGCAATACGACACCACCGTCGCCGCGGCCAATGTCGCCACGAACACGCTGAAGGCGCGCACCGCCGAGCGCGCCGTAATCGAGCAACAGATGACGGAAGGACAGGTGCTGGCGCCGACCGCGGGCCGCGTCCTCAAGGTGCCGGTGACCGTGGGCGCCGTCGTGCTGAGCGGCGAGACGATCGCCACGATCGCGCAGCAGGATTTCGTCCTCCGGCTGCGCGTGCCGGAACGGCATGCGCGCTTCTTGAAAGCCGGCGACCCGATCCGCCTCGACGGCGAGGATCTGGGAAAAAAGGCCGCCAGCTTCGGTACGATCACGCTCGTCTATCCGCAGATCGAGGATGGCCGTGTCGTCGCCGACGCCAACGTCGCGGGACTCGGCGACTACTTCGTCGGCGAGCGGATACGGGTGTGGATATCCGGCGGCGAGCGTCGGACCTTCATCGTGCCGGCCGGCTACATCGTGACCCGCTTCGGGCTCGACTATGCCCGCCTGCGCGAACCCGACGGTGCGGTCGTGGACGTGCCCGTCCAGCGCGGCCGCTTGAGGCCGCGCCCGGACATGCCCGACGCGCTGGAGATTCTTTCAGGCCTTCATCCGGGTGATGTCCTGGTGCAGCCGTGAAACTGGGACTTTCCGGCCGGCTCACGCAAGCCACGATCCGCTCGCCGCTGACGCCGCTCTTCCTCATCGCGGCAATCGTCTCCGGTCTGATCGCGCTGATGACCATCCCGCGCGAGGAGGAGCCGCAGATCAGCGTCCCCATGGTCGATATCATGGTGAACGCGGACGGGCTCAAGGCGGCGGATGCGGTCGAGCTTGTCACCAAGCCCTTGGAAGCGATCGTCAAGGGCATCAACGGCGTCGAGCATGTCTACAGCCAGACCCAGGACGATCGCGTGATGGTGACGGCGCGTTTCTTCGTCGGCACCAGCGAGGATGACGCCATTCTGCGGGTCCAGGCGAAGATCCGCGCCAACTACGACCGCATCCCCATCGGCATTCCGGAGCCGCTGATCGTCGGCCGCGGCATCAATGACGTCGCCATCGTCACGCTGACCTTGTCGCCCAAGCCGGAGGCGGCGGCGCGCTGGAACGAAAAGGCGCTTTATCAGCTCGCCGAGCGGCTGCGAACGGAGTTGATCAAGGTCGACAATATCGGGCTCAGCTACATCTCGGGCGGCACGCCGGAGCAGATCCGTGTCGAGCCCGACCCGGAGAAATTGGCACTGTTCGGCGTCACGCTGGAGCAGCTCGTCGCCAAGGTTCGCGGCGCCAACCGGTCGTTCCTCGCGGGCACGGTGCGCGATGCCGGGACCGAGCCCACCGTCGCCGCCGGCCAGACGCTTTTCGGCGTTCCCGATATCGGGCTGCTGCTGATCACGACGCGCGACGGGCGCCCGGTCTATGTTCGCGACGTCGCCAAGGTCGTCGTCGGCGCGACGCCGCTGGATCACCGGGTCTGGAGCTTCACGCCGGACAAGAGCCGGCAATGGGACCGCGCGCCGGCCGTGACCGTCGCCTTCGCCAAGCGCGCCGGCGCCAACGCGGTGGTGGTGTCGAAAGCGATTCTCGATCGCGTCGGCAGCCTGAAAGGGCGGCTGATCCCGAGCGACATCCGGGTCGATGTGACGCGCGACTACGGCGCCACCGCCAACGACAAGGCGAACGAGCTGCTGTTCCACCTGGCGCTCGCGACGGTCTCGATCGTCGTGCTGATCGGATTCGCCATCGGCTGGCGCGAGGCGATCGTCACCCTCGTCGTGATCCCGACCACGATCCTCCTCACCCTCTTCGCCGCCGAGCTGATGGGCTACACCATCAACCGGGTGAGCCTCTTCGCGCTTATCTTCTCGATCGGCATCCTGGTCGACGATGCGATCGTGGTGGTCGAAAACATCGCCCGGCATTGGGCGATGCACGACGGCCGCAATCGCATGCAGGCGGCGATCGAAGCGGTGGCCGAGGTCGGCAACCCGACGGTCGTCGCCACCCTCACGGTGATCGCGGCGCTGCTGCCGATGCTGTTCGTCTCCGGGCTGATGGGCCCCTACATGGCGCCGATCCCGGCCAATGCCTCGGCGGCGATGCTGTTCTCCTTCTTCGTCGCGATGGTCGTGGCGCCCTGGCTGATGCTCAAGCTGACGCCGCGCGGGAATTCCCCATCCGCCGGTCACGAGGAAGCGTCGGACGGCGGCAGACTCGGCCGCCTCTACCGGCGTTTCGCCATCCCGATCGTGCGCTCGCGCCGATCTTCCGCGATCTTTCTCGGCGCGGTCGGCGCCGCGACCGTGCTCGTCTGCGTCCTGTTCGTAACCAAGAACGTGACCGTCAAGCTACTGCCCTTCGATAACAAGTCCGAGCTCGACGTGGTGCTCGATCTGCCCGAAGGGGCGAGCCTCGAAGACACCGAGCGCACGCTCTTCGCCGCGTCCGAGATCGCCCGGCAGATGCCCGAGGCGCAGTCGATGCAGGCCTATGCCGGCACGGCGGCGCCTTTCAACTTCAACGGCCTCGTCCGCCACTACTACATGCGCTCCTCGCCGGAACTGGGCGAGCTCCAGGTCAATCTGTTGCCGAGATCGGAGCGCAGCCGATCGAGCCACGCGGTCGCGCTCGATCTCCGGCAACGATTGAAAGCACTGACGCTCATGCCCGGCGCGGTGATCAAGGTGGTCGAGGTACCGCCCGGCCCGCCCGTGCTTGCGACCCTGCTGGCGGAGATATACGGCCCCGATGCCGCGACGCGGCGCGCGGTGGCGCAGGAAGTGAAGAAGATCTTCAACGCCGTGCCTTATATCGTCGATGTCGACGACTCCTACGGCAAGCCCCGGCCGCGTCTGCGCATCTCGATCGACCAGGACCGGCTCGAATTCTTCGGCGTCGAGCAGAGCGACGTCTACGATACGATCAGCATGCTGCTTGGCGGCGTCCCGGTCGGCTATTCGCATCGCGGGGCGGAACGGGATCCGATTGAGATCGTGATCGGCTTGCCGAAAAACGATCTCGCCTGGACCGAGCGGCTCACATCGACGCCGGTGCCGGCCAATGTCATACCCGGCAGCAACCGCGTGGTCGAGCTGGGCGACGTGGTCCGCGTGACGCGGGAGGAAGGCACACCCGTGCTGTTCCGGCGCGATGGTCATTTCGCCGACATGGTGACCGCCGAGCTGGCGGGCGCCTACGAGGCGCCGATCTACGGCATGCTCGCGGTCGACGACGCGATCGCCACGCATGACTGGGGCAAGCTTCCGCCGCCGACCGTGAGCTTTCACGGGCAACCGACGAACGAAGCGAAGCCCACCTTGCTCTGGGATGGCGAGTGGGAGATTACCTATGTCACCTTCCGCGACATGGGCGCCGCCTTTGCCGTCGCCATCCTTGGCATCTATATTCTCGTCGTGGCCCAGTTCGGCAGCTTCCGCCTTCCGCTCGTCATCCTGACGCCGATCCCCTTGACCCTGATCGGCATCGTGCTCGGCCACTGGCTTTTCGGGGCGCCGTTCACTGCGACCTCGATGATCGGATTCATCGCGCTTGCCGGTATCATCGTGCGCAACTCGATCCTACTGGTCGATTTCATCCGCCACGGCGCCGGGCAAGGCAAGACGTTGCGCGAAACGCTGCTGCAAGCGGGTGCGGTGCGATTCAAGCCCATCCTTCTGACCGCGCTCTCGGCCATGATCGGTGCGGCGACGATCCTGCCCGATCCGATCTTCCAGGGGCTGGCGATCTCGCTCCTGTTCGGGCTGGCCTCCTCGACGCTGCTGACCGTTCTCGTCATTCCGGCGATCTACGTGGTGCTTCGCGATGCCGATCAGACGATCTAAGCCGGCAAGTGCCGGCCTGGCCTCCCGTTTCGCCTATTGGCAGGAGATCACTGCCGTTCTGTGTCTAAAGGCCGCGGGTCTGGTCCTTCTCTACTTTCTTTTCTTTGCGCCGGCCGACCGGCCGGCGGTCACGCAGCAGGTGGTCGCGCGCCACCTGCTGGCAATGCCTGGTTCAGGAGCCAGCGACGAGGTGAACCATGATCGATAACACGGCGGTGGAGCTCTCCCGGCTCCAGTTCGGCCTCACGGCGATGTACCACTTCCTGTTCGTGCCGCTCACGCTCGGACTTTCGGTTCTCTTAGGCATCATGGAGAGCGTCTACGTCATGACCGGCCGGACGATCTGGCGCGACATGACGAAATACTGGGGCATGCTCTTCGGCATCAACTTCGCCATGGGCGTCGCCACCGGCATCACCATGGAATTCCAGTTCGGCACGAACTGGGCCTATTACTCGCATTATGTCGGCGACATTTTCGGCGTGCCGCTCGCGATCGAAGGCCTCATGGCCTTTTTTCTCGAAGCGAGCTTCATCGGCCTGTTCTTCTTCGGCTGGAACCGGATGTCGAAAGTGGGGCATTTGACCGTGACCTGGCTCGTCGCGCTCGGCTCGAACCTGTCGGCATTGTGGATCCTGGTCGCTAATGGTTGGATGCAGAATCCCGTCGGGGCGGTGTTCAATCCCCACTCGATGCGCATGGAGGTCAGCTCTTTCGCAGAGGTTCTGTTCAATCCGGTGGCGCAGGCGAAGTTCGTGCACACCGTGAGCGCCGGCTATGTCACCGGCGCAATCTTCGTCATGGCGGTCAGCGCCTGGTTTCTGCTCAAGGGGCGGAATGTGGCGTTCGCGAAGCGGTCCATGACGGTCGCGGCCAGTTTCGGCCTTGCCTCCGCACTTTCCGTCGTCGTGCTCGGCGACGAGAGCGGCTACACGGCCTCGCAGAACCAGAAGATGAAGATCGCGGCAATCGAGGCAATGTGGGAAACGGAGCCGGCGCCCGCGAGCTTCACGATCTTCGGCATTCCCGACCTCGCCGCGCGCGAGACCCACTATGCGGTCAAGGTCCCCTGGATGCTGGGGCTCATCGCGACACGATCGCTCGACACGCAGGTTCCCGGTATCAAGCCGCTGGTGGCGGCGAGCGAAGGCCGAATCCGGAGCGGCATGGTCGCCTATGGCGCGCTCGAGCGCGTCCGCGCCTACCCCGACGACGCCGGCGCCAAAGCGGCCCTCGAAGCGCACATCAAGGACCTGGGTTACGGTCTGCTTCTCAAGCGCTACACGGACAAGGTCACCGACGCGACGCCGGCGCAGATCGAGAAGGCGGCCTGGGACACGGTGCCCAACGTGCTGCCGCTCTTCTGGTCGTTCCGCTTCATGGTTGGGCTCGGCTTCTTCTTCATCGCCTTTTTCGCCCTCTCCTTCTGGCTTTCGGCAACGCGCCGCCTCGATCGCCACCGGTGGTTCCTCAGGCTGGCGGTATTCATCCTGCCACTGCCATGGATATCCTCCGAGCTCGGCTGGTTCGTGGCAGAGAACGGCCGGCAGCCGTGGACGATCGACGGCGTCCTGCCGACCTTCCTGTCGGCGTCGAGCATCGGCGCCGGCAGCGTGTGGTTCAGTCTCGCGGGCTTCGTGCTCTTCTACAGCGCGCTCGCCGTCATCGAGCTGTTTCTCATGGTGAAGTATATCCGGCTCGGCCCCGATGCGGATTCCGGCGGATCGCCGGCGCGCGTCGCCTCCGTCTCGTCTACCTCCCGCGGCAGCTATCAAGCGAGGGCAGGAGAATGATCATGGATTTCCTCGATTTTGCGACATTGCGCGTCATCTGGTGGCTGCTGCTCGGCGTGCTGCTGATCGGCTTCGCTGTCATGGACGGCTTCGACCTGGGGGTCGGCATCCTGCTGCCCTTCGTCGCCCGCACCGACGGCGAGCGCCGCGTCGCCATCAATTCGGTCGGCCCGGTCTGGGAAGGCAATCAGGTTTGGCTGATCCTGGGCGCCGGCGCCATCTTCGCCGCCTGGCCGGCGATCTATGCCGTGGCCTTTTCCGGCTTCTATCTCGCGATGTTCGTCGTGCTCTGCTCGCTCATCCTGCGTCCCGTGGGCTTCAAGTACCGCAGCAAGCTGGAAGGGACCCGCTGGCGCGCCTTCTGGGACTGGATGCTTTTCGTTGGCGGTTTCGTGCCGGCGCTGATTTTCGGCGTGGCCGTCGGCAACGCGCTCTTGGGCGCGCCCTTCGTCTTCGACGAAACATTGCGCATGACCTACCACGGCGGCTTCTTCGATCTGCTCAGCCCCTTCGCGCTCCTGAGCGGGCTGGTCTCGGTCGCGATGCTGGCGATGCATGGCGGAACCTATCTCAGCCATGAAGACAGACGGCCCGGTCGCGGCCCGGGCAGGGACCGCCGCCATTCTCGGCGCCCTGCTGCTTATCCTTCTCTTCGCGGCGGCCGGGATCTGGACCGCGGCACTGGACGGCTATCGCATCTCCAGCGTCCTCGCCCATGACCTGGCGTCCAACCCGCTAGGCAAGACGGTGGCGCGTGAGACCGGCGCCTGGCTCGCGAACTACCGGGCAATGCCCTGGACGATGGCGGCGCCGGCGATGGGGCTGCTGGGTGCATTGCTCGCCGCTATAGCCGCGTGGCGGCGCTATGAGATCGTTGCCTTCCTCGCGAGTTGCATCGCCGTATTCGGCGTCGTCGCAACCGCTGGCGTGAGCATGTTCCCCTTCATCCTTCCGTCTTCCTTCAACCCGGCGAGCAGCCTCACGGTCTGGGATGCGTCATCGAGCCGCACGACGTTGCTGATCATGCTGATCGCCGTCGTTCTATTCCTGCCGATCGTCCTCGCCTACACGGCCTTCGTTTACCGCGTGCTGCGCGGCAAGGTGACCGAGCAGCAGGTCGAGGCCGACGATCTCAGCTACTAACCGACGGAGACGAGCAATGTGGTATTTCAGTTGGGTCTTGGGTCTGGGTCTCGCCTGCTCCTTCGCGGTGCTCAACGCGATGTGGCTCGAGGTCATGGACGACAACGGACGCCAGTCGCGCCCCGACGAGCCCATGCGCAGAACGGGCCGATAACGAGCCGGCCTGCGACAAGGCGCCGTCTGCGATCGCCTTGCCCGGCCATTTGTATCGGCTTAGGGTAAGCTCCCGCCCTGTCAGGGCCGGCAAGGGTGCCGGAATTTTCCCACCGACGGAGGGTTGACCGGCTCGAACCGCATGGGTCCTTGGCGCCACGCCATCACGGGATCATGCATTTTGCCGGCTGAAAGGATCTGCGGGGCGCATTTGCCGAGTCGACGAGCTGCCGAAGAGACCGGACCATGAACCGCCAAGAAACCCGCGCCGCCTTTTCTCTTGCATCGGTCTTCTCGATCCGGCTGCTCGGCCTGTTCATGATTTATCCCGTCTTCGCGACCTATGCGCGGCACCTGCACGGCGCGACGCCCGCCAAGATCGGCCTGGCGCTCGGCGCCTATGGGCTGAGCCAGGGGCTGCTGCAGATTCCCTTCGGCGTGTTGTCCGACCGCGTCGGGCGCAAGGTCATGGTGGTGATCGGCCTCGGCCTCTTCGCGCTCGGTAGCGCGGTCGCCGCCGTTTCCACTTCTATCGACGGCGTGCTGATCGGCCGCATCCTGCAGGGCACCGGCGCGGTCGGCTCCGTGATCCTCGCCCTGGTCGCCGACCTGACGCGTGAGGAGAACCGGACCAAGGCCATGGCGATCGTCGGCATCACCATCGGGATGTCGTTCATGGTCGCGCTTGTCATCGGGCCGATCGTCGCCGGCTGGGTGGATGTATCCGGCATCTTCTGGCTCATGGTCATCCTCGCCTTCGTTGGCATGGCGGTCACGAAGTGGATCGTGCCGTCGCCGGAGCGCATCGCCGTGCACCGGGACGCGGAGACGGTGCCATCCATGCTGGGATCGGTGCTGCGCAACGCAGAGCTGCTGCGGCTCGACTTCGGCATCTTCGCCTTGCACGCCATCCTTACCGCCAGCTTCCTCGTCGTTCCTCACCTGCTGCTTGGCGCGTTCTCGCTCTCCGCGGAAGAACAGTGGATGATCTATCTTCCCGTGCTCGTGGTCTCGGTGGCGTTCATGGTTCCCGCCATCATCGTCGCGGAGAAGCACCGCCGCATGAAGGAGGTCTTCGTCGGCGCAGTCTTCCTGCTGGTCTTGAGTCAGGTGCTGTTGTGGGGCGACGCGCAGAGCATCGTCATTAGCCTCATCGCCATCGTCGCCTTCTTCACCGCGTTCAACATTTTGGAGGCGAGCCTTCCGTCCCTGGTCACCAAGACCGCGCCGCCCGACGCCAAGGGAACGGCGAGCGGCGTCTATTCGAGCTCCCAGTTCCTCGGCATCTTCGTCGGCGGCGCGGCCGGCGGCTGGGTGCATCAATCCTTCGGCTCACCCGGCGTCTTTTTCTTCGCCGCCGGCATTGCGCTGGCCTGGCTCATTGTCGCCGCGACCATGGCGAAGCCGGGACATTACGTGACCCGCGTCGCCCGCATCGGCGATGTGGATGCCGACGGACGGAAGGCGCTTGCGGCGCGGCTCCGCGACATGCCGGGCGTCATGGACGTCGTTCTCGTGCCCGAGGAGCGCATGGCCTATCTGAAGGTCGACTCCAAGGTCTTCGACAGCGACGCGCTCGCCGGGATTGCGCAGGGCAAATCGGCCTGAGAAAGCCTGCCCCTTGGCGCGCACGTCCTCTCCGCGCAAAATAAGCGAACGCAAGAATCCAATGCATAACGGGAGGGCAGAAGCGAAATGGCAAAGCGCAAGATCGTCGTTACCGGCGCGGCCGGACATGTGTCGGGCATATTGCTGCCGGCGTTTCGCGAGCGCTACGAGCTGGTGCTGCTCGACGTGACCAAGCAGTCGAAGAAGGGCCCGATCGACGATGTCATTATCGCCGACGTATCGGACCCGGACGTTGAAAAGTATCGGGCGCACTTCCGCGGCGCCTATGCCATCGTCCACAACGCGCGGGTGCCGAATCAGCGCGATCCCCGCACCACCACGGGGCCCAACCGCCAATGGTTTGCCGATCCGCAGATCCATCCGGTGGACGGATACATTGCCGAGCGCAAGATGCTCGACATGGCCTTCAACATGTACAAGCTCGCGCTCGAGGAGGGCGTCCGCCGCGTCGTCATCGCCAGTTCCAACCACGCGACGGACTGGTATGAGTCGAAGCTGCATTTCGGCAAGATGGATGTCGTCGATTCGGAGACTTACCCGAAATCCGACAATCTCTATGGCTGGTGCAAGATCGCGTATGAGTCGCTTGGCTTCGTCTTCGCCTGCGGCCGTTTCGGCCGCCCGGTGGAAAGCGTGAACATCCGCATCGGCGCGCCGCGCGGCCTCGACATCGCGGCGCTTGCCAAGAACCAGATCAGCCTGCGGCGCGACCTCGCCTGCTATATCAGCGACCGCGACCTGCAGCAGCTCTACGTCAAGTCGATCGAGACCGACGACATCCGCGACGCCGATGGCGTCCCCTTCCAGGCCTTCTACGGCGTATCGAACAATGCGCGGTCGTGCTGGAGCCTGGTCAACGCGCGCAAGGTGATCGGTTATGCGCCGGAGGACGATTCGGAGCTTGTCTATGCGGACGAGCTGCGCAAATATCTGACCGCGCCGGGCAAGACCTACGCGCCGGGGCCGCAATAGTCGTGGCGACCGTCCGAAGCCTGGCCGAGCGGATGCAGGACGGTGACTGCGTCTACGGCCTGTTCGTCTTCTCGCCCGACCCAGCGCATACCGAGCTGGCAGGCCGTGCCGGTTTCGATTTCGTCATCGTCGATCTGGAGCATGCGCCGCTCGACATCCGGGACGTTCTCGGCCATGTCCGCGCCGCCGACGCCGTCGGCTTGTCGGTTATCGTGCGCGTCGCCGACGACGCCCCGGCGCAGATGGCGCGCCTGCTCGATGCCGGCGTTCGCGGCATTGTCTTTCCGCATGTCGGACTTTCGCCCGCGCGGACGGCCGCCGCGGTATCGGCGCTTCGCTATGCGCCGGCCGGCGACCGTCCGGCCTGCACGGGCGTGCGGGCGGCGGACTATGGGCTGAGCCCTTTCAGCGACTATGTCGAACGGTCCAACAACATGACGCTCGCGATCGGACTGATCGAGGATGCTTCGGTGATCGACCGCCTGGACGAGGTGCTGTCGTCGGTCAGGCTCGATGTGATCATGCCCGGACCGGGCGATCTGGCGGCGTCGCTCGGCCTGCCCGGCGAGCTGACGCATCCCGACGTGCGCGCGGAAGTCGACCGCATCATCGATGCCGTGCTGGCGCGCAAGGGCACCAACATCGGCGCCTATGTCAGCAGCGTCGAAGAGGCGGCCGCCTGGCGCACGCGCGGCGCGACCTTCATCGCCTACTCCATCGACTACAAGATCCTCGCCGCCACGTTGCGCGACATTCGCGCGGCGATGCCGGACTAGGGAACGGCGCCGCGCCGCCCGGCCACTTCGGAAAATTTGGGCGCCCGCTTGTTGATCAGCAGCAGGCGCTTCCGCGCAAATCCGGCCAGGACGAAACCGAGGCAGATCGCAGCCACGATCCATCCGGGACGCGGTCCCGCGGTGAAGACGAGGTTCGCCGCCAGCACCCTGTCGGGCGCAACGCCGAGCTTGATCCAGTAGTAAACGGATTCGCCCAGTGCCGTGGCGGCGCCGGCGCCGACGCCGAATACGGCCGGCAGCCAGTCCGGCACGCCGCCCTGCCGTTTCTCGTACCAGCCCGCCACCCGATAGGCCATCAGCCAGGCAAACAGGCCGGCCATGACCCATGGCTCGTCGACATTGGCTTTCGTCTGCATGAAGAAATGGATGACCGCGAGCAGCGTCGCGGCATAGACCAGCTGGTGCAGCCGCCGCCACCGCCGGCCGCCGAGCCGCCGCGCCATGCCGTCCGTCGAGGTAAGCGTCATCGCCGCCAGGATGAGCAGCGCGACGAAGCCGATGGTCAGGTAGATACGCAGCACGATCTCGGTCGCCACCTTCGCGAGATCGAAGGCTTCATCCGCGGCATAGAGCGTGAGGTGGGCCGCCACGTAGACGAAGGCAACGACCCCGACCAGCCGCCGGACCTGCATCAGCCTTGGCCAGTGCAAGATGTTCCGGGCCGGCCTGATGGCGAGCGAGATCAGCAGGAGCCGAAGCGTCCAATTGCCGATCTGATGCACGGCTTCGTTGATCGGGCGCGCGCCCAGCGCGCCGTCGAGATAGCGGATGGCGACCATCGTCATCGGGATGAACAGCAGGATCAGCACGGCCAGCTTGAAGGCGGAAAGGCGCCCGGCATTGTCGTACCAGGGCATCCATTCGCGCCATCCTGAGGCCGGCCTTCTATGGGAACGGCTCGCCGCGTCCGCCATCCTTCGTCCTATCGCTCGCAGACCCGGGCAATGGCGGCCCGGCTCCCCATTGGTTCGCCTCAGAGATAGCGGCCGCGGCCCCTCCGCGCAATTCACGTCGTCCGGAGACTTCGTGAGGAACCGGCCGAAAAGGCCGCTTTCCGGCCGATTGCCCGGCATGGCGCCCGCAATTTTGACAAACCCGGTGATTTCCGGCTAAATGCGACGGACAGACGGTCGCTCGGCCAGAGAAGGGCAAGGAAGCCGTCTAGGACCGCGAAGCCGCCGCCGACGGCAGGGGGCGCTCGACCATCAGCCAGCCGACCAGCATGGCCGCGAGCACGAGCGCGCCCGTCACCAGGAAGACGAGCCGGAAGCTGCCGGTCGCCGTGAAGAGGCTGCTGCAGAGCGCCATGCCGATCGTGCCGCCGAGCATTTGGATCGTCAGGTTGACGCCGCTCGCCTGGCTTTGCTGCGTCGGCGGGACCGCGCTCATCAGGGCGCGCCGCGACGGAACCGCGAGGAACGGCAACGTCGCGCCCCAGATCACCAGGGGCATCAGCGTCAACGGATAACTGTCATAGGCGGTGACGATGGCGAGAAGAATGACCGCCGCCCCATTGAGCGCCAGCCCCAGCATCATGGGCCGCCGCGCGCCGAGGCGGTCGGTCAGCCGTCCGGAAATCAGCGACGTCACCAGGGTCGGCAGCACGGCGATCATCACGGCGAAACCGGCCTCGATCGGCGACCTGTGCAATGCGTCCTGAAGATAGAGAGGCCCGAAGACGAAGACGATGATCTTGTTGAACTGGAACATGAAGAAGATCAGCACGCCGCCGGTGAAGGTCGCGATCCGCAGCAAGCCGAGATCGATCACCGGCGCCCGGCATCGCGTCTCGACGACCGCGAAGACGATAAGCAAGGCGGCGCCGCCGCCGGACAGGGCCAATGTGACCGGATCGCCCCACCCCCATCCGGCGCCTTCCATGAGGGCGACCACCACGGCGATCAGGCCGAAGACCAGTGCGACCGGTCCGAGAAAGTCGAAACCGCCGCGCGCTTTCGGCATCGCTCGCCGCGCGGATTCGATCGATGGCGTCCAAGTCGCAAGCACGATGACCGCAACCGCGGCGACGACGGGCAGGTTGATCCAAAAAATCCAGCGCCACGAGATCGCCGCCGCGAACAAGCCACCGATCAGCGGGCCCGTCGACATGAAGATACCGCCGATCGTGGTCTGGATACCGAACGCGAACCCACGCTGCGCCGCGGGAAAGATCGTGGTCATCATCGCCCAGGACGCCGGGAAGATAATGGCCGCGCCGATCCCCTGCGCCGCGCGCGCGACGATCAGCCAGATGTCCGTCGGCGACGAGCCGGCGGCGAGCGAAGCGAGACCGAAGACCGCGATGCCGGCCACGAAGACGCTGCGATGGCCGAGGCTGTCGCCCATCCGTCCGCCGATGGCGACGAAGCAGGTAAATGTCAGCAGATAGGCATTGACGACCCAGTGCGCGGCGACCTGCGACATGGCGAGCTCGGCCCGGATCGTTGGCAGCGCGACGCCGACCACCGTCTCATCGAGCACGACGAGGCCGAGCACGCCGCTCATTGCGGCCAGAATCCACCAACGGCGATTTTGGTCGCTGACGAAGGTCATGCCGCCTCTCCCGGTAGATGCTGCGTCGTGAGACCGTCGGCGCCAATTTACCCGCGATCCGGATCATGGGCGAGGAAAGCGTCGCGGCACCGCCTATCCGGGCATCGCCTGGCAGATTTCGATTCCATCCGAAATCGTCAGCCAGTCCGGCTTGGAGCGCGCAAAGACGAACCGTTCGAGATCGTACCAGAAGGTCGGCGCGTCGAACGTGCCGCCGGCGATCCCGCGATAGCCGGGCAGGAATTCCAGCGTCCAGCTGACCGTCGTCCCGCAGGTCGCGCAGAATTCGCTCTCGATCCAGCGGCCCGCATCGGAGATCAGCCCGTAGGGCTTGAGCACCCCTTGCGTGAACACGACATCCCGCTGGTCGAAATAGACCGAGATCCCGAGCGCGCTGCCGGTCCGCTTCTGACACCAGCGGCATGCGCAAGCGCTCACCCGTTTCGGTGCGCCGACCGTCCGATACCGGACCTTGCCGCATACGCATCCGCCTTCATGCACATCCGTCATCGTTGCACCTACGCTTTGTCGCATCGATTCCGACGAGCCCGCGCCTCGGCTCGATGCCCGATCCTATCATCGGAATCCGGCGCGCGCGTATTCATTGCCGCCGGGACAGACCGGAGGCGCTACGCCGCCGGGATGATCGTCACCCACATCGGCACCGCGCCCACCTCGTGCCGGGCAATCTGGTCGAGCCGGCCGGTGTCGCTCTTGATGCGGTAGACGGCGAGGTGGCCGGTATCGTGGCCGGCGGAGATCAGGAAGCGCCCGGCGGGGTCGATCTCGAAGGCGCGCGGGATCTTCTCGGCCGGCGCGTGGCCGAGGGCCGTGAGAAGGCCGCTCGCCGGATCGACGGCGAATTCAGCGATGCTGTTATGGCCGCGGTTGGGGGCATAGAGGAACCGCCCGTCGGGCGTCATGCGGATCTGCGAGCACTTGCTCTGACCCGACCAGCCTTCCGGCAGGGTCGAGATGGTCTGCAGCGGCGAGAGCGTGCCCTTCTTTGTGTCGAGCGCATAGACGCTGACGCTGCAGCCCTGCTCGTTCGAGAAATAGACAATGTCCTTGGCCGGATGGAAGCAGTAGTGCCGCGGTCCGGTCCAGTCCGGCTGCGCCACCCGCGGCGGATCGTTCGGCGTGATCTGCCCCGTTTTCTCATCGAACAGGAACTGGAAGATCGCATTCGGCGCATCCTCGCGCGCGATATGCGGGACGAAAACGAAGCGGTTCGACGGATCGGTCTGGAAGCAATGCGCGCCGATGGCGGTCTCGCGGAACACGACCGGCGGATCGATCGCCGCGCCGTCCTCGCCGATCCGATGCACGGTCACCTTATGGCTCAGATAATAAGCGGCGAGCAGATAGCGGCCCTTGCGATCGGTCGACATGTGGCAGGGATCTTCCACGGATGGGATCGTGCCGATTTCCGTCAAGTCGCCGGTCGCCGGGTCGATACGGAGGCTGGTGATGAGATGCGCGTCCCGCCGCGCCACATGCATGACGCGCCGGTCGGGGTGAAGGGCGATCGGCGCCGGGCGGCCGGGCAAAGCGGCATCACCACGCCGTTCGAGCGCGCCGGTTTCGCGATCCATCGAAAATCGCGCGATACGGCCCTCCCCCGACACGGTGACATAGACATGATAGGACATGGAGGACCTCCCGAATTCGCGGACAGGCCGCCATCTAAGCAGCCGCTCCGGTTCCAGGCAAATCGGCGGCCCTGGCGGCGGCCGGCCGCGATTGGCATCCTGGGCTGGGTTCGCAGTAAACTGTCGATGCATTCGGTTCGGCATCCCAAGCCTGGGGGCCGCCTGTCGGAAAAGGAGAAGACGTCACATGAGCGCAGGAGAGCGGCTGCCGGGAACACCGGTTCCCATGCACAAGTGGACCGGAGCCGGCGGCATCTCGATCGCAGGCGACACCTGGGGCGACCCCAAAGGACCGCTGGTCGTCCTGCAGCATGGCGGCGGACAGACGCGCCACGCCTGGAAAGGCGCGGGCGAGACGCTCGGCAACGAGGGCTATCACGTCGTCGCCTTCGATGCGCGCGGCCATGGGGATTCCGACTGGGCGCCGGAAGGCGACTACAGCCTCGACCATATGGTCGCGGATCTCTGCTGCGTCATCGAAGCGCTCGGCGACACGCACCCGATCCTGGTCGGCGCCTCGATGGGCGGCGCCACCAGCCTTGTCGCCGTGGGCGAGGCCAAGGTGGCGGCGCGCGCGCTCGTGCTGGTCGACATGGCGCCCAAGATCGAGGCGCAGGGCCGGCGCGAGATCCAGGCCTTCATGAACCAGAAACCGGAAGGTTTCGACAGCCTGGAGGAAGTGGCCGAGGCCATCGCCAACTACCAGCCGCATCGCCAGCGCCCGCGCACGCTCGATGGGCTGGCCAAGAACATCCGGCTGGGCAAGGACGGCAAGTATCACTGGCACTGGGACCCGGCGCGCCGGCGTGCGTGGCGCGAGGATGACGGCCGTCGAACGCGTCTCAGCGCGTGCGCGGAAAATTTGACGCTGCCGACGCTGCTCGTGCGCGGCGGGCTGTCGAACGTGCTGAGCGAGGAGGGCGCGCAGAGCTTCCTCGAGCAATGCCCGCATGCGGAATATGTCCGCGTCGAAAATGCCGCCCACATGGTGGCCGGCGACCGCAACGACAATTTCGCCGGCGCCGTGATCGCCTTCCTCGAACGGGTCGTGCCGGCGCGATAGGGCTTATTGGTCGGGCTTGATTAGAAACCGACCAGTATGTATATAAGTGGTATCAAAGGAGGAACCATGTGATCCGCGACCCGGCCAAGACCAAGGAACGGCTTCTCGATACCGCCATTCAATTGGTCTGGCAGAGCAATTACGACAATGTGGGCGTGAACGAGATCTGCGCACGGGCCGGCGTTACCAAGGGCGCCTTCTACCATCACTTCGAAAGCAAGGCCGACCTCTATTACGCCGCCTCCAAGCATTATTGGGAGGCGTTCAAGAAAGAGCTGGACGCGATCTATTCGCCGTCCTTTACTCCATTGGAAAATCTTGGAGAATCTCATCCAGTTCGTCATCGATCGGCAGCAGGGCGCGCAGCTGTGCCCGGATGCGGCCGCCGAAGGGCACAAGACGCGGGAGGTTGCCGGCTGCCCGTTCTTCACCTGCGGCGGCCAGGTCGGCGTCGCCGAGGAGAAAGTGCGCCAGGCAAGCATGGAAATGGCCGAAAACGGCATGCGGTATTATATTGCGCTGGTGCGCGGCCTGAAGGCGGACGGAGTGCTCAAGGGCGATCCGGACCCGCTCCAGCTCAGCCGGCTGCTCTTTCAATACATGCAAGGCCTGCTTATCTATGGGCGCGTCATGAACTGCGCCGCCACCATCGAGCCGGATCTGCGTGAAGGCTTCTACCGCCTGCTCGACCTGAAGCCGGAATTCCGGCGGAAACCGGCCAAAATGCTGGCCGCCGCCGTCGCCGGCTAGGGCCTGCCGTCCGAGCGATCGTCGGCGGCATTCCTTTCAAACTTCCGTGAACGACCCACCCGTCAAAAAACTACCCCTTGACGCCATACCGTTCGGTATCTTATGCTGCGGTGCAGCAAACTGATCGGTACGTCTTCGTGCACGTATCTTCAGCAAAAGGTTCCCTCTATGTCCCGGATCACGACTTCCAAAATTGTTATCGGCGCGGCCGTGATCGCCGTCGGCATCGGCGCCGCCCTCTACACCCGGCAGGGCCTGATGGCGACGGCCTCCGGTCAGACGGCCGCCAAGGCGCCGGCCGCCGTGCCCGTCGAGACGGTCATGGTCGAAAAGCGCCCGGTGCGTATCTGGCGCAGCTTCCCGGCCCGCCTCGACGCCGTGGACCAAGTCGAGCTGCGGCCGCAAGTCAGCGGACGGATCGTCGAGGTTCACTTCCAAGATGGCCAGACGGTCGCCAAGGGTGACGTGCTGTTCGTCATCGAGCCGCAAACCTTCGAGGCGGCCGTGACGCAGGCGCGGGCGGACCTGACCGCGGCCCAGGAGCGCCGGACCTTCACCGAGCGCGAGCTGATGCGCGCCCGCAAGCTGATCCGCACCCATGCGATCGCCGAGAGCGTGGTCGACCAGCGGGCGAACGACTTCGCCAGCGCGAAGAGCGCGGTCGAGACCGCGGCCGCGCGGGTCGTCCAGGCGGAGATCGACCTGGATCATGCCTATGTGAAGGCGCCGATCGCCGGCCGGGTGAGTCGCGTCGAAGTGACGGTCGGCAATATCGTGCAGGCCGGCGCGAACGCGCCGCTGCTGACGTCGATCGTTTCCAAGGACGGCATCTATGCCGACTTCGAGGTCGATGAGAACACCTACCTCCGCTACGTGCGCTCGGTCGCACGCGACACCAAGTCGGAGCGCACCATCCCCGTCCGGCTGTTCCCGGGATCGGAGGGCGGTGATCCGGTCGAAGGCCGCATCCACTCCTTCGACAACAAGATCGATCCGAAGACCGGCACGATCCGCGCGCGCGCCTATTTCGCCAACGCCGACGGCCGCCTCCTGCCGGGCATGTTCGCCCGCGTCAAGATGGGCTCGGCGACGAAGCAGGACGCCGTGCTTCTGACCGAGCGCGCCATCCTGACCGACCAGGACCGTAAATATGTCTACGTCGTCCGGCCGGACAAGAAGGCCGCTTACCGCGAGGTGGCGCTGGGCGCGACCATCGGCGGCGAGCGCATCATCGACAAGGGCCTCAAGGCGGGCGATCAGGTGATTGTCAGCGGGCTCATGCTGGTGCGCCCGAACGCCATCGTCGCGCCCCGGCAGGTGTCGCAGGCGTCCAGCGGCGGACAGGCACGCGTCGCGGCCGACCAATAGCGGTCGCGCGCGTCCGCCCTCCGGCGCCGTTCCCAACCCAATTTTCCAAGCAGTCGAACAATGACGTTCTCACGTTTTTTCATCGACCGGCCGATCTTTGCCGGCGTGGTTTCCACGCTGATTTTTTTGGCCGGCCTGATCGCGATGTTCCAGCTCCCGATCGGGGAGTACCCGGAGGTCTCCCCGCCCTCGATCGTCGTCACCGCCCAATTCCCCGGCGGCAATCCGACCGAGATCGCGGAGACCGTGGCGACGCCGCTCGAAGAGCAGATCAACGGCGTCGAGGGCATGCTCTACATGAACTCGCTCGCGACGACGGACGGTATCCTTACGATCACCGTCACCTTCGCAATCGGCACCGACCCGGATTTGGCGCAGCAGAAGATACAGAACCGCGTATCGCAGGCGCTGCCGCGGCTCCCCGACGTGGTCCGCCAGCTCGGCGTGACCGTGGTGAAGAGCTCGCCCGACCTGACGATGGTCGTGCATTTGCGCTCGCCGAGTGAGCGTTACGACATGCTCTATCTGCGCAACTACGCCGTGCTCAACGTCAAGGACCGGCTGGCGCGGCTGCCGGGCGTGGGACAGGTCCGGCTGTTCGGCTCCGGCGACTACGCCATGCGCGTCTGGCTGAATCCCGAGAAGGTGGCCGAGCGCCAGATGACGGCGGGTGACGTCGTGGCGGCCATTCGCGCGCAGAATTTACAGGTCGCCGGCGGCACGATCGGCGGCCCCCCTTACGACAAGGACGTCGTGCTGCAGCGGCCGATCAACGTGCAGGGCCGGCTCACCTCGCCCGACCAATTCGCGCAGATCGTCATCAAGCGCGACGCGAACGGCACGATCACACGCCTCGGCGACGTCGCCCGCATCGAGCTCGACGCCCAGCAATTCGCGCTCCGCTCGCTGCTCGACAACAAGCCCGCGGTCGCCATCCCGATCTTCGCCTCGCCGGGCGCGAATGCGCTGCAGATTTCCAGCGACGTGCGCAAGACGATGGCGGAGCTCAGCCGCAGCTTCCCCGAGGGCGTCGAATACAGCATCGTCTACGATCCGACCGTCTTCGTCTCGGATTCGATCAAATCCGTCGTCCATACGCTGCTCGAGGCGATCGCGCTCGTTGTCCTGGTCGTCATCGTTTTTCTGCAGACCTGGCGGGCGTCGATTATTCCGCTGCTGTCGGTTCCGGTGTCGATCGTCGGCACCTTTGCACTCATGCTGTTTCTCGGCTTCTCCATCAACGTCCTGTCGCTGTTCGGCCTGATTCTCGCGATCGGCATCGTCGTCGACGACGCGATCGTCGTGGTCGAGAACGTCGAGCGCAATATCCGGGAGGGCCTGAACCCGCACGATGCGACCGTCGCCGCGATGAAGGAGGTGACCGGACCGATCATCGCCACCTCGCTGGTCATCACTGGCGTGTTCGTGCCGATCGCTTTCATCAGCGGGCTGACGGGCATGTTCTACAAGCAGTTCGCGCTGACGATCGCCATCGCGACGATCATTTCGACCGTCAACTCGCTGACGCTGAGTCCGGCCCTGTCCGCGATCCTGCTGAAGCCGCATGGCGCTAAGAAGGATCTGCTGACCAGAGCGATCGATTTCCTGTTCGGATGGTTCTTCCGGGGCTTCAACCGCGGCTTCGGACGGGCGACCTCGCTCTATGAGCGCGGCGTCGGCGGCTTCCTCGGCCGTAAGGGCATCATCGTGGCGCTCTATGCCGGCCTGCTGGGTCTCACCTATCTCGGCTTTCAGCTCGTTCCGTCCGGTTTCGTGCCGGCCCAGGACAAGCAGTATCTCGTCGGTTTCGCCCAGCTTCCGCAGGGCGCGACGCTGGAGCGTACGGAAGACGTCATCCGGCGGATGTCGAAGATCGCGCTCGCCGAGAAAGGCGTCGCCGGCGCAGTCGCCTTCCCGGGGCTGTCGATCAACGGCTTCGTCAACAGCTCGAGCGCCGGCATCGTCTTCGTGACCCTGGACGCGTTCGAGAAGCGCAAGGACCCGTCGCTCTCCGGCTTCGCGATCGCACACCGGCTGCAGCAGAAATTCGCCGCGGTCGACGACGCCTTCATCGCCATCTTTCCGGCGCCGCCGGTCCGCGGCCTCGGAACCGTCGGCGGGTTCAAGCTGCAGGTCGAGGACCGGGCGGACTACGGAACCAAGGCCCTGAACGAGGCGATGCAAAAGGTGCTGGCCAAGGCGCGCGCCGCGCCCGAGCTGTCCGGTGTTTTCACCAGCTACAACATCGACGCACCGCAGCTCAGGGTGACGGTCGACCGAACCAAGGCCAATCAGCTCGGCATCCCGATCAGCGAGGTGTTCAACACCATGCAGATCTATCTCGGGTCGCTCTATGTCAACGACTTCAACCAGTTCGGCAGGACCTACCAGGTCATCGCCCAGGCCGACACGGCGCTCAGGTCGAAGCCCGAGGACATCCTCAACCTGAAAACCCGGACCAGCGACGGGCGGATGGTGCCGCTGGGGGCGGTGCTCTCGGTGCACGAAAGCTTCGGACCCGAGACCGCGATGCGGTTCAACGGCTTCCGGTCGGCAGATCTGACCGGCAATCCGGCGCCGGGCTATTCGAGCGGCCAGGCGCAGGACGCGATCACCCGGATCCTCCATGAGACGCTGCCGCAGGGCATGTCGTTCGAATGGACCGAGCTGACCTATCAGCAGATCCTCGCCGGCAATACGGCGGTCTACATTTTCCCGCTTTGTATCCTGCTGGTCTTCCTGGTGCTCGCCGCGCAGTACGAGAGCCTCGCCCTGCCGCTCGCAGTGATCCTGATCGTGCCGATGAGCATCCTGTCGGCGATCTTCGGGGTCTATTACTTCGGCGGCGACAACAATATCTTCACCCAGGTGAGCCTGTTCGTGCTGGCGGGCCTCGCCTCGAAGAACGCCATCCTGATCGTCGAGTTCGCGCGCGAGCTGGAGCGGCGGGGCCGGAGCATCGTCGAGGCGACGATCGCCGCAAGCCGCATCCGACTCAGGCCGATCCTGATGACGTCCTTCGCCTTCATCATGGGCGTCGTGCCGCTCGTCCTGTCGCACGGCGCGGGCGCCGAGATGCGTCAGGCGATCGGCGTGGCGGTCTTCTGGGGGATGGTCGGCGTCACCTTCTTCGGCCTGGTTCTGACGCCGGTCTTTTATGTCCTGGCACGGAAACTGGAGCTGAGGCTCAAGGGCCGCGCGGTGGATGACGCGGCGCAGGACGAAGCGTCGGCCTGACGCTTTGCGGCGCCGCCCGGCTGGCGGCGCCGCTTTCTCGCTTACTCGATGACGACGAGCGTCCTGACCTCGATGCTTTCGCGCGCCGGCGCATCTTCCCGCGTATCGGGCAAAGCGAAGGCGCCGTGCGGCGTGAACCGCGCCCGGCCGTCGTCGACGCTGTCCCATCCCTTGATCAGGATCACCTCGTCCCGCGTCATGCGGGGCGCATAGTACCAGCGCTGCTCCGGCGCGTACGCCACGTTGTAGATTTCCCCGACGCGGTCCGGGAAGATCTGATCGGTCGCGATCAGCTCCTCGGGCTTCACGCTGGAGGCATCGGCGAGCGCCAAAGGCGAACGCTCCACCGGGCCGCGGATCGGGCGCCAGACATTGACCTGGACGATCCGCGCGCCGGCGGCGGCGAGGCGCGCCGCTTCCGCTTCGCCGAGAAAATCCTTCGCGCGCTGCGGGCCGCTCTTGACCGTGTAGTCGACATGCACCCGCGTCGCCGGCCCGCGCGGCCCATCGGGGTTGAGCGCGCCGGGCCCACCGTCGGAGCGGCGCGTCGCGTCGAAGACCGCGACCCTGCTGGCGCCGAACTCGCGGCGCAGCAGCGCCTCGATCTCCGGGTAATAGACCTGTTTCACGGCCTCGTCGTCGTATAGGTCGTCGACGGCGGTCGGATGGCGCAACAGCTTGAAACCTTCCCGGTCGATCGACAGCGTGTCCGCGATGTCGCGCATATCCTCGATCGTGACCATGTGGGAGTCCACGTCGAAGAAGATCTTCGGCTCGCCCCCCGTCAGGGCCGAGCTGTGGAACACGGGCTTGGTGTCCTGCGGCCGGATGAAATTCATCGGCGCTCTCAGTCCTGCGACAGGCTGCGGCGCCTTGGCCCGCGGCGAAACGGCGGATGTCATTTCACTCATGTTTTTCGTCCTTGCTTTGACTCCTTGCCCGGCCCGGACGGCGCGATGGCCGCGGACCCCGTCGGCGTTAACCAGAGAATGGGTCCGGACGGCGCGGAAATCCAATTAGTTCGCTTCACGCCAACATGAATTAAATTCAAGTTATTGGGCTTTCGGGGCATCCGCGCCGCGCCATTCGGCGGCTTTATTCATCAGCCAGCGCTCCAGCCGCCGGCCCGCGGCGGTCGGCATCGCGCCGGCCGGGCGGCACAGGTAATAGGCGGCGCCGGTCGGGTCGGCGTCGCCGAAGGGCGCCATCAGCCGGCCGCGCGCCAGCCAGTCGTCCACGACGGGCCGGCGGCCCATGGCCAGGCCGTGTCCGGACTCGGCAACGGCCAGCGCCTGCTCCATCGCATCCAGCACGATCAGATCGTTGCGCGCCGGCGGCCGCATACCCCGCGCGCGCGCCCACTCTTCCCACTCGTCGGGAAAGTTTCCGTTGACGATGAACCGTACGTGGCGAAGCGCATCGGGCGACAACGCTCGCGGTGGCGGGTCGAGATAGCCCGGCGCGCAAACCGGCATCGCCCATTCCTCGAGCAAAAACGCGGCATCGATGTCGGCCCAGGCCCCTTTCCCGTAGCGTACCGCCAGGTCGATCTGCTCCCGCTTCAAGTCGATGACGCGCGTTGTCGCGATGAGCTGGAGGTCGATCTCCGGGTTCTCCCGCTCGAAGGCGCCGAGCCTCGGGATAAGCCAGGTGGCGGCAAGCGACGGCGGCAAGGTCAGCCGCACCGTGCTGCGCCCGCTGGACGGCAGCAGGGCCTCGGTCGCCGCCTGTATTTGCCGCATCGCCGGGTCGATCTGCTCCAGATACCGGCGGCCGGCGTCGGTCAATATGGGACGTTTGCCGGACCGGTCGATCAAGGCGGTGTGCAGGAATTCCTCGAGCCGCCGGACCTGGTGGCTTATCGCCGATTCCGTCAGGCCGAGGCTGTCCGCCGCATCGCGGAACCGGTCATGCGTCGCCGCCGCATGAAAGGCGCGGAGGGCAGCGAAGGGCGGCAGCGTCATCTTGGGATTAGCCATCCTCGAAGCCTGCCGGAGCCTTGAACGAAATTCAAGCTCTAGCGACGCTGCCGACCCCCTGAGAGCGGGGCCGGGCATGGCCGCCGTCGCGCGCTCCCGCCTCGTCCCGGCGTCGCCCCGCGACGTTCGCGGGGCAACGCCGATCGACGCCGCATTGCTGGCTTGGCCGGGCGCTACGCCTGGCCGACCCGGCAATTGTGCCTTGTTCATGGGTCCTCAGCATGTATGATTTCACCAACAAATACCGAAACCGCCCGGAAAATGGCGGTGTCGTGCGCTGAGAAGAAGAAAAGCCGGGCGTTAAATCCGTCCTGTCCGTCAGGGTTTTTGGCGGGCAACAACAGGGAGCTCAGTCCACTATGACGATCCGATTGATCCGCCAGCTGGCGATTCCGGCGGCGCTGGCCGCTATCCTTATTTCAACGGCGCCCCCCGCCATGGCGGGCAAGAGCAACGACACGCTCACCTGGCTGTCGAACAGCGAGCCCGACAACATCGACATGTACCAGAACACCCTGCGTGAAGGGATCATTCTCGGACGCATGATCTGGGACAGCCTGATGGAAGTCGACCCCAAGACGGGCGACTTCAAGCCCAGCTTGGCGAAGTCCTACAAATGGATCGACGCAACCACGATCCAATTCGAGCTGCGCGACGACGTGGTCTTTCATAACGGCGAGAAATTCAGCGCGGACGACGTGGTCGCGACGATGAATTATCTCGGCGATCCGAAAAACAAGGTCAAGTCGACGAGCACCACCAAGTTCATCGCCGGCGCCGAGAAGCTCGGCCCCTACAAGGTCAACGTCAAGCTCAAATACCCCTTCCCGGCCGCGATGCAGTATCTGTCGTCGGTCGACGTGATCTATCCGAAGAGCGCCTTCAAGGACGGTGCGCCGAAGGGCATGGCGACCAAACCGATCGGCACCGGGCCCTATAAGGCGGTCGAGGTTTCCTACGGCAAGCGCTTCGTCTTCGAGAAGTTCGACAAGTATATGAAGGGCGGACCAAAGACGCCGCACATCGGCAAGATCATCTACCGCCGTATCGAGGAGCGCGGCACCCAGATGGCCGAGCTGCTGTCGGGCGGCGCCGACTGGATCTGGCGCGTACCGCCGGACCTCGCCAAGAACCTTAACGGGCGCAAGGGGATCACCGTTACGCAGGGCGAAACCATGCGCGTCGGATTTATCCAGATGGACGCATCCGGCAAGTCCGGCAACACGCCGATGAAGAAGCTCAAGGTCCGCGAGGCCATCAGCTACGCGATCGACCGCGACACGATCCGCAAGACCCTGATGGGCAACGCCTCCCGCATCCTCAATGCCGCCTGTTTCCCGACCCAATTCGGCTGTGACGACAGCGGCGTCAAGCACTACACCTACGATCCCAAGAAGGCGAAGGCGCTGCTCGCCGAGGCCGGTTATCCGAAAGGCTTCTCGACGCCGATCTTCGCCTATCGCGACCGGCCGATCGCCGAAGCCATCATCGGACAGCTCGCCAAGGTCGGCATCAAGGCGAAGCTGAACTACCTGACGGCGGGCGCCATCCGCGAGTACCGCCGGACCAAGGGGACGCCGCTGTCCTTCGGCACCTGGGGCTCCTCCTCGATCAACGACGTGACCGCGATCCTCGGCAACTGGTTCCAGGGCAGCGCCGACGACAATGCCCAGGACAAGACCGTCATCGATCTCCTGAACCAGGGCAATACGACGGATCAGGAAGTTCGCAAGAAAGTCTACAAGAAGGCCCTGGATCGAATCTCGGAGCAGGCATACTGGCTGCCGCTGTTTTCGTGGGTATACAACTACGCCTACGTCGACACGCTGCAGTTCACACCGGATCCGGACGAGGTGCCACGTTTCTGGAATGCCAAGTGGAAATAATCGTTATCGGCTGACCGGTCCGGCTTTCCCTGCTGGGAAGGCCGGGCCTCCGCCGCTCCACTTTGGATAGAGGGTCCAGATGCTGAATTTCATGGCGAAGCGTGTGCTGGTGGCGCTTCTTGTCGCGCTTACCGTTTCGATCGTCGCCTTTTCGCTGCTGCGGGTCTCCGGCGACCTGGCGACGATGATTGCGGGCGAAGACGCCAGCGCCAGCGACATCGCAATGGTCCGCAAAAAGTTCGGGCTCGACCGGCCGTACTATCTTCAATACCTCGACTGGCTCAACTCGGGCCTGCATGGCGACCTCGGAGAGTCGATGTTCTATCCGGAAAAGGTCGTCACGCTGATCAAGACGCGGCTGCCGAACACCCTCACGCTGGCCGCCTTCGCCCTGATCTTCGCGATGGGCGTCTCGATCCCCATGGGTGTCATCGCGGCGCTCAAGCCGGACACCTGGGTGGACCGAACGGCGCTGACGATCGCCGTCATGGGGCAGGCGCTGCCGGGCTTTTTCTTCGCCCTCATCCTGATGTTCGTGTTCGGGCTGTTTCTCCGGCTGCTTCCGATTTCGGGATCGGATACTTACGCGAATTTCATCCTGCCGGGGATCGCGCTCGGATACTACTCGACGCCGGCGGTAATGCGCCTTACCCGGACCGGGATGCTGGAGGTCTTGAACTCAGACTATATCCGGACCGCGCGGGCGAAGGGCCTGCCGACCAGGACAGTTCTGTTCAAGCACGCGCTGCGCAACGCCATCATTCCGGTGGTGGCGCTCTCTTGCGTGCAGTTCGGCAACATGCTCAGCGGCGCGATCATCACCGAGACCGTGTTCCAGATCCAGGGCATCGGCCAGCTGGCGTACGAATCGATCTCGCGCAACGACTTCGCCGTCGTTCAGGCGATACTCCTTCTCATTGCCTGCATCTACATCGTCCTGGTCCTGGCCGGCGACCTGCTTAATGCATGGCTCGATCCGCGCCTGCGGGTGAGCTGAGGGAGGACGTCATGGCGCCAACAGACGCTAAAGCGATCGCTTCCAGCCAAGACGGCCTGACCCTGGGCACCAGCCTTGGCAGCATGGAATCGGTCACCCAGCCAGGCGCGGCAACGATGCTGATCCGCCGTATCCTGGGCCATCACAGCTTCATGTTCGCCTCCATCATCCTGCTCGCCTTGATCCTGATGGCGATCTTCGCGCCGCTTCTCGCGCCGGAAGATCCACTGGCCCAGGACCTCACCCGGCGCCTGATCCCGGCCGTATGGGGCGACGGGGGAACCTGGGCTCATCCGCTCGGCACGGACATGATGGGACGCGACTATCTAAGCCGCATCATCTATGGCGCGCGTGTCTCGCTCATCATTGGCTTCTGCGCGATGATGATCTCGGGTGTGATCGGCACCGTGATGGGCGTCTGCGCCGGTTATTTCGGCGGACGCGTCGACATGGTCATCACCTTTCTCCTCACCACCCGGCTCACGCTGCCGGTCATCATGGTGGCGCTCGCCCTCGTGGCGGTCGAAGGAAGCTCGTTGACCGTGGTGATCCTGGTGCTCGGGTTCCTGCTGTGGGACCGCTTCACCGTGGTGATGCGAAGCGCCACGATGCAGGTGCGCAATCTCGATTACGTGCGGGCGGCGAGCGCGATCGGCTGCCCGACGCGGCGTATCATCTTCTCCGAGATCCTGCCCAACGTCCTGAGCAATCTGCTGGTCATCGCAACGTTCGAGATCGCGCATGCGATCCTGCTCGAGGCCGCCTTGTCCTTCCTGGGTCTCGGCGTGCAGCCGCCGACCCCGTCCTGGGGTCTCATGGTGGCGGAAGGCAAGGACTATCTCCTGTTCGAGCCTCACCTCGTGATGCTGCCGGGCTTCGCCATCTTCACCCTCGTCGTCGCGATCAACCTGCTGGGCGACGGGGCACGCGACATCTTCGCACCGGAGAACCGAAATTGAGCGCGCTTCTCGACGTCCGGAACCTGAGTGTCGATATCCCGCTCGCGGTCGGAACGCTGCATGCCGTGCAGAACGTCAGCTTCTCGGTGGACAAGGGCGAGACGCTCTGCATCGTCGGCGAGTCCGGCTGCGGCAAATCGCTTACCTCGCTGGCGCTGATGGGCCTTCTGCCGAAGAAGGCGATCCGCAGCGGCGACGGCATCCTGTTCGACGGCACGGACCTCATGGCACTGTCCGATCGCCGGATGGCGGACCTGCGCGGCAATCGCATCGGCATGATCTTCCAGGAGCCGATGACCAGCCTCAATCCGTGCTTCACCATCGGCAACCAGATGGAAGAAATGATGCTGCGCCATCGCAAGGTCAGCCGGCGCGAGGCGCAGGACCGGGCGGTCTATCTGCTGGAGAAAGTCGGCATCACCGGGGCGGCGCGGCGTCTGCGGCAATACCCGCACCAGCTTTCCGGCGGCCTGCGGCAACGGGTAATGATCGCCATGACGCTGATGTGCGGCCCCGATCTGATCATCGCGGACGAACCGA
The DNA here is from genome assembly GCA_963711215.1 of uncultured Alphaproteobacteria bacterium. GTDB lineage: Bacteria > Pseudomonadota > Alphaproteobacteria > UBA8366 > UBA8366 > WHUA01. The sequence goes on along the minus strand of CAVQDH010000009.1, from coordinate 63,681 downwards.
CCACCGCGCTCGACGTCACGATTCAGGCGCAGATCCTGCTGCTGCTGGCCGAGCTGCAGCGTGAGTTCGGCATGGCGCTGATGCTGATCACCCACGACCTCGGCATCGTCGCCCGCGTCGCCGACCGGCTGGCGGTGATGTACGCCGGCCAGATCGTCGAGCAAGGCAAGGTCGCGGACGTGTTCGCGAAGCCCTTGCACCCTTATACGCGCGGGCTGCTGTCCTGCATCCCGGTGCCGGGCAAGACGGCCCGGGGCGCCCATCTCGGCTCCATTCCCGGCATCGTGCCCAGCATGGTCGGCGACATCCGGGGTTGCCATTTCCGCGATCGCTGTCCGCATGCCTGGGCCGACTGCGCCGCCGCGGCGGTCGAGCTGCGCCGCCTCGACGACTTGCGCGCCTATCGTTGCCTCATGAGCCCCGAGGATTCGCTGGCCCGGACCGGCCAGCTGGAGATGGCACGATGAGCGCGCCCTTGCTCGAAACCAGGGACGTGATGCGAACCTTCTCGGTCGGCGCCGGCGTCTTCCGCCGCAAGCAGATGCTCACCGCCGTCAACGGCATTTCTCTCGAAGTCGAAAAGGGCGAAGTGCTGGGCCTGGTCGGCGAGTCCGGTTGCGGGAAGTCGACCCTTGCGCTCATGCTTCTGGGCTTGTTGCCGCCGACATCCGGCGAGATCCTGCTCGGCGGAAAACCTGTCTCGACCTTTACCCGCCTCGATCTCGCGCGCCGCGTTCAGCCCATCTTCCAGGATCCCTATTCCTCGCTGAACCCGCGAAAGTCGATCGGCGACATCATCGCGCTGCCGCTCCGCGTTCACGGGACCAGCAGCGCTGCCGAGCGCAAGCGCAAGGTCGAGGAGATCATGGAGCTGGTCGGTCTGCCGCAGCGCTACATCACGAACTATCCGAGCCAGCTTTCCGGCGGTCAGCGCCAGCGCGTCGCCATCGCCCGCGCCCTCATCATGCGTCCGGAGATCGTGATCTGCGACGAGCCGACCTCCGCGCTCGATGTCTCCGTGCAGTCACAGATCCTGAATCTGCTGATGGATCTGCGGCAGGAGCTCGGCCTGACCTATATCCTGATCAGCCACAACCTTGCCGTCGTCGAGCATATCGCGACGCGGGTGGCGGTGATGTATCTCGGCCGGATCGTCGAGGAGAAGGATACGGATTCCCTGTTCCGCCGGGCGGAGCATCCCTACACCCAGGCGCTGCTCGCCTCGGTCCTGACGCCGGAGCCCGGTCTCGGCATTCCCGATGCCCAGCTCGGCGTCGAATTCCCCAATCCGATCGAGCCGCCGAGCGGCTGCACCTTTCATCCGCGCTGCCCGCATGCCGTCGACCTGTGCGAGCGCAAGGCGCCCAGACCGGTCGCGCGCGGCGGCGGAAGCTTTACCGAGTGCCATCTCTATGACCCGGTGGAGTCCCGGAGCTTCGCGCCCAGCCGGGAACGTGGGCCGGCGGAAGACCGCATGAGAGCTGCGCCGTAAGGACCCGGGTTCAGCGTCTCTTCCCGCGCGCGGCATAGGCTTCGTGCATCGCCAGCACCTGACGCGCCTGCTTCAAATGCGGCATGTCGATCATCTTGCCGTCCAACCCGATCGTGCCGACGCCAGGCTGCGCGTCGAAGGCCGCTACCACGCGGCGCGCGAAAGCGACGTCTTCGGCCGACGGCGTGAAGGCGCGGTTGATCGGCTCGACCTGCGCCGGGTGAATGGCGATGCGTCCGGTGAAGCCTTCCCGCGCCGCCTGCAGCGAGCTTTCAAACAGGCCATCGGGATTGCGGAAGTCGACGTCGAGATTCTCAATTGCCTGTACGCCGGCCGCCTTGCAGGCGAGCAGCGTCGCCGTCCGCATCGACCAGTAAGTGTGGATGAACGTGCCGTCCGGGTTGCGGTAGGTGCTGGCGCCGAGCGCGGCGCTCAGGTCTTCCATCCCCCAGGTGAGACCGATCAGGCGCGGCACCCGCATCGTCCCGAACGCGGCGAGGGTCAGCGCCCCCTTCGCGGTTTCGTTCGCCACCGGCAGGATGTTGATCGTGCCCATCTCGATCCCGGCCGCCGCCTCCAGCGCGTCGAGACAATGGCCAAGCCGGATGACGTCCAATGGCCCATCGATCTTCGGCTGGACGATGCCGTCCGGGTTGCCGCCGACGATGTGCGGCAGGTCGTAAAGTCCGCCTTCGTTTATCGGATTCATGCGGACCCACAGCTCGGGCCGGCGGCTGCCGCGCGGCCGCGCATCCAGCATTGCGCGCACCAGCTTCGCGCGCCAGGGGCCGGCGATCGGCCGCCACCGAATCCTCCAGGTCGAGGATGACCGCGTCGGCGCCGCAGTCGTCGGACTTCGCCAGCTTCTTCTCGCTGTCGCCCGGAATGAACAGCCAGGAGCGCAGGTTCATGCCGTCCCTCCCTTCCCGGCCGCGGGCCGCTTCAGTTGCAGGCCCGACCGCTTGCACTGTGCGACCAGCTCGCCCTTCTGGTTATAGGCGCGGTGGACGAAGGTGACGATGCCGGCGGTCGGGCGCGACCGGCTCTCGCGGAGCGCCACGACTTCCGTCTCGACCCGGATCGTGTCGCCGTGGAACACCGGCTTTGGAAAGGTCACCTCCTCCCAGCCGAGATTGGCGACCGCGGTACCGAGCGTCGTCTCATGGACGGAGATTCCGACCATGAGGGCCAGCGTGAAGCAACTGTTGACGATGCGCTGGCCGAATTCGGTCTGGGTCCGGCAATACTCCTCGTCGAGGTGCAAATAGGCCGGGTTATGGGTCAGCGCCGTGAACCAGACATTGTCCGTCTCGGTAATCGTGCGGCGGATCGCGTGGTGGAAAATCTGACCGACGGTCAGCTCGTCGAAAAAAACGCCGGGCATTGGGGCTCCTTCAATTATTCGATATGGACCGGCCTTCTTCACCGCGCAGGCGTCGAGGCACCGGCTCTCACCGGTCGGCGGCGAGAGCCCAAGCATGGAAGGGAAGGCCGGTCCTTGTCTACTTCCCGAGTCTACTTCCCGAGCTGGATGAACCGCAACTCGCTCTTGACCAGATCTGGAACGACGACAAGAAGCCCTTTGTCGTTGGGCATGGCGCAGAGATCGGCCGGCCCTTTGAATCCGTCCGCCAGCTTATGTACGCCCGATTTCGCGCTCCAGCTCATCAGCGACCCTGAATTCCAGTCCGTGATCAGGAGGTCGCCATTCTTCATCTGGTAGAGGCCGTCCAGCCGTCCGATGCCTTCCGCCAGCGACTTCGGGTCCTTGCCCGGCGTCATGGCATAGATGCCGCCCAGCTTACCCGGCGCCGGGTAGCCGACCATCAGCAGCGCGCCGTCGGCGCCGGGATACACGCCGTTGGGATTGATCGACTTGCCGGAGAAGACGACGGTGACCTTCGGCTCGCCCTTCATCTTCAGGAATTCGGCGGGCTCCACCTTGAATACCTGGTCGCCGATGTTGTCGCTGACATAGACGGCGTTCCCCGTCACTGCCAGATCGTTGGCGAACTTAGCGCCCGGCAGCGCAACGCGCCTGCCTTTCCTGGTCTTGAGGTCGAAGGACCAGATGGCGTCGATATCGGTCACCCAAAGCCGTGTCGCCGACGATCCAGTTGCCCTTCGGCTTGTTGATTTTCTGGCCCGGCCCCGGAAGGAAATCCTTCACCAGCATCTTGCCCGTCAGCGAGACCTTGCTGATCCGGCCCTTTGCCGTCCTTCTCCGTCGGCTTCAGCGCGGAGACGAATTGGCTTACGTAAAGAACCTTGTTCGCCGCATCGCAGCCTACGGATTCGGGAAAAGGAAAGCCGGAAACAGTCTTGTCCGAGAGGACCTTAAGACCCGCCGCGGAAGCCTCGCCCGCGACGCCAATCTGCAAAACGGCGAAACACAACGACACTCCGAAAGCAGTTCGCAGCATTCTCTTCATGTGGGTTCCTCCCTTGCCGCGATTTCGTTTGAATTCACCGCGCCTTGATGGCGCTTCGCCTGCAACGTCTCGACGCCGCGCCTAGCCTGATGGTTGCGCGCGGACGGTCACTCTAACGCGCCAGCATCCCGGCGGCCACCGTTGCCATCGGCTCGAAAAACGTGACGAGGGCCAGCAGCACGAAGACCACGGCAGCGGTTATGCGCATCGCCTTGAGAGGAAGGCGTGCCGCCGCCAATCTGCCGAGCAGGACGACGGGGACGTTCGCCAGCATCATCCCGAGAGTCGTCCCGGCCGTCACCCACAGGATCGCGTGGTAGCGCGCCGCCAGCGCGATGGTTGCGATCTGCGTCTTGTCCCCGATCTCGACAAGGAAGAAGGACACCAGCGTCGTGCCGAACGCGCCGAAGCGCTTCGTCCAGCCGTCCCCCTCGTCCGCCCGGTCCGGCACCAGAACCCAGGCCGCCATGACCAGGAAGGAGGCGCCGATGATCCAGCGCTGGCTCGACGTGCCGATCAGCCCCGCGACCGAGGAGCCGAGCCATGCGGCCGCGGCGTGATTGGCGAGTGTGGCGATGAGAATACCGGCGATGATCGGCGCCGGTCTGCCGAAACGCACCGTCAGCATCAGCGCCAAGAGCTGGGTCTTGTCGCCGATCTCGGCAACGGCAACGACGGCGGTTGAAACGAGGAAGGCGTCCACTGGTCGTCCTGACTGGGCCGGGCGGCATACCCGTGGCTCGACGGACCGCCCGACCCAGGGTTCGGACCATCAAAGCCAAAGGTCTCGCCATGCCTATCAGCCGGATACGCCATGGCCCGAAGGCCAAGCCTGTTGACGCATCCCCTCCTTCGTCGGAGGCGGCTACTCCCCAGTGACGCGGGAGTCTCTATCATCCGCGATGGAAACGCACAAGCGGGCCGAGCACCACCCGGCGCCGTCTTCATGGTACCCGCATATGATGAATTTCTGATCAAGCGAGCGTAATCCCGCCTGTTTTTTGTTACGCCTGTGAATCGGCTGGTCGGGCAATCGCTTCCAAATTCCCCGCAAAAGCCAGAAATTCCGGCGATCCGGCCGCGCGCGGCCGTTGGTATACGAATTGCACAATCCCCCTATAGCCGCCGTGCGGACACCGCCGTCGCGCACCTCCTGGCATGGCGCCAGCGGCCAAACAGCATCTTCTCTCAACGGCGAGAGACCTGATGAACGCCCATGGCATGCATCGGGAGATGGGCCCTATCGCCAACAACCGCCAGCGAGACTGTGCGCAATGCTCGTAACCGCGAACAGACCCGACGTTGAGACGTCCTTCTCGATCGCCGAAGCGCCGGTTGCCGACGCCGCCGCGGCGCCGATCGTCGTCATCGGCGCCGGTCCCGCGGGCATGAAGCTGGTTCGCGACCTTCGCCGTCAGGCGCCCGGCCGGGCGATCCTGATTTTCGGGGAAGAGCGCTGGGCGCCCTATAACCGCGTCCTCCTCACGCCGCTTTTCGCCGGCGAGACGCCGGTATCCGACATCTATCTGGCCTGGTCGCAGGGCGACCAAGCGCCCCAGGTCCGCCTGATCCATCGGCGCATCGTCTCGATCGATTGCGCCGCTCGGACGGTTACCGATGCCGCCGGCACGACGCATGGCTATGCGAAGCTGGTGATCGCGACGGGATCGCGACCGCACATCCCTGCGCCGCTCGCCATCGCGCACCGGCATATCTTCACCTTCCGCGACATCAACGATGCGGAAAGGCTGCTCGCCCATTGGCCGCGCTGCCGCAAGGCGCTGGTGATCGGCGGCGGCCTGTTGGGGCTGGAAGCCGCGCGCGGTCTTCATCGCCGCGGCGTCGACACCACCGTCGTCGAGCATGGACGCTGGCTGATGCCGCAGCAGCTCGACAGTGTCGGCGGCGCGCTGCTGGCGGAGCGCTTGACGGCGATCGGCCTGACCGTGCTGACCGGCGTCGGCGTCCGCGAAATGATCGCCGGCGACGAGATCACGGGCGTCCGCTTGACCGACGGCCGGGAGCTGTCCTGCGACACCGTCGTCATCTGCGCCGGCATCCGCCCCAACATGGAGATCGCGCGCGATGCCGGCATCCGGGTCGGCCGGGGTATCGAGGTCGACGACAACATGCAGACCTCGGCCCCGGACGTTTACGCCATCGGCGAATGCGCCGAGCACCGCGGCCGGGTCTACGGCCTGGTCGCGCCCGGCCTGGAGCAGGCCGGCGTCGCGGCGCATCACATCCTCGACGGCGCGGCGCGCTACGAAGGCTCGATCGCCGCGACCAAGCTCAAGGTCGTCGGCGTGCCGGTCTTCAGCATGGGCGGCCCGGCGGAAGCGTCGGAAGACCCGGCGACGCGCAGCCTGACCTACGAGCAGCCGGAGACCGGAGTCTACCGGCGGATCATCCGGCGCAAGGGACGGGTGACGGCGGCCATCGCGGTCGGCGACTGGCCCGAGATCAACCGACTCCAGGAAGCCGTAACGCGTCGGCGGCGGATCATGCCGTGGCATGCCCGGCGCTTCGTCAAGACCGGGCGCCTGTGGGGCGACGACGATGCTGGCAACGTGGCGGCGTGGCCGGAAACGGCGACGATCTGCAACTGCACCGGCGTCACGCGCGGCACGCTCAGCGCGGCGATTGCCGCCGGCGCTCGTACCGTCGAAGCGCTTCAGGCGGTGACCAACGCCGCGACCGTCTGCGGCTCCTGCCGCCCGCTGGTGGCGGCGCTCGCCGGCCAGCAGGTTAAGCCGGTCGCACCCGCCTTCGCCCGCAGCATCATCGCGCTGTCGATCCTCGCCCTGCTGATTGCCGGCGCCATCCTGTTCCTGCCCTCGCCCGGCTATCGCCGGAGCGTGCAGCCCGCTTTCCAGATCGATCTGCTGTGGACGGACGGCCTGTACAAGCAGATCTCCGGCTTCACGCTGCTCGGCCTCGGCCTGCTGGCGGTCATCCTGTCACTGCGCAAGCGCGTGCGCTGGATGGCGTTCGGCGCCTATGGCACCTGGCGCTTCATCCATATCGCGCTCGGCGCGGCTGCGATCACCGCGCTCGTCATCCATACCGGCCTGCATCTCGGCGAGCATCTGAACCGCTACCTGATGCTGTCCTTCCTCGCGGTCGTGCTGCTCGGCTCGACATCCGGCGCCGTCATCGCCGTCGAGCACCGGCTCAGCCGAAACGGCGGCGCCATGGCGCGCAAGCTGTCGCTCTGGCTCCACATCCTCGCCTGCTGGCCGCTGCCGGCGCTGCTCGGCTTCCACATTCTCTCCGTCTACTACTTCTAGCGGGCGGCGATGTCTCAGCGGAAAACCATCATCTGGGCCTGCTGGATCACCGCGGTGATCGGATTGTCCGGCTATTTCACCTGGGTCCTGTTCAGCCGCGACCGCACGCTGTTCCTGATCGGCCGCACGACCGACGGGCACCATCAGATCGAACTCGCCTGCGAGGTCTGCCATACCAGCCCGTTCGGCGGGCGCGATCTGCTGCAGAATGCCTGCGTGAAATGCCACGGCGACGATCTCGCGCGCGAAAACGACAGCCATCCCCGCACCAAATTTACCGATCCCCGCAACGCCGACCGCGTCGCCGCGCTCGACGCGCGCTACTGCGTCACGTGCCACCAGGAGCACCGGCCCGGCATCACGCTCGCCATGGGGCTGACCTTGCCCGGCGACTACTGCTTCAAATGCCACCAGACGATCTTCAAGGACCGGCCGAGCCACAAGGGCCTCGCCTTCGACAGCTGCGCCTCGGCCGGCTGTCATAACTTCCACGACAACCGCGCGCTCTACGAGGACTTCCTCGCCAAGCACCTGCACGAGATCCCGCTCAAGGCGGTCCCGCAGGTCGCCGTCATCGACCGCAGCCCGACAAGCGCCGCCTGGGTCCAGCGCGCCAGCCTGGCACTCAACCGGGCGTCTCTGCCGCCGGCAGTCGCCGCCAAGGCGACCGATCCCGCGATCCTGAAGGAATGGGAGACGACGCTGCACGCCAAGGCCGGCGTGTCCTGCGCCGACTGCCACATGCCGAAGACAAACGGCCAAGTCGCGGCGCACTGGATCGACAAGCCGGGGCACGAGGTCTGCGCGACCTGCCATGAGACCGAGAACGCCGGCTTCCTTGCCGGCCGTCACGGCATGCGGCTCGCCAGCGGCCTTTCCGTCCCGCTCGGCCCGATGTCGCCGGCCATGGCCCGCCTGCCGATGCGCGCCGAGGCCCATGACAAGACGCTCGGCTGCGCGACCTGTCATGCTGCGCACCGCTTCGATGTCCGGCATGCCGCGGTCGACGCCTGCATGGGCTGCCACAACGACGAGCACACGCGAAACTATTTCCAGTCGGCGCACTCCGCCGCCTGGGACGGGGAGCTCGCGGGGACGCGGCCCGCGGGACAGGGCGTCAGCTGCGCCACCTGTCACATGCCGCGCGAAATCCATCACGGCGAAAAGGGCGACGTCGTTCTGGCGCAGCACAATCAAAACATGAACCTGCGGCCGAACGAAAAGATGATCCGCTCGGTCTGCCTGAACTGCCACGGCCTCGGATTTTCCATCGACGCGCTCGCCGATCCGGAGGTCATCCGCAGCAACTTCACCAAGCTTCCGTCGCACCACATCCCGAGCCTCGACTGGGTCGAGCGGCGGCAGCACACACCCAAGCCCTCCGGTCAACCCGCTCAATGAAAGGAGCAACGTGATGAGATTGACTTACGCCAAAGCCACGCCGCTGCTCGTTCTGGCCGCCTTTCTGGCCAGCTGCGACAAGTCCAAGGAAACGGCAGGAATCACGCCGCAGCAAATGGCAGACGCCCTGCACGCGGTCATGGACTCCGACCGCACAATCTACACGCGTCTCGTCGTCAACCGCCTGCAGAACGAAGAGAAGATCATCAAGGCGAGCGAGCATTGGAAGGACGACAAGGCGCTGCCGCTGCCGGCGCAGATGTTCCGCTACGGCTCGGAGATGGTCGGCAAGAAGACCGAAGCCTTCAGCTACCAGCTGCTCAGCATGTGGCCGGTGAACAAGCAGAACGCGCCCCGGACGGATGTCGAGAAGACCGGCCTCAAGTTCGTCGCCGATAACAAGGGCAAGAACTACTACGCCGATGAAACGCTCGGCGGGAAGAAATACTTCACCGCCATCTATGCCGACACCGCGGTCGCGCCGGCCTGTGTCGGCTGCCACAACGCGCACAAGGACTCGCCCCGTCACGACTTCAAGCTCGGCGACGTGATGGGCGGCGTCGTGCTGCGCATTCCCGTCCAGTAAGGCGCCTGCGTCCATCCCCGAAGCGGGCAACGACAAGCATAGGAGATCATCCAATGACCCCAGCGCAGATTGAGCTCGTCCAGGACAGCTTCCGCAAGGTGCTGCCCATCAAGGATACCGCCGGCGAGCTGTTCTACGGCCGCCTGTTCACGATCGATCCGGACCTCCGGCCGCTCTTCCCCGAGGACATCAAGCCGCAGATCCAGAAGCTGATGTCCATGATCGCCACGGCGGTCGGCGGCCTCAACCGGCTCGAGACGATCGTCCCCGCGGTGCAGGATCTCGGCCGCCGCCATTCGGCTACGGCGTGAAGGACAAGGACTACGACACCGTCGGCGCCGCCTTGCTGTGGACCCTGGAGAAGGGGCTCGGCGACGCCTTCACGCCGGAGACGAAAGCCGCCTGGACCGCCTGCTACGGATTGCTCGCGACGACCATGAAGGACGCCGCGCACAGCGTCGCCGCGGAATAGACGGCCGGCGACGCCAGCCGTTATCGCGTAGGGCGCCACGCCGCGAACTGCCGGCCGGGAGCTCAGGGCCCCGGCCGGCCGCGGATCATGACCGGCCCGGCGCCCGTGCCGGAAAGCCGCCGGGGCGGAATCGTGCGTGCGCCGCCATTTGGCGTATAATCGGTGCGCCGGCCTGAACGGAATGCCGGTTCGCAGCCCAGTGGGTGATTCCGTGACCTACAAGAAAATCTCCGTCCTGCCGCTGGCCGGCGCGCTTGGCGCCGAGATCCGCGGCGTCGACCTGACCCGCGCTGACGAGGAAACCTGGCGCGAGATCAGGACGGCTTTTCGCGACTATCTCGTGCTCGCCTTTCCAGGCCAAGCGCTCGACCCGAAGGCGATCGCCAGGGTCTCCGAGAATTTCGGCCCGCTGGGCTTCTACCCCTTCGCCGAGGGCCTGCCGGAGGAGCCGCATGTCTTCGCCATCGTCAAGGAGCCGGACGAGACGAAGAATTTCGGCGAAGGCTGGCACTCCGACACGACCTATACCGAATGCCCGCCGATGGCGACCGTGCTCTATTCCGTCGAAGTTCCGCCCTATGGCGGCGACACGCAGTTCGCCAATATGTATCTCGCCTACGAGACCCTGTCGGATGGCATGAAGGCGGCCTTGCAGGGACTGCGCGCGATCAACAGCGCGGCAGCCCGGAAGGGCGGCGGGCGCGCCGCCGGCAACGCCTATCAAAGCGTCAAGCTGGTCGGTCAGGACAACATGAGCCTCGAAGCGGTGCACCCGGTCGTGCGGACGCATCCCGAGACCGGCCGCAAGGCGCTTTACGTCAACGCGCTGCATACCGTGCGGTTCGACGGCTGGACGGAGGCGGAGAGCCGCCCCCTGCTCGAAGCTCTTGTACCGGCACAAGGAACGGCCGGAGTTCACCTGCCGCTACCGCTGGCAGGCCGGCACCTTCGCCATCTGGGACAACCGCGCGGCCCAGCACCTGGCGGTCAACGACTACCACGGCTTCCGCCGCGTGATGCACCGGCTCTCGGTCGCGGGCGACCGGCCGGTCTGAGCCTTAGCCGCCGACGATCGCGCGAATGCCGTCGATCACGAACTGGACCGCCAGAGCGGCCAGCATCACGCCCATGACGCGGGTGATGACGTTGAGGCCGGTGACGCCCAAGGCGCGGCTTATCGCGGATGCGCCGACCAGCAGGACGTAGGTTATCGCCATCACGGCCAGCAGCGCCGCCACGACCACGGCCTCCGTCGGCAAGATCGCCTTTTGCTTCCGCGATGCGGAGGATGGTGGCGCCCATCGCCCCGGGACCGGCGATGAGCGGCGTCGCCAGCGGGAAGACGGAGATGTCCGAGCTTGCTTCGGCTTCCTCGGATTCCTCCTCCGTCGTCGAGGTGACGCCGGAATGCCGGGCGAAGACCATGTCGAGCGCGACGAGGAACAGGAGGATGCCGCCCGCGATGCGCAGCGCCGGAAGACTGACGCCGAGCCAGCGCAGCAGGTCATGACCGAACAGTGCGATGGCGACCAGGATGGCGGTTGCGACGAGCACCGCCTTCATCGCCATCCGCCGCCGTTTCTTCGCCGGCAGCCGCGCGGTCATGGCCGCATAGAGCGCGGCCACGTCGATCGGCCCGACCGCCGCGAAGAATGTGGTGAAAGCGAGAATGCCCGACGCGATCATGGCGTGAAGGTAGAACGGAACCCCGGCGCCCCGCCATCGCCTTTTAGATCGAGCGCAACGCGCGCGAAGGCCGAATGAAACAAGCGGCGGCGAAATCGTTTAGGACTTCGCCGCCGCATTTCCGGTCCGTCGCGTCTTACTGCTTGGAATCCTCCTGCGCCGTCTTCAGAACGAGGTCCAGGAGCTTGCGCGCGGGAATCCCCTCGGCTTCGTTCTGCTTGACCCATTCGTCCCAGACCGGCGTGCCGCCGACCTTGCGGAGCCTCTCCAGCTCATCCTTGCTGTATTTGATCGCCTTCAGAGTCTTCTTCGCCTGCCACCGCGGAAGGTTCGCCTTATCCTGTTTTGCATAGGCTTCCTTCAAGGCCGCATAAGCAGGCGTCCGCACTTCCTCGAGGATCGTCTTGTATTGCGGCGGCAGCTTGGCGAACGCATCCTTGTTGACGGCAAAGATGCAGTTGAGCGATCCCAGCGCCATGTTCGTCGTGTACCAGGTCGACATGTCGTCGATCTTGAACGCGGCGAACGCATAGGTATAGGCGAAGCCGACGGCGTCGATCGTGCCGCGCTGAAGCGCCGTGTAGACTTCGGACGCCGGCATGCTGGTCGGCACGGAGCCGAGCCCCGCCATCGCCTTGCCCATGCCGCCGAGCGCCCTCACGCGCCGGCCCTTCCAGTCTTCCAGTTTGAGCGGCGCCTTGCCGCGGCCCATCATCTCGAACTGCGGCAGCAACGTCGCCATGAAATAGGCCGCGTTCCACTCGGCGAGCGACTTCTTGAATTCCGGCGTCTCGAACATCCGCGTATAGACGGCCTGTGCCACGTCGAGATCCGCAATCGGCAGGAAGGGCAGGTCCAGCACGCCCAGTGCCCGCACCTTGCCGGGATGGTAGGACGAGCACACTTGCGCGCCCTGAACGGCGCCGACCTTGATCGCGTCCAGGTTCTCGCGCGCTTTCGACAACTGCTCGCCGTAGAAGAGCTGAATGTTGAATTTACCGCAGGTGGCCTCCTTGGTCGCCTTGGCGACATACTCGATGCCTTCGGTGATGGCGCGGCGCTTGCCCCAGAAGGACGTGCGCCACGTCACCTTGGGGCCGTCGCAATACTTGGTTGCCGCCTGCGCGGTCGATGGCTCGACGGCAAGCAGGGCTGCCGACGCTACAAAGGCCGCCAACGCGGCGGCAATGACGGGTCGTCTCATTACGTTTCCTTTCCCCGGGTGATACGCGTTTTACCGGCCGCTCAGCGCGTATCGCGGAACGGCGGCCGCTTTTCGTTTAACGGGATTGCCTGCACGGACACGACGGATCGCACGAACGATCCGGTATCGTCATGATTGTGGTATCCGCCGGCACACATTGTCAAAAAGCGTGCGGTCCGCATTTTGCGTTCGGCTGCGATCTCAACCACAATGACCGCCGAAAATAAGAATTGCGCCTGCCAACCTTCCCGATCCGGCAGGTCAACACGCTTTAGGGTGGAGCTGCCTCATGTATGTGTCGTCCGTTCCCGACAATGCCGAATTCGACTATGTCGTCGTGGGCGCCGGCTCGGCCGGCTGCGTCGTCGCCAACCGTCTGAGCGCCAACGGGCGCTATCAGGTGCTGCTGCTGGAAGCCGGCGGCCGCGACCGCAACCACAACATCCACATCCCGCTGTTCGTCGCCAACATCCTGAACGACGAGCGCCTGACCTGGCCCTTCGTCACCGAGCCGCAGCAGCATCTCAACGGCAAGCCGCAGCGCTGGGTGCGCGGCCGGGTGATCGGCGGGTCGAGCTCGATCAACGGCAACCTGTTCGTACGCGGCGATCCGGCGGAATACGACTCCTGGACCGAGCAGGGATGCACGGGCTGGGGCTATGCCGACCTCGAGCCCCTGTTCAAGCGGCTCGAGGATTTTCCCGAAGGCGACGCCAAGGCGCGCGGCTCGGGCGGGCCGATCCACTGCACGCGGCTCGACAAATTCGATCCCTTGTCCGATGCCTTTGTCGGCGCCTGTACCGAAGCCGGCTACCGAAAGCTCGATGATTACAACGACGGCAGCTACGAAGGCGCCTTCTATCTGCAATATTCGACGCGCAAGGGCTTCCGCAACAGCGCCGCGGCGGGCTACCTGCGCCCCGCGAAGAAGCGGACGAACCTCAGCATCCTGCCGAATGCGAACGCGTCCCGCGTGCTGCTGGAGGGTAAGCGGGCCGTCGGGATCGAGTTCCTGCACAACGGAACGAAACGCACGGTGCGCACGCGCCGCGAGGTCATCCTGTCGGCCGGCCCGCTGGTATCGCCGAAGCTTCTCGAGCTCTCCGGCATCGGCAACGGCGCAATTCTCATGAAGCACGGCATCGACGTGGTGCATCACTTGCCGGGCGTCGGTGAGAACCTGCGCGACCACCCCAACACGCGGGTAACCTTTGAATGCGCCAAGCCGCTTACGATCAACGACGTCTTGCGCAGTCCCTTGCGCAAGATGAAGGAAGGCCTGCGCTTCATCTTCAAGCGTGAAGGGCTGCTGACGATCAGCTCGGCAACGGCGCAGATGAATTATCGCAGCGGGCCCGAGGTGAACCAGGCCAATCTCGTGCTGCGCCTTCTACCGCTATCGGGCAAGGACCGCTATGCGCGGACGCCGCAACAGGGGCTCGATCCCTATTCCGGCTTTACCTTCGGCGTCACCATCCTGCAGCCGAAATCGGTCGGCACTCTGCACATCCGGTCCAAAGATCCGATGGAGCAAGCGAGCATGGACCCGAAATATTTGTCGCACGAGGCGGACGTCAAAACCTTCCTCGACGGCATCAAGGTTGCGCGCAAGGTCGCCGACATGCCGGCGCTGCGCCCGCTGATCCTGCGCGAGACGCGGCCCGGCCCGCGAGGTACAGGACGACGAAGGGCTGATCGCCTATATGAAGGAGTTGATCCAGACGAGCTGGCACATGGTCGGCACGACCAAGATGGGCGTCGATCCGGATGCCGTCGTGGACCCGGCGCTGCGGGTTCACGGCATACGGAACCTGCGCGTTGTCGATTCCGGCATCTTCCCGACCATCCCGTCATCGAACACCAATATCCCGTCGATCGTCTGCGGGGAAAAAGGTTCGGATATGATCCTGGCCGCCGCCAACGCGTAATTTGCGGGGCGGCCAGCCATGCAAAATTGGTCCGGACATGTCGTGAGCCATGCGTGATTATGCATTGCTGCGCTGCAGCAATTCCCATTGGATTTCCCCGGTCCGCAAGGGCATCTATGCGCTGCGCGATGGTGCCGTTTGGCGCAAGCGCATCGGAACTTTGGTGGACAGGACGAATTTCAATGAAGACGATCAATACGTTGCCGGATCACAAGCCGATGGACCACATCGACGTCATCATGCGCTGCCGCCATGCGCAGCCGAGCCTGTACGAGCGGTTCCGCCGTCAGGTGATCAGCCGCCGGCGCGACTGAGCGGCTCCCGGCATCGGGCTTTCACGAGGCGCCATGCGGCGCCTCGTTTCGATTCGGGGATCAGCGCTTCTTTTCCTTGCGCCAGGCGGCGAAATCGGTCCGCGTCTGCTCGGACGTCGGCGGATAGAGGCCCATGATCGTCCGCCCCTCCAGCACCTTTTCCGCGACGAAGTCCTCGAAGGCGGTCATCTCGACGGCCTCCTCGGCGATTTCATCGGCCAGATGGGCCGGGATGACGAGCACCCCGTCGCCGTCGCCGACGATCACGTCGCCTGGAAAGACCGGCGCGTCGCCGCAGGCAATCGGCACGTTGGTGTCGATCGCCTGATGGCAAGTCAGATTAGTCGGGGCCGAGGGCCGCTTGTGAAAGGCGTGGATCTCGAGCCTGGCGATCTCCGACGCGTCGCGCAGGCCGCCGTCGGTCACGAAGCCCTCGACGCCCCGCACCATCAGCCGCGCGACGAGGATCGCGCCGGCCGAAGCGGCGCGCGGATCCTTTCGGCTGTCGACGACGAACACCGCGCCCGGCGGACATTCTTCGATGCCCTTGCGCTGCGGATGCTCGCGGTCCTGGAACACGGTGATCGGGTTCAGGTCCTCGCGCGCCGGGATGTAGCGCAGCGTAAAGGCTTCGCCCACCATCGTGCCCAGGCCCGGATTGAGCGGCTGCACATCCTGGATGCACTGGCTGCGGAAGCCGCGCTTGAACAAGGCCGTGCTGATCGTCGCCGTGCTGACGCCGCGGAGCTTGTCACGCGTCGCCGCCTTCAGCTTGCTCATCGTTTCCTCCCATATTTTCTTGGCCGGTCAGGGCAGGTCGAGGCGCACTTCGACAGCGGCGCTCGCGATCACCGCCGTGTCCTTGCCCGTCTCGTCCGGCACGTCGAGCCCGCCCTTGACCACTTTCACCGAGACCTTGCCGTGCGGCAGCGATCGCCTTCACCGCCTCGGCATCGACCTTGCCCGGCTGCTGCACGCCGATCGTCACGTCGACCTGCATGGTCTTCGAATCGACGCCGAGCGACCGGATCATCGACAGCGAGCTGTGGTGGATGGCGTCCTGCACCGCGCGGAGCGCCGCCTTCGTGTAGTCGCCGCCGTGCAGGTCGTTGCCGGTTCCCATTTCCAATATCACGCGCTTTGCTGGCATGGTCTCAAGCCTCCTACGGCAGGTCGAGCCGCACGACGGCGGCGGCGTTGGCGATCACGGTCGAATCGGTGCCCGCGTCGTTGGGGATTTCGAGCCCGCCCTCGACCACCTCGACGGTCCCGGTGCCGTGCGGCAGCACGGCCAGCACGGCCGCCTTGTCGACCATGTCGGGCTTCGGCACGCCGATCTTGACCTCGACCCGCATCGAATCGGTCGGCTGGCCCAAGGCCTTGGCGACACTCAAAGAATTGTGCCACAGCGCGTCCTTCAGGGCGCGCACCGCGGCTTTGGTGTAGTCGGCGCCGCGAATATCGGTCCCCATGCCGATTTCGAGCACCATGCGTTTCCAGGTCATGCGGCTGATTCTCCTCCACTTGCTTCGTTCTTCCCACTGTGACGTCAATCCGCTGCGGCGTCGAGATCGGGGCTGATCATGCGCCGGTTTAGCAAACGGCGGCTTTAGTTGTACGATACGCTCCGGAAATCATCGCAGGAGAGGGCGCCCGACATGATCAAGCGGTTCAACTCGCTATTTGCCGGCCACGTCGACCTCGGCGACATGGGCGAGGACGCGACGCCCGCGAACGAGCGGCGCTATTCGAACGAGCATTTGGCCGGCATCTTCGCCAAGAGCGAGGCGCTGGCGCTCTGCATGGACCGGAACGGCTACGACACCCTTTGGTTCGCCGAGCATCATTTCCAGCACGAGGGCTATGAGGTCATCCCGAATATCATGATGCTGGGCGTGCACCTGTCGCATCTCACCAAGAAGCTGCGCTTCGGCTGCGGCTTCAACATCACGCCGATGTGGCATCCGCTTCGCCTGGCCGAGGATTTCGCGGTCGCCGACATCCTGACCAAGGGGCGGATGATCTTCGGCGTCGGGCGCGGCTACCACACCCGCGAGGTCGAGACGCTCGGCGGCCCGATGCTGGACGCGGACGCCAACCGCGAGATCTTCGAGGAGCAGGTCGAGATCATTCTCAAGGCTTTCGCGCGAGGAAACCTTCTCGCATAAAGGCAAGCACTACACCCTGCCGCCCGAGGTTCCCTACCGCGGCTACACCCTGAAGGAGCTCACGCTCGTGCCGCGCCCCCTGCGCCAGCCCGTGGAATGCTGGCAGCCGGTCGTGAGCGCGACCGAGCGGGGCCTCGACTTCATGGTGAAAAACCGCATCAAGGGCGTCATCGGCGGCGGCTCCGCTTTGCTCGCCGAGAACTCGATCCATGCCTTCCAGGCGGCGCACACGCGGGCGGGCATCGAGACCCAGCTCGGCGAAAACCTCTGCTTCGGCATCTCCTTCCACCTGGCGAAGACCCGCGAGGAGGCCATCCGGCAGGCCCGGCCCTACTACGAAGAGCACGCCAAGATGTTCGGCCCGCTCGGCTTCTTAGGAAAGCTCAAGAAGGAACAGCTCATCGCCCTCGCCCAGCGCGGCGGCGTTACGGCGTCCGGCATCCCGACGATCGAGGACGCCTGCGATCACGGCTCCTGGTATTGCGGGCCGGCCGACGGCTTCATCGAGTACCTGCGCGGCCTCGAGAAGAAGTTCCCCGGGCTGGAGGCCGTCAACGTCCAGTCCGCCATGGGAACCCCGCAAACCGTTATGGTCGAGCAACTCGAGCGGTTCGCGAAGGAGGTCATGCCGGCCTTTCGTTAGGGGCATTTCGGCCCAGGACCTGGTTCGCTGTATAGTGCGCCGACCATCCGCGTCAGGAGACCGCCATGGCCCATCACCGTCACCCGCCTGCATCCGCTTTTCTTCGCCGAGGTAAAAGGCGTGGACCTCCGGCAGCCGGTGACGCCCGACCTCTTCGCCGAGATCGAGGCGGCCTTCAACGAGCATGCCGTGCTGCTGTTCCGCGACCAGCCGGTCACCGACGAGCAGCAGGTCGCCTTCAGCGCCCTGTTCGGGCCCGTGTTCACGGCGACGAAATACCATCGGTCCGGCGAAAAGCCGCGGCTGCGCGGCGAGATGTCCGATATCTCGAATATCGACCACCAAGGCCGGCTTCTCTCGCCCGACGACGAGCGGCGCCTGCATGCGCGCGCCAACCAATTCTGGCACACCGACAACACGTTCAAGCATATCCCGGCCCGCTGCTCGCTTCTGTCGGCGCGGGAGATCCCGGCGTCCGACGGCGATACCGAATATGCCGACATGCGGGCCGCCTATGACGCGCTGCCCGACGCGCGCAAGCGCGAGATCGACGACCTGATCGTCGAGCACAGCATCTTCTATTCGCGCGAAAAGATGGGCTTCACCGGTTACTCCGCCGGCGCGCGCGCGGAGCTGCCGCCGGTGAAGCAGGTGCTCGTCCGCACGCATCCGGGGACCGGCCGGAAGGCGCTCTACATCGCCTCGCACGCCTCGCATGTCATCGGCTGGCCGGTCGAGAAGGGACGCAAGCTGATCGAGGAGCTGCTCGATTTCGCGACCCAGCCGCAATTCGTCCACCGCCACCGCTGGCGCGAGGGCGATCTGGTCGTGTGGGACAACCGCTGCACGATGCATCGCGCCACGCCGTACGACGAGATGACCGTGCGGCGCGTTCTGCATCGGACCACCGTGTCGGACGAGATGAACTCGGTGGAACGCGAACGCGGCCAAGCGCACAGCGCCGCCTGACACACTCGCGGCCGTCGCTTATCCTATCCGCTTTGAAAACGTACCGTTTTGCCATGGGCAAGATGGGTGCGTTAGCCCATAATCCGGGCCCGGGACCTTCACGCTTAATCAACGGCGCAACGATAATCACGGTCCCTGGGGACAGGGACATGCCCAAAACCATCCTGGGCTACATCTTCAAGCACAGCGCGCGGCAGCAAGTCATCGTTCTGATCGCGACCTCGCTGTACCTGCCGCTGCTCTACGTCACCTTCGAGCTGCCCAAGGTCATCCTCAACCAGGCGATCGGCGGCAATCCGTCGGACTTCCCCAAGGTCTATGCCGGAATCGCTTTCGACCAGCTGCCCTTTCTGCTGACGCTCTGCGCGCTGCTGTTCACGCTTGTTCTGTCGGCCGGCGCGCTCCGGTATTCGCTCCGCACCTATAAGGGCGTGATCGGCGAGACGCTGCTGCGCCGGCTAAGGCTTGACCTTTACGACCGGATCCTCCGCTTCCCGTTGTCGCGGCTGCGGCGGATCACCGGCGGCGAGATCATCGCCATGTCCACCGCCGAGGTCGAGCCGATCGGCCGTTACATGGGCATTGCGGTGGCGAACCCGGCCTTACAAGGCGGCACGCTGGCGACGGCGATGGTCTTCCTGTTCGCGCAAGACCCCGTGCTGGGTATCGCCGCGATCGTCCTGTTCCCGGTGCAGGGCTACCTCATTCCCGTGATGCAGCGGAAGGTCAACCAGGCCAGCATCGGGCGCATCCAATCCACCCGGCGCTTCGCGGCGCAGGTTTCGGAAACCATGCAAGGCCTGCGCGATATTCGCAGCAACCATACCGTCGCCTTCGAGACGGCGAACCTGTCGGAGCGGCTGACCGGCATTTTCGCGCGCGGCCGCGAGGTCTACAGCCGGACGAGCGTCCTGATTTTCGTCAATTACTTCTTCAACCACCTGACGCCCTTCCTGTTCTATTCGATCGGCGGCTACCTGGTGCTGCGCGGCAGCCTGACGTTGGGCGCCCTGATCGCGGTGATCGCCGCATACCGCGAGACGGCGGCGCCGTGGAACGAGCTGCTGGAGAATTACCAGCAGCTGCAGGAGAATCGTCTGAAATACGCCACCCTGCTCGAGAGCTTCGACATCGACGACGAAGCGACGCCAATCGCCGCGACCAAGCCGCGGCTCACCGGCGACCGGATCACGCTGAAGAACGTCTCGGTGACGGATGACGGCATCCAACGCCTGGATGGCGTATCGATGACGCTTCCCATTCCCGGCGTCATCGCGATCACGGGCGGCGCGGACAGCGGAAAGAACGAGGTCGCGGAAGTCATTGCCGGCCTCAGGCCGGCCACATCCGGACAAGTCCTGTTCGGCGATGACGACATCCGGTCATTCACCGCCGACGCGCTCGGCCGTGACATCGCCTATGCCGACAGCCAGAGCTTCGTGTTCACCGGCAGCTGGCGGGACGCGCTCATCTATGGGCTGAAGCGCCCGCCGGAGGCACGGCCGAACGCCGACGGGGACGTCTGGATCGACTGTGAGCAGGCCGGCGTGGAGGGACCCGAAGCCCTCGACTGCGAAATCCGGCGGGTGGTCGAGGTTGTCGGGCTGAAAAGAGATGTGCTGGCGACGGGCATGCGCTGGATCGTCCCGCCGGATGCCGATCCGGCGCTGCGGGCGAAGCTTCTCGAGGCGCGCCGCCATTTTCGGGCGAGCCTCGCCGGTGAGGCCTGGGCGGAAGCTATCGAGTTCTTCGACGCCGGTCGCTATATCGAGAATGCGACGCTCGCCGAGAATCTTCTCTACGGCCGCCCTCTCGACGATTCGCTTTTCGTCGACCGCCTGGCCGAGGATCCGGAGGTGATGGCGGTGGTCGAACGGCATGGCCTGACCGGGCGGCTGATCGAGATCGGCCGGCAGGCGACGCGGACGGTGCTCGACCTGTTTCAGACGATTCCTGCCGGCGACGACCGTCTGCAGCGGCTTAACCTGATCGCGCAGGACGAGACGGCCCGCTATCAAGCGATCCTGGCGCGCAACGCCGACCTGCCGGCGGAAGATATCGCCGGCGACGACCGTCGCTTGCTGCTCGCCATCGCCTTC
Organism: uncultured Alphaproteobacteria bacterium; assembly: GCA_963711215.1. Taxonomy (GTDB): domain Bacteria; phylum Pseudomonadota; class Alphaproteobacteria; order UBA8366; family UBA8366; genus WHUA01. The sequence continues at coordinate 42,997 of CAVQDH010000009.1, read as the reverse complement.
CAGCTCGCGCCGGCACATCAGCGTCTGGGCCTGCTCGACGCGGAAACGCGGGCGATGATCCTCCATGCCCGCGCGGACCTGATGCAGAACGTCGCGCCCAAGATCCAGGACCGGCTCGATCCCTTCGGCGAGGACCGGATCACCGCGAATATCACCATCCAGTGCAATCTGCTGTTCGGCCGCATCGACCGCCGCAACAGTCACCGCTGGCCCGATATCGATACGCAGATGGCGGCGGCGATCGACGCCGCGGGCCTGTGCGACCAGGTGATCGATTTCGGTCTGCAGGCATCCGTCGGCACGGGCGGCGCCTACCTCACCGGCGAGCAGAAGCAACGGCTCGCCATCGGCCGCGGCATTATCAAGCGTCCGCGGCTGCTCATCGTAAACGAAGGCTGCGCCGCGCTGGCCGCCGACGAGCAGGCGGCGCTCATCGAGCGCGTGGTGGCCTATGCGCCGCAGCTCTGCCTGATCTGGGTCGGGCCAGTGCCGGAAGGCTGCGGTGTTTTCCAGACGGTCCTGGCGATGGCCAGGGGGCGGCTGCCGGGCCAGGCCCAGGCCGCGGGGCCCGAAAAGGCGGCGCTTGAAGGAACGATCGACGCCGAAGCGGCAGCGCTCGCCGCCAATCCGATCCTGGCCCGTATCCGCCCGGAGACGCGGCGGCTCATCGCCTTTGCCGCGACGCGGCGGGATTTCGAGCCGGGCGCCAGCATTCTGCGCGAAGGAGACAAGAGCACGGAGGTCTATTTCCTCATCGAGGGCGAGGCGCGCGTGGCAATCGGCGCGGCCGACCATACCGTCGCAACCGTCGGACCGGGCGCCTTCCTTGGCGAAGTCGCGGCCCTCGCCGCACGCCCCCGCACCGCCAGCGTAATTGCGACCGGCCCGGTCAGCACGCTCTCGTTGTCCCGTGATCTGTTCCTCGACCTGGTCCGCGGCGATCAGGAGCTCAGCCGGTCGCTGCTCCTCGACATGGCCGAGCGCGTTTCCTCTCTGGCCGACGAAGTCGCGCGCACCCACGCTTGAACCAAGAGCCGGCCCTGCGCGTTTGCGTTCTGAATTGCCGAAAGCGCCCGCTATGGTTAATACATTAGTTGGGAATTCTCACCCCCCTTGAGGCGTCAATAGGCTGGAGGCTTTTCATCGGCCCAAGTCGGGACACAACGGAATACATGAGGAAGACGTGACGCCGTTTCTTCTGGTTCTCGCTGTGCTGCTGGGGTTTGCTCCCGGCATGATTGCACACGGCAAGGGCCGTAATTTCTTCCTGTGGTGGCTCTATGGCGTCGTGCTGGGCCCCGTCGCCCTCGTCCACGCGATGATTTGCGCGACACGCGGCGTCCGCAATTACGCCGAGGCGCCCGCGCGCCAGTCCCTCGCGGTGGGATTCGCCCTGGCCGCTGCTGTTGTGGGCGACCTCGTCCTTCGCCGTCGCGATCATCACGATCGCCGCTTATTATATTGCCGTTCCCGGCAAATACGCGCTTATCGCGGCCAAGAACGAAGCCGCGGTGTCCACCGGCCGCGGCGCCGGCGACGCACCCGGCGCAGCGCGCAACAATTGTCATCCATCGAGCCGCAACCGCAGGCGGCGGTGACGGCGCGGCCCGAGCCTGAACCCGAGGTCAAAGTGACGGTCCGGCGTGATGACATTCCGAAGGCGGAAATGCCTCGGACGGCGCACACGCCAACGGCCACAGCCGGGCAAAGCCGGCTCCAGCCGCCGCAGAGGCGGACCCAGCGCCCGAACCGGCAGCCGCGCCGCAACCCCCGGCCGCAACGGCGGAGACGCTCGAACGTACGATCGCAACGACCGCCAACTCGGTGCCGGAGCGAGCCGCTTCCCCGAAGGCCGCGCCCATCAAGGATGTCCGAACGGCCCGCGCCATGCCGGCCCCGCCGCCCGAGGCGGATGAGACGGTCACGAAACAGCCCAAGAGCGCTGCGCAGCCGCGCGATCAAGGCGTCGCGGCCGGCACCGCCGAAGCGGCACGCCGAGCATAAGCCCGCGGCCGCCAAGCCCTCGCCGACGGACGTCAACGCGGTCGGCGAGATCGTCCGCACCGTGCAGCAGGCGCTTGCCGCGCGCGGATACGAGCCCGGCGCCGCCAATGGCCGGGCCGGACGCCAGACGCAGCAGGCCATCCGCAAATTCCAGGCGGACCGCGGCCTCGAGCCGACCGGGGCAATCGACTATGCCCTTTTGGAAGGCCTCAACATCGTCGGACCGCGGGTGCACGCCTTCCAGCCGCCTCCCGGCGCCACGGCCGGCCGATAACGTATTCCTGCCCAACAGCCTCTCGACGCCGCGGCAAATTGACGGAAGAATAGCGCCCGTCTCTATACTCACCTGAGCCCGTCCATCGCCATCCGGCACCGGGACGGTCGCCATATTCGGAATGGAGCCTGCCAGAATGGACTTCTTCGCCCCGCGAATGAGCCGGTTCAAGCCGTCGCCCAGCCAGATCGCCGCCGCGCGCGTTCGCGAGTTGCAGGCCGAGGGACGGAAAATCATCAAGCTGACCTCCGGCGAGCCGGATTTTCCCACCCCCGACCACGCCAAGCAGGCGGTGATCGACCTGATGAACCGGAACGAGATCTGGTACACCCCGATCAACGGCACGCTGGCAATGCGCGAGGCGGCGCGGCTCAAATTCAAGCGCGACAACGGCTTGGACTACGGGCTCGATCAGATCACGGCCGGCGCCGGCACGAAGCAGATCCTGTTCAACGCGCTCATGGCCACGGTCAGCCAAGGCGATGAGGTCATCATCCCGGCGCCCTACTGGGCCTCCTATCCGGACATGGTGCTGCTCGCCGGCGGCACCCCGGTCATCGTCAGCTGCGGCCAGAACAACCAGTTCAAGATGCGGCCGGAGCAGCTCGAAGAAGCGATCACCCCCAAGACCAAGTGGCTGATGTTCAGTTCGCCCAGCAACCCGACCGGCGCAACCTATTCGCCGGCGGAGCTGAAGGCGCTGGCCGAGGTGCTGCTGAAGCATCCGCATGTCCACATCATCACCGACGACGTCTACGAGCATCTGATCTTCGATGGACGCGAGTTCTCGACCTTCGCGCAGATCGAGCCGAAGCTGTACGACCGCACGGTCACCTGCAACGGCGTCTCGAAGGCCTATTCGATGACCGGCTGGCGGCTCGGCTTCGCGGGCGGGCCGAAGGCGATCATCGCCAACATGTCGAAGATGCAGTCGCAGAGCACGTCGGGCGTGAGCGCAGTGGCGCAGGCGGCGGCGATCGCCGCGATCACCGGCCCGCAGGAATTCGTCCGCGAGCGCACCGCCAACCTGCAGCACCGGCGCGACATGCTGTACGAAAAGCTGAGCGGGGCGAAAGGCCTGAGCTGCGACCGGCCGGAGGGCGCCATGTATATCTTCTGCTCCTGCGCCGGGACGATCGGCAAGCGCGCGCCCGACGGACGGGTCATCGAGAACGATACGGACTTCACGATGTATCTGCTCGACACCGTCGGCGTCGCCGTCGTGCAGGGCGTGGCCTACGGCCTCTCGCCCTATTTCCGGGCGAGCTTCGTCGCGCCGGAGAAGGACATCATCGAGGGCGGCGACCTCATTCAGCAGGCCTGCGCCGCGCTGACCTGACGGCAAAAGGGTAAGATAGAAAACAAGCCGAACCTGGGGAGGACCAAGCGATGCGTATTCATAACCTCTACGAGGACGAGAAAGGGGTTTCGCATTTCCGCGACATCGAGGTCGAATGGGATGTCGAGCGCCCGCACAGCAAGTACTCGAAGCGGATGCCGGCCACCGGAATCATCTTCCGCGAGACCCGCGCGGACTACGACCTCGACTGGCATCCGGCGCCGCGGCGCCAGTACATCATCAACCTCGATGCCGGGGTCAAGCTGACCGCGAGCGACGGCGAGAGCCGCATCATCGGCGCGGGCGAGATCGTCCTGGTCGAGGACATCAGCGGCAAGGGGCACCTGTCGGAATCGCTCGGCCAGATCCGGCGCTCGATCTTCGTACCAATCGACTGACGCCGGGCATGAGCGAACTGACCGAGGACCAGGTCGCCATCCGCGATATGACGCGCGACTTCGTGGCGAAGGAGATCACGCCCTTTGCCGCGGAATGGGACCGCACGGAGACGGTGCCGCTCGACACCGTCTACCGGATCGGTGCGCTCGGCCTCTTCGGCGTGACCATGCCTACCGAGTGGGGCGGCAGCGGGGCCGATTTCCTGTCCTACGTCCTCGCGGTGGAAGAGCTGGCCTATGGCGACGCGGGCGTCTGCAACATGGTCTGCGCGACCAATTCCTATGGCTTCAAGGTGCGCGACTACGGCACGCCGGCGCAAAAGGAAGCGTTCCTCAAGCCGGTTGCCAGCGGCCAGGAGATCGGCTGCATGCTGCTGACCGAGCCGCAAGCGGGCTCGGATGCCGGCAATCTCCGCACCCGCGCCGTGCGGCAGGGCGACCGTTATGTCATCAACGGCATGAAGACGCTGATCACCTCGGGCCGGTCCGCGGACGTCGCGGTGGTGCTGGCGGTGACCGACCCGGACGCGGGCAAGCGCGGCATCTCCGCCTTTCTCGTGCGCACCGAGTGGCCGGGCTACAAGGTGCTGCGGGTCGAGCGCAAGCTTGGCCACCGCACCAACGACACCTGCCAGATCGCGCTCGAAGACCTGGAGGTGCCGGCAGAGAACATGCTGGGCCGTCCGGACGAGGGGCTGAAGATCGCGCTATCCGGGCTCGACAGCGGCCGCGTCGCCGTGGCCGCCCAGAGCATCGGCGTCGCACGGGCCGCCTTCGAAGCGGCGCTGGCCTACGCGCAGGAGCGCGAAGCCTTCGGCAAGAAGATTTTCGGGCACCAGGCGGTGGCATTCAAGCTGGCCGAGATGGCGACCGACATCGAGGTCGCGCGCCAGATGTGCCATCACGCCGCCCGGCTCAAGCAATCCGGCGTGCGCTGCATCAAGCAGGCGTCGATGTCCAAGCTGTTCGCCTCGCAGATGAGCGAGCGCGTCTGCTCGGCCGCGATCCAGGTGCATGGCGGCTATGGCTTCGTCAACGACTACCCGGTCGAGAAATTCTACCGCGACGCCCGCGTGTTCCAGCTCTACGACGGCACCAACGAGGTGCAGAAGATCCTGATCTCGCGCGAGCTCGCGGCGGGCTACTAGCGGAACCCGTCAGGCCGCCTGCTGCGCGGTCATCGCGTCGCCGCGGATCGTCGTTCGGCGCATGTCGCGAATGTCGCGCGTGTCGTCGAAGCGGCGGACCCGGTGCATGGTCTGACGGTTGTCCCAGATGACGAGATCGTGCTGCCGCCAGACATGAACGTGCACGAACTCCCGCTGTGTCGCGTGCTCCATCAAATCGCGCAGAAAGGCGCGCGCCTCCGGCACCGGCCAACCCAGGATCGTCCCGGCATGGGAAGACAGGAACAGGGACTTGCGCCCGGTGACCGGGTGGACGCGGACGAGGCGCTGGCGCACCGGCTTGAAGTTGGCCTTCTCCTCCTCCGTCAGCTCGGTGAAGCCGAGCAGGCCGCGCGAGTAGAGCAGCGAGTGCTCGCAGACCAGATCTTCGATCTCGGACTTGGTCGCGTCGTCCAGCGCGTCATAGGCAGCCCGCATGTCTGCGAATTCCGTGTTGCCGCCGCGCGCCGGAATGATACGGCCCGAGAGCAGCGAGTATTTTGCCGGCACCGCGCGGAAGGAGCTGTCGGAATGCCACAGCCGGTTGCCGAGGTTGAACATGCGCCGCCGGTCGTCGCGGGCAAACGGCCGGCTGTCGCGGTCGAGATTGGAGACGTCCGCCATGTCGGGCCGGATGCGGCGCTCTTCCGGCTTGGTGATGTTGCTGGCCGAGCCCGGCAGCTCGATCGTTCCCAGATTGGCACTGAAGGCGAGCTGCTGCTCGTCGGTGATGTCCTGGCCGTGGAAGACCAGCACCGCGTGTTTGTCCATGCCGGCTTCGATGGCGGCGACGTCCTCGCGCCCGAGCGGCCGGCGCAGATCGACCCCCGATACCTCGCCCACGAAGGAAGGGTGGATCTGACGAATGCTGACGGTCATGGCACGCTCCCCAACGCATCTCCAACGGGATTCGACGTCATTCTATTCTACCTTGCGGACCGGGCGATGGCGAATTCCCGCCGCGCCGGCGCCATCTCGATCGAAACGGCATATCTGTTAGAGCTTCTCTATAATTGTTGTCTGGACAACCGCCCGCTAGATGTTGGCCGGCCGTCTCGTCCGGCACGCACTCGGAGGCAATCATGACCGATATCGATCTGCTGAAGCGCGAGGTCAAAGTCCTCAGCTTCGATCAATACGGCACCATCGTCGACATGCAGGGCGGCCTCGTTGAAGCGGCGACGCCGTATCTGAAGAAGAAGGGCTGGCGCGGCGATCCGAACAGTTTCGTCACCTGGTGGCGGCGCACGCATTTCGAGAACTCGATGATCGACTCGCTCTGCGACCGCGGCCACACGCCCTACCGCGAGATCGGCCACCGTGCCGTCAGCTATACCCTGACCCGGGCCGGGATCGAGCACAGCAGCGCCGAGGTCGGGGAGCTCGTGGCGGAGATCGAGCGGCTGCGGCCCTTTCCCGAGGTCCCGGCGGCGCTGGCGCGGCTGGCGAAGACATACAAGCTCGCCATCCTGTCGAACGGCGACCGCGACATGCTGGAGGCGGCAAAGCCCTATCTCGGCTTCGAGTTCGACGCGACGATCTCGGTGCAGGAGGCGGGCTGCTTCAAGCCGCACCGCCGCACCTACGAGACCGCGGCCAAGATCCTCGGCCTTTCCTGCCTGCAGGTGATGCATGTCGCCAACCACGCCTTCGATTGCATCGGCGCCAAAGCGGCCGGCATGCGCACCGCCTTCATCGACCGGCGCGGCCGGCCTTACGGACAGACCCAGCATGAGCCGGACATCATCGTGAAAAGCATGGCCGAATTGGCCGATCTGCTTGCCTAGCGGTGCCTGATCGGCTCCTCACCAAGCTAGACCATATTTTAAGAGCTGGCCAAGCAACGATAGAATTTCGTGCTAACATTGCTGCATGGACATCCGGCAGCTTCGCACCTTCGTTCACGTCGCCGAGCTCGGCAGCTTCAGCAAGGCGGCAGACCGGCTTCACATCGCCCAGCCTGCGCTCAGCCGGCAGATCCGGCTGCTCGAGGCGGAGCTCAAGGCCGAGCTTCTCGTCCGCCATGGACGCGGCGTTACCCTGACCGGCGCCGGCGCGGTCTTTCTCGACCGGGCCGCCGGCATCCTGCGCCAGATCGAGCAGGCCCGCGCCGACGTGGCGGCGGAGGCCGGCGACGTGGCCGGCCAGGTATCGTTCGGCATGCCGCCCTCGGTCGGCTTCGTCCTTGCCGGGCCGCTCGCCGAGGACTTCCGCCGCACCTATCCCAAGGTGAGGCTCAAGATCGTCGAGGGCGTCGGCGCCTATGTCCATGAATGGCTGTTGGGCGGGCGGATCGATGTCGGCGTCCTCTACCAGCCGGGCCCGAGCCGTCACCTCGAAACGACCCCGCTCTGGCGCGAAGACCTTTACCTGTTCGCCGCAGCCGGCGCGGGGCTCGATCCGGCGCGGCCGGTGCCGCTCGCGTCGCTGTCGCTGCCACCCGCTCATCCTGCCAAGCCCCGGGCATGGCTTGCGCGGTCTCCTGGAACGGCACGCCGCCCGGAACGAGACCGAGCTGCATGTCGAGATCGAGGTCGATGCGACGCGCATACAGAAAGAGCTGGCCGCGCGCGGTCTCGGCTATTCGGTGCTGCCCTTCGCGTCCGTCGCCGCCGAGGTCCGGGACGGGCTCCTGTGCGCGGCGCCGATCACCGCGCCGGTAATTCCCCGCCGCGTGGTCCTGGCCTACCCGGCCGACCGCCCCGTATCGCGCGCCGCGCGACTGCTGGGCGAGCGCCTGGTGTCGGTCGTGAGAGAGATGCTCGCGGACGGCGCATGGCCCGGCATGGTTCCCGAATTGCCCGCGCTCACCAGCGAATGACCGAGCCGCGTCACGCCACGCGCGCGTCGATCACGAGCCAGGAATCCGCGATCGGGTCCTTGACCTCGTCGACGCCGAATTGCCGCGAGATTGCGTCGAGCGTCGTAATTCGGACGTCGCCGTAACCCAGCCGCCGCAACACCGCTTCGGCGTCGCCGGTGCTGTCGCCGAGCGACGGGTCGCCGAACAAGGGGCGGCCGGTCTTGGCGATCAAGCTTGCATTCAGCGTCTCGACCCGCCGTGCGGTCCAGGCGTCGAACGTCAGCGCACTGCCGCGCGCGAGACCGATCGACGCGGGGTCGAGCAACGCGGCCGCCTGCTCGCGCCGCAGGAAAAAGAACACGCCCTCCATGACGACGGCCGCCGGCTGGCCGCCGCATCGAAGCCCTGCAGCAGCAAGACAATCCCTCAAATCACCGGCGTTCAGGTCGCATGGCACAAAATGCAACCCTGCTCGGGCAGCGGACACGCCGTGATCCGCAAGAACACGCCGCTTCACCGTAAGCACCTCCGGGAGATCGACCTCGAACACGCGGCAGTCGCCCGGCCTGCAGCGCCGGCAACGTCAGGCTCCGCGTGTCATAGCCCGACCCGAGGATGACCAGCTGCGCGTAACGGGCCGCGTGGTCGGACATCTTGCCGGCGAACCATGCGTAGCGCACCAGGTTGAACTGTTCGTAGACGGGATCGAGGGCCAGCGCCATCTGGGCCAACTCGCCGCCCGCCTCGGTGAGGAACAAGGGATCGTAAGGGCATTCGATCGCAAGCCGGCGCGCCAGCGGGCTGTGGACCCGCGTATGGATCAACGCATCCGCGGTTATCTGAACCTCGCCCCCCGATGTCTGGCTCATCTCTTGACCAATTCCATGTCCCGCGCCATCGTGCAACCCGTGCGGCGCGCATGCAATGGGCCGGCGGCCGGTTTCGGCAGTGAACGCGCAGACAGCCGATACGAGGACGCCAACCGTTGCCCCGTCGACGAGAATCCGGCAAGATTCGCCTTACGGTCGTATCAGCGATACTGTAGTGGTGGGTTGATCGGGGTGCTTGAACATCCCGGCAAAAATTTTAGTCTCTTAAAAACAGCAGGCGCCATCCGGCGCCTTACCCCGGAAACGAATTGAGAAAAGGGAACGAAAACGTAATGCGGTATGAGGCTCCGGAAACAGTCCAAGCAGCCGTAAAGCTGCTTGCGGGCACAAAAGGATTGGGCCGAGTCCTCGCGGGCGGAACCGATCTTCTCGTGCAGATGCGCAGCGACATCGTCGAACCCGACCTCGTGGTCGATATCAAGAAGATTCCCGCAATGCGGAAGATTACCACCGAGAAGGGTGGATTCCGTATCGGCGCCGCCGTTTCCGGTGCCGAGCTCAGCGAGCATCCGAGATTCAGCAAGGTGTGGCCCGGCGTCATGGAGGCGTTCGACCTGATCGGATCGACGCAGATCCAGGGCCGGTGCACCATGGTGGGCAACCTCTGCAATGCATCGCCCGCCGCGGACAGCGTACCAGCCCTGGTTGCGGCCGGCGCGACGGTGACCATCGTCGGACCGAAACGCAAGCGCACCGTCCCGGTCGAAAAGATCCCGGCTGGTCCCGGCAAGACGACACTTACCAAGGGCGAGATCATCACCTCGATTTTCCTGCCGAAGCGGCCGCCGAAATCCGGCGACGCCTATCTTCGTTTCATTCCGCGCACGGAAATGGACATCGCCGTCGTTGGCGCCGGTGTCAGCCTGACCCTCGATCGTAAGGGCGTCTGCACGGCAGCCCGGGTTTGCTTGGGCGCCGTGGCGCCGACCGTCGTCCTCGTGCCGGCCGCCGCCAAGGCCCTGATCGGCACGACGGTCGACGAGGAAGCGCTGGAGAAGGCCGCCGCGGCGGCGAGCGCCGCCTGCCGTCCGATCGACGACAAGCGCGGCACCAAGGAATACCGCATCAAGGTCGCCGGTGTGATGACACGTCGCGCGGCGCAAATCGCACTAGACCGTGCCAGGGGGAAGTAATGGCGAAAATTCACGTATCGACGACCATCAACGGCGACCCGGTCGAGTTCCTGTGCGAGCCGGAGCAGACGCTGCTTGACATCCTGCGCGACGAGCTCGGGCTGACCGGCAGCAAGGAAGGCTGCGCCTCGGGCGACTGCGGCGCATGCAGCGTCATGGTCGATGACCGGCTCGTATGCTCCTGCCTCGTGCTGGGCGCCGAAGTCGATGGCAGCACGGTGGAGACCATCGAGGGCATGGCCGACGGCGACAAGCTGCACCCGCTGCAGCAGAAGTTCCTGGAAGAGGCGGCCCTGCAGTGCGGCATTTGCACGCCGGGCTTCCTGATCGCCGCCCGGGCGCTGCTGCAGAAAAATCCGGATCCGACGGAAACGGAAGTCCGCTACTGGCTCGCCGGCAACCTGTGCCGCTGCACCGGTTACGACAAGATCATCCGCTCGGTTCTCGACGTTGCCGCCGACATGAGAAAGGGATAGCCATGCCTGACGACCTCAAGGAATTCAAATGGATCGGCAAGCGCACGATCCGTCCCGATGGGGTCGACAAGGTAACCGGCCGCGCCGCTTTCGGCGCCGACTACGCGCTTCCGGGCATGCTCGTGGGCAGGATGTTGCGAAGCCCGCACGCGCATGCCCGGATCCTGTCGATCGACACGCGCAAGGCGGAAGCCCTGCCCGGGGTGAAATCGGTTGTGACCGCGGCCGATTTCCCGGAAATTCCGCCGAGTGAAGCGACGAAAGGCACCGCGCCGCCCAATTTCCGGCATCTGTCGGAAAACCTGATGGCGCGCAAGAAAGTGCTCTATGACGGGCATGCGGTCGCCGCCGTCGCGGCGACGAGCGCCGCGATCGCCAAGCAGGCGCTGAAGCTGATCAAGGTCAAATACGAGGTGCTGCCGCACGTCATCGACGTGGATGAGGCGATGAAGCCCGGCGCGCCCGTGCTGCACGACGATATCTTCACCGCCGGCGTGGAGCCGAAGCCCAAGAAGCCGTCGAACGTCGTCAAGCGGATCACCTTCACCAAAGGCGACGTGGCGAAGGGATTCGCCGAGGCCGACGTCATCGTGGAGAACGAGTTACACGACGAAGCCGGTCCATCAGGGCTATATCGAGCCGCATGCGGTCGTCGCCAACGTCTCCGGCGACGCACAGACGACAATCTGGGCCAGCAGCCAGGGCCAGTTCATGATCCGGCAATACACCGCCGGCCTGCTGAACATGAATGCCGCCGACATCCGGGTCACCCCGGCGGAGATCGGCGGCGGCTTCGGCGGCAAGACCACGGTCTGGCTGGAGCCGGTGGCCGTGATGCTGTCGAAGAAGGCCGGCCGCCCGGTCAAGATGACGATGACCCGCGAGGAGGTGTTCCGCGCCACGGGCCCGACCTCGGGCGCGTCGATGACGATCAAGATCGGCGCCCGCAAGGACGGCCGCATCACAGCCGCCAGCGCCGTGCTGAAGTATCAGGCGGGCGCCTTCCCCGGCTCGCCGGTCAATCAGGGTTCCATGTGCGCCTTCGCGCCCTATGACCTCGAGAATGCGGAGACGATCGGCTACGACGTCGTCGTCAACCGCCCGAAGGCGACCGCTTATCGCGCGCCTGGCGCGCCGATCGCGGCCTTCGGTGTCGAGAGCACGATCGACCAGGTCGCGCGCAAGCTCAAGATGGACCCGATCGCGCTGCGCGAAAAGAACGCGGCCCAGCAAGGCACGCGGACCGTCTACGGGCCGACGCTCGGCGTCGTCGGCTTCAAGCAGACGCTGGCCGCCGCCAAGAGCCACCCGCACTACAAGGCGCCGCTCGGTCCCAACCAGGGCCGCGGCATGGCGTCAGGCTATTGGTTCAACGTCGGCGGCGAGACGAGCTGCGCCATCAGCATCCTGGAAGACGGCACGGTGATGGTGATGTCGGGGACGCCGGATATCGGCGGCTCGCGCGCCTCGCTCTGCATCATGGCGGCGGAAGTGCTCGGCGTCGACATCAACCAGGTCCGCGCCATCATCGCCGACACCAGCTCGCTCGGCTTCAACCGCCACACCGGCGGCAGCCGCGTGACCTTCGCCGCCGGCATGGCGGTGGTGGACGCGACCAAGGACGTCGTGCAGCAGCTGCGCGAGCGCGCCGCGAAGATCTGGGGCATCGGCGATCCGGAAGCGGTGCGGTGGGAAAACGGCAACGCCTACCCGGCCGGGCCGAACGCCGGCAACTTCGAGCCGCTGACCCTCAAGCAGATCGCCGGCAAGAGCAACACGACGGGGGGTCCGATCAACGCCCGCCGCTCGCTCAATGCCCAGGCGCCGGGCGCCGGCTTCGGCACGCATATCGTCGATGTCGAGGTCGACCGGGAGACCGGCGCCGTCAAGATCCTGCGCTACACCGCGGTCCAGGATGCCGGCCGCGCCATCCATCCCGGTTATGTCGAAGGGCAGATCCAGGGCGGCGCGGTGCAGGGCATCGGCTGGGCGCTCAACGAGGAATACATCTACGGCAAGGACGGCCGCCTGCAGAATCCGGGATTCCTCGACTACCGCATGCCCGTCGCGTCCGACCTGCCGATGATCGACACGGTCATCGTCGAGGTGCCGAACCCGAGCCACCCCTATGGCGTGCGCGGCGTCGGCGAAGTGCCGATCGTGCCGCCCATGGCGGCGATCGCGAACGCGATCGAAGACGCCATCGGCATCCGGATGACGGATCTGCCGATGTCGCCGCCGCGCGTGCTGGCCGCAATAGACAAAGCCAAATCGGGCTGATGCCGGACGTCGTCCTGAACCACGAGATCGCGCGCCGCTACACCAACGGCGAGAGCAAGCTCACGGTCGAAGGCGACACGATCCGGGCGCTGATCAACGCGCTCGACGCGGAATACCCGGGACTAGGCGCGGTTCTCCGCACCGATATGGCCGTTGCGATCGACAGCCTGATCTACCAGGATGCCGACCTGGAACCGGTCAAGCCGGATAGCGAAGTCTGCTTCATCCCCGCCATCGAAGGCGGCTAGCCGGCCGGCCTCGCCCGAGCCGGACCTACGTCAGCAAACGCTTCCCTGGACGATCTGCGGGAAGATGCCGACATGGCTGATGACGGACTCCACGCCGGCAACATTCTCGGCCGCGACCTGCAAGGCTTCCTTTTCCGCGACCGATCTGACGGCGCCCCATAAATGGACGGTGCCGTCCGAAACGACCACGTCGATCATCGTGTCAGCGCCGGTCGCGCGCAACTCGTCGATCACCGCCTTTCTCACGGCGGCACTGTCCTGGCTCGCGGGCTCCAGCTTTTGCACGACCAGGCCATGCAGCAAATTGGCGCGGCTGACGATGCCGACGATCTTTCCCTGGTGCACGACGGGGACACGCTTGATTCGGTGCTTCTCAAGAATTTCGGCAATCTCGGTAACCGGGGTGCTTTCTGAGACGGAGATGACATTCCGGGTCATCACATCCTTTGCATGCAGCCCGTGTGTTTTCACATAGGTCTCGGCATTTTCCTTCGTCGTGCTAAGCAGGCTCAGCCACCAGCTCGGTCGGCGCTCGCCGCCGGTCTCGCGGCGGCGCATGAGGTCGCCTTCGCTGATGATTCCCAGGATATGTCCCCGATCGTCGACGACCGGCACCGCGCTCACGCCGCGGTCCAGCAGCTTCCGCGCAACATCCCGAACATGCGTATCCGGGGAAACCGTCACGACGTCCACGCTCATGATGTCATCTGCACGCATGGTCTCCTCCGTCTCTTCTTATGCTCTTTTCGGTTCGAATTTAGCGCGTTCGGGCAGGCTCATCGTTGAGCCACATCAACCGCGGGCTGGCCCGAGCGATCTAAATCAGTGCGTGAGATGCCGGGTCGTCATCCCATGCGCCGACCGGCGGGAGGCCGGATGTTGACGCATTCCGCGATGCCGCGCCGCTGCATGGCGAGAAGGGCTGCATAGGATGAGCGCGGCAGAACAAACGCTGTGCGACGTCATCGCGGCGCTTGGCCGAGCGGGCGACCGCCCCGCCGTCCTGGCGCTACGGAAAGAGGCCGTGACGGAATGGTCCTGTGCCGAGTTGGGCGGCCTTGTCGCGCACGTGGCCGGCGGGCTCGCCGAGGCAGGCATCGGTCCGGGCGCCCGGGTCGCGCTCCTTGCCGCCCACAGCGCCGAATGGGTCGTCGCCGCCCTTGCCACGATATACGCCGGCGCGACTCTGGTGCCGATCGACCCGCAATGCGATCCGCGAACTCTCTCGCACATCGTCGACGATTGCGGCGCGACGTTCTGGTTCACGTCATCACAAACGGAGCCGCGCCTTCGCGAGCGCGTCAAAGGGCCGATCCGGATCGTCCGGCTCGACGGACCGCCGGACGACGACGCCTCCTGGCAGGGTCTCAAGAAAGAGGGAAAGCGTCCGCCCGCGGCCGTTGGTGCCGGCGACGAAGCCGTCATGTTCTATACCTCCGGCACGACCGGGCTCCCCAAGGGCGTGCCGCTCAGCCATCGCAATATCATCTTCCAGACGGTAACCTTGCGGCATTTCGGCGTGGTCGAGGGCAGCGAGCGGGTTCTTCTCGCCCTGCCCCTGCACCACGTCTATCCGTTCAGCATCGGCTTGCTGGGCGCGCTGGCGCTTGGCGCCGCCATCGTCATTCCTCGCGCCCTCACGGGCCCCGAAATCCTGCGCGCGCTGCGCGAGTGCAAGGTTACGGCGATCGTCGGTGTGCCGCGCCTCTACGACGTCTTCGTCTCGGGCATGATGGCACGGGCGCGCAACCTCGGCGGAATCCGAGCAGCCGTCTTCCGGGCGATCCTGCAGGCGAGTATCACCCTCCGGCGATGGCTGGGCATCCGCATCGGCCCTCTCTTATTTCGCCACAGGCTCGGCGCGTTCGGCGGGTCCATCCGGCTGGTCGTGTCGGGCGGCGCCGCGCTGGACGAGGATCTCGCCTGGACGATGGATGCGCTCGGCTGGACCGTCGCCACGGGATACGGCCTGACCGAGACGGCGCCTCTGCTGACGTTACTGCCGCCCGGCGACACTCATTTTGCCAGCGTCGGGAAGCCCGTGCCGGGGGTCGACATCCGGATCGCCCCGATGGAGCGGCAGCCCGACGGGACCAGCCAGGCAACGCCGGCTCAAGATGTTGGCGAGGTCCAGGCGCGCGGTCCCGGCATCTTCGCGGGCTATCATCGCTTGCCCGACAAGACCGCCGCAGCCTTCACCGCCGACGGCTGGTTCCGCACCGGCGACCTCGGTTACATCGACCGGCAGGGATATCTCCATGTGCTCGGCCGGCACAGCACGCTCATCGTCACCGCCGCGGGTGAGCACATTCAGCCGGAATCGCTCGAGGCTCATTTCGAGGCCGATCCCAGCATCCGTGAGGTCGGCATCCTGCAATCGGGCGGGACGCTCGTGGCCGTGGTCGTGCCCGACTACAAGGAGCTCCGCCGTCGCAGCGCCGAGAACCCCAGGGAAACCATCCGCCGTGCGATCATCGACGCCGGCACGCACCTGCCAAGCCATCAGCGCCTGTCGCGGTATGTCCTCAGCCGCGATGCCCTGCCGCGTACGCGCCTCGGCAAGATTCGCCGGCAGGACCTGTTACGGCGCTTGCAGGAGATCGAAGCCGCGGGTTCTGCCGCCCCGGCGCATGGGCCGGCAACGATATCGGACGAAGAGATGTCAGACGAAGACAAGGCCCTGCTCGACGAGCCGGCGGCCCAGGCGCTCTGGCATTGGCTGGGCGAACGGTTTCCGGATCGGGCGCTGAGCCCGGACACGAGCCTGTCTCTCGATCTGGGCGTCGATTCGCTGGAATGGATCAACATGACGCTCGATATCCGCGAACACACCGGTATCGAGATATCGGAGACCGCGACCGCGCAAATCGAGACGGTGCGCGATCTCCTTAATGAAGGGGTCGTGGCGGAGCGTGGCGCGCTGACCGTGTCAGCCGACTTCCTGGCGCTCGATCCGGAGCGCTTCATCAGCCCGGCACAGGCACGGTGGCTTCGTCCCCTGTCGCGGGTCGAGGCAATGAGCGCGTGGCTACTCTATCGGCTCAATCGCGGCGGCATGCGGGCATTGTTCCGCCTGGAAGTCTTGGGCGCCGAGAACCTGCCCACGAGCGGCAATTTCATTTGCGCGCCGAACCACGCCAGCGTGCTCGACCCATTGGCCGTCGCCGCGGCGATCGATTACGACCGTCTGCGCCAAACCTACTGGGCCGGCTGGACGGGGATGGCCTTCGCCAATGCGCTTTTCCGCTTCGTCAGCCGCCTCGCCCAGGTTCTTCCAATCGAACAGGACCGTGCGGCCTTTTCGAGCCTTGCCATGGGCCTCACCATGCTGCGGCGGGGCAAGAACCTGGTCTGGTTCCCGGAGGGCGGCCGCTCGCGGGACGGCCAGCTTCAGGCCTTCAGGACGGGGATATCGTTGCTGCTGGAGCATCGGCCGACGCCGGTCGTGCCAATGCTGATCTCAGGCACCTACGAGGCGATGCCAATCGGCCGCCGGCTTCCGCGGCGGCACCCCATTCGGATCGCGATCGGGCAGCCGCTATCCATCGAAGAACTGGAAAGACGCGGCCAGGGCGCGACGCGCCAGCAGCGGATCGCCGACGGACTTCGGAGCGCCATCCGCTCGCTGAAGCAGGCATCGCCGGGCTAGTTGGCCCGCCGGCATTCCACCTTCCGATTTTCGCGCTCAGGTCGCCGCAGCCGCCCCCGCCACGGGAATTGCGTCGCGCGCCTCGTCCATCCCGGCCGGCTTCTTCGCACGCGGACGGAACTCCGAGATCTTGACGTAGTCACCGACCACCAGGGTGCTGCCCACCAATTCGAGGCCGGCCAAGCCAGCGAACTCTTCGAAGCGCACCTGGTAGGTCGCGTTGAACATCCACCGGAACCAGGGCTCACAGCAGCGCATGACGAAACGCATGACCGGGCGCCGCGACAGGCTGTAGTCGAGGATGCGGATCGTGCCATCCGGCCTGCAGATGCGGGCAAGCTCGCGCAAGGCCGCCAGCCGGTCCTGATCCGAAAGCGTGCAAAAGACGAAGGCGGACACGATGCCGTCGAAATGCGCATCGGGAAATTCGAGATTTCGCAGATCCATGCTCGCCAAGGTGACGTCTTTGCCATGCTTGCGCGCCCGGGCGGCGGCGTAGGTCAGCATCTTCGGGCTGAGATCGACGCCGACCAGATCCACATCGGCCGGGCAATAGGGAATGTTCAGCCCGGTGCCGACGCCCGCATCGAGAACGCGTCCATGCAGCTTATCGAACAGCATGCGCCTGAGCCGCTTCTTCCAGCTGATTTCCCAGAATGACTCCATCGCATCGTACAGCGGCGCGATGCGCTCATAGGTGTCGAAGCAGGCCGCCACGGTCAGCCGGCGCAGCCCACGGGCCCGGCGGGCGCGCGCGGTTTCGTCCTGCGCCGTCATGGCCGAGCCCATCCTCGCAGCCGGCCAGAGGATGGTCGACGGCGTCGCAATCAGAATGAAAATTCTGCATCGAAAGAACCTGCCACAGCTCCCGTTCGGATGGACTTGGTTAACGCGCAACCATCCTTACCCGTTCCCATGAGATCGCAGATTCCGCGCGGCAGGACGAACGACTGAGCGCCTCTCCTCGCATGAGCCGTATCGATCTCATGGGAATGCTAGCACACCGTGACACAAGCATGACAAGGCCGGGAGCGCCCTCGACGGCCGGGAAGGCCATGAAAGTTCGCCAGCGTGGCGGAATTGCCGCAATCAGTAATCCCGATTGACGATGTGCCACGTGCCGTCCGGCTGACGACAGGCGATGCCGTACCCTTGCTGGGTCTTGCCGGCGACGGTGATGCTCTGCTGGAATTCCCGGCAGTACTTACCGTCGTCGGACCTGCCGTCGCGGACCGGCGTAACGACGCCATGGTTTCCGCTCTTCGGATTGTTCCACCTGATCGTCTCGCCGATCGGCGCGGCATGCGCACGGCTGATCGCCTTGTCGGCATAGACGCGATCGGCGCGATCAAGCGACTTTCCAACCTCGCTCCCGGCCAACGCGCCGATGAGGACGCCGACCGCGGTCGTCACGAGCTTGCCCCTGCCGGAGCCGAATTGCGATCCGAGCAAGCCGCCGAGCGCCGCGCCGCCCAGCGTCCCGACACCCTGCTTCGGACCATATTGATCCTGCTGAGCGCACCCTGCCGTTGCCACCAACCCTGCGATGATCACGAGAGAGATCGCCCATCGTGCGGGATATTTGATGCATTATCGGATTCCCTGGTTCTGTTAACCCTGAAGCCTCGGCGTTCGGCCGCCCATCGACCGCGTCGAACGGTACCCTGAGCCGCCCGACTGTCCGCCGAATTGACCTGCGTCAACGCAGGGCGCCGTCCGTCGCCGCTTTCGGCGGCTCCTTGCGCGGCCTTATGTCCTGGCGGCGATGGTCGCCAGATCGTCCGGCAAATCGTCGAAAGACGCATAATTGAGCGTATGCAGCTTGGCGTAAAGACCGTTTCGCGCCAGCAAGGACGCATGCGTGCCGGTTTCGACGACGCGCCCTTCCTGCAGCACGATGATCCTGTCGGCGTTGCGGATGGTCGCCAGCCGGTGAGCGATGACGATCCCGGTACGCCCCTCGAGCAGGCGCGCGAGCGCGCGCTGGATCTGCCGTTCGGTATAGCTGTCGATATTGGCGGTCGCCTCGTCGAGGATAAGGACGCGCGCGTCCGCGACCAGCGCGCGGGCGAAGCTGAGCAGCTGGCGCTGGCCCAGGGACAGGTTCCGTCCCTGCTGGTCCAGCGCCGTGTGGTATCCGTCCGGCAGCTGAACGATGAATTCATGGGCGCCGACGGCCTTGGCGGCGCGCTCGATGTCGGCCGGCGTCGCATCGGTCGTGCGATAGCGGATGTTTTCGAACACCGTTCCGGTAAAGAGGAACGGCTCCTGCAGCACCATCGCGATATGCCGGCCGAGCGCTTCCTTGGCATAGTCGCGCACGTCCCGCCCGTCGATCATCACCGAGCCGCCGGAAACATCGTAGAAGCGGTGCAGCAGCGCGGTGATGCTGGTCTTCCCCGAGCCGGTCGGCCCGACCAGCGCCACGGTCTCGCCGGGCGAGATGGCGAAGCTCACGTCCTTGAGGATCGGGTAGTTCTTCGAATAGCCGAACATCACGTTGCGGAACTCGATCGCACCCTCGATCGTGTCGGGGTTGATCGCGTCCGGCCGATCCGCGATCGCAAGCGGAACGTCGAGCACCTCGAAAATGCGCTTTCCCGACGCCATCGCGCGCTGCATCACGCTGTACTGAATGGTCAGCGAGCGGATCGGATCGAAGAAGCGCTGCACGTAGAACAGAGAACGCGACCATAACGCCGACATCGAGGGCGTGATCGAGCACCTGCGTGCCGCCGATGACGACGACGATCCCCATGGCGGCGCCGGTCAGGGTATCGACCGCCGGGACCATGATCTGCGCATATTTCGCCGAGGTGAGATGCGCCTTCAGGTTCTCGCGCGCCTTGTCGTCATAGAGGTCGAAATTCACCGCCTCCCGGCGCATGCCTTGCACCGTGCGCACCGCATGGATGCCTTCGGCAAGCGCGCCGTTGGCGATCGCGTTGGTCTCGCGCGCCCGGCGGAAGGCCCGGCGGGCCCGGGGCAGCCAGACGACGCGCAGGATCAGGAGCGTCGGCACGACCGAGAGCGTAACGATACCGAGCCGGAAATTGAGCATCAGCATGATCGCGATGATGCCGAACAGCAGCACCAGATCGCCTATCACGGTGATCGAGTTTTCGAGGAATTCCTGCAGCGAGTTCACGTCGCCCTGAAGCCGCGACATCATGCGCCCGACCTCGGTCTTGTCCATGAAGGATAGCGCGACGTGCTGAAGATGGGCGAACATCGCGCGCCGCAGGTCGAATATCACCTCTTCCCCGGTGACGGCGATCATCCGGTCCTGGAACCAGGTCGCGGCGTAGTTGATGACGATCACGGCGGCGAATACCGCGACCGCTCCCGCCAGCCGGGCCAAGTTCCGCTGATCGCCGAGGAGCGCGCTGTCGATGCCGTAGCGGACCACCAGCGGGATCGCCAGCTGGGCGCCGGTGGCGACCAGGACGGCCGCGATGGCGAGAAACACGCGACGGCGATACGGCCGGACATAGGCGATGAAACGCCGCACGACCGCGCGGTCGAAGAGGGCGCCGAACATCTCCTCGTCGCGGCTGATCTGGGAGCCGACGACGGCGCGCGGCGGCCGCTCGCGATGCTCTCGCTCATGCGGATCGCCGACCGCCCAGGTCATGGCGCCACCGCCCCGCCGGAAGCCCCAGCCGGCTCCGGATCGCCGTCCTGCCGTGACTGCAGCGCATACAGCGCCGCATAGCGGCCGCCGAGCGCAACAAGGTTGTCATGCGTCCCCCGCTCGACGATCCGTCCGTCTTCGAGAAAAAGGATCTCGTCGGCATGGCGCAGCGAGCCGAGGCGGTGGGAGATGATGATCGTGGCCCGCGAATCCATATGCGATTTCAGCAAGCGCCGGATTTGCTGCTCCGTCCCCGCGTCGATCGCCGCCGTCGAATCGTCGAGGATGAGCACGGCCGGACGCAGCATCGCGGTCCGGGCGATCGCCACGCGCTGCCGCTGTCCGCCGGACAGCGAGACGCCGCGCTCGCCGACGAGCGTTTCATACCCTTCGGGCAGTTGGCCGACGAAGCCGTCGATCTGGGCGAGCTGCGCCGCGCTCGTGGATCGATTCTTCCTCGGCCCAGGGGTCGCCATAGGCGATATTGTTCTGCAGCGACGTCATGAACAGGAACGGGTCCTGCGGCACCGCGCAGACATGGCGGCGCAGCGATTCGAGCGTGACATCGCGAATGTCCTGGCCGTCCAGCGTGATCCGGCCGCCGGACACGTCGTAGAAGCGCGTCAGCAGGTGGACGATCGTCGACTTGCCGCTCCCCGGCGGCCCGATGATCCCGAGCGACTTGCCGCGGCCGACCTCGAACGACACGCCGCGCAGCGCCGGCGGCGACCCGGGGCCGCCATAGGCGAAGGAGACGTCTTCGAACCGTATCTGCCCTTGGGTGATCGCCAGCGGCTTGGCATCGGGCCGATCGCGGATCGTCGGCTCGAGGTCGAGCACCGCGAACAGCCGCGCGCCGCAGGTCGACGCCCGGGCAATCGAATTGACGAGCAGCCCGAGCTGGCGCACCGGCGCCTGCAGGATGGTCATGAAGGTCAGGAACTGGGTCAGCATGCCGACCGTCATCGACCCCTCGATCACGCGCGACCCGCCGACCCAAAGGACGAGCGCCATTGCGGCGAAATAGGCGAAGGTCATGATGCTGGTCGACGACACGCGGGTCCTGATCCGCTCGTCCGACAGCGCCATCGCGTCATCCGATGCGACGTCGAACTTGCCGAGCTCGTAGGATTCGGCGCCGAAGGCCCGAACGACCCGAATTCCGGTCAGGTTCTCCTCCATGACCCGGCTGATGACAGCCATCTTCTCCTGCAGCGCCAGCCACAACGCCCGCAGCTTGAGCCGCGCGGTGGCGGAGCGCCAGGCAACGAAAGGAACGAAGCTCAGGCTGAGCAGGCCAAGCGTCCAATCGGCCGACAGCAGCATTGTCGCGCCGACCCCGAGCAGCACCGTCAGCAGCACCAGCCGCAGCAGGCCCGTATTCACGAACATGCGGACGCCTTCCAGATCCAGCATGCCGCGGGTGATGAGGTCCCCGGTGTGCACGCGGTCGTGAAAGGAAAAGCTCAATGTCTGGAGCTTGCCGTAAAACGCGCGGCGCAAGTCATAGGCGACGCAATGTCCGATCGCTTCGCCGGTATAGTTGTGCACCAGCGTAAACAGCCCCCTCAGGATCGACGCGGCAAGCAGCAGCAGGGCGGCGTGAAACAGCGCGCCCCGCGCAAGCTCGGGCGCGACCGCCTCCTGCCCGAGCAGGCCGAGCGCGCTGTCGACCGCGCGCCCGAGCAGCCGCGGGATCGCGAGCTGGAACACCGCAGCCCCGAGCGCGGCCACGATCGCGATCCCCAGTTGCAGCCGGTAGCGCGCCGCCAGCCGAACGATCCGCCACAGAATTTCGATATCGGTGCCGGCGCTATGGTCGGTATCGGCGGCCAATCCCGGATAAGCAGGCGCCGACGCGCCTTGCCGCGGCTTGGCGTCAGGCAGCTTTTGGTCCGTTGCGGCGTCGGCACCGTGCATAATTTCTCAGCGGGCTGTGATTTTGTCTCTTTGGCGAGCGGATTCGCTGCTCGCATGCTCTATATAGTTCGTCGGCGCGGCCTGTTGGAGAGCGAATTTCCCTGGGCTGGCCCGACCAAGCAAAAATCGACCGCTCCTGCTGGCAGGGAACCGGTGCCGAGAGGACTGGCGGCGCGCCCATTCTTGTGATTGGCTAACCCTTGAATCTAGTAGGGCCGGAAGCGCGGATCATTTATACTCCGCGCGACGGGCAAACGCGAAGAAGGCTTTAGCGCCAACTTACTGTCGGGCATGACGAAATGGGCCGTAGAAACCTGGTCCGCACCGGGCTGCTGGTTATCGCCTTAGTGGTGGTCAGCGGCATTTATTATGCGGCGACGCACGGAGAGGCCGCCAAGGAAGCCACCAAGGGACCGAAAGGCCGTCCCGGCGCGCCGGTTCGGATCGCCCATGTCACCCAGGAGACCGTCCCGGTCCGGGTGGAGGCGATCGGGAACGTCCAGGCGAATTCCGTCGTCCAGATCAAGTCCCGCGTCGACGGGCAGATCATGAGCGCCGGCTTCAAGGAAGGGCAGATCGTCCGGAAGGGCGAAACCCTGTTCCAGATTGATCCCCGCACTTTCGAGGCGCAGCTGAAACAGGCCGAGGCCAATCTCGCGCGCGACCAGGCGCAGCTGCAAAAGGCCAGGTCCGACCTCAAGCGCTACTCCGCCTTGTCCGACAAGGGATTTTCCTCGCAGCAGCGCTTCGAGGAGGCGCGTGCCGCGGTCGGTATGTTCGCCGCGTCGATCCAGGCCGACGAGCAAGCCGTCGAGATCGCCCGCCTGAACCTGGAGTTCGCCACGATCAAGGCCCCGGTCACCGGACGCGTCGGCAGCATGCTGGTCTACCCGGGCAACCTCGTCGAAGCCAACAAGGACCCGCCGCTCGTCACGATCAATGAGATCCAGCCGATCCACGTCGCCTTCTCCGTTCCCGAACAGCACATCACCGAGATCAAGCGCCGCGTCGCCACGGGAAAGCTGCCGGTGAGCGTGACGATCCCCGAGGACAAGGGACCGCCGATCACCGGCATTGTCACCTTCATCGACAACAAGGTCGACGTCACGACCGGCACGATCCAGCTCAAAGCGACCTTCGACAACGCCGACGAGCGGCTGACGCCGGGCCAGTTCGTCAATGTCGCCATGACGCTGTCCGATGTCCCGAACGCCCTCGTCGTGCCGACCCGCACGGTCCAGGTGAACCAGAGCGGGACCTTCGTCTTCGTCGTGAAGGACGACCAGACGGTCGAGATGCAGCCGGTCGACGTCGGGCCGCAAGCGGGTGACGTCACCGTCATCAAGAAAGGGCTCACGCTGGGCGAGACTGTCGTGACCGACGGCCAGCTGCGACTTTTCCCCGGCGCGAAGGTCCTGATCAAGGATGCCGAAAAGCCGGGTGAAAAGCCGGCCAAGAAAGCGCGCAAGCCGCGCGAGTCCGTGTCATGACATTGCCGGAGCTTTGCATCCGCCGGCCCGTCATGACGACCTTGATCATGGCCGGTCTCGTGCTGTTCGGCATCATCTCATACCGCGTCCTGCCGGTCGCGGAGCTGCCGAATGTCGACTATCCGATCATCGAGGTGACGGCGACCTTACCCGGCGCCAGCGCCGAGACCATGGCCTCCTCGGTCGCCACTGTGCTCGAAGGGCAGTTTTCGCGCGTTCCCGGCATCTCGGCCATGTCGTCGGTCAGCGGCGACGGCCAAAGCCGCATTACCCTTGAATTCGAGCTGGACCGCAACATCGACGCCGCGGCGCTCGATGTCCAGTCGGCCATTTCGGGCGCCATGCGCCGCTTGCCGGAGGACATGACGACCCCGCCATCGTTCCGCAAGATCAATCCGGCGGACTTCGCGATCTTCTATCTCGGGCTTCGATCCAAGACGCTTCCCGTCTCGACGGTGGACGAGTATGCGGAGACGCTCATCGGACAGCGCCTGTCCATGATCAGCGGCGTGGCCCAGGTGCAAGTCTGGGGGCAGCAGAAATATGCGGTGCGTGTCCGCATCGACCCGGACGCCCTTGCCGCGCGCGGCATCGGCATCGACGAAGTCGCCGCTGCGGTGCGGAGCGGCAATCCAAACCAGCCGACGGGGTCGATAAGCGGCCCGCACCAGGTGCGCACGCTCAAGACCACCGGCAAGCTGAGCACCGCGGAAGGTTACAACGATCAGATCGTCGCCTACCGCAACGGGGCGCCGGTCCGCCTGCGCGAGGTCGGCCGCGCCGTCGACAGCGTGGAGAACGACAAGAGCGCGACCTATTTCGGCGACACTCAGGGCATCATGCTCGCCGTCTACCGCCAGCCCGGCTCGAACACCATCCAAATCGTCGACCAGCTCAAGGCCCTGCTGCCGACGATCCGTGCGCAGCTCCCCGAATCGGTCGAGCTCGAGGTGATGTACGACAGGGCTCAGTCGATCAAGGCCTCGATCGACGAGATGCAATTCACCCTGACGCTGGCCGCCGGCCTGGTGATCATGGTGATCTTCCTGTTCCTGCGGAACCTGGCCGCAACGCTGATCGCCAGCCTGGCCTTGCCGATCTCGGTGATAGGCACCTTCTCCGTCATGCATATCGCGGGGTTCAGCCTCAACAATCTGTCGCTGATGGCGCTGACGCTGGCGGTCGGCTTCGTCGTCGACGACGCGATCGTCATGCTCGAGAACATCGTGCGCCACCGGGAAAAGGGCGAGCCGGTGCTGCAGGCCGCGCTGAAGGGATCGCGCGAGATCGGCTTTACCATCATCTCGATCACGATTTCGCTGGTCGCCGTCTTCATTCCGGTCATCTTCATGGGCGGCATGCTGGGTCGGCTGCTCAACGAATTCGCGATTACCATCAGCATCGCGATCATCGTTTCGGGCTTGGTGTCGTTGACGCTCACGCCGCTGCTATGCAGCCGGCTGCTGGGCCACCTCCACAGTGAAGGGCACGGGCGCGCCTACAATCTCATGGAGCGGGGCTTCGATGGCATACGCAGCTACTACGAGCGCTCGCTGGGCTGGTGCCTGGTGCATCGTCTGGCCGTGATGGCCGTATTCGTGCTGACCATCGTGGCCACGGTCTATCTCTACAAGACGATCCAGAAGGATTTCATCCCGGCCGAGGATACGGGCCGGCTCATCGCCTATGCCGAGGGCGGCCAGGATATCTCCTTCGACGCGATGGGGGCTTACCAGCACGACGTCGCCAAGATCGCGGCTGCGGACCCGAACGTCGAGACGGTGATGTCGCGGGTCGGCGCGTCCGGCAGCCGCCTGACGAGCAACGCCGGGCTCATCTTCATGCGGCTCAAGCCCGCGTCGGAGCGGCCCGAGCCCAACATCAACAAGGTCGTCCAGAAACTGCGCCGCACGCTCAACACGGTGCCGGGCATCAAGGTCTTCGTGCGCAATCCACCAGCGGTCCGGGTCGGCGGACGCCTGTCCAACGCCGAATACCAGTACACGCTGCAAGACCTCGACCTCGGCGTGCTGTACGAGTGGGCCGACAAGCTGACGAAGAGCATGGCGCGGCTGCCCGGATTCCAGGACGTCACCAGCGACCTGCGTATTTCCAGCCCGACGATCGTGGTCAAGATCAATCGCGACAAGGCCGGAACCATGGGCATCACGGCCGACCAGATCGAAACGGTGCTGGCGAGTGCCTATGGCTCGCGGCAGGTTTCGACGATCTATACCTCGTCCGACCAGCATGAGGTGATCCTCGAGGTCGAGCCACGCTTCCAGCGGGACCCGGCGTCGATCTCGAAGCTTTACATCCGCTCGCCCAGCGGCCGCCTCGTCCCGCTGCAGGCGGTGGCGAGCCTGACCCACGGCGTCGCGCCGCTGACCGTGAACCATCAGGGTCAGCTGCCAAGCGTCACGATCTCCTTCAACCTGGCGCCCGACGTTTCGATTGGCACGGCGATTGACCGCATTCGCGCGCTGCAGGCCGATATGCAAATGCCGGCGACGCTGACGACGAGCTTCCAGGGCACGGCGCAGGCCTTCGAATCATCGATGCGCGGCATGGGCCTGCTGCTCGCGATGGCGATTCTCGTGGTCTATATCGTGCTGGGCATCCTTTACGAGAGCTTCATCCATCCGCTGACCATCCTCTCGGGGTTGCCGGCGGCGGGGCTCGGCGCACTGCTGACGCTGTTGGTTTTCAACACGCCCCTCAGCCTCTACGCCTTTGTCGGCATCATCATGCTGGTCGGCATCGTCAAGAAGAACGCGATCATGATGATCGACTTCGCGCTCGAGGCCCAGCGCAACGAAGGCATGGCGCCGCGCGACGCGATCTTTCAGGCCTGCCTGATCCGGTTCCGCCCGATCATGATGACGACCATGGCGGCGCTGGCCGGCAGCCTGCCGATCGCCATCGGCCTCGGCGCCGGCGGCGAGGGCCGCCAGCCGCTGGGCATGGCCGTGGTCGGCGGCCTCGCCGTATCGCAGGTCCTGACGCTCTATTTCACGCCCGTGATCTACCTCTACATGGAGCAGCTGAAAGCGCTGCGCTTCCGGCGGCGGAAGGATGCGCCGCATGAGACCGCGCCGCACGGCGCCGCCATCGGGACGGACGTCGCGGCCGAGTAGACGGGCGCTTTCCTATTCCGTCCCCGGCTCGGGAAAATGAAGATCGAGTATCCCGCCGCAAGCCGGGCATTTGTTGTCGGCGATCGGCGTGCGCTGCCGCGTGATCGGCTCCGCGTCCACGATCATGACTTCATCGGCGCCGTATTGCTTCCCGCAGTCGCGACAGACGAATAACGTGTCCTTCTTGGGTTTTCGCGCCATGGTCCCCGTTCCTCCCGCTACGAACGCTCAGATACCGAAATAGTTCGGCCGATCCTTGGCACCGATCAAGCCTCTCGAGACGATTTCAGGCGGGCGAAACCCGGCAGAGCAGCGTCTTCAGGTTGGTCTGGTCCGACAGCGGATCGCGTTGCGTCTTGTCGGTGAGGAAGTTGACCGAGCGCCAGGGATGGAAGGGCTGCTGCTCGCCCCAGCCGATGGGGATGAACACGGCGGTCGGCCGGATGCCGGCATGCAGCCAGGCCACCGCCTCGATCGCGCCGTGCGCGGTCTCGATCTTGACCCGCGCGCCGTCCGCGATCCCGCGCTCCTTGGCGCGGTCGGGATGGATCTGGACATAGAGGTCGGGCCACATCTCCTGCGCCTGCCAGAAATAATGCGTCCAGCTGTGGAAATGCGGCGCCGGCGGACGGCCGGTGACCAGCTCGGTGTCGAATCCCCGCGCCCGCAGCCACGCGCCGGGGGAATCGTTGCCCGGCTGCACGATCTCGCCGGGCGTGGCGTAAGTCGGCCCCTTGCCGAAGGGCGAGAGCACGCTCTCGACATCGTCGCCAACCGTGAGCCGGACGTAGGGCAAGTCGATGAGCTGCTCCCGCTCGCTGTAGAAGGCGGGCACCGCCGTCAGGCCCAGGGTCCGGAATTTGGCGTCCAGCGCCTCGGTCCAGAATTCCAGCTTGCCGCTCGGCGTCGGAAAGCGCTTACCCTCGGGCTGGCCCGACGCGGTGGTGCCTTCGAGATAGAGCGTGTCCTGCTCGGGCGCGTCCTCCGTCGCCACCGGGAAGCGGACCCAGCGATAGGGAACCGAATGAAGCCGCCGCTGCGTGCAGCCGCGCAGATGCACATTGTCGATGCAGACTTCGTCCCAGAAGACGGCGGAGTCCTTGTAACGCTCCTTCAGCACGTCGTCGAAGCCGAACCGCTTGCCGAGCTCGATCCAGATCCAGCCGTCCGGCTTCGCCTCGCCCGGCGGATCGATCATCCGATCGATCCAGACGACGCGGCGGTCGTCGTTCGAACGGCCGATCTCGCCCTTCTCGATTCCCGCCGCGGCGGGCAGCACATAGTCGGCGAAGGCGGTGGTCTCGTTCGGAAACAGCTCGATATGCACCAGCAGGTCGAGCGCTTTCAGCGCGTCGCGCGCCTCCTCCTGGCCGGGCCACTGCGCCAGCGGATTGTTGCAGGCGATCATCGCCTTGAGCGGATAGGGCTTGCCGTGGCGCATCGCCTCGGTCCAGCCGACCGGGCTCTTGCGGACCATCGGCCGCTCGATCTTGGGGCGGCGCTCCTGGGGCGCGTTCGGCGCGATCGGCACACCCGCCCCCATGTTGAAGAAGGCGCCGCCCTTGCGGCCCCAGTTGCCGGTGATCGCCGCGAGATACATCAGCGCGCGATTGGTCTGGACCGATGTCGTGTGCTGGTTGATGCCACGGCTGGCGAAGATGACGCAGCCGTCCGCACCGGCCACCTCTTCCGCCAGGCGGCGAATCTCGGCGGCCGGGATCGTCGTGATCGGCGCAGCCCATTCCGGCGTATAGCCGGCGGCAAGAATATCGTCGCGCCATTTTTCCCAGCCGAGCACCCAGTCGTCGCAGAATTTCCGGTCGTACAGCCCCGCGGTCAGGATGTGATGGATCATCGCGAGGGCGAGCGCCATGTCGGTCCCCGGCCGGATCGCGAGCCAGCGGTCCGCCTTGCTCGCGGTGACCGTGAGCCGCGGGTCGACCACCACCATCTTCGCCTTGTTGCGGATGCGCCAGTCGTTGATCATCCCGAAATAGACGGGCCGCGTCTCCGCCTGGTTGTCGCCGAAATAGACGTAGAGCGACGCGCTGCCCATGTCGCCGGCCGTGTAGCTGTTGCCGCTGCCGACGTTCCCCTGGGTGATCTGGTAGGACAGGTTCTTGCCGGCGGCACAGAAGGGATCGGTGCCTTCGACATTGGGCGTTCCCCACATCTGCCCGAACAGGCGCGTATAGGCGTTCTTGGTCAGGATGCCGGTCCGCGTTCCGACGTAGAGCGCCAGCGCCTCCGGCCCCCAATCCGCCCGCAGCTTCTTCAGGCGCTCGGCGATCTCGTCCAGCGCCTGGTCCCAGGTGATACGCTCGAACTTCCCTTCGCCCCGCGCGCCGACACGCTTCAGCGGATGCGTCAGCCGCTTGTCGTTGTGGTAGAGCTGCAGGGTCATCTGCGACTTCGGGCAAACCTTGCCCTTGAGCACCGGATCGGCGTCGTTGCCGGTAATGCGGACGAGACGGTCGCCCTTGAAGTGGAAATTCGTGCTGCAGCAGTTGAAGCAAATGTTGCAGCCGCCGGGGACGACCCGGTCGGCTTCGCGGTCCTCGCGCGGCAGCCGGTAAGGATAGGCCGCCGCGTCGCCGCCGAACGCCGTCTTGGCGCTTTCCGCATCCATGAAGGCCGGAGGCCGGCGGCCCTCCAGCACGTCGCCGCCGTTGGCGAAGATATCCGCCAGCGCGCCCTCGCCGCGCGGCAGCCGGTCGAGATAGACGTTGGCGGGCGCGAGCAGGAAATGGTCATGATCGCGCACGGTCCGGCCATCGCGTTCGGCCTCCGCCACCATGGCCGCGCGCTCGCCGAAGGTGATCGCATGCCCGGGACAGACGCTGGCGCAGGCGGTCGTCGGCTGTCCCTGCGCCCGCCGGTCGGTGCAGAGATCGCATTTGACGGCGTGGTGGTCGACCGCGTCGTAGCCCATCGCGCCGTAGGGACAGGCAATCACGCATTCGCCGCAGCCGGTACAGCGATCCTCGTTCACCCGCACGATGCCGGTCACCGGGTCCTTCTCGATCGCCTTGGGATTGACCGGACAGGCCCGCAGGCATGCCGGCCGGTCACAATGCTGGCAGCTGACGGTCAGGAAATCGAGCGCCGGCCGCGCCGAATCGCCGAGCCAGATCACCTTGTTGCGGTATTCGCCCGGCCCGAGACCGTGTTCCTGCTTGCAGGCGACCTCACAGCTCTTGCAGCCGATGCAGCGCTCGAGGTCGATCATCAAGGCGAGGCGACTCATCCCACTCTCCCGTCATGTCCGGCACATCTATGCATCGATCTTACCATTCCGCCAGATGCCACCACGTGATCGGGCCGCCGTTGGCCACGTAGCCCGCGAAGAAGGTCACGGTGATGAAGTGGATGACGAGACCCGCGATGAACGTATAGGCGAGCGCGAGATGGGCCACGCGCCAATAGGCCTGCTGCGGCGAGACCATCTCGCGCGTGCCGATGAGCCCGCTTTCGGCCCGGACCAGCCGCGCGTAGCGGGCGGAGAGGCGCGGACGCCTGAGCCAATGGGCCAGCGTCAGGGAGAAGGTGCCCTCCGCCGCATTGGGATCGAGCATCCGCAGCAGCGCCACCTTGCGCGCGAGCAGGTCGCGCAGCTGTACGCGGGCGTCCGGGCCGTGCACCGCGAAATGCCCGTGCTTCGTTCCGAAGGTTCCGGCGATGCGCCGCGACAGCCAGACCCGCGCCCAGACGCCGAGCAGGATGAGCCCCGCCAGGGCCAGAAAGAGCAGCGCCGGCGGCCGCCGCAGATATCCCGCCGAATGAATTGCGACCAGAACCGTTCCGAGGCTGGATGCCACGACATGCGCGACGAACCATGCCGGCGGCGGGCCGCCCCGGCCGGTGCGCTTGACCAGCACGAAGACCATCGAGACCAGCAGCAGGCAGGCGCCCGTCGCGCCGAAGACATAAAGCACCGGGCTTCCCGGCGTGCGCAGAACTTGCGGCAGCAGCGGCAGAAACGAAAAATAGAGCAGGAGGACGAGGACAATGCCGGCGACCAGGCCGATCAGAGCCCGGTTACCGATATCGGGTCTACGCATGCGGACTTGAACCAACTGCCAGAGTGACTGGAACCGTTCATATCATCGATTCCGAGGCGCGCAAAATCCGCAGGCGACCCGTGCAGGCCACGGGGCTGGCGATTTCGCGGCCGCACACTCATATATCAGCAAGGACAACTCATTTTCAGCCGGGAGACTCGATGTACCGGTTCATTATTCCGGCTTTGCTGATAGCGCTGCTGGCGGCTTGCGCACACCCGACGCCCTATCAGGCGGTGCAGGACGGATACGGCTATTCCGAGCAGCGGATCGAAGATAACCGATATCGCATCGCCTTCCACGGCAACGGCGTCACGCCGCAGCAGGTGGTGGAGAATTACATGCTGTTCCATGCCGCCGAGGTTACCCTGCGAAACGGCTACGACTATTTCGACGTCGCGGACCGGCATGTAGACAAATCGACCAGCTACCTGGCCACCTACGACAATTTCGCCTATCCGACCTATTACCACCACTTCCCATACGACCGTTGGGACACCGGCCCTTATTCCGGCACCTACCACCCGATCTCGCGATACACCGTCACCGCCAATATCGTTCTCTATCGCGGCCGGAAGCCGTCGGATAGGGTCAATGCCTACGACGCCCGCGACGTAATCCAGCGGCTCGGCCCGACGATACGCCGCCCGGCGCCGCCTTCGCCCTGACCGCCGGCCCGCCCCGGCGGCTGGCATATGGGGCATATTTTGGCCATGATGCGGTCGCGATGCTGACGCAAAAAGCAATGACACTCTGCCGCGGGGAGACGGGCCCGGTCACGGGCGACAATAGGGTGACACTTGGCCCTGTTTCCGCCCCCGGTGGGACAGGGAATGGGGCCAAGACCAATATGACGGCACGATGCAGATCATAAATCGGCTGCAGGACTGGCGCCGCTCGATGCAAACGATCTTGGGCCGCCTCCGCCGGCCTCGCGACGCCGGGAAGCCGTATCGGCATCCGCTCTGGCTGCGCCTCCTGCGCGGGGCGCTCAACACGGCGGTCGTCATCGCCGTGGTTGTGGTGGCCCTGCTCGGCTATCTCGCCTACACGCTGCCGCTCTCCGATGACTTCGAGCGCAAGCAGCTGCAGTTCTCGACGACGCTCGTCGCTGCAAATGGCGAGATCTTCGCGATGCGCGGCCAATTTCACGGAGAGATCCTCAATCTGAAGGATATCCCGCGCTATCTGCCCGAGGCCGTCGTCTCCATCGAAGATCGCCGCTTCTACAGCCATTTCGGCCTGGACCCGATCGGCATGATCCGCGCCACCGTCGTCAACCTGCTGGCGGGCGGGGTCCGTCAGGGCGGCAGCACGATCACGCAGCAGCTTGCAAAGCTGATGTTCCTGTCGTCGGAGCGGACCTTCAAGCGCAAGGTCCAGGAAGCGATGATCGCGCTGTGGCTCGAGCACCGGCTGACCAAGGACGAGATCCTCGTCCGGTATCTCAACAAGGTCTATCTCGGCGCCGGCGCCTACGGCATCGACGGCGCGGCGCAACGCTATTTCAACAAGTCGGCGCGCGATCTGACGCTGGCGGAGGCGGCCATGCTCGCGGGGCTCATCCGCTCGCCGTCCAGCCTGGCGCCGACGCGCAACCTTCAGGCGGCGCGCGAGCGCGGGCGGCTCGTCCTCAAAACGATGGTCGAGAACGGCTACATCACCCAGGCCACGGCCGAGACGGCCGACGTCGACAAGGTCGTCCTGGCGGTCAATCCCGATACCCAGATCACGGAAGGCAGCCGCTATTTCGCCGACTGGGTCGCCGGCAACGCGCGCGCGCTGCTGGGACCGCTCTCGGCGGACCTGACCGTGCAGACCACCCTGAACATCCCCCTGCAGCGGCTCGCGGAAAGCACGATGCGGCGCTGGCTCGACGGCGAATGCGCCAAGCGAAACGTGCATCAGGGCGCCATGGTTGTCCTCGATCGCGAGGGCGCGGTGCTCGCGATGGTCGGCGGCCGCAACTACGACGAAAGCCAGTTCAACCGGGTAACGCAGGCCCGCCGGCAACCCGGCTCGTTGTTCAAGCTCTTCGTCTATCTGGCCGCATTCGACGCCGGCATGACCCCCGATACGGTGATGGTGGACCAGCCGCTGAAAATAGGAAATTGGGAGCCGCAGAATTACGGCGGCACCTATCGCGGCCCCGTGACGCTGCGCACCGCCTTTGCCGATTCGATCAACTCGGTCGCCGTGCAGCTGAGCGAGAAGGTCGGGCGCGCCCGGGTCATCGGTGTCGCGCGCAGCCTCGGCGTGGAATCGCCGCTGATCGACCAGCCGAGCATCGCTCTCGGCGCATCCGAGGTCACGTTGATGGAAATGGCGGCCGCTTACGGCGCCATGGCGGCGGACGTGAAGAAGATGGTGCCGTTCGGCATCCGAAGCGTCCGCGGCCAGAGCCGCAAGCTCTATGAGCACAAACCGGCCAGCATCCCGCAAGAGGAGGCCGCCTTGCCGTGGCGGCGGTCGGAAATGCTCGACCTGCTGATCTCCGCGGTCGATTCCGGCACCGGCAAGGCCGCGCGCATGCCCTCCCCGGTCGCCGGCAAGACCGGGACGACCCAGGACTACCGCGACGCCTGGTTCATCGGCTTTACCGCCGATATCGTCGTGGCCATCTGGCTCGGCAACGATGACAACTCCCCGACCGATCGCGTCACCGGCGGCGACCTTCCGGCGCGCATCTGGCACGATTACATCGCTGCCGCCTATCACCTCGAAGGCGCGCCGAAAGGCAGCCAGGAGCTGCTCACCGGCATTCGCCCCGCGCCCGCCGAGGCGCCCGCTTCACCCCCTGCGGCGGCCGAACCGCCCCGCCGATCCGTTCTCGGCCGGCTGCGCGGCTGGCTGCGTTCCTTGGTCGATTGATCTCCTATGATCCGGAACGTGAGCAAGGGGACCGCCATGGTGCAGGCGTGGCGGAATGGCTAGCGAAATCGTGGGTCGACTTTCGGATCGGAGACCACCATGATGCCGGCTCGGCATTCGCCGATCAGTCGATGGCGCGCTCAAAGACGCGGAAAAGTGCAATTCCTTATATAAAACTCCCTATAATCGTGCATCTGGCCGTTGAGCAGTTTGGTGGGCCCTCTAGGAGTGTGACATGACCGGAAGACTGAGCCGCATGCCGTTTCTTGGGATCGCGGCGCTGCTGTTTGCGCTCGTCGCCGCCCCCGCGCCCGCCCCCGCTCAAGGCCCGGACGGCGTCGTCCTGGTTCCCAGCGCGCATGACGTGAAGACGACGATGGACAAGCTGCAGAAGGCCTTGAGCGAAAAGGGCATTACCATATTTGCCCGGATCGACCACGCGGCCGCGGCGAAAAGCATCGGCCAGCCGCTACGGCCCATGGAAGTGCTTATCTTCGGAAATCCGAAAGTCGGAACGCCGCTGATCCAGAAGAATGCGGAAATGGGGCTCGATCTCCCGCTCCGGGTGCTGGTTTTCCAGGCGGAGAACGCCACGACCTATATCGCCTATACCGATCCGGCCGTCCTCGCGAAGCGCTATGGCGTTACCGAGCCGGCCAGCGCGATCGAGCAGATGACCGGCCTGCTGAAGAGTTTCACGGCGGCCGCGGCGAAGTAGGCCCTGCGCGGCGCTTGAAGAGGCCCCCCCGAAAGCGGTATTCTTCCCTCTGATCTTTGGCTGGGGTGCCGGCGCGTGCCGGCTGAGAGCACACCCACTGAACCTGATCTGGATTATGCCAGCGAAGGGAGCCGCTCATGCCGCAAGGACTTCAAATCTCGACTTCCCGACGACCGAGCGTCGGCATCATCGGTGCCGGTGTCTGCGGACTGGGCATCGGCTGGCGCCTCGCCGAAGCCGGGTGTCGGGTCGACATCTTCGACCGGGCGGAGCCGGGCCGGGCCGCGAGCTGGGCCGCCGCCGGCATGCTGGCCGCGCGCGCCGAGGCCGAGCCGGGCGAGGAAACGCTGCTCGCGCTCGATCTCGAAAGCCAGCGGCAATGGCCCGGATTTGCCGCCGAGCTGGCCAAGGCGAGCGGGGTTTCCGTCGATTACCGCGACGAAGGGACGCTGATCGTCGCGCTCGACCGGGACGACGCGGAGGCGCTGCGGTTCAATTACGACTATCAGCGCGGGCAAGGCCTGGAGGTCGAATGGCTGTCCGGCGCCGAGGCCCGCAAGCGCGAGCCCTTCCTGTCGCCGAACGTCTGCGCCGGGGTCTACAGCCCCGGCGACCATCAGGTCGATAACCGCAAGCTGGTCGAGGCCCTGGTGCAAGCCTGCCGGGCCACGGGCGTATCGCTCCACCCGGGTGCCGAGGTCCAGGCGATCGACGTCGAGGCCGGCCGCGCCCGCGGCATTGTGCTGGCCGGTGAAGACGCGGGCGTCCATCCTTACGATGTCGTGGTCCTGGCGGCAGGCGCCTGGTCCCGCGGCATCGCGGGCCTGCCCGATGCACTCAAGCCGCCGGTCCGGCCGCTCAAGGGGCAGATGCTGGCGGTGCAGATGGATCGGGTCGATCCACTGCTCCGCCACGTGCTGTGGGCGCCGGGCGTTTATCTGGTCCCGCGGGCCGACGGCCGCCTGATCATCGGCGCGACCGTCGAGGAGAAGGGCTTCGACCCGTCGCTCACCGCGGGCGGCGTGCTGGACCTGCTGCGCAGCACCTGGGAGGCGTTGCCCGGCATGACGGAATTGCCTATCGTCGAGATGTGGGTCGGACACCGGCCGACGAGCCGCGATGATGCGCCGATCCTCGGTCCCACGCCGCTCGACGGCCTGGTCATGGCGACCGGCCATCACAGAAATGGAATATTGCTGACCCCGGTTACCGCCGATGCGGTCAGCCA
Source organism: uncultured Alphaproteobacteria bacterium (assembly GCA_963711215.1). Classification (GTDB taxonomy): domain Bacteria; phylum Pseudomonadota; class Alphaproteobacteria; order UBA8366; family UBA8366; genus WHUA01. The sequence goes on along the minus strand of CAVQDH010000009.1, from coordinate 7,278 downwards.
TTATATTTTGACAGGAAAGGTCATGCCTGCCATCGAGCCGTTCTCGATCAACCGCTTCGCCCGGAAAGCCGGCAAGGCGCGCCCGGCCGCCGATGGCGCCAAGCTCGGGGTCGTCTCGTGAGCAGCATCCGCGTCAACGGCGAACAAAAGAGCCTCAATGTCGCGACGGTCGACGACCTGTTGCGCGCCGAAGAGGTCGATCCCGCGGCCCGTTTCGTGGCGGTGGCCGTCAACGGCGTAGTCATCCCGCGCGGCCGCTGGGACAGCGAGCGGGTGAAGGACGGCGACGATATCGAGATCGTGCGACCGGCCCCGGGCGGCTGAGAGGGCGGCTGGTTAGGCGATCCGGAAGGGAGCGAGACGAACCATGTACAATCCGCTGGAAGATGCGCTCACGATAGCGGACAAGACCTTTACGTCGCGCCTGCTGATCGGCAGCGCGCAATACCCGAACAACCAGGTCATGCTGGATGCGATCGAAGCCAGCGGCGCGCAGATCGTGACCGTCGCCATTCGCCGCGTCGACCTTGCCGGCGGCGGCGAGACGGTGCTCGACCTGCTCGAAGGCGACTACCACATCCTGCCGAACACGGCGGGCTGCTTCACCGCGAAGGATGCGCTGCTGACCGCCGAGCTTGCACGCGAGGCGCTGGAAACCAACTGGATCAAGCTCGAGGTGATCGGCGACCGAGAGACGCTCTACCCCGACGCCGAGCACCTGCTGACCGCGGCGGCGGAGATGGTTCGGCGTGGCTTCATCGTGATGCCCTATTGCACGGACGATCCGATCACCTGCCGCAAGCTGGCGGATCTGGGCTGCGCGGCGGTCATGCCGCTCGGCTCGCCGATCGGCTCCGGCATGGGCATCCTCAATCCCTACAATATCGAGATCATCCGCGCCGAGAACGATATTCCCGTGATCATCGACGCAGGCATCGGCACCGCATCCGACGCCGCCTTGGCGATGGAGCTCGGCTGCGACGGCGTGCTGCTCGCCTCCGCGGTGTCGCGCGCGCTTGACCCGGTGCGGATGGCGACGGCGATGCGCCATGGGGTCGAAGGCGGCCGGCACGCCTATCGCGCCGGCCGCATCCCGCGCAAGCGCCATGCCGAGGCTTCAAGCCCGCAGAAAGGCGTCATCGGCACCTGATGCTGCCCGATCCGCCGATCCTGGTGATTACCGATCGCCGGATGGCGTCCCGGCCGCTGGCCGACGTAATCGGTGCCGCGCTCCAAGGCGGATGCCGCTGGGTCCTGTTGCGCGAGCCCGACCTGGCGGGCGACGGCCTCGTCGACGCTGGGTCGAGACCTCGCCGCGCTCTGCGAGCGGCACGGCGCTATGCTCTCGATCAGCGCAGATGTCGCGGCGGCGGGTGCGGTTGGCGCCGGCGGCGTTCACCTGCCGCAGCGCGCGGCCGATCCGGAACCCGTCGCGCGCGCCCGGGCGGCGATGGGCGACGCCGCGCTGATCGGCATCTCCTGCCATTCGCTGGAAGAGGCGCATGCCGCGCAGGCGCTCGGCGCGGACTACATCACGCTGAGCCCCGTCTTCCTGACCGAGAGCAAGCCCGGCTACGGCCCGGCGCTCGGCACGGACGGGCTATCGTCCATGATCGCCGCCCTCCGCCTGCCCGTCCTGGCGCTCGGTGGCATTGCTCCCGACACCGCGGCCGAGGTCCGCGGCAGCGGCGCCGCCGGCCTCGCCGTCATGGGGCTCGTCATGCGCGCCGCCGATCCGGCGGCGGCATTTGCGACACTTCTGCGTGCCTGGCGGGGCTAGGCTCCGCCGGTCTCTCGGCGTATTGTTTGCCGCCAGTTGCACCCGATACGAACCAGCCACTAAAAAAGATAGCGGGTTCCGCGTCCCGGAAACCGCGCCTCAGACAGACAGGGATCCACCGCGATGCTCGACTGCTTCACCGGAAAGCCGGACGCCCAGACCTTGACGCTGACCGCCGTCCGCAAGGACAATTTCGGCGCCTGGCTCAAGAAGCAGTCGAAGCGGACCGCCGCCTGGATCACCGCCAGCGGCTTCAAGGCCGAGCCCGGCGCCATCCTGCTCGTCCCGGCCGGCGCGAAGGCGGACAGCCCGATCGACGGCGTCTTCGTCGGCATCGACGGCGACGGCGACATCTGGTCCTGGGCGGCGGCGGCGGATCGCCTCGCCCCGGGGCGCTACGAATTGCACAAGGATATCAAGGACGAGGCCGCGACCCGGGCCGCGCTCGGCTGGGCGCTCGGCAGCTACCGCTTCGACCGCTACAAGAAATCGGACGCGCATGGCCCGAAGCTCGTCCTCACGAAGGAGATGCGGGCCGGCGGCGCGGAACGCATGGCCAGCAGCATCTACATGGTGCGCGACCTGATCAACACGCCGGCGTCGGACATGGGGCCGGGCGAGCTCGCGGCCGCGGCGCAAGGTCTGGCGCGCGAGTTCAAGGGCCGCTGCAAGATCACGGTAGGTGACGACCTTCTGCGGGAAAACTATCCCATGATCCATGCGGTCGGGCGTGCGTCCAACCGGCCGCCGCGCCTCATCGACCTCTCCTGGGGAAAAGCGCGCGACCCGAAGGTGACGCTGGTCGGGAAGGGCGTCTGCTTCGATTCAGGCGGGCTCGATCTCAAGCCGTCGTCGTCGATGCTGATGATGAAGAAGGACATGGGGGGCGCCGCGCATGCCTTGGGGCTGGCGCGCATGATCATGATGGCCGAGCTTCCGGTGCGCCTGCGGGTTCTCGTGCCCGCCGTCGAGAACAGCGTGTCCGGCGACGCTTTCCGTCCGCTCGACATCCTCAACTCGCGCGCCGGCAAGACGGTCGAGATCGGCAACACCGACGCCGAGGGCCGGCTCGTCCTGGCTGACGCCCTGACCGAGGCGCTGTCGGAAAAGCCCGAGCTGCTGTTCGACTTCGCGACCTTGACCGGCGCCGCGCGGGTGGCGCTCGGCCCCGACCTGCCGGCCCTCTTCTGCAACAACGACGGCCTCGCGGCCGACCTCTGCCAAGCCGGCCAAGACGCAGACGACCCGCTTTGGCGCATGCCGCTCTGGAAGCCTTACCGCCGGCTGCTCGACAGCCCGGTGGCCGACATCAACAACGCCGGCAGCATTCCCCAGGCCGGCGCCATCACGGCCGCGCTCTTCCTTCAGGAATTCGTCGGCGACGCGGTGCCCTGGGCGCATTTCGACATCTATGCCTGGAACCAGGCGCCGCGCAGCGGCCGGCCGAAGGGTGCCGAAGCGATGGCGATCCGCGCCGTTTACGCGGTTATCGCACGCCGCTTCGCCTAGCCCCGCTTTCAGGGTCCAAGCACTATCGAGGGTTGACGCCCTTGTTCTTCGATTCTCCCTGGGTTAGTATATCGCCTCCTTCCACAGGGCACGACACGGGCAGTATCCGGGACACCTATGCCGTTGAATCTCAGTGCTGGCAACGCGCTGGCGCTATGGCACCAAGTTACGGTCAGCATGTTGCATCGATCCGGCCCCGATCTGTCCGCGCGACAGATCGCGGTGCTGTTTACGGTCTATCTCGATGACAAGCCACAGACCGTCCGTGGCCTCGCCGCGACGCTCAGGATCTCCAAGCCGGCGATCACGCGCGCGCTCGACCGCCTGTGCAGCGACGGACTGCTGCGCCGAAAGACGGATGACAACGACCGCCGATCGGTGTTGATTCAGAGAACCGTCAAAGGCTCCCTCTTCCTGACCGAGTTTGCCGAGGCGATCCGCCAGGTGGCCTCCCTCATCGGTTGACCGGCGGCTTCACGGGAAGTCGGCGCCCAGCCAAGACGGGCGCGCGTAAAGCCGCCCGCGCCACAGGAGGACGCCATGAAGATCAAATCCGTCACCGCCGACTGGCTGCATGTCCCGATCCCCGAAGACAAGCAGCATGTCACCGATTTCGGCCGCATCAGCTCCTTCGATTCGATCCTGGCGCGTGTCGAGACCGAATGCGGCATCGTGGGCTACGGCGAAGCGCGCCCGGCCGCCGGCAGCGCCGGGGCGGGAATCGCGTTGAAAGTCCTGATCGAGCGCGAGCTGGGCCCGCTCATCATCGGCAAGGACCCGCGGCAGATCAGCCTGCTCTGGGACATCATGTACAACGGCAGCCGCGCGCATTTCGCGGTCGACCGCGGGCACGTCTTCCCGATCCTTGGAAGGCGCGGCATCACGATCTGTGGCATCAGCGGCATCGACATCGCGCTTTGGGACATCCTGGGCAAGTCGCTCGGCGTCCCGGTCCACCAGCTGCTCGGCGGCAAGCGGCGCGACCGCATGCCGGCCTATGCCTCGGGCGGCTGGGCCCCGGCGGATCGCATCGCCGACGAGCTGCAGCGCTTCCTCGATATCGGCGGCTTCAAGGCGGTCAAGATGCGGGTCGGCTCCGCCGATGGCGACCTCGCGACCTCGGTCGCCCGCGTCCGCGCCGCACGCAAGGGGCTGGGCGAGAAGATCGACATCATGTGCGACGCCCACGGCACCTATGGCGTGACCGAGGCCAAGCGCTTCTGCGACCAGTTGCGCGACTGCCGGATCGCCTGGTTCGAGGAGCCGGTCACCGCCGACGACAAGCGCGGCCTGGCCGAGATACGCGCGGCGACCGACATTCCCATCTCGACCGGCGAGAGCGAGTTCACCCGCTTCGACTTCCGTGACCTGATCGAGCATCGCGCGGCGGACATCCTGCAGCCGGACATCTCGATCGCCGGCGGCATCACGGAGTTGATGCGCATCGAAGCGCTGTGCGCCGCCTGGCAGCTTCGTTTCGCCGCCCATATCTGGGGCGGCGCCACGACCTTCGCCGCCGGGCTGCATGTCTCGGCCGCCGCGTCCACGGCGTTCATCCTGGAATATTCCTGCGGCGCCAACCCGCTGCTGCACGGACTGGTCGAGGAGAAATTCAAGGCGGTCGACGGCATGATCGAGATCCCCGACCGACCCGGCCTCGGCGTCACCATCGACGAGGACTTCGTCCGCAAATACAGCGTCGAGGCTTAAGGCAGGCCGGCGCCGTCAATAGCCTACGGCGGACTCGACGACATGGCGCAGCGGCTTGCCCGCCCGCACCCGCCGGATCGAGTCGACGACGTGGCGCACCGCCGACGCCGGGTTGGTGATGCTGGCGTTGTGCGGCGTCACCGTGACCTTGGGATGCGTCCAGAACGGGCTGTCGGCGGACAGAGGCTCGGTCCGGAAGACGTCGAGCGTAGCGCCGCCGAACTGCCCCGTGTCGAGCGCCGCCAGGATGTCCGCTTCCACGTGATGCCCGCCGCGCCCCGCGTTGATCAGGCAAGCACCGCGCGGCAGGCGGGAGAACAGGCCGCGGTTCAGGATGCCTTGCGTCTCGGGCGTCAGCGGCAGCAGGCAGACGAGGATTTCCGTCCGCGCGAGAAAGGGGCCGAGGCCGTCCGTGCCATGGAAGCCTTTGACGCCCGGCATGGACCGCGGGCTGCGGGTCCAGCTCGCCACGTCGAAATCGACGGCGAGGAGATGGCGGGCCGATTCGCCACCCATCGCGCCCAGACCCATCACGCCAACCCGCCGGCAACCGGCCGCGGGCGATGCGATAATGCGCCACTCCTTCTGCCGTTGCTGCGCGTCCAGCGCCGGTTGCTCCCGGTGGTAGCGCAGGACGTGCAGCAGCACGTATTCCGCCATGCATTTGGCGAGGTCCTCGTCGACCATGCGGACGATCGGCACGCCTTTCGGCAGGTCCGGGTCCTTGAGCAAGGCGTCCACCCCGGCGCCGAGATTGAGGATCGCCTTGAGATTGGGAAAACGCCGCAGCGCCCGCTTGCGGCGGCAGCCAGACCAGCGCGAAGTCGATCTCCGCCGGATCGCCCGCCTGATCCCAGTTGCGCACTTCGAGGTCCGGGGATGGCCTGGGTCAGCGCGTTGCGCCAGGATTCGAACCGGTCACTGTGCGGAATAGAAGACAAGGGCCATCGTGTAGCCGTCCCTCACATCCGGATCGTGCCGGCGGCGATCGCGTCTTCCGCGGTCTCCAGATCAAAGGCCGCCGCCATCAGCGCCTTGGTATAGGCCTCCCGCGGCTCGTGGAAGATGCGATCGGTCGTCCCCTGCTCGACCACGACGCCGTCCCGCATGACGATGACGTAGTCGGAGAGCGAGCGCACGACGCGCAGGTCATGGCTGATGAACATGTAGGCCAGCTTGTGGCGGCGCTGCAGCTCGCGCAGCAGATCGACGATCTGGGCCTGCACCGAGCGGTCGAGCGCCGAGGTGGGCTCGTCCAGCACGACGAAACGCGGCTTGAGGACCATCGCGCGCGCAATCGCGATGCGCTGCCGCTGCCCGCCGGAAAATTCGTGCGGATAGCGGTGCCGCGTGTCGGGGTCGAGGTCGACCTCCTCGAGCGCCTGGACGACGAGGCGGTCGCGCTCTGCCTCTCCGCCGCCGATGCCGTGCACCTTGAGGCCCTCTTCGATGATCTGGCCGACCGACATGCGCGGGCTCAGGCTACCGTACGGGTCCTGGAACACCACCTGCATCTCGCGCCGGAGCGGCCTTAGCGTCTTGGCCGACAGGCCCTGGATATTCTGGCCCTCGAAGTTGATCTCGCCCTCGCTGCTCTGCAGCCGGATCAGCGCCATGCCGAGCGTCGTCTTTCCGGAGCCGGACTCGCCGACGACGCCCACCGTCTGGCCTTCATGGACGGTGAGCGAGATGCCGTCCACCGCGCGCACGTAATCGACGGTGCGGCGGAGCACGCCTTTCTTGATCGGGAACCAGACCTTCACGTTGGCGGCGGCCATGACGACAGGCGCGTCCATAGCGGCCGGCGTCTTTTCGCCCTTGGGCTCCGCCTCGAGGAGGCGCTTGGTGTAGGGGTGCTGTGGCGCGTCGAAGATCTGACGGGTTGCGCCAGTTTCGACGATCTCACCGTTCTGCATGACGCAGAGGCGGTCCGAGACCTTGCCGACGATCCCCAGGTCATGGGTGATGAACAGCATCGCCATGCCGAAGCGCTCCTGCAGCTCTTTGAGCAGCTTCAGGATCTGCGCCTGAATCGTGACGTCGAGCGCGGTGGTCGGCTCGTCGGCGATCAGCAAATCAGGCTCGTTGGCGAGCGCCATGGCGATCATCACGCGCTGGCGCTGCCCGCCGGAAAGCTCGTGCGGATAGGCGGTCAGCCGCTGTTCCGCGTTGGTGATGCCGACGAGCTGCAGCAGCTCCAGCACGCGCGCATGCGCCGCCGCCGGCGACAATCCTTTGTGCAGGACCAGGACTTCCCGAATCTGCTTTTCCACGGTGTG
>CAVQDH010000008.1:0-202652 GCA_963711215.1 uncultured Alphaproteobacteria bacterium | reverse complement strand
CGAGCCCCACGATCAACGCGCGCTTGCCGGCGAGGAATCCCCGGCGGTTTCTCCGGCGTTATCCACGAACAGCGTCAGTTGCTGCCCGGGATGAAGAATGGTTTTCAGCGAGATCGAATTCCAGTTCGCGAGCTTGCGCAGCGAGACGTTGAAGCGATCGGAGATAGACCACAGAGAGTCACCGTGGCGCACGGTGTAATGGATTCGCCGATGCGCCTCGGTGTCCGCCGCCACCTGCTGCGTGCGGGTGCCGCGACCAGGCTGGATTTTCAGCGTCTGGCCGATGTGCAGGACGGCGTGTCGGGAGATGTGGTTCCAGCCCGCGATGTCCGCGACCGAGACGTGATAGGTATGAGCGAGCCCCCACAGGCTGTCGCCACTTCTCACACGCACGATGCGCGGGTTGAAATACTCGTTGTCGTGCCGCGCCGCGGCGGCGGCGAGGCGAGCCGTGGGTGAGGCGAGCACGTAGCGGGTGAATTGCGCGCTCGGGGAGGGAATCATCAGGGTATGGCCGGCGCGAATCAGGTTGCCGTGGATGTCGTTGCGATTGCGCAGCACCGCGATGTCGGTGTGATAGTGGTTCGCGATTTCGCCCAGGGTTTCGCCTCGGCGAATCTTGTGGGCGATCCATTTGGCGGCGACTTCCTGCTTCATCGAGGAGAGCTTGGTGCTGAAGTCCTGCTCCTCGGCACGCGGGATGTAAAGCGCCTGCGGACCGTCGGGCGGGGTGGCCCAGCGGCTGTAGCCGGGATTCAGGAGATACATTTGTTTCACGCTGAGCCCCGCCATGTTGGCGGCGATGGCGAGGTTAATCTGGCCCTTCAGCTCAATGCGGGCGAGATAGGGGGCGTTGGGAACGAATGGCAGGTCAATGCCGTATTTCCCGGGTTCGGCGACCAGGTCGCACGGCGAGCAGGCGCGGCACGTAGGCACGGGTCTGGCGGGCAGGCGCAGATGCCAGAAGTCGGTCGGCAGGCCGCGACGACGATTGCGCTTGATCGCATGTTCGACGGTAATTCCGCCCGAGTTGTAGGCCGCGAGCGCGAGCAACCAGCTTCCATTGAAGCGTTTGTGCATATCCTGCAGGTAATCGAGTGCGGCCTTGGTGGCGGCGGCGAAGTCGCGGCGCCCGTCATACCACCAGTTCGTCTGCAGACCATAAAGTCGGCCGGTCGAGGGGATGAACTGCCACAGTCCTGAGGCGCGGCTGGAGGAGTAGGCGTAGGGGTCGTAGGCCGATTCCACGATTGGCAGCAGGGCGAGATCGGTGGGCATCCCCCGCACTTTCAATTGCTCGACAATGTAGTAGAGGTAGGGTTTTGCGCGCAGCGCCGTGCGCTTCATGTAGTCCGGATGCCTGCGGTACCAGCGCATCTGGGCCTGCACGTGTTCTTCGTTGCCGTCGGGCAGGGCGAATCCCTTGCGGATCCGCCCCCACAGGTTGGCGACCGGGCCGGTGCCCTTGATCGTAAGATCCGCTCAGTCTGCCACCGGCGGGTGTGGTTGCTTCCGGCGGGGCAGCTTCGCCCGCAGTGCTTGCGGCCATTGCCGTGGCGCCCGCGGGTACGGTCCCGACGGTGGCCGCCGGGGTTGCCGTCGCGGCGTCTGTGGCAGGGGTAACGGCCTGTGGTCCGAAGGCGGCGCAGCCCGAAAGGGCGGCGAGTACGAATATACCGGCCAGTGGCCTGAGCTTGGGCATGTTCGTCTAGGCTCCCTGAAAACGGTCCTTCCAGCGACGGAGTGCGGCAAACACTCCCGTCGGAGAGGCGAGCACCGTAGCGGTCTCTCGTTCAACCGCAGCCCGCAATGCTTGCTCGTCGGTACGCAGGAAGAGGTTGATCTCGCGCTCCCTGGCAATGCTCGACGGCAAGGTTACTTTACCATTATTTCTTAGTTTTAAGCTATTTGCCAAGGCTTTTTCAAGTCTCGCATGCGCCGCCGCCGGCGCCAATCCTTTGTGCAGCACCAGGACTTCCCGGATCTGCTTTTCCACGGTGTGCAGCGGATTGAGCGACGTCATCGGCTCCTGGAAGATCATCGAGATCTGGTTGCCGCGCACCGCGCGCAGCGTCCGCTCGTTGGCGTCGACCAGCTCGTGATCCTTGAAACGGATCGACCCGGAGGGATGCTCGGCCATCGGATAGGGCAGGAGCTGCAGGATCGAGAGCGCGGTCACCGATTTGCCCGAGCCCGACTCGCCGACCAGCGCCAAGGTCTCGCCCTTGCGGATTTCGAAGGAAACCCCGCGCACGGCCTCGACGCGCCCGCCCGGGACGCTGAAATGGACGTGGAGGTCGCGCACGGTCAGCAGCGGCTCGTTCATCCTCTCACCTTTGCGTTTTCCGCGGATCGAAGGCATCGCGCATCGCTTCGCCGATAAACACGAGCAGCGACAGCATAAGCGCGATAACGATGAAGCCGGTAATGCCGAGCCATGGCGCCTGCAGATTCTCCTTGCCTTGCTTCAACAGCTCGCCGAGCGAGGGCGACCCCGGGGGCAGCCCGAAGCCCAGGAAGTCGAGCGACGTCAAGGTTACTACGGAACCCGACGTGATAAAGGGCAGAAACGTCAGCGTCGCCACCATGGCGTTCGGCAGCAGGTGACGGAACATGATGACGCGGTTGGAAACGCCGAGCGCACGGGCCGCCTTGACGTATTCGAAATTGCGCGCCCGCAGGAACTCCGCCCGCACGACGCCGACCAGGGCGGTCCAGCTGAACAGCAGCATCAGCGCAAGCAGCCACCAGAAATTCGGCTGCACGACGCTGGCCAGGATGATCAGCAGGTAGAGCACCGGCAGGCCGCCCCAGATTTCGATCGCGCGCTGGCCGAACAGGTCGACGAGCCCGCCGAAATAGCCCTGCACCGCGCCGGCCATGACGCCGATCACCGAGCTCAGCACCGTCAGCACGAGGCCGAACAAGACCGATATGCGGAAGCCATAGATGATGCGCGCCACGACGTCGCGGGCTTGGTCGTCGGTGCCGAGCCAGTTCTTCGCCGACGGCGGCGACGGCGCCGGGCTGGGCAGATTGGCGATATGCGTGTTGGGGCCGTAGGGCACGGGCGGCCAGAGTATCCAGCCCTTTTTCTCGATGAGGTCGGTTATGTACGGATCGCGGTAGTCGGCCTCGGTCTGGAAATCGCCGCCGAATGTCTTTTCCGAATAGAAGCGCAGCACCGGAAAATAGAGATGCCCTTCGTAGCGGACGATCAGCGGCCGGTCATTCGCAACCACCTCGGCAAACAGCGACAGCAGGAACAGCGTGAGGAAGATCCAGGCCGACCAGTAGCCGCGGCGGTTCGCCTTGAAGTTCTCGATCCGCCGCCGGTTGATCGGCGAGATGCGGATGCCGAACAGGCGGTCCTGGTGTGGCTTCGTCACCGGCATGCCTACACCTCGCGGCTTTCGAAATCGATCCGCGGATCGACCAGCATATAGGTGATGTCGCCGACGAGCTGCATGACCAGCCCCAACAGGGTGAACATATAGAGCGTGCCGAACATGACCGGGTAGTCCCGGTCGATCGCCGCCTCGAAGCCGAGCAGGCCCAGCCCGTCCAGCGAGAAGATGACCTCGATCAAAAGCGAGCTGGTGAACAGCATACCGATGAAGGCGCCGGGAAAGCCCGCGATGACGATCAGCATCGCGTTGCGGAAGACATGGCCATACAGCACCGCGCGCTCGCCCAGGCCCTTGGAGCGGGCGGTCACGACATATTGCTGGTTGATCTGATCGAGGAAGGAATTCTTCGTCAGCATCGTCAGGCTGGCGAAGCCGCCGATCACGATGGCGGTAATCGGCAGGGTCATGTGCCAGAAATAGTCGACGATCTTCATCGGCCAGGAAAGCTCGCTCCAATTGTCGGACACCAGGCCGCGCAAGGGGAACCAGTCGAGATAGCGGCCGCCCGCGAAGACGACGATCAGGAGAATCGCGAAGAGGAAGCCCGGAATGGCGTTGCCGACGATCACCGCGCCGCTGGTCCAGACGTCGAAGCGCGAGCCGTCCCGCACCGCCTTGGCGACGCCGAGCGGGATCGAGATGAAATAGATGATGAGCGAGCTCCAGAGACCGATCGAGATCGACACGGGCATCTTCTCGAGGATCAGCCCGATGACGCTCTTGTCGCGAAAAAAGCTCTTGCCAAAATCGAAGGTGGCATAGTTGCGTATCATGATGAGGAAGCGCTCGTAAGCCGGCTTGTCGAAGCCGAACTGCTTTTCCAGCCGCTTGATGAATTCCGGGTCGAGCCCTTGCGCGCCGCGATACCGGCTCGACAGGGAATTGTCGCCCTGCACCGTGCGGGCGTTCCCGCCGACTTCGGCATTTGGGCTTCCCGTGACGCGCGCGGTCGCCTCGACCGCCGTGCCCTGGAGCTTCGCGAGGACCTGCTCCACCGGCCCGCCCGGCGCCACCTGGATCACGATGAAATTGACTACCATGATCCCGAACAGGGTCGGCACGATCAGCAGCAGGCGCCGTATGATGTAGGCAAGCATCCGCGGGGCTGCCCGGCCGTCCTATTTATCGTCCAAGGCGCGGCGGCGCTGCTGCAATGCCGCCGCCTTCGCCGGGTCGACCCACCACGCGCCGAACTGCACGCCGCGCGTCGGGATCACCTTGGGCTGTCCGAATATGTTCCAATACGCCACGCGGTCCGACGCGATATGCCAGTTCGGAATGACCAGGAACTTCCACAAGAGCACACGGTCGAGCGCATGCGTCGCCGTCACCAGACTCTTGCGGTCAGGCGAGGCGATCAGCGTTTCGATCAGTTGGTCGACGACCGGGTCCTTGACGCCCGCCACGTTGCGGCTGCCGGGCCTGTCCGCCGACGGGCTGCCCCAGAAATCACGCTGCTCGTTGCCGGGCGATTCCGATTCCCCCCAGCTCGAGACGATCATGTCGAAGTCGAAGTCCTGGACGCGCTTCTGATATTGCGCGCTGTCCACCGTCCGGACCTGCGCGTCGATGCCGAGACGCTTGAGATTCTGCTTGAAGGGCAGCACGATCCGCTCGAAAGCCGGCTGTACGAGCAAGATCTCGAAAGCGAACACCTTGCCAGTCTTCGTGTTCGTCAGTTTGTGGGTCTTCTCGTCGACGCTCCAGCCCGCCTCGCGCAGCATTTTGTTGGCGGTGCGGAGGTTCGGGCGGATATTCCCCGTGCCGTCGGTCTTGGGATTGGTGTAGACGGTATCGAAGACTTCCTTCGGCAGCTTGTCGCGGTACTTCTCCAGCAGCGCCAGCTCGTCGCCTTTCGGCAGGCCCGATGAGGCCAGATCGGAATTCTCGAAGAAGCTCTTCGTGCGCGTGTACTGCCCATAGAACAGCGTTTTGTTCGACCATTCGAAATCGAACGCGAAGTTCAGCGCGCGCCGGACCCGCCGGTCCTGAAAGAGCGGCCGGCGGAGATTGTAGACGAAGCCCTGCATGCCGGTCGGGCGACTGTTCTTGATCGCCTTCTTGACGATCTGTCCGTTGCGAACGGCCGGCGTGTCATAAGACGTCGCCCACTCCTTGGACGAGTTTTCCAGCCTGAAATCGTAGTTCCCGGCCTTGAACGCCTCAAGCGCGACGGTCGAATCCCGATAGTAGTCGTATCGGATGGTGTCGAAGTTGTTCTGGCCGGCCTGCACCGGATGGTTCGCCGCCCAATAATCCTTGACGCGTTCGTAGACGACGGAGCGATTGGCCTCGAACGACTTGACGCGGTAGGGGCCGCTGCCGAGCGGCGGCTCCAGCGTCGTCTCCGAGAATTTCCGCGTTGCCCAATAATGCTTCGGCAGCACCGGCAGCTCGCCCAGGATCAGCGGCAGCTCGCGGTTCGATCCCGGCTTGAAGGTGAACTTGACCGCCTGCGGACCTGTTTTCTCCACCTTGGCGACATTGCCGTAATAAAACCGGTAGATCGGCGTGCCATTCTCGAACAATTCGTGGAAGGTCCAGATGACGTCGTCGACGGTGATCGGCTTGCCGTCCCACCAATGCGCCTTGGGATTCAGGTGGAAAATGACCCAGCTGCGATCGTCGGGAACCTCGACGGTTTCGCAGAGGAGGCAATACATCGAAAACGGCTCGTCGGCGGAGGGCACCATCAAGGTGTCGTAGATCTGGCCGATGCCCGCGGCCTCGCGCCCCTTGATGATGTAGGGATTGAAGCTGTCGAAGCCGCCGATCGCGCTGAGCCGGACCTCGCCGCCTTTCGGCGCATTCGGGTTTACATAATCGAAATGCTTGAAATTTGCGGGATATTTCAGATCCCCGTGCATCGCGATACCATGGCCGCGATAGATCTTCGGCTGCGCTTGCGATGCGGAAAAGACGGCTGACAGCAGCAGCGCGACGGCAACGAAAATAAGTCTCGTCAACGGCTTCTCCCGGCTTGCGTTCGACGACTGAGCGCGCGGCAAGCGGGTGCCGCGCTCAGGCTCCGCATCCTCGCCTATCGGCCTCCGATGTCAAATTAGATTCTTGTAAGACTAATTTCAGGCCCGGCGTGCCGGCGACGCCTCAGGAGTCGCGCAGATGCGCCACTGCGGCCGCGTGGCAGGCGGCGTTGGCCGCTGCCAGAACATGGCCGTCGGACTCCCTGGTCAGCAGCCGGCCATTCCAATCGGTAATCATGCCGCCCGCGCCTTCGATGACCGGAATCAGCGCCATGAAATCGTAGATCTTGAGCTGCGCTTCGGTCACGAGATCGATGAAGCCCGCCGCCAGCAGACCATACGCATAGCAATCGCCGCCATAGCGCGAAGACTTCACTTCGGCGAGGAGCGATTGCACCTTGGCCCAGTCCCTGCCCTCGCCGAACATGTTGGGATGGGTGGCGTAATGCGCCGCATCGGCGAGCCGGGCAGTGTCGCTGGTCGAGATTGCCTTGCCATTGAGCGTGGTCCGCCGGCCCGCGACGCCGACCCAGCGCTCATGGGTCACCGGCTGGTTGATGATGCCGAGGATCGGGCGGCCGTTCCGCATCAGCGCGATCAGCGTGCCGAAGACCGGCATACCGGTCACGAAGGCCTTGGTGCCGTCGATGGGGTCGAGCACCCAGGCGTATTCGGCGTCGGTGCGGACGAAATCGAACTCTTCGCCGAAGATGCCGTGCTCCGGGTAGGTTTCTTCGATGAGCGCGCGCATCGCCGTTTCCGCCGAGCGGTCGGCGACCGTCACCGGGCTTTCATCGGCCTTGGCTTCGGTCTTGAGCGTGGAAGGATCAGCCCGGAAATAGCGCCGCACGATGTCCGCGCTGACATCCGCCAAACGCTCGGCCAGCGGCAGAAACGCTTCCGGGCCGGACCCGGTCATCGCTCATCGTCGCCCTTTCGGGCGTGCCTCACGGCAGCGGCACCGGGTTGTCGCTCAGGGTCCGCAGATAGGCGACCACGTCCGCGCGTTCCTGGTCGTTCTTGATGCCGGCGAAGGTCATCTTGGTGCCGCTTATGTCGCCCCGCGGATTGTAGAGGAACTTGTTGAGCGACGCGTAATCCCAGGAGCCCGACAAGGCCTTCATCGCAGACGAGTAGCTATAGCCTTCATGCGAGGCGTGCTTCCGGCCGATGACACCCCAAAGATTGGGACCGATCTTGTTCTTTCCGCCCTTGTCCAACGTATGACAGGACTCGCATTTATGCGCGAACTTCTTGCCTTCCGCGACGTCCGCCTTCGCCAGCAGAGGAGCGATCGGCCCCGGACCGGCGGGCGCCGACGCGGTCTGCTTCTCGGCAGCGGATGGTACGCCGGCGGCGATCTCGTAGGCCGGCTTCTCCGGATGGTGAGAATGAAAAAACTCGCGCGCAATGAAGCCCGTGATCATCGCCAACAGCCCTGCGCTCAAAACGGCTGCGGCAACCTTGTTAAAAATAGCGGATCGTTCCCCATGACCTCGTTTCATCCGTCCCGTAGTGTCACCAATCCAATGGGATGCTGCCAACCAAAACCGCGCCCCAGGCAACTCCCGAAGCGCGGGTCCAACAATCGGCTGGCCTAACCTATACCAATGGGCTGTAATGCCATACCCGACCACGGCCCGCGCGTCAAAATGACGCACAGCGGTGCTGTGCGGTTTCAAGGCGCGGCCGGCAGTATACTCCGATGTCCCCGATAACCAATCCCATCGTTATCATCCCCGCCCGACTGAGGTCGACCCGGCTTCCGGATAAGCCGCTGGCCGACATCTGCGGCGAGCCGATGATCGTGCATGTCTGGCGCCGCGCCATGGAAGCGGGCGTCGGCACGGTCATCGTGGCCGCCGCCGAGCAGTCGGTCGCCGACGCGGTCGAGGAAGCAGGCGGCACCGCGGTGCTGACCGATCCGGACCTGCCGTCGGGATCGGACCGCATTCATCAGGCGCTACGCCGTTTCGACCCGGCAAACGCCTATGATGCCGTGGTCAACATCCAGGGCGACCTGCCGACCATCGAGCCGGCGCCGATCCGGGCCGCGCTCGACCTTCTGTCCGATCCCGCGGTCGACATCGGCACGCTCGCCGCCGAGATCAGCCGGCCGGAGGAGCGCGACGACCCGAACGTCGTCAAGGCGGTCTTCCCGCTCGCCCCCGGCGCCCGGCACGGCCGCGCGCTCTACTTCACCCGCGCCACTGCGCCATCCGGCGAGGGGCCGCTTTATCACCACATCGGCCTCTACGCATACAGGCGTGCCGCGCTCGAGCGATTTGTCGCGCTCCCGCCCGGAATTCTCGAACGGCGCGAACGGCTTGAGCAGCTCCGCGCGCTCGAGGCGGGGATGCGGATCGACGTGGCGCTCGTTGACACGGTTCCCCTCGGCGTCGATACTCCGGCCGACCTCGACCGCGCCCGCAAAATGCTCGGGCGCTAGGATGGATCTCCGGTAATGGCGGCGCAATCTGACGACCTGATCGCCTTTCAGGGACTGCCCGGTGCCTATTCGGACCTGGCGTGCCGGACCGTATTTCCGGAGATGCGCACGCTGCCCTGCGCCGCTTTCGAGGACGTGTTCGCCGCGGTGCGCGAGGGCAAGGCGCGGCTTGCCATGATCCCGGTTGAAAATTCGGTCGCCGGACGGGTGGCGGACATCCATCACCTGCTGCCGGAATTGGGCCTGCACATCATCGCCGAGCACTTCCAGCGGGTGAATCACCAGCTTCTCGTGCGGAAGGGCACGAAGATCGATCAGCTGAAGACCGCGCACAGCCACGTGCAGGCGCTTTCGCAATGCCGCAACACGCTGCGCAAGCTCGGTCTTACGCCGGTGATCCACGCCGACACGGCCGGCGCCGCCAAGGAGCTGTCCGAGAAGGACGACCGGTCGAAGGCCGCGATCGCCTCCACCCTGGCCGCCGAGATCTATGGCCTGGAGATCCTGCGCGATAACATCGAGGACGAGGATCACAACACGACGCGCTTCCTGATCATGGCGGAGGACCCGATCGACCCCGATCCGGAAGCGGGCATCGTCGTCACCTCCTTCGTGTTCCGTGTCCGCAACGTGCCCGCGGCGCTCTACAAGGCGCTCGGCGGCTTCGCCACCAACGGCGTCAATATGACGAAGCTCGAATCCTACATGATCCGGGGACAGTTCGTGGCGACGCAGTTCTACGCCGATATCGAGGGACATCCGGATCAGACGCCGGTGCGTTTGGCGTTGGAAGAGCTCGGCTTCTTCAGCCGGGAAGTGAAGATCCTGGGCGTCTATCCCGCCGCGCCCAACCGCTCCCGCGTGAACGGCAGCTAGATCAATCCGCGGCAATCCATTCATTGAGAAGCCGGCGCGCGATGGAATCCTTGCGCGGCAGCCGAAGCGTGTCGTCCTCGGGCGATTGGCGAAGCTCCTCGCGGGTAAACCAGCGGGCGCCATCCTCGAGCTCGTGATAGTCGACATTGATGTCGAAGGTCGTGGCCCGCGCCGTGAACCCCAGCATGACATTGGACGGAAAGGGCCAGGGCTGCGAGGAGTGGTAATGAATGTCCGTGGTCCGAAGGCCGACTTCCTCGAACACCTCGCGCGCGACCGCGTCCTCCATGCTTTCCCCTGGTTCGACGAAGCCGGCGAGGATGGTGTGCAGCCCCGGCATCATGGTCGCCTTGCGCCCCAGGACGACGCGGTCGCCGCCGTCGTGGACCAGCATGATCACCGCGGGATCCGTGCGCGGGAAACATTGCGTGCGGCAGTCGGGGTTGACGCATTGCCGGACATGCCCGCCCTGCGTGCTCTCCGTGGCCGAGCCGCAGACACTGCAGAACTGGTGCCGCCGGTGCCAGGTCATCATCGCCCGCGCGTAGGCGAGCAGGCCGCCTTCGCCCGGCGCCATGCGCGGCCCGACCTGGCGCAGGTCATGGAATTCGCCATGCTCGCGAAAGGGCGGCTCTTCGTGCTCCGACACGTCGACGGCGAAATAAGCGACCTCGTTCATCAGGCCGAGAAAGACCACCGACTGCATCTGCGGCAGCAGGCCGGCATCGGCGTCGAGCAGGACGGTCGACGGCATCTCGCCTTCCACGACAAGGCTGCGGGAGCGCCAGACCGGCAGAATCCGCGACGACCGGTCCGCCAGCCTTTCGCGAATCCAGCCCTCGTCCCGGCGGAAATGCGCGGCCCGGTCGATATCGACGTCGGCATAGATATTCGGGCTTTTCATGGCGAGACATTTGCACGGTTGCCCCCGGCCGCGCAACTTTCGGTACGGCCCTTGCCATATGCGCAGCCGTGGCTGATATAGTGGCCTCGGAAGGCTGGTCGGCGGACGGGCCCCTCGCCAACCCGGTCAGATCCGGAAGGAAGCAGCCGTAACGAGTTTGGTCCGGGTCGCTTGGCTGGCCTTCCACCCGATAACGGGAGCCCGAGAACCGCAAAGCAAGCACCGGAAAACAGTCCGCCCGATGGCAACGGACCGCGAATCCACGGCCTATCGAGTTCTGGCTCGAAAATACCGGCCCAGCAATTTTTCCGAGCTGGTCGGCCAGGACGCGCTTGTCCGGACGCTGACGAACGCCATCGAAAGCGGCCGGATCGCGCATGCCTATATGCTCACCGGCGTGCGCGGCGTCGGCAAGACCACGACCGCGCGAATTATCGCGCGCGCGCTCAACTGCACCGGCCCGGACGGCAAGGGCGGGATTACGGTCGCGCCCTGCGGGGTCTGCGACAACTGCGTCGCCATCGCCGAAGACCGCCATGTCGACGTCATCGAGATGGACGCCGCCAGCCGCACCGGCGTCGACGATATCCGCGACCTGATCGACGGCGTGCGCTACAAGCCGGTCTCGGCGCGCTTCAAGGTCTACATCATCGACGAAGTGCACATGCTCTCGAAGAACGCCTTCAACGCGTTGTTGAAAACGCTGGAAGAGCCGCCCGAGCATGTCCGATTCGTTTTCGCGACGACGGAGATCCGCAAGGTTCCGGTGACCGTGCTGTCGCGCTGCCAGCGCTTCGACCTGCGCCGGCTCGATATCGACCAGCTCGCGGCGCATTTCACCAACATCGCCGAGCGCGAGAAGATCACGGTCGAGCCGGAGGCGATCCGCATCATCGCGCGCGCGGCGGACGGCTCGGTCCGCGACGGGCTTTCGCTGCTCGACCAGGCGATCGCGCTCGGCTCCGACAAGGTCACCGCCGCCCAGGTGCAGGAGATGCTGGGCCTTGCCGACCGCACCGCGGTCTTCGAGCTGTTCGACCGGCTCATGACCGGCGAGATCAAGCAGGCCCTCGACCAGATCCAGACGATGTATCGCGACGGCGCCGATCCCGTCGCCGTGCTGCAGGATCTCCTGGACGTCACCTACTGGCTCACGCGGATCAAGGTCGCGCCGGAAGTGGCGGACGCCCCTTACACGCCGGAGGTCGAGCGCACGCGCGGCCGCGAGATCGCGGGCAAGCTCTCGATGCCGGTGCTGACGCGCACCTGGCAGCTTCTCCTGAAGGGGCTGGAGGAAACCCAGCGCGCCGACGCGCAATTGCAGGCGGCCGAGATGGTCCTGGTGCGCCTCGCCTATGCCGCCGAGCTGCCGCCCCCGGCAGAGCTGGCGAAAGAGCTGACATCTTCGCCCGCATCGCCGGGGCCGGCGCCACAGCCGCGGCCGGCGCGCACGGGGGGATCCGGGGCGTCGGCCGCGCCTGCGACCGCCGTTGCCGAGCCTGCGCCGTTGCCGGCCTCCCCCGAGCCCGCGCCAGCCGCCACGCCCGCGACAATCAAATCGCCGCAAAGCTTTCTCGACGTGGTGCGGCTGTTCGAGGAGAACCGCGAGATCGGCATCCAGACGCAGCTCTATAATTCCGTGCATCTGGTGAAGTTCGAGCAGGAGCGGATCGAGTTCCGGCCGACGGAGCACGCGCCCCGCGATCTCGCCAGCAAGACGATGGGCTTCCTCACGCAGTGGACCGGCGCCCGCTGGGTCGTCAGCATCTCGCAGGAGACCGGTGACCCGACCCTTGCCGAGCAGGACAGCGCGACGCGTCAGCGGCTGATGGACGCCGCCGAACAACTGCCCGTCGTCCAGGCGGTGAAGGAATCCTTTCCCGGCGCGGTGATCCGCAAGGTCACGCCGCGGACGGAGCTTGCCGAACACGACATCGACGTGATGTTTCTCGAAGAGCCGGAGGACTCGGCTGACGATGATGAAAAGGATTAGCGTATGAAGAATCTCGGGCAGTTGATGAAACAGGCCCAGGCCATGCAGACCAAGATGGCCGAGATGCAGGAAAAGCTCGAGACGATCGAGGTCGCCGGCAGCGCCGGCGCCGGCATGGTGACCGTTACCCTGAGCGGCAAGGGCGCAATGCGCGGCGTGAAGATCGATCCGTCGCTCGCCAAGGCGGACGAGGTGGAGATCCTCGAGGATCTGATCACCGCCGCCCATAACGACGCCAAGGCCAAGCTGGAACAGAAGGTCCAGGAAGAGACGGCGTCGATGATGGGCGGGCTGCAGCTGCCGCCCGGCTTCAAGCTGCCCTTCTGAGATCCCGCCGCCCATGACCGAGGTGGAGCGATTGATCCAGCTGCTGGCGCGGCTGCCGGGACTGGGACCGCGCTCGGCGCGGCGCGCCGCCCTGCATCTGCTTGAAGAAGCGCGAGACGCTGATGGAGCCGCTGACCCAGGCGCTCGACGCGGTCGCGCGCACGGTGCGGACCTGCTCGGTCTGCGGCAATATCGACACGCTCGACCCCTGTGCGATCTGCCGGGATGAAAAGCGCGATGCGGCGGTGATCTGCGTCCTCGAAGAGGTCGGCGACCTGTGGGCGCTGGAGCGCACCGGCTCCTTCAAGGGCCGCTATCACGTGCTCGGCGGACATCTTTCGGCGCTGGACGGCATTGGGCCGGAAGACCTCAACATCGCCAAGCTGGTGGAGCGCGCGCAGCAAGGCGGCGTCAAGGAGGTCATCCTCGCGACCAACCTGACGGTCGACGGCCAGACGACGGGGCATTACATCGCCGAGCGGCTGGCGGCCACCGGCGTGAGCGTCACCCGCCTGGCGCATGGCGTGCCGGTCGGCGGCGAGCTCGACTATCTCGACGACGGCACGCTCACCGCCGCGCTGCGCGCCCGGCGCGTGGTGGAAAGCTGAAGCGCCTTCTCTTCATATGCATGATCGGCGCGCCGGGCCGCTACGATCCGTCGGTCTATGCGGGCGAGCCGGGCGGCGACGACGAGGTCCACTGGGTCCGGCTGCGTCTCCGTGAGATCGGCGCCGAGCCGCGCATCGCTCTATCAAGGCGCCAAGGTCTGCGACGGCGCGGCGCTGCCGCCACCGGCCGAGGTGGACGGGGTCATTGTCGGCGGCAGCTATCATTCCGTGCATGACGGGCTTCCCTGGCAGCATCGCGACCCTGGCCTGGTTGGACCGCTACCGGACGTCGGGCCGCCCGCTGCTCGGGATCTGCGGCGGCCATCAGCTGATCGCCCGTCTGTCGGGCGCCTCGGTGGAACCGGTCGCGGGCGGCCCAGTTGCCGGAAGTTTTGCGGTGACCCTGACCGCGGCCGGACGCCGCCATTTCCTGTTCGAGGGCTTCGGCGATGCGCCGGCGTTTCATTTCGCCAATTTCGACCACGTCGCGGCGGCGCCGCAGGGCGCGGCGATCCTGGCAACGGGGCCGCGCATGCCCTGCGTCGCCCTCGACCATGGCGACGGCTGGTACGGCGTGCAGTTCCATCCCGAGGCGACGGACAGCTGCCTGGCCGCATCCTGGAAACCGATCGACCCGGCGCTGATGCGTGGCTATCGCCCGCTGCCGGACGCCCCACGGCTAATACGCAATTTCCTCACGGGAACGGGGCTGTTAGGCTAGCGGCGAACGAGGGGGCGGCGATGATCATGACGCAAGATCGACGGACCATTTGCCCTAGGTCATGCGCACCGGCGCTGCGGCGTCATCGTTGCGTTGGCCGCCACGGTGCTGGCTGCCCTGCCCGCCTTTGCCCAGGTCGCCGAACAGAACGTGCCGTCCAAGGACCGGACGGGCATGGAAGTGACCGTCTACAACGGCAATCTTGCCCTGGTGCGGGAGTCCCGCAGGCTCAGTCTCGTCAAGGGCGTGAACCGCCTGGCGCTGACCGGCGTCAGCCCGTCGATGCAGCCGTCGACGGCGTCGGTGATGGTGCAGGCCGATAAGCCGGTCACGCAGATCGAGCAGACCTTCGCCTTCGACCTGCTGACGCCGGAATCGCTGCTGCGCCATTCCGTCGGCCAGACCGTCCGCGTCATCCGCACGAACCCGGCCACAGGCGAGGAGAAAATGGAGAACGCCAAGATCCTGGCCGCGCGCAACGGCGTCATCCTGCAAATCGGCGAACGGATCGAGACCGGCGTCCCCGGACGGATCGTGTACGACGCGCTGCCGGCCAGCTTGCGGGAGAAGCCTACCCTGATGGCGACGGTCGAGGCGAGCGACGCGGAGCCGGCCACGCTCGATCTTCGCTATCTCACCGGCGGCATCACCTGGCAGGCCGACTATGTCGCGCAGCTGAACAAAGCCGGCGCGTCGCTTTCGCTGCAAGCGGTCGCCACGATCACGAACAACAGCGGCGCGGCCTATGACGACGCGACGCTTCGCCTGGTGGCCGGGTCGATCAACCAGGGACCGGGCGGCGTTCAGCCGGAAATGCGGGCCATGGCGGCAAAGGCGGTGATGGCCGCCGCCCCGCCCATCGCGCCGCAATCCATCGGCGACATGCATCTCTATCCGATTCCGCGCAAGACGACGCTCAGCGATCGCGAGACGAAGCAGATCGTGTTGTTCGAAGCGGCGCATGTCCCGGTCACGAAGGAATACCGGATCGTCGGCAACGGCGCCTTCCACACGCGCCGTTTCGGCGAGCCCTTGACGGTCAATGCCGAGCGCCTGCTGCGTTTCAAGAACGACAAGGCATCGGGTCTCGGCGTCCCCATGCCCGCCGGAACCTTCCGGGTGTACGGCGCGACGGAGCACGTCTCCGACACCTTCCTCGGCGCGGACCGCATCGAGCACACCGCAAGCGGCGAGGAAGTCGCGCTTGCGCTGGGCGAGGCGTTCGACATCACCGCGCGGCGCGTGCAGACCGATTTCCGCACGCAGGGCCTGCCCAAGAACACGTATGAATCGGGACACCAGATCAAGATCCGCAACGCGACGTCGCAGCCCGTGACGGTCAAGGTCATCGAGCACATACCCGGCGATTGGGAAATCCTCAGCGCGTCGTTCAAGTTCAAGAAAACCGCCTCGGACCAGGCGGAGTGGTCGATCCCGATCCCGGCGAACGGCGAGAAGACACTGACCTACAAGGCGCGGGTCCAGCGGTAGCCGGTCATCTCGCCAACGCGCCCTTCGACAAGCTCAGGACGAGGGGTAGGTTTTTCCCGCATTGAAGACTGCCCTCGTGCTGAGCCCATCGAAGCATGAAATGGCACGAACTGTTGGATTAACGGTTACTCGCCGCCCGAGCGGGCGACTTCGGCCGCGGCGAGCTTGGGCAGATCGCGCGTCTCGATCTCGTCGAGGTCGAGCTCCTGGATCTTCACGGCGCGTTTCTGCACCTTCTCGGTCGAGATGCGGATCTGCCGCAGATCCTCCTCCGCCTGTCCGAAATGCTGCTGAAGCCGGGCGACGCGCGTATCGAGACGCGAGACGTCATCGCCCATCGCCGCAACTTCCTTCTGAATCAACCCTGCCTGCTCGCGCATCTGCACATCCTTGAGCACGGCGCGGATCGTGTGGAGCGTCGCCATCAGGGTCGTCGGCGAGACGATGTAGACGCGCTTCCGGTGCGACTTCTCAACTACGTCGAGAAGCTCCGCATGCAGCTCCGCGTAGACCGCCTCGGACGGCAGGAACATCAGCGCGGAATTGGCCGTCTCGCCCGGGATGATGTATTTCGAGGCGATATCGTTGACGTGCTTCAGCACGTCCGCCGCGAAGTTGCGCCGCGCCTCGATGCGATCCCGGTCCTCGCGCGCGTTGCGCAGCGCATGATAGCTCTCGAGCGGAAATTTCGAGTCGATGACGATGCTGCCCGGCGGGTTGGGCAGGGTAAGCAAGCAGTCGGCCCGCGACCCGTTGCTGAGCGTCGCCTGGAAGGCATAGGCGGACGGCGGCAGCGCGTTGCGTACCTGGTCGGCAAGCTGCGTCTCGCCGAACGCGCCGCGCGCCTGCTTGTTCGACAGCACCTCCTGCAGGCTGGTCACGTCGGCCGAGAGCTTGGTGATGTTTTCCTGCGCCTTGCCGATGACCGCGAGGCGTTCTTTGAGGTCGCCCATCGTGTTGGCCGTGTCGACCGCCTGCTTGTGCAGCGTCTCGGTGACGCGCTGGCTGACCTGGTTGAGCCGCTCGTCCAACGTTCGCAGCAGCAGCCGTTCCTGCGCCTGCATCCTTTCGGCCAAACTGCTCTGCGCCACGAGCTGGCTTTCCGCGAACTGGCTCAGCCGGCCGGCCAGCTCGGTCTGCGATTGCGCGAGCCTATCGGTCGCGTCGCGCGCCGAATCACGTCCCCGCCAGAGCAGAACCAGCAAGGCGAGCAGGACCACAATGGCCGCCGACGCCAGAATCGCCGACAGGTCCAATCCGCCGATCCACCCGATGATGTCGCTCAGTCGCAGCCTGTCCATCGACCATTTCCATTGCCGGTTCCGCGCACGCGGCTGGCCGGCCACCCTAGCATGCCCGGCGCGGCATAGGAATCCTCGGCCTTGACGCGGGGCGCCTCACGAAATACCTAGCTATCAGTTTCTATGAGTTCCACGGAAGCGCGTAAATGGCTGTATTGCCGATCATCACGGCGCCGGATCCCCGGCTGAAAGTAAGTGCGAGCCCGTCGCCAAGGTCGATAAGACCATCGCCAGGCTGATGGACGACATGCTCGACACGATGTATCTCGCGCCCGGAGTCGGGCTTGCGGCGCCGCAAGTCGGCGTGGTCAAGCGCGTCCTGGTGGTCGACGTCTCGCCCAAGGACGGGCCGCGCGAGCCCATCCGGATGGCCAATCCCGAGATCGTCTGGCATTCCGAAGAGCTCGCCATCTATGAAGAGGGCTGCCTGTCGCTGCCCGACCAGTATGCCGACGTGGAGCGTCCGGAGAAGATCCGCTTCCGCTATCTCGACGAGAAGGGCATCCTGCAGGAGCGTGAAGCGGAAGGCCTTCTCTCAACCTGCATCCAGCACGAGTTGGACCACCTGGAGGGCATCATCTTCGTCGATCATCTTTCCGCATTGAAACGGCGGATGATCCTGCGCAAGCTGGCGAAGCTCAAGAAACAACAGGCGCTGGCCGGCGACTGATCCGCCGCCCGCCGTCCATCCGACCAGGTCCGCCGCCATGCCCCTGCGACTAGCCTTCATGGGAACGCCGGAATTCGCAGTGCCGGCGCTACGGTCGCTCGCGGCCGCCGGCCATGAGATCGCCGCCGTCTATTGCCAGCCGCCGCGTCCGGCGGGGCGCGGCCAGAAGGAACGTCCGAGCGCCGTCCAGGCGGCCGCGGCAGCCGCCGGCCTGCCCGTCCACACGCCGGCCAGCCTGCGCAAGCCGGACGCGCAGGCGGCCTTTGCCGCCCTCGAGCTCGACGTCGCCGTGGTGGCCGCCTACGGGCTGATCCTGCCGAAGCCGATCCTCGACGCCCCGCGCCATGGCTGCCTCAACATTCACGCCTCCCTGCTGCCCCGCTGGCGCGGCGCCGCCCCGATCCAGCGCGCCATCCTGGCCGGCGACGCGATGACGGGCATCACGATCATGCAGATGGACGAAGGGCTCGACACCGGCGCCATCCTGCTTCAGGAGACGGTTCCGGTCGACGCCGGCGCGACCGCAGCCACGCTGCATGACGCGCTCGCGGAATGCGGTGCCGCCCTGATCGTCCAGGCGCTTGACGGCCTCGAATCCGGGGCGCTGGAGCCGCGCCCGCAGCCCGATGCCGGCGTCACCTATGCGAAGAAGATCGAGCCCGCCGATGCGCGCATCGACTGGCGGAACACCGCAGAGGTGATCGAGCGCCAGGTTCGAGCGTTCGCGCCCCGCCCCGGCGCCTGGTTCGAGCTCGACGGAACCCGCGTCAAGGTTCTGGCCGCGGGTGTCATAGCGGGCGTGGGCGAGCCGGGGACCGTGCTCGACGATCGGCTGACGGTCGCGTGCGGCGAGGGTGCGCTGCAGCTCCTGCACCTGCAGCGCGAGGGACGCCGCGCGCTCGACCGCGAGGCCTTCCTGCGGGGCGCGCCGGTGGCCAAGGGCACGCGGCTGCCATGACCCGGTGGAAGCTGACCCTGGAATATGACGGAGGCCCCTTCGTCGGCTGGCAGCGCCAGGACAACGGCCCCTCGGTCCAGGCGGCGCTCGAGCGCGCCGTCGAAGCCTTCTGCGGCGAGACCGTCACGCTCTTTGGCGCCGGCCGGACCGACGCGGGCGTGCATGCGACGGGCCAGGTCGCCCATGTCGATATCGCCAGGGACGCCACCGCCGATACGGTGCGCGACGCGCTCAACTTCCATCTCAAGCCCCAGCCGGTCGTCGTGCTGTCGGCGGAGGCAATGGACGACAATTTCCATGCCCGCTTCTCCGCCGTCATGCGGCATTACCGATATCGCATTCTGAACCGGCGCCCGCCGCCGGCGCTGGATCACGGCCGCGTATGGCATGTCGGCACGCCGCTCGACGCCGCCGCGATGCACGAGGCGGCGCAGCATCTCGTCGGCAAGCACGACTTCACGAGCTTCCGCGCCGTAGCCTGCCAGGCGGATTCGCCGGTCAAGACGCTGGATGCCCTTTCGGTCACGGCGGCCGGCGAGGAAATCCACATTGCCGCCCGCGCACGGTCCTTCCTGCACCATCAGGTGCGGAACATCGTCGGCACGCTCAAGCTGGTCGGCGAAGGCAAGTGGAGCGCGGCGGATGTCGTCGCGGCGCTCACCGCCCGCGACCGCAGCCGGGCCGGACCGACCGCGCCCGCCGAGGGGCTCTACCTCACGCGCGTCGATTACGGAGCGTAGCGCCCGCGCTCAGTGCAGCATGGAGTTGCGCGCCTGGATGAGGAACTGGCTCACCATCGCTTCCGCCACGACAAGGCCGAGGCTGACGAAGAACGTCAGCTTGAGCGTCACGCGCACGATGAACAGGTGGTAGAGCAGAACGATCACGAGCGCCGCGAGGTTGGCGATCGTCACCAGGTCGTCCGAGACGATGCCGGTGACCGATAGGAGAAGCACGACCAGCAGAACCAGCATCTGCGGGCCTGACGCCCAGTTATAAGCCGACACGTACAGGAAATAGGAGGCGGACCGGTCGAGCGCCTGGGCAACGTAGTACATCAGCAGCGGCCAGGCGCACCAGCTCACGACATAGGCGATCGCCTCGACGACGAAAAAACGGAACCAATCGATCTCCGCCACCGCCGGCGTATGCCCGACCACGACCACGAGGATATAGGCGGGCAGGACGATGGCCGCGCAATAGAAGGATTTCAGGGCCCCGGCCGGCGTGCCGTCGAGCAGCGTCACCGCGCGGCCATCGCGCAGGAACAGGCGCCAGGCGGCGTACAGGCCCGTGAACGCCTCGGATACTGTAATCATCCGACCAAACAATCAGCGCTTCTCGAAGTAGCGGTTCAGGACGGCCCGGTAAATCGCCGCGAGCGCCCGGATGTCGTCCAGGCTGCATCGCTCGTCGATCTTGTGCATCGTCTCGCCGACCAGGCCGAATTCCGCGACGGGACAATGATCCTTGATGAATCGCGCGTCGGACGTGCCGCCGGTCGTGCTGAGCTCCGGCTTGCGCCCGGTCACCTGCTCGACGCCGGCGGTGATCAGGTCGCTGAACTCGCCCGGCGGGAAGATGAAGGATTCGCCGCTGACGCGGATCTTGAGGTCGTAGCGGCCCGGCTCGCCCGCGACCTCGTCGAGCGTCTTGCGGATCCAGCGGCTCAGCGAGTCCGAGCTGTGCATGTCGTTGAAGCGGATATTGAAGCGCGCTTCCGCCGAGCCGGGAATGACGTTTTCCGTCGGGTTGCCGATGTCGATGGTGGTGATCTGCAGGCTCGACGGCTGGAAATGCGCGTTGCCCGCGTCGAGCGGCTCCCGAGTCAGCGCGTGCATCATGCGCACCAGCAGATGCGCCGCGTTGTCCGCAAGATGCGGATAGGCGACATGCCCCTGCTTGCCTTTGACCGTCAGGATGCTGTTCATGCTGCCGCGGCGGCCGATTTTCATCATCTCGCCGATGCGGCTCGGGTTGGTCGGCTCGCCGACGATGCAATGGTCGATCCGCTCGCCCTGCTCGGCGAGCCAGCCGAGCACCTTCTTGGTGCCGTTGATCGACGGGCCTTCCTCGTCGCCGGTGATCAGGAAGCTGATCGAGCCTTTGACGATGCCGTCGCCGATCGCGCCCGCGGCGGCCGCAGTGAACGCCGCAATCGCGCTTTTCATGTCGACCGCGCCGCGCCCGTAAAGAAAGCCGTCGCGAATCTCGGCGGCGAAAGGATCGACGGTCCAGCCGTCGAGCGGCCCGGTCGGCACGACGTCGGTATGGCCGGCGAAGCAGAAATTCGGCGCCGCGGTGCCGTAGCGCGCATAGAGGTTGTCGACGTCGGGCGTGTCCGCGTCCGAAAAGCGGAGCCGATGGCAGACGAAGCCCAGCCCTTCGAGCACTTTCTGCAGGTGGCCGAGCGCGCCGCCCTCTGCCGGCGTCACGCTCGGACAGCGGATCAGGTCGCGTGCCAGTTCCACCGCATCGATCAAGTCGTTAGTCCCGCAAGAGGTCGTTGATCGAGGTCTTGGCGCGCGTACCAGCGTCGACGCGCTTGATGATCACGGCGCAGTAGAGGCTCGGCCCCGGCTTGCCGCCCAGCGCCTCGCCCGCCGGCAGGTTGCCGGGCACGACGACCGAGTAAGCGGGCACCCGGCCGCGCGTGATCTGGCCGGTCGTCATGTCGTAGATCTTGGTCGACTTGCCGATGAAGACGCCCATCGAGAGCACCGCGCCTTCCTCGACGATCACCCCTTCGACCACCTCGCTGCGGGCGCCGATGAAACAGTTGTCCTCGATGATGACCGGATCGGCCTGCAGCGGCTCGAGCACGCCGCCGATGCCGACGCCGCCCGACAGATGGCAGTTCTCGCCGATCTGCGCACAGGACCCGACGGTGGCCCAGGTATCGACCATCGTCCCCTTGCCGACATAGGCGCCGAGGTTGACGAAGCTCGGCATCAGGATGGCGCCGGGCGCAACATAAGCCGAGCGCCGCACGACGCAGCTCGGAACCGCGCGGAAGCCGGCTTTCTTGAAATCGGCCTCGGTCCAGCCCTTGGTCTTGGCCGGCACCTTGTCCCACCAAGCCGAGCCGTCGGGACCGCCGCCCTGCTTCCACATGTCGTTGACCCGGAAGGACAGCAGCACCGCCTTCTTGAGCCACTGGTTGACGGTCCAGCCGCCCGGCCCCTTCTCGGCGACGCGCGCCTTTCCGCTGTCGAGCAGCTCGAGGCTCGCTTCGATGGCATCGCGAACCGCGCCCTTCGTGGCAGGCGTGATCGTGTCCCGGTTTTCCCATGCCGCATCGATGGCAGCTTGCAATTCCGCGTGGCTCATGGCTCGGACTCGGACAGATTGTTATGGCTGGTCAGGCCGCGACTCTGGGGAAGAAGGCATAGCGAGTCAAGGCGAGCGCGGCATCGTTTCGGCCACACCCGTCAGCCAGTCGACGAGGTCGTCGATGACGTGGTGAATATGGGGGTCCGTCTCGCTGCCGCCCGACCAGTGATGGTCGCTGCGGATCCACACCGTGGTCATGCCAAGCGCATGCGCCGGCGCGAGGTTGCGGGCGATATCCTCGACCATCACGGCGCGTGACGGCTCCACCGCGTAGCGCTTGACGAAGACATCGAACGCCGCGGGCTCGGGCTTCGGCACGTAATTGGCGGCAACGATGTCGAAGACGCCGTCGAAATGCCGCGATACGCCGAGCCGCTCCATCACGCGCTCCGCATGCGGCACCGAGCCGTTGGTGTAGATCAGCTTGCGGCCGGGCAACTGCGCCAGCACCGCATCCAGCGTCGGGTTCGGCTGCACCGGGCTGACATCGATGTCGTGCACGTACTGGAGATACGCGGCGGGGTCGACGCCGTGGTTCAGCATCAAGCCACTCAGCGTCGTGCCGTATTCGTGGAAGAACCCCTTCTGGATCTTCCTCGCTTCCTCGGGCCCGGCGCCAAACAGGTCCATGATGTACTGCTGGATGCGCCGGTCGACCTGAACGAACAGATTGCAGGCGGCGGGATAGAGCGTGTTGTCCAGGTCGAAGACCCAGTCAACGCGTGTCGTGTGGGACCGATTTCATAGCCGGAGAGTGTCTCAACCGTCCGCGCACGGCAAGCCCCGGCTCGACGCCGAACGTCACGGACCCGAACCGGGCGCTAACAATTAATAAACCCTTACCCAATAGTCTCGCGCCACCGGCGGAAGAAATCCACGCCGGAAGGCGGAGCTCTAAAATGCCATTAAAATCCGAGGCAAAGCGCGGGGCGCGCAAGACCGAGCAATCGGCCGATTCGGCCAGCGCGCTGGCCAGCTTCCCAGGGCCCGCGCTCGAGATCACCGATGACGGAGAGATCCGCGCGCTCAATGCGCACGGGCGCCGCCTGATGGCGATCCTCGACCGCCGCGACGCCAACGAAGCGGCCCTCGCCATGCTGGACCTGATCAAGACCGCCTGCGATCAGGGGGCCGCGGCGCGGGCCACGCTGACCCTTCCCGGCGAGGGCAAAGGCGGAACGCGGACCCTGGAGACCATGGTCGTCCCGGTTGCCGCGCGCCGGGCCTTCGTGATCGGCCTCGACATCACCGCCACACTGGATGCGGCGGCGGCGTCCGAGCGGCGATACCGCGAGCTGGTGGAGCTGTCGGCCGACTTCGCCTGGGAGACCGGCCCAGACGGCACCTTCACTTTCGTCTCGGGCAACGGGGCGTTCGGCTTCGCCACGAAAATGCTGCTCGGCAAGAATCCGCGGGACCTTCTGCTGCGCGATCCCGGCGCGGCCGCGATTCTTCCCTTCAACACGCCGGCGCCGGTGCGCCAGCAGGAAGTCTGGGTGCGCAACGCGGATGGCAGCCCGGTCTGCCTCGCCGTCTCGGCCATGCCGGTCTTCGGCAAGGACGGCAAGCGCCTGGGCGCGCGCGGCGTCTGCCACGACGTGACCAGCTCGCACCTGGTCGATAGCTCCGAGACGCGGCGGCGTGTCCGCGAGCGCGCCATCAAGCACATCATCGACTCGGCGCTCATGCACAAGACGGCCAAAGGCATGCTCGACACGGCGGCGCGGGCGATCTGCACGGCGGTGGAAGGCAGCGCCTGCGAGGCCTTCCTGTTCGACGAGCACGGCCGCGCGACAAAGGCGGCGCAATTCGGCGAAACCGGAATCGCGGAGCGCTATTCCCATCAGCTGGTGAAGCGCATGGGCCCCGCCGATCTTCATCAGGCCGTGGTGGCGGGAAGGCCGGTGCTCGGCATGATGACGGCAAACGAGCACGGGCCGACGGCCGCCTTCCTCGTTTGGCATGTCGAACCGAATGCCGTCTGGACCGAGGAGAACGAGCTGCTTCTGGCCGAGCTGCGCGAGCAGTTCAGCGGCGTCGTGCTGCAGATCTCCGAGCAACGGAAGCTCGAGACGCTGTCGCGCTTCGACGAGCTGACCGGCCTGGTCAACCGGCGGTTCTTCCACGAAGAGCTCGATCTGCGGATCGACCGGGCACAGCAGCGCGCCAAGCGCGGCACGCTGATCTATGTCGATCTGGACAACTTCAAGCTGGTCAACGACAACCTCGGTCACGACAAGGGCGACGCGGTCCTGCGCCGGCTCAGCGACATCCTGCGCAGCAACACGCGGGAATACGACCTGATCGGCCGCCTGGGCGGCGACGAGTTCGCCATGTGGCTGGACGACACCGACGCCAACGTCGCAATCAAACGCGGCGAGAAGCTGCTGGAAGCGGCCCGGGCGCTCAAGAGCATGAGCGGATCGCGCGACAAGCCGCTCGCCATATCGCTCGGCATCGCGATCTACGATCCGCGCAGCGGCGAGAGCCGGGATGCGCTGATCTCCCGCGCCGATGCGGCCATGTACGAGTCGAAGCACGGCGGCAAGGGCCGCCTCACGCTGGCGCCCGCGGCCGTCGAGCCGCAGCAGCGCGTCAACGAGCGCTGAGGCCTGCGGCGCGCTCAGCCGCGCCGGATAATCGTCCCCGACCCGTGTTCGGTGAAGATTTCGAGCAGGATGCCGTGCGGCACGCGGCCATCGATGATGACCGCGCCTTCGGCGCCAGCCTCGACCGCCTCGATACAGGTTTCCACCTTGGGGATCATGCCGCCGGTGATCGTGCCGTCCTCGCGATAACGGTGCGCGTCGGCAATGGTCATATCCGGGATGAGCTTCTTGTTCTTGTCGAGCACGCCTTCCACGTCGGTCAACAGCAGCATGCGCGTCGCTTTCAGCGCGCCGGCGACGGCACCCGCGACCGTGTCCGCGTTGATGTTGAAGGTCTGCCCGGACTCGTCAATCCCGAGCGGCGCGATGACGGGAATGATGTCAGTCCTGCTCAGCACGTTCAGCACATGCGTGTCGATATGCTCGGGATCGCCGACGAAACCGAGGTCGACCACCTTCTCGATGTTGGAATCCGGATCGCGGGTGGTGCGCGTCACCTGACGCACCTTGATCATGCCGCCATCCTTGCCCGACAGGCCGATCGCGCGGCCGCCGGCGGCGCCGATGCTGGCCACGATCTGCTTGTTGATCCGGCCGGACAGGACCATTTCCACGATCTCCACCGTGGCGGCGTCCGTGACGCGCAGGCCGTCGATGAACTCGCTCTTGATCTTGAGCCGCTGCAGCATGGCGCCGATCTGCGGCCCGCCGCCATGCACGACGACCGGGTTGATCCCGACCTGCTTGAGCAGCACCACATCGCGGGCGAAGTCGGCGGCGAGCGCATCGTCCCCCATCGCATGCCCGCCATACTTGATGACGAAGGTGTGCCCGGCGTAACGGCGCATGAAGGGCAGCGCCTCGGTGAGGATGCTGGCCTGCTCCAGCCATTTCGCGCGCAATGCAGTCTTGTCGTCGTTCATCGTCGTCGGATCCCCTGGATGGCAAAAGGGCGAAGATCGCCGCCCTTTTAACGCATTCCCTAAGCGCTCGCCAGCGTCGCCAGATCGGCGCGCAGCGCCTCGATGCCCGCGCCCTTGACCGCGCTGGTGAGGAGCGGATCCGGCAGGGCCGCCGGATGGGCGGCAAGCGCCTTCCGGACGTCGGCTTCGCGCCCGGCAAGCTCGGCCGCGCGCACCTTGTCGCACTTGGTCAGCACGACGCGGTAGGGCACCGCAGCAGCGTCGAGAAGCGTCATCAGCTCATCGTCGACGGGCTTGAGGCCATGCCGGCCGTCGATCAGGAGGCAGAGACGGCGCAAGCCGACGCGCCCCTTGAGATAGGCTTCGATCAGCCGTGTCCAGCCCAGGACCTCGGTCTTTGCCGCGCGCGCGTAGCCATAGCCCGGCAGGTCGACCAGCATCAGCCTGCCCCCGAGGTCGAAGAAGTTGATCTGCCGGGTCCGGCCGGGCGTATTGGACGTCCGCGCCAAGGTCTTGCGGCCGGTCAGGGCATTGATCAGGCTCGACTTTCCGACGTTCGACCGGCCGGCGAAGGCGATCTCGGGCAAGCTGTCGCGGGGCAGTCCCGCATAGTCCGCCGCCCCGGAAATGAACCGGCATTCCTGGGCGAACAGCTTGCGGCCCGCTTCGATTGCGTCCCCGTCCGCCTCCGGCGCCAGGGTCACGTCCGCTTCACGCCCATGCGCTTCATGATCACCCATTGCTGCGTCATCGAGAGCACGTTGTTCCAGGCCCAGTAGATGACGAGGCCCGCCGGAAACTTCGCGAGGATGAAGGTGAAGATGATCGGCATGAACATGAAGATCTTCGCCTGGATCGCATCGGTCGGCTGCGGGTTCAGCCTTTGCTGCATGAACATCGTAAAGCCCATGATCAGCGGCCACAGGCCGATATTGATCACATGGAGCATGGGCGGGACGTCCCAGGGGAAGAACCCGAACAGCGTCAGAAGACCAAGCGGGTCCGGCGCGGACAGATCGTGAATCCAGCCGTAGAAGGGCGCGTGGCGCATCTCGATGGTCACGAACAGAACCTTGTACAGCGAAAAGAAGACCGGGATCTGAATCACCATGGGAAGGCATCCCGCCGCCGGGTTCACGCCTTCCTTCTTGTACAGCGCCATGAGCTCCTGGTTCATGCGCTGGCGGTCGTCGCCGAAGCGTTCCTTCATGGCCTGCATCTTGGGCTGCAGCGCCTTCATCTTGCTCATCGCCTTGTAGGACTTGTTCGCCAGCGGGAAGAACAGCGCCTTGATGCCGACGGTGAGCGCGAGAATGGCGAGCCCGAGATTGCCGATATATTTCTCGAGCCAGAGAAGCGCGTAGAAGATCGGCTTGGTGAGGAAATAGAACCAGCCGAAATCGACCGCCAGATCGAATCGCGGAATGCCGAGCGTGTCCTCATAGCGGTCGAGCACCGGCACCTGCTTGGCGCCGGCGAACAGCCGGTTGGTCACCTCGATCGTGCCGCCCTGGGGGACCGACCGGCTATCCATCAGGAAATCGGTCTGATACTTTTCCACATTGCCGATCTGATCGCTCTTGAAGCTGACGCGCAGATGGGACTTCTGGTCAGGGACGAGCGCGGCCAGCCAGTATTTGTCGGTGATGCCCATCCAGCCGCCGGTCGATTCGAAGCGCTTCGGCCCTTCCTTCACCAGATCCTTGTACTTGATCTCGTGCAGCGTGTTGTCGATCACGCCGAGCAATCCCTCATGCAGGATGTAGAAGTTCAGGGTCTGCGGCGTACCGCTTCGGGATATCAGTCCATAGGGCAGCAGGTTGGCCGCCGCCGCGCCGGTGTTCCGCACGCGCTGGGTAACCGTGAACATGTAGTCCTTGTCGAGCGAGAGCAGCTGCTCGAACACGAGGCCGGCGCCGTTGTCCCAGCGGAGCAGTACGGGGTGGCCGGGGGAAAGCTCCTCATGGTCGGCGGTCCAGATCGTATTCCGGTCCGGCACCTTGATCTTGCTGCCCGGCTCGCCGATCCAGCCGAATTCCGCGTAATAGGCCTGCGATGTCCCGACCGGGTGCAGCAGCTCGACCATCGGGCTGTGCGGATCGAGTTCGACCCGGTATTTCTTGAGGGACACGTCGTCGACCCGCGCGCCCTTCAACGCGATCGACCCGGTCAAGTCAGGTGAATTGATCTTGATGCGCGGCACGGCTTTCAAAGCGGCCGCGCGCTCGGCCACGAGATCGACGGGCTTGTTCGCGACGCCGCTCATGTCGACGCCAAGCTGCGGTGCGCCGTTGGCCGACCCCGCAGGCTTTCCGGCTTCGGCGGACGGCTGGCCGGTCGCCGGCTTCGCCTGCTGCTGGGCCGTCTGCGTCGCTGGCTGCCCGTGCTGCGGCTTGTCGAAAAACAGCTGATAGAGCATGAGGATCGCGACCGACGCGACGATCGCCAAAATCAGGTTCTTTTGGTCACCCATCACCGCGCCCCTGCCTGCGACGCCGTCGCCGTATCGGAATGGTCGTGATCATGGGCGCCGCACGCCCGGGGCGGCACCGGGTCATAGCCGTCCCCGCCCCAGGGATGGCATCGCAGAATACGGCGAAGCGCGAGCCAGCCGCCGCGCAGCGCGCCATGAACCGCAAGCGCGTCCCGCGCGTATTCCGAGCACGTCGGCAGATACCGGCAGGAGCCTGCGCAAAACGGCGAGAGACAAAGCTGGTAAATGCGGATGATGCCCCGCAGCGCAGAAGCGGCAATGCCCATGTATTTCGATGACTCCCGTC
This sequence comes from uncultured Alphaproteobacteria bacterium, assembly GCA_963711215.1. Lineage (GTDB taxonomy): Bacteria > Pseudomonadota > Alphaproteobacteria > UBA8366 > UBA8366 > WHUA01. Next base: position 174,315 of record CAVQDH010000008.1, on the reverse strand, counting down.
AGACCTCAGGTTTCGCGCCACACGTCGAGCCGCCGCAGCGCCGTTTCGAGATCGTGCACCAAGGCGCCAAAGGGCCGGCGCAGCGATTCCGTCCGCGCGATCACCACGTAGTCGTGCCCCCGCTTCGCATGCTGAGGCATAACCGCAGCGACGGCGGCACGCAAGCGCCGACGTGCACGGTTCCGCTGGACGGCGCCTCCGACGCGTCGGCTTGCGGTAAATCCAACGCGGAGCGCGTCCGCGTCCGCCTGTTGCCGGCACGCCTGCAGAATTAGTCCGGGAGTCACGGATTTCCGGCCCTTGGCGGCAACTCTCAGGAATTCAGGTCGCCGGGTCAGTCCGCCGACGGGCGAGTGCATCGCGTCAGGCGGAAAGGCGCTTCCGGCCCTTCTTGCGCCGCCGGGCAAGGACCAGCCGGCCGGCCTTGGTGGCCATGCGCGAGCGAAAGCCGTGGCGTCGCTTGCGGACAAGTCGTCCCGGTTGATAGGTACGTTTCACGGTTAACTCTCCGAAGCCGCTGGGAATTCGAGGGACGGTGTATAGAAGCTCGACATCGACGAGTTAATCGCCCCTCGCGCCGCAGGGCTTCTTGCACACGGAATAGTCACAGTAAGGTGAATCGCAGCGGCCTGCGGCGCATAGTAGACAGCCGGGAAACAACCTGCTCGGGCGGCTACGGCCGCCCGTGGGGCGCATGGTAAAAGGCGATGACCATCGAGCAAGACCGCAAGAAGAGGCCGGGGCTATCCTGGCAACGGCTGCTTCCTCTGCTCTTGCTCATAGCCGGCCTGGTCGCCTTTTTCGCTTTCGGGCTCAATAAATACCTGACCTTCGAGACGCTGCGGCAGAACCGGGCCTGGCTGTTGCAGGCGGTGGCGGATTCCGCCGTCCTCGCCACGCTTGCCTATATCGCGCTGTATATCGTGGTGGTCGCCTTTTCGCTGCCCGGCGGCGCGGTGATGACGATAACCGGCGGCTTTCTGTTCGGCGAATGGCTTGGCACAGCCTATGTCATCTTCGCCGCGACGGTCGGTGCGACCATCCTGTTCCTCGCCGCCCGGACGGCGCTGGGCGACGCCCTGCGGGCCAAGGCCGGGCCATTCCTGAAAAAAATGGAAACGGGATTTCAGGAGAACGCGCTGAACTACCTGCTCGTCCTGCGCCTGATTCCGATTTTTCCCTTCTTCATCGTGAACCTGGTCCCGGCCTTCCTCGGCGTTCGCCTGAGGGACTTCGTGATCGCCACCTTCATCGGCATCATCCCGGGCAGCTTCGTCTATGCCACGGTCGGCGCGGGTCTCGGCAGCATCTTCGATGCCGGAGGTCAGTTCTCCGCCCGCAGCATCCTGACGCCGGAAATCGTCACGGCGCTTGCCGGCTTGGCGATTCTTGCCCTTCTTCCAGTCGCTTACAAGAAGATGAAGTCAAAGGGTGACCGCTAGCCGGGTTTTCCGGTAAACTCCCAGCGATTTTTCGTCGGGCCAATGCAACTATGGCCCCGCACGGCCACAACGAGGTTTCGGGCCGTTACGATATGTCCAGCCTGTCATCGCGCCTGCTCGTCCTGACGATATTCTTCGTCATGGTTGCGGAAATTCTCATTTTCGTGCCGTCGATCGCGCGATTCCGTCAGGCGTGGCTGTTCGAGAAGCTCGGCCTGGCGCATCTCGCGATCCTCGCCGTCGATGCCGCGCCCGACCGCACGGTGAGCGAGATGATGCGCCATGAGCTCTTGAGCCATGTCGGCGCAATCGGCCTGTCGGTGCGGCGCGCCGGCGCCCGCCTGATCCTGAGCACGGAGCAGCCGCCGCCGATCGATGCCTCCTTCGATATCGACGACCCCAGCATCTTCGCCCTGGTAAGGGACGCCTTCGTCGCGCTGACGACGACCAAGGATCGCGTCATCCGGGTGGTCGGACCATCGCCGCGAAGCCCGTCGGTGTGGATCGAGCTCGTGCTGCATGAGAAGCCGCTGCATCAGGCGCTGACCGCCTTCGCATGGCGGATTTTCGGCCTTTCGATCGTCATCTCGCTGATCACGGCAACACTCGTCTACGTGGCGCTGCAATGGATGATCGTACGGCCGATGCGGCGCCTCACGGAAAACATGGTCGCCTTCCGCGAGGATCCCGAAGACGCCGGCCGGGTCATTCCGGCGACCCGCCGGCGGGACGAGATCGGCACCGCGCAGCGCGAGCTGGCCGGCATGCAGCAGCGCCTGCGGGCGACCCTCGCCCAGCGCGCCCATCTTGCCGCGCTCGGCACCGCCGTCGCCAAGATCAATCACGACCTGCGCGGAATCCTCGCATCCGCCCTGCTGGTATCCGACCGCCTCGGCAGTGTCGATGACCCCGAGGTCCGGCGGGTCACGCCGACGCTGTTCAAGTCGATCCAGCGCGCGGTGGACCTGTGCAGCCGAACGCTCGATTTCGTGGGTCAGGACCAGCCGGAGCTGCGCCGGAGCCGCTTCTACCTGCGGGAGCTGGTCCAGGACGTCGAAAAAGTGATCATCGTGCCGGAAAGCGTCAACAACACCGTCCATAACGACGTGACCGGCGAGATCGAGCTGAACGCCGACCGCGACCAGCTCTTTCGGATACTTACCAATTTGTTCCGGAACGCGGCCGAGGCAGGCGCGGAGACTATTTCGGTCAGCGCCGAAAGCAACGGCCACTGGGTCGAGATCGACATCGCGGACAATGGTCCCGGCCTTCCCCCACGGGCCCGGGAAAAGCTGTTCCGGCCGTTTGAAGGCTCGGCCAGGGCGGGCGGCACCGGGCTTGGCCTGGCCATCGCCCGCGAGCTGGTGCGCGGGCATGGCGGCGATCTGACCCTGATCGACACGGACAAGGACGGTACCCACTTCCGCATCGCGCTGCCGCAGAGCTGAGGCTATTGCGGCGCAGCAATTGTCGACGCCCCGGCACTGATATATATAGATGCGAACTCGTGCGCAAAATCTGTGCGACGGGCCGTTTGGCGACGGGAAGGGACTGGCAAGCATGACAAATTCCAAGCGACGTGGACGCACAACCGTTCCGCAGATCCGCGCCCGCAAGGGGGGCGTGCCGATCGCCTGCCTGACCGCCTATACCGCCCCCGTGGCCCAGCACCTGGACCCCTATCTCGATCTGCTGCTCGTGGGCGATTCCTTGGCGATGGTCGTCTATGGCATGGACAGCACGGTCGGCGTCACCGTGGACATGATGGTCAACCATGGCCGCGCGGTCGTACGCGCGACGAAGCAGGCCCTGATCGTCGTGGACCTGCCCTTCGGCAGCTACCAGGAGAGCCCCCAGCAGGCCTTCCGGACCGCGGCCCGCGTGATGGCGGAAACCGGCTGCCAGGCCGTCAAGCTGGAAGGCGGCCGCGAGATGGCGGAAAGCGTGCGTTTCCTGACCGAGCGCGGCGTGCCGGTCTTGGGCCATATCGGCCTGATGCCGCAAAGCGTGAACACGGCCGGCGGATTTCGCGCCCATGGACGCCGCGATGAAGAGGCCCGGCGCATTGTGGCGGATGCCGAAGCGATGGCGGAAGCCGGCGCCTTCGCCGTGGTGATCGAGGGAACGGTGGAGCCCGTCGCACGCGAGATCACGCAGAAAATCGCGATCCCGACGATCGGCATCGGCGCGTCCCCGGTCTGCGACGGCCAGATCCTGGTGACGGACGACCTGGTCGGCATGTTCACCGATTTCACGCCCAAATTCGTCAAGCGCTATGCCGACCTTGCAGGGGAGATGAAGCGAGCCGCCGAGGCCTACGCCGACGACGTCCGCAACCGCCGTTTTCCGGAGCCCGAGCAATGCTTCGGCGTCAAAACGCCCGCCGCGGCAGAGTAACCTCGATGGCCTCGGCCGGGCCGGACACCATCACGTCCGTCGCCGGTTTGCGGACTCGGATCGGGGAATGGCGGCGGCAGTCCCGAACGATCGGGCTGGTGCCCACCATGGGCGCCTTGCACGACGGACATTCGGAGCTGGTTCGCCGCAGCCTTGGGCAATGCGACCACACCGTCGTCAGCATCTTCGTCAATCCGACGCAATTCGCCCCGCATGAGGATTTCGCGAAATATCCGCGGAACGAAGCCGCCGATATCGCGCGTCTCGCGGCATTGGGCGTCGATCTCGTCTATCTGCCGACCGCGCAGGAAATGTATGCGGACGGCTTCGCCACCTCTGTTTCCGTCAAGCGGCTGAGCGAAGCGTTGTGCGGCGTGACCCGGCCGCATTTCTTTCAGGGGGTCGCCACGGTGGTGACGAAGCTCCTGCTGCAATGCCTGCCGGACTATGCCTATTTCGGCGAGAAGGACTACCAGCAGCTCCAGGTGGTGCAACGCCTCGTCCGGGATCTCGATATCCCGGTATCCATCGTCGGCGTGCCGACGGTGCGCGAGCCGGACGGCCTCGCCTTCTCGTCGCGCAATGCCTATTTGAGCGCTGCGGAGCGCGCCACTGCGCCGACATTGAACCGCGTGCTCCATCAGGTCGCGGAAAAGCTTCGCGCGGGCGAGCCGGCAGGGTCGGCCGCGGCATGGGGCGGGCAGCAGCTTGCGGCCGCCGGCTTCGCGCCGGTCGATTACCTGGAGGTTCGCGACCCGGACACGCTGGCGCCGATCGAAGGCGCGCTCGCGCCCGGCATGAAAGCCCGCATCTTCGCCGCCGCCTATCTCGGCAAGACGCGCCTGATCGACAACATCGCGGCGGGCGGCAACCCCTGATCCCGCTTCATCCGCTTCGGCTGATCGGCTCGCGGTAGGACGGCCCGATATCCCACGGAAACAGGATCCAGGTATCCTGGCTCACCTCGGTGATGAAGGTGTCGACCAGCGGCCGGCCGGCGGGCTTTGCGTAGATGGTCGCAAAATGCGCCTTGGGAAGCCGGTCCCGCACCGCCTTGGCGGTCGTCCCGGTGTCGACGAGATCATCGACGATAAGCCACCCCTCGCCGTCCCCAGCCTCGCATTCCTTGAGGACGGCGAGCGAGCCCTGGTCCTTGTGTTCGTAGGATGCGACGCAGATCGTGTCGATCAGCCGGATATCCAGCTCCCGCGCGACGATCGCCGCCGGAACAAGCCCGCCGCGCGTCACCGCGACGATCCCCTTGAATGGCGCCAGCGGCAGCAGCCGCCACGCGAGCGCCCGGGCGTTGCGGTGCAGCTCCTCCCAGGAAACGGGGAAGTCCTTGCTCTGGTCGGGGGGCAGGTTCGACGGGCTCACCATGTCACGCGGCCCCGCTTGGCCCGTGACTGCCGCCCGATGCCTTCGATGCCGCAAGGCCCCGCGGCGTCATCAGCGGACGTAGACGCGCACCTCGTTGGATTGCGCGGTCGCACTCGGCATGGATGTCATGGTCACGCGCGTCGCCGGCAAGCCCAACTCCACCAGCGTCCGCAACACGGCTTCCGCGTTCCGGCGGGCGGCGGTGCTGTTGAGAATAACCTGCGCCGGCGACCCGGTTCGCGGATGCACCGCGACCAGATCGATTGCCGTGTCGGGCTTGCGGTCGAGCGCCCGGCTGATGGCGTCGTAGAGCGCCTGCTCATACTGCACGTTCGGCCGGTCGAAACGGATGACCACGAGCGGCCGCGCATCCGGCGACAGCGGCCGCCGCGACGCCATGCTCGCCTTGACCTCGGCCTGCGCCAGCGCCCGGTTCATCAGCGCGGAGCCATAGCGCTCGCCATTCTTGATCGAGATCGACATCGCGGTGAGATTGCGCCGCTCGCTCGCCAAGTGGCTGGTTTGCCGGTTGAGATCGTCGCTCAATTCATTGAGCAGGCGGTCGATCGTGACAACCTGCTGGTTGACGTCATCCTCGAGCGCGCGCAGTTGGACATGGTCCTCGTCGACCGCGCCGCTGAGCGTGAAGGTCGCGCGCACGCTGTCGAGCAGATAGCCGGCGACGCTCGCCTCCGCTCCTGCGTCATTCGACAGACTGTTCATCCGCGCGATGTCCGTCTCGATGCGCTTGAGCTGCTGCTGCGCCTCGTTCCACTGCTGCACGAGCAGCGGATTACCCGGCGTCGTGCCGACCTGCAGCTTGGAATTCATCGCCGCCATAGTATTGAGGTAGCGCTGGGTGGCGTCCGCGGTATCGGCGCGGATCTCGTGCATGCGCGTATCCAGGCGACCGACGGCAGCTTTCAGCTTGCCGAGGTCTTGCGCCATCCCTTCGACCTTCTTGCCGACGAAGGTGCCCGTCGGCTGCCCCGGCAGCGCGGCTTGCGCATTTCCCGTCCCGGCCGCCGCCGACGGCGCTGATTGAGCAAAGCCGCCCGACGCCGGCTGCGACGCGGCAGCCGTTTGCGCGCCGGCCTGTTCGGCCCGCGAGGCTGGAATTGCAATTGTCTCTCGGCTTGGCGCGTTCGCGGACGGTTCTTCTCCGGTCAGCGAAGGCCATAGGCTCGATCCGCAGCCGGACAGTAAAATACCCCCGACAACGAACACACCCAAATTCCTCGATAACATCATTACGAAGCAGTCACCCTGCCTTATGACTTATCGGGGGCTCCCCCAATTTTCCCACGACAACCGTGCTATCGCCTGTCCGCGCACCTCTCCCGAAAGCCTGCGCTGACACCTCCGGCGTAACCGGCTTAACATGTCGGTGATACTACTTTAGCACCCTTATAGCCACAAGCTGCATTTGTAGTCGGGACGTTTTCCCGGCCGCCGATGCAAAGATGCAAACATGCTTGTCAGAGGTGGTGTGTTTCTTTAGTGTCCGCAGCCGCCCGAAGGGGCGGTTAGAAAACCTTCAATGCGCCCGTAGCTCAATTGGATAGAGCGTCTGACTACGGATCAGAAGGTTGGGAGTTCGAGTCTCTCCGGGCGCGCCATTGACCCTTCCGCATAGCACCGACGATGCCGGCAGAATGCCGCTCCGACCATGACCGGACGGACGCGCGGGAGTGGAATCAGTGTCGGATCGACACCGAGTCACGCCGCATCGGCGAGCGGGTTGCGGCGCTTTTCTGCGCCTACTCGATCCCATCCATCGGATAGGGGTTCGCGGAGAAATCCGGCGAGCTGTCCGCCGAGAAGGCGGCGGCGACAGTGTGGGCAAACGACTGCACCATCGCCAGAAGGTCACCGCTTTGCGGTGCCTCGTCGTCATGCGCCGCGCTCGCCGCCGCGCGAACTCCGGCATCCCCGAGCGCGGCGAGCTGCACCGCCGGCTTCGCGGCGGCGACATCGGCATCATCGGCAGTCTCCGCGGCGCGGATCCTGGCGAGCGCGGCCTGAGTCGACGCCAGCTGCCGTGGGCAGGGCTCGCCCGCCAGCTCGAACGCCATGGCGTTGTCCTCGTCCATGCAGAGCCGCGCCTTGGCCGCCTTGGGATGACCCTGCGCCATCAGCTCGCGGGCATTCTTGAGCATGATGCAGTTCGAGTCCGTCCAGGTGGAGCCGATGGAGAACCCAACGGTAATGTCTTGCCCGCCGACGCCGGAGGAGCCCATGCACGTATCGTCCGACGTCGTGACGTAGACACCGGCGGCGCTGGAGGCGGGCGTTTCGTCACCCTCGACGCTGACGCTCGACGATCCGCCGCCACCACTCGAACCGGCGGTCGCGTCAGCGCTCGCAGACGCGCTGGCGGAAGCCCTGCTATCGCTCCGGCTCGTGCTGGCATTCGTATTGCTGTTGCCGCCAGCGTTGGTATTGGCGTTGGCGCTCGTGTTTCCGCTGCTGTTGCCATTCCCGCTCGCGTTTTTATTCGCGCTCGTGTTGGCTTGGGTGTTGCTACTTGAATTGAATGCGAGATTCTTGATCGAGACCGAAACTTTGTTCACCCCTGTATCGGCGTTTCCGGCGCCGTCGCCATCAAAGCCGTGATGCCACCCGGTCGCGCCGGCATTTGTGGCGCCCAGGAGAAAGAAGACGGCGGCGGCGATCACGAGCAGATTTTTCTTCATCGGCGACAATGCTCCCGGAATATTTCTGCGCTGCCTGTTCTGGCAGCGGACCCAAACGGGTTAAGTATTCGGAAGACACTAGCCGGCGAAGGAGGGGCGAAAAATAGTACTTTGTAAGTATTTAGCCTAAATTTTATGGTTTATTTCGCGGCAGTTCCCGGCGGCCGATATTAACCATATTTTTGTTAACCAACCGGCGCAGGCCGCTCACCGCCGCCGCGCATGTCCGCCCGGCTTCGCCTGGTTCGACCAGAGCCCGCGGCGCGATTCCTTGGCATCGCTTTCATCGACCTCATAGCGGTCGGTCTGCGGCACCACCGCCTTGGCCCAACCCGAGCGGACCATCGCTTCGTTGAGATCGGTTTCCCCGATATAGCAGGTTCCGAAAACGAAGGGCTTGTCGGACTTCGGCGGCGCCACGCCCGCCGGCAGCTCCTCGGCATCGCAGGATATCTGCTGCCCGTCGGCCAGCTTGATCAGCTCCGCCCAGGCGACGATCCCGCATTTCATCTTCGCTTCGTTGATCTCGCAGAGATCCTGCAGCCCGGGAGCCGATATGCCGAACAGCCGGACGATCTTCGTGCCGACCTGAATTTCGTTACCCGATAAGACGGTACCGTCGCCGCGAATCTCGTCGGCCGCCCGGGATGTCCCGCCGAGCGACACGAACAGCACGCCGCACAGGAGCAAGGCGCCCGCGCGCGGCCGCACGCCTTTCGCCGAGCGCCCTTTCGGCGGCATACCCGCGACCGGCACGATCATCATCGCCTCCGCTGCAAAGACCGCATGCGCCCACAACCAATGGTCGTTCTCACGCCACCTTATCTCGACCGAGACATGGCCGAAATCCGCCGGCGGTGCGTGCCTCTTTCATACAATGCCCGGCCAGGCCAGTGCGAGATCAATCGGGCGTCGCTTTGTCCGCCGGCACGGACACGCAGACTTCACCCTCGCAACAGGGCGCGATGTTGCGGTGGCAGTGGACGCATTGAATATGGCCGTGGACGTAGTTGGCCGGCGTGGCCCGGCCGCACCAGTCGCACATCATGTGGTTGCCGGCCCGGCCCCGGGCAGAATCTCCGATATCCGGCATTCGGTCAGCCTCCCGCGACCAACGACCCGACGCGCGCAAGGCTGCCCGGAAGCGCCGCGCCATAGGCCTCGCAGAAAGGCCGCACCAGGCGCTCGACCTCCGCCCGGCCGAGCGCATCCATCAGGGCGCAGGGCGGCTTGCCGAACTTGAAGGCATGGCGCGCGCCGAGATCGATATCGGCGGGCGACGCCACGTCCTCGTCCAATTCCTGAAGGAGGGCCAGGAAGGTCGCGCCGAGCAGGCGGTCGGCGATGGTCTTGTCCCGCGCGGCGTCCGGCGGCGACGGGTCGCCGATCTCCCAGGTGCCGGCCTGCTCGCCGACGCGGACGACCGATTTGGCCGGCTCGTAAAATTTGCCGAGCGCCACGAGGTTCGACTGCGCGTGCAGCATGACGCGCGTTCCCACCAGGTTGATCACGACGAACGGCCCGGCAGCGGCGCCGAGAATGTCCGACGCGACCCGGTCGGCCTCGAACGGCGTGGCGATTCCGTCATCGTAAAGCCGGACCGCTTCGTTGATATAAGGACAGAAGAACCGGTTGAGCGCGAAGCCGCTGCGGTCGCGGCACAGGACCGGCATCTTCTTCGTCGCCCCGCAAAAGGCGAGCGCCGCGTCGATCACGGCCTTGTGCGTCTTTTCGCCGCACACGACCTCGACGATCGGGTTCACGGCCGGCGGATTGAAGTAATGCAGGCCGAGAAAGCGCTCGGGCCGATCGACGGACCGCGCGAGCGCGCTTACCTGCAGGCAACTGGTATTCGTCGCCACCAGGCAATCAGGGCGGAGCACGGGAACGAGCCGCCCATAGAGCTCGGCCTTGACCTCGAGCTGCTCGAATACCGCCTCGATGACCAGATCGCAGCCGGCGAGCGCGCCGAGATCGGTGCCGCCCTTGAGCCGCGCGGTTGCCGCGGCGACATCCGCCTCGCTCATGCGCCCACGCTCGGCCTGGCGCTGGTAGAAAGTCCGCGCTTTCGCCAGCGCGCCGTCGACCTGGGATGCCCCGGTATCGACGATATGCACCGGGTAGCCGTACTGCGCGATATTGGTCGCGATTCCGGACCCCATGGTGCCGGCGCCGACCACTCCGACCCGTTTCACCGTCATCCTCATCCCCTTCTGAAATTTCGCGCGAGCGCCGAATTCGGCGGCCGGATTCTGCGCCCGACCAGGCTGGAACCGCTAACCCACCCGCAGGCCCGGGTCAACGCCGTTGGCGGAAAGCTACTTGCAGTCGGCGCAGAATTGACTATTCCTCTTGCAGCGTTGCGATCCTTTCCTAAATCGTAAACCGGGGAAGGGATTGCGCCCAGTCAGCCGTCTGGGATCGAAAGATAATTACAACAAGGCGATCATCATGATCGAGATCGACCACCTTTCGAAAACCTTCGGACCGATTACCGCCGTCGACGACATCAGCTTCAACGTAGCCAAGGGCGAAGTTCTTGGCTTTCTCGGCCCCAACGGCGCCGGCAAGTCGACGACGATGAAGATGATCACGGGCTTCCTGCCGCCGACAGCCGGCACCGCGCGCGTTGCCGGCTTCGACGTGCGGCGCAGCCCGCTCGAAGTGAAGCGCCGGGTCGGCTACCTGCCCGAGGGCGCGCCCATGTGGCCCGACATGACACCGCAGGCCTTCCTTGAATTCATCGCGCGGGTCCGCAACCTGTCCGGCGCCGAGGCGGCGCAACGCATCGACACCGCGGTCCGGAAGACGCAGCTTTCCGATGTGCTGAACCAGCCGATCGAGACGCTCTCGAAGGGCTTCAAGCGCCGTCTCGGCCTTGCCCAGGCGCTGTTGCACGACCCGGAGGTCCTGATCCTGGACGAGCCGACCGACGGCCTCGATCCCAATCAGAAGCACGAAGTCCGCGAGCTCATTCTCGGCATGGCGGGAAGTAAGGCGATCATCATCTCGACCCACATCCTCGAAGAGGTCGAAGCGGTCTGCAGCCGCGCCATCATCATCGCCAACGGACGCCTTGTCGCGGACGAGACGCCGGCGGGCCTCGCCGCGCGATCGCGCCGGCACAACGGCGTCTCGCTCACGACCAAGGCGCCGGACAAGGTACGCGCGGCGCTGTCGTCCCTCGCCAACGTGGCCGAGATCAAGAGCGAAGGCGACGGCCGCCTGTTCGTGCAGGCGGAGAAGGGCGCCTCGATCATCGCGCAGGTCAGCATGGCGCTGCGGGACGTCGACGCCGATATCCAGCAAATCACGGTCGAGCACGGCCGGCTCGATGAGGTTTTCCGCGAAATTACCAGCCAGCAATCAACCCATGCATAGCATCGCGACAGTTTTCCGGCGGGAGATGGCCAGCTATTTCGCGACCCCCGTCGCATACGTCTTTATCGTCATCTTTCTTGCGATGAACGGCGTCATGACCTTCTACGTGGGCAACTTCTTCGACCGCAATCAGGCCGACCTCGTCGCCTTCTTCAGCTTCCACCCGTGGCTCTATCTCTTCCTCATCCCGGCGCTCTCGATGCGGCTGTGGGCGGAGGAGCGGCGGACCGGGACGATCGAGCTGTCGATGACGCTACCGCTGACCACGACCCAGATCGTCATCGGCAAGTTCCTTGCCGCCTGGGCATTCACCGGCATCGCGCTGGCGCTCACCTTCCCGATCTGGCTGACGGTCAACTATCTCGGCAATCCCGACAACGGCGCCATTCTCGCCGCCTATCTGGGCAGCCTCTTGATGGCCGGCGGCTTTCTCGCCGTCGGGTCCTTCGTTTCGGCGCTGACCAAGAACCAGGTGATCGCCTTCGTTCTGTCGGCGACGCTTTGCTTTCTGTTCGTCGCCATGGGCTCGACCATCGTGCTCAATGTCCTGGGCAATTATGCGAGCGGCGACGTCGCCGACTTCTTCCGCTCGCTCAGCGTGATGAACCACTACTCGGACATCTCCAAGGGCGTGGTCGATCTCAGGGACGCCATCTACTTCGGCGCCTTGATCGGTCTCTTCCTGTTTCTCAACGTGGTCGCCGTCGACCGCCTGAAAGCCGCTTGAGGGAGGTCGCGCCATGCTCCGCTGGATATTGGACAAGAAGGGCGGCTGGATCGCGCTGGCGGTCGCCGCTGTCGCGCTCTTCGTCGTCGTCAACGTGGCGGCCGGCCACATCGTCGGCATGCGCGCCGACCTGACGCAGGACCGGCTCTATACGCTGTCGAACGGCACGCGCGACATCCTCCACAAACTGCAGAAGCCGGTCGAGCTCACGCTTTACTATTCGGACGACCTCGGCAAGGCGGCGCCGGTTTACGGCAACTACGCGCTTCGCGTGAAGGACATGCTGCGCGTGATCAAGGCGACCGGCGGCGACAACGTCACGCTTTCGATCAAGGACCCGAAGCCCTTCTCCGAAATCGAGGACAAGGCGGTCGAGCTCGGCCTGCAAGGCGTTCCCGTCGACGAGAGCGGCACCAAGGTCTACTTCGGCCTCGCCGCCAAGTCCGGCAAGAAGGAGATCGTCATCCCGTTCTTCGAGATCGAGCGGGAGAAATTCCTCGAATACGATATCGCGAGCCTGCTCTACAATGTCGGCACCAAGGGCAAGCCGGTCGTGGCGGTCTACACCTCGCGGCCGATGTTCGGCGATATCCAATTGCAGCTGCGCGGCCTGCCTGCCAAGCCCTGGGCGATTATTCAGCAGCTCGAGGACCACGCCACGGTAAAGCAGCTCTACGACTTCAACGACATCTGGAAGATCAAGCCGGACGTCCTGATGATCGTGCAGCCGGGAAAGCTCGAGCCCAAGGATTACTACAACATCGACCAGTATCTGCTGCGCGGCGGCAAGGCGATGATCTTCCTCGACCCCTATAACGAGACCGCGGCGCTGCGTAAGATGAGCCAGTTCCCCGAGCGCGTGTCGTCCGAGATGGATCGGCTGCTTAATCATTGGGGCATTACGCTGGTCAAGGACCGGGTGGTCGGCGACCGGCGCTATGCGCGAATGGTCAATGCGGGCGACGAGAAGAACATCATTCCGGCGCCCTATCTCGCTTGGCTGTCCGTGCGCCGCGACGGCTTGTCGCAAACCGATCCCATCACGTCGCAGATCAGCCTGCTCAACCTGGAAAGCGCCGGCATTCTCGAGAAGACGAAGGAATCCTCGATCCGGTTCGAGCCGCTCGTCATGAGCACGCCGGACAGCGAGCAGGTCGACGTCAAGTTGCTCGACGGCGAGCAGCCCAAGATCCTGACGATCCTCGAGAACTTCAAGTCGTCCGGCAAGCAGCAGGTCATCGCGGCGCGGGTGAGCGGACGCATGAAGAGCCTGTTCCCGGACGGTCCGCCGAAAGAGGAGGAAAAGAACGGACGAGGACCCCGGCAAAGACAAGGGCGCGAAGAAGGAAGAAGGGGCGAAAAAGAGGCAAAGCCGAGCGCGACCGCCGGCGAGGCGTCGAAGCCCGCGGCGAAGCCGGAGTCCACCGAGACAAAGCCAGCTGCCGCAGACGAAGCCTGACGGCAAGACCTCCGACAGCAAGGAAAAAGCGAAAACGCTGGTGAAGGCCGACAAGGCAGTGCGCGCAGTCGCCCAAGCGGAAAGCAAGCCCACGGAAGCCGCGCCCAAGAAAGCCGCGCCAGCAGCGGCGCCGAGCGCTGAAAAGAAGGACGAGAAAGCCGGCGAGGCCAAGCCGGCCGCCGCGCAGAAGAAGGCCGAAGAGAAGGCGAAAGCGCCGGAAGCAAAGGCCAAGGAAGAGAAAAAGGCCGAAGAAAAGCCGAAGGAAGAAGAACCGAAAGCGCCGCCTTATGTCGCCGAATCGACCGCGCCGATGAACGTCATCCTGGTCGCGGACGCGGACTTCCTGGAAGACCGCTTCTGGGTGCAGACGCGTGACTTCTTCGGGCAACGGGTGCAGGTGCCCTTCGCCAACAACGCCGATTTCGTCGTCAACGCGGTGGAGAATCTCGCCGGCGGCGAAGACCTGATCGGGCTTCGCAGCCGCGGCACCGCGCAACGGCCCTTCACGAAAATCGCGCAGCTTCGCCTCGCCGCGGACCAAAAATACCGCGCCGAAGAGCAGCGGCTGCGGAAGAAGCTCGATGACGCGGAGAAGAAGCTCGCGGAGCTCGACAAGAAGAAAGCGCAAGGCACCAGCGAGGCGACCGTCGACAAGGCGGTGGAGACGGCAGCGTCGAAATTCACCGAAGAGGTGCTCACCACGCGCAAAGCGTTGCGCAAGGTGCAGCTCGCCCTGCGCGAGAACATCGAGAATTTGGAATTCTGGCTGAAGTTCATCAATATTGCCTTGATCCCGATCCTGGTCGGCGTGCTGGCCGTGGTTCTGGGGGCGGTACGGATGCGCCGGCGCAAGCATCACGCCGACACGCCGGCGGGCTGAGCCGGGTCAGGCCCGACCGCCGCAGCAAAGGAGCCGACGATGCGCGTCGCAAGCATGCTGGCGAGTGCTACGGAGATCGTCACCGCGCTCGGCTTTCGCGACGCGCTGATCGCGCGCAGCCATGAATGTGATTTTCCCGCCGATGTCGAGACGCTGCCGTGCTGCACCGAGCCGAAGATCGACCTCCACGGCAGCTCGCGCGAGATCGACGACCGGGTCAAGGCCGTGGTGCAGGAAGGGTTGTCCGTCTACCGCGTCGACGGCGACAAGCTGAAGGCGCTGCGGCCCGACGTCATCGTGACCCAGTCGCAGTGCGAGGTCTGCGCCGTCAGCGAGAACGACCTTCGGGCCGCGGTCTGCGACTGGCTCGATGCGGCGCCGAACATCGTGACGTTGAAGCCCGACGCGCTCGCCGACATCTGGACGGACATCCAGAACGTCGCGGACGCGCTGGAGGCGCCGGCGCGCGGCCGCGCGCTGATCGCCTCAATCAAGCATCGCATGGCCGAAATCGAGTCAGCCGCCGCAAAGCTCGGCGACCGCCCGACCGTCGCCTGCATCGAATGGATCGATCCGTTGATGGCCGGCGGCAACTGGATGCCCGAGCTGGTCGCGATGGCGGGCGGCGTCAACCTGTTCGGCACCGCCGGCAAGCATTCGCCCTGGATGAGCTGGGAAGACCTGCGGCGCGAAGACCCGGAGGTCATCGTCGTCATGCCCTGCGGCTTCGACATCGAGCGGACGCGGCGCGAAATGCAAGCGCTCACCGATCGCGCGGACTGGCAACAGCTGCGCGCTGTGCGGACAGAGCGGGTCTATCTCACCGACGGCAATCAGTATTTCAATCGCCCCGGCCCGCGGATCGCCGATTCGCTCGAGATCCTGGCGGAGCTGCTGCATCCGCAGTGTTTCGATTACCGCCATGAAGGGCGCGGCTGGGTGAGGCTTTAGGCCGCGAAATCCATAGCCGGCCGGACGAATTGAGCCGATGCTTTGAGCGCGGCGCGTCCTCATGACCTTCGCCGACACTTCGGGCGCAGCCGCGCCATTCCTCAACTTACCCGAGGGCGCGAGCTCTTGAGAGACAGGCGACGGCCGCGTCAGCTCTTGCGCAGCAGGAAGACCGCCTGGACGCCCAAGAGATTTCCCGTGCGGCCGGTGGCCTGCATCGGCAACGGCCTGCCGCCGGCGGACAGCACGATCGCCTTCTCCACTTCGACTTGTATCTCGCGGCACAGCTCGAGAAAATCCCGGATCGTGCAGAGGTGGATGTTCGGCGTGTCATACCAGTGAAAAGGCAGGATCTCGGTCTGCGGCATGCGGCCGGTCATCAGCAGCCCCAACCGCACGCGCCAATGGCCGAAATTCGGCAGCGACAGGATCGCGCGCCGGCCGATGCGCACGAGGTTCTCGACCACGCGGCGCGGCTGCCGGGTCGCCTGCAGCGTCTGGCTGAGCACGGCGTAGTCGAAGGCGCCGTCGGGATAATCGTCCAGATCGGTGTCGGCGTCGCCCTGGATGACCGACAGCCCGTCGCTCACGCATTCATTCACGCCCGCCATGCTCAGCTCGATGCCGCGCGCGTCGACCTGCTTGAACTCGCTGAGGTAGCTGAGCAATGCGCCATCCCCGCAGCCGATGTCGAGCACGCGGGTCCGCGGCTCGATCATGTCGGCGATGAATTGCAGGTCGACGCGGATGTCGTTGCGCCCGGGTGACGTCGGATCGCTCATGCCGCGGCCCGCATCGTTATCGGCTCAGGCCCCGGCGCTCGGCGCAGCCGCTGATGAAGCCGGTCAGGACCTTGTCGAATTCCGGCTCTTCCAGCAGGAACGCATCGTGCCCCTGGTCGCTCTGGATCTCGACAAAGCTGACATTCGCCGCGACGGCGTTGAGCGCATGGACGATCGCGCGGTTCTCCGACGTCGGAAACAGCCAGTCGCTGGTGAAGGAGATGATGCAGAAACGGGTCTTGGTGCCCTCGAACGCCTCCGGCAAGGATCCGCCGTGCTCGGCCGCCAGGTCGAAGTAATCCATCGCGCGGGTGATGTAGAGGTAGCTGTTGGCGTCGAAGCGATCGACGAAGGTCGATCCCTGGTGGCGCAGATAGCTTTCGACCTGAAAATCCGCATCGAAGCCGAAGCTCAGCATGTCGCGGTCCTGCAGGCTGCGGCCGAACTTGCGGTGCAGCGCGGCTTCCGACAGGTAGGTGATATGCGCCGTCATGCGGGCGACGCCGAGCCCGCGCCGCGGAATGGCGCCGTGACGGATGTAGTCGCCGCCGTGCCAATCCGGGTCGGCCATGATCGCCTGGCGGCCGACTTCGTGAAAGGCGATGTTCTGGGCCGTGTGGCGCGCGGCGCCGGCGATCGGCACCGCGGCAAAGACGCGGTCCTTGTGGCGCGACGCCCATTCCAGCACCTGCATCGCCCCCATGGAGCCGCCGATGACGCAGAACAGCTGGTCGATGCCGAGATGGTCGAGCAGCATCGCCTGCGCGCGCACCATGTCGCCGATGGTGATGACCGGAAAGCTCAACCCATAGGGCTCACCCGTCGCCGGGTTCCGTTCCGTCGGACCGAGCGTGCCGAGACATCCCCCCAGCACGTTCGAGCAGATGACGAAGAAGCGGTTCGTATCCAGCGGCTTTCCCGGACCGACGATCCGGTCCCACCAGCCGGGCTTGCCGGTGATCGGATGCTCCTCGGCGACATACTGGTCGCCGGTCAGGGCATGACAGACCAGGACCGCGTTGCTGCGCTCCTCGTTCAGGGTACCATAGGTGCAATAGGCCACGGGGAACGGCCCCAGCTCCACCCCGCAATCGAGTTTCAGCTTGCTGTCTCGGCCAAGCTGAACCCGGTTTCCGGGAAGGGGGGCATCGGGCAGGCTTGGAAGATGCTGTACCCCGTTCAGACTCGGTCTTGCGGGCTCGGAAATCGGTCGACCCTCACGTGTTCCAAAGGGCGCGCTACTTTTGGTCCGAAGGCCTGCAGTGTCAATGTTTTCTTTGATTTCTCGCACGTCACGCTCTAGTAGTTAGCGGCTTTTTCGGTGGATGGCGACAGATGAACGAAAGTGGAACATCGCTGCAGAGCCTGCGTGGGGAAATCGACCGGATCGATTCCGAGCTGCACGCCCTGATCCAGCAACGGGCCAGCCTGGTGGAGGAGATCCGCCGGGTGAAGGCGCGCGACTCCGTCACCACGGTCCGGCCAGGCCGCGAGGCCGATATCCTGCGCAATCTGCATCGCCACCACGACAGTGCCTTTTCCTTTGCCGCAATCGCCCGGATATGGCGCGAGATCATCGCCGGGATCACCCGCATGGAGATGCCGGAGTATGCCGTCGCCGTCTGCGCGGGCGGCACCGACCAGGCGATCTGGGACCTGGCGCGCAACCAGTTCGGCAGCGCCTCCCCGATGACGGCCTTCGCCACCACGCGCGAGGTCCTGACCGAGGTTGCCGCCGGACGCGCCACCGTAGGCGTGCTGCCCTGCCCGCGCGAGGGCGACAGCGACCCCTGGTGGACCAACATCAACGTACGCGACGGCCTCAGGATTTCGTACCGCCTGCCTTTCGCGCCGGCCGACGGCCGCACCGACGGCGGCACCGAAGCGCTGGCGATCGGGCGCATCGTGCCCGAAGCAACCGGCTCGGACCGCAGCCTCATTGTCGTCGAGACGCAGGTCGCGCTGAGCCGCGCCGGAGTAACGGGTCTGGCAGAGCGGGTCGGCATCAAGGGCCATCCCATCGCCTCTTGCAAGGCCGGGTTGCATTTTCAGCTGCTCGATGCCGAGGGATACATCGTCGAAGACGACCCGCGCATCGGCGAGCTGGCGCGGCTGAACGACGTCGCGCAGGTCACGGTGATCGGCAACTACGCCACGCCGATCGGACAGGCCGCTTCCACGGGGCCGGTGTCATGAGCCTCCCCAAGCCGCGCCCCGGCGTCATGAACGTTGCCCCTTATGTCGGGGGCCTGCACAGCGTCGACGGCGTCAAGAATGTCATCGTGCTTGCGTCCAACGAGACGCCGATCGGCCCGAGCCCGGACGCGATCCGCGCCTATCAATCCGCCGCCAGCGTCTTGCACCGCTATCCGGACGGTCACGCGACGGAGCTGCGCAGCGTGCTCGGCCGGCAATTCGGCTGCGACAAGGAGCGCATCGTCTGCGGCGCCGGGTCCGACGAGGTGATCCAGCTGCTCATCCGTGCCTATTCGGGCCAGGGCGACGAAGTGCTCTACAGCCGGCACGGCTTTTCGATCTATCGGATATTCGCAACCGGCGTCGGCGCCACGCCGGTGGCCGCGCCGGAGAAGGTGCTGACGGCGGATGTCGACGCGCTCCTGTCGAAGGTGACCGAGCGCACGCGCCTAGTCTTCCTCGCCAATCCGAATAACCCGACCGGCAGCTACCTGCCGACGGACGAGCTGCAGCGGCTGCGCGACGGCCTGCCGGAGCATGTGTTGCTGGTGATCGACGCGGCCTATGCCGAATACGTCAACCGCAACGACTACACCGCCGGCATCGAGATGGTCGACCGCCACGACAACGTCGTGATGACGCGAACCTTCTCGAAGATCTACGGCCTCGCCGCGGTTCGGCTCGGCTGGGCGTATTGTCCCGCCGCGGTGGCGGACGTGCTCAACCGGCTGCGTGGTCCGTTCAACGTCAACGAGCCGGCGCAGCTCGCCGGCATCGCCGCCTTGGAGGACACCAAGCACATCGAGGCGAGCAAGGCGCATAACGCCAAGTGGCTGCCCTGGCTCACCACGACGCTCGGCGGTTTGGGGATTACCGCGCACCCCTCCGTCGGCAACTTCGTGCTGGCGCAATTCGCCGACGCGCCTCGCGCCGAGGCGGCCTACAATTTCCTGCTCAGCCGGGGCATCATCACCCGCCTGGTGAAATCCTATGATCTGCCCGACTGCCTCCGCATCACGGTCGGGCTGGAGCGCGAAATGCGCGCGCTTGCCGACGCGCTGGGCGAGCATCTGGAGCGGAAATGACCAAGAAGCCCATATTCGACAAGATCGCGGTCATCGGCCTCGGCCTGATCGGCTCCTCGCTCTGCTGGCGGGTCAAGCGCGACGGCCTGGCGCGGCAGATCGCCGGCCATGCCCGGACGGCGGCGACCCGCGCCAAGGCGATGGAGCTCGGCTTCATCGACAGCGCCCACGAAAGCGCCGCCGACGCGGCGCGCGACGCGGATTTCGTGGTGCTGTGCGCGCCGATCGGCGCCAATGCCGCGCTTGCCGAGGAAATCGGTCCGGTGCTGAAGCCCGGCGCCATCGTCAGCGACGTCGGCTCGGTCAAGGTCTGCGTCATCCGCGACGTCGGTCCGCATCTTCCGGACGGCGTGCATCTGGTGCCGGGACATCCGGTCGCCGGTACGGAGCATTCGGGGCCGGAATCGGGCTTTCCCGAGCTGTTCGAGAACCGCTACTGCATCCTGACGCCGCCGCCGGGCACCGACAGCGACGCGATCGAGCGGGTCGCCGCGCTGTGGCGCCACGCCGGCAGCAATGTCGAGCTGATGGACCCGCATCACCACGACCGGGTGCTGGCGGTGACGTCGCACCTGCCCCACCTGATCTCCTACACGATCGTGGGAACGGCGGCCGACCTGGAGATGCAGTTGCGGCGCGAGAAGCAGGACATCTCCGATGTCGTGGAGACGCGCGAGGTCATCAAATTTTCCGCCGGCGGGTTCCGCGACTTCACCCGAATCGCGGCGTCGGACCCGGTGATGTGGCGCGACATCTTCCTCAACAACCGCGATGCTGTGCTCGAGCTGCTCGGCCGCTTCACCGAGGACATCACCGCGCTGCAGCGCGCCATCCGCTGGGGCGAAGGCGACACGCTCGAAGCCTTCTTCACCCGCACCCGCGCGATCCGGCGCGGCGTGATCGAGATGGGCCAGGCGGGCTCCTTCAAGCCTACCGAGCCGGAAAAGGAATAGCCGCCAGCCGGACGATGCGGAGGGGCCCGAGGTAAAGGGACCCGTTCTGCGCCGACAGCGGCACCGTGACGACCCTCCGTCCGTCGGCCCCGTCTGGGCGAGACAACAGGTCGAGCGCGAACCGCGACCCCTCGGCCGTCTTGGGCGGCAGTACGCGCGCCTGCTCGAGCGCCCCCAGCGTCTCGCCGTAGCCGCTGATTTCCGCGCTGATCGCGCCGAGCGGCCGCAGCCGCTCATCGAGCGCCATCGTGCCGTTGGCGCGCAGGTCGAGCGCTCCCCAGTTGAGCGTGAAATGGTCGAGCTCCACCGTGCCGCCATCGCGGCGCCAGGCGTCCACGGCGTCACGGGCCAGCGAGCCCGGCAGCGCGCCCTTGATCGTCGCCGCCAGATCGATCCGCTCCACCTTCTTCCCGAGCGGCGTCGCCATGGGCGAGCCAAGCAGCACATCGCTCGCTTGCAGCGTCAGGTCGAGGGAGGTCTGGTCATGGGCGATCGACTTTGCGGCGGGCGTCTGCGTCGTGCCCCGGAGGGTGGCGGCGGACAGGATCTCGGTGCCGGCCGCATCGCTCAGGTGCAGGCCGTCAGCCTGAAAAGCGGCCTGCGCCACGCGGCCATGGCTGTTCACCCGGGCGATCACGAAGGTGGCGGCCGAGCGCGCGGTAAGCCGCTCGACCGCGCCGTCAAAGGGCACGCCGAGCTGCTGCGTCCCGTAGACATCGACGCGATAGGTCTGCCAGGTCCAGGCGCGCGTCTCGAGATTCGCGCGCTCCGCCGCCCACTGCCAGCCGGTCTTGGCGGCCGTGATGTGGGGCGCCGCAATCGCCAGCCGAATGATGCCGGGATAGCCGGAAACGGCGAGCGCGCTATACTCGACCGTCGTGCCGCGCGCAGACTGGATCCGCGCCCAGTCCTTGAATCCGTCCTCCAGCCGATGCGCGCCATAAAGCCACAGCAGGGAATAGCCAACGGCGAGCACCAGCAGGATCGCCGGAATGAAAGCGATTCGCCGAAGGGTCGCGGACGGGGTCGACGGCATATCAAAGCGCCTTTTCAAACCGGATTGAACCATTCTGACGAAGCGCTGTCCTGTCAAGATCGCGCGAAGCCCCAATAGCCCGGACAGGGAATCGCTTCAACCGGGTCCGATAAGGCTCTATAAGTCGCGCCTGCCGGCACCATAACGCCGATGCCGGCACGACGATGCCGACCAGCCTCGAGACGAGCCACGCCGATCCTGACATGAATTCCCCTTCAACACGGGCCAGCCCGGCGAGCGCCGCCGCGGACCCACCCTACGCGCCTCTCCTGCCGGAACGAGGCGATCTCTGGGTTTTCGGCTATGGCTCGCTGATGTGGCATCCGGGCTTCGAATTCCTGGTCGCGGAGCGTGCGATCCTGCATGGCTACCATCGCGCTTTCTGCATGTATTCCGAGCGCCATCGCGGCACGCCCGAGCGCCCGGGGCTGGTGCTGGCGCTGGACCGGGGCGGCGCCTGCCGCGGCATCGCCTATCGCGTGCGGCGGGCGATCGCGGCCGATGTGCTGGCCTATCTATGGCAGCGCGAGATGCCGCGCTACGCCTATTTGCCGCGCCGCCTTCGCGTGGCGTTCCGCGGCGAAACGGCGGTGTGCGTTACCTTCGTCGCCGACCGCAGCAAGCCGAACTACGCCGGCCGGCTCGCGCCGGAGCAAGCGGCGCCGATTATCGCCCGGGCCGCGGGCGAGCGCGGCAGCAACCGGGACTATCTCGCGAACACCGTGCGTCATCTGGACGCGCTCGGCATTCCCGCCGGGCGGATACACGCGATCCAGCGCCTCGTCGAGCAATCCTAGCCGCCGGCCTTCAGAACCGGATCGGCGCGGCCGCCGTCAAACGCATTTGGAATAGCCGCAGGAAATGCAGACGTCGCAGCCTTCCTGCCGGGTGAGGCCGGCGGTGCCGCATTTCGGGCACTGGCGCACCAGTTCGGCGCCGACGGCGCGGCGCAGCCCGATCCGCCGCTCGCCCGCAGCGCTCTCTGCCGGCGCGGGCAGGAACCCGATGTCGATCATGTGCCGCTCGATCACCTCGCCGATCGCGGCCAGCAGAGACGGCACGTATTTGCCGTCCATCCATTGTCCGCCGCGCGGGTCGAACACGGCCTTCAGCTCTTCGACCACGAAGGAGACATCGCCGCCGCGCCGAAAGACCGCGCTGATCATACGCGTCAGCGCGACGGTCCAGGCGTAATGCTCCATATTCTTGGAATTGATGAAGACCTCGAAAGGCCGCCGCCGGCTGCCTTCGGCGATGTCGTTCACCGTGATGTAGATGGCGTGATCGCTGTCCGGCCAGACCAGCTTGTAGGTCCGGCCCTGCAGCGATTCCGGGCGCTCCAGCGGCTCGGTCATATAGACCACGCCGGCCCGCCGGGCCGGGCGCGGCTCGCCGCTCTCCGCCGCCGGCGTCACCGAAAGCACGGCGCCGGTGACCGGATTGGGGCGGTAGGTCGTACAACCCTTGCAGCCGAGATCGTAGGCGCGGCGGTACACGTCCTTGAACGCGTCGAAGGATATCTCCTCCGGCAGGTTGATCGTCTTGGAGATGGAGCTGTCGATGTAGTCCTGAACGGCGGCCTGCGTGCCGAGATGGGCCTCGGGCGCCAGCGTATGCGCGTCGACGAAATAATCCGGAAGCGGTGCGTCGGCTCCGTGCATCCGGCGGTACAGGTCGGCGGCGTAATCCATCACCTGGTGCTTTTCGTGGCTGCCATCGGGCAGCAGCACGTCGCGGGTGAATTCATGCCGGAACACCGGCTCGATTCCGGAGGAGGTATTGCCGGCCAGGAGCGAGATCGTGCCGGTCGGCGCGATCGAGGTCACCAGCGAATTCCGCATGCCATGCGCCGCAATGGCGTCGCGCACGTCGGCATCGAGCGTGGCGACGGTTTCCCCGGCGAGATACTTGTCCTTGTCGAACAGCGGGAAGGCGCCTTTCTCGGCCGCGATGGCCGTGGATGCGAGGTAGGCATGCCGGCGGATCGCGGCCATCCACGCGCGCACCGCGGCAAGCGCTTCCTCGCTGCCGTAGCGCAGGCCGCAGAGGATCAGCGCGTCGGCAAGACCGGTGACGCCGAGCCCGATACGCCGCTTTGCCGCCGCTTCGTGACGCTGGGCGTCGAGCGGGAAATTCGATATGTCGATCACGTTGTCGAGCATGCGCACCGCGACCGGCACCAGCTGCTGCAGCGCGCGCGTGTCGAGGCGCGCCTTTTCGGTGAACGGATCGCGCACCAGGCGGGTCAGGTTGATCGATCCCAGATCGCAGGCGCCGTAGGGCGGCAGCGGCTGCTCGCCGCACGGATTGGTCGCGCGGATATCCTCGCAGTAATACAGGTTGTTCCGGCGGTTGATCCGGTCGATGAAGATGACGCCGGGCTCGGCATACTCATAGGTCGCCCGCATGATCCTGTCCCACAGCGTGCGGGCCGACACGGTCTTGTAGACCTTGCCGTCGAACTGCAGCTTCCAGCTACCGCCCGCGTCGACCGCCTGCATGAAATCGTCCGTCACCAGGACCGACAGGTTGAACATGCGAAGCCGGCCCGGCTCGCGCTTGACCTCGATGAAGCTCTCGATGTCGGGGTGATCGCAGCGCAGCGTCGCCATCATCGCGCCGCGGCGATAGCCGGCGCTCATGATGGTGCGGCACATCGCGTCCCAGACATCCATGAAGCTGAGCGGCCCGGACGCGTCCGCGCCGACGCCGCGCACCGGGGCGCCTTTCGGGCGGAGCGTCGAGAAATCGTAGCCGATGCCGCCGCCCTGCTGCATGGTCAGGGCCGCTTCCCGGAGATGCTCGAAAATGCCGCCCATGTCGTCGGGAATGACACCCATGACGAAGCAATTGAAAAGCGTGACGGCGCGCCGCGTCCCCGCGCCGGCGAGAATCCGCCCGGCCGGGAGGAAACGAAAACCCTCCATCGCGTTGTAGAAGGCGCGCGTCCAGCGCCGCCTGTCGGCTTCCGGCTCCGCCAGCGCGGCGGCGACCCGCCGCCAGCTATCCTCGATCGTCTGCTCTTCGGGCTCGCCGCCAGGCGTCCGGAAGCGGTACTTCATCTCCCAGATTTCCTGGGCTATGGGCGTCAGGGACTCCATGAAATCCGCTCTCCTGTACCCAGAAACTTAGTCGCCGGCACGCGGCAGGTCAACAAATGTTCCGCAATTGTTCGCGATCGTCCGACATCGTTTTGCGCGGCAAGAACGCCGTCTTACGCGAAGGGTCGGACAATTCGATTAAGCAAGACTTATCCGGCTCGGGAATCCGTCAAGCGCCGCGCGCTTCCGCCGCGGCCGGCGATTCAAGGCCGAGGCGCGCGGCGGCTTCGGCCTCGAGCCTGCGCGTCGCGGGCTCGATGCGCTCGCGCAGGACGCGTTCGAATTCCTTCCGCGGCAGCCCTGGCGGTATCGGCGGCAGGATTTCCACGATGATCAGGCCCGGGCGCTTCACGAGCCGGCGCCGCGGCCAGAACATGCCCGAATTGAGCGCCACCGGCACGATCGGCGCGCCGGACTGCATATAGAGCGCGGAGACGCCCGGAAGATAAGGCCGGTCCGCGCCGGGCGACGTCCGCGTGCCCTGCGGAAAGATGATGATATCGCGGCCGTCGGCCAGCCGACTCCGCACCTGGCGGACCAGCGATTTCAGGGCCTGCGCGCCGCCCGACCGGTCGATGCCGACCATGCCGACACGCCACAGGAACCATCCGAAACCGGGAAACCAGAAAAGCTCGCGTTTGAGAACATAGGCGCAGTCCTTGAACAGCTTGTTATAGATCAGCGTGTCCCATGCGGACTGATGCTTCGACGCGATGATGAAGGGGCTTGGCGGCAGGTTGGCGCGTCCCCGCACCTCGTAGCGGATGCCCGCGATCCATTCGACGAGCGCGAGGCAGGACCGCACCCAGATCCACGACATGAACCAGAACACGCGCCGCGGCAGCAGCATGAAAGGGACGTAGAGCGGGCTTAGGAACACCGACCAGCCATAAAAGACGATCGCGAACAGCATTGACCGCAGCAGGTTCATCGACCGATTCCCCCGAACAACACCTCTTCCATGCGATGAAGCGCGGCGGCAACCAGATACTTATTGTATTCGCCGACGATCAACGTCGCCGTGCCCGGCCAACGCCACCATTCATCCACCTTCACGTTCTCCGGAAAGACCGGGTTGGGAATGATCTGAACCTTCGGCATCGCGTAGCGGAATTCGATCAAGCTGCGCGGCATGTGGTAACTCGCCGTGACCAGCCGCAGCGATTTGTACCCCTGCTTGCTCATCCATTCCGCCGTTTCCGTCGCGTTTCCCGCCGTATGATCGGCGGCGTAGCCGAGCACAATGCAGCAGTCGATCATTTCCGGCGAGCGGCGCGACCGGTCGATCAGCTGCTGCACGTCGACCCCGCGATGCACGCCCGACACGAACAGCTTCTTCGCCATGTTCTGCGAAAGCAGCGACAGCCCCTGCTCCAGCCGCAACGTCCCGCCGGTCAGCACGACGATGGCGTCCGTCTTCTCACGCGATTGCTGCGGATGGCGCGGAATGCTGTCGGCGAAGACGAACAGCCCGGCAACCCACGCGGAGACGAGCGCGGCGCCGAGCACGGCGAGCACGCGCCGCCGTGTCCCAGGTCTCGTGCGCCTTCTCGATGCGTTCATGCCCAACCAGCCATTACCGAAACGCTGCCAGCGCCGACACAGATGAGGACCGCTGTCCCGGAACCCGCCATCGTCTCAAGGCATCCGGCGCAGCGCGCCCAGCACGGTGCGGCGCGCCGTTATCGTTGCGATCAGGCAGGCGAACAGCGGGACGCCCCAGAGCAACACCGTCTGCCAGGTCTGCAGCGACAGATCCGGCATCAGCGCCGTATCGAGATTCGCCGCCATCCGCCCCAGGAGAAACAGCGTCAGGAGCGCGAGCACCGTGCCGGCCGTGCTGCCGCTCAAGGATATGCGAAAAGCCTGTCGCTGAAACTCCTGCGCCACGTAGTCGTCCGTCGCGCCAATCAGATGCAGCACTTCGATGACGTCCCGCTGGATCGCGACGCTGCTGCGGGTGGTGAAGATGACCGCCGCCATCGCGGTAAAGCCAATCAAGGCGATGGCGATGGTCGCCAGCGACTCGAGGCCGCGAACCAGGGTGATGATCTGATTGCGCCAGTACTCGTGGCTGTCCAGGACCGCGCCAGGCACCGCCTTCTCCAGCTTATCGGTCAGCGCCTGGACATCGACGGCGGCCCGTTCGGCGAACCGAACCTCGATGACGCGAGGCAGGGGAAGATCATGCGCCTCGATATTGGGGCCGAGCCAGGGCTCGAGCTCGCGCGCGGTCACGTCCGGCGAAATGGCCTTCACCGTTTGCACGCCCGGCGTATCCTGCAGGATTTTCACCGCGTCGGCGACGCGATGCTCGATCGCGGCCGCATCGCCGCCTTCGAGCGGCGGCACCTGCACCGTGAAGCCGGCGGTTATCTCTCGATCCCAGCTGACCGCGGAGTCCGCCAACAGCAGCGCGCCGGCGAAAATCAGGACGGCGAGATACACCGTCACGCCGATGATCCAGGGCAGCAATCGCGTCGAAGGCTCTTTCGACAGCGGCAGGAGCGGCGGCGGACGGCTCATTCCGCCGCGCTTTCTCTGATCTCGACCAGGCCGCCTTCCCGCAGCCCCAGAACGGGATGGGAGAACCGCGAGATGATGCTGTTATTGTGCGTCGCGATCACGACGGTCGTCCCCATGCGATTCAATTCCTCGAACAGATAGAGGAGGCGGACGGCGATCGTGTCGTCGACATTGCCCGTCGGCTCGTCAGCGAGCAGCAGCTTGGGATGCGCGATCACGGCGCGGGCGATGGCCACGCGCTGCTGCTGGCCGCCGGAAAGGGTCGGCGGCCGGGCGTGCAGATGCTCCTTGAGGCCGACCCAGGTCAGCAGCTCCGTCACATGCTTCTGAATAACCTCCTCGCGGCCGCCCGCGACGCGCAGCGGCAAGGCCACGTTGTCGAAGGCGGAGAGATGCTGGACCAGCCGGAAATCCTGAAACACGACGCCGATCCTGCGGCGCAGCTCGGGCAGCTCGCTGCGCGGCACGCGCGTCACGTCGCGGTCGAACAGCGTGACGAAGCCCCGACTCGGCCGGTGAGCCAGATACATCAGCTTGAGGAGAGATGACTTCCCGGCGCCGCTCGGCCCGGTCACGAAATGAAAGGAGCCCGGCTTCAACGTAAAGGTAACGTCGCTCAACACCTCAGGGCCGGCTCCGTAGCGCATTCCTACGTTTTCGAAGCGAACCACCTGTTCCCGACACCTGTCTTCTTCGAGCCGGCTTTTACGTCCCGTCTGCCGTTAACGCATTAGCCATGCGTGCGGCATGCGACCCGCCGACAATTCAAAACCGGCGCAAACATGGCACGCCGGACCGTCTGCGTAAAGAACCAGCGTTCTTGCAACCCGACTCGCGACCCCTTAAACTCACGCCGCGATCAAGGGCAAAACCGCTGAGGCCGGATTCCCCACGTAATGATTATCTCTTGCCCGAGCTGCGGGGCCAGCTTCAACATCAAATCCGAGGCCCTCGGCCCGACGGGACGTACGGTCAAGTGCAGCAAATGCGCGCACCGGTGGCATGCCAATCCGGACGGTACGCCCGAAGATATTGCGCCGCCCCCCCCCGGCAGAAACGCCCGCCGCGCCGCCGGAAGCGGCCCCGGCCGCACCGGAGCCGTCGGCAGCGCCGGCCGCAGAGGCTGGCGTAGAACCCAGGGCTTTCGCGGAGCAGCTGGCCGAGGGCGAGGCAGAGCCGCAGCAGCCGCCAGCGGAAGCCGCCGCCGCCTCGGCCGAATCGCCGGAGCCGCGCGATAGCGCCGATGCCGGGACCGACGAGGCAGCGTCCGCCGAAGGAGCGCCCTCGCCGGACGCCGACGAGACGCCGCGCGCAGCCCGAAAGCCGCGGCCGGCAGTCCGTAAGCCACGCAATCGCGCCGCGAAGGTCGTTTCGCTATTTGCCCTCGTGCTGCTGATTTCGGGTGTGGCCAGCGTCGCCATCTTCATGAAGCAGAAGGTGATGATCTGGCTTCCAGCCACCCAGCGCCTTTATGCGATGGTCGGCATGGAGCCGGCGGTCCTAGGCCGGGGACTGCAGATCGTCGAGCCCAAGCCGACCAAGGAAGTCGACGGCAACGACCAGATCCTGATCGTCGAAGGTGATATCCGGAACATCTCCAGCGAGGCGGTCGACGTGCCGCTGATGCGCGGCGCCCTGCTCGATAAGCAGGGGAAGGAATTGCAGATCTGGACGTTCACGGCGGCAAAATCGCGCATCAAGCCGGGCGAGACGGCGCAGTACCGCACGGAGTTCCGCAATCCGCCAAGCAGCGCGGAGAGCCTTGACATTACCTTCACGCGATCGGGCCTGCCGGTCGCAAGCGCCAAGCCGGCAGCCGCGCCGCAGGACGCCACGGCTGCAAAGCCGGAAGGTCACTGATCAACATTGATCGAACAGGGATTGCCGCCGGCCGCGCCCACGCGGCCCGATCGTGGCGCCTAGAACTGGCGCAATAGCCGGTCGATATAGTCGAGCTCCGGCGCGGGCCGCGCCCGCTCGGCGGCGCGGCGGCGCAATTCGTCGCGGATGCGGCGCGCTTCCTGCACCTTGTCGCGATCCGGGATCTTGACTTCCTCGGTATTCATGCCCCGGCCGGCATTCTCGGCGTCCCGCCCGAACGGGTCACGATCGCGGTCGGGCGCGTCGCCGACCGGCTCGCCCGGGCCCGGCCGCCGCATCACGCCGCCCCGGCTGAGCTGCCGCATCAGCTGCTGCGTCGCGGCGCGCGCGCCCTGCTGCAATTGGTCGATTGCCTCGGTCTGCGGCGGCACAGCCTGACCCGCCTGCCCCTCGCTCAGCTGGTCCGTCGATTGCCGCATCGAGCGCTCGGCCCGGCCGAGCGGGCGGGGAATATTGCCCGACAGGTCGCCCAACTGGCGCATCAGCTCGCCCAGGCGCCGGCGCAGCGCTTCCTGCGTCTGGGATTCGTTCGAGAGCGGGGACGATTCCTGGTTGCCGGGCGGTTGCGGCTGCAGCCCCGGCGGCAGCATGTTCGGCGGGAACATCTGCGACGGGTTGCCGCCGCGCATCTGGCCGCGCTTCTGCGCCTCGCGGAAGGTCTTGTCGAGAAGCTGCTGCTGCTGCTTGATGATATCCTGCAGGTCGTTCAGCATCTTCATCGCTTGCTGTTGCTGCTGGTTCGGCTGCGCAAAGCGCCGCATGCGCAGGTTTTCGAGCATCTGCTGCAGCTGCGACAGCATCTCGCGCGCCGCGTTGCGCTGGCCGCTGCGCGCCAGATCACGGATCTGATCCATCATCTTCTTGAGGTCTTCGCGGCTCAGCATCATGGCGCGCGGATCGATCTGGGGAAGCTGCCGCTGCAGATCCGGATTGTTGCGCATCATCTCCGCGAGGGACTTCATGTACTCGTCGAGCGCCTTCTCGAAGTCGCGCATCAGCTTCTCGAGCTCGGCGTCCGTCGTCTTGTTGTTCGAGAGGGCGTCCTGCAGCGCCTGCTGCGCGTCGCGCAGGGATTGTTCGCTCAGCGACAGCGTGCCGTCCTCGATGCGCAGCGCCGTATCCCACAGCAGTTTCAGAACGCCGGCTAACTGCTCCGCCGTATCTTCGTAGCCCGGGCCCAAGCGTTGGGTCGCGGATGTCAGCGCCATGAAGACGACGAAATCGTCGCCATAGCGCTCATGCTCCCAGGCGATGATCTCGAGCATCGCGGCGACGCGTCCCCGGTTTTTCTCCGGAGCGAGCGCAAGCTGGCGGCGCTGGTCGATGATCGCGCGCGCCACGGGATGCGTGAAGACGCGCTCGGGCAGAACCACCTGGATCGCCTTGCTGACGCCCAGTTGCCCGACCGCGTCCTGCGCGATCAGCTGCAGGTTCACCGGCAGCCCGGCCCAGGGATGCGGGGTCAGGTCGTGAAAGCTCGTCGCCTTGATGTCGCGCAGCTTCTGCCCGGGGAGCGTCAGCTCGATTTCCGTCGGCACCAGCTTCGCCATGGTCGAACTCGGATCAAGGGCGCTCGACCCGATGATCTTCGCCACCACCTTTTCGACGCCGTAGTCGTCATGCGCCGCGAAATCGATGCGCAGCGACTTGCGTGCGGTCGGGCCGGGGTCATGCGTGAACTCGACGGTCGGCGGCTCGTCGGGAATGACGGCGATATTCCAGCCGGCCAGCTCGCGGTCGTTCTGCATGACCGAGACATGGCCGCTTTTCACCAACGTCTCTTCGAGATGAAAACCGCCCTTTTCTTCCACGTCGAGCGCTTTCTTGACATTGGGCATGACCAGCTGCGGCGCGTCCCGGCCGCCGCTCAGGCGCAGCACCAGCTTACTGCCCTCCGGCACCTTGATCTCGGCGGGGGTCGCCGCGGGCGGCACGCCGTCATGCTCGTCGCGGGTCAGGAATACCGGCGCCTGGCGGGTATATTCCGGCGGCGATATCCACGCGTCCAGCTTCACCGGCGCCGCCGCCGCCATGCCGCCGATGTCCGGATTAAAGGCATTGCGGATGCGCTCCCACGCCTCGTCGCCGGTCGCGGCGAAGGCCGCGATCAGCGCAACCCCGAGGCCGACGCGAAGCGCATAGGGATCGCGTCGGATCAGGCCGGGCTGCGGCCAGCCGACCCGGAGACGAGCCACGGCCGCGCGCAGCCGCGCCTGATGCAGCTGCCAGAGGGAGCGCGCCGCTGCGTCTTCATGGCCGGTACCGAGCGTGTCTTCGAGCGATTCGAGCGGCCGATGTTCCAGATCGTTGACCCGCTCGATGCGGCGAAGGGCGGCATGCCGGCTCGGCAGCCGCAGCGACCGGAAAGCCCACCAGAGGCTCACCGCCAGCGCCAGCACGAACGCCGCCAGGAGCCCGGCGTGCGCCCAGCCCGGCAGGGCCTGCGGCAGTCCCGATAATGCCAGCAGCAGATAAAAGCCGATCAGGCCGAGGCTCGGCCAAAGCGCCAGCCACAGCCGCTCCCAGAGCAACGCTGCCCAGGAGAGGTCGGCGCGCCACGGCGGCAAAGCGGAAAGATCGGACCCTGTCCCTTGGCCCACCCGCATGCCGCTATCGGCTCTATCGGTTTGGCTCATCCGGTTCTCCGGCGATCGACAGTCGGTTGATCATCCTGCCAATCGGCGAAACTGTCGAGCGCCAACAGCGCATCGTAGGATTGCCTCTTTCGCACAACGGCATATCCGGCGCCGTTTACCAGCACTTCCGGCACCAGCGGCCGGGCGTTGTAGGTCGAGGCCATCACGGCACCGTAGGCACCGGCCGTGGCGAAAGCCAGTAAATCTCCGGTTACCAGCGGCGGCACGGGCCGGGCGACGGCGAAGGTATCGCCGGTCTCGCATATCGGCCCCACGATATCCGCCGGCTCCAGGACTGCGCCCGGCGCGGGCGCCCGGCCGGGCAGCAGCGCATGATACGAGTTCGTACAACGCCGGACGGATGAGATCGTTCATCGCGGCGTCGACGATGACGAAGCGGCGGTCGTGGCCTTCCTTGATATAGATGACGCGGCTGACGAGGATACCGGCATTGCCGACCAGCAGGCGCCCCGGCTCGAAGGCGAGCGCGCAGCCCAGGCCGCCGACGGTCTCGCGCACGACGGCCGCGTAGTCCGCGGGCGGCGGCGGCGTCTCGTCCTTGTAGGGAATGCCGAGCCCGCCGCCGAGGTCCAGCCGGCTGATCGTATGGCCGCGCGCCCGCAAGGCCTGCACCAGCTCCGCAACCCGCAGGAACGCCGCCCGGAACGGCTTCAGGCTGGTGAGCTGCGAGCCGATATGAACGGCGACCGCGACCGGATTGATCGCCGGGCAGCTGCGCCGCCCGGTCGTAGGCCGCCGGCGCGTCGTCGATGCCGATGCCGAACTTGTCCTCCTTGCGGCCGGTCGAGATCTTGTGGTGGGTTTCCGCGTCCACGTTCGGGTTGACGCGGATGGCGATGTCGGCGACCGCGCCGCGCCCGACGGCGACATCCGAAAGCGTCTTCCAGCTCGGGCAGGGATTCGACGTTGATCTGGTGGACGCCGGCATCGACGGCGCCCGCCAGCTCCGCCTGCGTCTTGCCGACGCCGGAATAGATGATGCGCGCCGGCGGCACGCCCGCGGCCAGCGCGCGCCGCAGTTCCCCTTCCGACACCACGTCGGCGCCGGCGCCGAGATCCGCCAGCGTCTTGACCACCGCCAGGTTGCCGTTGGCCTTGAGGGCGAAGCAGATCATCGGCTTCAGATCGGCGAGGGCGTCGGCGAAGACCCGGTAGTGCCGCGTCAGCGTCGCCGTCGAATAGCAGTAGAACGGCGTGCCGACGGCATCGGCGATGCGCGCGATCGCCACGTCCTCGGCGAACAGCTCTCCGTCACGGTACTCGAAATGGTTCATGACTCTGCCGGATACTTTCTCGGGTACTCATTTTTCCCCGGTGCTTCGGGCGGTCCCTTTTTGCCGCAGGCGGCCAGTGCCCCGGTGACCAAGAGAAGGACACTCAGGGCGAGGATCAATCGCTTCACAGATATCGCTCCCTTGCCGCCTTGGCCGCTTCTCGCACGCGCGCCGGCGCGGTGCCGCCGAAGCTGGTCCGGCTGTCGACCGATGCCTCGCTGCTCAATACGGAATATATATCCTTGGAAATCCCGGCTTCCACCTGCTGCATCGCATCGAGCGGCAGATCCGCGAGCTGACACCCCTGCTGTTCCGCCAGCGCCACGATCCGCCCGGTCACGTGATGGGCGCGGCGGAACGGCATACCCAGCACCCGCACCAGCCAGTCGGCGAGGTCGGTCGCCGTCGGAAAGCCGTCGGCGAGCGCCCGCTTCATCGCCTTCGGGTCGATCTCCATGTCGGCGACCATGCCGGTCATTGCCGCCAGCGCCAGCGACAGGCTGTCAGCGGCATCGAAGACCGGCTCCTTGTCCTCCTGCATGTCCTTGCCATAGGCGAGCGGCAGCCCCTTCAGCACGATCAAGAGGCCGACCAGCGCGCCCGTGATGCGGCCCGCCTTCGCGCGCGCCAGCTCGGCCGCGTCCGGGTTGCGCTTCTGCGGCATGATCGACGAGCCGGTCGTATAGGCATCCGAAAGGCGGATGAAGCCGAACTGCGGCGTGCACCAGAGCACGATCTCCTCGGCGAAGCGCGACAGATGCACCGCCGCGATCGACAGCGCCGCCAGGAATTCGAGCGCGAAATCGCGGGCGGAGACCGCGTCGATCGAGTTCTCCATCGGCCGCGTCGAAGCCGAGCGCCTTGGCGGTAGCATGGCGATCGATCGCGAAGGACGTGCCCGCCAGCGCGGCCGCGCCCAGGGGCGATTCGTTCACCCGACGCCGGCAGTCCGCGAGTCGGCCGCGATCGCGCCCGGCCATCGCCACATAGGCCAGCAGATGGTGCCCGAAGGTCACCGGCTGCGCCGGCTGCAGATGGGTGAAGCCCGGCATTACGGTTGCGGCATAAGCTTCGGCCTTCTCGATCAAGGCCGCCTGCAGCGCTTTCAACTGCTCGTCGAGACCGTCGATCGCGTCGCGCACCCAGAGGCGGAAATCGGTCGCGACCTGGTCGTTGCGGCTGCGCGCGGTATGCAGCCGGCCGGCCGCGTCGCCGATCAGCTCGGCGAGCCGCGCCTCGATGTTGAGATGGATATCCTCGAGCGCGGTCTTGAATTCGAAGCTGCCCGCCTCGATCTCCTTGAGGATGTGGTGCAGGCCCGTCTGGATGGCCGCGCCGTCCTCGGCGGAGATCAGGCCCTGGTCGACCAGCATGCGGCAATGCGCCACTGATCCGGCGATGTCCTGGGCGAACAGCCGGCGGTCGAAATCGATCGACGCGTTGATCTGCTCCATGACGGCCGACGGACCGGATGCATAACGCCCGCCCCACATGCTATTGGTAGTCATGACGCACCACGGACCGCTGAAGCGATGAAGCAAACTCTTATCATATCGACCTTTCTTGCCGCTGCCTTGATGCTGGCAGCCACGGCGCCCGGGCGTTCCGGCGCGGAGCCGGCAAAGGCCGGCGGAATGGAGCAATTTACCCTCAACGATCCGCCCCTGCCAGTGCCGGAAACCCGCTTCCTCGACGCGGCGGGGAAGGAAGTCACGCTCGCAGATTTCAAGGGGCGCGCCCTGCTCGTCAACTTCTGGGCCACCTGGTGCGGTCCCTGCATCGAGGAGATGCCGTCCCTCGATCGCCTTCAAGCCGCGCTCGGGGGCAAGGATTTCACCGTGCTCACGATCAACGAAGACAGGCGGGGCGCCGCCGTCGCCGGCCCGTTCCTGGAGAAGCACGGCCTGAAGCACCTCGGCATCCATGCGGACCGGCAGATGGCGCTAGCACGCGCCTTCGGCCTGCACGGCATGCCGTCCTCCTATCTTATCGACCGGAACGGCAAGCTCATCGGCTCGCTCGTCGGTCCCGCCGAGTGGGATTCGCCGGCCGCCAAGGCCATGATCCGGAGGCAACTTGCCAAAACTGCGACCGCTCAGCCCGGCAATTCCTTATAGTAAAAAGCCGTGGCGCGAAGGCTCCCGTCGGGCGACGCGGCGTAGTCTGGGATCTCGCCGATGCGGACATATCCCAGCTTCGGATAGATCCCGTCAGCCAGGCTCCCCACCTCCGTATCCAGGATCAACAGCGTCACCCCGCTCTTGGCGGCCTCCGCCTCGACCGCGGACATGAGGCGGCGCGAGAGTCCGTGACCGCGGGCGCGTGTGTGGACCATCAGCTTTTCGACGGACGCCCTGTGCCGGCCATTCGCCTTGAGCGTCAGCGACAGCTGGACCGAGCCCGCCACCGAGCCGTCGGCGGTATCGGCAACCAGGAGCAAGCGCTTGCCGCGCTCCACCTCGCTGATCGTATCCAGCCAATAGGCCCGGTTCTCGTCGGGAGTCAGCGTGGCGAGGAAGCCGACCGATGCGTCGGATCCGACCGAGTCATGAAGCAGCTCGATCAGACCGTTGAGACGGACCGCCGCATCGCCGGGCGTCATTCGTCGAATGTCGTGCATTCCCGCCCACCCCGCGGAAACCGCCGGCTGTGATCAGCGCGTCGGAACCGGCTTCTCTCCGCCGTAATCGTAGAAACCGCGCCCGGTCTTGCGGCCGAGCCAGCCGGCCTCGACATATTTCACCAGCAGCGGACAGGGGCGGTATTTCGAATCCGCGAGACCGTCATAGAGCACCTGCATGATCGAGAGGCACGTGTCGAGCCCGATGAAGTCGGCCAGCTCAAGCGGTCCCATCGGATGGTTCGCGCCGAGCCGCATCGCCTTGTCGATCGCCTCGACGCCGCCGACGCCCTCGTACAGCGTGTATACGGCCTCGTTGATCATCGGCAGCAGGATACGGTTGACGATGAAGGCCGGGAAATCCTCGGCGACCGCGACATCCTTGCCCAGCGTCTCGGCCAGCGCCTTGATCGCCTTGAAGGTCTCTTCGTCGGTCGCCAAGCCGCGGATCAGCTCCACCAGCTTCATCACCGGGACCGGCAGCATGAAATGCATGCCGATGAAGCGATTCGGGCGGTCGGTGATGGCCGCCAGCCGGGTGATGGAGATGGAGGAGGTGTTGGTGCCGAGCAGCGCGTCCGGCTTGAGATACGGCACGAGCTTCTTGAAGATGTCGCGCTTGATCTCCTCGTTCTCGGTCGCGGCCTCGATGACGAAGTCGCAGGTCTTGAACACCGCGTAGTCCAGCCCCGTCTGGATGCGGGCCAGCGCCGCCTTCTTGTCGCTCTCGCTGAGCAGGGACCGCTTGACCTGGCGGTCCATGTTCCGCTCGATCGTGGCCAGCGCCTTGTCGAGCTGCTCCTTCGAAACGTCGACCAGCCTAACGTCGAAACCCGCCGCGGCGCAGACATGGGCAATCCCGTTGCCCATCTGTCCGGCGCCGATCACACCAATGGTCTTGATCATGGCCCACGACTCTTTCCGCAGTTGCTGCGCGGCGCGTCCAGGCGCCTATCCGAGTTCCTTCTCCAGCTCGGGCACGATGGTGAACAAATCACCGACGATGCCGTAATCCGCGACCTGGAATATGGGCGCTTCCTCGTCCTTGTTGATCGCGACGATGACCTTGCTGTCCTTCATGCCGGCCAAGTGCTGGATTGCTCCAGAAATGCCGACGGCGATGTACAGCTCCGGTGCCACGATCTTGCCGGTTTGTCCGACTTGGTAGTCATTGGGCACGAAGCCCGCGTCGACCGCCGCGCGCGACGCGCCGACGGCGGCGCCGAGCTTGTCGGCCACACGTTCGAGCATAGCAAAGTTCTCGCCGTTTTGCATCCCGCGGCCGCCGGAAATAATGATGCGGGCGGCGGTCAGCTCCGGACGCTCGGATTTCGAGATCGCCGATCCGACATAGCTGGTGATTCCCGGCACATCCGCCGCCTCGACCTTCTCCACCGCCGCCGAGCCGCCCTCCGCGGCGACCGGATCGAAGGCGGTCGCGCGCACGGTCATGACCTTGACCGGATCGCCGGACTGCACCGTCGCGATCGCGTTGCCTGCATAGATCGGCCGCTCGAAGGTGTCGTCCGACACGACGCCGACGATCTCGGAGATCTGCTGGGTGTCGAGCGTGGCGGCGACGCGCGGCGTGACGTTTTTGCCGGACGTCGTCGCGGGCACCAGGATGTGCGAATAGCCCGGCGCCAGCTTGACGATCAGCGGCGCCAGGTTCTCGGCAATGGCGTGCCCATAGTCGGGGCTGTCGGCGACCAGCACCTTGGCGACGCCGCTGACCTTGGCCGCGGCCTCGGCCACCGGGCCGCAATTGGCGCCGGCGACCAGCAGATGGATGTCACCCGACAGCTTCTGCGCCGCGGCAATCGTGTTCAGCGTGGCGCCCTTGAGTTCGGCATTATCGTGTTCGGCTACGACCAGGATCGTCATGGTCAGATCACCTTCGCTTCATTTTTGAGTTTGTCGACCAGTTCGGCCACCGTTTCCACCTTCACGCCCGCCTGGCGCTTCGGCGGCTCGACGACCTTCAGGACCTTGAGCCGGGGATTGACGTCGACCCCGAGATCCGCGGGCGCCATGGAGTCGATCGGCTTTTTCTTCGCCTTCATGATGTTGGGAAGCGAGGCATAGCGCGGCTCGTTGAGGCGCAGGTCGCTGGTCACCACCGCGGGCAGCGTCACCTTCAGCGTCTCGAGCCCGCCGTCCACTTCGCGCGTCACTTCCGCGTCGCCGTCGCCGAGCGCGATCTTCGAGGCGAAGGTCGCCTGGCTCCAGCCGAGCAGCGACGCCAGCATCTGGCCGGTCTGGTTGGAGTCGTCGTCGATCGCCTGCTTGCCGACGATGACCAGGCCGGGCTGCTCGCGATCGACCAACGCCTTGAGGATCTTCGCCACCGCCAGCGGCTCCGCCGGCGTGTCCGTCAGCACCAAGATGCCGCGGTCGGCACCCATCGCCAGCGCGGTGCGGATCGTCTCCTGGCACTGCTGCGGGCCGACCGAGACCACGACCACCTCGCTCGCGGTTCCGGCTTCCTTCATGCGGATCGCTTCTTCGACGGAGATCTCGTCGAACGGGTTCATCGACATCTTGACGTTCGCCGTTTCGACGCCGGTCTGGTCCGCCTTGACGCGAATTTTGACGTTGTAGTCGATGACGCGCTTGACGGGGACAAGGACCTTCATTGCGCTCAATGCTCCCCTGGGATTTTGGCCGTGGATTGCGCCTCTCTTAGGGGCGAGGCTCAAGCCTTGTCAAGCAAGACACCGCGAGCTCCCACCTCAGAGGCGGGCGAAACATAGGCGGAAGAAAGCAATAGGTCAAACCGGCACTTTGGGCCCGTATAGATCCGCAAACCCCACCACCCGGTTGCGGATCCCGTAGTCGGCGCTTGCCTCACCCGGGGGCGCCAGATCCCAGCTCCAGGACGCATCTTCGGCGGGCAGGCGGACGCCGAACAGGGCCTCGTCGATCCGGAGAATTCCGCCATCGCGACCAACCCCCTCGCGCAAGACCTCGGTGACGAGGCAGACCCTCGCCTGAAGCCCGCGAGATAGGCGAGATGCGCTTCGACCACCGCCCGGCAAAAGGCCTGGACCGTCTGGTCGTCACGGCCGGCCCGCCGCAGCGCCGCCGCCGGCATGACGGGAAGCTGCGCCATCAGGTTGGCCGAGACGACGAGATCGATGGTCTCATCGTCGTGGAAAAGGCAAGGCTGCGGCACCGGCGTCCCGCGCCAGCCGCTGCGCACCCGATCCCGGAAGCCCGCCGAAAGCCCCGTCACGTCCGCGGTGACCAGGGCGACATTCGGGTAGCGCGCGGCGATCCGCCGCGCCCGCCGCAGATGCACGAGGTCGGCCAGCAGCACGCGATCGAAGGACGCCGACAGCGCCCCCAGCGGAATATCGAGCAACAGCCCCGAGCCGAGCACCAGCGCGGTACGGCGCCGGGCGAGGTGTTCCGCGGCATCGCCGACCAGCGCCCGCGACCGCGCGAGATGCGGTCCCCAGGCCTCGCACTGGCGCCGGTAGCGCGCCTTGATGGCGATCGCTTCCTTGAGATAGCCGAGCCGGCGGACGTCAGCCGGACAATCGGTGGTGAGATATTCGAGGAGCTCGAGGATCACCCGCGCGTCCTGACCTTGGATCAGGGCGTCAGCGATTGGCGCCCGGAACCCAGAGCACGTCCGCCGCGCCCCGGTCGTTGGCGTGGCGCGCCATGACGAACAGCAGGTCGGACAGCCGGTTGAGATAGACCACGACCTCCGGATTGATTGGCTCGGCCGCGGCGATCTCGGTCACCTGGCGTTCCGCCCGGCGCACCACCGTGCGCGCCTGGTGCAGGAAGGCCGCGACGGCCGTCCCGCCCGGCAAAACGAAGCTCTTGAGCGGCTGCAGGTCGACGTTGAGGGAATCGATCTCCTGCTCGAGCCGCTTGCCCTGCGCGGCGCTGACCCGGAGCGCCTCCGTCCGCCGCTGCTGGTCCAGGGGATTGCAGAGATCCGCGCCGGCATCGAACAGGTCGTTCTGAACGTAGGCCAGCATCGCATCGAAGCGCCGCAGATGGTCGAGCCGGTCCTTCGCGGCATGCGCCTCGCCGGCGCCGGGCTCGAGCCCCGCCCGCGCCGCGACCACGCCTTCGATCTCGCGCCGCAGCTCGGCGCGGACGACGCCGATCACGGCGTTCGCCTCGTCGACGGTGCCATAGGCGTTGACGCGCCGGTCATGCTTGGAGACGCGCGCGCCGTCGCCCAGCGACGTCTCGCCCTTGTCGCCGCCACCGGTATAGATCCGCGTCAGCTGAACCATCAGGTCTTGCCCATGATCGCCATGAGAAGCGCGAACAGAGCCAGCGCCACGGCCTGGCATACGATGCGCGCCCGCATCAGCTTGTTGGAGTTGCGGCGGTTGAAATCGCCGCCGCGGGCCATGCTGATCAAGCCCGCGAACAGCACGCCGATTGTGGCCATCATGGCCAGGACGAGCAGAACGAAGACGAAGCCTTTCATAGACGCCATATAGAGCGTTTTCCCGCCGCTGGACAGGGGGCAATCCGCCTTCGCGCCCTTTGGGCGCTACGGCGTGACCAAGGTCCGCCGAGCCGAAGGAACTATGCGGCGAAAGCGAGCTATCCGCTCCGCCGCGCCAGCGCGATCCCGAGGCCGGTGCAGAGGAACAAGGGTCCCCGTGATGCCGTGCCGCGCCCGCCGGCGGCGCGCGTCCAGGAGGAATCCCCGCAAGCGCCCGGCCAGCGACGCGTAAATGCTGTCGAACAGGCCGGCGATCAGGACGAAGGCGACGCTCATCGCGAGCAGCTGCGGCCCGGTGGGAAGCCTCGTGTCGAGGAACTGCGGAAAGAAGGCGACGTAAAAGAAGATCGTCTTCGGATTGGTGATCGCGACCAGCACGCCCTGCCCGAAGACGCTCCGCGCCGAGCGCATCGGCACGGCGTCCGGCGGCGGCAATCGGAAGGCGGACCGCCACTCGCGCAAGCCCAGGTAGACGAGATAGGCGACGCCCGCCCAGCGGACCCAGTGGATCAGCTCGGCGAGGACGGCCAGCAGGGCGCCGAGGCCGAGCGCGCCCACGGCGACCAGCAGCGCGTTGCCGGTCGTCGTGCCGGCGACGGTCGCCAGCCCGGTGCGCGTGCCGTGCGCCACGCTGTTCGCCACCACCAGCGTGACGATCGGGCCCGGCAGCAGGATCAGCGCCACCGTGGCGACGAGATAGGCCGTGAACAGCTCGGGATTTAGGAAGGTCATGGGGCGGGTCCGCTTGCCTTAATTGCGGCCGCTGATCAGGCCGCGGGCGATGATATTGGACTGGATCTCGGCCGTGCCCTCGAAAATGTTGAGGATGCGGGCGTCGCACAGTACGCGCGAGATCGGGTATTCCTCGGCGTAGCCGTTGCCGCCGTGGATCTGCACCGCGTTGTCGGCGTTGGACCAGGCGGTGCGGGCGGCCAGCAGTTTCGCCATGCCGGCTTCGATGTCGCAGCGCCGGTCCGAATCCTTCTGGCGCGCCGCGAAATAGCTGAGCTGGCGCGCGACCATCGTTTCCACCGCCATCCAGGCGATCTTGCCCGCGACCCGCGGGAAAGCGGCAAGCGGCTTGCCGAACTGGATACGCTCCCGCGCATAGCCGAGCGCCAGCTCGAGCGCGTTCTGCGCCACGCCGCAGGCGCGCGCCGCCGTCTGGATCCGCGCCGATTCGAAGGTCGCCATGAGCTGCTTGAAGCCTTCGCCCTCGGCCTCGCCGAGCAGGTTCTCCGCCTTCACCGCGAAGCCGTCGAAGCCGATCTCGTATTCCTTCATGCCGCGGTAGCCGAGCACGCGGATCTCGCCGCCGCTCATGCCTTCGGCCGGAAACGGATCGCCGTCGGTGCCGCGCGGCTTCTCCGCGAGGAACATCGAGAGGCCGCGATAGCCCGGCTCGTTCGGATTGGTGCGCGCGAGCAGGGTCATCAGGTCGCTGCGCGCGCCATGGGTGATCCAGGTCTTGTTGCCGAAGACGCGATAGACGTCGCCGTGGCGCTCGGCGCGCGTCCGCAGGCTGCCGAGGTCGGAGCCGGTGTTGGGCTCGGTGAACACCGCGGTCGGCAGGATCTCGCCCGAGGCAATGCGCGGCAGCCAGGCCTTCTTCTGCGCTTCCGTGCCGCCGAGGCGGATCAGCTCGGCGGCGATCTCCGAGCGCGTGCCGAGCGAGCCTACGCCGATATAGCCGCGGCTCAGCTCTTCGGTGACGACGCACATCGCCATCTTGCCCATGCCGAGCCCGCCATAGGCCTCCGGCACGGTGAGGCCGAACACGCCGAGGGCCGACAGCTCCTCGATCAGCGGCAGCGGGATGAGCTGGTCGCGGATATGCCATTCCTGGCAGGCCGGCGCGATCTTCTCGTCGGCGAAGCGGCGGAACTGGTCGCGCATCAGCGTGAGCGTCTCGTCCTCGAGGGCGGCGTCGGGAACCTCGCCGTCGCCCAGCAGCGCCGCGATGCGCTGACGCACCGCCGGGCTGTTGCCGAGCCGGGTCAGCGTCTTCACCGCGTCGGTGCGGAACGCCGCAAGATCCTTCTCGCCGATGCCGAGCTCGTCGGGGCGAACGATCTCGCCCTGGCTCATCGCGATGCCGCCCGCCATCTGGTGAAGATATTCGCCGTAGGCCGCCTGCAGCATCAGCCCTTCCAGCTCGCCCAAGCCGCCCGCGGCCTCGCCGCGCCCGGCCCAGCCGAGCATCTGGCGAAGCGCTTCGCCGTAGGTCGCGAACCAGGCATAGCCATGCGCGGCGAACTGCTCCTTTTCGAGCAAGGCGGCATCGATGCGTCCGCCCGGCGCGACGCGCGCGGTCACGGCCTGGCGCACCTGGCCGGTGATGGCATCGACGGCGGCGAGCGCGTCGCGGCACAGCGGCAGAAGGCCGGGAAGAAGCACGGGGCCCTCCCCGCCGGTTTGACTCTCAGTCCCTGGCTTCGCCATGCCGCATTTTCTCCCTGCCCGCCGATGCCTGAAGGAACCATATTTGATTTTCGGGGACAACGCCCGCGCGGGGCAGGCGACCTGCGTCGGAGAGCCGCTACCTCGAAAGGGCAGGTCCGTCGGCGCAAAGCGAGCCGCGGAGCACGCCCAGACGCGCTACCGCAGGGCGTCCCGGACCAGCCGCCGAAAAGAGGCGCCCAGGGCGGCCCGATTTCGCAGCCGAACCCCAAGCGAATGCTTGGATTTTCACAATGCGGCGCCGGCCGCGGACAGAAAGGCCCGTTAAGCGCCCCGACCAACCGGACAACTTGCAATTGCCCGATGACGCAGAGGTCAAGCCGCCAATCCCTACGGCTTGGCTATGGCGGAGCGACCGCCGGCACCGTCTCAGGAAATCTCAGCTTTTGGAACGCCCGTTGGAGCGGCCGCGCGGCTTCCGGTCGCCGCGGACCAGCCCTTCGCGGGGAACGCCGTCGATCGGAGTCCGGAAGGGCAGGACCTTGTTTTCAGCCGGGCCCGACTGGGCGGCATTGACGGCGATGCGAGCCGCCGCCCATTCCTTCGGCGTCGACCCTTCTTCGTCTCTAGGTTGTACCGCCGACGATCCGCCGTGCTGCATGCGGGCGGAGCAGGCAGGGCGACGCTGGTAGATCCACAGATTAAACATGCTGGTGCCTCCACTGCCGTGTTTGCTCTTTTCCAGTCACTGTAAATCTTGGCTGCGACCGGTCAAGCACCAAACAGGATGAAAAATACCCCAGCCGAACGCCACTGTACTTTTGGGCAGGCGCCCCTAATCAAAACGTGGTAGTGCATCGGAACTAGGCGGAATCCAAGCCTTTCCGCGCCATCCCCGAAGCAGAAGCCTCTCCGTGTGAATGTAATCCTCGACATTATCCTGCCGGTTTTCGGCGTCATGGTCATCGGCTACGGGGCTGCCCGCCTCGGTTTTTTCGGCGAGCAATCATGCCGCGTCTTAACCAAATTCGTGTTCAACTTTGCAATCCCTGCGATGCTGTTCCGCAGCCTGGCGACGACCGATCTGCCGCCGGCGCTGCCCTGGGGCCATCTTCTGTCCTACTACCTTTCGGCGTTGATCTGCATGGCGCTCGGCATGGCAGGCGGCCGGGTGATCCGCGGCCGCAAGCTCGACGGACAGACCATCGTCGGCCTGAACGCCGGCTTCGGCAACGCCGTCCTGATCGGGGTTCCGCTGGTGCTCACGGCTTTCGGCGACAAAGCGACGCTGCCGCTGTTTCTCATCATCGCCTTTCACAGCGTCCTGCTGACCTCCGTCGGCACGCTGCTGATCGAGATCAGCCGCGGCAGCCGTGCCGGGCTGCGGGCATTGCCGCTCAACGTGGCGAAGGCGATGGCGACGAACCCGATCGTCGTCAGCCTGATGCTGGGGCTGGCCATGGCGGCCAGCGGCCTGCCCTTTCCCAAGGTCGCCAACGAAATCGTCCGGCTGCTCGGCAGCGCCGCGGCGCCCTGCGCGCTGTTCGCCATGGGCGCGACCCTGCCGCAATACCGCGTCGCCGGTAACCTTCTCGAATTGGCGCTCGTGACGGTGCTCAAGCTGATCGTCCACCCCGCCATCGTCTGGGCGCTGGCCACCTATGTCTTCGCGGTCGAGCCGCTATACCGGCAAGTCGCCGTCGTCCTGGCCGCGACTCCGGTGGGCGTGAACGCCTATATCCTGGCCACGCGCTACGACGTGGGCATCGCCACCTCGACGACGGCGATCTTCCTGACGACGGCGGGTGCGATGGTGACGCTGTCGGCGGTGCTTTACCTGCTGCTCGCCGCCGGGTGACGGCATCCGGCCGTCCGATGCGGCGGT
This sequence comes from uncultured Alphaproteobacteria bacterium, assembly GCA_963711215.1. GTDB lineage: Bacteria > Pseudomonadota > Alphaproteobacteria > UBA8366 > UBA8366 > WHUA01. Next base: position 130,126 of record CAVQDH010000008.1, on the reverse strand, counting down.
AATGCCGCGCGACCCGTAGACTTCCCGGGCGGGATCGGCCAACATGCCGGCAATGCATGATCTGCTCCTGCAGTCTGCCGTTATCCCCATTGCCGTAGCGGCAATCGCGGCCGGCATTCTGCGGCTCATCGCGGGATCCACGCACGGACCGCCGATGGCGGGTGCGGCCATCGGTCTCGCCTTTGTGACCGGCTACGTCCTGACGCTCGGCGCGCCCGCGGTGTGGCCGCCGTCAGAGATGCAGAAGCTCTTCTTCATCGCCGTCGCCGGCACCATTTTCGGCATGTCGCTCGACCTGTCGCGCGAAGCCCGGCATGTCACCCTGATGACGGCCGCCGTCGCGCCGGCGCTGGCGCTGCTCTGGCTCGGCTGGCCGCGCATCGTAACGCCGGCCTGGGCGGACATCGGCTGCCTCGTGATCGTGGCGCTCGCCGGCGCCGCCGTGCTGACCGAGCTGTACAGCCGCAGCGCGCAGCCGGCGGAATTGGGTATCAAGCTGCTGATCGCGTCGATCGCGCTGGCGCTGATCGCCCTGATCGGCGCCGCCGTATCCTATGCGCGGCTGAGCGGCATCCTGGCCGCCGCCGTCGCCGGCTTCCTGCTCTGGCTCTGGCCGGTGCCGCGCTACCGCTTCGCCGCCTCCGCCCTGTTCAGCGGCGGCCTGCTCTTCGTCTCGCTTTCGGGCGCCGTTGCGCTCTTCGGCCACGCATCGAAGCCCGCGCTCGGCCTGCTGCTGCCGATCTTCTTCGCCGACCGGGCGCTCGGCCGGTTCGATACCGGCATCAACAAGCTGAACCAGGCGCTGAGGCCGCTGCTGCTCGCGGTGATCGCGCTCATCCCGGCAATCGCCGCGGTCGGCCTCTCCCATCTGCTCGGCAGCAACGGCCTTTGAGCGCGGCGGCCCGGATTGTCCCCGCGACATCCCGGTGCTATGGTCGGCGCCATGAAGACACGCCTTGGATACGGCCGTGCGGCACGAATTAGCGCCCCGGTCCCGCTATGGGATCGGGTTCCGTTCGTGTGCGCTATCGGTCTTTCCATTCAAGGTGTGTCTCATGTCCTCTCTCGCTGAAGCGGCGCCTGACGCCGACACTGATCCCGAAACAACCGCATGCTTCTCGGTCTCGGGCGAATCTTCGCCCGGCCTGCTGCCGCGGGTGATCGAGCTTTTCGCCAAGCGCGGCCTGGTGCCGGACGAGATCCATGCCCGCGTCGCCGACGGCCGGCTGACCGTCGAGATCCGCGCGAACGGCATGGCGCCCGAGCTTGCCGCCTATATCGGGCGCTGCCTCCGCCAGACCTATCTGGTCGAGCGCGTGCTGGTCAGCCGGGACGCGCCGGGCGACAGCGCTTGATCGCCCGTCATGGCGGCGCTATGCAGGCCGCCGATGAGCTATCTCGACCACATCCGCGCCTGCAATAACTTCGACCCCGGCGGCTTCCGGCCCTTGCGCATCGGCGGCGACCGGATCGGCTACGTGCCGCATGCGCTGGCGGAAGAGCTGCGCCGCTGGCCCGACGTCTTCCGGGTCGAAGCGGGTGCGGTCACGCTCGATCCGGCCCTCGCGGACTTCGAGGCCCGCTCGCAGGCGGTAGACACGCCGCTGCGCCGCCTCGCCGAGGAGGGCAGGATCGAGGGCTGGCGCGGCGAGCCCTATCCGGTGACGCCCGACTGGCACGTGCCGCCGCTGATGCGGGTCGAGCGCGCGGCCTGCCCCCATCTCGGCATCCGCGCCTTCGGCGTCCACGTCAACGGCTTCGTCCGGAAGGCAGACGGCATTCACATGTGGATCGCGCGCCGCGCTTTCGACAAGCCGACCTTCCCCGGCATGCTCGACAACATGGTCGCGGGCGGCCAGCCCCTCGGCATCGGCCTGATGGAGAACGTGGTCAAGGAATGCGGCGAGGAGGCGGGCATCCCGGCGGACATCGCCGGAGGGGCTATGCCGATCGGCATGATCTCCTATACCCATCAGCCGCCCGAAGGCTGCAAGCCCGACCAGATGTTCTGCTACGACCTGGAAGTGCCGGCCGATTTCACGCCGCGCGTGACCGACGGCGAGGTCGAGGAATTCTATCTCTGGCCGGTCGAGAAGGTCGCGGCAACCGTGCGCGATACCTTCGAGTTCAAGTTCAACTGCAACCTCGCGATCATCGACTTCCTGATCCGCCACGGTGTCATCGACCCGGATACCGAGCCGGATTACGCCGCGCTGGCGCAGGGGCTCCGGACGGGCAGCTAACCCGCCCGCCGCAGGCGGAGGCAGCGCCATACCCCGTAGAGGCTGACCAGCAGCCAGAAAACCTCGACCAGCGCCGCCGCGAAGTTGAAGTCATAGGCGAGGGAAAACAGGATCAGCCCCGACCCTGCGGCGTTGCCGACCGAGAATGACGGCCGGGCGGCCGTCGTTCGCCCCGTCTGCAGCAACACATACATGACGACGATAAGGCCGACGCCCAGCGTGCCCAACAGGTCATGGAAAGTCATGGAGGCCCCCCTTCGCCGCGGATGCGGCTGCGCTCAGGCGTCCTTCATCTTGAGCGCCTCGATGAAGGCCGACTGCGGAATCTCGACCTTGCCGAACTGGCGCATCTTCTTTTTGCCCTTCTTCTGCTTCTCCAGCAGCTTGCGCTTGCGCGTGATGTCACCGCCATAGCATTTCGCGGTCACGTCCTTGCGCATCGCGCTGATCGTCTCGCGCGCGATCACCTTGCCGCCGATCGCCGCCTGGATCGGCACCTTGAACAGCTGCCGCGGGATCAGCTCCTTCAGCCGCTCGCAGACCTGGCGCCCGCGCGCCTCGGCGTTGCTGCGGTGGACGATCATCGACAGCGCGTCGACCGGTTCGGCATTGACCATGATCGTCACCTTGACCAGGTCGCCCTCGCGGTAGCCCGTGATCTCGTAGTCGAAGCTGGCGTAGCCGCGGCTGACCGATTTCAGCCGGTCGTAGAAGTCGAACACCACCTCGTTGAGCGGCAGCGCGTAGACCAGCATGGCGCGGCTGCCGACATAGGTCAGCTCGATCTGCTCGCCGCGCCGCTCGGTGCAGAGCGCGAGGATCGCGCCGAGATACTCGTCGGGCACCAGGATCGTCGCGCGAATCCACGGCTCCTCGATGCGCGCGATCCGCACCACGTCGGGATAGTCGGCGGGATTGTGCAGGTCGACGCGCGAGCCGTCGGTCATGTAGATGCGGTAGACGACGGACGGCGCGGTCGTGATCAGGTCGAGGTCGAACTCGCGTTGCAGCCGTTCCTGGACGATCTCGAGATGGAGCAAACCGAGGCACCCGCAGCGATAGCCGAAGCCGAGCGCGGCCGAGCTCTCCGGCTCGTAGTGCAGCGACGAATCGTTGAGCGCCAGCTTGGCCAAGCTATCGCGCAGGTCCTCGTAGTCGGCGGCGTCGACCGGGAACAGGCCGCAGAACACCACCGGCACGGTCGGCTTGAAGCCGGGCAGCGGCGCCGCAGCCTTCTTCCGCACGCCGGTCAGCGTATCGCCGACCTTGCAATCGGCGACCGACTTGATGCTCGCGGTGATGAAACCCATCTCGCCCGGACCGAGCGAGGCGACGGGTTCGCTTTTCGGCGTGAAGATGCCGACCCGGTCGACCTCGTGCAGCGCGCCGGTCGCCATCATCTCGATCTTCATGCCCTTGGAGATCTCGCCGTCGACCACCCGGACCAGGATGACGACGCCGAGATACGCGTCGTACCAGCTGTCGACCAGGAGCGCACGCAGCGGCGCGTCGATATCGCCCTTGGGCGGCGGCAGCCGGTTGACCAGCGCCTCCAGCACGTCGGGGATGCCCTGGCCCGTCTTGGCCGAGACGAGGACCGCCTCGGACGCGTCGATGCCGACGACGTCCTCGATCTGCTGGCGGATGCGCTCGGGCTCGGCCGAGGGCAGGTCGATCTTGTTGAGGACGGGGATGATCTCGTGATTGTTGTCGATCGCAAGATAGGCGTTCGCCAAGGTCTGCGCCTCGACGCCCTGCGCCGCATCGACGATCAGCAGCGAGCCCTCGCAGGCGGCAAGCGACCGGCTCACCTCGTAGGAGAAGTCGACATGGCCAGGCGTGTCCATGAGGTTGAGCTCATAGGTCTCGCCGTTCTTGGCCGTGTAGGTCAGGCGCACCGCCTGCGCCTTGATGGTGATGCCGCGCTCGCGCTCGAGCTCCATCGAATTCGAGCACCTGGTCCTGCATCTCGCGGTCGGTCAGCCCGCCGCAACGCTGGATCAAACGATCCGCAAGCGTCGACTTGCCATGGTCGATATGCGCGATGATGGCGAAGTTTCGGATATGCGCGAGATCGGTCATTGACGCAGCAATACCTTGGAAATTTGGCGGCCGAGCCTAGAAGATGCAGTTCTTGGCGAAGGCGGTGGCCTCGTTGGCGGTCCAATCGCCCTTTGGCTTCTTCTTCATGGCCTCGCACCATTCCTTGCTACCCACTTCCGGCGAGCAGGCGGCGACGAACAGGAAGGGCGCGAGAAATCCGGCGATGACGCCCGCACGGCGCAGACTGGCGAGCATGGCCTGTTACCTCTTGGCTTCGGTTCGGGCAGGAAGATACGGGCCAAGCGGGCAATAGGCAATCCTTCTTCCGGCCATTCCGTCGTCAAGGATTTAGCAGTTTTTCAAGGGTTTCCAGGCGGTCGGCCTCCGCGTGCGGCTTGTCCCAGCGGATCCGGTGGATGCGCGGAAAGCGCATCGCCAGCTTGGACTTGTGCCGGGTCGAGCGGTGCACGGAGTCGAAGGCGACCTCGAAGACGAGACCCGGCTCGACCGCCCGGACAGGCCCGAAGCGCTCCGTGCTGTGCGCCCGCACCCAGCCGTCGAGCTCGACCAGCTCGGCGTCGGTGAAGCCGAAATAGGCCTTGCCGACGGGCACCAGCTCGGCCGCGCCCGCTTCGTCCATGCGCCAGCAGCCGAAGGTAAAGTCCGAGTAATAGGACGACCGCCGGCCGTGGCCGCGTTGCGCATACATCAGGACGCAGTCCGCCAGCAGCGGGTCGCGCTTCCATTTGAACCAGGGGCCCTTGGGCCGGCCGGCGACATAGACGCTGTCGCGCCGCTTCAGCATCAGGCCTTCGATGCCGTCCGCCCGCGCGGCGTCGCGCAGCCGGGCGAGGTCCGCCCAGGATTCGAACGGCACCAGCGGCGACAGGTCCATGCGCTCCGGCGCGACGCGACCGTACCAGCGCTCGAGCCGCCGGCGGCGGTCGTCGAAGGGCAGCGGCCGCAGATCCTCGCCTGCGTCGAACAGGATGTCGTAGAGCCGGATATGCGCCGGATGGTCGGCCAGCAGGCGCGCCGTCACGGTCTTGCGGTTCAGCCGCTGCTGCAAGTCGTTGAACGGCGCGGCCTCGCCCGCGCGCAGGACCAGCAGTTCGCCGTCGAGCACCGCGTCGAAGCCGGCGTTCCCCAGAATGTCCGGAAACGCCGCGCCGATGTCGTCGCCGTTGCGCGAATAGAGCCGCGCCTCGCCGCCGTCGGCGACGAGCTGCACGCGGATGCCGTCCCATTTCCATTCGGCGCGGAAATCGGCCGGATCGAGCGGCTCGATCTCGGCCGGCTCCACCGGATTGGCCAGCATCGGCGAGCGGAAGGCCAGGCGCTGGTCGACCGCGGGCGGCCCGGCGCGTCCTTCGAGCCAGGCGAAGAGGGGTTGGTAGGGCGGCTCCAGCCCGAACCAGATCTCCTCGATCTGCTCCACCGGCATGCCGCCGACCGCGGCCAGCGCCGCCTTGGTGAGCCGCGCCGACACGCCGACGCGCATCCCGCCCATCAGCAGCTTGAGCAGCGCGAAGCGGCCCGGCGCATCCAGCAGGTCGAGCCAGTCCGCGAGCAGCCGCGGCACCTCCGTTCGGCCCGCGGCGCGCAGCCGTTCGACGATCCCGCCCAAGGACGGGGCCGGCCCTTGCACCGAAGCTTGCGGCCAGATCAGCGACACGGTTTCCGCCAGGTCGCCCACGTAATCGTAAGACAGCCGGAACAGCACCGGGTCGACGCGCTGCTCGACCAGCGCGTGCACCAGCGCCGGCTTGACGTGACGCTGGGTCAGGCCGCCGGTCATCGCGGCGAGCGCCCAGCCGCGGTCCGGATCGGGCGCGGTCGCGAAATAATCCGCGAGCAGCCGGAGCTTGCCGTTGCGCGACGGGGTGTAGACCAGCGTGTCGAGGAGCTGGGCGAAGCGCTTCACGAGCCCTCCTCCTCGAACCCCACCAGCGACAGCGCCTCTGCCTCGACGCCCTTGCTGCGGGCGTAATGCACCAGCGCTTCCTCGCGGCCATGGGTGACCCAAAGGCGAGGCGCCTTCATGTCGTGGATCGTCGCGGTCAGCTCGTCCCAGTCGGCATGGTCGGAGAGCACCAGCGGCAGCTCCACCCCGCCCTGGCGCGCGCGCTGGCGCACCCGCATCCAGCCGGACGCCATCGCCGTCACCGGCTCGGGAAAGCCGCGCGACCAGCGGTCGTTCAGCGCCCCCGGCGGACACAGCACGATCTCCCCCGCCATCGCCTTCTTTTGCGCGCCCGCGACCGGCCGGAGCTCGCCCAGCGATACGCCGAGGCTCTCGTAAAGCCCGCACAGCTCGATCAGCGCGCCATGCAGGTAGATCGGCCGGTCATAACCCGCTTCCCGCAGCAGCGCGGCGACGCGCTGCGCCTTGCCGAGCGCATAGACGCCGACAAGGTGACAGCGCTCGGGGAATACCGACAGGGAATGCAGCAGGCGCGCGATCTCGCCGCGGTCGTCCGGGTGGCGGAATACCGGCAGCGCGAAGGTCGCCTCGGTGATGAACAAGATCGCAATCGATCGGCTCGAAGCCGGCGCAGGTCGGGTCGCGCCGCCGCTTGTAGTCGCCCGAGACGACGACGCGGCAGCCGGCATGTTCGATCACCACCTGGGCGCTGCCGAGCACATGCCCCGCCGGCAGAAGACGGACAGCAACGTCGCCGAACCGGCGCATCTCGCCATAGTCCGCGCAGTCGTAATGTACCCGCCGCGCCGTCGCCGAAGCGCGACGCGCATGATCGCCGCGGTCGCCGCCGTCGTCAGCACTGACGTCGTGGCCGGCGCGCGCATGGTCCGCATGGCCGTGCGTGATCACCGCACGGCCGACCGGCCCGTTCGGGTCGACGTAGAAATCGCCGGGGACGCAGTAGAGTCCGCGCCCCGTCTTGCGCAGCCAGCGCTCCGGCGCGGCATCGCTCGAGCGAGACACTTTGTTCCCTTTCCGTTCGCGACTCCTCTCTATATGCTGGCCAACTGTTCAAGAGGCAAGAGGGACGCGCGAGGAAGGGGTGCCGCTGCTGCTGCCGTCACGAATCCAGAACCGATCACGCCGCCGGGTGCCGGCATGATGCAGGCGGAGCTTGCCCTGCCGGAGCCCGCGGCCAGGCGCGCCGGCGCGCTGCCGAAGGCGTTCGCCGACTGGTTCGCACAACGCGGCTGGTCGCCGCATGCCCATCAGCTCGCGCTCGTCGAGGCCGCGGCGGCGGGCCGGCACGCGCTGGTGATCGCACCGACCGGCGGCGGCAAGACGCTGGCGGGCTTCCTGCCATCCCTGATCGACATCGCCGAAGGCGGGGCAGAGGGCCTGCACACCCTCTATATCTCGCCGCTGAAGGCGCTGGCGGTCGACGTGCACCGCAACCTGGAGACGCCGATCGCCGAGATGGCCTTGTCGGTCACGGCGGAAACCCGCACCGGCGACACGCCGCAGCACAAGCGCCAGCGGCAGCGCGAGCGGCCGCCGAACATCCTGCTGACCACGCCGGAATCCCTGACGCTGCTGCTTGAGCTATCCGGATTCGACTCGGCTGTTCCGCTCGGTGCGCTGCGTCGTGCTGGACGAGATCCACGCGCTCGCCGGGTCGAAGCGCGGCGACCAGCTGGCGCTCTGCCTGACGCGGCTGCAGGCGATCGCGCCCGGCTGCCGGCGGGTCGGGCTGTCGGCGACCGTCGCCTGGCCCGACGCGCTGCGCGCCTGGCTGTCGCCGGACGCGCGGCCCGGTTCGGTCGATCTCATCGCCGGCGGCGAATCCGTCGACGCCCGGGTCAGCATGCTGACGACGCGCGAGCCGATGCCCTGGTCCGGACACATGGCGGTGCATGCCCTGCCGGAGGTCTACGAAGAGATCCGCCGCGCCGGGACCACGCTCGTCTTCGTCAACACCCGCGCCCAGGCCGAGATCGTGTTCCAGGAGCTGTGGCATCTGAACGACGACAACCTGCCGATCGCGCTGCATCACGGCAGCCTGGCGCGCGAGCAGCGGCGTAAGGTCGAGGCGGCGATGGCGGCGGGCAAGCTGCGCGCCGTCGTCGCGACCTCGTCGCTCGACCTCGGCATCGACTGGGCGGCGGTCGACCTGGTCATCCAGATCGGCGCGCCCAAGGGCGTCAGCCGGCTGGTGCAGCGCGTCGGCCGCTCCGGCCACCGGCTCGACGTGGCGAGCCGCGCCATCCTGGTGCCCGCCAACCGTTTCGAGGTGCTGGAATGCCGCGCCGCGCTGGACGCGATCCGCGAGGGAACGCTGGACGGCGACCCGCCGCAGCCGGGCGGGTTCGACGTGCTGGCGCAGCATGTCATGGCAATGGCCTGCGCCGCGCCCTTCGACCCCGACGCGCTGTATCGCGAGGTCACGCGCGCGGCGCCCTATGCCGACCTCAGCCGCAAGGATTTCGACGACGTCGTCGCCTTCGTCGACCACGGCGGCTACGCGCTCCGGGAATACGAGCGCTGGCAGCGGCTGGAGCGCCTCGCCGACGGACGCTACAAGGCCGCTTCGCCCCGGGTCGTGCAGCGCCTCCGCATGAACATCGGCACCATCGTCGAGGCGACGACGCTGAAGGTGAAGATCCTGCGCGGGCCCGTGCTGGGCGAGGTCGAGGAATATTTCGCGCTCGGGCTGGAGGAAGGCGACACCTTCATCTTCTCCGGCCAGATGCTGCGCTTCGTCGGCATCCGCGAGATGGCCGTGGAAGCCGTGCGGGCGGGCGGCGATGCGCCGCAAGTGCCGGCCTATCAGGGCGGGCGGCTGCCGCTGACGACGCACTTGGCCCAGCGCGTGCGCGCGATCCTCGCCCGCCCGGCCGGCTGGGGCGCGCTGCCGGACCAGGTCCGCGAATGGCTCGACCTGCAGCTCTGGCGCTCCTGCCTGCCGGAGCCGGACTGGCTTCTCGTCGAGAGCTTTCCGCGTGGCGAGAAGCAGTTCATGGTCGCCTACTGCTTCGAGGGCCGGAACGCGCATCAGACGCTGGGCATGCTGCTGACCAAGCGCATGGAGCGCGCCGGCCTCGCGCCCATGGGCTTCGTCGCCACCGACTACGTCATCGCGGTGTGGAGCATGAAGCCGGTCGGAAACGTGGCGAAACTGTTCGACGAGGACATGCTGGGCGATGACCTGGAAGCCTGGATGGCCGAATCCTCGATGCTCAAGCGCACCTTCCGCAATGTCGCGGTGATCGCGGGGCTGATCGAGCGCCAGTATCCCGGCCAGCAGAAGACCGGCCGCCAGGTCACCTTCAACTCGGACCTGATCTACGACACGCTGCGCCGTCACGAGCCACAGCACATCCTGCTGCGCGCTACCCGGCGCGACGCGGCGCGCGGGCTGACCGACGTCGAGCGCCTCGCCGGGATGCTGAAGCGCGCCAAGGACCGCATCCTGCACCGCCGGCTCGACCGCGTCTCGCCGCTCGCCGTGCCGGTGCTGCTGGAGATCGGCAAGGAACGGGTCGACGGCGACGCGGTCGACGAGCTGCTCGACGAAGCGGCGCAGCAGCTCATCGCCGAAGCGACGGAACGCCGCCCGTGAGCGCAGCCGCCTTCCAATTCCATGGCGCTGCCCTGCTCGCCGACGCGAGCGGCGCGCTCTATTGGCCGGAGTCGGAGACGCTCGCCGTCGCCGACCTGCATTTGGAGAAGGGCTCCGCCTTCGCCGCCAACGGCACACCGCTGCCGCCCTATGACAGCCGCGAGACGCTGCGCCGCCTGGCGGTCGTGCTGCGCCGCTACCGGCCGCGCCGGGTGATCTGCCTCGGCGACAGCTTCCACGACAGCGATGGCGCGGGCCGGCTGGCCCGGGACGAGATCGACACGCTCCGCAGGCTCACGGCGGCGCACGAGTGGATCTGGATCACCGGCAACCACGACCCCGAGCCCCGCCGGCCGGCCTCGGCGGCATCGCCGACGCCCGAGTTTCGGAGCGCCAACATCGTCTTCCGCCACGAAGCCGCGCGCAAGCGCGGAAGGCGAGATCTCCGGCCACTACCATCCCGAAGGCATCCGTCTCGGTGCGCAACCGCCGCGTCGGCGGGCGCTGCTTCGTCACCGACGGCCGTGCGCCTGATCCTGCCCGCCTTCGGCGCCTATGCCGGCGGCCTCGACGTACGCGATCCGGCGATCGAGCGCCTGCTCGGCCGGGAATACGCCGTGTTCATCCTCGGCAGGCGCGGCGCCCGGTTGGCACATGTCTCATTGCCGGCGGCGAAAGATGCAAACAGAGAGCTGCTACTCGTGCCGCGGATCATGCGGACGACCAGCCGCCGGCTTCTGTGACGGAACATTTCGCCGGCAAAGCGCGGCAAGGAGGCGTGGACAGTCCCATGTACAGTTCTGCCGCCCGGGACAAAAAGCAATCCGGTCAAGCGCTGGGGCTTGACCGAGCGCGTCTTCTTCGCCTGCGGCGCCTGTCACATCCTGGCCTTCGCCTTTCTCGAGCGCTATCCCGATGCCGGATTTGCGCCGATCTGGATCCGGCCCGCGAAGGGCTTCACGGGCAACCACATCGTCGTCGCCCGCGACGACCTGGCCTTCGACTATCACGGCTATTCCCGCTGGCCCGCGCTGCTGGATCACATCCGGCGCAAAGCGAACCGGCGGTGGCCCGGCTGGTCGGCGGATCTGTTTCCGCTGCCGCCGGCGGTCCTCGTCTCGGAAATCCGCTCGCGCTATTACGACGGGCTATGGCTGCGGGAACCGAAACAGTTCCTGCACGATGCGCTGCCGCGGGCCCGCGCCTATCTCGACCGCTTCCCGCCGCCCGTCAGTCCTTCGCCGCCGCCTTGACGACGATCTCGACCAGCGTGCCGCCGGCGAGCGGCGCGCCGACGCAGGCGCGCTGCGGCCAGGTCTGCCAGTCGGGGCCGATCCAGGCGTTCCAGACCTCGTCCATCGCCGCTTTCTGCGCCATGTCGGCGAGGAAGATCTGCACCGACAGCATGCGCGTCTTGTCCGAGCCCGCCTCGGTCGAGGTTCTCTCGATCGCTTCGAGCGAGGCGCGGGTCTGCGTCTTGATGTCGGGCCCGGCCGATTCGGCCGTCGCGACGGTGTAGACGATGCCGTCGTGACGGACCGCCCTGTTGCGGCCGGCGGCGTCCCCTCTCCAGCGTTTGATGGTCATCGGCGGTTACTCCCTGCGCTGTGATGCTGCGGCGGCAATGGATGGGATGTCACGGAAGGGCCTGGCGGACATCACAACGGGCACGCGCCGCGGACGGCCATGATCTGAACCACGCGCTCACCGTTCCGCGAAGGGAAAGATGGCCGCGCGCACCCGTTCGCGCAGGTCAGGAAGCTTCTTCGTCGCTTTCGCGATCGAGCCGGCACTTGTCGAGGAAGGCTACCGTCGCTTCCGTTTCGACCTCGTCACGCTTGCGCTCACCCTTCGAACGACCGGCGCGCGCACGATTCTCCACCGCCTTCTTGGTTCGTTCGTCGCGCTCCCGGCTCTTGCGGAAGCTGCGCAGGTTGATGACTTCGCCCATGTGTTTACCGTTTGTGTGGGTTGCCCCAGCATCAGCTTACCCAAAGAAGGGCCGGCGCAACAAGGGCGATGGGGCGGCATGCTTGAGGTCGGAGAGGTTTCGGCTAAACTGTGACCACGCGACGACAATGCGAGGCGAGCCTTGCGCACATATTTCATCATAAGCCTGATCGTGTTCATCGGCCTGACCATCTACGGCCTCTGGAACGGGCTGCTGTTCCATTAGCCAGCCTCGTTCCGGCATTACCGGCGCGTCATACGACAACCTGGAGCATCGCGGAGGACACCACCATGCGTTGGGCACGGTTCGAAAGTAACGGCAAGGCATCCTATGGCATCATCGAGGGCTCGGAGATCGAGGCGGTCGACGGCGACATGCTGGGCAGCTACAAGCGCACCGGCAAGCGGCTGCCGCTCGACAAGGTCAAGCTGCTGGTTCCGCTGGTCCCGCAGACCTTCTATGCGGCCGGGCTGAACTATGTCGACCACATCATGGAGCAGGCCAAGATGCATGGCCGCGAACCGAATATTCCGGAAAAGCCGGACATCGGCTATCGCGCGAACAACGCCCTGATCGCCCATGGCGAGGACGTCATCATCCCGAAGGACGCCACCGAGAAAGTGCAGTACGAGGCGGAAATCGTCGTCGTCATCGGCAAGAAAGCCAAGAACTTGACAGAAAAGGACGCGCTTTCCTGCGTCTTCGGCTATACCGTCGGCAACGACGTGAGCGAGCGCACCTGGCAGAAGGGCGACCGGACGATGTGGCGCGCCAAGAACACCGACACCTTCAAGCCGATGGGGCCCTGGATCGAGACCGACGTCGACCTCGACAAGCTGAAGACCACCGTCCGCGTCAACGGCAAGCAGACAATCGAGTTTCCCACCAATCACATGCTGTTCGGGATCGAGCGCTACATCAGCACGATGAGCAAATACCTGACCCTGCATCCCGGCGACATGGTCTGGATGGGCACCGAGGGCTCCGCGCCAAACATTAAGGACGGCGACGTGGTGGAGATCGAGATCAACCAGATCGGCACGCTGCGCAACCGCTTCGTTCGCGAGAAATAACGCGCTTACGACGGCCGCGACCGCAATCCAGCCGCCGAAGGCCTATACGGTCTCTTCGGCGGCTGTTTTTTCCTGCTGGCGCAATGTCGCCTCGCGATAGGCGATGTAGCTGATGCTGCCCGCGATGACCGCGGCCCCGATCCAGGTCCAGAGATCGGGTATCTCGCCGAAGGCGATCACGCCGATCAACGCCGCCCAGACCAGCCGGGTGAAGCGCACGGGCGCCAGAAGCGTCGCATCCGCTTCCTTGAAGGCCTGCGCCTGGGCCATGTTCGTGGCGCTCGACACCACGCCGATGGCGACGAACCAGAGCAGGTCGTTGAGCGACGGCCAGACCCAATGGAACGCCGCCGGGATCAGCGCGATGCCGATCCGGAACAGATACATATAGGTCACGATGGTGAGCGGCGACTCGGTCCGCGTCAGCAGTTTGAGGAGCAGCAGGGAGGTGCCGGACAGCACCGCGCTGAGCAGCACCAGCAGCGCGCCCGGCGTGATGACCTCGACCCCCGGCCGCAGGATGATCACGGCGCCGGAGAAGCCGATGGCCACCGCCGCCCAGCGCCGCGGCCCCGCCTTTTCGCCGAGGAACAGCACCGCGCCGATGGTGACGAAAAGCGCCGCCAGGAAATTGAGCGACGTGGCGACGACGAAAGGCAGCAGCGTCAGGGATTTGTACCAGGCGAGCGCGTTGCACCCCCCGATCAGGCCTCGCGTGACGATCAGGCGCGGCCGCCGCGCACGGAGCGTCCGCAGGATGCCGGCCCGGCTGATGAAGGGCGACAGCGCCGCGAGGGCGAAGGCATGGCGAATGACGACCACTTCCTCGGACGGCATATCGCTCCCCAGATGACGGATGACGGCATGGGTTCCGGTGGCGAAACCGACCGAGAGCGTCATCAGGAGCAGTCCCCGCAGGTTGCTCGGCATCGCGGCATATGCCGTGCGAGCCCAGCGGTAGAATTCACGCATCCGGTGTCCTGTCGTCGGAAGCGGCCGCAACAGCCGCCAGATCAGTAATAAGGGCCGGTGGCGCTAGTAGCCGAGCGCCGGGTCGATGGCGTTACGCATCTCCTCGCCGTTCAGCAGGCGCTGAAGGTTGTCGAAGAAAATGTCGAGGGCGCGGGGCAAATACTGCAGGGGGTCGTCCGAGGAAATATGCGGCATGACGATGAGATTACGCGTCGTCCACAACGGCGAATCCGGCGGCAGCGGCTCCTCCGCAAAGACGTCGAGCACGGCCCCGCCGAGCCGCCCTGAGGTCAGCCTCTGGCGCAGCGCGTCGTAATCGACGATCGGGCCGCGGCCGATATTCACGACGCCCGCGCCCTCTTTCAAACAGTCAAGCTCGCGCCCGCCGATCATGCCGCGCGTTTCGGCCGTCAGCGGCGCGGCGACCACCAGGAAGTCCGCCCCCTTCAGCGCGTCGTGCAGCGCGTCGCGGCCGAAAATCTCGTCGACATCGTCGTCCGGCGCCGGGTAGCGCCGCACGCCGCGCACGCGCAGGCCAAGGCCGCGCAACGCCCGGGCCGACGCGCGTCCCATATTGCCGAGGCCAAGCAGGGCTACCGTCTTGCCGGCGGCCACCGAGGTGAAGACCTGCTCCCATTTCGCGCCACGCTGATGGGCGATGATCTCCGGCAACCGGCCATTCAGCATGAGCACCGCCATGGTGACCGATTCGGCGGCCTTGGGCGCGTGGGTGCCGCTATTGTTCGTCAGGACCACGCCGGGCGGCAGCCAGTCGAGCGGCATCAGATACTCGATGCCGGCGGAGGGGACGTTGATCCATTTGAGCCCGGGCGCGCGGGCGGCGAGATCCTTCTTCGGGAAACGCTGGGCGAAGAGGATATTCGCGGTCCGCATATGCTTCTCGAAATCTTCGCTGTCCCAGCTGAAGCTGACGGTCAGCCGGCCGGCCAGCGCCGGGTGGCGGCGGGCCGCGGCCTCGTAGACCGCCTGCGTCAGGTGCATGTGCGGCGGCTTCCAGCGCAGGCTGTCGATGTGAAGATGCATGGGGAACTCCTTTGACACATCGATCTTAGCCAAAGAAAATCCGCCGGTCTTCCCCCAGTCTTCCCCATGTGGCACGGAATTTGCTGGAAATTCGAAATAACCGCACGGACGGGAGCAGATTCGGAATGACCGGACTGGATGAAGCGGCCACAAACAGGCTGAGCCGCACCGTGAGCGACAGCATGCCGATCGCAAAGCGGTTATTCGACGATCTCGCCACGCATACCGCCGATCCGGGCGGGGGCGTCACGCGGATGTCGTATGGCGAAGGAGAACAGGTCGCCCACGAGATGTTCGCCGTCTGCGCCCGGGAGGTCGGACTGGACGTCTCGCACGACGCCGTCGGCAACAGCTACTACACGCTTCCCGGAACCGACCGCCAGATTCCGCGGGTGATGACCGGCTCGCACCTCGACTCCGTCCCCCGGGGCGGCAACTACGACGGCGCGGCCGGCGTGGTCGCCGGCGTGACGGCGCTCGCCGCCATCAAGGACGCCGGGATCGTCCCGCGGCAGGATATCGCCGTCATGGCGATCCGCGCCGAAGAATGCGGCAGCTGGTTCGCCGGCGAACACGGCGGCCACCTCGGTTCGCGCGCGGCGCTCCGCCTGATGGTGCCGTCGGAACTGGAAACGGCGCTCCACCTCGGCACGGGCCGGATGCTGGGCGCGCAGATGCGCGAATGCGGGATGGCCCCGGAAAGGATCTTCGAGGGCCCGCCGGCGCTCTCCCGCGAGACGGTGAAGGCGTATATCGAGCTCCATATCGAGCAGGGACCGGTGCTGGAGACCGAAGGGCTGCCCGTCGGCATCGTCACCGGGATTCGCGGCAACGCCCGGACGCGCGCCGCCCGGTGCCTCGGCGAGTACACCCACAGCGGCGGAGTCCCGCAGCATCTCCGTCACGACGCGGTGCTGGCCACATCGGAGCTGCTGATCGGACTCGAAGCCGATGCGCAAGATTTACGCAACAAAGGCGAGGATATTGTCTTCGCCGCGGGCAAGTTCTACACGAACGCGGACCTGCACAGCCTGGCGAAGGTGCCGGGCGAGGTCACCTTCACGCTCGATATCCGCAGCCTGAGCCGGGACACCCTGGACAGGATGAATGCGCGCGCGCAATCGCGGGCCGAGGACATCGGGCGTCGTCGCGGTGTGCGCTTCGAGCTCGGCAAGACCGCGTTCAGTCAGCCGACTGTGATGCACCCGGACCACCTGAAAAGCCTGCGCGACGGCTGCGCCCGCCTGTCGATCCCCGCGCTGGCCATGGCCAGCGGCGGCGGCCACGACGCCCAGGAGTTCGAGCGGAGCGGCATTCCGTCCTCGATGATCTTCGTGCGCAACGCGAACGGCAGCCACAACGCAGACGAGAGCATGGACCTGGGGGATTTCGCGGAAGGGACGCGGCTGCTTGCCTGGATGCTGGCGGCGGCGCTCTGATTCCGCGTCTGCGGGACCCGCAAAAGAAAACGGACGCTAACCCACCTTAGCGTCCGCCCAATCAAGAGACACGCCAAACAGAACCTGGATCAGTTGCCCTCGCCGAACGGCGTGAAGAGGCGGGGGTCCGAGAGCGCGGATATCGAGTACAGCCGCACATCGGAGTTGTGCTTCGTGATGCTGACGCGCGCACGCGCGTGAGGCTGCTCACCGTTGGGCGTGAACAGCTCGATGACCTCCAGTACGAATTCCGGGGCGTCCCTTTTTCTCAGTTTCGTCCCCACTTCCACTGTCTGAGGCATATCGCTCTCCGCGAAATCTTCAAGAGACTCATTACTTAACGGCAGACTGCTAACAAACTGTTAACCCGCGAAAGCTTTCGCCTTGCCGGTCTCTCGCGCCGATCCAGGGCATGGCAGACATTACGGCGTTTACCATCCGCGCGGCCGCTGGCCGATCATCCCCATCTTGGTTGTAATTCCTAACGGCCAATGCCGAATGGCCGGCGAGTGGGCCTCCGTCTTGGACCTAAGGTCCCGTCTAAGCTATGCTTTTGACCAAATTCCAAAGGCATTGTGAAAGGGACTTAAGGACATGCCGGACGACCTCAAAGCGACCGCGCCGACCGCCGCGGGCGCGGTGAACACGACGATCAAGCCGAGCTTTTTCCAGCTGAAAGCCCAGCTTCTCGACGACGGCCGCAGCAACACGCCGATCGCCGAGACCGAGAATATGTGGGCGCGGCTCAAGGTTTACGCCTCGGGCGGCGAGAACACCCTCCATGCTCATCCCAACGAGGATCACATGTTCATCATCCTCGCCGGGGAGGCCACCTTCTATGGCCCGCAAGGCGAGGAAAAGGCGCTCGGCCGCAACGAAGGCATCATGCTGCCGGCCGGCAGCTTCTATCATTTCCACGCGACGAGCGAGGAGCCGCTGGTCCTGCTGCGCGTCGGCTGCGGCGCCAACGACCGCGGCGATCACTTGAAGCGGATCGCCATCGATGGCGGGCCGCTGCCCGGCAAGTCCAAGGCCAACAAATGGAAGGCGCCGGTCTACCGCACGGGCGCCTATTACGAATAGCGATCCGCCGATGCGCCGGGGTCAGCGGCTGTGGCCGCCGGCCTCCGGCCGCGCCGCCAGGTCGCGCGCCTGCCGCCCGAGAATCTTCGCGATCCGCTCGGGCGCGAAGCCGAGCGCGACGAGACCGGGGCCGACATTGGCGACCTCGCGGTAATCGCGGATCTTGTCCCCGGCAAGCCCGAAGATACTGACGCCTTCGAACAGGACACGCCGGCCTTCGGCGCCGGCGAGTTTCGAATCGTAACTGAAGACATAGCGGGCATAGCCGGTATCGCCGTCGCGCGCCGGCTCGTGCATGTCCCAGCGGAAGCTCTCGGCGTCCCGGTGAAAGCGGTTCTCCAGCATGTCCGCGATGGCCGCCCGGCCGCGGAAGGCGCCGTAGAACACGTCGTGATAGCAACCGTCCTCGGTGAAGAGCGCGGCGAACCCTGCACCGTCGCCGGCCACCACCGCCGCGGTGAAGGCTTCGAGCAGTGCTGCAAATGCGGCGTCCGCCATGCTACTTGGCCCCCGTCACCGCGTCCTGCAGCAGTGCCAGCGCGGCGCGGGTAAAGGCCCACATATTCGCCTCGCGGCCGGCGCTCCGGGTTTCCACGGTGATCACCGTCTCAGTCGGCCCGACGACCGCGATGCAGGTATGCCCGGGCGCGTCGCCGTAGCGATTCCCGGTCGGCCCCGTCGCCCCCGTCTCGCCGATGCCCCAGTCCGCTTGCATCCGCTCGCGAATGGACCGCGCCAGGACGAGCGCGTGCGTCTCGGTCGCCGCGCGCTCGCGCGCCATATCCGCATCGCTGACGCCGCCCAGCCGCTGTTTCGCCTCGCGCGTATAGACCACGGCGCCGCCGCGGAAATAGGCCGATGCGCCGCCCTGCGCCAACAGGGCCGCGGAAATCAGCCCGCCGGTCGAGGATTCGGCGACCGCCACGGTGGCGCCGCGCTCCTTGAGCATGGCGCCCAGCGCCGCGGTCAGCGATGAAAGATCGGTCATGGCTCCCTCCTGTGGATTTTTCCTATTTGTCGGACCGTGGCACGAGTCCGCCCCGCCCGTCCACAGCGCCCGCCGCGCAGGCGCCGTGTTTGGCCCGAGGGCCAGGGATTTCGTATATTGAGCGACGATCGGCCATACCCATAAGGACCGGAGAGCAGAGCCATGCCGCGGATCGAGATCGTTCCATGCGACGCGCCCGTCGGCGCGGAGATACGGGGTGTCGACCTGGCGAAAGGGATCGAAGACGCGACCTTCGCGGAAATCGATGCGGCGCTGAGCGCGCATGCCGTCATCTTCCTGCGAGGCCAGCACATCACGCCCGAGCAGCAGGTCGCGTTCAGCCGCCGCTTCGGCGAGATCGAGATCAATTCCTTCAACAAATACGCGCTGAAGGAAAATCCGGCCGTGCTCGTCGTTTCCAACATCAAGGAGGACGGCAAGGATATCGGCTATGCCGACGCCGGCAGCCACTGGCATACCGACATGTCCTATACCGCCACGCCGCCGCGGCTGACCATGCTTTATGCCGTCGAGGTGCCGCACAAGAACGGCCGGCCGCTCGGCGACACCTGGTTCGCCAGCGCCTGCGCCGCCTATGACGACCTGCCGGCGGCCATGAAGAAGAAGATCGAGGGCAAGCGCG
This sequence comes from uncultured Alphaproteobacteria bacterium, assembly GCA_963711215.1. Taxonomy (GTDB): domain Bacteria; phylum Pseudomonadota; class Alphaproteobacteria; order UBA8366; family UBA8366; genus WHUA01. The sequence goes on along the minus strand of CAVQDH010000008.1, from coordinate 111,104 downwards.
CAATCCATCGCTTCGCCGCCAAGGAGCGGGGCGTCAAGAAGCCGGTCGCGCTGACCGTGGAGCAGATCGCCAAGAATCCCGACGTGATTCATCCCGTGGCGCGGCGCCATCCGGTCACCGGGCGCAAGGCGCTCTACGTCCGGAAAGGCGAATGCATCGGCATCGAAGGCATGCCGGAGGACGAGGCGCTCCCGCTGATCGCGGACCTCTCCGACCGCATCACCCGCAAGGAATACATCTATCGCCACCAGTGGCGGGTCGGCGACCTGCTGATGTGGGACAATGCGCTGGTCCAGCACTGGGCGCCGCGCGACTACGAATGGCCCGACCGCCGCCTCATGCTGCGGACGACCGTGAACGGATCGGTGCCGTTCTAGCCGCGCCCTGGAGCGACCGGAACTGTCGACCATCGATTGTTGAAAGCGCAGATTTAGGCCGGTACCGTGATGCCCGGACCGATCGCCTGCCGTCCGGCAGCGTACCGTGAGCATGTCGGGCCGCATGCTTCGACCGATGGCGACGGCGGGATCCGCTGCATGGGGAAGCCGGATTCGCCGAGGAAATGAGAAATGACGGATCGAGACCGCCGGTACGATCATCCGGGCTACATCGTGCGGCAGGGAATGACGCTCGAAAAGGCGCCGATCAGACGGACGCCGCCGGTCGTGGCGACCGCACCCGCGCAAGAGCCGGCGATACCCTCTGATGCCAGCGATGCTTGCGGCGGCGAATCGGCGAAGATCTTCCATCTGGTGGCGCCCTATGCGCGGGGCAAAGGGCTCGATGTCGGTTGCAGGGCGTCGCCGTGCCTGCCGCATATGATCGGCATCGCGCTGGGCCAAGCGACAGCGGTCGCGGCCGGCGACCTGCGGATGTTCGATGACGCGTCGCTGGATTTCATCTTTTCCAGCCATCTTCTGCAACGCATCGAGCCTAAACAGGTCCTCGGCGTCCTGAAAAAATGGGCCCGGAAGCTGAAGCAGGGGGGGCATCTGATCTTCTACTTGCCCAACGCCGACGATTCACGCGAGGGCGCGGCGGCATCCGACCGGGATCGGCGATGGGATATCCATTCCGGCGACATCGAACGGCTTCTGAACAAGATGCCGGATATCTGCGGCTGGCAGCAGCTCGAATGCGAGATCCGGTCCGGCGCCGGCGAGCATTCGCTCTTCGAGGTCTATCGTACAAGCTCCGGCCCGTCCTTCAAAACACTGTGGCAGCGGAACCCTGGCGGCAAGAAACGTTGCCTCGTCGCACGCTGGGGTGCCATCGGCGACTGCCTCGTTGCCGGCTCCGTGCTGCGGGGACTGCACGAGCAGGACTATCACGTCACGCTGAACACCAGCCCCCTGGGCGAAGCGCTGCTCGCCAACAGCCCGTATGTCGACGCCTATCTCGTCTTCGATGGCGGCACGCTGACGCAGGATCAATACGACCGGTATTTTCGGCGGATCGCGGAGCGCTACGACAAGGTCGTCAATCTCGACTCCACGCTCGAGGGTCTGATGCTCACGCACGACGGCCTGACTTCCTTCTATTATCCGCCGGAAGCGCGTCGTTTCATCTTCGACAAAAACTACCAGGAGCTGGCGCATCACGTTGCCGGTGTTCCCTTGGCGCCTCAGGACGCCTTTTTCCCCACCGCCTCGGAAAACGAATGGGCGGCGGGCGGGCGCGCTTTCATGGCGCATTCAGAGCTGTGCGTGGTCTGGGCGATCAGCGGGTCCGCAATTCATAAGGTTTATCCCTGGATCAATGTCGTCGCGGCATGGCTGGCGAAGGCGAAGGTCCACGTCGTCTTCACGGGCGGCGCCGATGCCTCCCAGGAGCTGGAAAAAGGAATTCTCCAAACCCTAATGGAAGACGGCGCCGACCCATCCTACATCCACCCTTGCGTCGGGCAGTGGACGATCCGGGAGTCGATCGTCTTCGCGCAGCACGCTGACTGCGTCGTCGGTCCGGAAACAGGCCTGATGCACGGCGTTGCGATGACGGCAGTGGCGAAGGTCGTCTACCTGTCGCACTCGTCGCCGGAAAACCTCACGAAGTATTGGGTCAACGCCACGACGCTGACGCCCGATCCGGACCGGTGCCCCTGCTATCCCTGTCATCAGATCCATGATTGGTGGGACACCTGCACCAAGGACGAGGCGCAGCAAGTCGCACGATGCGCCGCTTCCATCGCGCCGGAAGCCGTCTTCGAGGCGATCATGGCGGCGCTGCGCCGCCCGCGCTCTTAGCGACGACGGTGCGCGCGAAACGGAACGGTCCCGCTTACTCCGCCGCCTTTTCTTCCGCCTCGAGCTCCGCCAGGACCTCGTGGGTATGTTCGCCCAGCAGCGGCGCCGCGCGGCGGATCGAGCCCTTGGTCTCCGACAGCTTGACCGGCGTGCCCAGCGTGCGCTGGCGGCCCGCGGTCGTGTGGTCGACCTCGACCACCATCTCGCGCGCCAGCACGTGCGGGTCGTTGAAGACCTGGTCGTGATACATCACCGGCCCGGCGGGAATGTTCGCCGCGTCCAGCTTCTCGAACCACTCCTCGGTCGTGCCGGTGATGAAACGCTCCTGCAGGAGGGCGACCAGCGCCTTGTTGTTGGCGACCCGGTCGGCCTTGGTGAGGAAGCGCGGATCCTTGATCAGCGCCTCGCAGCCGAGCACCTTGCAGGCCTTGAGCCACAAATTCTGCGCCGCCGCGCCAAGCACGAGCCAGCCGTTCTTGGTCTGGAAGACCTGGTAGGGCGAGCTGCCGCGATGCTGCTGGCCGATGCGGGCGGGGCGCTCGTTGGTGGCGAAATAGGAGGCGGCCTCGTAGACGCATTTCGAGACGGCGCCCTCGAACAGCGAGACGTCGACCTGCTGCCCCCTGCCCGTCTTCTCGCGCGCCGCCAGCGCGGTCAGCACGCCGATCGCCGCGAACATGCCGCCGGTCGTGTCCGAGATCGGGATCGGCAGGCGGTGCGGCGGGCCGTCCTCCTCGCCGCAGATCGCCATCAGCCCGGACATCGCCTGGGCGACGAGATCGAACCCGCCGCGCGGCGCATAGGGGCCGGTCTGTCCAAAGCCGGAAACCGAGCAATAGACCAGCCGCGGATTGATCTTCTTGAGGTCGTCGTAGGAGAGGCCCAGCCGCTTGGCGACGCCCGGCCGCCAGTTCTCGATGAAGACATCGGCGCGCGCGGCCAGCTTGCGGCAGATCTCGACATCCTTCGGATCCTTCAGGTCGAGCTCGATGCCGCGCTTGTTGCGGTTCCACAGCATGAAGGGCGCGCTTTCGCCGTTGATGAAAGGCGGCGTCTTACGCAACACGTCGCCCTCGCCCTTGCGCTCGACCTTGATGACGTCGGCGCCCTGATCCCCCAGGATCATGGCGCAGTAGGGCCCCGACAGGTTCGAGGTCAGGTCGACGACTCGGATATGGGATAGCGCGCCCGGCATGGCTTTCTCCTGAGGTTCGTTCTTTCAGTCATCGAAATCGTACAGCACCGCGGCGTTGTCCGCGAATATGGCGTCCCGGATCTTCTTGTCCGGCACCCATTCCAGCATGACGTCGAGCAGGTCGGCCTCTTCCGGCTTGTCCTGCGGCCCCGTGTGGCCGGGGTGCGGCCAGTTCGCCGCCCACACGAGACGGTCCGGCCGGACGCCCACGAGTGCCTGCACCTTCTTGCCGACATCGGCGTAGTGCGGCGGGCCGTCCGTCGTCGCCAGATAGGGCGCCGACAGCTTGACCCAGCAGCGCCCGGTCTCCATGAAGCGCAGCAGCGACTTAAACCCCGGATCGTTAAGCCCGTTTTCCGGCGGCGTGCGGCCGACATGGTCGATGACGACATCGACCGGCAGCTTCTCCAGGATCGGCATGGCTTCTTCCAGCCACCGTCCGTGTCCCTGCGCCTGCAGATGCCAGCCGAAGGGCGCGACCTTCTTCGCCATCGCCGGCGCGTCCGCCATCGTGAAGTCGTCGACCAGGAGAAAGAACCGGATGCCCCGCATGCCGCCGTCATGCAGGCGCTGCAGCTCCTGCTTGCTTACGCCGGTCTTGGTCACCGCCACGCCGCGCGCCCGCGACTTGCCGAACCAGGCCATGGCGTCGAGCGAGCAGCTGTTGTCGTAGCTGTAGAGCGACGGCTGCACGATGACGCAGCGCTCCATGCCGAGGCGCGTCGAGCATCTCGGCATAGGCTTCGACCGAGGCACCGTAATTCGGCGTGCGGCCGGGAAATCTCTTGTATTTTTCGGCCGGCCCGAAAACGTGGGAATGCGTCTCGCAGGCTTTCGGCGGCGTCACGAGCTTCGGCTTACGGCCCGCGCCGGACACATTGTAGGCATCGGTCATCCGTTTCTCCTTGTTCTTATGACGTTCTTACGGCCGGCCGAATAGGCGTGGCCGATTGGTCCGGCGGATCATAGACCAATGCCTTCCTGGATCGCACGCGGCTTCGGATTGCCGTCCTTCCGGAACGGCAGGCCGGCATTTCGGGGAATCGGGCCCGATGCCCTATGATGGCGCAAAATGAGGCACGCGCCAAAATCGCGCGCCATTGCTGAGGAAAGTCCAAGCGTTGCCGACACGCTCGCCCGTCGCTGCCGTCGCCCCTTCGCGCATGCGCCTTGCCGGCGATCCGCATGCCTTTCGCGCCGGCGGAGCGCGCCGCCCTTGACGAGCCTCAACAGCGCCGGGCGCAGCGGCCGCGTTCGCCCGATCGACCTGTTCCGCGACCGGAACTACACCGGCCTTTGGCTGTCCGGCGCCTGCACCGGGGTCGTTCGATGGCTCGAGGTGCTGGCCGCCAGTATCTTCGTCTTCGACGTCACCGGCTCCGCCTTCCAGACCGCCCTTGTCACCTTCTTCCGATTTTTGCCGATGGTCCTGCTCGGCACCGTGGTCGGCACGCTGGCGGAGCGCCTGAACCGGCGGACCTTCATGCTGGCGACGCTCGGCGTTCTCTGCCTCACCTCGGGGGCGCTCGGCGTTTCCGCTTATACCGGCCATCTCGCGGTTTGGCAGGTCATGCTCGGAATTTGCCTCGGCGGCGCGCTGTTCGCTTCGGATTTTCCCTTCCGCCGCACGATGATGGGCGAGATCGCCGGGCCCTCCCGCGCCGGCGCAGCGCTTGCCTTCGATTCGGTGACGAACAGCGCCACGCGCCTGCTGGGACCGCTCGGCGCCGGCGTGCTGTATGACGAGGTCGGCATTTACGGCTGCTATCTCCTCTGCTTCGTGCTCTATGTCACGGCCTTCCTGACCATGCTCACCGTGCGCTATACCGCCGCGCCGGCGCAGACCGCGCGGTCGAAATACCTGACCAATATCGTCGAAGGGCTGCAATTCATCCGCCGCCAGCGCATGATCGTGGGCGCGCTGCTGGTCACGATCGTTACCAACATGTTCGTCGTCCCCTTCTCTTCCCTGATCCCGGTCATCGGCAAGGAAGGGATGGCGCTGAACGCGTCCCTGATCGGCATCCTTGCCTCCGCCGAAGGGATCGGGGCGATGGTCGGCGCGCTCGCTATCGCCACCATCCAGCCGCGCAACTTTCCGCGCACCTACGTCCTCGGCACGCTCTTCTTCATGCTTGGCGTCATCTGGTTCGCCACGCTCGATACCTTCCTCGTCGCGGTCGCGGTGCTGATCGTCACCGGGCTGGGCCACGCCGGATTTTCCACGACCCAGTCCGCGATCATGTTCAGCGCCGCGACACCCGAGATGCGCTCGCGCGTGCTCGGCGTGCTCGCCACCTGCATCGGCGCCGGCCCGCTCGGCGTGCTCAATCTCGGTCTGCTCGCCGCCTGGCTCGGCGCCAACTGGGCGATCGTCATCATGGCGAGCGAAGGCCTTGTCCTGCTCGCCATCGTCGTCGCGATCTGGCCCGAGCTTTATCGCGATCCGCCGCGGCTCAGCGAAAGAGCAGCAGAATGACGATGCCGATCACGATCATCACCATGCCGACGATCTCGTAACGGGTCGAGCGCTCCTTGAACACCACGTAGGAGGTGAGCAGGGACAGGATCAGCTCGATCTGCCCCAGCGTCCGCACATAGGCCGCGTTCTGCAGGGTCATGGCGTTGAACCAGCAGATCGAGCCGAGCACGCCGGTCAGGCCGACCAGGAACGAGAAGCGGAGATTTTTGAATATGGCGGCCATCTGCCGGCGTTCGCGCAGCAAGATGTATACGGTCATCATCACCAGTTGCATCGCCGATACCCAGACCAGGGTATAAGCGGCCGGTATCAGGAAGCCCTTGGCGCCGAGCGACAGGCTGGCCGCCCGGGCGCCGACCGCCGCCACCGCGAAGCCGGTCCCCGAGACCACGCCATAAAGCGCGATCCGGTTGGTCCAGCCGGTGAGAAAGCCGCGCAGGCTTGCGTGTCCATGCACGATCGAGATCATCATGACGCCCACGCCGCTGACGATGATCGCGAGGAAACCCGCCGCGCTCATCGCCTGGCCGAAGAAGAAGAGCCCGATCAGCGCGGTCTGGATCGCCTCGGTCTTGGTATAGGTCGTGCCGACCGCGAAGTTGCGGAAGGAGAACAGGTGGACGAGAAGGAAGGTGCCCAGGATCTGCCCGATCGCGGCGAGGAAGGCGAGGAACAGGAATTTCCCCGAGACGGGCGGCAGCGCCTCACCGGTTATCCCCATCAGGGACGCCAGATAGAGCGCGGCGAGCGGCATGCCGAACAGGAAGCGGACATAGGTGACCGCGCTGGTCGTCAGCGCGCCCTTCAAATGCTTTTGCAGACCGGTCCGGACCGTCTGAAAGATGACGGCGCCGAACGTTATCGGAACCCACAGCTCAACCATGCTCCGCCGTCCTGTTCTGATCGTGTTGGGAAGGGCCGCTAGCGCAGGTCGGACATGACCTTGCTGATCTCGTCGACGAGGGCGACGCCGGTCCGGTCGAGCCAGACCCGGCCGCCGTCGATGCGGAGCGGGACCGGCTTGAGGGCTTCGCCTTCGCAGGGACCTTCGATGCAGAGGCCGTCCTCGATCCGGAACAGCGCGCCATGCCCGCCGCATTCGAGATAGCAGCCGGATGGGTCCAGGAACTCGTCCGGGCTGTAGTCGAGCCTGGTTGGCACGTGCGGGCAGCGGTTGATGTAGCCGAACGCCACCCCGCCCCGGCGCACGACGATGATGCGCTGGGCGAGTTCCGGCCCCTCGACGGCGAATCCACGGGCACCGCCGTCAGGGATATCCTCGAGACAGCAAAGGTCGAGCATACGGATGGACGGCGCGCGCCTATGCGGACAGGCAAGGGCGCGCGCCGGCCGCTCCTAGCCGTTCTTGTGCTTGGTGTCGAAATAGCCGTCCGGCGAGATCTCCGCGACCACGCCGAAGGGAGAGCGGAACTTGATCGGTAGAACCCCGGGCTTCGACAATATCTCGCAGCCCATCTCCTTCAGCCGGTCGTGCGAGGCTTCGAGGTCCTCGACTTCGACGCCGAAGTGATGGATGCAGGGACCGGCGCCGGACAGCCCGGCTTCCGGCGAGCCTTCGCTTTCATACTGGATGATCGCCAGGTCGATGACGCCGTCGGTCAGATGGCAGGAGGTGTGGTCGCGCACCTTCGACTGCTTCAGCTCCTCGAACCCGAACAGATTCTTGTAGAAGGCCTTGGCCTTGTCGATATCGGGCACTTTCACGGCGATATGATAGATCTTCGACATGCGCGGGGTTTCCTTTCCGGAGGCCATGGCGTCATTAGGGGGGCCGGCGAATGCGGCCGTTTCGTTCGGCCAGGGCGGTGTGTGATGTCCCATATATAGCCGGGAAGCCGTTTTCTGGCGAGTTCCAGGCCGAGGGCTCCCTGTCGAGGCCAAGTCCGGCGCATTGCGGCCGTTCGCCGAAGCTGTATAGTGCCGGTGCACCCGGCCCCTTTCCGCCGATATCCCCGTTCCCGAGTACCCACAATCAGTCCATGAGCGACGGTCTCATCCCCTTCAGCGACCTATCGGGTTATGCCGTCGCCGGCCTCTTCATCGTCTATTTCCTGTCCTTTTTCATTCGCGGAACCCTCGGCTTCGGGTCCGGGATGCCTGCGGTGCTCGGCAGCGCATGGGTCTTGCCGCCCCATGACGCGGTCCTGATCGCGCTGTTGACCTCGGTCTTCGCCCAGGTACAGCTGCTGCCGCAGGGCGTGAAGGAGGCGAACTGGCGCATCACGAAGCCGATGATGGCCGGGACGATCGTTTCCGTCGTGGTCGGGGTCTGGATCTTCGCCATCCTCAAGGCGGCCTGGCTGACGATCGTGCTGGGCGGCTGTCTTTCCGTCGCGGTGCTGATCGACGTGGCCGGCCTGGCGGAGCACGCCGCCCGGTACATGCGGCTCGACCGCCTGTCCGTCGCCTTCGGGCTTGCCGCCATCGCCGGGCTCGTTGCCGGCATTGCCGGCGCCGGATCGAACTATTTCCTCTCCTTCTATCTGCGCTGGACGACGCCGCAGCCGCGGGCCTTCCGCGCCACCAACATCATGCTCTCCGGCTTCATGGTGCTGTGGCGGGCTATCGTGTCGCTCGTCGTCGGCCTGATCACGCTCAAGCTGGTGATCGAGTCCGCCCTGGTGATGCCGGCGGTCTATGCCGGCGGCTGGGCCGGGCAGCGGTTCGCCATGAAGCTCTCGGCGCAGCGCTATTTCGGCGCCTTCCGCATCCTGCTGCTGGTCGCATCCGTGGCGCTGATCTGGAAGGGCGTCGCCGCCCTGAACCACTGAACCCGGTTTGCGCGCAAGCCCGTCGCCGCTCTATAGTCTCGCAATAATCGCCCAAGAACGAGGAAACGGCCCTGTTCACCTGCTTGCCGTCGACGGCAAGCCCTTTTCCTGTCCTTGGCGGCGCCTTCATTCCCTCGGCCATTCGCAGGAGGCAGGCAGGATGCTCCAAATCAGACCGCTCAGCGACGCCCTTGGCGCGGAAGTCTCGGGCCTCGATCTGACCCAACCGCAAGACGACAAGACGATCTCGGCGATCCAGCAGGCCTTCCTGAAACACCACCTGCTCTGTTTTCGCAGCCAGCCGCTGGAGCCGAGCGAGTTCGCCCGGGTCGCGGGCTATTTCGGCGCGCCGCAGCTGCAGCTTCTGCGCAAAAAGCGGCACGGCGAGACGCCGGAGGTCAGCATCCTCGAAAGCACCTACAAGCGCCCGGAGGACAAGCCCGACGACATGCGCCTCGTCCGCCTGTCCGGCTGGCACACCGACGACTCCTACTTCGCCGTGCCGGCCAAGGCGACCATGCTGCAGTCGATCCAGATCCCCGACAGCGGCGGCGAGACGAAGTTCTGCAACATGCGGAAGGCCTATATCGATTTGCCGGACGCACAGAAGCGGCGGATCCAGGGCTTGCGCGCGGTGCATGGCTACGACACCAAGCGCGCGCCGGCGCGGGCGATCAAGCTGACGCAGGAAGAGGAAGCGGAGACGCCGCCGGTCGATCACCCCCTCGTCCGTATCCACGAGGACACCGGCGATAAGGCGATCTATTTCAATTCGAACCGGACGGACCAGGTGGTCGGCATGGCGCGCGCGGAAAGCGACGCGCTGCTCGACGCGATCTATGCGCACGTGACCCAGCCGAAATACCAGTACCACCACAAATGGCGCGTCGGCGACATCCTGCTATGGGACAATCGCTGCCTGATGCACGCGGTCAACATGGACTTCCCGGTGGGCCAGACGCGCCTGCACCAACGCATCCTTTTGCAGGGCACGCGCCCTGCCTGAACCGAACGAACCTGGAGAACGAAGACCTATGACGAGACGCATCGACGCCGCGGCGCTGAAGACGATGATCAAGGACGGCAAGGAGCTGGCGCTGCTTGACGTCCGCGAGGACGGCCAGATTGGCGAAGGCCATCTTCTGCTGACGGTGCCGGTACCCTACAGCGTGCTCGAATCACGGCTGGACGCGCTGCTGCCGCGGCGGACCGTGCGCACCGTGCTGGTCGACGGCGGCGACGGCGTGGCGGAACGCGCGGCGGCGCGCATGCAGGCGGTCGGTTACACCGACGTCTCGATCCTCGACGGCGGCGTCGATGCCTGGAAAAAGGCCGGCTACGTGATCTTCAAGGGCGAGAACGTGCCGTCGAAGGCCTTCGGCGAGGTGGTCGAACATGCCGCGCACACGCCGTCGATCACGGCGGCGGAGCTGAACGCGATGTTCGAGAAGGGCGAGGACCTCGTCGTCGTCGACGGGCGCACGCCGGAAGAATACAAGCGGATGAGCATCCCGAACGGCATCAGCGTGCCGAACGCCGAGCTGGTCTACCGCATCCACGACATCGCGCCGTCGCCGAAGACGACCGTCGTCGTCAACTGCGCCGGCCGGACGCGCAGCATCATCGGCGCGCAGACCCTGCGCAACGCCGGCATCCCCAACAAGGTCGTGGCGCTGCGCGCCGGCACCATGGGCTGGCGGCTCGCGGGCTTCGAGCTGGACCACGGCGCCAGCCGGAAATACCCCGACGTCTCGGCCAAGGGCATGGCGGAAGCCAGGGCGCGCGCCGAGGCCATGGCGAAGAAATACGGCGTGCGCAAAGTCGACCTGGGCACGGTCGATCAGCTGGCGCGGCGAGAAGGACCGCTCGCTCTACGTCCTCGACGTGCGCAGCGCGGAGGAATACGCCGCCGGGCACCTGCCGGGCGCGCTGCACGCGCCGGGCGGCCAGCTCGTTCAGCGTACGGATGGCTGGGTCGGCGCGCGGGGCGCCCGGGTCGTGCTGACCGACGACACGGAGGTGCGCGCCATCACCGCGGCGCACTGGCTGGTGCAGATGGGCTGGGACGTGCATGTCCTGCAGGGCGGCATCGGCACGGCCGGGACCGAGAAAGGAACGCCGGCCCGGCGCGTGCTCGGGCTCGACAAGATCGCCGTCGACGCGATCACGCCGCAGGAGCTGGCCAAGGCATTGAAGGATGGGACGGCCGTCGCCGTCGACGTGGACCTCTCCGGCGACTACAGCAAGGCGCATCTGCCCGGCGCGCTTTGGGGCATCCGGCCGCGGCTCGCCCGGCTGGCGCCGAAGCTGCCGAAGGGCAAGCGCATCGTGCTCTATTCCGAGCATGAGACCCGCGCCCGGCTCGCCGTTCCGGACCTGAAGGCGCTGACCGATGCGCCGGTCGCCGTGCTCAAGGGCGGGCGCGAAGCATGGGCCAAGGCCGGCCTGCCGACCGAAGCCTCACCCGGCGTCCCGCCCGACTCCGAGCGAATCGACTACCTGTTCTTCGTGCACGACCGGCACCAGGGCAACGAAGCCGCGATGCGCGAGTATCTCGGCTGGGAGGAGCAGCTGCCCGCCCAGATCGAGGCCGACGGCGACGCAGCCTTCCGCGTCGTAACGTCCTGACCGCCGGCCGCCGGGGGGAAGGGGAATGGCGGTCTCGATCCGAAATCTCTCCGACCCGATCGGCGCCGAAGTCACCGGCGCCGACCTCTCCCGACCCGTGGTTGCAGAGACAGCGGACCGGCTGCGCCGCGCCTTCGTCGACCGCGCCCTGCTGGTGATCCGCGACCAGACGCTCGATGCGCCGCAATTCCTCGCCGCGGCCCGCCTGTTCGGCGAGCCGGTCCGTCAGCATCTGGAACGATTCAACCTGCCGGACTGCCCGGACGTGGCGACGATCTCGAACCAGGAGAAGACCAAGGACGGCCGGATCAACGTGCGCGGCGTGAGCTGGCACACCGACCATTCCTTCCAGCCGGAGCCGCCGAAGGCGACGGCGCTGTTCGCCGTGTCGCTGCCGAGCAAGGGCGGCGACACGAGCTGGGCGCATATGGGCGCGGCCTATGACGCGCTGCCCGAGCGCCTGCGCGCCGAGGTCGACGGTCTCGACGCCGTGCATGCCTACACGGAAAGCCGGATGCCGCCGAGCGTCGCCGAGCGCATCGCCGCGGGCGACGACGACGCCTCCGATGGCGTCGTGCACCCGCTGATCCGAACCCATCCCGAGAACGGCCGCCGCGCGATCTACCTCAACCCGTTGCGGGTGCGCCGGTTCCGCGGCATGACGCCCGAGAGCTGCGCCGATCTCATCGAACGCCTGGTCGCCCATTCGACCCGGCCCGACTTCGTCTATACGCATCGCTGGCGTCCCGGCGACATGGTGATCTGGGACAACCGGTGCTGCATCCACAAGGCAACCACCGACTACGACTTTCAGGAGCTCCGGCTGCTCTACCGCATCATCCTCGCGGGCGACAAACCGCATTAGGCGCATCGAAGAATCATCGTGAGCGACACCGACGAGCCGCTGCGTCCGATGGGCAACCCGTGGAGGATGTGGCTTCCCATCCTGACGCTGGCGCATATCGTGGGCACGCTGTACATCACGACGCTCGTGGTGATGGCGCCGGTGATCAAGGCGGATTTGTCGCTCAGCTTCGCGCAGTTCGGCCTGCTGGTGACCGCCTACAGCATCGGTCAGATCACCGGCTCGCTGCCGGCCGGCCATCTCGCCGACCGGGTCGGGGTCGGCTGGGCGCTGGTCCTCGCGCATGTATTTCTCGTCATCGGCGCCTTCATGCTGACCCAGGCAACCGGACTGTGGCTCGGCTTTGCCGCCATGGTGGTGACCGGCTGGGGCTACTCGATCGTGAACCCGGCGACGGCCAAGGGCGTGTTCGAGTCATTCCCGCCGGCCCGCCGCGGCACCGCGATGGGCATCAAGCAGACCGGAGTCCCGCTGGGCGGCGTGATCTCGGCCTCCCTCGGCGCCTTCGCCCGACCCGGCAGCTGGCATTGGATCACCGTCACCGTCGCGGTGCTCACGGTCCTGGGCGGGGCGGTCTGCCTGCTCATCGTCGAGAAGCCGCGCCCGCGCATGGCGACCGCGAGCCGCAGCCGCTTCGGCACGCTCGGCGAGGTGGCGAAGGATTTCAATTTCGGGCGCTTCGTGCTGGCGAACATGCTGCACAATGTCGGCCAGCAGAATTTCTTCTCCTATCTGACGCTCTTCGTGCGCGAGGCGGCGCAGGTGAGCCAGGAGTTCGCCGGCCTCTGCTACGGCATCGCCCAGACGGCGAGCGTCATCGGGCGGCTCGGCTGGGGCACCATCAGTGATTTCCTGTTCAAGGGCCGGCGCAAGGGACTGACGGTCGCGATCGGCGCCAGCGCCGCGGTCCTGCTGGCGACCATGGCGGCGATCGAGCCGCGCGCCGGCATGATCCTGGCGGTCGCGCTCTCCGCCCTGCTCGGCCTCACCATCGCATCCTATGCGCCGCTGATGCAGACCATGGCGGTGGAAGCCGTCCCGCCGCGCCTTGCCGGCTCGGCGACCGGCTACACGCTGGTCGGCACCTATGTCGGCAGCATCGCAGGTCCGCCGCTGTTCGGCTGGGTCGTCGACGTCACCGGACTGTTCGACAGCGGCTGGTATCTCTGCGCCGGCCTGGTCGCCATCGGTGTCGTGATGCTCACCTTCGGCTTCCGCGAGCGCGGGTTGTAGGCGCGCGGCAATTGGCGCGACGGGCGCCGTCCGCCTATCCTTGTCGGGCGCCACAGCATCGGAGAGGAATTGAGGCATGAAAATCGGATTCGTCGGAGTCGGCAACATGGGGCGGCCGATGTGCGACCGCCTGCTGGAGGCGGGCCATCAGCTTGTCGTGCATGACAACCGGGACGCAGCGGTGCGCCCGCTGGCGGAACGGCAAGCGCGCATCGTCGGCTCCGCCCGCGCGGTTGCCGACGAAGCCGACCTCGTCTGCGTCTCGCTGCCGACGATTGCCGCCTATCGCGCCGTGGCGCTCGGCGAGGAAGGCGTGCGCGGCGGCAAGGCGGCGCGCATCTTCGTCAACATGGGCACCGTCGGCACGCGCTTCGTCGAGGAGCTGACCCGCGAGCTCGCCGAAGCCTCGATCACGACGATCGATTGCCCGATCAGCGGCGGCCCGCCGGGCGCGGCCGAGGGCACGCTGTCGATCATGGCGTCCGGTCCCAAGGATGCCTTCGCCACGCTCGAGCCGGCGCTCAAGGTGCTGGGCAAGGTCACCTATGTGGGCGAGAAGCCCGGCATGGCGCAGAGCCTCAAGCTCGCCAACAACATCCTGTCGGCGACCGCGATGGCGGCGACGTCGGAGGCGCTGGTGATGGGCATCAAGGCGGGCCTCAGCCCGGAGACGATGCTGCAGGCGATCAACCTCGGCAGCGGCCGCAACAGCGCGACCTTGCAGAAATTCCCGGAGCATGTCCTGACCGGCGCCTTCGACTACGGCGCGGCGCTCGACATCATGATCAAGGACGTGGACCTCGCGCTCTCGGAAGGCGAGGCGCTCGGTGTGCCGATGCCGGTGTGCCAGTCGGTCCGCCAGCTCATCCGGCTCGTCAAGGCGGTCGGCGGCGGGTCGCAGGACATCACGCGGATTGCCGCCTGGGTCGCGCAATGGGCCGGCACCGAGATCCCGAAGACGCGCTGAGGAAAGACCGGCGCGACCGGTCCCCGTTACGGCGGCGAATGACCGTTATGCTGCGCCCGCGCGCAGCCAGGACATGGCCTGATTGAGCTGCGACATGCGCCGCGTGTCGCCGAAGGGCGCGTCGGGATGGTGGATCGTCGCCAGCATGCGGAAGCGCGCCTTGACCTCGGTCTGGTTCGGCTTGCTCCCCGGCGGAAAGCCGAGAACGAACAGGGCTTCATCGACATTTCGCACGCCGTGCGGCAGCGGGTCCATCGCGACGACCGACATCGCCGCCCGGAGGCGCGCGATCTCGTCGTTGAGGCCGCGGATACGCTCCTTCGCCTTCGGCGCACGGCCGTCTTCGAGGCTGACGGTGATTTCCCCCATGCTGAGCGCCAGCGCCACGCCGAGCGCGCGGCGGATGTCCGCGACCTTGTAGCCGCCCGGCAAGCGCGCCTGCAGCCGCGGCTTGCGCCGCCAGGGCTTGCCCTTGTTGGGACCAGACTTGAGGATCACCGTCTCGCGGTCGTTCGCGCCGGGCTCACCCGGATCGGGACAGGCCGTGATCGTGTCATGCGAGACGATCAGCATGACCGAGCGGGCGATGTCGCCGACATTCACCTCGCGGCGGTCGGCCAGCGCCTGCACGGCGTCACGGAAATCGCTGGAACAAGGAATTACGTAGGAATGCTTGCGCACTTTAATCGCCATCGCCCGGTCATCCGTCGCTCGAATTGCGGTTCAATATTCGACCGCACTTCGCCGGGTCTTCACGATGGCGCAAATACAATCGAACCCGCGCCTAGTCAACTGCTATAGCAGTTAAATTTGCCTTAATGACCGGTGAATTTTCAGTGATTTACGGGCAACATCGCGCAGCGGAGGAAGCGCTCAGCCGCGCAGCACGCCGCCGGTGCGCTTCTCGACGTTGGCGACGATCTTGGCGGCGACCGCGTCGATCTCGGCGTCCGTCAGCGTCGCCTGCCGCGGCTGCAGCGTCACCGAAATGGCGACCGACTTGCGCCCCGCACCCAGGGCTTCGCCCTCGAACACGTCGAAGACCGTAACGTCGGTGATCAATCCCTTCTCGGCCGCCTGCGCGGCGCGCACCACCGTGTCGGCCGGCACATCGGCGGCGACGACGAAGGCGAAGTCGCGGCTGACGGGCTGGAAGGGGGATGCGTCGAGCGGCGGACGCGCGCGCCCGGCCTTGGCTTTCGGCAGCGGCACGCGGCCGAGGAAAACTTCGAACCCGACCGCGGGACCATCGACGTCGAGACCGCGCAGCACGGACGGATGCAGCTCGCCGAATTGCGCCAGCACGTTCGGGCCGAGCCGCAGCACGCCCGACCGGCCGGGATGGTAATAGCCGGGCGCCGTGCGGTCGGCCTGCAGGTTCTCCACCGGCGCGCCGACCGCCGCGAGAACGGCGAGCGCGTCCGCCTTCGCGTCGAAGGCGTCGACCGGCCGGACCTTCGCGTCCCAATGACGGGGCGTCACCGCACCGTGGCGAAGCCCCGCGGCGACGGTGTCCTGTCCATCGGGTGTATCGTCCCGCCAGGCAGGTCCAATCTCGAACAGCGCAACGTCGGCGGCGCCGCGATCGGCGTTGCGCTTCGCGGCAGTGGCGAGGTTCGCCAGGATCGATGGCCGCATTACGTCGAGCTCGGCGCTGATCGGGTTGGCCAGGCGCAGCGTCTCGGGAATGTCGGCGAACAGGCGCGCCTGGGCGTCGGCCATGAAGGACCAGGTCACCGCCTCCATCATGCCGCGGCCGGCAAGCTGGCGCCGCGCCAGGGCAACGCGCCGCTGCGCCGGCGTCAGGGCCGGCTCGGGCAACGCCGTCCGGCGCTGCAGCGGCACGGCCGGAATATTGTCGAAGCCGTGGATGCGGAGGACCTCCTCCACCAGGCAATGCTCGCCCTCGACATCGGGCCGCCAGGACGGGATGCCGGCAACGATGCGGCCTTTCTCGACCTTGGTCTCGAAGCCGAGGCGATCGAGGATGGCGACCGCCGCATCCTGCGGCACATCGGCGCCGCCGAAGCTCTTCAGGCGCTCGGGCCGCAACGTCGCGCTGCGGCGCCAATCGGGCATCTCGCCCGCCACCGTCAGCTCGCTGGCCTCGCCGCCGCAGAGATCGAGGATCATGCGGGCGGCGACCTCCGCGCCCCAAAGGGCGGATTGCGGATCGAGGCCGCGCTCGAAACGATAGCGCGCGTCCGAATTGATGCCGAGCTTGCGGCCGGTCATCGCCGTGCGGATCGGATCGAACAGGGCGACTTCGAGGAACAGCTCGGTGGTGGTCTCGGTGCAGCCGGACGCCTCGCCGCCCATGATGCCGCCGATCGCCTTTACGCCCTTCGTGTCGGCGATGACGGTCATGCCGTCGGCCAGCGTGTAGGTGCGCCCGTCGAGCGCTTCCAGCGTCTCGCCATCGCGCGCGAAGCGCATGGTGAGGTCGCCCGAGATCTTGGCGAGGTCGAAGACGTGCAGCGGCCGGCAGAGGTCGAAGGTGATGTAGTTGGTGATGTCGACCAGCGCGGAGATCGGCCGCAACCCGATCGCCTTCAGCCGATCCTGCAGCCATTTCGGGCTCGGCCCGTTCTTCACGCCGCGGAAGGCGCGGCCGACGACCATCGGGCAGGCGTCGCCGGCGCCGGCCGGAAAGTCGCGGCGCCACTGCACCGGGCTCTTGAAGCGGCCGGGGACGGCTTCGTCCTTGAACGGCTTCAGCGTGCCGACGCCGGCCGCGGCGAGATCGCGTGCGACGCCGCGCACGCCAAGGCAGTCGCCCCGGTTTGGCGTCACCGCCAGCTCGACGACCGGCTGGTCGAGGCCGAGCACCGCCGCGATCGGCGCGCCGACCGGCGTATCCTCGGGCAGCTCGATGATCCCGGCGTGCTCATCCGACAGGCCGAGCTCGCGCTCCGACAGCAGCATGCCGTTCGATTCGACGCCGCGGATCTTGCTTTTCTTCAGGTGCAGCGCAGTGCCCGGTACGTAGCTGCCGGACGGCGCGAACACGCCCTTCAGGCCGGTCCGCGCGTTGGGCGCGCCGCAGACGACCTGGACCGTCTCGCTGCCGGTATCGACCATGCAGACCCGGAGCCGGTCCGCGTCCGGATGCTGCTTCGCTTCCACGACGCGCGCGGTGCGGAAGTCGGCGAAATCCGTGGCGGGGTTCTCCACCCCTTCGACTTCGAGCCCCAGCATGGTGAGGCGCCGGACGATCTCGTCCAGCGGCGCGTCCGTCTCCAAGTGGTCCTTGAGCCACCCCAGCGTGAACTTCATGGCACCAGGCCTCTGAGCAGGGTCGGCACCTCGAGCGGCAGAAAGCCGTAATGCTTGAGCCAGCGGATATCCGCCTCGAAGAAGGTGCGCAGGTCCGGGATGCCGTATTTCAGCATCGCCAGCCGCTCGACGCCGATGCCAAAGGCGAAGCCCTGGTATTCGTCGGGGTCGATCTTGCAGGCCCGGAGCACGTTCGGATGAACCATGCCGCAGCCGGCGATCTCGAGCCAGCCGTCACCCTCACCGAATTTCAGCGTGTTGCCCTGGCGCGAGCAGTTGATGTCGACCTCGGCCGACGGCTCGGTGAAGGGGAAGTAGCTCGGCCGGAAGCGCAGCGGCACGTTGGCGACCTCGAAGAAGGCGCTGCAGAACTCGATCAGGCAGCCCTTGAGGTGGCCGAAATGCGATGTCTTGTCGATCACCAGCCCTTCCACCTGGTGGAACATGGGCGTGTGCGTCATGTCGGAGTCGCTGCGGTAGGTGCGGCCCGGGACGATGATGCGGATCGGCGGCTCGGTCGTCTCCATCGTCCGGATCTGTACCGGCGAGGTATGCGTCCGCAGCACGAGGCGGCTGCCGTCCGGCTTCTCGGTCAGATAGAAGGTGTCGTGCATCTGCCGCGCCGGATGCTCGGGCGGGATGTTGAGCGCGCCGAAGTTATGGAAATCGTCCTCGATCTCCGGCCCTTCGGCGACCGCGAATTCCATCTCGCCCATGATCGCGATGACCTCGTCGATCGTCTGGCTGATCGGATGCAGGAGGCCCTGCCGCTCGGGACGCACGGGCAGCGAGACGTCGACCGATTCGGCGGCCAGCCGGGATTCCAGAGCGGCGGAATCGAGCGCGCGCTTGCGCTGCTCGATCGCGTCGGCGACGACCGTCTTGACGCCGTTCAGCGCCTGCCCCGCCGCGCGGCGAGCCTCGGGATCGAGGCCGCCCAGCCCCTTCATCAGCTCGGTGATGCGCCCCTTGCGGCCGAGCGCGTTGACCCGCACGGCGTCCAACGCATCCGGGTCCCCGGCGGCGGCAACCGACGCCAGCAATTCGTCCCGTAGCTGATTGAGGTCTTCCATCGCGTCCGCCTGACTGTCCGCCTGACTGGCGCGGCCGGCCGGCGGCATCGTCATGAAACCGGGACCGGGCCGCCTGCTACTTCAGCGCCGACTGCGCCTGTTCGGCGAGGGACTTGAAGGCGGCAGGCTCGCGGACGGCGATGTCGGCCAGGACCTTGCGGTCCAGCTCCACGCCGGCCTTCTTCATGCCGCTGATGAACTGCGAATAGGTCAGTCCATGCTCCCGCGCTGCCGCGTTGATCCGCTGAATCCACAAGGCGCGGAAATTGCGCTTGCGGGCGCGCCGGTCGCGGTAGGCGTATTGCTGATCCTTGTGAACGCGCTGGATCGCGATGCGGATCGTGTTCTTGGCCCTGCCGCGGGAGCCCTTCGCCTTATCGAGTACTTTCTTGTGCCGGGCGTGCCCGGTTACGCCGCGCTTTACGCGTGCCATGTCTTGGCCCTCCTCTATACGTTTCTGAGGTAGTGACGCTTGATCGACTTGGCGTCAGGCGCGCTGAGAATCTGCGTTCCGCGATTGGCACGCTTCATCTTCTTCGGGCGGCGTCGCAGCATATGGCGAAGGTAGGCGCTGTTGAACCGGACCTTGCCTTTGGCCGTGATCCGGAAGCGCTTTTTCGCGCTGGATTTGTTCTTCAACTTGGGCATTTGGGGGCCTCATTTTTCGTGTTTAGCCAGAATGGCCGGATACGATAGCGGCCAGGCATACCCAATAGGCCCGGCGCGCCACGCTGGGTTCGAAACCCAGGACGCGGCCTTATAGCGAAGCGGCTACGGCGATGCAAGGCCGGCGGGCTTGACGGCTCCGATTTTTACCGCCCGAATGAACGGCAATAAATACAACCACGCTTATCACGGTGGAGGAAACAGGGATGGATCTCGATCTCGCGGGAAAGACCGCTTTGATAACAGGGGCTTCGCGCGGTATCGGCCGGGCGATCGCCGACGTCCTGGCCGCCGAGGGCGTCAACCTCCACCTCGCCTCCCGCACCGCCGCCGATCTGGAAAAGGCGCGGGACGAGATCCGACGGTCGCACAATATCGCCATCACGCTGCATCCGGGCGACCTTTCCAGGAAGGACGTGCAGGACGCGCTGGGCAAGGCGACGGAAGGCATCGACATCCTGGTCAACAACGCGGGCGCCATTCCGGCTGGCACGATCGAGGAGGTCGACGACGCCCGCTGGCGTGAGGCCTGGGATCTCAAGGTCTTCGGCTTCATCAGCCTGTGCCGGACGCATTACCCCGCCATGTGCCGGCGGCGGAACGGCGTGATCGTCAACGTGATCGGCACGGCGGGCCTCCGCTCGACGCCGGGTTACGTCGCCGGCAGCGTCGGCAACGCCGGGCTGATGGGGCTAACCCGGGCGCTCGGCGCGGAAAGCCTGGATTACGGCGTACGCGTCGTGGGCATCAACCCAGGGCCGATCGAGACCGACCGGCTGGTCACGCTTGCAGCGCCATCGCGCCGAGAAGAAGTTCGGCGATCCCGAGCGCTGGCGCGAGCTGATGAAAGCGCTTCCCGCCGGCAGGGCCGGCACGCCGCTCGAATGCGCCAACGCGGTGGCCTTTCTTGCCAGCGCGAAGGCGTCCTGGATCAACGGCGTCGTCGTGCAGGTCGACGGGGGCGGGCACCTCCGTTAGGCGCCGCCTTTCGATCCAGCCAACAAAAAGAATCCCGCGCTGCGGCCCGCGGCAGCTTTGCCGCGGGCGTTCGCCGTGACGCCGCTGCTTAGCGGGGCGCCAAGACCATGATCATCTGGCGGCCTTCCATCTGCGGCATCTGCTCGACCTTCGCTACCTGATCCGTTTCTTCCCGGACCCGGTCGAGCACCTTCATGCCGAGATGCTGGTGCATCATTTCACGGCCGCGAAAACGCAACGTCACCTTGACCTTGTCCCCTTCCTCCAGGAATTGGCGCATGGCCTTCATCTTCACGTCGTAATCATGCTGCTCGATGTTGGGACGGAACTTGATCTCCTTGACG
This sequence comes from uncultured Alphaproteobacteria bacterium, assembly GCA_963711215.1. Classification (GTDB taxonomy): domain Bacteria; phylum Pseudomonadota; class Alphaproteobacteria; order UBA8366; family UBA8366; genus WHUA01. Next base: position 90,362 of record CAVQDH010000008.1, on the reverse strand, counting down.
TCGATCGTTTTCTGCTTCTTGCGCGCTTCGCTCTTCTTTTTTTGCGTCTCGTATTTCATCTTGCCGAAATCGAGGATCTTGCAGACGGGCGGATCGACATTTCCGGCGACCTCGACGAGGTCTAGACCTGCGTCGACAGCCGCGCGCGATCGCATCCCGTGTGGGAACGACGCCGAGCTGGTTTCCATCCTGGTCGATAAGGCGAACCTGTGCCGCCTGAATATCCTCGTTGACGCGCGGGCCATCACGGACCGGCGTCGGTGCAAAGGGTCTCTTGGCTATAGAATTATCCTCGTAGTTAAAGACGAATTCGGGGACTTCCCCCTACCTCGGCGTGCCTTTATCCACCCGGCATCGCCGCTTCAGCTTTAAGTCTATGAATTGCTTCGTCCAGCGCAAGCACTTCTTGATCCTTGCCGCCGAGCCGCCGCAATGCAACCGTGCCTTCGCTGGCCTCGCGCTTGCCGACCACGAGAATCACCGGGACCTTGGCAAGCGAGTGCTCGCGAATCTTATAGTTTATTTTCTCGTTTCGCGTGTCCACGGCCGCCCGCAAGCCGGCAGCGGCGCAATCCTGCAGTATCCGGCGCGCGTAGTCGTCGGAGTCGCTGGTGATCGTCGCGACCATCGACCTGAACCGGGGCGAGCCACAGCGGCAGCCTGCCGGCATAATGCTCGATCAGGACGCCGAGGAACCGCTCGAAGGAGCCGAGAATGGCCCGGTGCAGCATGACCGGCCGGTGCTTCTGGCCGTCCTCGCCGACATAGCTCGCATCCAGCCGTTCCGGCAGTACGAAATCGACCTGCAAGGTGCCGCACTGCCAGTCGCGCCCGATGGCGTCCCGCAGCACGAATTCGAGCTTCGGGCCGTAAAAGGCGCCCTCGCCTGGATTGAGCTCGTAGGACAGGCCCGCCGCCTCCGTCGCTTCCTTGAGCGACGCCTCGGCCCGGTCCCAGGTCTCGTCGCTGCCCGCGCGCACCGCCGGCCGGTCGGAGAACTTCACGCTCACATCCTCGAAGCCGAAATCGCGGTAGACCGAGGTCAGGAGCGCGCAGAACTGCTCCGTCTCGCTGACGATCTGGTCTTCGGTGCAGAAGATATGCGCGTCGTCCTGGGTGAAGGCGCGCACCCGCATCAGCCCGTGCAGCGCGCCCGACGGCTCGTTCCGGTGGCAGGAGCCGAACTCCGCCATGCGCAGCGGCAGGTCGCGATAGCTCTTGAGGCCGTGGCGGAAGATCTGCACGTGGCCGGGGCAGTTCATCGGCTTCAGCGCCAGCGTGCGGTCATGCTCGTCCTCGGCCGTGAACATGTGCTCGCGGAACTTCTCCCAATGCCCGGAGCGCTCCCACAGCGAGCGGTCGACGAGCTGCGGCGTCTTCACCTCGACATAGCCGGCGGCCTCCAGCCGCCGGCGCATGTAGGCTTCCGCGGTCCGGTAAAGCGTCCAGCCATTCGGGTGCCAGAAGATGCTGCCGACCGCCTCCTCCTGGACGTGGAACAGGTCCATCTCGCGCCCGAGACGCCGGTGGTCCCGCCGCTCCGCCTCTTCCAGGCGCTCGAGATAGGCCTTGAGCTCCTTCTCGTTGCGCCAGCAGGTGCCGTAGATGCGCTGCAGCTGCGGGTTCTTCGGATCGCCGCGCCAATAGGCGCCGGACAGCTTCATCAGCTTGAAGGCCTTGCCGAGCTTTCCCGTCGACGGCAGATGCGGGCCGATGCAGAGGTCGAGCCAGTCGCCCTGACGATAGATCGAGATATCCTCGCCCGTCCGGAAGCGTCGCGACATGCTCCGCCTTGAAGGTCTCGCCGATCTTCTCGAAATGCGCGACCGCGTCGGCGCGGTCCCAGACCTCGCGCCGGATCGGCTCGTCGCGATCGACGATCTCGCGCATGCGCGCCTCGATCTTCGCGAAGTCGTCCGGCGTGAACGGCTCGTCGCGTTGGAAATCGTAATAGAAGCCGTCTTCGATTGCGGGACCGAATGTAATCTGCGTGCCGGGATAGAGCTCCTGCACCGCCTCGGCCATGACATGCGCGCAGTCGTGACGCAGCAGCTCCAGCGCGTCTGCGCTGTCGCGCGTGACGATCTCGACCTTGGCGTCCTGCCCGATCTCGCGCTCGAGGTCGCGCAGCGCGCCGTCGACCTTCACCGCGAGCGCCGCCTTGGCGAGCCCGGGGCCGATATCGGCCGCGATCCGCTGCCCGGTGACCGGCCCGGGATACCGGCGCACGCTGCCGTCCGGCAGCGTTATGGCAACGCCGCCGCCTGCGGATGCTGATTTGGCCGTCTCAGACATTCTGCGGTCCATTTCCGACGCCATGCGCCGCCTGTGAGTGGGCGCCTTCGTTTAACGCAAGCGCAAGGCCGCTTCAACCTCATCGACGGCTAGTCGCCGCAAGGAGGGCCGCCGCAGGAAGGTGACCATCGGGCCGCGCTGGCCGCACAGCGCAGGATCCGACTCCGCCGAAAAGAGCACGAGCGACGGACATCCGACCGCGGCGGCGATATGCATCGGGCCGGTATCGTTGCCGACCGCGGCGGCGGCGCGCCGGGCAAGGCCCGCGATCTCCAGCAGCGAGGTGTCGCCGACCAGGCTGACCGCGCCGGGACAGGCGGCGAGAATGGCCGCCGCCGCCTTGCTTTCCGCCGGCCCGCCGATCACGACGGGCGGAATCCCGCGCGCCGCGAGGCGCCGGGCAAGGTCGCCATAACGCTCGGCCGGCCAGCGCTTGGCCGGCCGGTGCTCGGCGCCGCCGGGAACCAGGAGCAGGAACCGGCCGGGCAAGGGAAATCGGGAGATGTCGGCATCCAGCCAGCCGAGATCCGGCAGCGGCACGTTGGCGATCCCGGCGGCGGCAAGCTGCTCCGCCTGGCGCTCGACGGTATGGAGGCGATCGCGTTCGGGATTGCGATGCGGATGGGAACAGCCGCGCACGATGCCCGACCATTCCGGCCTGTCGCTGCCGAACAGGCGGAAATACCATCCGCTGCGATCCGAGGTCTGGAGATCGTAGACCCGGCCGAACCGGGCGCCCCGCAGACGACGCCCGAGCGCCCGCCAGGCGCCGGGCCGCCAGAGCGGCGGACGGTCATCGACCCAGACCTCGTCGAACCAGCCGCTGGCGCGCGCCAGCGCCGCGTAGGGCGCGGTGGTGAGGAGCGTGACGGTCGCGTTCGGATGATGCCGGCGGATCGCCTGAAAAGGCGCGAAGGCCAGGATGAAATCGCCCAGCGCGCCGAGCTTTATGACCAGAATCCGCTCGCTCACCGCCTCATATCCCGGCGCGCGCACGGGCCGTGGCGGCTTCCCGCAATATCTCCCCGTAAACCTCGAGCGTCTTCGCGCACATCATTTCCTTGGAAAAATTGGCGCGCACATTCGCCATCGCGCGCTGCGCCAAAATCGCGCGCGCATCCGCCCCCAGCCGCATGGCCTGGCCGAGCGCGTCTGCCAGCGATTCGGCATCGTCGGGCTCGAAAAGCCACGCGGTCTCATCCGGCAGCACGAGCTCGGCGCTGGCGCCGTGACCCGCCGCCACGACGGGCTTGCCCATGGCCTGGGCTTCCACCATCACCCGGCCGAACGCCTCAGGGTCGGTCGAGGCCGAGACGACCACGTCGGCCAGCATGTATGCCGCCGGCATGTCGGTGCAGTCGCCGACGAACTGCACGACGCTTTCCAGCCCAAGCTTGGCGACCAGGCGGTCGAGCTCGCGGCGGTAGCTGCTGCCCTGCTCACCGCCGACGATCAGGCAGCGCAGCCGATCGGTATCGATCCGGGTGAGCGCTTCGATCAGCAGCGCCTGGCCCTTCCAGCGGGTCAGCCGCCCCGGCAGCATGATCACCCGGACGTCTTCCGGCAGACGCCATTGCTTGGCGAGATTGATGACGCGGGCGGCCGGGACCTGGCGCGGATCGAAGAGATTGAGATCCACGCCGCGGTGCACCACCCGGATGCGGCGGCGCTCCACCTTGTAAATCTCGGCCATGTGATTGGCGATGAAATGGGAAATCGCGATGACCCGGACGCCGCGCGTCATCACCGAGTTGTAGAGCGTCTTGAACGGCGCGGCGCGGTTATAGGTCCCGTGAAAAGTCGTGACGAAGCGGGCGCCCGTCCCGCGGCAGGCAAACAGGGCCGACCAGGCCGGCGCCCGGCTGCGGGCATGCACGATATCGACGTCGCGCGACCGGATGAGCCGCCGCAATCGGCCGATATTCCGCAGGATGACCAGGGGATTCTTCGACGCGAGCGGCAGGACGATATGCTCGGCGCCGGCGCGCTGCAGCTCATGCGCCAGGCGGCCGCCTTCGGACGCCACCAGGGCCTCCCCGCCCGCCTCCACGACGGCCTCGGCGATATCGACGGTGCCGCGCTCGACACCCCCGGTATTCAAGGCGGGCAGCACCTGAAGGACGACGGGTGCATGTGTCTCGGGAGCGCTGGTTTCTGCGTCAACGGCCATGATAGGTTTGCGGCGGCTTCCGTTCATACGGCGTGGCGGAGGGTCTCATGGCAAAGGACATATCCCGTGGCAACGAAAGCGGCAACACTACACCGCGATAACGGTGCGGCCATCGCGTACCGCCACACGCCGGGCACGCCGCCGGGGGTCCTCTTCTGCACCGGCTTCCGGTCCAACATGGAGGGCGGCAAGGCGCTCGCGCTGGAGGAGAACTGCCGATCCAGGGGCCAGCAGTTCACCCGCTTCGACTATCAGGGACACGGCCAGTCCTCGGGCGAATTCACCGCCTGCACGATCGGCGACTGGCTCGCGGACACGCTCGCCGTTCTCGATTCGGTCTCCATGGGGCCGCAGATCATCGTCGGCTCGTCGCTGGGCGGCTGGATCGCGCTGCTGGCGGCGCGCGCCCGGCCGGAGCGGATCGCCGGGATCGTCGGCATCGCCGCAGCGGTCGATCTTACGCAGCCGCCTGTGGGACCGGATCGACGAAGCGACGCGCCAACTCCTGCAGACCAAAGGGATCTGGATGCGCCCGTCGGAGTATGAGCCGGCCGGCTACCCGATCACGATGAAGCTGATCGAAGAGGGCCGCAATCACCTGCTGCTGCCGGGACCAATCCCGTTCACGGGCCCGGTGCGGCTGCTGCACGGCCAGCGCGACGATGCGGTGCCCTGGCGGCTGTCGCTCGACACCGCGGCGGCCCTTGCCAGCGACTCGGTCGAGATCACGCTCATAAAGGACGGCGACCATCGCCTGTCGCGGCCGGAGGATCTTGCCCGGCTTACGCGCGCCGTGGACGAGATGAGCGAACGGCTGCAGCAGGGCTGAGACAGCCGTCCGCGCGGTCATTCGCCCGCCGCGAGCAATCCCTTGAGTCCTTCGCGATAGGTCGGCCATTTCAGCCGGACGCCGAGCTCCCGCTTCATGCGCTCGTTTCGCACGCGCTTGTTGTCGTCATAGAAGCTGCGCGCCATCGGCGACAGCTTCGCTTCGGAAAAGGCAATCTCCGGCGGCGGCGCGCGCCCGAGCAAGCCGCAGGCAAAGGCGATCACGTCCTGCGGCGGCGCCGCCTCGTCGTCGCAGAGGTTGTAGGCGCCGCCGGGATTGGGCGCCTGCATCGATGCGATGAGCGCCTGTACGATGTCGTCGCGATGGATACGGCTGAAGACCTGGCCCGGCTTGACGACGCGCCGTGCGTTCCCGGCTTTCACGGTTGCCAACGCATTGCGCCCCGGCCCGTAGATCCCCGCGAGACGGAACAGATGGACCGGCGTTCCGAACCGGCGCCACAGGCCGAGCCAGGCGTCTTCCGCCGCGACGCGCCGCCGCCCCCGTTCGCCACTCGGCGTGCGGGGCGTATCCTCGTCGACCCAGGCGCCGCCGTGATCGCCATAGACGCCAGTGGTCGACAGATAGCCGACCCAGGCGAGCCCCGGAAGGCCGCCGATATCGTCCGCATGCCTGTCGAGCACGGGATCGCCCGCGGCATCCGGCGGCACGGAGCTGAGGAGATGGCGTGCTTCCCGCCAGGGCGGACGCGGCATCCTCAAGCGGATGGTCGCGGTCGAAGCAGTGCGCCTCGATGCCGCGCGCCGCCATATCCCGCTGCGTTTCGGTGCCACGGCAGGTGCCGGCGACCCGCCATCCCTGCCCGCTCAAGGCCTCGGCGAGCGCAAGAGCCGAATACCCCAAGCCGAAACAGAACAGGCGCGGCGCGATGGCTGTCATGATCCGAATGTCTGAATCCGGGCTTGAATGGCAAGCGCGAAGGGCGGACTCTAGGGTCGGTGGACCTGCGAGACAACCCCATGACCCTTGATCGATGCCTGTTCGCCGGCGCCCTGGCCGCAGCCCTGCTGACGGCGCCCGCCGCTTTCGCGGCGGAAACCCGCGGCAACCCGGTCGCCGTCCATGACTACGACAGCTGCATGGCGATGGTCGGCGAGCGGCCGGAGGACGCCCTCGAGGCGGCGCTGGCCTGGGAGCAGACCGGCGGCGGCAACGGCGCGCGCCATTGCTCGGCGATGGCGCTGGCGGCGATGGGCAATTTCCCTGACGCGGCCGACCAGCTCGAGTCGCTGGCCTGGGACCTGCCGGAAGCGACCCCGGATTCGGCGCGCGCCCAGGTGCTGGCCCAGGCGGGGCAGCTCTGGCTCGACGCGCAGCAGCCGACGAAGGCCGACGCCCTGCTGTCCGCCGCCATCGAGCTGACGCCGAGGGACCCGGAAATGCGCATCGACCGCGCCATGGCCTACGCGGCCGCGGGGCGCTACCAGGACGCCATCATCGATCTGAGCGCGAGCATCCTGCTCAATCCCGGTTCGACCGAGGCCTTCGTATTGCGCGCAAGCGCCTATCGCCATACCGGCCGGCCCACCGAGGCATCCGACGACCTCAAGCGCGCCCTGGCGATGACGCCGGACCACCCCGGCGCCCTGCTCGAGCGGGGCCTTCTCCGCAATGAGGCCGGCGACGAAAAAGGCGCCCGCGCCGACTGGCAAGCGCTGCTTCAGCATCACCCAGACAGCGTCGCCGCCGAGGCGGCCAGGCGCTACCTCGACAAGCCCCCTGCGGCCGCGGAGAAACGCTAGAAATCGAGATCCGCGTAATGCTTCGGCGGCGGATAGCCCGGAATATGGTCGCCCAGAATGCCGCGGAAGCTCGGGCGCGACTTGATGCGGGCATACCAGTCCTTGGCCCGCGGATGGTCATCCCACGGCACGTCGCCGAGATAGTCCACGCATGAAAAATGCGCGGCGGCGGCGATGTCGGCGAGCGAGAATTCGTCGCCGGCCAGCCAGCGCCGGTCCTCGGTAAGCCAGGCGACATACTCCATGTGCAAATGGATGTTGGTGTTTCCGGCGCGGATCGCCATCGAATCCGGCTCGCCGAGGGACAACAGGCGCTTGGTGATCTTCTGATGCACGAGCATCGCGGTCACTTCCGAATTGAACTTCTGATCGAACCAGGCGACGAGCCGCCGGGTTTCCGCCCGCGCTTCGGGGTTGCGGCCGAGAAGAGTCGGCTCCGGGTAGACCTCTTCGAGATATTCGGTGATGGCGACCGAATCGGCGAGCACGGGGCCGCCGGAAATCTCGAGCACCGGCACCTGACCGGACGGATTCATCGCGAGAAAGGCGTCCCGCCGCTCCCAGACCTTCTCGACCCGGAGCTCGAATTCCTGCTTTTTTTCGGCAAGCGCCACCCGGATCTTGCGGCAAAAGGGCGACAGCCAAAGGTGATAGAGCCTATGCATGCGGGGACTATAGTCTCCGCCCGTTTACCGCGAAACTCCCTTGAAGTCGCTGCCGGACACGGCGAAAGAAACCCCCGCCGGCGAACCGGCGGGGGTTGGGGAAGTTTTCTGCATCGAACGCTAAGGAAAGGGACGCGTCTTTGGATGGAACGCTACGTTGATGCAGACAGCGCGACGAACAAACGCCCGTCGATCCGGACTATCGCACGGGATGTTTGTTAATGCAAATAAAAATCATTCGCATTTATTTCTATTGCTTTAGTGCCGTGCGTCCTTCGACAAGCTCAGGATAAGGTGGATTCTTAGTGGCATTGAGATGAACCGCAAGCGGACTTCCTCATCCCGAGCGTGACGAGGGACGAGGGACGCCCCCCGCCCCCGCGCATCTCAGTTGCCCATACATAGCCAATGCGGTGGCCCAGGACGTGACCGCTCGTGGGCGATCGTCAGCGCGACCAGCGATCGGCCTTAGACCGAAGACCGATAGCGTGGCGCTAGTCCGCGCTGCCCTCGACCGCGCGGGCGGCCTCGATTCGCGCAGTCGTCGACGGGTGCTCGAGCCGGTCGATCATTTCCTTCGGAATGATCTGCCAGAACCGCGGACGCTCGACCTCCCAATTGGCGAGGATGCTCGCCGCCCAGCCCGACTGCGTCGCCTCCTGGTGCTCCGCGATCAGGCTACGGCAGACATCTTCCCAATACGCCGTCTCGATGCGCTGATAGACGACCGACTCGGCGTTGATCCGGTGCTCGAAATCCACATCGGCGTCGTACACGAAGGCCATCCCGCCGGTCATCCCCGCAGCGAAATTGTCGCCGACAGAACCGAGAATGACCGCCGTCCCGCCGGTCATGTATTCACAGCCGTTCGATCCGCAGCCTTCGACCACGGCCTCGGCCCCGGAATTGCGCACGGCAAAGCGTTCGCCCGCCTGCCCGGCTGCAAACAGCTTGCCGGCCGTGGCGCCGTAAAGAACGGTGTTGCCGATGATGGTGTTCTCATTCGAGGCCAGCGGCGAGGAGGTCAGCGTCCGGACCACGATCGTGCCGCCCGACAGCCCCTTGCCGACATAGTCGTTGGCCTCGCCGAACACCTCGAGCCGCAACCCCTGCACCGCGAAGGCGCCGAGCGACTGTCCCGCCGTCCCGCGCAGCCGCACCGTGACATGGTCCGGCCTGAGACCGGTCATGCCGAACTGGCGCGTGATGCGGGATGACAGCTTGGTCCCGATCGCCCGCAGCGTATTCTGCACATTGTATTGCAGCTGCATCTTCTCGCCGTGGCTGAACAGCGGCGCGGCGTCCTTGATCATCTGCGCATCGAGCGATTCGGGCACCTTGTTCGGGCCTTCGATCGTACACCGCACCGGATGGTCGCCGGAATCCGCGCGCGCCAGGATAGGGTTCAGATCCAGGTCGTCGAGATGCTCGGCGCCGCGGCTCACCTGCCACAGGAGATCGGTTCGCCCGACCACCTCGCCCAGCGAGCGCACGCCAAGCGACGCCAGGATCTCGCGCACCTCTTCGGCGATGAAGCTGAACAGGTTGACGACCTTTTCCGGCGTCCCCGTGAACTTCTCGCGCAACGCCGGATTCTGCGAGCAAACCCCGACCGGGCAGGTGTTGGAATGGCACTGGCGCACCAGGATGCAGCCCATCGCCACCAGCGATGCGGTTCCGATGCCGTACTCCTCGGCCCCCAGCATCGCCGCCATGACGACGTCGCGGCCCGTCTTGATGCCGCCGTCCGTCCGCAGCTTGACCAGATGGCGCAGGCCGTTCAGCGTCAGCACCTGGTGCACCTCCGACAGGCCCATCTCCCAGGGAATGCCGGCATATTTGATCGAGCTCTGCGGCGATGCGCCGGTACCGCCGGAGTGGCCGGAGATCAGGATGACGTCCGCCTTCGCCTTGGCCACGCCCGCGGCGATCGTGCCGATGCCGGTGCGCGCGACCAGCTTCACGCAGACCGACGCGTCGGGATTGATCTGCTTCAGGTCATAGATCAGCTGGGCGAGGTCTTCGATCGAATAGATGTCGTGGTGCGGCGGCGGCGAGATCAACGTCACGCCGGGGGTCGAATGGCGCAGCCGCGCGATCAGCTCGGTCACCTTGAGTCCGGGCAGCTGGCCGCCTTCGCCGGGCTTGGCGCCCTGCGCCACCTTGATCTCGATCTCGCGGCAGTTGTTGAGATACTCGGCCGTCACGCCAAAACGACCGGACGCGATCTGCTTGATCGCGCTCGACGCGTTGTCGCCGTTGAGCTTCGGCCTGTAGCGGGCCGGGTCCTCGCCGCCTTCGCCGGAATCCGACTTGGCGCCGATCCGGTTCATCGCGATCGACAGCGTCTCATGCGCCTCCGGCGACAGCGCGCCGAGCGAGATGCCCGGCGCCACCAGCATCTTCCGGATCTGGGTGATCGAACTCGACCTCGTCGACATTGATCGCCGTGTTCTTGGGCGCGAAGTCGAGCAGATCGCGCAGGTTGATCGGCGGCAACGCCGCGACCCGGTCGCTGTAGCGCTTGTAGGCCCCATAGGAATCGGTCTCCACCGCGTTCTGCAGCTGGTGGATCAGGTTGCCGTCCCAGTAATGCGCCTCGCCGCTGCGGCGATAGCGGTAGAAGCCGCCGACCGGCAGCGCGATCACGTCCTCGGCGAAGGCGCGGCGGTGTATCTCCGAGACCTTCTTCTGGATACCGGTCAGGCCGATACCGGAAATCCGGCTCGCCAGTCCCGGGAAATATTCCGCCACGAGCGAACGCGACAGCCCGACGGCTTCGAGGTTGTAGCCGCCGCGATAGGAGCTGATGATCGCGATGCCCATCTTGGAAATAATCTTGAGCAGGCCGTCCTCGACAGCGCGCTTGTAGCGCCCGACCACGCGCTCGAGCGGCTGCTTGCCGAACAGGCCGCGGCGATGGCGGTCGGCGATCGCTTCCTGCGCGAGCCAGGCGTTCACCGTCGTCGCGCCGACGGCGATCAACACCGCGAAATAATGCACGTCGAGGCATTCCGCGCTGCGCACGTTGATCGACGTGAAGGTTCGCAGCTGGGTCCGCACCAGGTGCGTATGGACCGCGCCGGTGGCGAGGATCATCGGAAGCGCCGCCCGCTCGAAGGTGGCATGCTCGTCGGTGAGGATGAGATTGGTGTGTCCGCCGCGCACGGCATCTTCCGCCTCGGACTGGATCCGCTTCACCGCGTCGCCGAGCGCATGCGGCCCGCCGTCGAGCGCGAAGGTGCAGTCGATGACCGCTGCCGCCTTCGCTCAGCTTGCCGCAGAGCGCGACGTATTCCTCGGTCAGCAGGATCGGCGACTCGAGCTGGAGGAATTCGAGCTGGCTCTCGTCCTCGTCCAGGATATTGCCGAGATTGCCGAGCCGCGTCGTCAGGCTCATCACGCGACGCTCGCGCAGGCTGTCGATCGGCGGATTGGTCACCTGGCTGAAATTCTGCCGGAAGAAATGATGCAGGCCGCGGTACTTCTCGGACAGCACGGCGATCGGCGCATCGTCGCCCATCGACCCGATCGCCTCCTTGCCGGCGTCGGCCATCGGATGAAGGATCATCTCGAGATCCTCCATGCTCCAGCCGACCGCGACCTCCCAGCGGCGCAAGTCGTCGCGCGACATCGGCGGCGCCTTGCGCGCGTTGGCGATGGCGGTGGCGCTCAGCTTGGTCACCTTCTTCAGCCATTTGCCGAAGGGCCTGAGCCCGGCGACCACGTCCTTCAATTCGCGATCGTGATAGAAGCGGCCTTCGGCGAGCTGCACGCCGATCATCTGGCCGGGACCGACGCGGCCCTTCTCGACGACCGTGGTCTCGTCGACCTTCACCATGCCGGCCTCGGACCCGACGATCAGCAGGCCGTCATTGGTGACGACGTAGCGCATCGGCCGCAAGCCGTTGCGGTCCATGCCGGCCAGCACCCACCGCCCGCCATAGGCGCAGATCGCCGCCGGCCCGTCCCAGGGCTCCATCACCGAATTGCCGTAGGCGTAGAAATCGCGATGGGACCGCGGCAGCGTTTCCGAATGCTCCCAGGATTCGGGAATCAGCAGCGACTTGACCTCGGGCAGCTCGCGGGCGGTGCGCACCAGCAGCTCGAAGACCGCGTCGAGCGCCGCCGAATTGGAGCTGCCGGCCTGAATCACCGGCTTGATGTCGTTGATGTAGGCGCCGAACCGGCGGTCGGCCAAGCGCGTCTCGTGGCTGCGCATCCAGTTCACGTTGCCGAGCAGCGTGTTGATCTCGCCGTTATGCGCCAGCACGCGGAAGGGCTGCGCCAGACGCCAGGTCGGGAAGGTGTTGGTCGAATAGCGCTGGTGGTAAATCGCGAAATTGGAGACGAAGCGATCGTCCAGAAGGTCGGGATAGAAGGCGGTCAGCTGCTCGGCCAGGAACAGCCCCTTGTAGATGACCGAACGGCAGCTGAGCGAGCAGATGTAGAATTCGGCGATGCTTTCCGCCTGCACGGCCTTCTCGATGCGCCGGCGGATGATGTAGAGGTCGACCTGGAACTGGCTGTCGCCGACGCCGAGCGCGTTCTCCACCATCACCTGCTCGATCTCGGGCCGCGTGGCGTTCGCCTTCTCGCCGATCACGTCGACGCTGACCGGCACCTGGCGCCAGCCGTAGATGCGATGCCCGAAGCGCAGGATCTCGGTCTCGACGATCTGGCGGCAACGCTCCTGCGCGCTGAGGTCGGTGCGCGGCAGGAAGATCATGCCGACGGCAAGGTGCCCGCTGCCCGGCTCATGTCCGGTGCGGCGGATGTGCTCCTTGAAGAAGTCCTGCGGAATCTGCACGTGGATGCCCGCGCCGTCGCCCGTCTTGCCGTCCGCGTCGACGGCGCCGCGATGCCACAGCGACTTGAGCGCCTCGATGCCCTTGAGAACGACTTCGCGCCGCGGCTGCCCGTCGATCGCCACGATCATGCCGACGCCGCAGGCGTCGTGTTCCTGGGCGGGATCGTAGGCATGGCTCGCCTGCAGCAGCGCTGCGTTCCGGCGCCAGCTTTCGACGAAGTCGTTCATTCCATGACCCTCCGATTCCTAAGAGGCAAGCGCGAGTGTGCCGCTCTGCCGCTTCTCGATGAAGTCGTGAATTGCCGCCGCGGCGTCGCGGCCGTCGCGAATTGCCCACACCACGAGCGATGCGCCGCGCACGATGTCGCCGGCCGCGAAGACGCCGTCCATCTCGGTCATCATCGACCGCCAGTCGATCCGCACGGTGCCCCAGCGCGTGACGGGAAGCGCGGCCTCCCCGAACAGGACGGGCAGATCCTCGGGATCGAAGCCAAGCGCCTTGATCACCAGCTCGGCGTCATGCACCACGGATGACCCTTCGATCGGCTGCGGCGTCTGGCGGCCGCTGGCATCGGGCAGGCCGAGCCGCATGAGCTGGGCGCGCACGCCGCTCGCCACGCCGTCGCCGACGAAGGCTTCCGGCGCCGAGAGCCAGACGAATTCGACGCCCTCTTCCTCGGCGTGCTTCACCTCGCGCGCCGAGCCCGGCATGTTCTCGCGATTGCGCCGATAAAGGCATTTGACCGATAGCGCGCCTTGGCGAACGGCCGTGCGCACGCAGTCCATCGCCGTGTCGCCGCCGCCGATGACGACGATGTTCTTTCCCTTGGCGTCGAGCGAGCCGTCTTCGAATGTCGGGACCCGGTCGCCGAGCCCTTCCCGGTTGCTCGCCGTCAGATAATCCATCGCTTGAACGATATTGCCGAGCCCAACGCCGGGCGCGGCGATGTCGCGCGACTTGTAAACGCCGGTCGCGATCAGCACGGCATCATGCTGCTGCTTGAGATCGGCGAGCGTGGCGTCGCGGCCGACCTCGAAATTGAGCTTGAAGACCACGCCGCTGTCGATCAGCCATTGGGTGCGGCGGCTGACGATCCCCTTGTCCAGCTTGAAATTCGGAATGCCGTAGATGAGCAGGCCGCCGACGCGGTCGTATCGATCGTAGACCACCACCTGATAGCCGAGCCGGCGCAGCCGCTCGGCGGCCGCAAGGCCGGCCGGCCCGGCGCCGATGATACCGACGGACTGCTTGCGCTCGGCAACCGGGACAACCGGCTTGATCCAGCCCTTTTCCCAGGCCGTCTCGGTGATGTAGCTCTCCACCGTTCCGATCGTGACCGTGCCGTGGCCCGCCTGCTCGATGACGCAGTTGCCCTCGCAAAGCCGGTCCTGCGGACAGATCCGGCCGCAGACCTCCGGAAACGTGTTGGTCGCAGAGGACATCTCGTAGGCCTCTTCCAGGCGGCCTTCGGCGGTCAGCATCAGCCAATCGGGAATGTTGTTGTGCAGCGGGCAATGCTGCTGGCAGAAAGGAACGCCGCATTGCGAACAGCGCGCCGCCTGTTCGGCCGCCCGCGCCGGATCGAACCGCTTATAGATTTCCTGGAAATCGGCGCGCCGTTGCTGCGAATCGCGCTTTTCCGGCATCCGTTGCGGCGTGTCGACGAATTTCAGCATCTGCTCGGGCATTCTTCAAAGCGGCCTTTCCATTCCATCGCGCCCCATTCTTGAGACGCGTCTCGGGATGCGCGGCGATACGGCATGGGTTCGGCAGCCACAAGGCCGCCGCCAAGACGAAATCGCGCCGAACGTTCATTTCCGGATGTCGAGCCGCGAACCCCGTCCGATCGGGCACGGCATTACCGCCCCATCCCTCCCGTCCCGGTCGTAGCAAAGACGCCGGCAACGGTGATCACGAAACACGGTACACTGAAAACGCCCTTTTGACCAGCGAATTTACCGCACAAGGTCAGATTTATTGACCTTATACCTGCCGCCCTCAAGCCTTGCGACGCGTTTAGCGAGAAATCTGCCCAGGCATCGGGTAATTTAGTACCATTTCGGTACTACCTAAACGGCTGCAATGGCCTAGCGAAGGTGATAGGGTGCCGCCACTCGGCGACCTCGCCGGATGCCGGACGGATACCGCACTCGCGCGGAGACGCATTTGTGACACTCTTCCCGATCGTGGTCCTGGCGATCATACAGGGCCTCACCGAATTCCTGCCGATCAGCTCGTCAAGCCACTTGGTGCTCCTGTCGAAGCTTGTCGGGCAGCCGGAGCAAGACCTGGCGATTGTCATCGCCATCAATGCCGGCACGCTGTTGGCCGTCATCGTCTACTTCTGGCGGGACATCTGGGAAATGCTGGCAGGCTTGCCCGGACTGTTCGCGAGCCGGAAATCACCCGGCCTGCGGCTGATGCTGCACCTTTTCGTCGCGACGCTACCCGTCGTCCTGGTCGCTTATTTCGGGCTTCGCTACATCAACACGGTCTTCCGCCACGTCGAGGTGATCGCCTGGACAACGCTGATATTCGGTCTTGTGCTGGGATTGACGGACCGGCTCTGCATGACCGTCCGCCGGATCGAGCATATGAACTATGCCGGTGCGCTGTTTATCGGCTTCGCGCAAGTCCTTGCCCTGATCTCGGGGATCAGCCGCGCGGGCATTACGATGACGGCGTGCCGCATCCTGGGCATGGAGCGGCGGGATTCGGCACGATTCTCGCTGCTTCTCTCGATCCCGACGATCCTCGGCACGATGGCGCTGGCCGGGCTGGAGATTCACAGGACCGGCGGCGCGGCGCTGCGGCCGGATGCCGCCATTGCCGCGGTGCTGTCCTTCGTCACCGCGCTGATCGCGATCTCGCTGATGATGCGCTGGCTCATGCATGCGAGCTTCGCGCCCTTCGTCGTCTACCGCGTGGTTCTCGGCGCGGGACTGCTCTATTGGGTCTATTCCTGAACCGGTCCGGTCACACGAGCCGCGGCTGCCGGTAGCGGCCGCCCTTGCGATAGACATCGAGATAGGTCGGCACGATCATCTCCGCCGCCGTCGGCTCGATGCCGAGATCGCGCAGCGTCGGCAGCTTGCCGCCGAGCACGTTGTCCATCTTGAGCAGCCGTATCTGGTCGCGCGTGATCGGCGGCACCGGCAGGAGCTCGCTGAAAAATCCCAGAATCGAACCGACCCAGAAGGGAACCGGGAGGATCAATCTGGACCGGCCCGTCTCGGCCATCACCAGGCGCATGATCTCGACGAAGCTGTAGACCCGGGGCCCGCCCAGCTCGTAGATCTTGCCCTTGGTCGCCTCGTCCTCGATACCCTTGACGACCGCATCGGCGACATCGCCGACATAGACCGGCTGGAATTTCGTGCCGCCGGCGCCGTAGAGGTCCAGCTTGCCGTTCTTGAGCCGCGGAAACGGGCAGCCGAAGACCGGCAGGAAGGGCGAAACCTGCGCCATCGCCGCAAAGCGGTTGAAGAAGCCGTCCTGCGGTCCGAACAGCACGCCGGGCCGAAGGATTACCGCGTCCGGGAAGACGGCGCGCACCGCCTCCTCGCCGGCTGCCTTGGACCGGGCATAGCGGGACGGCGACAACGGCGCCGCGCCGAGCGCTGACATGTGCACGAGCCGCCCGCAGCCGGCCGCTCGCGCGGCCTTGGCGACCGTTTCGGCGCCGGTCGTCTGGACCGCATCGAAGCGTTGCTTGCCCAACTCGTACAGCACGCCGACGAGATTGATCACCACGTCGGCGCCGGCCACCGCGGCCCGCACCTTGGCCGCGTCGCGGATATTCACCTGAACCGGCGTGATCTGGCCGACATACCCCATCGGCTTGAGAAACAGCGCGGCGTCCGGGTTGCGCACCGCGGCGCGCACCTGGAACCCCTTGGCCGCCAACCGTTGGACGACATGCCGGCCGACAAAACCCGAAGCCCCGAAAACCGTAACCAGCCCTGCCGCCATTTGATCCCCCGTTTCATGGTACCCGCCGCGCCCGGCCCCGTAATGCCACCCCCGGCGCCGGACGCCTAAACATATACATGACGCCGAAGGGACGGAAAACCAAAGTAAACGCGGTTGACAAGCGTCTCGCCAATGACCAATTTGCCGTCACTGAGCCCAGGTGGCGGAATTGGTAGACGCGCAGGTTTCAGGTACCTGTGGGGGCAACCTCGTGGAAGTTCGAGTCTTCTCCTGGGCACCATAGTGCGGTGCACGTTGGCGGCCGCGGCGGCAGTCGTGACGGGCCCGCCCCGGGCGCAGGCATGAAAAGCTGGGAGACGACGTGAACGTCGATCTGCATCGCGGAGACCTTCCCGACGGCCTCACATTCGGCGACTGTGTCGCAATAGACACCGAAACGATGGGCCTCGACCCGCATCGCGATCGGCTGTGCCTGGTGCAGCTTTCCGCCGGCGACGGTAATTGCCATCTCGTGCAGTTCGCGCAGGGCCAGTATGCCGCGCCGAACCTGAAGCGCCTCCTGGCAGACCCGGCGGTGACGAAGCTGTTCCACTTCGCGCGCTTCGACCTGGCGATGTTGCGCCGTTATCTCGGCGTCGACTGCGGGCCGGTCTACTGCACCAAGATCGCATCGCGCCTGACGCGAACCTATACCGACCGGCACGGTCTCAAGGACCTGTGCAAGGAGCTGCTAGGCGTCGACATGTCGAAGCAGCAGCAGTCGTCGGACTGGGGACGCGACACCCTGAGCAAGGAGCAGCTCGACTATGCGGCCTCCGACGTGCTCTATCTGCACCGGATCAGGGACATCCTGAATGACATGCTCCGGCGCGAAAACCGGACGGCATTGGCCGAGGCCGCCTTCGCATTCCTGCCGACGCGCGCGGCGCTGGATCTCGATGGATTCGGAGACATCGATATCTTCGCCCACGCCTAGGCCGGGGCCGTGAACAGCCTGGATTCATTGACCTTAGGACATCGGCGCTGCATACTTCCACGCCTTCGGAGCGATGCTTCCTTTCCCTTTGCGTGGTGGGGTTTGGACTCAGCTTTACATGCTGCAGCAAGGGGCGAACGCCCCGTCCGGTCACCCTGCATGGCGCGGATACGCCGCCGGCGCGCCCCGTGTAACGGCAAGAGCGCCTGACCGATGACGATGAATGCGGACCTCAACCGGGAAAGGGACACCAAGGCAAAGGTACGGCGGCAGAACCTTCCCTTTTCCACCCGGCGCACACCGAAGGTCTCGCGCGCCTACGGCCGCTTCGTCGGCATCATGCGCATCCTCCTGCCGACCGTTGCGACGGCGCTGCTCATTCTTGTCGTCTTGTGGCCGCAGCTTACCGACCAACAGCGGCGCTATTCGATAACGCCGGCGAAGATCGCCTCGGACGCGGCGAAAACCTTGACCATGGTAAACGGCGTTTACACCGGCATCGACGACAAGCGCCGGCCCTATACGCTGACCGCAGAGACCGTGAGCCTGTCGAACAGCGACCTGTCCCGGGTCGTCCTCAAGTCGCCGAAGGCCGATCTCCTGACCGAGAACGGCAGCTGGGTCGCCCTCACCGCACGCAACGGCGTCTATGACCGCGACAAGAAGATCCTCAAGTTGCGCGGCGCGGTAAATCTGTTCCACGACAGCGGCTACGAGTTCCGGACCGACGCGGCGGTCGTCGACATGATGGCGGGCGACGCCTATGGAACCGACCCGGTCGAGGGACAGGGCCCCTTCGGCAACATCAAATCCCAAGGCTTCGTCGTCCATAATCGCGGCGAACGCGTCGAGTTCACCGGCAAATCAACCCTCGTCCTGTATCCCAATCAGGCGCCCGGCAAATGACCGGCGACCGCTCGATGCGCATCCTTCCGGCCTTGCTTGCGGCAGGCCTGACGGCGCTGCTGGCTATCGCCGGCGCCGATGCCCAAGGCCTGATGTCGACAGGGGGAAATCAGCCGGTCACCATCAATGCCGATCAAGGCATCGAGTGGCTGCGCGAGCAAAAGAAATACATCGCGCGCGGCAATGCGACCGCCACGCGCAACAACGCAACGATCAAGGCCGACCGACTGACTGCCTACTACCGCGACAAGACGGGAGAAAGCGGCCAGGAGATCTTTCGCGTCGATGCCGACGGCAACGTGCGCATCACCGCAAACGACCAGCAGGCACAAGGCGACAAGGCGGTCTATTACGTCGATAAGGCGGTTTTCGTCCTGGTCGGCAAGAAACTGCGGCTGCTCTCCAAACAAGGAACATTGACCGCGCGGGACAGCCTGGAGTACTGGGAAGATCGTCGGTTGGCCGTTGCCCGGGGTGACGCGACGGTCGTACAGGAGAACCAGCGGATCCGCGCAGACGTCCTGACCGCCCACGTCGCCGAGCAAGGCGCTGCGCCGCCGAAATCCGCGGAATCCTCGCGCAGCCGCAAGAAGACGAAGGACACGTCCAAGGCCGCCGATGGCAAGGGTTTGTCGGAGGAGAGCGGTCAGATCCGCCAGGTAGACGCCTTCGGCAATGTCCTTATCTCGCTGCAGAACGCCATCGTTCGTGGCGATACCGGCGTCTACCTGCCGGCGAATGGTGTTGCAACGATATGCGGCAATGTGCGAATTACGAGTGGAAACAATCAATTGAATGGGAAGTGCGCTGAGGTAAATCTTAAAACCGGGATCTACAGGCTGACAGGGCGGGCGAAGGGCCTGCTCGAGCCGAAAAAGAAGGATCGCTAGAGTGGGCGTATCGAGACGGAGCCCGCCGCGGCGTCAGAGCGAGGACGGGCGCATCGCATGAAGAAGCCGAAAGACGAAGCAGCCGTGGCCGACACGAATGGTCCACGGCTTGTTGCGGAGAATACCGGGCTCCGCGCACTGAACCTCGGCAAGCAGTTCAAGAAACGGCCGGTGCTGCGCGATGTCAGCCTGCACGTCCAGCGCGGCGAGGCGGTCGGCCTGCTTGGCCCGAACGGGGCCGGCAAGACGACCTGCTTCTACATCATCACCGGGCTGATCTCCGCGGACTACGGCGCTATTTTCTTCGACGGCCACGACATCACCACGCTGCCGATGTACCGGCGCGCGCGCATCGGCATCGGATATCTGCCGCAGGAGCCGTCGATCTTCCGCGGTCTGACCGTCGAGCAGAATATTCGCGCCGTGCTGGAATGCGTCGAGCGGGAGGTGGAGCGCCGCGAAGCGATCCTGGAAGCGCTGCTCGCCGAGTTCTCGATCACCCATCTGCGGCGCACCCCGTCGCTGGCGCTGTCGGGCGGCGAGCGGCGGCGCGTGGAGATTGCCCGCGCCCTCGCGTCGCATCCGCATTTCATCCTGCTGGACGAGCCGCTCGCCGGCATCGACCCCATCGCCGTGCGCGATATCCGTGACCTGGTGGTCCATCTCAAGGATCGCGGCATCGGCGTTCTGATTACCGACCACAATGTTCGCGAAACGCTCGACGTCGTCGACCGCGCCTATATCCTGCACGATGGCCAAGTGCTGATGGAAGGGCAGCCGGACGAGATCGTTTCGAACTCCGATGTCCGACGCGTCTATCTGGGCGAGCGTTTCAGCCTCTAGGCGGCCGAGCGACTCCGGATGGCAATAACCCCGCGACTGGACCTACGGCAATCGCAATCGCTTGTGATGACGCCGCAGTTGCAGCAGGCAATCAAGCTGCTGCAGCTGTCCAATGTCGAATTGTCCGCCTACGTCGAAGACGAGCTGTTGCGCAATCCGATGCTGGAGCGGGACGAAAACGCCGACGGGCCGGACGAAGCAGCCCGCGCCGCCGGGGAAGCCGGAACGACCGATGGCTTCTTGGAGCCCGGCGCCAACCGGGACACGGCCGAGCTGACGGCGACCGACACCATGCGGTCCGAAAGCGATGCGCCGCTCGACATCGATCATGAGACGATGTGGAGCGAAGACGGTCCCAGCGACGCCGCGCGGGAGAACGGGGCGGACAGCCTCGATCCGGCCGGGCTCGACCGCTTCAGCAGCAATGCCGGCGGGCGCAGTGACTTCGTCGAACGGACGGGTAACCTCGAGGCGACGGTGAGCGACCAACCCACCCTGCGCGACCACCTGATGGAGCAGCTCGTCGTCGATATCGCGGACCCGGTCGACCGCATGATCGGCATTCAGCTGATCGAGGCGCTGGACGCGGCCGGCTGGCTTTCCGAGCCGGTCGAGCAGATCGGCGAACGGCTCAACTGCTCCCCCGATCGCGTGGAGCGCGTGCTCGAGGTCATGCAGCGCTTCGAGCCGGCGGGCCTGTTTGCGCGCAATCTGAAGGAATGTCTCGCGTTGCAGCTGCGCGACCTCGACCGGCTCGACCCGGCAATGCAGACGATGCTGGATAACCTCGAGCTCGTCGCGAAGCACGACAAGGCCGCGCTGCTCAGGCTCTGCGGCGTCGACGAGGAGGACCTTACCGACATGGTGTCGGAGTTGCGCGCGCTCAATCCGAAGCCCGCGCAGGCGTTCGAGCACGAGATTGCCTTGACCGTCATCCCCGACATCATCATGCGCCCGCATCCCGATGGCGGCTGGACGGTCGAGCTCAATCCCGAGACGCTGCCGCGGGTTCTCGTCAACGTCGACTACTTCACCCGCGTCCGCGCCGAGGTGCGCGACAAGAAGGAGCGCGAGTACGTCAACGACTGTTTCCAGTCGGCGAACTGGCTGGTCAAGTCGCTGCACCAGCGCGCGACCACCATCCTCAAGGTGTCCGCCGAGATCGCGCGGCAGCAGGATTCCTTTTTCCGCAAGGGCATCGAGCACATGAAGCCGCTCGTCCTGCGCGACATCGCCGAGGCGATCGAGATGCACGAAAGCACCGTCAGCCGCGTCACGACGAACAAATTCATTCATACCCCTCGCGGCCTGTTCGAGCTCAAGTATTTCTTTTCCGCAGCAATCGCCGACCTCAGCGGCGGCGCCGCCCACTCGGCAGAGGCGGTGCGCTTCCGAATCAAGGCGCTGATCGACGAGGAGCCGTCCGGCAAGATTCTCTCCGACGACCGGATCGTGGAAATCCTTAACGCAGAGGGGATCGACATCGCGCGCCGGACGGTCGCAAAGTACCGCGAGGCGATGAAAATTCCCTCGTCGGTGCAGAGGCGCCGCCTGAAAAATCAAAGTTTCTAATGACTTAGACTTGAGGTTGAAGCAATCAGACGAACGTTCCAGGATACCCGAAGCGGTCGGGGGCGACTATTGACACCATAGGGTGTCCTATCTATGGTCCCGCCCCTTAATCGCGGGCATCTGACTCCGTCGCGCAAATCTACGCTGCCGGTAAAGCCCGGCCCAGGAAACGATGCAGCTATCCGTTAACGGCAAACAGCTCGATATCGGGGATTCGTTGAGAGAGCATATCGAGCGCGAGATCCCCGCGATCGTCGAGAAGTATTTTGCCAATCCGACCGATGCGGATGTGACGGTCTCGAAGGAAGGCACGACCTTCCGAACCGACATCGCCGTTCACGTCGGCAAAGGAATCATCGTACAGGGCCATGCGCGGTCCGCCGACCCCTATGCCTCGTTCGACGAGGCGGCGGACCACATGGCCAAGCGGCTGCGGCGCTACAAGCGCCGCCTGCGCGACCATCACCGCGAGCGTAACCACAAGGAAGACGTCCTGAGAGCTGCGCAATACGTTCTTGCCGCGGAAGAGTATGCGGAGCCGGACGAAGAGGACTATGCCGAACCGGATCAGCCGGTCATCATTGCGGAGATGCAAACGCATATCGAAACGCTGTCGGTCGGCGAGGCGGTCATGCGGATGGATCTCGCGAGCCTGCCGGCTATGATGTTCCGCAACAGCGCGCATGGCGGCCTCAACATGATCTATATGCGAACCGATGGAAACATCGGATGGGTCGACCCACGGGACGAGGGGTCCTAGGCCCGGCCTGAAACGGTACGGACTCAGAAGGAGTACCGATGGATATTGTTAATCTACTGTCGCCCGAAGGGGTCATCCCCAAGCTGCATGCCACGTCCAAGAAGCAGGCGCTGCAAGAGCTCGCCAAGCATGCGGCGGCGCTGACCGGGCTCCACGAGCGCACGATCTTCGACGTGCTGCTGGAGCGCGAGCGATTGGGCACGACCGGCGTCGGAAACGGCATCGCCATCCCGCACGGCAAGCTGCCGGGCATCGACCGGCTTTACGGTCTCTTTGCGCGGCTGGAGACGGCGATCGACTTCGATGCCATCGACGAACAGCCGGTCGATCTGATTTTCATGCTGCTCGCGCCGGAGAATGCGGGCGCGGATCATTTGAAAGCCCTGGCGCGCGTATCGCGCCTGCTGCGCGACAAGGCCACCTGCGAAAAGCTGCGGGGATCGGACCGGGCGGACGCATTGTTCGCCCTGCTGACGGAAACGGCCACGAGCCACGCCGCGTAAAGCGGCACGGCGAGTCAGTGCACGCTGACGGTGTAGTAGCTGTATTCCTGCGCCGCGAGGATCGCGGTCTCGAAATCATCGGCAACGGCAATCTGGCGCCCATCCGCGGTGTTGACGGCGAAAACCGTCTCCTCGGCCAAATTTATCCGCCGGACGTAAGCGAGGTCGTCGGCGCCGAGCAAAGCGAGGTCGGCTTGCGATATCTCCCGGAGCTTCTGGATATCGATCATTCCCGTTTCTCCTGACTTGCCGCTAACGGGAATCTAGGTCGAATTTTGTTGCCGATTCCTTAATTCACCGGCCGTTTCGCGTCGATATGTTAATCTTTCGGACGAGGCTTGGCGGCTTGGGACGGACAATATCAATGTGCAACAAGCCGTTATCCAGCCGCGCACCCTCTACCACGATACCGTCCGCGAGTATGAACGCGCGCTGAAACTGCCGGGCCGCGATACCGCGATGAAGATAAACGCGTCCGCTGTCGTCGTCGTGCTGCTTGCCCTGGATGAGCAGCTGGTTGTCGACGGTCTCGATGGCGAGGTCGCCCTCGGCGAAGCCGGCGACGGCGAGCGTGATGCAAAGCCGGTCCTCGCCAAGCTGTTCGATATTGTAGGGCGGATACCCGTCGGCGGCCTTCTTGGAGATCCGGTCGAGCGTGCGCTCGAACTGATCGAATCCGAGCAGCAAGGGGCTGTTGAAGATCGAAACTCGCGACATCTGTCAGCTTCCTCCTCATCGGACGAGCGAGTAGCCGGCGGTACGGGATTGCCGCGCCGCGCTCTTCGGACCCCGTCTGGGCATCCGCCGCGGCGGCAGGCATTGCGCCCTGCCATCGCGCCATAAGATGGGCCTTTTACCGCCTTGCATCAACCCGACGAAAAAGACCAGCGCCCGGTTTGGCGACGGGCGCTGGTCGTCTTCGTCGGTGGCGTAACCGACTATTCAGGGAGTTTTATCAGAGGGGAGTTCCATGTTTGGCGCGTTCTATTCCTTTGCAAAAGAGGCGTTGCCGCCACAGACTTAACGGGAAATGGCGCTCACCGGCGTCACGTATTCGTAGTCTACCGGGACCCGCTTCCCGTCGACGGAAGCATGAAGGGATTTCGGTCCCCGGACGCCGAACATGCCGCCGAACATCTCGGCCTGTCGTGTGAGGGCGGCCGCCTGTTCCGCCTTGATCGGCGGCTCGAAGGGACGACCCTCGAACAGCCAGCAAGTCAAGCCGAAGATCGTCAACACCGTTGCGGCGGCGAAAGTGGCAGCTAGGTTCAACTGCTTCATGGCTCTATGCTCCGGTATCGCATTCGCGATGGTGGCATCTTGAGCCGGGTAAAAGGCCATAGCAGGGTGGTTTCTGGGTGATTATTGGGAAAGAATTGGGCGATATTAAGGCTCGCGACCCGCAAAACATCTTGGAAATCCACGATATTTGTCCTCGGTCACGGAGCGGGGTTAACCTTTGCGGCAAGCCCGGCATGCGACCCTGCCGGCGAACGGAGGATGACGATGACTGAGTTGCGCATGATGGCCACCACCGGGATGCTCGGCTACGGCTACACCGAAGAGGCTTTCCGCCGCGGCATGTCGTTGAAGCCCGATTTCATCGCGGCCGACGGCGGCTCGATGGACCCGGGCCCATACTATCTCGGCGAAGGCGTCCCGTTCGTCTCGCGCCAGGCGATCAAGCGCGACCTCGGCCTGATGCTCGAAGCGGGCATCGAGCACAATATCCCGGTGCTGATCGGCTCGGCCGGCGGCGGCGGCAGCGACCCGCAGGTCGCCTTCGTGCGCGAGGTCGCCGAGGAGATCGCGCGCGAGAAGGGCCTGAATTTCCGCATGGCCGTCATCCACGCCGAACAGCCCAAGGACTATCTCAAGAAGAAGCGCGCCGAGGGCCTCATCCGGCCGCTTGGGCCGATCGCGGAGATGACCGACGAGAATATCGATGAAACGCACCGCTGCGTCGGCATGATGGGGGTCGAGCCCTTCCAGAAGGCATTGGAGGACGGCGCCCAGGTCGTCATCGCGGGCCGCGCGACCGACGCGTCGATCTATTCCGCGATCCCGCTCATGCGCGGCTACGAGCCGGGCCTCGTCTGGCATCTCGCCAAGATCATCGAATGCGCGGGCCAGGTGACGACGCCCCGCTTCGGACAGGACTGCGTGCTCGGCACCCTGGGCGACGGCTATTTCCTTGTCGAGCCGGGCCACCCGGACAAGCGCTGCACCCGCATGCGCATCGCCGCCCACACGCTCTACGAAAACCCCAGCCCCTATCACCTGGTCGAGCCGGACGGCACGCTGGTCACCACCGGCGTCGGAGTACGAGCAGCTCGACCCGCGCGTGGTCAAAGTGACCGGCAGCCGCTTCGAGCCGTCGAACAGCTACACCGTGAAGCTCGAAGGCGTGCGCAAGACCGGCTTTCGCACGGTCTTCATCGCCGGCGTGCGCGACCCGGTGCTGATCTCGGTGATCGACGAGTTCGTCGCCTCTTGCCATGAGCGCGTCGCCAACGAGGCGCGCTCGCTCGGCATCGCCGCCGACTCCTACCGGCTCAACATCCGTATCTACGGCAAGGACGCGACCATGGGTGCGCGCGAGCCGATGCGCGATTCGGTCGGGCATGAGATCGGGCTCCTGGTCGACACGCTGGCGGACGACGAGGACACCAGCAAGGCGATCATGGCGAAGGCGCGCTATGCCCTGCTGCATACGGACTTCCCGGGCCGCAAGTGCATCTCCGGAAACCTCGCCATTCCGTTCTCGCCGTCCGACATGCCCGTCGGCATGACCTACGGCTTCAACGTCTGGCACACGATGGAGCTGGACGACCCGCTGGAGCCGTTCCCCATCGAGATGATTGAAGTCTGAGGAGGACGGATCATGACGCGATTGGTCGACCTGGCCCAGGTGCTGCGCTCCAAGAATGCCGGCGCGCTGCTCTGCACTCTCGACATGATGTTCGAGGATGAGGAAACCTACCGGCGCGTGCGCGACAGCGGCGTCATCACGCCGCAGCGCATCGCCAAGCTCTATGGCGTGTCGGACAACGAGGTGGCGATCATTCCCTACGACGTTGCCTATGCGATCAAGATCACGATCCCGAGGCTTGTGCCATCGGGCGATCCGGGTGATACCGACGTCTATGGCGCGCAGCAGCATGCGCCGCTGCTCGATATCGAGATCCCCGACTGATCCGGTCAAGGGGTTGAAGGAGGGACGGATGACGGCAATGGAAGTCAAGGCGCTTACCTTCGATGTCTTCGGCACGGTCGTGGACTGGCGCACCAGCGTCGCCCGCGAGGCCGACGCCTTTTTCAAGAAGCACGGCGTCAGGAATATCGACGGCACCGAGTTCGCGATGGAGTGGCGCAAGCTCTACCACCCGTCCATGGAGCGGGTGCGGTCGGGCGAGATCCCGTTCGCCAAGCTCGACGTGCTGCACCGGATGAACCTCGACAGCCTGCTCGAGCGCTACGGCATCGGCGGGCTGCCGGAAGCGGAGATCGACTGGCTGAACCGGGCCTGGCACCGGCTCGATCCCTGGCCGGACTCGGTCGAAGGGCTGACGCGCCTCAAGAAGAAGTTCATCCTGGCGACGCAGTCGAACGGCAACATCGCGCTGATGGTCAACATGGCGAAGCATGCGGGTCTGCCCTGGGACGTCATCCTCGGCTCCGAGGTCGTGCGCCACTACAAGCCCTGCCCGCAGGCCTACATCAACTGCGCGGACGCGCTCGGCCTGCCGCCGGAAGCCTGCATGATGACGGCGGCGCATAATAACGACCTCGTCGCCGCGAGCCGGCAGGGCTTCCGCACCGCCTTCGTGCTGCGCCCGGTCGAGTACGGCCCGAACCAGCACAAGGACACCCGCGCCGAGCACGACTTCGACTACATCGCCAAGGATTTCATCGATCTGGCGGATCAGTTGGGATGTCCCTGAGACACTTGTAATTCCAACGCTGATGGACTCGCGGATCAAGCCCGCGAGTAACGATAAGGTATTGAATCGACATATTAAACGTCATGCGCGGGCTTGACCCGCGCATCCATGGAAGCCCGTCGCTGCCTACGCACGCTCGGCCGCTCGGAGCGACCAGGCGCTGCCGGCAACATCACCCTACCTCAACGTCTCCAGCAGGCGGATCCACATCTTGGCGCGGGGCTCGAGCGAAGAAAAATAGATCTGCTCATGCTGGGCGTGCGCGCCGACGCCGTCCGCGCCGAGCCCGTCCAGCGTGGGAATGCCGAGCGCCGCGGTAAAACAGCCGTCGCTGCCGCCGCCAGTATGCATGTCCTGCAGATCGAAGCCGATTTCGGCACAGACCGCCCTGGCGTGGTCGAACAGCTTCTGGATGCCGTCGTCCTTTTGATAAGGCGGGCGGTTGATGCCGCCGGTGACGACCAGCTCGACGCCCGGCTCCCGGCTCGCCAGGCCGAGGATGCGCCGCTGGTATTCCTCGGCGAGCTCGGGCGTCGGGATGCGCAGGTCGATCTCCGCCGTGCATTCCTTCGGCACCACGTTGACGCCGGTGCCGCCGTTGATCAGCCCGACATTGGTGGTCACGCCGATCTCGTAGTCGGTCATCGCCTCGACCTCGAGGACGAGGCGCGCCATCGCCTTGATCGCGCTGCGGCCATCGGCATGGCGCGAGCCCGAATGCGCCGCGACGCCGCGCGCCGTCGCGAAGAACCGGCCGACGCCCTTGCGCCCGGTGACGATCTTGCCGCCTTCGCGCGCCGGCTCGGTCACCAGCACGTATTTGTGCTTCTTCGCCTCGGCCTCGATGGCCGCGCGCGACGTCGGACTGCCGATCTCCTCCTCCGGGACGTAAAAGAAAGTGACGGGGAGCGGTGTCTCGCGGCCGGAACGAACGAGATGCTGATAGGCGTAATAGGCGAGATAGGCGCCCGCCTTCATGTCGTAGATGCCCGGACCGAAGACCGAATCGCCTTCACGCCGCCAGGGATTGTAGTCCTCCAGGCTGCCCTTCGGATGCACGGTGTCGAGATGGCTCAGCACCAGAATGCCCGGTCCGTCGCCGCCCCAGGGCGTCCGCGTCTTGAGGATGTCGCCGAACCCGTCGCGGCCGGGGATGCGCTCGATAATGGCGCCCAGCGACCGCATGCTTTCCTCGACGACGTCGGCCAGCTTGTTGACCGCCTCGCCGTCATAGGTCGGCGTCTCGATCTCCACCCATTGCCGGATGCCGTCGAGAATCTCTTCGCCGTCGACCCGCGGCGCATTCGTCTTTTGCCCGTCCATCGCTGCCTCGTCGGCTGAAATACGTCAGCATTCCTTATACATCTATGGCGTCGGCGCGCAATCCGTCCGGATACAGGGCAGCGTCTTGGCGAGCGTCGTGAGAATTGCATCGCTGCCGGGATAGGCGGCCAGGTTCTGCCAGTCGAGCCCGTAGCCCCGCCGCACTTCCTCATAGGTCTGCTCGATATGAAGGAAGCGGCCCGATGCGTGCTTCACGCTGGTGTGGCAGGCGTCCGTGCTGCCGTTGAGATCACGGCCCTGCACCGTCGTCGCGGCGCACAGCCAGCGTGTCTTGATGCGGCGGTCGGCGGGGTCCTGGCAGCTCACGGCACGGTCGTGACCCAATGCCTGGCGAAGGGAGTTGCGAATGCGGCCGGTCAGCATCGCGTCGCCGGGGCGCTTTTCGGTGCTCCCGTCGGAGATTACGAACCAGACGGAACTGCCGCCGTTGTTGAGCCCGTGCGGCTGGAAGATGATCGATTTCGGCCAGCGCCGCGAGAAATAGAGATGCGCCACATGGAACAGCGTCGCCGGATTATGCGCCGGATCGGACATCCGGTAGGGCTCGTTGCCGTCGCCGCAGACGCGGGTCTTGCCGCTGCAGGACGACTCCGCCTTGGCGGCGCAACGATTGGCGCCGGAGAGGACGAGCGCGCGCGCCCCCAGCTTGAGGAACAGCACCGCCGCTTCCCGGTCGGTGTGCCGGTCGACGATCGGATGCGGCGCCTCGATCACGACGTCCCGCGCCGGGCTGCCGGCGATCGCGATGGTCGGGCCGATGCCAGCCCTGTCGCGTTCCATCAGGATGACGTAGCGCCGGCCGCCTTCCGACCGCTCGATAACCGCGTATCCGGCCGCGGCCGCATTGCTGCGGGCCGCTGCGAGATCGCCCGAGACGATGCCGTCCAGCGCCGCCGTAAAGGGCTTTTCCACGGCGCCGATCGGCGGCATCGACATCAGGCTGTCCGCCATGCGGTGCGGCGCATCGAACAAAAGCGCCAGCACGCCCGCTTTTTCGGCTGCTTGGGCCGCGCCCGCCCGTCCCGAGCCACCCGCGCACAGGGCGCAAGCCAACGCCGCAACGACCGCCATCGCCCGTATCGGAAGCATTGCCTCTTCGGCCCCCCTGCAAAGCTTGGCCGCGCCTGTTATCCTCCTCTTGCCAGCCCGTGCCAAGATTCTCTTAATACGCTACCAATTCGCGTCGCGATGCCGTCTTGCGCGGCGCGACAGAGCAAACGGCCCGCTGGTCCGGGACAACAGGGAGAAATCCGATGGCAGATACGATCAAGGCCAATGGCGTGGAAATCGCCTACCGCTTGGATGGCCCCGAATCCGGCCCGGTCGTCATGCTGAGCAACAGCCTCGCCTCGAACTTCACCATGTGGGACGCGCAGCTCCCGGCCCTCGTCGACAAATACCGGGTCCTGCGCTACGACCAGCGCGGCCACGGCGGCAGCCAGGCGACCAAGCCGCCCTACAGCTTCGACATGCTGGTCGAGGACGCCCGGGCGCTGATCGGCGCGCTGGGGCTCGGCAAGGTCCATTTCTGCGGCCTGTCGATGGGCGGCATGACCGGCCAGCTCTTCGGCGCGAAATATCCGGGCGAGCTGCGCAGCCTGATCCTCTGCGATACCGCCAGCAGGATGCCTGACCCGTCAGCCTTTGACGCCCGGGTCAAGGCGGCGCGCGGCGACGGCATGGCCTCGCTTGCGCCCGCGACGCTCGAGCGCTGGTTCACCGCGCCCTTCCGCGCCAAGGCAAAGCGCGAGATGGAGCGCGTCGGCGCGATGATCGCCTCCACGCCGGTCGACGGCTTTGCCGGCTGCTGCAACGCGATCGCGGCGATGGACCAGACCCATCTGCTGGCGGGCATCAAGGCGCCGACCCTGATCATCGTCGGCGCCGACGATCCCAGCACGACGGTGGCGCATTCCGAAATCATCCATCGGGAGATCGTCGGCTCCAAGCTGGTCGTGCTCAAAAATGCCGCGCATCTTTCCAACATCGAGCAGGCGGCGGAGTTCAACAAGACGCTCCGGACGTTTCTCGACAAGCACTGAACAAACCGCTTCCGCAATCGATCGGGCACCGGCAAGAAAAGGACAATTCATGGCTGACAAGAAACCGACAATCGCCGTCGTCGGCGGCACCGGAGCGCTTGGCTCCGGCTTCGCGCAGCGCTGGGCGCGGGCGGGATATCCCGTCATCATCGGCTCGCGCTCCGCGGAGAGCGCGGCCAAGAAGGCGGCCGAGATGGCCGCCGGCATACCCGGCGCGGCGATCTCGGGGCTCGAGAACGGCGCCGCCGCGGCCGCCGCCGATATCGTCGTTCTGACCGTGCCTTACGCCAATCACGAGCCGATGCTGCAGGCGGTGAAAGCCGGCGCGCAGGGCAAGATCCTGGTCGACGCGACGGTCCCGCTCGTTCCGCCCCGGGTGGCCCGGGTCCAGCTTCCCGCCGCCGGCTCGGCCGCGAAGGAGGCGCAGGACTTTCTCGGCGAAGGCGTGCAGGTCGTTTCGGCCTTCCAGAACGTCGCCGCCGACCTGCTGCAGGACGAGACCAGCAAGATCGATTGCGACGTCCTGGTCTGCGGCAACAAAAAGGAGGCCCGCGAAGCGGTGGTCGCGCTCGCGGAGGCCGCGGGGCTCAAGGCCTGGCACGCGGGCTCGATCGACAACTCGGCCGCCGCCGAGGCGCTGACCTCTGTGCTCATCTTCATCAACCGCAACGGCGGCGTCGACCACGCCGGCATCCGCATCACCGGCGAGCCGCACGCGTGACACCTCGCCGTCTGGAAATCACCGCCCTTCCCGGCATGCCGCTGGTCCAGCCGGGCGACGATCTCGCCGCGCTCATCGTGGCCGGGCTCGACCGGGCGAATATCGTGCTCCGTTCCGGCGACGCCCTTGTGGTCGCGCAGAAGATCGTCTCCAAGGCGGAGGGCCGTTACGCGACGCTCGCCGCGGTCGAGCCGGGTGCGGAGGCGCAGGATCTCGCCGAGAAAACCGGCAAGGATGCGCGCCTGGTCGAGCTGATCCTGCGTGAATCCGTGCGCGTCGTGCGGCACCGCCCCAACCTGCTGATCGTCCAGCACCGCCACGGTTATGTGCTGGCCAATGCCGGCATCGACGCCTCGAATGTCGAGCCCGACGCAATGGCCGGCGAGCGCGTGCTGCTGCTGCCGGAAGACCCCGACCGCAGCTGCCGCGATCTCCGGCGACGGCTGCGGGACGTCACCGGCGTGGCGCCGACGGTCATCATCAACGACAGCCTGGGCCGCGCCTGGCGGCACGGCACGGTCGGCACGGCCTTGGGCGCGGCCGGCCTCCCCGCCCTGCTCGATCTGCGCGGCGAGACCGACCTGTTCGGCCGGACGCTGCGCGTGTCCCAGGTCGGCCTCGCCGACGAGCTCGCCTCCGCCGCGGCCCTGGTTCAGGGCGAGGCGGCGGAAGGCACGCCGGTGGCGCTGATCCGGGGCATGGCGCCGGAAGCCGCCGACCAGCAGGCGGCCGACCTGATCCGGAGCGAGGACGAGGACCTGTTCCGATGACGGCGGCGGCACGGCAACGCTGCCTCGCGCTGTCCGGCGGCGTGGGCGGCGCCAAGCTCGCCTTGGGACTGGCTCATGTCCTGCCGCCGGAGGACCTTCTGGTGGTCGCCAATACCGGCGACGATTTCGAGCATCTCGGCCTCCTGATCTGCCCCGACATCGACACCGTCAGCTACACGCTGGCCGGGCTCAGCAACCCGGAGACGGGGTGGGGCCGGGCCGAGGAAAGCTGGCATTTCATGGAGACGCTGGCGGCGCTCGGCGGTGAGACCTGGTTCCGCCTCGGCGACCGCGATCTCGCGGTCCATCTGGAGCGGACGCGGCGGATCGCCGCGGGCGAGACCTTGAGCGCCGCGACGCGGGATATCGGCCGGCGCCTCGGCGTCCGGACGACCGTCGCGCCGATGAGCGACCAGCCGGTCCGCACCATCGTCGAGACCCCGGACGGCCCGCTGCCGTTCCAGCATTATTTCGTGCGCGAGCAATGCGCGCCGCGGGTCACCGGCTTCCGCTTCGAGGGCGCGGACGCGGCGCAGCCCTCGCCGGCCTTCGCCGCGGCGTTGCAGGAGGGCCTGTCGGCGGTGGTGATCTGCCCGTCCAATCCCTTCATCAGCATCGACCCGATCCTCGCGGTCCCGGGCGTGCGCGAGGCACTGCGGCAGTGCGGCGCGCCGGTGGTCGCCGTCTCGCCGATTGTCGGCGGCCGCGCCATCAAGGGCCCGACCGCCAAGATGATGACCGAGCTCGGCCTCGCCAGCGGCGCCGTCGAGGTGGCCGAGCATTACCGCGGGCTGATCGACGGCTTCGTCCTCGACCGGAGCGACGCCGCCAGCGCCGATGCGGTACGCGAGCGCGGGATCGCGGTCCTGGTCACGGAAACCGTGATGCAATCGCTCGACGACAAGACCCGGCTGGCCCGTGAGGTGCTCGATTTCGCCCAGATCGTCGCGCGGTCGGTCACCCGTCAGCCCTCTGTTCCCTCGTCCTTAACTCTTTGCTATAGTCCCGATCTCGCCAATTGACCGCACCAAAACAAGGAATCCTGGCATGTGGGCGGTGCTACCGGCAAAAGATCTCGTGGATGCGAAACAACGGCTCGCCGGCGCGCTGAGCCCGGCGGAGCGCCGTCTGCTGTTCCGCACCATGTATGAGGACGTGCTGACGGCAGCGTCGCAGGCGACCGCGCTGGACGGCATCCTCGTCGTCACGCGCGACCCGGAAGCCGCGGCCGTCGCCCGCGCCTATGGCGCGCGCCTGATTGAAGAGGCGGAAAACCAGGGTCAGACCGCCGCGATCGAGCGTGCGGCGGCGGCGCTCAAAGCGAGCGGCGCCCGAGGCATGGTCACGGTCCCCGGCGACACGCCGCTGATCACGGCGGCCGAAATCGACGCCGTCCTGGCTGCGCATGACGCCGCCCCCGCCATGACGATCGTCCCGGCGCACGACCGCCGCGGCTCGAACTGCATCGCCGTCTCGCCGCCGGGGCTTATTCCTTTCAGCTTCGGCAACGACAGCTTCCAGCCGCACCTGGCCACCGCCCGGGAGCGCGGGATCGAGCCCCGGATCGTCGATCTTCCCGGCATCGGCCTCGACATCGACACGCCGGACGATCTGCGCGTGCTGATCGAGCGGGGCGGCGCGACGCGCACCCATGCCTATCTCGACTTCAGCGGCATCGCGGCGCGGCTATGCTCCGGACAACGCCGGGCCGGAGGCGCCGGACAATGAGCGGGGATCTTACGGAGAAGACAATGACGAGAGGCAGACGGCTCGACCGCGACGCCGCGCTGGCCCTTGCCGACGTCAATGACACGGCCGCGCTGACGGCCGCGGCTGCCGGGCTACGCGACGAGGGCCATCCGGTCGCGTTCAGCTATTCCCGCAAGGTGTTCATCCCGCTTGACCCAGCTCTGCCGCGACGTCTGCCACTACTGCACCTTCGCCCACCCGCCCCACAAAGGCCAGCGCGCCTATATGACGCGGGACGAGGTGCTGGCGGTCGCGCGGGCCGGCGCCGCCGCCGGTTGCAAGGAAGCGCTGTTCACCCTCGGCGACAAGCCGGAGCTGCGTTACGAGGTCGCGCGTCAGGAGCTGGCGGCGCTCGGCCACGAGACGACGATCTCCTACCTGGTCGAGATGGCGCGCAGCGTGTTCGAGGAAACCGGGCTGTTCCCGCACGTCAATCCGGGCGTGCTGACCAAGGACGACATCGCCCGCCTGCGTACGGTCTCGATATCCCAGGGTCTGATGCTGGAAAGCGCGTCGCCGCGCCTCTGCGAGAAAGGCGGGCCGCACTACGGCTCGCCGGACAAGCATCCCGCGGCGCGGCTGGAAACGATCCGGCTCGCCGGCGAGCTTCGCGTGCCGTTCACCTCGGGCATCCTGATCGGCATCGGCGAGACGCGGCGCGAAAGAATCGAATCTTTGCTGGAACTCCGCGGCCTGCATGAGCGTTACGGCCACGTGCAGGAAATCATCATCCAGAACTTCCGCGCCAAGCCGGATACCCGCATGGCCGATGCGCCCGAGCCCGACCTCGACGAGCTGCTGTGGACCATTGCCGTGGCGCGCCTCGTCTTCGGGCCGGAGATGAACATCCAGGCGCCGCCGAACCTGAGCCCGGGCGTCCTGCCGAAGCTGGTCGGCGCGGGCATCAACGACTGGGGCGGCGTGTCGCCGGTGACGCCCGACCACGTCAACCCGGAGGCGCCCTGGCCGCATCTCGACGCGCTGACCCGCGAGACGGCGACGGCAGGCAAGCTGCTGACCGAGCGCCTCGCCCTCTATCCCACCTATGCGCGCAAGGCCGAAGACTGGATCGACGCGCGTTTCCGCACGCCCGTCGTGCGCGCGATCGACACGGACGGCTTCGCCCGCACCGAGACCTGGTCGACCGGCAAGCCCGGCGCGCCGCCCGACCTCGCGCCCGGGATCGGCAGGGTGGATGCGGATTTCCGCGCGATCCTCGACAAGGCATCCGCCGGCGAGACGCTCGACGAAGCCGAGATCGTCCGCCTCTTCCACGCGCGCGGCCGCGAATTCGCCGAGGTCTGCGCCGCGGCCGACCGGCTGCGCCGTGCGGTCAACGGCGACACCGTGACCTATGTCGTCAACCGCAACATCAACTACACCAACGTCTGCTACTTCCGCTGCCAGTTCTGCGCATTCTCCAAGGGCAAGCTGAGCGAGAACCTGCGCGGCAAGCCTTACGACCTGGGCCTCGACGAGATCGAGCGGCGCGGCCGCGAGGCGTGGCAGCGCGGCGCGACCGAGCTCTGCCTGCAAGGCGGCATCCACCCCGACTACACCGGCGAGACCTATCTCGACATCTGCCGGCGGCTCAAGGCCGTGCTGCCGGACATGCATCTGCACGCCTTCACGCCGCTGGAGATCTGGCAGGGCGCGAAGACGCTGGGCAAGAGCGTCGAGACCTTCCTCCAGGAGCTGTACGACGCGGGGCTCGGCACCTTGCCCGGCACGGCGGCGGAGATCCTGGACGACGAAATCCGGGCGATCATCTGTCCCGACAAGGTCAACACCGAGCAGTGGCTTTCCGTGATGGAGACCGCTCACCGGGTCGGCCTGCGCAGCACGGCCACGATCATGTTCGGCCATGTCGACGGGCCGGAGAACTGGGCCCGCCACCTGCTGCGGCTGCGTGATCTGCAGATGCGCACCGGCGGCTTCACCGAATTCGTGCCGCTTCCGTTCGTCGCCATGGAGGCGCCGATCTTCCTGAAGGGCCGGGCGCGGCGCGGCCCGACCTTCCGCGAGGGCGTGCTGATGCACGCGGTGGCGCGGCTGGCGCTGCATCCGCATTTCCGCAGCGTGCAGACGTCGTGGGTCAAGATGGGGCCGGACGGCGTACGCGCCTGCCTCAACGCCGGCGCAAACGATGTCGGCGGCACGCTGATGAACGAAACGATCACGCGCGCGGCCGGCGCGGCCCATGGCGAGGAGATGCCGCCGGAGGCGATGGAAGCGATGATCCGCTCCGTCGGCCGGACTCCGAAACAGCGGACCACGCTCTACCAGGACGTGCCGGAAGAGCGCGTGTCCGCTTCTTTCGGCGCCGACCCGCTCGCCGCAGTCATCCTGCCGCGCGCGGTGCGTTACGAGCGGCCGGACGATGCCCCGTCGCCGCTGGTCCGGCCCGGCCTAGACGCGGCCGAATGACCTGTATGCGGTTCAACCGAGCGCCCTCGCCTTTTCAAAAAACCCGGCACTGCCGCAGCATAATGTTTTTCCTGCTGTCCGCCGTGGCCGCGCTGGCGGTCATTTCGACGGCCTGGGCGGCAGATCCGCCGGATGCGGAGAAGAAGCCGCTCGACCCGTCCAGCTTCGTGACGCTGCAATTCGACAACGATTTCTTCGGCGGCAGCGACAAGCATTTCACCAACGGCATGCGCGCGGCCTACCTGTCGCCGGAAGGCGCGGTGCCGAAGCCCATGCGCAAGCTGGGCGAGATCCTGCCGCTGTTCAAGACGACCTACAACATGCGGTTCAGCTTCTCGATCGGGCAGAATATCTACACGCCCACGGATACCGCCTTGAGCGTTCCGCCGACCAATGACCGGCCTTATGCGGGCTGGCTCTATGGCGGGCTGGGGCTGGTCTCCGACAGCGGCACGTGGCTCGACAAGCTCGATGTCGAGCTGGGCGTCGTCGGTCCTTATTCCTTCGCCCGGGAGACCCAGACCGAATGGCACCGGATCTTCGGCTTCAAGAAGCCGCGCGGTTGGGATTATCAGCTGAAAACCGAGCCCGGCCTCGAGCTCTATTACGAGCGCAGCCGCCGCAGCCTGTTCGAGCTGCCGGTTTCCAAGATCGTCCCCATCCAGCACCTGGGGCTCGATTTCACGCCGCATGCCGGCGTCGCGCTCGGCAATGTATTGACCTACGGCGCCGCCGGCTTCGTGGCCCGCTTCGGCAAGGATCTGCCGGCGGATTACGGCCCGCCCAAGATCCGCCCCAACCTGCCGGGGTCTGATTTCTTTCGGCCCGAAGACAATGTCGGCTGGTATTTCTTCGGCGGACTCGAGGGGAGAGCAATCGCCCGCAACATCTTCCTCGACGGCAATACCTTCGCAGACAGCCGCAGCGTCGACAAGATTCCCGTGGTCGCGGACTTCCAGGCGGGCGCCGCCATCACGTTTCAGCGCTTCCGGATTTCCTACACCCAAGTCTTCCGCTCGCCGGAGTTCTACGGCCAGAAAGGCTTCGACGACTTCGGATCGCTCGCCCTTTCGATGCGCTTCTAACGACCGGCGCGAGGCAACCCGCCACGGCCATCGGCCCCAGCCGAAAGCACGGGTCGGCAACCGCTACCCACGCGCCTTCAGAGTCCGCAGGAAGAAGTCGACCACCATCGCTCGCGACTGCGCGGCGATTCCGGCATCGGGCTTCATATGCACGGTGCCGCCTCGGCCGCCGTGCGCATAGCGATCCTCGAACTGCAGCGTCCGCGGGTAGGGGCCGTCCCATCCGTGCGTCGCGTCGGGATAGAACTGCAGGGTCACGTGTCGGGCCGCCGCCTCCGGCAGGGCGGCGAGGAATTCGGTGCAGTCGCGTGGCGACGCCTCGTAGTCGTCCCGGCCGCCGTAGGACAGCAGCACCGGGGCGCCGGTGAAAGCCTGGTAGAATTCGTAAGCCGGGCTCTGCGGGTCCGTCGCCTTGCGCAGGTGCGTCCAGCAGACCGGATAGAAGGGCGCGTGCGCGGCGAACCGCAGCCCGCCGGTACCGGCCGTGAACGCCTCGGTCAGGGACTTCGACGCCGACACGAGCGAAAGCGAACCGCCCCAGGAGAACCCCATCACGCCGATCGAGGAAGCGATGATATCGGGCCGCTGCGCAAGGTAGCGGAGCGCCCCGTAGGCATGCGTATAGTTGGTCTGGGGACCCGTCTTCGGACGCTTGCCCCGGTCGAACATGTAGACTTCGAGGGTGGCGACCCCATTCCCGTTCAACGCTTCGGCGTAAAACGCGCCCCGCCCGTCGATACCGCCGCTGCCGTGCAGAATGACGACAGCGGGAACCTTGCCGGCAGCCCCTTTCGGTATCCGCAGCTCCCCGCTCACTTCCTCGGCGTAAGGAAAGCCCGCGGCCTTGGCGCCGGGGAAGGTCACGCTGGTGACCGAAAGCGCCTGCGCCCACGCGCCGGTCGACAGGCACGAGAAAAGCATGAACGAGAGAAGAAGGCGCGCGGCATTTTTCATTCTCGCCTCGCAGCAAACGGCCCGGATTTCGCTATTGCTCCATCTGGGCTACGGCGCCCTCACAGCGCCTGCTTCACCTTGGGCATCACCTCTTCGGCGAACAGATGCATGCTGTCGGTGACCTGGCTGTGCGGCATGCCGACCCAATGCAGCCCCAGCACCATATGCGTCACGCCGAGCCGCTTGTTGTAGCCGATGATCTGCTCGGCGACCTCGTCGGGCGAGCCGAACAGGAAGCGGTCGCGCGTCAGCTCCTCGAAGTCGAGCGACAGGTCGTCGTCGCCCTTGGGCATCGCCTTGTCCTGGCCCCACTCGTGGTAGACCTTGTACTTCTCCTCGAGGTAGGGGCGCGCCAGCCGCGTCGCCTCGTCGCGCGACTTGGCGACAAAGATCTCGCGCATCAGCGGCAGCTCCTTCGGGAAGGGCTTGCCGAATTCCTCCAGCGACTGGTTGTAGATGCTGAGCTGACGCTCGATCGTGTCCATGCGCTGGTGCGGGTTGATGAACCAAGCGTCCGCCAGCTTGGCCGCGCGGCGCACCGCGGCATCCGCGTTGGCGCCGAGCCAGATCGGCGGCATCGGCTTCTGCAGGGGCTTGAGCGCGAGGGTGCAGTCGGCGAGCTCGAAATGCGAGCCCTTCATGTTGACGTGATCCTCGGTCCACAACCGCTTGATCGCTTCGAGATTCTCGAGCAGCCGCGGCACGCGCTCCTTCTGGTTCGTGCCGAAGCCCTTGAATTCCACGTCGCGATAACCGAGGCCCGAGCCGAAGACGAGCCGGCCTTCCGACATCACGTCGATCGTCGCGAGCTGCTCGGCGATGTCGAGCGGCTTGTGCAGCGACAGAAGGATGATCCCGGTGACGATGCGCATGTGCGGCACCTCGACCATCACGCGCGACAGGAAGGGGAGGAGCTGGAACTGGCTGAGCGGATAGCTCGCGTAATGCATGCCGGTCAGTAGGTCGGAGAATCCCAGCTCGTCGGCGAGCCGCGCCTGCGCCATCAGTTCCTTGAACCGGGCCACCATGTCGTCGCCCTGACGATACTGCCCGCGAATGAAGAAGCCGTATTTCATTGAGCGTTACTCCCGTTCCTTTTTTCGTCCGCGCCGGTCAGACGCCCTGCGCCACCTTTGGCATGACCTCTTCGGCGAACATCTGCATCTGCTCCAGCACGAGGTCCTGCGGCATGCCGACCCAGTGGAACTGCAGCACCACATGGTTGACGCCGAGCTGCTTGTTGTACTGGATCAGGCTGTCGGCGATCTGATCCGCCGGCCCGAGCAGGAAGCGGTCCTCCTGCAATTCCTCCAGCGCCAGCGACAGGTCGTTATCACCCTCGGGCATCGCCGTGTCCTGGCCCCATTCGTGATAGATCTTGTATTTCTCGGCGAGATAGGCGCCGCAGCGCTGCATCGCCTGTTCCTTGCTGGGGGCGATGAAGATCTCGCGCGCCAGCGGCAGCTCCTTCGGAAAGGGCTTGCCGAGCTCGTCGAGCGCGCGGCGGTAGATGTCGAGCTGGCGGGCGATCGTCTCCATCTTCTGATGCGGATTGATGAACCAGGCGTCGCCCAGCTTCGCGGCGCGCTTGATCGCGCCGTCCGCATTCGCGCCGATCCAGATCGGCGGCGTCGGCTTCTGCGCCGGCTTGAGCGAGACGCGGACATGGTCGAGCTCGAAATGCGAGCCCTGTCATCGTCACCTCGTCCTCGGTCCACAGCCGCTTGATCGCCTCGAGATTCTCGACGAAACGCGGCACCCGATCCTTCGCCGTGGTGCCGAACGCCTTGAACTCCACCTCGCGATAGCCGAGACCGGCGCCGAAGATCAGCCGCCCGCCCGGACATCACGTCGATGGTGGCGAGCTGCTCGGCGAGGTCGAGCGGCTTGTGCAGCGACAGCAGCACGATCCCGGTGATGAGCCGCAGGTTCGGCGCCTCCGCCATGGCGCGCGCGAGGAACGGCACCTGCTGGAATTCCTGCAGCGGATAGCCGGCGAGATGCTGGCTTTTCATCAGGCTGTCGAAGCCGAGCGTATCGGCGAGCCGGGCCTGGGCCATCTGGTCTTCGGTCCGCTTCACCATGTCGTCGCCCTGCGGGTATTGCGTCCGCATGCCGATCCCGTAGCGCATCGTCTTGCCGCTCATCGGTCCGCCTCCTTCCGTCACATGCCCTGCTGAACTTTCGGGAAGACCTCTTTCGCCATCAGCTCGAAGGTCTCCAGCACCTGGCTTTGCGGCAGCCCGGTACCCTGCACGCTCATGATGATGTGGTTGACGCCGAGCAGCTTATGATAGCGCAGCATCTCCTCGGCGACCTCGTCCGGCGAGCCGACGATGAAGCGGTCCTTGGCGAGCTCCTCGTAGCGCATGCTGATGTCCTTGTCGCCTTCGGCCATGACCTTGTCCTGGCCCCATTCTTCGTAGGCCTCGTACATGCTCTTGAGGAAGGGACCGGCGATGCGGACGGCTTCTTCGTGGGTCGGCGCGCAGAACACCTCCCGCCGCATCGGCAATTCGGCCGGAAACGGCTTGCCGCAGACGTCGAGCGTGCGCTTGTAGATCTCGATCTGGCGCTGGAAGATGTCGAGCCGCTGATGCGGGTTAAGATACCAGCAGTCGCCGAGCCGGGCCGCCCGCTCGACCGCCTTGTCGGCATTGGCGCCGAGCCAGATCGGCGGATGCGGCTTCTGCACCAGCGGCACGCTGATGCGCGCCTCCTCCAGCTCGAAATGCGAGCCCTTCATCGTCACCGGGACCGCCGGCCCAGAGGCGCTTGATCGCGTCCAGATTCTCCTCGAACCGGCGGACCGCGCCTTTGCGTTCGATGCCGAAGCCCTTGAATTCAACGTCACGGTAGCCGAGCGCACAGCCGAAGATCATCTTGCCGTTCGACATCAGGTCCATCGTGGCGAAGTTCTCGGCCACTTCGAGCGGCTTATGGAGCGCGAGGAGCACGATGCCCGCGTTAAGCCGGAGGCTTGGGCATTCGGCCATGACCCGGGAGAGGAACGGGATCTGCACCATCTCCTGCATCGGATAGGTGGAGAAATGCGAGCCCTTGGTCAGCGAGTCGTAACCCAGCGTCTCCATCAGCCGGGCCTGCTCCATCAGCTCCTCGAAGCGGGTCCGCATATCGTCGCCCTGCGGAAACACGCCGCGCAGCATCACGCCAAACTGCATCTTCTTCATTCAGTCAGACATCCTTCTTTTTGCGCTCGGCCGCGTTAGCCCTTGCGGACGCGCGGGAAGACTTCCTCGGCGACCATGGTGATGGTGTCCAGCACCATGCTCTGCGGCATGCCCGGCCACTGCATGCTCATGATCAGGTGGTTGATGCCGGTTGCTTTGTTGAAGTTCAGGATCTGCTCGGCAACCTCGTCGGGCGAGCCGACGAAGAAGCGGTCGCGCACCAGATCGTCGAAATCGAGGCCGAGGTCGTTGTCGCCTTCCGGCATGACCTTGTCCTGGCCCCACTCGTGATAGGCCTTGTATTTCTTCGCGAGGAAGGGCTTGCAGAGCCGCATCGCCTCTTCCCGCGAGCTGGCGACGAAGACCTCGCGCCTGGCCGGGAATTCCGCCGGGAAGGGCTTGCCCGCGTCGTCGAGCGCGCGCTTGTAGACCTCCGTCTGGCGGATGATCGTATCGGTGCGGTTATGCGGATTGACGTACCAGCAGTCACCCATGCGCGCCGCCCGCTGGATCGCGACATCGGCATTGGCACCGATCCAGATCGGCGGATGCGGCTTCTGCACCGGCTTGGTCGCCGCCGAGGCGTCCTTCAGCTCGAAATGCGAGCCTTTCATGTTGACCACGTCCTCGGTCCACAGCCGCTTGATCGCAATCAGGTTCTCCTCGAAGCGCCTGACCTTCTCCTTCGCCGTGGTTCCGAAGGCGAGGAACTCGACCTCGCGATAGCCCAGCGCCGCGCCGAAGATCACCCGGCCGCCGCTCATCACGTCGACCGTGGCGAGGGATTCCGCGATATCCAGCGGCTTGTGCAGCGACAGGAGGATGATGCCGAAGTTGAGCCGGAGGTTCGGCGCCTCGG
Organism: uncultured Alphaproteobacteria bacterium; assembly: GCA_963711215.1. Lineage (GTDB taxonomy): Bacteria > Pseudomonadota > Alphaproteobacteria > UBA8366 > UBA8366 > WHUA01. Next base: position 48,360 of record CAVQDH010000008.1, on the reverse strand, counting down.
CCATGACGCGGGACAGGAACGGCAGCTGCTGGAAATCCTGGAACGGCGCCGAGCTGTAGTGCATGCCGTTGGTGATGCTGGCATAACCCAGCTTGTCGGCGAGCCGGGCCTGCTCCATCAGCTCCCGGAATCGGACCTGCATGTCATCTTCCGCCGGGAACTGCGCCCGCACCATCAAGCCGAACTGCATGCCAGCCATCGCTTCCTCCTTGCCTTTTCAATGGTTCCGGAACATCGGTTGAGGCCGCCCGGCGCGTGCGCGGCGTGAGCCGCCGCTGCCCCGGCCAAGCGGAGATGCCCGCACAATAGCCGGATGATATCGCCCTGTCACACATGCCTTGCGCCCTATATGCCGCTTCTTCTTGCGAAATCGCGCCGGGCTGCGCATCTATTACGCGAGCGCCGGCGCGATTCGGGAGAGCGCAGCCGGCAGGAAGGATGTGAGCCCGAAAAATGCGGATTTTGCTTATTGAGGACGATGAAGAGGCGGCGGCGTTTCTGGCCAAGGGACTGAAAGAATGCGGCTTCGTGGTCGATCATGCGGCCAACGGGCCCGACGGGCTGCATCTGGCGACGACCGAGCCCTATAGCGCGATGATCGTCGACCGCATGCTGCCGGGCATGGACGGCCTTAATATCGTCGAGCTGCTTGCGGAAGGAGGGCAACGCCACGCCGGTGCTGATCCTCAGCGCCATGGACCGGGTCGACGACCGGGTCAAGGGCCTCCGCGCCGGCGGTGATGACTATCTCACCAAGCCCTATGCCTTCTCCGAGCTGCATGCGCGCCTGGAGTCGCTGCTGCGGCGGGGCCGGACGGCGCCGACCGACACCCAGATGCGGGTCGGCGATCTCGAGATGGATCTGCTGTCCCGCAGCGTGACCCGCGCCGGACGGCCGATCGACCTGCTGCCGCGCGAATTCCAGATCCTCGAGTTCCTGATGCGCCATTCGGGCCAGGTCGTCACCCGGACTATGCTGCTCGAGCAGGTGTGGAACTATCACTTCGATCCCAAGACCGGCGTGATCGACGTGCAGATCAGCCGGCTGCGGCAGAAGCTGGACAAGGGCTTCGGCCGGCCGATGCTGCAGACCGTCCGGGGTGCGGGGTATTGCCTTCGTGGCCGCAGACTAGGCTTCTCCGCACCTCCACCTTCCGCTACGCCGTCCTCTATATGGTGGTGTTCGGCGTCTCGGTCTGCGGCGTGCTCGCCTTCGTGTACTGGAGCACCGTCAGCGTCATCGATTCCCAGAGCGACGCCACCATCGAGGCGGAGATCGCCGGGCTGGAGGAGCAGTATGCCGAGCGCGGGCTGCTCGGACTGGTCGAGCTCATCCGCGCGCGCAGCTCGGACGAAACCCGGCGGCGCGGCCTTTATCTGCTGGCGGACCCGCTGCTGACCCCTCTCGCCGGCAACCTGACCCGCTGGCCACAGGAGGCGCAAGGCGATCCCCGCTGGGTGGACTTCCGCATCCAGCATACGAAGACGCTGGGGGCGCCGCCGCAGATCGCCCGCGCCCGCACCTTTCGCCTGCGGGGCGGCTTTCATCTTCTCGTCGGCCGCGACCTGACGGAGCGCGCCGAGTTCCGCGAGACGATCACCGAAGCCTTGTTCTGGGCGCTGGTGATCACTATCGCTCTCGGCCTTGGCGGGGGGCTGCTGCTGAGCCGCAACTTCCTGCGCCGCCTCGACTCGATCAACCAGGGCAGCCGGGCCATCCTGCATGGCGACCTCAAGCAGCGGATGCCGGTCACGGGCAGCGGCGACGAGTATGACCAGCTGGCGCAGAATCTGAACGAGATGCTCGACCAGATCGGCCGGCTGATGGACGGCATGCGGGGCGTGGCGGACGACATCGCGCACGACCTGCGAAGCCCGATCTCGCGCCTGCGCGCGCGGCTCGAGCTCACCCTGATGGACAAGCCCGACACCGACGAAATACCGCGCCGCGCTCGAGAAGACGATCGAGGAGGCGGACACCATCCTCGAGACCTTCAACGCACTGCTCTCGATCGCGCTGGCCGAGTCCGGCGCGCTGCGCGAGAAGTTCGAGCAGCTCGATCTCGCCGCCCTGGTGCGCGACGCGGCGGACCTCTATCAAGCCGCAGCGGAGGAGCTGGGCCAGCGCCTCGAGGTCGAAGTCGACGGCGCCCCGGCCGCGATGGGTGACCGCAACCTGCTGTCCCAAGCGATCGCCAACCTCTTGGACAATGCCCTGAAGCATACCCCGGCCGGCGGGACGATCCGGCTTTCGGCGCGCACCGACGGGAACGGGCGGCCGGAAATCCTGGTGAGCGACACCGGTCCCGGCATTCCGGTCGAATCGCGCGGCCGTGTGCTGGAGCGGTTCGCCCGCCTCGACCGCAGCCGCAGCACCCGCGGCAGCGGGCTCGGACTGAGCGTCGTCGCCGCGACCGCCCGGCTGCATGACGCCGAGCTTACCCTGGAGGATAACGAGCCCGGCCTCCGGGTCCGCCTGCGCTTCCTTGCCCTTGAGCCCGTCCCGCCGGTCGGCGGATCGGTCATTTAAGCCGGTGTGGTTTCGATAGAAAACGGTATGGTTTATGCTTATTTATACATAAAAAGAACGTATAAAATAAATAAACCGTGAAGAAAATGTAAATATATTGACCACCTACTAGCCGGTGATGTTATTTAAGCTGCAGCGCCGATTTGAACGCTTCAGATTGCGGGCGCTTAAAAAATGCGGCTAAAGCGATTGAGGGCTCTGCCCGGCTATCGGCCGCGGCGGGGCTTTTTTTCCGGCCGATCCCGGATCGGCGGATTGCGGCACGAGGAGACAGGTGCGTTGAGCGACGTATCACATAACCGGCGATCCCGGCCCGGCCAGGGCATCGTCCATATCGTCGGCGCCGGTCCCGGCGACCCCGATCTGCTGACGCTCCGCGCGCTCAAGCTGCTGCGGCAAGCCGACGTCGTCATCCATGACCGCTTGATCGGCCCCGAGATCCTGGATTTCGCGCGGCCCGGCGCCGAGCTGATCTATGTCGGCAAGACGAAAGCCGATCACAGCCGGCCGCAGGGCGAGATCAACGCGCTGATGGCGGCCCATGCCGCGGCGGGCCGCCGGGTGGTCCGGCTCAAGGGCGGCGACCCGTTCGTGTTCGGCCGCGGCGGCGAGGAGATGGAATACCTGCTGGCCCGCGGCATCCCGGTCGAAGTCGTGCCGGGTATCACCGCGGCGACGGGCTGCGCCGCCTTCGCCGGCATTCCGCTGACCCATCGCGACCATGCCACGGCCGTCACCTTCATCAGCGGCCATGCCAAGGACGGCGAGCCCGATCTCGACTGGGCCGGCCTCGCGACAGGCCGCCAGACGCTGGTCGTCTACATGGGCGTCTCGACCGCCGGCGCCGTCGCCGGCCGCCTGATCGGCAACGGCATGGCGCGATCGACGCCAATCGCCGTGATCGAGAACGGCACGCTGCCGACGCAAAAGACGGTCATCGGCACGCTGCTCACGCTCGAGAGCCTGATCGAGGCCAACGGCATCGCCGGACCCGCCCTGATCATCATCGGCGACGTGGTGCGCGCCGCGGCCGCCAACACTGCGCCGGCCTGGTCGCTCGCCGCCGCCGAATAGCAAGGACATATCGCATGACCCTTCAGGCAATCACCGCAAATCGTCTGGTCGACGGCCAGGTCGTCTATCTGCGCGAGGACGACCGCTGGAGCCCGCGCATCCAGGAGGCGATCGTCGCGGACACGGACGAGCTCGCGAAGACGCTGCTCGAGCTGGCCAAGCGCGCGGTCGAGCGGCGCCTGATCGTCGACCCCTATCTGTTCGCCGTCAGCGTCGAGGACGGCCGCATCCGGCCGCTCGGCCGCCGCGAGGAGATCCGCGCCGCTGGGCCCAGCGTGCGCACCGACCTCGGCTATCAGGCCGCCGCGGAGTAACCGTCATGTACCGCTACGATGAATTCGACCACACGCTCGTCGCCGAGCGCGTCGAGCAGTTCCGCGACCAGGTGCAGCGCCGCCTCGCCGGCGACCTGACCGAAGACGAGTTCAAGCCGCTCCGGCTGATGAACGGCCTCTACCTGCAGCTCCATGCCTACATGCTGCGGGTCGCCGTTCCCTATGGCATGCTGTCGTCGCGGCAGATGCGGAAGCTCGCGCATATCGCGCGGCGCTACGACAAAGGCTACGGCCATTTCACGACGCGCCAGAACATCCAGTACAACTGGCCGAAGCTGAGCGAGGTGCCGGACATGCTGGCCGAGCTGGCCGAGGTCGAGATGCACGCCATCCAGACCAGCGGCAACTGCATCCGCAACGTCACCGCCGACCAGTTCGCCGGCGTCGCGGCCGACGAGATCGAGGACCCGCGCATCTATGCCGAGATCATCCGGCAGTGGTCCACCCTGCATCCGGAATTCAGCTTCCTGCCGCGCAAGTTCAAGATCGCGGTCACCGGCGCGCCGCACGACCGGGCCGCGATCAAGACGCACGACATCGGCATCGGCCATGGTGCGGAACGCGGACGGCGAGATCGGCTTCGAGGTCTTCGTCGGCGGCGGCCAGGGCCGCACGCCGATGGTCGCCAAGCGCATCCGCGACTTCCTGCCGAAGCCGCATCTGCTGTCCTATCTGGAAGCGATCCTGCGCGTCTACAACATGCTGGGTCAGCGCGACAACATCTACAAGGCGCGCATCAAGATCCTGGTCAATACGGTCGGGATCGAGGCCTTCACCGGCGATGGTCGAGGCGGAATGGCAGCAGCTCAAGGACAGCGCGCTCGACCTGCCCGAGGCCGAAGTCGCGCGCATCCAGGCTTACTTCGCGCCGCCCGCCTATGAGCGATCTCGGCGACGACGATCCTGTCTTCTTCGAAAAGCGCCTGACCGATCCGGCTTTCGCCCGCTGGCTGCGCACCAGCCTGCACCCGCACAAGGTTCCGGGCTACGCCATCGTGACGATCTCGCTCAAGCCCGAGGGCGGCATCCCGGGCGATGCGTCGGCGGAGCAGATGGAAGCGGTGGCCGACCTCGCCGACCGCTACAGCTTCGGCGAGCTGCGCGTCGCGCATGAGCAGAACCTGGTGCTGGCCGACGTGCGCCAGCGCGATCTCTACGCGCTCTGGCGGGAATTGCAGCGGCACGATCTGGCGACGCCGAATGTCGGGCTGATCAGCGACATCATCGCCTGCCCCGGCCTGGATTACTGCAACCTGGCGAACGCCCGCTCGATCCCGATCGCCCAGCGGATCAGCCGGCGCTTCGCCGACCTCGACCGCCAGCACGACATCGGCCGGATCACGCTCAATATCTCCGGCTGCATCAACGCCTGCGGCCATCACCATGTCGGCAATATCGGCATTCTCGGCGTCGACAAGAAAGGCACCGAATTTTACCAGGTCACGCTCGGCGGCAGCGCCGACGAGAACACCTCGGTCGGCGCCATCGTCGGCCCCGCCTTCGACGAGCATCACATCGTCGATGCGGTGGAGACCATCGTCGGCACCTATCTGGAGATCCGCAAGACGCGGCGAAAGCTTCATCGATACCTACCGCCGCGTCGGGCTCGCCCCCTTCAAGGAGACCCTCTATGCCACTCATTAAGGACGGAAAGGTCGTCAAGGACTCGTGGACCGACGTCGCGCCGGGCGCGCCGCTGCCGGACGCGGACGCCCTGCTCGTGCCCTACGAGACCTGGAAGGATCACCGCGAGGCCCTGATGAAGCGCAACGGCCGGCTCGGCGTGCGGCTTGCCGCCGATCAGCCGCCGCAGCTCATCGCCGGCGACCTCGACCGCCTCGATCTCGTCGCGCTCGAGTTTCCGACCTTCCGCGACGGCCGCGCCTATTCCTATGCGCGTCTGCTGCGCGAGCGCTATGGCTTCAAGAAGGAGCTGCGCGCGGTCGGCAACGTGCTGCGCGACCAGTTCCGGTTCATGCACCGCTGCGGCTTCGACGCCTATGCGGTGGCCGACGAGAAGCAGGCGGCCGCCTGGGCGCGAGCGCTCTCGGAAATCTCGGTCGTCTATCAGCCGTCGACCGACCGGCGGCGCCCGATCTCGACGCTGCGCGGCCTCCCCGCCGCAATCGGCAAGCGACGTCCAGTGCTCGTCCTGGGCCTATTGAGTTGGTGCAAGCCCGTCGCACGGGTGCGGGCACATGGCCCCGCCCGTGCACCACGGCATCTTCGCCGTTGAGTGGCACTACCGAAAGGCGCTAAGCTCCCGCCGTTGATGGTTCCCCTTACGGGGTGAAAAGGGAATACGGTGCGGCCCGGCGCAGCGTTGCGCAGGATCAAAACCGTAGCTGCTCCCGCAACTGTAGGCGACGAGCCGTCGTCCATTTCGGGCCACTGGGTTTACCCGGGAAGGCCGGACGACCGGCGAAGACTCGCGAGCCAGGAGACCTGCCATCGATCATCGTCACCCAACCGGCGGGCGGGAAGACCGGCGGGACGGATCTCCGTTGTGGTGGCGTCAACGCAGGTAGAGCCGCCGGGGATTACCGTCCATGGGTCATGTGCACTCGAAGACCCCTTCTTTCGATATCGGCCGTTCGGCCGCATCACGCCCGTGGTGCGTCCGGCTGTTCGCTTGCGTCATCGGCAAAAACAAGAGCGAACGGAGAAAATCGAGATGCAAGGGAATACGAAGAAAAATCGACGCCGGTTCAGAGGCTTCCCGCCGGCGGCCCTGCTGCTGGCATTCACGCCGGGATACGGGCACGCGCAGGACGCAACGACGCCCGGCGCCACATTGCTGCCGGAGACCGTCGTCACCGCGACGCGCACCGAAACGCCCGAGCCGGCAGATCGGTAGCGCCATTACCGTGGTCACCGGCGAAGAGCTTCAGCGCCGCCAGATCCGGTATCTCGCGGATGGCCTGCGCCAGGTGCCGGGCGTGGCGGTCAACCGGACCAGCGGGTTCGGGTCATCGACCGACATCCGCATCCGCGGTGCCGAAGCCAACCAGACCCTGGTGCTGATCGATGGGGTGAAGGTCAACGATCCCGCGCTGAGCTCGCAATTCGATTTCGGCAATCTGCTGACGAGCGATATCGACCGGATCGAGGTGCTGCGCGGGCCACAGAGCGTGCTCTATGGCAGCGACGCGGTCGGCGGGGTCGTCAATATCATCACCAAGCGCGGCGAAGCGGCGCCCAAGGTCCGCGCCAACGCGGAATACGGCTCCTTCAACACCTTCCAATCGGGCAGCACGCTTTCGGGCGGCGGCAAGCGTTACGACTTCTCGCTCGGCGGCGCCTATCTGCGGTCGGACGGCATCTCCGCCGCGGACTCGGCCAACGGAAACACGGAAAAGGACGGCACCGAGAACAAGACGGTCCAGGGCCGGTTCGGCATCCGGCCGACCGACGTCGTCGAGCTGAATTTCGACGGCCGCTGGCAGCGCGCCAGGGACGATACGGATGCGTTCACGACGATTGCCGTGGACGACAACTCTTTCACCGACAAGACCGAGCAGTTCGGCCGGGCGCAGGCGAAGTTCTCTTTCTTCGACAAGCATTGGGAGCACATCTTCACGGGCTCCCTGTTCGATAACAAGCTCGACAACGGCGGCGGCGCCTTCGGCGCCGTCCAGCACGGAAGGCCAGCGGCGCACGCTGCAGTATCAGACCAATCTCAGCCTCAATACGCAGAAGCTGGCCAAGGCCGCGCATACGATCAGCCTCGGCGTCGACGACGAACGTGAAAACGTACAGACCCATAGCGATTTCTCGTCGATCGACCGAAACCTCGATTCGACGTCGGTCTACGGGCTCTACCAGCTGGGCCTGTGGGACCGGCTTTTCCTGACCGGCGGCGGGCGCCACGACAGCAACGATTTCTTCGCGGACGCCACCACCTACCGCCTGACCGGCGCGCTGCTGTTCCCGAAGACGGGCAGCAAGCTGCACGCCAGCGGCGGCACGGCGATCAAGAACCCGACGGTCTTCGAGCTGTTCGGCTTCAGCTCGTCCTTCAGCGGCAACCCGAACCTCAAGCCGGAAAAGTCCGACGGATACGACGTCGGGTTCCAGCAGTCGCTCTTCCACGGCAAGCTGGTCGGCGACGTCACCTATTTCCACAACAGCATCAAAGATCTGATCGAGGGCTTCGGCAATACCGCCGTCAACGAGTCGGGCACGACGCAGATCGACGGGATCGAGCTGTCCGCCGAGGCCGAATTGACCGACGGCCTGAATGTCAGCGCCAGCTATACCTGGATGACCGATCACGACGCCAACGGCGACACGCTCGTCCGCCGGCCGAACCACGCGGCGAGCCTGATCGTGAATTACGGCTTCCTGGAAAAGAAGCGGGCGAATATCAACGTCGCCCTGATCTACAACGGGGCGCAGCAGGACGTCGCCTTCAGCCCGACCCGTCGCGTCACGCTCGGCGATTATCTGCTTCTCAACATCGCCGGATCTTATCGGATCAACGACTATGTCGAGCTGTATGCCCGCGGCGAGAACCTGCTCGATCAGCACTATGAGGAGGTTTTCTCCTACGGCACGCCGGGTATCGCCGGCTATGGCGGCCTTCGCGTCAGCTTCGAGCCGCTGAAGGCGATCGGGGTGAGCAAATGATACCGGCGGTGCGTCCCTTTCCGGACTGGCGCCGGGCGGGACGCGCCGCCGCCGTCATCGCGTTTTTCTGTGGGTTGCCGGTGACGCCAGCGGGCGCGGCGCCGCAGCGCATTGCGTCGATCTATCTCTGCTCGGACCAGCTGCTGCTGCAGCTCGCGGACCGCGGCCGGATCGTATCGCTCAATCGCTTCGCCGCCGACCCGTCCTTTTCCAATGACGTGGGGAAAGTGGCCGGCATCCCGCTCAATCGCGGCCGGGCGGAAGAGATCCTGCCGCTCAAACCGGACCTGGTGCTTGCCGGCACCTTCACCGCGCCGGCGACGAAGGCTTTGCTGCGGCGGCTGGGAATCCCGGTGCTCGAGCTGCCCGTGGAGCAGAATTTCGCCGACATACGAGCCAATATCCGCCGCGTCGCGAAAGCGATCGGCGAGGTCGCGCGCGGCGAAAAGCTCGTCGCCGAGCTGGACCGGGGCATCGCCGCCAAGACACCGCCGGACGCCTGGCGGCCCGAGCTCATGCTCTACCGCTTCGGCGGCTACTCCCAGGGCCGCCATACACTGAGCGATGCCATCATCGAGCGCGCGGGATTCGCCAACTATGCCGCGGCGCGGCTGAACGGCGTGGGGCAACTGTCGCTCGAACGGATCGTCATGGACCCGCCCGATGCCATCCTGCTGGGCGACCGGGGAACGGCGCGCGATTCGCTGTCGGCGGAGACGCTTGCTCATCCGGCGATGCGCAGGCTGCGGGCGGAGCTGCCGACCGTGATCATTCCCGACCGGCTCTGGATCTGCGGTCTCGCCAATGCCGGCGAGGCGGTGCAGCGGCTGGCGGCCTTCCGCGCGAGCCTGTCGCGCAGGCGCAAGCCGGCATCGGGGCGCGCACGATGAGCACCACCGCGATCGCGCTGCGAACGCCGCGGGACCTGCCGCTCCACGTGGTGCTCGGCGCCGTCCTGTTCGGCACCTTCGTTCTGTCCCTGCTCGTCGGGCCGGCGCCGCTCGGTCTCCATGACGTCATCCTCGCGCTCTTCGGCAGCGGCCCTGAATCGACCCGCCTCATCGTCAGCGAGATCCGCCTGCCGCGCAGCCTGCTGGGCGTCATGATCGGCGCAACGCTGGGCCTTTCCGGCGCGGGTCTGCAGGGCCTTTTCCGCAATCCGCTGGCCGAGCCGGGGCTGATCGGCGCGTCTTCGCTGGCCGCCCTCGGCGGCGTGATCGCCATGTATTTCGGCCTCTACACGGCCTTCCCGCTGGCGCTGCCGGGCTGCGCCATGCTGGGCGCGCTCATCGCCGTGAGCCTTCTCTTCCTGCTGTCGGGCCGCGATGCGTCCTCCCTGACGATCATCCTTGCCGGGGTCGCCATCAGCAGCTTCGGCGCCGCGCTGATCGCGCTCGCGATCAACCTGTCCAACAATCTGTTCGCGGTGACGGAGATCGTCTTCTGGCTGATGGGATCGCTCGCCGATCGCAGCATGGACCACGTATGGCTGACGCTGCCGTTCATCGTGGCGGGCTGTCTCTGCATCGCGAGCTGCGGCCGCGCCCTCGACGCGTTGACGCTCGGCGAAGACACGGCCCGCAGCCTCGGCGTCAGCCTGACCCGGACGCGCATCCTGATGATCGTCGGGACCGCGCTCGCGGTCGGCGCCTCGGTCGCCGTCTCCGGATCGATCGGCTTTGTCGGCCTCGTCGTCCCGCACCTGCTGCGGCCGTTCGTCGGCTATGAGCCGCGCCGCCTGCTGCCGGCCAGCGCGTTGGGCGGCGCGATCCTGCTGCTGCTGGCGGATATCGGCGTCCGCCTCGTTCCGACCGCAGCCGAGCTGCGTCTCGGCGTGGTCACCGCGCTTGTCGGCGTGCCGTTCTTTCTCTTTCTCATCTTCAAGACGCGGCGGGAGATGGCATGACCGAGATGTCCCTCTCCGGCATTCGCGTGGTTCGCGAGGCGCGCGCCATCCTCGATGGCATCAGCGTGTCGCTGCGGGGCGGCGAGGTTCTGGGAATCGTCGGGCCGAACGGCGCTGGCAAATCCACCCTGCTGCGCGTCATGGCGGGGCTGCTGACACCGGAGAGCGGCGCCGTCGAGATGGACGGCAAGGCACTCGGCCACTGGGGGCAGAGAGACCTCGCCCGGCAAATCGCCTATCTGCCGCAGCATCCGGAATGCCATTGGGCGATGACGGTGGAGCGGGTCGTGGCGCTCGGCCGCCTGCCCCACATCGCCGCCTGGCAGCGCCCGGCGCCGGCGGACTGGCAGGCGATCCGAGGCGCGATGGACGCGACGAACGTCGCCCATCTCGCCCGCCGGCGCGCCGGTTCGCTGTCGAGCGGCGAGCATGCGCGGGTCATGCTGGCGCGCGCGCTCGCATCGGACCCGGCGCTGCTGCTGGCCGACGAGCCGGTTGCCGACCTCGACCCGTATCACAGCCTCGACGTGATGGACCACCTGGAAAGCCTTGCCCGGCTTGGCCATGCGGTCGCGGTGGTGCTGCATGACCTGACCCTCGCCATGCGCTATTGCGACCGAGTGGTGTTGATCGACCGCGGCCGGATCGTCGCCGAAGGCCCTGCGGAGGTGACCCTGTCCGCGGTGAATCTGGCTGCGATCTATCGGATCGAGGCGTTGCGGGGCAGCCATGACGGTGAGTTGTATCTGCTGCCGTGGAGCCGTCTTCCGGGACGCGATGCCGCACCATGACGGAAGGCAGCCTTATTGCGCCAGCCGCGCCGCGTTTTGCCATCGCCCGAGAGACGGTCGCGACGGCATTTGTGCTTTCGGCGGCGGCCCATGCCGGCGTGATCTTCTGGGCGGTTTCCGCCACGCCGACGCGCGAAATTGCCGTGAGCGCCGGCAGCCCGGTCGCGATCGAAGTGGAGCTCGTCGAGGGACCGGACGCGCCGCCGGCCGGCGGCCGGATGCAACGCGCCATTGAGTTGGCCGTCCGGATGCCGGATCGGGCGGTCACCGATGGCTCCGAGCCGCCCGCGCAGAGCGCCACACCGCCCAAAACACGCGTTGCGAGCAATCCGAATGCGGACCGCTCCAGAGCCGCGGATACCTCTTTCACACCGGCGCCGCAGCCCATTCCTGTTGCGGCGCATCAAGCACAGGCGCCGACAGCGGCCGCACCGGTGACGGCCCGGCCCCAGGCCATCGTGCCGGCGGCGCCGCACCCACCCGCAAAGCCCGCGCCGCCAGCGATAGCGAGCGGCACCATCGCCGCCGCACCCGGCCCGATTGCCGCGCTCGACGTGAAAGACGGGACGTCCGCAGCAGCGGCGGCCGGGGCCCGCCGGGCCACCGCAAGCGCATCGGCAACCGCGCCCGGCGTGAAGGACGGGTCGGACGGCATGCAAGGCGCCGCCCCGCGCGCCGACAACCCCGCGCCCGAATACCCGTACGCCGCCCGCTTGCGCGGCGAATATGGCCGCGTCCTGCTGCGTGTCGAAGTGTTGGCGAGCGGCGATGCGGGAAAGGTGCTGGTCGAGCGGTCGAGCGGCTATGACATTCTCGACCAAGCGGCGGTCGAACTCGGTCAAGCGGTGGCGGTTTCGTCCGGCCCGCCGGAACGGCGAACCCGTCACGGCGAGCGTCCGCGTTCCCATCCGATTTGCGTTGCAGTAATTTTGGCGTGACCGGCGGCCGGTCCTCCGCCCCAGGTCTAGGCGGAGGCGCTCTGTCCCATGAGACCGAGCGCGGGCGCGCCGAAGATGCGCTCCGCTTCATCCAGCCAGCGGTCGGCATAACGGCAGATTTCCGCCTCATCCGACCAGGGCTTCGCCGGCGCGAACTCGATTGCCTTCGGCGTGAGATCCGGGTCGGACACGCCCTCCCGCCAGCACCATGCACCGGGGAAAGCACCGATCTGATCACGGTCGAGCCATTCATATCGCCCGAGCTGATCGACACGCGTCGCGGCTACCGTCTGCGGCGTCAGGGCGCCGTTCGCGGGATGACCGCAATTCCACAGCAGCAGCGACGAGCGCTGCGCCGCATGCCCCCCGCCGCGATTTTCCGCCGCCACGCCCATGACCGCATAACGATCGTCGCGCAGGCTCCACAGCTCGTAGATATCTGCCTGGAAAAGCATGTCGCTGCTGACGAACGCCGCCCATCCGCTAAAGCCGTTCAAGGCCGGGACCAGGAAGCGGGCGCGCGCCTGCTTGGCTCCGTCAGGATCCGGCGCCGGCCCGCAAAGCGCGGCAACCGCCTTCGGCTTCAACGGCACGATTTCCACGAGATCAGACGCATGCCGCTGAATCGAGAACAGGCAGACGTCGAGCGCGCGCTGATCGCGGGAGTCCCATCCGACATATATTCTGGTGTGATCCATGAGCCAACGTACCAACGCAACTTGCCGAAATTCGTTCCCCAATATGGCAGTTTTGGGGCTCCCGAATGTGAACGATTTCGCACTTGCAACATGACACGATCGTTACAGTGATACACCAGCAGGAAGTGGCAATTTCATGGCTCTTTTGGGGTAGCCAGAAGGATCGCGAGGCGAGTCAGCGTCCGAGTCCCCTTGCATAACCCGCGAAAATATAGGAACATATCCAGTTAAGGTTACACAATTCGTCGGCGTATCTAGGTAGACGCGACAACGCCTAGCCAAGTTACTCCAACAATTCGTGACACCTGTTAATCGACGCGAATCCACCGGGGGATGCGTGTCTCGTGAAACTCTATCAAGGAACGGAGTAGTTATGGCTACCGGAACAGTGAAATGGTTCAACCCGACCAAGGGCTATGGGTTTATCCAGCCTGACGACGGCGCGAAGGACGCCTTCGTCCATATATCCGCAGTCGAGCGCGCTGGCCTCAATACCCTGCGCGAGGGGCAGAAGGTCTCCTATGAGCTCGTCGCTGGCAGAAACGGTAAGTCTGCAGCGGAAAACCTCACTCTGCTCGACTAACTTTGGCCGATTCGAGCCCGGCATGCCGGGCTCCCATATAAGCCAAGGGGCGGGCCGATCGGCCCGCCCTTAGTGTTTCCTGGCATCGCGCTGCCGGGGTCTCCGGCAACGTTCGGGGCGAATGACGCCGATCAGCTTCCCGCCGGCGTGGCCGAAACGATCTCACCGTTCACGTAGGTGAAAAACCCGTTGAGTGTGCTTCCCAACGAGGTATAGGCCGCCATCCCCGCGATCGAAACCAACGCAGCGATCAAGCCATACTCGATAGCCGTCGCTCCACCCTCATCGCGGATTACCGACCGAATAAGATCCAACATTGCAATTCCCCAGGCAATTGTTCCCGCATTTTAGTAAAACAATGCTATTATTATTTCATGTGAAGTATATCACACCAATTTCTTTGATACAAACTCAAATAGATGTCGTGGTTACTAAAGCGTTAATTGGATAATATTGTTATTTCATTGAGATAGGGGATAAATACTCAGGCAGGACTGACGGCCGCGTGGGCCAGGGTCGTTTTCACCTGGCGCCCCAGCAGGTCGAGCAGCACGAAAACCCGCTCCCGGTCGGCGACGCCCATGAAGCGGCCGATCAGGTCGGTAAAGGGCCCCTCCATGACGCGAACCGCATCGCCCAGCCGCAGACCGTCCATCGGTGACAACCGGTCGAATTCGCCCAGCGCCGCCCGTGCGCCGATCTCTTCCGCGAGCCCGGAGGGCATGGGCGTCGGCGCATTCCCCCGGCGCACGAGGTCGCAGACGCCGACGGTCGACAATATCGGCCGCCAGCGCTGCTCCAGCATATCGAGCGCGACGAACAGGTAGCGCGGAAACAAAGGCCGCTCGACCACCTCACGCTTTCGGGCATGGTGACGCCAGCGCTTATAGGTCGGCAGGATAGCGGTAAAGCCCTGACGCAGCAGGTGCTCGCGCGCCTTGGTTTCGCTGTTGGCGTGGGTGTAGACGACGTACCAGAGAGTCATCCGTCCGCCTCTGCATCGAGCGCCGCCATCGGCGCCTTGATGCGCAAAAGCGCGGGCACCATCACGCGATTCGCGGCGAAACCCGCGGCGGCAGCCTGCTTGACCGCCGCGTCATAGGCGGATTGCGGCGCTTGCGTATCGGTGATGAGGAAGCCGTCGAGCTTGCCCTCGCCCCCGGCGAGCTGCAGCGCCTCGGCCAGATCCTTCACCACGGGAACGCCCGCGCAGCGACCCGCAGCGACCCTGGCATCCGCTACGCAGACGACTTCGGCAACCGTTTCGCCGGCACTCAAGACCGCGATTTCCGCAAGCTCCCCCGCGCCAACCAGAGCGATCCGGCACCATCCCCGCCGGCCGGCCGCGTCGAGCAGAGCGGCGCATTGCGCCCGCGCATCGCGGAAGAAATTGAAGGAAATCGTGAGATACTCAGCCGTGAGCCGGCCCTTCTCGGAAAATCCTTTAGGCGTCAGATAATAGGCGTATCGGTTGAGAGGCACCTGACTGACCTTGATCAACCCCTTCTTCGCGCAGCGTTTCAGATAGGCGTTTGCCAAGCCGAGCGCGATTCCGAGCTCTCTCGAAAGCGAGCGCTGCGTGACCGAGCTATCCTGCTCAATGGCGCTCAGCAAGCCGAGGACGATCTCCGGATCTTCGTTGACCGCGCGCTTGCTGCCCTTCGCGTCCTGTACCGTTGCCGCCATCGCCCGCTTTTCCCGTCAGCTTGACGCCGATGCTCACGCGGCCCGGCGCAGCCGCCGTTCAATCGCCGACCGTATGTGTTCATACCGTGAACGGCCTGGAAGGTCAATATAATCGGTTCCGCGGCGAGGCAGTCACCCGAAGGCGCCGCCTCGAGCCGGCGGCAAGAAAGACCCCGAAAGCCGCGGCTAGGGGACCGGCTCTCCCCGCCCAGTACCGCGCGCCACCCAGCAAACGCCAGCACCAATAACAAAGCGCGCCGACCAGGGCGCCGGCCGCATTCGTGCCGAGATCGAGGATCGACGACGTTCTTTCATTTTCGAAAAACTGCAGCGCCTCGCATGTGGCGGAGAATAGGATCGCAGCGGCAACGATCGTCGCGATGGCCAAGGCCATCGATCGCGTGCGCCGCTCCGCGAAGGCGAAGCCGAAAACGCCGAACGGCACGAAAAGGATGACGTTGCGGATGAGGTCCCAGGCGGAGCTGGCGGCAAAGATCATCTTCCCGTCGATGTAGAGAAAGAACAGCCGCGAATATGTCGCCACCTTGGCCGGCTTTTCCATCCGCGGCATGGCCGAGAGCATGCCCGGCGCGTTCGTCTCGCTCCCCGTCCCTTGCAAGCCACGCGCGAAATCGAAGGCCAGGAGAAGGCCCGGCGCGGCCGCCCGCCCATCCGCGCGGGAACCGGCTTTGAAACGGGCCGCAACGACAGGCTCCGGCAAGGCGCGATCGTATATCGCCGCATAGGCAATGGTGCCATTCCAGGGCCGTCCTCCGCTGACCTCATTCCCGAACGCCAGAAAATGCGTCGGATCCCAGGTGGAGAAATCGCCGCCGGGCGTCGCCGAGACCGCGCGCAGCTTGCCATCGACATAGACGCGCTCTCCCGCCAAATCGTGCGTCACGACGATGTGCTGCATCTTTCCGGGACGGAACACGTTGGCGACGTGCAGACTCGGTATACCGTCGGCATTCGTCGCGGTCGTCCGCAGGCGGATGACGAGGTCATCGCCCTGCTGGCCGAGGGTGAAATTGCGCTCCCAAGGATTTAGGGCATAGGAGATGATCCGCGCCGGGCCCGTTTGATGGGCCGACGCGGAACTGAGCCAAAGCTCGATGCTGAGCCGGCCGCCCGGGGATAGTCGCCGGTAAAGGCTCACCGGCGGCGCCGCGCTGACAAGCAATCCGGTCTTGCCGAATTGCGCCCCCTTCGCGTTCTCGGGCCACGCGACGCTGTTGTCATGCGTGGCGTAGGGCGATGAAAAATGGAAGGGGTAGAGAAGCACCAAAAACACGGCCGCCAGATAGAGCGCGGCGAGCGCCGGTACGAATCGAGTGAAGCGAGAGCCGCCCTGAACCATGCCTTTCAAACCAATGCCTTTTCCGAACCGCGCCGCGGGGCAAGCGTACACATACTATATTTTCGGCGCCCTCGCCTCTTACTTGATCCGCCGTCAAACGCGTCGTCGCGCCCTGACCGTCAAGCGGTACAGCGCGGAGAGCCTCCGGGGCGGCCGGGCTCCCCGTCATTCAATGTCGCACCGGATCGGGTCGATAAGGGCCGCTAGCGCCAGATCACGCCGCCGCAGCTGCGGATGTAGCGGCGGGCCTCACGGCCGAGCGGTTTGCGCTCATGCCGGTTCTCATGGGCCCAGACGCGAAACTCGCGGAGGACCTTCCGCCACGCGGCCTTGCCCCGGGACCGCCAAATGACGAAGCCAGTCCACGCGATCATGTTGATCAGGCGAATGTGGCTCGGGCAGATGCAGAAAGCCAACGCGTAGCTTGTTGCGGTAGTTGATTTCGACCGTCTTGATCGACGGCATCCGCCCGGCGGGGTCGTGCTTGTGCAGGACCCAGACGTCCGGCGCATACCAAATCTCGTGCCCGGCCTTGATGGCGCGATAGGCGAGATCGAATTCTTCGGCGGCGTAGAAGAAATCAGGGCGATAAAGCCCGATTTGTTCGAATACTTCCCGTCGCACGGCATTAGCCGCGCCGATGAAGCGAAAGGTCTTGAACGGCTGGTCCGCGGGCAAGCGCTTATTCGTGTGGGGAAACTCTTCGACGACGAGCTCTTTCGTGTCGAAGTCGAGGCTCTTGAAGGCGAGAATGCCGGCGTTCGGATAGCGATCGAACAACTGCAGGATCACGTCCACGAAATTGGTGGGATAAACGACTGCGTCGTCATCCAAAAACAGCAGGTACTTGCCGCAGGCGATCTCGATACCGCAATTCCGGCCGACCGTCGCGCCAAGGTTCTTGTTCGTCTTGTGGAACTTGGCGCGGGAAAACCCCGCCAGCATCTCTGAACGGTCCCGGTCATCTTCATTGTTGTCGACCAGCACGACTTCAACGTCGCTGCGGGACTCGATCAGCGGGCGGATATGATTTAACAGCCCCTGAACGGCCTCGTCCCGCGCATAGGTCAGGAGAACGATGGAAAGTCGCACCGAGTTCGAGAGCACAACTTTGTTCTGCATAGGCTGTTGCCGGTGGAAGGTCGAACGCAGGTACGCCACGTTAGTTCCTTATCTCCAAAGGGAAGATCGTCTCTTTTCGGATGCTGAAGCCATCGCGATCGGGACCGCCGCAACGCTGCGGGACATGGACCGCCGGACACATCCGCGATCGATCGGCAACGCGTTCGCCTGGAAAATCGAGCCCCCAGCCTGAGATGAGAATTGGACTGTAGACGCGCATTAACAACGATAAATCAAGAAGCCGGCACATAGCGCAAGACGTATTTTGTAAGCCAATGTGGAAATTACGGTTTATCTCCCCCGTCATCCGCGACGTTCCTGTTGCCTGATCCGGCATGGCGCCAGCGCTAGGGACGGCTTTCCAGCCCGGGCCGGGCGGTTGAAGGGAGGCGTGCTTCGAGAGCGGCCGGCGCCCCAGCTATCTCTCAGCCCTATTCGAAGGCGTTACCACGATAGCACTAGGCCGACGCCGATGCGTGAAGACACCGCTCTACGCCGATATCCCAACGGCCCTACCATCGTAGGAAAATTGCCTGGGGCAGGTCAGCCGCGCCGATGGACGCCGGCGCGCGCCTGACCTGGCCGGACATCGTCAGGATCCCCATCGCCGGAGACCGTGGTTCGATAAACGGGTCGCTCAGGACTGCATGGCCGCGATGCTTTTCCGGAACCGCGCTGCGGCGAAGGCGAAGAAGAGGCTGCCGATTGCCGTCACGAGGGCAAACTGCGGCCACACGATTTCGATGCCGGCGCCCCGGTAGAGAATGGCTTGCGCGAAGCTCACGAAATGGGTCGACGGCACGGCCTGCATGATCGTCTGCAGGAGCGCGGGCTGGCTTTCGAGCGGCGTATTGCCGCCGGACAGCAATTCCATCGGCAGGATGACCAGCATGAAGAGGAGGCCGAACTGCGGCATCGACCGGGCGACGGTCGCGAGAAAGATGCCGAGCGCCGTCGCGAAGAAGAGATAGAGCGCCGTCCCGGCAAGAAAAAGCGTCACGGAGCCGGCGACCGGCACCCGGAGCAGCGTCTCGACGACGAGCCAGAGCGACAGGCCGGCCGCGACCAGAATGACAAGGCCGTTGGCCCAGACCTTCGCCATCATGATCTCGAACGGGGTCAGCGGCATGACGAGAAGATGCTCGATCGTCCCATGCTCCCGCTCGCGGATCAGCGCCGCGCCGGTCAGCACGATCGACAGCATGGTGACGTTATTGATGATCTCCATCACGCTGGTGAACCAGGAGCTCGTGATGTTCGGATTGAAGGCGTAGCGCGTCTTGAGATTGACCGGATAGGGATCCTCGCTGTTTCCCGGATCGACGAAGGTCGTGATTTCCTGGGAGAGGATGCTGCTGATGTAGCCGTCGCCAATGCCCGCCTGCATCATGGCCGTGGCGTCGATATCGACTTGGATCGCCGGGTGCCGGCCCGCGAGGACGTTGGCTTCGAACTTGTCGGGAATGACCAGGGCGAACGTGTACCGCCCGGAATCCATGCCGGGGTCGATTTCGTTGAAGGAAATGAGTTTCGGCGCGCGGAAATAGGGCGGCAGGAAAGCCTGTCGAATACGCGTCGATAGCTGCGAGTGGTCCTCGTCGACAATGGCGATCGACGCATTGTGCAGATCATGCGACATGCCTGTGGCGGCGGTGTAGATCGAGAAAGAGAAGGCCCAGACGATCAGGGTGAGCAGGACGACATCGTGCCGCAGGCTGAACAGCTCCTTGATACCAAGGCGATAAATGTTCTCGAGACGCCGCATGTCAGCGCTCCTGCTTTCGGAGCAACAGGGTGCTGAGCCCCGTCAGGATGGGAAAGAACAGGGCGAGCGCGAGCAGCTTCATCAATAAATCGGACACGCCGAGCGCTTTCGTGAAGGTCCCGACGCTGATCGTCATGAAATAGCCGGTCGGAAAGCCCTGCCCGACCAGCGCCGCGCCGCCGTCGAGCGACGAGACCGGCTGCATCATGCCCGAGAACAGGACGGCCGGCACCATGGTCGCAATCGCGGCCCCGAACAGCGCGGCAATCTGCGTCCTGGTGAAAGAGGAAATCAGCAGGCCGAGCCCGGTCGTCGCCGTCACATACAGAAACGCGCCGAGGCTCAAGGTGAGAAAGCTGCCCTTGACCGGAACGCCGAACAGGAACAGCGCCAGGGCGGCCATCAGAAGGAAATTGATCATCGCGAGCGCGATGTAGGGGAGCTGTTTGCCGAGAAGAAACTCGAGCCGCGTCACCGGCGTAACGTAGAGATTCGTGATCGACCCGAGCTCCTTTTCCCGAACGACGCCGAGCGCCATCAGAATCGCCGGGATGAAGACCAGCATCAGCGCGATCACCGAGGGGACGATGGCGAAGATGCTTTTGAAAGCCTGGTTATAGCGATAGCGGGACTCGATGTCGGCCGGCAACAGGTCCGGTTCGGTGCCGGTGGCGCGGCGCGAAAGCTCCGCGAGGTAGACCCGATGCAAGCCCTCCACGTATCCGCGGATCGTCTCCGCGCGGAACGGCATCGCGCCATCGATCCAGGCGGCCACGTCAGGCCGCCGGCCCTGCAGCAGGGCCTTGCCGAAATCCGGCGGAATCTCGATCGCCAGCGTGATGTCGCCGCTCTTGAGCCGGTAATCCATGTCCGCGTGGCTCTTGATCGGCGGACGCTCCTGGAAATAGCGCGAGCCGGCGAAGCCTTCGAGATAGGTGCGGCTTTCCGGTGTCTGGTCGCGATCGAGCGCGGCGTAAGTCAGTTTCTCGACGTCGAAGGTGATGCCGTAGCCGAAAACGAGCATCAGGAACGCCGTGCCGAGAAGCGCCACGGTGAGGCGGATCGGATCGCGCATCAGCTCCATCGTTTCGCGTAGGCTGTAGGCGAAAAGGCGGCGCGGGCTGAAGCGGCCGGGCCGGCCGGCGCGCATCTGGGCCGCCTCGGACGGGATATCGACCGGCGGCGCGCTCGCATCCTTCGAGGATGCTTCCCCGGATGCTTCCTGAAGGTAGGCGATAAAGGCTTCTTCCAGCGTGTCCGCGCCGCGCTGCCTGGTAAGCGCCGCCGGCGTGCCGCTGGCCAGGACCCGGCCGGCATGCATCAGCGAGATCCGATCGCACCGCGCCGCCTCGTTCATGAAATGGGTCGAGATGAAGATGGTGACGCCCTGGTTGCGCGAGAGATCGATCAGCAGCTCCCAGAATTCGTCCCGGGCCACCGGATCGACGCCCGAGGTCGGCTCGTCCAGGATCAGCATCTCCGGCTCGTGAATGATGGCAACAGCGAGGGAGAGGCGCTGCCGGACACCCAGCGGCAGCTTCTCCGCAAGCGCGTCCGCGTAGCCGGCGAGGCCGAAGCTCCCGATCAGCGTCTCGATCCGGTCCCGAACGCGCTCTCGCGGCAGATGGAACAGCCGCGCGTGCAGATCGAGATTTTGCCTGACGGTAAGCTCGGCATAGAGCGAGAAGGCCTGCGACATGTAGCCGACCCGCTTGCGCGTCTCGAGGTCCTGCGCCTTGGCCTCCTCGCCGAATAGCCATGCCTTGCCTTCGGACGCGGGCAGAAGCGCCGTCAGCATCTTCATCGTCGTCGTCTTGCCGCAGCCGTTCGACCCCAGAAAACCGAAGATCTCGCCGCGCTCTATCTTGAAGCTGACGTGATCGACGGCGATGAAGTCGCCGAAGCGGCGCGTGAGGCCATCGGCCACGATGGCCGGCTGGTCGCCTCGAACCTGGCGCGGCGGGATCTCCAAGGCCTTGTGCCCACGCCGCTGCGCTTCCGGCAGCAGCCTGACGAAAGCTTCTTCGAGGCTTCCGGCCCCGACCTTGGCCTTGATCGCGGCCGGGCTGCCGGTCGCCAGAACCGCGCCGTCGTTCATGGCGACCAGGAAATCGAACCGCTCGGCTTCATCCATGTAGGCGGTGGCGACGAGCACCCCCATGCCCGGGCGCCGCGCGCGGATCCGGTCGATCAGGTCCCAGAACTGCCGGCGCGACAGCGGGTCGACGCCGGTCGTCGGCTCATCGAGGATCAGAAGGTCCGGGTCGTGGATCAGCGCGCAGCAGAGCCCGAGCTTCTGCTTCATGCCGCCCGACAGCTTGCCCGCGGGCCGGTCGGGAAAAGGATCGAGGCCGGTGCTCTTCAGGAGCTCGGCGATACGCCGGCGGCGCGCCTCCCGGTCCTGGCCGAACAGCCGGCCGAAGAACTCGAGGTTTTCGAAGACCGTGAGGTCCATATAGAGGTTTTTGCCGAGCCCCTGGGGCATATAGGCGATCCGGGGGCAGATGCGGCTGCGATAGCGCTGGCTCGACATGTCGCCGCCCAGCGCCTCGACGCGTCCGGACTGTATCTTGCGCGCGCCCGCGATGAGCGCGAGAAACGTCGACTTGCCGACGCCGTCTGGGCCGATGAGCCCCACCATGCCGCCCGACGGCAGATCGAGCGTGACCGCATCGAGGGCCACGGTCTTGCCGTAACGGTGAGAGACGGCTTCCAGCCGGGCGGCGAGCGGCCCGTTTCCATTCATTGCTTCGATACCGGCGGAAGCTTCACCGCGAACCGCTCCGGCCACGTGGCGTTGGAGCCCAGCAGGACATAGGCCTCGCCCGGCAATCCGGTCTTCACCTTTTCGACATGGGCCAGCAGCAGGGCCGGATCGATCTTGACCTTGACGCGGAACATGAGCTTCTCGCGTTCGCTCCGGGTCTCCACCTCGCGCGGCGTGAACTGCGCATTCGCCGAGACGAACGAGACTTTCGCCGGAATAACCAGGTCGGGCGCTGCATCGAGGATGATCCGCGCTTCCGAGCCGATGAAGACGCGGCCCGCCTGCGCGGTCGGCAGGAAGATCGTCATGTAAACGTCGCTCAGATCGAGAAGCGTGATGACCCTGCCGCCGCTTGCGACCACTTCGCCCGGTTCGGCCAGGCGGTATTCGATGCGTCCCTGACGCGGCGCGGTAAGCGAGGAATCGTCGATCTGCGCTTGGATTTGCCGCGCCTCCGCCGCCGCCGACTCCACCGCCCGCTGGCTGCTGACGAGGCGCGCCCGGGCGGCTTCGAGCGCCGCCTGGGCGGTATCCCGCGCGGTCTCCTTCTGATCGGCCGACTGCTTGGAAATGTGGCCCTTCTGAATGAGATACGCGGCGCGTTCGAGCTCCTGCTGCGCGAATTTCAGCTCGCTTTCGCGCTGAACGATGAGCGCCTTCGCCTCCGCGACCGCCTCGGCCGCTTGGGCGACGTCTGCCTCCGCCTTTGCCAGGCTCGCGTCCAGTTCCGTGGTGTCCATGCGGGCCAGGACCTGACCCTTTTCCACCATATCCCCTTCGTCGACCAGCACCTGGGCGACGCGGCCCGCGTATTTGGCGGCCACCTGAACTTCTTCCGCCTCGATCCGTCCGTTCCCGGAGGCGATATTGTCCGGCAGCTTGCCCTGCTGCTGCAGCCACCAGTAATACCCACCGCCCGCCGCTGCGGCCGCCAAGACGACCGCAATCAGGAGCCTTCGGCGAAATGACATGAAATTCCTCTCTGGCCAACGCAGCGGAAGCGGCACTGTAGCGCTCCCGGGCTAGACGGATAAGGCATGTTTCGCGTCGGGACCTTGATCTCGTTCAAGTCGCGCCGGCACGCGTCCGCTACCCCGGCGCCTCGCCATGTGATATTCGGCGTATTTGATGCGGTATGCCGCCGCCGGCGTCATAATGGCCTCGAGACCCGACCGCGCATTACAACGCAGCGGAACAAGCGCCAATGGCGACAACCGTTTATCTCCTCCGGCATGGTCGGACCGCGCTCAACGCGGGCGGGCTCTTGCGCGGGCGGATCGACGTGCCGCTCGATGCCGTCGGCCTGTCGGAGGCATCGCGCCTCGGGTCCCTTTTCGCATCGGTGCATTTGGACAAGGTCGTCTCGAGCCCGCTCCAGCGATCGTTCGAAACCGCGCGCGCGGTCGCGGAACCGCATGGCCTGGCGGTGTCGGCCGACGCTGCGTTCGCCGACCGCGACTACGGTCCCTGGTCGGGCAAGCCACAGGACGAGCTCGAGGCTCGCTACGGCTCCGTGGAGCGCGCGCCGGCAACGGAGGTGGAGGCGCGGGCCGCGTTCGAGCGCCGCCTCGTGACGGCGCTCGAAAGCCTTGTCGCGGCTTGCCGGAATGAAATCGTCGTGGTCGTCGGCCACGATGCCGTCAACAGGGCGTTGATCCGGACATTCTGTGACGCTTGGCACGAGCCGGGGACCGAGCTGCCGCAGCCGACCGGCTGCTGGAACCGCCTGGTTTTCGAAGGGCGCGCCGCGGTCTGCGAGGTCGTCGGCGCGCTGCCGGGGGATGGCGCCCGGCCGTAGATCGCGCATCAACCCGCGGGACAGAAGCCCGCGGGGCCGGGGAAGCCCGAGACCGGGCCTCCCCCGCACACGCCGTTCCGCCATCCAGCGTCGGTCAGTACGCGCCTTTCTTGCCGACGCCCGTAAAAACGAAGTCCCAGGTCACATCGAAGGGCGACCACCATGCGGCGACGCCGGTTTCCTTGTCGGTGTGGCGGTAGAACCCCTGATAGACCGGCGGCAGGATGTGATAGGTCAGCCGGTATTTGCCGGGTCCGTTCAGCTTCACATTGGCGCCGTAATGGGGACCGTCATTCGCGACCATCGGCATGAAGGCGCCGAAAGACTCCCAGTCGCCACCGACTTTCTGCAAACGATAGGTAATGCCGAGATAGGGTACCCAGTCGCCGGGGCCGAAGCCGTTCGTGTTGCCTTTCTGCGCGTGGATGTCGGCTTCCAGGTGGACATCCATGACGTCTTTCATGCCGGGCATCATCGGCTCCATTACCACCGGCTGCAGGTACACGGCGCCGACCTCCATGCCGTTCTTCTCCACCGAAGCGCCGATCTTCGTCTCGGCCGCGGCCGCCCCGAATGCCGGCTGCAGCAGAGCCAGCGCCATGGCGAGCATGACCGCCTTCATTTCTGTCTTTATCCCCATGTCATTTCTCCTCTTTTTCATGTTCATGATCTCAGGATGATAATGCGACGAATTTGCAACTTGGCGCCAAAAAAAACGGCCTCAGACCACGGCGGGCCACCAGGCAAGCGCGACGATGATGCTGCCGACCATGCCGGGAAGCAGGGCCGCGGCGGCATGACGTGGCGCAAGCCCCATCCGGCCGAGAATGCGCCAGCCGAGCCAACCGCCCCAGACGACCGACCCGACGAGCAACAGGACCTTCAGCGAAGCCGCCGCGTCATGCGGCAGCAGGGCGAACAGGCCGCCGCCGAGCCCCAGCAGCAGCGAAATCATTGCGGGCGGCGTCACTTGATAGCTCACGGCAACCAGCCGCGTCGTAAAGTTGCCCGGGGCGCCGAACCGTCCGGCGAGCCATGCCGCCAGCGCGTTGATCGCGAAAAGCAACGCCGCGAAGGCAAGCATGACGCCGATCATCCAGCCCGTGATGAGCAGGAAATCGAGCCAGACGAAGACCTCGCGCGCCTCGGGATGGACGACCATCAGCCACGACGGCCCGGGCGTGCCGATCCAGTTCCAGCCATGTTCGATCGCCCAGACGCCGATCGTCTGGCGCAGCC
Source organism: uncultured Alphaproteobacteria bacterium (assembly GCA_963711215.1). Lineage (GTDB taxonomy): Bacteria > Pseudomonadota > Alphaproteobacteria > UBA8366 > UBA8366 > WHUA01. The sequence continues at coordinate 23,139 of CAVQDH010000008.1, read as the reverse complement.
ACTGATACTGCGGCAGGACGAGCCAGAGAAAGCCGCCGAGCGACACGCCGGTGCCAAGCAGCAGGAAGCATACTTCGGACGCGGACGGATGATGATACCGGATGTCGGCGACCTCGGCCCCCGGCGCCCGCAGCCGCAAGGCCAATCCGCCCCGCCGCTCCGGCTGGACGCAGCGCATGCACATCACGCAATGGCGGCTTTCCGTCTTGTGCTTGAGATCGATCATCGTCGGGCAAAGCCCGCGCTCGGTATATTTGTCGCCGCCCTCATTCGGCCGCTTCGGCACCAGATCGACGATGCCGAGCCGGGAGAACACGCCGAGCAGCAACCCGATCGGGCAGACGTGGCGGCACCAGGCGCGCTTTTCCCGGCCGCGGCCATAGAGGAAGCCGATGATCAGCGCCGCCAGCATCGTGATGCCGAAGACCTCGAGGATGGCGCCGGGATAGTCGCGCACGCCCACCGTCTGGCCGAGGATGGTTATGAAAAGGAAGCTGACGATCGGCGTCCCTTCCCATCGGATCCAGCCGGGCACCGGCCGTTTCAGGCCGAATCGGTTCATCCACTCGGACGCGGCGCCCATCGGGCATAGCACGCCGCACCAGCTCCGACCGGCAAAAATCACGGACAAGAAGACCAACGGGAACCACAGGCCCCAGATCAGCCAGTTCGCCATCCCCGAAATGCGATGGGCCAACACGCCGTGCGGCCAGATCGTCGGCCCCACGATCAGCCCGAGAAAGAGCACGAACATCGAGAGGTGGACCCAGGGCAGAAACGGGCGGATCCGGACAGCCAGTTTCTCGATATGCCGCGCCACGGGACCGCGGGCCGGTTCCGGAACGGCGTGGGCGGCGATGCCTATTCCGCTGGTCATTCCGCCGCCTGCCCGGCCGAGCGCGGCCGATGCCCGGCGCCGCGGCGGAACGCCCACATCAGCGTGCCGATCACGACCAGGGTAACGACGTAGAAGATCGCCTGGACGCCCATCGGCCGGTCGTTATAGCCGATCAGGATGTGCAGCAAGGTGCCGAGCCAGCTGCGCTGATCGAGAATCCACGAACTGTCCCAAAGGCGCATGCCGAAGGCCGGCACCAGTCCGGCCTGGTTGAGGAATCCGGCGGCGCTTGCGGCGAGGCCGGCGGCAAGCAGCAGCACCAGCCAACCGATAACCGTCATGAACCGGCCCAGCGGAATGGCCAGCAAGCCGCGATAGAGCACCCAGCCGAGCGCGACGCCCGCCGCAACGCCGATCAGGCCGCCGGTGAGCAGCCCGGCGGCGCTGGCGCCGCCCGAAGCAATCCCATACAGGAACAGGACCGTCTCCGAGCCCTCGCGCAGCACCGCGAACATCGTGACGAGCGCGAGCGCGGAGAGCGGCTTGGCGCCGACGCTGACATCGTGGCCGACCGCCCGCATGCGTTGCGCAATCTCGCGGCCATGCGTGCTCATCCAGATATTGTGCCAAGCCAGCATCGCGACGGCGGCGAGCAGCACGCCCGCATTGAGCAGCTCCTGTCCGCGCCCATCCAGCGCGCCCGCGATCGAGCCCGCAAAGCCCGCGACGACCGCCGCGCCGAGCAATCCCACGGCGATGCCACCGGCGACCCAACGGCCGCGCCCGGCGACGCCGCGCGTAGCACCCATGACGATGGCAACGATCAGCGCGGCCTCGAGGACCTCGCGAAAGACGATCAACGCTGCTCCCATCATGGCAACCTCACTTGGCGATCAGCTTACCCTTTGCCGTCGCCGGGTTAAAATCGCCGAAGAAACCGTACTCTCCCGCCGGCAGCGGCCCAATCCAGACCGAGGCCTTGCTGTTGCCGGGGATCACCTTTTCGCGCCTCAGATCAAGGCTCTCGAATTCCTCCGGCGTCGGATCGCGGTTCTCGATCAAGAGTTCCACGCGCTGGCCGGCAGGCACCTGAAGTTCCGACGGCTCGAAGCGATGATTCTTAATGACAAGATGAAAGGAAACCGTATCGGCTGCCGCGGCGGGAAAGATCGAGCCATATCCCAGCGCGAGCGCGACGAAGAGTATCCGATAAATCAGACGCATATCTTAGATCAATTCCCCAGAATCGGTACATGGAACCACGGTCCATCAGCAGCGGATGCGGATCGTACTGCGACTTATCCTCAATTGCAATATAGCATCCCATATAGGCCGGGGTGTTCTGATTGCTATGGCATCAAGCCGATCAATGCCGGATTGACGCCGCAAAGGGCCGTATTTTGGGATATTGGCGGCTCCAGCAGGGCCAGATCCTGGGACCGGGCCGGTGCGCCATGTCGACGCACCCTGGCAGCCGTTACGCCCGTATCTCGCGGCCAACCGCGGTCAGGCCGGCGACCGCATAGCGGACCATGTGCGCGGCGATGACGTCCGCATCTTCCGCGCCGAGCCCGAGCTGCGGGAAAGCCAGCTTCAGCGCGCGGCGATCGGCCACGAGCAGCATGAGGCAGGGCGCCATCACGCTGACACATCCTCTGGCCACCGCCGGGTGGTCCTCGGGAAGCCCCATCAATCCGCTGACGATGCCCCGGATGATCTGCGCCTTGCGCGGCAGCTCCCGCCGCCGCAGCGCATCCATGGCCGGCGACGGCGACAGGAACTCGCGGCTGAGGACGCGCAGCATCCAGGACGAAGAAGCCGGCCCGGTCAGCGTGCGCACGATCAGCTCTAACAGGGCACGCAGCTTAGCCTCCGGGTCGGTCTGGCCGGCGACGGCTTCGCTGACCGCCTGGTAGCTCAGCAGCCGGTCATGCGCTTCCTGCAGCACCGCCGCATGCAGCCCTTCGATGCCGCCGAAATAGTAGTTCACGGCGGCCGCGTTGACGCCGGCCCGTGCGCAGATTTCCTTACCCGTCGCCCCGGCGAAGCCCTTTTCGGCGAATACAGGGCCCGCGGCCTCGAGCAGCACCCGGGCCTTGGCGTCCGACCGGTCGCGCTCGCGTCTTTGCGGCATGGCGCTGCCCGGCCGCCGTGTCACACGGTTCCTCATAAACGCATAGGATACAGGATGTCTTAACTAATTTCAAATTTTAATTTCAAATTTTGATTTGACTATTGGGACGGTTCGGGCCTATCGTTCGCGCAAAATTAGGTGAACCATGCGACGCCGTTTGTTGATCGGAATTGTCGCCGTCCTGGGCGCGGCGGCGGGCTTGACTTGGTGGCTTACGCACCGCGATGGCGCGCCACAGGCACTGACGCTCTATGGCAACGTCGACCTCAGGCAATCTTCGCTCGCCTTCAATGACAGCGCGCGGATCGCCGCGGTGCTGGTCCAGGAGGGCGACCGGGTCCATCAGGGCCAGGCCCTGGCAAAGCTGGACACGAGCCGCCTGACGCCGCTCGTAGCGCAGGCCGAGGCACAAGCCGCCGCGCAACGCGCCGCGGTCGACCGGCTGCACAACGGCAGCCGCCCGGAAGAGATCGACCAGGCCCGGGCAAATCTCGATTCTGCGAAAGCCGACGCCGTCAACGCCCGCCGGCAATATGAGCGTAAGAAGGCGCTCGTCGGGCGATCCGTAGCGAGCGAGCAGGACGCCGACGCGGCCAAGGCCGCCATGGAGATGGCGGACGCGAAGGTCGAAGCAACCCAAAAGGCGCTCGATCTGGCGATCGCCGGCCCTCGCATCGAGGATATTGCCCAGGCCGAGGCACAGCTCCGCGCCAACGAAGCGCAGCTCGCCTATTTGCGCCAGCAGCTTGCCGACGCCACGCTTGTTGCCCCGGTGAATGGAACCATCCGCTCGCGGCTGATGGAGCCCGGTGAAATGGCCTCGCCGCAACGGCCGGTCTTTTCGCTCGCGGTCACCGACCCGAAATGGGTCCGCGCCTATGTATCGGAATCCGACCTTGTCCGGCTTCATCCCGGCATGAAGGCCACGGTCACGGTGGACGGACTCCCCGGCCGGCGTTTCGAGGGGTGGGTCGGTTTCATATCGCCGGTTGCCGAGTTCACGCCGAAGACGGTCCAGACCGAGGCGCTGCGCACGAGCCTCGTGTACGAGGTCCGCGTGTTCGTCAAGGACCCGTCGGACGAGCTGCGCCTCGGGTCGCCGGCAACGGTGGTGCTGCAGGCCGACGAAGCAACGCCCGCATCGACGAACGCGCCGCCACCCGCCGGAACGCCCAAATGAGCGTTGCCGACGCGAACACGCCGCTGACCGTCCGCAATGTGCGCAAGGCATTCCGGCGTGAGACCGGCGAGGCGGTGCAGGCACTCGACGGCATTACCTTCGAAGCGCGGCGCGGCACGCTCACCGCCCTGGTGGGCCCCGACGGCGCGGGCAAGACGACCCTCATTCGTCTCGCCGCCGGCCTGATCATGCCCGACGAGGGCGACCTCACCGTCGCCGGTCTCGACGTCGCCGCCAGCCCGCAGGATGTCCAGGAACGCATCGGATACATGCCCCAGCGCTTCGGCCTCTACGAGGATCTGAGCGTTCAGGAGAATCTCGATCTCTATGCCGACCTGCATGGCGTCGGCGCCCATGAGCGGGTGCAGCGCTATGCCCAGCTGATGGAAATGACCGCGCTTGGCCCGTTCCGCAGCCGGCTGGCCGGGCGGCTTTCGGGCGGCATGAAGCAGAAGCTCGGGTTGGCGTGCGCGCTCGTCCGGTCGCCCGAGCTGCTGCTGCTCGACGAGCCGACGGTCGGCGTCGATCCCCTCTCTCGCCGCGAGCTGTGGGAGATCGTCCTGCACCTCGTCCGCGAGGAGAAGCACACCGTTCTGGTCAGCACCTCCTACCTCGACGAAGCCGAGCGATGCGATCACGCGGTGGTCCTGTATGCCGGCAAGGTGCTTGCGCAAGGCGGTCCCGCCGACGTCACCGCGAAGGCGACTGGCTGCGCCTATCTCGCCGAGCCGGCAAAGGGACAGACCGCGCGCAGCCTGCAGGCCCGCCTGCTGCAGAACCCGGGGATCGTCGACGCCGTGCCGCAGGCGGGCCATGTCCGTTTCGTGCGCCCGAGCAGCGCGGAAGGCGACGCGACCGCAGGCGATGGGGATCTCGCCACGGCACGCATCACTGCCGTGCCGCCGCGCTTCGAGGACGGCTTCATGATCCTCCTGCGGGCAAACGCCCAGCGCCGCCGCAGCGCCGGCATGACGCTCGACCGGCCGCCCGCCGGCGACGGCGGCGATCTGGCGGTGCAGGTGCGCGATCTCGTGCGCAATTTCGGCGCCTTCACCGCCGTCGACCACATCAGCTTTGACGTGCGCCGCGGCGAGATATTCGGCCTGCTCGGGCCGAACGGCGCCGGCAAGACGACGACCTTCCGCATGCTGTGCGGGTTGCTGCCCGCGACCAGCGGCACGCTGCGCGTCGCCGGCGCGGACCTGCGCACGTCGCGCGCTTCGGCCCGCCAACGCATCGGCTACATGGCGCAGAAGTTCTCGCTCTATGGCCAGCTGAGCGTCAGCGAGAACCTCGAATTCTTCGCGAGCGCCTATGGCTTGCGCGGCCGCCGGCGGAGCCATCGGATCGACTGGGCGATGGAGCAGTTCGAACTGCAATCCTTCGCCGCCCTGCCGAGCGGGCAGCTGCCCGGCGGCTACAAGCAGCGCCTCGCCATGGCCACCGCGCTGCTGCACGAGCCGGACATCCTCTTCCTCGACGAGGCCACGAGCGGCGCCGACCCCATGGCGCGCCGCGAATTCTGGGGCCGGATCAACGCGCTGGCGGAGCAGGGCGTGACGGTGATCATCACCACGCATTTCATGGAAGAAGCGGAATATTGCGACCGCGCGGTGATCCTCGATGCCGGGAGGCTCCTGGCGGAAGGCACGCCGGCGGAGATTCGCGCCGGCGCGCGGACGGGCGAGGTGCACGAAGCGACGATGGAAGATGCCTTCATCGCCATCGTCGAAGAGGCCCGGCGGAACGCTGCTGCCGCCCAGGCGAAGGGCGCAGCATGACCGCAGCCGCAGCGCAGACGGACTCGCGGTCGCGGAACAAGATCCGGCGGATCGGCGCGCTGATCCGAAAGGAAAGCTACCAGGTCATTCGCGACCCGAGCAGCATCGCGATCGGCATCGTCATGCCGGTGATCCTCGTTCTGCTGTTCGGCTACGGCCTGTCGCTCGACGTCAAGAACGTGCCGGTGGCGATCGCGCTGGAAGACTCGTCGCCCGACGCGCGGGCACTCGCCGCCGGCTTTCAGCTGTCGCCCTATTTCGATGCGAGGATCGTGCGATCGATGCGGGAGGCCGAGCAGATGATGCGGGCGGGAAAAGCGGATGGCATCGTCCGCATCCGGCCGGACTTCTCCCGCCAGGCCGCGCTCGGCGATGCCGAGGTGCAGGTCGTCGTGCACGGCACGGACGCCAACACCGCGCGGATCGTTCAGGACTATGCCCAGGGCGCCGTGGCGCAATGGATGGCCCGCCGGTCGGCCGAGGGAGAGGTCGTGCCCTCCGGGCCGATCTCGGTCCAGAGCCGCCTCTGGTTCAACGCGGCGCATGACAGCCACTATTTTCTCGTGCCCGGCCTGATCGTCCTGGTGATGACGCTGATCGGCGCCTTCCTCACCGCCATGGTGGTGGCGCGCGAATGGGAGCGCGGCACCTTCGAAGCGCTGTTCGTCACGCCCGTGCGCGCCGACGAGATCCTGCTCGGCAAGACGGTTCCCTATTTCGTGATGGGGCTGATCGGCCTCGCGCTTTGCATTCTCGGCGGCGTGTTCCTTTTCCACGTGCCGCTGCGCGGCTCGATCTGGATCCTGCTCGGCGTGTCGATGCTCTATCTTCTCGTCGCGCTCGGCATCGGGCTCGTCGTCTCGTCCGTGACCAAGAGCCAGCTCGTCGCCAGCCAGCTCGCCTTGTTGCTCACCTTCCTGCCCGCGATGATGCTGTCGGGCTTCCTGTTCGATCTGCGCAGCATGCCGGTCGCGATTCGGGCAGTCACCTATATCCTCCCGGCGCGATACTACGTCGCCCTTCTGCAGACCCTGTTCCTTGCCGGCGATATCTGGGCCGTCATCCTTCCGAACGCGGCCGTGCTCGCCGTCATGGCGGCGGGGCTGATGCTGCTGGCCCGGGCGACGATGCGCAAAACGCTCGCGTGAGGCCGCGATGATCGATGCGCTGTTTCGAATCCTGGCATTGATCCGCAAAGAGCTCCTGGCATTGCTCAAGGATCCGCGGAGCCGGATGAGCCTGCTTCTGCCGCCCGTCATCCAGTGCTTCCTGTTCGGCTATGCCGCCAGCTACGACCTGAACAACGTGCCGTATGCGGTGCTCGACCAGGATCACAGCGCCGCCTCGGCCGAGCTGCTCGGCAGGCTGGATGGGTCCGGCGTGTTCGTGCGGGTCGCCAGCCTGCGGCGCGCGGCCGACATCCGGGACTACATCGACAACCGGCGCGCCCTGCTGGTCATCCAGATCGGCCAGGATTTCGAGCGAAATCTTCATGCCGGCCTGCCGGCCCAGCTGCAGGTGATCGCCGACGGGCGCAATTCCAACACGGCCGGGACGGCGCTTGCCTATGTCGGCGCGGTCGCCGAGGCGTTCGGCGCCCAGTGGCAGTCGGACCATGGCCAAGACAGCCCGCCGGTCCGCATGACGACCCGCGCCTGGTACAACCCGAGCCTCGAGACGCGCTGGAATATGATCCCAGCCTTGATCGGCACCCTGACCATGCTGCAGACGCTGCTGCTGACGGCCATGTCGGTCGCGCGCGAGCGGGAGCAAGGCACCTTCGACCAGCTCCTGGTGACGCCGTTCCATCCGTCGGAGATCATGATCGGCAAGGCGGTCCCGTCGATGCTCGTGGGCACGACGCAGGCGACCCTGATCCTGCTGGTCGCACAGCTGTGGTTCCGCATCCCCTTCGAGGGCTCCTTCGTCACGCTCTATGCCGGGCTCGCCTTCTTCCTGCTCGCGGCCGTGGGCATCGGGCTCATGGTCTCGGCCTTCGTCGCGACCATGCAGCAGGCCATGCTTTTTTCCTTCGTGCTGCTGATGCCCTTCACCCTGCTGTCGGGCCTTACCACGCCGATCGGCAACATGCCGGCCGCGTTGCAATACCTCACCCTGCTCAATCCGCTGCGCTACGCCATCGACATGGCGCATCGCGTCTATCTCGAGGGCGCAGGCTTCACCCAGCTGGCATCGGATCTCTGGCCGCTGGCGGCGATTGCCGCGGTCACGCTGCCGATCGCGTCCTGGCTGTTCCGCCATCGCCTCACCTGATCGCAAAGACCGCGAGCGTGGACCTGCCGTTCTTCGAGAAATGACGGCAGGGCCGATCAGCGCGCCGCAAGCCCCACGCAGAATTGCTTGACGTAAGGCTCGAGGGCGGCGAGCTCAGCGCGCCGGCCGGCATTCGCCTCCAGCAACGCCGCATTGCGGTCGATTACGTCACGGCGCAATTGCGCGTAGTCGACGCGCAAGGCCTGCCCGGCGCGAACGACGGTTTCGCCGCCGACCATGACGATGTCGACGCCGCGCCCCTCTTCCGCAAAGACCATCTGCTGAACCGCATCGTTGAGCGGCAGATAGTTGATCGTCGTCAGGTCGAGCAGCACGAGGTCGGCGGCATACCCGAGCCGCGATCCGGCCAAGCTTGGCATCGAGGCCGAGGGCCGCCGCGCCGTTTTCGGTGGCCATGCCGAGAATCTCCGGCGGCGTCAGCCAGTCATCCGGGTCGAAGTGAGCGCACGCGCGGCAGATAGCTGGCCAGCCGCATCACCTCGAACATGTTGAGATGGTCCGAGCACGAGCACGTATCGGTGCCGAGCGCCACCGTCACGCCATGCCGGCGCATCGCCACCGTGTCGGCCATGCCGTTGCCCAGGCGGAAATTGCTGGACGGGTTGTGCGCCACTTTTGCCCCGCGCGCGCCGAGGATCGCGAGGTCGTCGTCCGAGAGCCAGACGCCGTGGGCCGCCGTGAACCGCTCCGACAGCACGCCCAGCCGGTCGAGATGCCGCGTCAGGCTTTCGCCATATGCTGTCGCGCCGCTGACCGCCTGCACCCGCGATTCCGCGAGATGGGCGTGCAGCCCGACATCGAAACGCCGCGCAAGATCCCGGCAGCCGGTCCAGAAAGCATCGCTGCAGTGAAGCGGGATCGTCGGCGCGAGCGCCGGACAAACGCGCGAACGGTCGTAGGGCCAGTTCGCCAGCGCCTCGCGGCATGCCGAAAGGCTTTCCTCATGCTCCGCGAGGACCACCCGCTCGACCGCGCCCCGCAGACCCTCCGGCAAGGCGTCCATCAGACCCGGGATGGCCTGCCAAAATGTGCGGTCGGCCATCAGCGGCGCGACGACGGCCCGCATGCCGGCATCCAGATAGCCCTGCGCGGTCGCGTAGAGTCCCTCGGGCGTCGGCGCCGGAAGCTCGAGCACGAGGTCGTAGCTCGCCGTACAGCCCTTCATCAGCATCTCGACCGCCGCGAGCCGCGCGAGCAAACGCCGGTCGTCGAGCGTCTGGTTGCCCGCCGTCCAGGGGCCGTTATGCAGATGCAGCTCCAGGGTCCAGCTGCGCGAAAGGCCCTTGGCGATCGCGAGATGGCTGTGCGTGTGCGCGTTGATCAGGCCGGGAATGATCAGCCGGTCGGTCGCGTCCAGCACGGCGGCCGACACCGGCGCCTCGAAGCCAGGCGGCCCGATCGCGGCGATGACCCCTGCGTCGATCAGGAGATCGGCCCGCTCCGCCGTTCCGCGCGCGCCATCCGCCAGCAAGCCGTTGCGGATGACGGTCGGGCGGGCGGCGGTCACGGCCCGCTCCGCGCAGGACGGGCGAGGACGATGCCGTCGCCGATCCGGAAGCCGACACGCACAGCCGCATTCCGCGCCGGCGGCGGCTCGCCCAGGTTCTTGACGTCGGCGTGTATCCGCTCGCCGGATTCGAGGCGCAGCCAGATGCGCAGATCCGGGCCAAGATGCTCCACAAGGTCGACCTTGGCCGCCAGGACCGTGTCGTAGCCGTTCACGCCGCCGCCCTCGTCCAGCAGCGCCAGCCGCTCGGGCCGGACGCAGACGGCGACGCCGCTGCCGGGGACCGGCGCCATGGGCGCGCGTGCGGTGATCGGTCCCAGCTTCGTTTCCACCTCTGCCCGGCCGTTCCGCAGGCTGATCAGCGTGCCGTTCAGCCAGTTGGCGCGGCCGATGAAATCGGCGGCGAAATAGGTCGCGGGCCGCGCGTAGAGATCTTCGGGCGTACCGATCTGCTCGACCTTGCCGGCATTCATCAGGACGATCCGGTCGGCCAGCCCCATGGCTTCCTCCTGATCATGCGTGACGATAATGGTCGTCGCGCCCGCGCCCGCCAGGATGTCGCGCAGCTCGACGCGCAGCTGCTCGCGGAGCTTGGCATCCAGGTTCGACAGCGGCTCGTCGAGCAACATGACATCCGGGTCCGTCACGAGCGCCCGGGCGAGCGCGACGCGTTGCTGCTGGCCGCCGCTGAGCTGGCTCGGACGCCGCCGCTCCAGGCCGGACAGCTTGACGCGGGCAAGCACGTCCGCCGTCCGCGTCGGAATCATATCGCGGGCGATCCCTCGATGCTTCATCCCGAAGGCAATGTTCTCCGCCACCGTCATGTGGGGAAAGAGCGCGTAGTCCTGAAAGACCAGTCCGATATTGCGTTCGTAGGGGCGGCGCAGCGCGACGTCCTGCCGGTCGATGAAGATCCGGCCCGAGTCCGGCGTCTCGAAACCGGCAATCAGGCGCAAGGTGGTCGTCTTGCCGCAGCCGCTGGGCCCCAGCAGCGCGACGATCTCTCCCTTTTCCACGACGAAGCTGACGTCGTTCACCGCGGTGACGCTGCCGAAGGCCTTGCTGACGTTCTGAAGATCGAGCGCGGTCATTATCCCGTCCGGTAGATGCCCTGCCCCACCAGCCGGTCGAGCCCGATCAACCGGTCAAGCAGCCAGATCAGCAGGAAGGTGAAAACAAGGAAAATGACCGATACCGCGGCAACCGTCAGGTTCAGATCGGCGCGCATCTGCGCCAGAAGCGCCACGGGCAGCGTATAGGTGAAGGGATCGGACAAGAACAGGCTGACCGCCACGTCGTCAAAGGACATGACAAAGGCGAAGATCGCGCCCGCGACGATGCCCGTCTTGGCGAGCGGCAGCGTCACCCGCCACAACGCCTGCGCCGGCGTCGCGCCGAGGCTGAGCGCTGCCTCGAACAAAGACGGCCGGATTCCCACGAGGCTCGCCAAGGCCGCGCGCACCACGTAGGGCAGCGTGATGATGATATGCCCCATGATCAGTCGGGGCAGCCCGTCGATAATGCCGATCCGGCTGGCGAACATCAGCATTGCGAAGCCGATCACGACGGTGGGAATAACCAGCGGCGATATCAGCAGCGCCTGCAGCACCTGACGGCCGGGGAATTCGTACCGGTCGAACGCGACCGCAGCCATGGCGCCGGCGGCCGTCGAAACCAGCGTCGCGATGCCGGAGACCAGCAAGCTCGTCTTCAGGCCTTCGTGATAGTAGCTGTCCGACAGGAACTCCGCGTACCAGCGCAAGGAAAAGCTCGTCGGCGGGAATGCGCCGATGAAGGTGCGGTCGTCGATCGACAGAATCACCGAGACCAGGACCGGAACCAGCGCAAACACCGCCGCGATGAAAAGAAGGGCGCTGAAGAGAGCGGTCGCCGCCAGGTCGCCGAACCGCCCGGTCATCGCGCCGCCTCGTGGCCGCGCGACCGGACGAGCCGCATCAGCCCGTAGAACAGCAGCAGCGACACGACCATCATGATCACCGAGATCGCGCTGCCGCTCGGATAATTGTTCACCTCCGAAAAGCGGAAATAGATCAGGTTGGATACGAAGACCACGAAGCCCTTGCCCAGGACCAGCGGCACGACAAAGTTGCTGATGCAGAAAGCATAGCCGAGGATCGCCGCGGACAGGAGACCGGGCACGGAGAGCGGAAGGGTGATCCGCACGAAGGCCTTCCAGCGCGGCGCGCCGAGCGACAGCGCCGCGTCCTCGAGGCGCGGATTGATGTTCTGGACCGTCCCGATCAGCGTGATCGCCATCAGCGGCAACACGGTATGGAGGAGGCCGAGCACGACCAGCATCTCGGTATCCCCGCGGCCGTTGGGCGCGAGCCCGACGAACTTGCCGATGCCGTTCAAGGGACCGCCCGGCCCAAAGGTCATCAGGATCGCGTAGACGCGGACGATCAGGCTGAGGAACAGGATGCCGATCAGAGCGGCGATCAGCGTCTTGCGAAGCCGCGGCCCGGCCAGCCGCGCGATCAGATAGGCGACCGGATAACCCAGCAGCATGCCGCAGAACGTCACGATCAGCCCGATCCTGAAGGTGTCGGCGAAATACAGGACATAGGCCGGATCCATCAGCGCGCGATAATTCGCCAGCGTCAATGCGCCTTGCGCATCCCCGCCGATCCTGCCGGGAATGAACGGCTTCACGCTTTCGCCGATCAGGACGCCGACCGGGCCCGCCATCAAGATGGCGAAGAGAATGACCGCGGGAGAGAGAAGACAAGCCGCCAAACCGAGCCGTCGCATCGGAGCTCTTTTCGCTAGGGAGAGAGCGGGCCGCCGGCGCCAGGCGGCCCTGCATCCTGTCATTTCCGGATCAGCGGGACTACTTCCTTCTCCCAGCGCGCGTTCCACTCGTCCTTCTTGGTGCCGAGATAAGCGTAGTCCGCGATATAGCCGTATTTCCCGATCTCTTCCGGCGTGTAGTACCAGTCCGCGATCTTGGGATTGGCTTTCGCCTTTGGATTCGTCGGGCCGGAGCCGAGCGGCATGTTGTACTGCTCGTTCACCGCGGGGCCCGCGAAATAGTTGGCGAACCGGAAAGCCGACTTGAGCGGGCTGCCCTTCAGCACGCAGAAGCCCTCGTTGTAGAGAAAGCCCTTGTTGTCCGGCATGCGGTTCTTCAGCTTGACCTTGAAGTTCTTCGCCGTGGCGAACCAGCCGCCGTTGTTCCAGAAGCCGACCGAATATTGGCCCGAGGCCATCGCGTTGATGAATTCGGAATTGTTCGTGCAGATCTGCCCGATATTGCCGCTGGCGGCGAGCTCCTTCACGAAATCCCAGCCCGGCTCCGCGTTGCGTTCGTTGCCGCCGCGCTGAATTGCGCAGGAAACGATGAACAGCCCCGTCAGATTGATCGGATAAGGGATGGCGAGCTTGCCTTTGAACTTCGGCTTGAGCAGATCCTCGACCGACTCGAAGCCGCCGGGAAGGAGATCCTCGCGATAGCCCCAGAACGCCCCGGCGGTGCTCAGCGGCACCGTCATCTTCTGGCCCTTGGCATTCTTCTGGATGTAGGCGTCCGGGATTGCCGCCAGGTTCGTCACGATCGATTCATCGATCGGCACCAGCCAGTCTTCCGCGATCATGTCCCGGAAGACCGGGTCCCATACCGACAGGACGTTATATTTGGTGTGCGGCCAGGTCGCCTTGATCTTGGCGACGATCGCGGCCGCCCCGCCGGAGTGAAGCTCCCAGGCGATCCGCGTGTCGTGCTTCTTGTTGTACGCCTTCACGATCTCCTTGGAGACCGCGATCCATTGCGCGCCCCACTGCACCACGAGAAGCTGGTCGGCGGCCAGCGCCGGGCGCCACATTCCGGAGCCGGCAACGCCGGCGCCGATGAGGGCGGCCTTGGTAAAATCACGACGTGATATCTTCCCCATCTTGGCTCCTATTCCGCAGGATTCTGGCTAACCCGACCGCCAATCCTGCTTCTTGGGCCGGCCGCCGTCATTGCAGTCCGTAACGGCACGACAAACTGCAACTACCGTGCCAAATAAAATTGGGCGATTATTTTGATTTTTAGTCGAGTGTTTTAATTGCCGAACTTTTTATAGTTCAGCTTGTCAAAAAATAAGCAGCGCTGTTTATTTGATGATCAGTATAAATTCATTTTATATTTCTCGTCATCGCAGCGCGCGATCGAGCGCGAGGCGAGGTCCCGCCGCGAATTCGTGGAGCAACGCCGCGCCGCCATGCGCGACCCATGCAAGGGCCGCGATCGAAGCGAGCGCTTCGAGCGCCGGTATATAGGCGCTGCTGAACGTATGCCGTGCCTGCTTGGCGATCGACACGAGACCGAGCGGCTCGCCTTTCCACATCAGCGGCGCATACATCGAGGACCCCATGCGCTGCGTCCGGATGATCTGCGTAAAGACGCCGTCGTCGTCGGTATTGGGAAGAACCATCGAGCGGCGGTTCCGTATGACCCACCCCGGCCGTCCTTCCGCGATGTCGATGACGAGGCGGTGCTGGTCCGCCGGCCAGCCCTCTTCCGCCAGCAGCACCATCGAATCGCGTGAGGGGGTGATGAGAAAGAACGCCGTGACCGCGTGCTCTACTTCGCCGGACTTGAATGCGCCGGGACGGCTCGCCGCATCCCTGTCGCCAAGGTGATCGATCGCCGCGCGCCCGACGAGATCAAGCGCCTGCTCCGCATCCAGCGCCGCATTGACCGCGGCCATCAGATCGCGAAGGATCGTAGCGCTCAGCACGCTGGTTCCCGTGTCAGCCCCGCCCGTTGTCATCCTGCCTGTTCCTGCTCCGCCGAATAGGTCTCGAAATATTTCTTCCCCAGCCCTTCCTGGATCGCGTAGATCGCGCCCGCGGTCGCGACGGGATAAGGCATCCGGACCTCGACAGGCTCGAGCCGGGGCCGATAGCACGGCGTCCCGGCGATCATGCGGCTGTCGAACTCGCCATAGTCGACGCCATAGAACAATGGCCAAGCATCCGCGGCGGCGTATTCGTAGAACAGCAGCGTGCGCGCCATGCCCGACCGGTTCAACGACGAGCCGTGAATCGTCCAGGGATGGTGGAAAGAGACGGACCCCGCCGGGCCGAGCGCCGGCACCGCGTCGCGCTCGATATTCAGCCCCTCGCGCTCGACGTCGATCGCGCCGACGAACCGGTCACCCTCGTGATGCGACAGAAGCGGCCTTTCGTGACTGCCGGGGATCATCAGCATCGGGCCGTTCTCCGGCGTACACCCGTCCAGCATGATCGCCGCGATCACGAGATCCGGGTTGGTGTGCGGGATGAAGGCCCAGTCCTGGTGCCATTCGACGGGCGATCCGAACTTGGATGACTTCAGATTGATCTTGCTGTGGTTGAGCCGGACGTCCGGACCGATCAGCGCGCCCACGATCTCGACGATCTTCGGATGCGCCGCCAACGCGCGGAAAGCGGGCGCGACGTCATGCGGCCGCTTGATGCGCCGGACACGCGGCGCCTCGGGCCGATGAGACGGCTCCAGGTCGTAAACGTCGTCCGATGCCGCAAGCCCCGCCGCGCCGGCGACCACGTTTTCCGTCAATCGGCGGATTTCGTCGATCGTCGCGGCGTCGATCAGATTTTCGACAACGCAGAAGCCGTCCGCATGATAGCGGTCGATATATCGCCGGATTCCTGCCGGCACCGTCCCTGACCGCCGGGCATGCGCGTTATGGAGCTGCGACATCCTTCTTCCTCGTGCCGATTGCCGTGCGGGCGGAAAGGCAGGATGCCCCGAGCGCGACCTCGCCTTTCCGCACCGTCGCCCGCTCCGCCGAGATCGCCGACAAGTCAACTACACGCGACGCCGATTGACCGGAACGGGGGCAATCATCATGCGCAAGACAGCACTTGACCTTGCTTGCCTGTCGGATATCGTATCCATATATTGTCGACAATATCAATATATTATTATCGAATATCCTCACGCCTTCCATCCCCTTTCCGCCCTCTTTCTGGGCAATCTCTGCGGGACTGAATGCGGCTCGTCAGTCTCCGATTGCCATCGTGTGCGCCCAGAAACCCATTAGTCGGAAGGTTGCGCGGTCAACGGTCGGGAAGTTGTTCATTATTTCTGTCCACAATATCTATCATATTATGTATAACAATATTGCGTTCGAAGATACACGGCGCCAGCGGGATGCTATAAAGAAGCTCGCTTCATCCCAAGGCCGACGTTGCGGTGTGGTCGCAAGCTGACAGGAAACGATGAGCGGGAATCAAACGAAAGCAAAGCGCCGCGCGGCGCCTGCGCGAGCCGCAAACGCACCCGAACGCGCAGACGAGCTGCTCGGCGCGCTGAGCGCCGATCCCGTCTGCCGCGCAATCTATTCGGCCATCCAGGAGGGCAGGCTGAAGCCGGGCCTCAAGCTGGGCGAGGACCAGCTCGCAGCCGTGTTCAAGGTGAACCGCACCCGCATTCGCGAGGCGCTGCGTCAGCTCGCGAGCATCGGCCTGGTGACCATCGTGCGCAACCGGGGCGCCTTCGTCGCGCGTCCGACGCGCAAGACCGCCGAGGAGACCTACGCGGCCCGCATCCTGATCGAATCCGACATCATCGCGACGATCGCGCGCCATCGCAGCGACGCGGACATCGCGACGCTGGAACGGCACATTGCCGCGCAGAAGGCGGCCTACGCCTCCGGCAACCGCCGCGACTATGTCCGCCTCCTCGGCGAGTTCCATCTCGTTCTGGCAAAGATCGCCGGAAACCGCACGCTCGGACAATTTCTCGTCCATCTCGTCGCCCAGACCGTGCTGATCGTCATGCTGTACGACCGCGGCGCTCTCCACGACTGCTCGCTCACGGAGCACGACGAAATGCTGAAGCGGATCGTCGCCCGCGACGTCGCGGGCAGCCAGCGGCTGGTCCGGGCCCATCTGCAAGCGACGCTCGACCGGCTGGACTTCGACCAGAGCGAGGAGCAGGCCGACCTGGCGTCCATCTTCGGCCCCATTCTCGCGCGCTCGGGCGGCTGAACGCTCT
Organism: uncultured Alphaproteobacteria bacterium; assembly: GCA_963711215.1. GTDB lineage: Bacteria > Pseudomonadota > Alphaproteobacteria > UBA8366 > UBA8366 > WHUA01. Next base: position 6,398 of record CAVQDH010000008.1, on the reverse strand, counting down.
GCGGCGACGGCAGCGGCCGGCGCGGTCTCGATCCGTTTCCGTCCCCACAGAGAGACGGCCGGTCGCATATGGCGAAAAATTTTTCGCGTGCGACAAAATTGGTCACCCTTGCGATTTCTATCCTGCTTGCGATTCCTTCAGCGGACGCTTTTCTCGTTGATTCATCCGGGGAAAATGGCGCCGATACAATTTTTGCGCGGTGCCGCGCTGCCGCAGAGCCACCTAGAGCAGCGCGACTTGCCAAGGCGGTAGGCATGTGCATATCCTTTAACCACAGCGGCAAATTGTCGCGTCGCTGGCAGTGATTATGGTTGAGTGCCTGATGCCCTAAGTTGCCGGAACGGCATGGCGAGAAGGTGTGCACGAATGGTGCAAGCAACCGTACTACAAGCCGAGCTTGGAACCCCGAAGATTTCGGAGGTGGAGCGACCTGGCGGGTTGCGCAGGCTTATGCGGCGGCGCTCGACGATCGCGTTTCTGATGACCTTGCCGCTGATCCTGGTCATCGTCGGGCTGGTTGCCTGGCCGTCGGTCTATTCGATCTATCTTTCGCTGCTGAGCAAGAAGATGACGAAGTTCGTCGGCATCGGCAATTACACGTTCCTGCTGCGCCGCGAAACCTTCCAGATGGTCATTTTCCAGACCTGCTTCTTCGCCATCGTGGCCGTTATCGCCAAGGCGATGATCGGGTTCGTCCTTGCGCATCTGATGCACAACATTCCCTCGAAAACGCAGCGCGTTTATCGCGGGCTCCTGCTGCTCCCCTGGGTCATTCCGGCGGCCATGTCGACGCTCACCTGGTGGTGGCTTTTCGACCCGTCCTATTCCGCCTTCAACTGGGTGCTGAACGTCTTTGGCTTCCCGTCCGTGCCGTGGCTCGGCGCAACATGGTGGGCGCGCTTCTCGGTCATTCTCGTGAATGTGTGGATCGGCGCGCCGTTCTTCATGATCATGTACCTGGCCGCCCTGAAGTCGGTCCCGGAACAGCTCTATGAAGCTGCCTCCATTGACGGCGCGTCGGCTTGGCAAAAGCTGGTCCACATCACACTGCCGATGATGCGGAACATTATTTCCATCACCATTCTGTTCAGCCTGATCCTGACCTTCGCCAATTTCGACATCGTCCGGATCCTGACCAACGGCGGCCCGCAGGACCAGACGCATCTGTTCTCGACCTATGCGTTCCAGGTCGGCATTCAGTCGGGAGATATTCCGCTCGGCGCATCGGTGAGCCTGTTCATGCTGCCGCTCTTGGCGATCTTCGCCTACTTCATCCTGAGCGGCGTCACACGGCGGACCAAGGAAGTCATGTAGCCATGAGCTCCACATCAAGTGCCGCCTCGCTACCCATTGCCGTCCCGCTTCGCGACAAGAGCATGCGGCGCGAGCGCCTCTGGGCGCTGTGGGGAAGCTACGGCGCCCTGACGATCTTCGCTTTCATGTTCCTCATTCCGCCGATCTATACGCTGACCACCAGCCTGAAGACATCGGCGGAGATTTCCTCGCGCACGGGCAGCCCCTGGCTGGTCCAGCATCCGACGCTGGACAATTTCAAGGAGCTGCTCTCGTCGCCGACCTTCCAGAACTTCATCTGGAATTCCGTCAAGGTCACCGTCGTCGTGGTGATCCTGAGCATGGTCATCTCCATCCTGGCCGCCTTCGCGTTGTCGCGCATGCGTTTCTGGGGCAGCACCGCGCTCGCGACCGGCGTCTTCCTCACCTACCTGGTGCCGGAGAGCCTGCTCTTCATTCCCATGTTCCAGATCGTCGGCAAGCTCGGCCTGATGAACAGCACCTGGTGCCTCGTGCTGCTCTATCCCACGCTCACGGTGCCGTTCTGCACCTGGGTCATGATCGGATATTTCAGCTCGATCCCGAAAGAGCTCGACGAGGCCGCGCTGATCGATGGCGCATCCTACCTGCAGATGCTGGTCAAGATATTCATTCCGGTTGCCATGCCGGGGATCATCGCGGCCACGATCTTCGCGTTTACCGTCAGCTGGGGGCAGTTCCTCTATCCGTTGGCGTTCCTGTTCAGCTCCGACCAGATGGTGCTGACGGTCGGCATCGTCACCGATCTGATCCGCGGCGACGTCTTCCAGTGGGGCAAGATCATGGCCGGCTCGTTGATCGCCTCGATCCCGCCGGTGATTATCTACGCCTTTCTCATGGACTACTACATCTCAGGCCTGACTGCCGGCGCGACCAAAGGCTGACGGGCGCACACGGAACGACAGAAAAAATTAAACATGAAAATACACAAGAAAATACACAGGGAAGGACGCAATGGCCCAAGTTTCGATTCGCAAGATCCATAAGGTCTTTGATGGTGACGTGCAGGCGGTTAAGGGTATCGATCTCGAGATAGACGATCACGAATTCGTCGTTCTGGTCGGGCCCTCCGGCTGCGGCAAGTCGACGACGCTGCGCATGATCGCCGGGCTCGAGGAAATCTCCTCCGGCGATATCCTGATCGGCGACCGCGTGGTCAACGACGTGCCGCCGCGCAATCGCGACATCGCCATGGTCTTCCAGAATTACGCGCTCTATCCGCATCTGAGCGTGTTCGACAATATGGCGTTCGGACTCAAGCTTCGGAAATTCTCGCGCGACGAGATCAAGCGGCGGGTAGACGAGGCAGCCCGCATTCTCGACATCACGGCGCTGCTCGACCGCAAGCCGAAGGCGCTGTCGGGCGGGCAACGCCAGCGCGTCGCAATGGGCCGGGCGATCGTCCGCAACCCGCAGGTCTTCCTCTTCGACGAGCCCTTGTCCAACCTGGACGCCAAGCTTCGTGTCCAGATGCGTACCGAGATCAAGCTGGTGCACCAGAAGGTCAATACGACCACTGTCTATGTCACGCACGACCAGGTCGAGGCGATGACGCTTGCGGATCGGGTGGTCGTGATGAACCAGGGCGTCATCGAGCAGGTTGGGCCGCCCCAGGAGCTGTACCACAATCCCAAGACGCGCTTCGTGGCGGGATTCATCGGCTCGCCCGCGATGAATTTCCTGCCGTGCCGTATCGTGCAGCACGGAGACGGTCTCGCCGCGAACGTTGACGAGACAATCGTTCTTCCGATCCCCACGCACCGCCAGAATCGGTACGTGAAATTCAAGGACAAATCGATGATGGTTGGGCTTCGCCCCGAGCACATTACCGAGGTTCGGGAGAACGCAAAGCCCGGCACGGAGCGCTTCGACGTGCAAGTGGACGTGGTCGAGCCCATGGGAATGGAGACCATGGTGCACTTCATGATCGGACGCGACGCGATGTGCGCGCGGGTCGATCCCGATACCCCTGCAAGGGCGAATGCAAGGCTGCCGCTCCAGGCGGACATGAACAACATGCACTTGATAGAGCCGGACACAGGCCGCGTCGTCTGAAGGCCAACGGGAGGGACAGCCAGATCTCCGGCTAAGGCGGATCGGCAACGAGGCCGGGAGGAAGCGACCCGGCCCGCGGCGCGCACCGACACAAGCCCCACCAGATGGCTGTGCCACCACAGCGTCAAAATCCGCGCGAGCCATCGCGAACCGGCATTCAGCAAGAAGCAATACGAAGGTTAGAGACGACCTAAACAAAGCAAATCAAAGGGAGTAGCGTCCATGCCAAAAGTGACTCGAATTACCCGCCGTCGCGCCTTGCAGGTAACGGCCGGCGCGATCGGTGCTGCGGCGTTGCCGATGGTGAATATGAGTACGTCCCGGGCGGCCGGCTCGCTGAAGATGGGCATTTGGGACCACTGGGTGAAGGCGGCCAACCCCGTCATGAAGGGGCTTGTCGACGAGTGGGCCAAGAAGAACAAGGTCGAGGTGCAGCTCGACTTCATCCCCTCGACCGGCAGCAAGATTTACCTGACCCAGGCGGCAGAGTCGCAAGCCCAAGCGGGTCACGACATCATGGCCTTCGACCAGTTCAATACGCATCAATACGCCGATAAGCTGACGCCGGTTGACGACGTCGTGGGCGGGCTGATCAAGCAATACGGCCCGGTCAGCAAGGCAACCGAATATCTCGGAATCGTGGACGGCAAGTGGATGGCCGTGCCGGTTGCCTGGGGCTCGGCGTCGCTGCCGGTCTGCGCGCGCATCTCCATGATGAAGAAATACGGCGGCGTGGACGTCACGAACTGGTATCCGGCCAAACCCGAAGCGACCGAAAGCTCCGAGGAATGGACCTACGCCAAGCAGCTGGAGATTGCCAAGAAAGCGCATGCGGCCGGCCATCCCTTCGCGCTCGGCTGCGGCTCCAACAGCACGGACGCCAACCAGACTTGGGGCACGACCTTCGGCGCCTTCGGCGCTCAGCTGATGGATAAGGACGGCAACGTCACCGTCGACAGCGAGCCCGTGAAAGAGTGCCTGGACTACGTCAAGCAGCTCGTCGCGGTCCTGCCGCCCGAGCAGATCAGTTACGACGACGCGGCAAACAACCGCGCGCTGATTTCCGGCATGGCTTCGATGATCTGGAATCCGCCGAGCGCCTGGGCGGTCGCCAAGCGCGACAAGCCCGAGATCGCGGCGGATTGCTGGACCTTCCCCAACCCGAAGGGAAAGATGGGGCGCCTCGTGCCACACAGGCCCTATCTCTGGGGCATTTGGAAATGGGCGAAGAACCAATCGGCGGCGAAGGACCTGCTGACCTTCCTGATGCAGCGCGAGAATATCGAGAAGTGCAGCGTCCCGGCCGCCGGCTACGACATCCCGCCGTTCCTGTCCATGTCGGACTTTCCCGTCTGGTCCGAGATCGAACCGCCGAAAGGCACCGTCTACAACTACCCGGTCCGCCCGAACCACCATGCCGAACACTACATCATCGGCTCGAGCGCGCCGGTCGACATGGCGGTGCAGATCTGGAGCCGCTACGTCTTCCCGTCGATGGCGGCGCGGTTGGTGCAAGGACAAACGCCGAAGCAGGTGATCGACTGGGCGGCGCAGGAGCTCGAAGGCTTCCGCCGCGGCTAGCAAGGACGACGCATTGCGGCAGGCTTCGGATCATGATGAGACGAAGCCTGCCGCGTGCGAACCGTCGCACCGGTCCCGCCGCGCGCCCAGCGGCGGTTCCGTGGTGATTTCAGCGCCGTTCGATTTGTGCCCCGGGGGGAGGGCACCGCGGCCCGGCGCTTTCCGTTTCGGGCCTTCCTCGACCTGATGGCCACCCTGTCCGATAATGGCGTGTTGCATCGACCCACGCTGCCGCGCGGCCGAGCCGGTGCGCGCCGGCTATTGAAGAGTGAAGCGAATGAACAGCCATACCGCACGAAACATCTCGTATTCGCCCGAAACGCTTGCGGCGGTGGGGTTTCCGACCATCTCCTACGACATTCTCGAAGTCGGATTGGGTTTTCGCTCCGACGATTGCCTCGTTCGGCCGGAGGATGTCGAGACCTACGCCTTCGCCGTCGACGACTATGACCCCTGGTTCTTTGCGCCGGGACCGTTCGGCGGGCCGATCGCGCATCCGACCTTTCTGGCGAACCAGGCGCTCTTGATGCGGCATAATCATTACGTCGTTCCCGCCGGTCTTCACGCCCGGATGACCTACGCGTTCGTCGGCGCGATCCCGCTTGGCGTGCGGGCGCGAACGCTCGGCAAGCTGGCGGAAAAATATGTCCGCCGCGACAAGCCCTACATGGTCACCGACTACGAGACCGTGACCGAAGAGGGCGCGCGTCTCGTGACCGGCCGTTTCGTGCAAATGCTGTTCGCGGGCGACAAGGCGCCTGCGTCGGGCAGCAGCCGGCGGCCGGAGCCGGAAGCGCCGGCATTCGATCCGGCGATCACGCGCGCCGAAGGCCGGGGCGGCCGTCTGGAGCTCGGCCAAGCTCTGCCGTCGCTCGCGCGGACCCTCACCCAGCGCCAGATCGATATGTATTCAGGCGTGCGGCCGCACTCCATTCACACCGACGAGGATTGGGCCCGGGCCAAGGGGCTCCGGACGACAATCGCGCAAGGAATGATGAGCACCGCTTATGTCTCCACGCTCATGACCACGGCCGTCGGCGAGGGGTTTGTGGTTGGCGGCCGGATGGACGCCCGGTTCCTCCGGCCGGTGTTCTGCGGCGACACGCTGGAGATAACCGGCGAGGTCGTCGGATTCACCCGGGAGCAGGACCGGATCCGCGTCCATGTCACGGCGGCGGCGCGCAATCAGAAAGGGGAGCAAACGCTCGCCGCCACCAGCAGCGCCCTATGCCGTTGAGCGCCGCTTCGGCGCCGATCGCGATTTGGCGCGCACGCAAATCATCCGGCCGGTGAGCTTCAAGTACTCCGGCGGCGAACCGGAGCGCGGCACATCTCCCGGCCATCCGCTTCCGCATCACAGCGCGGCAGAGCCGCCGAAAAGCGCAGCGGCCGATGATGTCTTAATCTTCTGATATTCAAGGAGAAATATT
>CAVQDH010000007.1:0-343025 GCA_963711215.1 uncultured Alphaproteobacteria bacterium | reverse complement strand
TCGGCTGCATAGCGCGGTAGACGCTCACGATATAGCGCCAGTAGCTGCTGAGCGCGGGCGATGCTGCTCGTGCGCGCCATTGCGAGGTGATCGAGGTTCCTCCCTAGGTCCTGGTCTAGGGCCTCCCCCACCCTCTCGATGATCGTGGCGTCCGCCTGATCGGCGTTCGTCTCGATTACCGGAACGTAGTGCACCGGACGAAAGAGGTTCTGGGCGCGGGCGCGACGAAGCGGGTAGACGAAGATGAACTTGCCGTCGACCCGGCGATTGTCACTGCGATAGGGCGTCGCCGTGAACTGCAGGATAGGCCGTTTGCGGCGTACGAAATGCGTCTTGAATGTCTTCCATGTCGAAGCGCCGATGTGATGCGCCTCATCCACAAAGAGGTGAGAAATTTGGTCCGCTACCAGATCCTTGAGGGAAGGGGACAGCCGAATGAGCGACTGCATCGTGGCGACAACCACCTGAGCACGGCCGAAGATATTGTCTACCTCGGCTTCTGACGTTGGGGCACGCTTGAGCGTTGCGACAACCGGATACCGCGCCTCTGCGGCCAGCAGACCAAAGGCCTTCAGCACCCCTAGCGTCACGAACTTCTCGCCGATCTGCGTGCGTAGCTGATCAGACGGAACAATGACAAGCAGTTTTTCAATGTTCTCGGAGACGAACACGCCAAGCATCGTCTCCGTCTTCCCCGTACCGGTTGGCATCACAAGCGTCGCCGGCGCATCCGAGACGACCCAATGCGCCTTGATCGCGTGGAGGGCTCCAATCTGTGGGGGACGGAACCCCTTCACAACGAGCTCATCACCCTCATAGTGCTCCTCTCGGAGCGTCAGTGCATCCTGCCAAGACGCCCGAATTTCGGCGTGCCGTACGGCGAACTTCTCGAGAGGAATGGTCTTCGGCTCGACGGTCGCCGGTCGTATCCAGCGAACTGACGGCCGCGCAACTCCGGGATGGCCGATATCGGACCAACCTCATCGATGCGCACAACTTCATCGTACCCGATGGGGACCTTAATACCGCGGCGAACCAAGCAGCCGCGCGAGGTCCGCGGCTAACCGAATACCCTTGGCCGTCGGATAAAGTCCGACGTCTCTCTCCGTGCTGGGAGCAGCGAGCTGGCGAACAATGTTGCCGACGACGCGCCCCCGAATGGTGTATCGTTCCGGGAGCGTCAACCTCAGCCTTTCCGTGAAGAGATCAGCCAAACACTTCTCCATGTTTCCACAACCAACAAATAACACGATTCTCGTTTGGTCTACCTTAAACAGTCATTCGATCGACTTTCTTAGATCAGAGAAGGAAACCGCGTGAGAAGGAAAGAACGATGAGATGGTGATTGTGTTTCTGGGCTGGGGATTACTGGCAGGGATCCGAGAGTTGGCCCCCGCCGTCGATAGGATTGCCTAATTGGCGCATGCAAGCGGTGGTGAGGTTCTCCTACAAATCGGCTTCCTCCAAGGTTGAAGGAGCGGGATCGCGCGCCCTACACGGACAGATGCTCACGGCCGCGGAAGCCGCATCCGCCGAGCGCATGAAGAGTGTTGCGAATGAATAGGGAGCAGTTCTGCAAAGGATACGGGGTCTATCCCCTCCGTCGGTGGACCTTCTCGAAAACACTCCCGTACAACGGTTTCTCTCCCGACGAGCGCATTCGTGGCTGGCAACTCACCATGTTGTTTGTCGACAATGGTTGGCTTGAAAAGCCAACTCAATGCTCGATCCCCGGCGAGACCGGTGAAGTGGCCTATCATAACGAAAACTACTACACGCCTTGGGCGCCGCACCCGATCGCTAGATCGTGACTGCGAACGCGAAGTCCGGCGACGAATGACTCTGTCGGGTTTCAATGGACCCAGCGCTCGACCTTGCAGCGGAGATACGGGCCAGCGCCGGCGACCACGTACGCGACGTGTTTTCACGGACACCGATCCCGAATTATGCCGAAGTCCGGTGGGGCCGTATAAGACGCGCTGAGCGTCTGCTATAGAAATCGGAAAGTGTGCGGCAACATGGATGGTATATGGCACTTTTTTTGAAACCGGTTGCAACTTTATTTCCAATCGATTTTCTACCATCACTATCTTCAAGACCTCGACTTAATTCTAGCGCGTGGTCTAGAGTCTCAAAAGTTTTGACTAATCGTGCTCCATCCATGTCGTACTTTATAAAAAATCTCTTGAAATGAAGCCGCATCAGTCATAAATTCTCGCCGTCGAGCGTGGCGGTATCTCACACTAGCAACATTAAACGTACCAAGTCACGATTGCCAGAGCGCAATCATATTGGTCAGCAATGACGCAAAGTTGAGCCTCGACCTTCTCATCAATCTGCAACTTGATTGCCGGCCATGGTCGGCGCCCAATTGAAAGGAAGGTCAGGATGGACCAAACAGAAAGAAATGCGCGTGACGCCCACGAATACAGGCTCTCGCAGGCTCGAAAGCGGATGGAATCAGTGCATATTTTCCATCCAGCCGGCAAAAAGATGATCCCTGTCTACCGGGAAGATCCGCAAAAACCTGGTTCATATCGGGAGACATCAGAAGCCAAACGAGCCCGGAAGGTCGCCGAGCAAGAATAAAATATATGCTGATTTTATCTTGAGATCAGCTGACCAGTTTTGACGACGACAAGATGATAGACTTGGAGGCGGTGCATAATAACCCCGTACCAGTACCGCCTCCGGTTTCCTTTTGGGACACTGTTGTCTTTGTGGACACTATTCGATGACAGTTTGAAGCTTACTAAATATGCCGATGAGATTTTTCTTGACGCGCCGAAACCAATAAGTTCACTAATTTCGGAATTCAGTGGCAGCATTGCGCCTCTCGCGAAGCAGCCTATCGAACCGCAACCGGGCGGGGAGAGGCTGCTTTTTTCATGTCGACGCGTCTCTCTCCCCGCCACAACACTGGAGGGGTGCATATGCCAAGCTCAAAATTCCAACGCCGCGGTCCGGACGCCGCAATCGACATACAGAGGTCATGGTGATACGGTTTCGCGTCATCGCGGCAACGTTCCGGCTCAATCTCCGCTCGATCCTTTCGCCCCTAAAATCACCTGGCGGGATCCAAACGATCTAGTCCCTGCCGACCGAAACGCACGCACGCATTCCGACAAGCAAATTGCCCAGATCGCCGCGAGCATCACGCAATTCGGATTCACGAACCCGATCCTGATTGGGGACGACGACAGGATCATTGCAGGCCACGGACGCGTCGCCGCCGCGAAGCAACTCGGCCTCGGCGCTGTTCCCGTCATCCGGCTCGACCACCTGTCCGCCGATGAACGACGCGCTTACATCATCGCCGACAACCGCCTGGCCGAACTCGCCGGCTGGGACCGCGAACTCCTCGCCGTCGAACTGAAGGAGCTTTCGGCGATCGATCTCGGCTTCGATGTCGAACTTACCGGCTTCGAGATCGGCGAGATCGACGTGATGACCGAGGAGCTGGATCGGAGCGATGAAACGGAAGACGACGTGCCCGCTCCCGACAACAACGTGCCTTCGATCTCGCGGTCGGGCGATCTGTGGAACCTGGGGAACCATCGACTGACCTGTGGCAACGCGCTCGACCGGCGGTATTCAAGCGCGTTATGGGCGATGAACAAGCTGACATGGTGTTCATCGATCCGCCCTACAATGTTCCAATTGACGGACATGTCTGCGGTCTGGGCGCCGTCAAGCATCGCGAATTCATCATGGCATCCGGCGAAATGTTGGAGGCAGAATTCATCGCATTTCTCCAGCGATCGCTCACCAACCACGCAGAACACTGTCGAGACGGAGCGATCGTCTATTCCTGCATGGATTGGCGCGGTCTTTTCCAATTACAGACTGCTGCACGACAGGCAGATCTGTCGATGCTGAACCTTTGCGTCTGGGCAAAGACCAATGCAGGCATGGGATCGCTGTATCGCTCCCAGCACGAACTTATCCTGGTTCTCAAAAATGGCACGGCGCCGCACCGGAACAACGTTCAGCTCGGCCGTTACGGGCGCTACCGAACTAATATCTGGCGCTACGAGGGCGCCACTTCCATTCGCGCAAGTCGTCGCGCAGAACTCGCGGCGCACCCGACGACAAAATCTTCCGCAATGATCGGCGACGCGATCAAAGATGTCACGAAACGCGGTGACCTTATCCTCGACGGCTTTGCCGGCAGCGGCACTACGATCCTCGCCGCACAGAAGACAGGACGTCGCTGCCGCGCGATCGAGATCGACCCGGGTTACGTCGACGTCGCGATCCGACGCTGGCAAGCCTACACAGGCGAGAAGGCGATTGACGCGGAAAGCGGAGCGACGTTTGACGAACTGGCCGCGTCGCGAACGGCTGAGCCGGCGCGTCCTGTGCGCAAGCGGCGCAAGCCCTCGACGATGGAGGGCTAACATAATGGCGGACAAAACCATCAGGCGGCGGCGCCGGGACGATGCCGTAAATCGCTCTGGCACCACAAGCAATATGTCAAACGAACAGAATGGCGGAGACTACGAAATCGGCTACGGCAGACCGCCTCGCGATAGCCAGTTCAAGTCGGGGCGGTCCGGCAACCCGCGTGGCCGACCACGCGGGTCCAGGAACCTAGCGACACTGATCGAGCAGGAGCTGTCGGCGAAAGTCGCCGTGAACGAAGGCGGGAAGCGGCGCATCTTGCCCAAGCGCGTGGTGATCGCGAAGCGCTTCGTCAACAAGGCCGCCGAAGGCGACATCCGGACGCTGCTGACGCTCTTCAAGGTCACGGACCTAGCGCTTGCCGAGCCGGAGCGTGCGGCGACCGATATCGAACCGGAAAAGCTTGGTGCAGACGACCGGGCAATCCTCAAGGCGTTCAAGACGAAGCTCCTTGAAGCAACGACGCAAGCCGCCCCGGATGCCAATAGCACCAGGTCTCGAAACCAGCCTGTCCGGAAGCGGCGCAAGCAATGAGCGACGAGATCACAGTCCGGGACGCTGCGCTGCGGGAACACCTTTATTACTTCGTCTGGAAAACTTTCGGCACGCTTCATCCGGGCCAGCAGTTCATCGATGGGTGGCACATCGAGGCGATGTGCCACCTGCTCGAACAGGTAGCCGCCGGTGAACTCAAGCGCCTGCTAATCACCGTTCCACCGCGGCACCTGAAATCGATCTGTGTCTCCGTCGCCTTCGTCGCCTGGCTCTTGGGCAGAAATCCGGCACTGCGTGTTCAGGTCGCATCTTATGGATTGGATCTTTCCTCAAAGCACGCGCGGGACTTTCGCGCCGTGGTCACCAGCGAGTGGTATCAGCGCCTCTTCCCCGTTGTCCGCGTTCATCCCAAGCGAAACACGGAAGCCGAGATCATGACCACGCGCATGGGCAGCCGGCGGGCGGTGTCGCTCGGCGGCGCCGTGACCGGTCTCGGCGCCGACATGCTCATCGTCGACGACCTCATGAAGGCGGCCGACGCGCATTCCGATGTCGAGCGAACGCGGGTGAAGGAGTTTTACGAGCAAACCCTGTTCAGCCGTCTCAACGACAAACAATCCGGCCAGATCATCGCGATCCAGCAGCGCCTGCATGAGGACGACCTCGCAGGCTACCTGATCGACAAGGGCAACTTTGTCCATCTCAACCTTCAGGCCATCGCCGAGCAGGACGAGCGTTTCTACCTGGCGCATGGCCGTGTCATGCACCGACGGAAGGGGGAGCCGCTCTTTCCGCAGCGTGAGCCGCTGGAGACCCTCGAGGAAATCCGGCGCGAGATTGGCGCCTTTGCCTTCTCGGCACAGTACCAGCAAGACCCGGTGCCGCCGGAAGGAAATCGGTTGCGCTGGGAATGGTTCGGTACCTACGACCGGCGACCGGACCGGACCGAACTGCAGATGGCGGTCCAATCCTGGGACACGGCGGTCACGGCGGAACCGACGAGCGACTTCTCGGTCTGCACCACCTGGGGGTATCGCGAGGGCAACTGGCTGCTGCTCGATGTCCTGCGCGAACGCCTTGAGTACCCGGCGCTGCGGCGGCAGGTGATCGGCATGGCCCGCCAGTGGCGCGCCGACAAGGTGATCATCGAGTACGCCAACAGTGGCATTCCGCTCGTCCGCGAGCTGAGGGACGTCGAGGAAATATCCGTGCTTGGTTATCGTCCGCGGCTGGACAAGGAAGTCCGTTTCGGCGCCCAGGGAGCCAAGCTCGAGACGGGACGGTTTCTCCTCCCTGCAACCGCCCCCTGGCTCCCGGCCTTCAAGCGGGAGCTTCTTGGCTTCCCGAACGCCCGGTATGACGACCAGGCGGACAGCCTGAGCCAGTTCCTCGAATGGGTTGGCTCGCGGCGGGGCGACGCCTGGCAATTCCACAAGGTCAACGGCCGCCGGCGGCGGCGATCCGCCCATCGGCGCGCGGATGCCAATGGCCGACGCATGGAACAGGCCTGACAGCCAGTGATCCCCTCAGAAAGAAGAGAAAAAATGCTTCTTTCGGCTGGACTTCCCCGGAAGGGCAAGCATTGCTTGGTGTGTCGAAGGCGGCCGGTTGGTCGCCACCCTGACCGGCACCGTCGGCGGGGCCTTCGGAGGTGGGAGCGCCGCGATCCCCGCGACGCACGCACCGACGGAGGCTCACAATGCCGAAACTCTCTGACATGCACCGGGTTCTGCTTTCCAATGCCGCACAGCGCGACGATGGCGCGGTCCTGCCGCTGCCTAAGCGCCTCGAGATCAAGCCAAATGCCCTCACCCGCGTTCTCAAGGGACTTCTGAACAAGAAACTGGTGCAGGAACAAGCCGCGCCGCCGGACGCCGTAGCCTGGCGCGAGACTGAAGACGGGCAACGCTTCATGCTGGTCGTCACCCCAGCAGGCCTCGAGGCAATGGGCGTCGTGCCGGAATCAACCCGGAACGTCAAGAACGGTACCACGAAGAGCAAGAAGAGCTCTCGAAATCGCCGCCGGAAACCGAGTGAGCGCGCGGAGGCACGGGCTAGCCAACCGAATGCGGTGCGTCAGGGCACGAAGATCGCGCTTCTGATTGCCCTGCTGAAACGGAAGGAGGGAGCGGCGATCCCCGAGATCGTCGGCGCCACTGGATGGCAGCAGCACTCGGTCCGCGGCGCCATCAGCGGGACAGTCAAGAAGAAGCTCGGTTTCACCGTTGCATCGGAAACCGATCCGGAGCGCGGTCGTGTCTACCGGATCACGGCCCGGTCTTGCTGAGCGAGGGATATCCGGTGACCGACAATCGACAGGCGGATATCGCCCAGGTCATAGCCGACCTGGAGACTGCGCCCCGCGAAGACCTGGCGCTTCAATGGCAATCCCTCTATCGAAGCGCACCGCCGAAGGGCGTGGGTCGACGGTTCCTGATCGGGGCCGTCGCCCACGCCGTTCAGATGAACCAGGCCGGGCATTCGCGATCGCGAAGGCACCGCCGTCTCGACAGGATCGCGAATGCGCGGACACCGGCGAAGAATGGCGCCGGGCTGGCATCGCAGCAGCTCGGGCCCGGTGCCCGTCTGGTCCGGGAGTGGAACGGATCGACCCATACCGTCGATGTCGTCGAGGACGGCTATCGATGGAATGGTGCAAGCTATCGCTCCCTCTCGGCCATCGCGCGCGCCATCACCGGGACCCGATGGTCCGGGCCGCGGTTCTTCGGCATCGGTCAGGGTGCCGAACAATGAATGCCCGACGGCTGCGCTGCGCGATCTATACCCGCAAGTCCACCGAGGAAGGGCTCGAGCAGGAATACAACTCCCTCGAGGCGCAGCGCGATGCCTGCACCGCCTATATAAAGAGCCAGGCCGGCGAAGGCTGGACGGTCGTCAAGACCGCGTACGACGATGGCGGCCTGTCGGGCGGCACCATGGACCGGCCAGCCTTGCGGCAGCTGCTCGCTGACATCAGAAGCCGGAGCGATCGATGTGGTGGTCGTCTACAAGGTCGACCGGCTGACACGCTCTCTGGCCGACTTCGCGAAGATCGTCGAGATCTTCGATGCGCAGGGACGTCTCCTTCGTCTCAGTAACCCAGCAGTTCAACACGACGTCATCGATGGGCCGTCTCACCCTCAACGTGCTGCTGTCCTTCGCCCAGTTCGAGCGTGAAGTCACCGCGGAACGCATTCGCGACAAGATCGCCGCCTCCAAGAAGAAGGGGATGTGGATGGGTGGCGTTGTGCCGCTCGGCTACGACGTGGTCGACCGGAAGCTGGTGGTCAACGCGGCGGAGGCCGGAACGGTTCGAACTCTGTTCGATCTCTACCGCCGGCTCGGCACCATCAGGGCTGTGCAAGAGGCAGCGGACCGCCTCGAGCTCCGCACCAAGGCTCGGAAGCCCAACAACGGCAGCCGCCCGGGCGGCGCGCCATTCCGCGCAGGCCACCTCAACAAGCTGCTGAATAACCGGATCTACATCGGCGAGATCAGCCACAAGGGTAAGAGCTTTCCCGGCGAGCATGCGCCGATAATCGACCGTGCCGTCTGGGATGCGGTCCAGGGACAGTTGGCTGCCAATGCGCCACCACGGTCCCGCAGCGCAAATGACGGCAGCCCGGCCCTGCTGACCGGGCTGCTGTTTGATGAAAAGGGCCAGCGCCTGTCGCCTCACCACTGCAACAAACAGGGCCGTCGCTATCACTACTACGTGTCGCGCGATCCTGGTTCGCGACCAGGCTGGCGGTTGCCGGCGAGGACGATCGAGACGGCCGTTCTCGACGGGATCGCCAACTTCCTGAATGACGGCCCGCGCTTGCTCGATACGCACGGTCTATCCGAAGTGGACGCAGAGGATGTGCAGCAGATCCTTCTCACAGCCGCCGCACTGCGCAAGGAGCTTATAAAGTGCCCGGCATCCGAAAAGCGCGGGATCCTGTCTGACCTGGTCGACCGCATCGAACTGTCGAAAGACAGAATGCGCTTCACGATCCGGACTGATGTCTTGATGCAGAAATCTGGTGTCACCGGCTGCCACGACGGCGGGACCGGTTCGTCATCACGCACAGCTGATCTTGACCTTGCCATCGCCTTCAGACGGCGTGGGGTCGAGAAAAAGCTGATCCTGACCGGTGCGACATCGAAACCGGTGGAGCCGGATCAGGCCCTGGTCAACGCCGTCACGTCGGCCCATCGCTGGTTCGCGGAACTCGCATCCGGCGAGGTCCGCAGCGTCAAGGAACTCGCCCTGCGGCATGACGTCGATAAGGGCGATGTCAGCCGTATCCTGCCGCTCGCCTTTCTCGCGCCCGACATCGTGGACGCCATCCTGGAAGGGCGCCAGCCGATCGAGCTCACCGCATACCGGCTCAAGCGGCTACGTGACATCCCCGCACTCTGGGACGCGCAACGCCGCCTTCTCAGCTTCACCTGAGACCCGGCGGCGCCCACTCCTCACCAACCGGACTAAAGTGTTGGCTACGGGAATGGGCCGACGGAGACTTCCGGGCGAAACCCGACGGAGACGCGCGAGCAGGCCGTCTCCCAGCCAAGGAATGAGCACGGATACCGCCGCAATGGCGCAGAATTCCGCGACTGTCGGAAGCGGTTAACTTATTGATATAAAACAGATAAAATAGAGTGGTGGAGCCGAGGGGGATCGAACCCCTGACCTTCGCATTGCGAACGCGACGCTCTCCCAGCTGAGCTACGGCCCCATCAGACGCATCGCAGCCGGCGGATTGGGCCCGCCGGAGCGTGCGGAATATGTGGGCCCCCAGGTTTCCTGTCAAGCTTCGCAGAGCCGCCCAATCCTGATCTCAAGGTCCGCAAGGCCTTGCCACCCTTTAGGGTATGCGGCTAGGTTGCGCCGATCGTCGCAATCGGGGGCTCGTGCGCATGGTTTCGCTGCTGTGGTTGATCCTTCAGATCATCAACCTCTACGTCTGGCTCATCATCATCCAGGTGGTGCTGAGCTGGCTGATCGCCTTCAACGTGATCAACACGAACAACCGCTTCGTCTACATGGTCGGCGATTTCTTGTACCGGGTCACCGAGCCGGCGATGCGGCCGATCCGGCGCATTCTCCCGAATCTGGGCGGCATCGACCTGTCGCCGCTGGTTCTCTTGCTGCTGTTGTTCTTCGTGCAGCGGCTGCTGATCGAGTACTGGCCTGCGTGACGGCGGCCCCGATCCGGCGGCATGCCGACGGGATCACCGTAACCGTGCGACTGACGCCGAAAGCCGGCGCCGACCGGATCGAGGGCGTGGCGGCCGTTGCTGCCGGCGGCAGCGCGCTCAAGGTCCGGGTGACCGCGGCGCCCGAATCCGGCAAGGCGAATGCCGCCCTGATAAGGCTTCTGGCCAAGACCTGGAAGCTGCCGAAATCGGCCCTGTCGATCGCCGGCGGCGCCAAGGACCGCAACAAGGTCGTCCATGTCGCGGGCGACCCGGCAAGACTCGAGCGGCAGCTCACCCAATGGTTCGAGGAACGCCATGACTGACGCGCAGATCATCGACGGCAAGGGCTTCGCCGCCGCGCTTCGCGCCCGCGTGACCGACGCGGTCGGCCGGGTGAAGGCGGCGCATGGCCTGATCCCCGGCCTCGCCGTCGTGCTGGTCGGCGACGATGCGGCGAGCGGCGTCTACGTCCGCAACAAGCGCAGGCAGACCGTCGACGCCGGAATGCAGAGCTTCGAGCACACGCTGCCGGGCGATACGGGCGAGGCGGCGCTGCTCGACCTGATCGCCCGGCTCAACCAGGATCCGGCCGTGCACGGCATCCTGGTGCAATTGCCGCTGCCGGAGCAGATCGACCCCGACAAGGTGATCGACGCGATCGCCCCGGCCAAGGATGTCGACGGATTCCATGTCATCAATGCCGGGCGCTTGGCGACCGGCGGCAAGGGCATGGTCCCCTGCACGCCGCTCGGTTGCCTGATGCTGCTCAAGGACCGGCTCGGCGACCTGTCGGGCCTGGAGGCGGTGATCGTCGGGCGCTCGAACATCGTCGGCAAGCCGATGGCGGCCCTGCTGCTGCGCGAGAACTGCACCGTCACCGTGGCGCATTCGCGCACCCGCGACCTGGATATGGTGTGCCGCCGCGCCGACATCCTGGTCGCAGCCGTCGGCCGGGCCGAGATGGTCCGCGGCGGCTGGGTCAAGCCCGGCGCCACGGTCATCGACGTCGGCATCAACCGGGTGCCGAAGCAGAGCGAGCCCGGGAAATACCGGCTGGTGGGCGATGTCTGCTTCCCGGAGGCGGTGAAGGTGGCGGGTGCGATCACGCCCGTCCCAGGCGGCGTCGGGCCGATGACCATCGCCTGCTTGCTGATGAACACGCTGACGGCCGCCTGCCGCCAAGCGGGCGTCGAAGAGCCCGCGATCTGATTTCAGATGTCCGTTATCCGCCGGGCTTTGCTACACGGGTTCCGGCAGGCGCAGGCGCACGACGCCCTTGAAATTCTTGGGATCGACCGGTTCGCCCTTGCGGGTGATCTCGATCCGCCCTTGCCGGGCGAGGTGGGTGGCCTGCTGCCGCACCGCGTTCATGTAGCGCCGCCACAGCTCGGGCCCGTCGGCCGGCCGGCGGCGCTGGTCCGCGACCGCCCGTGCCGCGTCCATCAGGCTGATCGAGGCGCCCGGCGCGAGGCCGGACAGCGCCTCCAGGATGGCCGTCGCGACCGGGTCATCGGCCAGCGTTTTCGGGCTGTCCTTCGCGTCACCGGTCATGATGTCGCAATCCCCGAAGAGCAATATGGACGCGGACAGGGTTCACACGAATAATGGCGCAGATGGTTGGCACGATTCAGGCGCTCTTTTTGGCCGTTGCGGTTTTCGTCGGTGGGCATTTTATTTTGTCCACCGTAGCCGTGCGGGACGGCCTCATCAAGGCGCTGGGCATGAACGGTTTCCGCCTGATCTATTCCGCGCTTGCCTTCGCCGGACTGGCCTGGATGATCATCGCCTACCGGGCGGCGCCGCTCTACACGCTCTGGCCGGATTCGCCGGCCGTCCGGCATATCCCCTTCATGGTCATGCCCTTCGCCTGCATCTTCATCGTCGCCGGCCTGACCACGCAAAGCGTCACGATGGTGGCGGGCGAGCGCTATCTCGACGGGCCGCGGCCGCTGTTGGGGATCATCACCGTCACCCGCCATCCCGCGCTCTGGGGCATCGGCCTCTGGGCCGTGGCGCATCTGCTGGCCAACGGCGACGAGGCGAGCCTCGTCCTGTTCGGTGGCATGGCGATCCTGGCTTTCGGCGGCATGGCGCATATCGACAGCCGTCGCCGCGCCAGCCTGGGCTCCGCCTGGGGGCCGGTCGCGCTGACCACCTCGGTCATCCCGTTCCTGGCGGCGATCCAGGGCCGGACACGGATCGACTGGGCCGGCATCGGGCTGGGCCGCGTCGCGGGCGGGATCGGCCTCTTCCTGGCCCTGATCCTCACCCATGGCTGGGTGATCGGCGTCGATCTCTTGCCGAAATAACGCGTAGCCTCACCCGCCGCGCCGTTTCGCCAGGCGCAGCCGGAGCGCGTTCAGCTTGATGAAGCCTTCCGCGTCGCGCTGGTCGTAGACCGCGTCCTCCTCGAAGGTGACGTGCGCCAGGCTGTAGAGACTGTACGGGCTTTCCCGGCCGATCACCGTGGCATTGCCCTTGTAGAGGCGGAGCCGCACGGTGCCGCTGACCATTTCCTGGCTCTTGTCGATCAGCGCCTGCAGCATCTCGCGCTCCGGCGCGAACCAGAAGCCGTTGTAGATCAGCGAGGCATAGCGCGGCATCAGCTCGTCCTTGAGATGGCAGGCCTCGCGGTCGAGGGTGATCGACTCGATCGCGCGGTGCGCCACGGCGAGGATGGTGCCGCCCGGCGTCTCGTAGACGCCGCGCGACTTCATGCCGACGAAGCGGTTCTCCACCAGATCGACGCGGCCGATGCCGTTGGCGCCGCCGAGCTCGTTGAGCCGGGTCAGCAGCGCCGCCGGGCCCAGCTTGCGGCCATCGACCGCGACCGGATCGCCGCGTTCGAAGGCGATCTCGACGATCGTCGGCTTGTCCGGCGCCTGCATGGGGTCGACGGTGCGCGAATAGACGTAGTCCGGCGGCTCCTGCCCCGGATCCTCCAGCACCTTGCCCTCGGCCGAGATATGCAGCAGGTTGGCGTCGACGGAGAACGGCGCCTCGCCGCGCTTGTCCTTCGGCACCGGGATCTGGTGCTTCTCGGCATACTCGATCAGCGTGGTGCGGCTGGTCAGGTCCCATTCGCGCCAGGGCGCGATTACCTTGATATCCGGGTTGAGCGCGTAATAGGTCAGCTCGAAGCGGACCTGGTCGTTGCCCTTGCCGGTGGCGCCGTGGGCGACCGCGTCGGCGCCGGTCTCCCGCGCGATCTCGATCTGGCGCTTGGCGATCAGCGGCCGGGCGATCGAGGTGCCGAGCAGATAGACGCCTTCATAGAGCGCGTTCGCGCGGAACATCGGGAAGACGAAATCGCGCACGAACTCGTCGCGCAGATCATCGACGTAGATTTCCTTGATGCCGAGCATCTCGGCCTTCTTGCGCGCGGGCTCGAGCTCCTCGCCCTGGCCGAGGTCGGCGGTGAAGGTCACCACCTCGCAGCGGTAGGTCTCCTGCAGCCATTTGAGAATGACCGAGGTGTCGAGCCCGCCCGAATAGGCCAGCACGACCTTCTTCACCTTGTCCTTTGATTTGCCGACCATGGCCGGGTTCCCTTTGCGCGACGCCGCCGTCAGTCCGAAGGACCGCGGATGGCGGCGGAGTATAGGGAAAGTACGCGGTCCCGCAAGCGGTGGCGGTCAGGTGGCCTTCTGCCGGCGCTGGCGCACGCTTTCGCTCTTGAGCTGGCCGCAGGCGGCGAGGATGTCGCGGCCGCGCGGGGTGCGCACGGTCGAGACGTAGCCGGCCCGGTTGACGATGTCGGCGAAGCGCTCGATCCGCTTTGGGTCGGAGCACTCGTACGCCGTGCCCGGCCACGGGTTGAAGGGGATCAGGTTGACCTTGGACGGGATGCCCTGCAGCAGCCGGGCCAGCTCGCGCGCATCGGCGTCGGTGTCGTTGACGCCCTTGAGCATGACGTATTCGAACGTGATGCGGCGCGCGTTGGTGCCGGTCGGATAGTCGCGGCAGGCCTGCAGCAGCTCGGCGATCGGCCATTTGCGGTTGATCGGCACCAGGACGTCGCGCAGCTCGTCCCGCACGGCGTGCAGCGAGATCGCCAGCATGACGCCGATCTCCTCGCCGGCGCGGCGGATCATCGGCACCACGCCCGAGGTCGAAAGCGTGATCTTGCGCCAGGAGATGGCGATCCCCTCGCCGTCGATGGCGATCGAGAGCGCCTTCTTCACGTTGTCGAAATTGTAGAGCGGCTCGCCCATGCCCATCATGACGATGTTGGTCAGCCGCCGGTCGACCTGCGAATCGGGCCATTCGCCGAGCGCGTCGCGCGCCAGCATCACCTGGCCCAGGATCTCGTCCGGCCCCAGGTTGCGCACCAGTTTTTGGGTGCCGGTATGGCAGAAGCTGCAGGTCAGGGTGCAGCCGATCTGGCTGGAGACGCAGAGCGTGCCCCGGTCGGGCTCCGGAATGAAGACGCTTTCCGCCTCCTGGCCGTCCGCGAAACGGACCAGCCATTTGCGCGTGCCGTCGACCGATTCGTGGGCGGTGCTTACGCCGAGCCGGCCGATGCGGAAGCGCGCGTCGAGCTCGGCCCGGAGCGTTTTCGACAGGTTGGTCATGGCGTCGAAGCCGGTGGCGCCGCGGTTGTAGACCCACTGGAAGACCTGGCGGACCCGGTAGGGCTCGACCCCCAGCGGGGCCAGCGCGGCGGCCATGTCCGCCCGGTCCATGCCGACCAGGTTCGGGCGCGGGTCCGCCGGCGCCGTCAGGGCGCCGCCCGGCATGAAATCTTCGAGCTGTGGGGCAAGATGGCTCATCGCGCCGATGATATAGGGCGACCGCGCCGTTCCGCCAATGCTTTTCCCCTGCCGGAAAGGGGACCTGTCCGCCGCGACGGGGGGTTATTTCACCTTGCAAGCCTTGCCGATCGCCTCATAGGCCTTGGTGAAGCCGTTCAGCGAATAGTTGTCGATGGTCTGCGTGCCCTTACTCGACGTGCCGGTCACGACCATGGAGCTGCCGCGCCGCATGGCGTCCACGAGCTTCTTGTCGTCCTTGGACGACCGGCTCCAGGCGGTGTTGCCATCGGTGAAAAGCGCGAATTTCTCGTTGCCGATGCGAACCTGAACCGTGCTGTCCTTCTTGTAGGTATAGCCGGCCGCGATGCTGACCTCGTTGAGGCGCTTGTCCCACGGGCGATGCGTGACATACGCGTAGATCGGGCCGCGCTGCTTGTATTTGCCCTTGTCCTTCGTCGGCTGGCTCCACATCGAGCATCCGGTGTTCTTGCCCTCGGTGAAGGTCTGCGCGCCCCAATCATCATAGAGCCCGAGGACCTTGTCCGCCGCGGCAGCGCCGACGGCAGGGCCGAACACGAAGGATAGGACGAGGAAAGATAGGATGTACTTACGGCGTAATACTTTCATGACCTCTCAATACAAAGAATTCGGTCGACTTGCCAAGGCCCTCCTTCCCGAGGACGCACGGATCAGCGGTCCCGCCGGGTAAATCGTCCGCCGTGGACATGCGGCGGCAGCGCCTCGACCGGCCCGCCCGATCCCGTGGGGCGCGGCGCGAAACGCCGGTGCGTGATCATCCGGTCGTACAGCAGGATTGCCGCGGCGACGGCGATATTGACGCAGAACCGGGTCGGAATGCGCACGACATGGCTGCAGCGGGCAAGCAGCGCGGGCGACAAAGTGCCGCGCTCGGACCCGAGCACATAGGCGGCGCGCTCCGGGTGGGTGAAGCTCGGCAGGTCGATGGCGTCGTCCAGCAATTCGAGACCCACGAGCTGGCAGCCGCGCGGCAGCTGCAGCGCCTCGACCGTCGGATATTCGTAGAGCGGCACGTGCTTGGCCGTCTCGGACGTATCGGCCTTGCGGATCATGCGCAAATTCACGTCCGGCGCGATGGCGAACACGAAATCCGCGCCGAAGGCGTGCGCCGTGCGAAACAGACTGCCGGCGTTCATGGGCTTGGAGATGCCCTCGACGCCCAACCCGAAATACCCCCGCATGGAGGCAAACTTGCATCCGTCCGCGCTGCAAGGCAAGTTTTGCGCGGGCCGCCGACGCGGCCGGAAAATCACCGACAGGACGGCACCATGCGCGCGATACGGATTCACCAGCTCGGCGGGCTCGACGCCCTCAAGCTCGAGGACATTCCTTCTCCGGAACCGGGGCCGGGCGAGATCCGCGTCGCGGTGCACGCCGCTGGCGTGAACTTCGCCGACACGCTGATGATCAAGGGAAGCTATCAGCACAAGCCGCCGCTGCCCTTCACGCCCGGGATGGAGGCGGCCGGCGACGTGATCGCGGTCGGCGACGGCGTGAGCGGGTTCAAGCCCGGCGACCGGTCCTCGCCCCGATGCGCTTCGGCGCCTATGCGGAGGAAGCGGTGATCGACGCCGGCCATGTCGTGCACATGCCGGACGGGATGGACTACAAGACGGGCGCGGCCTTTCCGATCGCCTACGGCACCAGCCACCTGGCGCTCACCCATCGGACGCAGCTCAAGCGCCGGCGAAGTCCTGCTCGTGCTCGGCGCTTCGGGCGGGGTCGGCCTCACCGCCGTCGAGGTCGGCAAGGCGCTGGGCGCCACCGTCATCGCCTGCGCCAGCAGCGCCGAGAAGCTCGAGGTCGCCCGCTCGCGCGGCGCGGACCACCTGATCGATTATGCCAAGGAGGACATCCGCGAGCGGGTCAAGCAGCTCACCGGCGGCGTCGATGTCGTCTACGACCCGGTCGGCGGCGACGCGTCACGCGCGGCTTTGCGCTGCCTCAATTTCGAGGGCCGGCTGATCACGCTCGGCTTCGCCAGCGGCGACATCCCGCAGATCGCCGCCAACTATTTGCTGGTGAAGAATATCTCGGCGATCGGCTATTCCTTCAGCAGCTACCGCTTCGAGCAACCGGCGGTGATGCGCCGCACGCTCGAGGAGATCTGCCGCTGGTACGCCGAGGGCAAGCTGAAGCCGCATATCAGCTTCACCTTTCCACTCGATCGCACGAAGGAAGCGCTCAATGCGCTGCTGGCGCGCAAATCCACCGGCAAGGTGATCATCGAGGTACGATAGCGCGCGTCAGCGAAGCGCGCCGGCGAGTTGGTCCGCCGCCGCTTCCAGCGTTTCCGGCGCGCGGGCGAAGCAAAGCCGGAGAAAGCCCTCGCCTTCCGGCCCGAAAGCGGTGCCGGGCGCCAGGCCGACCCCGGCCTCGTGCACCAGCCGTTTGGCGAAGTCGAGGCTGTTCGCCATGCCCTCCACGGCGAAGAAGGCGTAGAAGGCGGCGTCGGGCGGGCTGTAGCGGACGCGCGGCAAGGCGGCGAGGCAACGGCCGATCACCTCCCGTCCCACCCGGCAGCGCTCCACCATGGACGCCACCACGGCTTCGCCCTCGCGTACCGCGGTGACGCCCGCATGCTGCAGGAAAGCCGGCGTTCCGCTGGTATTGAACTCGACCAGGTTGGCGAGATAGCCGCCCGCGGCGAGCGGATGCGTCAGCCAGCCGAGCCGCCAGCCGGTCATCGCCCAGGATTTCGAGAAGCTGTTGATGACGATGAGCAGGTCGTCCGGCTCGGCGATTTCGAGAAAGGACGGCGCGGCGCGGCGGTCATAGACGATGCGGGCATAGACTTCGTCGGCAATGATCCAGATGCCCCGCGCGCGACAGGCCGCGAGCAACGCCTCCTGCTGTGCGCGCGGCATCATCCACCCGGTCGGGTTGCCCGGCGAGTTGACGAAGACCGCGCGGGTGCGCGCGTCGCAGCGGGCCATCACCTCTTCCACGTCGAGCGCCCAGCCGCCGTTGCCGAAGCGCAGCGCGACGGTGCGCGGCTCGCCGCCCATGATCTCGACCGCGGCCCGCGCGTTGGGCCAGACCGGGCCGACCACGACCGCGTTGTCGCCGGCATCGATCAGCATCTGCATCACCATCATGATGCCCGTCATGCCCGACGAGGTGACGGTGATCCGCTCCGCCGGCATGGCGATGCCATAGAGGCCACGCGCGTAATCCGCCAAGGCGGCACGCAGCTCGGGAATGCCCTGCTTGTAGGTGTAGAAGGTATGCCCGGCGGCAAGCGCGGCGGCGGCCGCGCGGTTGATGAAATCCGGCGTCGCCACGTCGGACTCGCCATACCACAACGGAATGACCTTCGGGTCG
This sequence comes from uncultured Alphaproteobacteria bacterium, assembly GCA_963711215.1. Classification (GTDB taxonomy): domain Bacteria; phylum Pseudomonadota; class Alphaproteobacteria; order UBA8366; family UBA8366; genus WHUA01. The sequence goes on along the minus strand of CAVQDH010000007.1, from coordinate 324,825 downwards.
TTGAGCGCGAGCTGGGAAACCTGGAGAATCTGCTGCGTCTCGAGATCGCGGATGCGCGCGCGAATCGGCGCAGCTTCACGCCCCCGGCGGGACGCCGTCACGGCTCCTGCAGCTCCTTGATCCCGGCGAACAGCTCGAGCGCTTCCGGGTTCGCCAGCGCTTCCTTGTTCTTGACCGGCCGGCCTTCGACGACGTCGCGCACCGCCAGCTCGGTGATCTTGCCCGATTTCGTGCGCGGAATATCGCCGACGGCGACCACCTTGGCCGGTACGTGGCGCGGCGAGCAGTTCTCGCGGATGCGCTTGCGGATGCGGTCGATCAAATCCGGACTGAGCGCAGCGCCCGGCTTGAGCCGCAGGAACAGGATGACGCGGGTGTCGTGCTGCCACTGCTGGCCGATGCAGAGCGCTTCCTCGACCTCCTCGAAGGCTTCGGCCTGGCGGTAGATCTCCGCCGTGCCGATCCGCACGCCGCCCGGATTCAAGGTCGCATCGGACCGCCCGTAGATGACCATGCCGCCATGCTCGGTCCAGGCGACGAAATCGCCGTGGCACCAGACGCCCGGGAACCGCTCGAAATAGGCGGCGCGGTAGCGGGCGCCGTCTTCGTCGTTCCAGAACCGCACCGGCATCGAGGGAAACGGCCTGGTGCAGACCAGCTCGCCCTTTTCGCCGTGCATGCTTTTGCCGTCTTCGGAGAAGACGTCGACGCTCATGCCGAGCATCGGGCCTTGGATCTCGCCGCGCCAGACCGGGCCGTTCGGGTTGCCGCCGACGAAGCAGCCGACGATGTCGGTGCCGCCCGAGATCGACGACAGGCAGACGTCCTCTTTGACGGCCCGGTAGACGTAGTCGAAGCTTTCCGGCACCAGCGGCGAGCCGGTCGAAGCGATCGTCCGGATCGTCCGCAGGTCATGCGTTTTCCGGGGCTCCAGATTCTGGTTGGAGAGCGCGTCGATGTATTTCGCCGAGGTGCCGAAGAAGGTGATTCCGGCGGCGTCGGCATAATCGAACAGCACGTTGGGGTTGGGCGCGAAGGGCGAGCCGTCGTACAGCACCAGCGTGGCCTCGCTCGCCAGCGCGCTCATCAGCCAGTTCCACATCATCCAGCCGCAGGTCGTGAAATAGAAGACCCGGTCGTCCCGCTTGATGTCGCATTGCAGGCGCTGCTCCTCGAGATGCTTGAGCAGCGTGCCGCCGGCGGAATGGACGATGCATTTGGGCACGCCGGTCGTACCCGAGGAATAGAGAATGTAGAGCGGATGGCCAAAGGGCAATTGGGCGAAATCGATGTCCCCGTCGGCGCCTGCCGCGGCGAAATCGTCCCAGGCGACCGCGCCGGGGATCGCCGATCGGCCCGGCCGTCCGCCGCCGATCGAAAACAGCACCACGCGTTCCAGGGACGGCAGCTTTTGCGCGACGCCGGCGACCCGCTCGAGCGTATCGATCCATTTGCCGTTGTAGTAATAGCCGTCGCAGGCAAAGAGGATCTTCGGCTCGACCTGGCCGAACCGGTCGAGCACGCCCTGCGCACCGAAATCCGGCGAGCAGGATGTCCAGACGGCCCCGATCGAAGCGGCCGCGAGCATCGCGATCACCGACTCGGGCGCATTCGGCACGAAACCGGCGCAACGGTCACCCGGCTTCACGCCGACCGCGCGCAAGGCCTGCGCCATGCGCCCGACACTGTCATGGAGCTGGCGCCAGGAGAGCGTACGCTCCACCTTGTCTTCGGCCCGGAAAATGATCGCTGCCGCGTCGTCACGCCGCCGCAGCAGGTTTTCGGCAAAATTGAGCTTGGCCTCCGGAAAAAAGCGGGCGCCCGGCATCGTCGTCGGGTTTATCAGCACCGGCCCGCCGCGAAAGGACGAGACGACACCGCAGAATTCCCAAACCGCACTCCAAAACGCATCCATATGGTCGACGGAGAAGCGGTGAAGTGCCGGATAGCCGTCGAAAGCCAGTCCCGTACGGTCCTCGAGAAACCGGATAAAGGCCGTGAGATTGGTGGACGCGATTTTCTCGTCGGAAGGTCGCCAAAGTGGTGATGTCACCGTCGCCTCCGAATTGCCATTCTGCAGGACGTTCCCTCAGGGGGCATGGTATAAACGAAACGTCGATCGCAGAAAACACGGGGTCGCTAAAAATCGTTAAGAATCAGTTGAACTCGCGATGCGAATTACAATTCCAAATCCAGCCCCGGTGTGATATGTCCCGCCGCGTCTGAGCTGCAGGGCATGCCCTCTATTGACGTCGAGGAATTTCACCGCGGAATGGAACGAATTGCTGCGCGCCTCGGCTCCCTGCCCGGAAATGTTCAGGGGGCAGTCTGGATATTGATTAGCGCGGTGATTTTCACCGCGACGAATGCCCTTATTAAGCATATGGGCAGCACCCTCGACAGCTTCCAGATGGTGTTCTTCCGCGGCCTGTTTGGGACTTTATTCCTTTTACCGATCGTCTGGCGCGCCGGCGGCTGGGATGTTCTGCGCACGAACCGTATGAACTTTCATCTTGCGCGGGGCCTGACCGGATCGCTCGCCTTGATGACGATCTTTTACGCGCTGACGCATATGCCGCTGGCCGACGTGACCGGCATCAGCTTTTCCCGGTCGCTTTGGGTCATTGTTCTCGCCATGCTGTTTCTCAATGAGAAGATCCGCTGGCGCCGGTCTCTCGCGACCGTGGTCGGCTTTCTTGGCGTGCTCGTGATGGTCCGCCCCGGGCCGCATGCGAACCCCGCGGCGGTCGCCGCCGTTCTCAACGCCTTGTTCGTCGCCATGAGCGTCGTCCTGATCAAACGGATGACGGTCACCGAAAAGCCGCTCACGATCCTTTTCTGGGGAACCCTGATTCCGACCTTCGTGACGCTGCCGCCGGCGCTCGTGGTTTGGAAGGTCCCGACCAACCCGGAGCTGATCCAGATGGCGCTCGTGGGCGCCGGGCTCAGCATCGGACACACCTGCCTGATCAACGGGCTGCGCGCCGGCGAGGCGACCGCGGTGATGCCTTTCGACTACACGCGCCTGATCCTGTCCGGCTTTGCGGGCTATGTTTTCTTCTTTGAGGTGCCCGATCCATACACGATCATCGGCGCCACCTTGATCGTCGGCTCGACCTTCTACATCGCCCGGCGCGAAGCCCGGGAAGCGCGGGTCGCGCAGGAAAGGGAGATCAGCGGCGTTCCTTAAGCGCCGGCGTCATCCGGCTGCATCCCGCCTTCCAGAACGGCCCGGGCGCGTTCCCGGTGCGTATCCGTGATCTCGGAGCCGACGGCGCGCCAGGCGGCGAACAGGACGGCGGCATCGTCGGTGAAGCCCAGGCCAGCAACGAAATCGGGGATGGCGTCCACCGGCATGATGAAATAAGCCAAGGCGGATAGCAGTATCAGCTTCACCCGCGCCGGCGTCGCCGGGTCGATCGCGCAAAAATAGGCGGCCACGGCTTCCTGGGCAAAGCCTATCCGGCCCGCCGCCCGGCGCAGCTTGGCCCAGAGCCCCGTTCGCACGATCCGTTCGTCATCGGGGCGGGACGACGGCAGCTCTATCGGCAATCCTTGCATGTCTGTCATATGGGACGCCGCCCGGCACTTCGCCACTTTGCGCCATGCCGCCGCCAAGCCCTTACTTCGCGTGCCGGCGCTTCCATTCTGCGACCCTGCGGCGCGCGGTCTCGATCTGTGCCGGCGTCATCTCGCTCTCGATGACGGTCCGGTTTTGCAGCGCGATCTCGCGCCCTTTGCCCTTCAGATCCTCCGCCGACAGCGTCAGCCACTTCCAGGCTTCGACGAGGTCGCGCGGCACGCCGATGCCGGTGAAATAGAAGGTGCTGAGGTTGTTCTGCGCGCGGCCATGCCCCTGCTCCGCCGCCTGGAGAAGCAAGCGCGCGGCTTCCACGGGATCCTTCGGGACGCCTTTGCCGAACTGGTAGAAGATCCCGAGATTGTATTGCGCCGATGCGTTGCCGCCGTCCGCCGCCAGCCGGTACCAGCGCGCCGCCGCCGCCAGATCCCTCGGCACGCCGAGCCCCTGCTCGTAGATCGAGCCCATCATGAACTCCGCCCGCACGTTGCCGGCATCCGCCAAGGCATTAAATATCCGGCGCGATTCCCCATAGTGTTTCGCGAGATGGGCCCGCATGCCGGCGGCGAAATCCTGCGCCGCGGCGGCTCCGGCCCAGAATGCGACCAGCGCAACGACGACGAACCCGAAGCGGCGGCGCCCCGCGGCCGTCATCCTGGCGCCTGCATGCATGCCGGCTCAGGCCGCCGCAGAGTCGATGAAGCGGGCAAGCGTCACGTCTTTCTCGCTAAGGCCGCCGCAGTCATGCGTCGAGAGCGTGATATCGACGGTGGAGTAGACGTTGAACCATTCCGGGTGGTGGTCCATGCGCTCCGCCTGAAGGGCGACACGGCTCATGAACCCCCAGGCCGCGTTGAAGTTCTCGAACTTGAGCCGTCGCTGGATTGCGTCGCGCCCGTCCACCATCTTCCATTCCGGGAGACTTTCCAGCGCGCGCCGGCGCGCCTCTGCGCTGAGCTTTTCGACCATGGTCCCTATCCTGTCCCGTGTGCAAAGCGTCTCTGTGCGGCGGCCATGCCGCGGCGATGGCCATTGTGGCGTGTTCTCTTCCCGAAGGCTATGCTGCGACGCGCCATGGACCATGAACAAACTTGACGCATCGGCAATCGAAGCCCTGGCCTACCGGGCTTTCGCGGCGATCCCCAAGGCGCTGCGCGACGAGGTGGACGGCGTCGCGATCCGCGTCGTCGACCTGCCCGACCGGCGCACCTGCGTCGATCTCGGCCTGGAGTTGCCTTACGATCTTCTCGGTCTCTATCACGGCCTGCCGATCGACCAGCGAAGCGTGTTCGACGTTCGCCAGACCGTCGACATGATCTTTCTCTACCGGCTGCCGCTGCTCGCCTATACGGAAAGCACCGGCGAGGACCTGTTCGACGTGGTCCGCCATGTCCTGGTCCATGAGATCGGGCACCATTTCGGCTTTACCGACGCGGAAATGGAAGCCATCGAAGCGGAGGCGTGAGCCACCTCCGCCGCTCGGCCGTCAGGGACGGTCAAGGCCCGTCAGGCCAGCAACGCGCCCGTGCGCGCGGCGCAGCACCGGCAGAATCTCCTCCCCGAACCACGGGTTCTTCTTGAGCCACCCAGTGTTGCGCCAGCTCGGATGCGGCAGCGGCAGGAACCGCGGCGCATAGTCCCGCCAATGCCGGACCGTGTCCGTCACCGAGGGCCGGCGGCGCTTGCCGAGATAGTATTTGTGCGCATAGGTGCCGACGAGCAGCGTCAGCTCGACGCCGGCCAGATGCGGCGCGAGCTGCGGATGCCAGTGCGGCGCGCATTCCGGCCGCGGCGGCTTGTCGCCACCGTTCCGGTCGACGCCCGGATAGCAGAAGCCCATGGGTACGATGGCGATCCGCGTTTCGTCGTAGAATCGATCCCGGTCGACGCCGAGCCAGTCACGCAGCCGGTCGCCGCTCGGATCGTTCCAGGGAATACCCGACTCGTGCACCCGCGTGCCGGGCGCCTGGCCCACGATCATCAGCCGCGCCGACCGCCGGGCGCGCAGCACCGGCCGCGGGCCCAGCGGAAGCGCCGCGGCGCACAGTCTGCATTGCCGGATTTCCCGCAACAACGCATCCAGCGTGTCGTCCGTCAGTTGCGTATTCGCGATTTCAGTCATCCGGTCTAAAGTCATGGTGTCGAGGAGCGGGGGAAGGTGGGTGCGCTCGGTCGGCATGTCGATAACATAGTATCGCAACCGGCCACAGGCGACCCGAGCCAGAGATCGATGTACTGCGTCCTGTTCGTATGCACTGCAAATATTTGCCGTTCGCCGACGGCGGAAGGCGTTTTCCGCCAGATCGTGACGGAAGCGGACCTCGCCGACCGGATCGGCGCCGATTCGGTCGGCTTGCAGCGCCACCATGTCGGGAGACCACCGGACGAGCGCGCCATTAAAGGCCGCCAAGGCGCGCGGCTACGAGATCGGCAACTTGCGGGCGCGCCAGATCAACATGCAGGACTTCGCCGACTTCAACCTGATCCTGGCGATGGACACGTCGCATTTCCAGCAGCTCATCCGCAACTGTCCGCCCGGTGCGCACGACAAGATCGCGATGTTTCTCGACACCGCGCCGCAATTCGGGCGCATGGACGTGCCGGACCCTTTCAACGGCGACGGCGAGGCCTTCGAATACACGATGGATCTCATCGAGGCCGGCGCGCGGGGATGGCTCAACCGTATCCGGCGCGAGCGGTTCTGATCTCTGCGCGCTAGTCGGGCGTCAGCGGATAGTCGGCTTCCGCCGTGTAGATCGGCCCCGAGCCCGACCGGAAGCTCGAGAACAGCACGAAGCGGTCGACTGCGATCGGGCCTGCCAGGAAATGCGCGCCATCGGCAACGAATCGCTGCAGGCGCAGGAAGGGCGCGCCATTCAGCCGCGCCAACGTGATATGCGGCGAGAACTTGCGCTCCTCCGGCGGCAACCCCGACATTTGCAGCGCCGTCTCGATCTTGGCCTGCAGGCGCATCAGCTTTTCACATTTGCGAGCCCCGGCCCACAGCACGCGCGCCGCCGAAGGCTTGCCGAAAAACCCGACGCCGTCGAGGGTGATGTCGAAGCATGGCGCGCGCAGCCGCATCAGGGCGGCGTCGATATCCTCCGCCTGTCCGTTCTCCACCTCGCCGACGAAGCGGAGCGTCAAATGCATGTTCTCGGGCGCAACCCAGCGGGCGCCCGGCACGCCGCCACATAGCGCGGCCAGCCGCTCGCGTATGGCCTCCGGCAATTCGATCCCAACGAACAATCGTATCAAGGCTGTGTCGCCGTCTCGCCGGGCCCGCCCGCGCGCTCAAAGAAACAGGGTAAGCACGCCGGTATAGCCATAGAGCCTGTTGTTGCTTATCTCGCCGTTCGCGAAGAAACCGACCAGCGGAAACGCGCCGAGCTCCTCCTTGACGATCTGCAGCTCCGCGCCGTCGGGGCCGAACTGATTCGGGCCCGCGGCCGCAGCATGAGAAATAAAGGCCGCCGCGCACCGGGCCGTTGCCGATGCGCCGCTTGAGGCCGCCCAGCATGCGGCGCATGTCCTCGACCGCGCTGTCGTGGTCGCGGCGACAGAACATGATCCGGTCGCCGGGCGCGATAAGCTCGCCGATCGCGAGCGCGCGCGCGTCCGGATCGATCCCGACGAGGTTGCGGACCATGTAGTCGCCGGTGTCGGAACCCGAGACGGGAAGCGCGGCGAAGATATACCCGGCGACGCGCCGTAGGTCGCGGGCCAGCACCTCGCCGATATCCTCCTTGAAGACGTCCAGCGCGGGCCGCTCGTCGATGCGGATCAGGACGTTCTGCTGCGATTCCGTCACCGTATGCACCGGCCCGATCGGCGAGCAGCCTTGCGTCAGGCCGGATTGCACGGGCACGGCTTCGAGCGACAGCATCACGCCGGAGAGCCCGCCCTCCTCGACGCCGTCGGCAAGCTGCGGAAAGCCGTTGTTCGACGCGGTCAGTCCACCGACGAGGAACCCGTTCGTCGCCGCCGACATCTGCTCGATCAGATCGGGCAGCTGCTGGTTTCGCGGATCGCCGTGAACGATGGCGACAGGCGGTATCGGACGGTCGATCCAGGTGCCATGCTTATCCATCAACGGCGCGAGGTCGGTCGTCACCCCGGAGAACACGCGGAAGGCATCCTCCGGTATCGGCGCCAGCATCGCCGCCATGGCCGGCTCGTTGAAATACTCGGTCCCGGTTGCGCAAACGCCGAAACCGACCGTGCCCACCCAATGCGGAACGCCCGTTGTCTGGCGCAGGAAGATCGAAATATCCTTCAGCTGGCCGGCGAAATGATCGGACACGTAAAGGAAGCCGAGCCGGTAGGCGGACGTAACGGGCTGCAGCTCCAGGATGATCTTGCCCGCCGCATCGCGCCAGTTCTGCGCGGAGGCATGGGCCGCAAGAAACGGCTCGCTTCCGGTCATCGGGCTCCTCCCAGCACGCTCGTCAGGATCGGCAGCATTCGTTCGACGATCACCGACAACGCCTTTCGCATTCGGATGCATGCCATCTGCCTGATTCAAGGCGGGATTGGCGACGACACCATCGAGGAAAAAGGGATACAGGGGCACCTTATGCTCCTTCGCGAGATCGGGAAAGATGCGATCGAATTTCTCGGTGTATTCCGGCCCGAGATTGGGCGGCGCCTTCATGCCGACGAGAAGCACATGCGCGCCCGCATGTTCGAATCCGCTCGATGATCTCCGCGAGATGGTGCCGCGTCTCGGCTGGGTCGAGGCCGCGCAAGGCGTCGTTGGCGCCGAGCTCGACCAGGACTAGATCGGGCTTGTCCGCCAGCAGCCAGTCGACCCGCGCCAGCCCGCCCGCGCTCGTATCGCCGGAAACGCCGGCGTTGACGACATGGGCCTTGACGCCGTCCGCCGCAGCGCCGCATTCAGCTGGGTCACGAAGCTCTTCGAGGCCGGAAGGCCATAGCCCGCCGTGAGGCTGTCGCCGAATGCCACGATCGTCTGCCCCGACGCGGCCATCGCCGCCGGCGCGGACAGGCCAAGGCCGATCACGATCACGCTGAGGATGCCGGCCAACGCGTTGAAAAACGGCCATGCCGGGCCATATGGACGGCATGCCGATTTTTCCCTGCTGCACGGGTCTTCCCTCCCCGAACCCGCCGCGACGCCTAAGAATGCTCATGACCACAGAAACCATGATTCGCCTCGAAGGCGTCCAGCTTACACTTGGTAGCAGCGCCGGGCAGGTCAATATACTGCGGGGCATCGACCTGTCGGTCGCGCCCGGCGAGAGGGTCAGCGTCGTCGGGCCGTCCGGCTCGGGCAAGACCTCGCTGCTCATGGTCATCGCCGGCCTCGAGCGGCCGACGGGCGGCAGGGTGTCGATCGCACGCCAGGATTTGAGCCTGCTGGACGAAGACGGCCTGGCGCTGTTCCGGCGCGACACCATGGGCATCGTCTTCCAGGCCTTCCACCTGATTCCGACCATGACCGCGCTGGAAAACGTCGCCGTGCCGATGGAGTTCGCCGGCCGCGGCGACGCCTTCGCACGCGCGAGCCAGGAGCTTGCCGCGCTCGGTCTCGGCGAGCGGCTGCATCACTATCCGGGGCAGCTGTCCGGCGGCGAGCAGCAGCGGGTCGCGCTCGCCCGCGCCGTCGCCATGGAGCCGAAGCTGCTGCTGGCCGACGAGCCGACGGGCAACCTCGACGGCGAGACCGGACGGCATATCATCGACCTTCTGTTCGACCTCGCCGACCGCCGCGGGGCGACGCTGATGCTGATCACCCACGACCCGGTGCTGGCCGCGCGTTGCGACCGCAGCATCCGCCTCGTCGACGGGTGCATCCAGGACACGGCGACGCATTCCGCGCCTCTGCCGTCGGCCGCCCAATGACACGCTCCGCCCTTGCCTGGCGCCTGGCGTGGCGCGAGCTCAGGGCGGGCATCCGCGGGTTCCGCGTCTTCATCGCCTGCCTCGTCCTCGGCGTCACCGCCATTGCCGCCGTGGGATCGGTCTCGCAAGGCATCATCGCCGGCATCCACGGCGATGCCCGGAAGCTGTTGGGCGGAGATTTCGACCTACGGCTGAACCACCGCGAAGCGACCGCCGAGCAGCGCGCCTGGCTCGCCGCCAATGCCGCTCGCCTGTCCGAGGTGGCCGAGATGCGCGCCATGGTGCGGACCGCCGAATGGCGGCGCGCGCAGCCTGGTCGAGCTCAAGGCGGTCGACGGCAATTTTCCCCTGTTCGGCGGATTTCGCCTCGACGGGAACGGCGCCCTCGCCCCCGCGATCGCCCGACAGGGCGATGACTGGGGCGCCGTGGCGGAACGGCGCCTTCTGGAAAAGCTTCAGATCAAGGTCGGCGACCGGCTACGCCTCGGCAATATCTCCGTCCGGATCACCGCCGTCATCGCCGAAGAGATGGATCGCGGGACCGGCGTCCTGAATTTCGGCCCGCGCCTGCTGATAAGCCTTCCGGCGCTGCGCGCCACGGGCCTGCTGCTGCCGGGCAGCCTGGTGCGCTACAACTATCGCATCGCCATCCCGCAAGGCGTCTCGCTTGCCGCCTGGCGCGACCGCATCGAGGCACGGTTTCCTGACGCGGGCTGGCGGATCCAATCGATCGAGCACGCCGCCCCCAACATTCAGCGCTTCGTCGATCGCGCGACCCTGTTTCTCAGCCTTGTCGGCCTGACCGCGCTGCTGGTCGGCGGTGTCGGCGTCGGCAACGCGGTGCGCAGCTACCTGGAAACGCGGATCGCCACGATCGCCACGCTCAAATGCCTGGGCGGGCCGGGCCCCCTGGTCTTCCGCATCTACCTGTTCCAGGTCCTGATTCTCGCGGCGGGCGCGATTGCGATCGGGCTTCTGCTGGGCGCGCTGGCGCCCAATGTCGTCACGCCGCTGCTGGCCGACCGCCTGCCCGTCGCCGCGCGCGCCGGCTTCTATCCCTGGCCGCTCGCGCTGGCCGGCTTGTTCGGCTTCCTGATCACGCTGGCTTTTTCCCTGTGGCCACTCGCCCAGGCGCGCGAAGTCTCTCCGGCGAGCCTGTTTCGCGCCGTCATCCTGCCGCCGACCACGCGGCCGCGCGGCATCTATCTGGCGGCGCTGGCGGCCGTGCTGATCTGCCTCGCCGCGCTCGCCATCGCGACCGCGCATGTGCCGAAGATCGCCGCATGGTTCGTGATCGGCGCGATCGTCGCCTTTGCCGCCTTTCATGGCGCGGCCCGCCTGATCATCGCGCTGATCCGACGGCTGCCGCGGCCGCGCAGCCCGGTCGCCCGGCTTGCGCTCGCCAATCTCGTCGCGGCCCGGCGCGCCGACCGGCAGTGTCGTGCTGTCGCTCGGCCTCGGCCTGACCGTCCTTGCCGCCGTCGCGCTGGTCGAAGGCAATCTCGCGCGCGAGATCACCAAGACGATGCCGGCCGAGGCCCCCGACTTCTATTTCATCGACATCCAGGCTGGCGATCTGCAGGGGTTCGAGTTGCTCGCCCGCAGCATTCCCGGCGTGACCGACGTGGAAGCCGTGCCGATGCTGCGCGGCCAGATCACCAAGCTGAACGGCACGCCGGTCGATCAGATCAAGGCGCCGCCCGAGTTCGCCTGGATCCTGCGCGGTGACCGCGGGCTCACCTGGGCACGCCATGCGCCGACCCACGGCAGCCGCGTCATCGCCGGCGAATGGTGGCCGCCGGACTACAAGGGCCCGCCGCTGGTATCCTTCGACGCGCGCGCCGCCGCCGCGTTCGGCCTCTCGATCGGCGACACGATCACGATCAACCTGCTCGGCCGCGACGTGACCGCGCGGATCGCCAACCTGCGCGAGATCGACTGGAACACCCTGTCGCTCAACTTCGTCATGATGTTCTCACCGGGACTCATGGAATCCGCGCCGCAGGCCTATGTCGCGACCGCCAAGACGGACCCCCGGGCGGAGGGCGCGCTGGAACGCGCCGTCACCGACCGTTTCCCCAGCATCTCGGCGATCCGCGTCAAGGAGGTCCTGCAGAGCGTCGCCGACATCCTCGAGAAGCTGTCCGGCGCGGTGCAGATGATCGCCAGCGTCGCGGTCATCGCCGGGGCGCTCGTCCTCGCCGGCGCGATCGCGGCGACGCGGCGGCGGCGCATCCACGACGCGGTGCTGCTCAAGGTGCTGGGCGCGACGCGGCGCAACATCCTCGCCACCTATCTCGTGGAATTCGGCATTCTCGGCCTGGCGACGGCCCTGGTCGCTTCGGTCATCGGCTCGGTCGCGGGCTGGGCGGTGGTGACCTACGTCATGCACGCGGAGTGGACCTTCCTCCCCAATCCTGTCGCCGTAACGATTGCCCTTTGCGTATCGATCACGCTGCTGGCGGGCTTCGCCGGCACCTGGCACGCCCTCGGCCACAAGGCCGCGCCCGTCCTGCGCAACGAGTAACCCGATCACGATTCCGTATGAGCGGCATCATCCGTTTCGCGGCCTCGGCCGGCCGAAACCGCGTGATCCCGACAAGGCTCACGGGGGCGGAAATCCCCTGATCGGTGGCGACTTTGGGCCCACGCCCGGCCTCGGGACGCGGCGGCAGGTGAATTAAATGACGGAAAAATCGCGCTTTTATGACGGGCGCCGCGCGGGCGAAAGTCGGCCGGCCCTATTGATTCCAACCCGGAAATCCCCAATATAGGGGACAACGACAAACAATTAGGGAACGGAGGCTCCCCCATGGCTTTTGATCCGCGTTCTCAAGTTCAGGGACGCACGGTAGATCGCGCCTACTCAGCCGACATCGATGTCGGCCTGCGGGCTTACATGCTGCGCGTCTACAATTACATGGCGATGGGCGTCGCCCTGACCGGCATCGTTGCTTATGCGGTTGCGATGAATCCGCAGCTCATGCAGACGATTGCGATCAGCAATTTCAAATGGGTGCTGTTCTTCGGCATCCTCGGCCTCGGCTGGTTCTCGAGCCGCATCATCTTCCAGGCGAGCAGCGCCGTCGCGCATGGCGCGTTCTGGCTCTATTCCGCGCTCTGGGGCGCGCTGATCGCGCCGATGATCTACATGTACACGGGCGAGAGCGTCGCGCGCGTCTTCTTCATCACCGCGGCCGCCTTCGCGGGCACGAGCCTATACGGCTACGCGACGAAGAAGGACCTGTCGACGATGGGCCGCTTCCTCGCCATGTCGACGATCGGCATCCTGGTCGCCGTGCTATTGAACGCTTTCTTCCTGCACAGCGGCGGCTTCCATCTGATCCTGTCGATCGTGGTGGTGCTGGTCTTCGCCGGCCTGACCGCCTATGAGACCCAGGCGATCAAGGAATTCTATGCGGCCAGCGACGGGGACGAGCTGACCTCGCGCAAGGCGATCTTCGGGGCGTTCACGCTCTATGGCAGCTTCGTGACGATGTTCGTCTGGCTGCTCTCGATCTTCGGCAACCGCAACTAGCACTGAACGCCGTTTCAAGTTCGAACCGCCCGGGCGCCGTCCCGGGCGGTTTTCGTTTGGCCGTCAGATGCAGCGGCCGCCGTCGACCTCGAGGCAGACCCCGGTCAGCAGGTCGGCCTCGTCAGAGGCGAGATAGAGCGCGGCATTCGCGATATCGCGTGGCGTGCTGAACCGGCCGAGCGGGATCGTCGCCTCGAATTTCTTGCGGTTTTCCGGCGTGTCCGCCTCGCCCATGAACATTTCGGTCATCCCGGATTCACCGAGCACCGGATTGATGCCGCAGACCCGGATACGGTCGGGCGCCAGCTCGACCGCCATCGACTTGGTGAGCGTGATCACCGCCCCCTTCGACCCGTTGTACCAGGTCAGCCCCGGGCGCGGCCGGACGCCCGCGGTCGACGCGATATTGATCATCACGCCGCCGCCGCGTTGCCGCAGCACGGGCACCGCATGCAGCGCGGAGAGGTAGATCGACTTCACATTGACCGCAAGGATGCGGTCGAAGGTCGCCTCGTCGACCTCGAGCAGCGGCTGCCGCCGGTGCGTGATGCCGGCGTTGTTGACGAAGATGTCGAGCCCGCCGAAACGGTCCAGCGCCGCCTGGACCAGCGCCCTCATATCCGCGTTGTGCGACACGTCCGCCTTGCAGAAGGTCGCGGCTTCCGTGTTTGCCATTCCTTCGACGGCGGCCTGGCCGGCCGCCACATTGATATCGGCCAGCACGACCCGCGCGCCCTCCTCGACAAAGCGTGTCGCAATGCCGCGGCCGAAGCCCGACCCGGCGCCGGTAACAATCGCAATCCTGTCTTTCAGCCGCATGGTTCGGTCCTCCTCTTTCGTACGTCGTTTCTTCGGAAACCTTGCCCTGTCGGGCGCCGTTTCGCCATAGTGGCGTGGTGATTTTCCTGTTCACCGATTTCGGCCATGAAGGCCCTTATGTCGGCCAGATGCACGCGGTGCTGGCGCAGCAGGCGCGCGGCATGCCCATCATCGACCTGATGCATGACGCCCCGGCGCACGACCCGCGCGCCTCGGCCTACCTCCTGGCCGCGCTCGTCGCCGAATTCCCGGAGCGATCCGTCTGCTGCGCCGTCGTCGACCCGGGTGTCGGGACCGAGCGGCCGCCGGTCGTCGTCGAGGCCGACCGCCGCTGGTTCGTCGGGCCGGGCAACGGCTTATTCGAACTGGTGCAGCGGCGTGCGCGGGCGCATCGCCGCTGGCGTATCCGCTGGCAGCCGGAAAGGCTGTCCCAATCCTTTCACGGCCGTGACCTGTTCGCACCGGTCGCCGCGCGGATCGCATCGGCCGGGATCGCGCCTGCCAACTGGCTGGATTCCGCCGGCGGCGAGAAGCCCGTCCAGGAACCGGGCGCCGCGTGGCCCGACGACCTCACGGAAGTCATCTATACGGACCGCTTCGGCAATCTGATGACCGGCCTGCGCGCGGATATGATCGGCACGGCGACCGTTCTGCGCGTCAACGGACAAGCCGTGCACCATGCCCGCGTGTTCGGCGAGGCGCCGGCCGGCCGGCCCTTCTGGTACGGAAATTCCAGCGGTCTCGTCGAGATTGCGGTGCCGGGCGCCAGCGCGGCCGGCATGCTGGGCGCCGCGATCGGCAGCGCCATCGGCCTGGAAAGCCAGGGGTGACCTGAATCAGCCTGCGGGCATCGCTTCGTGCTAAGTTATGCCCCGCTAGGAGCACCCGAGAGATGATCGCACGAGTCATTTTGTTCCTATCGCTGATGGTCTTCGGCGCGCTCGCGCTTTCCGCGGCTGAGCCGCAGCCGCCGGCGCAAAATCCCGCCGTCATTTTGGACATCAAGGGCGGCATCGGTCCGGCCACCAGTGATTACGTCCGGCGCGGGATCGACGAGGCGGCAAAGAAAGGCGCGCCGCTGATCATCCTGCGGATCGACACGCCGGGCGGCCTCGATACCGCGATGCGCAACATCATCAAGTCGATCATCGCGTCTCCGGTGCCGGTGGTCGGCTACGTCGCGCCGAGCGGCGCCCGCGCCGCCAGCGCCGGCACCTACATCCTCTACGCCACGCATATCGCGGCGATGGCGCCCGGCACCGACCTCGGCGCGGCCACGCCCATCAGCATCGGCGGATCGGATACCCCTTCCAACCCGTTCGGCTCGAAGCCTGAAAAATCGGGGTCGAAGGATGGCGACAAGACGGCCGGCGCGCAGCCGGCGGGGCACCCGACATTGCGCGACAAGGTGGTGAGCGAGGCCATCGCCTATATCCGCAGCCTTGCGGAGCTGCGCGGCCGCAACGCCGACTGGGCGGAACAGGCTGTGCGGCATGCGGCCTCGCTTTCGGCGACGAAGGCGCTGCAGCTAAAGGTCATCGACCTGATCGCGCCCAGCGTTCGCGCGCTTCTCACCGCGATCGACGGGCGCACGGTCACCGTCGCCGGCATGACGCGAACGCTCAAGACCAAGGACCTCGACACGGTGACGATAGAGCCCGACTGGCGCAGCGAGCTTCTGAGCGTGATCACCGACCCGAACGTGGCCTATATCCTGATGATCGTCGGCATCTACGGCATCATCTTCGAGTTCTATCATCCGGGGCTGGTATTGCCGGGCACGGTCGGCGCCGTCAGCCTGCTGCTGGCGCTCTATGCCTTCAACGTCCTGCCGATCAACTATGTCGGGCTCGCCCTCATCCTGCTCGGCACCGCGCTGATGGTGACGGAAGCCTTCGTGCCGAGCTTCGGCGCGCTCGGTATCGGCGGCATCGCCTCCTTCGTCGCCGGCTCGATCATGCTGATGGACGCCGACGTTCCGGGATTCCGCGTCTACATGCCGCTGATCGGCGCGATCGCCTTGGTCAGCGCCGCCCTTTTCCTGTTCGTCGGCATGATGGTGATGCGCGCACGGCGGCGGGCCGTCGTTTCGGGACCGGAAGAGATGATTGGCCTCGGCGGCGAGGTGGTTTCCTGGTCCGGCCTTACCGGCCGCATCCACGCCCATGGCGAAATCTGGCAGGCGCGCGCGAGGAACGAGCTGGCGCCTGGAAACAAGGTGCGCATCCGGCAGCGCGACGGCCTCGTGCTTCTGGTCGAGCCCGAACCGAAAATAGAGGTGATCCCATGCTGAGCTACGTGGTCGTAATCGTCGTTCTGGTGCCGCTGTTCCTGATATTCTCCGCGCTACGCGTCACGCGCGAATACGAACGCGGCGTGGTCTTTCTGCTTGGCCGCTTCTGGAAGGTGAAAGGCCCGGGCCTGATCCTCGTCATTCCGGTGATCCAGCAGATGGTCCGGGTCGATCTGCGCACCCGCGTTTTCGACGTGCCGGAACAGGACGTGATCTCGCGCGACAACGTCTCGGTCAAAGTGAATGCAGTGGTCTATTTCCGGGTCATCGACGCCGAGCGGTCGATCATCCAGGTGGAAGACTTCATGATGGCGACCAGCCAGCTGGCGCAGACCACGCTGCGCTCGGTGCTGGGCCAGCACGAGCTCGACGAGATGCTGGCCGCGCGCGACAAGCTCAATGTCGACATCCAGACGATTCTCGATGCCCAGACCGACGCCTGGGGCATCAAGGTGATGAACGTCGAGATCAAGCATGTCGACATCAACGAAAGCATGATCCGCGCGATCGCCCGCCAGGCGGAAGCAGAGCGCGGGCGGCGCGCGAAAGTGATCGACGCGGAAGGCGAGCTGCAGGCTTCGGAGAAATTCCTCGAAGCCGCCAAGATCATGTCGACCAACAGCCAGGCGATCCAGCTGCGCTACCTCACGACACTGCAGGCGATCGCCAACGACAAAACCTCGACGATCGTCTTCCCCTTCCCGATCGATATGCTGCAGCTGCTCACGCGGCGCGGCGAAGAGCGGCGCGGCGGCAGTCCGTCTTAACGGCGGCGCGGGGTTCGCGGATATTCGAGATATTTGAGGCGCTTCATCTCGAGCTGGCTGCGGCTGTTGGCGTTGAGAATCAGCCCGATGGCGAAGGACAGCGCCGCGATCAGCATGACGCCGGTGGCGAGCACCGCCGTCGGCAGGCGCGGGACGAGGCCCGTCTGGATGAATTCGATGACGATCGGATAGCCAAGCAAGATCGACAGCAAGGCCAGCGACGCGGCCGCCACGCTGTAGAACAGCAGCGGCCGGTAGTGCTGGATGAAGCGAAGGATGGTGAACAGGATCCTGAACCCGTCGCGGTACGTCCGAAGCTTGCTCTCCGAGCCTTCGGCGCGGCTGCCGTAAGCCGTCGGCGCTTCGGCGACGGGCATGCGGAGCTGGATCGCGTGGACGGACAGCTCGGTCTCGATCTCGAAGCCTTGGGACAAGGCCGGGAAGGATTTCACGAAGCGCCGGGAAAATACCCGGTAGCCCGAGAAGATGTCGCGGAAGCGGTCGGCGAACAGCCAGGCAACCGCCTTGTTGAACAACAGATTGCCGGTGCGGTGCCCCGAGCGGTAGGCGTCAGGCGAGTCGTCCGCCCGCGTGCCGACGACCATGTCGAGCTGCCGGTCGAGCAGCATGTCGACCAGCGCCGGCGCCCGGCTCGCGTCGTAGGTGCCGTCGCCGTCCGCCATGACATAGACGTCGGCCTCGACATCCGCGAAAGGCCCGGCGCACGACATTGCCCTTGCCCTGCATCGGCTCGTGGCGGACACGCGCACCCGCCGCCTCCGCTACGGAGGCAGTGTCGTCGGTCGAGTTGTTGTCGTAGACGTAGATGGCCGCGTCCGGCAGCGCCTGCCGGAAATCTTTGACCACACCCGCGATCGCCGCCGCTTCGTTGTAGCACGGCAGGATGACCGCGATGTCGATTCCCTCGGTCCGACTCATGCTAACTCCCGCGACGGCTCGGCTGACCCGCGCCGGCCGGCGACGGGCGACCCATGCAATCCGGAAAGGAAAGTGGTGCCGCTGAGGTGACTCGAACACCTGACCCACGCATTACGAATGCGTTGCTCTACCAACTGAGCTACAGCGGCGCCGTGGCGCTTTCGCGTGTACCTGACGGCGCGGAACATAAGCGTGTCGGGCCGGTTTCGCAAGCGGCCAGCCATGCCCTGCCTGCAGCCTTTCCCTATAGCCGAAGATGGTAAAGAGGATTTTAACCTTATGTGACGTGCATCACTGCGGGGAGGCATGCGAAGCCCTAGGATCATCCTTGCCACACTGCAGGAAGCGACCACGGACGCTCAACGTCTTCAGAAGCTTCCCACTGATCAACTTGCAATCTTTCTATCCCCATCCTGGGCCGGCGGCTCCCTCCGCCGGCCCAATTCTTTTGCCGACATCGAGCCGGCGTTTCACGGTGCGGATCCGGTCAGCCGGCTTTCCCCAGGCGGGCCGGGCCCGGCAAGCTGGCCGCGGCGGGTTGCGCCGGCAGACGGGCCTCAGCGCGCGGCGGCGGACGCCAGTCCATCGTATCGAAGGCGCCGCAGTGATGGCAGCGCGCGCTCCATGTCCCCGCTGCCGCGCCGCAGCTGCTGCAAACCCAGGCCGCGTCCGGTTCCGCGGTCGCCACGCGCTCGAGCCACTTTCGCGACTCCGCCAGGTTGTTGTGCTCCGCTTCCTCGAGGTCGGCGAGCATACGGCATACGCGCGGGGTCAGCGCCCGGTCGGCGGCTTGCCCGAGATGGGCCCGCGCCTCGCCCCATAGCTCCGCGTCGAGCGCCGCCTCGGCGAGCGCCAGATGTCCCTCCGCGTGATCGGGACGGAAGCTCAGCAGCCGCTGGTATCGCTTGACCCGCTGCAGCGGCCCTTCGCCGTCGAACAGCGCGCCGTAGGCCGCGGCAATTTCAGGATGCGGATGTTGCGGCCAAGCCTTCTCGATCAGCCGCTGCGCGCGCCGCGTCTTGCCCTGCCGGCCGAGCAGCCGGGCATGCTGAACGGTAGCCGGCACGAGCTCCGGATCGAGTTGCTGCGCCTCGCGGGCAAAGGACAGCGCTGCTTCGATCTCGCCATCCTTCTCGGCCAGCCGGCTGCGCTCGACGAGCACCGCCGCGCGCCATGGCCTGGCGTCGGAGGCGGCGAAGACCTTGTTGCGCAGCGCCTCGGCCATGGTGTGGTCGGCCGCCGCCCATTGCCCGAAATCGACCTGAAGCTGGAACAGCCGCTCGACGATGCTGCGCGCCTTCGGATGCTGGCGATAGGCCTTCTCGGCAAGGCGCAGCGCTTCCGCCCGGTCGCCCGCCGCTTCCGCCTGGTCGAGCAGGCCGCGCAGCCCGATCAGCGCGGTTTCGGGCGCCTCGCCATCTCTTCGTAGGTACGGCGCGCGGTCGCCGTGTCGCCGCCCAGCCGCGCCGCCTCGGCGCGCAGCAGGCGCGTCGCCGAGAGATCTTCGAGCAGGGCTTCGGCCCGCCGCGCCTGTTTCTGCGCTTCATGGCTGTCGCCGGCCGCGGCCGCGATCATCCCGGAGCTGAGCGCTTCGTAGCCCCGGCGGCGGCGGCGAAGGCGCAGCGCTTCCCCGATGCTCGCCGGCAGGGCCAGCAGGAAACGCCAGAACCTGTAAACCAGCGCGCCCAGGATGGTGACCACGGCGATCATGAAGACGAGCATCGCCACCGACGTGTCCGCCCGCCAGCCGAACCATTCGATCGCCACCGTGCCGGGATTGCGGCCGAGCCAGGCGGCGGCGAGCGCGGCCAGCAGAATGAGCGCGGCGAGGAGGATGACGCGTTTCATGGGGTCCCGCGCCCGGCGGTCCCGGCAGCGCTTGGGCTTCCGCCGGCGGCGGCCTGCGACTCCGCCGCCAGCCGGTCGACGATGCGGGCGCGCACGGCCGACACGGCGGCGTCCGCGGCGAGCCGGTTCCGCGCCTCGGCCAGCCACGGAATCGCCGGGCCGGGCAGGCCGTCGAGCGCATGAACCGCCGCGGCGAGATCGTTGCGCGCCAGCGCCCGCTCCGCCCGCGTGACCGGCGAAGATTCCCCGCCCTTGCCGACCGGGCGCAGATTGACGAGCGACAGCACTTTCGCCCGCAGGGTATCGACCCAGCCGCCGTTCTTCGGGGCGGCGGCCGGCGCGCGTAGCTCGGGCGCCATCACCGCGAACCGGTGCGACAGATCGGCCAGCGTCGGCACGCCCGTCTTGGCCCAGCTGTGGAGAGTTCCGGCCGCATTCTTGATCGCCTCGTCGCCGTCGGCCAAGGCGAGCAAGCCGTCGAGCGCGCCGCCGTAAGGCCCGCCGCTATCCAAGGCGGTTTCGAGCTGCCCGGCGGCAACGGCGAGCGCGGCAATCCGCTCGCCGCTTACCGGGCGCCGCGTCTCCAGCGTCTTGACGCGGCCTTCCATCGCATCCGCCGTCCGGCGCAGCGCCGCGAGATCTTCGCGCAACGCTGCCAGCGAATCGCCGGTCGTCGCCGCGGTCGAGGTTGCTCGCTGTTCCGCCTGGGCGATCCGATGCGTTAGCGCGTCGACCGAAGACCGGAGCGCGCCAACCTCGGCGGTCACCGATTCCACCGCCTTGCCGCCGCCGCCGGCGGAGGACGCCAGCCGCGCGACCTGGCGCGATAAGGTGTCGATCCTTTCGTCGATGCGGTCCATGCGCAGGCGCAGCCCATCGTCCGGCGCGGCGGCCGCTTCGAGCTTCGCGACGCGCGTCGACAGGCCCGCCGTCGCCGCCGGTCCGTCGCCGACGAACTGGCTCCAGTACCGGTAGGACGCCATGCCGGCGAGCGCGACGATGGCCAGGATCAACGCCGCCCAGGCAACACCCGAGCCGCCCATCGGCGCAGCCGGCGCGGCGGCGCCGCCGCCTCCGAAGGCTCCGGCGGGTTCGTTTCGGCAGCCGGCGGGGTCGGACGCGGCGCCGCCGGCGATTGCGGATCGGACGACAGGTCGACGCCATGCGCCGCGGCGGCGCTGCGGACGGTCGCGAAGCGGTTGTCGGGAATATGGCCGCGGCCCTTCCATCCCTGGACGGTCGTCACCGGAACGCCGAGCTTTGCCGCCATGGGCCGGATGCCGCCGAACCGGTCTATCACCGCGCTGGCGTCGCCGGTTTGCAGGAGATCGTTGATATCAGCGGAATTTTCCGACGCCGTATCCGGGGTGCTTGGTTCGGTCAATTCGCGCTCCAGTGTAGCGAGCAGGCTTTCCTGATTCGGCTCCGGCGCGACGGCGACCGACCGCCAGGGTATCGCCGAAGCCGCCTCCGCAACGGCCTCGCTCAGGCAAAAAGCCCCGATCCCCCCGCATGCCTCCGTCAACCCGGCAGCGCGCACCACACTAACAAAGCTGGCGGCGCTGCGCGGAGAAAAAAACAACGCCGCATCGACGGCGCCGTCGCGAAGCGCCGCGCTGATCGACGGGTCGAAGCTCTCCACCCGTTGCGCCGTATAGAGCTGCAGGCGCTCGACCGTGAACCCCGCCGCGCCCAGCGCGCCGGCAAGGTCGCCGGCCACCGCGCTGCCCGCCGCGTGCAGCAGCTTGCCGCCTGCCGGATCGAGGCGGCCCGCCACCAGCCGGGCGAGATCCTCGACAGCGCCGCCGGCGCTCGTAACCGACGAAAACCCTTCGGCCTTGGCGGCGGCGGCGGTCGCATCGCCCACGGCGAAGACTGCCGGCGTCCGGACGCCGGAGCGGCGGGCGAAGGCGCGGACGCCGTTGGCCGAGGTGAAAAGCAGCGCCTGGACACCGGTCAGGTCGGGCGCCGGGCCGTCCGTCGCCTGGATGCGCAGCAGCGGCTGCAGCAGCACGTCGAAGCCGCGGCGCTGCAGGGCATCGGCAAGCGGCAGGGCGTCCGCGCTCGGCCGCGTGACCAGCACGCGCGGACGGGCCCGGTATTCCGTCACGAGAAGAAATCCGCCGCCATCAAAGCGCGCAACTCGGCGCCGAGATCGGCCGCCATCGCGATCGCGTCGCCGGCGGCTGCGGTTCGTTCGCGCCGGTGCAGCTCGGAGCCGTCCGGCCGCGCGACGAGGCCGCGCAGCCGCAAGGTCCGGCCCGAGGCGTCCAGCTCCGCGAGCGCGCCGATCGGCGTGCGGCAGGAGCCGTCCAGCGCCGCCAGCATCGCACGCTCCGCCGAGACGCAGATCTCCGTGTCGCGGTGATTGATCGCGTCCAGCAAGGAAAGCGTCGCTGTATCCGCGGTCCGCGCCTCGACCCCGATCGCGCCCTGGCCCGCCGACGGCAGAATCACGTCGGCCTCCAGCATTTGGGTCATGAGGCCAAGCTGCGCCAGGCGCTTGAGCCCTGCCGCG
Source organism: uncultured Alphaproteobacteria bacterium (assembly GCA_963711215.1). Classification (GTDB taxonomy): domain Bacteria; phylum Pseudomonadota; class Alphaproteobacteria; order UBA8366; family UBA8366; genus WHUA01. The sequence goes on along the minus strand of CAVQDH010000007.1, from coordinate 302,658 downwards.
GCGAGCAGCGTCGCGTCCGCCTCACCGGCTTCCAGCTTGCGCAGCCGGGTTTGCACGTTGCCGCGGAACGGAACGACCCGGAGGTCGGGGCGGCGGTTGAGGAGCTGCGCCTGGCGGCGGACCGACGACGTGCCGATTCGCGCGCCCTGCGGCAAGGCATCGAGCGATTCGCCGTTCGCGGACAGCAAGACATCGCGCGGATCTTCACGCGGCAGCATCGCCACGATGGAAAGTCCATCCGGCAGGAAGGTCTCGACATCCTTCATGGAATGGACCGCGAGATCGATCTGCTTGTCGAACAGCGCCTGCTCGATCTCCTTGGTGAACAAGCCTTTCCCGCCGATATCGGCGAGCGGACGGTCCTGGATGCGGTCGCCGCTGGTGCGCACGACGCAATAGTCGATCTCGAGCGCGGCATGCGCGCGCATCAAGGCCCCGCCGACGGCTTCCGCCTGGATCAAGGCGAGCGGCGAGCCGCGGGTTCCGATACGCAGTTTGGGCGTCATGCTGCATCTCTACCCGCTTCCCCGCCCGACCGGAAGGGGTTTGCGATCCCTATCGGCAAGGGCTACAAACCCGCCATGCTCGTGCTCGGCATCGAGACCTCCTGTGACGAGACCGCGGTGGCGGTCGTGCGGGATGACCGCCACATCCTGTCCAACGTCGTGCTGTCGCAGCTCGACGAGCACCGTCCCTATGGCGGCGTGGTGCCGGAAATCGCGGCGCGAAGCCATCTCGACCATATCGGCGGGCTGGTCCGCCAGGCGCTCGAGGACGCGGGCATCGGCTACGAGGACCTGGATGGCGTGGCCGCCACGGCGGGCCCCGGCCTGATCGGCGGCGTCATGGTCGGGCTGATGACCGGCAAGGGGATCGCGCTGGTGCGCGATCTGCCCTTCGTCGCGGTCAACCACATGGAAGCGCATGCGCTGACCCCGCGGCTGACCGAAGGCATCGATTTCCCTTATCTTGCGCTGCTGGTCTCGGGCGGGCATTGCATGCTGCTCGCCGTGACCGGGCCCGGCGGCTACCGGCGCTACGGCACGACCGTCGACGACGCGGTCGGCGAGGCTTTCGACAAGACGGCCAAGATGCTCGGCCTCGGCTATCCCGGCGGACCGGCGCTGGAAGCGGCGGCGCGCACGGGCGATCCGGCGCGCTTCGATCTGCCGCGTCCGATGCTGGGGCGGCCCGGCTGCGACTTTTCCTTTTCCGGGCTCAAGACCGCCGTGCGCCAGACGCTCGACCGGCTGCCGGCGGACGCGCTCGATCCGCAGACGGCGCGCGACATCGCCGCATCCTTCCAGCAAGCCGTCGCCGACGTGCTCGCCGACCGGACGGCGCGGGCGATCGCGCGCTTCCGGACGGAATTTCCGGCAGGCGACACGCTGGTGGTCGCCGGCGGTGTCGCCGCCAACCAGGTGCTGCGCGCGGCGCTGGCGCAAACGGCGAAATCCGCCGGCATACGCTTCGCCGCGCCGCCGCTGGCGCTCTGCACCGATAACGCGGCGATGGTCGCCTGGGCCGGCATCGAGCGGCTTCGCGCGGGGCTGAAAGACGCGCTCGATGCGCCCGCCCGCCCGCGCTGGCCGCTTGACGAAACGGCCGCATTGCCGCGAGGGTAGGATATGGCGCGAATTGCAATCATAGGCGGCGGGGCGTGGGGCACGGCGCTCGCCTGCGTCGCGCGGCGCGCCGGGCACGAGGCCACGCTCTGGGTACGCGAGCAGGAAGTCGTCGACGCGATCAACGCCGGCGAGGGCAACCCGATCTTCCTGCCGGACATCGAGCTCGAGCCCGGCATCGCGGCGACCAGCGACATGGCCGCAGCGCTCAACGGCGCGGATGCCGTATTGCTCGTGGCGCCATCGCAATTTCTCCGCGTCGTCGCCACGAGCATGCGCCCGCATCTGGAATCCGGGACGCCGGTCGTGCTCTGCGCCAAGGGGATCGAGCACGACACCCTCGCCCTGATGACGGAAGCCGCGGCGGCGGCGCTGCCCGACTCGCCGATCGCGGTGCTGTCCGGCCCCACCTTCGCGCGCGAGGTGGCGCAGGGCCTGCCGACGGCGGTGACGCTGGCCTGCGCGGACGTGGCGCTCGGCGAGAAACTGGTCGAGCTGATCGGCATCCCGCTGTTCCGGCCCTATCTGTCGGACGATCCGGTCGGCGCGGAAATCGGCGGCGCGGTCAAGAACGTGCTCGCCATCGCCTGCGGGATCGTCACCGGCAAGAAGCTGGGCGACAACACGCGGGCCGCGCTGATCACCCGCGGCCTGGCCGAGATGGCGCGGCTCGGCGTCGCCAAGGGCGGCAAGCCCGAGACGCTGATGGGCCTCTCCGGGCTGGGCGACCTGACGCTCACCTGCAACGGCCCGCAGTCGCGCAACATGTCGCTCGGCATCGCACTCGGCGAAGGTCGCGCCCTCAAGGACGTCCTGGCCGAGCGCAAGTCGATCGCCGAAGGGGTGTTCAGCGCCGCCTCCGTGGTCGCGCTCGCGGCCAAGCTCGGCGTCGAGATGCCGATCTGCGCCGCCGTGGACCAGGTGATCAACCATGGCGCCGACATCGAGCGGGAGATCGCGGGCCTGCTCAGCCGGCCCTTCCGCGCGGAAGCGCCGGACACCGATTGACCGGCACGAATTGACCCTCGCGCGGCGGCCCGCTAGCCTCCTCGCACGCCACCCAATAATCGCTGCTAGGGAGACCGACCATGCTGTGGGCCATCGCCTGTGAAGACAATGCGGACACCGCCGCGATCCGTGAAAAGCACCTCGCCCCCCACCGCGAATACCTGCAGAGCCAGAAGGGTATCCTCGTGCTCGCGGGCGCGACGCAGAATGACGCCGGCACCGAGGCGATCGGCAGCCTGTTCATCGTCAACGTCGACAGCCGCGCCAAGGCGAAGGCCTTTTCCGACGGCGATCCCTTTGCCAAGAACGGCGTGTTCAAGAATGTCACGATCATCCGCATGCGCAAGGGGCAGTGGAACCCGGGTGCGGCGGAAGGCGCGTAGGCAACGGCGCGCACGACGCGCCTCGAGGAGCGGCCATGCTGTTCGTCTATTACCTGCTCGACGCCCCCGGCACGGCGGCCCGCCGCGCAGAAATCCGTCCGACGCATCAGCAGTATCTGGCGGGCGAGGCCAGCCGTTTCTTCGCCGCCGGCCCATTGTGGCAGGATGACCTTTCAGCCATGACCGGCTCGATCTTCATCATGGACTGGCCCGACCGCCCGACGGCCGCCGCCTGGCTGCAGGACGAGCCCTTCACGCGGAGCGGCGTCTACAATTCCATCACCATCAAGGCCTACGACAACCTGTGGCCAAAGCACGGCCGACCCAAGGTCCGCGGCCGGCTGTTCGCCTATTTCAACCTCAACGGCGCCGCCGCCGCCGGGCCGCGCAAGGCCTTCCGCCAGGCGCATCTCGATTATCTCGCCGCGACGGAGGACCATCTCTTCGCGGTCGGCCCGATGTTCGAGGACAGCGATGCGACGGCGATGGAAGACCGCGTCGGCTCGCTCTACATTGTCGATTTCCCCGACCGCGCCGCCGCGGACGCCTGGTTCGCCGCCGAGCCGTTCAATGCCAATGGCGTCTATGGCGACAAGCGGACACAGGCATACGAAAATCTCTGGCCCAAGAACAGCAGCTAGGAACGCGCCATGGCGTATTGGCTTTTCAAATCGGAACCGGGCGCCTGGTCCTGGGACATGCAGGTGAAGAAGGGCGTCGAGCACTGGAACGGCGTGCGCAACTACCAGGCCGCCAACAACATGAAGGCGATGAAGGTCGGCGACCTTGGCTTTTTCTACCATTCGGTCGACGAGCGGCGCATCGTCGGGATCGTCGAGGTCGTGCGGGAATACTATCCGGATCACACCGATGCCTCGGGCCGTTTTGGCATGGTCGACATCAAGGCAGTGAAGCCGATGAAGCGCCCGGTCTCGCTGGCCGAGATCAAGGCCGAACCGCGGCTGGAGAAGCTCGCGCTGGTGCGCCAGTCGCGCCTGTCCGTCACGCCGATTGGCGACGACGAGTGGAAGCTGATCTGCGCCATGGGCGAGACCAAGGCCTAGGGGCGCGGCGCGTGGCAACCAAGCTCGACAAGGTCCTTTGCCGGCTCGAGGACATCAACGACGGCGAAGGCAAGGGCTTCGAGATCGAGCAGGACGGCAAGATCATCGACATCCTCGTGCACCGGCAGGGCGATACTGTGCGGGGCTATCACAATGTCTGTCCGCATGTCGCGACGCCGCTCAACTGGGCCAACGGCAGCTTCATGACCCTGGACAAGAAATACATCCTTTGCGACACGCATGGCGCCGAGTTCCGCATTGAGGACGGCCATTGCATCAGCGGCCCCTGCGCGGGCGATCGGCTGCAGCCGCTCAAGGTCGAGCTGCGCAACGGCGACGTGGTCTTGATCGAGCTCTAGAACGCGAATAGCGGCCGACGCTCAGCCGCCGCAGAACGCCCGGTATTCCTTCGCCAAATCCTTCACCGCCGCCTCCACGAAGCGCCGGCCGTCTTCCGGCGTGGCGAGCGACGGGTCGGCGCCGCGGCGGCCGTCCGGATGGCGGCGGCGGAAGTCGGCAGCGCCCTGGATCGGGTCGCTGTCGCGCGCCACGGGTCCCAGCGCGGCCGAGCGCTGCTGGTCCGGGAAGGCATACCAGGTGACGGCAACCTCGTCGGGCGTCGCGTGCGTGCCGCGCTTGTCGCCGTAGAGCGCGTCCGACAGCTTCTTCACCGACGGCATTTCCCACCAGTTGACGAGCCGGCACAGCACCTCCGCCGGCATCTGGTTGGCGCCGGGGCCGGCGATCGCCGCCGCCTCGCCCAGCTCGGCGTGGATCTCGCTGAAGGCGGTGCTCACCGGCGCGATGTTGCCGCCGTGGCCGTTGACGAAGAAGAACTTGTCGAAGCCGTGCCGCGCCAGCGACATCACGATATCGCGAACGACCAGGATGAGGGTCGACGGCCGGAGCGTCACCGAGCCGGCGAACGCCATGTGATGCTGCGCCATACCGACCGCGATGGTGGGCGCGACCAGGGCGCCCGCCTCCTCGCCCAGACGCCGGCCGATGACCTCCGCCGTCAGCGCATCGGTGCCGATCAGGCCGGTCGGGCCATGCTGCTCGGTCGAGCCGATGGGGAGGATGATCGCCGTGCTTTTCTCAAGGTAGGATTCGACCTCCGGCCATGTGGAAAGCTGCAACTGCATGCGCCGAACCCCCTTGTTCGAGCCCTGTCCGGACAATTAACGATAGGCGTCGCGGGCTTGGTCTACCCCCTGAGATATGACACTATAGCGATGTGAAAGAAAAGCCGGCGTATCGGTCGATTTCGCGCCGGATAGGAATGGTTTTGCAGGGGAAACGCGACACCATGGCTGACAACGAACTCTTTCCCGTACCGGAAGCGGTTGCGAAACGGGCCTGGGCCGACAGCAAGAAATATCAGGAGATGTACCGCCGGTCGGTCGACGACCCGGAGGGCTTCTGGGCCGAGCATGGCAAGCGGATCGACTGGTTCAAGCCCTATTCCAAGATCAAGCAGACGTCCTACGATCCGCACGACGTCCACATCCGCTGGTTCTATGACGGCACGCTGAACGCGGCTCATAACTGCCTCGACCGGCATCTCGCGAAGCGCGGCGATCAGGTCGCCATCCTCTGGGAAGGCGATGACCCGAAGGACGCCAAGAAGATCACCTATCGCGAGCTGCACCGCGACGTCTGCAAATTCGCCAACGTGCTGAAATCGATCGGCGCCAAGAAGGGCGACCGCATCACGATCTACATGCCGATGATCCCCGAGGCCGCGATCGCGATGCTCGCCTGCGCCCGGATCGGCGCGATCCATTCGGTCGTGTTCGGCGGCTTCTCGCCGGATTCGCTGGCGAACCGCATCCAGGACGCCGATTGCTCGATCGTCGTCACGGCGGATGAAGGCGTGCGCGGCGGCCGCAAGATCCCCTTGAAGAAGAACACCGACGAGGCGGCGGAAAACTGCCCGACCGTCAAGAAATGCGTCGTGGTCAAGCGCACCGGCGGCCAGGTCGACTGGCACGACGGCCGCGACGTCTGGTACCACGAGCTGATGGAGAAGGCCTCCGCCGACTGTCCCGCGGAGGAGATGGGCGCTGAAGACCCATTGTTCATCCTCTATACGTCCGGCTCGACCGGAAAGCCCAAGGGCGTGCTGCACACGACCGGCGGCTACATGGTCTACACCTCGATGACGCATCAATACGTCTTCGACTACAAGGACGGCGAGATCTACTGGTGCACCGCCGACGTCGGCTGGGTCACCGGCCACAGCTATATCGTCTACGGACCGCTCGCCAACGGCGCGACCACGCTGATGTTCGAGGGCGTGCCGAACTATCCGGATACGAGCCGCTTCTGGCAGGTCTGCGACAAGCATAACGTCCAGATTTTCTACACCGCGCCGACCGCGATCCGCGCCCTGATGCGCGAAGGCGAAGGCCCGGTCAAGAAGACGAGCCGCAAGTCGATCCGCCTGCTCGGCACGGTCGGCGAGCCGATCAACCCGGAAGCCTGGCTCTGGTACCACAAGGTCGTCGGCGACAGCCGCTGCCCGATCGTCGATACCTGGTGGCAGACCGAGACCGGCGGCATTCTGATCACGCCGCTGCCGGGCGCGACCGCGCTCAAGCCCGGCTCGGCCACCACGCCCTTCTTCGGTATCGTGCCGGTCGTCGTCGACGCCGAGGGCAACGAGCTGAAGGGCGCGTGCACCGGCAACCTTTGCATCGACGATTCCTGGCCGGGCCAGATGCGCACGGTCTACGGCGACCACGACCGCTTCGTCGACACCTATTTCCGCACCTATCCCGGCCGCTACTTCACTGGCGACGGCTGCCGGCGCGACGAAGACGGCTATTACTGGATCACCGGGCGGGTCGACGACGTGATCAACGTCGCCGGCCACCGCATGGGTACGGCGGAGGTCGAATCCGCGCTCGTCGCGCATGCCAAGGTGGCCGAGGCCGCGGTCGTCGGCTACCCGCATGACATCAAGGGCCAGGGCATCTACGCCTATGTGACGCTGAACGCCGGCGAGGAGCCGACCGAGGCGCTGCGCAAGGAGCTGGTCCAGTGGGTGCGCAAGGAGATCGGCCCGATCGCCTCGCCCGACATGATCCAATGGGCGCCGAGCCTGCCGAAGACCCGCTCGGGCAAGATCATGCGCCGCATCCTGCGCAAGATCGCCGAGAACGACTACGGCAATCTCGGCGACACCTCGACACTGGCCGAGCCGGCGGTGGTCAACGACCTGATCGACAACCGCATGAACCGGTAGCGGCGACGCGCTATCGATCGAAGATTATAGGAAGCGGGGCCGCGATGGCCCCGCTTCTTTCACAGCCGCACCGGCACGAACAGGGAAGAAACAGGAAAATGACATCGGATGCCGCCGACGAGTCGCTCATCCTCTATCACGGCTGGTCGTCCAGCGCTTCCCGCAAGGTGCGCTTCGCCCTCGCCGAAAAACAGCTCGCCTATGCAAGCCATCCCATCAACATCCGAAAGAACGAGCACCATTCCCCGGAATACCGCAAGATCAATCCGAACGCGGTCGTGCCGGCGCTGATCCACAACGGCGCGCAGCTCATCGAAAGCACCTTCATCAATGAGTATCTCGACGAAGCCTTTCCCGCGAATCCGCTTCGTCCCGCCGCGCCGCTCGACGCGCCACGCCATGCGGCTTTGGTGCCGCGACGTGGACGAGAAATATCTCCCCGCCGTCCTGAAGCATAACTGGCAGCTGACCATTCATCCGATCGCGCGGAACTGGAGCGATGCGGAGCTGGACGCCAAGCTCGCCAACATCCCCAGTCCAGAACGCCGGAATTTCTGGTACCGCATGGCGCGCGACCCCTTCACGGCGGAAGAGCTGGAAGCGGCCATGGACGTCCTGCGGGGCCTCATCCGGAAGATGGAGGACGCGCTCGCCCATGGCCCCTGGCTGCTCGGGGAGCCGTTCACCCTCGCCGACATCAGCGTCACGCCCTATGTAAAGCGGATCGAGGAGCTGGAGCCCGAACAAGTCGACCCGCGCACGAACCCGCGCACCGCGGACTGGTGGGCGCGGCTGACGGCCCGGCCCGGTTTCAAGAACGCGCATATCGGGGGATATCTGGAGCAGGGGAGCCCCGACTACGCCGGGCCGGCCACTGTAGATCCGCAGACATCCGGTATGCGGTTGCCGATGCCCGGGAGCCACGGTTCAAAGTATCCTCAAGCCCGAAGGATCGCCGATGCGAGACGAACGCTTCCCCTTTGATCCGCTGCTGCCGCGCGAGATGGCGCGGAAGGCCGAGACGGTCGGGATCGCCAGAGCGGAGATGGATACGTTCTCGCTGCTGGCGCTGGCGGTGCTCGCCGGCGCGTTCATCGCGTTCGGCGCCGTCTTCATGACCGTGACCCTGTCCGGGGCCTCCGGGCTATTACCTTTCGGCCTGATGCGGATGCTGGGGGGCGTGGCCTTTTCACTCGGCGTGATCCTGGTGGCCGTGGGCGGCGGCGAGCTGTTCGCCGCGAACAACCTGATGGCAATGGCCTGGGCCAGCGGCGCGATCCGGCTTCGTTTGCTGATGCGCGCCTGGTCGATCGTCTATGCCGGCAATTTCGTCGGCGCGGCCGGCACTGCCTTTCTCGTCTTCCTGTCTGGCCATTTCCTGTTCGGCAACGGCTCGGTGGGCCGCATGGCGCTCGCCGTCGCCGACGGCAAGTGCGCAATCCCGCTCTTTCGCGCCCTGCTGCTCGGCATCTTATGCAACCTGCTGATCTGCCTCGCCGTTTGGCTCAGCTACAGCGCCCGCACGGTGATCGGCAAGATCGCGGCGATCGTACCGCCGATCAGCGCCTTCGTCGCCGCCGGCTTCGAGCATTCGGTGGCCAACATGTACCTCATTCCGGCGGGTCTGCTTGTCAAATGGTTTGCGGGAACGGATGCCTGGTCCCTCTTTGGCGCGAACTCCCGCCGACTTCCCGGCGCTCACGCTCGGCGGCATGATCGGCAATCTGGTCGCGGTAACGATCGGCAATATGATCGGCGGCGGCCTGGTCGCCATGGCCTATTGGTGTGTCTATTTGCGGCGAAGCTGAGCCGCCGCAAGGCCTCAGAAATCGAAGCAGCGGCCGGCTTTTTCCCAATCGCCGTAGCGGGTCGGCTCGAGGCCCTTGGGCCCGCCGATCTCCTTGGGAATTTCCCCGCGCGCTTCGGCCTCGCGCCGCCATTTCTCGCCCGCCCGGTCCGCCTTCTCCTCGGCCAGACGCCGCGGGTCCTTGCCCCGGACATCGGCGTCGGGGGCGGGCGTGCCGTCGCCGGACGGCGGCGCCGGCGGCTTGCGGTCCTTTTTCAGACGATCGAAAAGATTGGCCATAATGCGAAAATATGGCGCTTTAACCTCAGCTTGCCAAGCCTTGAAGCAAGCCCCGGGCAATCCCTAATTAAAGGGGCCGCGCCGAGATCGACCTTGGCGCGGGGCGCAGGAGGCGCTGAACGATGAACTATGTACGGACGGCGATCTTACTGGCCGGCATGACCGCGCTCTTCATGGGCTGCGGATACCTGATCGGCGGCCAGAGCGGCATGCTGTTCGCCCTGGTCCTGGCGGCGGGCATGAACTTCTTCGCCTACTGGAGCTCGGACAAGGTGGTCCTGAGCATGTATGGCGCACGCCAGGTCGGGCGAAACGAGGCGCCGGCGCTCTACGCCATCGTCGAGCAGCTGGCGGACAAGGCCGGCCTGCCCATGCCGCGCGTCTACATCGTCGAGAACGACCAGCCGAACGCCTTCGCGACCGGCCGCAATCCCGAGAATGCTGCGGTCTGCGCGACCACCGGCCTGCTGCGCAACCTCAGCCATGAAGAAATCGCCGGCGTGATGTCGCACGAGCTGGGGCATGTGCGGAACCGCGACACGCTGACCATGACGATCACCGCGACTATCGCGGGCGCGATCTCGATGCTGGCGAATTTCGCGATGTTCGCCGGCCTGTTCGGCGGCAACAACAACCGCAACAACCCGCTCGGCGGGATCGGCGTGCTGCTGGTGGCGATCCTGGCGCCGATCGCCGCCATGCTGGTGCAGATGGCGATCAGCCGCACCCGCGAATACGCCGCCGACCGCGCCGGCGCGGAGATCAGCGGCCGTCCGCTCTGGCTCGCCTCGGCGCTGGAAAAGCTCGAGCACGGCGCGCAGGCGATCGACAATCCCGAGGCGGAGCATAACCCCGCGACGGCGCATCTCTTCATCATCAATCCGCTGCACGCGAACAGCATCGACGGCCTGTTCTCGACCCATCCCAGCACCGCCAACCGTATCCGCCGCCTGCGCGAGCTGGCCGGTGCGGTCGGTCCCTGGGGCTGAGCCCCGGGACGCCCGGCGATCGCCCGCTTGACCGAACCAACCGTCGCCGATAGCCGGCAAGTCGCGCTCGACTTGCTGGACGCGGTGCTTACCCAACGGCGGGCGCTCGACGCGGCGCTTGCCGGCCATCCCGATTTCATCCGCCTGAGCCCGCGCGACCGTGCCTTCGCGCGCTTGCTGGCTGCGACCGTGCTGCGGCGGCTGGGCGAGATCGACGCCGCGTTGCGGTCCCTGCTGACCCACCCGCTGCCGCGGGGCGCCGCCCCGGTGATGAATGCGCTCCGGCTGGGCGCGGCGCAGCGGCTCTTTCTCGACACGCCGCCCCATGCCGCCGTCGACACGACGGTACGCCTGCTGCAGGGCCGCTTTGCCGGGTTCAAGGGCTTGGCGAACGCCGTGCTGCGCAAGATCGAACGCGGTCCCGAACGGCCGGACGCCGCGCGTCTCGACACGCCGGACTGGCTGTGGCGGCGTTGGAGCGCCGCCTATGGCGAGGCGACCGCCGCCGCCATCGCCGCGGCGCATCTCGTGGAGCCGCCGCTCGACATCTCCGTCGCCGGAGACGCCGGCGAATGGTGCGGCAAGCTGCAGGCGGCGCGGCTGCCGACCGGCTCGCTGCGCCGCTCGGCCGGCGGCGACCCGAGCGCGCTTCCCGGCTTTGACGAAGGCGCCTGGTGGATACAGGACGCCGCGGCGGCGCTGCCCGCGCGCCTGCTTGGCCCCGTCGCCGGGCGCCGCGTCATCGATCTCTGCGCCGCGCCGGGCGGCAAGACCGCCCAGCTCGCCGCAGCCGGCGCGGACGTCACTGCCGTCGATCTTTCCGCCGCGCGCATGGCGCGGCTGCGGGAAAACATGACGCGGCTCGGCCTTCCGGTGAACGCGGTCGTCGCGGATGCGGCGACCTGGCGGCCGGACGCGCCGGCCGATTCGGTGCTGCTCGACGCGCCGTGCACTGCGACCGGAACGATCCGCCGCCATCCGGACATCGCCCGCATCAAGACAGCCGCCGACGTGGCGAAGCTGACCGGCGTGCAGGACCGCCTGCTGCGCGCCGCGGTCGAGATGACCGCGCCCGGCGGCCGGCTTGTCTATGCCACCTGCTCGCTGCAGCCCGAAGAAGGGCCGGAACGCGTCGCGGCCCTTCTGCGCGATGGCGCGCCCGTTCGAACTCGAACCAATCTCCGCCATCGAATTGCCCGGATTATCGGATGCAATAGGTCCCGACGGCACGGTTCGCACTTTGCCCTGTCACTGGCAAGAGCTTGGCGGCATCGATGGTTTTTTCATCGCACGGCTCGAACGTGTCTGAGCCCTTGGTTGTCCTTGCGCCTGGTGGCGTATCGGATTAAGGAATTGCCCATGCAGCAAAGCGTGCGCATTGCACCTTCCATCCTCTCGGCGGACTTCGCCCAGCTGGGGGAAGAGGTGCGCGCGATCGATGCGGCCGGCGCCGATTACATTCACATTGACGTGATGGACGGCCATTTCGTGCCCAATATCACGATCGGCCCGGACGTCGTGAAGGCGCTGCGCCGGCACAGCGCGAAGCCTTTCGACGTGCATCTCATGATTGCGCCGGTCGATCCTTACATCGAGGCATTTGCGGCGGCGGGCGCCGACATCATCACCGTTCATCCCGAAGCCGGGCCGCATACGCACCGCACCGTTCAGGCAATCAAGGCTTGCGGCAAGAAGGCGGGCGTGTCGCTCAACCCGGCGACGCCGGTCGATGCGGTCGATTATCTGCTGCCGGATCTCGATCTGGTCCTGGTGATGACGGTCAACCCGGGCTTCGGCGGGCAAAAGTTCATTCCCGCCCAGCTCGAAAAGATTCGCGAGCTGCGCCGGCGGATCGACAAGATCGGCCGGGCGATCGATCTGGAAGTGGATGGCGGGATCAACGCCGAAACCGCGGCGCAGGCGATCGCGGCGGGCGCTGATGTGCTGGTGGCGGGAACGGCGAGCTTCGTGGGCGGGCCCAAGGCCTATGCCGAGAATATCAGGAGGCTCCGCACCGCCGGCTGACGTTGCGAGGGGAAGTCCGGCACGTAATTTTTCAATTATTGCAGACGAGATCGAGTGTCCGGATTGACCAACGGTATTTCCAACAGCGTGTTTCGCTCGCGCCTTTATAAGCTCGCTCTGATGGGGCGCGGGCCGACCAAGCTTTTCGCCCTTCCGCCCGGCTGCGAGGAGCGCGGCGTGCCCGTGGGCGACGCGGAGCGCGGCATGGCCATCGTGCAAGGGCGCTTCGAGCTGGCCGGCAAATCCCTTTATCTCGGCGAGTCGCCTTGGTCGGACGAGTCGCTCGACGAGCACCAGCTTGCGGAGCTGCATCGCTTCGGCTGGTTCGGCGATCTCGCGGCTGCCGGCTCGGACGACGCACGGCGAACGGCCGAGATGCTGTTCGAGCGCTGGGACGAGAGGTTCGGCACTTTCACGCCGGTGAGCTGGCGCTCCGACGTGCTCGCCGCGCGCATCGTCAACAGCCTGACGCATTTCGCCGCGCTGTTCGATGCGGCCGATCCTACCTTTCACATTCGCTTTCTCGATTGCATCGCCCGCCAGGTCCGCCATCTGCGCCGCGTCACCCTGACCGAAACGGCGCCTCCCGACCGCATGGCCGTGCTCAAAGGCCTGATCTACGGCGAATGCTGCGTCGTCTCGGAGCCGGAACGGGTGGCCAGGGCCTGCGCCATGCTGGAAGTCGAGATCGAAAGCCAGATCTTGCCCGACGGCAGCCATGTGTCGCGCAGTCCCGGCCGTCAGTTCGCCATCCTCGAGATGCTCGTCGACATGCGCGACGTGCTGACCGCCGCCAGCCAGGAAGTGCCGATCGCCTTGCGCAACGCCATCGACCGGATGGCCCCGATGACCCGGTTCTTCCGTTTCGGCGACGGCTCGCTCGCGTGCTTCCATGGCGGCGGGCGGCCCGCTCCGGCGCATATCGACCGGGCGCTCGAACGCTCTGACGCCCACGGCCGCGCGCCGAAGCGGGCGCATTACGCCGGCTTCGAGCGGATCGAGGCGGGTGATCTCGTCATCATCCTCGACGGCGGCCCGCCGCCGGAAGCGCCCCATGACCGCGACGGCCATGCCGGCACGATGAGCTTCGAGCTTTGCGTCGGCCGCCATCCCCTGTTCGTCAATTGCGGCGCCGGGATCGAGACGTCGCCCGCCTGGCGACAGGCGTTGCGAACCACGGCGGCGCATTCCGCCCTGATCGTCGACGACACGAACTGCTGCGAGCTGCTGGCGGACGGCATCGGCCGGCGTCCCGAGGAGATCAACTGCGACCGCGGCGAGCGCGACGGCAGCATCTGGATCAGCAGCAGCCATACCGGCTACGACCCGAAGTTCGGGCTGACCCACCGCCGCCGCTTCTACGTCAACCAGACGGACGCCGACCTGAGGGGCGAAGACATCCTCGTCGGCGCCGCCGACCACCCGTTCGCGATCCGCTTCCACCTGCATCCGGACGTCGCGGCGGAGATCGACGACGACGCGACGCGCGTGACCTTCGCCTTGCCGGATGACCAGTACTGGCGCATGCGGACCGATCGGCCCGTCGTCCTGGAAGACAGCGTCTATTGGGACGACGTCCGCGGCATCCTGCCGACCCGGCAGCTAGTGATGCGCGCGACCACGGCGGACGAGATAACCGCCATAAAATGGCGTCTGCGCCGCGTCACGAGCGAAGAATAGGCGGTCTGGCCAGGGCCGCGCCGGCAGCATGTCTGGCGGTGCCGGGCGGTAGCGGGCTATAAACCGCGACCATGATCTGGCTGCTATCCCTCAGCATTACCGTCGCGGCGGCAAGCATGCTTGCCACGGGCCTGCTGGCATCCTTCCTCCGCCGGCGCGCCATCCTGGATCACCCCAATGCGCGCAGCAGCCACGCCACGCCGACGCCGCGGGGCGGCGGCCTCGCCGTCGTGCCGATCGTCCTCCTCGCCTGGATCGTCGGGACCGGTTCCGATATGCCAGCCGGCCTGGTTGCGATCCTTGCCGGCGCCTGGGCCTTGGCGGTGCTTTCCTGGATCGACGACCTGCGCTCGCTACCGGCCGCGCTGCGCCTTGCGGTACAGGCGGTCATCGTCGCGATTGCGGTCAACTGGCTGCGCGATCAAGGCCCGGTGTTCCAAGGCCTTCTCCCCGCCTGGCTCGATTCCCTGGCGACCGCGGTCCTCTGGCTCTGGTTTCTCAACCTGTTCAATTTCATGGACGGTATCGACGGCATATCGGGCGTGGAGACCGTCTGCGTCGGCGGCGGACTAGCGGCCTTGGCCGCAATCGGCGCCGAGGCCGCGGCGCCGGCCTGGCCCGGCGCGACGCTGGCTGCCGCCGCGGCCGGGTTCCTGGTCTGGAACTGGCATCCGGCGCGCATCTTTCTCGGCGATGTCGGCAGCGTGCCTCTCGGCTTTCTGCTCGGATTCCTGCTGCTGGCCCTGGCGGCGCACGGGCTTTGGGCGCCGGCGCTCATTCTGCCGGCCTATTATCTCGCGGATGCGACGATCACGATCGCTCGCCGCGCGTTCCGTGGCGAGCGCGTCTGGCGGGCCCATGCCGAGCATTACTACCAGCGCGCGGTACAGTCCGGCCTCAGCCACGCCCAAGTCAGCCTGGCCATCCTCGGCGCCAATCTCGTGCTGGTCGCCTTGGCGCTGACCGCGCTGACGTTTCCGCTGCCGTCGGTCGCCGCAGCCGTGGCCGTCGTCGCCGCGCTGCTCGCCTGGATGCGGCCGTGACGTCCGCTGGCCGGCGCGTGCTGGTGACCGGCGCCGGCGGCTTCGTCGGACGGGCGCTCTGCCCCTTGCTCGAGCAATCCTCATGGACGGTTGTCGCCGCCGGCCGGCGCGAAGTTCGGCGACATCGGCCCAGCCAGCGACTGGCGGGCTTTGCTCGACGGCGCCGAGGCCGTGGTCCACCTGGCGGCGCGCGTCCATGTCATGCGCGACCATGCCGCCGATCCGGAGGCCGAATTCGATCGCGTCAACCATCAGGCGACGGCGCGGCTTGCGGCGCAGGCGGCCGAAGCGGGCGTCCGCCGCTTCGTCTACATGAGCTCGGTCAAGGTCCATGGCGACGTCTCCGGGCATCCCCTGAGCGCGGCCGATGCGCCTGCCCCGATCGATCCTTACGGGCGCTCCAAATGGGCCGCGGAAAAGGCCCTTGCTGCGCACGCCGCCCGCATGGAAGTGGTCATCCTGCGGCCGCCGCTGGTCTACGGCCCCGCCGTGAAGGGAAATTTCCTCGGCCTCATGCGGGCAATCGATCGTGGCCGGCCCTTGCCCTTCGCGGCGATCGAGAACCGGCGGAGCTTGATCTATCGCGGCAATCTCGTCGACGCGGTCCGGGCATCGCTCGCCGCGCCGCCCGGCACCTACCTGCCGAGCGACCGGGACGACGTGTCGACCGCGGCATTGATCCGGCGGATCGCCGCGGCGCTCGGCCGGCCGGCGCACCTGCTTCCCGTGCCGGTCTGGGCGCTGCGCGGCCTGGCGGCGGTGGCCGGTCGGTCGGACGCGATGGACCGGTTGTGCGGGTCGCTGACGGTCGACGGGACCCTTCCCGGCTGGCGGCCGCCCTTCACGATGACGGACGGGCTCGCAGCGACCGCCGAATGGTACCGCAGGGCAGCGGTAGCGGGATGAGACGCCGTGGCGAAAGCACCCTTGCCAGGGCCCTGGCGCCGCTTTAAGAACCCGTAACCATGGCCCTCAGATTGAGACTGGACCGGGCGCAGGTCGCCTTCATCCATGATGTCGTCATGGCGGCGGTATCGTTTCCGCTGTCGGTCTATCTGCGGCTCGGCGAAAGCACGATGAGCGAGGCGCAGGACTACCTGCTGCCGGGCACGATTCTGTTTGCCGCGATTTCCGCGGTCGTCTTCAAGCTGAGCCAGATGCACCGTGGCATCTGGCGCTACGCGTCGCTCGACGATCTCGTCGCGATCACCAAGACGGTTACGCTGGCGATCCTGGTTTTTCTTCCGGTGCTCTTCCTGATCACCCGGCTCGAGCTGTTTCCCCGCTCGGTGCCGTTCATCAACTGGTTCGTGCTCATGGCGCTTCTCGGCGGCCCGCGCTTCGCCTATCGCCTGTTCAAGGACCGGCGTACGGAGAGCCTGCTCGAGCGAGACGACCATCGCCGCGTGCCGCTGCTGCTGATCGGCGCCAACGACGCGGCGGAAACCTTCATTCGTCAAGAGGCCCGTGACCGCGACGCCAGCTACAAGATCGTCGGCGTCATCGACGACAAAGGCACGCGGGTCGGGCGCACGATTCATGGCGTGCCCGTGCTGGGCGGGCTGGATGACCTCGAAAACATCGTCGAGAGCCGCTGCAATCCTCGGCCCCAACGCGTCGTCCTGACGCATTTGCGGCTGGATGGCACGACCGTGCGCGACCTGCTGCGGCGGGCCGATACGCTCGGGCTCAGCCTTGCCCGGCTGCCTCGACTGTCGGAGCTGCGCGCCGGCGTCGAAGATCAGCTCGAGACCAGGCCGATCGCCGTCGAGGATCTGCTCGGCCGGCCGCAAGCGGTGCTCGACCGTGACGCGATGCGCCACCTGATCGCCGGCCGGTCGGTCCTGGTGACCGGCGCCGGCGGCACGATCGGCGGCGAGCTCACACGCCAGATCGCGGCGCACGGGCCGTCGCGTCTCGTGCTCTTCGATTCGTCGGAATACAACCTTTACCAGATCGATCTCGAAATCGCGGGGGCCTATCCGGGCCTGGATCAGCCGATGGTGTTGGGCGACGTCCGCGACCGGGCCCGGCTCGATGCCGTCTTCGCAACCTATGCGCCGGAGCTGGTGTTCCACGCGGCAGCGCTGAAACATGTGCCGATGGTCGAGCAGAACCCGCTCGAAGGCATGCTGACCAACACTATCGGCAGCCGCAACGTCGCGGATGCCTGCCGCGACGCGGGCGTCCGCATGATGGTGCAGATCTCCACCGACAAGGCGGTCAATCCGAGCAGCGTGATGGGCGCGACCAAGCGCCTGGCCGAAAGCTATACCCAGGCGCTCGACCTCGCCACAGGCGAACGGCGTCAGACGCGCTATGTGACCGTACGGTTCGGCAATGTCCTGGGCTCGACGGGCTCGGTCGTTCCCTTGTTCCAGAAGCAGATCACCGCCGGTGGACCGGTCACGGTCACCCATCCGGAGGTCACGCGCTATTTCATGTCCGTGCGCGAAGCGGTCGAGCTCGTGCTCCAGGCATCGGCAATCGGCGAGGCGGATGCGGGCGCCTGCGGCAGGATTTTCGAACTCGATATGGGCGAGCCGGTGCGTATCCTGGATCTGGCGCGGCAGATGATCCGGCTCGCGGGCAAGCGCCCGGATGAAGACATCGCGATCACCTTCACCGGCCTGCGGCCGGGCGAGAAGCTGCAGGAAGAGCTGCTGCACGCCGGCGAAGACCTGGTGACCACCTCGAACCCCAACCTGCGGCTCGCCAACCCGCGTACCGTCGACCTGCCGTTCCTGCAGCGTGCGCTGGACGAGCTCGAAGCCACCTGCCGGTCCGGCAAGCGCGAAGCCGCGCTCGCGATGATCCGGCATCTCGTTCCCGAATTCGACCGACAGGAGACGCGGAGCGTGCTGTCCGGCTGACCGGACGGCGGCGGAGCCCCCGACCCCACGACACCAACTTTCGCAACGTTCAGGAGCAAGCGACACCGATGGCCGATCTTCCGATTTCCCGTGCTCTGATCTCCGTCTCGGACAAGACGGGACTGGTCGACTTCGCCCGCTTCCTGGCGTCTTCGGGCGTCGAGATCCTGTCGACCGGCGGAACGGCGAAAGCCATGGCGGCGGCGGGCATTCCGGTGACCGAGGTCGCCGACTACACCGGCTCGCCCGAGATCCTGGACGGACGCGTCAAGACGCTGCACCCGAAAATTCACGGCGGAATCCTCGGCCGCCGCGATCTCGCCAGCCATTGCGCCCAGATGAAGGAGCACGGGATCCAGCCGATCGACCTCGTGGTGGTCAACCTCTACCCCTTCGAGGCCACGGTGGCCGGCGGCGGCGCTTATGACGATTGCGTCGAGAATATCGATATCGGCGGTCCTGCGATGATCCGGGCGGCGGCGAAAAATCACGATCACGTCACGGTGGTCACCGACCCGGCGCAATATGCCGCCGTCCAGGCCGAGATGGCGTCCGCCTCGGGCGCGACCGGGCAGGCGCTGCGCCGGCGCCTGGCGGAAGAGGCTTATGCGCACACCGCGCTCTATGACGCCGCCATCGCACGATGGTTCGCCGAGCAGCGCGACGAGCCCTTCCCGGACCGCCTCGCCGTCGGCGGCCGCCTGAAGCAGCGTCTGCGCTATGGCGAGAACCCGCATCAGCAGGCCGCGCTCTATGTCGGCGGGCCCGCGCGCGCGGGCGTCGCCAGCGCCGAGCAGGTGCAAGGCAAGGAGCTCAGCTACAACAATCTCAACGACACGGATGCGGCCTTCGAGCTGGTCGCCGAATTCACCGATCCGGCGTGCGCCATTATCAAGCATGCGAACCCGTGCGGGGTGGCCGTCGACACCGATCTGGCCAGCGCCTTCAGCCGCGCGCTTGCCTGTGATCCGGTCAGCGCGTTCGGCGGCATCCTCGCGTTCAACCGGACCCTCGACGGCGCGACGGTCGAGCGCATCGGCAAGCTGTTCGCCGAGGTGATCATCGCGCCGGACGCAGACGCCGCGGCACGCGCCGCGCTTGCGAAGAAGAAAAATCTCCGGCTGCTGCTGACCGGCGCGATGCCGGACCCCAGCGCCGCCGGTATGCTGGTCCGCTCGATCGCAGGCGGCTTCCTGCTGCAATCGCGGGATGACGGGCGGATCACCGAAGCCGACCTCAAGCTCGCGACCAAGCGGGCGCCGAGCGCCCAGGAGACGCGCGATCTGCTGTTCGCGTTCACGGTCTGCAAGCATGTGAAATCCAACGCCATCGTCTACGTCAAGGACCGCGCGGCGGTCGGCATCGGCGCCGGTCAAATGAGCCGGGTCGATTCCTCGCGCATCGCCGCGCAGAAAGCGCGCGACGCCGCCGAGACCGCGGGTCTCGCGCAGCCGGCGACGATCGGGTCGGTGGTCGCATCGGACGCCTTCTTTCCGTTTGCGGACGGGCTGATGGCGGCGGTCGAGGCCGGCGCCACCGCCGTCATCCAGCCGGGCGGCTCGATCCGCGACGAAGAGGTGATCGCGGCAGCCGACGGCGCGGGCATCGCCATGGTCTTCACCGGGATGCGGCATTTCCGGCACTAAGCCGGAGGCGCGCTTTTTCGCGGGATTGGCAGGCCAGTCCCGACTCTCTACCATGCGGTCGAGTCAATCGCCGCAAGGGGGGTCCCGATAATGCTCGTCACCACCACAGACATGATCGAGGGTCGCAAGATCGTCGAGTATTACGGCATCTGCACCGGCGAAGCGGTTTGCGGCGCGAACCTATTCCGCGACATGTTCGCGGGCATCCGCGACATCGTCGGCGGCCGTTCCGGCTCCTACGAGAAGGTGCTGCGCGAGGGCAAGAACGCCGCCATCGAAGATATGTGCGCCCAAGCGACGGAGATGGGCGCGAACGCCGTCATCGGCGTTGATCTCGACTACGAAGTGGTGGGCGAAAAGGGATCGATGCTCATGGTCGCGGTAAGCGGGACCGCCGTGAAGATCGCTTGACCGGCCGCGCGGCGCCCTATTCCGCCGGAACGATGTGAGACCGCAGGCGGTCCCTGTTGCCTTGCCCCGAATTGAGCTGCAACGAAAACAGCGACAGAATGGTGCCGGTCAGCACCACCAGCAAGAAAACGCTCACCGCGGCCGCGAATGACAGCGGGTAGTAGGCCAGCGTCGTGCGCGTCGCCAGCGCGGCCTTGTTGCAGAGCGCCGCGATCGATTCCATCGGCAGCATGACGAGGAGCGAAGCAATGACGAGCCGCCATCCGTTGCCGGCCGACAGGCGCCACGCCTGACGCAACGGCCGCTTGCGGTC
Organism: uncultured Alphaproteobacteria bacterium; assembly: GCA_963711215.1. GTDB lineage: Bacteria > Pseudomonadota > Alphaproteobacteria > UBA8366 > UBA8366 > WHUA01. The sequence continues at coordinate 282,262 of CAVQDH010000007.1, read as the reverse complement.
CACCGCCATCGCCGGCAGCACAAGCGACAGGCGTCCCGTTATGTAACTTGCCACGGGCAAGGCGAAGAAAACGGAAATCCACATCACGAGCATGAGCTGATCACGCTGTCCGACGACCAGCGTCTTGCTGAGGCCGACAAGAAGAAGGAGCAGATACACGCCCAGCATCGCGACGAATTGGACCGCGACCATCGCCGCCATGGTGAAGGCAAAGACGGCGAGAAAACCGACGCTCAACAGGATCCAGACGACGAAATACCGGAACTCCCGCAGGCCGACGGTAATCGGCGGCAGCGTGCTGCGCGCGCTCACCTTGAGCATCACGACGCGATGCCAGGCCACCAGTACGATGGTGGCGATGCCGCCTCTCACCACGAGATCGGCCAGCGCCCGCATCGCCGTCGCATTCAACCCATGACTGGAAAAGGCGGGCCAGTCGATCGAATCGAACGCGATGTGAATCAGATAGAATGCGGGCAGGGCGAACAGCGCGATCCGCCGGAGCTCGCGCCGATGGGCGAAAACGAAACGGAAGCTCTCCACCGCCGTGGCGAAGATCGGTAGATCAGCCTGGGGAAACATGCTTAGCCGTTGAAATTACCCAATTTTCTTCACGGCCATTATTCGGATAACCCGTTAACGATTGCTGAAGAGCGTGGGCGCGCATGGCCGGCGGCCAAGGCTTGCCGGCCGGGATGGGGCTGCCGGGACCGGACCGGGCGTTAGACCGAAACCAATCCCCGGAGCTCGCGGTTCGCCACGGTCAGCATCGCGAGATCGATCGACCCGTGTTGCATCAACTCTTTGACGATCTCCTCGACCCGGCCGACGGTCTCCTTGCGCTGGTCGGACCAGCCGTCGACCGCCCCCTTGCCGCATCCGCCATTGCCGAGGATCCTGGCGGTAAGCTCGCCCTGCGTGCCCCACAGGTCCTCGATGATGGCGCTCAGCGCCATCTGGTACCACGGATTCTCCGGCGTCATCACGTCGGCGTTGTGGCGCAGCCACTCGAGGTGGAAGCGGCTGCCCAGCAGGAAGTAGGTCTCGCCCACCTCTTCGACCGAGCGGCCTACGTTGCGGGCGATCCTGATGATATCGCAGCCGGTCGACAGCGCCTTCAAACGGCCGACCAGGTCTGCCAGCGCCTGCGGCACGCCCGGAACCGCGAAGGCGGCGGTACGCTCGCGCGTCTCCGCCAGCTGATCGGGCGCCATCAGCGCATCGAGATTGTTGCGCAAGACCTCGATGCCGCCGCCGTACTCGTCCATGTACCGGCTGATTTCGAGCGGATGCTCGCCGTTGCGCAGAAACCATGGCGTCATGCGTTCCAGCGTCCGGCCGGTCTCGCGCAGCATCTTGATCTGGGCTTCCGCCGGGACCTTGTTGTCCAACGCTTCGATGCTATCCCACAGCCCGCGCAGGCCGAACACTTCACGGACGATCGTATACGCGCGCGCGATCTCCGGCGCGTCCATGCCCGTCTTGTTCTGCATCTCGCTGACGAAGGTCGGCCCGACCCGGTTGATCATCGAGTTCGTCACCACCGTGGCAATGATCTCACGCCGCAGCCGGTGCCGATTGATCGCATCGGGATATTTCTGCTGGATCGGATCGGGGAAATAGCGCTGCAGATCCATCTCGAGCTTCGGATCGTCCGGCAGGTCGGACTCGAGCAGCTGCGTGTACACCACGTTTTTCGCATAGGCCAGCAGCACCGACAGCTCGGGCCGCGTCAGCCCCAGGCGGCCGGATTGGCGCTGGGCGATCTCCTCGTCATCGGGCAGGAATTCGATCTGCCGGTTGAGCAGGTCCTGGCGCTCGAGCAGCCGCATCATGCGCTGCTGCTCGTCCAGCCGCGCCGAGCCGTAGGACTGCGCGACGGAAAGCGCCTGCGTCTGCTGATAGTTGTGACGCAAGACCAGCGCGCCGACCGCGTCCGTCATCTCCCGAAGCAGGGCGTCGCGCTGCTTCAACGTCATATCGCCGCGCTGCACGACATCGCCCAGCGCGATCTTGATGTTGACCTCGTGGTCCGACGTGTCGACGCCGGCCGAATTGTCGATGAAATCCGTGTTGAGGCATCCGCCCTTCTCCGCGTACTCGATCCGGCCGAGCTGCGTCACGCCAAGGTTGGCGCCTTCGCCCAGGACCTTGCAGCGCAGCTCCTTGCCGTCCACGCGCAGCGCGTCGTTGGCGCGATCGCCGGCATCGGCATGATCCTCCATCGAGGATTTGACATAGGTACCGATGCCGCCGAACCACAACAGGTCGACCTTGGCCAGCAGCATGGCGTGAATCAGCTCGCTCGGCGTCAGGTGGTCCGCCTTGATGTCGAAGAGCTTCTTCATCTCGGGCGTGATCGCGATCGACTTGGCGCTGCGCTCGAACACGCCGCCGCCGGGCGCGATCAGCTTCGGATCATAGTCGGTCCAGCTGCTGCGCGGCTTGTCGAAAAGCCGCTTGCGCTCTTCCAGGCTCTTCGGTCCGTCGGGCGCCGGGTCGATAAAGATATGCACATGGTTGAAGGCGCCGATCAGGTGGATATGCGGCGACAGCAGCATGCCGTTGCCGAAGACGTCGCCCGACATGTCGCCGCAGCCGACCACGGTGAAGTCCTCGGACTGCGTGTCGTGCCCCATCTCGCGGAAGTGGCGCTTGACCAATTCCCACGCGCCGCGCGCCGTGATGCCCATGCCCTTGTGGTCGTATCCGGCCGACCCGCCCGACGCGAAGGCGTCGTCGAGCCAGAAGCCGTATTGCCGGGCGACTTCGTTGGCATAGTCGGAGAAGGTCGCCGTGCCCTTGTCGGCGGCGACGACGAGATAGGGGTCGTCGCCGTCCTTGCGCACGACATGCTCGGGCGGCACGACCTTGTCGCCGACCAGATTGTCGGTAACGTCGAGCAGCGCGCTGACAAACGCCTTGTAAACCGCAACGCCTTCCTTGAGATAGGCGTCGCGGTCGGATGCCGGCGGCGCCTTCTTCAACACGAACCCGCCCTTGGAGCCGACCGGCACGATCACCGCATTCTTGACCTGTTGCGCCTTGGCGAGGCCGAGAACCTCGGTCCGGAAATCCTCGCGCCGGTCCGACCAGCGCAAGCCGCCGCGCGCCACCAGGCCGAAGCGCAGATGCACGCCTTCGAAGCGCGGGCTGTAGACGAAGATCTCGCAGAGCGGCTTCGGCAGCGGCAGCTCTTCGATTCCGCGGCTGTTGAACTTAATGGCAATATCCGGTTTCGGCTCGCCGTTCTCGCCCGGCTGGAAGTAGTTCGTGCGCACCGCCTGCTGCGCCAGATTGAGGTAGCGCCGGATGATGCGGTCTTCGTCCAGGTTGGTGACCGCTTCGAGGCCTTCGACGATCTTCTCGACCGTGCTCGTCTCCGCGACCTGACGCTTGCCGGGAAACGCGGGATCGAACCGGATGACGAACAGCTCGGCGATCAGCGCCGCCAGGTTCGGATTGCGGGCCAGCGTCTGCTCGACATATTCCTGACTGAAGGGAATGCGCGCCTGACGCAGATATTTATAGAAGGCGCGCAGCACCACGACCTCCCGCCAATCGAGCTCAGCGCCGAGCACCAATCGGTTGAAGCCGTCATTCTCCATCTCACCGCGCCAGATGCGCCGGAAGCTTTCCTGGAAGTGATCGTGGATATCCTCGAAATCGACGGCCTTGCCGTTGCTCGTGACCAGCGCGAAGTCGTGGATGCGGATCTTCGCCTCGTCGTCGCGCAGCTTTATGTCGAACGGCGCCTCGCTCAGCACCTTGAGGCCCATATTCTCGAGCACGGGCAGGATATCGGACAGGCTGAGCGCGCTGCCCGTGTTGTAAATCTTGAACCGAAGCTCATTTTCTTCGGCCTCGAGCGGCCGATAGAGATTCATGCCGAGCTCGCCACCGGCGCGCGCGCCTTCGATCTTTTCGATATCGAGCACCGCCGTGGCGGCCGAGAACTGCTCCTGATAGCCGATTGGAAAGGCGTCCCCGTAACGCCGGTGGAGGCGATTGCCCGCCTCTTCGCCGCAGTGTTCGAGTAACGCTTCCTGCAGCCGGTCGCTCCATGTCCGGCCCGCTTCGCGCAGCCGCGCCTCGATCGCGCGCGCGTCATATTCGGGGATCGCGCCCGGATGCGTCGCGATTACGAAGTGAACCCGGCCCAGCGTCTCATCGCCGAACTGGGCGGTATAGTTCAGCAACGACCCGTCAAAGCTTTCGCAGAGGATATCCTGGAACGCGTGCCGGAGCGCCGCATTGTAGCGGTCGCGCGGCACGTAGACGAAGGCGGAGATGAAACGCTCGAAGGGGTCGCGGCGCAGGAAAAGCGCGACGCGCTGGCGCTCATGCAGGCTGACGATTCCGACGGCGATCTCGGACAGTTGTTCCGCGTCGATCTGGAACAGCTCGTCGCGGGGAAAATGCTCCAGCACATGCAACAGCGATTTCCCGCTATGGCTTTGCGGATCGAAACCGGCTCGGTCCATCACCTCCTGCACCTTTCGGCGCAGCGAGGGAATGCGGCTGGGGCTCATGCTGTAGGCGACGGAGGTAAACAAGCCGACGAAGATCTGCTCGCCGATGACGGTGCCGTCCTTGTCGAATTTCTTCACCGCGATGGCGTCGAGCGGCACGGGCCGGTGCACGGTCGACCGCAGGCTCGACTTGGTGATCAGGACCGGCGACGGCTTGCGCAGAAACTCCTGCACATCCGGCGGGATGACGCCGTGCCGGCGCAGCCCTTCGAAGATCTCCAGGGAATCATCCCTCAGGATGCCGAGCCCGGAATCCGGCGCCACATCGACCGTGACCCTCGAGCCGCGTTGCTTGATGTTCACATCGCGGCAACCGATGAAGGTGAAATGATTGTCGTAGACCCAGTCGAGAAAGGCGATGGCGTCGTCCAATTCCTCCGCGTCGATCGGCGGCGGCGATTTCTTGAGACTGTCGCGCGCATCCATCGCGCGCTGCATCATCCCCTGCCAGTCGTCGACGGCGGCGCGCACCTGCCCGAGAATACTGGTGATACGCTCTTCGATCTGACGCAACGCCTCGGGCGCGCTCTGCTCGTCGATCTGAATCTGCATGAAGGACTCGCGCGCGCCGGCCTTCTTGCCGTTGCGGATGGCGGCGACGTCGACCATCGTTCCCGCGTTGTCGCGCTTGACCATGAGGATCGGGTGGATCACCAGATGAACCATCAGGTTCATCGCGTTCAGTCCCATCGTCACGGAATCGACGAGGAAGGGCATGTCGTCGTTGACGATCTCGATCACGGTGTGGCGCGACCGCCAGCCGTGCTTGTCGAAACGGGGATTGTAGGCGCGGACCTTGAGCGCGCCGTCCGGCCGTTTCGCCGCGAACTGGAACAGCGACAGCGCCGCGCCATAGAGGTCTTCCGGCTCGACGCCCTGGATATCGTCTTCGAGCACACCGGCGTAGAACTCGCGAATGAACAGCTCGGCATTGACCGCCTTCTCGCCTGCCAGCTTCGCGCGCACCAGGTCGGTCGCTTTTTCGATTTGTTCGTGCTTGTGCGTTTCCACCCGCGTTGCCATCGCCCCGCCTCCCGAAAGAAATTTCTTTCGCAATTGTTAAGAGCGCCGCACCGAGGAATATCTAGGCGGCGGCAATTTCACTATCGTTCGCCCACCATTAACGTTTCATTACGGTGCGCGCGTTCCCGCCTCGGTCAACTTACCGCATTCGGCGCGCAAAAAACATGACGGCGGCACCGCTCGATGCCGCCGTCCGTAACCTGTGAACAGTCGTGAACGCCGTGTCAGGCGGCGATCGTGCCCAGCCTGTCCGGCAGGATCAGGTCGGCGGCGCTCGCCGCCTGGACATCGTCGGCCGTCAATCCCGGCGCGACCTCTTCCAGCACGAAACCCCGCGGCGTCACCGAGAGCACGGCCATGTCCGTATAGACGCGGGTGACGACGCCAAGCGCGGTCGGCGGATAGGTTAGGCTCTGCACGACCTTGGCTTCGCCGTTTTTCGCCACATGGGTCATCATCGCGAACACCTGCTTCGCGCCGACCGCGATATCCATCGCGCCGCCGATATTGCCGGAGCTCGCGCCCTTCACTTTCCAATTGGCGAGGTCGCCATTCGCCGCGACCTGGAAGGCGCCGAGCACCGCGCAATCGAGCCGGCCGCCGCGGGCGAGCGAGAAGGAATCCGCGTGGTGCACGAAGGCGCCGCCCGGAATCAGCGTGACCGGCCCCTTGCCGGCGCTCATCAGGTCGCGGTCGATGTCTTCCTCGCGGGTCGGTGGCGGTCCCATGCCGATGAGGCCGTTCTCGCTATGGAAAATGACGTCGCGCTCCGCGGGAACGTAGGGCAGCGTCGCGGTCGGCATGCCGATGCCGATATTGACCACCCAGTCCCTTTGCAGGTCGGCGGCAAGACGCTTGGCGATCTGGTTTCGGTCGAGCAGCGGCTTCTGGGGTATTTTCACGATCTGCGACATGGCTCGGTCATCCCGTTACGTAATAGCAGTCGACGAAGACGCTCGGCGTGACGATGACCTCGGGGTCCAGCCCGCCCAGCGGCACTTCTTCCTTGACCTCGGCGATGGTGAAATCGGCCGCCATCGCCATGACCGGATTGAAATTCCGCGCGCCCTTACGATACACGAGGTTGCCCCGCGGATCGACCTTGAAGGCCTTGATCAGCGCGAAATCCCCGCGCAGCGGCTTTTCCATGACGTAGCGCTTGCCATCGACCGTGAATTCGGGCTTGCCCTCGGCGATCTCGGTGCCCACGCCGGTCGGCGTCAGGAAGCCGCCAAGCCCCGCGCCCGCGTTGCGCATCCGCTCGGCCAGCGTTCCTTGCGGCACGACCTCCAGGTCGACCTTGCCCGCTTCGTATATGTCCTTGAAAACAACCGATTCCGCGGCAAAGGGGAAGCTGCAGATGATCTTGCCGACACAGCCTTCTTCGAGCAGCCGCGCGATGCCGGTATGCCCGGTGCCGGCGTTGTTGTTGACGATCGTCAGGTTCCTGAGGCCACGCCCGCAGATCCCCTCGATCAGCTGTTCCGGCACGCCGCCATAGCCGAAGCCGCCGATGAGGACCGTCGCGCCGTCACGCAGGTGCGATACTGCCTCCTCGAGGGTCGCTGCCTTCTTTTTCTTCATTTTCCGTCTTTCGTCCCTGTGCCCTTCGGCCCGCCGGAATACCCAGGCGACGGGCGGGCATGATTTGTTCGCTCTTTCTTATCTACCGTGCGCCGGACGCCCGAAGCAAGCGCACGTGCGGCCGTCGCCTCGCCGCTTTGACCGAAACCGCCTCCTCGGGCGATAAACGGAGTGCGGCCCGCCCGCGGCTGCTGGATCCGCCTGAACAGGCGCGGCCAAAACCAGGAGAGGCATAGAAATGACGAATTCCGAAGCACGCCCGCTTGCCGGGCGCGTTGCATTGATCACGGGCGCGGCGCGGCGGTCCGGCCGGGCCACGGCCATGGCGCTCGCCGCCGACGGCGCTGCCGTCGTTCTCAACGTGCGCAGCTCCCGCGACGAGGCGGAGGCGAACAAGTGCGAGATCGAGGCGAAGGGCGGCAAGGCCATGGTCGCCGTCGCCGACATCACCGATGAAACGCAGGTGAAGGGGATGATCGATTCGATCGTCGGCACGTTCGGCGGATTGCACATCCTGGTCAACAACGCCGCCGACCGGCGCCAGGGAAAATTCGAGGAGATGAGCTACGCCGACTGGCGGCACATCACGAGCATCGTGCTGGACGGCGCCTTCTTCTGCACCCGCTATGCCGTGCCGCACATGCTGAAGGCCGGCTGGGGCCGCATCGTCAACCTGGGCGGCATCGGCCACCACGCGGGCCTGCTCTATCGCGCGCATGTCCATACCGCCAAGGCCGGGCTGGAAGGGCTGACGCACGGCCTCGCGATCGAGTACGCCGACAAGGGAATCACCGTGAACTGCGTGGCGCCTGGTAAGATCGGCGGGCCGCGGTCGAAGACAGCCGGTACGTCGGCGCCGAACTCGAGGGTGCCGCCGGTCGGCTACGAAGGCGCGCCCGAGGACATCGCCGCGGCGATCCGCTATGTCTGCTCGCCCGACGCCCGTTTCGTCACGGGCCAGACCATCCATGTGAACGGCGGCCAGTTCCTAACCTGACCGCCGTCCCACGCGCCTATTGGAAATACGCGCCGCCGTTCACGAGGTAGCACTGCCCGGTGATATAACCGCCGTTCTCGCTCGCGAGATAGACGGCGAGGCTCGCCACCTCGTCGGGCGCGCCGCCGCGGGGCAAGGCCTGATGGCTGTGCACGCCTTTCGTCTTGTCCTGGAAGTCGTCACGCTCGACTTCGATATAGCCGGGGCCGATGCAGTTCGCGGTGATATTGTGCTTGCCGTATTGCTTGGCGAGGCCACGCGTGAAGCCGACGATGCCGAGCTTGACCATCGACTTGCCGGGATAGGAGCCGAGATAGGGCGCGATGCCCGAGAAATTGACCACCCGGCCCCATTTCGCCTCGATCATGTGCGGGATGGCGGCCTTGCACATGTAATAGGGGCCGTGCAGATTCACCGCGATATTGCGCATCCAGCTTTCGACCGGCTCTTCCAGGAGGTCGCCTTCCGACCGGTAGACGGCATTGTTCACGACCACGTCGATCCGGCCGAAATCCTTGTGCGCGCGCGCGACGAAGCGCTCGACCGCGTCCGCATCGGTGACGTCGACCTGCTGGGCGATCACCTTGGCGCCCGCCTTCTCCGCCTCGGCCACCGTGCCGTCGAGCCCGTCCATGTTGCGGCTCGTACAGATGGCGAGGTTGGCCCCCTCCTCGGCGAACATCACGGCCATACGCCGGCCGATATTGCGCCCTGCGCCGGTGATCAGCACGGCGCGCCCTTCTAGACCTGTCTTCACGGCCCGTTCTCCTTTTCCATCAATGTTTCATGGCGCCGCCCGCCGGCCCTCGCCCTGTCCCATGCGAAGGCGGTCGGATCGGCGATCCAGCGGGGAAAGTCGCTTGCCGCATTTAAGCGCTTTGCAGGGCCGCGCGCAACGCGCCGCGCTTTCCGCCGGCGACGCCGTAATCGACTGATTTTATTCACATCCCAAGGACATTGCCGCGGCAAGCCAAAGTCGTCGTTAACTGCTGGTTAAGCAAAGTGAACGATGATGAATGCCTTCGCTTGGACCCGGCGCAAGTCTCTCCCGGCAGCAGCGCACGGCACACAAGAATTCATGAACAGGGCTGCACCAGAACCGCGCCGCCATCGAGGCAAAAAAAGAGATGGCAACCAGCTGGTGACGCAACAGGGACGTCGTCGGAAATTGGATAGAGCCAGCAACATCCGCCTTCTGCTCCTGTTGGCGACCATCGGCGGCCTCGGTTATGCCTTTTTCAGGGCCCAGTCGGTCGATTTCGACGAGCTCGCGCGCATCCGCTCCCGTCTCGAATCCCTGCGCCAGCTCGAGCAGACCGTCGACCGTGACACCTTGAAAATACGGGTCGGGCTGCCGTCGAGCGACGATGCGCTGATGCGGCTCACCGACCGGATGACCGGCCTGCTGGCGGCATTGCAGAAGAATATCCGCGACTCGCTGGATGATGCGCCGGAGGGGCTGGCCGCCTCGCTCCACGACTACGGCGCCCTGCTGGAAAAGCGCAAGAAGCTGCTGCAGCGCTTCCGCATGCGCAATGCCACCGTCCGAGACTCGCTTCGCTCATTCCCGGCCATCGCCGCGGAGCTGTCGGCCGCGGCGAGCGGCCAATCGGGCGGGCTCCAGCGCGCGCTCGACGCCTTCGAGATCGCGGTCCTTCGCTATCACATCGAGGCCTCAAGCGCCCGCGTCGCCAACATCAGCCAGAGCGTCGGCCGGCTGCAGCGGATCGCGGCCGATTCACCGCCGTCAATCGCCGGAAAAATCGCGTCGCTGCTTCGGGACGGCGAGGTGATCGTAACGCACCGGACCGAGGCGGACTGGACGCTGAAGGAGCTGCTGACCGTCAGCGGCCTGCGCCTTCTCGACAACGTGCTGGAATCCTACCGCCGGAAGGAATCGACCCTGCACGGCGAAAACAGCGCCTACCGCTCGGTCATGTTCGTCACCGCGCTGATCCTCGTAGGCTACATCGTCATGACGCTCGTCAGCCTGCTGCAGGTTCGCCGCGACCTGCAGCGGGCCAACAGAGAGCTGGAAACCCGCATCGCGGACATTTCGCGGGCGAAGGAGGAAGCGGAGCTCGCCAACCGCTCCAAGTCGGAGTTCCTGGCCATGATGAGCCACGAGCTTCGCACGCCGCTCAACGCTGTGATCGGCTTTTCGGATCTGATGCGGATGGAGGCGTTCGGTCCGGTCGGCAGCGCGCGCTACCGCGAGTATGCCGGCGACATCCACGATTCGGCGCGTCACCTGCTGTCGCTGATCAACGATATCCTGGATCTCTCGAAAATCGAGCGCGGCTCGCTGAAGCCGGACGACGAAGAGCTCAACGTTCCCGCCGCCATCCGGGCGGTGGAGACGCTGGTCAAGGACCGCGCGGAGCGGGGCCGCGTCGCGCTGACGCTCGATTGCCCCGAAACCCTGCCGCCGCTGCGCGCTGATCCGCGTCAGTTCAAGCAGATGCTGGCGAACCTGTGGTCGAACGCCATCAAGTTCACCGATCCGGGCGGCCGGGTGTCGGTCAAAGTGGCGTGCGACCCGGCGCGTGGCTTCGTCTTCGCGGTCGAGGACTCCGGCGTCGGCATGACCAAGGACGACATTCCCAAGGCGTTAGCGCCGTTCGTTCAGGTCGACCGCTCGCTCAGCCGCAAGCATGAGGGGACCGGGCTCGGCCTGCCCCTCACCAAGCGGATGATCGAGCTGCATGGCGGCAAGCTGGAGCTCGAGAGCGCGCCCGGCGTCGGCACCAAGGCGACGCTGATCTTCCCGCTGTCGCGTATCGTGCGGCCCGCCAAGGACAGCGAGCCGGACAAGGACGCGGCCCAAGGCGCCGTTAAGAGCGCGGCCAAGGGCGGCGGGCCGGCCGCGGGCCCGGCCGCAATGCGCGGCCTCGGCACGCCAGCCGGCGAGCCTGGCCGCGTCTGATCCGATCCGCGCCCTCTCCCCTTCAGGCGTAATGTATCGCGGTTACTGCGAGCCCTGCCCCGAATTCAGCGTGTGCTCGACCTTCCAGACCTGGCGGGCGAGCCAGACGCTCAACCAGAGACACAGAAGGCCGAGCAGAGCCACGGCGCCATAGGCGACGAGCGTCGGCAGATGGAAAAGCTCCGAGGCGACGAAGATGCCGGGGACGCCATAGGCGATCAGCTCGGAATCGATCAGCGCGACGACGCTGACGATGGCGACAATGGCGAGGAGGTCGGTGCGCAAGCTCCGGCGTTTGGCCGCTTTGTCGCTCTCCTGGGGATCAACGGCGGGCGATGGCATGGACGTGGAAACCTTCAATCGGCCGGGCAGCCCCATGCCGCCCGAGCCGGCAGCGAACCATAGGCTCGCGGGCCGTGGTCCGGCAAGAGGCGCGCGCAGCGCACCTGCCGCGAGCACCGGCGTGAAATTTCTCGGCGATGGGACTGGAGGAAATGGAGCGGGCGATGAGATTCGAACTCACGACTTCAACCTTGGCAAGGTTGCGCTCTACCCCTGAGCTACGCCCGCGTTCCAGCGCGGGATAATACCCATCGGCGCGGCCAAAGCAAGAAATCCGTGCGCCGGCCCGGCATCCCCCGCAGTTGCGGCCATGGCCCCGCCCGCGCTATGAAACCGGGCATGATGGAGGATCAACCGCTCGGCGCGGAAGGGCTGTTCCGGCGGCTCAATGCGCTCGGCATCGACTATCGGACCCATAGCCACCCGCCGGTCTTCACGGTCGAGGAGGCCAAGGCGCTGCGCGGCACGCTGCCGGGCGCGCATGTCAAGAATCTGTTCCTGCGCGACAAGAAGAAGCGGATCTGGCTGGTCACGGCGCTGGAAGAGCGGGAGATCGACCTGAAAGCGCTGAAGCGCCGGCTCGGCGCCCAGGGCAGCCTGTCCTTCGGCAGCGCCGAGCTGTTGTTCGAGGTGCTCGGCGTGCAGCCGGGGTCGGTGACGCCGTTCGGCGTACTGAACGACCGCGCCGGGCGGGCGGCGGTGGTGCTCGACAAGGGCGCGCTGGAAAAAAGCCCGGTCAACGCCCATCCGCTGCGCAACGACATGACCACGGCAGTCTCGGCCGACGGGCTGCTGCGCTTCCTGGAAGCGGAGAATCACCCGCCGGAGATCGTCGATTTCGGGGCGCCGATTTGAGGGGGGCCCTTGCCTTGGCGATGCCAAGCGGCCATTTAATCGTGTAAACCTCGGACCGCGATCGGGTAAGCAAGAGCGCCGCTCACCGGCGTTGAAAGAACATGAGGGTATATTGAGTATGCAAGACATTCTAAGCGGCGCAGCACCAGGGGCCGGCCCGGCCGCGGACCGCAGCGCGCTGGTAAAGGACACCACCACCCAGGCCTTCGCGGCGGACGTCCTCGAAGCCAGCATGACCGTGCCGGTGATCGTCGACTTCTGGGCGCCCTGGTGTGGCCCGTGCAAGCAGCTCGGCCCGATCCTGGAAAAGGCTGTGGTGGAGCGCGCCGGCGCCGTCAAGCTGGTCAAGCTCGACATCGAGGAGCATCCGGCGATCGCCCAACAGCTCCGCATCCAGTCGATCCCGGCCGTGTTCGGCTTCGTCCGCGGACAGCCGGTCGACGGGTTCGTCGGCGCGCTGCCGGAAAGCCAGATCAAGTCCTTCATTGAACGGCTGATCCGGGCGGGCGGCGGCGAGGTCGGCCCGACGCCGACGGAACAGATGCTCGAGCAGGCGGCGGAGGCTATCGCCGCCGGCGACGTATCGACCGCCGGGGCGCTGTACGGCCGCATCCTGCAGCAGCAGCCGGACAACGTGAAGGCAATCGCCGGCATGGCGCGCTGTTATGCCGAGACCGGGCAGCCGGATGCGGCGGCGCAGCTGCTCGCCACCCTGCCGGAGACCAAGCGCAACGATCCGGATGTCGCCGCCGTCAGGGCGTCGCTCGAGCTGGCCGAGAAGGCGCAGGAAGCGTCCGGCCGCATGGATGAGTTCGAAAGCCGCGTGCAGCAGAACCCGAACGACCACGAGGCCCGCTTCGAGCTCGCGCTCGCCGCCTATGCCCAGCGCCAGTCGGAGCGCGCGATCGGCGAGCTGCTCGAGATCGTCCGCCGCAACCGGACCTGGAACGAGGACGCCGCACGCAAGGAGCTGGTCAAGATCTTCGACGCGCTCGGCCCGACCCATCCGGCCACCATCGAGGGCCGGCAGCGATTGTCGTCGGTCCTGTTCGCATGAGCGCCTTCGACCCCGGTTTCGACGCCTTGCCGTCGCAGATTCCGATTTTTCCCCTGACCGGGGTCCTGCTGCTGCCGCGCGGCGAGCTGCCGCTCAACATCTTCGAGCCGCGCTATCTGCACATGGTCGAAGACGCACTTGGCGCGGGCCGCTTGATCGGCATGATCCAGCCGACCGAGCATGAGAGCACGCAGCCGAATCCGCCGGTCTACCGCACCGGCTGCGCCGGGCGGATCACCGCCTTCCAAGAAACCGAGGACGGCCGCTTCCTGTTGACGCTGAAGGGCGTCGGCCGGTTCGAGGTCAAGGAAGAGCTGCCGCTGAAGCGCGGCTACCGCCCGGTCGTGGCGGACTGGTCGCGCTATCGGGGCGATCTGAACGCCGAGGGCGAGACGCGGATCGAACGCGCGCGCCTGCTGGGATCGCTCAAGGGCTATTTCTCGGCGCACGGAATCTCGGCGGACTGGAACGCGATCGAGGCGAGCGCCGACGAGCGGCTGGTGACCTGCCTTTCGATGATCTGCCCGTTCGAAGCGTCCGAAAAGCAGGCGCTGCTGGAAGCGCGGAACCTTGTGGAGCGCAGCAAGATCTTGACGACGCTGGTCGAAATGTCCGCCCATGCGAAAGCGCCCGGACACGCCGCCCCGCAATAGCTAAGGCGAAGGAAAAGACGATGGCGCCACGATCGGAAGTCGACCGGAAGCTGCTGGAGCGCCTGGTATGCCCGCTGACCAAGGGACCGCTGATCTATGACCGTGAAAAGCAGGAGCTGATCAGCGAGCAGGCCAAGCTCGCCTACCCGATCCGCGACGGCATTCCGATCATGCTGGTCGACGAAGCCCGCGCGATCGACGACTGATCGCGGCGCGCCGTCATGCCATCGGACGACTTCAAAACCGAGCACTGGCCAACCGAAATCCGCCTGCGCAAACAGGAGAAGATCCTCGAGGTGGATTTCGACGATGGCAGCCGCTTTGCGCTGCCGGCGGAATTCCTGCGCGTCGAGAGCCCATCCGCGGAGGTGCAAGGCCATGGCCCGGGCCAGAAGACCCTGATCGCCGGACGGCGGCACGTCGGCATCATGGCGGTCGAGCCGGTCGGCAACTACGCGGTCCGCATCAAGTTCGATGACCTGCACGACACCGGCATCTTCAGCTGGGCCTATCTCTATCGCCTCGGGTGCGAGAAGGACGGGCTCTGGCAGGCCTATCTCGACGCGCTCGACGCGCACGGCCTGAGCCGCGACCCGTAGACGGTCGCGCCGCGCCGACTATCCGGATATCGGGATCTCCTACAGCGCTTCGCCGCGCACGAGACGCGGCAGGTCGCCGACCACGCCCATGGCGTGGCGCATCAGGAAGCGCTTCAGCGGCGGCAGGCGGTTGACCCCGGCGAGGCCGATGTCCCGGGCAACACGGAGCAGCCCGATATCGTTCGAGAACAGCCGGTTGAGCCCGTCCGTCACCACCGTCAGCAACATGTTGTCGAAGCGGCGCCAGCGCTCGTAACGCGCCAGCACCTGGGGGCCGGCCGGATCCAAGCCGAGACGCCGGGAGTCGACGATCAGCTCCGCCAGCGCCGCCACGTCGCGCAAGCCGAGATTGAGCCCCTGCCCCGCGATCGGATGGATCGCGTGCGCCGCGTCACCGATCAAAGCGAGCCGGAGCGCGGTATAGCGTGCGGCATGCTGGACGCCGAGTGGATAGGAGAAGCGCGGTCCGGTCAGGCTGATCGCGCCGAGCCAGGTCCCGAAGCGGCTTTTCAGCTCTTCCAGGAAGGCATCGTCGTCGAGCGCAAGATAGGCCGAGGCCAGCTCCGCGCGCTCGCTCCAGACGACATTGCTGCGGTTCCCGGTCATCGGCAGCATCGCGAACGGGCCGCCCGGAAGGAAAAGCTCGACGGCGACCCCGTTATGCGCCCGCTCGTGGCGCACGGTGCAGACGATCGCCGTCTGCCGGTAGCGCAGGCTGGTCACCGCAATGCCGGCGTCGCGGCGGACCTGGGAAGACCGGCCGTCGGCGGCGACGGCGAGCCTGGCGCGAAGGCGCCTGCCATCCGCAAGATGCGCCTCGACACGGTGGCTGTCGCGGATCAGCGCCGTCATCGTCACCGGCGCCAGCAGCGTCAGTTTCGGCAAGCGTTCGGCAAAAGCGTGCAATGCGACGCGGATATGCCGGTTCTCGATGATGTAGCCGAACGGCTGGTCGCCCAGATCGCGGTGATCGTAATGCAGGAACAGCGACGAGATGCCGCGCATCGGATGGCCGTCAGCGACCCGGATGTCGGCGATCGGCGATGCGTTCGGCTCGAGCAGCGGCCAGACGCCGATGCCCTTGAACGCCATCGCCGACGCATGCGCGATGGCCGAGGCCCGGCCGTCATAATCGGGCGCGACCGTCGCCGCCGGCGGCGCGCGGTCGATCACCGCCACCGCGACCCCCGCGCCGGCCAGCGCGCAGGCCAGCGTCATACCCGCCATGCCGCCGCCGACGATCAGGACGTCGGTATCGAGGCCTTCCGGCGAGTCGCCATCCTTACCCTCTACCATGGCCCTACCCTCGCTCCTGGTTGAGCAACCGTCCAGTCGTCAAACTGCCGCGCCACATTTGCGCTCAAATATTATGCAAAACGGCCCTTTTGCATAATCTTTGATCACAAGCCCGCTGCCCAAATGACCATCACAGCATCTGAATACCGTCATTCCCTTGAGAATCCAACCGAATCCCATCGCCGGCCGATTCGGCATGCTTCTTGTAATTAACCGTGCCGTCAGAAGTCGGCCGACAGGCGAGCACTGCTCCAATGCTGGCCAGCAATTGGCTGAAACAACCGAGGACAAGGAGTGCGCCCATGAAGCTGGTGATTGCAATCATCAAGCCTTTCAAGCTTGAAGAGATTCGCGAGGCGCTTACCGCCCTGGGCATCGAAGGCCTGACCGTCAGCGAAGTGCGGGGGTACGGGCGTCAGAAGGGGCAAACTGAGATCTATCGCGGTGCGGAATACACCGTGAATTTTCTTCCTAAGGTGAAAATCGAAGTCGTCATTACCGATGACCGGTTGGATTCCGTGCTGGAGACGATCCAGCGGACCGCGTCCACCGGGCGCATCGGCGACGGCAAGATTTTCGTCATGGACGTGGAGAAGGCGGTTCGAATCCGCACCGGCGAAATCGACGCCGATGCGATTTAAGGGGAGTATCATGAACATCATGAATGTGAAAAAACTTTCGAAAATCGGCGTGCCGTTCACCGCGGCCGCTCTAGCCGTATTTGCGGCGGTGACCCCGGCTCTGGCGGCGGATGCACCGAAACTTGATACTGGCGACACAGCCTGGATGCTGACTTCGACCGCGCTGGTCCTGCTGATGACAATACCGGGCCTGGCGCTTTTCTACGGCGGCATGGTGCGCAAGAAGAACGTACTCGCGACGTGCATGCAGAGCTTTGCCATCACCTGCCTCGTGACCGTGCTCTGGACGATCATCGGCTACAGCCTCGCGTTCGACCCCGGCAACGCCGTTATCGGCGACGCCGCCAAGTTTATGTTGCATGGCGTGGGCAAGGATTCCTTGTCCGGCACGATCCCCGAAACCGTGTTCATGACCTTCCAGATGACCTTCGCGATCATCACGCCGGCGCTGATCACCGGCGCCTTCGCCGATCGCATGAAGTTCTCCGCCATGCTCGTCTTCATGACCCTTTGGTCACTGATCGTCTACTCGCCGATCTGCCACTGGGTATGGGGCGGCGGCTTCCTCGGCAAGGCGGGCGTGCTCGACTTCGCCGGCGGCACCGTGGTGCACATCAACGCCGGCGTAGCCGGCCTCGTCTGCTGCCTCGTGCTGGGCAAGCGCCTCGGTTACCGCGAAGAGAACATGGCGCCGCATAACCTCGTCCTCAGCCTGATCGGCGCATCGCTGCTGTGGGTCGGCTGGTTCGGCTTCAATGCCGGTTCGGCGGTCGCCGCGAATGGCTCGGCCGGCATGGCAATGGCGGTTACGCAGATCGCGACGGCGGCAGCGGCGCTCGCCTGGATGTTCGTCGAGTGGGCGTTCGTCGGCAAGCCGAGCGTCCTCGGCATCATCTCTGGCGCGGTCGCGGGCCTTGTCGCCATTACGCCGGCTTCGGGCTTCGTCGGCCCGGGCGGCGCGCTGGCGATCGGCATCGTGGTCGGCGTCGGCTGTTGGTGGTCGGCGGCTAAGCTCAAGCTGATGATCGGATACGACGACTCGCTCGATGCCTTCGGCGTCCACGCCGTGGGCGGCGCGATCGGCGCCATCCTGACGGGTGTTTTCGCGGTCAAGGCGATCGGCGGCACGGCGGGCATGCTCGAAGGCAATACCGCGCAAGTCGGCCTGCAGTTCTATGGCGTCGCGGTGACGGTCGTCTACGACGCGATCGTGACCTTCATCCTGCTGAAAATCGTCGACGTCGTCATCGGACTGCGTGTCGATGCCGAGACCGAGCGCGATGGTCTCGACCTCAACCTGCACGGTGAAACGGTGCCCTAACGCTCCCTACTTCAGCACCGCCGGTCTCCGGCGGGAGGGACGGGAAAGGGGGGCTTCGGCCCCCTTTTCTCATGCCGATCCGAAACCCGGGCTTATTGCCGTTTTTTTAGGCAATTGCGCCTTGACCGGGCAGCCTGACAACCGCTGGCTCAATCGAGCCGGTTATTATTCAATATGTTAGGCGGTATTCGCGTCGGCACGCTTCTTGAGTATCCCTTTGTCCAGGGGCTTTGCGCAATCGACTACCGCCGGGGCGCCTCGCCGGAGCCACGGCTTGCGAAAGGAAACACCAATGAAGCTGATCATGGCAATTATCAAGCCCTTCAAGCTTGATGACGTCCGTGAGGCACTTACCGGAATGGGGATTGAAGGGCTCACCGTCACGGAGGTGAAAGGGTATGGCCGTCAGAAGGGCCAGACCGAGATTTACCGCGGCGCGGAATATACCGTCAGCTTCCTGCCGAAGCTGAAGATCGAGGTCGCAGTCATGGCAGACGTCGCGGATAAAGTCGTTGAGGCCATCACTGCTGCCGCAAAAACCAACCAGATTGGTGACGGCAAGATTTTCGTTCTGGATCTCCGCAAGGCGGTTCGTATCCGCACCGGAGAGACCGACGCGGACGCGCTTTAGAAGCAAGGGATGGTCGCCGCCACGCGACCATCCCTGTCGACCTTGTCCGGGACAGGCAGCCATGCCCGGACAAGTGGAGGCCGTCCCCTCCACACGAGCGCCCGGAAGGATTCCCCATCCTTCCGGGCGTTTCTTCATTCAACGCAATACAAATAGTCCGCAAGCTGATCATCGCTCGAGCGGGTGAGTGCGCTTGTGTCCGAAGCCATCGGAAGCTAAACTCCGGCGCGCAATTCTTGTGAGTTCGGTTTATTACTTGCGACGACTCGGCCAACATTTGCAGAGCTCTTGTGAGGATGTTGAATTTGCATATCGGCAAGCTGCAAATCTGCCCGGTGCGGCGGCGTCAATCGCTGCTGCAACATGACCGCATGCTGAACGGATAGGCCGATGTCCTCCGCAAGCCAGAAAACCGCCTTCCTGCCGCCCGGCGCCGGCCTGTTCTTCAAACGCCGGGCCAGCGAGCTGATCGGTCTCGCGTTGTGCCTCGCGGCCGTGGCCTTGCTGCTCGCGCTGACGACCTACCGGCCGGCGGATCCGTCCTTCAATACGGCAAGCGGCCTGCCGGTCCGCAATCTCATGGGCCGGCCGGGTGCGATCGCCAGCGACCTTCTCCTGCAGACCTTTGGGCTTGCGGCCGGCCTGCTGATTCCTGTCTTCGGCGCCTGGGGCACCCGGCTGATGCGCCGGCACGCGCTGGATAAGGCCCTGCTGCGGGTGATCCTGCTGCCGGTCGGCCTCGTACTGGCGGCGCTCGCCTTCGCCGCCCTCGACCATCCGGCGGCCTGGCCGCTCGACACCGGGCTCGGCGGCGTGGTGGGCCGGGCCATCCTGGCGCGGCTGATCGGCGCGATCGCATTGACCGGCGCGCATGTGGACGGCTTTATCATCTTCGCCATCTTCGGCGCCCTTGCCGGCACCATCATGTTCTATGTGCTTGCCTACAGCGCCGAGGAATGGCGCAAAGGCGCGGAACGCATGCAGCGTATCTGCCGCCGCATCGGCTATACGCTGTGGCGGCCCATCCAATGGCTGCGCGAGCGCCGTGAACGGGAAGTCCCCGATCGAAGTGCCGACCGGGCGCAGCCGCGTCCGACGCGAGCCAATGCTCAGCCGCAGCGAAGAGCCGGCGGAACCCGTGGCCATGCCGGAGCCGCCGGAGCCATCGCTACGGCGCGACGATCTCGTCGAAACGCCGCCGGTGCGGCCCAAGCCGGGCAAGCGGGGGCTCGCCGCCCGGCAGCGCTCGCTCAACCTGCAGCGCACCGACGAAGGCTTCGACCTGCCGCCGCTCGAGCTGCTGGCGGAGGGGCCGGAGCTGCAGGCCGACGCCCGCGCCGTCAACGAAGAGGCGCTGTATCAGAATGCGCGCCTGCTCGAAAGCGTGCTCGAGGATTTCGGCGTGCGCGGCGAAATCGTCAAGGTGCGCCCCGGACCGGTGGTGACGCTGTACGAGCTGGAGCCCGCGCCCGGCACCAAGACCAGCCGGGTGATCGGCCTGGCAGACGATATCGCGCGGTCGATGAGCGCCGTCTCGGTGCGTATCGCGGTCATTCCGGGACGCAACGTCATCGGCATCGAGCTGCCGAACATGCGGCGCGAGACGGTCTATCTCCGCGAGCTGTTGGCCTCCACTTCGTACGAAAAAACCGGCGGGCGGTTGCTGCTGACGCTCGGCAAGGATATCAGCGGCGCACCGGTCATAACCGACTTGGCCCGGATGCCGCATCTGCTGATCGCGGGAACGACCGGCTCGGGCAAGTCGGTCGGGCTGAACGCGATGATCCTCTCGCTGCTGTACCGGCTCGATCCCGAGACCTGCAAGCTGATCATGATCGACCCAAAGATGCTGGAGCTGTCGATCTATGACGATATCCCGCACCTCATCGCGCCGGTGGTGACCGATCCGAAGAAGGCCATCGTCTCGCTGAAATGGACCGTCCGCGAGATGGAGGAGCGCTATCAGCTGATGTCGAAGCTGGGTGTGCGCAATATCGAAGGCTACAACCGGCGGGTTACGGAAGCGGCGCGCAATGGCGAAGAGCTGATGCGCAAGGTGCAGACCGGCTTCGATCCCGATACCGGCGAGCCGATCATCGAGGAAGAGCCGCTCGACCTGTCGCCCCTGCCCTATATCGTGGTCGTGGTCGACGAGATGGCCGACCTCATGCTGGTCGCGGGCAAGGACATCGAGGCGTCGATCCAGCGGCTGGCGCAGATGGCGCGCGCCGCCGGCATCCATTTGATCATGGCGACGCAACGCCCGTCGGTCGACGTCATCACCGGCACCATCAAAGCAAACTTCCCGACCCGCATCAGCTTCCAGGTCACGTCGAAGATCGACAGCCGCACGATTCTCGGCGAACAGGGCGCCGAGCAGCTGCTCGGCCAAGGCGACATGCTCTACATGGCGGGCGGCGGGCGGATTACCCGCGTGCACGGCCCGTTCGTCGGCGATGACGAAGTTGAAAATGTCGTGAATTTCCTTCGCAATCAGGGCTCGCCTACCTATATCGATGCTGTAACCGAAGATGAGGAAGGTGAGTTCGGTGGCGAAATCGACGGCGGCGCAGGCGGCGGGTCCGGTGACGACCTCTATGACCGGGCGGTCGCGCTCGTTCTCCAGGAACGGAAGGCCTCGACCAGCTTTGTTCAGCGGCACCTGCAGATCGGCTACAACCGCGCTGCGCGCATCATCGAGCGCATGGAAAAGGAAGGTGTCGTTGGTCCCGCGAATCACGTCGGCAAGCGCGAAATCCTGGCTGGCGGCGGCTTTTAGCCGCCGCGCGGCGCTGGCTGCTTTCACCGCGTTCACCGTCCTGGCATGGCCGCCGCTGGCGCCGGCAGCGACGGCAACCAATCGGCCGCTCACCGACCCGGAGGCCGTCGGCGAGATCAACCGCATCGAAGACTATCTGAACGGCATCCGAACCATGGAGTCGCGGTTCATCCAGATCAATCCGGACGGCAGCGCCTGGGACGGCAACCTCTACGTCAAACGGCCAGGCCGTTTCCGCTTCGAATACGACCCGCCGGTCCCCTATCTGCTGGTCGCGAACGGCAGCTGGCTTTTCCATGTCGATCGCTCGCTGAAGGAAACGAACGTGATCCCGCTGGTCAAGACGCCGGCCCAGTTTCTCGTGCAGGCGAACATTTCGCTGAAGAAGGACTTCAAGATCACGAAGCTCGAGGAGCTGCCGGGGATCCTTCAAATCGGCCTGGTAACCCGGGACAACCCCGACATGGGCGAGGTCACTTTGACCTTCTCGGACAAGCCGCTCGAGCTACGGAAATGGACCGTCCGGGACGTGCAGGACAACATTACGCAAATAACCCTTCAGAACACGCGTTATGGGGTAAATCTTAACGCAGATCTGTTCAAATATGTCGAGCAGCCGGTGCCGCAGAAAGCTGAATAAACGAAGGGAATCCTAGCCTTTCGGGCGCTTTACCGGCTTGAAGCGCCCGGCAGACCGTGCGATTGTTAAGCCATGAGTAAAGAAGCCTGCCCGATCATCGCCATTCCCGCCTGCCTTGACGTCATCGAAGGCCGGACCATTCACAGGGTCGGCCAGCGCTACGTCGAAAGCGTCGTCAATTATGCCGGCGGCCAGCCGCTGCTGGTACCGGCGATGGGCGAAGTCGGTTGTTTCAATGAGCTGGTGACCCGCTTCGACGGCATCTTCCTGACCGGCGCCGCCTCCAATGTGGAGCCGCATCACTACAACGGCACGCCGAGCCGCGCGGGCACGTTGCACGATCCCGCACGCGACGCGACCTCGCTGCCGCTGATTCGCGCGGCGATCGAGGCCGGGGTTCCGCTGTTCGCCGTCTGCCGGGGGATTCAAGAGCTCAACGTCGCGCTCGGCGGCTCGCTCCATCAGAACGTGCATGAGCTGCCCGGCAAGGGCGAACATCGCATGAACCGCGCGCTGCCGTCCGAGATGCGTGTCGAGGTCCGCCACCCGATCGTCATCCAGCCGGGCGGCATGCTCGAGCGGCTGACCGGCAGGACCGGCGAAGTGATGGTCAACTCGCTGCATGCCCAAGGGATCGACCGGCCGGCCGAGGGTCTGTTCGTCGAGGCGATCAGCGACGACGGGATCATCGAAGCGGTCAGCCTCCCCCGCGCCAAGGGTTTCGTCCTTGGCGTGCAATGGCACCCCGAGCATCCCGTCCCGATGCAATGGCCGCTGTCGAAAGTCATGTTCGACGCATTCGGCGAGGCCTGCCGTGCCCGGCTCGACCAGCGGGCCGGCCGCTCTTCCTCGATCCGCGCCGCGTGAGGTGGACGCCGCTTCCGATTCCTTCCGGTCGATTCCCGCCGCCGATGCCGCGCTCTTCCATGTTGCCGGCGCGGACGGCGCGCCGCTCGCCGTCTACCGCCTGACCGGAAGCAAGGGCGGACCGGCCCTGCTCTGCGGACACGCGACGGGCATGGCGGCCGGTTCCTATCTTCCCTGGCTTCACATGCTTTCGGCCTGCGCCCAAGTCTATGCCTTCGATGCGCGCGGCCACGGCGGCTCCGCCGGCGATGCCACGTCGGTGACCATGGATGCGCTGGCGGGCGACCTGCTGGCCGTGGCGCAGGCAGTGCAGAGCGATGCGAAGACGGCGCCGCTGTTCTACGTGGCGCATTCGATTTCCGGTGTCGCAGCGCTGCATCTGGGGACAGCGTTCGGTGCGGCGCCCTGGCGCGATCTCATGCTGTTCGAGCCGCCGGTCATGCTGGGAAAGGAACATCCCGGCCATGCGGCGGCCATGGCCGATACCTTGGCACGGGCCGAGCGGACCGCGCGGCGCCGCGCCGTCTGGCCGTCGCAGGCGGCGTTCCTCGACCTGCTGCGGAGCCGCGGCGTCTTCGCGCGCTTCCGGCCCGACATGCTGGAAGCGCATGTCCGCGCAACGCTGCGGCCCGATGCCGGCGGCGGATTCCGCCTCGCCTGCGACCCGTTGGCGGAGAGCGCGTCGTTCCGCTCCGTGCCTTGCAGCGGGGTCTGGGACCGGCTGCCGCAGTTTCCCTTGCCTGCGCGGTTCGTCGGCGGCGACCCCAACCTTGCGGATCCGGGATCGGAGCAAGCCCGCTGGGTCACCATGGCGGCGCCCGAGATCGCCGCGCGCGTGCCCGGCTCGCGCTTCAGCATGGTCGAAAGGGCCGATCACATGATGATCTGCGAGCGGCCGGAGGCCTGCCGCGACCTCGTCTTCGCCATGCTCGACGAAGCCGGCGCGTGAGCGGCGGGCGGCCTTGCCTGCCGGCCGGCGGCGCGGCATGGTACGCACTCGATTCGCCGCGCCAGGCTTTCCCGCCGTTTCAGGTTTCAAAGGAATGAGGCAATGACCGACTACGCGATACCGCTTTGGGATATTCCATGCCTGCCGGTCGCCGGCGGCGGCAAGCCGTTTCCGGTGCGCCGGATTTATTGCGTCGGGCGCAATTACGCCGAGCATGCGCGCGAGATGGGGCATGACCCCGACCGCGAGCCGCCGTTCTTCTTCACCAAGGCGCCCGATGCCATCTTCACCGGCGCGGCGCTGCCCTATCCGGTCGCGACCAAGGACGTCCATCCGGAATGCGAGATGATCGTGGCCCTGGCCAAGGGCGGCCGGGACATTCCCGTCGCCAAGGCACTGGACTGCGTGTTCGGCTACGGCGTCGGCTTCGACGTGACGCGCCGCGACATGCAGTCGGAAGCGAAGGACTTGCGGCGGCCGTGGTCGCTGTCGAAGGATTTCGACCAGTCTGCGCCGTGCAGCGAGCTGCATCCGGTCAGCAAGGTCGGGCACATCGCGAAAGGCACGCTGCGCTTCACGGTCAACGGTGAAGTGCGGCAGGAATCGGACCTCGACAAGATGATCTGGTCGGTGCCGGAGACGATTTCCTTCCTCTCCGGGCTGATCACGCTGCAGCCGGGCGATGTCATCATGACGGGAACGCCGGCGGGCGTGTCCGCCGTGGTCAAGGGCGATTCGCTGGTCGGCCATGTCGACGGGCTGACCGACCTGACGCTCAAGATCGTCTGAGCCCCGGCCCGGTCCCGCCCAGGATGCGCATCGCCACGTGGAACATCAACTCGATCCGGGCCCGCCTGCCCTTGCTGCAGAAGCTTGCCGAAAGCGAGCGGCCGGACATCATCTGCCTGCAGGAGACGAAGGTCCCCGATGAGCTTTTCCCGGCAGACGCGGTACGGGAGTACGGCTATCCGCACATCCTGATTTCGGGAATGAAGGGATACAACGGCGTCGCGATCCTTTCCCGCATTCCCCTCGGCCCGACCGGCCGGCAGGACTGGTGCGGCCGGGGCGACTGTCGCCACCTCTCGGTCGAGCTGCCGGACGGGACCGAGCTGCATAATTTCTACGTGCCGGCCGGCGGCGATATTCCGGACCCGGCGGCCAACGACAAGTTCGCCCACAAGCTCGATTTCCTGGATGAGATGACCGCCTGGTTTCCGGCCGAGCGCCGGGCGGACCGGCCGATGATCCTGGTGGGCGACCTCAACATCGCGCCGCTCGAGACCGACGTCTGGTCGCACAAGCAGCTCCTCTCTGTGGTCAGCCACACACCCGTCGAGGTCGAGAAACTGGGTGCAATTCAGGGGACCCTGGCCTGGGTCGACGCCGTGCGCCATTTTATTCCGCCGTCGGAACGTCTTTACAGCTGGTGGAGCTACCGCGCGCGCGACTGGAGCGCGTCCGACAAGGGCCGTCGGCTCGACCACATCTGGGTCACGCCGCCGCTCGAAAAGCGCCTGACGTCGGCCAGCGTTCTGCGCGACGCCCGCGGCTGGGAACGCGCCTCGGACCACGTCCCGGTCCTGGTCGATCTGACGGCCGAATAGGATCGTTACGGCATCAGAACAAATATTTGAGAATTGAGACCGGATCCGGAATGATGACGGATCGGCAAATTAGGCATGGTTTAAACAGAAATCTAGACGGACTATATTAGGTAATTTGCCTAATACAATTAGCGTAGCACGGATATCGTTAGCATCTATCGATGAAGTTGTCAGTGACCGCGGTCACCGCCGGCGGAAATTTTATTCCGCGCCCGCCGCGCCCTGCCGGGCATGCGCCTCGCGCAGCCGCATGGTCGTCACCTCGAGGCGCCGGGCCAGCTCCCGCATCATTTCGACCGCCATCTCCGGAAACTCCGCGAGCAGGGTGAAGAAGCGATCCTTGGTGATGCGCAGCGCCACGAGCTCTTCCTTGGCCCGCACGGTGGCCGTGCGGGGCACGTCGCAAAGAATGGCGATCTCGCCCACGATCTCATGCTCGTTGATGGTGGCGATGGCGAGGTTCCCGTTCGGCGTCTCGATCTCGACCGTGGCAGAGCCGCTGAGGATGAAATAGGCGGCATCCCCGGCCTCGCCCTGCTTGAACAGCACGTCTTCCGGGGCGAAGACGAGCCGGTCGCTGGTGAAGGCCAAGAGCTTGAGGCGCGCCGGATCGATCTTCGAAAACAGCGGCACCCGGCGCAGCAGATGGACTTCTTCCTGAAGGGTCATGGCCATTCCCCCTTACGCAACGTCCAGAAGCCGGGCCAGGTTGCCGCCCGACTCCGAAAGTGTCTCGAAACTGCCCTGCTCGGCGACCTTGCCGTCCTTCATCACGATGATCTGGTCGAACTCGCGCCCGGCGATAAGCCGGTTTGTCACCCAGACGACCGCCCGGCCCCGGCACTCGGCCAGTATATTGTGCAGCACGCGGCGCTGGCTCTGGGCGTCGAATATCTCGATCGCTTCGTTGACGACGAGAAGATCCGGCCGTTTGAGCAGGGCCCGGCCGAGCGCAACCTTCTGGCGCTGCATGAAGGACAGCCGCGCCCCGCCGATGCCGACCGGCGCATGGAGCCCGACCTCGATGATCGTCTCGCGCAGGTCGAGGTCGTCGACGACGGTCTGGATGAGCTTGCCGATCGTCTGCTCGGCGAAGGCCTGGCCGTGCGCCAGTTTGCCGAACAGGATGTTGTCCTGGATCGTTGCCGCCGCGTTGTAGCCTCGCTCGTCGAAAAAGGCGATGGCGCCCTTGAGACCGGCCGGCAGGCCTTCGGCGAAGGCGTGGCGCGCCGCCAGGATACGCTCCTGCATCGCCGCATCGATCAGTCCGAGCCGGTGGCGCTCCACGATCAGCATGAAGGGCAGCGACAGCAGACGTTGCCGGTCCTCACCCGACAGCACCGCGCCGCGCGACGCCTGCGTCAGCAGCTGGCGGTAGGCCGGCAGGTCATCCGACGCGATGAAGCTGTACTGCTGGAAGAACTCGTGGTCGGCCGGCAGGTCCGCGAACATCTCGATCATCGTCTCGGCGACCTTGCGGCCGATCTCGATGAAATCCGCGGTCAGCCCGACACGGTCGAGGACGCTCTGGACATAGGGGTGTTCGGCGAGCCGTTCCATGTCGAAGCGCGTATCGAGCGGCGCGCCGAACAGCAGGTTCTCCCCCACCGTCGCGTTGCCGTTATAGCGCATCCTGTCGAAGGGCTCGACGAGGAGCGCCACGGCCGGGTCCTCCATGCGGCTCCGCATTGCGCTGCGGGCGCGCAGGATCTTGGCCGCCGTCTCGGCATGAATGTCGGGATCGATGCAGCCGCGCAAGCCCATGGCGTAGACGTCGTCGTCGAGATCGACGATACCGAGCACCTCGATGACGCGCCGGCGGAGCGCATCGGGCCCGTCGACGCCCGCCGACCCGTAATCGATCCAGTCGGCGGCGAAATCGAAGGGCGAGTTGCCGACGCGGGCCGCCTCTTCCAGCGCCGCCGCATGCCGCGCCGCCGGCCCGCTCTCGGGGCCCGGCTCCAGCGCGGGAAGGCGGTTCTTGAGGCCGTAGATCAGGTTCTCGCCCACGCTGGCGTTGTTGAGATGCGTACTGGCGCCGACATAGCCGATGCGCCGCCCGGTAACCGCCCAGGGCAGACGCGTGAGGTCGCGCCCGCCGACCACGATCTTGCCGTGCGTCGGCCCCTGCAAGCGGGCCAGCAGCATGGCAAGCTCGCTCTTGCCGCTCGCGGCATCGCCGATGATCGCCGCGTGGCTCGCGGCGGGCAGGGTCAGCGACGCGCCGTCCAGCCGGCGCACGCCGTCTTCGTCGACCACGGTCACGTTGACCACCGTCTCGCCGTCGAGGCGCAGGGTGCCAGCGCTCTCGTCGAGGCCCGGCGTCACGACCATCAGGTCCTCGGGGCTGAACTGCTCGATCACCTGTTCGTATTTGATCTTCACGTCCTCTTTCTGCTGGTACCAGACCAGCATTTCCTTCCACGGCGCCGCCAGATCCTTATAGGCGGCAAGCACCGCGATCAGCGCGCCGAGCGTCAGATCCCCGTCGATCACCAGGTATCCGCCGATCGAGAAGAAGAAGAAGGGGGTCAGCTTGTCGAGGAAGTTATTGATGAACTTGATGAAGAACTTGCGCCGGAAGATCTCGAAGCGGATCGAATAGATCCGCCCGAGCCGCTGGGTGAAGCGGGCCAGCTCGAAGGCCAAGGTATCGTTGGCGCGGACCTCGACGATGCCGAGCACGGACTCGCCGATATGGTCCGACAGGCGGCGCACATTCTGGATACGCTGCTTGGCGAGCCGGTTCACGCGGCGCTGCAGCTTCGGGATCAGGTAAATCTGGAACGGATAGAACAGGATGGCAGCGAGCCCGAGCAGCGGGTCCTGGAGCACGATGAAGGTCAGGATGATCACCAGCTGCCCGCCGAAGAACATCGGGTCCGCATAGGCGGTGCCGATGAACCCGCCGAGCGGCTCGACCTCGGCGGTGATGATCGGAATGATCTCGCCCTGGCCCAGCCTGCGGAAGCGCGGCAACGGGAAGCGCAGCATCCGCTCGTAAAGCTGATAGCGCAGGCGGCGCAACAGCCGCTCGCCGAGCTGCCCCTTGAACACGTTGATATGGTACTTGAACGCCCCGTTCATCAGGACGAGGAGCAGATAGGTAAAGCTCAGGATCAGCAGAAACTCGATCTGCGATCTGTCGACCTCGGTCTTGAATCCCAATGAGCGAGAGCGTGAAAGGGCGGGCCGCGGCCGTCGATCGCCTCGTTGACGATGATCTTCGGCAACTCCAGCGACATGAATAGGAAGGGATACGAGGCGACGGTAACGACGACCAGATACAACTGCTGCGGCGAGCTGTACCGCAGAATATATCGGAAGATCGAATTTTCCATGGAACGCCGACCGGCCGCCCTCCGGTAAGCCGCAAACATGCGACAAGTCGCTTAAGATTAACTTAACCCACGGTGGAAGTAGGGTAAACGCAGGCTTTCGCCACCGGAACACCCCACTTTCGCAGGACGGGGACCCGTGCGATAGTCCGCTTGCTTCGACGGGATTTTTCATCGATGACACTGCCCGGACGCCGCAAGCGCGTGCTCGTCTATAGCCACGACTCCTTCGGTCTCGGCCATCTCAGGCGGTGCCGGGCGATCGCGCAGGGGCTCGTCGCCGCGGACCCGGACGTATCGGTCCTGATCCTCTCCGGCTCACCGATCATCGGCCGGTTCGATTTCGGGGAGCGCGTCGATTTCGTGCGCATTCCCGGGATCATCAAGCTCGAGAACGGTGAATACCGGACGCTGGCGCTCGGCATCGACCTCGAACAGACGCTGGCGATGCGCGAGGCGATCATCCGCCACACGGCGCTTGCCTACGAGCCCGACCTCTTCATCGTCGACAAGGAGCCGCTCGGACTGCGCGGCGAAGTGCGCGAAACGCTGGCGCTTCTCCGCGAACGCGGCTGTCCGGTCGTGCTCGGCCTGCGCGACGTGTTGGACGACCCCGCGGCGCTGTCGGACGAATGGCGGCGCAAGGGCGCCGACACGGCGCTTGCCGAGCTCTATGACGAAGATCTGGGTCTACGGCCTGCCGCAGATTTGCGATCCGCTGGACGGGCTGCCGTTGCCACTGTCGGTACGGCACAAGACCGCCTTCACCGGCTATATCCGCCGGTCGTTGCCGTCACCTGCGATCCCGTCGAACAACGCGGCGGCGGATGCCTTCGGCGAAGACGAGCCTTTCCTGCTGGTCACCGCCGGGGGCGGCGGCGACGGCGGCGCTATGCTGGACTGGGTCCTGCGTGCGTACGAATCCGGCGCCCCGCTGCCCTATCGTCCGCTTTTCGTGCTGGGGCCTTTCATGCCTGCGGACCGCCAGCAACATCTGCGGGCCCGGATCCAGGCCGTGCCGCACGCCGCGGCGATCACCTTCGACGCCTATCTCGAGACGCTGATCGACCGTGCCGCCGCGGTCGTAACCATGGGCGGATACAACACCTTCTGCGAAGTGCTTTCCTTCGACAAGCCGGCGCTGATCGTGCCGCGCGAGCGGCCGCGGCAGGAGCAGCGCATCCGCGCCGAGCAGGCCGCCGCGCTTGGCCTCGCCACGATGCTGCGCGCGGACGGCGCGCTCGAGGCGGCGACGATGATCACCGCGCTCCGCCAGCTCAGCCAGCAACCGCCGCCCTCGCGGAGCGTCGTTCCCGGCTTGTTGGACGGACTGGACAATGTGCAACGGCTGGCGCGGCGAATCATCAGCCGCCCGGTCGCCCGGCTCGTCGCCATCGCCGCCACCGGCGACTGAGACGGAGCGCACCGTCATGACCGTTGCAATCGTCGTCAAAGGCTACCCCCGGCTGTCGGAGACTTTCATCGCGCAGGAGATTCTTGGGCCTGGAGCGGCGTGGCGTCGATCTCAGGATCGTGTCGCTGCGCCATCCGACCGACCGCGCACGTCACCCGATCCATGGCGAGATCGCGGCCCCGATCACCTATCTTCCCGAATACCTCTGGCAGGAGCCGCTGCGCTGCTCTCCGCGCCTGGCGCCGCGCGCGAAAGATGCCGGGCTACCGCGCGGCACGCGCCGCTTTCCTGGCCGACCTCAGGCGCGATCCGACGCCGAACCGCATCCGGCGCTTCGGCCAGGCCTGCGTTCTCGCCGCCGAGCTGGATGGCGCCATAAGCAGGCTGTATGCGCATTTCCTGCACACGCCGGGCTCGGTCGCACGCTATGCCGCACGCCTGCTGGGACTTCCCTTCAGCCTGTCCGGCCATGCCAAGGACATCTGGACCACGCCCGACTGGGATCTCGCTGCGAAGCTGCGCGACGCCGCATGGACCGTCACCTGCAGCGAATTCGCGGCCGGCCGGTTGCGCGCGCTCGCACCGGAGAAGGCCGTCGACGTGATCTATCACGGCCTCGACCTCGCACGCTTCGCACCCAGCGAGCGGCCGAGACTTCGCACCGCGACGGCAGCGACGAAGATGACCCGGTCCGCCTGATCGTCGTGAGCCGTGCGGTCGAGAAGAAAGGCCTCGACCTGCTGCTTGCCGCCCTGGGACGCTACCGCCGTCACTCGCCTGGCGACTGACCCATGTCGGCGGCGGCCCCGACTTGCCAGCGCTGCGCCGCCTCGCGGCATCGCTCGGCATCGCGGAGCGGATCGCCTGGCACGGCGCGCAACCGCAGACCCGCGTCCTCGCCGAATTGCAGCAGGCCGATCTGTTCGTTTTGCCGTCCCGTGTCGCGGCGAGCGGCGACCGTGACGGCTTGCCCAACGTGCTGATGGAAGCGCAGAGCCAGGCTCTGCCGGTCGTGGCCACGAGGCTGTCCGCGATTCCCGAGCTGATCCTCGACGGCGAGACGGGCCTGCTCGTTCCGCCGGAAGACACAGGCGCGTTGGCCGACGCGCTGCAACGGCTGATCGGCGACCCGCGGCTGCGCGGCGCGCTGGGCCGGGCCGGGGCGCAGCGCGTGCGCGCCGGTTTCGACTGCGAGCCCTGGCTCGACCGGCTGGCGGCGCGCTTCGAGCCGTCGCCGCGCGCGCGCCGCCCTGACGGCGCGAGGGCAGCCTGATGCATGTCGCCTTCTATGCGCCGATGAAGGCGCCGGATGACCCGGTGCCGTCGGGCGACCGGCGCATGGCGCAGCTGTTGATCCGGGCACTGCGCATAGGCGGACATCGCGTTTCCCTCGCGTCGCGCTTTCGCAGCTATGACGGGATCGGCGATGCCGCCGCGCAGCAGCGCATCCGCGCGACTGGACGGCGTATCGCCGCGCGTTATGCCGCGCGGCCGCGGCGGAATCCGCCGGATTTGTGGTTCACCTATCATTGCTATCACAAG
Organism: uncultured Alphaproteobacteria bacterium; assembly: GCA_963711215.1. Lineage (GTDB taxonomy): Bacteria > Pseudomonadota > Alphaproteobacteria > UBA8366 > UBA8366 > WHUA01. The sequence goes on along the minus strand of CAVQDH010000007.1, from coordinate 250,669 downwards.
GCGCCCGACCACATCGGCCCTCGGGTCGCCGGCGCGCTCGGCATTCCTTTCGTGGTCGCCGACGCGAGCGTCGCGCCGAAACAGGCGGCCGGCCCGTGGGCGATCGGCTACGCGGCAGCAAATGCCGCCGTCCGGCGCGCGGACCGGATCATCGCCTTCGATCCGCTCGACATCCCCTGCGTCGCCGCCCTGCGAGCCGGACAGGCACCCATCACCACGCTGCCGCCCTTGGCGGATCGGGCGCCATCCCGTTCCGGAGCCCACGCCGCAGCCCGGCGCGATCTCGCGGCGGCGCTCGGCCTCGATCCGTCCCTTCCCTGGCTCGCCGCAACGGCGATGATGCGCCCCGGCGCGAAATGCCAGTCTTATCAAGTCCTCGCACGTGCGATGCGGCGGATCGCCGACCGGTCCTGGGCGCTTCTCGTGGCGGGCGATGGCCCGGCCCGGCCCGCGATCGAGGCATTCTTCGCCGGGCTCGATCGCGTGCGCTTCCTCGGCCAGCTCGATCAAGCAGCCGTGCTGCGCCTGCACCTCGCCGCGGACCTCGCGGTCTGGCCGGCCGTCGACGAAGCTTATTGCATGGCGCTCGTCGAGGCGCAGGCCGCGGGGTTGCCCGCCGTCGCGGGAGACCGACCCGGCATCGCGGCCGTGATCGATGCCGGAACGACAGGCTTGCTGACTCCCGTCGGGGATGACGAGGCCTTCGCCCGCGCGGTCGCGGCGCTGATCGACGACCCGGCGCGGCGTCATGCGATGGCCGCAGCCGCAGCACGCGCAACGCAGCGCTTCGATCTGAACGTGGCGGCAAGCCGGATCGATGCTGTCCTGACGTCCGCGCGGGAAGGCACCCCATGAGGCGGCCATGACCATGCTCGCCCTGGTCCGTCACGGACCGACCGAATGGAACGAAGGTAGGCTCGTCCAAGGCCGCAGCGACATCGCCTTGAGCGCCGCGGGACGCGCCGAGGTGGAAGCCTGGCAGCTGCCGCCGGACTTCGCGTCTTTCGATTGGGTCGCCAGTCCGCTGCAGCGCGCCCGCGAGACGGCGGAAATTCTGTACGGCGCGCCCGTGCCGACCGATGAACGGCTGGTCGAGATGGATTGGGCCGATTGGGAAGGCCGCAGGCTGGAGGATCTCAGGGCCGAGATCGGCAACCTGATGACCGCCTGGGAAGCGCGCGGCCTCGATTTTCGCGCGCCCGGCGGCGAAAGCCCGCGCGAGGTTCAGGCCCGTCTGCGGCCCTTCCTGGCGGAGCGCGCGCGGGCGAAACGGCCGACGGTCGCGGTCTGCCACCGGGGCGTCATCCGCGCGGTCTATGCGCTTGCGATCTCCTGGGACATGACCAGCAAGGCGCCGCGGCGGCTGGCGGACGGCTGTGCCCAGATCTTCACCCTCGCCGAGGACGGCATGCCGAGCGTGCACGTGCTGGACCGGCCGCTCGGCCCGGGGTCGCCATGAGCCGCCCGCGCGTCCTGTTCTATGTGCAGCATCTGCTCGGCATCGGGCACACCGTGCGCGCGGCGCAGATCACCCGCGCGATACAGCGGCATGGCATGGACGTGACCTATGTCTCGGGCGGATTCGACGCGATCGAGACCGATCTCGCGGGCGCACGCGTGCTGCGCCTGCCGCCGGTTCGCGCCGCCGACCCCAGCTTCAAGGCCCTCGTCGGGAGCGACGGCGCCCCCGTCGACGATGCCTGGCGATCGCAGCGCCGGGCGGCCTTGCTCGACGCTTTCAAGAGGACGGACCCGGACCTCGTGCTGATCGAGATGTTTCCTTTCGGCCGATGGCCCTTCCGCTTCGAGCTGCTGCCGCTGCTGGACGCAGCCTCCGGCCGCGCGCGCATCGTCTGCTCGTTGCGGGACGTCCTGGTCACGAAAACCGAATCGTCGCGCCTCGCCGCCATCGCCGAAGCCGTCGACCGGTATTTCGATGCCGTCCTGGTGCACGGCGATCCGTCCTTCATCCGTCTCGAGGAAACACTGCCCCTCGCCCCGGCGATTGCCCGCAAGATCCGCTACACGGGCTATGTCGCGCCGGAACCGCCACGCGGCGGCCCACGCCCGGCGGAGGTCGTAGTGTCGGCCGGCGGCGGCGGAACCGGCGGCGCCCTAATGCGGACGGCGCTGGCCGCCCGACCGCTGTCGGGCCAAACCTCCACGCCTTGGCGTTTCCTCGCCGGCCCGAACCTGCCGGCGGCGGACCGGGCGGCCCTCACGCCCGGACCCGGCGTCACGGTCGAGCCGGTACGGCCCGATTTCCGCGACCTGCTCGAGAAGGCGGCCGTCTCGGTCAGCCAGGCCGGCTACAATACCGTGATGGATATCCTGGTCGCGCGCGCGCGCAGCGTCCTGGTGCCGTTCAGTACGCACGGCCAGACCGAGCAGGCGTTTCGGGCGCGCCGCCTCGCCGACCGGGGCTGGGCGCATCTTGTCGAAGAGGAATCCTTGACGCCGCATGGGCTGGCTGCGGCGATCGATCGCACGGCCCAAAGCGACCGGCCACGGCCCGACTATCTCGACCTGGACGGCGCCCGGCGGAGCGCCGTGCTGCTGGCCGCGCTCTTGCAGCAGCCGGCCGGCCGGAAGGCGGAGATCGATCCGCATATGTCGCTTTGAGAATGGCGCCATGCCCCATATAGTCGGCGCCACCATGGCGGGGCACGGCCCCGGCGGGTTGCGGGTTTCGTTGGCATGGGCCGGACGCCGCAGTGTTTCGTTAACCCTTCGCGGCAATCATGGCGAAGGGCGACGGAATGCTGCGGAACGGGATGGCGATGGCCGGTGCAGAAGCGCCGTAACCGGAACACGCCGGGCGTGGTGTGACCACGCGTCCGATAACCGGACAGGAGCTGGAAACGGCAACGCATGATGTATCACCGCTACCCGCTGCGCAGCCTGATCTGGGATTATTGCCGCACCGGCGCGGGCCTTGCCATTGCCCTGGTTCCCTTGCTGCTCGGCAAACCCGGATCGGTGCTTTCCACGCTGCTCATCATCCTGACGCTGCTGTTCCTCGGCTACGGGCTGCGCACGCTGCGCCAGCATATGACCGCTTATGAGATCATGCCCGACGGCATCGCCAGCCACGGCCCCGTCAGGCGCTTCTATCCGTGGGACGCGATCTCCCGCATCCATCTGCGGTATTATTCGGTAGCGCGCGACAAGAATCGCCGCGATCTCAAGCACGGATGGCTTGAATTGAAGATCACCACGCGGGTCGGCAAGCTGCGCATCGATTCCGAGGTCGAGGGCTTCCCCGCGATCCTGGACGCGGTCGCAAGCGCCGCGGCGGAGCGGCAGATCGACATCGACGAGACAACCGCGGAGAACCTGAAGGCGTTTCGCGGCGTCGCGCCGGCTGTCGCGAGCCATGGCGGAGGCGATTGATGGACGACCTGCTGCGCGTCCGCAATCTGCATGTCTCGATCACGCTTCCCCGAAGCGAGGTCGAAGCCGTGCGTGGCGCCGACTTCCGCATCCGGCCCGGCTCGACGGTCGCCCTGGTCGGCGAGTCCGGCTCCGGCAAGTCGATCACCGCGTATGCCATCATGGGATTGTTGCCGCAGAACGCGCAGGATCGTCGCCGGTGAGATCCTGTTCCGCGATCCGAAATCGCCGGCGCGCGCCGTCGACCTTGCTTCCCTCGACCCGGCCGGCGCCGAAATGCGCGCGATCCGCGGCGGGCGCATCTCGATGGTGTTTCAGGAGCCGATGACGTCGCTCTCGCCGCTCCACACCATCGGCGACCAGATTGGCGAGGCGTTGCGGTTCCACCACGGTTGCGGCGGCGGCGAATGCCGGGCGCGAACCGAAAGCCTGCTGCGCCGCGTCGGTTTCAAGAATCCCGCCCGCTCGCTTTCCTCCTACTCCGTTCGAGCTCTCGGGCGGGCTCCGCCAGCGCGCGATGATCGCGATGGCGCTGATCTGCAGCCCCGCGCTGCTCATCGCCGACGAGCCCACCACCGCGCTCGACGTCACCATCCAGGCGCAGATCCTCAAACTGATCGCCGAGCTGCAGCGCGAGTTCGGCATGGCGGTGCTGATCATCACCCATGACCTCGGTGTCGTCGCCAACCTGGCCGAGGAGATCGTCGTGATGTATCGCGGCGAGGTCGTGGAGTCCGGTACGCGCGAAGCGATTTTCGGCGACCCGCAACACCCTTACCTGAAGGCCCTGTTCGACGCGGTGCCGCGCTTCGGCCTGCCGCCGGGCGAGCGGCTGAAGCCGCTTCGCGAAAGCCGATCGGACGCCGCCCCGCAACCCGCAACACCGCAAGCGCAGCCCTGCGATATCGCGGCGCCGGCGCGCGTCAATACGGACGAGGCCATCATCGAGATCCGCAATCTCAGGAAGGCCTTCACGCGGCGCCGGGACGCCTTCGCCTTCCGCGCAAGCCCGGACGAGGATCAGGCCGTCGACGGCGTCAGCCTGTCGATCCGGCAAGGCGAGTCGCTCGGCCTGGTCGGCGAGAGCGGGTCGGGCAAGACCACGCTCTCGAAGCTGATCATGCGCGCCATGACCCCGGATGCGGGCGAGCTGATCTACCGGGAGAACGGCCGGGAGTCGACGTGCTCTCGCTCCAGGGCAAGGCGCTCGCCGCCTATCGCCGGGCCGTCCAGTATATCTTTCAGGACCCGTACGGCGCGCTCAATCCACGCATGACGGTGCAGGAGCTCGTCACCGAGCCGCTGACGATACAAGGCATCGGTACGCCCGCGAGCCGGATGGCGGCCGCGCGCGCGCTGCTGTGCCTTGTCGGACTGGATGAGCGCTATCTCAACCGCTACCCGCACAGCTTTTCCGGCGGCCAGCGCCAGCGCATCGGCATTGCCCGCGCGCTCGCGCTCAAGCCGCGGCTGCTGATCTGCGACGAGCCGGTCTCGGCGCTCGACGTCGGCATTCAGGCGCAGATCCTGAACCTGTTGAAGGATCTGCAGGCCGAGCTCGGCCTGACCTATCTGTTCGTCACGCATAACCTTGCCGTGGTGAACTACATCGCCGACCGGATCGCCGTGATGTGCCGCGGCAAGATCGTCGAGCTGGCGCCCAAGACCGAGCTGTTCCGGCGGCCGCTGCATCCCTACACCCGCAACTTGCTTGCCGCGATTCCCGACGCGTCGCTCGACTGCCGGCTGAATTTCGAGGCGCTGGCCGACGACGCCGCGTCCCGGCCGGAAGCATGGCCCATGCCCTACCGCAAGGACGGCGGGACGATCCAGCGGCTGCACGACGTCGGCGGCGGACATTTCGTGCTCGCGGCGGAAGGCGCGGCCGTACGGGAGCTCTGCGCGTGAGAGCCGGAACCGTCATATTTCTTGCGCTTGTCGCGGCGCTGGTTCTGCCCGCAACGGTTCGCGCGCACGGACCCTACATCGAGCCGCCGATGCTGGCCGCCGAGGTCGCGGCGGGCAAGCTGCCGCCGATCGCCGAGCGTCTGCCGAAGGAGCCGTCGGTCGCCGCCTTCGCGCGGGAGGGACAGACGCCGGGGCGCTACGGCGGGACGTTGAGGATGCTGATGGCGCAGCCGCGCGACGTGCGCATGATGGTGGTCTACGGTTATGCCCGCCTCGTGCGCTTCAATTACAAGCTCGATATCGTGCCGGACATCCTGCGTAAGGTCGACGTCAAGGATGGCCGCATCTTCACGCTGCACCTGCGCCCCGGCCATCGCTGGTCGGATGGCGCGCCCTTCACGGCGGAGGATTTCCGCTATTACTGGGAGGACGTGGCGAACGATCCGAAGCTGTCGCCCGTCGGCCCGCCGGAAGTGATGCGTGTCGACGGCGCCCTGCCGCGCTTCGAGGTGATCGATCCCTATACCGTCCGCTATAGCTGGGACAAGCCGAACCCCGAGTTCCTGCCGGCGCTGGCATCCGCGCGGCCGCCCTTCATCTATCGCCCGGCGCATTACCTGAAGCGCTTCCACGGACGCTATTTCGACCCGGCGGCGCTCGACAAGCTCGCGAAGGAGCATGGCTTCCGCGGATGGCCCGCGCTTCACAACAAGATGGACAACCCGGACAAGAACGACAATCCGGACCTGCCGACGCTGCAGCCCTGGGTGCTGACCACAGCCATGCCGGCCGACCGCTTCATCTTCGTCCGCAACCCCTATTTCCACCGCGTCGATCCGAACGGGCGTCAGCTGCCTTACATCGACCGGGTGGTGATGGACGTGGTCGACGGCAAGATCGTGCCGGCGAAGACCGGTACCGGCGATTCCGACCTGCAGGCGCGCTATCTCCGATTCGACAACTTCACCTTCCTGCGCAAGAACGCGAAGGCGGCGGGCTTCGCCGTGCATCTCTGGCGCATCGGCCGCGGCGCGCATATGGCGCTCTATCCCAATCTCAATGTCGACGGATCCGGTCTGGCGGCGCCTGCTGCGTGACGTCCGCTTCCGCCGGGCGCTGTCGCTGGCGATCAACCGGCACGAGATCAATCGCGTGATGTATTTCGGACAGGCCATCGAAAGCCAGAACACCGTGCTGCCGGAAAGCCCGCTGTTCAAGCCGTCCTACCAGACGAGCTGGGCCTCGTTCGATCTCGCCCAGGCGAACAAGCTGCTCGACGCGATCGGCCTGACCCGCCGCAACAGCCAGGGCATACGCCTGCTGCCCGACGGAAGGCCCGCCGCCATCATCGTCGAGACGACGGGTGAAAGCTCCGAGGAAGCGGACGTCCTGCAGCTTGGTGCACGACAGCTGGCTGCAGGCCGGCATCAAGCTCCTCATCAAGCCGTCGCACCGCGACGTCGTGCGCAACCGCATCTACGCCGGCAAGACGGTGATGGCGCTGTTTCCCGGGCTGGAGAACGGCATCGCGACCGCGGACACGAGCCCGCAGGAGCTCGCGCCGGTCCACCAGACGCAGTATCAATGGCCGCAATGGGGCCAATACGCCGAAACCGACGGCAAGGCGGGCGTACCGCCGGACATGCCGGAAGCAGAGAAGCTGCTGAGCCTGCTCGACGCATGGAACAACGCGGCGACGCGCGCCGCAGCGCACGCGCATCTGGTCGAACATGCTGGCCATCCATGCCGACCAGCTCTTCACCATCGGACTGATCTCCGGCACCATGCAGCCCGTTGTGGTCAGCCGGCGATTGCGCAATGTTCCCGAGCACGGCCTGTACAACTGGGACCCGGGCGCGCATTTCGGGATCTACGAACCCGACACCTTCTGGCTCGACATGCCGGAACAGGTGACGGAAGGGCGCCGCCCGTGACGCGCAGTCTTTTCCGCCGCGGCGATCGCGCCGGCCTTTAGAACGCAGGACCGCTCGATGCTCGGATACACCGTCCGGCGTGTATTGATGATGATCCCGACGCTGTTCGCGATCAGCGCGATCGTGTTCGTCATCATCCAGCTGCCGCCCGGCGATTATTTTACCTCCTACTTGAACGAGCTGCAGAGCCGCGGCGAGTCGGTCGATCCGAACAAGATCGCGTTCCTCAGGGAGCAGTATGGTTTCGACAAGCCGCTCTACCAGCAGTATCTCTTCTGGGTCGGCGGGCTTTTGCGCGGCGATCTTCGGCTATTCCTTCGAATACGAGTTGCCGGTCCGGACCGTCGTCGGCGACCGGCTGCTGCTGACCTTCATCGTGTCCTTCGCGACGATTCTGTTCACCTGGCTGGTCGCTTTCCCGATCGGGGTCTACACCGCGGTCCGGCAATACAGCGTCAGCGACTATTCGCTCACATTCCTGGGCTTCATCGGTCTGGCGACGCCCAATTTCCTGCTGGCGCTGGTGCTGCAGTATCTCGCGCATGTCTGGTTCGGCGCCTCGATCGGCGGGCTGATGGACGCGCAGTTCATCGACGCGCCCTGGAGCTGGGCCAAGGCGGGCTCGGTTCTGGCGCATCTCTGGATTCCGGTCATCGTCATCGGCACGTCGGGCACGGCGGGGATGATCCGGCGCCTGCGCGCCAACCTGCTGGACGAGCTGCAGAAGCAATATGTCGTCACCGCGCGCGCCAAGGGCATGCCGCCGTTGCGGGCGCTGCTGAAATATCCGCTCCGCATGGCGCTCAACCCGTTCATCGCCGATATCGGCAATCTCCTGCCGCAGGTGATCTCCGGCGCGGCCATCGTGTCGGTGGTGCTGTCGCTGCCGACGACCGGGCCGATGCTGCTGCGCGCGCTGCAGAGCCAGGACATGTATCTGGCGGGCAGCTTCCTGATGTTCCTCGCCACGCTCACGGTGATCGGCACGCTGCTGTCCGACCTGGCGCTGGCCGCGCTCGATCCGCGCATCCGCTTCACCGGGCAGGCAGTGTCGTGAACGACGCGTCCGATCCGCTGCCGCATTACGTCAACCGTGCGCCCTACGACCCGGACGCGGCGGAGCCGATGAGCGCGGCGCAGCGGCGCTTCTACAGCGCGTCGCAGTGGACGCTGATGTGGTGGAAGCTACGGCGCCACCGCCTCGCCGTCGTGTCGGGCGCCTTCCTGCTCGCGCTCTACCTTGCGGCGGCCCTGGCGGAGGTCATCGCGCCCTACGACCTGCAAACGCGCCATACCGAGTACCTCTTCGCGCCGCCGCAGCACGTTCACCTGTTTCACGACGGCGCGCTCACCCGCCCCTTCGTCTACGGCCTGTCGGTGCAGCTCGATCTCGACAACATGCGCTGGCTCTATTCCGAAGACCGCACGCAGGTTCACCCGCTGCGCTTCTTCTGCACCGCGGACGACTATCCCGGCGCGCGCTACAGCTTCTGGAATCTTTTCGACGGCTCCTTCCACCTGGTCTGCCCGGCGCCGGACGGACAGCTTTTCCTGCTCGGCACCGACCGGCTCGGCCGCGACATGCTCTCGCGCATCATCTACGGCGCGCGCATCTCGCTGACCATCGGCCTGCTCGGCATTTCCATCAGCCTACTGCTGGGCGTCGTCATCGGCGGCATCGCCGGGTATTGGGGCGGCATCGTGGATATCCTGGTGCAGCGCCTGATCGAGGTCATCCGCTCCTTTCCCGAGTTGCCGCTGTGGATGGCGTTGTCGGCGATCCTGCCGGTCACCTGGAGCCCGATCGCCGTCTATCTCGGCATCACCGTGATCCTGGGCCTGCTCGACTGGCCGGGGCTGGCGCGCGCCGTCCGCTCGAAGCTGCTCGCGCTCCGCGAGGAGGATTTCTGTCTCGCCGCGCAGCTGATGGGGGCGAGCCCGCAGCGCATCATCTTCCGCCATCTGCTGCCGAGCTTTTCGAGCCACCTGATCGCGTCCGCGACGCTGTCGATCCCCGGCATGATCCTCGCCGAGACGGCGCTGAGCTTCCTCGGCCTCGGCCTCCGCCCGCCGATCACGAGTTGGGGGATCCTGCTGAACGAAGCGCAGAACATCAATGTGGTGGCGCTCTATCCCTGGCTCATGCTGCCGGTCGTCCCGGTTATCCTGGTCGTGCTCGCCTTCCAGTTCCTCGGCGACGGCCTGCGCGACGCGGCGGACCCGTATCGGTAGCGCAAGGTCATCGCGCCAGCACGACCAGGTCGACCGGCGCCTCCACGCCCGCCACCTGGCTGGCCGGTCGCCGCTCGGGCGGCGTTTCAGCGCGATAGCCTTGTTCCTCCGCCAGCGCATAGGTCGCCGCGTCGGTGACCGCGCGCGTGCCGCAATGGCTGTTGTGCTTTTCCAGCTTGGCGGAAAGATTCACCGCCTCGCCGATGCAGGTGAATTCGAGGCGGGTGTCGGCGCCGATCGCGCCGAAGATGATGCGCCCGCTGGTGACGGCGACGCCGATACGCACTGGCGGCTGGCCGGCGACCGGCGCGGCGGACGGTCCAGGCGTCGGCTGCGGCGATGATCTCCGCCGCCGCGCGTAGCGCGTCCGCCGCATAGGTGCCGCTCGGCACCGCGGCGCCGAAGGATGATAGGATGCCGTCGCCGAGGAACTTGTCGACCGTGCCGCCGTGCTTCTCGATCACGGGCACCAGCAGCGCCTGATACTCGGTGAGCAGTTCGATGAGCTCGGTCGGGCCCAGCCGGTTGGACAACGCGGTAAAGCCGCGGATATCGACCGACAGGATTGCCGCGGTCCGCGCCTCCCCTTCACCGGCCCGGATCGAATGATCGGACTGGGTGATCTGCCGCGCGATTTCCGGCGAGAAGAAGCGCGACAGGTCCTGCGCCGCCGTCGCTTCGGTGACGGACTTTTCGAGCAATCGCCGTGCGCGCGTCAGCGCCACGGCGATGATCCCCGTCACCAGCAGGATCGATATCACCTTGTCGAACTCCGCCCCGAGCAGCACCGAGTTCGAGGTCAGATAGGTCACGTAGTTGCGGGTGATCATCGTCTCCGGATACTCGGTCGTCACCGTGTACAGCACGAGCAGCAGCCAGCATATGGCGGCCGTCGCGCCGCACATCAGCACGTAGCGCGGCTCGAACCGGAGCGCGCGAAGCGCGATGAAGATGAACACATAGAGAAGCGTTGGCACCTTCAAGGAAAAGGACGCCGGCTGCTGGTACTCCAGATGGAAGCTCCAGATCAGCACCACCAGCAGCGCGACGTCGATCACGGCGGAGAGACCGGGCAGCCAGCGCGCCGCGTCGCGGTCGACGAGCGACAGGCGCAGCAAGGTGAAGAGGAAATAGAAGGTCAGCGCCATCGCGACCGGCGTCAGGAACGGATTGACCGTCGACGTCTTGGGCGAGATGGCGTACAGCCCGCCCATGACGGACACGACAGCGAGCTGCACCCAGACGATCAGCTTCTCGCTGTCCCGCTGCTGTCGGTGAATCGCGAGGCGCACGCGGTCGGGCACGGCGCCGCCGCCCTCGCCGAAGACGAACCGGGCGATCCCTTCGCCGAGCGTCATGGCTTACCTATCCTTCTGCTCGAAGCGTGACTTTCCGACACCTACACCTTTCCCATAGGTGCCGCCGGCCGTCAGCCACAAACTCGACTCGAATGCGCTCCGCAGCAGCGGCAGCCTACCCGCCGCGCTGCGCGCGACCGCATCACCGAGACGCGTCACGGCAAAGTGCGAGGCGAACTCGACCCGCCAACCGGCCTGAGCGATCAGCAGCGCGACCGCGGACTGCTCGTTATAGCCGCGCCACGCCCATGTCTCGGGGTAAGGATCCGGCAAAAAGATGTCGTGGAAATGCACCAGGACGCCGGCGGGCAGGATCGGCAGCACCGCGTTCAGCAGAAAGTCCACGTCGCTGCCCGGCATCAGCACGTGGCCGGAATCGATGCTGAGTATGTCGCCGGGACCGAGCGCGCGGAAGGGCGCGAGGCCGGCCTGCTGCACCGGCGACGGCAGCGTTTGCAGCCGGGACAAGCCGGCGATCGCCGCCCGCGGCGCCGGATCGATCGACAGGATATCCGTGTCGAGCGCTTCGTCCTGCACCGCCCGGCAGAAGAAGCGCGTCGAGTGCCCGCTTCCGATCTCGACGATACGCCGCGGCCGGCGGCTTCGGATCATCGCATAGGCGATCGCGGCATCGAGCCGGGGAAACCAATCCTGCGTCCAGCGCGGCGCCGGCGGACCGCCAGCACCCGATCGCCTGCAGCGCCGCCGCATATCCATCGAGACACTCGAGCCAGCCACGCATCGCATCCGCCTGCGCGGCGAAGCGTGCCTCCAGCAGCGGCGACCGGCAGACCGACGCATCCGCATGCACGGCCTGAAGGCTCGGGGAAAAATACCCTCGCTTGCGGAGTCCGCTCACCGTCTGAAGGCCGAACCAGAAACGCCGCAGACGACCGCGTACCGGGTTCATCGTCCGCTCCCGCGCCACGCGGTGGTCACGGCATCAGCACCATGCCTTCGCGCGCGACCACCGTTCCCGGCCGAACCTTCTCCGCCGCCGCGGCGATCGCATCCATCTGGTCGTCGTCATGGTTGGGCTCATGATGAAAGATCACCAGCGTTTTCGCCGCCGCCGCCTCGACCAATCGCACGCCTTCCTGCCAGGTCGAATGTCCGAAGCCGCGGTACCGCGGATATTCCTCGTCGGAATAGGTCGAATCATAGATCACCATGTCGGCGCCGCGGATAAGGTCGACGATATTCCCGTCGCGCTTGCCGACCTCGTGCTCCGTATCGGTCACGTAGCAGATCGACCGACCGTCGAACTCGATGCGATAGCCGGTCGCCCGGTTCGGGTGATTGAGCGGCGCAGTGCGGATGGTGATGCCGTCGCCGGGCGACAGCACGTCGCCGAGCGAGAAATCGTGGAAATCCACATCCGCCTTGAAGGCCGAGGGCGGGATCGGAAAGAGCGGCGCGATCATCATCTCCATCAGGACGCGCCGAAGATCCGTGTCCGGCACCAGATGTCCCGCCGCCAGTCGGATCCTGTTGCCGGCCGAGTAAAGCGGCGCGAAGAAAGGCAGGCCGCAGATGTGATCGAAATGGGTGTGCGTCAGGTAGAGCTCGGCGTCGACCGCCGTGTTTCCGTTAAGACAGTTGCCGAGACCGCGTAACCCGGTGCCCGCATCGAAGATGAGCAGTCGGCCGCCGCACCGCATCTCGAGACAGGAGGTGTTGCCGCCATAGCGTACGGTGCGCGGCCCCGGGCAGGCGATGCTGCCTCTAACACCCCAGAACTTCACAGAAAAGTCCGTTGTCTCGGACATGCGCCTTCAAGCTCGCGTACAATCGGGTTCGGCGGCCTCGCTTGGCCACAGTCTGCGTATTTGGCTGGTGGGTGTAAAGCACACTTGCGACGAACGGCACCACCAACGATGCTGGACACCGCATTCCACATTATTCATGCGTACGCCCCTTCGAGCGATGGCCCAGCAAGCGACGGACTCCGAGATAAACTGGATGGGCATCGCGTTCGGCCTTTCGCTCGCCGTTCTCGCCGCCTATCAGCAGCTCAAGCTGCCGCCGGTGCTGCCCGTCCTGATCGGCAGCTATGGTTTCGGCCGGATCCTGGCGGGCGGATTCATGTCGATCTATGCGCTCTGCGGACTGCTGTTGTCGCTCCGTCTCGGAAGCGTCATGCAACGCCACGGAACGACGGCGCTGCTGAATCTTTCGTTCCTCCTGTTCATTGCCGCCGCGGCGGCGATGATGCTGTGGCCCGCGCAGGGCTGGCTGTTCCTCGCCGCGCGCGCGGTGGAAGGCGTCGCCTTCGCCATCCTCGCGATTGCCGGATCGGCCATTTGCACCGCCAACGCCGGGACCCGCGGCCTGGCGATCGCTTCCGCGCTCATCGCCACCTGGATCCCCGATCGGCGCGCTGATCGCAAACCTTCTGACTGCCGGCCTCGTCGATTGGGCCGGCTGGCGCGCCCTTTGGGCAATTGGCATCATTGCCACGGCGGCGATGGCTTTTTGGACCGCAAAGGTGCGGCGAGCGGGCCGAATCCGTTTCGGCGGCGAAACTGCCCCGTCCGCGCCGGCTAGTCCGCCGCCGCCGCCGCATGGCAGCACATCATGGCGCTTGATGGCGCTCGGCGCGTTGCTCTTCACGCTCTGGTCCATTCAGTTTTTCGCCTACTCGACCTGGCTGCCCGATTACCTTGTCAGCGTCTATCATCAGATCGCCGCGCGTTGCCGCGTCGCTTTTCATGATCCCGATGGCGGTGCTGACCGCCTTCAACCTGGTCGCCGCGCCGATCCTGCGCGCCGGCGTTCCCGTCGCGATCCTGCTGGCGGGCGCCCTTGGCGTACAGGCGGCGGTCTGGTTCCTGCTGCCCTATCTCGATCCTGTTTCCGCCGGAATCGCAGCGTTCCTGGTCTTCGCCGCCGCCGCCGGCATAACACCGACCTGCCTGTTCGCGCTGCCGGGCACGATCTTCGGTGTGGAGAAGGCAGGCAGCCGGGCATTCGGCGTGCTCATGACGGGCCGCAATCTCGGTGTCCTGTGCGGGCCCTTGATGACCGGCGCGTTGGTGCAGCTGACAGGGAGCTGGCGCCTAGTGCCCTTCGTGCTCGGCACGGCCGGCGTCGTCGCGACCGCCGGCGCGCTCGGCCTGCATTTCCGATTGCGCCGGTCGGGGCGCCGCTGACCGAAACGGCAGTGACCCGTCAGGGTATCAGCTTGTAGCCGCCCGGCTCGGTCACCAGGATCTCCGCATGCGCCGGGTCGCGCTCGATCTTCTGGCGCAGGCGGTAGACATGCGTTTCGAGCGTGTGCGTCGTCACCCCGGCGTTATATCCCCACACCTCACCCAGCAGCGTGTCACGTCCGACGACCTTGTCGCCCGACCGGTAGAGATATTTCAGGATGGCGGTTTCTTTCTCGGTGAGCCGGATCTTCTTGTTCGTTTCATCGTCCAGCAGGATCTTCGAGCTCGGCATGAAGGTATACGGCCCGACGCTGAAGACGGCGTCTTCGCTCTGCTCGTGCTGGCGTAGCTGGGCGCGCAGCCGGGCAAGCAGCACGTTCAGCCGGAACGGCTTGGTGATGTAGTCGTTCGCCCCGGCATCGAGGCCGAGGATCGTGTCGGCGTCCGAATCCGCGGCGGTCAGCATGATGATCGGCGATTTCACGCCCGCGCGGCGCATCAAGCGGCATGCTTCGCGGCCATCCATGTCGGGCAGACCCGACATCGAGCAGAATGGCGTCGTAATAGTCCTTCTTGGCAAGCTCGATGGCTTCGGACGCCGTTCCGCAGGATGCGGTCGCAAACTCCTCATGCAGCTGCAGCTGCTCGTCGAGCGAATGGCGCAATACCTCGTCGTCATCGACGAGGAGAATCTTTTTTCCGTTCATACCTGCACTCCGAACCGCGGCTCACTTACCCGGGTAGCGGCACTTATCTGATGCGGGTGGGGCGGCCATTCAAGCATTCCTTCGTAAGACCGAGGACCAGCCCTTCGTCGCCCTGCACACGATTATCGCATGAATCATATGACTTTTCATGGAGTTTGGCGTGCAGGGCCTCACGGCAAAGTGACGGCGCGTGAGCTTTGATTTCGCGATCTGCGCACTTCACAGCAAGCGAAAATGTCGACATGGCCGATGGCCAGCGAAAGGCGACGGCGGGAAATCTGCTCGTCGCGCCGCCCAAGCCATTGCTCGATTTCATGGCGAGGCATCAACCCACCTTTCATCGCGACCTCGGCAAAGCCGGCGACGAGCGCGCGCAGCATCGCATTGTCACCGGGACCAAGGCGCCAGTCGCTCCGCGCCGACCGCAAGCCGTAGCCGTGGTCCCGCAGGGTCCGGGCGAGATACCGCGGCGCGCGCGGGCCGAGCGCCGGACCGAAGCCTTTGCCGCGGCCTTGATCGCGGCGGAAGCAGCGCATGACCGCCTGGTCCGCCGGGTCGCCCGGCGAAAACGTCACGCGCCCGTCCACAGTGAGGGCGAACAGCAGCGGCAGCCCGCGCCGCGCGGCATCGCCAATCACCCACTCGAGCCACGCAGCCGACACGAGATCACACAGGGCCGACGCGGTGACGCCATCGCATGGGCCAAGCTCGAGCGATCGCCGCGGCCTGGCAAGGTCGAGGCAGCGCATAGCGCTTCCGGGAAGCCGATCCCGGGCGCGCGACAAGAGCGTCCGATCGGCATCGATCAGCAGCCACTGCGGGTCCCGGCGTCCCTGTGCCGTGAGGTAATGCGCGTTGGCGCCGGCGCCGCAGGCGAGATCCACGACCCGGGCATGGCGCGGCAGCGCGTCCAGGAAGGCGCGCGCCAAGGCTTTCGACCGAACGGCCCGGTCATAGGGCTCGCGGAGCCTCAGCCAGTCGGGAGAGAAGTGCTCCATCGGCGCCGGGCTCATAGTCCTGACAAGGCCTGCGCGAAAGCCGCCGCCGTATCCGCCCACCGCGGCAGCGACCGCCCGGCTTGCCAAGCCCCTTCCGCTTTGCCGCGGCGGAATGCGGGATCGCCGATCATGCGCCGCAGCGCCGCGACGAGGGCATCGTGATCGCCGGCCGGGACGACGATGCCGGCCGCGCCGGGCACGGTATCGCCGACCGCGCCGTCACCGCTCGCGACGATGGGCAGGCCGTGCGCCATCGCTTCGGCGAAAACCATGCCGTAGCCCTCGTACCGCGACGCCAGCACGAAAACGTCCGCCGCCGCATAAAGATTTTCCAGCGCGTGCCCGATCTGCTGACCGACGAGACGGACGCGGTCGCCAAGGTTCAGCCGCGCGACAGCCTCCTTCACGCGCGCTTCGGTGTCCGCGCCTTGATCCGACGGCCCGGCGCAGACCAGCCGCCAGCCCAGATCGTGACAGTCCGCCAACGCCTCCAGCAGCGCGGCATGGCCCTTGCGCGGCGTCAGCGAGGCGACGCATAGCAGCTGTACCGGACCGCCGGCCGAACCTGCGGACCGCTGCGCCGGCTCGACGCCTGGGGCCACGACGCGGACGCGCCCCGCCGGCACCGCAAAGTCCGCCAGGCGGCGCGCCATCGCCGGGCTCGGCACGACAATCCGGCGCAGGAGACCGAAGAGCCGCTGCTCGACGGCGAAAAGGCGCGCGGCCTCGGCCGCGCTCAGGCCCGTCTCGTCCGCCGTCGGATGATGGATGAGGCCCGCGATCACCAGCCGTTCCACGTGCCGCGCCAGCACATCCTCGAAGGCGGGAAGCGCCAGGCCGTCGATGACCACCAGCGCCCGATCCGGGATCGCCGCGAGCAGCGCCGAAGCGGCAGCGGCGGCGGTCTCATCGGCAATCGGGAAACGGCCCGGCAGCTCGTGCAGCTCGACCTGCCAGCCCCAGCCCCGCAGAAGCTCGATGACGCGGCGGTCATAGATCGTGCCGCCGGAGGCCTGGCTGATGGGGCCGGGGTGAATGAAATGCAGCGCGCTCGGTTCCGCTTTGCGCAAGATCCACCGCCGCGCTCGGAGTCAGTCCTGCCGCACCGGGCCGCGATAGCTCGCCCAGGCGTTCGGCGTCTCGCGCAGCGTAACCTCGATCTCGGCCAGCGCCGATGCCGCGTCGCCGGAAAGGCGGCCGGCCAGCACGCCCTCGCGGTAGCGCTTGAAGATCTCCAGCGCGAGGAACTCCGTCGTCGTGACGATGCCGCGGAATTCCGGCAGATCGTCGAGGTTGCGGTAGGCGAGCGGCGCCAGCACCTCGGCCAGCAGCGTCCGCGCCCGACCGATATCGGCGACGATATTGTCGCCGTCGAGCGCGGCGCGGCGAAGCTGCACCTCGACCACGTAGGTCGCCCCATGCAGGCGCTGGGCGGGCCCGAACACGTCGCCCTGCAGGCTGTGCGCGATCATGATGCTGTCGCTGACGGTGACGCTGAACAAGCCGCCGACTCCTTATGGATAGGTGATCACGTGACATAACGTGTCACCGGGATCCGCGACAAGACGCGCCATGGTTTCCGGCAAGGTCTTGAACGGCGATTCGCCGGTGATGATCCGGTCGAAGACCGGGTCGCGCAGCAGGTCCAGCGCTAGGCACAACCGGTCGCGCCGGCTGCGGTTGGCGCGGCGCGACGGCGCGACCGAGCCGACCTGCGACGAGCGCAGCGTGAGGCGCCGCGAGTGGAAATTCTCGCCGAGCGGAACCGGCACCGCCGCGTCGCCGTACCAGCTCAGGTCCAGGATCGTGGCCTCGAACGCCGCGATCCGGAGCGCCGTCGCAAGGCCCGCCGCGCTGCCGCTCGTATGGAAGACCAGATCCGCGTCCGCCGTTGCCGCGTCCGGAAGCGCAAAGCGGGCGCCGAACGTCTCGGCGATGGCTTTCCGCCGCGGGTTCACGTCGATCAGCTCGACGCGCACCGCGGGGTGGCGCGCCGCCAGCGCCGCGACGAAGCAGCCGACGACCCCGCCGCCGACCACCGCGATCCGGTCGCCGAGATGGGGCGGCGCGTCCCACAGCGCATTCACGGCCGTTTCCATGTTGGCGGCCAGCACCGCCCGGCGGTCCGGGACGTCCGGCGGAATCGGGACGACCGCGTCGCGCGGCACGACGAAACGGTCCTGATGCGGATGGAGGCAGAAGACGCGCGCGCCGCCCTCGGTGCGGCCGGCGACCGCATAGCCGTATTTGACCGGCGCCGGAAACGCGCCGTCCTGGAACGGACAGCGCATCACCGAATGCTGGCTTTGCGGGACAGCGCCCCGGAAGACCAGGCTCTCGGTTCCTCGGCTGATGCCGCTGGCGGCGGCATGGACGAGCGTTTCTCCCGCCCCGGCCGGGCGCCCCGGCGTTTCGCGAATCTCGCCTCGCCCCGGCGCGGCGACCCAGAAGGCCCGCTCGACGTCCGCGCTCACGCGCCGTCTGTCCGCAGGTCGCATTCGATCATAAGGTCCGCGCCGAAGCGGAAGTAGCGCACCGCCGGGCGGATGCTTTCCGACAGCGTCTCGACCCGGGGCAGCGAAATGCCCATCCGGCCCGACCCGATGATCAAGGGTGCGATCGTCACCTGGAGAAAATCGAGGCCACCCGCCTCGAGAAAGCGCGACACGGTGATCCCGCCGCCTTCGATGAAAAGCCGCGGCAAGCCGCGCGCCGCAAGCGACTGCCGTATCGATGCGGGGCACAGGCCTTGTCCCCGGCGCGGGATGCCGATCACCTCCGCGTCGCCATGGCGCGCCGCCGTGGCTTTGTCCTCGGCGGTCAACAGGAGCGTTTCCGCGCATCCGTCCCGGAAGATCTGGTAGCCGATATCGAGCCGCCGTTCGGTATCCACGATAACCCGCACCGGATTCCGCCCGGCGCAAAGCCTGACCGTGAGCTGAGGGTCGTCGTGCCGCACGGTTCCGGCGCCGACCAGGACGGCATCGCAGAGCGCCCGCATGCGGTGGTTATGCAGGATATCCTGTTCGCCCGTAACGTAATGCGAGGCTCCGGAGGCGGTGGCGATGCGTCCGTCCAGGCTCTGGCCGAGATGCGCGATCGCCGCCGTCGGGCCAACGGTGAGCAAGGGCAGATAGAGATCGAGCAGCGAGGACGGCGATAGATCTTCGCCGCTGTCGACGGCGGGCCCGGTGCCATGCAAGGCAACGGGCCCCCGGTCCGACTCCCGGAGCGCGCAAGGCGGCTGCTGCGCCAAGAGCAAAAGCGCGTTCCACGCCGTATCGGCATCCGCGTCCGCTTTCGCAACATATTGTTCTACCGGCCTCATTGCGGCATACGATGCGGGGTCGGCCGCCCATTGGCAAGCGGACTTTCCGATCACATTTGCGCGCGCGGCCTCACCTTGCTGGTGATCGCGCCACAATTAAATGCATCATCGGCGCGTTTCAGCCGATGGCTTGGCTCCGCTGGAGAAAACCACGCGATGCACCGACGGGACGATGCCCTGATCGATGAATTGATGCCGGCGCCGCAGGCGCTCAATCGCGCGGCCGCGCAGGCGGTTGCCTGCGCCCTTGCCATTTGGGCCTTGGCGATGTCCCTCTTTTCCTCGGCCTTGCCGGCGCTTATTGCCGAATTGATTTTCGGCTGCATCGTTTTTTTCGCGCTTGCCGGATTTGCGCGGCTGCGGCCGCGGCCGGCATTCGGAACGGCAAATGGGATAACCCTGTTTCGCGCCGCCCTTATCGCCGTGCTCGCGGGCCACGCCGTCGAGGCGCCGGGATCCGATGATGCCGCGTGGTGGATCGCGGTGGCTCTCGCCGCAACGGCGCTGATGCTCGACGGGGCCGACGGCTGGGTCGCGCGGCGCGACCGCACCGCAAGCGCCTTCGGCGCTCGCTTCGACATGGAGGTCGACGCGCTGGCCGCTCTCGTCCTTGCGGTCGTGCTCTGGCAGGCAGGCCGCATGGGACCATGGATCCTGCTGATCGGCCTGTTGCGCTATCTCTTCGTCCTCGCCGGCTGGACCTTCGCGGCAATGCGGCGGCCCTTGCCGCCCAGCCAGCGCCGGCGCGCGGTCTGTGCGCTACAGGGTACGCTGCTTGCCGCCTGTCTCGTCCCCGCCTGGCCCGCCGGAGTCGCTCCCGCACTGGGCGCCGTCGCGCTGGCGATGACATCCGGCTCCTTTGTGCTCGATACGCTGTGGCTGATCGGTCGCCGGCGGGAGCAAGGACCAAACGTCTAGGCAGCTTCCGCCGCACACGCGGAAATATCTGCCGGAATTGGCTTTTCGTCCGCGCGCTGCCTTCGCTGCGGCCCGGTCTTCCGTCGCCGACGGTACGCGGCTCCCTGGCATGCAACTTGCGTCTCCGCTCTCCGCAAGCACAGCCACGAGCGCATGTCCGACGCAGCCGCAACAATCACCGCCGCTTTGGCATCCCCTGCGACACCCTCCGCGGCGACCACCCCGCGGCGCGACGTCGATCTCTACGCCGAAGGCAACAGCTTCGCCGAGCCGGAAAACGACACCGGTACCGAGATCAAGGCGCTTTTCGGCAAGGACGGGTTCAGCTTCAAGGACTTCCTCGACATCATCAATCCGCTGCAGCACCTGCCGGTGGTCGGCACGCTCTATCGTGCCTTGACCGGCGACAAGCTGGAGCCCGGCTCGCGGATTATCGGCGGAACGCTGTTCGGCGGAATAGGCGGCTTCGTGTCGTCGCTCGTCAATGCCGTCATCGAAGACGAGACCGGGTCCGACATCGGCGACAAGGCGCTCGCGCTTTTGACCGGGGACAGCGCGCCGGAAACCAACGTCGCGCAAGGCGAAACGCCGACTGCCGTCGCCTCGGCTGCGCCGCCGCCACAGGCGGCCGCAGGTGCGGCCGAGGCGAAGCGAGCACCGGCGCCCCTTGACAAGGCCAAGCCTCCGCCGGCCCATACCCTGCCGATCCATGCTGGACCGCCATCAAAGCTGGAAAGCCTTGCAAGCGCCCGCGCCGCCGGCGCCAAGACCGCACCGCCCGGCACCGAAGATCCGACCGAAGCGCTGATCCGGGCGCGCGCCGCCGTTCCGGCGCTCCGCACGCCTCTTTTCGCAGGATTGCCGCCCGCCGCGGCGCATTCGGCGGCGCGCCAGGCATCACGGCCCGCGGCGCCGGCGACGTCGCTGGCCCTGGCGAACGCGGCGCCACAACAGGGACCCGGCCCGGAAGCACCCGCATCCGCGGCGCGCGCGTCCGAAGCGGTGCCGTCCACTCCCTCGCCCAACATTGCGATCGATGATGCGCGACGCGCTCGACAAATACGAAGCATTGATGAAAGCAGCGCAACGGCCATAGCATTTCGGCCGAGTTCTGAGCCCGCCGCGGTGATGCGCGCCGGGCCGGTGGAGGCGGCCGCAAGACATGGACATCGAGGTGTTTCCCGACCGCCGGCTCGTCCTCGGAGACCTCGCGTTCCGCTGCGCGCTTGGCGCCTCGGGCGTGACGCGATCGAAGCGTGAAGGCGACAAGGCGACGCCCGCCGGGCGGTTCCCGCTGCGCCGGGTTCTCTATCGTCACGACCGCCTTGGCGCACCCGAGACGGCGCTGCCGCTCTCTGCCTTGCAGCCGCAGGACGGCTGGTGCGACGCACCGGATGATCCACGCTACAACCAGCCGGTCGCCCTGCCCTATGGGGCAAGCCATGAGCGGCTGTGGCGCGAGGACCATGTTTACGACGTCGTCGTCGTACTGGGATACAACGACGCACCCGCCGTGCCGGGCAAGGGCAGCGCGATCTTCATGCATGTCGCCCGGCCCGGCTATGCCCCGACCGAGGGCTGCATCGCGCTCTCGCTTCAAGATCTCGAGGCCGTGCTCGCCCGATGCCGGCCGGGCGATTGCATTCAGATCCACGCGGATAGCGCCTAAGGGAAAGAGGCCCCCGGCTACGCCGTCAATTGCGATGACCGAATATCGCGGTGCCGACCCGCACATAGGTCGCGCCGAAGGCGATCGCGATGGGAAAATCGGCCGACATGCCCATGCTGAGCTGGGCCAGCCCATGCCTGCCGGCGATCTCGCGCAGCAGCGCGAAATGCAACGACGGCTCCTCATCGACCGGCGGAACACACATCAGGCCGATCAACGGCAGCTTGTGCGCGTCGATGCATTCGCGGATGAATTCATCGGCTTGTTCCGGCAGGACGCCGGCCTTTTGCGGTTCCGCGCCGGTGTTGACCTGGACGAAACAGTCGCGGCGAAGGCCGGTTTTCTCCATTTCGTGGGCCAGCGCGCGCGCGAGCTTCGGCCGGTCGACCGTTTCGATCACATCGAAGAGCTCGACCGCCTTGCCAACTTTATTGGTCTGGAGCGGACCGATGAGATGGAGCCGGACATCCGGCTGCCTCGCGCGCAGCGCCGGCCATTTCTGCTCGGCTTCCTGGACCCGGTTTTCGCCAAAGACACGCTGGCCGGCGTCGATCGCCATGGCGACGCGGTCGGCCGGCATTGTCTTGCTGACGGCGACAAGCGTAATCGCCGACGGGTCGCGTCCGGCCTCCCGGGCGGCTTCTTCGATCCGCGCCTGAACCCGCCGGAGGTTCTGTGAAACGTCGAGAACTTCGCTCATCGTACCGGAACCGTCGCTAACAGCTTGTTGTTTCACTACAGAATAAGGGGATCGAATATCCCCATAAAATCTGCTGCCTAAACGTCACAATACTAAAGATTCGCCTCCGAAACACCCTTTCCACCAAGTATTGATTTATATATTAATGGCCGCGCATGCTAAGAACGGATGTTGGAATGCTCCTTGCGTGCGGATCGGGGCCGGTTTCGGTAATAGCAGAAAGCCGAATGGCCCCCGAGTTTGGTGTGAGGACGACAAAGGATTAGGATGCCTTTGAAAGCTCTGGCCGCCTTGCTTAACCGCTCTGTGATTTCGGCGCCGCCCTATCGGTTCCGGAAGCGCATGGCTTTTGCGGTAACGAGTGCCGCCGTGGCGGCTGTCGCCATGGCGGTCGCGGCGGGACCTGCGTCCGCGGGCCCTAAGGATCCTGCCTCGCCCAGCGACGATCACTACCAGGTTTATATTGGCGATCCGGTCCATTCCTTCGGTTCGGGCAGCTCGTCCGATGCGCTCACCGGGGATTGGGGAAGCCTGCAGCTTTCGGAGCCGGCGCCCATAACCCCCGCAGGCCGGCTGCGGTCCCCGTCATTGACCGGCGCGGCGGCCGGGACGGGTATCACCTATTTCACGCCGAGCGTTTCCGGCGTGCGGGTCGGCGTCGGGTTCCTCGGCGCCCCCGAGGAGGGGGCGCAAGAGCCAAAGAGCGGTTCGCAATATACCGGCCTCGGCCCGCGCGTTGCGCAACCGCGTGATGGATTGGGCAATTGGCAGGTCGGCGGCAAGGTCGGGTATTCGGGACTCGAGATCGGGGCGAATATCGGCGACCACAACGATCCGACGTGCGAGCCCGGCGCGTCCTGCAAGAAAAACGATTTCTGGGATATCGGCGTCGCCCTCCGCATCGGGTCCGGCGCCATCGGTGCCGGGTATACCGCCTCGCAGCCGCGCACCCCGCGCGCCGATGATGTCAGCCGCATCGATGTCTTCTCGCTGAACGCCGGCTATAAAGTCCATTCTCGCCTGGACATCTATGGCGGCGTCGACTGGATCGACCTTCACAGCACGAACGACGCGACCGAAGTACCTCTCGATACGCGCTTCATGCTGGGAACCAATCTGCGCTTCTGAGCCGCGGGCCGGAAGGCGCAGATCCTCCATTCCATGCTGCGACATTCTTGCCCGGCCATGCTCGGCACTATAGAAAGCGCTGGAATTCCCTTACGGTTTTCCGGCATATAGACGACCATGGCGAATCGTATCCCTTCTGTTTTGCTGGCGATCCTGGGCGGAACCGCGCTGATCCTGGCGGGTTGCGCATCCAGCAAGGAGGCGCAGGACCAGGAGCCCCGCGAGGTCGTTGCCAACACGAACGGGCAGAATGGCGGCATCCTTGACGGCTTCCTCAGCTCGGTCACGAGCGGCGGCGCCCGCAGCAGCGAGAATATCACCGTCAACAGCTACCTCTGGCGCGCCTCGCTCGACACGATCTCCTTCTTGCCGCTCAGCACCGCCGATCCGTTCGGCGGCGTGATCATCACCGATTGGTACAGCCCGCCCGAAACGCCGAACGAGCGGTTCAAGGTGACGGTGTATATCCTCGACCGGGAGCTTCGAGCGGACGGCCTGCGCGTCGCGGTCTTCCGGCAGACGCGCACACCGACGAGTAGCTGGATCGAAGCGAAGGTCGATGATAAGACGGCGCGCGACCTGGAAAACGCCATCTTGAAGCGGGCGCGGCAAATGCGTATTCGTGGCGGCGCGGGCTAGACTTCGATCAAGGGTCTAGGGACGGCTGGACCGCGGGAAGACCCAGTCGGCCACCGCTGTGCCCTTTTTCATTCGTCCGTGCCGGATACCGCGAGACATGAGCCGCTATAATTTCAAAGAAACCGAGTCCAAATGGCAACGCGTGTGGACCGAGCGCCGTTGTTTTGAGGCGCACGAGGCGTCCGACCGCCCGAAATACTATGCGCTCGAAATGTTTCCCTATCCGTCCGGGCGGATTCACATGGGGCATGTCCGCAACTACACGCTCGGCGACGTCGTCGCCCGCTACAAGCGGGCGCGCGGGTTCAACGTTCTGCACCCGATGGGATGGGATTCCTTCGGCCTGCCCGCGGAGAACGCCGCCATCGAGAACAACGTCCATCCCGCCAAGTGGACCCGTGAAAACATCGCCGCCATGCGCGCGCAATTCCAGTCGATGGGACTATCGCTCGACTGGAGCCGCGAGCTGTCGACCTGCGAGCCGGACTATTATCGGCACGGGCAACGGATCTTCCTCGACTTCCTGGAAGCCGGGCTCGCCTATCAGCGGGAGTCGTGGGTCAACTGGGACCCGGTCGAGAACTCGGTCCTGGCGAACGAGCAGGTGATCGACGGCAAGGGCTGGCGCACCGGCGCGCCGGTCGAAAAGCGCCTGCTGAAGCAATGGTTTCTCAAGATTACCGAATTCTCCGATGCCTTGCTGCAGGGGCTTGAGACGCTGGAGCGCTGGCCGGAGAAAGTGCGCCTGATGCAGCACAACTGGATCGGCCGTTCCGAGGGCGCGCGCATCCAGTTCCGGCTCAAGGGGCGTGACGATCGTCTCGAGGTCTTCACGACCCGGCCCGACACACTGTTCGGCGCGTCTTTCTGCGCCATCGCCGCCAATCACCCGCTGGCCCAGTCGATGGCGGAAGGCGATCCGGCGCTCAAGGCGTTCATCGCCGAGTGCAACCGGATGGGGACCAGCGAGGAAGCGCTGGAAACGGCGGAAAAGCGCGGCCGCGACACCGGCCTCAAGGCCCTTCATCCGTTCGTCGCGGGCAAGGAACTGCCGGTCTATGTCGCGAATTTCGTGCTCATGGAATATGGCAGCGGCGCCATCTTCGGCTGCCCCGGCCACGATCAGCGCGACCTCGACTTCGCCCGCAAATACGGCCTGCCGGTCGTTCCCGTCGTGGCGCCGCGCAATGCCGATCCGACGGCCTTCTCGATCGGCGACACGGCCTATGTCGAGGATGGCGTCCTGATCAACTCGGAATTTCTCGATGGGCTCGACGTGCCCGCGGCGAAGCGCGCGGCCATCGACCGGCTGGTCGCGCAGGGTGACGGCGAGGCGGCGATCACCTATCGGCTGCGCGACTGGGGTGTTTCACGGCAACGGTATTGGGGCTGCCCTATCCCGGTGATTCACTGCCCGGCCTGCGGCGTCGTGCCCGTGCCGGCGCAGGATCTACCGGTGCTGCTGCCGGAGGACGTCGACTTCGACGCGCCCGGCAACCCGCTCGCACGCCATCCCACCTGGAAGCATGTAGCCTGCCCGGCCTGCGGCGGCACAGCGGAGCGCGAGACGGACACCTGCGACACTTTCTTCGATTCCTCCTGGTATTTCCTGCGCTATTGCTCGCCGCAGGACGCCGATCAGCCGTTTACGCCGAGCGCCGTCGCATACTGGATGCCGGTTGACCAATATATCGGCGGGGTCGAGCACGCCGTTCTGCATCTGCTGTATTCGCGCTTTTTCGCGCGCGCGCTCCGGCGGTGCGGCTATCTCGATGTCGACGAGCCCTTCGCCGGCCTTTTCACGCAGGGCATGGTCTGCCACGAAACCTACCGCGGCGCGCGAGGCCGCTGGCTCTTTCCGGCCGAGGTCAAGGCGGGCGACGGCGGGACCTTCGTCGACGTCAAGACCGGCGAGGCGGTCGAGCGCGGCCGCTCGGAAAAGATGAGCAAGTCGAAGAAGAACGTGGTCGATCCGGAAGCGATCATCGGCACCTACGGCGCCGACACGGCGCGCATCTACATGCTGTCGGACAGCCCGCCGGAGCGGGATCTCGAATGGACCGAAGCCGGCATCGAGGGCGCCTGGCGCTACGTCAACCGGCTTTGGCGCATGTTTACCGAGAGCGCGGGCGCGATCGCGCCGATCGGCGCGGCGCGGCCGGCGACGCTCGGCGACGCGGCGGACAAGGCGGCGCGGGCGATCAACCGCACCGTGGCGAATGTCAGCGCCGACCTCGACCGGTTCCACTTCAACCGCGCGGTTGCGCGCATTCGCGAGCTGACGAACCAGTTGGACGCCCTGCAAGGGAATGACGCGGACGTCGCCTGGGCGCGGCGGGCGGGGCTCGAGACGGTCGCGCGATTGATCGGCCCGATCATGCCGCATCTTGCCGAGGAGCTGTGGCAGCAGCTTGGCCATACGGCGCTTCTGGCCGAAACGCCGTGGCCGGATTTCGACGAAGCCATGCTCGCCGCAGAGACGGTCACGATTGCCGTTCAGGTCAACGGCAAGCTTCGGGGAAAGATCATGCTGCCGCCGGATGCGGCGCAGGCCGAGGCAGAAAGCGAAGCGCTCGCGCTCGAGAATGTGCAGCGCGCCATGGACGGGCGGACGCCCCGCAAGGTGATCGTCGTGCCCAACAAGGTGATCAATGTGGTTGTTTAGACGGCTGATTCCCGTGATCCTTGCCGGGGCGCTGTCGGCTTGCGGCTTTCATCCGCTTTACATGAAGGAATCCGCGGACGCTCCGGGGGTGGCCGGCGATCTTACGCAGGTCAAGATTTCGAACGGTCCGGGCGGTGGATTCTGAATTCGACCGTCTCAGTCAACAATTGCGCAACCAGTTGGTTCAGAGGCTGAACCCGGACGGCACACCCGCCAGCCCACGCTATCGGCTTGATTGCGAGCTGACCGTACAAAGGGAGCGCACCGGCATCCAAATTACCGAAGAGGCGACACGGGCGCGCTTGACCGTCTCGGTCAACTTCCGCTTGTATTCTGCCGCCGGAAATTCAGCAGTCTTTTCCGGCTCCGAGCAGTCCGTGAACTCCTACAACATCGCCGACTCGCAATTTGCCTCGATCAGCGCCGAGAATGACGCCGCACGCCGAGCGGTGCGCGAAATCAGCGAATCGGTAAAGCTGCGTCTCGGAATCTATTTCCAGCACCTGCGCCACAGCTAGGTGGGACGTCGTGAAACTCGCGGCCAGCAAGATCGACGGATTTATCGCCAAGCCCGGGGATACGATCCGGACGGTGCTGGTGTATGGGCCCGACACAGGGCTCGTGCGCGAGCGCGCGGACGCCTTGATGCGGACAGCTGTCGCGGATCTTTCCGATCCATTTCTCGTGTCGGAGCTCTCGGCCGAGGCGATCGTAAAGGACCCCGCGCTCCTGGCCGATGAGGCGGCGGCGATCGCCCTCACCGGTGGCCGGCGGGCGGTGCGCGTCCGCGAGTGCGGCGATTCTATCGCGGCGGCCGTCCAGTCGATGATGCAGCGTCCCGCCGGCGATAGCCTTATCGTCCTGCAGGCGAGCGATCTTGGGCCGCGGTCCGCCCTCCGGAAATTGTGCGAAGACACGAGCGATGCGGCGGCGGTGCCTTGCTACGCCGACGATGCGCGCGATCTCGACCGCGTCGTGCACGAAACGCTGGCGGCGGAACAGCTTGCCATCTCTCCGGAAGCGAGCGCCTATCTCGTCGCCAACCTCGGCTCCGACCGCGGGATCACGCGCTCGGAGCTGCAGAAGCTGGCGCTCTACGCGCGTGGCAGCCAACGGGTCGAGCTGGACGACGCGATGGCGGTCGTCGGCGACAGCGCCGCGCTGTCGCTGGACGATCTGTGCTTCGCCGTGACGGATGGCGACATGGCTGGGCTCGACCGGGCGATGGAGCGGAGCCTGCAAGAGGGCCAGTCGGAAGTTGCCATCCTGCGGGCCGTGTCGCGACATCTGCTGCGGCTGCAATTGACGGTCGACCGGACAGGCCGCGGCGATTCGGCCGAGCAGGCGATCAAGGCCTTGCGGCCGCCTGTCTTTTTCAAGCGCGCCGCACAGTTTCGCCGGCAAGCGCAAAGCTGGCGCGCCGATCGCGTCAAGCGCGCGTTGGAGCTCGCGCTTGGCGCGGAGATCGGCTGCAAGACCACCGGCATGCCGGAGACCGCGGTGTGCGGCAGGGCCTTGATGCAGATCGCCGCGCTTGCCAGGCAAGGGCAGCGCAGCCGCGATTAAGCGCGGCCCGGGAGTCAGCCCTCTCCGTCGGAAAGGCGCTGCAGAAGGTCGTCGAGCTGTTCGAGCGTTTCGTAATGGATCGACAACGTGCCGCCTTCGCCATGCTCTTCGATCGTGACCTTCAGGCCGATCATGGCGGCGAGATCGCGTTCAAGGGCCCCGGTATTGGGGTCCTTTGCCTTTTTCGGCGGCCGGCCGCGCGGCCGGCCGGTCGCACCGGGCTTGCCCCGTTGCGCCAAACGCTCGGTTTGCCGGACGTTCAGCCCTTTGGCGATGGCTTCTTCGGCCAGCGCTTCCGGGTCAGCGGCAGTCAGGAGCGCACGGGCATGGCCGGCGCTGAGCTGGCCGGTGCGGATGCGCTGCTTGACCGATTCGGGCAGGCCCAGCAAGCGAAGCGTATTGGCGACATGGCTGCGGCTCTTGCTGATCGCCTGGGCAAGCCGTTCCTGGGTATGGCCGAATTCGTCGATCAGGCGGCGGTAGGCTTCCGCTTCTTCGAGCGCGGTCAGGTCCTCGCGATGCAGGTTTTCGACGAGCGCGATCTCCATCGCGTCGAGGTCGCTGAAACCGCGGACGATGATCGGGATCTCATGCAGCTGCGCCCGCTGCGCCGCACGCCAGCGCCGTTCGCCAGCGATAATCTGGTAGCGGTCCTCCTGGCCCGGCATCGGGCGGACGAGGACGGGCTCGAGCACGCCCTTTTCGCGGATCGATGCCGCGAGACCATCGAGCGCTTCGTCGTCGAATTGCTGTCTTGGCTGATAGGGCCCCGGGCTGAGCTGGCCGACCGGCGCGGTGCGGAGACCATCGCCGGTTGCATTGCCGCTTTCGGGCACCTCCCCTTCCTCGCCGAACAGCGCCGACAGGCCGCGGCCGAGACCGCGCCGTTTCCCTTCGTCCACGGCGACCATCAGGCGGCCACCCCTTCGCGCTTCAGGATCTCACTGGCGAGGTGAATGTAGGCCTGGCTTCCCGGGCAGCGCCAATCATACAGAAGTACTGGTTTCCCGTGCGACGGCGCTTCCGAGACGCGGACGTTGCGCGGAATGATCGTCTGATAGACCTTGTCGCCGAAATGCGCCCGCACGTCGGCGGCGACCATTTCCGACAGGTTGTTGCGTTTGTCGAACATCGTGAGCACGACGCCGAGGATCTCAAGCGACGGGTTGAAGGCGCGGCGGACGCGCTCGATCGTGCTGACGAGGTGGCTCAGCCCTTCCAAGGCGTAGAATTCGACCTGCAGCGGGACCAGAACCGCGTCGGCCGCGCAAAGGGCATTCAGCGTGAGCAGGTTGAGCGACGGCGGGCAATCGATCAGCACATAGTCGAAGCCGGACATGCACCCAAAAATTGCATTCCTTAGTCGAAACTCTCGCTGATCGCGCTCGACAAGCTCAAGCTCGGCCCCGGCCAGATGCACGGAAGACGGCACGATCGACAGGCCGGGAATGCTTGTCGGCATGACTGCCCGCTCGAGCGGCACGCCATCCATCAGCACGTGGTAGGACGTTATCTTGCGGACGGCCCGGCCGACGCCGAGCCCGGTGCTGGCATTGCCCTGAGGGTCGAAATCAATGACCAGTACCGACTTATGGATCGCCGCCATCGCCGTCGCGAGATTGACCGCCGTGGTCGTCTTGCCGACGCCGCCTTTCTGGTTGGCGACAGCCACCACCCGCGGCCGCTTCCTCTGACCTACGGCCGCTTGTCCGGCCGCCTGCTCCAGCAATTCATCCACGCCCGATTCCCTCCAACCTCAGAATAACACCAGACGGATCCGTCTCGCTCGGAATTTTTTCCAGCGCCATCGTCCATCGCTTGCGGGCTTGCTCAATTTCGGCGTCCACCCGACGTCCTTTATGAAAGAGGCAAACCGTATTCGGTGCTATATATAATTTGATCCGATCTAAAAGTAAATCTAAGGATGCGACCGCGCGGGCGGTAATGATATCAGGTGGTGGCATCCGGTCGCCCAGGCGCTCCAGCCGATCCGCATGGATCGTGACCCGGGTGCCGGTCTCCCGCGCCACCTCCCGCAAAAAGGCACATTTTCGGCCATCCGATTCGACCAGGACGACCCCGTCGACGCCGAGAATGGCGAGCACCAGGCCAGGGAATCCGGCGCCGCTGCCGACATCGAGCAAGCTCCGGGTCCCGGGTGGAATGAGCGGTAGGAGTTGGGCCGAATCCCAGAAATGCCGCCGCCAGGCGTCCTTGAGGGAATCGGCGCTGACCAGGTTGATGGCGTTTTGCCAGCGCCGAAGCAACGCGTCATAGCGGCGAAGCCGGTCCAGTGTTTCACGTGAAACATCGCAGCGGGCGGCGAAGGCCTCTGCGGTCAGCGGCCCAGCGGCTGGCAGCTCAGCGGTCAACGGACGGCCGGGGACGGCTGGCCGCGCTTGACGTGGCGCAGCAGGGCCACGAGCGCCGCGGGCGTCACGCCCGAAATGCGCGAGGCCGCGCCGAGGGTCGCGGGCCGTTGCGCCGCGAGCTTTTCCCGCACCTCGGCCGAAAGGCTTCCGACGGTCGCATAATCCAGGTCCGCCGGCAGGCGCAGCGCTTCGTCCCGGCGATAGGCCCGGATATCCGCATCCTGGCGTTCGATATAGCTGGCATAGAGCGCATCGATTTCGAGCTGCTCACCGATCTCGCGATCGATAACGCCGAGCGCCGGCCAGATCGGCAACAGCTCCCGCAGGCCGATGCCGGGAAATGCCAGAAGCTCGATGACGCTCCGGACCACGCCATCCTGGCCCACCCGAATCCCCCGTGCGGCAAGTTGCTGCGGGGTGGCTTTCAATTCAGAGGCAAGGGAACGTGCCGCTTCCATCGCAAGGCGCTTTTCGCCCCAACGCCGGCGCCGTCTACTGGAGATGCAGTCAACGGACTGCCCGATCGGCGTCAGCCGCTGGTCTGCATTGTCGGCACGCAATTTTAGCCGGTATTCGGCCCGCGAGGTGAACATCCGATAGGGCTCGTCGGCCCCCTTGGTCACCAGATCGTCGATCAGCACGCCGATATAGGCATCCGCGCGATCCAATATCAGCGGTGGCGCATCGCCGGCAGCACGCGCAGCATTCAAGCCGGCCATCAGTCCCTGGGCGGCCGCTTCTTCATAACCCGTGGTGCCGTTGATCTGACCGGCAAAATAAAGCCCCCGGATGCGCCGGGTCTCAAGGCTCGGATGGAGCTCGCGCGGGTCGACGTAATCATATTCGATGGCATAGCCTGGGCGGATCATGGTTGCCCGCTCCAACCCGGGAATCGTGGCCAGTAACGCGGCCTGCACATCCCTCGGCAGTGACGTCGAAATGCCATTGGGATAGATGGTGTGGTCGTCCAGCCCCTCCGGCTCGAGGAATATCTGATGCCGGGCCTTGTCCGCGAAGCGGACGACCTTATCCTCGATCGACGGGCAATAGCGCGGGCCGCGGCCGGCGATCTGGCCCGAGAAGACGGGTGCCCGGCCGAGGTTCTCACGGATCAGCCCGTGGCCCGCTTCGTTCGTATAGGTGATATGGCAGGGGATCTGCGGCGTCTCGATCCGGTCGGTCAGATAGGAAAACGGCACCGGCGGCGCGTCCCCCGGCTGCTTCTCCAGCCCCGCCCAATCGATCGTCCGCCCGTCCAGCCGCGGCGGCGTCCCGGTCTTGAGCCGGCCCAAGGAGAAGCCGAAACGTTCGAGCGTGGCGGAAATCCCATAGGCCGCCGCCTCCCCGACCCGGCCCGCCGGCCGACGCTCCAACCCGATGTGAATAAGACCCCGCAAGAAGGTGCCCGTGGTCAGGACGACCCGCCCTGCCCCGAGACGCCGGCCGTCGCCCGTGACGACCCCGGTGACGCGGCCGCCGGGCGACAGCGTCAGCTCTTCGACGGCCGCCGCCAGAATATCGAGATTTTCCTGTTCCCGGAGCACCGCCTGCATCGCGGCCCGGTAAAGCTTCCGGTCGGCCTGGGCGCGCGGCCCCCGCACGGCCGGGCCCTTGCTCCGGTTGAGCATGCGGAATTGGATTCCGGCACGGTCGATCACCCGGCCCATCACGCCGTCCAGGGCATCGATCTCGCGGACGAGATGGCCTTTCGCCAACCCGCCGATCGCGGGATTGCAGGACATCTCGCCGATGGTTTCCAGCTTATGGGTAATCAGCAGGGTCCGGGCGCCGACACGCGCCGCCGCAGCCGCCGCTTCGCAGCCCGCATGGCCGCCGCCGACGACGATGACATCCCACTGAGACGCGACCGTTCCTGCCCTCATGGCGCGGAATTTAGGGTCGCGAACCCCGGAAGTCAAAGGACTGCCGCCGAAGGCCTCCAACGGATCATCGACTGTTTCACGTGAAACATCGTCCGAGCCTCCGCCTATTTGCCGATGCAGAAGTCCCGGAAGATGACATCCAGGACCTCGTCGATATCGACGGCCCCGGTGATGCGCCCGAGCGCCCGCGCCGCCAGGCGCAGATCCTCCGCCGCAAGCTCCGGCATCGACGCGTCCATCGACCGGTCCAGCGCCTCGCGGCAGGACGCGACCGCCTCCCGGTGCCGGGCTCGCGTTAACAAAGGCGCGTTCCCGGCGGCCGCCCCCATCCTTTCCCGCACCACCGTCGACAGCGCATCGAGAAAAGGGTCAACGCCTTCACCCGATTTGAGCGACATTTTAAAGAGGCCAAGCCCGGCACCTTCCGCGCTCCACGTGGCGGGGCCTAAATCCACCTTATTAACCACGACGAGCGTGTCGCCATCGACCATGTCGAGACCCGCCACCGGCGCCTCGTTCGCCGCAAAGACCGCTATTTTCAGGTCCGCCGTGCCCGCCCATTGCCGCGCCCGCCGCACCCCTTCCGCCTCGATTTCGTCTGCGGCCTCGCGCAATCCGGCCGTATCGGCAACGAGGACCGGAAGCCCCGCCAGGTCGAGCCATACCTCGACGATGTCCCGTGTCGTCCCGGCCCTGGCCGAGACAATCGCCGCGTCGCGCCGCGCCAAAAGATTTAGCAGGCTCGATTTTCCGGCATTCGGCGGCCCGATGATCGCGACCATCAACCCTTGCCGCAGCCGCTCCCCCCGCCGCCCGTCGTCGAGGTGCCGCGCCATGTCGGTAGCCAGCGCCCCAATTTCGTCGCGAAGACCGACCGCGATATTTTCCGGCAAATCCTCGTCCGGAAAATCGATCACCGCCTCCAGATGCGCCAAGGCGGTCAACAGCCGGGACCGCCATCCCTCATAAAGCCGGCCCAACGCGCCGCCGGACTGCCGCAGCGCTTGGCGCCGTTGCGCCTCGGTGTCCGCCTCGATCAGGTCCAGCAAACCCTCGGCC
Source organism: uncultured Alphaproteobacteria bacterium (assembly GCA_963711215.1). Classification (GTDB taxonomy): domain Bacteria; phylum Pseudomonadota; class Alphaproteobacteria; order UBA8366; family UBA8366; genus WHUA01. The sequence continues at coordinate 217,060 of CAVQDH010000007.1, read as the reverse complement.
GCCGTCAGATCCATTTTCCCCGCCAGCACTGCGCGACGGGTGAATTCCCCCGGCTCGGCCAGCCGCAGGCCCGGCAAACGGCCCAGAGTGTCCAACACCGCCGCCACGACGCCCAGGCCGCCATGCACATGAAGCTCGGCGACATCCTCGCCGGTATAGCTCCGCGGCGCCGGAAACCGCAGCGCCAGGCCTTCGTCCAGCGCCTCGCCCGTCGCCGGATCGCACACGGACACGCGGACCGCTTGACGCGCCGGCGGCACCTTCCCGGTCAGCGCGGTCAAGGCGCCCGTTGCCCCGGACCCGGAAATGCGGATCACCGCGACGCCGGCCCGACCCGCGCCACTCGCCAAGGCATAGATCGTCTCGCTCATCGCCCCGAACTCTCTACGATTGCAGGCACGCGGGCTCAATGCGCCGTTATTTATAATTCCGATATGGCCCATGACATCGATTTTTAAATCCCGCCTTCTCCCGGGCAATTCCTTCTGACGGAGGCTGCCGATTGGGCTACAGTGGACAAACAGCCTCACGCGCGCAACCGGCTTGCCCAGCTCCGGCCACGAGGAAATCGATGACCGTCCAGACCGCCAACCTGCTCGCCCGCGAGACCAGCCCCTATCTGCTGCAGCACAAAGACAATCCGGTGCATTGGATGGCCTGGTCGGAGGAGACCCTGACGCTGGCGAAGCAGCAGAACAAGCCGATCCTTTTGTCGGTCGGCTACGCCGCCTGCCATTGGTGCCACGTCATGGCCCATGAAAGCTTCGAAAATCCCGTGATCGCCGACCTGATGAACCAGCACTACGTCAACATCAAGGTCGACCGCGAAGAACGCCCGGACATCGACAGCATCTATCAGTCGGCGCTGCACATGATGGGCGAGCATGGCGGCTGGCCGCTGACCATGTTCCTGACTCCCGACGGCGAGCCGTTCTGGGGCGGCACCTATTTTCCGCCGACGCCGCGTTATGGCCGCCCGGGCTTCGGCGACCTCCTGGCCGGCATCGCCAAGGTCTTCCAGGAAGAGCCTGCGCGTATCACCAAGAACGTCGAGGCGCTGCGCGACGGTCTCGCGAAGCTCTCCCAGCCGCATGCCGGTGCCGGCGTTTCCATCGCCCTGCTCGACCAGATCGCCGAGCGCCTCGTCCAATCGGTCGACCAGTTCCGCGGCGGCATCGGCGGCGCGCCTAAATTCCCGCAATGCGGCATCCTCGAGCAGCTCTGGCGCGCCTGGCGGCGAAGCGGACAGGCGCCTTTCCAAAAGGGTGTTCAGGTCACCCTCGACAACATGTGCCAAGGCGGCATCTACGATCACCTCGGCGGCGGCTTTGCCCGCTATTCCGTCGACGAGCGCTGGCTGGTGCCGCATTTCGAGAAGATGCTCTACGACAACGCCCAGCTGGTCGCGCTCCTCACCCTTGTCTGGCAAGACACCAAGAGCGACCTCTATGCCCAACGGGTCGCGGAGACCATCGGCTGGGTGCTGCGCGAGATGCGCAACGATCGCGGCGCCTTCGCCAGCAGCCTCGACGCCGACAGCGAAGGCGAGGAAGGAAAATTCTACGTTTGGAGCGAGGGGGAGGTGGACGCCCTTCTCGGACCCCGCAGCGCACCGTTTAAGGCCGTCTACGACGTCACGCGCCACGGCAACTGGGAAGACAGCAACATCCTCAACCGCCTGTCCCGGATCGAGCTTCTCGACCCCGCGGACGAGAGCCAGCTCGCCGCGGACCGCGCCATTCTTTTGGCCGAGCGCGGCAAGCGCATCCGGCCCGGTCTCGACGACAAGATCCTCGCGGACTGGAACGGGCTGATGATCGCGGCGCTTGCCTTCGCCGGCGATGTCTTCTGTCAGCCCGACTGGATCGACGCCGCCCGCCGCGCCTTCGCCTTCGTGCAATCCGACATGACGGTGGACGGGCGGCTTCGCCACAGCTGGCGCGACGACCGCGCCCGCCATCCCGCGACCCTGGACGACTACGCGGCGCTCAGCCGGGCCGCACTGGCTCTCTACGAAGCGACCGGCGACGAGCCCTATGTCAAACAGGCCGAAGCCTGGCTCGCCATCGTCGAAGCGCACTATGCCGACGCCCCCGGTCTCGGCTATTTCTTCACCGCGGACGACACGCCGACCCTGATCACCCGCATGAAGAACGCGCATGACAACGCGACACCCGCCGGCAACGGCGTGCTTGTCGAAGTCTTCGCCCGGCTTTTCTACGTAACCGGCAAAGATGACTATCGCGCGCGTGCGGACCGCCTGATCGGCGCTTTTTCCGGCGAGATCCAGCACAACTTTTTTCCCCTCTCCTCCCTCCTCAACGGCGCCGAGCTTCTCCAATCGGCACTGCAGATCGTCCTCGTCGGCAACGCCCATGATCCAGCGACCGGCGCCCTCGGCGACGTGCTGCGCCGGACATCGCTGCCGAACCGCATCCTCATGCGCATGCCGCCCGGTGCGTCGCTCCCGGCCACGCATCCCGCCGCCGGCAAGGACCTCGTCGACGGCAAGGCCACGGCCTATGTCTGCCGCGGCATGACATGCTCGCCGCCCATCACCGAGCCCGCCGCGCTCGCCGCCGAGCTGCAGGCGCCATGACGGTGGAACCGGCCTTGACCATCGAGAGCCCGCTCGGCCCGATCACTGTCCGGGAACGGAACGGCGCGATATCCGCCATCGATTTCAAGGCCTTTCAACCGCAAAGCCCAACGCCGCTTCTGCAGAAGGCCGCCGCCCAGCTCGCCGAATACTTCGCCGGCGACAGAACCACGTTCGACCTCCCGCTTGCGCCGCCGCATTCCCCCTTCCAGGGCCGCCTCCGCGACGCGATGCTGGCGATCCCCTACGGCGAGACACGCAGCTACGGCGCGCTCGCCATCGAGATCGGCAGCGTCCCGCGCGCCGTCGGCCAGGCTTGTGGCGACAACCCGATCCCGATCGTCGTTCCCTGTCACCGCATCCTCGCGGCGGGTGGCCGTATCGGCGGCTACTCCGCCGGCAACGGGCGTGAAACAAAGCGCTGGCTGCTCGGCCACGAAGCGCGCCCGACACTGTTCACCACCCACCGGTGACAACCGCGGGTACGCGCGATATCCTGCCCACACCGCGCTGCGCCGGATTGCGACTGCAAAGCTCGCCTGGCGCCGTCTCGCACCATGCAGCGATCCTCGCCGCTGACGACAGGGAGTGAATGTCATGCCAGACATCAACATCGCTTGTCCCGACGGGACCTTCTCCGCCTATCTCGCCGCGCCGAAGAGCGGACGTGGCGGCGGCGTGCTCGTCATCCAGGAAATCTTCGGCGTCAACAAGGACATGCGCGACCATTGCGACCATCTCGCCGCGCAGGGCTATTTCGCGCTTTGCCCGGACATCTTCTGGCGCCAGGAGCCGGGAATCCAGATTACCGACCAGACGCAGGCGGAATGGGACAAGGCGTTCGCGCTTTACAAGGGCTTCGACGTCGACAAGGGAACGGCCGATCTCAAGGTCGCGCTTGCACATCTGCGCACGGTCAAAGGTTGCAGCGGCAAGGTCGGCACCGTCGGCTTCTGCCTCGGCGGCCTGCTCGCCTACATCATGGCGACCGAGTCAGACGCCGACTGCAACGTCGCCTATTACGGCGTCGGCATCGACGGCCGGCTCGACGCCGCGGCGAACATCAAGTCGCCGACGATCCTGCACATCGCCGAGGAAGACGGCTTCGTGCCCAAAGATGCGCAGACGAAAATCAAGGAAGCGCTGAAGGGCCACCCACAGGTCACGATCCATTCCTATCCGGACGTCGACCACGCCTTCGCCCGCAACAACGGGGTCAATTACAACAAGGCGGCTGCGCAACTCGCCGAGACGCGCACCCTTGCCTGCTTCAAGGCCAACCTCGCCTGAGCCGACAGCCAGCCGCCCAATAGGGAGCATTCCACGATGCCGCACGCCATCCGCATTCACCAGACCGGCGGACCCGACGTCCTCAAGTATGAGGAAGTCGCCAAGACCGATCCCAAGCCGGGTGAGGTTCGCCTGAAACAGACCGCCATCGGTCTCAATTTCATCGACACCTATCACCGCTCCGGCCTCTACCCGCTGCAACTGCCGCTGACGCTGGGCACCGAAGCGGCCGGCGTCGTCGAGGCCACAGGCCGCGGCGTCAAGACGGTCAAGGAAGGCGACCGCGTCGCCTATTGCGGCCTCGTCGGCGCCTATGCCGACAGCCGCGTCGTGCCGGCGGACCGCCTCGTCAAGCTGCCGAAGTGGATCGACGATAAGACCGCAGCCGCGATGATGCTGAAAGGCATGACAGCGGAATACCTCATTCGCCGCACCTACCGGGCCAAGAAAGGCGAGACCGTGGTGTTTCACGCCGCGGCGGGCGGCGTCGGCCTGATCGCCTGTCAGTGGCTGCGCCAACTCGGCGTGACCGTGATCGGTACGGTCGGGTCCGAGGAGAAGGCCAAACTCGCAAAGCGCCATGGCTGCCGCTATCCGGTGCTCTACAAGACCGAGAGCCTGGTCGAGGCGGTGAAGAAGATCACCAAGGGCAAGCGCGTGCCCGTCGTCTATGACTCGGTCGGCGCATCGACCTTCGAGCAATCGCTCGACTGCCTGGCGCCGCGCGGCCTGTTCGTGTCCTTCGGCAACGCATCCGGCCCGGTCGCGCCGTTCAACACCGGCATCCTCGCCCAGAAGGGATCGCTTTATTTCACGCGGCCGACGCTGCAGACCTACATCGCGAGCCGCGAAGACCTTGAGAAGAGCGCCCGCGCGCTGTTCACCGCCGTGAAGAACGGCGTCAAGATCCGCGTCGACCAGACCTTCAAGCTGCAAGATGCGGTCAAGGCGCACCAGGCACTCGAAGGCCGCAAGACGACAGGGTCAACCGTCCTCATTCCCTGAGGTTCGACGACCACGGCAAAATGAAAACGGCGGAGCCCGTCCAGGCTCCGCCGTTTTTTCGTGAAACATCGATGCCGCTTACTGATTCATCGAATCGAAGAAATCGGCATTGTTCTTCGAGTGCTTGAGCTTCTCGACCAGGAACTCCATCGCATCCGTGACGCCCATCGGCAGCAGGATGCGGCGCAGCACCCACATCTTGGACAGCGCGGCCTTGTCGACCAGCAGCTCCTCCTTGCGGGTGCCCGACTTCTGGATGTCGATCGCCGGGAAGGTCCGCTTGTCGGAGAGCTTGCGATCGAGCACGATTTCCGAGTTACCGGTGCCCTTGAACTCTTCGAAAATGACTTCGTCCATGCGGCTGCCGGTATCGATCAGCGCGGTCGCGATGATCGTCAACGACCCACCCTCCTCGATATTGCGCGCCGCACCGAAGAAGCGCTTCGGCCGCTGCAGGGCATTCGCGTCGACGCCGCCGGTCAGCACCTTGCCCGAGCTCGGCACGACCGTGTTGTAGGCGCGCGCGAGGCGGGTGACCGAATCCAGCAGGATGACGACGTCGCGCTTGTGCTCGACCAGGCGCTTCGCCTTCTGGATCACCATCTCGGCGACCTGCACATGGCGCGAAGCCGGCTCGTCGAACGTCGAGCTCACGACCTCGCCCTTCACCGAACGGGCCATGTCCGTGACTTCTTCCGGCCGCTCGTCGATCAGCAGGACCAGCAGATAGACTTCCGGATGGTTGGTCGTGATCGCATGCGCGATGTTCTGCATGATCATCGTCTTGCCGGTCCGCGGCTGGGCGACGATCAGCGCGCGCTGACCCTTGCCGAGCGGCGCCACCAGCTCGATCACCCGGCACGTGAAGTCCTTGCTCTTGGGGTCTTCGACCTCGAGCATCAGCTTCTCGTCTGGGTAGAGTGGCGTCAGGTTGTCGAAGTTGATGCGGTGACGCACATGCTCGGGATCGTCGAAGTTGACCTTGTTGACCTTGAGCAGGGCGAAGTACCGCTCGCCATCCTTCGGAGATCGGATCGTGCCTTCCACCGTGTCGCCGGTGCGCAGGCCAAATCGCCGAACCTGGCTGGGGCTCACGTAGATGTCGTCCGGTCCCGGAAGATAGTTCGAACTCAGGAGATCGGAGGAACCCAAAACCGTCCTGGAGAACTTCCAGAACGCCATCGCCGGTGATCGGAACTTCCTGTTCTGCCAGCTCCTTGAGGATCGCAAACATCATGTCCTGCTTGCGAAGCATGCTGGCGTTTTCAATCTCCAGCTCTTCGGCGATGCTGAGCAACTCAGCCGGCGCCTTCTGCTTGAGATCGTGGAGATGTACCTCTTCGAATTTCATTGCTATGCCGCTTTTTTGTGTGACGTGTGTGGATGAACGGAGTTGAAAAGATGGGATTTGGCAAATGCTTCCGCGTGAACGCGGATACGAGCTTCTTCTTTTTAGGAGACTAATCTTTGGGAGATTCAGCCTGAACCAGCTAGCCTCTCCCCCATAGATCAGGGAAGATCATTTCGCGGAAGCTCCAGGCCCGTTGCCCGATATATATACATTTGCGGGAACAAAACAAGATTAAAATCGTCTCGCGGCGGGTGGTAACCATGATTTTCCCGGCCGCTGCGATGCTCCTCAGAAAGGCTGGACGATGACCAGAATGACGATGCAGATCAGCAGCACCGTCGGCACCTCATTGGCGATACGGTAGAACTTGGCCGGCCGTGTGTTCCGGTCCGCTTCGAAATCCTTCCGCCACAAGGCGAACAAGTGATGCATCACGGTCATCGCGATGACAAGGGCGAACTTCGCCATCATCCAATGCTCTTTCCAGGCCTCGCTGAGATACAGCAGCCAAAGGCCGAAACCCCAGGCGCCGATCATCGCCGGCCCCATGATGCCGCGGAGCAGGCGCCGCTCCATGACCTTGAAGGTCTCTGACATCTCCGAGCCGGGCTCGGCGGCGCAGTGATACACGAATAGCCGCGGCAGATAGAGCATGCCCGCCATCCAGGCGAACACGCTGATGAGATGCATCGCTTTGATCCACTGGTAGGATTCGACCATGTGTCCTTTCCTTAAAACCTCGTTGCCTCATTGACCGCCGGCAAAAGCGCACTGCGTCCGGTCCGATGGGCAAAGGCGCCCGCCAGCACTGCTGCAAAGCGTCGCCCTGCCCCGCACCGCGTCTGCCGCCAGTTCTCCGAGCGATGCGATAAAGCCGCCGTCGCAGTTCACCGTCGGCACGCGATGATACCCCGGAACCCCGGACGCCTCGGCTAATTTCCGGTATTCGATATCAAGCTCGACCAGGGTTTCCGAATGCTCCGACACGAAGGCAATCGGCACCACGATCAACGGCACGCCGTCTGCGCCCGCCCGGCAAATCTCGTCCTCGGTATAGGGACGGATCCATTCGAGCGGCCCGACGCGGCTTTGATAGCACACCACCCAGTCGAATGACTCGCCCGCCAGGGCCGACACCACGGCCGCCGCCGTCTGCTCAACCTGAAATTTGTATGGGTCGCCTCGGGCGACGATCTTCTCCGGCAGCCCATGGGCGGAAAACAGGATGCGCGGCGTCCGCTCCCTGCCGAGCGCCCGCAGCCCCTCCCGGGTCAGCTCAGCGACCGCGGCCACGAACCCGTCGAGCGCCGGATAACAGCACATGGTCGTGGTCGGTACCCGAAGGCCCCTGCGGGCCGCTACCCGATGCCACTGGCGGACGGAGGAAGCTGTCGTCGTCGTCGAATATTGCGGGTAAAGCGGCAGCAGGAGAATCCGGTCCGGTCCCCAGTCACGGACGGTATCGACCGCCTCTTCCGTCAACGGATGCCAATAGCGCATGGCGATGAAGCATCGGACGGCGCTCTCGGACATGCGTTTCGCAAGGTCGCCCGTCAGCGCCACCGCCTGGTTTTCCGTGTTCCGCAGCAGCGGCGATGCGCCGCCGAGCTCTTCGTAAATCCGGCATGCCGTCGGCGCCCGGCGCCGGGAAATGAACTGGGCAAGCAACCACCGCATCGGCTGGGGCAGCCCGATGATCGCGGGATCACGGAACAGATTGAACAGGAATGGCTGGACCGACTCCAACCGATCCGGCCCGCCCAAATTCATCAGAACGACCGCAAGCCTGCTCATCGCGCTCCATCACCGCGGATGCAGGCAACCAGATCGGAAACATGATCGGGCGGCGTTTCCTTGATCACGCCATGCCCGAGATTGAAGATCATCGGACCCTGGCCCAGCCGTTGCAGGACGGATTGCGTCGCCTTGCGCATTGCTGGTCCGCCGGCGAGCAGATAGACCGGATCGAGATTGCCCTGCACGACCGCCTGCGGCTGCAAACGGTCGGCCGCCCAGTCACACGGCACGGCGCTGTCGACGGATACCGCCGTAACACCCGTCGCCTTGACGAAGGCTTCGTAACGCGGTCCCGAGCCGCGGGGAAAGCCGATCACCGGTACCGCCGGATAGGAAGCACGCAACGCGCTCACGATCCGCGCATTCGGCTCGATCACCCAGCGTTCGTAGGCGCCGTCCGGCAGCACGCCCGCGTGGCTGTCGAACAGCTGGATCACCTCCGCGCCGGCCGCGATCTGCTGCTTCAAATGGATGATTGTCGCGTCGACGATCATATCAATCAGCGTCGCAAACCCGTCCGCATTGCCCATCGCCCATTGTTTCACGGCGTGAAACTCGCGGCTCGTCCCGCCTTCGACCATGTAGCAGGCAACCGTCCACGGCGCGCCGGCGAAACCGATCAACGCGGTGTTCTTAGGAAGCGCGTCGCGAATGGTAGAGACCGCCTCGTAGACCGCCGCAAGAGGCGATTGCCCCGACCGCAGGCGATCCACCGACAGCTTCTTCAAGTCGCTCACGTCGCGTACCGGCGCAAGCTTGGGCCCCTCGCCTTCGGCGAAACGCACGGCCTGTCCCAAGGCATGCGGTATGACGAGGATGTCGGAAAACAGGATCGCCGCATCGAAGCCGTAGCGGCGGATCGGCTGCAGCGTTACTTCGGTCGCCAGATCCGGCGAAAAGCAGAGCTCGAGAAAGTCACGCGTCTTGGCCCGAACAGCCCGGTATTCCGGTAGGTACCGGCCTGCCTGCCGCATCAGCCAAACGGGTGGTGGAGAAAGCGTCTCGCCCGAGAGAACGCGCAGCAGTGGTTTGGCGGATGTCGGCATCGATCACTTTGTCGAGCTGATTCGGAAAGTATTCAATGCGCCCTTCCCTACCATATAAGAATTTAAAAGTATTGTGGTTGCAGTATAGCGGTAAGTCATGGGGATTACCGGAAGCCACTAGGTCATACACGGGTCCTGTGCATAAATCGCGACTTTGTGTATAAGCAGGCTCATTCATGTAGGGACTCGCCAGCTTGGCTTGGTCGAGAATTACGGGATAGGGGTGCATAACGGTCCGGCCAGTCGGGTTCTCCCGGTAACCCCGACCGGTGAGGAAGAGTTATGTACACGCGCGAAACGCCTGCGCGGAAAATGGCGGAACGGGCATGAAGCGGGTGGATTTCATGAGGCCCCGACTTATCCCCAATCCGCGAACAGGATCTGAGGCCATGTTTTCGTGAACGACAAGATCCAAAATCACGGCGCCGCGCGCGAGTTCCACCTCCACCTCGTATCGGATGCAACCGGCGAGACGATTCATAGCGTGGCCCGCGCCTGCATCGCCCAGTTCGAGGGCGTCGAGCCGCATGAGCACCACTGGACCTTGGTGCGGACGACCGGACATGTCGACAAGGTGCTCGCCAGCGTTTCGGAAAATCCCGGCGTGGTGATGTTCACGATCGTCAACGACCCGCTCCGGCGGGCGCTTGAGACCGGCTGCCGCCGGCTCGGGGTTCCGTGCATTCCGGTGCTCGATCCGGTGATCGGGACGCTCGCCAACTATCTCGGGATCGAGAGCCGCGGCGAGGCAGGCCGGCAACACGTACTCGATTCGGAATATTTCGAGCGGATCGACGCGATGACCTTTGCGCTCAACCATGATGACGGGCAAGGCCTGGGCAGCATCGAAAGCGCCGACGTTATTCTGGTCGGCGTATCGCGCACGTCGAAGACGCCGACGTCGATGTATCTCGCCAATCGCGGGCTCAAGGTCGCGAACGTGCCGCTCGTCCCGGGTGTCGAGCCTCCGCCGGAGCTCTTCACGGCGGCGAAGAGTGATGGTCCGCTCGTCATCGGGCTGACCAAGACGCCCGAACGGCTCATCCAGCTTCGCCGCAATCGCCTTCGCCTGCTGGCGCAGGAAGACGACACGGATTATGTCGATCCCGAGATCGTTCGACAGGAAGTCGCAGCGGCGCGCCGCCTTTTCGCGACCAATGGCTGGCCCGTCATCGATGTGACCAGGCGCTCGATCGAGGAAACGGCGGCTGCCATTCTGCAGGTCTACGAGAAGGAAAAGGGCGGCGGTGAGTAGCGGCGTGGATCGACCGGCGCTCGTCCTTGCCTCGGCCAGTGCGTCGCGGGTCGCGATCTTGCGTCAGGCCGGGCTCGCGATCATGCAGGACGTGGCCGGCGTCGATGAAGAGACGGTGAAGCAGTCCTTGCGCGCGGAAGGCGCCGACGCCGCGCATGTCGCGACCACACTCGCCGATCTCAAGGCGCAGCAGGTATCGCGCCGCCATCCCGACGCGTTCGTGATCGGCGCCGATCAGATGCTGGAATGCAATGGCATGTGGTTCGACAAGCCGCCCGACATCGATCACGCCCGCGCGCATCTGATGAGCCTCAGGGGCCGGCCGCACGACCTGATAACCGCGGCCGTCGTGGTCCGTGCCGGCGCGCGTGTGTGGCAACACGTGGAACGCGCCACGCTGACGATGCGGCCGCTCAGCGATACTTTTATAGAGAGCTACCTGCAGGCGGCCGGCGCGGATGTCTGCACCACGGTCGGCGCCTACCGGCTCGAAGGCCTCGGTGCGCAGCTGTTCACCCGGGTCGAAGGGGACTTCTTCACCATCCTCGGATTGCCGCTGCTGCCGTTGCTTGACTTTTTGCGCGGTCACGGGATCGTTGCGGCATGATTTTAAGCGGCAAGGCCAAGATCGCCGGGATATTCGGCTGGCCGATCGCGCATTCGCGGTCGCCCCGGCTGCATGGATTCTGGCTCGACCGGCACGGTATCGACGGGACCTATATCCCGCTCGCCGTCGCGCCCGCGAATTTCGCGACCGCCTTTCGCGCGCTGCCGGCGCTCGGCTTCCGCGGCGTCAACATCACGGTGCCGCATAAGGAAGCGGCGCTGGCGCAATGCGACACGGTGGACGCGCAAGCGCGCCGGATCGGCGCCGTCAACACGGTCGTGGTCGATGAAACCGGCCGGCTGATCGGCAGCAATACCGACGCTTTCGGCTTTATCGAGAATGTACGGCGCTCCGCGACATGGGACGCCGCATCCGGCCCGGCCGTCGTGCTCGGCGCCGGCGGCGCGGCGCGCGCGGTCGTGGTCGCTCTGCTCGATGCCGGGGCGCCCGAGATCCGCATTGCTAACCGGACGCGCGATCGGGCGGAATCGCTCGCAGCCGAGCTGGGCGGCAGAATAAAGGTCGCCGATTGGGAAAGTCGGGCGGACGCGCTTGCCGACGCGGCGCTGCTCGTCAACACGACGACGCTGGGGATGCAGGGCCATGCGCCGCTCGAGCTCGACCTGTCGCGCTTGCCGAAGAGCGCGGTCGTGACCGACATCGTCTACACACCCTTGCAGACACCGTTGCTGCGCGACGCCGCGGCGCGCGGGAACCAGACTGTCGACGGGCTCGGCATGCTGCTCTATCAGGCGCAGCCGGGGTTCGAGAAATGGTTCGGCGTGCGGCCGGACGTCGACGAGGCGCTGCGCCGCTTCGTGCTCGACGATCTGCGCTGAGCATCGGCAGCGGCGGCTCATGATCGTCATCGGCCTGACAGGATCGATCGGGATGGGGAAAAGCACGGCGGCCGCCATGCTGCGGCGGCTCGGCGTGCCGGTACATGATTCCGACGCCGCGGTGCATCGGCTGATCGGCCGCGGCGGCCGCGCCGTCGCCCGGATCGAGAAGGCCTTTCCCGGCGTCGTAAAAGACGGCGCCGTCGATCGCGCGGCCCTGGGCGCGCGGGTGTTCGGCGATGCCGCGGCGCTGAAACGACTAGAGGCGATCCTTCATCCCATGGTGGCCGCGGAAAAGGGCCGGTTCCTCAGGCTCTGGGCGTCGCGGCGATGCAAGGCCGTCGCGCTCGACGTGCCGCTGCTCTTCGAGACGAAGGGCGACCGGCAGTGCGACGCGACGATTCTCGTCAGCGCGCCGGCCTTCATCCAGGCCAATCGGGTGCTGCGGCGCCCCGGCATGACGCGTGCCCGGCTCGACGAGATTCGGGCCCGGCAGATGCCGGAAGCGGAAAAGCGGCGGCGCGCCAGCTTTATCGTGCCGACCGGGCTTGGCCACCGATTGACATTGCGGCGGCTTACGGAAATCGTGCAACAAGTCTCGCGCAAAGGCGGCAAACATTGGCCGCCGCGCTGACCGCCGCCACGCTGACCACCAACGGGTGAAAACGGATGCGTGAAATCGTCCTCGATACGGAAACCACCGGCCTCGATCCGAATGCCGGCCACCGGGTGATCGAGATCGGCTGCATCGAGCTGATCAACCACATTCCGACCGGCGCGACCTATCATCAATACGTCAATCCGGAACGCGCGATGCCGGACGAAGCCTTCGCGGTGCACGGCCTGTCGGAAGCGTTCCTGGCGCAACATCCCGTCTTTGCCACGGTCGCGTCGGCCTTCCTCGAGTTCATCGGCGACGCCAAGCTCGTCATTCATAACGCGAGCTTCGACCTCAAATTTCTCAATGCCGAGCTCGAGCGTCTCGACCACCCGCCGATCCCGATGGCGCGCGCGATCGACACCGTCCAGATGGCTCGCCAGCGCTTTCCCGGCGCGCAGGCGAGCCTCGACGCACTGTGCCGGCGCTTCGAGATCGACAACAGCTCCCGCGACAAGCACGGCGCCCTGCTCGATGCCGAATTGCTGTCGCTGGTTTATCTGGAACTCATCGGTGGCCGGCAGCCGGGCCTGGAGCTTGCGACGGAAAGCCGTGCCGAGAAGGCGGCGGCGCCGGCGGTCAGCCGCCCGTTGCGGCCCGCCCGCCCGCATGCGCCGTCGGCGGAAGAGGAAGCCGCGCACGCGACGCTGGTCGCGTCCCTCGCCAATCCGATCTGGCAACGCTGACGGCGGCTTGGGGCTAAGCCTGCCCGCGCTCCTGGGCCTGCTGAAGGCCGGCGCGGTACATCTCGATGAAATCCATTTGTCCGAGGAGCAGCAGCGGATAGGCCGCGTCACGCGTCAGGTTCGCGATGATCGCGCGGGCGAACGGGAACAGCATCCGCGGTCCTTCGATCAGCACCATCGGCTGAACATTCGCTTCCTCGACCTCGTCGCTGACCTGGGCGATGCCGCAATATTCCAGCTCGATCAGGAAGGTCGGCTCGCCGCCTGCCCTGGCATCGACCGACATGCGCAGCGTCACCTCGTATGACCGCCCGGTAATGTTCCGCGCGGCGACGTTGACGTTGATGTTGACCTCGGGCTGCTCGAAATTCTCGTAGATTTCCGGCGCGCGCGGGTTCTCGAACGAGAGGTCCTTGATGAACTGCAGCGTGAAATACAGCGGCAGACTCTTGCGGGGCTCGGCACTGCCGGCACCCGGATCTGCGATGTCGCTGGGCATGGCTTGCTCCTCAGGCGTGCTTTTTCTTCGATGGTCCGCTGGCTAGCACGGATCGGAAATCGGTACAACCGTGCCGCCGCCCGGGTGCTCGGCGGAGGGATCGAAGCGCACGAGCTCGGCATTTTCCACCCGATGACCGGTCAGCGCCCGGATCACGCCCCAGTGGGTCACGACGAGAACGCCCTGCCAGCCGCCGGCCTCCGCCATGCGGGATCGGAAGGCGCGGCAACGCCGATCGAGCGCCGCCTCGCTTTCCTCGATGTCCGGCCACCACTGATCTTCGATGTGATCCAGCGCCACCTGCGGCCAGCGCGCGATCAGGTCTTGGCGTGGTGTGCCGATATCACAGGTGAAGCAGGCGCGCTCGCCGATCACCGGATCGACGGTAACCGGAAGCTCGAGGATCTGGGCCACGATCTCGGCCGTCTCCAGGGTGCGGGTATAGGGGCTCGCCATGATAGCCCGGACCTCGTGCCGGCGGAGGGCTTCGGCAGCCGCGGAGACCTGCTGGCGCCCGAACGTCGTCAGGCCGGGGTCGCGCAGTCCGGGGTCTTGGCGCGTCTTGCCGTAATGCACGTTGAAATGCGATTGGCCGTGCCGCATCAGGATCACGGGCGACTGCTCTTCCCTGGGAGGCTCTAGCCCGGCCGATGCCAGGGGCTGGCCCCGGCCGGGCCGGGCTGATGCCCAATCCGGCCGGATCCGCTGCGGCCGTCTTCCTTGCGGCCGGTGACGTCCGTGTAGTCGCCGTCGATCACCGTCCCGCCGCCCGGGGCAACCTCCTCGCCATTGACCCAGACATGCGTGTTCCGGCTGCGCAGGATCGCCCGCAGCATGGCGGTGCCGAGGAATTTCCGCACCGGCGGGATGAAAAGTGTCAAGCCCATGATATCCGTGATGAAACCCGGGGTCAGCAGGAGCGCGCCCGCCGCCAGGAGGCAGAGCCCGTCAAGCAGCTCCCCCACCGGCAGCTCGCCACGGTTGAGCTTTTCCTGCGTCAATGTCAGGGTCCGCATGCCCTGCCGGCGCAGTAAAGTGGTGCCCAGCACCGCGGTTAGCACCACGAGCGCCAGGGTCCAGCCGAGGCCGATGACCTGTCCCGCCTTGATAAAAACCGCGATCTCTGCGATTGGGATGCAAAGGAAGGCGAGAAGTATTAAAATTGGCATGCTTGCCCTTTCCCGGCGAACTGCCTATCTAACATAGATGAGCCGACGGGTCGCAATTGACTGAATGCCGCCGGGGTCGAATGCCGGATATTTGCGTGCCCTGATATATAACCTAAGGTCGGAAGCCTGCGCATTCAACGGAGGTCCGGCAGGAAACAACGGGGACTGGCCCCGGAAGGGACCATCCAGCCATGCCCACGGGAGCAGAGATCAACGAATGAGCGGCGGGTTCGAATATTTCGACATAATTCTGTTCGCGATGATCGCCGCGTTCCTCGTCTACCGTCTGGGCAGCGTGCTGGGCAAGCGTACGGGGCATGAGCAACAGGGCCGCGAGCCCTTCGGGCGCATCGCCGGCAAAGAATTGAGCGTCGAGACCGGCAACGACAACGTCGTCGCCATTCCGGCGCGCGAGACGCCGGCGCAGGAAGAAGAGCCGGATACGCCCTTGGGCGCCGCGCTCACCCAGATCAAGCTCGCGGATTCCAGTTTCACGCGGAAACATTTCCTCGAAGGCTCGCGCGCCGCGTTCGAGATGGTCATCACCGCCTTCGCGCTCGGCGACATGAAGACTCTGCGCTCGCTCCTGAGCCAGGAAGTCTACGATAATTTCGCCGATGCGATCCGCTCGCGCGAGCACGCCAACCAGACGCGCGAGACCACGCTGGTCGGCATCGACGTCGCGGAGATCGTCGAGGCGAAGTTCGAGGACAAGCGCTACGCCTTCGTCACCGTCAAATACATCAGCCAACAGGTGAACGCGACGCGGGACGAGGCGCATAACGTGGTGGACGGCGACCCGAACGCCATCGAGAAGGTCACCGACATCTGGACCTTCCACCGCGATACCCGTTCTTCCGATCCCAACTGGAAGTTGGTTGCCACCCGTAGCCCGAACTGACGTTCAAGGCCGCATGCCTGCAATGCTCCGGGACAGGACCGTTCTTCGGCTGATCGGAGTGGCCGTTACGCTTGGCTTGCTGGCGGGATGCGAAAAGCCACCGATCAAGCCGGCGGGGCTCCAGCTTTCCGCGGTGCGTTACGACCGGCTTCCCGGCTGGGCGGAGGACGACCCGCGCGCCGCGCTCGTCGCTTTCCTCCGTTCCTGCCCCGTCCTGACCGACGAAAAGAAAGCCAAGAAGAACGGCAATGACAGCGACCTGGTGGTCACCCCTGCCGACTGGCGCGAGCCCTGCCGGCAGGCGGCCGCGGAGGCCAACGCTTCCCCGCAACAGGTGCGCGCCTTCTTCGAGCGCAACTTCCGTCCCTTCGCGGCATCGGGACCGGACGGCAGCGAAGGCCTGTTCACCGGCTATTTCGAAATCGAGTTGCACGGCGTCCGCCAGAAGAGCGGCCGCTATTCGGTGCCGATCTACCGCGTGCCCGAAGACCACGTAAAGGTCGATCTCGGCGACTTCGATCCGCTGCTGAAAGGCCATCGTATCGTCGGCCGCGTCGAAGCCGGCCGGCTCGTGCCCTATTACTCGCGCGGGGATATCGACAACGGCGCGCTCAAGGGCCGCGGCCTCGAGATGCTGTGGTTCGATGATCCGGTCGATGTCTTCATGCTGCAGGTGCAGGGCTCGGGCCGGGTGTTGCTGCCTGACGGCAGCGTCGTCCGCGTCGGCTACGCGGGTCACAACGGTCTCCCCTATGAATCGATCGGCCGCGCCCTCATCGCCCAGGGCGAGCTGCAGCCCGGCAAGGCGTCCTGGCCCGAGATCCGCAATTGGATCCGGCGCAATCCGAAGAAGGCGACGGCGCTGTTCGCGCTCAATCCGCGCTACATCTTCTTCCGCTTCGTCCAAGGCGTGCCGCCCGATGCGGGGCCGCTCGGCGCCGAGGGCGTGCCGCTCACGCCGGGCCGCAGCCTTGGCCGTCGACCGGCGCTACGTGCCGCTTGGCCTGCCCATCTGGCTCGATACGACCTGGCCCGCCGAGCAGCGTCCGCTGCGCCGTCTGGTCGTGGCGCAGGACGCCGGCAACGCGATCAAGGGCGTCGTGCGCGGTGACTTCTTCTGGGGTTTCGGCAAGGGCGCGCTGGCCTATGCCGGCAAGATGCAAAGCCGTGGCCGCTACTACCTGCTGATCCCGACTGCCGCCGCTGCGCGGCTGGCCCAGAGCTGACCGCCGCGGCACCCGGGGCCGCGACCCCCTATACCGTTGCCTTTCGACCGCGCTCCGGCCATTCTCGGCTGCAGGGAGGATGCGATGTCGTCCAGTGCAGCGGATAAGCCCCGGGTCGGCCTCTTCGTCACCTGTCTTGTCGATCTGTTCCGCCCGTCGGTGGGCTTCGCCGCGGTCAAGCTGCTCGAGCAGGCCGGCTGCAGCGTCTCGGTACCGCGGCTGCAAACCTGCTGCGGGCAACCGGCGCATAACTCCGGCGACCGCAAGGACACGCGCGCCCTGGCGCGCCAGGTGATCGATGCCTTCGAGCCCTACGATTATGTCGTGGCGCCGTCTGGCTCCTGCGCCGGGATGATCCGCGAACATTATCCGATTCTGTTCCCGGACGATGCGGCGACGGCGGAGCGCGCGCAGTCGCTGGCACGCCGGACCTACGAGCTCGTTTCCTTCCTCCGCGATGTGCGCGGCATGGACCGGGTCGAGGCGCGTTTCGACGGCAAGGTGACCTATCACGACGCCTGCTCGGGCCTGCGCGAGCTTAAGATCAAGGAGCAGCCGCGCCGCCTGCTGCAAAGCGTGGCGGGGCTCGAGCTCGTGGAGCTGCCGGGCGCGGAAACCTGCTGCGGCTTCGGCGGCACCTTCTGCGTCAAATATCCCGAGATCTCCAACCGCATGGTCGACGACAAGGCCGCCGCGATCGAGGGCACCGGCGCGGACACGCTGCTCGCCGGCGATCTCGGCTGTCTCCTCAACATGGCGGGCAAGCTGAAGCGCCGGGGTGCGTCCGTCCACGTGCGTCACGTGGCGGAAGTGCTCGCCGGCATGACCGAAGAGGCCGCCATCGGCGACGGCCGGGACGACGGGTAGCGCCGATGGAAGCGACCAGCCGATTCTTCAAGGAGAATGTCCGACACGCGCTGGTCGAGCCGGACCTGCAGCGCGCGCTCGCGAAGATGAAGGCCGGTTTCGTCGTGAACCGCGCCGCGGCGGTCGCGCGGCTGCCGGAATTCGACCAGCTCCGCGATGAAGCGCGCGTCATCAAGGACCACACGCTGGCCCATCTCGACTTCTATCTCGAGCGCTTCGAGCAGCAGGTGACGGCCCGCGGCGGGCAGGTGCACTGGTGCCGGACGGCCGAGGACGCGCGGCAGACGATCCTCGCGATCTGCCGCTCGGTCGATGCTAAGACCGTCACCAAGGGCAAGTCGATGATCGGCGAGGAGATCGCCATCAATGACTTCCTCGAAGCGAACGGCATCACGCCGGTCGAGACCGACCTCGGCGAATACATCATCCAGCTCCGCCACGAGCCGCCGAGCCATATCATCGCGCCCGGCGATCCACGTGACCAAGGAACAGGTAGCGGAGTCCTTCTACGCCACGCACACGAATCTCGATGCGCACCGCAAGCTGGAGGAGCCGCGCGCGCTGGTCGACGAAGCGCGCGCCATGCTGCGCCAACGCTACCTCGATGCGGATGTCGGCATTACCGGCGCGAATTTCCTGATCGCCGAGACCGGCTCGACGGTCATCGTGACGAATGAGGGCAACGGCGATCTGACCCAGACGCTGCCGAAGATCCATATCGTGACGGCAAGCCTGGAAAAAGTCGTGCCGACCCTGGAGGACGCGTCGACCATCCTGCGCGTGCTCGCGCGCTCGGCGACGGGGCAGGAGTTCTCCGCCTACACCACCTTCTCGACCGGCCCGCGCCGGGCGGAGGATCTCGACGGGCCGGGGCAGTTTCACGTGGTGCTGCTCGACAACGGGCGCAGCGCGCTGCTCGGCACCGAGCTGCAGGACATCCTGCGCTGCATCCGCTGCGGCGCCTGCATGAACCATTGCCCGGTCTACGGCGCGGTCGGCGGTCATGCCTATGGCTGGGTCTATCCGGGCCCGATGGGCGCGGTGCTGACCCCGACCTTGATCGGGGTCGAGGAAGCCTCCGACCTGCCGAACGCATCGACCTTCTGCGGCCGCTGCGAGGAAGTCTGCCCGATGCGCATTCCGCTGCCGAAGCTGATGCGCCACTACCGCGAGCGCGCCTTCGACAAGGGCCTGACCCCGCCGATCCCACGGCTGGCGCTGGCGATGTGGTCCTTCCTGGCACGGCGGCCGCGGCTCTATCAATGGTTCACCGGAATCAAGGTGCGCGCGGTCGCCATCGCCGCGGGGCGGCGCGGGCGGTTCCGCCGGCTTCCCTTCGCCGGCGGCTGGACGCGCCACCGCGACATGCCGGCGCCGCAGGGCCGCACCTTCCAGCAGCTCTGGGACGAGGCGGGAGGCGCGCGGTGAGCGACGCGCGGGACCAGATCCTGGGCACCATCCGCCGCGCCCGCGGCGGCCCGCTCGATGCCTCGGCCCGCGCGGCCGCCGAGGCGCGGCTGAGCGCACTTGCGCGCGGCACCATCCCGGCGCGCGACGACCGCGATCATGCCGGCCTCGTCGACCTGTTCGTCGAGCAGGCGCGAACGCTGAGCGCCACCGTCGACCGCGTCGCCGCCGCGTCCGACGTTCCGGCCGCGGTCGCGGACTATCTCGCGCGCGAGAACCTGCCGGCCACGCTGCGCGCCGCGCCGTCGCCCGAGATCGAGCGCCTGCCCTGGGAGCGATCGGCCGGCGCTGACCGTCACCTATGGCCGCTCGGACGGGCATGACGAGGTCGGGTTGACGCCGGCCTTCACCGCGGTGGCCGAGACCGGCACGCTGATGCTGCGTTCCGGACCGGACCATCCGACGACGCTCAACTTCCTGCCGGACACGCATATCGTCGTGCTGCGCGCGGGCCAGATCGTGGGGCCCTACGAGGATGCCTGGGCGAAGCTGCGCGCCGCCGGCGATATGCCGCGTGCGGTGAACTTCGTCAGCGGACCGTCCCGCACGGCGGATATCGAGCAGACCATCCAGCTCGGCGCGCACGGGCCGCGCCGGCTGCATATCGTGCTGATCGAGGATGGCGATGCCCGGTAGGGACCGGCGCCCGAGCCGCGAAGAGCAGGCGCTCTGGCAGAAGATGACCGGCGACGTGAAGCCGCTTCCCAGGCGCGAGGCAGCCGAGCCGGGCGTTGCGCCGCGCGCCAAGAAGCGAAAAGCCGAAACAGCGCCGCAAGCGCGCAAGCCCGCCGCCGCACCGGCCGTGCCGCCGCGGCTCCAAAGCCGAGGCGCTGACGCATGGCGCGTCGCCGGGCGTCGACCGGCGCACCGCCGACAAGCTCCGGCGCGGGATGATGGCGATCGAGGCGCGCCTCGACCTGCACGGCATGACCCAGGCGGAAGCACATGGCCGGCTCGTTGCCTTCGTCGAAGGCCATCAGGCGGCCGGCCGGCGCTGCGTGCTGGTGGTGACCGGGAAGGGCACCTGGCGCGAGGAAGGCGGCGTGCTGCGGGACGCGGTGCCGCGCTGGCTCAATGAGCCGGGCCTGCGCCCGCGCATCCTGTCCTTCAGCCACGCGCAGCCGAAGGACGGCGGCGAAGGCGCGCTCTACATCCTCCTGAAGCGGCTGCGATGACTCCCTTTGGCAAGAAGCTGCGCGAGATGCGGCACATGAAAGGCGTCACGCTGACCCAGATGGCGGCGGCGCTGGAAGTCTCGCCCGCCTACCTTTCGGCGCTTGAGCACGGCAAGCGCGGCCGGCCGAGCCTGCTGCTGCAGCACCAGATCTGCGCCTATTTCAACATCATCTGGGACGAGGCGGAGGCGCTGCAGCGGCTCGCCCGCCTCTCCCACCCGCGCGTGATCGTGGACACCTCTGGCCTCAGCCCGGAAGCGACCGAGCTCGCCAACCTGCTCGCCGAACATATCGCCGAGCTGCCGTCCGACGCGATCGTCCGCATGCTGGAAGAGGTGAAGAAGAAGGGGTAGCGCCGCGCCGCTACAGGATGAACTTCGACAGGTCGCTGTCCTTCGCCAGCACGGACACCGTCTTCTGCACGAAATCGGCGTCGATGGTGATCGTCTCGCCGGAGCGGTCGGTCGCGGTGAAGCTGATCTCTTCCAGCAGCTTCTCGATCACCGTGTGCAGCCGCCGGGCGCCGATATTCTCGACATTCTCGTTGATCTCGGCGGCCAGCCGCGCGAGCTCGTCGATCGCCTCCTCGGTGAAGTCGAGCGTCACCTTCTCGGTCGCCAGCAGGGCGATGTACTGCTTGATCAGGCTGTTCTCGGGCTCGCGCAGGATGCGCTCGAAATCCTTCTGCGACAGCGCCTTGAGCTCGACCCGGATCGGCAGCCGGCCCTGCAGCTCGGGCAGCAGGTCCGATGGCTTGGCGAGGTGGAAGGCGCCCGACGCGATGAACAGGATGTGGTCGGTCAGCACCGGGCCGTATTTGGTCGACACCGTCGTGCCCTCGATCAGCGGCAGCAGGTCGCGCTGCACGCCTTCGCGGCTGACGTCGGCGCCGTGGCGGTCCGAGCGCGCCGAGACCTTGTCGATCTCGTCGATGAAGACGATGCCGTTCTGCTCGACATGCTCGATCGCCGCGCGCACCACCTGCTCCTGGTCGAGCAGCTTGTCGCTCTCCTCCGCCACCAGCACTTCATAGGATTCCGCGACCGTCATGCGCCGGCGCTTGGTGCGCTGTCCGCCGAAGGCCTTCCCCAGCACGTCGTTGAGATTGATCATGCCCATCTGCGCGCCGGGCATGCCGGGCACATCGAAAGTGGGCAGTCCGAGCGACCCGGTATCGGCGACCTCGATCTCGATCTTCCTTCTCGTCGAGCTCGCCGGCGCGCAGCTTCTGGCGGAAGGACTGCCGCGTCGTCTCGCTGGCATTCTCGCCGACCAGCGCGTCGAGCACCCGCTTCTCGGCCATGACCTCGGCCTTGGGCGCGACTTCCTTGCGATGCTCCTCGCGGCTCATATGGATCGCGGTCTCGACCAGGTCGCGGACGATCTGCTCGACGTCGCGGCCGACATAGCCGACCTCGGTGAACTTGGTCGCCTCGACCTTGATGAAGGGCGCGTTCGCCAGCTTGGCCAGCCGGCGCGCGATCTCGGTCTTGCCGACGCCGGTCGGGCCGATCATCAGGATGTTCTTCGGCAGCACCTCCTGGCGCATCTCTTCCGGCAGCTGCTGGCGGCGCCAGCGGTTGCGCAGCGCGATCGCGACCGCGCGCTTGGCGTCGTTCTGACCGACGATGAACCGGTCGAGCTCGGAAACGATTTCGCGGGGGCTGAAGACGCTCATAGCTTTTCGACGACGACGTTTTCGTTGGTGTAGATGCAGATACCGGCGGCGATCTTCATCGACCGGCGGGCGATCTCCTCGGCGTCGAGATCGTCGATGCCGATCAGCGCGCGCGCCGCGGCCAGCGCATAGGCGCCGCCCGAGCCGATGCCGATCAGCCCGTCCTCCGGCTCCAGCACGTCGCCGTTGCCGGTCAGCGTCAGCGATACCGTCTTGTCCGCGACCGCCATCATCGCCTCCAGGCGGCGCAGGTATCGGTCGGTGCGCCAGTCCTTGGCCAGCTCGACGCAGGCCCGGGTGAGCTGGCCCGCATGCTGCTCGAGCTTCGCTTCCAGCCGCTCGAACAGCGTAAACGCGTCCGCCGTGGCGCCGGCGAAGCCGGCGATGACATTGCCCTCGCCCAGCCGCCGCACCTTGCGGGCGTTGGATTTGATCACGGTCTGGCCGAGGCTGACCTGGCCGTCGCCGGCGATGACCACCGTGCCGCCCTTGCGGACGGAAAGGATGGTCGTGCCGTGCCAGGTGACGGGATCGCTCATGGCGCTCCTTTGTTTCGGGGGATCGCGCCGCCGACCGGCGCCGCTCCCGGGGATCGAAGTTACCATGTGGCGCTTTTCGCCCCCTGGATCAAGGGCGCAGGCGCCCGGACGCCCCGGCGATTTCGGGCGAAGGCCTTGGCGGGGCAGGCTTTCCGCGCTGGCCCTTTGGCAGGCGGGGTGATAAAAGACGGCCCGGCAAAGGACGAGAGGCCGCCATGCGTAAGGCGAGCGTGCAGCGTAATACCAAAGAGACCCAGATCCAGGTCGATCTCGACCTGGACGGCACCGGCGTCTATGACGTCAGCACCGGCATCGGGTTCCTCGACCATATGCTGGAGCAGCTCTCGCGCCACAGCCTGATCAACCTCGCGGTGCGGGCGAAGGGCGACCTGCATATCGACTTTCACCACACCACCGAGGATTCCGGCTATGCCGTCGGCGAGGCCGTCTCGACCGCGCTCGGCGACCGCAAGGGCATCGTGCGTTACGGCCAGGCGCTGATCCCGATGGACGAGACCCTGACCCGCGTCGCGCTCGACTGCTCGAACCGGCCCTACCTGATCTGGAAGGTCGCCTTCACGCGCCCGAAGCTCGGCGACATGGACACCGAGCTGTTCAAGGAGTGGTTCCAGGCCTTCGCTCAATCGGCCGGGGTAACCCTTCATGTGGAAAACCTGTACGGCGAGAACAACCACCATATCGTCGAATCATGCTACAAGGGGCTGGCGCGGGCGCTGAAGCAGGCGATTGACATCGATCCGCGCCAAGCCAATGTCATTCCGTCCACCAAGGGCGTGCTGGGCGGATCACTGTAAATAGGCGCCCGGGCGCGCCGGCGCCGGGGCGGCCATCGACGAAGCCGGAACTGACGAAATGACCGTCGCCATCATCGATCACGGATCGGGCAATCTCCGCTCGGCGGCCAAGGCGTTCGAGCGCCAGGCGAGCGAGCCGATCCTGGTGACCAGCGACCCGGACGAAGTGGCCGGGGCGGACCGCGTGGTGCTGCCCGGCGTCGGCGCGTTCGGCGACTGCCGGCGCGGGATCGAGCGCCTCGACGGCATGATCGACGCGCTGACCGAGGCGGTGATCGCCAAGGGCCGGCCCTTCCTCGGCATCTGCGTCGGCATGCAGCTCATGGCGGATGTCGGGCTCGAGCACGGCCGCCATCCCGGACTGGGCTGGATCGCCGGCGAGGTGCGCGCGGTGACGCCGTCCGACCCGGCGCTCAAGGTGCCGCATATGGGCTGGAACGCGCTGCCATCCGCACGCCGCATCCGGTGCTGGAGGGCCTTGGCGACGGCACCGACGTCTATTTCGTGCACAGCTACCAGCTGGTCGCGCGCGTGCCCGGCGAGGTCCTGGCGACGGCGGACCATGGCGGCGCGATTACCGCCGTGGTCGGACGCGACAACATGGTCGGCACGCAGTTCCACCCGGAGAAGAGCCAGGCGGCGGGTCTGCGCTTGATCGGAAATTTTCTGCGCTGGACGCCGTGAGGCGCGGCGCAGGCAGGGCGAAGCCCAGGACGACGCTAAGGACGAAGCAGGGACGATGACGGAAACGACGGTCCAGGTCGCGGTCGAGGCGGTCAACGAGCTCAAGGGCGCGGACCGGCACGACCTGTGCGACGCGGCGGAGGCGGCGATCCGCGACGGCGGCGGCTTCGGCTGGCTGCGCCCGCCGCCGCGCCATGTGCTGGAGGTCTATTGGCAGGGCGTGCTGCTGGTTCCCGAGCGCACGCTCTTCGTCGCCCGGCTCGACGGCGTGATCGGCGGCTCGGCCCAGCTCGTGCGGCCGACGCGCAACAACGAGGCGCAGGCCCATGCCGCGAATTTGACGACATCCTTCGTCGCGCCCTGGGCGCGCGGGCACGGCCTCGCGCGCGGGCTCGTGGTCGCGGTCGAGGAAGCCGCGCAGAAAGAGGGCTTCGCCATCGTCAATCTCGACGTCCGCGAGACCCAGCGGGCGGCGATCATGCTGTATGAGCGGCTCGGCTATCAGCGCTGGGGAACGCACCCCTATTACGCGCATGTCGGCGGCAAGTGGATCGCCGGCCATTTCTACAGCAAGGTGATCAACCCCGGGCTCATCGCGGAAGGCGCGCGCAAGTGATCCTCTATCCCGCGATCGACCTGAAGAACGGACAGTGCGTCCGCCTGGTGCGGGGCGACATGGCGCAGGCGACCGTGTTCAACGCAGAGCCGGCCGACCAGGCGCGGCGCTTCGTCGATGCCGGCGCGGCCTGGCTGCATGTGGTCGACCTCAACGGCGCCTTCGAAGGCCGTCCGGTCAATGCCGGCGCGGTCGAGGGCATCCTCGGCGCGACCGATCTGCCGGTGCAGCTCGGCGGCGGCATCCGCAGCTTGGCGACCATCGAGACCTGGCTCGACGCCGGCGTCTCCCGCGTCGTGCTCGGCACGGTCGCGGTGAAGAACCCGGACCTGGTGCGCGAGGCGTGCCGGACATGGCCCGGCAAGGTCGCGCTCGGCATCGATGCGCGCGGCGGCCGGGTCGCGGTCGAAGGCTGGGCCGAGGTCTCGGACCTGGACGCGCGCGAGCTGGCGCTGCGCTTTGAAGATGCCGGCGCGGCGGCGATCATCTATACCGACATCGACCGCGACGGCGTGCTGCAGGGGCCGAACGTGGCGGCCACGGCGGCGCTGGCGAAGGCCGTCTCGACGCCGGTGATCGCGAGCGGCGGCGTCTCCTCGATCGGCGACCTCGAGGCGCTGGCGGCGGCGCCCGGCATCGCCGGCGCGATCATCGGCCGTGCGCTTTACGACGGACGCATCGACCTCGCCCGCGCGCTCGCCGCGCTCGCCGGCGAAAACGTGGCGGCTTCGTGCCAGGCATGCTGAAGATCCGCATCATCCCCTGCCTCGACGTGCATGCCGGGCGCGTGGTCAAGGGTGTGCGCTTCGTCGATCTCGTCGACGCCGGCGACCCGGTCGAGCAGGCCAAGGTCTACGACGCGGCGGGCGCCGACGAGCTCTGCTTCCTCGACATCACCGCCTCGCACGAGAACCGCGAGACCATTTACGACGTGGTGCGCGGCACGGCGGAGCAGTGCTTCATGCCGCTGACGGTCGGCGGCGGGGTGCGCACGACGGAGGATATCCGCAAGCTGCTGCTGGCCGGCGCGGACAAGGTCTCGATCAACACCGCCGCGGTGCATCGCCCGGAATTCGTCGCCGAGGCGTCCGAGCGCTTCGGCGCGCAATGCATCGTGGTGGCGATCGACGCCAAGATGACCGGTCCCGGCAAGTGGGAGATCTTCACCCATGGCGGCCGCAAGGCGACCGGCATCGACGCCGTCGCCTGGGCCGGGCGCATGGTCAGCCTCGGCGCGGGCGAGATCCTCCTCACCTCGATGGACAAGGACGGCACCAAGAGCGGCTTCGACAATGCGCTTGAACCGCACGGTCGCCGACAGCATCCCGGTACCGCTGATCGCCAGCGGCGGCGTCGGCACCCTCGATCACCTCGTCGAGGGCGTGCGCGAAGGGCATGCCTCGGCCGTGCTCGCGGCGTCGATCTTCCATTTCGGCGAATACACCATCGCCCAGGCGAAGGCGCATATGGCGGCGGCCGGCGTGCCCGTTCGTGCCTGACCCGTTCGTGCCTGACAGGCCGCGGCTTTTCTGATAGGTAAGACCCCCAACGGCAAATCGGGAGATCGACAGTGGCAGCCGACGATCGACGGGCGGCCAACGCCCATATCCTGGATGAGCTCTATGCGGTGATCGAAAGCCGCAAGGGAGCGGACCCGACGACCTCGCGGACGGCGCAGCTTTTCCATCGCGGCGTCGCCAAGATCGCGCAGAAGGTGGGCGAGGAAGCCGTCGAGACGCTGATCGAGGGCCTGCGCGGCGACACCGTGCGCCTGGCGGAGGAGAGCGCCGACCTGCTCTACCACCTGCTCGTGCTGTGGGCGGATCAGAACCTGCCGCCGGAGGCGGTGTGGCAAGCGCTGGCGAAGCGCCGGGAGACGTCGGCGATGGTCCAGGGAACGCCGTCCGGCTGACCGGGCGGCGGCGCGGAGGTGACATGAGCTACGACACCGAGAATATCTTCGCCAAGATCCTCAGGGGCGAGATCCCCTGCGACAAGGTCTTCGAGAACGAGCACGCGCTGGCCTTCAACGACATCCGCCCGCAGGCGCCGGTGCATGTCCTGATCATCCCGAAGGGCGGCTATGTCTCGAGCTCCGACTTCTCCGAGAAGGCGAGCGCGGAAGAAATCGCCGGCTTCATGCGCGCCATCCGCGCGGTGGCGGAGAAGGCCGGCGTGCTGGAGAGCGGCTACCGGCTGATCGCCAATACGGGCGCCGACGGGATGCAGGAAGTGGCGCATTTCCACGTCCACCTGCTCGGCGGCCGCCCGCTCGGCAGGATGCTGCCGTCGGCGCGCTGACGCGGCCCCTCCCCGCCTCTCGCCGCCGGCATCGATCCGCAGAACGTGGCCTCAGCCGCCGACCTGGACATGCGCGCCGCCGTCGACCGGCAGCGACACGCCGGTGATGAAGCGCGCCTCGTCGGAGGCGAGAAACAGCGCGGCATGGGCGACGTCCCAGGCGGTGCCCATCCGTCGGCCCAGCGGCACCTTGGCGTCGCGCTCGGCGATGACCTGCTCGCGCGACTTGCCGCTCGATTTGACGCGCGCTTCGACCGCCATCGGCGTGTTCATCAGCCCCGGCAGGATGACGTTGGCGCGGATGCCGTCGGCCGCGTACATGTAGGCGATCTGCTCGGTCATCGCGACGACGCCGGCCTTCGACGTCTTGTAGGTGACGTAGGGATAGCTCTCCAGCACGGCGAGCGACGAGATGCTGACGATCGCGCCGCTCTTCTGCTTTTTCATGATCGGCAGCACGTGCTTGCAGGTGATCACCATGCCGCGCAGGTTGATCGCGGTCACCCGGTCGAAGGCCTCGGGCGTGATCTGCTCGATCACCGTGTCGCCGCCCGCCAGGCTGAGCCCGACATTGTTGTGCAGGATGTCGATGCGGCCCCATTTGGCGACGCAGCCGTCGATCATCGCCTTGACCGCCGCCTCGTCGGTGATGTCGGCGGCGGCCGCCGCGGCCGTGCCGCCTTCCTTCTCGATCATGGCCACCGTCTCCGCCGCCGAGGCGAGATCGCGGTCGACCGCCCAGACCTTGGCGCCTTCGCGCGCGAACAGCAGCGCCGTCGCCCGGCCGTTGCCCATGGTCATGCCGGGCGTCTGCCCCGCGCCCACGATCACCGCGACCTTGTCCTTGAGCCGCATGCGTTCCTCCTCCGTCTTGTCGCTGGATTTTCTTACGTCGGTCAGGACTGCCGATAGCACGGCGGAGGCGGCGGCGCAAAATCCCGTGCGCAATCAGGCGTGAAAAGCGTGTACTCGGAACCCTAAGCCGCGCGAGATGCTTTCGCCTCGACGCCGTCGCGCAGCGCCCTCACCCCGTGCAGCGTGCGCTGCACCAGGCCTTCCGCCTCGAGCCATTTGACGTCGCGCGAGAGGGTCTTCTCGCTCTTGCGGGCATAGGCCTCGGCCAGCTTCGGCGTCAGGTAGCGCAGCCGGCCGATGCGGACCGGCGTCTCATTGCGGCCGAGCGCCTCGACCAGCATGCGGCGGCGGGTGTCGCCGGCGCGCGTCCGTCCGTCGAAGGCTTGCGCGACCATGATCGCGCCAGGCATTGGCCAGCTGGGCTGCGCCGAGCGAGGCGATCTGGAGGCGCATGCCGTCGGCGATGCCGTCGACCGCGTAGGCGATGAAGGCGAAGGTGGCGCCGCCGGACTCCGCGGCCTCGGCGATCAGGTCGCCGTAGCGCTCGGGCGTGGCGGCGAAATGCGCCGCCGGCAGATGGGCCGTCATCGCCGGCAGCCCGGCCGGCGCGCAGCAGGCGGTAGCCCGCGAGCCGGGCTGTGGCTTCGTTGCAATGCCGGAACGGCCCCAGGCGCAGCAGGAAAAGATGCGCGCCCAGCGCCTGGAGCAGCGCGGTCTGCACCCCCTCCCCGGGCTGCGCCTCGAACTCGGGCCCGTTGAGCCAGGTGCAGAACTGGTTGAGCCGGGCCCAGCTTCCCGGCCCCTGGGCGAACTGGTCGGCGAGCGAGGCCTCGCCGGCCGCGGCGTCCGCCTGGCCGAGCAGCCCCGCGGCGCGCGCGAATTCGCTGAGCGTGGCGTTGTCCGCGCAGAGCGTCTGCGGGGTCAGCGCCGCGCCGGCTTGCCCGTGCCGGTCGATGTCGTCGTAGAGCGCGGCGAGCATGTCCGCGACCTCGGGATCCAGCGCCGCGGCCCCCTCCCCGGCTTCCGCGGCGAAGGTGGCGCGCGCCGCCCGGTCCCGCCAGTCGCGGGTAAGCGCCGCGGCGACGCCGGGGGCGGCCGGCAGGCTCGCCAGCGTCTCGCCATAGGCCTCGAGCCTGCCCAGCGCGGCCCATAGCCTGACCGGCGCGCGCTCGAGGTCGAGACGGAAAGACTGCCAGGGCGTGCGCATCGAATTCTGTCCGGGTGTCCACCGGTTTTGTCCGGTGCCGGGAATTGTAATCGCCATGTTTTGTCAAACCGTTAACGGCAGCGGCGGGGCGCCGGCGCCGGCCGGAATGTCCGTTAACTTAGGGAGGAGGCCGACGCATTGGGGTTAGTCCACGAAATGGCCACAGAGTGAAAACTTTGTTGTCACGATTGGCTGGTACGCATGGTCACGCCGGCACCCCTCCGACCCCTCTGCGGATTTGTGTCGGCCGACGGGGGCCGGGCGCGCTTCGCCGCCGCGCCCGGACCTCGACCACCCCTCCCGCCACGGCAAACAAATCCACGGTGCAAGGCGTTGGGGACAGCCCGCGCACGCACAGTGCCGCAGCGCAATATTTTTTGCCGCAAGGTTAACCGCGTCTAAAGAAAATGCGTGTTGAATGCGCAGCCTCATATCCAATTAAGGGTAACAGGATGCGGCGTGCTCTTTTCACGATAGTGTTATCATTATTTTTCTTGGGTCACGTGGCGGTCAACGCGGCCGAAG
Organism: uncultured Alphaproteobacteria bacterium; assembly: GCA_963711215.1. Lineage (GTDB taxonomy): Bacteria > Pseudomonadota > Alphaproteobacteria > UBA8366 > UBA8366 > WHUA01. The sequence continues at coordinate 187,403 of CAVQDH010000007.1, read as the reverse complement.
CGCAACAGTCGCCCGACATGGCGATCATCGGTCCGGCGGTGATCAAGGATATCCGCGCTTGGGCGGACAAGCCCGTCGTCTGGCTGACGCTCGCGGAGCGCAATCGCGCGAATGCATCGATCGATCAGGCGAAGATCGATGCGCTGGACAAGCAATGGCGCGCCGAGCGGGAATCGACCGATCAGCCGCTGATCACGGGCGTGCTGAGCAATCCGCTCTCGGGCTATCTGACCCGCATCCAGGCCCGGTCGGTCGGCCTCTATACCGAGATTTTCGTCATCGATGCCAAGGGCTTGAACGCCGGCCAGGGCTCCATCACCTCGGACTATTGGCAGGGCGACGAGGCGAAGTGGCAGAAGACCTTCCTGGTCGCGCCGGACGCCGTGTTCATCGACAAGCCGGAGTTCGATAAGAAAACCGGCACCTGGCGGGCGCAGGTCAACATGACCTTGGCGCAAGATAACAAGGCCGTCGGTTCGATTACGGTCGAGATCAACCTGACCGAGCTGGCGCGCCGCCGCGCCCTCAACTTGGCTCAGAACTAGGAGCCCGCCGCATGAAGCTCATCAATTCGCTGCGCATCTCGCATAAGCTCCTGGGCGCTTTTGCGGTGCTCATCGTCATCATCGCCGCCGTCGGCGCGACGACGCTGGTTCAGGTCAACCGGATCAAGTCCGTCTCGGACGATTCGGCCAAGATCAACCATGTCGTCGATATTCTCGGCGACATCCAGGACGCTGCCGTCAACCAGCTCCTGTCCATCCGCGGGCTGCTGCTCACCGGCGATCGCGGCAACATCACGAAATACGAGGACGCGGGCGCCGCGCTCGACAAGAGCTTCGAGAAATTGGCCAAGAGCGTGACGGAGCCGAAAATCCTGCAACGCCTGGACGCATTTCACGGCACCATCACGACATGGCAGCGCACTGTCGCGAAACGGCAGATCGACCTGATGCGGACGCCGCTCACCGTCGACGAAGCGCGGGTCCTCGAAGCGAATGGCGCCGGCGAGCGGTTCCTTCAGGATTTCAATAAGGGCTTCCGCGGCATTCTGGACATCACCGACGCCCAGGTCGCGCAGAACAATGCGGCCGCGGACGCGGCCATCTCGACGACGATCATCGCCGGGATCGTCGGCCTGGTCATCAGCATTCTGTTCTCCATCGCGTCCGGCACCTTCCTCGCCCGCGGCATATCGCTGCCGATCGGCGCCTTGACCGGCCTCATGCAGCGCCTGGCGAAGAAGGATTATTCCGGCGACATTCCCGGCATCGGCCGCGGCGACGAGATCGGCCAGATGGCGCATACCGTCGAAGTCTTCAAGAACGGCATGATCGAGAACGACCGCTTGCAGGCCGACGCGCAGAAGAAGCAGGAGGCCGAGCTCGAGCGCGGCCGCACGCTGCAGGATCTCACCCAGCGCTTCGATACCGACGTCTCCGAGATGATGAAGGCGCTGGCCGCCGCGGCGACCGAGCTTCGCACCACCGCCGAATTGCTCACCGATCTGGCGGAAGGCTCGAGCCAGCGAGCGACCGAAGCCGCGTCGTCCTCGGACGTCACCGCCGCCAACGTGCAGACCGTGGCGACCGCGGGGACCGAGCTGTCCTCCTCGATCGCCGAGATCTCGCGCCAGGTGGCCGCGTCGAACGACCTTGCCCGCACCGCGCGGGACGAGGCGGACGCGAGCAACAGCGCCGTCGAGGCGCTGGTCGAGGATGCGGCGCGCATCGGTGAGGTCATCACGCTGATCCGCGACATCGCCGATCAGACCAACCTCCTGGCGCTCAACGCGACGATCGAGTCCGCCCGCGCCGGGGAGGCCGGCAAGGGCTTCGCCGTCGTGGCGCAGGAGGTCAAGAACCTCGCCAACGAGACGGCCAAGGCGACGGAGGACATCGAGAACCAGGTCGCGCGCATCCAGGAACGGACGCAGACCGCGGTCGGCGCGATCCGTTCCATCGCCGAACGCATCGTCGAGATCGAAAGCGTCATCTCCTCGGTCGCGGCGGCGGTCGAAGAGCAGGATTCGGCGACGCGGGAAATCTCGCGCAACGTCGAGGAAGTCGCGAGCGCGGCGCAGACCATGAACGAGAGCATGGGCGCCGTCCGGGATGCCGCCGAGCGGACCGGCGAGTTCCTCCGGCAACGTGCTGTCCACCTCCGACGACCTCTCGAAGCAGGCGGAGAGGCTGAAGCACGCCGTCGACACCTTCCTGGCGGACGTCCGGGCCGCCTGATCGCGAACGCAGACGCAACGATGCCGTCCCGGTTCCGCCGGGGCGGCATTCGCGTTTCAAGCCGCCGGCGCTTTACGTTGCAGGCGCCTTGCGCTCGGCGTCGACGAGCTGGAAGCGCCAGCCGTCGGGATCGCGCAGCTCGACGGTCGTCCGGCCCGTCGGCTCGATGAATTTCGGCCCGCGCGTGAAGGCGACGCCGGTCTTCTGGAATTCCTCATAGGCCGCCTTGGCGTTGTCCACCTTGAGCGCGATGTGGTTGATGCCGACGCACTTCCTCGCCGCCGACCTGGTGGATCTCGAAGATGGTCTGGTTGGGTCCCGGCAGCTTCATCTCGGCCGCGTCGCCGTGATGCTTCGTGCGCGCCACCAGCTCGAAGCCGAGGTTTTGGAAGAAGGTGACGAACTGCTCGACGTCCCGGACGATCAGCTCGATATGGTCGATCCCGCGTATCATGATGCGCCTCCCTTTGAATTTTTTGCGATCCGCTAGTTTGGGCGCGCTACGGTGCGGGAAGCAAATCGCTCAGGCGCCCGGCACCACCCGTCGATAGCTCAGCGCTTCCGCGATGTGGATGCGGCGGACGCTCGGAGCCCCGTCGAGGTCCGCCAGCGTGCGGGCGACGCGCAGCACCCGGTGATACCCTCGCGCCGAAAGCTTGAGCCGCTCGGCCGCCTCGGTCAGCAGCTTGCGGCCGTCGGCGTCGGGCGCGGCGGCTTCCTCCAGCAGCGCGCCGTCGGCCTCGGCGTTGGTCAGGATGCGGCGGTCCGGCGCCAGCGTTTCGTAGCGCTGCGCCTGGATCGCGCGCGCTCTCGCCACCCGGGCTGCGACCGCGGCGCTGCCTTCCGCTGGCGGCGGCAGCGACAGGTCGGCGGCGCTGACCGCCGGCACCTCGACATGCAGGTCGATGCGGTCGAACAGCGGGCCCGAGATCTTCGACTGATACTCGCGCCCGCAGCGGGGCGCCCGCGAACAGGCGAGCGACGGATCGTCGAGATGGCCGCAGCGGCAGGGGTTCATCGCCGCGACCATCTGGAAGCGCGCCGGGTAGGTGATATGCGCGTTGGCCCGCGCGATCACGGCGCGCGCGGTCTCCATCGGCTGGCGCAGGGATTCCAGGGTCTGGCGGTTGAACTCCGGCATTATGTAGCAACGACACCTAAAATGTCGGAGCACATGGTGCCGAGGGACCGGTAGATGTGTATCACTATATAATCGCTATATTAATCAGCCTCGTTCCCCTCGGCGCACATCTCGAAAAGCCGCGAATTGGCAACAATGCACCGATTTGTGTACATCAGTCGGAAATTAGTAGTTCGCGGAATGTCAAAAGTGTCGCGGTATTTTACATATCCGTAAAAATACAACGCGCTGCGCCCCTCTCTAATATCGTTGGCCTCTTGAACGGTAAGAGGATTGGGTCTTCGCATGGAGATATGCGATTTTTTCTGAGAAGCCAATGTTCCTTCCGATCGGTCCTCTTTAGGAGGAAGAATTTCGACGTTATATCCTATTGGCAAGGGACATTCCCCGATTCCGATTTCGCAGTGATAAATCACCTTATATGCGGGAGTTTCACCACTATTACTGAAAAAAGATTCCATCAGGGGCCGCATGTTCGCGCCAAAATCAGAAATAATGACGGAAATCGACAAAAATATACGCTCGCAACTGGCGTTGGGCGGTCTTGGACGCGAGGTTGGTGGCAATTCGAGCTTCGACCAGCGTCCAAATCAGACCAATCGCACCTCCGATACCGAGCCAGATTTGCACCCTGGTCAGATAGACAATCTTATCCGTCGCGTTAGCCATCTCCCGCTGGGCCTTCAAATCTTCACGTTCGAAATAGTGGGGATCGGCTTCTGCGGCCTCGGCGCCTATGGTCTTCGAGGGCTGTTTAGCTGGCGCGGCTTTGGTTGGAAGACTTTCGGGTTTGCCCTGGGCATTTTGGGATGGGCCGGCGGCTGCACCGTTCTTGGCTGGTTTGCTTTCGGGGATCCGCGTGTCTTCTGGGGATTGACTTAGCGCAGAAGGTACTAGAACGGCGGCCCCTATCAGCCATCCTCCAACCGCAATGATGTGCAACCGATTGCTACCAGACATTGTACAAAGAATACTGCGGTAAACCCGCCCCGGCTAATCTTATTGTTGATGTTCTTCTCTGATTCGTGGACGCCTAGCGGCTCAAGCCTTTCGGCTAGTTGCTTATAGCTGATGTTTCGGCGCTTTAGCTCGGCTTTCAGGATACCTTTAACGCGGCCCTGCCAGTCCTTGTCGGGCATGGTTATCTCCGTTGTCGTGGCGAATATCACCATATTCGATATAAACGCCATTGACAACAGGGTGCGATATCCCTATATTCAGGGTGTAAGCCTCGAATATGGTGATATCAAGTGTCGCAACATTTCCTCCTCTCCTCAAAGGCCCGCAGCCTTAGCCTCGCTAAGGTCATGCGCCTTTCCGATGAGGAAGCGCATGCGACCTTCAAGGCTATCCGGTGGGCGGGTAACGGCGGTGAGCCCGTTCTGCCCGCACTGTGGCTGCGTCGCGGTCTACGAGTACAAGACCCGCCGCATCTTCCGTTGCCAAGGCTGCATGAAGCAGTTCTCGGTAACGAGCGGGACGATCTTTGCCAGCCGCAAGCTGCCGATCCGCGACTACCTCGCGGCCATCGCGATCTTCGTGAACGGCGCGAAGGGATACAGCGCGCTCCAACTGAGCCGGGATCTGGACATCCAATACAAGAGCGCATTTGTCCTGGCGCACAAGCTGCGCGAAGCCCTTGGCGCGGAGATGAAGTCGCGCAGCGGTCGGCGGCGAAGTCGAGATCGACGGCGCCTACTTCGGCGGCTACGTGAAGCCTGAGAACCGCAAGGAAGACCGCAAGGACCGCCGCCTTGCCGAGCACCAGACGGGCAAGCGCCGCGCCGTCGTCGTCATGCGCGAGCGTGAAGGCAAAACCCTGCCGATGGTCTTCCGGTCACGAGGGCGAGTCCCTGCCGACCATCCAGATCGTGTTGTCGCCGGTTCAGTCCGTCTATGCCGACGAGGCATCGGTGTGGGATGAGCTGCACGCCCGCTTCGCGACCTACCGGATCAACCATTCGGTCGAATTCAGCAATGAAGACGCCTGCACCAATCAGGCGGAAAGCTACTTCTCACGCCTGCGCCGTGCGGAAATCGGCACGCACCACCACATCAGCGGCAAGTACCTGCACCAGTACGCCAACGAGATGGCGTGGCGCGAGGATAACCGCCGCGTCGATAACGGCACGCAGTATACGATGATTGCTGCCGCTGCGCTGGCGCATTCGATTTCTGAAAACTGGAAAGGCTATTGGCAAAGGAGCGCAAAGTGACCGCAAAATCTCACGTCCTATCCGGTCTTCTCGAAAAGCGCTGCGAGATCGCTGGCCAGATCAGAGCACGCCCATAAGACACTGAATGCCCTAATTGCCGATCTCGACTACATTGACAACGCCATCAGAATTATTGACCCAACCTGCGATGTCTCATTGACCCGCGCGAAGCGCGTACCGCCGCGTATGGGCGCATTCCGGGGTGAGATGGCACAATTCGTTCTAGGTCATCTTCGGACAACTAATGAGCCGTGCACATCGCTGGAGTTAGCCATTACAGTGATGAAAGGGCGCGGGCTGAATACGAAGGACGAACGGGCAGTTATCGTTATGCGCAAACAAGTCGGTGCGTGCCTTTATAAATTCAAACGCAAAGGCATAGTTCGCGAAATCGCTGTTACGGGTGAATACAAGAAATGGGAGATAGTTCAGTAATGTTGCACAAATTATTGTGGTCAATTGGGAGGCTAATAACACTCCCTTGATTTCTTCGCCAAGTTCTGGCACCACGTAATGTGGCCAAATGAAGGCGGCCACGGGCTGGGAACCCGTGGCCAATTTCATTGCCTGCGTGTCGATTGAGCCCGCCGCAGGACAGGAAACTTGTGTGCCCGGATTTATTACCGAAACAAATTCCTGCGGTCAAGAGGCTCCGTTGCTTTCACCGTTAAAAACGGGAGACAACATAGGAGCGCGCTTTGATGAGCCGCAATCATACGGACTACGAATGGTATGAAACGCCACCGCGAGATCGGTGGATTTGGAGCGAGTTGTATGTAAGGACAAAGCTGTCATTTGTTAAATCAGACAAAGAGATAAGCGCCCTTATCAGAAATCTCATGGACTGGACAGACCTGAATGTAGATTACGAGCATGATTTCATTTGGGAAAATGGGTTCATATTATCTTTTGCCTCGTTAAGACCAACAGTCGAATTGGCCGAAATGCTGCGCCCATCTCTCTCAGCGTTTGATGCTTGGGCATTAATCGATGAAGGCGGCGAGATTGTTGAAGGCCCGATGGATGGACCGTTATCTCTCTATTTCAAAGAAAGGCGGAGGGGCGGCTATGCCCAGTTATTCATTTGGTTTCGACAGGGCAATAAACCGGACGAACTGATCGACCGAATGAAAAGTGGCCTTTACAAGTGCGGTGTCGCGCGTTCCGTATTCTTTTTCAAAGATGGCCGAGTCGTATTTGTTGATACGAAAGACCCGGTCGGAATCATACGGGGCCGGATACAGAAAGAGGTCTTACAGCTCTACGATTTCACGGCCTGCGATTCAGAAGAAGGTGTGTGGTCGCTAAGTCCGCCATGTCGCGGAGAGCGCTTCCGCGAGGTTTGAGATAACGGGCGCAAGCCGAGAATATGGAATATCGTCAAATCCGGCGCACTTTGATCAATGGCTTGGTGGATCGTCCGATAATGGGCGAGCCGCTCAATATGAGCCCGGATGGAATCCGGCATATAGGTACGGATAACCCATAGAAATATAATTATTTTTCTGATCATGCCAAATCCATCCCAATGGTTCGGCTATCATATTATTCAATTTCCTAAGAGATTGCGACCGTTAGGTGCGTTTGCTACATAATGCCGTTGAACTCCGGCATTATGTAGCAAGAACACCTAAACCAGCCTGCCGAAACTGGCGGTTTTCCGGTACTTTCTTGGCATGGCAGAACCTCATGTCGTTACAGCACTCATCAAGAAACGCTCGGACCTGGCAGCCGAGATCGAACATCTACAGCGTCAGCTTAAGCAGACCGTCATCCAGCTAGATCACGTCGAAGCGACGTTACGCATCTTCCAGCCCGATATCGACCTGGGCGAGTTCATGCCGCGACGCGTCCCTACAGCTCATCATGCCTTCCGAGGCGAGATGAGCCGCATCATTCTCGAAACCCTGCGAGAGACCGAACGACCCCTATCCAGCATCCAGCTTGCCGAGACCGTCATGCGGGCCAGAGGACTGGATATCGAGGACAAGGTGCTTCGCCGGACCATGGTCAAGCGTGTCGGCGCGTGCCTCCGACACTGGAAGATGCGCAGGGCCGTGAAGTCCATCGGCAAGCAAGGCGAATTGAACTGCTGGGAAGTGGCCCAGTAACAAAACGGCGCGGGCACGCGCCATTGACTCTCGGTTGTAATGGAGTCACGCTTTTCCCCTAAAATTGGAGGGGAGAAAATGGCCAATTATTTCGTTTCATATGATCTCAACGGCCAACATCCAACACACGCGGAAATGGATGCCCACCTTAAGAAACTTGGCCCGTGTACCCTAAGAGTTCTTGAGACAGTCTGGTATGTGCGGAGTACTAAGACGCTACAGGAGATGTACACCTACGTGAATCAGATACTATCGGCTAATGACAGCGTCCTCGTAATCGACGCTAGGAATTGTAGATGGAGGAACTTGTTGGTGTCTGACGATCAGTTGAAAAACTGTTGGGACGCGACTTCCTAACTCCCAGGGGACGCCCGTCGCAGCGAATTGAGAGGCCAAGACATAGCGCCAGCCAATGGAGCAGCTTTAGCTTCATTGAGGAAACTCCTTAGTCAAAGTTTGAGGTTGCGGCAAAATCGCCGCTTTACTTAACGATGGAGAAGAATATGGCCGACTTAGAAATAAATTGCGTCACCAAGAGCGACAGATCGAATCCCTACGAACGCATACTGCAAGTAGGCGGCGGCTCGCTCCTTTTGGGGTGGCGCAAATCACAAGAAAAAGTGATTGAGGAAATCGAAGGCGGCGTTAATGCTTTTCACGTCGGAGGCGGGATGCTCCGCGTAAAGGTGGTCGTAGCCGTAGATCGCTTCGGCAATAAATACATTAAGACCGAGCCGGATGGAGAAGAGGAGAACAATCTCCTAAATCTTCCCGATTGCGACTAGGCAACGGATTGACCCTGCCAGCCATGATAGTCTTGTACGGCGACGAAATGTTTATCGGATCTTTCATCCAGGCAAGGGCCTGCTGGGCCGCGTAGAGCTTCACGTAGCGCTCGGGCGGCGTAGCTGAGTCTCGTAACGCCAACGTTATCAGATCCATTTCTTCCTGAAGTGATCGCATTCGAATCTCCATGAAAAAAGCCGCTGGCGAATGCTGGCGGCTTTGTCGCGATATGGGCGGACATGCGCGGTGGCAAATATCTCGCTAAGCTTCGCCCTCTTCTGACTCTACGTTTGGCTTTCGCCTTTTCGAAATCTCGTTTAAATCCTTCGTTTTCTTTCAGATACTTATCTATGTAAGCGTCTAACGCCCGTCGGACCAGCTCGACAAATTGTGCCTTATGGCTCGCCATCAAAAAATCATCGACCTTGCTGGCCCATGGCTCGCCAAGCTGTAATTTTGCATCGTTGTAGTGGCGAGGCATGCCGGCTCCGAAAATGTACCTTGAGGTACCTTAAGGTACTTTTCGGTTGTCTGGCGAGTCAGACAGTGGCATCCTATATTTGAGAAACAGAAAGGCCGCCTTGCGGCGGCCCTTCCATTCGGTGGAGGCGATCGGACTTGAACCGACGGGTTGAGGATCCATAGCCCCTGGCCCGCGAACCTGCCGCCCCCGACTGAAACGCCCCGCCCTAGCGGGGCGTTTCCTTATTAAGGCTATCCGCAAATTATTCGGTTTTGCAATATATTTTGTGGAAATGATCGTCTTCCCAACAATATATAGCGTTTCTTGATCGCGGCCGACAGTTCGTATGGAAAATCAACGAGCTATTCTACAGCGGCCTATGCTTGCTCAGAACGTTGCCAATAGCCTTTCCATTCACGCGATACCGCATGCGCTAGGGCCGCTGCAGCGATCATCGAATACTGCGTGCCGTTGTCGATGCGGCGGTTATCCTCCCGCCACGCCATCTCGTTGGCGTAATGATGTAGGTACTTGCCGCTGATGTGATGGTGCGTGCCGATCTCCGCCCGACGTAACCGGGAGAAGTAGCTTTCCGCTTGGTTCGTGCAGGCGTCTTCGTCCTTGAACGCGACCGAGTGATTGATGCGGAAGGTTGCGAAGCGAGCGTGCAGACCATCCCAGCATGACGCTTCGTCGGCATAGACCACACTGTTGCGCCGGACACGCGCCTGGATCGTCGGCAGCAAGTCCGCTTCCGCATCGAACACGAACGGCAGTGTCTTGCCCTTACGCTCGCGCATGACGACCACGACACGACGCTTGCCCGATTGGTTCTCAAGCAGCCGGCGGTCCTTGCGATCTTCCTTGCGGTTCTCCGGCTTCACGTAGCCTCCGAAGTACGCACCGTCGATCTCGACTTCGCCGCCGACCGTGCGAGACTTCATTTCTGCGCCAACAGCCTCACGCAGCTTGTGCGCCAGGACGAACGCAGTCTTGTACTGCACGTCCAGATCCCGGCTCAGTTGAAGCGCGCTGTAGCCCTTCGCGCCGTTCACGAAGATCGCGATAGCCGCGAGGTAATCGCGGATCGGCAGCTTGCGGCCGGCAAAGATCGTCCCGCTCGTTACCGAGAACTGCTTCATGCAGCCTTGGCAACGGAAGATGCGGCGGGTCTTGTACTCGTAGACCGCAACGCAGCCACAGTGCGGGCAGAACGGCTCGCCGCCGTTGCCCGCCCACCGGATAGCCTTGAAGGTCGCATGCGCTTCCTCATCGGAAAGGCGCATGACCTTAGCGGGGCTAAGGCTGCGGGCCTTTGAGGATAAGAGGAAGTGTTGCGACATTTGTCATCATTTCCAGTGCTGATGCACCAGATATAATGACGCTATGTCACCTTGTCAATAGCAAAAGCACTCTATATGATGACATATCGCATCATAGAGGATGACATGCCCGAACGAACCGACTGGGAAGCCAAGGCGCGCGGCATTCTCCGCGCCGAGATGGCCAAGAAAAACGTTACCTATGCTCAACTCGTGGATATGCTGAAAGACATTGGCGTAGCTGAAGACGAACGAAACCTACGGAATAAGGTCAGCCGTGGGAAATTCACCGCGGCCTTTATGCTCCAATGCCTAACGGCAATGAACTGCTCAAGTATGCGTTTGCAGGATTGATATTCGTTGCAATCCTGATTGGTGCGCCTGCCGGTGTTGTGTTCCTAGTTCATAGCTACAAGCCACCACAGACAAGCCACAATCAAAACACAGGAACAAAACCAAGCAAACAGCCCAGCGACCAATCCGCCATAAAAGAGCCACCCGCTGTCAACATGTCGCGCGCTAAAGTTCGCGGCATAGAACATGATAGGAAAGGCCAAGCCGCTCCAAGCCACCAAAAAGATAAAGACTATGGCGGTTTGTGGCGATTTTGGATTGGCTTCGTTGATTATATTGGTCGGCAATTCTCGGGACAGGGAGACACGCTCGCCCAATGGCTCATGGCGCTTTTTAGTGCCTTCGCCACCGGCATTAGCATTTGGGCCGTTTTTCTCTTGAAGGATACTCTCGCGGCCACTCGCCGGGCCAATGCATTGTCGCTGCGAAACGCCCAAGCTGCAGAAACCGCGGTTGAAATAACCCGAGAAGCATCCGAAAACGAGCTGCGTGCCTATGTCTATTTTGAAAATGCAACTCTTGTTCATTTGAAAGTCACTCGAGAATGATTCTCGATGGGCGATAAGAGGAAATTTCCGAAATTTTGGCCAGACGCCGGCTTATGAAGCTACACTTACTATTCACTATTGCGTTGAGCCGATCGATATATCTGAGACGCGCCTTGAAATCGTGGATATGATCGATGCCTATCCTCCCCTTTATTTGCCGCCGGGGGAAATAATCGATTTCGAGTTTTCGATTCCGGAGTTCGACCCACTTTTGAGCGATTATGAAGCCAGCCGCGTCGCAATCTTTTTTTTCGGCCAAATCGAATATCGCGATGCTTTCGGCAATTCCCGATGGGCCACTTTCCGGATGAAATGTTGCAAGGAACAAGGGTCGAGATTCGGCTATTGTGATACTGGCAATGAAGCCAATTAATCCCGCAATCACATAACGATACACATCTACCGGTCCTCCGGCACCATGTGCTCCGACACTTTAGGTGTCGTTGCTACATAATGCCGTTGAACTCCGGCAGCTCGTCCAGGAACAGCACGCCGTTATGCGCCAGGCTGATCTCGCCAGGCCGGGCGCGCAGCCCGCCGCCGACCATCGCCGGAAGTGACGCCGAATGATGCGGGTCGCGAAAGGGCCGCCGTCGGGTGACGGCCCCTCCGGTCAAGAGCCCCGCGACGCTGTGGATCATGCTGACCTCGAGCGCCTCGCGCGGGGAAAGCGGCGGCAAGATCCCCGGGAGTTGCTGCGCCAGCATCGACTTGCCGGAGCCCGGCGGGCCGATCATGAGCAGGTTGTGAGATCCAGCCGCGGCGACCTCGAGCGCGCGCTTGGCCGCCTCCTGGCCCTTGATGTCCTTGAGGTCGGGCGGCGCGGCCTCCGCCCGCGGCAGCGCCGGCTCCGGCGGGGTCAGTACCTGCAGGCCTTTGAAATGATTGATCAGCGACAGGAGGCTCGGCGCCGCCAGGATCTCGACCTCGCCGGCCCAGGCCGCCTCCCCGCCCGAGACCGCCGGGCAGATCAGGCCCAGCCCTTGGGCATGCGCGCCGATCGCGGCCGGCAGCGCGCCCGCGACCGCGGTGATCGCGCCGTCCAGCGACAGCTCGCCCAGCGCGGCGTAGTGGCCGACCTCCTCGCCCGACAGCACCTCCATCGCGACCAGCAGCCCGAGCGCGATCGGCAGGTCGAAATGGCTGCCCTCCTTCAGCACGTCGGCCGGCGACAGGTTGACGGTGATGCGCTTGGGCGGCAGGCCAAGCCCGAGCGCGCCCAGCGCCGCGCGCACGCGCTCCCGGCTCTCGCCGACCGCCTTGTCCGGCAGGCCGACCACGGTGAAGGCCGGAAGCCCGTTCGCCATGGTGACCTGGACGTCGATCGCCAGCGTGTCGATGCCTTGAAAAGCTACGGTATTTACATGCGCTGCCAATGTTCTACCTCCCCGGGAAGTCTACCGGCATACCGTCGGGTGCGATAGGGGGCGCGCGCCGGCGGGCGGGCCGGTCGGACCGGGTGCGTTACGGATTTCTTAAGAAAAAGGTGCAATGTTTAATCAAATTAACGGCAAATCGGGGACCTCTGGCCTCCGCCTAAGCAATGAGCGAAGCACCGCGATCACCTTTTAGCCAGACAATACCGGAGGATTGCCATCCTAAGGTCCGGGCGATCTTCGAGTATTGGCAATCGGTACATCCTAAAGGCGGCGGCCTGCCGGGGCGCAAGAACATCGACCCTGTCGATATCCCGCAGCTGCTGTCCAACGTCTGGCTTATCGACGTCAAGCGGGATCCCTATCGCTTCCGCTTCCGCCTGGTCGGCACGCAGGTGGTCGATTATGTCGGCAAAGACAACACCGGGCGCTGGTTCGACGACCTGTTGCCCGATTTCGACCCGGGCGTATTCATCGACGTCGTCGAGACCGGCAAGCCGAGCTGGTCGCGCGGGCGCTCCAAGATGCGGCCGGAGAAGGATTATTACGAGCTCGAGCGGGTCCGCCTGCCGCTCGCCACGGACGGCAAGACGGTCGACATGATCCTGTCGCTGACCATTTTCTTCGACAGCGAAGGCAACGAAATCCACAGGAACTGACGGGCTGGGGCCGTTGCGCCCGGCCCGCGGGTGCGCTAATCCGGGCCATGATGAAAGCCGCGACCGCATGCCTTGTGGCGCTTCTTGCCATCGTGCTGGAGGTTCCAGGGCGGCCGGCCGGCGCCGCGGAGCCGGAAAGTGCCGCCCCGGCCGCCTGTGTCGCGGCGCGCGACAAGGCGCTCGGCACGCTCGACGAGGCCGCGCTCGCGGTTGAAACGGCGATCGACAGCGATGTGGCCATCGCAGGGTCGCCGGAATATGAGCTCCTGCAGACCAAGAACGAACAGATCGAAGAGATCAAGCGCGAGCGCCGGGACGTCTGGGAGCGCTTCCGCCGCTGCGCCGGAAAAGAAAGCCCGGCGCCTGCGCGTTAGGACTTGTTGTTGAGACGAAAATACATTATAATACAATTAGTTAGTGGGCAAAATCTGCCTATCGCCCGGCAAATTTTGCCGGCCGCGGGTTTCCGGCCGTAGGCAGAGGCGTGAGCAGATAAGACGTTGCGAGGATTGTTGGCTTGGTCTCCGGTGTGAACAGCTATAGCGCCGACTACAGCTCCCTTTTCAGTTCGAGCTCTGGCTCGAGCTCTAGCTCCAACTAGCAGCAACAACAGCTTCAACTATAACTTCGACCAGCTCAGCGCCGGTCTGTTTTCCGCGTTGCCGGCGGTATCCTCGGCCAGCGGCTTGAAGGCGGCCGCCGCGGCAAACGCCACGTTGCAGCGCAAGACCGCCGCGCAGAACAGCAGCGCGAAAAGTCTCCAAGCTACGGTGCATCTCGCCGATCAGCGCGCTTACAACTATCAGCGGTTACAGGGAAAGCTCGATTCGACGGTGAGCGCAGTTACCGACGCGCGCGACACGCTCGTGTCGCTGAAGCAGATCCTGAGCGACGCGCGCCAGCAGATCGTGCTGGCGCAGGACCCGTCCCTCGATTCCACCGAACGGGCGAAGCATGCGAATAACTTCGATCAGCTGCTCGGGCAATTGAACCTCAAGGTGCAGTCGTCCGGCGGCGTCGCCGATAACCTCATCGGCAGCTCGATCCGCGATATCTTCACGCCGGGAAGCATTACCTACAAGACGAAGCCTGACAGCCCGGTCGATGAAACAGTCACGGGCGCTTACTCGGGCAGCGACTATTACATCACCGACGGCAGCGGCAACGTGTTTTTCCCCGACCTGTACGGATCCCAGCTGCAGCAGTTTCCGATCGACGATTCGGTCGCGGGGCAGACGCTCAGCGCGACCGACAGCGTCAACTACGATTCGACCACGGGCGCGATCTCGATCACACGTGCGGGTGATTCCACGCCCTTCATCAGCGGCACGCTGACGCGGAAGGGGCTCGGCGTGCTGAATTCCTACTTCTACAACGACTTCCAGGATTCCGCCTCGCGCGACCAAGCGCTCAGCGATCTCGACACGGCGTCCGCGAAGCTGCGCTTCAACATTGCCGTGGTCGAAGGCCAGTTGACCAAGGTCACCACACAACGCGACTTCAACGCCAAGTTGGTCAGCGAAAATCAGACGGTGGTGACCAACATACAAACGCAGCAATCCAGCGACAGCACGAAGCAAGCGCTCGAGACGCAGCGCCAGAACCTGCTTTATGCCAAGGCATTTCAGGGCACCGCCACCTTCGATGGCAGCGGCAGCCTGCTGTCGCTCGCCGCGGGCAGCAACCTGTTCGATTTTTCCGCCTGATCCGGTGCGTGCGGCGTGCGCCGCCTAAAGGTGGCGCGCGCGCTTTTCGATCGCGTCCCAGATGTCGGACTCGATGGCGATGCCGTCGAGCTGGTTGATTTCCTGAATGCCGGTCGGCGAGGTCACGTTGACCTCGGTGACGTAGTCGCCGATCACGTCGATGCCGACGAAGATCAATCCCTTATCCTGTAAAATCGGGCCGATCGCCTCGCAGATCTGCAATTCGCGCTTGGTCAGCGGGGCCTTCTCGCCGCGTCCGCCGGCGTGAAAGTTCGCGCGGGCCTCGCCCGCCTGCGGCACCCGCATGACGCCGCCGGCAGGCTTGCCGTCGACCAGGATGATGCGCTTGTCGCCGTTGCGGACCTCTGGCAGATAGCGCTGGACGATGATCGGCTCGCGATACATCAGCGTGAACATCTCGAGCAGCGCATTGAGGTTTTCGTCCTCCGGCGTCAGATGAAAAACGCCGGCGCCGCCGTTGCCGAACAGCGGCTTCAGAATGATCTCCTTATGCTGCTTGCGAAAGGCGACGACCTCGTCGCGGCGGCTGGTGATCAGCGTCGGCGGCATCAGCTCGTTGAAATGGGTGACAAACAGCTTTTCCGGCGCGTTGCGCACGGAAACAGGATCGTTCACGACCAGGGTCTTGGGGTGGACATGCTCGAGCAGATGCGTCGCGGTGATATAGGCCATGTCGAACGGCGGATCCTGGCGCATCAGCACCACGTCCATCGTCGCCAGATCGACGACTTCCGCCGGCCCCAGCGTGTAGTGGTTGCCGCGCTCACGGCGAACCTCGAGCGCCTGCATCCGCGCGACCAGCCGGCCATGGCGGAAGGAAAGGTCCTGCGGCAGGTAATGATACAGCCCGTGCCCGCGCTTCTGGCCTTCCAGCGCAAGCATGAAGGTGCTGTCGGTATCGATATTGATGCCGGAAATCGGGTCCATCTGAATGGCGACGGCGAGGCTCATGGCGAACTCCTGGGTCCGAAAAGATACATGCCGGTCGGGCTGAGCGGACTATAGCGGGCGGCGGAGCGGCGGCCCAGCCGTTCCTCCGCAACAATTAGTTGAGTTTGCCTCGCAGTCGCCGCAAGTAAGCCGCGATCTCATGGCGCCCGGCGGCGCTCGTCTCGCGCTCGAGATAGGTCTCGAACGCGGCGATGGCATGCCGCAGGTTGCCGGCGACGGCATGGATCATGCCGGCCTCGCGCCACAGAGCGTGCAGCTCCGGCGCAAACAACAGCATATTCTCGACGACCGCGGCAGCCCGCGCGGTCTCTTTCATTTGGACCAGACGCAGCTTGACGTTGTTCTGCAGGCGCAACAGGACTTCGCGGTCGCTGACCGGGCGGTAATGCGCGGGTGTCAGTTCGGCATCGGCGCCTTGCATGACCTTCAGGAGGTCGCGCATGTCGCCCGCGTCGCAGATGCGTCCGTGATGAAAGGGGTCGATGATGGCGCGTTCGCCGTCACAGCCGAGCCGAAGCAGGAAATGGCCCGGAAAGCTGAGGCCGACGATGTCCCATCCGTGCCGCCGCGCGGCATGAACGTAGAGAATCCCGAGCGCAACGGGGAGTCCTTTGCGGCGGTCGATGACCTGCATGAGGTTGGCGTTCTGAATATCGTCGTAGGTCGCGCTGTCGCCTTCGTAGCCGTGCCGGACGTGAATGACGTCGCGAAGCGTGGCGCAGCGGTCCTCCAGTCCGACGCCGGCGGGGCAGGCCGCGGCGACATTTTCCGCCAGCGCCTGCAGATGATCGCGGTAGGGATCGAGCGGCGTTTGCGGAAGATCGAGCGCCGCCAGCGCGAGAGCAGCCTCGGCCAGATCGAAGCGGTCATCCGGTCCGCTGCCAATTTGCCTCAGGATCTCTCTCGGATCGCTCGTCTGGCTCATCTGCTGCGTCTCATACGTGCCGCCATCGGCGGGTTAGCTCTTAGGCGTCTTGGAATCCTTTATTCGCACGTAGCTTACGATCCGCCGGACATAGGAAAGCTGCCGCGCAGTGTTGCGCACGCGATCGAGCTCCGCCTGGCTCTGCGCGATTCCCATGAGGTAGACCGTGCCGTTCACCGTATCGATCGAATAGTTGACGCTCTTGATCTGCTTGTCGAAGGTAATCTGCGTGGCGAGCTCGGCCGTGACCCAATGATCGCGCGCCGCGTCCAGCAGGTCGCTGGTATCCTCGACCTGGATTTCATTGATCACCTCACGGACGCCGGAGACATTCCAGGCGACGCGCACCGCCTCGATGCGGTCGTTGGTGCGCTTCACTTTGCCGGTGAGGAGCGCGCGTCCTTCGTAGACTTCGACGGAAACGTCGACGAACAGCTCCGCGCTGTAGGACAGAAGATTGGCGTTGATCTTGGTCTCGAGTGCCGTGTCCTCCACGGTCTTGACGAACCCCCGATCCTGCATCGCGGCGTTTCCGGCGATCGCGCCCGCGCCGACCACGGTGCTGGCGCAGCCGGACAGACGCGGCGAGAGCGAAGGCCAGGCAGAGACCGCGGACCGAATTATGCGCCATACGAGCGGCCGTGAACCGTCCGAAGCAGAATAGAGGCATGCGTCTCATGGACTTGCTGTATATCAGCACAGGGCCGAACCGCAACCGCATGTTAACGGATTTCCTGATGCCAAGCGCTGCGAAGATGCCGCGGCCATCGCCATGGCGCGACCAGCATGACATCGAAGCGGATGGTGAGGCCGGCGAGATCGGGCCGCTCGGCAAGCAGCCATTCGGCGGCGCGGGCAATTCGCCGGCGCTGCCGCCCGCTGATCGCCTCGGCCGCGTCGTCCAGGCGGCTTCGCGCCTTGACCTCGATAACGGCAAGCGTGCCGCCCCGCTTGGCGACGATGTCGATTTCGCCGACGGGATAGCGGATGCGCCGGGCCAGGATGCGGTAGCCGCGCAGCCTCAAGGCGCCGATGCACAACGTCTCCGCCCAATGCCCCCATCGCCAGGCGCGCCGGCGCGCGGCGCGGGTCATTGCCGTGGTTCGGACTTGATCGCCAGCGCCCGCTCGTAGACGGTGCGGCGCGGCAGTCCGAGCCTGACGGCGACGATGTCGACCGCATCGCGCAGGCTTCGTCCGGGGATGGTCTCGCGAAGCAGCGCGTCGACGGTGTCTTCTTCGGGAGGCGGCTCGTCGCCCGGCGGCGCCACGACGATGACGACCTCGCCCTTGGGCGGTCCCGTGCGCGTGTAGTGGAGCGCGAGCTCCGAAAGCGTGCCGCGGCGCAATTCCTCGAAACGCTTGGTCAGCTCACGCGCCACGACCGCCTCGCGGTCGCCCAGGGCCGCGCGCATGTCGGAGAGACAGCCGGCGAGCCGGCGAGCCGACTCGAAGGCAATGAGCGTCGCGCGCACCGCGACGATTTCTTCGAAGATCTGCTTGCGCGCGCTGGCCCGCGGCGGCGGGAAGCCGATGAAGAGGAACCGGTCCGGCGGCAGCGCCGACGCGGTGAGGGCGGTCAGCACGGCCGACGCGCCGGGAAGCGCCGTCACGCTGTGCCCCGCCATCGTCGCTTCGCGCACCAGGCGATACCCGGGATCGGAAATCAACGGCGTGCCGGCGTCGCTCACCAGCGCGATGCTGGCGCCGCCGGCGAGCCGGCGCAGCAGCTCCGGCCGCACCCGCCGCGCGTTGTGCTCGTGATAGGGCGTGACCGGCGTCGTGATCCCGTGGTGGTCCAGCAACCGCCCCGTAACCCGCGTGTCTTCGCAGGCGATGAGCGCGACATCCTGCAAAATATCGAGCGCGCGCAGGGTGATATCGCGCATGTTGCCGATCGGCGTCGGGACCAGGTAAAGGCCGGGCGCCGGTTTACTTCCGTCCGTGTCGCGGCTAGGCTCGCTAGCTTCTGTGTCGCGGAAAGGCTCACGATCTGGGGGGGTACCCGTTGTTGTTGAGCGGAAATCGGTCCGGCTCTTGCTGGCCATCGCACGCTGCCTTGCCGTTTGTTCTGGCCACGCTGGCCGTCTTGATGGTGGCGGCCTGTGGGCCGCTAAGTCTAAACGGCGGTGGGGGCACGGGCCAGCCAAGAAGCGGCGCGCAAGAAGCCTTGCCGGGGCTGCCGCCTCTTTCGTCGCTGCGCGGCGGCGAGGGCGGTCCGCTGCAGCGCCAGCCGATTCCGCCGGACGGGACGGTTCGCGTCGCGATCCTGCTGCCGCTTTCCGGGGCTAGCGCGGAACTGGCGTCCTCGATGCTGAACGCCGCCGAGATGGCCGTGTTCGAGATTGCGAACGATAAATTCACGCTCATGCCCTTCGATACGAAGGAGACGCCGGAGGGCGCCGCCGCCGCCGCGGAGCAAGCAATCCGTAGCGGCGCCCAGGTGATCCTCGGTCCCTTGCTGGCGCAGTCGGTCGAGGCTGTGGCTCCGCTGGCGCGCACCGCCGGCGTGAACGTCATCGCTTTTTCCAATTCGACGAGCGTTGCCGGCAACGGCGTCTTCATCATGGGTTTCGTGCCGCAGCAGCAGGTCGAGGCCATCTTGAATTTCGCAAGCTCGAGGGGGCTCTCGCGCTTTGCCGTCCTGGCGCCGCAGGATGCCTACGGGAACGCCGTGGCCGACAGCATGCGCACGATGCTGCCGCCGCTCAATGGAACGCTCATCCGGGCGCATTTCTACAATCCTTCCAAGGAGGATTTCAGCGAAGACGTCAAGGTGATCGCGGACTATGACCGGCGCCGGAAGGCCTTGCTGGAACAGCGCGCCATGCTGCAGCGCCAGCATGACGAAGTTTCCCGCCAGGCGCTGAAGCGGCTGGAGAAGCGCGACACGATCGGAGACGTCGATTTCGACGCGGTGCTGCTGCCCGATACGGGCCAGCGGCTCCGCTCGCTCGCCTCGCTGCTGTCCTATTACGACGTCGATCTTCCCGCGGTGCGGTTTCTCGGCCTGCGCAATTGGGACGAGATCCCGAAGCCGGAAACCGAGCCGGCGCTCGTCGGTGCATGGTTCGCGGCGCCGTCCCCGGTCGAGCGCGAGCGCTTCGACACACGCTTCAAGACCGCGTTCGGGCGGCCGCCCGAGCGGCTCGCCTCGCTTGCCTATGATGCGACGGCGCTGTCCGCGGTTCTCGCACAGGACCAGGGCGAGCCGCGGTTCAGTTTCGAGGCGCTCACCAACAAGAATGGATTTCTCGGCGTCGACGGCTTGTTCCGGCTCGGCGCCGACGGCGTCGCGCAACGCAAATTCGCCATCCTGGAAATCCGCAAGGACGGCGTCCAGATGATCCAGGCGCCCCCCACGGCGTTCGCGCCGGCCACCAACTGAAGCTGAATCCCGCCGTCCCCTCGCGCTCAGGCGATCAGATGGGCCAGCACCGCGTCGAGCCGCTCGCGGCCTTCGACGGTAGCGCGCAACAGGTCGGGCGCGGGATCGAGAAAGCCGGCTTCGATCAAGTCGTTCAGGCGCGCGCGGTCGATCCATGCCAAGGCGTCATCGCCGCATTCCGCGCGGATACGGGCCAGCGGCACGCCCTCCGCGAGCCGCAGCCCCATCATCACCATCTCGGTGAAGCGCTCCCTGGCGCCGAGAAGGGACCGGTCCGCGAGGACGTCCTGGCCGTTCTCCAGCGCCTCCAGCCAGCCTTCGGGGGAGCGGATGCGCTGGGTTGCCGTTTTCGCGCCGTCGAGCGTGACGCGGCCGTGCGCGCCGGGACCGACGCCGACATAATCGCCGTAGCGCCAATAGACGAGATTGTGGCGGCATTCGCCGCCCGGACGCGCATGGTTCGATATCTCGTAGGCCGGCAGGCCGGCATCGTCGAGCACCGCTTGGGTAAGCTCATAGAGCGCGGCCGTGCCGTCCTCGTCCAGGATGAGCGCCTCGCCGGCCTGGGCGCGCCGGAAGAAGGCAGTCCTGGGCTCGAGCGTCAGCTGGTAGAGCGACAGGTGGTCGCCGGCAAGCGCGAGCGCCCGCGCCAGCTCGGCGCGCCAGGACGCCACCGTCTGGCCGGGCCGACCGTACATCAGGTCGAAGGAGAAGCGCCCGAACAGGCTGGCCGCCGTCTCCACCGCGCGGATCGCTTCGGCGGCGCTGTGCTCGCGGCCGAGGAAGCGAAGGGCCGCGTCGTCGAGCGCCTGCACGCCGAGCGAAACGCGGTTGACCCCGGCGGCGCGGTAGTCGGCAAGCCTTCCGGCCTCGACGGAGGTCGGGTTGGCTTCGAGCGTGATCTCGGTGTCCGGTGTCACCGTCCAAAGCTGGGCGGCGCGCTCGATGATGGCGGCGACCGTCTCCGGCGCCATCAGGGACGGCGTGCCGCCGCCGAAGAAGATGCTCGTCAGAGGCGCGCCGCGCGCTGCCGGACGCAGCCCCTTCGAGGTCGCGCAGCAGCGCCGCGCGCCAGCGGTCCTGTTCGATCGCGTCGCGGACATGGCTGTTGAAGTCGCAGTAGGGGCACTTCGACAGGCAGAAGGGCCAGTGGACATAGAGCGCGATCGGCGCTGCGTTCATCGCGCGCCGCCGAAGCAGCCGTCGACGAGCAGCCGGAAGGCGCGCGCCCGATGGCTGATCCGGTGCTTTTCCGCGGGCTCCATCTCGCCGAAGGTCTCGTCATGGCCGTCCGCCCGGAAGATCGGGTCGTAGCCGAAGCCGCGTTCGCCGCGCGGCGGCCAGACGAGGGTGCCGTGCACCGTGCCTTCGAACAGCTCGACATGCCCGTCCGGCCAGGCGAGGGCCAGCGCGCAGGCGAAATGGGCCCGGCGGTCGTCCTTGCCGGCGAGCGCCTTTTCGACCTTATCCATGGCGACGCGGAAATCCTTCTCCGCGCCGGCCCAGCGCGCCGAATAGATGCCGGGCGCGCCGTCGAGCGCCGGGACGACGAGGCCCGAATCGTCGGCCAGCGCCGGCAGTCCCGAGGCGGTCGCAGCGGCGCGCGCCTTGAGCGCGGCGTTCTCGGCGAAGCTGCTGCCGGTTTCCTCCGGCTCGGCGAGGCCGAGCGCGCCGGCGGCCATGACGGCCACGCCGAACGGCTGCACCAGCGCGGCGATCTCCTTGACCTTGCCGGGATTGTGGCTGGCGATTACCAGACGGTCGCCGGAGAACCGCCGCCGCATGGTCAGAGACCCAGCGCCTCGCGCTGCGCGGCGCAGAGGCGGGCGATGCCCGTGCCCGCCAGGTCGAGCAGCGACAGGAACTCCTCGCGCGAGAAGGGGTCGCCTTCGGCGGTGCCCTGCACCTCGACGATGTGACCCTTGTCGGTCAGCACGAAATTGGCGTCGGCCTGCGCCGTCGAATCCTCGGCGTAGTCGAGGTCGAGCACGGAGGCGCCGTTCCAGATACCGCAGGAAACCGCGGCGATCTGCCCGGCAATCGGGATTTCCGAAATCACGCCGATGCCCTGGATGTGGCGGAAGGCGAGATAGAGCGCGATATAGCCGCCGGTGATGGCGGCCGTCCGGGTGCCGCCGTCCGCCTGGATGACGTCGCAGTCGACCTTGATCTGCCGCTCGCCGAAGGCGGTGAGGTCGGTGACGGCCCGCAGGCTGCGGCCGATCAGGCGCTGGATCTCGAGCGTCCGGCCGGCGCGCAGCGTGCGCCCCCGGTCGTTGCGCGTGTCGGTCGCGCGCGGCAGCATGCCGTATTCCGCCGTGACCCAGCCTTCGCCGCTGTTGCGCAGGAAAGGGGGCACCGAATCCTCGATGCTCGCCGTGCAAAGGACGTGGGTGTCGCCGAATTTCGCGAGGCACGACCCTTCGGCGTATTTCGAGACGTCGGTTTCGAAAGTGACGGGGCGAAGGGCGTCGTTCGCTCGGCCTGACGGACGCATTCGGGGGCCTCCTTTTGTTGCGCGCCGCAAGCTAACCCCTCGGCATGGCGGCGTCCAGCCAGCTCTTCCGGGCATTTCGTCGGGTTCCGGCGTTGACGCTTGGGGGGCCGGTTACTACATTCCCGCAACCATGCCCAACAAGCTCAGCGACCGGTCGCGGGAAATCCTGCGCCACGTAGTCGAGGCCTATGTCGAGACCGGCGAGCCGGTTGGCTCGCGGACGTTGTCACGGCGATCGGGGCTGCAACTGTCGCCGGCGACCATCCGGAACGTCATGGCCGACCTCGAGGAGCTGGGCCTGCTCTATGCCCCGCATACCTCGGCGGGCCGGCTGCCGACCGAGGCGGGCCTGCGGCTGTTCGTCGACGGGATTCTCGAGATCGGCAACCTGACCCGCGACGAGCGCACGATCATCGAAGCGCAGTGCCGAAGCTCCGGCCTGAACGCCGCCCAGGTGCTGGAAACGGCTTCTTCGCTGCTGAGCGGCCTGTCGCAATGCGCGGCGCTGGTCATGGCGCCCAGGACGTCGGAGAAGCTGCGTCATATCGAGTTCGTCAATCTCGGGCCGGGCCGCGCGCTCGTCGTTCTGGTCGGCGAGAGCGGCGACGTGGAAAACCGCGTGATCGACGTGCCGATCGGCATGCCGCCGTCCAGCCTGGTCGAAGCGAGCAACTACCTGACCGCGCGAATGATCGGCCGCACGCTGGCGGAATGCCGCACCGACGTGCAGGGCGAAATCCGCGAGCACCGATCGGAGCTCGATGCGCTGACCTCCAAGGTGGTCGAGAACGGCCTCGCCGTCTGGGCCAACATCGACGGAGCGGACAAGGGCGTGCTGATCGTGCGCGGCCAGGCGCGGCTGCTCGAGGATGTGACGGCGATGGGCGACCTCGAACGGATCCGCGGACTGTTCGAGGCGTTGGAGACCAAGGAAGCGTTGCTGCGCCTTATCGATGCGGCCGATGTCGCGCAAGGCGTGCAGATCTTCATCGGCTCCGAGAATGAATTGTTTTCCATGGCGGGCTGTTCCATGGTGATCGCCCCCTTCGCGCACTCCGACGAGCGGATCGTCGGCGCCATCGGCGTGATCGGGCCGACGCGCATGAACTATGCCCGGATCATTCCCATGGTCGATTACACGGCCAAGGTCGTGAGCGGCCTGTTATCCAAATGACACGAACCTGACCGATGAGAGAGATCCGATGAACGAGGAAAAGGACAGCATGGGCGGCGGCGAAGCCGGCAAGAGCACGATGGAAGGCCCGGCGGCGCCGGAGGCTTCCGCGGCGGAACCGGCCGCGGCGCAGCGCGTTCAGCAACTCGAGGCCGAGCTCACCGATCTCAAGGACCGCAGCTTGCGGGCCCTTGCCGATGCCGAGAACACGCGGCGCCGCGCGCAGCGCGAGGTGACGGACGCGCGAAAATACGCGGCGAGCGGTATCGTCAAGGACCTGCTCAACGTGTCGGACAATCTTCGCCGCGCGCTCGAAAGCGTTCCGCCGGAGCTGTACGAGCGGGACGAGCAGATGAAGAATCTCGTCGTCGGCGTCGAAATGGTCGAAAAGGACCTGCTCGGCGCGTTCGAGAAGCATGGCGTCAAGAAGATCGAGCCTTTGGGCGAGCCGTTCAACCACGAATACCATCAGGCCATGTACGAAGTGGAAAATTCGGGGAAGCCGAGCGGAACGATCGTCGAGCTGCTGCAGCCGGGCTACGTGCTGCATGACCGGCTGCTGCGTCCGGCGATGGTTGTCGTCGCGAAAGACAAGCCCGACACCCCGCCGGGCCCGCACGAGCGCGTCGACACGACGGCATAATCGACCCGCGGCGGCGCGGGAGAGGGGGATACCATCGCAAAGGTAAAACGGGCGGCCCGCAGCGGAAGCGGATCGCTGCTGCGACAGTACCAGGCGGTGCGCCAGGGCAGCGAAGCGCTTGCCGCGCCGCTCTCGCCGGAGGACCAGCAGGTCCAGTCGATGCCCGATGCCAGCCCGACGAAATGGCATCTCGCGCATATGACGTGGTTTTTCGAGACGTTCCTGCTGACGGAGCATCTCCCAGGCTACGCGCCTTTTGACCGGGATTTCGCCTTTCTGTTCAATTCCTATTACGAGGCCGTCGGGCCGCGCCACGCGCGCCCGGCTCGCGGGCTGCTCACCCGGCCGTCGCTGGAGCGGGTGCTGGACTATCGCCGGCATGTCGACGCGGCGATGGCGCGGCTGGCCGGCTCGCCTGCGGTCGAGGCGGACGAACGGCTCGCAGCCCTGATCACGCTCGGCCTCAATCACGAGCAGCAGCATCAGGAGCTGCTGCTCATGGACATCAAGCATGCCTTCTCGTGCAATCCGCTCTACCCGGTCTACCAGGCGTGCAGCCCCGCCGCGCTGAGCAATGCCGCGCCGCTGCGCTGGATCGACGTCGCCGGCGGCATCCGGGCGATCGGCCATGACGGCGGCGGCTTCGCTTTCGACAACGAGGGGCCGCGCCACCAGGTGCTGCTGCAGGATTTCCGCATTGCCTCGCGCCTGGTGACGAACGGTGAATATCTCGACTTCATCCAGGACGGCGGTTACGCGCGCCCGGAATTCTGGTTCATGGACGGCATCGAAACGGTCCGGCGCGAAGGCTGGCAGGCGCCCTTTTACTGGCGCCGGGTCGACGGCGCATGGTTCGAGTTCACGCTCTCGGGCCTCAGGCCGCTCGATCCCGGCCTGCCGGTCAGCCATGTCAGCTTTTACGAAGCGGCGGCCTATGCGGCCTGGGCGGGGAAGCGCCTTGCCACCGAGGCCGAATGGGAATGCGCGGCGGCGGCGTTGCCCGCCGATATCGAGCGCGGCGCCAACCTGCTGAACACGGGGCGGCTGCATCCCGCCGCGGCGAAGAACGGCGTCAGCCGGCCGGGACAGATGATCGGCGACCTATGGGAATGGACCGCCAGCGCCTATTCCAACTATCCCGGCTTCCGTCCGGCAGCGGGCGCGGTCGGGGAATATAACGGCAAGTTCATGGCCAACCAGATGGTGCTGCGCGGCGGCTGTTGCGCGACACCGCCGGGGCATGTCCGCATCACCTATCGGAATTTCTTCTACCCGCATCAGCGCTGGATGTTTTCCGGCATCCGGCTCGCCGCCGACGCCTGACCGGAAACGCCGGCGCGCGCGGGCGGAAACAGGAACGGACCGTCCGGGTCGTGCGCGGCATGCCGCCGCTTCGCCGTCGCGGGCGCATTCACCGCGTAACAATAGCAGCAGCCATGCGGGCAGGTGTCGTAGGCGCCGATGTCGCGCGACTCATGGCAGAGACAGTCGGCGCGGTTGCCCTTGACCGACGCCGCGATCGGGCGCCCGGCGATGTCCGAAAGCCGCGCCGCGTCGATGCAGCGCGCCAGCGCGCCGCCCGGCGGGACGTAATCCGCCTGGGCGCAGACGCGGAACGCCATGCCGGCATCCTGCGCGATCCCCGCCAAAGCGGCGGCGAGCGCCTGCTTCTCCGGCGCCGCCGGATCCTCCCAGGTGAACCCGGCGCGGCCGGCGGCCGCATCGAGATTTCGCTGCGTCTTGCGATAGATATGCGCGAAGGAGATCACCACCTCGTCGACCGCGCCCTGGAGCGCGCGGGCGAGCCTGGCGAAGGTCTCGCGATGCCACCGCGCGGGGGTCAGGCTGGTGAACAGGATCGGGTCGTAACGCCAGACGACGGCGCGCGGGCCGAAATCCTGCCGCAGCCGGCGGATGTCGGCGATCGCGCGGCCGGTGGGGATCGTGCTCGTCTCGAGCGCGCGCGGATAGCCGGTAATCGTGTACTGGACGGCGAAGGGCGCGACCGCCGCGACCGCGTCCAGGCGTCCGGCCAGCGGGCCGATATTGCGCGTCCACAGCACGAAGCCGTCGACCGTTTCCGGCGTCAGCGGCACGTCGTAGGTCTGCCCGCCCCAGGGGTTGGTCATGCGGCAGAAGCCTGCCTTCAGCCGGGCCATGAGCCAGTCCGCGTAGAAGGCCGGAATGTCGGTTTTATAGCTCGCGGAGATGATCATCCTTGGGCCTTGGCCGGTTTCGCGCCGCGGCCGTGGACGGACCGCGGCGGTGCAACGGATTTCAGCCTATTTTCAACCATTTTCCGCATAAAAACAGCCCTTCTGAATTCTTGCACAGCCCACCCGCGCTCCCTATATAGCGGATGTTGCTTATCAGACCGTAGATGGGAACCCTGCAGCGCGGCGCTGATGGGCAGGCCGCCAGAACCGGTATTCAACCGACAGGCCGGTGGTCCAGGGTTCGCCGAAAGGGGAAAGGACGAAATGAGCAAAGTCATTGGCATCGATTTGGGAACGACCAACTCCTGCGTCGCCGTTATGGAAGGCTCGCAGGCCAAGGTCATCGAAAACACCGAAGGTTTCCGCACGACACCCTCGATGGTGGCGTTTACCGACTCCGGCGAGCGCCTGGTCGGCCATGCGGCAAAGCGCCAGGGCGTCACCAATCCGGAGAAGACTTTCTTCGCGATCAAGCGCCTGATCGGGCGGCGTGCCGAGGATCCCGAGGTCAAGAAAGACAAGGATCTGGTCCCCTACAAGATCGTCGCCGGCGATAACGGCGACGCGTGGGTGGAATGCGGCGACAAGACCTTTGCGCCGAGCCAGATCAGTGCCTTCATTCTGCAGAAGATGAAGGAAACCGCCGAAGCCTATCTCGGCGAAGCGGTGGACAAGGCGGTCATCACGGTTCCCGCGTACTTCAACGACTCGCAGCGCCAGGCGACCAAGGACGCCGGCAAGATCGCGGGCCTCGAAGTGCTGCGCATCATCAACGAGCCGACCGCGGCGGCGCTCGCCTACGGCATGGAGAAGAAGGGAACGGGTACGATCGCGGTCTATGACCTCGGCGGCGGCACCTTCGATATCTCGGTGCTCGAGATCGGCGACGGCGTGTTCGAGGTGAAGTCGACCAACGGCGATACCTTCCTCGGCGGCGAAGACTTCGACCAGCGGGTCGTGGACTATCTCGCCGACCAGTTCAAGAAGGAGAACGGTATCGACCTGCGCAGCGACCGGCTCGCGCTCCAGCGCCTCAAGGAGGCGGCGGAGAAGGCGAAGATCGAGCTGTCGAGCGCGATGGAGACCGACGTCAACCTGCCGTTCATCACCGCCGACCAGTCCGGCCCGAAGCATCTCAACATGAAGCTCAGCCGGGCCAAGCTGGAAGCGCTGGTCGACGACCTGATCGAGCGGACCATCGAGCCGTGCAAGAAGGCGCTCAAGGACGCCGGCATGAAGGCGAGCGAGATCGACGACGTGATCCTCGTCGGCGGCATGACGCGCATGCCGAAGGTCATCGAGACGGTGAAGAGCTTCTTCGGCAAGGAGCCGAACCGCAGCGTGAACCCGGACGAGGTCGTGGCGCTCGGCGCGGCGATCCAGGCTGGCGTGCTGCAGGGCGACGTCAAGGACGTGCTGCTGCTCGACGTGACGCCGCTGTCGCTCGGCATCGAGACGCTGGGCGGTGTGTTCACGCGCCTGATCGACCGCAACACGACGATCCCGACCAAGAAGTCGCAGACCTTCTCGACGGCCGAGGATAATCAGACGGCGGTGACGATCCGCGTGTTCCAAGGCGAGCGCGAGATGGCGGCGGACAACAAGCTGCTGGGTCAGTTCGACCTGGTCGGCATTCCGCCGGCGCCGCGCGGCATGCCGCAGGTCGAAGTGACCTTCGACATCGACGCCAACGGCATCGTCAACGTTTCGGCCAAGGACAAGGCCACCGGCAAGGAGCAGCAGATCCGCATCCAGGCCTCGGGCGGTCTTTCCGACAACGACATCGACACGATGGTGAAGGATGCCGAAGAGCATGCCGCCGACGACAAGAAGCGCAAGGAGCTTGTCGAGGCGCGCAACATGGCTGACAGCCTGATCTATACGACCGAAAAGAGCTTGAAGGACTACGGCGAGAAGATCGGCAGCGCGGAGAAGACGGCGATCGAAGGCGATCTTGCCGCGCTCAAGGAAGCGATGACGAGCGACGATCCTGCGGCCATCAAAGCCAAGACGGAAGCCTTGTCGCAATCGTCGATGAAGCTCGGCGAGGCGATGTACAAGGCAAGCCAGGAAGCGGCGTCCGGGGAAACGGCCGCACCGGGCGATGGCGCGGCTGCGGGCGGAAAGGGCGAAGACGTTGTCGACGCCGATTTCGAGGAAGTCGACGACGACAAGAAGAAATCCGCCTGATCGTCGCAGTGCAGCGATGGTTTGTTGTAGATAGATCCGGCCTCCGGAAGGGTGAACCGCTTCCGGAGGCCGGCTTTCCGATCGAGGGTGGTCGATGGAGAAGCGGGATTACTATGAGGTCCTGGGCGTAGATCGCGGCGCGGACGCGGACGCCGTCAAGAAGGCGTACCGCAAGCTCGCGATGCAGTTCCATCCCGATCGCAATCCCGGCGATACGGAAGCGGAAGCGCGTTTCAAGGAAGCCGCCGAAGCCTACGAAGTGCTCAAGGACAAATCCAAGAAGGCGGCCTACGACCGGTTCGGGCACGCGGCTTTCGAAGCCGCCGGGCGTCCGGGCGGCGCGGGCGGGTTCGATTTTGCGTCCGGCTTCTCGGACATCTTCGACGAAGTGTTCGGCGATTTCATGGGCGGCCGGCCCGGGCGGCGCAATGCCGGCCGCGGCGCCGACCTGCGGTACAATCTCGAAATCTCGCTGGAAGACGCGTTTCACGGACACAGCGTCGAGATCCGCGTACCGACCTCCATCAGCTGCGATGACTGCAAGGGCAGCGGCGCCGAAGGCGGCGCCCGGCCGACGGCCTGCGGTACCTGCGGCGGTCACGGCAAGGTGCGCAGTCAGCAGGGCTTCTTCACCATCGAGCGGACCTGCCCGGTTTGCGGCGGGCATGGCCAGGTGATCGACAAGCCGTGCAAGTCCTGCGGCGGCCAGGGCCGGGTGCACAAGGAGAAGACGCTGTCGGTCGCGATCCCGGCCGGGGTCGATGACGGCACGCGCATCCGCCTCGCCAATGAAGGGGAGGCCGGCGTTCGCGGGGCGCCCGCAGGCGACCTTTACATCTTCCTGCAGATCCGTCCGCACGATCTGTTCGAGCGCGAAGGCTCGGACATCTTCTGCCGCGTCCCCATTCCAATGGTGACCGCGGCGCTCGGCGGGACCGTCGACGTGCCGACGATCGACGGCACGGCCGCCAAGGTCTCGGTGCCGGAAGGCGCGCAGACGGGGCAGCAGTTCCGCCTGCGCGGCAAGGGCATGTCGGTGCTGAACGGCAAGGGCCGCGGCGACATGTATATCGAGACCACGGTCGAGACGCCGGTCCATCTCACGCGCAAGCAGAAGGAGCTGCTGCGTGATTTCGATTCCGCCGGCGGCAGCCGCACGCACAGCCCGCAATCCGAGGGCTTCTTCTCGCGCGTCAAGGAATTCTGGGAAGACCTGACCGAATAGCGTCCGGCCTGCCGGCGCCCGCGTTTGCGGCTTTCTCTCCTCTCGTCCATCGGCTACAACGGATTCCTCTTTGCCAGGGAGAGGACAGATGAGCGACGACGTGAAGATCGGCATCGTTGGCGCCGGCGGCCGCATGGGACAGATGCTGGTGCGCCAGGTCACGGAGACGGCCGGCTGCAAGGTCGCGGGCGCGACGGAAGGTTCTGGAAGCGCGCATCTCGGCAGGGACGCCGGGGCTATCGCCGGCGTCGGCGATCTCGGCGTCGCGATCGTCGAGGACCCGGCGGCGATGATCGCCAACGTGGACGTGGTGATCGACTTCACGGTGCCCGCGGCGACGGCCGAGCACGCGCGGCTCGCGGCGCAGGCGGAAGCCGCGCTGATCGCCGGCACCACCGGGCTGAACGCGGAACAGGAAGACTCGGTGATCCGGGCGGCCCGCCACGTGCCGGTCGTGCGCGCGTCGAATTTCAGCGTCGGCATCACCCTGCTGCTGGCACTGACGGAAAAGGCGGCGGGCATCCTCGGACCCGACTACGACATCGAGATTCTCGAGATGCATCACCGTCACAAGGTCGACGCCCCGTCCGGAACGGCAATCAGCCTCGGGCTGGCGGCGGCGGCCGGCCGCGGCGTGGACCTGGCGGCGGTACGCAAGGCAGTGCGGGACGGGCACACCGGCCCCCGGCCGCGCGGCGAGATCGGCTTCGCGACCTTGCGCGGCGGCGACGTCGCGGGCGACCATACCGTGATCTTTGCCGGCGACGGCGAGCGCGTCGAGCTCGGGCACAAGGCGTCGAGCCGCCAGGTCTTCGCCGCGGGCGCGGTCCGTGCCGCGCTCTGGACGCGCGGCAAGCCGGCCGGGCTCTACAACATGAAGAACGTGCTGGGCTTCGCGGACTAGATCCGCCGGGCCATCACAGGCTCTGATAGCCCGCGAAGGCGGAATTCCAGCGGTTGCGCCATTTGACGACCGCGTCGCGCAGGGCGTCGGCCACTTCCGCACGCTCCGTCGGGCTGAGGAAGGCGCCGATGACGAGCGATCGGCCGTGGCTCGACAGCTTGAGCTGGCTGTCGTGGTGCGGCGGATCGTCCATCGAGATCTGCAGCCAGGTCGGCTCGAACTCCCAACGCCCCACCTCGCCTCGCGGGCTGAACCGCATGACCTCGAGCTGGCGCTCGGTCAGCCGCACGCGCTCATAGGCCCGCCCCGAGCGGTAATTCAGGCGGAAGGCGATATAGAGCAGGATGAATTCTCCACCGGAAAAGCCGAAGACCGGCCAGGCGCCGGCGACGATAAAAAGGATTCCCACGATCAGCACCGAAACGCCCACGATGAACATGAGGATCCGAAACCCGGTGGGACCGAGGCTCCGGTTCGGATGCAGGGTCGCGTCAAAGAAGACCGGCCCGGGATCTGTGGATTTTTGCATGTGATCGGACATCTCGCTGGCCATAATATCTATCGCGGGAAGGCGTTCGTCCAGAGGGTGCCGCGCCTGATGTAACCGGGCGGGACCGTCGCCCGGGCCTTGGCTTGGCCTGGGTACATGGGTACTCTCGGGCCATGAAAAAAGCCGATGTGGAAGAATTCTTTCGCCGCCTCGAGGAAGGGAATCCCGATCCGCGGGGCGAGCTCGAGTATATCAACCCCTACACCCTTCTGGTCGCGGTCGTCCTGTCGGCGCAGGCGACCGATGTCGGCGTCAACAAGGCGACGGGACCGCTCTTCGTCGTCGCCGACACGCCGGAGAAGATGGTCGCGCTCGGCGAGGCGCGGCTGCGCGATTACATCAAGACGATCGGCCTATACAACAGCAAGGCGAAGAACGTCATCGCGCTCAGCCAGATCCTGATCGAGAAGCACGGCAGCCAGGTGCCCCGCGACCGCGCGACCCTGGAAACGCTGCCCGGCGTCGGGCGCAAGACGGCGAATGTCGTGCTGAACATCGCGTTTGGCGAGCCGACCATCGCGGTCGACACGCATATCTTCCGCGTCGGCAATCGCACGGGGCTGGCGCCCGGAAAGACCGTTCTCGCCGTGGAGCTGAAGCTCGAAAAGGCGGTGCCGGCGAAATACCGCCTGCATGCCCACCACTGGCTGATCCTGCATGGGCGCTACGTCTGCAAGGCGCGTAAGCCGAATTGTCCGGTCTGCGTCGTGAACGACCTGTGCGGCTACAAGGCGAAGACTGTCTGATCTCGCCCCGTTACCCGGCGGGCTTGCCCTTGCGCTCCTGGCGCATCCGCGAATAGCAGGTGTCGACTGATTCTGCGCCGGGCACGCGCGGGCGGATTTCGGCGTGCTTCACATGCGTCTCGGTGCCGTTCTTGTAGAGGAACAGGTCGAGCACGCAATTGGTCGCGCGGTATTGCCAGATCTGTGCGGTGCCGTCGCGCCGGACGAAGTCGGGGGCGCCGAGAATCGGCAGCACCCGTTCCGGGCTGAAGCCGACGAATTCATCCGGCGAAAACCGGACGACATGCGCTTCGGCGCCGGCGGTCTTAGGCTTGCTCGCCTCGCCGACGCCAGTCGTGGTCGCAGCCCCCGAAGTCGCGGGGGCGGCGACCTTGTCCGCCGACTGCGCCGCCGTCTCGCCGGTGGTTTGACATCCAGCGAGACACAGCAGGAGCGCAAGAGCCGTGGGAACCGGCCGCAGGAACCGATAGTTAGGCACGGATATCCGTTTCACGCTCCAGATGGATGTCGTTGCCGTCGCTGCCGAACCGCGACCGCTTGATCTCGTCGGTGAGGCGCGGGACGGCCGCTTCCTCGATGACCTGGACATCGCCGGAGATCTGGCCGCCGCGCTCGATCTCCAGCTCGGCATAGCGAATCCGTCCGACGACCCGGCCGGTCCGGCGGATCAGCAGGCGGCCGCGCGCGGTCAACTCGCCGTCGAACCGGCCCTTGATCTCGGCCACGTCGATCTCGACCTTGCCTTCGAAGATGCCGCTCTCGGTAATCTCGAAGCGCCGGCTGCCCTGCAGCGAGGCCCGGACCGTGCCTTCGACGACCAGGATGTCGCAATCGGTGATCTCGCCCGCCAGCGTGATCTCACGCCCGACGACGAGCTTCTTATGACCTTCGTTATGGACCGGCTCGCCTTGCAGTCCGCCCGGCATGCTGACGATGCGCCGCGCTATTTCCGATGGGAATTGGGGTGGTTTCCGGTTATCGGCCATGGGTGCATCCTGTCCATCATTGCACAGGCGGCGCTTTCTTTTGCGGCGACGCCGTCCGGCGCGTTAATCGGTTGATTTGATTATACGACGATTCTGCAGGACTGCCATGGAATCCTTCGCCGCGGAACCGATTCAATTGCCGGGACGCGTTCTCAAATTCTGAAAAACATGGACCATGAAGGCCGTGCCGACGACCGGGGTCAGCAGGTTGACGAGCGGAATCGTCATGAGCAGGGTCAGCAGAACCCCGGCGAATTGCAGGCGGCCGCGGTGCTGCCGCCTCAGCCGCTCCGCCGTCGCCGGGTCGAGCCGCCGCCACGCTACCAGCTCGAAATACTCGCGGCTCACCAGATAGCCGTTCACGAGATAGAACAGCACCAGGTTCATCGGCGGCAGGAACATCAGGACGATATAGAGCGGCAACGCGAGCAGGTTGACCACGAGCGTCACCAGGGCGAACCGGATGCTCGAAATCACCGTTTCCGAGAGTGAGATCGTCCGCGCCGCCGGCAGACCGGGGTAGTGGCGCGCTTCGACGGCATCGGCGACCTGATCGAGGAAGAAGCCGACAATCACCGTGATCACCGCGGGAAAGAGCATAAGCGTCAGCAGCAGGAGCGTACCCGCGAACAGGAAGCCGGCGAGCCAGTCGAAGGCCGATCCCAGCGTTTTCTCGAGCCACGCGACCCCCGGGAGGGAATCGAGCGGCAGGACCGTGGCAAGCGTCCAAAGCCCCGCCCAGAGCACGATAAAAACCAGGAGCGACAGGAGGATGCTGAACCAGAGCACGCGCCGGAGGCGCGGGTCGTCCAGCTGCATCGCTGCTTTCATGAAATGCGCGATCATGGCGCCTCTTTATACGCCCGCGTCAGCGTCATCAAGTTATGCCGGCGCGGCGGCGGAACGCTGCGGTCCGCGGTTGCCCGGCGGAATCGGGCCGCTATACTCTCCGCGCGGCTGCCGGGCCGCCAGGACTGAGGGGTAGAAGAGATGCCGCAATACGACCTCGTTGGGATCGGCAATGCGCTGGTGGACGTGGTGGCGCAGGCCGACGACGCCTTTGTCATGGCCAATGGCCTTGCCAAGGGGGCGATGACGCTGGTCGATGCCGCCGCGGCGGACGCGCTCTATCAGCGCATGCCGGCGGGCATCGAATCCTCCGGCGGCTCCTGCGGCAACACCATGGCGGGGTTCGCCCAGCTCGGCGGGCGCGGCGCTTATATCGGCAAGGTCGCGGACGATCAGTTCGGCCGCGTCTTCCGGCACGACATGCGGGCGATCGGCTGCGATTTCGACACGCCGCCGTCCAAGGACGGCTTCGGCACCGGCCGATGCCTGGTGCTGGTCACGCCCGACGCGCAACGCACGATGTGCACGCATCTGGGCGCGGCCTGCATGCTGGCGCCGGGCGACCTCGACGGGGCCGTGTTGCAGAGCGCCAAAGTCGTCTACATGGAGGGCTATCTGTTCGACCAGCCGGCCGCGCAGGAGGCCTTCGTCAAGGCGGCGGAGATCGCCCATGCCGCGGGCGGCGAAGTATCGGTCACGCTGTCCGACGGATTCTGCGTCGACCGGCATCGCGGCGCCTTTCGCCGTCTGGTCGAGGACCACATCGACATTCTGTTCGCCAACGAGGTCGAGATCCGCTCGCTCTATCAGGTGGAGGCTTTCGACGACGCGCTGCAGCAGGTGCGCGGCCATTGCCGCATCGCCTGCCTCACGCGGAGCGAGAAGGGCGCGGTCGTGATGAGCGGCGACGAGATTCACATCGTCGACGCCGAGCCGGTCGGTGCCGTGCTCGATACGACGGGCGCCGGCGATCAGTTCGCCGCCGGATTCCTGTTCGGTTACACCCAGGGCCGCGACCTGCATAGCTGCGGCCGGATCGGAGCGATCGCGGCGGCGGAGGTGATCCAGCATTATGGCGCCCGGCCGGAAGCCGATCTCCGGGCGCTCGTGGCGCAGAAGCTCGGGCAATGACCGTCCGGGCCGGCGGCTTTCCGGCATGACGGGCGACCGGCGCAGCGCGATCGCCGTCTATCTCGACCGGCGCGTGCTGTCGCTGGTGTTTCTCGGCTTCTCGAGCGGCTTGCCGCTGGCGCTGACCGGCGCCACGCTGGCTGCCCGGCTCGAGCAGGCGGGGATCTCGCTGACCGAGATCGGCCTGTTCGGATTCGTCGGCATTGCCTATTCGCTGAAGTTCCTGTGGTCGCCGCTTGTCGACCGGATGCCGCTGCCGCTGCTGACGAAGCGCTTCGGCCGTCGCCGCGGCTGGATGCTGCTGTCGCAGGCCACCCTGATGATTGCGATCGCCGGCCTTGCGCCGGTCGATCCGGGGACGGCCGGCGGCCTGAGCCGGACCGTTTTCTGGGCCGTCCTCGTCGCCTTCGCCTCGGCGACACAGGACATCGTGATCGATGCCTATCGCACCGAGATCCTGGAGCAGCCGAAGCTCGGCGCCGGCGCCGCCAACCTCGTGTTCGGCTATCGCATCGCGATGCTGGTGTCCGGCGGCGGCGCGCTGATCCTGGCGGCCTATGGCGGCTGGACCGTCGCCTATGCCGTCATGGCCGCGGTCATGACGGTCGGGGTCGCAACGGTTCTTTTCAATCCGGAGCCGCAAGTCCGCGCCACGCCGGAATCGGAGCGCCTCGAAGCCGCGGCGGCGAGCCGCCTCGCCGCCGCGCCGTCGGTCGTGCGGGCCGCCGCGGTCTGGCTGCATGGCGCGGTCGTCTGCCCCTTCGCCGAGTTCATGACCCGGCCCGGCTGGGCGGTCGTGCTGCTTTTCATCGTGCTCTACAAATACGGCGACGCCCTGCTCGGCTTCATGGCGACCCCGTTCTATCTGCGCATGGGCTTCTCGCTCGCCGAGATCGGGGTGATCAGCAAAGGCTGGGGCCTTGCCATGACCCTGCTCGGCGCCGGGCTCGGCGGCTGGATGGTGGCGCGCTTCGGCATCATGCGGAGCCTGCTGTTCTGCGGCGTGCTGCAGGCGCTTTCCAACCTCGTCTTCGCGCTCCAGGCTTGGGTCGGCCATTCGCTGCCGATGCTCGTCGTCACCATCGGGATGGAGAATCTGACCGGCGGCATGGGGACGACAGCCTTCGTGGCTTACATGTCGAGCCTCTGTAACGTGGCGTACACCGCAACCCAGTATGCTTTGCTGTCCTCGCTGATGGCGACCGCGCGGACGGCGCTGGCGGCGGGGGGCGGCTGGCTCGCCGACCAGACGGGCTGGGTCCTGTTCTTCGTGCTCACGACCCTGGCGGCGGTGCCGGGGCTGTTGCTGCTGGTGTGGATGATGCGGCGCTATCCGCCCGGGGCCGAACGCGCCACGGCCGGCGTGCTGGCCGATTGAGCAACCCCATTGAGACAGATCAGGGGACGGTCAGGCGGGATGGGGTAATCGATCCGGAGCGAGGCAGGAGCCAGGCCATGCTCGAAAAAATGCAGGTTGTCGAAGGGGATATCACCAAGCTCGCGGTCGATGCCATCGTCAATGCCGCCAATAAGTCGCTATTGGGGGGCGGCGGTGTCGACGGCGCCATCCATCGCGCGGCCGGCCCGGACCTGCTGCGGGAGTGCCGTACCCTGGGCGGCTGCCGCACCGGCGATGCCAAGGTCACCGGGGGCTACAAGCTCAAGGCCAAATACGTGATCCATACGGTAGGCCCGGTCTGGCACGGCGGCGGCCACCGCGAGGATGCGCTGCTCGAAAGCTGCTACCGGCGGGCGCTCGAGGTCGCCGATGAGAAGGGCGTTGGCTCGATCGCCTTCCCGGCGATCTCGACCGGGGTCTATCGCTTTCCGCTCGATCGCGCGACCCGGATCGCGGTGACGACGGTGGCGAAGACGCTCGGGCAGACCCGGGGGATAGAGCGGGTCGTCTTCTGCTGCTTTGGCGCCGATGTCGCGGCGCTTTACAAGAGCGAGCTGGCGCGCCTCGGCGAATGAGCATCCGCGATCTCGATTATTTCTTCCGGCCGGGCTCGGTCGCCGTCGTGGGCGCGAGCAAGCGGCCCGGCTCCGTCGGCGCCGTGCTGATGAACAACCTGATGCGGGCGGGGTTCGACGGCCCGATCATGCCGGTCAATCCGAACTACCGTGCCATCGGCGGGGCGCTGGCATGGCCGTCCGTCGCCGATCTGCCGATCGTGCCCGAGCTCGGGGTCGTCTGCACCCCGCCCGATACGGTGGCCGAAGTCGTCGGCGCGCTACGCGACAAGGGCGCGAAGGCGACGGTCGTGATCACGGCCGGTTTCGGCGAAGGCGGCACCGCGGCCGGCGCGGCGCGGCGGCAGGCGATGCTCGCCAAGGCGCGCGGCATGCGCCTGATCGGGCCCAACGTGGTCGGCGTGCTCGTGCCGGACGCGGGGCTGAATGCGAGCTTCGCGCAGATCGACGCGCTGCCCGGCGACCTCGCCTTCGTCTCGCAATCGGGCGCGATCATCACTTCGGTGCTCGACTGGGCCACGACGCGCGGCATCGGCTTTTCCCACATGGTGTCGCTCGGCGACATGGCGGATGTCGACTTCGGCGACATGCTCGATTACCTGGCGCTGCAGCCGAAGGTGCGGGCCATCCTGCTCTACATCGAGGCGGTCACGAATGCGCGCAAGTTCCTGTCCGCGGCGCGTATTGCGGCGCGCACGAAGCCAGTCGTCGTGATCAAGGCGGGCCGGGTGCCGGAAGGCGCGAAGGCCGCGCACTCTCACACCGGCGCGCTGGCCGGGCACGACGCGGTTTATGACGCGGTGTTCCGCCGGACCGGCCTGCTGCGGGTCCGGGACACGATCGAGCTGTTCGATGCGGTCGAGACGCTCGCCTATGCCCAGCATTTCAAGGGTGACCGGCTCGCCATCCTGTCGAATGGCGGCGGCGTCGCCGTGCTCGCCACCGACCGGCTGATCGCCGAGGGCTGCCGGCTCGCCGAGCTCGCGCCGGCGACCATCGCGCGGCTCGACGGCGTGCTGCCGCCGACCTGGAGCCACGGCAACCCGGTCGACATCATCGGTGACGCGCCGGGCGCGCGCTATGCGGCGGCGCTGGAAGTGCTGCTCGACGATCCGGGCAGCGACGCGGTGCTGGTCCTCAACTGCCCGACGGCGATCGCCGACAGCGTGGACGCCGCGCGCGCCGTGATCGAATGCGGCAAGGAGCGGCGCTTTCCCGTGCTGACGAGCTGGCTTGGCGGAGCATCGGCGGCGAAGGCGCGCGCCGCCTTCGCGCAGAACGGCATGCCGAGCTACGACACGCCGGAGGCGGCGGTGCGCGGCTTCGCCCATCTCGTGCGCTATCGCGAGGGCCAGGAACAGCTCTTGCGGACGCCGCAGGTCTCCGCGGTCGACGGCACGATCGATCACGCGGCCGCCGCCGCGGTGTTCGACGCCGCGCGTCGGGACGGGCGCGACTGGCTGATGGAGGCGGAAGCGAAAACGGTGCTGGGCGCCTACGGCGTACCGGTTGTCACGACCGTCGTTGCGACGACCCCGGCGGAGGCGGAAGTCGGCGGCCAAGACGATGCCCGGGCCCTACGCCGTGAAGATCTATTCCCCGGATATCCTGCATAAATCGGACGTCGGCGGCGTCGACCTCGATCTCGATACGCCCGAAGCGGTGGCCGCGTCGGTCGCGGCGATGCGAACCCGCATCGAACATCTGCTGCCGCAGGCGCGGATCGACGGGTTCACGGTGCAGACCATGGTGCGGCGGCCGGACGCCTTCGAGCTCATCGTCGGCGTTTCCGAGGATCCGCAGTTCGGGCCGGTGATACTGTTCGGCGAAGGCGGCACCGGCGTCGAGGCCATCGGCGACACGGCGATGGCGCTGCCGCCGCTCGACGCCGTGCTCGCGGAGAACGTGATCGGCGAGACCCGGATCGGCAAGCTTCTGCCCGGCTACCGCGGGCGGCAGGGCGCCGATATGCCGGCGATCATCGACGCCTTGATCCGAGTGGCGCGCCTTGCCGCCGACTTCGATGCGATCAAGGAGCTCGACATCAATCCGCTGCTCGCGGATGCGAACGGCGTGATCGCCATCGATGCCCGCATCAAGCTCGGGCCGGTCAGCGGCGCCCCCGGCGCGCAGGCTGGCGATCAAGCCCTATCCCAGCGAGCTGTGCGGCACGGTAAATCTGCGCGACGGCACGCCGGTCGAAGTCCGTCCCGATCGAGCCGACGGATGCGCCGCGCCTGCAGGAGATGATCCGCCGCAGCGATCCCGGCGATATCCGCATGCGCTTTCTGCATGCCATGAAGGAGCTGCCGGGCAAGCTGGCGGCCCGCCTCAGTCAGATCGACTACGCGCGCGAGATGGCTTTCGTCGCGATCGGCGAGCCGGACGGCGGGGTCGTCGGCGTGTCCCGGCTTGCCGGCGACGCCAACAACGAGCGCGCCGAATACGCCGTGCTCGTGCGCTCCGATTGGAAGGGCCGTGGGCTCGGCTATGGGCTCATGACGCGGCTTGATCGAGCACGCGCGCGATTGCGGACTGAAAGAGCTGTACGGTGACGTGCTGTCGGAAAATCGGCCGATGCTGGAAATGTGCCGGGGTCTCGGTTTTACCGTCGAATCCTCGCCCGACGATCGGCAGATCTGCAATGTCACGCTGAAGCTGTCGTAAAAGGCGTGCCCGAGCGGGAGGTCCGCCGGATCAATCCGGGCTTTCGATCGCATATCCGGCGGCGCGCACGGTACGGATCATGTCCTGCTCGCCTTTGCTGTTGAGCGCTTTCCGCAGGCGGCGGATATGCACGTCGACGGTGCGCGCCTCGACGAACACGTCGCGTCCCCAGACGGCGTCGAGCAGTTGCTCGCGGCTGAACACCCGGCCCTGGTGTTCCATCAGGTAACGCAGCAGGCGAAACTCGGTCGGGCCCAGATGGACGCCGCGGTCGCCGCGATGGACCTTGTGCGCCGCGAGATCCATGCGGATGTCGCCGCAGCGCAGCGTCTCGTCGCTCGGCGCCGGATTGGCCCGGCGCAGGAGGGCGCGAATACGCGCCAGAAGCTCGGCCGGCGAAAAGGGCTTGGTGACGTAATCGTCCGCACCGCTTTCAAGGCCGCGGACCTTGTCGGCTTCTTCGCCGCGCGCGGTCAGGATGATGATCGGCGTCGACCGGGTTTCCGGCTTCCGGCGGATCTGGCGGCAGACTTCGATCCCGCTGGTCATCGGCAGCATCCAGTCGAGCAGGATCAGGTCGGGCGGATTTTCGTCGATGACGACCAGCGCCTCGTCCCCGTCGCGGGCTTCGGAAACGTCGAAGCCTTCACGCTCCAGGTTGTAACGAAGCAGCGTAACCAAGGCGGCTTCGTCCTCGACGATAAGGATACGGTGTCTCATGATTTCGGTGACGCCGTCGCCCTTACGCGTTGCCGTCGGCGATGGCGAAACTCGGGTCGTCGCCCTTCGGCCGGTCGTCGGGCAGCTTCGTGCCCTTGACCTGGTAGTGCACCGTCTCGGCGATGTTCGTCGCGTGGTCGCCCATCCGTTCGACGTTCTTGGCGATGAACAGGAGGTGCGTGCAGCCGGTGATGTTGCGCGGGTCTTCCATCATGTAGGTCAGAAGCTCGCGGAACAGACTGTTATAAAGCTGATCCACCTCGGCATCGCGGCGCCAGACCTTGATCGCCTTTTCCGTGTCGCCTTCGAGATGGGCGTCGAGCACGTCCTTGATCATGGCCTGCACCATGCGCGCCATGCGGTCGAGCCCGGGCGCCGGGATGCGCGGCACCTGGCTGATCGCGATCGCCCGCTTGGCGATGCTCTTCGCATGGTCACCGAACCGTTCCAGGTCGGCGGCGATCTTGAGCGCGGACACGATGTGGCGCAGGTCGACCGCCATCGGCTGGCGCAGCGCCAGCAGACGGACGACGAGCTCGCCGATTTCCTGCTCGATCGCGTCGACCTTGGCGTCACCCTTGACCACCTGTTCCGCCAATTCGGGATCGCGGCGCAGCACCGCCTGGATCGCGCCGTCGAGCTGGGTCTCGACCACGCCGCCCATACGGCCGATCAACGTATTGAGTTGCTTCAGCTCTTCGTCATAGGACTTGACGGTATGTTCCATCGGATTGACCACTTTCATACTCCGTTCAGCCGAACCGGGCGGTGAATTTATCCTGGATACGCGTATCCAAAGGGCGGTCGACAATCTGGTCAGTGTCGCCGACTTCGACGTAACCGCCCAGGCGAAAGAAATTCGGTGAGCTGCATCGTAGCCTGCTTCGCATTTCGTGTTTGGTCTGCTTTCTTGCCGCCATTTAAGATGATCAATCAATGAATTGGCATTTGAACGAACCGAGCAAGCCGGGAGGCTTCGGCGATCGGCGGCGTGGCCGGCCTCCCATGAATGGCAGCGAGTGGTTGCTCTTGAATTGCTTTCATTGAGAACTGCGGATCGGTCTGCTGCAATGCGGCCAATTTAGGTCCGTGCAAAGACGCAAATACTACAAATAAATTACAGTTTTATGACGAAGACGGCGGGCGTCCGAAACCGCGGCGAATCCCGCTTTTCCAGCCCTTCAGGCCGGCAGCGTTACCGAGAAGCGGCTCCCCTCGCCGAGCCTGCTGTCGACCGTCAGATGCCCCCGATGGCGGTTGACGATGTGCTTGACGATCGCGAGGCCGAGCCCGGTTCCGCCGAGCTGGCGGCTGCGCGCGGCGTCGACCCGGTAGAACCGCTCGGTCAGTCGCGGGAGGTGCTGCGGCGCGATGCCCTCGCCGTGGTCCGTCACGGAAACCGACAGCTCGCGCTCACTTGGACGGGCCACCGTGACCTCGACCGCCGTACCCTCGCGGCCGTATTTCAGCGCATTGTCGATGAGGTTCTGGAAGACCTGCGTCAGCTGGTCCGCGTCGCCGGGGACGGGCCCTGCCGATTTCGGGAATGTCCAGCTCGATGCGCATGCGGCGCGCCGCCGCCTTGATCGACAGCATGTCCTTCACGTTGCCCAGCACATGGCGCAGGTCGACCCGGCCGCGCGGGCGCGTATGCTCATCCATCTCGATCCGCGACAGCGACAGCAGGTCCTCGATCAGCCGGGACATGCGCTCCGCCTGCTCATGCATGATCGCGAGGAACTTGTCCTGCGCATCCTTGTCGTCGCGCGCCGGGCCGCGCAGGGTTTCGACGAAGCCCAGCAGGCTGGACAGCGGCGTGCGCAGCTCATGGCTGACATTGGCGACGAAATCCGCGCGCATCCGTTCGCCCATGCGGACCGGCGTGAGGTCATGCAGCACGATCAGCGCGCCCTGCTTGCCGAGCGGCTCGACCAGGGCGCTGTAGTTGCGGTTCAGCGGCCCCGGCATGGTGATTTCGGCGGCAAGGCTTTGACCTTCGTTCAGCGCCGAGTTGACGGCATTGAGCAATTGCGGATGACGCAGCCCGGTGGCGAGCTCGCGGCCGACGAGGCGCGTCTGGAACGCCTCTTCCGCCGCCCGGTTCGTGCGCACGACCTGGCCTTCGCGATCGACGACGATCAGGGGCTCGGGCAATGCCTCGAGGATTCGATTGGCCGCTTCGCTCGCTTCGGTGAGCTGGCGCTGCTGATCCTGCCAGTGCCGGACCAGGCGGTCGAGCGCCAGCGACAGATCGGGCAGCGTCGGCGCGGCGACCTTGAGGTCCTCGTCATGGATCGCCAGGCTGTCGATGCGCCGATGCAAGGCCGAAAGCCCGGTGAGGTGCCGCCATGCGACGATCGCGCCGACGATCAGCAGGGCCGCGGCCGCGATGAAACCGGGCGCGGGCGCCAGGAACCCGAAGGATATGAGGCCGCCCAGAACGATCAGCCCGGGCGCGGACAAGGCCATGGCGGCGAGCAGCAGGCGCACGGTCTGTCGCTCGGACATGGCACAACCTCTTCATCGCGCGAGGGGCCACGGGAGAGCCCCCGACGCACCCGACCCTAGCGTAACGCGTCGTGAGCGGCGAGCGCCGCGGCGTTGACGATATCGTTGACGGTGGCCCCCATCTGCACGATCTGCACCGGCTTGGCGAGACCGACCAGCATCGGGCCGATGACGGTGCCGCCGCCGAGCACGCGCAGCATCTTCGCACTGATATTCGCGCTGTGCAGCGCCGGCATGATGAGACAGTTCGCCGCGCCGGTGAGCCGGCAGAAGGGATAGAGCTTCTGCATCAGCTCGAAGTTCAGCGCGGTGTCCGCCTGCATGTCGCCGTCGTATTCGAAATCGACCCGGCGGCCGTCGAGAATCTTCACCGCCTGCCGCACGCGCTCCATCTGCGGACGCATCGGCTGGCCGAAATCCGAGAAGGAGGTCAGCGCCACCCGCGGCTCCTGGCCGAACTGGCGCGCGTAGCTCGCCGTCTGCGTCGCGATGTCGGCGAGCTCCTCCGGCGTCGGCACTTCGTGGACGTTGGTGTCCGAAATGAACACGGTGCGGCCCTGCGCCACCATGACGGTGACGCCCATCAGCCGCTCGCCCTGTCGCGGATCGATGACGCGCGTGATGTCGGAAAAGGCGGTGGCGAAGCTGCGGGTGGTGCCGGTCACCATGGCGTCGCCGTCGCCCATGGCGATCATGCAGGCGCCGAACACGTTGCGGTCCTGGTTCACCAGCCGTTGGCAGTCGCGAAACAGATAGCCCGTCCGCTGCAGCCGGCCATAGAGGAAATCCGCATATTTCTTGTTGTGGACGCTGAGCCGCGCGTTGTGGATCTCGAGGCCGCCGTTGGCTTCGATGCCGAGCCGGCCCATCGTATCGCGCACTCTGTCCTCGCGCCCGATCAGAAGCGGCGTGCCGTAGCCCGCGTTGCGATAGGCGACCGCGGCGCGGATCACGCGCTCCTCCTCGCCCTCGGCAAAGACCACGCGCTTCGGGTTCGCGCTGACCCGGGCAAAGATGAATTGCAGGTTGGAAATGGCCGGATCGAGGCGCGCCGACAGCTGTGCCCGGTAGGCGTCCATATCCGCGATCGGCTTGCGGGCGACGCCGCTTTCCATGGCGGCGCGGGCGACCGCTTCCGGCACGCGCGAGATCAGGCGCGGATCGAACGGCACCGGGATGATGTAGCCGGGTCCATAGCGCAGCCGCTTGCCGCTGTAGGCGGCATCCACTTCGTCCGGCACGTCCTCCCGCGCAAGGCCGGCGAGCGCCTTGGCCGCGGCGAGCTTCATCTCGTCGTTGATGGTCGACGCGCGCACGTCGAGCGCGCCCCGGAAGATATAGGGGAAGCCCAGCACATTGTTGATCTGGTTTGGATAGTCGGAACGGCCGGTGGCCACGATGGCGTCGGTTCGCACCGATTCGACCTCCTCCGGCGTGATTTCCGGGTCAGGATTGGCCATGGCGAAGATAATCGGCTGTTTGGCCATCGACTTTACCATCTCGGGCGAAACTGCGCCTTTGACCGAAAGGCCGATGAAGACGTCCGCCCCCTTCATCGCTTCGGCCAGGGTGC
Organism: uncultured Alphaproteobacteria bacterium; assembly: GCA_963711215.1. GTDB lineage: Bacteria > Pseudomonadota > Alphaproteobacteria > UBA8366 > UBA8366 > WHUA01. The sequence continues at coordinate 142,644 of CAVQDH010000007.1, read as the reverse complement.
GATGCTTGGTATTCGCCGCGTGCGCCGACTTCCATTGGTTCATGCCCTCGGTGCGGCCCTGGTAGATGACGCCCTTCGAGTCGCAGAGGATGACGTTGTCGTGCGCGGCGCCCGTCGACTTGATCAGCTCGACGCAGGCGATCGCTGCGGCGCCCGCGCCGTTGACCACCATCTTCGTCTTCTTGATGTCGCGCTTGGTCAGGTCGAGCGCGTTGAGCAGCCCGGCCAGCGTAATGATCGCGGTGCCGTGCTGGTCGTCGTGGAAGACCGGCACGTCGAGCAGCTCGCGCAGGCGCTGCTCGATCTCGAAACATTCCGGCGCCTTGATGTCTTCGAGGTTGATGCCGCCGAAGCTGTTGCCGATCGCGCGCACGCAGGTCACGACGGTGTCGACGTCTTCGGAATCGACTTCGATGTCGATTCCGTCGATATCGGCGAAGCGCTTGAAAAGAACCGACTTGCCTTCCATCACGGGCTTCGCCGCCAAGGCGCCGATATTGCCGAGGCCGAGGACCGCCGTGCCGTTCGAGATGACGGCGACGACATTGCCCTTGGCGGTATAATCGTAGGCAAGCGAGGGGTCCTCCTCGATGGCGAGGCAGGGATAGGCGACGCCGGGCGAGTAGGCCAGCGACAGGTCGCGTTGCGTGGTTAACGGCTTGGTCGCGCGGATCTCCATCTTGCCGGGGCGTCCGCGCGCGTGCATGCGCAGGGCATCCTGCTTTAGCAGGGCTTCCTGCTTCGAAAGCTTTTCATTTGCCATGGGTATCGGTAGCCGATCGTCGTGCTGTTATGATTCCTGGGTGGTGGTGTGCAGCGGTATCACCATTGGGAATGGTGGGGCTGCCGTTTCCTCTTGCCGCATACTGGCATGAACCAAGCCGGTTTTGCCAGCGCCGGAATAGGGCTTCAAAAATTTGTCCCAAACCGGCATGACCCGCGGGAAGGGGACATGTTAACGTCTCGCGCCATGACCCGCCCGATTCCGAGAGACCCGAGAACGCGCCAGCCGGCCCCGACGCCGATGATGGTGCAGTATCTGCGCCTGAAGGAAGCCCATCCGGATTGCCTCCTGTTCTATCGCATGGGCGATTTCTACGAGATGTTCTTCGACGACGCGGTCGCTGCCTCGGCGGCGCTCGACATCACGCTCACCAAGCGGGGTGCGCATGACGGGGAAGACGTGCCGATGTGCGGCGTTCCGGTGCATGCCGCCGACGCCTATCTGTCGCGGCTCATCCGCAAGGGGTTCCGGGTCGCGATCTGCGAGCAGATGGAGGACCCGGCGGAGGCGCGCAAGCGCGGCGGCAAGTCGGTCGTCAAGCGCGACGTCGTCCGCCTGGTCACCCCGGGCACCCTCACTGAAGAAGGCCTGCTCGACGCCCGCGCGCACAACTTTCTGGCGGCGCTCGCGCGCTCCGGCCGCGATCTGGCGCTTGCCTGGCTCGACATATCGACGGGGGATTTCCTGACCCAGACCGTTGCCGGGGCCTCGGCGCCCGCGCTCGCCGCCGCGCTGGCGCGGATCGATCCGGGCGAGGTGCTGGTGCCGGAAAAACTGATGGATGCGGAAGCCATCGGCGCCGTGCTCGCCGAATGGACCGAGCGCGTGACGCCGCAGCCGGACAGCCGGTTCGATTCCGAGAACGCGCGGCGGCGGCTCGAGACGGCCTATGGCGTCGGCGCGCTCGATGCCTTCGGGGATTTTGCCCGGGCCGAGCTTTCTGCGGCCGGCGCGCTGGTCGATTACGTGGAATTGACCCAGGTCGGCAAGCTGCCGCGTCTGGCGCCGCCTCGGCGGCTGTCGGTGGGGGCGGTGATGGAGATCGACGCCGCGACGCGGCGCAATCTCGAACTGGTGCGCAGCCTCGCCGGAGAGCGCAAGGGCAGCCTGCTCGCGGTGATCGACCGCACGGTCGGCGGCGGGGGCGCGCGGCTGCTGGCCGCCAGGCTGGCGGCGCCGCTGACCGACAAGGCGATGATCGAGCAGCGGCTCGATGCCGTCGGCTGGTTCGCCGAGGACGGGCACATCCGCGATGCCATGCGCGACGCGCTCCGCCGCTGTCCCGACATCGAGCGCGCGCTCTCGCGCATCACGGTCGGGCGCGGCGGGCCTCGCGATCTGGCCGGTATTCGGGACGGCTTGGCCCAGGCTGCGGCGCTCCGCGTCCTGCTGGCGGACGCACGAATGCCGCCGCCGGAGAGCGTTGCCGATGCCCTGACCGAGCTCGGCGAGCATGGCGTGCTGATCGACCGGCTGAGCCGCGCGCTCGCCGAGGATTTGCCGCTGAACGCCCGGGACGGCGGCTTCATCGCCCGCGGCTATGCTTTCGAGCTCGACGAAACCCGCGAGCTTCGCGACGAGAGCCGCCGGCTGATCGCCAATCTCGAGCGCCGCTACCGCGAGGAGAGCGGCGCCGACACGCTCAAGGTGCGGCATAACAACGTGCTGGGCTATTTCATCGAGGTGACGCCGCGCTTCGCGGATCGTCTGGGCGACACCTTCATCCACCGCCAGACCATGGCGAACGCCGTGCGCTTCACGACGACGGAGCTCGCCGACCTGGCGCGGCGGATATCCGAGGCGGCGGACAAGGCGGTCGCGATCGAGCTTCAGCTGTTCGACGATCTCGTTGGCGAGGTGAGCGCGCGCGCCGAGGCGATCGCGCTCGCCGCACGCGCGCTGGCGGCGCTGGACGTGGCCGCGGCCTTGGCCGAGCTAGCCGTCGAGCGCCGCTACTGCCGTCCGGCAGTGACCGGATCGCGCGAGTTCCGGATCACCGGCGGCCGTCACCCGGTGGTCGAGCAGGCGCTGGTCGCGGCCGAAGATGGCGTCTTCGTCGCCAACGACTGCGACCTCGACGAGGACCGGCGGCTGTGGCTGGTCACCGGCCCCAACATGGCGGGCAAGAGCACCTTTCTCCGCCAGAACGCGCTGATCGCCGTGATGGCGCAGATGGGCTCCTTCGTGCCGGCCGAGGCCGCGCGCATCGGGATCGTCGACCGTCTGTTCAGCCGGGTCGGCGCGGCCGATGACCTCGCCCGCGGGCGCTCCACCTTCATGGTCGAGATGGTCGAAACGGCCGCCATCCTCAACCAGGCGACCGACCGGTCGCTCGTCATCCTGGACGAGATCGGCCGCGGCACGGCGACCTTCGACGGCCTGTCGATCGCCTGGGCGGCGGTCGAGCATCTGCACGAGGTCAACCGCTGCCGCGCGCTGTTCGCCACGCATTTTCACGAATTGGTGGCGCTTACCGGCCGCTTGCCGGCACTCAAGCCCTACACCATGCGGATCAAGGAATGGGGCGGCGACGTGGTCTTCCTGCATGAGGTCGCGCCGGGGGCCGCCGACCGCTCCTACGGAATCCATGTGGCGCAACTCGCCGGCTTGCCGCCCGCCGTCATCAAGCGGGCGGAGGCCGTGCTCAAGACGCTGGAAAGCGGCGAGCAGTCGAGCGCGATCACCCGGCTGGCCGAAGACCTCCCGCTTTTCGCGGCGCTGGCCCGGCGCGAGGCGGTGCCCGCCGAGGCAGCGCCGTCCGAGCTCGAATCGACCCTTGCGGCCCTCGATCCGGACGAGTTGACGCCCAAGGAAGCGCTCGAGGTTGTCTACCGCTTGAAACGGTTGGCGATGTCCTCTCTAACCTAAACCCCTCAGTTTTCCTTGCATTTCAGCCCTGCCTGAAGCATGAGATAGCCATGCTGAGGCTGCAGGATCGACGGGCGATTATCGACCGGGCGGAGCTCCATACGGCGGCGATTGCGGTGCTCGACCGCGACCTGCCGGAGAGCGAGCGCGCCCAGGCGATGCTCATTTTCTATCGCAAGGCGCTCGATGCGGGCCGGATGGAGATCCGCCGCCGGTTCGAGCTCGACCAGAGCGGCACGCTGGCGGTACAGGGCTATTGTTTTCTGATCGATCAGCTCATCCGCGTGATCTATGACGTCGCGTCCGAGAAGATCTATCCGGTGGCGAGCCCGACGGCGGGCGAGCAGATGTCGATTGTCGCCTATGGCGGCTACGGCCGGGGCGAGCTCGCGCCGAAATCGGATATCGATCTCTTGTTCGTGCTGCCCTACAAGAAGACGCCGCGCAGCGAGCAGATGGTCGAGCACATGCTCTACACGCTGTGGGATCTCGGCCTGAAGGTCGGCCATGCTACGCGCTCGCTCGACGATTGCATCCGCCAGGCCAAGGCCGACATGACGATTCGCACCGGGCTTCTGGAGGCACGCTTCGTCTGGGGCGAGCAGTCCCTGTTCCGCGAGCTGCGCCGCCGTTTCCTGAAGGAAGTCGCGGCCTCGACCGGGGCGGACTTCGTCGAAGCGAAGCTGCGCGAGCGCGACGAGCGGCACCGCCGCATGGGCGATTCGCGCTACGTGCTGGAGCCCAACGTCAAGGACGGCAAGGGCGGGCTGCGCGACCTGCATACGCTCTTTTGGCTGGGGAAATATCTCTACGGCGTCAACGATGTGGCGAAGCTGATCGACGAAGGGCTGTTCACCCGCAAGGAAGTCGACCGCTTTGCCAAGGCGCAGGATTTCCTGTGGACCGTGCGCTGCCACCTGCACTACCTCGCCGACCGGCCAGAGGAGCGGCTGACCTTCGACCTCCAGCCCGAACTCGCCCGCCGCATGGGCTATCGCGACCATGCCGGCACTTCCGGCGTCGAGCGCTTCATGAAGCATTACTTCCTGGTCGCCAAGGATGTCGGCGACCTGACGCGCATCTTCTGCGCCGCGCTCGAGGCGCGCCATCAGCGCCGCGGCCTGCTGCGGCTGGCGACCGGTCTGTTCAGCCGGGACGTCGAAGGCTTCAGCGCCCGCGGCGGGCGGCTGACGGTTCCCTCCGAAAATCATTTCGCCAAGAACCCGATCGAGATGCTCCGCCTGTTCGAGGTCGCGCACCGCCGCAAGCTCGACATTCACCCCGAGGCGCTCCGCCTGATCACGCGGAACCTTCGGCGCATCGACGACAAGCTGCGCCGGGACCCGGAGGCCAACCGGCTGTTCCTGCAGATGCTGACCGCCAAGGAAGGCGCGGAACTGACGCTGCGGCGTCTGAACGAGGCGGGCGTGTTCGGGCGCTTCGTCACCGATTTCGGGCGCGTCGTGGCGCAGATGCAGTACGACATGTATCACGTCTATACGACAGACGAGCATACGATCCGGGCCATCGGCATCCTCAATCAGATCGAGCAGGGCGAGCTTGCCAAGGACCACCCGCTGTCGACGGAGCTCATCCGCAAGGTGCTGTCGCGCGAGGTGCTCTATGTCGCGGTGTTGCTGCACGATATCGCGAAGGGCCGCGGCGGCGACCATTCGGAGATCGGCGCGGAGATCGCGACGAAGCTTTGCCCGCGCTTCGGCATGACGGCGGAGCAGACGGAAACCGTCAGCTGGCTCGTGCTCCATCACCTGCTGATGAGCAACGTCTCCTTCAAGCGCGACCTGGCGGACCCGAAGACGATCCAGGATTTCGTCGCGCTCGTGAAGTCGCCCGAGCGGCTGCGGCTGCTGCTGTGCCTGACCGTCGCCGACATCCGGGCGGTCGGGCCGGGACGGTGGAACAATTGGAAGGCGACGCTGCTGCGTGACCTCTACTATCGCGCCGAAGCGGTGATGTCCGGCGGTCAGGCGTCGGAAACCCGCAAGAACCTGTCGGCCGAAGTCCGTCGCCGGCCTCAGAAAGCAGTCTCGCGGATTGGCCCGAGGATATGTTGCAGGCCCATATCGACCGCGGCCACACGGCCTATTGGCTGTCCTATGACCTGGAGACGCTGGCCCAGCACGCGCGCTTCATCCGCGAAGCGGAGGCCGCGAGCCTGCCGCTCGCGATCGACCGGCGCGTCGAAGCCGACCGCGCGGTCACCGAGATCACCCTCTACACCTCGGACCATCCGGGGCTGTTCAGCCGGATCGCCGGCGCACTCGCGGTCTCCGGCGCCAACATCGTCGATGCGAAGATCAACACGCTGAACAACGGCATGGCGCTCGACAGCTTCCTGGTGCAGGACGAGTTGGGGGAGGCCTTTGCCCGGCCCGACAAGCTGGCCAAGCTCTCCGTCTTCATCGAACAGACGCTTTCCGGACGCCTGCGCCCGCTCGCCGAGCTCGGCAAGCGCCGGCCGCTGCAGACCAGGACGCGCGTCTTCACGGTCGAGCCGCGCGTGCTGATCGACAATAAGGCGTCCAGCCGCCACACTGTGATCGAGGTGAACGGCCGCGACCGTCCCGGCCTGCTGTATGCATTGACGCGCGCGCTGGCGAATCTCAGCCTGCAGGTATATGCCGCGAAGATCTCCACCTATGGCGAACAGGTCGTCGACGTGTTTTACGTCAAGGACCTGTTCGGCATGAAGGTCGAGCATCCGTCGAAGGTGCTGGCGATTCACGAAAGCCTGATCGGCGTGCTGCGTGAAACCGAATGCGCGCCGGCCAAGCCGAAGAAAAAGAAGGCGGAGGCGGCCGAGCCGAAGCCCGCGGCGAAAAAGGCACCGTCTCGCGGTAAGAAGCGCGCGCCCAAGGCCGCGGCGAGCGGCTCGCCGCCGAAGAAATCCCGCCGCCGGAAAACCGCCGCTGCCGACGCGGCGGAATGAAACCGGCGAACGACGCAATAATCGAAGCTGACAACTCGGAGAGATACATGGACCAGTCAGAGGTAACGCGGTTGCAGAGCTACCTCCGCGAGAAGTTCGGAACGGAGCGGTTGAGGCTCGGCAAGCCGAAGCAGGACGGGTCGGTCGAGGTCAGCCTCGGTCAGGAATTCATCGGAGTGATTTATCGTGACGTCGATGAAGATGATGGCGAGGTGTCCTACGCGTTTCACATGGCGATCCTCGAAATGGACCTCCCGAAGGCGCACTGACGCGGCGGCCGTCGGCGCCATGCCTTCCGTCCGTCGCCTCGTTCTTGACGATCTGACCGCCGCCATGGCGCTTGGCCGCGCGATCGCGACGCTGGGCGGCTGGACGATGGCCAGCCGGCTGCTCGGCTTTTGCCGCGACATTCTGCTCGCCAACGCGATCGGCGCGGGCATGACGGCGGACGCCTTTTTCGTCGCCTTCAAGTTCCCCAACTTCTTCCGCCGCCTGTTCGCGGAAGGCGCGTTCAACTCCGCCTTCGTCCCGCTGTTCACCGAGCGGCTGACCCGCGAAGGGATCGACCCGGCGCGGCGCTTCGCCGCCAATGTCGCTGCCGTCATGGTCAGCTTCATGCTGTGCTTCACCTTCGTGATGCAGCTCGCCATGCCTTGGCTGATGTATGTCATCGCGCCGGGCTTCAGCGACCAGCCGGACAAATTCGCGCTGGCGATCGAGCTTACGCGCCTCACCTTTCCCTATCTCATGTTCATGGCGCTGACGGCGCTCCTGGCCGGCATGCTGAACTCGCTGCAGCAATTCGCGGCGGCGGCGGCGGCGCCGATCGTGCTGAACCTCGTGCTGATCGCGGCGCTGGTGCTGGTGCGCAGCGGCGCGGTCACGATGCCGGCGCATGTGCTGGCGACCGCCGTGTCGATCGCCGGCGCCGGGCAGTTCCTGCTGCTTGTCTTCGCCTGCCGGCGGGCCGGCATCATGCTGCGGCTGCCCCTGCCGCGGCTGACGCGCGGCGTGCGCCGGGTCTTCCGCCTGATGGTTCCGGGGCTGATCGGCGCCGGCGTCGTGCAGGTCAACCTGGTCATCGACGTCTTTCTCGCCTCGCTCCTGCCGCAAGGGTCGGTATCCTGGCTTTACTATGCGGACCGCGTGAACCAGCTCCCGCTCGGCGTGGTCGGCGTCGCCGTCGGCGTGGCGCTGCTGCCGATGCTCTCGCGCCATCTCAGTGCAGGCGACGATCAGGCAGCGGCGCATACGCAGAACCGCGCGATCGAATTCGCGCTGCTGCTGACCCTGCCGGCAGCCGCGGCCCTGCTCGCCATTCCGGGGCCGGTGGTGACCGTGCTGTTCCAGCGGGGCGCGTTCGGAACGGCCGACGCGGCGGCGACGACCGGCGCGCTGGCGGCCTTTGCGGTCGGGCTGCCGGCCTACGTTCTGATCAAGGCGCTGACGCCCGGCTTCTTCGCGCGCCAGGACACCAAGACGCCGGTCAAGATCGCGGTGCTTTCCATGACCGCCAACGTCGCCGTCGCCATCGTGCTGATGCAATTCCTGGCGCATGTCGGCATCGCGTTGGCGACCGCCTGTTCGGCCTGGATGAACGCGACGCTGCTCGCGGTGGCGCTGCATCGCCGGGGACAGCTCCAGCTCGACGCCAGGCTCAAGTCACGCGCGCCACGCATCGCGGCGGCCGCGCTGTGCATGGTCGCCGCCTTGCTGGCGGTGGAGCATATTCTGGCGCCGCTCTTCGCGGGCGGCGCGGAACGGCGGATTCTGGCGCTCGCGCTTCTCGTCGCGGCGGGGCTTGCGGCCTACGGCGTCGTCGCTCAGCTCGCCGGCGCCGCGCGTCTCGGCGATCTGCGGGCGGCAATGCGGCGGTAATAACGGACCCGTCATTTGACAATCGCCGGTTACCGCAGATATAGCCATCGGAGTGCTCGCCTCAGCCGTCTCCTTCCGGGCGCGGCTATTCACGGTAGGAAGCCATGGTTCGATTGACCGATCTCACGGAAACGGCGGCGCAGCATCTGCTCGACCTCCCGTGTCCGGTCAACGCGGACAGCCCATGGGCACCGGCGCCCGCGCTCGGCGACGCGCGCGTCGCGATCATCACCAGCGCCGGCCTCTCGCTGCGCAGCGACGACAAGTTCCGGCCCGGCGCATCCGACTACCGCGTGATCCCGGCCTCCGTCGACTCCGGCGACATCATCATGAGCCACGTGTCGACCAATTTCGACCGCGTCGGCTTCCAGCAGGACATCAACGTCGTCTTTCCGATCGACCGGCTGCGCGATCTCGCCGCCGCCGAGGCGATCGGATCGGTCGCCGATTTCCACTATTCCTTCATGGGCGCGACCGAGCCCGAAAAGCTGGAGGAAAAGGCACGCGAGCTTGCCGGCCTGTTGAAGGAGGATCGCGTCAACGCGGTGATCCTCACGCCGGTCTGACCGAACTGCACGCGCGCCGTCGGCGGGCTTTCGCGATATCTGGAAGAAGAAGGGCTGGCGACGGTGCAGATCAGCCTGGTCCGCGAACACACGGAAAAGATCAATCCGCCACGGGCGCTCTGGGTTCCCTTCGAGCTCGGGCGGCCGGTCGGCGCGCCGGACGAGCCCGCGTTCCAGCGCCGTGTGATCGAAGCGGCGCTCGGCCTCTTTGCCGCGCCGGCGGGACCGGTGCTGGAAGATTTTCCCGAAGACGCGCCGGGCGCCGCCACGGACGACTATTCGGGCTGGGTCTGCCCGGTCAATTTTTCGCCGCCGCCGGCGGCCGAAACGGGTGTCGCCGCCAGGGCGCTCGCCGAGGTCGCGCAGCTCGGGCCGTGGTACCAGGTCGGCCTCGAGCGGCGCGGCCGGACGACGGTGGGCTTGAGCGGGCTCGGGATCGAGGCGGCCGTCACCTTTCTCGCCGGGTTCGTCGCGGACACCTCGATCGCGAGCCCGATCGGCGGCATGGCGCTGCCGCAGGCGCTCAAATTCGCCGCGGAAGACGTCAAGGCGTGGTATCTCGAAGCCGCGACCGCGCGCCCTGGCCCGGCCGCCAGCGCCGTGCTGACCGACTGGTTCTGGCGCGAGACCGCGGCCGGCGCCTTGCTGCTGCGGGTCGCGGCCGCCTGCCGGGACAGCGGCGTGCCGGCGCTGAAGGCGCTCGGCGAGCGGTCGTTGGTGCCGCGTTCGCACGTGCATCTGATCGCAGCGGAGGGATGAGATGGTACGGCTGACCGACCTTCCCGATACCGACGCGCGCCACCTGCGGGAAAAGGAATGCCCGCCCTTCGACAGCGAGCCCTGGGTCACAGGCCCACCCATGCGCGAGCGGCGGATCGCCATCGTCACCAGCGCGGGCCTGCACCGGCGCGACGACCGCAGCTTCGACATGCGCGACACCGGCTACCGCGTGATCGACGGCGCGTTGTCCGCAAACGAGCTGGTGATGACCCACAGCTCGACCAATTTCGACCGCACCGGCTTCCAGCAGGACGTGAACGTCGTCTTTCCCATCGACCGGCTGCGCGAGCTGGAGGCGGCGGGCGAGATTGGCTCGGTCGCGCGCTTCCATTACTCGGTGATGGGCGCGGGCTGGCTGCCGCATGAGATCGAGCCGACCGCGGCCGAGCTTGCCGGCCTGCTGAAGGAAGACGCGGTCAACGCCGTCCTCTTGTCGCCGGTCTGACCGAACTGCACCCGCGCCGTCGGCGCGGTCGCCCACTACCTGGAAAAGCACGGCATCGCCACGGCGGGAATCAGCCTGGTGCGCGAGCACACGGCCGGCATGCGCCCGCCGCGTTTCCTCTGGGTGCCATTCGAGCTCGGCCGTCCCTTCGGCGCGCCCGGCGACCCGGCCTTCCAGACGAAGGTACTGCGGTCCCTCATGGCGCTGCTCGAGCGCACGGACGGGCCGGTAATCCTGGAAGATTTTCCGGAAGACGCACCCGCCCCGACGGAAGAGGAGATGGCTGGCTGGGTCTGTCCGATCAACCTGCCGAAGCCGGCCGCGGCGGAAGAGCCGGCGATGCTGGAAGACGTGCTGCGCGAGATCGACCGGCTCGCCCCCTGGTATGAATTCGGGCGCGAAGCGCGGGGCGGCCGCTCCACCTTCGGCGTGTCGGGCCTCGCGATCGCGGACGCTGCCCGCTTCGTCCATGGCTTCTTCGACGGCCTGCCCGCAAACCCGGTGCCGAATGTGGCGCTCGGCGAGGCGCTGCGGCTCGCCAGCGAGGACGTCCGGTCCTGGTATCAGGAAGCCGCGACCGCGCGGCCGGGCCCCGCCGCCACCAGCCGCGCGCTCGCCGACTGGTTCTGGGGCGAGACGGCGGCGGGACGAATGCTCGTGGCCTTGCGGCCGGTCTGCGCGAAAAGCGCGGATCCCAGCGTCCGCACCATCGCGGAGACACAGATCGTTCCCCGCTCGGAGCGCCATCGGCACGCTTGACCGTCGCTTCGCCAGCCGCGATAAATCCGCTCGCTTTCGTCCCCGTGTCCAAAGCTGGGGACCATCCGATTATCCGCGTGTCCAAAGCGAGGGACCATGAACCGCATCTTTTCGGGCATTCAGCCCACCGGCAATCTCCATCTCGGTAACTATCTCGGCGCCATCCGCAACTGGGTTGATCTGCAGGGGCGGTACGAGTGCCTCTATTGCATCGTCGACCTGCACGCGATCACGCTCTGGCAGGAGCCCGACGAGCTGCGCGCGAACACGCGCGAGGTGACGGCGGGGCTGATCGCGGCCGGCATCGATCCGGACAAGAACATCGTCTTCAACCAAAGTCAGAATCCGGACCACGCGACGCTCGCCTGGATCCTCAACTGCGTCGCCCGGCTCGGCTGGCTCAATCGCATGACCCAGTTCAAGGAGAAGGCTGGCAAGCACCGCGAGAACGCCTCGGTCGGCCTCTATGCCTATCCCAACCTGATGGCCGCCGACATCCTTGCCTACAAGGCGACCCATGTGCCGGTCGGCGAGGACCAGAAGCAGCATCTCGAGCTCACCCGGGACATCGCGCAGAAATTCAACAACGACTTCAAGGTCGATCTCTTTCCGATGCCCGAGCCGCTGATCCTCGGCGAGGCGACGCGGGTGATGTCGCTCCGTGACGGCAGCAGCAAGATGTCGAAGTCGGACCCGTCCGAATATAGCCGCATCAACCTGACCGACGGGCCGGATGACATCGCGCTCAAGATCCGCCGGGCCAAGACCGATCCGGAGCCGTTGCCGCGACGAGGCGGCCGGGCTCGAGGGGCGTCCGGAAGCGGATAACCTGATCGGCATCTACGCGGCGCTTGCCCGCAAGAGCCGGGACGAAGCGCTCGCCGCCGTCGGCGGCATGCAGTTCTCCCAGTTCAAGCAGGAGCTGACCGACCTCGCCGTATCGGTGCTGGGGCCCATCGGCCAGGAGATGCAGCGCTTGGTTAAGGACCCCGCCTATATCGACGGGGTGCTCCACAAAGGGGGCGAGCGGGCGCGGGCGATTTCCCGTCCGATCATCCAGGAAGTCTATGACCGGGTTGGCTTCGTTCAGCCATAACCGGTTATATATCAATGCGCTAAGAGAATGGTTAACGGCGCATTGATCTGTCATTGCCTGGCTGGATGGGTGATGGCAGACTGTCCTGGGGGAAAGGACGAGGGTCTATGAATTCAGAAGCACAGGCCCCCGCAGGGGCTCCAGCCGAAGCGTCCCAGAAAGGGCGAAGGGAACGGGTTTTTCTCGTAGTCGTTGATGACAGCGAGGAAATGCCTGTCGCGCTGCATTTCGCCTGCCGCCGCGCACGCGGCAGCGGCGGCCGCGTCGCATTGCTTCACGTAAGCTCGCCCGCGGATTTCCAGCATTGGGCCGCGGTAGGCGACCTGATGCGCCAGGAAGCTCGCGAAGAAGCAGAACAGGTTTTACAGAAGCTCTCGGCAGAAGTGTATGAGTGGGCCGGAAGCCACCCTGTTCTTTATATTCGTGAAGGGGATGTTCGTGAGGAGCTGGTGACCCTGATCGAGTCCGAGCCCACGATTTCCGTCCTTGTGCTGGCCGCAAGCACCGGCGCCAGCGGCCCGGGGCCGGTCATCAGCTATCTGCTTGGTAAAAAAGCGCGTCAGAACCGGATACCCATCACCATCGTGCCGGGTAACCTTACTGACGAGGAATTGATTGAAATTACGTAAATAATCCCTAACTGACCAAGTGCAACCCGGTGCGCTGGCCTTTCAGACTACCGCATAAGGGCGATTGTTCTGACCGATCGTAGCGGCGCACTATTTCGAGACATCGCCGGGCTAACCCCCGGAGAAAGAGGATTAAGATGTTCATCCAAACCGAACAGACGCCAAATCCGGCGACGCTCAAGTTCCTTCCGGGACGGACCGTCCTCGAAGAGGGCACGGCGGATTTCACCAATGCCGGTGATGCGACAACCCGGTCGCCGCTCGCGGCCCGGCTGTTCGAAGTCGAGGGTGTCAGCGCCGTATTTTTCGGCCGTGATTTCATCACGATCACCAAGACGGATGAAAAGGAATGGCACGTCCTGAAGCCCGCGTTGCTGGGGGCGATCATGGAGCACTTCACTGCAGGCCGCGTTGTCATGAACGCGACGTCGGAGAGTGAGACCGACGCGGCGGAAGACGATGAGATCGTGTCCCAGATCAAGGAGCTTCTGGACACGCGGGTGCGTCCCGCGGTCGCCATGGATGGCGGCGATATCGTCTATCACGGATTTGAGGATGGCGTCGTGTATCTGCACATGCAGGGTGCGTGCTCGGGTTGTCCGAGCTCGACGGCGACGCTGAAAATGGGCATCGAGAATATGCTCAAACATTATATTCCGGAGGTCGTGGAAGTTCGCGCGGTTAGCGTTCTAAAGCGCGGCGAGACGGCACTTCGGGGAGGATCGAGGTGATGAGGGTTGCAACGGCGAGTACACGAACACAATTCGCGGACATCGCACGGTCACGTGCGTGGACTCTTGCGGTGGCAGGGGTCGTCGTGATCGGGACGGTTGCCACCTTCGTTCCGTCGGTTGGCACGAAGCTTAGTGCGGTGATCGAACGGGCGGGCATGAGCATGCGGAAGCCGCAGCTGGCCTTCAGCTCTCCGCTCCTGCTCGATCAGCATTTTGCCCGGATCGGCTATAACCTCGACGCGATCCGCAACGGCGATATGCCGGTGCCGCGCATCTTCCTGACGCGGGTTCCGGACGGCCTTGCCGACGTGAAGCAGGCCGCCCAGCGCAAGGAAGTCTTCCTCCGCGTGATGTTGCCGCTGATCCTGGAAGCGAACGAGCGGGTGCAGCAGCAGCGGGCGCAGCTCCTGGTGATCGACGCCAAGCTCACCGCCGGGGAGGCGCTCACGCCTGAGCAGCGCCAGCGCCTGCACGCGATCGCCAGCGAGTACGAGACCGATCCGGACCGCATCGATCTGTTGCTGCGCCGGGTCGACGCGGTGCCGCCGTCGCTTGCGCTCGCCCAGGCGGCGATCGAAAGCGGCTGGGGCACCTCGCGGTTCGTTGTCGAAGGCAATGCCGTGTTCGGCCAGTGGACCTGGGACGACGACGGTCTCGTGCCGAGCGCGCGCGCGGACGGCAAGTCCCACAAGATCAAGTCTTTCGAGCAGTTGATGGACTCGGTCCGCGCCTATGTCCATAACCTGAATACGCATGCCGCCTATCGCGCGTTCCGCGACAAGCGCACGATGCTGCGGGCCGAGGGCAAGCACCTGACCGGCATGGCGCTGGCCTCGACGCTTGGTTCCTATTCGGAGCTGAGGGGCCGCTATATCGATCTGCTGCGCAATATCATCTCGGCCAACGATCTGCAGCCGCTCGACAGTGCCCGCCTGCGTGACGGGCCGGCGCCGCAAGGGGCCGACGCCTGATCCTTTAAGGTTTCACGTAGAATTGCGTTCCGTACCACTGCCAGCGGCCGCCCGGCCCTGGCAGTGTGCAGTTGACCCGCGAACGGCCCTTCGGGAAGGGATCGGAAAAGCGGATCTCGATGCGCCGCGGGCCGATATGCTGCACCTGCATCTGGCCGCCGCTGGAATTGTAGCAGGTCAGCCGGCTCGCATCGCCGACCGATTTCCCCAAGGTAAAGCCGAAGACCGGCGGGTTGGCGTCCGGCCGGACGAGCGGGTCCTGCGGCGTCACATCCTCGACCGTGAGCGGCAGCGCGTTCAGCGCCACGCGCAGCCGTTCCAGCGTGCCGTAGGTCTCGTTCAGTGGAAAGCGCGGCAGGTAGAAGCGCGGCAGGCTGCGGTCCGCCACGCCGGACTGCTGGCCGAAGGCGGCCTGATAGCCGCTTTTCTTCACGACGGCCATGACGGCCGCGCTGGCTTCGCCGAAGGGATAGGCGAAGAGGGTCGGCTTGGTCCCGAGCTCGCGTTCCAGGATCTCGGTCGATTTCGCGATTTCCGCCCGGTTCGTCGCCGCCGTCTGGTCCGCCATGTGAAGATGGGTATCCGAATGCGCGCCGATTGTCGCACCGCCGTCGCGCAGCTCGCGGATCTGGTCCCAGGTCATGAAATCGGGCAGGCCCTGCTCCACCGGCCGGGTCGCGACGAACAACGTGAAGGGCAGCTTCGCCTTGCGCAGGCGCGGCCATGCCACGTCGTATACGGAGCGGAAGGCGTCGTCGATCGTGATGGCGACCGCGCGATCGGGAAGCGGCTTGCCCGAGGCGAAGGCGCTGATGATCTCCGACAGCGGCAGCACGTGGTACTTGCCCGAGGTGAACTCCGCGATATGGGCGTCGAACTGGTCGACGCGGATATTCGTCGCCGGATAACGCTCGTCGCCGAACCGGTGATAGATGAGGATGACGGCCGAATCCGCGGCGCTGGCAATGCCGGGGAAGAGCCCGCACGCGACCAGCGCGGCCGCTACCACTGCTTTGCCGATGAACCGGCGCAATCGCGAGATGTTGTAAATCATGCTCGATTCGGGCAAGCACTCGGTTGCGGGGCGTCGAGGCGGAGGTATAGGCCGCCTTGCGGACGGCGACAAGGTTGAACCGCCGTCCGGCCGCGCTTGCCTGGGGAATGACCGCGAATGAAGCTTCTTGCCATCGAGACGGCATCGTCGGCTTGCTCCGCCGCGCTGTTCGCGGACGATCGGGTCGCCGCCGCGCGGCATGCGGACATGGAGCGCGGCCAGGCGGAAGCGCTCATGCCGATGGTGGCTGACGTCCTGGCGGAGGCGGCAAGCGTGTGCCCGCGCGGATTTGCCGATCTCGACCTCATCGCCGTTACGGTCGGCCCCGGTGCGTTCACCGGCGTACGGATCGGGCTGGCCGCGGCCGGCGCGATGGCGGCGGCGGCGGGGTTGCCGGCCGTCGGCCTGACCACGCTCGAGGTGGTCGCGGCGGCTGAGACGCCGGACGGGCTGCCCTTGCTCGTGGCCCTCGATGCGAAGCGGTCCGACGTCTATTGCCAGCTGTTCGACGCAGCGCTGACGCCGCTGTGGGAGCCGCGGGCGATCCTGCCCACCGCTATTCCGCCGCTGCTGCCCGACAGCGGCGCCGTCGCCCTTGCGGGAGACGCCGCGGCGCCCGTCGCAGCCGCCTTGCGGGCGGCGGGACGCACGGTTCGATTGCTGCCCGGTCACGGCCGTCCCGAGGCGACGGTGCTGGCCCGCCTCGCGGCCGCTCGCTGGCAAGGCCGCCTGCCGGCCGCCGGTGCGCCGCTGCGGCCGCTCTACCTGCGGGCGCCTGACGTCACGCTGCCGAAGGCCGGCGCCTAGCCGTGGCCGAGATCCGGCTCCTCACGACCGCCGACGGGACGCGCCTGGAGGCGCTCTACGCCGAATGTTTCGACGAACCGCTTGCGACCGCGACGCGCGAAAGCCTGCTTGCGTCGCCCGGCATGTGGGCGTCGATCGCCTGGGACGGCGAGGGCGCGGCGGGCGAAGCGACAGGCTTCGTCATCGCCCGAAGCATCGCCGACGAAGCGGAGATCATCAGCATCGGCGTGCCGCCTGACTGCCGCCGCCGCGGCATCGGGGGCGCGTTGCTCGCGGACGCGCTCTTTCGTGCGGTGGCGCTTGGCGCGCAGTCGGTCTTTCTCGAGGTGGCGGAGGACAATCCGGGCGCCATCGCGTTCTACCGCTGCGCCGGGTTCGAGACCGTCGGCCGCCGGCCCGACTACTATCGGCGTAAGAGTAGGCCGGCCATTGCTGCGTTGATCATGCGTCATACCGTGAAAAAATCTGACTCTTAATGGAAATATTAGAAAAAATAGCTATCTCTTGATACGACCCGCAAATGCTTGCTAGATTATAACTGACAATGTTTCTTCGGCTATAAACGACAGTCAGAATCGGTTAGTCGGAGAAGCCAAGACTAAGAATAAACAACAGGCGAGTTTTCCGCTGAAAATTGCGGAAAAAGGGTCATGGTGGTGACCCAATCAATAAAGGGGCACGAAAAGATGACAGAGTCATCCACGAACGACGTAAAGAGGGAAGAAATTCTCGGCCTTACTTCCGAGATCGTAGCAGCGCACGTTTCCAATAATACGGTGGCGCTGTCAGATTTGCCGGGCTTGATTGAGCAGGTGTACAGGACGTTGGCGTCGGTGGGTGGGACCGAGGGCGGCAGCACCGATCGTCCGACCCCGGCGGTTCCGATCAAGAAGTCGATTACGCCCGACTTCATAGTCTGTCTCGAGGATGGCAAGAAGCTGAAGATGCTGAAGCGGCATCTCAAGACGGCCTACAACATGACGCCGGAGGAGTATCGGGAGCGGTGGGGTCTCTCGCCCGATTATCCGATGGTCGCTCCCAACTACGCGAAACAGCGCAGCCGGCTCGCCAAGCAGATTGGCCTCGGCACCCGTTCGCGGAGAGGCCGCCAGGCCTGATCGGCCTTCGGGGGCCAATTCGGCTGGTCGGTTATTGTCCCTTCCGCTGACATAAAAGTCCGCGGCGAAACGGGCGATTCATGGTATAAAATTTGATCAAATTACTGCGGTATTGCGGAGCTGCCGTGCCCGATAGAATTGAGAAACTTTGCGCCGAAAAAGGGCTCAAGATGACGGCCCAACGCCGGGTGATCGCCCGGGTGCTGTCGGAGGCGACAGACCATCCCGATGTGGAAGAGCTGTACCGCCGCGCGAGCGAGATCGACAAAGCCATAAGCATCGCGACGGTCTATCGCACCGTGCGGCTGTTCGAGGAGGCCAACATCCTGGAGAGACATGATTTCCGGGATGGGCGGTCGCGCTACGAAGAGGCGACGGAAATTCACCACGATCACCTGATCGATATTGATACCGGAGACGTGATCGAGTTCCAGAACGAAGAAATCGAGCGCCTCCAACGGGAAGTCGCCAAGAAATTGGGCTACGAATTAGTCGACCATCGCCTCGAGCTTTATTGCATCTCCGCCAAAAGAAAGAAAAAGAGCAAGGCTTGACTGTTCGAATACAGCATCGTCTCCAGCTTTAGCCTTAAAATCGTAACACGACTATAAGTCGAACCGTAACATTACGGTGCGATACGTGCGCTTGCTGTCATAATTGGGGCAGCCTTAACGCTCAATCGAGCAAAGGCGCAACATGTACGACCAAGCAACGAATCCTACCCGGGACGGAACACCGACAGATGCGCGAGACGCGGTCGCCGTGCAATCCGGCCCCATCCTCGTTCGGCTCGCGGAGAGCGAGGACGAGGTCAGGGCCGCGCAAGCGCTGCGCTACCGGATATTCTATGGTGAGCACAAAGCGATGCCGTCTGCGGCCGTCGCCCGCGAGAAGCGGGACTTCGACGCGTTCGACGATCAGGCGGACCACCTGCTGGCGCTGGACACCAGCCGCCGGACTGCCGGAGAAGCCGTCATCGGCACCTACCGGCTGATCCGCCGCGAGGCTGTGGGCGCGGGCGGCTTCTACTCGAGCGCGGAGTTCGACCTTTCCCGCCTCGAAGCCTGGCCGGGCGAAGTGCTCGAGCTCGGACGCTCCTGCGTCGATCAGGGCCACCGCAGCGGCCGGATCATCAATCTCCTGTGGCGGGGCATCGCGGCGTATATCAACCAGTCCGGAGCGGAGCTGCTGTTCGGCTGCGGCAGCTTGCCGGGCGCCGATCCCGAAGCGCTTCGGCTGCCGCTCGCCTACCTGCACCATTTCCACCTGGCGCCGCGCCATATCCGGCCGCGCGCGCAGCCGGACCGCTTCGTTGCCATGGACACGCTTCCGAAGGACGCGATCGACGCGGCTCAAGCGTTGGCCGACCTGCCGCCGCTGATCAAAGGTTACCTGCGTCTCGGTGGCTTCGTCGGCGACGGCGCCGTGGTCGATGCCGATTTCAACTGCACCGACGTCTGTGTCGTCGTGCAGGCGTCGCTGATTACCGCGAAATACGCGCATCACTATGGCTGCGAGGTGAAATCGCTGAATGCGGCCTAACCTCCCGCCTCATCAAGGCGCCATTGGCGGATGGGCGCATCTCCGCGCGGCCGTGCGCGCGATGGCGCTTATCGTCGTGACGGTATGCCTGTCGGCGATCCAGCTCTGTGCGCTGCGCCTGTCGGCGCCGCTGGCCCAGTACCTGCCCCGGCTGTGGCACCGGACGTCTTGCCGGTTTCTCGGCCTGGATGTCAGCGCGTATGGCGTCCCCGCCGTGGGCGGCCCCATCCTTTATGTCTGCAATCACGCGTCCTATCTCGACGTCAGCGTGTTGGGCGGCATTGTGGATGCCCGGTTCGTGGCAAAAGCCGAAGTCTCCCGATGGCCCATTATCGGCGCGCTGAGCAAGCTTACGGGCACGCTTTTCATCGAGCGCCGGGCCCACAGCGTCCGCAGCCAGTCGAATGAGCTTCGCCGGGTGCTGCGGATCGGGCGGCAGCCTTGTCCTCTTTCCGGAAGGGACGAGCAGTGACGGCAATCGCGTCCTGCCGTTCAAGAGCGCGCTTTTCGCGGCCGCGGATGCGACTACCGCCGCCGGAGGCGAGCTCAAGGTTCAGCCGGTGACGATCGCTTACAGCCGGCATCGGGGCTTGCCGATGGGACGGCGGCTCAGGCCTTATTTCGCCTGGTACGGGGACATGACGCTGGTCGGCCATCTCTGGGAATGTCTCGGCATCGGCGGCGCCGGCATCGATGTCGTGTTTCACGATCCCGTCCGCCTGTCGCAGTTCGCGTCGCGCAAGGCCCTGGCCCAGCATTGCCACGCCGAAGTCGCGCGCGGCCTGTCGGACGCCCTTGCCGGCCGTATGGTTTACCGCCCGCCGGCCGAACAACGGCCCCTCGCCGGTCAGCTGCTGTTGCCGATCTGGCCCAACAGCGCCGTACTTGAAACCGGCCGGGAGATGTGAATATATGAAAAATTAGGTAATATTGGCTTCTATAGCGCTAGAAACGGTCTGAACGGGATCGAAGTCCGGATTCGACGGAATTGAAGAAAGGTTTTGCAGGAAAGGGCCGAGCCCAACCTGTCCCCAGTCGGCACGCAGGTTGCTGACGGTGGATAAGAAGCTCTACCTAAAGACGTATGGTTGCCAGATGAACGTCTACGAACTCGATGCGTATGGCGGATGTTCTGGCGCCTTTGGGCTACCGCGTGGTCGATGCACCGGCGGAGGCGGATCTGGTCATCCTGAACACCTGTCATATTCGCGAGAAAGCGGCGGAAAAGGTCTATTCCGAGCTCGGGCGCCTGCGCCTCCTCAAGGACGACGGCGAACGCCTTGGCCGGCGCATGCTGATCGCGGTGGCTGGCTGCGTCGCGCAGGCGCAGGGCGAGGAAATCCTCGACCGCGCGCCCTATGTCGACATCGTCTTCGGGCCCCAGACCTATCACCGGCTGGCCGATATGGTGGCGCGGGTCGAGCGGGAGGCCGGGACCCGGCTGCTCGACACCGAATTTCCCGCCGAGGACAAGTTCGATTTCCTGCCGGAGGAAACGGCGCCGCAGGGCGTGACTGCTTTCCTGACCATTCAAGAGGGCTGCGACCGGTTCTGCACCTTCTGTGTCGTTCCGTATACGCGGGGCGGCGAGCAGTCGCGGCCGGCGGCGGCTGTTGTCGCCGAGGCGGAGCGGCTGGTGGCGGCGGGCGTGCGCGAAATCACGCTGCTGGGCCAGAACGTCAATGCCTATCACGGCGCGGGACCGGACGGCGGCGAATGGGGCCTTGCGGCCCTGGTGCGCCGGCTTGCCCGGATCGAGGGGCTCGCGCGTATCCGTTACACGACCAGCCATCCGCGTGACATGGACGACGACCTGATCGCGGCGCATGGCGAGGTCGACAAGCTGATGCCGTTCCTGCATCTCCCGGTGCAGTCGGGATCGGACCGGATCCTCGCGGCGATGAACCGCCGGCACAGCGCCGACGACTATCGCCGGCTGATCGGTCGTCTGCGCGCCGCGCGCCCCGACCTTGCGCTGTCTTCGGATTTCATCGTGGGATTCCCCGGCGAAAGCGACAAGGATTTCGCCGCGACGCTGGCGCTGATCAACGATATCGGTTTCGCCCAGGCTTTTTCGTTCAAATACAGCCCGCGGCCGGGAACGCCGGCGGCGGACGCCACGGATCAGGTTGCCGAATCCGTGAAGGACGCGCGTCTCGCCGGGCTGCAGCAGCTGCTCCGGGCGCAGCAGGACGGGTTCAACAGGCGCCAGCTGGGCAGCGTGCTGCCGGTGCTGTTCCAGGACATCGGCCGGCATGAGGGCCAGGTCGTCGGCCGCTCGCCCTACCTGCAGGCGGTGCACGTGCTGGCGCCGGCAGGCCTGCTGGGTAAATCCGCGCCGGTCCGCATCGCCGAGGTCCTGTCGAACAGCCTGCGCGGCGAGCTTGCCTGGACCGCCGCCGGCAGGTTCGGACAGGACGCGGCGGCGGAGGCGGCTTGCCCGTGAGATCGCTCTCCCAATCCGCCGAGCCGGCAACGTTGCAGCTCGACTTCGACGACAACCGGCTGCTGCCGCTGCTCTTCGGCGCGCATGACAAGCACCTGGCGCAGATCGAGCAGCGCCTGGGCGTCTCCCTCACCAGCCGCGGCAACCAGCTGATCATCAATGGCCCGGCGGATGGCGCGGAGCTCGCGCGGCGCGCCATGCTGCGGCTTTATCAGCGGGTGAAGACCGGCGAGCCGGTCGATCCGGCGGAAGTCGACGCCGCGCTCCGCATGGCGGACCTGGGTGAGCAGGGCACGCTCGGTGACGAACCGACGATCAAGACGCGCAAGAAGCGAATCTCCGCCCGCTCGGCGGCGCAGCGGCGCTACATCGAGGCGATGCAGCGGAACGAGCTTGTCCTGGGTCTTGGGCCGGCCGGCACCGGCAAGACGTATCTCGCCGTCTGTTTCGCGGTCGAGATGTTGATCACGGGACGGGTCGACCGGCTGATTCTGTCGCGTCCGGCGGTCGAGGCGGGCGAGCGGCTCGGCTTCCTGCCCGGCGACATGCGCGAAAAGGTCGATCCCTATCTCAGGCCGCTCTATGACGCGCTTTACGATACGCTGCCGGCCGACCAGGTGATGAAGAAGCTGGAGACGGGCGAGATCGAGATCGCGCCGCTCGCCTTCATGCGCGGCCGGACGCTGTCGAACGCCTTCGTGATCCTGGACGAGGCACAGAATACGACGCCGATCCAGATGAAGATGTTCCTGACCCGTCTCGGCGAGAACAGCCGCATGGTCGTCACCGGCGATCTCAGCCAGGTCGACCTGCCGAAGGGGATCACCTCGGGGCTGCGCGATGCGGCGGATACCCTGGACGGGATCGAATCCGTGAGCTTCATCTATTTCACCGAGCGCGACGTGGTGCGCCATCCACTGGTGGCGCGCATCGTCGGCGCTTACGAGCGGCGGTCGCGCAACAGCGCGCCGGATGACGGAAAATGACCACGCCGCTGACTGTCGACATCACCGTTGGCGCGGAAGCGTGGCAGGAGCTGCTGCCCGACGCCGAAGCGATCGCGCGCGGCGCCGCGGAGGCCGCGTGGCGGTCGCTGGCCCTGGCCGACGCCGCGGCCGAAGTCAGTATTCTGCTCGCCGATGACGAGACGGTGCGCGCGCTCAACAAGCGTCACCGCGGTCTCGACCGGCCGACCAACGTGCTCTCCTTTCCGATCGCCGAAGCGGCGCCCGCGGGCGGCCTGCCGACGATGCTGGGCGACGTCGTCCTTGCCAGCGGCGTCGTGGCGCGGGAAGCTGCGGCGCAGGACAAGCCGGTTGCCGCCCATCTCAGTCACCTCGTGGTGCATGGCGTCCTGCATCTCTTGGGATATGACCACGAGACCGACCCCGAGGCGGAGACGATGGAAGCGCTCGAGGTGCAGACCCTTGCCGGCCTCGGTTTGCCCGATCCCTATCGCTATCGCGAGGCGGCCGAGTAATGCGACCGGCCACTGTAACCACGATGAACGACGAATCTGAATCAGTCGACCCGCCGTCTAGCACCGATACCGCCACGGACCAGCGCAGGCCTGGCGGTATACGGCGGTGGCTGAAAGGTCTGCGCAACGGCCGCACCGTCGGAACGAGCGTCCGCGAGACACTCGAAGAGCTGATCGAGCAGCACGAGGAGCGTGAAGAGCCGATCGAGCCGCGGGAACGGCAGCTGATCGAGCGCGTCCTCACGGTCGGCGGCGTCACGGTGAACGATGTCATGGTGCCGCGCGCCGACATCGTCGCCGTCGAATGCATGACGCCATTGGACAAGGTCCTGCATCTGATGGCGAAGGAGACGCACTCCCGCCTGCCGGTGTATCGCGGCTCGCTCGACGAGGTCATCGGCATGGTCCATATCAAGGACGTGCTCGCCGCGGCGGTCGAGAACAAGGGCCGGAAGGTCACGCTGTCGGAAATCGCCCGCCCCGTGCTGTTCGTCGCGCCCAGCATGCGGGTGCTCGACTTGCTGCTGCAGATGCGGCTGTCGCGCATGCATATGGCGCTGGTCGTCGATGAATACGGCGGCGTGGACGGGCTGATCACCATCGAGGATGTGGTGGAGCAGATCGTCGGCGAAATCGAAGATGAGCACGACGAGACGGAGCGTCCGACGATAGAGCAATCCGCCGACGGCACGATCGTGGCCGATGCGCGCGTGCAGCTCGACGAATTCGAATCCAAGGTCGGCCCCATCCGCACCGAGGAAGAGCGGGACGACGATATCGATACGCTTGGCGGCCTTGTCTTCAGCCTGGCCGGCCGCGTTCCGATGCGGGGCGAAGTCGTCATCCACGAACCGTCCGGTGTGGAATTCGAGGTCATCGAGGCGGACCCGCGACGCATCCGCAGGCTCCGAATCGGCAACCTGCCGCACCGGCCGATCGATGATGAATGACGTATCCGCGCCTGCCGCACGGGCAGCGACGCTGGCGGGAATTGCCGAGAAAGTAGCGGGCTTTTCGGGCTGGCGCCGTCGCGCCGTGTCGTTTCTGCTGGGCGCGGTCGCCACATTGGCGCTGCCGCCGGTGGATTTCCTGCCGGTTCTCTACCTGACATTCCCGCTCCTCGTCTGGATGATCGGCGGCGCACGGAGCCGTCGCGGCGCGTTCTGGACAGGCTGGTGGTTTGGTTTCGGCTGGTTCGCCTCCAGCCTCTATTGGATCGGCAACGCACTGCTGGTCTATGGCGAGGATCATGCCTGGCTCATCCCGTTCGCGGTCCTCGGCCTGCCGGCCTTTCTCGCCGTCTATACGGGACTTGCCGGCCTGGTGGCGTCGATCGGGCGGAGCCATTTGGAGCGTGCGCTGTGGCTCGCTGTCGGCTGGGCGGCGTTCGAATGGCTGCGCGGTCACCTTTTCACCGGCTTCCCCTGGAACTTGGTCGGGTACTGCTGGTCCGGCTCCTCCGCGCTGCTGCAGTCCGCGGCGTTTGCGGGAATATACGGCGTGTCCTTCGCCGCCGTGCTGTCGGCCTCTCTTCTTGCCGCGCTGGCAGGGGACGACCGCAAGACGCGCCTCGGGGCCGCACTCGCGGCGGCGCTGATCCTCGCCCTCCCGTGGCTTGCCGGCGCGGTCCGTCTTGCCGGCGCACCGGCGCTCGGCGCGGCGGACGAGACCCATATCGGCATGCGCATCGTGCAGGCGGATATTCCTCAACAGGACAAGTGGCGGCGCGACAGGCGCGACGAGAATTTCCGCCTGAATCTCCGTCTGAGCGTCGAAAACCGGCCCGACTGGGTGAAGGACATTATCTGGCCCGAGAATGCGGCGACGTTTTTTGTCGAGGAAGAGCCGGCATACCGGGCGGTCATGGCACGGGCGACGCCGTTGGGCGGGCTGCTGATTACCGGGGCGCCGCGGCGCGAGGGGCCGCCGCTCAAGATATGGAACTCGGTTTTCGCAGTGGACGTTCATGGCGATGTGGTCGGACACTATGACAAATCGCATCTCGTGCCGTTCGGCGAATACACGCCGTTCCGGGATTATCTTCCTATTCAAAAGGTAGCGCCGGGGGCCGTCGACTATTCCGCCGGGCATGGTCCCGTCACGTTACGGCTCAACGGATTGCCGCCCGTCAGCCCGCTGATCTGTTACGAAGCGATTTTTCCCGGCGCCGTCGTCGACCGGTCCGATCGTCCGGACTGGATGCTCAACCTGACGAACGACGCGTGGTATGGCGTCACGGCGGGACCGCATCAGCATCTCGCAATCACGCGGGCGCGCGCCGTCGAAGAAGGGCTACCCCTTGTCCGTGCCGCGACGACGGGAATTTCCGCCGTATTCGATCCTTATGGCCGCGAGCTCGGCCGTATCGGTCTCGCCCGCCAGGGCGTGCTGGATTTTCATCTGCCGCGCCCGATCGCGCAGGCCACACCATATGAGCGATTCGGCGATTGGATTTTCGCGGCAATTCTGTCGCTTTTCACCGTCGGACTTGCTGTCGTGCGAATGCGATGAAGTTGTAGCGCAATTGAAAATCATAAACCTGCGCGACCTTGACCGTGCGTCGCCATTGGAATATCTAAAGGTGCCCCGAGGCTATTGATAATTTTAAAAAAATGGGGGTTGAATCCTAATGACGAAGAACCCGGAAGGGCGGCAATCCGTCCGCCGCACGGGCAAACCTAACCCGGTCGATGTTCACGTTGGAAGTCGAGTTCGCTTACGCCGAACCCTGCTAGGACTGAGTCAAGAAAAGCTTGGCGATGCGTTGGGACTAACGTTCCAGCAAGTGCAGAAATACGAGAGGGGAGCCAATCGAATTGGCGCCAGCCGACTATTCGATCTATCCCGTGTGCTCGATGTCCCCGTGTCGTTCTTCTTCGACGACATGTCCCAGGACCTACCGGAACGGTCGCCCGCAATCGATCTGGAACTCGACGGCGTGTCGCAAGGGGGGTTCGATGCGGACCCCATGGCGCGACGCGAAACGCTCGAGCTCGTGCGAGCCTACTATCGGATCAAGGATCCGGTCGTGCGCAAGCGCGTGTTCGAGCTAGCTAAGGCCCTGGCGAACGTGAACGACGGGGAGTAAGCCTAAAGGGCGCCGTCAGGCGCCCAAAAGGGCCTACGTCAAACGTCTTGACGATGCCCCGAAAGCTTGCAAAAAGCTTGCGGCGAAGGCGGCCCCGCTGACGTGCTTGCGATGCCATGCGCGGCAGTCGGGTCGCTGTTTCGTTTGGGGAAACCAAAACCCGGGAGACGAGCGTGGCCAGGGGTGACTATCTGTTTACCAGCGAGTCGGTGTCCGAGGGGCATCCCGACAAGATCTGTGATCGAATTTCCGACGAGATCGTCGACGTGTTCATGGCCACCGGACCGCAAGCGCGGACCGGCGTCGAAACGCTCGTAACCACGAATCGCGTCATTCTCGCCGGTGAGGTGCGCGGCCCTGAATCGATCGACCACGCCAAGATGGAAGCGCTCGCCCGCAAAGCAGTGCGCGAGATCGGCTACGAGCAGGACAACTTCCACTGGAAAAAGTTGGCGGTGGAATGCTACGTGCACAGCCAGTCGCCTGATATCGCGCAAGGCGTCGACGCCGCGGGAAACAAGGACGAAGGCGCGGGCGACCAGGGCCTGATGTTCGGCTACGCCTGCCGCGAAACCCCGGAGCTGATGCCGGCGCCGATCCAGTACAGCCACGCCATCCTTCGCAAGATGGCCGAAGCCCGCCACGCGGGAAAGCTCCCGGGAATCGGGCCGGATTCGAAGAGCCAGGTCACGCTCCTCTATGAGAACGGCAATCCGATCCGTGCCACATCGGTCGTTGTCTCGACCCAGCACGAGGAATCCCTCGATCAGGACCACGTTCGCGAGCTCGTACGGCCGTTCGTCCTGGAGGTTCTTCCGGAGGGCTGGATGTGTGGCGAGGAAGATTTCTACGTAAATCCGACCGGACGCTTCGTCATCGGAGGCCCTGACAGCGACGCCGGCCTCACCGGGCGCAAGATTATCGTCGACACTTATGGCGGCGCGGCCCCGCATGGCGGCGGCGCCTTCTCCGGCAAGGACCCCACGAAGGTGGACCGCTCCGCGGCCTACGGCGCGCGCTACGTCGCCAAGAATGTCGTGGCGGCGGGGATCGCGTCCCGCTGCCTGATCCAGGTCGCCTACGCGATCGGCGTCTCCAAGCCGCTCTCGGTCTACGTCGAAACCTACGGCACGGCGAAGGTCGACGACCAGCGGCTGACCGGCGCGATCCAGGAAGTCATGGATCTGAGCCCGCGCGGGATCCGCGAGCGTCTCGAGCTGAGCAAGCCAATTTACGCCCGGACCTCGGCCTACGGCCATTTCGGCCGCGAGCCGGACGCGGAAGGCGGATTTTCCTGGGAGCGCACGGATCTCGTCGACGCGCTGCAGGCGGCCCTTACCTGAGGCCGCCTCCGCTCGGGCTGAAGGTTTGCGGGTTTCGCGGGCTACGGGCGCAGAGAATGGACGGCAAGCGCACACTCTACGGCAGGCGCCGCGGGCGGCCGCTGCGGGCGCATCGGCAGCAGCAGGTCGACCGGCTGCTGCCGCATGCTTTCCATCGATTTGGCGCGTATGCCCGCCGACCCCGCCGCGCTATTCGCCCGGCCGGTGCGCGAAGTCTGGCTGGAGGTTGGCTTCGGCGGCGGCGAGCATCTTTTTCACCAGGCCATGCGCCATCCCGAGATCGGCTTCATCGGGTGCGAGCCTTTTCTCAACGGCATCGGGCGGCTGATCGCGCTGATCGATGACTGCGCCACGCCGCCCGACAATATCCGGATATTCACCGATGATGCGCGTGCCCTGATCGCGCAGCTGCCGACCGACAGCATCGGCCGCGCCTTCATTCTCTTTCCGGATCCGTGGCCGAAACGCCGCCATCATCGCCGCCGCTTCGTCGCGCCCGCGCAGCTCGATGCGCTTGCTCGCATCATGCGGCGGGGAGCGGAGCTGAGAATCGCCACCGACCACATGGAATATCTGCGCTGGATACTGTTCCATTGCCTTGGCCATCGGGCGTTTCGCTGGCTCGCGCAAGGGCCCGCTGACTGGCGGTCCCGCCCGGCGGACTGGCCGCCGACGCGGTACGAAGACAAGGCCCTGGCGCGCGGCGCGTTTTGCGCTTATCTGCGCTTTGTTCGAAGGCCCGAAAACCCAGCGACAAGCCCGGAAAATGGTAACAAAAACCTTGTCGAACGGGCGGAAAGCGCTTAAATATTCACCAAAATACCCATACGATCTGAGTTGATCGATTATAGGGTGGGCCAGCGGCCCGCCCTTTTTAGTTCATGGGAACAGGAAAGGGCTTGATGGAGGCCATGGACGCCGCCGCCCGCATCGAGCGCATGATCGCGCCGGCGCTTGACGACATGGGCTATGAGCTTGTCCGCGTCCAGCTTTCGGGAGGCACGTCAGCATTCCCGGCTGCAGATCATGGCGGAACGCGCCGACCAGGTGGGCATGACCGTGGATGATTGCGCGGAAATCAGCCGGGCGGTCTCCGCTTTGCTCGATGTCGAGGACCCGATCGGCGGATCCTATGATCTCGAGGTGAGCTCTCCCGGGATCGACCGGCCGCTGACGCGTCCGCAGGATTTTGTCCGGTTCGCGGGCCATCAGGCGAAAGTCGAAACGCGGCAGGTAATTGACGGCCGGCGGCGGTTCCGAGGTTTGTTGAAGGGCATCGAAGATGGTTGCGCCCTGCTGGAGATGGAAGGCGAAACCGTGAAGTTGCCGGTCGGTGAGATTGAGAAAGCGAAGCTCCTGGTGTCGGAGGAGCTTATCGGTGCCGACCGCGGTCCCGCGGAACCGCGGCGACGGCGGTAGAATTGAGCAGGGCGACGGCGCGGGAGGCTGCGTCGGCCGCCGGCTACATGAGTTTGCGGAGGATCGAACGGGATCATGGATAGCATGGATACGGTTGAAACAAGCACCTTTCCCAGGACCGAGCTGTTGTCGGTTGCCGACACGGTAGCCCGGGAAAAAGGCATCGACCGCGATCAGGTCCTGGAAGCCATGGAGCAGGCGATCCAGAAAGCGGGCCGTTCGAAATACGGCCACGAGAACGACATTCGCGCCGAGATCGACCGCTCGAGCGGCGAGATTCGTCTCGCCCGCTACATGGAAGTGACCGACGCGGTGGAGAACGAGGCGACGCAGCTCCCGCTCGCGGAAGCGCAAAAGCGGAAGCCGGATGCGCAGCTCGGCGAATTCCTGGTCGATCCGCTGCCGCCGATCGACTTCGGCCGGATCGCGGCGCAGACGGCGAAGCAGGTGATCGTGCAGAAGGTGCGTGAAGCCGAGCGCGAGCGCCAATACGACGAATACAAAGATCGCGTCGGCGAAATCGTCAACGGCATCGTGAAGCGGGTGGAGTTCGGCAACGTGACTGTCGACCTCGGCCGCGGCGAAGCCGTCGTGCGCCGGGAAGAGCTGCTGCCGCGCGAGAATTTCCGCCGCAACGACCGCGTTCGCGCCTACATCTATGACGTGCGGCGCGAGCAGCGCGGGCCGCAGATTTTCTTGTCGCGCACCCATCCGCAATTCATGGCGAAGCTGTTCGGCCAGGAAGTGCCGGAAATCTACGACGGCATTATCGAAATCAGGGCCGTCGCGCGGGATCCGGGCAGCCGGGCGAAGATCGCCGTGATCTCGAACGACAGCAGCATCGATCCCGTCGGCGCCTGCGTCGGCATGCGCGGCAGCCGCGTCCAAGCGGTGGTAGCCGAGCTGCAGGGCGAGAAGATCGACATCATTCCGTGGTCGCCCGACCCGGCGACCTTCGTGGTCAACGCGCTGGCGCCGGCGGAAGTCTCGAAAGTCGTTCTCGACGAGGACGCGCACAAGATCGAGGTCGTGGTGCCGGACGAACAGCTCAGCCTGGCGATCGGCCGGCGCGGACAGAACGTCCGGCTTGCCTCCATGCTGACCGGCTGGGAGATCGACATTCTCACCGAGCAGGTCGAGTCCGAGCGTCGGCAGGCGGAGTTCCGGTCGCGCAGCGATAATTTCATCAATGCGCTGGACGTCGAGGACGTCATCGCCCATCTCCTGGTTACCGAGGGCTTCACCAATGTCGAGGAGGTCGCTTTCGTTCCGATCGACGAGCTGGCCTCGATCGAGGGCTTCGACGAAGGGATCGCGACCGAGCTGCAGCGCCGCGCCCGCACCTACCTGGAGGCGGAGAACGAGCGGCTGACGCAGCAGGCGCGCGATCTGGGCGTTCAGGACGACCTGATCGGCGTCACCGGCTTGGCGCCGGCGATGTTGGTCACGCTCGGCGAGCGCGGCATCAAGACGCTGGAAGATTTCGCAGATCTCGCGTCGGACGAGATTTCGGATCCCGCGGAAGGAATCTTGCGGGAACATGGGATCAGCGAATCCGACGCCAACGACATCATCATGCGCGCGCGCGTGGCGGCAGGCTGGTTCACCGAAGAAGAGCTGGCGGCGGCGCGGGCCGAAGAGGCGGCTCGGCGGGAGGCAGCTGCTGCGGCCGCTGCCGAGGCCGGCGCCGATACCAACGTCGACGCCAACGCGCCGCAACAATAGACGTGTAAGATTGACGAGAAGGCAAATCCAAACCGGATGATGTTTCAGGCAACCCAAGAGTTGATGACCGTGACGGAGCGGCCGCAGACAACCGCGGAAGACGATGCGGCGACGGAACGCCGTTGCATCGTCACGCGTGAGAGCAAGCCGATATCGGCGTTGCTGCGTTTCGTCGTCGCGCCGGACGGCGCCATCGTTCCGGACATCATGGGTGTCCTTCCGGGCCGCGGCATCTGGGTCACGGCGGACCGCGCCTCGGTCGAGACCGCGGTGGCGAAACGCTTGTTCTCGCGTGCGGCGCAGCGGCAGGTTACGGTCGACCCGCGGCTTGCCGATGTGGTGGAGGCCCTGCTTCGGCGCCGCTGCCTGGAGCTGATCGGCCTCGCGCGGCGGGGCGGCGGCGCGGTTTCGGGTTTCGAGAAAGTTCGGGCCTTTCTGGCCGGGGGCTCGGCCGGCCTGCTGCTGGCTGCGGCGGACGGCGCGGATGACGGCCGGGAAAAGATCGAGCGCTTGGGTCATGGGCTCCCTGTCGTTTCAGCACTGAGCCGGCAGGAGCTGGGGCAGGCATTCGGACGGGACCAAGTGGTGCACGCGGTCGTCGCATCGGGAAAAATTGCAGGCCTGCTGGAAATCACGGCACGGCGGCTTTTGGGATTCCGGCAGTAAACTGCCGAATGAGGAACGGGATGACGCAGAATAACGAACAAGACGGAAAACTCACGCTGAGCCGGCCAGGGCGCCTGGAGCTCAAGAAGACGGTCGAGACCGGACAGGTCCGGCAGAGCTTCAGCCATGGCCGGACCAAGTCGGTAACCGTCGAAGTGCGCAAGAAGCGGACTTTCGAGCGCGGCGCCGGCGGCAGCATGCGGGTGGTACAGGAGAACGAGCCGCTGCAGCTGGAAGCCGCCATGCAGCTCGAGGAGACCCGGAATCTGACCGAACGCGAGCGCGCTGCCCGTGTGCGCGCGCTCCACGACGCAGCCGCCGTCGATGAAGAGCGCAAGCGCATCGACGAATTGGAGGAAGAGCGGCAGCGGCTCGCAGACGCGGAGGCCAAGCGCAAACGTCAGGAAGCCGACGAACGGCGCCGGGTCGAGGAAGAGGCGCGCCACCGTACCGAAGAGGAAAGCCGGCAGAAGGCCGGAGACATGGAAGAGGTTGCGCTTCGCCAGCCCGAAACCGAGACGCCGGCGGTGCGCGAGCCGGTCAAGGAAGTCAAGGAAGTCGAAGAAAGCGAAGACGAAGAAAGCAGCCGCCGCGGCGCCGGCCGGAAGGTGCGGGGCGAAGTCAAGCGCCCGACGCCCGGCCGTGGCCGCGACATGCCGCGCCGTCGCGACAGCGGCCGGCTGACGATCAGCCAGGCGCTCGCCGAGGCGGAAGGCGACGGCACGTCGGAACGGGCGCGCAGCCTTGCGTCGATGCGCCGGGCGCGGGAGCGCGAGCGTCAACGCCTGCTGGCCGAGCAGCGTCGCAACGATCCGCAGCGCGTCGTCCGCGAAGTGATCATTCCCGATACGATTACCGTATCCGATCTTGCCAACCGCATGGCGACCCGCGTCGCCGAGGTGATGAAGTCGCTCATGAAGAGCGGCGTCATGGCGACGGCCAATCATGTGATCGACGGCGATACGGCGGAGCTGCTCGCGACGGAATTCGGCCATAAGGTCAAGCGCGTCTCGGAAGCCGATGTCGAGCTCGGCATCGGCGTCGAGCCGGAAGAAGCCACGGACCTGATGCCGCGGCCGCCGGTGGTGACGATCATGGGCCATGTCGACCACGGCAAGACGTCCCTGCTCGACGCCCTGCGGTCGACCGACGTCGCGGCCGGCGAGGCGGGCGGCATCACCCAGCATATCGGCGCCTATCAGGTCGTATTGTCGGGTGGGCACCGGATCACCTTCCTCGACACGCCGGGCCACGAGGCGTTCACCGCCATGCGGTCGCGCGGCGCCAAGGTCACCGATATCGTCGTGCTTGTCGTTGCCGCCGACGACGGCGTGCAGCCGCAGACGATCGAGGCGATCGCGCATGCCAAGGCGGCCGGCGTGCCGCTCATCGTCGCGATCAACAAGATGGACAAGGTCGGCGCGAATCCGGATCGTGTGCGCAACGAGCTGCTCAGCCACGAGATCGTGGTGGAGAAGCTCGGCGGCGACGTGCTGGATGTCGAAGTCTCCGCGATCAAGAAGACCAACCTCGACAAGCTGGAGGAGGCAATTCTGCTGCAGGCAGAGGTGCTGGAGCTGATGGCGAGCCCGTCGACGAAGGCGCATGGCGCGATCATCGAAGCGAAGATGGAACAGGGCCGCGGCTCGGTCGCCACGGTGCTCGTGCAGCGCGGCACCTTGCATCGCGGCGACGTGTTCGTCGCCGGCGCCGAGTGGGGCCGGGTGCGCGCGCTGGTCGACGATCACGGCAACCAGATCGAAGAGGCAGGGCCCTCGCAGCCGGTGGAGGTCGTGGGGATTCAGGGAACGCCGTCCGCAGGCGACGATTTCAACGTTATCGACGATGAGGCGCGAGCCCGCGAGATCTCCGTCTACCGCCGCCGCCAGCTTCAACGCGTCACCCATGCGGCGGGCGCGCGCGGCACCCTCGAGCAGATGTTCAGCCAGATCAAAGCCGGCGAGGCTGCGGAGCTGGCGATCGTGATCAAGGGCGACGTTCAAGGCTCGGTCGAAGCGATCATCGGCGCGCTGCAGAAGATCGAGACGGACGAAGCCAAGATGCGCGTGCTGCACAGCGCAGTGGGCGGCATCACGGAATTGGACGTGATCCTGGCCAAGGCGTCGGGCGGCATCATCATCGGCTTCAACGTGCGCGCCAACCCGCAGGCCCGCGATCTTGCCCGGCGCGACAACGTGGACATCCGCTACTACTCGATCATCTATGACGTGATCGACGACATGAAGAAAATGCTGGGCGGCCTGCTTGCTCCGGAAAAACGCGAGACGCAGATCGGCTACGCCGAGATCCGGCAGGTCTTCAGCATCACCAAGGCCGGTAAGGTTGCGGGCTGCATGGTGACCGAAGGCGAAGTGCGGCGCGGCGCGAAGGTGCGTCTGCTGCGCGACAACGTCGTCATTCACGAGGGCAACCTGAAAACCCTGAAGCGCTTCAAGGACGATGTCCGGCAGGTGCAGCAGGGCTACGAATGCGGCATGGCGTTCGAGAATTACGACGACATCAAGGAAGGCGATGTCATCGAATGCTTCCAGGTGGAAGAAGTCGCCCGCACGCTTTGAGTTCGCGCATCCGGCGGCCGACGCGCCAGCAACAGGTGACCGTAACGTTTCATGCCTTCTATGCATAAAGACCGAGCGCCTTCCGTCCGGCAGTTGCGCGTCGGCGAGGAGATCCGCCACTGCCTGGCCGGGATCCTCGGCCGGGGCGAGCTGCACGATCCCGCCTTGCGGGGGGTCAGCATTACCGTGTCGGAAGTCCGCATCAGCCCCGATCTCCGGAACGCGACGGTCTTCGTCATGCCGCTCGGTGGCGGCGAGGAGCATGCGGCGATCGAGGCGCTGAGCCGGGCCGCGGCGTTCCTGCGCAATCGGATCGGCAAGGAAGTGCGGCTGCGCTATCTTCCGAATCTTAGCTTCCGTCGTGACCAAACCTTCGATGCCGCGAGCCGGATCGACGAAATACTGCGGTCGCCGGACGTTGTACGCGACCTCGACGGGAAGCGGCCCGACGAGGCCGAGGACTGACATGGGCCGACGGAAGCGCCGCGGCGATCCCGTGAATGGCTGGTTCATCATCGACAAGCCGGCCGGGCTCACGTCCACGGCCGTCGTCAACGAGATGCGCCGGCTGGCCAATGCGGCGAAGGCCGGACATGGCGGGACGCTCGACCCGCTCGCAACGGGCGTCTTGCCGGTGGCGCTCGGCGAAGCGACCAAGACGATGCGCTACATCGTTGACGGAACAAAATCCTATCAATTTACCCTGCGGTGGGGCATCGCGACCGATTCCGATGATGCGGACGGCGCGGTCATCGCGACCTCGGACGGGCGGCCCGAGGCGGCGGCCGTGCGCGCGGTGCTGCCCCGCTTCACCGGAGAAATCAGCCAGATTCCGCCGCGCTATTCGGCGATCAAGGTGGCGGGCCAGCGGGCCTATGACCTTGCCCGTGAAGGGGAAAGCTTCGACCTGGAGGCGCGGACGGTCTTTATCGAGGCGATCGAGCTCGTGGCCACGCCCGACCCGGACCACGCCATATTCGAGGTAATCTGCGGCCCCGGCGCCTATATGCGGGGGCTCGGGCGGGATATCGCCCAGGCGCTCGGCACGGTCGGGCATATCACCGCGCTGCAGTCGGACCCGGGTCGGCCCGTTCCGGGTGGAAAATGCGATTTCTCTGGACGAACTGCGATCTTTTGAGGATAGTGCCGCCGTCTTGCAGCATATGCTGCCGGTCGAGACCGCGCTGGACGACATCCCGGCCCTGGCCTTGACCGATAGCGAAGCGAGGCGCCTGCGAAGTGGGCAGGCCGTGCCCCTGCTTCGGAAAATGGACCTTCAGCGTATTGCCGGACTGAATGACGGGGATACGGTGCTGGCGCTGGGTAGGGGCAAGCCTATTGCTCTGACCCGGTACGCGGCAGGCGAGGTTCATCCGCTGCGGGTGCTAAACCTCTAGAGAATCATGGAGCGACCGATGTCGATTTCAGCCGAACGCAAGCAGGAAATCATCAAGGAATTCGCAAAAGGGCCGAGCGATACCGGCTCTGCCCCGGTTCAAATCGCGGTGCTGACCGAACGCATCAAGAATTTGACCGATCATATGCAGTCCCACAACAAGGACTTCCATTCCCGCCGTGGCCTATTGGTCATGGTCGGGCAACGGCGTCGGCTGCTTGACTATGTCAAGAAGAACGACGAATCGCAGTACGAGGCGTTGATCAAGCGCCTTGGCCTGCGTCGCTGAGGCACGGATCCCGATGAGCGCGCGCGGCGTTGCAATACGTCCGCGGCGCTCGTGATTCGTGACTGTACGGCGCGGCCGGAAGGGCCGGCCGCGCAACTGCCCCCGGCCGATTTTTGGAACCGCCGGGTGGCGCCGTCCCGCGTAGACGGAATGAGAGTGATGTCCGCGGGACCGACTGTGAAGGGAAGATAGATGTTCAATATCACACGAAAAGAAATCCAATGGGGCGGACGCCCTCTCATTCTGGAAACAGGGAAGATCGCACGGCAGGCCGACGGCGCCGTGCTTGCGACCTACGGCGGCACGCAGGTTCTGTGCACGGCCGTCGCGCAAAAAACGGTCAAGCCGGGGGTCGATTTCTTCCCGCTGACCGTGAACTACCAAGAGAAGACATTCGCCGCCGGCAAGATTCCCGGCGGCTTTTTCAAGCGTGAAGGCCGTCCCAGCGAAAAGGAGACGTTGACCTCGCGTTTGATCGACCGGCCGATCCGGCCGCTTTTCCCCGAGCGGATTCCGCAATGAAACGCAGGTTATCTGCACCGTCCTGACGCATGATCTCGAAAATGACCCCGATGTCGTTGCGTTGATCGGCGGCTCGGCAGCACTGACCATTTCCGGCATTCCGTTCCTGGGGCCGGTCGGCGCGGCGCGCGTCGGCTATATCGATGGCGAATATGTTCTCAACCCGCAGATGGACGAGTCGACCACGTCGGTGCTCGATCTTGGTCGTCGCGGGCACCCATGACGGCGTGCTCATGGTCGAATCCGAAGCGCAGGAGCTGGACGAGGAAATCATGCTCGGCGCGGTGACCTTCGGGCACAAGGCGTGCAAGGAAGTCATCGACATGATCATCGGGCTCGCGGAAGCATGCGCGAAGGAGCCTTGGGATCTCACGCCGCCTCCGGCCAATCTGCCGACGCTTAAGGAGCGGGCGAAGGCGATCGTGGCGGACAAGCTGCGCGACGCCTATTCGAAGACCGTCAAGCAGGAGCGCGTTGAAGCGCTCTCCAGGGTGAAGGAAGACCTGCTCGCGAAGATCGCCGAAGAAGACGGCGAAGCGGCGGATCTCGAGCTTGCGGCCAAGATCTTCAAGAGCCTCGAAAAGGAGATCGTCCGCGGCAATATCCTGAAGACCGGCATGCGTATCGATGGCCGGGATACGAAAACTGTCCGGCCGATCGATTGCGAAATCGGCGTGCTGGGGCGGAGCCATGGTTCGGCGCTGTTCACGCGCGGTGAGACGCAGGCCCTCGTGGTGACCACGCTCGGCACCGGGCAGGATGAGCAGATCATCGACGCGCTGGCGGGCGAGTACCGCGAGCACTTCATGCTGCACTACAATTTCCCGCCCTATTCGGTGGGTGAGGCATCTTTCCTGCGCTCGCCGGGTCGGCGCGAGATCGGCCACGGGAAGCTGGGATGGCGCGCGATCCGGCCGCTCATCCCCGACAAGAACGACTTCCCCTACACCATCCGCATCGTTTCCGAGATCACCGAGTCCAACGGCTCGTCTTCGATGGCCACGGTCTGCGGCTCGTCGATGTCGCTGATGGATGCCGGCGTGCCGATAAAGCGTCCCTGCGCCGGTATCGCCATGGGCCTGATCAAGGAGGATGACGGCTTCGCGGTGCTGTCCGACATTCTCGGCGACGAGGACCATCTCGGCGACATGGACTTCAAGGTTGCCGGGACGGAAGTCGGCGTTACTGCGCTGCAGATGGACATCAAGATCACCTCGATCACCGAGGAGATCATGCGCGTGGCCCTGGGCCAGGCGCGCGATGGCCGGCTGCACATCCTGGGCGAGATGGCGAAGGCGATCACGGGTGCGCGCGAGGATGTCTCCGAGCACGCGCCGCGCATCACCACGCTGACGATCCCGCGGGAGAAGATCCGCGAAGTCATCGGCACCGGCGGCAAGGTGATCCGCGAGATCTGCGAGGTCACCGGCGCGAAGATCGATATCGAAGACGACGGCACGGTCAAGGTCGCCGCGGTCGACAGCGCGGCCGGCGCCCGCGCCATCGACTGGATCAATTCGATCATCGCCGAGCCCGAGGTCGGCAAGATCTACCAAGGCAAGGTGGTGAAGACCGTCGATTTCGGCGCCTTCGTCAACTTCCTCGGCAATCGCGACGGTCTCGTTCATATCTCGGAGCTGAGACAGGAGCGGGTGCCCTCGGTCGAGGACGTCGTCAAGGTCGACGATGTCGTCAAGGTCAAGGTGCTGGGCATCGACGAGCGCGGCAAGGTCAAGCTCTCGATGCGGGCCGTGAACCAGGAGACCGGCGAGGAAATCCCGGTCGAGCCGCGGAGCGGCGGCGGTGAAGGCGAAAGCAGGGGCGGACGCCGTCCGCCGCATCGCCGGGACCGCCATCGCGCCGCGCAATAGAGCGGCCGGCCACTGAAAAGAGGACGGGCGTCGGCTATGCCGGCGCCCGTTTCGTTTTTCCCAGACGTCGATGCGGTGAAGACGGCCGGTGGACTCAGTCCTCCGGCAGGTTCAGCATGCCGATTACGTTGTATCCGGCGTCGACGTAAAGCACTTCGCCGGTGACGCCGGTCGAAAGATCGGACAGCAGATAGACACCGGCCCCGCCGACGTCCGCTGCGGTGATATTGCGGCGTAAGCGGCGCATTCTCGCCCTGCCACTTGTAGACCGTCCGCGCGCTCGAGATTGCCGAGCCGGCCAGCGTTCGCATTGGCCCGGCGGAGATCGCATTGACGCGAATGCCCTGTCCGCCAAGATCGCTCGAAAGGTAGCGCACGCTCGCCTCGAGCGCGGCCTTGGCGACGCCCATGACGTTGTAGTTGGGCATAACGCGCTCGGCCCCGGAATAGGTGAGGGTGACGAGGCTGCCGCCGCTCGCCATGAGCTTGGCCGCGCGCTGCGCGACGGCGGTGAAGGAATAGCAGGATATATCCAGAGTTTTCAGGAAGTTGTCGCGGCTAGTCTCGATATAGCGGCCGCGCAGCTCGGTCTTGTCCGAATAGGCGATGGCGTGCAGCACGAAATCGAGCCCGCCCCAGGCCGCGCCGATCTTGTTGAAGACTTCATCAAGGCTCGCCGGATCGGATACGTCGCACGGCATGATCAGCGTCGCGCCCACGGACTCGGCCAACGGCTCGACGCGCCGTGCGAAGGCGTGGCCTTGATGGGTGAAGGCCAGTGAGGCGCCCTGCCTGTAGGCGGCTTCGGCGATGGCCCAGGCGATCGAATGGTCGTTTGCGACGCCCATGATCAGCCCCCGGCGTCCCGCCATGAGGGGCGTGCCGGAAGCCCCGCTCACCCGTTACCGGCCCGGACGGGCGCATACGCCATAGATTGTCCCTCTGTTGCCCGGGGCGGTAATCAGGCGTCGTGCCGCTTGAAGACGAGTGTTGCGTTGGTTCCGCCAAAACCAAAGCTGTTGGAGATGACGCAATCGAGCGCCACGTTATCCTTCCGTTCGCGAACGATGGGAAAGCTTTTCGCCTGCGGGTCGATCTCCTCGATATTGGCGCTGGCCGCGATGAAGCGGTGCTTCATCATCAGCAGGGAATAGATCGTCTCGTGCACGCCGGTCGCGCCGAGCGAATGGCCGGTCAAGGACTTGGTCGAGCTGAGCGGCGGGATGTGCTCGCCGAACACTTCGCGGATCGCCTCCAGCTCCTTGATGTCGCCGACCGGCGTCGAGGTGCCGTGCACGTTGATATAGCCGACCGGCATGTTGAGGCCGTCGAGCGCCTGCTTCATGCAGCGGGCGGCGCCCTCTCCCGACGGCTGCACCATGTCGAAGCCGTCGGACGAGGCGCCGTAACCGGCGAGCTCGGCGTAAATCTTGGCGCCGCGCGCCTTGGCGTGCTCGAGCTCTTCCAGCACCACCACGCCGCCGCCGCCGGCGATGACGAAGCCGTCGCGGTTCGCATCGTAAGGCCGGCTCGCGCGTTCCGGGGTCGCGTTATAGCCCGACGACAGGGCGGGCATGGCATCGAACAGCACGGTCATCGTCCAATGCAGCTCTTCGCCGCCGCCGGCGAAAACGATGTCCTGCTTGCCCCACTGGATGAGCTCCGCGCCGTTGCCGATGCAGTGCGCGCTGGTCGAGCACGCCGAGCTGATCGAATAGTTGACGCCCTTGATGCGGAACGGCGTGGCGAGCGTCGCCGAGTTCGTGCTCGACATGGTCCGCGGCACCATATACGGGCCGACCCGTTTCGCCCCCTTTTCCTGAGCGGTGTTCCAGGCGAGCAGCAGGTTCGATGTCGACGGTCCGCCCGAGCCCATGATGAGGCCGGTGCGCTCGTTTGAAATCTCGCTTTCGGTCAGACCGGAATCGGCGATCGCCTGCGTCATGGCGATGTAGTTGTAAGCGGCGCCGTCGCCCATGAAGCGGCGAAGCTTGCGATCGATATGCGCGTCGATATCGATGTCGATTGCGCCATGGACATGGCTACGGAAGCCACGGTCCGCGTATTCCTGGCAAAACTTGATCCCCGATTTGCCGTCCTTCAGGGATTGGACAACCGTGTCCTTGTCATTGCCAATGCTGGACACGATGCCCAGACCCGTAACCGCAACACGCCGCATGTTACCCTCGCAAGAGACGCGTCGGATCAGGAAGTTTCCTGGAACAGTCCGACCCGCATGTCCTTCACGTCATAGATGGGTTCGCCGTCGGATTTGAGAATGCCATCCGCGATGCCCATGACCAGTTTGCGCATGATGACGCGCTTCATGTTTATCTGGTAGGTGATTTTCTTTGCCGTTTCGAGAACCTGGCCGCTGAACTTGACCTCGCCGACGCCGAGCGCCCGCCCGCGTCCGATGCCGTTGAGCCAACCGAGGAAGAAACCGACCAGCTGCCACATGGCATCAAGGCCCAGGCACCCGGGCATGACCGGGTCGCCCTCGAAATGGCAGCGAAAAAACCACAGCTCCGGCTTTACGTCCAGCTCGGCGACAATCTCGCCTTTGCCGTGCGTGCCGCCATTCTCGGAGATTTGGATGATCCGATCGAGCATGAGCATCGGTGGCAGGGGAAGCTGAGCGTTGCCTGGGCCGAACAAACGGCCGTGCCCGCACTCGATCAGTTCCTCGAACGTGTAACTGCTCTTCCTGACGAAGGTCAAATCAAGCGTGCCCCCCAACCTCTTATCCCGATTATCACGCTACCAATATCGCAGGTTACCGCATAAAACAACGATATCACACCTGCGCCCGCGTCCGCCGCGGCGCATGGCCTTTCGCGTCCCGAACAACGTCGTGTTTCCCGGAGCCTATCCGACCGTATGCGGACCTGGATTGTCAAAGGATTTCTCGGGGAATTCGGCCGTTCCGGCCCAGGGCGGCCGCCGCTAGACATCGAGATTGGCGACTTTGAGCGCATTCGACTGGATAAATTCCCGGCGCGGCTCGACCAGATCGCCCATCAGGGTCGAAAACACCTCCTCGGCGTCATCGGCATGGCTGATCTTGACCTGATGCAGGACCCGCGCCGCCTCGTCCATCGTGGTTACCCATAGCTGTTCGGGGTTCATTTCACCCAGGCCCTTGTAGCGCTGGATGCTGAGCCCGCGCCGGCCCATTTCCATGATGCGCTCGACCAGCTGGACCGGGCCGGCGAGGCGGATCTCGCCGTCCTTGGTCATGAGGGACGGGAATTGCCCGTAATATTCCTGGAATACCGCGGCCATGGTGTCGAGGCGCCGGGCATCGGCGCTGCGGACCAGATCGCTGTCGACCGTGAAGCGCTGCGTGACGCCGCGCAGCGTGCGCGAAAAGGCCAGCCCGCCGGTCTTGTTGGGCGCGCCGTGCCAGCCCCGTTCCAGCGGATCGGCAAGGTTGTCCAGCCGCTTGGCGATGTAGGTCGCCGCCTGCGTGGCGCGCTCGCTATCGGACAGGATGTCGGCGTTGAGCGCGCCGGCGATGGCCGTTTGCTCGACCACGTCCCGGCTGCCGACCTTCTGCGCCATCGTTTCCAGCAGATGCTTGGCATTACGCGCGGCATCGATGACGCGCCAAAGATCTTCGCCGGCGATCACCGCGCCGTCGGCGAGCTTCAGCGACAGGTCGCCCAGGCCCTCGCGCAGCAGGTAATCCTCCAGCGCCCGGTCGTCTTTCACGTAGACCTCGGAGTTGCCCTTCTTGACGCGATAGAGCGGCGGCTGCGCGATGTAGAGATAGCCGCGGTCGATCAGCTGCGGCATCTGCCGATAGAACAGGGTCAGCAGCAGGGTGCGGATATGGCTGCCGTCGACATCGGCGTCCGTCATGATGATGATCTTGTGGTAGCGCACCTTCTCGGGATCGAAGTCCTCCTTGCCGATGCCGGTGCCGAGCGCGGCGATCAGCGTGCCGATCTCCGCCGAGCTGATCATCTTGTCGAAACGCGCGCGCTCGACGTTCAGGATCTTGCCGCGTAGCGGCAGGATCGCCTGATGGCGGCGGTCCCGCGCCTGCTTGGCCGACCCGCCCGCCGAATCGCCCTCGACGATGAACAGCTCGCACTCCTTCGGATCGCGCGACTGGCAGTCGGCGAGCTTGCCCGGCAGGGAGGTTATGTCGAGCGCACCCTTGCGCCGGGTCAGTTCGCGCGCCTTTCGCGCCGCCTCGCGCGCGGCTGCCGCCTCGTGGACCTTCTGGACGATGCGCTTCGCCTCGCCGGGGTTCTCCTCGAACCACTGGGCGAGCTTTTCGTTCGTCACCGACTCGACCGCGGGCCGGACCTCCGACGAGACGAGCTTTTCCTTGGTCTGGCTCGAGAATTTCGGGTCGGGCACCTTGACCGACAGGATGCAGGTGAGGCCTTCGCGGGCGTCGTCGCCGGTCACCGTCAGCTTCTCGCGCTTGGCGATCCCCGACGATGCGGCATAGGTGTTGATCTGGCGGGTCAGCGCCGCCCGGTAGCCGGCCAGGTGCGTGCCCCCATCGCGCTGCGGGATGTTGTTGGTGAAGCACAGCATCGTCTCGTGATAGCTGTCGTTCCACTGCATCGCGATCTCGATCATGACGCCGTCCTTTTCGCCGGAAATGCTGATCGGCTTATCGATCAGCGCCGTCTTCGAGCGATCGAGATATTTCACGAAGGCTTCGATCCCGCCTTCGTAATGCAGCGTCACCACCTTCGGCTCCGGCAGGCGCGCGTCGGTGAAGATGATACGGATGCCGGAGTTGAGGAAAGCCAGCTCGCGCAGCCGGTGTTCGAGCGTCGCGGCGTCGAAATCCGTCGTCGTGAAGGTATCCGTCGACGGCGTGAAGGTTACCGTCGTGCCGGTTTCCCCGTCGCATTCGCCGGTCACCGCCAGCGGCTTTTCCGGATCGCCGTCTCGGAAGCGCATGGAATGGACTTTGCCGTCGCGCCGGATCGTCAGGTCGAGGACGGAGGACAGCGCGTTGACCACCGACACGCCGACGCCGTGCAGGCCGCCCGATACCTTGTAGGAATTCTGGTCGAATTTTCCGCCGGCATGGAGCTGGGTCATGATGACCTCGGCGGCGGAAACACCCTCTTCCTCGTGGATATCGACCGGAATACCGCGCCCGTTGTCCGAGACGGTGACCGAGCCGTCGCCGTTCAGCGTGACTTCGATGCGGTCGCAATATCCCCCCATTGCCTCGTCGATCGCGTTGTCGACGACCTCGAAGACCATGTGGTGCAAGCCGGTGCCGTCGTCGGTGTCGCCGATGTACATGCCCGGGCGCTTGCGCACTGCATCGAGGCCGCGCAGGACCTTGATGGAATCGGCGCCGTATTCTTGCCCGGCGTTTTCAGCGATGTCGTTCATTGGAATCGTCTCTGCAGTGGCGTTCAAATCGTTTCCCGGCCGATGGCCAGGGACGGCCGGCGGTCGCCCGTCTCATGCTCGAGCCGGCCGGCCCGGACAGCGACATACTGTGCCCGCCCGGCGAAGGACTCGAAGACCCCCCGGTCCGTGCCGGTGAACCAGGCCTGGGCGCCAAGCGCGAGCACCTCTTCGAATAGGGCCTCGCGGCGGTCGGCATCGAGATGTGCCGCCACCTCGTCCAGCAGCAGCAGCGGCACGCGCCCGCGTTCGGCCGTCTGCAGGCGGGCGTTGGCGAGCACGATGGCGATCAAGAGCGCCTTCTGCTCGCCGGTCGAACACAGCGCGGCCGGCATTCCATGCGCCAGGTGACGCACCGCCAGGTCGCTCCTGTGCGGCCCGACGGCGGCGCCGCCGGCGGCGGCATCCTGCGCCCGGCTGCCGCGTAGCGCCGCGCGTAACCGTTCTTCCGCGGCAAGCGCCGGGCCCTCGTCGAGCCATTCCTCGACCTTGCCGGTGACAGCCACTTCGGCGCCCGGGAAGGGGCCGGCCGGCGCTTCGGTCAGGCGGGCGAGCCGTGCGGTCAGCTCGCGCCGGGCGGCCGCGATCGCCACGCCGCGCTCGGCCATGTCGCTTTCCAGCGTATCGAGCCAGACCGCGTCGCCACCGTCGCGCAACAGGCGGGCTCGTTCACGCAGCATGTGCTCATAGGCGCTGACGCGGCCGGCATGCGCGGCATCGAAGCCGAAAACGAGGCGGTCGAGGAAGCGCCTGCGGCCCGACGCGCCATCGGTAAACAAGCGGTCCATTTGCGGCGTCAGCCAGACCGCGCTGACATGATCCGACAGGCTGGTCTGACTTCGGTTCTGCTTGCCGTCGATCTGGACGACGCGGCGGGTCGTCGAATCCGGGCGATGTCCGGTACCGATCTCGACCATGCCGCCGGGTGTCGTGACCGCCGCCGCCACTGTCCATCCCTCGCCCGGCTCGCCGGCCTTCAGTGTACCCTGGCGGTCCATTTCCTCGAGCCGCGCGCCGCGCAGCCCGCGCCCGGGCGCCAGCAGCGAGATCGCTTCCAGCAAATTCGTCTTGCCGGCGCCGTTCGGGCCCGTCAGCACGACAGGCCGGGCGTCGAGATCGAGCTGGGCGCTCTCATAACAGCGAAAGCCCGACAGCCGGAGCCGGCAAACCGATAATGCCACCGAACCCGGCGCAGCAGAATGTTGCGCAGAAGCGAAAATCGCCGAACCTCCGCACCTAGACGCGCATTGGCATCAGCACATACAGGGCGCTTGGGTCGTCGGTGTCCCGGATGATGGTCGGCGACGCGGCGTCCGCCATGCTGAACTGCGCCGTTTCCCCTTCGATCTGCTGGGCAATGTCCAGGAGATAGCGCGCGT
This sequence comes from uncultured Alphaproteobacteria bacterium, assembly GCA_963711215.1. Lineage (GTDB taxonomy): Bacteria > Pseudomonadota > Alphaproteobacteria > UBA8366 > UBA8366 > WHUA01. The sequence continues at coordinate 98,066 of CAVQDH010000007.1, read as the reverse complement.
TGAAACCGATCTCGATCGGCTCCTGTCCGTAATTCACCTCGATTTCCTCGATCGCCGTCCCGCTTTCCGGGCTGGACGCCGTCAGCGTGACGACGCCGTCCTCGACGTGCAGCTTCACGGCGCGCGACTTCTCCGTCGAAATCGTCGCGACACGGTCGACCGCCGCGGCGAAATCGCCGCAGTCGACCTCGAGCTCCTTGTCGTTTCCCGTCGGGATGACGCGGTCGTAGTCGGGAAAGGTGCCGTCGATCAGCTTCGAGATGAGCTCGACGTCGTCGAAGGCGAAGCGGATCTTCGCGTCCGAGAGCGCGAGCTCGACGTCTTCCCCGGTCTCTTCGATCAGCTTGCGGAGCTCATTTATGGTCTTGCGCGGCACGATGACGCCGGGTATCCCCGCCGCGCCCTGCGGCAGCGGCAGCTCGACGCGCGCGAGCCGGTGACCGTCGGTCGCGACGGCGCGCAGCATCTCGATGTTGTCCTTCTTCGCCATGTGGAGGTAGATGCCGTTGAGATAGTAGCGGGTCTCCTCGGTCGAGATGGCAAACCGCGTGCGGTCGATGAGGCTGCGCAGCTCGGCGGCCGGCAGCTTGAAACGATGCGGCAGGTCGCCGCTGCTCATCTGCGGGAAATCGCCGGTCGGCAGCGTCTGCAGCGTGAACCGGGAGCGCCCGGCGCGCAGCTGGAGCTGATCGCCCTCGCCCGATGCGTCGATCTCCACCTGGGAGCCCTCGGGCAATTTGCGGACGATGTCATAGAGCGTGTGCGCGGGCGCGGTGATGTTCCCGTCGGTCTCGACGGTCGCGGGCACGGACTCGATCACGGCCAAGTCCATATCGGTTGCCGTCAGCCGCAGCTTGCCGCCCGATGCATCCATCTGCACGTTGGAGAGGATCGGAATGGTGTTGCGCCGCTCGACCACGCTCTGCACATGATTGAGAGAGCGGAGGAGCGCAGCACGTTCAATGGTGAGCTTCATCTTGTTTCGCGTCTCGTTCCCAACGTGAAAAACGGGTGATTCTTCCCTTCGGATGCCGGCCACGGCCGGCCCGTTCAAAAGCGATAGACCAACATGACGAGGTGTTTCGCGAACGGGAACAAAATATAGCACATGACAGTGCGTTCCGCATCAAAATTGGCGGAATTCCAGGCCGCAAGCATGTATTTTAACATATTGATTTAGCAAAGGAATCTATAAGCGACGGCCGGCTCGGGCCCGCCGCGCCCACAGATCGCAGATTTAGTTCTCCAGCATGCGCCGTAAGAGGTCGATGTCTTCCGCGAAACCACGATCGGTCGAGCGCAATTCGTCGACCTTGCGCACCGCGTGCATGACGGTGGTGTGATCGCGGCCGCCAAACTTCCGGCCGATCTCCGGCAGCGAGCGCGCCGTGAGCTGCTTGGCGAGATACATCGCCACCTGGCGCGGCCGGGCGACCGCTCGGGCGCGCCGCGCCGAATACATTTCCGACAAGCGGATGTTGTAATGCTCGGCGACACGTTTCTGGATCTCCTCGATGGTGACCCGCCGGTCGTTCGCCCTGAGGATGTCGTGCAGCACGTCCTGGGTGTTCTCCAGCGTCACCGGCCGGCCCACGAGCTTCGCATAGGCGCCGATCCGGTTGAGCGCCCCTTCCAGCTCGCGGACGTTGGAGGTGATCTTATGAGCCAGGAATTCCAACACCTTCTGCGGGATCGGCACTTCCAGCTGCTCGGCTTTGGCCTGCAGGATGCCGAGGCGGAGCTCGTAGGTGGTCGGATGAATGTCGGCGACAAGGCCCCAGCCGAGGCGCGATTTCATCCGCTCTTCCATGCCTTCCAGATCGTTCGGCGACTTGTCGGCCGAGATGATGACCTGATGGTTCTGGTCGACCAGCGCGTTGAAGGTGTGGAAGAACTCTTCCTGCGTATTGTCCTTGCCGGCGATGAACTGCACGTCGTCGATCATCAGCACGTCGACCGAGCGGAACTGCTCCTTGAACGACACCGTGTCCTTGTACCGGAGCGCACGGATGAACTGGTACATGAACTTTTCCGCCGACAGATAGATGACGCGGCGCTCGGGACGTGTCTCCCGGATATGCCAAGCGATCGCATGCATGAGATGGGTCTTGCCGAGCCCGACGCCGCCATAGAGAAACAGCGGATTGAACGGCACGGCGCTTGCCTCGGCGACGCGGCGGGCGGCGGCAAAGGCCAGCTCGTTGGGTTTCCCCACGATGAAATTCGCGAAAGTGAACCGCGGGTCGAGCGGTGCGCCGATGTCGTTGCTTGCGCTGCCGGCGAAAGCGCCCGGCGACGGGGCGGCCGCGGCCTTGCCCGCGACTCGGACCTGACTTGCCGCAGGGGCCGTCGACATGATCCCTTCCAATATGAAGTCGACGCCTTCGATTTCCTCGACCTCGGCTTTCCAAAGACGGGCGAGCCGCTCGCCATATTGCGAATCGACCCAGTCGCGCATGAAGCGCGTCGGCGCCGATAATTTCACGCGGCCGTCTGAAAAGCCACACAATGTCAAAGGCTTAAGCCAGCTTCGATAGGCGGCTTCCCCATATTCCGCCCGCAAACGTCCACGAATCCTTGTCCACTGCGTTGACAGCGACTTGTCCATTAGCAACTCGTACCCCCTCCGTCTGCCCACGACCACGCAGGCACCCGCGGATAGCGGTCCCCGTGGCGGCAGACCGCCGAACACCCCCGTCGTCAGTGGCTGCAAGCACAGTCGTTTTCGACTCGTTGCAGCAGCCACCCTATGTCTGGAAGCTCGATGCCAGAACCGGCGTGCGTAAGGAAATAGAAGGACAAAGCCGCGCGTCGTGAAGACGCGCTCCACCGCCGAACATCCCCCCAATCGCGCCAACATATCGCGTTGGCGCTAACCTAAACACACGCACCGGTTGCGTCTCCGGTGATTGAACGAGGCGAACATTGTTACGTTTTGGCTGTTTGTTCGCTCTCGCGCTGGAACCGTCTCTCGGTTCGGTTCCCCAGGACAGTTGTTGGCACAGGTCTCCCTGACAGCTGAGGGACTCAATGTACCGGCGGCTCCGGATGTCTTCAACGGCTTTCGAGGAAGTTTTGCGGCGGCGTCCGCAAATAAATCTATTGACAATAGGGGTACCAATTTAGGGTGGATGCGAAGTGCCGAAGACTTCACAAGAAATAAAAAACCGCGCCGAATTGGCGCGGTCGCGGATGTTTCACTTTTGCAACAGTGCGCGCAGAACGCGCATTGACCGTCAGAGCGTCTTGATGCGCGCCGACAGACGGGACAGTTTCCGAGCCACCGTGTTCTTGTGCAGCAGGCCCTTCGTCACGCCCTTGTGCATCTCGGGCATCATCGCCTTGAACGCGGATTCCGCTGCCTTTTTGTCGCCGGAGCGAACGGCTTCTTCTACTTTTCGGACGAATGTGCGAATTCGACTCGTGCGCGCCTTATTCCGAAGTGTCCGGCGCTCAGTCTGCCGGATCCGTTTCTTGGCGCTTACCGTATGTGCCATTGCGCAAAAACCCTTTTACGTCAAAACGCTTTGATTATCGGCGATTGTCCGCGTCCGCCCGCTCCGCCGGCCGCGGCCGTCGGACTCCGGAAGCAGCGGCTTATAATAGCCGGTTGACGGCGCGTCAAGCCCGGGAAACCTGGGCCGAGGCATCGGCATGCGTCCCGCCGGCCGGGCCGCTCGCGGCGGCGAGGCACTACTCGGGTGGCCACCCATCCATCGCCGCTCGCCGCAGTCCCGGGCTTACCGGTTCTTGAATTGCGGCTTGCGCTTCTCGATGAACGCCGCCATCCCTTCGGACTGGTCTTCCGTCGCGAAGAGCGAATGGAACAGCCGCCGCTCGAAGCGAATGCCTTCGGCGAGCGTCGTCTCGTAGGCCCGGTTGACCGACTCTTTTGCGACATAGACGGACGGCCGGGAGAGGGCGGCGATCTTGGCTGCGGTCTTCAGCGCGTCCTGGATCAGCTCGGCCGCCGGGACGACCCGGCTGACCAGGCCGCACCGCTCGGCCTCGGCGGCGTCCATCATGCGGCCCGTGAGGCACATTTCCATCGCTTTCGACTTGCCGACGAAGCGGGTGAGGCGCTGCGTGCCGCCGGCGCCGGGAATGATCCCCAGGTTGATTTCCGGCTGGCCGAACTTGGCGGTGTCGGCGGCGATGATGAAGTCGCACATCATCGCCATCTCGCAGCCGCCGCCCAGCGCAAAGCCCGCAACCGCGGCGATGATCGGCTTGCGGCACTGGGAGACGCGCTCCCAACCCTTGGTGATGAAGTCCTTGAGATAGCAATCCATATAGGTCTTGGGCTGCATCTCCTTGATATCGGCGCCGGCCGCGAAGGCGCGTTCCGATCCCGTCAGGACGATCGCGCCGATCGCGTCGTCCGCCTCGAAATCATCCAGGGCTTGGCCGAGCTCTTCGATGAGCGGCGTGCAGAGCGCGTTGAGCGCGTCCGGCCGGTTCAGCGTGATCAGGCCGACGGCGTCGCGTCGCTCGACGATGATAAGCTTGTAGGACATGGTTCAATGACTCCCGTGATCTTTTACCGATTGTTGAGCCGGGTTGCGGTCCGGTTTCTCATGCCTGTGCGTTTCCTCCGCCCCGCGCGCATGCGCTACCGGCTGCGGCGGGCGTTCTTGGCCGGCGAAAGGGTGAAGCGGACGGTAAGCGCCTTGTCCTTGCCTTGAAACTCGATCTTCAGATGTTCCCCTTCGCGGCGAAACTCGTTCTTGGACACCGGTCTCCAACCGAGTTGCGGCAGCGTCTTGTCGTAGAAACGGCTCACCGACGCCTGCGTCACCGGCCCCGCGGCATAGCCTTCGATGATGCGGCCCGACGGGGTGTCGAAGACGATTCCCGCGCCGTCGACCGCGTTGAGCCCCGGCATCACCGGCAGGTCGTCGAAGCCGGCGAGGAATTCCCCCGCCGACACGGGTGCGCTCAAGAGCAGCCACAGCGGCGAAGATGCTGAAAACGAGTTCGAATCATCAATCTGCTACTGTGATTACCTCTGATGCCGTCCGCAATAGAAAGTCGAGCGCCCGCTCTGGGTGATCCGCCGGATCATCCCATCGCAAGCCCGATTGGGTCCGCCCGGCGTCGCACCATAGCCGCAGGGCTCGCCTTCGCGCCCATAGACCTGCCAGCGGTGCTGGAAGTAGCCGAGCTCGCCGGTCGCCTGCACATAGTCGCGCAGGCTCGATCCGCCGGCGGCGATGGCGTCTTCAAGCACCTCTTTGATGATCGGCACGAGCTTCTCCGTCCGCCGTCCCGGCACGGTGTGGGCGCTGCGCCGGGGCGACACGCCGGCCCGGAACAGCGCTTCGCAGACATAGATGTTGCCGAGTCCGGCCACCATTTTCTGGTCGAGCAGCGCCGCCTTGATCGGGGTATGCCGTCCGGCCAGCGCTTGGTCGAGGTAGGCGGGCGAAAAATCGTCCGACAACGGCTCCGGCCCCAGGTCGCGCAGCATGCGATGCTGGCCGAGCGCCTGCGTGGTGGTGAGGTCGACGAGACCGAAGCGGCGCGGATCGCAGAAACGCACCGTCCACCCTCCGTCGGTCACGAACTCCACATGGTCGTGCGGCCCCGGCGGCGGCGGCGTGCCCTCGTGCAGCGTCATCCGTCCCGACATGCCGAGATGGGCGATCAACACCGTATCGTCGTCGAGCGTGGCCAGGATGTATTTCGCGCGCCGGCGCAGACTCTCGACTCGCCGGCCCTGCAGGCGCTCGACGAAGCCGGCCGGAATGGGGAAGCGCAGGTCGGGCCGCCGCTGGGTCACGCGCGTCAGCACGTGGCCTTCCAGTTTCGGCCGCAGCCCGCGGCAGACCGTCTCGACTTCCGGCAGTTCAGGCATGGGCGCAACTTCTAGCAAAGAATGAACGGCTGCGCTATCGTCCACGCCATGTCAGAGAACGACAGCAATCCGCCGGCTGCCGGCGATCCGCTTCGGGAGGCCCCCGCCGGAGCGGAAACCGAAGGGCAGACCCATTTCGGCTTCCGCGAGGTCGCCGAAAGCGCCAAGACCGGCCTCGTCCGCGAGGTCTTCGACACCGTCGCGGGCCGCTACGACCTGATGAACGATCTCATGTCGGGCGGCGTGCACCGGCTCTGGAAGGCGGCGCTGATCGACATGCTGCGGCCGCGCCCCGGGATGCATCTGCTCGACGTAGCGGGCGGCACCGGCGACATCGCACGCCGATTCCTCGATGCTGGCGGCGGCCAAGTCACGGTCTGCGACATCAACGAAGCGATGCTCAGGGTCGGACGCGACCGGGCGATCGACCGGGGCGTGCTCGGGGCCGTCGACTGGGTGGCCGGCGATGCCGAGGCGCTGCCCTTCGCCGATTCCTCCGTGGGCGCCTACACGATCGCCTTCGGGCTGCGCAACGTGACGCATATCGAGCGCGCGCTGGCCGAGGCGCGGCGGGTGCTGCGGCCGGGCGGGCGCTTCCTCTGTCTCGAGTTCAGCCATGTCTCGGTGCCGTGGTTTCAGGCGATCTACGACCGATACTCCTTCACCGTCCTGCCTGCGCTCGGCGCGGTGGTGGCCCGCGACCGCGACGCCTATCGCTATCTCGTGGAGAGCATCCGCCGCTTTCCGCCGCAGGACCAACTGGCCGAGATGATGCGCGGTGTGGGGCTCGACCTCGTCAGCTACCGGAACCTGACCGGCGGCATCGCCGCGATCCATTCCGCCTGGCGGATCTAGCCGCCGCGCGGCGCCGTCCCATGTGGAGCACGCTGAACAACCTGGCTCGGCTCGTCTCGATCGCGCGGACGCTGGCGAAGCATGACGCGCTCTTTCCGCTCGAACAGGCCGGAGCGTCGCCGACGCTGCTCTGGCTGCTCCGCCGCTTCGCCAGGGTACGGTCGAAGGGCCGGCCGGGCGAACGGCTGGCCGCGGCAATGATCGAGCTGGGCCCGAGCTTCATCAAATTCGGCCAGTCGCTGGCGGTGCGGTCGGATCTCGTCGGCGAGGATGTCGCTCTCGACCTGTCCACCCTGCATGCCCATATGCCGCCCTTCCCGTCGGACAAGGCAATTGCGACCATCGAGCGCGAGCTGGGCGCGCCGCTCGCCGAGCTTTACGGCAGCTTCGACCGCATGCCGGTGGCGGCGGCATCGATCGCGCAAGTTCATTTCGCGGTGACGGACGACGGCGCCGAAGTCGCGGTCAAAGTGCTGCGGCCCGGCATCGAAGCGCAGTTCGCCCGCGACATCGTGCTGTTCCGCTGGCTTGCGGGCTTGGTCGAGCGGCTCGTCCCGAAGCTGCGGCGGCTGCGGCTCCGTCGAGGTCGTGGAAGCTTTCGCCGATTGGGTCGAGGACGAGCTCGATCTCCGAATGGAAGGCGCCGCGGCCTCGGAGCTGGCCGAGAACATGGACGGCGATCCCTTTTTCCAGGTACCGAAGGTGGACTGGCGACGGACGTCGCGCCGGGTCCTTACGCTCGAGCGCGTCAACGGCATTCCCATCAACGAGGTCGAAAGGCTCATCGAAGCGGACATCGATCCGAAAGAAGTGCTGGCGCGGTCGGCGCGGGCCTTCTTTCGCCAGGTCTTCGAGCACGGCTTCTTCCATGCGGACATGCATCCGGGAAACATGTTCGTCGGCGCGGACGGATCGCTGCTGCCGGTCGATTTCGGGATCATGGGGCGGCTCGACCGGAAGACGCGCCACTATCTCGCCGACATGCTGTTTGGCTTCCTCAACGGTGACTACGGCCAGGTCGCGGACGTGCATTTCGCCGCGGGCTACATTCCCCGCGACCAGCCCCGCGAATCCTTCATGCAGGCCTGCCGCGCGATCGGCGAGCCGATCAAGGATCTGCCGCTGCAGGAGATTTCGGTCGCGCGGTTGCTGGCGCAGCTTTTCGAAGTCACGGCGCGCTTCGAGATGGAGACGCAGCCGCAGCTCCTGCTGCTGCAGAAGACGATGCTGGTGGCGGAAGGCGTCGGACGCCGGCTCGATCCGGATACCAACATGTGGGTCGTGGCCCACCCTTTGATCGAAGCCTGGATGGTCGAGAATCGGGGGCCGCCGGCGCGCCTTCGCGCGCTCGCCGAGGACGCGGCGGAATTCGTGGCCGGGCTGCCCGAGCTTGCCCGGATGGCGCGGCGCGCCTCCCAGGCGATAACGGAAGACGGGCTCCGGCTGCATCCCGATACCGTCCAGGCGCTCAAGCGGCGTGGCAGGCGTTCCGAGCGGGCGCGTCTGGCTGATGCTGCTGGCCGGCCTCGTGGCCGGGCTGGCGCTGGGCCTATTGTGGTGAGCGCCGACTCCCGGCGCCGGCGCCGCGACCGGTTAACGCCGGATTTACCCCTGCACCGCCAATAATGAGGCGCGGGCCTGGGCTGCAAAAGCCGGGCTTGCCGCGGATGGCCTTAGGGACTAGGTATTAATCACAGCCGCATGATGTGAAAAAGGCGGCGCCTCACGGGACGGACCCAGCTCACATGCTCAACGGCAAGCGCATTCTCCTCGTCATCTCCGGCGGGATCGCGGCCTACAAGTCGCTCGAGCTCATCCGGCGGCTGCGCGAGCGCGGCGTCGAGGTGCGCTGCGTGCTGACGGCGGGCGGAGCGCATTTCGTGACGCCGCTGTCGCTCGCCGCCCTGTCCGAAGACAAGGTCTACACCGACATCTTCTCGCTCACCGACGAATCGGAAATGGGCCATATCCGCCTGTCGCGCGAAGCCGACCTTTTGGTCGTGGCGCCGGCGACCGCGGATATCCTGGCCAAGATGGCGGCGGGGCTGGCCGACGACCTCGCCACCACGGCGCTGCTCGCGACCGACAAGCCCGTCATGATCGTGCCGGCGATGAATGTCCGGATGTGGGAGCATGCGGCGACCCGCGCCAATATCGCGACGCTGGAAAAGCGCGGCGTGCTCCGCGTCGGACCGGTTTCGGGCGACATGGCCTGCGGCGAGTATGGCGAAGGACGCCTGGCCGAGGTGCCGGACATCGTCGCCGCGATCACGCAATTCTTCGCGACCCCGAGCCGCGACCGTCCGCTTGCCGGGCGCCGCGCGCTGGTGACCAGCGGCCCGACGCGCGAGCCGATCGATCCGGTCCGCTTCATCGCCAACCACTCCTCGGGCAAGCAGGGCCACGCGATCGCCGAGGCGCTGAGCCGGCTTGGCGCGGAGACGGTGCTCGTCAGCGGCCCCGTTACGCTGCCCGACCCGTCCGGCCTGTCGGTCGTCCATATCGAGACGGCGCGCGATATGCTCAAAGCCTGCGAGAAGGCGCTGCCGGTCGACGTCGCGGTCTGCGCCGCTGCGGTGGCGGACTGGCGGGTCAAGGACGCGAAGGACCAGAAGATGAAGAAGAAGGGCGGCAAGCCGCCGTCCCTGGCCCTGGTCGAAAATCCCGACATCCTGAAGACGCTGTCGACCGCGACCGGCAACCGCCGGCCGGGCCTCGTCGTCGGCTTCGGGGCGGAGACGGAAGATCTTGTCCAGAACGCGACCGAGAAGCGGAAGCGAAAGGGCTGCGACTGGCTCCTGGCCAACGACGTGTCGCCGGAAAGCGGCACCTTCGGCGGCGATAGCAACCGGCTGTACCTGATCCACGACGGCGGCGTTGAGAACTGGCCGAAGATGAGCAAGGCCGATGCCGCGACGCGGCTGGCCCAGCGCGTCGCCGACCACTTCCGTGACCTTCCCTTCCGGGGCGACGGCAAGGACGCATGACGGTGATCAAAGTCGAGGTCAAGCGGCTGCCGCATGGCGCGGATCTGCCGCTCCCGGAATACGCCACGGCGGACAGCGCCGGGCTCGATCTCCTGGCGGCGGTGCAGGGCGAGATTACGATTCGCGCCGGGCAAGCGCGCGCTGGTGCCGACCGGCCTCGCCATCGCCTTGCCGCCGGGATTCGAAGCGCAGGTGCGCCCGCGCTCGGGCCTGGCGCTGAAGAATGGCGTCACCGTGCTCAACAGCCCCGGCACCGTCGATGCCGACTACCGCGGCGAAGTCGGCGTCATCCTGGCCAATCTCGGCGAGGCGCCCTTCGTCGTCACGCGCGGTATGCGCATCGCCCAGATGGTCGTGGCGCCGGTCACGCGCCTCACCTGGGATCCGGTCGCCGAGCTGCCCGGCAGCGCGCGCGGCGAAGGCGGTTTCGGCTCCACCGGAACGGGGACTGCCAAGAAGTGATGCGGTTCACGCGCAAGCTGATGCATGCGGTGGAGGCCGTGCTCGACATTGCCTACAACGCATCCGACACGCCGGTGCAGAGCAAGGATATCGCCGAGCGGCAGGGCGTGCCGCGCCGCTATCTCGAGCAGGTGCTGCAGCAGCTCGTGCGCGCCAATATCCTGCGCGGCGTGCGGGGGCCGCGCGGCGGCTATCGTCTTGCCCGCGAGCGGCGGCGAATCGCGCTCGGCGAAGTGGTCCGGGTCGTCGCCGAGATCGAGCGCGCCGAGGCGGAAGAGGCCGCCGCGGCCGCCTCCGATCTTGGCCGCTGCGTGCTCGCGCCGATCTGGGACGAGCTCGAGGAAGCGGCGATCCGCCGGCTCGACGACGTCACGATCGAGGATCTGTGCCAGAAGGCCCGCGAGGCCGGCATCGAAGGCCGCGGCCGGGTCCGCCCGGACTTCACGATCTAGCGCCCCGGACCCAGGGGGTGCAGCCGCGCTTGCCGCCGGTGCCCCCGACAACTACATTTCTATCTCGTAAAAATGCCCAATCCACAGATCGGACCGAAGACGATGGCCGCCGACGGCGGAGAGTTCCGTGGCCGGATATACGACAGCATCCTCGACACCATCGGGGCGACGCCGCTGGTGCGCCTGGCCAAGCTGGCGGCGGATGCCGGCATCGAGGCGGAAATCGTGGCGAAGCTCGAGTTCTTCAATCCGCTGGGCTCGGTCAAGGACCGCATCGGGCTCGCCATGATCGAGGCGCTGGAACGGGCCGGCCGGATCGGACCCGGCACGGTGATCGTCGAGCCGACCTCCGGCAATACCGGCATCGCGCTCGCCTTCGCCTGCGCGGCCAAGGGCTACCGCCTGATCCTGACCATGCCGGAATCACAGTCCGTCGAGCGGCGGAAGATGATGACCTTCCTCGGCGCGGAGCTCGAGCTGACGCCGGCGCGCGAAGGGATGCGGGGCGCGATCCGCCGCGCCGAGGCGCTGGTCGCCGAGCTGTCCGACGCGGTGATGCCGCAGCAGTTCCATAATCCCGCCAACCCGGCGGTTCACGCGCCATACAACGGCGGAGGAGATCTGGCGCGATACCGGCGGCCGGGTCGACGCGATGGTGGCGAGCGTGGGCACCGGCGGCACGCTGAGCGGCTGCGCCGAGATCCTGAAGCAGCGAAACCCCGCCTTCCGCATGATCGCGGTCGAGCCGGAGGACAGCCCCGTGCTGTCGGGCGGCTATGCCGGCGCGCATCTGATCGAAGGTATCGGGGCGGGCTTCATCCCCTCGATCCTCCGGACGGACCTGATCGACGAAGTGCTGACGGTCGCGAACGAATCCGCCTTCGCCATGTCGCGCAAGCTGGCGCGGCTCGAGGGGGTGCCGGCGGGCATCTCGTCCGGCGCGGCGCTCTCGGCGGCGCTGGAAGTCGGCGCGCGGCCCGAGATGGCGGGCAAGCGGATCGTCGTCGTCCTGCCGTCCTTCGCGGAACGCTACCTGTCGACGCCCCTGTTCGACCGACTATAGAGTGAGAGCCATGGCGATTACCGACAAGCAACTGGAACGCTACGCCCGCCACATCGTGATGGAAGAGGTGGGCGAGGAAGGCCAGGAAAAGCTCCTGAATTCGAAGGTGCTGGTGATCGGCGCCGGCGGGCTTGGCTCGCCCTCGCTGATGTATCTCGCCGCGGCGGGGGTGGGGACGCTCGGCGTGGTCGATTTCGACGTGGTCGACACCTCGAACCTGCAGCGCCAGATCGTCCACAGCACCGAGAATGTCGGCGACCCCAAGGTGACGAGCGCGGCCGAACGGCTGCACGACATCAACCCGGAGATCACGGTGCAGACGCATCGCGCCCGCTTCACGCCGGAAAACGCGCTGTCGCTGATCGACGGCTACGACCTCGTCGTCGACGGCAGCGACAACTTCACCACCCGCTATCTCGCCAACGACGCCTGCTATTTCGCCAAGAAGACGCTCGTGTCCGGCGCGCTGCTGCGCTTCGAAGGGCAGCTCTCCACCTTCCGCGCCTATGAGGAAGGCGAGAACCGGCCCTGTTACCGCTGTCTCTTCCCGAGCCCGCCCCGGCCCAACATGGTGCCGCGCTGCGAGACGGCCGGCATCTTCGGCGCGGTCGCCGGCGTGATCGGCACGCTGCAGGCGACCGAAGTGCTGAAGGAGCTGCTCGGCCTCGGCGACAGCATGGCGGGCCGGCTGCTGCTTTACGAAGGTCTCTCCGGCAGCTTCCGCACCCTCAAGGTCAAGCGCGATCCCGCCTGCGCGCTCTGCGGCGCCCAGCCGACGATCAAGGGCCTGCACGTGGCCGAGCCGCAGGCCTGATCCGCGGCGCTAGCGCAGATCCTCGATGCGCGGTCCGACCTCTTCCGCCAGAAGACGCAGACTTTCGTGGTCCCAGGCCAGCATCGTCGGAGTCGGCGGTGATGCTGAGCAGGGTGCCAAATCCGCCGGTGGCGCTGTGCAGCGCCCTTATCTTGTCCGCGCATTCCTCGGGGTCGCCGACGATCCAGACATTTTCCATCAGATAGTCGACATCAACGGCTTCGTCGGGCATGGCCGGGTCGATCTTGGTGCTTTCGATCTGGATCGTTCCGACCCGGCTTGCATACTGATGCTTCTCGTAATTGCGGCCGAGCGTCGCCAGCGCCCGCTCGCGCGCGATCTTAGGCGTCGGGCCGACGAACACGTCGCGCGCTACCCGCCATTGGCGCCTGTCGGCCGTCCTGCCTGCGCTTTCGGCGCCGGCGGCCACGGCGTCCCAATGGCCCGGAAGATAGGTGCGCGACAGCAGCGAGCTCGACATGGGCGACCAGCCGCGCGCGCCGGCGACGCGCAGCGAACCGGAGCTGGGCGTGCTGGCGGCGACCGCGATCGGCGGATGGGGCCGCTGAAAGGGTTTCATATGCAGCCCGCGATCCGTGACCGGGTCGAGCGCGGGCGCGTCGATGTGAAAAAATTTTCCGTGGTGGACGAAGCCGCCGTCGCTCTGCCACAGGCCGAGAATGACCTCGAGCGCCTCGGCCGCGCGGCCGCGCGCCTCGCCGGGATCGAGCCCCATCAACGCCATGTCCGTCGGGATGCCGCCGAGGCCGATACCCCATTGGAACCGGCCGCGCGACATGTGATCCAGCATCGCCAGGCGATGCGCCAGGTAGACGGGCTCATGCATGCCGAGCAGCGTCACGCCCGTACCGACGCGGATCTGCTCGGTCAGCGCCAGGGCCTGCGCGATCAGGAGGTCGGGCGCCGGGGCGTTTTCCCATTTCTCGGTGAAATGCTCCCCGATCCATGCCTCGGCGAAGCCCAGGCGATCGGCCGCGACCAGCTGGTCGATGTCGCGGTCGTAGCAATCCGCGAGCGGCCGGTACGGCGGGTGCAGGGGCATCATGAACAAACCGAGCTGCATGGTGATCTTCCTTCGGCGTGAGACTTTGTTTTTATAGCGATCAGTGCTTCGACGGCACGTCCGGCGGTGCGACGATGCCTTTTCTTTTCGTCCTCCCGGTCTCGCGCTTCGCTTGTCTGCCGCGAATCATCGCCGATAGGGCCGGCGCTGTCGATAGCGCCCCCCAACGGGCGCCGGAGGCGGCGAAACCGGTTTGTCTGCTAAACTGAGCCGTCGTCGCCGGAGAGCCGCGAAGGCCACGCGGCGCCCGAGGGAGAGGAGCACTCAGATGTCCTTGCAAGCCAATATCGGAACGGTCCTGTCGTCCGGCGTCGAACGCGGCGCCGTGGCTGGCGTCACGGCGGCGGTCACCGATCGCGACGGCCTTCTGTATGAAGAGGGTTTCGGCGAGCGTGCGCTCGGCGGCGGGATCGCGATGACGCCGGACACGGTCGGCATGATCGCCTCGATGACCAAGGCGATCACCGGCACCGCCGCGATGCAGCTCGTCGAGCAGGGCAAGCTCGACCTCGATTCGCCGGCGGCCGCCTGGGCGCCCTATCTCGGCGAGGTGCAGGTCCTGGAGCGCTTCGATGCGGCGGGCAAGGCGGTGATGCGGCCGCCGAAACGGCCAATCACCCTGCGACACCTGCTGACCCACACCGCGGGCTTCGGTTACGCCCGCTGGAACGACCTGATCGACCGCTACGGCAAGCAGGAGAGCCTGCCGAGCGCCTATACCGGCGATATCCGGGCGCTGATGACGCCGCTTGTCTTCGATCCCGGCGACCGCTGGCTCTACAGCATCGGCATCGACTGGGCGGGAAAGGTGGTCGAAGCGGCATGCGGCCAGAAGCTCGGGGCCTACATGAAAGAGAACATCCTCGATCCGCTCGGTATGACGAGCACGAGCTACCGGATCTCGCCGGCGATGCACGCGCGTCTTGCGAAGGTCCACCAGCGCCGGGGCGACGCGCTCGTGCCGATCGACCTGGTGCGCCAGCAGGACCCGCCGGTGGAGAACGGTGGCGGCGGGCTATACTCGACCGTCGGCGATTACGCCAAGTTCATCCGCATGATCCTGAACCGGGGCGAGGGCAACGGAAACCGGCTGCTCAAGCCCGAAACGGTGGCGGCCATGTCGCGGAACCAGATGGGGGCCTGCCGGGTTTGCATGCTGCCGACCACTGACCCCGCGGGCTCGCTGGACGCGGAGTTCTTTCCGGGGCTGGAAAAGACCTGGGGCCTGACCTTCATGATCAACGAGGAGAAAGCGCCGACCGGCCGCTCCGCGCACAGCCTCGCCTGGGCCGGTCTCGCCAACTCCTATTTCTGGATCGATCCGGCGAAGGGCATCGGCGGCGTGTTCCTGGCGCAGCTCTTCCCCTTCGTCGACGAGCGGGCGCTCGCGCTCTATCTCGATTTCGAGACCGCGGTTTACGCCGGTCTCCGATGATCGGCGCCTATCCGGCGCCCTTGATCCGCGCCATCGCCTGCTCGAAGGCGTCATGCAGCACGTCGACCTCGCTGGCATAGGCGAGGATCAGCGCGCCGGCTTCCTTCCATTGCCGGGCCTGCTCGGCGCTCGAGACGAGCATGGCGCAGGTCTTGCCGTGCTTTTTCGCCGCTTCGAGAACCTGGGTCCGCTTCTCGTCCAGCACCTTCGCCTGGTCGGGCGTTCCGGCGATGCCGAGGTTTTGCGACAGGTCGGCCGGCCCGATGGTCAGCGCGTCGATCCCGTCCATCGCGGCGATGTCGTCGAGATCGTTGAAGGCCTCCGCCGTCTCGAACATCACCGTCACGAAGACCTCGCGGTTGGCGAATTCCTTCTTCTCCTTCGGGGATACCGTCTTATCGTAGTCCCAGGCCGGGCTCATGCCTGCCCAGCCGCGCTGTCCCCGCGGCGCGTAGCGGGTCGCGGCGACGATTTCCTCAGCGTGTTTGGCGGATTCCACCTGCGGGCAGTGAAGGGTGTAGACGCCGAGGTCGAGCAGCCGTGTGATCCATTCGCGATTGGCCTCGCGGCATGCGGACGGCGATCGGGAAATCAAGGGCTCGGGCGAGCAGCGCCATGTTGGCGATGGTCTCGATCGAGGGGCCGGAATGCTCCATGTCGAAGCGGGCGAAGTCGAGGCCGGCCGCCTTGAGCAACGGCAGGATCGCCGGATTGCGGACCATATTGACCCAGGTGCCGATCTGCAGCTCGCCGCGTTCGACACCGGCGCGCAAGGGGTTCGTCTTCATTGGTATGCCTCCCGTTTGATTCGTTGCGTGAGAGCGGCTCTCGCAGTCCGGTCTTTTCTTTGATGGGCGGGTGCTTCTTGACAGCGCCTTCGTTGGTGTCCGCACATCGGCCGGCGTCGGCGACGAAGATCTCGATGCCCGCGACGTCTATCGTCGTTGGCCCGTCCGTCGGGTTGGGGCGTCGCCGCCGCGTCGTCTTGGCTCAGTATATCCTGAGCACCCGGAATGCGCGGAACGGTCGATTGAAGGAATTGAGGTTGAGACGAAAAAGGCGGCCCGCAGGCCGCCGCACCATACACATTCCCAAGAGACGATTTGGTCGTCACAGTCCGCCGATTCCCCCGTGCACGCGCGACCAAGCAGGCGCATCGCGGGAGAAATTTTCGATCTCGGCGACATCATTCGCCCCTAGATAGCCGCTTTCCTTCGCTGCTTCGATGATGTGGCTTAGCTTGGCCAGCGACAGATACGTATGGTTGGTCGGAAAGACGTCGAAGTCGATGAGCACGAAGGTGTCGAGGACTGTCGCCTCGGCGCGCTGGAGGGCGGTGCGGAAGGCCGTCTCGCTGACGCCGTCCGTCGCCAGATCGTCGACCAGCAGGACGCGCGCGCCGGGCTCGAAGCTGCCTTCGAACTGCGCCAGGCGCCGAACCCCTTGCTCTGTTTGCAAACGAGCACGAGCGGCTTGGAAGACGGTCGGCGATCAGCGTCGCGAACGGCACGCCGGTCAGCTCACATCCGGCGACCGCGTCGAGTGTGTCGGCATCGACCGACGCCGAAATGCGCGCGACTGTCATCTCCGCGAGGTCATTGCGCGACGGCGGTCCGAAATGAGCTTCTTGCGTCGATGAAGACAGGGCTGGCCCAGCCGGACGAGAAATAGAACGGATCGCCGGTGGTGCGGGTGTAGAGCGAACGGCTTTCGATGATGATGCGGGCCGTCTCCGCAGCCCATTTCTTCGGCGACGTCATTCAACAGTCCTCCGGTTCCCGGTTGGCCGCGGTGAGCATTGCGCTGCCCAGGATTTCCGTTGCCATGAAGAAATCCGGATAGGCCATGGCCTCATGCGGGTTATGGCTGCCGTTGTCGTTCCTGACGAAAATCATAGCCGACGGAACGCCGGCGTTGGCAAAGACCGAGGAGTCGTGCCCGGCCCCGGATGCCATGACCTCGTAAGGCACCTGACGGCGAGCGCAAACCGCTTCGATCAACGCAACCACGTCGGGCGTCATCCGTGCCGGCGGCGTCAGGGAAGGCGTGCCGAGATCGAACCGCACGCCCCGTTTGGCGCCGACCTGGTCGCATTCGGACTGGATCAGCGCCTCGAAGGATTTAAGTGTCTCGATATCCTGGCTTCGGTATTCCAACGCGAAGGAGACTTCGCCGGGGACGCGGGAAACCGCATGCTCTTCCGATTCGTCTCGACGATGCCGGCCGTAACAACAAGGTCCTCGCCCCACTCGAGCAGGACCCGCCAGTGTTCGTCGATCCGCACCATCAGCTCGGCCATGGCGAGAACTGCGTCCTTGCGCAGCCATCGCGGCACGGCGCCGGAATGCGCAGCCTCGCCGCGGCAGGTGACCCGCCGATGACGATGATTGCCGCGAATGCCGGTGACCACGCCGACAGGTTTGTCGCGCGTGACGAGGACCGGGCCCTGCTCGATGTGAAGCTCGAGCCAGCAGGCGAAGCGCGACGGCTCGACGAGCGGGCCGCCTGATCGGAGCCGGGCGATGTCCGCGCCCGCCGCCTGCATGCAATCTTCCAGCGTCCGCTTGCCGTCGCGATGGACGGTGTGGAAGTCTTGCTCCGTGAGCTGGCCGAACAGGGCACGCGAGCCGAAATAGCACGGGCCACCGAACCAGGCGCTTTCCTCGCCGCGGAGGGCATAGACTTCCATCGGCCGGCGTGGCGGCTCGTGTCCTTTGGCGGCGATGAGCACGGCCAGTCCCGCGATGACGCCGGCGGCGCCATCGTAGTTGCCGCCCTGGGGCACGCTATCGAGATGCGACCCGGTCACCACCGGCGCCAGGCTGCCGTCGCGGCCGGGCAGCCGGACGATCAGGTTGCGCGCGGCGTCCGATTCAACGGCGAGCCCCTCTTGTCTGGCATAGGATTCCACGAGATCGAAAGCAGCCGTCTCGCCGGGGCCATAGGTCTCGCGCGAGATGCCGACGCCGTCGAAGGAACTGTCGCGAAGCTTTGTCAGGGCTTCGACGGAAAATGTGCGCAGGGAGTGGGCAGGGAAAAGCAGGAAAGACCGTCCGGTCTATCGGGTGTTGGTCTGGAAACCATCCACAACCTCCAAAAAAAAAAGGAGGCGCCAAATGACAGGGCCCCAACTTTAATTTTGGAAGCGCGGATTCATACCGGGTTTCAGCCGCTGCGGCAATCAACGATTCCGGGTTACCGGCCACGAGTGGGGCGCCGGCCCGCCGGACTCAATACTCTGTGGCCAGAACCCTATCCGGCGGCTTGTGCCCGTCGGCGAAGGTGCGGATGTTGATGATCACCTTCTCGCCCATCGCCTGGCGGCCTTCGATGGTGGCGGAGCCCATATGCGGCATCAGCACCACGTTGTCGAGCCGCAGCAGCTTCGGGTTGACCGAGGGCTCGTGCTCGAACACGTCGAGCCCGGCGCCGGCCAGCGCGTCCGTCCGCAGCATCTCGGCCAGCACGTCCTCGTCGATCACCTCGCCCCGGCTGGTGTTGACGATATAGGCCTGCGGCTTGAGCAGCCGGAGCCGCCGTGCCGAGAGCAGGTGGTAGGTGGCCGGCGTGTGCGGGCAGTTGACCGAGACGATGTCCATGTGGGCCAGCATCTGGTCCAGGCTTTCCCAGTAGGTCGCCTGCAGCTCGGCCTCGACGTCCGGATGGACCCGGCGGCGGTTGTGGTAATGGACCGACAGCCCGAACCCGGCGGCGCGCTTGGCGACCGCGCGGCCGATCCGGCCCATGCCGATGATCCCGAGGCGCTTGCCCCAGATCCGGTGGCCGAGCATCCAGGTCGGGCTCCAGCCCGTCCATTTGCCCTCGCGGACCGCCCGCTCACCCTCGATCAGGCGGCGCGGCACGGCCAGGATCAGCGCCATGGTCATGTCGGCGGTGTCTTCGGTCAGCACGCCCGGCGTGTTGGTCACGGTGATCCCGCGCGCATGCGCCGCCCCGAGGTCGATATGGTCCACGCCCGTGCTGAAGGACGCGATGAGCTTGAGCCGGCTGCCGGCTGCCTCGATGAGCGCGCGGTCGATCCGGTCCGTCACGGTCGGCACCAGAACGTCCGCCGTCTTCACCGCCTCGGCGATCTCCGCCTGGGACATCGGCCGGTCGTCGCGGTTCAGCCGCGTCTCGAACAGCTCCATCATGCGCGTCTCGACGGCTTCCGGAAGCCGGCGCGTGACGACCACGGAGGGTTTCTGCTTGGGCACGGTCCCTGGCCTCGCTGGGAAGAATCGCCAGCGGTTTACACACTCATGGGCGGCATTGTCCAGCGCCGTCGGCGCAAGGCGCTTGACCCAATGCGAATCCCGCCTTTTTATACGGTTGGACGCTAGTCTGGACTAAGGGTGGGTCATGAGCTCGATGCGTCTGATGGTTTGGCATTTCGTGGTGGTGCTGGCGCTCGTGCCGGCGGCATCTGCCGTTGCGCAAAACAAGCAGGTTGCGCGCACCACGGAAGGCGAAATCACCCGCTTCGCCTCGTTGCGGGCGGACGATGTCAACGTGCGTGCCGGTCCCGGCGTGCGCTATCCGGTAAAATGGAAATTCGTCCAGCGCAACATGCCCGTCCAGGTCATCGCGGAATACGACACGTGGCGGAAGATCCGCGACTGGGAAGGCGCCGAAGGCTGGGTTCACCGCGCCATGCTCTCGTCCAAGCGCAGCCTGATCATGGTGGGCCATGGCCAGACCTTGCGGAAGGATGCGACCGACGAACTCGGCGGCGGTCGCGCGCTTGGCACCCGGGTACGTCGTCACGGTGTCGCGCTGCCGGATCGAGTGGTGCGAGGTCGATGCCGGCGGCTACGAAGGCTGGGTCAAGCGCGACGGCGTATGGGGCATCTCGCCCGGGGAAAAGCTGCAGTAGCCGCCGCCATGCGGCCGCGCGCTTCCGGCGCGGCGCGCTCGCTTCGCCATCCGATCAGCTGAAATCTTCGCTCAGCGCGGCCCGCGTTGCGTCCGGCATGATCGCCATATGGGCGTATTGCGGATGGCGGAAGCCGATGACCACCTGAATGCCGGGCGTGCGGAACTTGCGGACCTGCTCGTCGGTGAACGGGAAATGGATGAACTGCACCGATGAAGCCTTGCCCTCGGCCGAGGTGCGGTCCACGTCCGTCTCCGGCACGCCCTTGACGCTTTCGCCGCCGAATTCGAGAAAAGCCGTCTCCTCGACGCCGCCGAGCCTGGCCAGGAAATTGGCCCGGCGAATCGGGTCGTCGATCTCGAACATGACGGTGCAGACCAGCTCGCGGCCCTTGGGAATGAGCGGGTTGTAGGCGGCCAGCTCGTCCGGGATCTGCCCCTCGCCGCCCTTCTCGATGAACAGCATCTCATGCACCTGCCACCACATCGTATGGTAGTTCTCGAAATAGAAGGTGGCGACGGGGCCGACTTCGATGCGGCGGTCCTTCTTGATGCCGACAAGCTCCTGGCGCTTCGCCTTGCGTATTTTCGCGAACTCGTCCAGCGGCAGGATGTCTGCGCGGGTGATCTCGGTCTTGGATGGCATATCCAGCATCTCCTACTCTCCGTCTCGAGCTCCCGGCTCCTATATGGTGATCCCGTAGGCGCGGGCGAACAGAATGATCGGATGGGCGACGGTTTCGATCGCCGGCTTCTCGCCGTCCAGCATCTCGATGCCCTGCGCGATGTGCAGGCCGGCGAGCGGGCATTCCGAGGCGAGGTAGCGTTTCGCGTTGCGCACCGCCTGGCGGGCGACCGGCTTCCCGACCTTGAGCGCGGTCTCGAAGTTGTCCTTCATGATGCCCCAGGAGCCGCCATGCCCCGAGCATCGCTCGATCACCGCGATGTCGGCGCCAGGCAGCAGGCGGAGCATCTCGGCGGCCTTGGCGCCGACATTCTGCGCCCGGGCGTGGCAGGCGAGATGGACCGAAACGCCGCCGTCGAGCGTGCCGAGACCGTCGGCGAGGCCTTCCTTCTTGGCGATGTCGACGATGTATTCCGACACGTCCCGGGCGGCCTTGGAAAGCACGGCGACGTTTTCGTCGTCGCCCACGATCAGCGGCCATTCGAATTTCATCATCAAAGCGCAGCTCGGCACCAGGGCGATCACGGCGTAGCCCTTGTCGATCCAGGGCCGAAGCTCGGCCGCGACGTTCCGGGCCTTGCCGGCGACCTTGGCAATGTCGCCCTGCTCGAGCTGCGGCATGCCGCAACAGCCCGGATACACGACTTCCGTCTCGACACCGTTGCGCGCCAGCACGGCGCGCGTGGCGACGCCGATCTCGGGGTTGTTGTAATTGCCGTAGCAGGTGGCATAGAGCACAGCCTTGCGGCCGTGCGCGGGCGCGTCGGCATTGACCTGGAGCGGCTCGGCCGCGGCGCGCGCGACGAATGTGCGGGCGTTGAATTTCGGCAGCGCCGCGTCCTTGTGCACGCCGGCGGCGGCCTGGAGCAGCGGCCGTGTCAGGGCGTTCCCTTCCTTGGTCGCCCAGTTGGCGAGCGGCGCGGCGGCACTGCCCAGCCGCCCGTTGCGGTCGGTCTGGGTGAGCTGGGTCTCGGCGAAGCCGCGCATGCCCTTCCGCTGCTCGACGGCGCGATAGCGCAGCATCAGGTGCGGGAAATCGAGATCGAATTCATGCGGCGGCACATAGGGGCACTTCGTCATGAAGCACATGTCACAGAGCGTGCAGGCATCGACGACCGGCTTGAAGTCCTTGCTGTCGACCGCATCGAGCTCGCCGGTCTTCGATTCGTCGATCAGATCGAAAAGGCGCGGAAAGCTGTCGCACAGATTGAAGCAGCGCCGGCAGCCATGACAGATGTCGAAGACCCGGCGAAGCTCCGCCTCCAGCTTTTCCTCGTCGTAAAAATCCGGATCGTTCCAGGCAATAGCGTGCCGTGTCGGCGCCCCGAGGCTGCCTTCGCTCATGGCTGTCCATCCCCTCTAAAGTAAAAATCTTTGCAGGATATCATTGGCGGCTATTCGCCGCGCCTGCGCGCCCGCAACCGTGGCCGGGGACGAAAGGCCCCGGCCCGGTCCGGCGTAGCTGATCAAAACGATCAGGCGATCTCGTCCAGCGCCTTCTGGAATCGACCTGCGTGGCTCTTCTCGGCCTTCGCCAGGGTCTCGAACCAGTCTGCGATCTCGTCGAAACCTTCCTGCCGCGCCGTGCGCGCCATGCCCGGATACATATCGGTGTATTCGTGGGTTTCACCGGCGACCGCTGCGGCGAGATTGGAGGAGGTTGGGCCGATCGGCTTGCCCGTCGCCGGGTCGCCGACTTCCTCGAGGAATTCGAGATGGCCGTGCGCATGGCCGGTCTCGCCTTCCGCGGTGGAGCGGAACACGGCGGCAACGTCGTTGTAGCCCTCGACGTCAGCCTTTTGCGCGAAATAGAGATAGCGGCGGTTCGCCTGGCTCTCGCCTGCGAAGGCGTCTTTCAGGTTATTTTCTGTCTTCGTGCCTTTTAAGGACATGGGTCCCTCCTGGTAGTCATTCCCTTTGCGTGCGTTCTCTTCTGTGCTCGATGACGCGCCGGAACAGGGAAAATCCAGCGGTTTCGAGCGCGCACTTTCTATATGGACCAGGGGCGGACAGGAGTCAACAGTTTAGAATTACTCTAAACTTAAATTCATTAGGTTGAGAGACGTCAGGAATTTCTTAAACGAATGATAACGTCGACACGCTTGATCTCGGTCCCGTCCGGGGTGGCCGGCAGCCGTTCGACCGACAGGGCGGTCGCCGGAATGTCGGTCAGCTCGCCCTCATCCTCATGGAAGAAATGATGGTGGTCGGTGATGTTCGTGTCGAAATACGAGCGCCCCGGCTCGACGACCACTTCGCGCATCAGCTCCGCTTCGGTGAACTGGTGCAGCGTATTGTAGACCGTCGCCAAGGAGACCTTGATATTGGCCGCATGCGCCTCGGAATGAAGCTGTTCGGCGGTCACGTGCCGGTCCTCGCCCTCGAAAAGCAATTTCGCCAATGCAAGCCGCTGCCGCGTCGGGCGAAGCCCCGCAGCCTTCAGCTGGTCAAGCACACCAGTAAATGGACGAACGACATTCATGGGCTTTGATATAGGTCAATTTCTTTGAAGTTAAACGCATTAGCAAAAATAATATCATTTGAACAGTGCGAATAATAAACTCTTTCGAATCATTCAAAAGTGCATACCCGGATGCCGCGCCGTGCCCGAAAGGCAACGGGATATTGCAAAAATCCGCAAGATCAATGGTTAATCGAGTGCGTTTGGTACTATATATGGCGCCATGAGCAAACGGGCAAACAATGGCCGGCGGCCGCGGCGAAACCCACCGCCGCTTCGCGTCTCCCCCCGTGACCAGCGCAACCAACGTAACCAACGCAGCAATCGTGACCGAGGTGGATCCGGCGGTCGCCGTCCGCCCGAAGACCCGCCCGGGCGTCCCTTTCTGTCCCGCATCATCTGGTTCGGGCTCACGGCATCGGTCTGGGCCTTGCTGGGCCTGGCGGCGATTATCGCGTGGTACGCCCGGGATTTGCCCGACATCGCGAACCTCGAAAAGGCGACCACCCGCAAGCCGACCGTCTCGGTGCTCGCGGCCGACGGTTCGGTCATCGCGCGCTACGGCGAGGTGCACGGGCAAGCGGTCCGCGTCCGCGATCTGCCCCCTTATCTGCCGCGCGCCTTCCTGGCCATCGAGGACCGGCGTTTCTACGAGCACCCGGGCATCGACGTCCTCGGGATCATTCGGGCGGGCTTGCGCAACCTCGCTTCGGGTGGCATCCGCGAGGGCGGCAGCACGATCACCCAGCAGCTGGCGAAGAACCTGTTTCTCACGCGCGAGCGGACCTTCCGCCGCAAGATACAGGAAACGCTGCTGGCGCTCTGGCTCGAACAGCGCTTCACCAAGGATCAGATCCTCAGCATCTATCTGAACCGCGTCTATTTCGGCGCCGGGGCGTATGGCGTGGACGCCGCGGCGCACCGGTATTTCGGCCGCAGCGCGGAACGGCTGACGCTGTTCGAGTCGGCCGTGCTGGCGGGCCTGGTCAAGGCACCGTCGCGCGACAACCCGATCGTCGCCCCGAAGCGGGCGGCGGAGCGGGCCAACCTCGTGCTCGTGCAGATGGCGCGATCCGGCTGGATAAGCGACTCGGTCGCGGCGCGCGCGCGCCATGACGAGGTGCGGTTCGGCCCCGACCATGTCGACAACACGAGCACGCATTATTTCACGGATTGGGTGCTCGACCGCGTCGACGATTACGTCGGCTATGTGTCGGGCGACGTGGTCATCCGCACGACGCTTGATCCGCGCCTGCAGCAGGACGCGCAGACGGCGGCCCTGCGGGTGCTGGACGAGAACGTCAAGCGCAAGGTATCGCAGGCCGCGCTCATCGCCTTGAGCCCCGATGGCGCCGTGCGCGCGATGATTGGCGGCCGGGATTACGCCGACAGCCAGTACAATCGGGCGACCCGCGCGCTCCGGCAGCCGGGCTCGGCCTTCAAGCTGTTCGTGTTTCTCACCGCGCTGGAATCGGGTCTCCACCCCGACGACAAGGTTTCCGACCGGCCGATCACCGTGCAAGGCTGGTCGCCGCGCAATGCCGGGACGGTGTATCGGGGCGACGTGACCTTCCGCGAGGCGGCGGCGCGGTCGTCCAACTCGGTCGCCGTCGCGCTCACCGAGCGGGTCGGCCGCAACAAGGTGATCCGCACCGCCCGCCGGCTCGGCATTACCACGCCGCTCCGGCCCGACCCGTCGCTTGCGCTGGGCACGAGCGAGGTGACGCTGCTCGAGCTCACCGGCGCCTATGCCGCCGTCGCGAACGGCGGCGACGGCGTCTGGCCGTACGGCATCGAGGAGATCCGCGACGGCAACGGGCGCGTGCTCTATCACCGGCGGGGCGACGGCCCGGGCCGCGTCATCGCGCCGGAATACGTGGCGGAGCTGAACGACCTTTTTTCCGCCGTCGTCGCCTGGGGCACCGGCAAGGCAGCGCGGCTCGACCGTCCGGCCGCCGGCAAGACCGGCACCAACCAGGACAACCGCGACGCCTGGTTCATCGGCTACACGCCGGATCTCGTGGCCGGCGTATGGCTCGGCAATGACGATTTTTCGCCGATGAAGGGCGTCAGCGGCGGCTCGCTCGCGGCGCATATGTGGCATCTGTTCATGAGCGATGCCTTGAAGGGCGTCCCGCCCCATCCGCTCTTGGGGAAATCGGGCGACCTGACCCAGCGTTAGGCCCTTACCCGAATCGGTAGAGCTGCTGGCCCTTGCGGTTGAGCCAATCGCGCGACGACTCCATATCCCGCGTCAGCCGCCGGACGACGCGCCAGAAGGCCGGCGAATGGTTCATCTCCACAAGATGGGCGACCTCGTGCGCGACCACGTAATCCAGCACCGAATCGGGCGCGAGGATGAGCCGCCAGTTGAAGGAAAGATGCCCATTCGCGCCGCAGCTTCCCCACCGGGCACGTTGGCTGCGGACGACGATGCGGCGCACGCGCCGGTCGATCCTGGCGGCCTTGGCGAGGCAAATCGGTGAAATGGTCCGTTGCGCCTCCGATTTCAGCCAATCGGTCACGCGGCGCGCGACATGTTCGGGCCGGCCGGAAACGTGAATTTCGCCGTCGACGCATTGGACGATACCCCGCAGGCCGGGGAAATGTCGGATGCGGTGATTGACGCCGCGGAACGGAATGACGGCACCATCGGCGAAGGGAATGCGCGGCGGCAGCTTCGACAGCCGGTCGAGCAGCCATTCCTCGTGCTCGCGGACCGCGGCCATCGCGTCGGCAACGGCGGCATAAGCGGGCATGACGATCTTGGCGCCGCCGATCGATGCGTCGATGTGAATGGTAATCTGACGGGCCCGCCTGTCCCGCCGGATCGGGACGGTGACGGCATGCCCCCGCAGCACGAGGCAGATTTCCCGCATTACCGGCAAGGTCCCCCCGTCGAAGACTTTCCGAACGGGTCGGCCACGGCATCCAGCCAGTCTTGGACGTGATCTTCCAGGTCGGCGACGTCGTCCTCCGAGATCGCCTTGCCGCGGACGGAGGCGCCGGCAGCGTGCACGGTCGACTTGTCGCCGGATACGAGGGGGTGCCACCAGAACAGATCGCGCCCTTCCGCCACCAGCCGATAGGCGCAGCTGTCCGGAAGCCAGCGAAGCTTCGGGACGAGCGCCGGCGTCAGCCGCACGCAGTCACGGACGTTCTCTTGCCGGTTGGCATAGTCGCTGCAGCGGCAGGTATCGAGATCGAGATACCGGCAGGCGACGTTGGTGAAGGCGATGTCGCCGCTGTCTTCGTCTTCGATCTTATGGAGACAGCATTTACCGCAACCGTCACAGAGCGATTCCCACTCCTCTGCGGTCATCTCGTCGAGACGCTTCTGTTTCCAGAAAGGAAGCCCCATCGCGCGGCCATTGGCAAGACCATCTGAGCGCGGGGAAAATACCACATCTTGCGCCGTTGCCGAACGAAGAATTTAGGATAGCTCGTTTTTGTTTCGTGCCGATGTCTGCCGCCGCCTATTGCGCGAGCCGGACCAGGACGACCGCGACGGCAAGGAACTGCGCCAGATGGAGCAGCATGCTGGCGCCGTGAAGGCGGCGGAAATCGCCTGTCCGGCTCTCGTCGCGCGCCCGATTGAGCCGTGGCCGCAGAAGCTTGTTCGCGACGACGAAGCCGGCGGCGACGACGATCAAGACCGCGATTTCCGGCATATAGGAACGGGCCGGCACCAGCGGCAGGGCCGCAATCAGGGCAAGGACGCCGCCGACTCGATAGTAAACGGGGAACAGCGCGCGCATGAAGGCAGCCGCCGTCGCTTCCGGAAGGGTGCGAAAGACCAGCGGCGCAAAGACCGCCATGAACATCAGCATGCCGCCGAACAGCGCCGCAACGACGACCAAGGCCGCGACATGGAACGTGAACCAATTGAACATGAGCGCAGTTTAGTCGAGATTCGCCAAGATCATAGCTTCGTGAGCGGGTAGAAGGGTTTTGCCCGGGCGGCGCCGTTCTGGCAGGATGTAAGGCGACGCACGACCAGACAAACAGCCGCATGAACAAATAAAATGCGATGGCGTCAGGGAAAAGAGTGCCGTAGGCCGCGAGCCTGCCGACTGCTGTGGATCCTCGTCGCCGCCACCGTTCCGGTGCTGTTCGCCGGCAATGCCGCCGCTGATGACGTGTTCGGGGTCAATCCCATCTTCGCGGCGGCCGAAAACAACGATACCGCGGCGGTCGACTATCTGCTTCGCAAAGGCCGGTCGATCGAAGATGAGAATTCGGCCGGCGAGACGGTCCTGAACATCGCCGCGGCCAATGGCAATCTTGATCTGATCGACCTTGCCATCGCCAACCGTGCCGCAATCGATCATGAGGATCACTACGGCAAGACCGCGCTGTGCTGGGCGGCGGAGCGCGGCCACGCCACCGTCGTCGAACGCCTTATCAAGGCCGGCGCCGATATTGATCACCAAACACAAGGAAGGCTTGACGCCCCTGATGCTCGCCGTCCGGCAAGATCGCGCGGCGGTCGTCCAGCTGCTGCTGCGTCACAAGCCCAACCTGACGGTCCTGGACTATACCGGGCGGAGCGCCTTGGGCTGGGCGCGCACGGGACGGGACCGCCGGCTCGAAACGATGCTCGTTCGTGCCGGCGCGCAGGATTGAGGGCTGAAAAGCAGGATCGGCGGCTTAAAGCTCGCCGAGCTCTTCCGCAAGCCGCGTTTTGAATTCGCTCAAGGTCGTCCCCAGCTCTTCGAGCGTTTCGTCGTCGATGATGCCGACCTCGCTCGCGAGCAGCATGAGATATTCGAGCTCGCTGGCATATCCTGATGCGTGCTCAAGTCCCTGCTTCAAGTCGGCGTCCGATCCGCGCCCGCAGGCGATCACGATGCTGCGCGGGATCGCCAGGGCGGCCTGCGTGATCGCCGTCGTCACGCCAAAGGGCTCGTTGTCCGGAAAGGACTGGCTGATGTCATGAACTTCGACGACGAGATCGTGCGCGGCGTGAAGAACATCGAGATCGCGGAAGTCTTTCATGGCGCTGTCATCTGACGATTGCCGAATTGTGTCAAGTGGCAAGCGCACCGAGGATCCACCCTTCCTCCCGTTCGATGCAAAGACGGTTTTCGCCGCGCAACCTGCCGCCGCTGAACAGCGTTTCGAGCGCGCCCGCATCGTCCAAAGCGCAAAAATGCCGGGCCATCGCGACGACCTGCGCCGCATCCTTGGGCTTCCCGGCGATGGCGGGGGCGGCGACCTGCGAGGGGTAGATTTCGGCGAGCAGAAGCTGCGGACGCGGGTCGAACCGCAGTCCGGTCTCGAAAGGCCAGATATGCGCTCTCAGGGCGAATCGCGGGTCGCGCCGGAGCTGCCAGACCCGCGGTATCCCGGTCAGCGCCTGGCTGCCGGCGGCGCCTGCGCCCGCGAGCTTCCACACCGGCTGAGTCGTGCGCAGGCACAAGTCGCACAGGCGGCGCTCGCGAAGGTCGGTCGGGCCGTGCGGCCGCCGGCCGCGCCGCACCAGGCAGCGCCGATTCTCCTCGCGCACGTTGCCCCAGAAGGGGAAAGCCTCGCCGCTGAGCTGTTCGTTCAGCCTCTCGGCCAGGTCGAAGCGATTGTTCCGGTTATCGGGCGCATCTTCCAGGCCGTCGCTCAAGGCTTGCCACATATGGCGCCAGGAAAGTCCTTTGAAGCCGAGCCTTGCGGCCGTCCCGCAGGGGAATCCGAAGGGGAAGTCAAACCCCGCCAGCACGCGCTTGCCGGCGTCCAGCAGGGCGGCGAGCCGGGCGGACAGGTCTGCCGCCGCGCGGTCCCGCGTCGGCGGATTCTCGAGCGCCGCGAGTTGCTGTCCCGTTCCGTCGCGGCCCACGACCGCATACCAGATGCTGTCCCGCCCCAGCCGCGGCCGGCCGGCGGCGCTCCAATCCACCATTACATAGGTGTCGAACAGCCGGGCCATTGGCCATGCACCGCGGTTTTCCGGGCCCGCCCGTGCCGCCGGCGCGGCCCGGTCAATTGAGCGCGGACAGCGCCTGACGCAATTGGTCCGCCTGCGGGTTGAAGTATTTCCCTTCCAGCACGATCGCCTGCGGGGAGGCGGCGGTGCTGCCGTAGTAATCGTGGTTCCATTCGCGCCGCGGATGGATCACGGCGCCTTCGATGCTCGCGCCGATATAGGCGCCGGCATTGCGGGAGAAAGTGAAGATGTCGGCGTGCAGGTTCGTCGTCGTGGACGCTTCCGCCCCGACGCCGACGGGCCCGACCGCGGCGCTCACGTCGGCGCCCAGCTTCACCTCGTTGTTGAGGACCGAGTTGATCCCCTTGCTGGTCATGATGAGCAGCATCACTTCCGAGGATTGCCCGCCGAACTGCAAGCCGAAGCTGGCGCCGCCGAGCGTATAGAAGGCCGGGTAGCTCCATTTGCCGCCTTCGCCCTTGGCGAGGAGCACGCCGCTGCCGCCCTCGGCGCCGACGAAGAACGCGCCTTTGAGGACCGACGGAAAGACCACGACCGCCTTGGCGGATTTGAGCAGCTTCTTAACCGTCGGGCCGACTTCCTGATCCCGCGCGAAACCTTGCACCGTGATGCGCGCCTTGTCGACGAGGCCTTCCTGGTCCGTTCCGGCGAATGCCGGCGCCGTCGAAACGGAAGCTGCCAATGCGACGAACAGGCAAAGGCGAACGAAAGCTCGGTACATCGGGTAACTCCCGTGGTTTAAGGTTGGTGCTGGCCGGATGAGCGAATCACAATAGGCACGAAATGTCCACAGGGCCCGGTTCGTCTGCCGATAACGTCTGCGGCAGGAGAATGTTCCCCGAATGCCGCCCGGCATGCGCGCCGGCAAGGCGGGAGCGGCCGCCGAATCCGACTTCGCAACTCAACCAAGCCGGCGGATCGGCCCCCGGCCCTCGACGCTGCCGGCGACGGCCTCCAGGTGGCCCCTTCCGCGCACGATGATGTTGAAGATCACCGTGCCGTGCGCCGGGATCCCGAACTTGGGGAAGACGACGCTGCGGCCGGCGACCGTGGGCGAGTCGGGAAGCGTGATGTCGGCCTTGATTGTCTCGCCCAGCTCCGCCGAAAGCACCTCGCTGCCCGCGGCGAAATCGCGCTGCGAACGGCTCCGTGATCTGGCTGTCCATGAGATCGCTCTCGCTCCAATTGAACAGGCCGAAGCGGACCAGCTCGACGCCGTCTTCGGAGGCGAGGGCGGCAAGCGCCGGGAACTTCCCGCGGAGCGTGGCGTCCGCCTTGACGATCGGCGTCGTGACGCACTCATAGCTGATGTTTCGGCGCAGGGAGGACGTCTGGTCGGCGGCTTTCCGGCTCGACCGGAAGAGAAGATAGAACAGCAGAAGCGCGGCACCGGCCGCGATGATCAAAACGATCGGCGAGCGCGCCATGTCGACATCGTCCATGACGCGAGCCTAACAGCCGGTCCGGCGCGGTTCCAGCGGCTAGAGCTGCGGCGACCAGTTCACCATGCCGACGCGCCACCGGTCCGTGCCGTCCGCCTGCACGATATGGTCGAGCCGGGTGAGCGAGCAGTTGGCGAGCGAGAAGGCCAGCGCCCGCTCGTAATCGAGCTGAAGCGCATGCGCCAGCGCCGCCTTGATCGTTCCGCCATGCGCGACGCAAACGATGTCCTTTCCGCCGTGATCCCTGGTATAGCGCTCGACCGCCGGGATGACCCGGCCGACGAGGTCCACGAAGCTTTCGCCATTGGGCGCCCGCTCGTCCGCCGCCGCCAGCCAGAACCCTCGGATATGGCCGCCGCGGCGCGCGATGAATTCCTCGCGCATCTCGCCCTGCCAATCGCCGAAATGCTGTTCCCGCAACGCGGGCTCCAGGATCCCCTGCGGCAATTCGAGGCCTGCGCCGGCAATCGCGGCCGCGGTCTGGACCGCGCGCTGCAGATCGCTGGTGACCAGCACCGCGTTTCGCGGAAGCGTCTTGGCGAGGGCGCCGAACAAGGCGGCGTTCGAACAGTCGGCCGGCAGGTCGGTCTGGCCGTAGATCCGGTTCTCGCTCTGGATCACGGGGGCGTGGCGGATCCACCACCAGCGGGTTTCGGTCATGGTCGGTTTCACTCGGACAGGGGGAACGGACTGCCCTTCTTATAGTTCCAGGCCGAAGCGGGGCCAAGCGGCCGGCATGTGATAGTTTGTTGACGGCCATACGGCGCACGGGCGATACCGCTGCCGCGACATCGACGAAGATAGAGACGGATGACCGACAAGCTCGATCCATCGCTCGGGGAAATCCGTGCGCTGATTGAAGCCCTTCCCCGTTGGGGCAGCGACGGCGCGCCGAAAGGCGGGTCGCTCGGGCTGCTCGATGGGCTTGCGGCCTGGATGGGCGCCGGGCAGGGCCGTTGCCTGCCCCGGCTGGAACGGCCGCGCGCCGCGGTTTTCCTCGGCCGGTGGACGCAGGGCGGCGATGCCGAAGAGGCGGACGCGCTCGATACGTTGCGGACGGGACGGGCGCGGGTGAGCGCGCTCTGCCGCGCCTACGATGCGGAGCTCCGGGTCTATGAGATGGCGCTCGACGCGCCGGCCGGCGGCGCGGATGCCGACGGATTGACCCAGAAACAATGCGCCGCGGCCATGGCCTACGGCATGACGGCCGTCGAGGAAGGCCTCGACCTGCTGTGCCTTGCCGCCGCCGGGCCAGGCGTGGCGCAGGCCGCCGCCGCTCTTTCGCAAGCTTTGTTCACCGATGTCGAGACGGGGGCGGGGGCGGAGCACCGCTCGCCGCGCTGGCCCGGCACGGCGGCCACGCCCTTGCCGCGCTGGCGGGAGCCGTGACGGCGGCGCGCATGGCCCGCGTGCCGGTGATCCTCGACGGCTTCGGCGCGCTGGCCGCCGCCGCGGCGCTCCATCGGCTCGACGGGTCCGCACTCGACCACTGCGTGCTGGCGCAGCAAGCGCCCGGCGGCGCGTTCCGGGATCTGCAGGAACGGCTCGGCAAGGCGTCCGTGATCGATCTCGGCGTCACTGCGGACGACGGCAGCGCGGCGCTTCTCGTCCTCGGCCTGTTGCGCGGCGCGCTGGCGCGTCCGGAAGGCGGCGCCTGACGGCTACTCGCCCAACTGATGCAGGTAGCCCTGCCGCCGCGCCATCCGGAAGCTCAGGGTGAAGGTGAGCCCGCCCAAGACGAAATACAGCACGTTCAGCAACATCGCACCGATGAGCAGGTCGCCGCGGAAGACGCCGTGGAACAGGATCGCCCGCATTCCCTCGAAGACATAGGCGGGCGGGAGCGACCAGGCGACCCATTGCAGCCACGCCGGCAGCACGTGGACGGGATAGTAGATGGCGCTGACCGGGGCGATCAGGAAGAGCGCCATCCAGGCGACGCTTTCGGCGCCGAGCCCGACGCGGAGCAGCAGCGCGGTCACGAACAGGCCGAGCGCCCATCCCGTGACCATCAGGTTGGCGAAGAATCCGACCAGCGGCAGGCCGAGGTCGAACAGCGAAAAGCCGTAAAGCGGGATGGCGATCACGACGGCCGGACAGACCCCGATCAAGGCCCGGATCAGGCTGATCATGGTGAGCGACAGGACCATCTCGTAGGGGCGCAGGGGACTGATGAAGAGCTGGCCCAGGTTGCGCGACCACAGCTCCTCGAGGAACGAGACGGTATAGCCGAGCTGGCCCCGGAACAGGATGTCCCACAACAGGACCGCGGCGAGCAGCGCGCCGGCGATCCCGGCGGCGCCCGTCGTCTGGCCGGCGAAATTCTTGGCGATGAATCCCCATAGAACGATCTGCACGCTCGGCCAGTAGGCGAGCTCCAGCAGCCGGGCCCAGGATCCCATCAACAGGTAGCCGTAGCGCAGGACCAGCGCGGAAACGCGGCGCAGCGAGAAGCCGCCGCTCCACATATCGGCGGGGCGCAGGCTCGGCGCTCATGCGGCGGCTCCCGGCGTCTGGCGCGCGGCATCGGCGCGCGCGATGTCGAGGAATACCTGCTCGAGCGTCTGGCGGCCGTGTTTGGCGACGAGGTCGGCGGGCGCCCCGCGATCGACGATGCGGCCGCGCTGCATGATCAGAACATGATCGCACAGGCGCTCGACCTCGGGCATGTTGTGGCTCGCCATGAGGATCGTCCCGCCGGTCCGGTCGCGAAAGCGCTCGAGATAGCCTCGGATGCGGTCCGCGGATTCCGGGTCCAGGCTGGCCGTCGGCTCGTCGAGCAGCAGCAGCTCCGGCTCGTTGATCATGGCTTTCGCCATCAGGACCCGGGTCTTCTGCCCGGCGGAAAGGCCGCGGAAGGAGCGGTCCATCAGCGGCTCCAGGTCCAGCTCGCCGGCCAGGGTGCCGAGCCGCTCGCCAACCCGGCGCACGCCATAGAGCCGGGCGTAGACCGTGAGATTCTGGCGGACCGTCAGACGCTGCGGCAGGTCGAAATAGGGCGAGGAGAAATTCATCCGCCCGAGCACCCGGTAGCGATGGCGCAGCATGTCCTCGCCGAGCACGGTTATCGTCCCGGAGGTCGGCAGCAGCAGCCCCAGCAACATCGCGATCGTCGTCGTCTTGCCGGCTCCGTTGGCGCCGAGCAGGCCGGTGACGCTGCCCGGGGGGACGGAAAAGCTGACGTTATCGACGGCGACGACCTTGCCGAAGCGCCGGGTAAGGTTACGAACGTCGATGACCGGTAGCGGGTGCAGCACCGGCGCTATATGGACTGGGCCGGCTGGAATGGCAAGGGTTGCAGGCCTTTCCGACGGTTGGGCTTGCGCCGATGGACGGCGCGTGCTGCCTTAGCGCGATGACGACGAATTCCGTCAATGGGGCCTTCGGCCCGCGCTCGGTGGCGCTGCCGGGGGTCACCCGGCGCGGCCGGCTGCGCCTGCGCACCCTCATCCTGATCCGCTGGATCGCGGTGATGGGGCAGACCATCACCGTGCTCATCGTGCATTTCGGCCTGGGCTTTCACCTGTCGGTTCTGCTCTGCCTGTCGGTGATCGGAACGCTGGCGCTGTCGAACCTGATCCTGTCGCTCCGCCGCATCGCCTCGTCACGGCTGGACGACCGCGCGACCGTACTGCTGCTGGGCTTCGACGTGCTGCAGCTGGCCGCCCTGCTCTACCTGACCGGCGGCCTGCAGAACCCCTTCGCGATCCTGATCATCGCCCCGGTCATGGTTTCCGCCACCATCCTGTCGCGGGCGGCCACGATCGGGCTGACCTTGCTTGCCGTGGCGAGCATCAGCGCCCTTGCCGTCGTGCGCTCGACATTGCCCTGGTGGCCGGAGCCGCTGCAGCTTCCCGCGGTCTATGTCCTTGGGATCTGGACCTCGCTGGCCGTGGCGTCGGTCTTCATCTCCACCTATGTGTGGTCCGTGGCCGAGGAGGCGCGGCGCATGTCGGACGCTCTGGCGGCGACGCATACCCTGCTGGCGCGCCAGCAGCGGCTGTCCGCGCTGGGCGGGCTCGCCGCGGCGGCGGCGCATGAGCTGGGGTCGCCGCTGGCCACCATCGCGGTGGTCGCCAAGGAGCTGTCGCGCGAGCTGCCGGCCGGCAGCCCGCTTACCGAGGATGTCGAGCTTCTGCTCAGCCAGTCGGACCGCTGCCGGGACATCCTCGCCGGGATCGCCCGGACGCCGGAAGAGCGCAGCCGGGAGCCCTTCGACCGCCTGCCCCTGTCGCAGCTCGTCGAGGCGGCGGCCGAGCCCTACCTGGGTACGCCGGTCGAGATCGATATCATCATCGAGGACGACGTGACGGGCGAAGAGCCGGTCCTATTCCGCAGCTCCGAGATCCTCAGCGGCCTCGGCACCTTGATCCAGAACGCCGCCCAATTCGCCCGCAGCTGCGTGACGGTCGGCTTGCGCTGGGACGACCGCTTCATCGTGATTGCCGTCCAGGATGACGGGCCCGGCTTTCCGCCGGCGGTATTGGCGGCGGTCGGCGAGCCGTTCATTTCGACCCGGGCGGATGACAGCGGGCATATGGGGCTGGGCATCTTCATCGCTCAGACGCTGCTGGCCCGGCTGGGCGCAGAGCTTTTCTTCGCCAACCGCCCCGAGGGCGGCGCAGAGGTTGTGATTCGCTGGCCTAGAGCTATTTTAGAGCGGGAAAATGCCTTTCTGGGAGACTGAGAGCAAGGGAACGCGAATGCAGGAACTTTCCGGGTCGGTCACCGGAGACCGACGCGTGCTGATCGTCGACGATGATGCGCCGCTCCGCAACCGGCTGGCCCGCGCCATGGAACAGCGTGGCTTTGCCACGGTCGTTGCCGCCAGCGTGGCCGAAGGGATCGAGCTCGGCAGTGACAATCCGCCAGCCTATGCGGTGGTCGATCTGCGGCTGGAGGACGGCAACGGCATGGAGGTGGTGCAGGCGCTGCGCGCCGCGCGGTCGGATATCCGCATCGTGATCCTGACCGGATACGGCAATATCGCGACCGCCGTCCGGGCGATCAAAGCCGGCGCCGTGGATTACCTGACCAAGCCGGTCGATGCGGACACCGTCGCCGCGGCGTTGCTGGAAACCGAGCGGCCGCTGCCGCCGCCGCCGGAAGAGCCGATGTCGGCCGACCGCGTTCGCTGGGAACATATTCAGCGTGTGTTCGAGCAATGCGACCGGAACGTCTCCGAGACAGCCCGCCGGCTCAAGATGCACCGTCGTACGCTGCAGCGGATTCTGAACAAGCACGCCCCGCGGGGATGAGGCTCCGACGGATTTCGGCGACGCGCCTCAGAGCGTGAAGCTCGTCATCCCGAAGCGCATCTCTTCCTGCATGAGCGAATCCAGGAAGCGGCCCTGGAACATGGTGATGCCCATCTGGTGGCCGAACCGGACCGCGTCCGGGCTGTCGCAATGCGCCAGGACGACCCGCGATTTGCCGCATCGCTCGATCGCTTCCTGAAATTTCTCGCGCTTTCCTTCGTCCGGCGATTCGTCGATGAAGGCCGGGCTCCACAGGACCTTTATCAGGTCGGTTCCCAGCGCCTTGCGGTCGACCAGCGGCAGGCTGTGATGGGTCACGCCGTCGATGCAGAGGCGGTATCCCTTCTCGCTCAGATAGTCGCGCGCGAAAAAGAATTCCGAAACGTCGGCGTAGATGTCGACGAGCTGAAGCTCGATGACGATCGTGCCGCGGCCGCCCATGCGGAGCTCGGAGTTGAATTGCAGGAACTCGGGCGAGAGCAGCGTGCTGACATTCAGGTTCATGCTGAAGGATGAATGCAGGTCCTTATCTTCCGCGCGTGTCAGCAGCTTGAGGATGCGGCGATCGAGCGTCATCGTGAGATGCTGGAAAAGCCACTTGTTGGCGGCGAGGTTGACCTCCGGCAGGACCGTCGCGGCGAGCTCGTCGATCGAAACGTAGATTTCCTTGAGGATGCGCCGCGGCCTGGAGTCCGCCGTAACGGCGCAGACTTGCTGGCGGCGCACGAAGCTGGAAAGGTCCGCGCTCTTCAGAAAATCCTCGAGACGGTGGAGCTGGGCCGGCGTGATCCCCGGCCGCGAGCTGCCGTCCTGGTTCTCGCCCCACTGTGCGGAGCGGTTGCGCAAGCGTTCCTGGCGCGTCTGCTCGGCTTCATAGAGATCTTCGGCGATCGACAGAAGCTCTTGATACTGAATTTCCAGATTGTACCAAGTGGAGAAATTGTCGGCGACGTCGAGGATCGCCAGCGGATCGTCGCCGAACAGGAAGCGCAGGCGCATGACCGCGTCATCCATCTCCTCGACGCTGGCGCCGGTGCAGATGAAGATCAGATCGCCGTTGTTCAGCGCGAACATCTGGCCTTCGAAATGCCGGACCAGCCCTTCGAAGGTGTTGCCCGCGATCTTGATGTGATGGCTCTTGCGGTTGTGGTCGCGCAGGTTCGACAGGTGGATATGCACCGCGCGGCGGCCCGTCCGGTGACGCTCCAGGCGCTGGAGGTAGCTCAGCAGCAGGTATTCCTGGCTGACCGTCGGTTGCGGGGCCAAATGGGCGGCAGTGATGTTCATGCCTCGCCTGTGCCTTTTTCTTCGGCGACGCGCATCGCTGAAAAGATGATCGAAGCCGGTCGCGGGGAACCCGCGGTCTTCCAGCTCGTTCGTCGAATGCCGCCGGCCGTTGAACAAATTCCTGTCGCGGAAACATTAACGAAAAGGGATTTACGTTAAGTTAACGATAAAAGCGTTGGATAGGCCGGCTTGAACACTTCCGTCGGCCGCCTCCGGGCAGTTCGACGGGCCGCTGTCTCGAACCTGTCCGGATTGTCCCATGTTGGCGGAATGCAAAATATCGAATGCCTGCGCGCCACGTGACACGCGGATCTATGCCATCGGCGACGTTCACGGCCGCGCCGATCTGCTCGGCAGCCTGCAGGACCTGATCGCGAAGGATGCCGGCCGTGCGCCTGAAAGCCGCAAGGTGGTGGTCTATCTCGGCGACTACGTCGACCGGGGCCCCGACAGCGCCGGGGTGATCGATCGTCTGATCAACGGGCCGCTTGCCGACCTGGAACAGGTCTTCCTCATGGGCAACCACGAGGAGTTCTTCATGGAATTCCTGGACAACCCGGAAGTGGGCACGGTTTGGATCAAGAACGGCGGCGACGCGACGCTGGCGAGCTATGGCATCAAGGGCGCCAAGCATTGCTCCGCGCGAGATCTCGGCGTGTTGAGCAAATCGCTGAACGAAATGCTGCCGGACGAGCATCTGGAATTCCTGAAGGGGCTGTCGGTCTCGCACCGCGAGCGGGATTATCTGTTCGTCCATGCCGGTATCCGCCCGGGCGTGCCGCTCGATCGGCAATGCGAAGATGACATGCTGTGGATCCGCGAGCCCTTCCTCGGCTCGTCCGATGAGCATGAAGTCGTCGTCGTGCACGGGCACACCCCGGTCGATGAGGCCGAGGTGCACAACAACCGGATTGCCATCGACACCGGCGCGGTCTGGTCCGGCTGCCTGACGGCGGCGGTCCTGCACGGCGAGCAGCAGAGCTTTCTCCACACCTGACTCCCGCGCCATGTTATTGTTGCAAGCTCGGCGCGAATGGATTAGCGACCACGCGACGAAGCCCTGCTGATTGATTGACATGGCGAACCCGGACGCGAATTCCTCGCAAGATACAGAGTTTTCGGCGGCTGACGCCTCCCAGATGGCAGCCTTGCTGTCACAGCTGGTGGGCGCTCGGGTCGTGTGCATCGGCGATCTGATGCTGGATCGCTATGTCGAAGGCCGCGTCAACCGCCTGTCCCCCGAGGCGCCGATCCCGGTGCTCGAGGTGCAGCAGGAAATCGCGATGCTGGGCGGCGTCGGCAATGTCCTGCGCAACCTCGCGGCGCTCGGCGTCACGGCCGAGCTCGTCGCGGCGGTCGGCGTGGACCGGGCCGGCCACGAGCTGGCGTCGCTCTTGGCGCACGAGCCGCGCGTGACCCCGCGCCTGGTGTCGATCCCGGGCCGCCAGACCAGCGTCAAGACGCGCTTCGTCGCCGGAAAGCAGCAGCTGCTGCGTGCCGACAGCGAGACGACCGAGGCGATTAGCGACGCCGACCAGCGGTCGCTATTGGAGGACGCCGCGGCGGCGCTGGCGAATGTCCCCGATGCGCCGCTCGTATTGTCCGACTATGGCAAAGGGGTGCTGGGCGACGATCTCACGCGGGCGCTGATAACCCTCGCCCGCGATCAGAACCGGCTGGTGGTCGTAGACCCCAAGGGCCGGGATTTCGGCAAGTATCGCGGCGCGACCCTGCTGACGCCGAACCGGATGGAATTGGCGCTGGCAACCGGCATGCCGACCGACAAGGACGATGACGTCGTCGCGGCCTGCCGCAAGCTCATTGCGGACTACGACATCACGGCCATTCTGGCGACGCGGAGCGAGCGCGGCATGACCTTGGTCGAACAAGACGCGGTTCATCACCTGCCGGCGCGCGCGCGCGAGGTCTTCGACGTGTCGGGCGCGGGGGATACGGTGGTCGCCATCGTTACGGCATCGCTCGCCGCGGGCGCGCCGCTGCCGCTGGCGGCCAAGCTTGCCAATCTCGGCGCGGGCGTCGTCGTGGGCAAGGTCGGGACGGCGGTCGCCCATCCGGCGGAGATTCTGACGGCGCTGCACGAATTGGAATTCATGGACGCCGAGGCGAAGGTGATGACCAAGGCGGCGATGCTCGACCGCGTCCAGACCTGGCGCCGGCGCGGCTGGCGGGTGGGTTTCACCAACGGCTGTTTCGACCTCCTGCATCCGGGGCATATCTCCTTGTTGAAGCAGGCGCGGTCGTCTTGCGACCGCCTCGTGGTCGGCCTCAACAGTGACGCGTCGGTCAAGCGCCTCAAAGGCGCGGAGCGGCCAATCCAGGGCGAAATGAGCCGTGCCGCGGTGCTCGCATCGCTGGCCACGGTCGATCTGGTCGTGATATTCCACGAGGATAATCCGATGGCGCTGATCAACGCGCTTCGTCCCGATGTGCTTGTGAAGGGCGCGGACTACAGTCTCGACGAGGTCGTCGGCGCGGGAGAGGTGCAGTCATGGGGCGGGAAAGTCGTGCTGGCGGAAATTCTGAACGGCCACAGCACGAGCGACACGATCCGCCGTTTCGCGAGTTGAAGGCCTGCCTCGACAGGGCCCGGCCACGCGAAGAGGACAGCCGATGACCGGCATCGACATTCTCGCCCTGGCGGTTCCGGCGCTGATCGTCCTCCTCGGCGCTTATATCGTGTACCAGGCTCGCCGCAGCCGCGAATCCGAGCTCAACTACAACCTCCGGAAATGCCGGATCGCCTTGGAAGATACCGAAAAGGCGCTCGACAACACGGTCAGTTACTACAAGGCGGAAATTCGTCGCCTCAAAGAACGGCTCGGCGAGCCGGTGACCGACGAGCTGCCGCGCAACGGCGGCGGCAATGGGCACGGTGCGCCGGATGTGAAATTCAAGCAGGCGCGGACGGCCTTCGCCCGCATGTACCATCCCGACCGCATGCATGGCGAAGGTGACGAGAAGCGCATCCGTGCCGAGCTGTTCAAGGAATTCTGGGAAGAGCTGGAGCGAATCGACCGCCGCAACCCGTGACAGCGCGCGAGGCGAGCTTCAACAGGTGCTTGGTGACCTCATAGATAAGCGGAGAGGCTCGGAAGCGTGTTGCTGCTTCCAAGCGTATTGTTGCTTCCAAGCGCGCTGCTGCTGCCGAATGCGTTCTGGATAGACATCATTGTCTGATAATTCTGAATCAAGCGGTTCGTCACCGCGTCGGTGACGCCGAGGACCGCTTTTTCCTCGTCACTCATACCCGAATATATTTGCAGCAGGGCAAGGCTGCTGCTGGCGCCATCATTGCTCGACGTCAGGGCGCCGAGCATGCTCGTGCGGGTGCGCAGGTCGAGCTCGCTCTTGGCGGCGCGAGCCTCCTCGGTGGAAAACGTCGAATTGGTGTTGAGCGCCACCGTCGCCAAGGTTTGGTTATCGAAATTCGAGAAATCCACTTGCGGACCCGTTTTTTGAGACGCATCGAACGCCAGCTCGGTTCCGTTGTCCTTGGCGTGGTTTTCCTGGTCGTCCAACATCGCGCGCGCATTGGCGGCAACCGATGCGCTGCTGGAGTCGGACGCGGTCGAGCCGGTGGCGGTCGATTTGTCGAGCAGCGCGCGCACCGGATCGTTGCTGTCGCCGGTATCGGGCGCTTTGCCGAAGGCTACCTTCGCCGCGGCAAGGCCCTTGTCCACCGCCTGATTTTGATCCTGCCAAGCGGTCGTCGCACGCTCGTCCGCCCCCGCCTGATCGAGATAATCCGACGCCGCTTGATAAAGGCTGGCGTAATCACCGGTATGACGGGCAATCACGACGTATGGCGCCAGCGCATCGTCGAACCGCGACTTCAGCGCGGTCGCCGCCGCCGTGCTCTCGTCGGTGCTGAAAAGGTTCTGCGCGTTCGATGCGACGGCCGACAGCGTCGCGCGGCTCTGGCCGGTCAGATCCACCGCGACCTGGCCATCGAGCATCGCCGACGAGATCTTGAGCGTCTGGTATTGCTGGTCGAACCAGGCGCGGGCGTTTGCCGCGACATTAGCGAGCGGTATGTCGGCCGTGCTGGCGTCGGTATCGGCGGCGCTGGCGAGATAGGCCTTGGCCGCGTCGGACAAGGTGACGGTCGACGCGGGCGAATCCTGCGTTGATGTGCTTGTATCGTCGCTAAGGGCTTGTGCCGCGCTCGATGCGGGGGGCGTGCCCGCGTAGGCGCTCTGCGCGGAGCTATACAGCGACGGTTGATAAGCGCCGATGGTCGTGGACAAGGCGGACTCCGTTGCTGGGGCGGTGTCCTGCGATTACGCAGGATGCGTGCCACGCCGCGAGGGCGGAAATCCGCAGCTTTGTTCAGGGGGCGGTCGTCTGATCGGCCGTTTACCCGGCAACTCTTGCACCGATGCCGGAAGCGTTTTCCTCAGACCAACCCTGACGCACCGATCCGTCGTCGCGCGGGCCGTTCGCTAAAGCAGGTTTGCCGGATCGAGCAGGCGCATGAGGCGCCGGCCTGCGGTTTCCGCATAGCGCAGGGTCAGCGTCTTGCGCCTGGATCCGTTGAGGCGCGTCTCCGCCGCGGGACGCAGGACGGCCGCGCCATACGCGTCCGCCACGATCAGGCCGCAGGATTGGGGAATCAGCGCCTGGGGAAAGTCCTCCGGCACGGCGAAATAAAAGCGATCACAGAACTCGAGATAGTCCGGCCATTTCTCATCGGTGCGGAAATCGGTCACCGATGTCTTGATCTCGACGATCGTGAAGCTGCCGTCGGCCGCCAAAGCAATCACGTCGGCGCGCCGGCCGTTGCGCAAGGTGAATTCGAGGAGGCAGGTCTGGCCCGCTTCGTCGAGCATGCGGCTGATCCCGCGGGCAAGCGCCTGTGCCTTGCCGTCCGGAACGGACGCGGTGGCCTCGATCGGCGCGGATAGCGGCCTCGGTGCGCGCGATTTCGACGGGTTCGGAAGATCGTCCATCGGCGAAGATTAGCACGAACAAAACAGGTACAGAAGACCGCGACGCCATATCTGACGATGTCTGAAGATGCCAAGGCGGCCGGGGACCTGTGCGCTGGCCGATGGTCGGCCAGGGCGGTATGGTGAGGTGGGACGAGGGAGTATCACAGCAATGCGTCTGATCATCGCCATCTTTCTTCCGTTTCTTTTGTTCTTCACCATCGGGCGGCCGCTGGCCGGCATCATTTGCCTGATCCTGCAAATCACGCTGATCGGCTGGATTCCGGCGGCGATATGGGCGGTCTATTCCTTGAGCCAGTTCAACACCGACCGGAAGATCGCCGACGCCGTGGGCGGGGACCGGCGCAATTGACCCATGCGGCGCGCACGGCTTGGCGGCAGGACGCGGGCGCGCGCGTTGTGCCATGCATGGCTTGAACCTGCTTGCCCTTGGCCTTGGCGCGGCCTGGGCCAGCGGGATCAATCTCTACGCCGCGGTGCTGTTGCTGGGCGGCCTGCAGGCGGCCGGCGTCGTGACGCTGCCGCCGGATCTCGCCGTTCTGTCGCATCCGGCGGTCCTCGCCGTGGCCGCCTTTCTCTATGTTGCCGAGTTCGTCGCGGACAAGGTGCCGGGCATCGACTCGCTTTGGGATGCGGTGCACAGCTTCATCCGCATTCCGGCGGGGGCGCTGCTGGCGGCGGGCGCTTTGGATTCCTATGGTGATGGCTACGAAGTAGCGGCGGCGTTACTGGCGGGTGGCGCGCTGGCGGCGACGAGCCATGCCGCGAAGGCGGGCG
This sequence comes from uncultured Alphaproteobacteria bacterium, assembly GCA_963711215.1. Classification (GTDB taxonomy): domain Bacteria; phylum Pseudomonadota; class Alphaproteobacteria; order UBA8366; family UBA8366; genus WHUA01. Next base: position 55,364 of record CAVQDH010000007.1, on the reverse strand, counting down.
GGCGTATTGCCATCAACGCCTCGCCCGAGCCCTTTAGCAACTGGATCGTGTCGATCCTCGAGGACGTCATGGTGCTGGGCGGCCTCATCCTGGCCCTGTTCAAGCCGGCGCTCTTCCTGACCCTGCTGGGCGGGTTCATCCTGGGGGTGATCTGGCTGATGCCCAAGCTGTGGCGCGGCCTGCGCCGGCTGTTCGGCCGGCGCCGGCGGCAGATGGATACCGCCGGTTCCGGGCTCAGCCTCGATTTCCGCGGCCTTCGCGGCAAGAAACCGCCGGCGCCGTGATTCGTACCGGCGGATCATAGGCAGCCGAACCTGCATCCTGCGATGCTGCACTTGCAGCGGCGACGGGATATACTAAATTATTGCATATAATAATGGTGACGTCTGGACTTTGGGGGTCCTCGATGGTCGGCGCAATGTTGTCATGGAGACCCGAAAAATGCGTAAGCTTCTCGTAGCCGCGGCTGTCGCCTTAAGCCTTGCCCTGCCCAGCGGCGCGGCCCAGGCCGGCGGATACGGCCACTACCATCATCATCATCATGGCGGCGATGGCGGGCTTTTTGTCGCCGGTGTCGTCGGCGGTGCCTTGCTGACCGGCGCGCTGCTGGCTCGGCCCTATTATTACCCGGGCTATTACTATGGCCCGGTCTACGCCGCGCCGCCGCCGCCGGTCTATTACTACGGTCCGCCGCCGGTCGTCTATTACGCGCCGCCGCCTGGGCCGGTCTGCCACAGTGACCGTGTCTACCGCTATCTGCCCGACGGCAGCATCCAATGGGGAACGCGGACGCGCTGCTACTGAAACGAGCGCGTGCGCCGGTTGGTTGACGGACCGTGAAAAAACCGGCCCGTCAAACCCACCATTTCAGGCGGCGCAGCAGCCATATCTCGAACCCGGCGATGACCGCGAAGAACGCGCAGGCGGCGGCAAAGGCCCAGGGAATGTTCCCGCCCGGGATGCCGCCGACATTCATCCCGAGCATGCCTGAGATCACCGTCAGCGGCAGGAAGATGAGCGTGACCAGCGACAGCAGGTACATCGTCCGGTCCATCCGTTCCGCAAGACGGTTGGCGAGCTCGTCATTGATGACCGATGCGCGGTCGCGGATGACGTCCAGATCTTCCATATAACGGGTCACCCGGTCCGAGATTTCCATTAGGCGATCCCGCCGCCGCTGGGGGAGCCAGTCGACCTCTTCGGCGGCGAGCTTTCTCAGCGCTTCGCGCTGCGGCGCGATGTAGCGGCGCAGCATGATGGTCTGCCGCCGCAGCTCCGCGAGGTCGCTGCGAAGCTCGCGGCTAAGGGCGGTGATGATGGTGTCTTCGAGCGCATCGAGCTGGTCCTGCAGGGCGTCGAGCACGGGGTCCATCCGCGCGGTCAGGCACTCGGCGAGCATGACCGCGAGGGCGCCGGCGTCCTGCGGGCCGTGGCCCTTCGCCAATGCCTGCCGCATATCCTCGACGGCCATCAGCCGGCGATGGCGGGTGCTGACGACGCGGTCCTTCTCCAGCCAGAGACGGATCGAGACCATGTCCTCCGGGTCCGAGCCCGGATTGAGGTTCACGCCGCGCAGGTTGAGCAGGATTCCTTCGTCGACGGCCAGGCAGCGCGGCCGCGTCTCCTCCGCGAGCAGCGCTTCCTGGATCAGCGGGCGAAGGCCGCTTGCCTCGCGCAGCCAGTCGCCGGCGGCCTCGGCGCTGTGGTCCAGATGCACCCAGAGGGTGCCCTGTCCGTCGTTCCGGGACAGCGCGTCCCAGGTTGCGATCCGTTCGCCCCCACCGTTGCCGTCGAGCCTGTAGGCACTGATCAGACCGTCTTCTTCGCTCATTTGCCGCGTCCTCGCTTAAGCTGGTCTCTGCCGATTGACCGGCGCATTACACCACAGTTATGTGATATGCGAAGCTGGCTCGGCTGCGCCGGCCCGCCCCGTCTGACCCGATGACTCGACGCCGGCTTCGTTGTGGCTTACGGCAAGGTGCGCGCTTCATGGATCGGCCTTTCGTGTCCCGTCTGCGGCAATGCGCCGTTCTCCGCTGGCTGGCTGCCGTGGTCGTTTCCCATGGCGCGCCGTTGCCGGCGCACGCGGCCGACGAGCGTCCCGCTTCCGACCGGGCGGCGCCGGATGTTCGAACCGCGCGTCCGGCTTTACGACGATCGGCTATGTCGAGACCGTGGCGATCCAGCCGGGCGACCTCCGTGTCGACGCGAAAATCGATACCGGCGCCCTCTCGTCCTCGCTCGACGCGGCGGATATCCAGCCGTTCAGCAAGGATGGAGAGGAATGGGTGCGCTTCACGATCCACGGCAATGACAATGCCTCGCGGCGGATCGAGCGTCCCATCGAGCGGACGGTGCATATCAGGCGTGCCGGTGTGCCCCTACAGCGCCGCTACGTGGTGAATATTGGAGTATGCATCGGCGCCTACTATAAGATGGCGGAAGTCAACCTGAACAACCGCGAGGGGCTGAGTTATCGAATGCTGATCGGGCGTCGTTTCCTGACAGGGAAATTCGTCATCGATCCGGGCGCGAAGCACCTGACCCGGCCCGCATGTCCGGACCGTTAAGCCAGTGAAGAACCTGCATCTCTATGTCCTCGCGGCGATCCTGGCTTCGACAGGGCTGGGTATCTTCATCTACAAGGCGCTTTTTCTCGAGCTGCCGCTTCGTCCGACCGGCCACGTCACCAACTGGGAAGTCGAGGCGAAGATCCATTTCACGGCCCGCGATTCCGCGGTCAAGGTTTCGCTGTTCATTCCGCAGAACGCCCGATCGCTCAAGATCATCGACCAAAGCTTCGTTTCCGAAGGCTTTGGGCTGACGACAGCGTCCGACGGGGATAACCGCCGGGCGCTGTTTTCAATTCGCAAGGCGACAGGCGAGCAGACCATCTATTACCGGTTCGTCGTCCACCGCGCCTGGGTCAGCCGAGAAGTCAGCGAGGTGGAGGAGCCGATACCCGAACGGCCCCGTTTCAATGAAGCGGATTTGGCGGCGGCCAAGGGCCTTTTGGAGGATATCGAGCGAAAGTCTGCAGACGACGAGACGCTCGTCCGCTTGGTGCTCAAGCGGCTCACCGGCAATACGTTGCCGGATTCGGCGCAGACGCTGCTCGGCTTTGCACCGAGCATGCGCAAGCGCATGCTGGTCGCATCGAAGCTGCTTGCGCTTGCCGGCATCGCGGCGCGGCCCGTCAACGGCGTTCAACTGGTCGACTTCGCGCGCGATGCCAAGCTCTCCCATTGGTTGGAGGCCTATGTTGATGGACGCTGGCAGGAGTTCGGACTCCACAGCGCTGCGAACAAGCTTCCTGGCAACAGCTTTGCCTGGTGGCGCGGCTCGGCTCCGTTGGCGAAGGTTGATGGGGGCGAGCGATCTTAAGACGACCTTGACCATTTCGGCGGCTTCGGTCCCGGCGCTTCGCAACGCGTTGGCGGTCGACAAGACGAAAGGCGGCAATCTGCTTGCCTACTCCCTGTTCAGCTTGCCGCTCAGCACCCAGCAGGTCTACAGGATCATCCTGACGGTTCCGATCGGCGTGTTCCTGCTCACCGTGCTGCGCAACGTCATCGGCTTGCGAACCTTCGGAACCTTCATGCCGGTGCTTATCGCGATCGCATTCCGGGAGACGCATGTCCTGTGGGGGGTATTTCTGTTCTCCATCGTCGTCTCGATCGGGCTTCTTGCGCGGCTCTACCTTGAGAACCTTCGGCTTCTCGTGGTGCCGAGGCTTGCCAGCGTGCTGATCGTGGTCGTGCTGACGATGGCCGGGATCAGCATCGTCAGCAATCAGCTCGGCCTGCAGCGCGGCCTGTCGGTGGCGTTGTTTCCGATGGTGATCATGACGATGACCGTGGAGCGCATGTCGGTCACCTGGGACGAGCGCGGCCCGGCGCAAATGCTGCAGCTGGGGATATCCAGCCTCGCGGTCGCGGCGCTCGCCCACCTGATCATGGTCAACGCCTATGTCGAGCATCTCTGCCTGGTCTTTCCGGAATTGCTGCTGGTCGTGCTTGCCGGCACGCTTCTGCTTGGCCGCTATTCCGGCTACCGGCTGCTCGACCTGCTTCGGTTCAAAGCGCTCGGAGGGCACGGCAGTTGATGTTTCGTCTCGCGCGCGCATTGGCGGAAGCCGGCGTCATCGGCATCAACAAGCGCAATGCCGACTATCAGCTCGTCTATAATTCGCGGCGCTACTACCCGCTGGTCGACGACAAGTTTCAAACGAAGCTGATTGCCGAGAAGGTCGGGATGCCCATCCCGACGCTCTACGGCAAGATCGAATTCCCGCATGAAGTGAAACGGTTCCCCGAGATCGTTGCCGATCATGCCGATTTCGTCGTGAAGCCCGCGCAGGGCAGCGGCGGCGACGGCATCCTGATCGTCGTCGGACGCATGGGCAATCTCTTCCATCTCGCGGACGGCGACTACATGACGGTCGACGACATGCTCTATCACATCAATACGATCCTCGCCGGCACGTTCAGTCTCGGCGGGCAAAACGACAAGGCGCTGATCGAATACCGGGTGAACTTCGATTCGGTGTTCGAACAGATCTCCTATCGCGGAGTCCCCGACATTCGCATCATCAGCTTGCTGGGCGTGCCCGTGATGTCGATGGTTCGCCTGCCGACGCGCAAGTCCCATGGCAAGGCGAACCTGCATCAGGGCGCGATCGGCGCGGGGATCTCGATCGACGAGGGGAAGACCTTGACGGCGGTGTGGCAGAATTCCGTGGTCGAGGTCCATCCCGACACGGGCAATCCGGTCATGGACGTCACGATCCCGCACTGGGACCGGCTGCTGACGATGGCGGCCCTTTCCTATGACCTCACGCATCTGGGGTTCCAGGGGATCGATATCGTCCTCGACAAGAACCGCGGACCGCTCGTGCTTGAGCTGAATGCGCGGCCGGGGCTGAATATCCAGATCGCGAACCGGGAAGGGCTGGGGCACCGGCTTGCGTTGATCGAGAGCAAGGCCAAGAATCTCAAGACAGTCGAAGATCGGGTCGCCTTCGCAAAGGAACATTTCGCGCCGCGGCCGGTTCCGCTGTAACGCCTCCGGGGCAGGGAGCAGAGCGCGGGCAACGAAATTACGAGCCTATGGAAGACTTTATCGCAACCTACGGATACCCGGCGATCATCACCGGCACCTTCCTGGAGGGCGAGACGACCGTTCTCGCGGCCGGTTATCTCGCCAGCCTGGACTATCTGTCGCTTCCCTGGGTCGCGGTCTGCGCCTTCCTCGGGACCTGGATCGGCGATTCGACCTATTTCTTCATTGGCCGGCGATGGGGCGCGGCGCTTCTGGAGAAGCGTCCCGCCTGGCGTCCGGCGGCGGAGCGCGCGCTGCGGCTGCTGCACCGCTATCACGCGATCTTCATCCTGAGCTTCCGGTTCGTTTACGGCATCCGGACGGTAAGCCCGTTCGCCATCGGCATGAGCGGCGTCTCCCCGGCGCGCTTCATCCTGCTCAACATGGTCGCGTCCGCAATCTGGGCGGTTCTGTTCTCATCGATTGGCCATCTGGTCGGCTCGGCCTTGTCGTCAACGGTCGAGGAGACGGAGCTTTACGAGGTTTATTTCCTTGGCGTGATCGTCGGCATCGGCATGATCCTTTGGCTTGCGCAGCTGCTGATCGTCCGTCACCGTCGTCGCCTTGAGGCCCGGCCGCGGAAACGGGAAAGGCGGGGCGATGCCCCGTAATCTGCGCCCTGCCCTGCTGATCGTTCTGGTCGGCCTCGTGCTCGTCTTCGCGGTGCAGAACGTCGCCAACGTCGAAGTGCAATTCCTGATCTGGTCGATGGCGATGCCGCGGGCGATCCTGATCGCTGTGGTTTTCGCCCTTGGCGTGCTGATAGGATGGATCCTGCACAGCCTCTACCGGCGCGGGCGGCAGGACCCGGAACCGCCGAAACAGCCCGGTCCCCCGTCGTCCCTGCCCTATGGCGATCGGTCGCCGCGGGTTTGACGATACGCGATAGGGGCGGGCGTCCCGATGGTTGATCGAGGTCAGCGCCCGGCGCGGCGACAGGGCTAGTATGCTGCACCGCAATCGCAAGGATGGGCGCTGCCGATGGACAAGAAAACCCAGCTCAACATCTGGTACGTGATCCTCGCCATCTTCGGCGTGATCTTCCTGCAGAATCTCTGGATTCGAGAGCCAGAAGATCGAGCGCCTTCCGTACAGCGTTTTCGAGCAGAAGCTCAAGGACGGTGATATCAAGAGCGTCTACATCAAGCAGAACACGATCGAAGGCGAGATGAAGAGCGCCGAGAAGGGCGGCCCGACGCATTTCGTCACCGTGCGGGTCGATCCGGATCTGGCGACCACACTCAATAAATACAAGGTGGAGTACAGCGGCGTCGTCGAAAGCACGCTGCTTCGGGATATCCTGTCCTGGGTCTTGCCGGTCCTTCTGTTCTTCGGCATCTGGATCTTCGTCTTTCGCAAATTCGCCGAGAAGCAGGGCCTCGGCGGCTTCATGTCGGTCGGCAAGAGCAAGGCGAAGGTCTATGTCGAGAGCGACACCCAGGTGACCTTCGACGACGTCGCGGGTGTCGACGAGGCGAAGGAGGAGCTGCACGAGATCGTCGCCTTCCTGAAGGATCCGCAATCCTATGGCCGGCTTGGCGCGCGCATTCCCAAGGGCGTTTTGCTGGTGGGGCCTCCCGGCACCGGCAAGACGCTGCTCGCCAAGGCGGTTGCGGGCGAAGCCTCGGTGCCGTTCTTCTCGATCAACGGGTCGGAGTTCGTGGAGATGTTCGTCGGCGTCGGCGCCGCCCGGGTGCGCGACCTGTTCGAGCAGGCGAACGCGAAGGCGCCGGCGATCATCTTCATCGACGAGCTGGATGCGCTGGGCCGCGCCCGGGCCGGCGCGACCGGCATCGGCGGCGGCCATGACGAGCGCGAACAGACCTTGAATCAGCTGCTCGCCGAGCTCGACGGCTTCGACCCCAGCAAGGGTGTCGTCCTGCTGGCGGCGACGAACCGGCCGGAGATCCTCGATCCGGCGCTGTTGCGCGCGGGCCGGTTCGATCGGCAGATCCTGGTCGACCGCCCGGACAAGGCCGGCCGCGAGGCGATCCTCAAGGTGCATATGAAGAAGGTGCAGCTTGCGCCCAACGCCGACGCCGAAGCGATCGCCGCGCTGACCACCGGCTTCAGCGGCGCCGATCTTGCCAATCTGGTGAACGAGGCGGCGTTGCTGGCGACCCGCCGCAAGGGGGCGGGCGTGACGCTGGAGGACTTTACCCGGGCCATCGAGCGGATCGTCGCCGGGCTCGAGAAGAAGAACCGCCTCCTGAACCCGATGGAGCGGAAGGTGGTGGCTTACCACGAGCTCGGCCATGCGCTGGTCGCGACCGCGCTCCCCGACGTGGATGTCGTGCACAAAGTGTCGATCATTCCGCGCGGCGTCGGCGCGCTCGGCTATACCATCCAGCGGCCGACGGAAGACCGGTACCTGATGACCCGCCGCGAGCTGGTCGACAAGATTTGCGTCCTTCTGGGCGGGCGCGCGGCGGAAAAGGTCGTCTTCGGTCATCTGTCCACCGGCGCGGCCGACGACTTGGCCAAGGTGACCGACATCGCCCGCAGCATGGTGACCCGCTACGGCATGGATGAGTCCCTCGGCTACGTCGTCTACGACGCGCCGAAATCCGCCTTCCTCGGCCAGGGCGAGGCGCCGACCTATCTCGAGCGGCGGTTCAGCGAGGATACGGCGCGCGACATCGACGAAGCGGTGCGCAAGATCGTCGACGAAGCGTTTCACCGGACGATCGCCATTCTCGAGCAGAACCGCGCGGTGCTGGAGCGCTGCGCCGAAGTCCTGCTACGGAAGGAGACGTTGCTGGCGGATGAGCTGGCCGAGCTGACGCGGGATCTAATCCCGGCGGATGCGAAGCCCGATGCCGGGGACGTTCGAGGAGCGGTCGGCTAACCGGTCCCGCCGGCGTTGCCCGCACGGGTTTTCACGTTGTGCGGAGGCTTGGCACAGGCCGGTCGTTCGAGAGAATGTCTACGAGCCTGGGTTGAGACGACTTCCCCGTTCGGTCCCCACCGATCTGTGCGGGCCCGAGCGCGAAATGCAGTAACGGGAACCGGAAAAGAACGGCAACGAGGAGGGCGCGTTTTTCCGTTCAGCCAACGCCGCGTTTGAAGCGGTGGCCGCCTGTCACTTTCAAATTTCCGTTCTACAAGGAACTAGCTTGCCGGAACGCTGGCGCTGCAAACGGGGTCCGAGGAGGTCATGTTGCCTTCTTTCCAAGCGGAGGAAGTGCGGCACTTTTTACAAACGCGATTGCCCGACCACTCGCTCCTGAAGTGCTTGGTGCACATCAGGCATTTTCGCTCCCTAGCCTTGTAGAGTTTTTTCTTGTTGAATTTCATCGCGGCGATCTTAGGACCGGTGGCGCGACGCGACAACAAAAATTTGTACGGACAATTTATAAAATTCGCGGTACCCCCAAAATAGGTCGGAACGTCGCAGACCAATGGTTGCGATGCGTATCGACTTCTGCCCGAAATGGCGGAAATGCGCGTGATTTGCCGCTCGAAGAGGCAGCTTCCCGGGGTGCACGAAAAGACGGCAATTCATCGATCGATGATTGCTCGCCATTGTTGAAAGACTGCGTCCGCGAGCGGGGCCAATCGGCGCTGCTCATGCGGGGAGGAGCCGCATGGAAGATAGGCGAGAGGAAAATGGCGCGCCCTGGAGAAGAAATTTCGAACGCGAGCCAGCCCTCCTGCGCCAAGGCTTCGGAGGGCACTCCTGTTCGCAGCAAGGCTTCTTGGGTTGTATGCAACCCTGCGAAGCCTTGGCGAAGCAGGGTGGCGCGCCCGAAGGGATTCGAACCCCTGACCTACGCCTCCGGAGGGCGTCGCTCTATCCAGCTGAGCTACGGGCGCGCATGCCTTTGCGGCGAGCGGCAATTTAAGGCATGCGGCGCCGTCGCGCCATCCCCTTCTTTGCCGGGCTCGGTACGCTGCGCCAGGGCATAGGACAGGAGCGGCTGCTCGCTGCCGGACGGCAAGGCGGCCTGCGCATTTCCGACCCAGGCGACGACGTCGCGCAGGACCGTCTTGGCCTTCAAATCGCGCAGCAGCATGTGAAAGCCGGATTTGTAGGTCGCGAGGCGAATCCCGCATGTCCCGAACGGGAGATGCTGCTCGAACTTCGCCATGGCGGCTTCGGGCAGAATATCCTCTTTGTCCCCGAACAGGATCAGGACATTGCCGCGCAGCGCCGGCGCCGCGTCATAGGCGGCGTCCATGAGGTTGACGAGGCCGTAGATCGCATCGACGCGCGTCCACTTTATGACTTTCTTGTCGCGCGACAGCTTTCGCAGCATCGCGATATTGTCCGACGGGATCTTGCCCAAGTTGTTGCCGGTGAACTGCATGGCGGGAATGCTGTGCGCGGCGATGGTGAGGGCCGTGCGCTGCCAGGCCGGCATCACCTCGCGCGACCAGATCGCGGGCGAGGCCAGCACGATGCCGTCGACCTGCGGCAGCGCGTGCCGCCCCAGGGCGGCCATGATCACGGCGCCTCCCATGCTTTCGCCGAGCAGGATCAGCGGCAGGTCCGGATGGCGCGACCGCACGAGCTGGACGGCGGTCCGCAGATCGGCGACCAGGCCGTCGGTTCCCGGCCAGATGCCGTGATAGGGCGCGTCGCCGAAGCTGCGCTGATCATACGCATAGGTAAGAATGCCGTGGCGCGCGAAATATCGCGCCGGCGCGTCGAACGCCTCCGAATAGTCGTTGAAGCCGTGCAGCCCCAGGATGACGGCCTTCGGAGGCCCATCCGGGTGCCATGAACGAAGCGGCAGGATGGCCCCGTCCGCCATCTGCAGATGGTGGGCGGTCATGAGCGGCCGTTGCACGGCCGGCCCGGGGGCCATGATACGGGGTGTGCAGGCGCTGGCCAGGAACAGGGAGAGCATGAGAGCGGCCAGCGGGAGTGCTCTCACGCGGCGGCCTCCGGTCCGGGGCGCAGCGATACCGAGGCGCCGCCGGGATCTGCGTCAAAAAGGACGAATTTGGCCATTGTCGATATCTGCCGCCATGCGATACGGAATGTTGAACCTGGCTGCACTTTCGGTATCATCCGGCGGGCACGGCGGTCAATCATGCCGATGCGGCGCCGATATACGGTGCAGGCAACAAGGAGCGGAGGTCGAATTGCCGATGGAACCCCCCGAGGTTCGCGAAGTCGAGACGACAGATGTCGCCTGTGATGGCGGAGGCGGCGCGCTCGGCCACCCCAAGATCTACCTTAACATGGGCGACAAGGGGCATGTCGATTGCCCATATTGCGGCCGCCGCTTCGTGCTCAAGGCCGGCGCGAAGGTGGCGGCGGCGCACTGACAGCGGCTTGTTCGCCGCCGGGCTTAGGCGATCCGCATCATCGGGCTGCCGATGGCAAGCTCGTATCCGTCCGGGTCGCGCAGCCGGAATTCCTCGATGCCGTACGGTTGACGCTCGATATCGCCGACCGTGATGCCCTTTGCCTGCAGCACCGCCTGTGCCTCCCGCACCGAGTCCACGCTGAAGGTGAGCAGGATATCGCTGTCGCTCGGCCGAAGCCGCTGTACGCTGCCGGCGCGACCGGACTTGCTGAGCATCAGCTTCACGGCGCCGGCCTGCAGCAGCGCCCAGGACGGGGCGCCTGCCGGGCCGGCTTTCTGGGCGACCTGGAAGGGCAGCACCGTCGTGTAGAAGGCGATGCTGCGCTCGATATCCGCGACGCTGAGCATCGGCACCATGGCATCGATCACCATCCGTCTGGCTCCTTTCCGCTCCGGTCCGCCGGGATGTCTTGCCGCTCCGGCGTCGATCCGGCATCCTGACGCGACATCCCCCTACTACCGGATTCAGAGCCGCCGATGTCAACCGCGCCAAAGCATGTCTATCTGATCGACGGGTCGGGCTTCATCTTCCGCGCCTTCCATGCGCTGCCGCCGATGAACCGGCATGACGGCACGCCGACGAACGCGGTCTACGGCTTCACCCAGATGCTGATGAAGATCCTCGAGGACACGGATGCCGACTGCCTCGCCGTAATCTTCGATGCCGCGCGCAAGACCTTCCGCAACGACATTTATCCCGCCTATAAGGCGCAGCGGCCGGAGCCGCCGGAAGAGCTGATCCCGCAGTTCGACCTGGTGCGCGAAGCCGTGCGCGCCTTCAACGTGCCGGCGATCGAGATGCCCGGCTTCGAGGCGGACGACATCATCGCCACCTATGCCCGCATGGCGAAGGAAGCCGGCGCCGACGTCACCATCGTGTCGTCGGACAAGGACCTCATGCAGCTGATCAACGACAAGGTGTCGATGTTCGACGCCATGAAGAACCAGAAGATCGGCGCACCGGAAGTGGTCGCGAAGTTCGGCCTAGGGCCCGACAAGGTTGTTGAGGTGCAGGCGCTGGCCGGCGATTCGACGGACAACGTCCCGGGCGTTCCGGGGATCGGCGTCAAGACGGCGGCGCAGCTGCTGACCGAGTATCGGTGATCTGGAGACGCTGCTCAGCCGCGCCGGCGAGATCAAGCAGCCGAAGCGGCGCCAGACCCTGATCGACAATGCCGAGATGGCGCGCATCTCGCTGCAGCTCGTAAAGCTGCGCGACGACGTGCCGGTCGAGCATCCGCTCGCCGATTTCACCCGGCGCGAGGTCGACCCTGACACGCTGATCCCCTTTCTCAAGGAGCAGGATTTCAAGACGATCCTGGCGCGCGTCGAGGCGAAGCATGGCGTCGAGGCGGGCGACTCAAACGCCCGCGACGCCGGACGAAGCGGAGTACGAGCTGGTTCAGGACGCCTCGGCCTTGGCGAGATGGATCGACGCCGCGGCCGCAGGCCGGATATGTCGCGGTCGACACGGAGACCACGTCGCTCGACGCGACCCGCGCCGAGCTGGTCGGCGTGTCGCTGGCGGTGCAGCCGGGGCGCGCCTGCTACATTCCCTTGGGCCATCGCGCCGCGAACGGCCAGGGCGCGCTCGACCTCGGCGGCGGGGGCAAGGGCGACGGCGCGCACGCGCCGAAGCAGATCCGCCTGAAGGAGGCCGTCGACGCGCTGCGATCCGTGATGGCGGACCCGGGCGTGCTCAAGATCGGCCAGAATATAAAGTATGACTCGCTGGTGCTGTCGCGGCATGGGCTCGACGTCGGGCCGGTCGACGACACCATGCTGATGTCCTTCGTGCTCGACGGCGGCGCGGGCAAGCACAACATGGACGATCTCGCCGAGCGCCATCTCGGCTATCGGACGATCAAGTTCTCCGACGTCGCCGGCAGCGGGAAATCCCAGGTCACCTTCGATTACGTGCCGCTCGACAAGGCGCGCGACTACGCGGCGGAGGACGCGGACATCACGCTCCGGCTGCATCAGCTGCTCAAGCCGCGGCTGCTCGCCGAGCATATGGTGACCGTGTACGAGACGATCGAGCGGCCGCTCATACCGGTGCTGGCCGCGCTGGAGCGCAAGGGCGTGCTGGTCGATCCCGCGGCGCTTCGGGCGCTCAGCCGCGACTTCGCCCAGCGCATGGGCGGGATGGAAGACGAGATCTACAAGCTGGCCGGCGAGACCTTCAACATCGGCTCGCCGAAGCAGCTCGGCGAGATTCTGTTCGACAAGCTGGGCATGCCGGGCGGCGGCAAGACCAAGACCGGCGCCTACAAGACCGATCAGGACGTGCTCGAAGACCTCGCCGCGGCGGGCCACGACCTTCCGGCGAAGGTGCTCGAATGGCGACAGATCGCCAAGCTGAAGAGCACCTACACCGACACGCTGATCGAGCAGATAAATCCCGACACCGGACGCATCCACACCTCTTACGCGATGGCGGGGGCGCAGACCGGACGGCTTTCCTCGACCGACCCCAACCTGCAGAACATCCCCGTGCGGACCGAGGAAGGGCGCAAGATCCGCCAGGCCTTCCGGGCGCGCGAGGGCTGCAAGCTGGTGTCGCTCGACTACAGCCAGATCGAGCTCCGTATCGTCGCCCACATGGCGCGCATCGACGCGCTGATCGACGCCTTCCATGCCGGCGCGGACATTCACGCGATGACGGCGTCGCAGGTGTTCGGCATCCCGATGGAAGGGATGGACCCGAGCGTCCGGCGCAAGGCCAAGGCGATCAACTTCGGCATCATCTATGGCATCAGCCCGTTCGGGCTTGCCCGCCAGCTCGGCATCGAGCAGCGCGAGGCGACGGGCCTATATCGAGGCCTATTTCGAGAAATACCCCGGAATCCGGGAGTATATGGACAGCGTACGGATCCAGTGCCGCAAGACCGGCCGGGTCGAGACCCTGTTCGGCCGGCGCATCCATCTGCCCGGTATCAACGACAAGAATCCCGCGCGGCGCGGCTACGCGGAGCGCCAGGCGATCAACGCGCCGATCCAGGGAACCGCGGCGGACGTCATCAAGCGCGCCATGATCCGCATTCCCGACATGCTGCAGGAAAAGAAGCTGGACGCCGACATGCTGCTACAGGTGCATGACGAGCTGTTGTTCGAGGTGCCGGAAAAGCAGGTGGATGACACGATCGCGGCGGTGCGTGACGTGATGGAAGGCGCGGCCGGCCCCGCGGTGACGCTTGCCGTGCCGCTGGTCGTCGACGCCGGCGTCGGCGACAACTGGGATCAGGCGCACTGAGCCGCCTGTCGGCGTCGCGGCGGCAGGGCGCAATTGCGGTATGCGATCCTCTGAACGTGACGCCGGGGCGAACAGTGATAATATCGGCTTAGGATCGGCACAGCCGCCGAGGAACACGGGCAATCCGGGAGACATCAATGCTCAAGCTATGGGGGCGCAAGACCTCGTCCAACGTGATGGAAGTTCTATGGCTTTGCGGGGAGATCAACCTCAAATACGACCGCGTGGACATTGGCGGTCCGTTCGGCGGCAACGACAAGCCGGAGTATCTCGCCAAGAACCCGAACGGTCTCGTGCCGACGATCGAGGATGGCGACTTCATCCTTTGGGAATCCAATGCGGTCTGCCGCTATCTCGCCGCCAAATACGCGCCGGGTTCGACCATCTGGCCGGATGACCTGCAGACCCGGGCCGAGGCGGACAAATGGATGGACTGGCAGCTCAGCGTCGTCGGCGGCATGATCACGCCGATCTTCTGGGGCCTCGTGCGCACGCCGCCGGAGAAGCGTGACATGAAGGCGATCCAGGCGGCGATCGAGCGCGGCTACAAGGTCTGGGGCATGCTCGACAAGCATCTGGCGGGACGGAAGTTCGTCGCGGGCGAGAATTTTACCTTGGGTGACATTCCCATCGGCGTGCACGCCTTCCGCTGGTTCACGCTGGTCAAGGATCGGCCGTCCATGCCGAATTTCGAAGCCTGGTACGACCGGCTTTGCCAGCGCCCGGCCTACAAGGAACACTGCATGAATCCGTTGACCTGAACGGGAAGGGCGGCCGCTTGGCGAGGCAGCGCCGGCGGCCGAATTTTCGGCGCGAGGAAGCAATCATGAGCGGACGGCGACGCGTACACGATATGGGCGGAATGGAAGCGGGACCGGTCGAGCAGGAAGGCCATAAGCACGAGCCTTGGGAAAAGCGGGTCGATGCGATCCGCATGCTGTGCGGCAAGCGTGACCTGCTGCGGACCGATGAGATGCGCCGCAACATCGAAGATCTCGGGCCCGGCGCGTATGACCAGCTCAGCTATTACGAGCGCTGGTGCGCGTCGATCACGAATGTGCTGCTGCAGAAGAGCGTGATCACTGTCGACGAGCTCGGCCGAAAGATGGCCGAGGTCGAGCAACGCTGGACGAAGGCGCGCAAATGACGAGAGCCCTCTGTTGATGGCGCGAATCGAGGCGTGCTATGGTTCCTCGCAGTCCTGGCGGTGGCCGGGAATGATAATTGAATTCAATGTCTTGTCTTGTATTGACTACCTGAAGGTGAGCTGAGTGAGGCGGGTTCATGACATGGGCGGGCTCGATGCGGGCCCGGTGGACCGCGAAGAGCCGGCGCACGCGCCGTGGGAGAAGCGGATTGACGCGATCCGTGCCTTGTGCGCCAAGCGCAAGCTGATGCGGACGGACGAGCTGCGCCGCAACACCGAGGATCTCGGCCCTGGAATTTACGACGCGCTGAGCTATCACGAGCGCCGCTGCGCCGCCATCGCCAACACGCTGCTGCAGAAGAGCCTGTTCACCGTCGACGAGCTCGGCCGCAAGATGGCCGAGGTGGAGCGGCGCCTGACAGGTCCCCGGAAGCCATGACCGCGCGGTTCGGCATAGGCGATGTCGTGCGCGTCCGGCGCGCCTTCCCGCCGGGACATGTCCGGACGCCCTATTTCACGCGCGGCAGGTCCGGCGTGGTGGACGCCATCGCGGGCAGCTACCGCAATCCCGAAGACTTGGCCTACGGCCGCTATGACGGCGCGACACTGCCGCTTTACCGCGTGCGCTTCATGCAGGCCGACCTGTGGCCGGACTATGATGGTCCTGCGGGCGACACGACGATCGTCGACATTTATGAGAATTGGCTGGAGCCCGCCGAGGGAGAGCAGCAATGACCGGTCCCGACACGCACACCCACGCGCATGATCACGATCATGACCGCGACCACGACCACGATCACGCCCGAACCTTTCAGCCGGACATCGAGGACTCACCCTTCAGCCAATATCAGGTAATGGCCGAGGCGCTCGGCGAGCTGCTGATCGACAAGGGGGTGATCACCGCCGACGAGCTGCGCGCGCAGCTCGAATGGCTGGACTCGCGCTCGCCCGCCGATGGCGCAAAGCTGATCGTCCGCGCCTGGACCGATCCGGCTTTCAAGGCGCTGTTGCTGAAAGACGTGAATGCGGCGGCGGAATTGGTCGGACTGTCTGCCGGCGATATCCCGATCCGGGCGGTCGAGAATACCCCCGCCGTCCACAATGTCATCGTCTGCACCTTGTGTTCCTGCTATCCGCGCGCGCTGCTCGGCCTGCCGCCGGATTGGTACAAGTCGCGCGAATACCGCAGCCGCACCGTGCGCGAGCCGCGCGCGATCCTGGCTGAATTCGGAACCGCTATCGGGGATGACGTCGAAGTGCGGGTTCATGACAGCACTGCGGACCTTCGCTATCTCGTGCTCCCCATGCAACCCGCAGGCAGCGAAGGGATGGACGTGGCGGCCCTGGAAGCACTGGTCACGCGCGACTGCATGATCGGCGTCAGCCTGCCGCGCTCGCCGGGCCCGTAGAGGCTCGGCCGCGGTTGGATAGGAGCATGCCAATCCGCCGGCTCTGGGGGCTGCTGATCGTCATTCTGCTAACGGGCTGCTACCTGCCGAGCGATTTCACCGCGGACCTCCGGATCACGCCCAACGGCAACTACAATTTCCAATACACGGGGCAGCTCACCTATCTGCCGCTCCTGGAAAAGATCGACAAGGGAGCCCTCTCCCAGTCCGAGACGGCGGAGCAGGTCAAGGCCATCACGGCGGATCTCGCGCGCGACAAGGGGTTCCAGGAAATCAGCTATCTCGATCGCGCCAGCTTCCACGTCCGCTACAAGCATGTCGGCAATATCCTGAAGGAAAAGACCTTCACCTTCATCCGGATAAATTCCCGCCTGTTGTCATTGGAGCGCCACCCCGACGGGACGATCGACATTTACGGCGACAAGCCCAACACTGCCGATGCCGAGCGGATCGCGGCCACGGGGCTGGTCATGAAGGGACAGCTTCGTATCCAGACGGAAGCGGTAGTGAAGCAGCAGAACGCGACGCAGGTGATCCAGGCATCGCCGCCAGTCTATGTCTGGCGGATCGATGGCATCCAACAGCCGTCGCCGCGGCTGGTCCTTTCCACGCGGCGTTGACGCGGCACAGGGCTCACGCGACGAAAATCAGCGGATTATGAAATGCAAACGGCCGGTCCTTTCGGACCGGCCGTTTGATCGTCTTGCGATGCGCTATCGGCATTAAGCCGCGGCGTAGATGCCGGCCTGCTTGACCTCGTCATTCACATATTCTTCGAACTGCTTGAAGTTCTTCTCGAAACGGCCGCGCAGATCGCGCGCAGTCGTGTCGTAGGCCGCCTTGTCGCTCCAGGTCGTGCGCGGCTGCAGCACGTCGGCCGGCACATCCGGACAGGCTTGTGGCACCAGCACGCCGAAATTGGGATCGGGCGTCACGCCGACCTCGGCGAGCCGGCCGTCGAGCGCCGCGCGCACCATGGCGCGGGTATAGGCGATCTTCATGCGCTTGCCGGTGCCGTAGGCGCCGCCGGACCAGCCGGTGTTGACGAGCCAGCACTTGGCGCCGGTCTTCTCGATCCGCTCACCCAGCATCTTGGCATAGACGGACGGATGGCGCGGCATGAACGGCGCGCCGAAGCAGGTCGAGAAGGTCGCCTGCGGCTCCGTTACGCCCTTTTCGGTACCGGCAACGCGCGCGGTATATCCCGAGAGGAAGTGATACATCGCCTGCTCGGACGTCATCCGGCTGATCGGCGGCAGCACGCCGAACGCGTCGGCCGTCAGCATGATCACGTTGTCCGGATGCCCGCCCATGCCCGACGGGCAGATGTTCGGGATGAAATCGATCGGATAGGAAGCGCGCGTGTTCTCGGTCAGCGATCCGTCGTCGAGGTCGAGTATGCGCGTGCGCGGATCCATCACGACGTTTTCGAGGATCGTGCCGAACCGGCGCGTCGTCGCGTAGATTTCCGGCTCCGCTTCGGGCGACAGGTTGATCACCTTGGCGTAGCAGCCGCCCTCGAAATTGAAGATGCCGTCGTTCGACCAGCCATGCTCGTCGTCGCCGATCAGCGCGCGCGCGCCGTCCGCCGACAGCGTCGTCTTGCCGGTGCCCGACAGGCCGAAGAAGATGCTGACGTCGCCGCGCGTCCCGATATTCGCCGAGCAATGCATCGGCAGGACATTGCGCTCGGGCAGCACGTAGTTGAGGTAGGAGAAGACGGACTTCTTGATCTCGCCCGCGTATATCGAACCGGCGATCAGCACCAGCTTCTCCGCGAAATTCATCATGATCGCGGTTTCCGAATTTGTGCCGTCGCGCTCGGGCACCGCGTGGAAATAGGGCGCGTTCAGGATCGTCAGCTCGGGAACGAAACCCGCCAGCTCCTTTTCCGAGGGGCGGAGGAACATGTTGCGGGCGAACAGGCTGTGCCATGGGCTTTCCGAAATCACCCGCACCGACAGCCGGTATTGCGGATCGGTGCCGCAGAACAGGTCCTGAACGTAAACGTCGCGGCCCTGGTAGTGAGAAAGAATTTGCCGGTGCAGGTTATCGAATTTCTGCGCCGAGGTCGGGTGGTTGATGGGCCCCCACCAGATGTTCTTGCTGCTCGACGGCTCCTCGACCAGGAACTTGTCCTTGGGCGAGCGTCCGGTGTGCTTACCGGTTTCGACGACCAGCGCGCCGCCTTCCGAAATCTGACCGAGGCCCCGCGCAAGCGTCGCCTCGTAGAGCGGCGCAGCATCGAGATTCCAATGCTCCGCACGGACGTTGACGATACCGTGGTTCTTCAGTCCAAAGCTGCTTTTGCGATCCAAGTTCGGTGCTCCTCCCAGACGGCCGTGCTGCCGTTACGGAAACTGGCGCCTTGAGACGCCATTGACGCTAAAGGATTGATATCCGGCATCCGACGCCGAATCAACTACCCCTTATTAGTAGAAATTTTCGCTGAGCCGGGCGCTGGGTCAAGCCCTTCAACCCGCCCCGGAGCCGGTCCGCAAGAGGTTGACGAGACGAACTAATTCGCGCCGGGCCGCGGCGCCGTCGGTGATGAAATTTTCGAAAGCCAATCGCGTCGCGAGACCGTTGCGCCGAAGGTCGGCGCCTTCCGGATCGATGCCGGCCATGCGCCAGCCGGCCGCGGTATTCGGCTCCGCCGCGCGGGCATAGAGATCGACCGCGTCGGCGTGGTCGGCATTCATATGCGCGAGGATGCCTTCCTCTTCCTCGGCGAGCGTGCCGGTATGCGCTGCATCGAGCAGCACGGCCGCGGCGGCCAGCCAGCTTATGCGCCCGAAGCCGGCCACCAGGTGCAGCCGCTCCGGCGTCACCATGTAGAACTTGAAGTCGGCAAAGGCGGCATAATCAACCGCTTCCGGATGGCGCGCGAGATAGCGGCGCTTCAGGCGGACTTCCGGCTCGGTGTCGCCGAGCGCGCGAATTCGGCCCTGCAGCGTGACCCTGGCGCCGGTCAGCGGGTTATCGAGTCCGCGCGTGCCGTCGAACAGCAGCGAAACGCGTTCGTCGCGGGTGAAGTTTTTCGTGTGGTCGGCCAGGTTCGAGAGCAGCAGGATCGGCGATCCGTCATGCGCCGCCGCTACTTGCACGAGCGAGGCATAGGGCCACCCGGTCGGGTCACGCTCGATGGTCGCCAGCACGGCGGTCGCGCTGCGGCGGATCAGGCTGCGGCAGGCCGCGGCGGGATCCGTCGTTTCGTCGGGGCGTGGGTTCATGCGCTAGATTTGGCGCGCCTTTGGCCGCCGTCAACCGTTTCAGCGATGCAATTCCGCGGACTGCGGCGCGGCCTTCGGGCTCTGCTGCGTCACGGTGCCGGGCTTCGCCATGAAGTTGCTGATCGCCTGGGCGATCGCCTTCGGGTCCGTCTGTCCCCGGAACAAGGTCAGGAAGCGCCCGTCCGGCCCCATCAGGTAGACGAAGCTGGTGTGGTCCATCAGGTAGTCCTTCTGGCCCGGGCGCTTCGACTTGGCGTAATAGACCTTGTATTCCTTGGCGACCGTCTTGATCTGCTCGGGTGTGCCGGTCAGCCCGACCATCCGCGGATGGAAATTCGCGACATAGTCGGCGAGGAATTGCGGGGTATCGCGTTCCGGGTCGACCGTGATGAACAAGGGCGTCACCTTGTTCGCCTTGTCGCCCAGGTCATCCATCGCCGTGGCGATATTGGCGAGCTCCGTGGGGCAGACGTCGGGGCAAAAGCCGTAGCCGAAATAGACCAGGAGATACTGACCGCGATAGGTTTTGTCGGTCACGGTTTTGCCGTGATGGTCGGTCAGCGTGAAGGGGCCGCCGATGTCCATTTGCGCCTGAGCTGTCCCGCCTGGCCCGCTGCGTCCCGAGCTGTCGCCGCGCCCGATCCAGCTCCACGCTACCCAGGAAGCGACTGCGATGGCTGCGAGCGCGGCCAGCATGACGCTGATAATCGGTAGCGAGGGGGCCGGTTTCATGTCTGGACTTTTCTCCTTCCGGACGGCGCCCCGGCGAGAAACGCGCTCACCTATGGACTTCAACGGCGGATTAACCAATTTGATATACTGGTGCCGGAAGGGGTCGCGAGTGGACAAATCGACGCAGCGTCAATCCCTTGCGCGGCTCCGTTCGGGCCGTCAGAAAGCCGTCAACATGCCCAAATACTGCCATATGAACGTTGGATTGTTGGCCGCAGCGGATAATAACGATAATTTGGGCCGGAGATTGCCATGCAACAGACGATAGCGCTTGTCGACGACGATAAGAATATACTGACCTCGGTCTCGATGGCGCTCGAGGCCGAAGGGTACCGCGTCAGAACCTATAACGACGGCGAGGAGGCCCTTCAGGGGCTGAGCCACCAGCCGGTCGACTTGGCCATTCTCGATATCAAGATGCCCCGGATGGACGGCATGGAGCTTCTCACCAAGCTCAAGAGCAGCAGCAACCTGCCCGTCATCTTCCTCACCTCCAAGGACGATGAGGTGGACGAGGTGCTGGGGCTCCGCATGGGCGCGGACGACTACATCAAGAAGCCCTTTTCCCAGCGCCTTCTGATCGAGCGTATCCGGACGCTGTTACGGCGCTCCGAGCTCGGCGAGGACAAGACCGTCAAGAAGGCGGACACGGTCCTGGTCCGCGGGCCGCTGGTGATGGACACGGACCGGCACTCCTGCACCTGGGACGGCAGGGACGTACAGCTGACGGTAACGGAGTTCCTGCTGCTCAAGGCGCTGGCGTCCCGGCCGGGCCACGTCAAGAGCCGCGACCAGCTGATGGACGCGGCCTACGGCGAGAGCATCTACGTCGACGATCGGACGATCGACAGCCACATAAAACGTCTGCGGAAGAAGTTCCGGCAGGTGGATAACAAGTTTTCGCAGATCGAAACGCTGTACGGCGTGGGCTATCGGTATAGCGAGACCTAGCCGGGGACGATGCTCGAATGGAGCATGAGGCTGCGCTGAACGCGATCCGCAAGGGTCTGCACCGCTCGAGCGTGGTGGCGCGGCTTGCTATGCGCGGGATCAAGGACCGCGGGGACCGCGGGCGTGAGAGCGAAAGCGACGAGCCGAAGGCGGCGGCGCCGACCCGGCGCGTCGTGTCGCCGTTGACGCGTCGCATCCTCGCGGTCAACGTCGTCGCCCTGCTCATCCCGATCGGCGGCCTGCTCTATGTCGGTCCCTACCGCGACAGCCTGATCGACGGCGACCTCGAATCCTTGCGCAGCCAGGGCGAGATGATCGCCGGCGCCATCGGCGAAAGCGCGATCGAGATCACGCCCACCGGCGGCCAGTTCATCGATCTGGAGCCGGCGCGTCATATCGTGCGCCGGCTGAGCGCCGCGTCGCGCATCCGCTCGCGCCTGTTTCTCAACTCCGGCGAAATGGTCGCCGACAGCAGCCGCCTGCTCGGCGGGCGTTGGGTCGTGCAGGTTCAGGAGCTGCCGCCGCCGCGTGAATCGAACTGGATGCTCGACTGGCTGATCGATGCCATCGACGTCGCCGTCGGCTGGCTGTCCTATGGCGAGAAGCTCGAGCCCTATCAGGAGCGGGCGGATCAGCGCGCCGACGACTATCCCGAAGTCCAGCGTGCCTTTTCCGGCGAGATCATCGGCGTGGTGCGCTCCGGCGGGACCAGCGGCTACGTGCTCACGGTCGCTATCCCGGTGCAGCGCTATCGCCAGGTCATCGGCGTGCTGCTGCTGTCGAAGGACGGTGTCGAGATCGAGGCGTCGGTCCGGGCGATCCGGCTGACCGTGCTGGCGGTTTTCGCGGGCGCCATGCTGTTGACCATCCTGCTGTCGCTCTATCTCGCCCAGACGATCGCGCAGCCGGTGCTGCGACTGGCCGCGGCCGCCGAGCGGATCCGCCGCGGCTATCGTCCGCAGACCCAGCAGATTCCCGACTTCACCGGCCGGGGCGACGAGATCGGCGAGCTGTCCGGCGTGCTGCGGGAGATGACGGACGCGCTGCACCAGCGCATGGACGCGATCGAGCGCTTCGCCGCCGACGTCAGCCACGAGATCAAGAATCCGCTCACCTCGCTGAGGAGCGCTGTGGAAACGGCGGCGCGCGTGCGCGACCCGCAGCAGCTGCAGCGGCTGATGGTCGTCATCCAGGAAGACGTGCAGCGCCTCGACCGGCTGATCACCGACATCTCGAACGCATCCCGGCTGGATGCCGAGCTGAGCCGCGCGGAAGCCGAGCCGGTCGATCTCGGGCGGATGCTGCAGGCGTTGGCCGACATGTACGAGACCACGCGGCTGCCGAATGGGCCGGTGCTCAAGGTCGAGGTGCCGGACGGCGCGGAGCTGCACGTGCCGGGCGTCGAGGACCGGCTGGTCCAGGTCATGCGCAACCTGATCGCCAACGCGCAGAGCTTCAGCCCGCCGGACGGCACGATCCTGCTCAAGGCGTCACGGACGAACGGCTATCTCGAAATCCAGGTGGAAGACGACGGGCCGGGTATCCCCGAATCCAAGATGACCGCGATCTTCGACCGTTTTTATACGGAACGGCCGAAGGGCGAGAAATTCGGCACGCATTCCGGTCTCGGGCTGTCGATCTCAAAGCAGATCGTCGAAGCGCACCGCGGGACGATCCGCGCCATGAACCGCTACTCCGACGACGGCGTGAAGAAGCTGCTGGGCGCGCGGTTCATCGTCCGGCTGCCGGTCCAATAGGACTGGAAATCCGCCGGCTTAGCCCGATCTACCTATTTCGAAGGAACAGGCCCGGCGGCGCGGAAGCGCCGGACCCTCCGGCCGGCTGAATTGACAACCGCCTCAGGCGGTTCCAGGGTCGCGGCTATGGAGACGGTACACGGCACGGCCGTCGAAATCGACGGCGCCGGCATCCTTCTGCGAGGGCCATCCGGCAGCGGCAAGTCCGATCTTGCGCTCCGCCTGATCGACGGCGGCGCCACCCTTGTCGCCGACGACCGCGTGGTCCTGTCGCGGCAGGGCGGCCATGTTCTCGCCGGCGCGCCCGAGACCATCGCCGGGAAGATCGAGGTCCGCGGCCTCGGCATCGTGCGGCTGCCTTCGACCGGTCCGGCACCGCTTCGCCTCGTGGTCGACCTGACGCCGCCGGAAGCGATCGAGCGCCTTCCCAAGGCGGCGGAAACGGTGTTATTGGGTGTGGCCCTACCGGTGATGCAACTTGCTCCGTTCGAGCCGTCGGCGCCCGCAAAACTGCGGCTCGCGCTCCGGCTGGCACCTCGGGAGATCGAGCGTTGACCGTGGAAGAGAGTGGCGAAAAGACCGCCGTAAAATCGGATGAAGGATCGGGTGCGCGGCGCGTCATCCTGGTCACCGGTATGTCCGGCGCCGGGCGCACGACCGCACTCAAGAGCCTGGAAGACATCGGATATGAAGCGGTCGACAACCTTCCGCTGTCGCTCCTCGCCGGCTTCGCCCGGCCGGCGCAGGGCGACCTGGGAAAAGGCGCGGCGCGGCCGCTGGCGATCGGCGTGGACATCCGCACCCGGGACTTCGGCGTCGACCCGGTGCTCGACGAGCTCGACCGCCTGGCGCGCGAAGCCGGCTACGACGTGACGACCGTCTTCCTCGATTGCGATGACGAGGTGCTGCTGCGCCGGTATGCCGAAACGCGGCGCCGCCATCCCCTGGATTCCGAGAAGGCTGTCCCCGACATGATCCAGCTTGAGCGCCGGCTTCTGGCGCGGCTGCGGGCTCGCGCCGACGTGGTGATCGATACCACCGGCAAGTCGCCCTGGGACCTCAAGGAGACGCTGGGCGAGTATTTCGCGCCCGAGGCCGGCCATGGGCTCAGCCTATTCGTGACCTCCTTCGCTTTCCGTCAGGGCGTCCCGCGCGAGTCCGACCTCGTCTTCGATGTCCGCTTCCTCAAGAACCCGCATTATGACCCGAAACTGCGGCCGCTGACCGGCGAGGACGCGCCGGTGCAGAAGGCGATCGCGGAGGATGCGGATTTTCAGGCATTCTTTGACAGCCTGACAGGAATGCTCGAAATTCTCCTGCCGCGCTACGAGCAGGAAGGAAAGAGCTATCTCACGATTGCGATCGGCTGCACGGGTGGTCGTCACCGGTCGGTATTCGTGGCGCGTCGGCTGAACGAGTGGCTGCTCGCGCGCGACTGGCGTGTCCGGCTTCACCATCGTGACATCCACGGGGGTGGCGGACGGGATATGTTGTAGGAACCGTGAATGACAAGAGCTTCTGGTGGAGAGCGCATGATCGGTATCGTCGTAGTCAGCCACGGCAGGCTGGCGGAAGAATTCATTGCCGCGCTGGAGCATATCGTCGGGCCGCAGGAGAATTTATGCGCGGTCTGCATCGGGGCCGACGATGACATGGAGCGACGACGGCGCGACATCCTCGACAGCGTCGCCAAGGTGGATACCGGGCGCCGGAGTCGCCGTGCTGACCGACATGTTCGGCGGCACGCCGTCGAACCTGGCGCTTTCGGTGATGGACCAGGCCAATGTCGAGGTCGTCGCCGGCGTCAACCTGCCGATGCTGATCCGCCTGGCGTCGATCCGCAAGAACCGCAGCCTGGCCGACGCCGTCGCCAGCGCGCAGGAGGCCGGACGCAAATACATCAACGTCGCTTCCAATCTGCTGGCCGAACAGACCGTCGATGCGCCGGCGAAGGCGAATGATCGAACGGCCTCTTGAGATCGTCAACGAGCGCGGTTTGCATGCGAGAGCCGCGGCGAAGTTCGTGAAGCTCGTCGGCTCCTTCCGTTCGAAAATCACGGTATCCAAGGACGGCAATAGCGTTTCCGGCGATTCGATCATGGGCCTGATGATGCTCGCCGCCGCGCAGGGAAGCGTCATCACGCTCCGGGTCGAGGGCCCGGACGAGACGGCCGCCGCCGATGCGATCGGCGCACTGGTGGCCGCCGGCTTCGACGAGGGGTGAGCGTGCCGGCGGCGGCCGGATCGCTGCGTCAGCCGCCTTTTACCTGATGGTAACGCTGCGGCGCTAAACAAGGCTGGGCGCACCTTGCCGATGGCGCAGGCCGCTGTTATATCCCGGCGACACGCCGCAGCCGGCAAGGCAGATGGGCGGCCTCGGTCAATTCCCGGAAATTCATTGGAAGCGAGAACATGACAGCCACTCAGGATTACAAGGTAGCCGATATCAAGCTGGCCGACTGGGGCCGCAAGGAAATCGCCATCGCAGAGACCGAGATGCCGGGCCTGATGGCGTTGCGCGACGAGTACGGCGCCAAGAAGCCGCTCAAGGGCGCGCGGATCGCGGGCTGCCTCCACATGACGATTCAGACGGCGGTGCTGATCGAGACGCTGACGGCGCTCGGCGCGGAAGTGCGCTGGTCGTCCTGCAACATCTTCTCGACCCAGGATCACGCGGCGTCCGCGATCGCGGCCAGCGGCGTGCCCGTTTTCGCCTGGAAGGGCATGTCCGAGGAAGAATTCTGGTGGTGCATCGAACAGACGATCGAGGGACCGAACGGCTGGCATCCCAACATGATCCTCGATGACGGCGGCGACCTGACCAAGCTGATGCACGACAAGCATGCGGCGCTGCTGGCGGATGTCCGGGGCATCTCGGAGGAAACGACGACGGGCGTGCATCGCCTCTACGAGATGGCGAAGAAGGGCCAGCTCGCGGTGCCCGCGATCAACGTCAACGACTCCGTCACCAAGTCGAAGTTCGACAATCTCTATGGCTGCCGCGAAAGCCTGGTCGACGGCATCAAGCGCGCGACCGACGTCATGCTCGCGGGCAAGGTCGCCGTGGTGTGCGGCTTCGGCGATGTCGGCAAGGGCTCGGCGGCGAGCCTGCGCAACCAGGGCGCGCGCGTCATGGTCACCGAGATCGATCCGATCTGCGCGCTGCAGGCGGCGATGGAAGGCTATCAGGTTACGACGATGGATGATGCCGCGCCGATGGGCGACATCTTCGTCACCGCGACCGGCAATATCGACGTCATCACCCTCGACCACATGCGCGAGATGCGCGACCGGGCGATCGTCTGCAACATCGGCCATTTCGATTCGGAGATTCAGATCGCCGCGCTCAGGAATTACAAATGGCATAACGTCAAGCCGCAAGTCGACGAGGTCGAGTTCCCGGACGGCAAGCGGCTCATCGTCCTGGCCGAGGGCCGGCTCGTGAACCTCGGCTGCGCGACGGGTCACCCGAGCTTCGTCATGTCGGCCTCCTTCACCAACCAGGTGCTGGCGCAGATCGAGCTTTGGCAGAACGCCAAGAGCTACGACAAGAAGGTCTACGTCCTGCCCAAGCATCTCGACGAGAAGGTGGCGTCGCTGCATCTCGGCAGGCTCGGCGTGAAGCTCACCAAGCTCTCGAAGGAGCAGACCGAATACCTCGGCATTCCGGCGGCGGGCCCCTACAAGCCCGACCATTATCGGTACTGACCCTGGGTGCGCCGGCGGCTTCCACCGCGCGCCCGGTCGATGGTAGATATGCGGCCATGCGGCAGCGGCGGGAGAGCCAAGCGCAGATCGATGTGATCGCCCGCGAGGAGGCTGATACCGCGCGCCTCGCGGGGATCGTCGCGCGTGCGGCGGTTCCCGGCGACGTCATCGCCCTTTCGGGCGATCTCGGCAGCGGCAAGACGGCCTTCGCGCGCGGCTTCATCCGCGCGCTCACCGCGCCCGCGGAAGAGGTGCCGAGCCCGACCTTCACGCTGGTGCAGACCTATTCGGCGAATGGCCGGACGATCTACCATTTCGACTTCTACCGCATCGACGATCCGGAGGAGGCCTGGGAGATCGGTATCGAGGAAGCCTTTGCCGGCGGCATCACCCTTATCGAGTGGCCCGAGCGGCTGGGCTCGCCTGCTGCCGGCCGACCGTCTCGACATACACTTGGAAATCCCCTCCGGTGCGGCGGCGACGGAGCGCCGGGTCACGTTTTCCAGCGGCCCCTCCTGGAGCAAGCGGCTGCAAGCGCTCCGCAACGAGCTCATGACGGATGCCGATGCCTGAGCGTCCGCTGATCATCGACCGCTTTCTCGCCGTGCATGGCTGGGGCGGCGCGGACCGCGACGCGCTTGCCGGCGACGCCTCGTTTCGGCACTACGTTCGGCTGCGCCGGGGCGGCGATACGGCGATGCTGATGGACGCGCCGCCGCCCAAGGAGGATGTCCGGCCCTTTCTCCGCGTCGCGCGGCTGCTGCATCGCCTCGGCTTCAGCGCGCCGGCGATCCTCGCGGCGGATGAGGCCGCCGGCCTTTTGCTGCTGGAGGATTTCGGCGACGAGACCTACACGCGCGCGCTTGCCGCCGGCGGCGACGAAGCCGCGCTCTATACGCTGGCGACCGACCTGCTGATCGCCATGCAGAAGGGGTTCGCGCCGCCGCTGGGCGCGGAAATTCCGCCCTACGACGACGACCGGCTGCTGACCGAGGCGGCGTTGCTCGTCGACTGGTACCTGCCCGCCGTTCGCGGCGTGCCGACGCCGCCGGCCTTGCGCGAGGAATACCTCGATCGTTGGCGCGATACCTTCGCCATGGCGCGGGCGGTGGGCGACACCCTCGTGCTGCGCGATTACCATGTCGACAACCTGATGCTGCTGCACGACAGGACGGGCGTGGCGGCCTGCGGCCTGCTCGACTTCCAGGACGCGGTCATCGGCCCGATCAGCTACGATCTCGTATCCCTGCTCGAAGATGCGCGCCGCGACGTGCCGGCCGATCTCGGCGCCCGGATGATCGGCCGCTATCTCGATGCCTTCCCAGCGCTCGACCGACACGCCTTCCTCGCCTCCTATGCGATCATGGGCGCGCAGCGCAGCGCCAAGATCGTCGGCATCTTCACCCGGCTCGATCGCCGCGACGGCAAGCCGATCTACCTCGAGCACATTCCGCGTGTCTGGCATTGGCTCGAAGGCGATCTCGGCCACCCGGTGCTGACGGAGGTCCGCGCCTGGTTCGATCGCGAGCTTCCGGCCGGTACGCGCGTCACGCCGCAGCCGAAGGGGAAGCCATGACGGTCGATACGGCCGATGATTCTCGCTGCGGGCTTCGGCGTCCGCATGCGGCCGCTGACCGACGACAAGCCGAAGCCGATGGTCGTGCTGGCGGGGCGCACGCTGCTTGACCGGACGCTTGACCGCCTTGGCCAGGCCGGTGTTCGGCAGACGGTCGTGAACACGCATTACCTGGCCGAGGTGATCCATCGTCATCTCGACGGGCGTGACGGGGTCGTCCTCTCGCACGAAGCCGAGATCCTCGAGACGGGCGGCGGCGTGCGCCGCGCCTTGCCGCTGCTCGGCGACCGGCCTTTCTTCGTGGTGAACAGCGACGCGGTCTGGCTCGACGGGCCGGTGCCGGCGCTGACCCGGCTCGCGGCGGCCTGGGACGAATCGCGCATGGATGCGTTGCTGCTGCTGCAGCCGGTCGGTGCGGCGATCGGCTATGCCGGTCGGGGCGACTATCATCTGAGCCCGGACGGGACGCTGCGCCGGCGCGCGCCGGACGAGACCGCGCCCTATCTGTTCGCCGGCGTGCAGATCCTGCATCCGCGCCTTTTCCAGGACGCGCCCGACGGGCCGTTCTCGCTCAATCTGCTGTACGATGCGGCGCAGGCGGCCGGCCGCCTTTTCGGCATCGTGCATGACGCCGAATGGTTTCACGTCGGCACGCCGGAAGACTTGGCGCGGACCGAAGAGTTTTTCGTGCGGCGCGCGGACCGGAGGGAATGACGGCGACGAACGGTCTTTATACCATCCCGCCGGGCACGGCGTTCGTCGATGCGCTGGCGGCGGGCGTCCTCGCCGAATGCGGCGGCGAGCCGCTTGTGCTCGCGCGCTACACCATTCTCCTGCCGACGCGCCGCGCCTGCCGCGCCCTGCGCGAGGGCTTTCTCCGCGTCACCGAAGGGCGGCCGCTGCTGTTGCCGCGCATGCAGGCGATCGGTGATGTCGAGCCCGACCTTGCCTCTTTCGGCGAGGGGCCGGGATTCGAGAACGCCGAGCTGCCGCCCGCGATTTCCGAGCAGCGGCGCCTCCTGCTTCTCGCGCGGCGCATCCTCGAATGGAACGCCGACCGGGAAGGCGGGCGGCTGGAAGAGATGACCCCCGATCACGCGGTCCGGCTCGCCGGCGAATTGGCGCGGCTGATCGATCGCGTGCAGACGGAGCGCCTCTCCTTCGAAGCGCTGCGGTCGCTGGTGCCGCTGGAGCTCGCGCTGCATTGGGAAGAGACGCTCGAATTCCTCCGCCTGGTCACCGCCGATTGGCCGGAGATGCTCGACGCCGAAGGCTGTCTCGATCCGGCCGACCGCCGCAATCGGCTGCTCGAAGATCTGGCGGCGTCCTGGAAGGCGCAGCCGCCGAAAGGGCCGATCATCGCGGCGGGCTCCACCGGCAGCGTGCCGGCGACCGCCGATCTTTTCGCCGTCGTCGCGGCGCTGCCCGAGGGGCGTGTCGTCCTGCCGGGCCTCGATCGCGACGCGGATGACGCGACATGGGCGGCGATCCTCCAGGACCAGACGCATCCGCAATACGGCATGGCGCGGCTGCTCGAGCGGCTCGGCGCTGATCGCAGCGAGGTGCGCGACTGGCCGCAGAAGGGCTTTCGCCATGCCACCGCGGCGGCACGGGCAGCGCTGCTGGCGGAAGCGCTGCGTCCGGCTGAGACGACGGACCGCTGGCGAAGCCTCGGCGCTTTTGGGCCGACGGCAGAGGCGGCCATGGCGGGAGCAGCGGCCGGCGAAAGCGTTACCCGGATCGTTTGCGCCGGGGACAAGGAGGAAGGCGAAGTTATCGCGCTGCTGCTGCGCGCACGCACTGGAAACGCCGGGCAGGACAGCGGCTCTGGTAACGCCGGACCGTCGGCTGGCGCGCCGCGTCGCCGCGTCGCTCGGCCGCTGGGACATCGCGATCGACGATTCCGCGGGCATGCCGCTCGACAAGACGGCACCCGGAATCTTCTTTCGGCAGATCGCCGACGCGGCGGCGAATGATTTCTCCCCGGTTGCGCTGCTGGCGCTCTGCAAGCATCCGCTCGCGGCGGCCGGAATGGCGCCGGCCGATCTTCGGCGCGCCGCCCGGCTGCTCGAACGCTGGGTGCTGCGTGGCCCCCGGCCTGGCGGCGGCATCGATGGGTTGCGGCACGCTTTGCGGGGCGTCTGCGAGACGCCGCACGCAGCGTCCCGCCCCGGCGCGGAAGACGCGGCTGCGATGGGCGCACTGCTGGACGTTCTGGCGCGTGTAATGCAGCCGCTGACCGAGCTCTTCCAGCAAAGCGCGGTGTCCTTCCGCGCCATCGTCGAAGCGCATATCCGATCGGCGGAGGCCTTCGCCGCCAGCGCGGATGAAGCGCGGTGCGCCGCGTATCTGGTCGGGCGAGGCGGGCGAAGCGCTGGCCGAATTCATGAATGCGCTGTTGCGGGCCGCCGACGCGCTCCCGCCCTTCCCGCCGGCGAGCTATCCCGACACGCTCGACGCGCTGATGGCGGGACAGGCGGTGCGGCCGCGCTATGGCCGCCATCCGCGCCTGAATATCTGGGGACCGCTCGAGGCGCGGCTGCAGCACGCCGATCTGATCGTGCTGGGCGGGCTCAACGAAGGCGTCTGGCCCGGCGATCCGTCGCCCGATCCCTGGATGAGCCGGCCGATGCAGAGCGAATTCGGACTGCCGCTGCCGGAGCGGCGCATCGGCCTCGCCGCGCATGACTTCGTGCAGCTCGCCTGCGCGCCGCAGGTCGTGCTGACGCGCGCCGAGAAGACCGATGGGACGCCCACCGTCCCGTCGCGCTGGCTCCTGCGTCTCGAAGCCGTGCTGCAGGGCTGCGGTCTTGCGGATGTGTTCACGCCGAACGCCGACTGGCTCGCCTTGCAGAAGGGCTTGATCGCGGCCGACCGGCACCGTCCGGTCGAGGCGCCGACGCCATGCCCGCCGGTGGCGGCGCGGCCGCGCCGACTTTCGGTCACGCGCATCGAAACCTGGATGCGCGATCCCTACAGCATTTACGCGCGGGAGATCCTCCGTCTGCGGCCGCTCGACCCGCTCGAGGCCGATCCGGGCGCGGCCGACCGCGGCACCATGATCCATGACGCGCTCGATACCTTCCTCCGCGCCCATCCCGGCGTGCTTCCCGAGGACGCGGAGAAGCGGTTGATCGCGCTCGGCGAAGCTGCCTTCGGCGCGGCGCTGGCGCGGCCCGCGGTGCGGGCCTTCTGGTGGCCGCGCTTCCAGCGTATCGCTCGCTGGTTCATCGAACGCGAGCGGACCGAGCGCGCCGCGATCCGGGAGAGCCGGACGGAAGTCTCCGGGCAATACGAGATCGGGGCGCCGGGCGGGCCGTTCCTGCTGTCGGCGCATGCGGACCGTATCGACAGCCTGGGCGCGGGCGGCCTGTCGATCATCGACTACAAGACCGGCAGCGTGCCGAGCGAAAAGCAGATCAAGGCCGGCTTCGCGCCGCAGCTTCCGCTCGAAGCGGTCATCGCGCAGGCGGGTGGGTTCGAGGGCGTCGCCGCCGCGCCGGTCGTGCGCCTGGCCCATTGGCGCCTGTCAGGCGGCGAGCCGGCCGGCGCGGTGCGCGAGATCCGGGACGATGTGGCGACGGTGGCGGCCGAGGCGCTCGATCGGCTGGTCCAGCTCGTGACGGCCTTCGACGACCCGGCGACGCCCTATGTGTCGACGCCCGAGCCCGACTGGCCGCTGCCCTATCCGGAATACGACCATCTAGCGCGGCTGCGCGAATGGCTCGGCGGCGGAGGCAAGCCATGACCGACGGCCGCAGCAATGCCGCGGCGGCCATCGACCCCGACCGCTTGCAGCGCCGGGCCTCCGATCCGGCCGCCAGCGTCTGGGTCGGCGCATCGGCCGGCAGCGGCAAGACGAAGGTGCTGACCGACCGGGTTCTGCGCCTCCTTCTGTCGGGGACGACTGCCGCAGCGGCTTGCTCTGCCTCACCTTCACCAAGGCGGCCGCGGCCGAGATGGCGAACCGCGTGAACCGCAGCCTGAGCGACTGGGCGACGGCGCCGGACGGCGTGCTTCGCGGCAAGCTTGCGGCACTGACGGGTGAATCGCCGGACGACGCGAAGGTCGGCGAGGCCCGCCGGCTGTTCGCCCGCGTGCTGGACGTTCCGGGCGGGCTCAAGATCCAGACCATCCACAGCTTCTGCGAATCGCTGCTCGGGCGCTTCCCGATCGAAGCGGGCGTGCCGCCGCATTTCCAGGTGATGGACGAGCGCAGCGCCGCCGAGCTGATGGTAGCGGCGCGGGACGACGTGCTGGCGACGGCGCTGGCCGACAGCGAAAGCCGCCAGGCGCTCGAGACGCTGACGGCCTATCTTCAGGAAGACCGCTTTTCCGAGCTGCTGCAGGGGCTGCTGATGCACCGGGGCCGGCTGCGCTGGCTGATCGGCGGAGACGGACCGGTGGCCTCGGCGAAGGATGCCGTCTTCGATGCGCTCGGCGCTGATCCCGAGGCCACGGCGGAGGCCGTCATCGCCGCCGCCTGCCGCGACGATGCCTTCGACGGCGCGAAGCTGAGGCAGGCGGCAGCCGCCCTGCTGGACGGCACCAAGACCTATCAGGCGCGCGGGCAGCTCCTTGCCGACTGGCTGGCCGATGACGCGGGCGGGCGGGCGCCGCGCTTCGACGCCTATGTCCGCGTTTTCCTTACGGCAAGCTTCACGGTGTACGAGCGGCTTCTCGACAAGAAGGCGGACGAGCGCCATCCGGGCGCCGTCGCGATCCTGGAACGGGAAGCGGAACGGCTGCTCGCGGTCCTGGAGCGGCGGCGCACGGTGGTGACCGCGCATGCGACGGCGGCCCTGCTGCGTCTCGGCGGCGCGATCCTCCGGGAATTCGCGCGCGCCAAGACGCTGCGGGTGCAGTTCGACTACGACGATCTGATCTACAAGGCGCGGGATCTGCTGAGCGCGGATCGGGACGGCTTCGCCGCCTGGGTCCTGTTCAAGCTCGACGGCGGCCTCGACCACATCCTGATCGACGAGGCCCAGGATACGAACCGCGATCAATGGAAGGTCGTCGCCGCCCTGGCCGACGAGTTCTTCGCCGGGCTCGGCGCGCGGGAGGTCGACCGAACGATCTTCGCCGTGGGCGACGTGAAGCAGTCGATCTTCAGCTTCCAGCGCGCCGAGCCGGACGCCTTCCGCGACTATCGCGATTTCTTCGAGGCGCGCACGACGGACGCCGGGAAGGGCTGGGAAACGGTCGATCTCGATATTTCCTTCCGCTCCGCGCCGTCCGTGCTGCAGGCGGTCGATGCGGTCTTCGCGGCGGGCTCCGCGCGCGAGGGCGTCGTCCGGCCGGACGAGGTCCTCCGCCACAAGCCGTACCGCGCGGGGCAGGCCGGATTGGTCGAGGTCTGGCCGCCGGTCGGACCGGAGGAGGCTGGCGACGCCGAATGGCGGCCGCCGACGGAAAGGCGCGCCCGGCTCGCCCCCGAAGTTCGCCTGGCGCGGCTGATCACGCAGAAGCTGCGCGGCTGGATCGGGCGCGAGATCCTGCCGTCGCATGACCGCCCGGTTCGCGCCGGCGACGTCATGATCCTGTTGCGCCGGCGCAGCGGGTTCATGGAGACGCTGGTGCGCGAGCTGAAATCCGCCGGCGTGCCGGTCGCCGGCGTCGACCGCATGGCGCTGACCGAGCAGCTCGCCGTGATGGACCTGATGGCGCTCGGCCGCTTCCTGTTGCTGCCCGAGGACGACCTGACGCTCGCCATCGTGCTGAAAGGCCCGTTCATCGGCTTCGACGACAATGATCTGTTCGCCTTGTGCCACGATCGCGGCGCGGCATCGGTGTGGCGAAGGCTGGCGCAGCTTTCGGCGAGCGATACGCGATATGCGCGCGCCTGTGACTGGCTGTCCGATCTGCTCGCCGGTACCGACCATCTGCCGCCCTTCGAGCTGTTCGCGCATCTGCTGGGCAGCGCCACGGCGGAGCCGGGGTCGACCGGCTGGCAGAGCCTGCTGTCGCGGCTTGGCCCGGAAGCCGAGGACCCGGTCGACGAGTTCCTGTCGCTCGCGCTCGCCTACGAGCGGACCCATCCGCCGTCGCTGCAGGGCTTCCTGCAATGGCTCGAGGCGGGGTCGGCGGAGATCAAGCGCGACCTCGAACAGAGCGGGCGCGATGAAGTCCGCGTCATGACGGTGCATGGCGCGAAAGGACTGCAGGCGCCGATCGTGATCATGCCCGACACGATGGCGGTGCCGCGGCAAAGCCCGGACATCGTCTGGCAAGGCGACATTCCTCTGTGGCCGCCGAGCCGCGCTTGGGAAAACGAACAATGCCGGGTGCTGCGGGAAGCGGCGAAACGGAAGGACGAGGAGGAATATCGCCGGCTGCTCTACGTCGCGATGACGCGGGCCGAAGACCGCCTCTATGTCTGCGGCTGGCACGGGCCGCAGGCGCCGTCGGAGACCTGCTGGTACGCGCTGATCCGCAGCGGATTGGACGGCGTCGCCGGGCCGCAGGGCTTCGATTTCCGCCCCGAGATCGGCGATGCCGGCTGGGCCGGCGACGGCCTGCGGATCGCCAACCCGCAGGCCGCGGAGCCCGATCTGGGCAAGGAAGAAGCGGTGAGCGAAACGGTCCGACCCAGGATCGAGGACTGGATGCGCCGGCCGCCGACGCGCGATCCGACGCCGCCCCGGCCGTTGGCGCCGTCCCGGCCGTCTGTGGCGGAGCCGTCGACCCTGTCCCCGCTGGGGCTGCCGACGGACGACCGCTTTCATCGCGGTATCCTGATCCACCGGCTGCTGCAGCTCCTGCCCGATCTGCCCGCGGAGGACCGGGAAGCGGCTTGCCGGGTTTATCTCGCGCGTCCGGCCCATAGCCTTTCCGCGGAAGA
The DNA here is from genome assembly GCA_963711215.1 of uncultured Alphaproteobacteria bacterium. Classification (GTDB taxonomy): domain Bacteria; phylum Pseudomonadota; class Alphaproteobacteria; order UBA8366; family UBA8366; genus WHUA01. Next base: position 20,336 of record CAVQDH010000007.1, on the reverse strand, counting down.
AGCTGCGGAGATCGCCCGCGAGGTTCTGGCCACCCTGGCGACGCCTGGCTACGCCGACCTGTTCGGGCCGGACAGCATGGCGGAGGTTCCCGTGATCGGCACGGTTGCGGGCCCGGAAGGGCCGGAGGTCATATCCGGCCAGGTCGACCGGCTGGTCGTGCGCGACAGCGGTATCCTGATACTCGATTACAAGACATCCCGGCCGGCACCGGAATCCGCGGAACGGGTCGCCCCGGCCTATCTTCGCCAGATGGCGGCCTATCGCGCGGTATTGCATGAATTATGGCCGGAACGGCCGGTTTCCTGCGCTTTACTGTGGACCGCCGTTCCGCGCCTCATGCCGCTCGACAACAGGTTGCTTGACCGTTACCGGGCGGCTACCTAGATTCCATTCAGGTGGTAAACGCAGCGCCGAGCCGATGGCGACGGATGCGCTGATGAGAGAGGAGCAGTTCCGTATGGGTACCCCGGTGCGTGTGGGCGACGACGACTTCGAAACCAGCGTCCTGAACTCGGACCAGCCGGTGCTGGTCGATTTCTGGGCGGAGTGGTGCGGTCCGTGCAAGATGATTGCGCCCGCGCTCGAGGAGATTGCCGGTGACATGAAAGGCAAGGTCACCGTTGCCAAGCTGAATATCGACGACAATCCGCATACGCCCGCGAAATACGGCGTGAAGGGCATTCCGACGCTGATGATCTTCAAGGGCGGCCAGGTTGCCGCGACCAAGATCGGCGCCCTGCCCAAGAGCCAGCTCGTTCAGTGGCTGGAGTCGGTCATCTAAGCCCAGCAATTCGGTTTCGAACGGAAGGAAGCCCCGTCCAGAGGACGGGGCTTTTTCCTGACCGCCGTGCCGCAGGTCTCAGCCCGCCGTGCGCATGGGCTCGGCGTTTTCGTTGCGCGCCAGCACGGCGCCGGCGAGATAGAGCGAGCCGCAAATCAGCACGCGGGCCGGCTTGTTTTCCTGCCGGATGATGTCGGCGATCGCCGCTTCCACGTCGAGCGACGCCTTGGCGCTCGGGATCTCGACCTCGAGCGCGGCCTCGGCGAGCTCGCCGCCGGAGTAGCACTCCTCATGCCCCGGAATGGTGACGCCGCGGACCGACTTCACCGACGGCACGAGCGGTCGCAGGAAGTTCTGCACCGGCTTGCGGCGCATCATGCCGATGACGAGATGGAGCGGCTTGTCCTTCCAGCGCGACACCGTCTCCGCGAGCGCGGCGCCCGCGCCGGGATTGTGCCCGCCGTCGAGCCAGAGCTCCCATCCGGCCGGCATGAGCGCGGCGAGCGGTCCTTCCTTGATCGGCTGCATCCGGGCGGGCCATTCGGCCGCGGGCAGGCCGTCGGCGATCGCCTTGTCGCTGATCTCGAATTGGTCGAGCTGCTCGATGCAGGCAACCGCGGTGCTCGCGTTGAAAAGCTGATGGCGCCCGGCCAGGCCGGGTGTCGGAAGATCGAGCGTGATCCGGACCGACCGGTATCGGAAACCGTTGCGAAGCGGGCGGATGCGCCAGTCGCGTCCGAAGGCGAAGGACGGCGCGCCGACCTCGGCCGCGCGGCCGAGAATGACTTTCGACGCCTGGGCCATTTGCGGGCCGATGACCGCCGGCACGCCCGCCTTCTGGATCGCCGCTTTCTCGGCGGCGATCTGGCGGATCGTGTCGCCGAGGAAATCCATGTGGTCCATCGAGACCGGGGTGATCACCGTCATCGCCGGGCGGTCGATGACATTCGTCGCGTCATAGCGGCCGCCCAGGCCGGTTTCGAGCAACAGCACGTCGGCCGGGGTACGCGAGAAGCCGAGCATCGCCGCCGCGGTCGTGATCTCGAAAAAGGTGATGACGCCGCCGTTGTTGGCGCGCTCGCATTCCTCGAACAGCGCGACCAGGTCGGCATTGCTGATGATCTTCCCGGCGAGCCGGATGCGCTCGTTGAAGCGAACCAGGTGCGGCGACGTGTAGACATGCGCCGTCAGGCCGGCCGCCTCGAAGATGGCGCGCAGATAGGCGATGACCGAACCCTTGCCGTTCGTGCCGGCGACGTGAATGACGGGCGGGAGGCGGTCCTGCGGCCGGCCGAGCTTGTCAAGCAGCGTCAGGACACGGCCGAGCGACAGATCGATGATCTTCGGATGAAGCTGGTGGAGTCGCGCCAGCGCCGCCGTGACCGATGGGTCAGGCACCTGCGGTGTCGTCTGGAAGGGCGACATGCGCAATTTCCTCCGGCGGGCGCCGGCCGGTGGGTAATCCCTCGGTCCGGGGCGACTCCAACAGGTCCGGCGACGGCTCTCGCCGGAGCAGCAGTGACAGAACGCGCGCCAAGGTATCGCGCAATTCACGGCGAGTCACGACGATGTCGACCATGCCGTGCTCCAACAGATATTCGGCGCGCTGGAAGCCTTCCGGCAGTGTCTCGCGCACCGTCTGTTCGATGACGCGCGCGCCGGCGAAGCCGATCATCGCGCCGGTCTCCGCGATATGCAGGTCGCCCAGCATGGCGAAGCTCGCGGTGACGCCGCCGGTGGTCGGATCGGCGAGAACGACGACGTAGGGGATGCCCGCTTCCTTCACCTCCTGTACGGCGATCACGGTGCGCGGCATCTGCATCAGCGACAGCGCGCCCTCCTGCATGCGTGCGCCGCCCGACGACGGCACGACGATCAGCGGGGCGAGTTGTGCGATGGCGAGGCGCGCCGCCGCGACGATACCGTTGCCGACGGCCATGCCCATCGAACCGCCCATGAAGCCGAAATCGAGCGCGGCGATGACGACCGGCACGCCGCCCAGCGTGCCATGCGCGACGGCGATCGCGTCGTCCTCGTCGGTCCGGGCGCGCGCGTCGCGCAGCCGGTCGGAATAGCGCTTCTGGTCGCGAAACCGGAGCGGGTCCACGGCGGCTTTCGGCAGCTCGATGCGATGGTAGTCGCCGTCGTCGAACAGCATCGCCAGCCGCTTCTCCGCGCTCAGCCGCATATGGTGGTTACAGTGCTGGCAGACGTACAGGTTCGCCTCGAGCTCGCGGCGAAAGATCATCTGGCCGCAGTTCGGGCATTTGTCCCAAAGGTTTTCCGGGACGCTCTTACGGTTCACCAGCGCGCGCAGCTTCGGGCGTACGAAGTTCGTAAGCCAATTCATGAAGCGTGCGCTCCTTCCGCAAGTTCGCGGACGAATCCCAGCGTCTCTTCGACGAGGCCCGGCGTGGGCTTGCCGCTCGCGTCGAGCTTCGCGGCGATGCGGCTGACGATCGCAGACCCGACAACGGCGGCGTCCGCCGCCCCGGTGATCGCGCGGGCGTCGTCGGGTGTCTTGATGCCGAAGCCCACCGCGATCGGCAGGTCCGTGTGGCGGCGCAGGCGCGTCACGGCTTTGCGCACCGCCGCTTCGGGCACGCTCTTGGTTCCGGTGATACCCATGATGGAGACGTAATAGACGAAGCCGCTGGTGTTGGACAACACGGTCGGCAGCCGCTTGTCGTCGGTCGTCGGCGTCGCGAGCCGGATCCAGCTGATGCCGGCGTCGAGCGCGGGGCGGCACAGCTCGCTGTCTTCCTCCGGCGGCAGGTCGACGATGATCAGGCCGTCGACGCCCGCGGCGACGGCGTCGCGAAGAAAGGCGTCCACGCCGTAGCTATAGATCGGGTTGTAGTACCCCATCAGGATGATCGGCGTATCGCTGTCCTGGCTGCGAAAGTCACGCACGATCGCGAGCGTCTGCCGCATTGACGCGCCCGCCTTGAGCGCGCGCTGCGACGATGCCTGGATCGCCGGGCCGTCCGCCATCGGATCGGTGAAGGGCATGCCGAGCTCGATCAAATCGGCGCCCGCCGCGGGCAGGCCCCGGATCAGCGCTTTCGAGGTTTCATGGTCCGGGTCGCCGGCGGTGAGGAAGGTGACCAGGCCGCCCCGGCGGGCGGCCTTGAGCGCCTTGAAGCGTGCCTCGATGCGCGTGCTCATATTTTCATTCCAAGCGCATCGGCCACGGTGAAGATGTCCTTGTCGCCGCGGCCGCACAGATTCATGCAGATCAGGTGATCGCGCGGCAGATCGCCGGCGATCTTGGCGACGTAGGCCAGCGCATGCGCCGGCTCGAGCGCGGGGATGATGCCTTCCATCCGGCTGCAGAGCTGGAAGGCGGCCAGCGCCTCCTTGTCGGTCGCGGAGACATATTGCACGCGCTTCTGGTCGTGCAGCCAGGAATGCTCCGGGCCGATGCCGGGATAGTCGAGGCCGGCCGAGATCGAAAAGGCTTCCTGGATCTGGCCGTCGCCGTCCTGCAGCAGGAAGGTGCGGTTGCCGTGCAGCACCCCGGGGCGGCCGCCGGTGATGGACGCCGCGTGCTCGCCGGTCTCGATGCCCTTGCCAGCCGCCTCGACGCCGAACATGCGGACCGAGGCGTCGTCGAGGAAGGGATGGAACAGGCCGATGGCGTTCGAGCCGCCGCCGATGCAGGCGACGAGCGTGTCCGGCAGGCGCCCTTCCGCCGCCATCATCTGCTCGCGCACCTCGTTGCCGATGACCGACTGGAAATTGCGCACCATGGCCGGGTAGGGATGCGGGCCGGCGGCGGTGCCGATAAGGTAGAAGGTATCCTCGACATTGGCGACCCAATCGCGCAGCGCGTCGTTCATCGCGTCCTTGAGGGTGGAGCGGCCGCTGGTCACGGGCCGCACCTCCGCGCCCAGGAGCGTCATGCGGAAGACGTTGGGACGCTGCCGGGCGACGTCGGTCGCCCCCATGTAGATCACGCAGGGCAGGTCGAACAGCGCGCACACGGTGGCCACGGCCACGCCATGCTGTCCGGCGCCTGTCTCGGCGATGATCCGCTTCTTGCCCATGCGGCGGGCGAGCAGGATCTGCCCAAGGCAGTTATTGATCTTGTGCGAGCCGGTGTGGTTCAGCTCGTCGCGCTTGAAGTAGATCTTGGCGCCGCCGAAATGCTCGGTCAGCCGGCGGGCGAAATAGAGCGGGCTCGGCCGGCCGGCATAGAAGGTCAGCAGATCGTCCAGCTCGGCCTGGAAGGACGGGTCCTGCCGCGCGTCCTTGTAGGCGCGCTCGACCTCCAGAATCAGCGGCATCAGCGTCTCGGCCACGAAACGCCCGCCGAAGATGCCGAAATGTCCGCCCTCGTCGGGGCCGGCGCGGTAGGAATTGGGTTGAGCCATCGTCTCTCCGGTCGCTCAAAATAGGTCAGCTCGGGCAGGAGGCAATGCGGTAATACTGCACGGCCTAAGCCGAGTCCATAAGCGAAATAGGGCTTGGCGCGCCAACGGCTTGTAACTCAAGCCGAATTAGAGCGCGGCGACCGCGGCAAGAAAAGCCCTGATCTTGTCCGGGTTCTTGCGCCCGGGCGCATCCTCGACGCCGGACGAGGTGTCGACGACGTGGGCGCCCGATAGCCGGACCGCCTCGGCCACGTTGTCCGCATTGATCCCGCCAGCCAGCATCCAGGGCAGCGGCCAGCTTCGCCCCGCCAGCAGCGTCCATTCGAAGGTCAGCGCATTGCCGCCGGGGAGCGCGTTTTTCATGTCCTTCGGCGGCAGGGCGTCGAACATCAGCCAGTCGGCGGCGTCGAGATAGGCCCTTGCGCCGTCGACGTCGTCCGCCCGGGCGACGCGGATCGCCTTCATGACCGGGCGTCCCGTCCGGGCGCGGAGCGCGCGCACGCGCTCGGGACTTTCGCGGCCGTGAAGCTGCAGCAAGTCGAGCGGCACCACCGACAGGACGTCATCGATCAGGGCGTCCTCCGGGTCGACGAAGAGGCCGGTACGTACGGCGCGTGTCCCGGCGACGGCGGCGAGCGCGGCGGCCTCTGCCGGCGTCACCGAGCGCGGGCTCGGCGGATAGAAGACCAAGCCGACATGGCTCGCGCCCGCTTCGACCGCCACTGCCATCGCCTCGGCGTCGTTGATGCCGCAGATCTTCGCGGTGACGGTCATGTCCCCTCGATTTCCTCGGTGATGCGGGCGGCGGCTTCCGCCGGGTTGGCCGCGGCGGTGATCGGCCGGCCGATGACCAGATAGTCGGCGCCGTCCTTAAGCGCGGCGGCCGGACTGGAGAAACGCTTCTGATCGCCGGTGGCGCTCCACAGCGGGCGAATCCCCGGGACGACCAGCTTGAAGCCCTCGCTGCAGGCCTTGCGGATGGCGAGGATCTCCTTCGGCGAGCAGACGACGCCGTCGAGCTTCGCGTTCTCCGCAAGCGTGGCGAGGCGCACAGCCTGTGCCTCGGCGGGATTGCGCTGGCCGATGGCGGCGAGGTCCGCGTCGTCGAGGCTGGTCAGCACGGTGACGGCGATGATCATCGGCATGGGGACGCCGGCGGCGTCCGCCGCCGCCGCCGCGGCTTCGCGGGCCGCCTTCATCATCGCCGGTCCGCCCGAGGCATGGACGTTGACGATGGCGGGCCGCAGCGGCACGACGGCGCGCATCGCGCCCGCGACCGTGTTCGGAATGTCGTGGAACTTGAGATCGAGAAACAGCGGCTGCCCCGTCTCCGCGACCGCCCGGACGCCGTCGGGGCCGTTGGCGGTGAAGAATTCGAGGCCGAGCTTGACCCCGCCGACAAGGCCGTCGAGCGTTCGGCAAAGGGTGACCGCTTCGGTCGTGCTGGTGGTGTCCAAGGCAACGAGGATCGGGTTCGGCATCGGGCGCTCCGGCGTCTTCGGGGTGGGCGATCCTTTACACTGTCGCCGGGGCGAGGAAAAGGTTTCACGCATAGCAAACGGCACGGACGAGGGCTCCGGAGCCCGCGACGATGGCGGCCGCGACCGCTAGCCGCCCTGGCGCAAACGCTCCAGTTCCGTGGCCGCGAGCGTGATGTGATAAAGGCTGGAGGCTGGCAGCGTCGAGACGAGCGGCTTGCTGTCCGCATCGAGATGCTCCCGCCAGGCGCCTGCCGGCGCGCCCTCGACATGCGATCGGACGAACGCGTCCGCCTGTTCCGATATACGTTGCCTGATCAGGGGATTGCCGGTCGCCTCGAAGCGCGCGATTTGCGCCTTGATGGCTTCGGTCTGCGGCCAGCACCGGCGGCTCCGCCGGAGCGGCGCGCCGTCGCAATCCACCGCATCGATTACCCCGCCGCTCGCGGCATCGATGCCGTGCATCTCGGCAAAATCATAAAGCGCGCCTGCGAGCGCGGTATACCGCCCGTCGCCCGAAGCCTGTTGATAGCGATGCAGCAGCCAGCTCCATTCGTAATGATGGCCGGGCTCGACCAGCCGGCCTTCGTCGCCGGTCGCAGGGGAAAGGTCGTCCGTGAAATATTCGCGAAGCGTGCCCGCGACGCAGAACCGCGACGCCAGCAGCGCGGCGAGGGCCGTCGCCCGGCGGAGCCAGGCATCGTCGCCGCTCGCTGCGTGCCATTCGAGCAAGGCCTCGAAAAGATGCATGTGCGGGTTCTGGCGGCGGGGGCCTGCTGCTGGGTGGCCGTCGGGATCGAGCGCCTCATGATAGCCGCCGGCCGGGTGCGCCATCGCCGCGTCCAAGAAACACATCGTCTCGTCCGCCAGCGCGCGGGCGGCTTCGGCGCGATCGAGACGGAACCGCCAGGCGAGGCCAAACAGCACGAAAGCGTGCGTATAGAGATCGCGCGTATCGTCCATCACGCCGCCGTCGCGGGCGACGCGAAAACGCCACCCGCCGCCGGGATGCCGGTAATGCGTCACGAGAAAATCGTAGCCGCCGCGGACGAGATCAGCCGCTTCGGGCATTCCGCCGCGTAGCGCCGCCTGGGCGAAGACATAGATTTGACGGCTCTGCACCGTGGCGCGCTTCCCGTTGCGTACGACCGGCTGCCGCGCTTCGTCGAGCCGCTCATGGAAGCCGCGGTCGTCCCGGTCGTAGCCGTGACAGGCCCAATAAGGCAGGACATTGTCGAAGAGCCAGTTCGGAAGCGCGTCCGCCGGGGGCACGGCGCTCGGCCGCCTGGTCATTGTCGCGCGGCCCCGGGCGCTGCGCTTTCCTTGGCCGCAGGGCTCCGGTCGGCGCCATTTCCCGGCTGCGGCAACGCGGTCGTGATGGCCTCGCGCTCCGCGCTCTCCGCCCGCCGCACCAGCCCGCTCAGCTCGCGCTCGAGGGATTCGGCCCGGCGTTCGGCAAGGCGTGCCCGGCGTCGGGCGCGGCCGCCGGTGCTCCAGGTAAGAAGGCCGCCGATCACGAGGCCGAGCGCGAAGGCACACAGCACCGCCAGCCCGACCGGAAGCTCGACGCGCCACGGCAGCAGCCAGGAGCCGAAAGTCACCGGTTGGCTGTTGGTCATGACAAAATCGATCGTGAAGATCACGACGATGAAAGTGAAGATCCAGAATACGATCTTCATGCGTCACGCGTTCCTGGTCGGATTTGTCCCGCCGATGGTTCGGCCACGGACATGCATCGGATCAGGAGGATTGCGAGCCTAGATTCAGCATGTCGCGCAATTGCTTTCCGGTCTTGAAAAACGGAACCGCCTTGCGAGCCACTCGCACGGTCGCGCCGGTCCGCGGATTGCGTCCCACGCGGGAATCGCGAACCTTTACTGAAAATGCGCCGAACCCGCGCAACTCCACCCGGTCGCCATCGGCCAGCGCCGTCGAGATCTCTTCGAACACCGTTGAAACGATTCGCTCGACGTCCCTTTGATACAAGTGCGGATTAAGCTCCGCGATTCTTTGTATGAGCTGTGATTTGGTCATCGGACCGTTATATCCCCCGACATGCGTTATGTCCGTTCACGCAAACATGTTCAAGTGTTTGCCAAATTTGCCTCGAACGGCGCGAAACCTGCCCCAGCAAAGCGTGCCAGACCCGCCGCAGGGCGTCAAGCAACAAGGCGACGCCCGTCAATCTTGCAATCGTGCTGGTTGTAGAATTTCCGGCAATTTAGGGTGGGGCACGAAAACACCCGCCGCGTTCGTGCGGCGGGTGTTCCCGTGGAATTGCCGTCCGGTCATGAGCGGTTTCTTGGCTGGCTTAACGGCGACTACGACTATTTGTCGCTGCCGTCGTCCCCTGCCTTCTGCCGCTCCTCTTCCTGTTTCGAGCGCAGCGCGGCGCCGAGAATATCGCCGAGCGACGCGCCGGAGTTGGAACTGCCGTATTCGGCCATCGCTTCCTTCTCCTCCTGCACTTCGCGCGCCTTGATCGAGAGGTTCAGCTTGCGGTTCGACTTGTCGACCGCCGTCACCTTGGCGTCGACCTTCTCGCCGGGCGCAAAGCGATCCGGCCGCTGTTCGGACCGGTCGGCGGAAAGATCGGACTTCCGGATGAAGCCATGGATGGAGTCGTTGACCTTGACCTCGATGCCGTTGTCGAGCACCGCGGAGATCGTGCAGGTCACCGTATCGCCCTTCTTGATGTCGCCGATGCCGGACGCGAAGGGATCCTCGGCCAGCTGCTTGATGCCGAGGCTGATGCGCTCTTTCTCGATATCGACGTCGAGAACCTTGGCCTTGACGACGTCGCCCTTCTTGTACTGGGCGATCGCCTCTTCGCCGGAGCGGTTCCAATCGAGGTCCGACAGATGGACCATGCCGTCGATCTCGCCCGACAGGCCGATGAACAGGCCGAACTCGGTGATGTTCTTGATCTCGCCTTCGACGATCGTGCCGGCGGGATGCTGGCCGGCGAAGGTCTCCCACGGATTGCCCAGGCACTGCTTGAGCCCGAGGCTGATGCGCCGCTTCTGCGGGTCGACGTCGAGGACCATGACCTCGACTTCCTGGCTGGTCGAAACGATCTTGCCAGGATGGACGTTCTTCTTGGTCCAGCTCATCTCGGAAACGTGGACAAGGCCTTCGATACCGGATTCCAGCTCCACGAAGGCGCCGTAGTCGGTGATGTTGGTGACGCGGCCCTTGAACTTCGTGCCGACCGGATACTTCGCCTCGACGCCTTCCCAGGGGTCCGCCTCGAGCTGCTTCATGCCGAGGCTGATGCGCTGCGTCTCGGGATTGAAGCGGATGACCTGAACCTCGACGGTCTCGCCGATCTGCAGCGCTTCCGACGGATGGTTGATGCGCCGCCACGCGATGTCCGTGACGTGCAGCAGGCCGTCGACGCCGCCCAGGTCGATGAACGCGCCGTAGTCGGTGATGTTCTTGACCACGCCCTTGAGCACCTGGCCTTCGCTCAGGTTCTGGATCAGCTCGCTGCGCTGCTCGGCGCGGCTCTCTTCGAGCACGGCCCGGCGCGAAACGACGATGTTGCCGCGGCTGCGGTCCATCTTGAGGATCTGGAAGGGCTGCGGCGTGCCCATCAGCGGCGTCACGTCGCGCACCGGCCGGATATCGACCTGGCTGCCCGGCAGGAACGCCACGGCGCCTTGCAGGTCGACGGTGAAGCCGCCCTTGACCCGCCCGAAGATCGTACCGGTCACGCGCTTGCTTTCGTTGAAGGACTTTCTCCAGCTCGATCCAGGCCTCTTCGCGCCGCGCCTTCTCGCGCGACAGCACGGCCTCGCCGTTCTTGTCCTCCATGCGCTCGAGGAAGACCTCGACCGTATCGCCGGCCTTGATTTCAGTAGGCTGGCCCGGCACGCCGAACTCCTTCAGCGGCACGCGGCCTTCCGACTTGAGGCCGACATCGACCAGCACGTAATCGTTTTCTATTCCGATGACCATTCCCTTGAGGACGGTCCCTTCGAGACCGTCGTGAGCCCCCAGGGACTCGTTGAGAAGGTCTTCGAAGCTTTCCTTTTGAGCAACTTCGGCAGCCATGTGATTTTCAGTTCCTTTCCAGCATTCGATTAATTTTCATGCCAGCCGGTTGTGTCCGGCGGTCTTCGCCGCAAAAACCGGTCCCGCAGGCATAGGCGCGCGGGCGGCCCGGGCGATGTTTGTCGTATTCTCCTTGTCCGGCAGGAAATCAGCGCGTGGCGGTGCCGTGCGTGCGGCGCTCCTCGATGTACGCCAATGCGGCGGCAAAGGCCGCGTCGGGATCCATCTGGCTCGTGTCGAGCCTTATTGCATCACGAGCCGGCCGCAGCGGTGCCACGGCTCGGTTCGAATCGCGTGCGTCACGTTCCTTCAAGTCCTGCAGGACTCGCGCATATATAATGGGCTGGCCCCGGGCGATCAACTCCTTATGGCGGCGCTCCGCCCGAACGGCCAGATCGGCCGTGACGAAAAGCTTCACCTCCGCCTCAGGGAAGACGACGGTGCCGATGTCCCGGCCGTCAATAACGGCCCCCGGGGCGCCGTTGGGCGGGTGTTCGGCGAAATCCTGCTGAAAGCGCAGCAGCGCGGCGCGAACGCAGGGAATGGCCGCCACTTTCGACGCCGCCACCGCGACCGTGTCGTCGAGAAGCGCGGGGTCGTCGAGCGCCGCAGCAGTGAGGGCTTTCGCCGCCCGGGTCGCCGAAGCGGCGTCTTCCGGATCGCCGCCGGCCGAGAGAACGGCGTAACCGACCGCCCGGTACAGCTTGCCGCTGTCGAGATGGGCGTAGCCGAGATGGCGGGCGAGGCGCCGGGCGAGCGTGCCCTTGCCCGACGCCGCCGGGCCGTCGACGGCGATGATCATGGGGTCCGGCCCTCGGCCTCGGCGGGGCGGATGTCCGCGCCGAGCGACCGCATCAGCGGCAGGAAATCGGGAAAGCTGGTGGCGATTGCTCGGCCGTCGTCGACCAGGACCGGCTTCTCCGCGGCCGTGCCCAGGACGAGGAAGCTCATGGCGATCCGATGGTCGTAATGCGAGGCGACCGGGCGCGTGTTGCCGCCCTTGGGCCGCCCGCCCCGTCCGGTGACGACCAGGTAATCCTCGCCGGCCTCGACCGTGACGCCGCAGGCGCTGAGTCCGTCGGCGATGGCGGCGAGCCGGTCGCTTTCCTTGACCCGCAGCTCCGCGAGGCCGCGCATCACCGTCTTGCCCTCGGCCGCGGCGGCGGCGACGGCGAGGATGGGATACTCGTCGATCATCGAGGGCGCGCGCTCGGCCGGCACCTCGACGCCTTTCAGCGGGCCGGCGCGGACGACGAGATCGGCCACGGGCTCGCCGCCGGCATCGCGCGGATTCGATTCCTCGATCGCGGCGCCCATCTCGTGCAGGGTATGGAGCAGCCCGATGCGACCGGGGTTCATGCCGATGCCGGGCAGGGTTACCCGCGATCCCTCGGCCAGAAGCGCGGCCACGAGCGGGAAAGCGGCGGAGCTGATGTCGGCCGGCACGTCGATTGCGGACGCCGTGAGCTCGGGCTGACCGGTGACGGTGATGGCCGTGCCTTCGGCAACCGATCGATGCGCAGGTCGGCGCCAAAATGCCGCAGCATGCGCTCGGTATGATCGCGCGTGGCGCGGCGCTCGATGACCGTCGTCTCGCCGGCGGCGTTGAGCCCGGCGAGCAGGACTGCCGACTTCACCTGGGCGGATGCCACGGGCGGACGGTAGACGATCGGCACGGGATCGGCCGCCCCGGTGATCATCAAGGGCAGGCGGCCGCCGCTGCGTGTCGCGATCTCCGCCCCGGTCTGGCGCAGCGGGTCGGCGACGCGGTTCATCGGCCGCGTGCGCAGCGAATGGTCGCCGGTCATGAAGCAGGTGATCGGATGGCCGGCGAGCACGCCGAGCAGCAGTCGGGCGGCCGTGCCCGAATTGCCCATGTCGAGCACGTCTTCCGGCTCGCCGAGGCCGCCGATGCCGACCCCTTGGATATGCCAGGCGCCGTCCGCGGTGCGTTCCGCGCCGGCGCCGAGCGCGCGCACGGCGGCGATCGTCCGCAGCACGTCCTCGCCCTCCAGCAGGCCGCGCACGACCGTCTCGCCGATGGCGAGGGCGCCGATCAGGACGGACCGGTGCGAGACCGATTTGTCGCCCGGGACGCGGCAATCGCCGGAAAGTGGGCCTGCGGGGTGCGCGATAAGCGGTTGCACGGGGGTCGCCGTTTCCTTGGTCTTTATGCTGGAGGACGGAGTTCGGTGCGCTTTCTCTAGCACAAAGCCGATCCCGCTCCTAGACTGTCCGGCGTCAGCCCGGGCTATTACGAGGGGGTTCCGGGCGCCGTTAAGTTTTGGCTTGATACGGCGTGGAGATCGTGGCAATTGGCTGCCGCAAAGCAAGGCCGAGCTCAAGGAGAACAGCGTGGCGAAGCCGGAATGGGGCACCAAGCGTCTATGCACAAGCTGCGGCGCCCGTTTTTACGATCTTGGTCGTCAGCCGATCGAATGCCCGAAGTGTCATACGGTGCTCGACCCCGACCAGGTGACGCGTCTCAAGCGGTCGCGGAGCGCGGTGCCGGAAGAGGTGGTAAAAGCCAAGCCCGTCAAGGCGGTCAAGGTGGACGAGGATCTGGAGATCGAGGGCGACGAAGAGATCGAGGACGTTGATGAGGACGAGGACGTTGTCCTCGAAGATGCGAGTGACCTGGCGGACGACGAGGAGTTCGACGAGTTCGTGGAGGACGCCGATCCCGCCAAGGAAAAGGACGCCGATTGACGGTCCGCCTTCGCGCGATATTTTTCACTTGCCTCGGATAGCGACGTTCCTATAAGCGTTTGACCGCGCCGCCGGGTCGTCTGTGGTGGCGAATATCCCCATGGGGCCGTAGCTCAGTTGGGAGAGCGCTACAATGGCATTGTAGAGGTCAGGGGTTCGATTCCCCTCGGCTCCACCATTCCATTTTTCTGTTTTATATCAATAAGTTAACCGCTTCCGACAGTCGCGGAATTCTGCGCCATTGCGGCCGTATTGGAGTGCTCATTCCTTGGCTGGGAGACGGCCCTGGCGCGTCTCCGTCGGGTTTCGCCCGGAAGTCTCCGTCGGCCCATTCCCGTAGCCAACACTTTAGTCCGGTTGGTGAGGAGTGGGGCCGCCGGGTCTCAAGTGAAGCCGAGAAGGCGGCGTTGCGCGTCCCAGAGTGCGGGGATGTCACGTAGCCGCTTGAGCCGGTATGCGGTGAGCTCGATCGGCTGGCGCCCTTCCAGGATGGCATCCACGATGTCGGGCGCGAGAAAGGCGAGCGGCAGGATACGGCTTACATCGCCCTTATCGACGTCATGCCGCAGGGCGAGTTCCTTGACGCTGCGGACCTCGCCGGATGCGAGTTCCGCGAACCAGCGATGGGCCGACGTGACGGCGTTGACCAGGGCCTGATCCGGCTCCACCGGTTTCGATGTCGCACCGGTCAGGACGAGCTTTTTCTCGACCCCACGCCGTCTGAAGGCGATGGCAAGGTCAAGATCGGCTGTGCGTGATGACGAACCGTTCCCGCCGTCGTGGCAGCCGGTGACACCAGATTTCTGCATCAAGACGTCAGTCCGGATCGCGAAGCGCATTCTGTCTTTCGACAGCTCAATTCGGTCGACCAGGTCAGACAGGATCCCGCGCTTTTCGGATGCCGGGCACTTTATAAGCTCCTTGCGCAGTGCGGCGGCTGTGAGAAGGATCTGCTGCACATCCTCTGCGTCCACTTCGGATAGACCGAGCGTATCGAGCAAGCGCGGGCCGTCGTTCAGGAAGTCGGCGATCCCGTCGAGAACGGCCATCTCGATCGTCCTCGCCGGCAACCGCCAGCCTGGTCGCGAACCGGGATCGCGCGACACGTAGTAGTGATAGCGACGGCCCTGTTTGTTGCAGTGGTGAGGCGACAGGCGCATGCCCTTTTCATCAAACATGAGCCCGGTTCGCAGGGCCGGGCCGCCGTCATTTGCGCTGCGGGACCGTGGTGGCGCATTGGCAGCCATCTGTCCCTGGACCGCATCCCAGACGGCACGGTCGATGATCGGCGCATGCTCGCCGGGAAAGCCTTACCCTTGTGGCCGATCTCGCCGATGTAGATCCGGTTGTTCAGCAGCTTGTTGAGGTGGCCTGCGCGGAATGGGGCGCCGCCCGGGCGGTTGCCGTTGTTGGGCTTCCGAGCCTTGGTGCGGAGCCCGAGGCGATCCGCTGCCTCTTGCACTGCCCTGATGGTGCCGAGCCGGCGGTAGAGATCGAACAGAGTTCGAACCGTCTCCGGCCTCCGCCTCGTTGACCACCAGCTTGCGGTCGACCACGTCGTAGCCGAGCGGCACCACGCCGCCCATCCACATGCCCTTCCTCTTGGAGGCGGCGATCTTGTCGCGGATGCGCTCGCCGGTGACCTCGCGCTCGAACTGGGCGAAGGACAGCAGCACGTTGAGCGTCAGCCGGCCCATGAGCTGGTCGTGTTGAACTGCCTGGGTGACCGAGACGAAGGAGACGCCCTTCGCATCGAAGATCTCGACCATCTTGGCGAAGTCGGCCAGGGAGCGCGTCAGTCGGTCGACCTTGTAGACGACCACCACGTCGATCGCTCCGGCTTCTGATGTCAGCGAGCAGCCGCTGCAGGGCCGGCCGGTCCATGCGTTCCGCCGGAGAAGCCGCCATCGTCGTAGGCGGTCTTGACGGCCGTCCAGCCTTCGCCGGCCTGGCTCCTGATATAGGCTTCGCAGGCCTCGCGCTGGGCATCCAGGGAGTTGAACTCCTGCTCGAGCCCTTCCTCGGTGGACTTGCGGGTGTAGATCGCGCAGCGCAGCCGTCGGGCATTCATTGTCCGGCACCCTGACCGATGCCGAAGAACCGCGGCCCGGACCATCGGGCCCCGGTGATGGCGCGCGCGATGGCCGAGAGGGAGCGATAGCTTGCACCATTCCATCGATAGCCGTCCTCGACGACATCGACGGTATGGGTCGATCCGTTCCACTCCCGGACCAGACGGGCACCGGGCCCGAGCTGCTGCGATGCCAGCCCGGCGCCATTCTTCGCCGGTGTCCGCGCATTCGCGATCCTGTCGAGACGGCGGTGCCTTCGCGATCGCGAATGCCCGGCCTGGTTCATCTGAACGGCGTGGGCGACGGCCCCGATCAGGAACCGTCGACCCACGCCCTTCGGCGGTGCGCTTCGATAGAGGGATTGCCACTGAAGCGCCAGGTCCTCGCGGGGCGCAGTCTCCAGGTCGGCTATGACCTGGGCGATATCCGCCTGCCGATTGTCGGTCACCGGATATCCCTCGCTCAGCAAGACCGGGCCGAGATCCGGTAGACGCGACCGCGCTCCGGATCCGTTTCCGATGCAACGGCGAAACCGAGCTTCTTCTTGACCGTCCCGCTGATGGCGCCGCGGACCGAGTGCTGCTGCCATCCGGTGGCGGCGACGATCTCGGGGATCGTCGCTCCCTCCCTCCGTTTCAGCAGGTCAATCAGAAGCGCGATCTTGGTGCCCTGGCGCACGGCATCCGGCCGGCTAGCCTGTGCCTCTGCACGCTCACTCGGTTTCCGGCGGCGATTTCGAGAGCTCTTCTTGCTCTTCGTGGTACCGCTTTTGACGTTCCGGGTTGGTTCGGCACGACCCCGATGGCTTCGAGGCCTGCCGGCGTGACGACCAGCATGAAGCGTTGCCCGTCTTTGGTCTCGCGCCAGGCTACGGCGTCCGGCGGCGCGGCTTGTTCCTGCACCAGTTTCTTGTTCAGAAGTCCCTTGAGAACGCGGGTGAGGGCATTTGGCTTGATCTCGAGGCGCTTCGGCAGCGGCAGGACCGCGCCATCGTCGCGCTGTGCGGCATTGGAAAGCAGAACCCGGTGCATGTCAGAGAGTTTCGGCATTGTGAGCCTCCGTCGGTGCGTGCGCCGCGAGGATCGCGGCGCTCCCACCTCCGAAGGCCCCGCCGACGGTGCCGGTCAGGGTGGCGACCAACCGGCCGCCTTCGACACACCAAGCAATGCTTGCCGTTCCGGGGAAGTCCAGCCGAAAGAAGCATTTTTTCTCTTCTTTCTGAGGGAATCATTGCCTGTCAGGCCGGTTCCAGGCGCTGGCCAATGGCATCCGCGCGCCGGCGGGCCGATCGCCGTCGCCGGCGGCCGTTGAGCTTGTGGAATTGCCAGGCGTCACCCCGCCGCGAGCCGACCCATTCGAGGAACTGGCTCACGCTGTCCGCCTGGTCGTCATACCGGGCGTTCGGGAAGCCAAGAAGCTCCCGCTTGAAGGCCGGGAGCCAGGGCGCGGATGCGGGGAGGAGAAACCTTCCCGTCTCGAGCTTGGCCCCTGGGCGCCGAAACGGACTTCCTTGTCCAGCTTCGGACGATAACCGAGTACGGAGATCCCCTCGGTTTCCCGCAGCTCCCGGACGAGCGGGATGCCGCTGTTGGCGTACTCGATGATCACCTTGTCGGCGCGCCACTGGCGGGCCATGTCGATCACCTGCCGCCGCAGCGCCGGGTACTCAAGGCGTTCGCGCAGGACATCGAGCAGCAGCCAGTTGCCCGCGCGATACCCCCAGGTGGTGCAGACCGAGAAGTCGCTCGTCGGTTCCGCCGTGACCGCCGTATCCCAGGACTGGACGACCATCTGCAGCGCGGTGCGATCCGGTCGTTCGTCATAGGTGCCGAACCAGTCCCAGCGCAACCGGTTTCCTTCCGGCGGTACCGGTTCCTGCTGGTACTGCGCCGAGAAGGCAAAGGCGCCAATCTCGCGCCGGATTTCCTCGAGGGTCTCCAGCGGCTCACGCTGCGGAAAGAGCGGCTCTCCCTTCCGTCGGTGCATGACACGGCCGTGCGCCAGGTCGAAACGCTCGTCCTGCTCGGCGATGGCCTGAAGGTTGAGATGGACAAAGTTGCCCTTGTCGATCAGGTAGCCGGCGAGGTCGTCCTCGTGCAGGCGCTGCTGGATCGCGATGATCTGGCCGGTTTGTTTGTCGTTGAGACGGCTGAACAGGGTTTGCTCGTAGATCTCCTTCACCCGCGTTCGCTCGACATCGGAATGCGCGTCGGCCGCCTTCATGAGGTCGTCGACGATGAGCATGTCGGCGCCGAGACCGGTCACGGCGCCGCCGAGCGACACCGCCCGCCGGCTGCCCATGCGCGTGGTCATGATCTCGGCTTCGGTGTTGCGCTTGGGATGGATGCGGACGGCGGGGAAGAGACGCCGGTACCATTCGCTCGCGATCACCGCGCGGAAGTCCCGCGCGTGCTTGCTGGCAAGATCCTGTCCGTAGGACGCGACCAGAACACGCAGCGCGGGTTCCCGGCCGAAGAGCCAGGCGATGAACGCGACGGAGACACAGATCGATTTCAGGTGCCGCGGTGGAACGGTGATCAGCAGGCGCTTGAGTTCACCGGCGGCAACCGTTCGAGAAGGTGGCACATCGCCTCGATGTGCCACCCATCGATGAACTGCTGGCCAGGATGGAGCGTGCCGAAGGTTTTCCAGACGAAGTAATAAAGGTGTTCCCGCAGCGCAGCGTCCCGAACTGTGGCCTGATCGGTCATTGCTTGCGCCGCTTCCGGACAAGCTGGTTTCGAGGCCTGGTGCTCTTGGCATCCGGGGCGGCTTGCGCTGCTGCTTCGATGAGCTTTGTTTCGAACGCCTTGAGAATTGCCCGGTCGTCTGCACCAAGCTTTTCCGGTTCGCTATCGGTCGCCGCACGCTCCGGCTCGGCAAGCGCCAGGTCCGTGACCCTGAAGAGCGTCTGCAAAGTCCGGATGTCGCCTTCGGCGGCCTTGTTGACGAAGCGCTTCGCGATCACCACGCGCTTGGGCAAGATGCGCCGCTTCCCGCCTTCGTTCACGGCGACTTTCGCCGACAGCTCCTGCTCGATCAGTGTCGCGAGGTTCCTGGACCCGCGTGGTCGGCCACGCGGGTTGCCCGACCTTCCCGGTTTGAACTGGCTATCACGAGGCGGTCTGCCGTAGCCGATTTCGTAGTCTCCGTCATTCTGCTCGTCTGACATATTGTTTGTCGGTGCCAGAGCGATTTTCGGCATCGTCCCGGCGTCGCCGCCCGATGGTCTTGCCGGCCATTATCTCAGCCCTCCGTCGTCGACGGCTTGCGCCGCTTGCGTACAGGACGCGCCGGCTCGGCCGTTCGCGACGCGGCCAAATCGTCAAACATCGATCCGCTTTCAGCGTGTATCGCCTTCTCGCCTGTGTAGGATTGCCAGCGTCGGATCGCGACGTCGACGTAACCGGGGTCGAGTTCGATCGCGTAGCAGCGACGTCCTGTCTTCTGTGCGGCAAGGATCGTTGTGCCGCTGCCGGCAAAGCCGTCGAGAACGAGATCGCCACGTCTGGTCACGTCCTTGATCGCATCGGCGATTAGTGTGACAGGTTTTACCGTCGGATGCAGTGCGAGTTCTTCGCGACGGCTCGCACGAACGGAAGTGGCGCCTTCATAGGTCCAGACATTTGTGCGATATCGCCCAAATCGACCGAGCTGAACGTTGTTTTGGTGCGGCGCGGTACCCTTCTTCAGAACCAGGATCAGCTCGTGCTGTGAGCGATACAGCGCGCCCATGCCGGCATTGGTCTTGCGCCAAATGCAAAAGTTCAATGTCGATAGTTTCACCTGTCGTGCAGCGGTCTGAAGTTCATACAAATGTCTCCAATCCATGCAGCAAAAGGATCGTTCCGTCTCGACAATGGTCTGC
This sequence comes from uncultured Alphaproteobacteria bacterium, assembly GCA_963711215.1. GTDB lineage: Bacteria > Pseudomonadota > Alphaproteobacteria > UBA8366 > UBA8366 > WHUA01. The sequence continues at coordinate 995 of CAVQDH010000007.1, read as the reverse complement.
ATGGTTGGCGAGTGCCGCTGGAGAAAGTCGGTGAATTCTGCCTCGGACATCTCACCGGATGCCATGGCGAATTCGCGATGCCGGATGGCGCCCAGCCCGCAGACATGTCCGTCAATTGCGACGTTGTAGGGCGGATCGACGAACACCATGGCGGCGTGTTCTTTGCCCGTAAGGCGCTTGAACACTGTCGGACCCAGCGCATCGCCGCAGATCAGGCGGTGATCGCCGAGCTTCCACATGTCCTCCGCCTGCGAGATCGAAGGCACGTTGCGTCTGGAGCGGGAATCGTCGTCTTCGGTCCATCGCCCCGATCCAGCTCTTCGATCAGCAGGTCGATCTCTGCAGTTTCGAAGCCGCTCAGCTCGACATCGAAGCCGAGGTCGATCGTCGAAGCTCCTTCAATTCGACGGCGAGAAGTTCGCGGTCCCAGCCGGCGAGCTCGGCCAGGCGGTTGTCGGCGATGATGTAGGCGCGCCGTTCATTGGCGGATAGGTGGTCGAGCCGGATGACGGGGACAGCATCGAGCCCGAGTTGCTTTGCGGCGGCGACACGTCCATGCCCTGCGATGATTTTGCCGTCGTCCCCGATCAGGATCGGGTTCGTGAGTTCGAATCGCGTGATGCTCGCGGCGATCTGGGCAATCTGCTTGTCGGAATGCGTCCGTGCGTTCCTGGGCGCAGGGGCCAGATCGTCCGGGTTGCACCAGAGATCTCTGGGGCTGAAGCGCTTCAGAGGTTGATGCAACGTTTGCCTGTTCGCTATCGTGGTGTTTGCGTTTGACCCAATTTGCGAAACCGACGCAGGTCGTTTTCGTTGGGTTTGGCGTTTTGAAAGAGCGACATTTGCACCCGTTCCTGTTGCGACGGGGAAAAGGTGCACAGACAAGAGAGAGCAGCCTCGCCCGCTCGGTTGCGGTTCGATAGGCTGCTTCGCGTAATCGCAATGCTGCCGAAGATTTCCAGATCAGCGCTCCATTGAAACGATCCGTCAGAAAA
>CAVQDH010000006.1:0-386952 GCA_963711215.1 uncultured Alphaproteobacteria bacterium | reverse complement strand
AAAGGTGGTAGCGGAGGAGGGATTTGAACCCCCGACACAAGGATTATGATTCCTCTGCTCTAACCAGCTGAGCTACTCCGCCCCAGAATGCGTCCCCGGGGAGCGCCGTGCGGCATGCACATAGCCTTGCCGTCCGGGACTGTCAAGGATAGGGCCCCTGCCCTTTCGCCGGTGCCGGAAGCCGTCTTTCGCGGCGCGGCCGCACTTGCTCTAAGCGGCGTCGGCCAGGCTGCTCCGCCGGATCCAGCCGCCGCCCAGCACCCGGTCGCCGTCGTAGAACACGCAGGCCTGGCCGGGCGACACGCCATATTGCGGCGCGTCGAAAGCCACTTCCGCGCCGCCGTCCCGCCCCCGGCGGAGCGTCGCGCCGACCGGCGCCATGGTGGAGCGCAGCTTGACCGCGACCGGCATGTCGTCCCGCGGCAGCGCGCCCGCGCCGAGCCAGTTGACGCCGTCGAGATCGATCCGCCCACGCGCGAGCGCCGTCCGCGGTCCCACGACCACGCGATGCGTCGCCGGCTCCAGCCGCACCACGTAGAGCGGGTCCGAGTCCGCGTCGCGCCCGCCGATGCCCCCGCCGATACCGATGCCGCGCCGCTGGCCGACCGTGAAACGAATGATGCCGTCATGGCGGCCCAGCACGCTGCCGTCGAGATCGACGATCTCCCCCGGCACGACCGCGTCGGGCCGCAGCTTCTCGACCACGCGGGCATAGGAGCCGTTCGGCACGAAGCAGATGTCCTGGCTGTCGGGCTTCTCGGCAACCGGCAGGCCGAAGCGGGCGGCCAGGGCGCGCGTCGCCGTCTTCTCCAGCCCGCCCAAGGGGAAGCGCAGGAAGGCGAGCTGTTCCGGCGTGGTGGCGAACAGGAAATAGGACTGGTCGCGGCTGGGGTCCGCCGCGCGGTGCAGCTCCGGCCCTTGCCGGCCGTCGACGCGGCGCACGTAATGACCGGTCGCCAGCGCGTCCGCGCCGAGCTCCGCCGCCGTCGACAGCAGGTCGCGAAACTTGACCGTCTGATTGCAGCGGACGCAGGGGATCGGCGTCTCGCCGCGCGCATACGCCTCGGCGAAATCGTCGATCACCGCCTGGCGAAAGCGGCTCTCGTAGTCGAGCACGTAGTGCGGGATGTCGATCCGCGCCGCCACGTTGCGCGCGTCGTGGATGTCCTGCCCGGCGCAGCAAGCGCCCTTGCGCCCGACCGCCGCGCCATGGTCGTAGAGCTGCAGCGTGATGCCGATGACCTCGTAGCCCTCCTCCCGCAGCAGCGCCGCGGTGACCGAGGAATTGACCCCGCCCGACATGGCCACCACCACGCGGGTCTCCGCCGGCTTCTTATCGATCCGAAGGCTGTTCATGGCCGGCAATATAGGCCGCCCGGCCGGAAACGCAACGCGGCGGCCGAGCCCCGGCCTGCGTCTACCGCCGGGCGTAGCTCACGGCGGAATTGCCCGCGGCGCTTTGGCGGGCGATCACGGGCAGCGGCCGGCCGGACACCGCCTGCATGACCGGCGGCCATGCCTTATGCGGCGGCAGGAGCTTGCCGCTCCGCATGATGCCGCCGGCCGGAATCCGGGCGTCCTGCTGGCGGACGGGAATGTCGAACACGGTGCGGTAAGGCCTCTCCTTTTCGGGCCCGATCTGCTCGACCGCGCTCAAGCCCAACTGCTCGCGCCCGAGGATCGAAAGCACGCCGCCGCCCGTCGGGTTGGGGAAGAAGCGGATGCGATAGATCCGGCTCTCCTCGCCGAGCCGGACATATTCGCGCGCCGCCCATTTGACCTGCGGGATCAGGATCACGATCCCCTTGCCGCTTTCGCTGATCCAATAGTCGAAGTTCACCGGCCCCGTCGCGTCCAGCACGATGCGCAGCTTGTCGGGATGCCGGCCGAGGCGAATGCCCTCGACCGTGACGCCGGCGTTGCCGCCGAAATCGTTTTCCATGTCCGCTTCGATGCTGGCCGCTTTGGCCACCGGCCCGACCGCCGCCGCCAGAAGCACCGCCCAGACGGCCACCAAGACAGCCGCCAAGGCACAGGGGCGCCAATCCGATCGCTTCAACCGTCTCTCCCCACGCATTCGTTCGCCCCACCCGGCTTCAATGCATATTGCGTATAGATCCGCATCTATACGCTATATCTTGCGGTTTGGCGAGGATAGTACGAGAGGCCGGGGCGGGCAACGCCCGTATCGCACCGACACTGCGTCAGGCGCGGTCGAGCCCCATCTGCCAGAAAGCGATTTCCAGCTCGACGGCCGCGCGGAAGGTCCGGACGAGCGAATCGAGCCGGCCCTCGCCGCCGCGCCGCGCCATCAGCGCATCGAGCGTGTCGGTGGCCGAGGCCGCGACCGCCTGGTAGTCGGGACCGGCATACATGGCGATCCACTCGGCATAAGGATTGCCGTCCCGCAGCGTGCCGGCGTCCGCGTCCAGCCAGGTACCGATCTCGGCATACCCGATCACGCAGGGCGCCAGCGCCACATGCAGGTCGAGCAGGTCGCCGGCCATGCCGCGCTCGAGCACGAAGCGGGTGTAGGCGATGGTCGCTGCGTCTTCCGGCAGCGCCTCCATCTCCGCTTCCGTCAGCCCCCATCCCGCGCAATAGGCGACGTGCAGCTTCATCTCGTGATCGACCAGCGCCGACATGGTGGCCGCCGCCGCGCGCAGGTCGGCGAGCGTTTCCGCCTTGTAGCCCGCCAGCGCGTAGGCTCGTGCGAAATGGATCAGGAACAGATAGTCCTGCTGCAGATAGTGGCGGAAGGCGTCCCGCGGCAGGCTGCCGTCGCCGAGCCGTCGGACGAAGTCATGCCGGATATAGCGGTCCCATTCCCAGGCGCAGGCTTCCTTGAGATAGTCGAACAGCCTTACATTCGTCATCGCTCGCCGGGCCCTATTCCTCCAGCAGCAGGTTGCGCGTGCTCTCGGGCAGCCGCACCACCAGTCCGTCGAGCTTCTCGGTGATGACGATCTGGCAGCCGAGGCGCGACGTGCGGGTCAGCCCGAAGGCAAGGTCGAGCATGTCTTCCTCTTCCTCGCAGGGCGGCGGCAGCTTGCCGAACCATTCCTCGTCGATGATGACATGACAGGTCGAGCAGGCCATCTGCCCCTCGCAGGCGCCTTCGATATCCACGTCATTGCGGTGGGCGATATCGAGCACCGAAAATCCGACCGGCGCATCCACTTCCTTGCGCACCCCGCCCCGGACGATGAAGGTCATTTTCGGCACGCAATCAGTCTCCGTCTACGCGCGTTCATACACCTGGCTGGCGGCCCGCTGGCTTTGCACCGCGGCCGCGATCATGTCGGCCGCCCGGTCCATCTCCTCTTCGGTCGTGAACCGCCCGAAGCCGATCCGCAGCGCGTTATGCAGCAATCGCGGCGGAAGGCCAAGGGCGCTCAGCACATGCGACGGCCCGACCACGGCCGAGCTGCAGGCGGAGCCGGTCGAGACCGACAGCCCGGTCAGGCGCATCATGAGGTCCTGCCCTTCGATGTCGGGGAAGGACAGATTGAGGTTGCCGGGAATGCGGTGCGTGAGGTCGCCGTGCAGATGCGCGTCGGGCACCGCCCCCTTGAGGCGCGCCAGGAAGCGGTCGCGCAGCCCGGTCAGCCGCGCGGCCTCGCCCGCCATCTCCACGGCCGCGACGGCACAGGCCTCGCCGAGCCCGACCGCCAGCGGCGCCGGCACGGTCCCGCTGCGAAGGCCCCGCTCCTGCCCGCCGCCGTCGATCTGCGGCTCGATCGGCACGCGCGGCTTGCGGCGCACGTACAGCACGCCGATGCCTTTCGGCCCGTAGATCTTGTGGCCGCTGATGCTCATCAGGTCGATGTTCATGGCGTTGACGTCGAGCGGGATCTTGCCCGTCGCCTGTGCCGCGTCGGTGTGGAAGCGCGCGCCGTGGCGCCGGCACAGCGCGCCGATCTCGGCGATCGGCTGGATGACGCCGATCTCGTTGTTGACCGCCATGATGCTGACCAATGCCGTCCGCTCGCTGAGCGCCGCTTCGAACGCGCCGAGGTCGATCAGGCCGTCGCCCGCGACCGGCAGATAGGTCACCTCGAAGCCGTTCCGCTCGAGGCGGCGGCAGCTTTCCAGCACGCATTTATGCTCGGTCTCACAGGTGATGATGTGCCGCCGGTCCTGCCCCTCCGCCAACGCGAAGCCCTTGATCGCGAGATTGTTCGATTCCGTGGCGCCCGAGGTGAAGACGATTTCCTTCGCCGTCGCCCCGATCAGCCGGGCGATCTTCTCGCGCGCGTCCTCGACCGCTTCCTCCGCCTGCCAGCCGTGGCGATGATCGCGGGAATGCGGGTTGCCGAACTTCTCGGTGAAGAAGGGCAGCATGACGGCGAGCACGCGCTCGTCGACCGGCGTCGTCGCCTGGTAGTCGAGATAGATCGGCATTTCGGTGGTGTCGTCGGCCATGCTTCCCTGCTTTCCCGTCATGCGGCGCTGCGCCGCGCCCGCGCCGCCAGCTTGCCCCAGGCGGCGATGAATGCCTCGATGTCCGCGGCGCCGGTTCCGGGCCCGAGGCTGACCCGGATCGCGCCGCCGGCGAGCGCGGCCGGAACGCCCATCGCCGCCAGCACGTGACTCGCCTTGATCTTGCCCGATGAGCAGGCCGACCCGGCGCTGATCGCCACCCCGGCGAGGTCCAGCGCCATCACCTGCGTCTCCGCGCCGATGCCCGGCAGCGCGATGCAGGCGGTGTTGGGCAGCCGCGGTGCGGCCGCGCCGAAGATCACGGCGTCCGGCGCCAGCGCGCGCACGCGCCCTTCCAGGCCGTCGCGCAAGCGCTCGACCGCGCCGGCCTGCGCCAGCGCATCGGGCGCCGCGCGGGCGGCCGCGCCGAAACCGGCGATGCCGGTGAGGTTTTCCGTGCCGCCGCGGAGACCGCGCTCCTGGCCGCCGCCGCGCATCTCGGCGGCAACCGTGCCGTCCCGCCGCTGGATCAGCGCGCCCACGCCCTTCGGCCCGCCCATCTTGTGCGCCGAGAGCGACAGCAGATCGACGCCGAGCGCCGTGAAATCGACCGGGATACGCCCCGGCCCCTGGACCGCGTCGCAATGCACCAGCGCGCCCGCTTCCCTGGCAAGCGCGACCACGGCATCGAGCGGCTGGATCACGCCCGTCTCGTTGTTCGCAAGCATGACCGAGACGACGGTCTCCGCACCGTCCTCCGCCAGCATCGTCCGGAGCGCGTCGAGATCGACGATGCCGTCGCCGTCGACGGGAATCCGCTCGACCGCGCGCACCGCATTCAGCACGGAGTCATGCTCGACGGCCGAAACCAGCGCCCGCGGCCGCCCGCAGCCGCGCAGCGCGAGCGCGTTGGCCTCCGTCGCCCCGCTGGTGAAAACGATTTGCGCCGGCCGCGCGCCGACCGCGTCGGCGACCGCGGCTCGGGCATCCTCGAGGACGGCCCGCGCCTTGCGGCCGTAGGCATGCACCGAGGACGGATTGCCGCAAAGCCGCGCTGCGGCCGTCACCGCGTCGATCACGGCGTCGGACATCGGAGCGGAAGCGTTGTAATCGAGATAGGTCATTCGTCGAAACCACGGGCGGCCGGCCGCCCGGACCGCGCCGGCCTATTCGGCGGCGACCGCCTGCCTATGCTGATGGATGACCCCGCTCTTGCCGAGGACCCGCCGGTCGACGACATCCGCGAGCGTGATCGAATTGAAGAACAGGTGGATGAGATTGCTCAACTCTTCCCACAGGTCGTGGGTGACGCAGCGTCCCTTGTTGCCGGTGCAGCCGGCAGCCGAGCCTTGCGTACATCGCGTCGCGCGGATCGGCTCGTCGACGGCGAGAATGATATCCGCGATGCGGGTATTGTCCGCCGCGCGCGCGAGCACGTAGCCGCCGCCGGGGCCGCGCACGCTGCTCACCAGGTCGGCGCGCCGGAGCTTGGCGAAGAGCTGTTCCAGATAGGAGAGCGAGATTTCCTGACGTTCGGCAATTTCGGAAAGGGCGACGGGGCTCCCATTGCTGCATTTCGCGAGGTCCACCATCGCCATCACGGCATAACGCCCCTTCGTACTCAGTCGCACGGCATATCCTCTCCCATTCGGTGCTTCCCCAGAGGCCGCCCCGCATCCCTCGGGACGGCGCTACTAATACGAGCGGGCCTTGGGCTCCCCCGCCGTATCTTCCGGGCTCTCGAATCCCGCCGTCACCGGCTCGGACTTTTCCTTGGCCCGGGTCTCCAACTGTTCGATGCGCGCCTGCAGCACGGAAACCTGCTCCATCAAGCCTTCGATGGCGCGGGCGACCGGGTCGGGCAGGTCGCCGAGCGGCGTGCCGTAGGGCGAGAACTCTTCCGTCCGCGGCGCGCGGCGCGACGCCACGACCCGGCCGGGAATGCCCACCACGGTCGCGCCTGCCGGCACGTTCTTCGTCACCACGGCATTCGCGCCGACCCGGGCGCAGGCGCCGACCGTGATCGGGCCCAGGATCTGCGCGCCGGAGCCGACGATCACATTGTCTTCCAGGGTCGGGTGCCGCTTCTGCTCGCGCTGGCTGTCGGAATCGACCGAAGGCGCGACGCCGCCCAGCGTCACGTCGTGATAGAGCGTCACGCCGTCGCCAATATCTGCCGTCTCGCCGATGACGACGCCCATCCCGTGATCGATGAAGAAGCGCTCGCCGATGCGGGCCCCGGGGTGGATCTCGATCCCGGTGATGAAGCGATTGAATTGCGAGAGCGCCCGGGCGCTGACCCGCCAGCCGGCGCTCCAGGCGCGGTGGGCGAGGCGGTGCATGACGATGGCGTGAAAGCCGGAATAGCACAGCATGACCTCCCAGCCCGAGCGGGCCGCGGGGTCGCGTTCCATGATGGCCGATATCTCTTGCCGCAGCATCTTGAACATTTCGCCGCCCATCTAATCTTTATATCGCAACGGTTTTGCGGTTAAGTGGGCCCCTGCACCGGGGAATTGGCCCTTTTGCTGGCGCCCGTATCAGCCGATCAACCGTTGAAGCCATTGATGTCGATATAGATTGACCCCACACAGGGGTCAAGTATTCATGCCGGACCGCATGAAAGATGGATTTTTGTGGCGGATCAATGCCATGATCGGATATCGGATTTACTCCGCCGGAACCGCCCGATTGAAACAAAGAACAGAGACGGTACGAGACACATGCCCGAAGTAATCATTAACGGCCCGGAAGGGCGGCTCGAGGGCCGCTACCACCACAGCAAGGAGCCGAACGCCCCCATCGCGCTGTTCCTGCACCCCCATCCGCAGCACGGCGGCACGATGAACAACAAGGTGGTCTATACCCTCTACCAGAACTTCGTGCGCCGGGGCTTTTCCTGCCTGCGCTTCAATTTCCGGGGCGTCGGCCGCTCACAGGGCACCTTCGCGCGCGGCGAGGGCGAGCTTTCGGACGCCGCGACCGCGCTCGACTGGATGCAGTCGTTCAACGAGAACGCCAGCGGCTGCTGGATTTCCGGCTTTTCCTTCGGCGCCTGGATCGCCATGCAGCTGCTCATGCGCCGACCCGAGATCGACGGCTTCATCTCCATCGCCCCGCCCGCCAACATGTACGACTTCACCTTTCTGGCGCCCTGCCCGGCATCCGGCCTGATGGTGACCGGCTCGCAGGACGAGATCGTGCCGCCGGAATCGGTCGCCAAGCTGGTCGACAAGCTGCGCCAGCAGCGCGGCATCGCGATCGGTCATTCGATCATCGACGGCGCCAACCATTTCTTCGCGAACGAGTTGGACGAGCTGGACAAGGTCGTGAACCTCTATCTCGACGACGCGCTGGCGCCGTCCGGCGGCAAGGCCGCGCACGGCTGAGGCCCTCCGCCTGAAATCGGGGCTCAGGACTCGCGGCTGAACAGCCGGCCGCCGTGCAGCGGCGCCGGCGCCCCGGTCGTGCCGGGCCAGCTGATCGGCAGGCCGCGCCGCGACCGCACCGCAAGGTAGGCGAAGGCCTGCGCCTCGATCATGTCGCCGTCCCAGCCGATCGCCTCGACCGGCTCGACCGGCGCGCCAAGCCGCGCGGCGAGCATCCGCATGAGCACGGGATTGTGGCGGCCGCCGCCGCAGACGATCCAGCGTCCGGGCGCCGCAGGCAGATGGGGCAGCGCGCGCGCGACCGCGGCCGCCGTGAACGCCGTCAAGGTCGCCGCGCCGTCGGCATCGCTCAAGCCTTCCACCGCCTTGGAATTGAAATCGCCACGGTCGAGCGATTTGGGCGGCGGCGCCTCGAAATAGGGATTGTCGAGCAACGCCGTCAGGGCCGCCTCGTCGACCCGTCCCGCCGCCGCCAGCGCGCCGCCCCGGTCGACCGCCACGCCGCTGGCGGCGCAGCAACCAGTCGTCGATCAGCGCGTTGCCGGGCCCGGTGTCGAAGGCGATCAGGTCGCCTGCCGGGCCGATCCAGGTGACGTTGGCGACGCCGCCGATGTTGAGCATGGCGACCGGCTTGGCCAGCGACGTTGCGAGCGCCGCGTGGAAGGCCGGCGCCAGGGGCGCGCCCTGCCCGCCCGCGGCCACGTCCGCGCTGCGGAAATCCGCGACCACGTCGATGCCGGTCTCGCGCACCAGCAGGCTGCCGTCGCCGAGCTGCCAGGTCCAGCGCCGCTCGGGCCGGTGCAGGATGGTGTGGCCGTGAAAGCCGACGACGGCGACGCGGTCCGCCGCGATGCCCTCGCGGCCCAGCAGGTCGCGGACGATCCGCGCATGGGCCAGGGTGAGGTCGCGCTCGAGCGCGTCGATCGCGGCGTCGCGGGCCTCGCTGCCGAGCGCCCGGCGCAGCCGTTCCCGCAAGGCCTCGTCATAGGGCACGGTCACCGCCCCAAAGGGGCGGATATGGCCCTCCCCGTCGGTCTCGACGAGGGCGGCGTCGATGCCGTCCAGCGAGGTGCCGCTCATCAGGCCGACGGCGAGCATGGCCGCGCCGGCATCCGGGCTTCGGGTGGAAGTCATTGTTCCTCAAAAGCGACTATGCTAAAGGGACCGCCCTCTTTACAAGGCGAAGCGACAGGTATCATGAACGCGCTCCGTTCGGATTTCCTTAATGCCGTGGTCGAGCGGGGATTCCTGCATCAATGCACGGATTCCGACGCCCTCGACGCCCGCGCCAAGGCCGGGCCGATCACCGCCTATATCGGCTTCGACGCCACCGCCGATTCGCTGCATGCCGGGAGCCTGGTTCCCATCATGCTGCTGCGGCTGCTGCAGCAGACCGGTCATCGGCCGATCGTGCTGATGGGCGGCGGCACGACCAAGGTCGGCGACCCGTCCGGCAAGGACGACCAGCGGCAGCTCCTGTCGGACGAGCAGATAGCCAAAAATATCAGCGGCATAAAGGGAATTTTTCAGAAATTCCTGCGCTTCGGCGACGGGCCGACCGACGCGATCATGGTCAACAACGCGGAGTGGCTCGACCGGCTCGAATACATCGCCTTCCTGCGCGACTACGGCCGGCATTTCTCGGTCAACCGCATGCTGTCCTTCGACTCGGTCAAGCTTCGGCTCGAGCGCGAGCAGCCGCTGAGTTTCTTGGAATTCAATTACATGGTGCTGCAGGCTTACGATTTCGTCGAGCTTGGCCGGCGCTACGGCTGCTGCCTGCAGATGGGCGGCTCGGACCAGTGGGGCAATATCGTCAACGGCGTCGAGCTGGGACGGCGCGCCGCCGAGCTCGAGCTGTTCGGCCTCACCGTCGCCGCTGCTCACCACTGCCAGCGGCGCCAAGATGGGCAAGACCGCGAGCGGCGCCGTCTGGCTCAACGAGGACCGGCTGCCGGCCTACGACTACTGGCAATACTGGCGCAACACCGAGGACGCCGATGTCGGCCGCTTCCTGCGGCTGTTCACCGAGCTGCCGGCGGCGGAGATCGCCCGCCTCGAGGCGCTGCAGGGGGCGGAGATCAACGAGGCGAAGATCGTGCTCGCCAACGAGGCGACGCGCCTCTGCCATGGCGCGGATGCGGCCGCCGCGGCCGCCGAGACGGCGCGCAAGACCTTCGTCGAAGGCGCGATCGGCGACGCCTTGCCGAGCATCGACGTGCCGGAGGCGGAGCTGCGCCCCGGCATCGCCGCCTTCGCGCTCGTGACCCGCGCCGGGCTGACCCAGTCGAACGGCGAGGCGCGGCGGCTGATCAAGGGCGGCGGCGTGCGCGTCAACGACGTGCGTCTCCAGGACGAGTCCGCGACCGTATCCCTGGCGGACGTGAACGACGACGGCGTGATCAAGCTGTCGGCCGGCCGCAAGCGCCACGCGCTGGTCCGGCCGGTCTAGCGATCCGGGTCGCGCTTTCCGATCGGGCTAAGGCTTTCCGGCGGCGCCGGAGCCTTTTTGCGCAGGCGGTTGCGCGGGCGCCGGGGCCACCGGCACCTTTTCCGCGCCGAGGCCGAACAGGTTGCGGAGGAAGCCGGGCGCCAGCGCGGACAACGGGTTGACCTCGACCTTGGCGTCCTCGATCGGTCCTTCCACCCGGTAGGTCGCGGCGAAGATCCCCTCATTCTCGCCGCCCGTCAGCAGCGAGCCGATTACCGGGATCTTCCCGAGCACGCGGTTGAGCGAATAGGCCGGCACCAGGGTGCCGCTCACCGCGACGGTATCCTTGCCGAGATCGAAGACGCCGTTGCCGGAAACCCCGATGGACGAGCCGTAGGCGCTGGCCTTGTCGAAGGTGATCCGACCGTTGCCGTAGGAGAACTTCCCTTCGAAGGCGTCGAAGGGCAAGCCCTTGGTCGACAGGATGTTGCCAATCCCGGTGAGCGACGCCACCTGCAGCACGCGGGCGAGCAGCGGCGCTTTCGACAGGGTGAAGTTGGACGCGTAGAAATCGCCCTCGATCGGCGCGTCCGGCTTGCGGCGCAGCCCCCTGATGAGCAGCGCCCCGCCGGCGACCCGGCTGCTCGACAGCGTCATGCCGAGCATGGCGCCGAAATCGTCCGAGGATATGCGGAGAATCTGGCCGTCCGCGCCGGGCAGGTAACGCACGCTGAGCGAAGCATCCCGCGTGAGGCTGCCGTCGAGCGCAAGCCCCTGGACGCGGTCGTCGGCGTATTTGACGAACACATCCGCATTGCCGAGATGCCGGTCCGGCCCCCACCGCAAATCGCCGATCCGCGCCTTGACGCTGATCGGCGGCAATTTCATCGCATCGGCGCTCTTGCCGGGCGCCGTCTCGGAGTCCAGCAGCCCGCCGACATCGAAGCGCTTACCCATCAGATCGGCCTGCACCGCGCCGTCCGATCGCAGATCGATACGGCCGTGCAGGTCGGCGCCGGCATTCTCGTAGCGTTCGAGCGTCGCGACCCAGGCATCGCGCTTCGCGCCGGCCACCCGGGCATTGCCGAGAAAGGTCGCCTTGCCGGCGTCCACGCTCAGCGTGTCGATCTGCTGCAGGCCCTTCGCATCCAGGGTCAGCGCGACTTTCGCCGTGCCGGCGACGCCGGGCGGCTTGGTCCATCCCAGGGCCGGCAGCGTGATCGCGGTATCGGCGATGCCGAGATCGATCTGCACGCGGCCGGTGCCGTTGCCCTGCTGGGAGAAGGCGACCTTCGCGTCGGCCGGCCCGGACAGGAAACGAAAATCCGGCAGGCCGAAACCCGGCGCCTGCATATCCGGTATCCGCCCGGTGAAAACCAGTTTCCGGCGCTCCTTGGCATCCGGCGCAAACTGCTCCTGCCATTCGACTTTCGCAGGCACGCCCGAGACCACGACCGAGCCGCTCGCGGCCAGGCCGGCATTATTGACCTTCACCGACAGCGCGCCGCTGCTCACCTTGAGGCCGAGCGGCGCCGGCGCGATCGCGAGCTTGCGCAGGCTGCCCGTCGCCTCCACCTGAACCATGGCGGCGGTCAGGTCCTTGCGAAGCGGAAAATGGAACTTGCTGCGAACCTCGGCGTCCCCCGAGACCGCGGACGGCGCGATGGCGAAGACGTCGAGAAAGCCGAGCGGCTGTTCGTCGAGGACCTCGGCAACGGTGCGCGCCGGACCGCGCAAGGAGACGTCGATCGCGATCTTCTCCACGTCGGTGTCGAGGTCGAACATGTTGATCGCCGCGCGCTCGACCGTGACGTCGCGCAAGCGCCCCTCCTTCACCACGAGGTCGAAATGGCCCCGGTCGAATGTCGCCGTGCCGCCGACGCCGGTGAATTTCGACATCGGGGTCAGATAGTCGACCGACAGCCCGTGATATCGCAGGGTGCCGCCGATATCCTCGATCTTCGCCTTCGTCGGATTGTCGACGGGAACGGTCGCCGCAAGCGTGAAATCGCCGCCGTCGACCATGCCGTCGACGATATTCGTGACCACCCAGCGACGTGCGGGCGGACCGACTTCCAGCGGCCAGTAATTGTCGAGCGCCGCCATCGGCACGGCGGCGAGCGTCCCCTTGGCGTGGAGCTTGTAGGCGTCGCCGTCGCGGTTGGCCATTCCAGTCGCTTGCAACCGCGGACCGCCGAAGTCGAAGGTCAGGTCCTTGATAGTGATCGCCGAGCCGTCGTCGCTAAAGGTCGCGCTGAGACGCGTCGCCGCGACCTTGACCGGCCGCGGCAGAATCCCCGGAAGCTCGATCCGGCCCGCACCGCCGGCAAGGTCGAGCCGCGTCAGCTGGAAATCGCGGGTGGACGCCGCGTTGCCCTCGATCTGGCCGCTGATCGGCACGTCGACCCCGGCAAGCGACGCCAGGGCCGGCGTCGCGCGCGCCAGGTCGCCGACCTGAACGTTTTCCAGCCGCGCCATGACGTGGACATGGTCGCCCGCCGGCGGATACTCGAGCCCGATCAGCGCCCGGCCGGCGGCGCTCGTGAGCTGCAGCCGCAGCCCGAGCAGGCGCAAGCCCGCCGCGATGTCGAAATTGGCGCTGCCGGAGAACGGCATACGAACACCCGCGAGCTGGCTCAGCTGCGGCACGGCCCGCGCGATCATCGTCGGCTCCAGCCGGCTGAACTCCGTCCGGCCGCCGATCCGGCCGCTCTTCCGGTCCTGCAGAACCGTGGCGGCGAGCTGCGCCCGGTCGCCGCCGTTTTCCACCACCAGATTGAGGCGGCTCTCGATCAACGCCGGCCCGAAGACCGTGATCATGTCGGCGGCGGGCATCGTCCAGAGCTGGCCGTTCAGCTCGTCGGCATAGCGCACCTGCGCGGAAAGCACGGAAAAGCGCCGGAGATACTGGAACGGCGCCCGCCGCTCGCGGATCGATTGCAGGACATCGGACGCGATTTCGGCGAATGAGCCGCCGGCGGACGGCGCATCCTTGTTTTCGACGGGCGTGGAGATGTCGAACCGGCCGTCGCGATGCCGGGCAAGCACGGCGCGCAGCCCGAAGACGTCAAGCCGCGAGACCGCGAGATCCCCATGCAACAGCCCCTGCAGCGACAGGCCGATCGAGACTTCGGGCAGCAGCGCCACGATCTTGCCGTCCGAGCCGAATATGCGCACGTTGACGCCGCGCAAATCGAATACCCGGCGCCAGCCGCCCCATACCAGGGTCGTGTCGTCGACCTGCACGGCGAAGGGCATGTCCCGCGCCGCGAGGCTGCTTTCGATCACCGGCGTGAGAAAATTGAGCGATACCGGCCCCTTGGAGAGGCGCCAGGCCGCAAGGCTTCCGAGAATGGCGAGACCAACCGCCAGCGTTACGAAGAATTGCGCGACCCGAACGACAATTCTTTGCACGATTCCCCGACCCTCCTAGGGCTAATGCGCTACTATACTGCTATTCGCCCGATTTCCCAGGAATTTGGCGCCGCGGACCCGAGGGAATGAGCGTTATCGATCAAAAGCTTCTGCCGAATCCGGCCGAGCCGGAGCGGGCGGAAGTCGGCATTGCCCGCTGGGGCGAGCTGGCCGCGAAGACGGCGGACGGCGGCCCGTTGCGGCAGCTCGTCCGGGACCCGGCCGGCCACGCCGCCCTGTCGGCCCTGTTCGGCAACAGCCCCTATCTCAGCGAGCTGCTGCTCCGCCATCCGGCTGTCGCCGCGGAGACGATCTTCGCCGGCCCCGACACGGTCTACCCCAAGGTGATCGAGGCCGTGGTCGCCGGCGCGGCCGACGAGCGCTCGCATGACCGGGTCATGGCGGCCCTGCGCAACGGCAAGGGCAAGATCGCGCTTCTCGTCGCCCTCGCCGACATCGCCGGCCTCTGGCCGCTGGAAAAAGTGACGCGGGCGCTCAGCGACTTCGCCGACCTTTCTCTGCAGCTGACCATTCGCTGCCTGCTGCGCCAGTTCGCCGCGAACGGCGTATTCGAGATCCCGGCGGGCGACGCGCCCGAGCGGGACGCGGGGCTGGTGGTGCTGGCCATGGGCAAGCTGGGCGGCCGCGAGCTGAATTATTCGAGCGATATCGACCTCATGGTGCTGTACGAGCGGCAGAAGCTTCCCTGCGCCGACCTGGAAGGGCTGCCGCAGCAGCTGGTCCGTCTGGTGCGCCAGATGATGCGGGTCATGGATGAACGCACGGCGGACGGCTATGTGTTCCGCACCGATCTCCGGCTCCGTCCCGACCCGGGCGCGACGCCGCTCGCGATTCCGATCGCGGCGGCCGAATCCTATTACGAGAGCGTCGGTCAGAACTGGGAGCGCGCGGCGATGATCCGCGCCCGCCCGGCGGCCGGCGACATCGCGGTCGGCGAAGCGTTCCTCGACCATCTCAGGCCCTTCATCTGGCGCAAGCATCTCGACTTCGCGGCCATTCAGGACATCCATTCGATCAAGCGCCAGATCACCGCCTATCGCGGCGGCGCGGCGATCGCCGTGAACGGACATGACATCAAGCTCGGGCGCGGCGGCATCCGGGAGATCGAGTTCTTCGCCCAGACCCAGCAACTCATCTGGGGCGGCCGCTACCCGGCGCTGCGCACGCGCCAGGTCATCGACACGCTGCGGGTGCTGGCCGACCTCGGCCGCATCGAGCACAGCACCGCCGAAGAGATGACGCGGGCCTACCGCTATCTCCGGCGTCTCGAGCACCGGCTCCAGATGGTCAACGACCATCAGACGCACGCCTTGCCGAAGACCGACGCCCAGATCGAGCACATCGCCGTGTTCATGGGCTATCCGGACGGCGCCGCGTTCCGCGAGGACCTGCTGGCGCATCTCAGCCTGGTGGAATCGCACTATGCCCAGCTTTTCGAGGAAGAGCCGAGCCTCGGCGGGAAAGGCGCCCTCGTCTTCACCGGCGCGGAAAATCACCCCGAAACCGTGCAGACCCTGGAAAGCATGGGCTTCAGCGACGGCGGCTCGGTCTCCACCATGATCCGCCGCTGGCATCACGGGCGCTACCGGGCGACGCGCAGCGTCCGCGCGCGCGAGCTTCTCACCGAGCTGATGCCGCGCCTGCTGCAGGCCTTCGCCGAGCGGACCAATCCGGGCGCCGCCCTCGCGCGTTTCGACGCCTTCCTGGCGGCGCTGCCGTCGGGCGTGCAGCTGTTCTCGCTGTTCTATTCCAACCCGATCCTGCTCGACCTGGTGGCGGAGATCATGGGCGACGCGCCGACGCTCGCCGACTGGCTCAGCCGCAACCCGCACCTGCTCGACAACGTGCTGTCGAGCGACTTCTATGCGCCGCTCGATGACGCCGGGGCGCTGCGCGCCGACCTCGACTTCCGGCTGCGCGAGGCGCGCGACTACCAGGACGTGCTGGAAATCACGCGGCGCTGGGCGAATGACGGCAAGTTCCAGGTCGGCGTGCAGCTTCTCCGCGGCATCACCGACGGCCACGCCACCGGGCCCGTGCTCTCCGACGTGGCGGAAACGGTCATCGGAGCGCTCTGGCCCCGGGTCGAGGCCGAGTTCGCCGGGCCGGGCGGCGATCACGGGCGCATGCCGGGCGGCGAGCTGGCGGTGATGGCGCTCGGCAAGCTGGGCGGGCGCGAGCTGCTGCCGCAGTCGGATCTCGATCTCGTCTTCGTCTACGACGTGCCGGAGGACTCCGACCTGTCCGACGGCGAAAAGCCCTTGTCGTCAAGCGTCTATTACATGCGGCTGAGCCAGCGCATCGTCGGCGCCATCGAGGCGCTGACCGGCGAAGGCCGGCTATACGACGTCGACGTGCGCCTGCGCCCGGCCGGCCGGAAAGGACCGAGCGCCAGCCGGCTCGACGGCTACATCCGCTACTACGCGGATTCGGCCTGGACCTGGGAGCATATGGCGCTGACGCGGGCGCGCCCGATCGCCGGCTCGCCGGGCCTGATGCGGCGCCTCGAGGCCATCTTGCGCGAGAACCTGACCCGGCCGCGCGACCCGGACCGCCTGCTCGTCGACGTCGCCGACATGCGCGCCCGCATGGCGCGGGAATTCCGGGGCGCCTCGCGCTGGGACGTCAAGCATCGCCGGGGCGGCCTGGTCGACGCGGAGTTCATCGCCCAGTATCTGCAGCTTCGCCATGCCCCGGAGCATCCGGAAATCCTCTCGCCGAACGCCGTGACGGCGCTCGAGAGGCTGGCCGATGCCGGGCTTCTCGGCAAGGCGACGGCCGACGACCTGATCGATGCCCTGCAGCTCTGGCACCGCATCCAGGCGGTGACGCGGGTCACGACCAGCGACGCGCTCGACGATCAGGCCAGCCCGGAAGGCCCCCGCACCGTGGTAGTGCATGCCGCAGGCGCCGAGAACTTCGCCGCGCTGACCGCGAGGATGGACGAGACGGCGGCGCGCGTGCATGCTCACTTCACCGAGCTGATCGATGCGCCCGCCGACCGCGTCCGCCCCTTGCTCGCCGAGAAGGACGCGCAACAGGCGGAAAGCTGACGCAAAAGGCTTAGCCGCGAAGCGCGCCGCATCATCGTCTCGACGAAGGATTGATTTCATCACAATCAAAGGGAGAATCGACAGCATGAGCGTGGACGTCGGAGACAAGGCGCCGAACTTCAAGATGGCGACGGACGATGGCGGCGAAGTGTCCCTGCAATCGCTGAAGGGGCGCAACGTCGTGCTCTATTTCTATCCCAAGGACGACACGCCGGGATGCACCAAGGAGGCCTGCGGCTTCCAGGAGGCGCTGCCGGATTTTTCCAAGGTCGACGCCGCGATCGTCGGCGTCTCGAAGGACAGCACCGCGCGGCACCAGAAATTCAAGAACAAATACGGGCTCAAATTCACCCTGGGCTCCGACGAGGACGGCAGCGTCTGCGAGAGCTACGGCGTGTGGACGGAAAAGAAGAATTATGGCCGGACCTACATGGGGATCGAACGGTCGACCTTCCTCATCGACGGCAAGGGCGTGGTCCGGAAGGTCTGGCGCAAGGTCAGCATCAACGGTCATGTGGACGAGGTACTGGAAGCGGCAAAGGCGCTCTGACGCCGGCGGTGCACGGGCGGCCGCGCCGATGCGATGGCGCGGCGTCCTCGCGATCGTCGCGCTGTTGGCCCTGCCGCACGCGGCTTTCGCCGAAGAAAGCGGCGTCCCGGTCGACCTCGAGCTCGTCATCGCCGTCGACGTGTCGGGCAGCATCGATCCCGAGGAGGCGCGCCTGCAGCGCAACGGCTATGTCGGCGCCTTCAACGATCCCGAGGTGATCCATGCCATCACGGGCGGCATGCTCGGCAAGATCGCCGTCACCTATATCGAATGGGCCGGGGCGAGCTTTACCAACACCGTCATCGGCTGGACGCTCATCGACAGCGAGGCCGGCGCGCATGCCTTCGCCGCCCGGCTCGCCAAAGAGCCGATCGAGACCGAGCTTTGGACGTCGATCAGCCACGCCATCGACTATGCCGTGCCGCTGTTCGACAACAACGGCTATGCCGGGATCCGCAAGGTGATCGACATCTCCGGCGATGGCGCGAACAACCAGGGCGGGCTGGTGACGACCCACCGCGACCGCGCCATTGCCGCCGGCATCACGATAAACGGCCTACCCATCGTCAATAAGCGCGCCAGCCCCTGGGGCTGGCCGCAGCTGCCGGATCTCGATCTCTACTACGCCGCCTGCGTGATCGGCGGCAAGGGCGCCTTCTACGTCGTCGCCAACGCCTTCGCCGACTTCGCGCGCGCCGTGCGCCAGAAGCTGCTGCTCGAAGTCGCGGGCCGGATCCCCGGCGACGGTCCGGAGCGGATCTTCAAGGCTGCCGCGAATGAGCCCCAACGCACGGCGCCGCCCTGCGACGCGGGCGAGCACCGCGTGCAATGGCTGCTCGACAAGTGAATTCGATACCCGACGACGGCCTGTCGCCCGGTTTGCCGCCCGCGATGTCCGCGTGCGCGGACGCTTTCCGCCGCCGCCTGCGCGGTGCTGCGGACCGCCGACCCGGCCGGCAAGGCGGCGCTGACCGCCGCCTTCGCCGAGGCATGGCTAAACGGATCCATCGGCGCGATCGGCGACGACGCGCCGCCGGCGCGGCCGGCCCGCCCGGAACGGCCCCTGCTGCTGGCGCCGCGCTACGTGAAGCGACGCCGGATCTCGGAACATCCCGCAGGCCGCACCGCGCTGCTGCACGCGCTCGCCCATATCGAGCTCAACGCGGTCGACCTCGCCTGGGACGTGATCGCGCGCTTCCATGCCGTACCCGACCTGCCGCGGGCGTTCTTCGACGACTGGGTCGGCGTGGCGGCGGAGGAAGCGAAGCATTTCACCATGTTGAGCGCACGCCTCGCCGCGCTCGGCGCGGCCTATGGCGATCTTCCCGCCCATGACGGGCTATGGCAGGCGGCGGAAGTCACCGCGCACGACCTCGCCGCGCGCCTCGCCGTCGTGCCGCTGGTGCTGGAAGCGCGCGGCCTCGACGTTACGCCCGACATGATGCTGCGCCTGGACAAGGCCGGAGACCGCGAGAGCGCCGCCATCCTGCAGGTCATCCATGACGAGGAGATCGGCCATGTCGCGGTCGGCCACCGCTGGTTCGAGCATTGCTGCCGCGAAGCCGGCCGTGACCCGGTCACCGCCTATCATGCGCTGGTGCGGAAATATTTCCGCGGCCTCATCAAGCCGCCCTTCAACCATGCGAGCCGCGCCCGCGCCGGGTTGACCGAGGCCTATTACGCGCCGCTGGCGGAAGATGAGCGCCCGGGATCGGCCGGCTAACTCGCCTTCTCGGCCTCACCCTCGCCGGTGCCGCCGACGCGGGACGCGAGCGCGGCCTCGAGGAACGGGTCGAGATCTCCGTTGAGCACACCCTCCGCGTTGCCGCTTTCCGTACCCGTCCGCAGATCCTTGACCATCTTGTAGGGGTGCAGGACGTAAGAGCGTATCTGGTGCCCCCAGCCGATATCGGTCTTGGCAGCGTGCTCGGCCGCGGCTTTTTCCTCGCGCATCTGCAGCTCCCGTTCGTACAGCCGCGCCTTCAGCATGGTCATCGCCTGGGCGCGGTTGCGATGCTGCGAGCGGTCGTTCTGGCACTGCACGACGATGCCGGTCGGGATATGGGTGATGCGGACGGCGCTGTCGGTCCGGTTCACGTGCTGGCCGCCGGCGCCCGACGCGCGGTAGGTATCGACGCGCAGATCGCCATCCGAGATTTCGATCTCGATCGTGTCGTCGATCACGGGATAGACGCCGACCGACGCGAAGCTGGTGTGGCGGCGCGAGGCCGCGTCATAGGGCGAGATGCGCACGAGCCGGTGCACGCCGCTTTCCGTCTTGAGCCAGCCATAGGCGTTGTCGCCGCTTACCTGGATCGTGGCCGACTTGATCCCGGCCTCTTCGCCCGGCGACTCTTCGATGTATTCCACCTTGTAGCCGTGCTGCTCGCTCCAGCGGGTGTACATCCGGAGCAGCATCTCGGCCCAGTCCTGGGATTCGGTGCCGCCGGCGCCGGCGTGCACCTCGAGATAGCAGTCATTGCTGTCGGCTTCGCCGGACAGCAGGCTTTCCAGCTCCATCTTGGCGGCCTTGTCGCGCAGCGCGGTCAGCGCCTTTTCCGCCTCCGCCGCGACATCGGCCTCGCCTTCCGCGTCGGCAAGCTCGATCAGATCGACATTGTCGTTGAGGGTCTTCTCGACGCCGAGATAGGCGCCGATGCCGGTGTCGAGACGCGTCCGTTCGCGCATCACCTTCTGCGCGCGCCCGGGGTCCTCCCACAGCTTGGGGTCTTCGGCGAGGGCGTTCAGCTCCTCGAGGCGCAGCTTGGCGGCATCGAGGTCAAAGATGCCTCCTCAGCAGCGCGAGCGACTGCTGGATTTCATCGACGAGCGTCTGGATTTCGGCGCGCAAGACTTCCTCCGCCAGAATGACCGAAGCCGGTCGCAGCATGTAAGCGATGCCGCGAGCCTTGGCAAGCCGCGGCTTGGAATAATCGGAGTGTCAGTAAAGGCCTCGCGTCGGCGTGGCCGCGCCGTCTTCCGGCGCCCCGCTGGTCCGGTCGACGACGCTGTCGCCGATCACCGTGCTCGGCGTCGACGCGTCAGGCTCGGTGCCGACTTTGTAAGCCTCGAGAATGACGTTCTTGTCGTGGATCGTCGCGGGCTTGCCGGTCGCCGCGTTGACGCGGACGAGACGAATGCCGGGCGGGATACGGAAGGGAACCGTCGGCCGGTTGGCCAGCGCATCCCCCATGAATTCCTTGAAGACCGGGGCGGCGGCGCTCGCCCCCGTCTCATGCGCGCCGAGCGGCTTCGGCTGGTCGAAGCCGACGAAGACGCCAACGGCCAAGTCCGGCGAGAAGCCGACGAACCAGGTGTCGCGGCTGTCATTCGTCGTGCCGGTCTTGCCGGCCAGCGGCTTGCCCAACGTGCTGATCCGCCGGCCCGTTCCGCGCTGCACGACGCCTTCGAGCATGGAGACGATCTGATAGGCGCTCGGCGCGTCGACGACCCGTTCGCGCGTGTCCGGAATCACCGGCGGCGGCTGCCCGTCCCATTCCTTGACGTTGCAGCCCTCGCAGGGCCGGTTGTCGTGCCGGAAGACGGTCTTGCCGTTGCGGTCCTGCACCCGGTCGATGAGTGTCGGCGTGACGCGCTTGCCGCCGTTGACCAGCATCGCATAGGCCGTCGTCAGCCGCAGCAGGGTGGTCTCGCCGGCCCCCAGCGCCATGGCAAGCTGCGCGCGGCATGTCGTCGACGATGCCGAAGCGCTTCGCCGTCTCGACGATCGGCTCCATGCCGACGGACTGCGCGAGCCGCACCGTCATCAGGTTGCGCGATTTTTCGATGCCGATGCGCATCGGGCTCGGCCCGTAGAACTGCTTTGTATAGTTGGCCGGCTTCCATTTGCCGAGGCCCGGGCCCTGGTCGATGACGAAGGGCGCGTCCAGGATGATCGTGGACGGGGTGAAGCCGTGATCGAGCGCGGTGAGATAGACGAAGGGCTTGAAGGCCGATCCCGGCTGGCGATGCGCCTGGGTGGCCCGGTTGAACTCGCTCATCTCATAGTCGTACCCGCCGGACATGGCGAGCACGCGGCCGGTATGCGGATCGAGCGCGACGATTGCACCGCTGACCGCCGGGATCTGGCGCAAGGCGTAAGTGCCGGGCGGATAATCGCCCGCTTTCTCGCCCTTCTCCCCGGTCTTTCCCGTCACCGCCTCGACCAGCACGACGTCGCCGACCGCAAGCACGTCGGAGACCCGCCTGACCGGTGATCCCACCTTCTGATCTTCGAGCGCCTGGCGCGCCCACCGCATCTCCGCCAGCGGAATGCGGCCGCGCGCCGAATTGGTGAACCCGATCTCCGCATGGTCTTCGGCCACGTCCAGGACGACGGCCAGGCTCCAGGTTCCGCTGCCCGGCGGCGGCGTGACTTCACGCAGATAGCCGACCCAGTTCTCGCCCACCGTGATGTGCGCGACCGGCCCCCGCCAGCCATGCCGACGGTCGTAGGCGATCAGCCCGTCGCGCAGGGACTTGTCGGCGATCTTCTGCAGCCGCGGGTCAAGCGTCGTGCGCACCGACAGCCCGCCCTCGTAAAGGCCCCGCTCGCCGAAGCGCTCGACCAGCTCGCGGCGGACTTCCTCGAGGAAGTAGTCGGCTTCGACGATCTGGATGGCGTCGCGCGGCACGACCTTGAGGTCCTCCCGGACCGCCTCGCGCGCCTGGTCTTGGGTGATGTAGTGCTCCTCCAGCATCCGGCTGATCACCCAGTTGCGCCGCGCCACCGCCGCCTCGTAATGCCGGATCGGGTGGTAGTTGTTCGGCGCCTTCGGCAACGCCGCGAGATAGGCTGCCTCCGCGACCGTCAGCTCATCGAGCGATTTGTTGAAATAGTTGAGCGCCGCCGCCGCGACCCCATAGGAGCCGTATCCGAGGTAGATCTCATTCAGGTAGAGCTCGAGAATGCGCTGCTTCGAGAAGGTCCGCTCGATCCGGAAGGCGAGGATCGCCTCTTTTATCTTGCGCTCGAAGCTGAGCTCGTTCGTCAGCAGGAAGTTCTTCGCGACCTGCTGGGTGATCGTCGAAGCGCCCACGGGCCGCCGGTCGCGCCGTAGAATGACGTTGATCGCATTCGTCATGATCGCGCGCCCGAGAGCCACGAAGTCGACCCCCGAATGATGATAGAAATTCTGGTCTTCGGCCGCGATGAAGGCGTCGATCACGTGGCGCGGCATCGCGTTGACCGGAACGAACACCCGCCGCTCGACGGCGTATTCCGCGATCAGGCGGCCGTCGCCGGCATGCACCCGCGTGACGGTCGGCGGATCGTACTGGGCGAGCTGTTTGTAGTCGGGAAGCCCTCTGCTATAGGACCAAAGTATATAGAGCGTCGCCCCCGCAGCGGCGAGCGAAAGGAAGAAGAGAAAGGAGAATAGGAAGACGAATGTTTTAATTATTCGGGACATTGCCGTGCCGAGCAACGATGGGTACAAAGCCCCCGCCCCGCTCCCAGGCTGCAGGGTTTAAGTGCCAATTGTGGCGAAGTTATGATCTGCTCAGCCTTTCCTTGCGCTCGAAAAACTCGTCCGTCGCACGCAGGATCGACCGTGCCAGCTTCTCCTGATGGCGCGGATCGACCAGCGCCTTTTCGTCCTGGCGGTTCGAAAGATACCCCAGCTCCATTAAAACTGATGGGACATCGGGAGATTTCAAGACGGCGAACCCGGCAAATCGATGAGTGTTGCGCAACAGCTTGCTGCTTGTCGCCACTTCATGGATCAGGGATTCGCTGAACAGGGCGGATTTGTTCATCGTCTGCCGCTGGCGCAGCTCGATGAGAAAGGATGCGACCGCATCCGACTGGTTGGACAGGTCGATGCCGGCGATCGCATCCGACCGGTTTTCCTTGGCCGCGAGGGCCGCCGCCTCGCGGTCCGACGCGTTCTCCGACAGGGTATAGATCGACGTGCCCCGGATCCGCGAATTGCTGTTGATATCGGCATGCAGCGAGATGAACAGCTCGGCGCCCGCCGCCTCGGCCAGCTGATAGCGCTTGCGCAACGGCACGTAGACGTCCTCGTCACGGGTCAGCAGCACTTTGTAGCGGCCGGTCGCTTCAAGCGCGCGCTTGACCTTCCGCGCCACCTCCAGCGTGATCTCCTTCTCCTGGACGCCGGACACGCCGATCGCCCCCGGATCGGGCCCACCGTGACCGGGGTCGAGCATGACGATACGCTTCTGCGGCCCGAGGCCCTTGCGGTCGCCGGCGCCCGCCGGCGGCTTGGCTATCGCCGCAGTCGATTGGTGGACCGGCGGGTCGACCCAGTCCTTGGACGCGAACTGGCGCTCGGTCTGGGCGAATTCCGCCTCCGTCACGGGCGCGAGGTCGATGACCAGGCGGTAGGGATGGCGCTTCGTCGCCGGCAGCAACACGTGACCGGCGACCTTTGCCGGCTTGTCGATATCGACCACGAGTTCGGCTGTTGCCGGCCTGAAACAGGCCGAACCGGTAGCTCGTGATGAGGCTGCCCGCCGGACTGCGCGGCGTCGGCGGGATTTTCCAGGCTACTTCCGGCAGGTCGATGACGACGCGATAGGGGTCCTGCAGGGTAAATATCCTGTAGGGCACCTTCTGGCTCAGCTCGAGCACCATGCGCGTCTTGTCGGGATGGATGCCGATGCGCACGTCCGAGACGTCGGCGGCCAAGACAGGTCGTATGGACGCCAAGATCAGGGCAATGATTGCGATGATTCGCGCCGACACTCTACTCTCGCTTCCCCGAAATCCGATAAAGAACCAAATTCGACATCTTGGGATGCCCAAATTGAAGGTAACGACTAGGCCTCTTGGCGGGAATATATACTTTATTAAGATTTGCCTTCAATTGAATTTAACCCTCACTATTCTAAAATTGCATCGAACGCGAATAATGGATTGTCGATCCAACCCTTCATGCCTATTTTAGGGTTAGCGTACGATAGCACGCCTGCACCCATTCGGGGTAACCGCCGCCGGCTCGGCCGCGCGGGCTGACACGTCCGAAACGGCGCAAGGAGCGCCAATACGATAGCAGAGCTTGCTGCGACGAAACCAGTTTCTACCGCCGGATCGGCCTTGGCCGCCCCGGTCTACCTAGTAAGGTAACGATGGACTACGCGAAACCAGCAGTCGAGGCCGAGGGCAGCGCCAGACGCTTCCGCCCCGGGCTTCGGGCCGCCAGGGACGCCGCCCGGGCATGTGGAAGCACAAGCCTCCCGGCGGCGCTAGCACCATCGTTGCACGCATTCATCCGTACAGGCGCCGGAACCATGGGGTTGATTCGCGCAGCCACGACTGGCCGTGCGCCGGAGACCATTATCAATGACAAGACGTATGTTGATCGATGCCTCGCAGTCCGAAGAGACGCGGGTCGTCGTGCTACACGGGAACCGACTTGAGGAATTCGATTACGATTCGGAAGCCAAGAAGCAGCTCAAGGGCAATATCTATCTCGCCAAGGTAACGCGGGTCGAGCCGTCGCTTCAGGCCGCCTTCGTGGAATATGGCGGCAATCGCCATGGCTTCCTGGCCTTCAACGAAATCCATCCCGACTATTACAAGATCCCGGTCGCGGACCGCCAGCGGCTGCTGGCCGAGGAAGCCGCGATCGACGAACACGCCGAGGCCGAAGAGGGCGAGCATGTCGAAACCGTCGGCGGCGACGAGTTCGACGAAGGCGAGCGCCGCCGCCGCCGGCTTCGCCGGAACTACAAGATCCAGGAAGTCACCAAGCGCGGCCAGGTGATGCTGGTCCAGGTGGTCAAGGAGGAGCGCGGCAACAAGGGCGCCGCCCTCACCACCTACCTCTCCCTCCCGGGACGCTATTGCGTGCTTATGCCGAATACCGGGCGCGGCGGCGGGATCAGCCGCAAGATCAGCAATGCCCGCGACCGCAAGCGGCTGAAGAGCATCGTCGACGACCTGGGCATTCCCGAAGGCATGGCGGTGATCGTCCGCACCGCCGGCTCCGAGCGGACCAAAGCGGAATTGAAGCGCGACTTCGAATATCTGATCCGGCTCTGGGACCAGATCCGTAACGACACGCTGCAGTCGAGCGCGCCGTCGCTGATCTACGAGGAAGCGAACCTCATCAAGCGGGCGATCCGCGACATGTACACCAAGGATATCGAGGATATCCTGGTCGACGGCGACGAAGGCTACAGGACCGCCAAGGATTTCATGCGGACCCTGATGCCGAGCCATGCCAAGCGGGTCCAGCCGTACAAGAACGACGGCGTCCCGCTTTTCCAGCGCCATCAGGTCGAGGGCCAGATCGACGCGATCCACAGCCCCGAGGTCAAGCTGCGCTCGGGCGGCTACATCGTCATGCACCAGACCGAGGCGCTGGTCGCGATCGACGTCAACTCCGGCCGGGCGACGCGCGAGCGCCATATCGAGGAGACCGCGCTCAAGACCAACCTCGAAGCCGCCGAGGAGGTCGCCCGCCAGCTCCGCCTGCGCGATCTCGCCGGCCTCATCGTCATCGACTTCATCGACATGGAGGAGATGCGCAACAACCACACGGTCGAGCGGCGGCTGAAGGATGCGCTGCGATCCGACCGGGCGCGCATCCAGGTCGGCCGCATCAGCCATTTCGGCCTGCTCGAGATGTCGCGCCAGCGCATGCGGCCGAGCCTGATGGAGATCTCGAGCGAGGTCTGCCACTACTGCGGCGGCAGCGGTTTTCTGCAGTCGGTCGAATGGACCGGGCTGCATGTGCTGCGGGCCATCGAGGAGGAGGCGCTGCGCCGGCGCGCCAGCGAGATCTCGGTGACCATGCCGAGCAAGGCGGCGCTCTATGTCCTCAACCACAAGCGGGGGAAGCTGCACGATCTCGAAACCCGCTACGAGATGAAGATCCTCGTCGTCGCCGACAGCGAGCTCGTCGCGCCGGACTACAAGCTCGACGTCCTCCGCATGAAGGCGGGCGAGCTGCCGCCGCCGCGCGAAGCACGCGAGGCACGCGAGGCCGGCGAAGAAGGCTCGTCGGAGCGGCCGTCGCGCCGCAAGCGCCGGTCCCGACGCCGCCGGCATCAGGACGAGGGAGCGTTCGTCGAGGCCGCCGAGGAGACCGTCGAGGAGGAAGAGGAGTTCGAGGCGACTGTCGAAGAGGCGCCGGCGGTTGCCAGGGAAGGTGCTGGGGAAGGCACCGGCGACGGCGCCCCGAGACGCCGCAAGCGCGGCCGCCGCGGCGGCCGGCGGCGCGGACGCCGCGGCCGGCAGGAAGAGACGCTCAATGTCGAGGGCGTCTCCGCCGCATCCGAAGCCGGGCTCGAGTTTGCCTTCGACGAGGACGGAACCGAAACGGCGCCGGAGGCGTTGACTTATGGATCCGATGACTTGGAACCGGTGACGGTAGAGTACGAACCGGCAACGGACGAAGCGGAAGAAATGGACGAGCCGACGGCCCCGACGACCGTGGAGCCGGAAAGCGAGCCGGCCGAGCGGAAGCGTCCGCGGCGGCGCAGGCGCCGGCCGGCAGCGTCAGGCAATGGCGCCGAGGCGGCCGAAACGGCTGCGGCTGCGGATGCGGTAGAGCCCGCGGAAACGCCGGATGCGGTTGCCGGCGAAGCTTATGCGCCGGAAATCCCGGTCTATGAGCATGAGGAGGCCGTACCGGTCGCGGCGGTCGAGCACACGGCGGCGGCGGTGACCACGGAGGAAACCGAAGCTGTTGCGGCGGCGGAACCGGCCGCGGTGGCGGAAGAAACGGCAGCCGAGACGGACGCCGCCTATCCGCCGGAAACCGCGGAGACCGAGCCGTCCGCGATTACCGCGGAACAGCAGCGCCAGAAACGATCGGGCTGGTGGAATCGCAATTGGTGAAGGTCGCCTGCGGGTTTGTTATACGCTTCGGACGAATCATGTCGGTATAGATTTGACCGATTCCGACGAGTTCGGTAACCTACTTCGAAACATGCGTTTTCGAAGGTCCATTTCGCACGGGAAAAGGAGTCGTGCGGAAGGAGGGGGGTACCGATGGCAAATGGCACCGCTCCGCAACAAAACGATCTGCACGATGCGGCAGACGCATCCTTCGGGTCGAAAGACAGGTTGCTCGACGAGCTCAGTTACCGCATCGCGATGCTTGCGGCGCGGCCTGTGTTACGCAAGGGCAATGTCGAGATCGCCTATCGCGACGATCCACCCGTCGTCTTGGGCGATGGCGCAGGACCGCCCTTCAAGGCGCACATAAGCTCCGCCCGATTTCTCCGGCGTATCCTCCCCTCGCCCGACCTCGCCATTGGCGAAGGCTATGTCGATGGCGAGTGGGACCTGCAAAGCGGTGACCTGGCGAAGTTCATCGGCACGCTGCTGCGAAACGATGAGGCGCTACGCGAGCGGCTGGCGATGAAAGCAATCATCGCCGTGTACGACTGCCTCTCCGACCCGCACAAGATCAATGATCCGGCCCATAGCCGCAAGAACGTCGCCCATCACTACGATATCGGCAACGACCTCTACCGGGTGTTTCTCGACGAGGGGATGAACTATTCCTGCGCGTTTTTCGAGTATCCGGGCCAGAGCCTGCGGGATGCGCAGCTGAACAAGCTGCGAACGACCGTGCGGCGCCTCGGTGTCGGGCCGGGCATGCATGTGCTCGACATCGGCAGCGGCTGGGGCGCGCTTACGCGCACCATCGCGCGCGAGACCGAGGCCGAGCGCGTCGTCGGCATCACGCTCGCCGAAGAGCAGTACAAGCTGGCCCGGGAGCGCATCGCGCCGGAACACGGCAACCGGCTCGGCTATCTGCTGCAGGATTACCGCGTGCACGCCATGCAAAATCCCGGCGCCTATGACCGTATCGTCAGCGTCGGCATGTTCGAGCATGTCGGCAAGCACCAGTTCGTCGACTATTTCCGCGCGATCGGAACCATGCTGAAGAAGGGCGGCAGCGCGCTGGTCCATTCGATCATGCGGCCGGACAAAGGGTTCACCAGCCCCTGGATCGACAAGTATATCTTCCCGGGCGGCTATATTCCGATGCTCGGCGAACTGATCGACAGCGTGAAGAAGGCGGGCCTGCGCCTGTCGGCCGACCCCTTCATCCACGAGAGCTTCCACTACGCCAACACGCTCAGGCACTGGCGGCAGCGCTTCAACAACGGCTACGCGACACTGGATCACAACCACTATGACGCGCGATTCCGGCGGATGTGGAATTTCTATCTCGCGGGATCCGAGGCGGCTTTCGACGCCACCGGCTTCTACGTCGCGCAGGTCCGCATCGACAAGCCGGCCTAGCGCCGCCGCCCGACGAGCAGCGCCGCGGCGTGTTTCACCGTCGCGGGCGTTTCGGCATAGGAAAAGCGGACAAAGCGGTTTCCCCGCTCGGGATCGAAATCGAGCCCAGGGGTAAGCGCCACCCCCGTCTCCGCCAGGATCTCGCGGCAGAAGGCGTCGCTGTCGTTGGTCAGCGCGCCGACATCGGCATAGATGTAAAAGGCCCCGTCGGCCGGCGCCAGCTTGTCGAACCCTGCCGCCGGCAAGGCGCGCAGCAGCAAGTCGCGGCTCGCCCGATAGCTCTCGACGCGCCGGTCGTTCTCGGCCTGGCACGCGAAGGCAGCGACCGCGGCGAGCTGCGAGAGCGTCGGCGCCGAGATGAACAGGTTCTGCGTCAGACACTCGATCGCGCGCGTCAGGTCTTCCGGCACGATCATCCAGCCCACGCGCCAACCCGTCATCGAGAAATACTTGGAAAAGCTGTTGATGATGATCGCCGTCTCGGAGAAATCGAGCGCCGTCTCCGCCCGCCGGTCGTAGGTGATGCCATGGTAGATCTCGTCCGAGATCAGGCGGATGCCATGCTGCGCGCAGTAATCCGCAAGCGCCTTCAGCTCGGCGCGCGACAGCATCGTGCCGGTCGGGTTGGACGGCGATGCGACGATGAGCCCGTCGAGCGGGCCGTCCCGGCGGGCGCGGTCGAGCAATTCCGGCGTCGGTTGAAAGCGGTCCCCCGCCTCCGCGGGAAGGCACACCGGCTCGACGCCGAGCGCCGCCAGGATATTGCGGTAACAGGGATAGCCCGGAGACGCCAGGGCCACGCGGTCGCCGGCATCGAAGGCCGCGAGAAAGGCAAGCACGAACCCGCCCGACGATCCCGTGGTAACGACCACCCGGGCCGGATCCAGTGCAATGCCGTAGTAGTCCCGGTAATGCTGCGCCACCGCCTGGCGCAGCTCCGGGATACCCAATGCCTCCGTGTAGCCCAGCCGGTCGCCCGCCAGCGCCTGCCGCGCCGCTTCGATCACGCCGTCCGGCGCCGCGGTGCCGGGCTGCCCGACCTCGAGATGATAGACCGCCTTTCGGCTCGCCGCGCGCTCGTTGGCGGCGCGCAGCACATCCATGACCATGAACGCCGGAACTTGCGACCGGGACGAGACCTTCAGCGCCATGGGCTCATTCCTGCTGTTGTCTGCAGCAGCACCGTCACGCCGAGCCCCTCGCCCGGCGTGTCCGTCTCGGGGCTGCATTTGGCGTAGCGCATCTGATCGATCGGCAGGCCGGAAGCGCAATAGACCACGTTGATCTTGCCGAGTGTGCCGAGCCGGCGAACGTCATACCCCCGGCGCGCGAGGGTTTCGACGCGCGGCACCGTTTCAGCGCTCTCGACGAAAACGCTCGTGGAGGCCGGGCTGGCATAGACCCGGCCGCCCTTCATGGCGTCCGCGAGCGGCTCTCCATCCAGGAGCGTCCGCGCCGCGACGCTGACGATCGCCGGCGCCACCGCGCCACCACCGGCGCCCGCCGCGGCGAAGCGGAACACTTCGCCGTCCGGGCCGGTGGCCATCACCGGCCCGAGCGAATACGGATTGCGCGAGCCGACGCCCGGCGCTTGCGCCAGGAACATCCCGATACCGGGCACCAGGCGGCCCGTTCCGAAGGGATTATATAATGTCACCGTGCAGGCTACGGCGAGGCCGGTGCCGTCGACCACGACGAAGCCCGTCCCCGACGGGTTCTCCATCTCACCCGCCGACTTCCCGGCGAAAGCGCTGACCGGGGTGGCCGCGTCCGGATCATAGTTCCGCATCAGGCTCCGGGCATGCTCCGACGAGAGCATCTGCTGCGCTTCGGCATCGGCGTTGCCGTTCAAGGCCAGCCACGCCCCCCGGTCCTGCAACGCCCGGCGGCTCACCTCGGCCAGCAGATGCATGCGCTCTTCCGCGGGCGCCTTGGCGTAACGGCTGTCGGTCACCAGCATCTGCCACATCTCCGCCGCCGTCACCCCGCCGAGCGCGGGCGCCGCCGCGACATACAGGCGGCCCTTCTCGAAATCGACCGACGGCGCCGTGCGCCACCGCGGGACCATCGACCGGAGATCTTCCTTGGTCAGCGTGCCGCCGGCGCGCACCACGCCCGCAACGACACGGTCGGCCAACGTCCCGGTATAGAAAGCGCCCGCGCCGCGCGCCCGGATCTGTCCCAAGGTCGCGCCCAGGTCGACCTGGCGCACCACATCGCCCTCGGCATGCGCCGCGCCACCGTCGGTCGCGAAGACCGATCGCGCCGTCTCGTCCGCGAAGAGCGGCCCCGCCGCGCGCTTGAGGTCCGCGGCCGTCGGACGCGACAACATGACGCCGCGGCGCGCCAGATCCTCGGCCTTCGCCAGCAGGTCGCGCCACGGCAGCCGGCCGTACCGGCTGTGCAACACGGCCATCCCGCGGACATTGCCCGGCACGGCAGACGGCCGGTCGCCGTTGGCGACGCCACTTGCCGGCTGCGGCGCGATAAAATCGAGCATTTCCGTGCGTTTACGCTTGGGATCGTGAACCAGGCAGGTGCCGCCGCCGCCAAGCGAGGCAACCGACGGCATGGTCACCGCAAGGGTGAAATACAGCCCGACGGCGGCATCCGCCGCCGTCCCGCCGCGCGAGATGATATCCTGGGCGGCAACGACGGCGGTCGAATCGTCCGCGACAATGGCGGCATACCGGTAAGGGGTCGAGTCCGGCAACATCCGGGTAAGCTTCTCGGTAATACTGTTGCCGCCGCAGCCGGCAAGCCCCAGCACGCCGAGGGCCACGGTGGCCGCAAGGCGCAGGGTGCCTTTATTGCGCCGCGGTCCCATACTACATAACTGACGTATCATTCGAAGGATTGGCCCGTTGTCAGGTTTTCGTGGATCAGGTTCAGCATTACTTGCGTACCGTCTATCCGTCTTGATTCTGACGGCAGCCCTGTTCTTGCTGCCCGGGCGCGCCTCCGCAAATGTCGGGGGCGAGGGCGGGGGTTTATCGATCATCCGCGACACGGAAATAGAAAATACCATCCGCGTCTATATGGCGCCAGTATTCCAGGCCGCCGGCATCGACAGCTCGCAGGTCCGGATCTACCTGGTGAACGACTCTCAAATAAATGCCTTCGTCGCCGGCGGGATGAACATCTTCGTCAACACGGGTCTGCTGCAGGCGGCGGATAATCCAAGCCAGGTCATCGGCGTCCTGGCGCACGAAACCGGCCATATCGTCGGCGGCCATCTTGCCCGTATCCGGGAAGGCATGCGCGCGGCCACCACGGAGGCGATCATCGCCTCGGTGCTGGGTGGCGCGGCGGCGGCCGCGGCCGGCCATCCGGAGGGCATCGGCGCGGCCCTGCTGAGCGGTCAGGAGGTCGGGCAGCGCAGCATCCTCGCCTATACGCGCGGCATGGAACAGTCGGCGGACCAGGCCGCGGTCAAATTTCTCAACGAAAGCCACGAGTCCGCACGCGGTCTGCTTCAGTTCATGCGGAAGCTGCAGGACCAAGAGAAGATCTACGGTACGGAAGCCAATCCCTTTCTCCGGTCGCATCCCCTCACCATCGACCGCGTCCGTTTCGTGGAAAACGCCGTGGCGAATTCGCCTTACTCCGACGTGCCGACGCCGCCGAACCTCATCGCGGCGCATGCGCGCATGCACGGCAAGCTCAACGGCTTCCTCAATCCGCCGGCCGATACGCTGAGCCGATACAAGGCCGACGATCCCAGCATGGAGGCCAAATACGCCCGCGCGATCGCCTACATGAAGCTGAGCGAGACGGACAAGGCGCTCGCCATCATCGATCCGGTGATCAAACAGTCGCCCAAGGACCCGTTCCTGCACGAGCTGCGCGGCGACATCCTCAAGGACGCCGGCCGGAACCGCGACGCGATGGAATCCTACAAGGCCGCGGTCAAGATCCTGCCCTGGGCGGCGCTGATCCGGATCAGCCTCGCGCAGACCGAGATCGAGCAGGACGAAAACGCGCTGCTTCCGGATGCGATCGTGAATCTCAAGGAGGCGACCCGCTACGAATCCCAGATCCCGTATGCCTGGCGCGAGCTGGCCATCGCCTATGGCCGGCTGGACAAGCACGGCCTCGCCTCGCACGCGCTTGCCGAGGAAGCGATTCTCAACGGCGACTACGGCAATGCGAGCCGGCTGGCGCAGCGCGCGATGAAGGTCCTGCCGGAAGGAACGCCGGAATGGCTGCGCTCGCAGGACATCGAATTCGAAGCGAAGCACATGCGTAAGCAACGCGGCTAAGACCGTCCCGGCGGTTCACCATCCTGTGAATCGCGCGCCGACCCGGCTGTCGCGCGCTTGCCGACCGGCCGGCTGTGGGGGATAGTGGGGGCCGGATCGAGACTATAGATCGAATAGCCTGGAGAGTACGTGACTTTGCGCCGTATCCATCTCGTCTTGCTCGCGCTGCCGATCATGGCCCTGTTTTGCGCCGCGAGCGCGCCCGCCGCGGACCTGCCCGATAAGCAGGCCCTCGATGAGGCGATCCGCAGCTACCTGCTGGAGCATCCGGAAGTCATCGTCCAGTCGCTCCAGAAATATGATGATAAGCAGCGCGCAGGCCGCGAGCAGGCGACCAGCGACGCCCTCGTCGCGCGCAAGGACGAGCTCTACCATCATCCGATGACGCCGATCACGGGCGACCCCAAGGGCGACGTCACGATGGTCGAGTTCTTCGACTATCAATGCCCCTACTGCAAGCACACGATGCAGAACCGTGCTCGAGGTCCAGAAGGAAGACCCGCATCTGCGCGTGGCGTGGAAGGAGCTGCCGATCCTCGGCCCGGCATCGGAATTCGCCGCGCGTGCGGCCATGGCGGCGAACCGCCAGAACAAGTATCTCGCCTTCCATGTCGCGGTGATGGGCAACCGGGGAAAGCTGACGCCGGACACCGTTCTCAAGCTCGCAGGGAAGGCCGGCATCGATGTCGAGCGGCTGAAGCGCGACATGGCCGATCCCGCGATCGACAAATACCTCAAGGACACCCTGCAGCTTGCCCAGGAGTTGGGCATCAATGGCACGCCGGGCTTCATCATCGGCGGCAAGCTGGTGCCGGGCGCCCTCGACAAGCAGCAGATGAAGGATCTGATCGCCGAGGCGCGGAAGCAGGGCTGAGCCTGCTTTTGCTTTGCGCCCGCCGGCGGCCGCCTATCCTTCCGCGCCCAATGCCTTGACCGCGCTGTAGAAATTCGCCTTGCCCTCGAACCCCATGCCCGGCAGGTCGGGAAGCCCGACATAGCCGTCGGCGATGCGCAGCCCGTCGGTGAAGCCGCCGACCGGCTGGTGCGTCCGGGGATAGGCCTCGGTCCCGCCGAGGCCGAGGCCCGCGGTGATCTGCAACGACAGCAGGTGGCCGCCATGCGGATAGAGGCGCCGGCGCGACCAGCCCGCCTCTTCGACCATCGCGATGGTGCGGATGTACTCGCAGATGCCGTAGCTCAGCGCGCAGTCGAATTGCAGGTAGTCCTTGTCCGCTCGCATGCCGCCGTAGCGCAGCAGGTTGCGGGCGTCCCAGGTCGACATCAGGTTCTCGCCGGTCGCCAGCGGGCCGTCATAGCGCCGCGCCACCTCCGCCTGGAGGTCGAAATCGAGCGGATACCCCGGCTCCTCGAACCAGCGCAGGCGATAGGGCGCAATCGCCTCGGCATAGGCGAGCGCTTCCTTTATCTCGAAGCGCCCGTTGGCGTCGACCGCGAGGCGCTCGGCGGGAACGACCTCGAGCACCGCCTCGATCCTGCGCAGATCCTCGGCCAGCGGCGCGCCGCCGATCTTCATCTTGATGATGGTGAAGCCGTCGTCGAGATGGCCGCGGATCTCGTCCTGCAGCTCGGAAAGCCCACGCCCCGGCGCGTAATAGCCGCCGCCGACATAGACCGGAACGCGGTCGGGAAGCGCACCCGTGCCATAACGCCGGGATAGAAACGCATAGAGCGGCTCGCCGGCGATCTTTGCCGCGGCGTCCCAGATCGCCATGTCGAGGGTCGCGACCGCGACTGCACGGTCGCCGTGGCCGCCTGGCTTCTCCTTCTGCATCATGCAGGCCCAGGCCCGGAACGGATCGAGATTGTCGCCGGCATCGTTGAGCAGCGACTCAGGCTTCGCGGCGAGCAGCCGCGGGATCATGCGCTCGCGGCAGATCGCATTCTGGCTGTAACGGCCGGTGCCGCTGAAGCCGTATCCGACGACCGGGCGCCCGTTGCGCACGACATCGGTCACGACCGCGACGAGGCCCGTCGTCATGTCGCTGAAATCCATCACCGCGTTCGAGCGCTTCTCGCCCGTTGCGATTGTCGTCTCCTTGACGTCCACGATCCGCATTCGTTCCCTTTTCCCTTTTATTTCCTGGCCTTAGGTTAGATTGTCGATGGCCACCGCTTCGGCGATGCCGGCAGGCGCGAAACCGAAGACGCGGCCGTAGAAGTAAAGCTCAGCCTCGAGCGCGCGCTTGATGTTTGCCGCCTGGCGGAAGCCATGCCCCTCGCCCTCGAACAGAATATAGGCGACGGGAATTCCCTTAGCGCGCAGCGCAGCGACCATCGCCTCCGCCTGGTTCGGCGGCACGACCTTGTCCTCGCTACCCTGGAAGAAGATGACCGGGCAACTGAGACGGTCGGCATGGTGGATCGGCGACCGCGCGACATAGATATCGCGCGCCTCGGGCCACGGGCCGACCAGGCTGTCGAGGTAGCGCGCCTCGAATTTGTGGGTGTCGCGGGCCAGCGCCTCGAGGTCGCCGATGCCGTAGTGGCTCGCCCCGGCGGAAAACACGTCGCAAAATGTAAGCGCGCATAATGTCGTGTAGCCGCCAGCGCTTCCGCCCGTGATCGCCAGGCGATTGGGATCCGCCAGCCCCTGCGCCGCGAGCCAGCGCGCGCCGGCCGCGCAGTCCTCGACGTCGACCACGCCCCACCGCCCGTTGAGCAGGCGCCGATAGGCCCGGCCATAGCCCGAACTGCCGCCGTAGTTGACGTCGAGGACGGCGAAGCCGCGGCTGGTCCAGAACTGGGTCTTGAGATTGAAGCCGCAGCCCGATTGCCCGGTCGGGCCGCCATGGCTCTTGACGATCAGCGGCGGCAGCTCGCCCTCCGGCGGTGCGAAGTCGCCGTTCTGCGGCGGGTAGTAGAAGGCATAAGCCATTCGTCCGTCCGCGCTTTCGTAGCTGACGCCTTGCGGAACGGAGACGTGCCCCGGGTCGATCTGCATCTCCGAGGACCGGCGAAGCGCACGCACTTTCCGCGCCGGCAGGTCGAGCGCGGCGATGACCGGCGCATCGCGCAACGCCCCGCCGACGAAGACGGCGCGGTCCGGCCCGGCGACCAGGCCGTGGATCTCGACGAAAGGCACGGCGACCGTGTCGAGCGTATCGGCGGCGACGTCGATCTCGATCAGCTTGGCGATGCCGTCGACCTGCCCGGCCGCCAGGATGCGCGTTGGCGAGACAAATCCATATGTGCGCATATTGAAAAGCCATTGCGGCTGGCCCAGCTCCATCGGCATGGGGCATACCGGCTCGCACCGCCCCCTCGCCCCAACGGTAAAGGTTCCACCAGCCGCTGCGGTCGGAGACGAAGAAGAGCGTGCCGTCCGGCGACCACGCCGGCTGGAACAGCGATTCCGCCGTGCCGCCGGCGATCACCGTCCCGTCCATGGCCCGGCCGTCGGGGTCGAGCGCGGCCAGCGTCAGCGTGCAGCCGTCCCACGGCATGTTGGGATGGTTCCAGGACAGCCAGGCCAATTGCCGCCCGTCGGGCGACAACCGGGGCGCGGCATAGAAATCCGCCCCGTCCGCCAAGGTCTCGATACGGCCGTCCGCCGCGACCGCCACCAGCGTGTTGACCGGCTCCTTGCCGCCCCTGCCGTGGTCCTCGCAAACCGCGATGATCCGTCCGCGCGCCCGATCCACGTTCAGGTCGGCAAAGCGCCGCGGCCCCTCGGCAGTCACGGCGACGGGCGCTTCCTCCTGGCGCCTGCCGGTAGAGGCGCTGGTCGGCGTCGTTGCAGAACCACACGGTTCCCTGGTCCACGACGAAGGCGCCGCCGCCATATTCATGCACCCGCGTTCGCGCGCTGTACGGCGCCGGCAGGACATCGCTCACCGCGCCCGAGACGTCGCATCGCTCGATCACGACCCGCCCGGCTTCCGACGGCCGCAGCACCGTCCAGTAAAGATCGGGACCGTCGAGCGCGATCTGGCCCAGCCCGACGCTGGCCTCGGCGATCCGGTCGGCGGTGATCGGCGACCGCCAGGTGCCGTAGGGCGCCGTCGTCGGCACGGTCACCGCTCTCCGGCGCCGACCACCGGCGCGATCCGCGGCGACGGCATGGCAACTCTTGCCATTTCCCCGAATCTGCGTGCACATATAGGCGGTCGATAACGGAACATGGACGGGCAATCCCGCGTGGCGGAGCAACACAAGGTTTTGGTCCTGAACGGTCCCAACCTCAACATGCTGGGGGTCCGCGAACCGGAAATCTACGGTAGCGCCACTCTCGCAGATATCGAAGCCGGTTGCCAGAAACGCGCGGCGGCGCTCGGGCTCGCGGTCGAATTCCGGCAGTCGAACAACGAGGGCGAGCTGGTGACCTGGGTGCAGGACGCTCGCCAGTCGGCCGACGCGATCGTCATCAACGGCGGCGCCTTCACGCACACCTCCGTCGCCCTGCTGGACGCGCTGTCGATGTTCGGGAAGCCGGTCATCGAGCTGCATCTGTCGAATATTTACAAGCGCGAAGAGTTCCGCCACCGCTCCTACATTTCGCCGGTCGCGAGCGGGATAATCTGCGGCTTTGGCACGAGCGGCTACGAGCTGGCCCTCGACGCCGTTAACCGATTGTTGGCAGGTGATTGATATTTCACGAATCATCGGGATAAACCACGCCCCTGGCGCTGCCCATGGACAATGGACCCGGATCATGAGCCCGGGCGATGAAAAGGACGGC
Source organism: uncultured Alphaproteobacteria bacterium (assembly GCA_963711215.1). Classification (GTDB taxonomy): domain Bacteria; phylum Pseudomonadota; class Alphaproteobacteria; order UBA8366; family UBA8366; genus WHUA01. The sequence goes on along the minus strand of CAVQDH010000006.1, from coordinate 349,481 downwards.
GATGCCGAAGCTTCAGGTCGATAAGGCGCTGATCCGCGAGTTGAGCCAGCTGCTCGACGAAACCAACCTCACCGAGATCGAGCTGTCCGAGGGCAGCAAGTCGGTGCGCGTGGCGCGCGGCACGGCCGCCCCGATCATCGCCGCGCCGGCTGCGGCCGCGATCTCCGCCGCCGCGGCACCCGCGGCACCGGCCCCGGCCAGCACGGATCCGGCGGACGAAGCCGGCGCCGTGCGCTCGCCGATGGTTGGGACCGTCTACCTCTCTCCCGAGCCGAGCGCCGCTCCCTTTGTGAAGGTCGGCGACACGGTCGCGCAGGGCCAGACCCTGCTTATCATCGAGGCGATGAAAGTCATGAATCAAATTCCCGCGCCGCATGCCGGCACGGTGAAGAAGATCCTGGTCGAGGATGCCCAGCCGACCGAATACGGCGACATCCTGGTCGTGATCGGATAGGGACCGTTGTTCGAGAAGGTACTGATCGCCAACCGGGGCGAGATCGCCCTCCGAATCCATCGCGCCTGCCGCGAAATGGGCATACGGACGGTCGCCGTCCATTCCACCGCGGACGCCGACGCCATGCATGTGCGCCTCGCGGACGAATCGGTCTGCATCGGCCCGCCGGCGTCCAAGGACAGCTATCTCAACATTCCCTCGATCCTGTCCGCGGCGATGATCTCGGGCGTCGACGCGGTCCATCCCGGCATCGGCTTCCTGTCCGAAAACGCGACCTTCGCCGACATGGTCGAGGAGCACGGGCTCGTCTTCATCGGCCCGAGCCCCGAGCATATCCGCCTGATGGGCGACAAGGTGCGGGCCAAGGAAGCGGCGACCGAGATCGGCCTGCCGATCGTGCCGGGCTCGGCGGGCGCGGTGCACGACGCCGGCGAAGCGGTCGCCGTGGCCAAGGAGATCGGCTTCCCGGTGCTGCTCAAGGCGGCGGCCGGCGGCGGCGGCCGCGGCATGAAGATCGCGCACAACACCGACGACCTGCCGCGCGCGCTGTCGACCTGCCGGGCGGAAGCGAAGGCCGCGTTCGGCGACGACACCGTCTATCTCGAAAAACTGCTCGTGCAGCCGCGCCATATCGAGCTGCAGATCCTGGGCGACGGCAAGGGCGAGGTGCTGCACTTCGGCGAGCGCGACTGCTCGCTGCAGCGCCGCCACCAGAAAGTGCTCGAGGAAGCCCCCTCGCCCGCCATGAATCGGGAAGCGCGCGAAGCGATCGGCGAGACCGTCTGCGCCGCGCTGTCAAAATTGAAATACCGCAGCGCCGGCACGGTTGAGTTTTTGTTCGAGAATGGCCATTTCTACTTCATAGAGATGAACACGCGTCTGCAGGTGGAGCACCCGGTAACCGAGATGATCAGCGGCGTCGATCTGGTGCGCGAGCAAATCCGCGTTGCGGCGGACGGGCCGCTCAACATGACCCAAAGCGATATCGTGCTTTCAGGCCATGCCATCGAGTGCCGCATCAATGCCGAGCATCCGGAGACCTTCGTGCCGTCGCCGGGCCGGATCACCGACTTCCACGCGCCGGGCGGGCTCGGCGTGCGGGTCGATTCGGCGCTCTATTCCGGATATACCGTCCCGCCCTATTACGACAGCCTGGTCGCCAAGCTCATCGTGCACGGCAAGTCGCGCAACGAATGCCTGATGCGGCTCCGCCGCGCGCTCGAGGAATTCGTGATCGGCGGGATCGACACGACGATCCCGCTGCACCAGCGGCTGATGAGCGAAAGCGACGTGATCAACGGCGACTACCACATCCACTGGCTCGAGCATTGGCTCAACGACAAGAGCAAGGGCTGATGCGATGGAGATGCCCGACCTCACCCCGGACATGCTGCTGAAGGCCTATGCGGTCGGCGTGTTTCCGATGGCCGAGGACCGCAACGACCCGGAGCTCTTCTGGGTCGATCCGCGCATGCGGGGCGTCATTCTGCTCGACCAGTTCCACGTGCCGCGCAGCCTGCGCAAGGTGATTCGGCGGCGCATGTTCGAGGTCACCTACGACCGCGAATTCGAAGCGGTCATCGAGGCCTGCGCGGAATCGACCGAGGAGCGGCCGCGCACCTGGATCAACGACAAGATCATCGAGCTCTATGCGACGCTGCACCGGATGGGCCACGCGCATAGCGTCGAGTGCCGGATCGAGGGACGCCTGGTCGGCGGCCTGTACGGCGTGTCGCTGGGCGGCGTGTTTTTCGGCGAGAGCATGTTCAGCCGCGTCACCGACGCGAGCAAGGTCGCGCTGGTCTATCTCGTGGCGTCGCTCAAGCTCGGCCGTTACCGGTTCGTCGACACGCAGTTCATCACCAAGCATCTCGCGCGCTTCGGCGCGATCGAGATGCCGCGCAACGAATACCGCAAGCTGCTGAGCCACAGTCTCGCAACCCGCGCCCAGTTCATCGCCGATCCGAGCCCGAAATATATCGAGCATATCCTGTCGAGCTGATCGTCGCGGCGGCGGGCATCCGCCCAAGCAGGCTTGCTCAGTGCTTTGTCTCGGGTAGGTGTGGGTGCGGCCGGGGGCGGTGGCATGACCTCCTGCGTCTTCTTGCAGTCGATCACCCAGACGTCATAGACGGGATGCTCGAGCGGATTGAGCGCGGGGCTCGACGCGAACATCCAGCCATGGAAAAGATCGGCCTTCTTCTCGCCGGCGCGCGCCTCGTAAATGTCGAGAAAGACCTTCGATTCGGGCGGGTCCTCCGGCGGCGCGCGGTCGCAGAAGCGTGGCCGGATCTCGAGCGTGCCGAAACGCACGACCTGACCGATCTTCACCTCGAAGGTCGAGACGCGCGCGGTGACCTTGTCGAGCCCCTGCAGGACGACGGTATCGCCCTCGATCGCCGACGCCGGAACGGGCAGTAGCACGCCCGCCATCACGATAAGAATGGCCGAGAGCCTTCCGAGTCGCGACAGCCGGTCCAGCGCCGTTTGCACCGACGCCGCAACACGCCGCCTCGCACGCGTATGCCTCACACTGCCTCCCGCGTTGACGCCCTGGCCGACGATCGGCCGGCCCGGATATCTCGATATGTCGGCGACGAAGTCAAAGCCTGCTGCGGAAGCCCTATTTCGGGGCGCTGTCGTCGCCCGTGACGAGGAATATCACTTTGCCCAGCAGTTCCTCTAAAGATATGACGTCCTTGGTATTTTTCAACTCGCCGCCGGCCGCCACCATCTTCTTCGAGTTGCCCGGCTCGAGCTTGACATATTTGCCGCCAAGGATGCCGGCGCTCGATACCTTCACGACCGTATCGTCGGCGAGCTTGATGTTGTTGTGGATCTTCATGGTGACGACGGCGCGGTATTCCTTCTGGTCGATCCGCTCGCCGACCACCGTGCCGACCTTTACGCCGGCAATCCGCACGTCGCTGCCGTCCGTGAGACCGTCGATGGCGTTGAATTTCGCGACGACGTCGTAACCCTGGGCCGGGCGGAGATCGCTCACGCTGTAGGAAAAGACGAGAAAGACCACCGCGACCAGGATGACGATCGCCCCCATGCCGGTCTCGATTATGTTTCGACTCATTGAATCACCCACGCTTTGGCGGAATAGGACACCGGGACCAAGGGGACCGTCGTCTCGTTGAAGGCTCGATTGCCCTTTTTCTCCGTCGGGTGTTCCTTCTCCTGCTTCTGCTTTTCTTCCTTTGCCTTCTCGCGGGTCTTCTCCGCGTTCAGGATGACTTTTTGCAGGATCTCCTCGAACACGATCGAGTCCTGGGTGTAGTCGAATTGCGCGCCGGGCTTCATCATTGCCGTGTCGCCGCCGGGCTGTATCTTGAGGTATTTGCTGCCGAGCAGCCCGTCCGTCACGATCATCACGACGCTGTCGTCCGGAATTTCGATGCCGTTTTGGATCGTCATCGTCACGATGGCGCGCTGCCGGCTCTCGTTGTAGTAGAAACTCGAAACGTCGCCGATGGGAATGCCTGTCAGCAGGACCTTGGTCCCTTTACTCACGCCGTCGATCGAGCCGAAGCTCGCCTTGAGCTCGTAGCCGGCCGGGACATCGCTGTGCGCCGCACGCTGGGACAGAACGAACTGCCAGCACGCCGATCGCCACGACCAAGACGCCGACGAGAATGTTTACGGTCTGCTTGCTCATACCCCCCTTACCCGCCTTATGCCGGCCGCCAGGGCTCGTAGTCGCCGGTGGCGGGCGCGCGCTTCCCGCCTTCCAGGGTATGTCCGGGCGGCCGATAGGCGGCGGCCGTCCCGGTCAGGTTCGGCTGGTGTTCCTTCTGCCAGGCCGCGGCTTTCGTCTCGTTCGCTTTCGGCAGATCGTTCGTCGTGTAGTGAAGCCATGCATGCCAGGACGGCGGCACGCGGCTCGCGTCGTCGTCCTGCTTGTACACGACCCAGCGGCGCCGGCGGCGGCCTGTCGGATTCGTGCGCTCCTGGTAATAACAATTGCCGAAGCTGTCGGTGCCGACGCGCTCGCCCTGCAGCCAGGTAATGACCCGCGTGATCAAAGTCGTCATCGGCTCTCCCGTACAAGCGCTGTGCAATGCGATCCGGCGAACGCTGCGGAATATGGCATCCGAAGCCAAATCCGTCCAGCACCGCACCGCTCACGGGACCGCGCGCGCGGCCATCCATCGCGCAACGGACGAGGGCGCCGGCAGTGAAATCGATCGCCCTGCCGGCCGCAGGAGAAGGCTTTGATTTATTTACGAAGTCTTCCGCCATGATTACAAGAACGCTACATGTTGTTGAATAGAGACAAATAAGCACAAAATATATTGCAATGGTCAATAGTTTGTGGGTAACATTCTTTTTGGTTCCCAGATATAGACAATCGTAGTTTGGCGCGTTGGGGAACGTAGGCGATTGCTGGGAAGCGCGGGGGGATCGGGGAAGCTGTCGCGAGGATCACGCCTCAACGACTCCCAGTCCGGAACATGGTGGGGGCCTGCGATTTATCGCCGGCACGATCGTTCAGTTTGGGAGATGGGGTGAATGCGCATTCAGCGTCGTTTCACGAAAGCCGACAAGTCGCCGTATGCGGAGCTGAAGTTCCGCCGCACGAAGAGTGAGATCCGCAACCCTGACGGATCGCTGGTCTTCAAGCTCGATGATATCGAAGTTCCCGACAGCTGGAGTCAGGTCGCCTGCGACGTCCTGGCGCAAAAGTATTTCCGCAAGGCGGGCGTGCCGAAACGGCTTCGCCGCCTGAAGGAGAAGGGCGTGCCGGCCTGGCTGTCCCGGCGGGTGCCGGACGAGAAGGCGCTGTCGCAGTTTCCGGAAGCCGAGCGCTTTGGCAGCGAGATGCGCGCCACCCAGGTTTTCGACCGCATCGCCGGCACCTGGGCCTATTGGGGTTGGAAGGGCGGCTATTTCGACACGGAGTCGGACGCGCGGGCCTATTACGACGAGATGCGCTACATGATCGCGCATCAGATGGCGGCGCCCAACTCGCCGCAATGGTTCAACACCGGCCTGCACTGGGCGTATGGCATCGATGGACCCGGCCAGGGCCATTATTACGTCGACTACCGCAGCGGCAAGCTGACCAGCTCGAGCTCGGCCTATGAGCATCCCCAGCCGCACGCCTGCTTCATCCAGTCGGTCAACGACGACCTGGTGAACGAGAACGGCATCATGGACCTGTGGGTCCGCGAGGCCCGGCTGTTCAAATACGGCTCCGGCACCGGCAGCAACTTCTCCGGCATCCGCGGCGAGAACGAGCCGCTGTCCGGCGGCGGCCGCTCGTCCGGCCTGATGAGCTTCCTGAAGATCGGCGACCGCGCGGCGGGCGCGATCAAGTCGGGCGGCACGACGCGCCGCGCGGCCAAGATGGTCTGCCTCGACGTCGACCATCCGGACGTGGAAAGCTTCATCGGCTGGAAGAATATCGAGGAGCAGAAGGTCGCCGCGCTCGTCACGGGATCGAAGATCTGCAACCAGCAGCTCAATGCGATCGTCGCCGCCTGCCACGACCCGGCGGCCGAGGACGCGACCCGCTTCGAGCCGAAGCAGAACCGCCTGCTGAAGAAGGCGGTGATCGCCGCGCGCAAGGCGATGATCCCCGAGAATTACGTCCAGCGCGTCATTCAGTTCGCGCGCCAGGGCTATACCGAGGTCGAGTTCCGGACCTACGACACCGATTGGGACTCGGAAGCCTATCTCACCGTCTCGGGCCAGAACTCGAACAACTCGCTGCGCATCACCAATGACTTCATCGCCGCGGTCGAGTTGGATGCCGACTGGCACCTGACGAACCGCACCAACGGCGCGATCGCGAAGACCGTCAAGGCGCGCGACCTGTGGGAGCAGATCGCCGAGTTGGCCTGGGCCTGCGCGGACCCCGGCGTGCAATTCGACACGACGATCAACGAGTGGCACACCTGCTCCGCATCGGGCCGGATCAACGCCTCGAACCCGTGCTCCGAATACATGTTCCTGGATGATACGGCGTGCAATCTCGCGTCGTTCAACCTGATGAGCTTCCGCGACGAATTGGGCGTGTTCCAGGTCAAGGATTTCGAGCACGCGGTGCGGCTGTGGACGATCACGCTCGAGATTTCCGTCCTGATGGCGCAATACCCGTCGCAGACGATCGCGCAGCTGTCCTACGAATACCGCACGCTAGGCCTCGGCTACGCCAATATCGGCGGGCTGCTGATGGCGCATGCGCTGCCCTACGACAGCGATGAGGCGCGCGCGCTGTGCGGTGCGATCACCGCGCTCATGACCGGCGCGTCCTACGCCGCTTCGGCGGAGATGGCGGGCGAGCTCGGCGCATTCCCGGGCTATGCGGCGAACGCCGAGGCGATGCTGCGGGTCATCCGCAATCATCGCAACGCGGCGCGCGGCGGCGTCGAGAATTACGAGGGGCTGTCCGTCCTGCCCGTCGCGCTCGACCATGACACCTGCCCGCAGCCGTCGATCGCCAAGGCCGCGATGGAGGTCTGGGACCGCGCCTACGAGCTGGGCGTCCAGCACGGCTTCCGCAACGCCCAGACCACGGTCATCGCGCCGACGGGTACGGTCGCCCTGGTCATGGACTGCGACACCACGGGGATCGAGCCCGATTTCGCGCTGGTGAAGTTCAAGAAGCTCGCCGGCGGCGGCTACTTCAAGATCATCAACCGCACCGTCCCCGAGGCGCTCAGCCGGCTCGGCTATGACGAGGAGCAGATCGAGGAGATCGTCGCCTACGCGGTCGGCCACGGCACGCTGGCCGACGCCCCCGGCATCGACCACGCGGCGCTCAAGGCCAAGGGCTTCACCAAGGAAGCGCTGGCGGCGCTGGAGAATACGCTGGCGAGCTGTTTCGACATCCGCTTCGCCTTCAACAAATGGAACCTGGGCGAAGCCTTCTGCACGAAGACGCTCGGCTTCACGGAAGAGCAGCTCAACGATGTCAGCTTCGACCTGCTGGCCGAGCTCGGCTTCACGAATGCGCAGGTCAACAGCGCGAACACCTACTGCTGCGGCGCCATGACGCTCGAAGGCGCGCCGCATCTCGACGAGGCGCATCTGCCGGTGTTCGACTGCGCCAATGCCTGCGGCCGGATCGGCAAGCGCTTCCTGTTGGCGGAGAGCCATATCCGCATGCTCGCGGCGGCGCAGCCTTTCATTACCGGCGCGATCTCCAAGACGATCAACATGCCGAACAACGCGACCGTCGAGCAGTGCAAGGACGCCTACCTGCTGTCCTGGCGGCTCGGGCTCAAGGCGAACGCGCTCTACCGCGACGGCTCCAAGCTGAGCCAGCCGCTGCAGGCCGCGATCCTCGAGGACGAGGAGCTGATCGAGGATATCATCGAGCAGCCGGCCGCGGCGGCCTCGGCCGTCGTCGCCGAACGGGTGATCGAGCGGCTCATCGAGCGCGCCGCTTTACGCCGCCGGCTGCCGCACCGGCGCAAAGGCTACACCCAGAAAGCCATCGTCGGCGGCCACAAGGTCTATCTCCGCACCGGCGAATACGAGGACGGGACGCTCGGCGAGCTGTTCATCGACATGCACAAGGAAGGCGCCGCCTTCCGCAGCCTGATGAACAATTTCGCGATCGCCATCTCGATCGGCCTGCAATACGGCGTGCCGCTCGAAGAGTTCGTCGAGGCTTTCACCTTCACCCGCTTCGAGCCGTCGGGCATCGTCGAAGGCAACGACGCGATCAAGATGGCGACGTCGGTGATCGATTATATCTTCCGCGAGCTGGCGATCAGCTACCTCGCCCGCGAGGATCTCGCCCATGCGCAGCCCTCCGACATGCTGCCGGACAGCCTGGGGACGGGATCGCGCGAAGGCAATCTGCCGGAGGAGCCGGCGAGCACCATCGCCGCGCTGCAGAAGCTGGCGAGCAACGGCTATGTCCGCTCCCCCAACCTGTTTGTGATATCCGGCGGCGCGCAGGCGCAGAAAGGCAAGCGCGCTGCCGCAACGAACGTGGCGACCAGCTCTTCGGAGAGCCAGGTGGTCGCCGCGGCCACCGTCACGGCTTCGGCCGTTACGGTGGAGGCCTCGGCCATCGCCGCGGTCCAGCCTACGCTGGAACGCATTCGCGAGGCCCAGGCATTGGGATACGAGGGTGATGCCTGCGGTGAATGCGGCAATTTCACTCTCGTCCGCAACGGAACCTGTCTGAAATGCGTCACTTGTGGCGCTACCAGCGGGTGCTCGTAGCGGGTGGTCCCTCCCTGGCACGGTGCTCCCTGTGAACTGGGGGGTGGTGCAAACCACCCCCCTCTTTTTTTGTGCGCCGGGCTTTATGCATCGGGACGCGCATTGCCGCGTGAGAAACCGGAGCGTGGCGCTTTCGGCGGCCCGCCGCCTCCGCTATGCTGATCGGCTAAAGCACACCGTATCGGGAACATCGACGAGCATGGCTGGAAAAATCGACGCACGCCTGAAGCAACTCGGCATTTCGCTGCCCGCCGCCGCGGCGCCGGCTGCCAACTACGTCCCCTTCGTCCTGACCGGGAACCAGCTATGGGTCGCGGGTCAGATCACCTTCTGGGACGGCAAGCTGAAATACCGCGGTAAGGTCGGCGCGGACGTGTCGGTCGAGGATGGTATCGCGGCCGCGCGCATCTGCGGCCTCAACATCCTGGCGCAAGCAAGGGCCGCGCTCGGCGACCTCGACCGGGTCGCACGCGTGATCAAGCTCAACGGTTTCGTCAACGCGACGCCGGATTTCACCGACCATCCGAAGGTGATCAACGGCGCGTCGGACCTGATCGTCGAGGTTTTCGGCGACGCCGGCAAACATGCCCGGGTCGCCCTCGGCGCCGGCGGCCTGCCCTTGAACTCGACAGTTGAGATCGATGCCGTCATCGAATTTTCCTGACCCGTGCGCCGGCCGCAGCGTGCCGCGGCGGCGCGCGCGCGCAAGCGAGGCGTAACCCTTCCATGCCGGACGACCTGCCCCCGTTGACAGCGCGCGTCGTCGAACGAATCTCCGCCGTGGCGGCGGGCGACTGGGACGCCTGCGCCGACGGCGCGGGGCCGCCGGACACGCCCTTTGTCAGCCATGCCTTTCTCAGCGCGCTCGAGGCAAGCGGCTGCGTCGGCAAGCGAACCGGATGGCAGCCGCGGCATGTGATCGTGGAGGACGGCGACGGCGCCGTGGTAGCCGCCGCGCCGCTCTACGCCAAAGGCCATTCCTATGGCGAATACGTGTTCGATCACGCCTGGGCGCACGCTTTCGAGCGGGCCGGCGGCCGGTACTATCCGAAGCTGCAATGCGCCGTGCCCTTCACGCCGGTCACCGGCGTACGCCTGCTGGTTCGCCCGGACAGCTGCCGCCGGCCTGACCGCGACAGCTCTGCGGACCGCGCTCGCCAACGGCATGAGCGCGCTTACGCGGCAATACGGCGTCTCGTCGCTCCACGTCACCTTCTGCACCGCCGGGGAAGCGGAGCTGCTGGAGGAGGCCGGATACCTGTCCGCCATGACCACCAGTTCCACTGGCACAACAACGGCTATGCCGATTTCGACGGTTTCCTCGCCAGCCTGACCAGCCGGCGCCGCAAAAATATCCGCAAGGAGCGCCAGAAGGTCGCGGATGCCGGGATCCGGATGCGGGCGCTGTCCGGCGACGACATCAAGCCGGAGCACTGGGACGCCTTCTACCGTTTCTACACCGACACCTATGACCGAAAATGGGGCGCGCCCTACCTGACGCGCGACTTCTTCTCGATCCTCCAGGACACGATGGCGGACAATGTCGTGCTGTTCATCGCGGAGCTCGACGGCAGGCCGATCGCCGGCGCGCTCAACTTTCGCGGCCGCGATGCCCTGTTCGGGCGCAACTGGGGCTGCGACCTGCGCTTCAAGTTCCTGCATTTCGAAGCCTGCTATTACAGCGCCATCGACTTCGCCATCGCCCATGGCCTGCAGCGCGTCGAGGCCGGGACGCGCGGGCCGCACAAGCTGCAGCGCGGCTATGCCCCGGTACGCACCTACAGCGCGCATTGGATCGAGGATGCGGGGTTCCGCCGCGCGGTATCGGAATACCTGGAGCATGAGCGGTCCGCCGAAGCGGCGGAAATCACCGAAATTGCGGAGTACCTGCCCTACCGGCAAGAGAGCGACGACTCCGCGCCGGAATAGCGCCCGACACCGGCAGGTCTATCCTTCCGCCAGGCCCTTTCCCTCGGCCTGTGATGGCCGTCATCGTGTTCCGAAGTAATTTGGGTAATAGTTGTAAATATTTAAGTAATAAACTCTCGATATACACCGTTGAAACATTGCCGGTACCATGCGCAACATCGTTCTCATCGACCGCGACGAAGGGGAGGCCGAGCTGCTCAGCACGCAGCTTCGGCAATTCGGCTATTCGGTGACGCGCTTCGACGGCACGCCGCGGCAGGTCGACATCCCGCAGCTCGCCGAACTCGGTAGCGCTCCTGTTCGGGCTTCCGTCCGGCACGGACTCGGCCAAGGAAATCGAAGAAGTTTCAAAGTATTGCGAAACCCTGGGCGAATACCCGCCGGTCATCCTGCTGTCGCCGGACTCGAAGATGCCGACCCGGCTCGCCGCCGTCCGGGCGGGCGCCGCCGCGCTGCTGATGCGGCCGGTCAGCATGCTCGACCTGGTCGATACGCTGGATCCGCTCTCGGAAGAGAAGGTCAATGACCCCTTCCGCGTGCTGATCATCGATGACGACCCGCGAATCTGCAAATATTACCAGATGATCCTGTCCGAGGCCGGGATGCAGACCATGGTCTGCAACAAGCCGCTGGAGGCCTTCCAGGTGCTGTCCGAGTTCCGGCCCGAGCTCATCATCATGGACCTCTACATGCCGGAATGCCGCGGTAAGGAGCTTGCCGCCGTGATCCGCCAGGAGCCGGCCTTCGAACTCGATTCCGATCGTTTTCCTGTCGTCCGAGGACGACCTGCTGAAGCAGCTCGACGTCATGACGATCGGCGGCGATGACTTCCTGACCAAGCCGATCCGGCCCGAGCATCTGGTCATGGCGGTCTATACCCGCGCCCAGCGCTTCCGGTCGCTGCGCTCCCTGATGCTGCGGGACAGCCTCACGGGGCTGCTGAACCACACCGCGACGAAGGAGCATATCGCGGTGGAGATCGCCCGCATGCGGCGGGAAGGCAAGCCGCTGGCGCTCGCCGTGATCGATCTCGACCATTTCAAGAAGGTCAACGATACCTACGGCCATGCCGCGGGCGACCGGGTGCTGAAGACCCTCTCCAGCCTGCTCCGGCAGCGGCTGCGTACCTCCGACGTGATCGGACGGACGGGCGGCGAGGAATTCGCCGTCGCGCTGGCCGGCGTCGACGGCGACGCGGCGGTCAATGTCATGGACGATATCCGGGTCGCCTTTTCCAAGATCAGCCATCAGCACGAGAAAGGCGAATTTACCGCCACCTTGAGCTGCGGCATCGCGATCTTCCCCCATTACAGCGACCTTTCCTCGCTCGCCGATGCGGCCGACCGGGCGCTGTACCAGGCCAAGGGCGCCGGGCGGAACCGGGTCATCCTGGCCGACAATTAACCATACCGGCGGCTCCCGACGGGCCGCTTCCCTCCAAGGTGGAATTTTTTGCCGGCCAAGTGACCACTGTCACAGCGCCGCAGCCGCCGCTATGGCATCAATTTACCAACGTCAACGCGTCCTTTGGAAAAGAACGCAAGATTGGGAAGCAAATCGATGTCTAGGGAATTCGCACTCACGCAATCCGGCCTGTACAGCGAACGCGTCATCCCCGACGTTCCGCGTCTCCGCAGCCGCCGCGCCGGCCGCTTCTACAGGCATCCCCTTCTCGTCTATGCGGTTTTTGTCAGCGTTTCCCTGCTGCTGCTGGGCAGCATGGCGGTCGCCTCGCTGCCGACCTGAGGGGGCTTCCGCAGCGTCCGGGGGCGTTGGCTGCCGGCCGCCGCCTATGACGTTTCCGCTCGCCCTTTATTCGGACTAGAGGCACCTGCCGCAGACGCCGCGCCGCCGGATGATTCCGGCGGCTTTTTCACTCGCTCAAATCCTGGAACGACGCTGCGTCAGGCTTAGGGAACGGTTTCCGGCACCCGCTTGCGCGAGCCGCTGCCGCGCTTGCCGGACGGCGGCTTCGGCTCCTCCGGCCTTTCCGGATAGGTGAAGGAAGGCTTGTCGTCGACGATGTCGATCTTGACGATGCCGCCCTTGGCCAGCTTGCCGAACAGCAGCTCTTCGGCCAGCGGCTTCTTGATGTGCTCCTGGATGACGCGGCCGAGCGGCCGGGCGCCGAAGTTCTGGTCGTAGCCGCGCTTGACGAGCCATTGGCGCGCCGCATCGGTCAGCTCGATCACGACGTTGCGGTCGGCCAGCTGCTCTTCGAGCTGCATGATGAATTTGTCGACGACCCGCGCCACCACGTCCGGCGTCAGGCTCGCGAATGGGATGACCGAGTCGAGCCGGTTACGGAATTCCGGCGTAAAGGTCCGGTTGATCGCCTCGGTATCCTCGCCGATGCGCGCCTCGCGGGCAAAGCCCATCGCCGGCTTGGCCAGGTCGGACGCGCCCGCATTCGTCGTCATGATCAGGACGACGTTGCGGAAATCGACCGTCTTGCCGTTGTGGTCGGTCAGCTTGCCGTAGTCCATGATCTGCAACAGGATGTTGAAGACATCCGGATGCGCCTTCTCGATCTCGTCGAGCAGCAGCACCGAATGTGGATTCTGGTCGATCGCGTCGGTCATCATGCCGCCCTGGTCGAAGCCGACATAGCCCGGCGGCGCGCCGATCAGCCGCGACACGCTGTGCCGCTCCATATATTCCGACATGTCGAAGCGGACGAGCTCGATCCCGAGCGTCAGCGCGAGCTGGCGCGCCACCTCGGTCTTGCCGACGCCGGTCGGGCCCGAGAACAGATAGGAGCCGATCGGCTTCTCCGGCTCGCGCAAGCCGGCGCGCGACAGCTTGATCGAGCTGGCGAGCGCCTCGATCGCGGAATCCTGGCCGAAGACGACCATCTTCAGGTCGCGCTCGAGATTCTCCAGCGCGGTCCGGTCATCCTTGGAGACCTGCTTGGGCGGGATGCGGGCGATCATCGCCACCACCCGCTCGACGTCGCGGACGCCGATCTGCCGCTTGCGCTTCGATTCGGGCAGCAGCATCTGCGACGCGCCGACCTCGTCGATCACGTCGATCGCCTTGTCCGGCAGCTTCCGGTCGTTGATGTAGCGCGCGGCCAGCTCGACCGCGGTGCGAATCGCCTCGTTGGTGTAGCGGACGCCGTGATGCTTCTCGTAATAGGGCTTCAGGCCGCGCAGGATCTTGACCGTGTCCTCGATGCTCGGCTCCGAGACATCGATCTTCTGGAAGCGCCGAACCAGCGCCCGGTCCTTCTCGAAGTGATTGCGGTATTCCTTGTAGGTCGTCGACCCGATGCAGCGCAGCGTGCCGCTCTGCAGCGCCGGCTTCAGCAGGTTGGAGGCGTCCATCGCGCCGCCGCTGGTCGCGCCGGCGCCGATCACCGTGTGGATCTCGTCGATGAAGAGGATGGCGCCGTCCGTCTCCTCCAGCTCGCGGATGACGGCCTTCAGCCGTTCCTCGAAGTCGCCGCGGTAGCGCGTGCCGGCGAGCAGCGCGCCCATGTCGAGCGCGAAGATCGTCGCGTTGCGCAACACCTCGGGCACCTCGCCCTGAACGATGCGGCGCGCCAGGCCCTCGGCGATCGCCGTCTTGCCGACGCCCGGGTCACCGACATAGAGCGGATTGTTCTTGGTGCGCCGGCAGAGGATCTGGATCGTCCGCTCGATCTCGTTGCTGCGGCCGATGAGCGGATCGATCCGCCCCTTCTTGGCCTTCTGGTTGAGGTTGACGCAATAGGCGTCGAGCGCCTCGCTGCCCCGTTTGTTCACTTTTTCCGCCGTCGCGTCCTCGTCCGCTCCACCAACCGGCCGCGCCTCGCTCTTGCCGGAAACCTTGGCAATACCGTGACTGATATAATTGACCGCGTCGAATCGGGTCATGTCCTGCTCCTGCAGGAAATAGACCGCATGGCTTTCCCGCTCCGAGAACATGGCGACGACGACGTTGGCGCCCGTCACCTCTTCCCGGCCCGACGACTGGACATGAATGGCGGCGCGCTGCAGGACCCGCTGGAAGCCGGCCGTCGGCTTCGGATCCTCCACGGCGTCGACCAAAAGCATGTCGAGCTCATTGTCGAGATATTCGGCGATATCCCGGCGCAGCTTCTCGATATCGACGCCGCAGGCCCGGAGCACGGCGACCGCGTCCTGATCTTCCGTCAGGGCGAGCAGCAGGTGCTCGAGCGTGGCGTATTCATGGTTCCGCTCGCTCGCCAAAGCGAGCGCCCGGTGAAGACTCTGTTCAAGATTGCGCGACAACATGGAGTGATATTAATCCTTCTCAAGCGTGCAGCGAAGCGGATGCTGATGTTGCCGGGCAAAATCCATGACCTGCGTCACCTTCGTTTCCGCAATTTCGTAGGGATAGACGCCGCAGACCCCCACCCCTCGCCTGTGAACATGCAGCATGATCCTCGTCGCTTCTTCCCGGCCTTTCGAGAAGAACCGCTCGAGAACGTGAACGACGAATTCCATCGGCGTGAAGTCGTCGTTCAGCATCAAGACCTTGTACATCGACGGCTTTTTCGTCTTGGGCTTGGTCCGCGTGACCACTCCCGTATTGATATCGCCGCCGCCGTTGTCATTGTCTTGATTGCTCATGATCGGACGCAATAGTACACCAAGTCCGTATAATATTGGACATAGAAGACTTGATTAAAGGGCCAAGGCGTTAATGTTGCGCAGCGATGCCCAGGTTTCAATCCGGCAAAGCGCCCGGGGCGCCTATATCTAGGGTTCGGACGCCCTTTGGGCCCGGCGGGGCCGCGCCACTCGACCTGGCGGGCCGGCTCGATGCGCTGGTGGCCGAGGATGCCGCCCCGGAAGCCGTCTACGGCCTCCCGGACCGGCGCGCCCCGGTCCGCCTGCCGGCCGCCCGGGGATACGCAAAGCACTGCCCCGTCTGCCGGCAGAGCTTCGGCCATTTCCTCGCCTTCGGCCTTCGCCGCCGCCGCAACGCCCGCTGTCCTGGCTGCGGGTCGCTGGAGCGGCACCGCTTCCTCTGGCTTTACCTGGAACGGGTGCTGCGGCTGCCCGGAAGCCGCCTGTCGCTGCTCCATATCGCGCCGGAGGCCTGCATCCGCGCCCGGCTCGACGGGCTTCCCCGGCTGCGCTACCGGGCGATCGACCTCTATCGCCCGGAAGCCGCGACCGCAATGGACGCGACCCGGCTCGCCTTTCCCGACGCCAGTTTCGACCTGCTGATCTGCAGCCACGTCCTCGAGCATATCGTGGCGGACCGGAAAGCGCTTTCCGAGATGGCGCGGGTGCTCCGCCCAGGCGGGCGGGCCGTCATCCTGGTGCCGCTCGACCTGCGGCGGACTGTCACATACGAGGAAAGAGCCGCCGTGACCGCGGGGCAGCGCCTGGCGGCGTTCGGCCACCCCTATCACGTCCGGATCTGCGGCGCGGATTACGGCGAGCGTATCGCCGAGGCCGGCTTTGCCGTCACCCGGGTCGACAGCGCTGCCCTGTCGAGCCACCGCCGGCGCTATTGGCGCCTCAACAAGGCCAGCCTTTTCGACTGCCGGCGCCTCTGAGCGGACCGGGCCCGGCCAAAAACAAACGACCCGCCGGCAAGGCGCCGGGCGGGTCGTCCCCAACATCTACGGCCCGGCCCCTATCGAGAGGCCCGTGCCGACCGCTGCCTTAGGCCGCGGACTGCTTCAGGACCTTGCCGATGGTCTCGTTGACCTGGAGCTGGATCGGCTCGAAGGCCTCGTTCGCGACCTTCATGGTCATGTCGTTGATCTTCTTGCCCTCGGCGACGATCGTATCCATGCTCGCCTTGGCATAGCCGGTCTGAACGTCCACCACGTCCTTCAGGGTCTTGGCGGCGAACATCGCCTGCGCGACCTCGACGCCGGCCTCGGCGGAAACCTGGGCAAGATTGAAATACGCCTTGCCGATATTCTCCGCACCCTTGGCCCAAAGATTGCCTGCCTTCACAAAGGCCTCGACGTTCTTCTGAGTGAGCTCGGTGAGCTCGTCGTAGCCCTTGATCAAAGACTTGCTTGCCTTTTCCACTTGATCCTTCGTCATGTTGAATGCCTGCTCATAAGTTTCGGTTGAAACCTTGACGACCTTTGAGACCGTCTCCTTGCCTGCCGTAACGGCCTCTCCGACCTGCTTCAGATCCGCGCGAGCGGTCTTTGCCTTGCTGGTCATGTTCCTACGCTCCGTCGACCACTGGTTAATACTGCCGGCGATCCTGCCGTTCTGGCCGGATCAAGCCCCGCTGTTGTGTGCCAAAATAAAATTTGTGCGTCGCAACATGACCAATATATGGCGGCTGGCCTGGGGATGTCAATATTTTTTGTGCAGCGCAGCAAAATAATTTCCGGCGGCGCATCCAAGCCGGGGCAAGCCGGTCTGCGGCGAGTCCGCGCAGCGTTAAACGGGTGGCATGAAATGGAATTACACCCGAAGAACGAATAGGCGAAGACAGTCGGCCTGCGGTATAAAATATGTTAACCAGTTTTAAAGAAGAATCATCGGGGAATCAGGCGCCTATCGGAATAGGACCGGTAGACAATTAATGATAATTTAATTACTTTGGATTCGCGGCAAATCCCGCCGATCTTCTTGTTGTCTCTAGAATTGGGAAGAATATGACTGCGCCAGGGTGGATCAAGGTCAGAATTTCTTGCCGTTTCAGGCAGGCCGTTATTTTCCTCGCTTTTCTGGGTGCGCTCGGGGCCGCCGGACAGGCCAGCGCCCGCAACGCGTCGATCGTCGTCGACTTCGAGACCGGACGCGTGCTTGAAGCGGTCAACCCGGACATGCGGAACTACCCGGCATCGCTGACGAAGATGATGACCATCTATCTGGCCTTCGAAGCGATGCAGAAGGGCAAGCTCAAGATGTCGCAGCCCCTCCCCGTGTCGGAGCGGGCGGCAGCGGCGCGGCCGTCCAAGCTGGGCCTGACGCCCGGGACGACGATCACCGCGCATGACGCCATCCTCGCGATGATGACGAAGTCCGCGAACGACGCGGCGGTCGTGGTCGGCGAAGCGGTCGGCGGCACCGAGCACAAGTTCAGCGAGATCATGACCCGCAAGGCGCGCGACCTTGGCATGGAGCGGACGATCTTCCGCAACGCGTCCGGCCTGCCCAATCGCCGGCAGCTTTCGACCGCCCGCGACATGGCGACGCTTGCCAAGCATCTGCTGACTGACTTCCCCGATCAATACAAGCTGTTCGCGACGCCCGAGTTTGAATATGACGGCCACGTCTACCGCAACCACAACGCCCTGTTGGACAGCTATCCCGGCGTAGACGGCGTCAAGACCGGCTATACCCGCGCGTCCGGCTACAACCTCGTGGTATCGGCCAAGCGCGATGGCCGGCGGATCATCGGCGTGATCTTCGGCGGCCAGTCGTCCGCGGCCCGCAACGCGCGCATGAAGCATCTCCTCGATGTCGCCTTCGCCGATCTGGAGAAGACGGACAGGCCGGGCAAGACCGAGCGGCCGCAAATCGCCGCCAACACCGGCGGCGCCAACCTCGTCATGGCCCGCAGCGCGCCGCTGCACAAGCCTGAGGTGACAACGGTCCAGGACACCGGCGGCAAAGCCGGCTGGGGCATCCAGGTCGGCGCCTTCAAGGATGACGCGCCGGCCCGCAAGGCGGCGAGCAAGGCCGCGCGGCAGCTGCAGCGGAAAGTGCGCCGGAAAGCCCAGGTCATCGTCGTCGCGGTGCAGCAGGGCGATGAAACGATCTACCGGGCGCGGCTCGTCGGGCTGTCACGCAACAATGCGACCGAAGCCTGCCGGCGGCTGCAGAGCCGCAAGCTGAGCTGCGTACCGGTGCCGCCGGAAACCGACTGAAGTCTACCGACCGGAAAATCGACCGCTACGGCGTAAATAAAAACGCCGCGCTCCGATCAAGCCGGGCGCGGCGTTCGTGTTTCTGCGAAAGCAGATGTCAGAATTCGGCGGGAACGGCGACGCCGCTCTGCTGGAGATGCCCTGCGACCGCCGCTTTGAGCCGCTCGAGGCCGTCGACCGTCGCCGATTCGCAGCGGACGACCAGCACGTTCTGCGTATTCGACGCGCGCAGCAGCCACCAGCCGTCGGCCGTCTTCACCCGGATGCCGTCGATGGTGGAGACCTTCGCGCCATCCGTCTCCGCAATCACCTTCTTGCGGATCTCATCGACCAGCGCGAACTTGCGCTCCTCGGGCACTTCAAAACGGATCTCCGGCGTGTTCAGGACCTCGGGAAGCGAGTCACGATGGGCCGCCATGCTGCGGCCCGACCGCGCCACGATGTCGATCAGCCGCACCGCGGCATAGAGCCCGTCGTCGTAGCCGTAATATCCGTCGCCGATGAAGATGTGCCCGCTCATTTCGCCCGCCAATGAGGCGCCGAGCTCTGCCATCTTGGTCTTGATGATCGAGTGGCCGGTGGCGCTCATGACCGGCTTGCCGCCCAGCCGCGCAACCTCCTCGAACAGCACGTCGCTCGCCTTCACGTCCGCAATGACTGTCGCGCCAGGAACGCGTTCCAGCAGATCGCGCGCCAGGATCGTCAGTATCTGGTCGCCCCACAAAATGCGTCCCTGCCCGTCGATGACGCCGACCCGATCGCCGTCGCCGTCGAAGGCAACGCCGAGATCGCATTTCTCGCGGGCCACCGCCTCACGCAGCTGGGCCAGGTTCTTCTCCACCGTCGGGTCCGGATGATGCGCCGGAAAGGTGCCGTCGACCGTCTCGTTGAGCAGGATATGCTCACCCGGAATCCTTTCGGTCAGCATGGTCATCGCCACCGCCGCCGAGCCGTTGCCGGCGTCCCACGCGATCTTAAGCCCGCGGTCGCTGCGATAGTCCTGCGCCAGGCGCGCGACATAGCGCTCGAGCACCTCCTCGTCGCGGACGGTGCCGCTGCCGCGCTGCCAGTCGCCCGCCAGGGCGCGCGTGCCCAGCTTCTGAATGTCCGGGCCCCAGAAGGCCTTGTGGAAGAGCACCATCTTGAAGCCGTTGAACTCGGACGGGTTGTGCGATCCCGTGACCATGATGCCGGCGTCGGTGGGCAGTTCCCGCGTGGCGTAATACAGCATGGGCGTCGGCCCCATGCCGATGTCCACGACCGAAAGGCCGGTGGAGCTGAGGCCCTCCAGCAATGCGGCCACGAGCTCGGGCGAGCTCAGGCGGCCGTCATAGCCGACGGCGATCGTCGCGCCGCCGTGGTCGCGTACCACGCTGCCGAAGGTGCGGCCGAGGGCCAGCGCGTCCGCTGCGCCCAGCGTCTCGCCGGTAATGCCGCGGATGTCGTATTCGCGCAGGATCGTCGGGTCGAATTTGTGGCCGATCGCAGTCAACGGACGGGCTCCTCTTCGTATCAGCTTTCGCGTGGCGCCGGATCCGTCCGGCCGATCGACTTGTAGATGAAGCCCGCCTCGGCCATCGTGCCCGGCTCGTAGACGTTCCGCAGATCGACCATGACCGGGCGCTTCATCAGCGATTTCACGCGCGCGAGGTCGAGCGAGCGGAACTCGTTCCATTCGGTGACCAGCACGATGGCGTCCGCGCCGTCGATCGCCGCATAGGCGTCGGCGCACCACTCGACGCCGGGAAGAAGCTTCTTCGCCTCCTCCATCCCCGCCGGATCATAGGCCTTGATGCGGCCGCCCTGCGCCTGCAGCGACGGGATGATGTCGAGGCTCGGGCTTTCGCGCATGTCGTCGGTGTTCGGTTTGAAGGTCGTGCCGAGCACCGCGATCGTCTTGTCCTTCACGCAACCGTTGCAGACGGCCACGACGCGGTCGGCCATCTTCTTCTTGCGGGTCGCATTCACGTCGACGACGGATTCGACGATGCGCATATTCGCGCCGTATTCCTGAGCCGTCCGGACCAGCGCCAGCGTGTCCTTCGGGAAGCAGGATCCGCCGTAACCCGGTCCCGGATGCAGGAACTTGCGGCCGATCCGTCCGTCGAGGCCGATGCCGCGCGCGACGTCATGGACGTCGGCGCCGACACGCTCGCACAGGTCGGCGATTTCGTTGATGAAGGTGATCTTCGTCGCAAGGAAGGCGTTGGTCGCGTATTTCACCAGCTCCGCCGTCTCCCGCTTGGTGAACAGGATCGGCGTCTCGATCAGCGACAGCGGGCGGTAGAGCGCGCGCATCACCTCCTGCGCCCGCTCGACCTCGGTGCCGATGACGACCCG
This sequence comes from uncultured Alphaproteobacteria bacterium, assembly GCA_963711215.1. GTDB lineage: Bacteria > Pseudomonadota > Alphaproteobacteria > UBA8366 > UBA8366 > WHUA01. The sequence continues at coordinate 328,764 of CAVQDH010000006.1, read as the reverse complement.
GTCCGGGCGTCTGAAGTCCTCGATAGCCGAGCCTTCGCGGAGGAATTCCGGGTTCGACACGACGTCGAAATCCGCGTCAGGCCGCACCTCGCGGATGATCCGCTCGACTTCGCGGCCGGTGCCGACCGGAACGGTCGACTTCGTCACGACGACCGTATAGCCGTCCATCGCGGCCGCGATCTGCTTGGCCGCGGCGTAAACATAGGACAGGTCCGCATGGCCGTCGCCGCGGCGGCTCGGCGTGCCGACGGCGATGAAGACCGCATCGGCGCCGGCGACGCCTTCGGCCAGGCTCGTCGTGAAATGCAGGCGGTTCGCCTTCGCATTGGCGTCGACGAGCGCTTCCAGGCCGGGCTCGTAAATCGGAATCTCGCCCCGCTTCAGGCTGGCGATCTTGCCTTCGTCCGTGTCGACGCAAATGACGTCGATGCCGAACTGCGAAAAGCACGCGCCCGAGACGAGCCCGACATATCCAGTTCCGATCATTGCTACGCGCATTGGTTCTTATTCCTTAATGCAGACATGCCACATCGCCGCCGTATACCCCGCCATCCTATCGGGAGACCTTTTCGATGGCGTTAGCGCGGCCCCGCGTAATGCGACAGCACGTCCAAAACCGCGTCGCCGAGGTCGTCGCGCGCCAGCGCGAAGGCGATATTGGCTTCGAGAAAGCCGACCTTGTCGCCGCAGTCGAACCGCCGTCCTTCGAACCGAAGCCCATGGAACGGCGCTTTCCCGATGAGCTTCGCCATCGCGTCGGTCAGCTGAATCTCGCCGCCCGCGCCCTTTTCCTGCATGTCGAGCTGCTCGAACACCTCGGGCAGAAGCACGTAACGGCCGATGATGGAGAGGGTCGACGGCGCCTTTTCGGGGGCCGGCTTCTCCACCAGGCCCTTCACCGAGGCCAGCCGGCCGTCGTCGCTTTCCAGGTCGAGGATGCCGTACCGGTTGGTGTGCTCTTTCGGGACGTCCATCACCGCGACCACGTTGCCTTTTGTCTTGTGATGGACATCGATGAGCTGCTGCAGGCAGGGCGTCTCGGACATCACCAGGTCGTCCGCCAGCAGGACGGCAAAGGGCTCCTTGCCGACGAATTCCCGGGCGCACCAGACCGCATGCCCCAACCCCAACGGTTGCATCTGCCGGGTGTAGCCGATCTGGCCGGGTGTCGGCAGCAAACCCCGCATCTCGTTCAGCAGCTCGGTCTTGCCGCGCTCCGCGAGCATCTGGTCTAACTCGTAGGAAATGTCGAAATGGTCTTCGATGGCGTGCTTGCCGCGGCCCGTGACGAAGATGAATTGCTCGATACCTGCCGCTTTCGCTTCTTCAACCGCATATTGAATCAGCGGCTTGTCGACAACAGGCAGCATTTCCTTGGGCATTGCCCGGGTCGCCGGCAAGAACCGCGTCCCAAGCCCGCCAACGGGGAAAATGGCTTTTCTTACGCGTTGAGTCATCTAAGAAAATCGGATATTCCGCTCCGCAGCACGTTGCCGCCTATTTGCCATAGGCGCATGGGGTAAGCAACCGTAACAGATAGTGGCTTAACGCTCACCAAGTAGTACCTCTTTAGCTTCATTGATTTTCGCGGCCAGGTAGTCGGAGCCGCCGTGATCGGGATGGTACTGCTTCATTAGACGGCGGTGGGCCTGTTTTATTTCATCGGCCGTGGCGTCGGGGCCGACTCCCAGGACGGCCCGGGCCTCGGCCCGGCTCATCGGCCCGCCGCCGGCCTTGCCGGCACCGGCCGTCTCCTCCTCCGCCCCGCCCTCCGACTGTGAGCCGGCCCGCCAGGCGTCGCCATGCATCCGCTCCAGATAGGCTTGCAAGACCTGGGCGGAGGTCTGGTCGGCAGCCAATGCCAAACGGTAAATAGATACCACATCCTTGAGCGCGAGCGCCGAAAGCCGTTTTCCCGCGAACGGACCTTCCCGGACGGTGCCGTCCATGTCGCCGCTGTCATGGTCGAGCTGCATGACGACGAACCGCGTGTGCACTTCCGAGGCCTGCCCCGCCGCCGGCCCGCGCGCGGACTTCATCCGATGGCGGAGCGCCCGCACCCGCAACAGCCACGGAACCAGGAAGATAGCGACCGTGTAGATGAGCTGGAACTGCCGCGTCACCAGAAGCACGATCGCGAGGACGACGGCGATGATCAGGCCGCTCCAGCGCAGCGCCCGCAATATCTCGCGCGGCTCCGCGTTCAGAAACCACTGCAGCATGAAAGCGCCGCCGACCAGGAGCGTGACGACGAGCAGGACCCAGACCATCGCGGGTCTATTTCTTCCGGCCGAGCTGCTGCGCCAGGCGCAGCAGGCCGCCGCCGTGCCGGCCTTCGAAGTCAAGCAAGGCCTGCCGGCCGCCGGCCGCATAGACGGCGACCGCCGACAACAGGTCGCGCAGCTGCCGGGCGCTCGCCGCGTCGAACGGGCAATAGGCGCCGCCCGAAAGCCGGGCCATCTGCTCGAAGGCACGGCGAACGGCCGGATCGCCGCCTTCGTGAAACAGGAACAGCGGCACGCCGAGCAGCCCGAGCTCGCCCGCGAGATGGCAGAGGCGGTCGATGTCTTCCTCGACGGCGTCGCCGACGAAGACCACGGCGTCCACCTTGCGCTTGCCGGTCTCGCGGATGGCGTGCGCCAGGATCTTGCGAATCTGCGTCTGGCCGCCGACGCAGCGCACGGCGGACATGAGGCGCAGCAATTCGGGCGCGTTGGCCGCCCAGCGGCTGGCCTTGCATTCGCCGAAGCCGCGGTAATAGACGAGCTGGACCTCGAGCCCGCCCAGCGCCGCGGTCTCCGAGAACATCTCACCCTGGATATGACAGGCACGGTCCCAGGTCGGCTCGCGGCTCGCGGTCGCATCCATGGCGAAGACGAGCCGCCCGCTCCGGCCGTCCGATTTCCGGGCGGCCGTGTCGGCAACCTTGTTCAGGAAGTCGGCGACTTCCCCGTCGGAAGACTTCTCGGGCAGCTTCCCCATACCAACAGATATATAGGGACGGCGGCCTAGATCGGAAGTGTTTCCACCCCGCTGCCATGCGAGTCGTACGCGCCGCCGTTCGCGCGGGTCTCGGCCACCGGCGCGAGGCCGATCGCCGTCAGCAGCGCGCGCACTTCCTGACGCGCGGCGATATGCGACATGCTGAGCCGCATGTTGGCGTCGGCGTTGCGCAGGTCGAGCAGCGTGAGCCCCTTCAGGAACAGCTCGCGGAAGATCACCCGCTCACCGAAGCCGGGCGCCAGGCGGAAGCCGATGCGCTTCGACAAGGCGGCGAGCACGTCCTCCATCGCCTGGGTGTTGCGTGACCCGATCGATGCCAGCCGGTTGCGCATGACGATCCAGTCGATCTTGCCGCCGTCGCGCGTCGCCCGCGCCTTGCGCTGCTCCCACACCATCTCCGCATAGCTGCTGGGGCGGAGGATCTTGTAGGTTTCGGGATGCACCTTGGCGAGCAGATCGAGGTCGATGAAGCTGTCGTTGAGCGGCGTGATCAGCGTGTCCGCATAGCTATGCCCGATACGGGAAAGGTTGCTGTCGCTACCCGGCGTATCGATGACGACGAAATCATGGTTGGCGGCGAGGCTGCTGACGCACGCATCCAGCCGCGTCTCCTCGTCGCTGCGGGCCAGCGTCGGATTTTCGTAGAAGCTGCGCCCCAGGAGGTGATGCTCCGGCGTCACCAGATCGATGCCCGCCGACTCCATGAAGGTGCGGCGGTTCTCGAGATAGCGCGTGAGCGTGGCCTGCGGGTCGTCGAGGTCGATGCTGCCGACCGAATAGCCGGCATTGAGCAGGCTGACGATCAGGTGCATCGAAGTGGTCGACTTGCCCGACCCGCCCTTCTGGTTACCGACGACGACGATATGAGCGTTCGACATGGTTCTCAAATCCGTCTGTTTCCGAATACGGGTTCCTTGCCGGCCCGCCAGTATGCCGCCGGCGTGCCGCGGCGGCCAGCCATTGAACGCCGCGCCGGCCGCGTGCCGGCGCTCTCGCAAACGCGCGCCATGGTATCCCCCCTCATAGCGTGTTACGACCCTCTCTCGGCGTGGAATGTATTCTGCCAGACAAGATCCGGCAAGAAACAGGCTCAGACATACCATATTTCGTGGGACGTGAAGCACAGGATCGACTCGCGCAGACGCTGGGTTTTCACCGTTCCGAGTCGCCTGCTGCGCGGATGCGTGCTCGCAGGCGTGCTGGCGGCCGTGGCTGCCTGCCAGACGCCGCCGCCCGCCGGGCCGCAGGGAAGCTGGTCGGCCCTGCCCGACGTCGGGAGGACGGCTGACGCTCGCGCTGCGGGACCTTCCCGGCGAGCCCCAGCGGGCGCAGTTCCGCAGCACGGACGGCCGCTATGTCGAGGAAATCGCGGAATGGGGCGGCCGGAACGCCGGCAAGCCCCGCGCCGGTCTTCGCCTCAGCGAAGCGTCGCCCGGCCCGCCGATGACCGATCCCAAGGATCCCGACGCGATCATCCCCGGCTGGAAAGCGCTGCGGGACAGCACCCCCGCCTTTAGCAATCCGCAATCCTCGCGGAACAGCCTCGGCCCCGTCTCGTGGTGGCGCGCCAATCTCGGCACCGCCGAATGCGTCCTGTTCCTGCAGCGGCCGCCGGAGCAGCCGCCGCGCACGGCCACCGTGTCCGGCTTCTATTGCAATCCCGAGGGCACGACGCTGTCGCCGCAAGGAGCCGCCACGGTCGTGCAAAGCATCGGCTTGCGTCCGCGGCCGGATGAGAAATAAGAATCCGAGGACAAAGCAGCAACCGCAGCGCATTCAGGGAGAGGAAAAGCCGATGAGCCTATTCGACATGGACGGCATGACCGCCATCGTCACCGGATCGACCAAGGGGATCGGCAAGGCGATCGCCCAGCGCATGGCCGAGCACGGCGCCAATGTCGTCATCTCCTCGCGCAAGGAAGACGCCTGTGCGACGGTCGCCGGCGAGATCAACCGCGACTGGGCGAAGAAGGGCAACAAGGCGGTGCCGATCCCCTGCCACATCAGTCACAAGGAGCAGCTTCAGGCTCTGGTCGACAAATCGATGGCGGCGTTCGGCCGGATCGACGTGCTCGTCTGCAACGCGGCCGTAAACCCCTATTACGGCCCGTCCAAGGATATTCCCGACAGCGCGTTCGACCGCATCATGGAAAGCAACGTGCGCAGCAATTTCTGGCTCTCGCATATGGCGGCCAAGCATATGGTCGAACGCAAGAGCGGCTCGATCGTCATCATTTCCTCGGTCGGCGGGCTGCGCGCCAACCTGACGCTCGGCGTCTACGGCATCTCGAAGGCAGCGGATCATGCAGCTCGCCCGCGTGCTCGCGGCCGAGTACGGGCCACGGACAACATCCGCGCCAACGCCATCGCGCCCGGCCTGGTCCGCACCGATTTCGCGCGCGCGCTATGGGAGGACGAAGACAATCTCAAGCGCCGCACCGCCACGACGCCGCTGCGCCGCATCGGCGAGCCGGACGAGATCGCCGGCGTGGCGGTTATGCTGGGCAGCAAAGCGGGCTCCTTCATCAGCGGCCAGACGATCGTCATCGACGGCGGCGTACGCTCGCCGTGTGAGCTAAAGCGCGAGGCCGAGCCGGTAGCCCTCGCCGATCGCGCGCACGGCGTCGAGCTCCGCCGCCATGCGCGCGCCGCCGATCAGATGAACGCCGGGGCCGCCGGCGGCAGCGCCGCCGCCAACTCGGCCTGCAACGTCGGCCAACGGCTCCTGGCCGGCGCAGATGATGATCGTGTCGGCGGGAATGCAGCGCTCCGTGCCCGCGACGGCGACATGCAGACCTGCGTTGTCGATACGCCGGTATTCGGCGCCGGCGATGGTCTCGACGCCGTGCCGCCCCAGCACGAGGCGATGAATCCACCCGGTGGATCGGCCGAGCGAGTCGCCGAAGCGCCCAGTCCGCCGCTGCAGCATGGTGATCATGAGACCGCCGGCGATATCCTCTTGCGCGGGCGAATCCAGGCCGCCGGGCGTCCGGATCCTTCTGTCGATGCCCCAATAATTCGCGAAGGCATCCGCATCGACATGCGAGCGACCGGCGCGCTCGGCGAGATAGAGCGCCACGTCGAAGCCGATGCCGCCCGCGCCGATGATCGCGACCCGCCGGCCCGGCGTCACCCGACCGCTCAGGACATCGACGTAGCTCGCCACGGATGGATGGCCGATCCCGTCGATCGCGGGCTGGCGCGGGGTCACGCCGGTCGCGAGCACGACCTCGTCGTAGCCGCCGGCCGCCAGGTCCTCCGCCGTCGCGCGCCTGGCCGAGGCGGACGTCGACGCCGGCGCGCGCCATCCGGTCGGCGAAATAGGCGATGAACTCGGCGAATTCCTGCTTGCCCGGAACGACCTTGGCGAGATTGAACTGGCCGCCGAGCCGCTCCTCGCGCTCGTACAACACGACGTCGTGGCCGCGCTCGGCCGCGGTTGCGGCGCAGGACAGCCCGCCCGGCCCGCCGCCGACGACGGCGATGTGCTTCCGCCGCGCCGCGGGCTCGGGCTGCAAGAAGCGTCTCGTTGCAGGCGCGCGGGTTCACCATGCAGGTCGACGGCTTGCCGACGAAGTAGTGGTCGAGGCAGGCCTGATTGCAGGCGATGCAGATGTTGATCCCTTTGCGGTCGCCGCGCGCCGCCTTGGCGACGAACTCCCCGTCTGACAGGAACGGCCGCGCCAGCATGACGAGCGACGCGGCGCCGCGCGCCAGCACCGCCTCCGCCGTCTCGGGCGTATTGATGCGGTTGCTCGCGGCGATCGGAATCGACACGGCCTGCGCGATGTTCTGCGTCGCCCAGGCGAAGCCCGCGCGCGGCACCATCTGGGCGATCGTCGGCACGCGCGCCTCGTGCCAGCCGATACCGCTGGTCAGGATGTTGGCGCCGGCCGCTTCCACCGCGCGCGCGAGCGCAATCGTCTCCGCGCCGCTCAGCGCGCCCTCGACGAGATCGAGCACCGAGATGCGGAACAGGATGAGGAAGTCCTCGCCGACGCGCCGACGCACCCGCCGCACGACCTCCGCCGGAAAGCGCAGCCGGTTCTCCAACGGCCCGCCCCAGTCGTCGCTGCGGTGGTTGGTGCGCGGCGACAGGAATTCGGTGATCAGATAGCCTTCCGAGCCCATGATCTCCGCACCGTCATAGCCTGCCTCGCGGGCGAGCACGGCGCAGCGTGCATAATCCTCGATCGTGCGCTCGATGTCGGCGTCGGTCATCGCGCGCGGCGTCTCGCGGTTGATCGGCGACTTGAGCGGCGACGGCGCGACCGACTTCGCGTGATAGCCGTAGCGCCCGCTGTGCAGGATCTGCAGCGCGATCCGCCCGCCTGCCGCATGCACCCGCCGGGTGATGACCTGGTGCCGGTCGGCGTCCGCACGGCTGATCATCATGATCGGATGCTCGTTGAGCCGCCCCTCTTCGTTCGGCGCGAAACCGCCGGTGACGATCAGCGGCACGCCCGCCTCGGCGCGCTCGCCATAGAAGGCCGCGAGCCGCTCCATGCCGTCCGGCAGCGCCTCGAGCCCGGTGTGCATCGAACCCATAATCACGCGGTTCGGCAGCGTGCACGGCCCCACGTCGATGGGCGAAAAGAGGTGCGGATAGGGAGAAGCGCTCGCGGACGGCATGACGGAGGATCGGTCCCGATTTACGGTGAAATTACTTACCGCAGAAGCGCAGCCGCGCCAAATCGGGCCGTTCAGAGGCGCGCCAGCCGCTCGCGGATCAGCGCGTAATAGCCGTCCGCATCGATCCCGGTGATCACGCGGCAGTTCGGCGCCTTGCCGGTCACGCCCCACCAGTCGGCGACCGTCTGGCCCATGGTCAGCTCGGACCCGGTCTCCACGGTCACGAAGCAATCCTTGCCGCTGAACAGCGCGGGCCGCAGCAGATAGGCGACGACGCAGGGGTCGTGCAGCGGCGCGCCCGGCACGCCGAAGCGCTCGATATCGGTGCGATCATAGAACGTCAGCGCCGCTGAAATTGCATTGGCAACGGGGGTGCCGATGTCGCGGATCGCCTGCAGCCGGGCGGGCGTGGTGATCGCCTTGTAGGTCACGTCGAGACCGAACATGGTGAGCGGGACGCCGCTCTCCAGCACGATGCGCGCGGCATGCGGATCGGTATGGATGTTGAACTCGGCGACGGGCGTCATGTTGCCGGGGATCAGCGCCGCGCCGCCCATGAAGGCGATCTCGCGCAGCTTGGGCAGGATGCGCGCCTCCTTGACGATCGCGGTCGCGACATTCGTCATCGGCCCGATCGGGCAGAGCGTGATCGTGCCGTCCTCGGCGGCGAGGCAGGTCTCGATGATGAAATCGACCGCGTGCTTGTCCGCAAGCGGCAGCGTCGGCTCGGGCCAGGCGTAACCGTCGAGCCCGGTCTTGCCGTGCCTGCGCTCGGCGGTGGACAGCGGGCGCAGGATAGGGCGCGCGCAACCGGCATAGATCGGAACCTCGCGCCGGCCCGACAGCTCGACCACGATCCGCGCATTCCGCGTGGTCAGCGGCAGCGGCACGTTGCCGGCGACGCAGGTCACGCCGAGCAGGTCGATCTCATCGGGCGACGCCAGCGCCAGCAGCAGCGCGATGGCGTCGTCCTGGCCCGGATCGCAATCGATGATGACGGGGCGCGGGCTCACCGTTTCACGCCTCGAAATTCAGCAGCGCCGCGTTGCCGCCGCTCGCCGTCGTGTCGACCGACAGGCTGCGCTCGACCGCGAAGCGGTGCAGGTAGTGCGGCCCGCCGGCCTTGGGCCCGGTGCCCGACAGCCCCTCCCCGCCGAACGGCTGGACGCCCACGACCGCGCCGATCTGGTTGCGGTTGACATAGATGTTGCCGACGCGGAGGCGCCGGCGGATGTGATCGACGGTGGCGTCGATCCGGCTGTGGATGCTGGCGGTGAGCCCGTAGCCGACGCCGTTGATGGCTTCGATCACCGCGTCGAGCCGTGCGTCGTCGTAGCGCACCACATGCAGGATCGGCCCGAAGACCTCGCCGGGCAGCTCGGCGATGCCGCCGATCTCGTACGCCGCGGGCGCGAAGAAGGTGCCATGCGCCGTCTCGGGCCCGAGCGGCAGCTTGCGGATGGTCCGCGCCGTTGCGTCCATGCGGGCGGCATGGCGCTGCAGCGTCGCCAGCGCATCGCCGTCGATGATCGGGCCGACATCGGTCGACAGCCGGGCGGGATCACCGATGCGGAGCTCGTCCATCGCGCCCGCCAGCATCGCGATGAGACGGTCCGCGATGTCGTCCTGCAGATAGAGCACACGCAAGGCGGAGCAGCGCTGGCCCGCGCTCTGGAAAGCGGAGGCGAGCGCGTCCTTCACCACCTGCTCGGGCAGCGCGGAGGAATCGACGATCATCGCGTTCTGCCCGCCGGTCTCCGCGATCAGCGGCACGATCGGCCCGTCCTTCGCGGCAAGGCTGCGGTTGATGGCGTGCGCCGCCTCGACCGATCCGGTGAAGGCGACGCCGGCGATGCGCGGATCGGCGACCAGCGGCGCGCCGACGCCGGGGCCGTCGCCCGGCAGGAGATGCAGCACCTCGCCCGGTATCCCCGCCGCGTGCAGCAGCCGGACGGCACGGTCGGCGATCAGCGGCGTCTGCTCGGCCGGCTTTGCGACCACCGCGTTGCCGGCCATCAGCGCCGCCGCCACCTGTCCGATGAAGATCGACAGCGGAAAGTTCCAGGGCGAGATGCAGGCGAACACGCCCCGGCCTTGCAGCGACAGCGCGTTGCGCTCGCCGGTCGGTCCCGGCAGCTCCCGCGCCGCCGCGAATTCCGCCCGTCCGCGCGCGGCGTAGTAGCGCAGGAAATCCACCGCTTCGCGCAGCTCGGCGATCGCGTCGGGGATCGTCTTTCCCGCCTCGCGGACGCAGAGCGCCATCAGCTCGCCGTCATTGTCCTCGAAGAGATCGGCCGCGCGGTCGAGCATCGCCGCACGCTGCATGACGTCCCCGCGATCCCATGCCGGCTGCGCGCCGGCCGCCATCGACAGCGCGCGCTCCCGGTCCGCCGCCTGCGCCGCCGTCACCGCGCCCACCTGGCGACGGCGGTCGGCCGGCTCCATCAGCGGCGCGCCCGCGGCGGCGGCCTGCGTTTCGCCGCCGATCAAGGGCGACGCCTGCCAGGTCGTTTCAGCAAACCCGGCGATCCGTTCCGTCAGCGCCGAACGGATCAGCGGATCGGACAAGTCGTAGCCGCGCGCATTCGTCCGCTCGCCGCCGAACAGCCGCGGCGGCACGGGGATGCGCGGATGCCGGCGCGTCGCGAGCGCGGCGGTCTGCGCCACGGGATCGGCGGCGATGTCCTCGACCGGCAGCTTCTCGTCGACGATGCGATTGACGAAGGAGGTGTTGGCGCCGTTCTCGAGCAGGCGGCGCACGAGATACGGCAAGAGATCCTCATGGCTACCGACCGGCGCGTAGACGCGGCACGGGATGCCGAGCGCTTCCTCGGGCACGATCTCGTCATACAGCGCTTCGCCCATGCCGTAGAGGCGCTGGAACTCGAAATCCCGGCGCTTGCCCATGATCTCGAGCACCGCTGCCAGCGAATAGGCGTTATGCGTCGCGAACTGCGGGAAGAAGGCCTTGTCGTCGCGCGCCATCAGCCGCGCGCAGGCGAGATAGGATACATCGGTCGAGGCCTTGCGCGTGAACACCGGATAGTCGTCGTAGCCGCCTTCCTGGCTGCGCTTGATCTCGGTGTCCCAATAGGCGCCCTTGACCAGCCGCACCATGAAGCGCCGGCGCTGGGCGCGCGCCAGCACGCCGAGCCATTCGAGTAGCGGCACCGCCCGCTTCTGATAGGCCTGCACGGCGAGGCCGAAGCCGTCCCAATCCTTGAGCGAGGCGTCACCGGAGACCGCGGCGATGACGTCGAGCGACAGGTCGAGCCGGTCGGCCTCCTCGGCATCGACCGTGAGGCCGATACCGACGGATTTCGCCAGCCGCGCGAGATCCAGCAGGCGCGGCGCCAGCTCGCGCATCACCCGGCCGCGCTGCAACGGCTCGTAGCGCGGATGCAACGCCGACAGCTTGACCGAGATGCCGGGCCCAAGCGTCGGCCCGCGTCCCGCCGCGTCAGCGCCCGCCGTTCGAATCGCACGCTCGTAGGCGGCGAGATAGCGGTCGGCGTCGGGCATCGTCCGGGCCGCCTCGCCCAGCATGTCGAAGGAGTGGCGGTAACCTCGCGCCTCGTCCTCCGCGGCGCGCGCCAGCGCTTCCCCGATCGTGCGGCCGATCACGAATTGCTGGCCCAGGATGCGCATCGCCCGGATCAGCGCCTCGCGGATCACCGGCTCGCCGCTGCGCGAAATCAGCCGGCCGATGAAGCGGCGCACGTCCCGTTCCGCCTTGCCCAGCTTTACGATCCGCCCGGTCAGCATGAGCGCCCAGGTCGACGCGTTGACGAAGAAAGACCGCGAATGGCCGAGATGGCCTTCCCAATCCGCCTCGCCGATCTTGTCGCGGATGAAGCGGTCGCGCGTGTCCGCGTCGGGAATACGCAGCAGCGCCTCGGCGAGGCACATCAGCGTGACGCCCTCGCGGTTCGACAGCTCGTATTCCTGCAGGAAGGCGTCGAGCCCGCCATGGGTCAGCGTGGACTTGCGCACCGCCTGGACCAGCCCGATCGCGGCCGCCTGCACGCGCTTCCGGGCGGCGGCCGGCAGCGACGCCTGACTCAGCCGCTCGACGACACAGCCCTCCTCGTCCATGCGCGCGGCCCGGCGCAGCGCTTCGCGCAAAGGGTCCTCGTGGCTCTCCATATCCTCGACGATCATGCGTCCGTCACCTCGCCCCGGGACGCGATGATACGCCCGCGCCTAGCCGACGACCACCGGCGACAAACACAAAGGGAGCGGCTATAGACATCGGCATGATGGGATTCCAGATGACCTGCGGCAACGGCGCACCGCTCAAAGTCCTCCCCCCTCGCGGGGGAGGATTTAGGTGGGGGGGCCGGCCGCACGAGTATTCTCCTAAAGCCCCCCCACCCTGGCCCTCCCCCGCGAGGGGGGAGGGAAAAAAGCGCGGACGCTCCGGATGACGTCCGCACCTTCCCCCCACGACCCGCTTGCCGGACGCAAGGTCCTGATCCTGGTCAGCGAGGACTGGTATTTCTGCTCGCATCGGCTGCCGATCGGCATCGCCCTCAAGAAGGCCGGCGCCGACGTCGTCGTCGTGACGCGGGTGCGCGACCACGCTTTGCCGATCCTCGACGCCGGCCTGCGCCTCCGCCCGACGCAGCTCGACCGCAGCGGCATCAACCCGCTGCATGACCGCAAGACCATCGCCGAGCTGCTGCGCATCTACCGCGAGGAAAAGCCGGACGTCGTCCATCACGTCGCCCTCAAGCCGACGCTTTACGGCGCCTACTGCGCCTGGCGAACGGGCGTGCCGGTGGTGATCAACGCGCTCGGCGGCATGGGCTTTCTCTTCCTCGCCCGCTCCCTTCCGGCGCGCTTGCTGCGCGGCGTAGTGCGCCTGCTGCTGCGCTTGATGCTCAACCGCCCCGCGAGCCGCACCATCCTGCAGAACCGCGATGATGTGAATCTCCTGGTCGAGAAGGTCGGCGTAAGGCGCGGAAACATCTGCCTGATCCGGGGCTCGGGCGTGGACACGGAAAAGTTCAGGCCGACGCCGGAACCGGCTGGCATGCCGGTCGCGGTCTGCGTCTCGCGCATGCTGCACGACAAGGGCATCGTCGAGCTGGTCGAGGCGGCGCGGCTGCTGAAAAGGAAAGGCGTCGCGCTGCGCGTGCGGCTGGTCGGCGCGACCGACGAGAATCCCGCCTCGATCGACCAGACGCAGCTCGACGCCTGGGCGCGGGAAGGCGTGGTCGAGGTCGCGGGCCCGTCGACCGACATTCCCGGCGAATACGCCCGCGCGCATATCGCCGTGCTGCCGTCCTACCGCGAGGGCCTGCCGAAATCGCTGCTGGAAGCCGCCGCCGCCGGCCGGCCGATGGTCGCGACGGATGTGCCGGGCTGCCGCGAGATCTGCCGCGACGGCGAGACGGGACTGCTGGTCCCGGCCCGCACGGTCGCGCCGCTCGCCGCCGCGCTGGAAAGGCTCGCGGCCGACGCGGCGCTGCGGGCGCGCCTCGGTGCGCGCGCCCGTGAAATTGCCGTCGCCGAGTTCGCGGAGGCGATCGTCGTCCGCGAGACGCTCGACCTCTACCGCGAACGCCTATCCGCCCTGCCCGTGCGATCGGGCTGAGCGGTCACTCCGCCGCGGCGCGGGCGCCCGGCGCCGGCGGCGCGATCAGCAGCCGCACGAGGTCGCCGATCTCGTCGATCTTCTCGATTCCGTCGACCGCCTGGATGATCGCGTCCGACGAGCCCTTCGGCATTACCGGATCGACGAGGTAGCGGAACTTCTCCTGCACCTCGGCCGGCGACATCGGGTTCTCCGGCAGGCCCTTCGAGAAGGGCACGCTCGCCGTCAGCCGGCGGCCGTCGACCGTCTCGACCTCGATGCCCGCGCCTTCGTCGACCCGCTCCCACTTGTCGTTGGCGGCGACGCGCACCGTCACCTTGCGCGCCGACTCGAGCAGCTTCGGATCGCGGAAATCGACCTCGAGGTAATCCCAGAAGCCGTTGCCGCCCTTCACCCCGCTGCCGCCGTGATGCAGCCGCATCGCCATGCTGAAGGGCAGGCTGAACTGCGCCCCCAGGATGTCCGGCGGCTCGATGATCGAGCCGATATGGCTGAGGATCGGCTCCGAGTTCGTCGCGACCGTGATCTGCTTGACGTCTTCGGGCCTTAGCGGCGTTTTCTCGCGCACCACATCGAGCGCGTCGAAGGCCGCGTGGATGAGATGGCAGCAGCTATACGGCTTCAGCCCGTTGTCGAGCAGGTGGTAGCGCGTGCCGAGGCCGTCGGTCAGGCGCTTCAGGTCGTATTCGCCGGCGAAGACCTTGCAGAAGCCCTTCTCGCCTTCGAGGATCGAATGCGGCCCGGTGATGCCGGCCTGCGCGAACAGCGCCGAGCGCACGCCCGCCTGCGCAGGGATCGCGCTGTGGATGCGCTTCACGCTGCCGCCGGTCTTGGTGTACTCGATCAGCCCCGCGGAATGGCTGCCGGCGATGCCGAAGGCGTTCAGCGTCGTCTCCTTGTCGAAGCCGAACAGCACGGCGCCCGCCGCCGCGCCGCCGAACGGGCCGACGCCGACCGGCGGATGGTGGCCCTTGTAGATCAGGTAGGGTGAGCAAGCCCAGGAGATGCGGATCTGGATCTCATAGGCCGCGACGACGGCGACCAGAAGCTGCTCACCCGTCGCGCCGGCATATTCCGACAGCGCCAGCGCTGCCGGCACCGCAATGCCGCCCGGATGCGTCGGGCTCTTGAGATGCGTGTCGTCGGTCTCGTTGGCGTGGTTGAAGGTGCTGTTGAGGAAGGCCGCATCGTCGGGCGACATCTTGTCGCCGTAGAAGGCGACGGTCGAATGCGTGCCGCTCCGCGTCTTGCGCATCATGTCGTAATAGGTCTGGCTCCAGGGCAAGGTCGCGCCCGCGATCTGGCAGCCGAAATTGTCGAGAATGAAGCGCCGCGCGTGATCGCGCACGTCCTCGGGGATGTCCTCGTAGCGCAGGCCGGCAACCCATTCCGCCAGCGTTCGCGTCTCATGCATGTCCGGTTTCCTCGCCTAGGTAAGTCTTTCCTGCGCTCTGTGGCGCGGTGTGGCCACATGATATCGCGGCGGGCGGAACGGCGGCAAACGGGGGGCGGGCCGACGGCATGGGCCGACCAAGCACGCGCCGGACCCTATCCCAAAGAGAGGCGGACCACCCCTCGGAATTGTCGGTATGATATCAGCCTGTTGTCAGGTTCGGCCGATACACTGAGTCTTTCAGCTGGCGCATGCCTGTGGGGTCTCGGGCCGTTGTCCGGACGGCCGAACCATTTGATCCGGACGAACAGGCACGGCCACACGAACAAGGGCCGGCATAGGATCTTCCGCAAGAATCTCCTTTAAAATACCAGAGTCGTACATGACGGTCGTAAATAAAAAATCGGCGATACTTTTTTTGACTCATGTAAAAAACAAGAATATCGATGACCAATTAGCCAAATTATTTAGCGAATGCTCCGACCGATTTGATGTTTTTGCTCTCTGCGACAACACCGAGGGAAAATTCAATCGCCATAAGCGTGACAATCGATACTTCCTCTTCGATGTCTCCCAGATGATCGAATTGGGCTATTCGGGGAAATCCACGCCGGTTGCCATGCGCGGGCCGGAACAGAACGACCCCCACCACAGGCGGTTCCATTTCGATCCCGCCAATGTCGACCTTCCGGTACTCCTCTTCTTCAAGAAACATCCCGAATACGACCACTACTGGACGATTGAATACGACGTGCGCTTCACCGGCAGGTGGGACGCGTTCTTTTCATCCTTCGAGGCAAACGACGCGGATCTCCTCGGCACCACGCTCACCCGCCGAGAAAAGGTGCCCGACTGGCATTACTGGCCTTCGCTCGACTTGGCCGGGATGGCCGTCGAAAAGGACCGGCATATTCGCGGCTTTTTCCCTATTTACAGGCTATCGCGGCGCGCGCTGGCGCAGCTCGACCGCGACTACCGGACCGGCGTCAAAGGCCATTTCGAATGCCTCGTGCCGACGCTGCTGAGCCATGCCGGCATGACCGTCGAAGATATCGGCGGCGACGGCGAGTTCGTCCGGCCGGGCGGCGCCAACCGCTTCTACCGCAACACACCGGCGCAGGGCTACCTCGGGCCGGGCACCTTCGTGTTTCGGCCGATCATGGAACGTCCGGGCAAAGAGCCGAACATGCTGTGGCATCCGGTCAAAGCCAGCCCGCTGTGGAAGACCACCCTGCGCCGCGTGCGACGGGCGATGCGCCGGCTCGCGCTCCCTTTGTTCCGGAAGGACCCCGCGATCCTATCGACGACGGCTGCCACGCGCGCCGTCAAGCCGCTGGGCAATCCCGTCGCCCGCCCCGAGCCGGGCGATCGTTTGAATTGACCCTGGCGTGCCGAACCGGGCAAGCTGACACTCGAACAATGTCATGTCCCGACCGGGCAAAGGGAGGAAGGCATGCTTTCGGCCGAAGACAATAATCTGCTGACGCAGACCGGCGCCGGAACCGGGATGGGCGACTATTTCCGGCGCTTCTGGCAGCCGGTGGCGCTGTCCGAGGAGCTGCCCGAGGCGGACGGGGCGCCGATCCGGGTCACGATCATGGGCGAGGAGCTGGTCGCTTTCCGCGACACCGAGGGCCGGGTCGGCCTGGTCGACGTGCGCTGCCCGCATCGCGGTGCCGACATGTTCTTCGGCCGCAACGAGGAATGCGGGCTGCGCTGCGTCTATCACGGCTGGAAATACGACGTGACCGGCAAGGCGGTCGACCTGCCGAACGTGCCGAAAGGCGCGCGCCACCACGACACGGTCCGGATCAAGGCCTACCCGACGCGGGAATACGGCGACATCGTCTGGGCGTGGATGGGAGCGGCGGACGCGATGCCGGACGTGCCGAAGCTCGAGTTCGGCCTGATGCCGCCGGAGCGGCGCTACGTCAGCAAGCAGCTCATCGAGTGCAACTGGGCGCAGGTGATAGAAGGCGACCTCGACACCTCGCATTTCTCCTTCCTGCACATGCCGGCGCCGTCGGTGCCGTCGAACGACAACCCGTACGCGCCAGCGGACGCGCGGCGGCTGCGCTGGATCCGCAACGACCCGATGCCGAAATTCCAGATCCTCGACCACGACGTCGGCTTCGTCGTCGGCGGCGCGCGGGCGGCGGACGAGGACGGCGTCTACTGGCGCATGACCCAGTTCATGCTGCCCGTCGCACGGCACCGGGCCGTCGACCATGCCGGGCGAGACCTATTTCGGCTTCACCGTCGCGCCGATCACCGACGCCGCCTGCTGGATCTACTGCTACGGCTGGAACCCGGAGCGCGCGATCGGGCCCGAGGAACGCGCGAAATTCCGCAAGGGCCACGGCATCATCGCCGAGGTTGGCGCCGACTACGTGCCGCTGCGCAACCGCTCGAATAATTTCCAGATCGACCGGGCGGCGCAGAAGAGCGCCAGCTTCACCGGCGTGACCGGCCTGGCCGAGCAGGACCTGATGGTCCAGCAGAGCCAGGGATTCATCGCCGACCGCACGCGCGAGACGCTGACCGCGACGGATGCCGCGGTGGTCAAGTTCCGCCGCACCCTGCTCGCCGCCGCCAAGGCGCTGGCCGCCGGCCAGGAGCCCGAGGCGCCGAAACGCGCCGATGCCTACTGCACCCGGCCGGGCAGCTGGTTCGCCGCGGAAGGCGTCGATTTCGAGGACGTGCTGGTCGAGCGCTTCGGTCACAACCGCGGCCGCGTGATGGCCGCGGAGTAGCTTCCCTCACACCAAAAATCTCCCTCTCCTCCCTCGGGGGAGGAGAGGGTCGGGGTGAGGTGGGGATTTGCAGCAGGTCGTCAGCATCGTGCGTCGACACCTCACCCGGCTCGCTGTGCTCGCCACCCTCTCCCCCGTCCGGCGGAGAGGGTTATTCTTAATTTCCCCGACTAACCGTCCATCCCAGGAGACACGCATGAACGCGGAAGCGAAACTCAAGGAGCTCGGCATCACCCTGCCCTCGGCGCCGAAGCCGGTCGGCAACTATGTCGGCGGCGTGCAGGTCGGAAGCCTGCTGTTCATGTCGGGCTGCGGCCCACGCAAGCCGGACAACACGTCCGTCATCGGCAAGGTCGGCCGCGAGCTTTCCGCCGAGCAGGGCTACGAGGCGGCCCGGCTCGTCGGGCTCAACATGCTGGCCAATGTGAAGGCGCAGCTCGGCAGCCTCGACAAGGTGAAGCGCGTGGTGAAAGTGCTGGGCATGGTCAACGCCGACCCCGAGTTCAAGGAGCACCCGAAGGTCATCAACGGCTTCTCCGACCTCATGGTCGAAGTGTTCGGCGAGACCGGGCGCGGCGGCCGCTCCGCGGTCGGCATGGGCTCGCTGCCGGCGCAGATCGCGGTCGAGGTCGAGATGATCCTCGAGGTCTCGGGCTAGATTTTTCCGCCGCACGCTTGTCCGTCGGAAGGCGCGCGCCTATGAATCGCTGACCATGGGCGCTTCCTTCCTCAGCGACAACGCGGCCGGCGTGTCTCCGGCCATCCTGGACGCGATCGCGAATGCGAACGGCGGCACCGCGCCCGCTTACGGCGCCGACGACCTGACGCAATCCCTCGCCGGCCGCTTCGAGGACTTCTTCGAGCATCCGGTGCAATGCTTCCTCGTCGGCACCGGGACGGCGGCCAATGCGCTTGCGCTGGCGGCGATCAGCCCGCCCTGGGGCGCCGTGCTGTGCCATGAGGAAGCGCATATCGCGGTCGACGAATGCGGCGCGCCCGAGCTGTTCACCGGCGGCGCCAAGCTGGTTCCCCTGCCCGGCCGCGACGGCAAGCTCGCGCCGGACAGCCTGCAGGCCGCCCATGCGCGGTTTCGCGCCGGCGACGTGCACCAGGTCCAGCCCGCCGCGGTGAGCCTGTCCCAGTCGACGGAATGCGGCACGGTCTATAAGCGCGAGGAGATCGTAGCCATCGCAAGCTGGGCGCATGCCAGCGGGCTCAAGGTCCACATGGACGGCGCCCGCTTCGCCAATGCCGTGGTCGGCCTCGGCGCCGCCCCGGCGGATCTCACCTGGCGCGCCGGGGTCGATATCCTGTCCTTCGGCGCCACCAAGAACGGCGCGCTGGCGGCCGAGGCGGTGATCGTCTTCGATCCGCACCTCGGCCAGGAGCTTCCGTTCCGGCGCAAGCGCGCCGGGCATCTGTTCTCCAAGTCGCGCTTCTTCGCCGCGCAGTTTCACGCCTATCTCGACAATGACCTGTGGCGGCATAACGCGACCCACGCGAATGCCATGGCGGCGCGGCTCGCAAGCGGCCTCCGCCAAGTCGCGGGCGCGGAAATCGCCCATCCCGCCGAGGCCAACGAAGTGTTCGTTCGCCTGCCCGATGCCCTGGCGTCCGCGCTCCGGGAGCGGGATTTTCTCTTTTACGACTGGCCGGCCGCGGGCGCCGGCGGACGGCGTCTCGTCACCAGCCCGATGACGACGGAAGCCGAGGTGGACGCCTTCCTCGCGGCCGCCGCTCGGCTCTCTCAGGCCGCACCGAGCGCGGCATCGGCCAGCGGCGCGGACCAGGCATCGTAGCGATAGACGCTGTCGATCGTCGCCTTGATCTTCTCCATGTCGTTGAGGCGGGAAATCGAGCTGGATGCGCGCGGTGCGCGCCTTGCGGCTTTCCTCGTAGCGCCGGAGCGCGTGGGCGAGACCGTCCTGCGTCCACGCCGTCGAGACAGCGCGGCAGCACCGCCGCGTCCTCGATCGCGGTCGCCGCGCCCTGCGCCATGTAGGGCGTCATCGGGTGGCAGGCGTCGCCCAGCAGCGTGATCCGGTCGGCGCTCCAGCGGAGCAGCGGCTCGCGCTCGAACAGCGCCCATTTGTGCACTTCGGGGCAGGCGTCCAGCACGGCGCGCACTTTCGGATGGAAATCCCTGTAGGCCGCGCGCAGCATGTCGAGGTCGCCCTTGGCCGACCAGGACTCCACGTCGAAATCCGGCTCGGGCGTGCTGGTGACGAAGTAGATCTCGTCGCGCCGCGGGTTGACGTAATAGATGACGATGTGGCGGTCCGGGCCCCACCACTTGGCGCAGTCGTCGATCGCGGCGCCCCCGAGCCGCGACGCGGGATAGGTCGTGCGGTACGCCACGCGGCCGGTGAAGATCGGCTTCTCCGCGCCGAACAGGCTGTCGCGAACCACGGAATGAACGCCGTCCGCGCCGATGACGAGATCCGCATCGGCGCGGCTGCCGTCGGCGAAACCGGAGCGTACGCCGTCGCGCCGTTCCGGTCGAGACCGGCCAGCTTCCGGTTCCGCTGGACGATCTGCTCCGGCACCAACGCCGCCAGGCGGCATGCAGATCGCCGCGATGCATGTAGAGATAGGGTGCGCCATATTTGCGCTCGACCTCGTCACCAAGAGGGCGCGCCCATGTGATCTCGCCCGTATCGTATTCGCCGGTTCAGTGCGCATCCGGACGGAAGGCCAGCTCGCGCAACTTCGGCTCCAATCCCGAGGCCGCGCAGCACCTTCACCGCGTTCGGCCCCTGCTGGATGCCCGCGCCGAGGCGCATGAAGGCGCGCGCCTGCTCGTAGATGCGCACCTCGTGTCCAACGCGGCGCAGCGTCGCCGCCGCAGTCAGCCCGCCGATACCGGCGCCGACGATGGCGATCGAGAGTCCGGCCTTTCGCCATGCTAGCCATCGCGCCGCCCCTTACCCCGCATTATCTTCGCGGATCATCGCGGCGCCCTTCTCCGCGATCATGATGGTCGGCGCGTTGGTGTTGCCGGTCGTGACATCCGGCATGACCGAGGCGTCGATCACCCTGAGGCCCGACAGGCCGTGCACGCGGAGCCGGGAATCGACCACAGCCATCGGGTCCTCGCCCATCTTGCAGGTCCCGACCGGGTGATAGATCGTCGTGCCGTTCGCCTGGGTGAACTTGCGCACGTCCTCGATCGTCTCGATCGGCGTGCCGGGCCGGATCTCGCCCTCCGTATAGTCGGCAAAGGCCGGCGCGGCGAAGATCTTCCGCGTCTGCCGGATGCCGGCCAGCATGACATGCAGGTCGCCTTCGGCGGAGAGATAGTTCGGCCGGATGGCCGGCGGCTTGAGCGGATCCGGGCTCGCCGCCATGATCGTGCCCCGGCTCTCCGGCCGGGCCGGACAGACGGCGACGGCCATGCCGGGCTTCGAATTCGAGCACGTTCTTCTTGTCCGGCTCGAACGTCACCGGGGCGTAGAGCAGCTGCAAGTCGGGGCTGCTCAGCCCTTCGCGGCTGCGGCTGAACACCATGGCGGTGGTGGCGCCAAAAGTCAGCGCGCCATTGCCGAGGAACACCCAGCGCAGGACTTCCGGCACGACACGCGGAAAGCGCGCCAGCTCGTTGAACGTGACCGCGTTCTTCACCCGATGCGCGATGCGCGTGACGTAGTGGTCGGACAGGTTATTGCCGACGCCCGGCAGGTGATGCACCGTCTCGATGCCGAGCGATTGCAGGTGCGCGCCCGGACCGACGCCGGAAACCTGCAACAGATGCGGCGAGTTGATCGCGCCGCCGCTGACGATGACTTCCCGGTCGGCGCGCAGCTCCCGGTCCTGCCCACGCTGGCGGAAGGCGATGCCGACGCATCTCTTGCCGTCGAACAGGAGCTTGGTCGCCACCGCTTCGGTCTCGACCTGGAGATTGGGGCGTCCCCGCGCCGCGGCGAGGAAGGTCTGCGCGGTCGAGGCGCGTCGGCGGCCCATCCGGGTCATCTGCGAGTAGCCGACGCCTTCCTGCTGCGCGCCGTTATAGTCCGGCGTGAGCTTGAACCCGGCCTGCTGCGCGGCTTCGACGAAGCGGTGGGTCAGCGGCAGGATGGTGCGCGCCTCCTCGACCTTGAGCACGCCGCCCTGGCCGCGATAGCTGGCTTCGCCGCCCTGGCGGAAATCCTCCGACTTCTTGAAATAGGGCAGCACCTGGTCGTAGGACCAGCCGCGGCAGCCCTTCTGGGCCCAGCCGTCATAGTCGGCGGGGTTGCCGCGCACATATTGCATGCCGTTGATCGAGCTGGAGCCGCCCAGCACCTTGCCGCGCGGCCAGTGAATGCGCCGCCCGGCCGTGCCGGCCTCGGGCTCGGTGCTGTAATTCCAGTTGACCACCGGATGGTAGAGCAGCGTCCGGACGCCGGCGGGAATGTGGATCATGGGATTGCGGTCCTTGGGACCGGCTTCGAGCAGAACCACCCGGGCGCCATCTTCGCTCAGCCGGTTCGCCAGAACGCAGCCCGCCGACCCGGCGCCCACAACGATGTAATCGATACCCATGACCTCCCAGTCTCCCCTGATTTTGCGTATGGGAAAACTGTAGCGTCCGCGCGGCAACGACCAAAGTTGACCCGGCCGGCGCCGCTATTCCACGCTGATGCGGCTGACCGCGTGCTTGTCGACGGCCTGGATGTCGATCTCGGCGCCGAGGCCGGGCCGGTCGGGAATCGTGCAGTAGCCGCCGGACAATTCCATAATCGGCTCCGGCGCGATCGGGTCGGGCGCGAGCTGCGGCAGGCCCATGGTGAACTCCGCGCCGAACGCGTGGTTCGGCGTCGCGGCGCCGAGATGCGCCGCCGCCAGCGCCTCGAGATGCGAGCCGTTCGCCGTGCCGGCGCAGTTGACGTCGTAGCCCGCCGCCTCGGCGACGATGCCGATCTGACGGCCGCGCCACAGCCCGCCGCATTTGTAGAGCTTGATGCCGAGCACGTCGGCCGCGTCTTCCTGTACCACCCGCGCGGCGTCCTGCGGCGAGTAGACCGAACTCGTCCGCCATCACCGGCGCCTTGATGCGGTCGCGGATGCGTTTCAGCCCTTTGAGGTCCGAGATCGGCACCGGCTGCTCGAAATAGGCGATGCGCACGTCGGCCAGCGCGTCCGCCAGCGCGATCGCCTCGCGCACCGCCAGGCTGCCGTTGGCGTCGAGCGCCAGCTCGACCTTGTCGCCGAGCAGCTCGCGCACCTGGTTCAGCGTCTCGATATTGTCCGCGAAGCGCGCCGCAGGGCCGACCTTGAAGCAGATGTAGGGCGTTTTGTGCTCGTGATAGACGCGCTCCGCCTCGGCCACCATCTGCGCGACGCTGCCGACGCCGACCGACCATTCGAGCGGGATGCGGTCCTTGCAGGCGCCGCCCAGCAGCGCATGCGCCGGCACGCCGAGCGCCCGGCCGAGCAGGTCGTGCAGCGCCACATCGAACATGGCGAGCGCGGACGGGTTCGGCGGCAGCTTGCGCTCCATGTCGCGCAGCAGCTCGGTGCGGCGCCAGGCGTTGCGGCCGAGCGCGAGCGGCCCGTAATAGTCGCGCAGCGCGGCGACGGCGCTCGACGCGGTGTCCGCCTGGAACGGGTTGTTGGGGCGGATCTGCCCCCAGCCGGTCAGGCCGCCGGCGCGGATCGCGACCAGGACCGAGCGGCCGACCAGCCCGGTCTCGCCATACTGGATCGGCCCGGTCGGCAGCGTGCGGCGGAGCGCCGGCAGCGTGTCGAGGGGGATGATCTCGATCTCCTCGATGGTCAGCGCCGCCAGTCCCGGACAACGCGCCCTTCGCCGATTTTCCCGCTTCCCGTCGCCATCGCAGTCTCCTTTTCCCAGGGGCGGCGGCGCCGATGTAGGCGTCCGCCCGATGTTCTGATATGACGGTGGCCCGCCAACCCGTCTCTCCGGACTCTACCCATGTCGGCAGTTGCAAGGGAAGCGCACCGCCCCGGCCCGTCGCGCACCGCCAGGATCGTCGCGGCGATCCTGCTTTCGGCGGGCGCTATCCTGCTGTTCGCGCCGCCGCTCGGGACCATGCAGCCGAACGCGGTGCGGGCGCTCGGCCTGGTGCTGATCGCGGTCGGCTGCTGGGCGACCGAGGCGCTGCCGCCGCATGTCACCAGCCTCCTGTTCTTCGTGCTGGCGCTGGTGCTGCACGTGGCGCCGCCCGTCGTGGTGTTCGCGGGCTTCCATGCCGGGGCGATCTGGCTGGTCTTCGGCGGCGTCGTGCTCGGCCTGGCGCTGCACCGGACGGGCCTCGCCACCCGCATCGCCGAGGCGGTGCTGCGGCATTTCGGCGCGTCCCGCAAGCGGCTCATCTTCGGCGTCGCGATGACCGCGTTCGGCTTCGCCTTCGTCATGCCGTCGGCGATGAGCCGGGTGGTGCTGCTGGTGCCGATCATCACCGCGCTGGCCGACCGGGCGGGCTACCTGCCGGGCTCGCGCGGGCGGGACGGCATGGTGATCGCCGCCACTTTCGCGACCGTAGTCGCGCCGATGGGCATCCTTCCCGCCACGGTGCCCAACCTGGTGATGTCCGGCCTGATCGAGAGCATCTATCACATCACGCTGAAATACGGCCCCTTCCTGCTGCTCAATCTGACGGTCGCGGGAACGCTGGCGCTGATCACCATCATCCTGCTGGCGATGGTCGCCTTCCGCGACAAGGACCCGGCGCCCTTCCAGCCCGAGCCGCACAAGCCGCTGAGCCGCCAGGAGTGGCTGCTCACAGTCATCCTCTGCGCCACGCTGCTGCTCTGGACGACGAACTCATGGCACGGCACCGCGCCCGCCTGGGTCGCGCTCGGCGCCGCCGTGCTGTGCCTGCTGCCCGTCACCGGGCTGGTACCGCCCAAGGCGCTCAGCGAAAACGTCAACTACACGCCCTGGTTTTTCGTCGCCGGGATCATCGGCCTCGGCGCGGTGGTGGCGCAGACCGGGCTCGCCAAGACGCTTGGCGCGCTGCTGATCGAGCTCTCGGGGCTGGCGCCCGGGCACGACGCCTATAACTTCGGCGCGATGATGCTGGTCGGCTCGATGCTGTCGCTGCTCGCCAACCCGGCCGGCGCCTCGGCCGTGCTGACGCCGCTTGCCGCCGAGATCGCGAAGGCAACGGGCTGGCCGATGGAAACCGCCATGCTGTCGCAGGTGCTGTCCTTCATGGTGATCTTCCTGCCCTACCAGATCGCGCCGGTGCTGACCGCGATGCTGCTCGGCAACGTCGCCTACAGCCGCATGACGCGTTTCTGCCTCGCTTACAGCGCGATCTACATAACGGTCATTATGCCGTTGAATTTCCTATGGTGGCGCTGGCTCGGGATGTTCGGGTAGAGCAGCTATGCGTGTATCGGGAAAGTCGGATTGTTTGCACCGCGTCCCTAGTGCATGAGAACGAAAGACTGGCGCTTCTTCGCCGGCCCGTCCGTGGATTGCCGGAACAAGTCCGGCAATGACGTTTTTGTTTTGAATTCAATATCTGACCGTCACTCGCGGACTTGATCCGCGAGTTCGATGTGCCCGGATTTTTGTCGAAACGCCGTTTAGTCGGGCACCGCCTCAATGAAAATCCCGGCTCGGGAACAGCGCCTTCGCCTGCTCGCGGGGGTGCTTGGGGCGCGGGATGGGCGGGCGGCGGCGGAGCGCGGCAGCGCGCGGGTCGAGGTCGACGTTGCGCTTGACCTCGTCGGCCGGGCTCACGGTCAGCTTGAATTCGTCCATCTCGGTCAGCGCGTCGAGCCGGTCGGAGAGATCCTCCAGCTTGTCGGCGATGACGTGCGCCACGATGCCTTCGCGCTGCAGCCGGCCGGTGATGCGCAGCAGCCGCGCGGTCAGCACGATGCGGCGGAACTTCTCGAAGGCCTTGGGCCAGACGATGACGTTGGCGACGCCGGTCTCGTCCTCCACCGTGATGAAGATGACGCCCTTGGCGCTGCCCGGCCTTTGCCGCACCAGCACCAGGCCGGCGACCGCGACCTTGGCCTCGCTCGGCGTCTCCAGCACCTCTGCCGCGGTGATCACGCGGGCCGCCGTCCATCTCGCCCCGCAGCAGGTCGAGCGGATGGCGCTTCAGCGACAGGCGGAGCCAGGAGTAATCCTCCACCACCTCCTCGCCGATCGGCATGTCGGGCAGCGTCACCTCGGGCTCCTCGCCGCGCTCCGCCTCGCCCGCCGCGGCGAACAGCGGCAGCGGCGCCTCGCCCAGCCCCTTGACCGCCCACAGCGCCTGGCGGCGGGAGAGGCCCATCGAGCCGAAGGCGTCCGCGCGCGCCAGCGCCTCCAGCACCGAAGGCTTGAGCCCGCTGCGCCGCCATAGCGCTAGCGCGATCGCGGTAGCCGTTGCCGCGCGCGGCGACGAGCCGCGTCCCGTCCTCCTCGGACAGCCCCTTGATCTGCCGGAGGCCGATGCGCAGCGCCATGCCGCGCGCCGGCTCCCCGTAATCAGGTCGATCTCCAGCGCCGCGTCCCAGTCCGACAGGTTGACGTCGGGCGGCAGCGTCGTCACGCCGTGCTCGCGCGCGTCGCGCACGATCTGCGCCGGCGCGTAGAAGCCCATCGGCTGGCTGTTGAGCAGCGCCGCGGCGAAGACCGCCGGGTAATGGCACTTCATCCAGGCCGAGACGTAGACCAGCAGCGCGAAGCTCGCGGCATGGCTTTCGGGGAAGCCGTACTCGCCGAAGCCTTCGATCTGGCGGAAGCATCGCGCCGCGAATTCAGGGTCGTAGCCGCGCTTGCTCATGCCGGCGATGAACTTCTCGCGGAAGGTGCTGATGGTGCCGACGCGCCGGAAGGTCGCCATGGCGCGGCGCAGCCGGTCGGCCTCCGAGGGCGTGAAGCCGGCGCCGACGATGGCGATCTTCATCGCCTGCTCCTGGAACAGCGGCACGCCCAGCGTCTTCTGCAGCACCTGGCGCAGCGCCGCCGACGGATACTCGACCCGCTCCTCGCCGTTGCGCCGGCGGAGATAGGGATGGACCATGTCGCCCTGGATCGGGCCCGGGCGGACGATCGCCACCTCGATCACCAGGTCGTAGAAGTCGCGCGGCTTCATGCGCGGCAGGAAGGCCATCTGGGCGCGGCTCTCGACCTGGAAGACGCCGATCGAATCCGCCCGGCACAGCATGTCGTAGACCTTGGGGTCATCGGCCGGCATCGCCAGGGCGTAGTCCTTGCCGTAATGCTTGCGGATCAGGTCGAAGCCCTTGCGGATGCAGGTCAGCATGCCGAGCGACAGGATGTCGATCTTGAGGATGCCGAGCGCGTCGAGGTCGTCCTTGTCCCACTCGATGACCGTGCGGTCCGCCATCGCCGCGTTCTCGATCGGCACGGTCTCGCACAGCGGGCCGCGGCTGATGACGAAGCCGCCGACATGCTGCGACAGGTGGCGCGGGAAGCCGATCAGCGTCGCCGTCAGATGCAGCGCCAGCCGCAGCCGCCGGTCGCCGGGGTCGAGGCCGATCTCGCGCACCTGGCCGTCGTCGATGCCGTCGCTCGACCAGCCCCAGACCTGCCCCGCCAGCGCGGTCACCGTGTCGACGGCTCAGGCCGAGCGCCTTGCCGACCTCGCGGATCGCGCCGCGCGCCCGGTAGCAGGAGACGACCGCCGTCATGCCGGCGCGCTCGCGGCCGTATTTCTCGTAGATGTACTGGATGACCTCCTCGCGCCGCTCGTGCTCGAAGTCGACGTCGATGTCCGGCGGCTCCTTGCGCTCGACCGAGACGAAGCGCTCGAACAGCAGGTCGAGATGCGAGGGGTCGACCGCGGTGATGCCGAGGCAGTAGCAGATCGCCGAGTTGGCCGCCGAGCCTCGCCCCTGGCACAGGATGCCGCGCTCGCGGGCGAAGCGGACGATGTCCTGCACGGTGAGGAAGTAGGGCGCGTAGCCGAGCTCATCGATCAGCGCCAGCTCGTGCTCGATCAGCACCTTGACCTGCTTCGGCACGCCGCCGGGATAGCGCAGCCTGGCGCCCTCCCAGGTCAGGCGGGCGAGCGACTCCTGCGGGGTCGACCCCTCCTCGACCACCTCGTCCGGATATTCGTAGCGCAGCTCGTCGAGGCTGAAGCGGCAGCGCTCGGCGATCTCGACCGTGCGCGCCAGCGCGTCCGGATAATCGCGGAACAGGCGCGCCATCGCGTCGGGCGCTTTCAGGTGGCGCTCCGCGTTCGCCGCCAGGCGGTAGCCTGCCTCGTCGATGGTGCAATGCTCGCGGATGCAGGCGACCACGTCGGCGAGCGGGCGGCGCGCCGGCTCGTGCATGTGCACATCGTTGGTCGCGACCAGCGGCACGCCGGCGTCTTCGGCCAGCGCCGCGAGCCGCGCCAGCCGGCGCGCGTCGTCGCCCTGCAGCAGGTTCTGCGCGGCGAGATAGCAGCGGCCGGGAAAGGCGGCGGCGAGCGCGCGCAGCTCGTCGGCGAAACCTTCGTCGGGCAGCGCCGCCAGGCTGATATCGTCCGGCGGCAGCATGACGAACAGCATGCCGTCGCCATGCTGGAAGACATCGGCGCGGGTGAGGTCGCACTCGCCCTTGGGCGCGCGGCGGCGGCCGAGCGTGATCAGGCGCGCCGAGCCGGCCGTAGGCGGCGCGGTCTTCGGGAAAGGCGAGCAGGCTCGCCCCGTCCTGCAGGTCGAGCCGGGCGCCGACGACGAGCGGGATGCCCGCCTCCTTCGCCGCGCTGTGCATGCGCACCACGCCGGCCAGCGTGTTGCGGTCGGCGACCGCGATCGCCCTGTGCCCGAGCGCCGCCGCCCGCGCCGCCAGCTCATGCGCGTGCGACGCGCCGCGCAGGAAGCTGAAATTCGTCGTGACCTGAAGCTCGGCGTAGGGGGGCATGGTCATGTCATGGCCCCACGTCGGAGAGAGATCTCACCAATCCAGCATAGCGACCATTCGCAACCACGTTGCAGAAACGCTGGTCCGCCGTAACGACATGTCCGTTTTCCACTAGCCCCGCACAAGCCAAATACACGCAGTCGTAAACCGGATGTCCAAGTTCAAGCGCCAGCTCGAGTGCCCTCTCGTGCAGCCCTGCTACCGGATAGAGCGCTGCAAATGGCTTTTGTGCCTGCGCCGCAATCAATTGCGCATGCACGACGTCGATATCGCCCCGGAGCGCTTTCTTCCAGGCAATGTTGGTAAGCTCCACGATGAGCAAATCCGGCGCATGCAATGGCTCGGCACTGTCCAGCAAGGAAACAGCCAGAGCGGTCGCCTCCTCCTCAACAAACCATTTGATCGCCACACTTGCGTCGACAATCAATGTCACCGGCGACGATCCTCCCGGAGAAGCTCGACACTATCGCTTTGGGGACGGTCCTTTGGGGTCATGCGGCGAATACGGGCAGCTTCTTTCATGAAAGCCTGCCGCTTTACCCGCTGTTCTGCCGTCTCGCTCAAAAGATGACGCAATTCCGCCTCCAGTGACCGCTTGTTGGCCTTTGCTTGCGCTTTCAACGTTTTCACGACTTTTTCGTCCAAATTCCTGATCGTGACTGTCGCCATGAAAGCCTCCAGATCCTAATTGCATGCATTATGCTAGCATAGAGCATGCATACTTTCACCTGAAGTTTCATGCAAACAGCCCGTGCAGGAACCAGCGGGGGGCGCCGTCGCGGCGGGGCCTGGCCTCGCGGAACAGCCAGAAGCGGCGGCCCGCCTCGTCCTCGACGCGCCAGTAGTCGCGCGCGCCGCCGACCCAGGCGGGGTCCGGCCGCCACCATTCGGGGGCGATGCGCTCCGGTCCCTCGGCGGCGCGCGAGACGGTGGCGCACCCGGCGCCACAGGAAGGCGGCCGGCGGCCCTTCCTCCGAAACCGGCGACACGGTCTCCAGCAGCTCGGGCCGGGCGAGCAGGCGCAGCGGCCGCGGCGCGCCCGGCCGCCAGCCGCCGGCGCCATCCCGCTCCAGCGCCGGCACGGCCCGCGACGCCGCCTCCGGCAGATGGCTCGCGCAGGGCTCGAGCGCGACCAGCCGGTCGAAGCCGAGGCGGTTGCCGAGACGGTCCAGCAGCGGGGCAAGCGCCGCGTCAGGCTTCCGCCCGACCGTCGGCGTGCCGGGCGCGGCGACCTGCGCGGGCGCGAGCGGCTCGGTGACCGGTGCTGTGAGCGTCACCGCCTCGATCCCGAAGCCGGGGTCGAGATGGCCGAGGCGCTCGGCGAACAGCCGGGCGAGATGGGCCGCGTCGCGCGCCGGATAGGCGGTGCCGACCGCCACGCCCTGCACCGAGCCGTCGACCCGGTAAAGCGTCAGCTCGAGCCGGCGGCAGCCCTGCTGCTGGCGGTCGAGCTGCTCGCAGAGACGGTGCAGCAGGCGGCGCAGCGCGGCGGCGATGTCGTCGGCGAGGCCGATCGGCTCGGCGAAGGCAAGCCGCACGCGGAAACGCGGCGGCGGGCGGCTGGGCGAGACCGGCTCGGCGACGCGGCCGAGCGCCTGGCCGAGGCGCAGCATCACCTCGTCGCCGAAGCGGCGCGTCACCGGCGCGCGCGGCAGGGCGTAGAGATCGCCGACGCGCTTCAAGCCGACGCGCGTCAGCCCGGCGACCGCAGCGGGCCCGAGCCGGAGCGCCGCCACCGGCAGCGCCGCCAGCGCCTGTTCCGCGCCGCCGGGCGGCACGACGCGGCCCCCTTCCTTCCAAGCGCCCTCGCCGTAATGGGACAAGGCCCAGGCCGCGCCCGGCGTGTCGGCGAGCGCGGCCCGCGCCGTCATGCCGAGGCCGGCGAGGCGCGACAGCAGGTCCTGCAGCATGCCGGCCTCGCCGCCGAACAGATGCGCGCAGCCGCTCACGTCGAGCCAGACGCCGTCGCCGCCTTCCGGCGCGGTCCAGGGCGTGTAGCGGCCGCACCACGCGGCGATGCGGGCGAGCAGCGCGGCATCGGCGGCCGGATCGGCCGGGAGCGTGGCGAGCGCGGGCACGATGGCGCGGGCATCGGCCAGGGCCATCTCGGGATAGACGCCCGCCGCATGCGCAGCCTCGTTGAGCGCCGAAACGAGCACCCGCCCCGCGCTTTCCCGGATCAGGGCGAGCGGCTCATCCCGCCAGCAACTCGCCCGCTCCCGCCGCAGCCGGTCGATCGCCAGCGCCGGGAACCAGAGAGAGATCACGCGTCGCATCGCGCCAATCCACTGTCCATGTTCTTGATCCTATGCGGCGCATCTCCTCGCCGAGGCCGCCGCGGCAGCGCAGCAGCGCGAGCCGCCAGCGCGCGCCTTCCGCGGGTGAGCCCGGCATGCCCAGCACCGGAACCGAATCGGCCTGCCAGCGGCTGAACAGCGCGCTCGGCGCCAGCGCACCTTCCTCCGCGCCGCGCCGCAGCACCAGCCCGGTGACGCCGCCCGTCTCGGCGGCGAGCTGCAGGCGGCGGCTCGCGGTCAGCGCGATCGCACGGTCCGGCTCGCCGACCACGACGGCAAGCGCGGGGTCGCGCAAGCCTTCCTCCATCGCCCACAGCATGTCCTGCCGGTTGGCGCAGCGCGCGATGACCAGCCGCCGCGTGTCGAGCCCGAAGGCCGCGAGGCCCGGCCCGTACAGTTCCGTCCGCGCGTGCGCCATGACGCACCACAGCACCGGCCCGGCGAAGCGGCCGGCCAGCATGGCGACGAAGCCGCCGGCGGCGCTGCCCGTCACCTCGTGCACGACGCCGGCCGCAAGGCCGCCGCCCGGCAGCACCGCGTCGATCGCCGGCAGACCGAGCGGCACCGCGTCATAGCGCGCCGCCGCCGCGCCGCCGCGCTCGATCCGGGCGATGGCAGCCTGCAGCGCGGCGAGCGTGTTTTCCGAAGCCTGGGCCGAGCCCAGGTCGGGCGCCACCGCCTGGGAAGACAGGGATATCTGCGGCCGGGCCATCTGTGATATGTGCGCCATCGGAAAACCTGGGGGGAAAGCCTGCGAAGGTGTTTGCGCTAAAATGTTCCTATTTTGTTCTTATCCTGGAACGGCGCTTGGGTCAAGCCGGGCTGGCTGGGGACGGGCGACAGCCTTTCTCTTTAAAAGTCCTCCCCCTGTGATGGGGGAGGATTTAGGTGGGGGTGACAGGCAGGGCGCCGGCGTCCTCCGGCGCGATCGCCGCAGCACCCCCCACCCTGTCCCTCCCCCGCAAGGGGGGAGGGAAAACAATCGCTATTGCAATGATTTAAGAGGCAGCCCGCGGCATGGGGTCGCCCTACGCCGCCCGCTCTGGCTTCTCCTCTCTCTTATCCTGACGGCCCTGGCATCCCCCGCCATGGCCGCCGAGCTCGCCTCGCCTTTCGCGCTCACGGACCGGGCCGACCGTCCCGCAGCGACCAAGGCCGAGCCCTGCCCGGCGGCGCCCGCGCCTGTACCGCTCGACGTCGAGGGCTTCTACAAGCCCGGCACCGGATCGTCCGAGGTCGACCCGCAGGCGATGAGGCGCTACCGCAAGGCGACCGCCGCGATCGCCGCCTACGAGAACGGCATCACCCGCATGAGCGACGCCTATCTCGCCGCCCGGACGCGCGACGCGGCGCGCGCCGGCTGCGTGCTCGACTGGCTGTACGCCTGGGCGGCGAAGAGCGCGATGCTCAAGGCCACGAGCCATCAAGGCGAATTCGTCCGTAAATGGGGTCTGGCGCCGGTCGCGGCGAGCTACATCAAGATCCGCCATGCGCCGTCGCTCGACCCGGCCCGCCGCGCAGCGGTGACGGCATGGATCGCGCGCTGGGCCCGCATCGTCCGCGACGACTACAGCGGCCACGCGGAACGCAGCAGCCGCCACAACAACCACCTCTACTGGGCCGCGCTCGGCGTGATGTGGGCCGGCGTGGCGCTCGACGACCGGGCGCTGTTCGACTGGAGCATCGCGACGTATCGGCTGGCGCTGCGGCAGATCGCGCCGGACGGCACGCTGCCGCTCGAGCTCGCGCGCAAGAGCAAGGCGCGCCACTATCACCTGTTCGCGCTCACCCCGCTCGTCTTCATCGCCGAGACGGCGGCGCGCAACGGCATCGGCCTCTATGCCGAGAACGGCGGCGCGCTGCAACGCCTCGTCGCGCGCGTCGTATCGAGCCTCGACGACCCGTCCTATTTCGAGCGCGCGACCGGCGTGAAGCAGCAATGGGTCGGCACGCTGGACGGCGGCAAGCTGACCTGGATGGAGCCCTACGCCGCGCGCTTCGGCGACGCGCGGCTCAAGCCCTGGCTCGACCGCTATCGCCCGCTCAAGAACCGGCGCACCGGCGGCAACGCGACGCTGCTCTATGCACGGACCCGCTGAGCCGCCCCATCCGCCTTGATCGCCCCGCCAAGCTATGCAACCAATTCCGGAACGGAGGGATCGCCCATGCGCCTGAACGCCATCGAGGACATCGCCGCCTTCCAGGACGAGCTGCGCACATGGCGGCGCGATATCCACGCCCATCCGGAGCTCGGCTTCGAGGAGGCGCGCACCTCGGACATCGTCGCCGAGAAGCTCGAGTCCTTCGGCCTGGAGGTGCATCGCGGCCTGGGCAAGACCGGCGTCGTCGCCACGCTCAGGGTCGGCAACAGCCCGCGCGCCATCGGGCTGCGCGCCGACATGGACGCCCTGCCGATGCAAGAAGAGAACAGCTTCGACCACCGCTCGCGCCATGACGGGAAGATGCACGCCTGCGGCCATGACGGGCACACGACGATGCTGCTCGGCGCGGCGCGCCACCTCAGCGCCACGCGCAGCTTCGAGGGCTGCGTCCACTTCATCTTCCAGCCGGCCGAGGAAGGCCTCGGCGGCGCGGCGGCGATGATCGAGGACGGCCTGTTCGAGCAGTTCCCGATGGAGTCGATCTACGGCATGCATAACCTGCCGGGCCTGCCGGTCGGCCGCTTCTCGATTCGCCCCGGCCCGATGATGGCGGGCGCAGCCTTCTTCGACATCCATGTCACCGGCGTCGGCGCGCATGCCGCCTGGCCCGAGCGCAGCGTCGATCCGATCGTGGTCGCGTCGAAGATCGTCACGGCGCTGCAGACTGTCGTCTCGCGCAATGCCCGCTCGACCGACGCGCTCGTCGTCTCGGTGACCAAGATACACAGCGGCGAGGCCTACAACGTGATCCCGCAAACGGCGCGGCTGGGCGGCACGGTGCGCTGCTTTTCCAACGAGATCATGCGGATGGCCGAGGACCGCATGCGGCAGATCGCGGGCAGCATGGCCGAGGCCTTCGGCGCCAAGGCAACGCTCGACTTTCGCCCCATCTTCGTGCCGCTGGTGAACACGCCGGACGAGACGCAGTTCTGCGCCGACGTCGCCGCGGGCCTGGTCGGCGAGGAGAACGTCAACCGCAACCAGGGCCTCATCATGGGCTCGGAAGATTTCAGCTTCATGCTGGAGAAATGCCCCGGCGCCTATATCCGCATCGGCAACGGCGCCGATCCCGACGTCGGCATGCTCCACAACCCCGGCTACGACTTCAACGACGAGATCCTGGCGCTCGGCGCCAGCTACTGGGTGAAGCTGGTCGAGACCCGGCTGGCGGGGGAAAAGCTGGCGGGGTGACGCGGGACGCGGCCGAAAAGTGGCCTCGGCTAACGTCGTTTTCTGCTACAATCCAGAAGTGAACTTCGTACTGCCGCGGCAAAACATGTCCGGCGCGAATGGGCGTGCTTCGGTTCACGACAGGAGAAAACGATGCCCAAAGACAGTGATGGACTCTCCGGCGCCTATGTGCCGCTCGTCGTCCCATTCGACGACGGCGCGGTGGATTTCGATGCCTACGCACGGCTCTGCGCATTGCAGATCGACAAAGGCATCGACGGGCTCCTGGTCAACGCCACGAGCGGGGAGCCGACGACGCTGACGCTCGACGAGCGCGCGCAGCTCGTCGAAGTGGCCATGGAGGCCTCGGGCGGGCACCGCCCGGTCTGTGCCGGCACAGCCTCGCAGTCGCATGCGGAGACCGTCACGCTGCTCGACCGCTACCAGAAGCTGGGCGTGGATTCCGTATGCGTCGTAACGCCTTACTATTGCAAGCCGCCGCAGCGGGCGATCGTCGATTTCTTCGCGGACGTGGCCCAGCGAACCGACCGTCCGCTGCTGATCTATCATATCCCCGGACGGGCCGCGGTCCGGCTGACAGCCGATACTTGCGTCGCGATCAGAGAGCGCGCGGATAATTTCGTCGGCCTGAAGAACACCGATGACGACCTCGGCCTCGTCACCGAGCTGATGCATCGCCTCGGCGCGGATTTCAGGATCTTTTCCGGCTCGGAAGCCGTGAGCCTACCCATGCTCGCGGTCGGCGCCTGCGGTGCCATGCTCTCGGCAAGCAACGTCGTCCCGGACCGCGTCGCGCGGCTGTGCGCCCTCTTCGCCAGCGGCGATGCCGAGGGCGCGCGGCGCTTGAACGGCGATTTGAGCGAGCTTTTCGCGGCGATCGGCTACGACACCGCGCCCATCGCGACTAAATACATGGTCAAGCGGATCGGCGTCCTCGAGAAGAACGAGCACCGCCTGCCGATGGCCCCGGCGACCCCGGAACTGGAGCGCCGTCTCGACGGCGTCCTTGCGCGTGCCGGCCTGATTTGAATGGGCTGTCCGAGCAGAGGGCCGGGGGCGGCAGCGCCGGATTTTGCCTCCGCGGGCAATTTCGGTAGTTTATCTCGCGGGTGCCCGCGACCGTTCCGGCGCCCTTTCCGGGGGAGGAATTGAATGCCGGATCATCGAAAGAGACCCTCGTCCATCGATGCGGTGATCGTGGGCGCCGGGTTTTCCGGCCTTTATCTGCTCCATCGGCTGCGCGGACTGGGCTTTTCCGCACGGCTCTTCGAGCGTGGCGACGGTGTCGGCGGCACCTGGTACTGGAACCGCTATCCGGGCGCGCGCTGCGACGTCGAGAGCATGGAATATTCCTACTCCTTCGACGAGGACCTGCAGCAGGAATGGCGCTGGCCGGAGAAATACTCCGCCCAGCCGGACATCCTCGCCTACATCAACCATGTCGCCGACCGGTTCGACCTGCGCCGGGACATCACCTTCGAAACGACGGTGACGGCCGCGCATTTCGACGAAGCCGCACACCGATGGACGGTCGAGACCGATACGGGCGAGCGCGTCAGCACACGGTTCCTCATCATGGCCACCGGCTGCATCTCGACCGCGCAAATCCCGGCTATCGAAGGCATCGCCGGCTACAAGGGCCGGACCTTCCACACCGGCGCCTGGCCGCATGAAAAGGTCGACTTCACCGGCGAGCGGGTCGCGGTGATCGGCACGGGCTCGTCCGGCATCCAGGTCATTCCGGAAGTGGCGAAAGAGGCCGCGCATCTCACCGTCTTCCAGCGCACGCCGAATTACTCCATTCCCTCGCGGAACTGCCCGATGACCGAGGAATACGAGCGGTCCTGGAAAGACGGATACGCGGCGAAGCGCGAAACCATGCGCTATTCGCCGCAGGGAAACACGCGCGCGCGCGGCGACCGATCCGCGCTTTCGGTCGAAGAAAAGGAGCGCCAGGCGGTCTACGAACGGTATTGGGAATTCGGCGGCAGCGGCTTCGTGGCCGCGTTCAACGACCTGCTGACCAGCCAGGAGGCGAACGACACGGCCGCGGCGTTCGTGCGCGAGCAGATCCGTAAGATCGTGAAGGACCCGGCGACGGCCGAGCTGCTGGGGCCGAAAACCTATCCGCTGGGCACCAAGCGTCTTTGCGTCGACAGCAGCTATTTCGAGACCTTCAACCGCGACAATGTCGACCTCGTCGACATCAGCAAGACGCCGATCGAGCGGTTCACGCCGGACGGGCTCGTCGTCGACGGCAAGCCGTACACCTTCGACAGCGTCGTCTTCGCAACCGGCTTCGACGCCATGACGGGCACGCTGCTCCGCGTCGACATTCGCGGCCGCGGCGGTCAGGCGCTGAAGGACAAATGGTACGCGGGTCCCCGCACCTATCTCGGGCTGATGACCGAAGCCTTCCCGAACATGTTCATGATCACCGGGCCCGGAAGCCCATCGGTCAAGAGCAACATGATCGTCTCGATCGAGCAGCATGTGGACTTCGTCGCCGACAGCCTCGCCCACATGCGCGACCATGGCTATGCGCTCATGGAGCCGGAACGGCAGGCCGAGGACGACTGGGTCGGCCACGTCCAGGACACCGCGAACAAGACGCTCTTCCCGAAAGCGAACTCCTGGTACATGGGCGCCAACATCCCCGGCAAGCCGCGCATCTTCACGCCCTATGTCGGCGGCGTCGGATTTTATCGGCGGACCTGCGAACAGATCGTCGCCGACGGCTACAGAGGGTTCCGCTTCGAGAAAAAAGTGGCTGCGGCCGCCGAATAAACGGCCCGCCGAAAGGAAAAGGCAACGCTCATGAACGCCATCGCCTATCGCGTCGAGCCGGGCTATCGCTTCCCTGAGGAAACGCTGGTCATCACCGAGGAGCGTCAGCGCTGGCTGCACGCCTGCTGCGACATTCCGTACGGCTTCTACGGTGATCGCGCGGACCCGTCGATCCTCGCCGCGCGTCCGATCAAGGTGATCGGCCAGGCGCTGTTCGCGAACTACAGCGACCGCGGCTATGTGCACACGCAAAGCCGTATCCGCCAGCACGCGCCGATCCCGCTGGAAACGCCGGTCACGATGACCGGCTGCTTCACGCATGTGGACGACCACCCGCGCGGCTGGATGATGCGCGGCAGCTTCACCTACCAGGCGCCGGACGGGACGCTGCTGCTCGAGGTCGAGCCCTGGGCGCTGATGGCCGACCAGACAAAGATGCGCCCGCGCCCGCCGGCGCCGCCCGAGGACGGCTACTCGACCGAGGTCCGCCCGCCGATCGAGCCGGTGCTGGAGCCGGACTGGGAGCTGCTGTTCACCCGCCAGATACGGCCGGAGAAATGCCTCGGCTACAGCGGCAACACCAAGAACATCATCCATACCGACCCGGTCTATGCGCAGAAATTCGGCTATCGCATGCCGATCTTCGCGGGCAACGGCATGGTGCAGATTCTGACCCAGGCGCTGCAGGCCGACGGGCTGCTCGATGCCTTCGACATACAGGTGCGCATGCTGCGCCCCGTGCATTGGGACGACGGCCTCGCCATCATCGGCCGCCGCGACATGACGGGCCGGCTCGTGGCGATCAAGGCGATCGGACCGGAAGGCAAGGAGACGAACGACCTGCAGGTCCTGGACTAATGCTGACACCCCAAACGCCATAGTGAGGGCATGCGATGGATTTTGGCCTGTTCAACCTTCTCCAGCACCGCGACCGGTCGAAGACCTCGCAGGATCTGATCAACGACGCGCTGGACCATACCCGCGCCGCGGAAGAGATGGGCTTCAGCCGCGTCTGGTTCGCCGAGCACCACTTTTCGAACTACAGCCTCGTGCCGTCGCCGCTGATGATGTGCGCGCATGTGGCGGCGATGACAAAGCGCATCCGGGTCGGCAGCGCGGTCGTCATCCTGCCGCTGCACACGCCGGCGCGGTTGGTCGCCGAAATCGCCATGGTCGATGCGCTGTCGAACGGGCGGCTCGACCTCGGCGTCGGCAGCGGCTACCAGAACTACGAGTTCGAGCGCCTCGGCGCCGACATCGCCAACAACAAGGTCATGTTCCACGAGATGCTGGACATGATCGAGCTTGGCCTGCGCCAGCCGCATTTCAGCTACGAGGGACGGTACTACAAGCAGAAGCAGACGGCGATCAACGTCCGCCCGGTGCAGGCGCCGCGGCCGCCCATCTGGATCGCCGGCAAGGACCCGGACAGCCACCGCCGCTGCGCCCGAGACGGCTACATCCCATTCATCTCGGGCGGCATCGGCAGCCCGAAGAATATCCGCGCGCTGCGCGACCAGATCGAGGGGATTTACCGCGAGGAAGGCAAGGACCCGGCCGGCATCCCGATCGGCGTGCTGCGCTTCCTCTGCGTCAGCGACAATCGGAAAGAGGTCGAGCGCTACGTCGACGGCGCCCGCTACCAGCAGCGCATCGCCGTCGCGCTCCGCAGCCGGCGCGAGGTCGTGGTCGACGACTACATGGTCGAGGAAGCGCCCTTCGAGGGCGAGCCGCCGCTCGAGCGCGTCGAGCGCAACATCCTGGCGGGCGACGCGGAGACGGTCGCCGAAAAGCTCTGCGCCGAGATCGCGCTGTACGGGCCGAGCCACATCAACTGCTACTTCCAGGTCGGCGACGTGCCGAGCGCGACGGCGCTCAAGTCGATGGAGCTGCTGACCGGGAAGGTCATCCCGATGGTGGAGAAGCATTTCGGCAAGAAGCTGGCCGAGATCAATCCGGCGGCGATGCCGACGCCCAAGCCGCTGTCGCTGGCCGCGGAGTAAAATCGGCGCCCTTCCGGCAAGCGTCAAAAAGGCGCCGCGCTTGATCCACATCAAAAGCACGGCGGCAAAACCGTCGCATAATTTCAACCATGCTGGACCAGGACCTTCGCCATATCGAGCGGCGGCTGCCGCGCTACACCAGCTATCCGACGGCGCCGCATTTCAGCGCCGCGATCGGCGCGGCGGAATACCGGCAATGGCTCGGTGCGGTCGCGCCCAAGACGGCGGTCTCCCTCTACCTCCACATCCCCTTCTGCCAGCAGCTTTGCTGGTTCTGCGGCTGCAACACGCGGGTCGTGCGTAACGCGGAGATCATCGCGCAATACGCCGACCGGCTGATGGACGAGATCGACCTGGTCGCCGACGCGCTGCCCGAGAATTTGCCGGTCGGCCAGGTCCATTTCGGCGGCGGCTCGCCGAACGCGCTCGGCGCGGAGTTGCTGGCCCATGTCATGGACCGGCTCGACGGCCGCTTCTGGCTCGGCCGGGACACCGAGGTGGCCGTCGAGCTCGATCCCCGCTCGACCGACGACGCCTTCATCCGCGCCTGCGCCGCGACCGGCGTCACCCGCGCCAGCATCGGCGTGCAGGATCTCGATCCGGCGGTACAGCAGGCGATCAACCGCATTCAGCCCTTCGACAAGATCGCCCGGACGATGGAACGGCTGCGGGCGGCCGGCGTCGGCGACATCAACATCGACCTGATGTACGGCCTGCCCTACCAGACGGTGGACGGCATCTTCGCCATGGTCGCCCAGGTCATGAAGCTGCACCCGTCGCGGGTCGCGCTCTTCGGCTATGCGCATGTGCCGTGGATGAAGGCGCATCAGCGGCTGATCGACGAGGCGGCCCTGCCCGCGTCGGCGGAGCGGGTCCGGCAGTTCGAGGCGGCGACGAAGGCGCTGATCGCGGCGGGCTACGTCCCGGTCGGCATGGATCATTTCGCGCTTCCGGACGAGCCGCTCGGCCGCAGCAGCGCCGCCGGCACGCTGCGCCGCAACTTCCAGGGCTACACCACCGACCGCGCGGACGTCCTGCTCGGCTTCGGCGCGTCGGCCATCGGCATGCTGCCGCAAGGCTACGTTCAGAACACGCCCGACGTGCGTGTCTGGGAGCAGGCGATCGAAGCCCGCACGCTGCCGGTCTGCCGCGGCATCGCGATCGACGACGACGACCGGCTGCGCGCCGCCGTCATCGAGCGCCTGATGTGCGACATGGCGGTCGATTTCGGCGCGATCGCGCGCCGCTTCGGCCGGCCGGATCAGGATTGGACGGCGGAAATCGAGTTGTTGCGGCAGCTGCAGGCGGACGGCCTCGTCGACCTCAACGGCGCGACCGTCCGTGTGCGGCCGCAAAGCCGCCCGCTGGTCCGCGTCGTCGCCTCGGTCTTCGACCGCTATCTCGACAGGAGCGACGCCGCGGCCGCCGCGCCGAAGCACGCGGTCGCGGTGTGACGGACGGTTCGGCGCGCGTGGACTCACGGATCAAGTCCGCGAGTGACGAGGTTAGTTTAGTTTGGGATCAAGAATTTAACCGTCATTGCCGGACTTGATCCGGCAATCCACGAACGGGTGCGGACACGGCTGTCATCCTTCGGGCAGCCTTCTTAGATTTCAATCCTACCCCTTCTTCGCCGCCAGCGCCGTCTCGCGGATCTTGGTCAGCGTGGTGCGCGCGGTGATCAGGTCGGGGTCGACCTTGAGCTCGATCACCGCCGCCTTGCCGCTCGCCGCCGCGCGCTCCAGCGCCGGCAGGAATTCCTCGGTCTTCGCCACCGTCTCGCCATGCGCGCCGAAGGAGCGCGCCCAGGCGGCG
Source organism: uncultured Alphaproteobacteria bacterium (assembly GCA_963711215.1). Lineage (GTDB taxonomy): Bacteria > Pseudomonadota > Alphaproteobacteria > UBA8366 > UBA8366 > WHUA01. The sequence goes on along the minus strand of CAVQDH010000006.1, from coordinate 288,304 downwards.
AAATCCGGGTTGACGAGGTCGGTGCCGTAGACCCGGCCGGGGAACATGCGCTCCTGGTTCTGGCGGATGGTGCCGTAGATGTTGTTGTTGAAGACGATGATGATCGGCGTGACGCGGTTCTGGATCGCGGTCGCGATCTCCTGCCCCGTCATCAGCATGCTTCCGTCACCGAGGATGCCGACGACCCGCCGGTCGGGATAGGTCACCGCCGCGGCGACCGCCGCCGGGACGGAGGAGCCCATCGCGCCGATGCTGCCGATCAGTGCGCGGAACGGCCGCTTGAACTGCAGGAAGCGGAGCGGCCAGCTCGAATACGCGCCGGCATCGACCGAGACGATCGCGTCCTTCGGCAGCCAGGCGCAAAGCTGCTGCATCGCCTTGCCCGGATCGAACGGCTTGTCGCAGGGGGTGAGCGTCAGCGTCGCGGCATAGGCGGCGTGCGCGTCCGCGAGCCACTTCTTGCGATGGCCGCTCTCGACCGGCTTCATCACCCGCGCCGCGTCAGCAAACTCGGTGATGCCGGACTGGATGCCGAGCACCGGCATGTAGAGGCGGCCGATCTCCTCCGCCGCCGGGTGCACGTGGACGAGCTGCTGGTTGTCGCCGAGGCGCTCGAACAGCGTGAAGTCCTGAGTGACGATGGTGTTGAGGCGCGTGCCGACCGCGACGATCAGATCGGACTGCTTGACCCGCTCCGGCAGGTCCATCGGGATCGCCCCGTAGCCGAGGTCGCCCGAATAGACCGGGCTGGTCATGTCGAAATTATCGTGCCGGCGGAAGGCGATGGTCGTCGGGATGCCGTTCGCCTCGGCGAAGGCGGTGAGCCCTTCGACCGCGCGGTCCTCGAGCGGCGCGCCCACGATCATGAAGGGGCGCTGCGCCTTCTCCAGCAACGCGCGGAGGTCGGCCATCTGGCGGTCCGAGACGGCCGGCTGCACCGGCTGCGCCTTGGGCGCGTCGGGGATGGCGATCTCGTCCTCCAGCATGTCCTCCGGCAGGACGAGGGCCACCGGCCCTTTGCGGCCCGACGCGGCGAGCTGGTAGGCGCGGCTGACGAATTCCGGGATGCGGCCGACGGTGTCGACCTGCGCCACCCATTTGGTGATCTCGGAATACATGATGCGGTATTCGATCTCCTGGAACGCCTCGCGCTGCACCTCGTAGCGGGTCGCGTGGCCGATCAGGACGATCATCGGCGTCGAGTTCGTGCCTGGCCGCGTGCACGCCGATCGAGGCGTTGCAGGCGCCGGGCCCGCGCGTGACCAGGCAGACCGCCGGCTTGCCGGTGAGCTTGCCGTAGGCCTCCGCCATGAAGGCCGCGCCCGCCTCGTGCCGGCAGGTGACGAGCTTGATCTGCGGCGTGTCGATCAGCGCGTCCAGGATGCCGAGGAAGCTCTCGCCCGGCAGGCAAAACACGGTATCCACGCCATGCTTGAGCAGCGCGTCGACGATGAGCTTGCCGCCATGGCGGACAGGTAGGTTTCCATGCATGTGAAGCTATTCTGCGAGGGTTGCCGAAGGCAGGATGAAACGGCGGATGGGCGCGGGAGTCAAATTGGGGGCCGGGGCGCCACCGACTCCCCGGGGTCATGCTGCGCGCGGCCGGACCTCGGACGAGATCTTAGCGCCGCTTTCGGCCTCGACCTTGGACAGGGCGTAGGCCGCCTGGGCGTTTAGCCAAAAACGAGCGCTCGTGCCGAAATAGCGTGCCAGCCGCAAGGCAGTATCGGCGCTGATGTCCCGGCGACCACGCAAAATGTCATTAATGCGATTCGCCGGCACCTTGAGTTGGTGTGCGAGCGCACTGCCGCTGAGGCCGAGAGGCTTCATGAACTCCTTGCGCAGAATTTCCCCCGGCGATGTCCTGATGTATTTAAAGCTTACCATTGTTAGCGCCTCCATTCGTCCTTATTAGCCGGGGTCGATAAATTGGCAATAGATATTTCAATTATCGCCCTCAGAGGACATTCTCGCAAGCAACTCACCATATTGATGCTTATGGATATGGCAGCTAAATGGCGAAATTTTCATGCGCTAGATAAATTTTCTGTCAATGCTGATTTTTTGATATACTTATCAATAAATTGGATCATAGAAATTATATTCTCGTCGAATAATTTCGAACATTAACGGTTGTCGCAGATGGCAAAGTCCTACAAAGGCGTGATCAGGCACTTCGAAGCAGCTCCAGAGCAAGTTCAGAACTGCTTTCCAGAATTTGTTGAGCTTGTGGAAGGGTATAGCTGGGAGGTCTCTGTCAGCTACGCGTTCTCGCGCGTTGAGCAGGTCAAAAGAATGACGATCTATTGTGGGATTGTAAAGCTCCATTGGTGCGACTCCACTTTAACATGGAAGTTAGTGAGTGAAGACCATATGGCGCGGAGTTCATTCAAAGATCTTTTTAAGATCGTATTCGGCCGAAGAATCCCCGATGAGCTACTTCTAAAACTCACGAAAGGTGAGACCATACGCGACAAAATCGCTCATGGAATGACCTGGAAAGAAAAAGAGGCGCGTGAGGGGCTAACAGACCTGATCGACTTTGCCATTGAATTTAATGACTTCGTTTATGAACACGCAAGCTTCCGGCCCTTCGGGGATTTACGCGGCTTTAAGGGGCGAAAAGAAGCTCTTACTAAACAAACGACACACTGGGTACTTCGTGGAATGGGAATCCCGCAAAAAAACGAGGTTTGATGAGACAATCACTTCTGGACGCATTAGGGTGGTGATATGGAAACGTTAAAATGCCGGAACGAATTGAACGAACCAGATCGACGCAATGCGCCCTATGTGTTCATCGAAAGAGATGGAACAGTTAGACGCCTCTCTCTAGACGATTTATATGCTAAGGTTAGTCAAATTCAACTACATTTGGGCGTTCCGGAAGTAATTCGCAGCCATTTTGCACAGGCCCAAAATCTAACTGTGTACTCTTGGTATTTTTACCCCTTCAACGTAACGGCGCAGTTCATGGCCTTCGCGTCAGTCGAATTTGCTTTGAGGCAAAGAACAGGGAAAGAAGACCGATTTAAAGATCTCATCCGAGCAGCGGTCAAGGAGGGGTGGATAAGAGACGAAGGCTTTACCGTCGCAGCCCGACGAGAAGGTAACGTCGAAAAACGTTACGTCGAAACCCTTATCGAGGTGATTCCCAATCTTAGAAACCGCCTAGCTCATGGCGCTGATATGTTACACAATAACTCGGTGTCCTCATTACTCATTTGTGCAGAATTCATAAATCAGCTGTTCGATGCCCCTCCTGAGACCTGGCCCTCAGCCAATATGCAAATATTACGAACCATCTAGACAGCCCTACCCTCGCCATTGCAGATTGCCGCCCCGGTGCCGCACGGCGCCGATCGCCGCCTCTGACCAACCGGACCCCGATGCCCAACGCCGTCGCGCGCTTCCGCCCAGGCCAACTGATCCACCACAAGCTGTTCGGCTATCGTGGGGTGGTGGTCGACGTCGACCCGATATTCCAGGGCAGCGAGGACTGGTACGAGCGCATGGCCAAGTCGCGCCCGCCGAAGGATGCGCCGTGGTATCATGTGCTGGTGCACGAGGCGGACCACACGACCTATGTCGCCGAGCGCAACCTGGACGCGGATCACAGCATGAAGCCGATCCGCCATCCGCAGCTCGGCGCGCATTTCGACCGTTTCGAAAAAGGCGCCTACGTGCCGCGCCGCCAGACGAATTGAGAGCTCGAACCGAGGGGGAATCAAGACGCATGGCCGAAAGCCCAGCCCGCACCGCCGCCCGCATCCTGATCGAGACCGAGTTCGGTGCTGTTCCGCCCCGACGACCCCTTCACCTTCACCAGCGGCCGCAAGAGCCCGGTCTATGTCGACTGCCGGCGGCTGATCTCCTTCCCCGCGGCGCGCAGCACGCTGATGGCGATGATGACCGATCAGATCCGCGCGACCGTCGAAGTCGAGACGGTCGACGCGGTGGCCGGCGGCGAGACGGCGGGCATCCCCTTCGCCGCGTGGATCGCCGACCGGCTGGCGCTGCCGATGATCTATATCCGCAAGAAGCCGAAAGGCTTCGGCCGCAATGCCCGCATCGAGGGCGTGATCAAGGAAGGCGACACGATCGTGCTGATCGAGGACCTGGCGACCGACGGCGGCAGCAAGATGAGCTTCATCGACGGCATCCGCGAGGCGGGCGCGGAATGCGCGCATACCTTCGTCGTCTTCCACTACGGCATCTTCCCCGAAGGCATCAAGAAGCTGAACGCCGCCGGCGTGGCGCTGCACGGCCTCACCACCTGGTGGGACGTGCTGGAATGCGCCGAGCAGGAAAAGTTCTTCGACAAGCCGACGATCGAGAAGGTCGGCGCCTTCCTGAAGGACCCGGACGGGTGGAAGGCGCCCGCCTAAAGGGCTTGGCGGGTATAGATATTTCCACATAAACCGTCACACGCCGGCTTGACCGGCGTGTCCACGGCATGGCGCTTCCTAAGATCGCGGCTGACGAATGCGGAGTCCCTCACGGAACCGCCGTGCGACGGCCGCCGTCGTGCCCTGGATTCGCCGATTAAATCGGCGAATGACGGTTTGGAGAACGGATCAAAGCACCGCCGGCGCGCGGTGCAGCTGGCGGAGCGCGGCGTCGAGGCCCTCGCGGGCGTCGGGATGGTTGGGGTGCAGCTCGAGGGTGCGCTGGAAGGACGCCACCGCCTCCCGGGCGCGGCCGGCGGCGGCGAGCACCTCGCCCAGGGTGAAATGCGCGGCGGCGAGATCGGGATGGTCCTCGACGACCTGGCGCAGCGCGTCGACCGCCTCGTCGAAGCGCCCGCAATGCGCCAGGCAGACGCCGAGGTTGAAGTGCGGCTCGACCAGCGCGGGCGCCAGCGCCGCCGCCTTCTCGAAGGCGCGGATCGCGTCCGGCATGCGCTCGGCCCCGGCCAGGAGGTTGCCCTGGGTGACGTGATAGGCGGCGACGCCGGGCGCGGCCTTGATCGCGCGCTTCACCTGCGTGAGCGCCTGGTCGAGCCGGCCGGCCGCCGCCGCCGCACGCGCCAGCACATGCAGCGCGTCCGCCTCGCGCGGCGCCTTGGCCAAGACGGCCTGAGCGAGCCCGGCGGCGAGATCGATGCGCTCGCCGGCGAGATGCCATTCCGCCACCGCGACGATCTCCGCCGGGTCCAGGCCCGCCTCCGCCAGCCGCTCGGCGGAGGCCAGTGCATCGCCGGGCACGGGACGGAAGCTCTTGTGGACGAAACGGCCGTTGAAGAAATTCGTGCTCGCGACGTCCGTCTTGTGGAACAGCAGGAAGCTCTCGCGCGGCGCTGGCAGCGCGCCGCTTGCATCCGCCGCCACCGCCGCGACGTCGTGGCCGAAGCGGACCAGCACATGCTGGCCGATCTCGTTGAGCGGGCTGGTGTAGGCGTCATAGCGGAGCAGGTCCTGCATCAGCGCGGCGACCGCGTCGGTCCGGTCCGGCACGCGGGCGCGGATGAAGTCGGCGATATGGCGGCTGCCCTCCTCGCGCCAGGCGACAAGCGCCGACGGCAGCGTCAGCCGCCAGGTCATGTAGTCCTCGATCAGGCGGGCGAAGCTGGTGCCGAGATGGCGGGCGAGCCATTTGAACGCGTCGCGCGCAACCTTGTCGTCATAGAAGCATTCGAGCAGCCGGGTCAGCATCTCGGCCCGCTCGATGTCTTCCTTGCTCATCGTCCGGGTGCGGATGATCTTGCGGTCGCCGCGGTCGATGAAGTCGAGCCCGAGCAATTCGGCGTTGTCGTACATCGGCGTGCCCGGCAGCAGCTGCAGCCGGTAGGGCTCGATCTTCGTCGCGTCGAGGCCGACGCAGAAATCCAGCGAGTCGAGATAGTCCTCGTAGGTGTCCTCCGGCAGGCCGAAGATCAGCTGGAACACGACCTCGATGCCGATCTGGTGCAGGTAATGCACGTTCTCGGTGATCTTGCGCATGCTCTGCTTGCGGTCGACGGCGCGCAGCGCGGCATCGTTCGAGCTCTGCAGCCCGATCTCGACGACCGAGATGCCCGCCTGCTTCAGGAGGCTCATGAACTCCTGGTCCAGCAGGTCGACGCGCAGCTCCACGGTCACCGACAGGTCGTCCGACCGCCGGTTCTCGGCGATGAAGCGCAGGATCTCCTTGGCGCGCTTCGGCGGTACGTTGAAGGTCGGGTCCATCAGGAACACCGATTTGGCCCCGCTCTCGAGGATATCGCGCAGGTCGTTCCGCACCCGCTCCATCGAGAAGCTGTGCAGCAGGTTGCCGTAGTCCTTCGGATAGAAGCAGAAGCTGCATTTGAACGGGCAGCCGCGATAGGTCTCGAACAGGATCGAGCGTTTCTCGGTCTTGAGGTCGATGCAGCCGTTGAGATAGGGCGACGGGATGACGTCGAGATTCTCGAGGAACGGCCGGCTTGCTCGGTCAGCACGATTTCGCCGCCGTCGCGGAAGCCGAGCCCCTGGATGGCGCGCAGCTCGGGCTCGACGGAGGGCTTGCCGCGCTCCAGCCAGTGGCAGAGCAGCGCGCGGAAGGTCTCCTCCCCCTCGCCGCGCACCACGACGTCGATCCAGGGATAGGTATCGAGCGCCTTCTTCGGCACCGAGGAGACGTCCGGCCCGCCGACCACGATGACGGTCCCCGGCGCCTGCTGCTTGACCAGCCGGGCGATCTCCATCGTATGCAGCATGTTCCAGATGTAACACGAGAAGCCGACGATATCGGGCTTGCGCGCGACGATCTCGCCCGCCGTGCGCGCGGCGTCCGTGGCATCTTGCGGGACGACCACGTCGATCCGGCTCGCGCGGCCGACCAGCGGGTCGGTTTCCGCGTAGCTCTTGATATAGAACAGGGAGAGCGGAATGTAGTCGCTCGTCAGATCGATCAGATCAACCTGCACGTCATGCCTCCCGCGCCGGTCACCCACCTGTGCGTCGCGCCAAGGGTGAAATGTATGCCGATGCGTCCGCCAAGCCAACCCCGCGGCCGGCCCGGCCCCATCCCGGGTCTTCCCGCGCTCGGTGAACATGTTACAGTTCAAGTTCCTGTGACCGGCCGAATAGGAAAGGACCGCCGATGCGAGGATTCCGCGCGATTGCCGTTGCGGCCGTCGCGGCAGCCGGCGGTCTGATCCTCGGCGCTGCCCCGCCGGCCCAGGCAAAGGACGACCTGGTCATCGGCATCAGCCAGTTTCCCAGCAATTTCAATCCGCTGATCAACGACATGACGGCGAAATCCTATGTCCTGGGCATGGCCCGCCGGCCGATCACGACCTACGACGCCGACTGGAAGCTGGTCTGCGACCTGTGCACCGAGCTGCCCAGTATCGAGCACGGCACCGCGCGCTACGAGACGACGGCCGACGGCAAGCCCGGCATCGCCGTCACCTATACCCTCAGACCCGAGTATGTCTGGGGCGACGGCACGCCGATCACGACCAAGGACGTGCTCTTCACCTGGGAAGTCGGCCGCAACAAGCAATCCGGCGCCGGCAATTTCGAGCTGTTCAACCGGATCACCAAGATCGACGTGAAGGACGACCACACCTTCACGATGCACGTCAACAAGCGCACCTGCGACTACGCGGCGATCAACGATTTCGACATCCTGCCGGAGCATCTGGAGCGGAAGAACTTCAGCGATCCGGTGAAATACGTGAACCGCAGCGCCTATGAGACCGACACGACCAATCCGGGCTTGTGGTTCGGGCCCTATCGCGTCACCCAGGTCGTGTCCGGCTCCTATGTCGTGCTGGAGCCGAACCCGCGCTGGAAGGGCAAGAAGCCTGCCTTCAAGCGCATCACGGTCCGCGCCATCGAAAATACCGGCGCCATGACGGCGAACCTGCTGTCGGGCGCCATCGACTACATCGCGGGCGAGATCGGCCTCACCCTCGACCAGGCGCTGGCTTTCGAAAAGCGGCACGGCAGGCGCTTCAAGGTGGTCTACAAGCCGAGCCTGATCTACGAGCATGTCGATCTCAATCTCGACAACCCGATTCTCGCCGACCGCCGCGTGCGCCAGGCGCTGCTCTATGCCATCGACCGCAAGACGATCACCGCGAAATTGTTCGAAGGGCACCAGCCGGTCGCCACCAGCTCGGTCCATCCGCTGGACACCGTCTACAATCCCGACGTCCCGAAATATCCCTACGATCCGGCGCGCGCGAAGGCCATGCTCGCAGAGGCCGGCTGGACCGAGATCCGCGGCGGCATCCGCTACGACAAACAGGGGCGGCGGCTGCAGCTCGACTTCATGACGACGGCCGGCAACAAGTCGCGCGAGCTCGTCCAGCAGGCAATGCAGAGCGAATGGCGGCAGGTCGGCGTCGATGCGCGCATCCGCAACGAGCCGGCGCGGGTCTTCTTCGGGCAGACCGTACGGAAGCGCCGGTTCTCGGCGATGGCGATGTATGCCTGGACGTCGGCGCCGGAGAACATCCCCCGCACGACGCTCTATTCGAAAATGATCCCGAGCGAGGCCAACAACTGGTCAGGTCAGAACTACCCCGGCTATCGCAGCGTCGAAATGGACAAGCTGCTCGACGCGGTGGAGGTTCAATGCGAGCCGAAGCAGCATCTCCAGCTCTGGCACGATATCCAGACGCTCTATGCGACGGACCTGCCGGCGCTGCCGCTGTTCTACCGCGCCGACCCCTACATCTTTCCTCCCTGGCTCAAGGGCGTGAAGCCGACCGGCAATCAGTATCCCACCACGCTCCATGTCGAAGACTGGAGTGTGGGAAAATAGGAGGAAATAGGGCGACATGGCGCGCTTCGCCTCCACACGGCTGATCGAGAGCCTCATCGTCCTGCTCGCGATGAGCTTCATCGTCTACCTGCTGATCGGATTGATGCCGGGCGACCCGATCGACCTGATGATCTCCGGCAACCCGAAGATGACTTCGGAGGACGCGGAGCGCCTGCGCGCGCTCTACGGCCTCGACAAGCCGATCCTCGTGCGTTACGGCAACTGGCTCGTCGCGGCGCTGCACGGCGATTTCGGCTATTCGCGCACCTACACGCAGCCGGTCCTGAGCATCCTCATCCCGCGCCTCGGCAACACCATGCTGCTGATGGGGATCAGCCTCGTCGTCACCCTGGCGATCGCGATCCCGCTCGGCGTCTTCGCCGCGCTCCGTCCCTATTCCCATACCGATTACGCGATCAACATGCTCTGTTTCGGCGGCATCTCGGTCCCGTCATTCTGGTTCGCGCTGATCTGCATCATCCTGTTCGCGGTCAAGCTCGAATGGCTGCCGGCGGGCGGCATGGAGACGGTGGGCGCGAGCGGATTTTTCGACCGGATCCAATATCTCATTCTGCCCGTGACGGTGCTGACCGTGACCCATATCGGCGGCTTCACGCGCTTCATGCGGGCCAGCATGATCCAGACGCTGCGGCAGGACTATATCCGCACGGCGCGGGCGAAGGGCGTGGGGCCGGTGCGCCTTCTGGTCGGGCATGCGCTGCAGAACGCGCTGCTGCCGCTCGTCACCATCGTCGGGCTCAGTTTCGGCAACCTGTTCTCCGGCGCGCTGATCACCGAGATCATGTTCTCCTGGCTCGGCATGGGAAAGCTCATGTACGACGCCATCATCGGCAACGATTTCAACCTCGCGCTCGTCGGGCTGCTGTTCGCGACGGCGGCGACGCTGGTCGGCAACTTCCTCGCCGACGTCGCCCATGTCGCGGTCGATCCGCGGGTGACCTTCGCCGCCCGGGAGGAAACGCAGTGAGCGCCCCGGCGCTGTCGCAGAGCCCGTCGCGGCGCATGTGGCGGCGGTTTCTGCGGCATCGGCTTGCCGTGGCGAGCCTCGTGACACTGGCGTTGCTGGTGCTGGCGGCGTTCGCCGCGCCGCTGGCGGAGCGTTTGCTCGGCGTGAATGCCAACACCGCCGACCTGCTGCTGCGCATGCAGCCGCCCTCGGCGCAGCATCCGTTGGGCACCGACGAATTGGGCCGCGACCTGCTCTGCCGCCTGCTCTACGGCGGACAGGTGTCGCTCGCGGTGGGGCTCGTCGCGGCGGTCTTCGCGGCGATCATCGGCACCGCGGTCGGGCTGGTCGCCGGCTACGCGGGCGGCATCGTCGATCGCGTCCTGATGCGCTTCAACGACGCGGTTATCGCATTGCCGCTCTTGCCGCTGCTGATCGTGCTCGCCGCCGTGGATCTCGCGAAGGTCGGCCTGCCGCCCGCGATCGCGCAGTCGGAGCATGTCAGCATCTACCGCATCATCGTGATCGTCACGCTGTTCGGCTGGAACACGGTCGCCCGCCTCGTCCGCGCGGAGACCCTGGCGCTGCGCCAGCGCGAGTTCGTGCGCGCCGCCGTCGCGCTCGGCACGACGCCGCGCAGCATCATGTGGCGCCATATCCTGCCCAACGCGGTGTCCCCGATCATCGTCGCCACCACGCTGTCGGTCGGCCAGATCATCCTGTTCGAGTCGACGCTGAGCTTTCTCGGCCTCGGCATCCAGCCGCCGACGGCGAGCTGGGGCAACATGCTGACCAATGCGCAGGAGGTGATCTGGTCCGCGCCGGAGCTGGCGATCTGGCCCGGTCTGCTGATCTTTTTGACCGTCATCGCCTTCAACTTCCTGGGGGATGGCCTGCAGGATGCGCTAGACCCGCGCGCACTCGAATAAGATGTCTACAAATATAAAATGCCTATAAAATAGGTATTATTTGGGATATTAATCCTTATCTGTGAATATTGGCCATGTTTATTGTGATATTCATCACATACCATTCCCTTCTTTCCAATCTATATTTATGCTATTGTGGATTTCTGAAATGAAAGTCCGCATTGGTTAACAATGATACTTTCTTAGGTGTAAGACATGGTCGGAACACCGCAGATCGAGACGAGGCATACCCTCGAACCACGCAGCGTGACGGCGGAGCCGGCGCCGAGCGGGGTTCATGATGCCAGCCGGCTCAACAAGATCAGCTTGCCCGGCGCGACGCTCCACAACACGGTCCGCGCGTCGGCGACGCCCGCGAGCGGCCAAAGCGAGCACGCGTTCACCATCCATCTCAGCTCGGATGCGCGGAAACTCTCCGCGAACGACAGCAATCCGCCGCAAGCGCCACAGACCGGCTTATCGAAGAAGATCGATACGACCGCCGTGAAGAACGACAAGGCGCCCGTGGACCACAGCATCCGTTCCGAAGATGCGGGCTCGCGGACGAACCAGGTCACGAGCTTCGAAAGCGAGCGGACCGGCAACGACACCAACGACAAGACGGAAGCCGGCCGGACCCTGGGCCAGGTCATCGACACCTTCGCGTAAGCACTGCATCGCGGCGGTCGCCGCGCCCCGCGCCGACGACCGCCTCGGCCTGCGACATTCGTCCCGAGATCGGCTCGGCGAGCCGGGTTCCCCTGCCCGCCGCATGCCCTTTCCTGCCCTCGCCTCTGGACAGAAAGCCCGTCCTGCCGCTTACTGGAGCGACGGGAGAGCGTTGCCGTTGGCGAGAGGTGCCGGATGAATACCCTGCTGTTCACGCACAAGGCCTGCATCGAGCATGACCCGGGCGTCCATCATCCGGAATGCCCGGCGCGGCTGCGCGCGGTGCTCAACGCGCTGGAAGCGGAAGAGTTTCAGCTGCTCGACCGCCGCGAGGCGCCGCGCGCCGAAATCGATCAGATCGCCCGCGTGCATGACCGCGACTACGTCCATGCCGTGCTCGACGCGATCCCGGCCGAAGGCCGCCGCGCGCTCGACGGCGACACGCATGTCTCCCCCGGATCGGGCGAGGCGGCGCTGCGCGCCGCGGGCGCGGCCTGCGCCGCCGTCGATGCGGTCGCCGCGGGCGAAGCGCGCAACGCCTTCTGCGCCGTCCGGCCGCCGGGGCATCATGCCGAGCCGGCCGTCGCGATGGGCTTCTGCCTGTTCAACAACGTCGCCATCGCCGCCGCGCATGCCCGCGCGGCGCACGGCCTGAAACGCGCCGCGGTGATGGATTTCGACGTCCATCACGGCAACGGCACCCAGGCCATGTTCTGGGACGACGCCGATTGGTTCTATGCGTCGACGCATCAATCGCCGCTTTATCCGGGGACGGGCAGCCTGCGCGAGCACGGCAATTTCGGGAATATCGTCAACGCGCCGCTCGCCCCGATGTCGGGCTCGGTGGAATTTCGCTCAGCCATGAGCGAGACCATCCTGCCGGCGATGCGGGCCTTCGAGCCGGATATCGTCCTGATCTCGGCCGGATTCGACGCCCATCGCGCCGACCCGCTCGCCATGCTCAACTTCGAGAATGCGGATTATGCCTGGGCGACCGCCGAACTGATGGCCGTGGCGGACGAATGCTGCAGCGGCCGCGTCGTTTCGACGCTGGAGGGCGGATACGACCTGGCCGCGCTCGCCGCCAGCGCGGCGGCGCATGTCCAGACGCTGATGACCGCCTGAGCGCCCACCGACGCCGGCAGGTTGCCTGCCGGATGGCGCAAGACTAAACTCCGCGCCCGACGGGCTCAGCGCCGATGGGGAGGACAATGGCGGAACGCAAGACACAGGCCGATATCCAGAAGATGAGTTTCGAGGACGCGCTGAAGGAGCTCGAAGCCATCGTCCGAAACCTGGAATCCGGGTCGGGCCAGCTCGACGCGGCGATCGACGCCTATGAACGGGGCGCGGCGCTGAAGAAGCATTGCGAAGCCAAGCTTCGCGAGGCCCAGGCCAAGATCGAGAAGATCACGATCGCGGCGGACGGCACCGTTTCCGCCGAACCGGCCGACCTCGGCTAGAGCCGGCCATGGCAGATCTTCCGAAGGCACTGGCTGACGCAGCGGCCGAGGTCGAGACCGTGCTTGACGGCATCCTCGCCACCGAGGGCGCGCCGGAGACCCGCATCTACGACGCCATGCGCTACACCACGCTGGGCGGCGGCAAGCGGCTGCGCCCCTTCCTGGTGATGGAAAGCGCCCGCCTGTTCGACGTGCCGAAGGTCTCGGCGCTCAGGACCGGCGCCGCGCTCGAGCTGATCCACTGCTATTCGCTGGTGCATGACGACCTGCCGGCGATGGACGACGACGACCTGCGCCGCGGCAAGCCGACCGTCCACAAGCAGTTCGACGAGGCGACGGCGATCCTGGCCGGCGACGGCCTGCTGACCATGGCCTTCGAGGTGCTGGCCGACCCGGCGACGCATCCCGACGCGGCGATCCGCGCCGCGCTGGTGCTGGCGATCGCGAAGGCGGCCGGCGTGCGCGGCATGGTCGGCGGCCAGATGATCGACCTGGAGGCCGAGACCAAGACGCTGAACCTCGCCGAGATCACCGAGTTGCAGCAACTCAAGACCGGCGCCCTGATCGGCTTCGCCTGCGAGGCGGGCGCGATGCTGGGGCGCGCGCCGGCGGAAGCGCGGAAGGCGCTCCGCGCCTATGCCGATACGCTCGGCCTCGCCTTCCAGATCGCCGACGACCTGCTGGACGTGGAAGGCAGCGTCGAGGAAACCGGCAAGGCGGTCGGCAAGGACGCCAATGCCGGCAAGGCCACCTTCGTCTCGCTGCTCGGCGTGGACGGCGCGCGCAAGAAGGCCAACGCGCTGGTCGACCAGGCGGTCTCGCACCTGTCGTCCTTCGACGACCGGGCCGACCTGCTGCGCCTGACCGCGCGCTTCGTCGTCGACCGGCGGAACTGAGCGGCCGCAGCCACGCGCCGCGGCAGGACAAGGCCCGCGGCGCCGGATCGGGGAATGGCAAGGAACGACAAATCACGCGCCGACCTGCTGCTCGTCGAGCGCGGCCTCGTCGACAGCCGGACGCGCGCGCAGGCCGTCATCATGGCGGGCCTCGTCTTCAGCGGCGAGCGCCGGGTGGACAAGCCGGGCGACATGCTGGCCGCCGACGCGCCGCTCGAGCTGCGCGGCCAGGACCATCCCTGGGTCTCGCGCGGCGGCCTCAAGCTCGTGCATGCGCTGGAGACATTCGGCCTCGACGTGACGGGGCTCACCTGCCTCGACATCGGGTCCTCGACCGGCGGCTTTACCGACGTCCTGCTCGCCAACGGCGCGGCCAAGGTCTATGCGGTCGACGTGGGCAAGGGCCAGCTCGCCTGGAAGCTGCGCCAGGACGCGCGCGTCGTCGTGCTGGAAGGGACCAACGCGCGCCATCTGACCCGCGCCGAGGTGCCGGACGCGATCGACTTCCTCTCCTGCGACGCCAGCTTCATCGGACTGGAAAAGGTGCTGCCGGCGCCGATGGCCCTGACGCGCCCGGGCACGCATCTCGTCGCGCTGATCAAGCCGCAGTTCCAGGCGGGGCCGCAGGATGTCGGCAAGGGCGGCGTCGTGCGCGACGCCGCGGTGCATCAGCGCGTCTGCGCCGGCGTGCGCGCCTGGCTCGAAGCCCTGCCCGGCTGGCGGGTGCTCGGCCTCGCCGAGAGCCCGATCACGGGCCCCGCCGGCAACAAGGAATTCCTGATCGCCGCCGTGCGCGACGCCTGAGCCGCGGCGGCGGACGTGCGTGCGATGGCCAATTGCGGTTAGACTTTCCGCAATCGCCTCACGCAGCGGAAGGAACCTTCGCATGACGCAACTCGTCTTTCTCCACGGACCGGGCGCGGGCGCCTGCGCCGATGCCTACGACCATCAGCGCCGGCATTTCCCCGGCAGTGTCGCCCCCACCCTGCCCGGGCATCTCGAAGGAACACGCTGTCCGGACGTCGCACGCTACATGGAATGGGTACGCGGCTGGCTCTGGGCGCAGGGCCTGAACAAGGACCTCGTGCTCGTCGGCTACACGCTCGGCGCGTCGATCGCGCTGCAATACGGTCTGGATTATCCGGACGAGGTGAAGGGCCTCGTGATCATGACGGTCGCCGCACGGCCGAAGACGCGCGCGCCGGGCACCTACGACATGCGGCTGCGCGCCATGGAGGATCCGAAGGCGTACGAGGAATGGATCGCGTTTCAGGAGCACGCGATGAAGTTCGTGGAGCCGGGCCTGCGCGAGCGGCTGATGGAGCGGCACCGCCAGGTGGGCCCGCTGTCGCAGTATCACGACCTGAAGACGATCGACGCCTTCGACGTGCGCGACCGGCTCGCGACGCTCAAGCCGAAGCTCCTGCTGCTGCGCGGCATGGACGATCCCGGCAAGCCGCCGGAATACGAGAAGGAGATCCACGAGGCCGTGCCCGGCTCGCGCTACGTGAAGCTCTCCGGCGCGGGACATTTCCCGCCGACGGAGGTTCCGGAACAGGTCAACGCCCTGATCGAGGAGTTCGTGGCGGCGTTGTGAACGGATGATCGTCGGGCCTGAACATGCGACGTCACGCGAGAAACGGATAGGTCAACGGCGACAAGGCCGACGGACGACGGAACCATGGCCGCGTGCTTCCGCTATATCGTGAACGACGTCGATGCCGCGATCGGCTTCTACACCGCGCATCTCGGTTTCAAGGTCGAGATGCACCCCGCGCCGGGATTTGCCGAGATCTCCCGCGGCGACATGCATATCTATCTCACTCAGCCGTCGCCGGGGGTCGGCGGCGGCGCGGCCATGCCCTCGGGAGAACAACAAAAACCGGGAGGCTGGAACCGCATCCACCTCGTCGTCGAGGCGCTGGACGGAACGATCGCGGCGCTCAAATCGGCGGGCTGCCGCTTTCGCAGCGACGTCATTCAAGGCGTGGCCGGGAAGCAGATATTGCTGGAAGACCCGTCGGGAAATCTCGTCGAGCTGTTTCAGCCGAATACCGCTGCCTATCGCGCGCCCGGTTCGGGTTCGAAAGCGGGCAATGCCTGAGCAGCAGGCAAAAAACGGGGTCGTTTCTATCTAATACCGAAGCTTGAGCGGCGGCATCTGCAGGTCGCCGGCGCGCGGCCGCAGGACCTCCAGCTCCTTCAGCACCGGGCCGACGCGCGCTTCGACCATCCGCCCGATCTGCGTCCGCAGTCCGAGCCAGTCGAACACGCGCACCGCAACGCTGCTGCCGTCTTCGGACATCATGGCGAACAGGCGCTCGAGCGGCGTCTTCGGCAGCGGGAACTCCTTCAGCGTGATGCTTTCTTCCGGCTTCAGGCCCGCCGCCTGCTTGGCGACGTCGATCGCCGTTTTCAGGCCGCCGAGCTGATCGACGAGCCCGACCTTGCTGGCCGCCTCGCCGCTCCAGACGCGGCCGCCGGCGACCTGGTCGACCTGCGGCGCCTTGATGTTGCGGCCCTTCGCCAGCTTGGTCGTGAAGTCCGCATAGACAGCGTCCATCATCGTGTCGAGCCGCGCCTTGGCGGTCGGCGGATAATCGCGGAACGGGCTCCAGATTGCCGCGTTCTTGCCGGCCTGCACGATGTCCCAGGTGACGCCGAGCTTGGGCCACAGCCCCTCGGTCACGAACTTGCCGCCATAGACGCCGATGGAGCCCGTCAGCGTTCCCGGCGACGCGACGATCCGGTCGGCGCCCATCGCCACGAAATAGCCGCCCGACGCGGCGATGCCGCCCATGCTGGCGATCACCGGCGTTCCCGCGGCGCGTGCGCGCATCACCGCGTCCCACACCGTATCGGCGGCGAGATAGGACCCGCCGGGGCTGTCGATGCGCAACAGGATGGCGCGCACGTCCGGATCGGCCGCGGCCTCCGAGATCGCCTTGGCGACTTCATGGGCCGCGAAGACGCGGCTGTTGTCGAGCACGGACTCTTCCCCGCCGCCCGAGACGATCGGGCCGACACCATAGATCAACGCCACCGTCGGGCCGCTGCTGTAGGGCAGATTACCGTCGGCGAGATAGCGCTTGAGCGTGACCAGCCCGGCGTTCGCGCCGGCGCGCTTCTCCGCGGCCTCGCTTGCCGCGGGCCAGTAGTCCAGCACGTCGACCAGCTTGCGCTTGAGCGCCTCGCCGCCGAGCAGCGGGCTCTGGTCGATGTCCGCGCGCGCTTCGTCCACGGAAATCTTCCGGCCTTCGGCGATGCCGCGCACGAACTGCGCCAGCCAGGAATCCACCAGCGCCTGCAGGTTGGCGCGCACCGGCGCGGTCATGCTCTTATGCGTGAAGGTCTCGGGCGACGACTTGTATTCCTTGCGCTGCTCCATGCGCGCCACGACGCCGATCTTCTCCAGCGCGCCCGCGACGAACGGCACCTCGATTGCGACGCCCGTGGTCGAGAGCTCGCCCGAGGGCTGCATCCAGATCTGATTGAAGCCCGACGCCAGATAGTATTCCGCCGTCGCGCCCGGCTCGGCCGAGAAGCTGTCGGCATAGGCGATGGCAAACTTGCCGGTCTTGCGGAGGCGCGACACCGCGTCGCGAAGCTCCTCGGCGGTGGCGATGTCGACGCCGGAGCCGCCCATGCGGACGAGAATGCCCGACACGCGCGGATCGGTCTCCGCCTTCGTGAAGGCCGCGATGATGTCGCGCAGCGCGTGCGGGCCGCCATGCGACAGCAGCTGCAGCGGCCCCTCGGAACGCGTCTCGGAGACGCCGCGGTTGAGATCGACCGAAAGGACGATCTTGCCGGGCAGCGACTCCTCGCTTTCGCTGGAGAGCATGTACCACGTCGTGAGCGAGGCCGCGATCAGGACGACCAGGAAGCCGGCGACCGCAAATACCCAGAGAAAGAAACGTCCGATGAAACGCATGCCGATGTCAGTCCCCCGTCCCTCGTAAGCGCTCGGCGGCGCCGTACCGCCCCGCCAAGCGGACGCACCCTAGCATCAACGCGTGGCGATTTGGAGGCGGGAATGGCCCATGCGGTCCGGTGTCCCTCACCCCCACCTAAATCCTCCCCCAGGCGGCCGGTGTCGACCGGCCGCCGCATTCGGAAGAGCGGCGCGCGGCGACACGCGCGCCGCAAGGGGGGAGGACTAACACATTGCACCACCGACATTTCCCTCCCCCCTTGTGGGGGAGGGCCAGGGTGGGGGTAACGAGGCTCTACGCCGCCAAGCATCTCCGCCGCGCGGCGCCGTGCCGCACCGGCGGCAGCCGTCTCGCCGAGACCGTCCAACGCCTCGGCTTCGCGCTTCAATCCCCAGATCGAGCTCGGATTCAGCGCGTTGCGCTCCGCGGTCAGCGCGCGGGCGAGCCGATAGCGCTCCGCCTTCAACGCCGCGGCAACGAGCAGGCGGAAGAACAGGTCGCGCTGCGCATGACTGCCGCCGATGCGATAGACCGCGCGGCGGACAGGCGCCAGCAGATCGACCGCCGCGCCATAGTCGCCCCGCCCATAGGCCGCGATCGCCCGGCATAGCGGCAGGCCGACCTCGCGGAAGATCGGCCCCTCGGTCGTATCGGTCCGGGCCGCCGCGGCTTCCATCGACGACAGCATCGTATCCGCCTTCGGCCAGCGGCCTTCGACCGCCAGCGCCATCATGTAATGCGCGTCATGGAAGGCGAAGATGTGGTCGTCGATCTTGTCCGCCGCCTTGTCGGCGAGCTCCGCCCAGCGGTTACCGACATCCGCCCCCGCCTCCTGCAGCCGCCACAGCAGCGCGATCGCGTTGCTCATGTCGAGATAATCGGCGCTCGTCGTGTCGGGCCGGACCTCGCGGTCATAGAGATCGAGGACCGCGTCGAACTGCTCGAGCTCCAGGTGGAACAGGCATTTGTGCCACCACGCATGGAAGCGGAAATTGTTGCAGCCGTCCCAGTTGCCCGACAGGCCGTCGAGCCAGGCGATGCCGTCGCGAAAGCGGCCCTGCATCTCCATGACGTGGGCCACGGCATGGGTCGCCCAGATGTCCCGGTCGTTGATCTCGACGGCGCGGCGGCCGGCGCGCTCGCCCTCGGCATAGGCGCCGGTCTCCTCCAGCCCGAAAGCCTGGTAGCCGACGACGAAGCCATAGCCGGGATGCTCCCCGCTCCAGTACGGCAGCACGCGGGCGACCGAATCGCGCATCGCGGCGGAATCGCCAAGATAGAAATGGGTGAAATGGCCAAGCCGGAGCGCCAGCACGTCGCGCGGATACTCAAGCAGGATCTCCTCCCAGCCGTCCGTGGCGCCCTTGATGTCGCCCCGGCACCAGGCATCGAGCGCGGCGACGTGGCGGCGTTCGCGCGGGGTCGCGCCCTTCGCCGCCAGCGTCTTCGCCTTGCCCAGCGACTCCTCGGCCTTCCGCTCCAAGGGCGGCGTGCAGAACAGCTTCATGAAATAGCCGCGCGCGCAATGCGCCATCGGCATCTCCGGGTCGGCGTCGAAGGTCTCCTTCAGCCGGTCGCCGGTATCCTGCCGAAGCCCGAGATAGTGCAGGATCATCGCGTCGTAGCGGCGCGCCGCCTCGGCGCTGGCGGCGGTCATCTCCAGGCCGTGCTGGTCACGGTGCATGGGTCTTCTCCTGATCTCCTATCTCGGGCTTGCGGCTGCGCCATTATGCCGTCATCTCAAGAATTGGGCGAACACCGCCGTTCGTAATGACAATGTCACCGCTTCGATGACCGGCCCTCCTGATCCAGACTAGCCATGCCGGTCAGGGCAACCGGGGGACGATCCGGAAATTCCGCGACGAGGCGCAATTTCCCACCCATGGCCTCAACATAGCCGCTCAATGTCGAGATCAGAAGATCGCTGCGTTTCTCGATTCGCGAAACATTCTCCTGCTTAATGCCAAGTTCCTTCGCCACGCGAACCTGCGTCCGCTTCCGCGCCTTACGCAGATCCCGAAGGGACATCTCCTCGGCAATAAGCTCCGCCGCTCGCGCGTCGACCTTCTTTCGGCGCGCTTTCGGCAGATTGTCCAATCTTTCCTTCAAAGTCGTCATTGTGATTTCCTTTCCCGCTTCAGCCTCGCAAGATGCGCCTCAAAGCGCGTATCGGCCTTGTTAATCAACGCTTTGTAAAAGCGCTTTTCGCTTCCGCCGGATTTGTCGCCCGCGACAAGCAAAATAGCCCGCCGTCTTGGATCGAAGGCAAAGGCGACGCGCCAGACACCGTCGTCCGCCTCGAACCGAAGCTCTTTCATGTTGGCGTGGCGCGATCCATTCAGCGTGTCAACCCGCGGCCGGCCAAGCGTCGGTCCGAAAGTCTCGAGCAACTTCGCATGGGCAAGCAGTTCATTCTGCACCGCGCTCGGCAACGCATCGAATTCCGGGTCAAAGGCCGGATCAAATAGGACAGCCCAGTCCATCAGGAATATATGCTCTATAAGACATATGCTGTCAAGAGCATATATGCCAGTTTCCCGATGGTCGGTACCGATACGCCCCATGAGCGCGTTAGCCTCTATTCCTTTCGCCGAGACCGCACCTCCCTGCCTGCTCCCCGGCCCTCCCTTGTCATCGCGGGGATACGGCAGGATACTGCGCAAAACCGCCGCCCGCCGGCGCCCGGAGGAATTGACCATGGATTTCGAGCTGACCCCCGACCAGCAGGACCTGCAGCAGCGCGCCCGTGCGCTGGCCCGCACCGTCTTCGCCAAGCGTGCGGCCGAGATCGACCGGACCGAGCAATACCCCTGGGACAATGCCAAGGCGCTGAACGAGGCCGGCTTCATGGGCATGACCATCCCCAAGGAGTACGGCGGCCAGGGCCGCAGCTTCCTCGATGCGGTACTGGTGATCGAGCAGATGGCGCAGGTCTGCGGCGTGACCGCCCGCATCGTCGTCGAATCCAACATGGGCGCGATCAGCACGGTGATGCGCTACGGCACCGAGGCGCAGAAGCGCATGGCGGCGGAGATCCTGTTCTCGCGCGCCGACAAGCCGGCGATCTGCATCACCGAGCCCGGCGCCGGCAGCGCCGCGACCGAGATGACGACGCGCGCCGACCGGCGCGGCGATACCTGGATCCTCAACGGCAAGAAGCACTGGATCACCGGCGCCGGCGTGTCCTGGCTGCACCTGATCTTCGCCCGCGCCTTCGACGAGGACGGCAAGGAGCTGGGCATCGGCGGCTTCCTCGCGCTGCGCGACGAGACCAAGGGCCTCCGCATCGGCAACCGCGAGCCCACGATGGGGCTGCGCGGCATCCCCGAGGCGGAAGTGATCTGCGAGGACATGGAGGTCGGCGCGGACGCGCTGGTCGAGCCGCCGAGCGGGCTCAAGCGCGGCTTCGCCGACCTGATGAACGCCTATAACTCGCAGCGCGTCGGCGCCGGCACGATCGCGCTCGGCATCGCAGAAGGCGCCTACGAGCATGCCCTCGACTACGCCAAAAAGCGCGAGCAATTCGGCCGGCCGATCGCCGAGTTCCAGGGCCTGCAATGGATGCTGGTCGACATGGACAGCCATGTCGAAGCGGCGCGCGCGCTGATCTACAAGGCGGCCGCGAGCGCCGGGCGCAGCAACGCCGGCTTCCCCGACATCAAGCTGGCGGCGCAGGCGAAGATCATCGCCTCCGAGATGGCGATCAAGGTCACCAACGACGCGCTGCAGGTGTACGGTGCGGCGGGCTATTCCCGGCGCAACCCGCTGGAGCGCATGGTGCGCGACGGGCGCATGTTCACCATCGGCGGCGGCACCGCGCAGATCCTCCGCACCGTGGTCGCCTCACAGATCCTCGGGACGAAGCTGCCGCAGACTCGTGACGGCTACCTCAAACTGGCCGAGCGCGAAGCCGCCGACAAAGCGAACAACGCGGCGGAGTGAGCGCAACGCTTCCGCACGCCCAGCGCCAATCACATTTTCCAGGGATCATCGACACATGGCGACCATCGAGTTCTTCTTCGACTTTTCCAGCCCGTGGACCTATTTCGCGGCGACGCGGATCGAGGACTTCTGCGCCCGCAACGATGCGAAGCTGGTCTGGAAGCCCTTCCTCGTGGGCGGGGTGTTCAACAAGGTGAACCCAAGCGTCTACCAGCGGCGCGAGAACCCGGTGCCGCCGAAAGACGATTATTACCGCAAGGACATGGCCGACTGGGCGCGCTATCTCGGCATCGAGATCATCCGGCCGAGCGTCTTTCCCGTGAACAGCGTCAAGGCGCTGCGCAGCGCCTTCGTCGCGATCGACCAGGGAACGATCTCCGCTTACGCCAAGGCGGTCTTCCAGGCCTATTGGCGAGACGACAAGGACATCTCGCAGAACGCCGTGCTGCGGACGATCGTCGAGGCCGCCGGCATGGATGCGGACGCGGTTTTTGCCAAGATCGCCGACGATACGGTCAAGCGGAAGCTGTTCGAGAGCACCGACGACCTGATCGGCCGCGGCGGCTTCGGCTCGCCGACCTTCTTCATCGACCGCGACGACATGTATTTCGGCAACGACCGCTTCGAGCTCATGCAAGCCGCGCTGGACCGGAAGAAGAAAACCTAGGCCGGCCCGACGAGGCATTTTCAGGCTCTAATTTCGGCAAAGCGGGCTTCCAGCCGGGCGCCGTCACGCGCAATTTATGCGCTCAATTCCAGCAAGCACATGACACGCAAGGAGAATTTTAATCCGGCGCCGCCCGGGAATTCACCATATCTTAATGCTCTTGGCGCTTATAATTGCGCCTAAGCCACGCACGAATCACAAGAAAACGCCGGCTTTATATTGGAAACCCCGAGTCTGCGTTCCACTATGCAAAAGCTGCGCTTTCTCTCCCCGGTTTACTACATCACCATCATCTGCATCGTCGCGGTCACTGCAACCGCGGCGCTGACCGTTCACCGCACCTCGCAGGAAGCCAACCGCGTCTTCGCGGCGGTCGTCCTGCTGGGCCAGATGAACAACAGCCTGCTGAAATCGGTCAACGCGACGATCACCTACATGGATGAGCGCACGGTGAAGCGCAACGAAGTCGCCGGGCAGATCCAAAGCGAGCTGACGATTTTCGACAACAGATGGGGCGAGCTGCGCGCCGTCCTCGCGCATATCGACCGAGAATTCGCCCATCTCTTGATCGGTACGGAGACCATTTCCGAAAATTTCGACCGCTTCCTCAAGCTTGGCTTCTGGCTCGTCTCGGAAAAATCCAACTCGTCCTTCTCCCCGTCCTATCACGAATTTCTCCGCCTGGGCGGCCATCAATTGCAGGAGACGATCGCCCTGGCGCAATCGCTGGCGCAGAACGACTACACGCGTATCAACAGGCAGATGGAACGGCAGCTCAACATCGCCCTGGTCGCCATATTGGTGCTGCTGCTCGCGGGCGCTGCGTTTGCGCGCCACACGATCTCGGCCATGAACGAGGCCCGCGAGGCCGCGGAATCCGCCGATCATGCCAAATCGGAATTCCTGGCGACGATGAGCCACGAGATCAGGACACCGATGACCGGCGTCCTCGGCATCGCGGAGCTTCTGGCCCGGTCCGACCTCAACGAGAAACAACGCACCTTCATCTCGGCGATCATCAAGTCCGGTGAAGCCCTGACCGCGATCATCAATGACGTGCTCGACCTATCGAAGATCGAGGCCGGAAAGATGCAGGTCCGGCCGCACCCCTTCGATCTCGCCGTGATGGCGGAGGACATCGCGACGCTGCTGTCGCCGCGCGCGGCGGAAAAGGGCGTCGAGCTCGCGGTCCGCATACAGCCCGACCTGCCGTCGAAATTCATCGGCGATGGCGGACATATCCGCCAGGTCATCATCAACCTGCTGGGCAATGCCCTCAAATTCACCGACACAGGCCATGTCCTGCTGGACATTTCCGGAAGCGTGCAAGACAGCCAGGCCCGCCTCACCTTCACGGTCGAGGATACCGGCGTCGGCATTCCGGAAAACAAGCGGCAGCAGCTCTTCGCCCAGTTCTCGCAGATCGACAATGCGGCGACCCGGCGCGAGCATGGCACGGGACTGGGCCTCGCCATCTCCAGCAAGCTCGTCCGTCTCATGGGCGGCCAGATCGGCGTCTCCAGCGAAGAAGGCAAAGGATCGCGTTTCTGGTTCTCCCTGGACCTGCTGGTCGATCCGGAGGCGCCCGCGAAACATCGCCCGCCGCACGACCTGTCCGGCGTCAGCGTGCTCGTGGTCGACGACAATGAGATCAACCGGATGGTCATCGTCGAGCAGCTGAAAAGCTGGGACTTCGAGGCCTATGCGGTCGACAGCGCCGAAAAGGGGCTGCAGGCGCTGCGCGAAGCGTCGAAGGCGGGCGCGCCCTTCGACATGGCGGTGATCGACTACCACATGCCCAAGATGGACGGCCTGGATCTGGCCGCCGCGATCCGCCACGACGACCTCGTCGCCGAGGTGCCGATCCTGATGCTCACCTCGGTCATGGCGTCCGACGACGAAGCCCGGTTCCGGCAAACGCGAATCAACGGCCACCTCACGAAGCCGGCGCGCGCATCGCTCCTGCTCGAGACGGCCGTCAACATTCTTTACGGCAACCAGTCGGCGGCCGATACGGCGGACCGATCGCCCCAGCGCGTCCCGGCTGAAAGAATCGGCGTAGCGCCGTGCGCGCCGCGGATACGCGGGCCGGCTACGCCCGCGGCTTTGGCGCGTCGACCTCGACCGTCTCGAATTCGCCCGGAAGCGTGATCTCGATCAGCTCCAGGTCGTCGGAACAGCCGACTTCCGCATGCGCAATACCCGGCGGCTGGTACACGCAGGACCCTGCCTCCGACCGCACCCGGCCGACCCCTTCATAGTCGAACTCGATCCAGCCCTTCAGGACGTAATACATCTGGAAATCGAGATTGTGCTTGTGCCAGCCGAACCCGGACGATTCGCCTTTCTTCGCGCGGATGACATGCGCCATGGCGCGCCCGCCCGTCGCTTCCGCGATGCCCAGGTCGCGGTATTCGAAGCAGGATCTGAGCCCGCCGCTCTTGAATTTCGCGTCCTTGGCATGGGACGCGGAGAATTTGAATTTCTTGTCTTTCGCCTTGCCGCTCGCCATTTGCTTTCCTCCCGCAGCCAATCCGCTGCTGTCCTTCGCGGTCCTTACCGTACAGGATCGCGCGGCAGCAGTTTAAAGGCAATGGCGGCCCCTCCCAGCAGGTGCATGGCCCCGGGGAGAATCCGGAAACCCCCTTGGGGGAGGGGGTTTCCGTTGTGGCAATGTGGAGGTTGGGAGGCGTTCGAAGCGCACGTGGGAGCGGGATCCATCTGTTCAAGGATTTGATCGTGATGCTTGATCCGTCCACCCGTGCGCTTGCTTATAGAAACGAGACGGTCCGGCGCGGGGGGTTAAGCGCGTCGAAAAATTTTTGCCCCCGCTCCTTTCCGGTTTCACGCGGTGGCGGATTAGCGTTTCAATTGTTTCAGGGTGGCTGTTTCAGAGCGGCCGGGGCAGCGGTGCGCGGGCCGGCGTGTGGCGGTACAGGCCGCGATGCTTGATCCAGTCCCCGCCGAGCACCCGCGGCACGCCGCGCAGCGGCCGGTTGTAGCGGTAGACCCAGCATTCCAGGTCGGGAACGGCCAGCCGCACCCGGACGCGCAGATAGGAGGAAAGCTTCGGCCGCTTGGGGTCGTATTCCTCGAACGCATCCATGATCGGGAAGGCGTCGCGGTCCAGCACCTCGAACAGCTCGGCGTGGACGACGCCCTTACCCTCGACCAGCGCGGGATAGGGGCCGAGATTGTGCATGATGCCCTGCAACCGGCAGCGCCCGAGCCGCCGCAGGCGTGGCGTAAGGCCGAGCTCGCGCCGCAGCTCGGCATCGCGCAGCGTGCCGTAAAGCGCGATCAGGCGATCGCTGTCGACCTTCGCCCCATTTATCGTCCCGCCGGCCATGGCGAAGAGCCGGTCAACCGCACTGCGCGCGGTGGCGCAGCATGTGGTCGGCGAGCACGCAGGCCATCATCGCCTCGCCCACCGGCACGGCGCGGATGCCGACGCAAGGGTCGTGCCGCCCCTTGGTGATGATCTCGGTGTCTTTGCCGTCCACCGTGACCGTGCGGCGCGCCTGCAGGATCGAGCTGGTCGGCTTGACCGCGAAGCGGACGATGACGTCCTGGCCCGACGAGATGCCGCCGAGAATGCCGCCCGCATGGTTCGAGAGGAAGCGCACGCTGCCGTCGTTGTTCATCGCCATCTCGTCGGCATTCTCTTCGCCGCGCAGGCCGGCGACGCCCATGCCGGCGCCGATCTCGACGCCCTTGACCGCGTTGATGCCCATCATCGCGGTGGCCAGCTCCGCGTCCAGCTTGCCATAGATCGGCGCGCCCCAGCCCGCCGGAACGCCGCTGGCGACCAGCTCGATGATCGCGCCGACGGACGAGCCTTCCTTGCGGACGCCGTCGAGATAGTCCGCCCAGAGATCGGCCATCACCGGATCGGGGCAGAAGAAGGGGTTCGTCTCGACCACGTCCCAGTTCCAGCGCTCGCGCTCGATGCGATGGGCGCCCATCTGGATCAGGGCGCCGCGGATGCTGATCCCGTCGCCGAGGATCTTGCGCGCGACGCCGCCGGCCGCGACGCGAAGCGCCGTCTCGCGCGCCGACGCGCGACCGCCGCCGCGATAGTCGCGGACGCCGTATTTCTTGAAATAGGTATAGTCGGCATGCGCCGGACGGAACTTGTCCTTGATGTCGCCGTAGTCGCGCGACCGCTGGTCCGTGTTCTCGATGAGCATGCTGATCGGCGTGCCGGTGGTGACGCCTTCGAACAGGCCGGACAGGATCCGGACCTGGTCCGCTTCCTGACGCTGCGTCGTGTAGCGCGACTGCCCCGGCCGCCGCTTGTCGAGCCAGCGCTGGATATCGCCTTCGTCCAGCGGAATGCCCGGCGGCGTGCCATCGACGACGCAGCCGATCGCCGGCCCGTGGCTCTCACCCCAGGTGGTGAAGCGGAAAAGTTGGCCGAAGCTGTTGTATGACATCGCACTGTCGCCGGAGACAAATCCTTAAAGTCGGCTCTTATCTCATACGAATCAACAGGTTGAAAATCCGTTAAATACAGACCGCCGACGTGGCGCACAGCATAAGCGGGCGATTGGCGAAACGAAAGCGAAACCGTCGCGCCGCCGGCCGTGCTCCACCACCGACGCGCTTCTATTTCAGGACGGCTTCGACATTCCTCTTCAAGTCCTGGGTCCCGCTTTTCAGAAGGTCTTCCCAGTCGCTTTCGACGATCGCCGTGTGGCTCTCATAGACGGCATGTCCAGGAACATCCCGGCTGCTCTCGGACACCGGCCACGGCCCCGTCAACCGTATCAATGACCCGTGCGTGATTGTAATTGTGAAAAATCCGGGATTGAACCACGACCAGAACTTGATGACCTCGGCGGACAGCGGCAGCGCCGTGTCATAGCCGGGCGCACCCTTCGAGATCACGGCATAGCCCTTCTCGGCCAACGCTGCGGCCAGAACCTCTGCGACCAGGCCCGAAACCGTCTTTCCCTCCGGCAATACGACATCGCCCCACGCGTTCCCGAAACCGCCGCGTTTCCGTCCGACAGCGCGCGCCGTCAGGGCCTTGTTATCGATCTCGTTCCCCCGCACCGACGGTGTCGTCGGCGATCGCGGGTCGATTTCGAACTGCCGCTTATCGACCACCTCGACGATCTTGACCGCCGCTTTGGTGGGGCTCACCGTGGGCTTGGGAACAGAGATATCCAGCTCGGACCGGGTGGCCGCGCAGCCGGCCAAAAGGCCACCCGCGATCACCATCATGAATAGCGATTTTACGGCGTTCATTGACGCCTCCTCCCCTGTTTGCGATTACCGGGACCGCATAACATTGGAGACGACAAATATCTACCTGACGTTGACGTTATGCGAGGATAATTAGCGGTCTGCCGTGTTCGAAACAGTGCGCCGGCATCGACAGCCGGACCGGCCGCGGTCAAGCTTTCGTCTTGAGGCCGTTGATCAGGCTGCCGATTTCGTCCACCGCGTCGACCGAAACCATGCCGACGGTGTGATAGCCGGAATCGACGTGGTGCACCTCGCCGGTCACGCCGCTGCTCAGGTCGGACAGGAGGTAGAGCCCGGCCTTGCCGACGTCGTCGAGCGTCACGTTGCGCCGGAGCGGCGAATTCAGCTCGTTCCATTTGAGAATATAGCGGAAGTCGCCGATTCCCGACGCCGCCAGCGTCTTGATCGGCCCCGCCGAAATCGCGTTGACGCGGATATTCTGCCCGCCCAGGTCGACGGCGAGATAGCGCACGCTCGCCTCGAGCGCCGCCTTCGCCACGCCCATGACGTTGTAGTGCGGCATCACGCGTTCCGCGCCGTAATAGGTGAGCGTCACGATACTGCCGCCGTTCGTCATGAATCGTGCCGCGCGCTGGCACACCGCCGTCAGCGTGTAGCAGGACACGTCGAGGGTGAGCTGGAAATTCTTCCGGCTGGTGTTGACGTATTTCCCGGTCAGCTCGGTGCGGTCGGAGAAGGCGATCGCGTGCACGACGAAGTCGAGACTGTCCCAGTGCTTGCCGATCTCGTCGAACAATCCGTCCAGGCTGGCGTCGTTGCCGGCGTCGCATTCGATCACCAGCGACGAGCCGATCGATTCCGCGAGCGGCTTGACCCGGCGTTCGAGCTGCGGCGCCTGATAGGAAAAGGCGAGCTCGGCGCCATGCGCCGCAAGCACGCGGGCAATGCCCCACGCAATCGAACGGTCGTTCGCGACGCCCATGATGACACCGCGTTTTCCGGCCATCAACGATTGCGAATCAGCCATTTTTCTCCCACCTTCCGCTCCCGGCAAAAGTGCGCGTCATCTTATACAAGATGGGACGGCGGTCAAAGGCGACTTCACCTCGATGCCGCTGTTTCTTGGCCTTCCCGGCCGCAGGACCGGCGTCGTGCTGCCTGGCCCGCGAACGCCGAGCATCGATGCAACCGCCGATATAGAAGGCCGCGCAGGCCCAGGCAGCCCGCCGGCGATTGTTTACGCAAAGATCCGGCAACTGGCTGTATACTACAACCGGAAAGGACCACGGCATGGCAAAGCCGGCGCGGCCAGCGGACGACACCCATCAACGCCCCGGGCTCCGGTCCGGTCTGGCGTTTCTTTCCTATGTCTTTCAGCGCTTCATGCGCGACAACTGCAAGGAGCGGGCGGCGTCGCTTACCTTTACCGGCCTGCTCGCGGTCGTGCCGCTGCTGGCGATCAGCTTCGCCATCTTCGCCGCCTTTCCCGCCTTCCAGGAGATGAAGGGGCAGCTGCAGTCCTTCATCTTCGACAATTTCGTGCCGGAGATCGGCTCCGTCGTCTACGAGCATATCAATTCCTTTACCCAGAAGACGGGGCAGCTGACGGCGGTCGGCGTGGTCTTCCTCGCCGTGACGTCGGTCATGCTGCTGTCGTCGATCAACGGCACCTTTAACGCCATCTGGCAGGTGCGGGAGACGCGCCCGCTGGTCGCGCGCCTTTTGGTCTATTGGGCGGTGCTGACGCTGTCGCCAATCCTGTTCGGCGCGAGCCTGTCGCTGTCGAGCTATCTGTTCGCCGTGGCGCAAGCGACCGGGGTCGAGACCTACACCGGGCCGCTCAGCCGCCTCGCGGCCTTCCTGCCGCTGCTGCTGCAGATCGTCGGGTTCTCCATCCTCTATCTGGTCATGCCGAACTATCCCGTGCGCCGGACGGACGCGCTCTACGGCGGGCTCGCAGCCGGGCTTCTGTTCGAATTGCTGAAGAAGGGCTTCGGGCTCTACGTCGAGAGCTTCAAGGGCTACGAGACGCTGTACGGCGCGCTCTCCGCCTTCCCGATCCTGCTGATCTGGATGTATCTCGCCTGGATGCTGGTGATGCTCGGCGCGGAGATGACGGCGGCCATGCCGGAGTGGCGCGCCGGCATCCGCAGCGCGAACCGCGCGATGATCCCGGCGGCGCGGCTGCTCGCCGCCGCGCTGGCGATCCTGCATGCCCTTCACATCGCGAGCCTGAAAGGCGGCGGTCTCAGCAACCGGCGGATGACGCGCGCCGCGCCGGCCGCGCCCGAGGCGATCGGCGTGGCCCGCGAGAAGCTGCAGACGAAGCGCTACATCTCGCAAGGCGACAAGCAGGAATGGGTGCTGTCGCGCGACCTCGAAGCCTGCACGCTGCACGACCTCAGGCGCGATCTCGAGATCGATCTGGATATCAGCGACCTGCAGCACATTCCCAAATACGGCTGGGGCAAGCGCTACAGCGAGATTATCGGCAATATTGCCGACCTCGAGGCGAAGACCACCGGCGTGTCGCTGCGCAGCCTGCTCACCCCCGATTCGGAAGCCGAGATCATCGAGTTTCCGGATGGCATCGGACGATGACCGCGGCGAGCCCGCCATCACCGACCGGAAATGGCGCCTGCTCGCCTTGCTCGGCCTGACCGGCCTCGGCACGTCCTGAGCGGGTCGCGGCGCGGGCCGCGCTAGTCCATGCCGACCTTCTTGCGCACGTCGTAGGGATGGCGCAGCGCCCAGCCCTGCAGGAAGGAGCGCAGCTCGTCGTCCGGCTTCTCCGGCAGCACCACTTCGAGATAGACGATCTGGTCGCCGCGGCTGCCGCCCTGCGCCTTCGCGACGCCCTTGCCCTTGAGCCGTAGCCGGCTGCCGGTATTCGAGCCGGGCGGCACCGACACGGAGACCGGGCCGTCGATCGTGGGCACGCGGATCTTGCCGCCGAGAATCGCTTCGTCGATGGTCACCGGCACGGTGACGTGGATGTCATGCCCCTGGCGCTCGAAGAGCGGGTCCTGCTGCACCTGCACCGTGACGTAGGCGTCGCCGGCGCCGCCGCCGAGACCGGGCATGCCCTGCCCGCGCAGCCGCAGCGTCTGTCCGTCCTCGGTGCCTGGCGGGATGGTCACGTCGAGCGACTTGCCGTCATAGAGCGTGATGCGCCGGCGGATGCCCTTCGCCGCCTCGGCAAAGCTGACCTGGACGGTGTATTGGACGTCGTTGCCCTTGACCTGGGTGCCATGATGGGTCCGCCGCCCGCTCCCGCTCCCGGCAGCGCCGCCGCGGCGCGCGCGCCCGAACAGGTCGGCGAAGATATCCTCGAAATCGCCGCCGCCCTGGCTGTATTCGAACCCGCCGCGTCCGCCACCGCCGCCGGCGCCCGGTTGTGAATAGGCCCGGTGAAAGGCGCTGTCGTAGCGTGCGCTGCCGTCGGCATTGATCTCGCCACGGTCATACTTGCCGCGCTTTTCCTTGTCCGAAAGCAGGTCGTAGGCGGCGGTGACCTCCTTGAACTTCTGCTCCGTTTCCTTATTGCCGGGATTGACGTCCGGATGCAGCTTTTTCGCAAGCTTCCGATAGGCGGATTTGATCTCGCCCTCGCTGGCGCCTTTCGCCACACCCAGCACTGAATAAGGATCTCTCATGCAGCCTCAACCCCGTCCTGCACACTACATTCCGTCACGAAGCAAGAATATAGTGTTTTCCTTGGCTTATCCTAGATTAGCGGAGAAGATAAAAATTAGAACCAAATTCAGTTTAGAAAGTCACAACAAAATCTATCTTAATGACGGAGCCCCCTTGGCTCGAGGACAGGAATGGCTGAAAACGACCCGATACGACGCTTTTTAGACTGGTTCGAAGAGGCGAAGCGCCGCGAATCGGACCTGCCGAACGCGGTAGCCGTCGCCACCGCGGACCCGGACGGCGCGCCCTCGGTCCGCATGGTCCTGCTCAAAGATGTGGATCACCGGGGGTTCGTCTTCTATACCAATCTCGAAAGCCGTAAGGGCCGGGAGCTCGCGGCCAACGGCCGGGCGGCGCTGCTTTTCCACTGGAAATCGCTGCAACGCCAGGTTCGCGTCGAAGGCAAGGCGGCGCTGGTCGACGACGCGGAGGCCGACGCCTATTTCGCGACCCGGGACCGCGGCGCCCAGATCGGCGCCTGGGCCAGCACGCAGTCGCGGGTCATGGAGGGCCGGCTCGACCTGGAGAAGCGGGTCGCCAAATTCGCCGCCCAGTTCGGTTTCGGCGCGGTGCCCCGCCCGCCCTTCTGGTCCGGCTATCGGGTGATCCCGGAGCGAATCGAGTTCTGGAGCGAAGGGAAGTTCCGCCTCCACGACCGCGAGGTTTATGTCAGGAATGGTGAGGCATGGCGCATCGACAGGCTGTACCCGTGATGGACGCGAAGACGGCTGACGATTCCATCCTCCGCGGCGCGGTAAACACGGAGGCGGTGAACCGCCTGGCGCGGCTCGCGACCTATGCCTCGGTCTCGGTGGCGCTGATGCTGGTCTCGATCAAGACGGCGGCCTGGTTCACGACCGAATTGGTCGCCGTGCTGTCGAGCCTGGTCGACTCGATGCTCGACGTGCTTGCCTCCGTCGTCACGCTCCTGGCGGTGCGCAAGGCGCAGGAGCCGGCCGACCGCGAGCACCGTTTCGGCCATGGCAAGGCGGAGCCGCTGGCGGCACTGGCGCAGTCCGCCTTCATTGCGGGCTCCGCGGCCCTGCTGCTGTTCGAGGCGGCGCATCGCTTCGTGCAGCCGGCGCCGGTCGAGAAGCCGGAGCTCGGTATCGCCGTGATCGCCTTCACCATCGTCGTCACGCTCGCGCTCGTGTCGTTCCAGCATTGGGTCGTCCGGCGCAGCGGATCGATCGCCATCAGCGCCGATTCGCTGCACTACAAGGGCGACCTGTTCATGAACGTCGCCGTCATCGCCGCGCTGATTCTCAGCGGCGTGATGGGATGGGGCATCGCCGACCCGGCCTTCGCGACCGCCATCGCCATCTACATCCTGATCAACGCCTGGGGCATCGTACAGGAAGCGCTCGACATGCTGATGGACCGCGAGCTGCCGGACGACGACCGGGAGCGCATCTACGCGATCGCCCGCGCCCATCCGAATACCCACCGCGCCCACGATCTCAAGACGCGGCGCTCGGGTCAGATGACCTTCATCCAGATGCATCTGGAAATGGACCCCAACATCCCGCTGTACCAGGCTCACCGCATTGCGGACGAGGTCGAAGGCATGATCCTCGAGGCCTATCCCGATGCCGAGGTGATCATCCACCAGGATCCGGAGGGCATGGATGAGCACCACACGCGCTTCCGATGAACAGGGCTCGCGGCGCATCCGGGCCGCCGCGGCACGGACAACCGACAACGATGGTTTGACGCGATGAACACAGCGGTCAAAACGGTGATGCTAACGGGCGCCAGCCGGGGCATCGGCCACGCGACGGTCAAGCGCTTCTCCGAAGAGGGCTGGCGCATGATCACCTGCAGCCGGGAGGCGGTGCCGGACGCCTGCAAGCGCGACCCGAACTGGAGCGCGCATATTCCGACCGACCTGTCCGACCCGAAATCGGTGGCCGCCTTCCTCGAGGAGGCGATGCACGTGCTCGGTTCCGACCCGCTGCACGCGCTCGTCAACAACGCCGCCGTTTCACCCAAGACCAGCTTCAAGGAGCGGCTCGGCTGTCTCAACGGCGGGATCGACGGCTGGCGCGAGGTGTTCGAGCTGAACCTGTTCACGCCGCTCGAGCTATGCCGCGGATTCGCGGCGGCGCTGAGCCGCGGCGCCAAGCAGGGCGGCGCCAGCATCGTCAACATCACCTCGATCGCGGGCCACGAGATCCATCCCTTCGCCGGCTCCGCCTATTCCACCTCGAAGGCGGCGCTGTCCGCCCTGACGCGCGAGATGGCCGTGGAGTTCGCCGCGCTCGGCGTCCGCGTCAACGCGGTGGCGCCGGGCGAGATCGAGACCGAGATGATCGGCGAGGAGTACGAGCCGCTGATCAACCGCATCCCGATGCACCGGATGGGCACGCCCGACGAGGTGGCGAGCTGCGTCTTCCAGCTCTGCTCGAAGGACTTCGCCTACGTCACGGGAACGGAGATCTTCGTCACCGGCGGCCAGCATTTGTAGCCCCCTCCACCCGGCCCCATCCCGGCAAAGGGGCGGGTATCCCAGCAGAATTTCCAGCCCGGAATTACGCCGGATTTGACGGCTACTCCGCCAAAGGCGGATATTCATCAGCAGCATCGCGAAGACCGTAATTGACCCTAAGTGGACGCAAGACGTAAGCCCCCGGCAGATTTGCCTTCTGGGGGAAGCCGATTGCACGGTCTCGCGGAATTTAACGGTATAGACGAAGGATGAGGTCCGGAATGACGGCGAAGATCAGCAAGGTCGAGGTGTTCGGCATCGGCATGCCCCTGGCAGGCACGTTCACGAGCGGCGGGCAGTCCAAGTCCCTCACCAAATGCGTGGTGGTGCGGGTTACCGACGCGGACGGCGCGATCGGCATCAGCAGCATCGACCCGTCCACCCGGGCCAAATCGCCGCATACCGCGCCGGAGCTGGCCGTCGCGATCCGGGACAAGGTCGGGCCGGCGCTGATCGGGGAGAACCCGGTCAACATCAACCGGATCCTCGAGATCGCCGCCAAAGTAACGCCGACGCAGCCCGGCGCGGCGTGTGGCGTGGAGCTCGCCTGTATCGAGCTTGTCTGCCGGCGGATGGGCATCGCGCTGCACGATTACGTCGGCGGCGCCGTGCTCGACCGGGTGCAGTTCAACGGCTGGGTCGGCGAGCTGCCGGCCGACGAAGCGGCGGCCGAGGCGAAGCGCTGGCGGGACGCCGGTTTCAAGTCATTGAAAATCAAGGTCGGCAACGAGGTCGCCAAGGACAGCGCCCGGGTCATGGCGGTGCGGGACGCGGTCGGCAAGGAGATGAAGCTGCGCATGGACGCCAACCAGCAATGCACCGTGGACCAGGCGCTGGCGCTGTGCCGCGCCGTCAAATCCTGCGACATGCAGCTGTTCGAGCAGCCGACGCCGAAGGACGACCTCGAAGGCCTGGCGCGGGTCCGGCGCGAAGGCGGCATTCCCATCATGGCCGACGAATTGATCAGCGATCACGCCAGCCTGATCCGGGTCATCAAGGCGGACTGCGCCGACTTCGTGAAGTTCGGCATCAAGCAGGCCGGCGGCCTGCTGCAATCCGCGCGCATGCTGGCGACCGCGGAGGCGGCCGGCCTCCCGGTCGTTCTCGGCCACGGATTCGGGCTCGACCTCAGCACGATGGCGGAGATCATGCTCGGCGCCACGTCGCGCAATATCGTGCCCGGCTTGGAGTGCGTGGGGCCGCTGAAGGTGGTCGATACCGTGGCCAAGACCCGGCTCGATATCAGCCGCGGCAGCATCGCCCTGCCGTCAGGGCCCGGTCTCGGGATCGATCTCGACGAGGCGAAGCTTGCGCAGTACGGCTTTTGATACCGCCGAGCTGAGCCGGCCTCAGGCCGATCGACACGTTGCCGAATAAAGGAAGGGTGCGGCTTACGGCCCTTCAGCCGTTCGGCGCGAGCGCGCGGAACCAGGCGAGCCGTTCCTCGATCTGGCGAATCTCGAGCGCCAGCCAGTCGCCCAGCCGGCCCGAGCCGTAGCGCGTCTTCAGGTCTCCCAGCCGCGCCAGCTCGGTCTCGCACATCTCGACCAGCATTGCCGACTGCTCGGCGCGCGCGGCATCGTCCAGGAGGTGCAGGAAACGCATCTTGAGCGCGACCACCAGCCGCGACACGTCGTTGACCGGCGCGCGCACATGCGAGGTCATCAGCCGGGCGAAAGCCTGCCGCCCTTGGTCGGTGATGCGGAGGCAGCCGTCGGTCGTCGACGCCGCCCCCTCCTCGCCGTCGACGACCTCGATCAGGCCTTCGTAGGTCAGCAGCTCCAGCGAGGTGCCGAGCAGGTCGAGCGACGGCCCGATGATGCGGCCGACGAAATAGCGCACTTCCGACGCGAGATCGCTATACCGGACATCGCGCTCCATCAGCGTGCCGAGCGCCGCCAGGCGGATCGTTTCGGTCGGTATGAGTGTGTTGTCGCGATACACGTCTAATCCTTCATGCGGCGCATTCGAGCGCCAGTTCCTTCCAGACCATCGTCAGCGCGGCGACCAGCGTGTCCATCATCTCGTCCGTGTGCAGCGGCGTCGGCGTCAGCCGCAGGCGTTCCGTGCCCTTCGGCACGGTCGGGAAGTTGATCGGCTGGACATAGATGCCGTGCACGTCGAGCAGCATATCACTCGCCTGCTTGCAGAGCACGGGGTCTCCGACCATCACCGGCACGATATGGCTAACGGACGGCATGACCGGCATGCCGGCGCTGCGCAGCTTGCCCATCAGGGTGCGCGCGCGCTCCTGGTGGCGGGCCCGCATCGCGCCGCCCTCCTGGCCCTTGAGGATCTGCACGCTGCGCAAGGCGCCGGCCGCGATCGCCGGCGGCAGGGCGGTGGTGAAGATGAAGCCGTCGCCGAAGGAGCGCACGAAATCGATCATCGCCGACGAGCCCGTGATGTAGCCGCCGACGACGCCGAACGCCTTGGCCAGCGTTCCCTGGATCACGGTCATGCGCTCCATCACGCCGTCGCGCTCCGCGACCCCGCCGCCGCGCGGCCCGTACATGCCGACCGCGTGCACCTCGTCGAGATAGGTCATCGCGCCATAGCGCTCGGCGACGTCCGCCAGCTCGGCCAAGGGTGCGATGTCGCCGTCCATCGAGTAGACGGATTCGAAGGCGACCAGCTTCGGCCGCGCCGGGTCGTCCTTCGCCAGCAGCCGCTCGAGGTCGCCCGGATCGTTATGGCGGAAGATGCGCTTTTCGACCCTGCTGTGGCGCATGCCCTCGATCATCGAGTTGTGGTTGAAGCCGTCGGAATAGAGGATGCAGCCGGGAATCTTGGCGGCAAGCGTCGACAGCGCGGTCATGTTGGCGACATAGCCCGAGGTGAAAAGCAGCGCCGCCTCTTTGTTATGCAGATCGGCCAGCTCGCGCTCCAGCAGGACATGATAATGATTGGTGCCGGAGATGTTGCGCGTCCCGCCCGCCCCCGCGCCGCAGCGCTCGATGCCTTCCTTCATGGCGGCGATCGTCTCGGGATGCTGGCCCATGCCGAGGTAGTCGTTCGAGCACCAGACCGTGACCTCCGACACCCCGCCGCCGTCGTAGCGGCGGGCATGCGGATAATCCCCGGCCTGACGTTCCAGATCCGCGAAAATGCGGTAGTTGCCCTGGCGCTTGAGCTCGTCGATCCGCTGGGCGAAATAGGCTTCGTAATCCATGGCAGTCCCTGGTCCCCTGAAGTCGCTGCGCAATATCTGGATCGTTTCTTATGCTGCTACCGTTCGGTTAAACTTGACTTAAATCATACCACCCGCGTGTCAACGGCCCCAGATGCTTGATGTCGCAGCGCTCTTTCCGCCTCAACCCTTTGTTTTCAGCCAGGCCGCGGTGTCGTCGAGCGCCTTTCCGAAGCGACCCAGCAAGTCGTCGATCTCCGCCGCGGTGATGATCAGCGGCGGGCAAAGGGTGATGGTGTCGCCCGGAACCGCCCGGATGATCAGCCCATGGTCGAGCGCCTTCTGCGCGAATTGCGGCCCGACGCCGTCCTTCGCATCGAAGCTCTTCTTCGTCGCCTTGTCCTCGACCAGCTCGACGCCGGCAACCAGGCCGATGCCGCGCACCTCGCCCACCAGCGGATGGTCCGCAAAGGCGCGCAGCCCCTTCTGGAAGCGGCCCATGACCTCCCGCACATGGCCGACGGTGTCGCGCTCCTCGTAGATCTTGAGCGTCTCGACCGCGACGGCCGCGCTCACCGGATGGGCGGAGTAGGTGAAGCCGTGGCCGAAGGTGCCGATCTCGCCGCTGTGGCGGTAGATCGCATCGGAGACCTTGGCGTTGATCATCAGGCCCGAGATCGGCAGATAGGCCGAGGACAGCGCCTTCGCCACGGTGATGATGTCGGGCTGGAGCTTGTAGGTCTCGGTCGCGAACATGTTGCCGGTGCGCCCGAAGCCGCAGATCACCTCGTCGGCGACGAACAGGATGTCGTGCTTCTTGAGGATCGGCTGGATCTTCTCGAAATAGGTCTTGGGCGGCACGATCACGCCGCCGGCGCCCATCACGGGCTCGGCGAAGAAGGCGGCGATCGTCTCCGGCCCTTCCTGCTCGATCAGCCGCTCCAGGCTTTCCGCCATCCGGGTCGCGAAGTCCTCCTCGGACTCCCCTTCCTCGCCGAAGCGGTAGTGATGCGGGCAGTCGGTATGGAGGATCCGCGCGATCGGCAGGTCGAAGCTGCGATGGTTGGCCGGCAGCCCGGTCAGGCTGGCGGATGCGATCGTCACGCCGTGATAGGCCTTCATCCGGCTGATGATCTTCTTCTTCTCCGGCCGCCCGAGCGCGTTGTTGTAGTACCAGATCATCTTGATGGCGCTGTCGTTCGCCTCGGAGCCGGAGTTGGCGAAGAAGACCTTCGACATCGGCACCGGCGCCATGTTGATGAGCCGTTCGGCAAGGTCGATGGCCGGGTTATGGCTCTTCGCCGCGAACACGTGATAGAAGGGCAGCGCGCGCATCTGCCGGGCCGCGGCCTCGACCAGCCTGGGCTCGTCGAAGCCGAGCGACGTGCACCAGAGACCGGCCATGCCCTCGATATAGGGCTTGCCGTCCTCGTCATAGACCCAGATACCCTTGCCCTTGGCGATCACCTGCGGACCGACGGTCTTGTGGCGCTCCAGGTTGGTGTAGGGATGCAGGACATAGGCGATGTCGCGGCTGGCCGCGGAATTACCGACTTTCTCCATTTGGGTCTCTCCTTGGGACCGCGCCGGCACGGATAGCGGGCGGTCGTGCCTCTGTTGCGCCTACCCTACATCCTCATGCGTTTCGAGCAAACGTCCAGAATGTGACGGCGCGGCGAATGCGCACAGTAGGCCGGCGGCATTATTCCGCAAGCGTCTTGCGGAACTGGTGCGAGGTGGCGTAGCGCGCATAGCCGAGCCCCTCGTAGAAGGCGTGCGCCGCGTCCCGGCCGGTCTGCGAGCTCAGCGAAATGTGCCGGTATCCCGCCTCCCGCGCCCAGCCTTCGGCCAGCGCCATCATCGCCCGGCCGAGCCCCTGCCCGCGCAGGCCGTCGCGGACGACGAGCGCCTGGACGACCGCCTCGGGCGGCTTCTCCAGCGCGGCCCGGCCGTAGACATGCAGCAACGCGGCGAGCGCGCCGTCCGCGTCCTCGGCCACGACCAGATACTGCCTGCCGGCCGCCCGGATATGCTCGATCCGGCTCCGAATCTCGGGCTCCTCCAGGGCATAGCCGAGCTGCGCGAGCAAGGGCTTCAGCGCGGCGGCGTCAGCCACGGCCACGGCGCGAACCCGCGGCAAGGGGCCCGATGGAGCCGCTGGCATTTCCGTTGAATGGGACATCGCCCGGGCATCTTCCCGCGCCAGGGCAGCCGCTGGCAACGCCAAAGCGCGAACCGGCCGCCGATCGGAAGCGAGGGATTGACGCGCGCCTTATTCACACCATATTCTCATAGAATAATATAAATAACAAAATAAAATTGTTATATTGAAAGGGCGCATCATGCCGAAGATCCATGTCCTGCACGAAAACGCCGAGTGGATGGCCCCGCTGCGCGCCGCGCTCGACGCCCGCCGGCTGCCTTTCGCGGAATGGCATTTGGCCGAAGGCTCGATCGACCTCGGCACGGCGCCGCCCGAAGGCGTCTTCTACAACCGCATGAGCGCGTCTTCCCACACGCGCGGGCACCGTTTCGCGCCGGAATTCACCGGCAGCGTCCTGGCCTGGCTGGAAGCGCACGGACGCCGCGTCATCAACGGCGGGCGGGCGCTCGAGCTGGAAGTCAGCAAGGTCAAGCAGTACCTGGCGCTGAACGCGGCGGGCGTGCCGACCCCGCATACCCTGGTCGCGGTCGGCGCGGACGCGCTGCGCGACGCCGTGCGCAAGATCGGCGCGCCCTTCATCCTCAAGCCGAACCGCGGCGGCAAGGGCCTCGGCGTGCAGCTCTTCCAGTCCGCGGCCTCCGCTGAAGCCGAGATCGACAAGGGCGCCTTCGACGACGCGCCGGACGGCACCATGCTGGTGCAGCGCTACATCACGCCGGCCGAGCCATTCATCATCCGCAACGAATTCGTCGGCGGCCGGCTGGTCTATGCCGTGCGCGTCGACACCTCGGGCGGCTTCCTCCTCTGCCCGGCCGATGTCTGCAACATCCCGGAGACCCCGCAGAGCTTCGAGTTCTGCCCGGCCGGCAGCGGCGCGGCGCAGGACGGCGACAGCCCGCGAAATTCGCGATCCTGCCCGGCTTCACCCATCCGCTGCATGTGGGCATGGCGCGCTTCCTGGAGCAAAACCGCATCGAGGTCGCCGGCATCGAGATGATCGTCGATACCGACGGCAAGGCCTGGGTCTACGACATCAACACGAACACCAACTACAACCCGGACGCCGAGGCCGCCGCCGGCCTCACCGGGACCGACCGCAGCGGCATGGGCGCGCTGGCCACCTTCCTCGGCCGCGAGCTGGACCAGCTGACCAAGCTGGCCGCCGCCGACTAACTTTCCTGACCTCCCCCAAGAAACGGCGAGAGCGCTTTCTCCGGCCCGGGTCTTTCAGACACCGGGCCGTTTTTCTTTCCTTCCGCGAATTTCTCACGCAGATGTGACAAGCCCGACGACAATAAGCATAATCGGCCCGTCAACGAACGGCTGTACGGCGCCCGCCACGGCCGGGAACAACAACGGGAGTATCGAACATGACCGACATAGGGGAAAAGTCCCCCTTTGCGATCTTTCACGAGCATTGTGCGAAAGGCGAGCTTGCCTACCAGGTAACCGACGACGGCGAGGCCATCTTCTATCCGCGCGTCGTCGCGCCGAAGACCGGCGGCAAGCTTACGTGGAAAATCAGCAAGGGGCTCGGCACCGTCTACGCGACCACGACGGTCTGTCCGCGCGAGCGGCACCCCCTACGACGTGTCGATGATCGACCTCGACGAAGGCTTCCGCATGATGAGCCGGGTCGAGAATATCGATCCGATGGACGTCAAGATCGGCATGCGGGTGAAGGTCCGGATGATCCCGGCGGCCGAGAATCAACCCGCCCATCCAGTATTCGATCCGGTGAAGGGGTAAGCGATGTCAGATCTACGCGGTAACGTTGCCATCGTCGGCACGGCGGAATCCGATCTCGGCCTGGTCGCGCCGGAGACCACGGTCTACGACCTGATGGCCCAGGGCACGATCCGGGCGCTCGACAACTGCGGGCTCAAGCTGTCGGATGTCGACGGCTACTGGTGCGCCACCAGCCAGTCGCGCATGTCCGCCATGGCGATGTGCGAATATCTTCGCATCCAGCCGAACATCTTCGACAACACCATGATCGGCGGCTCGTCCTTCATGGCGCATGTCACCCATGTGCAGGCGGCCATCGCCGCCGGGCTCTGCGAGGTGGCGGTGATCGCCTACGGCAGCACGCAGCGCACGGTCAGCCGTGCGGCCGCGTCGAGCCGCGATGCGAACCCGCATGAGGATCCCTACAAGCCCTTCATGCCGTCGAGCGCGTACGCCATGGCGGCGTCGCGCCACATGCATCAGTACGGCACGACGCGCGAGCAGCTTGCCTCCGTCGCCGTCGCGGCGCGCGAATGGGCGAAGCTGAACCCGGTCGCTTTCATGCGCGACGACCTGACGATCGACGGCGTGCTGAACGCCCCGATGATCAGCTATCCCTTCACGATACGGGACATCTGCCTCGTCACCGACGGCGGCGGGGCGATCGTGCTGACCACGCCGGAGCGCGCGAAGGACCTCAAGCTGAAGCCGGCCTACGTGCTGGGCACGGGCGAGTACATCTCGCACAACACGATCTCCTGCATGCCGGACATGACGGTTTCCGGCGCGGCCTGGTCCGGGCCGAAGGCGTTCAAGGCCGCCAAGGTCGGGCCCAAGGACATCGACGTCTACGAGCTGTACGACGCTTTCACGCTCAACACGATGCTGTTCCTGGAAGACCTCGGCGTCGTGAAGAAGGGCGAAGGCGGCCCGTTCGTCGCCAGCGGGGCGATCGCGCCGGGCGGCAGCCTGCCGGTCAACACCAACGGCGGCGGCCTGTCCTACTGCCATCCGGGCATGTACGGCCTCTTCCTGCTGATCGAAGCCACGCGCCAGATCCAGGGCGTCTGCGGCGCCCGCCAGCAGAAGAACGTCAACCTCGCCGTCGCGCACGGCAACGGCGGCGTGCTGTCGAGCCAGTGCACGGTCGTCCTCGGCAGCGAGGATACGCTGTAGAGCGAAGTCACCCCCACCCTAACCCTCCCCCATCAAGGGGGAGGGAATAGCATTGTAGCGCTTCATCTGCAAGTCCTCCCCCCTTGCGGCGCGCGTGTCGCCGCGCGCCGCTCTTCCGAATTCGGCGGCCGGTCGACACCGGCCGCCTGGGGGAGGATTTAGGTGGGGGGTCGCCTACTTCACCCAGTGCTTCGTCTCGAAGCCCTTGAACGCCGACGGCAGGCGCTTGATGTCCTGCAGCAGGTCGGGCGGGATCTTGGGGTCGATCGCCGGGACGTGGTGGGTGTAGACCGAGTCCGACACGCCGCAATAGCGCTTCGCGATTTCGTTGACGATGTCGTCATGCGTGCCGATGGCGGCGAACAGGCGGACGGTGTCGTCGGAGATCTCCTTCGCCATCTCCTTCCACTGGCCCTTGAGCGACATGGCGTGCAGCTTGAGCCCGACATCGACCATGTCATGCGCCTCCCAGACCGGGAAATAGGTGCGGGTCGAGCCGTAGAAAGCGATGCGCTCGCGCGCCCACTCGATGCCCTTCTGCACGGTGTCCTCGTCCGGCGCGGTGATGATGTAGCCGCCGCTCACCACCTCGAAATTCTCGCGCTTGAGGCCGCTCGCGGCGAGCCCTTCGGTCACCGCGGGCATGATCGCCTCGTCCATGTATTTGCGGGTGCAGAAGGAATGCAGCCGCACGCCGTCGCAATGCCGGCCGGCGAGGCGCAGCATGCCAGGGCCGACGGCGGCGATGGTGACCGGGATCAGCGGCAGGCCGGTCGGCTTCGGCGAGAACACCGGCGTCATCAGGGTGAAGCGGTAATGCTCGCCCTCGTAACTCAGCTTCTCGCCGTATTCCCAGGCGCGCCAGATCGCGCGCAGACTCTCGACATATTCCTTGAGCCGCGGCGCCGGCGCGCTCCACGGCACGCTGAAGCGGCGCTCGTTGTGCCCCTTCACCTGGGTGCCGAGGCCGAGCGCGAAGCGCCCCTTGCTCGACGAATAGAGATCGTAGGACATGTTCGCGACGACCATCGGGCTGCGCGCGAAGGCGATGGTGATACCGGTCACCAGCTCCGGCTTCGTCGTGCAGGTCGCCGCGACGGCGAGCGGCAGGAACGGATCGTGGCTCAGCTCGGATGTCTTGAGCCCGTCGTAACCGTCGGCCTCGAATTTGACCGCGGCCTTCGCCGCCTTGTTGAGGTCGTCCTGCGGAAGCGTCGCCACGACACGCATGGAGCTCTCCTTCGTGTTTATCCCTCTCCCTGTCCTCTCGTGTTTACGTCGGCGGCCTTGGTACTGGCAAGTTGAGGGGGAACGCTGTGCTTGTTATCGAGCGTACTCATCCTTCGACAAGCTCAGGATGAGGTCTTGGTTCATGCCCAATCCTAGGAAGCCTCATGCTGAGCCTGTCGAAGCATGGGGCCGCACGGTGTCCAACAGCCCCCCTTGCCCGAGCCCGCCGCCTGTGGTGAGCTTCATCGGGAAGGAGACGCCGCGATGACCGACACTGCCCTCCGACCGATCGGCGGCCCGGCCGCCTGGCAAGGCGCCACGCTGCTGGCCGAGCGCGACTGGATCCGGCCGCTTGGCGAGGCGGCCGCGGGAGAGATCGATGCGGCGCTGGCCCAGGTAAAGCGACGCGGCCTCGACTGGCGCGACCTGACCGCGGACGACTTCCCGCTGCCGACGCTGTCGCGGACCCTCGCCGACGTCGCGGATGAGCTGGAGAAAGGCCGCGGCGTAGTCAAGCTGACCGGCTTCCCGATCGACCGCTACGGCGAACAGGATCTGCGCGCGGCCTATTACGGGGTCGGCTGCCACCTCGGCACGCCGGTGTGGCAGAACGGCGACCGCGGGCTGATGCGCGACATCCGCGACAATGGCGGCACGCGCGTGGAATCGAGCGGCGCGCTGCGC
The DNA here is from genome assembly GCA_963711215.1 of uncultured Alphaproteobacteria bacterium. Taxonomy (GTDB): domain Bacteria; phylum Pseudomonadota; class Alphaproteobacteria; order UBA8366; family UBA8366; genus WHUA01. The sequence continues at coordinate 244,611 of CAVQDH010000006.1, read as the reverse complement.
TGGCACAACGACCGGACGGACGTGGTCGGCCTGCTCTGCGTCCGCAAGGCGCAGGCCGGCGGGGTCAGCCGGATCGTCAGCGCGGTCGCCATCCACGACGCGATGCAGGCGCGCCGGCCCGACCTGCTGCAGGCGCTTTACCAGGACTTCTACCGCAGCACCGTCGGCGATGAGGTCGGCGCCGAGGCGCCCTATTATCCCCTGCCGGTCTTCGCGCAGCGCGACGGCTACTTCACCAGCCATTTCTCGAACACCTACATCGAGCAGGCGCAGCGCTTCCCCGAGGTGCCGCGCCTCACCGCCGTGCAGAAGGAAGCGCTGGCGATGCTGGGCGACCTCGCCGAGGCGCTGTGCTTCGAGATGCCGCTCGAGCCCGGCGACCTCCAGCTCTTGAACAACCACCTGATCTATCACGGCCGCACCGCCTTTACCGACGATGCGGGCAGCCGCCAGGACCGCCTGCTCTACCGCCTCTGGCTGTCGATGCCGAACAGCCGGCCGCTGCCGGAAAACCATCGCGTGCTGTGGGGCAGCATCGAGGCCGGCGCGATCCGCGGCGGCGCCGGCGGCGTCAGGCCGCAATAACGATCCGAGTCCTGCTTAGCCGAGATGCCGGTGCAGGAACGTCACCTCGCGCGCCCAGGAATCCCGCGTCGCATCCGGACGGTACTTGTCGGCGGCGAGGAAATTCTGGAAGGCGTGCCCGGCGCCGTCGTAGCGGTGGAACGCGTAATCCTTGCCCAGCCGCTTCAGCTCGGCCTCGATCTTGTCGACGTCGGCCGGCGACGGGTTCTCGTCGTCGTTGCCGTAGAAGGCGAGCACCGGCGCTTCGAGCGTCGCAAGCTTGTCGAAGGGCGTCGGGCCGCTGTGGCCCCAGGCCTTGAACATGTTGCCGCTGTAATGGACCACGCAGCAGCGGAAGACCGGGCGCGTGCAGGCGCCGAGATAGGCGTGCCGCCCGCCCATGCAATGGCCGAGGATCGCCAGCTTCTTCATGTCCGCGCGGCCGGTCGATTCGAGCCAGGCGAGCCCGCCGTCCAGGTCGGCGATCAGGTCGTCGTCCTTGAGGTTGGCGCGCCGCTTGGCCGCGTCCTTCTCGTCCGGCTGGCGGTGGAAGATATCCGGCGCGGCGGTGATGAAGCCCTCCGCGGCCAGCTTGTCGGCGAGATCGAACTCGAAATCGTCGAGCCCGCCGCCATGGATGGTGACCAGCACGCCCGGGAACGGGCCCCTTCCCGTTCGGCGACGCGGTGCAGATCCGCATCGGGCTGCCGCCGACCGTGACTTCAACGAGCTCCGCCATTTCGCCTCCTAAGCGCCCGGGCGCACACGCTCTCAGGCCACGTCGATCGGACCGCCGCCACCCCGGCCGCCATTGACATCCTCGCCCCAGCGCTTCGGCAGGCCGGAATCGATGCCGAACAGGTCGAGCACGCGGCCGACGGTCTGATCGACGATCTCGGCGATGCTGGATGGGCGGGTATAGAAGGCCGGCACCGGCGGCGCCACGATGGCGCCCATCTCGGTCACCTGCAGCATGGAGCGGATGTGGCCGGCATGCAGCGGCGTCTCGCGCAGCAGCAGCACCAGGCGGCGGCGCTCCTTCAAGGTCACGTCGGCGGCGCGGGTCAGCAGGGTGGAGGTCACGCCGCTCGCGATCTCCGACAGCGTGCGCACGGTGCAGGGCGCGATCACCATGCCCATGGTGCGGAACGAGCCCGAGGAGATCGCCGCGCCGATATCGCCGATGGGATAGACCACGTCCGCCATCGCCTTGACGTCGGCCGCCTTGAGGTCCGTCTCGTAGGCGATCGTCATCTCCGCCGAGCGCGACAGCACGAGATGGCTCTCGATCGGCAGGCCGAGCAGCGCCTCCAGCATGTCGGATGCCGTAGATCACGCCCGACGCACCGGTGATGCCGACGACGAGGCGCGGCCGGTCGAGCCCGCGCGTTTCAGCCGGGTCGTCCTTGGACGGCGGCGTCTTTGTATCGGCCGGCATGTTCACAGCTTGCCACCGACGATGTCGTCGCCCAGCACGTCGCGGATCGGCACCTGCGGGTTTTCCAGCTTGCGCCGCCACTGCGCGCTGCGCTCGCCATTGCGGAGGTACTCGCCCTCGTGCCGCGCGCTCGGCCGCGAGGTCCCATTCCTCCGACCAGTCGCCGAGCGAATAGCCGTACCAGGGCGATTCCGGCTTGAGCGGCGGCAGGCCGAGCTTCTCCCACAGCACCTTGGCGTGCTCCATGTATTTCTTCTTGGGCAGCGCGACCGGCGGCATGTCCGCCTTCAGCGTGGCGTCGATCAGCATCGTGGAATCGCTCTCCACGCCTTGCAGCACGGGCCCGTGGCCGCGCGCGCGATGCTTCAGGATCTGCACGTCGAGCGCCGGGTTGGCGCGGTAGGACATCGCCCAGAACACCGAATCGCCGTTGTCGGGATCGATGTCCTCGTCGATCGCGATGCAGTATTTGCCGACGGCCGGCATGAAGGAGGCCACGCCATAGAGCGCGCGCCAGACCTCGGTCTTCGCCACGCCGCGCTCGAACTGCACCATGACGACGCGGCGCAAGTTGGTCAGCGGCTCGTGCAGCGCCACCTTCTTGACGCCCTTGACGCTGAGCGTGTCGCGCAGATGGCTGAGGAACATCGGCTCGTAGGCGACGCGCTTGATGACGCTCGATTCGCTCGGCGTCACCTGCGAGATGATCGAGCTGATGATCGGCTGCTTGCGGCGCGTGATCGCCGTCACGTCCATGACGAAGTTGTACTCCTCGAGCGCGACATAGCCGTGCGATTCGCCGAACGGCCCTTCCGGCTCGAGATATTCGGGGTCGATCAGGCCCTTCGATGACGATCTGCGCCTCGGCCGGCACCAGCAGGTCGACCGTCTTCGCCTTGACCACGTTGATCGGACCGCCGGCGAGTCCGCCCGCGACCCAGAGCTCGTCGACGCCCATCTTGACCTTCTGCGGCCCGGTGTATTCGACCACCGGCGGGCAGCCGAGGATGATCGCGACCGGCATCCTCTCGCCGCGCGCCTGGTACTTCTTCCAGTGGTAATAGCCGCCGGCGGAGAGCGACATCAGCATCATCACCGCGACCCGGTCCGGCGCCTTCAGGTTGCCGCGGTAGACGCCCATGTTCTGGATGCCGTCGTCCGGGTCCTTGGTGATCCAGGTCGCCGCGGTGAAATAGGGCGCCACGTCGAAACCGGGCGTCGAGATCGGGATGGGCAGCGCGTCGAGCCCCTTGCCCTCGCCTTTGATATCCGCGCCCTGGAGCACGACCTCCTGGCAGGGCGCCGCCGTCACGATGGTCGGCTGGACGGGATGGCCGAGGCCGTAGTCCCATTTCGGCCCGATCTCGTCCAGCGTCTTCGCCCCCATGCCGATGCGGTAGATCTCCGGGTTGGCGGCGAGCCCGCCGACCAGCACCGGGATGTCATATTTCCGGCCGCGGCTGTCGGTGACGTTGGTGAACAGGAAGGCCCTGCGCTCCGGCTCCGGAATGCCGCCGCGGAACTGCCAGCGGACCAGCGGGTGCATCTCGGTGTCCTTGTTGATCGGCGCGTCGATGGTGGTGAGCAGGCCCGCCTTGTCGAGCGCCGCGATATGCTCCTGCAGGTCGTTGTAGGCCCGCGTCCCGGCGCCGGCTTTCCCTGCGGCTGTCGCGGTGTCATCCATCCGTGGTTCCTCCGTTCTGCGTCCAATGCCTGGGGCCGCTTCTCAGCCCGGCGGCACCGGCCCGTTCTTTTTCTATTTTGGCCATGGACCCAATCCGAAGGGGGCCCGATCGAAGGGCGATGATAGCGCGCGGCCGCCCGGCCAGCCATAGCGCCGGCCGGCCCGCCGGGGCCCGCTCCCGGAGCTTCAATCGTAGCCGTATAGCCAGACCGTCGTACCGTCGTGGACGTTGAAAACCGAATGGCTGGCGCCTTTCGGGATGAACACTTCGTCGCCCGGCGAAACCGTCACGCGCCGGCCCTTGACCTCGAGCTCGAGCCGCCCCTCGATCACGGTGAGCAGCTCATTGCAGTCGTGCAGGAAGTCGAGCCAGGCGCGCCCGGGCGGGTCGACGAAGTCATGGCAGGAGTAGCCGCGGCCGAGCCAGTCCTGCGCCACCGTCTCCCGGTCGACCGGAAGCCGGAAATAGGCCGCGCGCAATAATTCGATGTTCGTCATGGCGATAGTCCGGAAATCAAGGCCCGTGCCTTGAGGGTTCGACGCATCGTAGCAGCAACGCGGGCCGGCGGAATATGGTTTTGTCGGCAGCCGCGGACATCGCGCCGGGTGTCCTTCTCGCGACGCCCCATCCCATACCGTGCCATTCCATCACCGAGGGCGAAAAATCGTCGGGCAACCGCCTCTGCCGTTTACAAAATTTTAAATAAATCGCCGATAGCCTCGTATATGGCAGAACGCCATCAGCGTTTGTTTATGAGGGGACAAAGAATATGGCCCGTTCAAAAATCGGGGCTCACCAGGTCGAGCGCGAGGATCACCGCGTCATCGGCATAGCGCGCGAAGAAATTCTCGCCGACGGCTTCGACGATTACGCCGATCAGATCGAAGACACGTTCGGCGAGGACACGGACTTCGATGTCGAGGACGACATCGCCTTCCTCGGTGAGGAATACGACGTTCTGGAATTCGACGAAGTCCTGGATCTCTGCAATATCGACAAGCGCCACCCGTTCCGGAACTGACGCCGCGGCGCCGGCCCGGTCAGCGAAACCGGAATAGCCGCGCCGCATTCGTCCCGAGAATGGCTTGTCGAAGGGTGTCGTCGGGCGCCCACTCGGCCAAGGCATCGAGCAAGGCCTGATAGCTCCGGCCCGCCTCATGCTTCGTCCAGGGATAATCGCTGGCCCAGACGATGCGGTCGCGCCCGAAAGCCGCCAAGAGACGCGACGCATTGCGCCGCAGGTCGCCCGCCTCCTGACGGTAGGGCGCCGAGAATTTCACCCACGCCCTGCCTTCCCGCCCGGCCTCCAGCACCGCGCCGAAGCCGATTTCCTCGGGATCGGCGCTCGGGCTCGGCATGCCGAAATGATCGACGACGACGGTCAGCTTCCAGGGCTTGAGGCGCAGCAGCACGTCGGCCCAGATCGCGCCCTGGGCAATCACCTCCACATGCCAGTCATGCGCCGCCGCCCAATCGTAGAGCCGGTGATACACCGGGCTGGCGTAGTTGGGCATGGTCTTCGCGCTGTGCAGGTTCAGCCGGAAACCCAAGACGCCGAGCCGGTCCATCGCCTCCAGCTCCGTTTCCGGGATATCGGGATCGACGACGACGGTGGCGCGCAGCCGGTCCGGATGCGCTTTCAGGCAATCGAGGATGTAGCCGTTGTCGGTGCCGAGGAAGCTCGGCTGGATCATCACGCCGTTCGTCACGCCATGACGGGCATGGATCGCCAGCGCGTCCTCGATCGTCTTGACCTCGGCCGGCGCATAGGCCCGATCGGCGGCAAGCCGGCTGTCCGGCGCCCAGGCGTGAAAGTGGCTGTCGACGATCATCGTTCCCCGTTAGAATCCCTTTTTCGAGCTCTCGCGCCGCGGCCCGGCCGTCTTGATCAATGTCAATGCGCCGCCGCCAGGCCGAGGCGAAGAGTATAGCAGCTTCACGCTTGCCGGGAGGAGAGGACGATGGCGCTCAAGGACTTGCTTGTTCACGTGGTCAACGAGGCGGATTCGGGGGCCACGATCGACGCGGCGCTCGTGCTCGCCGAGCAGCATGACGCCCATCTCGTGGGCCTCGGCGTCTGCGCCCCGCTCGACGTTCCCGCCTATGCGGAAGCCCACTTGCCCGAGGCGATGCTCGAAATCCTTCAGGAGCGCGAGACGAAACGCCTGGCGAGCGCGAAGCAGCTCTTCGATTCCAAGGCGCGGCACGCGGGACGAAGCGACCGCGTGGAATGGCGCGTCGACGACGGCGTGCCCTACCAGGCGGTCGGCCTGCACGCGCGCTATTCCGACCTGTCCATCGTGCCGCAAAACAAGCCGGAGGGGCAGGACTTTCGCTTCGCCGAGCTTGCGGAAGACCTGCTGGTAAGCTCGGGCCGGCCCGTCCTCGTCGTTCCGACCGGCTGGAAGAACAAGAGCATCGGCCGCACCGTCATCGTCGCCTGGAACGGCAGCCGGGAAGCCTCCCGTGCGCTGGCGGACGCCATGCCGCTGCTGGAAAAGGCCAAGAAGGTGGAGATCTTCACCGCCGGCAAGGACGACATCGGCGATCTGCCGGGCGCGGACATCGCCGCGCATCTGGCGCACCACAAGATCGACGTCGAGGTCCACCGGTCGGCGGCAGCCGGAATCTCGGTCGGCGACGCGCTGCTGAACCGGGCCTCCGATAGCGGGGCGGATCTGATCGTCATGGGGGGCTACGGCCACTCCCGCTTCCGCGAATTCATCCTCGGCGGCGTCACCCGCCACATCCTGGAGCACTTGACGGTTCCGGCCCTATTGTCGCATTGAGGCGGTGCCGCCGGTCGGGCGGCGCTGTCGGAATGCGTGCATGATCACCGTCTTCGGCTCGATCAACGTCGACATGGTGATGCGGGTGGACGCGCTGCCACGGCCCGGCGAGACCGTGCTCTGCCCCGATTACATCCTCGTCCCGGGCGGCAAGGGCGCCAACCAGGCGCTCGCCGCGGCGCGCGCGGGCGCGCCGGTCGCCATGATCGGCTGCGTCGGCCACGACGCCTTCGCCGACACCGCGATGTCGCTGCTCCGCCGCGAGGCGATCGACCTCACGGCCGTCGGGCTGTCGTCAAAGCCGACCTGCTGCGCCACGGTGTGGGTCGACAAGACCGGCGAGAATGCCATCGTCGTCGCCTCGGGCGCCAATAGGGACACCCGGGCATCGCAGCTGGCGGCCCGGGCGCCGGGCCCGGGCGATTGGCTGATGCTGCAGATGGAAGTGGCGCCGGACGAGAATTGGCGGGCGGCGAGCCTCGCACGCGCGGCCGGCGCGCGGATCATGCTGAGCGCGGCGCCGGCCGGGCCGACCCCGGAGCGCGTCCTGCGCGGCATCGACGTGCTGCTGGTCAATCGGATCGAGGGCCGGATGGTCGCCGACGCGATCGGGCTCGACTACGGCAAGCCCGGCGATATCGTCTCGGGCCTGACCAAGCGGTTCGGCTTTTCCTGCATCATGACGCTCGGCGCCGAAGGCGCCATCTGCTTCGGGCCGGGCGGTGGCTTCCATGCGCCGGCCCTGCCCATCACACCGGTGGACACGACCGGCGCCGGCGATGCCTTCGCCGGCATCCTCTGCGCCTCCCTCGACAAAGGGTTCGGCATGGAAGACGCGGTGCGGCGCGCCAGCGCGGGCGCGGCCCTCGCCTGCCTCACGCCCGGGGCGCAGCCGGGCCTCCCCTACGCCAAGGACATCGATGCGGCGGCGCGCGGGCTTCCGGGCAGCAAGCCGTTCGGACTCGTCGCCTGACGTATCCGGTTTCGCGCGACCGAAATCCCGAAGTGAGTAGTTAGAATTTTCTGGGTGCGTCCGGCCGATCGATGCGATAGTGCGCAAAATCGAATGGTCCGCCGCGACAGGCACCGCGCGCGAGACCGGGAGGCCTGAAGTGACCGCGCACGCCATGCCCCGCGAGACCGATGGGTCGCGAGGATCGGAGACGATCCCGCAGGCGTCGTCGCATGTGACCTATTACAACGCCGCCGGCCATGCGACGATTCCCGTTCCCGACGCCGCCTTCCTGTCCAGCGCCCACTATGTCCGCCACGGCGGCGATCTTTATGCCGCCGACGCCGCGGGCAGGACCATCGTCGTCCACGGCTATTTCACCGCCGACCCGGCGCCCGATCTCGTCACCGCGGACGGCAACCGGGTGGCGACGCCGGAGATCCTTCATCCCTTCATCGTGTCATCGACCCCCGGCCAATACGCCCAGCTCGGCGCCCCGACGAGCGGTCCGCAGATCGGCCAGGTCTCGGAATCGAGCGGCCGGGTCTTCGCCGTCCACGCGGACGGCACGCGAGTTCGAACTCGGCACCGGCGACCCGCTCTACCAAGGCGACGTGATCGAGACCGCGGGCGGCGACAGCGCGGTGCGCATCCTGCTGATCGATCAGACGACCTTCGCGATCGGCCCGGATGCGCGGCTGGCGCTCGACCAGTTGACCTTCAACCCGCAGGACAACTCGGGCGAAGTCTCCTTCTCCATGCTGAAGGGCGTCTTCATCTTCACCAGCGGCCTGGTGGCGCATCACGACCCGAGCCACATGGTGGTCAACACGCCGGTCGCGCTGATCGGCATCCGCGGTACCGTGGTCAGCGGCAACCTGGACGATCTCGGCGGCCAGTTCACGGTCCTGCACGGCACGATCCAGGTCGAGACGCATGCCGGCAGTGTGACGATGAGCGAGTCCGGCGCGACGACCCAGGTCACCAACATCAACGCGCCGCCGGCCAGCATCTTCGTGCTGTCGCCCGGCGAGTACGCCGCGATCTACAAGGCGGTCTCCAGCGTGGCGCCCGGCGTCTATCTGCAGCCGGCGCAGCCGGACCACCAGGACGGCACCACGCCGGGCCAGGAGGGCTTCAACCAGCTCTATGACGGGCATGGCGGCAGCGTCGGCCACAGCGTCGCGACCCTGCTGGGGCCCGGCCTGAACGGCCCCGGCGCGTTCGACGCGCTGTCACAGGTCCCCAATCTCGCCGCGCAGTTCCAGCAATTGCAGGACGTGCTGACGACGGCGTCGGCGGCCTCGCTGCCGGATCTGACCCACCACGCGGCGATGCCGCCCGAAGTCGCGCCGACCGCGCCCCAAACGCTATTCGATTTCAGCGGCGCCGGTGGGCCCGTCAATTTCGTCGGCAACGACAGCAATGAGACGGTCATCGGCAGCCCCTTTGCCGACCATATCGACACCCAGGGCGGCAACGACACGATCACGGGAAACAACGGCAACGACACGCTTCTGGGCGGGCCCGGAAACGACACGATCTTCGCCGACAACGGCGGCGCCACCGGCCCGGTCGTGCATGACTTCGTCACCACGGCGGCCATTCCCACGCTTGTCGACGGGCAAGCGGTCCCGGCCGGCGAGGTGAACGGCGTCAATCAGGCGGACCTCACGCTGCAGGCAGACAATCCCGTCTCGGTCATCTTCCAAAGCGAGAGCGCGGGTCAGCAGAATTCGCTCGGCTATTACAAGATCGGGCCCGGCGGCGAGATCAGCGACGTGCAGATGGTCTGGAGCAATGCGTCGGCGAGCGGCAGCGGCGGCACCCTGCAGACCGGCGACAGCGTCCAGCTCGATGTCGGCGCCGGCGACCGCTTCGCCTTCTTCATGATCGCCGACGGCGCGGCGCTGAACAATTTCAGCCAGTTCCAGAACGGCAGCTTCGAGTTCCGCGACGCCAACGGCAATCCCGCCACGACCGGCACCGCGGACCCGGTCCTGTATTTCGTCTCCAACGACGGCCAGACCGCGACCGAGGTGCAAGGGTCGGTATTCCACACGGCCAGCCCGACGCTCAACGCCGACGGCATCGAGCACACGATCAGCGGCATGGGCAGCACGCCCGACCAGCTCGTCATCGGCTTCGAGGATCTTCCGGGCGGCGGCGACCGTGACTACCAGGATCTCGTCGTCTCGGTTCAGATCTCGCCCACGACAGGGGCCAACACCGACAGCGATTTCGTCGATGGCGGCCCGGGCAACGATCTCCTCGTCGGCGGCTCGGGCGATACCTTGCTGGGCGGCGACGGCAACGACGTGTTCCAGGTGAAGGACCTCACCTTCACGCAGATCGCGGGCGGCCAGGGAACCGACACGCTGCAGTTCACCGGCAGCGGCACGAGCTTCAACCTGACCCAGCTCGCCTCGGGCAAGGTCAGCGGCATCGAGCAGGTCGATCTCAGCAACGTGCACAACGCGACCCTGACGATCGACGCCAACACGGTGCTCAGCGTCACCGACGGCGTGAACGCGCTGACCGGCGACACACACGATCTCGTCATCACCGGTGATGCGACCGATAAGGTCGTCGCCGGCAGCGGCTGGAGCGAGACCGGCACGACCACCATCGCCGGCGAGGGCTATACCGTCTATCAGCACGAGTCCGGCGCCAAGATCACGGTCGACCAGCACGTCGCCGTCACCTGAACCCGGCCTCGCCCGCGCCTGCCCTCACCCCTCCGAGCGTTTCCGTTGGCTTTCGCCATTAATGTTATATTATAACATTTCATCACGGATGAACGCGCCGGAGCGGGCGTATCCGTTCCGAGCCGGAACCAGCGAGCCCTGATGTGACTGCGCAGGAACAAACCACCGCCGCGTCTTTCCCGGGCTCCCGCCACGACCACGGGCGATGCCGGCGCGACGCGTTCGATCGCGCCGAGCGGCTCTGCGCCGAGCGTGGCGTGCAGCTCACCGACCTTCGCCGCGCGGTGCTCTCGATCATCTGGCAGAGCCATAGCGCGATCGGCGCCTATGACATCCTCGACCGCCTGCGCGAGATGGGCCGCCGCGCCGCCCCGGTCACGGTATATCGCGCGCTCGACTTTCTTATCGCCAATGGCCTGGTTCATCGGCTGACCAGCCAGAATGCCTATCTCGGCTGCGACCATCCGGACGAAACGCATGATGCGCAGATTCTCATCTGCCGGCTTTGCGGCGCCGCCGGGGAGGTCTCCGCGCCGGCGATCACCGCGGCGATCGAGAAGACGGCCGCCGCATCCGGCTTTCGCATCGAAGCGCCGGTGGTCGAGATCACCGGAGTCTGCCCGCGTTGCGCCGGGCCGAAAGAGCACGCCCGGTGACTGCCGATACCGCGCCTCTCGTCACCGCCCCCTCGTCACCGCAACTGGCATCTGCAAATTCTTCGACCGGCGCGAAGTGCTGCACGACGTGCATATCGAGGTGCGCTCGGGCGAGATCGTCGCCTTGATCGGGCCGAACGGATCGGGCAAGTCGACCCTGGCGCGCATCCTGCTGGGTGTCCTTAAGCCGAATGCGGGAAAGGTGATCCGCCGGCCCGGGCTGCGTATCGGCTATGTGCCGCAGAAGCTGCCTATCGACGTCGTGCTTCCGCTGCCGGTCAGCCGGCTCCTGACGCTGACGGCGCGCGCCACCAAGCAGCAGATGGAACAGGTTCTGGACGAAGTCGACGCGCGGCACCTGATCGATGCGGATGCGAGCAAGCTGTCGGGCGGCGAGCTTCAGCGGGTGCTGATCGGCCGCGCGCTGCTGCGCCATTCCGACCTGCTGGTGCTCGACGAGCCGACGGCGAATGTGGATTTCAACGGCCAGATCGAGCTGTTCGAGCTGATTGGCCGGATCCGGGACAGGCGCGGCTGCGGCGTGCTCACCATCTCGCACGACCTGCACCTGGTGATGGCGGCGACCGACCGGGTGGTCTGCCTCAATCATCATGTCTGCTGCGAAGGCAAGCCCGGCACGGTCAGCAAGCATCCCGCCTATCTCCAGATCTTCGGCCCGCGCGCGGCGACGAGCTTCGCGGTCTATACGCACAAGCACGACCACCAGCACACCTTGTCCGGCGACGTTAAAGCCGCCGACGGAAGCGATGGCTCCGATCACGACCATGCTCGCGAACATGATCACGGACATGGGCACGATCACGGACACGAGCCTCACGGCCCGGGCGCACATGGCGGCGGCAGGAGGATGCCCGGCTGATGGTCGAGAACTTCCTGATCTACGCCCTTCTCGGCGGGGTCGGCCTGGCCCTGATCGCGGGCCCGCTCGGCTGTTTCGTGGTCTGGCGGCGCATGGCCTATTTCGGGGATTCGCTGGCCCACTCCGCCCTGTTGGGGGTCGCGCTCGGCTTCCTGCTGTCGATCGACCTCACGCTCGGCATCGCCGGCACCTGCATCATCTTCGCGCTCGCCATCGTCGCGCTGCAGGAACAGCGGCGCCTCGCGACCGATACCCTGCTCGGCATGCTCTCGCACACCGCGCTGTCGATCGGCCTGGTCGCGCTCAGCCTCATGGGCTCGTTTCGCGTCGACCTGCTGGGCTATCTGTTCGGCGACATCCTCGCGGTCACGCCGGAGGACCTGGTCATAATTTACGGCGGCGGCGCCGCGGCGCTGATCGTCCTTGCGGCAATTTGGCGCGACCTGCTCGCGATTACGGTGCATGAGGAGCTCGCCCGCGCGGAAGGCGTCGCCGTCTTCCGCGCCCGCCTGGTCTTCACCTTGCTTCTTGCCGGGGTCGTCGCCATCTCCATGAAGGTCATGGGAATTTTGCTCATAACCTCGATGCTGATCATCCCGGCCGCGACCGCGCGTCACTTCGCCCGCACCCCGGAAGGCATGGCGCTTCTGGCCGCCTTGACCGGCACGCTCGCGGTGGTGCTTGGCTTGACCGCGTCACTGCGTTGGGATACCCCCTCCGGGCCCTCGGTCGTGGTGGCGGCCTTCTCGATATTCCTGTTGAGTCTCGGCCTGTCGGCGATCCGCGGCCGGGCGCACGCCGTCCCGACACGGGGATGAACGAGCGCCGAACACCTGATGACGCCGCCGATGCGGCGAAGGAGCGTAAGCCCGTGCAGCCGCAATCGGTCAAGCCCAGCCTGGACCCATCCTTCGTTTTCGCCTCGATGCTTCGCGGCTTTCGGCGCCATTGCCCGAAATGCGGCCAGGGCCTGCTTTTTCAGGGCTATCTCACGCCCCGGGCCGCCTGCGCGCATTGCGGCGAAGACACCGGCAAGATCTATACCGCGGACATCGCGCCCTACTTCACGATCCTCGTGGTCGGGCACCTGGTGGTGCTGCCGATGCTCATGTGCGAGCAGCTTTTCCATCCGTTGATGTGGCTGCAGATCGCGATCTGGCCCACCCTCGCCCTCGTCCTGACATTATGGTTCCTGCCGCGCGTCAAGGGATGCATTATGGGCCTCATGTGGGCACTCGACCTGCGCGGCAACGAGCAGCAGTAAGCGGCCGATCGCCGCCGCAATGGCCGGCGCCCTGACCTAAAAACCACGGGTTCCAGGGAGAAACACCATGAGTAAGATCGCGCTCGTCGTCGAATTCGACATCAAACCCGAGCATCGCAAGGCCTTCGAAGAGGTCATCCGCGGCCACGGCAAGCGCACGCGCGAGCAAGAGCCCGGCTGCCTTAATTTCGAAGTCCTGATCCCGCAGAAAGAGGCCAACAAGATCTTTCTGTTCGAATGCTACCGCGACGCCGCCGCCTTCGACGCGCACGGCAAATCGCCGCTCCTCGCGGAGACCCGCGCGAAGTACAAGGACATGATCGAGAACCGCCGGATCACCCTCTGCTCGGCCGACTGAGCGCCGAGCGAAGGACCCGACAGGTCAGCCCGTCCGCTGGATGAGGTGATATCCGAAGGCCGTCTCGACGACGTCGCTGCTGTCGCCCACGCCGAGCGCAAAGGCGGCGTCGTCGAATTCCGGGACCATCATGCCCGGGCTGAACCAGCCAAGGTCGCCGCCGTCCTGGCCTGACGGACAATCCGATTTCTCGCGCGCGAGCTCGCCGAAATCGGCGCCGCCCTCGACGGCCGTCTTGAGCTCGTTGATCTCGGCCAGCGCCTCGTCCTTGGACCGCGTTGCGGTCGACCGCGCCGAGCCCGCATACATGAGAAGAATGTGCGATGCGCGCACCTGGTCTGCCATCGGTCTGTCCTTTTGCTGATTTGACTGCGGCCGTAACGCGCCGCTTGCGCGGGTGTATAACGGTTTCGGCCCGCCTTTTCGACCCAAAAGCCGCCGGATCGCTCAACGGACGCTGGACACCTGCGCTAACCCATTGTAAGGGAACGCTTCATGACAAAAAGAATCGGGCTTGTCCATTCGGTGATCCCGGCCATCCGTGCGGTCGAGGACGCCTTCGAGAAGATCTGGCCGGCGGCGCGCGCGACCAGCATCTATGACCAGTCGACCTACCAGGATCTGGGGCCGAACCGCTCGCTGACGCCGGAGATCTACCGGCGGATTGCGGCCCTGCTGCGCTACAGCGCCGATTGCGGCGTGGACGCGATCCTGGTGACCGGCTCGCTGTTCGGCCCCGCCGTCGTCGCGGGCCGCAAGGACCTCGGCATTCCTGTCCTGACCTCCTTCGACGGCCTGATCGACGAAGCGCTGGCGCTCGGCGCCCGCTTCTCGATGATCGCCACGGATCCCGGCACCAACCGCATGCTCGAAGCGGAGCTGACCGAGCGGTCGCGCGAAGCCGGCAAGGCGATCGACCTGTCCCCGATCTTCGTGCCGGAGGCGATGAGCCTGCTGCAGGGCGGCGACCGCGCGGGCCATGACCGGCTGGTCGTCGAGGCGTCGGGTGACGCCGGCGATTGCGACGCCATCCTGCTCGGGCAGTTCTCGATGGGCCCGACCCGGCCGCTCGTCGAGCAGCGGACCGGGCGGCCGGTCCTGGACGCGCCCGAGGCGGCGGTCCGCAAGCTGCGGGCGCTTTTCGACGCCTGACGGTATTTTTGCTATATCCAATTCTAGCCGGGTGGCGCGCCGCATCAGGCGGATCGGCGCCGGCCCGTCCGAAGCCGGCCCCATGGTGATCGCGCGCGGCCTCCCGCGCATTCAATCGAGAAGGAATTGAGAATGTCCGGGCGTCCCTACCCCCTCGCAGGCGTCACCGTGCTCGACCTGGGCCATATTTACAATGGCCCTTATGCGGGCTTCCTGCTGGCGATGGCCGGGGCGCGGGTGATCAAGATCGAGCCGCTGAAGGGCGAGCATCTGCGCCATCGCGGCGCGAAGAAAAGCCATTCCGTGCCCTTCGCATTGCTCAATTCCAACAAGGAATGCGTCACGCTGAACCTGAAAGCGCCGCGCGGGCGCGAGATCTTTCTCGAGATGGTGCGGCGGGCCGATATCGTGCTGGAGAACTTCGCGCCGGACGCCATGGAAAACATGCGGCTCGGCTGGAACGAGCTGCGCAAGGTCAACCCGAAGCTGGTTTACGGCTGCTCCAGCGGCTATGGCCGCAGCGGGCCGCGCCGGGACGATCTCGCCATGGACCTCACCGTCCAGGCGGCATCCGGCCTGATGAGCGTCACCGGCTTTCCCGACAGCCCGCCGGTCAAGGCCGGCGCCGCGGTCTGCGATTTCTCCGGCGGCATCCACCTCTACGCCGGCATCATGACCGCGCTCTACGAGGCGGAGAAGACCGGCCAGGGCCGCATGGTCGAGGTGTCGATGCAGGAGGCGATCTACGCCGCGCTCGCCTCCAATATCGGCATGTATTACACGCTCGGCGGCAAGGAGCCCCCGCGCACCGGCAACCAGCATGGCGGGCTCTCGATCTCGCCCTACAACGTCTACCCGACCAAGGACGGCTACGCCGCGATCAACTGCACGAACGACGGTCATTTCTACCGGCTGCTCGAGGCCTTGGGGCGGCCGGAACTGAAGGACGATCCGCGCTACGCCACGAATCACGCGCGCGCCGAGATCCTGGACGAGGTCAATGCGCTGGTCGAAGCCTGGACCAAATCGCTGACCAAGGACGAGTTGCTGGCGACCGCGCGCAAGCATAACTTTCCCTGCGCGCCGGTGCGCAATCTGCACGAGGTGATCCATGACGAGCACTTGCATGCTCGCGGCATGCTGGAATGGGTCGACCATCCCGTGCTGGGCCGGCTGGCGCTGCAGCGCAGCCCGCTGCGCTTTCAAGAATCAGACCTGATGCCGATCATCCCGAGCGACGAGCTCGGCGCCCATAATAAGGAAGTCTACGGCGACTGGCTCGGCCTGCCGCCGGCTGAACTGGATCGATTGAAGCAGGACGGAGTAATCTGACGCCATGAGCGCAACCGCACAGAAGAAGACCGACCTCATGGGCCCGCCGATGCCGCCCGGCCCGATCGGCGGGCCGTCCGCATGGCACGGCGGCGAGATGGCGAAGAGCGACGAATGGATCTATGCGCTTTCCGCCCGCGAGATCGCCGAGATCGATGCCGCGCTCGACGGCGTGAAGCGCCGGAAGCTCGAGATCCTGAACGTTTCGCGGGCCGAATTCCCGCTGCCGACCCTCGGCCCGGCGCTCGACCGCATCCATCAGGAACTGCTGCACGGGCGGGGGTTCACCCTGATCCGCGGCATTCCGCGGCAGACCTATTCGACCGCCGACATGGCGATGATCTTCTGGGGCATCGGCGCCTATTTCGGCCGCGCAGTGTCGCAGAACGCCAAGGGGCATGTGCTCGGCCACGTGCGCGACCTCGGCTACAGGATCGACGATCCCAGCGTCCGCACCTACCAGACGACCCGGCGTCAGTATTATCACGCGGATTCCTGCGATTTCGTGGCGCTCATGTGCCTGCAGAAGGCGCGCAGCGGCGGCTACAGCACCATCGTCAGCTCGGTAACGCTCTACAACGAGATGCTGGCCCGCGATCCGGCGCTGACCCGGGTGCTGTTCGAGCCGTTCTGCGTCGACCGCCGCGGCGAGGTGCCGCCGGGCATGAAGCCCTACTACACGATACCGGTGTTCAACTGGCACGCCGGGCTACTGACCAGCTACTACGTGCGCAGATACATTGACTCGGCGCAGCGCTTCGAGGACGTGCCCCGCTTCGCCGACGCGCAGCTCAAGGCGCTCGACCTGTTGGATTCCCTGGCCGACGACCCGTCACTGCATTTGCAGATGGAGTTCGAGCCGGGCGATATCCAGATCCTGCACAACCATCAGATCCTGCATGACCGGACGGCGTTCGAGGACTGGCTGGAGCCCGAGCGGAAACGCCACCTCCTGCGCCTGTGGCTATGCCCGCCCGATGGCCGGCCGATGCCCGAGGTGTTCACGCAGCGCTGGGGCAGCGTCGAGATCGGCAACCGGGGCGGCATCCGCGTCGCCGGCGCCACCCTTAACGCACCGCTGGAGCCAGTTTAGTAATTTAAACCTATTATAGGTTTAAAACTATTGCGATTGGCCCAAGCACCAAGCCGGAAAAATGGCCGCGGCGGAGACGCGCGCTGTCGGCTCAATACCGGGGAATGCCGGCGCGAGCCTTGTCTTCCCAAGCCGCCGCCGATGGGAGGGTGCCATTTCCCTTTTCGTGAATCGCCGTATTTCTTGCTGCAAATCTACCCAAGAATAGCTGGGAGCACTCGATTTTCTAGTTTTGATAAGTAGTTAGTATATTTTCGATTACAAACGCATTGCTTTAAGATCAAAGTATAAGGTATCGCGTTAAGCCTTACGCCATCTCTGCGCCGCGGCTCCAATGCCCAGCTGCTGCGCCAGCCGAATAAGACAGGGACTGACGGAGCCAGCCATGAGTTTCGAATCACTCAAATACGACGTGCGCAATGGTCTTGCGATCATCACGCTGAACAGGCCCGAGAAACGCAACGCGCTCGATCTCTCGATGCGCGACGAGCTTTCCCAGGTCGTGCTGCAAATCCGCGATGACACGTCGCTCTATGCGGTGATCATCACGGGCGCGGGCGGCGCATTCTGCGCCGGCGGCGATATCCAGGGGATGGCTCAGGGCAAGCGCACGCCCTTCGAAAGCCGCAAGCGCATCCAGGACATCTATTCGTGGCTCTACGAATGGGTCAGCCTCGAGCTGCCGGTGATTGCGGCCGTGGACGGCGCGGCTTACGGCGCCGGCATCAATATTGCGCTGGCCGCCGACTTCATCCTCGCCTCGACGCGCGCGCGTTTCTGCGAAGTTTTCGGCCGCGTGGGCCTGATCCCCGACGTCGGCGGCCTGTTCCTTCTGCCCCGCATCGTCGGCCTGCAGAGGGCGAAAGAGCTGGTTTTCTCGGCCCGTTCCTTCGACGCCGAGGAAGGCAAGGAGCTGGGCATCGTCTACGCCATTCACGAGCCGGAGGCGCTGATGGACGCCGCGGTCGCCCTGGCCGAGCGGTTCCGCAATGCGTCGCGCCAGGCGATCGGCCTGTCGAAGAACATCATGAACCAGTCGTTCAACCTCGATTTCCGCGCGCTCGGCGAGCTCGAGGCGTTTGGCCAGGCGACCGCCCATGACACCGCTTATCACGAAGCGGCGGTGAAGCGGTTCCTGGACAAGGAGCCGACGCTGTTCGATTGGGACAAGATGCAGAAGGCCGGCCGCAGCGGCTAGCGAACGCCGGCAGAGAGCGGTAGCTGCGGTTCCGTTCCGCCACTTCCGGACGGGCCGGACAAGCCCGCCGATCGCACTGGAATGTGATCGGCGCGCCCCGGACATCCCTTTGCCAAATCAATGTCTTAAAATTAAGATGCGGAGCCTTTTGTTAGGATAATCGGACGCACTATCTTCTTCGGATGGCCGGGACAGCCCAGTAAAACCACTGTCTCCGGCAGGGGCGATGCCCCCTACTATTATGAACAGAAACAAACTGCTCGTGCTCGGCGTCGCCGTCTTGTTGATAGCGGGCGGCGGCTATTTTCTGTTTGGGCCCGGATCGCATTCGCCGAACCAGGCCAAGCAGGGACGGTCGCGGGCCAGCGGCCCGGTCCCCGTCGTCGTGGCGACCGTCCGGGAAGAAGCGGTTCCCGTCACGATCCGCGCCGTCGGCAACGCGCAGGCCTATGCCACGGTCGCGATAAAGTCGCGGGTCGACGGCGAGCTCATGGATGTCCATTTCGTCGACGGCCAGGCGGTCAAGAAGGGCGAGCGGCTTTACAAAATCGATCCGCGGCCGTTCCAGATGCAGCTCACCCAGGCAACGGCGGTCCTCGCCCGCGACCGCGCCCAGCTCGAGAATGCGCGCAACGACCTCAAGCGGACCGAGGAGCTTCACCGCAAAGGATATGCCGCCCAGCAACAACTCGACCTCGCCCGCACGACGGTCGCGGCGCTCGAGCAGACGATCAACACCGATCAGGCCGCTATCGACGGGGTTCACCTTCAGCTGGGCTACACCGAGATCGACTCGCCGATCGACGGCCGCACTGCCGACACGCAGGTCGATGCCGGGAATCTGGTGAAGGCCAACGATGTTCCGCTCGTCGTGATCAATCAGACGAAGCCGATCTACGTCACCTTCTCGGTGCCTGAGCAATACGCCTTCGAGATCCGCCAGCGTATGGCCAAGGAAAAGCTCGAGGTCGAAGTCTCGGCGCCGAACGTCAAGCGTCCCCCGCAGAAGGGGGTCGTCAGCTTCATCAACAATGCGATCGACAGCACGACGGGGACGGTGCTCGTCAAGGCCACGCTCCCGAATGACGACGAATTGCTTCTGCCCGGCCAGTTCGTGACCGTTGTCCTGCGGCTCGCGACGATCCCGGACGCTATCGTCATTCCGGCGCAGGCCGTCCAGACCGGGCAGAAAGGCGAATATGTCTTCGTCGTGAAGCCCGACAAGACGGTCGACATGCGGCCGGTCACGGTCGGCGAGACGACGGGATCGGACATCGTCATCCGCTCGGGCCTGAAGGCCGGCGAACAGGTGGTGACCGACGGACAGCTCCGCCTTTATCCGGGCGCGCGCACGGCGGCGACCGAGACACCGAAGGCCGCGGAACCAAAGGCGGCGGCCAAGGAAGCCTCCCAATGAATTTGCCGGAGCTCTGTATCCGTCGTCCGGTGATGACGACGCTGCTGGTCTCCGCGCTCGTCTTTTTCGGTCTCGCCGCTTACAGGACCTTGCCGGTCAGCGAGCTTCCGAAAGTCGACTTCCCGACCATCCAGGTGACCGCCAACCTGCCGGGCGCCGACCCGGAAACGATGGCGTCATCCGTGGCGCTGCCGCTCGAGCGTCAGTTTTCGACCATCGCCGGCGTCGTCTCGATGACCTCGACCAGCGCGCAGGGAACGTCGCAGATCGCGCTTCAGTTCACCTTGGACCGCAATATCGATGCGGCCGCGCAGGACGTCCAGGCGGCGATCTCGGCCGCGCTGCGCCAGTTGCCGAGCACGCTGTCGACGCCGCCGACCTTTCGCAAGGTGAACCCGGCCGAGCTGCCGATCCTCTACCTTGCGCTCAGCTCGCCCAACCTGCCGCTATACATGGTCGACGAATACGCGGAAAACATGCTGGCGCAGCGGCTCTCGACGATCACAGGCGTGGCCCAGGTTCAGGTCTACGGGTCGCAGAAGTTCGCCGTTCGCGTCCAGCTCGATCCGGATGCCCTGGCCGCACACCAGATCGGCATCGACCAGGTCGCCGCCGCCGTGCAGGCCGCGAACGTCAACCTCCCCACGGGTATCCTTCAAGGCCCGAACCAGGCCTTCACCGTCCAGGCGACCGGACAGCTCACGAACGCGGCGGCCTATCTTTCGCAGATCGCGACCTTCCGCAACGGCGCGCCGCTGTATTTCAAGGAGCTCGGCCGCGTCGTCAACAGCGTCGAGAACGACCGGGTGGCCAGCTGGTACAACGGCGACCGCGCCGTGATCCTGGCGATCCAGCGGCAGCCGGGCAGCAATACGGTCGAGATCGTCGACGCGATCAACAAAGTATTGCCGGCCTTCAGGGCGCAGCTTCCGGCGTCTGTCCACCTGTCCCAGCTCTATGACCGAAGCCAGTCCATCCGCGCTTCCGTCGAAGACGTGCAGTTCACGCTCATACTCGCGGGCCTTCTCGTCATCCTCGTCATCTTCCTGTTCCTGCGGCGTCTGACCGCCACGATCATCGCCAGCCTGGCGCTGCCGATTTCCACGATCGGCGCCTTCGCCGGCATGTACATTTTCGGTTTCAGCCTGGACAACCTGTCGCTGCTCGCCCTGACGCTTTCGGTCGGATTTCGTCGTCGACGACGCGATCGTCATGCTGGAAAACATCGTTCGCCATCGCGAAGCGGGCGAAGCCCCGTTGGCAGCCGCGCTCAAGGGATCGAAGGAGATCGGCTTCACCATTCTGTCGATGACGGCTTCGCTCATCGCGGTGTTCATTCCCATCCTGTTCATGGGCGGTATCGTCGGCCGGCTGCTCAACGAATTCGCCGTGACGGTGGTGCTGGCGATCATCGTGTCCGGCTTCGTGTCGCTCACCTTGACGCCGATGATGTGCAGCCGGCTCCTCAAGAGCGAGGCGGAGAGCAAGGACAATGCCCTGCTGCAGATCAGCGAGCGGGGATTCCAGCATCTCCATTCCGGATATCAGCGCAGCCTGGACTGGTGTATCGACCATTCGCGGGCGGTTCTCGTCGTCTTCTTCCTGACGATCCTGGCGAGCGCCTATCTGTTCGCCCGCATCCCGAAGGATTTTCTGCCGAGCCAGGACATCAGCCAGATCATCGCCTTCACCGAGGGCGGCCAGGACTCTTCCTTCGCATCGATGGTCCGCCATCAGGAAAAGGTCATCGAGATCCTGCGCAAGGATCCGAACGTCGCCGCCTTCATGTCGTCGGTCGGCGTCGCCGGATCCCGCCTCACCACGAATTCCGGCCTCCTCGTCATACGGCTCAAGCCGCGCGACCAGCGCAAGCTGAACGCGGACCAGGTCATCCAATCGCTGCGTCCGAAATTCGCCAAGGTGCCGGGCATCAGCGTCTACCTGCAGAACCCGCCGCCGATCCGCATCGGCGGGCTGCTGACCAAGGCGCAGTACCAGTACACGATGCAGGACCTCGACCTGAAGCGCCTATACGGGTCCGCCGCGTCGTTCAGCCAGGCGCTCGCCCGATTGCCCGGCTTCCAGGACGTCACGACGGACATGAATATCTCGAGCCCGACCGTCCATGTCGCCATCGACCGTAACAAGGCGGCACGGCTGGGCATCAACGCGTCGCAAATCGAGACGGCGCTCGCCAGCGCCTACGGATCGCAGCAGATCTCGACGATCTACACGCCCTCCAACCAGTACCAGGTGATCCTGGAAGTCGCGCCCGAATACCGCAGCGACCCGAGGGCGCTCGACAAGCTCTACATCCATGCGGCGAGCGGCAAGCTGGCGCCACTGAGCGCGCTCGCGACCATCCAGCGCGGCGTCGGCCCGCTGACCGTCAGCCACATGGGGCAGCTCCCGGCGGTGACGGTCTCGTTCAATCTGGCGCCCGGAATGTCGCTCGGAACCGCGGTTGCCGCGATCGAGAAGCTGCAGGGCGATCTGAAGCTGCCGGCGACGCTCAGCACCAGCTTCCAGGGCACCGCCCAGGCGTTCCAAGCCTCGCTGAAGGGGCTCGGCCTGCTCCTGCTCATGGCGATCCTCGTGGTCTACATCGTGCTGGGCGTGCTGTACGAGAGCTTCATCCACCCGCTCACCATCCTGTCCGGCCTTCCCTCCGCCGGGTTGGGCGCCTTGCTGGCCTTGTCGATCTTCAACGTGCCGCTGAGCCTCTACGCCTTCGTCGGCATCATCATGCTGGTCGGCATCGTCAAGAAGAACGCCATCATGATGATTGATTTCGCGCTCAAGGAGCAGCGCGGCGAAGACGGCAAGCCGGCCGAGCATTGCATCCGCAACGCCTGCCTCATCCGCTTCCGGCCGATCATGATGACGACGATGGCGGCCCTGGTCGGGACGCTGCCGATCGCGCTCGGTGTCGGCGCGGGCTCCGAGGCGCGGCGGCCGCTCGGCATCGCCGTCGTCGGCGGGCTGTTGCTGTCGCAGGTCCTGACGCTCTATCTGACGCCGGTGATCTATCTCTATCTCGACTGGCTGGGCGACAAGTGGACGGCGTGGCGGCACCCAGCCGCACATCGTCAGACGCCCCGCTCCCGGGATCGACGGCCGGCGCGCCGCGGAATGATCTAGCAATCCTCCGGCCGACCGGATACGCGGCGCCGCAGCGGCGCTTTTCGGTCAGACCCGCTCCACGGGCGCGTTAAGCACCGTGTCCGGCCCGACGATACCGCCGGGCCAGTCCACCGCATCCGGATCGCCGTGCCGCGCGAAATAGGCCCGCGGCAGCGGCCGGCATCCCTTGGCGATGATCCAGATCCGCAGCAGGTGCCGCCGGCGCTCGATCTCCGGATAGTCCTCAAATGCCTGGCGCGTGTGCATGATGACGTGATTGTTGAGGAACTGCATGTCGCCGCGGTGAAAGTCGATGTCGAGGCGCAGCTCCTGCGCCAGCTGTTGAACATAGTCCATCGCTTCGCGCTGCAGCGGCGTCATTTCCGGCACGCCGGGATGGCGATGCGCCGAGCCGATATAAGTCGGCTCGATGTTGGTCGTGAGATAGCCCTTGTTGTAGTTGAAGATCGGGATCTTGTACCAGGGCTCCATCCCCTGCGGCACCTCGCCCCGCCGATCGCGGTAGTACGGCTCGGTCAGGACCGGCAGCAGATCGGGCCGGCGGCGCAGCAGCTCGTTGTGGATGGTGATCGAGCTGGCGATGCCGCTCTCGCCGCCGGACTTGGCCGGGCTGATGCACATCAGGCCGACGATGTCGCAGCAGTCGACATGATAGGGAATGCGGTCGCTCGAATAAGGCCCGCGCTGATCCGGGTTGCGCACCGTTTCGCCGATATCGGTGATATGGCCGAGCACATGTCCCTTGGCGTTTTGCGACGCGACCCGCTCGCCCAGATGCATCGAGATGCCCCAGAAGGCGATCGCCTGCTGCAGCGCCGTGTAGCCTTGCGGCTCGAAGCCCCGCATCTGGACGAAGCCGCGCCCGTCCAGAATCTCGTCCCGGATGCCGGCGAGCTTGGCGCCGAGCGTCGGCAAGGGGAAATCCTTCGCGGTGATTTTCATGATCGAAACGGCGCGAGCTTCCACGTTGCGGATCGCCGCGCCGATTTCGCCCAGATCACTGTCGGTGAAATGAAATATGTGCTCGCCGCTCGCCCGCAGCTCCTCCGCCCGCCAGCCGGCGGGATCGATGACAGGGTGGAACGGAACGGCAGGCTCCCGGCGGCGTGCGGCGCGGCTCGCCTGCCTTGCTTCTTGCGCGACCATGCATTCCTCCCCAGATCAATCTGCAATCAGGTGACCTCACCTGATTGCAGGTAAATTGATCTGTCTTAAAAGGTTAGAGCAACTTATCTGCGTCCGATCGGACGCAGGTTGCTCTAAGACGCGGCACCGTGGCCTGTTAACCGGCTTTGTCACCGTCGCGTAGATACTATAGATAAATTGCGTAGGGTGCGATCCTGCTGCTACCCGCGGTCGATAAATTTGGAGCCAACCAAATGAAAGCAGCCGCTTTCGACTACGTCCGGCCGGCGTCGCTGACCGAGGTCTGCCGCTATCTCGCCGATGACGGCGTGGAAGCGCGCATCATCGCCGGCGGCCAGTCGCTGGTGCCGATGATGGCGATGCGGCTGGTGCGGCCGGGGCTGCTGGTCGACATCAATGCGGTCGACGGAGCTCTCCGGCATCACGCGCGACGGCACGAACGTTGCCATCGGCGCGGCGACACGCCAGGCCGAGGCCGCGCGCTCCGGCATCGTCGCCGCGGACCTGCCGCTGCTGGCACTCGCCCTCCCCTTCATCGGTCACGACCAGACGCGCAATCGCGGCACCGTCGGCGGCAGCCTGGCGCATGCCGACCCTTCGGCAGAGATCGGCCTCGTCGCCGCGACTCTCGAGGCCCGCATCACGGCGACGGACGGTGCGCGCGACCGGCAGATCGCCGCGGCGGATTTCTTCCTGGGGCCGATGATGACGGCGCTCGAGCCCGGCGAATGCCTGCGCGCGGTGCACTTCCCGGTCTGGGCCGGCGACGGCCGCATCGGCGCCGGGTTTCAGGAGGTAAGCTCACGCGACAGCGACTTCGCCATCGTCGCCGCCGCGGCGCAGCTCGCGCTCGACAAGGACGGGGTCTGCCGCCGGGCCGCCGTCGCGGTCGCCAACGCCGCGCCGACGCCCGTCCGCCTTGCCGCCCTCGAGACAGCGCTGATCGACCGGCGCCCGGACGAAGAAGCCGTCGAGGCCCTGCTGCCGTTGATCGACGATGCGATCGATCCGTCGTCGGACCTGCACGCCGGCGCCGGCGCACGCCGCCACATGGCGCGCAGCCTGACCCTGCGCGCCATCCTTCAGGCGGCGCGGAACGCCGGGGCGGAAGGCTAGGGCCATGTCGGAAAAGCGCATCACGGTGCCAGTCACGGTTATCGTCAACGGCGTAGCGCACAGCGCTTCGGTCGAGCCCAGGCTGACGCTGCTCGACTTCCTGCGCGATGGGCTGGATCTCACCGGGACCCATGTCGGATGCGAGCATGGCGTCTGCGGCGCCTGCTCGGTGCTGCACGACGACACGCCGATCCGCGCCTGCCTGATGTTCGCGGTGCAGGCGGACGGCCACCGCATCACGACGGTCGAAGGGCTCGCCGAGCCGGACGGCGGGCTGAGCCTGATCCAGGACTGCTTCTGGGAGACCCACGCGCTGCAATGCGGTTATTGCACGCCCGGCATGCTGATCGCCGCGCACGCGCTGCTGCAGCGCAATCCCGACCCCTCGCGCCAGGAGATCCGCAAGGCGATCAGCGGCAACCTCTGCCGCTGCACCGGCTATGGCCAGATCGTCGAGGCGATCGAGCTCGCCGCCGACCGGCTGAACCAGCGCGCGCCCGCCGCATCGAAGGAGCACGGCGATGACTGAGGGCGGCGGCAAATACCGCTTCGTCGGCCGGCCGCGGCGGACCAAGGAAGACCGCCGCTTCATCGCCGGCCGCGGCAAGTATGTCGCCGATATCCGCCTGCCCGGCATGAAGCATGTGGCGCTGGTCGGCAGCCCGCATGCCAGCGCGCGCATCCTGTCGATCGATACGAAGGCCGCCTTGGCGATGCCGGGCGTCGTCGCCGTGCTCACCGGCGACGAGCTGCAGCAAGCTGTCGCATCGATGCAGCATGGCGTCGATGTGCCGGATGTCCTCTGGTATCCGCTCGCCGCCGGCGTCGTGCGCTATGCCGGCGAGTGGGTCGCCGCCGTGGTCGCGGACAACCGCTATCTCGCAGAAGACGCGGCCGAGCAGGTCGCCGTCGCCTATGAGCCGTTGCCCGCCGTCGTCGACCCGGAGACGGCCTTCGCCTCGACGGAGCGGCTGGTGCATCCCAAGCACGGCAGCAACGTGCTGTTCCACCGCAAATTCGTCTGGGGCCCGGTCGAGGAAGACTTCGCCGCGTCGCCGCACAGTCTCAGTTTCCGGGCGCGCTGGGGCCGCAGCTCGACGGTGCCGATCGAGACCTTCGGCGCGGTCGCCCGCTGGGACCCGGGCGAGGAGATCCTCGACGTCTGGGCCTCGATCCAGATGCCGAAATACGCCGATCAGATCGCCGACGCGTTGCGTCTCGCCAGCAACCAGGTGCGCGTCTACCAGGACGTCGACGTCGGCGGCAGCTACGGCGTCAAGCGCGGGCTGAAGCACGCGATCCTCGTCGGCTACCTGGCGCGCAAGCTCGGTTGCCCGGTGCGGCTGATCGAGGACCGGCTGGAGAACATGTCGGGCGGCGACGCGCACGGGCCCGACCGCATCTTCGACGTCAGCGTGGCGTTCGATGATGACGGCGCGGTCCGCTCGATGAAGATGCGCGCGCTCGACGACTGCGGCGCCTATCCCGGCCGGGCGCCGCTGCAGCTCGGCAAGCCGGTCGGCTCCATCGTCGGGCCCTACCGCATCGCCAGCGTGGAATACGAAGCGATCTCGGTCACCACCAACAAGACGCCGCAGGTCGCCGTGCGCGGCTTCGGCTGGTCGCCGACCACCTTCGCGATCGAATCCGCGATTGATCGCGTGGCGCTGCAGCTCGGCCTCGACCGTGTCGAGGTGCGGCGGCGCAACCTGATCCGCGCCGAGCAGTTCCCCTACATGATCCCGAGCGGTACCGAATACGACAGCGGCGACTATCACGCCGTGCTGCAGAAGCTCGTCGATCTCGCGGCCTATCCCGAGCTTCTCAAGAAGCGCGACGAACGCCGAAAAGCGGGCAGGCTCGCCGGCGTCGGCATCGCGACCGCGCTCGAGCCGGGCGGCGGCAACGCCGCCTTCGAGCCGCTGTTCAACCCGCGCAACGACACCACGCTGTGGCCGGAATCCTGCACCGTCAAGGTCGACCGGCTCGGCGCGATCACCGCGCTGATCGTGACGTCGAGCGCCGGCCAGGGCCACCAGACGCTGGCCGCGACGGTGATCGGCGAGACGCTCGGCTTCGATCCAGCCTCGATCCGTGTGGTCCACGCGGACTCGCTATCGAGCCTGCCCGGCAACAGCCCGGTGGCGAGCCGCATGGCGATCATGCTGGGCGGCGCGGCGCAGAAGGCGGCCGAGATCATCCGCGACCGCGTCATCCGCGTCGCCGCGCATAATCTGGGCCTGAGCCCGGACGCCGTGGTCTATCAGGACGGCGCCGTCGCCGCCTCAAACGATCCGTCCCGGCGGTTGACCTGGGATCAGATCGTCCGCATCTGCCATCGCCAGAACCACCTCATGCCGCCCGGGGTCGAGCCCGGCCTGCAGGCGAGCCACACGCTGCAGGTTCCGAAGGGCGGCGCGATGCCGGACAAGGACGGGCGGGTGCAGATGTATCCCTGCTTCTCCTTCGAGGCGCATATGGCGCTGGTCGAGATCGACCCCGGCACGGGCAAGGTCGAGATCCCGGAATACTACGTCGCGCATGACTGCGGCACGGTCATCAACCCGCTGATCGTCAAGGGCATGATGCTGGGCGGCATCGCGCATGGCATCGGCGCGGCGCTTTACGAGAAGTTCGAATACGACGAGAGCGGGCAGCATTTGTCCGGCACCTTCATGGATTACCTCCTGCCCTCGTCGCTCGAAATCCCGATGGTCAAGATCGCAGAGCACTGCACGCCCTCGCCGCTGACCTCGCTCGGGCAGAAGGGCGCGGGCGAGGCCGGCTATCCCGGCTCTCCCGCGGCGGTCGCGAGCGCGGTCAACGATGCGCTCGCCCCGCTCGGCCACCGAATTGACACGCTGCCGATGCGGCTCGGGCGGCTCGGCGAATTACTCGGCGGCCGCGGGGCAAAGACGTGAAGAGAATGCGACCCAGAGAACAAAGCGGAGCATCGCGATGAACATCGACATCCACGCCCATTTCGCGCCGCAGGGCATGTTCGACGATCTCAAGCGCAGCATCAGCCGTTTCCCGTCGGTCGAGCTGCTGCATTCCGACGGCAGTTTCCAGCTCGCCTTCGCGGGCCGAAAGCCGACGCGCCCGATCATGCCGCGCCTGCGCGACACCGAGCAGCGGCTGCAGTGGATGAGCGAGCGCGGCATCGACCACCAGGTAAGCGGCGGCTGGCTTGACATGTTCGGCTACGAGCTGCCGGCCGAGGAAGGCGCGGACTGGAGCCGCATGATCAACGAGCACCTGCTGAAGGCGTGCGAAAAGGAGCCGCGCCTGACGCCGCTCGCCAGCGTGCCGATGCAGTCGGGCAAGCGGGCCGCCGCCGTGCTGCACGAGGCCATGGATGCGGGATTCCGCGGCATCATGATCGCCGCCCAGCCGAAGGGCGAAGGCGGCAACCTCGACGACCCCGACCTCGACCCGTTCTGGGAGGCGGCGTCCGACCGCGGCGCCGCGGTGCTGATTCATCCGGTCTTCGACACGACCGACCCGCGTATCCGCGAGCCCGACCTGGTCAACGCGGTCGCGCGGCTGAACGACATGACGGCCGCTTGCGCGCGCCTGCTGTTCTCGGGGCATTTCATCAAATATGCCGGGATGAAAGCGGTGCTGACGACGGGCGGCGGCGGCCTGCCCTTCGCGATCGGCCGGCTCGTGCGGAATTTCCATGCCAATCCGGGCAAATACGCGGACCCGGAGGAAGGGTTGCGGCAATGCTATTTCGACAGCCTCGTCTTCCAGCCGGCGGCGCTGAAATACCTCTGCGACAAGGTCGGCGCCGACCGCGTCATGCTCGGCTCCGACTATCCCTTCCCGATCGGCGATCCCGTGCCGCTCAAGGTCGTGCAGGACGCCACGCTGACCGAGACCGAAAAGCAGCAGAATTCTGTGCGGTACGGCGGCGGAGATGTTCGGAATCGCGGTCCGGTGAAACGACTTCGCGGCGCATATGAGAAAGCGCGGCACGCGCCGCTCACGTTTTTTTGATCGCGAGGCGGCAGTCAAGGGCCACAAGCCCCGCCTTGAGATGTTAAGGTCGAATCGGAATGAGCCGTTGCGCAAGCGTCGCATCAGTTGCGGCAACGGTAACAGCCAGCACGACAGCATGAGAGAGACAGGCAGTTAACTCCCCAAAGAGCAAAAAACGTTTCAAATTGCCTTTTCCCGTAGCGGCGCCCACCCAGGCGCCGCTTTTCTTTGCGGTATTGGGCGGTGGTCCGCCCCCTTGACCTTCCAGTGACTGGAAGGACCATGTATGGCGCATGACAGACCATCAGGCACATTGCGCGCATTGCCAAAGCGCCGACACGACGGCTGCCCGCGACCCGGTCTGCGGCATGTCGGTTGATCCCGGCGACCGCGAAGCACCGCCACAGCCATGCCGGGACGGAATATTATTTCTGCTCTCGCGGCTGCCTCGAGAAATTCGCCGCCGACCCGGGCCGCTATCTCGGCCCGCCGTCGGAAACGAAAACCGACGCGGCGGCGGCCGGCATCGTCTACACCTGCCCGATGCATCCGGAGGTGACGCAGATCGGCCCCGGCACCTGCCCGATCTGCGGCATGGCCCTCGAGCCGCGCGACGCCACCGCCGACGAAGGGCCGAACCCCGAGCTGATCGACATGACGCGGCGGCTTTGGATCGGCGCCGCGCTCACCGTCCCCCTGCTCGCGCTGACCATGGGCGCGCACCTGCCGGGCGTGCATCTCGCGGACCTGGTGCCGCCCCGGATCGATCATTGGACCCAGCTCGCGCTGGCGACGCCGGTCGTCGTCTGGTGCGGCCTGCCCTTCTTCCAGCGCGGCTGGGCGTCGATCCTCAGCCGCAATCTCAACATGTTCACCTTGATCTCCATCGGCACCGGCGTCGCCTATCTCTACAGCATCGTGGCGACGATCGCCCCGGGGCTTTTCCCGGAAACCTTCCGCGGCATGCATGGCACGGTCGACGTCTATTTCGAGGCCGCCGCCACGATCACCGTGCTGGTCCTGCTGGGCCAGGTGCTGGAGCTGCGGGCGCGCGAGCGTACCGGCTCGGCGGTGCGCGCGCTGCTCGACCTGGCGCCGGCGAGGGCCTATCGGATGCGCGACGACGGCGGAACGGAAGAGATTGCACTCGACCGGGTCGTGGCGGGCGACCGGTTGCGCGTGCGTCCCGGCGACAAGGTGCCGGTCGACGGCACCGTCCTCGACGGCCACAGCAATGTCGACGAATCGATGATCACCGGCGAGCCCGTGCCCGTCGCCAAGGGCGCCGGCGATACGGTGATCGGCGGCACGTTGAATGCGACGGGCAGCTTCGTCATGCGCGCCGATCACGTCGGCAGCGCCACGATGCTGTCCCAGATCGTCAACCTGGTCGCCCAGGCGCAGCGCAGCCGCGCGCCGATCCAGCGCGTCGCCGATCAGGTCGCGGGCTATTTCGTCCCCGCGGTGGTCGGAACGGCGGTGCTCGCCTTCGTCGTCTGGCTCGCCGTCGGCCCGCAGCCGGCCTTCGCCTATGCGCTGATCGCCGCCGTGTCGGTGCTGATCATCGCCTGCCCTTGCGCGCTCGGCCTCGCCACGCCCGTCTCGATCATGGTGGGCGTCGCCCGCGGGGCGCAGGCGGGCGTGCTGATTCGCGACGCCGAGGCGCTGGAGCGGCTGGAAGCGGTCGACACGCTGGTGGTCGACAAGACCGGCACCCTCACCATGGGCAAGCCGTCGGTAACGGCGGTCGTCCCCGCCGACGGTCATGACGAGGCGGAGATCCTCCGTCTCGCCGCCGGCCTGGAGGCGCAGAGCGAGCATCCGCTCGCCGCGGCGATCGTCCGCGCCGCCGAGGAGCGCGGCGCCGGGCGGGCTGAGGTAACGGATTTTGATTCCGAAACGGGAAAAGGCGTCAAGGGACGGGCCGGCGGACAGGATATCGCGATCGGCAATCTGCGGCTGATCGAAGGGCTCGGCATCGACGCGGGCGACTGGAACAGGCGCGCCGACGAAATCCGGCGCGACGGCGCAACCGTCATGTTCGTCGCCATCGACGGCGCGGTCGGCGGGCTGATCGCAGTCGCCGACCCGATCAAGCCGTCGACCGCGGCGGCGCTGGCGGCCTTGCGCGAGGACGGCCTCCGCATCGTCATGCTGACCGGCGACAACCGGGTCGCGGCCGAGACCGTCGGGCGCAAGCTCTCCATCGACAGCGTGGTCGCCGACGTCCTGCCGCAGGACAAGGGCTCGGAAGTGCGCCGGCTGAAGGAGCAAGGCCATGTCGTTGCGATGGCGGGCGACGGCATTAACGATGCGCCGGCGCTGGCCGAGGCCGACATCGGCATCGCCATGGGAACGGGAACCGATGTCGCGATCGAGAGCGCCGGGGTCACGCTGATCAAGGGCGATCTCGACGGCATCGTCCGCGCCCGCCGCCTGAGCAAGGCGACGATGCGCAATATCCGTCAGAATTTATTCTTCGCTTTCATCTACAACGGCATCGGCGTGCCGGTCGCGGCGGGCGTGCTGTATCCGTTCTTCGGCCTGCTGCTCAGCCCGATCATTGCCGCCGCGGCCATGAGCCTGAGCTCGGTCTCGGTCATCGGCAACGCGCTTCGCCTCCGCGCGGTCAAGCTCTGACCGCGAACTCAGGTCTTCTTGGCCGTATCGCTCTCGTTTGCCGGCGCGGACGGCTTCGGCGCCTTCTTGACGGCGGCGCCATCCTTGACCGGCGCGGGCTGGAGCGTATCCGTTTTCACGTGCTCCGGCGCAACGCTGCTTTCCGACGCCTCGATCTTCGTCGCATCGATCTTTTTCGCGACGGGCCGCACGAGCACATCCGCCGGGTGGGCGACGGCGTCACGAACCGCAGGCGCCGCCGATATTGCCGCCGTGTCGGAATCAGGCGTCAGCGGCTCCTTGCCGGCCGCGCGGATCACGTCCGCGGCGCGCCGCTGGACCATCGTCTTCGGCATCGGCGGCAGGGCGACCAGCTGTGCATTCACCGCTTCGGCGAGCGACAGCAGATCGGCCCGGCCGAGCTTGCCCGCGAGGCTGTAAGCGAACGGCCCCTCCTGCCAATAGAAGATCGAGAGATCGTCGTTCTGGACATAGGTGAAGGCGGTCTGCTGCTTGCCCTTGCTCTTGCCGATGAACAGCGTGACCGGCTCGGCGGCTTTTTTGCCCTCGTACATGAGCTGCGCGGCGGGCCCGTTGGGCGACGGAAGGATGCGCTCGACCGTCAGCGTGTACCCGAGCTTGTGCAGATCCGGCGCCCGTACCGGAACGCCCGTCAGCCGCTGCGACAGCCAGGACACCACCGTCGAATTGCCGTCGGGCTTGACGTCGACCGCAGGCGGCTTGGCGCCGGCAAACAGGAGATGCGCGTCGGTCGCCTGCTGGGTGAAAGCGAGGAAGCGATCCTCGGCCTGCCGGAAGCGATCGTGAACGCTCGACGCGACGCCGGCAACGATGGCCAGCACGGCCGCGACCGCGGCCATGCGAACCAACCGATGCACCGTGCGGCGGCGGCGGAGCGTGCGGTCGAGGTCCGCGGTCAGCATGTCGATCCGCGGACTGGCCGCGCGGTCGCCGTCATAGAGCCGATGCAGCGACAGCGTCAGCGCGTGGTATTCGGCGAGCCGGGCCGCCTCGTCCGGATGGTCCGCGAGATACGCCTCCACCTCGGCCCGGCGCAGCGCCGGCAGTTCACCGTCGATGTAACCGTGCAGATCCATCTCGGAGATGGGCTCACGGTCACTATTGCGTGCCTGTGTCATTTCACCATCCGCAATTTCGCGTGCGCGTCGGTTGCCATGAGCTGCCGCAGGGTTTCGCGCCCGCGCGACAACCGCGACATGATCGTGCCGATCGGCACGCCGAGCGTCGTCGCGGCTTCTTGATAGCTCATGCCTTCGAGGCCGACGAGAAGGACCGCCTTGCGATAGTCGTCGGGCAGCACGCGAAGCGCGCGCTCCAGGTCCCGAATCCGCAGGCCGTCTTCCTGCGACGGCTTCGTCGTCAGCTTGTGCTCGACCGATTCGAGCGGCACGGCATAGCCGGCGCTCCGGCCGCGCGAGACACGATCGATGTGAAGATTGTGGAGAATTGTGAACAAGTAGGCACGGACATTGCGGATTTCGCTCCATGCCTTGGTCCTTGCGATCGCGCGTGCAAGGCATTCCTGCACCAGGTCGTCCGCTTCTTCGCGATTGCCCTCCAAGGCGTTTGCGTAACGCCGCAATGCGGCAACATGAAGCGTGAGCATCGGTCCCGTTTCCGGCAAAATGAGGTCCTCCTGTGCGGGCAAGGTCTTTCGACCAATCGCCAGGCGATTAACGAACAAGCGCCTGGATATTTCCCTGATGACCTCAAGAATCCCGCGACGAATCGCCGGTTCCTGACATTCCGGATCGACTGCGCACGACCGAAAACCACGGAAGTCGTGAACGATAATCATCCTTTAGTCCCCCCTCACCCATGCGTCCGCGCCGTTTCCCTGTCCGAGCTGACATGCAATCCGCCGTGGCCTTTGCCTTTTTCGGCTTATGGCCGCTGTCGCCCCAAAACGGTCGGTGAACGCATACCGCTCGCGCTAATAGACGCGCATTCTCATGCTTTATTCCTCTCTGTTGCGATGATTCCTGCACATCAGGCTAAGCAGCGATTCGGACGGAAATACGGCGACATGATGATTAATGAGAGATCATCCCGGGACATCCATGCCCGGTGCGGCGCGGTGCAAGAAAATCGCATCGAAAAAATTTTGCCCGGGAAGAAAGCGCGGCGCGCGCCGTCTATTGGTTAACGGCAGGCGCCCTCGCGGAATGCTCCCCTCACGGAAAGCTTCGCCCGGGCGGCATCAAGTCAGACGCGACCGAACAGAGGTATCGAGCAATGCGCAAATCGAGATGGCAGGGAGAATGCTTCCTCGCGATTGCGATCGGCGCCGCTGCGGCTCTCGGCACCGCAGAAGCAGGACAGCCGACGCCGGCCAGCGGCCTGCAACGGGAAGCGCCGTTCGGCAACGCCCAGCAACCGGGTCACGCCCGTCGGGTCGCCTCGCGCGACATGGTAGAGCGCTATTACCGCGCCTATGACCTGATCGGCAGCTACGTCCTGAACCTGGACGGCCAACGTATCGGCGAGGTCGACAACCTCGTGCTCGACCAGAACGGCGAGGTCAAACAGGTTCTGGTCGCCCTCTACGACAGCTTCGATTCGGACGGCGGGCCGATCGCGATCTCGCCCCACCGCGCCGAAATCGTCTCGACCCAAGGCGCCCGCGTCACGGTCATCCGCATCGACCTGACGCGTGAGGAAATCGTTCAGGCACAACTCGTTGGTCTCAAATCCGACGCCCGGGGGCCGGCTGCGCGGGAAGCCGGCATGCCCGACGCGCACGACGAAATTCGGTCGCTTTACTGAGGGGAGATCGGTAACAGCGACGCCCATTCGCGTGCAACAACCCGCAATCGTAAACTAGTTAGGAGACTTTCCATGATTCGCAAAATCCTTCCCATCGTTGTTCTGGCAGCATTCGCCGCCGGCCCGGTGGCTGCCCCGGCCTTCGCCGCGGGTGACCAGGCCAAGGTGAAATGCGGCAAGATCAAGGACGCGAAACTGAAGGCGCAGTGCCTGAAGGACATGTCCAGACAGAAGTAAAGGATCACACACACACGCTCACTCATTTCCGGAACTTCCCTGTTGGAACGGCCCTTCGCCCTTGGCGGGGGGCCGCTTTCCTTCAGCCCCCTGAATTCGAGGCCGCGCAAAAAAAGGCCCCGCCGAAGCGGGGCCGATTGGGGAATATGTCCCGATTTTCTCGATGGCGGCCGGCGTCGCGAAGGCCGGCCATCGACAGACGGTGCGGGGTCAGGCCGCGAGATCGGTCCCGTTCTTCCCGTAACCCGCCTGGATCGCCCAAAGGGCCGCCTGGGTCCGGTTCTGCACGCCGATCTTGCGGATCAGCGATTTGACGTGGATCTTCACGGTCGCCTCGGTAATGCCGAGCTGCCGCGCGATCATCTTGTTCGGCGCGCCTTCCGTAAGGCAGCCGAGAATTTCAGTCTCGCGGTTCGTCAGCACTTCGAGCGCCTTGTCGACCTCGACCGTATTGGTCGTCTGGCGCAACTGCCCGGTCGCCCAGGCCGTGGCGAGCTGCGACGGGAACACCGTCTCGCCCAGCACGATCAGGCGCAGCGAATGCGTGAGCACTTCCTTGGAAATGTTGCTCAGCAGATAGCCCCCGGCCCCGACGCGCAGGCAGGCGCCCAGCTCGTCGACCGAAAGCTCGCCCGACAGGACCAGCACGCGCGCGTCGCAACAGGAAATCAGTGCGTCGACAGCCGCGGCCGAAACCTCCGGGTCGCCATTTGAGATGTAGACAATGACGTCCACCTCCGGCGTCGAGGCCTTCGCAATCGCGCTCACGCACGCTTCCGCGTTGTCGAACTCCGCGGCCATCTGGAAGGGCGTTTCTTCCAGAAAGCTACACAGGCCTCGTCGAAACAGGCCGGTACCACCCACGATAAACAGAGGTGCTCGAGACATAACTCTCCCCCAACGCAGCACCCCTCCCATTTAGTACTACATCTTTACACCGATGTTCCGAATAAATCTAGTAAAATGTTTAGTTAATTTAGAGGTTCTTATATATTTTAAAATGTAACTTTGATTTATATTATGTTTTCTGAAGTATTATGGTAAATATATACTTTGGTTATTTATTGTGAAATTGGTTAAAGGCTCCGCGACACCGCGGAAAATCGCCCTTGTTCAGCCCGGCGGCGGATCGCCTTCCCGGCCCGAATAAGCGGATCAGGCTACTCCCCGCCTACTCGGCGGCCTTGCTCTCGGCCGGCTCGACGCGGGCGGCGCAGAACTTGAACTCCGGGATCTTGCCGAAGGGATCGAGCTGCGGATTGGTCAGCAGGTTCGCCGCCGCCTCGGTGAAGCAGAAGGGGATGAACACCATGCCGTCCGCCACCTCGCGGTCCTGGCGGACGCGCAGCGAGATCGCGCCGCGTCGCGTCGCCACCCGGATGAAGTCGCCGGGCGCCAGCCCCATGCGGTCGATATCGCGGGGCGACATGCAGGCAATCGCCTCGGGCTCGAGCTGATTGAGGTTCCCGGCCCGCCGCGTCATCGCGCCCGTATGCCAATGCTCCAGCATGCGCCCGGTGGTCAGGACCATCGGATACTCGTCATCCGGCAGCTCGTCCGGCGGCGTCAGATCCGTCGGCACGATCCGGCCGCGCCCGCTCGCCGTCGGGTAGCCCGCGGCGAACATGATCTCGTTGCCCGGCTTGTCCGGCGCGTCGCAGGGATAGGTGACCAACTCTTCCCGCTCCAGCCGCTCCCAGGTGATGTTGGCGAGCGACGGCATGATCTGCGCCATCTCGGCAAACACGTCGCGCGGATGGCCGTATTGCCAGCCGAGGCCAAGCCGGGTCGCGAGCTCCTGGATGATCCACCAGTCCTGGCGCGCGTCGCCCGGCAGCGGCACGACTTCGCGGGCAAGCTGAACCTGGCGGTTCGTGTTGGTGAAGGTGCCGGTCTTCTCCGCATGCACGGAGGCCGGCAGCACGACATCCGCGTGCCACGCCGTCTCGGTCAGGAAGATGTCCTGCACCACCAGGTGGTCGAGCTTGGCCAGCGCGGCGCGCGCATGCGCCTGGTCCGGATCGGACATCGCCGGGTTCTCGCCCATGATGTACATCGCCTTGATCTCATCGGCGTGGATCGCGTTCATGATCTCGACCACCGTGAGGCCGCGCTTGGGATCGAGCGCCGTTCCCCAGAAATCTTCGAACTTCTGCCGGATGTCGGCCGCCTCGACCGAGCGGTAGTCGGGAAAGACCATCGGGATCAGGCCGGCGTCCGAGGCGCCCTGGACATTGTTCTGTCCGCGCAGCGGATGCAGCCCGGTGCCGGGCCGGCCGACCTGGCCGGTGATCAGCGCCAGCGCGATCAGGCAGCGCGCATTGTCCGTGCCGTGCACCGACTGCGAGATGCCCATGCCCCAGAAAATGATCGACGTGGTCGACGTCGCGTAGAGCCGCGCCACCTCGCGGATCGTCCCCGCGTCGATGCCACAGACGGCGGCCATCTTTTCCGGCGAGAAATCCTTCGTCCGGGCGGCGAGCTGCTCGAAGCCTTCGGTGTGCGTCTGAACGTATTGGCGGTCGGTCAGCCCTTCCTCGATGATCGTGTGGATCATCGCGTTCAGCAGCGCGACATCGGTGCCGGGCTTGAACTGCAGGCTGTAGGTGGCGTGGCGCGCCAGTTCCTGTCCGCGCGGGTCGGCGACGATCAGCTTGGCGCCGCGCTTCGTCGCGTTCTTGAGATAGGTCGCGGCCACCGGATGGTTCTGCTCGGGCCGGGCGCCGATCACGATGATGCACTCCGCGTCGGCCGCCGCCGTGAACGGCGCGGTCACGGCGCCCGAGCCGATGCCCTCCATCAGCGCCGCGACGGAGGAAGCGTGGCAGAGGCGCGTGCAGTGATCGACATTGTTGGTGCCGAAGCCGGTGCGCACCAGCTTCTGGAACAGATAGGCCTCCTCGTTCGAGCCCTTCGCCGAGCCGAAGCCGGCGAGCGCCGAACCGCCATGCGCGTCCAGCACCTTTTTCAAGCCGGCCGCGGCGGCATCCAGCGCCTCGTCCCAGGTCGCTTCGCGGAAATGCGTCCAGGGATTGCCCGGATCGAGCCGGAGCGCGCCGTCCTTCGGCGCGTCGTCGCGCCGGATCATCGGCTTGGTCAGCCGGTGGGGATGGGTGATGTAGTCGAATCCGAAACGCCCCTTGACGCAAAGCCGCTGCTCGTTGGCCGGCCCGTTGCGGCCATCGACATAAAGGATCTTGTCGTCCTTGACATGCGCCGTGGTCTGGCAGCCGACGCCGCAATAAGGGCAGAGCGTCTTCACGTCGCGGTCTTCGAATTCGCGGCGCACGCCGGCCTCGTCCAGCAGGCTGGCCTCCATCAGCGCGCCCGTCGGGCAGGCCTGCACGCATTCACCGCAGGCGACGCAGGTCGAGTTGCCCATCGGCGCGTCGAAATCGAAGACGATCTTGGCGCCGTGGCCGCGATAGGCCATGCCGATGACGTCGTTGACCTGCACCTCGCGGCAGGCGCGGACGCAGAGATTGCAGTGAATGCAGGCGTCCAGATTGACCGCGATCGCGACATGGCTGCTGTCCCGCTCGACCTTGGGACGTGCCGGGAAGCGGCTGCCGGCGACGCCCATCGCATCGGCCCAGCGCCAGAATTTCGAGCGCGGATCATGCGCCGCGTCGCGCTTCGGCTGATCGGCGATCAAGAGCTCCATCACCATGCGGCGGGCGCTCTTCGCCTTGTCCGACGCGGAGCGCACCACCATGCCCGGCGCGGGCTTGCGGATGCAGGAGGCCGCCAGCACGCGCTCGCCCTCGATCTCCACCATGCAGGCGCGGCAGTTGCCGTCCGGCCGATAGCCCGGCTCCGGCGCGTAGCAGAGATGCGGGATCTCCGTGCCCTGGCGCGACGCGACCTGCCAGATAGTCTCGCCCGGTCCGGCCTCGACCTCCTTGCCGTCGAGCGTGAAGGTGATGGTCGCGGTCATGTCAGCTCCTCCGGAAAATACTTCAGGAGACACAAGAGCGGGTTCGGCGCGGCCTGGCCCAGCCCGCAGATCGAGGCGGACGCCATCGCCGCGCTCAAATCGCGCAGCAGCGCCCCGTCCCAGTCCTTTTCAGACATCAGCGCCACCGCCTTCTCGGTGCCGACGCGGCAGGGCGTGCATTGCCCGCAGCTCTCGTCCTCGAAGAAGCGCATGAGATTGAGCGCCACCCCTTTGATATCGTCCTTGTCGGACAGCACGACAACCGCGGCCGAGCCGATGAAGCTGCCGAACTGCTCGAGCGTTCCGAAATCCAGCGGGACGTCCGCCATGCGGGCCGGCAGGATGCCGCCCGAGGCGCCGCCGGGAAGATAGGCCTTGAAGCGATGGCCCTCGGCCATGCCGCCGCAATATTCGTCGATCAGCTCCTGCACCGTGACGCCGGCGGGCGCAAGCTTAACCCCCGGGCTCTTCACCCGTCCCGAAACCGAGAAGCTGCGCAGGCCCTGCCGGCCGTTGCGGCCTTCGCCGGTGAACCAGGCCGCGCCCTTCTCGACGAGATCCCGCACCCAGAAGAGCGTCTCGACATTGTGGATCAGCGTCGGCCGCCCGAACAGGCCGACCTGGCTGGGGAACGGCGGCTTGTGGCGCGGCAGCCCGCGCTTGCCCTCGATGCTTTCCAGCATCGCCGATTCCTCGCCGCAGATATAGGCGCCGGCGCCCCGGCGCAGATGGATCGTGCAGCCGCCATTCAGCCCTTCGCGTTCCACACGGGTGATTGCGCGCAGCAGGATCTCGCGCGCCGCCGGATACTCGTCGCGCAGGTAGATGTAGACGGCCTGCGCCTCGACGACCCAGGCGGCGACCAGCATGCCTTCGAGGAAGCGATGCGGGTCGCGCTCGAGATAGTAGCGGTCCTTGAAAGTCCCCGGCTCGCCCTCGTCGGCGTTGACCGCCATCAGGCGCGGGCCCTTCTCCTGGCGCACGAAGCGCCATTTGCGGCCGGTCGGAAATCCCGCGCCGCCGAGACCGCGCAGGCCGGACTCCTCCAGCGCCTTGATCAGGTCCTCGGCCTTCCGTATTCCCGCGCGGCATTCCTTCAAC
The DNA here is from genome assembly GCA_963711215.1 of uncultured Alphaproteobacteria bacterium. Lineage (GTDB taxonomy): Bacteria > Pseudomonadota > Alphaproteobacteria > UBA8366 > UBA8366 > WHUA01. The sequence continues at coordinate 205,033 of CAVQDH010000006.1, read as the reverse complement.
AGCGTATAGCCGCCGTCCGCGACATAGTCGTCGAATTCCTGATGGTCCGGGATCTCCGGATGGAAATCGCCGCCCTCCACCGCTGCGGCCACCGACGCGATATCGGCCGTGTCGACGTAGCGATGACCGACCTCGGCGACCGGAGCCACGTCGCAGCGCCCCATGCACGGCGCGCGCACCACGCGCACATCACCGCCGAGGCGGTCCGACAGCGCCGCGCGCAAGGCCTCGCCGCCGGCAAGCGCGCAGGTCAGGCTGTCGCAGACCCGCACCGTCAGCGCGGGCGGCGGCGTTTCGCCGTCGAGCACGATGTCGAAATGGGCATAGAAGGACGCCACTTCGTACACCTCGGCCATGGCCAGCTTCATTTCGGCCGCCAGCGCCTGCAGATGCGCCGCGGAGAGGCAGCCATAGGTGTCCTGAATCAGGTGCAGGTGCTCGATCAGCAGGTCGCGGGCGCGCGACCGCTCGTCCAGCAGCCGGGCGATCTCCTCGCGGGCCTGCGAATCGAGCTGACGGCCGCGCGAAAAAGCGGGCGACTTCCGCCGCCCCGAGCCCGGGTCGATCCGCCGCGGTGATCCGCCGCCGCTTGCGCCATCATTCGCCATCGATGCCCATTCCCGAAGCCAAGCCGCACCGTACATTACGCGAGCGATAGTGGATATCCAACACCATGACCGTCGCCTTCCGCGATCCCCGGCGCCGCGTCCGCCATCACGAAGGTCAGGCGCCGGAGCCTGTCACCAAGGCCTGATTTCGCATTGTCCGTAACGCGAATCTATGGTCTGGTATACAGTATGATATATCCGTAATACTGGAAAATGACACGGCAACTGAAGGAGAAAGTGGTCGCACGAGACGAGCGACAGATATGAACGGCGCAAATTCGCGAGCTCGCCGGTAACGAGAAAATAGACCCAACGGCGGTTTGGCCGGGGCAAAAACGGCGGGAATAACAACAAGCGGCGCGGATAAGAACCGAGAAACGGACCGCGCAAGCGCCAATGACACAATTAGGGAGGAGAAAATGGCATACTTTGCGAAGTGGCTGAGCCGACGCGCTTGGCTGGGAGGATTTGCGGTCGTCACCCTGTCGACCGCCGCCAGTGTCGCGATACCGCAGAGTGCGGTCGCGGAATGGCAACCGAGAAAGCCGGTCGAGTTCGTCATCATGGCCGGCAAGGGCGGCGGCGCCGATCGCCTCGCCCGCTTTATCCAAGGCATCATCGAAAAGCATCATTTTTCACCGAAGCCCTTCGTGCCGGTGAACAAGGGCGGCGGCTCCGGCGCGGAAGCGTTGCGCTACCTGAAGGACAAGGCCGGCGACCCGCACGTCATCATGGCGACCCTCAACAGCTATTACACCACGCCGCTGCGCAATCCGGGGATCGGCGTCGACATCAAGAATTTCACGCCGATTGCGCGGATGGCCGAAGACACCTTCCAGCTGTGGGTCAGCACGGACAGCCACATCAACTCGGTGCCGGAATACATCAAGGCGGTCAAGGCCGCCGGCCCGGCGAATTGGAAGATGGGCGGCACCGGCAAGGGCCAGGAAGATTCCCTGGTGACCGCCATGCTGGAGAAAAAATTCAATCTCAAAATGACCTATGTCCCCTTCAAGGGCGGCGGGACGGTCGCGAAGGAGCTGGTCGGCGATCAGATCAACTCGACGGTGAACAATCCGTCCGAGCAGGTCGGCTTCTGGGAAGCCGGCAAGTCGAAGCCGCTCGCCAGCTTCACGCCGAAGGGCAAGCTGACGGGCCGGTTCGGGAAGATCCCGACCTTTGAGGAGCTCGGGTACGGCGACGACATGGTCTACTACATGCAGCGCAGCGTCGTCGCGCCGGCCAAGATCGACAAGGACGTGCAGGCCTTCTACGTCGGCGTCTTCAAGAAGGTCTACGACTCGAAAGAGTGGCAGGACTACTTGAAGTCGAAGGGCCTCGTGCCCGGCTGGCTCACCGGCCCGAAGCTTGCCGCGTACTTCCTCAAGGAGCGGGACGTCCACAAGAAGCTGCTCGAGGAATTGGGCGAGCTCAAATAACACCGAACCGATTTGTCGGTCGCTGCAGGGAGGTCGCCGATATGCGCGTGGCGGAATTGGTCATGGCCGTGTGCCTGGCGATCTTCTCTGTCAGCATCATGTGGATGAGTTATCACGATCTGCCCATCGGCTGGATCAAGGGATCCGGACCCGGGGGCGGCGCCTTTCCCTTCTGGCTCGGCGCCGGGATGCTGGTCTGCTGCGGGCTGATCGTCCTGCGGTGGGCCCGGCGCACCAGCCCGCCCTCGCAATCGACCGAGCCGTTCATGACCCCCCGCGCCTTCAAGCTGTTCCTGATCGGCGCGGGCTCGCTCACGATCATGATCGGCTCGATTCATTTCGTCGGCGTCTATGTCGCGATGCCGCTGTTCCTGATCTTCTACATGCGGACTCTCGGCCACCATAAATGGCCGCTGATGGTATCGATCGCCCTCGCGGCCCCCGTTGCAACCTTCTTCTTCTTCGAGATCGCGCTGAAGATCACGCTCCCGAAGGGCATGACCGAGCCGGCCTTCTATCCGCTCTACGACCTGTTCCTTTAGGGCCAGAAAGCAGCCATGGATACTCTGCACTTCCTGATGAACGGCTTTTCTGTCGCCTTCGAGCCGTTGAACCTGATGCTGGTCGTCTTCGGCTGCGTCGCCGGGTTGTTCATCGGCGCGATGCCGGGGCTGGGCTCGGTGAACGGCGTCGCGATCCTGCTGCCGATGACCTTCCTCGTGCCGCCGACCGGCGCCATCATCTTTCTCGGCGCGCTCTATTACGGCGCGATGTATGGCGGTGCGATCAGCTCGATCACGCTGGGGATTCCCGGCGCGTCGACGGCGGTCGCGACCACCTTCGACGGCCGGCCTTTGGCGCTGCAGGGCAAGGCCGACCGTGCGCTGATCGCCGCCGCTTCGGCGTCCTTCGTCGGCGGATCGATCTCGGTCCTGCTGTTCACCTTCTTCGCGCCGCCGCTGGCCGAAGCCGCCCTCGCCTTCGGGCCGCCCGAGGAATTCGCGCTGATGCTGCTCGCCTTCGCCACCTTCATCGGGCTCGGCGGCGACGATATCCCGAAGACGTTCTTTTCCATTTTTCTCGGGCTGGCGCTGAGCGCCGTCGGGCTCGACATCGTCAGCGGCAAGCCGCGGCTGATCTTTTTCGACCTCCCGGGCTTCTACCACGGCATCAACTTCCTGGTCCTCGCCATCGGCATCTACGGCATCGGCGAGATGTTGTGGGTGATCGAGACGACGCATGGCGAGATGGTCGTCACCGCGGCCAAGATCTCGCTCCGCGGCATCATCACCGCCGTCTCCGAGCTCCGGCATTCGGTGAAGACGGTACTCATGGGGTCTTTGCTCGGATATTTCGTCGGAATCCTGCCCGCGGCCGGCGCCACGCCAGGCTCGCTGATGGCCTACGGCATCGCCAAGACCATGGCGAAGGACCCCGAAAGCTTCGGCAAGGGCAACATCAACGGCGTCGTCGCGCCCGAATCCGCCAACAACGCGGCCAGCACCGGCTCGATGCTGCCGATGCTGACGCTCGGCATTCCCGGCTCGCCGACCACGGCGATCCTGCTCGGCGGCATGGTGATCTGGGGCCTCGAGCCGGGGCCGCTGCTCTTCGTCAACCACACCGAGTTCGTGTGGGGGCTGATCGCCAGCCTCTATGTCGCCAACGTGTTCGCGCTGCTCATCAATCTGGCCTTCATCCCGGCCTTCCTCATGATGCTCCGGCTGCCGTTCACCATCCTCGCCCCCATCATCTACATTCTCTGCGTCGTCGGCGGTTACGCGCCGACCCAGGACATGCATGACGTCTGGCTCATGCTGATCTTCGGCGTGGTGGGCTATCTCATGCGAAAGCTCGACTATCCCCTGGCGCCGGCGGTGCTGGCCATCGTGCTGGGCCCCCTGGCGGAAGCATCGATGCGCCAGTCCCTGATCATGTCGCAGGGATCGTTCGGAATCTTCTTCGGGCGGCCGATTTCGGGCGTCATCACGGTGGTCGCCCTTATCCTGCTGGTCGCCCCCTTGCGGAAATACATCCGGCGGCGGCAAGCAAAGACGGTCGGAGCGTGACGGCGGCGAAACCGAGGCGTAATAATCAAGCCGTTCGCTCGAACAAGAAATTTAGGGGCAGAGGCAAGAGATCAAACTTGCCGCCGTCCCGGTATCTGGTATACTGAATACCAGATACCGAATTCCAGTCGTCGGCGGCCCGCCTGTGCGGGTAGGCCGGTCAATGCGTTATCCCTGTCAGGCGAAATTCCGATGTCGACTGCCAAGCTACTCATCAAGCCGATCGATGTAAATTTCGTCCTCAAGGACAAGGTCTATGACGGCTTGAAGCAGGCGATCCTGTCGATGAACGTCTATGCCACATCCGGGCGAGACGCGGCTCGACGAGCGCGAGCTTTCGGAGAATTTCGGCGTCAGCCGCACGCCGGTGCGCGAAGCGATCACCCGGCTGGAGCAGGAAGGCTTCGTCAAGGTGATTCCCCGGCGCGGCGCCTTCGTCGTCCGCAAGACGAAGAAGGAGATCCTGGAGATGATCACCGTCTGGGCGGCGCTGGAAAGCATGGCCGCGCGGCTGATCACGGAGCGCGCCAGCGACAAGGAGGTCGCCTCGCTGCGCCGCATGTTCACGACCTTCGACGACGATCAGGTCCAGGCGAATATCGACGAGTATTCCGAGACGAATATCGAGTTCCATCAGGCCATTCTCAGCATGAGCCAATGCGACCTGCTGAACCAGATGGCGGAAAACCTGCTCGCCCATATGCGCTGGATCCGTATGCGCACCATCGCCGAGGATAACCGCGCGAGCCGATCGATCATCGATCACATGCATATCATCGAGGCGCTGGAACGGCGGGACGCCGATCTGGCCGAGCGGCTCGTGCGCGAGCACACCTTCGGGCTCGCTTCGCATGTGGACATGACCGCGCACTATCTGGACTGACGTTAGCAGATGAGCTCGCCGCGTCAGGGCGAGACGACTCTGAGGGAGAAAAACCCATGGCAGTTTCCGAGACTGTTCCCGAGGCCCAGCTGACCGACGGGTTTCACCTGGTCATCGATGCGCTGAAACTGAACGGCATCGACACGATCTTCAACGTGCCCGGCATTCCGATTACCGATCTCGGACGCTTCGCCCAGGCGCAAGGAATGCGCGTGATTTCCTTCCGGCACGAGCAGAACGCGGGTCAGGCCGCCGCCATCGCGGGCTTCCTGACCAAGAAGCCGGGCATCTGCCTTACCGTGTCGGCGCCAGGCTTCCTCAACGGTCTCACGGCGCTCGCCAACGCGACGACGAATTGCTTTCCGATGATCCTGATCAGCGGCTCGTCCGAACGCGAGATTGTCGACCTGCAGCAGGGCGACTACGAGGAGATGGACCAGCTGGCCGTCGCCAAGCCGCTGTGCAAGGCGGCCTTCCGGGTGCTGCACGCCCAGGATATCGGCATCGGCATCGCCCGCGCTATCCGCGCCGCCTGTTCGGGCCGGCCGGGCGGCGTCTATCTCGACCTGCCCGCCAAGCTCTTCGGCCAGACCATGGATTACGAGGACGGCCAGAAGTCCCTGGTCGAGGTCGTCGATCCGGCACCGGCACAGCCCCCGGCTCCGGAGTCCGTGACGCGCGCCCTCGATGTGCTGAAAGGCGCCAAGCGGCCCCTGATCATCCTCGGCAAGGGCGCCGCCTACGCCCAGGCCGACGAAGAGATTCGCGCCTTCGTCGAAAAGTCCGGTATTCCCTACCTGCCCATGAGCATGGCCAAGGGCCTGCTTCCCGACGACCACCCGCAGTCCGCGGGCGCCGCGCGGTCGCTGGTATTGAAGGAATCCGACGTCGTGATGCTGATCGGAGCGCGACTCAACTGGTTGCTGTCGCACGGCAAGGGCAAGGCATGGGGCGAGCCCTACTCCAAAACGTTCATCCATGTCGACATCGAGCCGAAGGAAATGGACAGCAACGTCGCCATCACCGCCCCCGTGGTCGGCGACATCGGGTCCTGCGTGTCCGCGATGTTGGCGCAGATGGGCAAGGATTGGACCGCGCCGCCGGCGGACTGGACCACGAGCGTGCGGGACAAGGTGCAAACCAACGTCGAACGGATGGCGCCCCGGCTGCGCAACAACAACGTCCCGATGGACTTCCACGGCGCGCTTGGCGTCGCTCCGCGACATCATCAAGGCACAACCCGACACGATCCTGGTGAACGAGGGCGCCAACACGCTCGATTTCGCCCGCAGCATCATCGACATCTACAAACCGCGGAAACGCCTGGATGTCGGCACCTGGGGCGTGATGGGGATCGGCATGGGCTTCGCCATCGCGGCGGCCGTCGTGACGGGCAAGCCGGTGCTCGCGGTCGAGGGCGATAGCGCCTTCGGCTTCTCCGGCATGGAGATCGAGACGATCTGCCGATACAACCTGCCGGTCTGCGTCGTCGTCTTCAACAACGGCGGCATATACCGCGGTACCGACGTCAATCCGTCCGGCGGTTCGGACGCGGCACCGACGGTGTTCGTCAAGAACTCCCGCTACGACAAGATGATTGAGGCCTTCGGCGGCGACGGCGTCAACGCGACGACGCCGGACGAGCTGCGGCAAGCGGTCGAGAAGGCTCTGGCCTCCGGCCGCCCGACGCTGGTCAACGCGGTGATCGACGAGAAAGCCGGTACCGAGAGTGGCCGCATCGGCAACCTCAATCCGACGAGTGTCGTCGCCCGCCAACAGAAGAAGTGATTCAAACCCTCCGCATTCAACGCCAGCCCGATAGGAGCCCGCCATGAAAGCGCTCGAAGGCGTAAAAATTCTGGATTTCACCCATGTGCAGTCGGGCCCGACATGCACGCAGCTTCTCGCCTGGCTGGGCGCGGACGTCATCAAGGTCGAACGTCCCGGCGTCGGCGACGCGACACGGAAACAGCTCGTCGACGTGCCGGGCGCGGACTCGCTGTACTTCACGATGCTCAACCACAACAAGCGCTCCATCACGCTCAACACCAAGAACGAGACGGGCAAGGCGGTCCTTGAAAGACTGGTCAAAGAATGCGACGTCATGGTCGAGAACTTCGCGCCCGGCGCCTTGGATCGAATGGGATTCAGCTGGGAGCGTATCCACGAGCTCAACCCGCGCATGATCCTGGCATCGGTCAAAGGCTTCGGCCCCGGTCCCTACGAGGACTGCAAGGTCTATGAGAACATTGCGCAATGCACCGGCGGCGCGGCCTCGACGACAGGCTTCCTCGACGGGCCGCCGCTGGTCACCGGCGCGCAGATCGGCGACAGCGGCACCGGGCTCCACCTCGCGCTGGGGATCGTGACCGCGTTGTTCCAACGCGAGACAAGCGGCCAGGGCCAGAAGGTGCTCGCGCCGATGCAGGATGGCGTTCTCAATCTCTGCCGCGTCAAGTTGCGCGACCAGCAGCGGCTGCAGCGCGGCCCGCTGACGGAATACAGCCAACACGGCCAAGGCATCCCGTTCGGCGACGCGACGCCGCGCGCCGGCAACGATTCCGGCGGCGGTCAGCCGGGCTGGATTCTCAAGTGCAAAGGCTGGGAAACCGATCCGAATGCCTACGTCTATTTCATCACGCAGGCCGCGGTCTGGAAGAAGATCTGCGATCTCATCGGCGAGCCCGGCTGGAAGGACGATCCCGCCTATGCCACGCCGAATGCGCGCCTCGACAAGATCCCGCAGATTTTTGACCGGATCGAGGAATGGACGAAGACCATGGACCAAGTTCGAGGTCATGGACGCGTGCAATCCGCTCGACATTCCCTGCGGCCCGATCCTGTCGATGAAGGAAATCGCCGAGGAGCCGTCGCTGCGCGAGACCGGCACGATCGTGGAAGTCGATCACCCGGAACGCGGGCCCTACCTCACCGTCGGCTGCCCGATCAAGCTTTCCGACAGTCCCGTGGACGTCAAGCGCTCACCGTTGCTGGGCGAGCATACCATGGAGATCTTGCAGGAGGTGCTCGGCTATTCGGGCGATGAGCTCGATCGCGTGGTCAAATCGGGCGCGGTGGGGGATTAGCCGATAACGGGACACAATTGGAATACCGCTCGGAGTAATCGGAAAGCGGCGTTGCACGATCGCTTGCCGGCAAAACACCACAGCGCAGGCGCGGCCAACCAGCCGAAAAGGAACGATACGGAATTTCGGGTAACATATACCGCGCTATCTCAATTCCGCGCCATCGACGGGCGCTCCGGCACGCGACGGTTTCAGCCAGATATCACCTCAGGGAGGAGGCCATGGCAATAAACAAGAATGCTGTCAAAGCGGTTATCGAAAAGGCGATCAAGGCGAAGCGCAGCGCGCTGACCGCCGATGAATGCAAGAAGATCTGCGCGGCCTACGGCATCCCCTTGCCGCGCGACGGCCTGGCGACCTCGGGCGACAAGGCGGCGAGCCTGGCGAAGCGGCTCGGCTTTCCCGTCGTCATGAAGATCCAGTCAGGCGATATCCTGCACAAGACCGACGCCGGCGGCGTCATCGTCGGCGTGAACAGCGCCGCCGAGGCCAAGAAGGCGTACAACACGATCCTCAAGAACGCCAAGGCCTATAACAAGAAGGCGCGCATCGACGGCGTTCAGGTCCAGAAAATGCTGTCGTCGCAGGGCGCGCAGGAAGTCCTGGTCGGCGCGGTCACCGATCCCAGCTTCGGCAAGCTGGTCGCCTTCGGCCTCGGCGGCATTCTGGTCGAGGTCATGAAGGACATCACCTTCCGCCTCGCACCGGCGACGAAGAAGGACGCGATGTCCATGCTGCAGGGCATCCAGGGCGCCGAGATCCTGAAGGGCGTCCGTGGCGCCGACCCGGTCGACCGTCAGGCGCTCGCCACGATCATCCAGAACGTGTCGAAGCTGGTTTCCGACTTCCCGGCGATCGCGGAGATGGACCTCAACCCGATCTTCGCGCGCAAGAAGGGCGCGACGGCTGTCGACGTGCGCATTCTCCTCGACCTCAAGCCGAAGCCCGCGCCCTTCCGCCCGTCGCAGCAAGCCATCCTGGCGTCCATGAAGCGCATCATGAATCCGGATTCCGTCGCGGTCATCGGCGCATCGGCCGAAGACGGCAAGATCGGCAACTCGGTCATGAAGAATCTGATCAACGGCGGCTATAAGGGAAAGATCTATCCGATCAATCCGCGCGCCGAAGAAGTGCTCGGCTACAAATGCTTCAAGAGCGTGAAGGACATCCCGGGCACGGTCGACGTCGCCGTCTTCGCCATCCCGGCGAAGTTCGTCACCGCGGCGCTCGAGGAAGTCGGCCAGAAGAAAGTTCCGGGCGCGGTGATGATCCCGTCCGGTTTCGCGGAGACCGGCGAGGTCGAGCTGCAGAACCAGATGCTGGCGGTCGCCCGCAAATACAATGTGCGGGTCATGGGGCCGAACATCTATGGCTTCTACTACACGCCGAGGAACCTCTGCGCGACCTTCTGCACGCCATACGACGTCAAGGGCAAGGTCGCGCTCTCGTCGCAGAGCGGCGGCGTCGGCATGTCGATCATCGGCTTCAGCCGTTCGACCAAGATGGGCGTCTCGGCCATCGTCGGCCTCGGCAACAAATCGGACCTCGATGAAGACGACCTGCTGACGTATTTCGAGCAGGACCCGAACACCCAGGTGATGGCGATGCATCTGGAAGATCTCAAGGACGGCCGCTCCTTCGCCACGGTGGCCAAGCGGGTCTCGAAGAACAAGCCGATCATCGTGCTCAAGGCGGGGCGCACGGCGATGGGCGCCCGCGCCGCCGCCTCGCATACGGGCGCGCTTGCGGGCAACGACAAGATCTACGAGGACGTGCTGAAGCAGTCGGGCGTGATCCGCGCCCGCACGCTCAACGACATGCTGCAGTTCGCGCGCGGCCTGCCGAAACTGCCGACGCCGAAGGGCGAGAACGTCGTGATCATCACGGGCGCCGGCGGCTCGGGCGTGCTGCTGTCGGATGCCTGCGTCGATAACGGCCTTCAACTGATGCGCATGCCGAAAGATCTGGATGCCGCCTTCCGCAAGTTCATTCCGCCTTTCGGCGCGGCGGGCAATCCGGTCGACATCACCGGCGGCGAGCCGCCCTCGACCTACGCCAACACGATCAAGCTCGGCCTCGAGGACGACCGCATTCACGCGCTGATCCTCGGCTACTGGCATACCATCGTGACGCCGCCGATGGTCTTCGCCGAGCTGACCGCGAAGGTCGTCGAGGAAGCGCGCAAGAAAGGCATCAACAAGCCCGTCGTCGCATCGCTGGTCGGCGATACGCAGGTCGAAGAAGCGTCGGAATATCTCTACGACCGCGACATCGTCGCCTACCCGTATACGACGGAACTGCCGGTCAACGTGCTGGGCGCGAAATATCGCTGGGCGCGCTCCGCCGGGTTGCTCTGACCGAACCGGCATCGGCGATCGGAATATCGGGGGCCGTCACGATACGGCCCCCGATTTTTTGCCGCGGGCTTCCGGGGCGACAAGCGCGTCATGATTCGCTATCTTCTCGCCCGAACGAGAAATCCATGCACCAACAGGATCCGACCGTGCGCCTCAAGGCCGCAAGATCTTGCCTCGTTGTTACCAGCTTCGTGAAGGAAGGCCACGCCGACACGCCCTGCCCCGATTGGCTGCTTGCCAATATCGCGCTGCTGACAACGGCCGCGCAGCGCCTCGATGTGCCGCTCTTCATGGCGCATGGCGATGCGGACCCGATCGAAAGCCTGTCCTTCCGGCTCAGCCCGCCGCCATCGGACTCACGGTCCGTGCCGGGTTTTGCGACGCGTGACTGCAATATCGAGGGTCTGCCCGATATGATGCGGCGGCTCGGCCGCAAGCACGCGCTCTTCGTCGGCTCGCTACCAATCGTCCAGCCTTTGATTGCGCGGCTGTCCCCGACCGACGACGGCTGCACGGCCTATGCCGTCATCGACGCCATTGCCGACGATGCCGAGGCTTCCGAGCCACCCTCGCTGGAGCGCATGCGGCACGCCGAATGCCCGCTCGTCACGACGGAAATGGTGGTTTTCGAGTGGCTCGAACGCGGCGACACCCCGGTATTCCGTGAATTGCTGCCCCTGATCAAGCGCCGCGCCCTGCGCTGACCCGCCGCACTACCCGGGTGCGACAAAACAGCGCCCGCAGCCACTCATTTTGATTCACATCAATGACTTATTCCCCGTTTTTGCACAATATGCGTGCAAATTTTCATCGTGGGACAACTTATGGTATTTGTCCGCCTATTTCATGGGGGAGTTGGGGGAATGCACTTTCGTAATCTTCTTTTCGCCGTCGCCTGTTTCGGCGCCTTATTGTCACAACAGACCACCGTCCAAGCCGCAGAAGCCGAATCGGCGCTCAAGGGCCTTCTTGTCCGGGGCCGGTTCATCGCAGTCGTTCCGCAGGAAAGCGCTGACATCTCCTCGATCGGCGGCGATGTCGACATCAGCAACGCCTACGTGCCGGAACTCGATCTGACTTGGTTCTTCACCAAGAACATCGCGGTGGAGGCGATCGCCGCGATCACGCCGCATGACGTCAAGGCGACGAACACGTCGCTCGGCAACGTCGACCTCGGCAGCGTCTGGCTGCTGCCGCCGACGGTGCTGCTGCAGTACCATCACCCGATCGGGAAGTGGAAGCCCTATGTCGGCGCCGGCGTCAACTACACCGTCTTCTTCAACGAAGACGCGCCGGGGGGCACGGTTACGCATATCAGCTACGACAATTCCTTCGGCTGGGCCATGCAGGCCGGCGTCGACTACTCGCTGACCGACCATTGGCTTTTGAACCTCGACATCAAGAAGCTGTTCCTCAATACCGACGTCAACATCAACAACGGCGCGATCAAAGCCAACGTCGATATCGATCCGTGGATCGTCGGCGTGGGCATTGGCTATCGCTTCTGAGACGACCGAGTTGCGCCGAAGCCTAGATCAATCTGCAATCAGGTGAAATCACCTGATTGCAGATAAATTGATCAATTCTAAAAAGATAGAGCAACTTATCTGCGTCCATTAGGACGCAGGTTGCTCTGTGCTTCCGCGCCACTTTGAGGTACAGCTTCGTCGCCTGTAGACGGTTCCGCACGCCAAGCACGCGCAGGACCGCCGCCACGTGCGTGCGGATGGTGCCGGACGACATTTGCAGAGCCTCGGCGATCTGATTGTTGCTGAGGCCCTGCGCGAGGTGCTCCAGGACCTCGCGCTGCCGGGGCGTGAGCTGACCAACAAGCTCCACGGCGGATTGGGAATTCGCGATATTGATCGCTTCGTCCAGGTCCTTCAGATAGCGCCAGACCGGGAAATATTCGCCGCCCGTCAGGAGAACGCGGAACACATTGGTCAATATTTCTCTGCGGAGGCTGAGCGGCACATACCCGGCAGCGCCGCGCCGCCGGACTTCCAACATCTCCTCGGGGCTGTCCGACAAGGAAAGTACGGCGACCGGCACGCCGATCGCCCAATGGCACAGCGCCTCGATCAAGGAATAGCAGCAGAACTGCCCGCTGCGGATCGCATAGACGACAAAATCGACGTCGGCAGGACGCTGTGTCCGCTTTCGCGCGACGCGCAATTCGGAGATCGTTTCAATCTCCATGGAGGCGGAGATGGACTTCAAGAGACGCGCATCCGCCTCGGCCAGTTCCGGATCGGGATCAATAACTAACGAACGCACGGCGCTGCCTCATGCCCCTCGTCTTTTTTGCTTTGAACCTCGCCCGAACAGGCAATCGCCCAGGACTGCCGCCCGTGATGCGCGGTAAAGCTCCAACCCGATCAATCCATGGCGAAACCGTCAGGGCGCGCCTGACGGACAGCTTCGTCCCGACTGCGCACGTTCATTGCGCGAAGCAGTGCCGAGACGTGCAGTTTGGCCGTCGCTTCGGCAATACCCAGCGAGTCGGCAATTTCCCGGTTCGTCCGGCCATCGACCAACAATCCGAGCACGTCCTTCTGGCGCCGTGTGAGCTCCCGCGGCGTGTCCGCCGGCGCAACGCAGCCTGTCGCCGGTGTGTCGTCCTCGCGCAAGCGGTCGATCAGCATCGATGCCGGGAAATAAACGCCGCCGGATAGAATCAAGCGAAGAATCTCGATGATCAGCGGCCGGCGCACGGGAAGCGCAATGTAACCGTTGACGCCGGCGCGAATTGCCATCCCGAGCTGTGCCGGGCTCAATTCCTTGGCGAGAACAATAATCGGCACACCCATCGCCAAGTCCGCCAAGCTTCGCAGACGGCTGAATTTCTGGTCCGTCTGCACGCCTGCATGCCAAACGATCAGATCGAGCTCCGGGATATCCTTAACCAGCGTCAGCGCTTCGACCAACGACATCGCACGATGGATCGTTGCGTCGATATCCAGCTCGTGGAGAAGCGCCTCGCACCCGCAGGCGGACTCGTTCGAATTATCTGCCAGCAGCACGTTCATTTTTTCTTACACGATTTTTCTACGCTGCGTTCATTTTTGTTTGACGACGGCGAGTATGTCCTTGACTTCACCCTTTTGCAATCATTTCACACGCGGACCTATCGGCCTAGCTCAGACTTTAATCACCCAGAGTTGCAATCGGGCGAACGGTAAATCACGCTTGCGGCACACGCCATGGCCGACAACCACGCCGTCGCCACCGACAAGCCGATGAATGCCGCATCGGCTCTTATCGCACCTCAGCCGAGGCAGCGCCGCAAGAAGGCGCATATCGCGCCGAACTCGGCCGCCGAATCAGGGCCCGAGCAGGCGCGCGCGCATGAAGCCATGGAGCATGCCCTTGGCGCAGCGGTATTCCGTCGGAACGCCCGCGGCTTTGAGCCGCTCCGCATAGAGCCGGCCATCGTCGAACAGCGGATCGATCTCGGCGACATGCACGAGGGTCGCGCGGCAAGCCCGAAAGCTTCTCGGCCTTGAGCGGCACCGCATAGGGATCCTTGCTCGGCGTGCCGGCTGCCCCGAGATACCATTGCCAATACGACCCCATCGAGGCTGTCGTCAGGCCCGGCGTCTCGGCATGCGTGCGATAGCTGGCATGCTTCAGATCGTCGGTCAGACAGGGGTAGATCAGCACTTGCGCCGCAATGGCCGGACCGCCGCGGTCCCGCGCCGCGAGCGAAACCGCGGCCGCGAGGTTGCCGCCCGCGCTGTCGCCGCAAACCGCGATCCGCGCCGGGTCCACGCCGTAGCGGCCGGCGCCGTCACCGACATCCGCCAGCACCGAGAAACAGTCATCGAAGGCCGCCGGATAGGTGTGCTCCGGCGCGAGGCGGTAGTCCACGCTCACCACGACGGCGCCCGTTTCCTGAGCCAGGCCCCAGGCGACCGTATCGGAGCTGTCGAGGTCGCCCTTCATGAAGCCGCCGCCATGGAAATAGAGGACGCTGGACGCGCGGTCGGACGCCGCGGCCGGGCGATAGATGCGAATGGGGATCGTCCCGCCCTTCCCGGCCACCCCGCCGTCCGTCACCGTCATGTCGGCGGGATGCGGGCGGCGCATGCGCGCGGCATAAACATTCCAGTTGTCGCGCATCTCTTCGATCGTGTTTCCCGGTGGCAGGTCCGCCTTGGCGTCGATCAGGGCCTGCATTTCCGGGTGCAATCGGTTCGTATCGGGGCTGTCGGGCATGGTCGACCTTTCGCGGCGAGACGGCGGAACCTAGGTAACCTGCCCTAACCATAGCCTGCCTTTGTCCGGCGGCAAAATCGCGCAGCGAAAGCGGCGCGCAAGCCCATGCCTGCGCGCCGTCCGCTTGAATCGTCATGTATGCCGGAGCGCCGGTGCTCGGACCGGTGCTCCCGAGCCGGCCTCAGGCCGCCTTCGAATGATGATAGTCTATGATGTGGCCGATGATCTTTTCCTTCTGGGCATCGTTGATTTCGAAGCGCAGACGGGTCTTTCCATCGCGATGTCCCTCCACGACGGCTTCGATCGGCCGTATCCAGGAATTTGCCGCGGATCTGGATTCGCTCGCCCGTTCGGGCTTCGACTTCTTCGTTGATCATGGCCCCGCCCGGCCCGATCTGGAACAGCGGCACGTCCTGCCAACTGCCATGCAGATGGATCGATGCATTCTGCTGCGTGATCGGCTCGATCCGAGGCGGCACCTGACGGCGTTCGCCGCTCCGGCGATTGCGGAGGCGGTCGAGAATCTCCTGGACCCGCCGCGTGAGCTCCTGGACGGATTTCGACATTTCCTGCGAAACATTCTGCATCCCGGTCGCCATCGTACCGACGTTCGACGACTCCTCGGCGACCTTCACGATATTGGTGGAGACGTCCTGCGTGCCGACGGCGGCTTCCTGCACATTGCGGCTGATCTCGCTCGTCGCCTCGCCCTGTTGCTCGACGGCATGCACGATCGTGGCGGATATCGTCTCGATATCGCCAATGACGTCGCTGATGTTCTTGATGGCGGCCACGGCGTTCTTGGTCGCTTCCTGGATCCCGGTGACTTGATTGCTGATCTGCTCGGTGGCCTTACCGGTTTCGTTGGCGAGACTCTTCACCTCGGCCGCCACCACGGCGAAGCCCTTGCCCGCTTCGCCGGCACGCGCCGCCTCGATCGTCGCATTGAGGGCCAATAGGTTGGTTTGCGCGGCAATATCCGAGATGAGCTTCACGATCTCGCCGATCTCGTTGGCGCGCTCCGCCAGACCCGCGACCACTTCGCTGGTCCGGGTCGCCTCGTCGACAGCCTTGACGGTGATATCCTGCGATTGCCGCATCTGGCGCCCGACCTCGCCGACGGAGGATGCGAGCTCTTCCGAGGCCGCGGCGACCGTCTCGACATTCGCGGACGCCTGCTCGGACGCCGACGCGACGGCGGTCGAGCTCTGGCTGACGCGCTGGATCGCGCCATTGACCTTCTCCGCCGACGCCCGCAGCTCGTCGCTATTGTGCGAGACCGCCTCGACCGCGGAATGCACTTCCTTTTCGAGCAGGTCGGCAAGCTTCTGCGTTTCCTTGGCGACGTTCTCGGCGCCGGCGTCGATGTAAACCGTGACCGCGAGATCCATGTCGAGAAACACCGCCTTCAGCACCGCCTGCATGACCTTGACCATCTGCTCGGGCTTCTTGCGATATTGCTTGGCCAGGATTTCCGTGATGCGCATCAACGTGAACAGGTAACCGCCCATATACCAGCGCGGCAGCAGCCCGATGCGCTCATGCGCCTGGCCGATCAGGGTCGAGCGACGAAAATAATCCTCGTCGAACTGGCCGCTGAACAGCGTGTTCCAATGCTGCTTTTGCGCTCCTTTGAGCATCCCGATCTTTTTCTCGTCACCGACGAGCGTTTTCAGATCCGGCCATTGCGTGATGTGCTCGTAGAACGCGTCCAAGATGCTTTGGAGATTTCCGTCGAGAACCGGCAGGAAATCCCGCAGCAGGCCGCGCGTCTCTTGATCGATCTTCAAATATTCAAGGCGCGCCGCCGTGGTAAGGTCCGATTGCGACATCGATATATCTTCCTAAAAATTTGATTTGGCGGCAACTTTTGAAGAGAGTATATATAAAAATATTAAATCTAGTTTAAATGTACGGACAAATTTAAGTCTAAAAGTAGTTTAACTATATTGATTTAATATTATTGCGTGAATATCGTGAGCTGACGTATTTTCTCTAATCATGTCAATGGATTAAAATCCGTCCCGAAACATCGCCCCTTGCCGGCCGAGGTCGATTAACGCATCCGACCGCGGCAAAGATATCGGGATGGAACCCCTGCGAAGCCCGGCCGTTCCGCTCAATCGCGATAATTGAAGACCTGCCCCGATCGGGGACGACGCCGGGGTGATGCGGAACAACTCAAAATCCCACAGGGGTGTCCTCCAATCGCTTCAGCCAGAACCGCATCGGCTTTTCCGTCGCGGTCTCGCAATCAACATCCTTCCAGGCGAAATGGCAGACGAGATCGTCGCGCGGCGCATAGCCGAAATGCCGCCAAATCCGATCGAGCGGCCTGTCGTCCTTCGGCCGCAGGGGATGGTCCGCGGGACGGACAACGCCGCAGAAGACGACCGTGTCGAACCCGCCCAGCCTACGCGCGTGATCTTCCCGCGCTTCGAAGAACCGGCGATAGATGCCCTGCCCGCGAAACGGGGGCAGCAGCACCGACTCCGCGCAATAATAGATACGATCGAGATCGAAGCCCGCGGCGATGAAGGGCGCCTTGATCGGGTCATGCTCGTCGGCAAGCGGCATGCCCGTGGACGCGCCGATCAATCCTGTCCCCGTCATAGGCCGCGACACAGACCGATCCCGGCGATTGCGCATACCGGCCGAGATACTGGCGCTCGTAATCGAGATCGCCATCGTAGAGATACGGCCATTCGCGAAAGACGGCGATGCGCAGCCGCGCGATGTCGTCGATGCGTTCGGTCAGTCCGCCGCGCGGCGTCAGAATTTCGATACGGGTCATCGGCTTCCGGTGTCACGAAACGGTCGCCTCTCGTGAAACCACACGCCGTTATCGATGGCAAGCCGCTTTGGCATGGCCACCGGCCGCGCTCGGCGCGGCCGCCTCAGCCGGCGCCGGGGCTCTTTCCGGAAAATAGCAGGCGACCCGATGGCCGGGCTCCGCGCCGTCGGCGAGCGGCGGCGCGGCGCCGCTGCATTTCTCCTGCATCTTCCAGCAGCGGCTGCGGAAGCGGCAGCCCGACGGCGGGTTCGCCGGGCTCGGCACCTCGCCTTGCAGGATGATCCGCTGGCGCTGCCGCGTGCCCGAGAAATCGATCGTCGGCTGGGCCGACAACAGCGCCTTGGTGTAGGGATGGCGCGGGCGGCTGTACACCTGCTCCTTGCCGCCGATCTCCACGATCCGGCCGAGATACATGACGGCGACGCGGTGCGACATATGCCGCACCACCGACAGGTCATGGGCGATGAAGACATAGGCGATGCCGAAGCGCTGCTGGATCTCCTCCAGTAGATTGACGACCTGCGCCTGGACGGATACGTCGAGCGCCGAAACCGGCTCGTCGCAGATCAGGATCTCCGGGTTGAGCGCCATTGCGCGCGCGATGCCGATGCGCTGGCGCTGACCGCCGGAGAATTCATGCGGATAGCGCTCCGCATGCTCGCGTCTGAGGCCGACGCTTTCCAGCAGCGCACGCACGCGGTCCGGCCACTCGGCGCGCGGCAGCACGCCCTCATGGATGACCCAAGGCTCGCTGACGATCTGCTCGACCCGCAGGCGCGGATTGAGCGACGCATAGGGATCCTGGAAGATCACCTGGATGCGCCGCCGAATGTCCTTCAGCGCACGCTCGTCGGCGGTAAAGACGTCGCGGCCGTGGAACAGCGCCTGACCCGCCGTCGGCTCTTCGAGGCGCAGCAGCGTGCGGGCGACGGTCGACTTGCCGCAGCCGCTCTCGCCGACGAGGCCGAGCGTCTCGCCGCGCCGGAGATCGAAGCTGACATCGTCGACCGCCCGGATCACGGCGGCCGGCCGGCCGAACGAAAAGCCGCCGCCGACGTGAAAATGCTTCACGAGGCCGCGCACTTCGAGAATGGGCTCGCCGCCGCTCCGTCCCGATGCCGCGCGCTCATCCGCCATGGAAGACCCTTTCCGCATGATGGCATTCCGCGGCGCGCCCGGGTCCGAGTGGAACCATCGGCGGCCGTCCATTGCGGCACACATCGGTCGCAAAGCGGCAGCGCGGATGGAACGCGCAACCCGACGGCACCGCGGCCATATCCGGCGGAGACCCGATGATCGGGCGCAGCTTGCGGCCGCCGTCCCGCGCCTGGGGCACGGAATCGAGCAGCGCCAGCGTATACGGATGGCCGGGCTTGCCGAGGACTTCGCTGACCTTGCCGCGCTCGACCACCCGGCCGGCATACATCACCGCGACATGGTCGGCGACATCCGCGACGACGCCGAGATCGTGGGTGATGAGCACGACCGCCATGCCGATCTCCTCCTGCAGGTCCTGGAGCAGGTCCATGATCTGCGCCTGCACCGTCACGTCGAGCGCCGTGGTCGGCTCGTCCGCGATCAGCAGATCGGGCCCGAGCGCGATCGCCATCGCGATCATCACGCGCTGGCGCATGCCGCCGGAAAACTGATGCGGATAGTCGCGCGCCCGATTGAGCGGGATCGGGGATGCCGACGCGGGCGAGAAGCTCCACCGCTCGCGCATGCGCGTTCTTGCCGTTCTGCTCGCCATGGGCGCGGAACAGCTCGCCGATCTGCCAGCCGACGCTGAACACCGGGTTGAGCGCCGCCAGCGCGTCCTGGAAGACCATGGCGATCTCGCGGCCGCAGCGCCGCCGCCACTGCGCGATCGGCATCGCCAGCACGTCGTCGCCCTTGAAGCGGACCGCGCCGCCCGCGACGACCGCCGGCGGACATTGCAGCAGCCGCATGACGGCCGAGGCGGTCACGCTCTTGCCCGAGCCGCTCTCGCCCAGGATCGCCGCCGTCTCGCCCGGCCGGATGCTGAAATTCGCCCCGTTGACGGCATAGACCGTCTCGCGCCCGCTGCGGAACTCGATCCTCAGGTCCGCGACCTCGAGCAAGGGCGCGCCGGCGTCAATCATCGTCGTCCCCCGGCGCTTCCAGGCGCCAGCGCTGCACGGGATCGGTCACGATCCTGAGCCAGTTCGACAGGATATTGGCCGACAGCGTCGCGAACATGATGGCGAGACCCGGGAAGAAAGCGAGCCACCAGGCCTGGCTCAGATAATTGCGCCCCTGCGCCACCATCAGGCCCCAGGTGATTTCCGGCGGCTGGATGCCGATGCCGAGGAAGCTGAGACCGGACTCGGCCAGCATCACGATGGCGAAATCGACCGTCAGGATCGTCATCAGGGTCGGCGCCACGACCGGCGCGATATGGCGGCGCAGGATGTGGGCGCGGCTGCCGCCGAGCGCACGCGCCGCATCGACGAAGACGCGCTCCCGGATTTCCAGGACTTCGGCGCGGGTGACGCGGAGATAGGTCGGGATGCGCGTGATCGCGAGCACGATGACGAGATTGCCCACGCGCGGCTCCAGCATGTAGAGCACGACCACCGCGAGCAGCAACGACGGGAAGCTTTGCACGATATCGGACAGCCGCATGATCAGGTTGCCGACACCACGGCCGATATAGCCGGCGATCAGGCCGAAGAAGCCGCCGATCACCATCGCCAGCAGAACCGACGTAAGCGCGATGGCAAGCGTGTTGCGCGTGGCCACGATGAGTCGCGCCAGCATGCTCCGCCCGAGAGGGTCCGCGCCCAGGATCATCAGCCAGCCGCGCTCGATCGACCCGGGCGGAAGGTTGCGGACGCGGAGGTTCATCGCCGTCGCTTCCTTGCCGAACACTTCCGGGCCGAAAAGCACGAAGGCGCAGAGCAGGCACATCCAGAGCGCGGCGACGAGCGCGGTGGGATCGCGCAGAAGCAGGCGCCACCACGGCAGACCGCGGCGGATGGCGACCGCTTCCTGTTCTGCCGTGACCTGGGCCATCCCTTCCCGCTCCAACCTGTTACTGATGCCGTATCCGTGGATCGAGCCCCACGTAGATCAGGTCGATCGCGATATTGAGCAGGAAGATCGCGGTCGCGGTGACCATGATGGAGGCCTGGACGATGGGAAAATCGCGCTGGATGACGGAATCGATCATCAGCTTGCCGACGCCGGGCCAGCCGAACACCGTTTCGACGATCACCGCGCCATTGATCAGCCCGACCGTCAGATCGCCCGCCACGGTCACGATCGAGAGGCAGGCGTTGCGCAGCGCATGGACGAAGATCACCGTCCGCTCGCTCACCCCTTTCGCCCGCGCGGTCTTCACATAGGCGGAGGACAGGGCGTTCATCATGGCGGCGCGCACGACCTGGACCAGCAGGCCGAAGGGACGCAGGGCCAGCACGGTGATCGGCATGATCCAATAGGGAAAGCCGCCGACGCCGGAAGTCGGCAGCCAGCGCAAGCTGACCGAGAAAATCAGGATGCCGCTGATCGCGATCCAGAAATCGGGCGCGCTGGCGCCGGCGAGCGACGCGATCCCGCTGATCCGGTCGAACACGCCGCCCGGCCGGTAGGCCGCCATCGCGCCGACGAGGACGGCAAGCGCGATCGCGATCACCATCGTCGTGCCCGCCAGCTTCAGCGTGGTCGGATAAGCCTCCAGCACCAGCTCCATGGCCGGGCGCTGCTTGCGCAGCGAGTAGCCGAGGTCGCCATGCGACACGTCCTTGAGAAAGCTCCAGAACTGCTCGATCGCGGGCCGGTCGAAGCCGTGCTTGTGGGCGAATTCCTTGCGGATCTCCAGCGACGCGTCGATCGGCAGAAACAGATTCGTCGGATCGCCGGTCAGCCGCGCGAGGAAGAACACCGCAACGATCAGCCCGATCAATGCGAACGCGCTGTGCACGGACCGGCGTGCCAGATAGCGTCCCATATTCCCTCGCCCTCGAACGACCCGTTTCGCACCCTCGGAAGCCAGAGGGCGACCCGATCGAACCCGAGCAGGCCGCCCCCTGACGTAACGGTACTTCAAGCTCCTACTTGAACGTGATGTCCTCGAGATGGAGCTCGCTGTTGGTCGAGATGCTGGGCGTGAAGTTGATCCGCTTGCCCACCCGCGAGTAGCCGACCATGTGGAACATCCACACGTCCGACACGAGGTCCTGGTTGATGATGCGGAAGACCTCCTGCCATGCCTTGCGGCGCTCGTCGCCGGACAGCGTCGACGCCTTCTCGATCAGCGCATCGAGCTTCGGATCACAGGTCGTCGCCTGCGCGCCCTTGCAGGCATACTTGTTGAAGACCGAGAAGACGGCGTCGCCGTTGTTGTTGTCGTGCTGCGCCTGCAGCAGCACCGGCCCGCGATCCTCGGCGTAGGGCTTGGTCAGGATGTCGAGCCATTCCGCGACTTCCAGCATGCGGAGCTTCACCTTGAAGCCGACCGCCTGGAACATCGCCATCATCGCTTCCATGGTTTCGGTCGCGTTCGGATAGATGTTGATGCGGCCGACCATCTCGATCTGCTTGTCGACCGGCACGCCCGCCGCCTTGGCCTCGGCGAGCAAGGCTTTCGCCTTGGCCGGATCGTAGGGCCATACCTTCAGGTCGGGATTGTGGCCGTTGATGCTGGGCACGACGATCTGCGTCGCGGGAATGACGTCCTTCGAGAGCACGCTGCCGCGCAGCGCATTGCGGTCGATCGCGTAGTTCAGCGCCAGCCGGACGCGCCGGTCGTTGAGCGGCGGCCGCGTCACGTCGATCCGGCAGACGCGTCGTTTCCGAGTTGGGATAGCTGAAGTCCATCCCGTCGTCGGTCGCGTCCTGCACCGCGATGTTGGGCGCGATGTCGGCCTCGCCGACCTTCACCATGGCCGCCCGAACCGCGGATTCCTTGCGCCAGATGTAGCGCGCGCCTTCGACCACGGGCTTCTTGCCCCAATAGCTCTCGTTGCGCTTGAGGACGATTTCCTGGCCCGGCGTCCATTTCACGAAGACGTAGGGCCCGGTGCCGACGGGATGCAGCACCAGCTTGTCGTTCGGCGTGTTGGGCGACGACAGCGAGACGACGCCCATGCGCGTCGGCAGGATCGGCACCGGCTTGTTCGCCGTGATCTCCAGCGTGTATTCGTCGACCGCCTTGCCGGTGATCTTGAGATCGCCGAAGGACTTGGTGCGCGTCTCGCAATCGAGGCCGCCGGTGCCGCGCGTGTTGCCGGTCTTCACGCTGGTGTTCATCGTACGGTAGATCGCCTTCGCCGCGGTTTCCGCGTTGAAGGGCGCGCCGTCATGGAACTTCACGCCCTGGCGCAGCTTGAAGCGCCAGGTCTTGTCATTGACCTTCTGCCATGAGAGGGCGAGACGCGGCGTGATGCTGCCGTCCTTCGGATTGATCTCGGTCAGGGTCTCGACGATGTTCTGCTTTACGACGCGGCCGACCGTCGAGCGGTTCGAGTTGCAGCCGTCGAGACCTTCGGGCTCTTCCGACAAGACCACGGTGACGATCTTGTTCTGCGCCGCGGCGGTCTGCAGCGTCGCGCCGACCCCCATGGTGAGCGCCAGCGTGACCGCGAAGATCGGCCATTGCAGCAGGCGGGGCGATACCCGCGCACTGTCGTGCACGTCAGTCCGGTTCATGGTTTTCCTCCCGTGCCTGTCATTATGGTTTTGGTTGGGGCGCGAATGCCTCGAAGAGGCTCCACAACACCGATGCCACAAGCACGATGGCTCGACGATTCCCCGATTATCTCGAGTCTTCCGACTTCTCGAAAAAATGCTTCATCATTAAATCAGCGGTGTCAACCGATGGACGCGCCTGCATCTTCGGCGTGCAACCGTCCTAACCGGCCTTTCGCCCGACCGTGCGCGTCAGCACGCCGGGCACGAAATCCGTCGTGCGGATGTCGCGAAAGCCGGCGTCGGCGAAATATTTCTCCACCTCCGGGACCGAATGCGCGAGCCCCGTGCTGGCCTTGATCGTCTGGGCGAGCCCCCACATCGCCGCGTCCGCCGGCCCGGTGCGCGCCGCGTTGAGCGCTTCGCCGATCAGATGCATCTCGCCGCCCGGCAGCAGCGCGTCATGCGCCTTCTTCACCACCGCGGCGATCGCGTCGCGCCCGTACATGGGCAGGTTGCTCGCCATGATCGCGACATCGGCGTCGGTCGGAAACGCATCCTTGTTGAAGTCGCAGGCGACCGCCTCGACCCGGTCGGCCATGCCGTTCTCGGCGATGAACTCGCGCGCGACGGCGACCACCGGCGGCAGGTCCAGCACGACCGCGCTAAGCGACGGATAGGCGCCGCAGGCATTGATGCAATAGGCGCCGGACCCGCCGCCGATATCCATGATCTTGCGCCGTCCGCTCAGATCGACCTGACGCAGGAAGCGCCGCCCCGCCCCCATGCCGATGCTGTAGGTCGCACGGTGGTAGCGCCGCGCCTCCTCCACCGTGATGCCGGCAACCGTCTTGTTCTCCGGCAGCGGCGGGCCCGGCCGGCGCAGATGCTCGGCCAGCCGCCCCCATTCGTCCCAGTCCGGCTTGGTGAAGAGCATCCACGCGCCGGCGTAGCCGCGCTCCCCCTCGACGAGGAAGCGCGCCACGTCGGGCGCGTTCTTGAGTCGGTCGCCGTCGCGCAGGACGAGACCGAGCGCGATGCAGGCGACGACGATGCGCTCGGCATTCACCGGCTCGATGCCGAGGGCGTCGATCAGCGCGGCTTCGGTATCGGCGCCTTCGGCGATCCTCGTGAATAGACCGAGCTCGACCGCCGCCATCAGCGCACCGGATTCCCGGTAGGCGCGGACCATGCGCTGCAGCCGGACGGTATCGACCCGTTGTTCGCTCATCGGATCACCCGCGCGTTCAGCCGTAGCTGACGGACATGCCCTCCGACGGATCGGCCTGGGCGCCCCATGGCGGGATCGGATAGCGCAGCCCGACCTTGCCGAGCCCCTGCAGCCCCTCGATGCCGCGCGCGAATTCCGCGGGCGGCATGGCGAGCAGCATCTCGTCGTCGGCAACGCCGCCGTAGCGGCGCTCCGCGTAGCAGGGAATCGAGATGCTGGTCTCGCCGGTCGCGAGCGCGCGGCCCCATGAATCCGAGCACGCGCTCTCGCCGGTGATGGTCATGTCATAGCGCTTGTAGCGTTTCCATTGCAGGCCGTTGACGAACAGGATCGTCTGCCCCGGCGTGCCGTAGAACAGCACGACGTCCGGATCGTCGAGCCGCGCGGAGCGCAGCGGCGATACGACCATGCCTCGTATTCGCCATAGGGCGCGCGCGCCATCTGGGTTTGATGGGCGCAGGCCGCTTCCTTGTTCTCGAACCACACGCCGGCCATGCGCGTCCCGTCGAGCGTGTCTTCCGACGGCTGGTCCAGCCCGACGACGCCGCCGCAATTCGACTGCGGCCGGACATTCGCGCCGGTGATGCCAAGGGTGAACCCGGCGATGCGCGCCTGGGTCACGAGCTGGCAGGTGGTGTGGAACCGTCCGGCCTTGGGGCGGCGCACGCCCTTGATCGCTTCCATCTCCGCCACCGTGCGGAACCGCTTCATGGCGATCGGCAGCGTCCGGATCTTCAGCATCTCCGCCAGCCTTCCCCCGAGCGCCTGCAACGTCGCCGCGTCGAATTTCGTGTCGTCGCTCATCGCGCTTCTTCCTTTCGTGCCTCACCTGGGATTGCGCCCCCGGCAGTATAGCGCCACCGGCGGAACCCGTGCGAAACGCAGACCCGCACTTCGCCAACGTAAAAGAGCAGAACACCGGATAAGGCTGTTTGGCGATGGCCACGGCCCCGTCGCCGGATGGGCCGGCCCCGTCCACCAGCCCGGACCGTAATCAAAATACTAGGCGGCAACAGAGCCGCCGACCCAACGCATGCTCCGTAGGATAAGCCGCGGGCACGGCATCTTGCACTAAATCGATCAATCTTTCGAATGGCTTGATACCGGGGCGAGCGCCCCGTACAATATTTTCCGGTGTTCCACCCAGCCCGATCGAGGTTGTGGCGGCGACCGAAACGATCCGACGCCAGCAGCCCTCCAACAAACTTGCGGCATTTGAAAAGCGGTCATTGCTTTCGGCTGCTCCGCGGACAAGCCACACTTCATGTCGATCGATGATCGAATTCTCGCCGTTATTGAGATGCTTTACGACGCCGCGCTGGATAATGCCCGGTGGCCGGAAGCCCTGCGGAGTCTGGCCGAGGT
This sequence comes from uncultured Alphaproteobacteria bacterium, assembly GCA_963711215.1. Classification (GTDB taxonomy): domain Bacteria; phylum Pseudomonadota; class Alphaproteobacteria; order UBA8366; family UBA8366; genus WHUA01. The sequence continues at coordinate 179,331 of CAVQDH010000006.1, read as the reverse complement.
CACGAACAGCCAAGCCGCGACCTTCTGGGTTCTCGACGCATCGGACGAGCCGAGGCTGCCTGTCTTTACCTCGATAAATTTCGCGCCGGAGTTCATTGACGAATATCTCGCCCGGATGACGCCGATGGACCCTACGGTCCAATACCTCGTCAATCATCCCCACCAGCGTATCGTGCATGATGGACAATATCTCTCGGAAGGAGAGATCGACCACAATTCCTATTATAGCTGGCATTTTCAGCACACCGAGATGCGGTATCGGCTGCTGGGGCAGATCCGGCCCGCAACGTCGATTTAGGCCGGCGTTGCATTGCATCGCATCGGCAAGAGCGATCGGTATGGCGCGGAAGACGTGGAACGCTTCGGCGTGCTTTACGGCCACCTGGAGCGAGCACTGAAAATCGGCTTTCAAGTCGGCTCGCTGGGCGCCTTGCATCAGTGTCTGACGGAAATTCTCGACCGCAGTGATACGGCGATTCTGCTGTTGGACGGACAGAAGCATCTAATTCACGCCAATAAGCGTGCCGAACAACTGGCAGCCCAGGCTGACGGAATTCATTTGACCGGCAACGGATTGGCGCTATCGCGAACCGCCGACAATCATCGTTTGCAACATCTGATCGCACAAGCGATGGGCAATGTTGCCGGAGCTGGCACCATTGGCGGCATCATGCCGGCGCCAAGACATTCGGGAAAGCGGCCTTATTTGCTCCACGTCGTGCCGGTCTCGCAAGATCTGAGCGACCTGTCGGCACGGCGGCCAGCGGTTTGCATATCCGTGATCGATCCGGAAGCGCGGTCCTTGCCAGCGGTCAAGAGCCTGCAATCCGCCCTAGGCCTCACGGCGGCAGAAGCAAAGCTGGCGCATCTTTTAGCCGGGGGAAAAGATTTGCGGTCCAGCGCGGCGAAGTTGCGGATCGGCTATGGAACCGCGCGCGCACGGCTGGCCGAGATCTTTGAGAAGACCCAGACCCACCGTCAGGCCGAATTGGTCTCCCTGATCCTGGCCATCCAAACTCTTCTATAGCCTGGAGCAACCCGCATCCGATCGGACGGAAGTTCCTCTAACCCGTTAGGATAGTTCAATCCTCCGGCCCCCGAAGCCCCTATCAAATGATAGTGGTTGCCATTCCGGACAGCCGATAGAGTTTCGCCGTCGTCGGCGAGGGTCAGGTCACGGTCGTGCCCGCGACGTCAGGCACGACTTGGGATCGGAGAGACCGATGTTGACGCTGGAAACCCACAGATATGCCGGATTGCTGGCCCCGGTCTTCGCGGCCGTCGTCAAACTTGTCTGGTTGGAAAGGCTAATCGTCATGAAAAAAATCCGTCATATTCCACTGCCAACGGCATTCATGATCGTGGTGGCGACATCGCTCGTGCCAATGACGCCGGCAGCGGCCGCCGGCAGCTCTATCCCCGTTCCCGCCAATATCGGCACGGCGGAAGGGACCGCCGCGCTCATCAAAAACACACCAAAGCTCAGCGCCGGGGATTTCACGCTCGGCATGCCGAAGGACCAGGCGGTCGCCAAGATGAAGGCTGACGGCATGTTCAATGGCGGTGTCGGCGTCCGCTCTTCGATCGGCTTCAAGTTCTCGCAACTGCCGGACCATCCTCTCATCGGCGGCGCTTATGGCGTGAAAAACCCCCCGCCGGCCGGCGGCGAAGATGTCGGCCTGCTCTTCACCATGTACCCGAGCAAGCCGGTCGTCACCGGCATCAGCCGCAATTTGAGATTCACGCCAGATACCGCGCCCAGCGTCGGCAATACGGTGGCGGAATTGCGCAAGAAATACGGCCCCGAGAGCGGGACTGATACGAACTTGCTCTATTGGCTGTTCGATTATCAGGGCCATCCTCTGTCCAAGGGGCAGATGGCCGTGTTGGAAAAGGACACATGCCTGGCCACTGGCTCGGCATCCGGTGGTGGCGGCAATGCAATGAATATTGTCAACACCGACTGGATGGGCGGAAAGATAGAGAGGGGCTATGTCGGATATCTGGCGCGTGCCCACTCTAACCCCGACCCCAAATCCGAACGGAGCGCCAGCGCGGCCTGCCTCAGCACCGTGCGTGTCGACGCCTACCTCACGATGAGCGAGCCGAGTGGCACCAAAACCGGGTGGAGCGGCAAACACGTCTCCGCCGAGAAGGCAGCGGATTGGGCGCGCGCTGCGAACGCTGTGGTGGAATTGCTTCTTGTAACAGTCAGGGACATCCCGCTCGACTACAGCGCCTCGACGGTTTCGCGCAATACCGTGTTGAGCGGCGGGGAAGCGGAGAAGCAGCGGAAACTCGATGCGGCCAAGAAGAACAAGCCGAATTTGTAAGGCCATTTCCACGAAGGATCGGTTGTTTAATACGCAAATCGTGCGGGCCGTCACGGCGACCGGGCGCGTGCCCGCCGCCTTGACGGCCCAGCAGCGGCAGGCCACGTTGCGGACCTGAACAACCCGTAGGAAACCATGCCCGCGACCGACGTGAATACCTATGACGCCGTGGTCTTCGACCTGCTGACCGCGCTGCTGAATTCCTGGAAGCTGTGGAACGAGGTCGCCGGATCGGACGTAGCCGGCCTGCGCTGGCGGCGCAAATATCTCGAGCTGACCTATGGCGCGGGCGCCTACAGCCCCTATGAAGGGATCATCGAGGAGGCGGCGCGTCTAGCCGAAATCCCGGCCGGCAGAGCCGCCACGCTGATGGCGCGCTGGCCCGATCTCGAGCCGTGGCCGGAGGCACCGTCGGTGCTGCACGCGCTGGCGGCGCGCGTTCCGCTCGCGGTAGCGACGAATTCATCCGACCGCCTCGCCGGATTCGCGGTCGCGGCGACGGGCGGCCGGTTTGCCGCGGTCGTCACGGCGGAGATGGCGGGCTCCTACAAGCCGCGGCCCGAGCCCTACCGCCGGGTCCTGGACCTGCTCGGGACGGCGCCATCCCGCACCCTGTTTGTCGCCGGCTCCGCCGCCGACGTGCCCGGCGCCGGCGGGGTCGGCATGCCGGTCTACTGGCACAACCGCCAGGGCCTTCCCCCCGTGGATGAGGCCATCAAGCCGATCGCGACGGAAATATCGCTGACTCCGCTGCTCGGCCTCGTCTGACCGGAGGCCAAGCCTCTCGACCGCGCTCAGCCCGGCGGCAGGACGCGTTCGGCCCGGAAATGATCGAACATCCGGAAGAACATCGCTTCCGAATCGACGATGTCATGGAAACCCATGCGGCGTGCCTTTGTCATCGATGAGACGATGTCCCAATGCGGCATCCAGAGGTGCCGGCCGTAGGACCACATCGCGACGCGCTCCAGCGGCTGGCGGCGGAGGCCGTGCTTCGCCACGACACGGTCCCAGACCGGTCCCTTGTCCGCCATGCAGGCGGCCAGATCGATGGTGCGGACGGGGCCGAGCTCCATGCCGAAGTAGTCGGCAAATTTCGGCCACACATTGCACCAGCGGAAGACGTCGCCGTTGGTGATGTTGAAATCCTGGTTGGCGCAGCGCGGCTCGGTCGCCATCCAGACCGTCGCCTTCGCCAGTTGCACAGCGTCCGTACACTGATAGAGCGCGGTGTAGTTGCCGGCCGTTCCCGGGAAGCAGAGCGGCAATCCGAGCTCCTTCGAGATCGCAGCATAGACGCCGATCAGCATGATCATGCTGCGGGTGATGCCCGGCGCGGTGTCGCAGAGACCGGTGGGACGCGCCGTCGACCAGGACCACGCCTGCCCTTGCTGCAGCGCCCGGATGTAATCCTCCTGCTGATAATAGAAGCTCGGCTGCAGCGTGCGCGTCGTGTCCTCGCGCGCCGGTGTCGGCGCCGGCGCGTTGTGCAGGCCGTAATTCTTGTGGCCGCTGCCGAGGTGCACATGCCGCAACCCGGCGGCAACCGGCACGACGGTGTCGATCAAATTGCGGAACATCGCGAGGTTGGTCGCGATCGGCTCCGGCTGGCCCTCGGGATGATCGAAGCGCGCCTCGTAGAAGATATGAGTGACGTCGGAGAAGGCGCCGAGCTTCGCCCGCGTGTCGGCCGCATCGGTCAGGTCGACGGCGATGCGCGGCACGTCGTTGCCGCCGACCGGCGCCTTGCGCGACAAGCCGAACACCGCGCAATCGTCGAGGCCGTAGATGTATTCGGCGAGGCGGCGGCCGACGACCCCCGATGCCCCGGCGATCAGCGCCTTGATGCGCGGTCCCGCCGCCATCTAACGAGCTCCCCGGACTTTCGCGTGACGGGAAATCACCGCCTTAAACCGGCCGCTCGCCCCGCACGAGCACGCGGTACAGCAAGCGGTGCTGGTGCGGGTCGTAGTCGAAAAAGGCGCGATGCATGGCCGCCCGATTATCCCAAATTAGCATGTCGCCCTTGCGCCATTTGTGGCGGTAGACGAACTCCGGGCGGATCGACCGTTCCAGCAGGTCGTCGAGCAGCACCTGCGAGTCCTCGGCGCTCATGCCGACGATGTTCTCGGTCTTCACCGGGTGGAAATAGAGCGCCTTGCGGCCGTTGTCGGGATTGGTCCGTATCAGCGGCTGCACCACCGGTTCCGGCTTGCGTTCGACCTGTGCCTCGCCCGACTGGCCGGAATATCGCGCCGACGCGCTTCCCTGGAAGACGTTGACCGTCTGCATCCCCTGGATCTTCTGCTTGACCGATCCGGGCAACGCCTCGTAACCCGCGCGCGTGTTGACCACCGCCGTATCGCCGCCCGACGGCGGCAGCGAGACCGCGTAGAGGCTGGTGTATTTAGGTGGCCGCAGGTGGTTGGTGTGGTCGGTGTGCCAGCCCGCCCCGTGCCGCACCCGCTTACCCGATTTATCTGTATGCCGGTTCGAGACCTCGTGCACCAGGGGGCATCCGGGCAGCGCGTATTGCGTGAAATGCTGCTCCATCGGCTCGCCGAACAGGGCGGCCGCAGCGAGATACTGCTCGGGCGTGAAATCCTGATCGCGGATGACCAGGGCGACATTGTCGACCACTGCGGCGTTCAAGGCCCGCCGCGTCTCCGCGTCGACCGGCTCGCGGAGATCGATCTCCGTCACCTCCGCGCCGATATATGGAGAAAGCCGTGTCACCTTCATCGCCGTCGCTCCCTGGAGGGCGGCCGGGGTGAATGCCGCTTGCGCGGCGCGGCCGTCTGACGACCAGGGTAATGAAACCGGCTGCTCGCTGGCAAATCGCGTGCCCCAAGCGGCGGTGGCGCCGGGCGCGAACCGTCGGAGGATGCGCGGGATCGTGACGCTAGCGCATCAGCAGGTTGAGCCAGGCCGTCACATCCGGATCCCGGTTTCCTTCGGCGCGGTGAACAGGAAGTGCAGCGCCCAGAGGGCGAGCGCCGCGGACCAGTGAATCGTCAGGAGGGCAAACACGCAGAGGATGAACCAGAAGACGTCCTCTCCATGCGTCGTATCAACGGACCAGAGTCGAGGCATCGCGGGTACCTTTCAACGGTTGATCCCCCCTCTTCTTGACTGCCGCCGCATGGTTCAGGCTGGCGTCCCGGGCATTTGCAGCGACCGTGCCACCGCAATGCCGCCGGGACACCGGCAGGGGCGTACTCTTCCAATCCCTTGATTTCGTTATCGGCTTCAGGCCATCCATCACCCTGCTGCGGAATGCGCACGGGCCGGCGCGCCGCGATCTTGCCGAATAAACAGGCAATCGCCCCGCAAGCATGCGCCGCGCCGGCGCGGAAAACCGCCCGGAAGACCGCGAAAAATGGGCCTTTTGTGATTTCGATCAACACCACCCGCCCGGCCAAGGCTGTATTGGAAGAATCATGGGCTTCCGCGCGCGACCCGTCCGACGCGCGGCGGACCGCCAGGAGGAAGCAAACCGCGGCAAGGCAACGAGAAAAGGAAACGGCGATGACGACACGGCATGAAACGCTGGAAACACGGGTGGGCAAGGGCAAGGTGCATGACACCAACGGCAAGCTCATCGGCACCGGCGACTACGACCTGCATGTCTTTCGCGAGATCCATGACGAGCCGGGCGGCGGGTCCCACGCGCATGAGGACATAGAGGGCACCATCCTCGGCATCGATGCGCTCGCGCGCGTCGGCGATCCGCTCGTCCTCACCCTCGAGGACGGCCGCAAGCTCGATTTCTACTTCGAGGATTCGACCGGCATCATCGTCGCGCGCGGCGACATCCGGAAGGCGGGAGCCTGAAGCGCCGGTAGGGACATGGGCTCGCCGGCGCGCGCATCGCCAGCTCAATCGCCGACGGCCGCGTCGATGCTGCCGAGGCCCAGGTTCCTCAGTCGCCTGCGGCCGCATTCCGCTTCGAATTGGGCCCGCGTCAGGCCGCCGTAGACGAATTTGCGCTTCCATTCCGCCTCGGCCTTGGGCTGGCGGCCTTCCTCGAGCTGATAGACGAAGAGGATCGCCGCCGCGAGGGTCATGCCGAAGAGCCAGCCGAGGAACAAGGGCGACCCCGACCGTCAGCCAGCTGCCGAATTCCGACGTCACGTCGATCTGTCCGGTGGCGGTCATCACAACGGTGCCGACGGGCGACAGGACGAGTCCGGTCTTGTTGATCGTTCGAACGAAGGGGCTGAGGTGGCATTTCATCATCGGCATCGGCGCTCTCGTGAAGAGAACGCGGTTTTGCCGGGATGGTTCCAGTGCAGGCGGCACGAGGCCAGATATGGCTCAGTTTACAATGTCTGCCTTGGAGCGATACGCCCTCCTTAGGAAAACAAGTCTGCTCACCTATGGCGAACCTGTCCGAGAGTCGTTGGGATTGGACACCGTCATGAATTCTGAGCGGCGCATGAAGTCGGATGCGGGAAAGCGTAGGCAGTTCACCGAAGAGGGCTAACCGCTTCCGCCCTCATCGGTGCGCCTTGGGTTTCCCCATCGCTTGAGGGGGCTGTGCTCAAGGCTGATGCGTAATTCTCTCTAATTGCAGCAGATAGAGCACCCTCGACACATCTGCCGGTTTGGTCTGCAAGTTCAAGAACCAGCCCTTTATCCACCTGGACCGGGATAACAGCCGATGCACTTCCGCTGCCAGGGCGTTCATCCTGAACATCCAACGTCCGGCCCTAGTCTGCCTCTTGCTGTCGAACGGGATGTCTGCATGTTGAGGGAAAAATCGGCGAATCGTCTCCCCATGGAATGACTGGTCCATGAAATAGGATGCCGGCAGGGACGTAAGATGGTCGTATACATCGTCATCGATATAGGGCATTCGCACCTCACCTAGGATCTTGAACCCGAACAGTGCGATTTCCCTGCGCGTTCAATTCCAGAACAAATAGGAAGAAACCGGATTGGGTGCATTCAGGTGCTTCCTCAGTTCCTCCTGCAGCAGTGCAGAAGCGCTCTCACGGCTGAGCTTCTGGTATAGGCTTGGATCGAGGATGGATTGCCACATGTCCTCACTGCCAAGCAACAAGTCTGCCGCAGTTGCCGTGTCCCCTCTTTCCATGGCTGCAAGCAATCCCTTGTGCAAGTAGAGCCCGGCAGACAGCACGTCCCCGGCAATTCCATCGAATGCGGTACCACTGTGACGCTGCATGAACGCGCGCATCGGCAGCGTCCACGCAAGCTCTTCCGAGCAAAAGTCAGTAATCGCGAGGCCGTCACATTCGGCCCGGACTTTGCGCCAGGTTGCCGGGATCACCACATGCTCTAACCCGAATCCGTCCGCCAGCATCCGTGCTATCCGAAGGTCGTCATCATTCACCGGAGGCCAATGCTGAAGCGTGACTGCAAGAGGCTTCGTCCCCGCTTCGATCAGCTCGAGGAGAATGTGCCGCGAATCCTGCCCCCCACTGAGAGGCAATACGATATCCCCATCCGGCATCATTTTTCGAACAGCGGAGCGAAACAAGTCGCCATACAGGTCAATCGCTGATTCCCTGCTCATTTGATTTAACCGGGTGATCCACGGCTCTGGCCCAACGTGTTTGATGTCTTTGAACGCGGTCATGTTCCCGATAAAGAAACCAAGCCTGATGAAGACAGACAGCGCGTCATAGTCCAGACCCGCTCGGGGCAAATTGAGCAGGGCGGAAGAGACTTGATCCCCGTTGCGGTACTGAGGGCGAAAGCCGTAGCGGTCGAACACGTAATTTCCCAATCGTTCTTCTCTTGCAGATTGCGGAATACGCGCCTGAGACAGTATGCTCAAGTTAATTCTAATCTGTGGATTATTTCGGATGTAGACGGTTTCGCGAGTCGGTCTCTTCCCCTAGTATCCGAACCATCCTCACCCTGCCTGGATGTGTGAGGAAGCTCCCGAACCGCCCGCACCGGCCGATATCCGAGACTATGGCGTTGACGTGTTTTGCTGGTGCCATCGGTGCAGCCACAACGCGGTGCTGCCCGTGGCCATGCTGATCGCCCATTGCGGGCCGGGGCGATCGTAAGGGCGCTGCGGTGTGGAAGCGGATCGTGTGGGCGATAGCGGATTTACAGAAGACCAGGGAACGGGCGAAGCACTAGGAGGGCCGCCCCAATGCGGATTTTAGCTCAGTATGATTTGCCGACGTGCTTGTTGAGCTGATTTAAAATCACCTGGTAATCGCGGAAATTATATCTTTTCTTGGCTTTTTCGGCGAACAAAACTGCCTGGTTTGTCGTCAGTCGCTCATTATGTGGAAGCGAGAGCCATTCGTGCACGATAACGTCCAATTTATCCGTCTTTTTCACTGATACGCTCTCATGCGCAGACCTGCACGGATTGAGTAGCACCATAAAGCGCTCCAATCTGTTCAATGTCCAGTCGCGCCCCAGCAAGCATTTCTCTGACGTTCCCAAGGCACAGCGCGATAGGAATTATGCGCCATTGCTAGCGCAGCATGTATGCCGCACCGTAGGTGCTAATGAAATCCCATACATTCCAAGCGATATTGATATTAGGAACTGTGGTTGTGATGGCGGCGATTCTTCAATACGTAATGAGGACATCGCAACACGAGCCCCAACGAAGCGCCTTATCTCGACCAACAGAAGAAAATAAAGACATCAAGGAGATTTGCGCCGATATCTGGTCCGGAAAGCGGGCGCCATATCTTTCGTTCGAATTGTGGTGCGCTGACATCAAACCGCTAAAGCAAAGTACGCTTCGGCATTGAAGCTACGGCCTCATGTGCGGGGATAATTCGACCACGAAAATCGTGCGACCCAACCGCCCAAATGTTGGCTAAGAATGTGGGGTAATGCCTGCCCCAATTCATCCGCAACTATCTGATTCTCAAGAAATATTCGAAGATTGGCGTCCCCTAGGGGACTCGAACCCCTGTTTCCGGCGTGAGAGGCCAGCGTCCTAGGCCACTAGACGAAGGGGACTTCGTGGCGGCGCTGGGCCGACTCATAGCCGAAGGCCAGCGGGCGATCAATGCTTTTCGCCCGATCCGCCGGAACACCGGCGCCGCGCCCGCCCGGCCGACCCGGCGGCGGACAAGCGGCGGACACGCAGCGGCCGGGGCTGTGCCATCCTCTATGCCGGGCCGGGTAATCGCGATATGGTGCGCGCCGGCCGGCAGGCCTGCGCCGGCCGACCCATTGCCCAAAGACTTCGAGGAAACAGTGCCCGCCATGGACGTTTCGACCACACGACGCCTGATCAAGAAGATGCTGGACAGCCGCGACCTGATGCCGGAGACGCGGGAGGAGCTGGCGGAGTATCTCGCCGACATGGACAAGGGCGAGCTGCACTCGGACGATGTCGCCTACATCTTCGGCCTGGCGCGGCGGCTGGGCCATTCGGAAGCCGGCGTGCCGGCCGACCCCTACGCCGCCGAGGCCATGGGCGACAGCCTGGGCGAGGATTTCGATGACGATGGCGACAGCGACACGGCGGCCGCGGTGCAGGCGGAGATCGCGCTCCGCGCCGTCGAGCAGGCGCAGGCGGTGGTCGCGCGGATGCGGGAAGCCGGGGCGAGCGGCGCCGGCGCGGACGCGGCCACGCTGGAGGAGCTCGACAAGGCGCTGGGCGAGGCCGCCCAGGCGCTGACGCCGCGCGGCTAGACGAGCGCCCCGCGGCCCATGGCCATTCGCGACCGTCAGCGACCGTCAGCGCTGCGGCTGCAGCTCGATCGTGCCGGTCTGGCGCCCGTCCGAGAGGCGGAACACCATGATCTGCGCGCCGCCGTCCGGCATTGCGAGCTGGACGAGCGCGTTGCCGTCCTGCAGCTGGACGCTCTCGACCGATGCCCCCGCCGGCATGGTCGCGCGAATGGTGCCGAAGGCGGCTTCGGACGGCTTGGGCGAGAGCGGGCGCGCCGAACTTGTTGGTCAAGCCATAGACCAGGATCGCCACGCCGGCGATGATGAGGATGCCCATACCGATGACGATAGCCTTGACGGCCTGCATGACGCCTATCCCGTGGAGCGGCCCCTGGAGGGACCGGTGAGCGCCGCCGCCGAGACGAAGGCGGCGGGCGCCGAAATCTGTACCGTGCCGCCGGCGGAAGCGGGCGCGCGGCTCGACCGTTTCCTCGCCGGCGCCCTCACCGCCACCGATGCCGCCCTCTCGCGCAGCCGGATCAAGGCGCTGCTGCAGGACGGCATGGTCAGCAAGGACGGCGCGACGATAACGGACCCCTCCCATAGGGTCAAACCCGGCGAGCGCTACCGCATCGCCCTGCCCGCGCCGGAAGACGCGACGGCGAAGCCGCAGGCCATCGCGATCACCGTCGTCTACGAGGATGCCGACCTGCTGGTCATCGACAAGCCGGCCGGGCTGGTCGTCCATCCCGGGCCCGGCCAGCCGGACCGGACGCTGGTCAACGCGCTGCTCGCCCATTGCGGCGACAGCCTGTCCGGCATCGGCGGCGTCAGGCGGCCCGGCATCGTCCACCGCCTCGACAAGGACACGAGCGGGCTGATCGTCGTCGCGAAGAACGACGAGGCGCATCACGCGCTGGCCGCTCAGTTCGCCGGGCGGACGATCGACCGCGCCTATCTGGCGGTCGTCTGGGGCGTGCCCGTGCCCATGTCCGGCCGGATCGAAGGCAACATCGGCCGCCATCCGCAGCAGCGCAAGAAGATGGCCGTGGTCGGCGCGACCCGCGGCAAGCCGGCGGCGACGCGCTACCGCGTGCTCAAGCGCTTCGGCGGCGACGCGGCCAGCCTCGTCGAATGCCGGCTGGAGACCGGGCGCACGCACCAGATCCGCGTCCATATGGCGCATATCGGCCATCCGCTGATCGGCGATCCGGTCTACGGCCGGCGCACGCCGGCGCGGATGAAGAGCGTTCCCGTCGGAACCCTGGATGCGGTGCGGGCGTTTTCACGCCAGGCGCTTCACGCGCGATTGATCGGGTTTGACCACCCGAAAACCGGCGAGAGATTGAAATTCGAAAGCGATTTGCCAAATGACATGCGCGAACTCGTCCGGTTACTGGAATCGTAAAGGAGACGGCAGAATCTAAAACGATTCCAATTTACTTGACAAAATATGTGAAATTCCTGTAGGTTAGCAGTCATTGGGGAGAGTGCTACGTCAGGTTTAGTGGAGCAGAGTACGAACATGGCCCCCAATCTTCCCACCCTATCAATCAGTCCCGAAGGCAACCTCCAGCGCTATCTCCAGCAAATCCGGAAATTCCCGATGCTGGAAAAGAACGAGGAATACATGCTCGCCAAGCGCTGGCTCGAGCATAACGACACGTCTGCGGCCGAAAAGATGGTGACGAGCCATCTCCGGCTCGTCGCCAAGATCGCGATGGGCTACCGCGGCTACGGCCTGCCGATCAACGAGCTGATTTCCGAAGGCAATGTCGGCCTGATGCAGGCGGTGAAACGCTTCGATCCCGAGCGGGGATTCCGCCTCGCCACCTACGCGATGTGGTGGATCCGCGCCGCGATCCAGGAATACATCCTGCATTCCTGGTCGCTGGTGAAAATGGGCACGACCGCGGCGCAGAAGAAGCTGTTCTTCAATCTGCGCAAGCTCAAGGGCAAGCTGGAAGCGCTCGAGGAAGGCGACCTCCGGCCCGAGCACGTCGCCAAGATCGCGACCGAGCTGAGCGTCCCCGAACAGGACGTCGTGTCGATGAACCGCCGCCTCAGCGCGCCGGACCATTCGCTCAACGCGCCCGTCCGCATCGACGGCGACGGCGAATGGCAGGACTGGCTCGAGGACGAGTCCGACAACCAGGAAGTCATGATCGCCGAGGCGCAGGAGCTGGACAAGCGGAAGGCGCTGCTGCGCGACGCGATGGGCGTGCTGAACGAGCGCGAGCGGCACATCCTGACCGAGCGCCGGCTCAAGGAAGAGAGCTCGACCCTCGAAGAGCTGAGCCAGCAATACGGCATCAGCCGCGAACGCGTGCGCCAGATCGAGGTGCGCGCCTTCGAGAAGCTGCAGAAGGCGATGCGCAGCGCGGCGAGCGACGCGAATCTGGAAATGGCGCACTGAGCGCCGGCCTGTTATCGCGCCGGTTATCGACGAATGACATGCTGAGGGCGGGGCGCGGGAGCGTGCTCCGCCTTCTGCGTTAGAGCCCGCGCCGCCCCCGCGCCGACCGATACCCGTCAGTCGGCCTTGCCCTCTTTGCCATCGGCGCCCTGCCGGACCGCTTCGCCCCACTCCTCCACCAGCTCGTTCTGGTGCTTCTTGAGTTGGTTGTCCTTCATGCCCGACGCCACGATCAGATAGCTGGTCACGAATGGGCGGACGATGAAGCACAGCGCCCAGCCGGTGGCCGCAGCCGAATACATGATGCCGAGGACCAGCGGATCGCCGACGATCTCGAAGACCCGGCCAAAGCCGCCGCCCGACATCCAGAAATTGATCGCCCAGGGGAGACAACCCGCGAAATTGAGATAGCCGACCGACCGGGCCTGGTCCTTCTGTGGGCTGCGGTCGACGAGGAGCGCGATGCCGGTCGGAAGCATCCCGATGAGCAGCAGGACGATCGACTCGTAGAAGGCGAAGAGAATGCCCGCGGCGAGCAGCCATATTAAGATCGACCCGCCGCGCCGCTTTTTCGAAGGTTGAGTGTTCTCCGTCGCTTCGGTCATGCGGGCCGCCTAGATCAGCTTGACCAGGATGGTGACGAGAACCGCGATAGTCGCCGCGACGCCCGACAGCAGCGACGCGACCTGGCTGCTGATGCTGTGGGAGATCGCAGTCCGGTTCACGCGCTCATATTCCAGGCGCTCGAGCCGCTTCACGGTGACGGCGTAGTCCTTCGCCGCCACGCGGAAGGCCTGTTCGTCCAGCTCGAGGGCCGTCGCATCGTCGGCGATGGCGACCAGATTGCTCAGCCGACCCGTCGTCGCCACCTCCCGCATCCCGCCGCGAATGACGTCACGCGTGTTCCGGTTATGGAAGCGCGCCAGGCTCGGCTCGAGCATGGTGGCGACGGCGGCGCAGAGCGCCGGCGCCGGATCGGAAGCCGTTTGCAGCTGAACCAGGGAAAGGATGCGCGCCGCGGGCAGGGCATAGCCGACATGGTCCTTGGCGTCGCGCAATTCGCGCAGCTCGGGAACGATGTTCGCTTTCAGCCGCGCGCCCACGAAGGCTGCGATATGCCGGTCGATCAAGCTGTCGAAGGCGCTGCCCTTGGTTCGGGCCAGCCTGTCGAGCGCGGGAATCAGGCGGTCCAGCTCGGCCACATAGTCGCTTTCGAACATCGGCGAGCGGCAAGAAGAATTGGGGTTGAGCGCATAGAGCGCGCGCTCGATCCCGAATCCGATCTCCTCGCGATGGACGACGGGACTGATACGCTCGAATGTCGAAACCGCCCGTAACGTGTCGGGCCTGGGCCGGCTTATCATCTGCAGGCAAAAAGAGACGATGCCAGCCTTCGCGATCGTCGTGAAGGCGTCGCGCATCGCCTCGTCGCGCAATCCCACGGCAAGCAGGCCGCCCACGCCGTCGATCATGGCGCGAAAATTCCGCAGCCGTACCAGGCCGACAGGATCGAGCGCGATGCAGACCCTCGCGAGCGTCACGTCGTTGATTTCGTCTTCCTCGGATCCCGCCGTCTTCGCGGTATTGACCGCTTCGATCCGGTCTTCGTCGGCAAGGCCGCGGCGCAGCCATTGATCGAGCTCGCCGCTTTGGAGAAGAGCGAGCCCCTCATCCCAATGGCGCGACATCGCCTCGCTGACGGCGCGTGCGGACATATAGGAATGGCCGGCGATCTCGATCGGGCGCGATGCCTTGCCCGGCACCATCTGCTGCTTCGGGCTGGCGCGGCGCCCGCCCAGCCAGCCCTGCAGCTGGATGAGGCCCCAGCGCTCGTTCGCATCGTCGTTCAGCAGGCCGCGAAAAACCTCGATCATCCCGCTTGGAATTCGCTGGCCGTTCACGAATACGGCGTAGCTGCCCTTGGCGAGCTTGAGGTCCACGACCTGCTCGTCGGTCATCCCGGCGAAGGGATTGCGGCCGGCCATCAGAAAAGCCAGGGTCACGCCGAGCGCATAGAAGTCGTTCGACGCGCTTCCCGCCCCTCGCCCGGCCGGATGCGCCATCCCGCACTCGATCGTCTCGTACACGACGGGCTGCAGATAGCCGGGCGGCGACGACACGCATTCGCCCAGCATGATCGGCGAGCGGAGCGGATCGGCGCCGTCGTAATAGAGGTTCTCGGCCCTGATATTCCGATGCGGCAGGTTGAGAAAGGCGAACTCTTCCAGGACCTGGCACAGCGGCTGCATGACGCGGCGCACCAGCGGCTCTTCGCGGAATGGCTCGATTTTCGCGTCCGGCGCCGGGAATAGCCGCGGACCATGCGGCCGTTCGAAGATCAGGGCCGGACGCCGGCGATTATCGATCGGCCAATCGACGACATCCCAGCCGAGAAAGCGGATCAGGTTATTGTTGTCGATGCGCCGGATCGACGTGATGGCGTCAAACCGCAACGACATCGCCGGATCGGGAAGAACCGCGTACAAGCCGCGCTTGGCGTCGCGCAGCTCGGTCGCGGCAAACGCTCTCGATGAGCCGTAGTCGAGTTCCGGCAGCGGGCGATCGGGCTCGATCTGATACCGATCGCTTACCACGACCGCTCCGCCAGGACCCGCGGTCATGCTCGAAGCCATGGCGTCGCTTTTCGTTTCACCTGGTCATCGGATACGAGCAACGCCGGACGCGGGCAAGCGAAAATTGCAGAAAGTCCAGGCGGATGCGGTCAGGCGGAGAAGGGATCCCGCACCGTGATGGTGTCTTCGCGCTCAGGGCTGGTCGACAGAAGGGCGACGGGAGTACCGATAAGCTCTTCAATTCGCCGGATATATTTGATCGCAGTCGCCGGCAGCTCGGCCCAGGACCGGGCGCCGCGCGTGCTTTCGCTCCAGCCCTCGATCGATTCGTAGACCGGCTCCGCCGCCGCCTGGAGCCGCGGCGACGGCGGCAGATAATCATAGGCGCGGCCGTCGATTCGGTAACCCGTGCAAATCTTGATCTCGTCGAATCCGTCCAGCACGTCGAGCTTGGTGAGCGCGATGCCGTCGATGCCGCTGACCTTCACCGCCTGGCGGACGAGCACCGCATCGAACCATCCGCAGCGCCGCCGCCGGCCCGTCACGACGCCGAATTCCTTGCCGCGCTCGCCCAGCAGATCGCCGACCGTATCCACGAGCTCCGTCGGGAACGGGCCGCTGCCGACCCGCGTCGTATAAGCCTTGGTGATCCCGAGCACATATCCCACGCCGCGCGGGCCCATGCCGGACCCGGACGCCGCCTGTCCCGCGACCGTGTTGGACGAGGTGACATAGGGATAGGTGCCGTGGTCGACGTCGAGCATGATGCCCTGCGCGCCTTCGAACAGGATCCGCTTGCCCTGCCGGCGGGCGTCGTCGAGCAGGCGCCAGGTCGCCGTTGCGAAGGGCAGGACCTTCGGCGCGACTTCCTTGAGCGCGGCCAGCAGCTCCGCCCGGTCCACTTCCGCCTCGCCCAGGCCGCGCAGCAGCGCGTTGTGGTGCACGAGGAGATCGTCCAGCTTCCGCTCGAGCACCGTCTCGTCGGCGAGATCGCAGACCCGTATGGCGCGGCGCGCGACCTTGTCCTCGTACGCGGGGCCGATGCCGCGGCCGGTCGTGCCGATCTTGCCCTCGCCCCGGGCCGCTTCGCGCACCCGGTCGAGCGACCGGTGGAGCGGCAGGATGAGGGCGGCGTTCTCGGCCAGCCGCAGGTTCTTCGCATCGATCGCGACGCCCTGCCCGCGCAGCTTGTCCATCTCTTCGAGCAGCGCCCACGGATCGACCACGACGCCGTTGCCGATGATCGACAGCTTGCCGGGGCGGACGACGCCGGACGGCATCAGGCTCAGCTTGTATTCCATATTGCCGACGACGAGCGTATGGCCGGCGTTATGGCCGCCCTGAAAGCGGACGACGACATCCGCCCGCTCGGACAGCCAGTCGACGATCTTGCCCTTGCCCTCGTCGCCCCATTGCGATCCGATGACCACCACATTCGTCATCCGTTTTCTCCCTCGGACGCAACCGCCACCGGATTGCCGTCAGCCAGATAATGCGAACACAAAAGACGCCGCGCCTCCGCCTCGAGGTCGGCGATCTCAGCCAGCGCGGCGACCGTGACCCAGCCCTCGGCGCGGAGCTTGGCCCCCGCCGTCTCACCCGTGCCGGCCGGTATCAGGAGCCGCTTGGCCGGCGGCGGAAAGGTCACCGCACGCAGCAGGTTATGCAGAAAAAGCGAGAAGCCGGTCGACGGCTCGCCGGTATGGCCGGCAAGGTAGCGCCCGCCGCAGCCGAGCTCGCCGCGCACGCCGCGCGCGAAGAAGGTGAAGCTCAGGCCGCTGTGATATTCGAAGCCGCGATTTTCCACCGGATCGACCGTGACATCGAGGTCCGGCACCTCGCACCGCAGCACTTCCGCCACATGGATCAGGCGGGTGCGCTCGGCCGCCGGCCCGGCTGGAAGCGTCACCGCCTCGAGCACCGGCAGCGCCTTTTCGACCGGCCCCGCCGCGTCGAGCAACCGGCGCAAGGGATCGATTTCCTTGCCGCCGATGCCGGCGAGCGCGGCGGCATCCTTGCGATCCAGCGCAACGCGGATCCGCCGCTCGGTCACCGCATCCAGGGTGAGCGCCGCGCAAAAGCCGGGCACGAGCGTCGGCAGGGTCAGGTCCACGCTGAGCTGCTTGACGCCGGCGGTCCGCAGCGCCTCGAAGGCCAGCAGGATCACCTCGCAGTCGGCGGCGCTCTCCTTCGCGCCGATCAGCTCGACGCCCGCCTGACGGAATTCCCGATCCGGCTGCAACGGGTTTCCCCGCACGCGCAGGACCGGCCCGCCATAGGACAGGCGCAGCGGGCGCTGCGCCTTCCGCAGCCGCGTCGTGGCGATGCGGGCGATCTGCGGCGTCATGTCGGCGCGGACGCCCATCATGCGCTGGCTCACCGGATCCATCAGCCGGAAGGTCGACAGCGCCAGCGCCTCGCCGGATCCGTTCAGAAGGCTTTCCTCGAACTCGACGAGCGGCGGCTCGACGCGCTCATAGCCGCGCGCCGCGAAGGTCGCCAGCACGAGATTGTGGATATCCGCCTCATGCGCCGCATCGGGCGGAAGAGCGTCACGCAATCCGTTTGGCAACAATGACTTGCTTGCCAGCTCGTCCATCTCAGAAGCGCGTCCCGGTGTCGTGTCGGCACTGCCTTTCGGGCCGGATTGGTACCTTGGATTGGCGACACGGGCAAGCAAGGAACGTGGTTAGCGGCTAGGGATTGGCGGCCAGGGTCTAGCGCCGGATCACGTTCACGTAGCCGCCCTCGTCGCCGAACACGATATCCGGCGTGCCGTTATGGTCCACGTCCGCCACCACGATGGCGGTGGTCACCGGGCGATAGAGCCTGACCGTCTTCAGAACCTTGAGCACACCCTTGGCGAAGGTCAAGGCGCGCAGCTCCCGGCGGTCCTGCGACGGCAGCACGATATCGGGTATGCCGTCGCCGTTGACGTCGAGGATCGCGGACATGCCGAGCTCGGTCGTGCCGAGGATATGGTTCGAATAGCCGGCGAAGCGCGCCACCTCGCGCAGGCGTCGCCCCTCGACCTTGAAGATCAGGAGCTGCCCGCCGATATGCGGCGTCTCCACGGCGGCGATCTCGATCTGGCCGTCGCCGTCGAAATCCGCCGCCCCGATCGGGTTGATCCAGCGGTAGGGCGTGCCGATCGCCTGCGATTCCGCCAGGCGCACCAGCCGGTCGCCGCGCAGCCCCAGCAGCATCAGCGACGCCCCGGCCTCCCGGTGCGAGCGCACGACGAGGATCTCGTCGCGGCCGTCGTGATCCACGTCGATAAGGCGCGGCACGAGATCCTCGAAGACTGAATCCTCCCGCAGCACGAAATCGACCGGCGTCCGGTTGGCGGTCAGGGCGCGCACCGCCGAGGCCTCGATCTTGTCGCCGAGCGCGCCGTGGGGATAGCGATCCGTCCCGTCGGCAAGCCACGCCATGGCGATGTCGTCGTTGCCGAACGCAACGACGCTGTTGGGAATGATATCGGAGGGACGCGGCCCCTGCGGCGGACCGGACGACGGAATGAGGCCCAGCCCTTCCGGCGTCGCGGTCACACGGAAGAACTGGCCGCCGGCCTCGACTTTCACCGAGCCCGTCTCGTCGTCCCGGAACACGCGCTGGAGCCCCGTCAGGATCCCTGCCGTCTTGGGCTCCCAGGACTGCGCCGCGGCGGACTCCGAGACCAGGACCACGATCAGGAAGGCGACGAGACGCGCCATGCAAACCACCTTAGAAACGCAGGGGTTTTGCCTGCGTTACATTGGGCAGCGCCGTGATCCGCGCGATCATATCGCGGTCGATCGGCTGGTCGACCTGAATAAGCGCAATCGCGTCCTTCCCCGGCGCCGTACGGCCGAGATGGAAGGTCGCGATGTTAACGCCCGCATCGCCAAGCGCCTGGCCCAGTTGGCCGATGACGCCCGGTTTATCACGGTTCGTCGTATAAAGCATGTGTTCCGCGAGCTCGGCCTCGACCGGGATCTCGTTGATCTCGACCAGGCGCGGCCGGTTGCCGCCGAACAAGGTGCCGGTGACCGAGCGCTCCTGACGCTCCGACTCCACGGACACGCGGATCAGCGTCTCATAGTCGCCCGGATGCTCGTGGATCGTCTCGCTCACCTCGATGCCGCGCTCGCGGGCGACGAGCGGCGCGCTCACCATATTGACCGCGTCGAGCTGCGGGCGCAGCAGGCCGCACAGGATGGCCGAGATCAGCGGGCGGATGTTGAGCTCGGCGACATGGCCCTGGAACTCGATCCGGACCGACTTCATGCTGGTCTCCGCGAGCTGGCCGAGGAAGCTGCCGAGCTGGGTCGCGAGCGTCATGTAGGGGCGCAGCCGCGGCGCGTCCTCCGCCGAAATCGACGGCATATTCACCGCGTTGGAGACGGCGCCCGACAGCAGATAATCCGACATCTGCTCGGCGACCTGCACGGCAACGATCTCCTGCGCTTCTTGCGTGGCCGCGCCCAGATGCGGCGTAGCGATAAGATTTTCCTGCCCGAACAGCACGTTGTCCTTCGCCGGCTCGACCTCGAACACGTCGACCGCCGCCGCGGCGACATAGCCCTCGTCGAGCGCCGCCCGGAGGTCGGCCTCGTTGACGATGCCGCCGCGCGCGCAGTTCACGATGCGCACGCCCTTCTTCATCTTGCGGATCGATGTGGCGTTGATCAGGTTGCGCGTGCTGTCGGTCAGCGGCGTATGGATCGTGATGATGTCGGCGCGCGCATAGAGGTCGTCGAGCTCCGCCTTCTCCACGCCGAGCTCGATCGCGCGCTCCGGCGAGAGATACGGGTCATAGGCGACCACGCGCATCTTGAGGCCCTGGGCGCGGTCGGCGACGATCGAGCCGACATTGCCGCAGCCGATCAGGCCGAGGGTCTTGCCGGTCACTTCCATGCCCATGAAGCGCGACTTCTCCCACTTCCCGGCCTGGGTCGAGGCATTGGCCGCGGGGATCTGCCGCACCATGGCCATCATCATCGCGATCGCGTGCTCGGCGGTGGTCGTCGTGTTGCCGAAGGGCGTGTTCATCACGACCACGCCCTTCTGCGTCGCCGCGTCGGTGTCGATGTTGTCGACGCCGATGCCGGCCCGGCCCACGACCTTCAGATTGTCGGCGCGGGCCAGAACCTCCGCCGTCACCTTGGATGCGGAGCGGACCGCCAGCCCGTCATACGCGCCGATATTGGCGAGCAGGTCTTCCGCGCTCATGCCGGGCTTGAAGTCCACTTCGATGCCGCGATCCTTGAAGACCTTCACGGCATCGGCGCTGAGCTTGTCCGAAATCAATACTTTCGGCATGGGTCCTCTCACGCTGCGAGCGAACGGGAATATTCCGCGAACGCCCAATCGAGCCAGGGCAGCAACGCCTTGATCTCGTCCGTTTCCACCGTCGCGCCGCCCCAGATGCGAAGGCCCGGAGGCGCCGCGCGATGATTGTTGATGTCGTAGGCCACCTTTTCTTCCGCCAGCATGCCGGCGATCTGCTTCGGCGCCGCCGCCAGCGCGTCGGCGCTGAGGCCGGAAGCCGCGCCGATCCCGACGACGATCGAGGTGCAGGAGCGGATCGCCTTCTCCTTGGCGAGGAACTCGGCCCACGGCGTCGTCTCGACCCAGTCGGCGACTGCCGCCAGATTGGCCTGTGACCGGCGCTGCATCTCCTTCACGCCGCCGGCCTTTTCCATCCAGCGGAGCGAGAAGAGCGCGTCCTCGACGCAGAGCATCGACGGCGTGTTGATCGTCTCGCCGCGGAAGATGCCGGCGTCGACTTTGCCCTTCTTGGTCATGCGGAAGACCTTGGGCATCGGCCAGGGCGGCGTATAGCTTTCCAGCCGCTCGACCGCGCGCGGGCTGAGCACGAGCATGCCGTGCGCCGCCTCGCCGCCCATCGCCTTCTGCCAGGACCAGGTGGCGACGTCGAGCTTGTCCCACGGCATCGGCATGGAGAACACCGCCGAGGTCGCGTCGCACAGGGCCAGGCCTTTGCGCTTGGCCGAGATCCAGTCGCCGTTCGGCACGCAGACGCCGCTCGTCGTCCCGTTCCAGGTGAAGACGACGTCATGTTCGGGGTCGACCTTGGACAGGTCCGGGAGGGAGCCGTACGGCGCCTCCATCGCCCGCGAGCCCTGGATCTTGAGCTGGTTCATCACGTCGATGACCCACATGTTGCCGAAGTTTTCCCAGCTCAACATGTCGACCGGACGCGGGCCGAGTAGCGACCACATCGCCATCTCGATGGCGCCGGTATCCGACCCGGGCACGATACCGATCAGGTAATCCGCCGGAATCCCCAGAATTTGCCGGGTCCGGTCGATGACCTCCTGCAGGCGCGCCTTGCCGCCCGTGGCGCGATGCGAGCGGGCGACGAAGGCGTCGCGGAGGACCTCGGGCGACCATCCCGGCGGCTTGGCGCAGGGACCGGACGAAAAGAACGGACGGGCAGGCCGAGTTGTCGGCTTGTTCATCACGGCTGTTCCTTCAATTAAATTAAGAGCGATGCTGTCACCCCTTCTCCGGACGGGGAGACGGGCGCACGAATTCGGGCCGGAGACTATGGCCCGCGCCGCCTATCGTCAACGCCCGTTCTCGAAAAGCCGGACCGGACCATTATGCGGTCCATTGCCGCAGGAACTTGCCCCGGCTTGATGCGTTGAGTTCCCCGGTGGAGTCCGATAAGACCGGATTCCGAGTCGCAATCCCGCATCCGGCTGAGAGGACTCGCGTGACCTGGCAACAGATCGTTGTCTTTGCGGTGCTGGCCGCCACCCTGGGTCTGTTCATCTGGGGCCGCTGGCGCTACGACGTGGTTGCCCTGCTGGCGCTGGTCGCCGTGCTCGTGACCGGTATCGTCCCCGCGAAGGACGCCTTCGTCGGCTTCGGCCACCCCGCCGTCATCACGGTCGCCGCCGTGCTGGTGATCAGCCGGACCCTGCAGAATTCAGGCCTGCTCGGCTGGGTCGTCAAGCAGCTGGCGAATCTCGACGTCGGCCCGTCGCTGCAGGTCGGCATGGTGACCGCGATCGTCGCGGCCGTCTCGGCCTTCATGAACAATGTCGGCGCGCTGGCGCTGATGCTGCCGGTCGTGCTCCAGGTCGCCGACAAGACGAAGCGCGATCCGCGCGACCTGCTGATGCCGCTGTCCTTCGGCTCGCTGCTCGGCGGCCTGATCACCATCATCGGCACGCCGCCGAACATCATCATCGCCTCGGTGCGCGCCGGCTACAGCAAGGATCACGCGGCATTCGGCATGTTCGACTTCACGCCCGTGGGCCTCGCCGTCGCGATCACCGGCGTGCTGTTCATAGCCGTCCTCGGGTGGCGGCTGATCCCGAAGCAGACCGGCCCCAGCAAATCCGGCCGCGTCTTCGAGATCGAGGACTACATCACCGAAGTCCACATTCCGCCCAAGACCGCGCTGATCGGCAAGACCATCCACGAAGCGTATGACGCCGGCGTCAGCGACGATATTGTCTTCATGACGATCCACCGCCAGGGCCGCGCGTTCCACCACCCCTCGCCGGACGCGATCCTGCGCGGCGGCGATCATCTGCTGATCGAAGGGGATGCGAAATCCATCGAGGAAACGCTCAAGGCGACCGGCCTCGCCCTCGTCGGGAGCCGCGCCCTGAGCGCGGACGATCTGAAATCCGACACCATCGGCATGATGGAGGCGGTGGTGACGCCGCGGTCGGCGCTGATCAACCGCAATGCGATCCAAGCGCAGCTCGCCGCGCGTCACCGCATGAACCTGATCGCGATCGGCCGGCATGGCGAGCCGGTCCGCCGCCGCCTCAATCAGGTGCGCTTCCAGGCGGGCGACGTCCTGCTGCTGCAAGGCGACACGGAAACCATGCCCGATGCGCTGTCCGAGCTGGATTGCCTGCCGCTCGCCGACCGCGATCTCACCATGCACATGGCGAAAAGCTACATCCCGCTGATGATATTCGCCGCGGCGATCGCGAGCAGCGCGGTCGGGCTTCTCACCGTGCCGGTCGCGTTCGTCACCGCCGTCGTGCTGATGCTGGTGCTGGGACAGATCATGCCGCGCAGCGCCTATGACGCGATCGACTGGCCGGTGATCGTCCTGCTGGCCGCGATGGTGCCGGTCGGGCACGCGCTCGAAACCACCGGCGCATCCGGCCTGATTGCCGGGCTTGTCGCGGACACCGGCAGCTATCTGCCGCCCTGGGGCGTGCTCGCCATGGTGCTGGTGGCGACCATGCTGCTGTCGGACGTCATCAATAACGCGGCGACGGCGCTGCTGATGGGCCCGCTCGCGGCGGAGACGGCGCTCCGCCTGAAAGTCAGCCCCGATCCATTCCTGATGGCGGTCGCGGTCGGCGCGTCCTGCGCCTTCCTGACCCCGATCGGCCACCAGTCGAACGTGCTGGTCATGGGGCCGGGCGGCTACCGGTTCGGCGATTACTGGCCGATGGGTGTGCCGCTCGAGATCGTCATCTGCATCGTCGCGGTCCCGGTGATCCTCTGGGTCTGGCCGTTGTGAGGCAATGGGGCGGGGCGGCGGGCCTTGCCATCGCGCCGCCGCTCGGAGAAGCTGGGCGCCACGCTCATCGGCAACGCCGGGTGGCAGGACCGCACCGGCCGGAGGCACGCCCATGACCATCACCTTCTACGAGCTCGCCGGCGCAACCGACGAGCTGCGCTTCAGCCCGAACACCTGGCGCACGCGGATGGCGCTCGCGCATAAGGGCCTCGCCCACGACACCGAGCTCTGCCGCTTCGTTGAAAAGGACAAGATCGCCTTCAGCGGCCAGAAGCTCGTGCCGATCCTGTGCGACGGCGAGACCGTCGTCTCCGATTCCTGGGCAATCGCCTGCTATCTCGAAGACCGCTATCCCGACCGGCCGTCGCTGTTCGGCTGCGACGTCGGCCGCGCCACCACGCGCTTCCTCAACGTCTGGACCAACACCGTGCTGCACCCGGCCCTGGTCCGCCTGCTGCTCGCCGACATCCATGCCAGCCTGCACGAGATGGACAAGCCCTATTTCCGCGAATTGCGGGAAAAGCGGTTCGGCAAGACGCTGGAGCAGGTTTCCGCGGACAAGGCCGGCAACCTTGCCGGCGCGCGCCAGGCGCTGGCGCCGGTCGACGCGGCGCTGGCCCAGCAGGACTGGCTCGGCGGCGACGGCCCTGCTTATGCCGATTACCTGATTTTCGGCGGCTTCCAGTGGGCGCGCGCCGTCAGCCCGGCCGTCCTCGCCGAGCCGGGCACGCCGCTGCATGCCTGGAACGAGCGCATGCTCGATCTCTATGACGGGCTCGGCCGCAGCCTGCCGGCCGCGCCGGTCTGACCGGGGCACGCGAATACGCCGGGATCAATCCTTGTCGGGCGCCCACTGGACCCGGTAGAGGTCGAAACGGCGATCGTTCAGGTTCTGCACCGTTCCGCTGCGCCGCGCCTGCTGCAGGCTGTCCAGCCGCAGGTCGGCGAACGCGACCATTTCGACGTTCGGCGTCGTGTCGGCGGCGATCCCGTCGCGCGCAAAGGGGAAATCGCACGGCGTCAGGATGCAGCTCTGGGCGTACTGGATGTCCATGTTGTCGACATTCGGAAGGTTGCCGACATTCCCCGCCAGCACGACGTAGCACTGGTTTTCCACCGCCCGCGCCTGCCCGCAATAGCGGACGCGGAGGTAGCTCTGCCGCTCGTCGGTGCAGAACGGCACGAAGATGATCTGCGCGCCCTGATCGACGAGGTGGCGCGCCAGTTCCGGAAACTCCAGGTCGTAGCAGATATTGACGCCGATCGGACCGCAGTCGGTCATGATGATCGACATGTCGGAACCGCCCTGGATATGCCACCAATAGCGCTCGTTCGGCGTCGGGTGGATTTTCGGCTGGACGTGGATCGAGCCGTCGCGCAAGCAGACGTGGCAGATGTTCAAGACATCGCCGTTCTCGTTGCGCGTGGGGTGCGAGCCGCCGATGATGTTGATGTTGTAACTGACCGCCAGCCCGCTGAGCAGGTTCTTCACCCGCTCGGTATAGCCCGTCAGATGGGCGATCGCCTCGGACGCGGGGATTTCCTCGTTCTCGATGGACAGGAGCTGCAA
The DNA here is from genome assembly GCA_963711215.1 of uncultured Alphaproteobacteria bacterium. GTDB lineage: Bacteria > Pseudomonadota > Alphaproteobacteria > UBA8366 > UBA8366 > WHUA01. The sequence goes on along the minus strand of CAVQDH010000006.1, from coordinate 154,310 downwards.
CGTGAAAAGCTCGGGAAAGACCGCGAAGTCGGCCTTGTAGTCGGCGACCACGTCGACGAAATACTCGACCTGGTGGGCGAACTCCTCGAAGGATCGCAAGCGCCGCTGCTGGTATTGAATGGCGCAGACGCGGACCGAATCCGCGGTCCGGCCTCTCTGATGTTCGGTAAGCGTCTTCAGCTCCGAATACTTCGGATTACGCCAGAGCAGATGCACCGCGTAGCCTCTCGACGGCGCGTCGCTCGGCAGGTAATCCTTCAGCACCCCGTGAACCTCGAACCCGTTACGGAGCTGGAAGGTCAACACCGTATCCCGCAGGTTCTTGTTTGCGACCGCGTCCACGTACGCCTCGGCGGAGCCGAAGGTCTTCCACCGCCGCGCCAGGCCCGGAATGCGCCCGCCGAAAACAATGCCCTTCAGCCCCAGATGCGTCGCGAGCGAACGCCGCGCCGTATACATCCGCTGGCCGATCCGCAGCCGCCGGTAATCCGGATCGACGAAGGAATCCATGCCGTACAGCCAATTCCCGTCCGGGTCGTGGCGGGAGGCGAAGCCGTTGCCCGTGATCTCGGCCCAGCTATGCGGCGCCAAGGCGATCGCCTCGTCGATGCGGAAGGTGCTGCAATAGCCGACGACCTTGTTGTCGTAGACGGCGACGAATTGCCCTTCGGGAAAATTGCTTATGTGACCGCGCAGCTGGTCGCCCGCATACGGATTGATATCCGTATAGACCTTGCGGCAAAGTTGGCGAATCGCCTCCACGTCGCCCGGCTGTGCGTTGCGGATGATAAGCTTCGGCTTGGAGGCTCCGGTCTTTTTTTCCGACATGTCCTGGCGATTTACCTTCTGCATTTCGTCGTCGCCCTTCAGCGGCGCCGCGATCGAGTGCGTTTAATGATGTATTCGGCCGGAAGCGAGCGGCCCGCCAACCTTATAACCGAATTCCTTAAGATTTGTTCCGCTTGCATTTCCAAGCCGAGCTTGTGCCGGCCGTCAGCGCTTCAAGGCCCAGCTCACGATAATCGAGACGCCGGACAAAAGGAGCAAACCCAGGACGATCTGATTGAAACGGCCATCGCCCAGCCTGTTGTAGGTTTTTCGGCCCAGCCAGGCCCCCAACAGGGTTCCCGGCAACGCAACCAGCGTCAAGCGGCCGATTTCGAGGGTCATGAAGCCGCTGAACGCCTGGGACGCCGCGGCAAAGAGTAGGATCGAAAGGTTGAAGGTCTGAAACACACCGCGTTTCTCATCCTTACCCCAGCCCCGCAGGCTCGCCCAAATTGTCGGAAGCGGCCCGGACAGGCCGGCGAGACCGCCGAGAATGCCGCCCCCCAACCCGACGACGCCATCCGCAGCAGGACCGCCCCACGTCACGGAGGGCGCCGACCGCCTGAGCAACATGAAGCCGCAATAGACGGTCAGCAGGCAGCCGACGAACAATTTGAACGCCTGCAGCGAGACGAAAGTCAGCAGCGCCGTGCCCATCGGTACGCCGACCAGCCCACCGAGAATGAACGGGAGGACCCGGCGCCAGACGATGGCGTGCCAGATCGCGGGCAGCGTCTGGACCTGAGAAATGATCGAACAGGTGACGACAAGCGGGGCGGCCACAACCGGCGGAACCACCTGCAGCCATAGCGTGAGCGCGGTCAGTCCCGTGCCGAAGCCCGTAAGCCCGCTCACATACCCACCGGCAAGGGCGCCCGCCAGGATGAAGATTTCGGTAATTCCCACGACGCACTCTTATACAGGTGCCGATGATGCGGACGAACGATTTGCGCCAGGGCGGGCAATGGAACGTCCGTCCGGAACCAATCTCAGACATTTTAACGGCCGGCGCCAATTTATACCGCGAAATCGGAAAGCCCGGGCCCCTGCGGAGCCCGGGATTCCCATAGTCACCCGATAGTAACCGGCCCGGCGAGGTCAGCCGAGATCGGCGAGCACCTCGCCCGGATGCGCTTCGGCGTCCGGCGACCCGTAGGTCTTGACCACCATGCCGTCGGGACCGACCAGAACGGAGACCCGTTTCGGCCGCTCCTGCGCCATGTCTTCCGCGGCGCCATAGGCGATGGCGACCGACCTGCTGGTATCGCACAGGAGCTCGGCGTCGAGGCCCACCTCTTCCCGCCAAGTCTTCAGGTCGTCGGTTGCGCTGTAGGTAATTCCGAGAAGGACGGTATTCTTGTCGGCAAATGTCGGGGTTCGATCACGGAACCCGCAGGCTTCTTTCGTTCAGCCGTTGCCGAAGGCGCGCGGGTAGAACCAGACGAGCACGTTCTTACCCGCGTAATCCGCCAGGCTCACCTTCTTGCCGTCCTGATTGGGCAGGGTGAAGGCTGGCGCTTTGCTTCCAACTTTCGGTAGGGGCATCGCTTTTCCTCTGCTGTTGGCACATGGATTCAAGAGAACGCGCGCATTCTAGCATCGTCGCCGGCAATCGTAAGCCTTCCTCGCGATTTCAGCCTTGGCGCGATTTCCTGCTACGCTGTTCGCGCGGGCGCCGCAACGCGCCGGCAGCGGCGCATTCGAGCGAAGGGGAAGACGATGAGCTATGACCTCGTGATCAAGAACGGCATGGTTATCGACGGCTCCGGCCTGCCGCGCTATCGCGCGGACGTCGGCGTCAAGGACGGCAAGATCGCCCGCCTGGGCCGCATCTCCGAGCCGGCGGACGAGGTCATCGACGCGGAAGGGCATGTCGTCACGCCCGGCTTCGTCGACGGCCACACCCACATGGACGCCCAGGTCTTCTGGGACAAGCTCGGCAGCTGCTCCTGCTATCACGGCGTCACCAGCGTGGTGATGGGCAACTGCGGCTTCACGCTGGCGCCCTGCCGCGAATCGGAGGTCGATTTCGTATTCCGCAATCTCGAGCGCGCGGAAGATATCGCCCGCGAAGCGATGCTGGCCGGCATCGACTGGCGCTGGGAAACCTTTCCGGAATTCCTCGACGTGCTCGACAGCGTGCCGAAGGGCATCAACTACGCCGGCTATGTCGGCCATTCGGCGCTGCGCACCTATGTCATGGGTGAGCGCGCCTTCGAGGGCGAAGCGAGCGAGGACGAGCTTGCGACCATGGTGCGGCTGGTGCAGGAGGCCGTGAAGGCCGGCGCGGTCGGCTTCTCGACCTCGCGCAGCCCGAGCCACATGACCGCCGACGACCGGCTGGTGGCGAGCCGCGTCGCCCCCTTCTCGGAGGTCCAGGCCCTCGTGCGCGGCATGGGCCAGCTCGACGCCGGGATCTTCCAGCTCGCGATGGAGCGCGGCGAGATCGACCATCTGCGCAAGTTCTATCAATCCCTGATCGACCTTTCCGCCGAATCCGGGCGCCCGGTCACCTTCGGCAGCCTGAGCCGGCGCGGCTTCCCCGGACAGTGGCGCGTGCTCTACGACCTCATCGAGCAGGGCAACCGCAACGGCGCGCGCATCTTCACCCAGGTGCACAGCCGCGAGATCAACACCATGATCTCGTTCGAGACGGTGACGCCCTTCGACACGATGGACGTCTGGCGCGACGTGCGGGCGCTGCCGCTGGAACAGCAGAAGAAGGCGCTGCGCGATCCGGAGACGCGCCGCAAGCTGATCGAGTCCGCGACGCGCGCCGATTCGGGCCGCAAGGCCGTCGGCGCCGAGGCCAAGCCGCCGGTGTGGGATTATTTCTACGTCATGGACCGTATCGAGCGGCCGCACCGCTCGGTCGCCGAGGTTGCGAAGGAGCGCGGCGTCGAGCCGATCGAGGCGATGATCGACCTGGCGCTCGAGCACGACCTCAAGCTGTTCTTCCGCCAGCCGCTGGCGAACGAGAACCAGGACGACGCGCTCGAGCTGATGAAGAACCCGAATACCTGCGTCACCTTCTCGGACTCCGGCGCGCATGTCTCGCAGATCATGGACAGCTCGCTCCAGACGCACCTGCTGAGCCACTGGGTGCGCGAGAAGCAGGCCTTCACGCTGGAGGAAGCGGTCCGGCTGATCACCTACGACACCTCGACCCGCTGGGGCTTCCACGACCGCGGCCTGCTGCGCGAAGGCCTGGCCGCCGATATCGTGGTGCTCGACCCCGACCGCGTCGGCCCGCGCATGCCCCAGGTGGTGAACGACCTGCCGGCCGGCGCGCGCCGCCTCAAGCAGTTCGCCGAGGGCATCAAGGCGACCGTGGTCAACGGCGAGACGGTGCTCAAGGACAACGAGCATACCGGCGCCCTGCCCGGCCGCGTGCTGCGCGGGCCGCTGGCGGCGTAGCGCGCCGCCCGACGCGCCCGGCATTTTCACGAACCGACGGGACCGGACGGCTTCCGGCTGCCCGGACTTGCCCACCTTTCTGCTTGCAAAGCCCGCGTTTTTCATCATCATGCGACTGCGAACTATTCACATTCGCATGGAACGCTACAAGCGCAGGCCCGGGAATTCGTGGAAAGGAGCACTAAATGATTGCCTCAGGAACGAGACCGGCCGAACGACGCGGCTCGGCCGGCCGCCGCCGCGCGTGGGGGAAAAGCGCCGCGTCGGTCGTCGCAGCCATCGTCTGCATCGGCCTGAGCGCCGGCGCGCAGGCCGACCCGGGCGTCCATTTCAAGGACCAGTTCGGGCGCGACATAACATTGGCCAAACCCGCCACGCGGGTCGTCACCATTCCCATCCCGGCCGCGTCCACCTTCATGGCCATGGACGGCGGGACCGACAAGCTGGTCGGCATGCACCCGCGCTCCAAGACGGCGATCCTGGACGGCATTCTCGGCAAGATCTTTCCGAAGGCGAAGGCCATCCCATCGGATGTCGTCGGCAAGGGATTCATGCCCAATGTCGAGGCGATCCTCGCGACCAGGCCGGGCCTGGTTTTCCAGTGGGCCAATCTCGGCGACGAGGTCGTGAAGCCGATGACCAACGCAGGCCTGACCGTCGCCACCTTCAACTACGGAACCGAAGAGCTGTCGCAAGGCTGGATGTCGATCATGGGGCAGGTTCTCGGACGGCCCGAGAAGGCGCGCGCCCTGATCGATTGGCACAACGCGGCGCGCGCGGACCTGGAGAAGAAGATGGCCGGCATCCCGGCGCAAAAGAAGCCGCGCGTCCTGTTCTTCCTGCGCTTCCTCCACGAGCTGAGCGTCGCGGGCGACGGCACGTATAACGACTTCTATATTCGCCTGGCCGGCGGCCGGAACGTCGCGAAGGATCTGAAGAAATTCAAGGTCGTCAATCCCGAGCAGGTCATCGCCTGGAACCCGGACGTCATCCTGCTGACGGCACATGAGCAGGCGCTGACGCCGCAGGACGTCTACAAGAACCCCATCTATGCCGGTGTGTCGGCGGTCAAGCACAAGCGCGTCTATACGATCCCTTTGGGCGGCTACCGCTGGGACCCGCCGAGCCACGAATCGCCGCTCATGTGGGAATGGCTGGCCATGCTGCTCCACCCGGACAAGCTGACGGCGAACCTGCGCGCCGACATGGCCGAGAAATATCGCTTCATCTACGGCTACGACCTGACCGATGACGAGATCGACGCCATCCTCAAGATCGGCGTCAACAAGGGACAGGCGAACTACGCACAGTTCGAGCGGAAGTAGGCGATGGCGGCCGGCTCCGATACCGCATCGGCGGCCGGGCTCGGCGCGCGGCCGGTCCGCTATGCGCTCTGGGGCTCAGGCCTGGCCGTCCTCGCGCTGTGCGCCGCCTACTCGCTGGGCGTCGGCCGCTATCCGATCGCCTTCGAGCGCGTCTACGGGATACTGGCGTCGCACATCGTCCCGATCCATCCGTTCTGGACCGAGTCCGACCAGCGCGTCGTCGAACTGATCCGCGCGCCGCGCGTGCTCCTCGCCGTTCTCACCGGCGCCGGGCTGGCGATCGCGGGCGCGACGCTGCAAGGCGTCTTCCGCAACCCGCTCGTGGGACCGCAGATCGTCGGCGTGTCGTCGGGGGCGGCGTTCGGCGGCGCGCTGGCGATCCTGCTCTTTTCCAGCGCTTACGCGATCCTCGGGCTCGCGGTGCGTTCGGCATCGCCGCGATCGCCCTGGTCTATTGGATGAGCCGCATCGCCGGGCGCAACCCGGTGCTGATGCTCGTGCTGTCGGGTGTCGTCGTCGGCGCCTTCTTCGCCGCGCTGATTGCGCTGGTGAAGTATGTCGCCGACCCGGACGACAAGCTGCCGGCGATCGTCTTCTGGCTGATGGGCAGCTTCGCCACGGCGACCTTCGAGAAGGTCGCGCTCGTCGCGCCGCCCATTCTCGCCGCCGGCGGCCTGCTTTTCGCCATCCGGTTCCGCATCAACGTGCTGTCGCTCGGCGACGAGGAAGCGGAAGGGCTCGGTGTCCGTGTCGAGGCATCGCGCTGGTTCGCGATCCTCTGCGTCACCGTCATCACCGCGAGCGTGGTCGCCGCCGCCGGCATCGTCGGCTGGGTCGGCCTCGTGGTCCCGCACCTCGCCCGCATGGTCGTCGGGCCGGACCACCGGCAGCTCATGCCCGCCTCGGCGCTGATGGGCGGGCTCTATCTCCTGATCATCGACAACCTGGCCAGGGTCGCCACCGCGAGCGAGATTCCGCTGGGCGTGATCACCGCGCTGATCGGCGCGCCGGTGTTCGCCGCCCTGCTGCGCAAGACCGAGGGAGGCGGCTGGAAGCATGATTGAGGCGGACAACCTGGGCTTCCGCTACCGCGGCACGGACTGGATCTTTCGCAACCACAGCTTCCGCCTGCCGCACGGTGAGATCACGGCGATCCTCGGCCCGAACGGCCGGGGCAAGACGACGCTGCTCAAATGCGTGCTTGGGATGGCCAGGCCCGCCGAAGGCCGCCTTGCCGTCGACGGCGTCACGGGCTACGTCCCGCAGAACGCCCAGTGCCCCTTTCCCTACAAGGTGGCCGACTTCGTGCTGATGGGGCGGGCGCGTCATATCGGCTTCTTCCGCCATCCCGGCCGTGGCGATTTCGACATCGCGCACGAGGCGATGGCGCGGCTCTCGATCCTAGACCTGGCCGAGCGGCCCTTCGACCGCCTGAGCGCGGGGCAGCAGCAACTGGCGCTGATCGCCCGCGCGATCGCGTCGCGCTGCGATCTGCTGGTGCTCGACGAGCCGGCATCCGCGCTCGACTTCAAGAACCAGGCGAAAGTCCTGCAAGCGCTCGCCCGGCTGTCGGCCGAGACCGGGCTGACCGTCCTGTTCACGACGCACGCGCCGCAGCACGCGCTGAGCATCGCGCAGTCCGCGCTGCTGATGTTCGGCGGCGACTCCTACCGCTACGGCCGCGTCGGCGAGACGCTGACCGACGACAACCTGGAGGCGCTTTACGGCATTCCGGTGCGGAACGTCTCCTTCATGCATGACGGCCACAGCGTCAGAACCGTGGCGCCCGTGCTGACATGACGGGTACAGGCGGCGCCACCTTCCTCTACGTGCAGTCGGCGCGCCGCGGCTTACCCTCGGTCTTTTCCAAGCTGCCGGCGGCAATGCGCGTGGAAGTCATCGGGCAGTACGCGCTGGACGCCCTCGACGACTCGGCCTTGCAACGCTACGACGCGCTGCTGCTGACCAGTCACCTCGACCAGATCCATTTCGAGCGCCGCGCGCCGCGCATGGCGCGATACCTCGACGCCAGCGGCACGATCGTCTTCAACGGCCCGCTCGTCCGGCCCTTCCTGCCGGAGCTGCGGCCCTTCGTCCCGCTGCCGCGGCGGAACCTCGAGACACTGCGTGTCCACCGTCTGAGCGATCATCCGGCTTTCCGGTCGATCCCGGCCGAGCGGCTCAGCCTGCGCCGCGGCGTCGCCGGTTTCTGGGGACGCGGCCATAACCCGCCGCCGCCCGGCGCGACCCTGATCCACGGCCTGGGCCCGGACCGCGCGCCGGTCGACTGGGAATGGCGCAGGCCCGCCGGCGGCACGCTGCTCTGCCATTCCGGCAACGACATATGGGGATTCCTCGAGGACGAGCCGGACGCCGACGCCCTGCCGCTGGGCGTGCTCGACTGGCTCGCGTCCAGGGAGATGGCGGCATGACCCCCCGGATCGCGGCGACCGACGGCGGCACCTATTTTCATCATGAATCGCTGCGCGGCGCGCGCTACGCCCGCTTCTTCGACCGGCTGATCTACATGCCGGATTTCGGCGCCGCCGACCTCACGGATATCGACGCGCTCATCGTCACCTGCCGGACCAATGCCGACTTCCTCGTTCCCCATCGCGACGCGGTCCGCGCCTTTCTCGAGTCGGGCGGCACGCTGGTCGCCTGCGGCGAGACGGACGTCCATCTCTGGCTCGACGGCATCTGCTGGACGCCGACGCTGACAAACTACTGGTGGTGGCTGCAGGAGCGCGCGGACTCCGGGTTGCGACTGGCGGCGCCGGCGCATTCCCTGTTCCGGCGCATGACGCTGGCCGACGCAACCTGGCACTTCCACGGCTATTTCACGCCGCCGCCGGGCGCGCAATCCCTGATCGACCTCGCCGGCGGCGGCTCGATCCTCTACGATGACTGCACCAGCTTCGCGGGCCGCGCCATCGTGACCTCGCTCGACCCGTTCTACCATCACGGCAGCCATTTCATGCCGGCGACGACGCGCTTTCTCGACGCCTTTCTGCCCTGGCTCACGGCCGAATTAGAGGCGGCTCACGGACATTGACGCGGGCGGCCTCCGGCCTCAGTATAGGCACGTCCTGGGGGGGCCCCGCGCAGGGGCTGAGATTCCGCACATGACTAGCCGAAAGGCCGCGCGGTGACCCCGAGAACCTGATCCGGGTAATGCCGGCGGAGGGAAGGAAGTAAGGACAGAGCCACCTTAAAACCAGCTTCCGGCTCTGCCAGACCGCCCCGCAGACTTTCCCGGATCTCCATAACGATTTTGTTGGAGGTCCGCCATGCCACGCGATCCTGAAGACATCGTCATCACCACCGGTCCCATTCCGGGCTCGACCAAGACCTATGTCACCGGCGGCAAGGACAACGCGCTCCGCGTGCCGTTCCGCGAGGTCAAGCTGGAGGAATTGGCCAAGGAGCCGCCGGTCCAGCTGTACGACACCTCGGGCCCCTACACGGATGAGAGCGTCCAGATCGACGTCTACAAAGGGCTGCCGCGCCTGCGCGAGCCCTGGGTCCGCGCCCGCGGCGACGTGGAGGAATATGACGGCCGCGCCGTGCGCCCGGAGGACAACCACCGGAAGCCCGGCGACCCGCGCTCCTATCCCGACTTCCCGGTCCGCAACCGGCCGCTGCGCGCCAAGCCCGGCAAGAACGTCAGCCAGATGCACTATGCCAGGCAGGGCATCATCACGCCGGAGATGGAATACATCGCGATCCGCGAGAATCTCGGCCGGTCCGAGCGCGCGGACGCGGGCGAGAGCTTCGGCGCGGCGATCCCCGAGGTCGTGACGCCGGAATTCGTGCGCGACGAAATCGCGCGCGGCCGCGCCATCATCCCGTCCAACATCAACCATCCGGAGACCGAGCCGATGATCATCGGCCGGAACTTCCTGGTGAAGATCAACGCCAATATCGGCAACTCGGCGGTCTCCTCTTCGGTCTCCGAAGAGGTCGAGAAGATGGTCTGGGCGACGCGCTGGGGCGCCGACACGGTGATGGACCTGTCGACCGGCCGCGACATCCACAACACCCGCGAGTGGATCATCCGCAACTCGTCGGTGCCGATCGGCACCGTGCCGATCTACCAGGCGCTGGAGAAGGTCAACGGCATCGCCGAGGACCTGACCTGGGAGGTCTACCGCGACACGCTGATCGAGCAGTGCGAGCAGGGCGTCGACTACTTCACCATCCACGCCGGCGTGCGCCTGCCCTACATCCCGATGACGGCGAAGCGGGTCACGGGCATCGTCTCGCGCGGCGGCTCGATCATGGCGAAGTGGTGCCTGGCGCATCACAAGGAGAGCTTCCTCTACACCCACTTCGAGGAAATCTGCGAGCTCATGAAGCAGTACGACGTCAGCTTCTCGCTCGGCGACGGCCTGCGCCCGGGCTCGAACGCGGACGCCAACGACGAGGCGCAGTTCGCCGAGCTGCGCACCTTGGGCGAGCTGACCAAGATCGCCTGGAAGCATGACGTGCAGGTGATGATCGAGGGCCCCGGCCACGTGCCGATGCACAAGATCAAGGAGAACATGGACGAGCAGCTGAAGCATTGCCACGAGGCGCCCTTCTACACCTTGGGCCCGCTCGTCACCGACACCGCGCCGGGCTACGACCACATCACCAGCGCCATCGGCGCGGCGATGATCGGCTGGTTCGGCACGGCGATGCTCTGCTACGTCACGCCGAAGGAGCATCTCGGCCTGCCCAACCGCAAGGACGTGAAGGACGGGGTGATCACCTACAAGATCGCCGCGCACGCCGCGGACCTTGCCAAGGGGCATCCGGGCGCACGGCTCTGGGACGACGCGCTCAGCCGGGCGCGCTTCGACTTCCGCTGGCGCGACCAGTTCAAGCTGGCCATGGACCCGGAGACGGCCGAGGACTTCCACGACCAGACGCTGCCCGCGGAGGGCGCCAAGGTCGCCCACTTCTGCTCGATGTGCGGGCCGAAGTTCTGCTCCATGCAGATCACCCAGGAGATCCGCGACTACGCCGAGAAGGGCATGTTCGAGATGTCCGAGAAGTTCAAGGCGGAGGGCGGCGAGATCTACCAGCCGGCCGAGAAGGTCGCAGAAGAAGCGGCGAAGGCCGAGGCCGGCGACGACTGAGCGAACGCCGGATTTCCGGGACTCGGAGAATGTCTGCTACGATGTCACGGTATCCACACTGATCCGGCAAAGACCGGAGCACCGTGCCTTACAGGGCAACCAAGCGGGGGCGCAGCAAAGCGCCTCCGTTTTGGTGTGAGGGGGGATTGTCATGGCGACGGCAAGAGATACCAACCGCCACAATCGTCTCGACGCTCCACGGTACTCAGCGCGTCGGCAATGTACGCATGGACCCCACGGATAAACCGTGGGGTGACGCTCGTTATTTATGTTCAATAGGAAACGTCATGCCACGCTTTATGCGTGGCATCCACGAACGGGCCTTTGGGCCTTCCCCGCCTCGCCGTTTCGCGGCGCATTACCGCGCGCCCTGATTTCCTCTAATCTCCCGTCCCATGTATCGAGTTCTGTTCGCCATGCTGGCCAGCCAGGCGAGTGTCGCGCTGGCCGCCTTCACCCTCCCCGTCGTCGCGCCGAAGGCGGCGGCATCGCTCGGCGTGCCGGCGGGCATGATCGGCTACTACACCACGGTGATGCTGGTCGGCGCGATGGGCTCGACGGTGATCACGGCCGGTTTCGTGCGCCGCTTCGGCGCGATGCGGGTCAGCCAGATGACGCTGGTCTTCGGCGGGCTCGGCCTCGCCGCCCTGCCGCTCGCGGTGGTCACGGGCATCGCGCTGCCCTTCCTGGTCGCGAGCGCGATCCTGATGGGCTTCGCCTACGGCCCCGCCAACCCGGCGAGCTCGCACCTGCTGGCGCGGGTCACGCCGGATCACCTGCGCGGCCGCATCTTCTCGATCAAGCAGACCAGCATCCCGATCGGCAGCGCGCTCGGCGGCTTCTCGCTGCCGCTCATCGACGCGCATTTCGGCTGGCAGGGCGCCGCGCTCGCCGCCTTCGCGGTCTGCGTCGCGCTGACGCTCGCGCTGCAGCCCTTGCGGCGCCAGATGGACGCCGACCGTTCGCCCCACGCGCCGCTCATCGCGGGCGGCATCGTCACCGCGCTCGGCCTCGTCCTGCGCCATCGCGGCCTGCGCCGCCTGGCCGCCACGTCGGGCGCCTTCGCGGCGATGCAGTTCTGCTTCATGTCGCTGTTCGTCACCTTCACGGTCGAGCGCACCGGCCTGAGCCTGGTGGCGGTGGGCTCGGCCTTCTCGAGCGGGCTGGTCGTCAGCGTCTTCGCGCGCATGCTCTGGGGCTGGGCCGCGGACCGCTTCCCGCCGCGCTACGTGCTGGCCGCGCTCGGGCTCGGCATGTCGGCCTCCGCAATCATGGCGTCGATGCTCGGACCCGCCTGGCCCTATGCCGGCATTGTCGCGCTGGCGATTGGTTTCGGCTCCAGCGCCACCGCCTGGCAAGGCGTCTATCTCGCGGAAGTGGCGCATCTCGCGCCCAAGGATCGCGTGGCCGACGCGACGGCCGGCAGCATGTCGATCACCTTCTTCGCCGCGGTGATCGGCCCGGGCGCGTTCAGCGCTTTGAACAGCTTGACCGGCAACAGCGCCGCGGGCTTCCTCTTCGTCGCCGCGATCACGCTCACCTTCGCGCTCTCCTTCCTCGCCGGCGGGAAGATGGATGCGGCGGACTAGGGCCGGCGGTCCCGCAGCGATACCGGACGCCATGACGACGACGCGCATACGCCGCTTCCGGGACGACGATGCCGCCGCCACCGCGCAGGTCTTCTTCGAGTCCGTGCGCCGCGGAACGCAAGGCTTCTACGATGAAGCGCAACGGCGCGCCTGGGCGCCGTCGCCGCCCGCGCTGGCCGGCTGGCGCGCGCGGCTTGCGTCCCAGACCGTGTTCGTCGCGGAGCGGAACGGCAGCGTCGTCGGCTTCATGACCTTGACGGCCGACGGATGCATCGACCTCGCCTATGTCGCGCCCGATGTCATCGGCCAAGGCGTCGCCAAGGCGCTCTATGATGCGATCTTGGAAGAAGCGGCTCGCCTCGGCCTCACGCGGCTTCACGCGGAAGCAAGCCATCTCGCCCGCGCCTTCTTCGAGCGCCAGGGCTGGCGCGTGGTGAAAGCGCAGACCGTCTCGCGCGGCGGCGTCCCGATCCCCAATTTCGTGATGGAGAAGGCGCTGGCGTGAGCACCGACCCGCGCTCAGGCGGCGCCTGGCCCGCGCGCCCGCCTGGAGGGATCGGTAAAGGCCGCCTCGGCGGCGCGGCCGAACCGGCTGCGATATTCCCCCGGCGTCATGCCGGTGTAGCGCCGGAAGAGCGAGCGGAAGAAAGCGAGATCCCCGTAGCCGACCGCCAGGCTGACGGATTGCACGTTGCGGTCGCCCTCTTCCAGCATCCGCTTCGCCACCGTGATCCGCAGCGTCTGCAGGTAGTTGCCGGGAAGGCGGCCGGTCGCGGCCTTGAAGCGGCGGATGAAGTTGCGCGGGCTCATGTTCGCGCGGGCGGCCAGCGCCTCGGACGACAGGTCCTGCGCGTAGTTTTCGTCGATGAAGGCCTCGACCGCGCGGATCCGCTCATCCGTGTGCGGCCGGGACAGCGGCAGCACCGCATAGCCCGACTGGTGCGACCGCGGCATGTTGACGAGCAGCGACTTCGCGCAGTTCACCGCGATTTCGTGGCCGCAGAACTTCTCGACGAGATAGATGCTGAGATCGATCGCGGAATAGACGCCACCGCTGCACAGGAGCCGCTCGTCTTCCGTGATGAACATGTCGGGCCGCCAGTCCACCTGCGGATAGCGGCGCGCAAGCTCCTCGGGCGACGGCCCAATGCGTCGTTGCCTGCCGCCCGTCCAGCAAGCCCGCTTCCGCCAGAAAGGCCGCGCCGGAGCAGATGCCCGCGATGTGGGCGCCCTTGCCGTACCATTCCCGCAGCCACGGCAGGAGCGCCGCGTTGCGGGCGAACTGATTGTCGAAGTCGAGCCCGGAGGCAGGCACGACGATGAGGTCCGCATGCTCGATGTCGGCTGATCGCGGCCTGAGGCGACAAGCGACGGCATAGGGGCTCGTCACGCCGGCGCCATCGACCGACGCGACGGTCACGCGAAATCGCGGCTGCGCCTCGACGCCCGTGAGCTGGTTCCATAGCAGACCGGCCGCATGAAACACCTCGATCGGCCCGAGCGCCGTCGATGCGAAATTGTCGTCGAGCAGAAGCACGGTGACATTCAGCATGGCGATGCCTGCCTTCGCCGGCGGCATTCGTTGTCTCGCCCTTCCGTTGCGGCGCGCCGCCCGACGGATACATTCCGCCGGGCGGCGGCAACGCCGATCATTTCTCGCCCGTCATTTTGCGCCGGTCAGGGGATCGATGCGGCCACGCACCTCGGTGACCTTGCTGGCCGGAAAGCCGCTCAGCCGCGCGTGCTCGTGAACGGCGGCCTCGTCCTCGGCGAGATAGACGCAGAAGGTCTTGTCGTCGGCGACGAAGGATTCCACCCACTGCGCCTTGCCCTTGAGCTGCGCGAGGGCCTCGTTCGACGTCGCGGCGGCCTGCTTGAGCTGCTCGCCGTTCATGCCGCCTACGCCGGGGATATCGCGTTCGATCAGAAAACGTTTCATTGGTCTCACTCCTGGTTGCCGTTAGCCGCGCGACCATAAGCCGGCCCATTCTCGCGCACGAGACGGCATGCATGCCAACAATAAGGGGTGAAACTGCCAAAATGCCGCCTGTCACGCGGCCGCGGCCGGACGGCGGTCAGTGCTCGGGCGTTTCCGAGGGCCGCGTCACGCGCATCGATGGCCGCTCGGCGAAAGCGTCGGCCCAGGCCGCGAGCCCGGGGCGGCCGGGGCGGAAGTCGGGCAGCCAGTCGCGCCAGTCCTGATAGCCGCAGGCGCAGCCCGCCGTGATCATCGCCAGGTTCGGCGTCGCGTCGGGCGCGCAGGCCAGTTCCTCCGCCCGCTGCTCCAGCCGGTCGAAGCAGCGCTCGATACGGTCGCGCTGCTTGGTGAGGAAGCCTTCCGACTGGTTCGAAGCCGGCCGCAGCTTCTCCGCCCGCATGGCGACCTGCGCTTCGATGAGCCCGTCGGCGACGGCGTAGAGCGACCACATCCGCCAGGCATCCGCGCCCGGCGGGACCAGCCGGCCGCCGCCTGCGACGCTGTCCAGGTACTGGCAGATCAAGGTCGAATTGCCCAGCTCGTCGCCCGCGTCGGTCACCAGGGTCGGAATGCGCGCGACCGGGTTGGACTCCGCCAGCCCCGGCGTGAAGTCGATCGTCGCAAAGGCCCAGACCAGCGGCCATTTCGTGGGCACGACCTCGATCCGCTCCCAAAGCCCGAGCTCGCGGGCGCTGACCGAGACCTTGCGCGTGAAGGGCGACGCGGGCGTCCAATAGAGCTTCATTCCGGTAAGTCCTTTTTGCGATGGCGGCACAGAGACGGCGGGAGGCAGGTCGCGACGCGCGGAAAGCCCGGCCGCGTCCGCACCGGCATGTCCGACGCCGGGCGCAACGATCTGCCGTCCTGCATTCTGACCAGAATGGCGGAAGCCGTCCAATCGCGCCGCGCGTGCGGCGGGCTTAGCCGCCGGTCTGCGGCCGCTCGGTCGGGATCGACCTCGAAGCGCCGCAACTTCCCGAGATGCAGCGCGTCGATCCGAAGCCGCTTGCCGATGCGGCTGTGGTCGAGCAGACGGATGAGGTCGTCGACGCCGGTCACGCTCTCGCCGTCGAGGCGCACGATCAGGTCATAGGACATCAGCCCGGCCGCGTCGGCCGGTCCGCCCGGCTCGACCGAGGTCAGCATCGCGCCGAAGCGGTTGTCGAGGTCGGCCGCCAGCGCGCTGCGGCGCGGCACCGGCGCGGTCTGCGCCGCGACGCCGATATAGGAGCGCCGCACGCGGCCGTGCCGGATGATCTCGCTCAGCACGTGGTTGGCGGTGTTGCTCGCCACCGCGAAACAGATGCCCTGCGCGCCGACGATCACCGCGGTATTGATGCCGATCACCTCGCCGCGCGAGGAGACGAGCGGGCCGCCCGAGTTGCCCGGGTTCAACGCCGCGTCGGTCTGGATCACGTCCTCGATCATTCGCCCGGAGAAAGAGCGCAGCGAGCGCCCGAGCGCGGAGACGACGCCCGCGGTGACGGTCGATTCGAAGCCGAGCGGATTGCCGATCGCGATCGCGAGCTGGCCGCGGCGCAGCTCCTTCGAATCGCCGAGCGGCGCGAAGGCGAGGCCGCGGTCGGCGTCCGTACGCAGGAGCGCCAGATCGGTGTCGGGATCGATGCCGAGGAGGCGCGCCTTGCCGCTCCGGCCCTCGATATCCGTGAGCTGGATCTCCCGCGCGCCGCCGACGACATGCGCGTTGGTCAGCACGAGGCCGTCGGGCGAAATGACGACGCCGGAGCCGACGCCGCCACGCGCCGTCTTGCCCTCGCCCGTGCGGGAGTCCACGCGCAGGACGGCGGGCCCGACCGCATCGACGACCGACGATACGGCCTCCGAATAGGCGTCCATGAGCGCGCGTTCGTCGACCGCGCGGCGCTGCGAGGGCGACGCATTTTCAGCGTCGGGATCGGTGAGATAGCTGAGAGAGGTATCGAGCATTGGAGTTCACGCGATTTGTCCGGTGAGGACCGTAATATGGGTCGCCCCAGCCCGGTTGCCAGGGGTCGCCCCGCCGGCGCTATTCCTTGCGCGTAACGCCGACGAAAAAGCCGCCGGGAATGCGCTGGAAAACGAACAGGTCGAACCGCGCCATCAGCTTCGGCAGCCACCAGTCATAGGGCTTCTGGATCAAATGTGCGTTACGTCCGTCGTCGAGCACCTTGGCGGCGGCTCCCGTATGCACCGTGAAGAAGCCGACCTCCCGCGTGACCCGCTCCAGGTCGTCGAGCACGTTGTCCAGCAGGTTGGGCTCGATATGCTCGAGCACATCGATGCAGGCCACGAATTCGCACGGCTCCGGCGCCGCGGCCCATTTCGGGATCGCCGGGTCGTAATGGTGCATCGCGGGCGGCGGCTTGAGCAGCTCCCCGAGCCGCATGCCGAGACGGCCCTTGCCCGCGCCGTAATCGAGAACCTCGCGGATCCCGTTCTCGGTCACGATCTTCGCCACCAGCGGCGCGAATTCCAGCGAGGCCACGCCGTAATTCGGGTTCTCGTGCAGCTTCTCCTGCTGCGCGCGGTAGGCTTCGCATATCAACGGCTTCGTCATGGCCCGGCCTTTCAAAGGCTCGACAGCACGCCCGTTCAGGCGGCCAAGAACCCAGCTGTGTTAAAATACACTCGTTCAACAATCTGTCATTGGCCGAAATGGGCCGATTCCCTCAATGATCTTGACCTGGGCCTGCCGTCCCTATAGTCGCTCGGGCTTATCACAGTCTGGATTTGCCGAATGCTGGAACATCTGAAATCGAAGAACCGTGCCTGGGCCGAGCGAAAGGTCCACGCGGACGCGGGTTTTTTCAAACGCCTCGAGAGCCAGCAGGCGCCGGAATATCTCTGGATCGGCTGCTCCGACAGCCGGGTGCCGGCGAACGAGATCGTCGACCTCGACCCCGGCGAGCTGTTCGTCCACCGCAACGTCGCGAACCTCGCGCCGCCGCAGGACGCCAACTACCTCTCCGTGCTGCAGTTCGCGGTCGACGTGCTGAAGGTGAAACACATCCTGGTGGTCGGACATTACGGATGCGGCGGCGTGGCCGCGGCCGTCGACGGCGTGCGGCGCGGCCTGGTCGATCACTGGCTGCACCCGATCCGCGAAGTCTGCGATATGCACCGCCACGAGCTCGACGCGATCCCGGAACAGCGCGCCCGTCTCGACCGGCTCTGCGAGCTCAACGTCATCCGCCAGGTCCGGAACGTCGCGTCCGACGTCTTCGTGCACGAAGCCTGGGCGCGCGGCCAGGACCTGCGCGTTCACGGCTGGGTCTATTCGCTCGCCAACGGATTGGTGAAAGACCTGAACGTGACGGTCGGCGGACCGGAAGAGTTCGGCAAGCTATTCGGATGAAGGCGCATTGACGATGACCGCGAACCACCTCGACGGCAGTTGCCTCTGCGGCGCCGTGACCTACCGGGTGAAGAAGCCGTACCTGCGCTTCGCCCACTGCCATTGCTCGCGATGCCGCAAAGCGACCGGCGCGGACTACGCGACGAACCTCTATGTCCTGCCCGATCGTTTTGAATGGACGTCGGGAAAGGACGCCACGGTGCGCTACGACCTTCCGTCGGCGAAGAGCTTTTCGACGACCTTCTGCCGGCATTGCGGAGCGCCGTTGCCGCACCACACGCGCAGCGGGCTCGAGATCGTCATCCCGGCCGGTTCCCTCGATCAGCCGCCCGACATGGCGCCGCAAGCGCGGATCTTCTGGGCGTCCCGCGCGTCGTGGTCCTGCGTCGAGGACGACATTCCGAAATTCGACGCGCTTCCCGACTGGTGGCGGCCGACGAAACCGGCTGAATCCTAGGCCAAGTCTTACGCCGGCACCCGCTTCCAGCGCACCCAGCCGTTCATGACGCGGCCGTCCGGCCAGGCGCGCGACAGCTTGAGGATGAGATAGCCGTCGTCCGTCATCTCGAGCCGGCGAACCTGCTTGCCGCCGACCCAGCCGGGGTTGAGCGCGAATTCCACCTGCGTAGTCAGCACGCTGTCCTCGACCGTCCAGCGGCCGCCATAGGATAGGTAGGTGTCGAACGCGCGGATCTTTTCGTTATCCGGGGCATCGGAATGCCAGTCCGGCGACCCGGAGAGCGCGGGCCGCCCGCCCCAGCAGACGATGGCGTTCATCCAGCCGTCGGGCGCGAAGATCATGAACCCCTTCGGATCGTCGCCGTAGCGGACGCGCGCCTGCTGCCGGTCCGCCTCGCTGTCGGTACCCCGGTCGACCATGAGCCACGACCCGATGATGTCTTTGCCCGTTACCATGCCTGCCTCGCTGCGGTTCCTTATCCGATCATGATAACCGGACCGGCTGTCCGCTGCGAAGGCTGACCGCCGCGAAGAATGTGCCATACTGGGCTGCCCCGATCCCGCCCCCTCGCACGAAGGACCGATGCCGTGCCCAGCAAGATCACTCTCGAAATCGCAGAATGCACATCCTTCGCCGACGGCCATGCGTTCGGCGACACCGGCGCCTATGAGCGCCTGCGCGGCCGCGCGCTTTACGCGGTCGACCCGAAGGCCGCCGCCCAGGCCGCCGTCACCGATATCGACAAGGCGCCCGTCAACAAGGACGGCCTGGTCGAGTTCACTGCCGACTTCCTGATGCTGCGCCCGGCGGACAAGGCCAAGGGCAACCGCCGCGTCTTCTTCGACTATGGCAACCGCGGCAACCTGCGCGCGCTACAGTTCTTCAACGACGCGCGCGCCTCGAACGATCCGAAGGCGCTGGAGCATGCGGGCAACGGCTTCCTGTTCCGCCGCGGCTACAGCTTCGTCTGGGGCGCCTGGCAGGGCGACCTGCTGCCGGGCAACAACCGCGTGACGATGAAGCTTCCCGTCGCGACCGACAACGGCAAGCCGATTACCGGCCCGGTGCGCCAGGAGTTCACGCCCGTGGCGCCGACGCTCTGCTTCCCGCTCTCGGGCCGCGCCGGCACGCGCAGCCACCCCGCCGTCTCGCTCGACACCACGAAGGCGCGGCTGACCAAGCGTCGCTACCCGCACAACGACGCGCATCCCCGATCCCGCCGGACCGAGTGGCAGTTCGCGCAGGTGCTGAGCGGCGCGGCGGTGACGGGCGAGAGCCATAACCGCGGCGCCGACGAAACGGCGATCATGCCGTCCGACAGCTTCGTCTACATGGCGAAGGGCTTCCAGCCGGGCTGGATCTACGAGCTGGTCTACGAAGGCCGCGACCCGCTGGTCATGGGGCTCGGCCATGTCGCGGTGCGCGACCTCGTCAGCTTCCTCAAATACGGCGGCAAGGACGCGGCCGGCAACGCCAACCCGCTGGCGCCGGTCGAGAAGGCCTACGGCTGGGGCCGCTCGCAGACGGGCCGCTGCATCCGTGACTTCGTCTATCTCGGCTTCAACGCGGACGCGGCAGGCCGCAAGGTGTTCGACGGCGTGATGCCGCATGTCGCCGGTGCGGGCAGATGTGGCTCAATCACCGCTTCGCCAATGCCGTCTCGATGGCCGGGCAGCAGTACGAGGACCACTACATCCTCGCCGACCGCTTCCCCTTCTCCTATGCGGAGTCGACCGACCACCTGACCGGCAAGACGGACGCCATCCTGAAGCGGCCGGAGACCGATCCGCATGTCCTGCACAGCCAGAGCGCGACGGAATACTGGCAGCGGCGCGGCTCGCTCGTGCACACCGACACCCAGGGCAACGATCTGCCCCAGCCGGCAAACGTGCGCTGCTATCTCTGGTCCAGCTCGCAGCACATGTCGAGCCCGCTGCGGACCGTGCCGAACAAGGGCATCTGCCAGAACTTCAGCAACATCGTCAGCACCTCGATGCTGTTCCGCGCGCTTGCTCGACGCCATGGACGCCTGGATCACCGACGGCACGCCGCCGCCCGACTCCCGCATCCCGATGCGCAAGGACGGCACGCTCGCGACCTACATCGAATGGCGCGAGAAATATCCCGCGCATCCCCGGGCAGATGATCTCGGCCGGCCCGGCGGCGCTGCCGCTGCTCGACCATGGCCCCGACGTCGAGCGCGGCATCCTGTCGAAGGAGCCGCCGGCAGTGCTGAACCCGGATGGCTATGTCGTGCAGATCCCGGCGACGGATGCCGACGGCAACGATATCGCGGGCGTCCGTGCGCCGATGGTGCAGGCGCCGCTCGGCACCTATACCGGCTGGAGCCTGCGGGCGCGCGGTTACGGCACGCGCGCGGGATACGAGTTCAACGGCAGCTACATCCCCTTCCCGGACTCAGCCGAGGAGCGTGCGTTCACGGAAGACCCGCGCAAGTCGGTGCTGGAGCGGTACGGATCGCCGGAGGGCTACGTCGCGGCGATCGTCGCGGCCGCGAAGCGGCTGGTCGCGGAACGGCTCATGCTGGAAGAGGACGTGCCCCGCGCGGCGAAGGAAGCGCAAGACTGGGGCCGCCCGCGCCACGTCGTGGGGCTGTGAGCGGGGCCGCCGGATTTATCGGCATTGAAGCTTCGGAAGACGATCGGACCAGGAACGCATTGGCGTTTCTAGAAGTCGTCTTCCAAGTCGCCGTTTCCGATCAGCGGGGTCGTCCCGACATAGGCCGGCCCCTGATCGTCGGTCGCCGTGTCGGTGACCGACGCGCTCTGGAAAATCGGCAGCTTGCCGGCTGACGATCCGCTCGAGCGGATACGCGCCCGCCGAGGCCGCGACCAGGCCGATCGTGAGAGCAATCGTCAGTGGCCTTGTGATGCATGATGGCTGACATTTCTAATCTCCTTCCAAGTCCGTTCGTTGACTTGCCGATGGAGGGGATCATCGGCGAAACGGGAAGGAGCGAGCGTGCGATTTCGCACACAGCGAAACGGCGCGGCCGGAATACCCGAACCGGAACCGGTGGCGGATCGAATTATCGATTGATTTCAATCATCTTCGTCGAGGCCCTGGCGGGCCTTCTCGACCATCTCGGCAAGCGCGGCGGCGTCCGCGATCACCAGCGCGCCGCGCCGGCGGCGAAGATGGCCGTCGCGCTCGAGCTGTTTCAGCTCGCGGGCCACGGCCTCGCGCCGCGTGCTGACCCGGTCGGCGATCTCCTGATGGGTCGGCGGCGGCGAGATGACGGCCTCGCCGCTCCCGGCCGCCGGCGCGCCGGGCGAGACGCAGCAGCTCGACATAGATGCGATGGCGGACGTCGAGGGTGCGGAACTCGTTGATGCGCTCGGAGAGATAGCGGATCTGGCGGACCGCGCGCTCGAGGATTCGGAAGCAGACGGCCGGATGGGCCATCGCCAGATCGCGGAACACGGCCGCCGGCATCTTGGCGACCGTGGCGTTGGTGCGCGCCACGACGCTCGCCGACCGGCCCTTGCCGTCGATCGCCGACATCTCGCCGAAATAGTCGCCGGCTTCGATGTCGCGGAAGACGGTGTCCTTGCCCTGGATCGACGCGATGATCACCCGCACCGTACCGGTGGCGACGAAGTAGACATCCGTCGTGTCGTCCTGATGGCTCAGGATCTCGGTGCCGGCCTCGAACCGCCGCCAGACGCATTGCGTGTCGAGGCGGTTGATCTCGCCCGCGGGCAGGTCAGCCAGGACCGCGCAGTGCGCCAGGGTTTCCGAATGCCGCTGAGCCGCCGTCTCCGCCATCCGAACGCTTTGCTCCCCAGGTCATGCCGGCGGCGTCACCCGCGCGCCAGGACGGCGAGCGCGTCGTCCCACGCATCCAGCGTCTGCTGGATATCCGCCTCGGTCAGGGTAAGCGAGATGTAGTATTTGCTCTCGCCCTTCAGGATGCCGCGCTCCTTCAGCAGGGCGTTGAACTTTGCCATTTTCTTGGCGTCGCCGCGCAGCGTATCGCGGTAGTTGCGGATCTCGCCGCTGGTGAAGACCAGGTCGAACAGCGGCGGCACGCCCGTGACCTGCGCCTCGACGCCGTGCTTCGCCAGGCGCTCGGACAGCCCCTTCATCAGCCGCTCGCCGGTCGCGAAGATCTTCTTGTAGCTGTCCGGCCGCTTGAGGATGTTGAGCGTCGCGATGCCCGCGGCCGCGGCGACCGGGTTGCCGGACAACGTGCCGATCTGCGGCACGAAGCGCTCGGGCTCGGCGCGCTCGCGGTCGAACATCGCCATGACCTCGTCCCGCCCGGCGATCGCCGAGAGCGGAAACCCGCCGCCGATCGTCTTGCCGAGCGTGCAGACGTCCGGCGTGACGCCGTAATATTCCTGCGCCCCGCCATAGCCGAAGCGGAAGCCGGTCACCACCTCGTCGAACACCAGCAGCATGTCGTTCTTCTCGGTGAGCGCGCGCATGTCCTCGAGGAAGCCGGGACGCGGCGGAATGATGCGCTGGAAGGGCTCGAGGAAGACGGCGGCGATCTGCCCCTTGTGCTCGCGGATCAGGCTCTCGACGGCCGCCGAATCGTTGTAGGGCGCGACCACCATGTTTTCCGCCACGTTGCGCGGAATGCCGGCGGAATCCGGGATCGCGTGCACCATGTTGCCGGGGTTCTTCGGGGCCAGGCTCATCAGCCCGTAATCGCTGTAGCCGTGGTAGCCGCCCTCGAACTTCAGGATCTTGTCGCGGCCGGTATAGGCGCGCACGAGCCGCATGGCGAAGGCGTCCGCTTCCGAGCCAGTGCTGGCGTAGCGCACCTTCTCCGCGCAGGGCACCGCGTCGATGATCGCCTGCGCCAGCTCCACGCCCTTCCGGTTGTTGGCGAAGAAGGTGGTGCCGTGCTGAAGCTGCTCGACAACCGCGGCCGTCACCTCGGGGTGGTTGTGGCCGACGATCATCGGACCGGAGCCGATCAGATAGTCGACATATTCGTTGCCGTCCTCGTCCCAGACACGGCTGCCCCGCCCTTCGCGGATGATCAGGTCCGCCCCGGTATTGCCGAAGGTGCCGCCGGGCAGCACCTCCCGGGCATGCTCATAGACGGGATCATGGGGCTTCGGCGTTGCGGACATCGGCTGGCTCTTTCGATTGGGGTGTGCGGGCGCATTGCCGCTTTCAGAGAGAGTGCCAAGCCGGACGAAGGGTCGTCAATTAAAGAAATCGAAAATGCGGGCTGGCGCGGAAGGCAATCGAGGCGAAGCGCACCGGCACCGGCAGGCAAAGGCGCAATTGACATATAATTTTGCATAATATAGCATCATGAAAATTATTTTTCATTTTGACGCCTCGATCTCGCGGCAGATGGAACAGCTAGCCGATCAATGCCGAAGCAACGCTCATCACCCGGCTCCGGGAGCAGGCGGACGACCTTTCGCGCAATTCAGCGCGTGTTGGCGAAGTACATTTCCGCCAACTACCAGACGGTCGCCTTTTCGACCATCACGCAGCTTGCCGGGCTTTCGGGCGTTAGCGAGGCCACGATCGTGCGCTTCGCCAAGGCGCTCGACTTCAGCGGCTATCCGGCCTTCCAGCGCGAGATCCGACGCCTCGTGCGCGCCGACCTCCGGGGCACCGACCGCTTCCGCCTGACCTATACGCACAAGGGGCGGGATGACAGTCCGCTGAAGGCGGTGATCGCGAAGGAGATGGAAAACATCGCGAGCCTGGAAGAAGGCTATGATCCGAATGCCTTCAACGCCGCGATCGAGACCATTCATCACGCCTCCGGCATCCTGATCGTCGGGTCCCGGAGCACCGCGTCGCTCGCCAATCATCTGTGGTTCGGGCTCAACAAGATCGCCCTCGACGCCGCACGCGCGCTTGCCGTCTCCACCGATACTTACGACCGGCTGAACAGGATGGACGCGGCCGCCTGCCTGATCGTCATCGGCTTTCCGCGCTATCTGCAGGAGCTGGTCGACCTGCTCGGCCACGCGCGCGAGCGGAAGATCAAGACCGTGACGATCACGGACAGTCCTTTCTCGCCGCTGCAGGGCGATGTCAGCCTCTATGCGCCGGCGGAGTCCGCGTCCTTCGTCGCCTTCCATTGCGCGCCGATGATCCTCATCAACGCCTTGCTGAACGCGCTGAGCCTCGTCGACAGGGAGCGGACGCTGGACGCGCTGAACCGCTTCGAAGCCCTCGCCGATAACGAGGGATATTTCCACAGGGAATAGGGCAAGGGAGTCCTGCCATGCACAGGTTAAGAGGAACGTTCCTGGCGTTGCTGATGAGCACGCTTTCCGTCGCCTCCGCCGCGGCACAAAACGCCGCGGACGCGAAGAAGCCGGTAAACCTGTCGTTGGGAAGCGTGAGCTCGTCCTCGGGCGTCTATGCTTTCTCGGTCGGGCTGGCGAATGCCGTGCACAAGCACGACCCCGCCATCAACGTCACAGCCGTCGAGGGCGGCGGGGGCTTCGACCACGCGAAGCTGATGAAGCAAGGCGTGCTCGACTGGTCGGTCAGCGGCAGCCCGGCGGTGGTCAATGCGGTGCGCACCGGCACCGCCAACTTCAAGAAGAAGGGCCGTGGGAGCCGATCCGCCTGATGTTCATGCGCAACGTCAACGTCACCCGCATCTACGTTCCGGCGGCGATGGCGAAGCAGGATGGGATCAAGAGCTGGGCCGACCTCAAAGGCAAGTCCTTTGCGCCGGGCGTCCCCGGCACCCGCGACATGGCGCGCGCCATCGCGGCCAACAAGCTGCTCGGCACCGGGATCCGCATGACGCCGGGCTCGCTCGAGGATGCGACCGACAAGCTCAAGGAAGGCAAGCTCGCGGGCATGCTGAAGGGCAGCCCTTACGACCGCTTCGATACGGCCATGCTTGCCGTCCACTACGGCAATCCGCTCACCGTCATCGGCTTCTCCAAAGAGGAAGCCGACAAGCTGATGGCACAGGACCCGATGAACACCTTCACGCTGACGCCCAAGGGCGGCATCCGGGAGCTTCCGACGCCCGCCCGTTCCTCGAAATGAGCTCCGCCGTGATGGTCATGTCTAGCGCGCGCATGTCGCAGGAAGTCGGTTACCGCATCGTCAAAGCGTCTACGAAGGTTGGGCCGAGATCAACGAGGCCTACCCGCCCACCAAAGGGCTCGACCCGATCGCAGACGCGTTCAAGCAGACGCCTGACGTGAAGAGCATCCTGTTCCATGCCGGCGTCATCCAGTTCGCCAAGGAGAAGGGGATCCACGTGCCCGAGCAGCTGATCCCGCCGGAATACAAAGCGCCGAGATAACGAGCGCCTGCAGGCCGCCCTTTTCCGGAGCAGTCCATCATGTTCGAGCGCGCGCGCACCCATGCGACCTACTGGACCGGCCTTGCCTTCGCGGTCTTCCAGCTGATCGTGCCCACATGAGTTCCCCTCTACGACATGCAGCTTCGCGCATTGCACGTCTTTCTGGCGCTCTGCACGATCCTGCTCGCCGTGCCGCTGTTCCGTAAACGCGTGCCCGGCCTCTCGCTCGGGGTCGACGTCGTGCTGATAGCGGTTGCCGCCGCGGCCAACCTCCTGATCTTCGTCGATTGGGAGAACATCATCACCTTCACCAGCGAGGCGGGCCCGCTCGACCACGTGCTGGGCATAGCGATCGCGGTGGTCATCCTCGACGCCGCGCGCCGCGCCGCCGGATGGGCGATCCCGATCTGCGTCATCCTGATCTTCGCCTATGTCTTCGTCGGTCCCTACATGCCGGGCATCTGGATCCATCCCGGCTTCCCGCTCGCCTACGTCATCGACTCGCTCTATTTCCTCCGCCTCCGGCATCTACGGCTCGCTCACCGGCACATCCGCCACCTTCATCGCGATGTTCATCCTGTTCGGCGCGCTGCTGCAGGCGACCGGCGGCGGCCAGACCTTCATCGACCTCGCGCTGTTGATCGCCGGCCGCTTCAAGGGCGGCCCCGCCAAGGTCGGGGTCGTGGCCAGCGCGCTGTTCGGCATGATTTCCGGCAGCGCCGTCGCCAACGTCTCGGTGACCGGCAACTACACCATCCCGCTGATGCGCCGGCTCGGCTACGACCGCAACTTCGCGGCCGGGGTGGAGGCGATGTCGTCGACCGGCGGCGGCATCACGCCGCCCGTGATGGGCATCGCGGCCTTCATCATGGCCGACCTGCTGAACATCCCCTATCTCAACATCATCGGCTACGCGACGATCCCCTGCCTGTTGTTCTATATCGGCATCATCGCGGGCGTGCATTTCGAGGCGCGGCGCGCCGGCCTCGCCGCGGTTCCCGTCACCGAGCTGCCGCGCGCCCGCGATGTCTTCACCTGGGCCAAGATCATGCCCCTTTTCCTGCCGGTGGCCGTGCTGCTGGGTCTGCTTTTCCGCGGGTACAATCTCACCGCGTCCGGCTTCTTCGCCTGCGTGACGGTCATCGTGCTCTATCTCCTGTCCGATCTCTCGCCCGCGGGCATGAGGACCCGGGCGCGCGAGCTGGTCGACGCATTGGCGCATGGCGGCGTGTCGGTCGCGCAAGTGGCGCCGATCCTCGTCGCGGTCGCCATGTTCACCAGCCTGCTCGGGCTGACCGGCGTGGCACCCAAGGTCAGCAGCCTGATCCTCGAGATGGGCGGCCAATCCCTGATCGCCTCGCTGCTGGTCGCGGCGATCATCCCGCTCGTGCTCGGCGCGCCGCTCCCGGTGACGGCGACCTACATCCTGTCGGCCTCGCTGATCGCCCCGGCCCTGGTGCGGCTGCACCTGGACGTCGTCGCTGTCCACATGTTCCTGCTCTACTGGGCGACGTTGGCCTCCGTCACGCCGCCCACCTGCACCGCCTGCGTGATCGGCGCCAACCTGTCCGGAGGCAACTGGTTCAAGGCGTCGCTGGTCGGCATGCGGCTCGGCGTCGTCGCCTTCCTGGTGCCGTTCTTCTTCGTGCTCGATCCCGCGCTCATCGCGCGCGGACCGGCTTTCGACGTGGTCACGGCGGCGATCAGCGGCGTTTTCGGCGCCATCCTCCTCGCCGCCGGCTTCTTCGGCTACCTGCTGGGCCCGCTCAACTGGCTGCTGCGCGCGCTCTACCTGATCGCGGGCGGGCTGCTGCTCGCGCCCGACAACCGTCTTTTCCTCGCCGGCGGTGCGCTCGCGCTGGCCGGCATGACCGCCGAGACCCTGCTGTCGAAACGACGGCGGCAGGATATCGCCGACGAAGCCTACCCTGAAAGGATGCCTTCCATGGCTGACACGTCACGGACAAAAACCCTCCGGGTGCTGATCTCGACCGGCCATCTCGGCACGGCGCCCTCGAGCCCCGAGAGCTTTCACGCCGGCATGGCGACTAATCCCGACTATGTCGTCGCGGACGGCGGCAGTTCGACCCGGGCCCGGTGTATCTCGGCGAGAACATCACGCTCGGCCATTTCGCCCGGGACGAGCTGGAGCTGTTCCTGACCGAATCCCGCAAGCGCGGCATCCCGCTGATCATCGGCTCAGCCGGCGACACCGGAAGCAACCACGGTGTCGATCACTTCGTTTCGATGATCAGGGAGCTGCGGCCGAGCACCGGATTCCGAAGTTCAAGATCGGCTATTTCTACTCGAAGTCCCAAAGGCCTATCTCAAGGCGAAGCTCGACGCGGGCAAGGCGATCACCGGCCTCGGCGGCTTTCCCGCGCTCACCGCCGACGAGATCGACCAGGCGGCACGCATCGTCGCGGTGGCCGGCATCCATCCCTTCGTCGAGCTCTTGAACATGGGCGCCGATGTGATCATCGGCGGGCGCTGCGGCGACATCAATTTCACGGCAGCGCCCTGCATCCGCGCAGGCTTCCCCGAGGCGCTGGCCTATCACATGGGCAAGATGATCGAATGCGCCTCGCTGGTGGCCGAGCCCTTCATGGGCAAGGAGACGATCATCGGCACGATCTCGCAGGACGACATCAAGATCACGCCTTACCATCCGGCGCAGCGCTGCACCGTCGCATCGGCTGCCGGCCATTCGATGTACGAGCGGGAGAACCCGTTCTATGAGCATACCCTCGGCGGGCTGCTCGACATGCGCCACTGCAGATACGAGCAGTTCGACGCGCGGTCCTGCCGGATCGCGGGCGCGGAATGGATCCCGGCCAAGGAGCTGCGCGTCAAGATCGAGGGTGCGAAGAAGGTCGGCGAGCGCTACATGGGCGTCGTCGGCGTGCGCGACCCGCATGTCGTGCGCCGCATCGATGACGCGATCGAGTGGTGCAAGAGCGCGGTCGCGAAGCGCTTCGGTAACGAAAAATACGAGCTGTTCTTCCACGTCTTCGGCCGCAACGGCGTTCTGAAGGAGCTGGAACCGGTCAAGCAGACGCAGACACATGAGCTCGGCATCGTCGTCGAGGGGCTGGCGGACACCGACGCGCTGGCGGCAAAGATCACCGACTTCGCGGTCCGCATGTTCTTCCTCGCCCGCATTCCCGGCGTGAAAGGCACCGCCGGCACCGCGGCGACCACGAAGCAGACGATGCGCTCCTCGCCCGGCTATGTCTGGAACGTCAACCACACGATGCCGATCGACGACCCGATGGAGCTGTTCCCCGTGCACCTTATCGAAGCAGGCGTATGACGATGACCAGGCTGAGCGAGCTTGCCTCGACGATCCGCAGCAAGAACGCGGGCGTCAACCAAATCACCTTCGACATCATCTTCCCTGACGCGGCGGCCTACCGGCGCACCGTCGAGAGCGGCGCAATCACCCGCGAGAGCATGGCCCGGCTGTTCAGTATTCCCGAGGCGCGCATCTCCGACTTCGTCACCTTCGACGTCGCCAACGCGATCAAGTTCACGATCTACCGCAGCCGCCCGAACGGCAGTCCCGGCGACTGGGACGTGCTCGGCTGCCAGCAATACGGCCGTTGATCGATTTCGAAATTCCGTAGCCGCCGTTTGAAATTGCCCGGATCGCGGCGATTGCATAGGCTTCTGCGGATCGCGGGACACGACAGGAGCGGGCGATGGGCGACGGACAGGCGCCGGGAAGTGTTCCTGCGGCTGCGAAACCGAATACGCTCGGCGGCGGCGGAACGGCGACAGGGGAATCGCATGGACGGGAAGCAGGACAGCCGGGGCCAAGGAAACCGGCCGACCTTGCGGATGACGCATTTCGGCGCGGCCGGCTGGTCGATCACGGACGGCGAGATGGTCTTCCTGCTCGACCCCTATCTGTCGCGCGTCCGCTTCAAGGGGCGCCGCTTCGGGCCGACCGACGCGACCGCGGTGCCGAACGATCCGCGGCCGGTCATCCGGATGGACGAAGCGCCCACGACGGACACCGCCACCGTCGATACGCATGTGCCGCGCGCGGATTACGTCATGCTGTCGCATTCGCACTTCAACCACTGCATGGACGTGCCCTATATCGCCAAGAAGACCGGCGCGGTCGTCATCGGCACCGAGAGCACGGTGAACGTGGCGCTCAACAACGGCGTGCCGCTGGAGCAGACGCTGGCGGTCAAGGGCGGCGAGGACTACGCCTTCGAGCGCTTCTCGCTTCGCATCGTGCCGAGCCTCCATTCGGCGCTGTCCTGCAAGCTCTATCGCGATTTCGGCACCATCCCCGCCACGACCCGGCCGCTCAGCCTGGACGAGTATGTCGAGGGCGGCACTCTCGCCTATCTGCTGCGCTTCGCCGGGCGCGAGATCCTGCTGTTCGGGTCGATGAACTATATCGAGCGCGAGATCGAGGGGCTGCGCCCGGACATCGTCTTCGTCGCATCCGCGCCGCCGCGGCTCGAGATCCGCGACTATACCGCCCGGCTGATGCGCTGCCTCGGCAACCCGCCGATCGTCGTCGCTACGCATTGGGACGATCAGGGCCTGCCCTTCGGCGCGCCGCAGGACAAGGCGCTGGCGCAGACCGGCGCCTTCGTCGACGAGGTGCGCGCCGCCGCGCCCGACAGCAAGGTCGTCGTTCCGCTGCATTTCCAGACGGTCGTGGTCGACGGCGGCGGCCGGGTCGGCGTCGAGGGGCCTTAGCCACGTCATGTCGAAGCAAACGGGGCGACACGGAAACCCGCATCGCCCCGTAAGGTTGTTACCGTGAAACGACGCTTATGCGCACCCGGCGACGCATTTGCCGCCCTTGTCGAACTCCATCGTCTTGCCGCTGAGCGGAATATAGACCGGCACCTTGACCGCTTTCTTGAAGATCGCCGTCCTGGTTCCCGGAATCACCTTCCCGTCCTTCGTCGCGACCTCGTTGGCGTGCGACGCGATGACCGAGACCGGCCTGACCATGTCGTTGATCACGTAGGCCGCTTCCTTCGGCCCGGTGGTGAAGGTGTCGCCGATATTCATCACCGCCAGCTTCGCCTTGTAATAGCCGTGCACGACCTTGTCCTGGTCCGCGATCATGCCGGTGTCACCCGACAGATAGACGACGAGGCCGTTGCTGAAGGTCAGGATGTAGCCGGTCGCGAGGCCGACGTCGCCGGCGATCCCCGCTGCCTTCATCGCCTTGCCGAGATCGCCGCCGATGTAATCCGGGTCTAGGCCGTTGCTGTGCAGCGCCGGGACGGTCGCGATCGTCACGCCGCCGATTTTCACGCTGCCGCCGAAGCGGGCCAGGATCGAATCCTTGGGATTGCCGCCATTCGCCTTCAGCTTGGCGGCGAAGAAGGGCGGCATCTCGCTGCCGGTCACGATCTTCGACTTCTTGGCCAGCGCGATGTTCACGCTATTCGAGTTCGGCAGCGCCGATACCGAAACGTCCGGCTTGTCGCAGGTGCCCGAGTTGGGCGCCTTGTTATGCGCGTTGCCCAAATGGTCGCCGTGCATGTGGCTCACCAGGATGATGTCGATCTTGCCGAGCCGCGGATCTTCCGGCCCGGCGACCGTGCGCCCGGCATCATAGAGGATGCGCGTGCCGTTCGGATCCTCGAAGATCAGCGCGCGATCCTGACGGCAGAACTCGCCTGCCTGGCCGCCCAACGGCGTGACCTTCACATTGGCCGCCCAGACCGGCTGCGCCAGCAAGGCGGTCAGGCCGGTCGCGGCCGCCGCCCACATCACAGAATTCCTTCCCATGCGTTTACCCCGAATTGTGTTTTTTGAAGTTTTCACGTCCCAACAGGGAAACAGTATTGCCGCTTTTCCGGCGGTTTCCCAGGATTTCGTCGCACGTGAGGATGGCACCGCGGTCACATTCACGGGACGGGCCGCGGTATCGCGCTGCCCGCCCCGATCAAATTCACGTGTGACGGCCGTCGGCCGGCCTCGACACCGGGGGATTGCGATTGCCGGTTTTGCAATCTGGATCAAGATCACCCTCGAGAAGCGGCGCGAGATGAACGCTGCGCATTTTCCAAAATTCATCGTGGGGTAGCCGAAACTTTGCGTAACGCAAGGAGCGTAATTCCATGGTTGCATTCAACGTGAATGGCAAGCGGGTATCGGTGGACGCGGAAGCCGATACGCCGCTGCTCTGGGCGATCCGGGAGCATCTCAAGCTCACGGGGACCAAATTCGGTTGCGGCGCCGGGCTGTGCGGCGCGTGCACGGTGCATGTCGACGGCAAAGCGGTCCGGTCGTGCCAGACGACGCTGGCCGAAGTATCGGGCGCCTCGGTCACGACCATCGAAGGCCTGTCGCCCGATCGTCCAGCCATCCGCTGCAGAACGGCCTGGATCGCCGAGCAGGTACCGCAGTGCGGCTACTGCCAGTCGGGCCAGATCATGAAGGCGGCGGAGCTGCTGGCGCAGAACAAGCGCCCGTCGCGCGACGAGATCGTGCGCCACATGAACGGCAACATCTGCCGCTGCGGCACCTACACGCGGATCGTCGCGGCGATCCAGCGCGCGTCGGCGGAGGGCTAAGCCATGACCCACATCCGACCCAAAGGACCGAGCGTCAGCCGCCGCGGCTTCCTCGCCGGCGCGGCCGGCCTCTCCTTCGTTCTCGCCGCCGGGCCCAAGGGCCTGTCGCTGATTTCGCCCGCTCAGGCCATGGCCGAGGGCCGCACCATCGGCGCCTGGGTGCGCATCACCGCGGACGACCGCATCGTCATCCTGACGCCCGGCGCGGAGATGGGCCAGGGCTCGATGACCGGCGTGCCGATCGCGCTCGCCGAAGAGCTGGACGCCGACTGGGACAAGGTCGTGCTCGAATGGGCGCCGGCCGACGCCGCGGTCTTTGGCTACGAGGTCCGCGGCCGCCGCTCGATGGTGATCGCCGGCAGCCGCGCGGTCCAGAGCTACTATGACGACATGCGCATCGCCGGCGCGCAGGTCCGCAAGGTCCTGCTGCAGGCGGCGGCGGAAAAGTGGAAGGTCAGCGCGGCCGAGCTGACGACCGAGCCCAGCGTCGTCCTGCATGCCGCCTCCGGCCGGCGGATGACCTACGGCGAGATCGCGGCCTTCGCCGAGCCGCCCGCGACCATGCCCGACATCGGCAAGGACGAGCTCAAGAAGCCGGGCGCGTTCC
Organism: uncultured Alphaproteobacteria bacterium; assembly: GCA_963711215.1. Taxonomy (GTDB): domain Bacteria; phylum Pseudomonadota; class Alphaproteobacteria; order UBA8366; family UBA8366; genus WHUA01. Next base: position 121,792 of record CAVQDH010000006.1, on the reverse strand, counting down.
GCCTCATCGGCAAGCCGGTCGGCCGCCGGGACATCCCGCTCAAGGTCAACGGCGCCGCGCAGTATTCCATCGACGTGCAGCTGCCGGGTCTGGTCTATGCGTCGACGGTGCACGGGCCGGTGCAGCTTTCCAAGCCGGTCAGCTGGAACGACGCCGAGGTGCGCGCGATGAAGGGCGTGTCCGACGTGGTCAAGCTCGACCAGGGCGTCGCCGTCGTCGCCGACACCTACGAGCATGTGATCGCCGCGCGCAGCAAGCTCGCGATCCAATGGACCCAGGATGTCCTCGCCGAGGGATACGATTCCGAGATCGCGCTGAACAAGACCTACGAGGCGATGCTCGACGATAAATCGGTCGAGGTGAAAAAGGTCAAGCAGTCCGGCGACACCGACGCCGCCTTCCGGAACGCGGCCAAGGTGTTCAAGGCGCGCTTCAAGAGCGACTACGGATATCATGCCCAGATGGAGCCGCTGAACGGCGTCGCCCGCTTCAACGAAGCCGGCGACCGGGTCGAGGTCTGGGAAGGCACGCAAGCGCCCGACTCCTCGCGCCATAAGATCGCCCAAGCGCTCGGCTTGGAGCCGTCGCAGGTCATCCACCATCAGCAATACATGGGCGGCGGCTTCGGCCGGCGGACCATCACCGACTACACCATCGAGGCGGCGCTGATCGCCCGCGCGGTGAAGAAACCGGTGAAGATGATCTGGACCCGCGAGGAAGACATCGCCTACGGCATGTTCCGGCCGCAGACCTTCCAATCCGTCGAAGCGGCGATGGACAAGGACGGCAAGGTATCGGGATGGCGGCACTGCGTCGTGGGCGACGGCGGAAGCCTGACCTATTCCGGCATCAAGCTCGACAGCTACTACCGCGTCCCCAATCAGGACATCGAGTTGCGCGGGGCCTCGCACGGCATCCGCCTCAAGCATTGGCGGGCGGTGGCGCACCCCTTCAATCTGTTCGCCATCGAAGCGATGGTCGACGAGATGGCCACGGCGGAAGGCCTCGACCCGTTCGCGTTCCGCCGCCAGCGGCTGGGCATGACCCGGAAGGCGGCGCGCGTCTTCGAGATGGTCGAGACCATGTCCGACTGGAAGACGAAGCGGCCGGAAGGCCGTGCGCTCGGGCTCTCGATCTCGGAACGCTCAGGTTCGCTCGGCGCCGGCGTGGTCGAGATCTCGCTCGACCGCACGTCCGGCAAGATCCGGGTGCACAAGGCGTGGATCGCGATCGACGCCGGCACCGTGGTGCAGCCCGAGATGGCGCGCCGCAACGTCGAGAGCGGCGTCATCTACGGGATCTCGAGCGTGCTCAAGGAGCGCGCGACGATCAAGGGCGGCGCCGTGGAGCAGAGCAACTTCAGCGATTACGAGGTGCTGCGCATGTCGGAAGCGCCGGAGGAGATCCACGTCGCCTTCGCGGAGAGCGACGCCAAGCCGAAAGGCATCGGCGAGATGGGCAATCCGTTCATCTCGGCCGCGGTGGCGAATGCCTTCTTCGCGCTGACCGGGAAACGGCTCTACCACATGCCGTTCACGCCGGAGCGCGTGCTCGAGGCGCTCAAGGCGTAAACGCGAAGGCTACCCAAAACGGAAGAGGCCGCGGCATCCCCGCGGCCTCTTTTCGCGTCAGCCCGCCATCGCCGGCGCGTCATCCGCCGGGATCCAGCTTTTTCGCTCGCCGGCATAGGCCGCGCCCGGATTGCCGCGCACGGTGGTCCGCCACATCAGCCGCTTCTGCGCCGCGGCGTCGTACCAAGTCGCCGCGTGCACCAGGTTTCGGTTGTCCCAGATGACGAGGTCGCCCTGCTCCCACTCGTGCGCATAGGTGAAGCGCGGCTGCGTCAGGTGGGTCATGATCTCGTACAGCAGGGCCTGGCGCCGTCGCCGTCCGGGCCGGGCTGCATCCCGACGAAGGGCCCGTCCGCCCAGTCCATCTGCCCGCCCTCGCAGAGATAGAGCGACCGCTTGCCGGTCACCGGATGGATGCGCACCACGGGCTGGCGCTGCGGCCGCTCGTGCGGCAGCAGTGGCTGCGGCGCTTCGCCGGCCCGCACCGCCTGCTCCGACCGGCCGGTGCCGCCCTTGACGTGGATACCGATCAGCCCGTCCACGCGCCTTTTCAGCGCGTCGGGCAAAGCCGCATAGGCGGCAATACCGTTGGCGAACAGGGTCTGTCCCTGTCCTTTCGGTGTCGGCAGCACGGCGAAGAAGAGCGTGATATCCGGCGGCGGCCGGCGGTAGCTCTGGTCCGTGTGCCAGCCGCGGCGGTGCGGGAACTGTGTCGGCAGGCCGCCGTCCGCCCGGCGCGGCGGGCTTGGCTGCGGCGGCGGCTGGCGGGTATAGGGCGGCAGGTTGGAGAGGACGAGGATCTGGGGCACCGTCTCATGCACCCGGTTCTTCAGGGTGAGCATCTCGGTGTAATCCTCGATCTCGGGGCCGAACAGCCGGCTGAGCCGCAGCAGCAGGCCCGCGTCGCCGGCGATGTTCTGCAAGCCCGGGAGCAGCAGCAGGCCGTCGCCCGCGTACAGGGCGCGCGGCAGCGCCTCGGGATCGGCCTCCGCCGCCGCCACGAAAGCCTGCGCATCCGCCGCGCCGCCGCCGGACCGGAGCCGCCCCCGTTTCCCGAACGACGCCCCCGGCAAGGGGGTGATGTCGAACGCGCCGCTTTCCTCGTTGTCGAAAGACATTCGCCTCACCCCATGAACGGCATGCGGTTGCCACAATCGGCGTATAGAGTACGCGCCATTATGAGAAATACAGCAAACGACATGCCAGCAGGAGACACGACTTGAGCCCCAGCGACAAGATCGTTCTTTATCACGCGCCGAACACGCGGTCCTCGATCGTGCTGACCTTGCTCGAAGAGCTCGGCGCTCCCTATGAGCTCGAGGTGCTCAACATCAAGGCGGGCGAGCAGCGGCAGCCTGCCTACCTCGCGGTCAATCCCATGGGCAAGGTGCCCGCCGTGAAACACGGCGACGCGCTGATCACGGAGCAAGTGGCGATCTTTCTCTATCTCGCGGACCTGTTCCCCGAGGCCGGCCTGGCGCCGCCGCCGGGCGACCCGCTGCGCGGGCCTTATCTCCGCTGGATGGTCTTCTACGCCGCCTGTTTCGAACCCGCCGTCTGCGACCGCGCGATGAAGCACGAGCCCGGGCCGCAATCGATGCTGCCCTACGGCGATTTCGACACGATGCTGAACGCCATTGCGGAGCAGCTCGCCAAAGGGCCCTGGATGCTGGGCGAGCGCTTCACGGCCGCCGATGCGCTTTGGGGCAGCGGGCTGTCCTGGACGACGATGTTCGGCCTGATCCCCGAACGCCCGGCGATCAAAGCCTATATCGAGCGCTTCAACGCCCGCCCCGCCGTCGCACGGGTGAAGGCGATGGACGCGGAGCTGGCCGCCAAACAGGAGGAGTGAGCCGAGTGAATCGGCGACGGCATTCCGGGTCAAGGAATGTCGTGAAGGCGATCCAGCTCGATGTGGGTGTCGATTGCCTCGATCAGCTTCCACGGAACGTCCCGCCGTTCCTCGGAACGGCTGAAAGTCTGGCCGATCAGGACCATGTCGACCGACACCCCGTCCGAAGCAAGCGGCATGTAGAGCCGGCGCGCGCCAACGGTCTTGCCCACGTCCCATCGGAACGTGCTTTCCGACAACACGGCGCAACGGTGCTCCATGACATCGATGTACAGGCCGCGCACGAACTCCAGATAGGTACCGTCCATGACCTCGTCGAGGTATTTGCCGGTGACATCGGCGCCCCATTCATCGACGATGGCGGTGCCGACGAGCCGGTAGCGGATCCGGTTTCCGCCGTCGGCTACCTCCATCAGGACAACATGGGGAAGCGCCGCGCGCGGCATGTCGACAGGGTCGATATCAGCGCGCCCAGGAAGCTTTTCACCCGATTTTCGCGAGCGCCAGTAATCGTAGAGCGCCGTCAGAATTTCATCGGCGATGGCGTCACGAAAGGCAGCCGACATGTGAAACGTCCTGGCGTCGACAACGACATCGCCCAAACGCCTCGCGTCCAGTGCCGGCGTAGCTGAAACGACGCCCAATCGTCACACTCCATAGATGACTATGATCGCGTGAAAAACAAAACGCAATGCACGCAATTGCAAAGTTATTGAATTTACTTACTCGCATTGATGGTTCATCGGAGATCTTTCAACCGTAAATTCCGTGCCCCGTCCGCACGAGCGCCCCACGAATTTGCCCACCCCTACATCCACCGCCGCAGCAGGCGGATTAGCGCGGAACCGATCGCTCGATCGGCGGTTTATTTCCAGCGCCTTTTCGCCCACAACACGGAAACCGCCCGCTCCTTGATTGAACCTGCCGCCGTCTTCGGGTGGTTCGCCACCCTGTGCTCCTCCGTCAGCTTCGTGCCGCAGGCCTGGAAAGTGATCCGGACACGGGAGACGCGCGACATCTCCCGCTGGATGTATGTGATCACGGTCGCCGGCTTTGCCTCGTGGACCGCTTACGGCATCCTGCTCGGCCAATGGCCGATCATCGTCACGAATAGCCTCTGCTTCGCGCTATCGGCCTTCATCCTCGCGATGAAGCTGCTGCCGCAGCGCGAGAAGGAAGCGGTCGCCGACGCGCTCGACCCGGAGGGAGATGGTCGCGGTGGGTAACTTCGTACGTCACATCCATCGCCGCAGCAGGCGGAACATGACCGGGGCGAGCAGGAAGGAGGCCGAGCTGCGGAAGAAATGCATCGTCGCCACCATCGCGGCTTCGATCCCGAGCGCGAGCGCGACCAGCCCCATCTCCGCCTGGCCGCCGGGCGACAGCGCCACCAGCAGGACGTAGAACGGCAGTCCGACGAGCTGCTCGCCGAGCCAGGCGAAGGCGCCGGCGATCAGCAGCAGCACGGCCGTCCAGACCAGCGAGATCACCGCCATGCGGCCCAAGGTCATGAGCCGGAGGCCGATGAAATAGGTGCCGACCGCGCCGCCGAGTACGACCTGCGCCGCGCTGAACAGCGCCGCCGGCGGCCGGGCCGCGGTCAGCCCGGCGAGGTGCACGGCGATGCTCACGATCATCGTGCCGATCAGCGGCGGCGCGGGAAGGCGGCAGAGCCGCGCCAGCCAGTATCCCGCGAGCGCCGTCGCGATCAGGATCAGCGCGTCGAGCGGGCCGAACGGCACGGCGGCATGCGGCATCCTGGCATTCGCCAGGAACAGCGCGCCTTCGGTAAACCGCAGGTACATCGGGATCGCCAGGACGACGACGACGATGCGCAACGCCTGCGCCACCGACACGTCGCGCGCGCTGCCGCCGAAAGCCTCCGCCATGAAAGGCATCTGGACCAGGCCGCCGGGCGTCGCCGCAAAATAGGCGCTCGCCGGATCGAGCTTCGCGACCTTGCGGAAATAGACGGTGCCCGTCGTCACGACGCAGATCAGGTAGACGATGTTGAGCGCCACCGCGCCGGCCCAGGCGCCGATGCGGTCGAGGATCTCCGGCGTGAACGCGCTGCCGAGCAGGAGGCCGACCATCATCAGGCTTGCCGTGCGCAGGAGCTTCGGCACCGCGAACGGCACCCGCAGGAAGGCGAGCGCGACGGTGAAGCACATGGAGCCCAGCATCCACGGGATTGGCGCCGTGAGAAATTTGAACAGCGCGCCGCCGATCGCACCCACGACCAATGCCGTCGCGAAGCGGCGGCAGCGCGGCCAATCGGGAAGGAGCGTGCGCAGGGTCGGCATCGGGTGATGGTGCTTTCCGGGCCGGAATGGGCGACGGATGGGATGGTCTTTATCTATTGCATATCGGGGGCGCCGATGCGAGCGGGTTTCAGGGAGGACCGGCGCGCGCCGCCCCGTTGACGCCGCCGCCGCGCCGCGCGAGTCTACCCGCACAACCCTCACCGGAAAGGCGGCGCGATGGGCATCCTGCTTGGGGCGATTGCCGACGACTTCACCGGCGCCACCGACCTGGCGAACATGCTGGTGACGCGCGGCATGCGTACGCTCCAGACCATCGGCGTGCCCGACGCCGGCATGGACACCGGCGACGCGGAAGCCGTGATCGTCGCGCTCAAGTCACGCACCGCGCCGCCCGGCCAGGCGGTCGGCCAGTCGCTGGAAGCGCTGGCCTGGCTGCAGCGTCGGGGCGCCCAGCAATTCTTCTTCAAGTACTGCTCGACCTTCGATTCGACGGCCGAGGGCAATATCGGGCCCGTCGCCGACGCGCTGATGGACGCGCTGGAGACCGATTTCGCGCTGATCTGCCCCGCCTTCCCCACCAACAAGCGGACCATCTACCAGGGGCATCTGTTCGTCGGCGACCAGCTCCTGTCGGACTCGCCGATGAAGGACCATCCCCTGACGCCGATGCGCGACGCCAGCCTGGTCCGGCTGATGGCGGCGCAGACGCGACGCCCGGTCGGGCTCATCCCCTGGCCGGTCGTCGCCGCGGGCGAAGAGCCGGTCGCGTGCGCCATCGACGCGCTGCGCGCCAAGGGCGTCGCCTATGGCGTGGCCGACGCGATCACGGACTATGACCTGGAAGTCATCGGCACGGCCGCGGCCGGCCATGTCCTGATCACGGGCGGCTCCGGCGTGGCGCTCGGCCTGCCCGATAATTTCCGCCGCCAGGGATTGATGGGCGCGGCGTCCGTTCCCGCGCTGCCGGCGGTGGAAGGCCGCGCCGCGGTGCTGGCCGGAAGCTGCTCGCAGGCGACCCGGCAGCAGGTCGCGCACGCAAGCCGCCGCTGGCCGCACCGCAAGCTGGACGCCGACCGTATCGCCGAGGGCGCGCCGGTCGTGCGCGAGGTCCTGGACTGGGCGGCGGCGCAGCCGAAGGACGCGCCGGTCCTGATCTACAGCTCCGCCGATCCCGAGGAAGTCGCCGCAATCCAGGCGCGCTACGGCCGCGACCGCGCCGGCGCCATGATGGAGACGGCGCTGGGCGAAATCGCCAAGGGCCTGGTCGACGCCGGGGCGCGCCGCCTCGTCGTCGCCGGCGGCGAGACCTCCGGGGCGGTCGTCTCCGCGCTCGGCGTGACGGGGCTCCGCATCGGTCCGGAGATCGATCCCGGCGTTCCGTGGACCGAGACGATCGGCGGCCTGCGCTTGGCGCTGGCGCTGAAATCCGGCAACTTCGGGAGCGAAGATTTCTTCTCCAAAGCGATTGGGATGCTCCAATGAGTGATGCAGCGGTTCGCGACCAGATCGCCCGGTTCGGCAAATCGATCTTCGACCGGGGCCTGACCGCCGGCTCGAGCGGCAATATCAGCGTCCGGGTCGACGACGGCTGGCTGATGACGCCGACCGGGTCGTCGCTCGGCAACCTCGACCCGGCGCGGATCTCGAAGCTCGACGACGCGGGCAAGCATGTCGGCGGCGACGCGCCGACCAAGGAATCCTTCCTGCACGTCGCGATGTACGAGCAGCGGCCCGAAGGCCGGCGCGGTCGTGCATCTGCATTCGGTCCACTCCGTCGCGGTGAGCTGCATGGCCGGCCTCGATCCGGCCGACGTGCTGCCGCCGCTGACCGCCTATTACGTGATGCGCGTCGGCACGCTGCCGCTGATCCGCTATTTCCCGCCGGGCGATCTCGACCTCGCCAGGGCGGTGCGCGAGATGGCATCCAAGCATCACGCCGTCCTGCTCGCCAACCACGGGCCGGTCGTCGCCGGCACCTCTTTGGAGGATGCCGTCTACGCGACCGAGGAGCTGGAGGAGACGGCGAAGCTCTACCTGCTGCTGCAGGATATGAAGACGCGCCCGCTCACGCCCGAGCAGGTCGCCGAGCTTCGGAAGCGATTCCCGAGCAAGGTCTGAGGCCCGTCTCGCCGCGCCGGATTTTCACGAAACGGAAGTTTGGCATAAGCTTGCCGGTAGCGGAGGAACCATCCCATGAACCAGGCCCCCTCGGTTGCGATGACGGCGCATGTGCACGACCCGGTGAAGATCACGCGGGTCGAGTGCCTTCCCTTGAGCACGCCGTTCCGATCCCCGTTCAAGATCGCCAGCGGCGCCGCGCGCGAGACGGTGGAAACACTGATCGTCCGCCTGCACACCGACCTTGGCGCGGTCGGCATCGGCGAGACGCAGGCCTGGCGCCGGCAGGGCAGCGCCGAGACGCTGCCCAACCTGGTGCGCACGATCGACGACCATTTCGCACCGCGGGTGATCGGCCGCTCGCCCTTCGACGTCGCCGCCCTTCTGCACGAGCTGAACGACGCGATGTACAACACCTTCTATGCCCAGGCGGCCATCGGCGACGCGATGTACGACCTGATGGGCAAGATTCTGGGCGTCCCGGTCTATCAGCTGCTGGGCGGCAAGTGCCGGGACCGGGTGCGCGTCGCAGCCGTGCTCGCCATGAAGGGAACGACCGCGTCGGTGATCGAGTCGGCGCAGGGCTTCGTCGAGCGCGGCTTCAGGCACCTCGTGCTCAAGATCGGCAACGACCCGGCGCTCGACCTCCGCAACGCGGAAGCGCTGCGCCGCGAGTTCGGCGACAAGATCATCATCCGGGTCGACGCCAACGCCTGCCTCGATTACGACAGCGCGCTCAACCTGCTGATCAAGCTCGAGCCCTTTGACATCGAGACCGCCGAGCAGCCGCTGCCGATCTGGGACATCGACGGCATGGCGGCCCTGGCGCGCGCCATTCGCATGCCGGTCATGGCGGACGAATCCGTCTCCACCGACCATTCCCTGCTGGAGATCATCCGCAAGCGCGCGGCAAGCTCGTTCCAAAGCAAGGTCGCGAAGAACGGCGGCCTGCATTACATGCAACGGCTTTGGCACCTCGGCGCGGCCGCCGGGCTCGGCATCAATCCCGGCAATCACCCGAGCACGAGCGTAGCCACCGCGTCCGTCGCGCATCTCTGCGCGGCATGGCCGTCGCCGGTAATGGCCGGCGTCTTCGCCGTCGGCGTCAGCGGCGCGCTGGCGACCGACATCGTCGAAAATCCGATCATTCCGGTCGACGGGGAAATGCCGATCCCGAACGGTCCCGGACTGGGCGTGACGCTCGACGAAGCGACCATCGCGCGCCTGCGGGTCGACCTTTAGTGCATCGGCCGCCGGCCGGCCGCGACGCCGCGCCGGAAAACCCTACCTATTCATCCGGCGATCCTGCGGCGGCAGATTGGAGTTAACCCCAGGCCGGTACTGGCCCTGACCCGGCATCTGCTGCATCGGCTGCATTTGCTGGCCGGAGTGCATCATGCTGCGCGCCTGTTCCATGCATTGCGCCTTGAGGCCCGGGTCCGCAATGGTCTGGCACTGGGCCAGTTTCGATTGGACCACGGTATCGTTGCCGCTTTGGGCAAAGACAGGTGAACTCATGGCAAAGGCAACCAGAGCCGCCGTCACCGATAGTCGAGCTTTCATCAGAATCCTCCGAAATTAATGCCACGCGGGCGTTTCGCCATGAACGCCCCTCGAATTACGAACGTTCCCGGTACCGGTCCCTCACCCCTCCATCAGCGGCAGTTTTACAGAATTACCACTGCGAAGTGACAAAGTGACGGCATCGGTCCATTCCATATATTTCGCGCCCGTCGCGAAATCCGTATGGGTGACCGGCTCGCGGCCGCGGATCGCGTTGACGAACTCCTCTTCGACGCGCCAGCCGCCGCGCTTCGCCGGGTCGATCGCGACTTCCTTCAGGTCGCCGTCGCCGCGCTTGCCCGACCACAGGCTCATCTTGCCTTCCTTGTCCTGGCGCAGCGCGATCGTGCCGTCCGTACCAAAGATATAGGCCTCCGCCGCGGCCGGGGCGAGGCCGAGAACGGTCGAAAAGTTGAAGCGCATCTGCCCGCCTTGCTCCATCCGGCTGAGAATGTCGACATGGTCCGGGATCGTCATCGCCACGCGCGCGCCGGACTTGTCCGTGCGGTGGGCGACCACCGATTGCCCGATGGCGTGCACGGTCGAGGCCTGGCCGACCCAGCGCATCATCGCCTCGTACCAGATCCCCATGCCCATGATGTTGTTGCCCGACAGCACCTTGTCGTGGCGCCAGTGCACGGGCGACTCCCATTTGGGGAAATCGCTGTTCACCGTGACCCGCACGTCGAGCGTGATCAGATTGCCGATATAGCCCGATCCGATCATGCCGATGATCGTCTTGTCGAAGGCAAGGGTATGGGGCGCCGGAACGATCTGGGCTGTCAGGCCGGGATGCCGGCGCGATTCCTTGAGCATGGCGCGCGCCTGGGCGACGTTCATCGCCATGCGCGCCTCGCACAGGACATGCTTGCCGGCCTGGAGCGCGGCGATCGTGAGCTGCTCATGCATATAGGGCCAGGTCCCGATGCACACCGCGTCGACGCCGTCGTCGGCCAGGATCTCGGTCCAGTCGGCGGCGATCTTCGGGATGCCGAATTCATCCGCCACCTTCTTGGCCAATTCCGGGGTGCGATTGGCGACGGCGACCAGCTCGACGCCTTCCTGCTTCCTGAAGCCGGGTATGTGCCGCGACCGCGTGTTGCCGCCGGCACCGATCAAGCCGATCCGAATGACATTGTTCGCCATGGGCAGGGTCCTCCTGGAATGGATCTCCGGAACCGTTCGGCTCCGATTTTCGTTAAGCCGATGATCCGTCGTCAACTCGCGCTTGTCACGCGCTTCCTGCATCGCCCCGCAGAAGCCCCTTGCCCATGTTGGGGCCAGCGGGCATCGTCAGCGGAACCGGAAAGCGGTTCACACGCGGCGGACATGGCCGAGACGATTTCCACGACATGCTGCATCGCCGGCGGCGGGCCCGCCGGCATGATGCTGGGCTTCCTGCTGGCGCGGGCGGGGGTCGATGTGCTGGTGCTGGAGAAACACCGTGATTTCCTGCGGGATTTCCGCGGCGACACGATCCATCCGTCGACCCTGGAGCTGATCCATGAGCTGGGGCTTCTGCCGGACCTGCTGGCCTTGCCGCATCAGAAGCTCCGCAGCATCCAGGCGGTGTTCGGGTCGCGCACGCTGACCATCGCCGATTTCGAGTACCTGCCGACCGAATGCGGCTTCATCGCCTTCATGCCGCAATGGGATTTCCTCAATTTTCTCGCGCGCCACGCGGCGGCCTACCCGTCCTTCCGGCTCATGATGGGCTGCGAGGCGACCGAGCTCATCGAAAGCGACGGCATCGTCACCGGCGTGCGCGCCAAGACCGCCGAAGGCGCGATCGAGATCACGGCCGCGCTCACGGTCGCCGCGGACGGACGGCACTCGACGCTGCGCCCGCAATCGGGACTGCAGGTCCGGGATCTGGGCGCGCCGATGGACGTCCTCTGGTTCCGGGTCGAGCGCGGCCCGGCGCAGCCCGATCAGCCGCTCGGCCGGTTCGGCTCCGGCTTCATCCTCATCGCGATCGACCGCGGCGACTATTGGCAGTGCGGCTATGTCATCCCCAAGGGTACGCATGAAAGGATCCGGCGCCAGGGCTTCGACGAATTCCGCCGCCGTATCGCCCGCCATGCCCCGGCCCTGGCGGACGGCCTGCAGAAGCTGTCGGGCTGGGATGCGGTCAGCCTGCTGACGGTGCAGGTGAACCGGCTGGAGGAATGGTGCCGGCCCGGCTTCCTCTGCATCGGCGATGCGGCGCATGCCATGTCGCCGGTCGGCGGCGTCGGCATCAACCTCGCAGTCCAGGATGCCGTCGCCGCGGCCAACCTGCTGGCCGCGCCGCTGGCCGAGGGCCGTGTCGACGTGGAGGACCTCGGCTTCGTGGAGCGCCGCCGCAAATGGCCCACCCGTGTCACCCAGCGCCTGCAGCTGATGATCCAGAACCGGGTGATCTCCGAAGTTCTGAGCGAAACGGACGAGCCGAAGCCGCCGCTGTTCATGCGGCTGTTCGACGCCTTTCCCCTGCTGCGCAATATTCCCGGCCGGCTGATCGGCCTCGGCGTCCGGCCCGAGCATATCGAGACGCCCGAAGCCGGACGAGGCTGATGCCGGGATTACGGCGGCCGCCTCCTATTTCACGGCCGAGAAGCTCGTCGGCAGCAGCATCTGGTTGTTGACCGAGGCGACGATCGGGCCGTCCTTCTCGGTTTCGGCGCGCGCCGAGATCCACGCCGGGTCGGCCTGGAAGGCGTCCCATTTCTTTTCCCGATCGGCCAGCAACTCCCAGGCCAGCAGATAGTACAGGTCCTGGTTCGACTGCCCGATCCCGACCGTCCAGAAGCCGGCCTGCTTGATGCCGTGCTTTTCCCAGATCTTCAGGGTGATCGTGTCGAACCGCTTGAGCAGCGCCGGCAGACGCCCGGGAACGCAGTGATAGATGCGCAATTCGTAGATCATGGTGCCTCTCTCCCGTGTAAAAAAATTCGTCCGATCGGCCGGTCCCGGGGCCGGCCGCCATTTTCGGCGCCTTCCCAGCCGCGAGTTGATCGGTATAGGTCTAATTGCTACTCTTTCTCCGGCTTTTTCGCCACCCCGACCCTTTTAGGAGTGTCCGCTATGCACGACGGCAGTACTCGAGTCGACGCCGGCAACGTGACTTTCGCCGTTCGCCAGGAACAATGGGACGCCAACATCCACAGCCATGCCGACCAGGGCGTGGTCATCTGGGTCGAAAGCGACGTTGGCGGTAAGATGACCCAGCTCTTGCGGTTCAACTGCTTCGATGTCGAGCGCAGCTACGTCTATGCGCCGGAAGGCAAGGCCAAGGTCTGCCGCATCGATCCGATCATCGACCCGAACCCGATCACCTGGAGCATCCGGCAAATCCGCGAGAAGCTGCCGCAAATGCTGACCAAGGCAGGCTTCGAGCAGGTGGCGGGCAAGCTCGACAAGAAGGCGATCGCAGCGAAGCTCGGCGAGGTTGAGGCGCTGGCGAAAGAGCGCGCGATCAACGGCCGGCAGACGGTCAAGCATAACCGCGGCACCGACATTTACGAGGCCGGCAACATCCGCTTCGGCCTGGAGATGCGCACGCTGCGCGACGACGGCGGACTCGCCATCCACGTCATGACCGACGTGGCCGGCACGCCGACGGACACCTATCACGCGGAAGCCGAGGTCCTGGCCTTCGACTGCTTCCGCAAGGCGCCGCATTACCACTACGGCCCGCGCTACAAGAACCATCGCATCTACTGGGACACGGCGGTGGTGCCCGACCCGCTGGAATGGACGCTCGGCGTGCTCAAGGCCGGCAAGCTCCGTCCGATGATTGCGGCGGCCGGCTATCCCGACATCGCCGATGGGCTGGACGAGGAGCTGATCGCCTCACTGCTCCCCGCGATCGAGAAGAAGGCGCGCGAGATGCAGCCGAAGACCAAAGCCTGACCGGCGGAGCAACTGCCGCTGCGTGAAACCACTTGGATCACGGAGCCAGGCCCCAGGGAGAGACGCATGAAAAACATGAAGAAGAAGCACTATGACCGCGCCGCCGAGGATCTCGGCAAAGTCGTCGGCCTCGAACATGTCAACATCATGGTGCCCGATCAGCGGCTGGCGACGCTGTTTTACATCACCGGGCTCGGCATGACGCGCGATCCCTACCTGGTAACGGGCGTCGTCAACATGTGGGTCAATATCGGCCGCAGCCAGTTCCACCTGCCGATCGGCGAGCCGCAGGTGCTGCGCGGCCGCATCGGCCTGGTCGTGCCCAATCTCGACCAGCTGGTGCAGCGCCTGGAGATGGTGCGCAAGCCGCTGCACGGCACAAAGTTCGGCTACAAGGCGGGCAACGGCAAGAGCAATCGCTATGTCGATGTCACCTGCCCGTGGGGCAATCAGATCCGCTGCCACGCGCCGGACGAGCGCTTCGGCCCGATCGTGCTCGGCATGCCCTATGTCGAATTCGACGTGCCGACCGGCACGGCGGCCGGCATCGCACGCTTCTACAGCGAGGTGTTCGGCGCCATGACCAAGGTCGAGAAGGCCAACGGCGGCAGCGCAGCCCGGATTTCGGTCGGCCCGCAGCAAAGCCTCGTATTCCGCGAAACGAAAAAGAAAATCCCGGACTATGACGGCCACCACCTGCAGCTTTACGTCTCCGACTTCTCGGGGCCGTACAAGTTCTTGCTCAAGAAAAAGATGATCACGCAGGAGAGCAACCAGCATCAGTACCGCTTCCTGGACATCTGCGACCCCAAGAACGGCAAGATGCTGTTCCGGATCGAGCATGAGATCCGCTCGATGACGCATCCGCTCTATGCGCGGCCGATGATCAACCGGAACCCGGCGATCACCAACAACATCTATGCGCCGGGCTACCAGGACATGGCCTGGGCGATGCCGGTCTAACCGGCGATCCTCCGACGGGTCGCACCGGCAGTGGGTTCATGATTGTGAGGTCGATAGCCGCCGCGGCGTTGGCGATCGCCGCCCTGTCCGGCACCGCGCACGCGGCCGAAGCGGCCTGCCGCGCGCCGGCGGTGACCATTCACGCGGAAGCCTTGTCGGATAAAGACATCCGGATCTTCGAGCAAAAACTCCGTACAGCGATCGGCAAGGTCTGCGCCTGGTGGGGCGATACGTTCGACGGACCCTATACGGTCAATATCGAGGACAGCCTCGGCTCGTCGATGGCCATGATCCCCGCTTGGCGGGGGCATCGGGGCACCATGCTGTTCCGCTCCGGCAAGACGCGCCGCGGGCGTTCGCCCATCCTTCACGAGGTCACGCATATCTTTGCGCCCAACGCCAACCGTTTCCTGGCGGAAGGCCTGGCGGTTTACGCGCACGAGCATCTGGGCGGCCAGCCCGCCTATCCGAATTTCGGCCGGGATCTGTATAAAGCCGCGAAGCCCGATGCCGCCGAGGCCGATCTGCCGATGCTCAATTCGATCGTCGCGCCGAAAGGACTGATGACCCCGGACCGGCCGAAGCAGCTGAAGGCCTATCTCGTCGCTGGCGCCTTCGTCCGCTACCTGATCGAGACGCGCGGCATGGACAAATTCCGCGCCCTGTACGCGATGACGCCGATGGTGCCGCACGAGCGCATCCCGAGCGACCCGGCGCGCTGGCAAAAGGTGTACGGCAAGTCGCTGGAGGCGCTCGCCGCCGAGTGGAAAGCGTTCATCGCCAGCGTGCAAGAATAGGCCTTAGGCCGCGCCGGCGCCGCAGGCCGCGTGCATCTTGCCGCGCACGCGATCCATGAACTGGCCGAGCGTTCCGATATCGCTCGGATCGATCGGAAAGCCGGCCGCCGCGAGCGCCTCCGCCGTCCAGGTGTTGCAGGTGTGGAAGGCGTCATAGCGCCCCTCGCCCGCGTAGAAGAAGCTGAGACCGTAAAGACCGGGCCCGAGCCGCTTCACGCGCCCCGCGGCATCGCGCGTGAAGGCGGATCTGAGGAAGGCCAGCAGCCGCGCATAGCCATCCGCCGTCAGATCGAGCGCCAGCACCTCGCTTTTCGGGAAGCTCGCTGCCGGTGCGCCGTCGAATCCGTATACGTGCATCACCGCGGCCGTCGGCCATAGCAGCGCCTTCAGCCCCAGCAGGATGCCTTCCCCGTCCGCCTGGTAGAAATCCGCATCGCCCCAGCCGAATTCCAGCCAGTCCTTGGATGTGAATTCCGGTGAGCCGATGCTCTGCGCCGGGTCGAAGTCCCGCCGGTCGACGATGATGCTGGCATGGCGCACATGCCCCGCGATGTAAATTCTGCGGCAAGCGGCACGGCGCGGCCTGCAGATGCCCGTGCCGCGCCGCCAAGGGCGAGAAGGCAAGACGCCGCCGCCAGCATGGCCAGGAACCGGCGGCGATCCATGCGGCCGGCCGGGACGCGGTCATGCATCATCGCCCATGGCCTCCCCGCGTTTCCGTCAGGCCGTCAGCTGGAAGCCGCCGCTTTTTTCTTCAGCATGCAGGTGCTGCGGAAGTTCAGCACCTCGGTGCCGTGCTGGTTCGCGGTGGTGAGCTTGAACACCATCGTGCCGCGATCCGGCCTCGACCGGGATTCCTTCAGGCTCAGCACCTCGGCCCGGCAGCGCAGCGTATCGCCGGGACGCACCGGCGCGGTCCAGCGCACCTCGTCGAGCCCGATGCCGATGATGTTGGAATGGGTGAGATAGCCCAGGTCGTAGAACAGCCGGAAGCTGACAGAGAGCGTCTGGAAGCCGCTCGCGATCAGGCCTTCGAACGGTCCGGCCTCGGCGAAGCTCTTGTCGATATGCATCGGCTGCGGGTCGTAGAGCATCGCGAAATCGACGATCTGCGATTCCGTAACCGTAGCGCCCCGCGTTTCGACGACTTCGCCTTCGGTCCAGTCCTCGAAATAGCGGCTGCTCATGCCACCGCGTCCGCGATCGCCTTGCCGAGGTCTTCCGTCTTCGCCTTGCCGCCCATGTCGGGGGTCAGCGGCGCGCCCTTCTCGGACAGCACGGTCTCGATCGCCTTGACGATCGCCGCCCCTGCCTCCGGCTGGCCGAGATGATCCAGCATCATCGCCGCCGACCAGATCTGGCCGATCGGATTGGCGATATGCTGGCCGGCGATGTCCGGCGCCGAGCCGTGCACCGGCTCGAACATCGAGGGGTGCTCGCGCTCCGGGTTGATGTTGGCCGACGGCGCCACCGCGATGGTGCCGGTCACCGCCGGGCCGAGATCGGAGAGGATGTCGCCGAACAGGTTGCTGCCGACCACCACGTCGAACCAGTCGGGGTGCCGCACGAAATGCGCCGTCAGGATGTCGATGTGGTACTGGTCGGTCTTGATGCCGGGATAGCTCTTCTTCATCGCGGCGAAGCGCTCGTCCCAGTAGGGCATCGTGTAAATGATGCCGTTCGACTTGGTGGCCGAGGTCAGGTGTTTCGCCTCGCGCTTCATCGCCAGCTCGAAGGCGTATTTCAGGATGCGGTCGACGCCCATGCGCGTGAAGACGGATTCCTGGATGACCGTCTCGTTTGGCAGCCCGCCATAAATGCGGCCGCCCATCGAGGAATACTCACCCTCGCAGTTCTCGCGCACGACGTAGAAGTCGATGTCGCCCGCCTTGTAGCCATGCACCGGCGGCGTGATGCCCGGCAGCAGCCGCACGGGGCGCAGGTTGACGTATTGCTGGAACTCGCGGCGGATCGGGATCAGGAGGCCCCAGAGCGATACATGGTCCGGCACGTTCGGGAAGCCCACCGCGCCGAGGAAGATCGCGTCATGGCCGCGAAGCTGCTCGATGCCGTCTTCGGGCATCATGCTGCCGGTCTTGGCGTAGCGCTCGCAGCTCCAGTCGAAGTCGCTGTATTTGTAAGTGATACCGTATTTGCGGCCGACCGCCTCGAGGACACGCAAGCCCTCGGGCACGACCTCGTTGCCGATGCCGTCGCCCGGCACGTTCGCAATACGGAGAGTGGCAGTATTCTCGCTCATCTCAGGGCTCCCTTGTTCCAGCGGCGGAAGCCTAGCGGCGCGCCGCGAGAAGTGCAAAGCCTGGATGACGGGCCGAGCGGTTGCGTCAGAGGCGGCGCAAGATCTCGGCGGCGAGGTGACGCACCTCGGCGGCGGCCACGCTGTGCGGCTTGGTCTCGATCACGGTCCGGCCGGCGCCGATGCTCTCCGCGAAGGCGACCCGGTTGCCGAGCACGGACTTCGCGACCCGCACCTTGTATTCGCCGAGCCGCGTGATCATCGTGGCCGTGAGCAGCGCCCGCGGCGGCACCCGGTTCAGCACGAGCAGTACCGGCTTCTTCTCCGCCGCCGCGACCTCGAGGGTCGGCATGGTGGCCCAGAAGTCGAGCGGCGTCGGCTGCACCGGCGCAACCACGAGGCTCGCCGCCCGGATCGCCGCGTTCGCCGAGGTCGTGCCATGCGGCGGCATGTCGACGACGACGTAGATCATTCGATCGCGCCAAGCGCTTGCGCTTCCGCCAGGGCGCGGATGCCCATCGCACGGCTGAAGGTAAGGCCGGTATTTTCCTCGCCGAGGAAATGCTCGTCGCGCCTCGTACCAGACGCTCAGGCTGCCCTGCGGATCGACATCCAGAATAGCGACGCTTGCGGCCCTTCTTTTGCGCCCAGGCGACCGCGAGATGCGCCGCCACCGTGGTCTTGCCCGCGCCGCCTTTCTGCTGCGCGACATTGATAATCTTTCCCGCCATTGCCACCCCCAATCCACGTCACGGCATTGTGCAGTGCAGCGACGATTCCGGCAATCCCCATGCTGCGGAGATGCCTTGCATCAGCCTGCACACCCATGTAAGGCACCGCAATGGTAAAGATTTCGCCAATTTCCGGGGAAACAATCGCATTGGCCGCCGCCGCGCTGCGCCGGGGCGAGCTCGTCGCCTTTCCGACCGAAACGGTCTATGGCCTCGGCGGGGACGCCACGAACGACCGGGCGGTGGCCGAAATCTTCGCCGCCAAGGGCCGTCCCAGCTTCAACCCGCTGATCGTGCATGTCCCCGACCGCACGGCGGCCGAGGCCTTCGTCGCCTTCAATGAAACGGCCGGATTGCTGGCCGACCGCTTCTGGCCCGGCGCGTTGACGCTGGTCCTGCCCCGGCGGCCGGATTGCCGGCTATCGCTTCTGGCGAGCGCCGGCCTCGACACCGTCGCGGTGCGCGTCCCGGCCCATGCCGACGCGCAGTGGCTGCTGCGGGCCGCAGGCGTGCCGGTCGCCGCCCCCAGCGCCAACCGGTCGGGCCGCCTCAGCCCGACGACGGCCCGGCATGTGGCGCAGGATCTGGGCGATCGGGTCGCCCTCATCCTCGATGGCGGCCCCTGTCCGATCGGCCTGGAATTCGACGGTGCTCGATGTTTCCGGCGCGGCGCCGGCCATCCTCCGGCAGGGCGGCCTGCCGCAGGAAGAGATCGAAGCCGCGCTCGGCGTCTCCGTGAGCGTCGCCGGCGCGGACGACCATGCGCCCCGCTCGCCCGGCATGCTGACGAGCCATTACGCCCCGTCCCTGCCCGTGCGGCGCGATGCCGCGCATGCCCGGCCCGGCGAAGCGCTGCTGGGCTTCGGGCCCGGCGCAACCGATGCCACGCTCAACCTAAGCGAGGCCGCCGACCTCATCGAGGCCGCGGCCAACCTGTTCGCTTACCTGCATGCATTGGATCGGCCGGAATTCACCGGCATCGCCGTGGCCCCGATCCCCGATCAGGGCCTCGGCCGCGCGATCAACGACCGTCTCCGCCGCGCTGCGGCGGGACGGTAGCTGGACCCGGCGTCGCTCAGTCGATCGCGACGAGGTTTTCCGCCGACGACTTGCCGTTGCGGCCCGCCACCAGCTCGTATTCGACCTTCTGGCCTTCGCGGAGCGTATGCATTCCCGCCCGTTCCACGGCCGAGATGTGCACGAACGCGTCGCTGCCGCCATCGCTCGGCTGAATAAAACCATAACCCTTTGTCGGGTTGAACCACTTAACAGTTCCGGTAGCCATCGCTACTCCTTCCACTTGGATGCGTTCAGTATCGGCCGGCACGCCATGCCGGCCATCTTCACTGACAAGTGCACAATTTTTCCCAGAGTAGCTTGGTCATATGCCGAACAGAGCAACAAGATACGCCGTGGTGCCGTGCAACGAGCAGACTTTCATTGCACAGCCACACCGGCCATACAAGTGCGAGAGTGTTAAAATTTGCAATCCGAGGGGCACCGGCATACCCCGCGGACGCGATCCAAGCGCCCCAAATTGCGCGGTTTTCGGCGCTTTTTGGCTCGGATCAGGTCGTAGGCCCTTGGAAATTCTTGACTTATCGATCGCGAGGGACCATGTAGGGGCCGTGAAACTCGCAATTGCGCGGTCGCTCGGGCTTGCCCGGGCGTTATCATTTCGAGACACGTTTTTCTGAATTTCCGCTATCTCCAGGTGCGCGTGGGGACAGGCGACAGGCCGAAACCCACGGTGTTCCGTAGCGAACCGACCGGATTCGGCGCACAAGGAGACTTTGTTTGACGACCTCTACATTCGCGGCTCTCGGCCTTAACGAGAGCCTGTTGCGTGCCCTTGCCGGCACGGACTACAAGACCCCCACTCCAATCCAGACCAAGGCCATTCCCCCGCTGCTGCAGGGCAAGGACCTGCTCGGCATTGCCCAGACGGGCACCGGGAAAACGGCGGCTTTCGCCCTTCCCCTGCTCCACAGGCTGGCGCAGGACCGTCGGCCGCCGCTGCCGCGCACGACCCGCGCGCTGATCCTGGCGCCGACGCGGGAGCTGGCGACGCAGATCGCCGACAACATCAAGCTCTACGGCCGGCATACCGGCCTGAAGCATGCCGTCATCATGGGCGGCGTCAGCCAGCGCGCGCAGTACAAGGCGACGGAGCGCGGCGTCGACATCCTGATCGCGACGCCCGGCCGCCTGATCGACCTGATCGACCAGCGGCGAATCGATATCCGCCGGACGAGCTATCTCGTGCTCGACGAAGCGGACCGCATGCTCGACATGGGCTTCATCCGCGACGTCCGCAAGCTGACCGCGCTGCTGCCGGAAGGCCGCCAGACGGCGCTCTTCTCGGCCACCATGCCGAAGGAGATCGCGCGCCTCGCGGCCGAGATCCTGCGCGATCCGGTGCGGGTCGAGATCGCCGCCAAGACGGTCGCCGTCGACCGCATCGACCAGCGGGTTCACCATGCCGACAGCGGCGCCAAGCGCAAGCTGCTGACCGATCTGCTCGCCGATGCGAGCCTGTCGCGCGTCATCGTCTTCACCCGCACCAAGCGCGGCGCCGACCGCGTGGCCAAGCAACTGACGGCCAACGGCGTGCGCACCGCGGCGCTGCACGGCGATAAATCCCAGTCCTCGCGCGAGCAGGCGCTCAACAGCTTCCGCGCCGGCCGGTCGCGGGTGCTGGTCGCCACCGACATCGCGTCCCGTGGCATCGACGTCGATGACGTCACCCACGTGATCAATTACGAGCTGCCGAAGGATCCGGAGAGCTACATCCACCGGATCGGGCGGACGGCCCGCGCCGGCGCCAGCGGCATCGCGATCTCCTTCTGCGACCCGAGCGAGCGCAAGGAGCTGCAGAGCATCGAGCGGCTGATCAAGCGGCAACTGACCGTCGTCGGCGAAGGCCCGAAACCGGAACGGCAGGGAAGCGCGAAGCCGGACCACCGGAACGGGGCGGCGCCACGCTTCGGCGGCCGGCAGCGCCCCGCCAACGCGAACGCGGCCAAGAGCGGCAGGCCCCGGCGCCGCAACCGGCGTCGCGCCGCCTGACGCGACGGCCTGACGTGACGGAATGGACGGCCCGGGAAATTCCGGGCCGTCAATCCGTTTCGATCGGCAGGGTCTCGTCCTTCGCCCACTCGCTCATCGAGTTGTCGTACACGGCGACGTCCTCGTAGCCGAGCTGCAGCAGCAGGAAGGCGTCCAGCGTGGCCGCGATGCCGCCGCCGCAGTAGACGATCATGCGTTTCGACGGATCGGCGCCGACGGCGGCAAAGGCCGCGGTCGCCGCCTCGGGCGACTTCAAGGCCTGGGTCTTCGGGTCGAGCAAGGCGCGCACCGGCACGTTGACGCTGCCGGGTATCCGGCCGGGCCGGCCGTAGCGCGGATTCTCGCCGCTGTGCAGATCGGGCGAAAGTGCGTTGATGGTGCAGCTCTGCGCATCGCCGATCGCGGCCCGCACCGCTTCCTTGCCGACGAACAGCGCCGGCCGCGGCCGCGCCCGCAGCTTAGCCGGGGGATAGGCGTGCGGCTCGGCGGAGGACGGCCGTCCCTCCATCGCCCATTTGTCCCATCCGCCGTCGAGGATGGCCGCAGTGTCGAACCCGATAGACCGCAGCATCCACCAGATCCGCGTCGCCCATTGCATGTTCGTGCGGCTGTAGAGAATGACGCGCGTCCCATCGGCAACGCCGCGGCGGCCGAAGGCATCGGCGAGCTGGTCCCAAGGCAGCATCGTAAAGCGATACGGGCTGGCGTCGTCGGAAAGCTCGGCCTGGAGGTCGATGAAGGCGGAGCCGGGAATATGGCCCGCATCGTAGTCCGCGCGGCCGCTCACCACCGTATAAGGACGCCCCGTCCCCGTCTCGTAGTGCAGATAGATCGTGCAGTCGAAAATCCGCAGCGACGGATCGCCCAGGTGGGCCTCCAGCCAATCCGTGGAAACCACGGCATCGGGATAGCGATAGTGCGGCATCGTCATCATCTCCCGTTCGATCGCCTTCGGCGGCGCCTCCCGCTCAGTGGTGATGCGCGCGATGGAGGATCGCCTCGCCCACGCCCGTGTCGTAGGCGAGCCCGGAAGCCGTCAGCGTACAGACGGTCGGGAACATCAACGGACGGATCAGCCCTTTGCGCTGCAACGCGGCCCAGACCCCTTCATTCACGAGGCCGGTGGCGTCCCGCAGCGAAACGACCGCCTCGCCGACGTGAAAATGGTCGCCGTGCGGCGGCGGCATCGTAACGGTGATCTCGCCGGCGTCGCCTTCCGGCACGCCATAGTCGGTCCCCGCATAGGCCTGCATGATCGTCAGGGCCTTGAGCTGAAGGTTGTTGAGCTTGAGCGGGTTCTTCTTGGTCGGCATGGCTGGGCCTCACTCCGGAACGCCTGCGCTGAACTTCACGCAGTTTTGACGCTGATAGGTAGTTTCTCTTGACTCGACGGACGCGTAAATTGGCATATATCGAGCGCCAGTATCCACCGATTTGAGCAGGTCGGCCCGTCGCCGTCCGCTTCCGGTCTGGGAGGACTATCCTTCATGCCGCAGTTTCGCAAATCCGGCGCGATCGTCGCCGTTATCTTCGTTTCGCTCGCCTTGTCCGCCTGCGCCGGCGTGTTCGACGCGAAGTATCCAATAGCGAAGGAAATCCCTGCGGACCGGAGCCTGATTCGTTTCAACGATCCGATGCTGGCGAACGCGCGACAGCTCCACGTGTCCTATCTCGGCGGCTATGAGCATGTCGAATACGCGCGTTACGAAACCGATGATTTGGCGATGGAAGCGGTGTACGACGTCTCGCTCGGCATCAGTTATGTGCTGGAATACGATTACTGGATGTCACGGATGGCCGATACCTGGAACGTGAACGGGGGCAAGTCCTTGACCTGGGGACCGGAACGCCACGTTACGGCGTGGCATGGCGAAATCGATTACCAGACCTACCGGATCGTCGAGAATAACCGCGAGTGTATCGCTTTCAACTCGGAATGGGACCATCAACCTCGCGACTCCTTCGACCGTCCGTCGCGCGTGTTTTTCGGTTATATTTGCCCAAAGGAAGGCAAATCACTGAGCGTTGCGAGCGTCGCCGCGCTGCTTAAGAGCGTGACCTTCTCCAAGGAGCCGGTCGAGAACCTGGTTCCCGTCGACGCCCGGGCCAGCGTAGACCCGGCTGCCATTGCCGCCGCCACGGGAACGCCGGGCTCGGATACCGGCAACGCCAAATTCCCGTTCAATTTCGGCCGGGCCTATTGGGAGGGCGACGGGGGCGAATCGCACACCCCGTGACCTTCCAACGAGGATCATATATTTCAAAAGGCGGGCCTTTGACCTGTCCGGCGGGTTGCTCTACATCCTTATCCCTGTAGCGACTGGCTTTCGGCAATCCAGGGGGTAGACGGCATGGCGCCCGACGCATCCGCAGGCCCGCCCAGCGGCGAGGCACTGGCGAGGATCAAATCGATCGTCGGCGACAAGGGATGGATCGACGCGCCGGACGACCTTAGCACCCTGGCTGACCGACCGCCGCGGCCATTACACAGGCAAATGCGCCCTGATGGTGCGGCCCGCGTCGACCGAAGAGGTCGCGCAGGTCATGACCCTTTGCAGCGACTACGGCATTGCCGTCGTGCCGCAGGGCGGAAACACCAGCATGTGCGCCGCGGCGACGCCGCATCCGAGCGGCAACGAGATCATCCTCAATCTCGGCCGCATGAATCGCATCCGCGACCTCGACCCGCTGAACTACACGATCACGGCGGACGCGGGATGCATCCTGCAGGACATCCAGCGCGCCGCGGCCGATGCGGACCGGCTGTTTCCGCTCAGCCTGGGGGCGCAGGGCTCCTGCCAGATCGGCGGTAACCTCTCGACCAACGCGGGCGGCGTCAATGTGCTCCGCTACGGCAACACGCGGGAGCTCGTGCTGGGTCTCGAGGTCGTGCTGGCGTCCGGCGAGGTCTGGAACGGCCTGCGCCGCCTGCGCAAGGACAACACCGGCTACGACATGAAGCACCTGTTCGTCGGCAGCGAAGGCACGCTCGGCGTCATTACGGCGGCTGTGCTCAAGCTGTTTCCGCTGCCGAAGGACGTGCAGACCTGCTTCGCTGCCGTGCGCGACGTCGACGCGGTGCTGGAGCTTCTCGCCCGCGCCCGCGAGGCGAGCGGCGACGCGGTCACCAGCTTCGAGATGATCGGCCGCTTCGGCGTCGATCTGGCGACGGCGCATATCCCCGGTGTCGTGGATCCTTTGGAGAAGCGCTACGACCTATACGCCCTGATCGAGTTCTCCGGCGCGCGCGGCGACAGCGGCATGGCGGCCAACATGGAAGCGCTGCTCGAAAGCGCCTTCGAGGACGGCCTCGTGCTGGACGCCACGATCGCCCAGTCGGAAGCGCAGCGCGCCAGCTTCTGGAAGCTGCGCGAGGGCATCACGGAAGCGCAGGCGATCGAGGGCGGCAGCATCAAGCACGACATCTCCGTGCCGGTCAGCGCCATTCCGGCCTTCTTCCGCCGGGCGACCCAGGCAGTCATCGATTACATGCCGGGCATACGGCCCTGCAGTTTCGGCCATGTCGGCGACGGCAATCTCCATTTCAACTTCTCGCAGCCGAAGCCGATGGACCGCAAGGCGTTCCTGGCGCATTGGGACGAGGTCAACCGCATCGTGCACGACATCGTCGTCGAGATGGGCGGCTCGATCAGCGCCGAGCACGGCATCGGCCAACTGAAGCGGGAAGAGCTGCGCCATTACAAGCCGGCGCTCGACCTCGGGCTGATGCGCCAGATCAAGGCGGCGCTCGACCCGAAGGGCATCCTGAACCCCGGCAAAATGTTGTAAACGCGACAATTTATTGGGCTGTGCGGGTTTCCGCTTTGTTAACCCCGCCGGTCCAGAATGGCAGCCTCGGACACGCCCCTGAGCGCGTCCCCTATAACGCAGGCAACGGCCGAGCATGACGACCTACAGCGCACCGCTCCGCGACATCGCCTTCACCCTGAACGAGCTCGGCCTGCTCGACAGCGTCGCCGGCTGCCCGGCTGCGAGGAAGTGAACGAAGAGCTCGCCGCCTCGATCGTCGAGGAAGCCGGCAAGCTGGCGCGCGACATCCTGGCGCCGCTCAACGCGTCC
The DNA here is from genome assembly GCA_963711215.1 of uncultured Alphaproteobacteria bacterium. Classification (GTDB taxonomy): domain Bacteria; phylum Pseudomonadota; class Alphaproteobacteria; order UBA8366; family UBA8366; genus WHUA01. The sequence goes on along the minus strand of CAVQDH010000006.1, from coordinate 96,633 downwards.
GGCGACAAGCAGGGCGCCACGGTCGAGAACGGCGTCGTGCGCACCGCCGACGGGTTCAAGGACGCCTATCGCGCCTTCGTCGACGGCGGCTGGCCGAGCATTCCCTTCGATCCGGCGTATGGCGGGCATGGCCTGCCATGGCTGGTGACCGCCGCGGCGATGGAAAGCTGGGCGGCGGCGAACACCGCCTGGTCGCTCGGCCCGATCCTGACGATGGGCGCGGTCGAGCTGCTGAGCGCGCATGGCAGCGACCGGCAGAAAGCCACTTACCTGCCGAAGCTGGTGTCCGGGGAATGGACCGGCACGATGAACCTGACCGAGCCGCAGGCCGGCTCCGACCTCGGCGCGCTGAAGAGCCGCGCGGTGCCGGACGGCGACCGCTACCGGATCACCGGGCAGAAGATCTTCATCACCTACGGCGAGCACGACTACACGGACAACATCATCCATATGGTGCTCGCCCGCACGCCGAACGCGCCGGCGGGCAGCAAGGGAATCTCGCTGTTCATCGTGCCGAAATTCCTGGTCAACGCGGACGGCAGCCCGGGCCAGCGCAACGACCTGCGCTGCGTCTCGCTCGAACATAAGCTCGGCATCCACGCCAGCCCGACCTGCGTCATGTCCTATGGCGACAACGACGGCGCGATCGGCTATCTCGTCGGCGAGGAGAATGAAGGCCTGCGCTGCATGTTCACGATGATGAACAACGCGCGCATGAATATCGGCCTGTCCGGCCTGGCGATCGCCGAGCGCGCCTACCAGCAGGCGCTCGACTATGCGCGCAGCCGCGTGCAGTTCGGCCCAATCATCAAGCATCCCGACATCCGGCGCATTCTTATGACCATGAAGGCGCAGACCGAGGCGATGCGCGCCTTCGCTTATGACGCGGCGGCATCGCTCGATATCGCCAAGCGCCACCCGGACAAAGCGGTGCGCAACGCCGCCAAGTCCCGCATCGACCTGTTGACGCCGGTGGTCAAGGCGTGGTGCTCCGATTCCGGCGTCGAGGTCGCCTCGCTCGGCATCCAGGTGCATGGCGGCATGGGCTATATCGAGGAGACCGGCGCGGCGCAGCACTATCGCGACGCCCGGATCGCGCCGATCTATGAAGGCACCAACGGCATCCAGGCGATCGATCTCGTCACCCGGAAGATCCTGCGCGACGGCGGCGCCGCGGCGCGGACCTATATCGCCGCGCTGCGCCGGGATATCGCCGCCCTCGACGCCGGCACGCTCGGACCCGCCGCGGGTTTGCCCGGCCGCATGGGCCAGGCGATCGGCGCGCTGGAAAAAGCGACGGATTGGCTGGTCGAGAGCGGCGCCCGGAATCAGGCCGCCGCACTGGCGGGCGCCTCGCCCTATTTGCGCCTGTTCGGCACGGTTGCCGGCGGCGCCATGATGGCGAAAGCGGCCGGCGTCGCCGCCGAGCGTCTTTCCGAAAATGCGGATGACCGATTTTATGGCGCGAAACGTGCGACCGCCGGCTTCTACGGCGAGCACATCCTGCCCCAGGCGCAGGCCTTGGCGGACACCGTCATCAACGGCGCCGCGACCGTACTCGATCTGGACGACGAGGACTTCTAGCCGGCATCGCACCCTCGCGGAGCGGATGCCGGTTTGCTGTATGTGCGAATACGTCGCCGGACGGTGCCCGGCGCAGCGGTGATTTAGGCCGCTACGCGCAGTTCCTGCGGCAACGCCCCGAACAGCGCTTCGTAGGCGCTCGGGTTCTCGTACATCAAGCAGGTCTTCGCGAATTCGCGGGCAGCAATGCCGAACACCGCAGCAAAGTCCGGATACAACGCGGCCGGAACTTCAGCAGTGCCCTGCTCGATCGAATCGATCAGCCCGAACTCGACGTCAACCTGCTCGGCGAGCTCTTGCGGCGTTACTTGCGCCGCCCGCCGCAAACCGCGGAACCACTTCCCCTCGCGCGGGCGCAGGCGTTGGATACGATTTTCGTCAATTACACACTTGATCGCGTTCATAGACTTGCCCACTAGTCTTCAAGGATCCACCCATAAAAATTATGGGACAATTTTCCACTCTATTGCAAGTTTATTATGTTTTTCTTAATCGCGACAATTTGGCGCGTTGCGATTATTGTCCGACCGAAGCACATCGAGCATCTCGGCCGTCGTTTGACCGGTAACCGGATGGCGGTGATTTGCCGCGATTTCCGCCAACGGCACGAGCACGAAGTCACGTTCCGCGATGCGCGGATGCGGCAGGACCAGATCGGCCTCGTTAACTATTTTGTCTTCGTAATACAGAATATCAAGGTCTATTAGCCTGGGGCCGAAGCGGCGCGCCGGCTTACGTCCCAGATTCCTTTCAATTTTCTTCAAAAACGCGAGAAGCGCTTTCGGCGCCAAATCGGTCGTTCCCCGCAGCACCATGTTGAGGAACGCCGGCTGGTCGGTGACATATTGCGGCCGGGTCTCCAGCACCGACGATCGGACGCCGATCGCCACCGCGTCCGCCAGCGCCGACTGGGCCCGCGCCAGATTTTCCGCGCGGTCGCCGAGGTTCGAGCCGAGCGCGATGAAGACCTCCGCCATCATGCCGGCCTCCGGCCTCCGCCGGGCGCGCCGTCGGCCGGCGCGCGGATGATCGCGTCGACCATTTTCGCGACTCGGACGCAGCCTTCGACGTCATGCACCCGCACGATATCCGCGCCGCGCGCGATGCCGATCGCGACGCACGCGGCGGTGCCTTCGTCGCGCGCCTCGGGCCCCAGATCGAGAACCTGGCCGATGAAGGATTTCCGGCTCGGGCCGATCAGCAGCGGATAGCCGAGACTTTTCAGGCGATCGAGGTGATTGAGCAAGGCCATGTTCTGGACCACCGTCTTGCCGAATCCGATGCCCGGGTCGAGGATGATCTGCCCGCGCTCGATACCGGCCGCGATCGCGTCTTCGGCGAGCGCCGTAAGCTCCGCCGCCACTTCCTCCATCAGGTGGCGATACCGCGCACCGGCATACTGCGATCCCAATCGCGGGTCCGACTCCACCGCCTTCGGACGGCTGCGGTTGTGCATGAGGACGACGGGAGCCTTGCGCGCCGCGACCAGCGGCGCCATCGCCGGGTCCGCCTTCAGCGCCCATACGTCGTTCACCCAGGCGGCGCCTGCGTCGAGCGCGGCCGCAGCGACCGCGGCCTTGCTGGTGTCGACCGACAGAACCGCCTCGGGGAACCGCGCCGCCAGCGCGGCGACCACCGGCACGACACGCGCGATTTCCGCCGCCTCGCCCACGGGCGAAGCCCCCGGCCGCGTGCTCTCGCCGCCGATGTCGAGAATATCCGCGCCGGCGTCGATGAACCGCGCGGCCAGATCGACGGCGCGGGCAACCAGCCCTTCGACAGCGCCGAGCCCATCGCCGGAAAAGGAATCCGGCGTCACGTTGACGATGCCCATGACGTAACAGCGCGAGCCCCAGGAAAATCGATCGGCCAGACGCATCGAATGCCCTACTTCACGTTTCCGCCCGTCGGCTTCGGCAGGCTTTTAAAAGCTTCATCGCACAGGATATGGTAGATGTCGCGTCTCTTCACAATTTCCTCTCGCCGCCGCGTCATGGCCATCGGCGGCTTGCCCGGCCTTCACCGACGAACATATATCTAAGTCCAAAAGCCAGATCCTGGAGCAGCACCATTGAGGACAGCGCGTCACCAGAATGAGGCCCCGCCGCCCGCCGCCGCCGAAGACGGCCGCGCGACGGCCCCCACCTACCGGATCATCGTGCGGGATCTGGTGCTGCCGTGGCGAATTGGCGTTCGCCGTCACGAGGAGGACCGGCGGCAGCGGGTGCGAATCAACCTGGACCTGATCGTCCGGGAGCAGGTTGACCCGTCCGCCGACAATTACCACGACGTCACCTGTTACGAGAGAATCATAGAGAAAATTCGCCAAATGGCTGCGGCCGGTCATGTCAAGCTGGCCGAAACCGTGGCCCATAAGATCGCGATGATGTGCCTTTCGGAGCCGCATGCGGAAGAAGTCACGGTTCGCGTGGAAAAGCTCGAGGCCATCCATGACGCGGCAAGCGTCGGCGTGGAAATCAAGCGTTTTCGGCGCGATTTAGCAAAGGAGGCGCCTCAGCAGCGGTTCAGGCTCACCGAGAAGCCCTAATACTTTCGCGTTACCCAATTTTGCCCGGGATACCGGGCGTTTCAGTGGTTAATGTATATTTTCCAATAGCTTAGATAATAATCCGAAATAGCGTCGCAATTTAATTAAACACCTAGCAAATTTTGGGTATACAGCTAAACAAAGGGGCGAGGGTTACCTACCCGGTAGGGATAGGTGGCCGAGTAAGCAGGTGGCACGAGAGAAGTTTCATGATGAGCAAACGTCGCATCTTTCATGCGGTAGCGCTGGTTCTCGGGCTTTCATTAGCTCAGACCGCAACCGCACAGTCGCAGGCCGCGCCTGGCGACCCCGGCAATTTCATCGAGCATCTGGCGACCCAGGCGATCCAGGTTCTGTCCTCGCCGAACGGATCGCTGCGTGACCGCGAAGAGCGTTTCCGCGATCTTCTGCGGAACGATTTCGCGATGGAGCAGATCGCGCGCTTCGTGGCCGGCTCCTACTGGCGGCAGATGAATTCCGCCCAGAAGGACACCTACCAGAAGCTGTTCAGCGAATGGGTGTTGAAGACCTACTCGGTGCGCCTCGGCGGCTATTCCGGCGAACAATTCCATGTGCTCAAATCCACGCCGGCAGGAAAACATGACGTCATCGTCTATACCCGGATCAGCAAGTCCGGCGGCGACGGATTCGATGCCAACTGGCGCGTCCGGCAGGAAGGCGACCGCTACAAGATCATCGACATCTACGTCGAGGGCGTCAGCATGGCGATCACGCAGCGGTCCGAGTTCGAGTCCATCCTCCGGCGCCATGGCGTCGACGGGCTGATCGGCATGCTTCGCGATAAGGTGACGAAGCTGTCCAGCGCATCCGAAGGCTGACGCCGCGCCCGACCGACAGGCCGCGCGCGACGCGCGGGAAGATCTTTCCGGCGGCCGGCGCTCTTGCCGGCCGTTTTCTTACGCGCGATAGTGTGGCCCGCCTCAGGGCACATCCGCCACCGAACCAATCATCACGGGGAAGCGCATGCTGAAAGCCGCCATTGTCGGGCTCGGCCGTTGGGGTCAGGTCCTGGTCGAGTCCGTTCAGGGAAAGAGCGACGCGATCCAATTCACCGCGGGGATTACGCGCACGCCGGCCAAAGCCGCCGATTTCACCAAGAAGCACGGGCTTTCGCTCGGCAGCGACTACGCCGCCATGCTGAAGGACCCGTCGATCGATGCGGTCGTCCTCGCGACCCCGCACCAGCAGCATGCGGACCAGATCGTCGCGGCGTCCAAGGCCGGCAAGCATATCTTCGTGGAGAAGCCGTTCACCCTGACGAAAGCCAGCGCCGCGAAATCGGTCGCTGCCGCCGACAAGGCGGGCGTCGTGCTCGCGCTCGGACACAACCGGCGCTTCCTGCCGGCCGTGCTCGAGCTCAAATCACGGCTGAAGGCGGGCGCGCTCGGCACGATCCTGCACGCCGAATTGAACCATTCGGGCTCCAGCGGGCTGAGCTTCCGGCCGGACAACTGGCGGGCCAACCGCGAAGAGAGCCCGGCCGGCGGCATGGGCGCCATGGGCATCCACATGGTCGACATGGCGATCAACCTGTTCGGCCCGCTGGCCGACGTCCGCGCGATCAGCATCCGCCGCGCGATCGCCATCGACCTGGACGACACCACCTCGATGCTGTTCCGCTTCCAGAACGGGATGACCGGCTATCTCGCCACACTTGCCGCAACGACGCCAACGCAGCGTATCGAGGTCTTCGGCACCAAGGGCACGGTCGAGATCCGTAACGAGCGCTCCTTCACCTTCCGGCCGATCCAGGGCGATCCGGAGCACACCGAGTATCCGCGCTTCGACAAGGAGCGGGCGGAGCTTGAGGCCTTCGCCGCGGCGGTTGCCGGGAAAGCGCCCTACCCGCTGCCGAACGACGAGGCCATCCACGGCATCGCGGTGTTCGAGGCGATCGTCAAATCGGCGGAAACGGGCAAGACGGCCGCGGTCAAGTAGCGGCCGCGCATCCATCACCGCTCCGGAAACACTACTCGATCCAGAGCATTCAAAGTTACAAGGATGAGGCACAAACATAGAAGCCTCATGTTGAGCCTGTCGAAACAGGAGGCAGCGCGCGCGACACTGCCATCGGGCGCGGCGAAATTCTACGGCCGAACGCCTGCCTTGAACTTCGGTCCGAGCTCGGTCTTGAGCCGCGACTGCGCGAGCGCCACGAAGCGGCAGAGATAGGGCCGCGTCTCGCGGGGATCGAGCATGTCCTCGACGCCGAAGGCCGCCGCGGTACGCATGGGGGAGCCATAGGCGCGCAGCTCCTCCTCCAGCTCCTGCTCGCGCTTCTTCGGGTCGGCCGCGTTGGCGATCTCGCGGCGGAAGGCGACCGCAACGCCGCCCTCGACCGGCAGCGAGCCCCACTCGGCCGAGGGCCACGCGACGCGAAACTCGAGCCCGCGCTTGTGGCAGGTCGCCATACCCGCCATGCCGTAGCATTTGCGGATCACCACCGTGACCACGGGCACCGTCGCCCGCGACGCGACATAGACCGCGCGCATGCCGTCACGCAGCACGCCCGCCTGCTCCGCCTGCAGCCCCACCATGAAACCCGGCACGTCGACCAGGAACACGAGCGGGATATGGAACATGTCGCACAGCTCGACGAAGCGGACCTGCTTGCGTGCCGCCGGGCCGTCCATCGCGCCGCCATAGACCATCGGATTGTTTGCGACGATCCCGACCGGATGCCCGTTCAGCCGCGCGAGACAGGTGATCAGCGCCTTGCCGAAGGTCGGCTGGATCTCGAACATCGAGCCCTTGTCGACGATCAGGCCGATCAGCCGGCGCATGTCGTAAGCGCGGCGGCGCTGCTCCGGCACGATCGACAGCAGCGCGTCCTCGCAACGGTCGGCCGGATCGTAGCAAGCGGCCACCGGCGGCAGCTCCCAGACATTCTGCGGCATATAGCTCAGGAATTGCCGGACCAGCGCGAAGCAGTGCTCCTCGGACTCCGCGACATTGTCGATCGCGCCGGCCTTGTCCACGGCGACGGCCGGGCCGCCAAGGTCTTCCTTCGTGATCTTCTGTCCCAGCGAACGCTCGACCACCGCCGGCCCCGCGGCGAAGATCTGGCTCGTGTCCTTCACCATGACCGACCAGTGCGACAGGATCGCCCGCCCCGCCGGGCCGCCGGCCGCGGAGCCGAGCACGGCGCTGACCACCGGCACCTCGGCCAGCAGGTCGACCGACCGATCGAAGCTGTCGACGCCCGGGAAGACCGCGTGGCCGCGGCGCTTGGCCGAAGTGACGCTGCCGCCCGCGCCGTCGATCAGGTTGACCAGCGGGATGCGGTAGTGATGGGCCATGTCCTCGACGAAGCCGCCCTGCCCGCCTTTGCGCTTGTCGAGGGCTGCCGTGGTACCGCCGCGGACGGTAAAATCCTCGCCGCCCACGGCAACCGGACGGCCGCCGATCTCCGCCAGCCCCATGACATAGGGCGCCGGCGTCACGTGCTTGAGCGTCAGGCCGTCATAGCTCTCGCTGCCGGTCAGCTTGCCGACTTCCTGGAAGGAGCCGGTATCGACGAGGCCGCCGATGCGCTCGCGGACCGTCAGGCGCCCCTGGCCGTGCTGGCGCTCGACGTTGTCCGCGCCACCCTGCTCTTCCGCCCAGCGGCGGCGCTGCTCCAGCTCCTCGATCGGCGTCTTGGTGCTCATGCGGATTGCCTCGGCGGACCGGCCGGCCGCTTCATCAGGTCTCGATGACCGCGACCGCCTGGCCCTCGGAAACCGGCTGCTCTTCCTTCACCAGGATCTCGACCAGCGTGCCGTCCTCGGTGGAGATCACCGGAATCTCCATCTTCATCGATTCGAGGATCATGATCGTATCGCCGTCGGAAACCGCGTCGCCGACCTTCATTTCGATTTTCCACACCGTGCCGGTGACTTCCGACTGAATCTCTTCGCGTGCCATTGTTTTCTTTCGAGCTCCTGATGATTTGCGGTTATCCCGCGATGACGGATTTTGTCAGCCCGGTATGAACGTCGCCTGCGCGGAACGGCTCGGAGCCGAGCAGCGCGACGAGGGCCGGGATATTGGTCTTTACGCCGCGAACGTCGAATTCGGCAAGCGCTTCGAGCAGCCGCTCGATCGCCTTGTCGCGCGAGCCCGCCTGGACGATCACCTTGGCCAGCATGGGATCGTAGAAGGGCGTTACGTCCTGTCCTTCCTTGTAGCCGGTATCGATGCGGATCGATTTGTCGTAGGGCGGCCGGAAGACCTCCAGCTTGCCGGGTGACGGGAAGAAGGTTTTCGGGTCCTCCGCGTAGACCCGGACCTGGATCGCGTGGCCGTCGATGACGGGCTTTTGCGGCAGGATGTCGGCGAGCTTCTCCCCCGCCGCCGAACGGATCTGCGAAGCGACCAGATCGACGCCGGTGATTTCTTCGGTAACGCCGTGCTCGACCTGGAGCCGCGTGTTGACCTCGAGGAAGCTGACCGAGCCGTCCGGCGCCATCAGCATCTCCACCGTGCCGATGTTGTCATAGCCGAGCGACTTCATCGTGCCGGCGATCTGATCGGCCAGGCCTTCGGCGAAGTCGCGCGACAGGCCGGGCGCGGGCGCTTCCTCGATGATCTTCTGGTGGCGGCGCTGCACCGAGCAGTCGCGCTCGAAGACGTGGCAGGCGTCGCCGTGCTGGTCGCCGAGGATCTGGAACTCGACGTGCCGCGGCCGGTCGATCAGCCGCTCGAGATAGACCTCGCCGTTGCCGAAGCCGCGCTCGGCCATCGAGCGGGCGCGCTTGATCGCCTTGACCAGCTCTTCCTCGTCGCGCGCCGGCAGCATGCCGATGCCGCCGCCGCCCGCCGCGGGCTTGATCAGCACGGGGAAGCCCAGCTGGCGCGCCTCCGCGACCGGGTCCTCGTCCATCGCCAGTACGCGCGACCCGCCGCCGATCTTGAGCCCGTGCCGGGAGACCAGGTCGCGCGCCCGGGTCTTGTGCCCCATTGCCGAGATCCAGCGCGGCGACGGCCCGATGAAGGTTGCGCCCGCCGCTGCGACGCGCTCGGCGAAATCGGGATTTTCCGCCAGGAAGCCATAGCCGGGATGCACCGCATCGGCGCCGGATTTCTTCAGGACGTCGATCAGGACATCCTGGTTCAAATAGCTCTCGCGCGGATGGGCGGGGCCGATGGCGTAGGTCTCGTCGGCCTCCTCGAGATAAGGCGCGGCGGCATCCGCCTCGGAATAGACGGCGGCCGAGCGAATGCCGAGCGCCTTCAGGCTGCGAAGAACGCGCGCCGCGACGGCGCCACGATTGGCAATCAGAACCTTGTCGAACATTTTCCTCTTTCAGTATTCAGTAGCTGGTCGGCCAGTTGCTGAGCAGGTGCCGGCCGACGCCGCCGGTAAGGCGCCGTTCGTGCACCTGCAACATGCGCAACAGCCAGTCGCGGGTTTCGTCCGGCTTGATGACCTGCTGCACCGCGTAGCAGGCGGCGAGGTCCCAGACGCTGTTTTCCTGCTGGATCTTCTCATAGGCGGCCTTGAAGAGCGCCGGGTCGTCCACTTCGAGGCGCTGCCCTTCCCGGCCGTGCACCACGTTCACGGCGAAAGCCGGGTCCATGAAGCTGACCTCGGCGCTGACCCAGGCGCAGACGTCGTCGGCGTTCTTGCCGCCGCCCATGTTGATGTAGGCCTGGCCGTAATTCTTGCGGATCATCACCGTGAGCTTCGGCACGGTGACCAGCTGCAGCGCATTCATGAAATTGATGATCTTGCCCGGCGCGCGCTGCCGCTCGGCATCGATGCCGATCACGAAGCCCGGGTTGTCGACGAAGAACACGAGCGGGATGTTGAACGAATCGCACAGCACCATGAAGCTGACGATCTTGTCGCAGGCCTGCGCATCCATCGCGCCCGCCTTGAACAGCGGATTGTTGGCGATGAAGCCGACGCTGCGCCCACCAACGCGGGTCAGCGCGGTGACCGCGGTGCGGCCGAAGCGGGGCTTCAGCTCGAAATAGCTGCCGGCATCGACGACGGCCTGGATCACCTTGCGCATGTCGTAGACCTGCGTGCGGCTTTCCGGCACCAGCGCGGCGACGTTCTTCACCGGCGCATCCGATCCTTTCGGCACTGCTGCGACCGGCGGTGCTTCGTTGCAATGGCCCGGCAGGTAGGCGAGGAAGGTCTTGACGGCGTCGATCGCTTCTTCGTCGGTGTCGACGAACTGGTCGATCAGGCCGGTCGTTTCCGCATGCATCTTCCAGCCGCCGAGCGCCTCGCCGTCGATCTTCTCGCCGATCGCCATGGACACCAGCCGCTCGCTGGAAACCGCCATGACCGCGCCTTTCCGCATGACGCTGAAATCGGACATGCAGGTGTACCAGGTGGACGAGCCGTAGCACATGCCGAGCACCGCCGACGCCCAGGGCGATTCGCGCAGTCGCCGGTACTGCGTCGCGTTGTTCGCCAGCAGATTGCCCATGCCGAGCGCGCCCATATTGTCGGGAATGCGGGCGCCCGAGCTCTCGCCGAGGAAGACCAGCGGCAGGCCACGCTCGGTCGCTGTGCGCTGCATCTGCCCGATCTTCTTCATGTTGGTTCCGGCCGAGGACGCGCCCTTGACCGTGAAGTCGTTGGCAATCACCACCGCCTCGCGCCCGTCGATCCGGCCATAGCCGCAGAGCTTGCCGTCGCCCGGCGTCGACGCTCGGTCCTCAGGCTTGGCCGAGGTCGCGAACATGCCGGATTCAAGGAACGTCCCCTTGTCCACCAGGTAGTCGAGCCGCTCGCGGGCGTTCAGAATCCCGGCATTCCGGCGGCGCTCGAGCTTCGCCTTGCCGCCCATGGCGAGCGCCTTCTCGCGGTGCGCTTCATATTCGCGGTAGAGATCCTCGTAGCCCATGTCACTCCATTCCCGGCCGGCCCGGCGCGCCGCAGAAGATAACACCCTCGGCCGCGAGAGCGGAAATCTCGGCATCCGTCAGGCCTGCGATTTCCGCAAGGACAGTTCGGGTATCGACCCCTACCTGGCCGCCGGCATGGTCGATCCGGCCCGGCGTGTCCGAGAGCTTGGGCACGACGTTGGCGAGGCGAACGGTGCCGAGATCCGCGTCCGGCACGTCGACCAGCATCTCGCGCGCCGCGTAATGCGGGTCCGAAAAGACGTCGGCCATGGTGAAGATGCGGGACGCGGGCACGCCCGCCTCCTGCAGGATCGCATCGATCTCCTCGAGGTCGTGCCGGGCGGTCCAGTCGCCGATGATCGCGTCGATCGCGTCTTCATGCTGGGACCGGCTGGTCAGGGTCGCGAAGCGCGGATCGGCGAGCGCATCCTCGCGCCCGATCGCCTTCATGAGGCGCTGCCAGGTCGGCTCGCTGACCGCGGCGATGTGGATATGGCGGCCGTCGCGCGCGGTATAGAGGTTGTTGGGCGTGTTGTCGGGCAGCCGGGAGCCGGTCCGGCCGGCGATGAAGCCGAGCTTCTCATAGGCCGGGACATAGGGCTCCATGAAGTTGAAGGCGCTTTCGAACAGCGCCGCGTCGACGCATTGGCCCTTGCCCGTCTCCTGGCGCTTGAGCAGCGCCATGACGGCGCCATAGGCGGCGTGCAGCCCGGTGATGTAGTCGGTGAGCGAGACGGCGACGCGCGTCGGCGGCCGGTCCGGATCGCCGGTGATGTGGCGAAGGCCGCTCATGGATTCGCCAATGATCCCATACCCTGCGCGCATGCTGTAAGGCCCGGTCTGGCCGAAGCCGCTGATCCGGACCATGACGAGGCGCGGGTTGAGGCGCGCCAGCGCGTCGTAGCCCAGCCCCCAGCGCTCCATCGTGCCGGGGCGGAAATTCTCGATCAGGACGTCGACCTTGCCGACCAGGTCGCGCACCAGGTCGCGCCCCTTCTCGGTCCTGAGGTCGATGGAGATCATCCGCTTGTTGCGGAAAATGCTTGAGGCGTAGAGCGACTTGCCGTCCACGCGCTTGCCCATGCCGCGCACCGGGTCGCCGGCCGGCATCTCGACCTTGATCACCTCGGCGCCGAAATCGGCGAGCATGCGGCCGCAAAAGGGGCCGGCCACCATGGTCCCGAGCTCGAGGACACGGAATTTCTCTAGCGGTTCAGCGGTCGTCGCAGCCGGCATGGCGGACGTCTTCCTCCGGATTCCTGAATTCTCCCCGCTTGTCGGATTCTGGCGTTCAGATGCGGGGTTCGGTGCACACAGGCTGAGGCACGGCTTCGACTTTGCCGGGCGCACGAAATATTGTCAACAATCGTGTAGACTATTTCAGCCGACCTATGCGCGGCGGCCTGTTACCCTGCGTCAGATGACGTAATTCTGGTACTTCTCCAGATATTCGCGGGCGCTGCTGAGGATGCGCTGCATCTCAGTCTCCGACGCGTCCGCGTCGCGGCGCGCCAGCGCGGCGAGCAGCCGCCGATGCATCTTGAGCCCGATCTCGGCGCGGCCCGGCAGGATCACCACGCGCCGTGAGATCACCAGTGTCCTGTCGCCGATGAGATCCAGCATGTCGGCCAGAATGCTGTTGCCCGCATGCTCGAGCATGCACGCGTGCAACGCCTCCAGGCAGTCGAGATAGCTCTCGAAATTACCGGCCGCGAGCGCCTTCTCCAGCGGCTCGTCAAATCGCGCGATCAGCTCGTCCCAGGCGCCCTTCGGCGCACGCTCGGCCGCCAGCCGCGCGACATAGGCCTCGAGCACCTGGCGCACGTCGTAGAGGTCGAACATCTGCCGTGGATCGAGCCGGACGACGACGGCGCCGCGGTTGGGAATGCGCTCGATCAAGCCCCGCTGTTCGAGCGCCCCGAACGCCTCGCGGATACGGGCGCGCGACACGTCGAACTCGGACGCCAGATCCTGCTCGCGCAGACGGCTGCCCGGCGGCAGCGCATGGCTGGAGATGCGCTCCCGGAGGATGCCGAACACATCGACCCCCCCGCTGTTGCGGCGCCGCACCCGGCGCTTCCTGGCGATCATGATACGCGGCGCCTCATGCGGAAAAGAACGGAATGAGTTCGGCCAGCGTCTCCTTCGGCGCTTCCTCGGCCAGGAAATGGCCGCAAGGAAGGCCGCTGCCGCGCAGGTCCGACGCCCAGCGCCGCCAGGTATCCATCACGCCGAGCGCCTTGTGCGGCCGCCCGCCGCCGCCCCAGAGCACGAGCACCGGGCATTCGATCTTGCGGCCCGCGGCGTGGTCGGCGGCATCGTTCTCGTAATCCGCCCTGGCATTGTTCCGGTAGCAGTCGCAGGTCGCCCGGATCGTCTCCGGATCCTTGAAGCAGCGCACGTATTCCGCCATCGCCTCGGGCGCGAAGGCATTGGAAGCTCCCGCCCATTTGTCCGTCATGTAGCGGAGATAGAATTCCGGGTCGGCGCCGATGAGCTTCTCCGGAAATCCGGGGTCCTGCCCCATGAAGTACCAGTGGAAGCTGCCGAAGGCTGCCGACATGTTCACCTGCTCGAGCTGCTCCCAGGTCGGGACGATGTCGAGCACGGCCAGCCGCTCGACCGCTTGCGGATGGTCGAGCGCGAGGCGGTAGGCGACCCGCCCGCCGCGGTCGTGCCCCGCCAGCCGGAAGCGCTTGAACCCGAGCGCCGCCATCACCTCGACCTGATCCTGCGCCATGGCGCGCTTGGAATAGTTGCAGAAATTCTCGCCCGACGGCGGCTTCGAGCTGTCGCCATAGCCGCGCAAGTCCGGCGCCACGACGGTGAAATGCTTGGCGAGCGCCGGCGCCACCCGATGCCACATCACATGGCTTTCCGGATAGCCGTGCAGGAGCAGCAAGGGCGGGCCGTCGCCGCCGATCACGAGATTGATCCGCGCGCCCGAGGTATCGACTTGCCGGTTCTTGAAATTCTCGAACATCCTGTGCCCGTCTCCTTACGGACCGCGCGCATACTGCTCGACGACGCGTCCGCCGACATGTCGCACCGCAAGACCGATGCGCTAGAAGAGCTGCTTTCCCAGGCTGAGACCGCCGCAGACATAGAGCACCTGCCCGGTCACGAAGGCCGCCTCGTCCGACAGGAAGAAGGCGACGGCCGCCGCGACCTCCTCCGGCTTGCCGAAGCGCTTCATCGGCGTGGCGCCCGTCATGCGGCGATGGATCTCCGAGCCCGGCGGATGGTTGCGCAGGAAAAGCGCCGTTTCGATGGGACCCGGCGCGACCACGTTCACCGTAATGCCATTGCCGACCAGCTCCAGCGCCCAGACCCGCGTGAAGCCGACGAGACCGGCCTTCGCCGCGACATAGGCCGTGCGGTCCTCCCGGCCCTGCATGGCGCGGCTGCAGATGTTGACGATGCGGCCGCGGCCGCGCGCCTGCATGTTGGGAATGCATGCCTTGGCGCAGATCAGCGACCCGCGCAGGCTGATCGTCATCTGGTCCTCGAAGTCCTGCAGCGTGGTCTGCTCGACTGGTTTCGGATTGAGATAGCCGGCGTTGTTCACCAGGTGGTCGATCGCATGCTTCCGCGTGACCTCGCCCAGGCGCGCGACCGCGGCATCCCTGTCTTCCAGGTCGACGCGGTAGTAGGCGCCGGGGAAATCGCGCTCCGGCTCGCTGCGCGCGACGCCGACGACCTCATGGCCCTGCCGCGCCAGGCGCTCGGCGAGCACCAGCCCTATCCCCTTGCTCGCGCCGGTGATCAGTGTCGTGTACATGCCGCTCCCCGCTAAGCCCGGCTGCGACTATAGCCCGGCGCGCATGCCGCGGCGAAGCCGTGATAGCATTCCGGGCACGCCATCATCGATGGCATTCCACCGCTTTGGCCACCGCCTTGGGAGATTCCTGTGAGCACCGATCCGTTCCCCATCGTCATCGGCACCTGCCTCGATGCGGAGGCCATCTGGTTCAACAAGATCGGCCCGGGCGAGCACCGTCCCGTCATGCTGTCGAACGGCGCCTACGCCATCCGCGAAGGGCTGGCGCCGCTGCTCGGACTGTTCGACGAGCACGGCATCCGCTCGACCTTCTTTCTGCCGGGCGTCACCGCCGAGCGCTACCCGGACGCGGTGCGGGAGATCCGCCGCCACGGCCACGAGATCGCAAGCCACACCTACAGCCATATGAGCGCGGTCGGAAAGCCGCGCGCGGAGGAAAAGCAGGACCTCGTCGCCGGCATCGACGCCCTGGAACGCATCACCGGCGAGCGGCCGACGACATGGCGCTCGGCGTCCTGGGAGTTCTCGGAGAACACCCTCGACCTCTTGATCGAGGCCGGCGTGACCGTGTCGGCGAACTACCACGACGCGAGCCGTCCGTACCGGCATAGCCGCGACGGCCGGCCGCTGCCCGTGGTCGAGCTGCCGGTGCAGTGGCATCTCGCGGACGCGCCCTATTTTCTCTATGACGGCGCGCTGGCGGGCCGGATGCCCCGCCCCGCTTCCGCCGCCTACGAGGTCTGGAGCGAGGAATTCCTCGGCCTCTACGCGGACCGTCCCGGCGCCTTCTTCCATCTCACCTTGCATGTGCAGCTGATCGGCCATCCGGGGCGGCTGCGCATGCTCGATCGCTTCCTCCGCCTGATCAAGGAGCAGCCGCGCAGCGTCTTCCTCACTTGCGCCGAGATCGCGGAGACCGTGCCCTAGGGCGCCGCCTCAAGCGGCCTCAGCGCGTTCCGCCATGGCCTGAAGCAGCACGTCGCAGCCGGCGGCGACATGCTCCGGCCGGGCGTTCTCGCGCTCGTTATGGCTGACGCCGTCCTCGCAGGGCACGAAGATCATGCCGGTCGGCGCGATCAGCGCGAGATTGCAGGCGTCGTGGCCGGCGCCGGAATAGATCTCCTGCCAGGGAAGATCGAGCGTGTCGGCGGCGCGCGCGACGGCACGCGCGCAGTCGCGGTCGAAGGCGATCGAATCGCGCCGGCTGACCGGCTCGACCGCGACGGCAAGGCCGGTCTTGCGGGCGATCTCTTCGCAGGCGGCGCGCATGTCGCGCTCCACCGCGTCGAGCGTGCGGTTGTCGGGGTGGCGGCTGTCGATGGAGAACACCACCTGGCCCGGGATCGTGTTGCGCGAATTCGGCCGCGCATGGATCTGGCCGACCGTGATCACGGGATGCGGCTCGTGGCGGAAGGCGACGGCGTTGAGCGCATCGATCATGCGCGCCGCGCCGAGCAAGCGCGTCATGCCGCAGCTCCATCGGCAGGGTCCCGGCATGCCCCTCCTCGCCGTCCACCGTGACACGGAAGTTGCGCCCGCCTTGCGCGCCGAGCACGACACCGATCGGCACGCCGTCGCGTTCCAGGATCGGCCCCTGCTCGATGTGCACCTCGAAGAACGCCTCGACCGGATAGCCGCCGACCGGTGCGTCGCCGGCGTAGCCGATGGCGGCCAGCGCCTCGCCCACGGTGATGCCGTCGTTATCCTTCCGGCCGAGCCCGGTCTCGACGTCGTAGCGGCCGGCGAAGGCGCCGGAGCCGATGGTCCCGCCGCCGAAGCGCGCGCCCTCCTCGTCGGTCCAGACCACGACTTCGATCGGGGCGAGTGTGTCGATCCGCGCGTCGTTGAGCGTCCGGATGACTTCCAGCCCGGCCAGCACGCCGTAGATGCCGTCGAACTTGCCGCCGAGCGGCTGCGTGTCGAGATGGCTGCCGGTCATGACCGGCGGACGGTCGGCATCGAGACCCGTCCGGCGCGCGAAGACGTTGCCGATGCGGTCGACGCGAAGCGCGCAGCCCGCCGCCCGGCACCAGGCGACGAACAGATCGCGCGCCTGCCGGTCGAGATCGGTCAAGGCGATCCGCGCGACCCCGCCCTTCGGCGTGGCGCCGATTTTCGCCATGTCCATCAGGTCCTGCCACAGCCGGTCCTGGTCGATCCGCACCTCGTCCAGCCTCATCACCTTTCCTCCGTCTGCCTGTCTGCGCCCTGCACGCCGCACCGGGCTGCGTTGTGGCGAAAAGCCCTGGTCGCAAGATTGATGACACAATAAGTTGCTAGGCTGATGGCTTTCAATGGAACCAAGCCCATCCGAATCCTCATGACATCGAATTACACGCAAATTGCGGGCCATGCCGTCCGGCCCGCCCCGTCCAGCCGCCGGCGAGGAACGCCTTCCGTGGAATGATGATCGCCAAAAGCGCGACGGGGCCGTTCACCAGCGCGGAGCGGATGCTCATCACGGTCCCGGTGCTCATCGCATCGATCCTGCACTCCCTGGCGCTGACCACGGCCTATATCGCGCTTCCCAACATGAAGGGAAACCTGTCGGCGACGCCCGACCAGGCGGGCTGGATCATCACCTCCTTTCTCGTATCCAACGCGATCGGCGTCGCCGCGACCGGTGGTTCAGCGTGCGCTTCGGGCGGAAGCTGGTCTTTCTCACCGCCGTCGGCGGCTTCACGCTCAGCTCGATGCTGTGCGCGACCGCGACGACGCTGGAGCAGCTGGTGCTGTTCCGCATCCTGCAGGGAACGCTGAGCGCGCCGATCCTGCCGCTGTCGCAGGCAATCATGCTCGATACCTACCCACGCGAGCGCCACAGCTTCGCGATGACGACCTGGAGCATGGCGATGATTCTCGGCCCCGTGGTGGGGCCGTCGCTCGGCGCCTTCCTGACCGACGAGTTCAGCTGGCGTGCGATCTTCTACATCAACATCCCGTTCGGCGTGCTGGGCCTCACCGGCTGCATCCTGACCGTGCCGGAGACGGAGCGGCGCGCGCAGCATCTCGACTGGCTCGGCTTCTTCAGCATTGCCGTCGCCGTCGCCTCCTTTCAGCTCATGCTCGACCGCGGCGAGCGGAACGACTGGTTCGAGTCGACGGAAACGATCGTCGAGGGGCTGCTGGCGGCGCTGGCGCTCTACACCTTCATGGTCCACAGCGCCACGACCCGCCGGCCCTTCCTGAACTTCGCGGTCTTTCGCGACCACAACTTCGTCGTCGGCGTCGTCCTGATCTTCCTGTTCGGGCTGAACGTCTTCTCGGCCCTGCTGCTGATGCCGCTGTTTCTTCAGGATATCCAGGGATACCCGGTGACGACGGCGGGGCTCGTCATTTCCGCCCGCGGATTCGGCACGGCGTTCGGCATGATCACGGCAGGGCGGCTCGCCAACAAGATCCAGTACCGCTACATCATCGCCGGCGCGCTGGTCATCATCTGCGTCCCCAGCAGCTACATGCTGACCTGGACGGACGACGTGCCGACGGCGGACGTCGTCATGGTCAACGTCTCAACCGGCTACGGCATCGGGCTGCTGTGGGTCTGCCTGACGACGGCCACCTTCACGACGCTGCCGGCGGCGCTCCGCACCGAGGGCGCGGCGCTGTTCGCGCTGATCCGGGTCATCGGCGCCAGCATCGGCGTTTCGATGTTCGTGTCCGTGCTGGCGCGCAGCACGCAAGTCAACTACGGCGTCCTCGTCGAGCATGTCCACGCCTTCAACGAAGCCTTCGGCCTGCTGCCGGAAGAAAGCCCCTGGAACATAACCTCGCCGAGCGGCGTCGCGCGGCTCAGCCGGATCGTGTCGCATCAAGCGCAGATGATCGCCTTCCTCAACGACTTCAAGCTCTTGGTGGCGACCACCCTGCTCGGCATTCCGCTGGCGCTGCTGTTCCGCCGCGCCGTTCCGGAGAAGGACTGAGCGCTGCCTTGCGGCCATACAGGCCGGACCGGATAATCACGTCACGCCAAAAACCGACAGAGGAGAGCGCCGCATGAGCCGACCGTTCGAGGGCATTCGCATCATCGACATAACCCACGTTCTCGCGGGCCCTTTCTCCACCTACCAACTGGCGCTGCTCGGCGCCGACGTCATCAAGGTCGAACAGCCCGAAGACGGCGACCAGGCGCGCCACGCCGGCCCCGACCGCGAGCTGAACCGGCAACGGATGGGCGTGCAGTTCCTCAATCAGGCGTCCAACAAGCGCTGCATGACGCTGGACCTGAAATCCGAAGAAGGACGCGCGATCCTGATCCGGCTGGTCGAGACGGCCGACGTGCTGGTCGAGAATTTCCGGTCCGGCGCCTTCCGCGCATTGGGACTCGGCTACGAAGACCTCAAGAAGGTCAATCCGCGGCTGATCTACTGCTCGCTGACCGCCTGGGGCCAGGACGGGCCGCGCGGCACCCACACTGCCTACGACCAGGTAATCCAGGGATATTCGGGCGTCATGTCGATCACCGGCAGGCCCGATACCGGGCCGCTCCGCTGCGGTCCGCAGCTGCTCGATTTCGGCATGGGGACGACCGCCGCCTTCGCCATTTCGAGCGCGCTGTTCCAGCGCGAGAAAACCGGCGAAGGCCAGTATATCGACGGCTGCCTGACCGACGTGGCGTTCATCCTGATGAGCGCGCAGATCACCGGCTACATGCGGACGGGAAAGGAGCTCGGGCCCCAGACCACGGACCGCGGCCATGCAAGCCATTCGAGCTATCCGACAAAGGACGGCCAGCTGATGGTCGGCGCCAGCAACACGGCGCAGCACACCCGCCTGTTCGAGGCGCTGGGCCGCCCCGAGATGGGCAACAAGACCTACGAATACCGCAGCGCGCATCGCGAGGAAGAGGCCGCGGTGCTGCGTGAAATTTTCCTCACGCGGACCGCCGACGAGTGGGAGGTCTTCCTGCAGGCGCGCCACGTGCCGGCGGCGCGCGTGCGCACGGTGGCCGAGGCGGTGCACGATCCGCAGGTCGCGACGCGTCGCATCCATCACACGCATGACAGCGTGCCCGGCATCGACGGGCCCCTCACCGTGCCGGTCGCGGCCTTCAAATTCGCAAAGGACGGGCCCAGGGTCGATACGCCGCCGGCCAGGCTCGGCGCGCACAACGACGAGATCCTCCGGGAGCTGGGATACAGCGACGGCGACATCGCCCGCTACCGGCAATCCGGCGTGATCTAGGCCGGCCTTGCCTGCGCCCCGCGGCGCCGCCGATAATGGCGGCCCGAGCAGCCCCGCACAAACGATAACACCGGGAGAGCGCACCATGACCAGACCCTTCGAGGGCATCAAGATCATCGACGTCACGCATGTTCTAGCGGGACCGTTCGCCGCCTACCAGCTTGCCGTCCTCGGCGCGGACGTCATCAAGGTGGAGCATCCCCTTGAATGCGACCAGAGCCGGGAGACCGGCGCCGACCGCGCGCTGAACCGACGCAAGATGGGCACCGGCTTCATGACCCAGGGCTCGAACAAGCGCTCCATCACCCTCGACCTGAAGCAGGAGCGCGGCCGCGAGATTCTGAAGCAGCTGGTCAAGGACGCCGACGTCATGGTCGAGAACTACCGGCCCGGCGCGTTCCCCGAGCTCGGCATCGGCTACGAGGACATGAAGAAGATCAATCCGCGGCTGATCTATTGTTCCATGACCGCCTTCGGCCAGGACGGGCCGCGCGGCGACCAGACCGCCTACGATCACGCCATCCAGGCGCTGTCGGGCGTCATGGCCGCGACCGGGACGCCCGAGGTCAACCCGATCAAGGTCGGCACGCCGGTCATCGACTACGCGACCGGAACGATGGGCGCCTTCGCCATCGCAAGCGCCCTGTTCCAGCGCGAGAAGACCGGCAAGGGCCAGTATATCGACAGCGCGATGCTCGACGTTGCGCTGATGATGCAAGCGTCGCACATCACCGGCTACATGTATTCGGGCAAGGCGCCGAAGCCCACCGGCAACCGGCATCATCAAGCCAGCAGCACCTGCTACGACACCAAGGACGGGCTTCTAATGCTGGCGGCCAGCAACCGCCGCCAGCACAAGCGCCTGTTCGAGACCCTGGGGCGCCCCGAGATGGGCGACAAGGATTACGAATACCGCGAGGCGCATTTCGAGACCGAGGCGATCAGTGATCGGCGAAGCCCTTGCGCAAAAATCGGCACAGGAATGGGAGGACTATCTCCAAGCGCACCACGTGCCGGCCGGCCGCGTGCGGCCGGTGGACCAGGCACTCGAGGACCCGCAACTCGAGACGCGCAAGATCCTCCATCGCCACGAACAGGTCCCCGGCGCCGACAAGCCGGTGACCGTTCCGATGTGCGCCTTCAAGTTCGAGCATGGCGGCCCGAGCATCGAAACGCCGCCGCCGCAATTCGGCGAGCACAACGAGGAAATCCTTCAGGGGCTGGGCTATACGAAGGCTGACATTGAGGCGCTTCGGGCGGACGGCGTCATCTGACGCCACCGTCCGGTCGACTCGAATCGCAACCCTTGCGCGTGACGCAGGGCATGGACGGCCCGGACGAGAGATGGGATAGAAACTCAGGAATGGCGGCGATGTATGCATGATCACCGCACCGATTTCGGCGACGTCACCTAAGGGCTTGTGATTGCCAGCAAAATCGGGCCATCTGGATTTATGCATACAAAAGGAGTAGTTAATGGGTGTTGCTTTGAAATCGCACTAGGACCATAGCTTTCAGGAACTCTCGTTTTTGCCATTCTCGTCCGTGCCGCAAGGCTTAAGAATGCCAGCCACGACCCGCATGGATAAGGCGATGCAGATCGTTTGAATGGAGACTACGGTCATGACAGGGAAACGAAACGACATTGAAATCGGGGATCTGGTCCGCAAGACCAATTCGACCGATTGGATTTGGCAGGTCGCCGCGTTCGTGACGCCGACCGGCCATCAGCCGCATGCGCGTCTCGTCCGCATCAACTATCCGTCCGATGAAAGAATGTTTGCCGTCGCTGCGTTGCGCGACCGCCGCCTTTTCGTCGAAGCGACCGACCCGCGCAGCCGTCTCGCCACCCGGCCCCCGATGCACTGGGAGCCGCAGGCCCAGGCCTGACAGGCCGCCGGCGCATGCACGCGCGGTGAGCAACGCTGCACCGCGCGGTCGTTTCCTCAAATAATAGAAAGCGCGTTCCGCCGCATCACACGGGACGCTTTTTTTCATGCGATCGTAAGTGGCAAGGCGCAAGCCGGCCGGCAGGAAAGCCGCATGTCCCCGGTCAGTCGAGGCCGCATGCCCACCGCGAGTATTCATCGTTGGGCGTCAGCGAAAAGCGCGACGGGGTGACATGCGACAGGCGCAGCAGCATCGACCACTTCGAACCCAGCACATCGGCGACGTCGTCCACGACATCGCCCCACTGGCCGCCGCCCGATTGTTCCGGCTTATTCGGGCGGATGGTAACCGGCGGACGCTTCTTGTCGCGCTTTCCGGTCTTCGGGTCGATCGGGAAAAGCTTGACCCAGTCCTTGCTGCGCCAGTCGACCGGACCGTCCGTTACATACAGCGTCTGCTGGCTCTTGAAGGAAAGCGACTTCGGCTCGACCAGATAGCCCCATCCTTGCCAGCAATCGGCGCTCGAGGCGGCGCGCGACGTGACAAGGCCGGCCGCCAAAATCATCGCTGCAAATGCCAAACGTATGGATGAGCCGCCGATCGTCATCACTGCTTGCTTTACTTGCTGCTTCCGCCGCTCCATGTCAGCCGTCGACGCCGGCTGACCGCAGGCGGGCGGGCTTCCGAAACCCCATTTGGGATCTGCTATCGGATTGTTGGGCATATGCCCAAAATGCGCAACGGCGGCCCTTTCGGACCGCCGCCAACGCATAATCTTATGACAGTTCGCTTTGCGTCAGCCGTTTAGGCGATGTGACGCGCGCCGAACCGGTCATATACGACGAGAGAGGAGCCGCCCGACGCCTTACGGCTGGACGAACGACGCGCCTTCATCGATTTGCGGGCCGCGGTCTTCCGCGCGGGCTTGCGGGCTGTCTTTCGAGCAACCTTGCGAGCCGGCTTCTTCGCCGTCTTGCGAACCGCTTTGCGCTTCGCAGGCTTGCGGGCGACCTTCTTGCGGGCCGTCGTCTTACGAGCCGACGTCTTCCGCTTCGCGGTCTTGCGAGCCGGCTTCTTCGCCGTCTTGCGAGCCGCCGGCTTACGGGCCGACGTCTTCCGCTTCATGGTCTTGCGGGCCGGCTTCTTCTTCGCCGTGGCTTTCCGCTTCGTGGTCTTGCGCACCGCAGCCTTGCGGGCGACCTTCTTGCGCGCGGAGGTCTTCCGCTTCGCCGGCTTGCGAGCAACCTTCTTGCGAGCGGTCGTCTTGCGAGCCGAGGTCTTACGGGCGGTCGTCTTCCGCTTCGCAGTCTTGCGGGCGGTCGTCTTCCGCTTCACGGTCTTACGAGCGGTCGACGGCTTGCGACGCGCGGAGGCCGACTTGCGGACCGTACGCTTCTTCGTCGCGGTCTTACGCTTTGCAGTTTTCACAGGCATGTTACATCCCTTCGTTTAGGCGGCAATAACCTGACCGATGACTGCAAGAAGAAAGACCCATTTGATTCCCTTCACCTTCAGTCATACTTGGTCAATAACCGCGGTTACAAACCGTGCAATAAGAGAATTTCGTTACCAAAAAGTTACCGCGGAAACTTATTCTACAATTATAATTTTAAAGTCAACTCGTTTTTTACTAAGTCATTACAGGTGAGCCCTTCGGTGTTGTAAGTGAATCACCCTCGCTACATCGACAGCACTACACTTATATAGAGTCAGCTGTGACGCCGCGCACATGTCGCAATCGTTGCACGCGCGATCACCCGAATGCAGCGGATTCCTTGGCTTTCCGCCATTTAACGACATACCTGGCGCGGTATCGCTCTTCGTCGTCTGCGCTGTTCGGCGCACGTCGCGCGAGGGCAATCGCGATCCGAAATGTCGCATTGCACGCGCGTCGCACGGCATTTACGCCGCCAAAAAAAATTTGTTCCGTTAACGAAAAAAATTTTCGCTGCGCATCGAAATCGCGCGTCGGCGACGTCGCCGCCATGCGTCCCGCGCATCGCCATGCTGCGGCGCAACGGACGCGGCGAATGCATGCAGGCGCAGCGTCGCTCGCCTCTATCGGCGCCGGGGTGTGATCGACGTCACCGCTGCTCTTTCGGCCCCAGCGCCGACACACCGAGCTCACCGACGGTTTCCCGAATTGCCTGCAGCGCGCCGTCGATCTCACGCACGCCCAGACGGCCGATGCAGCCGACGCGGAAACTGGGCGCCACGGTCAGCTTGCCGGGATAGAGCAGGAAGCCCCTTTCGCCGACCCGTCGGTAAAATCGCTCGAAATCGAATTTCGGATCGGACGGCATGTGAAAGGTCACGATGATCGGCGCCTGCAGATTGTCGGACAGCAGCGGGCGGAAGCCCATTTCGCGCATGCCGGCGATCAACGCCCGGCAGTTCGCCGCGTAGCGCGCGCCGCGGCCTTCCACGCCGCCTTCTTCCTCATGCTCGACGATCGCATGGTCGAGCGCGGCGAGCACATGGGTCGGCGGCGTGAAGCGCCATTGGCCGTTGCCTTCCAACCCGCGCCACTGCTCGTAGAGATCGAGGCTGAGCGAGTGGCAGTTCCCCTTGCAGCGCTCGATAACCGCCTTGCGGACGATCGCAAAGCCGATCCCCGGAACGCCTTCCAGGCACTTGTTGCTGGAGGCGACGACCGCATCGAACGGCGCGCTGCCGTTCTCGAGCGGCAAGGCACCGAGCGCGCTCATGGCATCGATGATCAGGGATCGCCCGTGCCGCTTTACGCAGGCCGCGACCTCGGCCATCGGGTTGAGGATGCCCGAGGTCGTCTCGCAATGGATCGCCGCGACATGGCTTATGCCGTTGTCCTCGGCCAGCGCGCGATCCAGCGCCGCTATATCGTTCGGCGTGTCTTCCGCCGTCTCCAACGCAATGCAATCGCGGCCGAGATACTTGCAGATCGTCACCATCCGGTGGCCGTAGGCGCCGTTGACCAGCACCAGCAGCTTGCCGTCGCGCGGCAGCAGGGTCGAGATCGCCGCTTCCACCGCGAAGGTGCCGCTACCCTGGATCGGCACGCAGACATGCGTCTCGCGGGCGCCCACCATGTCGACCAGCTTGGCGCGCACGCGCGCCGTCATGTCGATGAAAGCCTGATCGCGCGAGCCCCAGTCATGCAGCATCGCCTGCTTGACCGACAAGGACGTGGTCAGCGGACCGGGCGTCAGCAGCCAGGGATCACCGGACTCGGAAAGCATGGAAGGAAACTCCCACTGTTGGCACGGATCGGATCGCGCCATGTGACGCAGGCGCGCGGCGCGAGTCAATCACTTGCGGACGGAGATCGCCTGCGCCCGGCCGGCTAGGACGGATCGCGGGCTCTCAACCGCCGGTGATGTATTGAGCGTGCTTGCTGCGGTCGAGCGGGAGATGCTGGTCGCCGACGATATCCTTCAGGACGACCTCGCGGACCTCCTCCGGATCGAGACCGTAGGCGGCGATCAGCGCCGCCGTATCGGCGAGAATGGCGTCCACGTCCTGCATCAGCTTCAGGCGCTTGAAGACGTCGTCACGGTGCAGCCCCATGCTTTCGCCGATCAGCTCCATGAAGTTGACGATCTCGAAGGGCCACTGGCTTTCATGGCCGACCAGCTCGCGGTGATCGGTGTGGTAGATCCCGGCCAGCGTCGTCACGCCGGCGTCTTCCGCCGCCTTGAGCTCCATCGCCACCATCTTGCGGCGGTGATCGGGAATCGCCCGCAAAGCGGTGACGGCGTAGCCGACCTGCTGCAGATCAAGATCGACCAGCTCGAGCCCCGGAATGGCCGACAGCAGCCGCTTCACCGCTTCCGTGACGCCGAGCGCGCCGGCATGCTCGTGCAGCGCCACGCGCTTGTTCACGGGCCGCGTCATCAGCGGGCGGAGCTCGTCGAGCCGGCGCTCCAGGTAGACCGCGAACATCGTCATGTCGAAGACCGGGCCGTCCTCACGCGCGAAGTTCGGCAGCGACATCTCGCTGAACTGAATCTGGCAGGTCGGGCACCAGGACAGCACCTCCGACGTCTTCGTCTGGGCGAAGCGCTCGATCGTCTTGTGGGCCTGCCGTCCCGAGTTCGCGTCGTCGCCCGGCCGCCACTGCAACACGCCGCAGCAGTTGGACGGGCCGCCATAGACCTCGTAGCTGACGCCGAGCCGGTCGAGCACGTCGAGACAGAGGAGGCCGATATGCGGCGTCCTCAGCATGTTGCAGCCGGTGTAGAAGACCAGGTCCGGCGCCTCCGCGCGCTCGGGATGCGAGGACGGATTCAGCCGCGCCATCAGGTCCGGCGGCAGCTGCAAACGCGACAGCACCCGGACCCCGCGGCTCATCGCCTGAAAGTCCTTCTTCCCCGCGTCGCGGCGCTTGTCCGCAGGCTGGCCCTTCGTGAGCGCGCGGCGCGCCAGCGACAGCATGAAGCGCGGGTTCACGCCGTAGTCGCAGGCGGCAATGCAATGCCCGGTGCCGCTGCAAACGCTCGCCCAACGTGCCGAAGCTTCCGGTCCCGTGCCGTCGCGGAGGATGTCGAGCACGCCCGAGACGATCTTGTCCGGCTCGGATGCGTCGATTCCGGTCAGGCCCGGCATCGGGCAGACCGCCACGCACTTGCCGCAGCGCGTGCAGGCATCCACGATTTCCGCGGCCCGGCTGTCGAGGGACGAGAGAAAATCCTTCTGCTGGACGGTCATGGGGTTGCCTTTGCTTGACCTTAGCAGGCCGGTGCGCCGGGGCCGATTATATCACCCCATGCGGCGGCCCAGAAAGTAGCAGAAAGTGAGAGAAATGGCGCGCCGAGAGATCCGGCGCCGCCGCGCCAGCCTTCAGGCCCGGCGGCTTCGCCACCATTTCCATGCCTCGGTCACGCACGAAGAGCGGCGCCGCCGACGGCGATGATCACGGCCCATTCGCGCCAGCCGAGCGCCGTCGTGTGCAGGGCGTCCTGCAGGAACGGCACGTACACCGCGCAAACCTGCATCACCAGGGTCCCGGACACCGCGAGCAGCAGCCATGGATTGGAAAACCAACCGATATCGCGGATCGGCCCGCCGAGGACGCGGAAATTGAACACGTTGGCCTTCTCCATCACGATGATGCCGGTGAAGGCGACGGTCTGGGCGAGGGCGGCATCGCCGGTCGCGCCATAGACCTGGAACAGGGCGAGGGTCGCCAAGCCGATATACGTGCCCATGGCGATCACCATCGCGGCAGCTGGCCGGTCGACGAGCGCCTCGTCGCGCGGCCGCGGCTTCCGGCGCATGAGCGACCGGTCGCCCGGCTCAACCCCCAGCGCGAGCGCGGACAGCCCGTCCGTCACCAGGTTCATCCACAGAATCTGAACCGGCAGCAGGATCAGCGGCCCGCCGAGGACGATGTTGAGGAAGATCGCCAGCACCTCGCCGGTATTGGACGACAAGAGATAGCGGACGAATTTCTTGATGTTCTCATACTGCCGGCGCCCCTCCTCCACCGCGCCGATGATCGAGGCGAAATTGTCGTCGGTGAGGATCATGTCGGCCGCGCCCTTGGCGACGTCGGTTCCCCGCCGCCCCATGGCGATGCCGATATCCGACTTGCGCAGCGCCGGCGCGTCGTTCACCCCGTCGCCGGTCATGCCGACGATATGCCCCATCGCCTGCAGCAGGCCGACGATGCGCAGCTTCTGTTCGGGCGTGGTCCGCGCGAAGACGACGCCGTCGCCGAGCATGGCCTGGATATCGCCGTCCGAGGCCTTCGCCAGCGCCGTGCCGGTCACTGCCCGGGCCGCCCGCAGGCCGACCTGCTCGGGCGATCGCGGCCGCGGTCGGCGCGGCGTCGCCGGTGATCATGATGACGTGGATCCCCGCCTCATGCGCGATCCGCATGGCGGCGGGAACCTCCGGCCGGGGGGGATCGATGATGCCGACGATGCCGAGCAGGGTCAGATCCTGCTCGATGCCGTCGTCGTCGAGCGCAGCGGAGGGCGGCACATGGCGGCGCGCCAGGGCCAGCGTGCGCAGGCCGCCCGCCGCCATTGCCATGTAGGCCGCTTCCGCCGCCTGACGGTCCGCATCCGTCATCGGACGGTCCTCGCCGTCGATGCGCAAATAGCGGGAGCGCTCCAGGACCACCTCGGGCGCGCCTTTGACATGCGCGATCAGCGTATCCCCTTCGCGGACGATGATCGTCATGCGCTTGCGGTCCGAGTTGAAGGAGAACTCCGTCACGCGCTGGTCCGCGCCGTCCGGGAAGAGCGACGCCTTGTAGGCGGCAACGACGAGGGCCGCCTCGGTCGGCTCGCCCAAGCGCGCGCCAGTCCTCGCCGGTCTTCGTGATGGTGGCGTGGTTGCAGATCAACCCGGTGCGCAGCAGATCGCGAAGGCCGGGCCGGTCGTGCGGATCGATCGCTGCGCCGTTCACGGTGAACTTTCCCTCGGGCTCGTACCCGACTCCGCTGACCGTGACCGCGCCTTCCGGATACCAGATCCGCGTGACGGTCATCTCGTTGCGGGTGAGCGTCCCGGTCTTGTCCGTGCAGATGACGGACGCCGCGCCCAGCGTCTCCGCCGCCTGCAGCCGGCGCAGCAGGGCATGGCGGCGAACCATGGCCCGGATGCCGAGCGCCAGCGTGATCGTCACGACCGCCGGAAGGCCCTCGGGCACGAGCGCGACGGCCAGCGAGACCCCGGTGAGGAACATCTCGAGGAGCGGCTTGCCGGCGAGCCAGCCGATGCCGGCGATCAGCACCGACACCGCCACCGACAGGAGGCCGAGCTTACGCCCGAGACGGCCCAGCTTGCGCTGCAGCGGCGTTGTCTCACGCTCGACGCTTTGCGTCAGGCGCGCAATCCGGCCGAACTCGGTTTCCATCCCCGTGGCGACGACCACGCCCGCGCCGCGCCCGTTGCTTATCTCGGTCCCCATCCAGGCGATGCACGCACGTTCCGCCACGGGCGCATCAACCGCGAGCGGCGCCGGGTCCTTGGCGACCGAAAGCGATTCGCCGGTCAGCGCCGCTTCGTCGATCTTGAGGTTGAGCGTCTCGAACAGCCGGAGATCGGCCGGCACGCGATCGCCGATCTTGAGCATGACGACGTCGCCCGGCACGAGGGCCGCCGTTTCGATCTCCGTCTCCCGTCCATCGCGTCTGACGGTGCAGCGCGGCGACAGCATCTCGCGCAGCGCCGCCATGGCCCTCTCCGCCTGCCATTCCTGCGCGAAGCCGAGGCCGCCGTTCAGCAGCACGATCGCGAGGATCGTCACCGCGTCGGCGGCATCGCCGACGGCGAGCGAAATCGCCGCGGCGGCGACGAGGATGATGATCAGGATGTCGGTAAACTGCCGCAGCAGGACCGTGTACCAAGCGGTGCGACCCACCACTTCCAACTCGTTCGGTCCGTACCTCGCGAGGCGCCGGGCAGCCTCCGTTTCCGATAGCCCGGAGCCGGGGTCCGTTTCCCACCGGCGCGCGACCTCGGCGGCCGGCAGGGCATGCCAAACCGCCGCCACGCCGAAGCCGCTCTCGACTGTCACGGCCTTAGCGTCGCGGCTTGGCTGGGCAGGGTCAGCCGCCATGATCCCTTGGTCCGGCGGCGGTTTTGTTCACGAGGCTCTATTCCTGGAAGACGTACAGCGCCCGGCGCATCGCACACGACGTCGTAGCCCTTGACGGGCGCGCCCATCGGCGGCGGCGGGATGGAATCGCCCGAGCGCCGGGCGAGCCAGCCTTCCCACTCGGGCCACCATGATCCGTCTTTTGTCGGCACCGTCTTTATCCATGTGTCAGGGTCGATAAAGCCATCTAAATCGGCCCGCGTCGCCACCTGGTAGCGGTTGCCCGGACGGCCGGGCTCGCTGACGATACCGGTATTATGGCCGCCATTGGTCAGCAGGAAGGTCACCTCCGTATCCGCGATCAAATGCATCTTGAAGACCGACCGCCAGGGCGCGACGTGGTCGCGCACCGTGGCGACGCAGAAGATCGGGGCCCGGATGTCGTTGACCGCGACGGGGCGGCCGTCGACTAAGTAGCGCCCCTCCATGAAATCATTGTCGAGGAACAGCCTGCGCAGGTATTCCGAATGCATGCGGTACGGCATGCGCGTGAGATCGGCGTTCCAGGCCATCAGGTCGCTCATCGGGCGCCGCTCGCCCATCAGGTATTCATGCTGCAAGCGCGACCAGATCAGGTCGTTCGAGCGCAGGAGCTGGAATGCGCCCGCCATCTGCTTGGTGTCGAGGAAACCCTGCTCCCACATCATGTCCTCGAGAAAGCTGAGCTCGCTTTCGTCGATGAAGAGGGTCAGCTCGCCGGCTTCGGTGAAATCGACTTCCGACGCCAGAAGGGTGAGCGACGCCAGACGGTCGTCGCCGTCCCGCGCCATCGCGGCGGCGGCAATCGTCAGCAGGGTACCGCCAAGGCAATAGCCGACGCCGTGTATCCGGCGCCGGTCGCAGATCGCCGACACGGCGTCGAGCGCATCGGCCACGCCGAGCCGCATGTAGTCCTCCATGCCCAGGTCGCGGTCCGACGGCTCGGGATTCTTCCAGGAGATGATGAAGACCGTGTGGCCCTTTTCCACGAGGTAGCGGACCAGGGAATTCTGCGGCGACAGATCGAGAATGTAATATTTCATGATCCACGCGGGCACGATCAGGACGGGCTCCGCGTGCACCGTCTCGGTCGTCGGCGTGTACTGGATCAATTCGATGAGCCGGTTGCGGTAGATCACCTTGCCCGGCGTAACGGCGACGTTTTCGCCCACTTGATACGCCTCGGCGCCGACAGGCCTCTTGCCGCTCGCGGACCGTTCCCAATCCTCGAGAAAATTGCTCCAGCCTTGCACCAGGTTCTGGCCGCCGGTGTTGATCGTCTTTTCCAGCACAACCGGATTGGTCGGGATGAAATTCGACGGCGCGACGATGTCGAGCAGCTGCCGGGTGGCGAATTCCACGACCCGCTCATGTTGCCGCGATACGCCGCGGACACCGGTCGTCGCGTTATGCCACCACTGCTGGGTCAGGAGAAAGCTCTGGTATATCGCATTATACGGCCACTGCTGCCATTCCGGCGCGCTGAAGCGACGGTCCTGCGGCAACGGCTCGATGCAGCATGTCGCTGCCTCGGGATCCGCCATCGCGCGCCCGAGGAAATTCGCGTATCGGACGCTCTTGCGCGCCGCCTTGTCGACCAGTTGGAGGCGCTTCCCTGGCGAAGAAAGCAGATGAATCGCCCAATCGAGATACGCCGAGCCGAGAGCGGCCGGTGACAGGCCGGCCGTAAAGCGGGCAAGGCCCGCGCGCAGCGAGCGGTCCATGATCTCCGACATGGCGGTCGACGAGAAGGAATTGCGCTCCCAGGCCAGCTCGGCGAGATCTCCCGCACGCCTGCCGTCGCGCACCGGCCGGCGCGCGGGCTCGGCTGCTTTACCGCCCGCGGCCTTGGCCGAAGCCTTGCCGCCGGCCGCAGACGGGCTCCGCTTGCGCGCGGGCACTACCGGATGTCGATCAGTCATGGTTCATCACTCTCGCGGATCGAGCCGCCCTAATCCCGAATATTGAGCAATATCAACGGTAGCCGGCGGGGCTCCTGCCGAGAAAGCAAAAGCCCGCGCCTTTCCCCCAATTCTTACACGGCAACCTTTACGACAATGTTTACCGCCTCAGGCGCACAGCCTTTCCGGGCCGTCGCCCTCGGCGATTTCCTCCAGGACCTCGGGCAGAAGGATCTCGATGCAATGCGGGTCGGGCGTCGCGATGATCCCCCCGGCCTTCAGCGCGCTGAGGACCCGGCAGACGGTCTCGTGCGTAAGCCCCAGGAAATCGGCGATATCGACGCGGGTCATCGGCAGGGTAATCGACTGGCCGTCGCCGCCGTCGCGGTGGGCCTGATCCACCATGGCATGCAGGAAAGAAGCAACCCGCTCCGAGGCCGACTTGCGCCCTAGCAGCAGGAGCTGATTCTGCGCGAGTGACAATTCCTGGCTGATCGCCGCAAGAACCTTTTGCAGCACGGCCCGGTCGCTTTCCATCCGGGAATCGAGGTCGGCGCGCCGAATGCGAACGACGCTCAATTCGGTCAGCGCATCGGCGGTATACGGATAACGGCGGTCGGCCGTCAGGCCGATCATATCCCCGGCATGGCAGAAGCGCGCCACCTGACGGCGCCCGTCGGGCAGCAGCTTGTAGAGGCACACGACGCCCCGAATAACCTGATAGACGTGGTCCACCGGGTCGCCTTCCCAGAACAGCGTGTCTTTCGATACGCGCCGCATCACGGTACCGATGGCCGCGAACGCATCCGTATTCGCCGCCTGTGTTTGACCGAATGTCTGACCCCAGCTCGGAACGCAATTCATGGCCGGCTGGAAGTCGGGACTTGCTTGCCTCATTGCGCCTCTCCTTGATTCAACCGGTGAACGCCCGCTGCGTTAACCGTGCCGAAGTCTCGCGAAATCCGCGGCTTCCGGTAATTCGGTCGATTACGTACGTAGAACTCCGTACCGGGCGGCGGCGACGCACAGGCCCGGGAGAGCGCGCTTTCGGGAGCGCCGGTTCCTAAGGATTTGTCTATAATTCTTGGGAAAGCGCGATTAGCAGGCGGCCTGCCGGATCGTGGCGATCACCATGTCCGGATTTGCCGGCTTCACGAAAACGGCCGACGCGCCCAGGTCGAGCGCCTTCGCCCGCGCCCCGAGATCGGCCTTGCCGGTGATCACGATAACCGGGAGGTGATGGGAACGGGCGCCAAGGATTTCCAGCAGCTCGAAGCCATTTTTGCCCGGCAGCTCAAGATCCAGCAGCAAGCAGGCATCGCCGCCGGGATGAAAATGCGCCAGGAAATCCTCGGCCGACCGGAAGGAAACGGCCGAAAATCCTTCGGATTCGACCAGCGCCACCAGTGAATCGCGCACCGGCTCGTCATCCTCGACGATGTATATAGTCGTTTCCTCGTCCATGGACGTGCCATGCATTGTCTTCTGCCAATTCCGCATTCCGCCCCCCGCATACCCGTCCGCGGTGGGAACGCTATCCCATGGCTGAAGCAATACGCCCTTCGGGAGCGGCCCGAAATACGGTTTACTCCCTACCTCCGTTGTATCGGAGACGCCCTGATCAGTTGAGCTCCGGCTCGATCCCGGCGGCAAGCGCAAGGCGGACGAGGTGGGGCAGGCTGCGCGCATTCATCTTTTCCATGATGCGGGCGCGGTGAATTTCCACGGTGCGCGGGCTGCAGCCAAGCGCTTGCGCGATAACCTTGTTCGCCCGGCCGATCACGAGCTGCTCGAGAACCTCGCGCTCGCGCGGCGTGAGCTTCTCCATGTTGCTCTGTGCCGCCGCGCCAAGGTCTTGCTGGCGATGCGATTCGCGGGCGATCTGTAACGCGGCCTCGATGCCTTCGAGCAGTATTTCCTCGCGCAGCGGCTTCTCGACGAAATCGACCGCGCCGGCCTTCATCGCCCGCACCGCCATGGAGACATCGCCGTGCCCGGTAATCATGATCACCGGCAGGTCGGGCCGAATCGCGTGCAGGCGTGACTGGACTTCCATGCCATCCATGCGCGGCATGCGAATATCCAGCAAGACACAGCCGGCAGATTTTTCGTCGCATGCATCGATGAAATCGACCCCCGACGCGAAGCACTCCACCTCGTAGCCGTGCGCCATCAACAGCGCTTCGAGCGAGTCGCGCACCGCGGCGTCATCGTCGACGATATAGATCCTGTTCCGGGGTTCGGACGCCATCCCCGTCACCCTTCCAAGGGCAGCGTGACCGTGAAGACGACGCCGCCGCCGGGATTGGGCGTCGCCTCGATGGTCCCGCCATGCTCCTGTACGATCGACCGGCATACCGACAGCCCGATCCCCATGCCGGATTTCTTGCTGGTGTTGAACGGCTCGAACAGCTTCGCCGCGACATTCGGGTCGAGTCCGGGCCCGTTATCCGATACGGCGATCGAGACATGCGCCGGGTCGCTGAGCCAGGTCCGAATTACCATCGCCCGCCGTTCGCAGTCCTGCAGCGCGTCGATGCTGTTGCGCACGAGGTTGACGATGACCTGCTGGATCTGCACGCGATCCATCGTCGCAAGCGGCAGGTCATCCGCCAGATCCAGAATTACGTCGATCCCTTCCGCCTTTGCGCCGACCAGGGCGAGGTCGCATGCCTCCGCCACCACCGCGTTGACGTCCGCCCGCGCCCGCACGGAATCGCCGCGCGTCACGAAACCGCGGAGATGGCTGATGATCTCGCCGGCGCGATGGGCCTGGTCGACCGCCTTGTTCATGAATTCGGGCACCCTGGATCCTTCTAGCGAGGCCCCGGACTGGAGGAGTCGGCGGCAGGCCTGGACGTAATTGATCACCGCGGTGAGCGGCTGGTTCAATTCATGGGCAAGCGTCGCCGCCATCTCTCCCATGGCGCTCAGCCTCGAGACATGGTGGAACTCGCTCTGCAACTCCCGCTGCTTCTCCAGGCTCGCGCGGAGGGCCGCCTCGGCCATCTTCAGCGGCGTGATATCGATGCGAAGGGCGACGATCTCACCGTTCGACGTCTTTTGCTCCATCGCCAGAACCCAGCTGCCGTCGGCATATTCGAACTCCGCCCGCGTGCGCTCGGGCGAATTGAATCTGCGCCAGCCGCTCGTCCAGCCATTGCTTCTTTTTCACCCTGTCGAGATTGATCGCGTCGGTTTCGACCATCCGGCGGACCAGGTCCTCATACGCCGCGCCGGGCCGCAGGTCATCGCCAAGCGGCGTCATAAACCGCCGCATCTCGCGGTTTACATGCGTCACCCGCCCGGCGGCATCGCAAAGAATCACGCCCAACGGCAACCCATCCAGCGCCTCGGCAAGACGCCGGTCGCTCTCGGCCTGGCCTTTTTCGGCCTCCCGCCGGCGCGAGATGTCGCGAATGAAGCCGGTAAAGCGCTTACGCTCATCGAATTCGACCTCACCGACCGCGAGCTCGATGGGGAAGACCGTCCCGTCCTTGCGTTTCGCGGCAACCTCCCGGCCTATTCCGATGATCCGCCGCTCCCCCGTCCCGAGATATCGGGCGATGTACCCGTCATGCTCGGACGCGTAGGGCTCCGGCATCAGATAGGAGACGTTCCGCCCGATGACCTCGTGGCCGGCATAGCCGAACAGGCGCTCCGCCGTCCCGTTGAAGGACTCGATGATGCCCTTGCCGTCGATGGTGATGATCGCGTCGGGCGACGCCGCGATGATCATCTGGAGAAGCGATCGATTGTTTCGAAGCGCCGTCTCGGTCGCCAGCTGATCGGATATGTCGACTCCCGTACCGACGACATATTCGACCGACCCGTCCGGCCGCCGGGAAACCGTATTGGACCAGGAAATCCGGCGAAGCTCGCCGTCCTTGGCGACCCAGTCGTTGGTGAAGGTATTCAGGCTTTTCCCCTGAGCCAGCGCGTGGAAGACCGCCCTTACCGCATCCGACTGATCCGGCGGGATGAGCAGCTCCCAGATATCCTTGCCTGCAACTTCCGCGCGTGTATAGCCGGTTACGCGCTCGCACGCAGCATTGAACGAGACGATGCGTCCGTTCGTATCGAGAACGACCACCAATGCCCCGATAACATCGACCAGATCGTCCAGTGACAGCTGCGGGACGAGACCTTCATGCGCCATCCCCTAATATTGCCGATCCGGTATGCATGGGCAATTTCGAAGAATGTCGATGCACCCTGCGAATAGCGCATACTTGACCCATATCAGTGTGGGTCGGAATGCGGAGCCTCAGACTGCCAGCATTCGAAGTCCGACTAGCCTGCATCTATGCAGAAAGCGTACGGCGAGCGCATCGATCGTCGGCGGGTGCGAGCAGTTCCCGCGAAGCGTATGCATTTGGAGCGTATCATGAGCGCGAAAAAGACGCAGTTTGGAGAGCAGATGAATGGCATGAAAGCGATGTCGCAGTTCAACGATGTCTTTTCGGGCGGAGTTGCAGAGGCCAGCCGGGCCTATCTCGCCGGCGTCGCAAAGCTGAATGCGGAAGTCGTGAGCTTCGTCGGATCGCGCTTCCACGAAGACGCGGAATTCGGGCGCAAAGCGGCGAAATGCGCCGACTGGACCGAGCTTTCCTCGTTGCAGCAGGAGTGGGCGCAGCAGATGGCGGAAGCCTATATGGCGGAAGCGGGGAAAATGGTCGAGCTGGTGACCGAGATCACCTCCAGCAGCCTGAAGCCGTTGAACAAGCAGATGGCGCAATCCGCCGGCCAGGTTTCGAAAGCCGCCTCCGCCGCAGCGGAGTGACGCGCGGTCCGGTCAGCATCGCGGCGCCTCCCGCGCTCATGAGACCGCACGACAGCGGCGCCTGACGGCGGGGCGTCCGGATCATGGGATTCGACATCCCCGAAGCCGCTCTGCGGCTAGGTGTCGCACTCGCGATCGGCCTGTTGATCGGGATCGAGCGCGGCTGGCATGGCCGGGCGCTGGCCGAAG
The DNA here is from genome assembly GCA_963711215.1 of uncultured Alphaproteobacteria bacterium. GTDB lineage: Bacteria > Pseudomonadota > Alphaproteobacteria > UBA8366 > UBA8366 > WHUA01. Next base: position 60,339 of record CAVQDH010000006.1, on the reverse strand, counting down.
GGGGCCGGATCGCGGGCGTGCGGACGTTCGGCCTGATCGGCTTGCTGGGCGGTTTGACCGCAACGCTCGGGCGCGATCTCGGCAACATCGTCGTCGCGGCGGGGCTGCTTGCCGTCGCGTTGGGGTTCGGCATCGCACAATGGCGCGATCCGCGGCGCGAGACCGACGTCAGCATCACCACCAACGTCGCGGCGCTCACGGCATTCGGCCTCGGCGCGCTTGCCGGAACCGGCGCCATGCAGGCCGCGGCAGCCGCCGGCGTGGTGACCGCGCTGCTGCTCGGAATCAAGCCCGAGCTTCACCATCTGCTCGAGCGGATCGACCGCGCGGAGCTGCTGGCGACATTCAGGCTGCTGCTGATATCCGTTGTCGTCCTTCCGGTTCTGCCGGACGTCGGGATGGGACCATGGGATGCGCTCAATCCCTACCGTCTGTGGTGGATGGTCGTCCTGGTTGCCGGGCTTTCCTATGCCGGATACTTCGCGATCAAGCTGATCGGCGCGCGCCGGGGCATCGTCGTCCTCGGGATCCTGGGCGGGCTCATCACCTCGACCGCCACCGTGCTGAGCCTCTCCCGCCAGGCGGCGCAGCAGCCGGGGCGCCCTCAGCTTTGGGTTTCCGGCATGCTGGCCGCGACGGCGACGATGTTTCCACGGACCCTGCTGGTCGCCGTCGTCGTCGCCCCCGAGCTGTTGACGTCGCTTGCGGCGCCGTTGCTGTCCGCGTCGGTTATCGCCGCCGTGGCGGCCGCCGTTTTCACGCGCCTCGCCGGTGCAAGCGACGAGACGCTCGGTAACCGGCACGACGCACAGCAACCCGCTCGACATCAAGACCGCCATCCAGTTCGCGTTGATCCTGGGGGTGGTGATGGTACTCGCGCAGGGGCTCAAGGAATCGGCGGGCGTAACGGGGCTCTATCTCCTGTCGGCTGTCTCGGGCCTCGTCGACATCGATGCGGTGACGCTCTCCTTTGGAACGATGGCCGCCCATAAGGATGTCACCGTGTCGGTTGCGAGCGTGGCGATCCTGTTCGCAAGCATGGTCAACACCCTGGTAAAGCCGGCCATCGCCTTTGCGGTCGCCGGACGGTCGGTCGGCACGTGGCTGCTGCTGCCGTTGCTCCTTATCATCGCCGTCCTGGCGGCCGAAGGATATGCCTTGTCCTGACAAAGCCGGCTCTGACGAGCCGGCCGGCGCGCGCCGGAAACGAGGGCGCCCCTTGCATGTCGCGCGATGATGCACACGTAAAGTTCGAAGAGGACAGCGGCGCGCCGAACGACCCATTGACACCGATCAATGAGAGGCCCGGCGCGCGCGCCTAGAGTTTTATGGTCCCATTTTTGTCGAAGGAGGAGAAGGATGCGAGAGACCGACGTCGCCGACTATGCCAAGCGGCTCCTCGATGCGCATGGCGGTAAGGCGGAAGCCGAGGCCGCGGCGAAGATTCGCGAATTCGAGCAATCCAAGAACAACGACGAGGCGGAGACGTGGCGCAAGATCCGCGCCGCCATCAGCGAAATGCGGGGAGCGCCTCTGAGCTGAGGCGAAATCCGGCACCATGTCGGACATGATGCGGGCAATGGTGCTGCGGCAGACGGGCGCAAGGCTGGCGCTGGAATCGATGCCGATCCCGCGCCCCGGTGACGGAGAGTTCCGCATCCGGGTGCACGCCTGCGCCGTCTGCCGGACGGATCTTCACGTCGTCGACGGTGACCTTCCCAGCCCCAAGCTTCCCCTCGTGCCCGGCCACGAAGTCATCGGCACGGTGGACGCGGTCGGCGACGGCGCGCCCGGCGGGGCGCTCGGCCAACGGGTCGGCGTCCCATGGCTCGGTTCGACCTGCGGCAAATGCCGTTACTGCCGAAGCGGACACGAGAATCTCTGCGAACAGGCGCAATTCACCGGATACACCCGCGACGGCGGTTTCGCCGATTATCTTGTCGCCGATCACCGCTTCTGCTTTCCGATTCCGGACACCTATTCCGACACGAATGCCGCGCCTTTGATGTGCGCCGGCCTGATCGGCTTCCGGTCGCTCGCCGCCGCGGGCGACGCGAAGCGGCTCGGCATCTACGGATTTGGCGCGGCCGCGCATATCATCGTGCAGGTGGCCGTCAAACAGGGCCGCGAGGTCTATGCCTTCACCAAGACCGGCGACAGCGAGACGCAGGCCTTCGCGCGACAGCTCGGCGCCGTCTGGAGCGGCGGCAGCGATGAGACGCCGCCGTCGGTGCTCGATGCGGCGATTATCTTCGCCCCGGTCGGCGCGTTGGTTCCGGCCGCGCTTCGCGTCGTCGACAAGGGCGGCATCGTCGTCTGCGCCGGCATTCACATGAGCGACATCCCGTCGTTTCCGTACAGCATTCTGTGGCAGGAGCGCGTCGTCAAATCGGTCGCCAACCTGACGCGCGCGGATGGCGAGGCCTTTCTCCGCATCGCGCCCACGGTGCCGGTGACGACGACGGTACAGCTCTATCCGCTCGCGCAAGCAAACCAGGCGCTCGACGATCTTCGCCACGGCCGCTTCGAAGGGGCGGCGGTGCTGACGATGGATGATTGAGAAATACTGAGCGCAACCGACGGGAATACCGGCGCGTCGCGGGCCGATTCAGCAGTGGGTGCGCGGCCGCAGCATCGACCATGGCCATTTCTTCCGCCTGGCGCGCCTCATCGATGCGCCCCGCCTCGCAAAATTCGCGGATGCGGCGGCGCAGGCGCGTCACCTCGTCGAACTGATCGAGGCTAAGCATCGCGCCCGCGGTCGAGCTCAGGGCGGCGTCGATCCGCTTGAGACTCGCCGTGCAAAAGTCGAGCGCCGACGGGAATGCCTTTTCATCCATTCGCCAGATACCCAGGCCGCGAGTACCGCCTCATGCGCTACTCCTGCCGTCCAATGACTCCTCCGTTTCACGGTGACGGATTCGAACGGGGAGCGCATGGACATGCACCGATTGCTTCGAATGTTTTGCCAAGATCCGGGTGGCGATCGCTTCATGCGCCTGATCCCGCAAATTGACCCATAGCAACAGGCCGCCGCGGTCGAGCTGCCGGCGGATATATGTCGCGTGGTCTTCGCCCAGCCATTCCGCAAGCATGGCGCCGACGACACCGCCCGCGCCGGCTGCAAGGCCCGCGGTGCCCAAGGCGGCCATGAGCGCGCCGCCCGAGGCGACCACCGCGCCCCCGGCGATCACGGCCGGCAGATACATCAGGATGCCCACCAGCGCCCCCTCTCCTTCCGCAACCAACTCTTCGGAAACGAAGGCCTTGCGCGGAACGTTGGGGTCGTCTTCGACTTCCTCCACACGGCGGTAAAGATGACCGAGCTTCGCGGCGACCGTCTCGTCGCGCGCAATCAGGCTAAGCTCGGCGCGGTCGAAGCCATTGCTCAGCAACTCGTCGACCGCCGCCTCAAAATGCGCCGGATCGTCAAAAGCGGTAACCGCTTCGCGAACCAATCCTTCCGGCATCGGCCTGTTTCCCCCTTTATTCTACGGTCCATGGATAACCGCCGCGCCGGGAAGCCACATTGATCTGCGTCACGGTGCCAAACGAGGATCTGCTGTCTTGTGCCCGTCACTGGAACACACCTATTTTGGGGACGGACACCATGAAGAAGCCGGTAACCTGGATCCTGATTGCCGACGGCAGCCGGGCGAAGATCTTCGAAGCCGCAGGCAAGGGTAAGATCCTGCAGAAGAGCGAGCTGTCCACGCCCCACCCGCCAAGCCGGGATCTGGCCTCCGATCGCCCGGGCCGCACCTTCGACAGCATGGGCGATGCCCGGCATGCGAAGCAGCCGCCGACCGATCCGCACGACAAGGCGGAGGCCGATTTCCTGCGGTCGTTGGTGAAGCAGCTCGAAGTGTCCCAGCAGAAGAAGGAATTCGACAAGCTCGTGGTGGTGGCAGCCCCTCGGGCGCTCGGAACGCTGCGCGGCTTCTTCCCCGGACATCTCACGAACAGCGTGGCGCGGGAAATTGCCCATGATCTGACATGGTTCGAGACGCCGGCGATCGAGGCTTACCTGAAAGAGCACGAAGTCATCTGACCCGCCGGTGGCGCCGGTGGCGGAGCCATCAGCGCGTGATCCGCACCGGTATGCCGCGCCGCTCGCGGACCGTGCGGTCGACGAGCTTCCAGTCGATCCGCTCGCTGAACCCGGGGGCCTTTGCCAGGATCACCGAACGCGCGTCGAGCGGCGACGGATCCTTGACGAAGCCGTTCAGCTTCCACCTCATCGGTTTCGTGCTGCGTGGGATGGACCTCGAGATAGAGAGCGCCGTCCGACCAGCCGACCTTGACCGGCTGGTCGACGATCTCGACCGGGGTCCCGATCTTGACGGTGGCGAACAGCGCCTTGATGTCCTCCGGATAGAGGCGGATGCAGCCGTGGCTCACGCGCCGCCCGACGCCGTCAGGCTTATTGGTCCCGTGGATCACGTAGTACTGCCAGCCGAGGTACAAGGCGAAAGCGCCAAGCGGGTTGTCGGGGCCGGGTGGTACGACCGCCGGCAGATCGGGCTCTTCCTCGCGCAGGGACGGCGTCGGAATCCAAGACGGATTCGCGCGTTTGCGGACAATCCTGGTTGTGCCCATATGGGCGTCGAACATGTTGCGGGGAATGCCGACGGGATAGGACGTGACACTGTCGGGCCCGCCGTGGAAATAGTAGAGCCGCTGATCGGCGAGGTTGATCACGATGCCGCGGCGCGGCGCATTCGGAAGCAGGTGCTCGGTCGGCAGCGTCACCTTCGTCCCTTCCCCCGGCAGCCAGGGGTCGATCTTCGGGTTCGCAGCGCGCATTTCGACGAAGCCAAGGTCGTAGCGGCGGGCAACGTCGTGCAGGATCTCGTCCTTCTTGACGACGTAGACGCCCGGCGCGCCGATCAGATCGCCGCGCGTGGGCAGCTCCGCGGCTTGTGCGGAAACGCCGGCGAGAGCCGCCAGCATCGCGAGTATGCGCCACGCCCAACGCATGAGTTTTGCCCCCGCCGAGCCGTCAGGCCCTACGGCGTGATCTTGCGCCATGCCGGGTCCCTACCGAGACGGATGCCGGGCTGCGTTGATATGCATCAGTGAACAACGTCGCTGGCCCTTGAATAATCCCTGCCGATATAATCGCTTTTACAGGGACAACAATCCCGGCAACGAAGATAGAGGTCGATCGGTGCAAGCGTCCAAGCGCGTTCTCATATCGGCGGCGATTGCTGCGCCGATCCTTTGGTTTGGTACCTTATCAGCCGCTCAAGCCGGCAATGCGTCGGACGGGCGCGTCATCGCCGAACACTGGTGTGTCAGCTGCCACGATATCGGCGCCGGTGATAAACGGACGGCCAATGACCTCGCCCCGTCATTCGAGGCCGTGGCGAAGCGCAGCGTTCTCACGCGCAATCAGCTCGAAGCCTGGTTAGGCAATCCGCATCCGCCGATGCCGAACCTGCATCTCACCCGCGTCGAGATTGACAACCTCGTGGAATATATCGAGAGCTTGAAACCGGCGCACTGACCGCCCGTCATCCGCTGGCCGGCGCGAATTCGGCGACGACGGGGGCGTGGAAGCTGCCGGCGTCCCGCCGCCCGGCAAAGAAGGCGACGAGCTCGTCGGTCAGCAGCTCGTTCAACACTTCCGCCCTCCGGAAGCGGGCAAGCAGCGCACGCGACACCATGATGTGGTCGAGCATCAGGGCGTGGCCGTAATGCAGCACGCTGAAGCGGCGATCGGCGGGAAGGCTGAGCTCGAGCGGCGTCAGCACGCGGCTCGCCAGCGCGGCGTTACCCGTTTCGTCGACGTCGCCGCGCAGGATCTTCAGCGGCGCGTCGCGGCCGTCGGCGTTGAAATCGCCCAGCACCACGACGGACGCCTTCGGATCGGCGTCAAACAGGCGGTCGATCAGGAGCCGTGCCTCGAGCGCCTGCCCCGTCCGCTTGATCTCCGCAATGAAGGTGCCCTCGGCCCAGCCTTCGACCGACTTCCAGACGAAAGGCTCCTGCTTCTGCCCGGGGATGAAAGCAGGCAGCGGCGCCCGCAGATGGAGATTGATGACGTGTAATGGCGTCCCGTCCGCAAGGCCGACCGTGGCATGCAGGATCGGCCGTTCCCAGCCGACCGGCTCCGCCGCATCCCCCGGCGGCCGCGCGGTTACCGGGCGATAGGCCGGGCAGGGTACGAGATCGTTGAGGTATTCCCGGCTCGCCAGGATCTTGAGCCGGCTGAGGATCACGAGGTTGTGGACGTCCCGCGGCTTGCCGCCGCTCGCGCTCGTGGTGACGGCGCGGTGAAAGCCGGCATAGGGCGTTTCGCGCAGCAGCGCCTCGAGGGCCCGCAGCGACCGGCCTTGCCGCGCTTCGGACTGGGCATTGACCTCCTGCAGGCACAGGATGTCGGCATTCAGGCGAAGAAGCTGCGGCCGCAGCGCCTGCACCCGCAGGTCCAGCGCCGCCGCGTCGCCGGCCAAATCGCCCAAATTCTCGAGATTGAAGGTCGCGATGCGAAAGGCGCTCATGCTCCGCCTCGGGGTCAAAGGACAGGGCTTACGTTGAATCCGGTGCAATTCTAACCCGCAATGGCGCGGATCTATCAGCCTTATCCGCGGCGAACGGTCGCCCGCGCCGGAAATTTCACCGCCGGATAGTGCCCCCCGCCCGCCGCCCGGCTATAGTTGGCCGGTGCTGGTCCGATATGGAATGACGCCGTATGCCCGAGTTGAAATCGACCGAAATGTTCTTCCCGACGATGCTTTGGCGCTTTGCGCTGGAGCCGGCGGTCCGTGATTCCGTGAACAAGCGGATGATGGACCTCCTCACCCGGCTGGATCCGGACATCACGAATCTGGCGCCCGGCACCAGCCGGCAGACCGAAACCAACCTTCACATGCTCCCGGAGCTGGCGCCGATGATCGCCGAGTTCCAGCAGGCCGTGACTCTGGTGCTCGAATTCCTCGAGGTGATTTATGACGGCGCGCGGATCACCAGCTGCTGGGCCAACATCAATGCCCCGCATACGGGCCATCGCGAGCATATCCATCCGAACAACTACCTGTCGGCGGTCTATTACGTTCAGGCCGACGACGGCGCCAACCAGTTCACGATCGACGACCCGCGGCCGCAACGCCACATGATCAAGCCGCGGGTGATCGAATCGACGCCATTCAACGCGGCGCGATTCAACCTGGCGGTCAAGCCGGGCGACTTGCTGCTGTTTCCGGCCTGGCTGCCCCACTCGGTCGATTTCAATCGCAGCAGCCGCGTCAGAGTCAGCGTCAGCTTCAACGCGATGTTCGAGCATTTCACGGAGACCATGAGTCCGACGGAATGGAGCGGCAACCTGAAGACCACGTCGCTCCTCAAAGACGATGATTCCTGAACAGCGGGGAGCCCGCCCGGCCGTTTCGGCCGGGCCTGCCAACACGAATCCCTCACGAGAATGTCATGGCGCGCACGGGATCGTTTCTTGACCCGCAAGCGGCGCCGACCACATGAATCCAGGACGCCGCGCCGAGGAGAAATTCAGTGCGACGAATTGGTTACATCACCCGCCTTTTATCCGCTCTTTCGCTGTTTCTGACCCTGGGCAGCGCTGCGGCATGGTCGTCGCCGGTCATGACGGACCATGTTACCGCTCGCCTGATCCCCGAGACATCCTCGGTCCGCCCGGGCGGCACGCTCTGGGTCATGCTGCACCTCAAGATCAAGGCCGGATGGCACACATACTGGCGCAATCCGGGCGATTCCGGCGAGCCGCCGCATATCGCCTGGACGCTCCCGCAGGGCGTCGAAGCCGGCGATATCCAATGGCCTTATCCGCGCCCCCTGCCCTACGGGCCGTTGCTCAATTACGGCTATAGCGGCGAAGCGCTCCATCTCGTGCCGATCCGGGTCGGGCAAAGCTGGCCTGCGGGCAAGCCGCTCGACCTGCATGCCAAGGTGAGCTGGCTTGCCTGTTCCGACATCTGCGTGCCCGAGGGCGGGGATTTCGACCTCTCGCTCCCGACGCGCTGCATCCGCCCCGCAGCCCGACGCCGCGACCGAACCGCTATTCCGCACCGCGCGCCAGCAGCTGCCGGTAAAGGCCCCCTGGTCCGTCGGCCTTCGCCGCGCAACGGACAAGGTCGTCCTGACCGTCGCCGGATCGGATTTGCGCGCGGACCGGAATCGAGAAGGCTACGTTCTTCCCCTACAAATGGGGCCACATCGAGCCCGCGGCGCCGCAGACCCTCAGCGCCACGGCGAACGGTCTCACGCTGACGATGACGCCGGGGCAGGCGCCGGCGTGGAACCGGTTGGACGGGGTCCTGGTGCTGACCAGGACTGCCGGTGATGCGCCGCTCACCCGCGCCTTTGAAATCTCGGCGCCGCTCGGGGCCGCGCAGAGCGGTTCGGCCGGCCCGGCCGTGGCGGCGCCGACGCCGGCGCTGCGTCATGACGGCGGTGTTCCGGCAGCGGACGGTGGCGAAATCGGCATTGTCGAAGCGCTGCTGTTCGCCGTCCTCGGCGGGCTCATCCTCAATCTGATGCCTTGCGTCTTCCCGGTGCTGTCGATGAAAGCCATGGCGTTGATCCGCCATGCCGAAAAGGACCATCGCACGATCCGGCGCCACGGCATCGCCTATGCGCTGGGCGTGCTCTCCTGCTTCGCCGCGCTCGCCGGCCTGCTGATTGCGCTCAAGGCGGGCGGCGAAACCATCGGCTGGGGCTTCCAGCTGCAATCGCCGGCTTTCGTCGCCGCGATGGCGTATCTGTTCTTCCTGCTCGGGATGAACCTGTCCGGCGTCTTCGAGGTCGGCGGCAGCGTGATGGGGCTGGGCAGCAGTCTGTCGGCCCGGAGCGGCTACGCCGGCTCGTATTTCACCGGCGTGCTCGCGGCGGTCGTCTCGACGCCCTGCACCGCGCCCTTCATGGCGGTCGCCCTCGGGTTCGCGCTGACGCAGCCGGCGGCCGCGTCGATCGGCATCTTCCTCGCGCTTGGCGCCGGGTTTGCGCTGCCCTACCTGCTGTTGACCTTCGTCCCGGCGCTGGTCCGCCTGTTGCCGCGCCCGGGCGCGCTGGATGGAGCGGATGCGGCAGTTCCTCGCCTTCCCGCTCTACGCCTCTGCGGCGTGGCTGGTCTGGGTCCTCAGCATCCAGGCGGGCCCCGACGGCGTGCTCGCCGCGCTGGGCGGGATGGTCCTGATCGCCTTCGCCCTCTGGCTCTGGAAGATCGCCCGAAGCGCCGGCGCGCACGGCCGCGTGGTCGGCCGGTCCGGGTCCGTTGCCGCCGCAGCCGCCGCGGTCGCGATGATCCTCGGCCTCGGCACCGGAATGGCGCCTCGACCTGTGCCGACCTCGACCGCGGGACAGACCGCCGGCGGCGTGCGGTACGAGCCCTTCAGCAGCGAGCGCCTTGCGGCGCTGCGCGCGGCCGGCAAGCCGGTCTTCGTCAACATGACCGCGGCCTGGTGCATCACCTGCCTGATGAACGAGCGGGTCGCGCTTTCCTCGGAAGCCGTGAGCAAACGGCTCGAAATCGCTGGGCGTCACCTACCTCAAAGGCGACTGGACCAACGGTGATCCGCAGATCACCGCGCTTCTCGAATCCTTCGGGCGCGACGGCGTGCCGCTCTACGTCCTTTACGGCCCCGGCGATGCGCGGCCCGTGGTGCTGCCGCAATTGCTGACCGAGAACTCGCGTGCTCGACGCGCTTCGCGACATTACGCCCCCGACCAAAGTCATCGACCGTGGCGACAGGAGACCTTCATGACGATGCATGCGTGGAACAGACGTAACGTCCTTGTGCTCGCGGGCACGACCGTTCTGGTCGGCGCCGCATCCGGTCCGCTCGGCTTGATCCGGCCCGCTTTCGCGACGCCGCGGATCGGCGCGCCGGCGCCGGCCTTCGCTTTGCCGGACAGCAACGGAAAGACGGAAAGCCTGGCCGAATACAAGGGCAAGACGGTCATCCTGGAATGGACCAATAACCTCTGCCCGTTCGTCGGCAAGCATTACGGCACCGGCAATATGCAGGCGCTTCAGCGTGAAGCCACAGGCAACGGCATGATCTGGCTGTCGATCATTTCCTCCGCGCCGGGGACGCAGGGCTACGTAACGGGCGCCGAGGCGAACAAGCTGACCGAGGAGCGCCATGCGGCGCCGACCGCGGTCCTGCTCGATCCCGCCGGCAAGGTCGGGCGCAGCTATGACGCGCGCACGACGCCGCACATGTACATCATCGATGCGAAGGGCACGCTCGTTTACATGGGCGGTATCGACGACAAGCCGACGACCGACTGGGATGACGTGAAGACCGCGAAGAACTACGTGCGCGCCGCGCTCGACGACATGGCAAAGGGCAGGCCGATCGCCGACGCCGTGACCCGGCCCTATGGCTGCACCGTGAAATACGACGGCGCATCCTAGCGGGACGGCCATGCCGCCGGTCAGCTGCCGCGTGGGCATTGCCGGGCCGCTTCCACCGCCATGAGAACGACCACTGGCCCGGCTGAAGACGCGCTGCCCCGGCCCGTTCGTTTGTGACGGAACATTTGCGGCGCCCCGGCGTCTCTCTATCGGGCGCTTCGTGCCGGTGCTGCCGGGATGAAGCGCTCCCGGTGATTGGCCCCGCGTCTACTCCCCTGTGCTCCCAAAAAAGGCGCGGGGCCAGCGCCAGCACGGCCGGAGCCGGCCCAGGGGCCGCGCCGATATTCGCCCCGCCGTAAACAATTCCTTCGTCTTTGGATGTAATTTTCCCGCAAACCCCCGTATTGTCGCCCGGCTTCGTCAGGAGGCCCCGGCGGTCGCGTGCGGGGCGCCAACCGGTGTGGGGGAACATGCCATGACGCTTGTGTACATCCTTCTCGGCCTGATCGCCGTGGCCGTGCTTTACGTGGTGATGACCTACAACACGCTGGTCAGGCTGCGCGTGCGCGTGAGCGGCGCGTGGAGCGACATCGAGGTCCAGATGAAACGGCGCTACAATCTGGTCCCCAATCTGGTGGAGACCGTGAAGGGATATGCCAGGCATGAAGCGGGCACCTTCGAAGCCGTCACCCGGGCGCGCAACGAGGCCGTCGCCAATCAGGGCGCGCCGCATGAGCAGGCGGCGACCGAGAACCAGCTGACCGGCGCGCTGCGATCGCTGTTCGCGCTCGCCGAGAACTACCCGGAACTGAAGGCCAACACGAACTTCCTCGACTTGCAGCAGCAGCTTGCCGAGATCGAGAACAACATCCAGGCGGCGCGGCGCTACTACAACGCCAGCGTCCGCGACAACAACACCAAGGTCGATCAGTTCCCAAGCAATCTGGTCGCGCAAAAATTCGGCTTCGCCAAGTCGGAGTTCTTCGAGCTCGACGAAAGCGACGGCGCGGCGCGCCAGCCCGTCGCAGTGAAATTCGACTGACGCCGGCGGCACAAGTCGGGAATCCGAAGATGACACTTTTCCTCTTGTCGCGCGCAGGCGTCCGCATACTCGTCCAGCTCCTGTTCGCGGTATTCCTCGCCGTCGTCATCGCCGCGCCTGCGGGCGCCGCCGGACGCGAGCGCATCCTCAATTTCGACAGCGAGATATGGATCCAGCGCGACGGCTCGATGCGCGTGCGCGAAACGATCGAGGTCGAGAGCACGGGGGCCCAGATCAAGCGCGGCATCTATCGCGATTTCCCGACCGTCTACAACAGTCGCGGCAGGCGCGTCGTCGTTCCCTTCGACATCGAGGAGATCACGCGCGACGGCCGGAAAGAGCCCTACCATACCCAGCCGCAAGGCAACGGCGTGCGCGTCTATATCGGCGACAAGAACGTCTTCATCCACCCCGGCCTGCATACCTTTACCCTGACCTATCGCACCGACCGGCAGCTCGGCTATTTCGGCTCGGTGGACGAGCTGTACTGGAACGTCACCGGCAACGGATGGGCGTTCCCGATCGAGCGGGCGCGGGCGATCGTGCATCTGCCGGAAGGGGCCCGCGTGCGCGACCACGCCGGCTATACCGGACGCGAGGGCGAGCGTGGCCAGGATTTCACTTACGAGCCCTTGAACGACGGCATCGTCCGGTTCACCTCGACGCGCACGCTCAATCCCGGCGAGGGCCTGACCATCGCGGTGGCGTGGCCGGCCGGCTTCGTCGACCGGCCGAGCAGCGCGAAGCAGCTGGGCTATTTCATCAACGACAATGCCGTGGGGATCGCAGGCGGGCTCGGGCTGATCCTGCTGCTGGCCTATTATCTTTACGTCTGGCTCAAGGTCGGGCGCGACCCTGAAAAGGGCGCCATCGTGCCGCAATACGAGCCGCCGTCGGGCGTCACCCCGGCCGGCGCGCGCTACGTCATGGAGTTCGGCTTCGACGACAAGGCCTTCACGGCGGCCATCGTGAACATGGCGGTGAAGGGCAGTCTCAAAATCGACGAGGACGCGGACAAGGTCTACACCCTGACGGCGACCGGCAAGCCGGCCGCGCTGTCGCCGGGAGAGCGCGCAATCGCCAACAAGCTTTTCCCTCACGGGACTGGCGAGATCGAGCTGAAACAGACGAACCACGTCAAGCTGGGCGAAGCGCAGAAGGCGCTGCACGCGACGCTCCGGACCGAGTACGAGAAGAGCCATTTCATGCTGAACACCCGGTATCTCATCCCGGGTATCGGCCTGTCGCTGCTGGTGCTTGGCCTGGTCGCCCTCGTCTCCGATCAGCCCGCGGCCGCCGCCTTCATGACCGCATGGCTCGCCGGCTGGACGTTCGGCGTCTACTTCCTCACCCTGCGTTCCTGGCGCGCCTGGCAGACGGCCATCGCCACCAGCAGCATCGGCGGCACGATCCAAGCGATCATCGCAACAGCATTTTCGCTGCCTTTCCTCGGTGGCGAACTCGTAGGGCTCTACGGCTACGGCACGCTGGTCACGATCGCCGGAGCGCTAGTCCTCCTCGGAACGCAGGGCATGAACATGCTGTTCTACCATCTGCTCAAGGCGCCGACCGCGCTCGGCCGCCGCTTGATGGATCAGATCGAGGGCTTCAAGCTGTATCTCTCCCTCGTGGAGGAAGACCGCCTGAACGCGCTGAACCCGCCCGAACGCACGCCCGCCCTATTCGAAAAGTTCCTGCCCTATGCGCTCGCGCTCGGGGTCGAGCAGCAATGGAGCGAGAAATTCGCGGACGTGCTGGCGCGCGCGGGCACGAGCCCCGGCGGCACCGGCCGGTCCTATTCGCCCGGCTGGTATTCCGGCGGCAGCTTGAACCGCGGGATCACCGGATTTTCGTCGGCGCTCGGCGGCGCGTTCGCCGGCGCCATCGCCTCGGCTTCGACCGCGCCCGGCTCGAGCGGCGGCTCGGGCGGCGGAGGATCGTCGGGCGGCGGCGGTGGTGGCGGCGGCGGCGGAGGCTGGTAGCCCTCATTGCTGCTGGCGCTAGCCTCCAACCGCTTCCGGCTACTGCTTGCTGCGCCTCAAATAGGCATTGACGGTGCGGTCCGGCCGGGCGGCGCAGGACCCGCTGCGGACAAAAACGCACACGGTGTCGGAATAGCAGCGCGCGCGCCGGTAGCCGAGCGGCAGTAGCGCCGCATCCTTTTTTTGCGCCAGCGCCACGTCGAAGGCCCCCCAGGTCTCGGCAAGGTCCTGCGTGCCGTACAGTGGATAGATCGGCACGTTGCGATGCAGATAGGTGTAGCCGCCGCTGTAGTACCACGGGATGCTGACAAGCCCGATGCCGCAGATCGAGGGCCGTCCGCGCAGGTCCGAGAACCCGGCCAGGGCGGCCGCCGTCTTGGTCAGGTTCGGCCGGAAGTGATCGCCGATCATGAGGATCGCCGACGTCGCCGCCCAGGACCCCATCGCCGCCAGCACCAGAGCCCGTCCGCCGAGGCCCGGCCACACGCGCTTCACCGCTTCGACCAGGTCCGCCGTCCCGATCGCCGCCAGCAACAGAACGAAGGGCACGGCCGGAAAGACGAAGCGGTATTCCTTGTGCCCGATGAAGGAGTGCGAGACGACGATGAGCAGCGGCACGATCAGCAGCAGCGGTGCGCGGCGCGCGCCCACCAAGATGAGGATCGCCGCGGGAATGGTGAAGCCCGACCAGATCAGCAGGTACTGGCCGACATAGCCGTACCAGGACGAGACGCCGTATTGGCTCGCCTTGTCCTCCATCAGATTGACCTGGAGATTCGCCCAGAAGGACTGGAACGGATGGCCCCAGGTCACCCAATCCAGCATGCCGGCGGCGGCAACCACCAGCGCGCCGCCGGCAGCACATATCAGCCAGCCCGCGAGGGAGACCCGAAAGCAGCCGACCAGCGCCACGACCAGGATCGCCGGCGCCAGCTGCAGCCGCAGCACGACGGTCAATCCGAGCAGGAGGCCGCCGGCGACCAACGCCCCGCGCGCCGGCCGTGCGGCGGACCAGAGGAGATAGGCACCCGCGAACAGCGACGCGGACGCCAGCGCCTCGGTAAGCGGCTTGGACCCGAAATAGACAAGCTCGAACCAGGTGGCGGCCACCGCGGCCGCGAGAAGCGCCGCCGCCGGCCCCGCAAGCCGCCGCGCCCACAGCCAGGCGACCAGCACGATCGAGAGCGAAAGGGCCGACAGCACGCCGGCAATGACCGCCAGATACGCCGCCGCACCGCCGCCGAGCGCCGCCGTCAGCCACATCAGGCTCCCGAGAAAGCCGGGCAGCAGCCAGGACCGGGTGCCGGCCCGAAATTCCCACGGCACGACGCCATAGCCGAAGGCGAAGCGATGCCCTTGCTCGAGATACTGGAACAGCTCGTCCGGGTGGTGGACGTTCGGCAACAGCTCCGCCAGCAGAAAGCGCAGCGCGAAGCCCACGGCGACGATCGCCAGAAGGGCGGCGACTTCGCCGCGCGATGGCGGCGCCTGGACGGTCTTGCCGGGGTCCGGGGCGAACAGGGGGCTGAGGGGCAGGGTCACCGAAAACAGCGATCTCAAACGACGATTAAAAGGCCGGACATCCATTTCGTTCCAAAATTTCCCTAATTCTTGAGAGGAGCCCGCGGCCGCGCCGGTGCGCATGGCGGGAATTGAAGCCCTGCCGGATGTCCTTCCCTCGCGCGGGATATTCCCGTGACCGTGCGCCAATGGCAACGGATATGCGTTTCAGCCGTGCCCCGCCCGGGTTTTACCGCACATCCGCTCGACCACCTGCGGTGGATTTTCCGTTAACCATACTTTGTCATATAGCCCATTTGGAGAATTGCGATCAGCCCGTTCGGGGGGGATCAATGGGACCTTGGTCATCGGAGCCCGCCGAGGGTGGCATCGGTTATCGCCCATTCGGCCCGGTCGAGATCCAATAGACTTCATTGCGTGGCCGTAGCCTTTTTTCATTACGGAAAAACAGTGGCTAACAAGATGATCGTTCTGAACCGAAGCTGCGATAGGGATGCCGGTCACCGCGACCGGCCAAGGCGCGGCGGCCGAGCGTCATGAACATTTTAATGGCCCATAACCGCTACCAGGATTCGGGCGGAGAGGACATCTCGGTTCGCATGGAAGTTGAGATGCTGCGCCGAAACGGCTGCCGCGTCGCGACCTTCGTGGACAATAACGATCGCGTCGGCGAGCTGGGCCGGCTCCGCACGGCGATGGGGTCGATCTGGTCTCCGGAGACATACCGGCGCGTCCGCACCGCCTTGCGCCAGGAGCGGTTCGACCTTCTGCACGTCCAGAATTTTTTCCCGCTCATCTCGCCGTCGATCTACTACGCGGCGCGGGCCGAGGGGGTACCGGTCGTCCAGAGCCTGAGAAACTACCGGCTCATCTGCCCCGTCGGCACGCTCAACCGCGACGGCCATGTCTGCGAGTCCTGTATCGGCCGCACGATGCCCTGGCCCGCCGTCCGCCACGCCTGCTACCGGCACAGTACGCTCGGCAGCATGGCGGTCGGCGGCATGATCGCCGTCCATCGCCAGCTCGGGACATGGTTCCATATGGTCGATGCCTATATCGCGATGACGGAATTCATGCGGGACAAGTTCGTGCAGGCTGGATTCCCGGCCGAAAAGATATTCGTCAAATCCAATTTCCTTCATCCCGATCCGATGCCCGGCAAGCACGACGGCAATTTCGCCCTGTTCGTCGGGCGCCTCAGCGAAGAGAAGGGAATCGGCACCCTGCTGAAGGCCTGGGAGATGGCCGGCCCGCCGATACCGCTCAAGGTCGCGGGCACGGGCCCCTTGAAGTCGCATTTCATCGGCGGGGCCCAGCCGCGCTCGGTCGAGTATCTCGGATGGCAGGAAGAGGACGAGGTCCTGCGGCTGATGGGGGCGGCGCGATTCATCATCATTCCGACGGAATGGTATGAAGGTCATCCCCGAACGGCAGTCGAGGCCTTCGCCCGCGGATTACCGGTGATCGCGTCGCGCATCGGCGCGATGGCCGAGATGATCGACGACGGCGTATCGGGCTTGTCGTTCACGCCGGGCGATGCGGCCAGCCTCGCCGAGAAGATCCGCTGGGCGCTGGAGCATCCCGACCGAATGGCAGACATGGGCGCGCGGGGACGGGCGATATACGAGCGGCGCTACACCGCCAGCAAGAACTACCCGCAGATGATGAAAATCTACCAGCAGGTCGTCGCCGCCCAGACGGCGCCGGTGCTCCAGCTCGCCGTCTAGCGCAGGGCGCGAGACCGGCGGCGGAGGAATTCGAATGGTAGACATGTATGGCGCGAAGCGGCTCCTGGCCCGGTTCATTCCCGACCGGCTCTACGTCAGGATGGCGTTCTTCAAGAGCCACCGCTGGCTGCCGCGAACGCCGCCCGTCACCTTCAACGAGTACCTGTGCGATTTGAAAAGCTCCGGCGAACTGGCCCGCTTCCAGCGCTTCGCCGACAAATACGCGGTGCGCGATCATGTCGCGCGGAAGATCGGGGCTCAGTATCTCGTTCCGCTTCATGCCACGGCGAAACGCCTGACGCGGGAGGTGTGGGACGCTCTTCCCGATACCTTCGTCCTCAAGACGAACCACGGCAGCAGCTGGAACAGGATCGTCCGGAACAAGGGCCGTGAGGATTATTCTTCAATTGCCGCGCAAGCCCATGGCTGGCTGCGGCAAGAACTTCTATTACGTGCGCCGGGAACAGCAGTACCGGAATATCAAGCCGATATTGATGGTCGAAGCGCTGCTGACCGAACAGAACGGCAGCGCCGTCAGGGATTACAAATTCTTCTGCTTCCACGGGAAAGTCCGGTTCATTCTCGTCACCGGCAATGGCGGGAACGGAAGCAACGATTACTATGACCGAGCCTGGAACAGGCTCGATATAACGCGGTCCGTCCGCACCGACGGCGCGCTTCCCCGTCCCGACCGGCTCGACGAAATGGTCCGGGTCGCGGAAACGCTGGCCGCGGATTTCACTTTCGTGCGCGTGGATCTCTATGGCACAGGGCAGCGCGTGTTCTTCGGCGAGCTTACCTTCGTTCCGGGCGGCGGCAGCGGCACGGTTCCGGTCCATCGAATTCGAGGAATGCGCGGGCGGCTATGGGCCGGCGCGGAAGTCGACCTGACCCGGTTCCACGACAGGCGGGTGCTGCCGGCCGACGCCGCGGCCGCGTAGGACGGAGCCTCGTTGCTTCCCGCTACGGCTCTCCGTGGCTCGGCAGACAGGTCGGCTTTGCGCCGGAACGTGCTGACGACATCCACGACGGTGTGCATGAGGTGCCGCCGGAACAGCAGGATCAGCAGGGCGAAGCCCGCAGCGAAGGCCGCGCCCTTGACGACGATTTCCAGGAAGACGGGCAGCGGCGGCAAGCCGGCGGCAAGGGCCCACGCCAATGCCAGCGCCCCCCACGCCACCGCGTAAGGGCCGAGCAGCGATTTCGCGACCGCAGCGGCGGAAAGCGCCGTCTGGCTGCGGATGACGAAAATGTAGAGAAGCCCGACCAGCATCATGTAGATGCCGACCGATAGGGCGATCTCGAACAATCCCCCGAGCAGGGCGCCGATCGCCGCGCTGGCCATGAGGCCCAAGCCCTCGATCCAGGACATCAGGGCGACGGCGCGCCACGCACCCCTGGCTTCGAGCAGGGACTGGGCGAACGGCGACACCACGCGCGCAAGGGACGCGACGGCGATGATCTCGACGACCGGTACCGCAGCGTCCCATTTCCCCGACCAGGCCCATCCGATCACAGGCTGCGCGACGGCGGCGACGGCGAAAATGGTGAAGAACAGCATCAGCGACCCGCCCTCGAGCGCGCGCAGGAACGCACGCTCCTGCCGCGGCCGATCGTCGCCGAGCGCGATAAAGGACGGGATGAAGACCGACCGCAGGCTCCGCGTGAACATGCTGAACACGGCGACCGTCAGCTGGAAGCCGAAGAAGTAGACACCGATCGTCGCCTTGTCCTGCAGCGCGCCGATGACGAGATAGTCCCCGTTCGTCATCAGCGACATGGCGAGCGTGCTTGCCATGATCCAGAACAGCGGTATCGCAAGCGCTCCGAGAAGCCGGCGGCGCGGAAAGGACGGCCGCCAGCTGCCCGGCCGCTTGCGGGCCAGGTAGGCCGATTCGAACAGGCCGACCGCGATGACCGGAAGCACGAAGCTCATCGGCCCGACGCCCCACAGCGCGAGCAGAATGACCCCGCCGCTCCGGATCAAGGTCGAATAGACGCTCAGGACGGAGAGCTCGGCGAAGCGCAGCGTCACCATCAGATAGGCGCGCAGCAGCAGCGCCACCGTTCCCGCCGGTATGGAAAACCCGAACAGGATGATAAGCACCCTCACCTCGCCGGCGTCATAAGCGTTGGCGACGAACGGCGCCAAGGCGATCAGGAGAACAAGCCACACCCCGTTGATCGCGAGCGCCAGGCCGTAGACCGGCGCATAGAGATTGTCGAACGACTTTGCCCGCTGCAGCAGGAGGCGATGCAGGCCGCCATTCTGCATGAAGCCGAAAATCTCGCCCCAGGCGATGGCGATGGCGTAAAGCGCGAAGTCGTTCTTCGTGAGGAGCCGGCCGGTGACATAGATCGTCGCGATTCCGGCCAGCTTCGCCGCCAGGTTGGCCGTGAACAGAAGGGTCACGCCGCGCAATACGGTACCGCGAAGAGAGCGTCGAGAATTGGGCTTCGGCATCCTCTGGCCTGACGGTCGGCGGTTCTTGGTTCGGCGGCGGCGGCATCGCCTCCAGCCAGTCATTCGCGAAATTAACGACGCGCCGGGATACGCTCGTTTTCAATTTTAATCCACCCGGGAATGTCCCGTAAGGTGATTTGCCGTAGCGCGGATCACGTGGCCTCGTCCCGGCCGCTGACCATTATTTTCCGCGCGTCCTTGCCATTGAAATTTCCCTGTCTGCCGCCGCCGCACCTCGTCATGAGTCTGTAGTGTTCCGTGGATATGCTTTAGGATGATGTAATTGTGCAATCAGGGGAGAGGGAATATCGATGTGGTGCGCTAGACGGCTACTCGTTGTAGCGGGATGCGTTGCGGCTGGGCTCTGCACCAGCCCGGTGTGGGCGCAGTCGAAGGTCGTCACGATTTATAGTGCGGACGGCCTCCGAGACGGCAAGCCGAACTGGTACGACACGCAGTTCACGGCTTTCACCAAGGCGACCGGGATCAAGGTCCAATATGTCGAAGGCGGCTCGGGCGTCGTGGTCGAGCGCGTCAATAAGGAGAAAAGCAACCCGCAGGCCGACATCCTGGTGACGTTGCCGCCCTTTATCCAGAAGGCGAAGGCCGACGGGCTCCTGCAGCCTTTCGCACCCGACGGCGCCGACCAGATCGCGGCCGGCGACAAGGACAAGGACGGGACCTACTACTCTCTGGTCAATAACTACTTCAACTTCATCTACAACGCGCATGTGCTGTCAAAGGCGCCGAAGACCTTCGAAGATCTCCTCGATCCTAAATTCAAGAACAAGATCCAGTATTCGACGCCGGGCCAGGCCGGCGACGGCACGGCCGTGATGCTGCTGATCAATCAGGTTTTCGGCAGCAAGGATGCGGGTTTCGGTTTCATGAAGAAGCTGCAGGCGAACAACCGCGGCCCCTCGTCGTCGACCGGCAAGCTGACCGCGCTCGTCAACAAGGGCGAGCTCTGGCTGGCCAACGGCGACATGCAGATGAACTTCTCGCAGATGGCGGCCAACCCGAACATCAAGATCTTCTGGCCGGCTGGCCCGGGCGGCGAGCGCACGACCTTCGCGCTTCCTTATTACATCGCTTTGGTCAACGGCGCCCCGCACGCCGATGCCGGCAAGAAGCTGATCACCTTCCTGCTGACGAAAGAGGCGCAGTCGACCATCAGCTCGATCGCCAAGGGCATGCCGTCGCGCCAGGACGTCCATCCGACCGACGCGAACTTCAAGAAGCTCAACGCGATGCTGAAGGGCGTCAAGGTCTGGACCCCCGATTGGGACAAGGTCTTGTCCGATCTGAAGGACGACGTCGCCCGCTGGCATTCCGTAACCGGCAGCTGATGGCCGCGCTCGACATGGCTTTCGGGGGGGCTCGGCGCGCCGCAGACGCGGCGTGGCCGGCCCCACCGAAAGCTGCCTCCGGCATCGGCTTCGAGAATGTTACGGTCGCCTACCGCGGCAACGCCGTGCTGCGGAACCTTACGCTGACCGCGGATCCGGGCGAGATCCTTGCGCTCATCGGGCCCTCGGGCTCCGGCAAGACGACGGCGTTGCGCGCCGTCGCCGGGTTCGTCCGCCCGGTCAGCGGCCGTGTCCATATCGGCGAGCGGGATGTCACCGACCTGCCGCCGCACGCGCGCGACCTCGGCATGGTCGTGCAGAACTATGCGCTCTTTCCGCATATGCGGGTCTCGGAGAACGTCGCCTTCGGGCTGCGCGCCCGCCGCGCGCCGGAAGAGACCGTGCGCGAGCGGGTGCGCGAGTGCCTGAGCATGGTGGGCATGCTCGAGTACCTCGAGCGCTTCCCCCGCGAGCTCAGCGGCGGGCAGCAGCAGCGCGTGGCGATCGCCCGCGCGCTCGCGATCAAGCCCAGCGTGCTGCTGCTCGACGAGCCGCTGTCGGCGCTCGACGCGCAGATCCGGCGCTCCATGGTGGAGGAAGTCGCCCGGCTGCATCGCGAGCTGCCGGAGCTGACCGTGCTCTACGTCACCCACGACCAGAGCGAGGCGCTCACCCTGGCGAACCGCATTGCCATCATGCGGGACGGCGAGCTTGTCGCCCACGGCGTTGCCCGCGAGCTCTATCGCCATCCGCCGAACCGCTTCGCCGCCGATTTCCTGGGCCGCGCCAATCTCCTTCCGGTGACGGTCGAGAGCGTCGAGGACAACGGACGCCTGGCAACGGTCCGCTTCGGCGAAACGCTGCTGCGGGCCGAGGCGCATCCCGGGCAGCAGCCGGGCACCCGCTGCCTGCTGTGCGTCCGTCCCCATGACCTTGTCCTGCAGCCGCAGTCCGAGAGCGACAACACGCTGACCGGGCAAGTGCAGACCGCGCTCTGGCAGGGGGACCAGCACAGCATCGCCATGGAGGTCCAGGGCGAGACGCTGCGTATCGCGTCGGCGCCGCTCACCGAGCCGCCGCACGTTAAATCGACGTTGAGCGTCTATTTTCCCGCAGGGTGCGCCTGCCTGATCGCCGAAGATGACCGCTAGTGCAGCCGGCGGCAGGCACGACGCCCAGGTCTCATCCATTCCGCGCGGTCTCTGGATCGCGCCGCCGCTTCTGATCCTCGCGGCCTGCTTCTTCTATCCCCTGTCGCTGATCATCGGCCGCGCCTTCGCCGGCGAGGACGGGCATTTTTCGCTCGGCACGATTGAAGAGCGTGCTCGCCTCGGCACGCTTTCACGACGCCTTCCTCCACACTATCGAGATCGCGCTTTCCTCGACCGCCGGCTGCCTCGCGCTCGGCTTCACGCTCGCGCTGATCGTGGCGTTCTTTCCGTTCCCCGGCTCGGCGCTGCTGGCGCGCCTCATCGATACCTTCATCGCACTGCCGACATTCCTGATCGCGCTCGCCCTCACCTTCCTTTATGGATCGGCCGGCATTCTGAACCTGTCGCTGATGGAGGTCTTCGGCCTCTCCCTGCCGCCGGTCGACTTCCTCTATTCGGCGTGGGGCGTGATCCTGGCGGAGGTGACGGTCTATACGCCCTTCATCATGCGGCCGCTGCTCGCCGCCTTCTCGCTGATCGAGACCGCGCAGATCGAGGTCGCCGCCAGCCTTGGCGCCGGCTTCTGGCGCATCGTGCGGAAGATCATCCTGCCGGCCGCCCTGCCGGCCTTGCTCGCCGGCGGAAGCCTTTGCCTGCTGCTCACCGTCAACGAGTTCGGCATCGTCCTGTTCATCGGCGCCAAGGGCGTCATCACGCTGCCCCTGCTCGTCTACGACAAGGCGATCCAGGAATTCGACTACGGAACGGCCTGCGTCATCGCGACGGTCAACATCCTTCTCTCCGTCGGGCTTTATTTCCTGTATCGCACCGTACTTGGCCGTTTTGGAGGCGCTCGTGCTGGTCTGGTCTAAGGCCACCCGCTGGAGCGTCTGGTGCGTCGGCAGCCTGCTGGTCGGCCTGGTCTATGCGCTGCCGCTCGCGATAATCTCGCTCGCCAGCATCGCCGGACAATGGAACGGCGCCCTGCCCAGCCACATGACGGTGCAGCACTACGTCGATGCCTTCCAGGGCGAGTCCGTCGCCCAGCTGCGCGTCAGCCTTCTGACGGGCCTGATAGCAAGCCTGATCGCGCTCGCTTGCGGCGGTTGGGCGGCCCTGGCGCTCAGGGGTATGCGGCTTCTGCACCGGCGGCTGCTCGGGATCGTGTTCTTTCTGCCGAGCGCGGTGCCTTCGGTCTCCATCGGCCTCGGGCTCCTGGTCGCCTTCAGCCAGCCGCCGGTGCTGCTCAACGGCACCACCGCGATCGTCGTGCTGGCTCATTTCATCCTGGTCTCGGCCTTCACCTTCGGCAACGTGTCGGCCGGGCTGGCGCGGCTGTCGCCGGACTACGAGGACATCGCGGCAAGCCTGGGCGCGTCGCCTTTCTATCTTCTCCGGCGCGTCACGCTGCCGCTCATCGCGCCCTATCTCATCGCCGCCTTCAGCCTGAGCTTCGCCCTGTCCATGGGCGAGCTCGGCGCCACGGTGATGGTCTACCCGCCCGGCTGGGTCACCCTGCCCGTCGGCATCTTCGGCCTGACGGACCGCGGCGAAGTCTTCGGCGGGGCGGCGCTCACCATCATTCTGATCGCCATGACGCTCGCCCTGCTGCTCGGCCTGTCGCGCGTGCCGCTGAGGGCCGCGCAGCGCTGAGACAACTCGGGCCGGCTTCCGGGCGGCGGCGCGTGCTCTCGACCGGCGCTTCTGGATGCCCGCAATGTGGCTGCTTGTCTGCGAAGAGCGGCGATGTATGCTTGCATCATCGACCATGCCCTGAAGAACGCTTGTTCGAAGGACCGAGCCATGGATCTGAACGCGTTTGAACGCAAGGTTCGCAATGACGACGTGCGTTTCGTGCGGTTCCTCTATTGCGACACCGGCGGGATCATCCGCGGCAAGTCGGTGCATATCGACAAGCTGACCGAGCGCGTCCGGGGCGGCATCGGCCTGACCGTCGCGATGCCGGCGATGAACATGCTCGACCAGCTTCAGGCCGTGGAAGGCCTGGGACCGGTCGGCGAGATCCGGCTGGTGCCCGACATCGACAGCTACGCCCGGCTGCCCTACGCACCGAACAGCGCTGCGATGATGGCGAACATGGTGGCGCTGGATCGCGCGCCCTGGGCCGCGTGTCCTCGCGGTTTCCTCGAACGCATGATCGAGCGCGCGCGGAAAGCCGGCGTGGTCATCGAGGCGGCCTTCGAGCCGGAATGGACATTGGCGATGCGCAAGGAGGATGGGTCCTGCGTGCCCGCCGACCAAAGCCTGTGCTTCAGCACCGCCGGCTGGGAGACATCGGTCAGCGTGATCGACGAAATCGCCGCCGCGCTGGAGGCGCAGGGCATGCCGGTCGAGCAGTTCTATCCCGAGCTGGGCCACGGGCAGCAGGAGCTGTCCATTCGCCATGCGACGGCGCTCCGCGCCGCCGACAACCATATCCGCTATCGCGACACGGTGCGCGCGGTCGCCCGCCAGCACGGCTTCGTGGCGTCGCTGGCGCCCAAGCCGTTCGCCGACCAGGCGGGCAACGGCTGCCATATCCATCTCAGCGCCTGGGACCCGACCGATGCGCGCAACCTCATGGCCGTCGACGGCAAGCCCAATCTCCTCAGCGAATTCGGGCGTTGCTGGATCGCTGGAGTCCTCCATCACCTGCCGGGCCTGGTCGCGCTGACGGCCGCGAGCTACAACTCCTATCGGCGGCTGCAGCCGCATATGTGGAGCTCGGCCTTCACCTGCTGGGGCCTGGACAACCGGGAAGCCGCGGTGCGCATCGCCTCGGGGCTGTGGGACGAGGCCAAGCCGTCGCTCAACATGGAGCTCAAGCCGTCCGACAACAGCTACAATCCCTACCTCGCGCTCGGCGGGCTGATCGCGGCCGGCCTCGACGGGGTCGAGAAAGGGCTGGACCCGGGCGAGCCGGTGACCGTCGATCCGGGAAGCATGGGCGAGAGCGACCGGGAACGGCGCGGCATCCGGCGCCTGCCGGAAACCCTCGCCGGCGCGCTGGACGCGCTCGAGCGCGACGACGTGCTCACGGGCGCGCTGGGCGACCTGCTGAGCCGGGCCTACCTCACGGTAAAGCGCTCGGAGGCCGCCGCCTTCGAGGCCGAGGACGAGGCCTTCGAGCTCGCGCACCACTTCTACAAATATTGACGGCGATCATGAAGCAAGCGGAGCAAGGCCTCTTTCCCCGGGTCCGGCCCTTCGACGCGACGCGTAGCTGCCTCTTGCTCGTCGACACGCAGAACCATGTTTGGAACCCGGAGGTCGCGGCGCGGCTCCCCTATTTCGACTCTGCAGGTCCGCGACGTGGTCCTGCCGAACCTCCGCCGGCTCCTCGACGCCTTTCGCAAGGCCGGGGCCGAGGTCATGTACACCGTCATGGAGAACCTGACGCGGGACGGCCGCGATCGGAGCCTCGACTACAAGATCTGCGACTTCTTCATCGCCAAAGGCTCATGGGAGGCGAAGGTGCTGGACGCATTGGCGCCGGGGGACGACGACATCGTCCTGCCGAAGACGTCGTCCGGCGTCTTCAACTCGACGAATATCGCGTATTTGCTGCGCAATATCGGAATCGACACGCTCGTCGTCACCGGCTTTCTCACCGACCAGTGCGTCGACCACGCCATCCGCGATGCCGCCGACCGGGGCTTCTATCCGATCTGCGTTTCCGACGCTTGCGCGACCCATTCCCAGGCACGCCACGAGAATGCGCTTGGCGCCTTCGGCGGCTATTGCCGCACCGTGACGACCGCCGCGTTGCTGAAGGAAATCGACGCGGGCACCGCCGGCGTCACGGCGCCGTAGCGGGCCTGCGCGCATCGACCGGCGATCAAGAACGTGAGATATAGACGGCATCGGCCGATTTACCGGTGACACCCGCCCGCATAATCTGCCGGACGATTTCCCTTGTTGAACAACGCGAAGAGACCTTGATCCAATGACAATAGAATTTGCGGAAGAGCACCGGATGGTAATCGACCTCGTCGAGAAATTCGTCGAGGATGAATTGATGCCGCTCGAGAAGGCCATCATGGCGCGGGAGGCGGCGGGCGGGCCGGTGGCGCTGACGCCCGAGGAAGAAGCCCCGCTGCTGGCGAAATGCCGCGAGCTCGGCCTCTGGGCGCTCGACGCGCCGGAAGAAGTGGGTGGGGCGGCCCTGCCCACGCCGGTGATGCTGGCGGTGCAGGAACGGCTGAAGAGCACGGTCACGCCGTTCATTTTCCCGCCGGACTCGCCGAACCTGCATATGCTGATGGCCGTCGCGACGCCGGACCAGAAGCAGAAATACATGCTGCCCTATGCCCAGGGCGAGATGAAGTCCTGCATCGCGATATCCGAGCCCGGCGCCGGCGGCGACCCGGCCCATATGAAGACGCGCGCCGTTCGCGACGGCGATGAATGGGTCATCAACGGCCGCAAGATTTGGGTCTCCAACGTCCCGAAATGCGATTTCATCATCCTGATGGCGGCGACCGACCCGTCCAAGGGCGCGCGCGGCGGCATCACGGCGTTCCTCCTCGACAAGGGCACCCCCGGCTTCACGATCGAGCGGGAGATTCCCATGCTGGGCGGCGCGCGCACCTACGAGCTGGTGCTCGACGATGTCCGCCTCAAAGACAGCCAGGTCCTCGGCACGGTCGGCCAGGGCTTTGCGCCGATGCAGAAGCGCCTGACCGTGCGCCGCCTGGAAATGGGCGCGATGTGCGTCGGCATGGCGGCCCGCGCGCTGCGCATGATGTGCGAGCACACGCAGCAGCGGGAAACCTTCGGTGCGAAGCTGAGCGAACGGCAGGCCATCCAGTGGTGGATTGCCGATGCGGCCACCAAGATTCACGCCACCCGCCTGATGGTGATGGACGCCGCCGAGAAGCAGGATCGCGGCGAGGACGTCCGGACGGTCGCCTCCATGGTCAAGGTCTTCTCCACCGAAATGGCGCAGGAGATCCTCGATCACGCGATGCAGAGCTTCGGCGCCATGGGCATGGCCCGCGAGATGCCCTTTGCCATCATGTCGCAGCGAATTCGTCTGTCACGCATCTACGAGGGCCCGACGGAAGTGCACCGGATGGTCATCGCGCGGCGAACCCTGAAGGAATATGGCTGAACGCCGTAGATCGGGGCGAAGCGCGCCCCCGAATGGCGGGCGGGGCGATGACCGGCTATCGCCCCCCAAGGCGGGGGGCTTGCCTGTTCAGGCCGGGCGCCACTCGATCTGCATGTCCTCGCGGAATGCAAACCGCTTCAGATGACGCGCGACGACATCTTCCAGATTTTCCAATGCCGGCTTATCTTCTGCTGACACCTGCAAAATCAACGTGTCGGACTCCGCCGCGAGCTGGCAAAGCCCCGACGAAAAGGTGATGCTGGCGCCTCCCTCCGCGCGGCTGACCGGCAGCCTGTGCCCGAAGTGCTTGCACAGTTGCTCGAGGTAGCGCGCCGGGCGCGGGGTGGAGACCCGCGCTTCGGCTTTAATCGTGTTCGGATCGCGCATCACACCTTCTCCACCGCGATGGCCGCCGCGTCGATCGCCGCCGCGACAGCGCTCGCCTGCTCTTCGGTCAGCGGACCGTTGGACGAGCGCAGCCTTAAGGCCAATTTGAGATTCTCCATCGCGCGCACGATCTGCGGCGCTGCGCCGCTGCGATGCGAATGGCCCGCTTCGTCCATCCGCGCAAGAAGCGCATCCAGGGTTTTCCGGTTGGCCTCGAGGTAGGTTTTGCCTTCGCCCGTGATCTCGCAGAGCTTCTTGGAGCCCTCGCCGGTGGATTTGAGGGTGACGTAGCCAAGCTCTTCGAGCAGCGTGAGGGTCGGATAGATCACCCCCGGGCTGGGACTGTACGCGCCCCCGACCCTGTCCTCGATCGCTTTGATGATCTCGTAGCCATGGCTCGGCTTTTCGTCGACCAGCGCCAGAACGACGAGCCGCAGGTCGCCATGCGCAAAGAAGCGGCCAAGCCCATCCCTACGCCGGCCGTGCCGTCCGCCGCCCCTGAAGAAGCGGCCGCGACCGCCGTGTCGCGCATCGTCGAATGACGCGTCGTCTTCGCCATGCCCCGAATGGGCAAAGCGCTTGCCACCCCTGTGGCCCCGCCGCTGGCGGAATTTATCGGTATCGAACATAGATATACTCCGTGTGTATTTCGATATAACGAAATAATAGATATATCTAAATACGGTCGAATGCAAGGGCCCTTGTCAAAAGAAAACCACGCCTCGTATCCTGCGGAAAAGAAATGATTTTTTGTGGCCGCCTGTCCCGGCACGGGACACAAGAGCCTTGATCGCGCGGTTTATCGGCGCGAGCACGGCGGCAGGGGATGAGGGATTGGCCGTGTGCCGGCCAAGTCAAACCGCGACGGCCATGACGAGAAGAGGGCGCCGGTTCAGGTCCCGTCTCGGGCGTTCGACGGCCTGCGCGGCGGCGTCTTCCCGTTCAGTCCTTTCTCACGCTCGACCCGGCTGCCGGATCACGCCGCGGCGGCCTGCCGTGACTGCGCGTCCTCTTTGATCATCGCCGCGCCCTTTTCGGCGATCATGATGGTCGGCGCGTTGGTGTTGGTCGAGGTCACCGCCGGCATGACGGAGGCGTCGATGACGCGCAGCTTCTCGATCCCGTGCACCCGCAGCCGGTCGTCGACCACGGCCATCGGGTCCGGCCCCATGCGGCACGAGCAGGTCGCATGGAACACCGTCGTGCCGACCTGGCGCGCGTAGGCCAGGAACTCGTCGTCGGTCTGGACATCCGGACCGGGCATGTTTTCGGCGACCAGGTAACGCTTCAGGGCCGGTGAATTGAACCAGGTCCGCACCGTCCTGAGGCCGGCGATGACCGTGCGCCGGTCCCGGTCCTCGCTCAGATAGGCCGGGTTGATCGCCGGCTGCTCGCGCGGATCGGCGGACCGGGCCTCGACATAGCCCCGGCTTTCCGGGCGCATCTGCCAGACGCCGGAGGTCATGCCCGGCTTCGTGTCGAGCTCGCGCTTGGAGCCCGGGGCATAGCTCGCCGAGGCGAACAGGATCTGGGCGTCCGGCGTCGCCGATTCCGGCAGGACCTTCACCGACGCCGCGATCAGCGATGCGGCATAGGTCAGCATGCCGCGGCCGTTCAGGACGTATTTCATCAGCTCGCCCGCGAAGCGGATGCCGCGCGAGCGCTCGTTCAATGTCGGGATGTCCTTCACGAAGGCCTGCGACCGCACCAGGAAATGATCCTGGAAGTTCTTGCCGACGCCCCGGAGCGCATGCCGCACGTCGACGCCGATGCGGCCCAGATGGTCGGGGTCGCCGATCCCGGAGAGCTGCAGGATATGCGGGGAGCCGATGGCGCCGGCGGCGGCGATCACCTCCGCCCCGGCCTCTGCGCGCTCGACAACGCCGCCGCGCGAGAACTCGACGCCTGTCGCGCGCCGGCCGTCCAGGATGATCCGGTGCACGAGCGCGTTCGTGACGACCTGCAGGTTGGGCCGGCGCATCGCCGGGCGCAGGTAGGACCGGGCGGCGCTGGCGCGGAACCGGCCGCCCCGGGTCTGCTGGACCCAGCCGATATGGTCGCCGAGGCCGTGCGGCAGGTCGTTCAGGTCCGGGCGATATTCCCAGCCCATCTGCTGCCCCCCCTCGATGGCGGCCTCGCAGAGCGCCGGCTTGTCGCGCGAGAGGGAGGTGTAGAGCGGCCCGCCCTTGGCATGCACGTCGTCAGCCTGCCCCTCCCAATTCTCGGCCTTGCGGAAGAAGGGATAGACGTCGTTGGCGCCCCAGCCGCGGTTGCCGAGCTGGGCCCAGTGGTCGTAGTCCTCGGGCTGGGAGCGGATGTAGATCATGCCGTTGATCGAGCTCGACCCGCCCAGCACTTTGCCGCGCGGATAGGGAATTGCCCGGCCGTTGAGATCGGCCTGCGTGTCGGCTTTGAAGCCCCAGGTCAGCGTGGGGTGGTCCAGCAGCTTGATGTAGCCGGCCGGGATGTGGATCAGCGGGTTCCAGTCCTTGCCGCCGGCCTCGAGCAGGATCACCCGCGTATCGGGGTCTTCCGTCAGGCGGTTGGCGAGCGTGCAGCCGGCCGAGCCGGCGCCGATGATGACGTAATCCGCTTGCATGGCGATCCTCCCGTTTCCCGTTGCAGTTTAACCGCCCCGGCCGGTTGGTTCCAAACCGTGGGCCGCGCAACAAGGAAAGCGATGCATATCGGCCCGATGCCGGTCAACCGCTTTCAACGGATGCGGCGATGATGGGGTGCGGCCGCGCGGCCGCCGGCGGCGGCGAATGACCCCATCAAACGCTCTATAACGCCGCCGCCACTTTCAGGGCGCCGGCCTCCGCGGCCGCCGCGCTCGGAAGGTTAAAGATGTGGATTCGGAAGATGTTCGATGCCGTCATGAACACAATGTAGGCTTCGAATTTCTCGCCCGAAGGATCAGGGCCGGCAAGACCCTTCGACGCGCTGCCGACGTTGGGAGCGAAGCTCTGAAGCTTTGGATGCTTCTCGGTTATCAAGCTCGAATACACGGTCTGGATATCGGATTGCTTCGGCGTGTAGATCGCGAAACTCACCCCAGGCACCTGCGGATCGAACCCGACGCCGCGGTAGGCGCATTCGAGAACGTCCATTTGGTCGGGCGGCAGCTTGATGTGCACGGCAGAGCCGTTCGCACTCACTTTCGCGACACCGAGACTGCTTGCCGCGGTGGCTGGATCGACCTTGCTGCAATCGATCGGAAGCGTCCCGGCACGCGCCTCGCCTGTCGAAGCCAATGCGAACAGCAACATGCCGGCACCGAGTGTGCCGATCGCGAATGATCTGATGGACATTCCCATTCCTCCCGGGCGCCCGACAAATTCGCCAACACGGCTTCCCTCCGACACGGACGCTCATGCCGGCTGCGGCTCCGATTTACTGCATAGGGTCGCCTCAAGGGAGGCTATACGTGAACCTGAAAGGCGTCAAAATGGATGACGGAGCATGGGGGCTCCCAAACAGCGCTTTGCCTGCGCGGTCGGGCAAACGACGCCCGCGCGTTTGATCAAACCTATGACCATCGAAAAAATCGGGAGTGGAGAAGGCTCGTCTTAAGCCTTTGAAATAATGGTGCCCAGGGGCGCGATTCCGTAATTTAATATTTTCAACTCCTTATCAGAAAGTGGGACACATCGGTTTTTCCATAGTTTTCTATAGTTTTTGGAACGAGTGTCCCACTGTCTAAATCTTTATCGGCTCAAAGAACTCCGGCCCGGTGTTTCCGACATTGCCGACCGCCCGCAATACCGGACAGCAATCCATCCGCTCCGGCGGATACGGCTTTAGCAGCTCCTGCACTGCCGAGTCGTCAGGTCAGCGGTCATAGTCCGCCGGATCAAGAATGTCCCGCATACGACCATGGATGAACTGCGTCAGCTTGTTGGCGTCGGTCACGATGATCGAGCAGCTCTCGACTGCCTTGCCGTCCCCCTCCCGGCGCTCCCAGCGGCCGACAAACGAAAAGGGCTGCTCCGAGCCAAGCGTAATCCGGTAACCCCGCTAACGGACGTTGATCAGGCGATGTCGACTTTCAAGCAAATTTCGTCTGCATTGCCCGAAGGGGCGGACGTCGCCGCTGCCGAACCGGACGTCCACCAGGTGGCCCAACTCGGGCATTTGGCAGCGTTGGCCGAAGTTCGTTAGCAAATCAAAGAATTTGTAAGTTTATCGAGGTTACGAGTATGCGGCCGGATAGTTATCGCGAACATGTCGCGTGCAAGATGGAAAAAAAGGCATCAACAGCGGGACTTAAGGCGGCATCGGTACGTCGGACCGTGCCCATGACCCTCGATATTACAGGGTCGGTAAGCGGCCTCGTAACGACCAGACTTTGATGCCGCTCAGCGAGAGCGGACCGCGGCAATGCGGTGATGCCAACACCTGCCTCGACGAGCGCCAAAGCGGTCGATAGGTGGCGAACTTCGTAGGCCCAACCGAGACGACGCTTTGCACGCGCAAGCCCGCGATCGATCAGCATTCGATTGCCGCTTCCCTTCCACACTGCAACAAACCGATTTTCGTCGACGTCTCGCCAGGAGATGGCCTCCGCTGCGGCAAGCGGATCATCCCGATGCAACACGAGTACGAACTCGTCATCTGCAAGAACCTGGAACTCCAATTCCGGTTCGCTCGTGCCGATTATATTGATACCGAAATCTGCCTCCCCACGCAGCACCGCCTCTAGAGCGTCATTCGCGGATAGGTCATTGATTCGGATACGTTCGCCGTGGCCCTGTGCGCGGAACGCCGAAACCGCGTCGGGAATTATTTTGAGAGTCGCGGTCGGAACTGTGGCAATCGTGACCGTCATAGGTCTTTCGCAGATTACTTGGTTGCGTGAACGATAAAAGCGTGCACCTAGCCTTACGAGGTCGTCAAGCGAGCTAGGGCAACGGCCCGCGGGACGCTACAATGATTGCGGAATATAGGTGCTCACTTCTAGGCCGTAACTATTAAGCCAGCAGAAACGCTATGACCTTGCGATCCTTACCTTGCATGTTGTTTCGCGGTGGCACGTCGAAGGGGCCGTATTTCAACGCATGCGATCTACCGAAAGACCAGCAGGAGCGCGATCGCCTTTTATTGGCCGCCATGGGCTCTCCAGACATCAGGCAAATTGACGGTCTGGGTGGCGCTGATCCGCTGACGAGCAAAGTCGCTATCGTATCCGTATCGGACCGGCCAGGAATAGACGTCGACTATCTATTCGCGCAAGTGGCGATTGATCAGCCGATCGTCGACACCGGGCCGTCCTGTGGCAACATGCTGTCCGGCGTCGCTCCCTATGCCATCGAGGCAGGTCTTGTAAAAGCGCAAGATGGCATGACGCGCGTCATGATCCATAACGTGAATACCGGAAGCAAAATTGAGGCACTGGTCGAGACACCGGGCGGCCAACTGAATTACGAAGGGACTGCAAGCATCGACGGTGTTCCCGGAACCGCCGCCCCCGTCTATCTGAATTTCATGGACGTTGTCGGGGCCAAGACAGGGAAATTGCTGCCAACTGGCGCTGTGTCGGAAACGATCGACGGGCTCGATGCCACCTGTATCGACGTCGCCATGCCAATGGTTCTGCTGCGGGCGTCTGATTTCGGCCTTTCCGGCTATGAGAGCCGCGACGAGATCAACAACAACCGCCTTTTGTTCGAATTGATTGAACCTCTTCGATGCGAAGCGGGAGCGCGCATGGGGTTGGGGGACGTATCCAAAATGGTGATCCCGAAAGTCGGTCTTCTTTCATCGCCTGAAAAAGGCGGCGATATCAGCTCCCGCTATCTGACACCCTGGAAAGTTCACGCAGCCCATGCCGTAACCGGCGCGGTTTGCCTTGCAACGGCGTCGGTCATCGAGGGAACGGTTGCCCAACAATTGTGTCGAAATGGCCAAGGAAACGCGCGAACTATTCATATTGAACACCCCAGCGGCAAAATCGGCGTGCGTCTGGAAACCAGCGGTAGCGGGCTGAATACCAATGTCTTAAGCGCCGGCGTATTGCGCACGGCGCGCCTTATCATGCGAGGCGATATCTTCGTTGCCGATTTACGAAAACCATAAGACTTTCGGTCAGGGACTTATGTCCGAAATTGGCAGCTAGAAACGGACATCCAGCGACGCCGGACCGACGTCTGCTTTAGCCCCATAACCGGACATCCCGGTTTCCAGGGCCGGCATCCGCCCTTTATTATCAGTTACTTTGAAAAAATGGTGCCCAGGGGCGGAATTGAACCACCGACACCATGATTTTCAGTCATGTGCTCTACCAACTGAGCTACCTGGGCATGGCCGCGAACGCGGACCGCACTTCATAGTCAAAACCCGCCGGGCTGTCCACTGTCAAGCACCCTAACCGGTTGGGTCCTCGCCGTCCTCGGGGATCGGCCATTCCTCGCCTTCGGGCGGCTCGACCGCGGGCACGCTGTAGCTGCCGTCGAACCATCGTGCGAGGTCGAGATCGGCGCAGCGCTTGGAGCAAAACGGCCGGTACTTCTCGACTGCGGGCTTGCCGCAGATCGGGCAGTCGCGGCCGCTCTGCGGACGGGTTCGATGCATCGCTCATGGCCGCCCCTCCCGCAACAGCTCGAATTCGTGGCAGGCGGCGTCGGCCCGCACCTCCAGCGTCTGGCCGAGGCGCCGCTCGGTTTCCGCCAGCGCGTCGGCCAGCGCGCCCTTGAGCGCCGCGGCCACCGCGGGACGGCAGCGCAGCACCGGCCGGCCGCCGCCGAGCGTCCGCAGCGCGGCGCGCAATGCCGCGCAGGCGAGCGCTTCCGGCTGCAGCTCGATCTCGCGCCGCACCGGCATGCACATCTGGCCGGCGAGCGAGCGCCCGCGCCGCTGGCGCGTCACCTCGACCAGCCCGGCCGGGGTCATGCCGAGCACGTCGACGACGACGCGGTCGCGCGAGAAGACGCCGCGCACCGCTTCCACGAGATGGCGGCGGTTGGCCTTGTTGCGCATCGAGATGAAGTCGATGACGATCAGGCCCGCGATATTGCGCAGCATGACCTGGCGCGCGATCTCCCCGGCCGCCATGCGGTTGACGGTGAGGATCGCGTCGTCCGACGCGCGACCGACCCCCGCGCCGCCCATGTTGACGTCGACCGCCGTCAGCGCCTCCAGCTCGTCGAACACCAGGCTGGCGCCGCGCGGCAGCTCGACCCGGCGGGACAAGGCCTCGGCAATCTGCTCGTCGACGCCGGTCTCCTCGAACAGCGCCTTGCGGCCGTCATGGAGGGCGACCCGCCCGGCGAGGTCCGGCGCGATGCGCCGGGCCAGCGCGGCAAGCTCGGCCACCAGGCGCCGGTCGTCGACGACGATGCCGCCGGCCGGCGCCTCGTCCCGCAGCATGCGCTCGGCGAGGCCCGGCGCCGGAAGCAGCACGGCGGCCTTACCCGCTTCCTTGGCCCGCTTGCCGATCTCCTGCCAAAGCGCGCGCAGGCGCTCCGCCTCGGCCGCCAGCGCGCCGTCGGCCGCCAGCGCGATATTGCTGCGCAACGTGATCCCTTCGTCCTCGCGCACGACCGCGGCCACCGCCGCTTCCTGCTCGCGGCGGACGCGCGCCGACATGCCGCGTGGCCAGCGGACGTCGCTCTCCATCGGGCGCAGCACGAGATAGCGGCCGGTGAGCGCGACATGGGTCGTCACTGCCGGGCCCTTGTCGCCCCAGCCGTCGCGGGCCACCTGGACGGTCAGCATCTGGCCTTCGTGCAGTCCCTGCGCCCGGTTGATCAGGCCCGGCTGCGCCAGCCCGATCTCGACGAAGGCGGTCTGCGTCGCCTTCTCGATCCGGGTCACCCGGCCATGGCACACCGCGCCGACCAGGCTCTCCTCGCCCATGCGCTCGATCTGGAGCCCGATCAGCCGGCCGTCATGGTCGACCGATGCGGCGCGCGTCTCGCCCGGCGAGACTTCGATCAGGACATCCTCGACCGCCATGCTCATCGCCAGCCCAACCCCTTCAGGATCTGGGCAACCTCGAATAGCGGCAAGCCCACGACGTTGCTGTAGGAGCCGTTGATCGAGCGGATGAAAGCGGCCGCGAGCCCCTGGATCGCGTAGCCGCCCGCCTTGCCCTGCCATTCGCCGGACGCGAGATAGCGCTCGATCTCGGCGGCCTCCAGCTGCTTGACGCGGACGACCGTCTGCACCAGCCGGCGCCGCAGCGACCCGTCCGGCGCGACGAGGCACAGCCCGCCATAGACCCTGTGGGCCCGCCCCGACAAGCGCAGCAGGCAGCGCCGCGCCTCCTCCGGCGCCTCCGGTTTCGGCAGGATGCGCCGGCCGCAGGCGACCACCGTGTCCGCGCCCAGCACGCAAGCCCCAGGATGACGGCCGGCGACCGCCTGCGCCTTCTCCACGGCCAGCCGCGCCGCATGCGGTCCGGGAAGCTCCCGCGGCCGCGGCGTCTCGTCCAGATCCGCGGGATCGACCGCGTCGGGCACGATCCCGATCTGCGCCAGCAGATCGCGCCGCCTGGGCGAGGCCGAGGCAAGCACGAGCTTGGGCATCGTGCCGGCCGGCTTTCCTTCCTGGGCGCTCGTGATCGTTTCGGGGGTCATGGCGGGATAGGAACGGCGCGCGCGGTCGGCGTCAAGTATCGACAGCCGGATCGACGCGAAAACGCTCGCGGATGCGCGCCATGAGCTGGTCGCGCACCAGACGATACGCATCGAGCCGCGCTTCGCGTCCGCCCTCGATCAGGCTGGGATCGAAGACATGCCAGAACTCGAGCTCCGTGGCCGAGCTGCGCGTCAGCTCGACGGCGCCGTGCTGCGCCTCCGGCGACAGGCTGATGACGAGGTCGAAGGAGGTATCCTCCAGCTCGTCGAAGGTCTTCGGATGGTGGCCGGCGATGTCGAGCCCAAGCTCCGCCATGACCTCGACGGCGAAGGCGTCGAGCGCGCCCGCGCGCACGCCGACCGAATCGACGAAGACATGGTGGCCGTGCAGATGCTTCATCATCGCCTCCGCCATCGGCGAGCGCAGCGCGTTCTCGGTGCAGGCGAACAGGACGGAGCCGGGGATTCGGGTTGCCATCGCCGCCCCTCGCCCGTCATGCCCGAATATGCAGGACGCAGATCAGCGTGAAGAGCCGGCGCGCCGTCTCCTCGTCCACTTCGATCTTGCCCTGCAGCCGCTCGATGAGGATCGACGATCCTTCGTCGTGAATGGCGCGGCGTGCCATGTCGATGGTTTCGATCTGCGACGGCGACAAGCGCTTGATGGCGTCGTAATAGCTTTCGCAGATCTGGAAATAGTCGCGCACGATGCGCCGGAACGGCACCAGCGGCAGCGACATCCGCCCCTCTGCGCCGTTGCCGTCGTCCGCGACCTCGAAGACGAGACGGCGGCGCTCCTCGATGCTGAGATGGATGCGGTATGGGCCGTGGTAGTCGCCGGCCGGCTTGAACAGGTTGCGCTCGAGGATGTCGTAGATCGCCACGTTCAGTTCGTGCTCGACCTCGGGGCTGCGGCGAACCACCGTCCTGTCGTCGAGTGTGATGCCGACGATGCGATGATCCGACATGCATGCGTCAGGCGTCGTTACGCCCGTCCAAACGGATGGAGACCGAGAGGGCATGCGCGCCGAGCCCTTCCGCGCGGGCGAGCGTGACCGCATCCGGCCCGATGCGGCCGAGCGCCGCGGCGTCGCAAGCGACGAGCGATGTCCGCTTCATGAAATCGAGCACGCCGAGGCCCGACGAAAACCGCGCGCTGCCCGATGTCGGCAGCACGTGGTTCGGGCCCGCGACATAGTCGCCGACCGCCTCCGGCGTATGACGGCCGAGGAAGATGGCGCCGGCATGCCGCACCTTGGCGGCGAGCGCGTCGGGGTCCGCCACCGCCAGCTCCAGATGCTCGGGCGCGATGCGGTCGACGATCGCCGCCGCGCAATCGAGATCATCGACGACGATCACCGCGCCGAAATCGCGCCAGCTCTTCAGCCGCGATGTCGCGCCGGTCGAGCGTCCGCAGCAGCTGCTCGACCGCCGCCGCGACCCGGTCGGCGAAGGCCGCGTCGTCGGTGATCAGGATCGACTGCGCGGACTCGTCATGCTCCGCCTGGGACAGGAGATCGGCGGCAATCCAGTCCGGCCGGTTGTCGCCGTCCGCCACCACCAGGATTTCCGACGGACCGGCGATCAGGTCGATCCCGACCGTTCCGAAGACCTGACGCTTGGCCGCTGCGACATAGGCGTTGCCCGGCCCGACGATCTTGTCGACCGGCGGAATGCTGCGAGTGCCATAGGCGAGCGCCGCGACCGCTTGCGCCCCGCCGAGGCGGTAGATCTCCGTCACGCCGGCAATATGCGCGGCCGCCAGCACCAGCGGATTGATCTCGCCATGCGGCGTCGGCACGACCATGACGACGCGCTCCACGCCGGCGACCCGTGCCGGGATCGCGTTCATCAGGACGGAGCTGGGATAGGCCGCGAGGCCACCCGGCACGTAAAGGCCGACCGCGGCGATCGGCGTCCAGCGCGCGCCGAGGCGCACGCCCGCGCCGTCGGTATACGCGATGGTCTCGGGTCGCTGTTTCCGATGAAAGGAGTTCGATCCGCTCGGCAGCCGACCGCAGCGCGGCGACCGTCGCCGGATCGCAGCGATCGGCAGCGGCCGCGATCTCCGTGGCGCTGAATCGGAGCCCGGTCTCTCTGAGATCGACATGGTCGAAGCGCAGCGTGAAATCGATCAGCGCATCGTCGCCGCGGTCGCGTACGGCGGCAAGAATGCCCGCGACGGCGGCATCGACATCCGTCTCGGCATCCCGCTTGAGCGCGAGGAAGGCCGTGAAATCCGTCTCGAAATTCTGCCGCGTCGCATCCAGCCTAAGCGGCATCGGCAACCTCTCGGAAGCGATCCACCCACCGGCCGAGCTCTTCCGGCCGGGTCTTCAGCGCCGTCCGGTTGACGACCAGCCGGCTGGTGATCTGCGCGATCGTCTCGACCTCGACCAGGCCGTTCTCCTTGAGGGTCTGGCCGGTCGACACCAGGTCGACGATACGCCGGCACAGGCCGAGATTAGGCGCCAGCTCCATGGCGCCGTGCAGCTTGATGCACTCCGCCTGGACGCCGCGCGCGGCGAAATGCCGGCGCGTCACGTTCGGGTATTTCGTGGCGACGCGGATATGGCTCCAGCGGCTGGGATCGTCCTGCTTGATCAGCTCGGGCGGCGCAGCGACCGACAGCCGGCAGCGGCCGATCTTGAGGTCGACCGGCGCGTAGAGCTCGGCGTAATCGAACTCCATGAGCACGTCGTTGCCGGCCACGCCGAGATGCGCCGCGCCGTTGGCGATGAAGGTCGCCACGTCGAAGCTCCGCACCCGGATGATCCGGAGGTTCGGAACATTCGTCGCGAACTGAAGCGCCCGCGACGCCGGATCGTCGAAGGCGGCTTCCGGCTCGATGCCAGCCTTGCGCACCAGCGGCATGACCTCGGACAGAATCCGGCCTTTAGGCAGTGCCATCACAAGAGGCTCATTGGCGCGCAAAACGGGTCCTCCGCCTGGAAAAATGGCGCTTCTTATCGCATAGGGAGGATGGCATTACCACCACCTCCAAGAGAGGGAGATAGGCCTGCCTGCAGCCGCTGGCCACCCTCAGCCGTTATAGAAAGGGCGCCCCCAGCCCCGCAGCCAGAGCCGCACCAGGTGGCGCTTGCGCTCGGGCTCGGGATGATCGTGGAATTCCGTTCGCTTGTGGCCGCAGCGCCGGTTGTCGACGATCTGAATCTGGCCCGGCTCGAAGAAGAATTCCTTGCTGAAGGCGGGCTCGTTCATGATCGCCTCCAGCGTCCCCAATGCCGCCGCCCCTTCCGGGTCGATCGTCTCGCCGGCCAGCTTGTAGCCGTTGACGACCTGGAAATGGGACAGCCGCGCCAGCAGCCGCTCGCCGTCCGCCTCGAAAAGCGGATGGCTGATCACCTTGACGTCGTCCGGCGCGTGCTCGCGCT
Source organism: uncultured Alphaproteobacteria bacterium (assembly GCA_963711215.1). Classification (GTDB taxonomy): domain Bacteria; phylum Pseudomonadota; class Alphaproteobacteria; order UBA8366; family UBA8366; genus WHUA01. The sequence continues at coordinate 21,296 of CAVQDH010000006.1, read as the reverse complement.
GCCGGTCGAACCAATAGGGCCTATACAGCCGCGCCAGGAGCTCCGGATGCCGGCGGCGCATCTCGTTGTAGGCAGAGGCAAAGCTGACGATGCGGCTGATGCCGCCGTCCTTGGCGGTCTGCAGACACAGCAGGGCGACATAGTCCGGCGGGCAGAGATTGTAGCTGTTATCCGTGTGAAAATTCTGCTCGACGTTGGTGATGTCCGGCCGCACGCCGTTGCCCGGCTTTTTCCCGGTGTCGCACACGTCATACACCATGCGCCCATCCCATTTCTGCGCGACGGGGCGCGCCACCATCGAGCAGAGCAGCCAATAGATCGCGGTCGCCCCGTCCCGTCCGAGCTCGTCGACGGGCAGGCGGTCGATCAGCACGAATCCGACGCCATCCGCCAGTTCCCGCCGGGCCTCGGCCATCAGCGCCTCGCAGGCCGGCATGGAGAAGTCGCTCGGCCGGAGCGCAAGCACCGGGAGCGGGTTATCGCGCAGCAACGCGGCAACCTCCCGGATTTCCGCGAGACAGGCCGGCGTCAGCCGAAACGTTCCGTCCTCGCCGGTAAGGCTGTCGCGCGTCCAGGCGATCGGCCCTTCGATCGCGCGGTCCAAAATTTCTGTCGTCATTCTCTCTCGATCTCCCGGAATGCGAGGCCTCGCGGGTCGCCCTCAGCGCCCTTTCCCGAGCCCGCCGGAGTATACCATAGCGCCGCTACGGCCCCGAATGCGATCCAAGGCATGCATCGCTCGGCCGGCACGGCGCCTTGGCTCATGGCAAGGGCGCGGCGCCGAACCCTGTGCCGCATCAAATTCGAAATCGGTCCCGGTTGCGCACCGCGACAATCGCGATGCGGGGCTCGCGCCATTCTTCGGCGCTCCAATTCACCTCATGGCTGCATCGCGCGCCTCGTCGCGGCATCGCCCGCCACGCGGATGTCCGATGATGGGGGTGGATGCCCCCGATCGCGGCATTCCCATTTCTACTTCTAAAGTATTAGGCCTTTTGCCCTATTCGCCGGCCGGCAATGTTCGCGCGATCGACCAGCTCTCTTAAATTGTTATTTCTACATCAAATACAATCATTGGATTCATTTGGAAGAACGAATTCGTCCGATTGACGATACTCCCGTTAAAATAGAAATCCTTGGTTAAGCTCCTTGGTTAAAATTCCTCAAGTTAGAACAGGAGTCCTCGGGAAAAACGCCATTTTGTTGCGTAGAAGTAACAACGGGTGTGGTTAAGTTCTTTGGTTAAGAATCCTGTGGATAACGGGCCGGCGCAAAGCTAAGCTCGATTAACCGTTCAACCTGACCTTGATAAGGGAGCACACGGTGTCAAGGCTGACGGATGATGATCTGCTCGAGATACAGGCGTTTATCGACCGGGCGAGGGCCGAGCTGGACCAGCGAAAGCTGACGCTGGAGGTGGATTCCGACCTCTCCAAATGGGTAACGCTTATAAAAAATGCCCCCGGCCGGGTGGTCGTCGCCTCGACCCATGACCCGTCGAAAAGCTATCTGCACCCCGGAAATGCATTTTGGGTGATCGTTCGCGAGCGGGATCGGCGGCTATTCGACCGCCTCTTGCGGCGCGAAAGGCCGATCGTCGCCTGCCTGTGCCACCGCGTCATCGAAACGGACGACATTGCGGAGGAGGTCAGGACCCACCGTTTGTTCTTCGACCGCACACCGATCCTCGATTACCGGCCGGTGAAAATAGCGCTTGGAGACAATGTACCGTCGATCCGTGGAAAAGTCGGCCTTGCCGGCGGTTTTTGGGTGCATCCCCGCTATCGCGGCACGAAATTGAGCAATATCGTCTCCCGCGTGACGCGGGTGCTTTCGCTGCGCCACTTCGACATCGACTGGAGCATATCGCTGGTGCGCGATACGCCGCGGCGCAAGGCGATGATTCACAACACCTACGGGCTGGCGCACAGCACCTCGCTGACGCGCGGCTACTATCCGCCCTACGGTTACGATCTCGATATGCAGATGAGCTACATGAACCGAGAGGAAATGCTTCATCAGGTCCGGACGGAAAACACCGTCGCGGCCGCGGCGCCGAACGCTTTGGAGCCGCCTCTCGAATCGCCGGAGCTGCCGCTCCGGCGCTCAGTTCATTAGCATTATCTCGGCGTTCTGCTTGACCTGGAAGGGTGGCCGCACCGAACGGACGCCGACGACCAGCTTGCTGACCCGGTTGTCCGTATCGGCCAGCGGCAATATGAGGCGCCGATAGTGCCGGGATATACCAAAGATCAGCTGCTCGATCTCATGGTAGAGGGGCGTGGCCCTCTCCCGCGCCATGAAATACTCCGACATCAAGGCCTTCGCATGCATCATGCACGGGTACTGGCTGACGCGGGTGTTGGTGAGCTCGCTGCCCAATCGCGCATATGGCGTATGCCAGTGCGCCATGAATACGAAATTCCAAGGATTCGGGTCGCTCACATCGATCAGCGTGGTTTGACCGTAGAGCCGCATCGTGTTGGAATTGTCTGTAAGAACATCTTGGGCCAAGGGGACCCGCCCGCCCAGGCTTAACGACTTCCAGCACTTGTACAGCATCCAGTTCGTGCTTCCGGGCGGCTCGGTTTCCGCAAACTCATCCATTGAGTACAGTTCACGGCGCTGAATGTTATCCCCCGATGTATCGAACGATGTCTCGAGCGGGTAACCCATCTTGTAGCCTCTTTCCGTCTCCAGATCCCTAGATCGTCTGGAATTCTTACGATTATCAGATTATACTCGCCACTATTGCAAAACCAGTAGAAAGGCTCAATTCTGTTGAGTTAGTACCATAGGTGGCCTAAATGTCCTATGTTGAATGTGGTATTTATTGTAGACGATATAGTATACAAATATGACGCATCTGCGGCGCCTAGCATAATGAGTGGTTGTATAGATTCGCGCCTTTAGCAGTAACCTGCAATTACTAGAGGAATGCACTAGCAGTGGCGGAAAATCTGAAATTGAAGCCCACCGGAAAAAAAGGTCCCAATCCGGTGGATGTGCACGTGGGACGGCGAGTAAGGATTCGTCGAGTGCTTTGCGGTCTGAGCCAGACCGCCTTGGCCGAACAGCTCGGCCTGACGTTCCAACAGCTGCAAAAATACGAAAGTGGCGCGAATAGAATTTCCGCAAGCCGCCTCTGGCAAATTGCTCAGATCCTCGACGTTCCGATTTCCTGGTTCTTCATGGGAATCGACGACGACACCGACAAGCTGGAAGAATTCCGTACCAAGCGCGAGACGCTGGAACTCGTTCGAAACATCGGAACATGCCCGCCTGAAGTGCAGAAGCGCTTCCGTGCGTTGTTGCACAGCATCTCTGAGCATACGCAGAAAACGCAGCCCACTTCCGAGTAAGTCGCGATGACGGCGGCCAAAGCGGCGCCGACGACGCGAATGCAGCGCTCACCGGCTTCACGGCTCGGTGCGTGATCGGCCGAGAATCCAAGCCGGAATCAAAGCGGCCAGGAAAAGAATCGCGATCAATAGGAATCCATCCTGGAAGCCGAAGGTACGCGCCTGCGCGTAGATGATCTTGCCCAGGTGATTGAGCGCTACCGATTGCTGCATAGCCTGCGGAATTCCTTCCGACCTCAGTACCGCCACGACCTGGTCCAGCAGCTCCCGCGTCGTGGCGTTGCCGGCCGTCTGCGTCGCGACGAGGCTTTCGCTATGGAACTGCGTCCTCAACTCGAGGATGACCACCAGTAAGTTGGTTCCCATGGCGCCGCCGAGCTGACGGAAAAAATTGATTGTCCCCGAGCCCTGGTTCAATCGCTCCCCGGGCAGGGCGGCGAGCGCACACGCCATCAGGGGCGGATTGATGAAGGCCATGCCGACGCGGGCGACGATCGCGAAGGATGCCGTGCTCCAGAACACCGTGTTCACGTCGGATCCCGACAGGAAATAGACCCCGACCGCGAACAGGATCAGACCGCCCATGATGGGAAATTGCGCCGGCACCTTGTCGGCCAGCTGTCCCGTCAGCGGGAAGATCACGACAAGCAGCAGACTTGCCGGCAGCAGCAGGAAGCCCGCCACCGTCGCCGTATATCCCTGGACGATCTGGCCGAACACGGGAATCGCGTAAGTCATGGCGAAATTGCCCATGCCGAAGACGAAGGCGACGACGACGGCCGAAGCGAAGCGCGGGTTGCTGAACAGCGAGAAATCGAGCAAGCGCGGCCCATCGCGCAGCTGCAGGCGGGCGAACAACGCGGCCGCGGCGATGCCGATGACGAAGCGCAGCATGATCATGTCGGACGTCCATCCTTCGCGCTGGCCGTTCGAGATTCCCGAGATCAGGCAATAGAGCGCCGTGCAAAGGAGCGCATAGCTCGTCCAATCGAAAGGGGTCCGCGCCACCGCCGGACGGGCCGACGGCATGAAGATCGAGCCCATCACGAATGCGATCACGACCAAGGGGATGTTGACATAGAAAATCGCGCGCCAGCCCAGGGTGTCGACGGTGATCCCGCCGATCACCGGGCCGACGCCCAGGGCCAGGACCAGCGCCATGCCGTAGATACCCATCGCGACGCCGCGCCGTTCCTTGGGAAAAAGCTGGAACAGCGTGACCATGACCAGCGGCTGGATCACGCCCGAGGCAAAGCCCTGGACCACCCGGCCGAAGATGATCAGATCGAGCGACGGGCTTAGCGCGCAAATCAATCCGCCGATGGCGAACACGATCAGGACGACGCAGAAGGCGAGCCGCTGGCCGAATCTCTGCACGAACCAGGCGTTGAGCAGCTGGCTCGCCGTCATGGTGGCGACATAGGCGGTGGACAGAAGCTGCGCCTGGTCCTGGCCGACCCCGAAGGCGCCCATCACGTCGGGCACCGCGACGTTTACGATCGTGCCGGTCAGAACCATCGTAAAGGCGGCGGTCATGCCCGCGGTCGTCAGCAACAGCCGATAGGCGTCGCCGTAACGCGCGGTCAGATCCTCAATGCTTTCGGCAGCCACGCCGTATCCCCTCCAGCCCTGGACCGATCAGTATCGGTCCGAAAGCCACAGGATCACAAGTGCGGCTACCCAACCTCCGCGGGTGGGCCGGCCGTCACGCCGCGGTCAGCGCCAGCAAGGCGGCGACGCTCGGCTGCGCCTCCAGGGATTTCAGCCCTTCCAGCAGGCGCGCCGATGCCGCCGCCCCGAGGTCGCGGGTCGACGCGCGGAACTTGTCATCGAATTCCGCCTCGCTCATCGGCAGCGTCGGCGAGCCGCGGACATCCGTGAGAGTCCTGTCGAATGTGCCGGCCGTCCTTCAATCGGACCTGGATGCGGCTGGCCCATGCTTGGCCGGGTTTCGCCGTCTCGTCGAAATACTCCAGCTTGATCTTGGCGCAGAGGTCATGGACCGCCGGATCGGCCAGATCCGCCTCGAGAAAGGACCGGGGGTCCATCGGATCGTGGAAAAACGAGAGAGCGACGGAGAACGGCACGCTGTACTGCGCTCCCATGACGTCCGCCGGCTTGCGGATGTCGTGGTTGGCGAGCACCTTCTTGTTCGTGCCGAGCACGATCTCGGCGACGTCCGCGGCGGTAAAGCCGGCTTCTTTCCGGAGATCCTCGAGTCCCTGGACCGGCGTCTGCGCGGTCGCATGGCAGGCGCAGCGCTTGAAGCAGATCGTCCGCGTCTCCCAGGTCGAGCCAAGCCCCTTGGTCAGCAGGCTCGGGTCCGCATGATCGGCGAAAGCCGTGAGGAAGCCGAAGGTGCCCTCCAGCACGGTCGCCGGGCCTTCGAAGCCGCCCTTGGCGAGCCCGGCGGCGAGCACCCCGCCCTCCGCCGCGCGCCCGAGATGCAGCCGCTTCACCATGCCGCCGCTGCCGCTCTTCGCGAATTCCAGCAGGCCCGAGCACAGCGATCCGGCGACGCCGAGCGCATTCGTCATTCGCCCGGCGTCGAGGCCGTAGCAGCGTGCCCGCCGCCACGGCCGCGCCGAACACGCCGGTCAGGCCGGGATTGTGGAATCCCTTCTCCTCGCTCGAATGCCGCGTCGCGAGGCCGATGCGCGTCGCCACTTCCATCGCGGCCACGAAAGCGGTGAGCAGGTCGCGGCCGCCGGTCTTCACCTCCTCCGCCACCGCAAGCGCCGACGGCACCAGCCCGCCGGGATGCACGCCCGCGCTGGGCTTCCGCAGGCAGTCCATCTCGAAGGCGTGCGTCAGCGCGCCGTTGGCGAGCGCGGCCATCGGCGCGCTGACCTTCGTGCCGGCGACGCTGAAAATGCTGCACGGGCCGCCGGCCCCGTTGTGCAAGGCGTAGTCGATGACGATCCGGCTCCACGGCAGCTTGGCCCCGAAGACGGCGATCCCAACGGTGTCCTGAATGCATTCCCGCGCGCGCTCGCGCACGTCCTCGGGGATATCCTCGAACCGCAGTCCCGCGGCGAATTCAGCCAAGGCTTTGGTATGCATGCGTCTCGCACTCCGCCCGTTGATTATCCGAAAGAAGGGTGCCGAGGCTAGCCGGGAAACACCGGCGTCGCACGGCAAACCAGATCCATCAGGGGCGCCACAGAGGCTGCCCCGTCCAGCCCTTCGACCCGCTCGATGATCTCGTCGACTGCCGCCGCGTCAAGCGCCCCTTCGCAGCAGTCGCGAAACTTGGCGAGCCGCTCGTCGCGGCTGAGCGGCAGGCCCCACATGCCGCGCGGCCGGTCGCATCGCTGTTCCAGCAGCCGGCCGTCCCGCATCGTCACGCGGACGACGGCATAGCAATCCTGGAAGCTGCGCGGAATGTCGTCCCGCATGTTGAGTGTGATCCGCGGCAGCAACGCCTCGACATCGGGCGCGAAGCGCCGCCGGTCCGAGAAGCTCGCCACCTTGACCTTGCGGTCGAGCAGCGCCACCGCCGTCGCGTATTGCACGCTGAACTTGCCGTCGAGGCCGGTCTCCGGGACCGGGCGATTGACGTAGTCGAAGCGCGGAAAGTCGACGACCACTTTCTCGATCTCCGCGGCGGCGATGTCATGGCGCGTGGCGAGCTCGATGGCGGCGTCGATCGGGCGATGCGTGAAATAATTGGCAGGGTGCTTCTTGAAGCCGACCCCGGGATCGATCATGCGGTAGGGATTGCCGAAATCTTTGAGAAAGAGCTCGGGATCGCTGTGCGCCTCGCCGTAGAACAGCGCGAAGAACCCGCCCTTGCCAAAGACGTCCTCGGCCGCGGTCCAGCCGAGCTTGGCCAGCGTGGCGCATTCGACGCCCATCCGCGCGGCATGGCCGCTGTGGCTCGACTTGGTCATCGTGCCCGTGTTGATCGACATCGAGCCCGCCCGCGAGCCGCCGAGCCCGTAGGCGCACCGGAAGGAGACCGCGTCGAGATCCAGCATCAACCCGGCGCCGGTCACCGCGCCCATCAGGCCGGAGACGCCCGGCTTGTGGAATCCCTTGCCGGCCTCGACGCTCGCCGAGGCGACGCGCATCCGGCCCTGCACCTCGAAGGCCAGCACGATCGCGCGCAGCACCGCCGCGCCCGCCAGCCCATCCCGCTCGGCGATCGCCAGAATGGCCGGCAAGGTCGGCGAGGTCGGGTGATTGAGCGGCCACCAGGTATTGTCGAAGTCGAGCGCATGGCCGAGCGTGCCGTTGGCATAGGCCGCGTTGAAGGCGGAGGTCTTGAAGCCGCCGGCGATCACGCTGGCGTCGGCCGGCCCGCCGAGCTGGCGCGTATATTCGAAGGTGATCCGGCCGAGCCCGAGCGGCTCCCCGGCGCCCGCGATCATCACGCCGAGGCCGTCGAGGCAGACCTGCTTGGCGATGTCGAGCGCCGCCGGCGGAATATCCTCGACCCGCGTCGCGCGCAGGCGGTCCACCAGTTCAGCCGTGATCGTCATGACCGCCTCCCGCCTCGCCCCGGTTTTGGAAAATATCGGCCGCGATGAGCCGCCGCTAAAGGCAGTTTACGCGCGATGCCGGAGGCCCGGCAAATTCACGACTAGCTTGCCGCGGTCAGCCGGCCGCATCGTGCGAGGGGGTCGACGGCGTCGGCCAGGGCTCGCCGAAATCCTCCAGCACGCAGCGCAGCTCGTCGACCTCGAGGCGGATCCTGCCGCCGCCCGCGAAATGCAGCATGACGATGCCGTCGTCGTAAGAAATGGTCAGAAGAGAGAGGAACTGGCTCCGGTTGCCCCGCCGAATACCGCGGTACTGCACCCGCCGCACGGCGTCGAAGCGAAGACCCGACATGATGCGCTCGCGTTCCGCCGCGTCCTCCCCCGTTTCCCAGCGAAAGCGGTTGAGCGCCAGGACGAAGGAATGCTCGCCCTCGAGAAACGCCATATCGCCCAGCGGCACGATGGCGTCCTGCAGCAACGCCGCCAGCACCGCGAGGTCCTCGACACTTCGCGCCGACAGCCGCGGGCGATCCGCGGCCCCTTCTCCACCCATCATCTCGACTTCAATCGCTCCACGTCAGCCCCACAGGCCGCGAGCTTTTCTTCGAGACGCTCGTAGCCCCGGTCGAGATGATACACCCGATTGACGATCGTTTCGCCTTCCGCGGCGAGCCCGGCAAGAACCAGCGAGACGGACGCCCTGAGGTCGGTCGCCATGACCGGCGCGCCATTGAGCCGCTTGACGCCCCGCACCATCGCGGATGCGCCGTGCACGTTGATGTTGGCGCCCATGCGCATCAGCTCGGGCACGTGCATGAAGCGGTTTTCGAAGATGGTCTCGGTGATCATGGCCGCGCCGTCCGCCGTCGCCATCAGGGCCATGAACTGCGCCTGCAGATCGGTCGGAAAGCCGGGGAAGGGCTCGGTCATCACGTCGACGCCCTTGACCCGCCCGTTGGGGCAGGACACGCGCACGCCGCGTGCCGTCGCGGTGACCGAGAGGCCGCCCGCGTCCAGCACTTCGGCGAGCGCCTCGATCAGCGAGAGCTCGGTGTCGAGCAGCTCGATGTCGCCGCCGGTGATCGCCGCCGCGACCGCATAGGTGCCGGTCTCGATCCGGTCCGCCACGATGCGGTGGCTCGCCGCGCCCAGGCTGTCGACGCCCTGGACCGTCAGCTTGTCGGTGCCGATGCCGTCGATCTTGGCGCCCATCGCGACGAGGCAGCGGGCCAGGTCGACGATCTCGGGCTCGCGCGCGGCGTTGACGAGCTGGGATTCGCCTTTGGCGAGACAGGCCGCCATCAGGAGATTTTCCGTCGCGCCGACCGAGACGAAGGGGAAGACGACCTGACCGCCGCGCAGGCCCTTGGGCGCGCGGGCGCGGATATAGCCGGCGTCGAGCTCGATCTCCGCGCCGAGATGCTCCAGCCCCTTGAGGTGCAGGTCGACCGGCCGCGTGCCGATCGCGCAGCCGCCCGGCAGCGAGACCTGCGCCTCGCCGCAGCGCGCGACCAGCGGTCCCAGCACCAGGATGCTCGCCCGCATCTTGCGCACAAGGTCGTAGGGGGCGGTCGTGTCGGCGATCCGCGCGGCCGTCAGCTCGATGACCCGGCCGCTCTTCATGCCGCCGTGGCCGTTGATGGTCACCTTGACGCCGAGCTGCAGCAGCAGGTTCGACAGGCTGGTGATGTCGGCGAGGTACGGCAGGTTCGAGAGCGTCAGCGTCTTGTCCGTCAGCAGCGCGGCCGCCATCAGCGGCAGCGCCGCGTTCTTGGCGCCGCTGATCGGCAGCGTGCCCGTCAGGCGGTTGCCGCCGCGGATTCGAATGCGATCCATGCCCGTCATCCTTGGCAATTGCTCGGCCGTCCGTGTTGCGACGGGCCCGGTATCCGGTGGCGTCATGCAGGTGACCTCAAAGTTTCGGCAGGGTGACGCCGCGCTGCCCCATATACTTGCCCTGGCGGTCCCGGTAGGAGACCTCGGGCTCGCCCTCGCCCTTGAGGAAGAGGAACTGGCAGGCGCCTTCGTTGGCGTAGACCTTCGCCGGCAGCGGCGTGGTGTTGGAGAATTCCAGCGTGACGTGCCCTTCCCACTCGGGCTCCAGCGGCGTCACGTTGACGATGATGCCGCAGCGCGCGTAGGTCGACTTGCCGAGGCAGATGACGAGGATGTCGCGCGGGATGCGGAAATATTCGACCGTGCGCGCCAGCACGAAGCTGTTTGGCGGGATGATGCAGACGTCCGTCTCGCGCTCGACGAAGCTCTTGTCGGAAAACTGCTTCGGGTCGACGAGCGCGTTGTCGACGTTGGTGAAGATCTTGAATTCCTTCGAGACGCGGGCGTCGTAGCCATAGGACGACAGGCCGAAGGAGATCACGCCGTTGCGCGTCTGGCGATCGACGAACGGGTCGATCATGCCGTCGTTTCGCGCCTTCTCGCGAATCCAGCTATCAGGCATCACGCTCATCGCCGCCACTCCGTTGCGCGCGCCGGGCGCTTCCGTCCCGTGCCGCCCGCATCCCCATCGCCCGGCGCGAAGGCCGGAATTCGGCGCATGACTAACTTATGACTATGGCGATCACAAGGCGGCAGCGCGCTCAACCGTCCGCGGGGTCGCCGCCGGAACCGCCCGCCGATCGCCCATCCTTGCGGCGATTGCGGCTTTGCTCCTTGCGTTTCAAGAGGTTGGTGCGCAGCAGCTCGGCCTGGCGCCGGCGGCGCTCACGCTCGGCAGCCTCGCCCTTCGCCGCCTTGGCCGGCCCGCTTTTCCGCCCATTCCCGCTCATCGCCGCCATCCGAAGCCCCTGAGTCGCGCCGCCCGCGGGCGTACGCCCATCGGCCCCGATACCCGCATTCGCTCCAGTGCGCAAGGGCTTCGACGACGCCCAAGACACCGCCCAAGACACCGCCGAGACGCCGCCTTGCACCGCCCCGGACCCTATGGCATAAGGCGGCACTCCTGTTACAGGCGCCGCCGTAGCTCAGAGGTAGAGCACACCCTTGGTAAGGGTGGGGTCGAGTGTTCAATTCACTCCGGCGGCACCAGTAAAACCTCCTTATAATCCAACGCATTATCGGCGCCAAGACGCTTCGATCACAATCGCGTGATCGGCCTATGGGTACACGGTGGGTACAGGCCGGGCCCCTGGGGCGTGACAGGAGCAGCGGCGGGTGGCCGGCGGGGGAGGGCCCCCAAGGCCGTTGAGCCTCCCCTACCCCTGCGTTGAGGGTCCCATACCCTGCCCGTGCAGGTAAAATACTGAAAAATAAAAATAAACACCCCTACCACAGCAGGGCGTGACGCGGCCGGTCGTGCAGGCGCTGGGCGCGGGTTGGCAGTGGTCGGTTCGGGGGGCCTAGCCGGCCTGTCACGCCGGTTGCGGTCGCGGGGGTGGCAGGATGGCGGATTTCTGCGGTTTCGCTCCGGCGGCCTGCTCCGGGCCTGTCACGGGACGGCCAGAAACCGCCGCCGGTTGCGGTCGCGGTTGCGGGTGCGAATCGGGCCTGTTTTGGGGTGGGGAATTACAAAAACGGCGGATTTCGGCCATTCCGCCTCTAGGAAGCAAAAAATGCAATAAAAACCGCCGTCACGACCCGGCCTCAGGGCTCGAATGGGCTGTCCGATCTGCTCCGGTCGCGGCAGCGAGTGCACATGCGGTTGCCCGGCCCAGCGGACGCAAACATGTGGCTACAGCCCAGACAGCGGCGCTCCCGGCGCTCTACCTCACGATGGCGGTGAATGTCGCGCCAATACCCATCAAGGTTGATGTCGTCTGGCGTGGTGCTCATCCGATCAGGCCCCTGGCAAGGCGCCATCGGCATCCCCGGCAGAACACGCCGAAGGGCAGCCACCGCCTCTTGCCGCAGCTCCTACACCGGCCGTGGTGCTCATGCGGCGTCATCGGCCTGGGCCGAAGCGGAGACAGTGTAGGCTGCTGGCTCGGCCTCGATTGCGGCCTGCTGCTCGGCAAATTCGGCTTCGATCTTGGCCCTGGCCTCGGCGAGGCGCCGCTGCTTCTCGCCCTCCCGCTTGAGGCGCTCGACGGGGAAGCCGGCTTGCCGGGCCAACTCCTCCGACACTTGGTTGCCGTGCGCATCGTAGAACACGCCCGGCCGGTCCTTGCGCATCAGGACTTCGCCGATGACTTGCTCAAGCTGCCCGGCCTGCCGTTCCAGCAGGGTTGGGGACTTGGTGAGGACGCGCTTCATGCAGCCGACGCTGTAGCACTCATCGGTCCAAGCGACTTGGGCGTTCGGGATGGATGTCTCGGGCATGGTTCATGCTCCTGCGGTTGCAAAGTTTGATGACTTGATGTCGGCTCGGGCCGTTGCATCGCGCTCGGCCTGCTCGTGAGCCTCGTGCTCGCGCTGGCGGCGCTTACGCTCGCGGGCCTTCGCGCGGTCGGCGGCTGCCTTCTCTGCGAGCTGCGCGGCTTCCAGGCCATCGTCGAAGCCCCGCCGATATTCGGTGGTCAGCTCTGTCTCGGCCTCGGCAACGCTGCGCTGGGCCTCCGTCCTGCGGCGCGCGGTCTCGGCTTCGTGCTCGGCCATTGTCTGGCAGAGGGCCTTGGCAATGGCGCGGCCGTGGCGCAGCGCGCCGGCCTCTTCGACGTGCACCTCCAACCCCTCGTCCAGTGCGGCCAGCAGTTCGCGCAGCCACGCGGCGTGGGGCATGTGATGCGCACCCGCATAGGGCGGGCGGAGCGCGGTGCGCATCACGTCGCCCGGCTGGGCCATCGCGCGGAACTTCCGCCAAACAGCCAACTCGTGGGGGACGATTACGTGCTCGGTCATTGGTCTTTACTCCTCGGGTGCTTGGTCAGGGGTCGGGATCGCGCCGCCGAACGGGCGGGCGCCGGCTGGCGGGGCGGACTGTTGGCTGCCCTGGTCAGGCTCGCCGCCACCGTGCTTGATGCCGATCTCCTCCGCCCGCAGGAAAGCGCTTTCGATAGAGCTGAAAAGCTCGTCGTATCCGTCACGCACGGCCTTTACGCCCTCGGCCGCTTTGAGCGCGCCAAGGCTGAGGATCGCATCGCGGACGCTGTTGAGCCGTGGCGCCGTGTCCGTCGCCCATTTAACGAATTTGTCGCTTTGAAGCAGCCGGCGGGCCACGGGTACGCGGAGATTGCCGAGGACGAGGCCGACAGCGCCGCCGCTCACAGGGTCACCGCCGATCAGGCCGAAGGCAGCGCCCAGGCCCGCGCCGGTCAGGGCGGAGCTTACGCCGGTGCTGGCGATGGCACCGCCGATGCGGCCCGATTGCCCGCTGACCCCGCCAATGTCCGCGTCAATACGCTGGCCGCTGAGCAGCCGGTTGAGGGCATCGCCACGGCTGCGCTCCTCGGTGAAGGCATCGTCATACGGCGTTCCTTGCCGCGCCGGACGTATCCTCGAAACGGTCCTGCGCTTCGCGTTCCTTCTGGATTGCGGCCATCACGCCTTTCTGCGTGCGAGGGGTGCGGAGCTGGGTCAGCATCCGCGCGAAGAAGCGCGAGCCTTTGGAGAGGATGGCGCCGCCGACAGGGCCGAGGCTGCCGGCGATGGCGTCGAGCTTGAGGTCATTGGCGCTGGGCAGCTCGCCGTGGATGGCGCCCTCTGCAACGTCGAGCGCGGCACCTGTTGCGGCGCCGCCGACAGTACCGCCAACCAGGGCGCCGGTGCGACCAAGCGGCAAGAGGCTTTGCACGCTGGCGGGCAGTTCGCTCACGACATCGTCGGCCAGCTTGGTGCCTTTGCCGAATGCGTCAGTGACGGCGTTTTTCATCTCCTGCGATGGCAGGTCGGTGAGGAGTTTGGGATTGCGGCGGACACTTTCGAGAAAGCGTAGACGGTCCGGCCGCAGCTTCATGAGCTGGCCCAGACGCGCGAATGTCTGCGCACCGAGCTGGTGCCGAGCGCGATACCGCCGGTCAGCGGCAGGAAGTTGGATAGGAACTCGATCTGCGCGGCGTTGATCGGTCGCGGGTTGGCGGTATTGACCGCCTTCCGCACTTGTTGCCGCTGCGCGCGCTCGCGCTGGAACGCGAAACCGGGTCTATCGGGCGCGCGCCTGGGGCGTCGGGCATGGCTTACGGCTCCTTCACGTAGGTCTTGCCGTCCGTCCAGACGAAACGCTGCCAACGGGCAAGGCATTCACCTCCGCCTGGGAGGTGGCGTGCGGCGCGGCCGGTGCCTGCGCCTGCGCCTGCGGCATAGCGGGCGGGTTCATGGCGCGGTGCTGGGCGGCGCTATGCGCTTCCAGCTCGGCCCGGCGGCGCTTCTCCGCGCGGGCGGCTTGCAGCTCGTCCAGCGTCTCGGGCCGGACAAGCTGCGGAATGGCGCGCTTTCGGATGTCGTCCCGAGAGGTGCGGGGGAAGTTGCTGACGCCAATGTTCGTGAAGGCTTGCGCGATGGCGTTGTAGCCCTCGCTCGCGACCGTGGCCAAATCTCGGCTGGCGTCGAGGATCTCCAGTTCGTCCTGGTTTATACGGTCGCCGGAAGCCCAGCGCCGCACGGTGCCGAGGATGCGCTGGAATATGCTGCCGGTGACCGCCAGGTTCTCAGCTTCACCCAGGGCGGCGGACGCGCTGACGCTCGGTTTCAGGCTCTGCAAAAAGGCCAGCACAATCGCGCCCGCCGCAGTGTCCGACACTGCCGAGCCGCGCTTGCCGCGAAGCTCGCGGACCTTCTCATACCCACGGATCGAATTGGTGTAGGGCTGCGCCTCCGCCGGAACGCATCTGCGATCTTGTCGATGTCCTTGAACTCGGGATTGCCCGCCGCCTTCTGCTCGTACTCCCATTTCTTGGTTTCAAATAGGAACTTGCGCTCGGCCAGCGACTGCCGGCGGTCTTCCGCGCTCGCCTGCTGCTCGCGGGTCGCAACCTGCGCCAAGGTCTCGGGTTCAGGCACCAGCTCTTGCCCCAGCCGCTCAACTGCCGTCTTCAAATCGGTAGAGGCCAGGAGGTCGAGGCGCTGCCGCAGGTCGCGGCTCAGGAAGCCCTGCTGCTCACCCGCCTGCGTGGCTTGCCCGAAGGCTTCGGCGGGGTCGGCTTTGGCAAGCTGCGCGGCCTGGATCACAGTCTTGCCGAAATCCGGTCACCGATGAACGCTTCGACGAAATCCGGCGAGCGCATCAATTCATGGAAGGCCTGGGTCGGGCTCAAGCCCTGCTGCCGGGCGACGCGGATTTGCTCCGCCAACGCATTGGCCATCCGGCCGCGCGCCTTCTGTTCGAGGTATGCTCCGGCCTGGGGGGCAACGCCAATGTTGGATAAGAACATGCCGTATCGCTCGGATGGGCTGGCCGGCTGTACCGCGTCGTGCAGGCTCGTCAGGCCTTCGGTCAGGTCGGAGCGCACGGCGCTGGGCGAGAAGACGTTGCTCTGCACCACGCGCGGGTCGGCGGTAGGGCCGGCCTGGGGCGTGCTGAGCTGGGCTTCGAGGTCGTCAAGTGTGGCCACGGGTCAAATCCTTTTGGCTTGGGTCATCTTCTGGGCAAGGTCCAGTACGCTTCCGAGCGGTCCTGCATCCAATCGGCTGCGCGCTTACATTCTCGGGCCTGGGCGAGGGTGATGTTCGGCGCCTCGGAGAGGTCATAGAGCACGTCTGCGCCTTCTGCGGCCGAATCTCCAATCACGCCAGAACCGCGGGTCATCAGCAGCTACTCCGGCGGCGGCGGGGGTGGAGGGGGCTGCTTGCCCGGGCCAATTCCAATTCCGATCCCGATCAGCATTCATTTGGCGCTCCCCGGCTCGTAGGGCACCGCTCGGGCGCCCGCGTTCGGGTTCGGCACCTCGCTCGGTCCGGGTCCGGCGTGGGTCCGACGCGCGCAGGTCTGAAAGCGTCAGCCGAGGCGGGAGGGGAGCGTGGGGCATTGGTCCTGCCGTCATTGCCGCCCCCACATGCGATCCTGGGCAGCTTTCAGGCTGTCCGTGAACTTCTCGCTGCCGAGCCGCTTCCAGCACTTCCGCCGCACCGTCTGCGAGACTGCTGACGACTTCCTCGTGCGCACGGCCGGCCTTGATCTGGCCTTGCGCCCATTCTGTTGCGGCCCGCTCGACCGCTTCCCGGTCGGTGGCCAGATCGGGATTTTGCTCACGGAAGCGCCGCCATTGGCGGTCCACGATGGCCTGCTGCTCTGGGGTCAACTTCTGCTCGGTCATGGCCGGCTCCAAAGCGCGTCTTGCCGGGCTGCCAGCTCGTCCGTGAAGCGCGTGGGCTTTGTCTCGCCGTTGGGCTCGACAGGCCGGCCCCCACTCTCGGCGCCTCCGAAGGTGCCGGCCGTGCGGTGCGCGTTGTCGTCTGCTTCGGCGCGGAGGCGGTGCTCCACGACGGCGGGCAGCTCACGCATGATGGTCGCAACGTCGCGGCCGTGCAGCGTCTGCTGGCGGACAAAATCGGCGGCATGCTGGCGGCAGGCTGCCTCGTCAGCGTCGGGATTGCGCGATTTGAAATCGGACCAAACTCGGCTCATGTCCGGCATGGCCGCTGGGCGAGCCTCGGCGTTGTAGGCGCTCAGGCGCTGGTCCAGCTCGGCGCGGTAGCCGTCGCGGTCGGCCTCCGGGTCCGGCATGCCGCTGAAGGTCCAGGTCGGGCGCTGGTGTCGGCTCCGGCGTGGGCGCTGGCTCGGTCTTGGCCTGCATCACGCCCAGCAGCTCGTCCACGCGCTCGGCGGAGAGCTTGGCTATCGGCTGGTCTTCGGTTCCGTCTGTCATCTCTGCTCCAAAAGTGGGGGCCGAGCCGAAACCCGGCCTCCGAGTTTGAGGAGGAACGGGTTGCCAGGAGGACTAGCAACCAAGGGTACTGTATAGTTAACGTGTCTTTACATGTCAATTAAGGTTCAATCGCTGTGAACATGGATAGGAGAACCGCTAGAAAATCGGCGATCCTCTTGACATTTTTCCGGTAAGGCCCTATATTGGCCACGAATTTAAACGCAACCGAAACAGGGAGTTTGATCCAATGGCAAAAGACAACCCGAAGGACGAGAGTATCAGAAGCTCGAAGAGGCGCGGCCGAACCTCTACCGCGCCGGGTGGCAAGGTGAAGCGGATGGCACGCAGACCTCCCAAGCGTGGGTGCTGCGCCGTGGACCGTGGTGGCCGGACTGCCGACATCATGCTGGCGCCGTGCGTGATCCTACCCGAGCCGGTCGCCCACGTGAGCTGGCCCGCTGTTGCAAGGCATCTACCGGCTCGCCGGGCTACAGCTTGGCCGGAGATCAAGACAGGGGTCCGCGTAGTTCGCTCATGGTCGTGGCCGAACGGACGGCTGGCCCAGCATGATAGATCGAGGCGAAGGCCCATGTCGCCCCCTTCCGTAGGCGCTCAGCTTAGAGGTAATAGGCCACGGGAGCAGGATGCCGCGCTGCGAGCCAGTTCATCGACCGAGGCCCTGGCGCCGGAGGGCGGTGCGTGATGCAGCTCTACTGGAATGACCCGGAGAATGGCATCCTCATGACCGCCATGCCGGGGTGCGGTGCCTGGTTCCTGCTGGCGACTGAGGAGATTCAGTCTCCGCAGGGGCAGAGGCTGATCCACGATATCTGCCGAAGCGTCAGAGCAGGGTGGGGCCGTTGGTTGGACGGCCCGCCCCGCTCGACGCGATTTGGGATGATGTAGAAGCCGACACAACGAATGGGGTAAAACGTCATGTCTAAACAGGCATATAGCGCGGGGGCGGCCGACAGCAAGGCCGCCCGGCCCGGGCCTCGGCGCGGTCCTCGACGCTGTAGAGGCGGAGCTGACGCGGGAAGTCGTCATGGACGAACCGGAGCGCGTCGCGACCGTGCTCTGGATCGCGCATACCTATGTCTTCGATCACTTCACCATGACGCCCCGGCTGTTCGCCACGTCGGAAGACCCCGGGTGCGGCAAGACAAGCCTGCTGCGGGTGGTCGAGGGTCTCGCCGCGCAGGGCAATCGCTACAACCGCGTGACGCCCACGTTCCTGCGGAAGGCGACTGAGCTGGGCAAGGGTAAGGACATGCGCCCGCCAACGCTCCTGCTCGACCAGCTCGACAACTCGCTCAACAAGGAGGATGGCGCGCTGATCGACGCCATGTGCTCCGGCGCGGACAAGGGAGCGAAGCAAGGACTGATCGACCGCGAGACCGGCAAGCCGCTCAACTTCGACTTCTACATCCCGATGGCCTTGGGCAAGGTGGGCGGGTTGCCCGACAGGGCGCTGGCGGATCGGGTGATTGAAATACGGATGCACCCGGCGACGGACGATGAGTTTCGCGCGCTTTATAAGACGGCGCGGAAGGCGGCCGACCCAAAGGTCAAAGCGGCGTTGGAGAAGGCAATGGCCGGCATGGGCGAGAAGCTGACAGCCGCCCGCCCGGAAATACCGCAGGGCCTCGTCAATCGCATGTGGGACAAGTGGCTGCCGCTGATCGCCATCGCGGAGGCTGCCGGGCCGAAATGGCTGGAGCGCGCACGCGCGGCTGCACTGGCGCTGGAGCAGGAGGTCGAGGGCGACAAGGAGCCCGTACATATCCGGCTTCTGCGGAAGGCCTGGGACAAGGCGCAGGTGCCGGCCAACGACAACGTGGTGTTCAGCGCCGAGTTGGAAGACGGCGCCATCAAATACCCCGCCAAGCTCTTGAAGAAGGTCGGGCTAAGCCCAAGCATGCTTAGGCGCGGTGTGGAGCAGAAGCGCAGCTTCAAGGCGGCAGACATCGAACGCGCCGCCAAGCGCTATCTCAAGGCGGGGTAGGCCGTGGTACAGATGGTACAGATGGTACGGTTCCTGGAAATAAAGGTACACACTCCCGCTCCCCTTAACTCCTTAATAAAATATGTAAGGAATAGAAGACGGGTTAAAGTTTCATGCTGGTCTCTAGGGAGGTGTCTGCATGTTCTGGAGAAGTGTACCATGTGTACCAAGCGCCTGCCGGGCGCGCCATTGGTCGAAATTTCCTCAATCGTCGTGAGCAGGAGAAATCCAGTTCGCTGTGCGATAGGCCAAAAAGACAACTCCAACTCCCACCGCACCCATCAATAGAAATTGCTCAAAATCAGATAGCTCACTAATTCCGATCCACACGATAATTTCACGTCCTATGTAGGCAAAAAATATTCCGGAGACCACAATCGTCACGACCCATGCGGCTCCGGAGTTAAACTCATCGGCGCTATCGTCAATATCCCTTGGGTTTTTCCGGCCTTCTTTGGTGAAGCGCCGCAAGAAAAACACCAATGCGCCAAATAACACGAGCCCTAAGGCTTACAAGACTGCCCATTGTGCTAAACTCCACGGCGAGAAATAATCACCCCGCAGGCGATTGTAAGACAGGACAGTGACAAGCTGGCGGAGGGGAGCCATTACGGTCACCTACGCCTCGCTGGGAGAAATTCAATTGTTGCCACGATGGCCATAATTACGCGAATTCCTAAAATGTTTTCGTGAACCAATGTGAGACGGCAACGGGTTTTGCGGTGCGCTTCAAGATGACAGCCAGAGGTGATATTCGATACAGTTTTGGGCCTCAGTTCCTCGAAGGGGCCACAATATTTGCGCGGCGATCATCCGAAATCGAACAAGGGTAGGAGCTAGTGCCACCGAACTTCTTAAGGCAGAACACCGAGCATGCGTCGTTTCGGCGATAATGCAAAGCGTTGCTGCTCTTGAGACCGGAATCTGAGATTGCTTACTACGGTCCGGGACACCACCTTGGTTCTAACGGTACCGACATAGCAGCAAGAGATTATCTACGACCTCGTGCGGAGAAGATCGATAAACACGGAGACGTGGTGTCGCGGTATGCTTTTGTTCTGCGCCTTCTAAATAGGTGCGCACTGCCCCCCGGCGGAAAGCTCTCGCAACACACCGTGCTTTTGGCTCCGTTGCGAAACGAACTTGTGCACTACAAATCGAGATTGGGGCAGCAAATGGCAACTGAAAAGCTTTGGAAGGGAATGCGGATCTTCAAACATCCCGAGCCGCCGTTCACATCAGGGCTCGCAACTTCTTTCCACACCGATGTTTAAGTGCGGGCTGTGCAGCGTGGGCCGTCACGACCGCAGTGGCCTTCATGGATGATTTCTATTCGAGGCTGAGATATGGCTAGCCCTCTTGAGGCGTATAGAGGACGACTTGCGATATAGGGCACGCCCGGTGCCGCTCCTTGCCTTGACAACTTAGGCACGACCCGCGCGACATGCGCGCACCACCGCTCGGCAGCCGCGCAGCGCTCCGGCCAGTAGTCGCCCAGGTCGTAGGTCCGGGCCAGCTCATCGCTCAGCGCGTGGTTCAGCGCCAGCTCGGCAACGTGCGGCTCCACGCCCAGCCGGCCCAGCCCCGTGCGATAGGTCCTGCGCAGATCGTGCAGGCTGAACGCGGGCAACTTGGGATGCGCTCGGCGGAACAGTTGCGCATGAGCGGGCTCCACCCCGTCATCGCTGCGGCCCGGCGACCACGGGGAAGACATAGGCGCCCGAGGCGCCCGGCTCGGCCACCGGACCCTCAGGACGTTGACAGCGGCCCAGGGCAGCGGCACGCGGTGCGCCCTGCCCGACTTCGTGACGTCGCTCGGGATGACCCAGACGCCCGTGTAGGGGTCAATATCCCGCCAATGCGCTAGGGCCGTTTCGGTCCGGCGCTGGCCGGTCAGGAGCAGGAAGCGCAGGTAGCGCCCCCACACGCCGGCTCCAGGCCGCAGCGTGCCCAGACCTGCGCCAGCTCCGCGTCGCTCAGGGCCTTCCCGTTCTGCTGCTGGGCCAGCCGCTCCTGTCGCGTCCTGCGCGGGCTGCGGTAACCGGCGAGCGGGTTGAAGCCGATCAACCCTTCGTTTGCCGGCCCAGCTCAAAAACACGTTCGCCCTGATCCCGCAGTTCCTTGGCCGCGCCGGGCCTGCCGCTCTTCTCGACGTCGGCGACACGCTTGAGCACGTCCTGGCGAGTGATGGCGCCGATAGGGAGGCCGAGGGGCAGCAGCTCGCGACGCAGCAAGCTCAGCACCTCCCTGCCCTTCGCGGCGCCACGCCGAGCGAGATCGGCTTCGTAGGCGGCCAGGGCGCGGGGCATCGGAAGGCCGTCCGGGCCGGCGCCGGTGCGCGGGTCGCTGCCTTTGCTGAGAGCCTCAGCCTTGGCGAGGGCTTCCTGGCGCAGGGAGATGAAGGGCTTCGCGCTCGGTTCCAAGCGCCAGATGCCACGCTCGTCCGGCTTCGCGCCTTCGGCCAACTTGCCGAGGCTGACGGCGGTCCACCGGCCGGTGCGCGGGTCCTTGTAGCGGTAGCGCACGAAGACGCCGCCCGCCCGGCGCCGGTATTCGAGGCCCGGCAGTGACGGGTCCGGGAGGCTTTGGCCACTGGCCATGCCAAGGACGGATTGCTCGAAGCTCTTGCCGTTGCTCTTGCCCATGAGCACATTCCTCCGGGTACACGGCGGGTACACAGATCGCCGATTTGCGCTTTTCCGCAGAAATCCACGCTATATGGGGCAAAGACTTAGGGTCAATCCCGCAC
>CAVQDH010000005.1:0-577153 GCA_963711215.1 uncultured Alphaproteobacteria bacterium | reverse complement strand
CGCGGCCTCTTGCGGAGGCAAAAGAACGGTCCGGCCGTGCGCGAATTGCTGGCGCTCCACATCTTCCCGAGCACGCTGGGAAGGAAGATCAACGGTATCGAACTGACACCTGAAGAGTACGACCACCTGCAAGTCGTAGCCGGCGCCGAGCTGCGGCAGGCGCTTGACGCCCGCATGAATATCGAAGGCTGGTCGCAGCTTCCGGAATTCGTGCGACGCGAAGCGATCGAGAAGGCCATCAGCACCAGCCGGGCGCAGGCGCGCAAGGCGATCACGTTGAGCCCCGACTTCCTCAATCGGAAGCTCGACGTGATGCAGAAGGACTTGGACAAAAAGGCCGCGCAGGCCAGGGTAAAATGAAAGAGCGTGCATCATTAGACAAAATCACAGCCCAATCAGTGTGCGGAGAAAATGCGCGGCCTGTTTGGCGAGTTCACCTATCAAGTTATCCGAAAATTTTTGGGCAAGATGCATTAGCGGCGGAAGTATTAAATTTGTTGCCACAGATAGACGGACCCGGACGGCTTTCAGGATTTCTAGGCCAGCGTTAAGCTCCGAGATTTGTTGATCCCTATCTTCGGGGTCATCAGCTGCATATTCATTACTTGCTTTTACCTCATCCCGAACTTTCTCAATCGCGGCAAGTGTGTCTGCGTACGCCTCGCTGTTGTGGTCAAGCTCAACAAGCCTATCTGCGGCTGGGATGCTTCCTGCAGCTTGTTCTACTCCCTGAATTATGTCGCCAAGTAGCTCCGCCTGCTCTATGCCCTTCGGCCTAATTGCGACCCGCCAGGTTAATGGATTCCGGCCACTCCTGCTCATTGTAATGTACCCATCAGAATAAAGCTGATCTGCGGCCTGCACGACCCAACCCGGCGCAAATTCGAGTCTCTCCTGAGCCACAATCTGGTCGAGTGTGATAGAGCCCGGGTTCATCACGGAGTGCTTAGCAAGTGCGAAAAGAATTCTGCTGCGCACATCGCTGAAACGAATTCGCACGGCTTGTGGTTCTGAAGGTTTTATTGCCATAGCCCGATACGCTCGCTCGAAAGACTCTCAATTTACATTTGTTGTCCTCATAGATAAAGACAGCTGCTGTGGGGCTTCGCCTCTGTTAGCCCTTCTCTTCTCGACCGAATGACCCTCACCATGTCCGGATGCGCTACGATGACGCTCCGACACCGCCGACGCTCGGCTGGCTGGCCCGCGACGTGACCGGGGTCTTCTGCTGGTGCAATAGATCCGACCACAATGACGTGGTGCCGTTCGCCGTTATCATCGCGAAGCTAGGTCCGAGCCTGCCCTTCCCGATGGTGCACGGGCGGCTGCGCTGTCAGGCGTGCGGGTCGACGGACATTCACGCCCGCCCCGACTGGCCGAAGATTGGACATGTAGCGAACCATTGGTGGGGCCAAGAGCGGCAGGAACAATCGAGCCGGCAAGAAAAAGTCCGGCTGGATATCTATATGGAAACCGAAAGAACGTAGCTCTGCGCCCTAGTGTGCAGTTCGAATTCGCGGACCTAGTTTGGCCTGCTCAGCTTCATCGTACTGATCGGCTTCCGACTGGATACGCTCAGCAAGCGCATACGCGGCTTTGTCCAAACTCCGCGTTACCAATCCCAAACTCCGCGTTACCAATCGGACTATGAGCCCGATTGCCAACACTATCGAGAAGGCTGGTGATCGCAGGAACAAGAGAAAGACAGCCGCCTTAGACGCCTTGTTTACTTGGTAGTAGATCTGGTTGCGGATTTCCCTGTTTTCAATGCGCTCTAGAGCCAATCTCGCGGGCGACTTTTTGGGACCGGTTCCCGTAGCAAAGTATATGCAGAATAAGGCAGGCCAAGAAATTCGATGGGCAAAGCGTATGAGGCTATTGAAGCCGTCTCGTATCTCTATGTAATCAGGGGACTCGAAATCGACGTGACCTTGCGCGGCAATATCAAATACCGCATCGCGCGCTTCGAACATGCTGTTCCTAGCCCAATCAATGCAGATGGTTTGCCAAGGGCCGTAAATAAAAATCAGTAGCGCCGCTATCCCTACGAGCAGTACCGACGCATTAACAAATTCCATTCGCGCCTCCTACCGATCACGCGGGTGGGTTCGGCCGTCGGGTGTCAGACCGCTGGTGCTACGGCTCGCATTGAGCTTCTTTTCGAGTTCTTCGGTTCGGTTCGTGAGGCGCTCTATTGCTCTATGCCGTAGCTTGCGTTCGATAAGCGCCCAGAACATGCATGCGAATGCTAGCAGCCCGAATACGGTTACGGACGACCCAGAATCGGTTTCTGTTAGGTACTTCACTATAACATTGGCTTCGGTCTTCTTCCCGGCAAGTGCTATCAGCGCATTGCCTGCGTCTCCCGCAATGAATGCGATGGGTACCCATTTCGCCGCGACGCTAAGGACATTCAGTATCCCCAGCGCAATTCGCACATCCATCTAACTTAGTACAGCCTATACCTGACGGGACTCATCAAAGCTTGAATCGCATAATGCCTTTAGCATCCAATGATAGTCAAACCGAAAACGCGTGTGGTCTCTGCGTGTGGTCTCGTCGATCAGTAAATAATTGATTTATATAAGATAAAAGAACTGGCGGAGGGAGCGGGATTCGAACCCGCGAGACGCTATTAACGCCTACACGCTTTCCAAGCGTGCGCCTTCAACCGCTCGGCCATCCCTCCGGTATCGACTGCCGGCCTTGTCGCCGGTCGTCGAGGAGCCGGGACATTACAAAAGCGGGCGGGCCCAAGCAAGCAATAGGGAAACAACTTGCAAGCGATCGGTGGTGGGTGGCGCGCCCACCGTCCGCGTGTTAGCGTGCCGGCAACGATAGCGATGATTGCCGGCGGAAGGCGGTCGCGACCGGCGCATGAGTGTGCTGAGAATATTGGGAAAGCTGTTCGTGGCGTTGGGCGTGGTGATGCTGGGCATCGGCGCGTGGCTCTGCGCTTGCCGGACATGATCTCACCCAGGCCGCGGGCCAGATCTGGTTCGCCATCGACAAGTCCAGCCTCAACCTCGTCCAGGCGATCATCCAGCGCTATATCTACGCCCCGTTCTGGGATTCGGTGATGGTGCCGCTGCTCCTGATGCCCGGGTGGAAGGCGATCGGGATACTCGTCGTGATATTCGGCGTGATCGGCGGCCTGCTGCTGGTCGTCACCGGGCGGACGCGGCGGCGCACCTTCCGCCGCTAGCGGAAGCGCGGCTCACCCGGCCGGCGCTTCGATTCCTGCCATGCGGCGAACGTCCTCGGGCGAATGACCGGCCCGGCGCAGCGCCTCGATCGTCAGGCTGCGGTCGCGTTTCGCGAAGCGCCGGCCCGCCGCGTCGGCGAGCAGGCGGTGATGGGCTGTAGCCCGGCTCGGGCAGGCCGAGCAGCGCCTGCAGGATGCGGTGCACATGCGTCGCGGGCAGCAGGTCCTCGCCGCGCGTCACCAAGGTCACGCCCTGCGCCGCATCATCGACCACGACGGCGAGATGATAGCTCGCCGGCACCTCCTTGCGCGCCAGCACGACATCGCCGAACGGCATGCCGTCCACCTCAATCCGTCCGGCGCCGCGGTCGGTGAAGGTGAGCGGTCCCGCCGCCGCCATCGCATTATCCATCTTGAGCCGGAGCGCGTAAGGTGTGTCGTCAGCGAGGCGGGCCGAGCGTTCGGCCGCGCCGAGATGACGGCAGGTGCCGGGGTAGACCGGCCCGTCCGGGCCATGCGGCGCATGGCCGGCGCCGGTCTCGCGCGCGATATCCTTGCGGGTGCAGAAGCAGGGATAGAGCAAGTCCCGCGCCTCGAGCCGGGCCAATGCCTCGGCATAGACCGGTATCCGCGCCGACTGGCGCCATACCGGCTCTTCCCAACACAGGCCGAGCCAGGCGAGATCCGCCAGGATTCCGGCCTCGAATTCCGGCCGGCAGCGCGTCGTGTCGATATCCTCGATGCGCAACAGGAAGCGCCCGCCGGCCTCCGCCGCGAGGCGCCAGGCGAAGAGCGCGCTATAGGCGTGACCGAGATGCAGCCGGCCGGTCGGGCTGGGCGCAAAGCGGGTGACGGTCCCTGTCATGCCTTGCCCCTACCGCCGCGCCGGTGTGGCGTCAATGACCAGCGCGCTTGGCGGGGTCCGCGTCCCATTGCTATACAGCGTTGTCAAAGGCACTGCAGACACCGGCCGTCCATCGCGAACAGGGAAAAAAGCAAATGAAGCTCTACTGGTCGTCCCGCTCCCCTTATGTCCGCAAGGTCATGATCGCCGCGCATGAGACCGGCCTCGTCGATCGCCTCGACTGCCAGCGCGTCGTCGTCTCCGCCTTCGCCGAGAACGAGGAGGTGCGCGCGGTCAATCCGCTGGGCAAGATCCCGACCCTGGTGCTGGAAGACGGCATGGCGCTCTACGATTCGCCGGTGATCTGCGAATATCTCGACGGCCTGCACGACGGGAAAAAGCTGTTCCCGCCGTCCGGCCGGGCGCGGTTCGAGGCGCTCCGCTGGCTGGCGCTCGGCGACGGCATGCTCGATATGCTGCTGGCGCGGATGTACGAGGAGCGCACCCGGACCGAGGAACAGCGCTCCGCGAAGCTGCAGGCCGCGATCGCCGTCAAGCTGGCCTCATGCCTGGATGCGCTGGACGGCATGGCGCCGGCGCTGACCAAGGCGCCCTTCGGCATCGGCCATATCGCCATCGGCTGCGCGCTCGGCTATCTCGATTTCCGCTTCGCCGACGACAATTGGCGGACGACGAAGCCGGCGCTCGCGGCGTGGCACAGATCCTTCACCGCCCGCCCGTCGGTCGTCGCGACGGAGCCGGTGGACGTTTACTAGCCGCCGGGTTAAGTCATTCGCCATGACGCCGGAGTTCGTTCGAGACGCCCTCGACTCCCTCGGAGAACGCGACGCCGATATGGCGCGCGCGATCGCGCTGGTCGGCTATCCCGAGCCGCGCAACCGCGTGCCGGGCTTCGGCGCGCTGATCGACATCATCGCGGGGCAGCAGGTCTCGACCTTCGCGGCGCGGGCGATCCGGGGGCGTCTGATCGCGGCGGTCGATCCGCTGACGCCGGAGAATTTCCTCGCCGCCAGCGACGAGACGCTGCGCGCCGTCGGCCTCAGCCGCCGCAAGATCGAGTATGGCCGCGGGATCGCGGACGAAATGTGCTGCGGCCGGCTCGACGCCGATCGCCTTGCCACGGCCAGCGATGACGACGTGATCGCGGCATTGACCGCGCTGCGCGGCCTCGGGCGCTGGAGCGCTGAGATCTACATGCTGTTCGCGCTGCGCCGGCCCGACGTCTGGCCGGCCGAAGACCTCGCCATCCAGGAAGCGCTGCGCCGGCTGAAAGGGCTGGACGACCGGCCGCTGCGCAAGCAGTCGGAGCCGATCGTCGAGGCATGGCGTCCGTGGCGCGGCGTGGGGGCGCTGTTCCTCTGGCACTATTACAAGGGCGTGCCGGTCGACTAGCGGGGCGCATATCGACCGACGACGAAGACTTCCGCGGCGACGGCGCGTCGCGCGGGCAGTGGCGCGGATGAGGGGGATGACACGTGGCGATGCGACCGAAATTCACGATGACGGCGGCGCTGGTCGTGTGCCTGTTGCTGGTGGGCTGCGCCTGGATCAAGGGCTGGACGACGGAAAAAGGGCCGATCACCATCGGCGCGGTCTACAATCTGAACGGGGCGCAGATGACGCTCGACATCCCGTCGTCCGAGGGCGCGCAGCTCGCTGTCGATCGCGCGAACAAGGATGGTGGCGTGCTCGGCCGGCCGGTGACGCTGCAAGTGATCGACGGGCAATCCACGCCCAAATACATCGCGGAAGTCACGAAGGACCTGCTCGAGAAGGAGCCGGCCACCGCGGGGCTGATCGGCCTCTCCGATACCGATATGGTGCTGGCGGCGGCGCCAGTTGCCGCGAAGCACCACAAGGTGTTCCTCACCTCGGGCGCGACCTCGCCCCGGTTGCCGTCGCAGGTGCCCGAATACCTGTTCCTCGCCTGCTTCGGCGACAATGTGCAGGCCGCGGCCGCGGCCGAATGGGCCTACCGGGCGCTGAAGGCGCATGCGGTCGCCGTGATCTTCAACAAGGACACGGCCTACACGCGGCTGCTGCATGGCTATTTCGAGACCCGCTTCAAGCAGCTCGGCGGCACGGTCTCATCGGTGCAGCCCTACACGCTGACCGACTTCGCCGTGAATGTCGAAAGCCTGCGCAAGGCCGATCTCGTCTATTTTGCCGCCTATCCGGACGACGTCACCATGGTGATTCCGCGGCTGCGCGATGCGGGCGTCACGGCGCCGATCCTTGGCGGCGACGGGCTCGACATCGGCGCAGCCTGGAAGAATATCCCGCAGACGCGCAACGTTTATTTCACCACGCATGCCTATCTCGGCGCGGACAATCCCGACCCGGCGGTGCAGCAATTCCGCAAGCTCTTTCACGAAATCCATCCGGCGAAGGAGCCGGACGCGTTCACGGCGCTCGGCTATGACACGGCCAACCTGATGATGGCGGCGATCGGGAAGGCGGGCAGCATCGAGCCGATAGCGGTGCTGAAGGCGCTCGCCGCGACCACGGGCTTCCATGGCGTGACCGGAACGATCAGCTATCGCGGCAGCAACCGTATCCCGTCGAAGTCGGTGACGATCATGCAGGTCGATGGCGGCCGTGAGCGCTTCGTGGGCAACGTCATGCCTGAGTTTGTCCCGGCGCCCTGACCGGGCCCGCGGGCGCCACCGTGGCGCCGGCTAAGCGAGATTGGTCGATTGCGTGTGTCGCGCGCTTTCCTGCATGGCTCTGCTGCGCGTATAAGAAAGCGCCCGATGGCGGGCGGCTGACAGGAGAGCATGATCGATGGCCGGTTTCTTCGAGCTCGATGGACCTCGTTTTGGACCGGCCGCGGGCGGCCCGGCGGAGCAGCTCGTCATTCTTCTGCACGGTCTTGGCGCGGACGGCCAGGACCTGATCGGCATCGCGCCGCATTGGGCGCAGGTGCTGCCCAACGCTGCTTTCGTGTCCCCCAACGCGCCATTTCCTTGCGACATGGCGCCTCACGGCTATCAGTGGTTCAGCGTCCAGGACCGCTCGCCCGAAGCGATGCTGTCGGGCGTCCGGATGGCCGCATCGCCGCTCGACGATTTCATCGATCGCGAGCTGGAGCGGGCCGGCCTGGACGAGGGCAAGACCGCGCTGGTCGGTTTCAGCCAGGGCACGATGATGAGCCTGTTCGTCGGGCCGCGGCGCGAGCGGCAGCTCGCCGGTATCGTCGGATTTTCCGGGCGGCTGATCGCGCCCGAGCTGCTGCCGCAGGAGATCAAGTCGCGGCCGCCGGTCCTTTTGGCGCACGGCACGGAGGACCCGGTGGTGCCGTATGAGTTGATGGCGCAGGCCGAGAAGGGCCTCGCCGCCGCGGGCATCGAGGTGGAAACGCTGAGCTGTCCCGGAATCGGCCACGGCATCGACCAGAACGGCCTGGTCCGCGGCGCGGAGTTCCTCCACCAGGTGCTGACCGCATAGCGCAACGGATGGCGGGCGATGCCGCTGCAGAATCGCGTGACCCCGACCGGCGACATCGTCGCGGCGGATGCGCGCGGCCTGTTCATGGGCAATCGCGGCATCCTGCATGATGCGGCGAAGCGTCTCGGGCGGAGCCGTTGGAAGCACAAGGTCTGGATCATCTGCCGCACCAGCTTTCGCGGCCGGCATCGGGAGGTCATGGCGCCGCGCCGCTATACCGAGCTGTTCTTCCTCGACGAAGCGGTGGCGATCGCCGCCGGACACCGTCCCTGCTTCGAATGCCGGCGCCGCGACTACCACGCCTGGCAGGAAGCCTGGCGTATCGGTAACGCCGCGCCGGCCCCGCCGCGTGCGGGTGAGATGGACGCCCGGCTTCACGGCGAGCGGATCGAGCCCGGTACGCGGCGGCAGCGCCAGTGGCGCGCCGCGCCGGGCGATTTGCCGGAAGGCGCCTTCGTTCTGTGGGACGGCCGACCTTGCCTGGTTGCAGGCGGCCGGCTATGGCCCTGGTCGCACCGCGGCTATCAAGCGGGCCTGTCGCTGCCGTGGAGCAAATCGGTCACCGTGTTGACACCGCCGTCCGCGATCGGCGCGCTCCGGGGCGGCTATTCTCCGGTATTTCACCCATCGGTAAAACTGTGACAAAGCCGTGAAGATTTATGACCTTTCGCTCGACCGGCTTGTCCCGTTATCGATTTTCCGCTATCAGGATGGCGTCGTCCGGCGCGGGCCGGTATCGGAATACCCGGTCGGCAACGGGCGGCGCGGAGTCATCCGAGGACGCATGTCTTGAATTCTTGCCGTCAACGACTGCCCCGCTCTCGTGCTGAACGCCGATTTCCGGCCGCTCAGCTATTTCCCGCTGTCGCTCTGGCCCTGGCAGGAAGCGATCAAGGCGGTCGTCACCGAACGCGTGAACGTCGTCTCGCAATATGACCGGGTCATTCACTCTCCGTCCTTCGAGCTGAAGCTGCCGAGCGTCATCGCGCTCAAGGAATATGTCTCGCAGGAGCGCCGGCCGGCCTTCACCCGGTTCAACGTCTTCCTGCGCGATCGCTTCGCCTGCCAGTATTGCGGCGACGCCTTCCCGGCGCACGAGCTGACCTTCGATCATGTGATGCCGCGCTCACGCGGCGGCCGCACGACCTGGGAGAATGTCGTCTCCGCCTGCGCGCCCTGCAATCTGCGCAAGGGCGGGCGCGTGCCGACGAAGGCGGGGATGTCGCCGCGGCGAACTCCCCGGCAGCCGACGGTGTGGGAGCTGCAGGAAAGCGGGCGCGCTTTCCCGCCGAACTTCCTGCACGACAGCTGGCGCGACTTCCTCTACTGGGATACCGAGCTCGATCCGTTCTAGGAAGCGGGCTTTTCCCGCGCGGCGCGGAAGCGTGCCAAACTCTCCGCCGGCCAGTGTTCTTTGGGATTGTAGAATTCCTCGACCGCGGGCACGTCCTTCGGCAGCACCACCCAGGGCTGCTTGGTGGACGTGTAGATGTGGATGTCGGGCGGCAGCCGGTCCGGCTCCTCGAGCGTGCCGACGCGGACGAAGCTTATCGTGTCGCCGGCGCCGGCGTAATGGCTCCAGAGCGCCACGCGGCAGGCGGGACACCGGACGATCTTCTGTCCCTTGCCGCTGTTCGACGGCGTGAGCACCGTCTCGGGCGTGCCCTGGAGGAGGGTCAGGCGGTCCGTCTCGATCATGGCGTTGAGCGCGAAAGCGGCGCCGGTCTCGCGCTGGCACCAGCGGCAATGGCAGCAGTGCACGAACAGCGGCTTGCCGGCCATGCGATAGCGGACGGCGCCGCAGGTGCACCGGCCATCCAGCATCTGCTCTTTGGTCCCGCTCATGGCCCGGCGATCCCTCTGCCCGCTAGAAGCGCTCGGAAATCCAGATCGCGGCGCGCGACGCCGCTTTGACCGCGGCCGTGAGCAGCGGATAGGCGGGCGCGCGCCGGGCGTCATGCTCGAGCGCCGTGTCGCGGTGCTTGCGCTCGTCGGCCTGAAATTCTTCGATCACGCCTTTGCAGCTCGCGGTCGTCATCGCCGAGACGGGCCGCCTGCGCGCCGTAATGCGCGTCGATCACTTCCTCCACCGCGACCGTGCAGGCCATCGCGGCCGGCGCGCCCAACAGCGCCGTGCCGGCGCCCATGAGAAAGCCGCCGACGTGCCAGAGCGGCGCAAAGACGGTCGGACGGACGTGACGGTCGGCGATCATCCTGTCGAAGCGGCGGAGATGCGCCTGCTCCTGCTCCGCCATTTCCCGGATGACGGGGGACGCGGCCCGGCGGCGCAGCACCGCCAGCTGGCCGGCATAGATCCGGACCGCGCCGTATTCGCCCGCGTGATCGACCCGGATCATCCGTTCGATGTCTTCGCCGGGCGGCGGGTCGCCGGGCAGGTATCTCGGTCCGAGCGCAGCCGTCATCCCGAATGCACGCTTTCTTTGCCGAGCAGCGTCGCGGCCGCCGTGACCAGCGCCCAGCCGCCCACGACGACCGACAGGATCGCGTTGTAGCCGGCCATCGATATGCCGAGGAGGGTCCAAGCGGGCTGATCGCAGCGCGGCGCCGGCCGCTGCATCAATTGCTGAAGCTGCGCGAAGGAGCCGGGTATCTGTCCGCCTCCGCCGCAGCTGGGCAGCCCCGGCCACCAATGCTGCTCGACGCCGACGTGAAAGAATGCCAGGCACGCACCGGCCAGCAGCACGAGCCCCGCGCCCAGCACGAGCAGCATCCGCAATCTGGCCGAGAGCACGGGCGGGGATGCCAGCGCGGATAAGGCGAGCACGCCCCACCATGGCCAGCGCTGATAGAGACAAAGCTCGCAAGGCTGCAGGCCGCCGATATATTGCGAGGCGTATACGGTGGCGAGGGTCGCGGCGCTGATCGCAAGCAGGATCAAGGCCGGCGCGATATCCGTATGTCGTCGTCCGCGGGTCACCTGTAGGGCCTCTGTCCGTGAATTACGGGACGGCTCGGCCATTGCCGGCGAAGCCGTTGAACAAGATGGTGAAGAAGCTGCGGGCGGGCAAGCCCGGACGGGCCTGGCGTGACCATGGGCGGGTGCGCCGAAACGCCACAGCAGGGCCCCTTCGTCCGGTCATACGGGTCATACGTCGCAGCCGGCATCAGTGCTTCGTGAGCGCCTGCAGCTGATCCCGCACCTCGCCGACGACCGAGGTCCAGTCGCCCGGCGCCGGCTGACGGAACAGCCGTGCCGTCGGATACCAGGGCGAGTTGTCGCGGTTGACCAGCCAGCGCCAATCCGGCGCGTAGGACAAGAGGAGCCAGAAGGGCCGGCCGAGCGCGCCGGCGAGATGGGCGATCGCCGTGTCGACGGTAATCACCAGATCGAGCTCGATGATCGCTGCCGCGGTGGCGGCAAGATCGGGCGCGAGGTCGCGCAGCCGCAGACCGGTCTCCAGGA
This sequence comes from uncultured Alphaproteobacteria bacterium, assembly GCA_963711215.1. Taxonomy (GTDB): domain Bacteria; phylum Pseudomonadota; class Alphaproteobacteria; order UBA8366; family UBA8366; genus WHUA01. Next base: position 566,212 of record CAVQDH010000005.1, on the reverse strand, counting down.
TCTGCTTGCGCGGCGGGCCGTCCTGCAGCGAGGCCCATTCGATGCCGTCCAGATCGAACAGCGGCCGCAGCGATTCGAGTGAAATGGAGCGATGCCGCGCGTTGGGATTGTTCGGATTGCCGCCCCAGACCAGGCCGATCCGGCTGCCCTGTTGCGAGGTCGGCAGCGGCGACGGCGTGTCGGGTGGCGCGGAAAGGTAAGGCACGCTGGCGGGGATGGTCCTGAGCGTCGTCCCCATCAGATGCGGCAGGCTCATGATCGGCACCTGCCAGTCGTAATAACTGACGGCGTCGAAGTTGGAGACGATCTCCACCGGGCCGTCGAGCGTCGACAGGAGGGGCGCCAGCTTTTCCGGACAGGCGAGGATGACTTTAGCGCCCGTCCGGGCCAGCAGCGGCGCGTAGCGGCAGAACTGCAGCGTGTCCCCCAGTCCTTGCTCGGCATAGACCAGAATCGTTCGCCCGCGCGGATTCGATCCGTCCCAGGCCGGGCCGGTGATCTGCTTGTTGCCGAAGCCGGGAATCTTGCGACGCCATTCGTATTCGGCGAAGCCTTCCTTCAACGCGCCGTCGAGCAGCAGGGTCATCGAGTGGTTCCAGTGGAACTCGGGATCCGTGGGGTCGATGGTCAGCGCGCTCTCGTGCGCCATGCGGGCTTCGGCGAGCAGCAGCTTGCTTTGCAGCAGGTTGCCGAGGTTGCTCCATGCCCGTCCGAAGGTCGAATCGCTGACGATCGCCCGGTTGAGCGCTTCTTCCGCGCCGTCGACATCGCCGGCCTTGAGCAGGCTGACGGCGAGATCCGTGCGGATGCCGGGATCGTCGGGCGCCAGCGCCGCGGCGCATTTCAGGATCGCCAGCGAATCCTCGACCTGCCCCAATTCCTGCAGCGCCACGCCGAGATTGGTCATCGCGCTCAGGTTCGACGGTTCCAGGCGCAGCGCGGACTTGTACGCCGCGATCGCTTCCTTGTGCCGGCCGAGGCGCTGCAGCGCGATGCCGAGGTTGACGGCGGCGGCGGTGTTCTCGGGCTCCTTGGCAATGGCGATCCGGTAATGCCCGACCGCCTCATACAGCCGGTCGAGGCCGAGGCAGGCATCGCCCAGCGCGGCATAGACGACGGCCGCGTCCTGCTCCTGCGCCGACAGCGCCGGCAGCAGGTCCTCCAGCAGGTCGAGCGCCTGCTCGTGCTCGCCCGCTTCGGCGAGCGCGATGCCGTACTCCGCCTTGAGGTCGATGCGGAGCGGCGCCACGGCCACGGCCCTGCCCAGGTAATCCACCGCCTCTTCCGGCTCGCCGGTCATCCGGCAGGCGCTGCCGAGCAGGCCGAGCACCTGCGGATTGTCGGGATGGGACTGCAAGAGCGCGCGATAGATCGCGAGCGCGGCGCTGAAATCGCCCTGCTGATGCAGGTCGAAGGCCAGCTTCAACGTGGTATCCCCCGGCATTCCGTTGGTCATGGTCAGTGGGCGGGCCTAGTGCGTTTCCGGCCGGTTGCCGTGTGAGGATTGCGGCGTTCCGGGGTTGAGCGAGATATGGGTGTGCAGGCCTTTCCACGGGCTTGCCGGGCTTGGATCGCCCAAATAGCACGGTCGCACGGCCCGGGCGCGGGTAGGGCTTGCCGCCCTCGTGGAACCCGGTCGAATCCCAGGTGACGACGCCGAAGGCGAGACAACGGTCCTTGGAGACGCCGACGCGCAGCGTGTCGAGATTGAAGTGAAAGCCTTCGATGGTGGGCCAGATCGAGCGCCACTGGCGCTGTTCGAGATTGTCGAGTCCCGTGACCGTATCCATGAAGGTGCCGAAGCCGATGACCGCGTCGTCGAACAGCCCGCGCGCCGCCGTAAAGTTCACGGCGGCGACATGCGTGTGCCATGTCGCGAACCAGGTGCGGATCGCCTCGACCTCCTCCGCCGGAGCCTCGTAGCCCAACATGCCCACCCTTTCCAGGCTTGTCGTCCAGCCAGGGCACCATACGCTGTGCCGCGCCGTAACGCGAGAGGATAGGTTCGCGGCACCCGGCGGTTGCGCCGCTGCTTCCCGTTGACCGGCCGGAAACCCGCCCTATAGTGGGCGCCACCGGCCTTGATGCCCTAATGCGTGGGTGCGTCGGCGATGCTTGGCCAAGCCCCTGTGGCGGAACTGGTAGACGCGCCAAACTCAAAATCTGGTTTCCGCAAGGAAGTGGGAGTTCGAATTCTCCCCGGGGGCACCAAATTTCTTATTATATATGCAAAATCAACAAATTATTGAAGCCTTGCGTCTTCGATTCTAGAGACCGATGGGCGCCCGAAGAGAACATGAAAGACACGGACGCCCTCGAGACCGATGGGCTCCCGAAGAGAACATGAAAGCCACGGACGCTCAGGCCGATGGCCAATCACCCGAATGGTGATCGAAACGAAACCTCGTAAGAAGCAGCTTCGCTTCGACCTTCAGCTGCCGCCAACGAGTGTGCGGCGCTTTTTTCAGTGCATAAAAAAAGGTGCGCATGAGGGACGGTTTCCCCGTGCGCACCTGCGACGACGTTCACGCCGATCTCAAGGCTACTTCATGGCCTGCGGCTTCAGGGGCTTCGCTTCTTTTTCCAAAGCCTCCTGCACCGTGGTATAGCAATCATCGGCGATCGCGTCCGTGGCCGTCTTCGATCCCGGCATCGTTGACCAGCCGAATTTATCAAGGGTCTTTCCAAGATTGTCGTAATCGTACTCGGCATGGAATTTGTCGAGCGCGCCCATCCGCGTCTTCACTTGGGGATCCTTCAAGGCCTGAACCACGCAGATCGGCGTCTCGGCGGCGGCGATTGCATCCTGTGCCTTTTGCGTGGCCATTTCACGGGCCGTGCTCCCGGACACAAGGTATCCCTTGCTAAAACCAGCGCCGACCAGAATAACGGCGACGACAAGCCCGATGCCAAACCACTTTCCCGGGACGCGGAATCGTTCGAACCATTTGTTAATCACGTGAGGTCTCCCTATTGCTCTTCAAGGTGACCCCTCTCCAATCCCACTATAGGCGAAAAGCGCGTAATAGCGCGACCTTCCCGTGATCGGTCCGTATCATGCGCATTGGCGGCGCGCCGCGGAAGTACGCGCGAAACCATGGCCGAGAAAATCGTCCCGCCGCCTGCGGCCGCGACCTATTCCGCCGCCGCAATATTCTCCCCGAGATAGGCGTGCTCCAGGCGGTCCGGGAGGCCGGGCTCGTTGGCCGGGGCCTCGAGCACGATGGCGCCGCGGGTGAGCGCGTAGACCCGGTCGGCGAGCGCAAGCGCCTTCTCGATCAACTGCTCGACCAGCAGGATGGCGGTGCCAGCATCGCGGAGCTGGCCCGCCGTCGCGAGCACGCGGTCCACCAGCACGGGAGAGAGACCCGCGGACGGCTCGTCCAACATCAGCAGCCGGGGCCGCCGCACCAGCCCCTGGGCGACGGCGAGCATCTGCTGCTGGCCGCCCGACAGGGTGACCGCGCGGTCGTGGCGCTTGGCGGCGATCTCGGGGAAGAAGGCGAGCGCCTCCTCGACCTGCTTTGCCCGCACGCGCGACGGCATGCCGTATCCGGCGACCAGCAGATTGTCCAAGACCGTCAGATGCGTGAACACGCGGTGCCCCTCGATGACGTGCACGAGGCCCGCCCGCACCGTGTCGCGCGGGCTGAAGCCGGACAGGTCTTCGCCGGCGAAGCGCATCCGGCCCGACCAGGGAAGCAGCCCCGAGATGGCGCGCAGCAAGGTCGTCTTGCCGGCGCCGTTCGGGCCGAGCAGCGCCACCACTTCGCCCGCCCTGACCGTCATGTCGATGCCGTTGAGCACCTGGACTTTGCCGTATCCGGCGGTCAGGCCGCCGATCTCCAGCAACGGCTCACCCGCCGAGATAGGCATTGACCACCTCCCGATGGGCGCGGATCTCGGCTGGCGTGCCGGCCGCCAGCACCTTGCCGAGATTGAGCACGGTGACGTGATCGCAGATATCGAAAATCAGATCCGCGTGATGCTCGACCAGGAGCACGCCCGTCCCCTGCCGGCTGATGGCGACGATGAGGGCGCCGAGGCGCTTGATCTCGTCGACGGACAATCCTGCCGCCGGCTCGTCGAGCAGAAGAAAGGCGGGGCGCATCATGAGGGCGCGCGCGATCTCGACGAAGCGCTGCTCGCCATGCTGCAACCGGTCCGATCGCACGGCCGCGAGCTGCTCCAGGCCGACCGTGGTCAGCGCGGTCATCGCGGCCTCGCGCAAATGCGTCTCGTCGCGATGATGGCGCGGCAGCGACAGGAGCGATTCCACGAAGCTGGCGCAGCCGTCCGCAGTGCCACCGATCATCACGTTTTCCAGCACGGACGCGGCGCCGATCAGCCGCGGCGTCTGGAAGGTGCGGGCGATGTGGTGGTCGGCGCGGGTATGCGGGGCGCGGGGCATCAGGGTCGCGCCGTCGCGCTGCACGCGGCCTTCCTGCGGCGCGTAATATCCCGAGATCACGTTCAGGATCGTCGTCTTGCCGCTGCCGTTGGGACCGATCAGGCCATGCACCTCGCCGGTGCGGATCTCCAGGTCCGCGCCGTCGATCGCGCGCACGCCGCCGAAGCTCAGCGCCACGCTTTCCAGCTTGAGCCGGCTCGGCTGCGCGCTCTCGCCCATCACCTGCGGCAAGAGCTCGGGGCGCGGGCGTATCTCGCGATGCTGCTCGAGCGGCCGGCGGTTCTTGTAATCCAGCAGGTCGGCGATGCCGCCCGGCACGACGAGCACGATCACGAGCAGCAGGACCGCGTAGAGGAAGGTCGACCAGGCGACGAGCGGCGCGGCGAATTCCGGCAGGGCGGTCAGGATGATCGTGCCGAGCAGCGGCCCGAGGATCGAGCCACGGCCGCCGATCAGGATCGCGATGAAGAACAGCACCGACAGGTCGAAGGTGAACGCGTCCGGCGTGATATAGGACTGCAGCGACGCGAACAGGCCGCCGGCGACGCCGGCGACCGCGCCGCTGAACACGAACACCGTCACCAGCAATGCCGGCTTCGAGATGCCGACCGATTCGGCGGCCACGTCGGCATCCCGGATCGCCACGAGGGACCGCCCGAAGCGGCTCGCCGCAATATTCATCGTCATCCAGGTGCAGATCGCCGCGATGCCGAGGCAGAAATAATAAAATCCCCACGAGCTGGCGAACGGCCAGGGGAAGAGGGGGCCGGGCACGCCGACGCCGCCGCCGGTCACGCTCTTCCAGGCCAGCGCGACCTGCGTGACGATCGTGGCGAAGCCGAGCGTCGTCATCGCGAAATAGAAGGTGCGCAGCCGCAGCGCCGGCAGGCCGACGATGACGCCGAAGATCGCCCCGAACACCGCGGCCGCCGACAGCGCGAGATAAGGCGGCAGCGCGGGCATCACGGTGCCGGCGGTCAGCACGCTGGTGACGTAGGCGCCGAGCGTCAGCAGCGCCACCCAGCCGATGGCGATCTGTCCGGCGAAGCCGACCACGAGATTGAGCCCCGAGACGAGCACCCAGTAGATGCAGGCCCGCGTCGCGATCACGCCCATGTAGGAATCGCCCAGCAGCGGCAGGCAGACCGCGGCTGTGGCAAGCGCCAGGAATGGCGCCAAGGCTTCGAGCTTGGCGAGCCATTCGGCATGGCCGGCGCGGGTGAGCGGTGTCGTCGTGTCGGTCATACGCGCCGCGCCGTGACTTCGCCGGCGAGGCCCTTCGGGCCGCACGAGCAGGACGATGATGAACACGACGAAAATAGCGACCGAGGCGAAGATGCCGCCCACCAGGAAGTTGGCCGCCTGCTGGAAGAGGCCGAGCGCAAGCCCGCCGGCCACCGCCCCCCTGTTGCTGCCCATGCCGCCGAGGGCGACCGGGACGAAGCCGTAGAAGTTCAGCAACGGCCCGTTGCCGAAGTAGGCCAGCATCATCTCCCCGCCGGTAAAGCCCGCCAGGACGCCGATCACCCCGGCCAGCGCGAAGCTGGCCATACGCAGCCCCTGCACGGGCAGGCCGAGCGCCCGCGCCGCGTCGCTGTCCTCGGCGATCGCGAGGAAGGCATGGCCCACGAGCGTATAGCGATACAGCAGCTCGAGGCCCACGATCGTCGTCGCGCAGGCCAGCATCGGCAGCCAGAACTGCTGGTCGAGGATGCCGGGACCGATCGGCAGCAGGTGTGGAAACGGCTGCGGCTCCGTGCTCCATTCGATGGCGGTGAGCTGCTGGATCATCAAGGCGAAGGCGAGGGTGGACAGCACGTAGAGATGCTGTTCCAGGCTCTTCAGGACGGGCCGCACCGTCACGATCTCGGTGATGATGCCGATCACCGCGCCGACCGTGAGCGTGGCGGCGAAGCCTACGACCACCGGCATGCCCAGCCTGTTGATGAACAGTGCGCCGAACACGCCGCCCAGCATGCCGACCGTACCGGCGGTGAAACTGAACACGCGCGACGCCGTGAACATCACGTTGTAGGTGATGCCGATCAGCGCGTAGATGGTCCCCAGGGCCAGGCCGTAGGAGACGATCGATACCAGCATGGATCTAGCCGGTGTAGCCGGGTGCGAGCGAGAAGGCGCCGTCCTTGAGCGAATTGGCCCGGACCATCACGATCTCATTGTCCTGGAAGCCATTGTGGTTCTCCGGCGTCCAGGTGATGGTGCCGTACACGCCCGGCCAGCCCTTGACCTTGTTCCAATAGCCGCCGATCGCTTTCGGGTCGGTGCCGACTGCCCGTATCGCATCGGCGATGAGCCGCGGCCCGTCATAGCCGAGGGCAACCCACCACAGGAGCGTGTCCGAAAATTCGATATTCGCCTTCTTGAGCCGCTCGACGAACTCGACCGTGCGCGGCGGCAGTTTTCCGTTGGCATCGTAGCTGCAGGTACGGAAGTTGTTCGGGTAGACCTTTTCCCAGTATTCCGGCTTCTTCAGCAGGGCTTTGGTCTGTCCGGAACCGAGCGTCGTCTGGCCGACGATCGGGATGTCCCAGTTCATCTCGCCGCGCGCATTGATGAGGCGCGAAAGGAACCCCGCGTTCACGCTCCAAGGCATGATCGCCTGTGCCCCGGCGGCTTGCATGCGCAGCATCTCGGGTTTGACGTCCGGATTATTCGCGTCGACGCTGCTCTGATAGACGACATTGCCGCCCATCTGCTTGAGCATCGGCACATAGGCATTGAGCGACGAAGTGCCGTAGCCGGTCGTATCGCTGATGACGGCCACCTTCTTCGCCTTGATGATATTCACCACATAGTTGTTTGCGGCGTGGCCGATCTGCTGGTTGGTGGGCGCGTCGCGGAAGCACAGCGGATATTTCTTGGGGTCGGTCAGCGTATCGACCCAGCACGGATGCATCTGCGGTACGTTGTCGCGCGCGATCAGGGGGACCACCGCCAGGGACTCGCCGGAATTCAGCGGGCCCCAGATGGCGTGGACCTTATGCCGCCGGGTGAGCTCGGTTGCCGCGTTCACCGCCTTGGTCGGATCGCTCTGCGTGTCGCGGACGATCAGCTCGATCTGTCGTCCGTTGATGCCGCCGGCGTCATTTAATTCCTTTACCGCCAATTGCGTGCCGCGATTGATGCCGATTCCCGTGGACGAGCTGGGACCGGTCAGGGCCGGCAGATATCCGATGCGGATCGGCTCCGAGGCAGCGATTGCCGGACGAAAAACACCTGTTGCAAGCGCTGCGGCGGTCGCAGCGGAACCCGCCAATACCTGGCGGCGATTGATCGACATTTGTTTCCTCCCGAAGGACTTTTGCGTTTTTTTGCAGTCTTCAGACGCGCAGATGCGCTTTGATAACTGGCCGGGCCGACGGCGTCGCCGGAGCGCGCTCCGATCCGATCAGCGGGCCCATTATATAACTTAGCGTAGAATCTCAAAATTCGACGGCGGCGAATGCGGAAAGTCCCGGCTTTGCTGCACGCATCGCCGGTATTTTCCATCGCGCAAGGTAAGTTTTACGAAATCGGCGCGGCCTTAGGCGGCGGTGTCGTGGTTCTTTCTCTGCACCAGCCAGAGCGATGCGCCCTGGATCGCCAGCGCCGCGAGCGTGGCCGCAATGAAGGCGATGCCGATGCCGACGGCGGTGATCGTCATGGCGATGACGAAGAAGAAGGCGATGAAGCCGAACAGGCCGATCAACAGGCCCCACAGCACTTGGCGCGCCGCGAGCGGCCCTTGCAGCCGGTGTGCGAAGACGGCAAGCACGGAGGCGAACACGGGGAAGCTCGCGAGCACGCCGCTCAGACGCGGTCCCAACGCCGGTGCAATCGTTGTGAGCGTGACGACGATCGTCGTCGCCACGATCATGCGGGCCGGAATATCCCAGCGCGGCACGGCAACCGGGCGTCGCTGCACCGAACCGAGCGGCACGAGCCATGCCGCGGCAATCAAGGCGGCTACCGCCAGGGGCAGCAGCAGGAGAAGCGGTAAAGTGAAAACCTGCAAGGCTGTCGCGCCGGCGGCGAAAGCGAGCGCACCGACAGCGAGCGCAGCAGGCCAGCCGAAGCGCAGGGCGGCCCGCGTGTAGCCAAGGCAGAAGCAAGCCTGCGCGGTGGTGCCGATGAGTGACCCGGCCGCCGCCTGCTGGGCGAAGCCAGGACCCTGCTCGACCGCGAGGAAGAATGCGACCGGCGCGGAGGTCAATGGCAGGCCGACGATCCAGCCGCCGACCGCTTCGCCCCAGCGTCGGCTTGCAAGGCTCGCCATCAGGATGAGCACCGGCGTGGCGACGAGTTTGAGGGCCAGGATGTTCAACAGGATGGACTCGATTCGGCTGCGCGGAACGACACCGTCGGCGCGCTCGCGACGATGGCGGGCATCGTGAAACCTGCTCGGCCTTTCCAGACCTCACATCTTCGCCGTTGGATACGGTCTTCAGGGTCAGTGCGCCGGTTCCGATCATCGCTGAAACCGTGCCTCGCGGAAAGCCCGGATCGGGCAGGGCCGCGCGCGCATCCCGGCTGCCGGAGCGCCTTGGGCCATGCCCGTCGCTTGCGTTTTGGATCGACTGATATAAAATCCGTCGGCGGTAAATCCGACGCCGCACTCAAAAAAAGATTGAAGAGCTTACCGACACGTGGGACGGCCAAAGGAATTCGATGACGACACTGTGCTCGCGTTGGCTGCGGCATGTTTTTGGGAGCGTGGTTATGAAGCGACCTCGATCCGCGACCTGTCGGACCGGATGGGGATTTCGCTGGCCAGCCTTTACAATTCGTTCGGCGACAAACGGGCGGTCTACCGGAAGGCGCTCGAACACTACGTCGCCCACGGCTTTGCGGACCGCGTGGAACGATTCGAAGGGCGCTATACGCCGCGGACGGCGATCGGCGCGTTCTTCGACGAGATAATCGAGCGGTCCCTCAGCGACTCGCAGCGCAAAGGCTGCATGCTCGTGAACGCGTCACTGGATGTCGCGCCGCATGATCCCGAGTTTCAGCAACTCGTTGCCGAAGTTCTCGTCCAGGTCGAGACGTTCTTCCGCCGCTGCGTCGAGGCGGGCCAGAAGGCCGGGACGATCGTGGCGACCCAATCGGCGGAGGATCTCGGCAGGCTGCTGCTCTGTGTTCTGCTGGGCATTCGCGTCCTGGCGCGCACCCGGCCGGAACGCGCGCTTCTGGAAGGGCTCATAAAGCCGGCCTTCGCTTTGCTCGATGGCCAACGCACCGACGGAGCGGCCGGATGACCTGCGCCGCGGATGTCGGGTCACCTGGATCTGAAGCGCTTCGCGACGAGGTGATCGAGCGACAGCAGCCCCGGGCCGCGCGCGATCACGATCAGGAAGCAGGTGGCCCATGTGCCATGAATCGGCCACGCGTCGGGATAGACGAAGACTTCGATGACCAGCGTCATGCCGAGAAGCGCCAGCGCAGAAAGCCGGCTGGCCAGACCGATCACCAGCAGAATTGGGAAAAAATGCTCGCTGAAGGCGGCGATATGCGCGGCGAGCCACGGGTCGATCAAGGGCAGCTTGTATTCGGTCCGGAACAGGTAGACCGCGGTGTCGGTGACGTGCCAGCCGCTGACCTTGGTCTCGCCGGATCGCCAGAAGACAGCGGCCATGGAAATGCGCGCGATCAGGGCAATGGCGTCGTTCGGGATGCGGTCGAGAAGCCCGATCGCAGCCTTGAGCCAAGCCGTAGGGCCGCCCGCGAGAAGGCCGTCTGTCGTCTGAATGGTGGAGTCTTGCATCGGTCGTCTCCCGGAGCGTTGCTATTGTGCGGCGGTGAACGCCCCGGCCTGCAGGGCGCCCGTCAGGTTGGCGGTCAGGTCGAAATCGGGCGCTTCCTGCAGCGCCTTTTCGACGGCGGCGCCGAGCGTGGCGCCGGCGGCGAGCGCTTCGAGGAAGGCTGCGCCGCCGGCCGGCAGCCGCCGTATCAGGACGGTCAGATCCGGGCGTGCGACGAGGGAATCCTCCCCGGTCCAATCCTCGATCGGCGCGAGCGGGATATCGCCGCAGTTCATCGCCCAGATCGTCACCGCCGGATGGCGGGAGCGCAGGATCGAGACGGACGGATGGATCGTGAAGGTCAGCGCCGGCACGCGCTCCGGCGGGAGCGCCGCCAGCGAATCCGTGTCGAAAGGGGGACGGTCGGCGGCGTGGTAAGCCTTTCCGCGCGCGGCCTCGATCCGGATGACGTCGGGCAGATAGGGCAGCTCGACTGCCGGCTCGAAGGACGCCACGAAGTCCGCGAAATCATCGCCATAGGCGAGCAGCATCGGCGACCGCGGCGGATGCTGCGTAATGAAGGCCTGCGCCATGCCCGCGAAGAAGGCCTCGCCGACGATCTTTTCTGTCGCGGGAAAGCGGGAGGCGAGCGCGCGAACGAGACCGGAGATCACATTGTTGCGGTAGACCGCGAAACGGCGCTCCGGACGCGGCAGGTTCCACGAGGTCAATCCGTCGGGCACCGGCCGGCTGGCGTCCAGCAGCGCCCGTGCAAAGCTACTCTGTGTGGTCATGGACATGGCGGGTCCTTACGCGGCGGCGCGGCGCGCGGCATCGTCGATGATCGCCTGCGCCGCCTCGGCCTCCCGGCGAAGCACGGGCCATTCGGGAATGTCGCTATCCCACTCGACGAGGCTGGCCACGGGCCCGGTCTTCGCCAGAACTTCCTTGTAGAGCGCCCATACGGGGTCTTTGACCGGCGTGTCGTGCGAGTCGATCAGCAGCGGCGCGCCGACGTCGTCGATAGCCTCGGCATGGCCGCTCAGATGAATCTCGCGCACGTGCTGAAGCGGGAAGTCCGCGAGGTAGGCGCGCGGATCGAAATTGTGATTCGTCGCGGCGACGAAGACGTTGTTGACGTCGAGCAGCAGGCCGCAGCCGGTGCGCTTCGCCACTTCAGTAAGCAGCGCAGTCTCGGGCATCGTGCTCTCCTCGAACCGCAGATAGGTCGCCGGATTCTCCAGCAGCATCTGGCGCCCGAGAAAGCTCTGCACCTGATCGATATGCTCGACGACGCTGCGCCAGCGTCGCCTCGGTGTAGGGCAGCGGCAGGAGGTCGTTCAGGAACATGCCGCCGTGGCTCGACCAGGCGAGATGCTCGGAGAAGCTTTCGGGCTCATAGCGGTCGCAAACGGCTTTGACGCGGGCAAGATGATCGCGGTCGAGAGGCGTCCATCGAGCCGATCGACAGGCCGACGCCGTGAACGGAGATGGCATAGGATCTCCCGGATCTTGCCGAGCTGCGCATGCGGCGGGCCGCCCGCGCCCATATAATTCTCCGCGTGAACCTCGAAGAAGCCGACCGGCTGCGGCGCGGCGTTGATCGCGGCGAAATGCTCCGGCTTGAAGGCGGCGCCTGCGCGAAGGGGAAGTCGTGACGGGTTCATTCCATGCCTCGTTCGGATTTGGAAAAAGCGGCGGCGCGGCTCGCGCCGCGCCGCCGGCGAAATCACGACGGAGCCGGTCCCTGGGTGAGCGAGCCGTGTCCGTTCGGCGTCTTGATGCTCGCGCAGGTGCCGGCCGGGACCAGCTTCCAGGCGTTCAGCTGGTAGTCGATCTTGGACGTCCCGGCGCAGGTCGTGCCCGGCCCGGCGGCGCAGTCGTTTTGCCCCTTGAGGGCAACGCCGTAGCACTTCTCCTTGGCGGCGTCCTGTCCCGAGGCCGGAAGGCTGACGACAGCCAGGGCGGTCGCAAAGGATGCCGCGAAGGCGGCGACGGTCATTTTGTTCATGACGAACTCCAATTTCTTGTCGAGGCTTCGGATCGAATTGAGGTCCGATCAGGCGCCGGGCTTCAGCATGCCCATGCCATGCGGGGTCTTCATCGTCGTGCAGGTGCCCTTGGGAACGAGCTTGAAGGACGCCGGGTCATAGTCGACCTTGGACATGCCGGCGCATTTATGGCTGCCCGCGGCGCAGTCGTTCTGTCCCTTGAGGGCGACGCCGTAGCACTTCACCTTGCCGGTATGTCGGCGGCGAAAGCCGGAACGGTGGCGGCGGCGAGGGCGGAAGCGAGCGAGCCAGCGAGGACCAGGGTAAACATTGGATTCTTCATGATGACGTCTCCGTAGAATTGGCGAGCCTTGATTGGCTCACATCGGGGTCTACGGAACGGCGGCGGCGACTGTTACAGGCAGGGGCAAATTTTTTTGACCGGCGCCACGGAAAAAAGGCCTGGATCGGCGGTAACAAACCGGGACTCCGGGGCGTAGAGAGGGTTAGAGCGTGAGCCATTCATCACGCGAAGAGGAATGGGCGATATGGATGCGCGCCGCGATTTCGGGCGATACCGCTGCCTATCACCGGTTCTTGAAGGCGGTGACGCCGCATCTGCGAGCCATGGCCTGCCGGCGCTGCGACCGGTTCGGCGCGCCGCGGAGCGAGGCCGAGGATGTCGTTCAGGAGGTGCTGCTCGCCATTCACACGAAGCGGGGGACATGGGACCCGGCGCGGCCGATCGGGCCGTGGATCTCGACCATCGTGCGGAACAAGCTGATCGACGCGCTGCGGCGGCGCGGACGGCATGTGAGCGTGCCGATCGAGAATGTCATCGATTTTCTCGAAGCCGAGGAACAGGCGGACCCTCTGGAATCGCGTGATGTCGAGCGTATGTTGGGAAAGTTGAAGGAGCCGCAGTGCGATATCGTTCGATCCATCTCGGTCGATGGCCGGAGCATACGCGAAACGGCGGACCGGCTGCGCATGACAGAGGGCGCCGTGCGCGTGGCGTTGCACCGCGCTTTGAAGGCGCTTGCCGCCTTGTATCGGAGTGAGCTGCGTGAAGACGGATAAGCTGATCGACCTCCTGGCGCAGGACTCTGCGGTGCGGTGGAAAATCGGCCGCATCCTGGGGTTCGCGACGATCGGCGGCGCGGTAATCGCCGGCGCGGCGTTCTTCATTGGTATCGGCTTCCGGTCGGACATCGCGAGCGCAGTGGAAACGGTGCGCTTCTTGTTCAAGTTCGTCGTCACCTTGTCGCTGGCGACGGCCGCCATCGGCGCCCTTCTGAGGATCGCCCGGCCCGGCGCGCCGCTCGGGCTTTGGGGCTGGGCCTTTGCGGCCGCCCCGGTGCTGCTGGGCGGCGCCGTGATTGCCGAGCTGGTGGCCGTGCCGGAGAGCGCGTGGGCGGCCAGGCTGGTGGGCCAGAATTCCCGCTTCTGCCTGACGCTGATCCCACTCTCTGGCGATCGGGCCGCTCGTCTGTCTGCTGCTGGCGCTGCGGCAAGGCGCGCCGAGCAGGCCCGGTCTGGCCGGCGCGATAGCGGGGCTGGCCGCAAGCGGTATCGCCGCTACCTTCTATGCCGCTAATTGCACCGACGACAGCCCGCTGTTCGTGATGACGTGGTATCCGATCGCAACCGCCATCGTCGTGCTCGTGGGCTATCTCGCCGGCACGAAGTTTCTCAAGTGGTGATGCGCTTGGCCGGGCAGGGCTGACGGGACCGCGCTCAGTCTGCCGCGTCCGCCTTCGGCCGCGGTCCTTGGACCAGCGCGCCTGAATCGATCATCTCGGAAATCGCGTCGGGCGGGAAGCCGAGGTCGCGCAGGATCTCGGTCGTGTCCTGGCCGACCGCGGGCGCCGGGCGCACCCTCTCGTCCCAGCCGGCGGTGGTCTTGGTCGGCAGGCGGATGTTGCGGATGCGGCCTTCGATCGGATGGTCGACTTCGTCGATCAGGCCGACATCGGCGATGTGCGGGTCGGCGATCAGGTCTTCGAAGGTATTGAACGGCATGGCCGGGACGTCGAGCTTGTCGAAGATCTCGACCCATTCCGCCGTCGTTTTCTGCAGCAGCCCGGCATTGCGGACGCGGTGATATTCGCTGACATTCCGGAAGCGCGCCTTGACCGAACAGAAGCGCGGATCGTCCTTGAGCTCCGGCCGGCCGATGGCGTCGAACAGGGCGAAGGCCTGCTTGTCCGAGTTGGCCGAAACGCAGATATAGCTGTCCTTGGTCTTCGTCGGCTGGGCCAGCGGGTCGAGCACGCGCAGATCGCCGCTCGGCCCGTCCGAGCCGACATGCACGAGCTGCCCCATATGCTCGGCCAGGACAAAGGAGGTCATGTTTTCGAACATGGGGATCTCGATATATTGCCCCTCGCCGGTCTGGTGACGGTGCAGCAGCGCCATCAGCACGAACTGGATGACCACGAAGCCGACGATGTGATCGGCCATGACCATCGGCAGGTAGCGCGGCTCGCCATGCGCGCGGTAGTTGGTTGCCGCCACGCCCGACATGCCCTGGATGATCGTGTCGTACGCGGGCTTTCCCGCGTAGCGCCCGTTCGTGCCGAAACCGACGACGTGGCAATAGATCACGTCCGGCCGCAGCTTGCGGGCACTCTCGTAGTCGAGCCCGAGCCGCTTCAGCGCGTTCGGGCGCATGTTGGTGACGACGACGTCCGAGGCCGCGAGCAGCTTGTCCATCACCGGGCGCGCGCCCGGCGCTTTCATGTCGATCGCGAGCGAGCGCTTGTTGCGGTTCAGGTTCATGAACTTGGGCGACAGACTGCCGCTTTTCGACTGCCCGCCGAGCTGGCGCAGCAGGTCGCCGCCGGGCGCTTCGACCTTGACGACATCCGCGCCGTAGTCGCCCAGGAACTGGGTGGCGACCGGGCCGACCACGATCGAGGTCAGGTCGAGAACGCGGATGCCGGACAGCGGCGGGCGGCTCATCGCGGATCTCCCCACAGGATGCTGGCCTTGGACGCGACGTAGCCCTCCTGATCGGCGGCCCAGAAGTCCGTCCTGGCATCGTCGTCGGCGGCCGGCCGGCCCTGCAGCGTGACGGTCTCATTGACGAACAGCGGGCGCTGGTTGCGCACCTGGAACTCTGCCATGCGCCGCGGCTGCAGCGTCTTCGCGAACTCGGCGAGGAAGATCGCGGTCAGGCCGCCGTTCACGACCCGCTCCTTGTAGCCCTCGGTCTGGCGAGTATAGGTCTCGTCGTAATGGATTCGGTGCGCGTTGAAGGTGATGGCGGAATAGCGCAGTAGCAGCATCGGCGACGGCGTGAAGGACGACGTCCACGGCCACCCCGCCGGCGCGCGCTCCGGCTCGGCCTTGCGCTCGCCGCCGGTCGCCTCCTGGCGATAGACGAGGCTCTGCTCTTCGGTGACGCAAAGGCCGGCCGTCGAGCCGATCTCATGCACGATCGTGACGAAGGCGAGCAGGCCGGACCGTCCGCTCTTGGGCTCGATCTTGGTGATCTTCGAGACGCGCTCGACCGCGTCGCCGATGCGGAGCGGCTGGTGGAAGACGACGCGGCGACCGGCGAACATGCGGCGCGGCAGCGGCAGCACCGGCAGAAAATCGCCCTGCGGCGCATGACCATCGCCAGCGAGGCTGCGCGTCGGCGCCGTGGGCGTGAACAGGATGACGTGCCATCCGTCGGGCAGCGGCGCCCCGCGCTCGAGCCCTTCGGGCGACTGGTCGAGCGTCACCGCAAGGCGGCGGGCCATCGTCGCCGAGACCTCGTCGGTCGCCGATTTCCGTCCGGCCGATATAGCGGGCGGCTTCTCTTTCGATCTCTGTAAGCACGGTGCTCTCTCGTCGGCGGCCTGATTTTCGCGTCGCCGCCGGAAGATAGCCGCCCCGGTCCGCCATCGCAAATTCCGTGTGCCGCCGCATCGGGGCCGGCCGCGGCGCGCCGCTACTTGGCGGCGCGCAGCAAAACACGGTAACGGACGAGGATCAGCATCGCGTTCCAGGAGACGCTGATCGCCAGGGCGAGCGCCAGGGCCGGCCAAAGGCCGAGCGGGACCGCCGCAAGATGCAGGAAGACGAGCGCGGCCGCGAAGCCGAACATGCCGGGCAGCCCATTGGCGAACACGGCCGCGGCCGTGCTGCCGCCCTGGCGCGGGTGAAGCACGATGGCGACGCTCGTCAGTATGACGGGCACGAGGGCGGCCATGCCGGCCGCCGTTGGGCCCAGCAGCTTTCCGCCCAGGACGACGGCGAGCGTAACGCCCATCACCAACAGGGCGCGCAGCGGCAAGTCCCACCAGCGGGCGGTGAAGCGCTTTGCGAATGTGCCGCCCAGGAATTGCCGCGTCATGACCATGCCGAGCGAAAAGGCCAGCAGGTTTGCCGCGATGCTGACCGGAAAGGTCCAGGCCGATTGCAGAATCAGCCAGGCGCTGAGCACCCAGGCGCCGAATGCGACGCCCAAGCTGGCGAGAAGGCTGAACCGTTGCGCCATAAGGGCGTAGACGACGATGAACGGCGCAATCGCGGCATTGACCGCGAGGCTGACCAGGGCGCTTTGCGCGACGAATTCCGGACCGTGATCGAGACCGATGAAGACATAGGCCGGACCGGCGGAAAGCGGCAGGGTCGCGACCATGGCTCCTGCAAACGGGCCCGTTCGCGCGACGACAAGGGCGACCGCCATGACGAGCACGCCGCTGGCAATCATCTTGGCGGCGAGAGAGAGCCAGAAGGGATCGATCATCGAGAGCACCCGGTCGGCACGGCCTGCGTCAGTTTCTTTTGGTTCTTCGGACAAGATCGAAGGCGAGCAAAAGACGAGTTCCGGGCGCCGTCCTAAGCCCGGACCAGTTGGTGCCGCGCGCGACTGTCTCATGGCGGGCCGGCGATTGGCCAGAGCGAACGACATCCGACCCCAGCAAACTGCGTGATCGCCTCGGCGATGTGTGGGACACTCCCCCGCGCATCCGCGTGAGGCCGTTCCACGTTTTCTCGACAGGGCAAATCGATGTATGGGTTCTGGCTGCTCTTGCTCTTTGTCTTGCTTCCGGGTGCAGTCGGCGCCGCGCTGAGTTACGTCTTTTCCCGCGCGGAAAGACCAAGCAACAAGCTGTTGGCGCTCGGCGCCGCGCTCGGCGTCGCCGTGGGGCTCGTCCTCGCGGTGTTTCTTGTGCGGATTTAGGGAAGCCGAAGACGCGGGCTTGCAGGGCTGAAAGCCGACGGGACGGCTCCGGTTACTCGGCCTCGCCGCCGTCGGGCGCCGCGCCGAACCAAGGCCCATTATAAAGTATGATCGCACCTTCCTTGCCGGTGAATAGGCCAGGGCCATGGCCCTCTGCGCCGCCGCCGACGTCAGTGTTGACGTTTGGCGAGCCTTTCCATTCGGCGCAGCCGGCCACCGCCAGCGGAATCGCGCATAGGAGGGTTACGGCGATGAGCTTTCTGATGCGTGGGAGCATGCCCTAATATTCTCATGCGGCTGTGCTGATTCAAGGGACCATCCGCCGCATGGCGCGGCGACGGTGCGGCCCGACATCGATTTAAAGGGTCGTTTGCGCCCGTCAAGCTATTTTCGGCTAAAATGGTCAAAAGCGGCTGCCGGATAGCGCCGCGTTCGAGATGGAGCGGGATGCGATGAACGTTGAAGTGCGCAAGTTGGGCGATCCTTTGCTGGCGGAAGTGGTCGGCGTCGACATTACCAAGCCGCTCTCCGAGGATACCCGGGAAGCGGTCTATCAGGCCTTCCTCGATCATGTCGTGCTGGTGTTCCGTGATCAGCCACTGACGGCCGCCCAGATGGTTCAATTCGCGGGCAGCTTCGGCCGGCTCGAGCCCCATATCACCAAGAAATACAACCATCCCGAGTTCGACAATCTGATCGTGATGACGAACCAGAATGAAAAGGGCGAGGTCGATCCCTTCGAATCCAAGCGCGGCGACAAGTGGCATACCGACATGTGCTACCGCGAGGTGCCCGCGCGGGCGACGTCGCTGCATACGCTGCAGATCCCGGACGTCGGCGGCGATACCCTGTTCGCGAACATGTATCACGCTTTGGAGTCCATGCCGGACTCGCTGCGCCGCCGGCTGGAAGGGCGGAAGGCGACGTTCCGCTACGGCGGCCGCGCCGCGGACGGACAGCTGCGCTTGGAAAAGCGGGACCAGGAGGCGCCGCTGATCGCGCACCCGATCATCAAGCCGCATACCGATACGAAGCGTCTCTCGGTCTTCGTCAATCCGGCCCACACCGTCGGCATCGTCGACATGGATGACGACGAGGCGCAGGACCTTCTGGAAGAAACCTACGCCTGGTGCATGCGGCCGGAGTTCCAGGCCCGGCACAAATGGCGCTTCGGCGATACGGTGATCTGGGACAACCGGAGCGGCTGGCACAAGGCGACCGGCGATAACCCGCTGCGGCAGCCCCGCCGCTTTCTGCGCGCGACCGTCGCCGACAACTGATCCCGGCCGCCAATCCCTGGCTCTTCCGCTTGGCGGGAGAAAAAAGGAAGCCGCGACAGAGGGGACGCGGCTTCAAGGGGACTTGTGATGCCTTGCTAGGACAATGGACGACATTTTAGATAAATTGGCCGGATAGGCAGTGACAGCAGTCACTCGCGAGCCGAAGTGCCGGGCCGGGCCGCCCGAGGATTCTTGCGAAGCTGGACAAAAGAAAAGAGGCCGCGCATGGGAGGGGCTGTGGGTGCGCGGCCTCTTGGGTAACTTGAGGCGAGTATAGCGATGCCCTCCGCCGGCGCAGTGATGGGCGTCACAATGATCTGATTTTACAGAATATTTTCCTGGAAGGGTCGCCTGAGGCTGGTGCCTCGGTTCCGCGGGCAGATGACCAGGGCGCGATGCCAAGGGTATGCGATGGGAAAATCAGCGTTGGTCGCGCGACGACGCGGCGCCACGACGCCGCGTTATGGCCGGCCGTGACGACGAGGATCGCAGAGGCTCAGGTCAGATCTGAAAGCAACGGGCGCAGCTCGGTCGCCGTGGCGACGGTATCGCAGTCGCAATTAAAGCGCTTGTAGCCGTTTACGCTTTTTTCGATGCCGAATTCGATCACGCCCTTGTCGTCCAGAATGACCATGACGTCCTGGCCCGACTGTCCGGAATACCGCCGGATCGCCGAAGCCTTGCCATCATCAATCAGTCTGTTCCCCACCTCGGTGATCAGACGAATGTCGTCGTCGGTCAGCAATGCCCCATTTTCGCCGGCTGAATCACGGCTAGACAGCGGGATTACGTTTCCCGTCATCTTGCGCTCCCCCTATTCGTTCGTTGGGGGTAAATTGTGCCATAGGCGCAATGTTGTCCATCCTGCAAATGTCATAGGCGGATTCTCGCATCGCACGCCTTGGCCTTTGCGCCCCACGTCGTCGGAATTACGCCGGAGAAAGGACGGGGCGGCTTATGGGCCGCCCCGAAAGTTGCTGAGAAAAGGTTTCCGGGAGGAATTCCGATGACCATGCCATCGGCAACACGCAGCATCATGCTGCAATGCAATATTTCTATATTCTTTTTTGGAATGCAAGAGAAAATATAGCATAAATTATAATCGATTACCGTCAGTTTGCGATGCAAAAATAGGCATCGGCGAGCCATCCCGCCGACAGCCGAAAGACGAGGCATTTCGAAATTGGTACGGACAATCCCCGGCAGAAAAAGGGAAATTACGCCGGGCCGCTCCGATCGGCGTGCCGGGACACGCGGCGTCCATACAAGTCGGCCGCCGGAATTGCTGAAGATGTAGCCAAACGGGGCCATGGCGAACGGGCGGACATGCGGCCGCCGGCGGATGAAATTCAAACCGTTGCGTCGCGTTTTCCGTTGCCGACGTTCCATGCTAGCCTCGATGCGTGGCCCGTGCGCTAGGTTGCACCCAGAAAGCATCATCGGGCCTGATGCCATGAGGGAGTGAAATTCACGCATGCCAACCCTGGAAATATTCGACCCGTCGGGCGCGACCGAGATCACCCGTCTCCACGCCCCGCGCTTGCCGTCGCTCGAGGGCAAGACCGTCGCCATGCTGTCCGACGACATGTGGCAATCTCACCGCATGCTTCCGCTTCTCAAGGAGATGCTGGAAGCGCGATTCGACAACATCACCGTCATCCCCGAGACCGAATTCCCGATGGGCAATTCGGCGATCGACCGGGATGAGACCGCCGACATGTTCATCGAGAAGGGTATCGACGCGGTCATCGTCGGCAACGCTTCTTGAGGGGCCTGCGCCACAGCATGCGGCCGTGCTGCCGCTAGAATCGAAAGCAGGGGAATCCCCACCGTTATCCTGACCCGCGAAGATTTCGTCGGGTGTCGTTCGCAACGCCCATGCGGGGCTTGGCTTCGATCAGGACGCCTGCATGGTCACCTTCCCGATCGATCCGTTCCTCGTGGGCAGCGACATCACGCCGATCGGTCAAAAGCTCGAACACTTCGTCGCCGGCCTGACCTCCTGGCACCCGCGGGCGGATGAGACCGGCGTGTCCGAGCCGCCCAAGCTTGCGATCGAGGCCAACGGCTTCGAGCAGGCGCTCGACAAGATGAACCGCCAGTTCCTCACCAACATGTGGGGCGACGGCCTGCCGCTCAACGCGGCGACCGACGACCGTGTCGAGTGGATCCTCAAAGGCACCGATCTGCCGCGGAACCACGTCGTCGGCAAGGTCATGCCGCGCGGCGGTATCGCTACCGTGGAAACGATCGCGGTCTCGCTCGCCATGGCGGGCGGACGGCCCGAATATCTGCCGGTTCTCATCGCGGCGATGGAAGCCATCCTCGATCCCAAGATGGACCACGACAAATGGCAGGCGACGTCCGGCAGCACCTTCCCGGTGGTCATCGTCAACGGTCCGATCGCCAACCAGATCCGGCTCAACTCCGGCTTCGGCCTGTTGGGCCCGGACCCGCGTCATCCGGCGGGCGCAAGCATCGGCCGCGCCATCCGGCTTCTGCAGCAGAACGCCGGCGGCGCGTTGCCCGGGATCGGCACCATGGCGATGTTCGGCGGCATGCGCTACACGAATGCCGTCTTCGCAGAGGATGAGGCGGGCCTGCCGGAGGGATGGCTTCCGCTCAGCACCGCCAAATGGGGCCTGCCGGGCGGCACCAATGCCGTCACCGTCTTCATCGCGACGGGCGCGACGAACATCCTGCGCCGCGGCGTCGGCAAGGAAGCGCCGGACGAAGAGGCGTTGCAAGGTCTGTTGCGCGTCGCTGGCTATCTGCAAAGCCCCAACCCGCATTACGCGGGCGGATGGTCGCACGGGACGCCGGGCGGCCTGCTCATGTCCCGCGTCGTCGCCGGCCAGATCTCCCGGCTCGGCTGGACGCAGGAGAAGATCAAGAAATTCCTCTGGGAGCATTCGAAGATCCCGGCCGAGGAGATTCGAACCTCGGGCATGCGGCAATGGATTGAGCATGCGGATGACGCGGAATCCATCGCGTCCAAGGACATGGATCCGTGGCCGATCACACGCACGCCGGAGCAGCTCATCCTATGCGTCGCAGGCGGCTATCATCCGACCCATAATTTCTGGATGCAGGCATGGTCGCGCAACGTGACGGGCGGCGAGATACGGCTGCCGGCCGGATGGGACGCGCTGATCGCGCAAGCGGATGAGGATCTCGGGTCGTGCGGCGACGCCTGTACGATCTGAACATCCGACGGATCGATAGATGATCTTGGGGCCGGGGGCGCAATCCTCCGGCCCTCCGGCTTTTCGGCTGTCCCGCGGCAGCCGCGTGAACTTGCCGCCGGGCGAGCCGCCGCGCACAATGCAACGGTTCATCTCAACGCACCAAGAAACGACGGAGGAAGATGTGTCGGAAATCACGATCACGGCGTCCGATGGCGGTAAGTTCCAAGCGTATCTGGCGATGCCGAAGCGCACGCCGGCGCCCGCGGTCGTGCTGCTGCAGGAGGTCTATGGCGTGAACCGCTTCATGAAGCGGATCACGGAGTTTTGGGCATCGCAGGGATTCATCGCGGCCTGTCCGGACGTCTATTGGCGGTTCGACCCGAACAACCCGCTCGACCCGGAAACGCCCGGCCATCGCGAGAAGGCGCGCGCCAAGGGCGCCCGGCTCGACGTCGACAAGGCCGTCGAGGACGTCACCACGCTGGTCGAGCACCTGCGCGGCATGCCGGAATGCACCGGCAAGGTCGGCACCTCGGGCTATTGTTTGGGCGGGAAGCTGGCCTATCTCGAGGGCACCCGCGGCACGGCCGACTGCAACGTCAGCTACTACGGCGTCGGGATCGAGAAGCTTCTTGGTGAGGCCGGAAATCTCAAGAAGCCGCTCATGCTGCATATGGGCGAGATCGATTCCTGGACGCCGCTTGAAGTGCGCAAGCAGCTGGACGGCGTGCTCAGCGGCTTCGCGCATGTCACCAGCTATGTCTATCCGAACACGGACCATGCCTTCGCGCGCGAGGGCGCCTCGACCGACGTGCCGGCCATGCGCGAGCTCGCGAACGGGCGGACGCTCGAATTCTTCCGGCAGCATCTCGGGTAGCGCTTCTTCAGTGGCCTGCGACGTGGCCGAGGCGCGCCTGCGGCGTCAGGCGGCGGTGTCGGCGTAGACGCGACGGGACCGGTGTCCCGACCGGCTGGGCGCGCTGACCAGGGCGCGCCTCACGGCGACGAGGAAAAGCGCGGCAACGCATATCGGCCCGACCTGAACCGATGTCGCGCCCGCGATCCCCACGGCGATTAACGGCATGGCCCACGCGGCCGCAAGCACAGCGCGTTCGTAGCGCAGCCAGCCGCGGACATATCCATCCATTCCGATCAACGCGATCGGAATGGCGAGGAGCGCGTAGTCGTAATTGAAAAGGTAGGGCGTCACCAGCAAGGTGCCGCTGACGAGCGCCGCGGCGCGGAGCGCCAGCGTCGGCCGTCGCCACCAGACCCATGCGACGGCCACGGCGGTCGAAAGTGCGACCAAAGCCTGCAGGAAATAGGCGACGGTCACGTCGGCGCCGGCGAGTCGGAGGGCGGCATAGACGGACATCAGCTTGTTCCAGCCGACGAGCCCGTTCTCGAAGACCGTGCGCGCCAGGGCCAAATTGTGCCAGAAGGCGATCCATGGCTCGAAGCCGAGGAAGAGAATGCTCACCGCGACGAAGGCGGCCGTCGTTGCCGCGGCGGCGGCGAGGGTTCGCCAGTGCCCGCCGCATATCAGGGCGATGGGTATCAGCACGCCGAGATGCGGCTTGAAGCTCATCAGGCCGATCAGGACTCCGGCCAGGATCGGCCGCCGCTCGAGCGTCATCAGCGCGCCCCCCAGGAGCGCCGCCACGATGAAGCCGGTTTGCCCATGCGCGAAGTTCAGGAAGGTGCCGGGAAAGGCGGCCAGCAGCAGCAATGTCTGCGGCTGCGGCGCCATCTTACGGATGACGAGCGCGTAGGGCGCAAGCGTCGCGGTGACCCAGAGAAGGTAAGCGGTGAAATAGGGCAGGAGCGCGAGCGGCGTGACGATCAACAGGAAGGTCGGCGGATAATGCCAAAGGAAGATTTTCTCGTTGGCGTGCACGGCGATCTGTTCGGCGGCGAGAATCTGGTTCGGGTCGAAAACCGCTGCCGGGTTGTGATGCAGGCTCAGCCAGGACCCGGCCCAGAAGGTGATGAAGTCGTAGCCCAGCGGCATTGAGCGCGGGTCGAGCATGTTTCCGCTCGCGCTTACCCACGCGATCGAAGATATCACGTAGACGGTCAGGAAAATCAAAGGGTAAGCGAAAAGCCGGTGGGCGGTGAAGACGCGCGCGGCCAGGGGGACGGCGTCCGGTTGAGCGTAGGATTTCATGCTTCGCGGTAGCCTGGGGGCGTCACGGGGCGCCGTATGGTCAGACCTTAGGCGTTAAATATTTGGAAATAGTTAAGGATCGGCCGGCGCCCGTCGAGCACGGCCGTTTCGGTCGGATTCGGGATGCCGCTGACCAGCCCGCACCGGACGGCCAAATCCAGCGCATCGGGAATTAACCATGACAAGCCGGCTGCGCCGAGGCCCAATCCGACGCTACGCCGCGTGGAAAGCGTCCCGGCAGCTCACACGTCGGCGAAGGATTTTCCGGCCTTGGCGAGGTCGTCGATCAGCTTCGCCGGTTTCCAGTGACCGCCATATTTCTCGTACCACGCATGCAGCGTATCGCGGACCTTGGGCACGCCCAGCGTATGGTCCGCCCAGTACATCAACCCGCCGCGATAGCGCGGGAAGCCGAAGCCGTTGACCCACATCACGTCCACGTCGCTCGAGCGGTAGGCGATGCCTTCTTCCAGGATCTTGGCCGCTTCGTTGACCGACGACAGCAGCAGCCGCTGCAAGACCTCTTCGTCGCTGATCTCCCGGCGCGTGATGCCCATCTGGCGCGAGACGCTCTGGATGATCGCGGCGACCTCGGGGTCCGGGTAGGGCGTGCGGTCGCCTTCCTTATACGTGAAATAGCCGGCGCCGCTTTTCTGGCCCAACCGCCCGGCCTCGACCAGGGCGTCCGAGATCGGGTCCGGCCGGAAGTTCTCCGGGTCCTCCTTGGCGCGCCGCTGGCGGGTGGCGTAGCTGATGTCGAGGCCCGCCAGGTCGCCGACGGCGAAGGGGCCCATCGGGTAGCCGAAGTCATACATCACCTTGTCGACCTGCTCGGGCAGCGAGCCTTCCTCGACCAGCGCCATCATCTCGGTCTTGAACGGGATGCGCGTGCGGTTGGCGAGGAAGCCGTCGCAGTTGCCGCAGACGCCGACGACTTTTTCCAGCCGCTTGCCGAGCTTGACCGCGGTGGCGATCGTCTCCTTGCCGGTCTTATTCGCCGCGCACGATCTCGAGCAGCTTCATGACGTTCGCGGGGCTGAAGAAATGCGTGCCGATCACGTCGGCGGGGCGCGACGTCATCGCCGCCATCGCGTCGATATCGAGGGTCGACGTATTGCTGGCGAGCACCGCGCCCGGCTTCATTACCTGGTCGAGCTTCTTGAAGACTTCCTTCTTGACGTCGAGATTCTCGAACACGGCTTCGATGACGATGTCCGCGTCGCCGATCTCCGCATAGTCGAGCACCGGCGTGATGCGCGCCATGCGCTCCGGCACCGCGGCGGGGTCCATGCTGCCGCGCTTGGCGCTGATCTCGTAGTTGCGCTTCACCTTGGCCAGGCCCTTGTCGAGAGCCTCCCGGTCGCGCTCCAGCACTTTCACCGGAATGCCGACATTGGCGAAGCACATGGCGATGCCGCCGCCCATGGTGCCGGCGCCGATGACCGCGGCGCTCCTGATATCCCGCGTCTTGGTGTCGCGCGGAACGTCAGGCACCTTCGACGCTTCGCGCTCCGCCCAGAAGACGTATTTGAGTGCGGCCGTTTCCTCGCCTTGGCGCACCGCGTCGAACAGCGCGCGCTCTTGCTCGAGGCCCTGTTCGAGCGGCAGCGACACCGCCGCCTCGACGGCCTTGATGCACTGGTAGGGGGCTACCTGGTTGCGCGCCCGGCGCTCGATCTTCTTGCGCATGGCGTCGAACATGCCGGGGTCGCTCTTCGCTTCCGCGAGCTTGTCCGTTTTCTCGCCGACGCGCGGCAACGGCCGGATATCGGCGACCTTTCCGGCGAAAGCGACGGCGCCGCCCAGCAGGTCGTTCTCCGGCATGATCTCGTCGATGATGCCGAGCTCTTTTGCCTCGGGCGCCGGGACGTGGCGGCCGCTGACGATCATCTCCATCGCCAGCTTCGGGCCGATCAGGCGCGGCAGCCGCTGCGTGCCGCCGCCGCCGGGGATGATGCCGATCAGGACTTCCGGCAGGCCGACCTTGGCGCTCGGGATCGGCGACCCGATAATGGCAGCACAGCGCCGATTCCAATCCGCCGCCGAGCGCGAAGCCGTGGATGGCCGCGACGACCGGCTTCTCCATCTTCTCCATCTCGTCGCGCCATTTCATCCCGATCGGGCTCTTCTGCTGGCCGACATGCTTGATGTCGGCGCCGGCGATGAAGCTCCGCCCGCCGCCGATCAGGACCATCGCCTTGACCGCCGGGTCGCTCATACCCTTTTGCAGGGATTCGTAGATGCCCTCCGGCACGCCAGGGCTGAGCGCGTTGACGGGGGGATTGTTGATGGTGATGACGCCGATGGCGCCTTGCTTCCGATAGTCGACGAGGTCGGACATGGGGAATTTCCTCTGGCAGCTCCGCTGGTGCGACGGCTTTTTTGTATGTCCCAGGGCGGCGGCGCCTTTCAGCGCCGCCGAACCGGGCGTTGTTTGTTCCGTGCCTTATACCATAATGCGCCGCCGGCGGGCGTGCCGCCAGCGGTCAATGCGCGCCGGGCGACGCCTGGAAGGGCACCTCTTGCCGGTAGCGGGCGCGAAACGCATCGATCTCGCTCTTGTATTGTTCGGTCCGGCCGACGTCGTCGAGGCCTTCGAGCAGGCACCGCTTCGGCACGGCCGGGATATCGAAGTGGTGCACCGTGCCGTCGGGCGCGGTGACCGTCTGCTGCGCGAGGTCGATGGATATCGACGCCCCCTGCCTTTCATGGATCTGCCGGCGCAGCGCCGCGCAGGTCTCGTTCGGCAGGGTTATCGGCAGGACGCCGTTCTTCAGGCAGTTGCTGCGGTGGATGTCGCCGAAGCTGGAGGCGATGACGGCGCGGATGCCGAACGCCATCAGGGCGTAGACGGCGGATTCCCGGGACGACCCCCCGCCCCAGTTGCGGTCGGCGACGATGATCCGCGCCTTGCGGTAGGACGGCTTGTTCAGTACGAACTCCGGCTTCTCGCTGCCGTCCGGGTTGAAGCGCTGGTCGTGGAACAGGATGCGCGGATATTCCGGTGCGCCGAGCGGCACCTTGTTGAAGCGCGTCGGGCAGAGCTGGTTGGTGTCGATGTTCGCCTGGTCGAAGGGGGCCGCGGGCGCGGTGAGTGTTGTGAAGGGCTGCATCGTCAGGCTCCTTTCGCGAGCGTGCGGACGTCGGTGAGGTGGCCGGTGATCGCCGCGGCGGCGGCCATGGCGGGGCTGACCAGGTGGGTGCGTCCGCCGAGACCCTGGCGGCCTTTGAAATTGCGGTTCGAGGTCGAGGCGCAGCGCTCTCCCGGGCGCAGCATATCGCCGTTGATCGCCGTACAGAGCGAGCAGCCGGGATCACGCCATTCGAAACCCGCCGCCGTGAAGATGCGGTCGAGGCCCTCCGCTTCGGCGTTGCGCTTGACGGTGGCCGAGCCGGGAACGATCCAGGCCGGGACCTTCGCTTTGCCGAGCTTGGCCACCTCCGCGGCGGCGCGCAGGTCCTCGATCCGGCCGTTGGTGCAGGAGCCGATGAACACCCGGTCGATCGCGATATCGTCGAGCGCCATGCCCGGTTTCAGACCCATATAGTCGAGCGCGTTGAGGATCTCCGTTTTGGTTGCCGCGTCGCGGGCACGGTCCGGGGAGGGCACGCGCTCGGTGATTGGCAGCGCATGCTCCGGGTTGATGCCCCAGGTGACCATCGGCGCGATTTTTTCCGCGTCGAGCACGACGTCGGTATCGAATTCGGCATCGTCGTCGCTCGGAAGCGTCTTCCAATGCGCCAGCGCGTGGTCCCAGGCCGCCTCCTTCGGCGCGTAGGGCCGGCCGTGCAGATAGGCGAAGGTCTTGTCGTCCGGCGCCACCATGCCGGCCCGGCCGCCGGCCTCGATCGACATGTTGCAGACGGTCATGCGCTGCTCCATGGACATCGCGGACAGCGCCTCGCCGGTATACTCGACGACATGGCCCGCCGCGCCGCCGTGGCCGATCTTGGCGATGATCGCCAGGATCACGTCCTTGGCCGCCACGCCGAAGGGCAGCCGGTGGTCGACGCGGATCCGCATCGACTTGGGCTTCCGCTGCCACAGCGTCTGGGTGACGATGATGTGGTAGATCTCGGACGCGCCCGCGCCGAAGGAAAGGTTACCGAAGGCGCCGTGCGTGGCCGTATGCGAGTTGGCGCCCACCAGGACGACGCCCGGGATGCTGATGCCCTGTTCCGGCCCTGCGACATGCAGGATTCCCTGGTCCGAGTCGCCCATATTGAAGTGGCGGATGCCGTATTGCCGGCAATGTTGGGTCAGCAGCTCGATCATGTTGCGGATCTTGGGATCGCCGATCCCGGACAGCCCCTTGGCCTGGTTCGTCGTCGGCACGTAATGATCGGAAAAGGCAAAGATTTTGTCGGGTTCCGCCGCGGTCCGACCCTCCTTCTCCATGCGGTCGAAGGTGTGCCGCGAGCCCTCGTGAATAAGGCAGCGGGCCACGTAAAGCAGGGTTTCGTCCTGTTCGGTGGCGATCGCATGCCGCCGCCAAATTTTGTCGAACATGGTCATTGCGCCGGGCATCGGAACCTCTCGTTATCGATTTTTAAGTTGTTGCAGTGCAAAATAAACGGCATAGGAGGGGCGAAAAGGGAGCGAACACCGCTTGCCCCGCCGTTGGCGAAAGCTATATTCCCGCGGCCAGCTGATTCCCTTTCATATGGAAGTAAACCCCAGCGCCATGGATTTGCGCAACATTGCGATAATTGCCCACGTCGACCACGGCAAAACTACGCTCGTCGACGGGCTGCTGCGCCAGAGCGGCACCTTCCGCGCCAACCAGCAGGTGGCCGAGCGCGCCCTCGATTCCAACGATCTGGAGCGGGAGCGCGGTATCACGATACTCGCGAAATGCACCTCGATCCGTTGGCACGATACCCGGATCAATATCGTCGATACGCCCGGCCATGCCGATTTCGGCGGCGAGGTGGAGCGGATTCTCAGCATGGTGGACGGCGTCGTGGTCCTGGTCGATGCCGCCGAAGGGCCGATGCCGCAGACCAAGTTCGTGCTGGGCAAGGCGCTGAAGCTCGGGCTTCGTCCCATCGTGATGATCAACAAGGTCGATAAGCCGGAACAGCGCGCGCACGACGTCCATAACGAAGTGTTCGATCTCTTCGCCGCGCTCGGCGCAAACGATCAGCAGCTCGACTTCCCGACCGTCTTCGGGTCCGGCCGTAACGGTTGGGCGTCCGAATTGCCGGACGGACCGAAAACCGACCTGAGCCCGTTGTTCGACCTTATCATCCGTCACGTGCCGGCGCCCGTTGCCGATCACGACGGCCCGTTCCGCATGCTGGCGACGACGCTGGAGGCCGACCCCTATCTCGGGCGCGTGCTGACCGGGCGCATCCATTCCGGGACGGTGAAGCACAATATGTCGATCAAGGCGCTGACGCGCGACGGAACGCTGCGGGAGGAAGGGCGCATCACCAAGCTGCTCGCCTTCCGCGGGTTGGAACGGGTGCCGGTGGACGAGGCGACCGCCGGCGACATCGTCGCGGTGGCGGGCCTGTCCGACGCCACGGTATCCGACACCTTGTGCGATCCCGGCGTATCCGAGCCCATCGAGGCCCAGCCGATTGATCCGCCGACGCTCGCCATGACCTTTGCGGTCAATGACTTGCCGCTGGCCGGGCAGGACGGGGACAAGCTTACCTCCCGCGTGATCCGCGTGCGCCTGATGCGCGAGGCGGAAGGCAATGTCGCGATCCGGGTACGCGACACCGAAGGTTCCGATTCCTTCGAGGTCGCCGGCCGCGGCGAGCTGCAGCTGGCCGTGCTCATCGAGCAGATGCGGCGTGAAGGCTTCGAGCTGTCGATCGGCCGGCCGCGCGTGCTCTACAAGAACGATCCGGCGACGGGCGCGCGGCTCGAGCCGATCGAAGAGGTCGTCGTCGACGTCGACGAGGAGTATTCCGGCGCGGTGGTCGAGAAGCTGAGCGAGCGCAAGGGCGAGCTGATCGAGATGCGTCCGGCCGGCAGCGGCAAGCAGCGGCTCGTCTTCCTGGCGCCGTCGCGCGGCCTGATCGGCTATCACGGCGAGTTTCTCACCGATACCCGCGGCACCGGGGTGATGAACCGGGTGTTTCACGACTATTCGCCTTATCGGGGCAATATCGCGGCGCGTCGCAACGGCGTCCTCGTCTCGATGCAGAAAGGCAAGGCGGTCGCCTATGCGCTCTGGAACCTGGAGGAACGCGGGCCGATGTTCGTCGACCCGGGCGACATGGTCTATGGCGGCATGCTTATCGGCGAACACAGCCGAGGATCGGACCTCGAGGTCAATCCGCTGAAGGCGAAACAGCTCACCAACATCCGGGCGGCCGGCAAGGATGACGCGGTTACGCTCACCCCGCCGATTCGCATGACGCTGGAAAAGGCGATCGCCTACATCTCCGACGACGAGATGGTCGAAGTGACGCCGCAGTATGTCCGGCTGCGCAAGCGGGAGCTCGATCCGCATATGCGCAAACGCGCATTGAGACGGGTGGAGAGCGCGTAGGATTCGGAATACGGCGGCCCCGCGGCCGGCGCTATTTGGCGCACTCGACGCAAGTCGCGACGGCCGGATCGAATTCGAGCCGCGCCAACGGAATCTCCTCGTCGCAATTCAGGCAATAGCCGTAGTCGCCGGACGCGATCCGCTCGAGGGCGGCGTCGATGCGCTGCAGCTCGATCTTGCGGCGGCGTTCGGCGTCCTGCGCCATCGCCTGGTTTTGCAGCGCATCGATGCGGGACAGGCGGCCGAGCTGCTGCTGGTCGAGCTCGACCGGTTCGCGCGCTTCCCTGGTCGCGATCTCGCGCTCCAGCAGTTCTTGCCGGCGCCGCTCCAGCAGCGTGCGAAACCGCGACAGGTCGATGTCGGTTCGATGGGCCATAATGGCAAAAGTATAGCGCTATTTGGCGGCGAATACTTCGCCCGATTTTTCGCGTGGCTGACGTGGTCGTGTAGCGAGGTGATTTGGCCGCTGGCATGCCGTCGCGCTAATGCTCGTGCAGACCGGATCCGACGACGATTGCAGACGAGCCTTGCCGATGATGTTCCGCCGCGCTGCCGCGACCATGCTCGTCCTTACCGTTATGGCCCTGCCGCTCGCGGGCTTCGCGTCGATCGAGGCGCTGTTTGCCCCGAAGGCCGAGCTATGGGCGCGCTGGACGGCGCATGATCCGTCCTCCAAGGCGACGATCGATCATACGGCGTGGAGCGCGTTTCTGGCACGCTACGTGACGACCGACGCCCATGGCGTCAACCGCGTCGCCTACGCCCGCGTGACGGCGGCGGACCGCGACGCATTGCGGCGCTACGTCGCGCGGCTCTCGCAGGTTCCGATCAGCCGATATGACCGGCCGGAACAGCTCGCCTACTGGATCAATCTCTATAACGCGCTTACCGTCCGGGTCGTCCTCGACCACTATCCCGTCGCCAGCATTCGCGACATCGACATCTCACCGGGCCTGTTCGCGGACGGCCCTTGGGGCGCCGAGCTGGTAACGGTCGACGGTCAGGCGCTCACGCTGAACGACATCGAGCATCGCATCCTGCGGCCGATCTGGCGCGATCCGCGAATCCACTACGCCGTCAACTGCGCTTCGCTCGGCTGTCCCAATCTTGCGCGCGAGGCATACAGCGCCGCGACGCTGGACCGGATGCTCGATGCCGCCGCGCGGGCCTATGTCAACAGCCCGCGCGGCGTCCGGGTCGGCCAGGACGGACTCATCGTCTCGAGCCTCTATATCTGGTTCGAGGCCGACTTCGGCGGCAATGATGCCGCGGTGATCGACCATTTGCGGCGCTATGCCGACCCGCCGCTGCGCGATGCCCTGCAAGGCCGGACGG
This sequence comes from uncultured Alphaproteobacteria bacterium, assembly GCA_963711215.1. Lineage (GTDB taxonomy): Bacteria > Pseudomonadota > Alphaproteobacteria > UBA8366 > UBA8366 > WHUA01. Next base: position 534,414 of record CAVQDH010000005.1, on the reverse strand, counting down.
AGATCGACGGACATGCCTATGACTGGTCGCTCAACGGCTGAAGCCGTCCGCACCGCACCTTCGACGCGGCTACTTCTTCGCGGAATTTTGCCAGGCCCCGCCGCTTTCGAGCAGCGCTGCGACATCCGCTTTGGAGAAGCCCCAGTCGCCCAGAACCTCGACGGTATTCGCGCCGGGCGCCGGCGGGCCGTACCGCACCTCGAGCGGCGTGCCGCTGAAGCGCGGCGCCGGCCCCGGCTGGACGACGCCGTCTACCTTGATAAAGGCATTTCGAGTCTTGTTGTGCGGATGGCTTGGTGCTTCGCCCAGGGTCAGCACCGGCGCGAAGCACACGTCGGTGCCTTCCAGCACCGTGCACCACTCGTCGCGCGTCTTCTGGCGGAAGAGCGTTTCCAGCCGCTTGCGCATGGTGGGCCATTGGTCCCGGTCGTGCTGGGCCGGCAGGTCTTCCTTTTCCAGGCCCAGGCGCTGAACCAGCTCGGCATAGAATTGTGGCTCGATCGACGCGATGCTGATGTATTTCCCGTCCTTGGTCTCGTAGGCGCCATAGTAATAAGCGCCGCCGTCGAGGGTGTTGCTGCCGCGTTCGTCCTTCCAAACCCCGAGCGAGCGCAAGCCATAGGCCGCAGTGATCAGCGATGCCGCGCCGTCGACCATGGCGACGTCGAGCACCTGGCCCTTGCCGGTCTGCCGCGCGTTCAGGATCGCGCTGACGAGGCCGAGCGCCAGATACAGCGCGCCGCCGCCGAAATCGCCGATCACGTTGAGCGGCGGCGAGGGAGGGCCGTCCTTGGGCCCGATCGAATGGAGCGCGCCGGTAAGCGCGATGTAGTTGATGTCGTGGCCCGCCGCCATCGCCAAGGGGCCTTCTTGTCCCCAGCCGGTCATGCGGCCGATAGACGATCTTCGGATTTCGCGCGAGGCATTCGTCGGGGCCGAGGCCAAGGCGCTCCATGACGCCGGGACGGAATCCTTCGAACAAGGCGTCGGCGGATGCGATCAGCCGCAGCGCCGCTTCCTTGCCGTCGGGATGTTTCAAATCGAGGGAGATGGACGGGCGGTTGCGGTTGAGGATGTTGGTGCGGAATTTCACCGGCGCCGGATCGATCCGGTCGACGCGTATGATGTCCGCGCCCAGATCCGCCAACAGCATGGCGCACATCGGTCCGGGGCCAATCCCTGCAAACTCAACGATCTTAACGCCGGCGAGCGGTCCCATGGATCATCCTTTCATCCGTTCCTCGGGTAAGAAAACGCCGGTCGGGAGGGTGCTGTCAAACCGGCGCGCCGTGCGGTGGCGCAAGCGCGCCAGCATCCGCGATTTTTTCCGGGAACTTTTCGGCGGGTCGCGCGTTAACAGGTGGAAGCGGATCTTTACGATCTCAATGCAGGGGAGGGGTATATGTTGCAAGACAATCAACAATTCAGGGTCTTGTCGTTAAAACCGTGCATTTTCATTGACGGCACGGCCACTGATGACGCTATTTGGGAGTATCGGTACAAATCTTTGAAGGATAATTTAGTAATGCTGGCGAGGACGATGGTGTTCGCAGCTGTTGGCGCGGCTGCTCTTCTCTTCAGCCCGCTGGCTGCGTCCGCGGACGACAATGGGTTATATGTAGGCGTCGGGGCTGGCGTGAACGCGTTTCCCGAGGACTCGGGCCTCAACTCATCCGATGCCGATCTGAACTGGGATTGGACGACGTCGGCTTCCGTCGGCTACGGGTTCGCCAAGAGCTTCCGGCTCGAAGGCCAGTTCGGGTATCGGCCTAATGACGTGGATGGCATATCCGGCGTTTCCGGCGGCACCGGCGATTTTCAGACCATGAATTTCATGGCCAATCTGCTGTATGACTTCAACCAATTCGGCTGGGTCGTCACGCCCTATGTCGGCGTCGGCTTGGGTGTGGCCCGTGTCGAGGCGAACGGCGTCAACCCGGTGGCCGGCAGCAAGATCAATGATTCCTCGGTCGGCTTCGCGATGCAGGCGATCGTTGGCGCGTCCTACGACATCAACCAGCATTGGTCCTTGACGGCGGATTACCGGCATCTTCGGGTTCCCGACCTGACCTTCAAGACCGATGCCGGGACGAGCGTCGATTCCGATTACGCCACCAACGAGTTCCTGGTCGGCCTGCGCTACCGTTTCGGCGCGCCCGCGGCGAAGCCGATGCCGGCTCCGATGCCCGCGGCTGAGCCGGCTCCGGCGCCGATGCCCGCGCCCAAGGCGCCGGCGGTGAAGGACTTCCTGGTGTTCTTCGACTTCGATTCGTCGAAGCTGACGCCCGAAGCGCTGAAGATCGTGCATTCGGCCGCCGCCGCGGCCAGGGAGGGCCACGCCACCCGGATCGTGCTGACCGGTCATACCGATCGGGCCGGCCCGGCCAGCTACAATCTGAAGCTGTCGCAGCGCCGTGCGGATTCGGTGAAGGCCGAGCTGGTGCGCGAGGGACTCCCGGCGACCGAGATGACGACGATCGCCAAAGGCGAAACGGACCCGCTTGTCCCGACCGCGGACGGCGTGCCCGAGCCCCAGAACCGGCGCGTGGAGATCGTTATCAAGTAATCTTCACGGCAGTCGACTGCAGCCGAAACGAAACCGGCCGGACCATTGGTCCGGCCGGCTTTCATTTGAACGGGACGTCGTTCTTGGAGACCGCGGGTACGGCTCAGCGCTGCTCCGACATCGCCTCGCTCGAGACTGAGCGGAAGCCGACCGTCGACGGCATCTCGCAGGACGCGGACGCCACTTGCGTCGTCAGAGGCCGGCACCGTCACCATCCGGGTCAGCGAGATGTCCTGCACCTTCGCCTGCTGGAAGGTCGTCGCCGCATCGGCGCAGAAGCTATCACGATTGGCATTGCTGCGCGCGGATGCCTCATTCGCCAGGCGCGTCACGAACTTGTTCAGCTTGCTGTCGCCCGCCTTGCCGTAACGGCGGCGAAATTCGGTGCGAATGATCTTGCCGTATTTCTGCAAGCTCGACCGATGCGTGAGGACGAACGCGTTGTAGTCCTGACGCGCGCCGCACGACAGTGCCGCGACCATGAGGTTGGTCTGAAGCCGGCGCACTTCGATCGAGATATCGGCCTGCGTCGGTTGGCGCGGCGCCCGTGACCGCGCACGGCGCGGCCTGCACGGCTGTTGCCGGCATGACGAGCGTTCCTGCCAGGGCGGCTATCATGGCCCCCCGGCGAAAACGGCGCTCCCTCGTCTGGTGCGCCGCATGTTTCCGGGTCTTGCGTTCCACCTGCATCTGCTCCCTCAACTGTCCTTCGCTGCCAGCAGGGCTGTCAAGCGAAGACCCCCTCCAGGCGCGGATAGTTGCCCACCGGGTGGAACGGTGACATCCGCCCTCTTAATACTTTCTGAAGGATTATGGTAAATTTATGACCGAGGCCGCGTGCGCCCCGAAATTGGCGCGATTAAAAGGAATATTCCTTCGTTTTAAGGAATTTGATCCCCGGCCAGTCTTCCATCGTCTTGTCGAGATGCCAGGCGTTGCGCGCCAGGAAGACGGGCGCCCCGGTGTGATCCTCCGCCATGCTCGACTCATTTGCGTCGCGGAACTTCTTCAGCAACGCGTTGTCGTCGGTTTCGATCCAGCGGGCGGCGTGGATCTGGGTTGCCTCGAAGCGCACCGGCACGTCGTATTCCGTGCGGATGCGGTCGGCGAGGACCTCGAACTGCAGCGGTCCCACGACGCCGACGATCCAGTCGGGATCGAGCCGGGGCTTGAAGACGCGCGCCGCGCCCTCTTCGGCGATCTGCTGCAGCGCCCGGCCGAGGTGCTTCGCCCGCAAGGGGTCCGTGGGGCGCGCCTTCTGCAGCATTTCGGGGGCGAAGCTGGGGATGCCGCTGAAGAACAGGTCGGCGCCTTCCGTCAGCGTGTCGCCGATGCGCAGGTTGCCGTGATTCGGAACGCCGATGATGTCGCCGGCCCAGGCTTCCTCCGCGCGCTCGCGGTCCTGGGCGAGGAACAGCATCGGGTTGTGCAGCGTCAGTATCTTGCCCGTCCGGACATGCTTGAGCTTCATGCCGCGGCGGAAATGCCCCGAGCAAAGGCGCATGAAGGCGATGCGGTCGCGGTGCTTCGGGTCCATGTTCGCCTGGATCTTGAAGACGAAGCCGCTTACCGCCTCGTCCTCCGGCGAAACCGTCGTGTCGCCCGCTTTATAGGGCCGGGGCGCGGGCGCCAGCTCGGCCAGGCCCTCGATCAGCTCACGGACGCCGAAATTATTGATGGCGCTGCCGAAATAGACCGGCGTCAGATGCCCTTCCCGATACGACGTTGAGGTCGAATTCCGGGCACAGCCCGCGGGCCATCTCGACGTCTTCCCGGAGCTTCGCCGCCGCGTCGGGCGGAAGCAGCGCGTCGAGCTTCGGATCGTCGATGCCGTCGCAGACGGCGCCTTCGTCCGGCGCGTCCGCCGTGCCCTTTTCCGACCAGCCGCAGGCGGTCGTGGAACAGGTCGAAACAGCCGAGGAAATGCCGCCCCATGCCGATCGGCCAGCTCGCCGGCGTCGTCTCGAGCGCCAGCGTCTGCTGAATCTCGTCGAGCAGGTCGAAGGGCTCCTGGCCGTCGCGGTCCAGCTTGTTGATGAAGGTGATGATCGGCACGTCGCGCAGCCGGCACACCTCGAAAAGCTTGCGCGTCTGCGCCTGGATGCCGCGCGCGCTGTCCAGCACCATCACGGCGGAGTCCACCGCCGACAGCGTGCGATAGGTGTCCTCGCTGAAGTCTTCGTGGCCCGGCGTGTCGAGCAGGTTGAAGGTGCAGTCGCCGTATTCGAAGGTCATGACCGAGGACGCCACCGAGATGCCGCGCTCGCGCTCGACCTTCATCCAGTCCGACCGGGCGCGCCGTTGATCGCCCCGTGCCTTGACCGCGCCGGCAAGCTGAATCGCGCCGCCGAAAAGCAGCAGCTTTTCGGTGAGCGTCGTCTTGCCGGCGTCCGGGTGCGAGATGATCGCAAAAGTTCGGCGCCGGGCAACAGGCTGAGGAAGTGCTGTCATCAATGCCTATTGGTCGAAGCTGTGGCGGAGCAGGCGGCCCCGGAACGCCGCCCGGCATGCCCAAGCAGCCGGACGCGGCCATCGCCTACTATGATTGATGCCCCTTGATCAATCCTTTACGGAGATGGGGATTCGGGCCGGTCGATTCCAGAGGCGGCCTCTGCGGCCCGGCCTCAGCCCTTGGACATGGTGAGCATCTTCTGCACCATCTCTTCGGTGACGTTGCCCCCGGACAGCGTCGCCACCGTCTTGCGGGTGGTGTCGACCTTGCCGCTGAGGAAGGCGGCCGCGGCGACCACGCCGGCCGGTTCGCCCAGCATCTTGGTCCGGAACAGGATGGTCCGGAACGCCTCGGCGATGTCTTGTTCGCTGATCAGGACGATCTCGTCCATGTAGGCCTGCAGATGGCGGAAGGGGTGCTCGCCCGGGCGGCGCGCCGACAGGCCGTCGGCCATGCTGTCCCAGTAGTCGATGGCGGTCGGCTCGCCCTTCTGCAGCGAGACATAGGCGGCGTTCGCATGCTCGGGCTGGACGCCGATGACCCGGATCTTCGGGTTCGACAGCTTGACGGCAGTGGCGATGCCGGCGGACATGCCGCCGCTGCTGACCGGCACCAGGACCGTCTCGACGTCCGGGCAGTCCTCGACGATCTCGAGGCCGATGCTGGCGTGCCCGGCGACGATCGGGGGATATTCCCAATTGTCGATGGCGAGCATGCCGCGCTCGCCCGCCACCCGCTCGACCACCGACTGGCGGGCCAGGGCGTCGCTGCCGCAGAACACCACTTCGGCGCCGTAGCCCTTGGTGTTCTCGACCTTGTAGGGGCTGGTGGAATCGAGCATGACGACGACGATCGGCACGCCCATCTGGCCGCCGGCATAGGCATAGGCTTGCGCGAAGTTGCCGGAGGAGGTGACGACGACGCCCTTCTTGCGCTGCGCGTCGGTGAGCGAGCGCAGGACGGTGAAGGCGGCGCGTATCTTGTAGGCGCCGGTGACCTGCAGGTTCTCGCATTTCAGGAACAGCTTCTCGCGGCCGACCTCTTTCGAATTGCGCGCGACCGGCAGGATCGGCGTTCGCCGGACATCCTTGGGCAGCGCGTTGCGGGCGGATTTGATCTCGTCAAGGGTGGTTAGGCGTGTCACGGTCTCGATCCATTCTCTGCTGTCGTGCGGGCATTGCGGTCCGGCAATTGTGCAGCGGGCCCGGCCATGCGGTATATAGAAAAAAAGGAGTTCGGGCGATGAAGCTGACCGATTACGAAGAGGCGATGCTGGCGGGCGATCTGGGCGAGCCGCGCAAGCTGGCGCTCGAGCATCAGATCAAGGTGGGGCGGTTCTTCGATGCGGCCGATATGGTGGCGATCAGCCAGGTCCATATCATGGCCGACACCGAGGCGCTGGGCGAGGCGGGGGTGCAGTTCCTCGAACGCATCGCCGAATATCCCGAGAAGGACCGTCAGACCGTCGTGCCGACCGTGACCGACCCGCGCGGAGCGGACTTCAACGCCTATAAGCGGCTGAAGCAGGAAGAGACCTGGATCAGCCAGGAAGCCCGGACGATCGAGGCGTTCCAGTCGCTCGGCGTCCTCATGACCGACACCTGCATCAACTATCAGGTGATCGTTCCGCCGGTGCTGGGCGAGCATGTCGCCTTCGGCGATACGGGCTCCAGCATCTATACCAACAGCGTGCTCGGCGCGCGGACCAACTTCGAAGGCGGGCCGTCCGCGCTGGCCGCGGCGCTGACCGGGCGTACGCCGCGCTACGGCTTCCATCTCGACGCCTACCGGCGCGGCAAGGTGCTCTATGAGCTCGAGACGCGGCCGCAGGACTGGGCCGACTGGGGCGCGGTCGGCGGGATCGTCGGCCGGGACATGGATTCCTACTGGACGGTGCCGGTGATCGCCGGCGTCGACGGCGCGCCGACATCCGACGAGCTCAAGCATTTCGGCGCCGCGCTGGCGAGCTTCGGCTCGACCCCGCTGTTCCATATGGTTGGAGTCACTCCTGAAGCGCGGTCGCTGGCCGATGTATTCGACGGGCCGCCGCCGGCGCCGATCCGCATCACCCGCGCGGATATCGAGGCTTTCTACGACTCCTATGGCGTGGCGGACGACCAGCTCGACGTCGTGGTCTTCGCGGCGCCGCAGCTCTCGCTGTTCGAGCTGCAGCGGCTGGGCCGGCTGCTGGACGGCCGGCAGGTGCATGACGATACGACGCTGATCGCCGCGACCTCGCCCGAGAACAAGAAGGCCGCCGACCGCATGGGGATCACCGCGCAGATCGAGGATGCGGGCGGGCTTTTGCTGGAAGGCGTGTGCTTCTATCAGATGCACGCGCGCGAGATCGGCGACGCCAACGGCTGGCGGCGGCTGATGAGCAACTCGGCCAAGATCGTGAATATCCTCGGCGGCTACGGCTACGAGCCCGTGCTGGCGACGATGGAGCGCTGTGTCGACTGCGCCGTCGCCGGGAGGATCGTGCGATGACGGCGCGCGTCTTCAAGGGCCATGTCGGGATCGGCGCCACGGTGACGGGGCCGGCCCTGGTCGCTGCCGACAATTTCAGCGCGCGCTACGACCTCGACCGCATCAACGGCACCTTTTCGCGGCCGAGCCACCGGCTGTTCGGGCAAAGCTATCTCGGCAAGATCCTCGTCCTCAATATCGCGAAGGGCGGCGTCGCCACGGCCTGGATGCTCTACGAGATGGCGTCGCGCGGCAAGGCGCCGCTCGCGCTCGTGCTGAACTATGCCAACCCGATCATGGCGCAGGGCGCGGCGCACGCGGATTTTCCGCTGATCGACCGGTTCGAATGCGACATCACCGAGGTGATTCGCACGGGCCAGACGGTGACGGTCGATCCGTCGGCCGGCCTCGTGACGGTAGACGATTAAGGGCGCGCCGGGATCGGCCGGCATGGCGCGGATTTCTGCGCCGCCTGGCCTCTGGGCGCATCGTCGGCCGGCAACGCGCCATCTTAATAGCTGTTGATTCTGAGGCGCTTGTGCCATGTTACCGCGCAACGCTGTACCGGGGGGTAACGGGGGATGGACAGATGGCGAGCCGGTATCGGATGGCGCTGATCACCGGGGCGACGAGCGGGATTGGCGCCGCTTTCGCCGACGCCCTGCCGCCTGAGACGGGCCTGCTGCTGACCGGGCGCGACGCCGGGCGGCTCGACGCGGAGGCGCAGCGCCTTGGCGCCGACGGCCGGAAGGTGGAGACCCTGGTCGCCGACCTTGCCGGCGAATCGGGCCGGCGCAGCGTCATCGCGGCGGCGCAGTCTTCTTCCATCGACCTCCTGATCAACAACGCCGGCTTCGGGGCCTTCGGCCCATGCCTTGAGAATGACCGGGGAATCGAACTGGGCATGGTGGCGGTCAATGTGACGGCGGTCGTCGACCTCACCCATTCCCTGCTGCCGGGGATGATCGAGCGCGCGCGGCAGACCGGCGGCCGGGCGGGCATGATCGTCGTCTCCAGCACGGTGGGATTCGTCCCGATGCCGATGATGGCGACCTACGCCGCGACGAAGACCTTCGAGCTCAGCTTCGCGGAGGCGCTGGCCGGAGAGATGGCGGATGCGCCGGTCGATATCCTCGTCCTCTGCCCCGGCGCCACGCGAACCAACTTCTTCCGCCGCGCCGGCATGCCCGATGCCTTCCTGCGTTATGCGGAGGAGCCTGCGGCGGTGGCACGGAAGGGACTAGCCGCCTTGGGCCGCCGGCGCGTCCTCGTTTCGCGCGGCAGCGCCGGCCTCGCCCTGACGCCGGTCTCCTTGCCGCGCCGGATCGTGGCGGCGGGGGCACGGCGCTTCGTGCATCGCATCGCCGGACACGGACGCCGATGACGGAGGATAAGATCGCCGGCGCCGCATTCTATTATGTCACGCCGACTGTCGAGCCGGAGCGCATCGCCGGCATCGACGTGGCCGTCGATCGGCTGACCGATGCCTTCCTCCGCTATGCGCGGCAGGAAATCCTCTATTGCTACGCCCAGGATGACGCATCCTTCGAGGCCTTTCGCGAACGCGCGACGGCGCTCGGGCGCATCGCCGAGGCCTGCGTCCAGATCCCGCTCCATATGCCGGAACGGCTCGCCGAGGCCGGCTGCCTGCTGCATCCGGACCCGAACATCGCGCCCTACACCTGGCCGCGGCGCTGGCACGACCAGCGGGGCTACAGCCTCTGCGGGATCAGCCACACCATGTCGTCGGCGAATGTCATGGATGCGGTCGCGAATTGCCTGACCTTTCCGACGCAGGAATGGGACGCGATCATCTGTCCGTCGCGCGCCATTGCCGCCGCTATCCGGGCGCTGTGGGACGAATGGCGAACCTATCTGGCGGACCGGACCGGCGGGCGGCCGGGCTGTCCCGTCCAGTTGCCGGTCATTCCGCTCGGCATCGATACAGAGGTCTTTGCGCCCAACCGGGAGCCGGTACGGCGGGCCGAGCTGCGGCAAAGCCTCGGGATCGCCGAGGATGCCTTCGTCGTGCTGTTTCACGGACGGATCAGCTTCTATTCGAAGGCGCATCCGCTGCCGATCCTGCTGGCGGCCGAGCAGCTCGCCAACCGGATCGAGCGCCCTGTCGTGCTGCTGTTCTACGGCTATTTTCCGAGCGAGCGGTTCGAGCAGGAGTTCAACGCCCTGGTCGAGGATATCGCCTACCACTCGACGGTCCGGATCATATCGAACACCGATCCCGCTTACCCGGCCGGCGTCTGGGCGGCGGCCGATGTCTTCACGTCTCTCGCCGACAATATCCAGGAAAGCTTCGGCCTGACCCCGATCGAGGCGATGGCAAGCGGGTTGCCGGTTCTCGTCTCCGACTGGGACGGCTATCGCGATACCGTTACGCATGGTGCGGACGGTCTCGTCGTTCCCACCCTGATGCCGCCGGCGGGCAGCGGGCTGGACTTGGGGTACCGTTACCTGATCGGGGACGAGTCCTACGGCAGCTACATTGCCGCCGGCAGCCAGACGACGGCGGTTGACGCGGAAGCCACCGCGCAAGCGCTGGAACAGCTGGCGCTGAACGATACGCTAAGGCTCCGGCTGGGCGCGGCGGGGGCGGCCCGCGCGGACGCCGTCTACGACTGGCGCCACATCATCCCGGCGTATGAATCCTTGTGGGAGGAGCTGGCGACCCGCCGCGCGCGGTCGACCGAAAGCGCGCCGCGCGCCGCCACGCGCCCGGCGCACCCGTCACGCCCGGATCCTTACAAGATGTTCGCCGGATTCCCGACCGGGCAGCTTACGCTATCGGACCGGCTCGAGATCGCGGTTAGCTCGCTCGACGCGATCAACGCCCTGCTGCAGCACCGCATGAACATGTTCACGCCGGGAATCCTGCTGGACGGCGATCAGATCGCCGTGCTGATCCAGTCGATCAAGCGCGAGCCGGGCATGTCCGCCGCGGAGCTCGTGACGGCGCTCGCGCCCGGCGACCGGCCGCGCGTCCTGCGCACGATTGCATGGCTGTTGAAGCTGGGCTACCTGCGCCGGCTCAATCCGGCGGCGGGGTCTACGCGGTGACGCTGGCCAGGCCGGCCGCCGCTACTTGAATCGATAGGTGATGCGCCCCTTGGTGAGGTCATAGGGCGTCATTTCCACGGTGACGCGGTCACCCGCGAGGACCCGGATACGGTTCTTCCGCATCTTGCCAGAGGTATGGGCAAGGATTTCGTGCTCATTGTCGAGCTGAACGCGGAACATCGCGTTCGGCAGGACTTCGCTCACCACGCCACTAAATTCGATCGGTTCTTCTTTGGCCACTGTCGCTCCTTCCAAATTCGACCTGATATATGCGCTGCCGCCCGGCGAATCGTCCAGCAGGAAAATATGGACCGGCGGGAAAATAACAAGGGTTATGCCCTGCCCTATACCGCCCCGGGATGCCCGGCTCTCCTCACCGCACCAGCGGCAGGGCCGTGCGATATTTGACCTGTTTCAGCGCGAAGCTCGACTTGATGCTGGCGACGCCCGGGACCCGCGTCAGGTGATCCACCAGGAAGCGGTGATAGGCGGCGAGATCCGCGACGACCACGCGCAGCAAGTAGTCCGCGTCGCCCGTCATTAGATAGCATTCCATGACTTCGGGCCAATCTGCGACCGCGCCTTCGAATTCTTCCAGCGCGGTCTCGACCTGCCGTTCCAGGGAAACCTGGACGAACACGCTGACCGGCAGGCCGATGCTGCCGGGGTCGATCAGCGTGACATAGCTTGCGATCACGCCCTTCTGCTCGAGCTCCCGGACCCGGCGCCAGCAGGGCGAAGGGGATATGCCGACAAGCTCCGCCAGCTCGACATTGGTGATCCGGGCATTCTCCTGCAGGGCGGTCAGGATACGGCAATCTATCTCGTCCAGCACCAGTGTCGGCATAATCTATTCTCAATTAGGCGATGAATTGGCATTTAATTGCCCATAACTCGCAGATGAGAGCAATATTTGCAAGGATCGTCTCCGCCGACCGCGGTATAATCGTTAAAATTTCCGTTCCGTCGCAGGGAGAGAACACTGATGAGCGCGCCGTTACGGCTGGTGACACGCGAGACAATCCCGGCTCAGCCCCAGGAGAAGCTCTACCTTCTGTCCGAGATCGAAAAGAAGGTTCTCTGGCTTTCGTCCTGGATGATCCACAACGCCAACCATCTGCGTCCGTCGCGCGACGGGCTCAAGGTCGGCGGGCATCAGTCGTCCTGCGCCTCGGCGGTGACCTTGCTGACGGCGCTCTACATGGATGTCCTGCGGCCCGAGGACCGGATCGCGGTCAAGCCGCATGCGAGCCCGGTCTACCACGCGCTGATGTATCTGCTCGGCAAGCAGAGCCGGGAGAATCTCGAGCGCTTCCGGGGCCTCGGCGGCGCGCAGGCCTATCCGTCGCGGACCAAGGACGCCGACGACGTGGACTTCTCCACCGGCTCCGTCGGGCTCGGCGTCGCGGTGACGCTGTTCGCCTCGCTGGTTCAGGACTATGCGCGCCTCCACGAGCTGATGGACGCCGCGGCGCCGCGCGGCCGGCTGGTCGCCTTGATGGGCGACGCCGAGCTGGACGAGGGCAATATCTTCGAGGCGCTGCTCGAAGGCTGGAAGCATGACGTCGGGAATCTCTGGTGGGTGATCGACTATAACCGCCAGAGCCTCGACGGCGTGGTGAACGACCAGCTGTTCCAGAAGATCCAGTCCTTTTTCGGCACCGTGGGCTGGAACGTGGTGACGCTGAAATACGGCAAGCGGCTCGAGGCGGCGCGCAACGGCCCTGCCGGCGAAGCGCTGTTGCGCTGGATCGACGATTGCCCGAACGACCTCTATTCGGCGCTGACCTTCAAGGGCGGCGAAGCCTGGCGCACGCATCTGGAAAAGGAGATGCGGGGCACGTCGGGCCTGAACGAGCTGCTGGACAGCCACGACGACGCGGCGCTGCACCGGCTGATGACCAATCTCGCCGGACACGACATGGAAAGCGTGCTCGACGCCTTCCACGCGGCGGCGGGCAACGACGCCCCGCATTGTTTCGTCGCCTACACGATCAAGGGGTACGGGCTGCCGCTTGCCGGCCACAAGGATAACCATGCCGGCCTGATGAACCCGCAGCAGATGGACAGCTTCCGCAAGGCGATGCGCATTCCCGAAGGTGCGGAATGGGATCCCTTCGCCGGCCTCGACGCGGAACGCGAGACGCTGCGGGTGTTTCTCCGCGAGGTGCCGTTCCGCACCGAGACGTCGCGGCGGCTGGACGCGCCGCGCATCGAGGTGCCCGACAGCTTCCCGGTGCCGCGCGGCGACAAGCTGTCGACCCAGCAGGCGTTCGGCCAGATCCTGAACGAGTTGGCGCAGGGCAAGAGCCCTCTGGCGGATCACGTTGTGACGACGTCGCCCGATGTCACCGTGTCGACCAACCTCGGCCCCTGGGTCAACCAGCGCGGCCTGTTCAGCCGGCGCGAGCGGCCGGACGTGTTTCGCGAGGAGAAGGTGGCGTCGGCGCAGAAATGGGTGCGCTCGCATTCCGGCCAGCATTTCGAGCTCGGCATCGCCGAGAACAACCTGTTCCTGATGCTGGCGGCGCTCGGACTGTCGCATTCGCTCTATGGCGCGCGGCTGCTGCCGGTCGGCACGCTGTACGATCCGTTCATCAACCGCGGTCTCGATTCGCTGACCTATGCCTGCTACCAGGATGCCCGCTTCATGGTGGTGGCGACGCCGGCGGGCGTGACACTTTCGCCGGAAGGCGGCGCGCACCAGTCGATCAACACGCCGCTCATCGGCATGTCGACCGACCGGCTGACCTATTTCGAGCCGTCCTATGTCGACGAGCTGGCGGCCATTATGGCCTGGGGCTTCCGCCATATGCAGGCCGAGGACGGCGGATCGGTCTATCTCCGGCTGTCGACGCGGCAGCTCGCGCAGCCCGCCCGCACGTTGACGCCCGAGCAGCGGGCGGATATCTGCGCCGGCGGCTACTGGATCGTTCCGCCGGCGCCGGGGGCGGAGCTTGCGATCGCCTTCACGGGCGCGATGGCGCCGGAAGCGGCCGCGGCGCATGCGGAGATCCTGGAGGATATTCCCGGCGCGGGCCTGTTTGCGGTGACCTCGCCGGCGCGGCTGCACGCAGGATGGCTGGCCGCGGCGCGGCGGCGTGCCGCGGGCGCGGCGGACGCGCGGTCGCATGTCGAGACAATGCTGGGCGGGCTTGGCGCGGGCGCGGCGCTTGTGACGGTGCTGGACGGCCACCCGGCGACCCTGTCCTGGCTGGGATCGGTCGGCGAGTTCCGCGTCTCGGCGCTTGGCGTCGAGAAATTCGGGCAGTCGAGCGACATCGCGGATGCCCACCGCCTGCATGGAATCGACACCGCGGCGATTCTCGACGCGGCCGCGGCGGCCTGCCTGGCGCAAATCCGGTAGCCGCCGCCGGCCCGATGGCACCGCGGGCCGCGGCTTGCGCTTTCGCCTTGGCCGCCTACCATGGGCCTGGGCCCGATCTTGAGGCCCAAGGCATTGCGTGGGAGCCGCTGTTGAACCCGTTCAGATATGCGCCTCTTTGGATGTTGCTGGCGGCCCTGCTTGCCGCCTGCACGGCGACGACCGGCAGCGGCGGGACGGGCGCGCCGCCGCCGGCGTCAGGTGGGCTTGGCGCCAACGCGACGGGCGGCCTGTTGGCTGCGCCCGACACGAGCGCGGCGCCGGTCACGGCACCTGTCCGCATGGAAGGACGGCTGTTGGACGGCCCCTATGTCCCGCTGCTGAACAAGGATGATTTCGAGCGTGCGCGGCACGCGGCGCTCACCGCCTTCGAAAACACGCCGTCGGGCCAGACCACCATCTGGCGCAATCCCACGAACGGGCATTGGGGAACGCTGACGCCGACGCGCACTTACCAGGACGCCGACGGCCGCTATTGCCGGGACTACCGGCAGACCATCACGCTCGGCGGCCAGGAGCATCAGGGCAACGGCAGCGCTTGCCGCGAGCCCGACGGCGCCTGGCATATCGTGAGCTGACGCCTGCGGCTGGCGCGCGGATCAGTTCCCGGCGATGGTCATGCCGTCGATGCGTATGGTCGGCGCGTTTACCGCGTAGCGGAATTCCAGATCGTCCGCCGGCAGCATGTTGAGGAAGCATATCCTTGAGGTTTCCGGCGATCGTCACCTCGCTCACCGGAAAGGCGATCGCGCCGTTCTCGATCCAGAAGCCGGAAGCGCCGCGGCTGTAGTCGCCGGTCACCGAATTGACGCCGAAGCCCATCAGCTCGTTGACGTAGAAGCCCGACTTGATATCGGCGAGCATGGCGTCGCGCGTGATCGTGCCGGCCGGTAGATAGAGATTGGTGGTCGACGGCGACGGCGGCGACGAGGTGCCCCGCGATGCTCGTCCGGTGGTCGTGAGGCCGAGCTGGCGCGCGGACCGGAGGTCCAGCACCCAGCTTTTCAGAACGCCGTCTTCGACCAGCGCGATCGAGCTGTTGGCGATGCCTTCGGCGTCGAAGGGCTTGGACGCCATGCCGCGCTTGCGGTGCGGATCGTCGATGACCGACAGCGCTGCGGGCATGATGCGCTTGCCCATGCTGTCCTTCAGGAAGCTGGTGCCGCGCGCGATGGCGCTGCCGTTGATCGCCCCGGCCAGGTGACGCAGCAGCCCGTTGGAAACGCGCGTGTCGAACACCACGGGCACCTTCTGCGTGCCCACCTTGCGCGGATTGAGGCGCTTCACCGCGCGCTCTCCGGCGCTTTTCCCGACCGTCGCAGGATCGTCCAGGTCTTCGCTGAACACGGCGGACGAGAACTCGTAGTCGCGCTCCATTCCCGTGCCTTCACCGGCCAGGACCGCGACGCCGATGCTCTGCCGCGAGATGCTGTAGCCGCCGGCGAAGCCGTTCGATGCCGCGAGCGCCACCCGGGTCTGTCCCCAGCTGGCTTCCGCGCCTTCGGAGTTGGTCACGCCCGCGACCGAACGCGCCGCATCCTCCGCCTTGCTCGCGCGCTCGATCAGGCTTTCGGGCGCGGGCTCCCGGGTGTCGCAGATCTCGAGATCGGCGATCGGGCCGCGGAAGATCTGATCCGGGTCGGCAAGCCCGCAATGGGGATCTTCCGGAACGGTCCGGGCCATGGCGACGACGCGTTCCACCAGCTCGTCCAGCGTGCGGGGGCTCATGTCGGAAGACGAGACGATCGCCTGACGCTTACCGACGAAGACGCGCAAGCCGAGATCGCTGCCTTCGGAGCGTTCGAGCTTCTCGATCTTGCCGAGCCGTTGTGCATGGGACAGCGACACCCCGTTGACGAAGATGGCGTCGGCGGCGTCGGCGCCGGCCTTGCGCGCCTTGGCGATCAGGTCCGACAGCATGTCGACGGTCTGCTGCTCGCTGGCGACTGCGGCCGGTGCGTCATGGGACATCGCGTAGCTTTCCTCTCGGTCGGTTGACGGGTGTTACCGGAAATGCGTGATCACGGACAGGACGACGATGACGATCAGCAGCACCAGCGTTACAAGGAACTGAATGCGGGCGCGTCTGTATCCCTCCGGTCCGACCAGCGGATGCTCGCCCGGCGCAGCGACCATGCGGCGCGCCTCCGCGTCGCGCCGCGCCTGCATCCATCGGATGATGTAACGCGAAAGCAGGAACAATCCAACCAGGGCGATCGCAATCGCCCAGGAATACTCGTGCAACAAGTCGGCCGACGTCATCGCGATCAATATAGAGTCATGTTCCGGCCTTCGTATGCCGCCGCCGGTCGCCGGGCACAAGGGTTTCCTGTCAGCGGGCGACGATATCGCCGGAATCGAGCCAATCCTCGAGCAGCGCGTGGTCACTGCCTTGTCCCGTGGTCATCCAGCGCGCTTCGAGCGCCAGCCCGAAATCGCTGAAGGGGTCGTCGCTCCGGGCGCCCATGCCCATGCGGATGCCGGTGAGCGCCGAGCGGGCCAGGCGGACGGCCCCCAGTGGACCGTCCGTCGTGATCCTCCTGCGCCGGGACGCCCATGAACAGAACGGCGTGGCCGACGGTGAGCTGTCGGATCGATTTGGTCTGCCAGGCGACCATGGCGGCTTCGAGCCAGCCCGAGGGCAGCATCGAGAGGTTCGGCTCCACGGCGATCTGGTCGACCCGCGCGGCGACCGACTTGTAGTAGCGCCGGGTCCAGAAGCCGTGCCGGCTGCCGGTCTTGCGGGAGAGCCAGGCCAGACCGGGAACGGGCTCCAGCGCGTCCGTCGACAGCGACAGGCTCGATCGGAATCGCCGCGTCAGGTTATGCGCTTGGTCGAGCAGCATCAGAAGATGCGGATTGCCGCTGCCGGCGCCCGGAAAGCTGAAGTGAATGCCGTCGAAGCCGAGCGCCAGGAAGCGCGCCGCCGTGGCGGTCAGGCGCCGCCGTACATCCGCGTCCGCGAGATCGAGCGTGCCGCCGCCCCGGCGTTCGACCTGGCCGATCCAGGCGTTCAGGTGCAGGCTGGGCTGCCGGGCGCGCATCTCGCGCAGCAGGTAAGCTGCCGCGGTGTAGCGGTCGGCGCGAATCGTCCCGTCCGCGTCCGGCCGGCCCATGTAGAAATAGACGTCGGTGATGCGGTTACGGCGAAGCGCCGTTGCGAAGGCCGCGTAGGATGCGAGCGGCTGGATTGCGGCGACCCATTTGTGGTCGGCCCAGGCGGCGTTCGGGCCTTGCGACTGGTAGACCCGTTCCGGCATGTCGCGGACGGTGATGTAGCCATAGGTCAGCAGGCCCGCGCACAGCGATGCGAGGCCGGCAACGGCGGTCACCAGTATCAGCGCTGTCCGCTTCATCCCCAGACGGTCGTGTTCTTGCTTCAAAGGTTAATAAAACGCGACGGGTCGGGAGAGAGCGTGGCGAGGATGAGGTAAAAATAAGGCGCGCGCCATTTTTGCGCGCACGAAGCCCGCCCCGCGTCTCCACCTTACGGAAACGCAGGACGGGACGTCATTGTTCCGGCTATGAGTGACCGTTCCGGATCGCCCGGTTGACCGCGCAGGTCACCGCCTGGAGGGAGGCAGTGACGATGTTCGGGTTCCGGCCAACGCCATACAGCCGCTTGCCGTCGACTTCGGTCTCGACGAAGGCGATCGCCGCCGCGTCCGAGCCCATGCCGACCGAATGCTCGCTGTAGCTGTAGACCTTGATCCCCTTGCCGGTCACGCGCTTCATCGCATCGACGAAGGCGTCGATCGGCCCGGTGCCGCGGCCCTCGATCGTGATCTCCTGGCCGTCCTTCGACATGGTCGCGGTGAGCTTCTTCACCTCGGAGGCGTGCGTCGCCGACAGCGTCTGATGATCGACGAGGCTGTAGGGCGTGTCGGCCGTCAGATATTCCTTGTCGAAGGCGTTCCAGATGTCGCCCGGCTTCTGCTCCTTGCCGGTGTCGTCCGAAATGTTCTGGACCACGCGCGAGAACTCGATCTGCAGGTTGCGCGGCATCTGGATGCCGTATTCGGTCTCCATGATGTAGGCGACGCCGCCCTTGCCCGACTGGCTGTTGATGCGGATGACCGCCTCGTACTCCGCGCCGATGTCGGCCGGATCGATCGGCAGGTAGGGCACGTCCCATTCCTGGCTGTTCGACGATTTCATCGCCGCCAGGCCCTTCTTGATGGCGTCCTGGTGGCTGCCGGAGAAGGCGGTGAAGACCAGGTCGCCGGCATAGGGATGGCGCGGGTGCACCGGCAGCTGGTTGCAGTATTCGGCGGTCGCGCGCAGCTCGCGCATGTTGCGCATGTCGAGCTTCGAATCCAGCCCGTGGCTCACCATGTTCATCGCCAGCGTGATCACGTCGACGTTGCCGGTGCGCTCGCCGTTGCCGAACAGCGTCCCTTCGATGCGGTCGGCGCCGGCCATCACGCCCATCTCGGCAGCGGCGACGCCGGTGCCCCGGTCGTTATGCGGATGCAGCGACAGCACGACGCAGTCGCGCTTGCTGAAGTTGCGGTGCATCCATTCGATCTGGTCGGCGTAGATGTTGGGCGTCGCGACCTCGACCGTGGCCGGCAGGTTGATGATCGTCGGGTTCGCCGGCGTCGGCTGCCAGACGTCCATCACCGCCTCGCAGACCTCGAGCGCGTAGTCGAGCTCCGTCTGGGTGAAGCTCTCGGGCGAATACTGGAAGCGCACCTTGGTTTCCGGCACGGTCGGCACCAGGCTCTTGATCAGCTTGGCGCCGTCGACGGCGATCTTCTTCACGCCTTCCCGGCCTTCGCGGAAGACGACGCGGCGCTGGGTCGTCGAGGTCGAGTTGTAGAGGTGGACGATCGCCGTCTTCGAGCCCTTGATCGATTCGAAGGTGCGGCGGATCAGCTCGTCGCGCGACTGGGTCAGCACCTGGATGGTGACGTCGTCGGGGACCAGGCCTTCCTCGATGATCTGGCGGACGAAGGTGAAGTCCGTGTCCGAGGCGGCCGGGAAGCCGACCTCGATCTCCTTGAAGCCCATGCGGCAGAGCGTCTTGAACATGCGGAGCTTGCGCTCCGGGCCCATCGGCTCGATCAGCGCCTGGTTGCCGTCGCGCAGGTCGACGGAGCACCAGACCGGGCATTTGGTGATGGTCCTGGTCGGCCATTGCCGGTCGGGCAGGTCGATCGGCTGGAAGGGCTTGTACTTCTCCACGGGCATGACGGCCATGGTCTCAACTCCTCAATTCGGCGTGCTGCGTTATAACTGAAAAAAACCAACCGCGGCGCGGTTTTCGGCCATCGGGGGCCGCGTCAGTCCCGACGACCGCCGGTTAGTCGCAGCAGCGGAATGAGCCCACGAAACGGAAATAGCCGCAAAAATGCGGATGCCGGAAACGGAATTAGAGCGGGTTCGGGGTGGAACAATCATGACACGGAACCTTGTAACCGGTTGAAAAGCCAGAACGAACGGGACGCTGCCGGCGCCTTATAGCGCCGCGCCCGTAAGTCGTAGGCTAATGAGCCGATATGCGGATCCGTGGATCATGGACGGAATGTAGCGAGGACGGGCCGGAATGGCAAGGGTTGGCAGGGGCGGAAAAGCGCGGCGGCGGCGCCGAACGGCCCTTCATCCGGTCGTCAGTTGCAGTCGAACCGCTCCACGAAGGTCTCCTGCATCTGATTGGCGAAGCGGGCGGCGGCGACCGGGCAGGATGCGGCCGCGGAGCTGACCGAAATACAGCAGGCCCGGCGGCACGTCGCGGGCGTCGATCGGCCGGCTGACGACGTTCTCCCCCTGCAAATTCGCCGGCAGTCCGATCGGGATCTGGAAGGTGAGGATGTTCTCGGCCAGCGCGTGATAGCGCAGGAACTCGAAGCTGTCGGACTCCACGACCGGCTGCATGGTGAGCGACGTCCGCCGCACCGCCGCCTCGAGCAGGTGGCGCACGCCGTAGCGCGTCGTCGGCAGCGCGATCGGGTAGCTTAGGCAGTCGCGCAGCCGAAGCGTCTCCTTCCCGGCCAGCGGGTGGTCGGGCGTCATCACCGCGTGGACCGGCTGGCGCACGGTCAGCAGGATCTTGAATTCCAGCAGCCGCACCGGCTCGAAGACCAGCGCGAGATCCGCGCTCATGTCCGCCAGCGCCTGTTCCGCCGCCGCGCGGTCGCGCAGCAGAACGCCGAAGGTCACCGCCGGATGGTCGCTCCGGTACAGCGAGATCTGCTCCGGCAGGAAGTAGGGCAGCAGGGCCTGGCTGCAGGCGATCGAGACATGGCCGCGCCGCTCGCAGGACAGATCGGCGATGTGGCTTCTCACCCGCTCCATGTCGCTGAGCTGCGCCCGCGCGTGGTGGACGAGGATCTCCCCCGCCGTCGACAGGCGCACGCCGGTCTGCAGGCGCTCGAAGATCGGCACGCCGAGATCCTCCTCCATCGCCAGAATCCGGCGGTTCAGCGCTGTCGAGGTGATCGCCAGCGTTTCCGCGGCCTTGCGAATGGAGCCGGCTTTCGCGACCGCATCGATGTATTTCAGCGGGAAGAAGGTGCCGCATCATATCGATCACGCGGAAGTATGCTGCATTTTTTGCAGCGGGATGAGCAAAAATTAGCAGTATTCCGCAGCACTCACAACTGCTCTAGTGGTCGTCACACGGTTTTGGACGATCATGACGATGCTGCACGACCAAGCTTTCGACATCAAAAGTCTTCACGCGGCCTATGCCGGCGGGCTCAAGCCCACCGCGGTCATCGACGAGGCCTACCGGCGCGTGGAAGTGACGGGCGATCCGGGCATCTTCCTGCACCTGATCGCGCGCGAGGCGGCGCTGGCCGCGGTTGCGGGGCTCGGCCCGTTCGACCCGGCGGCGAAGCCACTGTGGGGCATCCCGTTCGCCGTAAAGGACAACATCGATACGGCGGGCGCCCCGACTACCGCCGCGTGTCCGGCGTTTGCCTACACGGCCGAACGGGATGCCTACGTGGTCGAGCGGTTGCGCCGTGCCGGTGCGATCCTGATCGGCAAGACCAACCTGGACCAGTTTGCGACCGGGCTCGTCGGTCTGCGCACGCCCTATCCCGCGCCGAAGAACGCGCTCGATCCGGAGATCGTGCCGGGCGGGTCGAGCTCCGGCTCGGCCATCGCCGTGGCCCACGGCATCGTCAGCTTTACGCTCGGCACCGATACGGCGGGCTCCGGTCGCGTGCCGGCGGCGTTGAACGGGATTGTCGGTCTCAAGCCGACCCTGGGCGCGATCTCGAAGACGGGCGTGGTCCCGGCCTGCCGTACGCTCGATACGGTTTCCGTGTTCGCATTGACCGTCGAAGATGCCTATGACGTCTATCGCGCCGCGGCGGCATTCGACCCTGACGATCCCGATGCGCGCCGGATCGCCGCGCCGCCGCCGCTTGGGTCGTCTCCGCCGGTTTTCCGCGTCGGCGTTCCCGACGCGGCGACGCGGGTATTCTATGGCGATACCGCGCAGGCGGAGTCCTTCGCCGCGGCGCTGCGGGAGATTGCGTCACTCGGCGGCGAGATCGTCGCCGTCGATTTCACGCCGTTCTTTCAAATCGCGGAGTTGCTCTACCAGGGCACCTGGATCGCCGAGCGCTACACGGTGGTCGAGCGTCTGCTGCGCGATCGCCCGGAAGCGCTGCACCCGGTCACCCGACAGGTCATCGAGGCAGCCGAGCGTTACTCCGCCGCGGACGCCTTCCGCGGGCTCTACCGGCTCCGGGAATTGCAGCGCCGCATCGCGCCCGCGCTCGAGACTATCGACCTGCTCTGCGTCCCTTCTGTTCCGACCTTTCTACAAGGTGGCGGATGTCGAAGCCGATCCGATCGGGCCGAATGCCCGTCTCGGCACCTATACCAACTTCGTGAACTTCATGGAGATGTGCGGCATCACGGTTCCGGTGGCGCCGCGGACGGACGGGCGGCCCGGGAGCGTCACCTTGCTTGCTTCTGCGGGCGGCGATGCGGGCGTCGCCGCCCTTGCGGCCGTGTTGCAGCGCCGCTGCGGCGCGCCGCTGGGCGCGACGGGCTGGCCGATCCCGGCGCCGGCCGCCGTCGATCCCGCGCCCGCACCGGATGAGATCGCGCTGGCGGTCGTCGGCGCGCACATGTCCGGCCTGCCGCTCAACGGCGAGCTGACCCGGCTCGGCGCCCGTTTCCTCTACGCGGCGAAGACGGCTTCCGCTTACCGGCTCTTCAGCTTGCCGGGCGGTCCGCCCTCCCGTCCGGGCTTGCTGCGCGACGCGGACGGCGCGGCCATCGCGGTCGAAGTCTGGGCGCTGCCCGCCGAGCCGCCTCGGCGACTTCATGCCGGGCGTTCCGCGGCCGCTCTGCATCGGCACCCTCACGCTGGAAAACGGCGAAGAGGTGAAAGGCTTCCTCTGCGAAGCCAGCGGCACGGCCGGCGCGGAGGACGTCACCCCTTTCGGCGGCTGGCGCGCCTATCTGAATTCCATTTCCTCAAACCGATCACGAGCACAGGAGTCCGATCATGCATAGACGCGACTTTCTCAAGACCATGGGCGTCGCCACCGGCGCTTCGGTCCTGCCCTTCCTGCGGTTCCTGCCCGCGGAGGCGGCGAGCCACAAAGACACCCTGGTCGTCGTCGTGGGTGACGGGATCAACAGCCTCGACCTGCATCGCAAGGGAACCAACCGCCCGAGCTATCAGGTGACGGTGAATATCTACGACCACCTTGTCCGGTTCGGGGTGAAGACGCTGGAAGACGGCTCGATGGCCTATGATTCGACCAAGATCGTGCCCGAGGTCGCGGAATCCTGGACGATTTCCAAGGACGGCAAGGCGCTGACCTTCAAGATCAACCCGAAGGCCAAGTTCTGGGACGGCTCGCCGGTGACCGCGCACGACGTCAAATGGTCCTTCGACCGCGCCGTCAGCCTGGGCGGCTTTCCCGCCGTGCAGATGAAGGCGGGATCGATGACCAAGCCGGAGCAGTTCGTCGCGGTCGACGATATGACCTTCCGCATCGACCTGCCGCAACCGTCGAAGCTCACGCTGCCCGACCTGGCGGTGCCGGTGCCGTTCATCATCAATTCCAAGGTCGCCAAGGCGCATGCCAAGAAGGAGGATCCCTGGGCGACGGAATATCTGCACAAGACGCCTGCGGGCTCCGGCGCCTACAAGATCGCCCGCTGGGACCCGGGCCAGCAGTTCGTCTACGAGCGCAACGACAAATGGGCGCTGGGACCGAAGCCGGCCATGAAGCGGGTCATCGTCCGCGAGGTGCCGTCCGCCGCGACGCGCCGGGCCCTGATCGTGCGCGGCGACGCGGACCTCTACATGGACGTCCCGGCCAAGGACGCCAAGGAGCTGAAGGACGGCGGCAAGCTGAAGGTCTCCGGCGCGCCGATCGACAACTGCCTGCATGTCCTCGGCCTCAACGTGAAGTACAAGCCCTTCGACAATCTGAAGGTCCGGCAGGCGATCGCCTATGCGCTGCCCTACAAGGACATTCTCACCACGGCCGCCTATGAGCGAGGCAAGCCGATGTTCGGCGGCAAGGAGCAAACCCCTTCGACCATTGCCTGGCCGCAGCCTTTCCCCTATTCGACGGACATGGAAAAGGCGAAGGGCCTGCTCGCCGAGGCCGGCATGGCCAAAGGCTTCGAGACCACCTTGTCGTTCAACCTCGGTCTCGCCGACTGGCAGGAGCCGACCGCGCTTCTGATCCAGGAAGCGCTCGGAAAGATCGGCATCAAGGTCGTCGTCGACAAGATCCCGGGTGCCAACTGGCGTACCGCCGCGCTGGTCGAGAAGCGGTTGCCGATGCATCTGGAAAATTTCGGCGGCTGGCTGAACTACCCCGACTACTATTTCTTCTGGGCCTATCAGTACGGCCACCTGTTCAACTCGTCCAACTACAAGAATGCCGAGATCGAGAAGCTGGTGGACGAAACGCTGCACATGGAGACGAGCGATCCGAAATATGCGCCGAACGTCAAACGGATGATCGCCATCGCCTTCCGTGACGTGCCGCGCATCCCGCTCTACCAGCCCTATCTCGATGCGGCCATGCAGAAGTCCGTCGGCGGCTACGTGTCCTGGTTCCACCGGCAGCTCGATTGCCGCACCATCACCAGGGTATAGGGCGCCGAGAGCGATGCGGACCAAGCTCATACAGATCGGACGGCGGTTGCTGCAGGCGCTGCCGTCCGTCTTCGGCGTCGTCGTCATCTCCTTCGTGCTCACCCGGGCGCTGCCCGGAGATCCGGCGGTCTATTTCGCCGGCGCGATGGCCGACGCGCAGTCGATCGCACAGGTCCGCAAGGCGCTGGGGCTCGACCGAAGCTGGATCGAGCAATTCTTCATCTACTGCGGCAACCTGCTGCACGGCGATATGGGGATGTCGCTCAACACCGGGCGGCCGGTGCTGGAAGAGCTGCTGACCCGGCTGCCGGCCTCGCTCGAGCTGACCTTCATCGGCCTCGGGCTGGCCATTCTTGTCGCCGTGCCCTTGGGCGTCCTGGCGGCAACCCGGCCGGGGAGCTGGGTCGACCACCTCTGCCGCATCCTGGTCACGGCGGGCGTGTCGCTGCCGACCTTCTTCACCGGGCTGTTCCTGATCTATCTCTTCTACTACCTGCTCGGCTGGGCGCCGTCGCCCTTGGGTCGGCTGGACATTCTCTTCGTGCCGCCGCCGCATGTGACGGGCTTCTTCACGATCGACAGCCTGATCGCCGGCGACATGGAGACTTTCCTCGCCACCGTGAAGCAGCTGATCCTGCCGGCGATCACGCTCGGCCTGTTCGCGCTCGCGCCGATCGCCCGCATGACGCGGGCGGCGATGCTGGGCGCGCTCGCCAGCGAATATGTGCGCACGGCGCGGGCCAACGGATTGTCGCGGTTTACCGTGCTCGGCACCTATGCCTTCCGCAACGCCGCGCTTCCCGTCCTGACCACGCTCGGCATGGTGTTTTCCTTCCTGCTCGGCGCCAACGTGCTGGTCGAGAAAGTGTTCTCCTGGCCCGGCATCGGCTCCTTTGCGATCCAGGCCCTGGTCGCGTCCGACTATGCGGCGGTGCAGGGCTTCGTGCTGTCGATGGCGCTGCTGTTCGTCGTGGTCAATCTGATCATCGACCTGATCTCTGACCTTGATCGACCCCAGGGTCGGTCTCGACGCGTGACGGAGGGCATGGGATGACGCGCTTCCTCAGGCATTTCCGTTACGTGATGGGCGAGAACCCGGTCACCGTCATCGCCTTCTCGCTGTTCATGCTGATCGTTTTCCTGGCCCTGTTCGGTCCCTGGCTCGCGCCCTACAACCCGCTCTCGACCGACGCGGCGCTCAACCTCAAGCCGCCGAGCTGGGCGCATCCCTTCGGCACGGACCACCTCGGCCGCGACGTGTTCAGCCGGGTGATCGTCGCCGACCCGGCTCGACATGGGGATCGCGCTGTCCGCCGTTCTCCTCTCCTTCGCCCTCGGCAGCGCGCTCGGCTGTTCCGCGGGATTTTGGGGCGGCTGGACCGACCGCATCGTCGGGCGGCTCACCGATACCATCATGGCCTTTCCGCTGTTCGTCCTGGCGATGGGCATCGTCGCCGCGATGGGCAATACGGTGGCGAACATCATCTACGCCACGGCGATCATCAACCTGCCCTTCTATGCGCGCGTCGCGCGGGCGGAGGCCGGCATTCGCCGCAACGCGGGCTATGTCAGCGCGGCGCGGCTCTGCGGCAGCTCCGACGCGCGCATCCTGGCGACGCCAGATCTTTCCCAACATCCTGCCGCCGATGATGGTGCAGCTCTCGCTCAACATGGGCTGGGCCATCCTCAACGCGGCCGGCTTGTCCTTCATCGGCCTTGGCGTGCGGCCGCCGGCGGCGGAGTGGGGGATCATGGTCGCGGAAGGCGCGACCTACATCGTCTCGGGCGAATGGTGGCTGGCGCTCTTCCCCGGCGCCGCGCTGATGCTCGCGGTTTTCTGTTTCAACCTGATGGGCGATGGGCTGCGCGACCTCGTCGATCCGCAGCGCCGGACATGAGGAGACACGCATGACGGACAGTCCCTTCCTCAGCGTCAATGACCTGTCGGTGGAGTTCCGCACCCGTAACGGCGTGGTTCGTGCGCTCGACGACGTGTCGCTGCATGTCGACAAGGGCGAGGTCCTGGGCATCGTCGGCGAAAGCGGCTCGGGCAAGTCCGTCACCGCCTATACCGTGATCGGGCTGCTCGATGCCGCCGGCCGCGCGGTCAACGGCACCGCGTCCTTCGACGGCATCCCGCTCACCGGATGCCAAGGAGTCGCTGCTGCGCGATTTGCGCGGGCGAGAGATCTCGATGATCTTCCAGAACCCGCGCGCCGCACTCAATCCCATACGCCCGGTCGGCAAGCAGATCGAGGACGTGCTGCTGCGCCATTCCCAGGCGCTGCGGCAGGACGCCAAGGCGAAGGCGATCGCCATGCTCGACAAGGTCAAGATCGTCGATCCCGAGCAACGCTACTGGAGCTATCCCTTCGAGCTGTCCGGCGGCATGTGCCAGCGGGTGATGATCGCCATCGCGCTGGCCTGCGACCCGCGGCTTCTGATCGCCGACGAGCCGACGACCGGCCTCGACGTCACGACGCAGAAGGCGACGATGGATCTGATCCGCGATCTGACGCGCGAGCGGAACATGTCCGTCGTGCTGATCACCCACGATCTCGGCATGGCGGCTGCTTACTGCGACCGGATCATCGTGATGCAGAAGGGCAAGGTCGTGGAGTCGGCGCCGGTGCGCGATCTGTTCACCCGGCCGACGCATCCCTACACGAAGAAGCTCATCGCCGCCTCGCCCGGGCCGCATTCGAGCCTGGCGGACCTGACCGCCGTTCCCGACGAAATGGAAGACGCGAACATCGCGCCGGCGACGGTTCCGCCGCCGCCCGAGCTTCGCAATGCGCCTGCGGAAGGGAACCTGCTCGAAGTGATCGACCTGGTGAAGGAATTTCCGCGCCGGCAGAATGGCGGCTCCGTTCTGCCCTGGGCCAAGCGCGCGCCCGAGGAAACCGTGTTCCGCGCCGTCGACGGGGTCTCCTTCACCCTCAAGCGGGGCGAGAGCCTGGGCCTCGTCGGCGAGTTGGGGTGCGGCAAATCGACCACCTCGAGCATCCTGACCCGATTGCTCGATCCCACTTCGGGCGACGTCATCTTCGACGGGGAAAATATCACCACGCTATTCCGCGACCCGTTTCGCCGGGTTGCCGCAGCGAATGAAGATCCAGATGGTGTTCCAGGACCCGACCGACAGCCTCAATCCGCGCTACGCGGCCGAGGACACCATCGCCGAGCCGCTCCTTCGCCTGAAGGGCATGCGTGACCGCAAGCAAATCGCGGCGAAGGTCGGCGAGCTGGCGGACATGGTCGGCCTGCCCCGCGCGCTGCTCACCCGCTTTCCCCATCAGCTGTCCGGCGGGCAAAAGGCGCGGGTCGGGATCGCCCGGGCGATCTCCGTCGATCCCCTGCTGCTGATCCTCGACGAGCCGACATCGGCCCTGGACGTCTCGGTCCAGGCGGTCGTGCTGCAGCTGCTCGATCGGCTCAAGCGCGAGCTCGGCATGAGCTACATCTTCGTCTCCCACGATCTCAACGTGGTTCGCCTGCTGTGCGAGCGGGTGATCGTCATGAACCGCGGCCGCATCGTCGAAACGGGCACGGCCGACGAGGTGCTGAACAACCCGAAAGAGGCCTATACCCGGACCCTTGTCGAAGCGATTCCGCATTTCGAGCCCAGCCGGATGTAATCCCATAAGGCATTGATGATGCGGCGCTGAAGGAATATACCCGCGGCAGGACTAGTCTATTTCTTGCGGGTCCGCATGCCCATCGCATCGCGGCGTGCGCCGTTCCCAGGCGGCTGGTGATCACCGAGACAATGGACGTTCTCGCGACGGGCGACGCGGGCTTGCCAAGCAGCTCGCGTCGAAGTGATTATCGAAAGACCCGACGTCCCAACCCTAGTTCGGGGGATGCGATGGCTTTGCGACGGACCCAATTTCTCGCGATCTTGCTGACGGCATTGGCCTTGGTGCCGGGCGGCGCGCATCTGGCGGAGTTGCCGAACAAGATCGCGCTCGGGCGGACCGACTACTTCATCGTCCAGCACATCTACAACGGCTGGGCGCTCTTCGGGATAATCCTTATCGGGGCGCTGGTCATGAACCTGACGCACGCCTTCATGCTGAGCCGGTTGGGCCGGCCGCGCGGCCTGGCGATCGCCGCTACCCTATTCGTTGCCGCCAACCTGGCCATCTTCTTCATCTGGACTTTTCCCGTGAACCAGGTGACGCATAATTGGACGTCGGTGCCCGTGAATTGGAGCGCGCTGCGTTTCCGGTGGGAGTATTCGCATGCCGTCAACGCGGTCGTGATGTTCGCCGCGCTGGTGTGCGTGACGCTCGCCGCCCTGCGCCAGGGATCGCCCGAGGCGTGACGGCGCGCCGTTAGCGCCGGATCTTCTTCCCGCTTTCCGGCAGGCCCAAGTCCTTCCACATCCGGTCGATCTTGTCGGTTACGGCGCCGGACGCGCGGATTTGCATCGTAAGCGGACGATGCGGCTTAATGGAGGAGGAGCACGGTCATATCGTGCCCCCAAGAAAGCCGGGAGATTCCGCATGACCGCTGCTCACACGCAGGCCAGCATTCTCACGCCTGTTCACGGCCGATCCGTCTGGCGCGGCGCCGACTTGCGGGAATGCGAGGACTGGATTCATAGCTTGAGCGATGCTGCGATCGCGGAGCTGGAGCGTGCCGTGGCCGGCATCCGCGCGCGCAACGTGCGCGTTCCGGAATTCGGGCAGGCGGATTTTCCGCTGCCGACGCTGGCGCCCACGCTCGCGCGCATTCGTGATGACGTCGTCGACGGGCGCGGCGTCAATGTCATCCGCGGGCTGCCCGTCGAACCGCTGGTCGCGCGAGGAAAGCGCCATCGCTTATTGGGGCATCGGGACACATCTCGGAGAGGCGGTAACGCAAAACGCCTTCGGCCACGTGCTCGGCCACGTCAAGGATGTCGGCGTTCACGTCGACGACGTGAACAATCGCGGCTATCGCTCGAGTGCCGCACTGTCCCATCACAACGATATCGGGGGCGAGATGATCGGCCTGTTTTGCCTCAAGCCGTCGAAATCGGGCGGGCTGAGCAGCGTTGTCAGCGCCGGTGCCATTTACAACGAGATGCTCGCGCGCCGGCCGGACCTGCTCGCCGAGCTCATGCAGCCGATGTATCACGACCGCCGCGGAGAGGTGCCGCCGGGACGCGAGCCCTATTATCCGCTCCCCGTGTTCAGCCGACATGAGGGGCGCCTGATCGTCTGCTTCGTGCGTCGCTTCATCGAATTGGCGCAGCGTTTCGAGGCGCTGCCGCGCCTCACCCAGGCGCAGAGGGATGCGCTCGACTTGGTGAGCGACATCGCCGCCAGCCCTGCGTTCAGCCTCGACATCGACTTCAAGCCGGGCGACATCCAGCTCGTGAACAACCTGACCACGATGCATGCGCGCACCGAGTTCGAGGACTACCCGGAGCCGGAGCGCAAGCGGCACCTGCTCCGCCTCTGGCTCGCGGTGCCCGGCGGCTTGCCGCTGCCGAAGCTGTTCTACGACCGCTACGGCGCGACCACACCCGGCGGCCGTCCGGCCGGGGTTGTCGTCACCCGGCCGCAGGAGCCCGCGCCGCTGGACGTGGCGTAGGCATTCTTCTTATTTCCAGATCTTCTTGCCGCTGCCCGGCAGGCCGAGATCTTTCCACATGCGGTCGACCTTCCCGATCACGGCGTCGGACATGCGGATTTCCGTGCCCCAGTCGCGGCGGGTCTCGGGCGGCCACTTGTTGGTGGCGTCGAGGCCGATTTTGGAGCCGAGGCCGGAGACCGGGCTCGCGAAGTCGAGATAGTCGATCGGCGTGCCCTCGACCAGCGTGATGTCGCGCGCCGGGTCCATGCGGGTGGCGACCGCCCACATCACGTCCTTCCAGTCGCGGGCGTTTATCTCCGCGTCCACGACGATCACCCATTTCGTGTAGGTGAACTGGCGAAGATAGGACCACACGCCCATCATGATGCGCTTGGCGTGACCGGGATAGGCCTTGCGGATCGACACCACGGCGATGCGGTAGGAGCAGCCCTCCGGCGGCAGCCAGAAATCGACGATCTCGGGGAACTGCTGCTGCATCAGCGGGATGAACACCTCGTTCAGCGCCTGGCCGAGCACGCTCGGCTCGTCGGGCGGCCGGCCGGTGAAGGTCGAGAGGTAGATCGGATCCCGCCGCATGGTGATCGCGCTGACGCGGAAGACCGGAAAGCGCTCGACCGCGTTGTAGTAGCCGGTGTGGTCGCCGTAGGGACCTTCGTCGCCGTAGTCGTCGAGGCTGACATGCCCTTCGATGACGATTTCCGCCGAGGCCGGCACCTTGAGCGGCACCGTCTTGCAGTCGACGAGCTCGGTGCGCTTCCCGCGCAGCAAGCCGGCGAAATGATATTCCGACATGGTGTCGGGCACCGGCGTGACGGCGGCGAGAATGGTCGCCGGGTCGGCCCCGATCACGGCGGCGGCCGGCAGCGGCTCGCGCTTCGCCTCTTTCCAGCGCGCGTGATGCTGCGCGCCGCCGCGATGGGCGAGCCAGCGCATCAGGGTCGTGTCGCGCCCGGTCACCTGCATGCGGTAGATGCCGAGGTTGAAGTCGTCCTCCCGCTTCGTCCCGGGTCCCTTGGTCACGACCAGCGGCCAGGTGATCAGCGGCGCCGGCTCGCCGGGCCAGCAGGTCTGTACCGGCAGCTTGGCAAGGTCGATGTCGGCGCCTTGCCAGACCACTTCCTGGCAGGGCGCGGATGAGACCGTCTTCGGCCGCATGGTCATCGCCGTCTTCAGCAGCGGCAGCTTGTCGATGGCGTCGCGAATGCCGTCCGGCGGCTCCGGCTGGCGCAGCATGGCGAGCGTCTCGCCGAGCGCGCGCAGCTCTTCCGGCTTGCGGCCCATGCCGGCGGCGACCCGGTCGACCGTGCCGAACAGGTTGACCAGCATCGGCATGCCGTAGGCGCCGCCACCGTCACGCGCGACGGTCTCGAACAGCACGGCCGGGCCTTGCTCGGCGAGCAGGCGGGTCTGGATCTCGGTCATCTCCAGCACCGGCGAGACGGGATGCGTCACCCGCACCAGTTGACCGGACCGCTCGAGCGCGTCGATGAAATCGCGGAGCGAGGCATAGGACATGGCCGGGAACCTAGCGCGGCGGCGCGCTTTGGCAAAGCGGGATCAGGCGTCGCGCCGCGGATAAGCCTCCCGGCCGAATACGCTTCGTCAGCGCCGTCCGCCCGCCAGCTTAACCGCATCGGGATGCGCGCGCAGCCGGCCCATCGCGATGATTCCGATCGCCGGGCCGATGGCGAGGAAAGCGAAGGCGTAGCGCCAGCCGACCGTGTCGACCAGCTTCGGCAGAATCTGGATGGTCACGAGCGTCAGCAGGAAGCCCATGCTGGTCTGCACCGTCAGCATGGTTCCCACCAGCGGGCGCTCGGACAGCTCGGCGACGCTGGCGGAGAACTGGGCCGAATTCGGCGACGATGGTGGCGCCCCAGACGACGCAGAGCAGCACGAGCGCCACCGGGCTGCCGCCGAACAGGAAGCCTGCCAGGAGCGCGCAGCTGCCGCTGATCCCCATCGCGATCATGGTGAGCGTCGTGCGTCCCCAGCGGTCGGCGAACATGCCGCCGGCGATCGAGCCGGCCGCGCCCGCGCCGATGGTGGCGAAGGTGGCAAGCGCCGCCCAGATGGGCGCCTGCCTGGCATCGGACAGAGCGAGCCGGAAGCTCGCGTCGAGGAAGACCCCGATCCAAGCCCACATGGCATAGAGCTCCCACATATGGCCGAGATAGCCCAAATTTGCGAGGCGGAGCGACGGGGTGATCCAGGCCTTGAGCGCGAGACGCGGATTGAAGGGCGGCGAGGGCGCGATGTTCGGGCCGATGGGCGCGAGGCGGATGAGCAGCGCCGCGCCGAGCGCGCTGATCGATGCGGTGCCCAGCGTAAAGCGCCAGTCGATCCCGCCCCCGTCGGCGCCGAGCGCATTGAACAGATAGGGCGTCGCCGAGCCCAGCGTCAGCGCGCCGACCAGCAGCCCTACCATCAGGCCCATATCGCCTTTGGCCCAGCTTGCCGCCAGCTTCATGCCGACCGGATAGATCCCGGCCATGCAGACGCCGGTGATGAAGCGCAGCACCACGACCGACGGGCGAGGCGGGATCGACCAGCAGGATCGCCGCGTTCGCCCCTGCCGCGACCAGCGCCGAGGCCATGAAGAACTTGCGCGGGTCGATCCGGTCGGCGAGGCCGAGGACGGCGCTGGTCAGCGTTCCGGCGACGAAGCCGGCCTGTACCGCGCTGGTGAAGAGCGAGGCCGAATGCGGGTCGATCGCCCCCGTCGCCTTGAGCGCGGGCACGATGGCGGAGGCCGAAAACCACAGCGCCATGGCTGCGACCTGGCAGACGGCGATGGTGGCGATAGCGGTGAAGCGTTGCGATGGCATGGCGCCAACCCATACAGCATTGTCCGTGCCGGCGCGAGCCTCAACGGGCTGTCACAAAACGGCAATCGGCGTATATATGAAGACGGATCGAAATTCATCGTTCAGCCATGTCGGACCATATCGCCAAGCTTTCCCGCGCCCGGGACTACCCCTATCACCTGCCGGACCGCTCCTATGTCTGGCGGGGCGACCGCGCCGACCCGCTGCAGGTCGACGCCTTCGACCCGGCCCTGACGGAAGGGCGCACGCCGGTGCTGGCGGTCGGCTCCAACCAGTCGCCGGTGCAGCTCGCCCGAAAATACGGCGTCGGCAGTGATCACGTGATCCCCGTCGAGCGCGCCACGCTGCAGGATTTCGATATCGTCTATGCCGCGCATATCAGCAGCTACGGCGCAGTGCCCTCGATGCTGCAATGCGCGCCGGGCGTGGAGGTGACGCTGTTCGTCACCTGGCTCGACGACGCCCAGCTCGACATCATGCACGCGACCGAAGGCAACTACCATTTCGCGGAAATCTCGGACATAGACCTTCGATTGGAAAGCGGGGCGGCGCGGCGCTCGGTCTACCTCTATGTCGCGCGGCTGGGGCATTTCCTGCATGAGGGCGCGGCCGTCAGCCTCAAGGCGATGCCGGCACGAGGCCGCCTCAACGGCGCGCGCGACACTGCCGAGATGCTGCGGATCGTCCAGCAGCGGCTGGCGCATGAGGGCGACCATGACGATTTCGTGCTGCGGCTGGCCGACGACGCCGCGTTCCGCCGCGGCTGTATCGACCGGCTGGCCGAGGATTCGGTCGCCTTCGGCTATCCGTTCCGGATCATCGAGCCATGAAGAACAAGCGATCCCGCGCATCCATCAAGCTGCGGCATGACGATATCCATGTCGCCGACCTCGAAACCGACGGCAGCATTGCCAAGCGCGACTACGAGCGCGAGCTGCACCGGCTCGGGGTCAAGATGCGGGAAATTCTGCAGGCCTATCTTTTCACCAACGATCGCGGTGTCGTGGTGTTCGAAGGGGTCGACGCGGCGGGCAAGGGCGGCGCGATCCGGCGGCTCACCACGGTTCTCGACCCGCGTGCCTACAAGGTATGGCCGATCGGCGCACCCAACGAGATCGAGCGCCAGCAGCACTATCTCACGCGCTTCTGGAGCCGGCTCCCGACGAACGGGACCATGGCGATCTTCGATCGCTCCTGGTACGGGCGGGTGCTGGTGGAACGGATCGAGGGCCTCGCCACCAAGGCGCAGTGGCAGCGCGCCTACCGCGAGATCAATGAATTCGAATACATGCTGATCGACGACGGCATGAAGCTGGTGAAGATCTTCCTGCACATCTCGCAGGACGAGCAGCTCAAGCGCTTCGAGGAGCGTGTGCGCGATCCACTGAAGCGCTGGAAATTCACCTTCGACGATCTCCGCAACCGGCGGCAATGCGACGCCTATGAGGAAGCGATCGACGAGATGATCGAGCGCACCTCGACGGAAGCGGCGCCCTGGCGCGTAATCGCGACCGATAACAAGCGCCGCGCCCGGATCGAGGCGCTGACCCACATCACGGATGGCCTCTCGGACGGGGTCGACCTGAAGCCGCGGCCGCTGGCGCCGAAGCTGCGCGCGGCGATGGAAAGCTCGCTCGGTATCAAGCTCGACTGAAGCCGCTCAGGCCTACGTGAAGCGCCAGACGACGGCGTTGCGCACGTCGGTGTCTTCGAGCTCGCGCGTCGTCTTCACCGCATAGCGCACGAGCCAGTCGAGCCCTTCCTTCGGCAGGTAGGTCCGCCCGGGATCGCCGAGCAGCACGGTGACGCCGGCCTCCGACAGGCTGCGCAGCCAAGCGGTGACGCGGTCGGCGAGCGGGCGCTCATAGCAGATGTCGCCGGCTAGCACGACGTCCCACGGCCCCTTGCTGCCGATGATGTCGCCGCTTGTGACCTCGATGCCGACGCCGTTGAGCGCCGCGTTCAGGCCGATCGCCGCCGATGCGTAGGGGTCGATGTCGGCGGCGGTCACCGTCTCCGCGCCGGCCATGGCGGCGGCGATGGCGGCGAGGCCGCTGCCGCTGGCGAAATCCAGCACGGCCCGGCCGGCGACGATTTCGGGGTTGTCGAGGATGTAGCGCGCGAGCGCCTGACCGCCCGCCCAGGCGAAGGCCCAGTAGGGCGGCGGCACGCCGAGCTCGGCGAGCGCCTCCTCGCTGGCGCGCCAGATCGGCACGATCTCGGTCGCGAGGTGGAGACGGATTTCCGGGATGAGCGGCGGGACTTCGACGGCCGTGTTCGCGTGAATGAATGCGGCGTGCGTGTCAGCC
Organism: uncultured Alphaproteobacteria bacterium; assembly: GCA_963711215.1. Taxonomy (GTDB): domain Bacteria; phylum Pseudomonadota; class Alphaproteobacteria; order UBA8366; family UBA8366; genus WHUA01. Next base: position 499,657 of record CAVQDH010000005.1, on the reverse strand, counting down.
AAGCGCTGCGCCTCCGGCGAGGATCGCCGCCAGCACGAGGAGGCCGGCGAGCCGGTTGGATTTGAACTTGGCGAGGCAGTCCTTCGGGTCGTCCAGGTCGACCTTCGCGGCCTGGTAGCCGAGCTGTGCGGCGGCGAGTGCGAGGAGCGCAAAGGCCGGCCAGCGCAGCGCCGCGGTCCAGAAGGAGGCGGCGAGCAGCACGACGGTCACGGCGTAAAAGATCCAGAGCCAGGGCCGGGTGTTCGCGCCGAGGCGGAGCGCGCTCGACTTCACGCCGATCAGCACGTCGTCCTCCTTGTCCTGATGCGCATAGATCGTGTCGTAGCCGAGCGTCCAGAAGAAGCCGGCGGCGTAGAGCAGCAGCGCCGGTGTCTGCAGCCCGCCCGTCACCGCGGCCCAGCCGACCAGGGCGCCCCAGTTGAAGGTCAGCCCGAGGAAGGCCTGCGGCCAGTAGGTGACGCGCTTCATCAGCGGATAAATCGCAACCAGGAGAAGCGAGGAAATCGCCAGCAGGATGGTGAAGCCGTTGAAGAACAGCAGGACGCCGAGGCCGATCAGCATCTGCAGCGCCAGGAACGCGAAAGCCTGGCGCGACGCTGATCGGCGCCGCTCGGGATCGGCCGGGTCGCGGTCCGCGCCACCCGCGCGTCGAAATCGCGATCGAGGATGTCGTTCCAGGTACAGCCGGCGCCGCGCATGACCAGGGAGCCGATGGCAAAGAGCACGCCGTAAGCCAGCGAATGCCAAAGGATCGGCGCCGCCCACCGAAACGGCCGCCAGCGCCAGTCCCCACCAGCAGGGGATCAGCAGCAGCCATGTCCCGATCGGCCGGTCGAGGCGGGCCAGTCTCAGATAGGGCTGCGCGGCGCCGGGAGCCCACCGCTCGATCCAGTCGCCGGTCCGTATGTCGCTCGCGGTCTGAGTATGGATTTGGCCGGTCATGAGCTAATCTTGCCGCCGGGTTGGCGGCGTCTCAAGGTGGTGTCGGAGGTTTCTACCATGCGCGAACGGTCGGGTCCGCGTCTTTTCGTGACCGAGGGTCTCGACGACGGGTACGCCGTGGATCTGTCGGCGGGTCAGGCGCATTACCTGAAGAATGTCATGCGGCTCGCGCCGGGCGATGCGGTGACGCTCTTCAACGGCCGGGATGGCGAGTGGCATGGGCGCATTGCCGCGGTCGGGCGCAGCGCCTGCACGATCGCGCTCGAACGGCAGGCGCGGCCGCAAGCGGCGGAGCCCGACATCTGGCTGCTGTTCGCGCCGATCAAGCGGGCGCCGCTGGATTTCCTCGTGCAGAAGGCGGTCGAGCTCGGCGTCTCGCAGCTTCGGCCGGTCATCACCCGGCGCACCGACGTCAGCCGCGTGAATACCGACCGGTTGCGGTCGATCGTCGTCGAAGCCGCGGAACAGTGCGAGCGGCTCACCCTACCGGAGGTTTTCGAGCCGGTGTCCTTCGATGCGGCGCTCGCCGATTGGCCGGCCGGAAGGCGGCTCCTGGTTTGCGCCGAAAGCGGACCGGTACGGCCGATCGCCGAGGTGCTTGGCGAAGCGGCGATGGCAACCGACGGTAGGCGGTCTGCGCTAATGACCGGCCCGGAAGGCGGCTTCACGACATCGGAACTTGACGCATTCGGGAATCTGCCTTTTGTTACGGCGGTAGGCCTCGGGCCCCGTGTCCTGCGTGCGGAAACCGCAGCCATTGCAGCGCTGGCCTGCTGGCAGTCTGTTTTGGGCGATTGGCGTTCCGATCGAAATCAACCACCGAAAGCGACATAGATGGCAGCTCCATCGGCCTCCGGGGGTCTACCCGTCACGAGCAAGCGCCAGCTTGTCGAGTATCTGGAGCAAGGCTGCAAGCCGCGCGCGCAGTGGCGCATCGGCACCGAGCACGAGAAATTCGGCTATGATTTGAAGGACAAGCGCCCGCTGACCTATGACGGCCGGCCGGGAATCCGGCTCCTGCTCGAAGGCATGCAGCGCTTCGGCTGGATGCCGGTCTACGAAGGCGACAACGTCATTGCGCTGCGTCATGAGGACGGCGGCGCGATCACGCTGGAGCCGGGCGGGCAGTTCGAGCTGTCCGGCGCGCAGCTGGAAAACATCCATCAGACCTGCAACGAGGTACACACGCATCTGGCACAGGTGCGCGAGATCTGCGACGAGATCGGGGCCGGGATGCTGGGCCACGGCTTCAACCCGAAATGGCAGCGTCGCGACGTTCCCTGGATGCCCAAGGGCCGTTACAAGGTGATGGGCGAATACATGCCGAAGAAGGGCTCGCTCGGCCTCGACATGATGCTCCGTACCTGCACCGTTCAAGTGAACCTCGATTTCTCGTCTGAAGCTGACATGGTGAAGAAGATGCGGGTCGCGGTGGCGCTGCAGCCGGTGGCGACGGCGCTGTTCGCCAATTCTCCCTTCACGGAAGGCAGGCCGAACGGCTTCCTCAGCTATCGCAGCCATATCTGGACCGACACGGATCCCGACCGCAGCGGCATGCTGCCCTTCGTCTTCGAGGACGGGTTCGGCTTCGAGAACTGGGTCGACTACATCCTCGATGTGCCGATGTATTTCGTCTATCGCGACGGCAGATACATCGACGTCGCGGGCAAGTCGTTCCGCGACTTCATGGCCGGACGGCTGGCGGGCTTCGAAGGGCAGATCCCCAACATGGGGGACTGGACCGACCACATGACGACCGCATTCCCGGAAGTCCGCCTCAAGCGCTACATCGAGATGCGCGGCGCCGACGCCGGCCCCTGGGGCAGGCTTTGCGCGCTGCCGGCCTTCTGGGTCGGCCTGTATTACGATGACAGCGCGCTCGATGCGGCCTGGGATATCTGCAAGGACTGGTCAGTGGCGGAGATGGAGGCGCTGCGCGCGTCCGTGCCGCGGTTTGGCCTGAAGGCGCCGTTCCGCAATGGGACGGCGCAGGATCTCGCGAAGGCAGTCGTGGCGATCGCGGCGGCCGGGCTGCGCCGGCGCGCGATCCCCGACGTGACGGACGTCAGCGAGGAGCCCTACATCGAGGAGCTCAAGGAGATTGCAGCCTCCGGCGTCACGCCGGCCGAGCGGCTGCTCGACCGCTACGAAAACGTCTGGCACGGCGACATCGACAAGCTCTACGAGGAAGAATCCTACTGAGCCTCTCGGAGCCGCTGCCGGTTACGCCGCGGTGCCGCCGACCGTGAGTCCGTCGATCCGCATGGTCGGCTGGCCCACCCCGACCGGGACCGACTGACCGTCCTTGCCGCAAGTGCCGACGCCGTCGTCCAGCTTCGAATCGTTGCCGATCATCGAAACCTTCGTCAGCACGTCCGGGCCGTTGCCGATGAGCGTGGCGCCCTTGACCGGCGCGCCGACCTTGCCGTTCTCGATCAGATAGGCCTCGGTGCAGCTGAACACGAACTTGCCGTTCGTGATATCGACCTGGCCGCCGCCGAAATTGACCGCGTAGAGTCCCTTGTCGACCGAGGCGACGATCTCCGCCGGCGCCTTGTCGCCGCTCAGCATGTAGGTGTTGGTCATCCGCGGCATCGGGGCGTGGGCGTAGGATTCGCGCCGGCCGTTGCCGGTCGCCTCCATGCCCATCAGGCGCGCGTTCAGGCGATCCTGCATGTAGCCGACCAGGATGCCGTCCTCGATCAGCGTGGTCTTGCTTGCGGTCGTGCCCTCGTCGTCCACGGTGATCGACCCGCGCCGGTCGGCGATGGTGCCGTCGTCCACCACAGTGACGCCCGGGGCGGCCACGCGCTGTCCCAGAAGCCCGGCGAAGGCGGAGGTCTTCTTGCGGTTGAAGTCGCCTTCGAGCCCGTGGCCGATCGCCTCATGCAGCAGCACGCCCGGCCATCCCGGGCCGAGCACCACCTTCATCTCGCCGGCCGGCGCGGGCACCGACTGAAGGTTGACCAGCGCCTGGCGCAGCGCTTCGTCGACCTGGGCCTGCCAGGCGGCCGGGTCGATGAAGGTCGCGTAGCTCATGCGCCCGCCGACGCCGTGGCTGCCGGTTTCCATCCGGTCGCCTTCGGCGCAGACGATCGAGACGTTCAGGCGGACGAGTGGGCGGACATCGGCGACCCGGTAGCCGTCCGGCCTGAGGATCTGGACCGCCTGCCACTCGCCGGACAGCGACGCCATGACCTGCTTCACGCGGCTGTCCTTCTTGCGCGCGTAGGCGTCGATTTCCGCGAGCAGCTTGACCTTGCTCTCGAACGGGTTCTCGCCCAGCGGGTTTTCGTCGGTATAGAGGCTGCGGTTGGTCGGCGCCGGCGGCGCGGCCAGCGCGCCCTCGTGGCCCGCGCGGACCGCCTGGACCACCGACGCCGCGCGCCGGATGGCATCCTCGGACAGATCGGACGCGTGGGCGTAGCCCGTGGCGTCGCCGGAGACGGCGCGCAGGCCGAAGCCATGCGCCGTGTCGAAGCTCGCGCTGCGGATCCGCCCGTCGTCGAAGGAGATGCTCTCGGACTGGCAATATTCGAGGAACAGCTCCCCGTCGTCGACGCCGCTCAGGGCCTCGCCGACGAGGCGCGTCACCCGGTCGCGGTCGAGGCCGGCGTTTTCGAAGAAGATCTTGTCCGTGGTTGCCAGTGTGCTCATCAGCGGCCTTTCCTCTGTCTCCCGGGCCCGGCGGGCCGGAGTTGCGTCTCGATCCCGACTGCGGTTTATACTCGCCCCGCTCGTCTCAAGATATAACCGGGGTGTCGGATATCCAGTGGATTGTCGTCTTCATGCGGGATTGGCCGGCGATGTTTCCGGCATCTGCCCGGCGTCGCCGCAATTGGACCGGGAAGCGCGGAAATCCGCACTATTCGGCGGTTTTGCGACATAGTGTCGCTGGCCATCGTAGGCATGGAGGCCGATGTTATACATTCTCTTCGGTTTATTTTGGGGTGGTTTCAGGGTAAATCCCGCATTATCAGTTTCACGCGCCGGCGGCCGGCCGGCGGCACTAGGGGGAAGTAAGGCGTGAAAAGTCGAATCGCAACGCTCGCAGCGTTGACGGCAGTGTTTTCGGGCGGGTCTGCGATGGCTGCGCCGCATAACTGGGAGATGGGGCTGCAGGAGCCCGGCTCTCCGACCGCGGTCTGGATCCACCATTTCCATGACGGCCTGCTGGTCGTCATCACGGTGATCACACTCTTTGTTTTGGGCCTGCTGCTCTATGCCAGCTGGCGCTTCCGCGAGAAGCGAAATCCCACGCCGTCGACCACGACGCACAACACGGTGATCGAGATATTGTGGACCGTGGTTCCGATCATGATCCTAATCGGCATCGCGATCCCGTCGTTCCGGCTGCTGTACTTTGCCGACAGTACGCCGAATGCCGACATGACGCTCAAGATCATCGGCAATCAGTGGTATTGGACCTACGTCTATCCGGACAACGGCAACTTCACCTTCGATGCCAACCTGGTTCCGGACGACAAGCTCAAGCCGGGTCAGAAGCGCCTGATGACGACCGACAATCCGGTCGTTCTGCCGGTCGGCAAGAAAATCCGGCTGCTGATGACGTCGCGCGACGTGATACATTCCTGGGGCGTGTCGCCGCTCGGCATCAAGCTGGACAACGTTCCGGGCCGTACGAACGAGACCTGGGTCGAGATCAACAAGCCCGGGGTATACTACGGGTTCTGCTCGGAGCTGTGCGGCGCCGGCCATGCCTACATGCCGATCATGATCAAAGCGGTAAGCCCGGCGGACTTCCAGAAATGGGTCGTTTTCGCAAAGCAGACCTTCTCGCCGGCGGAGACGCCGGCCGCACCGGCCAAGAAGGCCGCGGCGGATAAGCCGGCTACCGTTGCCCAAAACAGCGCCCGCAACTGACGACTTCATTGAGGACGGACATCATGGCGAATGGACACCACGCAGAAGCCCACGGTCACGGCGACCATCACATCCCGACAGGCTTCAAGCGGTATCTCTATTCCACGAACCACAAGGACATCGGCACGATGTACCTTGTGTTCGCTGTCATCACCGGGCTGATCGGTGGCGGCGTCTCGGTCTTGATGCGGATGGAGCTGATGGAGCCGGGTGTGCAGTTCATGACCACGGCGGACGGCACCCCCGACGGCCACATGTGGAACATGTTCATCACGGCCCACGGCCTGATCATGGTGTTCTTCGTGGTGATGCCGGCGTTGATCGGCGGATTCGGCAACTGGATCGTGCCGCTGATGATTGGCGCGCCGGATATGGCTTTCCCGCGCATGAACAACATCAGCTTCTGGCTCCTCGTTCCCTCTTTCACGCTGCTGCTGGGGTCCGCCGTGATCGGCGGCGGCGCGGGCACCGGCTGGACGATCTATCCACCACTGTCGAGCGATCTTGGCCAGCCCGGGCCTGCCGTCGACATGGCGATATTCTCACTACACTTAGCGGGCGCATCATCCATCCTCGGCGCGATAAATTTCATCACCACTATCTTCAACATGCGCGCGCCGGGCATGACGCTGCACAAGATGCCGCTCTTCGTTTGGTCGATCCTGGTCACGGCATTCCTGCTGCTGCTGGCCCTGCCGGTGCTGGGCGGCGCCATCACCATGCTGCTCACCGACCGGAATTTCGGCACGGTGTTCTTCAAGCCTGAAGGCGGCGGCGATCCGCTGTTGTTCCAGCATCTCTTCTGGTTCTTCGGGCATCCGGAAGTCTACATCATGATCCTGCCGGGATTCGGCATCATCAGCCATGTGATCTCGACCTTCTCGCGCAAGCCGGTGTTCGGCTATCTCGGCATGGCCTATGCGATGGTCGCGATCGGCTTCATCGGCTTCATCGTCTGGGCGCATCACATGTACACGGTCGGCATGAACGTCGATACGCGCGCCTATTTCGTCGCCGCGACCATGGTCATCGCAGTGCCGACCGGCGTGAAGATCTTCAGCTGGATCGCGACGATGTGGGGCGGATCGATCCGCTTCGACACGCCGATGCTTTTTGCCGTCGGCTTCATCTTCCTGTTCACGGTCGGCGGCGTGACCGGCGTCGTGCTCTCGAATGCGGGCGCGGACCTCGTCATGCACGACACCTACTACGTCGTGGCCCACTTCCACTACGTGCTGTCGCTCGGCGCGGTGTTCTCGATCTTCGCCGGCATCTATTACTGGATCGGCAAGATGTCCGGCCGGCAATACCCCGAGTGGGCGGGCCGGTTCCATTTCTGGACGACCTTCATCGGCGTCAACCTGACCTTCTTCCCGATGCATTTCCTCGGGCTTGCGGGCATGCCGCGACGTTATGTCGACTATGCGGACGCCTTCGCCGGGTGGAACTTCGTCGCCTCGATCGGCGCGTTCATCTCCTTCGCGTCGACCCTGTTCTTCGTCGGGGTGATGATCTACACGCTGCGGGCAGGCCGCCGGGTCGAGGCGAATTACTGGGGCGTGGGCGCGACGACGCTCGAATGGACGCAATCCTCGCCGCCGCCGTTCCACACCTACAACGAATTGCCGCAGATCAAGTGATTTTGCGGCTCGTACCGGAGTACAAGCGTGTCTGACACCGCCTACCGTATGACCGCAAGCGCGGACGCCGAGGCGTTGCCGTACGGCGAGCTGGGCGACTACATCGCCCTGATGAAGCCGCGGGTCATGTCGCTCGTGGTCTTCACCGGGCTGGCGGGCATGCTGGCGGCGCCGGGGCATCTGCACTGGCTGCTGGCGTCGGTCGCCGTGCTCTGTATCGCGGTCGGGGCCGGCGCATCCGGCGCGATCAACATGTGGTACGACCGGGATATCGACGCCGTGATGGAGCGGACGCGCGAACGGCCGCTTCCCCGGGGCCGCATCGCGCCGGAGGAGGCGCTCTCCTTCGGCGTCATCCTGGCCGCCGGTTCGGTCATGATGATGGGCATCGCGGTGAATTGGGTCGCGGCGGCGCTGCTGGCGGTGACGGTCCTGTTCTATGTCTTCGTCTACACGATGTGGCTGAAACGGCGCACGCCGCAGAACATCGTGATCGGCGGCGCGGCGGGTGCTTTCCCGCCGATGATCGGCTGGGCCGCCGTGACGGGCGGGGTCAGCGTCGAGTCGATTGCGCTCTTCCTGCTGATCTTCATGTGGACGCCGCCGCATTTCTGGGCGCTGTCGCTCTATCGTTGCCGCGACTATGCGGCGGCCGGCGTGCCGATGCTGCCGGTCGTCTCCGGCAAGGCCGAGACCAAGCGGCAGATGCTGATCTATACGGTGCTGCTGATCCCCGTCGGGATGGCGCCGGCCGTGCTCGGCATCGCGGGCTGGATATACGGCGCTGTCGCCCTCATTCTCGGGCTTGTTTTCGTCGCCGCGGCGATTGCCGTCTGGCGCGACGAGACCGATCGCAGCGCCAAGCGGATGTTCGGATATTCGATCTTTTATCTTTTCGCGCTTTTTGCGCTTCTCATCGCAGACCATGCGTTCGGGATCGTGGCCTAGTCCGATGACCATAACGGCGAACGAACCCATGGCAGACGAGAGACAGAAGCCCGAGAAAAGCTATCGGAGCGACGTGCACCGCCGTCAGCGCAAGAAGAACCTTGCCTTGTTCGCGCTGCTGGCCGCCTTCGCCATCCTGATTTATTTCGTCGCGATCGTTCGCATGGGCGGCGGAGGGTAGGCGTGCGCAAAACTTCGATCCGAAACAAGTATGTCTTGACGGCGGTGGCGGTTGCGGTCGCCGCCGGCACCGTGGCAGGCGTCTACGCGGCAGCGCCGTTAAACCGGCTGCTCAGCCGGGTTGCGGGCCATGGCGCCGCGACGAAGGTCGCGGAAGGATCGAGCGGCGAGGCCGCGGCGCGCGTCATCCGGGTCAAATTCGGCGCCTCGGTGAACGGAATGCCCTGGACCTTCCAGCCGCAGCGCCCCGAAATACAGACCCGCGTCGGAGAGCCGACGGTCGCCTTTTTCCACGCGGAGAACCGGGGCAGCCAACCGATGACCGGGTCGGCGACTTTCGATGTGACGCCGGCCAAGGCGGCCCAGTATTTCGACAAGGTCCAGTGCTTCTGCATCAACGAGCAGACACTCCAGCCGGGCGAGACCGCCAATTTGCCGGTCACTTTCTTCATCGACCCGGCGATCGAGGACGACCATAGCCTGGACGACGTGACGACATTTACCCTCTCCTACACCTATAATCCGGTGCCGGAGAAGGAACGGAAGAAACCAGGACAAGTGAGCCGGTTGACCACGAGTGGAACGACCGGAAAGCTAGACTAATCCGGCCCGATCTTGGCGACGACGGCCGGTAAAATTGGGGACGAAATATGACCGCTGAAGCGCATCACGACGAAGTCAAGCACGACTACCATCTCGTGGACCCGAGCCCGTGGCCATTGATGGGGGCGATCGGCGCGTTCATGCTCACCTTCGGCACCGTCTTGTACATGCACCCCGACATGTTCGGGCCGGGCGTGACGCCGAAGCTGCAGGAACTGGGGCCGTGGACCTTCTTGCCAGGCCTCGCGGTCATCCTCCTGACGATGGCGCTCTGGTGGCGTGACGTCATCCGCGAGGCGACGTTCGAGGGTTACCACACGCCGGTGGTGCAGCTCGGCATGCGCTACGGCATGACGCTGTTCATCGCGTCGGAGGTCATGTTCTTCGTCGCCTTCTTCTGGGCCTTCTTCAATTCGAGCCTGTTCCCGAAGGTCGTGCCGCCGGTCTGGCCGCCGCAGGGCGTTCAGGTGCTGCCGGCCTTCGAAGTGCCCTTTATGAACACGATGATCCTGCTGCTGTCGGGCTGCACCGTGACCTGGGCGCACCATGCGCTGCGCGAGAACGACCGCCGGGGAATGCTCACCGGCCTGGCGCTGACGATCATCCTCGGCATCATGTTCACGTCTTTCCAGGCGTTCGAATACCTCCATGCCGCGTTCAAGTTCAAAGACGGCATCTACTCCTCCACATTCTACATGGCGACGGGATTCCACGGCTTCCACGTGCTGATCGGAACGACCTTCCTGATCGTCTGCTTCTTCCGGGCGAAGGCGGGGCATTTCAAGCCGGACCATCATTTCGGCCTGGAAGCGGCGGCGTGGTACTGGCATTTCGTCGACGTCGTCTGGCTCTTCCTGTTCTGCTGCGTCTACTGGTGGGGCGGCTGAGGACTCTCGAACCCCGCGTTTACCGCATGGTACGGCCGTGAAGACGTACCCTGTGGTCTCGCCCTTCTATGTCGGGCTGCATTGCCGGTGCCCACGTTGCGGCATCGGTCCGCTCTTCGACGGCTTCCTCACGGTCGCGGCGACATGCTCTTCCTGCGGCCTCGACTTGAAGTCGGCCGATAGCGGGGACGGGCCCGCGGTGTTCGTGATCTTCATCGTCGGACCGATCATCACGGCGCTCGCCTTCTGGGTGGAATTCACCTTCTCGCCGCCCTATTGGGTGCACATGGTGTTGTGGGGGCCTGCGATACTGATCTTCTCGCTTGCGCTTCTGCGGCCCTTCAAGGCGACGCTGATCGCGCTGCAGTACCGCAACCGCGCCGGCGACACCGGGCAGCACACTTTCACGGACGATAAATAGGGAGCACTGGTGGCCTTCCGTCCCACCCTCTGGCCAACGCTTTTCACGGTGCCGGCGCTTGCCGCCCTCATCGCCCTTGGCACGTGGCAACTGCACCGCCTGCAGTGGAAGCAGGATCTCCTGGACAAGCTGCACAACCGGTCCGTCGCGACGGCGGTGGCGCCGCCGGCCGCAGGCGACGATCTGGAGGCGTTCGAGTTCCGGCGGGTCCGCGTCACGGGTCGTTACCGGATCGACGACGAGCTCTATCTCGTCGGCCGCTCGCTGTATGGCGAGTCGGGATTCCATATCATGACGCCGCTCGTACCCGCCGACGGGTCGACGGCGATCCTCATCGACCGGGGCTGGGTGCCCTTTGAAGGACGCGACCCGGCGCGCCGACCGGGCGGCCAAATCAAGGGGCCGGTGACGGTCAACGGCATCGTAAGGCTGCAAAAGCATAAGGGCTTCTTTGTCCCCGACAACGAGCCGGCGAAGAACACCTGGTATTTCGTCGACGTACCGGCGATGGCCAAGAAGGCGGGGCTGGCGCTGCGGCCCGGCTATTATGTCGTCGCGGATGCGGTTCCCGTGCCGGGCGGATATCCCAAGGGCGGGCAATGGCGCCTTGATCTGCCCAACAATCATCTGCAATACGCCATCACCTGGTACAGCCTGGCCGTGGCGCTGCTCGTGATCTACATCCTCTACCATCGTCAGCAGAAGACCTGAGCAGAGGAACGGCTTTCACCGGACACCGCCATGCCGAACGCATTCGATGCCTATAAGCGCCTCGAACGGCGCTTCCACGATATCGCCGTGCTTGGCGACACGATCCGGATGCTGCACTGGGATCAGGCGACGATGATGCCGCCAGGCGGAGCGGAAGCCCGGTCCGAGCAGCTGGCCCGGCTCGAGGTGCTGCGGCACGAGCGGCTCACCGCGCCCGATGTCGCGACGCTGCTGGCCGATGCGGAGGCGCGCGCGTCGGGCCTCGACCCTTGGCAAAGCGCCAATCTGCGCGAAATGCGCCGGATTGCCGATCAGGCGGATGCCGTGCCCGAGGACCTCGTCGCCGCCCACAGCCGGGCAAGCTCGATGTGCGAGATCACTTGGCGCGACGCGCGGCGGAACAGCGATTTCGCCGCCGTCCGCGCTGAGCTGCAGACCGTGCTCGACCTGACCCGTGAGACGGCGGCAGCGCGCGCCGCGGCGCTCGGCGGGTCGCTCTACGATGCGCTGCTTTCGGAATACGAGCCTGGCGGCAATACGGCCGCCATCGACGCCCTGTTCGACGATCTGTCGGCGTTTCTCCCGGGCTTTCTCGACGAGGTCCTGGCGCATCAGGCGGCTTCGGCCGCGCCGCAAAAGCCGGAAGGGCCCTTCGCGATCGATACCCAGCGCGCGCTATGCCGAGAGATGGCGGTCGCGGTCGGGCTGGATTTCGAGAGCGCGCGCATGGACGAGAGCGCGCATCCCTTTTCGAGCGGCGTGCCGGAGGATACCCGCATCACGGTCCGCTTCAACGAGGATGATTTCAGCGACGGGCTGATGGCCGTACTGCATGAGACCGGGCACGCGATGTATGAGCGCGGACGCCCGGCGGATTGGCGCTACCAGCCGGTCGGCCGCGCGCGCGGCATGGTGGTGCACGAGAGCCAGTCGCTGCTTGTCGAGATGCAGGCATGCCGGTCGCGCGAATTTTACGAATGGGCGGCGCCGCGGCTCAGGCAGGCGTTCGGCGGCAAAGGCGGAGCCTGGGAGAAGGCGAACCTGCATCGTCTGGCCATTCGCGTCGAGCCCGGGCACATCCGCGTCGACGCGGACGAGGTGACCTATCCGGCCCATGTCATCCTGCGCTACCGGCTGGAGACGGCCCTGCTGTCGGGCGACCTCGTGATCGCTGATCTGCCGGGCGCCTGGAACGAGGGCATCCGGGGACTGCTCGGCATCACGCCGCCGGACGACCGCCGCGGCTGCCTCCAGGACATCCACTGGTATTCCGGAGCGTGGGGGTATTTTCCGACCTATACGCTGGGCGCGCTCGCCGCGGCGCAGATCTTCGACGCGGCGGTGAGGGACGAGCCGGCGGTCCTGCCGGGCCTCGCGCGGGGTGATTTCGCGCCGCTGATGGCGTGGCTCCGCCGCAACGTCCATGCGCAAGGCTCGCGCCTCTCGACCGATGCGCTGCTCGTGGAGGCGACCGGCCGGCCGCTGGATGCGACCGCGTTCAAGCGGCATCTGCGCCGGCGCTACCTCGACGGCTGACGCCGGCACCGGGCCTCGGCCGCCCGCTCGAAAGGCCGGATTTGCCCTGTGATGCCAATACTTGCCCGACCTACGTTGCGGGTCTAGGTTACCTAGACTCGAGTGGGAGATCGCCCTTGCGCTATATAAGTACCCGCGGAAAAGCGCCCGCGCTCGCCTTTGATGAGGTTTTGCTCGCCGGTCTCGCGGAAGACGGCGGCCTCTATCTGCCCGAGGCCTGGCCGCGCTTCAGCGCCGACGAATTGCGCGCGATGCGCGGTCTCTCCTACAGCGATCTGGCGGTGCGCGTGATGACGCCCTTCGTGGACGGCCGCATCGCGGCGAAGGAATTCGCCGGCATCGTCCATGACACCTACGACGACTTTGGCCATCAAGCGGTGACCCCGCTGCGCCAGATCGACGCCAACCTCTGGGTTCAGGAGCTTTTCCACGGGCCGACGCTCGCCTTCAAGGACGTTGCGCTGCAGCTGCTCGGCCGCCTGTTCGACCATGTCCTGACCAAGCGCGGCGAGCGGATCACCATCGTGGGCGCGACGTCGGGCGACACCGGCTCGGCCGCCATCGAGGCCTGCCGCGACCGTGACGCGGTCGAGATATTCATTCTGTATCCGCACGGGCGCGTGTCGGAGGTGCAGCGCCGGCAGATGACGACGGTGGCGTCTCCGAACGTCTGGACCGTCGCGGTCGAAGGCACCTTCGACGATTGCCAGGACCTGGTGAAGGCGATGTTCAACGACGCGGCGCTGCGTCGCGAGCTGCGCCTGTCCGCGGTCAATTCGATCAACTGGGCGCGCATCATGGCGCAGATCGTCTATTACTTCTGGGCAGGGCTGTCGCTCGGCGCCCCGGACCGCGCGGTCAGCTTCGCCGTGCCGAGTGGGAATTTCGGCAACGTTTTCGCCGGCTATGCCGCGCAGGCGATGGGGCTGCCGGTCGAAGGATTTGTCGTCGGGTCCAACCGCAACGACATCCTGTTCCGCTTTTTCGAGCAGAACGACATGTCCGTCGCCACGGTGCAGCCGAGCCTGTCGCCCAGCATGGATATCCAGGTGTCGAGCAATTTCGAACGGCTGCTGTTCGACCTGCTCGACCGCGACGGCGCGGCAGTCACCCAGACGATGGCGGCCTTCCGGACCTCCGGCCGCCTGCCGCTGGACAAGGCGCAATGGCGCAACGCGAGCGGGCTTTTCCATGGCCACCGGGTCGACGACGAGCGCACCAAGGCGGTGATCGCCGAGATGTTCGCGAAAACCGGGGAGCTGGTGGATCCGCATACCGCGGTCGGCATCGATGCGGCGCGTGCCCGGCGGGGCGATCCCTCGGTGCCGATGGTGGCCCTGGCGACGGCGCACGCCGCCAAGTTTCCGGATGCCGTCGAAGCGGCGACCGGAATTCGCCCGGAGTTGCCGAACCGTCTCGCCGACCTCTACGACCGCGCGGAGCGCTTCACCGTTCTGCCGAACGATCTGGCGGCCATCAGCGGCTTCATCCGCCAGAATGTGGGCCTGAGGGGTGCCGCGTGACCGGCCGGCTCACCACGCTGAACAACGGGCTCAGGGTCGTTACGCACGACATGCCGTCGGTCGAGACTGCTTCCGTCGGGGTCTGGGTCGGGGCCGGCACCCGGAATGAGACGCCCGACGTGAACGGGGTCGCGCATCTGCTGGAGCATATGGCCTTCAAAGGCACCGAGACGCGAAGCGCCACCGACATCGCCGAGCAGATCGAAGCGGTCGGCGGGCATCTCAACGCCTATACGGGCCGCGAAAGCACGGTCTATTACGCCAAGGTGATGAAAGAGGATGTCGGGCTGGCGCTCGACCTCGTCGCCGATATTCTGCTCAACGCGACTTTCGATGAAGAGGAGCTGCGGCGCGAATGCGCCGTCGTCCTGCAGGAGATCGGCCAGGCGCACGATACGCCCGACGACCTGATTTTCGATCATTTCCAATCCACCGCCTTCCCCGACCAGGCAATCGGCCGACCGGTGCTCGGCTGTCCGAAGGTCGTGGGCCGCATGTCGCGCCAGTCGCTTACCGACTACATGCGCAAGACCTATTCGAGCGACCGCATGGTGCTGGCCGCTGCCGGCCGCATCGACCACGACAAGCTCGTGGAGCGCGCCCAGGCGCTGTTCGGCGGCCGCGCGAGCAACGGCGGGCTCGAATGCGAGAAGGCACGTTACACCGGCGGCGATTTCCGCGACTCCCGCGATCTCGAGCAGCTTCATCTCGTGCTCGGCTTCGCGGGCGTTCCCTACAATGACGAGGACTTCTACGCCGCGACGGCGCTGACGACCTTGCTCGGCGGCGGTATGTCGTCGAGGCTGTTCCAGGAGATCCGCGAGCGGCGCGGCCTGGTCTATTCGATTTATTCCTTCGCCTCCTACTATGCCGACAGCGGCCTGTTCGGCATCTATGCCGGTACCGGCGCCGACGAGGCGAAAGAGCTCGTCGAGGCGATCTGCGCGGAGATCCGCAAGCTGCCGGGCTCGCTCCAGGAGGCGGAACTGTGCCGCACCCGCAATCAGCTCAAGGCCGGCACGCTGATGTCGCTGGAGTCGACCGGCTCACGCTGTGACCAGCTCGGCCAGCAGACGCTGGTCTTCGGCGCGCCGATTCCGATCGATGAGCAGGTGCGGCGAATCGAGGCGATCGACAGCGAGGCGATCATGCGCGTCGCGCACCGAATTTTTTCCAGCAAACCAACGGTTACCGCCATCGGTCCCTCCGACCAGTTGCCAGCTTTCTCAGACATATCCAGTATGCTTGTTGGTTAGGCGACTTCTTTCCGGCACGCGATGATGTTCGGGTTACTTGCCAATCGGATGCCCTCGGTTCGCATCGATGGCCCCACCGTGTATATCCGGCCGCCGCGGCGCGGCGACGAGCGGCAGTGGATGGCTCTCCGCCGCATCAGCCGCGATTTCCTGATTCCGTGGGAGCCGTCCTGGCCATCGGATGCGACGACCGGCGCGGCGTACCGGCGCCGATACCGCCGATTCTGCGAGGACTGGCGCTTGCGCGTCGGCTTCGCCTTCTTCGTGTTCGACCAGGGCACCAACCAGCTTCTGGGCGGCATTACGCTTTCGAACGTGCGGCGCGGCGTGTCGCAGAGCGGAAGCGTCGGCTATTGGATGGGAGAGCCTTATGCCGGTAAGGGCTATATGTCGGAAGCGGTCGGGCTCCTGCTCCACTTCGCCTTCGAGACGCTCGGGCTCAATCGCGTGGAGGCGGCCTGCCTCTTGCACAACGACGCAAGCCGGCATTTGTTGCGTAAGCTGGGGTTCAAGGAGGAAGGGGTCGCGCGCCGCTATCTTTGCATCAACGGGCGCTGGCAGGACCATGTGATGCACGCCATCCTGCGGGACGATCCGCGCCCATCCGTCGTGCGGCGGGCGACGTCGCTTTATGCTTAAGCGTGGCCGGCGTCGCCGGACAGCAGGGATGGATCGATGCCGATCTTGGCAATCGCCCGGGTCCATTTCGTGTCGATGGCGGAATCGAAGATCAGGCCATCATCCGCCGGCACGTTGAGCCAGGCATTCTGCTGGATCTCGCCATCGAGCTGGCCGGGCCCCCATCCGGCATAACCGAGGGCAAGCAGCGAATTCTTCGGTCCGCGATGGGCCGCCATATCCTTCAGGATATCGACCGTCGCGGTAAGACCGATCAGGTCGCCGACCATGATCGTGCCGGTCTGACCGTAGTCGGCGCTGTGCAGCACGAAGCCGCGCCCTGTCTCGACGGGCCCGCCGAAATGGATCGGCAGATCCGGGGGCGTATCCGACGGCTCGATGTTCAATTGCCGCAGCAAATCCGGAAAAGTGATGCTTTCGATCTGGCGATTGACCACGAGGCCGACCGCGCCTTCGGCGTTATGGACGCACATATAGATGACGGTCTTCTCGAACCGCGGATCGCGCATGTTGGGCATGGCGATGAGCAATTGCCCGGTGAGATATCCGCTTTCCGAGCCGCCGTGCTTGATATCGAAAACGTCCATCGTCGTTAACTCTCTCCGCGCGAGCGCACAGTGATGAAATAATGATAGCCCGGTGGATATTCAAATTGAATCGTAAGACGGTATCCGATCGCGCCCCGGCTGGCTCTGCTGCGCGCGCACTCAGATTTGAAGGGAAATCCCGCGGCCGGCGGAGTATACCAGAGGAGGCCGATGCGGGACCGGCCGGAAAATCAAATGATTAGAAGGCAAATCGACTAGCGTGACCGACTCTTCGGAGGATATTGGCGCCCTTCATTCTGCTGCCGTGCCTGATCGCCGGCGGATCGCAGGCTTTTGCCGCGGCGAGCGACTGGTCCGTGGCCGCTCAGGCGAGCGTCCGGCTGATCGCCGCGGTCGACGGAGTTGGGGACAGGCCGTCGGTGCCAATGGGTATCCAGTTCCGTCTGAAGCCCGGATGGAAGATCTACTGGCGCTCGCCCGGGGATGCCGGATTGCCGCCGCGGGCCGATTGGAGCGGATCGCGCAATATCGCGGATACCGCGGTGTCCTGGCCCGCCCCCGAGCGCTTCTCGGTCTTCGGCCTGGAAACAGTGGGCTACGAGGGTGAGGTCGTCCTCCCGATCGAAGCGCGGCTCGGCGAGCCGGGCCGTCCGGTTTCCGCGCGGGCGAAGGTGAGCTATCTCGTCTGTGCCCAAATCTGCGTGCCGCAGGAGGCGATGCTGACGCTGGCCATTCCGGCCGGGCCTGCCGCGCCGTCGCCCGAGGCGTACCTGCTCGCGCGCTACGCCGCCCGCGTCCCGCCGAAGGATGGGCGTCACGGGCTTTCCCTTTCCCCGGTCTCGCTCGTGCCGGCGGCGTCCGGCTTCGTCCTGACGATGCGGGCGACGGCGACGGCCGCCTTCGCGGCGCCGGATGTCTTTATCGAGGGACCGGACGGCGCGGTTTTCGATCGGCCTTCGGTCAAGCTGGAGCGTGGTGGCCGCATCGCCGACCTCACCGTGAAAGGAAGCGGCCTCGACGCCGCCCATCTCGCGGGCAAGCCGCTTCGCGTGACGCTCGTCGATGGCGACCGGTCGCTCGAGACGGTCTTGACCGTACCCGCTCCCGGGCAGACGGTCCCGCAGGCCGCCGCGCCCGACCGGACGATCCTGGCCATTCTTGCGCTGGCGCTCCTTGGCGGTCTGATCCTCAATCTGATGCCCTGCGTCCTGCCGGTGCTGTCGATCAAGCTCCTCGGCGTCGTGGGCTATGGCGGGGCCGCGGCGCGCAAGATCCGGACCGGCTTCCTGGCGGCCGCGGCCGGCATCGTCGCCTCGTTCCTGGTGCTCGCCGCCACGCTGATCGGGCTCAAGGAAGCAGGTGCGGCGGTCGGCTGGGGCATTCAGTTTCAGCAGCCCGTGTTCCTGGTGCTGCTCGCCGTCATCTTGACGCTGTTTGCGGCCAACCTGTTCGGCCTTTTCGAGATCAGGCTGCCGGGGCCGCTCGCGGACTTTGCCGTCCGGCATGGACACGGCAGTTCGCTGGCCGGCCATTTCATGACCGGCGTGCTCGCCACCCTTCTCGCGACGCCCTGCACGGCGCCCTTTCTCGGAACGGCGGTCGGGTTCGCCCTCAGCCGCGGCCCAACCGAAATAGCGCTGGTCATGCTGGCGGTCGGGATCGGGCTCGCCTTTCCCTACCTCGCGATCGCGGCGTTCCCCCGGCTGGTGTCCTGGCTGCCCCATCCCGGCAAGTGGATGATCGTGCTGCGGCGTATTCTGGCGCTGGCGCTCGTCGCCGCGGTGATCTGGCTGCTGACCGTGCTGCGCAGCCTGATCGGCGCGGACGCGGTGATCTCGGTCGCGGTGCTGCTGGCGGTGATCGCCATGGTTCTGGGCGCCAAGCTGCTTCCGGAATCGCGCGTCGGCCGGCACTCGGGGGTGATCGTCGCCGGGCTGGCGGTCGCCGTGTTGCTCGTCCCGGTGTTTCGCGCGGAGTCACCGGCGCCGCCGACACGGGTCGCGGCGACGGACCATTGGGTCGCGTTCGACGAGGGCGCGGTGAAGGGTCTCGTCGACCAGGGCAAGGTCGTTCTCGTGGACGTGACGGCCGATTGGTGCATCACCTGCCAGGTCAACAAGCGGCTTATCCTCGACGACACGGCCGTCGCCGCCGCGCTCGCCGAACCCTCGGTCGTCACGATGCGTGCCGACTGGACCCGGCCCGATCCGGCGATCGCCCGCTACCTGGCGCGTTTCGGCCGCTACGGCATCCCATTCAACGCGGTATACGGCCCTTCGGCGCCGGACGGCATCGCCTTGCCCGAGCTGCTGACCACGGATGCCGTGTTGACCGCCATCGCCAAGGCCGGCGGTAACGCGGCGCACGCCGCCCGCTGAACCGAGGCCGCACTTTACGGTTGGCCTGTCCTCGTGCTTGGCTTATGTCTTTCCGGCACGGACGCAGGCCGTCCTGAACAAACAGACATTTGCGCATGGGAGTTGGACATGACGATCAAGGTTGGTGACAAGATTCCGTCTGCTACGCTGTATCGCATGGGCGAGAAGGGCCCGGAGGCCGTGACGACGGACGAGCTGTTCTCCAAGAAGAAGGTGGTGCTGTTTGGCCTGCCTGGCGCTTTCACGCCGACCTGCTCCGCCAAGCACGTCCCCGGCTTCCTGCAAAACGCCGACAAGTTCAAAGCGAAGGGCATCGACACCATCGCGTGCGTGTCGGTGAACGACGCTTTCGTGATGGGCGCCTGGGCGAAGGACCAGGGCACCGGCGGCAAGGTGCAGATGCTGGGTGACGGAAGCGCGGAGTTCACCAAGAAGATGGGGATCGAGCTCGATCTGACCGGCCGTGGTCTTGGCGTGCGCTCGCGCCGCTTTTCGATGCTGGTCGACGACGGCGTCGTCAAGACGATGAACCTGGAAGAGGGCGGCGCGCTGGAGACCTCCGGTGCGGAAACGCTGCTCGGTCAGATCTGACCGCGAAGATATTGCTTCGGGGCAGGGAGCCCTTGGCTGAGGCAGCCGAGGCTCCCTGCGCTAGCCCCCAATCCAGCGGAATGAGCGGCTAACTCGTTGGAATCCCGGCACGCGCCAGTTCGTCCGCGCGCTCGTTCTCGGGATGGCCGGCATGGCCCCGGACCCAAATCCATTCGACCTTCTGATGCCGTTCCAGTGCGGTTTCGAGCCGCTGCCAGAGGTCTATATTCTTGACCGGCTTCTTGGCCGCCGTCTTCCAGCCTTTGGCTTTCCAGGCATGGATCCATCGCGTGATGCCGTCCCGCAGATAGACGCTGTCGGTATGGATTCGTATCTTGGCTGGCCGCTTCAGCGTTTCGAGCGCCCGGATCGCGGCCATCATCTCCATGCGGTTGTTCGTCGTTGCCGCTTCGCCGCCGTTCATCTCCTTTTCTTCTCCGCGCCAGCGCAGGATCGCGCCCCAGCCACCCGGTCCCGGGTTTCCGCTGCAGGCGCCGTCGGTGAAGATGTCGACGAATTCGTCTTTCCGTATCGTCATAGGCCGTAGGCGCCCGCGCTTTCGACACGCTGATGGAATTTCAGGATCCGCAGGTATTCCAGCGGGTCCTTCGGGCTGACGAATGCGCCTTCCGGATGGTTCAGCCAGTCGTACAGCCGCGTCAGCAGGAAGCGCACGGCATTGCCCCGCGCCAGCAGCGGCAGGGCCTCGATCTCCTCCGATGAAAACGGACGGGCCTTGCGGTATGAGGAGAGAAGCAGTTTCGCCTTGGTGACGTTGAAGCTGTTATCCCGCTCGAAGCACCACGCATTCAGGCAGATGCTCACGTCATAGACCAAGAAGTCGTTGCAGGCGAAGTAGAAATCGATGATGCCGGACAGCTTCTCGTGGCGGAAGAAGACGTTATCCGGAAACAGATCGGCGTGACAGATGCCCATCGGCAAATCCTTGGGCCATCTCGCTTCGAGATAGTCGAGCTCGGCTGACAGCGCCGCCGAAAGCCCTTGCTGAACCGTGTCGGCGCGGTCTGCGCAAGAGTTGAACAGCGGCCGCCACGCGTCGACGGACAGATTGTTGCGGCGGCTGAGCGCGAACGAAGCACCGGCGAGGTGGAACCTCGCCAGCGCCTCGCCCAACTCAGCGCAATGGTAGGGCTGCACCCGGCGCGGCCACATTCCCGCCAGGAAGGTGATGATGGCCGCCGGCCGCCCGCACAGTGTCCGCAGCGACTTGCCGTCCTTGCCATGCAAGGGCGTTGGGCAGGGGATCTCGCTGGCGGCAAGATGCTCCATCAAATTAAGGAAATAGGGCAGGTCCGCCGGCGCGACGCGACGCTCGTACAGCGTCAGGATGTACTGGCCCTTTTCGGTGTGGAGCAAGAAGTTGCTGTTCTCGACGCCCTCCGCGATTCCCTTGCAGGACAGAACCTCGCCGATATCATATTCAGCGACGAATCGCTCGAGTTCCTCGTCGGAGACTTCGGTGTAAACGGCCATCTAAGCTTCTGTTCTCATGCCGCGGAAAGCGCCGGTGCGACGCGTGACGATAATCCAGGGCCGAAGGGACTGACCTGTTCAGGGATGGGCATAGGGGCGCCGCCGGACCTTGTCGTATGGTAGTCGCTTGTCTAGTATCCTGCGCGCCGGGGCGTCAATGCCGCAATTGACCCAGGCTGCGGGCCGTATCTGGCCGAGCAGGAGGAATTCGTCTCGATGGAAAAGCCGATCGTCGCCCAGAAGTCGCCCTACGCCACCGACGTGGAGGCCGGAAAATCCTATTGGTGGTGCGCCTGCGGACGAAGCAAGACACAGCCCTTTTGCGACGGAAGCCACAAGGGAACGGGGCTGAGCCCGGTCGAATACAAGGCGGATCGGACGCGCACCGTGTATTTCTGTGGCTGCAAGCACACCGCAACGCCGACGATGTGCGACGGAACGCATTCTTCCCTGTAATCGCGTGGAGTAATTCTACTTGCGACCCAATAGCGTCTCGGCTGTTGCCGGATTGTTGCTGTTGCTGGCTTTGGGCGGATGCGCTCTTCCTCGGCGGTAACGAGTCCTCGCCCTATCTGTGCCCGACCACGGCGATCCTAGAAGGACCGGGCTGAACTCGTGCGTTTCGTCAAGGGATCGGCGAACGGACCCAGCGACGTATCGTTCCGCACCAAGATGAACTCGATATCGGGCAACTGCGAGGTCGACGAGAAGCTGATCACCATGGAGCTGGCCGTCTCGATGCAGGCCTTGCGCGGCCCGGCCAACACCAAGGGCGAGGCGGATTTCGCCTATTTCGTGGCGATCTTGGATAAGGACAAGAAGGTCCTGACCAGAACCAAATTTCCGATGATCGCCAAGTTCAAGCGCGATGAGACCAAGCTCGATTTTTCCGAGGCGGTCACGGTAACGATTCCGAAGAAGAAGGAAGCGATGCCGGAGGATTATATGGTTTACATGGGCTTCGAGATGACCCCGGAAGAGCTTGCCTATAATCGCAACCGGCAGCGCGAGCACTGAAGCTGCCCCTTGCCGACGCTCTTCAGTTGACAATTTCAGCCACCGTCGTAGCTTAGGGCCGTGATTTGACGGCCCGTAGAACCCTGCGGGAGAGATCGGCGCGGTGTCCTCCGCGCCGGCGCCGAAGGAGCAACCGCCCCGGAAACTCTCAGGCGAAAGGACCGCAGGGTAAGGGCACTCTGGAGAGCAGGCGCCGCCGGCAGTGGTCGGGGGCGGCTCACCGAAGGGGTAAGCCGCGGCGGTTTTGCCGGTCCGGTGATACTCTCAGGTTCCACGACAGAGCGGGGCTCGGAAGCGGAATTGCGGCTTCCGAGCATTTTTTTGCGCCTGTCGGAGGAACATTCTTGTCCGGGGATACCGAGTCACCGGCTGAAGACGACCCCTTTGACGGGGCTGCATCGATCGCTGGGCGCGAAGCTCGTGCCGTTTGCCGGATACCAGATGCCGGTACAGTTCAGCGACGGCATTCTGAAAGAACATCTCCATACGCGCGCGGCGGCTGGCCTGTTCGACGTGTCGCATATGGGGCAGGTGATGCTGCGGGGCGCGGCGGCCCCGGCCGCGCTGGAAACGCTGGTGCCCGGAGAGCTGCAGGCGCTGCGCCCGGGCCGGATGCGTTACACGATGCTGCTCAACGGGCAGGGCGGCATCCTCGACGACTTGATGGTGACGCGGACCGAGGACGGCTTGTTCGTCATCGTCAACGCCGCTTGCAAGGATGCGGATATCGCGCATTTGCGGGCGTCACTGCCGTCTGCGGTCACGGTCGAGCCGCTCGACGACCGCGCCTTGCTGGCCTTGCAGGGGCCGAGGGCGGCGGATGTGTTGCAGCGGCATACCGAGGCGAAGCTCTCCGATCTCCGATTCATGGCCAGCGCCGCCGTCGCGGTGGCGGGCGCGGACTGCATGGTGTCGCGGTCCGGCTATACGGGCGAGGACGGGTTCGAGATTTCCGTGCCCGCGGCGGCGGCTGAAGCCGTGGCGCAAGCGCTGTTGGCCGAGGCCGAGGTGCGGCCGATCGGCCTCGGAGCCCGGGATTCGCTGCGGCTCGAAGCCGGCCTTTGCCTCTACGGCCACGACATCGATACGACCACGACGCCGGTCGAGGCGGATCTCGCGTGGGCGATCGGCAAGCGGCGGCGGGAAGAAGGCGGCTTTCCGGGCGCCTCCGTCATCCAGCGCCAGCTCGCCGATGGCCCGTCCCGGCGGCGCGTTGGCATCCGCCCCGATGGCCGCGCGCCGGTGCGCGAGGGCTGCGTGCTGACGGGCGCCGACGGAAGCGGAGATCGGTATCGTGACCAGCGGCGGTTTCGGCCCGTCCGTGGGCGCGCCGGTCGCCATGGGATATGTCCGCGCGTCCCATGCGGCATTGGGCTTGCAAGTAAATGCGATCGTACGCGGCAAGTCCCTGCCCGCACATGTGGCGGAGATGCCGTTTGTCGCACATCGCTATTACCGCGGTTAGGGCGCGGTTCATGGGTGAGGAGAGATCGAATCATGAGTGACTTACGCTACAGCGAGGAACATGAATGGGTGAGCGTCGATGGTGACGTCGCCACCGTCGGCATCAGCGACTTCGCGCAAGAGCAATTGGGCGACGTCGTTTTCGTCGAATTGCCGGAGGTCGGCGCCGAAATCGCCGCCGGAGAGCAAGTCGCCGTCGTTGAATCGGTGAAGGCGGCGTCGGAAGTCTTCAGCCCGGTTTCCGGCGAGGTCGTCGAGGTCAACGGCGAGATCGTCGAAGAGCCCGCCGGCGTGAACGGCGACGCGGAGGGCGAGGGCTGGTTCTTCAAGATCAAGCTCTCCAATCCGAGCGAGCTCGACGACTTGATGGACGCCAAGGCTTACGCGGCCTTTACCAAAGATTAGGCCTACCGAGGGATAGAGGGGCGGCATATCGCGATGAGAGGAACTGCTTAATGGCCGGGTCCAAGACGCTGCGACAGCTCGAGCAAAACGACGACTTCATCCATCGCCATATCGGCCCGTCGCAGGACGATATCGACGGCATGCTGGAGGCGCTCGGATTCAAGTCCCTCGACGCCCTGATCGAGAAGGCGGTGCCCAAGGTGATCCGTTCGGATACGCCGCTGGCGCTGCCCGAAAGCCGCAGCGAGCGTGACGTGATCGGCGAGCTTCATAGGCTGGCGGCGCGCAACGTGCCGATGCGGTCGGTCATCGGCATGGGCTATTACGATTGCGTCACGCCGCCGGTCATTCTGCGCAACGTGATGGAGAATCCGGGCTGGTATACCGCCTATACGCCTTACCAGCCGGAGATCAGCCAGGGCCGGCTCGAGGCGTTGCTCAACTTCCAGACCATGGTCACCGACCTGACCGGCATGGAGATCGCGAACGCGTCGCTGCTGGACGAGGCGACGGCGGCGGCCGAGGCCATGGCCATGTGCCATCGCGTGAGCAAGAGCGACAGCAACGTCTTCTTCGTCTCCGAACGCTGCCATCCGCAAACCATCGACGTCGTGCGCACGCGGGCCGAGCCGGTCGGAATCGAAGTCATCGTCGGGGACGACCGCGCGGGCCTGCCCAAGGAAGACGTGTTCGGGCTGCTGCTGCAATATCCGACGGTCGACGGGTCGGTCGATGACTACGCGGCGGTGGTCGAGAGCGCGCATCAGCGGGGCGCGCTGGTCTGCGTCGCCGCCGACCTGCTGGCGCTGCTGCTGCTGATGCCGCCGGGCGAGTGGGGCGCGGATATCGTGATCGGCAGCGCGCAGCGCTTCGGCGTGCCGCTCGGCTTCGGCGGGCCGCATGCCGCCTATATCGCCACGCGCGATGCCCATAAGCGCTCGCTTCCCGGACGGCTCGTCGGCGTGTCGGTCGACGCGCGCGGGCGGCCGGCGATGCGGCTGGCGCTGCAGACCCGCGAACAGCATATCCGGCGCGAGAAGGCGACCAGCAATATCTGCACGGCGCAGGTATTGCTGGCGGTGATGGCTGGCTTCTATGCCGTCTATCATGGCCCCAACCGCCTGCGGACCATCGCGGAGCGGGTGCATCGGCTGACGGCCGTTCTGGCGGACGGGCTGAAGCGGCTCGGCACCTCGCCGACCGAGGCGCATTTTTTCGACACGCTGGTCATTCCGGTGGCAGACGTGGCCGCGGTACACCAGCGGGCCGTTGCGGCTGGCTTCAACCTGCGGCGTATCGACGGCCGGCGTGTCGGCATCTCGCTCGACGAGACGACGACGCCCGAAGATGTCGAAGCCTTGTGGCGTGTCGTCTCCGGGCGTGCCGATCCGGACTTTACGGTCGATACGCTGGACGAGTTGCGGCCGGATGCGATTCCCGCGGCGCTGCGGCGAAAGTCCGCCTGCCTCACCCATCCCGTCTTCAACACCCACCGGTCGGAGACGGAGATGCTGCGGTATCTCCGGCGTCTGCAGTCGCGCGACATCGCGCTCGACCGGTCGATGATCCCGCTCGGCTCCTGCACGATGAAGCTGAACGCGACGACCGAGATGCTGCCGGTCACCTGGCCGGAATTCGCGCGCGTTCATCCCTTCGTGCCGCTCGATCAGGCGGAGGGCTCGCTCGCCCTCATTCATGGACTGGAGGACATGTTGAAGCGGATCACCGGCTTTGCCGCGGTGACGCTGCAGCCCAACGCCGGCTCGCAGGGCGAATATGCCGGCCTCCTGGTCATCCGCCGCTACCACGCGTCGCGCGGCCAAGGGGAGCGCAACGTCTGTCTGATTCCGAGCTCCGCGCACGGCACCAATCCGGCGAGCGCGACCATGGCCGGGATGACCGTCGTGGTCGTGGGATGCGACGAGAACGGCAATATCGACGTTGACGATCTGAAGGCGAAGGCTGCGCAGCATGCGGATCGGCTTGCCGCGCTCATGGTGACCTATCCGTCGACCCATGGCGTGTTCGAGGAAAGCATCGTCGAGATCTGCGAGATCGTGCACCGGCACGGCGGGCAGGTGTATATGGACGGCGCCAACCTGAACGCCCTGGTCGGCCTGTGCAGCCCGGGCCGATTCGGTCCGGACGTCGCCCATCTGAATTTGCACAAGACCTTCTGCATTCCGCATGGCGGCGGCGGGCCCGGCGTCGGCCCGATCGGCGTGGCGGCGCATCTGGCGCCCTTCCTGCCGGGGCACGCCGTGGTGCCGGAAGCCGGGCCAAGGGGCGTCGGCGCCGTCTCCGCGGCGCCCTGGGGCAGCGCCGGCATTCTGCCGATCTCCTGGGCCTATATCGCGCTGATGGGCGCCGAAGGACTGACCAAGGCAACGCAGGTCGCGATCCTCAACGCGAACTATATCGCCAAGCGGCTGAGCCCTCACTACCCGGTCGTCTATACCGGGGCGCACGGCCTCGTGGCGCATGAGTGCATCATCGACGTGCGGATGTTCAAGGACTCGGCCGAAGTGGCGGTGGACGACGTGGCAAAGCGCCTGATGGACTACGGCTTCCATGCGCCGACCATGTCCTGGCCGGTCGCCGGCACCCTGATGATCGAGCCGACCGAGAGCGAATCCCGGGCCGAGATCGACCGTTTCTGCGATGCCATGATTGCTATCCGCGAAGAAATCCGTCGGATCGAGACAGGCAAGCTCGACCGCGCGAACAATCCGCTGAAGAAGGCGCCGCATACGCTCGACGACATCGCATCGGCGGACTGGGATCGGCCTTACAGCATCGAAGAGGCGGTGTTCCCGGTTGCCGCGCTCCGCGAGGATAAGTACTGGCCGCCGGTCAACCGGATCGACCAGGTCTATGGCGACCGTCACGTGATCTGCAGCTGCCCGCCGCCGGACGCGTATAAGGAAGCCGCCGAATAGGCACGGTCCTGCGCGGCGGCACGCTTCGGAATTATACGGATTGGTGGACCTGCGGCGGCCGGGAAGGGCTTCCGGCCGTAAGCACCGGAACGGGTGTTACTGAAGCTTCTGGGGAAGCTCGCCGATCGCCTTCTCGACCAGCCGGTCGGACAGCTCGCCGCGGACTTTCTCGGCAAGGATCTTTTCCGTGGCGGCGATCGCGAGGTCGACCGCGATCTCCCGGACTTCCTGTACCGCGGCCGCCTCGGCCTGCGCGATTTTCTCGACCGCCAGCGCTTCCTGGCGCTTCAGCAGCTCTTCCAGCGCCTTCTCGGCCTCGGTGCGGTGGATCGCCGCGTCCTCCTTGGCCTGCTTGACGATTTCTTCCGCCTCCTGCGCCGCCTCGCGCTGCTTGCGCTGGTAGGAGGCGAGCAGTGTCTGGGCTTCCTCGCGCAGCCGCTGCGCCTCTTCGACCTCCGACCGGATCTGCTCGATACGGCTGTCGAGGCCGGCGAGCAGGGCCTTCTTCAGCGGCCTGAACATGAGCACGACGAAGATGATGAAGGCGAGGCCCGTCCAGAATTCGGGTTCCTGTATGATTTCGCTCATGAGCGCCTGTCCTCCAGGGCCGAGCGAATCGCCCGGTCCGCGTCGGCCTCGGCTACCTGGACGCCGATAAGCCGCGCCGCGGCGCTTTGGACGACGTCCAGCGTCGCCGTGCGGATATTCTCAACGGCGCGCTGCTTCTCGCTGGAAATCCGGCTCTCGGCCTCGCGCGTCTGGGTCGAAAGGCGACGCGAGAGCTCCTCCTGGCGCCGCGTCCGCTCGGCCGCAAGGGTTTGCACGACCTGGCGGTGGGTGTCCTGCGCCTGGGCGGTCGCGTCCGCTAGCGCCTTTTCATAAGCGGCAAGAACCTCGTCGGCTTCGGACTTGAGCGCCTGAGCCCGTTCCAAATCGCTGTCGATGCGGTTTTGCCGGGCGTTCAGGACGTCGGCGATGCGCGGCAACGCGACCTTCCAGGCGATCAGGAACAGCGTCACGAAGGTGACGAGCAGCCAGAAAAGCTGGGCCGCGAAATGCGCTGGATCGAGTTGAGGCATGAGCGTCGGCTCCCAGGCCCGCTAAACCGGGCCGTTCCTCAACCGAAGAGGATCAGGAACGAGATCAGCAGGGCGTAGAGCGCCACCGCTTCCACGAGCGCGAAGCCGATCCACATGAACAGCTGAACGCGCGGGATTGCCCCCGGATTGCGTGCGCCCGATGCGATCATCGAGGCGAAGATGTTACCGATGCCCGCGCCGACGCCGCCGAGCCCGACAACCGCGAGGCCCGCGCCGATCAATTTTGCGGCTGCTACTTCCATTGTTTCGTCCTTTCTTCAATCAGTCGAAATCGAATGAACCCGAATTGCGAGTGCTTCCCCGCCGCCCGCTGCAAATCAATGCATGTGCAGGGCGTCGTTGAGATAGACGCAGGTGAGGATGGCGAACACATAGGCCTGCAACAAGGCGATGATCATTTCCAGGCCCGTCAGCGCCACGACCACGATCAGCGGCGCGATGCCGGCAATCCCCAAAAGGAGGATGAAGCCCGCGAAGACTTTCATCATTGTATGGCCGGCCGTCATGTTGGCGAACAGACGCAACGACAAGCTAACCGGCCGGGACAGGTAGGAAAGAACCTCGATCGGGATGATCAGCCAGGTCAGGAACCAGGGCACGCCGTGCGGCAGGAAGAAGCCGAAGAATTGGATGCCGTGTTTCATGAAGCCGACGATCGTGACCCCGACGAACACCGTCGCAGCCATGCCGAAGGTCACGATCAGATGGCTGGTGAAGGTGAAGCTGTACGGCAGCATGCCGATCAGGTTGCCGGCGAAGATGAACATGAACAGCGTGAACACGAAGGGGAAATAGCGCCGTCCCTCCTGGCCCACGTTGTCGCGGATCATATTGGCGACGAATTCGTAGGACATCTCGGCGACGATCTGCCAGCGGCCCGGAACGAGCGAGCCGCGGCGCATGCCGAAGATGAGGAAGGCCGACACCACGACGACAGCGGCGGTCATCGCCAGTGCCGAATTGGTATAGGAAATATCGATCCCGCCGACGTTGAACGGGATGATCTTCTTGATCAAAAACTGCGCGAGCGGACTATGGTGGTGGCCCGCGGCGGCGGCTGCTTCTGCCATCTCTTGCCTTACCTGCTCCCCTTAGTCCCCGTCAGGCGTCTTCTCGCGCCGCGACCCGTTCTTATCCCGGCGATAGCCGGCAGCATAGCCGTATCCATTGACGGCGCGATAGACATTGAGGAAGCCGGCCGCGCTTCCCAAGAAGAAAAACACGACCAGCATCCACGGCCTGGTGCCCAGCCAGCGGTCCAGCACCAGTCCGATACCGACGCCCACCCCTAAGGCCGCGACAAGCTCAATCCCGATCCTGAGCGCAAACCCGAGACCCGATCCCACCGAATTCTGGTCCGGTCCCTGGTCCTTCTCCGCGCTCTGGCTGGGACGTCGCTCGCGCGCCCGGCGAAGCCTGGCGTCGAGGTCTTCCAGGGATGGCGAAGGTTTTTCTTCCATCATGCCTCCACCGCCCCGGAACCCGTGGACTGCCTATTGTAGCGGCTGCCCGCGTGCCCGAAATCGCGCGCACGATAGTTAGCAGGGCATAGGCTGTCAAGGCGCAATGGGCTGCGGCAAAAACACTGCAATATGAATGCGTTTTCATCGGCCGGCCCGGGTCGTTGGGGACCGGTCAGGCGGATTCCCTGAGCGCTTCCGCGCGGCGCAGGTCGACGGACACGAGCTGGCTGACGCCGCGCTCGCCCATGGTGACGCCGAACAGCCGATCCATCCGGGCCATGGTCATACGATGGTGGGTTACACAGAGGAAGCGTGTCTGCCCGGCATGCGCGATTTCATCGAGAAGGGTGCAGAACCGGTCGACGTTCGCGTCGTCCAGCGGGGCGTCGACCTCGTCCAGCACGCAGATCGGCGCAGGATTGGTCAGGAACACCGCGAACAGCAGCGACAGGGCGGTCAGCGCTTGCTCGCCGCCGGACAGGAGCGACATGATCTGAAGCTTCTTGCCCGGCGGGCTCGCCATGATCTCAAGCCCGGCGTCGAGCGGATCTTCCGATTCCGTCAGGGTCAGGTGCGCGCGGCCGCCGCCGAACAACCGGACGAACAGCTCTTGGAAATGCTGGTTGACCGTCTCGAAGGCCGCGAGCAGCCGTTCCCGGCCCTCGCGGTTGAGCGAGCCGATGCCCTGCCGCAACCGGGCGATGGCCGCGACCAGGTCCTCGCGCTCGGACTTCATGGTCGTGATCTGTTCCTCGAGCTCGGCCAGCTCGGTTTCCGCCCGCAGGTTGACCGGGCCCATGG
This sequence comes from uncultured Alphaproteobacteria bacterium, assembly GCA_963711215.1. Lineage (GTDB taxonomy): Bacteria > Pseudomonadota > Alphaproteobacteria > UBA8366 > UBA8366 > WHUA01. The sequence goes on along the minus strand of CAVQDH010000005.1, from coordinate 469,287 downwards.
CGTCGCGCTGCCGGCCCAGGCGCTCGATCTTCTCCTCCACTTCGGTGACGTCCGGGGGCGTATCCGCGGCCGTGATCTGGGCGACCTGCAGCACGTCGTCGGGCGCGCAGCGCAGGCGCTCGCGGATACGTTCCGCGACCGTGCGGCATTCCGTCTCCGCCTGCTCGAGCTGCGCTTCGCAGCGCACGCGCGTCTCGCGCGCCTCGGCAAGGGCGGCCTCGGCGGCCCGCAGCGCCTTGTCCGCCTCGGCCAGCGCCGCCTCGCCCTCCGCAAGCCGGTCTGCCGCCTGCTTCCGCGCCTGTTCGGACTGGGTAATCGTGTCGAGGAGCCGGCTTCGCTGCTGCTCGATCTCGCCCGGGCGCGCGGACAGGCGGCCCTTCTGCTGTTCCGCCGCCTGCTGGCGGTCGGACAGCTGATCGAGGCGGGAGGTGGTATTGGCGATCCGGCTCTGCCAGTCCTGCAGCTCCTGCGTCACGGCGGTGAAACGGCGCTTACGCTCCTCGGCCTCGCGCACGGCGCGATCATAGGCGCTGCGCCGCTCGCCTTCGATCCGGCGCAGCTCGCCGACCTGGATCCGGAGCGCGTCGATGCGCCGCCGCGCCTCGGTCGGGTCTTCGAGAGCGGCGATCGCGGCGTCGGTTTCGGCAAGCTCCTTCTCGCTTTCACGCAGGTCGGCGAGAAGCTGCTCGGCGGACTCCGACAGGGTGGAGACGCGCGACTGGGTCCCGGCGACGGCGCTGGCGGCGCGCGCGTGCGCCGCGCGGCCGGCATTGAGCCGCGCATAGGCTTCGTCCAGAACCTGGCGCGCGCGCTTCTCCGCCGAGACCACGCTTTGGACGGCGGCTTCGATTTCGCGCAGGCGATCGCCGGCGTCCTTCGCCACGGCTTCGGCGGCGGCGCGCTCCGTGCGCAGCTCGGCCAGGCGATTGCGCTGCTGCAGCCGCTTGGCGGCAGGGGTCGGCGCGCCGGCCTGCACCGTATAGCCGTCCCAGCGCCAGAGCCCGCCCTCGCGCGATACCAGCATTTGCCCCGGCTGAAGCGCTGCGGAAAGGGCGGCGGCGGCCGAGGCGTCGTCCAGCACGCCGATGAAGGCGAGGCAGCGGGCCAGCACGCTCGGGCCATGCACGAAGCGCGACAGCGGCACCGCCGCGCCGGGCAAGGGCGGCGGTGAGGCGATCGGCGGCAGGTCGGCCCAATGAATCTCGGCGGCGGCATCGATCGGGGCGGCGAGGTCCTCGCCCAGTGCCGCGCCGAGCGCCGTCTCGTAGCCGGCGTCGACGCGGAGCGCGTCGATCAGCGGCGGGAAGAGATCCGCTTCGCTCGTCTCAAGCAGGTCGGCCAGGGTCTTCTCTTCGGCGGCCAGGCGTCCGAGCGCCGCGTCCGCCTGCTGCGCCGTGTTGCGGGCGGCGGTCTCGGCTTGCGCCGCATCCGTGCGGGCCTGCTCGGCCGAGGTCAGGTCCTGGCGGGCGAGAGCTCACCGATTCCTCGGCGGTGGCGACGTCGCGCTCAGCTTCCTGCAGCGCGCCGTTCTGGCTCATCTCCGCGGACAGCCTGTCGCGCTCGGCGCCGATTTCCTGGGCGCGGCTTTCGAGGCGCGCGATACGCTGCCGCAGCTCCGCCTGCTGGCGGCTGAGCGCGGCGGCGCGGGCTTCCGCCTTCGCAACCTGCTCGGTCAGCGTCTGGAGCGTCTGTTCCTGAGTTTGCAGCTCGTTTCGCGCGGCATCCAGCGTCTCGCGCGTGTCCGCCAGGGCCGCCTCTTCACCCTCGCTGGCCGCCGCGATGGCCGCCTTTTCCGTCTCCAGCGCTTCGATTGCCTGGTGCGCGTCGGCGGCGAGCGTCCGCTCGCGCTCAAGATCGGCGGCGATCAGGGTCAGCTGGCGATCGGTCTCGCCGATGCCTTCCTGGACGCGGTTCTCCTCGTTTTCCAGCTCGCGCCGCGCCATGATCAGCCGCTGCAGCTCCGCCGCCGCCTTCGCCTCCGTATCGCGCAGGCTCGGCATTGCCGTCGCGGCATTGCCCTGCTGCGTGGAGGCGCCGCCGGCTGCGGCGGTCCGCTGGTTCACGGCCTGCTCGCTCGCGTGCAGCCGCTCGCGCGCCTCGTCGCGGGCGCGTGTCGCGCCGGTCCAGCGCGCGTGCAGCAGGATCGCCTCGAGCTGGCGCAATTCCTCGGACATCTTGCGGTAGCGCGTCGCTTGGCGCGCCTGGCGCTGCAGGCCCTGATACTGGCCTTCCAGCGCGCCCACCACGTCGTCGAGCCGCTCCAGATTCGTTTCCGCCGCGCGCAGGCGCAGCTCCGCCTCGTGCCGGCGCGAATGCAGCCCGGTGATGCCGGCGGCTTCTTCGAGCAGCATCCGGCGTTCCGTGGGCTTGGCGCCGATCAGCGCGCCGATGCGGCCCTGGCTCACCATGGCGGTCGAGTGCGCGCCGGTCGCCAGGTCGGCGAACAGCAGCTGCACGTCGCGCGCGCGGACCTCGCGGCCGTTGATGCGATAGGTCGAGCCGGCGCCGCGCTCGATCCGCCGCGAGACTTCGATCTCGTCGGTGTCGTTAAACTGGGCGGGGGCGGTGCGGTTGGAATTGTCGAGATAGAGGATCACCTCGGCGATGTTGCGCGCCGGTCGATTCGCCGTCCCGCCAAAGATCACGTCGTCCATCTCGCCGCCGCGCATCTGCTTGGCGGACGTCTCGCCCATCACCCAGCGCAGCGCTTCGACGACGTTCGATTTGCCGCAGCCGTTCGGCCCGACGACTCCGGTCATGCCGGATTCGATGATCACCTCGGTGGGTTCGACGAAGGATTTGAACCCGGTGACGCGGAGCTTGGTGAAATGCACGGACTAAACGGCCATTCGAGTCGCGCGGCCATCCCGGCCGCAATCGGTGGAAGCGCTGTCGCCGCTATTGAGCAGCTTTGGCGAAGGCCTTCTCGAAGACTTCGTATGGCTGCGAACCCTCGATCTTTTCGCCATTGCTGTTTTGGCTCTTCATGATGATGAATGTCGGGGTCGCGTTTACATCATATTTCTGTTGCGCTTCAAGCTGGAGTTTTTGAATTCCTTCGAAAAGAGCCTGATCGCTGGTGCAACGGTCGAATTCAGCCTGGCTCATGCCGCCGAGCTTGCCGATCCGGGCGAGCGCCGCCTTCGGGTCCTCGGCCGCGGCCCAGCTATCCTGATTCGCGAACAGCACGCTGATGAATTGCTCGCGCCGCTCCGGCTTGGTGCAGCGCGCCATCATGGCGGCGGCATAGGATGGGCCGTTGAGCGGAAAGTCCCGGATGATCAGCTTTACCTTGCCGGTATCGATGTAGTTTTTCTTGATCTGCGGCAAGGTCTTGGCGTGAAAATCGGCGCAATGCGGGCAGCCGAGCGACGAGTATTCCACCATGGTCACCGGGGCGTTCGGGTCGCCGATCGGATGGTCTTTCAGGGCGTCGGCGGTCGACACCGGCTCGGCCGCCGCGCAGGCGGAGAACAGCATCGCGGCGGCGGCGGCGAGGGCGGCGAATCGGTTCACGACTGGTCTCCGTCTTTGATCAAAAGCGCCGGAGTATAGGGGCATGTTCGTGGCGCCTTCAAGACGGGCGCGCCCCACGCGGCTTCACAACATAGTTAAGCGATTTGAAGGAAAAACGACCGCGAGATCATTTTTTCGCGTTCGATTCGCGATCGGCGATGGCGGCGCCGAGCCGCAGCAGGCTCTCCCGCAGACCGGCGTCGGTGATGCCGGTCAACGCCGGCCAGCGGCTCGGATCGACCGGCGCCACGGGCCCGGTCCGCGTCCGCCGGGCACGGCTGCTCTGGGCGCCGCGGGGGCGGGCCACCAGCCCATGGACGAGCTTCAGGCGGTCGACGGCGCGATAGCCCAAATGGCCGTTGATCCGCTCGATAAGCTGCGGCGCGATGTGCTGGATCTCGAGCGCGGCACCCCCCGATACGTTGACGTGCAGGACGCCGCCCTCGCGCTCGCCGCGGCGGAAGGCGAGCTTTACCGGCTGGCAGCTTGCCGCCAGCTCCGGGCCGACGATCACATCCCAGTCGGAGATCAGGGCGGCGGAGGAAAAGCCGTGCTTGCCCAGCGCGCGGCGGGTCAGCGGCGCCACCAAGGCGCTGAGCGCGCGCGGCGCGCCGATACGGTCGCCCCGCTTGTCCGCGTCCTTCGTCGAATCATTCATTGCGCGCGCCCGTATTTCATGGCCCGATTATACTATCTGCCATGACGCAAACCCACCGCATTTCGATCGACGGAGCGCTGCTGTCGGCCCGGCTGCTCGCCTGGTACGACCGGCACCGCCGCCGCCTGCCGTGGCGGGCCGTGCCGGGCGGGACGCCGGACCCCTACCGGGTCTGGCTCAGCGAGATCATGCTGCAGCAGACCACGGTCGCCACCGTCGGTCCCTATTTTCAACGCTTCGTCGAGCGCTGGCCCACGGTCGCGGCGCTCGCGGCCGCGGCGCTCGACGACGTGCTGCACGCCTGGCAGGGCCTGGGCTACTACGCGCGGGCGCGTAATCTGCATCGTTGCGCCGTCACCGTGGCCGGAATGCACGGCGGCCGGTTTCCGGATACCGAGTCGGCGCTGCGCGACCTGCCCGGAGTCGGCCGCTACACCGCCGCGGCGATCGCGGCGATTGCCTTCGGCCGGCGCGCCGTGGTCGTCGATGGCAACGTGGAGCGCGTCGTATCCCGGCTGTTCCGCGTGGAAGAGCCTCTGCCGGACGCCAAGCCGACGCTCTACCGGCTCGCGGATAGCCTGACGCCGGACGCGCGCTCGGGCGATCATGCCCAGGCGATGATGGATCTCGGCGCGACGATCTGCGTGCCGCACAAGCCGAAATGCATGCTGTGTCCGTGGTCGGATGCCTGCGCCGGCAAGGCAGTCGCGGAGCTGTTGCCGCGCAAGCGGCCGAAGCCGGAGAAGCCGACACGGCGCGGCGTCGCCTTCTGGCTGGTGCGCGACGACGGCGCGGTCCTGCTGCGGCGGCGCGCGGACCGGGGCCTGCTCGGCGGCATGATGGAAGTGCCGTCAACCGCGTGGGACGAAGGCCCGTTGCCCGAGGTGGCGGCGGCCTTGCGCGACTCGCCGCTGGAAATCACCGATCCCGCGATCTTGCCCGGGCAGGTCCGGCATGGCTTCACCCATTTTCACCTCGAGCTTGCGGTCGCGACGGCGCGCGCCAATGGCGCCGCGCCGCCGGATTGCGTCTGGTGCCCGCCCGACGCCTTCGGCGATTACGCCCTGCCGACGGTCATGAAGAAGATCGTCCGCCACGCCCTGGCGCACGCCTGACTGGCCGTCCGCCGTCCTCTACGTGCGCTCCGCCCGCAGCTTCTGCCGCAGCAGGTCGATCGGCACCGGACGGCCTTCGACATTCATGCACCAGAATGTCCAGCCGTTGCAGCTCGGCGCTTTCTGGACCGCCGCGCCGACCTGATGGATCGAGCCCCGGTGGTCGGAGGAGATGATCGTGCCGTCCGCGCGAACCTTTGCCGTGAACCGGCCGCAGGGGCTGACCAGGACGTCGCCCGCCGACAGCATGCCGCGCTCCACCAGGGTGCCGAAGGGAATGCGCGGCTCGCGCCGTTTCGATGGCGTTTCGAACAGCCGCGGGTCGGCGACCTCGGGAATGCGGGACAGGCGCTTTTCCGCGACCTTGGCGTAGCCGGTGTCGCGCTCGATGCCGATGTAGCGCCGGCCGAGCTTCTTCGCGACCGCGCCGGTGGTGCCGGTGCCGAAGAAAGGGTCGAGCACGACGTCGCCGGGCTCGGTCGAGGCGATAATCGCGCGGTAGAGCAGGGCCTCTGGCTTCTGCGTCGGATGCGCCTTGTTGCCCTCGGTGTCCTTCAGCCGCTCCTGGCCGGTGCAGAGCGGCAGCACCCAGTCGCTTCGCATCTGCAGGTCGTCGTTCAGCGCCTTCATGGCTTCGTAGTTGAAGGTGTAGCGCGCATCCTTCGACTTCGAGCACCAGATCAGCGTCTCATGCGCGTTGGTGAAGCGCCGCCCGCGGAAGTTGGGCATCGGGTTGGTCTTGACCCAGACGACGTCGTTCAGCATCCAGAAGCCGAGATCCTGCAGCGTGGTGCCGACGCGGAAGATGTTGTGGTAGCTGCCGATGACCCAGATCGTGCCGTCATCCTTGAGGATGCGGCGCGCGGCGGAGAGCCAGCGCTGCGAGAACGCGTCATAGTCGGCGAAGCTGTCGAACTTGTCCCAGCTCTCCTCGACGCCATCGACCCGTGTATTGTTCGGGCGATGTAATTCACCTTCGAGCTGAAGATTATAGGGCGGATCAGCGAAAATCATGTCGACCGAAGCGGCCGGCATCTTCTCCATGATCTCAATACAGTCGCCAGTAATAATCTTGTTATTCTGCGATTTATTCATGGTCCCACCCGCCATTTGATACAGGCAGAATGATTCACTTGACTCTTCAGGTCAATGCTTTGATTTTTCGAACTATATATAGAGTCGAATTAATAAATTACTTGCAATATATAGCGATGGGCGCGAAGGAGCGGCGGTGATGCGGCGTGATGCCGAGCCGTTTGAGCGCGTCGCGATGCTCCGCCGTGCCGTAGCCGGCATTCCGTTCCCAGCCGTATCCCGGATGCTCGATCGCGAGCGCGGCCATCATCCGGTCGCGAGTGACCTTGGCGACGATCGACGCGGCGGCGATGGAAAGGCTGAGGCCGTCGCCCTTCACGACGGTGCGGACCGGGCAGGGAAGCGCCGGCGCGACGTTGCCGTCGACAAGGGCAAAGGCCGGCGGCCGCGCAAGGGCGGCCATCGCGCGCTGCATCGCCAGCAAGGTCGCTTGGAGGATGTTCAGCCGGTCGATCTCGACCCGCTCCGCGATGCCGACGCCGATTTCGGCGAATTCCGGCAGCGCGCCGAAAAGCGCCTCGCGGGCGGGCCGGGTCAGTTTTTTGAAGTCGTCGATCTTGTCGGCGAGGGAACCGGGGAGACGCGCTGCGTCAAGTATCACCGCCGCGGCGACGACCGGCCCCGCCCATGGCCCGCGGCCAGCTTCGTCTATTCCGGCGACGCGGCAGCTCAGGGAGCGTTCCAGATCCAGGGTCGGCATTCTCTTTGGTCTGCTGCGGTGTCGGTGGGCGGATCGGCGACCGCCCTTTCTGCGTCGGAATTCCGGGTTCGTGCAACAGCGAATTTCAGCCGGAGCCATTGCGGGATCGCGAGAAACGCACCGGTCAGGGACCGCGACCCGTCGAGGACCCGCCCGCCGGCGGCGAGGACGCCCGTGGTCGCCTTGCGCGTGATGCCCCATTCGCGGGAATAGACCAGCAGCAGCATGCCTTTCAACGAATCGATCTGATGGACGGCGCGGTGCTGAACCCGGCGCGCGGTCGCGAGGTAGAGCGGGCTCGAAATCAGTGACAGCACCGTCACCGCAACGATCATGCGATGAATTTCCGTCCCGATGATCCAGTTGTCCATCGCGGCGCCGCCGAGCACGAAGGAAAACTCGCCGATCTGCGCGAGCACGGCGCTCGACAGGAAAGCGACGTGCCAGCGCTCGCCGAGCGTATGCAGAACGGTCGCGTTGAGCGCCGTCTTGAACACGGTGATGAAAAGCCAGAGCAGTACGACGACGCCGATATGGTCCCAAAGGAAGCCGAAGTCGATCAGCAGCCCGATCGAAAGAAAGAACGCCATCAACAGGATGCTCTCGATCGGCTTCGCCATCTCGTAGACGAGCTGGCGCTGGGCGCTGCTGCCGACGAGCAAGCCGGCGATGAACGCGCCGAATGGCGGCGACAGGCCGGCGAGCCCGGCGACGGCGGCGAAGCTGAAGCAGAGGCAAAGTGCCATGACGGGCGCAAGGTCGGGCTTCGTCGTCAGCAGCGACGCGAAGAACAGGTTTATCTTGCGCCGGCCGCTGAGAAACAGGATCGCGCCGGTCAGGATGGCGACGGCGGCGATGACCTTGATGATCAGCCAATAGCTGATGCCGCCGCCGGACATGCCGCCGATGATCAGCAGCATCGGCGCGACGGCAAGGTCCTGGGCGATCAGCACGCCCACCGTGATCCGCCCCGCGCGCGTGCGAAGCTCGCCGACGTCGTCCAGCATCCGCACGGCGACTGCGGTGCTGCTGAGCGCGATGACGAAGCCGAACAGAACGGCCTGTTCGACGGGCCAGTCGAGCAGCGGCATGAGCAGCAGCATCGCCCCGGTGCTGACGGCGATCTGGATCAGCGTCGTCAGCACCGCCAGCCGCCACATCCGCCGGAAGCTGCGCAGCGACAGCTCCATGCCGATGAAGTAAAGCAGCATCAGTACGCCGAGCTGGGCCAGGACCGTTATCTGCTCCCGGTCATGCACGAGGCCGAGCCCGGCCGGGCCGAGAATGACGCCGGCGATGATGTAGCCGACAATGGGGGGCTGGCGGATAGCCGTCATGGCCATGCCGCAGATCATCGCGCCGAGCACGACGATGGTTATCCCGGTGAGATGTAAGGCCCCATCCATCGGGCGAAGATTCTACTGTAATTGTGACTTATTTATGCATTTCGCTTTGCGTCAGCCATCCCCGGCCTAGAGGAGCGAGAGCTGGTCGCCGGGCGCCGGCGGCGGACGGAAGGCGGACGCGTCGAGGGCGAGCGTCCGCTTGACCAGCCCATGGCGCTTGAGCGCCAGATTGAAGCGCTGCCTGATCAAGTCGGCATAGGCGCCGGTGCCGGTCATCCGCGTGCCCCATTCCGACCGATAGGCGGCGCCGTCCCGCGTCTGGCGGATCAGCGACAGCACGTGCTTCCTTCGGTCGGGAAAGTGCGCCGCCAGCCATTCCTCGAACAGATCCTTGATCTCGAGCGGCAACCGCAGCAGGACATATCCGGCGGACGCCCCGCCGGCCGCGGCGACGGCTTCGACGACCCGGTCGATCTCCATGTCGTTGAGCGCCGGAATGATCGGCGCGACCAGCGCGCCGGTCGGCACGCCGGCTGCGTTCAGCGCCTTGATCGCTTCCAGCCGGCGCGGCGGCGTCGGCGCGCGCGGCTCCATCAGGCGCGCCAGCCGCCGGTCGAGCGTGGTGACCGAGATGCAGACCGACGCCATGCCCCGTGACGCCATGTCGGCCAGGATGTCCACGTCGCGCAGGATCAGTGTCGATTTCGTCACGATCGACACCGGGTGCCGGAATTCCCGCAACACCTCCAGGATCGCGCGGGTCAGGCCGATCTCGCGCTCCACCGGCTGGTAGGGGTCGGTGTTGGTGCCCATGGCGATGGTCGCTGCGCGGTAGCCGGGCTCGCGCAGCTCGCGCCGCAGCAGCGCCGCGGCATCCGGCTTGTAGAAGAGGCGGCTCTCGAAATCGAGGCCGGGCGACAGGCCGTAATAGGCATGGGTCGGCCGGGCGAAACAGTAGACGCAGCCGTGCTCGCAGCCGCGATAGGGATTGATCGAGCGGTCGAACGGAATGTCAGGCGACTTGTTGTAGGTGATGATCCGGCGCGCGGTGTCCACCGACAGCGTGGTGCGCAGCGGCGGCGGAGCCTCGCCGTCGCCCGGCCACTCGTCGACCACCGCCTCGCGGGTCTCCGGCTCGAAGCGCGCGGTCCGGTTGGTCACGGCGCCGCGTCCTTTGCGCGGCCGGTCGATCGCGCGTGTGTCTTCCGTGTCTTCCCTGGCCTCGTCCATGCGGCCATTATAGAGAACAAAAAGAGAACTCACAATATGACGGCATGGTCTGTCGGAATCCGCATCTTCGTGCTAAACCCGTGCGGCAGTGCGATGTACCGGAAGGGCTGCGGATGGCGCCGCTGAGCGTGATCATACCGACATTGAACGCTGCGGCGTCGCTGCGGCGGTCGTTGCCGAGCCTCGCGTCCTTCTCGGCGCTGAGCATGCTGCGGGAGGTGATCTTCGCCGATGGCGGATCGACCGACACGACCGCCCGCATCGCCGAGGAGTCAGGCGCGCAGCTTGTATCCTCGCGGCGCGGCCGGGGCGATCAGCTCGCCGCCGGCGCGGCGCATGCGACCGGCGACTGGCTGCTTTTCATGCACGCGGACACGGTGCTCGATCCCGATTGGGAGAAGGCCGTGCATGCCTTCATGGACGACCCCGACAACGCCAACCGGATCGGCTATTTCCGCTTCCGGCTCGATGACGCCTCGCCGAGCGCGCGCTGGATCGAGGCGGTGGTGGCGATGCGCTGCCGGCTGCTGCGGTTGCCCTATGGCGACCAGGGCATGCTGATCTCGCGCGCGCTCTACCATCGGCTCGGCGGGTTCCGGCCCATCCCGTTGATGGAGGATGTGGATTTCATCCGGCGCGCCGGGTGGCGGCGCATGGCGATGCTCGGGACGCAGGCGACGACCTCGGCCCAGCGCTACCAGCGCGACGGATACCTGCTGCGCCCGATCCGCAACCTCTTCTGCCTGACCCTCTATTTCCTCGGCGTGTCGCCGCGCGCGATCGCCAAGCTGTACGGTTGAGGCGGCATCTCGTCATATTCGCCCGATCGCCTCGGCTTGGCGCGGTCAAGCGGCGCCTGGCCCGCGATATCGGCACGGTCGCGGCGTGGCGTTTCTACTCGGCCGTGCTTCATCGCATGGTGCGGCGTCTCGCGCGGGATCCGCGGTGGGATTGCAGCCTCGCGGTGACGGGCGGGCCGGCGCGCTGGCCGGCGCATGTCCGCCGCGTGGCGCAGGGGCCGGGCGATCTCGGTGCGCGCATGGACCGCGCCATCCGTATGCAGCCGCCCGGGCCGGTGGTCATCATCGGCACCGATATTCCCGATATCGCGCCGCGTCACATCGCGGCGGCCTTCGCCGCGCTCGGCCGCAACGACGCGGTCTTCGGGCCGGCGGACGACGGCGGGTACTGGCTGATCGGCGTCAAGCGCCGTCCGTTCCCGCCCAGCCTCATCGGTCCCGTGCGCTGGTCGAGCCGACATGCGCTCGCCGATACGCGGCGCCTTCTGGGGCCGCGCGTGCGGACGGCGATGCTGGAGACGCTGACCGACGTCGATGACGGAAAGAGTTTCGAGCGCTGGCGGCGAAAGAGCCGCCGTCGAGCCGGTGCGCGCGATTATTTTTCCTGAAGGCGCGGCATGAGCTCGACGAAGTTGCACGGCCGGAACCGGTTGTCGAGCTGGTGGACGAGGATCTCGTCCCAGGCGTCGCGGCAGGCGCCGGGCGATCCCGGCAAGGCGAAGATGTAAGTGCCGTGCGCCACGCCCGCGGTGGCGCGGCTTTGAATGGTCGAGGTGCCGATCTTCTGGAAGCTGATCCAGCGGAACAGCTCGCCGAAGCCCGGGATTTCCTTTTCGGAGACTTTCTGCACCGCTTCCGGCGTCACGTCACGCCCGGTCACCCCGGTGCCGCCCGTGGCGAGCACGACATCGATCGCGTCGTCGCCGATCCATTCCTGGAGCTGGGCCACGATCGCCCCGCCATCGTCCTTGACGATCGCGCGGGCGGCGAGCTTGTGGCCGGCATTGGTGAGGCGGTCGGCGAGGGTGTCGCCCGAACGGTCATCGGCCGCGGTGCGCGTGTCGGAGACGGTCAGGATCGCGATGTTGACCGGAAGAAACGGACGTTTCTCATCCAACGGCACGATGTTCAGAGCCCCGCTGCACTCCCGCCCGCATCCGCGGTGGGCTTGTTGTCGAGCGGCGCGTAGGTCGGCCATTCGCCGGAGGCGATGGAATCGAGCGACGGCGCCGGCTGACCCAAACGGTAGCGGTAGATCCAAAGATTGGTCAAGACGCGCTCGACGTAGTCGCGGGTCTCGAACAGCGGGATGCTTTCGATGAACAGCAGCGGGTCGCCTTGGAAATCGGTCCGGCGGCGCCATTTGCGCAGGTTGCCGGGACCGCCGTTATAGGCCGCCACCGTGAAGAACAGGTCGCCGTCGATATTCGGATCATCGAGGAGATGCTCGACGTATTTCTGGCCGAGCGACATGTTCACCTCGGGGTCGAACAGCTGTGCGCGATGGCTACCGTGGAACCGCTTGCCCGCCATGAAGCTCGCGGTGCGCGGCATGAGCTGCATCAGCCCGCGCGCGCCGGCATGGCTCTTGGCCCGGGTACGGAAATTCAACTCCTGCCGCATCACCGCGAAGACGAGCGCGCGGTCGATGGTGAAGCCGTTGCTCGGCTCCCAGTCGGGAAGCGGGTAAAGCGCGAGGTCGTAATTCTCGTCGGCCGTCTGGCTGAGTATCCGGCCGGTGCGCAAGGCGAGCGACGGCAGATTGTATTCGATCGCGACATTGACGAGCGCACGGCCGGCATCGCGGCTCATGTGGTTCGCGGCGAGCTTGAGCTCGCGTTCGGCGCTTTCGTCCTGGCCGACCTGGATAAGGCCGATCGCGCGCCGCACCCGCGTTTCATGCGTCAAGGCCTTCCACGCCTGCTTGTCCATCGCCGGACGATTCCAGACGAGCGGCGGCTCGACGCCGAGCGATCGGGTGGCGAGCATGCCGTAGAAGGTACGCGGATGCTCGGCCGCGATATGAAGGTATTGGTTGACCTCGCGCGGCTGCTCGTCGAGCAGGTAGGAGCGCGCGGCCCAGAATGCCGCGGCGGCGACCGTCCAGCCCGACTTGACATCGGATTTCGCCAACGCGCTGAATTGATGCGCGGCCGTGCCATAGTCGCCGAGGCGCCATGCGGCCAATCCGGCCCACCAATAGGCAGCCGGGATTTCCGTGCCCGACCGGTCGGCGGCGGGGCCGCCAAGCTCGAGCGCCTTCCGGTTATCGCCGGCGTGGTAATAGCCGCTCGCGATATGGGCGCGGCTCTCATCCAGGCTGACGGAATTGAACATGCGCTGGGACTTGTGCGAATTGATCAACGCCAGCGCGCGCGACGGCTGTCCGCGGTGCACGTAGATGCGGACGAGACGCTGTGTATGGCGGATATAGTGCTGACGCGACGCGCTCAAGGCCTGGAACGACGCGCGTCCGGCGTAGGGATCGCGCGGGCGCTCGATCACGATCGCCGGCAGGTTCGGCGTCGCCGGCCGGCTTGCGCCATGCGGGCGACGGTTCAGTGCCAGCTTGTAGACCTGATCGGCGCCGGGGTGATCGCGATATTTGCTCATCCAGCCGCTCAGCTCGCGGTAGGACGCGCGGTAGCGGGTCGACTGCAAATAGCGTTCGAAATAGACATGTCCGAGCAGCAGCTTGTCGGACAGCTTCGCAATCAGCTTGTCGGCTTCCTTCCAGCGGGCCTTGTCCTGCAGATCGAAGATCTGGCGGTAAAGCGCCGCATCGGCGGACGACAGGACGGTCGGCAGATTGACGTGGCTCTTCTTGCCCGTATCGACGACATCCTGCTGGTTGGGATCGATGGCCGTGTCGGCGCCGTCGTCGGACTTCAGCTCCGACTCGCCCGGCGGCGGCGCGATTGCCTGATCGTCGAACTGACTCTCGTCGTCCGGCACAGGCGCGTTGATCGCCAAGTCCTTGTCCGGGAGGGCGGCTTCGTCCGCGGCGCGGACGCCGGTGGCGAAGGAAAAGCTCAAGATTACGGCCACTAGATGGGCCGCACAGATTGTGCGCGAAATCCCAGTCATTTTTCTAAGGGGTGGGTACCCCTGCTCCCCATGTTCTAGCGGCAAAATTATTGCGGCATCCGGCTGCATACGCAACCCATTGCATAGCATCCGGGCAGCGCTTCCAATAACTCTTTATAGATATACGGGGGTTGGTTAACTTTTATTTATTAAACTCGATTAATTTCTTCTTAATGCTAAGAAAATCGCTCCATGCCTCCCGCTTCTGCCCCGGAGTGCGTAGTAAATAAGCAGGATGGAAGGTGGCTAACGCCGGGACCGGATGATCCATGCCGGGGGTAAAATGCTCATACCATTTACCACGAAGGCGCATGATGCCCTGCGGCGTGTCGAGCATGGTCTTGGCCGCCGTGCCGCCGAGATAAACCAGGATCTTGGGCCTGGCGAGCTCGATGTGGCGCTGGATGAAGGGCAGGCAGGCGGCGGTCTCGGCCGTCGTCGGGCTGCGGTTTCCGGGCGGCCGCCAGAACAGGATGTTCGAGATGTAGGCGCCTTCCGCGCCGTGCCCAGCACGGGACAGGCCGATCGCCGCCAGCATGCGGTCGAGAAGCTGGCCGCTGGCGCCGACGAAGGGCTTGCCCTTGCGGTCTTCCTCGACGCCCGGCGCTTCGCCGATGAACATCACATGCGCATCGGGGTGGCCGTCGGAAAAGACCGTGTTCGTCGCGGTGAATTTCAGCGCGCAACCTTCGAAGGCCTCGAGCCGTTCCCTTAATTCATCGAGTGTCGCCGCCGATCCGGCCGCGTCCCGCGCATCCTGCGCGCCTTGCGACGGCGCCAGCAGATCGGGCGCGGCGGCGACCGCCGGCCGCATGCTCGGCGGCGGCGGACCGGAATGGTCGGCAAGGGTTGCAGACGGCGGGGCCGCTGGGGCAAATTGCAGGTCCGAATACCGGTTTACCGCGCTGTCGCCGATCATCTCGTCGGCGCCCATGTCGGTGAGCCATCGCAGGGCCTGCAGTGCGCTCAGCCGGCTTTCCGGATCCTGGTTGCTGTCGGCCATCGTGGTTTCGCTCCAACGGCGACTCTCTATCAAATCCGGACGGATTGCTATAGAGAACGGCCGGCAATGGTCGCGGCGCCTTGAACGGACGGGAGAGAATGGAACGCGAATTGATGGAATATGACGTCGTGATCGTCGGCGCGGGGCCTGCGGGCCTGGCGGCGGCGATCCGGCTGAGGCAGCTTGGCGCCGAGCACGGCAGTGATTTCAGCGTGTGCGTGATCGAGAAGGGTTCGGAGGTCGGCGCGCATATCCTCTCCGGCGCCGTGCTGGAGCCGACCGCGCTGAACGAGCTGATTCCCGACTGGAAGGAAAAGGGCGCGCCGCTCAACACGCCGGTGAGCGCGGAACGCTTCATGTTCCTGACCGAGACGGGCGGATTGACCTGTCCGAATTTCCTGCTGCCGCCGCCGATGCACAACAAGGGCAATTACATCATCAGCCTTGGCAACTTCTGCCGCTGGCTCGGCGAGCAGGCGGAGGCGATGGGCGTCGAGATCTATCCCGGGTTCGCGGCGGCCGAGATCCTGTATGACGACGACGGCGCGGTGCGCGGCGTCGCGACCGGCGACATGGGGGTGACGCGCAGCGGCGAGCGCGGCCCCAACTATCAGCCCGGCATGGAGCTGCACGCTAAATACACCTTCTTCGCCGAAGGCTGCCGGGGCAGTCTCGGCAAGCGCCTGATGGAGCGCTACGATTTGCGCAAGGGCGTCGAGCCGCAGTCCTACGGCATCGGGCTGAAGGAGCTGTGGGAGGTCGAGCCCGCGAAGCATCAGCAGGGCCTCGTCGTCCACACGGCGGGATGGCCGCTCGACAGCGAGACCTACGGCGGGTCCTTCCTGTATCATCTCGAGAACAATCTCGTCGCTGTCGGCTTCGTTGTCGGCCTCGACTACAAGAACCCGTTTCTGTCGCCCTATGAGGAATTCCAGCGTTTCAAGACGCATCCGAAGATCAGGCCGACCTTCGAGGGCGGGCGCCGCATCGCCTATGGCGCGCGCGCCCTCAACGAAGGCGGCATCCAGAGCCTGCCGAAGATGACTTTCCCGGGCGGCGTCCTGATCGGCTGCGAAGCCGGCACGATCAACATGCCGAAGATCAAGGGCACGCATACCGCGATGAAGTCGGGCATGCTTGCGGCCGAGGCGGCCTATGCCGCGCTGTCCGGGGGCGGCGACGTGCGCGAGCTTACGGCGTATACCGACGCCTTCGACGCATCCTGGGTGAAGGCCGAGCTGTTGGGCGCGCGCAACGTGCGGCCGGCGTTCAAATGGGGCCTTCTCGCCGGCACGCTCTACACCGGCATCGATCAGGTGCTGCTGCGCGGCCATGCGCCGTGGACGTTGAAGCTCGGTCATGTCGACCACAAGAGCTTGCGCAAGGCGTCGGAATCGAAGCCGATCGATTATCCGAAGGCGGACGGCGCGGTGACCTTCGACCGCCTGACCAACGTGTCCTTCTCGGCGACCAATCACGAGGAAGACCAGCCGATCCACCTGACCCTGCGCGACGCGAGCGTGCCGGTCGAGGTCAACCTGGCCGAGTATGACGCCCCCGAACAGCGCTATTGCCCGGCCGGCGTCTACGAGATCGTCCGCGACGAAGACGGCTCGAATCCGCGCCTGCAGATCAATGCCCAGAATTGCGTGCACTGTAAGACCTGCGACATTAAGGACCCGACCCAAAACATCGTCTGGGTGGTGCCTGAGGGTGGCGGTGGGCCAAACTATCCCAATATGTGAAGGGATTAGCGGTTGACCGGCCGGCTGCGCTTTGCGGCTGACGGGGCCGACCCAAGTCGGGTAGAATGCGGCCCAGGGCCGGGCCCGGCCGACCGATCGGTATCGGGCTGCCGGAGCAGCGGGGCAACGAGGTAATCAGAACAGCGCATGCCGTCTACAAAGACATGGTGCCGTAAAGGCGCGAACCGATTTCTCATCGCGTTGGTGGCGGGCCTTCTGGTCGCATGCTCGCCGGAGGATTCCGGCAATGCGCGCGACGTCGCGGACGTCGGCAAGTCGTCGTTCAAGTTCAGCGACAGCGAGGGGACCGGCTCGATCTTCGGCAATTATCTCGCCGGCCGCTTCGCGGAGACCGAGGCGGACCTGGATTTCGCCGCGAACATGATGGAGCGGGTGCTCGAGGAGAACCCGTCGGATCAGGAAATCCTGCGGCGGACCTTCGTGCTCGAGCTCAGCGCCGGACACGGCAAGCGCGCGGCCGAGCTGGGCGAGCGTCTGCTGAAGCTCGGGAACACCATGACCTCGGCCTCGCTTCTTCTGGCGGGGCGGGATTTGAAGGCGGGCAAGCTCGACGCTGCCCTGAAGCGAGCCGACGATCTGTCGGATTCGGGACTGTCACGCTTCTCCAAGCCCATTGCGCGCGCCTGGATCTTCGCCGCGAAGAAGAAATATGACGAGGCGTTGAAGGCGCTCGATCCGCTGGCGGCCGAGAAGGGGTTCGCGGCGATGTACGGTATGCACGCCGGCCTGATCGAAGAGCTCGCCGGCCGTACGAAGGCGGCGGAGAAACGCTACAGCAAGTTGATTGACGATCCGAAGGACGCGTCCTCGCGGATCATCCGCGTGTACGCCTCGGTGCTGCAGCGCAACGGTAAGACGGCGGAAGCCGAGAAGCTCATTGAGGCCAAGCTGGCGTCGAACGAGGAAAGCCTGGTGCTGTCGGACGATCTCGCCCGGCTGAAGAAGGGCGAGAAGATCGAGCGCATCGTCACGACGCCGACCGAGGGGTTGGCCGAAGGTCTCTTCAACCTCGCCTCCGCGCTGCCGCGCGACCGGGCGGAAAACGTCGTGCTGCTGTATGCCCGGATCGCGCTCGATCTGGTGCCGCATTTCGATCTGGCGCAGCTTCTGGTCGGCGATGTCCTGGTTTCGCGCGAGCGCTACAAGGAAGCGATCGAGTGCTATCGCAAGGTCAAGCCGGACACCGCCTACGGCTGGTCGGCGCGGCTGCGCATCGCCGACGCGCTCTACGAGATGAACAAGCTCGACGAGGCGACCAAGCTCCTCGAAAGCATGGCGAAGGAGCGGCCGGACCGCATCGATGCTCTGGTGAATCTCGGGAATTACCTGCGCTACAAGGAAAAGTTCAAGGAAGCGGTGGACGCCTACGACCGCGCCTTCAAGCGCATGGGCAAGCCGACCCCCAACGACTGGTCGCTGTACTATTCGCGCGGCATCGCGCTGGAGCGCTCGCACGACTGGGACCGGGCGGAGAAGGATTTCCTGAAGGCGCTCGAGCTCGAGCCGGAACAGCCCTATGTGCTGAACTATCTCGGCTATTCCTGGGTCGAGCGCGGCAAGAATCTCGACCGCGCGCAGGCGATGATCGAGCGCGCGGTGCAGCAGCGCCAGAACGACGGCTACATCGTCGACAGCATGGGCTGGGTGCTTTACCGCCTCGGCAAGTATCAGGGCGCGGTGACCCAGCTAGAGCGGGCGGTCCAGCTGCGCCCGCAGGACCCGGTGATCAACGATCACCTGGGCGACGCCTACTGGCGCGTCGGGCGGCAGCATGAAGCGCGTTTCCAGTGGTACCGCGCGCTCAGCTTCAAGCCCGACGAAAAGGACAAGGCGAAGATCGAGACCAAGCTCGAAAAGGGCATGGGCCCGGCCGAACCCATCGGCAGCAAGCCGGGATCGGGCGGATGAGCGCGCCTGAGACCGGGCGCATCACCGTCGACGCGCGCGGCAAAGTAAATCTCTATCTGCATGTGGTCGGCCGCCGTTCCGACGGCTATCACCTGCTCGACACGCTGATGGTCTTCACCGAGCTCGGCGACCGGGTCGCGGTCGAGCCGTCCGACGCGCTGACGCTCGAAGCGGACGGTCCCTTCGTCGACAAGCTGCCGGGCGATCCCGAGGACAATCTCGTCCTGCGCGCGGCGCGCGCGCTGGCGGATGCCGCCGAGGTGCCGGCCAAGGCCAGCATCCGGCTGACCAAGAACCTGCCGGTCTCGGCGGGCTTGGGCAGCGGCTCGTCGGATGCCGCGGCGACGCTGAACGCGCTGTCCCGCCTTTGGCAAATCCCCGAGGGCAAGGTCGACCTGCCGGCCCTGGCGCTGACGCTCGGCGCGGATGTTCCTGCCTGCCTGGCGGCGGAGCCGGTCTTCGTCGGCGGCATCGGCGAAGTGCTGACGCCGGCGCCGCGCCTGCCGCTGGTCGATATCCTGCTGGTGAACCCGGGCGTGCAGCTCGCCACGCTCTCCGTGTTCGCCGCCCGCCGCGGCGGCTTCAACCCGGAGCTGCGCTTCCGCGACTCGCCGCAGAACGTGCGCGATCTCGCCGATATCCTGAAGGAGCGCGAGAACGACCTGACGGACGCGGCGACGCGGCTCTCCCCGGTCGTGCGCGAGATGATCGGCGCGATCGAAGGCGCGGCCGGCTGCCGCCTGGCGCGCATGTCGGGGAGCGGCGCTACCTGCTTCGGCCTGTTCGACGATGCCGAGACCGCCCAGCGCGCCAAGGAGCAGCTCGAGCGCTACGATTGGTGGTGCGCGGTGACCCGGTTCGGCGGCTGAGGCCGGCGCCTTCGTTCCTTGCCGCCCGGTCCCCGTCACGGCTCGGAACAGCTTGCCCGGCGGCGCATTCGCTCCTATTTTGCCGCCCGCTGCTGGGGCGTAGCCAAGCGGTAAGGCAACGGGTTTTGATCCCGTCATTCCCAGGTTCGAATCCTGGCGCCCCAGCCAGTCTGCTCCTTCGCCGCGCGCCCCGCCACAAAAAAGATGCCCCGCGCCGCTCCACGAGGGGTCGGGGAGAAGGGCGCGGGGACATCCGTGAGCAGCCTTGGCGTACTGCGCTCACGCAAATCACCTAGGTTGGCGCCTGCCGGCCGTCAATATCTGCACAATCTCTTGATGACGCGTCGGCGCGCTGAGGCTATTGGACAGTCATGATGTTGACCGCTGCGTTCTGGACCTTGGCGTCGGCCGTGGCCTTCGGGTCTGCCGCCGCGCTGGTGGGCCTGCGGAAAGGCGCCGCCGGTATCACATCCTGGCCGCTCGGCGCCGTGCACGGCACGCTCGCCGTTCTAGGGTTTGGCCTTCTTGTTTGGGCGCTGCCTGGCTCGACACGAGGCATGAGTACGGGCAGCTCGTCATTTGGCGTCGATTGCCGCGGTGTTGATCGCGCTCGCGCTTCTTCTCGGCCTCGTCATCCTGAGCATGCGTTTCCTGAAGAAACGTCTTTCCGGCACTCTTATCGGTATCCACGCCACGCTGGCCGTGAGCGGGTTCGTTATTCTTGCCGCCTATCTATTCAGCGGATGATTTTGTCCTGGCGGTCCCGCCGCTCCAGCGCCCGCTGGATCGCGCCGCGTGTCCAGGCCGGCGCGACGCTGCGGATGAAGTCGGCCATGTGGGCGCTGAGATAGGTGTCGCGGCGAAGGCTCAGCGTCAGACGGCTGTCCGGGAAAAGGCGGGTCACGTCGATGACCGTCAGCCCGGCGGGCAGGTCCGCCGCCACCGCCATGCTGGGCACGATGCCGATGCCCAGCCCTTCGGCGATGTAGGCGATCACGACGTCGGCATCCATGGCGCTGACCACCGCGTTGGGCGTCAGGCCCTGCGCCCGGAAGGCGTCCTCCATGATCTGCCCGCCGCGCGCCTTGAAGCTGTAGGCGACCAGCGGATAGCGCGCGACCGCGTCGAGCGTCATCCGGCGCGTGCGGGTCAGCGGGTGGCCCTCCGGCACCACGAGGCTGCGCTTGACCGCATCTCCGGCGAGAAAGACGAGGTCGCGATGCGCGCGCTCGGTCTCGGTGCTGACGCCGATCTCGGCATCGCCGGCCTCGACCATGTCGAGGATCGCGTCCGGCGCCGCCTGCATGAGGTGGAGGCGCACCTGGGGATGGCTGCGGACGAAGGCGCCGATCGGCGACAGCAGCGAATAGCGTGCGTGGAGATGGCTGGTGGCGACGGTGAACTGGGCAGGGCTGCCCGACGCGTCGACGGCGATGGCGCGGATGTTCTCCACCATTGCCAAGGCGTGCTCGGCGGTCTTCAGGATGGCGCGCCCCGCCTCCGTCAACGCGACGATGCGGTTGCGCCGCCGAATGAGCAGCGCCGTGCCGAGGTCCCGCTCGAGCTGCTGAAGCTGGCGGCTGACGCCCGGCTGCGCGGTGCCGAGCGCGGCGGCCGTCGCCGAGATGCTGAGCGCTTGCCGCGCGAGCTCGCGGAAGATGCGGAGCTGGGTCAAGGTCATCGCAGGGCTCTCAGTATACCTTTCAAGCATGATAAATGAAGAAATCATTATTAGACGGTATAATCGGGGCGCGCTATCTTTTCATCGGCGCTGACACCCGTGGCCGGGTTCGCCCGCATTTGGTGGGCCACGGTCCGGCGGCTAAAATGGCCCCGTCACCCGAAATCCCAGGAACCGAAGCATGACTTTAGAGATCCGTCCCTTGTCCGAGCAGCTTGGCGCCGAGGCGCGGGGCGTCGACCTTTCCGGCCCGGTGGATGCGGAGACGCGCGCGCGGCTCAACCGCGCCTTTTCGGAACACTCCGTGCTGGCGGTTCGCGATCAGCGCCTGACGGCGGATCAGATGCTGGCCGCGGTGCAGCTTTTCGGCGACGTCTTCCAGCAGCACAACACGCGTTTCGCGCTGCCGGAATGCCCGCAGATCCATTACCTCTCGAACCAGGACAAGTACGAGGACGGCAAGCGCTACATCCCGGGCTCGGGTTACCACACCGACCATTCGAATGCCGTCATGCCGCCGAAGGCGACCGTGCTGCTGGCGATCAAGCTGCCGGACACGGGCGGCGACACGCAATACGTCAACATGCAGCGCGCCTATGAGGACCTGCCGGACGAGACGAAGACGCGGATCGCCGATCTCAAGGGCATCCACGTCTATCAGAGCAAGCACAGTGCGCGGAAGCTGATGGCTCTTTCGCCGGAGGCGCAGAAGAACGTGCCGAAGGCGGTCGAGCATCCGATCGTGCGCACCCATCCGGAAACGGGCCGGAAGTCGCTCTACCTCAACCCGATCCGCATCGAGGGCATCGTCGGTATGTCCGAGGGCGAGGCGCTCGGCCTGCTCGACGAGCTGCTGGCGCACGCGACGCAGGAGAAATACCAGTACCGTCACCGCTGGCAGCCGGGCGACCTCGTGATGTGGGACAACCGCTGCCTGCTGCACAAGGCGAACGGTGACTACGACCACGGCCAGACCCGCTATCTCTACCGCGTCATGCTCCAGGGCGACACGCCGTTCTAGCAAGCCACAGCGAGTTCCATCCGATGCAATACCAGACCAAGCCGCTTGCCGACGCGCTCGGCATCGAGGTCTCCGGCGCCGACCTGCGCCGCATGGACGAGGCCGAAGCGGCCGCCCTCTACCGCCTGTTCGTGGACAACGGCGTCATCTGCTTCCGCGGCCAGGATCTCGATCCGGCTGCCTTCGTGGCTGCCGCCCGCCGCTTCGGCGACCCGATCGTGCAGATCTATGGCCAGTTCAATATGCCCGATCATCCCGAGATCGGCCTGCTGACCAGCGAAGACGGCGACACCGCCGGCACCGGCGAACGAAAGATCCGCGGCACGTCCTGGCATACCGATGCCTCCTATTTCGAGCGGCCGCCGAAAGCGACGATGCTGCACGCGCTGATCGTACCGCCCGACGGCGGCGATACCGATTTCCTTTCGACCGCCGCGGCCTACGAGGCGCTTTCCGGTGATATAAAGCGGCGGATCGATCCGCTGATCGCCATCCACAACTACGAAAGCACGCGCTCGCCGCGGAAGCTGATCAAACGGACCGGCGACCAGATCGAGCGCTTTCCCGAAAACATGCGCCATCCGCTGGTCCGGACCAACCCGGACACCGGGCGCAAGGCGCTTTATCTCAACCCGATCCGCGTGGAATGCGTCGACGGCATGGCGCGGCGGGAAAGCGACCGCCTGCTCGACGAATTGCTGACGCATTGCCTGCAGCCGCGCTTTCACTACCGGCATAAATGGTCGCCGGGCGACGTGGTGATCTGGGACAACCGCTCCGTCCTGCATCAGGCCAACGACGATTACGACTGGCGGCGCAACAAGCGCCGGCTGCTCCGCATCATGCTGGAAGGGGAGCGTCCCGTTTAAGTCCATCCGGTCCCTTGATTCCCGGGCGATCCGGTATAGCGTCATATGACTCTATCCGCCGGGCAGCCTCAGGAACCGCGAACCGCCATGTCATCGTCCACCCGATCCGCCGCGCCGGCGCGCGCCGACCGACAGGCATCGCCGGACGGGCCGCCGCATGACTTCGCCCGCTTCATCCGCACCATCGGACGCGGGGCGACGCTATCGCGGCCGCTGACGCGGGAGGAGGCGCGGGAGGCGATGGGCATGATCCTCCGCGGCGACGTCGCGCCGGAGCAGCTCGGCGCCATGATGATCGTGCTCCGCTATCGCAAGGAGACGCCGGAGGAGCTCGCCGGCTTCGTCGAGGCGAGCCGCGCCCTCATGGCCTGTCCGTCCGACACGGGCGTGATGCTCGACTGGCCGTCCTATGCGGACCGGCACAAGCAGCTTCCTTATTTCATTCTCGCTGCGCGGCTGCTCGCGGATGAAGGCGTCCGGGTCCTGATCCATGGTATCGCTGGCGAGGGCGCGGCGACCACGCCCAAAGCGCTGGCGGCGATTGGCGTCACGGCCAGCGCCGATGCGGATGACGCGGCGCGGCGGCTGGACGCCGGCAACCTGGCCTATTTGCCGCTCGAATCCTTCTGCCCTCCATTGCTGAGCTTGTTTGCGCTGCGCCCGGTGCTGGGCCTGCGGTCGCCCGCCAACACCTTCGCCCGCATGCTCAATCCCTTCGCCGCGCGCCATCAGATGCAGGGCGTGTTCCATCCGAACTACCTCGCGACCCATCAGGCGGCGGCGCAGCAGCTCGGCCAGCCCTATCTTGCGGCCTTCAAGGGCGGCGGCGGGGAGGTGCAGCGCAACCCTGAGAAGCCGTGCCACGTGGTGACGCTGATCGACGGCGCGCCGGGCGAGCAGGATTGGCCCGCGCTCGCCGCGAACGCCCGCTACCCGTGGCGCGAGGAGGCGCTGGACCCGGCGCTGCTGCGCGGCCTGTGGGACGGCACGCATGTCGCCGAGGCGCCGGTCGCGGCCGTCACCGGCACGGTGGCGATCGCGCTCAGGCTGCTCGGCAAGGCGGATTCGGCAGCGGCGGCGGACGCGGCCGCGCGCGATCTGTGGCGCGGGCGACGCAAGAGAAACCGATAGCCGCGGACGCCTTTCCCGCGTTCATCGTCTTGTCATAAATCCATCATCCAAGCATCACCCTGCTTTGTTACGAGACTCTCGGACAAGGCGGAGGCTCGATGACTACGAACGCAATCGAAATCGTCGGCGCGTGCAAATCCTTCGAACGCGGCAAGCCGGTTCTGAAGGACGTCAACCTGTCGATCGCGCGGGGCGAGATGGTGGCGCTGATCGGTGCGTCCGGCAGCGGCAAGTCGACCCTCATTCGGGCCATCGCCGGGTTGGTGCCGATCGACAAGAAGTCCGGCGCGAACGGGCAGTCGGCGAAGAGTTGCTGCATCGAGGTGTTCGGCGTGCCGATGCAGCGCCGTGGCCGGATCGCAGGCGAAGCGAAGCAGTTGCGCGCCCGCGTCGGCGTCGTCTTTCAGCAATTCAATCTCGTGCCGCGGCTGTCGGTCATGACCAACGTGCTGCTGGGATTGCTCGGGCAGATCAATTTCGCCCGCGGCGCCTTCGGCCGTTTCTCGCAAGCGGAAAAGCAGCGGGCTATGAATGCGCTCGACCGTGTCGGCATCGCCGAGCAGGCGCTGAAGCGCGGCTCCGAGCTGTCGGGCGGCCAGCAGCAGCGCGCCGCGATCGCGCGCACGCTGATCCAGGGCGCCGACGTTCTCATCGCGGATGAGCCGATCGCGTCGCTCGATCCGAACTCGGCGCGCCGCATCATGGACATCCTGGCCGACCTGAACGCGAAGGACGGCATCACCGTGCTGGTCTCGCTGCATCAGGTCGAATACGCGCTGAAGTATTGCCGGCGCACCATCGCATTGCGGGCCGGCGAGGTCGTATATGACGGCCCGTCCGAGGCGCTGACCCCGGCTTTCCTCAGCGAGCTCTATGGCGCGGAGAGCGAAGAGCTGTTCCTGCCCGGACTCGACGGCATGGCCGCCGAAGCCGAACGCGCAAAGACCAGCGAAAAGATCCGGCCGGCGCGGCGCCACGCGGCCAACCGGAAAGCGATGGAGCAGGCCGCACTGGCAGCAAGCCTATAAGCCGCCGCGGCCGGAGTCGGCCCGTGGCGCATGTTCACCACCGCCGCTTTGCCGGCGGCGTGAATCCGTAACCAAAACTCTGGAGGTTCAAGTTGATTCGCAAAATGTCCATTCTTGCCGCTTTCGCCGGAACGCTGATTTCGGCGGCGGCATTCACCACGGCGCAGGCCGACACCAAGACGCTGAACTTCGGCATCATCGCCACCGAGTCCACGTCCCATCTGAAAGACACCTGGGAGCCGTTCCTGAAGGCCATGTCCAAGGAGATGGGTGTCGAAGTCAAAGGCTTCTATGCGTCCGATTATGCGGGCGTGATCGAGGGCATGCGCTTCAAGAAGGTCGACGCCGCCTGGTTCGGCAACAAGTCGGCGATGGAAGCGGTCGACCGCGCCGGCGGCGAGATCTTCGCGCAAACCGTCGATAGCGAAGGCAACCCCGGCTACTGGTCGCTGATCCTGGTCAACAAGGACAGCCCGTTCGAGAAGCTTCAGGACATCCTGAAATGCGACAAGACGCTGAACTTCGGCATGGGCGATCCGAATTCGACCTCGGGATTCCTGGTGCCGACGACCTATGTCTTCGCCGCGAACCATGTCGATCCCAAGGCCTGCTTCAAGACCGTGCGCAACGCCAACCATGAAGCGAACGCCATGGCGGTCGCCAACAAGCAGGTCGATGCGGCGACGAACAATACGGAGAACTTGCGCCGGATCGAAAGGACCAGCCCGGAGGCCTACAAGAACCTCAAGATCATCTGGAAATCGCCGCTGATTCCGTCCGACCCGATCGTCTGGCGCAGCGACCTGGACGAAGCGATGAAGGGCAAGGTCTACAAGTTCTTCATGACCTACGGCCGGATGGGCACGCCGGAACAGGTCGCCAGCGCGCGAAAGATCCTGAGCGCGCTGCAATGGGCGCCGTTCAAGCCGTCGTCCAATGCGCAGCTCTATCCGATCCGCCAGCTCGCGATCAGCAAAGAGATGCTCAAGATCCGCGCGGACAATAAATTGTCCGAAGACCAGAAGAAGGCCAAGCTTGCCGCGCTGAGCAAGAAGAACGACGAGATTGCCCAGCTGATCGAACACGTGCCCAGCATGTAGACAGCGCTCGGTTGCTCGACAGGGCGGCGCCGGTTGCTCGCAGCCGGCGCCGCCGCTTTTCCCAAAATCATGAATTCCTCAAAGCGGCGGTCTTAAGGCGATGAGCAATCCGACAATAGCCGGTGGCCCGGCGGCATCCGTGCACGGTATCACCGTGCCGCGGCCTCCTCTGTCCTCGCGGATCAAACAGGCGGGCATATCGCTCGCAGTGCTGTTTCTTCTCGGGTGGAGCTTCGCGCCGGCGGAGATGTCCCACGCCGTCTCGCTCTTCACCGACTGGCGCAACATGGTGGTGTTCGGCTCGGCTTTTCTCAAGCCGAACTTCCTTCACTGGGACACCTATGTCGGCGAAATGTTGGTCACGATCCAGATTGCCGTCTGGGGGACCGCGCTCGCCGTCGTCGTCGGCATTCCGTTCGCGATCCTGAGCGCGGCCAACATTTGCCCGCAATGGGTCGTGCAGCCGGTGCGGCGCCTGATGGACGCCTTTCGCGCAATCAACGAGATCGTCTTCGCACTGCTGTTCGTGGTCGCGGTCGGCCTCGGGCCGTTTGCCGGCGTCATGGCGCTGTTCGTCCACAATACCGGCGTCGTGGCAAAGCTCTTCTCGGAAGCCGTCGAGGCGATCGATCCGCGGCCGGTCGAAGGCATCCGCGCGACCGGCGCCCATCGACTGCACGAGGTCATCTTTGGCGTGATCCCGCAGGTCATCCCGCTCTGGAGCTCGTTCACGCTTTACCGGTTCGAGACCAACGTCCGCTCGGCGACGGTGCTGGGCATCGTCGGCGCCGGCGGCATCGGCTATTCGCTGTTCGAGAATATCCGCGGCTTTCAGTATGCCGAGACCGCGGCGATCATCGTCATCGTCGCTATCTCGGTCATGGTGATCGATCTCGTCAGCGCACAGCTCCGAAAGATGCTGATCTGACGATGTCCGGCCCGCGCGGCCGAGCGATTGCATCGATCGGTCACATTTGGATTAACGAAGCGTCACGCTCCTTTCACGAGACTGTCAAATCCGCTTGCCATAGTCGCCGGACGGTCCATCCGACAAGGGGACAGGCATGCTGAAAGTCGATCGTCTCGCCAAACATTTCGCGACCGTCAAGGCGGTCGACGATGTGAGTTTGGAAATTCCCGAAGGGCAGATGGTGGGAATCATCGGGCGGTCGGGTGCGGGCAAGTCGACGCTTCTGCGCCTGATCAACCGCTTGATCGAGCCGACGGGCGGCAGGCTTTCCTTCGAGGGCCGCGACGTCACCGCGCTGAAGGGCGCCGAGCTGCGGCGCTGGCGGTCACGCTGCGCCATGATTTTCCAGCAGTTCAACCTGGTGAATCGCCTCGACGTCATGACCAATGTCCTGATCGGGCGCGTCGGCTACCGGCCGACGCTGTCGACCTTGCTGAAGGCGTTCACGCCGGTGGAGCGCGCGATGGCGATCCATGCGCTGCACCGTCTCGACATGGACGCTCAGGCGCTGCAGCGCGCCGAGACGCTGTCGGGCGGCCAGCAGCAGCGGGTGGCGATCGCACGGGCGCTCATGCAGGAGCCGGAGATCGTGCTCGCCGACGAGCCGATCGCGTCGCTCGACCCTAGGAACGCGGAAAAGGTCATGGACGCGCTGAAGGCGATCAACCGCGAGGACGGGATCACGGTGATCGTCAACCTGCATCATCTCGACACGGCGCGCGCCTATTGCGACCGCATCGTCGGCATGGCGGCCGGGCGTGTCGTGTTCGACGGCGCGCCGGCCGACCTGTCGCCGTCTCTGGCAAGCGAGATCTATGGCCAGGAAAGCGAAGAGGCCGGAACTCGAATGGCCCAATGCCCGGCGCCCGCGGCAGGCGGCGATGGAGTCCGTGCCCGGCGCTGCCCTGGCGAATGCCTGAATGCCGCGGGTGCTGCGGCGCACGATGATTTCCTGAACGACATTGCCTGAGGAGGCTTGCATGACTGTGACACGACGCACCGTTACCGCCCTGACGCTTGCCGGCATCGCGACGCTGGCGCTTGCCGCGCCATCGGCCAGCGCGGCCGACTGGCGCCAGAAATATTCGGAAGTGACGGTCGGCGTCGTCACCTCGGAGAACGAGGCCGACCGCCTGATGCGCTACAAGCCCGTCCTCGCCTATTTCGAGAAGGCGCTGCGCGTGAAGGTCAACTGGCGCGCCGCCACCGACTACGCCGGCATCATCGAGGGCGTCAAGGCGGGTAAGATCGAGATCGCCCGCTTCGGCCCCGCCTCCTATTCGAAGGCTTGGCTGGTCACGAAGGGTAAGGTCGAGCCGCTGGTCGGTGAGCTCGACAATGACGGTAACTTTGGCTACCACTCGGTCATCATCGTCAAGAAGGACAGCCCGTATCACAAGATCGAAGACCTCAAGGGCAAGAAGTTCGCCTTCGCCGATCCGAACTCCACCTCCGGCCATCAGGCGCCGCGGTATTTTCTCCATGAAGCGGGCATCGACGCGGACAAGTTCTTTGGCAGCACTTCTTTTTCCGGCAGCCATGAGAACAGCGTCATTGCCCTTCTGAACGGCACCTTCGACGGCGCCGCGACCTGGTACCGGTCGCCGACGCGCTCGAACATGACCCGCATGGAGGGCAAGGGCATGATCAAGCCGGGGCAGTGGCGGATCATCTGGGAATCGCCCCTGCTGCCGTCCAGCCCGTGGGCCATGTCGACCAAGCTGCCGAAGCAAATGCGCGAGGACGTGAAGCAGGCGCTTCTCCAGATGAAGGATACTGACCCGGTTGCGTGGAAGTCGCTCACCGACGGCAAGGCGAGCGGTTACCGCGCGGTGACGCACAAGGACTACGAGGCGATCGTGCGCATGATCAAGGCGAACCTCGAAAACCGTAAGTCGAGCTGATCGATTTTCCCTCGATTTTCCCTCGGGCGGAAGGCTGCGGACCCCCCGGTCCAGGCCTTCCGCTCACCCCATTTCGGCAACGCCGGGTTCTGCAACCTGAGATCCGATGACAGTCGCAACAACGCATGACCCCGTGGCGGTCTACGAGCAGGCGCGCAGCGAAATGCGGCGTGCCCGGCGCGCCAAGGAGCTTCTGTTCGTCCTGCTGTTCGTCACGGCCTTCGCTTTTTCGCTGATCGTCGGTGAGGTCAGTCTCTCGAACCTGGCCGACGGGTTGCCGGGGCTCTTCAGTTATATTTCCGACACGCTGCCGGACATCAGCCGCGACCACATCGTCGCGGGCGTCCGGGAATGGTTCTGGGCTTTCCCGAAATGGCTCGGGCTGCTGTTCGATACGATCATCATCGCTTTTCTCGGCACGCTGCTGGGCACCGTCGGCGCGCTGACATTCTGCTTCGCGGGCTCCCGCAATCTTGCGACGCACCGGTGGATCTATTTCATCGCGCGGCGCGTGATGGAGATTGCGCGCTCGGTGCCGGAGCTGGTCTACGCCCTGATCTTCGTCTACGCCTTCGGGCTCGGTCCGTTGCCCGGCGTGCTGGCCATCATGATTCATTCCACCGGCGCGCTCGGCAAGCTCTTCTCGGAGGTGAACGAAGACGTCCATATGGGCGCGGTCGAGGGTGTGCGCGGCGCCGGCGGCAACTGGTTCCAGATCATTCGCCTTGCCGTTCTGCCGCAGGTCTTGCCGAACTATCTGAGCTACATCCTGCTTCGGTTCGAGATCAACGTCCGTTCCGCGGCGGTGATCGGCTTCGTCGGCGCGGGCGGTATCGGCCAGGAACTGATGTTCGTTATTCGCGAGTTCGTCTACCCGGACATCAGCGCCATCGTACTGATGATCATCGTGACCGTGTCGCTGATCGATATTACCTGCGAGAAGCTGCGCCACCGGTTCATCGCGGGGCAGTACGGCGCATGACGGCACGTCGCGCAATATCCGGTGATGTCCGCGTCGAGATGGCACGGCAGAAATGGCCGTGGATCGTGTCCCCGCCGATGGGGCGGCGGATGCGCGCCTACGGCGCGTGGCTGGCGCTCGCGGTCGCGACCGTCTATGCGCTCTGGCACACCGGGTTCTTCGATGCCACGCGGCTGATCACCGGATTAGGCAAGCTCGGCTGGCTGCTCGGCTTCATGTTCCCGCCGGCGGCGCATGGCTGGTTCCTGGACTTCTGCCAAGGTATCTTCCAAACCCTCGGCATGGCCTTCCTGGGCACGCTGTTCGCCGCCCTTATCGCGCTGCCCTTCGGATTTCTCGGTGCGCGCAATGTCGTCTCGAATTTCGTCATCCATTTCTCCCTGCGTCGATCCTTCGATTGCCTAAGAGGCATCGATACCCTGATCTGGGCGCTTGTATTCGTCCACGTGGTCGGGCTCGGGCCCTTTGCCGGGATTCTCGCGATCATCGTCTCGGATATGGGCAGCTTCGCGAAGCTGTTTGCGGAAGCCATCGAGAATATCGACCGGAAGCAGGTGGACGGCGTGCGCGCGACGGGGGCCAGCGAGATCGAGGTCATCCGCTTCGGCATCCTGCCGCAGGTCATTCCGATCATCCTCAGCCAGGCGCTCTATTATTTCGAATCGAACACGCGCTCCGCGACGATCCTCGGCATCGTCGGGGCCGGCGGCATCGGGCTTCAGCTCTCGGACCGGATCCGGGTCAATAATTGGGACGAAGCCTGCCTGATCATCATCATGATCCTGATAACGGTGTCGCTTATCGACTATCTGTCGCGAATGATCCGGCTGAGCATCATTCAGACCGAGGAATACCGCCCTTGAGCCCGCGCTCGCGCGGATATCTCGTCCTCGTGGTCGGGCCGTCGGGCGCTGGAAAGGACTCGATCCTCGACGGCGCGCGGGCCGAGCTCGCGGGCGACCCCCGGTTCCACTTCGTGCGGCGCGAGATCACCCGGCCCGCGGACGCGGGTGGCGAGGAACACCTGCCGGTTTCTTGGGACCAGTTCCGCGCGCGGGCGGTCGACGGCAGCTACGCGCTTGCCTGGGAGGCGCATGGCTGCGGCTATGGCGTGCCGGCGTCGGCGCTCCGTGATTTGGCGCGGGGCCAATCAGCGATCGTCAACGTCAGCCGCGGCGTGATCGCGTCCGCCCGGACGCGCTTCTCGCCGGTCAGGGTCGTGCATATCTCGGTGCCGGAGCGGATGCTGGCGCAGCGGCTGAATGCGCGCGGGCGCGAGAACGCGGATCAGATCGCCCGCCGGATCGAGCGCGCCGGGGTCTTTCAGGTGGACGGCGGCGACGTCCTGACCCTCGTCAACGATGGTCCGCTGGCGCGGTCGGTCGCGTCTTTCGTGGCCATGCTGCGCGCCTTGCCCGCATCGAACGGATAGCGCCGAAGAAGCCGGAACGGCCGATCGCCCGCTTCCTGGTGGAACAGGCTGGCCGCGTCGATTGCGAAGCCCGCCTCGGTGGCCGGCGCAAATAGTTGGCTGAGGAGGGGCAGAAGCCGAGCCCGCTCGTCCTCCGGCAGCCGGGATGTCAGGGTCATGTGGAAGCGGAACGCTTCCATCACGTAGGGGTATCCCCAGCGCAGCAGCAGGGCGTCCTCCAGCTCGCTGAGTTGCGCCCGCCGCCGGCGCGCGATCTCCGCCTCCGATGGGGGACGGCGGAACGAATCGAAGTCGCGGACGCAGGCTGCTGCGAGGTTGCGCACGGCGGTCGAATCCGCCGTTAGCAGCAGGGCGACGAATCCATCCAGCGTGCCTGTTCTCAATTTGAGACCCGTGATCGGCGCCTGGCGTTGCGCGAATTCCGCGAGGGCTTCTTCGAGCTCGACGGCGGTGCGCCCCTCCGCCAAGGCGAAGGGCGGCTTCAAGGTGGCGTGGAACCCGTAATGGCGCGCGGACTCGGTTATCTCGGCGAGGCGGGCGTCGGCGATCCCGTCGACCTGCCGCTGGCCGTGCGTGCCGACGGCCGTATCGTCGCGTCCCAGCCAGCCAATTCCCAACGGGGCGAGCAGGCTGTCAGGCGCGGGCGAAAAATAGATCGCGTAGCGGGCGGTCACGGACGCTTCAGGCAGGCTTCCAGATG
Source organism: uncultured Alphaproteobacteria bacterium (assembly GCA_963711215.1). Lineage (GTDB taxonomy): Bacteria > Pseudomonadota > Alphaproteobacteria > UBA8366 > UBA8366 > WHUA01. The sequence continues at coordinate 437,376 of CAVQDH010000005.1, read as the reverse complement.
CGGGCGGAAATGCTCCAGTGGCGGCGTGTCGAGATGCGGGATCTTCGCGCCTTCGTCCCAGCGCCGCACCATCACGGCGTCCTTGGCGAAGGGGCGCTCGATGAACTGCGCCGCCCGCTCCGGCGTGAAGGGACCGCCCTGCAGCTCGAGGCTGCGCACCGAGCCTTCCGACAGCGTGCCGAAATAGTCCGGCTCGGCCGCCGTCAAATACCGCTTCGCGGCCACATGCCACATGATCGGCTCGGTCACATCGGCGCCGAACCAGCGGGACAGGTAGTCGCAGCCGACGACTTCGTGGAAGCCGTCCTCGCCGCGATGTCTCGCTACGCGGTCGTCCGCATTGACCAGATGGCCGATGTCGTGCAGCAGGGCGGCGGTGATCAGGGCCGGGCTGGCGCCGGCCTTCTCGGCGAGCCAGCCGCACTGAAGCGCATGCGCCGTCTGCGACAGGTGCTCGCCGCCGTAGTCGCGCTCACCTTCCTTGCGGAAGATGGCCAGAATCGTGTCGATTACCTGCTCTGCCGTATCCATGGCCGACTCCTTCGTCTCCATATACTTACGCCACCCGAGCCCCTTCGCGCCAGACCTGGCGGACTACCGGCGCGTCATGGCGGTCGGTCACCTGGATGATGTCCGCACGCAGCCCTTCCGCGATGGCGCCGCGATCCGTAAGGCCGACCATCCGGGCCGGCGTGGCACTGATTTTCTGGATTGCCGCCGGCAGATCGCCGTGCAGCTGCTCGCGCAGCAGGAAGGCGCTGTGCAATAGGCTGACCGGCACATAATCCGAGGAGAGGGCATCGACATGCCCGACTTTCGCAAGCTCGGCGGTCGAAATGTTGCCCGAATGCGAGCCGCCGCGCACCAAGTTCGGCGCCCCGGCGACGATGCGCAAGCCTTCCGCAGAGGCGGCGGCCGCGGCCTCGTGCGTCGTCGGAAATTCGGCGATGGTTATGCCGAGCTCGACCGCCTCGTCGATATGGGCCACGGTCGCGTCGTCGTGGCTGGCAACCGTATGGCCGCGCTCCCGGCAGGCCGCGGCAACCGCGCGCCGGTTCGTGTAGGAGTTGGCTTCCGCGTTCGCGTGCATCCGGACGATCAGCTCGTCCAGCTCCTTGTCGGACTTACCGGTCTTGCCGCCGTAATATTGCCGCCACTTGTCGATGCGGGTGAACTGCCGCTGACCCGGCGTGTGGTCCATCAGCGAGACCAGCCGGATGAGGGGATGATCGCCGAGCTTCTCGAACAGCTGGGTCACGTTGGGCGCGCTGATCTCGCAGCGCAGGTGGATCAGATGGTCCGAGCGCAGCAATTCGTTGGTGCGGCAGAACAGAATCTGCTCGGCCGTCGCGAGCGCCATCGCGTCGTCTTCTTCGCGGTGCTCGGCATTGCCGATGCGCACCGCGTCGAGCACGGTGGTGATGCCGGCGGCGCAGAGCTGGGCGTCATGGGCGAGCACGGCGGTCATCGGATTCCACAGGACGCCCGGCCTCGGCTTCATGTGCTTCTCGATGTGGTCGGTATGCAGCTCGACCAGCCCGGGCAGCAGCAGGTCGCCGTCCATGTCCTCGCCGGGGCCGGCATGCGGGCCGCTCTCGATCGCGGCGATCCGGCCGTCCCGGATAAGCAGGCTGCCATCGATCATTTCGTCCTCGAGGACGATCCGGGCGTTCTTCAGGATGCGTTCCCTGGTCATGCGGCGTCCCTTTCGGCATCCATTCGCGTTTCCTTCGTCGCGACGGCGCGGCGCACGTCGACATCATGGAAGATGCCGACGATGCCGGTTCCGCGATCGCGCGCCTCGACGATCAGGTCGACGACGATGTTGCGGTTGTCGGGATCGAGCGACGCCGTCGGCTCGTCGAGCAGCAGGATCGGGAAATCCGCGACGAAGGACCGCGCGATGTTGACCCGCTGCTGCTCGCCGCCGGAGAAGGTCGCGGGCGCCAGGTTCCAGAGCCGCTGCGGAATGTTGAGCCGGGCGAGAATGGCCGCCGCCGCGTCGCGCGCTGCCGCCGCCTCGACGCCGCGTGCAAGAAGCGGCTCCGCCACCACGTCGAGCGCCGGCACGCGCGGGATGGCCCGCAGGAACTGGCTGACGAAGCCGACCGTCCGGCGGCGGATCTCGATGACCTTCTGCGCGGGCACCGCGGCGAGGTCGATCATCTCGTCCTCGTGACGGATCAGGATCCGTCCGTGCTGCGGCAGGTAGTTGCCGTAGAGACAGCGGATGAGCGACGACTTGCCCGCGCCGGACGGGCCGACGAGGGCGAGGCAATCGCCCGCATGCAGCGTCAAGTCCAGCGACTGGAAAACCGGCAACCGGATGCCGCCCTGATTGTGCAGGGTGAATGTCTTGGCCAGGCCGATCGCCTGGAGCAGGATTGCGCGGTCTTCCATCGCGTTACACCGGCAGGATCGAGGAAACGAGAAGCTGGCTGTATGGGTGCTGCGGATCGTCGAGCACCTGGTCGGTCAGGCCATGCTCGACGACACGGCCGCCGCGCATGACCATCAGGCGATGGGTGAGCAGGCGCACGACGCCGAGATCGTGCGTGACGATGATGCAGGCAATGCGCAGCGTGCTGACGAGCGTCCGGATCAGGTCCAGCAGCCGGGCCTGAACCGACACGTCGAGGCCGCTCGTCGGCTCGTCCATGAAGACGAGCCGCGGCTGCGTTACCAGGTTGCGGGCGATCTGCAGGCGCTGCTGCATGCCGCCCGAGAAGGTGCCGGGCAGGTCGTCCATGCGCGCCTGCTCCATCTCGACCCGCTCCAGCCAGTCGGAGACTTCGACCCGGATGTTGCCGTAATGCCGCGCCCCGACGGCGATCAGCCGCTCGCCGACATTGGCGCCCGCGCTGATGCCGAAGCGCAGGCCGTCCCGCGGGTTCTGATGCACGATGCCCCAGTCCGTCCGCATCAGCAGGCGCTGGCGCGCTTCGGATAGGGCATGCACGTCGCGCAGGCCTTCGTCGCGCATGCGATAGCGGACGCTGCCGTGGTCCGGCGCGATCTGCGCCGAGAGACATTTCAGCAAGGTCGATTTGCCGGAGCCGGACTCGCCCACGACGCCCAGGATCTCGCCCGGCCACAGGTCGAAGCTCACACCCTCGCAGCCGACGACGCTGCCGTAATATTTGCCGAGGTCACGGACCTCCAGCAAGGTTTGCTCGCTTGCCGCCGTCATTCTGCAGCCTCGCTGTTGAGGGGCCCCCGGAAGCCCTGCGCCTGACGCTGGGCGCAGAAGTCGGTGTCCGAGCAGACGAACATGCGACCGCCCTGGTCGTCGGTGACGATCTCGTCGAGATAGCTCGTGCTCGAGCCGCAGAGGCCGCAGCAGTGCTCCCAGCTTTCGACGGCGAAGGGGTGATCCTCGAAGTCGAGGCTCTTCACCGAGGTGTAAGGCGGCACCGCGTAGATGCGCTTCTCACGGCCGGCGCCGAAAAGCTGCAGGGCCGGATTATGATCCATCTTCGGGTTGTCGAATTTCGGGATCGGGCTCGGCCGCATCAGGTATCGGTCATGCACCATCACCGGATAGTCGTAGGTCGCGGCGATCCGGCCATAAGCCGCGATCTGCTCGTAGAGCTGGACATGCATCGGCCCGTATTCGGACAGCGCGTGCATTTTCCGCGTCTCGACCTCGCGCGGCTCGAGCCAGCGCAGGGGTTCCGGGATCGGCACCTGGTAGACGAGGATCTGCCCTTCGGCGAGCGGCGTCTCGGGGATGCGGTGGCGCGTCTGGATGATCGTCGCCTCCTGCGTGCTTTCGGTCGTCTTCACGCCGGCGGTCTTGGAGAAGAAGCGGCGAATGCTGACGGCATTGGTCGTGTCGTCCGCGCCCTGGTCGATCACTTTCAGCGTGTCGTCCGCGCCGATGATGCTTGCCGTTACCTGGATGCCGCCGGTGCCCCAGCCATAGGGCAGCGGCATCTCCCGGCTGCCGAAGGGAATCTGGTGGCCCGGGATCGCCACGCCTTTGAGTATGGCGCGGCGGATCATCCGCTTCGTCTGTTCGTCGAGATAGGCGAAGTTGTAGCCGGTGATCGTCTTGTCGCTCATTCCGCCGCTTCTCCCGCGCGCCGTGCCTCGAAGTCCGCGCGCAGCCGGCGCACGATGTCGAGCTCGGACTGGAAGTCGACGTAATGGGGCAGCTTGAGATGCTGCACGAAGCCGGAGGCTTCGACGTTGTCGCAGTGATAGAGCACGAATTCCTCATCCTGCGCCGGGGCGGTGACGTCCTCGCCCAGCTCGCGGGCGCGCAGCGCGCGGTCGACATTGGCCATCGCCATGGTCTTGCGCTCGCAGTGGCCGAAGGCGATGCCGTAGCCGCGGGTGAACTGCGGCGGCCGCTCGGCCGAGCCCTTGAACTGGTTGATCATCTGGCATTCGGTCACGGTGATCTCGCCGATCACCACGGGGAAGCCGAGCTCGGGCGGGGTGAACGGACACCTCGACCTCGCCGAGCCGGATCTCGCCGGCAAAGGGATGGTTGCGCCCGTAGCCGCGCTGGGTCGAGTAGCCGAGCGCCAGCACGAACCCTTCGTCGCCGCGCGACAGCATCTGCAGCCGCACGTCGCGGTCGGCCGGCAGCGTCATGGCGTTGCGCGTCACGTCGCCCACGCGGCCATCCTCGGACGAAGCCTCGTCCTCGATCAGCCCTTCCCGGTCGAGCAGCTCGGCGACGCGGGGCATGGCGTCCGATGGCGCGGCCGGCACCTCTTCGGCGGGCGTCGGGGTCGTTTCCTCGATCAGCGAGAAATCGAGCAGCCGGTGCGTGTAGTCGAAGGTGGGGCCGAGCACCTGGCCGCCCGGCAGGTCCTTGTACGTGGCCGAGATGCGCCGGCGGATCGTCATCGCTCCGGTGTCGATCGGCTCGCTCGCGCCGAAGCGCGTCAGTGTCGTCCGGTACGCCCGCAACAGGAAGATCGCTTCGATCAGGTCGCCGCGCGCCTGCTTGACGGCCAGCGCCGCGAGCGTGCGGTCGTAGAGCGATCCCTCGGTCATCACCCGGTCGACCGCGAGCGACAGCTGCGCGTCGATCTGTGCCAGCGACAGCTCGGACGTTTCGGGATCGCCGCGCCGCTCCTCGGCAAGCAGGCGATGGGCGTTTTCGATCGCCTTTTCGCCGCCCTTCACCGCTACATACATCAGTCGGTTTTCCTTTCGTTTGCGGAAGCGCGACCGGGCTCGATCCGCCGCACGGTCCGCGGCATGCAGGCAAGCCTGCTGCGGGCGGTGAGGACGAGATCGACCCCGCGGGGATAGAGCGCGCCCATGTCGGACCATTCCTGCCAGAAGCCGTCCGCCATGCCGGGATCGCCCATGAAGGCGAAATTCTTGATGCCGGGGCCGGCGAAGCAGAGATCGCTGCCGGAGTTCGAGCGCCGCCACCTGGACGATGACCGTCGCGGAATTCTCCGGGAATTCGTCGCTGCCGTAATCGAAGTTGTCCAGGCTGGGCATCGGGCCGGCCACCAGGGCGAAGGCCGCTTCGTTCGATCGCGTGACGATCGGGCAGCCGCAATGGAAAGCGAGGAATTCCCGCACCGCCTCGGTATCAGCAGCGGCATCGAGCCAGACCGTCGTCGAGTCGTCGAGCAAGGTCAGGGCGACCGCTGTGCTGGCTGCGTTGAGCGGCGCCGGCGCGTAGGGCATGACCGGTATCTCCCGGCTCACGCCAGGGCTGGCCATGGCGTCGAGCACGCAGCGGAAAATCGCCTGGCTGTGCTGCACCGGGTCGGCGAACCCGGCGCCGATCGGGCCGATGTCGGACACTGGCATCTCCATCCTCAGTCGCCCCGCACCATGGTGAAGAAGTCGACCTTGGTGGCGGCCGTCCGTCGCGCGGTGCGGCAGCGCGCGTCCGCCTGCATCTCGGAAAGAGGGTCGATGACGATGCGCCGTATCTCGTCCCGGCGCTCGGGCATCTGCATCAGCGCATCGATGACGGCCGCCAGCTCGGCGTGCCGCTGGTTGCGTCCGGCGACATAGGCGTGGCCCGTGCTGCCGTTGGTCAGGCGCACGACGCAGCGCGTCACCGTCATTTCGCCCATGTTGAAGGGCTGCCCCGTGCCGCCGGCCCGCGCCTGCACCATCACCATGCCGGTTTCCGGCTGGCGGAGGCGCGCCCAGGTCGGCTTTTCGGAAACGTCCTGCCACAAGGGCTCGATCGTCTCGGCGCTCGCCTTGGCCAGGACGGCCATCCATTCCTGGCGCTGACGAACGGTCTCGTCGGGTTGGGTAATGTCATTCATGGCGGGGGCAGATACACCGTCGTGGCGACAGGTTGCTGGTAGTGGCCCGCCGCTCTCATGATTCGGTGCAAACGCCATGCGCGACGGATCGGAACCCTAGTCCGCAATCGATGTCCGTTTTGTGAAAGGCAGGTAACAATTTTACGAAGCGGCCCGACCGGTTGCCGCCGGCTTTGTCATGCGGTGCATTCGGCGCTTCAATGGGGCGGCGGGTTCACGCGAAGCCGCAATGACCTGCGCCGGCAACCCAAGGGAGGATACCGATTTGGCCATCGACTATGCGAAGCGCGACGGAGTCGCCTACATCACACTCAACAATCCCGGGAAGGCGAATATCCTGGACAAGGCGACGTCGGACGCAATCTCGGAGGCCTGGATCGATCTCTGGGAGGACCGCGATATCCGCTGCGCCATCGTGACGGGCGCAGGGGACCGGCATTTCTGCGGCGGGCACAATCTGACGCCGCGCCCGGACCTGACGGCCGAGGACCGCGAGTATCTCCGCACCAACCGGATCTACTGGCCGCTGGCAGGGACGGTGCATGGCCAGAAGACAGGCGTCGACGGCCGCATGGGCGATCATTACCCGCGGGTGTGGAAGCCGGTGATCGCCGCGGTGAACGGCTGGGCGGCGGGCGCGGGCCTCTACATGCTCTTGTCGTCGACCGATATCCGTATCGCCAGCGCCGAGCACGCGCGCTTCAAGTTCGCCCTTCTGACGCAGGGCTGGCTCGGCAACGGGCCGGGGGCGAGCCTGCTGATCCAGCAGCTTCGCTATATCGATGCGATGAAGATCTTGCTGACGGATGATCCGTTCGACGCGCAGGAAGCGCTGCGCATCGGGCTGATCAACGAGGTCGTGCCGCACGCCCAGCTGCTGGAACGGGCGGAGAAGATCGCCCGGCACATCGTCACGCTGCCGCCGGTTGCCGTGCGCATGATGAAGGAGTTCGTCGTCCGCTTCGGCAACCTGCCGACCGACCAGGCCTGGCACGTCCAGAACCTGATCAACTCGTTGCTCATCCAGACGACGATCGATGGCGAGGAGGGCCGCAAGGCGTTCAATGAGAAAAGACCGCCGAACTTCACCGGAACGCTGCGCCGTCGGGGCGAGCCGTGGGAAGAGCCGTCGGAGGAAGAGGCGAAACGGCTGGACGAGGCCTATCGGAGCGGCGAGTTCTGAGCGGATGGTCGGAATAGCGCAAGGACCGCGAACATCCTTGCCCGTCGGTTGGTTCAAGCCTAGGTTTCGGCGCGCTGATCGAACGTAGCCGCATGCAGGCCGTGAGGGCCCGATGTCTCTCGACGACACGCTGATCAAGGCCTTTCAAGCCCACCGTGCGGCGGGGGATCTGTTCCATAGCGGCGCCGGCGAGGCGCATGAGATCTTCCAGACCTCGACGATAAACGCCGTGTTGGAAAGCGTGTATGACGGCGACGTCACCTTTGCCGAGCTTGCCCGGCATGGCGATTTCGGGCTCGGCACCTTCAATGCGCTCGACGGCGAGATGACCGCGCTGGATGGCAAGTTCTTCCAGGCCCGGTCGGACGGCCGCGTTTACCCCGCCAAGGCGGACATGCGGACGCCCTTCGCCGTGATGATCCCTTTCGATCCCACGCTCAGCGTCGAGATCGCCGAACGGACCGGCTTCGCCGCCTTGCTGCGGGCGTTGGACAGGGCGGTGCCGAGCAAGAATCTGTTCTATGCGGTCAGGGTCGATGGGCACTTCTCTCGCATCAAGGTGCGCGCGGTGCCACGCCAGGAAAAGCCTTACCGGCCGCTGGTCGATGTCACGGCCCACCAGCCCGAATTTATGTTTCACGACATCGGCGGCAGCTTGGTCGGCTTCCGCTTTCCGGACTATACCGCCGGCATCAACGTGCCCGGCTATCATGTGCACTTCGTAAGCGACGACCGGTTGGTGGGCGGCCACGTGCTCGACTTCACGATGGAGCATGGCCGGATTGGGATCGACGTCACCTCCCAGTTCCACATGGCGTTGCCGCAGGAGAGCGCTTTCCTTCAGGCGGATCTCGCCAAGGACAGCGCCGAGGACATCCGCAAGGCGGAGAAATAGGCGGCGGCCCGTCATCAACGGAGAAGTTTGGCGCTAGCCGAGCGCCCCCGACCGGCGGAGCGCGGCGATCCGGTCGTCGGCGAGGCCGAGCACGTCGCGCAGCACCGCGTCGGTGTCTGCGCCCAGCCCGGGTGCTGCGCCGGATTGCCGGCCGAAGCTGGCGCGCCATGGCAGGCCCGGCAGGACGCCCGCGCCGTGCCCTTCCCAAAATCCGCGCTGCCGCAGATGCGGGCTTTCGACGAGGTCGCGCGAGGTGGCAAGCGCCGCGGCCGGTATCCCGGCATCGAGAAGCGCTGCCGCCGCGGCCGGCGCCGCTTCCGGGCCTGCCCAGGCGGCGAGCGCCGCGTCGATCGCGGCGCGCTGTTCCAGACGCGCGCGAAAGTCGAGCTCCGCATGGTCGGCGAGCGACGGGACGACGGCGCACAGGCGTCGCCATTCGTCATCGCTCGTGACGGCGATTCCGACCCAATCATCATTGCCCTTGCAGCGATAGACGCCGTGCGGGGCGTAGTCTGCGGAGAAATTGCCCTGCGGCTGCGGCGGACCGTCGAGCTGGGTTGCAAGAAGCGGTTTCGCCATGGTCCATAGCAGGGCCTCGATCATCGAGAAGTCGACCCGGACGCCCCCGCCGCCCGCTCGCCGCTGACGCCAGATCGCCGCGGCGGTGGCGAAGGGAAGCATGAGGCCGCACATCGGATCGAGCCAGGCCAGGCCGATCCGCGGCGGCCTGTCGGGATGGCGGTTGAGCCCGGCGAACCCGGCATAACATTGCAGCAGCGTGCCATAAGCGACCGCGCTCGACTCCGGTCCCGTGCGCCCGAGACCCGAGGCCGAGAGATAAATCAGGTTGGGGTTGCGGGCCCGCAGCTCGGCCGCGCCGAGGCCGAGCCGTTCCATGACCCCGGTCGCGAAATTCTCGATCAACACGTCGGAGCGCGCGGCGAGCGCCTTGGCGATTGCGACCGCTTCCGGATTCTTGAGATCGAGGACGATGCCCTTCTTCGCCTGGCCGAGGACGGTGTGCAGCTCGGAGCTGCGGCCCGGATCGCCCCGTCCCGGCGCCTCGACCTTGATGACCTCGGCGCCCATCGCCGCCAGATAGCGGGTCGTGGTCGGGCCGGCGATCACCCAGCTGAAGTCGAGCACGCGGATGCCGGAAAGGGGCAACGGGCCGCGCCGCGCCGGCCGGTCGGGCTTCGCGCCGCCGCCATCACTGAAACTCAGTCCAAAGGGCGCGCCGGGCGCCTTGACCACGCGGCCACCGATGTCGAGCGGGCGGTAGAAACCGCGGTGCCCGAGTTGCGGCGAGGCGAGCTGTTCCGCCGGCTCGCGCAGCGGGAAGCTCGGCACATGGGCGGCCTGGGCGTAGTCGGCGATCGACTGCTTGTCGTGCCGCCGGCTCCATTCGGACATCAGCGCATGCAGCGCGTCCCAGTTCTCGACGCGGTCGGTCTTGGCGGCGAAGCGCGGGTCGCGGCCCCAGTCGGGCGAGCCCATGGCCTCCAGCCAGGAAGCCCATTGCCGGTCCTCGCGCGGCGAGATCGCTGCATATCCGTCCGCTGCCGGCAGGATCGTCACGGTGGCGCCGTTGCCGTCCTTCAGGCGCTTGCGCGACCAGCTCCTTCCCGTGAGGCCGGCGCGCGCCAGCTCGGTCATGGCGAGGGTCGCCAGCGCTTCCTGGATCGAGACGTCGATCACGGCGCCGCTTCCGCCAGCCAGCGCGGCGTGCATGCCGGCGCAGGCCGCGGCGAGTCCGCCGATGAAAGCGGATTGCTCGCCGACCGGGCGGATCGGCGGTTCCGCGAGGTCGTCCACTTGTCCGGTCAGCAGCCGCGCGATCCCGCTGGCGCAGAACAGCGTCAGGTCCGTCGCCGGCTCGTCGGCCCTGGGCCCGGTCTGCCCGAAGGGCGATATGAAGACGAGCGCGGCCGTGGCGTTCAGCCGGCGAAGGCTCTCGGCGTCGTGCTGCCGCGCGCGCAGCGCCGCGGGTCCGCCTTCGCAGACGATGAGATCGGCCGATTCGATCGCCGTGTGTGCGGAAGGGCCCTCGGCGAGGCTCGTCTTGCCGCTGTTGAGATAGAGGGCCAGCGGCGTCGATCTGTCTGCGGCGACCGCCGCGACCTCGGCGCCGACATCGGCGAACAGGCGGCCGCAGACCGCGGCGGCCATGCCCTCTCCGATCTGCGCCACGCGGAATCCCGCCAGCAACGACATGCTCGAACCCTCTTTGCGGGATTCCCGTTCGATTGCGAAACGACGTCAGGAGACGAAGGCGTCCCGGACCTTGGGCGATGATCGCATCCGCACCGGTGGCGCGCAACCAAGCGCCCAAAGCGGCCGGCCCGGTTGCCGGCCCGCCCGCGCCGGGTTCATGCTCGACTATCGCAATGACGGGAGGAAAGAATGCACAAGCGGATCGACCACATCGTGGTGCGCGTCAAGGATCTGGACCAGGGCATGCGCGACTACGCAACCAAACTTGGCATGAAGGCGAGCAAGGGGCCGGAGGAGTTGCCGCGCCTCGGCATGAAGCGGGCGGTGTTTCCGATCGGCGATGCGGGCAGCTTCATCGAACTGGCGGAGCCGCTCGGTCCCGAGAGCGCCATCGGCCGCTCGCTGGCGCGGCACGGCGAGGGGCTTCATCTGGTCGCCCTGGCGGTCGGCGATCTGAAGAAGGCGGCCGCCGAGATGAAAGCGCAGGGCGCGCGGCTGATCGAGGCAGATGGCATGGTGTTCGTCCATCCGAGCGATGGGCACGGCGTACTGTATCAGCTGGTCGAGCGGAAATAGCGACGCCGTGCCGCGGGACATGGCGCGGCGGCTCAGCGGCCGATCGAGTTGATGGCATCCGATACGCGCCGCGCCCGGTTGCCGGGGTTTCCCCGCAGCCATCGGGCGCAGGTGACGAAGAAGTCCGCGATGGCCTGGGCCTGCATCTGGCGGGCGCGCCGCAGCGCGGTCCGGGCCTCCGCGTCGGTCATGATCTGGCCCAGCTGAAGCTGCTGCAGCATCGGGGTCGTCTGCATGCCCGGCCGCAATGGGATCGGCGCGATCGTCCTGACGTTCGACATGGTGGCATCCTCCTTATGGTAGTGCCGTTTGGCGCCGGATAGATGCCACCGTCGTGTTTCTGGACGATCACGCGGCGGGTGGATAATGGTTTCAATTGTTTCGGCCGGCGTTCCAGGCCTCGGCCAAGGTCGCGCGCGTCGCACTGCAGGACGCGGTCCTTTACTTTTCGAACGGGTTGCTTCCGTCAGCGCTTGAGTGAATCGCGATAGGCCCGGATGCGCGCCGTGAGGCCCGGGCGGGCGGCGGAGGCGACGAGGTCGGCCATGTCCTCCGGCCGCGTGTCCGCTGCGGTCGCCCGGAAGAGTGCGGCGGTTGCGTCGGGTGAAAGCGTGTTAGCGGCGCCGGTCGCCGCGCTGACGACGGCGGGCCAGTCCGCTTCCGCGACGATGTCGCTGGCGAAGCCGAGCCCATGGGCTTCAGCGGCATCGAAGGCGCGGGTCTCGTTCTGGATACGCCGGGCGGCGTCCGCGCCGATACGCGCCGCCAGCCGCCGCGTGCCAAGCAGGATACCGAAGGCGAGGCCCGGCATGCGGAACTGCGTCCCGGGCGCGGCGACACGCCGGCTGCAGGCGGCGAACAGGTCGGCGCCCGCGCCCATGGCGCGTCCCTTGGCGAGCGCCAGCGTCGGGAAGGGCAGGTGGTAGAGAGTCTGCAACGCCGTTTCGATGCGGACGAAGCGCAGCAGCAGGTCGCCGTCGCTGCAATCGTCGAGATCGCCGAGATCAAAGCCGGCGCAGAAATGCTTGCCCGTCGAATCCAGGATCAGCAGCCGCGTCCCGTCCGCGCAGGCCGCGGCGAAGGCGTCGAGCAAGGCATCGATCATCGCCTCGCTCAGCGCGTTCGCTTTTTCCGGGCGGTTCAGCGTGATGCGGGTGGCGCCGTCCGCGGTCCGGCGCGTTTCGACGATCGCCACCGGGCAGCCTCAGACGAGCGCCGGCTCGCGCTTCTCCTGCCGTGCCTGTTCGCCCGCGTCGAAATACTTGTTCCCGAGGATGCTCTGGTTGTCGTAGATCGAGCCCTTGATCAAGCCGGGCCGGGTCGGCAGCGGAATGCGGACCGGGGCCTCTTTCATCCGCGGCACCAGCGTCGGCTCACCGCGCACGATGCGCGAGTTCGAAGGCTTCGATCCCGCCCTTGAGATCGTGCAGCGGCCAGGCGTCGACCGCGGAAAAGGCATAGAGGAGGAAACGCCGCGACCGGGACGACCGGTTATAGGCCGAGCCATGGATCAGCCGCGCGTGATGGATGGTCAGCGTACCGGCCGGCCCCATCAGCGGCACCGCCTTGGAGAAGTCGACGTCGCATTTGTCGGGGTCCATCGCGCCACAGAAATACGGGCCCTCGTGGTGATCGTAGGTCGGCCCCTTATGGCTGCCGGGAATGACCATCATCGGGCCGTTTTCCTCGTCGCAGTCGTCGAGATAGATGCCGACCGCCAGCACGTCGTCGTTGGTGTGCGGGTAGAAGGCCCAGTCCTGATGCCACTCGATCGATTTGCCGACGCCGGCCGACTTCATGTTGACCTTGGTATTGTGGATGCGGACGCCCGACGGCAGCAGCGGGTCGAGCAGGTCGAGGATCGTCGCATCGCCGGCCAGCGCCCGGAAATATTCCGAATGCTCGTGCGGTGACTTGATCCGCCGGACGCGGGGATTCTCGGGGGTGTGGCTCGGGTCGAGGTCGAGCATCGGGATTGCCTCGGTGATCGTCGAGGCAACTGCGACCATACGCTCGGTCTCGGCGACCGCGGCGTCCAAAATGTCCTGCGGGATCGCGTCGTGCAGGACGAGGTAGCCTTGTTCGTAATAACGGTCGACTTCTTCCTGGGTCAGCGTACGTGGCATGTCCTTCCTCCCGAGAAGGCGTGAGGGTCAAGGCCGCGCATGGTGCGGCCCCGTTGGCGCTATGATAGCATAAACCGCGTTGTTGCAATCTCCGCCTCGGCGCCGCAGCCAGGTATTTGACATATCGGGCGGAATTGTCGAATTTTCAGCGCTGCCGCCGGGCGTATCGGCCCGCCGGCCAATCGGTTCAGGATCGGAAGGAAACGCAGGTATGAGTGAAGAGCTCGCCTTCGAAGGCATCAAGGTGCTCGACATGTCCCAGGGCGTCGCCGCGCCTTATTGCGGCATGCTGCTGGCCCAGAACGGCGCCGACGTGATCAAGGTGGAGCCGCCGGTTCCGGGCGACTGGAGCCGGGCCATGGGCAAGCCCTATGACGACCAGAGTGCCGCCTCGGTGATCCTGAACAGGGGCAAGCGCAGCATTGCCATCAATTTCAAGAAGCCCGACGGCGTCGCGATCACGAAGCAGCTCGCCCGGAAGGCCGATGTCGTGCTGCAGAACTACCGGCCCGGCGTGATCGAGAAGTTCGGCCTCGATTACGCGTCCGTCGCCAAGGACAATCCCTCCGTCATCTACCTGTCGCTCACCGGCTTCGGACAGACCGGGCCCAAGGCCAAGCATCCGGCGACCGATTCCGTCATGCAGGCCTTCACCGGCTTCATGTCGATCAACCGCAACGAGGAGGGCACGCCCCAGCGTATCGACTACTACGCCATCGACGTCATCACCGGTCTTTACGCCTTCCAGGCCGTCTCCAGCGCGCTCTACCGGCGTGCGATGAAAGGCACCGGGAAGCATATTCAGACCAGCCTGCTGGAGTCCGCGCTCGCTTTCCAGGAAGCGAAGATGGTCGAATTCAAGCTCGAGGGCGGCCCGGGCGAACCGATCGGCTCGCCCGTCGGGACGTTCAAGACGACCGACGGCTTCATCTGCGTCAACGCACGGCGCGACCCGCATTTCCAGGCGCTCTGCCGGCTGCTCGGCCGCGAGGAGCTGATCGACGATCCGCTCTATGCGGACGCCCGTTCGCGCGTCGCCAACCGCGAAGCGCTGCTGCGTATCGTTGCCGAGGCGATGGCGACGAAGTCCAAGGCCGAGTGGGCGGCGGCGCTCAATGCCGTGGATATCCTGAACGCGCCCGTCAACGATTACGCCGGCCTTTTCGAGGAGCCGCAGGTGGCGGCGGTGGGCGCCGTGCGCTGGATCGAGCACGATACGGTCGGCCACATCCCGATGGGCGCGATCGCCGGGATCCCGCCGATGGCGACGGAGAACCCGCGCTCGCATTCGCCACATATCGGCGAGCATAGCCGCGAGATCCTGGCGGCGCTGGGCAAGAGCCCGGCGGAGATCGACGGCCTGCTCGCAGACGGCACCGTCGCGGAAATCGACCAGCCGCGCATCGTGGAGTAGCGCTCATGGCGGACGATCGGCCTTTCGCCGGGCTCAAGGTCTTCGACGCGTCCCAGGGCGTGGCTGCGCCCCATTGCGCCTTGCTGCTCGCCCAGCATGGCGCCGACGTTATCAAGATGGAGCCGCTGAACGGCGACTGGTCGCGCGGCCTCGGCAAAGCCTTCGGTGAATACACCGCCTACGCGCTCGCGATGAACCGGGGGAAGCGCAGCATCGCCCTCGATCTCAAGACCGAGGAGGGGCGCGGGATCGCGCAGCAGCTGTCGGCCGAGGCGGATGTCATGCTGGAGAACTTCCGCCCGGGCGTGATGGCGCGCTTCGGCCTCGACTACAAATCGGTGCGCGCGCGCAACCCGGAGCTCGTCTATCTGTCCCTTACCGGCTTCGGACAGGAAGGTCCGAACAGCGGCCGACCCGCGACCGACATGGTGCTGCAGGCTTTCAGCGGGCTGATGACCATCAACCGCGATCCCTCGGGCAAGCCGCAGCGCATCAGCATGGTGGCGATCGACGTGATCTCCGGCCTCTATGCTTTCCAGGCGGTGAGCGCGGCGCTTTACAAGAAAGCGCTCAAGGGCAAGGGCAGCCATATCGAGATGAGCCTGATGGAGGCTGCTGCCGCGCTGCAGACCGGACCGATCTTGGAGCACCAGCTCGGCGTCGGGCGGGCGGAGGGCCTCGGCGTGCCGATTGGCACCTTCCGCACCAAAGACGGCTTCATCAATATCAATGCCCGCCGCGATGCAACCTTCGCCCGCTTCTGTACGCTGACGGGCCGGGAGGAGCTGATCGCCGATCCGCGCTTCGTGACGCCGAGGGCGCGGATCGAGAACGAGGCGGCGATCCTCGCCATCATCGAAGCGGAAACCGTGAAGCGGACGACGGCGGAATGGGACCGTGATCTCACCGAGATCGACATCCTGCATGCGCCGGTGAACGACCACGCGGCCTACCTCGCCGATGCGCATGTGCAGGGTGCCGGCGTCGTTTCCTGGGTCGAGCACGACACGGTGGGAACGGTGCCGATGCCGAAGATCCCGGGCATCGCCGCGCTGGAGAATGGCAATCGCTTGGCACACGCGCCGCATATCGGCGAACACACGGCGGCAATCCTCGGCGAGCTTGGCTACGGCGCCGATCGGATCGAGCAGATGCGAGCGCGAAAGATCATCGGCAATTACGATCCGGCCGCCGCGCCGGCCAATGCCGGTACCGTCGCGCCCTAAGTTCCGGTTTCGAGAGAAAAGCCGCTCAGACACATGCTTCGTGCATGGCGCCGTGTTCGGGCGTATCGTTTTTTGACCTGTGAGATAATCGAAAATTTATCGCATCGGGGAGGAAAAATTGAGCACAGCCAAGACGAAAGCGATTTCGGCTGGACGCAAACGACAATCTGGTCGTTGCGCTGGAAGCGTTGAAGGCCGGCGACGATTGCGGCCGTGATGGCGTCAGGGCGGCGAGCGACATTCCCGCCGGTCACAAGATGGCGACGGCGGCCATCAGGAACGGCGATCCCATCTACAAGTTCAATCAGATTATCGGCTTCGCCGCCGGCGACATTCAGCCGGGCGAGCATATTCACACGCATAATTGCGACTTCAGGGGCTTCGAGCGCGACTATGCCTTTGGTGTCGACGCCAAGCCGACCGCCTTCATACCCGAAGCGGAGCGCGCGACCTTCCGGGGTTTTCGGCGCGCCAGCGGCCGCGTCGGCACGCGCAACTACATCGGCATTCTTTCCAGCGTCAATTGCTCGGCCACCGTCGCCAAGCAGATCGCGGAGCGGCTGGAACGAAGCGGGGTCTCCGAGCGCTATCCGAACATCGACGGCGCGGTCGCACTGACCCATGGCGCGGGCTGCGGCATGGACCCGAACAGCGAGGGGTTCAAGAACCTGCAGCGACTCATGTTCGGCTATAGCGGGCATCCCAACTTCGGCGCCGTCGTTATGGTCGGTCTTGGCTGCGAAGTGTTCCAGATCGCCACCTTCAAGAAGGCCTTCGGGCTGGAGGAGGGCAAGACCTTCCTTACCCTGGTGATGCAGGAAATGGGGGGCACGCGGCAGACGATCGACGAGGGCGTTCGCCGCATCGAGGAAATGCTGCCGGTGATCAATGCCTGCGCGCGCGAGCCGGTGCCGGCATCCGAATTATGCGTCGCGTTGCAGTGCGGCGGCTCGGACGGCTATTCCGGCATTACGGCCAATCCCGCGATGGGCGCGGCGGCGGATCTGCTGGTTCGGCACGGCGGCTCGGCCATCCTCGCGGAGACGCCGGAGATCTACGGCGCCGAGCATCTGCTGACGCGCCGCGCGGCCTCCCGCGAGATCGGTGAGAAGCTGGTCGAGCGCATCAAATGGTGGGAGGACTACACCGCGCGCAACGGCAGCGTCATGGACAACAACCCGACGCCGGGCAACAAGGCGGGCGGGCTTACGACGATCCTGGAAAAGTCGCTCGGCGCCGCCGCGAAAGGCGGCACGACCAATCTCAACGGCGTCTACAGATACGGTGAGCTAATCAACGCCAAGGGATTTCTGTTCATGGACAGCCCGGGCTACGACCCGGCCTCGGTCACCGGCGAGGTGGCGTCCGGCGCCAATCTCGTCTGCTTCTCGACCGGGCGCGGGTCGGCCTTCGGCTTCAAGCCGGCGCCGAGCGTCAAGCTCGCCACCAACTCGGCGATGTTCGCGCGGCTGGAAGAAGACATGGATGTCAATTGCGGGCAGATCGCCGACGGCACGAAAACGGTCGCGGCCATGGGCGAGGAAATCTTCCGGCTGTGGCTCGACGTGGCCAACGGCGGGAAAAGCAAGTCCGAGCTGCTGGGCTATGGCGATAACGAGTTCGTTCCCTGGCAGATCGGCGCGGTGATGTAGCGACTAGGCGACGCTCGGGCCGCGTCAGCTTTCGGTGAAATGGGTCAGATCGGGTGAGTTGCGCCACGGAGTATCGCCGCGGAGGCGAGGAACGATGGCGATTTTCACCCCGGGAAGAAAGCGCTGAACCGTCGCTTTCGTTTCCGCCGGCGGCACCGGGCTGTCTTCGGATTCACTGATCACCAGCCCGGCGATCGGCGCCCGGCGCTGGCGCAGGGCTTCGACCGCGGTCAACGTGTGGCTGATGGTGCCGAGGTAGCTGCCGGCGACGAGCAGGCAAGGCGCATCGATTGCCTCGATCCAATCCAGCACGGTCTTATCCCGGGTCAGCGGCACCATGACCCCGCCGACGCCTTCGATCAGCAGGATGTCTTCGGGCCCGGCGGCGCAGTCCCGGCAGAAGTGCAGCAGCGCCTCGAAATCGATCTGCCGGGCCTCGCGCGCGGCGGCCATGTCGGGCGACAGCGGCGCGTCGAAGCGGAAAGGCGACATCCGGTCGATTGCGTCCTGCGAATGGCTGCTGCCGAGGCTGTCGAGCAATACCGCCGTATCGCTGTCGCGGTGCGTCGCTTGTGTATAACCGCTGATCACGGGCTTGACGGCGCGAACGGTCTTTCCGGCGCGACTGAGCTGATGGACCAAGGCAGCGGTGACGAGCGTCTTGCCGACGCCGGTCCCGGACCCGGTCACGAACAGGCGTTTCACGCGGCCGCGCCGTTGGCGGGCCGGAGCCGGCGCACCGCGTCGATGAGACGGCGGATGTCGTCCTCTTTGTGCTCGGCGGTGAAGGTGAAACGGAGGCGGGCCGTGCCTTCCGGCACGGTCGGCGGACGGATGGCCGTGACCAGGAAGCCCTGATCGGCGAGGCTTTGGCTGGCGGCGAGCGCCGTGTCCGGATCGCCCATGATCAGTGGCACGATGCAGCTTTCCGGTTCGGGCAGGTTGAGCGCGCGCGTGAAGAGGCGGGCATTCGCCATCGGCCGCGCCACGAGATCCTTGTCGGTCTCGATCAGCTCGAGCGCGGCGATGCAGCCGGCGACGGCGCCCGGCGGAAGGCCGGTCGTGTAGATGAAGCTGCGCGCGCGGGTCTTAATGAAATCGACGACCGCCTGGCTGGCGCAGAGATAGCCGCCATAGACGCCGACCGCTTTCGACAGCGTGCCCATCTGCAGCGGGACATGCGCTTTCGTGCCGGTGACGAAGCTGCTGCCCTTGCCGCCGGCGACGACGCCGAGACCGTGCGCATCGTCGGTCATCAGCCAGCTGCCATAGCGGTCGGCAAGGTCCGCCAGCGCCGCGACCGGGGCGAGGTCGCCGTCCATGCTGAACACGCCGTCGGTGAGGATGAGGCAGTGTTGGTAGCCGTTCCGGTGCGCCGCCAGCAGTTCCTCGCAATGGTCCAGGTCGTTGTGGCGGAAGATTTCGAGCCGGGCCCGGCTGAGCTGCGAGCCTGCGAACAAACAGGCATGGCACAGCTCGTCCCCAAGGATGAGGTCGCCGTCCCCGATGAGGCTCGGAATGATGCCGATATTGGTCAGGTAGCCGCTGCCGAAGACCACCGCCGCTTCCGTTTCCTTGAAGCGCGCCAGGCGCTGCTCCAGCTCGGCATAGAGCGGGTGGTTGCCGGTGACGAGCCGCGACGCGCCGGACCCGGCCCCATAGCGGCGCGTCGCCTCGATCGCCGCCGCGATCACCTTCGGATGATGCGACAGGTTGAGGTAATCGTTGCAGCAGAAGGAGATCATCTCCCGCCCGTCGCGCACGGTCAGGCTGGCGGCGAAGCGGGCCGTCTCGGACAGCGTCCGTTTCAGCGACCGGGCCTCGAGATCGTCGAGCTTGCCGCGTACGAACAGTTCCAGAGAGTCCATGGGTCTCGTGTCCAAGCTGATGCGAATTGGCGGTGTAGGGGCATTCTCTCCCCAGCGGCGGCGCTGTCAACGGGGGGTGGGAAACCGGGCACGGGTTTGACTTTGGCCGGGCGCTCGCCGAATATGCGCCACCGGCTCGCCGCGGCGGGCCCTCCCAGATAAAAACATGCCGGAACTGACACCTTGGAACGCATGGATTCGATGAGCATTGCCGATCCGACCGTAGCCGCGCCCGACCGCACCCGACCCGCGGAAGCCGACGGTTTCCGTCACGACTGGACGACGGATGAGATCGAGGCGCTGTTCGCGCTGCCGTTCAACGACTTGCTGTTCCGCGCGCAGACCGTGCACCGCCGGCATTTCGACGCCAATCGCGTGCAGATGAGCCGTCTGCTGTCGATCAAGACCGGCGGCTGCCCGGAGGACTGCAAATACTGTCCGCAATCGGCGCATTTCGACACCGGAGTCGATGCGGAAAAGCTGATGGCCGTCGAAGCCGTGCTGGCCGAGGCGCGCCGGGCGAAACAGGGCGGCGCCAGCCGCTTCTGCATGGGCGCCGCCTGGCGCAATCCGAAGGACCGCGACCTCGAGGCGATCGTCGCGATGGTCGAGGGGGTCAAGGCGCTGGGCCTCGAGACCTGCATGACGCTCGGCATGCTGACCCGCGATCAGGCCGATCGGCTGGCCGAGGCCGGGCTCGATTACTACAACCACAACATCGACACGTCGGAAGAGTTCTACGGCGAGATCATCACCACGCGGACCTATCGCGACCGGCTGGATACGCTGGAGCACGTGCGGGATGCCGGGATGAATGTCTGCTGCGGCGGGATCGTCGGCATGGGCGAAGGCCGGCGGGACCGCGCCGGCATGCTGAAGACGCTGGCGAACATGCCGAAGCATCCGGAGAGCGTTCCGATCAACCTGCTGGTCCAGGTCGAGGGAACGCCGCTCGCGGGCGCCGAGGCGCTGGACGTTCTCGAATTCGTCAGGACGATCGCGGTGGCGCGGATTCTGATGCCGACGTCCTTCGTCCGGCTTTCCGCCGGGCGCGAGGCGATGAGCGACGAGGCGCAGGCGCTGTGCTTCCTTGCGGGCGCTAACTCGGTCTTCTGCGGCGAGAAGCTGCTGACGACGGCCAATCCTGAAGCCGATCGCGACAACGCCCTGTTCCAGCGCCTCGGGGTCGAGCCCTACGAGACGCCCGCCCAGGGATGAGCCGGCCGGGTCGCCCGGATTGGAGCGAGGCCGGCTTCCGGCATATCTGGCTGCCCTATTCCCAGATGAAGACCGCGCCTCGGCCGGTCGATGCCGTCCGTACGGAAGGTGTACGCATACACTTGGCCGATGGCCGGGCGCTGATCGACGGCGTCTCTTCCTGGTGGACGGCGTGCCACGGCTATAACCATCCGCATATCCGGGAGGCCGTCGCGCGCCAGCTCGAGCGCATGCCGCATGTCATGCTGGGCGGCCTTGTGCACGAGCCGGCGCTGACCCTGGCCGCGGCGCCTTGCGGCGCTGCTGCCGGGCGACCTGAACCGGGTCTTCTTTTCGGAATCCGGCTCCGTCGCGGTCGAAATCGCGATGAAGATGGCGGTGCAGTTCTGGCTCAACCAAGGCGTATCGGGCCGATCGCGCTTCATCAGCTTCCGGCACGGCTACCATGGCGATACGACAGGCGCGATGTCGGTCTGCGATCCGGACGAAGGCATGCACGCGCTGTTTCACGGCATCCTGCCGGCGCAGCATATCGTGGCAATGCCACGCGACGACGCCGCCTTCGACGCGTTCGACCGGTTCCTCGCCGGCCATGCTGATGAGCTGGCAGCCGTCATCCTGGAGCCGCTGGTGCAGGCGGCAGGCGGCATGAAGTTCCATTCTCCCGAAGTCCTGGGCCGCATCGCGGCCCTCTGCAAGCGCCATGACGTGCTGCTGATCCTCGACGAGATCGCAACCGGCTTTGGGCGCACGGGTTCGCTGTTCGCCTGCGACGCAAGCCGACGTCTGCCCCGACATCATCATGCTGTCGAAGGCGCTGACCGGCGGCACGGTGCCGCTTGCCGCAACCGTGGCGACCGACCGGATCTTCGATGGCTTCCTGTCGAACCGATTCGACCACGCGCTGATGCATGGTCCCACTTTCACGGGGAATCCACTTGCCTGTGCGGCCGCCAACGCTTCGCTCGACCTGTTCGAGCGCGAGCCGCGCCTGGCCCAGGCGCAGGCCATCGAAGCGATGATGACGGAGGCGCTGCGGGCGTGCGCGGCGCTTCCAGGGGTCGTCGACGTGCGCTGCCGCGGCGCCATCGGCGTAGTCCAGCTCGACCGCGTGCCGGATCTGAACGCGTTGCGCAGCCGCTTTATCGAGGAAGGGGTTTGGGTCCGGCCGTTCGCCGACGTGGTCTATCTCATGCCGCCGCTGGTGATCGATGCGGAAGACCTGGCGACCTTGACCGCCGCGGTGTGCCGCGTCGTGTCCGAATGGTCGCGGGGACGCTAGCGGCTACGTCAGATCGCGTCGATCAGCCCGATCGCCCGGAAACCGCTCCAGCGCCTTCGCCACCGTGGCGCCGTCGCCATGGCCGGCGATCGCCTCGTCGGCGGTGAAGAAGTCCTGGGGCAGGATCCACTCCGCGAGCCGCGCCTCTTCCGACGATAGATCGCATCCGCCCTGCGGCCTGTCGAGCCGCCAACCGGGCCCGCGCCGCACCAGCCGGGTCCGCAGCGACCGGACGCGGAAAATCTGCTTCGGCGTGGCGGAAGGCAGCTCATAGGACGGAAAGCAGTGGGCGAAGGTACGCCGCCGCTGCTGCGCGCGGATGCCGTCCGCGAGGCCTGCTTGCAGCATATAGGCATGCACGTGGTCGGCCAGCTTCGCCATGTGGGCACGATGCGCATCCGGCTGATCGAAGCGCGGCAGGACTTTCCGGAAGAACGGGTCGTCCTGCAAGCTATTGGCGATCGCGCCGAGGACGTAGCAGCCGCTGAGGAATTCCACGCCGAAGGTCAGGTGCAGCGTGGCCTCGCTGGTGGCGAGGGCGTCATGGTAGCGCCCCCGCGGGATATAGAGGACGTCGCCGGGGGTCATTGTGACTTCCTGCTGGACCCGTCCCCGCGCCTGCAGGATGTAGTCATCGGAAAAGCTGTTCGACCGGAACCCCTCGATATTCACCGATTCCTCGAACTGCCCTTCGTAGATGTTCCACACCTTCTTGCCGTCGATCTGCAGCACGAAGACGTCGTGAAAGTCGAAATGGGTCTGAAAGCCCTGGTGCCCGCCCCAGGAGCAGTAGATGTTGCAGACCGCCTCGCCGCCCAGCCAGCATTGCAGGGCCGCCGCGATGCCGGCGATCTCGGGTGAGATCGTTTCCACGAGGTTGAGCGAAATCGTCGCGCCGCGGCGGATCAGCGCCTGGACCTTCACGGGATCGGGCTGCTGGATCGTTGCGCCGTCCCGGTTTTGCCCGGGCGTGCAATATTCGGCCTGGTGCATCAGTTCGCCGTCGAGCACCACCTTCAGCGTGGCCGCGGACCAGATGGTCGTCATGTCCAGCAGCGCCATCGCCCGGTTCCATGAAAAAACGTCGGAAAACCGATCGGCCGGTCCGGGCAGGTGCAGGGGCTCCCGATCGAAATACCGGTCCAGGAAATCTTCCGGCGTAATAGGATGCAACAGGTCGCGGAACCGGACTCTGCGTGTCGGCACGGCTGCGTTCGTCAGGGTCGGCATGCTTTGCGACATGGGCTTCTTCGGGGCTCCTTCGGCGGTTTTTCCGCGGCCGGTCAGGCGTTCCCGGCGAATTGGCGCATTATTCGCCTTTGCTCTCGTCGTCGGGGCCCGCGGCGTCGCTTTCCTTCGGCTTCAGGTCCAAAGCCGCCGAATTCATGCAATAGCGCAGCCCGGTCGGCTTGGGCCCGTCCGGGAAGACATGGCCGAGATGCGCGTCGCATGCCGCGCACAGGACCTCGGTCCGCCGCATGAAGAAACTGCGGTCTTCCTTCGTCGCGACGGCTTCCGTGCCCACCGGCTGATAGAAGCTCGGCCAGCCCGTGCCCGAATCAAACTTCGTGTCGGAAGAGAACAGCGGGCTTCCACAGCAGATGCAGGTATAGGTGCCCTTGTCCTTGCTGTCATGGTACTTGCCGGAAAAGGCCCGTTCGGTGCCATGCTTGCGGGTGACATGATACTGCTCCGGCGACAGCTGCTCCCGCCATTCCGCGTCGCTCTTCGTCACCTTCGTAACCATCCTCGCCTTACTCCATCTGATCATCTTCAACGGTTTCAGCTTCGGCAGCTATCCGAGCACGCCTTAGCATATCGTGCATGGAGGTATCGCGGAACCCAAGCCGATCAAGACGATTGATCGTTTTTTCGGCCTTCGGCGCCCGCCTGCTGCGCGGCCGCCGCGGCCGGCCGGAGCCTGTCGGCATGCGGTGTCTCAGCAGGAGGCCACGTGCAATATCTTTGATGATATCGATTGATCCGGCCCGGGGGGCGCCCGGCAAAGAGGGCCGCCGGAACCCACACCAACAATCGGTGCCGGAATCCACGCGGGGCAGCGCGAGCACGACAAGGCCTGCTGCCTTGGATGCGGCGCATTCGATCTCGCTCCATAGGCCGGAGAGGGCTGAACGTTCGCCCTCGATCGAAATATCCTCAATAAATCCGAGCCATATCAAATCATGGCCGAATAACGTCGCGTCCCTGGCAACGGTCGTGCTCACCTTGTTCAGGGTAGTGGGGCCTCGATCCGCCAACGACAGCAAGGAAGACGGAGACTAAATATCGTATTTATCGATTATATAAATTGAAAATATCGATAAGTAATCGATGTCCCTATATTCCCGAAAAAGCGGGTTAGAGGGTCGAATTCACAAGAACTCATTCATCAAAAAAATTGATTAATATGATCTATGTTTATGATTTATAGTCTTTTTTTGTGGCTAAACCGCAACAACGGGTTTGTAACTTTTCGATATTTGATGTTTTACCTTGGTTTGCCGGCCGATTGAATGGTTATTCTAACCAGCGAACTGCAGAATTCCTGTTTTTAGCGGCGCAGTGTGGCAATTGCGGCGGTCAGGCGGGGCGGTTCGGCACGTTTCTTGGGGAGTTTGCGAGTTTATCAGTGTGGAGGTTTCCAATGACCAAGCTTAACAAGGCATTGATGGCGTCGACCGCCATTGCCTTTGCGTGTGGTTTGGCGCTTCCGGCGTCCGCTCAGGACCCGGCCGCGGCGCCAGGCGTCGTTTCCAGCGGCAGTAAGATGAAGATCAAGTTGTACGGCCAGGTTTCCCGCGTGTTCGGCGTCGTGGACGACGGCGACGGGACCACCTTCAAGACGGGTGAGAACGGCAACACGTCGACCCGCATGGGCATGGACGCCCGCGGCAAGATCAACAACGACGTCAGCGTCCGGACCCGGTTCGAATATTCCGTGCAATCGGGCGACAACGGCGGTGGCTCGCAGTTCGTCAACCAGGGCGGCACGTCCAGCAAGTTCGCGGTGCGTCACCTGGACGTGATTGTCGAGAGCAAGAAGTTCGGCGCGGTGTGGATCGGCCGCGGCGACTCGTCTTCGAACGGCTCGGCGGAAGTGCAGACCATCGCGGCGATCGACTCCGGACGCCTCGGTGGTGGTACCTCCGACCTGATCAGCGCTTATCGCGTGCTGAACAAGAACTCGAGCGCGGCCACGCGGGATCTGGGCGCGGTCGGCGACTACTTCGAGACCTTCGACGGTGCGAACCGCCAGAACCGTATCCGATATGACACGCCGACCTTCTTCGGCTTCAAGGGGTCGGTCAGCTTCATCGACAAGCACAACATCGACTCGGCTCTGTGGTATGAAGGCAAGATCGCCGGCACCAAGATCGAGGGCGCGGTTGGCTTCTGTCACACCCGGGGCTCTGAGTCCGCGGGTAGCAGCACCTGCTTCGGCAACGGCAGCGACGATTAAAGGCACGAGCCAGGTGGACGGCTCGGTGTCGGTGCTGACGCCGCTCGGGCTCGGCGCGACGGTTTCGGGTGGCCAGCAGTGGCTGGACCTCGCTGGTACGGGTCACACCACGACCAACAACACCCGTTACAACATAACCCCGTCGATCTTCTACACGACGAAGCTCAACCAATTGGGTAACACCACGCTCGAATACGCCTTCGAGTATTGCGATCACTGCAATACGAGCCTCAAGAATAGCGAGGGCAAGGGCCATTCGCTGCTGCTGTTGCAGCAGGTCGACAGCGTGGGCGGTGACTACTTCCTCACCTTCCGCTACTTCGATGTCGATACCGGGGTGTCCGGCCAGGATACCGAAGGGCTGTACTTCTTCGGTGGCGGCTTCCGCCAGCGCTTCTAATCGGGCGGGCTGTGGTATAGGATGACGGTTATGTTTCGGACCTTGCTCCTCACCCTTGGATTGCTGTCGTTGCTGGCGCTCGGCGCCTGCGGCGTCTGGCGGGGCAGCAACGACGTCGATACGGACGTCGGCGGGGACGCGATGGGCAAGGGCCCCGGTCTGGTGACCGGCAAGCAAGGCGGGATCGTCATCTACCAGAAATAGCCTACCGATCAGGCGATCAAGAACAAGCCGCCGGTTCCGGCCCGATAGGGCCAGGACCGGCGGCTTCATTTTGGCTGTCCTTCCATGGCCCGAAGCTATAAATCGGGAAAACAAATTAAAAAATCAAAATCAATCTATAATTCCAATCGATAGATTGGATGTTTCGATGCGATCTGCATCGGCCAAAATCGGTACGCCTTCCAAAAAATAAAAATCGTCCGTTTATTCATTGTGTTAAGAGCGGAGGCCTCTTGTCGCATATGGGCAACATAAATCCCAAACGATCGATAAAATCGATTATAAAGATTGGACAATACGATTAGTCTCCGACTACCTTCACACAACGGACTGCAGAATTCCTGTTTTTAGCGGCGCAGTGTGGCAATTGCGGCGGTCAGGCGGGGCGGTTCGGCACGTTTCTTGGGGAGTTTGCGAGTTTATCAGTGTGGAGGTTTCCAATGACCAAGCTTAACAAGGCATTGATGGCGTCGACCGCCATTGCCTTTGCGTGTGGTTTGGCGCTTCCGGCGTCCGCTCAGGACCCGGCCGCGGCGCCAGGCGTCGTTTCCAGCGGCAGTAAGATGAAGATCAAGTTGTACGGCCAGGTTGCCCGCGTGTTCGGCATCGTCGATGACGGCGACGCGACCACCTTCAAGACGGGTGAGAACGGCAATACCGCGACCCGGATGGGCATGGACGCCCGCGGCAAGATCAACAACGACGTCAGCGTGCGGACCCGGTTCGAATATGCCGTTCAGTCGGGTAGCACCGCCGGCGGCTCGCAGTTCGAGAACCAGGGCGGCGATCAGAGCCGCTTCACCGTGCGCCACCTCGACGTGATCGTATCGAGCAAGAAGTTCGGCGCGGTGTGGATCGGCCGCGGCGACTCCGCGTCGAATGGCACGTCCGAATTGCAAGCCGTCTCGGCGATCGACTCCGGCCGTCTCGGCGGCACGACGGCCAGCCTGATCAGCAGCTATCGGGTGCTGTCGACGAATTCGTCGGCAACGCGCGATGTCGGCTCGGTCGGCAGCTACTTCAACAACTTCGACGGCGCCGACCGTACAAACCGCATCCGCTACGACACGCCGACCTTCTTCGGCTTCAAGGCGGGCGCCGATTTCATCGATAAGCACAACTTCGATGCGGCGCTTCACTATTCCGGCAAGATCGCCGGCACCACGGTGAAAGGCGCGGTCGGGCTCTGCCACACCCGGGGTGGTCAATCCGCCGGCGGTGGTGCGTGCTTCGGCAATGGCTCGACGATCAAGGCGATTACCCAGGTGAACGGCTCGGTGGCCGTGCTGACCCCGATCGGGATCGGTGGCGCTTTCTCCGCCGGCAATCAATGGCGTGAACTGTCCAGCGCGGCCGCCAGTTCCGTCAACAACTCGGCCTACAACATCCAGCCGTCGATCCTGTACACGACGAAGCTGAACCAGTTGGGCAACACCACGTTCGAATATGCCTTCGAGTACTGCAAGCACTGCAGCACCAGCAAAAAGGACAGCAGTGGCTTAGCCCATTCGCTGATGCTGATGCAGCAGGTCGACAGCGTGGGCGGTGACTACTTCCTCACCTTCCGCTACTTCGACATCGATACTGGGGTGTCGGGGCAGAATACCGAAGGGCTGTACTTCTTCGGTGGCGGCTTCCGCCAGCGCTTCTAGGCAAAGGTACCGTTAACGCGCCGGAAACCATATTCCGGCGCGTTAACGGACCGATTGGTCAAGCAGGACCGGTTCCGGTTGCCGGGAGGGCAATCGGAGCCGGTTCGTGCGCGTTTGTCGCAGTTGTGCAACAGAAATTTCAATAGATAGGGGATTACGATCTAATCAATTGGACAAACCAATTTTTCTCCGACTACCTTCACACAACGGACTGCAGAATTCCTGTTTTTAGCGGCGCAGTGTGGCAATTGCGGCGGTCAGGCGGGGCGGTTCGGCACGTTTCTTGGGGAGTTTGCGAGTTTATCAGTGTGGAGGTTTCCAATGACCAAGCTTAACAAGGCATTGATGGCGTCGACCGCCATTGCCTTTGCGTGTGGTTTGGCGCTTCCGGCGTCCGCTCAGGACCCGGCCGCGGCGCCAGGCGTCGTTTCCAGCGGCAGCAAGATGAAGATCAAGTTGTACGGCCAGGTTGCCCGCGTGTTCGGCGTGGTCGACGACGGCGACGGGACCACCTTCAAGACGGGTGAGAACGGCAATACCGCGACCCGCATGGGCATGGACGCCCGCGGCAAGATCAACAACGACGTCAGCGTGCGGACCCGGTTCGAATATGCGGTTCAATCCGGCGACAACGGCGGTGGTTCGCAGTTCGTCAACCAGGGCGGCGACCAGAGCAAATTCACCGTCCGTCACCTGGACGTGATCATCTCGAGCAAGAAGTTCGGCGCGGTGTGGATCGGCCGCGGCGATTCGGCTACGAACGGCTCGTCGGAATTGCAGGCCGTCTCGGCGATCGACTCCGGTCGCCTCGGTGGCACGACGGCCAGCCTGATCAGCAGCTATCGGGTGCTGTCGACGAACTCGTCGGCAACGCGCGACGTCGGATCGGTCGGCAGCTACTTCAACAACTTCGACGGCGCCGACCGTACCAACCGCATCCGCTACGATACGCCGACCTTCTTCGGCTTCAAGGCGGGCGCCGACATCATCGACAAGCACAACGGCGACGTCGGCCTCTGGTACAACGGCAAGATTGCCGGTACCACGATAAAGGGTGCGGTCGGTCTCTGTCACACCCGGGGTGGTCAATCCGCCGGCGGCGGTGCGTGCTTCGGCAATGGCACGACGATCAAGGCGATTACCCAGGTGAACGGCTCGGTGGCCGTGCTGACCCCGATCGGGATCGGCGGCGCCATCTCCGGCGGCAATCAATGGCGTGAGCTGTCCAGTGCGGGCGCCAGTTCCGTCAACAACTCGGCCTACAACATCCAGCCGTCGATCCTGTACACGACGAAGCTCAACGAGCTGGGCAACACCACATTCGAATATGCCTTCGAGTACTGCAAGCACTGCAGCACCAGCAAAATAGATAGCAGCGGCATTGCCCATTCGCTGATGCTGATGCAACAGGTCGACAGCGTGGGCGGTGACTACTTCCTCACCTTCCGCTACTTCGATATCGATACCGGGGTGTCCGGGCAGAATACCGAGGGGCTGTACTTCTTCGGTGGCGGCTTCCGCCAGCGCTTCTAATCGGGCGAACTTTGGTATAGGATGACGGTTATGTTTCGGACCTTGATCTTAGCCCTTGGTGTGCTGTCGTATCTCGCGCTTGGCGCGTGCAGTCTCGTGCGGGGCAGCAGTGACGTCGATACGGACGTCGGCGAAGGGGCGATGGGCAAGGGTCCCGGTCTGGTGACCGGCAAGCAAGGCGGGATCGTCATCTACCAGAAATAGCCTACCGATCAGGCGATCAAGACAAGCCGCCGGTTCCGGCCCGATAAGGGCCAGGACCGGCGGCTTCATTTTAGGACGCCCGAGTTATCTGCGAGAGTCAGGTCGTTCGCGAAATACGCTCCGGCCTGTATGCGTACAGGCCAGCGCGTCGCAGCCCGTCACCACGTCCGGCGCCGCTTAACGGCCCTCGCGGCGCCATCCGAAGGCGGCAGCGCAGAGGAAAAGCGCCAGCACAAGAAGCGCTGGCATGGCGGGCAGGCGGCGCACGCCCGTGACGAGATAATCCTCGTTTGCCACGAGGCCGATCCAATTGCGGCCGGCAGTCCGCCGCTCCGGCGCCACCCGCCGGATGGTCGGCAGGCCATCGACCATCCAGTGCATGGATCCCCGCGTTGCCTGGACGACGGGCGCTAGCAACGATTCCGTCGCTCGCACGTCGGCGAGCTCCAAGGGATTGAGCGCACCCGCGGCAGCCATGGCGACGTGCTCGCCGTCGCTCACCGAATAGAGGCCGGTCTGCGTAACCGGCAGCGCCGCCTCATAGCGCCCGGGACCGGTATTCCTGAGATCGAGCTTGGTGACCTTGCCGTCGGGTGCCGTCACGTCGACCTTTGCCTCGATATCCTTGAGGCTGCGGCGCTCGATTGCGAGCTTGCCGTCCTTGACCTGTGCACGCAGAGCGTCTTCTTCCAGCTCCGGCTCTTTCATCAACCAATGCGCCAGCCGACGCAACAGCTCTGCCTGCGGACCGCCGCCCTCGAATCCGCGCGCCCAAAGCCACATGTGATCGCTATTGATCTGCGCGACGCGGCCTTTGCCGAAGCGATCCAGGATGAGCAGCGGGTCGTCGTTGAGGCCGCGCATCAGGACGTTGCCCCGCTTGGCGACCACCTCGACCTGCCGGAACCAGCGGCCCCAGGTCGGTTGGCCATCCCGGTGGCCTTCGGGCCCTTCGGGAAGCGCCGCGGTCACGGGATGCCGCAAGCCGACATCGGTTATTTGCGGCCGGAATCCGCGTGTCACGATGCCGCCGGTCGGCTCGCCCGGCAATACCGTCTGCAGCGGCGAGCGATAAATGCTGAACGGGGTCGCGAAGGTCGGGCTGGCCGCAGCCAGCAGCGCGCCGCCATTCTTCACATAGTCGGCGACATTCTGCAGATAGACCGGCGGCAACACGCCGCGTCGCCGATACCGGTCGAAGATGACCAGGTCGAATTCGTGCAGCTTCACTTCGAACAGCTCGCGCGTCGGGAAAGAAATAAGCGAGAGCTCGTGGATCGGGGTACCGTCCTGCTTCTCCGGCGGCCGCAAGATCGTGAAATGGACGAGGTCGACGGACGGGTCGGATTTCAAGAGATTGCGCCAAGTGCGCTCGCCGGCATGCGGCTCGCCGGAGACGAGCAGTACGCGCAGGCGATCCCGCACCCCGTTGACCGACAGGACCGCCTTGTTGTTGGCTAAGGTCAGCTCATGTTCGATCGGCGACACTTCCATCTCGAATACGGTCGGGCCGCCATGATCCAGCAGAAAAGAGATCGTATGGTCGACCCCGACCGGGACTTCCTCCGTCCGCAGGTTCCTTCCATCGCGACGGATCGTCACCACCGCCGGCTTGTCCGGGGTGCCTGCCGGCTGGCCGTAATCCTCGACCCGGATCGACATCGTCACTTCCTTGCCGACGATGCCATAGGGCGGCGCCTGGACAATAACGAGCCGGCGGTCGATTTCCTGCCGCTTGCCCGCGAGGACGACATGGATAGGAGCCGGAAGGCCGGCCTTTTCGGGCGCTTTCGGCACGTCGTGTACCTGTCCGTCGGTCAGCAGGATGGCGCCCGCGAAACGCCGCGCCGGCACGTCCCGAACCGCCTTTTGCAAGGCTCCGATCAATCGCGTGCCCTCGCTTCCTTGCGCCAGACTCTTGTGCTGTACGCGTACGACCCGAAGCTCCAGCGTGTCCGACATATGCGCCAGCTGGGCCTCATAGTCCGCCAGGGCTTTCTGCACGGCGGCATTCCGATCCGCGACGGCGACGCTCGGCGTTTCGTCGACGACCAAGGCGGCGACGTCCTTCAGCGGTTCGCGCTGCTCCTCGACGAGCGCCGGGTTGCTGAGTGTCAGCAGCAGCACGGCGACGGCGACGGCGCGCAATACGGCGCCTCGGGCCCGCCCGGCAAATCCCAGCCAGACGATCACCAGGCCGGCGACGCACGCCGGGACCAGCACCGCGAGCGGGACAAGGGGGGCGAAATCGAGCGACGTCCAAGTCATGCTACTGCCCCAACCGCTCCAGGATGGCGGGAACATGCACCTGATCGGATTTGTAATTGCCGGTCAGGGTGTACATCACGAGATTGACGCCGAAGCGAAAAGCCATCTCGCGCTGGCGCTCACCGCCGGGCACGACCGGAAACATCGGCCGCCCGGCATCGTCGATGGCCCAGGCCGCGGCCCAGTCGTTGCTGCCGATAATGACGCGCGACACGCCATCGTTGGTATGCGCATCGCCACGCTCGACCCAGACCCGGCCACCGGCCCACCGGCCGGGAAATTCCTGCATGAGGTAGAAGGCCTTGGTTAGCACATGGTCGGGCGGCACCGGCTCCAGCGCCGGCAGGTTCATGCCGCGCGTCAACCGCCGCAAGACTTGCGACTGCCCGCCGGCCTGTCCGGCCGTGTACTGCTGGTCACGCGTATCGAAAAAGATCGTCCCACCGTTCTCCATATACCGGTTCAGCCGGGCGATGGCATTTTCGTCCGGCGTCGGCTGCGCGTCCGTGATCGGCCAATAGATCAGGGAGAAGAACGCCAGTTCGTCGGTCTCGAGGTTGATGCCCATGGGCGCGCCCGCCTCCACGGCGGTGCGCTGATTGAGCATATTGGTCAGCCCGATCATCCCCGCCCGGGTTACCGCGTCGACGTCGCGCGCACCGGTAATCACATAGGCGATGCGCATCGACTCGCTTGCCTCGATCGCGAACTGGTCCTCGGCCGACTGGCTCTGGGCGAAGCTTTCCCGTGCGGGACCGATCGTCAGGAAGGCAACCAGCAGAACCCCGACCGCCGCCCGTCCGGCGACGCCCTTGGCGCCCCAAAAGCGGCGCAGCAGCAAGGCGTCCACCAGCAAGCCGCGCAGCGCCAGCGTCGCCAAGATGTCGATCAGGAACAAGGTCAGGGCCGCCAGCAGCAGCCACGGCTTGAAGTCCCGCTCTTGCGAGGTCGCATAGCCCGACACGTCGACCCGGCCGTCCAGGCCTGCCAGCGGCCGCATGGCGCCGATCTGCGGCCCCAGGTTCAGCGCCTGGCGCGCGTCGCGCGTGCCGTAATAGCCCGGTGGGTGGTCGGGCCCGATCGTGACGTGGGCGAAATCCCGGGCCGCGACGGCCGTCGCCGTCGCCTGCGGCGCCATCGCCCGGCCGAAGGCGTCCAACGTTTCCACCGGCGGCAACGACCGGTCGCCGCTGAGCTCGGCGCCGACGCCGCGGCTGGTTGCCACGACGCGCCGCATCATCTCGACGAACAGGCCGGACAGCGGCAGGGTGGTCCAGCTGGTATTGGCGGTCGTGTGGATCAGCACGAGCCGCCCCTTGCCGCGCCGATCCGCGGTCACTAACGGTGTTCCATCGCTCAGCCGGGCCCAGATCTTGTCCGAGAGGTCGAGCGCCGGCTCGGCAAGCACCTGCCTGGATACGGTCACTTCATGGGAAATCGGCAGCCCGGCGAAGGGGCTCTCGGGCGGGAACGGCGCCAGCTCCGCCGGCTTGCTCCAAAGCAGCGCACCGCCCAGCGCGCGGCCGCCGCGGCGCAGCCGGACCGGGGTCAGCTGATCGGTCTCGTCGCGCGCCATGCGTGGCCCGGCGAACCGCAGCAGCAGACCACCGCGAGAGACCCAATCTTCGAGCGACGTGAGCTCGGCCGGGCTGATCGGGTATTCGTCCGGCACGATGAGGACGGCAAGCTGCGACTTCAGCAGGTCGGCAATGCGCCCGCGGTGTATGTCGGAATACGGGCCGAAGCGCCCGCTCGACGTAATAGGTTTCGCTCAGCAGAGATGGTCCGCTGCCGACCGGGCGTTCCGAGGCGAGGCCGACCGGACGCCGCCGCCAGCGCTCGTCCAACAAGGTGACCGCCGCCGCGCTGTCTTCACCGTCGATATCGAGCCTGGCGACCGCATTGCGGATCTCGGTCGGGAAATCAAACGCGACCGTGGCGTCCGATTTGTCCGCGGCGAAGTTTGCGATCTGGCGGCCAAGCGTACGGCCGTCCTCGGCAACCGCGCGGACAATACGCTGTTCCGGCACACCGGTGACTGCCCGATGCACGGTCGCGGCGAGCTTGGCGTCGGTTTCATCCGATGACATAAGGACATAGGGCATCTTGGCATTGCTGTCGCGCAGCACCTGGACGGGCCCGAAGCGCTGCAGCGCACTGACGAACGCGTCGGTTCCCTCGGTCCGCAGGCTATCGCTCAGCCAAAGCACCGGCGAGCCGCCGTTGGCCTTCATTTCCGCCAGCGCCTTCGTGGCGGTTGTCAGGTCGCTGGGCCATGGCTTGGGCTTCAGCGCGTCAATGCGCCCGCGCGCATCGCTCGGCTTGAGCACGCCGGACAGTGTCGGCGCGCGATCGCCTTCTGCCGGCGCCGTCGTCAAGAGGATGACGCCGCGCTCTTCGCGAGCGGCTTGGGTTACCGCCTGACGCATCGCCTCCTGCCGGGCCGGCCAGCGCGATGCCGCCGCCCAGCCATCGTCAACCACGAGGAGCAGCGGTCCCTTGCCCTGCAGCAGGCCGCTTGGATTCATCAGGGGATGCGCCAGCGCAAAAATCAGCGCCGCCACGGCCGTGAGCCGAAGAAGAATTAGCCAAAGCGGCGAGCTTTCCGGCGTCCGCTCCGGGCTTTCCAGCCCGAAAAGCAGACGGATGGCCGGAAACCGGATTTGTCTGGGTGCGGGCGGCGTGACGCGCAGCAGCCACCATAAGAGCGGCAACAACGCAAGCGCTGTGAGGATCCAGGGTGATGCAAAGGCGAGAGGACCCAGTTCCAGCAAGGAGTTACGCTCCGACAGCCGGGGCTAGCGACGTATAAAGCCGCAACAAGGCGGATTCGGGGGAGCTATCGGTCCGGTGCGTCGTGAACCCCCAGCCGACGCGCCGCGCGATCGAACTCGAGCCCCAAACGATGTTCCTCGAGGCGGCCATGATAGGCTTTGCGGAGCGCCTCGACCCGGCTGAGCAACGTGTCGCCCTCTCCTTCGAACCCGCTGAACCGGACGCGGCCGCGGAACGGCAGGCGCTCCTCCGCAGGATCGAGGATCTGCAACAGTTGGCCACGCAAGCCGTGCGCCGCAAAGCCGACAACGACTTGCTCGATCTCGGGCAACGGCACGAAGAAATCGCTCAACATCACGACCTGGCCATAGCGCGGTAAGGGTTCGACAATCGGCAAATTCATCGCGGTCCGCGTTGCGGCTGACGTCGCTTCAGCAGACGCCAGCGGGGCCGACACCACGGCATTGGTCAGGCGGTTGAAGGCCGCTTTGCCCGTCGCTGGCGGTACCCCGCTGCCCAGGAGGCTGAATTGCTCGCCGCCGCGCATCAACAACGCCGCCAGCGCCAGTAATAACAAATCGGCGCGCGCGTGCTTCGTTTCAAGATCGCGCGTCGAGCTGTAGTCCATCGACGCCGATGTGTCCCGCCACAGCCAGACGCTCTGGGCCGCTTCCCACTCCGTCTCGCGGATGAAGATGTGACGGGATTTCGCCGATTGCCGCCAGTCGATACGGCTGGTCTGGTCACCTGCCTCGTAACGGCGAAACTGCCAGAAGGTTTCACCCTGTCCGACGCGCCGGCGGCCGTGCACGCCTTGCGCGACCGTCGCGGCCACCCGCTCCGCGGCGACCATGAGCGGCGGAAAGCGCGAGGCGAGATGCTCGGCCCGACCCCTTGCCGCCAATGCAGGATTTGCGCTCGTCATGCTCTGGGAGCTCCCGGGTTCAGGAGAGACGCTCGCAGAGCCGCATGATGATCCGGTCCATGGTCACGCCTTCCGCGCGGGCGGCAAAGTTGAGCGCCATCCGGTGCCGTAGGACGGGCGGCGCCAGCGCGATCACGTCATCGAGCGACGGCGAAAGCCTGCCCTGCAGCAGCGCGCGCGCGCGGCAGGCGAGCATCAGCGCTTGGCTGGCCCGCGGTCCCGGTCCCCAGGCGACGTGCCGGGCGACTTCGTCCAGGTCGGTCGAGTTCCGGGCGCCCGGCCCGGACGATGTCCAGGATGCCGTTGACCACGCGCTCGCCGACCGGCACGCGCCGCACCAGCTTCTGCGCGTCCATCAACTCGGCCGGTGACATGATCTCCGGCGGCATCACCTCGTCCAGCCCGGTGGTTGCGACCATCATGCGCCGCTCCGCCTCTTCATCCGGGTAGCCGACGTCGATCTGGATGAGAAAGCGGTCGAGTTGCGCTTCCGGCAGCGGGTAGGTCCCCTCCTGCTCGAGCGGGTTCTGCGTCGCGAGCACGTGGAAAGGCTCCGGCAGGGGATGATATTCGCCGGCGATCGAGACCCGGCGTTCCTGCATCGCCTGCAGCAGCGCCGATTGGGTGCGCGGGCTTGCGCGGTTGATCTCGTCGGCCATCAGGAGCTGACAAAACACCGGCCCCTTGATGAAGCGGAAGCTGCGCTTGCCGGGATTCCAACTCCTCCAGCACCTCCGAGCCCAGGATGTCCGCCGGCATCAGGTCAGGGGTAAACTGCACCCGCCGCTCATCCAGCCCCATGACCTGGCCCAGGGTTTCGACCAAGCGCGTCTTGGCGAGGCCGGGAACCCCGATCAGCAAGGCGTGGCCGCCGGACAGCAAGGTTATCAGGCTCTGCTCGACGACGTGATCCTGTCCGAAAATGACCTCGCCAATCGCCTTGCGGGTTCGCCAAGCGTTTGACCGATCTCATTAATTCTCTGACTTAACGTCTCGGCGTCAAGCTCGGCGCCGGCTAGGCTGGTATTTGCCTGACTCAAGGCATATCTCCTGTAACCGAATACGATTCAAGTGATGATATGATCAGGCGATGCGCAAGCAACCCCCTAGCCCCGCCTTTCTCGCCGAATTGATCGAAAGCCACCGGACCGGAGCCGAGCCGCGGATAGCGCCGCATTGGGAATTCGATCCCGATGGCTGTGGAGATTTCGCGTTTCGTATCGCCCGCGACGGTACCTGGTACTACCATGGCACTCCGATCGATCGAAAAGAGCTCTGCAAACTCTTTTCCAGTGTGCTCCGGCGGGATGACAAGGGCAATTTCTATCTTGTCACACCCGGGGAGCAGGGCCGGATCGAGGTCGAGGACGCCCCGTTTACCGCCGTCGAGGTCATTGCATCCGGCGCGGGCCGCGCCCAGATGCTGACCTTCAGGACCAACCTGGACCACATGGTGACGGCGGATGCGGCGCATCCGATTCGGGTCGTCGAGGACAAAGCGACCGGCGAGCCCTCGCCCTACCTCCTTGTTCGCGATAATCTCGAGGCGCTGATTCTGCGGCCGCAATTTTACGAGCTCGTGGAGATCGCAGAGGAAAGACGAGAGGGCGAAGAGGTGGTGCTGGGCGTATGGAGCAGCGGCGTGTTCTTCCGCTTGGGCAGTATCGAGGCGAAAGTAGGATCATGAACCGTGATGTGATCGTCGAACGGCTGAACGCGTCAACGGCGGGGCGCTGGGGGTCCGGCATGAGCCGTTCGGAGCGGACGGAGCGCGGCGACCACGACCTGAATCCGGGCATGGCCAAGCCGACGAAGTTGATCCCGGCCGCCGTCCTGGTGCCGATCGTCGAGCGCGACGACGCGCTCACCATCCTGCTCACCCAGCGCACCGATCATCTGACCGCCCATGCCGGGCAGATCTCCTTCCCGGGCGGCCGCATGGAGGAGACCGATGCCAGCCGGGAGGCAGCGGCCCTGCGCGAGACCGAGGAGGAGGTGGGGCTGGGCAGCGAGCATATCGAGATCGTAGGACAGCTCGACCTTTACGTGACGCGGACGGGCTTCGAAGTGACGCCCGTCGTCGGGATCGTCAGGCCGCCGTTTTCGCTCAATCCCGATCCCTTTGAGGTCGCGGACGTCTTCGAGGTCCCGTTGTCCTTCATCATCGACCCGGCGAACCACCAGAAAGAGTCCCGCCTGCATAACGGTATCGAGCGTCAATTCTACGTGTTGCCGTACGAGAACCGTTATATATGGGGCGCGACGGCGGGAATGCTGGTCAACCTTGCCGAGGTGCTCCGCAAGCCCTGACCGGCGTCTCGTTTCACCCTCGCGCAATACGGGCTCCATGACCGACCGATTGCAGCCGCAGGACTGGATGACCGCGCCGAACACGGTCGCCGTGCTTAATGCGCTTGCGGCGGCCGGCGCCAAGGCGCGCTTCGTCGGCGGCTGTGTGCGCGACGCCCTGATCGGGCGGTCTGTCGGCGACATCGACATTGCCACCGACGCCGTGCCGGAGCGCGTCATTGAGGCGCTCGAAGCCGCCGGTATCAAAGCCGTTCCGACGGGCATCGATCACGGCACGATCACCGCGGTGGCCGGCGGGACGCCCTTCGAGATCACCACCCTGCGCCGCGATGTCGAGACCTTCGGACGGCATGCGACGGTGGCGTTTACCGGCGATTGGAAAGAAGACGCGGCGCGGCGTGATTTCACGATCAACGCGCTCTCCTTGGACCGGGACGGGACGCTGCACGATCCGTTCGGGGGCGTAGAGGATCTCCGCGCCGGGCGGATCCGTTTCGTCGGCGAGCCGGAAGCGCGGATCGAGGAGGACGTCCTTCGGCTGCTGCGCTTTTTCCGGTTTCACGCGCACTATGGCAGGAACGGCCTGGATCCCGCCGGGTTGGCGGCGTGCCGGAAGATGGCGCCGCGGCTCGCCAATCTGTCCGCCGAGCGCATCTGGTCCGAGCTCCGGAAGCTGCTGCTCGCGCCGGATCCGGGCGTAGTCCTTCGCACCATGCAGGCGAACGCGGTGATCGGCGTCGTCTTGCCGGAAGCGATTGAATTCGAGCGCCTGGACCGGCTGGTCGCCCTCGAAGCCAATGCGGCGGTGTACTGGCCGGCGATCGTGGCGGCCGATGCGTTGCGCCGTCTCGGCGCGCTCGTCGCCGTGGACGAGGCCGGCGCCGACGCGCTGGCGCGGCGTCTCCGGACCTCGAATGCCGAGCGTGAGCGGCTGGTTGCGATCGCACGCGGCTTAGGCGAGCCTCCGGATTTTCCGGACGACCGCACCGTTCGCCGCACGCTCTACAAGATGCCGAGAGACCAGTTCGTTGATCTGGCGCTGGTGCTATGGGCGGCGAAGGGCGGTCCGGCGCCGTGGCAGGAGGCTCTCGGGCTTGCGGCGTGCTGGACCGCGCCGGTCTTTCCGATTGCGGGCCGCGATGCGAGCGCGCTCGGCATCCCTCAGGGGCCGCGCATCGGCGCGCTGCTGCGCGCCGTCGAGGATTGGTGGATCGCCGAGGACTTCCGGCCCGACCGCAACGCCTGCCTTGCCCGCTTGCGGACGGAGGCCGGCCGCTAGGCCTTCAATTTGCGAATTTGGCGAGCTTCCCTTTGACGGTGCGTACGGGCGCGTCATTCTTGATGCGCTCGAACACGAAGGACATGCCGGTCGGCTCCAAGGTGCGGGTATAGCTCTGCATCTCATACGCGCCGTTCCGGTCGATCGTCATGATGTGGATGATGAGCGACGCATTCCTTATATGCGCCCAGGAATAGGGCTGGCCGGAAAGAAGGTCGCCGTTATCGGCCGCCCGGTATACGCCTGCTTGCCCCGTGGGCGCGAAGACCATGCGTTGGGCCTTTTGCCGGACATTCGGATTGTTCGGATCGCCGCCGCGGCGCATGACCGTCTTCCACTCGATCGCGAACCCGTCGCCCGCCGGCTCGATCTTTACGTCGAGATCGCGCACGGTGATGCCGAAATAGATGCTGTCCTTGTTTTGTGAAACACCGTTGCCTTTGAACGTGCCGAAAAAGCCGGCGAGCTTGATATTCTCCGCCCGCGCGTCGTGCGGGGACATCATGACGGCAACCAGCAAAGTCAGGCAGAGTCCAATCAACCGATTCATCGTTCCAATCCGCGTCAGAGATTTCCCGCGCCCGCTCATGGCCAGCGCACTTCCGGTGGCAGCGACATCAGGATGGCATCCGGATTGCCGCCGGTCATCAGCCCGAACCGCGTTCCGCGGTCATAGAGCAGGTTGAATTCGACGTAGCGCCCGCGGCGCACGAGCTGATGGTCCTTCTGCTCGGCGGTCCACGCGTCATTCATGCGGCGGCGCACGATATCCGCATAGGCGCGCATGAAGGCGCGGCCGGCATCCTGCACGAAAGCGAAGTCCGCCTGCCAATCGCCGCTGTCGAGATAGTCGAAGAAGATGCCGCCGACGCCGCGCGGCTCGTTCCGATGCTTGAGGAAGAAATACTCGTCGCACCAGGCTTTGTAGCGCGCGTAATCCGCCACGGCGTGGGCGTCGCAGGCCTGGCGGAACGCGGCGTGGAAGTGCTGCGTGTCTTCTGCGTTGGGATAGGTCGGCGTCAGGTCCCCGCCGCCGCCGAACCAGGCCTTGCTGGTGACGATGTGGCGCGTGTTCATGTGCGCGGCCGGCACGAGCGGCGAGTGCATGTGCGCGACGAGCGAGATGCCGCTCGCCCAGAAGCGGCCGTCTTCCGCCGCGCCCGGGATCTCCTTGCGAAAGGCTTCGGAAAAGGTGCCTTGGACGGTCGAGATGTTGACGCCGACCTTCTCGAAGACGCGTCCTTTCATGACCGCCATGACGCCGCCGCCGGAAGCCGTCTCGTCCCGCGTCCAGGCGGTCCGGATGAACCGGCCCGGCGCCCGGCCGGCAAAAGGGCCCTGGTGGTCGCGTTCGATCGCTTCGAAGGCCTCGCAAATCTCGTTGCGCAGCGACTCGAACCATGCACTTGCCGTCTTCTTGCGGTCGCCGTCGTTCATTCTTTAATTCGATCAGCTACTTGGGAAGCTCTTCGTCTGTCTCAGCGCCTCACTCAACACCATTGCGGCGGCCAGCGCAACGTTGAGTGAGCGCGCCTCCGGCACCATCGGAATGCGAATTCGGGCGTCGGCGTATTCGTGCACGATTTCGGGCGCGCCGGCGCTTTCGCGCCCGAGCAGGAGGGTATCGGTCGGCGTGAAGATGTAATCGGTGAAGCGGGTTTCGGCGCGGGTCGTGAGAAGCAGGAGCCGGCCCGTGCGGACTTTGCAGAAGGCATCCCAGGATGAATGGCGGGTCAGCGGCACGAGGTCGAGATAGTCCATCCCGGCGCGCCGCATCCGCGCGTCGGAGAGGATGAAGCCCGCCGGCTCGATCAGATCGACGCCGACGCCAAGGCACGCGGCGAGACGGAGCACCGCCCCGGTATTTTGTGGAATGTCGGGCTCGAACAAGGCCAGGCGCATGACTTGCCTACTCTATACCCGTCATTGTCGCTTCGGCTTTGCGTCGCCTGGGATTTTCGATTATACGATGCGCCAAACCGGTGATCGGGGGACGGACCGCAACGGTTATGCGGCAGGATGTCGCATAGTGGGCAGCCTGTCTATATATAGGGTGCTGACCCCGTATATTGGACGTTCCTCAACGCGTGCCCGGCTATCGCCGCCGGAAACGTGTCCAATCTCTAAAGGGGGAAAAGCAATATGGCGGAGAGCCAGGCTGATGGCGAGACCCGGCGAGAGTTTTTGTTGCTGGCGTCCGGCGCGGTAGGGGTGGTGGGAGCCGCCTGCTTCGCATGGCCGCTGGTCGATCAGATGAACCCCACGGCGGACGTTCTCGCGCTTTCGAGCTTAGAAGTCGATATCAGCTCTATTCCGGCGGGCCAGGGGATCACCGTGAAATGGCGCGGCCAGCCGGTCTTTATCCGCCACCGGACCGCAAAGGAGATCGAGGAAGCCCGTGAGGTGAATGTCGCCACCCTGCGCGATCCGCAAAGCGATCAGCAGCGGGTGGTCAAGGCGGCGTGGCTTGTCGTGAACGGCAGCTGCACGCATCTCGGCTGCGTTCCGCTCGGCAATAAGATCGGCAGCGACCGAGGCGATTTCGGCGGCTGGTTCTGTCCATGCCACGGCTCGCATTACGATACCGCGGGACGAGTCCGCAAAGGCCCGGCGCCGAAAAATCTGTTCGTGCCGCCTTATGTGTTCGTGTCCGACACCAAAATCAAGATCGGCTGAGGGGCAGGACGATGGAGAAAAAGACCTACAACAACGCAGTGGTTCGCTGGATCGACGATCGCTTGCCGATCTTCTCCTTCATGGACCATGAGTATAATCAGTTCCCGATGCCGAAGAACCTGAATTACTGGTGGAACTTCGGCGCGCTGGCGTCCGTGGCACTGATTGCGATGATCGCGACCGGCGTCGTTCTGGCGATGCACTACACGCCGCAGACGACGATGGCATTCGACAGCGTCGAGCACATCATGCGCGACGTGAATTACGGCTGGCTGATCCGATACATCCACGCGAACGGCGCCTCGATGTTCTTCATCGTGGTCTATATCCACATCTTCCGAGGCCTCTATTACGGCTCCTACAAGGCGCCGCGGGAGCTTCTCTGGATGCTGGGTGTCGTCATCCTATTGCTGATGATGGCCACCGCCTTCATGGGCTATGTGCTGCCTTGGGGCCAGATGAGCTTCTGGGGCGCCAAGGTCATCACCAGCCTGTTTTCAGCATTTCCGCTGATCGGCGAGTCGCTTGTGCAGTGGCTGTGGGGCGGCTTCACCGTGGGCAACCCGACGCTTAACCGTTTCTTCTCGCTGCACTATCTGCTGCCCTTCGTGATCCTCGGCGTGGTCGTGCTGCATGTCGCGGCGCTGCACGTCACCGGGTCAAACAATCCCGACGGTATCGACATGAAGGGCCCGCAGGACAGCGTTCCCTTCAATCCTTATTTCACGGCGAAGGATTCGGTCGGGCTCGGTATCTTCCTGATCGTGTGGGCCGCTTTCGTGTTCTACGCGCCGAACTTTCTCGGCCATCCGGACAACTATATCGA
This sequence comes from uncultured Alphaproteobacteria bacterium, assembly GCA_963711215.1. Lineage (GTDB taxonomy): Bacteria > Pseudomonadota > Alphaproteobacteria > UBA8366 > UBA8366 > WHUA01. The sequence continues at coordinate 394,932 of CAVQDH010000005.1, read as the reverse complement.
GGCAAATCCGCTCTCGACGCCGCCGCACATCGTGCCGGAATGGTATTTCCTGCCGTTCTACGCGATCCTGCGCTCGATCACCTTCGACGTGTGGTTCATCCCGGCGAAGCTGATGGGCGTCATGTTGATGTTCGCATCGATCTTGGTGCTCTTCATCCTGCCATGGCTCGACACGTCGAAAGTCCGGAGCTGCCGCTACAGGCCGATTTATCGGTGGTTCGTCTGGATCCTGCTGATCGACTGCATCGCGCTCGGCTGGGTCGGGGCCAACAAGCCGGAAGGCCTGTTTCCGCTGATCGGCCTTATCGGCACGGCCTATTATTTCTTCCACTTCCTGATCCTGCTGCCCATCCTCGGCAAGATCGAGACGCCCTTGCCGCTGCCGACGAGCATCAGCGAGGCCGTGACCCGGCGTTCCGGCGCTCCGTCCGGCGCTACCGCAGCCACCGGAGGGAACGACTGATGAAGAAGACTTTGATCCTGGGCGTTGTCGTCGCCTGTTCGCTGCTGACGGCGCCGGCGGGCGCGGAAGAAGGCCAGGCGTTGAGGTCGGCTCATTGGAGCTTTGACGGCATCTTCGGGCATTACGACCGGACGGAGCTGCAGCGCGGCTTGCAGGTCTACAAGGAAGTATGCTCCGCCTGTCATGGGCTGCGGCTGATCGCGTATCGGAACTTGATGGATCTCGGCTATAGCGCTGAGCAGGTGAAAGCCTTCGCCTCGCAATATCAGGTCCAGAACGAGGACCCGAACGACGAGGGCGAGATGTTCAAGCGAGCGGCGAAGCCGTCGGATAACTTCGTCGGTCCTTTCCCGAACGATCAGGCCGCCCGGGCTGCGAACGGCGGTGCGCTTCCACCGGACCTGTCGCTTATCGTCAAGGCGCGGGAGGGCGGTGCGAGCTACGTCTATTCGATCCTGACGGGCTTCAGCGAGCCGCCGGCGGGCTTCAAGAAGCCGGACACGCTCTATTACAACAAGTATTTCCCGGGCCATCTGATCGCCATGCCGCCGCCGCTGAGCGACGGCGCGGTGACGTATGCCGACGGCACCAAGGCGACGGTCGATCAAATGGCCTACGACGTGGCCAACTTCCTCGCCTGGGCGTCCGCGCCCAAGCTCGAGATCCGGAAGGAAACGGGCCTCAAGGTCATGCTCTTCCTGATCGTCATGACGGGCCTTCTGATCGCCGTGAAGAAGAAGATCTGGGCATCGGCGCACTGAGGCCTGCGATTTCGAAGATCGTCGAGGGCCGCAGCCGGCTTGGCTGCGGCCCTTGTCGTTGTAGCGGACGGTTGATCGGCGCCCGCGCCGCGTCGATACTCCGCTTGGCGCAAATCTGGGAGAGCGGAGCGGATCTATGAGCACAGCAGGATGCCCGCCGGTCATCGGCATCATCGGCGGCAGCGGAATCTACGATGTGGAGGGATTGTCGAATGTCGAATGGCGTGCGGTAAAGACGCCGTTCGGCGATCCGTCCGATGCGCTGATGTTCGGTGAACTGGATGGGCAGAAGGTGGTGTTCCTGCCGCGGCATGGTCGCGGGCACCGCGTGCCGCCGTCCGAATTGAATTATCGCGCCAATATCGACGCCCTGAAGCGCAGCGGCGTTACCGAGATCATCTCGCTCTCCGCCGTCGGCTCGTTGCGCGAAGATTTGTCGCCGGGGCGGTTCGTTATCGTCGATCAGTTCATCGACCGGACCTTCGCCCGGGTGAAGAGCTTCTTTTCCAGCGGTCTCGTCGCGCATGTCTCGATGGCCGATCCGGTCTGCGCGAGGCTCGGCGATCACCTCGAGGCGGCGGCGAAGGGCGCCGGGATCGACGCCGTCCGCGGCGGGACCTATCTCGTCATGGAGGGCCCGCAGTTCTCGAGCCGGGCCGAATCCGAGCTATACCGGTCCTGGGGCTGCGAGGTGATCGGCATGACCAACATGCCCGAGGCGAAGCTCGCCCGCGAGGCCGAGATGTGTTACGCGACGGTCGCCATGGTCACCGACTACGATTGCTGGCATCCGCATCATGACGACGTCACGGTGGATGCGGTCATCAAGGTGCTGCTGGCGAACGCGGACAAGGCCCGTTCGCTGGTACGCACGGTTGTGCCGCTGCTGTCGGGGCGGCAGGAGAGTTGCGCGTGCCGATGCCATACCGCGCTCGACAGCGCGCTGATCACGGCGCCTGACGCACGCGATCCGGCGCTCAAGGCCAAGCTCGACGCGGTCGCCGGCCGGGTCCTGTAGCGCCAGGGCCGAAGGGCCGGGTGCTCAGTGCTCTTTCTTCGGGCGCTCGCCCACCGGCGCGCCGGATTTCTTCCAGGCGCTGAAACCGCCTTCCAGATGCGCGACCGGCTTTAATCCCATTTCCTTGAGCGCCTTGGTTGCCAGCGCGGAGCGCCAGGCGCTGGCGCAGTACAGGACGAATTTCTTGCCCGACCCGAAGACGTCCTTGTAGTAGGGGCTCTCCGGATCGACCCAGAATTCGATCATGCCGCGCGGCGCATGAAAGGCGCCGGGAATCATGCCGTCCCGCTCGAGCTCGCGCACGTCGCGGATGTCGACGAACTGGACGCTGTCGTCTTTCAGCAGCTTCTTGGCCTCTTCGAGGCTTACGGTCTCGATTTCCGCGTTTGCTTCCGCGACGAGCTGCTTTACGCCTTTGGTGATCATGTCCGTTCCTGCTTATCCCAGATGTTTGGCGGAGAATTTCATGTCCGTTGATCGATTGGGATGGTTCTAACACGGAAACAAGTGTCCGATGGAGTCCGCATCCCGTTGACGATGAGGCCGGCCGGTGACTGCGCTCAGACGTTGAACCGAAAATGGACGACGTCGCCGTCCTGGACGATGTAGTCGCGGCCTTCCTGGCGCATCTTGCCGGCTTCCTTCGCGGCATTCTCGCTGCCGCAAGCGACGAAGTCCTCGTAGGCGATGACCTCGGCGCAGATGAAGCCGCGCTCGAAATCGCTGTGGATCACCCCGGCGGCCTGCGGCGCGGTGGCGCCGCGATGCACGGTCCAGGCGCGGCTTTCTTTCGGGCCGGTGGTGAGGAAGGTGACGAGGTCGAGCAAGGCATAGCCAGCGCCGATCACCCGGTCGAGGCCGGTCTCGCTGAGGCCGAGGCTGTCGAGGAAGTCTTTCCTTTCCTCGGCGCCGCCGAGCTGGGCGACTTCGGATTCGATCGCCGCGGATACGATAACGACGCCTGCGCCCTCCGCCTTGGCCTTCTCGGCGACGCGCGCCGAATAGGCGTTTCCGGTGGCGGCGCTGTTTTCGTCGACGTTGCAGATGTAAAGGATGGGTTTCGCGGTCAGCAGATGCAGCGTCTTGAAGACGCGTGTCTCTTCCGCGTTCAGCGTCACCGTCCGGGCGGCCTTGCCCTCCCGAAGTGCGGCAAGGGCGCGCTCCATGACGGCGACTTCGATCCTGGCTTCGCGGTCGCCGCCCGTCGCGCGCTTGCGCAGCGGCTCGATCCGGCGTTCCAGGCTGTCGAGGTCGGCGAGCAGCAGCTCGGTCTCGATGGTCTCGGCGTCGCGCAACGGGTCGACCGATCCCTCGACATGCGTGACGTTGGGGTCCTCGAAGCAGCGCAGGACCTCGAGCACGGCGTCCACGCTGCGGATATGGCCGAGAAACTGGTTGCCGAGGCCTTCGCCTTTCGAGGCGCCCCGCACCAGTCCCGCGATATCGACGATCTCGAGAAAGGTCGGGATGACCTTCTGCGACTTGCTGAGCTTCGCCAGCACGTCGAGGCGGGGGTCCGGCACCGGGACGCGCCCGACATTGGGCTCGATCGTGCAGAAGGGATAGTTCGCGGCCTCGGCCTGGGCCGTGCTGGTCAACGCGTTGAAAAGGGTCGACTTGCCGACATTCGGCAATCCGACGATGCCGCAGTTAAATCCCATCGGGGTCCTCGATTTTCTTGGCCTGCGGCGGTGTCTTCGGCTTTGGCTTCGGCGGGCTCACGAGCAGCGCCACGCGGGTCATGAAGCCGTTGAAGTCTTCCTTCGCGATCAGCGGCGCCGCGTCGACGATGGCGTCAATGATGCGCTCCAGCATCGGCCCGTCCGCTTTGGCGAAATCGCTGAGGACATGGCCATGGACGCGCTCCTTGTCGCCCGGATGGCCGATGCCGATGCGGATACGCCAGAAATCCGGGCCGATATGCTGGTCGATGCTGCGCAGGCCGTTATGGCCCGCGTGTCCGCCGCCGAGCTTCGCCCGCACCTTGCCGAAGGCAAGGTCCAGCTCGTCATGCAGGACGACGACCTGGCGCGGCTCGAGCTTGAAGAACCGGACGGCTTCGCCGACGGCGCGCCCCGACTCGTTCATGAAGGTCGTCGGCTTCATCGCGAGCGTCTTGCGGCCGCCAATCAGTCCCTCGGCACAGACTGACTGAAAGCGGGCCCGGCCGGGCTGAAAGGAATGGCGGCGGACGATCGCGTCCACCGCCATGAAGCCAACATTATGCCGGTTGCGTTCGTATCTGGGTCCGGGATTCCCCAGCCCCACGAGCAGCAGCATGGCAATGCCGATCCTTCCGCGGCCAGCCCGCTATTCGTCTTCCTTCTCCGCCCCGCCTTCGGCGGCTTCGCCCTCGGCAGGAGCAGCGCCGCCTTCGGCAGGCACCGCACCGGTGGACGCGGCTTCCGCTGCAGCCTCTTCCTCGGAGACGACGGTCGGCGCCGCAACCGTCGCGATCGTGAAATCGCGATCGGTAATGGTGAGCTGGACCCCTGCCGGCAAGGCGAGCTTGCTCGCATGGATCGAGTCGCCGATATCGAGCCCGGCAAGGTCGAGATCGAAACCCTGCGGAATGTTGTCGATGCCGCACACCACCTCGACATGGTAGCGCACGACGTTGATCACGCCGCCGCGCTTGAGGCCGGGACATTCTTCCTCGTTCAGGAAGTGGACCGGGACCTCGACCGTGATGCGGGTGTCCGAGGTGACGCGCATGAAGTCGACATGCTGCGGCATCGTCTTGATGGGATGCATGTGCACGTCGCGCGGGATGACGCGCTCGACCTCGCTGCCGATGTCGAGATTATAGATCGTCGAGAAAAAGACCCCGGCCTCGAGGCCGCGCCGAATGTCGCGCGGATCCAGGGAGACGAGCAGGGGTTCCTTCTTTCCGCCGTAGACGACCGCCGGCACGCGGCCGGCACGCCGTACGGCACGGGCGGCCCCCTTACCGGCCCGTTCACGCACTTCCGCGTGCAGATTCATACTCTCAGCCATTTAACTCTCCTTGCTAACAAATTGGCGTCAGCCTCCAAGGGTGTTTGACGCCTCGACGACCGCCGGTTCGGCGGTGAAGCCCACGATGGGCCTAATGGAACAGACTTGAAACGGATTTCGATTCGGAAATCCTGCGCATTGCCTCACCGAGCAGCGGAGCGATCGAAATCTGGCGGATGTTCTGCGATACCCGCACGGCCTCTGTCGCCTGGATGCTGTCGGTCATAACGAGCATCTCCAGCGGTGATGACGAGACGCGGGCGACCGCGCCGCCGGACAGGACGCCGTGCGTGACATAGGCGCTGACCGACGTCGCCCCGGCTTCCATCAATGCGCCCGCAGCGTTGCACAGCGTGCCGGCGGAATCGACGATGTCGTCGACCAGGATGCAGCGCTGGTCCTTCACGTCGCCGATGATGTTCATGACTTCGGACACGCCGGCGCGCTCCCGCCGCTTGTCAATAATCGCGAGATCGGCGTCGAGACGGCGGGCGATGGAGCGTGCACGGACGACGCCGCCGACATCCGGGGAAACGACCGTCAGATCGCTGACGTTGTTCCGGTTGGATTGAATGTCCTTAGCGAATACCGGCTCGGCGATCAGGTTGTCCGTCGGAATGTCGAAGAAGCCCTGGATCTGGCCCGCATGCAGATCGAGCGTCAGCACCCGGTTGGCGCCTGCGGTGGTGATCAGGTTGGCGACCAGCTTGGCCGAAATGGGGGTGCGGGGAGCGGTCTTGCGGTCCTGCCGCGCATAGCCGAAATAGGGGATGACTGCGGTAATCCGGCGCGCCGAGCTCCGTCGGAGCGCATCGATCGTCACCAGCAGTTCCATCAGGTTGTCGTTTGCCGGGTAGCTCGTCGACTGAACGACGTAGACATCTTCGCCGCGCACGTTCTCCAGGATCTCGACGAAAACCTCCATGTCCGAGAACCGTCGGATGGCGGCCTGGGTCAGGGGGATGTTGAGATAGGCCGAAATGGCCTCTGCAAGCGGGCGGTTGCTGTTGCAGCTAAGGATTTTCATGGCGACCTTTCCGCCCGTTCTGCCGCGCTCAGCGCCCCGCGGGGCCGGCTATGGCGGCGCGGCGGCAGACGTTTGGTTCCGTACCGGTTTGCGCGAAAGCGGCTTTTCTATATCAGGGTGCTTGGGGCCTGTAAACGACCTTTCCGGCCCGCTTTCCGGGCCCCTTTCGGGCATTTACGATGGTTAATGACGCGAACCGGTTAGAGGAGCGCGCAGGAGACCACGACCGCGAGGAGCGCCAGGATCGAGAGCTGGATCAGATAGGGCACGGTCTAGGGCTCGATGACGATGGCCGAGAGCTCGCGGCCATAGTCCGGCTCGTGCCGAAGCGTGGCCCGGCGATAGCTGAAGAACTGCTCCTCGTTGGCGCAGGTGTCGCGGCCGAGCACCGCGATTTCAGCGAGATCGAGCACCTCGAGGCGGCTCGCGACATAGCCGGTCAGATCGAACATGTGGTGTCCGGCGCGCCGCGACGGCCGGAAGAACCGCCGGTTTCCGGCATCCTCGCCGAGAAACGGCGCGGGGAACTCCGGCCCGACCTCATAGGAAGACTGGGAGATGGTGGGGCCGACCGCGGCGTGGATCGAACGGCGGTCGGCGCCAAGCCGCTCCATCGCCGCGACGGCCGCGGCAAGCACGCCGCCCACCGCGCCCCGCCATCCGGCATGGGCCGCACCGACGACCCGGTTCTGGGTGTCGGCGAACAGGACCGGCGCGCAATCGGCCGTCAGGATGCCGAGCGCAATACCGGGCCGGCTGGTCACCATGGCGTCGGCCCGGGGGGCCGCGCCGGGCTCCCAGCCCCCTTCCACGACGACGACGTCACGGCCATGCACCTGATAAACGGTGTTGAGCCGGTCGGCGCCGCCGAGCGACGCAAGGGCGCGCGCGCGGTTCCGGCGCACGCTATCCGCGTCGTCATCGGAGCCGAAGCCGACATTGAGCGAGGTATAAATCCCCCCGCTGACCCCACCGACCCGCGTAAAGAAGCCATGGCGGACCCGGGGAAGGCCCTGCAGGCACTCGGCGGTCAGGGGAGAGGGGGAGATATCGCCCATGGCTATCCTGTGCTGGCGGCGGTCTCGAAACCCGGCGGCGCGGCAAGGTCATGGTCGCAGACCGCAAGGACCTTGAACAAAGTGCCCATTTCGGCCGGATCGATCAAGCGGCGCTTTGCCGCCTCGATCGCGCCGCGCTGCGCTTCGGTCGCGCGGCTCGACAGCTGCCGGGCCCGCAGCTCGATCCCCAGGTTGCCGAGGAAATCGCCCTGCGTCACCGGGCCGTAAACGACGGCATGTGGATGCGCCATGGCGGCGAGCATGGCGAAATCCACATGCGCCGTCAGGTCGGCGGTGCCGGGGTCGGTCAGGAAGTCGTGGCGTTCGTGCCGGCGAACCGCCTGCAGGGTCGCGCCCGTGCGGTGCGCCGCGTGGCCATAGTCGATCAGCAGGGCCGCGCCGCCATCCTGCTCGATCCGCTCGGCGATCGTCCGCATGGTCGAAACGGAAGCGGGCGATACCTCGGCGACGGAGCCGACGGGAGCCGTGAAACGAAGCGGTTCCGGTATCAGAATCTCCGACGGCGACGGATGCGGGCTCGGCGCGAGCACGAAGCGCTCGTCAACGACAGCGATCAGCCGCTCGCGCCAGCCGGCGGCCGTCCGTTCGAATTGGTGGATCGGCAGCGCGTCGAAGAATTCATTGGCGATCAGGATCGTCGGGCCTGGCGGCACGTCGCCCAAATCGTCGTGCCAGGACACGTCGCGCGGTGCCAGAGCGGCCTTCTGGCGCGCCCGCAACGCCGGGCTCGTCTCGATGAAATGAACCGAGGCCGCGTCGTCGAACCCTGCCAGCACTTTCGCCGCCCGCAAGGCGTCCGCCATCAGGGTGCCGCGGCCGGGCCCGAGCTCGATCAGGTGGAACGGGGAGGGCTGGCCCATGAGACGCCAAACCTCGGCGCTCCAGAGCCCGATCAGCTCGCCGAACATCTGGCTGATCTCCGGCGCGGTGATGAAGTCGCCGTCGCGGCCGAGCGGGTCCGCCGTCATGTAATAGCCGTGCCGGGGATGGCCGAGGGCATCCGCCATGAAGGCGGCAATCGTCATCGGTCCTTGCAGGCGTATGCGCTGCGCGATCTTCTCGGCGAGCGGGCTCACTTTGCCGGGACAGCGCTCGCGGGCGGCCGGGAGAGCGCTCTCCAAATCAGATAGATGCCAAAGAGCACCATCGGCGTCGACAGCCATTGCCCCAGCGTCGTGCCGAAGGGCAGGTAGCCGATATAGCTGTCCGGCTCGCGGAAGGTTTCGCCGATGATGCGCGACAGGCCGTATCCGACGAGGAAGGTGCCGGACGTCAGCCCGGGCCGGCGCAGGCTGTCGAACCGGAAGACGAGCAGCGCCAGGATGGTGAACAGCGTTAGTCCTTCGAGCCCTGAATTCATAGAGCTGGCTCGGATGCCGCGGCAGCGGGCCGGCGCGCGGAAAGATAACCGCCCACGGCACGTCGGTCGGCCTGCCCCATAGCTCGCCATTGATGAAATTGGCGATCCGGCCGAAGAACAGGCCAATCGGCGTCGCCGCCGCGATGATGTCGGCGAGCGGGAAGAAACCGGTGCCGATGCGGCGGCCGAAGATGATCATGGCGATTATCACGCCCAGCAAGCCGCCGTGGAACGACATGCCGCCCTTCCAGACCTGGAAGATCTCGACCGGATGGGCGAGATAGTGGGAGAGCTGGTAGAAAAGGACAAAACCGACGCGGCCGCCCAGCACGACCCCCACGGTCGCCCACACCATGAAATCGTCGATGTGCCGAGGGGTGACGATGTTCGGTGGGCGCTGCGCCAGGCGAAGACAGTACTGCCAGCCGCCGATCAGCCCGGCGATATAGGCGAGTGCGTACCAGCGGATGGCGATCGGGCCGAGGTGAATCGCGACCGGGTCGATGTCGGGAAATTGAAAAGGACCCATCGCGTCAGCGCCGCGGATCGTTGGTGGCGAGGAAATCCCGGATGTAGCGCGCGACCCCGGTCTCGAGCGGCGTGAAAGGGCGGTCATAGCCCGCCTCGCGTAATCGGCTCATGCGGGCTTCCGTGAAATATTGATATTTGGCGCGAATGGCTTCCGGCGTGTCGATGTATTCGATCCGGGGCTCGCGGTCCATTGCCGCGAAGCAGGCTTTGGCGAGGTCGAGGAAGCTCCGCGCCTTGCCGGTGCCGCAGTTGAAGATACCGTTCACCGACGGCGTGTCATAAAGCCACAGCATCACGTCGACGCAGTCGCCGACCCAGATGAAGTCCCGCAACTGGCCGCCGTCGCTGTAGTCGGGATGGTGCGATCGGAAAAGGCGCGCGCTTCCACCGGCGCCGATCTGTTCGTAAAGCTGCACGGCGACGCTTCGCTGGTCCGCCTTGTGCTGCTCGTTCGGGCCATAGACGTTGAAAAATTTGAGGCCAGCCCATTGCGCCGGCTTGAACCCGCCTCGTGCCAGGAGGACCGCCGTCATGTCGAAGATCTGCTTCGACAGGCCATACGGGTTCAGTGGGGTGAGCCGGGCCAGCTCGGTGGGCTCGTTGTTGTCGTCGAAGCCTTCGCCGCCGTCACCATAGGTCGCGGCGGACGAAGCATAGATCAGGCGCCGCCGGTTCTTGCTGCACCACCGCCACAGATCGACCGACCGGCCCACATTGTTGTCGAGCAGATGCTCCATGTCGGTGACGGTGGTCGCGGAGGTCGCGCCCATGTGAAAGACGGCATCGATATCCTTGCCGTTTTTCTCGAGCCAGCCGATCAAATGGTCCGGCGCGACGAGGTCGGCCGCCGGGTGCTTTTCGAGATTCGCTTTCTTTGCCGGGTGGTCGAGGATGTCGCTGACGACGATGCGCTTCTCCCCTCTTTCGGCAAGCGCCGCGACGAGGTTTGACCCGATGAATCCGGCACCGCCGGTGACGACAATCATGAAGCGCGTTACCCGCTGTCTTGAAGCCGCCCCGTTATAGGCGAGGCCTTGCCGGCCTAGCAAGGTCGGCTCTCGGCTTGTCCGCCGATCGCCCGGCCTCTATATGAAATAGGGCGGTATCATGATCGCCGCGCCGTCCCCGTTTCCGGGACGCCATTGCATGGAGGGCCGAATGCAGACTGAAAACCGCTTGCTGGACGATCTGGCGCGCGTCGCCGGGGGCGCATTCGGTGCTTTGGCCGGACTCCGCAGCGAGATCGAGGATCTGGTGAAACAGCGGCTCGAACGGTTGCTTGCCGACATGGATCATGTCCCGCGGGAAGAGTTCGAGGCGGTCAAGGCGATGGCGGAGAAAGCGCGGCTAGAACAGGAAGCGCTGGAACGCCGCGTCGCGGCGCTCGAGGCTGCGCTGGCCGACGAGCAGAAGCCGCGCCGCGCGAAATCCAAGCCGGCCCATCCGGCGACGAAAGCGAGCGGCGGCGAAAGCTGATCCGTTCATCGCCCGCCATCGCGAATGGACTGCCTACGAATGCCGTGAAAGCGGTCGTTTGTGGCGGTCGGGCACCGGGTCGGGAATTTTCCCCGGCGGGCCAAATCTTCCCTTGCACCGGTGGACTCTCTTCTGGCAGTCTAGGTTTAGTGGTAGTGCCGGGGTGGTAACCACAATATGTACCGTCGGCGAGGGTGTTCGATGATGCGCCGAAGGGATTGGGGTGTAGGGGCAAAGGTGTCGGCATTGCGAAATGCCGTTACCGAAGCTGGGAGGTCGCACGCATGAGGTTTCTTTCTGCTGACCTTGCCGTTGAATCCAACAATCCGATTGATCTGCTTGAAGAATTAGTCGTTGCCAACGAATGGGCTTTCGACCGTTCGAGCGATCACGAGATGGTTGTGGAGACGACGGGCCGTTGGTGCGACTACCGGATGTTCTTCATCTGGCGGGAAGACCTGAACGCGCTGTATTTCACCTGCATGTTCGACACTCGCATCGCTGAAGACAAGCGGTCGGCGGTGACGGAGCTGATCTGTCTCGCGAACGAGCGCCTCTGGCTCGGCCATTTCGACGTCAGTTCGGAGGAACGCCTGCCGATGTACCGGCATACCATCCTGACGCGCGGCTGGCAGACGCTGCCGCCCGAGCTGCTCGAGGATATGGTGGATATCGCGCTCGCCGAGTGCGAGCGGTTCTATCCTGCCCTTCAATTCGTTATATGGGCGGGGCATACTCCCGGGGATGCGATTGCATCGGCTATGATGGACACGGTCGGAGAGGCCTGACCGGGAGATTTTCTGATGAGTGGTGTTTTGGGCCGGCCGCTCCTCTTGGTGGGATGCGGCAAGATGGGGTCTGCCATGCTTTCGGGCTGGCGGGAGAGCGGCATTGCGGCAGCCGGCGTCTATGTCGTCGAGCCCATGGGATTGTCCGGCATCGCAAAGGCGGCCGGGACCCATGTGGTTGCGGGCGCGGCGGATCTGCCGGCCGGGCTCGATCCCGAGGTGGTGGTCTTCGCCGTGAAGCCGCAACAGATGCCGGAGGTCGCGCCGCACTATCGCCGCTTCGCCAAGGCGGGCACGCTTTTCCTGTCGATCGCCGCCGGCACGCCGATCCGCTTCTTCGAGGAACGGCTCGGCGGCGACGCTGCGATCGTACGGGCGATGCCCAACACGCCGGCGGCCATCGGGCAGGGTATCACGGTCGCCTGTCCCAATGGACGGGCGACGGCGGCACAGGCCGCGCTCGCGAAGGCGCTGCTGCAAGCCGTCGGCGAGGCGGTGATCGTCGACGACGAGACCCTGCTCGACCCGGTCACGGCGCTGTCGGGCAGCGGCCCGGCCTATGTGTTTCTTCTGATCGAGGCGATGGCGGATGCCGGCGTGGCGGCCGGCCTGCCGCGTGACCTGGCCTCGCGGCTGGCGCTCGTCACGGTCGCGGGCGCGGGGCAGCTTGCCTTGCAAAGCGCGGAGCCGCCCGCGACGTTGCGCGCGAACGTGACCAGCCCGGGCGGCACGACCTTCGCCGCGCTGCAGGTGCTGATGGCCAAAGGGGGCGTGGGCGATCTCATGGAACGGGCGATCGCCGCCGCGACGCGGCGCAGCCGAGAGCTGGCGGGCTGAGCGCCCGATCGGGGCGGAAGCGGGAGACTCCCGCATCCGCGCCGCGGCGGATATGATCGGCAGGTCATGACCGAGACAAGCTTCGATCCTTGGGACATTGTCGCCGCTGCCTTGCGCCTCGCTGCGGAGCGGGGCTGGGGCAGGCTCGCCATGCGAGACATCGCGGAGGCCGCCGGTGTTCCTGCCGAAACCGCGCGGCGGAATTTCCCGTGCAAGACCTCGGTTCTTGTTGCTTACGCGAAGGAGGTCGAGCGCCGGGCTGCCGCGCAGCCGGCCCCATTCGAGGCGGAGGACACGATTCGTGACCGGTTGTTCGAGCTGCTGATGCAGCGGATCGACATCCTGTCGGAAGAAAAGGCCGCCGTCGTGCGCATCCTTCAGGACTTGCCGGCCGACCCCTTGGGCGCTGTCGTCGCGTCGCCGGAAGTGCTGCGGCTCATGGCGCCGATTCTCGATCAGGCGGGCGTGTCCGCGGCTGGCCCCGTCGGGTGGCTGCGGTGCAAAGGGCTGGCGGGGATCTGGCTCGCGACGCTTTACGCCTGGGCGCGGGACGACAGTCCCGATCACGCGCGGACGATGGCTGCCCTGGATGGCTATCTTCGCCGGATCGAGCCGGCCGCGCGGCTTCTCTCGGGCCCATTCTCCGGGCGCCGGCCGGGCGCCGCACCCGGCGGCTCCTGATTCACCGAATCCAAGGCAAAAAAACGATGACGATAGCCTACGACGATTTTCTCAAGGTCGACATTCGCGTCGGCACGGTCACGCGCGCGGAGCCGTTTCCCGAGGCGCGCAAGCCGGCAATCAAGCTTTGGGTCGATTTCGGTCCCGAGCTGGGCGAGAAAAAAACCTCGGCGCAAATCACGCGCTATTACACGCCGGAAGAGCTGCCGGGCCGCCAGGTGGCGGCCGTGGTCAATTTTCCGCCGAGGCAGATCGGCAAGTTCATGTCGGAGATCTTGGTGCTGGGATTTCCCGATCCCGATGGCGAAGTCGTCCTCATCGCGCCGGACCGGGCCGTCCCCAAGGGTGGGCGGCTGTTCTGAGGAAAAGGCGGCGGCCGCCTCAGTGCGTCATCGCCATCAGGAAGAGGACGACGAGACCGAAGACGAGGACGATGCCGATCGTGCCGTTAACCAGTTCCGTGGATTGGCCGACGTGCCACTTGCCAGGCGCCTTCGGCCTATCGAGTGTCCGCATCGACATGACTGCAAGCCCCTTCGGTTTGCGATCTATTACGTAATCAAACTACCTGACCCGCTCGCGGGTTCCATCATCAGCAGGGACTAGTACTAAAGGCCGAGGCCGCGCACGGCAGTGACCGTGCGCACGCGGCGCAAGAAATCGCCGTATTCGAAAGCTGGTAACGGCGTACCGGCGACAGCCTAGATGGGCAAATTGATGCGGGCGCGAAGGCCGCCATGCGGCGACTCCTGAAGCACGATATCGCCGCCATGTCCGCGCGCGATATCGCGCGCGATGGCAAGGCCCAGTCCCGTGCCGCCGGTTTCCGGGTTGCGTGATTCGTCCAGTCGCTTGAAGGGACGAAACACGTCCTGCCGCTGGCCTTCGGGAATGCCCGGGCCGTCGTCGTCGACGGTGATCTCGACCGATTCGTTCCGCTTGCCGGCGCTGATCCAAACATTGTTGCCGTAGCGCGCGGCGTTCGAAATCAGGTTGTCGAGGCAGCGCCGGAGCGCGTCCGCCTTCACCGGCAGCTCGATCTGGCCTTCGATATGGCAGTCGATCTTGGTCCCGTTGCGTTGCCAGCCGGCAACGGACCCTTCGATCAAGCTGTTCAGGTCGGTGACCGCCATCGGCTCGTCGCCTTCGCCCCGCGCAAAGGTCAGATAGCCGTTGATCATCTTTTCCATTTCCAGAACGTCGGCTTTGAGCTCTTCGACCGCGGCCTCGTCGGTGAGCATCTCGAGCTGCAGCCGCATCCGCGTGAGCGGTGTCCGCAGATCGTGGCTTACGCCGGACAGCATGTCGGTGCGCTGGCGGATCTGCCGGCTGATGCGCTCGCGCATGCTGTTGAATGCGGCGCCGGCCTGGCGCACTTCCGCGGCGCCGGACACCTGGAACTCCTCCCCGAGGGATTGACCTTTGCCGAACCGGTCCACGGCGGCGGCAAGGCGGCGTATCGGCCTGATCTGGTTGCGCAGGAATATGATCGCGATGGTGAGCAGGATCACCGAGGTGCCGACCATCCAGAAGATGAAGATGTACGTCGTGGAGCTGAACAGCCGGTCGCCGGGAACGATGACCGACAGGACGCCATCGGGCAGCTGCACGTCGATGATGACGCGTTCCTTGAAGACGGTCGTATCGATCAGGAACGGCCGGCTGACGCGCTCGCGCATATCGGTCGCCAGCTTGCGGTCCAGGATCCCGGTATATTCCTGCTGGGTGTCCGGCAGCGTCACGTTCGGCGTGAAGGTCATGCGCAGCTGAAAGTGCTGCTTGGCCTTCTCGAAGATGCGTGATCGCGCTTGCGGGCTTTGCTCATGGATCAGCTCATCGATGACGAAGCCGATCTCGCCGGCGATCGCAGCGGTGAGACGGCGCGTCACGGTTTCCCAATGGCGGTCGATGAAGATATGCGCGGAAATGATCTGGAGCACCACGAGCGGCGTCACCAGAATCATGAGCGCCCGCCCGAACAGGGTCTTCGGCAGGAAGCTCTTGATCAGGGCGAACGGATGCATCGCGGGTCGCTATTCGTCAGGCCGCAGCACATAACCTCTTCCGCGAATGGTATGCAGATAGCGTGGCAGCCGCGGATCCGGCTCGATCTTCCGGCGCAGCCGCGTCACCTGCACGTCGATGGTCCGCTCAGCGCCATTTATGTCGCACATCCTCGACAGGTCGTCTCGACTGAGAATTTGGCCCGCATTTTCCGCAAGCACGCGCAGCAGGCTCGCCTCGGCCGAGGTGAGGCGGACAGGCCCGGCTGCGCCGAGCAGGACTTCGCGGCTCGCCTGAAACTCGAATTCGCCGAGACGGATGACTTTCTCACCCGCTGCGGGACGCTCGTCCTGAATTGCCCCCGATGTCCGCCGCAGGATCATGCGAATGCGCAGCAGCAACTCGCGCGGCTCGAACGGTTTCGGCAGGTAGTCGTCGACTCCGGCTTCCAATCCGTCGATCCGGGCGCTGATTTCCGCCATCGCGGTCAGCATGAGGATCGGGACGTCCCTCTCGTCGCGCAGCGACCGCGTCAGCGACAGGCCGTCTTCGCCCGGCATCATGCGGTCGAGCACGATCAGGTCGAAGTCGAGCGACACCAGCTGCTTTCGCGCGTCCTGGGAATTGGCCGCGACGGTGACCCGGAATCCGTGGTCCATCAGATATTTTCGCAACAGGCCCCGAAGCCGCGTGTCGTCGTCGACGACCAGGATATGGGGCGTCGTCTCTTCAGTCATCGGCAGAACTATACATTGCTCGTAACCCGGCCAACAGGGCGCACCGCGCCGGCCGGTGCTATCGCCGCGGCATCCAGTCGCGCTCGAAACGGGTCCGGTCCTCGTCCCGCGACATGATCCCCAGCATCACCTTGCGAAACCCCTCGACGGCGTCGGCGCCGGCGTCGCGGTAAGCCCGCGCGATGCGTGCCCGCTGGCTGGCCGTGAGCTGCGCTTCCAGGTCGCGGCCTTTGCTGGTCAGCTCGAGCAGCCGCTGGCGGCGGTCCTGGGTGCCCTTGGTCTGGGTGATGAACTTCTCACGCACCAGCTGGCCGAGCACCCGGCTCAGGCTCTGCTTGGTGATCTGCAGAATTCCGAGCAGATCCGATACCGATAGCCCCGGATATCGGCCGACGAAATAAATCACCCGGTGGTGTGCCCGGCCGAATTTGTAGCGCGCCAGCATCGCGTCGGGCTCCGCCGTAAAGTCCCGGTAGGCGAAAAAGAGCATCTCGATGCCCTGGCGCAGCTCTTCGTCCCGGAGAAACAGCGGATTGGCGCCGGATCGCGAAGCCGACCCAGATGAAGATACGTCAGTCATGTTGACTTATTTTCTTTCGAGTGATACATAGCGCTGATAATCGACAGAATGTGACGCAAACGGCAAGAAGTTGGTAAGATTAATACCGCGTCACAGCAAGAAATCACAGGATAAGCGGAGATTCGCCTTATGCCGGTAAATGAAGCGCCCTATGACGATCGCCCGGGTCACATCTGGTACGACGGCCGGATGGTCCCCTGGAAGGATGCGAATTTGCACGTCCTGAGCCACGGACTGCATTACGCGTCCTGCGTTTTCGAGGGCGAGCGCGCCTACAACGGCCGGATCTTCAAGCTGACCGAGCACACCCAGCGGATGGTCGATGGCGCGAAGACGCTCGATTTCGAGATCCCCTATTCGGTCAAGCAGATCGACGATGCCTGCAAGGAAGTCCTGAAGGCGCAGGGGCTGAGCGAAGCCTATGTCCGCCCGATCGCCTGGCGCGGGTCGGAGATGATGGGCGTGTCGGCCCGCTCGTCGAAGATCCATCTGGCGATCGCCGCCTGGCATTGGGGCGCCTATTTCACGCCGGAGGCCCGCATGGAAGGCATCCGCATGATGTGGTCGAAATGGCGCCGGCCCGACCCGGCGACGATTCCCTGCAAGGCGAAGGCGGCGGGCCTGTACATGATCTGCACGCTCTCCAAGCACGCGGCCGAGAATGCCGGCTACAACGACGCGCTGATGCTGGACTACCGCGGTTACATCGCGGAGGCGACGGGCGCCAATATCTTCCTGGTGATCGACGGCAAGATCCATACGCCGACGCCCGACTGTTTCCTCGACGGCATCACCCGGCGCACGGTCATTCAGCTTGCGCGGATGCGCGGCCTGGACGTCATCGAGCGGCATATCAATCCGGAAGAGCTCGACAAGGCGAACGAGGTTTTCCTATGCGGCACCGCGGTGGAGGTCACCCCGGTCCGCGAGATCGGCGAGCGGCGCTTCCAGCCGGGCGATATCACTCGGGCGCTGATGGGTGATTACGACGAGGAAGTCCGGCGCGAAGTGCCGAAGACGCTGAACGCGCCCAAGGCTCACGCGGCCTAGCCGAGACGCGCCGGCGCGATCCAGCCGGGGACGAGCGATGGCGACCGAGAAGACCCGTCCGGGCGTGGTGATCACCGGGGCCGCCGGCGACATGGGGGCGGCGCTCTGCGACAGCTTTCGCGCGGACGGTTTCCTGGTGTTCGCCGCGGATATCGTTTCCCCGCGACGCCGCGAAGGGCTGGTGCCGGTCGTCGCCGACGTGACCGATCGCGCGGCAGTCTTCGCCCTGGCGGAACGCGCGTCGGCCGAGAGCCGATTGGCGGTGTGGGTCAATTGCGCCGGAATCTTCAAGCCGGTCTCGGTGCCGCAGGCGAGCACCGAGGACTGGAACCGCATCATTGCCGTCAATCTTACCGGCACGTTTCACGGCTGCGCCGCGGCGCTGTCGGTCCTGTCGAGAAGCGGCGGCGGGCGGATCGTCAACGCGGGCTCGCTCTCCGGCCATGTCGGCGGCACCGGCATTCATCCCGCCTATGGCGCGTCGAAGGCAGGCGTCCACGCGTTGACCAAGACTTATGCATTGGAAGGCGCGCGGCATGGGGTCGCCTGCAACGCGGTGGCGCCGGGCGTCCTGGAAGGCCGGATGGGTGGGCAGTTCGCCGACGGGCAGCTCGAAAGGCTGGCGCGCAGCAACCCGATGCGGCGTCTCGGCACGATCGAGGAGGCCGTCGCCGCGATCCGGTTCCTTGCCGACCCGGTCCGCGCAAGCTACCTCAACGGCGTCATCCTGCCGGTAAACGGCGGGGCTTACATGCCGTCCTGACCCCGGCCAGCCGCTCTCAGGCGAACGCCTTCACGCGGGCGCGCCGCTGGCGATGAAGGATGTAAAGGCCGCTGGCGACCACGATCGTGCCGCCGGTGATGATCCAGGCGTCGGGCAGATCGCCCCAGAACACATAGCCGATCACCATCGCCCAGAGAATGGCCGCGTATTTGAACGGGGCGATGATCTTCGCCTCGGCGAAGCGGAATGCCTCGATCATCAGGAAATGCGCGAATCCCTGAAAGAACGCGGCCAAGGCAAACAGCCAGAGGTCGCGTAGATGAATCGGCGCCCAGCCGCTGAACAGGGAGAGACCGAGCCCGGCCAGCAGGATGACCGTCGTCGTCACCGCGAAGGTCACGGTGGAGCTGTCGGTCGCGCTGATGCGCCGCGTTATGACGTCGCGCGTGGCGCTGATGACGGCGACGGCGAGCGGCAGCAGGGCGGCGGACTGAAAGGCGGCCGCGCTTGGCCTGAGCATGATCAGCACGCCGATGAAGCCGACGAGGATGGCCAGCCAGCGGCGCCAGCCCACTCGCTCGCCGAGAAAGGCGACCGCCAGCGCCGTCATGATCAGCGGCGAGGCGTGGTTGATCGCGAAGACATCGCCCAGCGGCAGCCGCTGCACGCTGAGGATCATCAGAAAGGTCGAGCTGGCGAGGCACAGCGCCCGCACGAATTGGCCGATCGGGCTGCGGATGCGGAGCGAGCGGAGGCCGCCGTCCCGCCACACGAAGGCGCCCACGATGACGAAGACGAACAGCGCGCGCACGGCCATGATCTGGCCCGGCGGATAGTCCGCGACCAGAAACTTCACGACAGTGGAGTTCAGCGCCAGCAGCGCACCGCCACCCACCACGCAGGCGATGCCCCTTATCGGCGAAAGGGAGGAAGACGACATGAAAGGCGGCAGACTATAGCCTCCGCCTTGCGTGATTACCAAGCCATTTCAAGGATCTCGATAATGGCCTCGGGTCCGTCGATCTTGCGCGGATTGGCCGGGATGTAGCGGTCGTGCATGGCGTGCTCGGCGATCTCGCGGAACTGCTCGCGCTTGACGCCGACGTCGCGCAGGCGCTGCGGCAAGCCCAGGCTGCGGACGAGGTCGCTGACCGCGTCGGCGGCGTCATCCGACGGGCGGCCGAAGGCGGCGCTTACTTTCGCCTGCTGCCCCGCGTTGACCGGCTTGTTGTAGCGCAGCACGTGCGGCAGCATGATGCAGGACGTGTAGCCGTGCGGCACGTCGGCGGTGCCGCCCAGCATATGGCCGATGCCGTGGCTGGCGCCTTTCACGACCCCCGCCATCGCGCCGATCATCGACATCCAGGTGCCGATTTGACAGTCGAGGCGTGCGTCGAGGTCGGTCGCGTCCTCCTTGACCCGCCGCAGCCCGCGGTTCAACAGGGTCAGCGCGTGCGCGGCCGTGCCGTCCACATAGGGATGCGACTTTATCGAGCAGATATCCTCGACGGCATGGTCGACCGCGCGGATGCCCGTCGACAGCCAGAGCCATTCCGGCGTGTGCAGGGTCAGCGCCGGGTCAAGGATGATCGCCTGCGGCACCAGCATGGGATGGACATAGGACTGCTTGACGTGCCGCACCGGATCGGTCCCGCCCGCGGTCCTGTTGAACTCGCCGGCGGACAGCGTCGTCGGCACGGCGATCTGCCGGATCGAGGGCGCCTGCGGCTTCAGATCCCCCAGCCCGCCGTAGCGCCGCAAGGTGTCCACGTCGGTAACGTCGTTGCCGAGACAGAGCACGATCAGCTTGCCGCCATCGGTGACCGATCCGCCGCCGACAGTGACGATGAGGTCGGCTTTCGCCGCGCGAGCCTGGTTTGCCGCCTCGACCACCTGGTCGATCGGCGTATGCGCGCCCATGCGGTTGCACTGGCCCGCCAGGCGGTCTTTCAGCCGCCCGCGAATGCGGTCGACGGTGTCCGTCTCGCGGCTCAAGGTGCCGCCGACGAGAAGAAAGGCGCGGCGAGCGCCCGTGCGCTCCACTTCCTCGGCGATCGCCTCGTCGAAGGGCTGGCTGGTCACCACCCGATCGATATCGAAATAGGAGAAAACGCGTCCTGCCGTCATGGCGGCCTCCCTATTCGGCGGCGTCTTTGTCGTGCCGCTTCGTCCAGCGATCGGCCGCCGCGTCGTCGTCGGCGCGCGCCTCGACCCATTTTGACCCGCCGTCGCCGGCTTCCTCGAGCTTCCAGAAGGGCGCCTTGGTCTTCAGCCAATCGATCAGGAAGTGGCAGGCTTCGAGTGCCGCCGCGCGATGGGCGCTGGCGGTGACGACCAGGACGATGCGGTCGCCGGGCTCGAGCCGGCCGTAGCGATGGATGATCAGGCTCGCCTCGAGCGGCCAGCGCCGGTTGGCTTCGGCGTCGATCCCGGCCAGCATTTTCTCGGTCATGCCGGGATAATGCTCGAGCGTCATCGCGCCGACATCCTTGCCGCCGGCGACGTCGCGCACCAGGCCGATGAAGCTGGCGACCCCGCCGACCGCCGTGTTGCCCGCGGTGAGCGCCTCGATCTCCCGGCCCACGTCGAAATCCTCGCGCTGGACGCGTATCGCCATGTCAGCCTCCCGTCATGGGCGGAAAGAGCGCGATCTCGTCATCGGGCGATACGGCGGCGTCCACGGTCGCGAATTCCTGGTTGACCGCCACGCGGATCGCGGACAGGTCCTTCAGCGCCTCGGCATGGCCCGGGCCGCGCGTCCGCAGCCATTCGACGAGGCCTGCCACGTCGCGGACGGAAGGCGGCGGCGAGACCGTTTCCTCGCCGACCCCGGTGCTCTGACGAAGCCAGGCAAAATACAGGACCTTCATAGGCTGACCTCGCTGAACGGCAGGAAGTCGACCATGGCCCCTTTTTCGAGGCGGGTGATGTCTTCGGGAAGCTCGACCAGGCCATCGGCGCCGACGAGCGAGGAGAGCACGCCCGCGCCGCTGCCGCCGTGCTTCTCCGCGCAGGCGATGCCGTCGGCGCCCGGCGCCAGGCGCGCCCGCACGAATTCCCGCCGGTCGAGCTTTTTCTTGTAGTCGAAGCCGGCGCGGACGCGGTAATGGGTCGGCGCGATGTCGGTCGCCCCGGACAGCCGCAGCAGCAGCGGGCGCGCGACCACGAGAAAGGTCACCATGACGGCGACCGGGTTTCCCGGCAGGCCGATGATGGGGATCGTGCCGTTCCCGGCGCCGATCTGCCCGAGCGCGACCGGCCGTCCGGGCTTGATCGCCAGCATCCAGAAATGCAGCGTGCCCAGGCTCTCGATTGCGCTGCGGACATGGTCTTCTTCGCCGACGGACATGCCGCCGGATGTCAGCAGGACGTCGTGCTGTGACGCCGCGCTCCGCATCGCGTCGGTGATCGTCGCAGCGTCGTCGGGAAGGATGCCGAGATCCGTTACCGTGCAGCCGAGCTGCTGCAGCGCCGATTTCACGGTGTAACGATTGGAATCATAGATCGCGCCGGCCGGCAGCGGGCCGCCCGGATCGCGCACCTCGTCGCCGGTCGAGAAGACGGCGGCGCGGAGACGCCGGTAAACCGTGACCTTCGTCCGCCCGACCGAGGCGGCGAGGCCGATTTCCTGCGGCCGCAGGCGCAGGCCGCAGCGCAGAACGCAGCTGCCGGCGCGGATGTCCTCGCCGGCCTTGCGGCGGTTGGATCCCCGCTTGATGCCGGGCGCGATGGTCACGGCCCCGTCTTCCTCGCGGCAGTCCTCCTGCATCATGACGGTATCGGGGCCGGCGGGCATGGGCGCACCGGTGAAGATGCGGATCGCTTCGCCGCGTTTCGCGGGCCGGCCGAGCGGATGGCCGGCCGCCGCGCGGCCCGTCACCGGCAGCCGGGTCGGATCGGACGGAGCGAGATCGTCGAAAAACACCGCATAGCCGTCGACTGCGGAATTGTCATGCTGCGGCACGTCGATCGGTGCGGTGATATCTTCCGCCAGGATGCGCGCGGTCGCGTCGTCAAGGATCACGTCTTCGGTTCCGACCACCGGGCCGGTGCGCTCGGCGAGCAAGGCAAGCGCTTCCGCCGCCTTCATCAGCGGTCGCCCGGTCGCGAAACAGTCGTCGCTAAGCTGCGCCATGCGACCGCACCTTCTGCAGCCCGCAATGGCCGACGATGAAGTCGGCGATCGCGTCGATGTCATTAAGGTCGAGCACGGGCACGGCAACCTTGATCGCGTGGGGCTCATCGGTCGCCACGGCCACGACATACGGGTCGTCGCGGGCGAGCAGGGACTTGCCGTTGGCCGGGCGGAAGACCTCCAGTTTTTCGTAGGGATGCGCCTTGAACCCCTCTACGAGCAGGAGATCGACCGGCGTCATATGTCCAATCAGCTCATCCATGGACGGCTCTGGCCTTCCCCGATTCTCGTGCATCAACGCCCAGCGGTGCTCCGACGTCACGAGGACCTCGGTCGCCCCGGCCTCCCGATGGACATAGGAGTCCTTGCCCGGTTTGTCCACGTCGAAACTATGGTGGGCGTGCTTCATCGTGGAAACCCGCAGTCCCGCGTGCGGTCAGCCGGGGTATCAGCCGGATGACCAAGGTCGTCTTGCCGCTTCCGCTCCAGCCCGCAAGTCCAAAGATTTTCATGGCGCTAGTGTGTTGTCCGGGATAAGCGGCGTCTAGCCTAAATTCCGGGCAGTCCCGGCGGGCTTGGCCTTGTCGGGGCCGGGACGCGGCTCCGGATCGGCGGTGAGATGCCCCAGGCCCGCGCGCAGGTAGTCGTAGCCCGTGATCAGGGTCAGCAGCGCCGCGGCCCATACGCCGATCTCGCCGATCCAGACGCTCGGGATCCAGGCCGGGCTGGCGTCATGCATGATCAGAAAGCCGAGCGAGATCATCTGGATCATCGTCTTCCACTTGGCGAGCCGGCTCACCGGGACGCCGACGGCGATCGAAGCCAGATGCTCCCGAAGTCCGGAAACCAGGATCTCGCGGATCAGGATGATCAGCGCCGGCAGAACGACGAGGCCCGAAATGCGGCCCGTCGCCACCAGCATGAGAATTACGGAGGCGACCAGCAGCTTGTCGGCGACGGGGTCGAGGAACCGGCCGAGCTTGGAAATCTGTCCTGTGGACCGTGCGACATAGCCGTCGAAGAAATCCGTCACGCAGGCGGCGGCATAAAGTCGCGAGCGTCACCCAGCGCGCCATATCGCCCTGCACGAAGAACAAGGCAACGATCGGCGGAATCACAAAGATCCGCGACATCGTCAGCAGGTTCGGCAGACTGGTCAGCATCGGGTGAAATCCGGAAAGGGTCCCAAGAGTTTACTAATCCTCGTTGAAATGGCCATAAATTTTCCGTGCGACCGTGCGGCTGATGCCCTCGACCGCCTCGAGGTCGGTCAGCCCGGCGGCGGCAACGGCCTGGGCGGACCCGAAATGCATGAGCAAGGCTTTCTTGCGCTTGCCGCCGATGCCCGGAACCTCGTCGAGCGGAGACGCCGCGATGCTCTTCGCCCGGCGCGCGCGATGGGTGCCGATCGCGAAGCGGTGCGCCTCGTCCCGCAGTCGCTGCAGGAAATAAAGCACGGGGTCCCGCTCGGAAAGCGAGAAAGGCGCGCGGCCCGGCATGTGCAGCGTTTCCTTGCCGGCGTTGCGGTCAGGGCCCTTGGCGATGCCCAGCAGGGCCACGGCGTCGATGCCGAGATCGGCGAAGACCGCCTGCGCGATGGACAATTGGCCCTTTCCGCCGTCGATGATGACGAGGTCCGGCCAGGAATTGCCCTCGCGGTCCGCATCCTCCTTCAAGGCGCGAGCGAAGCGGCGGGAAAGCACCTCCCGCATCATCGCATAGTCGTCGCCGCCGCGTTCGGACGCACTCCCCTTGTCCGCGGCGCCGCGAATGTTGAATTTCCGGTAGGCGCTTTTCATCAAGCCGTCCGGGCCGGCCACGATCATGCAGCCGACGGCGTTGGTGCCTTGAATATGGCTGTTGTCGTAAACCTCGATACGGTTCGGCGGCGCATCCAGGCCGAGCGTCTCCGCCAGGCTTTCGAGCAGCTGGCGATGCGAGGCGCTCTCGGCCATGCGCCGCGCCAGGGCGTCCCGGGCATTCTGCCGGGCATGATCGACGAGCTTCCGCCGCGCGCCGCGATGCGGCGTTTCGAGGCGCACGCGGCGCTCGGCGCGGACCGACAAGGCCTCGCCGAGCAGCGTGGGCTCCACGGGCTTGTCGCTCAGCAGGATGAGCTTCGGCGGCGTCACCCGATCGTAGAACTGGCCGACGAAGGCGGCGAGCACTTCGGCTGGCTCCACCGCCTTGCTCTGGCTCGGGAAGAACGCGCGGTTGCCGTAGTTGCGGCCGTCGCGGAAGAAGAAGACCTGGACGCAGGACTGGCCGCCTTCCTGATGCAGCGCGATGACGTCCGCATCGGTGATGCCCTGCACGTTGATATCCTGGTGTGCGCGGACGTGGCTCAGCGCATTGACGCGGTCGCGCAGCACCGCCGCGTGCTCGAATTCCAATTCGTCACTTGCCTGTTGCATTTCGCCCGCCAGGCGGGACTGCACCTCGCCGCTCCGGCCGGCGAGGAAATCATGCGCCTGCTCGACCAGCGCCGCATAGTCCTTGGCGTCGATCTTGCCGACGCAGGGCGCGCTGCACCGCTTGATCTGGTACTGCAGGCACGGCCGGGTGCGGCTGGCGAAGACGTTGTCCGAGCAGTTGCGCAGCAGGAAGGCGCGCTGCAGCGTGACGATGGTTCGGTTGACCGCGCCGGCCGAGGCGAAAGGACCGAAATAGCGGCCTTTGCGCGATTGCGCGCCGCGGTGCTTGATGACTTGGGGAAAGTCGTGATCGCCGGTTATCAAAACATAGGGGAAAGACTTGTCGTCGCGCAGCAGCACATTGTAGCGCGGCTTCAACCGCTTGATCATATTGGATTCGAGCAGCAGCGCTTCGACTTCGGTATGCGTCGTGACGAATTCCATCGACCGGGTGGCCGCGATCATCCGCTGCAACCGGATCGGAAGCTTCGCGGGGCTCGCATAGTTCGCAACGCGCTTGCGCAGGTTGCGCGCCTTGCCGACATAGAGCGCCTCGCCGCGCTCTCCCAACATGCGGTACACGCCGGGGCTGCCGGGCAGCGTCGCAAGATTTGCCTGCACGACCTCGACCCCGGTCGCGAGGCCGCCGCGGCGTCCTTGCTTGTCCGGGATCGCGTCCGGGGTGCGGTCCTTGCGCGTCTCCATGCCGATCAATTTCGTCGTCCGTCCCGACTCCGTCAATGGCCCCTTCCATGCCTGGATAGAGCGCCCGGCGGCCGGCAGCGGCGCCATCCCGGGCGGTTACGCCGGCCGGATTCTCCGTGCTCGTCAGAGGGTTAAACCTGCCTCTAATGTATCCACGTTTTCTGTGGATAACTCTGTTGACAGCAGAGAAAGCGCCGCGCGCTTCATTGATCCCACAAGCAATTAACCAAAATGGTTAAAATTTAGGCAAAATTTTTAATTTATTGAAATATAAAGAAGAATTTCATCCGGCTTGTTACCATTACTTGTCAAATCGCGAAAATCCGCGGATTTACAGCCGGAGATAGCCGCCTTGAGCCGCTGTGCAAAACTTTACCCGAGTCGGATCGATTTGAACTGCCTGAGATTTGAAGCGCTTGGACTGATACACCAATGACTTAACCACTAATCGCTGGCCTCACCACTTTGGTATGGGTGGGCCCAAGCGAGATGCTGCCCGCTGTCGAGTGCGATCATTTGCCCCGTCATGGAGTGCGCGGAAATGAGGAAACGCACGGCATCGCATATCTCGGACACATCAACGGGCTTGCGTAACGGCATGGATTCGTATTGGCGGCGAAATTGCTCTTCGCTTTGGCGCTCGTTGGCCAGGGTCGGGCCCGGACCGATCGCGTTGACGCGAATGCGCGGCGCCAGCGCCAGCGCCAGCGTGCGCGTCAGCGTCCACAGGCCCGATTTGCTGAGCGTGTAGGAAAGGAAATGCGGCGTCAGGTTCCAGACGCGCTGGTCCAGCATGTTGACGACGACCCCTTCCTGCTCCGGCGGCAACAGGCGCGCCAACGCCTGAATCAATACGAAAGGCGCGCGCAGATTCGTTTCGAGATGCGCATCCCAGGACGCCCGGTCGGCGGTGTCGATCTCGTCGCGCGCGAAGCGGGACGCATTGTTGACGAGGCAGCCGATCGGGCCGAGCGCGTCGACCGCCCGCTGCAGCAGGGTCTCGGTCTCCGCCTCCTTGGATAGATCCGCTTGCAGCGCAACCGCGTTGCCGCCCGCGGTACGAATCTTCGCGACCACGACATCGGCCTCCCTGGCGGACCGGTTGTAGTGGACCGCTACGGCCCAGCCATGTTCCGCCAGATCAAGGGCGATGGCGCGGCCGATACGCGTGGCCGCCCCGGTCACCAAGGCTGCTTGTGGAATGCTCATCGCTGAAAGGATAGGAGGCGGGACCCCCAACTTTCAAGGATCAGGCGCGAAAATGCTTTACGGCGTCCCAATTTATGTCGATCCCGAAGCCCGGCGTATCGGGAATATGCAACATGCCGTTCTTCATGTGGGCGCCGCCGATATAGGCCTCGTGCTGGATCGGGTGGCGGTCATGCGCGCCATGCGATTCCGCGGCGAAGGCCCTGTCGCCGAAGGCGGAGACGATGTGCCCGTGAATATGGGCCGCGGTGTGCGGCGCGATCTGGACCCCTTTGATCGCGGCGTAGTGCGCGATGCGCAAGGATTCGGTGAAGCCGGCATGGCGGGTCGAATCGAACTGTACGTAGCGGATCGCGCCGGAATCGATGAAGTCGCGCACCGTGAAGCGGTGCCATTCCCGTTCGCAATGGGCGAGCGGGATCGGTGACGCCGCGGCGAGGCGCACGAAGTCCGCCGGCTGCAGGTACCAGTGCAGCGGCTCCTCCAGCCAGAACACGTCATGGGGCGCGACCAGATCGGCGAAGCGGATGCACTCCTCGACCGTGTAGGGCGCGTTGAGGTCGAGCATGAGCAGCACGTCCTTGCCGATCGCCGCGCGCGTGGCGCCGACGCGGGCGGCTTCGTCTTCGATCGAGAAGGCGCCGGTCTTGAGCTTCACCGCCTTGAAGCCGTTCGCGACGAAGCCCGCCAGTTCGTCCGCGCAGGCGTTCTTCGGCGCGCCCTCGATGTAGTAGCCGCCGGTCGCATAGGTGAAGACCTCGTTCCGGGTTCCGCCGAGCAGCCGGTATACCGGCATGCCCATCGCCTTGCCCTTGATGTCCCAGAGCGCGATGTCGATGCCGCCGATTGCCGCCATGATCTGCGGCCGTGCGTTGCGGGGGAGCGGCGGCGGCAGGCCGTCCCAGCCCCCCAGGCCGCCCGGCCGCGGCGAGGTGGCCGAGAACAGCTTCTCCCAGACCGTCTCATGGCCGAGCGCATCCATGCCGACCGCGACCTCGCCCAGGATCTTCGCCATGTCGCAGATCAGCTTCTGCGGGCCGCCCTGGATTTCGCCGTAGCCGGTAATCCCTTCGTCGGTGCGTACCTCGAAGAGGATCAGCTGGGCGCTGTCGCTTATTTCATGCGCCGTCCAGCTTTTCTGCGGGAGCTTGGCCGAAAGGGGATGCGTGATGACTTCGGTGATCTTCATGGCGGGGTTCCTGGCGGTTACGGGACGGCAGCCGGGCATCGGTTCGATGCGGCTATGCGCCTCCCGGCGAGGGGACAATCCCGCATCATAGCGCCATTTGCCCGGGGCACGGCAAATATCCAGTGAAACCAGTGTACAGGCAGGCCGGACCGGCCGTCTCAGGCGCGCGGCCGGAACGACCGCTTGCGCGCGCTCTTGCCTTTCGCGCGTTTCCCTTTCGGCAGGATGCCATCGGGCACGGATTTGATCGTGGCGGCGATCTCGGCGTTGATCGGCGCGGCGTCGACCGGCATGTCGAGGTCGTAGGCCTCCAGCCGCTTGATCTCGTCGCGCAACAGCGCCGCGGTCTCGAATTCCAGATCGGCGGCGGCCGAGCGCATGCGGCTCTCCAGGTCGCCGATATAGGTCTTGAGGTCGACGCCGACGAGATGCGCATGCGCCTCGTCGCCCGTGTTGACCGTCAGATGGTCGCGCTCGTAGACGCTCTCCAGGATATCGCCGATCTGCTTGCGGATGCTCTCCGGCGTGATGCCGTGCGCCGCGTTGTAGGCCTGCTGCTTCTCGCGCCGCCGGTTGGTCTCGCCCAGCGCGTATTCCAGCGAGTCCGTCATCCGGTCGGCATAGAGGATCACCCGGCCGTCGATGTTGCGCGCCGCGCGCCCGATCGTCTGGATCAGCGAGGTGCGCGAGCGGAGATAGCCCTCCTTGTCGGCATCGAGGATGGCGACCAGCGCGCATTCCGGGATGTCGAGCCCCTCACGCAGCAAGTTGATGCCGACCAGGATATCGTACACGCCGAGCCGGAGGTCGCGGATGATCTCGATACGCTCCAGCGTCTCCACGTCCGAATGGATATAGCGCACCTTGAGCCCGGCCTCGCCCATGTATTCCGTCAGGTCCTCGGCCATGCGCTTGGTCAGCGTCGTGACCAGCACCCGCTGGCCCTTCTCGGTGCAGATCTTGCACTCCGCCAGCAGGTCGTCGACCTGCGATTCGGTCGGGCGGATGATGCAGACCGGATCGATCAGCCCGGTCGGGCGCACCACCTGCTCGGTGAAGACGCCGCCGGTGCGCTCGAGCTCCCACGGGCCGGGCGTCGCCGAGACGAAGATGGTCTGCGGCCGCATCGCGTCCCATTCCTCGAATTTGAGCGGCCGGTTGTCGACGCAGGACGGCAGACGGAAACCGAAATCCGCCAGGGTCGATTTGCGGTTGAAGTCGCCGCGGAACATGCCGCCGACCTGCGGCACCGTGACATGCGACTCGTCGACGATCAGCAGCGCATCGTCCGGCAGGTACTCGAACAGCGTCGGCGGCGGCTCGCCGGGATTGCGGCCGGTCAGGAAGCGCGAGTAGTTCTCGATGCCGGCGCAGGAGCCGGTCGCCTCGATCATTTCGATGTCGAAGGTGGTGCGCTGCTCCAGCCGCTGCGCTTCCAGCAGCTTGTTCTGCCGGTTCAGCTCGTCGAGCCGCAGCTTGAGCTCCTGCTTGATGCCTTTTACGGCCTGGGTCAGCGTCGGCTTCGGCGTGACGTAATGGCTGTTGGCGTAGATGCGCACCGCCTCGAGCGTGGCCGTCTTCTCGCCGGTCAGCGGATCGAATTCGTGGATCGATTCGATCTCGTCGCCGAACATCGACAGCCGCCACGCGCGGTCCTCGTAGTGCGCCGGGAAGATCTCCAGCACGTCGCCGCGCACGCGGAAGGAGCCGCGGTGGAAATTGTTGTCGTTGCGCCGGTATTGCAGCTCGACCAGGCGGCGCATGACGTCGCGCGGATCCGCGCGCTGGCCGACCTTGAGCGGCACGATCATCTGCGAATAGGTCTCGACCGAGCCGATACCGTAGATGCAGGACACCGAGGCGACGATGATCACGTCGTCCCGCTCGAGCAGCGCCCGCGTCGCCGAGTGGCGCATGCGGTCGATCTGCTCGTTGATCGAGGCGTCCTTCTCGATGTAGGTGTCGGTGCGCGGCACGTAGGCTTCCGGCTGGTAGTAATCGTAATACGAGACGAAATACTCGACCGCGGCGTTCGGGAAGAAGCTCTTCATCTCGCCATAGAGCTGCGCCGCCAGCGTCTTGTTCGGCGCCAGCACCAGGCTCGGCCGCTGCACGTTCTGGATGACATGCGCGATGGTGAAGGTCTTGCCGGAGCCGGTGACGCCGAGCAGGACCTGGTCCCGCTCGCCCTGGTTCAGCGCCTCGGTGATCTCGGTGATGGCCTCCGGCTGGTCGCCGGCCGGCGAGAAGGCCGAGACGAGCTCGAACGGCACGCCGCCCTCGGAGCGTGGCCGCTCGTAGCGCTTCGCCGGCAGCCACGGCATCAACAGGGTGCCGGCCCCCGCATCGGATAGACCCGGTGTCTGGCTCATTGGGGGATTATATAGGCGGCCGCCGGGCGATTGCGATGGCTGAGTGAGGCGCCGGGATCTTGGCCGGCGCGGTCGCGTCCGTCTCGGCCTCGGCGAAGACGACATAGCGCCTGCGGGTGCCTGGAGTCGGGGAATCGAACGGGTAGCAGGTGACAAGCGCGAGCCGCGGCGTCTCGCCCGTCGCGTCGAGCGCGGTCTTGTCGACATTGACGACGCGCGTCTCGGTGACGCGATAGGCGTGCGGGACGCCGGCCGGATCGGTGAGAATCACGGACTGCCCGGCCTTGACCTCGCGAAGGAAGCGGAAATGCGTGTCGCGGTGGGCGCTGATGACGCTGAGGCCGGGCGCGCCCGGCGCCGCCGTGCCATCGACATGGCCGGGGCCGAAGGCGAGGGTGCGTCCGCTCGCCCCGGCGAGCACGATCTCGTCGACGTCGAGCGCCGGCACGGACAGCCGCGCGACGGGGTAGGTGTCCGCCCAGGGCCAGGGCCGCATCGCCTTGTGGCCGGCCAGGGCCTCCTCCCAGGCATGCTTGATCAGGGTCTGGGCCAGCGCGGCCTTGGCGTGGATCCAGACGCCCTCGCCGACCTGCCACCCGCCGAGGGCGAGCAGCAGGGCGGCGAGGGTGCGGGCGAGGCCGCGTCTCATTGGGCCCAGCGGCGCGAGAGGGCCAGCAGCATCAGCGCCAGGCCGGTCAGCAGCAGCCCGATCAGGAGATGCTGCTCGGCCGGGGTGGCGGTCTGCGCGCCAAGCTGGACGACCGCGCCCGGCGCGCCTGCTTGCGCGAACTGCTGCAGGGTCGCCCCGTTCTGCGCGCGCCGCAGCGGCTGGATCGGCACAGTTTGACCGGGCGCGGTCTGTCCCGGCGGCGTCCAGCCCGCGGGCGGATTGGTCGGGACGGCCTTTGTGCTCATCGCTTCGCCGGCGGGACGGCTCACCGGCTGGTCGATCGCGACGAGGCTCGTGTAGCGGCTCATGATCTGATGCGTGAGCGCGATCGGCAGGACGGCATCGCGGACGGCGTCCTCGCTCATGCCTTCATGCTGCTTGTCCGACAGGGCCTCGATCTTGCGCTTGGCCCAGAGCTTGTCGATCCCGGCGCCCGGCGTCGCCGAGGCAAGGGCGAGCGTCTTCGACCATGGCTGCCCGGCGAAACGGCCACTGATCGTCAGGTTGCCCTCCGCGTTCGGCAGTCGCGCGGCAATTACGATCGGCTCGCCGAGGTAGAGGTCGGGGATCCGCTCGGGCTCGATATCCGCAACGGTGTCGTCGGGCAGGGTGAGCGAGACGTCGGTCAGCACCGGCTCGTCCAGCTTCGTGAACAGCGCGCCCATCTTCGCCGCCACTTCGCTGGTCTTGCCGATGAAGGTGAAAGTGCCACGCCCGAAGCGCGCGGCGCGGTCCATGAAATAGCCGTTCGGCGCGCTGCCGATCCCGACGGTGAACAGCCGGCTGTCGCCGATGCCCCGCCGGATGGCGCTGAACAGGGCCGCTTCGTTGCCGACGCTGCCGTCGGTCAGCAGCACGATCTGGCGCAGCCGGCCCGTGTCGATCCTGCCGTCGAGCGCGAGATCGAGCGCGGCGCGCATCTCGGTGCCGCCGTCCGCCTGCAGGCCGTCGATGAAACGGCGCGCGGCCGAGATCGACTGCGGGTCCGCGAGCCGGGGCGCCGTGAACAGGGGCGTCGGCCGGCTCGCGAAGCCGATGATGTTGAACCGGTCTTCCGGCTTCAGGCGGTCGACGGCGAGGCGCAGCGCCTGCTTGGCCTGCGCGATGGATTGTCCGTGCATCGAGCCGGAGGTATCGATGATGAAGACCGCCTCGCGCGGGAGCCGCGTCATTTCCCGGCTCTCGGCACGAAGGGGCGGGACGACCATGGCGAGGAAATAGCTCGCGCCGTCATGCTGCTCCTGGAACAGCGCCGCCTTCGGCACGGCGCCCGGATGCGGCTGCCATTCGATGACGAAATCGCGGTCCGCCGGCACCGGCCCTTTGGCAAGGGTCATGTGGTATTCGTTGCCGGCGGATTCCCGGATCGTCACCGGGTGGTAGAGGCTGCGCAGCGCGGTCACCGGCATACCCGGCTTCAGATCGACCGCGATGCGGACGGGGTTGTCCTTGCCGATCGCCGGGTCGCGCATCGGGGGGGTGATGCGCTCCGCATCCGGCACGCCGACCGTGTTGGCGGCCCAGCCGGAGCCGCCGATGCCGGCGATCTGCGGGCTCTTCGGGATGTAGCGCGGGTTGACGACCATCGGCAAGCGGAGGGAATAAAGCCCGTCGGCGATGTCGACGGGCTGCTGGTAGGAAATCTCGACGGTGATGGTTCCGTGCGGTGGGATGTTGGCGACCGAGGCGGTGAAGATGTTCGGGCGTTCCTGCTCGACCAGGCCCGCCTTGCGGCCGCTCCGCTTGGCGGCTTCGTACTGCCGCTTGGCGGCCTGGCGCTCCTGGATCTTGCCTTCGATGACGCGGTCGCCGATCCGCATGATCATGTGGTCGACCGCCCCGTTGCGCGACAGCGGGAAGACGTAGACGCCCTCGACCCAGCTTTCGTCCGGGTTCTTGAAGGTCTGCGCCACGTTGACCCGGGCGATCACGCCGGTGACGTCGATCTTGACCGCGGCGTCCACCGAGGGCGCGGGCGTGTCGAGCAGCGTGCCGTCCTGGCGGCGCAGGAAAAGGCCGCCTTCCGAGTCTTCCTTCTGCGCGGGCGCCGCGGCGGTGGCGGCATGCGCCGCCAGCGAGGCGACGCCGCCGCCGATAACGATCAATACGACGATGAAGAGAATCGAGAGCCTACGCGCCATTCGATTGGCGGGATACTCGACCCAGTGCCGTTCGGGCACGGCGAGTCGATTGCTGCCTGTAATGCGCATCTTCCCTGTCTCCTGTTGCGCTCATCCGATTGGCTTTCCGGACGAGTGACAGGAAAGCGCGGTTTTTAGGCCGGGTTTTGAAGAGTTTTAGGCGAAGTTGAGATAAATTGCGGCGATCTGCCCTTGCAGGCCACTAAATTGTGGCAGAGGCAACTGATTGCAAATTTGCCCGTAAATATGAGGGAATCGGCCATGTTCCGGCCCGTCCGGCCCAGGAACGGGCATCAAGCATTGCGGCGAAGTGTGGGCGAACGCGGCAAACGGGGGCTTACCGGTGGGCGCCCTTGTCCGTGCCACGGTAGATGAAGCCCTGGCGCGTTTCGGTGATCCGGGTGTGCAGCGCGACGGCGTCGGGATGCATGTCGGCCAGCGGCGGGGTCTCCATCTCGAAATGGCCGTAGCGATCTTTGCCCCGCACCAGCATGGCGCTGTCGGGCACGCCGGTCGTCTGGCGCACGTGCGGCGCAATGTAGCGGATGGCGAGCCC
This sequence comes from uncultured Alphaproteobacteria bacterium, assembly GCA_963711215.1. Lineage (GTDB taxonomy): Bacteria > Pseudomonadota > Alphaproteobacteria > UBA8366 > UBA8366 > WHUA01. Next base: position 361,428 of record CAVQDH010000005.1, on the reverse strand, counting down.
CATCCGGCGGTCCGTCGACCGGTTCGGTTCGGACGCGTGCGCCAGCATGATGTGATGCAGCGAGATCTCGCCCGGGGCGAGCACCATGTCGACGGCGCTGGCGGTATCGATGTTCGCCTTCAGCTCCTGCCCGCGGGTGAGCAGGTTGTCGGGATTGAAGGTGTCCTCGTGCGGCATCTGCGGCAGCTTGTGCGTGCCGGGCGCAACTTTCATCGCGCCGTTCTCGATCGTCGCCGGCGTGAGCGCAACCCAGGCCGTGCAGACATCGGGCGTGCTGAGACCCCAGTAGGTCGCGTCCTGATGCCAGCTGACGTAGCCCTTGCTGCCTGGATCCTTGATGAAGAAGCTGCTCTGCCAGCACAAAATGTCCGGCCCCAGAACATCCTCGACCGCGTCGAGGATCCTCGGGTTGCGGACGACGTCGTTCATCCAGGCGAGAAGCAGGTAGAGCTTCTGCATGCGCACGCCCTTGAGACCGTGGCCGCTTTCGAAGCCTTCGAGCTTCGCGCGATAGCCCTGGGCGTCATCGGGCGACATCACGCGAACCGGGAAATGATAGCCATTCTCCCGATAGGCGCGGACCTGATCCTCCGTCAGGGTCTTTCCCATCCCGGCGTCTCCTCGCATTTTTTCAGCCTGTCTCACGACCCTAGGAAGGACCCTTGGCCGGCGTCAAGTCGAGGCGCCGGCGGCTCGGCAGCCTGGGGGCGGAAGATACCCGGCTTGGCTATTGAAACGGCAGAAACATGGGCGTAGGGTTCCGACCCTTCCCACCGGTTTTCGGTCTTTGCGACGAGGGTTCAAAATGTCCGTCCTTGCTTCCCGGCTCGGCCGTATCAAGCCGTCTCCAACCATGGCCGTAACGGCGAAAGCGCAGGATATGCAGCGCGCCGGTATGGACGTCATCGGGCTCGGCGCCGGCGAGCCCGATTTCGACACGCCGCAGTTCATCAAGGACGCGGCGATCCGCGCCATGGCGGAAGGCAAGACGAAATACGCGCCGCCGGCCGGGCTGTTCGAGCTGCGCGAGGCGGCGTGCCGCAAGTTCAAGCGCGAGAACGGCCTCGACTACACGCCGGAACAGATCTCCGTCGGCGTCGGCGGCAAGCAGCTCATCTTCAACGCCATGATGGCGACGCTCGATCCGGGCGACGAGGTCATCGTGCCGGCGCCCTACTGGGTAAGCTACACCGACATCGCGGTCCTGGCGGAAGGTGTGCCGGTGGTCGTCGAAGCGACCGAGGCATCGGGCTTCAAAATGACGGCCGAGCAGCTCGAGGCCGCGATCACGCCCAGGACCAAATGGCTGATACTCAACTCGCCCAGCAACCCGACCGGCGCGGCTTACAGCCGTGACGAGCTCAAGGCGATCGCCGCGGTGCTGATGCGCCATCCGCAGGTCTGGGTGTTCGCCGACGATATCTACGAGCATATCATCTACGACGATTTCAAATTCTACAGCATCGCCCAGGTCGAGCCTGGGCTGATGAGCCGCACGCTCACGATGAACGGCGTGTCCAAGGCCTATTGCATGACCGGCTGGCGCGTCGGCTTCGCCGGCGGGCCGAAGGAGCTGATCAAGGGCATCAACATGGTGCAGTCGCAGAACTGCAGCAGCACGTCGACGATCAGCCAATGGGCCGCCGCCGCGGCGCTCGACGGCGACAAGAGCTTCATCCCGAAGAACGTCAAGGTGTTCAAGGAGCGGCGCGACCTCGTCGTGTCGATGCTGAACCAGGCGAACGGCATCAAATGCGCGACGCCGCCGGGCGCGTTCTACGTCTATCCGTCCTGCGCCGGCTGCATCGGCAAGACGACGCCCGACGGCAAGGTGATCAAGACCGACGAAGACTTCGTGACCTACCTCTTGGAGGCCGAAGGCGTGGCCGTGGTCCAGGGCGAGGCGTTCGGGCTGTCGCCTTATTTCCGCATCTCCTACGCCGCCGCCACCGAGACGCTCGAGGACGCCTGCTCCCGCATTCAGCGCGCCTGCGCGGCGCTTCGCTGAGCGGCGCGGCGGTCGCCGGTGCGGATCGCGGTCTTCGGCGCGGGCGCGGTTGGCGGCTATTTTGGGGCGCGTCTGGCCGCTGCCGGGCATGACGTCGTTTTCATGGCCCGCGGCCGTCATCTCGAGGCGATCCGAAAATCGGGCCTCAGGGTCGAGAGCCCGAACGGCGACCTGACGATCCATCCGGCCCAGGCGACCGACGACCCCGCGTCCGTGGGCCCGGTCGACTATCTCATGTTCGCGGTCAAGCTGTTCGACACGGAGGCGGTCGGGCATGCCTGCCGGCCGATGGTGGGGCCGGACACGACCGTGCTGGCGCTTCAGAACGGTGTGGAGACCGAGGAGATCCTCGGCGGCATCCTGGGCCCGCAGCATGTCATGGGCGGAACCGTCTATATCGCCGCCGTCGTGGCGGAGCCCGGGCTGATCCGCCAGACCGGGAGCTTTGCCCGGATGATTTTTGGCGAGCTGGACGGCAGCCGTTCGAAGCGTGGCCAGGCCTTCGAGAAAGCGTGCAAGGATGCCGGCATCGACGCCGTCTTCTCGTCCACGGTCATGACGGAGATCTGGATGAAATTCATCGTCCTGGTCGGCCTCAGCGGTGTCACGACGGTGACGCGGATGCCCGTCGGGCCGCTTCGGGCGGACCCGGATACCCGGATGCTGCTCTACAACGCGATCGCGGAGGCGGCCGCGGTCGGGCGCGCTCGCGGCGTGGCGCTGCCGGACGATGCGGTGGAGCGGCAGATGGCGGTGCTCGACGGCTGGCCGCCGGAAATGGTCGCGTCCATGTTGCATGATCTCAACGGCAGCAAGCGGATGGAGCTCGATTCCCTGTCCGGCGCGGTCGCCAGGCTCGGCCGTCAAAGCGGCGTCCCGACCCCGGTCCACGATACGCTCTATGCCGCCCTGAAGCCCTACAAGGACGGGAAGCCGTCCGAGCGGTAAATCGCCTTTTTGCTTGCCACGCGCCTTCCGGATTGGAACCATGTTCGGGTGTCGGAGGAAACGATCTACACTGGTCAGGTGTAGGCAGACCGAAAAAACCCGGGAAGGAGGTTCCAAATGTCGGGGCGCAATCCATCTGCACCGCGCTGCGTTGCAATCGTTGGTCCCTATCTCAGCGGCAAGACCACCCTTCTGGAATCGCTTCTCTTCGCGTGCGGCGCGACGCAGCGTAAGGGAAACGTCAAGGACGGCAGCACGGTTGGCGACGCGTCGCAAGAGGCGCGGGCACGTCAGATGAGCACCGAGGTTTCCGTCGCCGCGGCCGAATTTCTCGGCGAGCAGTGGCATTTTCTCGATTGCCCAGGATCCGTGGAATTCGCGCACGACACCTATGCGGCGCTGATGGTCGCCGATGTCGCGGTCGTGGTCTGCGAGCCGGAAGCGAGCCGGGCCCTGACGCTTTCCCCGCTGTTGCATTTCCTCGATCAGCACGGAATTCCGCACATGCTGTTCATCAACAAGATGGACCACGCGAATGACCGTGTGCGCGAGCTGCTGGAGTCGATCCAGTCGATTTCCGAGCGGCCGCTGGCGCTCCGCCATGTGCCGATCCGCGACGGCGAAGCGATCACCGGCTATGTCGACCTCGTCTCCGAGCGCGCCTACAAGTACCAGCCGGGAAGCCCGTCGGCGCTCATCGAGCTGCCGGACACGGTGCAGGGCCGCAACGTGGAGGCCCGACAGGAGCTCCTGGAAACGCTTGCGGATTTTGACGACAAGCTGCTCGAAGAGCTGCTTGAAGACGTGGTGCCGCCGAAAGATGAGATCTACACCTATCTTACCCGGGAATTGCAGGCCGACCGGATCGTGCCGGTGTTCCTCGGCGCGGCGGAGCAGAATCATGGCGTGCTGCGGCTGCTGAAGGCGCTGCGGCACGAGGCGCCGGGACCGGAAGTGACGCTCGAACGTCTGGGCGGCGCCGAGGGCGATCCGCTGCTCCAGGTCTTCAAGACCTATCACATGCCGCATACCGGGAAGCTATCCGTCGCCCGGGTCTGGCGCGGCTCGGTTACGGACGGCGCCACCTTCGGCGACCATCGCGTCAGCGGCCTGTCGCAGCTCGTCGGACACACGCTCAACAAGATATCCAAGGCGAATACCGGCGACGTCGTCGGGCTCGGCCGGCTCGAGGCGATCAAGACGGGGGACGTGCTGAACCCGGCCGGCGTGCTGAAGGGTGCGCTGCCGTGGTTCTCGCCGCTCCCGCCGGTCTATTCGATGGCCATCAAGGCCGAGCGCCGCGAGGACGAGGTCAAGCTGTCGAGCGGCATCGCCCGTTTGATGGAGGAAGATCCGTCCATATCGGCGGAACACAATGAGGACACCCATCAGCTGGTGCTCTGGGGACAGGGCGACATTCACCTGCAGGTCGCCGGCGAAAAGCTGAAGAATCGTTACAATGTCGCGGTCAGGACGGCGCGGCCCCAAGTCCCCTACAAGGAGACGATTCGCAAGTCGGTCCAGCAGCATGCCCGGCATAAAAAGCAGTCCGGCGGGCATGGTGAGTTCGGCGACGTCCATCTCGAGATCAAGCCGCTGCCGCGCGGTAAGGGCTTCGAATTCATCGACAACATCAGCGGTGGCGTCGTTCCGCGTCAGTATATTCCCGCCGTCGAGCACGGGGTGAAGGAGTATCTGACGGAAGGACCGCTTGGATTCCCCGTCATCGATCTTTCGGTAACGTTGTATGACGGCCAATACCATTCGGTCGACTCGTCCGACATGGCGTTCCGGCGCGCCGGCATCCTGGCGATGAAGGAAGCATTGCCGAACTGCAATCCGGTGCTGTTGGAGCCGATCGCCCTGGTTACGATCTCGATTCCGAGCGAATACACCGGCCAGGCCCAGAGCGTAATCACGAAGCGGCGGGGACAGATCCTCGGCTTCGACACGAAGCGCGGCTGGGCGGGATGGGACGAAGTGAAGGCCAACATGCCGCAATCCGAGCTGCACGATCTGATTGTCGATCTTCGCTCCTTGACCGTCGGCGTCGGAACATTCGAGTGGCAATTCGATCACCTTGCCGAATTGACAGGGCGCGATGCCGATTTGATCGTTACCCAGCGCAAGGAAGCCGCCGCATAGGGCTCGACGCGGGCCAGCGATAGGAGCGACCGTTCCCGGATGGGCCGGGTTGAGCGGATTCGCTTCATGCTCCAAGATAATCGAGAAACGGATCGGTCCTAGATTCTCGGACCGTAATCGGAGGGATGAAAACATGGTCGACGTAAAGAAAGCGGCGCAGCTCCTGATTGCGGCCCGGCGCGATGGTCACAAGATGGATGCGTTGCCGGCCGACGCGGAGCCGGAAACACTGGACGACGCTTATGCGATCCAGGATGAGATACTCAAAGGCATCGGCCTGAAGCTTGCCGGCTGGAAGGTCGCACTGACCAACGATGAAGCGATGCAGCGCGCCGGCGCGACGGAGCCGGCCGCGGGTCCGCTGTTCGTGCCACATATCATCGCTTCGCCGCAGACGATCGAGGGATCGAGCGAGACGGTCGGCGGCTTCGAATGTGAATTCGCCTTTCGCCTCGGCAAGGATATCCCGGCCGAAGGCGCCCCCTATACGGGGAAAGTGGTCGAAGCGGCGGTCGAATCCCTGCATCCGGCGATCGAGGTCGTCGGCTTGCGCATTGCCAATCGGCCAAAGCTCGGCGTGCGCGGCACCGTCGCCGACCATGCCGGGAATTTCAGTTTCGTCTATGGTCCCGCCGTCGCCAACTGGCGCAGCCTGAACTTGGCGGATTGCCGTGTCCGCCATCTGGTCGAGGGTGAAGAAGTCGCCGCCAGCAGCGGCGCCAATGTCCTGGGGAATCCGCTGAATTCCCTGGCATGGCTGGCCAATCATCTCGCCAAGCGGGGCTATGAGCTCAAGGCCGGCCAGTGGATTACCTCGGGCGCGGCGACCGGGCCGATCCCGGCCCCGGCCGGCAGCATCGTAACGGCGGATTTCGGTAAATTGGGCAAAGTCGAAGTCCATTTCAAAAGCTGACCGCGCAATCCGTTCGATCCCGCAGCCCGGACCTTCAAGATCCAAATTAACCTTGTCTTCCGCGGCACTCGATATTATATCTATTCTCTAAATTGGAATAATTCTAATTATCATATCGAAGTGGAGATACGCGATGGATATCAATATCGGGATCAACCAAAAGGACCGGGAAGAGATCACGGCAGGCCTGTCCCGCCTGCTGGCGGACAGTTACACGCTCTACCTCAAGACCCACAATTATCACTGGAACGTGGAAGGGCCGCTGTTCAACACGCTGCACCTGATGTTCGAGCAGCAGTACACGGAGCTTGCCACCGCCGTTGACACCATTGCCGAAAGGATTCGCGCGCTTGGCGAGCCTGCGCCCGGCAGCTACGCGGCCTTTTCCAAGCTTTCTACGATCGACGAAGAGGAAAGCGTGCCGGCGGCGGAAGCGATGATCGCCAACCTGGTCAAAGGGCAGGAGGCGGTGGTCCGGACCGCCCGGTCGATCTTCCCGGCCGTCGAGCGGGCGAACGACGAACCGACCGCGGATCTGCTGACGCAGCGGATGCAGATCCACGAGAAAAACGCCTGGATGCTCCGCAGCATGCTCGTGAAATAGCTGCGGCGAGGGCCGGATCGGCAAATTGGCGATCGATCGCCGGCCCATGGCCCCCGCGGCTGTTCTTCCTCCGTCCGCATCCTGGTCAATGAGCCATCACACAAGCGTCATTTGGATTGGCGCCGTGGGCGGCCGAAAATGCCGTCGGATGATAACAGACGGAGGATCCGCAATGCTGCTGAAAGTGAGAAAAGGCTGGGAACTGCCCGAATCCAGGGCGACCGACGAAAGCGTCTTTCTGCAGCGCCGCCAGCTGGTGAAAGCCATGGGGCTCGGCACCCTTCTCGTTGCCGGCGGCGGCCTGTCGGGTCGCGCCCGTGCCGACGTCCCGGCCGCCGACCCCTCCGCCGGGCTCTATCCGGTTAAGCGGAACCCGAAATACAAGCTCGACCGCGAGATCACCAAGGAAGAATACGCGACCAGCTACAACAATTATTACGAGTTCGGCAGCCAGAAGGACATCAAGGACGCGGCGCAGGCGCTCAAGATCCGGCCCTGGACCGTGCGGCTCGACGGCATGGTCGAAAAGGAGATGACGGTCGACATCGACACGCTGCTCAAGAAGATGCCGCTGGAGGAAAGGCTGTATCGCCATCGCTGCGTCGAGACATGGTCGATGGCGGTGCCGTGGAGCGGGTTTGCCTTCAAGGCGCTGGTCGATCTCGCGCGTCCGCTGTCATCGGCCAAATACATCAAGATGGAAACCCTGGCCGACAAGAAGGTCATGCCGGGGCTGCAGCAGGTCTGGTATCCGTGGCCTTACGTGGAGGGCCTTACCCTTGCCGAGGCAACCAACGACCTGGCCTTTCTGGCGACCGGCTTCTACGGCAAGCCGATCCCGCGCCAGGACGGCGCGCCGCTTCGCCTCGCGACGCCATGGAAATACGGCTTCAAGTCGATCAAATCCATCGTCCGCTTTACCTTTACCGACAAGCAGCCGGTCAGCTTTTGGGAGCAGCTGCAGAAAAGCGAATATGGGTTCTGGGCGAACGTGAACCCCAAGGTCCCGCACCCGCGCTGGAGCCAGGCCACCGAGAAGCCCCTGGGCACGTCGGAACGCATTCCGACGCTGATCTACAACGGCTATGGGGAATATGTGGCGCAGCTCTATACGGGGCTGGAGAAGTCCGTAGGCGACCGCCTGTTCCGCTAGATCGATTACCGTCCGTAGGCCCTAAAAGAAAAGCCGGGCCACGAAGGCCCGGCTAAGTAAACAGGGAGGCTTCACGTCTGGGAGACGTCTAAGCCCAGGTCCCCCTGATACGGACGAGCCGCAGTGCGGGAGACCGGTAGATCTGTCGCGGCATTGCAACAATCTATGTGCATCAATAGCCGCTCGCTTCACGCATGACTACGTCCAAAACTTCATCTCAGTCATGTGGTTTGCGCATGTCTTTGCCGGAGCCCGCCGCGGAGCGGCATCGACGGACGGGCGGCGCCCGCCGCCCGAGGGATGAGCCGGGTCAGAAGTTGTGCTCGGCGACCTTTCGCAGCAGGAAGTCACGAAAAACGCCGATGCGCTTCGAGTGCCGCAGCTCTTCCGGATAGACGAAATAGGCGCGGAAAGAGGGGCCATTGATGTCCGGCAGGACCCGCCGCAAGTTGGTGCCCTCCGGGATGGCATAGTCGGGCAGGCCGGCGAGCCCGAGGCCGCTGCGGCAGGCGCGGTAAATGCCGTAAATGTTGTTGACCTTGAGCACAGGCCGCCGGCGGCTGTCCGGGCGGGCGCCGAGATTGAGGACCCAATTGACCTCGGGGACGGGGGCGGGCCACTCCTGGCCGTAGACGAGCAGGCGATGATTGTCGAGGTCCTCGGCCCGCTGCGGCATGCCGTACTGTTCGAGATACTCCTCGGCGCCATAGACATGCGTATGCACGGTCAACAGCGGCCGCTGAATTAGATCGGGTTGCCGCGGCGACTGCAGCCGTACGGCGATATCGGCTTCCCGCATGCTGAGGTCGAGCTCGGTATCCGTCAGGATCAGCGTGACGTCGACCTCGGGATAAAGCTCGATGAACTCCTTGATGCGCGAGGTCAGCCATAGCGAGCCGAGGCCGATCGTCGTGGTGATCTTGAGCGGGCCCGACGGTCGTTCCTTGCTTTCGGAGAGCTGCGCCTCGGCCATCGCCAGCTTGTGGTAGACCTCGTGCGTGGTCTGGTAGAGCATCTCGCCCTGTTCGGTCAGGATCAGGCCGCGCGCATGGCGATGAAACAGCGTCGTATCGAGGCTTTCCTCGAGCGCGCTGATCTGGCGGCTGACGGCGGACTGGCTCAGATTCAGCAGCTCGCCCGCATGCGTGAAGCTGCCGGCTTCCGCCACCGCATGGAAGACGCGTAGCTTATCCCAATCCATCAGAACCCGAACATGTGATCGAGGCTGAAACTGGCCTCGCCGTTGAGCAAGCCGTGATAGCCGAAAAGCCGGCAGGTCAGGTCGCGGATAACGATGTAGGCGCCGGCGCCTGCATGCGCTCGCTCGCCGGCATCGAACGTCTCGGTATAGCGGAAGTGCAGCGACCCGCCGCAAGGAATTGCCACTGTGCGCGCGGCGATCTCGTCGCCGTCGCCGTCATGCAGCACGAAGCGCGTTTCGCTGTGCGCGTGCCAGGGTGTGGATGCCGGATAGATGAGATGGCACAGGGTTTCGAGCGGCGCGGGGCCAAGGCGCAGGAACAGCCGCGTGCTGAGGCCGGGCGCCGGGCCGGAATAGGACTGCGGCTCGTTCCGATAGGTGAGCACCGTGTTGAACACATGGGCGCCGAAGCTGGTCTCCGCGGCATGTCCCGAGATCCGGTCTTCGTAGCGGAAGAGCCCATGCAGCCAGCCGTCCGCGTCGCCGCCCTCGGCGAAATCGTAGACCAGCTCCATATGGCCGTAGCCGCCGGCCAGGCCGCCGCGGGCTTTGCCGTTGAGAAGCGCGTCGGCATCCAGAGACTGGGCGTGATCCCGCGGCAGACAGCCGAAGCGATGCCGCGCCACTTCATTGCCTGCGCTGTCGTAGGCGATCGCCGCGAGGGGAAGATTGCGCTGCGCGGTCGACATCGGCGTCGGCAGTGCGATGCTGCGGTAGCGTTCGACCGGCAGAATTGGGGCGGGAAGGATATAGGACTTGCCGAGCAGGTTCCCCAGTTCCGGGATCTGCGGGTCCGGTTTGAGATCGACCCGTTCCACATTCGCATGCGCCATGCGCCGGCGTCCGTTGCGCCGGATCACCTCATAGCGCGGCCGGACGAAATGCTTCCCGGCCTTGATCTCGATCTGGCCGGGCCACGCGAGGCCGGGCAACAGGCTGGCCACGTCCAGCGCATACGTGCCGAAAGGCGCGATTTCGCGGTCGAGCCAGGCGGGCTCGCCGCCGCCCATCCGGCTCAGGCCAACGGCGCGGGGCGGGATCGGGCAAGGGTGGCTGTTCTGTACCCACAGAATTACCCGTTCGTCCGCGTCGGGCGCGGGCAGCCCGGCATAGAGATCCGATGGCCATGCATTCGCATCATGGGTACAGGAGAGCTCGGTCGCGTCGTCGCCATAGGTGTCGAGCGCATATTTCACGATGTCGTGCCCGGCCACGTTGACGGCGTGCAGGAAAAGCTGGCCGGTGAACGCACCGAGCTCGAAGCGCCGCCGGACCTCGGCGCTGTCGACGACGATGGAACCGGCGCTTTGCGTCAGCGGCTCGCGCCACCGGGCAATCTCGCTCCCGCCTTCGTCGATCAAGGTGAACCAGATCGACGTGTTCTCCGCACCGTACCCGGCCCAGTAGTTTGCGGTCACCAGGCGCGTATGCTGGCCCGCCGTATCGCGGAAGAAGGCAAAATTGGTCGCGAAATTCAATGGGTCCAGATAACGCCGCCGGTTCGTCAGCATGGCGTCATCGAGCCGCATCGCATCCAGGCTGAACACGCGCGTGTCGGCGGAGAGCAGGTGGCGGATGTGATGTTCCAGGCGCTCCGAGTCGAAGGCGACGATGAAAACGGCCTTTGCGCCGGCCGCCGCAAGATCGGTGACCGGCGCGGCGGAATGGCCGAGCACGGGCTTGCCGATCTTGGCGACGTCCTGGACGAAGGTGCCGGCGATGCTCAGCGCCGAACAGTCGTGCAGCGCCGCAAAGGCATCGGCCAGGCCGTACGGGTCATAGATCGCAACGCGGCCGGCCTTGGCGACATCGGCGATCAGCGCTCGGGCGCGCGCCGCGACCATCGGATGACCGACGGCCTTGAAGAAGCTCACGCCGCCGGTGGCGTTGCTGAAGGTCTCGATCGCGATACTCATCCGAAGCTGGCTTTCTTGAAGAAGGCGGAGACGCGATGCCGGAACCGCTCCTTGCGCAGATAGGCCGCGTCACGCACCCAATTGAGTTGCAGCGACCGGCGTTGCCCTTCGAACGACTTGTGTCCGTGCCAGGCATTTTCGCTGCAGCGGAAGGCCAGCATGGTGCCGGCATCGGGCGGGACCTCGACCGCGTAGTCCTCGATATCGTCGGGCGAGCGCAGGAGCCGAAGCCGCCCGCCTTGCTCGTCCCATCCGTCGTTGATGTAAAGCAGCACCGTTACCAGCTTGCCGGCGGAATCGGTGTGGATCTTGCCGTCGGTCGCCCGGCATTGGCCCCGCACCGTGATCATGGTCGGACGGTCGGCCAGCGGAAGCCCGAATTTTTCGCCCAGCGCCTCGCTCATGGCCTCGCCTTGGATTGCGTCGCACAGCCGTTGAAAAGCCGGGCCGAATCGCAGGGCGGAAAGGGGATAGCTCCCCGGCCCGATGCCTTTCGGAAAATCCTGGCCGATCGCCGCCAGGGTGTCCGCGGTGATGAAGCGCGGCACGACCAGGTGGTCGAAGGGCTCGCGCTGCAGCGCCGCGCCACGGAGGGCGTCGAGGTCAAGCATCGGAATCCGTATCTTTCTGCGGTTGCCGGCAGAGATCATATACGGAAAGGCAACCCGTACGGCAATGCGGCAATGACGTGCAGGGCGCTCGGCGTCAGCCGTCCAGCCCCATGCGGCGGCGAATTTCCGCCGCGGCGCGGGCGGTATCGTCGAGCGGCTCGTAGGACCAGCTTTCCAGATTGCCCTCGAACGGGCGCGCCATCCCGGCGGCGAGGAGCTGGCCGTGAAAGGCGGCGAATTTGCTGCTGCCCCGGCCCGGGAGGTCGGCGATATACACCGGCTTCCCCGTCGCGCAGGCTTCCGAGATCATATTGACCGAATCGCAGGTGACGACGACGGCGTCCGCCAGGGCGAGATAGCCGAGATAGGGGTTCTCTCCGGCTCCGTTCCAGATCTCCGCCGCGATGCCGGCGAGCGCCTCGCGCAGCCGCTTTTCGGCGGCGGCGCCCGTGCGGCGGGAGAGCGTGACCAGAAGGCCCGCGCCTCGTTCCTCGGCAAGCCGCTTGAGACCGGCGATCAGCCATTCGACCGTGGTGTCGTTCAGGGCATAGACGCTGTTGCTGCCACCGATCAAGACGGCGATCAGAGGGCGCTGAACGTGCCGGTAGGCGGGCCCGAAGCGCGCTGCCGCGGCCGTCAGCTTGGCCCGGGTAACGCCATGCATCGAGCCGGTCACCCGCAGGACATTCGGGCCTTCCAGACTGTCATGGGCGGGCGCTATGACGAGATCGAACCGCGAGGGATCGATCCGCGGGTGCTGTACGTGCACCACGAAAGGCCGGCCCTGGTGACGCCGCTTCAGCCAGAGCGCCGGGCCGACCGCATGCCTGCCGCAGCTTATCAGCAGGTCCGGCGGCGCCCCGTCGACGGGGTCGCTGCCATGCCCGATGCCCGACGCGCCGGCGGGCCAGAGCCCTGCCGGGAGCCATTTCCACGGCGCTCCCGGCCGGATCGTCTTCGCCAAGGTGGTGAAACCGACCGCCTCGGCAAGCCCTATGGCCTGATTGACCATCCCGAGCTTGCCGTCGGTGATCACCCATGTCGTGGCGCTGTTTGCCATGGGCCGGGTCATCCCGTCAGGCGGAGAGAGAAATTGAAATAATATTTCGCGAATCTATGTCTTGTAATATTATTACGCGAAACGCTCCACGGGGACCCACAAACAATGCGGCGAGTGAAACTCGACAGGATCGACCTGCGTATCTTGCGGGACCTGCAGGCTGATGGCCGTATCACGAATGTCGAACTAGCGAAGAATGCCGGCATATCCGCGCCCCCCTGTCTTCGGCGTGTGCGGGCTTTGGAAGATGCCGGCTTCATCCGCGGCTACCATGCGGACCTCAACGAGGAAGCGCTTGGCTACGGCGTGACCGTTTTTGCACAGGTCGGCCTGACGAGTCAGGCGGAATCCGACCTTGTCGCCTTCGAGACGCTGGTGGCGCAATGGCCCCAGGTCCGCGAATGCTACATGCTCGCCGGCGAGACCGATTTCCTGCTGCGGATCGTGGCTACCGATTGGGACAGCTACAACAAGTTCCTGACGTCCAAGCTCACGGCGGCGCCCAATGTCAGTCATGTCAAATCCGCCTTGGCGATCAGGGTATCGAAGCATGATGTCGGGGTCCCGATCGACGAAGGGATGCTGGAAGACAAGGACGACTGAGCAGGCCGGCCACGCCCGTCCGTGCGGACGGGGGAGGGCGCGCCGGCCTCGCGGGTGGCCATGACGGCCACGACCCGGGTTACTTATATCGGACCTTGACGATCTCGTAGTCCTTTTGCCCGCCGGGCGTGGTGACCTCGACGCTGTCCCCCACCTTGCGGCCGATCAAGGCGCGCGCGATCGGCGAAGAGACGGAAATCAGGCCGTCAGACGGGTCGGCCTCGTATTCGCCGACGATCTGGTAGGTCTTTTCCACGTCGGTTTCCTCGTCCGCCACGGTGACCGTCGCGCCGAACATGATTTCCTTCCCTTTCAGCGACTTCACATCGATCACGTCGATGCGGCTGACTTGGTCCTCTAGCTCGAGGATACGCCCCTCGATGAAGCTCTGATGCTCGCGCGCGGCGTGGTATTCGGCATTCTCCGACAGGTCGCCGTGCTCGCGCGCAGCCGCGATCGCCTTGATCACCGCGGGACGTTCGACGGTCTTCAAGGTCTTCAGTTCTTCCTTCAGCCGGGATGCCCCCGCGGCTGTGATTGGAATCTTGTCCATGTCAGCCACCCAAATGTGGGAAAAAAACGAACCGTGGGCCCTATCCTCCTAGGGCCTCGCCTGGCCAGTCCGGAAGTGACGGAAAGTACTCTTTTACAGCCCCATAAAATAAGATTGCAGCGGGGCAACATCAAGGGAGCCGTTTTGCAGCGCACAAATTGCCTGCACGGCCGCCCGTGCCCCGGCCACCGTGGTGAAATAGGGGATCTGATGCACCAGGGCGGTACGCCGAAGGCTGAAGCTGTCGGCGATGGCCTGGACCCCTTCCGTCGTATTGAAGACAAGCTGTATTTCGCCATTGATCATCGCATCGACGACGTGCGGCTGCCCTTCGCGCACTTTGTTGACGATCTGGGCCTCGATTCCCTGTTCCTGCAGATGGGCCGCCGTGCCGCGGGTCGCGACGATGCGGAAGCCGAGCCGGGCGATGTCCCGGGCGATTCGCGCTATGGCGTTCTTGTCGTGGTCCTTCACCGAGATGAAGACCTGCCCGGCGACCGGCAGGTTGACGCCGCCGGCGAGCTGGGATTTGGCGAACGCCCGGCCGAAGTCGCGGTCCAGGCCCATGACCTCGCCGGTCGATTTCATCTCCGGGCCGAGCACGACATCGACACCCGGAAAGCGGGCGAAGGGGAAGACGGCTTCCTTGATCGCGACATGCTTCCCGGCCGCCTTCATTTCGAGCGGGAAGGCCGATAGCTTCTCGCCGGCCATGACGCGCGCAGCGATCTTGGCGATCGGGATCCCGGTCGCCTTGGCGACGAAGGGCACAGTGCGGCTGCCGCGCGGGTTGACCTCGATCAGGTAGACCTCTCCGTCCTTGACCGCATATTGCACGTTCATCAGCCCGATCACATTCAGGGCCCGGCCGAGTGCGACGGTCTGGCGCTTGATTTCCGCGATGATGTCAGGCCCCAGCGAGTAGGGCGGCAGCGAGCAGGCGCTGTCGCCGGAATGAATGCCGGCCTCTTCGATATGTTCCATGATGCCGGCGACGTGGATGGTCTCGCCGTCGCCGAGCGCATCCACGTCCACCTCGATCGCGTCCCGCAGATAGTGATCCACCAGGACCGGATGGTCGCCGGAAACCTGCACTGCCGTGCGCATATAGCGCTTCAGGCCGTCCAGGTCGTGCACCAGTTCCATGGCGCGGCCGCCGAGCACGTAGGACGGGCGCAGCAGGACGGGGTAGCCGATCTCCGTGGCGATCTGCTCCGCTTCCTCCAGCGAGGTCGCGGTGCCGTTCTCCGGCTGCTTGAGGTTCAGGTCGACCAGCAGCTTCTGAAAGCGCTTGCGGTCTTCGGCCAGGTCGATGGCATCGGGCGAGGTGCCGAGGATCGGGATGCCGGCGTCGGCGAGCGGCTTCGCCAGCTTGAGCGGCGTCTGGCCGCCGAACTGGACGATGACGCCGAGCAGCCGGCCTTTCGCCTGTTCGGTGCGGACGATCGCGATTACGTCTTCCTCGGTCAGCGGCTCGAAATACAGCCGGTCCGAGGTGTCGTAGTCGGTCGACACGGTTTCCGGGTTGCAGTTGACCATGATCGTCTCGTAACCCGCTTCCTTCAGAGCGAAGGCCGCGTGCACGCAGCAATAATCGAACTCGATGCCCTGGCCGATACGGTTCGGACCGCCACCGAGGATGATGATCTTGTCGCGTGCGCTGACATCGGCCTCGCATTCGCCGGGCGTGGCTCCGTTGCCTTCATAGGTGGAGTACATATACGGCGTCAGGGACGGGAACTCGGCGGCGCAGGTGTCGATGCGCTTGTAGACCGGCGTGACGGCGAGGCTGCGCCGGCGGTCGGCGACATCCGCTTGCCGGCAGCCGGTCAGCTTGGCGAGGCGCTCGTCCGAGAAGCCCATCTTCTTGAGCCGCAGCATCGCCGGGGCGTCGGCAGGCAGGCCTTCGCGGCGCACCGCTTCCTCGGTCTGGACGATCTCCTCCACCTGGCGCAGGAACCATGGGTCGATGCGGCAGGCCTCGTGGATCTCTTCCACCGTCAGACCGACCCGGAATCCTTGGGCGACCAGCACGAGCCGGTCGGGCATGGGGACGCGCAGCGCATTGCGCGTGCGCTCCTTGATGTCTTCCTGGCCGCCTTCGAGAGCCACCTCGTCGAAACCGGTGTAGCCGGTCTCGAGCGATCGCAACGCCTTCTGGACGCTTTCCTGGAAGTTGCGGCCGATCGCCATGGCCTCGCCCACCGACTTCATGGCGGTGGTCAGGATCGGCTCGGCGCCCGGGAACTTTTCGAAGGTGAAGCGCGGCATCTTGGTGACGACATAGTCGATGGTCGGCTCGAAGCTGGCCGGCGTGACCCGCGTGATATCGTTGTTCAGCTCGTCGAGGGTGTAGCCGACCGCCAGCTTGGCTGCGATCTTGGCGATCGGGAAGCCGGTCGCCTTGGACGCCAGCGCCGAGGAGCGCGAGACCCGTGGGTTCATCTCGATCATGACCAGCCGTCCGCTTGCCGGGTCGACGGCGAACTGCACATTCGACCCGCCGGTGTCGACGCCGATCTCGCGCAGGCACGCGATCGAGGCGTCGCGCATGATCTGGTATTCCTTGTCGGTCAGCGTCAGCGCCGGCGCCACGGTAATCGAATCCCCGGTATGGATGCCCATCGGGTCGATATTCTCGATCGAGCAGATGATGATGCAGTTGTCCGCGCTGTCGCGGACGACCTCCATCTCGAATTCCTTCCAGCCGAGCACCGACTCCTCGATCAGCACCTCGTGCACCGGCGATGCGCGCAGCCCGGTGGTGAGAAGCTCGAAGAATTCCTCGCGGTTATAGGCGATGCCGCCGCCGGTGCCGCCAAGCGTGAAGGACGGGCGGAAGATCGCCGGCAGGCCGACTTCCTCCAGCGCCGCCGCGCCGCCGGCGAAATCCTTGACCAGCACGCTGCGCGGGCAATCGAGCCCGATCGAGATCATCGCCTCGCGGAAGAGCTGGCGGTCCTCGGCCTTGGCGATGACGTCCGCGCGCGCGCCGATCAGCTCGATGCCGAGGCGGTCGAGCGTGCCGTTCTTGGCAAGCGTCATCGCGGTGTTGAGCGCCGTCTGCCCGCCCATCGTGGGCAGCAGCGCGTCCGGCTTCTCGCGCTCGAGGATCAGCGCCACCATCTCGGGCGTGATCGGCTCGATATAGGTGGCGTCCGCCGTGCCCGGGTCGGTCATGATCGTCGCCGGGTTGGAATTCACCAGCACGACCCGGTAGCCTTCCTCCTTCAGCGCCTTGCACGCCTGCGTGCCCGAATAGTCGAATTCGCAGGCCTGGCCGATGACGATCGGCCCGGCGCCGATGATCATGATCGAATGGATGTCTGTGCGTTTGGGCATAGGCGCGCCGGTGTCCTTATCGCCGCTCGTCGATCATGTCGATGAAGCGATCGAAGAGGTAGTGGCTGTCCTTCGGACCCGGCGACGCTTCGGGGTGGTACTGCACGCTGAACACCGGCTTGCCGTCCGCGGCGATGCCTTCGACCGAGCCGTCGAACAGCGACACATGCGTCACCGAGACGCCCTTGGGCAGCGAGTCCTCGCGCACGACGAAGCCATGGTTCTGGCTGGTGATCTCGACCTTGCCGGTCTGCAGGTCCTTGACCGGATGGTTCGCGCCGCGATGGCCGTGATGCATCTTCTCGGTCTTGGCGCCGAGCGCGAGCGCCAGCATCTGATGGCCGAGGCAGATCCCGAACAGCGGGACGCCGCTGTCGACCACCCGCTTGATCATGGGAACGGCGTATTCGCCGGTCGCGGCCGGATCGCCCGGGCCGTTCGACAGGAACACCCCGTCCGGCTTGTGGCGCAGGACATCCTCCGCGGTCGCCGTCGCCGGCAGCACCGTCACCGCGCAGCCCAGATCGGCGAGGCAGCGCAGGATATTGCGCTTGGCGCCATAGTCGATGGCGACCACATGACGCTTCGGCGCTTCGAGTCGGCCGTAGCCGTGCCCGAGCGTCCAGCGCGTCTCGTCCCAATTGTAGCTTTGCGTGCAGCTCACCTCTTTCGCCAGATCCATGCCCTCGAGGCCCGGCCAGTCGGCCGCGGCCTTGATGAGCGAGGCGGTATCGAAGCGGCCGTCGGGGGCGTGCGCGATCGTGCCCTGCGGCGCGCCGAGGTCGCGGATGCGGCGCGTCAGCGCGCGCGTGTCGATGCCGCCGATGCCGATGAGGCCCTGCGCCTTGAGCCAGGCATCGAAATGCTGCGCGGCGCGCCAGTTCGACGGCTGCGTGATGTCGGCCCTCAGCACGCATCCGCGCGCCGCCGGCGTCAGCGTCTCGATGTCTTCCGCGTTGGTGCCGGTGTTGCCGATATGCGGGAAGGTGAAGGTGATGATCTGCCCGGCATAGGACGGATCGGTCATGATCTCCTGGTAGCCGGTCATCGACGTGTTGAAGCACACCTCGCCGACCGCCTGGCCCGTCGCACCGATTCCGTGACCCCAGAATATCGTGCCGTCGGCCAGTGCCAGGGCGGCCGTGGTCCCGGGTGGCGGTGTGCGTTCAGGAGGGCGTCTCTCCGCCATCAGTCCTCGGGTTTGACGATCCAAGTGTGCGTAGCCTGCCCGGATTGTACTGCGGCGCTGGCCGCTCCGGGGCGCAAATTGCGGTGGTTCTAAGCAAAAGCCGTGCCGCCGTCAAGAAATTATTAATAAATAAATTTCGAAAAATCAAAAGGTTACGCGTTTCTTTCCTGTTGCGTAGGGGAATGGGTTTCGTGTACCGTTTTTGTCTATCGTAAATTGTTGGTTTATTGAAACAATGCTGCGCGAGCGTTTGACCAAGGCGTTGAAGGAAGCGACGTTGGCGAAGGACGCCTGCGCCACGGCGACGATCCGCCTGATCCTCGCGGCGCTCAAGGATCGCGACATTGCCGCGCGCGGTAAGGACGGCGGCGGCGAGATCGGCGACGACGAGATCCTCGGCCTGTTTCAGACCATGATCAAGCAGCGCCGCGACAGCATCGAGATGTATGTGAAGGGAAATCGCCAGGATCTGGCGGACCGCGAGCGGGACGAGATCGACGTGATTCGACGCTTCATGCCCGAGCAGATGGGCGATGCGGCGATCGCGGAGGCGGTCGAGGCGGTGATCGGCGAACTTGGCGCGGGCAGCCTCAAGGAAATGGGCAAGATCATGGCGGCGTTGCGCGAGCGTTATGCCGGACGCATGGATTTCGCCAAGGCGAGCGCCGTGGCGAAGCAAAAGCTGGCATAACGGCGACTCGGGGCGCGCGGCGGCCCGATTCTGCCGCATTTCAATCGAATCGCGACAAGGTAGTACGGCCGGCCGGGGCCTGGAGGCAGGCAGGCCCGCAGAATCCTTGGGATTTCCGGCAGGAGGCCGGAATTCAGTTTTGTAAATTCTTAGGACTTTAATAGATATAGTTAAGAAAGCCGCTGCCCGGACATCGCCCATGTCATTTCCGCCCAACTTTCTTGACGAAATTCGCGGCCGCGTGTCCGTGTCGGATGTCTGCGGCAAGCGGGTCAAGCTGATCCGCAAGGGGCGGGAATATGTCGGCCTGAGCCCGTTCAATCAGGAAAAGACGCCGTCCTTCACGGTCAACGACGACAAGGGCTTCTATCACTGCTTCAGCAGCGGCAAGCACGGCGACGTCTTCTCCTTCGTCATGGAAACCCAGGGCCTGAGCTTCCCCGAGGCGGTGCAGATGCTGGCGGCCGAGGCTGGCGTGCCGATGCCCGAGCAGACGCCGCAGGACCGGGTGCGGGAAGCGCGCCGAGCCTCGCTGTATGACGTCACGGAGGCGGCCTGCCGCTGGTTCGAGCAGCAGCTTCGCACGGCCAAGGGCGCCGAAGGACTGGCCTATCTGCAAGGCCGGGGCCTCGACGACGCGGCGATCGCCCGGTTCCGGCTGGGCTATGCGCCGGACGGGCGGGGCATCGCCGAGGCACTGAAGAAGCAGGGGCCGGACGAGGCGCAGCTGCTCGAAGCCGGCCTGCTGCGGCGGCCCGAGGACGGCCGCGCGCCCTATCCCTTCTTCCGCAACCGGGTGATCTTTCCGATCACCGACCGGCGCGGCCGGGTCATCGCCTTCGGCGGGCGCATTCTCGGCGACGGCGCCGCGAAATACATCAATTCGCCCGATACGCCGCTCTTCGACAAAGGACGGACGCTCTACAACCTCGCCAAGCGCGCGCCAGGCGGCGCATGACACGGGCGAGCTGCTCGTGACCGAAGGCTATATGGACGTGATCGCGCTGTCCTGCGCTGGGTTCGAGGCGGCGGTCGCCCCGCTCGGCACGGCCTTGACCGAGGACCAGATCAAGGAGCTGTGGAAGCTGACGGCCGAGCCGGTGCTGTGCTTCGACGGCGATTCCGCAGGCCAGCGGGCCGCGCAGCGGGCCGCTGACCGGGCCTTGCCGCTGCTGCAGCCGGGCCGGTCGCTGCGCTTTGCCTATCTGCCGAAGGGAGAGGACCCGGACAGCCTGATCCGCAGCGCCGGCGCGCCCGCCATGCGGCGCGTGATCGAGGGCGCCCGGCCGCTGGTAGAGCTTGTCTGGGACATGGAAACCCAGGGCCGCACGCTGGATACGCCCGAGCGGCGGGCCGAGCTGGAGATGCAGATCCGCAACCGGATCGCCCAGGTCGCCGACCGAACCGTCCGGCAATATTACGAGGAAATGCTGCGCGAGCGGCTGAATACAACGTTTCGCGGGCGCCGGCGGCCGATCATGGCCGGGAAGTCTCGCGGTATTCCGGTAAGGAGTAGAAACCGCGCCGCGTGACAATCTGGCTAGCTCTGGTCGCGGTCGGCGCGCGCCGCCGCCAGCAGGCCCTGCTGGCCACCCTGGTCAATCACCCCGCCCTTTTGGACGAATTCGACGAGGCGCTGGGCCGGCTTGACCTGGACCCGGAGCTTGACAAAATCCGGCGGGAAATTCATGTGTTTCTCGCGGCGGCGGCAGCCCTTGACAGTGAAAGCCTTAAACGCCACCTCTCTGAGACGGCGGGTGCGGGCATTCTCACGGGATTGCTCGGAAAGGATGTGCTGCTTCATGCGGGTTTTGCTCGTCCCGAGGCGTCCTTAGAAGAGGCGCAGGCGGGCGTGCGGGACTTGCTGGCATCGATGCAGCGCAAAAGCCGAAGCCGTGAGTTGCGGGAGGAAGGGCGCATCGCCGACGCGGAAGGGACGGCGGACGGCGAGGCGCGATTTCTCCGGTATCGCAGTGAGATCGAGCGGGCGGAAAACGAGATCGCCAAGCTCGATGAGTAATGCGGCTTCGCGAAGGTGGGCCCAGTGGGACGCGGACGCCGTGGTGCAGATGATCGTGGTTATGAAAACGGGGACGATTGCGGATGGCGACTAAGGCAGCACGTGAGGCTGAAGTTTCGGAACGCGACGAGGAACAGGGCGACGGACCGCTGCTCGACAGCGTCAGCGCCGCCGTCAAGCGGCTCGTCGCGAAGGGCAAGGAACGCGGCTACATCACGATCGATGAGCTGAATGCGGCGATGCCGCAGGAGCAGGTGTCTTCGGAGCAGATCGAAGACACCATGACGATGATGTCGGAGCTCGGCATCAACGTGATCGACGGCGATGACGTCGAGGAAAGCGGCGACGCTAAGGACGGCGACGGCGATGGCCAGGTGACGGTCGCGGGCAATCTCGGCGACGACGACATCGGCCGCACCGATGACCCGGTCCGCATGTATCTGCGTGAGATGGGCAGCGTCGAGCTGCTGTCGCGCGAGGGCGAGATCGCGATCGCCAAGCGCATCGAGGCCGGCCGCGAGAAGATGATCGGCGCGCTGTGCGAGAGCCCGCTCACCATGCGCGCGATCTCGCGCTGGCATGACGCGCTGGTCAACGAAGAGATTCTGCTGCGCGACGTGATCGACTTGGACGCCACCTATGGCGGCGGCCCGGACGAGGAAGGCCGCATCGTGCCGCCGCCCGCCGTGTCGAATGGCGCGGATCAGCCGGTCCAGGCGCCGAAGCCGCCGGTCGAGGTCAAGCGTCCAACGCCAACGGTGCGAACGGCGCCAATGGTGCGAATGGCGCCAATGGTGCCAACGGCGCGGCCCATGGCGACGAGGACGGCGAGGAAACCGCTTCCGACGAAGATGATCACGACGAGGATGAAGAGGAGTCCTCGATCTCGCTCGCCGCGATGGAAAGCGCGCTGAAGCCGCAGATCATCGCGACCTTCGAGCAGATCGCCACGACCTTCACCAAGCTGCAGCGCGCGCAGGACAAGCTGCTCGCCACCCATGAGCGCGGCGAGGAGCTGTCGAAGTCGACCGAGCGGACCTACGAGAAGCACCGCAAGGACCTGATCGATCTGATGGAGAACGTGCATCTCAACAATGCGCGGATCGAGCAGCTCGTCCATCAGCTCTACGAGATGAACCGCGCGATGGCGCGCGCCGAGGGCCGGCTGTTGCGCCACGCCGTGGACTGCGGCGTCGAGCGCGAGGTCTTCCTGGAAAGCTATTTCGGCAGCGAGCTCGACCCCAGCTGGGCGCAGCAGGTTGCGCTTTCCGGCAAGAAGGGGTGGAAGACCTTCGTCAAGAAGCATGCGAAGGACATCGACGGGCTGCGCGATGAGATTTCCGAGATCGCCGGCGAGACGACCATGCCGCTGCAGGAATTCCGCCGCATCGTCCAGGCGGTGCAGCAGGGCGAGCGCCAGGCCAGCCGCGCCAAGAAGGAGATGGTCGAGGCGAACCTTCGGCTCGTCATCTCGATCGCCAAGAAATACACCAACCGTGGCCTGCAGTTCCTGGATCTGATCCAGGAAGGCAACATCGGCCTGATGAAGGCGGTCGACAAGTTCGAGTACCGCCGCGGTTACAAGTTCTCGACCTATGCCACCTGGTGGATCCGGCAGGCGATCACCCGCTCGATCGCCGACCAGGCGCGCACCATCCGCATTCCGGTGCACATGATCGAGACGATCAACAAGCTGGTCCGCACCTCGCGCCAGATGCTGCATGAGATCGGCCGCGAGCCGACGCCGGAAGAGCTGTCGGAAAAGCTGCACATGCCGCTGGAGAAGGTGCGCAAGGTGCTGAAGATCGCCAAGGAGCCGATCAGCCTCGAGACGCCGATCGGCGACGAGGAGGACAGCCATCTCGGCGACTTCATCGAGGACAAGAACGCGATCCTGCCGTCCGACGCGGCGATCCATTCGAACCTGCGCGAGACGACGACGCGCGTGCTGTCCAGCCTGACGCCGCGCGAGGAGCGCGTGCTGCGCATGCGCTTCGGCATCGGCATGAACACCGACCACACGCTGGAGGAAGTCGGCCAGCAGTTCTCGGTCACCCGCGAACGTATCCGCCAGATCGAGGCGAAGGCGCTGCGCAAGCTCAAGCACCCGAGCCGGTCGCGCAAGCTCCGGAGCTTCCTCGACTACTGAGGGCCGGGGGTTACGGTTTCAGGGTTTCGAACAGCGGAGGGGCGGCATTCACGCCCCTCCGTTTTTCATTGGGGAAACGGCCGGCTTTTACTCTGAGCCGTCATGCCACGCTTCATGCGTGGCATCCACGGATGAAAGCGCGAGGCAGTCGCGGAGCTTGTCCCTATGGCTCGTCCATGGATGCGACGGACAAGCCGTGGCATGACGTCCAAAATGAAAGCAATCCGCCTTGCGCCCCGGCCCGTCCGCCGATATACGCAGCCTTACAGCGCCCAGCGGCATCGCGCCGCCGGATATGCTATCAATCCCGACCGCCCACGGCACCGGGCCCGTAGTTCAGTTGGTTAGAACGGACCGCTCATAACGGTCATGTCGCAGGTTCGAGTCCTGCCGGGCCCACCAGCCTTCGCTCGCTTTGCGAGTTACGGCGTGGCAGGCCATGCGCGGAGTTCGACGCGAAGCGAGCGAAGGCTGTCGCGCCGTAGCTTACAGGGCGAAGGCGGGTTATTGGTGCGAGCATTCGCAAAGGCACATTGTCCTGTTCACGTTCGTCGGGACCACAATCGGCCGCGGTTTGTCTAACTCCCTTCGCCCTCCTTCAGCAAACCGACCAGCGGGTTCGGCGCCGGCGGCGCGACCCGCCGTAACGTATTGGTGTCCTTGTGGTCGAAGGCCGGCGTTTCTCCCCGCACCGCCAGATCCGTGCGCGTCACGTAGCTCCAGCTGCCGTCGTCGTTGAAGGTGATGTCGATGCGGTAATAATCGGTGCGAAACGCCTCCTCGAGGAAGGGGTTCGAGCAGATCCCGAAGCGGGTATCGCCGCGCCGCGCCTCCACCGAAATGGTCTTGTCATCCGGCGCCGCCTTTCCGCCTGCCAGCACCACCTGACCGCGCGGGATGGCGATCGTCTGCATGATCAGCCCGGTGGCGGGCTCCCACAGCCAGTAGCCCACCTGATCGTGGAAGGTGATGGCTTCCTCGTCGGTGTTGATATGGATGTGGTAGCGCAGCCCGTAGAGGAGTTGCGGGCCGTTGGGCTGCGGGTCGATCGGGTCCATCCGGATATGCTCCCGGAACTCGCGCCGTTCGGGGCCTTCCGCCTTGGGGCTGACGTCCACTCCCTTTATCGGACTGCCACACGCCGGCCAGGCGCCGCAGCGGGCCCAGATTGGCCAGCGTATCCGGCGAGAAATCAGGTTCCGTAAAGATGTCGTCGGGGATGTTCGGCATTGAGTCCTCATTTGACGGGCATTCACCAAGAATGCTTGGCCGCGCGTGCGATGACAAGCAAGGTTGTCGCGTTGGGACCCCCAACGATTTGGCGGTTGCTAGCTGGCGCGACCCATGCTGCTCCGCAACACGTCCCATATTGCGGCGCGAAATAAAAAGCTCTAGCCTGAAACCATAACGTCGCGATCCGGCCGGCCGAGAGAACCATCCGGCAGCCTGCTCGAACGAAATCGGACGCGGCGGCGCATGCTTCGGCATGCCAACAAAAATGAGCAAAGTGATCCGGGAATACGTGGTTTGGTGCTCGCGATGAGCGGAGCCGGGGCGGCCGGAAACCGTCGCGGGCGCGTGGTCCATCACGTCGAGTCAAAGGAGACTTTGCAATGACGACAGCGACGGCAAAGAAGGCGGAGGCGTTACCCGAATCCTCGAGCGAAATGGAATTCTCGCACGTAAAGCCGGGCGACACGGATTTCAAGGGCGGCGGCCTGCGCGATTTCTTCCTCTATCGCGATCTCGGCATCGCCGACGCGACGAAGGGCAAGGTGATCGCCCACCTGGTCAAGGCGAATATGGCGCCGGAAGAAGGCACCGGCTGGCACAAGCATGTCTGCGAGTTTCAGATCGTCCTCATGCTGAAGGGCTGGGCCCGCTTCATGTACGAGGACAAGGAGACGCTGGTGTCGGCCGGCGACTGCGTTCACCAGCGGCCGGGCATCACGCACTACCTGTTCGATTATTCGCCCGACATGGAGTATCTGGAGATCGTCGGTCCCGCGGATTTCGGCACGGTCGACGTGGAAGGGCCCTGTCCGATTCCGCCGTTTACGCCCTGGAAATAGGCCCGGGCCGGCTGACTCCCGTTACGCGAATGGGCTGAGATCGAGGCAGTCTCGGCCCGTCGCACCGGTTGGCGAGGCAATGCCCAAACAAGCCGGTGCGGTCCCGTGTTCACCGGCAGTGACGCCGCGCGCATCCGAAAAATAGGGAATGGGCATGATCGCGGTAGGACGGTATGGTCCGGGCCGCGCCGTCCTTCTTTGTCCGCGTTCGGGCGGCCTCGCATGGGGGGAGGTCCTCGCCTTGGCTGACCGGATTCTGCTGACGCTCGTGATGCTCGTTCCCTACGGCATTGGCTACGCCCTGATCCGATGGACCGTGGGGCTCCTTCTGCCCGGCCGTCCGTTGCCCGAGGGACTGCCGTTGCTTCTGCTGGGCGTGCCGATCCTGCTTTGCCTATTGTTCGAAGGGGCGACAGGGCTGTGGCAGCACACGCCCGGCAGCGTCGGCCTCGGCCCGCTTTCGGTCGTGATGCCGATGCTGCTCGCCGGCGCCGGCGTCGCGGCAATCTTTCTGCTATTGCGTGGTTTCGGGCCGGTCCTGCCGGCCGGGTTCACGCGGGAGCAGCTCGGACCGGTGATCACGCTGTGGGGCGCGGCGACGCTCGCCGCCGCGGCCATGTCG
Source organism: uncultured Alphaproteobacteria bacterium (assembly GCA_963711215.1). Taxonomy (GTDB): domain Bacteria; phylum Pseudomonadota; class Alphaproteobacteria; order UBA8366; family UBA8366; genus WHUA01. Next base: position 335,628 of record CAVQDH010000005.1, on the reverse strand, counting down.
CTCGCCCTCTGGCGTTTCTGGCCCGCCCCGGCACCGCGGCTGTTCTAGACGTAGCGCCCGATCAGAGCTCCGCGAAGGCCTTCGCGCCGATCTGGCCGATCTCTTCGTCCTGTTCGGCGGTGCCGCCGCTTTCGCCCAGCGCGCCCAGGATGACGCCATCCTTGGATTTGAGAAGGATGCCGCCCCAGACCGGGGTGTACATCGGGTCGCAGAACCACGTGATCTCGCGTCGCTCGTCGCCCAGCGTCATGGCGAAGAGCCGTTCCTTGATCGCTTTCGTGTCCCGCTGCCATTTCGTCGCGGTATAGGCCTTGTTGACGCTCATGCGGGCATTGAGCGGCGACGCGCCGTTCATGCGCGCGAGATAGATCAGCTCGCCGCCGAAATCGACCACCGCGGCGGCGAACTTCAATCCCCGCTTCTCGGCTTCCTGCAGGATCGTTTCAACCACCACCCGGGCTTCGTCCAGGCCAAGCCTGTCGGCCATCGCTATTTCCTCCGGTTTCGCGCCGGTGGTGGCGGGGCACGCCAATCCGCAGGCGCCCCCGCCACCGCCGCCAGCCTCTAATACCAGACGCCCTTGCCGGCGCCGCCGTTCGGGATGAGCAGCTCGCCCGTGACCGCGCAGGCCTGGTTGGAGGCGAGAAAGACCGCGACGTAGGCGACCTCGGACGCGTCGACCATGCGGCCGATGGCGTTGGTCCGCGGCGCGTCCGGGGCGTAGTCCTGCTTCTCGATCTCTGCCGGCGGGATGCCGAGCTTGGCGGAGCGTTCGGCGAGCACGCGCGCCGTGCGCTCGGTCCGGGTCATGCCGGGATGGATGCAGTTGACCGTGATGCCGTCGCGGCCGAGCTGCATCGCCAGCGTGCGCGTGAAATGTACCAGCGAGGCGTTGCGCGCGCCGCCGCTTAGATTTCCCGGGGTGCGCGCGTTGGTGCCGCTGATGTTGATGATGCGGCCCCAGCCGGCCTTCTTCATATGCGGGATCGCCGCCCGTGCGCAGCGCAACGCCCCCATGTATTTGATGTTGAAGTCATCCAGGAACGCGTCGTCGTCGATGGTCTCGATGGCGCCGACCGCGTTGGGCGAGCCGCCCGGCAGCGACGCGCTGTTGACCAGGATGTCGAGCCCGCCCAGCGCCTCCGCCGCGTTGTCGACCATGCGCTCGACGTCCTGGCGGTTCGTCACGTCGCAGACCATGGGGATGACCGTCCGCCCGGTCGCGCCCGAGATCTCCTTCGCGGCGGCCTCCAGCGACTCCTTTGAACGCGAGGCGATGACCACGTCGACGCCTTCGCGCGCCAGCTCGATCGCGATTGCCTTGCCGATGCCGCGCGATCCGCCCGCGACGATGGCCTTCTTTCCCTTCAGCCCGAAGTCCATGATCTTCCTCCCTGATGCCCTGGAATGATTGTTTTGAATTCGCCGCGCGGTCGATAGGACGGGCGGTCTTCTGCAACCATTCCATCCCTTCTCCTGATCTTGGTCAATGCCCGCGGCGTCGCCGTGCTGCTATCGTGACAGTTCAATGACGGCGCATGCGGCACGGGCACCGCGGCCGTCGACCGTTCTTGTCAGGGAGACCGCCGATGTCCGAACGTCACATGCTCGATATCATCCACGACCAGAGGCCGGTCAAGCTGCCGCCGACCGCGACGGTCAAGGAAGCCTGCCGCCGCATGAAGGAACGACGTGTCGGCGCGGTGCTGGTGACCGAGGACGATGACCGTCTCCTCGGCATCTTCACCGGCAGGGATGCGATCTGCCGGGTACTGGCGGAGGGCAAGAGCGCGGCGCGCACGCATCTTTCCGAGGTCATGACGCCGAAGCCGAATTCCATGCCGCCCGGCCAGACGGCGATCGAAGCGCTCCGCATGATGCAGGACGGCGGCTTCCGGCATATCCCGATCACCCAGAACGGCCGCGCGATCGGCATCGTGTCGCGCGGCGATTTTCGCGGGCTCGAGCAGGCTCGGCTCGACGAAGAGACCCATATTTTCGAAAGGCTCTGGTAAGCATTCGACGCCAGTCTCACGGCTCCGACATCGCAAGCGGCCCCTTGACCCGTGCATCCCTCAGGTTGCCGGAGGGCGGCGGCTGCGGCGCCGTTTTTGCGTGTCCTGATCAGGCAAAGGGTGAAAGCCAATGGTGACGACGACCGAGAAACCGCATGAAACGGCCCGCGCGGTGCGTGTCTGGGACCCCTTCGTCCGGTGCTTTCACTGGTCGCTCGTCGCCGCCTTCTTCATCGCCTATTTCACGGAAGACGAGCTCATCGCGCTGCATGTCTGGGCAGGCTACGCGGTGGGCGGGCTCGTGCTGCTGCGGATCCTCTGGGGCTTCGTCGGAACGAAGCACGCGCGGTTCTCCGACTTTCTCTTCGGCCCCTTCGCGGCGCTGCGTTACCTGCGCGACCTCGCCGGATTCCGCGCGCCGCGGCATCTCGGCCACAGCCCGGCCGGCGGCTTCATGATCTATCTCCTGCTCGCGGGATGCCTCCTGATCGTGGCGACCGGCCTGATGACCTATGGCGCCCGCGGGCATGGGCCGCTGAGCGGTTATGTCGAGATGACCGTCCCTCTCAGCCCACCCGCCGTCGTTTCGCCCGCGCACGCCGACGACGGTGAGCGCGAGGCGGGAGGGCGGAAGGATCGCCCGGGCAGGGCATACAAAGAGGTGCACGAGGCGCTCGCGAACATCGTCCTGGCGCTCGTGTTCCTGCATGTGGGCGGCGTCCTGCTGGCCAGCCTGGCACACCGGGAGAACCTCCTGCGGGCGATGGTGACCGGCCGCAAGCGCGCGGAATGAAGAGGCCGGACGCCGCGCTGCAGATGCAGGAATTCTGTGGTTGTCGCGACCGTTGTCCGGTACATGGTCAATGGGGCTGCGTCGTGTCATTGCGGCGCGACATGTCAGCCTGACCGCGCGGTCCGTGGATCTTTCCGGCGATGGACGCGCAGGGGAGTTGCCGATGATCACGAAGGACGACCTGGCGGCGGCGGTAAGCGATGGGCTGCTGTCGGAGGCGCAGGCCGCAGCCCTCCTCGCGCGTGCGGAAAGCCGCGCCGGCGCCGCGGATGCCGATGACGAGCGCTTTCGCTTCCTCAACGGCTTCAACGACGTGTTCATCGCGCTCGGTATTGCGCTCATTGCCGCAGCCTTCGCCACCTTCATGTTCGTCAGCCAGGCAAATGGGGTTGTCGTCGCCGCGGTCGCGGTGGCCGTCATGTGGGGGCTCGCGGAAATCGTAATCCGCCGATATCGGGCCGTGCTGCCCGCGATTTTCATAAGTGTCGCGATCGCTGCATTTGCCTATGTGGTGCTTCTCCAAACCAGCACGCCGACCGTCAAGCTGCGAGGGCTCATGGGGCCGTGGTCGCATGCCGGACTCGTCGAAACGCTGGCGCTGCTGCTCTTCGTCGCCGCTTTTTACTGGCGGTTCCGCCTGCCGTTCACGCTCGCCTTGCTCGGCGGCATCGGATATGCGTGCGCGTTTCTGGTGGTGGCGCATTTCGGCGGGATCCAGGCTGCGGCGGCCTGGGGCCATGTCATCACGCTTTGTTCCGGTCTCCTGCTGTTTGGCATTGCCGTCGCCTACGACTTTTCCGATCCGAACCGCCTGACGCGGCGCTCCGACTGCGCCTTCTGGCTCCACATGGTCTCGGTGCCGATGATCGCGCACGGCCTGCTGGCGCCGTTCGCGATACGGGTCGACATGGCCGCCGTCCTGATCATTCTGAGCGGATTCGTCGTGTTTGCCGCCGCGTCCTTGGCGCTCGACCGGCGCGTCCCGCTCGTGTCGATCCTCGTGTATCTCGGCATTGCCATCGGCTATCTGTTCAAGGCCGTGGCCGTGAAGTCGGCGCTCACGATCGGCGCCACGCTCTTGGTGCTCGGCGCCGTCGTCGTGACGATGGGGCTCGCCTGGCGGCCGTTGCGCCGGATGCTGCTGTCACCCTTCGCCCGGTTTGCCTTCGTCGGCAAGCTGCCGCCGCTTCACCCGGCGTGAGCCGGCGCGATTTTAGGGAAATTGCACGAAAGGCTGCGGCGGGGTCTTGTCCGGCGGCAGGTAGTCCGGCGCCGGCTCGCCGACCGGTCCCAGCGCGCGGATATATTTGTACAGCGCCCGTAGATCCGCATCCGTCATGTGCCGGAGGTTGAACCAGGGCATCGGCGGCCGGGGAGTCATTTCCTTCGACACCTTTACCCAATCGTGCTCGCTCAGCTTCGACATATAGAGGCGTAGGTTCGGCGCGTAGGTCGTGCCCCAAGGCCCACGCCAGCCGAGCCTGTCGCCCATCAGCCGGTTCTTCTCCGGTATCTTGCCGTCATTCTGCAGATAGCCTGCCGTATGGCAGTCGTTGCAGCCGCCGATCACCGACAGATAGCGCCCGCGCTCGATGTCGCTCGAATTCGCCGATGCGGCGACAGGCGTAAGCAAGGCGGTCAGGACGACGGCCGCGAGGCCGGACCGCCGCGGAAGGTAGTTCTTGCGAGATATACGAGCCAAGGACACGCTCCCTGTTTGTTGGCGGCGGCGAGACTATCACCGGGCCCGTATCGCGTGTACCGGATTAAATTCCTTTTCGCGCCAGCCGTTGTCGGCATCGGGCGCCTGCGTGCTACGGTGTCGCCAACGTTGCCGCCATAAGCCTGGAGACGGCACATGACTGACGATGCGACTGTTCGCGCCCATTACGGCCGGGACAGCCTCTATGACGATATCATTGCCGCACTGACGGCGGCGGGGAAGGACGTCTCCCGCCTGACGGTGCGCGACCTCACGCCGATCGATCATTTTCATGGCCGCGGCGTCGAAGCGACGGCGGAGCTGGCGGAGCTGCTACCGGTTTCGCCCGGGGACCATCTGCTCGATATCGGCTGCGGACTTGGCGGTCCGGCGCGCTACATGGCCGACCGTTTCGGCTGCCGCGTCACAGGCATCGACCTGACCGAGGCCTTCTGCGACGCCGCCCGGCGGCTGACCGAATGCGTCGGGCTGAGCGGGCGCGTGACGATTCGCCAGGGCAGCGCGCTGGACCTGCCCTTCGACGCGGAAAGCTTCGACGCCGCCTATACCCAGAACGTCTCGATGAATATCACCGACAAGGCGCGCTTCCACGGCGAAGCTTTCCGCATCATCCGGCCGGGCGGGCATTTTGCGCTGTCCGAGCTGACGTTGGGGAAGGGGGGCGATCCCCTCTACCCGACGCCATGGTCCGATGACGGCTCGGCCAGCTACCTGGTGACCGAGGAAGAGACGCTCGCCAGCCTCAAAGCGGCCGGATTCGAGGTGATCTCGGCGGACGACAAGAGCGCGGCGGCCATAGCCTCCCACCAGCGGATGCGGGAGCGCATTGCGCGCGAAGGGCCGCCAAAGCTCGGCGTTCATGTCATCATGGGCGCCGCGGCACGGGAAAAGGGCCGCAATTCCGCCCGCAACATAGAAGAAGGCCGGACCCGGCCGGTGGAAATCCTCTGCCGCAAGCCCGGATGACGGCATGGGCGCGTCTTCGCCCTTTGTGCTAAGATCGCGGCAGTCCGCGATTCAACCAACGGCTTCTGGGAGGATGACGACGATGGCGAAGCTTCGGCATATTGCGGTTACCGTTCCCGATCCGGAGGCGACGGCGACCTTCTATGAAAAGACCTTCGGCTTGGAGCGGGTCTACAAGTCCAACTTCGGGGTGCTCATGAGCGACGGCACCGTAAGCCTCGCCATTTTGCGCTTCCCGACGAACGAGACCGCCGGCGACGAGCGCGGCAAGGATTTTTTCGGCCTGCATCATATGGGCTTCGTCGTCGACGACATGGAAGAGGCCCGGAATAAGATCAAGGCGAACGGCGGGCGATACCACATGAAGGTGCCGGGCCGGCCGAATTCCGAGACCGAGGAGAAGTACCGCGACCCCAACGGCGTCGTCTTCGACATCGTGACCGAGCAATACGCAAACTCGACCTGGTGTCCGAAGCCCAAAGCGGCGGACTGATACGGCAATCGCCGATTTCGCGGTTGATCGGCCGGTGCCGCCGGCTGAGGATGGGCGGACGAGCGATCATCGACACCAAATTGCCGTAATGTCGACGTAGAAGTCCGGCCTTTTCGCGCGCTGTGCGCTTCCGTCGCGCCGTCGGCGACGATGCATGAGTGATCGGCCGTGTATGGGAAGATCCTGAACGTTCGTTTCTGCGCCGTGGCCGGCGCGGGGCTGCTGGTTCTCGCAGGCCTTCTTTATGTAGCGTCTCCATCGCCCACGGCCGCCGCGACGACACGTCTTCGCGGCGTTTCCGTCGTCGACGGCAATACCCTGCAGATCGGGGGCCGAATTTTCCCGCTTTACGGGATAGATGCTCCCGAATTAGGTCAACTTTGTCATCATGATGAAAAATGGGACCAGTGCGGCATTACCGCCGCGTTTGAGCTGGGTAAGCTGTTGAAACTCGATACGCCGTTGGCCTGTGCGCCGGCCGCCGCGGACCGCAAGCACTATGTTTGCCGCGCCGGGCGCATGGATTTGGCGCAGGTGCTGCTGAGCGCGGGTTATGCGGTCGCGGCTCCCGGCAGCGGCGCCGCCTACCACGACGCGGAACGGAAGGCCCGGGACGGAAAGCTGGGATTGTGGCACATGTCGTTCCTGGCGCCATCGGCGTGGCGGGCCGGTCAGCGCCTGCCCGGTGCGGCCGAGGCCCGGCAGGCGACCTGCCCGATCAAGGGCGTTATCGATGCAAGGGGGCGGAAGCTCTTCTACGTGCCCACGGACAAGGGCTATAAGAAGATCACGATCGATCCGACGAAGGACGAAAAGGCATTCTGCAGCGTCGAAACCGCGCGCGCCGCCGGCTGGCACCGGCCGGGCGAAACCGTGGGGCGCCGGCGCGGTTAGAGATGACCGCCATCATCGAGCCCAATAAGTCCGGATATCGGCTCATCGGCGCGTGTCCGGTGCCGTGGCCGCCTTGCCCGGATACCGTTTGCGGATTAACGTCCGTCGATCAGGAAGGCACCGGGCCGGCAAGCGTTCTTTGCGGTCGTGGGCGGTAGGGGAAATTGTGCGAGCCACGCTTAGGGGCCATAGGGATATCGCCGTGAAGATCGTCGGAACCGTGCTTTTCGCCATTTGCCTGTCGATGGCCGCCGTGGGATGCGCTACGGTCGACGACGCCGTTCCGTTGAAAGTCAATCTCGTCAACATCACGCCAGCGTCGTCCGGCGTCTTCGAGCAGCGTTTCATCGTCGATCTGCGGCTCAGCAATCCCAACGATTTCGACATACCGCTCGACGGCGTCTCGTTCGAGATGGACGTGAACGGCGACTATTTCGCGACCGGGCTTTCCAATCAGCGGGTCACGATTCCGCGCCTGGCGACGGCCGTCGTGTCGGTCGAGACGACCGCGAATTCTTTCGATCTGATTCGCCAGATCTTGAATGCGGTTCAGGTCGGCGCTGTCACCTACAGCATCAAGGGAACGGCGATCGTCCGGAAACTTGGATCCCGAACGGTCCCCTTCCACCAGCACGGCAATCTCAACTTGGTGCCGGATCCGGTCGGGCGGGACCGGCTTGCGCCGAGCAACACGCGCCTTGACTACTGACAAGGCCGGAAGAAATCTTCTCGCTTCCGATATTTCAGCGGGGCTCATACCCGTCGGCGCATGCATGGGTCTATCCTGTGCGCAGATCGTGAGCGCGGTCGAATGACGCGGCGTCGGGAATGATCTGGGTTGCGCGACTCAAGCAGGCGCTGATTTACGGCGTCGTGGCGCTTGGCATCATTTGGGCAGGGCTGTTCCTGATCCTTGCGCCCGCGCTGCCCGATCTGTCCGACCTGCGCTCCATGCGCAAGAGCCCGGGCATCACCGTCGTCGCCGCCGATGGATCGATCCTCGAACAGCGCGGCGCGTTCAACGGCGTCTTCGTCGCCTTGCGCGATCTGCCGCCGCAGCTTCCAGAGGCGGTCATCGCGACGGAGGACCGGCGGTTCTATCAGCATTTCGGCATTGATGTGATCGGCTTCGCCCGCGCCATCGTGGCCAATCTGAAAGCAGGGCACATCGTGCAGGGCGGCAGCACGATCACCCAGCAGCTCGCGAAGAACCTCTATCTGTCGCCGGAGCGAACCTTCATCCGCAAGCTGCGCGAGCTCATGCTCGCGATATGGCTGGAGGCGCGGCTGAACAAGGACGAGATACTGGCCGCCTATCTCAATCGGGTCTATCTCGGCGACGGCACGTTCGGGGTCGAGGCGGCGGCACGGCGGTATTTCGGCAAATCGGCACGCGATATCTCGCTGGCACAGGCGGCGATGCTTGCCGGTCTCTTGAAGGCGCCGACCCGTTACGCCCCGACCAACGATCTTGCCTTGTCCCGCGCGCGGGCGGCGCAGGTCCTGCAGAACATGGTCGATGCGGGCTACATCTCGAAACAGCAGGCCGCCGCCGCGGAACGGTCACCGGCGACCCCGGTCAAATCCCCGGAAGGGCCGCAGCAGGCCCGCTATTTCGTCGACTGGGTGCACGATCTGCTGCCCGAATGGGCGAGCCACACCAAGGACGACCTGATCGTCTTCACGACCCTCGACCCGGCCATGCAGCGGGCCGCCGAAGCGGCCGTGCAAAACGTGCTGCGCCGGGACGGCAAGTCGCGGCGCGCGAGCCAAGCCGCGCTGGTCGCCATGGATCGCTTCGGCGCGGTCAAGGCGATGGTCGGCGGCCGGTCCTACGAGGAAAGCCAGTTCAACCGCGCGGTACAGGCGCAGCGGCAGCCGGGCTCCGCGTTCAAGCCATTCGTCTATCTTGCCGCGCTCGAGAACGGGTTGACGCCGCAAACCCGGATCGACGATTCGCCGGTCGTCGTGGATGGGTGGCAGCCGCGCAATATCAGCGGCCGTTACAAGGGAGAGGTCACGCTGAAGCAAGCGCTTGCGGCGTCGATCAACACCGTTGCCGTGAAGCTTTCCGAGCGCGTCGGCCGCGACAAGGTGCGGGAAGTGGCCCGCCGCCTGGGTATCACGAGCCCTCTGACGAACAACCCGTCACTTGCGCTCGGGACGTCCGAGGTCAGCCTGCTCGAGCTCACCGGCGCGTATCTGCCGCTCGCCAATGCGGGCCGCAGCGGCGCGCCCTTTGGCGTGACGGAGATCCGGACCCGCAGCGGCCGCGTCGTCTATCGGCGGCAACCGTGGCCGGACAACCGAATTGTCGCCACGCGGAATGTCGCGCAGATGGACGAGATGCTGTCCGACGTCATCGATGACGGCACCGGCAAGGCGGCGCGCCTCGGTACTAGGCCCGCCGCCGGCAAAACCGGCACGACGCAGGATTACCGGGACGCCTGGTTCATCGGCTACACCGCAGATCTGGTGGCGGGAGTATGGCTCGGCAACGACGACAACGCGCCCATGCGCAACGTCGGCGGCGGGAGCATGCCGGCGCGGATATGGCATCAATTCATGGTGGCCGCATCGCGCGATATGCCCATCCGGCCGCTGCACGACACCGACGGCGGCGAATTGATCGCGGCGGGCGAAATCCTGCAACGCGTCGCATCATGGTTCCGCGCCTTGACCGGGCAGTCAGCCGCCCGTCCGTCCGACGAAGGCAGAAAGCCAGCAGCGGCATCTCACGCTCCAGATCGAAGACTGGATGCACCGCCACGGCGGCGGCGCGCAGCCTGCGCCGTCTCCAGGTCGTCAGCCTCCGGACGTGGAATAGAAGCGGGCCGGCATTACCGCCCTCTCTTCGCCGGTTGAGGCGCTTGGAGTTATTTTCGGCCGCGGGCCGCGCGCAATAGATAGAACACCAGCCAGATCGGCAGAACGATCACCGCGCCGAGCAGGATATAGCTGAAGGCCTGGCCGAAGGCGCCGACACTCCATTCGGCTATGGATTTCGCCCAATGGATGAGCTGCGTAAGGACGTCTTTCGGGTTGAGATGGAGAGTCGCCAAGGCGAAGCCGACGACGAGGCACGCAATCGCAAGCTTGATAATGGTGGAGCCGGTAATTTTCGGCATTGGATATTCCCATTGTCACTCAGACGGTCCGCACTGGTTTTAGCCCAGATACGGGACGGACGTCATCTGTCGAGAAAAGCGTCCCTTAGCGGGCCATGAGGCTGCGGATCTCGCGGACGACGGAATCGAGAGAATGCAGCCGGCTGCGAAGATCGCTCCGCTGGTCGCGTGAAAGGTTGGCGAGGGCGACGCGATTTGATGGCGCGACGCCTTCATTTAAGTCGATCAGCTGCTGGCGCAGCACGTGATCCATCAAGACCGAATGGGTTTCGATCAGCATCGTGGCATCGTGCTCACCGAGCCGGCCGGCGCCCAGCACGTCCCGGATGCGCTCAGGCGTCGGCCGGACGCTCGAACCGATGCGTAATGCCAAAGCGCGAGCGAAACTGACCAGCGGCAGCAGGCCGTTGCGCTTGAGGTCGACCCGGCCGTCTTCGGCCAACGGCTGACCGAAAAGGCCGAACCGTGGCGTATAGGACTGGACCGACTCCGCTAAGAGCGCGAGGAATGTCGGATGTTGCGCGGCGACCTCGATCGCATCGGCATGCAGCGCCCGTCCCATAGCTGGATCGCCCGCGACCGGGATAAGGTCAAAAAAGATGTCGACGTTGAGCAGATCCTCCGGCCGTGCGCGCCGCAGCCAGGCCGAAATGCGCGCGCGCCAGGATTCGTTCGTTCCTCGCCATGCCGGATTGGCGGCCATCACCCCACCTTTGCAGCGCGCGATACCGGCCTCGTCGAGATAGTCGCGGACATAAGCGCCGAGCTCGGCGAACCAGGCATCGTCCGTGTCGTTGCCCCAATGGATCAGCCCGTTGTCCTGATCCGCGCCGAGCAGGCTTTCGCCGCGGCCGGCCGAGCCGAGAAGGAAGAAGCACCAAGGCGCCGGGGGATCGCCGTGTCCTTCCTGCTTGAGACGGTCCAAGGCCAAGGACACCGAACGCGCCGACAAGGCACGCAATTCTGCGGATACGACCCGCGCGACCTCGACGCCGCCGAGCCCTTCCGTCGACAGTTGCGCGGCCACCTGCGGGACCTGTCCGTAGGCGGCGGCGAGCAGCTGCACGCTGTCGGCTACGGCCAGTGCATCGTCGATGACCGTTACGCCGCGGGCTCGGTGCTGCAGCAGATCCCGCTGCGACACCATGCCGAGCGCAATTCCTTGGTCGTCGACGACGCAAAGGTGGCGAACGCCAAGGCGGTCCATGCGCGCCAGCGCGCGATAGAGCAACTCGGCCGGCCCCATGCTTGCGACCGGCGCAGACATCGTGGCGCCTACCTTTTCCCGATCGAGGTCGATGGAAGGCTTGGCGGTCGCCCGCAGCAGGTCACGCTCGGTAATGATGCCTCGGGGCGGCAGCGTGCTGTCGCCGACGAGCAGCGCCCCGATGCGACGGTCGGCCATGGTCACGGCGGCTTCGCGGAGGGTCATCTCGGATTTGACGAAGACGGCGGGGGCGCTCATCAGCTCCCGCAAGCGGCGCTGGAATACATAGCTGTCGATCCGGAAGGAGGGTTGCTCCGGCTCGGGCGCCCTGTTCGGCGGCGCATACCAGCCTTGCTCCACTTGCCGGCGGAGCAAGTCATCGCGGCGCGCGGCAAGGGACTGGGCCTCGCCCAGGGTGCGGATATCTTTCTCGCGCATCAGCGGGATCAGGCGCGCGAACACTTCGGCCGCGGCCATGCTATCGCCGAATGCGCTGTGCCGGCCCGTGATCGTGACGCCGAGATGCTTTGCCACGGTCTCGAGCCCGAGATCGGGAAGCGCCGGCGCGAGCGCGCCGACAAGCATGGCAATGTCGAGCATGGGCGGGTCGACCCAGGCAATGCCCGTCCGTGCCGCCTCGTTGCGCAGGACGGCGAGATCGAAGGCCACATGGTGGCCGACCACGACGCGTCCCGCGAGGATTTCCCGCAGGGCTCTCCGCGAAATCGGTGAAGCGGGGCGCGCCCGCGACGTCCGCGTCGGTCAGGCCGTGGATGCGGGACGAAGCCTCGGGAACCGGCATGCCCGGATCGATGATCTGATCGATCCTGGGCGCGTCCAGGATCTGTGACCCGAGCATCGCGATCGCGGCGGCCTGCACCATGCGGTCGCGCTTGACGTCGAGGCCGGTAGTTTCCAGGTCGAGCACGATCGCCGGCAGCGCGGCGAGGGGCGTGTGCGAGGGAATTGTTGCTGACCCCGGCATGCGGGAACCTATGCGCTTATTTCGCGAACCGCCCGAGAATGTGGGCGATACCTTGACCAATCTCGCCTTCCAGCGGGAAAGAGAGCATCCCCATGACCGTATATCCGAGCAGCCACGGCATCACGATAGAAGCGGATCATAAAGAAGAACCATGCCACGTAGAGCGGCACGACCTGCGGGATCAGAAAGCCGGGCGTGATCGGCGCGAACAGCTTGATCAGCGGGTCCGTCACGCGCACGAAGAAGCGCATGAAGAAGAAGTTGCTGGTTTCGCGCAGAAAGATGCCCATCGCGAAACGGCCGATCAGCGTCCACATGATCATGCCGAGGATGTAATCGATGACGATGACCCAAAGGGGAAATGCCTGATACATGCTTTCGCCGACGCCTTACGAATTCCGGTCTGGATTGTAACAAGAAAGAACCGGGGCGAAGTGGTCCTCGCCCCGGCTCGATCTGGCAGATTAGGTCAGTGTGTCGCCGAAAGGTAGGTTTGTCCTTTCGGTATGCGGATCTCGTCGACCATGGCCTGCGTTTCCGCGTCCGGCGGCGGTGTCAGGAGTGTCACTACCACCATGGCGACCAGGCTTGCCGCCATGCCGACGATACCGAAGCGCAGGTGATCGATACCGAGCCATGGTGTCATTCCGGCGAATTCGACCATGTAGAGGTACCAGGACCCGACGCCAAATCCCACCGCCATACCGGCAATGGCCCCAGGCCGATTGGCCCGTTTCCACCAAACGCCGAATACGAGCGGGAAGAATAGCCCCGAGCAGGCGAAGTCGAATGCCCAGGCCACGGCACCGAGAATCCCGGTCAATCTCAAGCTCGCAACGCCGGCCCCTGCGATGCCGATGGCAAGGAGCAGGACGCGGGCAACGATCAGGCGACGCGCCGTCTCCGCCTTCGGGTCGATCATCTTGTAATAGAGATCATGCGACAGCGCATTGGCGATGGCCAGCAGAAGGCCGTCCGCCGTCGACATTGCCGCGGCCATGCCGCCGGCCGCGACCAGGCCGGAGATGACATAAGGCAAGCCGGCGATTTCGGGCGTTGCCAGCACGACGATATCCGGACGCATGAAGAACTCGTTGACCTGCAGGATACCGTCCTTGTTGAAGTCGATGATCTTGACGAAGTTGACGTTGTGCCATTTCTGGTACCATTCCAGCGACATCACGTGGGCAATCGGCTTGCCGATGATGCTGGTCGAGAGGCTCGGATCCAGCACTTGCAGCTTGGTGAATGTCGCGAGTGCCGGCGCCGTGAAGTAGAGCAGGAAGATGAAGAACAGCGACCACGCCACCGAGGTGCGCGCCGCCTTGACCGATGGGGTCGTGAAGTAACGCATCAAGATGTGCGGCAGGGATGCCGTGCCCAGCATCATGCAGGCAACCAGCGAGACGAACTGCCAGGATTTGAGGGCGGAGTCGGCCACGAACGAATGTTTGACCGTCAGCGCGCTCATGCCTGCAACTTTCTGCAACGGCAGCAGCTCGCCGACCTTATGCAGCACTTCGAGGTTGGCGATCTTGGCCACGGCGTCCCCGTAGACGAATTCGGGGATGACGCCGAAGCCCTGCTTGTTGGACATCCAGATCACGGGGACCAGGTAGGCGATGATCAGCACGATGTATTGCGATACCTGAGTCCAGGTGACGGCGCGCATGCCGCCCAGCATCGAGCAGAGCAGGATGCCGATGAGGCCGAACCAGATGCCGATTCCGAACGGAACCTGCATTGTGCGGGCCGCGATCGTGCCGGTCGCGTTGATCTGTGCGGTCACGTAGGTAAACGAGGCGACGACGAGAACGAGAACGGCCAGGAACCGCGCGAGATTGCCGCCATAACGCGTGCCGATGAAGTCCGGCACGGTATAGCAGCCGAACTTGCGGAGATACGGCGCCATGAGTACGGCGACGAGGACATAGCCACCGGTCCAGCCGACGACAAAGGCCAGATAAGCATGGCCACCGGCGTAAATGCCGCCCGCCATGGCGACGAAGGACGCGCCCGACATCCAGTCGGCTGCGGTCGCCATGCCGTTGAACACGGCAGGCACCTGCCGTCCGGCGACGTAGTAGGCGTCGACCTGCATCGTCCGTGATAGCCAGCCGATGACCGCGTAGATGACAATTGTGAACCCGACGAAGCAAAGGCCGATGGTATCGGCACTCAGGCCAAATTTCTCGAGTACCGCCATCAACAGAATGAAGAGAATGAACCCGCCGGTATATATCGTGTATACCTTTGGAAGGTTCTCAATAAAGGAACCTTTCAATTCGAACATGCTCATGGTTTCGCTCCCCCTAGTCTTCTTCAGCCATGCCGCATTCGCGGTCGATCCTGTCCTGCTGCCACACGAACACGAAGAGCTGAACGACGAAAACGATCAGCGATCCCTGTGCCGCCATGTAGAAGCCCAACGGGAAATCAAAGACCGAAAAATGATTCAGGTACGAAGCAAACCAGTGCACGACGAACGAAAAGATGAACCAGATCACGAGATGAATGATCATCAGCGAACGGGTTCGCGCCCAATGTCTCTCTCTGTCGGAAGTGGATATCGACATTCTTATTTTCCTCCCCATCGATTTACCGACCCTGCCGGCCAGTCTCGCGCACACCACATAACTGCGCTAAGTGCGCGAGAAATGGGCAATAGGGCATTAAAAGGGTAACCCATATTGCGAAAAAAGCCATCATGTTTAGTTGTGCAACTAGTTAACGTCAGAAAACAAATCCGATTCGGCGAGTGCATCGATGTCACTTAAAATCATGACGTCTATTGCGGCGTGGCTCGCCGATTATTTGGGCATGTCGGGTCGGGGCCGTAGCGCGCCAATCGAAGATGTCGAGGGGTTGAAGCAATTCCTCGAAACCCGCGCGAGCCATGTCGCGCAGACGTCGCTCTATGGCTACCTCAGAACCCGCGCGGGAACGCGATATCTGGAGATGTTTCAGAACGATGATTTCATCAACGCGCTCAATGTCGCGAAATGGCAGATCTGGCTCGCATGTCTTGCGGACCTTGCCGTCTATGCCGGCGCCGTCATTTATCGGGATGGGCAGTTGCCGGCGGAACGGGTCACGAGCCTGATAAGGGCTGCAGTGGACGGAGCCCTGGCGTCGGTCGGCACGCCGCCGGATGCGGGTCCTGCCTTTCCGGAGGGCGTACGGCATGTCCAGGCTCGACTGCAAAAGACGGATTGGGCCGCGATAACCGATGACGAGCAGCCATTTTGCGAGAGTCCGGACGCCCTGGTCGAATGGGCGCCGATCGTCGATGAATTGAAGCAATATGATACTGAAATCGTTAAGAACTCGATGCGGTTCCGTTGGCACGAGATTCGCCGCAATCTGCGCCGTGACCTCGACGTCGAGGCGGTCGCCGCGCAGCCCGGCTAGCCATTTGGGGCCGCCGGCTTTGTCTTCCCGGCGGGCGGGCCGCCCGATCAGACTCCCCGATCAGACTCATTGAACCCGCGTAGCGCACGCGTTATGTAAGCAGCCGCTCGCGCGGGGGCATGGCCGCAGTAAGGCGCTCGCCCTATCTTTTCCTGAAGAGAGGATGTGGATGGCTTCCTATCAATACATTTTCGTCATGCGGGACATGACGAAAGCCTACCCTGGCGGCCGGAAGGTGCTCGAGAACGTCACCCTTGCCTTTCTCCCCGGCGCGAAAATCGGCGTCCTCGGCTATAACGGCGCCGGCAAGTCGACGCTGTTGCGCATCATGGCGGGAATCGATACCGACTTCACGGGCGAGGCCTGGGCGGCCGACGGCGTCACGATGGGCTTGCTCGAACAAGAGCCGCATCTCGATCCGGCCAAGAATGTCGAGGAAAACGTTCTTGAGGGCCTCGCTGAACAGAAGGCGCTGGTCGACCGGTTCGAGGCGGTCAGCATGAAGCTCGGCGAGGTCACCGATCCCGACGAGATGACCGCTTTGATCGACGAGCAAGCGGCCCTGCAAGAAAAGATCGATGCGGCCGATGCCTGGGATCTTGGCCGGACGGTTGAAATTGCCATGGACGCGCTGCGTTGCCCGCCGGGCGACCGCACCGTGGAGACGCTGTCCGGCGGCGAGCGTCGCCGTGTCGCGCTCTGCCGGCTGCTGCTCCGCAAGCCGGACCTGTTGCTGCTGGACGAGCCGACCAATCATCTCGACGCCGCCTCGGTGGCGTGGCTGGAGCGGCATCTTCGGGAATATGCAGGCACCGTGGTCATGGTCACCCATGACCGGTATTTCCTCGATAACGTCACCGGCTGGATTCTCGAGCTCGACCGCGGCCGCGGCATTCCCTACGAAGGCAATTATTCCGCCTGGCTGGAACAGAAGCAGAAGCGGCTGGAGCAGGAACAGCGCGAGGAGACGTCACGGCTTCGCACCATCGCACGGGAGCGCGACTGGATCAGCGCGAGCCCGCGGGCGCGGCAGGCCAAGGCCAAGGCGCGTATCACCGCCTACGAGAAGCTGCTCGCGGAGAGCGACGACCGCGCCCCGGATACGGCGCAGATCATCATCCCGCCCGGGCCGCGGCTCGGCGATCTGGTGATCGAGGCCGAGCATCTGCGCAAGGGCTACGGCAATCACCTGCTGATCGAGGATCTCAGCTTCAAGGTGCCGCCCGGCGGCATCGTCGGGATCATCGGGCCGAACGGTGCCGGTAAGACGACACTGATGAACATGATCTCCGGAAAAGAGAAGCCGGACTCCGGGACGCTCAGGGTCGGCGACACCGTGAAGCTGGGCTATGTGGACCAGTCGCGCGACTCGCTGGAGGCGGGCAAGACGGTCTGGGAGGAGATCAGCCAGGGAGAGAGCGAAATCCTTCTCGGGAAGCGGAAAATGCAGAGCCGGGCCTATGTCGGGGCGTTCAATTTCCGCGGGTCCGATCAGCAGAAGAAGGTCGGGCAATTGTCAGGCGGCGAGCGGAATCGCGTGCACCTGGCCAAGCTGTTGCGGTCCGGCTCGAACGTGCTGATGCTCGACGAGCCGACCAACGATCTGGATGTCGACACTTTGCGCGCGCTGGAAGAGGCTTTGCTCGAATTCGCCGGCTGCGCGCTGGTAACGAGCCACGACCGCTGGTTCCTCGACAGGATTGCGACGCATATCCTGGCGTTCGAGGGCGACAGCGAGGTGATGTGGTTCGAAGGAAACTACGGCGATTATGAAGTGGATCGCCACAAACGCCTGGGCGCGGAGGCGGATCAGCCGCATCGCATCAAGTACAAGCCGTTGACGCGTTAATCACGTCTCTTAGCTGGAAAGAAAATCCGGGCCGGTAGCGTTCGCGTCAGCCGGACGTTGCTGCCCAGCCCAAATCGCCAGTGGATCAATGGGCCTGCGTTGCGCTCGCCTGCGTCGCCTGGGTCGAATTGTCGCGATCGAATGAGATCTCCGGTATCGGCACCGGCTCGCCGGTTCCGCCATTGCGGATATCATCGCGCCGCTTCTGAATGTAGAGACTGCGCACCGTCGCATAGAAGTCGAGCGACGTCCGTTCCAGTTCTTCGAGCTCGCCCAGGATTCGCGATCGCTTGTCCAGGGCGCCGGCGACGAAGCGTGTGCCGCTGAACAGGTAGGACGTCTGATCGGACTCATAATGTGAAATCAGAATAGGCGACGGATCGGCGACGGAATCGACACCCTTTCCGATCGCGTCCCGGATGGTCGACGGCCCGAGCAGCGGCAGCATCAGGTAGGGACCGCTCGGCGCGCCCCATACCGCGAGCGTCTGACCGAAGTCTTCGTCAAGCGGCGGCGCCTTTTCGCCGGCGACATCCAGCACGCCCAGGCCGGCCACGACATTCACGGTAAGGCGTCCGGCGGTCTGCATGAAACGGTCGACATCGCCCTGCAGCAGCTCGTTCATCATGACGATCGGCGTATTCAGCACCTCGAGAACGTTGCGGATCGACATCCGGAACGCTTCCGGCACGTAATTGACGTAGAACCGTGTCACCGGCCGCATGACCGTGCGGTCCAAGAACATGTTGAAATCGAAGATGACGCGGTTGACCGGCTCGATCGGGTCCGAGACGTCCTCGGTCGTATCACCCGCCGTCTTCGGGGCGCTAGCGCAGCCCGAAACCGCCGCCACGACCAGTATCGCAGCAGCAAACAGCATCAAGCGCTTGCGCGAATCTCTGCCCAGCAACTCCACCACCCCATTCCTACGTCACGCGGCGCCGAAACCGGACACCATCTTGGCAGCGCGCCGAATGGCGATCTACCCCATAAATTAATCCGTCCACGCCGATGCGTTTGACGGATCCTCTGTTTCCTTGCTTCCAACGGCCGCGTTTTAGCGCGCAGGCAAATTAACACTTATCAATTTCGTAACACAGCGACTGTTAAAAAACCATATGCGACCCATCATGTGTCTGATAGTTCAATGCAAAGGTGTTGCATATACATCTCTAGAGGAGGCCGGTCGCCGCAGGGCCGGTTATGCCGATTTGAGTCCCTGCCCGCGCTTTTGTGGGAATTCACGGATTTTTACTTTACAATATAAAGATATCTTTATATAAGAAATCATATCTTCAGTGACTTTTGGCCAGTGGCCTGGATTATATCGATGGATCAATTGCTTCAAGGATTGCGGGCGGCGGCCGAGCCGACGCGATTGCGGATTCTAGCCCTATGCGCCCGCGGCGAGCTGACCGTGAGCGACCTGACGGCTATCCTGGGCCAGAGCCAGCCGCGCGTTTCCCGTCATCTCAAGGTTCTCGTAGAGGCGGGACTGCTGCAGCGCCTGCGCGAGGGCACCTGGGCCTTCTACCGCCTGTCGGATACCGGCGCGGCGGCCGGGCTGGCCCACGGCCTGGTCGGCTTCATTCCCGACGGTACCGATATCGTGGCGCGCGACCTGGAACGCCTTGAGTCGGTGAAGCAATTGCGCGCCGACGTCGCATCCTCCTTCTTCCGGCGCAATGCCGGCGAATGGGACGGCATTCGCAAGCTCTATATCAATGACGAAGAGGTCGAGCGCGCGTTGCTGTCGCTGGTACCCCGGCGCGAGGTCCATGGACTGCTTGATATCGGCACCGGCACCGGACGCATGCTGGAAATTTTCGGCAACGATATCGATCGCGGGGTCGGGATCGACCTGTCACGGGAGATGCTGGCGGTCGCCCGCGTGAATCTCGACAAGCTCGGTCTGCGGAACTGCCATGTACGCTATGGCGACATGAACCAGCTGCCGCTCACGCACGAAAGCTTCGACGCGGTCACCTTCCACCTCGTTCTGCATTATGCGGAGAATCCGGGTGCCGCCGTGAAGGAAGCCGCGCGCTTCCTCGATCCGGGCGGCCGGCTGGTCGTCGTCGATTTCGCCCCGCATGAGGAAGAGAGGCTGCGGACCGAGCACGCGCATCGTTGGCTCGGCTTCGAAGACGGCGAGGTCATGTCGTGGTTCAAGGCGGCGAGGCTTTCCCCGGGACGAACCGTTCGTTTGCCCGGTGATCCGCTGACCGTATGTCTCTGGTCGGCGACACGCGACGGCGCGCCTGCACGGGCAGGCGCTCCGGCGGCGGCGATCGAAGCGCGGACGTGATCGCCATGGCAAAAGCACCCAAAGTGAGCTTCGAGTTCTTCCCGCCGCAGGATGTCAAATCCGAAGAGAAGCTGTGGCAGGTGATCGAATTGCTGGCACCGCTCGCGCCGGCGTTCTTTTCCGTCACTTATGGGGCGGGCGGCTCGACGCGTGAGCGCACCGACCGGATCGTCCGCCGCATCCACGCGGAAACCGCAATTCCCCCGGCGGCGCATTTGACCTGTGTCGGCGCCTCGCGGGCGGATGTCGATCTTCTGGCCCGATCCTGGTGGGAGGTCGGTATCCGCCAGATCGTCGCCCTGCGGGGCGATGCGCCGAAGGGGCAGGGGTCGTACGCGCCGCATCCGGAAGGGTATGAAAACGCGGCGGCGCTGGTCGCCGGCTTGCGGAAGATCGCGGATTTCGACATCTCCGTGGCGGCCTATCCCGAATGCCATCCCGATTCACTGTCGCTCGAAGCGGATATCGAGAATCTCAAGTGCAAGATCGACAACGGCGCCAACCGTGCGATTACCCAGTATTTCTTCGAAAACACCGATTTCCTGCGCTTCCGCGACCGCGCCGTGGCCGCGGGCATCACGGTGCCCGTCGTGCCGGGCATCCTTCCGGTGACCAATTTCGCGCGGGTCGTGCAGTTCAGCCAGCAATGCGGCGCCTCGGTGCCGTCGCGTCTTGCCGACCTGTTCGACGGCCTCGACCATGACCCGGAAACGCGCAATCTGATTGCCGGAACCGTCGCGGTGGAGCAGTGCGAGGGGCTCCTGCGCGAGGGGGTCGACCACTTTCATTTTTACACGCTCAATCGCGCTGCGCTGACCAAGGCGATCTGCTGGCGCCTCGGCGTTCGGCCGCGCGCCGAGCAAGCCGCCTGACGGGACGAGACGATGGACGGGAATGCTCCTTTGAACCGTATCGAAACGGACCGCGTGCTGCGCTCGCTGTTGCAGCAGCGCATTCTTGTGCTCGACGGCGCCATGGGGACGATGATCCAGGAGCATCGGCTGGACGAAGACGGATACCGCGGCGCCCGGTTTGCGGACTGGTCGCATCCGCTCAAAGGAAACAACGATCTCCTCACCCTGACCCAGCCCAAAATCATACGCAACATCCATCTCGCGTATCTTGAGGCGGGCGCGGACATCATCGAGACCAACACCTTCAATTCGACCGCCATCGCACAGGCCGACTACGGCATGGAATTGCTGGTGTACGAATTGAATTTCGAAGGCGCGCGGCTTGCCCGCTCCGCCGCGGACGAGGTGCTGCGGCGCGATCCGAAGCGCCCGCGCTTCGTAGCCGGCGTGCTCGGGCCGACCAACCGTACGGCATCGCTGTCGCCCAATGTCAACGATCCGGGCTTCCGGAACATCAGCTTCGTCGAGCTGGTCGCGGCCTACACCGAGGAGATCCGCGGGCTGGTGGATGGCGGCGCCGACATCCTGATGATCGAGACGGTGTTCGACACGCTGAATTGCAAGGCGGCGATCTATGCGGTGCGGGCGTACCTGGAAAGCGCCGGATTCGAGATTCCGTTGATGATTTCCGGCACGATCACGGACGCCTCGGGCCGGACGCTGTCGGGTCAGACCGCGGCGGCTTTCTGGAATTCGGTGGCGCATGCCCGGCCGCTTTCGATCGGGCTCAATTGCGCGCTCGGCGCGAAGGATCTGCGTCCGCATATCCAGGAAATCTCGGCGACGGCGAACGCCTATGTCAGCATCCATCCGAATGCCGGCTTGCCGAATGAGTTCGGCGGTTACGACGATACGCCGGACTATATGGCCGAGCAGCTGAGCGAGTTCGCGGGCAGCGGCTTCCTCAACATCGTCGGCGGCTGCTGCGGCACGACGCCGGAGCACATCGCGGCGATCGCCGACGCGGTCCGCCGGATCGAGCCGCGGCCGTTGCCGAAGATCGAGCCGCGATGCCGGTTGAGCGGCCTCGAGCCGCTGACGGTCGGTCCCGTGACCGGCTTCGTCAATATCGGCGAGCGCACCAATGTCGCCGGCTCCGCGCGCTTCAAGAAGTTGATCATGGCGGGCGACTATGACGCCGCCCTCGACGTCGCGCGCCAGCAGGTCGAGAACGGCGCCCAGATCATCGACGTCAACATGGACGACGCGATGCTCGACGCCGAGCAGGCGATGGAAAAATTCCTCATGCTGGTCGCGGCGGAGCCCGATATCTCGCGCGTTCCCATCATGATCGACTCCTCGAAATGGTCGGTCATCGAGCGTGGCCTGCGCTGCGTTCAGGGCAAGGGCGTGGTCAATTCGATCAGCCTGAAGGAGGGTGAGGAGCCTTTCGTTGCCCAGGCGCGGGAGATCCTGAAATACGGCGCGGCCGTCGTGGTCATGGCCTTCGACGAGAAGGGGCAGGCCGATACGCAGGAGCGCAAGCTCGCGATCTGCACGCGGTGTTACGAGATTCTGACGCAAAAGGTCGGCTTCCCGCCCGAGGACATCATCTTCGACCCCAACATCTTCGCCGTGGCGACCGGGATCGAGGAGCACAACAACTATGCCGTCGACTTCATCGAAGCGACACGGGAGATCAAGCGGACGCTGCCGCATGCACTGATCAGCGGCGGCGTCAGCAATGTCTCCTTCTCCTTCCGCGGCAACGACGCGATCCGCGAGGCGATCCACGCGGTCTTCCTGTATCACGCGACGCGCGCCGGCATGGACATGGGTATCGTCAACGCGGGCCAGCTTGCGGTCTACGCCGAGATTCCCGCCGAGCTGCGCGAGCGCGTCGAAGATGTCGTGCTCAACCGGCGCCCGGACTCGACCGAGCGGTTGCTCGAAATCACCGACAAAGTTCAGGGCCAGAAAAAGAAGGCGGCGGAGGATCCGTCATGGCGCGATGCGCCGGTGGCGGAACGGCTCGCCCACGCGCTGGTCAAGGGGATAACCGAATACATCGTGGCCGATACGGAGGAGGCCCGTCTCGCGGCGGCGCGGCCGATCGAGGTGATCGAAGGGCCCCTGATGGACGGAATGAACGTCGTCGGCGACCTTTTCGGGTCCGGCCAGATGTTCCTGCCGCAGGTGGTCAAGAGTGCGCGCGTGATGAAGCAGGCGGTCGCCCACCTGATTCCCTACATCGAGGCGGAGAAGGATGAAGGCAGCCGGGCCAAGGGCAAGGTGCTGCTCGCGACCGTCAAGGGTGACGTGCATGACATCGGCAAGAACATCGTGGGCGTTGTCCTGCAATGCAACAACTTCGAGGTCATCGACCTCGGCGTCATGGTGCCTTATCCGAAGATCCTCGAGACCGCCCAGCGTGAGAAGGTCGACATGATCGGGCTGAGCGGCCTGATCACGCCGTCGCTCGAGGAAATGGTGACGGTGGCCAAGGAGATGACGCGGCAGAAGTTCACGGTGCCGCTGCTGATCGGCGGCGCCACCACGTCCAAGGTGCACACGGCGGTGAAGATCGCGCCGAACTACGACGGGTCGACGGTCTATGTCGTCGATGCCTCGCGCGCCGTCGGTGTCGTCAGCAACCTGATCAGCGACGGGCAGCGCGCGAATTTCGAAGCCGAGACGAAAAAGGAATACGAGGCGATCCGGCGCAGCCGGGAGAGCGTGAGCAAGGGCGCCCCGCAGGCGACTATCGCCGAAGCGCGGGCCGCCAGACCGCCAATCGACTGGTCGAAAGGCGTCGCGCCGCGCCCGAGCTTTCTCGGTCTGCGGAAATTCGAGGCCTACGATCTCGCCGACCTCGTCTCCCGGATCGATTGGACGCCCTTTTTCCGCACCTGGGAGCTCGCCGGCAATTTCCCGAAAATTCTCGAGGACGGCATCGTCGGCGAGGCGGCGCGGAGCCTTTACGATGACGCGCGCGCGATGATCGAGCGCGTGGTCTCGGAGAAATGGCTGACGGCGAATGCGGTCATCGGATTCTTCCCGGCCAATGCGGTGGGCGACGATGTCGAGGTCTATACCGATGAGAGCCGGCGCGAGGTGCTCACCACCTTCCACTTCCTGCGCCAGCAGATGAACAAGCGCCAGGGCCGCTTCAATTTCTGCCTCGCCGATTTCATCGCGCCCAAGGAGACCGGCGTGGCGGACTATATCGGCGGCTTTGCGGTCACCGCGGGGATCGGGATCGAAAAGCATTTGAGCGCTTTCCAACGCAACCACGACGATTACAGCGACATCCTGCTCAAGGCGATCGCCGACCGCTTTGCAGAGGCCTTTGCCGAGCGCATGCACGAGCGGGTGCGCAAGGAGTTCTGGGGCTATGCGTCGGACGAGGAGCTGACGAATGAACAGCTGATCAAGGAGGGGTATCAAGGAATCCGCCCGGCCCCCGGCTATCCGGCCTGTCCCGATCACAGCGAAAAGCGAGCGCTCTTCGATCTGCTCGACGCCGAACGCAAGGCTTCGATAACGCTGACGGAAAGCTATGCGATGTTGCCGGCGGCGGCGGTTTCCGGCTTCTATTTCTCGCACCCGGACTCTCAGTATTTCGGCATCGGCAAGATCGGCCGTGATCAGGTGGCCGACTATGCGGCGCGGAAAGGGCTGACGATCGAGCAAACGGAACGATTGCTCGCTCCCAACCTCGCATACGATCGGTAAGTCTCGGCGCCTTACGGCTTGCGCGCCGGACGGTCATCGCGTAACGGATGCGACGTCCGAAGCTGCGGCTCGGTGCCGGGACTCAGCGCGCCCCGCGGCCCGGATCTCGCCAATCGCCGAAATTCGTCACCAGGGTTCCCGCCATGTCCATACCTGCCCCTCTCGAGCTTCATTCCGGTCGCGTGCTGCCGGAGTGGATCGATTACAACGGCCATATGAACGTGGCGTATTACGTGCTGGCCTTTGACCACGCCACCGATGCCTTCCTCGACTATATCGGGCTCGATCATGCCTATAAGGCGAAGGCCGATGTCACGACCTTCGTCGCGGATATGAACGTTACCTACATTCGCGAAATGGTCGAGGGGGATCCGCTCCGGTTTACGACCCAGCTGCTTGAATTCGATGACCGCAAATTCCGCTACTTCCATAGCATGTATCACGCCGAGCAGGGGTATTTGGCCGCGACGAACGAGCTCCTGTCGCTGCACATAGACCTTTCCACCCGGCGTGTCGGGCGGATGAGCGACGTTATCACAGGACGGCTCGGGCAAGTCATGGACGCACACGCGGCCCTTGCCCTGCCCCCGGGTGCAGGCCGGGTGCTGGGAATGCGCCGCAAGTAATCCGCAACGGCTGAGGTAGCTTATAAGCGATTGAAAACATTATTCTCTATTCAATCGCGGCGGTTAAAAGTTTCTTAAACAAGATCGCTTACGAACAGGTTCAGCAAACGTATTCCAACCGCCCTCGGCAGGGTGGGGGCTGGAATCAGAGGGCCTGCAGTGACTCTTGCAGATGATTTGACCACGGCGGCGGCATATTCGTCGGCGGCAATGCGCTTGATGGGCGAGCAGGGTTTGCCGGCGACACCGCAGAACTTTGCGCTGTGGTATGCCTATTCCAGCAAGAAAGACCTCAAGCTGAACAAGGCGCTGGATGAGCTTCTGGCGCAGCCCGGCGCGGTCGTGGCGTCCGCGCTCAGCGAAATCTACGAAGAATTTCTCGGCCAGCAGCAACGGGATCTGGCGGTTTTCGAGGCCGGTCAGGATCTCTCCAGCATGCTGGACGACGTCCTCAGCGCCGTCAGCCAGGCCAACGACGACGCCGAGGTCTACAGCACGGCGCTCGCCAACAGCGTTGGCTCGCTGGCGGGACTGACCGATCCGAAGGCGATCGGACGGGTCGTGAAGGTCCTGGCTGAAAATACCCAGAAGATGATCACGCAGAACGCGTCCCTGCAGGAGAAGCTCGAGATCTCTTCCCAGGAAGTGGCGACGCTCAAGGAAAATCTGGTCGACGTCCAAAAGGAAGCGATGACGGACGGCCTTACCGGCATCGCCAATCGGAAGTGCTTCGATATCTCGCTTCGTCGGGAAGTCGAGCGGGTGATGAAAAATCCGGCGCCGCTCTGCCTGATTCTCACCGACATCGATTTTTTCAAGAAGTTCAACGACACGCATGGCCATCAGACCGGTGACCATGTGCTGCGGTTCGTTGCGACGATGCTGCAGCGCTCGGTCAAATCGGTTGATATGGCGGCGCGTTATGGCGGCGAAGAATTCGCGGTCATTCTGCCCAACACCGAGCTGGATACAGCCTTGGCGCTGGGCGAGTCCGTTCGCGCGATGGTCGCCGGCAAGCGTTTGCGCAAGAAGCAGACCGGGGCGGATATCGGGAGCATCACGCTTTCGCTCGGCGTCGCAAAATATCGCACGGGCGAGTTGATCGCCACCTTCGTAAAGCGCGCCGACGACGGCCTGTATCAGGCGAAGCGATCGGGGCGCAACCGGGTCGTTGCCGAAACGGAGTTGGACGCGGTTGCCGACTAACGCAGACGCGGGCCCGGTTTCCGGCGGCACAGACCGCATTTTTCGTTATCGGTCGCTTGTGGGTTTGTGTATAGGCTCCTTGCAGTCCTCACATACGTCATTCTCGGTTTAACGTGGCACAGATTGCGACGACCCGGTTGCTCCGGCACATAGGCCGTATGGTGCGACATGAGCAGGTAATCCTGTTCATTCTCTCTGTCGTCATTGGGCTGATTGCCGGCGGCTGCGCGATCGTGTTCCGCGAAGGCATCTTGCTCGTCCAGCAGCTTGGCTTCGGCTTCGCGTCGGAACGTGTGCACAGCATGGCCGCCCTGCTTCCGTGGTGGCATATCCTGCTGGTGACGACGGTTGGCGGCCTCGTGGTGGGCGTCCTGGTCAGGTTCGCCATGCCGGAAAGGCGGCCGGAAAGTGTCGCCGACGTTATCGCGGCGAGCGCGCTGCGCGGCGGGCGCATCCCGCTGCGCACCGGAGCCTGCGCGGCGGTCGTGAGCGCCGTTTCTCTTGGGACCGGTGCATCCGCGGGCCGCGAAGGACCGGTCGTTCATCTTGGCGCGACATTGAGCTCCTTCGTTGCGGAGAAGCTCCATCTCGGCCGGGCGCTGTCCCGCACACTATTGGGATGCGGCGTGGCGACCGCCGTTGCCGCGTCCTTCAACGCGCCGATCGCCGGCGTCTTCTTTGCCTTGGAAGTCGTGCTCGGCCATTACGCGCTCAGTGCGTTCGCACCGGTGGTGATCGCATCGGTGACCGGTACCGTTCTCAGCCGCGTCTACTTCGGCGACCATCCGGCGTTCATCCTGCCGGTCAGCGACATCACTTCTTTTCTCGAGTTCCCGGCATTCGCGCTGCTCGGCGTGAGCAGCGGCGCCGTGGCGATCATCTTCATGCGCCTGACCGCGATCACCACCTCCCTTGCGGAACGTTCGCCCGTGCCTGGCTGGCTGCGGCCGGCCGGCGGCGGGCTGTTGATCGGCCTCGTCGCCCTCGAATTTCCGCAAATCCTGGGCGTCGGCTACGAGGCGACCGACATGGCGCTGAACGGCCACCTCTCGCTTTTTCTCCTTATTGCGTTGCTGGCGGCGAAGGTCGGCGCGACGGCAGTGGCGCTGGGATGCGGCTTCGGCGGCGGGGTCTTTTCGCCGTCGCTTTTCATTGGCGCGATGACCGGCGGCACCTTCGGCGTGATCGCGACATCCGTCTTTCCCGACCTGTCCTCCGGGTATTCCGCCTACACCCTGGTCGGCATGGGCGCGGTGGCCGGCGCCGTGCTGGGGGCGCCTATTTCCACGATCCTGATGGTGTTCGAGCTCACGGAAAACTATGCGCTGACGATCGCGGTGATGGTGGCGACCGCGCTCGCGTCTCTCATTACCAGCTACATCTACGGCCATTCTTTCTTCACATGGCAGCTTGAGTCCCGCGGCATCAGCCTGGAGGGAACGCGGGAGCAAAGGCTGCTCCAATCCATCCGGGTCGGTGAAATCATGCGGAACGACTACACCGTGGTCGATCCGGCCGATACGATGGCGCACGTGCGCGCGCAGCTCATACGCTCCCATTTCGGGACGATCTTCGTGGTCGATCGCGCCGGCGTGCTGCACGGTACGATCACCCTCAGCGATTTGGCCGACAGTGCCTTCGATACGTCGATGGACCCGTTGCTGAATGCGCTGGACGTGAGCCACCTTCATCCGCTCGCGGTCGATTCCGATGACGACTTAGGAAAGGCGTTCGGGCTGATGGAGTCGGGCGGCGAGGATCATGTGCCGGTCGTGGAGAACCACGAAAGCATGAAGCTGATCGGAATCATCCATCAGCGCGACGTCATGCACGCCCACAGCCGCGTCATCCTGGGTGCGCGTGAGGTTGTCGGCACCGGCTGCTGAGCAGCGCTTTAGTTCCCCTTCGGCTGTCGGAGCCAAGCGTAGCGGTCGATCGAATGCACCTCGACGGTGCGTATGCCGCCTTTCGCCGTCAGGATGGTAAGCGGGATCTGCGCGCCGGGTGCGCCATAGGACCAGATCTTCCGATAAAGCTCCTTTTGGGTTTGTACCGGGGTATCGCCGACGCTGACAACGATGTCCCCGATATTGATACCTGCGTCGGCGGATGGCCCGTCCTTGGCGACGCGTCGGACGAACAGCCGGCCGCGCGCCTCTTCGGTATTGAGGCCGAGCCAGGGATGGTTCGGCTGCCGCGTCCGGCCGGACGCCAGAGAGCTCGCTTTCGATCGCTTTGAAGTCGTTGATCGGGATGAACATGTTGCCGGGGCCGTAGGTACCGGGCTCTTCCGCGTCTGCGACGAGCAGCGATCCGATGCCGACCAGCTCACCATTTTGATTGAGCAGCGCGGCGCCGCCGAAGTTCGGATAGGGCGGCGCGGTGAAGATGGCATCCTCGAGCAGGTATTCCCAATATCCGGTGAAATCCCGGCGGGCGGCGATCCTGATGGGCATGGCAAAATCGGAGCCGCCGCACGCCGCGGCGCGGAATCGCATGGAGATCAACCCTGTTGCCGACCGTAAATGGTAGTGCGTTTGCAGCATTCGTCCATGCGCGCGCATCGGAATGTGAAGAGCGCCCGCCGGATAGCTTGAGCGCCTTGAATCGCTGCGGGCATGGTATAGTTTCGCCCTGATGAGCGACCCCTTGGACGACATGTCTGCGCCGCCGGCCGCCGGCGCGAAGCCCGTGCCGGTCGGTCCTTTGGGCCAAGCCGCGCCGCGATATCTGGACGGCCTCAACACGGCGCAGCGCGACGCGGTCGAGGCGCTCGACGGGCCGGTCCTTGTCCTCGCCGGCGCCGGCACGGGGAAGACCCGGGTGCTGACGACGCGGCTTGCCCATCTGCTGTTCTCGCGCCGGGCGCGGCCCTATCAGATTCTCGCCGTTACCTTCACCAACCGGGCGGCGCGTGAGATGAAGGACCGCGTCGAGCGGCTTGTCGGCGGAGTCGCCGATGGCCTCTGGCTCGGCACCTTTCATGCTCTCGGCGCCCGGATCCTGCGACGCCATGCCGAGCTTGTCGGGCTCAAGTCGAATTTCACGATCCTCGACACCGACGACCAGATCCGGCTCCTGCGGCAGATCCTGGAAGCCGAGCATGTCGACGAGAAGCGTTGGCCGGCCCGCATGCTGATCTCGGTCATCCAGCGCTGGAAGGACAAGGGGCTGATGCCCGACAAGGTGACGGCGGGCGACGCAGGCGAGCTCGCCAACGGGCGTATCATCGAGATCTACCGCCAGTACCAGGCACGGCTGTCCGTTCTCAACGCTGCCGATTTTGGCGACCTGCTGCTGCTGTGCCTCGAGCTTTTCCTCAAGAACCCGGACGTCATCGCCGACTACCAGCGGCTGTTCCACTACATCCTGGTGGACGAGTATCAGGATACGAACGTGGCGCAGTATCTCTGGCTCCGGCTGCTCGCCCAGGGCCACAAGAACATCTGCTGTGTCGGCGACGACGACCAGTCGATCTACGGCTGGCGCGGCGCGGAAGTCGGCAACATCCTGCGGTTCGAGAAGGATTTCCCCGGGGCGAAGGTCATCCGCCTCGAACAGAACTACCGATCGACGCCGCATATTCTTGCCGCGGCGTCCGGTTTGATCGCCTGCAACGAAGGGCGGTTGGGCAAGACGCTCTGGACCGACCGGACGGAAGGCGAGCCGCTGACCATTCGCGGCGTCTGGGATGGCGAGGAGGAGGCGCGCGTCATCGGCGACGAGATCGAGGCGCTGCAGCGCAAGGGCCACAAGCTCGACGAGATCGCCATCCTGGTGCGGGCGGGCTTTCAGACGCGCGAGTTCGAAGAGCGCTTCATCACATTGGGCCTGCCGTATCGGGTGATCGGCGGCCCGCGCTTCTACGAGCGGGAGGAGATCCGCGACGCGATCGCCTATTTGCGCGTCATCCATCAGCAGGACGACGACTTGGCGCTGGAGCGCATCATTAACAAGCCGACGCGCGGGATCGGCAAGGTCGTGCTTCAGGCCGTTCATGCCCTGGCGCGGGCGCAAGGCATTCCGCTCTATATCGCCGCGATCAAGCTGGTCGAGTCTGACGAGCTACGCCCGGCGGCGCGGCGCAGCCTTGGCGCGATCCTGGAGAATTTCGAGCGCTGGCGCGGGCATGCCGCCACCATGCCGCATATCGAGCTGGCCGAGAACGTGCTCGACGAGTCCGGCTACACCGCGATGTGGCAGAGCAGCAAGAAGCCCGAGGCGCCGGGCAAGCTCGAAAACCTGAAGGAGCTCATCTCGGCGCTGGAGGATTTCGAGAATCTGGCCGGCTTCCTGGAGCATGTCAGCCTGGTCATGGAGAACGCCGAGAATTCCGGCGAGGATATGGTCAGCCTGATGACCTTGCACAGCGCAAAGGGCCTGGAATTCGATATGGTCTTCCTGCCCGGCTGGGAGGAGGGGCTGTTCCCCCATCAGCGCTCGCTTGACGAGAACGGCCTCGCCGGGCTGGAGGAAGAGCGCCGGCTCGCCTATGTCGGCATTACCCGTGCACGCCGGCGGATCATGATCAGCTTCGCCGCGAACCGGCGCATCCATAATCAGTGGCAAAGCGCCATTCCGTCGCGCTTCGTCGAAGAGCTGCCGCGGGACCAGGTTTCTATTGAGAGCGACAGCGGGCTTTACGGCAGCGCGGTCGATCCTTCTTTCCAGTCCGCCGGCGAGACGATCGTGGCCGAGCCGGTCCGCGGCGGGCCGGGGTGGCATCGATTGCGGCAGCGCGGCCCGGGGGCGCGGCTGATCGAGGCCGAGCCGGAAATCCTGCACGGATCGGGCGCCGGCTTCGCCAAGGACGACCGGTGCTTTCATCAGAAATTCGGCATGGGTGGATCCGCACCGTGGAGGGTGACCACCTGACGATCGATTTCGACAATGCCGGCGCCAAGAAGGTCGTCGCCGCCTTCGTCCAAAAGGCCTGACCCTATGAGGCCGTCCGTCGGCGCGCTGGAAGCTGCAGGTGGAGGTTCCGGCCGACAGCGGCCGATCTGTTTTCGACGGCGCTGCGGCCCTTCGCGATGTCGGTCGCCTCCTTCGGGAAGACGCCCGAGGGCATCTGGACGGTCGAAGCCTACGCCATCAATCAACCCGATCACGCGCGTCTTGCCTCGGCGCTTGCTCGTCGCCGCCGCGGCCGCCGGCATCGGACGCGCCCGCCGGTGCGCTGCGAGCCTCTGGCGAATACCGACTGGCTCGCGAAAAGTCTTGCGTCATTCCAGCCGGTTCGGGTCGGGCGCTTTTTCATCCACTCCGTCGCATTACGCCGGGGCGCAGCCGGCCGGGTCGATCGCGCTCCAGATCGATGCGGCGACGGCGTTTGGTTCGGGCGAGCATGGCAGCACCTATGGCTGTCTGTCGGCGATCGACTGGCTCGCGCCGTCGCTCGGCGTAGATCCGGCGCTCGACGTCGGATGCGGCTCCGGCATACTTGCCATTGCGATCGCCAAGCTGGGGCGGAGCAAGGTCGTCGCCACCGATATCGATCCCGAGGCGGTGCGCGTTTGCCGGGAGAACGCGCGTCTCAATGCCGTCGGCGGGCGCATCGAAGCCATTTGCAGCGCCACCCTCCGGAACCGCCGCATCGGCAGCGTAGGGGGGATTCCATCTTATCGTGGCCAATATTCTGGCCCGGCCGCTCATGCTGCTGGCGCGCGACATCGTATGTTCCCTGCGGGAAGACGGTTATATCGTTCTGTCGGGCCTGCTGGAGCGGCAGGAGCCGCAGGTGCTTGGCGCCTACCGGCGTTGTGGCCTGATCCTCGACCACCGGATTACGGTTGAAGGCTGGCGCACCCTGATCCTGCGCCGGTAATATCGGCCGGGCGGGGGTCCAACGCCGCTTGTCTCGAAGGGCATGAGGCATATCTGTAGAAGCGTCCGGATGGGATAAGGATGGATCAGAAAGTGACGGCATATCAGGGCGATGATCGGTTGTGCGGCCTGCTGCGTGACGCCGGCGTCACGCTTTCCGCGGAGGCCGTGCGCGACCTCGTGGCAGGCGTCCTGGCGGCCCCTGAGCCGGTGGACCCGAACGGCTGGATGGTCCTGCTGGCGCCCGAACCGGGGCCGGATCTTCG
Source organism: uncultured Alphaproteobacteria bacterium (assembly GCA_963711215.1). Taxonomy (GTDB): domain Bacteria; phylum Pseudomonadota; class Alphaproteobacteria; order UBA8366; family UBA8366; genus WHUA01. The sequence goes on along the minus strand of CAVQDH010000005.1, from coordinate 303,343 downwards.
CCAGCAGCTGGCCGCCCTCAAGGCGGACATGGCGGCGCGTCTGCCGCAGCATTTCCCGGCGGGCCCGGCGCCTGAGAGTCAGGCTCGCCGATCTGCGGGCCGAGCTTCAACGGCGCGGCTTGGACGGGTTCATCGTGCCCCGCACCGACGAGCATCAGGGCGAATACGTGCCGCTGCGGGCGGAGCGGCTGCACTGGCTGACCGGCTTTTCCGGCTCCGCCGGCAGCGCCGTCGTGCTCGGCGATCGGGCGGCCATCTTCGTCGATGGCCGTTATACGCTGCAGGTTCGGGACCAGGTCGATCCCGAGCTTTTCGTGCCATTCCACATTGCCGAGAAGACGGCATTCGACTGGATCGCGGAATCGCTGCCGGCGAAAGCCGCGCTGGGCTACGACCCTTGGCTTCTGACGGAGGCCGCCGTCGAACGCTATCGCCGCGCCGCCGAGCGCGCCGGCGGCAGGCTGGTGCCGGTGGAGGGCAACCCGGTCGATGCGGTCTGGCAGAATCAGCCGGCCGCGCCGCTGGGCGTGGTCGTCGCGCACGACATCGCCTATGCCGGACAGTCCGCGGAGGACAAACGGGCGCGCATCGGCGACGCGCTGGGCTAAAGAGGGCATCGAGGCCGCGGTACTGACGATGCCCGAACTCGATCGCGTGGCTGCTCAATATCCGCGGCGGCGACGTGCCGCACACACCGCTGCCGCTTTCTTTCGCGGTCATCCGGCGGGACCGGACGGTCGACCTGTTCATCGACCCGCGGAAGCTGTCGCCCGGCTTGGCGGCGCATCTCGGGAACGGCGTATCGGTGCAGCATCCGTCAGGCTTCGGCGCGGCGCTTGAAGCGCTGGGCGAGGGCGGAGCTCGGGTCCAAGCGGAAGAGATGGGCGCGGCCAGCTACGTCTTCGACCGGTTGAGGGCGGGCGGCGCCAGGATCGTGAACGCGGCCGATCCCTGTGCCCTGCCCAAGGCATGCAAGAACGAGGTCGAGATCGCCGGAACGCGCAGCGCCCATATCCGGGACGGCGCCGCGGTGACGCGCTTTCTCGCCTGGTTTGCCGAGCGCGCGCCGGCAGGCGGGCTCAAGGAAATGGAGGCGGCAGAGAAGCTGCGGGCCATTCGCTTCGAAAACGATCTGATCCGCGACCTCAGCTTCCGCACGATTTCAGGGTCCGGTCCCAACGGCGCCATCGTTCATTACAGCGTGAGCAAGGCGACCGACCGCGCGATCGGCACCGGCGAGCTCTACCTCGTCGATTCCGGCGCGCAATATCTCGACGGTACGACCGACATCACGCGAACGGTTGCCGTCGGCGAGCCCACCGCCGAAATGCGTGATCGCTTCACCCGCGTGCTCAAGGGACATATCGCGATCGCGACGGCGCGCTTTCCCAAGGGCACGCATGGCGGACAGCTCGACACGCTGGCGCGCAACGCGCTGTGGCAGGCCGGGCTGGATTTCGATCACGGCACCGGCCACGGCGTCGGCAGCTATCTCGGCGTGCATGAAGGGCCGCAGCGCATTTCCAAGGCCGGCGACGCGGTGCCGCTGCAGCCGGGCATGATCGTCTCGAACGAGCCCGGCTACTACAAGACCGGCGCCTTCGGCATCCGCATCGAGAATCTGGTCACGGTGGTTCCCTGCGAAGGGATTCCAGGAGCGGAGCGCCCGCTCTACGCCTTAGACACCATCACGATGGCGCCGATCGACCGCGCGCTGATCGACCGCCGGCTACTCAGCGATGCCGAGATCACCTGGCTCGATGGCTACCATGCCCGCGTCCGGGAAACGCTGACGCCGCTGGTGGATAATAAGACGGCGGCTTGGCTGGCCGAGGTGACGCGGCCATTGGCGGCTTAGGCGCCGATCATCGCGAGCCATTCGTCTTCCGTGAGCGTCGTCACGCCGAGCTCTTCGGCCTTGCGCGCTTTTGAGCCGGCATCCGCGCCGACGACGACGTAGTCGGTCTTCTTGGAGACGGAGCCCGCCACCTTGGCGCCGAGCGATTCGGCCCGCGCCTTGGCTTCGTTTCGCGTCATGCGCTCGAGCGAGCCGGTGAATACCACGGTCTTGCCGGCGACGGGCGAGCCGCTGATTGTCGGCGCCTCGAAGTCGGTGATCGTGAGCTGCGCCTCGAGGTCGTCCACCTCCTCCATGTTATGCGGCTCGGAGAAGAAGGTAATGACGTCCTCCGCCATGGACGGGCCGATGCCGTCGATGTTGATCAGATCCTGATAGGCCGGCCCTTCGCGGTCGGCCGCGTCCCGCATCGCCGTCTGAAAGGCGGTGAAGGAACCGTAGTTGCGCGCGAGCAGGCGCGCCGTCGCCTGGCCGACCTGGCGGATACCGAGCGCATAGATGAAGCGGTCGAGCGGAATCGTGCGGCGGCCGTCGATCGCGGCAATGAGGTTGGCCACTGACTGCTCGCCCCAGCCTTCGCGCTCGGCGATCTCCGTCCCGCCTGTTTGACAGGCGGAAGATATCGCCCGGTCGCTTGATGATCCCGTCCTTCCAGAAGGCTTCGATGTGCTTGGCGCCCAAGCCTTCGATATCGAAGGCATCCCGCGAGGCGAAATGCCGGAGCCGCTCGACCCGCTGATAGGGGCAGGCGAACCCGCCGGTGCAGCGGCGGACGGCTTCATCCGGCTCGCGCTGCGTCGGGGTCCCCAGCTCGCAGGGACAGGTGGCCGGAAACACGTAGGGCTTGGAGCCGCGGGGACGTTTCTCCCGAACAACGCTGACCACCTGAGGGATCACGTCGCCGGCGCGCTGTACGATGACGGCGTCGCCTTCGCGGATGTCTTTGCGCGCGATCTCGTCCTCATTGTGCAGCGTGGCCCGGCTGACGACCACGCCGCCGACGGTAAGTGGCTCCAGCTCGGCGACAGGCGTCAGCGCGCCAGTGCGTCCGACCTGGATTGTGATGTGCCGGAGGATTGTTTCCGCCTGCTGGGCGGGAAACTTATGCGCCGTTGCCCAGCGCGGGGAGCGGCTGACGAAGCCGAGCCGGCCCTGCCAGTCGAGCCGGTTGACCTTGTAGACGACGCCGTCGATGTCGTAGGGGATCGACGCGCGGTCGGACAGGAAGGCGGCGTGCGCCGCCAGGACCTCGTCCGCATTGCGGCAGAGGCGCGACAGCGGGTTCGTCGGGAAGCCCCAATCGGCGAGCCGCTGGATGAACTCCCAATGCGTCCTGGCCTTCAGCTCGCTGACCTCGCCATAGGCATAGCCAAAGAAGCGCAAGGGACGCCGCGCCGTGATCGAGGGATCGAGCTGGCGCAGGCTTCCCGCGGCGGCGTTGCGCGGATTGGCGAAAATCTTCTCGCCGGCTTCTTCCTGGCGCGTGTTGAGCTTGAAAAAGTCGTCGCGCGTCATGAAGACCTCGCCTCGAACTTCCAAGACCGCCGGCGCATCCTTGGGAAGGGCTTTCGGAATGTCCGCCATGGTCCGGAGATTGGCCGTGATGTCCTCCCCCTCTGCGCCGTCGCCCCGGGTGGCGCCGCGCAGGAATTTGCCGCTTTCGTAGCGCAACGAACTCGACAGGCCGTCGATCTTCGGTTCCGCGACGATCTCGATCGGATCGTCCTCGTCCAGACCGAGGAAGCGCCGGATGCGTGCGATGAACTCGAGGACTTCCTCTTCCTCGAAGATGTTCGACAGCGAAAGCATCGGCCGGCTGTGCTTCACCTTGGCGAAACCGCCGGCAACCGGCGCGCCGACCCGGCGGCTCGGGCTATCCGCGCGCACCAGCTCGGGGAAGCGTGCTTCGATGGCCTCGTTGCGCAGCCTCAGCGCGTCGTAATCGGCGTCGCTGATCTCGGGCGCGTCCTGCTGGTGGTAAAGCATGTCGTGATGGGCGATTTCCTTGGCCAATCGCTCCAGCTCGTGGCGCGCCTGGTCTTCGGTCAGCGCCGCGACCGGCGTCTCCGCCTGCTTCACGACCTTTCCCCTTCCAGCAGCCGGCCGGCGGCGGCACGCGCCTCGTCGGTGATTTCGCGGCCCGAGAGCATGCGCGCGACTTCCTCACGCCGGGCGTTCTCGTCCAGGCGGTCCACGCCGGTAACGGCCAAGTCGCCGGTCTCGCGCTTTTCGACGCGGAGATGGACGTTGCCCCGCGCGGCGACTTGCGGCGAATGCGTCACGACGAGAATCTGGACCCGTTCGGCGAGCCGGGCGAGCCGCAGGCCGACCGCGTCCGCCGTCGCGCCGCCGATGCCGCTGTCGACCTCGTCGAAGACCAGGGTCGGCGTGGCGTTTACCTCGGCCAGCGCGACCTTGATGGCGAGCATGAAGCGCGACAGCTCGCCGCCGGAGGCGATGCGCGACAGCGGGCCGGGCGGCGCGCCGGGATTGGTCGTGACGAGGAAGGATATGCGGTCGATCCCTTCGGGTCCCCAGGCCCCTTCAGGAAGCTCCTCCAAGGCGGTCATGAAGGACGCCTTCTCGAGCTTCAGCGGCGGAAACTCGGCATTCACCGCCGCGTCCAGGCGCTTTGCCGCCGCATGGCGCGCGTCGCTCAGGCGACGGGCCGTCTCCAGATAGCTCCGGCGGGCGGCGGCTTCCCGCTTTTCCAGTGCGGCAAGCGTATCGGTCTGATCATCCACGAGCTTCAGGCGCTCGGCGATTTGCTCGCGCAGCAGCGGCAGGTCGTCGACACCGATGCCATGTTTGCGGGCGACGCTGCGGAGCGTGAACAAGCGCTCCTCGATCGCATCCAGGTCCTGGCCATCGAGCTCGATGGCGTCGGCAAGATGTCGGAGCGCCGCCATCGCGTCCTGCGTCTCGGCAACGGCGCGCTCGAGCGCGCCCCGTGCGGCGTCGAGAAGGTCTCCTGCCTTGTCGGCGATCCGGTCGATATGGCCTTGCGCGGCGCGAAGCTTCGATTCCGCCGCCTCGTCGCCGTCGAGCTCGGCAAAGCCGGCATTGAGCGCGTTGACCAGCGCCTCGGCGTTCTGCAGCAGGGCGCGCCGCTCTGCCAGCTGTTTTTCCTCACCGGGAAGGGGATCGAGCTTCTCCAATTCATCCAGCGCGTGCCGGAGATATTCTTCGTCGCGGCGTGCGTTTGCCGCGTCGTCCGCCGATTTGAGACGCTCGGCGATGGCGTCGCGCCAGGCTTCGTGCGCGGCGCGGGTATCCGCCCGTTCCGCCGGCAGTTCGCCGAACGCATCGAGGATATCACGGTGGTTCGTCGGGTTCATCAGGCCGCGTTCGTCGAACTGTCCCTGAATCTCCACCAGCGATTCGCCGATCCGGTGCAGCAGGTTGACGCTTACGGATTTGTCGTTGATGAAGGCACGTGTACGGCCATCGGCGCCGATCACTCGGCGCAGGATGACGGCCTGATCGATCATCAGGCCGTGCTCCTCGAGCAGGGCCGCCGCCGGATGCCCTTCGGACACCTCGAACGCTGCGGTGACGCTGCCGCGGTCGGCGCCGGGGCGCAGCAGCCTCGGCTCCGCGCGGGCGCCGAGGGCGAGGCCTAAGGAGTCGAGCAGGATCGACTTGCCGGCACCGGTCTCACCGGTAAGGACGCTGAGGCCGTTGGAAAACGAAAGGTCCAGCCTATCGATCAGGATAATATTGCGAATGCTGAGCCCGGTCAGCATGGTTCGGTCAGGACGCCCAGTCCCAAAGCAAGCTCAGCCAGGAATTCTCCTTGCGCTGAGGTTTCAGGTTGCGATGCTCAAGCAAGGCATAGCTGTCTTCATACCATTTGCTGCCAGGGAAATTGTGGCCGAGCACGGCAGCGGACATCTGCGCCTCGTCGGTGATGCCGAGCGCGAGATAGCATTCGGTCAGCCGGTGCAGCGCTTCCGGGACATGGGTGGTCGTCTGATACCGTTCGATGACGGTGCGATACCGGTTGATCGCGGCGAGGTAATCACCGCGATGCTGATAATACCGGCCGATATCCATATCCTTGCCGGCAAGATGGTCCTGCGTGAGCTCGAGCTTCAGGCGTGCGTCGCGCGCGTAGGTGGTGTTAGGAAAGCGCCGTACGACCTCGCGCATGGAGTCGAGCGCAAGACGCGTCATCTTCTGGTCGCGGCCGACGTCCGAGATCTGCTCGTAATAGCACAATGCCTTGAGATAATAGGCATAGGGCGCGTCGCGATTGCCCGGATGCAGCTCGATGAACCGGTCGAGCGAAATGATCGCCTCGTCGTATTTCTGATTCTTGTAGTTCGAATACCCCGACATGAGCTGGGCCTTCGTCGCCCATATCGAATACGGGTGCTGCCGCTCGACCTCGTCGAATTCCTTGGCCGCGGTGTCGTACCAGCCGGTCTCGAGGAGGTCCATCGCATGGTTGTAGATCTGTGCGACCGGACGTTCCTCGCGCTTTTTTTCCTCTTCACCGGTGCCGAAGATCGTCTTCATCGTATCGCACCCGGCCAACAGGCCGAGGCACAGGACCACGGGCAGAATGCGGCGCCAACGTCCCCGGCCTTTGCGGTCGGATGGGGTCCGGTCGGTTGGCGTCTCCACGGAAACCATGTGCAATTCCAAGCCTTCAGGGTGAGAATAGGGGCATAGCAACGGCCACTATATAGCACCGGCGACGACGCGCGCCTACTCGCAGGCTGCGTCCGCCGCGACCTTTACGCACATAGATTTGTCAGAGTTGAGCGGGAGTCAAGCGACTGCAACAGCGGGCGTATCGATCCAGCGGTCGCTCTTTACAGGAAGGACTTCGTCCACTGTCGTGTGCGTCCAGGCGCTGCTGTCCGCAAAGACGGCCCGCAGGAGCCGGTTGTTAACCGGATGCCCGGCGCGATGACCCGTGAAGCAGCCGAGAATCGGGCCGCCGGCGAGATACAGGTCGCCGATGCAGTCGAGAACCTTGTGGCGCACGAACTCGTCCTGGTAGCGAAGGCCGCCATCATTCAGGATGCGGTCGCCACTGACGACGATTGCGTTTTCCAGCGAGCCGCCCAAGGCAAGGCCGGCCTTGCGCAGGGCTTCGACATCCTCAAGGAAGCCGAAGGTCCGCGCACGGCTGATCTCCGACTTGAACACCTCGGACGTGATGTCGAGATTGAAATCCTGCGCGCCGATCGCGGGGTTGTCGAACTCGATCGCAAGCTTGATTGAAAAATCACCGGCCGGCGACAATTTCGCGACCGCGCTGCCGATATGCGCGATGACCGGCTTCAGAATCCGAATCGCGCGGCGCGGCGCATTCTGCTCCTCGGTGCCGGCGCATTCGATCAGGAAAACGAAGGGTTCCGCGCTGCCGTCCATGATCGGCACTTCGGGGCCGGAAATCTCGATCTCGACATTGTCGATCTCGCAGCCGGCGAGGGCCGCCATCAGATGTTCGACGGTGGCAACGCCAACGCCCGCACCGTTCATCAGCGAGGTGCAGAGACGGGTATCGTTGACGTTATTGAAATGCGCGGCAACTTCCGAATCTTTGCCGCGGACATCGGAGCGCCGAAAGACAACGCCTGTATCGACATCCGCCGGATGCAGCGACATCGATATCTTGTCGCCGCTATGCAGGCCGACGCCGCTGCAATGGATGCTGCTTTTCAGGGTTTTCTGGCGCGCCGCCTTGACGGTTCCGCCGGCGGCCGGACGGTGGTTCAACGATCCCCCACACCAAAATCTCCCAATGGCGCGGCCCCCTCTAGCTCCCTGACCGCAGGATATTTGCTGATTTGGTCAGCAATTTTCGCTTCTATTACAATCATGTAACAAGCTTGGTTAAAGACCACAAATCAATCTTTGTTACGAAATGTTACATGCATTTTTGGCAGAAAATTGCGGCCGCCTGGTGGGGCGGCCGCGTTGAGTATGGCACGTTCAGAGCTTCATCGGCGGTCAGTTCGCCTGACGCCTGAGGAAGGCAGGGATTTCCAGAACCTCTTCTTCCGAGGAGGCTTGCCCGGCATTCTGTGACGTATTTTCCGGCTGTACGCGGGCAGGCGGATTCTCCGGCGCAGTCTTTGGCGCGGGCGGCTCGGCGCGCGTCGGGACCGCGCTGTGAAGCCGGGGCTCGACCGGCTCACGCAGCGCCGAAGACCCCGTATCGCTACCGGGCTCACGGGTGCGTGAAACACCGGTCATACGCTCGAAGAGGCTGCGGCGGCGGGACGGCTGGGCCAGGTCGTTCACATGCTCCGCCGAGCGGGCCGAGATGATGGACGGCTCGCGCTCATCCATCCCGGCGGCCGTGCTTGCCGTCATCGGCTTCGGGGGAATGAACGGAACCCGCCTGCCGGCGATGTCGTTCCGGCTAGGCGCTGCCGCGGGCCGCGTGCTCGCAGCCGGCGCGGGCGCCGTCTCCGGCCGCCGCAAGGCGATGGACGGTTCGACGCGTCCCGGCTGCGGCGCCGGTCTCGCGATGACCGGTGCCGGCTCGGCAACCACCGCTTCAGGCTGGTCCGCATCGGCGACGATGTCGACTTCAATTTCCTCGGCCGTATCGACCGCCGGCTCTTCTTCCGGCTCTTCCTCGGCCGGGGCTTCCTCGGCTGTCGGGCTGGCGGCCTCGGACGGGCGCGTCGCCGGCGCTGCCGCGGCGGCGGCCGCCTCGGCCCTCGCCGTCACGTTCGGCGCGCGCAAGGGCTCCGGACGGGTCTTCATCTCGGCCGCGTCGATGCCGGTGGCGACCACCGAGACGCGGATCTTGCCTTCCATCTCCGGCTCGAAGGTCGAGCCGAAGAGGATATTCGCGTCGGGATCGACTTCCTCGCGGATACGGTTGGCCGCCTCGTCGACCTCGAACAGGGTCATATCGGGCCCGCCGGTAATGTTGATCAGCACGCCGCGCGCGCCTTCCATCGTAATGTCTTCGAGCAGCGGGTTGGAGATCGCGGCTTCCGCGGCTTCGATGGCGCGGCGCTCGCCCTCGGCTTCGCCGGTACCCATCATGGCCTTGCCCATCTCGCTCATCACCGTGCGCACGTCGGCGAAATCGAGATTGATCAGGCCCGGCATGACCATCAGGTCGGTCACGCCGCGGACGCCGGAATAGAGCACGTTATCCGCCATGTTGAAGGCGTCGGCGAAAGTCGTCTTCTCATTCGCCACGCGGAAAAGATTTTGATTGGGGATAATGATCAGCGTGTCGACATACTGGGTCAGCTCTTCGATGCCGGCCTCCGCGAGCCGCATGCGCTGTTGACCTTCGAAATGGAACGGCTTGGTGACCACGCCGACGGTCAGGATGCCTTGCTCGCGCGTCGCCCGCGCGATGACCGGCGCTGCGCCGGTGCCTGTGCCGCCGCCCATGCCTGCGGTGATGAAGACCATATGGCTGCCGGCCAGGTGGTCGAGGACCTCCTCCAGCGCTTCTTCGGCTGCCGCGCGGCCCACATCGGGGCGCGCGCCCGCGCCGAGACCCTGCGTGATATTGACGCCGAGCTGAATGCATCGGTCGGCATTCGACTGGCCCAGCGCCTGGGCATCGGTATTGCACACGAGGAATTCGACGCCAGCCAGATTGGAGGCGATCATGTTGTTAACGGCGTTGCCCCCGGCACCGCCCACACCTACCACCGTGATCCGGGGCTTTAGCTCGGATTCCACGTTGGGCATTGACAATTTGATTGTCATTCCTGTCTCTCTCTCCACTCTTACAGTGCCAAATATGCCGCATTTATCGGCGTTAGTCCTCCCACGGATTTGCCGTGGAAGCGCGAAAGAGGGCTAATCCTAAAAATTCTCACGCAACCACCCTCCGATACGGCTGAAAAAGCCGCCATTCATTTCGTTCTTCGGTAGTGCAAGCCCGCGAGCATCGCCGCGGTCGTCGACGGCGAAGGACAATAGACCCGCACAGGCTGAAAAAGCCGGGCCGGATGTCGCTTCGGCGAGGCCCGTGAGCCCGCGCGGCCGGCCGAGCCGGATTTGCTTGTTCAGGATCTGGCGCGCGAGCTCCACGACGCCGGGGAGCTGGCTGGCGCCGCCGGTCAGCACGACGCGCCGGCCGGCAAGCTTGTCGAGGCCGCTCGCCTCCAGCCGGGACCGCACCAGCTCCAGCGTTTCTTCGATCCGGGGCGCGATGATTCCGACAAGGAAGGATTTCGGAATCTGCACCGCGCGCGCGTCATCTTCGACGCCGACCTGGGGCACGGTAATGGTCTCCCGGTCGTCCGCGTGCGAGGAGAGGCAGTTGCCGAACAGGGTCTTCAGGCGCTCTGCCTGCGGCAACGGTGTCGAGAGGCCGCGCGCGATGTCATTCGTGACATGGTTTCCGCCGATCTGGACCGAATCCACGTAGATCAGCGCGCCGTCGTAGAAGACAGCGATCGAGGTGGTGCCGCCGCCCATGTCAATGACGGTGACGCCGAGGTCGATCTCGTCCTCGACGAGGCAGCCGAGACCGGCCGCGTAGGGATTGGCGACCACGTCGGCCACATCCAGCAGGCAGCGGGAAACGCAGGTGGCCAGATTATGGATCGCGCTGGTGGCCGCCGTGACCTTGTGCATGCGGACGCCGAAAGAGCTGCCGTGCAGCCCGCGCGGGTCGCGGATCCCGTTCTCGCCGTCAACCTTGTAGCCGACGGGTATGGCGTGAATGAGCAGGCGCGCGATGTCTTCGGCGTCGGTGCCGCACTCATGCAGGAGACGCCGGATATCGCCGTCGTCGATGGCGCCGCCGCGGAGCGGATGCTCGAAATAGTGGGAATTGCTCGTGGGATGGCCGCCGCTTACGTTCAGGAACACCGAGCGGATCGTGACATCCGCCATCTGCTCGGCGGCATGCACCGCCGACAGGACGGATTGCTCGGCCGCCTCCATGTCGATGATGGCGCCCGCTTTGACGCCTTTGCTTGCCTGATGGCCGATGCCGGTCACGCGGATGATGCCAAGCTCGTCCATCTCGCCGATGAAACAGCAGATTTTCGTGGAGCCGACGTCGAGCGCCGCCACGATGCCGTCTCTTGTCAAGGTCTTGTGTGGTCTCGCCACTTTCACTCGATCCGTCACTGAGTTCAGGTTTGGTCGTCGCGCGCGGCAGCGTGTTCCGGTTTATGGTTCATGCGGACGGTGGTCTGGTTCGGTACGCGCAGGTCCACCGCCGTGATGTCGCGATGAAGTACGCCGTATTGCCGCTCCATATCGCATAGCTTCTGCCAGGCGGCTTCCGGGTTTTCCGCCGGCAGGCGCACGTCGATCGCGTTTTCGATCCTGATCGTCCATTGGCGGTCGCTCACCCAAGTGGCATGCGTTACCCGCTGCATCATGTCCGGATCGCGCGCCAGCATGGCGAGAAGCTCGGCTGCATGCTTCGGGGCGTCGTCGCCGATGATGATCTTCAGATGGGAATAATGCTGCACGTCGTCAGGCCCGATTACCGCGCCGTTGCGATCGACGAGCACGAACTTCTTGTTCCGCTGCCAGATGGCGATGGGCGTGCGTTCCTTGAGAACGACGACAATTCGGCCGGGAAGCCGGCGTTCGATCCGGGCGTCTTCGACCCAACCGAGCCGGATCACGCGCTCGCGCGCGGCATCCGCATCGAAGTACAGGATCGGATCGCCGATTTTCGTTCCCAGCGCGGAAAGCAGCTCCCGACGCACCGTTTCCTCGCGGCCGGCGACATAGACTTCCTGAACCGAAAATCCGGCAGCGAGCGTCGTGTTGACCATCGCATGGTGGACGGAAGCCGCAATTCGGCTCGGCAGGTCGGTGCGATGCGCCCAGGTGGCAGCGCCGGTCAGGGCGATAACGACGCCGAATGCGAGGCCCGTCATGAGGATACGCCGGTGCCACGGCGATCCATCGTGATACCAGCTCAAGACGCGGCTGACGAAGGGCCAGCGCCGCTTGCGGTTGCTGCTCGATCGCCTGCTCCGACTGCTTCGGTTCATGCGTCGCATGATGCGTTCTCCACCAGCCAGCTCACCAGATCTTCGAAGGACAATCCGGCGTGGCGCGCCTGTTCCGGCACCAGCGAGAGAGGGGTCATGCCGGGCTGTGTGTTGACTTCGAGCAGGAAAAGGTCGCCTGGATTGCGCTGCGTGTCGTCATACCGGAAGTCGGAGCGGCTAACGCCCCGGCATCCGAGAGCCCGATGGGCGCTGACCGCGCTCTCCATGGCTTGCTGGGCAATCGAATCGGGAATGGGCGCGGGACACAGATGTAGGGTCTTGCCTTCCGTGTATTTCGCCTCGTAGTCATAAAAGCCGCGGTGCGGGCGCAGCTCGGTGACGCCCAGAGCCCGGTCGCCGAGGACGGCCACGGTAATCTCGCGGCCCGGTATGTACGGCTCGACGAGGGCGGTCTCGCCGAATGACCAATTCTCGGCGAGCAGCTGGTTGTCACCCGGCATCACGATCCGAACGCCCACGCTCGATCCTTCGTTGTTCGGCTTCACGACATAGGGCGGCTCGAAAATGATCCCGTTCGGAAGATCGTCCACGCGCACGATCTGGCCGTCAGGGCATTTCAGCCCCGCCGCCCTGAACACTTCCTTCGACCGTGCCTTGTCCATCGCAATCGCCGACGCCAGCAAGCCGGAGTGGGTGTAAGGAATCTCGAGAATGTTCAGAATGGCCTGTATATGGCCGTCCTCCCCGTAGCGCCCATGCAACGCGTTGAAAACGACCTCAGGCGCGGGCGTGAGAGCGGTCAGCAGCCCGCCGAGGTCGCGTCGCAAGTCGATTTCCGTCACCGCATAGCCGGCTTTGCACAGTGCTTTTGCACATTCCATGCCGCTCGTCAGCGAGACCTCGCGCTCGCTCGACCAGCCGCCTTTCAGGACCGCCACCCGTTTGCTCATGGGCATCCTCCGCCGGCGGGAAGGCCGATCCGCTTGATTTCCCATTGCAGGTCGACGCCGCTATGCGCACGGACCCGCCGGCGTACTTCCTCGCCGAGGCTTTCCAGCTCCTGCGCCGTTGCGCTGCCGGTATTGATGAGGAAATTGCAATGCTTCTCCGACACCATGGCGTTGCCAATGGTGAGGCCGCGGCAGCCCGCTTCGTCGATCAGTTGCCAGGCGCGCTTGCCCGGCGGGTTCTTGAAGGTCGAGCCTCCGGTCCTGCTGCGGACGGGCTGCGTGTCATTGCGCGCTGCGCCGATCGCGGCCATGCGCTGGGCAATTTCTTCCGCTTGGGCGGGTATTGCCGACAGCGCCGCGGAAAGAAAGATCCAGTCATCCGGCACGCTGCTGTGACGGTAATCGAGGCCCATCGACTGGACGTCGAGAAGATGGCGCTTGCCCCGGCGGTCGAAAGCGGCGGCGCGCACCAGCACGTCTTTGATCTCGCTGCCGTAGGCGCCGGCATTCATGCGCAACGCGCCGCCGATCGTTCCCGGAATGCCGGACAGGAACTCCAGCCCCGACAGGCCCTCGTCGGCGGCGAAGCGCGCGACGTTGATGTCGAGCGCGCCGGCGCCCGCCCGCACGCAGTCGCCGTTGCGCTCGATCATGGCGAACGCATTGCGCAGCCGGATCACGACGCCCGGTATGCCGCCGTCGCGGATCAGCAGGTTGGAAGCGACACCGATGACGGTCAGCGGCACGTCGCGCGGCACCGTCGCCAGGAATTGGCCGAGATCCTCCTCGTCCGTCGGGACGAACAGGACCTCCGCCGGGCCGCCCGCACGGAACCATGTGAAGCGCGCAAGCGCCACGCCCTCGCGATACTCGCCGCGCACGGCGGGCAGGCGATCGATCAGGCGTTCGGTTCCGCTGCGAGCCGCCATGAGCATTACCTGGCCTCCGCCTGGGTCTTCTGGAGGGCGGCAAGCTGTTCGGGCAGCGCATTCGCCCAATAGGTGATCGTGCCGGCGCCGAGGCAGACGACGAGATCGCCCGACTTGGCTACGGTTTTGACGAGAGGCGCCAGCTCATCGGGGTCATCGAGGGCGAGGACGTGTCGATGACCGCGCGTCTTGAGGCCGCTCACCAACGCGTCGCGGTCGTAACCGGGTATCGGCTTTTCGCCGGCCGGGTAAACAGGGGCGACGATCACTGTGTCGGCGTCGTTGAAGCATGCGCAGAACTCCTCGAACAGGCTGGACAATCGGGTATAGCGATGCGGCTGGACCACCGCGACGATGCGGCCGTGTGTCGCCGACCGTGCCGCTTTCAGAACGGCCGCGATCTCGACCGGGTGGTGCCCGTAGTCGTCGATCACGGTGATGCCGCCGGCTTCGCCCGTCTTGGTGAACCGGCGCTTGACGCCGCCGAACTGGCCGAGCGCCTTGATGATCGCGTCTTCGTCGATCCCCATTTCCTTGGCGACGGCGATCGCGGCAAGCGCGTTCTGCACGTTGTGCTCGCCGAACATGGGAAGGCGGACGCCCGTCAGCGTCTTGTGGCTCTCGCCCCTGCCGTCGATGACGACGTCGAAGCCGATGCCGCCGGGGCCCGATTTCAGGTTGACGCCGCGGAACTCGGCTTGCGGGTTGAAGCCGTAGGTGAGCAGACGCCGGTCGGAGATCTTGCCGACCATGGCCTGCACCTCGGGATGGTCGATGCACAACACGGCAAAGCCATAGAAGGGAATGTTCTGGACGAAGGACTGGAAAGCCTCGCGCTCGGCGTCGAATGTCCCGTAAAAATCCAGGTGCTCGGGATCCATGTTGGTCACGACGGCGATCGTCGCCGGCAGCTTGACGAAGGTGCCGTCGGACTCGTCCGCCTCGACGACCATCCATTCGCCGTCGCCCAGACGGGCATTCGTGCCGTAGGCGTTGATGATGCCGCCGTTGATGACCGTGGGATCCAGCCCCGCCGTCTCGAGGATCGAGGCGATCATCGACGTCGTCGTGGTCTTGCCGTGGGTTCCGCCGACGGCGATCGACCATTTGAGACGCATGAGCTCGGCAAGCATCTCGGCGCGGCGCACGACGGGCACCAAGGACGACCGGGCGGCCAGGATCTCCGGATTGTCGGCCTTCACCGCGGTCGAGGCGACGACGACTTGGGCTTCGCCCAGATTCGATGGATTGTGCCCGATATGAACTGTTATGCCGAGGTCGCGCAGGCGCTTGACGTTGGCGTTTTCGGACAGGTCGCTGCCCTGCACGCTGTAGCCGAGATTGTGCATCACTTCCGCGATGCCGGACATGCCGATGCCGCCGATGCCGACAAAATGAATCATTCCAATTGAAAGGGGCATGCTTCTCATTGTGCTGCCTCCCGCAACATGCAGGGCTGGCCGTGGTTGCTGCCGCCGCGGCCGGCGACCGCAACGACGAGGTCGGCGAGATTGTCCGCGGCCGACCGCATCCCGATACGCCCGGCGCAGAGCGCCGTCGTCTGCAGCGTACGCGGATTGGCGAGGAGGGCGGTCAGCCGTGTCGCGAGACTCTCGCGGCTGAAGGCATGCTGGGGAATCATCCAGGCGCCGCCGGCGTCGCAGAGCGACTCCGCATTCTTCGTCTGGTGGTCATCCGTGGCATACGGATAGGGAACGAGGATCGCCGGACGTCCGGCCGCCGTGAGCTCCGCGATGGTCGATGCGCCGGAGCGGCTGATGACGAGGTGCGCGGCAGCGAGCTTGGCTGGCATGTCGATGAAAAAGGATGCGAGCTCCGCATTGACGCTGGCCTCGCGATAGACGGCGCGCACGGCTTCGATATCTTCGGCCCGGCACTGCTGGGTGATCTTCAGCCTGGCGCGCAGCGAGACGGGAAGAGTGGCGATCGTGTCGGGCACGATCTGGCTGAACACGGTCGCGCCGAGGCTGCCGCCGAAGACCAGCAGATTGATCGCGCCGCTTTCGGTGATGGCCGGGTAGGGTCTCGATGCAATGGCGACGATCTCGGGCCGGACCGGGTTCCCGGTGCAGACCGTCTTGCCCTTATCTTCCTCCCTCAGATGGGAGACCGCCTGGAAAGCGGTTGCGATGCGCGTGACGCGCGGCGCCAGGAACCGGTTGGCGCGGCCGAGCACAGCATTTTGCTCATGGATGACTGTCCGCTTGCCGAGCGATGTCGCAGCGAGCACGGCGGGTACCGAGGCATAGCTTCCGAATCCGACAACCGCGAGGGGATCGATGCGGGCGAGGATGCGCCTTGCCTGGAAATATCCGAAGCCGAGCTGAAGCAACGCCAAGGCGCGCCGGACGATGTTGCGGCCGCTGATGCCCGCCGCATTGATCCGATAGGTCTTGGCATTCGCGAGCGCGCCGGCCAGCGCACCGGCCCTGCGATCGGTGATCAACGCGATCAGGAAGCCCCGCTCGACCAGGTTGTCGGCGAGGGCTTGGGCGGGAAACACATGCCCGCCGGTGCCGCCCGCTGAAAGGACAATGGCGCGACTGTTGCCGGTCATGCCTGCTCCCCCGGCCTTCGGCGCGTCAGGGCAAGCACCATGCCCATGCCGAACGCCATGGCGATGACCGATGAGCCGCCGTAGGACACGAACGGCAGCGTCATTCCCTTGGGCGGCATCAAGTTGACCGCCGAGGCCATGTTGATCAGCGCCTGCAGGGCGAACTGGACGAGTAGCCCGGTCGTGGCGAGCACGATGAAAAGGTCGCTGTCCTGCAAGGCACGGATCATGCCGCGCACGACGATGAAGACGAAGACGGATACCAGCAGGAGGCAGGCGAGCAGACCGAATTCCTCGCCCATGACCGCGAAGACGAAATCGGCATGGGCATCCGGCAAATGCAGCTTGACCGTGCCGGCGCCCGGCCCGGTGCCGAACAAGCCGCCGTTTATGAAGGCATCGAGGGCGCGGTCGACCTGGAAATTGTCCCCGGCCTGGGGATTGAGGAACCGGTCAACGCGGCTCGCGACATGAGGAAATACGAAATAGGCGGTCGCAAGGCCACCGACGCCGAGGGACAAGAGCATCGCCACCCAGATCATCGGCAGGCCCGCGAGGAAAAGCTCGCTGAGCCACATGGTGGTGACGACGACGGTCTGACCGACGTCCGGCTGCGACAAAAGCAGCGATATCAGGATAAGCAGAAGCAGCGTGGCGATCACATTGCCGGGGATCTGCTCGCCGAGCCGGCGGGCTGCGAACATCCACGCCGCGGTCACGGCGAAGGCGGGCTTCGCGAACTCGGAGATCTGGATCGACATGCCGCCGACCGACAACCAGCGCCGCGCACCCTTGATCTCGATCCCGACGAACAGCGTGACGACCAGAAGCGCGATGGAGATGGCGAAGACGACGACCGCGACCCGGCGCAGTTGCTTCGGTGTCATCATGGATGTCATGACCATGATGAGAAGCGCCGGCGGGACATACAGCGCCTGATGCACGATGAAATGCGACGGCGGCAATCCCAGGCGCTCGGCAACGGCGGGGCCGGCAGAGCTCGTCATGACGAGGCCGACTCCGGCCAGCCCGCAAAGCAGGAACAGGGAAAGCTTGTCGACCGTCCACCACCAGCGGCTCAGCACCGACGTGTCGGTTCGCGCCAGTGGGGCGTTCATCGTTCCTCTGAGCGGCACCCCAATGCTGCGTCTGAGCGCGGTATTCATGCGGCTTCTCCATCGCTGCGGACGCGCCGGGCCGTGCCCGGCAGAGCGGAAACCAGGCGGCAGAAGGTCCGCCCGCGCTCTTCGAAATTGGCAAATTGGTCGAAGGACGCGCAGGCCGGTGACAGGAGCACGACGGTGCCCGGCCGCCGGTCGCGCTGCGCCTTCTCATGGGCGGCGCGGAGCGCGCATTCCAGCGTCCCCGACATCGTTGTATCGACCAGCCCGGCGAGCTCACCCTTGAATTGCTCGGCCGCTTGGCCGATCAGGAAAGCGTGGCGGACACGGCCGAGCAGTGGCTTCGCCGCGTCGAGCCCGCCTTCCTTGGCGAGGCCCCCCGCGATCCAATAGATGTTCCCGTAGGAGGACAGCGCGCGCGCCGCGGCCTCGGCATTGGTCGCCTTGCTGTCGTTGATGTAGAGGACGCCGTCGATTTCGGCTGCGAGCTCCTGGCGGTGGGCGAGGCCGGGGAAGCTGCGCATCGCGTCGCGGATCTCGTCCGGCTGCAATCCCGCCATTCGCGTGGCGGCGTAGGCGGCGCTGGCATTTTGTGCGTTGTGGGTGCCGGGCAGGGTGCGGATCTCATCGAGGCAGATGATCGGCGCGTTCTTGCCTTCGGTGTCGTCGTACAGGAAGCGATCGACCGCATAGACGCCGCCCGGGACGCGATGGTCGCCGGAGATGGGCAGCACCCGCTGGCGCCGGGCGGCGCACAGCGTGTCGAAGATGGAACGGCAGGTATCGTCATCCATGCCGACGACCGCCGATTGACCGATCCGCTGATCGTCGAAGATTCGCTTCTTCGCGGCAATATAGCCAGGCATGCCGCCGTGCCGGTCGAGGTGATCGGGCGTGATGTTCAGCAGAATGGCGATGTCGAACGGGATCGGCGCGGTGAGCTCGAGCTGGTAGGACGACATCTCGATGACGTAGAAGCCGTCCTCGTCCATCGGATCGAACTCGAGCGCGGGCGTGCCGAGATTGCCGCCGACGGCGGCCTGCCGGCCCGTCTCTTTGAGGATGTGCCCGATCAACGACGTCGTGGTCGATTTCCCATTGGTGCCGGTGATGCCGATGTAGCGTGCCTTGGAAGAGGCACGCGCGAGCAGCTCGATATCGCCCAGAATCGGACAACGATTGTCGCGCGCCCGCTTGGCAACCGGATGGGGCGACGGGAAGCTGTGCGGGATGCCGGGGCTGAGAACGAGGAAGGCGGTTCCGCCCCACGGCTCCTTCACCAGATCGACGATGCGGATTCCCTCTTTGGCCGCGGCCTCGCGCCGCGCCGCCTCGTCGTCCCAGGCAATGACCTCCGCGCCGCCGCGCTTGAGCGCGCGCGCCGTGGCGAGGCCGGACTTGCCGAGCCCCATGACCGCAATGGTCTGTCCGCGATATGTGGAGAGGTCGATCATCGCCGGTTTGCGCCACCCTACCGCAGTTTCAATGTGGCAAGCCCGACCAGCGCCAGAATGGAGGCGATGATCCAGAAGCGGATGACAATCGTCGATTCCGCCCATCCCTTCTTTTCGAAATGATGGTGCAGCGGCGCCATGGCGAACACGCGCTTGCCGGTAAGCTTGAACGAGGCGACTTGCACGATCACGGAAATCGTTTCCAGGACGAACAGGCCGCCGATGATGCCGAGCACCAGCTCATGTTTCGTAGCGACGCTGATCGCGCCCAGCGCGCCGCCAACCGAAAGCGAGCCCGTGTCGCCCATGAAGACCATCGCCGGCGGTGCGTTGAACCACAGGAAGCCCAGGCTCGCGCCGACCATGGCGCCACAGAAGACGGCCAGCTCGCCGGTGCCCGGTACGTACAGGAGCTGGAGATATTCCGAATAGATCGAATTGCCGACGAGATAGGCGATGAAGCCGAAGCAGGCGGCGGCGATCATCACCGGAACGATGGCCAGCCCGTCCAGCCCATCGGTCAGGTTGACGGCATTCGACGCGCCGACGGTGACGAAGACCGCGAAGGGGATGAAGAACCAGCCGAGGTTGATCAGCACCGTCTTGAAGAAGGGGATCGACAGCCCGGTCGCCAGCGGCTCGCGCGTCAGCACCAGGATCCACAGGGCGGCCGCGGTCGCGATCAGAATCTGCAGCAGCAGCTTGATGCGGCCCGGCAGGCCTTTCGAGTTTCGCCGCGAAAGCTTCAGGTAATCATCGGCGAAGCCGACGGCGCCGAAGCCGACGGTGACCAGCACCACCACCCAGACGTAACCGTTGCCGATGTCTGCCCACAGAAACGTGCTGATCACGATGGCGATCAGGATCAGGAAGCCGCCCATCGTCGGCGTGCCCGCCTTCGCGAGGTGTCCTTCGGGCACGTCTTCCCGCACATTCGACGCACCGTTCTGCGTGCTCCTGAGCCAGTCGATGACCGTCGGCCCGAGCAGGAAGCTCAGCAGCAGCGCCGTCATGATGGCGCCGCCCGTCCGGAAGGTGATGTAGCGGAACAGGTTGAACGCCAGGAACGTCTCGGCGTAGGGGGTGAGAATATCGTACAGCATGCCGGCTCAGCCCCTCCCTGCCGCGGCCGCATTCGGCGCGCTGTTGCGATCGAGAGCCTGAAGCGCTTCGGCGATCGGAATCATCTTGCTGCCATACGATCCTTTGACCATGACGACGTCGCCGGGACGCACGAGGTCGAGAATGACATCGCGAATGGCGTCGCTGTTCGCGCCGTGATGCGAGGCGATGTTTTTCGGCAGGGCCTTGGCGAGGCTCGCCATGTTCGGCCCGGCCGTGATCACGATCTCGACGCCGTTGCGCGCGACGTCGGCTGCCAGCGCGGCATGCTCGGCTGCCGAAGTGGGGCCGAGTTCCAGCATGTCGCCCAGCACCGCGATGGAGCGCCCGTTGGGGCCGCGCTCGGCCGACCCCAGCATTTCGATGGCCGCGCGCATGGACGCCGGGCTGGCATTGTAGCTCTCGTCGATCAGCGTGAAGCTGCCGCCCGGGAGCTGGATCGTATGCCGTTCGCCGCGGCCCTTCATCGCCTGGAAGCCCGCGAGCGCCCCAAGGGCTCGCCGGTAGTCGGCGCCGATCATATGGATCGCGCCCAGCGCCGCGAGGCTGTTCATGGCCAGGTGCTTGCCCGGCGCGCCCAGGCGGTAGACGATCACCTCGCCATCGAGCGCGGCGGCGATATCGCTGCCATGATCGTCCGACGAAATGGAGACCAGCCGCAGGTCCGCATCACGCGCCGCGCCGAAGGAACATATCCGGTGCAGGCCGGCCGCCGTCGCATGGCGCTCGAGGCGATCGAAATGCCGGTTGTCGCGGTTGAGGACCGCCGCGCCGTCCGCTGTCATGCCGGTGAATATCTCGGCCTTCGCATCGGCGATCGCTTCTTCGCTGTCGAAATATTCCAGGTGGACCAATTCGACGGTGGTGATGATCGCGGCATCGGGCCGTCAGGATCCTGGACAGCGGCGCGATTTCGCCCGGGTGGTTCATGCCGATCTCGAAGACGCCGAACTCGGCGTCGCAGGGCAGGCGGGCGAGGCTGAGCGGCAGGCCCCAATGATTGTTGAGGTTGCCTTGGGTCGCGGCGGTCCTGCCGAGTGCGCCCAGCGCCAGCGCCAGCATCTCCTTCGTGCTCGTCTTGCCGACGCTGCCGGTCACGCCGACGATCTTCGCCTTCGTGCGCGCCCGCGCGGCGCACGCGAGATCCGCCATGCCGGCCTCCGTGTCGCGGACGACGAGAAGCGGCGCTTTCTGGGGCGCCTCCTTCCAGTCCTCTGCGACCATCGCGGCGGCGGCCCCTTTGGCGAGCGCGTCGCCGACGAAGCGGTGCCCGTCGCTATTCTCGCCGCGAATGGCGATGAACAGGTCGCCCGGCTTGACGTTCCGGCTGTCGATCGAAACGCCGTGCGCGGCCCAGGCGCCGATGGCGCGGCCCGCGGTCGCGGCGGCGGCATCCGCATGGGTCCAGAGGACAGCGGTCATGCGGCCCTCCCCGCCAAGGCGCGGGCGACCTGGAGGTCGTTGAAGGGCAGGATCTTGTCGCCGACGATCTGCCCCTCTTCGTGACCTTTCCCGGCGAGGACGAGAACGTCGCCGGCCGCCAACGCGGCGATGCCGGCGGCGATCGCCTCGTGCCGGTCACCGATTTCCCGCGCATTCGGGCAGGCTTCCATGATCGCGCGGCGGATTTCCGAGGGCTTTTCGCTGCGCGGATTGTCGTCGGTGACGATGACGAAGTCCGCCTTTTCGACCGCGATGCGCCCCATCTCCGGGCGCTTGCCGCGGTCACGGTCGCCGCCGCAGCCGAAGACGACGCCAAGCCGGCCGCGAACATGCGGCCTTACCGTGGTGAGCACGGCCGAGAGGGCGTCCGGCGTGTGCGCGTAGTCGACAAGGATCGTCGCGCCGTTTTCGAGCCGGGCTGCCAGCTCCAGGCGCCCAGGGACACCGGATAGATGGGCGACCTGTGCGACGGCGTCGGCTGCCTTGTCACCACAAGCGACGACGATGGCGAGGGCACAGAGCATGTTGGCGACCTGAAATTCGCCGGGCAGAGGAAAATGGGTCGAATAGGTCTCGCCGAACACGCGGAGCTGAAGCTGCCAGCCGGACTCGGAAGGGGTTGCGTCGAGGCACGAAACATTGCCGCTTCGCAGGCCATAGGAAATCACCTGCTGATTGCGGTCTTCCGCGATGCCGCGCAGCCCCTCGAATTCCGGGCTCTCCGCATTGAGCACAGCGATGCCCCGCTCGGGCAGCAGCTCGCCGAACAGGCGCCGCTTGGCGGCCCGGTAATGCTCCATGTCGCCATGGTAGTCGAGATGGTCGCGCGTCAGATTGGTGAAGGCGGCCACGCGGATTCGCACGCCGTCGAGCCGGAACTGCGTCAGGCCGTGACTGGACGCCTCCATCGCCAGGTGATCGATTCCCTGCTGCTTGAGGCTGGCCAGGATTCGGTGCAGCTCGACGGGATCGGGCGTCGTCAAGCTGCCGCCGCCGGAAAAGCCGGGTCCCCGCACACCGAGCGTCCCCATCGCCACTGCCGGGTGTTTGAGAGCGTTCCAAAGCTGCTGGGTGAAATAGGCGACGGAGGTCTTGCCGTTGGTTCCGGTCACGGCCGCGATCGTTTTCGGCTGGGCGGAATAGAAGCGCGCGGCCATGCGCGCGAGCTGCCGGCGCGGATTGGGATCGGTGATGACCGGAACGTCGGTGGCGAGCGTGTCGTGCTGCAGGTCGGGCGCGGCGAGCACTGCTGCCGCACCCGCGTCAATCGCCTGACGGATGAAGGCGCGTCCGTCCAATTTCGATCCCTGCAAAGCGGCGAACAGGTAGCCTGGGCGCACGCTTCGGCTGTCCGCGCTCAAACCGGTGATTTCCCGGTCCTCGCCCGGCTTTGCCGTATCCTTTCCGTTGTCGCCCAACAGATTAAAAAGACGCAACCGCGTGACCCTCGCTCGACACGTTGATCGCCAATTCGCGTTCCTCGTCGGGAGAGGTCGGATCGACCGGCCGGACACCGACGATTGGCGCCATGCGCTCGACCACTCTCTTGACGACCGGCGCGGCAACCCAGCCGCCCGTCGCGAAGTTGTAGGTCTCCTTCGTTCCTTTCGGCTCGTCCAGGACCGCCACGACAAGGTAGCGCGGGGCATTGATCGGAAACGCGCCAACGAAGGACGAAATGAGCGCGTTGTGACGATACGCTCCCGCCACCTCTTTTTCGGCGGTGCCCGTCTTGCCGCCGACGAGATAGCCCTCTGCGTCGGCTTTCTTGCCCGTGCCGTGCTCGACGACGAGGCGCATGAGACGCCGCATTTCCAGCGATGTGCGCTTCGACACGACGCGCCGGCCGGCCGGCCTGATCTGGCCCGGTTCCCGCTTCAGCAAAGTCGGCGCGAGATATACGCCATCATTGAGAATGGCGGCAACACCGCTGGCCATGGCCAGGGGGCTGACGGCGATGCCGTGGCCGAAGGAAATGGTCATGGTGTTCACGGGGCGCCAGACAGTCGGCAGTATGGGCGAACCGACCTCGGGCAGCTCGATCGGCGACGGCGCGAGCAGGCCGAAACGGGCGAGGTAATCGCGCTGCACGTCGCCGCCGAAATCCATCGCCATCTTCGCCGCGCCGATATTCGAGGAGTACATGAAGATCTCGGGAATCGACAGCCACCGCCGCTTGGCGTGGTCGTCGCGGATGGTGAAGCGCGCGATCTTGATCGGCTTCGTCGCGTCGTAGCCGCTGTCGAGGTTCACGACCCCGGTGTCGAGCGCGGTCGCCGTGGTGAAGATCTTGAAGACTGATCCCAGCTCGTAGACGTCTTGTGTGACCCTGTTGCGCAGCTCGGCGTCGGTAGCGCCGCCGGCGCGGTAGGGGTCGAAATCGGGCAGCGAAACCATCGCCATCACGTCGCCGGAGGTGATATCGAGGATGACGCCGGACGCGCCTTTCGCCGAAAACTCCTTCATGGCATCGGAGAGGGCGGCATGCATGATGTGCTGCAGCCGTACGTCAATCGTCAGCGACAGCGGCTCCTTGTCGCCGCGCAAGCGGTCGTCGAACGACTTCTCGATACCGGCGATGCCGTGGTTGTCGATGTCGACAAAACCGAGAATGTGGGACAGGGCATGACCCTGCGGATAGACGCGCGTCTCTTCGCGCTGGAAGTCGAGGCCGGGGATGCCGAGGCGCAGGACCTGGTACTGCTGGTGCGGCGTCAGCTTGCGATAGAGCCAGATGAAGCTCCGATCCATCCGCATGCGCTTGGCGAGATCTGCGACGTCCACATCCGGCAGCACGGTTGCGAGCTGGCGCGCCGCCTCATCCGGATCGATGACGCGGTGCGGGTTCGCGTAAAGCGAAGCGGTCGCCAGCCCAGTGGCCAGGATGACGCCATTCCGGTCGAGAATGTCCGCGCGCTCGGTCTCGATCTGCTCGCTGCGCACCGCGTGCGTCGTACCGGGCTCTTCCACCGTCTGAAGGAGCGAGAGGTCGACCAGACGCAGGCCGATGCAGCCGAAGGCGAAGCAGAGGATCGCGCCGGTAATGAGCAGCCGCGTGCGGCCCGTCTCGATCGCTTCCCGAGCCGGACCGTCGGCGGGCAGCTTCTTCGATGGCACGCACGGCCGGCGGCGCGTCGAGGCGACGGAGCCGCGTCTGTGGCTGCTGCGGAGGGACTTCAACTTGCCGATCATCGTTCTGATCCTTCGGCGGACTGCACTAAGGTGTGTTTCAATGACGTTCGTTCACGGCGACCGAAGCGGGGTGGCCGGCGTCGTCTTCGCGCTCCGGCAGCTGGTCGAGCGTGCCGATCTGATTGATCGCGGGCGGCTGCATGTGGGGCAGCAACTCTTGGCTCAGCGCGCGGAGGTTTTCGGGCCGGTTCAGATGGCTCCATTCCGCCTTGAGGACGTGGATGCCTTCCTGTTCGTCCAGCGTCTGGCGGTTCAGCGCCTGGAGCTTGTTCTCCACCTTCTCCACTTCATAGCTGATGTGGAACATCGCATAGCTTGCGACGACGATGAGGGAGAGCCAGCCGAGGATGGAATAGATCTTCATGCGGCAATCCTTTCCGGTTGCGGAGGCCAGGAGGGGTTCCCCGTTCGCTCCGCCATGCGGAGCCGCGCCGACCGGGCGCGGGGGTTGCTTCGAATCTCGTCTTCGCTGGGCGCGAGCGCGCGGCGCTGTACGAGCTTGAAGGTCGGCATGGGCGCGGAGCCCGGCTGCGGGATGTGGCGCGACACGCCGTGCGTGCCGCGACTGCGCGACCGCATGAAGTGTTTCACCCGCCGATCCTCGAGAGAGTGAAACGAGATGACCACGAGCCGGCCGCCCGCGACGAGCAGTCGTTCCGCGGCCTGTAAGCCGCGATCGAGCTCGCCCATCTCGTCGTTGACGTGCAGACGGAGCGCCATGAAGGTTCGGGTCGCCGGGTCGATGCCGTCTTTCGCGCGGGGCACGGCTCGCCGCACGATGTCGGCGAGCTGTTCGGTCCGCGTGATCGGCGCGAGGTGCCGGGCTTCGACGATGGCGCGGGCGACGCGACGGGCGAAGCGCTCCTCGCCCAGGTCGCGGATGATTTCCGCGAGCGCGCGCTCCTCCAGCCCGTTGACGACGTCGGCCGCGCTCGGACCCGATTGCGACATGCGCATGTCGAGCGGTCCGTCCGCGCGAAAGGAGAAGCCGCGCTGCGGCCGATCGAGCTGCATGGAAGAGACGCCGAGGTCCAGCACGACGCCGTCGACGCGCTCGACGCCGTGGCGTTCGAGCAGCGACAGCATGTCGCCGAAGCGGCCGCAGAGAATTGTGAAGCGGCTCGGATAGGCTTGTTCCATTGCGCGCCCGAGGGCGACCGCATCCTCGTCGCGGTCGATGGCGCACACCGAGCAGTTTGCCGCTTCCAGAATGGCGCGAGAGTAGCCGCCGGCGCCGAACGTTCCGTCGACATAGGATGCGCCGTCGCGCGGCGCGACGGCCGCGAGCATCTCGGCGAGCATGACGGGCTTATGCAGCGGCGCGCTCATGCCTTGCCCCCGTTGCGCCGGCGCTCGAGCGCCTTCTTGCGATAATCGGCATGCACGGCCGACGACATGATCAGGAAGCGGTGGCCGCGTCCGACGAAGACCAGCGTGTCGGCGATGCCGGCGTAGTCGGCGAGATCGGCGGGAATGATGATGCGGCCGCCGGTGTCGACGGTGACGTTGCAGGCATTCTCCAGCAGCCAGTCGTAGTCGCCGTCCTCGCTGTCGTTGGCGCTGATGCCGGCGGCGTCGCGCAGCTGCTCCATATGCGCCCGGTCGCAGGCGCCCAGCGCTTGGAGATCCGCCGACGGGTAAATATAGATTTCGCGGCTGTTCTCCGCCGGCAGCTCGGCGCGGAACTTCGCCGGAAGCGACACGCGTCCCTTCCGGTCAATCCTGTTGTCCGCGTATGTGCCGGTAAACAGTGCCATATCGGCAGCTATCCCCTGAAATCGTTGCCGCCTGCGCGGTGCTACGCACCATCGGTTATCCCGACCTGTTATTGCCCGGTGACCGGGACCGGGGCGTTGCAGTTGGGATCATGTGGGATATCATGGGAAAATGATGGACGTCAAATGATTTGAAGAATACGAGGCGTAAAACGGAAACTATTACATGTTCTTGTGAGTCGATCTTATGAATCTAGAACTCGTTATTACACGATTATTCTGCACAAGGTCTAGTGCATGGCAACGACAATTATACAATAACCAGCAAAGATGTTCTGATAATGTTCCGATTATGTTCTTTCTAGGGAGATTTCGCGAAATAATCGGCGCGCTTTTACTCGCCATGTTCACGTTTCGATTCATAGGCGCAACGCGGCTGGGAAATCGGCGGCGCGGGGTGGGGAAAGTGCCAGACGGTCTGTAAGCCGGGTTCTGTCCGCATCCTTGCGGGATGCGGGATGACCATTCATCTGGGACGCCCGTCGCCGGGCGCCTCGCGCGACCTACCCGGACGGGGCCCGAAAACCGGCCATTACCATCCCTATTGGGTCTTGCTCCCGGTGGGGTTTACCGTGCCGTCGCCGTTGCCGGCGACGCGGTGCGCTCTTACCGCACCCTTTCACCCTTGCCTGGCGGCAGACGTGCCGCCGCCGGGCGGTTTGCTTTCTGTGGCACTTTCCCTGGGGTCGCCCCCGCCGGGCGTTACCCGGCACCGTGTTTCCGTGGAGCCCGGACTTTCCTCCCCCCGGCTGGTTTCCCGTGCCGGAAGGCGGTCATCCGACCGTCTGGCCCCGGATATATAATGCAGTTTTGCCGGATAGTAATGCTTCGTCGCATCCGCCGGGAGGGCTACCCGATTCGGCGGACCGCCACGATCAGGCCGCCCAGGATCGACAGGGTTTCCGCGTCGGCTTTGCCGTCGATCCGGTGCGGCCGGAAATGGCGCTGAAAGGCGGCGATCGTCTGGCGCGCCCCGGTGTCGTAGCCGTATTCCGCCAGGAGGCCGAGCACGTCGCCCTCCGCCGGCTCGCCTGGTTCCGGATAGAGGCCGATGCCGCTTTCCGCGAGGCCCTGCCAGTCGAACCGTTCGCCCGGGTCGAGCTTGCGGTCGGGCGCGATGTCGGAATGGCCGACGACGTTGCGGGGCGGGATCGGGTGCCGGCCGAGGATTGCCAGCGCCAGATCGGTCAGCGCCGCCATCTGCGCCGCGGGAAAGGCGCGATAGCCGAATTCGTGCCCCGGATTGGCGAGCTCGATCCCGATCGAGCGGCCGTTGACGTCGCGATGGCCGCGCCACGCCGCAAGGCCGGCATGCCACGCCCGCCGGTTCTCCGGCACCAGGGCGTAGACCGCGCCATCCTCGTCGATGAGATAATGCGCGCTGACCTTGGCATTGGGGTCGCACAGGCGCTCGAGCGCTTCGTCCGTGCTCGTCATACCGGTGTAGTGCAGCACCAGCATGTCGACCGGTGACCCGGCCGGGCGGTCATTGAAATTCGGCGAGGGGCGCTCGATGATGCCGGGGCCGCTCATCATAGACCGCGCTGCGCCGCGACCGTGTCATAGGCCACGTTGATCGCGGCGAGCTTCCGGTTGGCGACCTCGACGAATTCTTCCGGCATGCCCTGCGCGATCAGCCGGTCCGGGTGGTTGTCGCGCACGAGCTTGCGGTAGGCGGCCTTGAGGTCGGTGTCGGATATCGTTCGCGGCACCCCAAGGATCTGGTATGGGTCCGCGCGGTCCGGCTCGTGGCGCATCGCGGTCACCCGCTCGAAAGCGGCCTGGTCGAGGCCGAAGATGTCGGAAATCGTCTTGAGATAGACCTTCTCGTCGGCATTCAGGTCGCCGTCGGCGCGCGCGATGAAGGTCAGGCAGAAAAGCAATTCCTCGAGCACGGCCTGATCGCCTGCGAACATGCCGGCGATCTGCCGGGCATAAGGCTCGAAACCATGGCTGTCCTTGCGCGCCTGGTCGAAGACCCGGGCGACGTTCTTGACTTCCTCCGGCGGCACGCGGAAGACCTTCTTGAAAGCTTCGACCTCGTCGCGCGTGACCTTGCCGTCGGCCTTCGCCATCTTGGCGCCGAGCACGACGACGCCGATGGTGAAGGCGACGGTCTTCGTCGCGTCATTGTTCTCGGCCTGCGTATCGTGAAGCCGGTCGACCGCATGCCCCGCGACGGCGCCGATGATCGCGCCGAGCGGCCCGCCGATCGCGAAACCACCGAAGCCGCCAAGCAGTTTTCCCCAAATGGACATGGCGATTACCCTATCGGCCTGCGATTCATGCTGCAATCGCGGCGCGACACTGTGACCGTCGAATTCAGCGGCGCGCCGTTTCGGCTGCGGCGGCGGGAACCGTCGTCCCATTGCCGCCGAGGCGGCCGATCCCGGGCAGCTTCACGGCGAGATCCAGGGGATCCACGCCGACGGTAAGGCCGGCGAGGTTCAGCTCCAGGCCTTCCTCGACGCCGGCCAGCACGCCGAATACGCCGGCAATCGAGAGCTGATAGCCCGTGCCGCTCGGCGCCGGCGCGAGGATCTCGCCCTTGGTGATGTCGAGCCAGTCCTTGCCGATCGCGGTCGGCGGCAGATCGAGCTTCAGCTCGGGCACCGCACGGGCGATCCAGGCGGTGAAGGTGTTGCTGTTGGGCCCGGGCCACAGCGTGTAGACGTCCTTGTAGGGATAGGCGCGCGCCGCGGCATCGATTTTCCGGATCGCGGATTCGGCCTTGGCCCCGCTGATCTCCGCGATGATCTCGGGCATGTTGCCGAACCAAAGGCGGTCGGGCGCGTCATGGTGAATATCCAGGGCCGGCAGCCCGCGCCGGACCCGCCAGCCGATCACCTCGTAGACCGTGTATTCCGAAGCGCTCCTCGGCTTGGTCGCGATCCAGGTGTGCACGCCGAAGGCGCCGCGCCATTTGAAGGCGCGCGCGGCATAGACCTGGACGAGCGCGTCGGGATGGCTCGCGGGAACGGGCGCCAGGCCCGTGACGTCGCGCGGCGCGTTCCACCACTCAAGGCCGCGCACATCGCTGGAAAACAGAAGCGTGAAGGGGCCGGCCAAGAGCGCGAGCACGACCGTGGAGAACCGGGCGAGCCACCTTATGCCGGAATGGGCGATGCGATGCTGGGACACCTTGGATTCACTCTCCGGCTGGCCAAAATCATGTATGGGGCGCCGCGGCGGTGGACTTTGCCGCATCCTCAGCCATTATTCTCAGGGAACAATGGCTTGCCGGCGTGCGACTGCAACGCCGACGATAAGATATAGGTGCGCGTGGTGAATATGACAGGCAACTCATGGCAATTCTGGGTCGATCGCGGCGGCACCTTCACCGATATCGTTGCGCGCAGGCCGGACGGGCATTTGATCACGCATAAGCTCCTCTCGGAGAATCCCGAGAACTACCGCGACGCGGCCGTCGAAGGCATTCGTCACCTGCTCGGCCTCGGCAAGGCCGACACCATCCCGGCGGCGATGATCGACGCGGTGAAGATGGGCACGACGGTCGCCACCAATGCGTTGCTGGAACGCCGCGGCGATCGCACCGCGCTGGTGACGACGGAAGGATTCCGCGACGCGCTTCGCATCGGCTATCAGGCGCGGCCCCGCATCTTCGACCGGCATATCGTCCTGCCGGAGATGCTGTACGAGACGGTCGTCGAGGTCGGCGAGCGAGTCTCGGCGTCCGGCGAGCTGCTGGTCCCGCTCGACCTCGAGGGCGCGCGGCGGAGCCTCCTGGCCGTCTTCGAGTCCGGCATCCGCTCGGTGGCGATTGTGTTCATGCACGGCTACCGCCATGCCGACCACGAGCGGCGCGTGGCCGATCTCGCGCGTGAGATCGGATTCACCCAGGTCTCGGCCGGCCACCAGACCAGCCCGCTGATGAAGCTCGTCAGCCGCGGCGACACGACGGTGGTCGACGCCTACCTGTCACCGATCCTGCGGCGCTATGTGGATCAGGTCGCGGAGGAGATGGGCGACACCCGGCTCATGTTCATGCAGTCGAACGGCGGCCTGACCGACGCGCGCCTGTTCCAGGGCAAGGATGCGATCCTGTCCGGCCCGGCCGGCGGCATCGTCGGCGCGGTACAGACGGCGGCACAGGCCGGCTTCGAGAAGATCATCAGCTTCGACATGGGCGGCACCTCGACCGACGTGGCCCACTACGACGGCGAATACGAGCGCGCGTTCGAGACGCTGGTGGCGGGCGTGCGCATGCGCGCGCCGATGATGCAGATCCATACGGTCGCCGCCGGCGGCGGCTCGATCTGCGTGTTCGACGGCGCGCGCTATCGCGTCGGCCCGGAGTTGGCGGGCGCCAATCCGGGACCCGCCTGCTATCGGCGCGGCGGGCCGCTCACGGTGACCGACTGCAACGTCATGCTGGGCAAGCTGCACCCGGATTTCTTCCCGCATGTCTTCGGCCCGAATCAGGACCAGCCGCTCGACGCTGCCGTGGTGGCGAAGAAATTCGCCGCGCTTTCGGCCGAGATAAAGCAGGCGACCGGCGATGAGCGCAGCCCGCAGGAAGTCGCCGACGGCTTCCTCAAGATCGCGGTGCAGAACATGGCCAACGCGATCAAGAAGATCTCGATCGAGCGCGGCTACGACGTGACCGAATATACGCTCTGCTGTTTTGGCGGCGCCGGCGGGCAGCATGCCTGTCTCGTGGCCGATGCGCTGGGCATGACGAAGGTCTTCATCCATCCCTTCGCGGGCGTGCTGTCCGCTTACGGCATGGGGCTCGCCGACATCCGGGCGATCCGCGAGCAGACGGTCGAAGCCGTGCTGGACGACGCGGTCATGCCGACGCTCGCCGCGACGCTCGACCGGCTCGCCGCCGGCGCGGAAGCCGAAGTCTCCCGCCAGGGCGTGGGCGATAGCCAGATCCGGATCCATCGCCGGGTCTACCTGAAGTACCAGGGCACGGACACCGCGCATGTCGTCGACTTCGGCAGCGCCGAGGCGATGGCCACCGCGTTCCATGAAGCGCACCGGCAACGCTATGGCTTCGTCATGTCGGAAAAGCCGCTGGTGGTCGAGACGGCGGTCGCCGAGGCGGTCGGGCTCGCATCCGGCGTCGAGCAATCCGCGCCAGCCATCGCGGCATCGGCCGAACGCCCTGCGCCGCGGGGACGGCTGCAGGCGCATATGGCCGGCAAGTCCTACGACGCCCCGGTCTACGATATCGCCGACCTGCGTCCCGGCGATCGCGTCGACGGACCGGCGGTGATCTCGGAGCCGGTGGCGACGACGGTTGTCGAGCCCGGCTGGCGCGCAGAGATCACCGACAAGGGGCACACGGTGCTGACGCGCGTCATCCCGCTGCGCCGGACCGAGGCGATCGGCACCCATTGCGATCCGGTGATGCTGGAGGTCTTCAACAACCTGTTCATGTCGATTGCCGAGCAGATGGGCGTGACGCTGCAGAACACCGCCTACTCGGTCAACATCAAGGAGCGGCTCGATTTCTCCTGCGCCGTCTTCGACGCGGAAGGGCAGCTGATCGCGAATGCGCCGCACATGCCCGTCCACCTCGGCTCGATGGGCGAGAGCGTCCGCGCCGTGATCGCGAACAACGCCGGCGCCATCGAGCCGGAGGATGTCTACGTGCTCAACGCGCCCTACAACGGCGGCACGCATTTGCCCGACGTCACGGTGATCACGCCGGTCTTCGATGACACGGGCGAGACGGTTCTCTTCTATGTCGGGAGCCGCGGCCATCACGCCGATATCGGCGGGACGATGCCGGGCTCGATGCCGCCCGACACGCGAACCGTCGAGGAAGAGGGCGTGCTGATCGACAATTTCAAGCTGGTTGCGCGCGGGACCTTCCGGGAAAAGGAGATGCGGGCATTG
Organism: uncultured Alphaproteobacteria bacterium; assembly: GCA_963711215.1. Classification (GTDB taxonomy): domain Bacteria; phylum Pseudomonadota; class Alphaproteobacteria; order UBA8366; family UBA8366; genus WHUA01. Next base: position 271,127 of record CAVQDH010000005.1, on the reverse strand, counting down.
CTCGCGTCGGGCAAGTATCCCTCGCGCAATCCGGACCAGAATATCGCCGACCTCAAGGCGCAGATCGCGGCCAACGAGAAGGGCGTTCAGGAGCTGCGCCGGATGGTCGCGCATTTCGGCCTCGACACGGTGGTGGCCTATATGGGCCATGTGCAGGACAATGCGGAGGAATCGGTCCGGCGCGTGATCGACGTCCTGAAGGACGGCAGCTTCGCCTACGAGATGGACGACGGCAGCGTGATCAAGGTGACCGTCTCGATCGATCGGGCGAAGCGCAGCGCCTGCGTCGACTTCACGGGCACGAGCCCGCAACGGCCGACCAATTTCAACGCGCCGTCGGCGGTGTGCCGGGCCGCCGTGCTCTATGTCTTCCGCACCCTCGTCGACGACGACATCCCGATGAACGAGGGATGCCTCAAGCCGATCGAGATCATCATTCCGGAGGGCTGCATGCTGCGCCCCGCCTATCCGGCGGCGGTCGTCGCGGGCAATGTGGAGACGTCGCAATGCATCACCGACACGCTCTATGGCGCGCTCGGCGTCATGGCGGCGTCCCAGGGCACGATGAACAACGTTACCTTCGGCAATGCGCGGCACCAGTATTACGAGACGGTCTGCGGCGGCTCCGGCGCGGGCCCGGATTTCGACGGAACATCCGCGGTCCATACCCATATGACCAACTCACGCTTGACCGATCCGGAAGTGCTCGAGTGGCGCTTCCCGGTTCTGCTCCAATGCTTCGAGATCCGCCGGGGCTCGGGCGGGCAGGGGACGCATCGGGGCGGCGACGGGACGCGGCGGCGGCTTCGCTTTCTCGAGGAGATGGAGCTGGCCATTCTGTCCGGCCACCGGCGCATTCCGCCCTATGGCGTCGCCGGCGGCGAGGCGGGCCGTTGCGGGGCCAACTGGGTCGAGCGCATTGACGGCTCACGCCACGAGATGACCGGCACCGATGCCACGGTCATGCATCCGGGCGACGTCTTCGTGCTGGAAACGCCGGGCGGCGGCGGCTATGGGCGCCCGGCGGTGCGGCAGCAGGCCGCAGAGTAGGTAGCGCCGAAGGTGTGACGGCGGTCCTTGCTTCCGGCGGCTGCCGGCCTAAATATGCCGCAGTTTCGGGGCATGGCGCAGCAATCGTGTCATCCGGTGAAATGCCTGGTCTGCAAGGGCCGGGCGACGGTTTAAGGAGCACCTCATGGCACGCGTTCCGGCCATTCGTTGGAGATTTCTCATCCTGTTGGCGGGCCTGGTCCTGGTGGCTGGCCAAGCGGCGGTGGCGGTTCCTGTAAGCGCCGTCCGCGAGGGCCGCTTGGCCTTCACCGTGACCCGTAACGGCGAGCCCATCGGCTCGCAGGTCTATAGCTTCGACCGGCACGGCCGCCGGGTTGTCGTCGACGTCCGGACCGACATCGATTTTCGCCTGCTTTCCCTGCCGATCTATCGCTTTCGCCACGAATCGCATGAGGTCTGGGAAGGCGACCGGCTGATCCGCATGGTCTCGAACACGGACGACAACGGGGATCCCGTCACCCTCGACGTTCGGGCCGAAGGCCGCGTTCTGAAAGTCGGCGGCGCTGCCGGGCAGCTCGACGTCGACCCGAAGGCGGTGCCTGCCAGCCTCTGGAATCCGGTCGTGGTGCAGCGCCATCGGCTGCTCGATCCCGTCGACGGGACGGTCATGAAGACCAAGGTCGCGTACCTGGGCGAAGAGACCTTGACGATCGGCGGCCGGACCGTGCAGACCCGGAAATACCGACTTTCGGGCGATTACAGCCGCGATCTCTGGTATGACAGCCGGGACGGTTCTCTGGTCCGCGTCCAGTTCAAGGGGCCGGATGGCTCCGACCTCGCCTATGTCCTCAAAAATTGAGCTTTTCCGAGGCTAAATTCCCGTATTTCCGCGGATTGAACCGGACCGCGCCCGCGACTACTCTCATTGCAGCCATCGATGGCTTCGACGGCGGGGGAACGGCTTCCCCGGGAGAGGCAACGTGACTGCGGCGACAGCGAGCAGGGCAAGGGTCGAGTTGGGCGCCGCGTTTCTGGCGGCGCTTTCCGGCATCGTCGGTGACCGCCTGTCGACCGCCATGGCCGTCCGCGAGCACCACGGAAGCGGCGAGGACTATTTCCCGGTCGCGCCGCCTGATGCCGTCTGCTTCGTCGAGAGCAACGAGGAAGTCAGCGCGATCGTGAAGCTGTGTGCCGCGCACCGTGTTCCGATCATCCCTTATGGCACCGGCACGTCGCTGGAGGGCCATGTCCAGGCGCTGCATGGCGGCGTTTGCATCGACCTGTCGCGCATGAACAATGTCCTCGAGGTCAACGAGCAGGACCTCGATTGCCGGGTGCAGGCCGGCGTGACCCGCAAGCAGCTTAACGAATATCTGCGCGATACCGGGCTGTTCTTTCCCATCGACCCCGGCGCCGACGCCTCGCTCGGCGGCATGGCGGCGACGCGCGCCAGCGGCACGAATGCCGTGCGGTACGGCACCATGCGCGAGAACGTGCTGGGGCTTACCGTCGTGCTGCCCGACGGACGCATCGTGCGGACCGGCGGGCGGGCGCGGAAATCCGCGGCAGGCTACGACCTCACCCGGCTCTATGTGGGCTCGGAAGGGACGCTCGGCGTGATTACCGAGGTGCAGCTCCGGCTCTTTGGCATTCCCGAGGCGATCACCTCGGCCGTCTGCCAGTTTCCGACCCTGGCGGACGCCGTCAACAGCGTGATCCTGATCATCCAGTCCGGCATTCCGGTGGCCCGAATCGAGCTGCTCGACGAAGTACAGATGCAGGCCTGTATCGCCTATTCCAAGCTGGAGGGTTACGAGGCGCGGCCGACGCTGTTCTTCGAATTCCATGGCACGAAGGCGTCCGCCGCCGAACAGGCCGAGATGGTCAAGGCGATCTCGGACGACTTCGGCGGCAGCGCGTTTCAGTGGACGGCCCAGGCCGAAGAAAGAAGCAAGCTGTGGCAGGCGCGGCACGACGCCTACTATGCCGCGATCGCGCTTGTCGCCAGGGAAGAAGGGCATCGCCACGGATGCCTGCGTGCCGATCTCGCGGCTGGCCGAGTGCATCATCGAGACGCGCGCCGATATCGACCGGTCGGGCCTCGTCGCGCCGATCGTCGGCCATGTCGGCGACGGCAACTTTCACCTCGTCATCGTCGTCGACCCGAACGACGCGGACCAGATGCGTCGCGCCCATGAGCTGAACGACCGCCTGATCGAGCGGACGCTGGCCTTCGGCGGCACCTGCACCGGCGAACACGGCATCGGCCAGGGCAAGATGCAGTTCCTGACCGCGGAGCACGGCGAGGCGGTCAGCGTCATGCGCACGCTCAAGCAGGCGCTCGACCCGCTCAACATCATGAATCCGGGAAAGATCCTGCGGGTTTGAGGCGCCCCCGCGCCGGGGAGCAGCCGCCTGTACGGATTTTACTGGTAGCCGCGGATAGGCTAAGTAATCCTTATACCCTTCCCTCAGGATATCCCGGCCGATGCCGTCCCGGTTCGGCCGCCAGCTTCACCAGCCAACGGGAGAAATCCGGTGTCGAGCAATAACCTGCCTCTCTCACGGTTCAAAGTCATCGACCTCACAGCCCATCGCGCCGGCCCGACCGCGGTACGCCAGCTCGCGGATTGGGGCGCCGAAACCATCAAGATCGAAGCGCCCGCCGCGATCAGCAAGGACAAGGGCAGCCTGCTCGGCTCGCGCCACGGGTTCGACATGCAGAACCTGCACCGCAACAAGCGGAGCCTGACGCTCGATCTCAAGAGCCCGGAGGGCAAGGAGATCTTCTTCGATCTCGTGAAGAAGGCGGACGTCGTGGTCGAGAATTTCCGCTCCGCGGTGAAGCACCGCCTCGGCATCGACTACGAAGCATGCGCCAAGGTGAACCCCCGCATCGTCTATGGCAGCATCGCCGGCTTCGGGCAGACCGGCCCCTACGGCAAGCGGCCCGGCGTCGACCAGATCGCGCAGGGCATGGGCGGCCTGATGTCGGTCACCGGACTTCCCGGCCAGGGACCTGTGCGCGTCGGCATTCCGATCTGCGACCTGACGTCCGGCATGTTCCTCGCGCAGGGAATTCTCATCGCTCTGTTGGAGCGGGAGGTCTCTGGCAAGGGCCAATGGGTCCATACGTCGCTGCTCCAGGCGATGATCTCGATGATGGATTTCCAGGCGGCCCGTTATCTGAAGGATGGCGATATCCCGAAGCAGGCCGGCAACAACCACCCGACGGGCATTCCGACCGGCGTGTTTCCGACCGCGGACGGACATATCAACATCGCTGCGTCCGGCGCGGTGCTGTTCGAGCGTTTGTGCAAGGCGATGGGCGTGCCGGAATGGCCCACGGACGAGCGCTACGCTTCCTTCGAAGCGCGCCGCAAGAACCGGGACGAGCTCAACGACAAGATCTCCGGGATCACGAAGACAAAGCCGAGCCAGTATTGGGTCGACCTGTTGAATGAAGTCGGCGTTCCGTGCGGGCCGATCTATAACGTGAAGCAGGTCTTCGACGACCCGCAGGTCGAGCATCTCGGTATCGCCACGCCGATGGAAAGCGCCGGCGTTGGAACCTTCGATGTCGTGGGTCAGCCGATCATGATGGAGCGGACGCCGCAGCCCAAGAAGATACGGCTGGCGACGCCGGAGCTCGGCGAGCATACCGATCAGGTGCTTGCGGAGCTCGGCTACAGCAAGGACAAGATCGCGGCGCTCCACGCCAAGAACGTGGTCTGACCGATAGACAAACCGGACCGGTGACCGGTCATGAGACAAGAGTAGAGGCAGCTATGAAACTCAAGACAGACAAGATGATCGCCGAGAAGAAGGGCGGCGTTGGTTGGATGACGTTCAACAACCCCGCCCGCCGGAACGCGATGTCGCTCGAGATGTGGCAAGCGGTCGGCGAGATCATGGAAGACTTCTCGCGCGATCCCGCCGTCAAGTGCTGCGTGATGACGGGGGCAGGCGACAAGGCCTTCGTCTCCGGCGCCGATATCTCGCAGTTCAAGGAGAAGCGCAGCGACGCAGACGCCGCCGCCGAATACGACCGGATATCCAGCGACGCCCGGGACAAGCTTGCGCTGTTCCAGAAACCGCTGATCGCCATGATCCGCGGCTATTGCCTCGGCGGCGGTCTCGGCGTCGCCATGAATGCCGATTTCCGCATCGCGACCGAAGATTCGCAGTTCGGCATTCCGGCGGCCCGTCTCGGCATCGCCTATACCTTCGAGAACATCAAACGGCTGGTCGGGCTGGTCGGGCCGTCCTATGCCAAGGAGATCCTGATCACGGCGCGCCGGTTGAACGCGGCGGAAGCCTATAAGATCGGACTGATCAACCGGGTCGTTCCCGTGGACAAGCTTGCGGAAACGGTGGCGGAGTACACGGACGCCATTACGCAGAACGCACCGCTGTCCATGAAGGCGTCGAAGCTGATCATCGGCGAGATCCTCAAGGACAAGGACGAGCGCGACTACGGCATGATCGACGGCCTCAAACGCGAATGCTTCGACAGCAACGACTACAAGGAAGGGCGCGAGGCCTTCATGGAGAAGCGCAAGCCGGCGTTCACCGGGACCTGACCTAGAAATGCCGTCGAAGCACGCAATGGGATGAGCGTCCGAACGCGCCGTCGATGCTGAACGGAACGGTGGTCCGGCTTCTGATCGCGGTCGCGGTTTGTGCGGGCTTCAACGCCGCGCTGACCTTTCAGAACGACTGGCCCACGCTCTGGGTTGCGCCGGGGGCCGGGATATCGGTCGAGCTGCTGGCCGTAATCGCGCTCCTGGCGCTCTATCGCGAGCGCCGGGTGGCGATGGGCAGGTTCTTCGGCTGGTGTCTCTCCGCATTTCTGTTTCTGCTTATCGTCGGGCGCTATTTCGCCGTCACCTCGCATGCGCTGTTCGGGCGGCCGATAAACCTCTATTTCGACTTGCCGCGTCTGCCCGACGTCATCGCGATGACCGCCGGGGCGCGCTCGGGATGGGAAATCCTGTTCTTTGCCGTGGTCGCGCTGGCGCTGCCTGTGGCTTTGCTCGTGCTTATCCGCTGGGGTGTCGGGGCCCTTGGCCGATGCTTTGCGAATTGCCGATCCGGCGTTTGTCCGCGGGCCTGGCCATCGCAGGCGTCGCGGCCTTCGCCGCCGCTTCCCTGCCGGGACTGGCGGCTGTCGGCAAAGGCTTCGCGCAGCCGGTTTCCCCGGTCTATGCGCAACAGGCCGAATTCGCGGCGGAAGCGTTCTTGGGACGAGAAGCCGCGGATTTCGCCGCGCAGCCGGCCGAGGAGCCTGACGTTGCGGCGCTGAACCGCGCCGATGTCTTCGTGCTGTTCCTGGAATCATACGGCGCGGTGGCCTACAGGCTTCCGGAAATGGCTGCCGACATCCGCGCGCGGGCCGAGCAGGCGGACCGCGCCTTGCGCGCCAAGGGCTGGCATGTCGTGTCGGGTTTCTTCACGTCGCCGACCTTCGGCGGCGGCTCGTGGCTGGCGCATTCGAGCTTCCTTGCCGGGGTGGCGGTATCCCAGAACCGCGATTATCAGCTGCTGCTGAGCAGCAACCGGGAGACCTTCGTCCGCAGCTTCGAGCGGGCCGGATACCGCACGGTGGCGCTGATGCCCGGCCTCAAGCTTGCCTGGCCGGAGGGGCAATTCTACGGCTTCGACAAAGTTTATGACGCGTCCGCCCTGGGTTACGCCGGGCCGGCCTTCGGTTGGTGGACGATACCGGATCAGTTCACCCTGGGCCGTTTCGCCGAGCGGGAAATACGCCGGCCCGACCGGAAGCCGCTTTTCATGGTTTTCCCTACGGTCATGAGCCATATGCCCTTCGGGCCGGTACCGCCCTATCTCCCGGACTGGTCGCGGGCCGACGATCCCACGGCTTATGCCCAGGCGGCGCACGGGCCCCAGGACACGCTGGGCGAATGGAAGGCAGCGCGCGGCGCCTATCGGCGGGCGGTGCTTTACGATATCGCGCTCGTCGAGGGGTTCCTCACCGAGAAAGCGCCGAAAAGCGCCTTGGTCGTGGCCCTCGGCGATCATCAGCCGCCGGGCATCGTCAGCGGCGCCAACGCGACCTGGCTTGTGCCGGTGCATATTTTTTCCCGCGATGAAAGCCGCATCGCGGCCTTCCGAAAGCTGGGATTTCGGGACGGTTTCGTGCCCTCCGGGGGGACGCTCGGCGACTTTGCCTTATTGCACCGGAAGTTCGCCGAGGCCCTAAAATAACCGCTGGGCGAGCCTAAATGATACGGACGGAATTGGTTTGATCGGTTGTCGCCGAACCCGTAGCTTGTCGTCGTTGTCCTGACCCAGCCGAAGGGTAGCGCTTCAGCCGAGGGGGCTATTTGTGAAGAAGCTGCTGATAGGCGTCGTCGCCGTCGGTGTGTTGTTGATCGCGGCGGTCTTGATTGCGCCGAGCTTCATCGATTGGAACGCCCACAAGCAGAAGATTACGGCCCTGGTTCGCGAAGCCACGGGCCGCGATCTGGCGATTCGCGGCAACATCGACGTGACCCTTCTGCCCAGCCCCGCGTTGCGGGTCGAGGACGTCCGGCTTTCGAGCATCCCCGGGGCGGTCTCGCCCGAAATGGTGCGGCTGCCGGAGGCGCGCATCAGCGTCGCCTTCGCCCCCTTGCTGGAAGGCCGCCTCGCTGTCGTGGTGACGCTCGTGCACCCCACGGTCAACCTCGAGAAATTGCAGGATGGCCGGGTGAACTGGAATTTCGCCGCGGGCGAGGGGCAGCCGGAAAGCGGACTCGGCGGGCAGCGAAAAATCCGCTTCGAGCGTGCCTTTCGACGTAAAGCTGGACAGCTTCCGCATCGTGAACGGGTCGGTCGGCTATTACGACGCCTCCAGCGGGACGGTCGAACGGGTGGAGGCGCTCAACTCCGAGGTTTCGTTCGATTCACTGCGCGGGCCTTTCCGGATCGACGGCAAGGCGACCATCCACGGCATCCCGGTCGCCGTGAAGGCATCGACCGGCACGGTGCGGTCGGGCGCGCCATTGCCCGTGGTGGCCGAAGTTTCAACGGCCGACGGCGACTCGACGGTGCGCCTGAATGGTACCGTCTCGGGGATCGGCGGCGACCCCGCAATCAAGGGCGATATCGAAGCGAATTCCGGGAGCGTGGCGGCATTTCTCGCCTCGGTCTTTCATGAGAATGCGCCCAAGGTTTTTGCCCAGCCTCTGAAAATGAGCGGCACGCTGGCCGGGTCGTCGAAGGCGGTGTCGCTGGGCGGGGTCGATATCCAGTTCGGTGATGCGCGGGCTTCGGGTGACTTCAATGCGGAATTGGGCGACCGGCCGCATTTAACCGGCACGATCAAGGCCGGTAATCTCAACCTGGATGCCTTTCTGGACGGCGGCAAGAGCGCTTCCGGCGATTCCACGGCGCCGGCGGCAAAGGGCGAACCCGTCGCAATTTCAAGCACGGCGCCAGTGCCGCAGATGAAAGATGCGGAGAACCAGCCATTTGCCTTGCCCGCTAATCTCGATGCTTCGATCACGATGGCGGCGGAAATTATTCAATATAACGGGGCCCTTGTGCGCGATTTGTCGGTCAAGGCGGCGCTCAAGGACGGCCGTGGCGTTATCGATGATATCAGTGCCGTGTTGCCGGGAAATACGTCCGTCGACGTGAAGGGCGGCGTTGCGGCCGTAGACGGGAACCCGGACATCAATCTTCGGCTTGTCGGCCATTCCGACAATCTGCGCGAGATGATCGAATGGTTGGGCACGGATGTCTCGTCCGTGCCGCCGGACCGTCTGAGGCGATTCTCCATGTCGGCCACGGTGACCGGGTCGCCGAAAAATCTGACAGCCAAGGACATCGATATTCAGCTCGATGCAAGCAAGGTGTCGGGCGGGCTGGCGCTGGTCTTGCGGGACCGGCCCGCCTTCGGGCTGCGCCTTGTGGTCGACCGAATCAATCTGGACGGCTACATTCCGGGACGGGATGCGCCGATTGGGGCGGCGCGGGATGCCGTCGCCGTCGAGTGCGCCGGCGGCAAAGGCGGCAAAGCAGGAGGCCGCACAGCCGAAATCGTCGGGTGGGGCCATGCAAGCGTTGACCTTTCTCGACAGCTTTGATGCGAATATCGAGGCGACGATCAAGAATCTGATCGTCGCCCGCACCCCGGCGAAGGACTTCACCGTCAATCTCACTGTCTTGAATGGCAATCTCGAAATTCGCCAGGCCGGGATCGGCGACCTTGCCGGAATGAAGGGCACGTTCAAGGGCAAGCTCGACCGCGCGAAGGGACAGCCTTCCGTCGATGCGGACTATGCGGTCGAGATCACGGATACCGCGCGATTTGCGCGCTTCATCGACAATCCGGCCCTGATGGATATCAAGGCGAGCGGCCGGCTCGCGTCCTCGGGCAAGATTGCCGGCAATCTGGATCGCATCGGCATCAACTCCCGGCTGGAGGCATTGGGTGTCAGCGTCAATGTCGACGGCACTTTGACGACGCTCGCTCAGCGCGCCGACGTTCAAGCTGACGACCTCGGTCAAGTCGCCCGAGCTCGTGCAGTTGGTGCGCCTGGCGGCGGCGGATTATTCGCCGGCGGCGGGCAAGCTCGGGCCGGTCGACCTGTCGTTCCAGCTCGAAGGGTCGCCGAACCAGATCAAGGCCGACTCCATCACCGGGCATTTGGGCCCGGTCGCCGTGCATGGCTCCGCTGACCTGACGATGGGCGAGCCGCGTCCCAAGCTGCGCGCGTCGTTCAGTACGAGCGAGATCTCGCTGGATTTGTTCCTGCCGCCCGAAGGCAGCCGGCGATCCGAGGCTCCGATGCAGTATCGGATCATTCCCGCGGCGGCATCGCCGTCGCCCGCACCGGCGGCGTCCAAATGGTCGTCCGATCCGATCGATGTCGGGCTTCTCGACACAATCGACGCGGACATCAATCTCGATACGGCCCTGTTGACCAAGGATCACTTCCGGTTCAAGGACTCGAAGCTGAAGCTTCGTCTTGACTCAGGCAAGCTGTCCCTTGACCCGTTCAGCGCGAATTTCTCGACCGGAACCGTCATGGTGACCGGCAATCTGGCTGCGCAGCAGAAGAAGCTTTCAGGGACGCTCAACCTCGCTCTGAACGGTGTCGATGCAGCGGATCTGGCGGAGGCCCTGCGCAACTACCAGGTGCGGCTTGGGCCGGTGCAGTTCGGCGCCAAGATGAGCGGGCCCGTCACGGTGACGGCCAGTTTGGCCACGCTCGGCGGCAGTCAGCGCGAACTCGTGAACGGTTTGAGCGGCAGCGGCAGGATCAGCGGTCAGCTTAACACCGACATGTCGGGCGAAACACGCCGGGCAAGTGCCATCGCCGGTCTCGCCGGCGCTTTGCTCGGCAGCAAGGTGAAGGAGATCAGGGGCATCACGAACTCGGTACAAGGCACCGATCTGCTGGTTTCCGCGTTCGAAGGGCCTGCGACGCTGAACGGTGACATCTCCGTCGAGCACGGCGTATTCACCACCCGCAATCTCGTCCTCGTCGCGCGCGGCGGGCGGGCCCTCACCGCGGGCACCGCAAGCCTGCCCGGCTGGTCCCTCAATAGCGTTACGGACGTCACGCTGGGCCAGGATACCGATCCCTACCTCACGGTGCAGGTGACCGGTGCGCTCGATGATCCTTATGTGCGAAAGGTAAGCGGCACGCTGCTCCGCGGCACCCCGGTGTCGACCCAGACGGCGCCGTCGAGCAACCAGCCGCAGCAGAACTCTTCCGGGGACGGCACGGCACGCATCGTTACGCCGCAGAATTCGAACCAGACCGCCCCGAAAACTCAGAAGGCAAAACCGGAAGATATTCTCAAAGGTCTACTGCAAGGGCTCAGTCGTTGACCCCTGGCCCGCGCCGAGCGCGTTTGCCAGGTCGGACTGAAGCGACGTCAGCACGTAGACGCGAATAGCGCTCGACAGGTTGCCGTTGCGCTGCTTGTCGATCTCCGTCACCAACTGGTTGACGGTAAAGCTTTTCCGGCCTGCGATCACCTTGAGCGCATCCCAGAAGGCATTTTCCAGCGAAACGGATGTCCGGTGGCCGGTAATCACGACCGATCGCTTTTTCATGGCGCCGAGCGGCAGGCCGTCCGAGGCCGGCGAAGGCCCGGTACCGAGGGGGCGGTGGAGATCTTGCTGATTCGAAGATGGAGGCATTTGCGCGAGATCTTGGTTCCTAGTTAACGCATCGATATACCGCGCCACGGTGACTTCAACGGTCGTGGTTGGCAATACGCATTCACGGATTATTGATGGGCGGTAGTCCCTTCTGTTACACGTAATGCGAGAATTCTGCGATTCGGTCCATGGCCTCGTTCCAGTTTTGCTCCGCCGTCCGGCCCGATGCGCGCCGCGGCTCGAGGCTGTGATTTCCATCCGCAAGCCATAGGATTTTTATGGCAGGGGACAGCCGATAGGCGCTGACGTCGTCGTATGTCCCGAATGGATCGCGGCAGCCCTGGCAAATGAGCGTCTGCGTTTGCAGGCATGCGAGATGGTCTGTCCGCGTGCGCTCCGGCTTGCCCGGCGGATGGAAGGGATAGCCAAGGCATATGAGCCCGGCGGCGCCACTGTCATCGGCGATGAGGCTTGCGATTCGGCCGCCAAGCGACTTTCCGCCGATGATGAGACGCCGGTCCGCCAGTCGGGCGATCGCCTCGTTCCAGCATTGCCGGAGCGCCGGCTCGCGGTCCGGGGGCCGTCGCCGGCCGGAAGCGGTCATTTCCCGCATATACGGGAACTCGAACCGATAGACGGCGATGCCGCGCGCGCCCAGGCCTTTGGCGAAGGATTCCATGAAGGGCGAGCGCATGCCGGCGCCGGCGCCGTGCGCCAGCAGCAGCGCCTTTTCCGATGCCTCGGGCCCTGTCGCCAGAAATTCAAAGGGATAATCAGGCACTTAAGGTTTCCAGAAGGTTAACGGCAAATTTGCGCGACCGGGCGGGCCGCGCCGGTCCTGTAAAGGAGACGTTAAAGAAATTGCCGTAGAAACCAACCCCACGCCCAGGAAATCCGTTTTTATATAGGCCCTTGCAATGAGCGAACTAGCACTCGTGGAAGATAGGTCGGTCTCCGACCGCAATGAAGAGCAACTCGTTACGATGACCGTCGAGGGGCAGCTCTTCGGGCTTCCCATTCTCAGCGTCCAGGATATCGTCGAGACGCACAAGATCACGCAAGTGCCGCGGACGCCGTCGGCGATCTCCGGCATCATGAATTTGCGGGGCCGGATCGTTACGGTGATCAACTTGCGGCGAATCCTCGGCCGGACCGATGAGTCGAACAGCCGCATGGGCGTGACCGTCGAATTCAAGGGCGATCTTTACACCATCCTGGTCGACCAGATCGGCGAGGTGCGCCTGCTGAACCGGAAGGATTTCGAAGCGGCGCCAGCGACGCTCGACAGCAAGCTCCGGCATCTTTGCACGGGCATTTATCGGCTCGACGGCGAATTGCTCGCGGTCCTCGACGTGAATCAGATCCTTGCAGCGGAGACCATCGCCCAGACGCCCCCGATCCAATTCTTCGCGCGCCGTCCCAAGGAAATTGCGGACGAGCGCAAGACGTCGCAAAAGGCGCTTCCGGCCCCCGCGAATGAAGATTCCGAGGACGAGGCGGCGGAGCCAGAAGCACCTGCGGCAAAGGAACCGGCTGAAAAAAAGGCGGGCAAGAATCTCTTCCGCAAGCAGAAATCATCGGAGAGCAAGAAGTCAGCCGCTCCTAAGGAATCCAAGGGCGACAGCGAAACCGCCAAGGGCCGGACCGAGCCGAAGCCTTCGGCCGCACCAGCATCCAAGCCCACCGGCGCAAAAGCGGCGGCGCCCGCAGAGAAAGCGAAAGCCGGCCCGAAGGCGGCCATGCAGCCGGATAGCGGATCGAATCACGGGGCTGCCGGGGTCGCCCCGTCAGCGGCGAAGGGCGGCGCGGACGTCTCGTCCTGTGCTCCGAAGCCGGTCACGCAGAACGAAGATCTTCTCGCGCTCCTCGGCGGCGAGGAGAAGCTGGCATTGATCGTGACAGGCTTCTACGAAAAGGCTCGTCGGCGACAAAAAGCTCGCGTCCCATTTCGACGGTGCGGACATGCAGCGCCAGGGCAAGGCGATGCTGTCCTTCTTCGCCGAGGCGCTCAAGGCCAATGCCGGCGGGAAGGCCGTCGCGGCGCGTGACTACAAGTGGCTGTCGCCCAAGAAGGGCTTGAACGACGACGACTTCAACAAGTGCCTCAGCCATTTCGAAGACGCCTTGCATGCGCGCAAGGTGCCCGATGGAACGATCTTCCGCGTGCTCGCGGTCTTCGAACGCTATCGCGAGAGCGTCGTCGACTGATCGAGTCTGCAGGCGTGAAAGATCTCGGGCCGCATGTCTCATGCGGCCCGATTGCTTTTCGGCCTAGATGGCCGTGCCGGCCTTGCGCCGCCGCGGCGTCTTCTTTCTCCGGGCCGACAGCGCAACGTCGAAAGCCTTGTCGGCCCAAAGCCTCACTTCATGCGGGTCTTCCAGGACATCGGCGGGAACCTCGTAATAGCCGAACGAAGTGGGCTTCGACTTTCCCTGATAGGTGAAGGGCCGCATTCCCTTGCGCTCGAAGTCTTCCCGGTTGGCGTCGCCCGTCTTGAGATAGAGCGTGTCATAAGCGATGAGTCCGAACATGACATCGTCCCGGAAGATGCCGGCCCCGCCGAACATCGGCCGGATGACGATCGGCCCGAATAGCTCGAACTGATCGCGCAGGAACGCGGCGAAGTCCGGATTGACGGCCATGGCGCCAGGTCAGAGATCGCGGAAGAAGTCGTTGCCCTTATCGTCGGTGACGATGAAGGCCGGGAAATCCTCGACCTCGATGCGCCAGATCGCTTCCATGCCGAGGTCTTCGAATTCGATGCACTCGACCTTCTTGATGCAGTCCAGAGCCAGCCGCGCTGCCGGTCCGCCGACCGACCCGAGGTAGAAGCCGCCATGCTTCTGACAGGCCTGACGGACCTGGTCCGAGCGGTTGCCCTTGGCCAGCATGACCATCGATCCACCGGCCGCCTGGAACCGGTCGACGAAGGAGTCCATGCGTCCGGCCGTGGTCGGGCCGAACGATCCTGAGGCATAGCCTTTGGGTGTCTTGGCCGGTCCCGCGTAATAGATCGGATGATCCTTGAAATATTGCGGCAGGTCGCCGCCTTCATCGAGCTGGGCCTGCAGACGGGCATGGGCCGCGTCGCGCGCGACGATGATCGGCCCGTTCAGCGCGAGCCGGGTCTTGACCGGATACTTGCTCAGCGTGGCAAGGATCTCGCGCATCGGCCGCTTGAGGTCGATGGCGACGACCTCGCCGCCGAGCGTTTCCTCCGCGATGTCGGGCAGATATTTCGCCGGGTCGGCTTCGAGCTGCTCGAGAAAGACGCCGTCCTTCGTGATCTTGCCGAGGATCTGCCGGTCGGCCGAGCAGGACACCCCGATGCCGATGGGCATGCTGGCGCCGTGGCGCGGCAGCCGTATGACCCGAACGTCGTGACAGAAATATTTGCCGCCGAACTGCGCGCCGATGCCCATCTTCTGGGTCAGCGCCAGAACCTGCTGCTCGAGCCCTGTGTCGCGGAACGCCTGTCCCTTGTCGCCGCCTTCGGTCGGCAGGCCATCGTAGTAGCGGCAGCTCGCGAGCTTGACCGTCTTGAGATTCATTTCCGCCGAGGTGCCGCCAATGACGATCGCGAGGTGGTAGGGCGGGCAGGCGGCCGTCCCCAGGGTGCGGATCTTTTCGTCGAGGAAGGCGGGCAGCTTCTCCGGATGCAGCGTCGCCGGCGTCGCTTGGAATAGGAAGCTCTTGTTCGCGGACCCGCCGCCCTTGGCGACGAACAGGAATTTGTAGGCGTCGCCTTCGTCCGCGTAGAGGTCGATCTGCGCCGGCAGGTTGTTGCGCGTATTCGTCTCCACGTAGGTCGATACCGGCGACACCTGGCTATATCGCAGGTTCGTCTCGGTATAGGTCTTGAAGACGCCGGCAGACAGCGCGGCCTCGTCGCCGCCGCCGGTCCACACCTGTTGGCCCTTCTTGCCCATGATGATCGCGGTGCCGGTATCCTGGCACATGGGCAGCACGCCGCCGGCAGCGATATTGGCGTTCTTGAGGAGGTCGTAGGCGACGAAGCGGTCGTTCTCGGACGCCTCCGGATCGTCGAGGATCCTGGCGAGCTGCTTGAGATGGCCCGGCCGCAGCAGGTGGCTGACGTCCTTGTAGGCTTCTGCCGCCAGCAGGGTCAGCGCCTCGGGCGCAACCGTGAGCACCTCCGTGCCATTGAACGTCGCCGTGCCGACATAGTCGCCCGTGAGCTTGCGGTAGGGGGTCGCGTCCGGGCCCAGCGGGAACATTGGATGAAACTCGAACGTGGCCTCGCTCATGGTCGCCTTTCCCTTTCCTCTTAGCGCATTGAACCGGCAGCTAGAAACGACGATTTGCGCCGGCCGTCAAGGCCGCCCGCCGCCCACCCGCAGGTTCGCCGCCGAGGTGTAGGACGCCTTCTCGGACAGCAGCCAGCAGATCGCCTCGGCAATCTCCTCCGGGCGGCCGGCGCGGCCCATCGGCAGCCGCGGGGCGAGCTCCGCCACCTTCTCCGGCGGCGGCATGCCGGGGGCGGTGAGGCCCGGGCTGACGGTATTCACGCGGATACCGTCCTTGGCGACCTCTTGGGCCAGCCCGATCGTCAAGCTGTTCACCGCGCCTTTGGAGGCGGCGTAGAGGATACCCTCGTTGGGCGAGCCGTTGTTGGCCGAGCCCGAGGAGACGTTGACGATGGCGCCGCCCCGGCCGCCCTGCCGGGTCGACATGCGTTTCACGGCCTCGCGCGCGCACAGGAAATAGCCTTCGACGTTGACCCGAAGCACGGCCTCGATGTCCGCCGCGGCAAGCGCTTCCAGGCGGCCGCGGGGGCCATGCATGCTGGCGTTGTTGACCAGCCCGGTAAGGCGCCCGAGCTCCCGGTCTACCGTTTCGAATAGCCGGATGACGTCCGCCTCGACCCCGGTATCCGCCTGGACCGCGATGGCCTTGCCGCCGGCGCTTTCGATCGCGGCGACGACGGCCTTCGCCTTGTCGGCTTCGGACCGGTAGGCGACGCAGACCGTATGGCCGTAGCCGCCGCACAAGCGGGCGGTCGCCGCTCCGATTCCCCGGCTTCCGCCGGTTACGATGGTAATTGGCTGCATGGGCACCCTCCCTTTTGGGACAAACGGACAATCCAGTGCGGCCCCGCTTGCGATGCGTGCCGGCCGCCCGGCCCGGAGGCGGGTCCCTATTTCTTCCGGAATGTGTCGAGCGGAATGATGTTGTCGTCCTTCGGCTCTGTGGCGCCGCCGCTTGCGGCTTCCTCGCCGGTGTCGGCTGCCGTGTCGGCCTCGATCGCGGTATCGGCGTCCGGCGCGGCCGCTTCGACCGGCTGGAACTGCAGCGCGAAGTTTACCGAGGGATCAGCGAAGGCGTTCACGGCTGCGAAGGGGATGACCAGCCGCTGGTGCCGGTCGTTGAAGCTGAGCGTTACCTGGAAGCCTTCGTCGCCGATGATGAGGTCCCAGAACTGATATTGCAGGACGATCGTCATCTCGATGGGATATTTCGCGCGCAAAGCGTCGGGGATATCGACGCCCGGATAGTCGGTCCGGAAGGTGATGTATAGATGGTGCGCGCCGGGCAGCCCATGCGCCGCGACGTATTGAAGGGCCTCGCGGACCACGTTTTTCAACGCCCGCTCGACAAGCCTGTCGTATTGCAAGAGATCTTCGGTCATCGCGTTGGGACCTGTTCTAGCACAACAGGAAGGGCGGCGAAATGATGACGCGAGGACAAATAATCGGGAAGTGGGTGATCAGGAAGTGGGGGGCTTCTGTTGCCCGGTGCCCCCCGGACCGCGCTTACCTAGGTTTTAATTAGGCAGCGAGGCGGGCTTCGCCCGCAAAGTTATCGTTCGCAATTAGCGAATTGGTCCGATAACGGTGGTACCATACCGGGCACAAACTTGATCTTTACCACGCGCGTCGATCCTGTTTCGCCCCCATGGAGCCGGCCACGTCTCGCCTTGCCGGCTGTGAAATTTGGTGGAGGCGCCGGGTACTGCCCCCGGGTCCGCTGCGCTTATTTCACCAAGCCATTTAGCACCATAGTCGGTTACCCGACATACCGAATATAGGGTGGCATGGGCCGTTATTAAAGCGCTGAATGGCAGCAATAGCCGCGAATCACCCGTGCATCGCAGCCTTGATGACCGCGAAGCCACTATTCGTAAAGGTTTGATGTAGCGAAATTAACCAATTCCGTTGGCAGGAGCACGATTGCCATCTATATTCCTGGGCTGGACCGGGGCTGATATAGTGGCGCCATGAAGCAGTATCTCGACCTTATGCAGCATATCCGTGAGACCGGCGTGCGGAAGACCGACCGGACCGGCACGGGGACGCTCAGCGTCTTTGGCTATCAGAACCGCTATGACCTTGCCGAGGGCTTCCCCCTCGTCACGACCAAGCGGCTGCACCTCAAGTCGATCATCTACGAGCTGCTCTGGTTTCTGAAGGGCGACACGAATGTGCGCTACCTGCACGACCATGGCGTGAGGATCTGGGACGAATGGGCGGACGAGACCGGCGACCTTGGTCCGGTCTACGGCAAGCAATGGCGCTCCTGGCCGACACCCGGACGGGCGGACGATCGACCAGATCGACGCGCTGGTGAAGCAGATCCGCCGCAGCCCGGATTCACGCCGCCTGATCGTCAGCGCCTGGAACGTCGCCGATGTCGACACGATGGCGCTGCCGCCCTGCCACTGTCTGTTCCAGTTCTATGTCGCGGACGGGCGGCTGTCCTGCCAGCTTTATCAGCGCAGCGCCGATACCTTCCTCGGCGTGCCGTTCAACATCGCGTCCTATGCGCTGCTGACGATGATGCTGGCGCAAGTGAGCGGCCTCGAGCCCGGCACGTTCGTCCACACTTTCGGGGATGCGCATCTCTATCTGAACCATCTGGAGCAGGCCGATCTGCAGCTCGGGCGGGACCCGTATCCGCTGCCGCGCATGACGCTGAATCCCGAGGTGAAGGACATCTTTTCCTTCCGCTACGAGGATTTCGAGCTGTCCGGCTACCGCTTCCATCCGCATATCCCCGCGAAAGTCGCGGTGTGACGAAAGGGCGCGTGCGCATCGCGCTGATCGCCGCAATGGCCGACAATCGCGTCATCGGCGCCCATGGCGACCTGCCGTGGCGAATTCCCGCCGACTTGAAGCACTTCAAGGCAATGACGATGGGCAAGCCGGTGGTGATGGGCCGCCGCACGTACGAGTCCATCGGCAAGCCGTTGCCCGGCCGCCCCAACATCGTGGTGAGCCGCGGCGGCGCGGATTTTCCGGACGGGGTCGACGTGGCCGCCGATATCGATGCGGCGCTGGCGATGGCGCAACGACGCGCGCACATGACGTGGGCGCCGACGAGATCATGATCATCGGCGGCGCCACGCTTTATGCGGCATTGCTGCCGCGCGCCGACCGCCTTTACCTCACCGAGATTCACGACGCGGTCGACGGCGATACCTTCTTTCCGGCGTTTGACAGGGCGGCGTGGCGGGAAGTCGCGCGCGAGGACCGCGACGATGTCCACAGCGTACCCGTCAGCTTCGTCACCCTCGACCGGCGGCGAGACTAGGCTTCGGTCTTCGCCAATCCGAAGACGTAAAGCAGGAAGGCATAGGCGAGCGCGGTTTCCTTCAGCCGGTCGAAGCGCCCGGCCGCGCCGTGATGGCCCGCATCCATGTTGGTTTTGAACAGCAGCAGGTTGCCGTCGGTCTTGAGCGCCCGCAGCCTGGCGACCCATTTTGCGGGCTCCCAATAGGTGACGCGCGGGTCGGTCAGGCCGGCCGTGACGAGGATATTCGGATAGTCTTTCGCCGCGACGTTCTCATACGGCGAATAGGAGCGGATATACCGGTAGGCCTCCAGATCGGTGATCGGATTGCCCCATTCCGTCCATTCCGGCGGCGTCAGGGGCAGGGTCGGGTCGCACATGGTGTTGAGCACGTCGACGAACGGCACGTCGGCGACGATCGCCTTGAACAGGTCGGGGCGCATATTCGCTACCGCGCCCACGAGCATGCCGCCGGCGCTGCCGCCCTGTGCGGCGATCCTGCCGGATCTGGTATAGCCGTCGGCGATCAGCTGCTCGGCGGCCGCGATGAAATCGCGGAACGTGTTCTTCTTCTGCAGCGTCTTGCCTTCACGGTACCAATGGAAGCCGCGCGCCATGCCACCGCGGATATGGGCGATGGCGAAAATGAAGCCGCGATTAACGAGGCTGAGACGCGAGGGTATGAACGCCGCCGGGATGGACAGGCCATAAGAGCCATATCCGTACAGCAGGACCGGCGCGTTGCCGTCACGCGGCATGTCCTTGTGATACAGCAGCGAAACCGGGATCGGCTTGCCGTCATGGCTCGTCGCGTGGATCCGTTCCGTCACGTAGTCGGCGGGATCGTGGCCGCTCGGGACCTCCTGCTCCTTACGCAGGACGCGGTCTCCGGTGGCCATGTCGTAGTCGTAGATCTGCTCGGGCGTCGCCATCGAGCTGTAGGAAAAGCGCAGCGTGTCCGTCGCGTATTCGAGGCTGCCCATGAGGCCGAGGCTGTAGGCGGCCTCGTCGAACGTGATTTCGTATTCCTTGCCGTCGCTGAACCGCGTTACGACGATATGCGGCAGCGCATCCTCCCGCTCGAGGCGCACCAGATAGTCGCGGAACACATGGTAGGCGACGATCAGGCGTCCGCGGCGGTGCGCGATCAGGTCCCGCCAATGGTCGCGGCCGGGCGCATCGATCGGCGCGACCACCAGCTTGAAGTCCTCGGCGCCGTCCGCATTGGTGCGGATGATCAGCCGGTCGTCATGGTCGCTGACGTCGTATTCGACATGCTGCTCGCGCGGCGCGACGAGGACGGGCGCACAGTCCGGCCGGTCGGCATCGACGAGCAGCACCTCCGTGGTCTCGTGGTCGTGCGCGGTAATGACGATGAAGCGCCCGCTCTCCGTCTTGTCGACATCGACGAAGAAGCCGGGACCCGTCTCCTCGTAGACCAGGCTGTCGGCGCTGACCGGGGTGCCGATGACATGCCGGAAGATGCGCAGCGGGCGATGGCTGTCGTCCAGCACCGTGTAGAACACAGTCCGGCTGTCGTTGGCCCAGGCAAAGGACCCGTGCGTATTCGGAATCTCGTCGGGGAGCCGCGCACCGGTCGCCAGGTCCTTGAAGCGGATGTCGAAGTATTCCGAGCCGTTGAGGTCGACGGCATAGGCCAGGAGCTTGTGGTCCGGGCTGTGGTGCGATGTCGTGAGATTCAGATATTTGAGCCCCTCCGCCTCCTTGTCGCCATCGAGAAGGATCTCCTCGGTTTTCCCGCCGGCGCCCGCCCGATGGCGGCAGAGGATGGGGTGCTGGCCGCCGACCGCATAGCGGCGGTAATAGGCGAACGGGCCATCCGGGGCCGGCACGGTTGAGTCGTCTTCCTTGATCCGCGCCTTGATTTCCTCGAACAGACGGCGCTGCAGATCCGCTGTGGTGGCGAGATTTTCCTCGACGTAGCGGTTCTCCTGCTCGAGGTATTCGCGTATGTCGGGTGCCAGCAGCTCCGGCCGGCGCATGACCGCCTGCCAGTTGTCGTCGCGCAGCCAGGCATAGGGATCCTCCATCCGTTCGCCGTGGTGTTCGACGGTGACCGGCCGAGCTTCTGCGATGGGGGGCGCGATCTTGTCCATGGGGGGATCAAATAGCTCTCGAAAATGCCTGGGCCAGGCCCGGTAGAAGCCGTGAAGGGGCTCGGAAGGAAGGTCCGGCGGCCGAAACGCCTGCGGGCGAAGGGCCGCGCCGGAGCGCGGTCAATAGATGACCACGCTCCGGATCGATTCGCCGCTGTGCATCAGATCGAAGGCGTCGTTGATCTTGTCGAGCGGCATCGTGTGGGTGATGAGGTCGTCGATATTGATCTTACCGTCCATATACCAGTCGACGATCTTGGGAACATCGGTGCGCCCCTTGGCGCCGCCGAAGGCCGTGCCGCGCCAGACGCGCCCGGTCACCAGCTGGAAGGGGCGGGTGGAAATCTCCTGGCCGGCGCCGGCGACGCCGATGATTGTGCTCTCGCCCCAGCCTTTGTGGCAGCATTCCAGAGCCTGGCGCATGACGTTGACGTTGCCGATGCATTCGAAGCTGTAATCCGCGCCGCCTTTCGTCAGGTCGACGAGATAGGCGACCAGATCGCCCTTCACCTCGGCCGGGTTGACGAAATGGGTCATGCCGAATTTCTCGGCCAGCGCCTGCTTCCGCGGATTCATATCGACGCCGATGATCATGTCGGCGCCGACCAATCGGGCGCCTTGAATGACGTTCAAGCCGATGCCGCCCAGCCCGAAGACCACGACGTTCGAGCCGGGCTCCACCTTCGCCGTGTTGATCACCGCGCCGATGCCGGTGGTGACGCCGCAGCCGATGTAGCAAACCTTGTCGAAAGGGGCGTCTTCCCGGATCTTCGCCAACGCGATCTCCGGCACGACGGTGTAGTTCGAGAAGGTCGACGTGCCCATGTAGTGGAAGACCGGCTCCTTACCGAGGCGGAACCGGCTCGTGCCGTCGGGCATGACGCCGCGGCCCTGGGTTTCGCGGATGGCCTGGCACAGGTTCGTCTTGCCGCTGAGGCAGTAGCTGCACTGCCGGCATTCCGGGGTATAGAGCGGAATGACATGGTCGCCGGGCTTCAGGCTTGTGACGCCGGGACCGGTTTCGACGACGACGCCGGCTCCCTCATGGCCCAGGATCGCCGGGAAGATGCCTTCCGGGTCCTTGCCGGAGAGGGTGAATTCGTCCGTGTGGCAGATCCCCGTCGCCTTGACCTCGACCAGGCATTCGCCCGCTCGCGGCCCCTCGAGCTCCACGGTCTCAATGCTGAGAGGGTCCCCTGCCTTCAGCGCCACGGCTGCACGTGTCTGCATCTCGCTTTTCCTGCTTTTTCCCGGATTTCAACCTGTCCCCGAGCGTGTCAGACGAGGCCTTCACATTCAAGGCCTTTACGGCAATTTGCCCGGCTCTCGGGGCGCTGGACCACCTGGCCTATTCGGCTCCGATCAGCAGAGTCCAGTAATGGTGCAAGGCGATGACGCCGTCGTCCTCGGCGCGATAGCTGTGCCCCATGCCGGCGTCGCGTCCGGCACGGTCCAGGATGGCGGCCCGGTGCTCCGCGGAGTTCATCCAGCCGTCGACCGCCTCGGCGGCGCTTGTCTGGCCGGCGGCGATGTTCTCGAACAGGAGCCGCCAATGGTATCCGAATGCGTCGGCACGGTCGGTCATGCGCGAGCCTTCGGGCGTCTGGTGGTCGAAATAATCCCGATTGGCCATGTCGTCGGAATGAAGCTGCGCCGCCCGGTTCAGGCGGTCATCCATACGAAACTCGACCAGCTTGTTCTCGTCGCGGATGGCGTTGAGGCGGCCCAGCATGTCGAGCCGCCAGCGGCCGTCCGTGAGCGGATTGTCGATGGGGCGCCTGGCAAGCTGCTTTGCGGCGCCGATTTGGCTCGATCCGGCGATCAGGACGAGCCCTAATCCGAGGGAATTCCCTAAAAATCGACGCCTTTTCATACGGGCCGGCCTGACTGAAAGCGGCTATTGAATGACGATCCTCGGCGCTTGGCGCGTTTTGGTATCCGCCGACGTCAGACGCTGCCAGATCCGATCGGCAATCGCCCGGTAAACGGCGGCATGTTCCGTCTCGGGCCGGCTGACGACGATCGGCTGGCCGCCGTCGGATGTCTCGCGGATGTCCAGATGGAGCGGGATCTCGCCGAGGAACTCGACGCCGAGCCGCGTCGCTTCGGCGCGCGCCCCGCCATGGCCGAAAATGTCCGCCTGGTGCCCGCAATTCGGACAAAGGAAATAGCTCATGTTCTCGATGATC
This sequence comes from uncultured Alphaproteobacteria bacterium, assembly GCA_963711215.1. Lineage (GTDB taxonomy): Bacteria > Pseudomonadota > Alphaproteobacteria > UBA8366 > UBA8366 > WHUA01. Next base: position 248,156 of record CAVQDH010000005.1, on the reverse strand, counting down.
CCGAGTACCGGCACGTCGACCTTGCGGAACATGTTCAGGCCTTTGCGCGCGTCGAGCAGGGCGATGTCCTGTGGTGTCGACACGATGACGGCGCCGGCCAGCGGGACCTGTTGCGCCATCGTCAGCTGGGCGTCGCCGGTGCCCGGCGGCATGTCCACGATCATCACGTCGAGCTCGCCCCAGTTCACGTCGCGCAGCATCTGCTGCAAGGCGCTCATGACCATCGGGCCGCGCCAGATCATCGGGGTTTCCTCGTCCACGAGAAAGCCCATCGACATGACCTTGATGCCGTAGTTTTCCATGGGCTCGAGGATCTTGCCGTCGCGGCTGGTGGGGCGCCCGCGGATGCCCATCATGCGCGGCTGGGACGGGCCGTAGATATCGGCGTCGAGCAGGCCGACCTTGTGGCCCGCGGCGGCAAGCCCGAGCGCGAGGTTGACCGCCGTGGTCGATTTGCCGACCCCGCCCTTGCCGCTTGCCACGGCGACGATATGGCGGACGCCCGGCGCCAAGGCCTGTTGCGTTTGCGCGGCCTGCTGGTGTCGGTGCTCGGGCGTCTGCTGCTGCCGGCCGGGCTGCTGGGCCGGCGATGTTGGCCGGTGTGCCGTCAGGACGGCCGTGACCGAAACGACGCCTGGCAGCGCGTGGACGGCGTCTTCCGCCGCTTTCCGCACAGGCTCCATCTGGGCGCCGCGCTCCGGGGCGACCTCGATCGAGAAGCCGACGTTGCCGTTGCGAACGACGACGCCCGATACCATGCCGAGCGAGACAATATCCTTGCCGTTGCCGGGGTCGATGACCGTCTGGAGACGGTCGAGGACCTCGCGCTCGGTCACCTGCGTCATGGTTGAAAACTCCTCGACTTCCCCAATATGCCTTGACAGGGCGGCTATTCAAATTTGATTGCTCAGCTACGCTGTCATATATGATCCCTCCCTCGGTTGGGAAGAGCCGAGGACAGGGTTTGATAATCTGCGCTCAGGCAGGCATCTTGGCGGGCGCTCAAACAGGACACCAGATCGGGGGACTTTCGATGCCTTGGCAGAATCAAAGCGGCGGACCGTGGGGCGGCGGTGGCGGCGGCCAAGGCCCCTGGGGCGGCCGTGGCGGTGGCGGCGGCAACCCCCCGCCGGATCTGGAGGAAATGCTCCGGCGCAGCCAGGACAAGCTCAAGAGCATTATTCCCGGCGGCGGCTCGCCGGGAAAGTTCGCGCCGCTGATCCTCCTCGTCGTCGTCGGGTTGTGGCTGGTGACCGGGTTCTATCGCGTTCAGCCGGACGAGCAGGGCATCGAGCTCGTCTTCGGAAAGTGGAACGGAAAAGATACGAAGCAGGGTCTGCACTGGAACTGGCCGAGCCCGATCGGCACCGTCTACACCCCGAAAGTGACGCGCTCGAACCGCGTTGAAATCGGCTATCGCGGCGGGCCGGAAGGCGCGCGCCGAGGCGGGACGGTCCGCGACGTCAACGAAGAATCGGTCATGCTGACCAGCGACGAGAACATCGTCGAATTGCAGTTCACGGTGCTCTGGAAAATTAAGAATGCCGGGGCATTTCTGTTCAACATCCGCGACCCCGAGGCGACCGTTAAGGTCGCCGCGGAAAGCGTGATGCGCGAGATCGTCGGCCAAACCAACTTCGACCAGGTTGTCACGGTTGGACGCGAAGAGATCGAACGCAAGGCGGACGCGCTGCTGGAATCGGTATTGGACAGCTACCATGCCGGTATCCAGGTCGAGGCGATCCAACTGCAGAAATCCGACCCGCCGGCGGACGTGATCGACGCGTTCAACGACGTGCAGCGCGCCCGGCAAGACAAGTCTCGGTTGCAGAATGAAGCGCAGGCTTACGCAAATTCCGTCGTGCCGGAAGCCCGAGGCCAGGCTGAGCAGATCACCCGCGGCGCCGAAGCGGACCGGGAGCGCCTGCTCAAGGAGGCGGAAGGCGAGGCGAAGCGCTTCAATTCCGTCTACGAGGCCTACCGCACGGCGCCCGACGTGACGCGGCGGCGGATGTATCTCGAAGCGCTGGGCGATGTCCTTGGCTCCGCGAAGAAGGTCATTATCGACAAGAAGGCCGGCGGGCCCGGCGTCATACCCTATTTGCCGCTGCCGGAGCTCCAGAAGCGCGCCCCGGCCTCTTCTGCGCACCCGGCTCAAGGATCAACGGGAGCCACGAGCTCCTCGGACTCTTCGACGCAAGCGGGGAGACAGTCCACGAACGAGGTGCAGAAATGACGAAGAACAAGCTGCTTGTGCTCGGAATCGTCGTTGTCGTGCTCGGGGTCCTGGCTGCGAACTCGCTCTTCACGGTGAAACAGACAAAGCAGGCGATCGTCCTGCTGTTCGGTGAGGCGAAACGGGTGATCAAGAAGCCCGGGCTGGCCTATAAGCTCCCGCTGGTCGAGAGCGTCCTGTTCTACGACAACCGTGTGCTCGATCTCGATCCGCCGTCCTTCGACGTCCTGCTGACCGACAAGAAGCGCATCACGGTCGACGCCTATGCGCGGTACCGTATCGTCGATCCGCTGGCTTTCTACCAGCGCGTTGGCACGGAAGAGGTCCTCCGTGACCGCTTCGGCAAGATCATCAATTCGAGCCTTCGCCGCGTCATTGCGACAGTGTCCCTTCGCGACCTGCTTTCGGAAAAGCGTAACGACATCATGGGAACGATCCAGGCGGTCGTTTCTCAGTCCGCGCAATCCTACGGCATCGAGATCGTCGATATCCGGATCGGGCGGACGGAGCTGCCGATGCAGACACGTCAGTCGGTCTTCGACCGGATGCGGACGGAGCGTGAACGGGAAGCGCGCGAGCTGCGTGCCGAAGGCGGCGAAGAAGCCCGTAAGATTCGCGCCAAGGCAGACCTCGAGAAAACGGTCCTGCTGGCCGAGGCGGACCGCCGCGCGCAAATCATGCGCGGCGAGGGCGAGGCCGGGCGAAACCGTATCCTCGGCGAAGCCTACGGCAAAGATCCGGCCTTCTTCGATTTTTACAAGTCCTTGTCGGAGTACCGGAAGAGCCTCATGGACGGCAACACGACGTTAATTCTGAGCCCGGACAGCGAATTCTTCCGCTTCTTCGAAAGCGACTTAGGTCCAGGGAAGCTAAAAGGACGGTAACGACGCCCGGCGGCTGCGAGTATGGACGATTTCGTTACCGCGCTCGGCCTTGTGCTGGTAATCGAAGGCGCTCTCTATACGCTGTTTCCGGAGGGCGTGCAGCGGATGATGGGACGGGCGGTGGAATTGCCGCCCGCCTACCTGCGGAGAGCGGGACTGGCGGCGGCCGTCATCGGTTTTGTCATCGTATGGTTAATCCGCGGATAGCCGTGGCGGCGCTGCGCCACGATGAACCGGATTCTCGCCATTTTCTTGGCTCAGGTTCCGCATGGCTGCGGTATAGTGACGCCAGTGTGTTGACTTTGTTCGCGCGCCATACCAAATCCGATTTCGGTACGGCAGGAAAGGCACAACAGCAGCGTGTTTACGGGAATTAGGATGCGGTCCTTGGGAACGCGGACGGGGTGTTGCATGAACGAGTCGAAGAGCAGTCTTGCCGGAAGCCGGCCGATTCGCGCTTTTTCTTCAATTCTTCTCGGGGTTTTCTTGGTCTTCGCCGCCGTGCCCGCGACCGCCGAAGCGCGCGCGACGCCGGACAGCTTTGCCGATCTGGTGGAGAAGCTGCTGCCGGCCGTGGTCAACATTTCGACGACGCAGAAAGTCAGCGGCCGTGCCGAAGACGCGCCGCAGTTCGATTTTCCTCCGGGGTCGCCGTTCCGGGACTTCTTCGATCAGTTTCAGCGCAAGCGGCGGGAATCGCCTCAGCGCCGCGGCACGTCGCTGGGCTCCGGCTTCATCATCGACAAGGCCGGCTATATCGTCACCAACAACCATGTGATCGAAGGCGCCGACCAGATCACGGTCGTGCTGCATGACGACCGCAAGTTCGAAGCGAAGCTGGTCGGCCGCGATCCGAAGACCGATCTGGCGCTCCTCAAGGTGAAATCGAACGTGGATCTGCCGGCGGTGTCATTCGGCGATTCCGACAAGGAGCGGGTCGGCGACTGGGTGCTGGCGATCGGCAACCCGCTCGGCCTCGGCGGCACGGTTACGGCGGGCATCGTGTCGGCCCGCGGCCGCGATATCCGCTCCGGGCCGTATGACGACTACATCCAGACGGATGCGCCGATCAACCGCGGCAATTCCGGCGGTCCGCTCTTCAATACCAAGGGCGAAGTCATCGGTATCAATACGGCGATCCTGTCGCCGTCGGGCGGCAGCATCGGCATCGGCTTCTCGATCCCCTCGCAGCTTGCCATCGGCGTGATCGAGCAGCTACGTAAGTACGGCGCCACCAAGCGGGGCTGGCTCGGCGTGCAGATCCAGGCGGTGACCGAGGAAATCGCCGAGAGCCTGGGCCTGAAAAAGCCGCATGGCGCGCTGGTCGCGGGCGTGGTCAAGGATAGCCCTGCCGAGTCCGCGGGCTTCAAGACCGGCGATGTGATCCTGTCCTTCGATGGCCGGGAGGTGCCTGAATCGCGCCGGCTGCCGCGCATGGTGGCCGAAACCGACGTCGGTAAGAAGGTCCAGGTGGCGATCTGGCGCAACGGCAAGCGCAGCATGTTGAGCGTTCAGCTCGGTGAGCTCGAAAAGGTCGATCAGGCGGCGCTGACCGAGCCGGCAGAGCCGGCGCCCAAGGAAAAGGGCGGCCAGGCGTTCAATTCCCTCGGATTGACCCTGGCGCCGCTGAGTAAGGACCTCGCCAGCAAGTTCGAGATCGACGAAGACGTGAGCGGCGTGGTGGTGACCGACGTCGACGAAGACGGCAACGCCTCTGAAAAAGGCCTCCAGCCCGGGGACGTCATCGTTGAGATCAATCAGGAAAAGGTCAAATCCCTCGAGGATGTCCAGAAGCAGATCGAAAAGGCGGAGAAGGGCGGCCGCCGCTCGGTGCTGCTCCTGGTGAAATTCCGCCAGGGTGAGGACCCGCTTCGGTTCGTGCCGCTTCGATTGAAGAAGAAGGACGGCTGAGGCGCGAAAAACGCGGCCGGTTACCCTCGGCCGGCGTCATCAACGGATACCGCAAGCGCCGCTCGGCCACAGCCGAGCGGCGCTTTGCTTTTGGCGGCGAAAGGATTAGTCTGAGCGGCCTTCCCTATTCCTTCTTTGGAACCCCGAATTGAGCAGCCCGGCAACGACCTCCCCGCATCGCCTGCGCGCGTTTGGGCCTGCGTATCTGCTCTCCATGGGGCATGGCTCATCGCATTGGATTACCGGGACTTTCTTCCTGCTCCTGCCTAAGATTCGCGAAGAATTCGGGTTTTCCTATGCCGAGATCAGCCTGATCGGGACGATCTATTATATCGGCTCGTTGGCATCGACCATGATCGGCGGCCCGGCGGTCGACGTGACCGGACGGCGGATACTGTTTCAGATCGGATCGCTGCTGATGGCGGGCTTGGCCTTGGTCGGGCTTGGTTTATCCAGCAATTTTTATCTGATCGCCTTCATGGGGATACTGATCGCCGCCGCCAACAATTTGTGGCATCCGGCGGCCATGTCGTTTCTTTCCTCGGAATATCCGCGGAACCGGGCGTTCGTGCTGTCCCTGCACGTCATCGGCTCGAATATCGGCGAGGCGCTCAGCCCGATTGTGGCCGGCGCTATTCTGACCTGGTCGGTTTGGGGCTGGCAGAGCGCTGCTTTCGTGAATGCAATTCCGGCCCTCCTGATGGCTGCCATCTTCATCGTCGCCGTGCTGCCGAAGGACAAGCCCGTCGCCGGCGCCAGCCGTCCGGGGATCGATCTTTCCACATACGCCATCAACCTGCTTCGGATTCTCAAGGACAAGGTCGTCCTCGGCCTTTCGATGATGGCCGGCTTCCGCAGCATGGCGCAGAGCGGGCTGAAGCTGTTCCTGCCGTTCTATATCATCGATGTCCTGGGCCTGCCTTACGCCTATGCGGGCATCGCGCTGACCGCCCTGCTGGTCGGCGGCCTTGTCGCATCACCTGTCGCTGCCGCGTATGCTGACCGTATCGGCCGCCGCCGCGTGGTGATGATGGCGCTCGGGGCGTCCACCCTGGTCATTGTCGGCTTGACGTTCGTCGGAAACGGAACCGCGTATGTCGTCGGCATTTCACTTCTCGGTTTCACGATGTTCGCCGTGCGTCCGGTGATCCAGGGATGGATGATGGATCTGGTCCCGCGAACCATGGCCGGTTCAGCGATCAGCCTGATGTTCTCGATCCAGGCATTCATGTCGGCGATCACCCCGCTCGTGGGCGGCGTGATCGCGGATCACTACGGTCTGGTCGCGGTATTCTACTTCCTGGGCGCGATCCTGCTGCTGGCCAACCTGGTCGTCTTCTTCCTTCCCAAGGAAGAGGCCCGGGCGGAGGCGGCCGACTAGCCTTTTCGCGGCGGACGTCGTTTAGCGGACGATCTCGTCTTCGCGGTAGCCCTGCAGATAGAGCAGGGCGGTCAGGTCGGCGTGATCGATGCGCGCGCGGGCGCTTCGGGCGACCAGCGGCTTGGCGTGGTAGGCCACGCCGAGCCCTGCCGCGGTCAGCATGTCGAGGTCATTGGCGCCGTCGCCAACGGCCATCGTTGCGTCGAGCGGCAGATGACGCGCCTCGGCCAGCGCCCGCAGCCGATCGAGCTTGGCGCTGCGCCCGAGGATCGGCTCGATTACCTTGCCGGTCAGCTTGCAGTCCTGAATCTCCAGCCGGTTCGCCTGGTCCATGTCGAAGCCGACCGCATCGCGAATGAAAGCCGTGTAGTAGGAAAAGCCGCCCGAGACGAGCGCGCAGTAGGCGCCCGCCCGCCGCATCGTCGCCACGAGCTCGCGGGCGCCCGGCGTAATGCGGATCTTCGCGCGGGTTCGCTCCAGCGCGGCCTCCTCCAACCCTTTGAGCAGCCCGACCCGCTCCCGGAGCGCGCCTTCGAAGTCCAGCTCGCCATTCATGGCCCGGGCGGTGATCGCCGCGATGCGGTCACGCAGCCCGACTTCGTCCGCGAGTTCGTCGAGCATCTCGTTTTCGATGATCGTCGATTCCATGTCGGCGATGAGCAGGCGCTTACGCCGCCCGTCGGCTGGCTGGGCCACCGCATCGAATGGGCTCGTCCTCGATGACCTCGACGGCCAGGTCGACCGCATCGGCCGCCGGTATCGAATCGAAGGGGAGATCGACGGCGATTCCGTAAGACAGCCAATCCAGCGGCGCAACATCGGCGCCGGCGCCGCGAAGCGTCATTTCGAGATGGGAAACGGTGGACTCGTCGAGCCTGCCTTCCCCAGCAATAAGCGTCAGGACGTTGTTCATTTGGAGGCAATCTGTATCCTGCCGTGCCATGCCAGACAATGAACGATTTCCGGTCCTCGTCGTCGCAGGCCCGACATGCAGCGGAAAGTCGGCACTCGCGCTCGAATTGGCGCTGGCGTTTGACGGAACCGTCATCAATGCCGACAGCATGCAGGTTTACCGCGGAGCTTCGGATCTTGACGGCCCGACCAAGCGCCGCCGACGAGGCGCGGGTGCCGCATCGGTTGTATGGGGTGATGCCGGCGGCGGAGCCGTGCTCTGCGGCCCGGTGGCGAGAGCTGGCGGTGACGGCGATAGGCGAGGCGCGCCTGGCTCGGCGGCTGCCGATCGTCTGCGGCGGGACGGGCCTCTATCTCAAGGCGTTGATCGAAGGGCTATCGCCGCTGCCGGACATTCCGGCGGATGTCCGGGCGTCCGTAAGAGCCCGCTTCGCCACGGCCGGGCCGGGGGACGTGCACGAGGCACTGCAGAAAGCGGACCCGGCGGCGGCCGCGCGCCTTTCGGCGACCGACCGCCAACGCCTGCTGCGCGCGCTCGAGGTCGTCGAGGCGACCGGACGGTCGATTATGGACTGGCAGGCCGCGCCGCTCTCGGGCCCGCCGCCCGGGGCCGAATTCTGCTCGATCCTTCTGATGCCGCCCCGAGAAGTCCTGTACGAAGCCTGTGATGCACGCTTCCAGCGCATGGTGGCGGAGGGGGCGCCTTGATGAGGTCAGGCATCTCCGGAGCCTGGCGCTCGATCCCGCGCTTCCCGCGATGAAAGCCTTGGGCGTGAGCGAGCTCGTAAGATATCTCGACGGCGAGGTCGGCTTGGAATGCGCCATTGCGGCAGCGCAGCAGGCTACGCGCAACTATGTCAAGCGGCAGGTCACTTGGTTCGGGCGACAGTTTATTGCGGATTTATGTATTTCAGAGAAATTTTCGCAAAAAATACGAGATGAAATCTTTTCATTTGTTTGCAAAAAAGGGTTGACCCTGTCCCGCTGAGACCCTAAGGTCCGGTCAGTGACGGGCCGGAGCGCCCGTTTTTCTATGTGCACCGCGGTATTTCTTTGGCGGGCCGATGGAAAACGGCGCTTGCCCGCAATAAATGGGTCTATTCAAGATCCGGTAACTGTGCGACCGCAAACAAGATCCCGGAATTGCGGCGCAAGCAAGGAGCAGGTGTCATGACGGGGAATAGCGAATTGACCGGCGCGCGTGTGATCGTCCAGGCCTTGATCGATCAGGGCGTCGAGGTCGTATTCGGCTATCCGGGCGGTGCCGTTCTTCCGATTTATGACGAGATTTTCAAGCAGAACCATATCCGCCACGTTCTGGTGCGCCATGAGCAGGGCGCGGTGCATGCCGCCGAAGGCTATGCCCGGTCGACCGGCAAGGTCGGCGTCGTTCTGGTCACCTCGGGCCCGGGCGCGACGAATGCCGTGACGGGGTTGACCGATGCGCTGATGGATTCGATCCCCGTGGTATGCCTGACGGGGCAGGTGCCGACGCATCTGATCGGCAACGACGCTTTCCAGGAATGCGATACGACGGGCATTACCCGCCCTTGCACGAAGCATAATTACCTCGTCAAGGAATTGGGCGCGCTCGCCCGCACCCTGCACGAGGCATTCTATGTCGCCCGCAGCGGCCGGCCCGGCCCGGTCGTGGTCGACCTGCCGAAGGACATCCAGTTCGCCGAGGCGCCGTATATCGGGCCCGAAGAGGTCGTGCCGCGCACCTATCGTCCGCAGCTGCGCGGGGAATCCTGGGCAATCGAAGAGGCGGTCGAGCTGATCGCCAACGCGCATCGCCCGATCTTCTACGGCGGCGGCGGCATCATCAATTCCGGGCCGAAGGCGTGCAAGCGCTTCACCGACTTCGTGCACCTGACGGGCTATCCCTGCACCTTGACCCTGATGGGGCTCGGCGCATTTCCTGGCTCCGATCCGCAGTTTCTCGGCATGCTGGGCATGCACGGGACCTACGAGGCCAATATGGCCATGCACGGATGCGACGTCATGGTTGCCGTCGGCTCGCGCTTCGACGACCGGATCACTGGCCGTCTCGATGCCTTCGCCCCGAGGGCCAAGATCATCCACATCGACATCGACCCGTCGTCGATCAACAAGAACGTGCAGGTCGACCTGCCGATCATCGGCGACGTGGGAACCGTGCTGGGCCAGATCGCCCGGGTGTGGAAGGAAAAGGTCAAGCGGCGCGAGAACGGCAAGGCGGTCGACGCCTGGTGGTCGCGGATCGAAGCATGGCGGAAGCGCGACTGTCTCGCCTACAAGATGGATAAGAAGATCATTAAGCCGCAATACGCGATCCAGCGCCTTTACGAGCTGACCAAGGATCGCGACGTCTTCGTGACGACCGAGGTCGGCCAGCACCAGATGTGGGCGGCGCAGTTCTACAAGTTCGAGAAGCCGAACCACTGGATGACATCGGGCGGCCTCGGAACCATGGGCTACGGGCTGCCGGCGGCGATCGGCGTGCAGCTGGGCCACCCCGGAAAGCTGGTCATCGACATTGCCGGCGAGGCCTCGATCCTGATGAATATTCAGGAGATGTCGACCGCGATCCAGCATCGCCTGCCGGTCAAGGTCTTCATCCTCAACAACCAGTATATGGGGATGGTGCGCCAGTGGCAGGAGCTGCTGCACGGCGGGCGCTATTCGGAAAGCTATACCGCGGCGCTGCCCGATTTCGTCAAGCTGGCCGACGCGTTCGGCGGGGTCGGCTTGCGGGCGACAAAGCCAGACGAGGTCGATGACCTGATCAAGGAAATGATCAGCATCGACAAGACCGTGATCGCCGAAATCGCCGTCGATCCCAAGGAGAACTGCTTCCCGATGATCCCGTCGGGGTCGGCGCATAACGAGATGATCCTTGGGTCCAGCGGCTCGATCTCCGGCGAACAGACCGTGTCGGAAAACGGCATGGTTCTGGTCTAGGGGAACGGGGATGGCAAGGACCAAACGGCCGCCGGCGCCGACACAGCCCGCGTCCGCCTACATCATCAAGGCGCCGGATACCAATGTGGAGCGCCACACGCTCGCCGTGATCGTTTCCAACGAGCCGGGGGTGCTGGCGCGCGTCATCGGCCTGTTTTCCGGGCGCGGCTATAACATCGAGAAGTCTCACCGTGGCGGCGGTGAACGAGGATGAAAGCGTCTCTCGGATCACCGTGGTTACGACCGGCACGCCGATGATCATCGAGCAGATCAAGAATCAGCTCGACCGGCTTGTGCCGGTCAGCGACGTGCATGACCTGACGGCGGAGGGCGAGTTCGTCGAGAGGGAATTGGCGCTGGTAAAGGTCGTTGCCAAGGCGCGCTCCCACGAGCGCCGTGAATCGCTCCGCATGGCGGAGATCTTCGGCGCCGACGTGGTGGATACGACGACGGACTCCTTTGCCTTCTCCATGACAGGATCGCCGGCGAAGGTGAGGGCCTTCATCGACCTGATGCGGGCGCTGGGGAAAACCGAGGTGGTGCGCAGCGGCGTGGTGGCCATTGCCCGCGGGGCACGGGCGCTGTAAAACCGCGCCGCCGGAAGCGGAATTCTGGATATATCAAGCTAAAAAGGGAGTGCGGCCATGCGGGTCTATTATGATCGTGATGCCGACGTAAATTTGGTGAAATCGAAGAAAGTAGTCGTTGTCGGCTACGGGAGTCAGGGGCACGCGCATGCGATAAATCTACGCGATTCGGGCGTCAAAGACGTCAGGATCGCCCTCCGTCCCGGCTCCGCCAGCGCGGCCAAGGCCGAAAAGGCGGGTTTCAAGGTCCTCGACTCGAGCGAAGCGGCGAAATGGGCCGATGTCGTCATGGTTTTGACGCCGGACGAGCACCAGGGCGCGCTCTATCGCGACCATCTGGAGCCGAACATGCGCGAGGGTACGGCCCTGGCCTTTGCCCATGGCCTGAACATCCACTTCAACCTGATCGAGCCGCGCAAGGACCTGGACGTGTTCATGATTGCGCCGAAAGGTCCTGGACACACGGTGCGCTCGGAATACCAGCGCGGCGCCGGCGTGCCGGTGCTGTTGGCCGTGCACCAGGATGCGTCGGGAAACTGCCACGATCTGGCCCTGTCCTATGGCAGCGCGATCGGCGGCGGCCGGGCGGGCATCATCGAAACGACGTTCCGCGAGGAATGCGAGACCGACCTGTTCGGCGAACAGACCGTGCTCTGCGGCGGCCTGACCTCGCTCATCATGGCCGGATACGAGACGCTGGTCGAAGCCGGATACGCGCCGGAAATGGCCTATTTCGAGTGTCTGCACGAGGTCAAGCTGATCGTCGACCTGATCTACGAGGGCGGCATCGCGAACATGCGGTATTCCGTCTCGAACACGGCGGAATATGGCGACCTGACGCGCGGCCCGAAGGTCATCGATCCGAGCGTCAAGGCACGCATGAAGGAGATTCTCGACGACATTCAGTCTGGCCGGTTTACGCGCGAGTGGATGCTGGAATGCGCGTCGGGGCAGTCGAGCTTCAAGGCGCTCAGGCGGCGTGCCGCGGAGCATCCCGTCGAGGAAGTCGGTGCGCGCCTCCGCGGCATGATGCCCTGGATCGCTCAGAATGCTCTGGTCGACAAGAGCAAGAATTAGCATTCGGCTATACCTGAGCCGATGTAATTCGTTACTGGCGGGACGGTTCGCGCATGCGTGAAGCGTCCCGTTAGTTATTTATTAACGACAGTTCATGTATGAAAATTATCTTGGTTAATGGCTAAAAAGACTTGGCCGCGGGTGGCTATAGGCTTCCCTGTCTTCGTATTTCTGGCTTATAGTCATTAACCATCTTTGAGCCTGGCGCGCTGTAAGATGGGGCGTAGGTGGACGACGAGGGTGAGAAGGGGTGTCGCAATTCTGCCGGTCGGCGCGAAATATCGGCCGGCAGCAAGGGGCAATTCATACCATTGCGGAACACGCTTGATCGCGCTGTCGTTGGCGCGTCACGGTTCGCGAGGCGGCGCACGAAATGCGCGCAGTGCCTTTCGGGCCGTTCGAAGGCAGTCTGCGGCAATCCTTTGGCGCCGCGGACCGGGTTTGGTGGTAGGTTACGGGATGAGGAGCGCTAGAACAGTGTCCAGCGTCGGAACAATCATCAACAAGGTGGGACAATAGATATGTTCGGTCGTCTTCTTGGAATGCTTTCGGCGGATATGGCGATCGACTTGGGCACGGCGAATACCCTTGTCTACGTAAAGGGCCGCGGAATCGTTCTTAATGAGCCATCGGTCGTTGCCATTGCCGAGGTCAAGGGCAAGAAGCAGGTATTGGCCGTCGGCGACGAAGCAAAGATGATGCTGGGCCGCACGCCGGGCAACATCCTCGCGATTCGGCCCCTGCGGGACGGCGTCATCGCCGATTTCGACGTCGCCGAGGAAATGATCAAGCACTTCATCCGCAAGGTTCACAACCGCCGCAGTTTCGCGTCGCCGCAGGTCATCGTCTGCGTGCCGTCCGGTTCGACCGCGGTGGAGCGGCGCGCCATCCAAGAGTTGGCGGAAGCCGCCGGCGCGCGACGCGTGTTTCTGATCGAGGAGCCGATGGCGGCCGCGATCGGCGCCGGCTTGCCGGTGACCGAGCCGACCGGCTCGATGGTCGTCGACATCGGCGGCGGGACGACGGAAGTCGCGGTCCTCTCGCTGGGCGGCATCGTCTATTCCCGGTCGGTCCGAGTCGGGGGCGACAAGATGGACGAAGCGATCATCGCCTACATCCGGCGCAACCATAACCTGCTGGTCGGCGAGAGCAGCGCGGAGCGGATCAAGAAGGAGATCGGGTCCGCATGCGCGCCCGACGACGGCGAAGGCCGTGTCATCGAGATCAAAGGGCGGGACCTGATGAATGGCGTTCCGAAGGAACTCGTCATCACCGAGCGTCAGATCTCGGAAAGCCTTGCAGAGCCTGTCGGCGCGATCGTCGAAGCGGTGAAGGTGGCGTTGGAACACACCGCGCCGGAGCTTGCCGCCGACATCGTCGACAAGGGGATCGTTCTGACGGGCGGCGGCGCACTGCTGGGAAACCTGGACTATGTCCTGCGCCATTCGACGGGGCTCCCCGTTTCCATCGCGGACGATCCGCTGTCGTGTGTGGCGCTGGGTACCGGACGTTGCCTCGAGGAAATGAAGACGCTGAAAAACGTCCTCATTAGCATGTATTGAGTAGGCGTCTCGACGCAGCCGCCGGCAGCGGAACGTCGGGGTAGGAGCTTGAGTGAGGCAACGCCCTGAAAATATTCTGCGGATTACGGCGCCGCTGCGGGGCTTTGCTCACCGGTTCGCGTATGTCTTCCTGCTCGCCGCCGCGCTCGGCATCCTCCTTCTAGGCAAGGCTGATCCGCTGGTCTTCCAGCGTGCGCGCACCACCGTCACCGATATGACCGCACCGGTGCTCGACGCCCTGTCGAGGCCGGCCGTCACCGTCTCCCATGTCATCGAGGAAGCGCGCGAGCTGGCCCGGCTGCGGGAAGAGAACATCATCCTGCGTGCCGAGAACGAGCGCCTGCTGAAATGGCAGAACGCGGCACGTACGCTGCTCGCCGAGAACAAGCAGCTGCAGGAGCTGCTCGGCTTTACGCCGCCGCAGGACGCCAAGTCGGTGACGGCGCGAGTGATCGGTGATTCTGGCGGCGCCTTCGTGCGGAGCGTGCTCGTCAACGCCGGCGCGCGCGAAGGCGTGCGGAAAGGCGATGCGGCGCTTTCCGGTAAAGGGCTGCTCGGCCGCGTGGCGGAGGTCGGCGAGCGGGCCGCCCGGGTTCTCCTTATCAACGATTTGAACAGCCGTATCCCGGTCGTGATCGAGCGGTCGCGCGAACGCGCCATCCTCGCCGGCGACAACTCGGTGACGCCGCGTTTGCTCTATCTGCCGATTACCACGACGGTCCAGGTCGGCGACCGGGTCGTGACGTCGGGACATGGCGGCGCCTTTCCGGTCGGTCTGCCGGTCGGCGTCGTGACGGCGATCAGCGACGACGGCGTGCGCGTTCTGCCCTTCGCCGATGCCACGAACATTGAATACGTCCGGCTCATGGATTTCGGCCTCGACGGCATCCTCAACGTGTCGGATGACGAAAGGCAATCGCCGGACGGCGCCAGGCGGCGCGCGAAGGGGGGGCGGTGATGCTCGTCTTCGGCAATTGGCCGCGCATCGATCTCGCCCTGCGGCGCCTGACGCCGCTGCTGCTGACGCTCGGGCTCGTCATCCTGTCGCAGGTTCCGATGCAGCTGCCGGCCGCCATGCCGATCTCGCCGGGCTTCGCCGTCATCGCAGTCTATTTCTGGGCGCTGCACCAGCCTGACCTGATCCCGGCGCCGGCGGTATTCGCCATCGGCATATTCCAGGATATCCTCGGCGGCCTGCCGATCGGGCTGAACGCCTTCATTTTCCTGGTGCTGTACGGGATCGTCGTCTCGCAGCGGCGGTATTTTTTCGGTAAGTCCTTCGGGGTTCTGTGGTGGGGATTTGCCACGGTCGCCGTCGTCATGGGCGCCCTGGAATGGGTGCTGATGTCGGCGCTGTCGGCGAGGTTTCTCGCCGTGATGCCGATCGTCGTCGAGCAGCTCACGACGGCCGCGCTTTATCCCGTCGTCGCCTACGTCTTCGTGCTGACCCACCGCAGCATTCTGCGCGAGGCCTGACCATGAAGCCGGAACAGGATCGCGGCAGGATATTCACCCGGCGGGCGATGATGCTGGCCGGCGGGCAAGCGCTCCTGTTCACCGGGCTGGCCGCCCGCATGTACTATCTGCAAGTCATCGAATCGAGCCGCTATCGCGTGCTGGCGGACGAAAACCGCATCAGCCTGCGCCTGCTGCCGCCGCCGCGCGGCCGCGTGCTCGACCGGCGCGGCGTGCCGCTCGCCGTGAACGTTCAGAACTACCGCATCGTCATCGTGCCCGAAGAGGCGGAGGACATCGAGAAGATGCTCGATCGCCTCGACAGCCTGGTTCAGGTGCCGGAGCACGAGCGCCGGCGGATCATGCGCGAGGTGCGGCGCCGGCGCGCCTTCGTGCCGGTCACCGTGCGTGAGAACCTGAGCTGGGAAGAGGTCAGCCGCATCGAAGTGAATGCCCCCGATCTGCCGGGCATCAACATCGACGTGGGACAGACGCGCTCCTACCCCTTCGACGGCTCGGCGGCCCATATACTGGGTTATGTCGCATCGGTCTCGGAGCACGATCTCACCGGCGACCCGCTGCTCGAGCTGCCCGGCTTCCGCATCGGCAAGAACGGTATCGAGAAGCAATACGACCTGCAGCTGCGCGGCAAGGCAGGCAACGCCGAGGTCGAGGTCAACGCGCTGGGGCGGGTGATCCGCGAGCTGCGCCGCCAGGAAGGGCAGCCGGGGCAGGACGTCCATCTGACCGTCGATATCGGCCTGCAGGAATTCGCCGCCAAGCGGATCAGCCAGGAACGGCGCGCCGCCGTCGTGGTGATGGACGCCCAGAAGGGCGATGTCCTTGCCATGGCGTCCGTGCCCACCTACGACCCCAACGCGTTCAACGAGGGCCTGAGCGGCGCGGAATGGAAC
Organism: uncultured Alphaproteobacteria bacterium; assembly: GCA_963711215.1. Lineage (GTDB taxonomy): Bacteria > Pseudomonadota > Alphaproteobacteria > UBA8366 > UBA8366 > WHUA01. Next base: position 232,294 of record CAVQDH010000005.1, on the reverse strand, counting down.
GGCCTGATCACCAATCCCGACGCGCCGCTCACCAACAAGGTCATCGCCGGACAATACGCCCCGGGCTCCACTTTCAAGATCGCGGTCGCGCTGGCGGCGCTCGAGGCGAATATTCCGCCGTCCTTCCGCGTCACCTGTTATGGGCATATCCAGCTTGGCAACCAGCGGTTCCATTGCTGGAAAAAGGGCGGCCATGGCTCGGTGGATATGGTCGACGGGATCAAGGGGTCCTGCGACGTCTATTTCTACGAGCTCGCCAAACGCGTCGGCATCGACCGGATCGCGGCGATGGCGAAGCGCATGGGCCTCGGCCAGCCTCTCAACATCGACATTCCGGGCGAGCGCGGCGGCCTGATCCCGACGCGGGAATGGAAGCAGGCAACGCTCGGCGTGCCGTGGCAGCTGGGCGAGACCCTGGTCGCCGGCATCGGGCAGGGGTACGTCCTGGCGACGCCGCTGCAGCTCGCGGTGATGGGCTCGCGGCTCGTCAACGGCGGCTTCGCCGTCACGCCGCGCATGACGCTTGCGCCGCCCGGCGTCGATCCGGCCGACGAGCCGCCGCACAGCTTCAAGTCGCTGGGCTTGGCCGATTCGTGGCGCCGCGTCGTCATGCAAGGCATGGTCGAAGTGGTGAACAATCCGCAGGGCGGGACCGCCTTCCGCTCGCGGATCACCGAGAAGCAATACGCGATGGGCGGCAAGACGGGCACGTCGCAGGTCCGGCGCATTACGCTGGCTGAGCGCGAGCGCGGCCTGCGCAAGCCGGACGAACTGCCGTGGCGCGAGCGCGACCATGCGCTGTTCATCGGCTTCGCGCCGATCGACGCGCCGCGCTATGTCACCGCGGTCGTCGTCGAACATGGCGGCGGCGGATCGAAGGTCGCGGCTCCGATCGCCCATGACCTGCTGCTCGAGGCCCAGCGCCGCGACTCGACGTCCATCATGCCCGGCCGCATTGCTGCGGCAACCTTTCGTGACAAGGGCATTGTGCGATGAGGATCTTGCCGCATCAGGCGGTCTACCAGACCGAGATGACGCTGCGGCAGCGGCTGTGGCAGATCAACTGGTCGCTGGTCTTCCTGATCACGGTGATCGGCGGTGTCGGCATCGCGATGCTCTATTCCGCCGGCGGGGGCAGCATGGACCCCTGGGCCTCGCGCCAGCTCATCCGCATGGGGTTCGGCCTGATCGGCATGTTCGTCATCGCCGTCGTCGATATCCGTATTTGGCTCCGCTACGCCTATGTCATCTACGCTGTGGCGCTGATCCTGCTCGTGGCGGTCGACATCATCGGCCATATCGGCATGGGCGCGCAGCGCTGGATCCGCGTCGGCCCGCTGCAGATTCAGCCGTCCGAGCTGATGAAGATGTCGCTGGTGCTGGCGCTCGCCCGCTATTTCCACCGCATGAACATCGAGGACATCGGCCGGCCGCTCTATCTCATCGTGCCGGCGCTGATGGTGCTGACGCCGGCGGCGCTGGTGCTCAAGCAGCCCGACCTCGGCACGGCGGTGATGCTGCTCGTCGGCGGCGGGGCGATCTTCTTCATGGCCGGCGTCCGGGTATGGATGTTCGCGGTGGTGATCGTCATGGGATTGGGGGCGATCCCGGTCGGCTGGAACTTCCTGCATGAATACCAGCGCCAGCGCATCTGGACCTTCCTCGATCCGGAAAGCGACCCGCTCGGCGCGGGCTACCACATCCTGCAGTCGCAGATCGCCTTCGGCTCGGGCGGCGTGTTCGGCAAGGGCTATCTCCAGGGTACGCAGAGCCACCTGAACTTCCTGCCGGAGCGCCATACCGACTTCATCTTCACCATGCTGGCGGAGGAGTTCGGCCTGGTCGGCGGCTTGCTGGTCCTGCTGCTCTTCGCGCTCTTGATGGTCTATGGTCTGGCGGTCTCGGTGCGTTGCCGCAACCATTTCGGCCGGATGATGGCTATGGGCATGACCATCACGATCCTGCTCTACGTCTTCATCAACACCGCCATGGTGATGGGGCTGATCCCGGTGGTCGGCGTGCCCCTGCCGCTGATCTCCTATGGCGGCACGGCCATGCTGACCGTGCTGGCCGGCTGCGGCTTCCTGATGAACGCCTACATTCACCGCGACGTCCGCATCGCCCGCCACGCCAGCGACGTCTGAGCGCGCCCCGGCGGCCCCGGCGGGCCCTTTGACGGCCTCTTAAGGGCCGGGATACGGGCGGGTTTCAGCCAAGCCCGCCAAGGGGCGACGCAGCGATAGGAATTGGGAACGAATCCCACCCCCCGCTATCGACAAAGGGTAGCCGCTTTGCTATATCGCCCCGTCGGATTCCCATCCGTCGCCGGAAGGTCGGAGGCTGCGCCCTGGCGCCGCCTGCCCCGCCGGTTGGACACGGCCCAGAATGGCGGCCGAAGGTCCGTGGGGGCGCTTAGCTCAGTTGGTAGAGCAGCTGACTCTTAATCAGCGGGTCAAAGGTTCGAGTCCTTTAGCGCCCACCAATTCTTTCAAGGACTTATAGGCCAGCACTCCATCCGCGCCATTTCTTGTGCCCGTCTGGTGCCGGTCCGCAACCCGCCACGCGGCGGGAACTGTTGCGTTCGGCTCCCAAGCGCGGCGCCGCACCGGCCAGGCGGCTTTGGATCCAAGAGTTGCGGACGTTCAACGACCCGGACCTCAGGCCATGATCCCCGCCATTTGTGTCAACCCCAGCGGGACCGACAGGAGGTCATCGGAGCCGCCGGACAGACGGGCGGATGGCGCCGCCCGCCCGATCGCGGCACGGACGGCCGGCACGCGGCTCGACCCGCCCGTGAGAAAAATTGTGTCCAAAGCGGTTGGGCTCAACCCTGCCGCCGCAATACAGTCGCTCGCCGTCTTCCAAAGCCGATCCGTCCAGGCTTCGATTGCACGGTTGAAATCTTCGCGCGTCGCCGTTGCTACGAGGCCCGCTTCGAGAAACATAAGAGGTACGGCCGCGCATTCCTCGGTGCTCAGGGCGATCTTGGCATCTTCTACGGCAAATGCCACGCGATGTCCGAGCCGCTGGCGTACGACATGCAGGAGACGGTTCACTTTCTCCGGCTCGCGCGCCCGTGCGGCCAGTTCGGCGAGTTCGCGCTCGTTCTTGTAGGTATACGCGAAGTTGATTGTCGCCCACGTGGCAAGCTCATTGTAGGGCGCGTTCGGCATCGAGAGGTTCTTTCCGGTGAGACGCGTGCCGAGACCGAGAAGCGGCATCACCGCGGTACGGCTGAGCGCCATGTCGAAGTCGGTACCGCCCACGCGTACGCCAGCGGTTGCGAGGACGTCGTGCTTCCGGTCGGGGCGGCGGCGATGCCGCGGGCCGACCCGGACGATCGAAAAATCGCTCGTGCCACCGCCGATATCAGCGACGAGTACCAGCTCTTCGCTGCGCACTGTCTGTTCGTAATGGTGCACAGCTGCGATCGGCTCATACACAAACGTTATGTTCCGAAAGCCTGCCTGCATGGCAATGGTTTCAAGCGCCTTCTGCGCCCGCGCGTCGGCCGCGTCGTCGTCGTCAAAGCGCACCGGTCGGCCATGCACGACAGTGGTGATCTCCTGGCCGGCGAAGGCTTCCGCTTTGCCCTTCAAATGCCGCACGAATATCTCGACCACTTTCGTAAGCGGCACCTTGCGGCCTCCCACGGCGGTTTCCTCGTCCATGAGCGGAGAGCCCAGGATCGACTTGAGCGCTCGCATCAGCCGGCCCTCGGTCTGCTCGATATAGGCTAAGACGGCCTCATTGCCGAATAGCACCCGGTCCTTTGTTTCGTAGTCGAAGAAGATGGCGCTGGGCATCAGCGTGCTGTCCCCCTCGACGGGCGCAAGCGCCGCTGTCTTGCCGCAGGCGACGCCGACTGCCGAGTTCGACGTCCCGAAATCCAATCCGCAGGCGATCATCGTTGTCCCCTTCCAAGTGCAAAGGGGAACTCATCTATTGCATTCCAGGGAGCGTTGCCAGACTGTTTCTTTTCGCCTAAAGTCCGTCCCGACAGAGGCATGCGCGAGATTCGTCCATGCCTTTTTTGCCGGCGGCATTCAGGCTGTTCCGGCGAGTGATCTCAAAAAAGCTGAATGTGGACGCTGGCCTGCTGCCGGCGGCTTTTTCCCTTGGTCTGGTAGGCGGCGCGCCTCCATCGCCAATTCATGCGGCCTTCGCTAGGATCAATGGCGCGGCATGATCGATTGCGTCGCGGCAGCTGGAAAGGCGAGCGCCATGAAGGTCGGCGTCAACCTGATCAATTTCGGTCCCTCGGCCAGTGCGGACGTGCTGCGCCGCTGGGCGGAGTTGGTCGAGGCCTTGGGCTACCACCTGCTGATGACCTCGGACCACATCGCGGTCACGCCGGATGTCGAGCAAGCGCTACCCGGCGCCCTGGTTCGAGCCGATCAGCACGCTCGGCTGGCTAGCCGGGATCACGAAGCGTATCGAGCTCGGCTCGACCGTGATCATCCTGCCCTATCGCAGCCCGCTGGAGACGGCCCGCGCCTTCGCCAATATCGATCAGCTGAGCGGCGGCCGCTGCATCCTGGGCGTCGGCATCGGCTGGGCGAAGGAGGAGTTCGCCGCCCTCAACGTCCCGTTCGAGAAGCGGGGCGCGATCACGAACGAATATCTGGCGGCGATCAAGACGCTGTGGACCGAGGATATCGCCTCTTTCGAGGGCAAATTCGTGCGCTTTTCCGGCGTCGATACGGCGCCGCGGCCGGCGCGGAAACCGCATCCGCCGATCTGGGTGGGCGGTGCGAGCGACGCCGCCATGCGCCGCGCCATCCGCTTTGGCGACGGATGGCACCCGATCCGAATACGCGAGCGCTGGTTCCGCGAGGAAGGCATCCCGCGTCTGCGCGCGCTCGCCGACCAGGAAGGGAAGCCGGCGCCGGCACTCTGTCCCCGCATCCGCTTGCGGCTGACCGATACGCCCCGGCCCGACGACGATCGCGTGATGGGCGAGGGCACGGTCGATCAGGTTCGGCGCGACATGGCCGCGCTCGAATCGCTCGGCTGCACCTATGTCCTGCTGGACAGCTACTATGACGATGTCGAAGCCACGCGCCATTACGAGACCGCGTGGCGCATGCTGGCCGTCATGGCCGAAACGGTGCTGGACCTGGGCGGCGAGACGCTGCGGTGACTCCGTAGACCGGCGAAGACCGGCGGGAGGGAGGAATGGCCAAGCTGACGCAGAGCTATGTTCACGGTGCTTCCGCCGTCTCGCTGATCGGCGAGACGATCGGCGCGCGCTTCGATGCGGCGGCGGCGCGGTGGGGCGAACGGGATGCGCTCGTCGTCCGCCATCAGGGCATCAAATGGTCATGGACCGACTTGAAGGCGCGGGTGGACGACTTCGCGGCCGGCCTGATCGCGCTGGGGCTCGAGCCCGGAAGCCGCATCGGCATCTGGGCACCCAATTGCGCGGAATGGGCCGTCGCGCAATTCGCCAGCGCCAAGGCGGGGCTGATCCTGGTCAATATCAACCCGGCCTACCGCCTGGTCGAGCTGGAATACGCCCTGAACAAGGTCGGGTGTGCGGCCCTGATCACCGCCACATCCTTCAAGTCCAGCGACTATGTGGGCATGCTGCGGACGCTGGCGCCCGAACTGGATCGCGCAGCGCCCGGCGCGTTGCGCGCGGAAAGGCTGCCCGCGCTGCGCTGCGTCATCCAGATCGGCAGGGACACGGCGGCCGGCATGATGCCGTTCGACGCGGTGACAAAGCGCGGCGCGAAGGCCGGGCCCGGCGCTGTCGCGGCGCTGGCGCCGTCGCTGCAGTTCGACGATCCGATCAACATCCAGTTCACCAGCGGCACGACCGGCTCGCCCAAAGGCGCCACGCTCACCCATCACAATATCCTCAACAACGGCTATTTCGTCGGCGCGGCAATCGGGTTGAGCGCGCAAGACCGCCTGTGCGTTCCGGTGCCGCTCTACCATTGCTTCGGCATGGTCATGGGCAACCTCGCCTGCATGGCGCATGGAGCGGCGATGGTCTACCCGTCGGACGCCTTCGACCCGCTGGCGACGCTGCAGACGGTGGCGGAGGAACGCTGCACCGCGCTGTACGGCGTGCCCACCATGTTTATCGCGCAGCTGCAGCATCCCGACTTCGCGGCTTTCGACCTGTCCAGTCTGCGCACCGGCATCATGGCAGGCTCGCCGTGTCCGATCGAAGTGATGCGCCAGGTGATCGACAAGATGCACATGAAGCAGATCACCATCGCCTACGGCATGACCGAGACGAGCCCGGTGTCGACCCAGACCTCGCTCGACGACCCGATCGACCGGCGCGTCTCGACCGTCGGCCGCATCCACCCGCATGTCGAGGTCAAGATCGTCGATGGCGAAGGGCGGATCGTGAAGCCGGGCGAGCGGGGGGAGTTGTGCACCCGCGGCTATTCGGTGATGCGGGGCTACTGGGCGGACGAGGAGAAGACGGCGGAGGCTATCGACGCCGCCGGCTGGATGCATACCGGCGACCTGGCGACGATGGACGCGGACGGTTATTTCAACATCGTCGGGCGCATCAAGGACATGGTCATCCGCGGCGGCGAGAACCTCTATCCCCGCGAGATCGAGGAATTCCTCTATCGCCACCCAAAGATCGCCGGCGTGCAGGTGTTCGGCGTGCCCGATGCGAAATACGGCGAGGAGCTATGCGCCTGGATCAAGCTGGTGAGTGGCGAAAGCGCGGCGGAGGAGGAGTTTCGCGATTTCTGCCGCGGCCAGATCGCGCACCACAAGATCCCGCGCTACATCTGCTTCGTCGACGAGTTCCCGATGACCGTGACCGGCAAGATCCAGAAATTCATCATGCGGGAGCGGATGATCGAAGAACTGGGGCTGAACGAGGCGGAGACGGCGTAAGAGGCCGCTATTGACGGTATCCCGCTCCCAATGGCCAACCCTGCAGCCATCCGCTAGGATCGGGGCCGTTCATCCGGATCGATGGAGCATTGCCCATGCGCGGAAACGGTTGGGTGTGACCGGTACATGAGTAGCAGCAGCGGCGGAAGCGTGCGCGACCTGCGGCTCGATTTCTTTCGCGGCCTGGCGCTGTTTTCCATCTTCGTCGACCATATTCCGAACAACGTCCTGTCGAATTTCACACTCAAATCAACAGCCTTGGCTGACGCGGCCGAGGTCTTCATCCTGATTTCGGGCTATGCCGCGGGCATGGTGTACGGCCGCGCCTTCGACCGCCAGGGGACGCTCACGGCAAGCGCCCGCATCTATCACCGCGTCTGGCAGCTCTACGTCGCCCATGTCTTCCTGTTCATGATCTTCATGGCCACCGTGGCGCAGGCGGCGGCGAACCTGAACGCCGGGCTCTACGCCGACGAATTCCGCGCCGCCGACTTCCTGAAGGAGCCGGATGTGGCGGTGATCATGGCACTGACGCTGCGCTTCCAGCCGGCCTTCATGGATATTCTGCCGGTCTATATCGTTCTGCTATCGGCCTTGCCGGTCGTCCTGCTGGGCCTGCGCCGCTGGCCGCTGCCGGTGCTGGGCCTGTCCTTTGTCCTTTGGCTCGTCGTTCAATTCGATAAGGGGATCAACCTCGCGGCCTATCCGGGGGCGAGCCAGGTCTGGTTCTTCAATCCCTTCGCCTGGCAGGCGCTTTTCTTCTTCAGCGCCTGGCTTGGCTGGCGCAGCCACCATGGCGGCGTGGCATGGCTGGGCAACCGCTGGCTGTTCTGGGTCGCGGCTTTCATCGCCGGCGCCGGCCTGCTGCTTCGTGTCGATTGGACGCTGCACTGGCTCTACGACCCGTTTCCCGCCTTCTTCGCCAAGGCGCTGTGGCCCCTGATGAGCAAGACCGACCTGTCGCCCCTACGCTTCGCCAATGTGCTGGCCTTGGCCCTACTGGTAGCCCGGCTGGTGCCGCCGCAGACCCGCTTTCTCGCCGGTCCCATCGCAAAGCCCTTCGTCATGTGCGGCCGGCATTCGCTGCACATCTTCTGTCTCGGGATCCTGCTTTCGGTAATCGGCCACCTGATCATCAACGAGCAATTTGGTGGTCTCGTACTTCAGGCTACGGTGACAGCGGCCGGAATTGCCGTCATGATCGGCGTTGCCGGGCTGATGGACTGGTTCGCCGTCGCGAGCGCACCGCCCAGGGCACGGGTGGCGGGGGGAGGGTCATAGGATGGCAACGGCCTTGCTGCGCCTGAGTTTTTGGTTGATTGCGGCGGCTGGCATGGGGATGCTGGTCTCGCCGGCGGCGCCCGCCTTCGCGGCCGATTGCGCCGTTCCCTCTGATTATTTCGTCTTCGAGCCGATGTTGCCGCGGACAGTGGCGGCGCTCTCGGCTGGCAAGAACATCACAATTGTGGCGATCGGCTCGGCCTCGACCGTCGGACGGGCGGCGGGCGGACCGGACTATGCCTGGCCGAAACAGCTCGGGGCCGCGCTGTCCAAGGAATTCCCGAAAGCGAAGATTTCGGTCGTCAACCTGGGCAAGGCGCGTCAGACCGCGGCCAATATGACGGCACGCTTCGCCAAGGAGATCATTCCGCTCGCGCCGATGCTGGTGATTTGGGAGACCGGCACCGTCGATGCGGTAAGAAGCGTCGAAATCGGCGAATTCCGCGACACGCTTCAATCGGGCCTTACGCAGCTCAAGGCGGTCAGCGAAGTCGCTCTGATGGGCGTGCAGTTCTCGCGCCGAACCCATATCATGACCGATTTCGAGCCATATGAAGCCGCGATCCGCGAGGTCGCGGACGTGAACGACGTGCCGATGTTCCCGCGCAATGACCTGATGCGCTATTGGTCGGAAGCGGGCGAGTTCGACTACACGGTCGAGAAGAAGGAAGCGCGGCAGGAGATGGCGCGGCGTCTTTATGGCTGCATAGGCCGCGCCTTGGCGGAGTTCGTCACGCGGCGGCCGCATACGCCGGAACCCCATCAGTGACATGGATGCGCCTGCTGCTCGGATTGTGCATCGGCCTTTCGATCGGTGCGGCGTACGCTCAGGACCCGTTGCTCGATACGGCTGAAGATGGGCCGTTTGATTGCACTGCGCCGGCCGCGGTGACGCGATTCAAGGTCGCTCTGCCGAATACGGCGCAGGCGATCCGCCACGGCAAGACGCTCTCCATCGTCGCCATCGGCTCTTCTTCGACCGAAGGGATCGGCGCCACCGATCCCAGCCATTCCTATCCGGCGCAGCTCGCTGCCGAGCTCAAGCGGCGCTGGCCCCGGCTCGAGATCGAGGTGATCAACAAGGGCGTGGGGGGAGAGGACGCGCAGCAGATGCTGCGTCGCTTCGCAACGGACGTCCTTCCCTACAAGCCGCAGCTCGTGATCTGGCAGGTCGGCAGTAACTACACGCTGCGCAGCCGCGACTTCGATGCCTATGCCGCCATCGTGCGCAAAGGGATCAACCAGCTCAAGGCCGCACACACTGACGTCATCCTGATGGATCTGCAGTATGCGCCGAAGATCCTGGCCAAGCCGCTGCATCGTCGCGCCATCGACACCATGGCAATGCTGGCAAACGATGCGAAGGTCGCGGTCTTTCGCCGATTTGCCGTCATGCGGGACTGGGTGTCGAGCGGCCGCCACCGCATGGACGATATTATTTCGCGCGACCATTTGCACATGAATGACGCGAGCTACAGCTGCATCGGGCGACTCCTCGCCGACAGCGTGGCCACCGCCGCCGCGACCGCCACTGCCGCCGTGCCGATGCCGGCACTGGGGCTGCGCAGCCGAAATGAAAGGCCCCGCATGATGCGGGGCCCCGGCCGTGTGAGATCGGAAACGTGGCGATTACACTTCCGTAGAGGTGATCTTGTACTTGAAGGCGCTGGGATCGATCCCGTCGAGCCAATCGCTCTCATGCTCCGCCTCGGGGTACATCAGGTAGTTGAACGGATCTTTCGGTCCGTTCGGCAACGCAAAATCACGCGCCGAGTTGTAGGCCATCCAGTTCATTTCCCAGTAGCCGAACAGCCGCTTGCGGAGCGCGACGATCTGCGGGTCCTCCAGGGGCAGCTTCGCCTCGAGAACCGCCTTGCGAACGTCCGCGGGATCAACAGGAATCCAGCCGACGCCCGTGATGTGGAATTCGGCGCGGCAATGCTGCGCCTTCGATATGTTGCCCGCCGACCCCAAACACTTGAACTGGCGCGACGATGCGACGCGGATGCCGTAGACCTCGCGCGCCGGCAGGCCCGCCGCGCGTGCCAGCCCGACGAACAGCGCATTGAGATCCGCGCACTTGCCGCCGAGATTGCCGCTTTCGAGCATGAATTTGATGTCGCCGATGCCGCATCCCTTGACCTTCGGGTCGCGGAAGGTGTTGTCGACGATCCAGTCGTAGATCGCTTGAGCCTTTTCGAGAGGCGTATGCTTTCCGGCGACCATCTTGGTCGCGCTGTCCTTGCACGATGCCGGCGATCGGCATGTGCTTGGTCGGCTTCAGGTAGAGTGCGACCGACGGATCGACTTTCGCGGTGTGCTGTTTCGCGGCGGCCTTGAGGTCTCCGACGTAATCGCGGGTCTCGATTTCATAGACGGCGCGCGAGGGCGCGATCGAGCCGCCGTCCGGCCAGGTGGCGTAGATCATCGGCGCGCGATAGGTATTGTCAAAGAATTCGCCGGAATCGGCAGCGCCGCCTGGCGTCCAGCGGATGGAGCGAACGCGCTGATAGGGTGTTTGGCTCGGCAAGGGAAGCCAGAGCTTCAGCGGTCCGGAGGCGACGGACGGCGCCGCTTCCACCTCGATCGTGAAGCGCCGCCAGTTGGTGTTGGGCGACATGTCGGCTGCCGGCGCCGCCACCGCGGCGGATATCGTCTTTGGCAGGAGTGCGCTGGCCGCGGAGAGGCCGCCGAGTGCAGCGGTCGCGGTCAAGAAAGTGCGACGATCCATAGATAGTTCCCTCCCGTTGAAATCATTGATGAAAGGATAGTGCGGCCACGTGGCATCGCAATAGGCGTGTCACGGGCATCCGGTATGTGAGGTTCGCTGAGCGGGGAGTCGCCTGTCGGAACGGAGCGGGCCGTTCCCACTGCCTGAACCAGGCACCGACGCTGAATTCCATCGCTGGCCCGATTCAACAACTCTCGGCGCCCTCAGGTCAAGCGGCGCGATGCGTTGGGGGAAGGGCCCTATGGGCGGCTTATTCGACGGTGTAGAAACTTGACGATGGGAAGGACGCTCCCGGTGCGGCGTTGCTCTCCTTGGGGCTGGCCGCTTTCGGGGCCAACTGCTGTCGTTTGGCGGCTTCTTCGGCGGCCTTCCTGCGCTCGGCGCGGAGTGCCGCTTCTGCGATTTGCGCCCGTCGGGTCGCAGAGTCCACGCGCTCGCGCAGAGTATCGAGTTTTGCGGCAAGCGCTGCGTCGCGCTCGAGGATTTTACGTTGCGCCTCGATGGCTGCTGCCGGAAGGACGGTTACCGCTTCGCCGGCTTTCGCTGCCCCTGCAGCGGTATCGGATGCAGTCGCCCGGTCCGCCTCGGCCGGCTGCGGCGCCGCGGCCGGGACGTCAGCCGTTGTGGCGTTGTCGGTGCGCACCGTCGCCGGCCCCGACCCCGACGATGTTGGGCCGCCTTCGGATGCGGCGCCGCGGGCATGGTCGGTCCGCGGTTCCGTCACGCGGGTATCGGCGGCGGGTACGGGGGCCGGTTCAGCCGAGGCGGTCGGCGCGTGCGCCTTGGGCGCCGTATCGGGTGTCGTCGTCGCGGCCGTCACCGCAGGCAAAGGGGCGGAGGTCACGGCGAGCGCCGGCGGCGGTGTCTTCGCGGCGCGAAACGTCCCTCTCGCCATCAGGATACCGGCGCCGGCGGTCAACGCCAGCGCGAGAAATATGGCGACATGCGGCCCGCGTAGCGGGCTGCGAGAACGGACGATAGATGCCGTGCGGGATGTCCGGTGATGTGCATCGCCGCGGCTTCCCGAAAGCACCTCGACTTTTGGCAGATTGCGCGCGGGCAGGCGATGAATGGCTCTCGACCGCTCTTCCGATATGCGCCGCGCCGCTTCCGCCTTCCAGGAGGCCTGCGCTTCGTTCAGACGTTCCTGGAATTCCCGCGCCAGCCGGTCGCGCGCGGCATGAAATTTTTGTTCATACTCGGCGCGCAATGCGCGCTCCGTGTCCTCTTCCGCATCGGGGACCTCCGGGGGATGGCCTCGCGTCGACCGCGGTGGCCGGCTCTCAGCCGGTGCATGCCCCGATTTTTGATGGCGTGCCTTGGCCAACAGGGTGTCCGTAAGCGCGGACTTGGCGCTCTTGGCGCTTTGCTCGGCGTTGCGCACGCGTCCCTCGGCGGTCTCGAGTTGCCTTTCGAGGCGCGCGATGCGGTCGATCAGCATCGCGCGTTCAAGCTCCTCGTTCGAGTGCCTTCGCTTGGGGCTCTGGCTATCTTGTTCCGTCATCTGCCCAATGATTCGAAAAGCGAACCGGCAATCGCCACCATTCGGACTTTAGCATCGAAGCGTCCTATTGGCGTGTTGCGGGCGTGATTTGCTGATAATGCTCCCATACAGCCTTCATCGATAGCGCTCGACGGCTGCCCACCAATCTCAGCGGCGGAAAGGGCGCAATGTTTAGCGGGGATTTCCGGCACGTTGCTTTGGCCAGGCTGAAGGGCAGGGGCGGCGCTCCTTCCGTCAAAGCCCAGTCGAACGGCTTGATCCGAGAACATCCGCGGTCGCGGCAAAAGCCCGAAATCGAAGCGCCCGTCGTAATGTTCAAGGATTCATAGGTGATGTTTCCCTTGACGGCCGCCGTCGGCCCCAGAAAGATTTTTGCAGCGTCGATAGGCCCGTTGACGGTGCCCTCGATATGCGCCGTCCGGGCCGTGATCGCCCCGTCGACCAACCCCTGTGCGGGGACGACGAGCCGCTTGCAGCGGACGTCGCCTTCGACGCGTCCGTCGACCTGGACGGTGCCGTTAAAGGAAATGCCGTCGGTCCTGATGTCGTCGCATCCAATGATCAGCACCGTTGTGTCGCTTGCGGCCGGCGTATTGCTCGAAGCGCTCAAACGACGTGACTTTTGAAGTTGTTCTCGCAACATGTTCAGCACATCCCGGTGGCCGCTTCCTCTGTATCGGTGAGGAATGGGGATTAATTCCTTGTAAGCCACCGCTCCCTTTTATGGTTTATGGCAAAAATCATGCTCTAGCTTGAACGCTGACCTACCCTTCCGATGGGCGCAATACCGCCAAAGGCTAGCTCTCCATTGCCAGCCTGCTCCGAATTAGTCACCTAGGTTCAATTGGTTAGGACTACAGCCCAGAAGAGTTATCGCATCGGCGGAGAAAAGGGCGGGCTTGGCGCAAGAGATTTTGCACATTTGTTGCGAATCATCGCGCATGCGCCCCGACGGATATCTCCCAAAAGAATGACCGCCCGCGGTGTTCGAACCGGGGCGGTCATGTCGTCGTCTAAGTTGCGCGCTACGCGGTCGAATGCGGCTATTGCGCCATTTCGGCGGCGACGAAGGCATCGCGCCGCACATGGTCGAGATTCTCGCCCTCGATACGGATCAGGCGGGTCGCACCGCTGCGGCTCGGTGAGTGCACCTGGCCGATCTCATAGAGTACGGCCATGCCGGGGTCGAGGTCGTAGACCTTCTCGGGCTCGACGACCGCGGGCTTGCTATCGGTTCGCGGCTTCACGACCTTCCATTCGGTCATCGTCGTACGGCCCTTTGCTTGGCCGTAGATTGCCCAGGCATGCCCGTGGTCGTGCGGCTTGCTGCCCTTTGGACCGTTGTGGACATGTGCGCAGATGCAGAACTTGAAGTCCGGATCCTCGTACAAGATCTTGCGGGGCTCGTTGTTATCCGGGCCAAGATACTTGGCCACGAAGGCGTCGTCCTTGAGCACCGTCTCCAGCGCTTGGCGGATCTTCTCGCGCCCGGCCGGGTTGGGCTCCTTTTTCAATATCGCATTGCATTCCTTGGCGAATTTTTCGAGCATTTCTGCCATTTGCATCTCCGTCCCGCGGTTATGGGCAATAATTTGAATGTATTCGTGGCATATTCTACACCGTCCTGCCGACTGAGTTCCAGTGGACGGCACGGCGAGGCGTGATCTCTTATAAATAGAAAAACTCGAAAATGTAAGCTCTCTATAAGAGCGATAATTGGGCGAAGACATCCGCCTGTATTCCGCTCTTTATGTACAATTCGGGCTGGATTTGGCGCCACAAAAAGACCAAATTCCCGCCGTACCAGAAGGCCTTGGACTTGAACGTCGCACTCAGGACTGGCAGTGAGCGCCCGTCGTGGCGCAAAGGAGCGGAAGATGAAGAAGACGGCGGTTGCAGGGGGGATCGTTGCTATAGCGCTGGCCCTCGCCGGTTGCGAAGGCAACCAGATGGGGCAGAAGCAGACTTTCGGTACGCTCGGTGGCGCGGCGGTCGGCGGTCTCCTGGGATCGCAGATCGGCGGCGGTACCGGAAAGCTTGTCGCCACCGGCTTAGGTGTCTTCCTCGGCGGCTTGGCGGGCAGCGAAATCGGCAAGAGCCTCGATCGTGCGGATCGGATCGAGGCGAATCAGGCGTACGGCAAAATGCAGTCGGCGCCGATCGGTGAGACGATCAATTGGAATAACCCGCAATCCGGTAATTCGGGCACCTATACGCCGGTTCGCGACGGCACGTCGACCTCCGGTCGCTACTGCCGGGAATTTCAGCAGACGATTACGGTTGGCGGAAAGACCGAGCAGGGCTACGGCACTGCATGCCGGCAACCGGATGGATCCTGGCAAATCGTGAAAGGCTAGTCGCGGGATCGCGATCGCCGGACGGCGCTGGCGTGCCGGTGGAGATCGTGGTTTCGATGGCGGGACGCTGAAGCCAAAAAAAACCGCCTCGCATCATGCGAGGCGGTTTCGTATTGTCTTTCTTAGCTTCTATCGATCTGGATCTATTGGCGCACTTCGCGGAAGCTGCCTGTGTCGGCAATACCCAGTATCTGGTCGACCGCGCGCGTAATTCCGATCCACGTCGCACCGCCCTTGAAGTCTTCCGCGGCAAGGCGTCTCTGCGCTTGCATCGCGGCCCGGAGCGGCGCATCTTCGCCGTGTTTTTGGACCAATAGCTTAGCTATTTGCCACCCACTGTCGTCTTGCTTCATCTCCCCCTCGAGACTTGGCTGCAAGCACTCCTGGCGCCAACAACGTCGCCTAGGGCACTTTAACTACTACCAGCATTCGGGACGCGCCGATAATATTTAAAGAAATAACGGCCCCAGTTTCCGAATAATGATGATGCAAATGCCACAGTTGCGGTGAGAAGGTGGCGATTGTTTGACCCCATCGATCCCAAGCATTGGCGAGGGGACAAACACATCCGACAGGCGATCTCGCCTCTGGGCATGCAGCGCGGCCGCCGATTTAATTGATCGCGCCTGTTGCGCCGCTCGGTTCGGCAAATTGCCATCGATGGCGAGAACGCGATCCTTCGCACCCTGCGCATCGCCCATGCCTGCGGCAACCGGTGGGGCGCAAAGATGGCTTTGCCCGCCTCCTATTTTGTGCTCTATCGCCGTCAAACGAAGCCTTGGGGAAGAAATAACGAAACGCCGACGGCGTCGCTGTGGTGGAAGGTTCAATGCCAAAGGAATATGTCGAACGGATCTTGAAATCGCGGGTATATGAGGTGGCGCGGGAAACACCGCTGGATGCGCTGCCCATTCTTTCCGGACGGCTCGGCAACGCCGTGCTGCTCAAGAGGGAAGACCTGCAGCCCGTCTTCTCCTTCAAGCTCCGGGGCGCCCATAACAAGATCGCCGGCCTCAATCCGAGTGCGCGCAAGCGCGGCGTGATTTGCGCCTCCGCCGGCAATCACGCTCAAGGCGTGGCCCTGTCCGCGAGCCGGCTCGGTCTGCGGGCCGTCATCGTCATGCCGGAGACGACGCCGCCGATCAAGATCGATGCCGTACGGCGGCTGGGCGGCGAGATCGTGCTGCATGGCATGTCGGTGGATGATGCGAGGGTGCACGCCGAAGCGATGGCTGCGGCCAATGGCATGACATTCGTCCATCCATATGACGACCCCGAGGTCATCGCCGGCCAAGGGACCGTTGCCATGGAGATACTGCGCCAGCACAGCGAGGATATCGAAGCCATCCTTGTGCCGGTCGGCGGCGGCGGACTGATCGCTGGCATTGCGGCATACGTCAAGACACTATGGCCCAAGATCAAGATCATCGGCGTTGAGCCAAAGGAATCCGCCTGCATGGAGCGCGCCCTGGCGACGGGGCGCCGCGTGCGGCTGAAATCGGTGGGATTGTTCGCGGACGGCGTCGCGGTCGGGCAAGTTGGCAAGGAGCCGTTTCGGATCGCAAAGGAGTGCGTCGACGAAGTCATTCTCGTGACGACCGACGAGATCTGCGCCGCGATCAAGGATATTTATGACGATACCCGTTCGATCGCGGAACCGGCTGGGGCTCTCGGCGTCGCCGGCCTGAAGGCCTATGTCGAGCGTGAGCGGATCAAGGACAAGACGCTGGTCGCGATCGATAGCGGCGCCAACGTGAACTTCGACCGATTGCGCCACATTGCCGAACGGGCCGAGATCGGCGAGCATCGCGAAGCCTTGCTGGCGGTTACGATTCCCGAGCGTGTCGGAAGCTTCCGGCAATTTTGCCGCGTCATCGGCACGCGTTCGGTGACCGAGTTCAACTACCGATACTCCGACAATGACGCGGCCTATATCTTCGTCGGGATCGAGCTTCGCCGTGGCGATAAGGACAAGAATGATCTGATCCGCGTGCTCAAGAAACACAAATATCCGGTCATCGATATGACCGAGAACGAGCTTGCGAAACTTCACATCCGCTACATGGTCGGCGGCAGGACAAAGACGCTGCAGGATGAAAAGCTATACCGGTTCGAATTCCCCGAGCGGCCGGGCGCGCTGCTGAATTTCCTGAACAACATGGGCGAGAGCTGGAACATCAGCCTCTTCCATTATCGCAATCATGGGAGCGCCTTCGGCCGGGTGCTGGTCGGCATGCAGGTGCCGCGGCGTGAGGAGGTGAAATTCCGATCGTTCCTCCGGACGATCGGCTATCCCAGCGCCGAGGAAACGGAGAACCCGGCCTACGATCTCTTCGTGAAATAGAAGGAGCCGCACCGTGCCGGCGGGCCTCTCACGATCGTCAAGCCGTGTACTCGGACGGGGTTTGCTTCACCCACGATGCCTTGCACTAAGACCGGGCTTGGCCGGAGCGAGCTGATTCCACGCCTTATCTTGGGCACGTCTCACGCGGTGCATTGTCTTCTTTCTTATGGCACGCGACCGCCGGCCGCGCGTTCAAGCAATGATTGAAGTCCTGTGAAAAAAGCGACAAAACGATGCTAACCTATTCCATACTTGTCGATTTAGGCGGCATCGCGGCAAAGTTTGGACCCTGCGATGGTGACGAATAACCCGACGGTGAATCAATTCGCCCCATGGTGTCATACCCAATTGAGTTAACAGAAGAGCGCGATGGGACCTATCGGGTCATCGCCCCCCATTTCCCCGAGCTCGAGACCTATGGGGACACGGCGGACGACGCGCTGATGCATGCCGTCTTCGCTCTGGAAGAGGTGATTGCCGAGCGGATGGCGAAACGGCAAGTCGTCCCCATGCCGCTGAAAACCGCGCCGGGGCTCAAGGTCGTCGATCTGCCGGGTCAGTTCACCGAAATGCTGGAATCCTACTGGAAGTACAACCTCGGCACTTTTCCGCCCGATCGACCACGGTCGTAGCCCGCGCCGCCGGGTGCGACAGTCTTGCTTGCCGCTTTCCTTGCCAAACGGACGGTTTGCGCTTATGTCGGCCCGCACTGCCGGTCCGGAGCGCTGAATTTAAGCCGTGGCCGAGCGTTCGGCGGTATTGGGCTATATTTTTGCTGGGGGCCTAATTGAAGCTTACCTTCGCGGTGTCCGCCGTCCTGGGACTGGTACTGGTTACGGCTCTCATCGGTTATTTCGGCTTCGAATCCGTCGGCGTGGCCTTCGTCAGCGTGGGATGGGGCATGGTGCTGCTTGCCGCCTATGACGGGCTTGCCATCCTGGCCGCCGCGCTGGCTTGGCGATCCGTCGTAAGGGCCGAATGGGAGGCGCCGGCCAGTCTGTTCATTTGGTCGCGATGGATCCGCGATGCAGCCAATACGCTCATGCCCGTCGCGCAGGTCGGCGGCGATATCGTCGGCGCCCGTCTCTTGGCCATCAACGGGGCCGGGGCGGCTGTCGCCAGCGCGAGCATCGTTGCCGACAAGACGGTCGAAGTGCTGACGCAGTTCGTCTTTTCGCTGATCGGCGTCGTCATGATCCTGGTGGTGAGCTCGGATCGCGCGCTCGGCTGGTCCGTCGCGATCGGCTTGCTGATCTTCTGCCCGCTCCTGGTCGGCTTCGTGGTGGCGCAGCGAATGGGCATGTTCCGGCTGCTCGAGCGCTTGCTGCTGCGGCTCGAGGCAAATTCCGCATGGCTGAGGCTGGGTGATGTCTCCGGTCTGCACGACGCCATCCTTCGTCTCTACCGCGACCGGCGCGGTCTGGCCATCAGCACGGTTTATCACTCCATTGCATGGGCGCTCGGCATCGGCGAGGTTTGGCTCGCGGTTCATTTCATGGGGCATAACTTGACCTTCGTCGAAGCAACGGTCATCGAAAGCATGTCGCAAGCCGTCCGCAGCGCCGGCTTTTTCATCCCGGCGTCCCTCGGGGTTCAAGAGGGGGGATTCCTCGTCTTCGGCATGCTTTTCGGACTGACCCCGCAGATGTCGCTGGCGCTTTCCCTGGTCCGCCGCGTCCGTCAGCTCCTGGTCGGTGTCCCGGCGCTTCTCGCCTGGCAGTATTACGAAGGCCGTCGGATCGTGCTGGCGAGCCAGCGATCGACGCCGTCCGATCGCTAGGACACGCTCAGCAATTTCCATAGGCGGGTATCGCCGGTCAGTCGCGGATGGCGACGCGCGTTGGCGGCAATTCGGCGACCGCGCCGCGATCGAGGTGGCGCCGGCACCTCTCGAGATAATGCTGGGCCACGGGATCATGCGGGAACTCGTCGATGAATGCCTGCAGCAAACCCTCGGCCGTGCTCCAATCGCCCTCGGCGCAAATCGCATAGACTCCTGACCAGCGCCGACACATCTCGACCTGCTGCTCCGTCGCCTTGATCGTGCTCGGCCCTTCGAGCGCGGCGCAAAGCTCGTAAACGTCGATGCGCTGGCTGAGCCCTTTGACCGCCGCGACGTCGATCGGGCGGAAGAGAAAGGCATCTCCTGCCGCCTCCACGACGCTTTCGCTCGCCAGGACCTGTGTGCCGTAGCGCTTGTTGAGGCCTTCGAGCCGGGCCGCGAGGTTTACCGAGACGCCGAGCGCCGTATAGTCCATCCGATCGGGTGAGCCGATATTGCCCACGACCGTTTCGCCGGTGTGAAGGCCGAACCGGGTGTACATACTGGCCTCGCCGTGAGCCGCCCAGTTTTCGTTGATCTGTCGGCTGCGCACCTGGCACAGCAACACCGTGCGGCAGGCGTGTTCGACGTGGTCGGCATCGTCCAACGGCGCATTCCAGAACGCCATGATGCCGTCGCCGATGAATTTGTCGATCGAGCCCTGGTTCGCGAGGATGATCTCGCCCAGTTCCTGGAAATAATGCGAGGTCTTGAGCATCAGATCTTCCGGCGACATGTCCTCGGAAAGATCGGTGAAGTTGGCGACGTCTGAGAACATGATCGAAAGTTGCCGCCGCTCGCCGCCGAGCCCTTGCACGTTGCCCGATTTGATGAGCCGCTCGACAAGCGCCTTCGGCACGTATTGGGCGAAAGTACGGATCGCGTTCTTCATCGCCGATACCGATTCGGCGAGCACGCGAATCTCCGTTATCCGGGAATCGATCTCGGGAGACTCTTCGAAGATGAGCTGCCGAATCTTTTGCGTTTCCTGAACGACCGCGCGGATCGGCTGCGCGATCCATTCCGAGACCCATGTGATCAGCGCTATCGCGATGAAAAGCGGAATGATCGAATAGACCAGGCTGCGGAAACGATGTTCCGAGATCGGGCCCAGAAAGTCGTCGATTGGGACCACGATCGCGACTTTCTTGTCGGTCCCGAAGGAGCCGTCCAAGGACGAGACGCTTGCGATATAATCCACGCCATCGACGTCGAAGACCGTGCGAGGGCCGGTGCCGCCGTGGAAATGCTGCATCGCCTCCGTCAATTCCGGCCGGCCCAAGTCTCCTACCTGCACTGCGTGAAGCGAATCCTTTCCGTTCACCGACACGGTTTTGACGGTGCGGTTGACATCGGGATACGCGATCAGCTCGCCGCGGTCGTTGTAGATGAAAACGACGCCGGACTCGCCGACCTTCTGGTTACGCAGGAAAGACGACAATTGCGCCAAGGTGATATCGGCGGCGACGACGGCTTCCGGCGTGCCGGCGACGCGTCGGGACGCCGTCAGCCCGGGCGCGCGCAGGCTGGAGAAAATGTACGGATCGGTAACCGAGACCGACGTGCGCTGCAGCGAGGCCTTATACCAGGGCCTGCCACGCGGGTCGTAGGTGGCCGGTTCGACGAGCGGCGCGCCCATTACCTGCCGGTTGCGATCGAGGAAGGTCCATCGCTGCTCCCGCTTGCCGTCCGCCAGCCGGCGGATATTGCGGATGCCGTAGGCGGCGCCGGCCGGCGCCCCGAGCCGTGTCAGGATCGCGGGATCGACGCCCGCAAAGTGAACCACTTGAAAGAAACCGCCGTCTCCGTAGCCGACGTAGAGGCCGTAAAGCTGCGGGTAGGTGGCCAACGCGTCGAGAAAGTACCGGGCAAGCGGGTCGTCGATGCTGTTCGGATGATTCGACATTGCCGGCAGCTCCGCTGCCAGCTTGACGAGCCCTACGGGCGGCTCGACAAAATTGCGCGTTCGCTCGACGACCTTTTCACTGACATTTTGGAGGAGTGTGTCGGCGGCTTCGAGCGCGAGCTCTGCATTTTTACTGTAGTTGTACCAAATCAAGCTGCCGGTCAGCGTCAGGAATATCGCAATGAAAATTGCAATAATATTGAAATGCAACGGGGCCCGTATCAGCAGCCCGTGGAATACGCGCGTGCGCCCAAACATCATTTGCTCGAATTAGAACGCCTCACCGGCGGCTACGAATGGCCAGCGGAACGCCCACATTGCCCGACGGCGATCTTTACACGGCTTTGCCATTCTTAGCAAATTCAGTGTTTTAACAGAGGATCGCCACCTCCGTTTGCGATTGTCCGTGAGAGTGGTTGATTGGACCGATGTCATCTTCCATAAGACGTATCGCAGGCGGACGACGCTTACTTGGTGTATAGCTCGACGGATCGCAGCCGGCCTGGGCCTCGTGCCGTAACGGCTGCCACCTTCGCCGGAAAAAATATACAGGCCGAACGTGACATTCTGAGGATGGCTAAGAAAAGCAATCGAACCCGCAAGTCGGACGGGGCCCCTTTGGAGCTGGCGAGCGGCTTCCCCGCGGCGTCCGATGAGGCATGGCAAGGGCTCGTCAAGCGCATCCTGGGCGATCGCGATTTCGACGAAGCCCTGACGCGCAAGACCTACGACGATATTACGATCGAGCCGCTCTATACGGCGAAGGACTGGCGTCCCGGTGAGGAAGCGTCAGGCTTCCCCGGCATGATGCCGTTCACGCGTGGGCAGCGGGTGATCGGGCACACCAGGGACGGCTGTGATATCCGGCAGCGTCACGGGCATCCCGATCGGTCGACGATGCAACAAGGTCGTCCTGGAGGATATCGGGCGCGGCGTGACCTCGATCGAGCTGATGCTCGACCGTGCTGGCCGCCGGGGCCGGGACAGCGACGACCCGGACGCCGCCGCGGATGTCGGCGTCGGTGGCGTCATGATTGCCTGTATCGACGATCTGGACGAGGTTCTCGATGGCGTCCATCTCGACGCCTGTCCCGTCGGTATCCGAGCGGCCGCCGCCTATCTGCCGGCGGCTGGCCTGATGCTGGGATTGCTGGCGCGACGCGGTATCGCCCCCGATGCCTTTTCCGGAGCGCTCAATGCGGATCCGCTGGGCGCGCTGGCCGAGACGGGCGAATTGGCCTCGTCCGGTGCGGAAAGCCTGGACCAGCTCGCCGCCTTGGCGCGGCATGTCGCGGCGGCATACCCGGCGGCGACGGCGGTCGCCGTGGACACGACCTGTTACCACGATGCCGGCGCGAGCGAGGCGCAGGAGCTGGCATGCGCCGTGGCGACGGGGACGGCCTATCTTCGGGCGATGACGGCGGCTGGGCTCGATCTCGGCGCAGCGTTCGGTCAGATCGCTTTCACCTTTTCGACCGATGCCAACCTGTTCCTGTCGATCGCCAAGCTGAGGGCGGCTCGGAAGCTTTGGGGGCGCGTGGCTGAGGCTTGCGGGATGCCGGCGGCAGCGCGGGGAATGCGTCTGCACGCCGTCACCTCCGAGCGGATGCTGTCGCGCCGCGACCCGTGGGTGAATATCTTGCGCGATACGGTTGCCGCATTGGCGGCGTCCGTGGCCGGTGCCGACAGCGTGACGGTGCTGCCCTTCACGACGGCCATTGGCCTTCCGGACGCGGCGGCGCGCCGGATCGCGCGGAACACGCAACTCGTCCTGCAGGAAGAATTGGCGTTGAACCGGGTCATCGATCCGGCCGGCGGCTCCTGGGCGATCGAAAGCCTGACCGATGCGATGGCGCTGGAGGCCTGGACACTCTTCCAGACAATCGAGCGGGAAGGGGGCATGCTCGCGGCGCTCGCGAGCGGCGCGGTTCAGGCGCGCATTGCCGATGTGGCGGCCCGACGTATGCGGCATATTGCCGAGCTCATTGATCCTTTGACGGGCACAAGCGCCTTTCCCAACCTCTCCGAGGAGCCGGTGACGATCGAGCGGGTCGACTTGTCGAGGCTGCGGGCACAAGCGTCATCGCGTCTCGAACGGCAGCGTGCGCGCGCCGCAAAGCGGCCGGCGGCCGCCCGGCTCGCATCCCTGGCGGATGCCGATACCAAAACGCTTTGCGAGGCGATTATCGAAGCTGCTGCCGCCGGTGCGTCGCTGCATGCACTGACCCGTGCTTCGGCCCGGGGCGATCCGGCATGCGTTCCGCCGCTGCCCCGCCGTCGCCTGGGCCAGGACTTCGAGGCGCTGCGCGACGCCAGCGACGCTTGGCTTGAACGGACCGGAAAGCGGCCGATTGTCTTTTTGGCGACCATCGGCACCCTGGCCCGGTATACGGCGGCCGCGGCCTATACCCGGAATTTCCTTGCTGCGGGCGGCATCGAGGCGATCGCAGGCGACGGCGGCAGCGATGTCGCGGCGATCGTGCGGGCATTCGGGTCGAGCGGGGCCGATGTCGCTGTGTTATGCTCGGACGACGCGGGATACCGGGAGCTTGGCGCCGACTTGGCGGCCGCGCTGACGGCGGCGGGCGCCCGGGAAATCTATGTGGCCGGCCGTCCGTCCGGCAGGGATGGCCCCTTCGGGTCGGCGTCAGCCGGCGTGAAAGGGTTTCTTTACGACGGCTGTGACGTACTGGCGCAATTGAAGGATATGATGCAGGGCATGGGGATTGCGAAGAAATGAGCGTTATTCCCGATTTCTCGAAGATCGATCTGGCGTCGGGCGCCAACCTGCGCGACACGCTGGACGACTGGATTGCGCAGGCCGAGGCGGCGGCGGGCGGCCCGATCGAAGCGCTCGACTGGCAGACCCCCGAAGGAATCCCGGTAAAGCCGCTTTATTCCGCGGCCGATCTCGAAGGGCTCGATTTCCTCGATACCCGCCCCGGCATTGCGCCTTTTTTGCGCGGCCCCTATCCGACCATGTATGTGACGCAGCCGTGGACGATACGGCAATACGCCGGCTTCTCCACCGCGGAAGACAGCAATGCCTTCTACCGCCGCAATCTGGCGGCCGGCCAGAAGGGCCTGTCCATCGCATTCGATCTGCCGACGCATCGCGGCTACGATTCCGACAACCCGCGCGTGGCGGGCGACGTCGGCATGGCGGGTGTCGCGATCGACTCCATCCTCGACATGCGGACGCTGTTCGACGGCATCCCGCTCGACGAGATGAGTGTGTCGATGACGATGAACGGCGCCGTGCTTCCGGTGCTGGCGCTCTTCATCGTCGCCGGCGAGGAGCAGGGCGTTCCGCCGGAGAAACTGTCGGGGACGATTCAGAACGACATTCTGAAAGAGTTCATGGTCCGTAATACCTATATCTATCCGCCGCAACCCTCGATGCGGATCATCTCCGACATTTTCTCCTATACCTCCAAACATATGCCGAAGTTCAACAGCATCAGCATCTCCGGCTATCACATGCAGGAGGCGGGCGCGACGTCCGATCTCGAGCTCGCCTATACGCTGGCGGATGGCGTCGAATATGTTCGTCGCGGGCTTGCCGCAGGGCTGGACGTCGATGGATTTGCGCCCCGGCTGTCCTTCTTCTGGGCGGTCGGCATGAACTTCTTCATGGAAGTCGCCAAGCTTCGCGCGGCGCGGCTGCTGTGGGCGAAGCTGATGCGGCAGTTCGAGCCGAAGAATGCGCGGTCGCTGTCGCTGCGGACCCACTGCCAGACCTCGGGCTGGAGCCTCACCGCGCAGGACGTCTTCAACAATGTCATCAGGACCTGCGTCGAGGCGATGGCCGCGACGCAGGGGCACACCCAGTCGCTGCACACGAACGCGCTCGACGAGGCGCTCGCCCTGCCGACCGATTTCAGCGCCCGCATCGCCCGCAATACCCAGATCTTTCTGCAGCAGGAAAGCGATACCTGCGCCACGATCGATCCCTGGGGCGGCAGCTATTATGTGGAGCGGCTGACCTACGAGCTGGCGCGGCGGGCTTGGCAGCATATCGAAGAGGTCGAGGCGCTCGGCGGCATGGCGAAAGCCATCGAGGCCGGCATTCCGAAGCTGCGCATCGAGGAAGCCTCGGCGCGGACGCAGGCGCGGATCGATTCCGGACGGCAGACGGTCGTCGGGGTGAACCGGTATCGGCTGGATGAAGCGGAAGCGATCGACGTTCTGAAGGTCGACAACAGCTCGGTACGTCGGGCGCAGATCGAGAAACTTGAGCGGCTGCGCGCCGAGCGCGATGAGACGGCGTGCCGGATCGCGTTGTCTGCGCTCACCCGCTGCGCGGAAACCGGCGACGGGAATCTGCTGGCGCTTGCCGTCGACGCGGCGCGGGCGAAGGCGACCGTCGGCGAGATATCGGACGCGCTGGAGAAGGTCTACGGCCGGCATGTCGCCGAGGTCAGGGCAATAACCGGAGTGTACAAGAGCGAGATGGGCGAGTCCGAAGCCAGCGTGAAACGCGTGAACGAGCTCGTTACGCAATTCGAGGAGCGGGAAGGACGGCGGCCTCGTATCCTGATCGCAAAGATGGGCCAGGACGGGCACGATCGCGGGCAAAAGATCATCGCGTCCGCCTTTGCCGACCTTGGCTTCGACGTGGATATCGGGCCGCTGTTCCAGACGCCGGCCGAAGCCGCGCGCCAGGCGGTCGAGAATGACGTTCACATCATCGGGGCGAGCTCGCTGGCGGCGGGCCATCTCACCATGGTGCCCGAGCTGCGCCGGGAGCTCGAGGCGCTCGGCCGTGGCGATATCATGATCGTCGTCGGTGGCGTCATTCCGCCGCAGGATTATGATGCGCTCTACGAGGCCGGCGCGACGGCGATCTTCCCGCCGGGCACGATCATCAGCGAAGCGGCGATCGACCTGTTGGCGAAGCTGAACCAATCGCTTGGACACGAGCCCAGGGTTGCCTGACGGTGGCGCCCCGTAAGCGAGCGGACCACCCGTCCGCAAGCCGCGCCGCGCCGTCGGTCGATGACTATGTGGACGGCGTCCTGGCGGGCAACCGCGCCATGCTGGCGCGCGCGATCACACTCACGGAAAGCCGCAAGCCGGAACACCAGAAAATGGCGGAAGCCATGTTGTTGCGGCTTCTTCCCCATTGCGGCAACGCGCATCGCGTCGGCATCACCGGCGTGCCGGGCGTGGGCAAGAGCACCTTCATCGACGCGCTTGGCACGAGGCTGACGTCGCATGGGCATCGCGTTGCGGTTCTCGCGGTCGATCCGACCAGCAGCCGGACCGGCGGCAGCATCCTGGGCGACAAGACCCGGATGGATCGGCTGTCCCGCGATGAGCGGGCCTTTATCCGGCCGTCGCCTACGGCCGGTACGCTCGGCGGCGTGACGCGGCGGACGCGGGAGACGATGCATATTTGCGAGGCGGCAGGGTTCGACATCATCCTGGTCGAAACCGTCGGCGTAGGGCAGTCCGAGGTCGCCGTTTCCGAGATGGTGGACTTCTTCCTTTTTCTCGCGATCCCCGGCGCCGGCGACGAGTTGCAGGGGATCAAACGGGGAATACTGGAATTGGCCGACATGATCGCGGTCAACAAGGCCGACGGCGACAATAAGAGCCGGGCGACGCGGGCGGCCAGCGAATATGCGAATGTCATGCATCTGATGACGCCGCCGGGCGCCTCTTGGGTGCCGCCGGTCCTTACCTGCAGCGCGTTGAAGGACACCGGGCTGGAAGCGCTGTGGGACAAGGTGACCGAGCACCGGATGAAGCTGACCGCATCGGGCGAGATTGCCGCCAAGCGGAGCGGTCAGATGCTGCGATGGATGTGGGCCATGGTCGAGGACCGGCTCATGAGCGCGTTACGCGGCGATCGCGCCGTCGCATCGGCCATCAAGAAGCTCGAGGGGGACGTCCTGCACGGCCGCTTGACCCCCAGCATCGCCGCAGACCGCATTCTGGATGTGTTCGACAAGCGCGAGCGGCGATCCTAAGCCGCAACGGCTTGCAGCTGCCCGCATCTTTGGCAAGCGGTCGATCATCGGTGTGAGGGGCGATGCGCCGACGCACATATCAACGTCTCCAAGGCGAAAGTTGGCAACCGGAAGACTCCCTGCGTGTTGAATATGCAGGGCGCGCAGCCGTTCAATGGCGTCGCTTCGATGTCATGCGAGGCAATCAGGAAAGGCAATCGGAAGAAGAAAAATACGATTACTTTGCAATCTGTTCAGGGTGTCGATTTTGTGTATGATGGTGGGCGATGTGGAACGGACTGTCGTTTGTCGAGGGGTGCGACAGTCCGTTAAGTGCCAATATTTCAATAGGTTGATATGATTTGGGAGTGTAGGGGGACACGCCGCAAACTATTCGGGTTCGGGTCGGGGGAAGGCCATGGGTCGGTCACCCTGCGGCGAATCTTGGCGGCGGCGGCAATGGGCTGCGCGGTCATGCCCGCGGCGACCGGCGGTGTGTATGGCGACGTGCCGGAAAAGGTCTATACCTATACCGTAAGCCACCCGACACACGGCGATATCGGTACCTACCAGAACATCATCCTGGACGACGGTGCGCAAATTTCCGTGCGCAATAAGATCCGCATTCTGGTGAAGGTGCTGCTGGTCGTCGCGCACCGGGAAGCCACCGACAGCCACGAGGTTTGGCGGAGTGGGCGGCTGGTTTCCTTTTCCGGCGTAACGGAAGAAAACGGCAAGAAGACAGTCATCACCGGCGAGGCTGAGGGCGCTAAATTTCATGTCGAGACGCCAAGCGGCCCGAAAGAAGCGCCCGCCAGTGTTTATCCGAATAATCCGTGGTCGAAGGCAATCCTCAAGGCGAAGGTGCTGCTGGGAACGAAATCCGGCAAGCTTTACAACGTGCACACGGGGGCCGGCGAGCCGCGCGAGATCAAGCTGGGCGACAAGACGGTGAAGACCGAATATTTCCGGGTCGATGGCGACGCCAAATACGAGCTTTGGTTCGATAGTCGCGGCGTTGCCGTGAAGTTCTCGGAGATCGGCGAGAACGGGGTCATCACCTTCACCTTGGCCAATGAAGCTGTGCAGCCCGCCAGCGCCGCGGCGAAGGCGTCCGGCAGCAGCGGATAGGGCAAACGGGCTTTCCGAAACGGCCGTTGGGCCCGAGCGCGGCCTTAGGCGGCCCGTCGCCACCGGCGCTCGCCAATGCGCTCTGGCTACCCATTCGCATTAGCTGAGACGGTCGCGGATTGGGAGACTGAGCCGATAACGACTTAGTCCGACATTTTTATCCGGATGAAGCGGTTGTGAAGCGCGATGTCATTGAAGGGGGTCATCGTGTTGCCATAAAGTTAAGACATAACCACCCGCGAGGTGGTGAGATAAGCAAAATAAGACAAGGTGCACCATGGAACGTAAATTCTTTGGCGAAATTTCTCGCTACGACGCGCCGGGCCGTGAGCGTCTGGGCGAGCTCGCCGCCTTCCTCGACGATCTGCCCGCCGACCGACTCACCTTTACCCGTTGGTACGGTGAGGGGAAGGGGTGCGCCGTTGGCTTGGCGGCTGCGCTTAATCCGTGGTTTCAGGCGCAAGGACTGCGTCTTGCCCAGGACCCGACGGGCAAGATCTGCTGGCCTGTCTATGGTGAGCGGAGCGATCGCGCAGCCGTCGCGCATTTCTTCGGGCTCAGCCAGCCGGAGCTGCGCTCCCTTCTCGATCCCGAAGGCTATGAAGGGCTGCTGGATCCCCATCCGAAAGCGGTTGCCAAGAAAATCCGCATGTTTTTGTCGGAGGCGGTTGCAGCATAAAATTCTTGTGGGGCCGGCCCGATCGGGGGTGCCAGCGCCAAGAGCTTTCCTGCCGGGCGGCCGCGCTGCGATAGCCGCGTCGCCTGTTGCTGGAACGGAGTGCGTTGACCATGCTGTCGGCTGTGCGCGGCTTCTTTGCCCAGGATATCGCGATCGACCTCGGGACGGCGAACACGCTCGTTTACTGTATCGGGCGTGGCATCGTCTTTAACGAGCCAACGGTCATCGCCCTGCGGGATGACGGGGTGCGGCGCCGGGTCATTGCGTTCGGTCGCGATGCGAAGGCGATGCTGGGAAAGACCCCGGCGGGGGTGCATGCCATCCGGCCGCTCAGCGATGGCGCCGTGACCGATTTCGAAGTGGCCGAGGAGCTGATCAAGCTGGTTATCAGCCGGGCGCTCAACCGCCGCGGGCCCGTGGTCAATGCGCGCGTGGTGGTGACGGTGCCCTCAGGCTCGACGGCGGTCGAGCGCCGGGCCATCCGTGAGTCAGCGGAGCGGGCGGGCGCGCGGCGCGTATTCCTGATCGATGAGCCGATTGCGGCGGCGATCGGCGCGGAGCTTCCCGTGACCGAGCCCAGGGCGTCGATGGTGGTCGATATCGGCGGCGGCACGACCGAGGTGGCGGTGATGTCGCTCGGCGGCATCGTTTCGTCACAATGCATCCGGATCGCCGGGAATGCGATGGATGCCGCCATCGCGTCCTATATGCGCCGCCGGCACAATCTCCATATCGGCGAGCGAACGTCGGAAATGATCAAGCTCACGGTCGGCGCCGCCTGCCGTTCGGTCAGTGGCGAGGAGCGGCGAATGATCGTCAAGGGACGGGATCTCGTTGCCGGAATCCCGCGGACCCAGGAAATTCATGAAAGCGAAGTGATCGCTTGCCTCGCCGAGCCGGTGGGGGCGATCGTCGATGCGGTGAAGACGACGCTGGAGCGTACCGTGCCGGAGCTTTCGGCCGACATGGTGGAAAACGGCATGGTTCTGACGGGCGGCGGCGGGCTGTTGCGGAACCTCGACGTCGTGCTTGCTCATGCGACCGGGCTACCGACCGTGGTGGCTCGCGACCCGTTGACCTGCGGCGCTCTCGGCGCCGGGCTTGCTCTCGAACGCGTCGGCAAGCTGGAACGCTTCCTTATTCAGTGATGCCCGTTACGGCGCTGGCGGGGGCCGGTGCGGTAATCTGATGCCTTCGTTGGTCTTCATCGCCAGACCGATGGGGGCTACGCCATTTGCTGATCCGGGGAAAAATCAAAAAAATTGATCGAATTTGAACGCTGTCTTTAAAATAAATTAACCATATACTTTAGAAAATAAGAAATACGTCAACATAAAACTATAATGATGGTTAATATTTAGAATTCATCTCTAATTACTTAATACTTTCTAGCCAATATTATTGAATGGTATACTATCGGTTGGCGGCTGGGAGGCCGTGAATACTTGCCGGCTGTGGGCGGGGCAACCGATGGGAACTACGTTTTTACGCGGTCACGAGGGGATAGGCGGCTTGGCCAGTCCCTCCCACGGGACAAGTGAATTTGTCGCTGTCCCGGCGGAAGGCGGCGCCATAAGCCTGCCGGCGGCCTCGTTCATCAGCGATGGGCACTTCGTCCGGGCGGGCAGCGATCTCGTCTTGTCCGACGGGGCGGGCCACCACTTCGCGGTTCAAGGATACTTCGCCGCTCCCGTGGCGCCGGACCTCGTATCGCCGGATGGTTCACAGGTTCTTACCCCTGATCTCGTCGACTCGTTTCTGACGCCGATGGCGCCAGGCCAGTACGCGCAGGCTGCGCCGACTGCCGTTTCATCGCCGATCGGTCAGGTGCTCGATCTGGCCGGCGACGCCTTTGCCGTCCATGCGGACGGGACGCGCTTCCAGCTGGCGAAAGGCGACCCGGTCTATGAGGGGGATATCGTCGAGACCGGCGGCGCGCATAGCGCCATTCGCATGGTCTTTACGGACAGGACCGAATTTTCGCTCGGAGCCGATGCACGGCTTGCCCTCGACCAGCTCGTCTTCAACCCGGACTCACAATCCGGCTCGTCCCAATTTTCGGTCCTCAAAGGCGTCTTCATCTTTGCCAGCGGCGAGATCGCGAAGACCGACAACACGCACATGACGGTGATCACGCCGGTCGCCACCATCGGCATCCGGGGTACCGAGGTGGCGGGTCACGTGTCGGCGGCCGACAGCCAGTTCACGATCATTCACGGCGCGATCGAGGTCACGACCAGGGCCGGAAGCGTGACGCTGGACGATCATGGCGAAACCACGCATGTGGCCGCGGTCGACGCACCGCCGAGCAATCCGGTGGTGCTGACGTCGGCGCAGTTTGACCATGCGTATGGCGACGTCGCCGGCGTTGTTTCGAATTACTTCGACGCGACCCAGCCGGATACGCAGTCGCCGGTACCGGGCGGCGACGCGCCGGCTGCGCCGGACGGCTCGCATCCCGATTCATCGCCCGGCGGGTCGGGGGATCATGCGGACGCGGGCGTTGGCCCCGGCGGCACGATACTGGCCAGCGCGCTTCCGTCGGATACGGCGAATACGGTGCCGCTCGCCAGCGCGCTCGCCACCGATCCGCTGGCTTCTTCGACGGCCGCATTCTTTGACGTCGCGACCGCTTCGGGATTGCTTGCCGGCTCGACTGTGACGGGCGATCAATCCACCGTCGCGGCCGCTGGCCTTTTCGTCGGGCCGTCGGTAGGCGGAAATCCGTCCGGAGCGGATGCTGCCGGTGGCGGCGAGACGGTCGTCGCCGCGATACCCGGGCTCGATCTTGCGAATGGTTTGACATTCTCCGGTCCGGCCACGGCGCCCGGCGGCAACGCCGGATTCGCCCTCGCTCCATCGGATGTGGCCGCGGCGCCGGCGGTTGGTGCGAGCGCGTCGGAAGGACCGGTCCAGGTCTCCTTTACGCCCATTGCGGCGGGCGTCGGGGACGGGGGGGCCGGTATAGCGGATGCTGGCCACACGACGGCGGATAGCGCGCCGCTCAACGTGCCGTCGACCGGATCGTCCGGCAGCCCGTTCCGCAGCGAATCCGGATCGGGCGATCCTTTCGCCGCGAACCCGTATATCACGCATCCGTTCGGCTATACCGGTCCGCAGGTCGGCGATCCGATCTTCAATCTTGTGTCGGATGGAACCAATGCGCCTGGCGGCACAGGGAATTCAGGGGGCGACAATTCGGATTGGGGCAACGACGGGCCGATTGCCACATCGGCCGGCCAGAGCCCGGACCAGACATCGACGCAAGGGACCGCGCCGGATTCCCAGCCGCAGCCGGATCCGGCGAACATTACGTTGATCGTGTCCAACGCGACGGTCGATGAAACCTATCAGGACCTGTTGCATAGTTCTGAACTGGTGAATAAAGGAACGCCGAGCGAGACCGATATTCATGGCTCGGATATGAATATTCCCGGCGTCGCCGACAGCGCGGCGATCCATCTGGTGCGGGACGCCGACGGCAACGTCGACGTCACCCTCACGTCGGCCTGGGATTCGGTCAAGAACATCAAGGCGGAGAGCGCGACCGCTGCCGACATCACGATCAAGAACTTCGTCCATGCCGACGTGACCTTCGGCGACGGCGGCGACAGCCACATCATGATCGACGATGCGAAGCGGGGCTTCATCACGACGGGCAACGGAAACGATACGGTCGAGATCAACGCCTATTCGAATGGCATCGGCTGGTCGAACAGCTTCAACGTACACACCGGCGCCGGTGACGACGTCCTCACCTTCAACGGCGCATCGAACGGCCTGTCCCAGCTCGTTTTCGATGGCGGTGACGGAACGGATACGTTGAAGCTGAGCGGCGCCGGTCAAAGCTTCAGCCTGGGGTCGGGCCAGATCCAGATCAGCAATGTCGAGCGTGTCGACATTTCCGGCGCGGGCAATACGACGTTGAACGTTTCTTCCAGCCTGTTCGGCCCGTCCGACACGAATACGTCGCGGACACTCGTCGTCGATGGCGATGCCGGCGACACGGTCCACCTCCAGGGGGATGGCTGGCATCAGGATACAACGACACATATCGACGGATACACGGTCTACGGGCATGGGCAGGGCAGCTCGGCTGTGCACGTTGCCGTTGCGGCCAGCCTGACGGTGGCCTGATCGCGCCATTTCCGCAAAATTTCAGTGCATTAACCGAAACTTAACCACCAATTCGGTAGAATCAGCGTCAGGCGTGGATATCCATGCTGGATTTTTGGTTAAAGGACGCTGACCATCGCCGAGTACCTCAAATACACGCTCTTCATGATGCTGGCGCTGAACATCAATGCCGGCATTTCACCGGAGCGCGCGTGTCAGAGCTTCGAGCGGCAAGCGCCCAGCCCGGTCGTCGCCTGTGCGCCCGTCGGGCAGACGCGGCCCGAAGAAACTCGCCGTGGAAAGCGATTCAACGAAGCGCGCATCATCTTCATCGACGGAGCGAAGAAATGACGCGGTTTCTGGTCTCCGATGAGAATCCGGCGGGGCTTCGTCTCGAGGA
Source organism: uncultured Alphaproteobacteria bacterium (assembly GCA_963711215.1). GTDB lineage: Bacteria > Pseudomonadota > Alphaproteobacteria > UBA8366 > UBA8366 > WHUA01. The sequence continues at coordinate 199,196 of CAVQDH010000005.1, read as the reverse complement.
CATCCTCCATGCAATCCGCATGGACGTGATCACGCGCTGCACCAAGATCATGAACGACCCGAAGGACGAGGCGCGCCACGTCCTGAACAATAATATGAAGATCCTCACCCTTCTGAGCGAGGCGATTGCTTTCGCTGAGGATTCGACGCGCGTCCTGAACAAGGCTTTTGGTCCCAGCCACGCTTCGGAAGGCGGCCCGCCTCGTATCGGAACCGTCTAGCGCCGGCCTGCAAAACCCACGAATTCGAGAGAGCCGCGGCGGGATTTCTCAGCCGTCGATGTCGAACGGCACCGCGGAATCGTCTGCCTTGTGTTTCCGTTCGTTGAAGACGGAAAGCGCCATTCTGCGAAGCAGGTAGAAGCGCAACCCGAGGATCACGGCTGCCATGGTCGCGAAGACCGCGCAGCTCACCATCTTGCCCTCGAGAAGTGACACCAGCGATAACCAGCCCGGGATCGCCGCAAATCCTCCCGCGACGGCCCAGCCCCAGCGCGATGGCTGGCGGAAGGCGAGGTCGTAGAGAAATCGCAACAGATCGTCGGCGGAGGTGTCGGCGACGCTATCCACGGAAACTTTTCGTGTCACTGTTCTTGCCTTTTTTGCCCATGGCCTAGGGAAGATGTTGGCGGACAATAATAAAATCGGCTTAAGGACGGGTTAATGGCGCAATCGGGTCGCGTCGCCACCCGGCGGCGCTTATCTCTACTGGCGAAAAAGGCTGTCCGATACATTACCCGTGCGGGTGAGCTGATATAGAGGGAAGAGTTAGACCGGAATAACCACAACGACTTACGGCAAAAACGAGATAATGCGTTGTGTACGACCTCCAGTACGGGCCTGCAGGGAGAAACGGGCTGACCAATACCCCCCGGTTCCCCGCTACCCTTCTTCCTGCAGGCCCCGTGGAGGACCTACAACATCGTGCCGGACTGGGCGCTGGAATTCCGATAAGGAAGGCCGGCGCCTTTTTATTGCCGTTGATGGTCACGGCCGCCGTGCAGGGGCGGACCGGGTAGCCCGCGAACCGGGACAGCGCCTCAATATTGGCTGGAGCTGCAGCGAACCGTGCGGTTGCCGTATTCATCGTACCAGAGGCTGCAGGCCGTGACGTCGTTTCCGGCAGCGTCGTGGATCCACAGATTTTGCCCACCGGTAATCTGCGTCTGCGGCAGGTATACCGGCGCAGCTGGTGCCGCTGCGGGCTCATTGCTCGTCCCGCGGAAGACTGTCACACCGGAACGCCCGCGGGAAACCTGGCGTTGATCGGCGGTGGCGGCGTCGTCGACTCCGCGCACGACGGTGACGCTGCCGGTCTGCGACACCGTTTCCGCGTGGAGGGGAGCGGACGCAAGGGCAACGATCCCGGATAGAAGGATCGTCTTTGTGAAAACTTTAATGGATTTCATGAGATATCTCCCTGTGGCCTGAAGCGCCCCTGCGAAGTCCGATCCTCTGATGTTTGGCGACGATCGGCCGTTTAGGCGCGATTGGCGCCTTCGGTTGGCAATGGAGCGTGACCAGCATCTCTGTGAGACAGGATAGCCAGCACCGTCGGTTCGCTCATCCGTGCATCGGTATTAACTGCAATGGCGGTTGTACGTGCCGACCGGGGAAGCCATCTTGGGCATGGCCTGCACAGGCAGATACGGGACCGGACGACTATATGTCTTGATAAGACGGTTTCCGGGCACATCGGGCCGGACAGTTGCAGTCCGGGCGTTCAAATTGGAGGACATTCGCGTGAGCGACAAGAAAGAGAAAATGGGCGTCGAGCCCGTCAGGTCCTATACGAACCAGTCTTTTTTACACAGCAAGAACGCGCGGATTCTGCGAATTCTTGCCGAGTATCTCGAGCCGAAGAGCCGGTTCGACCGGTACACGATCGACGACACGATCGTCTTTATGGGCTCGGCGCGGACGTTGTCCGCCGATGACGCCAAGGCGCGCTTGGCTGAGGCGGAGCGGACCGGCGACGGAATTGAAGCGGCGCGCGCACAAGTGAAAATGGCGCAATACTACGAAGCGGCACGGGAGCTCGCGCACCGTTTGACCGAATGGTCGAAGAATCTCGACGAGAAGGATCGGCGCTTCGTTGTGTGCACGGGCGGCGGGCCGGGCATCATGGAGGCCGCCAACCGGGGCGCTTCGGAGGCGCGCGGCGTGAATGTCGGCTTGACGATCTCGCTACCGCAGGAGCAGGCCGGCAATCCCTACATCACGCGCGAACTGGACATCCATTTTCATTATTTCTTCATGCGGAAGTTCTGGTTCGCCTACCTCGCCAAGGCCGTCATTATGTTCCCAGGCGGTTTCGGTACGATGGACGAGCTTTTCGAGATCCTGACCCTTTTGCAGACCAAGAAGATCCGGAAGCACCTGCCGGTCGTCCTCTTCGGCTCGGAATTTTGGGACAAGGCGATAAATTTCGACGCCTTGGTGGAGTTCGGGACCATTGGCCCGCAGGACGTCAACATCTTCCACCGAAGCGATACGGTGGATGACGCGTATGACTACATCGTTCGTGAGCTGACCGACTACGCGCTGGCCATCCCTGGCGCCCGCCTGTGATTGGGGGCTTTGCCGGTATTCGGGCAAGCGGGAAGAAATAAATTCCTAAAAATGGACAAAAAAAGAGGCCATTGAATAATCAATGGCCTGAGGAGTGGAGGAATCAAGAGGAGGTATGAGAAGGACAATATAATAAGCGCCAATATTCATCAGTGATCCCGATCACACCGAGTAATATTTGAATCTATATTACTGACTAGTTCCAATTGGCTAGAATTGGGCCAATATTACAATCCTTTTTCGTCTTTGCGGGATTGGCGGGATTAGCGCTAATTTTTCAGAAGATGCAAGAGGACGTAAAAAAGATGAACTTTCAACGATCAACGAAAGTCGACCGGCTCACCGCCGAGGATAGGGAACTGTTCGGGCGGATCGCCTATGCGATGGTTGTGGTTGGCCTGTGGAAAACGACGGTCCGACGGACCGATGATGGCTTTGATTTCTTTGAGGTCCGGGGCCAGCAGGGGCAATTGGCCTACCGCATCGGCCGGGTGGTTGACGGTGGCTATGTCCTATTCAACCTCATGACCGGCGCCCGCAAACGCGGCGCCAGCCTTGCCGAGGTGCTCCAGGCCGTTGCCTATGTCCCTCGCGGCGCCTGAACGGCCCGTGCCGCGAAGCGCCCCTTAGCGCAATCTTCACTATTTATTAAGGCGCTACTCCTCATCATGGATGGGGCCATCACAGGTTGAGCATAGCCTTGATGGCCAAGATGGTTATGGGGAGTGTCCGACTTGGCCTCTGCTCTGGCGAGCCTCAAAGTCTGCATTGTCGACACCGACGGCGAAATGCGCCGGATGATCCGCGAAGCACTCAATTCGTTGGGCATTAGCGAGATCAGAGAGTGCGCGGACTCCAATGCGGCGCATCAGGTCATCGGCGAATTCGACCCCGACCTCTGTATTCTCGACGCGGCTACCGGGCCGGTCGATGCGATTGCCTTTGTCAAACGGGTTCGGGCCGCCGAGAGCAATCGGCGTTCTGAGATGCAGTTGATCATGATGATCGGCAACGCCAATACCCGACGCGTGATCGATGCCCGAAACGCCGGCGTCGATGAGTTCCTCGTCAAGCCGATATCCGCTCGCGGCCTGCATTCGCGGTTGCTTACCTTGGTCGATAATCCGAGATTATTCGTTCGCACCGTGGCCTATACCGGCCCCGATCGGCGACGCCATTGCCGTCCGTTTGTCGGGCGGGATCGGCGTGAGAAGGACGCCGCCGCGAAGACGAACGCGCCCGCCGAAGAGCCGCCCGCACCGATCACCACGCGAACGGCGTCATAGCCATCGATTTCCAGTATGCACGCGGCGTCGGGTACGGCCGTGCGCTTAGCTTGTGGATTTGACGAGCTTGGCGTGGACGTATCCGATTTCCGAACCGTCGTGAACGATTCGATACCACGGAGCGCCCGGTACTTTCCCGAGCACTTCGACCTTTGCACGCCGTGGCAACGTTGCAATCTTCTTTGCCTTCGTCGTCGGCTGCGCGCGGACGTTTGCATCGGCGACCGTCACGAAAACATGCGGCGCGTCGGCATAGATGAAGCCATCAGTCGGATACACGTTGGCGCCATACCGTGCGCCCGGTGTGTACCACACGCGAACGGCCGACCAATCATTATTCGGAGATACGTCGATGACCGGCGTCGCTAAGTGGATTTTCCGATTGTTGAGCCAGTTCGCATGGTCGATCAGGATCTCGCGCTCATTGATCACTTTTGTAACGACGCCGACATGGCCGTGCGGAGTTTTGCTGTTTCCTTTGATCACCAAGACTGCGCCCGGCGCAGGCTCCTGGCCGCGCCGGAAACGCCCTGCTGCGCTTTCCCACCACGTGCTGGCATCGCCCCGAAGTGCGATCCCGGAAACCATTCGGGCGTAAGGCACGCATTGTAACGGTCTACGCGGCGTGACGATTTTCGGCCGCAGTCCTGAGTAGGACGCTTTCGTGGCCGCCATCGACTCTGCGTCGTACACGGGTGCGGCCGCAGCCGCGGTGGATTTCGAAAACGCATCGAGCGAAAAATTCCGGTCGGACCACGCATCGGAGGAATCCGGCAGGCCATCGTATGCATTGTAAGCGGGAAGCTCGGCAAGATTGTCGTGCGTTACCCCTTCCGGTCCGGGGCTGGCGCACGCCGCGACGGCAGTCAACAATGCAATGGAAAACATACGAACGGAAACGACAACGGACGCATGGCCAAATGCCGATGGCCAACACTTCATGGTGGTCCCCCAAACCGTAACCAGATAGGCTTACCCCAAATTCGTACCCGACGATAACAGCATTAGTAGGCGTCGGCAATTACCCGCCCGCTCATTTTTTTAGCAAAACGCATGTTTGTCGAATTGAGATGCAGTCCGCGACGGCGACGGAGCGAATGACTCGCTTCGCGCGGATCGCCGCGTTAGACGAACAGAAGCGTCGCGGCAGCGATCGCGGGGATAACGCCCGCGGCAAGGATGAACAGGACGACTGCAGCGTTACGTGAGCGCGCTAATCTTACGTCCGCGGAAAGCGTGCCTTCGCTTACCGGTATCTCGCTCATGTCGATCGGCGCCATGGCGGTGAGGGGCATGACGAAATCCAGAACGCGATTTCCCGTTACCGAACGCAGGAAGAAGGTGTCGATCACCGTCAAGCGCTTTGCTTGGGAAGGACACGAACAGGCTTGCTGCCATCCCTGATTGGCGACCGGCTGTTCGGGCGGGGTTGCAAAGGTCTCGATGGCGATATGATGACCGTGACGATCGAGGACGCGAATGTCGTGAATATCGGACCATGGCATGACGGGATCGCCAGTGCGGCGATCGAGGATGCCGCGTGAATCGATGATGATGGCGGCGCCCTGCCACAGCAGCAGGCGAAGCAGGATGTAAGCGCCCAGGCCGATCAACACGGCTGCTCCCACGAGCGCGACCGCTGCGGCCAGCATTTCCGCAAGACCTTGGACCGGGATGTGACGAGTGGCCGGATAGGCGATCAAACCACCGGCAATGACGGCGCCGATGCCGACGGCCGCGGCCTTTCGTCTATCCGGATGGAACTCAACCCTGTGAAAGAGGGGACCGCCGAGGTCCAACGCAGCAACAGACATGTCTTGCCCTTGACCGGCTGCGAAGCTCATCGAGCCACGCCTCTTGGAATTTTCGGGCAAAATCCTTTTCAAAGCGTTAACCATTGCGTGCCGGATCCGCTAGCAATGAGATCGCTCGCAACGGTTGTTTTTCAACAGCGGATTTGCCTCGGTTTGAACCAGGGCGCCAGGTCGGTTACCGCCGGCGTGTTTGCGACCGAACGGAAAACTGCCATGGCAGCCAGCGCGGATACGACGATCGATGCGATGAAGATGCTTTGGAACTCGAGATAGGCAGGCTGGCCCAGCCGGTATTTCTCGGAGATCAGCTGCTGAATCGCAAAGACCGGATAGTCGTAGAAGCCGTGCAACAGGACTGGAAAGACGAACATCGCGGCCAGGATTGCCGGCGCTGCACGAGGGGCGAGCAGCCAGCGTGCGGCGAAGTATCCCATGACAATCCCGACGGTGGCATGCATGGGCACCGCGGTAATGGCGCGGAGCATCGCGGTCTCCGTCCAATTCTCCGAGCCGAAGACATAATAGAGGTTCTCGATCGTGGCGAACCCCAGGCCGACGAGCACGGTCAGGACGATGGCGTCCACCGGCCGGCGCAGATCTTCATGGCGCAGCACGATCGTGGTTACGACCAGCAGCTTGCCAAGCTCTTCCGGAATTGACGCTTCGAAGAAGGCCACGGCGGCGGCATGCAGGCGTACGCCCTCGATATGCGCGATCCCGGGCGAATAAAGCGCGGCAATGCCCGCGATGGGGATCGCGACACTGAAGCCGAGGCCGAAAGAAATCCAGATGAGCTCGCGCAGGTGGCGCCACGCCTGATGCATGCTGAAATAGGCCAACAGGGCGCTCGCCGGCGCGACTGCCGCGCAAGCGGCGACCAAGCGCCACGGCAAGCTGTCCAGCGACATCATGATGTCGTCCGTCGCATGATCGTATGGAGAGGCGCGGCTTGGATTTTCACGGGCTTTCTCTTTTAGAAACGGTCGGGGGGCAGCAGGTCCATGATGATCACGGTCGCGCTGACGATCTGGATCAGGGCGCCGAAGATGCCGGCGGCAAGCGAAACGCCGCGTGCCCGTTCCAGATAGGCGGCACGCGCGTCTTCGTTGTCGTGAACGCGTCGCGATTTCGTGATGCGCCGGACGGCATGCTCCAAATACCAGGATTTTCCGCAGATGCCCGCTGTGATCGCGATCAGCAAGCCGGAGCCAAGAAAGAGCGAGCCCGGCAAGATATGATCGAGAAAGACGGGCAGTGCGACGAGGATGATGCCGCCGGAATACATTTTCCGGTAAAACATCCAGGGAACCGTGACCAAGAAGGCGGGCCAGTGCCACGACAGGACGAAAGGCAGTCGTGTCGGCAGGGCATCCCGCGTATGTGTGGCCTTGAGGCTGAGCGCCTTTTCATAGTGGCGTTGAAAAGGCGCGATATGCACGGCGACGAACCGGTTCGTCTCGAGAACCGGCGGCAAGTCCGCACCCGTTTGCGTGGTGGTTCCGGGGAGCGTTTCCAAGCTCGACGGCGTCATTCCGCGATTATCTTTCCATTCCCTTGCCGCGCGGTGAATTGTCATTCGCGTTCCGGCTAATCGGCGACGTTCGAGTAAAGGCGCTAGAAATTTCGCCCGTGTTCCTCTAAGAAAGTAAATAAACCTAGATAAATTATTAAATAACAGGAAATTGATGATTTAAGTAAACAGAGCATAAATAAAAATGTTGAAAATAAGGCCACTTTTTATGATAATAAAATAACCGATATTTTGGTAATTAATACTATTTTCACTATAAATTTATGAAAATTACGTAAAGTAATGTGGCGCATGTCCTGTACTGCATGGACACGCCTTCGGAGGCAGGCGCAGGGATTTGTTCGAAGGTTCGCAGGGTGGCCGGGCAAGCGGTTTCCCTGCGATTGCGGCTCAACTGGAGGGGAAAGCCGTGAGTCCAGAGCTTCGAAAGAAGTTGGCCAATAGCGCGCGCAGCCACCGGGTGCGATGCCGCTTCGATGTCGACAAGCGTCTTTATTGGCTACGGCTGATCTTGTCGGTATCGCTGGCTTTCTGCCTGGTCGCGGTAAGCGCATTTCTGACGTTGCCGCCATTCGTCATCGCCCCGATGCTTCTAGCCGTGCCGGTTTGCGTTGGCTTGGGCTGGCATGCCTATCGTATGTGCCATGCGCGCCAGCCGGCCGTCGCCATCGGGCGAAACGGTATCTGGGACCGCAGGCTCGGCGCCGGCGTTATTCCGTGGACGGAGATTCTGCGCGTCCGCACCGATCGCTTCGGCAATCTTCTTCTCGACCCCTGGCGCGAGTTCTCCGGCCTCGTGCAAAGCGACGACATGCACTGGTCGAATTTCATGCGTCGTATCGACCCGTCGCTCACGCCGGGCAGCTTAAGAATTCGCGTGGGCGACATCGATGGCGAGACGTGGGATTTGCTGGCTGCAATCGAGGCGTCCTTGCCGGACTATTTGCGCTCGTTGTGGAAGCCAGAGGCGCAGCGCCGGGCAATCATCAGCGAGCCAAGGAAGGCAATAGCGGGAATCGGGGCCTTCGCCGGCATCATGATCGGCCTGTTCGTCGCCCTTGGCGGGGCGGGCGATCCTCGCGTGGTAATGCACAATCTCGGGCCGGTAACCGATATCGGAACCGCGTTGAGCCGGAAGGACAAGGACAGCCCGATTGCGACCCTCTATCAGCAGGCTGCGCAGCGGGGAGATCTCGACGCGCGGATGCGGCTTGGCATCATGTTCCATGAAGGCGATGGCGTGTCACGCGATCCGGAGCAAGCGGCATACTGGTTCCGGCTGGCCGCGTCGGAAAAACTTCCGGCCGGACAGGCGGCTCTCGGTTATCTGCATGAACAAGGCATGGGCGTGGAACAGGATTTCGGCCAGGCCTTGAGCTGGTACCGCCAGGCGGCCAGCAAGAACAATGCGTGGGCGGAATATCGCTTGGGGCTGATGTATCGAGAAGGCCGCGGTGTGCCCCGTGACAATGACAAGGCGATCGAACTGCTCAAGGCTTCGGCCGCGCAAGGCGATGTCGGCGGACTGTTCCATCTCGGTGAGATGTACGAAAACGGTTGGGGGACGACGGAAAATCCAGCCACCGCATCGGAACTCTATCGCAAGGCGGCGGAGCGGAACCACGACCGCGCCGAATACAACCTCGCCGTCATGTATCGGGAAGGCCGCGGCGTTCCCCGTGACCCTGCAAAATCGGCACAGTGGTTTGAGCGTGCGGCGCGCATGGGCTATCCGCCGGCGCAATACGCCCTCGGCCTTGATTATGAAATCGGCAGCGGTGTTCGGCTCGATCCGATCCGTTCCGCGTTGTGGTATTACATCGCCGAGCGGCATGGCCAGGCCGAAGCCGGAAACCGCCGTAAGCACGTCCTGGAAGCGATGACGCCGCAGGAACGGCGGCAAGCGGATCTTTTCCGGCATGATTGGCTTCAGCGCAATCTCTTGAACGGCGACGTGGCCCAACATTATTCCGAATATCGGAGTAAAGAGGGGGCCAAGGCCTTCGCCGTCGCCATGAATGGTGCATGGGCCCAGACGGAAGCGGCGCCGCATGCGCGCGACGCCGTCTATCGTGCGATGAAACGTTGCCGTGAATACGCGACGACCTGCTTCCTGTATGCGGTCGGCGACACGGTTGTCGCGGGCATGCGTGAAGCGGAGATCGACGCGGTGGTCGCGCGGCAAACCAGGAAGACCGTGCGCCGCTAACGGCTCTGCAAGAAGGTGTGATGGAATTTGAAACGGGGCACTACGTCCGCTCGCGGTTTGCACCGCTGCCGGTACGCAGCGCCTGCTCGACCGCTGCGGCGCCGTAAAGTTGCTCGGCATTGACGCGTGAGAGCTTGCCGCTTCGAATATCGTCGGCAAGCAGCGAGGCAGGCCGTTCCCCGACAGGCCCGAATCCACCGCCACCGGCGGTTTCTAGCCGTATGGAGTCGCCGGCGCGGAGAGCCAGTGCCGATTCTTTGGACGAAAGCTCCCGCGCGTTCGCCCGGCCATAGTTCCAGATCAGATGCGCCAGCCGGCCCGGCTGCCCGCCGTCCATGCCGGGCGGCGCGATGATATGGTTGTCCGAACGGACCGAGAAGATGACCCCGTCGACCGCGGCTCGGATTTGGCGCGCTAGGCCGAGGCCGCCGCGATATCGCCCGGCGCCGCCTGAATCCGGGACCATTGCATATTCCTCGACGACCAGCGGATATTCGTGTTCGAGCGCTTCGACCGGAAGGTTGGACGTGTTCGTCATGTGCACTTGAATGGAATCCATGCCGTCGGCGGTCGCGCTGGCGCCTAGTCCGCCGCCCATCGTTTCGAGATAGACGAACTGTCCCGCTCGGGCTTTCTGGTTGCCGGAAAAGACGATGGCAGGCACGGCATCATGGCCGGGCGCGAGCTTTCGGTCCGGCGGCAACAGGTCGTTGAATGCGGTGAAGATGGCGCGCACGACCTTGTTGCAGCCGATGCTGCGGGCGCCAACAGCCGCCGGCGCTTTCGGATTGACGATCGTGCCCTCGGGCGCCGCTATCTCGACCGCATCGAAGAACCCGCTGTTGGGCGGCAGCTCCGGATCGAGCAGCGTCTTGACCGAAAAGTAAACCGCGGCCCGCAAGGCGCTCAGCGGAATATTCATCGCGCCGCGCGCCTGCGGCGCGGACCCGGCAAAGTCGATCGAAAGCTTGTCGTTCCGGACGGATACCGTGGCGCGAATGGCAACGGGGTCGCCCGCGATGCCGTCGTCGTCCATCCAGCTTGTCGCTGAGACCTGCCTTCCGCCGAGGAGCGCGAGACGCGCCGTCAGCCGTTCGCGGGTGTAGATCAGAAGATCCTCGATCGACTGCTCGACAAGGGCGATTCCCATGCGATCGATCAAATCCCGGACCATCGCGGCGCCGCGTTCGTTCGTCGACACCTGCACCTGCAGGTCCAGCGTGCGTTCGGTAGGGTCGCGGCTGTTGCTGGAAATCAAACGCAGGAGATCGCGGTCCAGCACGCCCTTGCGGACGATCTTGATCGCCGGGATGCGGAGGCCCTCTTCGAAGATCGATCGCGCAGCGCCTGAGATCGATCCGGGGACGCTGCCGCCGACATCCGAATGATGCGCGATATTGGCGGTGAAGAAGCGTGGCTTGCCGTCGTAGAACACCGGCGTCACGATCGAGATGTCGGGCATGTGGGTGCCACCGGCGAGATAGGGGTCGTTGCACACGAAGGCGTCGCCGTCTTCGATCGTCGCCTGCGGGTAAGCGGCGAGTACCGCTTCGACGCTCCCCATCAGGGAACCGAGATGGAGCGGCACATGGGACGCTTGTGCGACGAGCCGGCCTTGGGCGTCGAACAGCGCAACCGAGCAATCCTGGCGCTCCTTGATATTGGTGGAAAAGGACGCCCGCACGAGCGTATGCCCCATCTCCTCGGTGATCGTCAGGAGCCGGTTGCTGAATACTTCCATCTCCACCGGATCGCGGAGGCGGGCATTGGCCGTGGTCGCTCGGTCGTTTGCCATGCTGCGCGCTATCCCGCTGCTGTCTCTGTCGTAACGATGATATTGCCGAAGGCGTCGACCGAGGCTGTGTGGCCCGGAAGCAGGACGGTGGTCGAGCTCATTTCCTGAATGATCGCCGGGCCCGGGATCGTCGCGTTGGCAGCGAGCCGGTCGCGGCGACAGATCGGTGTGTCGAGCCATCCATGCTCCGGGCCGAAATAGACAGGCCGACGGTCATGGATCGCATCCCCGGCGCTTTCCGAGGCGGCGTGGTGCGCCATGCTCGCGCTCGGGACGATGCCGACCGCCTGCAGCCGGCAGTTTACGATTTCGATACGATGCCCTTCGATGCTGTGGCCGTATTCTCGGGTATGGGTTCGCTCGAACGCCGTCTCGAACTTGGTAAATCCTTCCGGCGACGGATCGTCGATGGCGACGCGAACCTCGTGGTTCTGCCCCTCATAACGCGCGTCCACGGCAAAGCGATATTGGCGACGGCCGGCCTCGACACCCTCGCGCACCAGCCATTCCTCGCCGTCGGATCGCATGTGATCGAAGTGATCGCACACGGCCGCCCAACCGGCCGCGTCCGCTGCTGCCATGACGGTGCGCACGAAATCGAGGCAGATGTCCGCGACAAGGATCCCGCGTGCGCAGAGGGTGCCGGGCTCCAGCGGCAGGAGAATGCGCTTGAAGTCGCACTCGCAGGCCACGTCGCCCGCATGCAGCGGTCCCGCGCCGCCGAACGCCATGAGCGCGAATTTTCCAAGATCATGCCCATGCATCGTGCTGACGGAGCGTATGGCACGGCTCATATTCGCGACCGCCACCCGAAGAATGCCGTAGGCCGCCGCTTCGAGCGAAAGGCCGAGCGGCCGCGCGATCCGCTGCTGGATTGCTTCGCGCGCCGCCTCCGCGTCGAGCGTCATGGCACCGTCCAGGAGCGATCCTTGCGGCAGGCGGCCGAGGCAAAGATTGGCGTCCGTCACCGTCGGCTCCTCGCCGCCCGTGCCGTAACAGACGGGCCCCGGATGGGCGCCGGCGCTTTGCGGGCCGACCTTGAGCGCGCCCGCCTCGTCGATCCAGGCGATGCTGCCGCCGCCGGCGCCAATCACGTGGATATCGAGCATCGGGGTCTTGATGGGGAAGCCGCCGACCTGCCGGCCTGCGGTCAGGCGCGGCGCGGCCTCTGTAATGAGCGAGATATCCGTACTGGTGCCGCCGACATCGAAGGTCACGATGTCGCGGATGCCCGCTTGCTCGGCAATGCGGGCCGCGCCGACTGCGCCGGCGGCGGGACCTGAAAGGCAGGTTCGGACCGGCAGCTGCTGCACCGTATCGAGCGATACGAGCCCACCCCCTGAGTGGAATGTCCAGGGCTCTGTCTTGATGCCGAGCTGCTTCACGTCACCGGCCAGCCGCGCGCAATAACGCGCCATGCGCGGACCGACATAGGCGTTGATTACGGTCGTCGACAACCGTTCGTATTCGCGGAACTCAGGCACCACGTCGCTGGAGGTGCTGACGTAAGCGGCCGCCATTTCCTCCATCACGATCTGGCGGGCGGCGCGCTCGTGATCGGGACGGCGATAGCTGTGCAGGAAGCAGATGGCCACACTTTCGACGCCGGCTTCCCGCAGCGCGCGGATGGCTTCCCGCAGCTCGGGCTCGTCCAGTGGAAGCTCCACCGTGCCGTCCGCGAGGATGCGCTCGCGCACTTCGTGCCGGTCCTGCCGTGCGGCCAGCGGAAGCGGATTGCGCTCCGTATAGTCATAGAGGTTCGGCCGCGTCTGTCGGCCGATCTCGAGCACGTCGCGGAAGCCGCGCGTCGTGATCAGCCCGGTTTTCGCCCCCTTGCGCTCGAGCACCATATTGGTCGCGACCGTGGTGCCATGGCCGAGAAACTGGACATCGCCCGGATCGATGCGGAAGCGCTCGAGTATCTGCGCCAGCCCAAGCCGGATCGCATCCGCCGGATTTGCAGGCGTCGACGGCACTTTATGATGCCGGAGCTCGCCGCGCACGCTATCGAACACGGTAAAGTCCGTGAACGTGCCGCCGACATCGAGGCCGATTCGAACCATGGCGCGGGGATTCCTGGCGGGTGGGCCGTTCAGGCTCGCATGGGAGGGGTCAAAAGTTACAAGCCGATCTTCTCAGCCACATGCGGCCGCTTCAAGAGCCATCCGCGGCATCGCTGGGCTCAGGATTGCGGTTTCACTTTCTCCACCGTTTCCGAGCGAAGCTTCTTCAGGTGGATAGACTCATATTCGGGCAAAAGGAACGCCCAGCCCTTGGTGCTGGACTCGATGGCCTTCCTGTCCGCCTCCAGGGACGAGGACGGCGTGCCGTCAGCCGTTATGGAGTCGAAGCGCATCCAGTCCTTGGCGTCGATGGTCGTCAGCTCGACGGTGATCGTCATGCCTTCGATCGTGTGATACTCGCCCTTCATCGTCGCTTTCGGCAAGAACTTGATCTTGCCGGCCCGTTGGGCTTGATCCACCTCGAACTTCTCGAAAACGCGCACGATATCGCTGGGATAATACTGGCTGATCAGCTTTTCATCGCTGGCCATGCCTTCCAGGATGAACTTGCCGTCGTCTTTCGGGGATTTGGAAACGACCATGCGGTCGCCGTTCGGATGGGTCAGCACGGCGCGGGCGATGCGCTGGCGCGGAACATTGATGATCGGGTTATCGAGCCAGTCCTTGAAATCGTCGCCGGCGACGAGATTGCCGCTGGCAAGCCAAGTCTGCTTCTGATCCGGGAAGCGGACATAGGCGCCGCCTTCGCCGATGGCCTGGAGCAGGAGATTCTCCTTGCCCAAGATCAGGCTGGCCAGGCTATGGCCGCTCTTGTCGAGGACGTCGACCCGCTTCGCTTTCGAATTCGGCTTCGTGGGATCATCGACTTCCAGTTTTGCGAATTTCTTTTCTTCCCGCGTCTTCGGTTCGACGCGCCGCGCTTCGGATAGAGCGTAGAGCAGCTCCTGGACGGCGTTGCTATGGGCCGGATAGTCGTCGCTCTCGTGAACCGCCCATCCTTTCGCGGTCCGGTCGAGCGTGATCGTCGTGTCGCCATGACGTAGCCGTACGCGCGCGACATCGTCGAGCTTGCTGGCGAGTTCGGGAAACAGCTTCGTGCCGTAGTCGTTCGAACCCCAGCGTGACCACTCCTGCTGCACGGCCCAGATGGCCGCAACGACGGCGATGGCGGTGCAGATCGCGAGATAGCTGAGAGCCTTCTTACTCATCTTTCTTGCCCTTGATCGCCTGCCGCCATTCGCCCGCCATCACTATTCGCTGCGCTTGGCCGGGCCGCTGCGCATGCGCCGATACACGGTCACGACAAAGACACCGAAGACCAGGAGCAGGGGGATCGCCGCAATGTTGAAGAATTTCAGCCATACATCCAGCCGCTCCAAATCGATGCGCAGGGAACGCTGAACATCGCGCAGCTCCTTACGCACCGTCAGCATCTTCTTGCGAAATTCATTGAGCTGCGTGCGCTGGGCCGTGCTGAGCGTCGCGCCGCTGTTGCGCGCGTCGCGGTCCAGCATCGATTCCATCTGGCTGCGCGACTGGGCAAGACGCTCCTGCAGCTCCTTCTCCTTCTGGCGGAATTTTCGTTCGGCGTCCTGGCGTATTCTTTGGATCAGATAGAACGGGCGCGTGGTCGCCGTGCGGCCCCGCAGCTCCGCCAAGGCATCGCTGCCGGTGAGATTGTCCAAGGCGTTGACGACGAAGTCGACATTGTTGGCGTTCGGGACAAGCGTCTGCTGGCCCTCTTTGTCCTGCACGTCGGCCCAGAATTCGTCATACAGCATGTCGACGTCGGCGACCGTGATGACGTCGATCGGCTTCTTGGCCTGCATGATCTGCGGCGCGTCGTCCGATGATGACGCCTTTGGCTTTGACGCCGCATCGCCGGATGGGGCCGTTACCTTGATTTTGGGCGGGCCTTCCGGGAAGGCCGTCTTGGCGAGGCCGGTCGACCGTGCAGCCAGGATGAGCTTGCGGTTATCCGGCTGGAAGTTCCGGAAGAGGCCGACGACATCGGGCTGCCCCTCGAATTTCCGCACGTCGATCGCCATCGACCGGAGGCCAGTCGTGACAAGGGGCGTGACCTTCACGCCGGGCCGCTGCAGCGGCTCCAGTATGCCGGCGGTGCCCATATTCAGCGTCTTGATATCGCTGGTGACGACATCGCTGAGGTCGAAGTTGCGTGGCGTGAGGGCGAGCCAGCCGACGTAGTCAGCGATGGCGACGCGCCCCTCGGGGCTGCGCACACGTATGCGACGGGCGGCATCCAGGTCACCGGCCACCTTGTCGGGCACCAGCGACACGCCCCATGCATTCAGCAAGCGGTCCAGATCGGATCGTCCGGGTGAGATCGTCGGACCGATCTTCGCGCTCGAACTCGAACAGCGGGTCGACGAAGACCAGTACGTGCCCGCCTCTCAACACGAACTGGTCGATGGCATAGAGCGCGAAATTGTCGAATTTGCGCGGATGGACGATCCAGAGAACGTCGATATTGTCGGGAATCTTGTCGATGTAGGACGGCAGCGGCTCGATATCGAATGACTCGCGGACGCGGTCGATGATTGGCCATCGCGGCCCTTCCTGGTTTGGAACCGCCCCGGCGCCGCCGATCGGCATCGAGCTGATCAACCCGATGACCTTCTTCTTCAGGATTCGTCAGGCGATAGATGAGCTTGGAGATGTCGTATTCGAGAAATCTCTCCCGATCGGGGGTGAAGGCCTTCACCAGTTCGACGTCATCGGTACTGTTGGTGCCGACGAGGCCGAAATAGCCCAAATCGCCCGCTTCGTTATAGGCGATGCCGGTAAGGCCAAACGCTTCCGCCTTGTCCTCGGCCGGCGAGAATGGCGCGGCATCATATAGCTCGAGCCGAATGCGGCCGTTCGAAAGGCTGGCATAGCGTTCCAGCAGCTCCTTCACATGGACGAAGAGCTGGGTGTGCGCCGGATTTCCCTCGCCCATCACCTTGGTGAAGAAGAGGCGCAGTACGATGGGCTCGTCTATCCCCTTGATGATTGTCTTCGTGCCTTGCGAGACGGTGAACAGCTTCCCTTCGGTCATGTCGAGCTGATACGGCTTGAGCACGACATTGGAAAAAATATTGACCGCGAACAGCAGAACGAGGGCCAGTCCCAGGCCGATTATCGAACGCTCGCTTTTTGTCAGGGATTTCAGGCGGGCCAGCATCCGTATCCTCAGCTCGCCCGTTTCAGGTCAACGATGACGACGTTGGCGAACAGCCAAAAGGCGATCAACGACACGAAGAAGATCAGGTCGCGCGCTTCGATAAGCCCTTGCGTAACGGCATTGAAATGCGTGAGGAAGCTGAGCGACGCGATCGTGTCGATCAGCCAGTCCGGCGCCCAGCCGCGGAAGAAATTCAACACGAGATCGAGCCCGCTCATGGTGAAGAGGAAGCAGGCGGTTGCGGCGATGACGAAGGCGATGACCTGGTTCTTGGTCATGGCGGACATGCAGGACCCGATTGCGAGAAACGCGCCGGCCATCAGAAAGCTGCCGAAATAGCTTGCGACGATCACACCGTTGTCGGGATCGCCCAGGATGTTGACGGTGATCCAGATCGGAAAGGTCAGGGCCAGCGCAATGCCGCAGAAGGCCCAGGCGGCAAGATATTTGCCGAGGACCGCTTCGTAGGTGGACACGGGCAGGGTCATGAGGTTTTCGATCGTGCCGGTCTTCCGCTCTTCCGCCCATAGGCGCATCGCGACTGCCGGCACGAGCAGCAGATAGACCCAGGGGTGATACACGAAGAAAACGTGAAGATCCGCCTCGCCGTTGTAGAGGAAGCCGCCCAGGTAGAAGGTGAGCGCGCCGGTCAGCGCGAGAAAAATCACGATGAAAACATAGGCGAGCGGCGTGCCGAAATAGGTGCCGAGCTCGCGCTTCGCGATGATGAGGATATTACGCACGGTTGGCTCCATCCCCGGAACGGCCCATGGTCATGTCCCAGAAGACGTCATCGAGAGAGCCCTGTTCGACGAAAATCTCCTGCACGGGCAGCGCAGCCGAACGCACGAGGTCGGCGACGTCGGTCGCAATGGATTTGGCGCGCTTCGGCGAGATCCGCAGTTTGGAGACGCCATCCACCGTGCCGATGATCTCCGCCATCTTGACGTCGGCGAGATTAGCGATGCGCCGCCGGATCGTCTCCGCGTCCTTCTGCAACGCGGTGATCAGGATCGAATTGTGATTGGCGGCCTGCGCGCGCAGCGTGTCGGGGCGGCCGTCCGCGCGAATTTTGCCGCGGGCGATGATTACGGCCCGCGTGCAGACAGCCTCGACCTCCTCCAGAATATGGGTCGAGATGACGATCGCCTTGTTTTTCGCCATCTCGCGGATCAGGCTCCGGACGTGGCGTTTTTGATTGGGATCGAGCCCGTCGGTTGGCTCGTCCATGATGAGGACCGGCGGGTCGTGCAGCATTGCCTGCGCAAGGCCGACGCGTCGCTTGAAGCCTTTCGACAGCGTCTCGATCGGCTGGCGCAGCACTTCTTCCAGCGCCACCTTTTCGACGACCGCATCGATCCGCCGGCGTTTCTCGGCGCCATCGTATCCTCGTATCTGCGCAACAAAGCCGAGATAGGAAAGGGGCGTCATATCGCCATAGGTCGGCGCGCCTTCGGGCAAGTAACCCAACACCCGCTTTACGGCGACCGGGTCATCCAGCACCTCGTGGCCGCAGACGCTGGCACTGCCGGATGTGGGCTCCAGAAAGCCCGTAACCATTTTCATGGCCGTCGATTTGCCGGCTCCGTTCGGGCCCAGAAAGCCGAGGACCTCACCGGACTCGACGGACAGGCTGACGTCGTCGACCGCGGTGATGAGGCCGAACCTTTTCGTGAGATGCCGGGTTTCGATCATGCTGGCCATGACGTATCAAGTCCGCCCAAACGGGCGGCTAGGCCGGCCTACTCGAAGACAGGGTTACGAAATTACCAAAGATCAAGAATGCCTCGCAGCGTTGCTCCCAGAAGCGCCTCGGCGCTTGTTTTTGTACTTTTCTGCCGGCCTTTATAGCGCGCCGTTGCGGTTCGTAAAACCGGCTTGCCGTTCCGTGCCGCACTCAAGGCAATTTCGCGACTGTGGAATTAAGCGCCTTTGGCGGAATTGTGCGAAGCGAAGCATATTCCAGTTGCGGCGATAGACCTACGCGGGCGCGTCGGATTGCCGCAGGACGCCTCTTTCTCCGGTCGGGAGCGTGGGACATGGCGCAGGACGTCGTGGAGGCCTGCAAAGCGACCGGCCGAGAGATCGTGGTCGCCGGCCGTTGCGCGTTCGCGTCGCGCGGGAGGCCATCAACAGGCCGGCCGAGCCGATCTTCGGGCCCGAAAACCGGCCGCTCGACGCGGAACATGCTTTGCCGCAACGCGACGCCGGTTCCTTTAGTGGCCGGCATCCGCGTGGATTAATGGATTGTGCCGCTACCTTCGTCGGACAGCAGAAAATCCATCGCGCGAACGACATCGAGGCAGTTGGTGCTGTCCCCACGACGGAGATCGTCGCGAAGGTTCGCAGACACCGCTCGGGCGCCATGCATGGCGTTTTGTCCGTGCTGCTCGAGTATCAGCTTCGCAATATGCCAAGTGTTCTGGTTGTAATTCATGGTTCCAGACGACCGGAGCCGTTCCCTGTTGCTGTGTTGGGACCATTGGACCAAATCGGTGAATTCCGGCATGTGACGCGGGTCACGAAATATTGCGGATGTCCGGACAAATGGGGACTAGTCTGAAAGGACTATGATCCTGGTGAACATGGCGGCATCTGGCAGTCATGGCCAGATAAACATAGTTATTACATATATTTATAAGATTGTGCCCGACTTGCGCACGACCTGCCGCGCATTGTAATAAATCTGTAATCTTATGGTCGCTTGAGCCGGATGGCCCACCGTAGCCAGTCGCCGGCCCCCATTTGCTCGGATTTGCGGAAGGCTGTGGCATGGTTAACGACGTACGGGAGGTCGCGCACGAGGGCTGGGGGCCGACATCGATATCCGCCGGGGTGTTGTCCCTGGCAAGCCTCGGCGACGTGCTGTTGTACGTCGTCCTGCCCGTCAGTGCGACGTCATTTGGCGTTGGCTTCGCCTGGGTTGGCGTCCTGCTGGCGGCGAACCGGCTTACACGCATTGTCCTCTACGGTGCTGTTGCGGCCTTCGGCGAGCGCGCCGGCTCTCGCATGCTTGCCATCGTCTCGGCGACGGCCGCCGCTGCCTCGACCTTCATTCTGTGGAAAGGAGATGGTGGTCCCGTTTTGCTGGCCGCCCGCGTCGTGTGGGGATTGGCCTTCGCGGGGCTCAGCCTAGCGGCGCTGTCCTACGCCGTTGCCGATCGCGGCCGGGCCGGAAGCAGGGTCGGGGTCAGCCGCGCCATCAATCAGATGGGCCCCGCCCTATCGTTGAGCGTGGGCGCTTGGCTGGCCGGTGTGCTGGGGCCACGGGACGTTTTCCTGGTCTTGGGGCTCGTTTCCCTGTTGGCGGTGCCGCTCGCATTCACCTTGCCGAAGGATAGCGTTCAGGCCAATCGGGAGAAGACCCAATGGCTCCCGAAACCGAAACTCTTTGACCTGTTCTTCTTCGTTGTCGGGTTTGCCGTCGACGGCGTTTTCGCGATGACGGTCGCCCTCCTGCTGGCAAAATCGGCATCGCCCGAGGCGGCCATGCTGGCCGCCGGCCTCATTCTCGCGCTGCGACGGTTTGGCGAGGTCCTGTTGGCGCCCGTCGGCGGATTCCTTGGTGATCGCCTTGGTACGGGCAAGGTGCTGTTTCTCTCGGCTGTCCTGCTCGCCGGTGGTTTCGCCGTGCTGGCGATGGGCTCGGCCTATTTCGGTTCGGTGATCGTCATCGCGGCCCGTGCGGCGATTGCCGCGCTCGGCCCAGCCGTTGTCGCTCAGCGGGCAAACGGAGAGGCAACCTTGCATCGGCTGGCGGTGATGCAGACTTGGCGCGACTTCGGTGCAGCGGTGGGGCCGCTCGTCACCGGGATCCTCCTCGGAATGGTAGGCCTCGGCTTGATCAACGCTGTTCTGGTTGTCCTGGTCGCGGCGAGCCTGCTGACGCTTCGACGGCCCAAGCAGGCATAGACCGGTCAGGCGAGACCGCTGGAATACCGACGCCGGCTAGGCAGAGGCGCGCAGCCGGCCCGACGGCGCCGTCCCGGCTGCGCCCAAGGCGTCCTCGACGATCGTCACCCGATGCATCAGGCGCTTCTCGGGCCAGTAGTCCGCCACCGCATAGTGTAGGGCGGCGCGATTGTCCCAGAACGCCATGGAGCCCGGCCGCCAAGCGAAACGGCATTGGTATTCGGGCTTGGCGACGTGCCGGAACAGGAAATCCAGCACCCGTTGGCTTTCCTCGGCATCGACCCCGATGATATGCGTCGTGAAACTCTCCGACAGATAGAGATGTTTCCGGCCGGTGACCGGATGGGTCTTCACCAGTGGGTGGGCGGTCGGCGGATTGTCGCGCCGCATCGCGTCCATGCGGTCGAAATTGTCGCCCTTCCAGCTGCGCGCCTTGGCCGGGCTTCCGTGCAGCTTCATGAACTCATTCACGGCGCTCAGGCCATCGAGATAGGTCTTCATCCCCGGCGAGAGCCCTTCGTAGGCGGCCACAAGGCTGGTGAATATCGTATCGCCGCCTGCCTCCGGGCATTCCACCGCGCGCAGGATCGAACCGAACTCGGGATCCTTTCGGAAAATTCCGTCCGAATGATAATGGTTCACGTTCGGCGGCCGTGCTTCGTCGTTTATCAGCACCTGCATTTCCGGCACATCGGTCAGTACGTCGAAGGCGGCTCGGCGGGCCATACGAAGAGGGCCGAAGCGACGCGCGAAATCGGCGTGATGCTTGGCGGTGATGTGCTGATCGCGGAAGAAAACCACGTGATGCTGCATTAAAGCTTGATGGACTCTGGCGATCGCGTCCGGCGTCAGCTCTCCGGTAAGGTCGACATCGCCGATCAGGGCACCGGCCGCCGGCGTCACAGGCGTCACGGTGATCGCATTGTGGCTTTTCATGATTTTTCCCGCGGAAACTCTTTCCTGTGTGCGCGGCTTCCCGTCGGTTCGCGACGATCCAATTTCAAGGTCGGGATCTTCGCCGCAAGTTCGAACGTCCCATGCTCAAGAGACCAAGGAGCGGTGGAAACCGCCATTTCCACGGTTGATTCTAGCCTCCCGCCGCTGCCAGTCAATTGCGGTACGGATATGGGAGATATAGTTCTCCCGGCAGCGCCGGTCGTTCCAGTACCAAGGGGGCATCACGGTATAGCGACGTTCCAGCCCCATGCGCCAGGCGCTGAAGGTCGGGAGCCCGTGCCTGCTTGCAAGGGACTCGGCGCGGTTTAGCGCCTTATCCCTGGCGCGAAGGCTATCGTCTTCCTTGCCATCCGCGCCGATCACCAATCGATCTCGAGGCCGTGGCGACGGATTTGCCTTGCGATCCGGCCGCGCTGTCCGTTTTCGCCCGATTCGCCCGCAGCATTGGATTCCGCCGCGAAAGTCTCGTCGGCGAGGCCGTTCATGAAATTCTGGAGCTCTTCGACGGTCTGCCAATGATCCCAGTCGACCCAATCCGCTTCGTCGAAAGACGGACAGAGGTCCGTCCGGTCGATGGGATCCTGTTTCCTCCGATCCTGTCCGCGTCGCATGGCTTTTCGCTCCTCGCCGGTTTTTTGTTGCGGTGCCCGTGACGGGACATCCGCCTGTACCAAAATGTATAAAAAAACCGTACGGATGTACGAATTCACCTGCAACAGCAACTGAAGCGAATTCGCCGTGGAGCGCTTGGCGGGCGGGAGAGTTTTTCGGTGTAGAGATGTGGCCGACGTCGGGGCTGGGAAATTATTCGCTTGACTGAAGGAACGCTTTGGCGAGCCGGCAGGCGTGTGCCACCTCCCACTCAATCAGGCCGGGTTGCTGTGTGCCTTCGGCGGCGGCAACGCGGCGGCAGATCTCGGCGACAAGCCGCGCCTGTTGTTGGCCGGTTAGGCTCAATTCCAGCGCTTCCGCCTCCATCTCGACGCCGTGGAAAATTTCGGCAAGGAGGTCCGTGTCGATTTCGATTTTCGTTTTAAATCTCGGCTTTTCATTGAATTTCACGCGGATGGACCAAAGGCTATTACGGCCGGCCAAGGCGAGGATTTGCCGCTCGCCAATCGGCGGCGTGCCGCGATCACGCAGTAGCGGCACCAAGGCGTCGACGAGCTCCATGGGTAGGTATGGCTTCTTATAATCGTTTTCATAATAAGCGTAGGAAGAGGGGGACTGGCCATACTTCGAGCCCGTATCGCGAAGGGCTGCGGCGAGCTGGCGGACCGAATAACCGGCCTGTTCTCGGAATTGCTTGAGTTCCAAGGATGCTTTTGAATTGGTGCTCATCGTCATTCGATTGCCAGTCCGGATTAGGAAAAGATAACAGAATTACCGCACAAAACGCAACGAATTTATTTGACAGATGTGCGACATTTTCGCACAGTTGAACTTTCTATCGTCATTATCTCGCAGCGGGAGGAAATCGCATGTTGGCATTGAGTTGTTGTCATCGGAAAATGAACAAAAAGGGAACATTTCTCGCAATGCCAACCGAAGCCAAAGGGCAAGCGCCGAGGTGGAGCGCCGTGTCCGGATCCGTCAGCGCTCCCGCCTGTTCGGCCCAAGCCCGGCTCGGTCAGGAAACGCGAACAGCTGCCGTTGGGGCAAGCGTCGGGAGGGGCGAATGAAAGTGCCGCCATTTACCCCCGGTCCTGCCGAGAACAATGTGGATTTCTGCATGCGCCGCAAAGGAGCGCGGCAGCTAGCCCGGGCGATCGAGGCGGCCTGGGCGAACTCCGGCTTCCAGATCCATTGCCGGGTGGCGCCCGTTCACAGCAGCGATGGACGCATCGTCTGCTATACGGTCAAATCCGACCTCCAGAACGGCTTGCCGCGCTGAAATGGCGGTTCGCACAGGTGCCGTCGGACGGCGGCCACGGCCGCAGGCTGACTGTGAAGGAATTTCCCGACAGGCGTGGGGCCATCCGGTCGGGGCTGCCGATCCCGCGAGGGTCTGGACGCCGGAGGACGTGCGGCAACGCCTCGAGGAAGCGGGCCGTACGTTGATGTCTCTGCCGTTGCCGAGCGGCTCGCTTCCGAAGGATGACCGATCCCGGTGGCCCGATGTCGTCCGAGGATACGAAGATGCGTTCGTGGCTTTGATCGGTGCGTCCGACGAGGTGAAGCAGGATTTTTCACTGGGTTACAATCAGGTCCGATACGTCCCCATCCGCGCGATCCGTGGGACGGATGGATGAGGTTTTAGAGTGGCTGTGGCGCTTTACGGACCAGCGCAAGCGACGACTATGTCTGACCCGGGCGCTGATTCATCCGGTCAGCGGCCGTCACGTCGTGAGCTACCGCAAGCTTGGGCGGATGTTCGGGCTGCATCACGAGACGGTACGCGCGTGGCATGACCGCGCGCTCGCCGATATCGCCGGCGCATTGACGGACACGAATGTCGCCAAAGGTGGTCCTCGCCGGTCTCGGCCTAGAATGGTGCAGCGATCCAAATGAGGCATGGCCCGAGCCGGCCGCTCAAGCGACCAACCGCGCAATAATCGCTGCAGCGTGTTACGGAATGAGTGGGGGAGAGTTCGCAAGGCCTAGCTGAATATCATAGACCTCGAAAGCCCTCGGCGCCGTTTCCTGTCGAACGGCTAATGTCCCGACTAGGCCGCGCGATCAAGAGCTCTTTCTCTTGCCTCCCGCAGCAAAGCGGGCGTGCCGCATCCAATCAGAGCCTGGGCGCGCCCGAATCCGACCCGCCAGAACGCTCAGCCGACGCGAAGACTTTTCGGCGACCGTTGGGCGCTCCGCTTGCGCGAATCACGACATTTGCTGCAGGTATGCTGGGTCGGATGCTTGGCAACAAATGCCAAGCCGCATTTGGTGCATTTGGATAATCCGCTGCCTTGCCCGACCAGAATGCGGGGCCAGCGTTGATTTGCCGTGTGTAACATAGCGACCACCTCGTCTTGAGTGACCAGGTGCCACCGTTGCCTTAGTTTTCAATTTTTTCAGACACATGGCTAATACCATGAGCCCTGATACTCTCCCAATCTTTGTATATTAGTAAGGGACTAGGGCCTTTCTCGGTCCGGATTATGGCAATTTCGCGGCTCTTGATGAAATTCAAGGCGATGGATGGCCGCCTATGGTTAACCACCCAGGATTTTAGCGAGGATTGGGGATTCGTCTCCTACTGGGGAAAGTGACTTCGCCGCAAAAAAATCTATCAGCGGTATTACTTTACGCCTTGCTGGCGTCTGGCGCTGTCTTGGCGAGAAACGTCAGCGCGATCTTGCGCCGCTGCGC
Organism: uncultured Alphaproteobacteria bacterium; assembly: GCA_963711215.1. GTDB lineage: Bacteria > Pseudomonadota > Alphaproteobacteria > UBA8366 > UBA8366 > WHUA01. The sequence goes on along the minus strand of CAVQDH010000005.1, from coordinate 174,600 downwards.
AAAGCGGCGGCGAGTCCGCGGCTTGAGCGGCCGCCATTGACGGGCGGACGGGCCCCAGACGTGGCTGGCGCCCCCATGGTCGCGGCGAGGCCGGGCGCCTTTACGCCTGTTCCCAGTGCGTCGAGATCGAATTGAGTGGGGGTGCGGCGATGCTTCATGAAGAAGCGCAGGTGTTGCCAAGCCAAATAACCATAAAAGGTGCCACCCACACCCAGAATGGCAAAGCCGAGGATGAGCATGGCGCCATCCTGTGCCCGCAGCTGCGGCTGTTGAGTCCCAACCAGCAATGAGACGGTAAGACTCACGATCAGACCGAAGCAAAGCAGGGTTGCGCCGAAACAGACCAACGGGTCGAAAGCGACCAATCCAGCGAGCGTCTTGCGTCGCTGGCGTATCGGATCATGCGTCCGAGGCGCCTTTGGATATGCCGCGAGGAATTTGCGGCGCGGCCGGAACACGAGATCCCAGGTGGTGACGAAGAGTGTAATGGCGATGAACAGGAGGACCGCCGGCGCCATGCCATGCTCGAGACCCATCCACTCACGGAAGCTTAAGAAAAGCCCCCCGGCCGAGATGAGAATAACAAGCGCTCGGGGAAAATTCCGGTGCGACTCCTGGGACCGCATCTCCAGATAGGTCCGGAAATCCGCGGCGCCGAGCCAATAGGCTTCGTCGGCCAGCAATCCCGGATAGACAATCGCCCCGCCGTCGGGCTGCCGGACGATGTTTCGGTTTTGGAAAAGCCGCTCCGCGAAGTCGCTCGGCAGCTCGTCCGTATCGTTGTTGGATGTTGGACGGGTCGATGACAAGGCCCAGACGAAGGCCCAGAACAATCCGACGATGGTCCAGCCCAGCAGAATATTCACCGCGATGATTTGAGGCGTGCGGAAATGGTGTCGGCAAACCGCGACGATCGACGGTCCAAGGTAAAGCGTGGCAAGCAATAAGCAGAAGACGAACGTCACGACGAAATCCAACTTGCCCTCCAGTAGATATGATTCGCCGTATTCGGAAAAATCGGCAACGTCGGGAGCGCCGACGCTGTGCCCGAGGCGACCGATCGCAGAACCGAGCAGACCTATTAAACCACTCAAAATGATTGATTTTTGGTTAAAGGGCTTGATTTCGCGGGAAGATCGGGCGACGAGCGCGCGGGATCGCGACGGGGAGTTGGCCCGCGTTAAGCCTTCTTCAATTGCCAGGACGCAGTGTGCTGCGTTGTAAGCGCAGATGTCGCGCCGGCGCATTGATATCGGGCTGCAATGGGATTTAAGTCCTTTCCGATTTTCCCAACGGCGCTGCTGATCGGGGCGGCAACCATGGGCGCGCCCGCGGCACGGGCCGATATGCTCGTCATCCAAGGTGAGGCGCAGGTCATCGACACGGCGACCGTCGAGATCTGGGGGCAACGGATCCGCTTATCGGGCATCGCTGTGCCGGATCCCGCATCGCAGGACGGCGCGAGGGGCAGACGCTTTCTTCAAGGTTTTCTCGCCGGCGTCAGGCTGCGCTGCGAAGTTCAGGAAGCCCCGCTCCGGATAGAGCTGCCAGGGCGCTGTTTCGCCGCAAAGGTCGACATAGCTGGGACGCTGGTGCAGATGGGATATGCCCGAAAGCTTGCCGAAGAGCCGGAGGGTAGCGACCTGCAATCCGACAGCGCCGAACGGCCGCGTTCATCGAGTCCAGCAGTGACCCGCCGCTCGGGCCGAGGAGGCTAGATCACCTCAGCAGCCGCTCGTTCAAGCTGACGATCGATCGCGGCGCTGACCGCCTTTATCGGAATGTTCTCGATATTGCCAGTCGGACCGAAATCCTGCGCGCGGAGGGCAATCAAGCTCGGCGTATAGGGCGCGTACTTGCCGGGTTGCGTCGGGCCATACAAGGAAACCATTCGCGTTCCTCCGGCCGCCAGGATGTGACCGATCCCCGAACAATTCGCGACCGCGACGTCAACTCGATGGGCGAGCGCCATAGCGAGAGGCGGCCCCATCAAGCCGCCGCGCGCAGAGTCATCGGTCCATTCGGGCAGCAATGTATAGGGCGCTTCGCGCCGAATCCGCTCGAGCCACGCTTTCTCTTCGGGTCCTAGGAAGAACACTGGCTGCCGGCCTTTTTCCCGCTGTTCGCCGGCAAGGGCAAGAAACCGGTCCAGGGGCCAGCATTTGCCTGTCCCCTGTTTTCCCGCGCCGGGCGCAAGCCCAACATATGTCGGGCCGCTCGGGAGCAAGCGTGCTGCCATGTCGAGCCATTTCGTCGCCAACGGCCATATGTGGGGCGGTCGGACAACTTCGCCCATTGCGGCCGCGGCAAGCCCCAGCAACCGGTCGGTAAGGAGCCTTGGATGAACGAGATCCTCCGGCGGCTTCACGTCGGAGAAGAAATAGCGCCAGCATCCCGAAATGAATAGACGGTGCGGAATCCGTCGAAGCACGAGCGTTCTGACGGCGTTGCGCTGGGCATCGATTATCAGATCGAATTGACGACCCGGCAGCGGCCTCCAGCGTAAGAACAGCTCCTTGGCCGAATTGTCGATGCGGAAGTCGGTCAGGCATTCATCGATCAAGCCGTCCACCAGCTGAGCCAGAATCCCTTGGAACTGGCATGGACCGGCGCCGGCGATCCAGGTGAGCCGGGCGTCGGGAAATGCTAATCTCAGCGCGCGCAGGAAAGGCAGCTTCAGGATATTTTCGCCGATGGCATCGTCGGGATTACTTCCGACATAGACAAGAATGGTTTCGATGCTTCTGGCGGCGGGCATAGCTGTATTTATGACCAACGGGTTTCCTTGGTTTAGGGATGCAACGGCCGAAGACGGGCAATGCTTTTCGGCCCGGCGACAGCTGACGCCTGCCCGTCCTCTCAGTATCGCGTATACGACTTCTCTTCGATGATGGTCGAGCCGCACAGGACATTGATCTCGCGCTTGATCGATGCCCGACGGTCGTTGGTCTGGTAAACGCTGCGGGCGAGCACCACGAACCGGTCGCCGAAATTCCGGCTTGCTTCGCACGCGCGAATTTCATCCTCGATGGTCCAGAGCGCTTCGTTCACGTCCTTGAGCTCGCGGATGAGCTGGATCATGGCTTCGCTGTCGCGAATCTTGCCGGTGATTGTGCCGCGGTAAAGCTCAAGCTCGTGATTAATGTTCCGAAGCTTGACCGGGTCATCGATACGCTCCGACTTGATCTCGAGAATCGAGATCCTGTCGAGCAATTCCCCCGGTGAGACCTCGATGACGAAGTGGGGTACGGGACTTTCCGGCGATGACATGGCAATTTGACAGGCGTTTGCTGCAGTCCGCTACGCGAACATTGGGCCGGACATTAACGGCGCATGCCATGACGATCAAGAAAACGAACAGCGCCGCAAGCTTGCGGCGCGAACGCTATTTGACGGCGGTCCGGTCTGGCGCGGCGGTACGCTGGCGCAAGGTGTCGATCAATGCTTCGACGCGACCACCGTTCTTGGCGATAAAGGAGGTGAATTCGTCACGCTCGGCCAATACCATGCTCACGCCTTCCACCCGGACATCCAAAATCTTGAATGTGTTGCCGAAATTCCGAACCTGGAAGTCGACGCGCATCGCCTCGCCTCCGTCCGTTGGAATGATTTTCGTCATGACCATGCTGTCGCTCGAGCGGGTCGTCGCGACGACCTTTTCCACGACGAATTTCTCGCCGCCATAGCGGCTGAACTGCTTCGCGTACAGCGAGACGATATATTCCTCGAAGACATGGATGAATTCGTTAACCGTTTCGGCCGAAGCGGTCCGCCGGTATTTTCCCAATACGAACTGCCCGATCGTATCGACGGCGAACCCCTCCCGCAGCAGACCGCGAAACTGATTCTCGCGATCCGATTCCGACAGAGAAACGTCGGTCATGTTCGCGATGGTCTTGTTGCCAAGGCGGGTTACGAATGCGCCTGGCCCGTCGTCCGCGGCGTTAGCGGAAGAGAAGGGGCTTGGCGTGAATAAAGTCAGAGCAAGCAAGCAGCCAAATGCAGCCAACAGCCGGCGCGAGATCATCCCCAGTCCTGTCCCTGTCGTCTATCACATTGCCTTTCGCCATCCGTTTTTCCGGTGAACCGGTCATCCGCCATTTGAAGGGCGCCTGTTCCCGGCTCGACCCTGTGGCAAGCGGTGCGTCGAAAGGATAAGCGCTTGCCCCAGAAGGATGGTCTGACCACCAATTTAAGCAGCTTACCGTTTCTCGACGGCGGGTGCCATACCTTCCAAAGGGAGTGTCCAAAATTGGCGGGAGGTGTTTCGTTTATGTCCGAAAAGCCGAGATGCCGGTGAGGGCCGGTGCGTCGAACAAGCTCTCGCACCATGTCATTAGGGCTGCCGATTGGCGCTCGTCCCATCCACCGAAGGCGACGTTGTTGCGAAACTTCGCGACGATTTCGTCACGTGGCAACGGCTCGCGCGTGCCGCCGCGGAGATAGGGCTGGCGGATAACGACGTCTTGACCGTCTCGAAGCACGGCCCGCAGGTGGCCGGTATAGTTCCGCGGATACTCGTTCTGCGGATCGACGGCATAGGTAACTTTGCCGGCGAGGTCGAGCACGGCCGGATCATGGATGCGGTCTTCGGTGAACTGGGCGAGGCCGACCGCTTGATCGAGAAATCCCACGGCGATCAGGTAGGGGATGCTGAATTTTGCCGAGTAGGGTGTGCTTGGGCGGTGCTTTTCCGCCAATGGCTCCCATAGCCGGTGGACGATGCCCTCGCCCGTCTCGCAGTGAATCTCGGCGATATTCGACGCGCTAACCCCGCGCTTTGCCAGCGCGATGGCGCAATCGATATAAGGCTGCGCCATCGTCCCGCAGGCATAGGGCTTGAAGGCAATGCGGCGCATGCGCCATTCGGCGCCCAGGCCATCCGTCAGATGCGAAAAATCGCGATCAAATGCGGGATCGGCGAAGGCGAAGAAGAATCCATGGGTTCCCTCGAAGACCGTGCGGGGACCGGTGAAGCCCTGCCGCGCCAGGAGCGCCGCCTGCAACCCGGAATGAGCGGACCAGCCGGGGTGTAGGCGCTTGGTCCAGGTGCCTTCGGCCAAATATTCGATGATGCCGGACGCCATGCTTCCGGCGATGCCGAGCGCCCGGGTCATCTCATCAGCGGACATACCGAGCGCGGCGGCAACACCTGCGGCCGCCCCCATCGTTCCGATGACGGCGGTCGGATGAAATCCGGCGCGGTGGATCGCCGTCGGCGCCACCACGGTCATCCGGCAAGCGAGTTCCATGGCGACGACGATGCCGGTCAACGCATCGGCGCCACTGCGGCCGAAACGCTCGCAGGCGGCGAGAACCGCCGGAATTGTCGGCGCTCCTGCGTGAACAGGCGAGCCTTCATAGGTGTCGTCGAAATCTTCGCCGTGGGCGGCGGTGCCGTTGATGACGGCGGCACCGGCTGCATCGAAGCTTTGAGCGTGGCCGAAGGCGGTACAATCGCCCTTGCCGTCCCATCCGGTCACGACACTCTCTATATAGTCGAGATTGCGAACCGAGACGCAGTTGCCGGCGAGATCGAGCAAGACGTCGGCGGCGACGGCGCGAACGTCGGCCGGAATGCGATCCGGCGTCAGCGAGCTCGCCCATTCGGAGAAGGATTCGGCAATCGCCGCCTCATGGCCCTGCGGCTGGTGATGTTGCGCCATGATCGCATACTCCTCCGGTTCTTTTTTCAGTTTTGCGTGACGCGCATCTCGATCGGTCCTTGCGCCCGAGCATGTATGAGCTGATCAACATAGGGATTGCCGGACTCCTCAGCGTCCGATCGCTGGCCGCTCCAGATGATGCGTCCGTCATGCAGCATGGCGATGCGGTCGGCAATCTGCCGGGCCCCGGTCATGTCGCTGGTGATCGAAATCGCTGTGGCGCCGAGCTGACGTACGCAGGATGTGATCAGCTGGCCGATGATATTGGTCATGATGGGATCGAGACCGGCGGTCGGCTCGTCCAAGAACAGGAATTCCGGCTCCGTTATGATGGCCCGGGCGATGCCGACGCGTTTTTGCATGCCGCCGGAAAGTTCGTGGGGATAGAGATCGACAACATCGGGCGCAAGGCCGACCGATTGCGCCGTCTCCGCTGCCTTCTCACGCGCGGCGCGCGGGGTCAGCGTCCGCTCCTGGATCAGCTTGAAGGAAATGTTCTGCCAAACGGTGAGGCTGTCGAAGAGGCCGGAATATTGGAACAATACGCCGAATCGGTCGATGAAGCGCATGCGCTCGCCGCCGCGGTAGCCGGCGGTCTCGACGCCGTCGACGATGATGCTTCCTGCGTCGGGCGCCTGAAGGCCGAGGATGCATTTGAGCAGAAGGCTCTTGCCGCAGCCCGAGGTCCCGATCAGCACGAGGGACTCGCCCTCGCGGACATCGAGGTCGACGCCGCGCAGCACGTGATTGAGTCCGAAGCTTTTTGTGAGGCCGCGGACCTTCATCTTGGGAGAAGCCGTTTCGGGCATAGGATCGTCCATCGTTGCGCCTGCGGAAACTAGCCGCGATGCGCTTGGTCGCGCAATAGCGGAGCCGGTCTCGGTTCTTAATCTCAGGGGCGTGGCCACAAAACGAGTTGCGTGCAGCGAAAATGCGCCAGCGTCCGGCCCGCCTCAGTATCGCATACCGTCGCGTCCCATAGTTGGGTCGACCGGCCCAGGTGCAGCGCCTTCGTGACACAGTGAATTGTCCCCTCACGCACGGTTCCCAGGAAATTTGCTTTCAGCTCGATCGTCGTGAAGCCGGTGGCCCCGTCGGGCAATGTGTTGAGCGTGCCGTAGCCGCAGCAGGTATCCGCAAGGGCAATAACCGTCGCGGCATGGAGAAAGCCGTTCGGTGCCAGCAGCTCTGGACGGACCGAAAGGCGGCCTTCGATGCTACGGTCGGTCGCGCCGGTAACCTCCATGCCGACGAGACCGGGAAGTCTACTTGCCCCAAGCTCGTTGAGCTCTTCGGGAACTCGGACTTTGGAAGCCATTGGACCATCCTTGCTCTTGGCTGAAACGGGCAGGAAAGTTAGTCGGGGCAAGACGCCCAAGTCCATGATTTTCGCGGAGATGCGGCCCTACAATCCGATCTTTGACGATGGCGCTACCGCCGCCCGGATTCGCAACGAAAGCGGTCGCCGCATTCGCCAATCTGTGCTAGTTAAAACGCCACGCTGAACGAAGTGTGAGCGGCGAAGTTTCCTCGGCGATCAGCCGTTCAGGATTGTGATGCGCCGCTCGGCCGCTAACATTTCCCGCACCGTCATCCGACATCTTTTTTGATGAAGCCGCCCGCCCACGGGATGGAGCGGCGTCGCGGTCACGTCAGCCACAGACAATTATCTGGGAGCACTTCCCGAATGAGACGTATCGGGTCAGAAGACGAACAAACCGCCGATCGCTCGGATGCCGAGACAACAAGCCGGCGCTAAGGCGAAACGAAGAAACGCGCGCGCGCCAACCAGAATCGCGAAAGAGGACGGTCTCGATACCGCCTTCGTCGATGCCCTATCGCAAGATTTCCTGGCGCATGGTGTCTCGGCGATTGCCAAAGGATGTGTGCCGGTGCTCCGAGCTGCCACACGGTGTCGACCTGTTGGTATTCGACAGCGCGGTGAACCAAGGACCAAATCGGGCGAAGAAGCTTTTGCAGCAGGCACTCGACGCCACGGAGGATGGTATCCTTGGGCCGATTACCATGAAGGCGATTTCCTTAAGCGATCGCGATGCGCTCATCGATGAAGTGGTCGCCCGGCGCTCGGTCCACTATGCGCGTTTGCAGTCCGATTTTCACCTCGGCTGGTTCAGGCGCCTGAGCGCGATGCATCGGCACGCGCTCGCGTAATCCACGCGTTCTTCATTTCCGGCTCCACGACCGAGAGACCGCCAGCGAGGGCGGTTTCTTTCTTTTCATTTTCATTCTTCAGCATAGGAGAGGTAGTCCATGTTCAAATATTTTGCTCCGATCGCGGGTCTTGCCTTGTTCCTCTTTGCCCTATTCACGGTGCCACCCGTGTGGGCGCAGGCGGCAGTGTCATCGGGCGACGCCGCGGCGTCGCTGGCGGCCATCCCCGTCCTCGGGAACATCGTTCAACAGATTCAAAAATGGTTGCCGGTCGTCTTTCAAATCGTCGGCGCGTTCTCGATGATTGCGGCGATGACGGCAAACGAGACCGACGACAAGGTCGTGAACGCTATTCTCAAGGTTATCAATTTGCTCGGGATGAATTTCGGCACTGCGGCCAACGATCCGAATGTCGGCGTCAATCGCGACAGCGCGCCGCAACCGTGACGACCTATGCCGTTATTGGCGGGCTGATCTTGGTCCTGATCTTCATCGTCTGGCTCGCCTTCAAGAATGCGGAGGGCAAGGGGCGGGCGGAAGCAGAACGGGACCACTTCCAAACCGAGTCCGAGGAAGCGAGGCGGGCTAATGAGATTGATGAGGCCGTTATTCGTCTTTCCGATGCTGATTTGGATCGCGAGCTGCGCGACCCAGGATGAATGCTCCTGGGCAAAGCGCATTGTCACGAACGACGCGGATCAGCTTACCCGGCCGACCAAGGAGCAAATCGTCGCGCACAATCGTAAAGTGCTAGCCTTCTGCCGCTAGCATCCCCGTCTTAACCTTTGCGGCCGGCCGGGCTGTCCAAAGATGATACCGGCGGCGTTGGCGGGAGAACCGGCCCCATCGGTGGAACCGTATTTGGCATTTCGGGGGCCGCCGTGGGCGGCGTTGTGGGCGTCTGATCCGGCTGCCACGTGTAAATGGTCTTCGCGCCAGTCGCCTGCAACTCGACGATGTCGAGCGTGCGCTCGTTCACACCACTCGGTAGGAAGCGAAAGCGGCCGTTGACGCCTTCGAAGCCCGTCGGCCGCGTTATGAAACCTTCGTTGAACGAAACGCGACCGGTCTCCGCTTTCTCCGCGATGGCAACGCGTAGGGCGTCATATGCCAATGCCGTGAGACGATCCGGCGCTTGTCCGAAAGCTTTCTCGAAGCGACCCTTGAAGTCGGCGAAGGCGGGCGAGGTCGTTGTGACATAGCGGCCGCCGAGAAGGTCCTTCGCTGTCGTCGACGCCGCGGAATCCCACACATCGGTTCCGAGCAGCCAAACGTCCGGTTGCGCCGCGTTGAAATATTCGAACATCGGCGCGATCACCAGCAGGGGCTCACCGCCGACCGGCAGCAGCACGGCATCGAAATTGACCCGCCCTAATGTCTCTCGGAGCTGGAATTCCGATACCGCTTCGTCCATCGCTTCCTGGGGCGTCTTTTTGATGCTGAGTTGCTTGTGATAGATCTGAAGCAGATTGGAGAGCGCGTCGCTGTACTCGGTCTCGGAGACTGCCCAACCTCTGCGCTCCGGGGGGATGCCCGTGGACGTGCCATCCGTGGAATATGTGGCGAGCTGAACCCGGGTTGCCTCCAGCCGATGGGACAAGTGGTCCAGCGCGACCTCCAATGCCATCTCGGGGTCCTCGTTTTTCCGCCAGGCGTCGCTGAAGATGGCCGTGAAATCTTTGAGCGCTTTTACGCGTCGGTCGTAGAGCGTAATCGAGCGTATGTCTTTGCCGATCTCCGTATAAGAAGCCGTGGGCGGGTAAAGCCGCGTGTCGACAAGTTGGATCTTGCCCGCTTTGTCCAACAGTTCCAGCCGCTCGCGGAGAAGCTGCAGATAGGGCGTATCAGGACCAATAAGCACGATGCGCCGCCGGTCCGAATTCGCCAGATAAGTGGCCATCGCATCGACCTGCGTTTCCGGGTGATTGCCGATCAGAAAGATCGGCGGGCCGGCAACCGCCTGGTTATTGGAAAGGGCAATACCGCGGATTCCTCCTGCCGTAAGAACGGGTCTTGCAGCACTCACCGAGTTCGAGAATAAAGGACCGACGACAACATTGGCCCCGGCTTTGACCGCCGCTTCCGCCGCTTGTCCGGCGCCTACCGGCGTTCCTTTGGTGTCGAACGGTAAAAGAGCGACATCGTCACGGCCGCCTTCGAACAGCGCTAGGACGGCGCCGTCCCAAAGCTGCCGGCCAATATCGGAATTGGGGCCGCTCAGCGGCAGGAGCAACGCGACCTTCGCATTGCCTGATGCTGCCAATCGATCGTTTTGCATTGAAGAATCAGGCAGCAGACCGCGCGGCGTGCCATCCCCTAGACGCTGATCTGCCAAACACCCAGCCAACCCAAGAAGAACGCACCCGAACGTTGCAATTTTGGCCGCCCGCATGATGATGCGCCATCCATGGCGGTTGGCCATGAAGATCGAAAAGTCCATAACACGCTGATCCCCGTTTCCCCTCTCCCGGCCTCCGAGTGTTAATTTCGGAAGCGCGAGCGGTGCGCCGAGCCTACCAGTTGTCGTCGCGGTATTGTTGCGGCTCGTGGTCTAATTCGTATTACGTCTTTAGGAGTATATCGACAATACAGCCGATTTGTCGCCGAAAGTGTAGGTCGATGAATTGTCGAAAAGCTCACGGCTTCGTCGTGCTCTCATCTTGTGCATCAGACATCAGCCGGAGGATCGCAAAGGAAAGACCCCGCCAAGGTGGCGGGGTCAAGTAGGGGAGATTGACCAAGCATTCATTGATTCGAACCAGAGAATCACGGAAGCCCGTCGAGGAGGACCATAGGTAGGAAAGGCGGCGGGAATGTGACCATTGCAAGGATTACCCATGATGATTCCCGCCGCGAGGTATCCCCCCAATAGCGCGGTCTTGGGCATCCCCCGCGCCGGGATCGGCGGATCCATATCGGCTTTCGCACAATGCAGGGTGGCGATTTCCACGCGACATGCTGTAATGCTAGGCGAAATTCCTGGTGGCCGGATTCATCTTGCCGGTCGCCCACAAAGAAAGGACGGCATGTCATGCAATACCGCATTCTGGGGAAAAGCGGCCTGAAGGTATCGGAGATCTGTCTGGGAGCTATGAATTTCGGCGATTCGACGGATGAGAAGGCGGCGGCGACAATCGTCGACCATGCGCGCGAGGCGGGGGTCAACTTCATCGATTCGGCGGATGCCTATGCAGGAGGGAAGTCCGAGCAGATCGTCGGCAAGCTAATCAAGAAAGACCGCCCGGAATGGGTGCTCGCCACGAAGGTCGGCCAAGCGGGCGGTACGCCGAAGCGGAAAAAGGGCCTGTCGCGCAAATGGATGATGGAGGCGATCGACCAGAGCCTGCAGCGCCTGCAGACCGACTATGTCGACATCTATTATATGCACCACGTGGACTGGGAAACGCCGCTCGAGGAAAGCGTCGCGGCCATGCGCGACATCATTGCTGCGGGGAAGGCGCTTCATTGGGGTTTTTCCAATCACCGCGGATGGCAGGTCGGCGAGCTCGTGCGCCTCTCCGACATGCTCGGCGCGCCACGGCCGGTTATCTGCCAGCCGCATTACAACTTGGTTATGCGGCTGCTCGAAACCGACCTCTTCCCCGCCTGTGAATATTACGGGATCGGCGTGGCGCCGTTCTCGCCATTGGCGCGCGGCGTGCTGACCGGGAAATACGATCTTGCCAAGAAACCGCCCAAGGACAGCCGTGCCGGCCGCGGCGACGGCAGCATCCTCAACCGGGACTTCCGGAAGGAGTCCTTCCGAGTGGTCGACCGGATCAAGAAGCGCATTGCCAAGCGTGGCATGAGCCCAACCGAGTTCGCGATCGCCTGGGTGCTCAACAACGCCATCGTGACGAGCGTGATCGCGGGGCCGCGCACCCTCGCGCATTTCAGGGAATACGTGTCCGCGACGGAACACAAGCTTACGGCGAGCGATGAGGCCTTCGTCGACTCGCTGGTCGCACCCGGCCATCCCTCTACGCCGGGCTTCGTCGATCCGCGCTATCCGCCGACCGGACGGAAGCCCCGGAACGGGTAATTTCGAAGGGCTCCCGGACAGTACCAGATTGCCATTTTCCGAGCGCTCGAAAATGGCGTGCGCCGCGTGTTCGCGCTACTGTCTGCCCCGCACGGATCCGCATCAAGGAGGCAGACATGAGGCGTGAACGAAGGACCCTACCGGGTGGGGCGCCGATATGAACGACCTGCTGAAGGGCATGCGGGTCGTCGAGGCCTCTGCTTTTATTGCCGCGCCTTACGCCGGGCTCGTACTGGGTCAGATGGGTGCCGATGTGATCCGCATCGATCCGGTCGGCGGCGGGCTCGACTATCGCCGGTGGCCGATGACCGAGAAGGGGCGGAGCCTCTATTGGGCGAGCCTCAACAAGGGCAAGCGGTCGATCGCGCTCAATGTTCGCGACGGCGAGGGACGTGAAATCGCGCAGGCGCTAATGACGCAGCCCGGCGGCGCCGGTGGCATCGTGCTGTCGAACCTGCCGGCGCGCGGCTGGCTGGACTATCAGAGTTCTGAAGGCGCGGCGCGGGGATCTGATCATGATCAACATCACCGGTAACCGGGACGGCTCCGTCGCCCTCGACTACACGGTCAACGCGGCGGCCGGCTTTCCCTTCGTGACGGGGCCGGAGCATTACGATCGTCCGGTCAACCACGTCATGCCTGTCTGGGACGTTGTCGCCGCGATGTCGGCGGTGCAGGGCGTCCTGGTCTCCGAGCGCCACCGGCGCGAGACCGGCGCCGGCCAGTTCGTACAGATCGCCTTATCCGACACGGCCTTCGCGACGCTGAGCCATCTCGGCCTCATCGCCGAAGTGCAGGTCAACGGTGATATCCGGCCGCGGACCGGTAACCACGTCTACGGCACCTACGGACAGGATTTCGAGACAGCCGACGGTCGGCGCGTGATGGTCACGGCCTTCACTCAGCGGCATTGGCAGGCGCTTATCGACGCCACGGGAACGGCGGATAAGATGCAGCAGGTCGCAAGCCTGTTCGGCCTCGATCTGGCCAAAGAGGAAAACCGCTTTGCCGCGCGCGAGACGATCACGGCGGTGCTCCGTCCGTGGTTTGCCGCGCGATCGTTGGGCGACATCCGCAAGGCGATGAATGCCGCAGGGGCATGCTGGGGCCCCTATCAGACGTTTGCCCAAGCGGTTGCCGAGGATCCTCGGGTTTCGACGGAGAATCCGGTGTTCGAGGAGATCGACCAGCCCGGGATTGGCCGTTTCCTCGCGGCGGGCTGCATGCTCGATTTTTCCGGCGCGCCGCGCGGCACGGTAAAGCCGGCCCCGGTACTGGGTCAGCACACGGATGAGGTGCTGTCAGAGGTGTTGGGGCTGTCCTCCGGCAAGATTGGCGCGTTGCACGACGCCGGCATCGTCGGCGGTCCGATGGAATAGTCGCAGCCGGAAACGTCTGCGAGGAAACGCCGGCACGTGTCGGTGCAATTCGACTGAGTGCGATCCACATCGGTAGCGCCTCTGTGCTCTATCGGCGCATTTGGTTTGTCTGACCTCAATTTCCAAGAACATCTGAGACTTGAGTTTTGACGGCAGGGCGCCGATCGCCTTGCCGTTTTTCTTTTAGGAGTTCCCGACATGCAGAATTTATTGCGCGGCGTTGGCCGCGCCATCTCGCTGCGCGCCTGATGCCGCGGCTACCGATCCTGCCGCCGCTCGAAGCTGTGAGGGGCGGCGCCGGAACGGGCGACGGTCCCGAGATGGTGCCGCCCGCAGCGGCCGCCGGGCTGCGCCGGCTCGAGGCCCGAACTGCGCGTATCGACGAAGGGCTGGCCGTCTCGCAGAGCTGGCTCAGCGCCGTCGATCGCCTGGCCCAGGCCGCAGACGCGCCCGAGGGACCGTCGCCCGGCTTCACCAGGAGCTTCCTGGAGGATACCGATCGCGACCGGCAGGCGGCGCTCGATGGATTGGCGCCTGACCGGCGTGCGGGGCTGGATCAGGACCTGCTGGGCCTGCGCGCGGACTTTGCGGGCCGTGCCGCGGCAGTGGAGGCGGACGGGCTGGCGCTGCGCCGGCGCCTCGGCCTTTACCACACGCTCGATGCGTATCGTACCGGCGTGACGAGGGACCCCGGCCTCTACGACGACGCGGCGGGGCGGATGGCGGGGCTGATTACCGACCTCGATCTGCCGGGGGACCGGCGGCAGGCGCTCGACGAACATGTGAAGGACGCACTCGGCAACGCGGCGGTGGACGGGCTGATGGGGGAGCCTGCACGGGCCGAGCGGATGCTGTCGGCGGGGATGTTCGACGACGTGCTGTCTGAGGCGTCGAAGGCGTCGCGCTTGAAAGAAGCGCAGGATCGCGTCGCCCAACAGAATCTCCTCTCGCGCGAGCGGACGCTGTCGGATCTGACGGCGCAGGCGGATGCCGGCGCTGCGTCGGACGAAACGATCGGCGCCGCACAGAAGAGCAGTATCGTCACGAACGCGGAAGCCGAGCGCATACGCGCGCGCAACGCCGACGCGGCTAAAGCCGCTGCACTCCGCGAGGCGAACGTTCAGCGCGTGGCGTCTTCGTCCGCGCCGCTCGACCCGACCAGCCCCGAGGACCGGACGGCGGTGAGCGACTACTGGGACCGGGTGTCCGAGGCGTATGCCCATGACGACGCGGCGACGCAGCGGAAAGCCGAGCTGGGCTTTGTCCAGCGCACGGGCGTGCTGCCGAACGGGTTGCGGCGGAAATATCGGGGCGCGCTGCTGTCCGCCGACCCGGAGGTCGCAGTCTCGGGCGCGCAAGCGATCGACACCTTGGTTCGGCAGGATCCGGCGCTGGTCTCGGACATCCCGGCGGACCAGCGCCACCGCGCGCAGGCCATCGCCCGATACGCCGCGCTCGACCTCCCGCCCGACCGCGCCGTCCAGCTCGCCGAGAAGGATGTTGGGAAAAGCATTGCTGAACCGTCTGGTGCAGGGAGCAGCTCTAAGTTCAGACGGCCTTCTCTCGCTACGGAGGGCACGGACAGTGGCCGCCCAACGGAAGTGCAGGTTGCGCAGGTCGAAGACGCGCCGTCACCGCCGCCAAGTTGGGACGAAGTTCACGACCTTGAAAAGCGCTTGCAGGAGGACGGGGAAGAGGCCTTTACCGTGGAAGCGCGAAAGGCGGGCCTCGACCCGGAGCGGGTCCGTCTTTTCATCGACATCCTGAAGGCGAAGCCGGCGGATCGCGACGCGATTATTGGACGGATGAGGAGCTTCTATGGCCGGATGGGAGCGCTCTTTCTTCAAGATCAGCTCGACAAATTTATTAATTAGGGTGACGTCGAGGACCGGAAGAAAGCGCTCGACGACCATCGGCAGGATTTGCTGGCCGGCGCGCGTGAGCGGGAAGCGCGCCAGGAGCAGGCCTATGACCTGTTTCGCGGGATATTCGGCGGCTTCGGCCAGAAAAAAACCCGGCCCGGATTGCGAGCCCCGAAATCGAAGCTCACCGAGAAGTTACCGTCTGGCCCCGGCTTCAAGCCCAACCGCAAGTTCATCACGCCTGACGAGTTCCGCAATCTCCCCGACCAGGGATTCGTCGATCCTCAAAGCGTCAGGACAAGTCAGGATAATTTTTCCCGTTTCTTTAAGAAGAAATATGTCGAAGGTAAAGGGGAGATACAGCAAACTGTAGAGCAACTCGCGGCTGAAGTGAAAGCCGGTACGGAAAAAGATGTGCCTCCAATTCGGCTAGTACAGTGGAAAGGATATGTCTACTCTCCCGATCATCGTCGGCTTGTTGCCTATCGACGTGCAGGGAAAGATATCCCTTACGTTAAAGTTCCGTACGAACGATTGGATCGTAGCGCAAAAGCGCGGATCCGTGAGGCTGAAAAGTTTAATGATAACGGCGCCTACATAATAAACCGAACTGAGAATATGATGGAGTAGCTACAATGACCGATTCTGGAAGATGAGAATGAAAAATATGAGCCAGATGAGCTTGAGATCTTAATCGATCAAGTAAAGGAGGTCCAATCGAAGGAAGATTTCTTAGAGATCTTAGAGGGAATATCTGAAATCTGCATGAAAGATAAAGAGGCTTGGGAACGTCGGATGGTGCATTTTGTCGATGTGGTTATCGATTTCATTAAATACGACCTCATCGATATGCCAGAAGATCAGAATTGGAAGTGGCTAGCCGAGCTTTTCATGACTGGTGCCTTCAAGAATTAAACGATCAAACCGCCGAATTTTCAAAGAAATTTTCCTGATAGTTGCTCGCTGAAGCGGTTCTTTTCATTTCGTCCTTGTTTCCCTAATAGCGTACGGCCCGTAGAGGCCTACGATACGACCAGCTCCTGCTGGAAGGTTACTCCTGAGACGGGGCGAGTATCCGATCCGATCTTCTCGCGTTGAGTGAAGACTATCCGGCATTCCATATAGATTTCTTGGCGACTCCCGCCATCCCTCCCAATCAGAATCCCCGCTCAACCGCGCCTGTCAGCGCGCGCTCAGCCAGCGCTCTCATCAACGTCACGACAGCGGCGTTTTCCAGCACGGGGATCCCGTCAACGGCGGCAATGCGTTTGCCGCTCCCGCCATCCGTCAATCCCAATCCCACCCCGATATGCTCCAGCGCGATTTCCTCGTCGGCCGCGTGACAAAGCGACAGGTCGTTCCGCATGACCGCGAGCGCGGCGCAAACCCCGTATGCGCCCAGGTTCGACGACGTCGCGACAACCAGCACGTCCGTCGGCACCACGGAAATGATCCCGCCGCCGCACGGTGTTTTCTCTGCCTGGTTCAAGTCCGGCATGGTCTTCACGAGTTCCGCATGAACCTTGCCGAAGCCGATCTCGTTGCCGCCATCGGCGATGGAGATCGTCGGCTTGCCGAGCGTGGTCGCCGTGCGGAACAGGTGGTCGACGTTGCAACGAAAGGCCTGGCGGGAAACCCCCGTGGCGCCATAGATGATTCCGTTGACGTTGCCGCCGAGGCGCTCGACCGCGACGAGGGTGTCCACAGCCTGAGCGATGCCTTCTTGCTGCGCCCGGTCGTGTAGCGCGAGCTCTATGACCGGTACGCCGAGCGCGCGGCGCGCGAGCAGGGTCGCGAAGGCCGGCGCTGCGGCCGGATCGGTGTAGACGCTGACGTCGTGCCCGATTCACGTCAATGCGTCGGCGAGCACGACGGTGCCGAACGGCCCGTCATTCTCTCCATGCGGCATGTGCCCCGGGACTGCCGCGCCGCTGACGATGCCGATGCGGCAGGCCGGCCGGTTCAGCAGCCGTGCTGCGGCTAGGACGAGCGGCTCCGCATGCACGGCACGCGCCGCCTGGTAGAGGCGCCACTTGATGCCGCGCGGCAGGCCGCGCCCTTGGATCTCCAGGCATTGGAGCCGGTCGATATTCTCGCAAGCGATCTGCATGGTGGGGCCCGAGGTTGGCGCGGCGGCGCGAGCCCCTCACTTTAGCAGGATGTTCGACACTTCCTTCAACTGCGTACGGGACCGCAGCAGATAAATCCCTGCACCTCCAGATGACTCGGAACGAACAACCCGTCGGCGGCGCCGTTCGAGACGATCAGCGGGTCCATCGCCGCCGCGGTGCGCAGGCTGCCGAGCATCTGCTGCCAGGCGTTCTCGGCTTTCTTTTCCGCGAGCACGTCCTTGAAATCCACGCCCAGCTCGCGCAGCAGCATGTAGTAGCCATACAACCGGCCCTTGGTGGCGTAGAAGACGTCATCCGCCTTTGTGTCGAACCACCCTGCGTTCGACGCGTTGGCCTGCGCGTCGAGGGAGGCTGAGGCGCTGCCGAGATCCGCGCTGACCCGGTCGAGGAAGGAGATCAGGTTGTCCGCGCGGCGCTCGAAAACCGCCCGCCCTTCACTGAGCCGCGTGTTGTAGCGCTCAAGGCCCTTCATCGCGCTGATATATTGCTTTTCCGCGCTGGCCGTCGGGAGCAGCGAGGTCGACGGCTCCCAGATCCAGATTTTCCCGTCGTATTTCAACAGGCCTGACGCCTTGTCGAGATCTTCGTCGACTTGGCTTGATCCACGGGTCCGGCCCAACACGTCCGTCATCTCGATCGCGAAGCGCGATAGCGCGTAGATCAGGCCGATCTGGAAATTCGGCATGTTGTCGAGCATCGAAGACGGGAAGAACCAGGGCTTGTTGGCGACCCAGGTCGTCTGCTGGGTCTCCCGCCCGATCAAAGCGACCGCCATGCTCACAGCGCGGCTGCCGTTCGGCAGCAGTCGGTCGGCGGGAATGGTGAACTCCACGTCGTCGTTGACCTTATGCGCCAGGAGCATGCCGATCGGGTAGTAGAGCAGCAGGACGGCGAGAATGGCCCAAAAGATCAGTCGCCAGCGGCGTGGCCGCTGTGTGCCTTCGCTTGATCGGCTGGCGAAAGCGGCAAATTTGCTGCGCAAATAGGTCAGAGGATTGGGCATCGTCATCCGGCTCTTGGTCAAGGCGCACAACGCTGCGCCGCCCCCAATATAAGGACGGCCGCCTCCGAATATAACCGGGCAGCGACGTTGCGGTGGGTCCCGATCCGGCGACTATTCGGCGGCCGCGCTCGACGCCGTTGCCGGCGCCTCGCAGAGGGCGGTGAGTTCCCGCAAATCACGGATATCCTCGAACGTCCCCAGCATGTCGAACAGGCGCGCAGTCTGGTCGGCCGGCAGGATGTGGGACACGCAGTCCTCGAACTTGACCGCAATTCCGTTTCGCTCATCGGGTTGGGTTTGCCGCGGCCCATCAGGTATTCCGTCTTTTCGGAGAGCTTCCGGCCATCGGCCGTCTCGACAATGACCTCGGCGCACCAGGGTTTGTCGGTCATCGTGGGGTGCGGCGCCACGTCGACGAGCTTGAGCAGTCGCTGCGCTTCCGCATCGGCCCACGCATCGCCGTCGAAATGCGAAATCAGGACCTTGCCGTGCATCAGCGCGCGGGAGACGCAGTACTGCACGCTGAATTTTGCTTCGAGCGCGCTGCCCACCGTCGGGCGGTTGGTATGCGGAAGGCGCTGCGGATGGCTGTAGACCTGGATGCGCCGTACATTGGGCGGCGTCAGGCCATGCTTCTCGACCAGCCGCAGCATCATGGTGATCGCCATGTGCGTGCTGCCGCAGCAGGGGAACTGCTTGAGGCCGAGGCCGGGATCGACGATCTCGAGCGGCCTGCCCCAGCCTTCGAATATCTTCGCAGGATCGTAGTTGCCGGCGCCGTTGAACACCTCGAAGAAACCTTGCTTGTGCTCGAACGCACCGGGATTTGCGGTGAACCCGCCCTTGGCGAGCAGCGCTGCGAAAACGCCGTTCCGGCAGCACTGGCCGACGTGGAGCGGCTTGGTCATCGTGCCGAAATTGGCCTTGACCCCCGAGGCCAGCGAGACGGCGATGGCGAGCGCCCGGGCCGTCTGCTCTTCGTCGAGCGGCAGCAGCCTTGCGGCGGCGGCCACGGTGCCGAAAATGCCAAGTGTCGTGGTCGGATGCCAGCCCTTCTCGTAATGGACGAAATTTACGCCGCGCCCGATCCGGGCTTCCGTCTCAAAGCCTGCGACATAGGCGGTGATCGCATTGCGCCCGTTGATGCCGTTCATTTCCCCCAGGGCGAGGATCGTCGGCACCAGCGGCGCCGACGGATGGCCGCCCAGGACGGGGCTCACATCATCGTAGTCGAGGGCATGCGAAGCGGCGCCGTTGACCAGCACGGCGCTCATGGGGTCCGTGCGCCGATTGTCGCCAAAGATCAGGCACGGGCCGGCCTCGCCACCGACGCCCGGAAGGGTGGCGGGAATCCGTGTCGTCGGCTCATTGGCGCCGGCGAAGGTCACGCCGATCGTGTCGGTAATCGCCTGCTTTGCCCAGAAAATGGCCTCCGGCGGCAGATCCTCATAGCGGAAGGCGTGGATGCGTTTGGCAAGCTCTTGTGCGACATACATACTTGTTTCTCCCGGGGGCATTCCCGATACGCGATCGGGCCGTTCTTCGGATAGGTGACGTTTGGGCAGTTTAGCAGATGCGGCTAGGTGATGCCGAACCGAAGGGGTTGCGGCAGCCATCGCCAAAGCACATGGCTTTTATGCCGCTGAAAGCTCGGCCGAATTTGCCGGCGGGCGGCGAGTCGTGATGTATTGGCGCGAGGTTGAATTGGCTGAGGGAAGCCTCCATGGGCATCGAAGTCCGTTCGTTCGATACCGCGCTCGGCGCGGAAATCCGGGGTGTCGACCTGTCCCGGCCGCTGTCCGCGGATGATGCGAAGGCGATCCACGCGGCGTGGCTCGAGCATCTCGTCCTGCTGTTTCGCGGCCAAACTCTCACAGATCAGCAGCTCATTGCCTTTTCCAGCCGTTTCGGCGATCTGGAGTTTCCGCCCACCAAGCTGCTCAAGCTCAAGAAGGGCATCGAGCAGAAAACGGACATCCCGCCTGAGATCAACGTCATCTCCAATGTAAAAGAGAACGGCAAGCCGATCGGACAGCTCGGCGCGGGCGAGGCGGCGTGGCACACGGACAGCGGCTTCGTGCAAGAGCCGCCCAAGGCAAGCATCCTCTATGGCATCGAGATTCCGGCCGATGCTGGCAACACCTCTTTCCTCAACATGTATGCGGCGTATGAAACGCTGGCCGACGACCTGAAAGCTCGGATCGAAGGGCGGCGGACGAAGCACGATCCGAGCTACACCAGTGTCGGCGTCCGCCGCGCGGACTTCGACGAGGTCACGGATGTAAGCCGGTCGCCGGGCCCACTGCATCCGATCGTGCGCACCCATCCGGAGACGGGACGAAAAGCGCTTTATCTCGGCCGTCGGCTGAACAGCTACATGGAAGGCCTGTCGGTCGCGGAAAGCGAGGAGCTGCTCGACAAGCTCTGGGCTCATACGGCGCAGCCGCGATTCGTCTGGGAGCATCACTGGCGGGTCGGTGACGTCGTGATGTGGGACAACCGATGTGCCATGCACCGGCGTGAAGCCTTCGACGAATTCGGTGCGCCGAATCCTGCATCGCACGCAGCTGAAGGGCGACCGACCCTTTTAGCCGGCACCGGAACTACTCCGCTGGACGCGCGCCGTCGACGACGGTGAGCGCCGGCCCCAGCACGAGGCAGAGCGGCAGTGTGAACAGGACCATTCCCGCGAGCACGACCATCGTGACGGGAATGCCGGCAGCGTCCGCCAGAAGGCCGAAAGCAAGCGGGGCGACCAATCCGCAGGCCGAGCCAAGCGTGTACATCAGTCCAAAGGCGCGCGAGTGTTTGTCGTCGTCGATCAGCTCGCCGACGGAGCCGTAAATCGCCGAAGACGTGCCATTCAGAAATATGCCCACCACCGGCAGCAGGAAGAAGGCATAGAATTCGGGCGTCAGCAGAACCAGGATGATGCCGCCGCTGGTGGCGATCTCGGTAATTGCGATCGTGCGCGCAATACCGACTCGCTCGGCGAGCATGCCGCAGGCGAACTTACCTGCCATCCCGCCGAATAGCGTGACCAGCACCGCCGATCCCGCCCATTCCGTCGGCACGCCTTTGTCGATCAGGAGGAACGCGACGAAGGTGAGGAAGCCGTTCCGTGTCGCGTTGTCCAAGGCGGCGATGGCGCCGAGGGAGATGAAGCCTTGCCGGTGACGGATACCCCATCCCTTGGTTTTCACCGGCCTCGAGCCGTCCGGATTATTCGGCTTGGGCCCGCCCACGCCGGCGCGTTTGAGCAATACCAGCCCGACGATTGCGACGACCAACGCCACCGTGCCATAGGCGAACACAGGTCCCTGCCAGGCGAGACCCAGACCGGTGGCGATGACCGTCAGGCCCATAAAGGCAAATTTCCCCACGTCGCCGAAGGTGTTGTAGGTGCCGAGTGCTGCGCGCCGCCCGCTGCCGTTTGGGAAGGCGCTCGTGATCAAAGCCGATGACAGGGGATGCTGGAAAGCGGAGCCGACGCCAGCCAGGAAAATGAGAAGGAGCAGCGGCAGAAAGCCATTGGAAAAGCTGAGTCCGATGAAGGCGGCGCCCGCCGCCAGTGTTCCCAGCGTCAGCAGCAGCCGTTCGCCCCACCTCTCCGCAAGTAAGCCGGCCGGGATCTGCAGCAGCGCCGTGGCCGTCCGGTTCGCCGCCCGGATCAGCGCGACTTCCGCATAAGACAAGCCGAATGCCTCGCGCAGCAACGGCAGCAGCGCGTAGAGCATATCGATCAGCCCGTCGTGCAACACATGCACGCCACAACATGTGGTGAGTGTGAGCTTGGGCTTGGAGCGGATCATGGGATGGGATTTATTTGATCAAGGGCCCGATATTACGTCATAAATCTGTAACAGTCTTGCAGAAATTGGAACTGAAGGCCAGCCGCGGCCGTTCGCTCGATATCGGGCGCTCAACTACACGTGTGTTTGCGGTATGGGGAGGCCTGCGTTAGGGTAGTGCCCATTCGCGCCGGAAGGCGGCATCATCTCCAGAAGATCGATGAGTCCTCACGACCTGCTCCAATCTTTCGACGATCTAGAGCCGGAACCGGACGATTTCCTCTCGGAAGTTATCGGCGGCTTGAGCGAGCGGCAGAAGACGCTGCCCTGCAAATTTTTTTATGACCAGCGGGGATCGCAGCTGTTCGACGATATCTGCGAGCTTCCCGAGTACTATCCGACTCGCACGGAAGTTGCGCTGCTTAACGAGATAAGCCGGGACCTGGCGCGCCATATAGGGCCGCACGCCCATATCATCGAATACGGATGCGGCTCGGTGAAGAAAGTGCGCCCGTTGCTCGATGCGCTGGACCGGCCGGCCGCGTACGTAGCGGTCGATATTTCGCGGAAGCATTTATTGGAGGCTGCCAAGACGCTGGCGGCGGACTATCCCAAGCTGGATGTCCACGCAGTCTGCGCCGATTTCACGAAGCCGTTCCGGGTCAGGCCGCCGGTCCATCGGCCGGATGCCCGCCGGGTCGGGTTCTTCCCGGGTTCCACGCTCGGCAATTTCAAGCCCGACGATGCGCAACGCTTCTTGGCGAATGCCGCCGATTTCCTCGGCTCCGGTGGCGCCATGGTGATTGGAATCGATTTGAAAAAGGACGTCGCCATCCTGGACGCCGCTTACAATGATTCACAGGGTGTGACGGCGGCCTTCAATCTCAACTTGCTACGCCGCATCAATCACGAGCTCGGCGCCGATTTCGACGTAGCGCGTTTCCGTCATCGGGCGCATTACAATGCGGCCGAAGGCCGGGTCGAGATGCATCTCTACAGCACGGCCGATCAAGCGGTGCAAGTCGACGGCAGCGTTTTCCGCTTTGCCGAAGGCGAATCGATCCACACCGAGAACTCGCACAAATACGGCATCGATGAGTTTCGCCGGCTAGCGAAGAAGGCGGGTTTCGATCCGGCCAAGGTCTGGGTCGACGAGGCGCAGCTCTTCAGCATCCACTACCTCACGATACCCTGACGGACCGCGTGCACCGAGAAGTTTAGACGATCCTTTCCTTGCGCAACGCCGCAACGCGCTCTGAGTCGAGCCCAAGCTCTTTCAGCAGCGCATCAGTGTCCTCGCCCAGCTCAGGGCCCGGCCGGTTGGGTGTTGGCTCGCCGGTCTGGAAGGGACCGTCGACCATGCGGAATTCCGTGCCGTCCTTGTGCGTCAGTGTTTGGATCATGCCTTGCGCCGCGACAAACGGATTCTCGAGCGCCTGCTTCACGTCGTAGATCGGGGCGGCAGGGACCCGGCCGCCGAACGTCGCCAGCCATTCGTCCGTCGTTCGGGCCGACAGCGTCTCGTCGAGCATGTCCTGGATCAGCGACCGGTGGGCCAGGCGGTCCTTGAAGGTGAGGAAGCGCGGATCCTTGCCCCATTCGGGATGGCCGATCATCTCGCACAGAATCGGCCAGAACTTCTCCTTATTGCACATGAGAAAGACCCAGCCGTCTTTTGTCTTGTATTGGGCGCAAGGGACGAGCGCCGGATGGCCGGAGCGCGGCTCGCGTCCTTGGACGTGGCCGGTGTTGAGAAACCAGGTCGCGGGGTAGGAGACATTCGTCAGCGCGAGATCGAACAGGCTGACGTCGATGTTGCGTCCGGTGCCGGTCGCCCGCGCGTTCAGCACGGCCGACACGGTGGCGTAAGCCATGGCAAGGCCCGTCATCAGGTCGACGATCGACAGGCCGAAGCGCGCCGGCGGCGTACCCGGCTCGCCAGTGAGCGAGAAATAGCCCGTCTCGGCCTGCATGAGGTAGTCATAGCCGGGCCAGGCGGCGCGCTCGCTGTCGCGGCCATAGGCAGTCAGGAAGGAACACACGATCTTCGGGTTGATCTTGCCCAGCGTCTCGTAGGTCAGTCCGAGCTTGGCCGGCACGTCGCCGCGAAGGTTGCAGGTGACGGCGTCCGCCGTTTTGACCAGCGCATGAAAGATCGTCTGGCCTTCCTCGGCGGACAGGTTGAGCGTCAGGCTGCGCTTGTTTCGATTGAAGGTCTGGTAAAACAGGCTGTCGCTCGACCCCTTGCCGTCGCCGATGAAGAAGGGGCCGACGGCGCGGGACATATCGCCGCCGTCGTTCGGGTTCTCGATCTTGATGACTTCGGCGCCGATATCCGCGAGATACTGCGTGCCCCACGGGCCGGCGCCGTATTGCTCGACGGATAGAACGCGCACGCCTTCCAGTGGCAGCATTGCTATCCGCTCCGCGCTAGATCGGGTTTCGCTGGATGAGCTGGCGCGCGATGATGATGCGCTGCAGCTCGTTGGTGCCTTCGCCGATGGTGAGCAGCGGGGCGTCGCGATAGAAGCGTTCGACCGGAAACTCCTTGGAATAGCCGTAGCCGCCATGCACGCGCATCGACTCCATGGAGTTGGTGACGGCGGCCTCGGTCGCGAACAGCTTGGCCATGCCCGCCTCCATGTCGCAGCGCTCGCCGCGGTCGAAAGCTTCCGCCGCCCGGTGAGTGAGCAGCCGGGCCGCCTCGCAGCGCGTCGCCATGTCGGCGAGCTTGAGCTGGATCGCCTGGTGCTCGGCGATCGGCTTGCCGAAGGTCTGGCGCTGCTGGGAATATTTCACCGCCTCGTCGAGCGAGGCCTGCGCCACGCCGACGCCACGCGCGGCGACGTTGATCCGGCCGAGCTCGAGCCCGCCCATCACTTGCTTGAACCCTTCCCCTTCTTTCCCGCCAATCAGGTTTTCCCCAGGCACGAAGCAGTCGTCGAAAATCAACTCGGCTGAATCGATCCCCTTGTAGCCGAGCTTCTCCAGCTTCCGTGAGACGCGAAAACCCTCGCCCTTCTCGATCAGGAACAGGCTGATTCCCTTGTGACGCGGCTGAATCTCCGTGTCGGTCTTGACCATCACAGCGAAGCAGGTGCCGTAAATCCCATTCGAAATCCACGTCTTCGTGCCGTTGACGATGTAGCCGCTGCCCTGCTTGACGGCGCGCGTGCGGATCGCCTGCAGGTCGGTGCCGCAATTCGGCTCGGTCAGCGCCAACCCGCCGCGGATTTCCCCGCTGGCGAATTTCGGCAGCCATTTCCGCTTCTGCGCTTCGGTGCCGCATCGCTGCACGGCGGACGCCATGATGAGATGCGAATTGAAGATGCCGGACAGCGACATCCAGACACGCGCGACGCGCTCGACGATCTTCGCATAGGTCAGGCAGGACAGGCCGAGCCCGCCGTATTCTTCCGCAATCACGGAGCCGAACAGGCCGAGCTCCTTCATCTTCTCGACGATTTCGGCGGGGTAGGTGTCGTTGTGCTCGAGCTCCATGACGTATGGCTTGACGTCACGGTCCAAGAAGCGATCCACCGCGTCCAGGATGAGAATTTCCTGTTCGGCTTGTTCCGTGGTTGCTGTCATCTGGGTCACTCCATCAGATCGTCGACGCCGTGCCCGCGCTTCGGGATCAGCATCGTCCGCTCATAGGTCATGAAGACCGTGCCGTCCGCCTTCTTACCGATCGTCTTGATCGTCACGATGCCTTGCGTCGGCCGGGATTTGGATTCGCGCTTGTCGAGCACCTCGCTCTCGGCATAGAGCGTATCGCCGATGAAGACCGGCGCCGTGAGCCGGATGTCGTTCCAGCCGAGATTGGCGATCGCCTTCTGGCTGGTGTCGCTGACGCTCATGCCGGCGACGATCGACAGCGTGAGGGCGCTGTTGACCAGCGGCTTCTTGAACTCGCTCTTCGCCGCGTAGTGCGCATCGAAATGCACCGGGTGCTTGTTCATCGTGATGAGCGTGAACCAGGTGTTGTCCGCCTCGCTGATCGTCCGCCCCGGACGATGCTCATAGACGTCTCCCACCTGAAAATCCTCGTAATACCGCCCGATATCCTCCCGGTAACGGTTCTCTCCCACCTTCCTGCTGCCATACGCCATCTGCATAATCCCCGCGTTCAATAACCGGCCCATTCACCTTGCCGCGCGACACGGCCGGTGTCGTGCGTTCGATCGGCCTTTATCGTTAATAGGACCGCGGCATCCCCAGCACGTGCTGGCCGATATAGGCGAGGATCATGTTGGTCGAGATCGGCGCCGTGCGCAGCAGCCGCGTCTCACGCCATTTGCGCTCCACGTCGTATTCCCGGGCGAAGGCGAAGCCGCCATGGGTCGTAAAGCAGGCTTCGGCGCAGGCCCAGGCCGCCTCGGCCGACAGATGCTTCGCCATGTTGGCTTCCGCGCCGCAGGGTAGGCCGGCGTCGAACAGGGCGGCGGCCTTGCGCGCCATGATGTCGGCTGCCTGGTATTCCGCGTAGGCCTTGGCGAGCGGAAACTGGATGCCCTGATACTGGCCGATCGGATGGCCGAAGACGACGCGCTCCTTGGAATAGGCAACGCCCTTGTTGATGAAGAACTTGCAGTCGCCCAGCCCTTCGGCCGAGATCAGGATGCGCTCGGCGTTCATGCCGTCGAGGATGTAGCGGAAGCCTTTGCCTTCCTCGCCGATCAGGCTCGAGGCCGGGATCCACAGATTGTCGAAGAACACCTCGGTGGTGTTGTGGTTGATCATGGCGTCGAGCGGGCGAATGTCGCAGCCCTTGCCCTTGGCTTCGCGCAGGTCGACCAGGAAACAGGACAAGCCGTCGCTGCGCTTCTTCACCTGATCGGCAGGGGTCGTGCGCGCCAGCAGCAGCATCAGGTCCGAATGCAGCGCCCGGCTGGTCCACACCTTCTGGCCGTTGACGCGGTAGCCGTTGCCGTCGCGCTCGGCGCGGGTCTTGAGCTGGGTCGTGTCGGAGCCGGTCGTTGGTTCGGTCACGCCGAAAGCTTGCAGGCGTAGCTCGCCGCTCGCGATCTTCGGCAGGTAATTTTCCTTCTGTTCTTTCGTGCCGTGCCGCAGCACCGTGCCCATCGTGTACATCTGCGCGTGCGCCGCACCGGCGCTGCAGCCGGTCTCATGCACCGTTTCCAGGATGACCGCGCCGGCGCGGATCGGCAGGCCCGCCCCACCGTATTCCTCGGGGATGAGGCAGGCGAGGAAGCCGGATTCCGTCAGGGCTTTCACGAATTCGGTCGGATAGCTTCCCTCGACCGTTTGGTCCTCCAGCTTGCGCCAATATTCGCCTGGAAATCCGGCGCACATTTTCCGCACCGCGTCGCGGATGTCGGGATAGTCCTCGCCGATGCCGATCATGGTTTCGGTGTCGCTCATGGCTGACGGCTGTCCTCTTCTCGGTCTCTAGTAAGAGCGCGGCATGCCGAGGACATGCTGGCCGATGAAATTCATGATCATGTTGGGCGCGACCGGCGCGTTGCGCGACAGGCGGCATTCGCGCCATTTGCGCTCGACGTCGTATTCGCGGGCGAAGGCGAAGCCGCCATGCGTCGTGAAGCAGGCCTCGGCGCAGGCCCAGGCCGCTTCGCCCGACAGGAATTTCGCGACGTTCGCCTCGGCGCCGCAGGGCAGACCCGCGTCATACATCGCCGTCGCCTTGCGCACCATGAGGTCGGCCGCTTCGAGTTGCGCGTAGGCCGCCGCGATCGGGAACTGGATACCCTGGTTCTGCCCGATCGGGCGGCCGAAGACGACGCGCTCGTTGGCGTAGTCGACGGCCTTCTTGACGAAAAAGCGGCCGTTGCCGATCGCCTCGGTCGAGACGAAGCAGCGCTCCGCGTTCATGCCGTCGAGAATGTAGCGGAAACCTTTGCCCTCCTCGCCGATCAGGCTGGAGGCGGGAATGCGCAGGTCGTCGAAGAAGATCTCGGTGGTGTTGTGGTTCACCATCGCGTCGATCGGCTTGATCTCCATGCCCTTGCCCTTGGCTTCGCGCATGTCGACCAGGAAGGTGGAGATGCCGTGCGTCCGCTTTTGCACCTGGTCGGCCGGCGTGGTGCGGGCGAGCAGCAGCATCAGGTCCGAATGCGCCGCCCGGCTGGTCCAGACCTTTTGGCCGCGGATGATGTAGCCGTTGCCGTCCTTGATCGCGCGGGTCTTGAGCTGCGTCGTGTCGGAGCCGGTTGTCGGCTCGGTAATCGCAAAAGCCTGGAGGCGGAGCTCGCCCTTCGCAATCTTCGGCAGGTATTCGTTTTTCTGCTCCGTGCTGCCGTGCCGCAGCACCGTGCCCATGGTGTACATCTGGGCGTGGCAGGCGGAGGCGCTGCCGCCCATGGCGTTCACCGTCTCGAGGATCACCGCGCCGGCGCGGAGCGGCAGCCCGGAACCGCCATATTCCTCGGGAATGAGGGCCGCCAGATATCCTGCATCGGTCAGCGCCTTGACGAATTCGGTGGGATAGCTGTGCGACGGCGGCTGCGTCTCGAGATCACGCCAGTAAGAAGATGGGAAAGTCGGCGCAAAGCTTGGCGACCGACTCGCGGAGCTCCGGATAATCGTCCGCGGCCGGGAAGGAGACGTCGATTGGGTCCATTATCGAATGCTTTTCCCTATTCGGCCGCCGCCGCGAGGCGTGACGCCGGGACATAGCCCTTGGGCGGACCGGACTTCGCCAGACCGCCATACAGCGTCTCGCCCGGCAGGTTGCGCCCGACGATCTCCCGGACCGCCACCAGCTTGTCGAGGTCGACGCCAGTCCGGAGCCCCATCGATTCCAGCATGAAGACGAGATCGTCCATCACGACATTACCGGTCGCGCCTGGCGCGTAAGGGCAGCCGCCGAGGCCGGCGAGCGAGGCGTCGAAGCGCCGGGCGCCGGCTTCCAGCGCGGCGCTGGCGTTAGCGATGCCGAGCCCGCGCGTATCGTGCAGGTGAACGGTCAGCTTCAGGTCCTTGCCGAAGGTGTCGAACATCATCTTGAGCAGGCTCTTTACCTGCGCCGGGTTGGCGTAGCCCACCGTGTCGGCGACCGAAAGCTCGTCGGCGCCGGCATCGAGGAACTTCTCGGCGAGGCGGAGGACGGCGGCCGGATCGACCTTACCCTCGATGGTGCAGCCGAAGGAGGTGGCGAGACCTGCCAGCAGGCGCACGCGGCGGCCCGTCTCCTTCGCCTTCTGGTCACGGAGCGCCACGATCTGGCGGAAGGCGGCGACGGATTCGTCGGTCGTCCGCCGGACGTTGGCCATGTTGTGGCCCTCGCTGACCGAGGTGACGTAATTGAGCTTATGGACTCCTGCTGCGATGCCGTTCTCCGCGCCCTTGAGGTTGGGCATGAGGGCCGAAACGACGAAATTTTCGTGCTTTTCCGCGGTTTTCAGCGCCGCAGCGCAGACCTCGCCGGCGTCGCTGAACTGCGGGATCAGCTTGGGCGGGACGAAGGAGCAGACTTCGATTTCGGGCATGCCGGCGGCGGCCTCCGCCGCGATCCAGGCTATTTTCTGGTCCGTCGGGAAGAAGGTCTTGATGTTCTGCAGACCGTCCCGCAGGCCGACTTCGCAGACATGGACGTCGATGCCGTCGCGCATGGTGCAACTCCCTCACATTGCAGGGGATTTGAGTTCCGGACACGGCCCACGGCCAGTCAGCCGGCCTTATTATGTCCGGACCAATCCTCCCATAGGGTTTAACTAGAACCCCGTCAGAGGCGAGTCAATTCCCGCTATGGGCGCAGATTTGCTTCTATTTGCCGCGGCGCTACGTCCAATCGGACCGCAATTCCCTCCAGGTCGGGGGACGGCGCCGGGTACTGGCGCATCACCAGCGGGTCGTGGCCCGGGATGATGTGGTCGTCCGAAGCGGCGAGCCGGCGCGCGGTGTCGAAGGACAGAAGATTTTCGCCGACGTTGTAGACGGCGGGGAAGGGGTTCCGCTGCTGCAGATTGGCATAATAATGCGCCGCATCCGAGGCGACCACGACCCAGCCGCGCTTGGTATGGATACGGGCGATCTGCTGGCCCCGGGTATGGCCGCCGACGAAATGGACGCTGACACCCGGCGCGATCTCGGCCTCGCCATCGTGAAAGACGACCCGTTCCTTATAAGTCGTGCGGACGAGCGAACAGACGTCTTCCACTGAAACACCCGTCTTGAAGCCTTTCCAGTGCACGTCCCGCCCGGTGACGTAGCGCAGCTCTTCTTCCTGGAGGTGAAAGAGGGCATTGGGAAACTTGTCGAAATTGCCGCAATGATCCCAATGCATATGCGTGACGATCACGTCGTCAACCTTGGCCGGGTCTATGTCGACCAGGCGCAGCCCGTCGCTGGGGCAGCGGAAGAACTCGTGCTTGCGGCGGCGGGCTGTCTCTTCCGTGAAGCCCATGTCGACGACGACGGTCCGGTTCGCCCCCTTGGCGCCCCACACGTAATAGTCCATCGGCATCGGTCCATCATGCGGGTCGCCGCCCTGCGGCCGGACAAGGAAGCTGTGGCTGCGCTTGCGATGGGCGTTGTGGGCGTAGCGCACCGCGTACAGGGCGTAGCTGTCCGGTTCCGTCAAGACGGCGGTCTCCTCGTTCAGGCAGTCCGATGCCTTCGAAGGATATCCGGATTTGAGAGGACCGCAAACTTGGGGCAACCATGGCAGCAAGCAGCCGTTGCGATACGGAAATTCTCGCTTTGGCCGGCAAGATCGGGTACCAAGCCGATCCGACCGCGCGCGGAACGGAACGCTACGACGGATAGCCGTCCTCTCGATCCGGTCGTCGATGACAAACGGGGCAGCAGGGAAGAGCCGATGACCGAGACGGTGCGCGGGCTAGAGAACGCCAAGGCAATGCCGTTGCCAATCGACCTCTGTTGCTGACCGGAAATTCGGTCGCGGCCGCCCGGCATGGCAAGAAACGCACCTTCCAGACCCTTCGTCGGCATCGGCTTCATGTTGGCGGGCGGCCTCATCATGACCGCCAACAACGCCATCCTGAAATGGCTGACCGTCGGCTATCCGGCCGGCGAGATCATGTTCATCCGCGGCATCTTCATCTGGCTGCCGATCTCCTATCTCATCGCGCGGTCGGGTGGATGGCTGTCGATCCGCATCACGCGGATGCGCTTCCATGTGGTGCGGGGCTGCTGCATCGTCTTTTCCGCCTTCGTCTACATCATTGGGCTGCGCTACCTGCCGCTTGCCGATGTCACGGCGATCGGCTTCTCGACGCCGTTGTTCGTGACGGCGCTGGCGACCTTCCTCCTCGGCGAGACGGTCGGGTGGCGGCGCTGGTCCGCGGTAATGGTGGGGTTCCTCGGAATCCTCGTCATCACCAAGCCGACCAGCAACGTCGTCACGCTGGCGGTGCTCTTCCCGCTCGGCTCGGCGTTCTGGACGGGGGTGCGGGATATGGTGACGCGCCGCATGGTCGCCAGCGAATCGTCGAACGCCATTCTCGTCACCTCTACCGCGACCGTCATGTTCGCAGGCCTTTGCTCCGCGCCCTTCGGCTGGAAGACACCGACCCTGCCTGATTTCTCGCTGATGGTCATCGCCGGGCTGTTCAACGGCTTCGGCCATTACTGCATGATCGAGGCGTTCCGCAATGCCGAGGTCGTCATCGTATCGCCCTTCCGGTATCTGACGATCGTCTGGGCGATTCTGCTGGGATATCTCATCTGGGGCGACCTGCCGGACAAGTTCGTCATCAGCGGGATCGTGCTGGTCGTCGCCAGCGGCATCTATATCCTGCACCGCGAAATCGTCGTCCGCCGCCGCGCCCGGGCCGCCGCCTTGCACCCTGCCTGATGGTGTGATTCGCCGCCTTCGCGCCCTTCGGGTATCCTCCCGTGGAACATTCTTAGACGGCCCATCGACGGCCGTCCGCTCATCGGCGATAGGGAGGAAAGATATGGCTGGCCCCCAGACCATGTTCGACAAGATATGGAACCGCCACGTCATCGTGCAGCGGGACGACGGCATGTGCCTGATGTATGTCGACCGGCACCTGCTGCATGACGGCTCGTTCCATGCCTTCACACAGATACGCCGGGAAAACCGGGGGTTGCGCCGGCCGGATCAGACATTCGCCACGCCGGACCATTACACGCCGACCACGGCGCAGCGGTCGATCGACGCCATCAAGGACCCCAAGCTGCATGAAAAGGTGGCTGCCCTCGACCAGAACACGCGGGAATTCGGCGTCCGGCAGTTCGGCATCGACGATCCCAGCAACGGCATCGTCCATGTCGTCGGGCCGGAGCAGGGCATCACCCAGCCGGGCATCTTCCTAGTCTGCGGCGACAGCCATACCTCGACGCATGGCGCGCTTGGCGCGATCGCCTGCGGCATCGGCGCGTCCGAAGTCGCGCATGTCATGGCGACGCAGTCCTTGTGGCAGCGCAAGCCGAAGACCATGCGCATCAACATCGGCGGCAAACTGGGCTTCGGCGTTACGGGCAAGGATGTGATCCTGGCCACCATCGGCCAGATCAGCACCGCGGGCGGCGTCGGCTACGCCATCGAATATGCGGGCCCGGCGATCCGCGCGCTGTCCGTGGAAGGGCGGCTCACGATCAGCAACATGACGATCGAGGCGGGCTCGCGCATCGGCGTCATGGCGCCTGACGACAAGACCGCCGACTATTTGCATGGCCGGCCTTATGCGCCCAAGGGGGCGGAATGGGACAAGGCCGTCGCCTATTGGCGGACGTTGCCGAGCGACGACGGCGCCGTCTTCGACAAGGAGGTCGAGGTCGACGGCGCGGCCATCACGCCGATGGTGACCTGGGGCAACAGTCCCGAGGACGTCATCAAGGTGACGGACACCGTCCCCGACCCGGAGCGTGTGGCGGATACGGAGCGCCGGGAGTTGATGCGCCGCGCGCTCGACTATATGGGGCTGAAGCCGGGTATGCGGATCACGGACGTGAGCGTCGATCGCGTCTTTATCGGCTCCTGCACCAACAGCCGGATCGAGGATTTGCGCCTTGCCGCGTCCGTCGTGAAGGGGCGCAAGGC
This sequence comes from uncultured Alphaproteobacteria bacterium, assembly GCA_963711215.1. Lineage (GTDB taxonomy): Bacteria > Pseudomonadota > Alphaproteobacteria > UBA8366 > UBA8366 > WHUA01. The sequence continues at coordinate 141,542 of CAVQDH010000005.1, read as the reverse complement.
GGTCGTGACCGCGATGGTGTCGCCCGGATCGGCGCAGGTGAAAGCGGCGGCCGAGGCCGAAGGCCTCGACAAGGTCTTCACCGACGCCGGGTTCGAGTGGCGCTTCGCCGGCTGCTCGATGTGCGCCGGCATGAACGGGGATGTTTTGTCCACCGGCGAACGGAGCGCGTCGACGAGCAACCGCAATTTCCGGGGCCGGCAGGGCCCGGGCACGCGCACCCACTTGGTCAGCCCGGCGATGGCGGCGGCTGCCGCCGTTACCGGAAAATTCACCGACGTCCGTCGCCTGATGGAGGAGAAGTAAGATGCAGGCTTTCACCACGCTCACCGCGGTCGCCGTTCCGATCGACATGGTGAATGTCGACACCGATCAGATCATTCCGGTGCGCTTTTTGCCGCGGCCCCGGACGGACCCGGATTACAAGACCTTCCTGTTCCACGACCTGCGCTTCGACAAGGAGGGCAAGGAACGGCCGGACTTCATCCTGAATAAGAAGCCCTATCGCAGCGGCCAGATCATCGTCGCGGACGAGAACTGGGGCTGCGGCTCGTCGCGCGAAGGGGCGGTGTGGACGCTGGTGGCGAACGACATCCGCTGCGTCATCGCGCCCAGCTTCGGCGACATCCATTTCAACAATGCGATGAAGAACGGCATGCTGCCGGTGCGCCTGTCGCGGCAGGATTGCGCCACGCTGCGCAAGCAGATCAACGACAAGCCGGGTTCAAAGATCACGATCGACCTGGCGGCGCAGACGGTCACCGGGCCGGACGGCAAGAGCTATGCCTTCGAGATCGATGCTTTCGGCAAATACCGCATGCTGAAAGGGCTCGACGACATCGACGTGACGATGGAGTACGAGAAGGAGTTCGAGGCTTTCGAGCAGCGCTACAAGAAGGAAGCGACTTGGCTGTTCGCGGACTAGGCCTCGAGGGAGCTGGAATACCGCTGAATTGCCGCTTCGCGTAGCCTGTCGCTTCGCGACGAGCCGCAGTCGTCCGATTTTTCCTCAGGCCCGGCTGCGGCCGGGCAGCAGCAGGTTGAGCAGCAGCCCTGCGATGCCGGCAAGGCCGATGCCGCTCAGCACGAAATCGCCGGCCGAGATATGCATGCCGCCGACGCCGAAGACGAGGATGATTGCGATGATCGCCAGGCTGCGCGGTTTCGTCAGCTCGTCCTGTCCCGCGCCGGCGAGCGTGCTGAGGCCGACCACGGTGATCGTTCCAAACAGCAGGACCAGGATTCCCCCCATGACCGGCGATGGGACGGTCCGCAACAGCGCGCCGAGCTTGCCTGAGAAGGACAGAACGATCGCCCACATCGCCGCCCAGGTCATGATAGCCGGGTTGAAGGCGCGCGTGAGCGTCACGGCCCCCGTTACTTCGGAATAGGTGGTGCAAGGCGGACCGCCGAGAAACCCCGCGGCAGCGGTGGCGATGCCGTCGCCGAGCATTGTGTTCTGGATGCCTGGGTCTTTCAGGTAATCCCGTCCGGTGACGGCGCCAATGGCGATGATATCGCCGAAATGCTCGATGGCCGGCGCGATCGCCACGGGAACCAGAAACAGGATCGCCGACAGGTTCCATTCGGGCAGGGTGAAAGACGGTACGGCGATCCAGGGTGCCGCGGCGACCGCGCCGAAATTCAGCACGTCCGGGCCGCCGCTCAGGTCCATGACGAGGGCCGCAGCGTATCCCGCACCGACGCCGAGCAGGATCGGCACGATGCGGAACAGCCCCTTTCCCATGATCGCGGTGAGCACGGTCGCGGCGAGCGCGATCCCTGCCAGCGTCATCGCCGCGCCCTGCGGCATCAGGACGGCGCTTCCGTCGCCCGATTTGCCGAGCGCCATGTTCACCGCGACGGGCGCCAGGACGAGCCCGATCACCATGATGACCGGTCCGGTGACGATGCGGGGCAGGAACCGCTCCAGGTATTCGCTGCCCTTGATGCGCACGAGCAGGCTGATCGCGACATACACGCCGCCGGCGGCGACCAGCCCGCCGAGCGTGGCCGGAATTCCCCAGCTCTGCACGCCATGGATGATGGGCGCGATGAAGGCGAAGGACGAGGCGAGGAAGACGGGCACCTTGCCCCTGGTGAAGACCTGGAAGATGAGCGTGCCGAGGCCCGCGGTGAACAGCGCGACGTTCGTGTCGAGGCCGGTCAGCAGGGGCACGAGCACGAGCGCGCCAAAGGCGACCAGCAGCATCTGCCCGCCGATCAAGCATTGGCGGATGCTGAATCGGTAGCGCGGGTCGGCGAACGCGTCGCTCATACCGGCAACGCTTAGCCGAGAATAACCAGGCCGTCCACCGCTACCACGCCCTCGCCCTTCTTGCGGACCAGGAGGGGGTTGATCTCCGCGTCGCGCACGCGTTCGTGCGGCAAGCGCGCCAGGTTCGACAGCGCGACGATCGCGTCGGCCAGCGCGTCCAGGTCGCCTTCCGGCAACCCGCGATAGCCGCGGATCGGCGCCAGGCCCTTGACCTCGTCGATCATCCCACGCGCCGTCTCCTTTGAGACGGGCGCGATGCGGATCGCCACGTCGCCATAGACTTCCGACAGGATGCCGCCGGTGCCGAGCACGACCGTGGGGCCGACCAGCGGATCGAGCCGGTAGCCGAGCAGCACCTCGGCGAGGCCGCGCTCCATCTTCTGCAGCAGGAAGCCGGCGATCCGCGCATCCTTGCGGTAGGCGGCGACGCGCGCGCGGATGGTCTTGAGCGCGTCGGCGAGCGCGCGCTCGTCCTGGATGCCGAGCACGACGCCGCCCGCTTCCGTCTTATGCGCGATGTCGGGCGACAGGATCTTGGCGACGAGCGGAAAGCCGACCTTGCTCGCTTCCTTGGCCGCGGAGTCTTCGGTTTCGGCAATGGCGGAGGCCGCCTGCGGCACGCCGAGCTGGTCGAACACCGATCGCGAATGCCGCTCGTCAAGCGTGCCCTTGGGCAGGCCGGCGATCGTCTCCGCCACCTTTCCCATATCGGACGATGATTTCTTCGGCGCCTCGATCGGCGGATTCCAGCCGAGGCAGCAGCGGAAGGCGTCGGCGCAGCCTTCCGGCGTGCGGAAGCCGGCAATGCCGGCGTCGGTCAGCAGCCGGTTCGATTCCGGCGCGTCCGGCACGAGGAAGGCGCCGAGCGGCTTCTTCGCGCCCTTGAGGTTGAGGAACGGCTTGAGCGCCAGCTCGGGATGGAACTGCGCCGACGAGCCGACCACCATGACCACGCCCTCGCATTCCGGCATGGCGACCAGCTCGTCCAGCACCATCGCGACGTTTTCGGTCCGGGTGCCCTTGAAGGTCAGGTCGATCAGCGGGCCGTTGGAGAAGATTGCGCCCTTGTCCATCAGCTTCCGCGCGCGGTCCTCGGGCATGGCGGTCGCGTCGATGCCGGCCACGCCGAGGCAGTCGACGATCATGCCGCCGCCGCCGCCGGTCGTGCTGACCACGGAAACCCGCTTCCCCGGCTTCGGCTCGCGCCCGAGGATCAGCATCGGCAGCTCGAACAGGGTCTCGAACTGGTTGACGCGGATGACCGCATGCTGGCGGAAGAAGGCGTCGATCGCCGCATCGGTGCCGGCGATGGCGCCGGTATGGGACGCGGTGAATTCCTGCGCTGCTTCGGAGCGGCCGAGCTTGTAGACGATCACGGGTTTGCGCTTCGCATAGGCCCGGCGCGCCATGGCGGCGAACGCGTCTGCCGAGCGGACGGTCTCGAGGAACAGGATGATCGCGTCCGTCTTGGGATCGTCGACCAGCATCTCGCCGATCTCGGCGACCGTGATGTCGCTTTCGTTGCCGATCGAGACGATCTTGGAGAAACCCATGCCGCGCGCCTGCCCGCGCGAGATGAAGGTGCCGGTCAGGCTGCCGCTGTGCGAGACGACGCCGATATTGCCCTTCTTGAGCTCCGGCAGCTCCAGGATCAGGTTGGGCGCGATGGTCGCCGGCGGGTCCATGTTGTAGATACCCATGCAATTCGGCCCGATCAGCCGCACGCCGCATTCCTTGGCGGCGTCGATGACTTCCTGCTGCAGCCGCACGCCCTCCGGGCCCGATTCGGCGAATTCGGCGGTGAAGACCGTCGCCACGGGCACGCCTTTGGCGCCGCATTCGCGAATCACCTGCGGCACGGTGGCCGGCGGGGTGGTGACGAAGGCATGGTCGACCGGCCCGGGGATGGCGGTGACGCTCGGATAGCACGTCTCGCCATAGATGCTGTCGCGCTTCGGGTTCACCGGATAGATCGCGCCGGTATAGCCGTGCTTCCGCAGATAGAGCTGGGTCCGCGAGTTGTTGCGGCCGGGCGTGTCGGAGGCCCCGATCAAGGCGATGGCGCGGGGCGTGAAAAGGGCTTCGGAAAGGGTCGGTTTCGTCATGATGCTCATGGCTTGTTGAGGCTTGGAGTGGATGAGGTCCGTCGCCGGTCCCCGGCATGTCGCCGCCGCGCGTGCGAAGGGCTATTGAGTACGGACGTTTGGCAGCATACTAGATTTGTTCAGTCAACCGTAAACGGACACCTTCATGGCGGCGACGGCGGAAACCAGCATGCCCGCAAGCGCGGACCGACTGGCTGAAATCGACGGCCTGCGGCGGCGGGGAAGGCTGGGCGAGGCCATGGCCGCATGCCAGGACCTGCTGCAGCAGGCGCCGGATGATGCTCGCCTGCTGATGCTTGCGGCGGCGATCAGCCGGGACGGCCGGCATTACATACGCGCGGCGGCTTTTCTCGACCGCATCGTCGCGGCCCAGCCGATGCGGCCGGGCACGTATTGCGACGCGGCCAGGATCTGGCGCCAATGCGGCAACAAGCAAAGCGCCATGGACGCCTACCGCCAGGCGCTGCAACGCGACCCGACCTACGCACCGGCGCATTTCGAGATCGCCGAGATTCTCGCGGAGGATGGCGAGACCGAGGAGGCGATCTACCACCTCGAATTGGCGACCGCCGTCGACCCGGACAAGCTCGACGCGCGGGAACGGCTGGCGGTGCTGCTGGAAGCTGCGGGACGGGGGGCGCCGGCGACGGCGCTGCGCCGGGAGACGATGCGGCGGGCCCGGCGCAAGATCGATTCGGACTATACGCGGATTCGCACGCCGGCCGTCACGGCCTCGCCGCGCACGCTCCAGCGGCATCGGCTGTCCTGGGCGCACGCCTTGCTGGTTTATGGCACTTCGGCGGTCGGGCGTCGCAAAATTCGAGGAGGCGTCGGACGACATCGACGCTGCCGCCGCGACCTACCGGGAGGCGCTTGCGGTGCTTGCAGAAGCGGCCGACCATGCGCGGTCAGTCGCCGGGTTGCGGCGTGCCTTCGCGACCGCATCGCTCGCCTTTTCCCGCTGCCACTACGAGATGGCGCTCCTGCAGGAACGGCGCAACGATACGGCCGGGGCCATCCATCATCTCGAAGAGGCGCTTCGGGCGCATGGCTCGCCCTGGGAGGAGGCCTATGAAAAGCTGGGCGGCCTCGTCCAGGCGGACGGATGCGGCGATCAGCCGGAATCCGCGACATGGTCGCCGACTTATGTGGGACAGCCGGCGGCGCCCGCGGCCTACCCGATCAGCCGCTGGGACGTTGCGCGCCAGGTCTCGGCATGGAGCCCGATCGTTGCGCGGGCGCGGACCGCGCTCGCCCGAACCGGCGGACGGCATATCGCCATGCTGGCCACGCGTCCCGAGGAATTCCAGGTCAGCTTCGCCATCGCCTGCGTCCTGATCGCGCGCGGCCATCGGGTCGACCTGCTGTGGTGGCCGGGCCTGCGCTTCGAGGGCGCCTGCGATCCGGACCCTGTCTTCGACCGTTGGGACGAGGCGCTGATGGCGCGTGAGATCAAGGCGCTCGCCGCATCCGATTTGCCGGAAGGGCTGCACCTGATCGACATCCGCGATCTCAATCCGGTCGCGGCGGACGACGCGATGGAGCGCGAGGCCGAGCGCATCGCGGCCCTCGACATCACCCGCTTGCGCGCAACGGGTACGATCTTTGCGCCGGACAGCCCGGTTTCGCTCCTGCGGCCGCACCGCGTGCGCCGCAATCTCGACGTGATGCGGCGGCTTTCGACCTATCTCGCTGATGCCGGCCCGCATCACCTGATCATCCTGAACGGCGACATGATGGAGGGCGCCGGCGCGTTCTGGATCGCGCGCAGGGCCGAGCGAAAGGTGATCGTATGGGAGCGTCCGCCGGACCGGACGGCCGCCATCATCCTGTCCTGCAACAGAACCCGCGCCGACCGGGATTTCACCGCTCTCTGGCAATCGGATAGCGCGCACGAGCTGAGGCGGGACCGGCGCGAGCGCGTTCTCGCCTGGCTGTCCGGTCGGACGGGCGGCGATTACCGCCAGATCGAGCCGCGCAAGCGGCATCTTCCGACCGAGAAGGCGCTGGCGGCGTTGTCGGAGCATGGTCTCGATCCCTCGCGTCCCGTCGCCGCGTTGTTCGGCGACCGTCCGGTGCCGGCGGGAGCGGCCGGTGACGGCGCCGTCGCTTTCGCCGACGGCAAGGACTGGATTCTCCGCACCGTGGCATGGTTCGAGGAGCATCCGCAGTGGCAGCTCGTCATCCGGCTCTATGTCCAGGACGGTCCGACCGGGATCCGGTCGGCTTTGCGCGAACGCTGGACCGATCTGCCGCGCAACGTGAGGCTTGTGGAATCGAGCGACGCGAAGCTCGATTACCTCCTGCTCGACGCGGCACAGCTCGGCCTTTACCGCAGCAATCCGATCGGTTTGGAAATGGCCATGATGGGCATCATCTCGGTGGCGGCCGGCCGGCCCTTCTTTACGGAAAAGGGGTTCACGCAGGAGGCGCGGGACGCCGAAGATTATTTCCGTCTGGTCCGGCGCGCGTTCGAGAGCCCGGACGCGGCGGCCATGACCGACCGGGAAGTCGAGCTCGCCTGGTGTTTCGCCGACATGTATGTCCATGGCGCGCCGAAGGTGTTTCCCTGGTCGGATCGTTATTTCTGGCGCGACATGAAGGAAGAATGGCCGATGAGCCGTCTGCTGGGCGACAACGGAGCCGCCCGGTTCGGTCACGTCTTTGCCGTCTTCGGCGGCGAGGCCGAATGCCGCGATGGGATTATCGGTAGATCCGGCTGAGCGCGTTGCGCAGGACCTGTCGCTGCTGCCCAATCCTGCGAGTGGCACGCGTCGATCCGGAAAAGTGGATCTGGCCTCGGCGGTGACGCCGACGCTTGCTGCGGGGACAATGCAGAACCGGTCGAAACAAGCCGGCGCGCGCCTTATCGCGATGCTGGCCGCGATAACCGTGCTGAGCCAGTTCTATCGCGTGTCGGGCGGCGTGATCGCGCCCGAGCTGATGCGCGATCTTTCCTTGAGCCCGGCCAGCCTGGGCACGGCGAACGGCGCATTCTTCCTGGCGCTCGCGGTCTTGCAGCTGCCCTGTGGTATGCTGTTCGACCGCTTTGGGCCGCGGCGAACGATCGCTACACTCACCATCGTTGCGGTGGTCGGCGCCCTGGCGCACGCGGCCGCCGTCTCGGCGCCGTCGCTGATCGTCGCCCGCATCCTGCTCGGGGTTGGCTGCGCTGGCAGCTTCATGGGGGCGGTCGTGCTCACCTCGCGCTGGTATCCCGGCGAGCACATGACCACGGTGATGAGCTGGGTCTTCGCGCTCAGCAATCTCGGGACCTTGCTCGGCGCGACGCCGCTTGCCTGGGCGTCGGACACCATCGGATGGCGCATGGCCTTCGTCGTCATGGCCGGCGTGACGGCCATCGTCGGAGCCGTTTTCTTCTTCGTCGTGCGGGATCGGCCCGATGGACGCCCGTTCGAAGGCAATGGGGAAGGGCTGGGTGCGACCCTACGCGGCCTTTGCGACGTGATCCGCGCGGAAGGCTTGCCCCGGATACTGGCGATGCACACCTTCGCCTACGCCAGCATGCTGACGGTGCTGGGCCTTTGGGCCAGCCCTTATCTTCACGATGTATACGGCATGGACACCGTGGCGCGCGGCAACGTGCTTCTCGCCATGGGGGTGGCCCAGGTGCTGGGCATCCTCTGCTACGGGCCGCTCGACAGGCTGTTCAATTCGCGCAAGACGGTGGTGATCGGCGGCGCCCTGCTGACGCTTGCGGTTCTCGGCGGGCTTGCCGTTCCTTCCGCCTTGCCGGTGGAGCTGGCCGTGGGCCTGCTGGTCGCCCACTGCTTCGTCACATCCTATGGCATCGTCATCGTCGCGCATGGCCGAAGCCTTTATCCCGATCACCTTGCCGGGCGGGGCGTGACGCTGGTCAATCTGGCGCAGGTGGTCGGCTGCACGCTGCTGCCGATCGCGACGGGCTTCCTCATCGAGCTCTTTCCGGGGCATCAGGGACGCGTGCCCCTGCTGGCCTATCGCGCGGTGTTCGGCGTGATCGCATTGGCGCTTGCGGCGGGTGTCGCGATCTACGCCGGCGCCAAGGACTCCCGCCCGCGGCCGTCGTCCTGACGGCGGGCGCCTCGCTTGCAAATGGCGCCGGGGCATGAGTTTATTGCAATCCGGACGATACAGCGGAGGAGGCCCGATGAACCAGCTTACCGGCGCCGAGGCGATGGTGCGGATGCTCCGGCTCCATGGCGTGGAGAAGATTTTCGGGCTCTGCGGCGACACCAGCCTGCCGTTCTATGACGCGCTGTACCGGACCGGCGAGGGGATCACCCATATCCTGAGCCGTGACGAGCGCCATGCCGCCTACATGGCCGACTGCTACGCCCGGGTCAGCGGCAAGGTCGGCGTCTGCGAAGGGCCGAGCGGCGGCGGCGCGACCTACATCCTGCCGGGCGTCGTAGAGGCGAACGAGTCGTCGATCCCGATCCTCGCCATCACCTCCGACATCTCCGTTTCCGGCCGGGGCCGCTATACCCTGACCGAGCTGGACCAGGAGGCGCTGTTCCGGCCGTTGACCAAATGGAACCGCGTGATCGACCAGGCGGCCGATATTCCGAAGACGCTGCGCGCCGCTTTCCGCGCCATGACGACCGGCAAGCCGGGCTCGGCGCATATCGGCCTGCCGTTCGACGTGCAGCGCCAGCCGGTCGACGAGTCGGATATCTGGGGCGAGGCGGTGCTCGGAAGCTTTCCCGCCTGGCGCGCGGGTCCTGATCCGGATGCCGTCGCGAAGGCGGCCGACGTCATCCTTGCCGGCAAGCAGGCGCTGTTCGTCTGCGGCGGCGGCGTGGTGATCTCGGGCGCCGAGGCCGAGCTCCAGGCCCTGGCCGAGGCGATCGAGGCGCCGGTCGCGACGACGATCAGCGGTCAGGGGAGCATCCCGGAAACCCACCCGCTCGCCGTCGGCGTCGTCGGCAGCAACGGCGGCACGCCGGAGACCCGCGCCGTAGTCGATGCCGCCGATGTCGTGATCTTCGTCAGCTGCCGCGCCGGGTCGGTGACGACGGAACGCTGGCGGCATCCGAAGCCGGGCAGCGCGCGGATCGTCCACATCGATGTCGACCCGGCGGTGATCGGCGCCAGCTACGATACCGACGCGGCGGTCGTCGGCGATGCGAAGCTCGTGCTTGCGGCGTTGGGCGCCGAGGTAGCGCGCCGGGGCAAGCGCGGCGATGCCAAGAGCGGCATTCGCGACCGCATCGCCGCCTTGAAGAAGGAAAAGTTCGACGCCTTCCGAGTATTGGCGGAATCGGCCGACCGGCCGATCAAGCCGGAGCGCGTGGTCGCCGATCTCCAGGCGGTGCTGCCGGACGATGCGATCATCGTCGCCGATCCCGGAACGCCCTGTCCGTATTTCTCCGCCTATTACGAGCAGCGCCGCAGCGGCCGGCAATTCATCTCCAACCGCGCGCATGGCGCCCTCGGCTTTGCCATGGCGGGCGCGGTCGGCGCGCATATCGGCCGCCCTGACAAGAAATGCGTCGCCGTGATGGGCGACGGCAGCTTCGGCATGGCGGCGGGCGAGCTGGAAACGCTGGTGCGCCTCAAGGTGCCGGTCACGCTGGTGGTGATCTCGAACAGCGTCTTCGGCTGGATCAAGGCGGGGCAGAAGAGCGGCTATGAGCAGCGCTACTACTCGGTCGACTTTTCAAGGACGGATCACGCGAAGGTCGCCGCCGGCTTCGGTCTCAAGACGTGGCGGGTCGAGGATCCCGCCGAATTGCGCGGCGCCCTGAAGGCGGCGGTCGAACACGGCGGCCCGACGCTGGTCGATGTCGTCTGCCAGCCCTTGCAGGAAGCGCGCGCGCCCGTCAGCGAATGGGTGGCCTGACGATGTCGGCCTTCCGGCAGCTTGCAGGGCTCGGCGAGATATTTCTCGACCATATCGCCCACTGGGTGCCGTCGATCGATGGCGCCGCTGCGGCGATGGAAAAGCTGGGCTTCGTCCTCACGCCCTATACGGAGCACACGAACTCCACCGCGCCGGGCGAGCCGATCCTGCCGGCGGGCAGCGCCAACCACTGCATCATGCTGCGCGAGGGATATCTCGAGCTGTTGACGCCGACCGCCGACACCGCGATCGGCCGCGAGCTGCGCGCCGGCATCGAGCGCTATATCGGGGTCCATCTGATCGCCTTCAATTGCGCCGACGCCGAAGCCCAACGCGTGCGTCTGATCGCCGAAGGCTTCGAACAGCGTCCAGTGGTCGATCTCCGGCGCATCACCGATACCGAAGACGGCGGCTCGGGAACGCTGCGGTTCACCGTGATCCGGCCCGTGCCGGGAACGATGGCCGAAGGACGGATCCAGTTCCTCACCCATCACACGCCGGACCTGCTGTGGCAGGAGCGCTGGATGCGGCATCCGAACACCGCGGAGCGGCTCAGCGCGGTCGTGATCTGCGTGGCGGACCCCGACGAAGCCGCCGGCCGGTTCAAGCGCTATCTCGGCCGGGAGCCGGCGCGGATCGACGGCGGATGGTTAATTTCCTGCGATCGGGGGAAGGTTATTTTGCTCGGACAGGCGGCTTTCGAGGCGCGCCTGCCGGGCGTGGAAATCCCCGGTCTGCCCTACATTGCGGGCTACGTTATCCAGTGCGGCGACCTCGAGGCCTGTCGGGTTTGTCTAAAACGCAACCAAATCGTTTACAGAGAATTAACAGAGGGTGTGGTAGCGGTCACAGGTCCAGCGGCGTTGGGTGGAAGCCTGCTCTTTACCAGCGGTTCGGGCGCCATGCCGTGGGCTCGTAAATAACCCTCTGTCTATGTGGGATAACAGAATGAACGACGCTCTGCCGCGGCAAATATTCCCAGCGGGCGCCCAGATCTTCACCGAGGGCGAGGACGCTCATTTCGCCTATATGATCGAGGCGGGAAATGTCGAAATGCTCGCCAGCCGGAACGGCCGCAAGGTCGTTCTTGCGCGGTTTGGCCAGGGCGATTTGCTGGGCGAGACGGCGCTTGCCGGCGACAACCGGCGCGCGGCCTCGGCGGTGGCGGTCGAAGAGACCCAGGTCGTCGTATTCGACAAGTCCTCGATCCGCGAACAGCTCGCCGGATCGGACGAGATGGTGCAGCTATTGCTGCGCCTGACGCTCGAGCGGCTGCGCTCTCTGGAGCAGCTCGTCGTCTCGCAAAGCGCAGGCGGTCTGGATGCCAAGGGGCGTTCCGACCAAAGCGCGAAAAGCGTCGAGCTCGCGCAGGATCTGCAAGGCGCGATCGAAGGGGAGTTGCTGCGGCTCAACTATCAGCCGATCGTGCGCCTTTCGAACGGCACAGTCGCGGGTTTCGAGGCGCTTATCCGCTGGAACCATCCGGTACACGGCAATGTCGTTCCCTCGAGCTTCATCAAGCTCGCCGAGGAAACCGGCATGATCGTACCGATGGGCCGCTGGATGCTCCGCACGGCACTGAAGGCTCATCAGCGATTCCAGGCCGCGGCGGCGGAGCGGGAGAAGGCTGACAATCTGCTCTATATCAGCGTGAATATCTCCAGCCGCCAGCTCTTGACCGATGGCGAGGTCAACGATCTTTGCGACATCGTCCACGAGTTCGGGGGTCGCGCCGGAGAGCGTGCTGTTCGAGATTACCGAAACCCTGATGGTCGAAGAGCCGAACAAGGTTGCCGACGCCATGCGCCGCCTCCGGCAGCAGGGCATCCATATCGCGGCCGACGACTTTGGTACCGGCTACGCCAACCTTGCTTTCCTGAACCGCTTCCCGCTCGACGTGCTCAAGATCGATCGGATCTTCATCACCAACATGGCTTCCGACCTGCGGAGTCGGAAGATCGTCAGCACGATCATCAAGCTCGCGCAGGAGCTCGGCATGGCGATCATCGCCGAAGGCATCGAAGCGCCGCAGGAGATCGAGGTGCTGCGCGAGCTCGGATGCAATTTCGGCCAGGGCTTCCTCCTGTCGCCGCCTGTCCCGGACAACGAAGCGCTTCCGTTGATCAAACGCCGCGTTCGCTGGTAGTTGCAGCGCCGCCCCGGCGTGCTAAGAAGAAGGCACGGATAACGGCCTTCCAACAGCACATCCCGTCGGGAGCGTGGCGCCATGACCGAACCCTGCGATTTGACCGCATTGAGCGCGCGCCGATTGATCGGCCGCAAGCGGCTTTCCCCGATCGAGCTTCTCGAATCCTGCATCGCCCGTATTGAAATGACCAATGCGGCCGTCAATGCCGTGGTCGCGACCTGTTACGACCGGGCGCGGGACGAGGCGCGCATCGCTACCGATGCCGTGCTTCGCGGCGATGCGCTGGGCCCGCTGCACGGGCTGCCGCTCGGCGTGAAGGATCTCAACGACACGGCGGGGCTGGTCACGACTTACGGCTCGCCGATCTATGCCGATAACGTGCCGGCGGCGGATGAGTTCCTGGTTGCGGGATTGCGCCGAGCGGGGGCCATCGTCGTCGGCAAGACCAACACGCCTGAATTCGGCGCCGGCGCCAACACGACCAATCCCGTCTACGGCGCGACGCGAAATCCTTTCGACCTGGCCCGGATCTGCGGCGGGTCGTCGGGCGGGTCGGCGGTCGCGCTGGCGACCGACATGCTGCCGCTCTGCACGGGCTCGGATTCCGGCGGCAGCCTCCGCATACCCGCCGCCTTCTGCGGCGTGGTCTCCCATCGCAGCACGCCGGGGCTGGTGCCGACGGAAAAGCACCGGCTCGGCTACACGACTTACGGCGTGCAGGGGCCGATGGGACGCACCGTCGACGACGTGGCGATGATGCTGTCGGTCATGGCGGGATATGGTCCGATGGACCCGCTTTCCGCGCCGGTCGACGGCCGGCAATTCGCGTCGCTGCCCGAGATCGATCTCAGCAAGCTGCGCGTCGCCTTCTCGACCGACCTCGGCTTCGCCCATGTCGACCATTCCATCGCGAAGACCTTCAAGGAGCGGGCCGAGTCCTTCCAATCGGTGTTCCACGAAGCGCGGTGGCAGGATCCCGAGCTGCAGACTGTACGGCGAACCAACCACGTCCTCCGCGCGCTGCAATTCCTGTCGCGGCATCGCGATCACTATCAGGATATGCGCGAGAAGCTCGGCCCGAACGTCGTCGCGAATTATGAAATGGCGCTCAAACTGACCGGCGACGAGATTGCCTGGGCCTTGGCGGAGCAGACCAACATCTATCGCGCCATGCAGCGTTTCTTCCAGGACGTGGACATCCTGATCTGCCCGGCGGTGGCGATCCCACCCTTCCCGGTGGAAAAGCTCTATTGCGACGAGATCAACGGCACCAAGCTCGACACCTATTTCGAATGGCTGGCGATGACCTGGGGGCTGACGATCCCTGGGAACCCCGTCACCTGCTTGCCGTGCGGGATGGAGCCGAGCGGCGCGCCGTTCGGGCTGCAGATCTGCGGCCGCCATTACGAGGATCGCTTCGTACTGGGCGTCGCCAAGGCGCTCGAAGGCTATTTCGCGGGCAATCCGGCCACCGCGCGGCCGATTCCCGATATCAAGCGCCTGGCTGCGTGACCGTTTCCGCTTCTCGGGGCTCGCCGCCGCTCGCTTCCTCGCGCAACGCCTGAAGGACGGTTTCGCCCGTCTTGCGCAGGTGGTCCTTGAGAATGCGGCCGAGGGTTTGCCCGTCTCGCGCTTCCAGCGCTGCCAGGATCGCCTCGTGCTCCTCCAGCGCTTCCGCCCAGCGCGTCGGCGAGATGTTGGCGAGATAGCGTGGCCGGCGAATGCGTCCCGCAAGGCCGCGGTAGATCGTGATCAGCGTTCGATTGCGGCCGATCTCGAAGATCTTGCGGTGGATCTCCTGGTTGAGACGGAAATACGGCATGAGCTCGCGCCGGGCGTGGTGCAACGCCATCTGGTAGTGCAGCGCCTTGATCTCGGCGATTTCCTCCGCGGTGATACGTGCGACGGCAAGTTCGCCGGCCAATCCCTCCAGCGTTCCCATGACCTCGAACATGTCGCGGGCATCCGCCTCGGTCAGCCGGATGACGCGCGCGCCCCGGTTGGGCGTGAGCTCCACCAGCCCTTCCGACGCCAGAACCTTGAGCGCTTCGCGCAGCGGCGTGCGGGAGACGCCGAAGCGGTCGCAGAGCGCGCGCTCCGAGATGCGGGGGCCGGGGATCAGCTCGCCCTCGACGATCATGTCGCGGATACCCGATACGACATCGTCGTAGCGGGGACGCTCCTGGCGTGGGGTTTCGTTTCCGCCGCCGTCGGGCATGGGTGGGATCCTCAGGCCAACGCTTGTTCCAGGACGCGCGCGACATGGATTGCGCGACGGCCCGTACCGTCGGCGATCTGGTGCCGGCAGCTGGTTCCGTCGGCGACCAGCAGCGCCTCGGCCGGCGCGTTCCGCATGGCGGGTAGCAGCGACAGCTCGGCCATCTTGATCGACACGTCGTAGGTATCGGCATCGTAGCCGAAGGCGCCAGCCATGCCGCAGCAGCTCGATGGGATCGTCGTGACGTCGAGACCGGGGACGAGATGCAGCGTCTTCTCGACCGCCCCCATGGCGGCGAACGCCTTCTGATGGCAATGGCCGTGCAGCATCGCCTGCTTTGCCGGCAGGGGCTTGAGCGGCAGGTCGAGGGTGCCCGTGCCGGCTTCGCGGGCGAGGAACTCCTCGAACAGCAATGCCTGCCCGGCAAGCGCGCGCGTCTCCGCGCCCGGCAGCATTGCGATGAATTCGTCGCGCAGCGTGAACAGGCAGGAAGGCTCCAGCCCGACGATCGGTACCCCGCGCTCGACGAAGGGCTTCAGCGCGTCCAGCATCCGGCGCGCTTCCCGGCGCGCTTCGTCGACGAGGCCGGCGGCGAGGAACGTGCGCCCGCAGCAGAGCGGCCGGGGGCTGTCCGCGGCCTTGGGCAGATGCACGTGATAGCCGGCCGCCTGCAGGACGCGCAGCGCGGCGCGGGCGTTCTCCGGCTCGAAATAGGTGTTGAAGGTGTCGGCAAACAGGACGACTTCCGGCTTTCCATCGCTGTCGGCTGCCGACACTTCCGGCCGGAAGATGTCGCGCCGCCAGACCGGAAGGCTGCGGCGGCGGCTGAAGCGGGCGACCTTCTCCGACAGCGCGGCAAGGCCAGGCACGCGGTCGCGGAGGTTGGCGATCGCGCTGAGCCGTGACACCAGCGGCGCATAGCGCGGCAGATAGGCGACCAGCCGGTCGTGCAGCGACAGGCCATGCCGTTTTCCGTAGTGATGCAGGAACTCGATCTTCATGCGCGCCATGTCGACGCCGGTCGGGCATTCGCGCTTGCAGCCCTTGCAGCCGACGCAGAGCTTCATGGTGTCGCGCATCGCATCGGAGGTGAAGGCGTCCTTGCCGAGCTGGCCCGAGATGGCGAGGCGCAACGTGTTGGCGCGCCCGCGGGTCAGATGCATCTCGTCGCCGGTTGCCCGGAAGGACGGACACATGACGCTGGCGTCGAACTTCCGGCAGGCGCCGTTGTTGTTGCACATCTCGACCGCGCCGCCGAAGCCGCCCCATTCCGACCAGTCGAGCGCGGTGTCGAATTTCTCCACCCGGTAGCCCGGCTTGAACCGGAACAGCGTGCGGTCGTCCATCTTCGGCGGCCGTACGATCTTGCCCGGGTTGAACAGGGCCTTCGGATCGAACAGGTCCTTCACTTCCTCGAAGTTATGGACCATGCGCGTGCCGAACATGGCCTCGTGGAACTCCGAGCGCACGAGGCCGTCTCCATGCTCGCCGGAATGCGAGCCCTTGTATTCGCGCACCATGGCGAAGGCCTCTTCCGCGATCGCCCGCATCTTCTTCGCGCCGTCTTCCTCCTTGAGATTGACCACCGGCCGGACATGCAGGCAGCCGACCGAAGCATGCGCGTACCACGTCCCCTTGGTGCCGTGCTTCTCGAACACGCGGGTCAGGCGGTCGGTATATTCGGCGAGGTCTTCGAGCGGCACCGCGCAATCCTCGATGAAGGAGATCGGCTTCCCGTCGCCTTTCATCGACATCATGATGTTGAGGCCGGACTTGCGGACCTCCCAGAACTCGCGCTGATCGGCGGGGTTGATCGCCTCGACGACGGCGCCCGGAAAACCCAGGTCGCCCAGCAGCTCGCCGAGCTGATGGAGCTTGCGGAGCTGCTCATCCCGGTCGTCGCCCGCGAACTCCACCAGCAGCAGCGCATCCGGCGCGCCGCGCACGAAGCGCTCGATGGTCGGCCGGAACATCGGGATATCGCGCGCCAGGTCCATCATCGTGCGGTCGACCAGCTCAACCGCGGCCGGGTCGAGCTTGACGATGTGCTGGGTCGATTCCATCGCCTTGTAGAAGGTCGGGAAATGGCAGATGCCGAGCACCTTGTGCTTCGGCAGCCGGTGCAGCTTGAGATGGATGTTGGTCGAGAAGGCAAGCGTGCCTTCCGAGCCGACGAGCAGATGCGCGAGGTTGCCGTTGGTTGCGCCGGGGCGGTTCGACAGGCCCGGCACCAGGGCGTCGATGTTGTAGCCGCCGACGCGCCGCATCAGCGGCGGGAAGCGGGAACGGATCTCTTCCGCCTCGCGCCTGCCGAGCCCGACGAGCTGCTTGGCCATGTCGCGGTAGCCGCCGGCCGCATCGAGAGCATTGAGATCGGCCGGCAGCTCGCCGAAGTGGAAGGCCCGGCCGTCCGCCATGACCGCATCGATGGCGCTGACATTGTCGCGCATCGTGCCGTAGCGGATCGAGCGCGCGCCGCAGCTGTTGTTGCCCGCCATGCCGCCGATCGTCGCCCGGCTGGAGGTGGAGACGTCGACCATGAACATGTAGCCGTGCCGGCCGAGGAAGCCGTTGAGCTGATCCAGCGCCAGCCCCGGCTGCACCGTGATGGCTTCCTTGTCCGGGTCGAAATCGACAATCCCGTTGAGATGCTTGCTGACGTCGATCACCAGCGCTTCGCCGATCGTCTGCCCGCATTGCGAGGTGCCGGCGCCGCGCGGCAGCACCGGGATGCCGGCATCGGCCGCGATCTGGATGGCGCGGCGGATGTCTTGCTCGCTGCGCGCGACGACCACGCCGATGGGCTCGATCTGGTAATGCGAGGCGTCGGTGCTGTAGCGCCCGCGGGTGAACGCATCGAACAGCACTTCGCCCTCGATTTCGCGGCGAAGCCTCGCGGCGAGCGCGCTGTCCCCGAGATGTGTCCTGGTTGCCATGGCCGCTTCTCCGAGTCGTCCCGGCGGGCAACTTAGCATTTTGCATGCAAAATGCAAATGGTGATGAAAAGAAGCCAATATATATAACGTTGATTTAATTGAGGAAAATTTTTCACTGGAATTGGTTCTCCCGGCTTGTATTAATTGCATGCAGATTTTGGGAGTTTTCGACATGCCTTATCGTAGCGGACGCCATTTCCTGCAGATCCCCGGCCCGACCAACGTGCCCGACCGTATTTTGCGGGCGATGGACCGGCCGACGATCGACCATCGCGGCCCCGAGTTCGGCCAGCTCGGCCGCGAGGTGCTGGAGGCGATGAAAGGCATCTTCAAGACCGAGGGCGAGGTCTTCATCTTCCCGTCGTCCGGCACCGGCGCCTGGGAAGCGGCGCTGGTCAACGTGCTGTCGCCGGGCGACCGCGTGCTGATGTACGAGACGGGCCAGTTCGCGACGCTGTGGCGGGAGCTTGCCGAGCGTCTCATGCTGAAGCCGGAATTCATCCCCGGCGACTGGCGCCATGGCGCCGATCCGGCGAAGATCGAAAGCATCCTCGCCGAAGACAAGGCGCAGGCGATCAAGGCCGTCTGCGTGGTGCATAACGAGACCTCGACCGGCGTCACCTCGCGGGTCGCGGAAGTGCGCAAGGCAATCGACCGGGCGCAGCATCCGGCGCTGCTGCTGGTCGACACGATCTCGTCGCTCGGCTCGATCGATTTCCGGCATGACGAATGGGGCGTGGACGTGACCGTCGGCGGCTCGCAAAAGGGGCTGATGCTGCCGCCGGGCCTCGGCTTCAACGCGGCGAGCGCGAAGGCGCGGGCGGCCGCCGAGAAATCGACGATGCCGAAGTCATACTGGTCCTGGGCGGCCATGCGCGCGCCGAACCAGAGCGGTTATTTCCCGTATACGCCGGCGACGAACCTGCTCTACGGGTTGCGCGAGGCGGCGGCGATGCTGAACGAGGAAGGGCTCGACAACGTCTTCGCCCGGCATGCCCGTTTCGCGGAGGCGACGCGGCGCGCGGTCCGGGCCTGGGGCCTGGAAGTGCTGTGCCAGGATGAGCGCGAGTACTCGGGTTCGCTGACCGCGGTGCTCATGCCCGAAGGCCACAACGCCGACGCCTTCCGCAAGGTCGTGCTCGAGAATTTCGACATGTCGCTGGGCAACGGCTTGGGCAAGGTCGCCGGTAAGGTTTTCCGCATCGGCCATCTCGGCGATTTCAACGAGCTGATGCTCGCCGGCACGCTTTGCGGCGTCGAGATGGGGCTGGGCCTCGCGGGCGTGCCGCACAAGAAGAACGGCGTGTCCGCTGCGCTCGACTATCTCGCGCATGGCGGCAATGCCGCGCCGTCGGCGCGGTAGCCGAACCTCGCTCAGGCGCGGGATTTTTGCGTCGCGGCGCCGGTTCCGCCGGCCGAGCCGAGCGCGAGCTCGCGCGCCGCGACATAATCCACCTTGCCGGTGCCGAGCAGGGGTATCGCGTCGGCGACCAGGATGGTCCGCGGCACCATGATCTCCGACAGCCCGAGCTCCTGCGCCTTCCTTACGAGGGCTTCCCGGTCCGCATCGGGGGCGTCGGTGATCAGAACCACCTGCTCGCCTTTTCGGTCGTCGTCGATGCTCACCGCGGCATGCTGGTATTCCGGCCAGGCGCGGACCGCGATATTCTCGATCAGGGCGAGCGAGACCATCTCCCCCGCGATCTTGGCGAAGCGCTTGGCGCGGCCGGCGATGGTGACGAAGCCGGTCTCGTCGACCTCGACGATATCGCCGGTGTCGTACCAGCCGTCGTCTACCGGTTCGAGCTGCCCCGGCTTTTCCGCGCGCAGGTAGCCCAGCATCACATTGGGCCCAGAAACCAGCAAGCGCCCGCCGCGCTCGATCCCGGGAACCGGCTCCAGCTTGTAGGCGATGCCGGGCAGGAACCGCCCCACGGTGCCGGCGCGGTAGTGCATCGGCGTGTTGGTCGCGAGGACGGGCGACGTCTCGGTCGCGCCGTAGCCTTCGAGGATGCGCAGGCCAAATTTCTCGGCCCACACGGCGCGGGTCTCGTCCTTCACCCGCTCGGCGCCGGCGAACACGTAGCGGACGCTGTAGAAATCATAGGGATGCGCCATCCGGGCGTAACCGGTCAGGAAGGTGTCGGTGCCGAACATGATGGTCGCGTTCGTGTCGTAGACCAGCTCGGGCACGATCCTGTAATGCAGCGGGGAGGGGTAGAGGAAGGACCGGACGCCTGACAGCGCGGGCAGCAGCATACCGGCGCTCAGGCCGAAGGAGTGGAACAGCGGCAGCGCGTTGAAGACGATGTCGGACGGGTTGAAATCGACCACCGCCGCAAGCTGGTAGATGTTCGACAGGATATTTCGGTGGCTGAGCACGACACCCTTGGGCGCAGCTTCGGAGCCGGAGGTGAAGAGAATGACGGCCGGATCGTTCGCTGTGCGCTTGCTCCGCCGGTGGATGGCGCCGGCAAACAGTCCCGCATAGAAGGCGTAGAGCGTGTCGACCAGGCCGATCGATTTCTGGATGTCTTCCACGTAGACGATCGCGGCGTGTTGCGAGATGCCATCGATCATCTCGTCCAGCTTCGCCATGCGGACGAAGCGGCGCGACGTCACGACGGTTGCGACCTCGGCCGTCTTGCAGGCCGCGACCACATTTCCCGCGCCGGCGGAGAAGTTGAGCATCGCCGGCACCTGGCCATTCGCCTGCAGCGCGAAGAAGGTTATCGCCGTGCCGACGGAATTCGGCAGCAGGACGCCGATCGTCCGGCCCGGCTCGCCGCATTTCGAAAGCCGTCGGCCGAGCAGCATGCTGCCCCGGATAAGCCGCCGGTAGTTGGCCGGCCGGCGCTCGATATCTTCCGCAATGGCATGGTTGCCGCCGTAGATGGCGCGCGCTTCGAGCAGGGCTTCGTACAAGGTGCGGTCGCGATCGCACGATACGAAGATCATCTCGGCCATCACCGCGTGCAGCTTCGCGCCGGCGATCTGGCGGCGATGACGTCCCCGCACCGCCGGCGGCACGTCGAACTGGCGCGGCTGCAGCACCGTGATCGTGATCTTGGGGAAGAGGCGCGTCCTGACCTTGCCGCGCATGCGCGAGAAGGGGCTGTATTGCGCGCCGTCGATCCGGACCGGCAGGATCGGCGCGCCGGACTTGTCCGCGACCATCGCCGGCCCTTCGTAGACCTTCATCAAGGCGCCGGTGACGGTGATGCGGCCTTCCGGGAAGATCACGCATTTCCGGCCCGACTGCACCGTCTTGATCAGGGACTTGGCGGCCATCGGCTTCGTCGGGTCCATGGCGAAGGTGTCGACCATGGCAAGGAACGGCTTGATCCACCAAAGCTTGGCGATATGGGTGTTGACGGCGAAGGTGTCCTTGCCGGGCAGGAAGGCGGCGATCAGCAGGCCGTCGAGGAACGATACATGGTTCACGACGATCACCGCGCGGTCGCCGACGGCCCGGTAGTTATCGAGCCCGCGGACCTCGACGCGGTAGGCGAGGCGCAGCAGCCCCGCCATGACCACCTTGACGAGCTCGTCCGGCAGCAGGCCGCAGATGTAGATCGCCACCAGGATCGTCACGACCGCCGTGACGAGGAAGATTTCCGGAATGGTGAAGTGAGAGGCCAGCATCGCGGCGGCGGCGACCGCGCCCGCCACCATGAACAGCGCATTGACGATGTTGTTCGCCGCGATCATGCGCGACCGGACCGTCTCGTCGCTGCGGCTCTGCAGGATCGCATAAAGCGGAACGACGAAGACGCCGCCGGAAACGGCGATCATCAGCAGGTCGATGACGATCCGCCAGTTCCTTCCGTGCTGCAGGAACTCGCCGAGACCGATCAGGGCGCTTGTCGCCGGCGTGCCGGCGCGGCTGGCGAAATAGAGGTCGAGCGCGAAGGCCGCCATGCCGATCGCGCCGATCGGCACGAAGCGCGCGCTGATCTCGCCGCGCAAGAGGCGGTTGCACAGAAGCGACCCCGCGCCGATGCCGATCGAGAACAGCATCATGAACAGCGCTATGATCTGCTCGTTGGCGTGCAGGTAGTCCTTGGTGAAGGGCGCAAGCTGGGCCAGGAAGGTCGCGCCGAACAGCCAGAACCAGGAAATGCCCAGGATCGACAGGTGGATGTCCCGGCGCCGGCGGCCGAGCCGCATGGTCGAGAAGGTCTCCGCCAGGATGTTCGGATTGACGTGCAGCGCGGGCGCCGCCGGTCCGGCCTTCGGGATGAAGCTGCTCGATGCGAAGCCGAGCAGGGCGATCGTCACGACGATGGCCGAAACGATCATCCCGCCATGCGCGATCAGGATGAGCTGGTTACCTGCCAGCGTGCCGATCAGGATGGCGAGGAAGGTGCCGGCCTCGATGAAGGCGTTGCCCGACACGAGATCCTGCTTCGGCAGATGGTCGGGCAGGATGCTGTATTTCACCGGCCCGAAAAAGGCCGATTGCGCGCCCATGAAGAACAGCACCGCGAGCAGGAAATAGGTCTGCTCCAGGTAGAAGCCCAAAGCCGCGAAACCCATGATCAGGATTTCCGCGAACTTGATCCAGCGGATCAGCCGGGCCTTCTCGATCTTGTCGGCAAGCTGGCCGCCGGTCGCGGAGAACAGGAAGAAGGGCAGGATGAACAGCCCGGCGCCGATGTTGACGAGGATCTCCCGAATTCGCCCCGGTGCTGTCCGCCAGCCGGAACACGATCAGCACGAAGAGCGCCTGCTTGAACAGGCTGTCGTTGGTGGCGCCGAGGAACTGCGTCAGGAACAGCGGCAGAAAGCGCCGCTGCCGCATCAAGGCGAGCGTGTCGGGTTCCTGGCCCATCATCCTCTCCAGCGCCTAGGCTGAGCCGGTCGGGTCTTTGGGAATGAAACAGCCGTCGCGCAAGAAGGACAAGGTGGCGTCGATGGTCTGCGGATGGTCGTCGACCAGACCATGCGTCGTGCGCACGAGCAGGAAGTCGCGCGCGCCGTCGAGCGCGGTCTCCGCGACGGTCACGAAGCCGTCGTTGTCGCCGGGCAGCAGCGGATTGAATCCGTTCGCATTGCCACGCCCGCCGGCGATGATTCCGAATTCCACGGCGGGCACCGGCAGCTTTGCCGCGGCCGCCGTCGTCAGACCCTGTCCCGACTCGCCGGTCAGCCAGCGGTAGGCCGGCAGTTTCCTGAGGCGGTCGGCCACCTGGGATCCCTTGTTCGGCGGCGCGATCATGACCAGCCGGTGAATAGCGATGGTCTTGCGCCATTCGCGCTCGCGGGCCAGCAGGTCGCGGACGACCAGGCCGCCGAGGCTGTGCGTCACGAAGGACAGCGTCGTCACGCCTTCGAGCGACAGGATGATCCGCTCGAGATTGTCGGCATGCGCGGCAATACCGAGGCGCGTGCTCGGATAGTTCACGTTCGCCGTCTCGTATCCTTCACGGCGGAGGCTGTCCTCGAGCAGCGTGAACGCGCTTGCGGAACGGCCGAGGCCGTGCACGAGCATGACGACATGACCGCTCTGCGCGGCGACGGGGTTGCGTTTCCGAAGGCGTTCGAAGCTTTCCCGGCACTGCTCCGGCGTGCCCCAGGCCCGGCGGATGTTGTTCCGGTCGAGCAGGCGGCAATGGTCGCTGTAGACGTTGCGCTGAATGCGCCAGCCGGATCGGATGAATATATCGGCCCAGATCTGCTTGCCCCCGAAGGTGGGGAACGGCAGGTTGATCGGCCTGACGATCGGAAGCAGTCGCGCGGATTCGTTCATGTTGGCGGCGTCCGGATGCGCGGCGCGGCGGCCGATGCGCCGCAGCAGCCGCGGGCGCTGCGGGCCGCGCATTTCGGCATTGCGGGCCGCGAACAGTCGCTTAAGCATGACCGCGCCTCCCGCCGACATGCGTGCGCAGCCCGGCCAGATAGTTGGCGATCAGCGACTGCGCCATCTGCGGCACCGACCGTGCGCTCACGAGCGACAGCCGCCCGTCCAGCGCCAGCGTGCAGATGCCATGCAGGCTGGACCACAAAACGGCCGCGGCCTCGCGCAGTTCCCGCACGTCTTTCGAATCGAACAGCGGCGCGAGGGCGTCTTCGACCAGCCGCATCAGCCTTTGCACCTTGGCGAGGTACCAGGCCGGCAGGTCGCCCGCCGTCGGCCGGCGGTATTCGAATATCGCCGTCCAGAGCGCCGGGTTCCGCTCCAGGAATTCGAGGTACCGCGCCAGCATGCGGTTGAGATCGGCTTCCGGGTCACCCGACCGCCCATCCTGCGCGACGGCGGCGTAAAGCGCCTCCAGCGTGGACGCGTTCACGTGCAGCGCCAATTCGTCCAGATTCTCGAACAGGTTATAGAGCGTCCCGGGCGAGTAGCCGATGGCGGTCGCGAGGCTGCGCGCGGTCAGGGCACGCAAGCCCTCGCGCTCGACGATATCGCGCGCCGCGCTCATCGCCAGGTCATACAGCTCATCGCGGCTGTGGTCCGATCGTCGCGCCATCGTCTTTATGCTATGGGTCAGGCCGATTGACGTAGTGGCGCATAGATAAATTGAACGATGTTCATTTTCAAGTGCTATTTTCTGCGAATGCAGGCATGGCGATATGTTGTGGGCAGTCACCGGTCGTCGCAATCGGCAGAACGTTATGGAAGCCTTGGCGCAGTGCCACAATGGCACGGTGCGCTTAATCCGCGGTTAAGGAATGCCTGCAAATGAAGTCAATCTGCGGGCTTGCCGCCGCCGGTCCGGTCGTCGGCGATAAAAGCCCTCACCGCCGCCTCGACGTCTCGCCGCCGCCTGGCAGCATACGCAGCGAGCCGTCCGGACGGCGGACGGCGATCAAATTCGTCGATTCGATCAAAGCGTATTGATAGCCGTCGATCTCTCCTGCGATCATGCTGCTACTATATCGGCTCCAACGAGAATGCGCGCCCCGCGCGGCGATTAAGGGAGAGAACAAGATGAGATTGCTTGCCTTCGACAAAGCCGGTCAGCCGGTGATCGGCGTCCGCCGCGGCCAGGAGGTCGTGGACCTTTCCGTGGCATCCCCCGAATTGCCGCGCGACGTGCCGGGGCTGCTGGCCGCCGGCCCGTCGGCCATGGACGCCGTCAAGAAGGCCGTGGCGTCGCCGCCTGCATCCGCAGTGATCCCGGCAGCCGGCATCGTCTATCACCCGCCGGTCTGGAATCCGGGCAAGATCATCTGCGTCGGCTTGAACTATGCCGACCACGCCGCGGAATCCGGCTTGAAGAAGCCCGATTATCCCGTGCTTTTCCTGCGCGTGAACACGACCCTGGTCGGGCATGGCCAGCCGCTCCTGGTGCCGCGCTGCTCCGAGCAGTTCGACTACGAGGCGGAGATGGTGGTGGTGATCGGCCGCAAGGGCCGGAATATCGCCGCGAAGGATTGTCTCGGCTATATCGCCGGCTATTCCGTCTTCAACGAAGGATCGATCCGCGACTATCAGTTCAAATCGCAGACCTGGACATCGGGCAAGAATTTCGATGGCACGGGCGGGTTCGGCCCCGATATCGTGACGGCCGACGAGCTGCCGCCGGCGGGCAAGGGGCTCCGGATTCAAACGCGGTTGAACGGCAAGACCCTGCAGGACGCGACCACCGACGACATGATGTTCGCCGTGCCCGAGCTGATCGAGACGATCTCGGAAGTCATGACGCTGTTGCCGGGCGATATCATCGTCTCGGGCACGCCGTCGGGCGTGGGCTTCGCGCGCAAGCCGCCGATCTGGATGAAGCCGGGCGACACCTGCGAGATCGACCTCGAGAAGGTCGGCGTGCTGAGTAACCCGATCAAGGCCGCTTGAAACGGCTCAGCCGCGGATCCGCATGAGCTCGTCGTAGAGGGGCTGCGGCAGGGAGACGCCCTTGTGGGCGGCTGCCGCGCGGAGCGCATAGCGCCTGTCGCCGGGAATGCGCGTTCCCGGCTGCTGCAGGATCGCCGTCAGGAGGTCTTCGAGGCGGTCCCGGAACCGGCCGCGCGACAACGGCTCCGGGTCGATCGCCAGCAGGAATTGCCCGACATGCGGCGCCTCGCCTTCGCCGGAAAAGAAGGAGCTGGCCTCATAGCCGAAATGCGAGGCCGAGAGGGCGGCGGCGAGGATCTCGACCATCAGCACGAGCTGGGCGCCCTTCGCGTCGCCCATCGGCAGCATCGTGCCTTCCATCGCCGCTTTCGGGTCGGTGGTCGGCTTGCCGTTCTTGTCGACCGCCCAGCCTTCCGGAATGGGCTCCCCCTTCTGCAGCGCCGCGTTGACCTTCCCGCGCGCGACTTTGCTCAGGCTCATGTCGATGATCAGCGGGGCGCCCTTGCGTCGCGGCGCGGCGAAGGCGATGGGATTGGTGCCGAACAGCCCCTTGGTGCCGCCCCAGGGCGCGATCGCCTGCGCCGTGTTGCCGAAGCTCAGGCCGATCAGGCCGGCTTGCGCCAGGGGCTCCACGTGATGGGCCGCGACGCCGGAATGATGGGAATTGGCGATCGAGACCGCCGCGACCCCCGTCTCGCGCGTCAGCTCGGTCAGCGCCTCGATGGCGAGGCTCATTGCCGGCACGGCGAAGCCGCTGCGCGCGTCGACCCGAAGCGCCGCCGGCGCGACCTTCTTCAATTTCGGCATCGCATGCCCGTCGACCTTTCCGCTTCGGGCCTGCGCCGCGTAGGACGGGATGCGCGACGCGCCGTGGCCGCTCTGCCCGTCGGCTTCCGCGGCGACAAGCGCGGCGGCGACCTGCTCGGCGTTGATCTCGCTCGTGTTGTGGGAAACGAGGATTTCCTTCGCGAGCTCATGCAACGCGGGAAGCTCGAGGGTGACGGCGCTCATGTCAGTCTATTCCAAATGTTCAGAGTGTCGGCCTTGATGCCGTTCGTATCGTCTTCGCAATTATAGCGCTTCCTGTTTTCCCGGCGCGCCGTGGTCGCGCCGTCAGCTTTCGGCGATCGGCCTCAGCACCTCGATCAGTCCCGATTTCTGCTCGACGCCCAGTCCCGGTCCGGTCGGCGGCGCGGTCAGGCCGTTTTCGATGGTCGCATCGTCGGTAAAGCCGCCATAGGGCTGGAAGACGAGCGGATAGGACTCGGTGCCGCCGAGCTGCAGACCCGCGGCCATGTGGAGCCCGAGTAGATGGCCGCCATGCGGAATGTGGCGCCGGCGGTTCCAGCCCAATGGCTCGAGCGCGTCCAGCATCTTCAGGTATTCCGTAAGGCCATAGCCAAGCGCCGGATCCATCTGGATCCAATCGCGGTCCGGACGCATGCCGCCGTAAAGCGCCAGGTTCTTCACGTCCTGCGCGGAGAACAGGTTCTCGGCGGTTGCGATCGGGGGATCGTAGCGCTTCGCCAGCTCGGCATTGAGCGCGAAGTCGAGCGGATCGCCCGGCTCCTCGAACCAGCACAGCTTATAGGGCGCTGCCGCGTCGCCGAAGGCGATGGCCGTTTCGAGATCGAAGCGGCCGTTGGCGTCGACGGCGAGGTTGTCGCCCGAGCCGACGATTTCCAGCACCGCCTCGATGCGGCGGATGTCGGCGTCGAGCGGAGCGCCGCCGATCTTCATCTTGACGATGCGGTAGCCTTGCTCGCGGTAGGCCCGCATCTCGCTCTGCAGCTGCTCGATTTCCTTGCCGGGGTAGTAATAGCCGCCGCCGGGATAGACCAGTGTCCGCGCGTCATGATGGCCGCCGTTATAGCGCTCGGACAGCACCTGCCAGAGCGGCTTCTCCTCGACCTTGGCGACGACATCCCATACCGCCATGTCGATGACCGCCGCGGCAACCGCGCGGTCGCCATGGCCGCCCGGCTTCT
Organism: uncultured Alphaproteobacteria bacterium; assembly: GCA_963711215.1. Taxonomy (GTDB): domain Bacteria; phylum Pseudomonadota; class Alphaproteobacteria; order UBA8366; family UBA8366; genus WHUA01. Next base: position 114,224 of record CAVQDH010000005.1, on the reverse strand, counting down.
CGTTCCGCATCATGCAGGCCTGGATGCGAAAGGGATCGAGATTGCCTTTCGCGTCGAGCAGGCTTTCCGGGTCGGCTTCGCGCAGGCGCGGGATCAGCCTTTCCCGCAGAATGCCGCCTTGGGCATACCGTCCGTTCGACCCGCACCCGTAGCCTACCACCGGCTTGCCGTCGCGGATCACGTCGGTGATGATCGCAACCACGCTGGTCGTCATGCGCGAAAAGTCGATGACGGCATTGCGCATGCTGGATTGCAGCTTCGCGGTCGATTTGCGAATGTCGACGATCCGCATGGTCCTTCTCCGTTCTTGCTTATTTCCGGCGCTTCGGGGTGGGGATGATGCCCGCATCCTTGGCAAGCTTGACGTATTCCTTCCGCTTTTCCTCCATGAACTTCGGGATGTCGTCATAGGGAATATCGACCGGCGCAAAACCGCGATTTTCCATCTCGGCCCGCATCTTGGGATCCTGGTTGATCTTGGCGAAGATATCGGAGATCCGCCGGCGAATGGCGACGGGGGTGGATTTCGGCACGGCGATGCCGCGGTAGGCGCCGCCGACAAGGTCGTAGCCGAGCTCGCGGAAGGTCGGCACGTCCGGAAGCTTCGAATGACGCTTCTCTGTCGCGATCGCGAGCAGGCGGACGTCATCCTCGTAGTTCAAGCCGGTGGTCAGATATCCCCAGCCCGCATCGACCGTTTCGAGCAGCAGCGCACTGACCGACGCGCCCGTGCCTTTGAATGCTTCGTAGCGCGTCGAGATATCCGCCAGCTTGTCGAAGCGTATTTTCGCGAGCTCGTTCGCCGAACCCTGTCCGGAGCCGGAGAACACGAAGGGCTTGGTCGACTTGCGCGCGTAGGCGACCAGGTCTTTCAGCGTCTTGAAGGGGCTGCCCTGGCGCACGACGATCGCATGCGGCGTGTAATGGAACATGTACACGACGGTGATATCGCTGGTCTTGTATTTGGCGCCGAGCAGGGGCTGCAGGATGATGTGCGGTAGATTGACGCCGACGATGGTGTAGCCGTCACCCGGCATCGTGTTGAGCGCGTTCCAGACCACCGCGCCGCCGCCGCCCGGCTTATGCGAGATGATCAGGTCCTGGCCGGTCAGCTCCTGGAAATAGGGTTGCTGGAGATGCGCCGCGATATCGGATTCGCCGCCGCTGCCGAAGGGGATGACATAGGTGACCGGCGCATTGGGATAGGTTGCCGCGCTCTCCGCAGCCCAGAGGGGCGTCGCCATGGTGAAGGCGAGCCAGAAAAGGACGAGGTGCTGAAAAGCCCTTCTTATCATAAAAAAATGCCGATCCGACGTATCGGTCGTTTCACCGCGGCCATATGAGGTATCGGCGGAGCCGCCCCGCGGGATTTGCGGCTCCACCCATTCTAATGTCTACGCGCTTCGGTACAACTTTGTCATGACGAATTCCTGGTGGCCCAGCGCTTCCGCACAGGTCAACCGTCCGTTGCAAGTGCGGATCATGATGTCAATCAGTGCGTCGCCGGCCTGGTCGTAATTCATCTCCCGGCGCAGGATGCCCGACACGTCGAGATCCACGTGCTCGCCCATCTCGCGCGCCGTGCGCGGGTTGGCGGTGAGCTTGATTACGGGCTCGATCGGATTGCCGATGACGTTGCCCTGGCCGGTCGGGAACAGGTGGACGGCAAATCCCGCCGCCGCCTGCAGGGTGACGCACTCGGCCGCGGCCGATGATGTGTCCATGAAATAAAGGCCCGGACCCTTGGTCGGTTCCTGAGCCGGCTCCAGCACGTCGATATAGGCGGTCTTCTTGCCGATCTTCTCGAGATTGCCGAAGGCCTTCTCCTCGATCGTCGTCAGCCCGCCTTCGATGTTTCCCTTCGTCGGCTGGCTTTCGGAGAGGTCGTCCGTCTTGAACGGCTCGATGACCTCGTCCATGTAGGCTTGCCAGGTGTCGTAGAATTTCTGGCCGATCGCTGGCGTCTTGCCGCGCGTCTTGCAGACATCCTCGGCGCCGGTGATCTCCGAGGTCTCGCCGAAACAGCTGGTGATCCCGAGCGGATCGAGCTTGTCGATCAGGTTGCCGACCGTCGGATTCGAGCCGATGCCCGACGTGGTGTCCGACTCGCCGCACTTTCACGGAAACCCAAAGCTCGGACAGGTCGCATTCCTCGCGGTGGATCTCGGACGCGTCCTGGACGAAGCGCTGGGCGGCGCGGCACGCATTCATTACCGTCTTATGCTCGCCGTTGCGCTCCAGCGCAAAGCCTTCGACGGGCTTGCCGGTCTTGGCGATGCCGTCGACGACTCGGCCCGTCCAGCCGGGCTCGATCCCGATGACCACGACCGCGGCGACGTTGGGGTTACGTCCGGCGCCGATCAGCGTGCGGAAATGCAGCTCGAGGTCCTCGCCGAACTGTAGCCGCCCGTAATGATGCGGGATGGCGAGCGTGCCTTTGATGTTGTGCTCGACCTTCTGACAGGCGGCATTGGACAGGTCGTCCAGCGGCAGGATGATGACGTGGTTGCGGATGCCGACGCGGCCGTTCTGGCGGCGATAGCCCGAGAATTTCTTTGGAATAGCCATATCGCTTACCACTTCGTTGTCTTGAGGTTGTGAACATGGACGTGATGGCCCGTGCCGATGTCGGCGACGGCTTTGCCGATCGAATGGCCGTATTTCATGATCGTATCACCCTTGCCGATGTCGCCCAGGGCCACCTTGTGGCCGATCGGAATGGTGTCGAGGGCGGTGATCTTTGATCGTCTCGTCCGTTTCCATGACCCAGCCGGTCATTTCCGTCTTGGGTACCACAGTCTCTACCACGACGACGCCGACGGAATCCGTCTTGTCGTGGACTACGAAATGGGGGGCACTCATGGCTCCTCCTAGTGATGTTGTATCGGTCTTGTCATTCCACAAGGCGGTGGCGCCGGGGGCGCCGGTCTCAGAGGAGATTGCCATCGGGATTGCAAGTGTTATGTCTTATATAAGACAATAGATCTTGCCGTCGTCAACAACACGTCCGAATCTTCTGCGATGAACGAATCCTCCAGCCCGGTGGCGGCCGCTTTGTCGCCCAGGCCGCTCTATGTCCAGGTCCGCGAGCTGATGATCGGCCGGATGATCCAGGGCGTCTGGAAGCCGGGGGCCGTGCTGCCGAGCGAGGTGCAGCTCGCGGACGAATTCGGCGTCAGCCAGGGCACGGTGCGCAAGGCGCTCGACGCGCTGGCCGCCGAAAATCTCGTGATCCGGCGCCAGGGCCGGGGGACTTTCGTTGCCGAGCATGACGCCGAGCGGGCGCTGTTCCATTTCTTCCATCTGGTCGGCGAGGACGGCTCGCACCAGCTGCCGGGCGGGACGCTGCTGAGCTGCCGGGGCGGCAAGGCCAACCGCGGCGAGGCGTCGTGCCTGGATATCGGGCGCGATACCCGCGTCATCCGGCTGCGCCGGACCCGCGATCTCGGCGGGGTATCGGCGATCTACGAGACGATTTCCGTATCGGCCGCGCTGTTCCCGGGACTGGGCGCGAATGGCGATCTTCCCAACACGCTCTACGAATTTTACGAGCGGCGCTACGGCGTGACCATTACGCGCGCCGAGGAGCGGCTGCGGGCCATCGAGGCGCCCGCCGAGGCCGCCGAGCATCTCGGCCTCAAGCCGGGCGCGCCGGTGCTGGAGATCGATCGCGTGGCCTTCGCCCTCGACGGCCGTCCAGCCGAGTGGCGCGTCAGCCTGTGCGACACGCGCCACCATCACTATCTCGCCGAGCTCGTCTGACGACATCCGGCCTGCAGCCGGCTGGCTCCAGCGCCGCTACGCGCGGGCCTTCGCCATCGCCTGGCGGCGCAGCGCCTTGCCGGGACGCGCGCCGGTCGCGGCGCCCGCCTTCACGACCGCCTGTCCGTTGACGTAGACCGCCTCGATGCCGGCGGCGGGCTCGGTCGGATGCTCGAAATCGGCCCGATCGGAGACGGTCCTAGGGTCGAAGATCACGATATCGGCGTAGTTGCCGGGCGCCAGAACGCTGCGGCCGGTCAATCCGAAGACCGAGGCCGGCAGGCCGGTCATGCGGTGCACGGCGTCTTCCAGCGTGATCAGGCCGATCTCGCGGCTGTAGCGGCCGAGGACGCGCGGGAAGGTGCCCCACAGCCGCGGATGGGGATGCTTGTCGTTCGGCAGCCCGTCGGAGGCGATCATGCTGTGCGGATATTTGATGATGCGGCGCACGTCCTCCTCGTCCATCGCGAAGTAGATCGCGCCGCCCGGCTGGAGCTTGTCCGCGGCCTCCTCCGGGCTGCATCCCATCTCGGCGGCGATCTCCGACAGCTCGCGCCCGGCATGTTCCGGGTGCGGCAGCGACCAGGTGATCAGCACCTTGCGAGACTTCGCGACGCGCCACGGGCTGATCACGGTTGACGACGCGTCGTAGGGATAGACGTCGAGGTCGACTTTTTGCGTCTTCCGGACCTTCTCGATCATCGGCAGGGTGACGCGCGTGTGGCCGAAATTGTCGCGACCCTGAACCTTGTGATGGGACAGCACGACCCCCGCGCCCGAACTCGCGGCCGATCAGGAAGGCTTCCTCCATCGCTTCCTCGATGCGCGCGTCCTCGTAGCGGAGATGGGTCGTGTAGATCGCGCCCGCCGGCCCCAGCAGCGCGGCGAGGCTCAGGATCTCGCTGGTCGGGGCGGGCATGGCAGGCTCGTACGCGAGGCCGGTCGACATGCCGACCGCCCCCGCGTCGAGCGATTCGGCGAGGCGGTCACGCATGACCGCGATCTCGTCGTCGGTCGCGGGCCGGTCGACGCTGTCCATCGCACCGAGCCGCAGCGTCGTGTGGCCGCACAGCACCGCGGCATTCGCGGCGGCGGGCGCCGCGTCCAGCCGGTCGAAGAAATCGTGCATGCGCGGGAACTCGAAGCGCGGGCCGATGAGGTCGAGCGGCGGCAGCGCCCGCTCGCCGGTCAATGTGTAGGGCGCAAGGCTGATACCGCAATTGCCGATGACGACCGAGGTCACGCCCTGGCTGGTCTTGTAGAACATGTCCGGCCGGTCGAAGAGCGAGTTGTCGTCGTGGGTATGGACGTCGATGAAGCCCGGGCAGACCACGCGGCCGGCGGCATCCACTTCCATCGCGCCCGAGGCCCGCGACAGATCGCCGAGCGCGGCGATCCGGTCGCCCTTGACGCCGACATCGGCCTTGGTCCGGGCCGCGCCGGTTCCGTCGATCACGTCGCCGTTGCGGATCAGAAGATCGAAGCGGTCGGTATTCATGGCCGAAGGCCTTTCGTCGCCAAGTGATTTGACAGATGCCGCCGCAAGCCCCTGTTATGGCGGCGGACGGACGGTTCCGGCAGCCGTCCCTTAACGAATGTCCTTTATAAGGATTGCCGCGGGAAACGTCACCTGCCGCCGCCCGTTGCGATAAAGGAAAACCCCATGTCCGGCCTTCGCAGCCAGTACTGGCAAGAGCTGAGCACGGAAGAGATCGCCGCCGCCGACCGCGACCGGACCGTCGTCGTCATTCCGGTCGCCGCGATCGAGCAGCATGGCCCGCATCTGCCGCTCGGCGTGGACGCAATCATCAACGGCGGCCTGGTGAAGGATGCCCTTGGCCGGCTGCCGGAGGACTTCCCGGTCCTCGTCTTTGCCGCCGCAGCCGGTGGGCTGGAGCGACGAGCATGGCGCCTTCCCCGGCACACTTTCGATCTCATCGGAAACGCTGACCGCCGTCTGGTGCGAGATCGGCGCCAGCATCGCCCGCGCCGGATTCCGCCGGCTGGTCTTTTTCAACAGCCATGGCGGGCAAAGCGAGATCGCCAAGATCGTCTGCCGCAAGCTGCGCATTTCCCATCATGTTCTCGCCGTCGCGGCGAACTGGTATGCGCTGGTCGATCTGAGCGACATGGTCGAGGCCGGCGAGCGGCGGCACGGCATCCATGCCGGAACCGTCGAGACGTCGATGATCATGCATCTCAGGCCCGATCTCGTGCGGCGCGAGAAGCTCGCGAATTTCGAGTCGTCTTCGGTCGAGATCGCGCGCAACTACAAGCGGCTGGGCCCGACCGGCGCGTCGCCATTCGGCTGGATGACGCAGGACCTCCATGCCTCGGGGGCCGTCGGAAACGCGGCGCTGGCGGATGCCGAAATGGGCCGGCGTATCGTCGAACGGGCGGGGCAGGCCTTTGCCGAGCTTCTTCTCGAAGTCGGCCGATTCGATCTGGCCGGCCTGAAATAATCCGCGCGAATCGTTGGATTAGCTGTCGTAGGCGAGCAACGTCGTCACCGGCACGTCGAGCTTTTTGCGGCCCCCCAGGAACGACAGCTCGATGATGAAAGCCGCTGCGCGCACATCCGCGCCAACTTGCCGCAGCAGCGCGACGGCGGCCGCCGCCGTGCCGCCGGTGGCCAGCAGATCGTCCAGAATGACCAGGCGCTGCCCCGGGGTCACGGCGTCTGCCTGGATCTCGATCGTGTCGGTGCCGTATTCGAGGTCATAGGTATAGCGAACCGTCTCGCCGGGCAGCTTGCCCTTCTTGCGCACCATCATGAAGCCGCAGCCGAGCTCGAGGGCCAGGGGCGCGGCGGTCAGAAAACCGCGGGATTCGATGCCGACCAGCATGTCGGGCCGATGCGGCGACACGACTTTGGCGAGCTGGTCGACGCACTCCTGCCATGCGGCGGGATGCGCCAGCAGCGTCGAGATGTCGTAGAAGAGAATACCCGGCTTGGGAAAATCGGGGATGCTGCGAATGTGCTGCTTGAGGTCCATTGCTCGATCTTGTCGGTTGCGGTCCGCCGCGATGGTATCGGCGCGGGCTTCCCGGGGCAACGCTAAGATCGCCGTCCCTAGCTGTTTGACCCTGGCTTCGGGTGTGCTATCCGATTGTCCTGCCTCGGCCCGTCCTGGGCCCGGCGAACGAGGATCCGATGGAAGTTCCCGCTGCCTGGGTGCGGACATCCGCCGAAGACGGTCGCCTGATCGTGAGCATGGGCGGCGCCTGGACCGTTCGCCAGGCCGCCGAGATCGACCGGTCGCTCCGCGCCATTGCGCCGAACGGCGCGCGCGGCGCGGTCTTCGATCTGTCGCAGCTGACCGGATTTGACAGCGCCGGGGCCTGGCTGCTGCGCCGCACGCTGAACGACCTCGAAGGGCGCGGAATCGCGACCGAGATGCGCGGCCTGGCCCCGTCCTATGCGCCGCTCCTCCGCGTCGTCGAGACGGCCGAGAAGGAAACCGAGGAACATCCGCCGGTGGTTCCGAACTATTGGGCCGCCATGGTCGAGCGCGTCGGCCGGGCGACGATCGAGTTCGGGTCAGAGGCCAAGGCGCTGCTTTCCTTCTACGGCATGACGATCGTCGCCTATCTCGTCATTCTCCGCCGGCCGCGCTCGCTGCGCATGGTGTCGCTGGTCAATCAGATCGAGCAGTCGGGCCTGAATGCCATTCCCATCGTGTGTCTGCTGTCCTTTCTGATCGGCATTGTCATCGCCTATGTCGGGGCGGACCAGCTGCGCCGTTTCGGGGCGGAGATCTTCACCGTCAATCTGCTCGGCGTCATCATGATGCGCGAGATCGGCGTGCTCCTGGCGGCGATCATGATCGCCGGCCGGTCGGGCTCGGCGTTCACGGCCCAGATCGGCACCATGCAGGTGAATGAAGAGATCGACGCGATGCGGACGCTCGGCCTCGACCCGATGGACGTCCTGGTTCTGCCGCGGATCAACGGATTGCTGATCAGCCTGCCGATTCTCGCCTTTCTTTCCGATATCGCAGGCCTGCTGGGGGGCGCGATGATGGCGACCTCCGTGCTTGACGTTACCTTCGTGCAGTTCGTCCAGCAGCTCAAATCCGTGCTGACGGTCGATCATTTCCTCGTCGGCATGGTAAAGGCGCCGGTTTTCGCCTTCATCATCGCTATCGTCGGCTGCTACGAGGGCTTGCGCGTCACCGGCAGCGCCGAAAGTGTCGGCAGAATGACCACCAAATCCGTCGTGACGTCGATCTTCCTCGTCATCATCGCGGACGCGATCTTCTCGATCATCTTTTCGGCCATGGGAGTCTGACGGTGGCGGAGGAAGAGGTCGTCATTCGGGTCCGGGGATTGCGGACTCAATTCGGCACGCAGGTGGTGCATGACGGCCTCGATCTCGACGTCTACCGGGGCGAGGTGATGGGCGTCGTCGGCGGGTCCGGCACCGGCAAGTCGGTTCTGTTGCGCGCGATCGTCGGCCTGATCCGGCCGGCGGCCGGGTCGGATCGAGCTGTTCGGCGTCGATCCCGCCAGCCTGAGCCCGTCCGGAGCTGTCGGCGCTGCGGGTGCGCTACGGGGTGCTGTTTCAGGATGGCGCGCTGTTTTCGTCGCTTACCGTGGCGGAGAATATCCAGGTGGCGATGCGCGAGTTTCTCGACCTGCCGCAGCCGCTGATGAATCAGCTGGCCGCGCTGAAAGTGGCGATGGTCGGCCTGCCGGCGGACGCCGGCGCGAAATTTCCGTCCGAGCTCTCCGGCGGCATGCGCAAGCGCGCGGGCCTGGCGCGGGCGCTCGCGTTGGACCCGGAGATCCTGTTCCTGGACGAGCCGACGGCCGGGCTCGACCCGATCGGCGCGGCCGCCTTCGACCAGCTCATTCGGGACCTGCAGCAGAGTCTGGGCCTTACCGTCTTCATGGTGACCCACGATCTTGACAGCCTTGCCGCCATCTGCGACCGGATTGCCGTGCTGGTCGATAAGCGGGTCAAGGTCGGCACCATGGCGGATCACCTGCGGGATGATCATCCGTGGATTCGTGCCTATTTTCATGGTCCAAGGGCACGCGTCGCGATTGCGGCAAATCAGGCTTCGGGATAGGGGGATCGTATGGAGACGCGCGCCAGCTATCTGCTTGTCGGGGCCTTTGCCCTCCTCGCCATGGCCGCTTTCGCGATCGCGGTCGTTTGGATGGCAGGGGTGAACCTGCACGAGGTGTCGGCGCGCTACGACATCTATTTCAAGGGCTCGGTCAGCGGTTTGAAGGAGGGTAATGCGGTCCGCTATCGCGGTATTCCGGTCGGCGTCGTCACCAACATGGAGATCAACCCTGAGAATGTCGAACAGGTGAAGGTGACGATCGAGATTCCCCAGAAGACGCCCGTCAAGACCGACACCGTTGCCGCGCTCGAATATCAGGGCATCACCGGCGTCGCCTATGTGGAGCTGTCGGGCGGAACGCATCCAGGCGCCCTTGCTGACGGCGAAGTCGGGACAGAAGCGGCCCGTCATCGCCTCCAAGCCGTCCCAGCTGCAGGAGCTGTTCGATACGGCGCCGGAGCTGGTCACGCGAATCACCGCGCTGGTCGATCGCATATCGCTTCTCCTCAATCCGAAGAACCAGGAAAACATCGCCGGCGTGCTGGACAACATCCGGAAGGTCACAAGCGTGCTGGCCGACCATTCCGTCGAGCTCGGCGGCGCGATTACCGATGCGACCGCGACCATGAAGGACGCACGCGCGGCCGCGCAGGAAGCGCAAGTGTCGCTGCACCAGATCGGCGAGCTTGCGAAATCGATCGAGACGCTGTCCGGCGATCTCGACAAGGGATTCGCGGGAGTCGGGCCCGAGGCCAAAGTGACGCTCGAGGAGGTGCGGAAGACCGCGACCGAATTCAAGCGGGCGGCGGTCACGCTCTCCGACCTGATTGACCGGAATCGCGAGCCTGTTAATACATTTGCAGCGTCGGGATTGTATGAGTTGACCCAGCTGTTGACCGAGACGCGGGTGCTGGTCAGCGCCTTGACGCGAATCTCGTCGCAAATCGAGCGGGATCCCGCCCGCTTCCTGTTCGGCAAGTCGCAGCCGGGCCTTGAGGTGAAGTGACCATGCGAAAACAGGCTACGGCCGGGCTCGTCCGCGCGCTTTCCGTCCTGCTGGCGATAGGGCTGGCCGCGTGCGTCGATATCCCCGGCGTCAAGGAGGCGCCGCCGCGCCTTTACGTATTGACGCCGAAGAGCACCTATCCCGCGAACCTACCGACCGTCGACTGGCAGCTGCTCGTCGAAACGCCCGTTTCGGCGGCCGGCCTCAGTTCGGCGCGCATCGCGCTTCAGGACAGCCCGATCGAGCTGCGTTATTTCGATAACGCGAACTGGACCGATTTCGCGCCGAAGATGGTGCAGTCGCTGATCATCGAATCCTTCGAGAATTCCGGAAAGATCGTTTCGGTCGGCCGCGAGCAGATCGGGCTCCGCTCCGATTTCGTCCTGAAGACGGAGCTGCGCGAGTTCCAAGCCGAGTATGAAGAGCCAATTCCGGCGAAGTACGAAGGAGCTGGGGCCAGACGCGCCGGCGCCTTGGGCGCGGGTGCGCATCAACGCCAAGCTCGTGAAAATGCCGCAGCGGGAGATCATCGCGCACCAGACTTTCGAGCGGCGCGTCCGGGCGAAGGAAAACCGCATGAGCGCGATCATCGACGCATTCGACGAAGCGCTGGGCAAGACCCTGAAAGGGGTCGTAATCTGGACACTAGAGACCGGCGAGAGCGCACAAACCAGCGCAGGGAATGCTTACGAAAATGACCCATGTATTTCATCGGCATACCCACACGCTGCCGCCCACGGCGGTAAAGGGTGACGGGGTCGAGATCGTCGATTCGACGGGCAAGCGGTATCTGGATGCATCGGGCGGAGCGGCCGTGTCCTGCCTTGGCCACAGCCATCCCAGGGTCATCCAGGCGATCAAGGATCAGGCGGATCAGCTGTCCTTTGCCCATACCGCCTTCTTCACGTCGCAGCCGGCCGAGCAGCTCGCCGACCATCTGGCGGCGCATGCGCCGGACGGGCTGGATGCGGTCTATTTCGTTTCCGGAGGCTCGGAAGCGGTTGAAGCATCGCTCAAGCTCGCGCGGCAATATTTCGTCGAGAAGGGGGAGCTGGAACGGCGGCATATCATTGCGCGCTGGCAGAGCTACCACGGCAATACGCTGGGTGCGCTGTCAGTCGGCGGCAACCGCTGGCGACGCGAGCCATTCGCGCCGATGCTCATCGAGTCCCACCATGTCTCGCCTTGTTTCGCCTACCGCTTCCGTCGCGATGACGAGACGGAGGAAGCGTATGGCCAGCGCGTTGCGGACGAGCTGGAAGAGAAGATCCAGGAATTGGGACCGGAAACCGTCGCCGCCTTCATCGCCGAGCCGGTGGTCGGCGCAACCGCGGGGGCGGTGACCGCCGCGCCGGGTTATTTCCGGCGCATACGGGAAATCTGCGACCGCCATGGCGTCCTGTTGATCCTCGACGAGGTCATGTGCGGGATGGGGCGTACCGGCACGCTGTTCGCCTGCGAGCAGGAGGGGATCGTTCCCGACCTGATCTGTATTGCGAAAGGGTTGGGCGCGGGATACCAGCCGATCGGCGCGGTCATGGTCGCGCAGCACATTTATGAGGCGGTGCGCGGCGGGTCGGGCTTTTTTCAGCACGGCCACACCTATCTCGGTCATCCGATCGCCTGCGCCGCGTCGCTCGCCGTGCAGCAGACCATCCAGGAAGAGGGGCTGCTCGCGCGCGTGCAGGACATGGGCAACGTCCTGAACGACGCCTTGCTCGAGCGATTCGGCAATCACCGTCATGTCGGCGACATCCGTGGCCGCGGGCTGTTCCGGGGCATCGAACTGGTCGCGGACCGGGGCACGAAGGAGCCCTTCGACCCGGACTTGAAACTGTATGCGCGGATCAAGGCCGAGGCGATGGAGCGCGGCCTGATCTGCTATCCGGGCGGCGGCACGATCGACGGAAAGCGCGGCGACCATATTTTGCTGGCGCCGCCCTTCATCGTCGAAAGGGCGCATATTGATAAGATCGTCGATCGCCTCGGCGGCGCTATCGACGCGGCGCTGCAAAGCGTGCAGGGCCGTTGATCGCGACAGATTGCGGCTGACCGGGCTGCGGCGGTCCATGTCGAGGTGGGCATCGCGGGCCTGGAGCCGTATCATGCCGGAAAATCACTGACAGGCGGTGTGGCACTTGCTGCCGAAATCCCGCAAGGGGACGTGACAGCCACGCATGGCGCGCGGGGCTAGGCAATTTGGGGCAAGGGCGCGGCAAGCGATTGCAGACAGGGAGCCGGTGCATGCTACGCAGGAATGCCATGGCAGCGTCGTTCGCGATCGCCGTCGCATTTGCGGCCGCGCCGCGTACGGCCAGCGCGGCGGAAGTGAAATTTATCAGCATCGGCACCGGCGGGGTGACCGGGGTTTATTACCCGGCGGGCGGCGCGATCTGCCGCCTCGTCAACAGCGGGGTCAAGCGGCATGGTATTCGCTGCACCGTCGAATCGACGGGCGGCTCCGTGGCCAACCTCGACGGCATCCGGGCCCATACGCTGGATTTCGGTCTCGTCCAGTCGGACTGGCAGTATTACGCCTATAAAGGTGAGTCGGACTTTCGCAAGAAAGGACCGTTCGGCGAATTGCGGTCGGTCTTTTCCCTTCATGTCGAAGCCGTCACGGTGGTTGCCCGGGCTGATTTGGGTATTCATAGCTTCGCAGACCTCAAAGGCCGGCGCGTGAATGTCGGAAATCCGGGCTCGGGCCAACGCGGCACGATGGATGTGATCCTTCGGGCCGTCGGCTGGACGATGGGCGATTTCGCGCGCGCGTCGGAATTGTCCGCCGATGACCAGAGCCAGGCCCTATGCGACAACAAGATCGATGCGATGGTGTTTGTCGTCGGACATCCGTCCGGATCGGTCAAGGAAGCGACCGCGCTGTGCGCGTCGAGGCTTGTCGACGTAGAGGACAAAGCCATCGACCGATTGGTGAAGGAAAGCGCCTTTTACCGCAAGACCAAGATTCCCGGCGGGATGTATGCGGGTACGCCGCGCGACGTCTCCACCTTCGGGGTTCTTGCAACGCTGGTGACGTCGAGCCGGGTGCCGGACGAAACCGTTTACCAGCTGGTCAAATCAGTGTTCGGCAATCTTGCCGGATTCAAAAAGCAGCACCCGGCGTTCAACGATCTGCGTGCGGCGGAGATGATCAAGGCCGGGCTTACCGCGCCTATTCATCCGGGCGCCATCCGCTACTACCGGGAGCGGGGGTGGCAATAGATCTGCCCGATATTGCCTTCTCCGCATTCACGTCGACCGCGGTTTCGCTTTGCCGAATCCGGCGCGAAATTCCACACTGGCCCTCTTCGCTATCCGTACCGCGCATCGGGATTCGGCGCGGGCCCGGTTGGAATTGCGCGCGGGACTCTAACCGGCTAAGTGACGCTGAATCCGAAAGGGCGATTCGCGGGAATGCGTAAGGTAGCAGCGGCCGATCTCTCCGGGCTTTCCACGGCGGAACTGGCGGAAATGTTCGACGCCGGCAAGCGCGTGCTCGAATGCTACCGGGCGCTGGCGAGGACCGACGACAATATCGTCGGCGAATTGCTGAAGGATGCGGGAACCTTCTATGAGTGGAACCACTATCCCGACGGCGATGTTTACGATCACGACAGCCACTCGCAATTCTACTATCACGCGCATCCCGCCGAGGAGCGCCCTGGCGAGCATGGCCATTTCCATGCGTTTCTGCGTCCGAAGGGCATGCCCGAGGCGGTGAGGCCGGCAGCCGTTCCGGATTTCGAGCCGCCGGACGATCCCGACGATGCGCTGAGCCATCTTGTCGCCATTTCGATGGACCCGAAGGGCTTTCCGATCAGGCTCTTCACCACCAACCGCTGGGTTACCGGCGAGGTGTGGTACGCGGCGGAGGACGTCTGCCGGCTGCTGCCCTATTTCGCGATCGAGCATGCGCAGCCGTCCTGGCCGGTGAATATCTGGATCACCAACATGCTGGTCCTGTTCCGGCCCCAGATCAGATGGCTGATACGGGCCCGGGACGCCGCAATCGAGAAATGGACCCGCAGCCATCCGTCGAGCAATGTCTTCGAGGATCGCGGGCTCGAAGTCACCGCCGAGCTGCCGATCGATGTCGATAAGCAGATCACGGCGGTAAAGCGGGCCCTCGCCAATCGTCCTGCCCGTCGGCGGTAGGTCGCCGGGGCCGAAACGGCCGAATTACGGCCAACGCGGCGATGGCCGGAAATCGATCAGCGTTAACAATTTGTTTGCTGCCCGCCGATAGGCTCTTTCCAGCGAGAGGATGGCTTCTGGCGGGACCCGTGTCGGGGCGAGCCGGGCGCGGTTTGGGCTTGGCGCGGCAAGGAAAGAGCCGGCCGGTCGTATGGTTAAGATCGGCCGCGGCGCCAGGCCCCCGAAAAAAACTTCCGCCATCCGATGTGAGCGCGGGAATGGGTGATTTTGTTAACCCAATTGCAAGATATGTAGGCGTAAAAATCGACAGAGCGGTTGAATGAGGGGGTCAGCTGCTTAGTGAAGGTTTTAATTTTAGTAGGTTTTGACGAAAAATGGCTTCAAAAGGCACCGATCAACCCGCCGGGTCCAAGCCGTCGCATTTGTCGGCCAAGGACGTCAGTCGTCTGTTGACCGATCCCTCTGCGGAGGCGCGCGCGGAAACCGCGGCCAAGGTCGCGGGCGAATACGGCGTCGGCAGCCTCTCGAAGACCGAGCGGGAAATCGCCCAGGAGATCTTTCGCGTCATGGCGAAGGACATCGAGCTCCTCGTGCGCGAGACCTTGTCTCAAAGCCTGAAGGAAATTCCGGATGTGTCGAGCGATATCGCTCGCATCCTCGCGGAAGATGAAAGCGACAGCGTCGCGCTCCCCATCCTGGAGTTCTCGAAAGCCCTGACGGAGCAGGACCTGATCGAAATTATCGCGGTCTGCTCGCCGGTCCGGCATGTGGCCGTTGCACGGCGCGAGAACGTTACCGCCAAGGTTTCGGATGCCATCGTCGACAAAGGGCACGAAGACGCCGTCGTCGCGCTGGTGTCGAACAAGACCGCGCAGATTGCGGAAAAGACCTTCGACAAGGTGATCGACAAGTTCGGCGAAAGCCAGCGCGTGCAGGAGCCGCTGGTCAAGCGCGAGAGGCTGCCGCTGACCATTGCCGAACGCCTGGTCGCGAAGGTATCCGACAGCCTGAAGCAGTATCTCGTCACCCACCATGAGCTCTCGCCGCAGGTCGCGAGCGACCTTCTGCTCGAGAGCCGGGAAAGGGCGGTCGTTCGCTTGCTCCAGGACGACGACAATCACCCGGACGTCACCGAGCTGGTCGAGCAGATGGACGTCAATGGTCGCCTGACGGCCTCCATCATCCTCCGCGCGCTGTGCACCGGCGACCTCAACTTCTTCGAGGCGGCGATTGCTCACAAGGCGCACGTGCCGTTGCAGAACGCACGCGTGCTGATCCATGACGATGGCGACCTCGGCATGCGCGCGCTCTACGAGAAGGCCTCCCTGCCGTCACGGCTCTACCCGGCGTTCCACAGCGCTATGGGCATCGCCAAGCTTTCCGAATCCGAACGCAGCGACCGCGGCCCCGATTGGCGCTCGCGCCTGATCATGGAGCGCGTCCTGACCCAGTTCGAAGGCGTCGTGGAATTCGATTCCGAGGACGTCGACTATCTGCTCGGGCGCCTCGCTCGAACGATCGAGACCGCGGAACATCGCGCTCACTGACACCGTCCTGTTTCGCAGGCACGCGCTGGTCGGATCGAAGCGCAGCTTTCTTTGCGACCGAAATTCCGAACGGCGCGACCGTCCTAAATGCCGCGCGGCGTGCTAATCCATAACAATACCCTGATCGTAGCCTACGGCCGGAAAAGTTTTCGCGGCTAGGTTCGATGTCTTTCGTGTTGGGGCGCAGTCCAACTCCCGCTATCGCGGCATCGAAAATGCCTTTCTGCTGCCGCATTTCGGCAGTGCGACAAGGGAAACGCGCATCGCCATGGGCAACCGGGCGATCGATAATATCGACGCGATTATTGCCGGCAAAGAGCCGGCCGATCGCGTCGCGTAAGCCGATCATTGCGACTGTCCGTTGAATGCTTCCGGATAATGTGAACATGCCGGCTGTGCCGCCGCACGTTATTGACTCGTCCACTTGAATGCTCGAATGTAATATTCAAGCAAATCGATATGGTCAATTTGTCCGGACTAATTGCCCGACATTAAAGGAGAATTTCGGTTACCGAAGAGCAGGTGATCGGCGTCGGACGGACCAGGGGTCGAGGGGCTAACAAAGTCGGCAGCGACGTTTCAACGAAACGAACGCTGGTGTTGTTTTAATGGGAGGAGAATCGAATGACATCTTTAAAATCAGATGCTCGGAAGCATTCAACGCGTCGTCGGTTTCTGAAGGGCGCGGTTGTCGGCGGCGCAGGCGTGGCCGCAACGGTTGCCATGCCGAACGTCTCGCGCGCGCAGACGGCCGTGCTCAAGATGCAGGGCTCCTGGGGTGCCGGCGACATCATCAACGACTATGCGAAGCAGTATGTCGAGATCGTCAACGATATGGGCGGCGGCCGCCTGAAGATCGACTATCTCAACGCCGGTTCCGTGGTTAAGCCCTTCGAAGTTCAAGACGCCGTCCATAAGGGCGTGCTCGACGGCGGCCATCTGGTTCCCGCCTACTGGTACGGCAAGAACCGCGCCGCGTCGCTTTTCGGCACTGGCCCCTGCTGGGGCTGGAACGCGCATCAGTTCCTGGCATGGGTC
Organism: uncultured Alphaproteobacteria bacterium; assembly: GCA_963711215.1. Taxonomy (GTDB): domain Bacteria; phylum Pseudomonadota; class Alphaproteobacteria; order UBA8366; family UBA8366; genus WHUA01. Next base: position 97,641 of record CAVQDH010000005.1, on the reverse strand, counting down.
AACAACGGCCCCGGCAAGAAGATGTATGAAGACCTGACGCAGAAGGTGCTGAAGCTCAACATCGTCGGCTGGTTCCTGATGCCGATGCCGACCCAGCCGCTCGGCTGGTTCAAGAAAGAGCCCAAGTCACCGGCCGACCTGCGCAACCTGAAATACCGCACCGTCGGCCTGGCGACCAACGTCATGCAGGCCATGGGATGCAAGGTCACGCAGCTTCCGGGCGGTGAAATCATTCCCGCCATGGAAAAGGGCGTGATCGAAGCGTTCGAGTACAACAACCCGACCTCGGACCGCCGTTTCGGCGCCGCGGATGTGGCCAAGATCTATATGCTGAGCAGCTACCATCAGGCCTCCGAGTGCCTGGAAATCGAATTCAACAAGACGAAGTTCGACTCGTTGGCCAAGGAGCAGCAGGCGATTCTGGCGCACGCGGTCGAGGCGGCTTCTTCGACGAACCTGTGGACGGCCTATGCGCATTATCCGGAGGATCTGCAGGCGCTGATCCATAAGGACAAGGTCACCGTTCATCGCACGCCGGAATCGATCCTCAAGGCGCAGCTTGCGGCATGGGACAAGGTGGTCGCGCAGTACAGCAAGGAAGAGCAGTTCAAGAAGATCATCGACAGTCAGAAGGCGTGGGCGAAGAACGTCGCTTACTACGAGCTTCTGAATGCGCATGATACCAAGCTCGCATACGACCATTACTACGGGAAGTCGCAGCCGCTCGGCTATTGAGCTGGGGTAGTGCTATCGAAGTGAAGATCGGGACGGCGCCGGATGTGTCGTCCCGATCTTGTGAGCGGCGGCGCGCTTTCATGTAGGTAATGTATGAACAAATTCATTCTCACGATCGATCGCTTCAACGTCGGGATCGGCAAGGCATTCGGCTGGTATATCCTGATCCTGACGATTGGCGGCAGCTATGAGGTTTTCGTCCGCTATCTGCTGCACGATCCGACGATTTGGGCCTATGATCTTTCCTACAACATGTATGGCGCGCTCTTCATCATGGCGGGCGCGTATACCTTGGGACGGAACGCGCATGTACGCGGCGACGTCCTTTACCGCCTGATGCCACAGCGGGCGCAGGCCGGCGTCGACCTCGTGCTTTTCATTTTCTTTTTCTTTCCCGGCATCCTCACCCTGACGATCGCCGGTTATTTCTATGCCGGCGAATCCTGGGGCTATCATGAATTGAGCGTCTACAGCCCGGCGGACATCCCGATTTTCCCGCTCAAGACGCTGATCCCGCTGGCGGGATTGACGCTGATCACGCAAGGCATCGCGGAAGTGTGCCGATGCATCCTGTGCCTCAAGCACGGGGAATGGCCGCCGCGCCTCCATGATGTCGAGGAAATGGAATCCGCGATCCTGCATGAGCGGGAATACGCGGCGAAACATCCGCACGAAGCAGCCGATAAAGGGTCTTCCGCATGAGCGGCGGCGAAGTTGCCCTCCTGATGATGGGGCTGTTCATCTTCACCATCATGCTGGGCTTTCCGATCGTCTTCACGCTGATGGCGATGGGCCTGTTCTTCGGCTATTACGCCTATGCGACGCCGGATCAATTCGTCGACATCCATCACGTCTTTCATAACCAGATCTTCGATCTTCTGGTTCAGAACACGTTCAGCATCCTGAGCAATGACACGCTGACCGCGGTGCCGCTGTTCCTGTTCATGGGATACGTGGTCGAACGCGCCAACATTCTCGACCGGCTGTTTTACAGCGTCCAGGTCGCGGCGCGGCATGTCCCGGGATCGCTCGCAGTGGCGACCCTGATCACCTGCGCGATGTTCGCGACGGCGACGGGTATCGTCGGCGCCGTCGTCACGCTCATGGGGTTGCTGGCCTTTCCGACGATGCTCAAAGCGGGCTACGACACCAAGCTTGCGGCGGGCGTGGTCTGCGCCGGCGGCTGCCTCGGCATCCTGATCCCGCCGAGCATCCTGCTGATCCTCTATGCCGCGACGGCGGGCGAGTTGGTCGTCAAGCTTTACGCGGGCGCATTCTTTCCAGGCTTCGTTCTTGCGGGATTTTACATTCTCTACGTCGTCGGCAGAGCGGTCATCGACCCGAAGCTCGCGCCGAAACTGCCCAAGGATCAGGGCGACGTGCCGTTCTTCGAGGTGATGCGCGCGCTGCTCACCTCCTTTTTCCCGCTCGCCGTCCTGATCCTCTCCGTGTTGGGCGCGATCCTGCTGGGACTCGCGACACCGACCGAAGCCGCGGCGGTCGGCGCTTTGGGGAGCCTCATCCTTGCCGCCGGATACCGTGAGCTCGATTTCACGCGCCTGACGGAATCCGTCTATCTGACGGCGCGAACCTCGGCGATGGTCACCTACCTGTTCGTGGGCTCCTGGACCTTCGCCTCGGTATTCGCCTATCTCGGCGGACAGCATCTGGTCGAGGAGCTGATCACGGGACTCAATATGAACCGGGTCGAGTTCCTGATGCTGAGTCAGTTCATCATCTTCCTGCTCGGCTGGCCCCTGGAATGGACGGAGATCATCATCATTTTCGTTCCGATCTTCCTGCCGCTGCTCAAGCATTTCGGCGTCGACCCGGTCGTTTTCGGCATTCTCGTGGCGCTCAACATACAGACCTCGTTCAACACGCCGCCAATGGCGATGGCCGCCTACTACCTCAAGGGCGTGGCGCCGCCGCAAGTGCGGCTCACCCAGATATTCGGCGGCGCGCTGCCCTTTGTTTTCATGGTCTTCATGACGATGGCGCTGCTGTATATCTATCCGCAGATCGCACTGTGGCTTCCGAATCATCTTTACCAATAATGACAAGAATCGACGCTACTGGTTTCCGGCCTTCGCCTGTCGATGCGCGCCTTCATCGTCAGCGCGGGGTGTGGTGGAGTCATGCCCATGCGAACTGAAGCGTTTACCATCGAAGCGGCGGCCCGGGCGCTGCGTGCGGGCAAGCTCACATCGGAGGAGCTTGTGCGCAGCTGCCTCGCGCGGGTCGACGCAGTGGACTCGAGCGTCGAGGCCTGGGCGTTTCTCGATCCCGACTATGTCCTTGCTCAGGCGCGGCGCGCCGACGAGGCGCGTCGGGAAGGCCATCCGCTCGGTCCGCTGCACGGCATTCCCGTCGGTATAAAAGATATCTTCGATACCGCCGACATGCCGACCGAGGACGGCACGGTGCTGCATGCCGGCCGGCGGCCGTCCGTCGATGCGACCGTCGTCGCGCTGCTGCGCGAGGCCGGCGCCATCATCATGGGCAAGACGGTGACGACGGAGCTGGCGGTCTATACGCCGGGAAAGACGCGCAATCCGCATGATCCGGCGCGCAGCCCGGGCGGCTCGTCGAGCGGATCGGCAGCCGCAGTCGCGGCGGGAATGGTGCCGCTCGCCGTCGGCTCGCAGACGAACGGATCGGTGGTCCGGCCGGCGGCCTATTGCGGCGTGGTCGGCTTCAAGCCGAGCCATGGGCTCATTTCGCGCCTGGGCGTGCTGCACCAATCCGACGCGCTCGACCATGTCGGCGTGTTCGCCGGCGACATCGATGATGCGGCGATGCTCGTGGAGTGCCTCATGGCCTACGATCCGGGGGATGCGGCCATGCGGCCCGCCGCCCGGCCCGATCTCTGCCGGATTGCCCGCGAGGCGCCGCCGCTTCCCCCGCGTCTCGCCTTCGTGAAGACGCCGGCCTGGGATCAGGCGGAAGAGGATACCAAGGCCGCCTTCGCCGAATTGGTCGAATTTCTCGGCGACCAGGCGACCGAGGTGCCGCTGCCGTCGCTCTTCGATCATGCCGTTGAGCTTCACAGGACGATCCTCGAGACCGATCTCGCGGTCAGCTTCGCGCTCGAATACGAGAAGGGCAAAAGGAAGCTGAGCGCGCGCCTGCGCAAGATGATCGAAAGCGGGCAGCGCGTCCTGGCCGCCGATTACGCCCGTGCGGTCGCCCGCATCCCGCTGCTCAACCGGTCGCTCGGGGAAATCTATGACCGGTTCGACGCGATCCTGACGCCGGCCACCACGGGGCAGGCGCCGCGCGGGCTCGAAAGCACGGGCAGCCCCGTCTTCTGCACCCCATGGACCCTGATCGGCGCGCCCGCGATCACCCTGCCGCTGCTGCAGGGGGCCGACGGCATGCCGCTCGGCGTCCAACTGGTCGGCCGCAAGGGCGATGACGCCCGGCTTCTGCGAACCGCGCGCTGGCTTAGCGACCTCGTCCTGCAACCGAAGAAAAAGCCGGCGAAACGCCGGCGCCGTTGACAGCCCTGTTTGTGAAGAAGCCGATGCGACCGGAAGCGCTATGCGGCGGCCGGAAGGTCAGCCGCCGTTCGTGTCGCTCCGGGCTTCCTTGTAAAGGGCGAAGACCATGAGCGCGAGGCAGGCGACCACGATGATCGTCAGCGGCGTCTGGTTGACCGAGTAGGCGAAATAGCCGACGAACACGATCGCGAGCGCGCCACCGACGATGTTGGCCAACAGGGTAATCATGCGTGATCGCTCCTAACGCGGCGCGAGCGCCTTGTGCAGTCAAGCGGATTACAGCACGCCGGCCGCAGGCTGGCAACCGTGCCGCAGCGAGAGCCTCCTCGACATCAGGGCGGATCAGCCGAACAGCGCGAGCCCCAGCTTCGCCGCGACCCAGCGCCCCGCCGAGACGACCCGCGCCTCATGCCCGATCCGGGCCGACAGCGTCACGCCGAGCGGCAATCCCTGCGGGCCGGTGCCGACCGGCAAATGCAGGCACGGCACATAGAGCGCCGTCCAGATGCGGTTGAAGGTGGTTTCGCCGGTCGAGTCCAGTCCTTTCGGAGCCTCGCCCGGCGCGCTCAGCGTGATGATGACGTCGTCGCCCAGCAGCCGGGCGAAGTCCCGCCGGAATCCTTCCAGGGTATAGCGCGCCTGCGCGGCCTTCTCGTCGGGGCAGCCGCGCCCGGCCTCGATGAAGGCGCGGGTCGGCGGGCTCACCAGGTCCCAATGCTCGGCAGCCTCGCGTGCCAGCGCGCGCGCCATCTCGTACTGCATGACCGTCGTGTGCGCGTCGTAGACCCGGGCGAAGGGCGGCGGCAGGTCGAGGTCGCGCACCGGCGCGCCCGCCGCCGAGATCCGATTCGCGACGTCTTCCAGCAGCGCCTGCGCGGGCGGCTCGGCCTGGTGCCAGGCCGGCGTCCGGCAAAGCGCGAAGCTGGGCCGTGTCACCGCGTCGTCGGCGCCCGGAAGCTGCTGCGTGCCGAGAACGTCGTGCACGATCGGCAGGTCGTCCAGGCTGCGGACGTAGTATCCGAGGGTGTCGAAGCTGCCGGACAGCGGCTTCACCCCCGTGAAATCGGTCCAGCCGTAGCTCGGCTTGAAGCCGACGACGCCGCAATAAGCCGCCGGCCGGATGACCGACCCGCCCGTCTGCGTTCCGAAGGTGAGCGGCACCATTTCGGCGGCCACCGCCGCGGCCGAGCCGCTCGACGATCCGCCCGGCGTATGGGCGGGATTGTGCGGATTCATCGTCTTGCCGGGGGTGCGGTGGGCGAACTGCGTGGTCACGGTCTTGCCCAGGATCACCGCGCCGGCCGCCCGCAGGCGCTGCACGGCGATGGCGTCCTCCTTCGGCCGGTGCCCCGCATAGATGGGCGAGCCGTAGGTCGTGGGCATGTCGACCGTGTCGATGATGTCCTTCAGCCCGATCGGGATGCCGTGCAGCCGGCTGTTGGGCTCCACGTCGTCGCGCCGGGCGGCCTGCGCCAGCGCGCCCTCCCGGTCGATATGCTGCCAAGCGCCGACGGCGGCCTCCCGCGCATCGATTCGCGCCAGGCAATCCTCGACGATGGCGACCGAAGTGGTGGTTCCGGCCCGAAGTCGGGCCACAAGACTGTGCAGCGACAGTTCGTGAAGAGCTGCCATTCGCCAAAACTCCCCTATTTTCCGCAGTATACGACACCGTTGCCGGCGCGCCATTGCCAAGCTACAGGCTGCGGTATATAAGGCCAGCCGCGACCGGGGAGTAGCTCAGCCTGGTAGAGCACTACGTTCGGGACGTAGGGGCCGGAGGTTCGAATCCTCTCTCCCCGACCAAACCGGTCGACCCGCCCTTCGGGGCGGGTTTTCTATTTGTAATCCGCTATTTAGCGCGGCTCTCTTTCGCCCGCAGCATGGCGATGAACAGCTCGCCTTGTTCGGTCGCGTCATCGAGCGCCGACAGGTGCGGCGTGCTCCGGTTGACGCTAGGCTGACGTAACGTCAGAGGGAGAGCACGCATGTCCGATATCTACGTCCATCATCGCCTCACGGTCGAGCCGCGGCAGTGGAAGGCGGTCGCCGATGCCTTGCAGGATGCCGGCCCGGCCCGGCTGGCCGCGCAGCGGGGGGCGCTCTATGGCGTCTGGCGCAGCCAGATCGGGCGTCCGCGCGATGAGCTGACGGTGATGACGGTATGGCCGGACGCGGACGCCGCGGCAGGGGCGGAGCGGGCGCTGCTGCAGGGCGTGTCCTGCGTCCGCGGCTGCGAGAGCGAGCCGATGGCGCCGACGCTCCGGCCCGCCACGTCCGCGCCGCCGCGCCGGCAGGGCAACTATGCCTTCCGCTGGTTCGAGACGCCGGCCGCCCATTGGCAGGAGTTTCTGGATCTCTGCGCGGGCGCCTGGCCCGGTTTCGAGGCGGCCTATGATTCCCAGGTGATCGGCCTCTGGCGCGGTCTTGGGGAGGGCGGCGGCCCGTACCGCAGCCTGCTGCTGACCCGGCGGCCCGACCTCGCGATGTGGGAGCGCTCGAAGATCCCTGCCGGCGCGGAGGAAGCCGAAGTGCGGCGCAAGCTCAGCCGCCGCTACGACCTCTGCGACTGGACCGTCGTCTACACCACGACGCTGCTGACCGCCGAAGACCGCGAGGACACGGCGCGCTGGACCTGAGATATCTAGTACGCGCGCTCGATGGCGAAGTCGATGGCTTCCTCCATCGCCGCCTTGAGCGGCCCGGAGGGGAAGATGCCGAGCGCATCGCGCGCGATCGCGCCGTAGTGGCGGGCGCGCTCGACGGTATCGCGCAGCGCGCCGCGCTTCTCCATCAGGCCGATCGCCTTTTCGAGGTCGCCGTCCGTCTGCTCCAGCTTTTCCAGCGTGCGGCGCCAGAAATCGCGTTCTTCCGCGCTGCCCCGGCGCCAGGCCAGCACCACCGGCAGGCTGATCTTGCCCTCGCGGAAATCGTCGCCGACGGTCTTGCCGAGCTCGGCCTGGACGGCGGAATAGTCCAGCACGTCGTCGATCAGCTGGAAGGCGATGCCGAGGTTCATGCCGTAGCTTTCCAGTGCCTCTTCCTCGACCTTGGGCCGGTCGGCGATGACCGCGCCGATCTGCGCCGCCGCCGCGAACAGGGTCGCGGTCTTGGCCCGGATCACCTCGAGATAGGCTTCCTCGCTGGTTGCCGTGTCGTTGGTCGTCATGAGCTGCAGCACCTCGCCCTCGGCGATGACGGAGGATGCCTTGGAAAGGATCTTGAGCACCCGCAACGACCCGTCCGCGACCATCAGCTCGAAGGCGCGGGCGAACAGGAAGTCGCCGACCAGGACGGAGGGCTGGTTGCCCCAGAGCGCGTTGGCGCTGTCCCGCCCGCGCCGCAGCATGGATTCGTCGACGACGTCGTCATGCAGCAGGGTCGCGGTATGGATGAACTCGACGCAGGCCGCGAGCGGGATATGGCGCTTTCCGTCATAGCCGCAAAGCTTCGCCGCGGCGAGGGTGAGGACGGGCCGAAGGCGCTTGCCGCCGGCCGCGACGAGATGCCCGGCGAGCTGCGGAATCAGCGCAACCGGGCTCTGCATATGATCGACGATTACCTGGTTAACCTGTTTCAGGTCTTCGAGTACCAGGCCGTGTATGGTTTCGAGGCTTGGCTTACGTTCGCGGCGAGGGCCGTCCAGGCTGACAACGGTGCCCACGTAGCTATCTCCCACCCTGCGCCCCCAAAAAGGGCTTGCAGCGAGCATAGTGCAACCTTCCAATGGGTCAAGGGTCGGGGGTTGGGCCGGCGGGAGCGGCGGGGAAGCATGCGCGAAGTGTTGCGGACGACGAATCTGGTGCGTTTGTCCTGGCTCCAGGCGCTGCTGGCGGAGAGCCGGATCGAGACGGTCGTGCTCGACGGCCATACCAGCGTTCTCGAAGGCTCGATCGGCGCCATTCCGCGTCGCCTCATGGTGGCGGACGAAGATCACGAACGGGCGATGCGATTGCTCCATGATGCGGACGAGACGACCGGGTCGGTCGCGTCGAAGCCGGCGGATTCCCTGCTTGGCGGGCGGGTCGCCCTGCGCCAGCCGGCGTCCGGGTACCGGGTCGCGATCGATCCCGTGCTGCTGGCCGCGGCGGTGCCGCCGACCGCCGGAAGCGTCCTCGACGTCGGCTGCGGGGTGGGCGCGGCGTCGCTCTGTTACGCGGCGCGGGTTCCCGGTGCCCGGGTGACCAGCCTCGAGCTGCGGGCGGACTGGGCGCACCTCGCCGAGGAGAACGCACGCATGAATGGAATGGCCGGCCGGGTCGATGTCGTCTGCGGCGATTTGTTGCAGCCGCCGGCCGCGCTCGTTCCGGGGGACTTCGACGAGGTCATGGCGAACCCGCCCTATCTGCCCGTGGATCGCGCGGACATGCGCCAGCCGCCCGAGGATGCGCCGGCGACGGTGGAAGGCGAGGCGAAGCTCGCCGACTGGATCGCCTTCTGCCTGGGCATGGTGGCCCCCAAGGGCGGCATTACCCTGATCCAGCGCGCCGATCGGCTGGACGAGATCCTGCTCCACCTGCACGGCATGGCCGGCGCCGTGACGGTCTTTCCCCTATGGCCGCGCGCGCCCGGGGAAGCCGGCGGGGCGGATGCGCGCCGGGTGATCGTGCAGGCGCGCAAGGGCTCGAAGGCGCCGATGCGGCTTGCATCGGGCCTCGTCCTGCACCGGGAGGACGGCGCCTATAGCGACGCGGCAGAGCGGGTGCTGCGGGACGGCGCTTCCTTGGCCCTGTGACATTCTTGCCTTGGCAAATCGGTAAGCCCACAGCACATTAGCGTCCATGTCGGATTCAAAGGGAAAAAGCTGGCTGAGCCGCGTGCCTTTCGTCGGGCAGCGCCTTGCCGATCGGATCGAGCGCGCGCCGACCGTGGCCGTGGTGCGGCTGGCCGGCGTCATCGGCCAGCTGGGCCCGCTCCGGCGCGGCGGCCTGACGCTTGCCGATCTCGCCGAGATCATCGAGAAGGCCTTCACGATGCCGCGCGCCAAGGCGGTTGCGATCTTGATCAATTCGCCCGGCGGCTCGCCCGTTCAATCGGCGTTGATCGCCGGCCGCATCCGCGCCCTGGCGGAGGAGAACGAGCTGCCGGTCTATGCCTTCTGCGAGGATGTCGCGGCGTCGGGGGGCTACTGGCTCGCCTGCGCGGCGGACGAGATTTATGCGAACGGCGCCTCGATCGTCGGCTCGATCGGGGTCATTTCCGCGGGCTTCGGCTTTCCCGAGATGCTCGCCAAGCTTGGTATCGAACGCCGGGTCTATTCCGCCGGCGAGCGCAAGGCCCAGCTCGATCCTTTTCGTCCGGAGGACGAGAAGGACGTGGCGCACCTGAAGTTGCTGCAGCAGGACCTGCACGCGCAGTTCATCGACTATGTCCGGCTGCGCCGCGGCGGGAAGCTGAACGGCACGGATGACGCACTGTTCTCGGGCGATTTCTGGAGCGGGCGGCAGGCCCTGGCGCTCGGGCTGGTCGACGGCGTCGCCGACCTGCGGAGCAAGATGCGCGCGGTCTTCGGCGACAAGGTCAGGCTCCGCGTCGTCGCCCAGCAGCGCAGCTGGCTGCAGCGGCGTTTCGGGCTCGACGGGCAAGCGCCTCAATGGTCGCGCGACGTCATCGGCGCGCTCGACGAACGCGCGCTGTGGGCGCGCTACGGCCTCTGAGGGGCCGCTCGGTCGGACCGGGGCACGGCGCGCCATGGGATCGGAGAAGGATTGATGTTTGGATTTGGCTTCAGCAAGCTGCTTCTCCTCGTCATCATCGTCGCGGTGATCTGGTACGGCTTCAAGACGATCGGGCGGCAGGACGAGCGGCGTCCGGGAAAGGCCGGCGGTAAAAGGAAGCATACCGCTGATTCAATTGATAAAATGGACAAGTGTCCGGTCTGCGGCACCTATGTCGTCTCGGATCGGGCGGCGAACTGCGGCCGCCAGGGCTGTCCTTATTGACCCTGCCGCGAGGCGCAAGTATTTTGCGCCGCACCTAAGCTGGGGCACATGACAACAGCCCGGAAGATGGCCTCCGACAACAGTTTTCAGTCGCTCATCCTTACGCTCCAGCAGTTCTGGGCGCGGCAGGGCTGCGTCCTGCTGCAGCCGTATGACATGGAGGTCGGGGCGGGCACCTTCCACTGGGCGACGACGCTGCGCTCGCTCGGGCCGGAGTCGTGGAAATGCGCCTATGTGCAGCCGTCGCGGCGGCCCGCCGACGGGCGCTACGGCGAGAATCCGAACCGTCTGCAGCACTATTACCAGTTCCAGGTGATCCTCAAGCCGTCGCCTGCCAACAGCCAGGAACTCTACCTCGACAGCCTGCGTTCGCTCGGCATCGATCCGATGGAGCACGACATCCGCTTCGTCGAGGACGATTGGGAAAGCCCGACGCTGGGCGCCTGGGGCCTCGGCTGGGAAGTCTGGTGCGACGGGATGGAGGTCAGCCAGTTCACCTATTTCCAGCAGGTCGGCGGCTTCGACTGCAACCCCGTCAGCACCGAGCTGACCTATGGGCTCGAGCGGCTCGCCATGTATGTGCAGGGGGTCGAGAACGTCTACGACCTCGACTGGGACGGCGTGCCGAAGGATCGGGGCGGCAAGCGCTACGGCGACGTCTATCTCGCGGCGGAGCGGCAGTTCTCGGCCTATAATTTCGAATATGCCGACACCGCGATGCTGTTCCGCCATTTCGCGGATGCGGAAAAGGAATGCGGCGCGCTGATCAACGCCAAGCTGCCGCTGCCCGCCTATGATCAGTGCTTGAAGGCGAGCCATCTGTTCAACCTGCTCGACGCGCGCGGCGTGATCAGCGTGACGGAGCGTCAGTCCTTTATCCTGCGCGTGCGCGAGCTCGCGAAAGCCTGCTGCGCCGAATGGCTCGAGAGCCAGGGGCCGGCGTGATGGCGGAGCTACTGCTCGAGCTCTTTTCCGAGGAAATCCCGGCGCGCATGCAGGCGCGTGCGGCCGACGACCTGAAGCGGCTCGTCACGGACGGCCTGAAGGCCGCCGGGCTTGATTTCACGAAGGCCGAGGCCTACGCCACGCCGCGCCGCCTGACGCTCGTCGTCGACGGCCTGCCGGAAAAGCAGCCGGACCTGCGCGAGGAGCGCCGCGGTCCGCGCGTCGACGCGCCGGAGAAGGCGATCCAGGGTTTTCTCTCGAGTGTTGGGCTCAAAAGCGTCGAGCAATGTGCGACGCGCGAAACCGACAAGGGAACTTTTCTCTTCGCGGTGATCGAGAAGAAGGGGCAGGCGACGGACAGCGTCTTGCCGGCCTTGATCGTGAAGGCGCTCGCGGAATTGCCGTGGCCTAAATCGATGCGCTGGGGGCATGCCGAGTTTCGCTGGGTGCGGCCGTTGCATTCGGTCCTGGCTGTCTTCGGCGGCCGCCGTCTCGACGGCAGCGTCGACCTGCAGGGCGCGCAGCTCGCGTTCGGCGACACGAGCTGCGGCCATCGCTTCCTTGCGCCTGAGCCGTTTGCCGTCACGAGCTTCGCCGACTACAAGCGGAAGCTGGAGGCGGCCAAAGTGCTGCTCGATCCGGCCGACCGCCGCGCCAGGATCGAAACAGAACTTGCCGCGCAGGCGAAGAACCGCGGGCTCGCCGTGAAGCCGGATCCGGCGTTGCTCGACGAGGTGACCGGGCTCGTCGAATGGCCGGTCGTGCTGACGGGTGCGATCGATCCCGCCTTCATGGCCTTGCCGCCGGAAGTGCTGACCTCGTCGATGCGGGCGCACCAGAAGTATTTCTCGCTGGAGACGCCGGACGGCAAGCTGGCGCCGCATTTCGGCGTGGTCGCGAATATGGCGACGGCCGACGGCGGAAAGCGCATCGTCGCCGGCAACGAGCGTGTCCTGCGCGCGCGGCTTTCCGACGCCAAGTTCTTCTGGGACCAGGACCGCAAGCGCTCGCTCGAGAGCCGCGTGCCGGGGCTCAAGGACATCGTCTTCCACGCGAAGCTGGGCACGCTGGACGCGAAGGTCGACCGCATCGAGGCGCTGGCCGAGGCGCTGACCGAATACGTGCCCGGCGCCGACAAGGACCGCGTGCGCTCGGCCGCGCGGCTCTGCAAGGCTGACTTGGTCACCGGCATGGTTGGCGAGTTCCCCGATCTTCAGGGCATCATGGGCCGCTATTACGCGCTGCATGACCGCGAGCATGCGGACGTCGCCGACGCCATCGCCGAGCATTATTCGCCGCTCGGCCCCAACGACCGCTGCCCCACGGCGCCGGTCTCCGTCGCCGTCGCGCTGGCGGATAAGATCGACACGCTGACGGCGTTCTGGCTGATCGACGAAAAGCCGACGGGATCGCGCGATCCGTTCGCGCTCCGGCGCGCCGCGCTCGGCGTCATTCGCCTGATCGTCGAGAACGGCTTGCGCATCCCATTGACCGCCGTCTTTTCCACGGCCTGCGAGAACATGAAGGGGATTGCGGCCGGGCCTTCGAGCGATATCATTGCCGGCCTGCTCGACTTCTTCGCCGACCGGCTGAAAGTGCATTTGCGCGAGCGCGGCGTGCGGCACGACCTGATCTCGGCGGTCTTCGCCCTTGGCGGCGAGGACGATCTGGTGCGGCTGCTGGCGCGGGTCGGCGCGCTGGAGAAATTCCTCGGCAGCGACGACGGCGCGAACCTGCTGACGGCTTACAAGCGCGCCGCCAACATCGTCCGCATCGAAGAGCGCAAGGACAAGACGGCCTATGACGGCGCGCCCGAGAGCAAGGCCTTCAAGCAAGATGAAGAGGTCGTACTTTATGAGGCCTTGCGGAAGGCGGCGGCCAGCGCGAAGACGGCGTTGAAATCGGAGGATTTCGCCGGGGCGATGTCCGCCATGGCGGAACTAAGACCCCCGGTCGATGCGTTTTTCGATCACGTGACGGTCAATACGGAAGATAGTGCGCTCAGGGCCAATCGGTTGCGGCTCCTGTCCGCGATCGGCAACACGCTGCATCAAGTTGCCGACTTTTCAAAGATAGAAGGATAGCAGCGGCCATGCATAAGTGGGTTTACAATTTCGGTGTCGGAAAGGCCGAGGGGCGCGCGGATATGCGCAACCTGCTCGGCGGCAAGGGCGCCAACCTGGCCGAGATGGCCAATCTGGGCTTGCCGGTTCCGCCGGGCTTCACCATCACCACCGAGGTCTGTACCCACTTCTACGGCAATGGCAAAGGCTATCCGGATGACCTGCGGGAGCAGGTCGCGGCGGCGCTGGCCACCGTCGAGAAAGCGGTCGGCGCGAAATTCGGCGACGCCAAAGACCCGCTGCTGGTATCCGTCCGGTCGGGCGCGCGGGTCTCGATGCCGGGCATGATGGACACCGTGCTCAATCTCGGCCTGAACGACGACACGGTGGAAGGGCTGGCGGTCCGCAGCAAGGATCCGCGCTTCGCCTATGACAGCTATCGCCGCTTCATCCAGATGTACAGCAACGTCGTGCTCGGCGTGGACCACTACAATTTCGAGGACATCCTCGAGCAGCTCAAGGAAGACAAGGAGGTGTCGCTCGACACGGAGCTGTCGGCCGACGACCTCAAGAGCCTCGTCGCCTCGTACAAGCGTTGCGTCGAGGATGAGCTGGGCAAGCCTTTTCCGCAGGACCCGCAGGAACAGCTCTGGGGCGCCATTGGCGCGGTCTTCGACAGCTGGATGATCCCGCGCGCGGTCACGTATCGGCGGCTCCAGCACATTCCCGAAGACTGGGGCACCGCCGTCAACGTGCAGGCGATGGTCTTCGGCAACATGGGCGGGGATTGCGCGACGGGCGTCGCCTTTACGCGCGATCCCTCGACCGGCACGAACCTGTTCTATGGCGAGTATCTCGTCAACGCGCAGGGCGAGGACGTGGTCGCCGGTATCCGCACGCCGCAGCACCTGACGATCGAAGGCAAGCAGGCCAACGACGCCGACCTGCCCGCGATGGAAGAAGTCATGCCGGAGGTGTTCCGGCAGCTCGACGATGTTCGCAAGCGCCTCGAATCGCATTATCGCGACATGCAGGATATCGAGTTCACGGTGCAGCAGGGCAAGCTCTACATGCTGCAGACGCGGACGGGGAAGCGGACGGCGGCGGCTGCGCTGAAGATCGCAGTCGACATGCTGGACGAAGGCCTGATCGACAAGGAAACCGCGGTCATGCGGATCGAGCCGGCCTCGCTCGACCAGCTGCTGCACCCGACGCTCGACCCGGATGCCGAGAAAAAAATCATTGCCCGCGGCCTGCCGGCGTCGCCCGGCGCCGCATCCGGCAAGATCGTCTTCAACGCGGACGACGCGGAACGACTGGCCGGGACCAATGAAAAGGTAATCCTGGTCCGGATCGAGACGAGCCCGGAAGACATTCACGGCATGCACGCCGCCGAGGGCATCCTCACCACCCGCGGCGGCATGACGAGCCATGCCGCGGTGGTCGCCCGCGGCATGGGCCGGCCCTGCGTCGCCGGCGCCGGCGAGCTGCGCGTCGACTACCGGTCGAAGACGATGCTGGCCGGCGATGTCGCGCTCAAGGAAGGCGAGTGGATCACCATCGACGGCGGCACGGGCGAGGTCATGGTGGGCGTGGTCCCGACCATCAAGCCGGAGCTGTCGGGCGACTTCGGGCGGTTGATGCAGTGGGCCGACGAGATTCAGCACCCTGGGCGTGCGGGCCAATGCGGACACCCCGGTCGACTGCCGGACGGCGCGCGAATTCGGCGCCGAGGGTGTCGGGCTGTGCCGCACCGAGCACATGTTCTTCGACTCCGACCGTATCATCGCCATGCGCCAGATGATCGTCGGCGCCGATGAGCCGGCACGGCGGGCGGCGCTGGATAAGATCCTGCCCATGCAGCGCGCGGATTTCATCGAAATCTTCCGCATCATGCGCGGGCTGCCGGTGACGATCCGGCTGCTCGATCCGCCGTTGCACGAATTCCTGCCCAAGGGCGACACGGAGATCGAAGAAGTTGCCGAGGCCGCCGGCGTGTCGCCGGACAAGGTGCGCCAGCGGGCGCTGCAGCTCGAAGAAGCGAACCCGATGCTCGGTCATCGCGGCTGCCGCCTCGCCATCAGCTATCCGGAGATTCCGGAGATGCAGGCGCGCGCGATGCTCGAAGCGGCGCTCGCCGTCGAGAAGGAGTTCGGCGAGACGGTGAAGCTGGAAATCATGGTTCCGCTGATCGCGACCCGCAAGGAGCTCGAGCTGCTCAAGACCGTCATTGACGAGACCGCCGCGAAGGTCGCCGCCGAGCAAGGCCGAGCCCCGGAATACGTCGTCGGCACGATGATCGAGCTGCCGCGGGCGGCGCTCCGCGCCAGCGAGATTGCCGAAGTCGCCGAGTTCTTCAGCTTCGGCACCAATGATCTCACGCAGACGACCTATGGCCTGAGCCGGGACGACGCGGCCAGCTTCCTGCAGACCTACGAGAGGAAGCATATTTTCGAGAACGACCCCTTCGTCACGATCGATCAGGATGGCGTCGGCGAGCTGATCCGCATCGGCGCGGAGCGCGGACGCTCCGTGCGGCCGAAGCTGAAGCTCGGTATCTGCGGCGAACATGGCGGCGACCCGGCCTCCGTGCGGTTTTGTCACGAGGTCGGGCTCGACTACGTGTCCTGTTCGCCGTTCCGCGTGCCGATCGCGCGGTTGGCGGCGGCGCAAGCGGCCATCGCCAGACGCGCCAAGGGGTAATGATTCCCTAGCCGTCCGTTGCGCTACCGCCTGAGAGTTGCAATTTTCTGAAATTGCAAGCAGTTGGCTTTGTGACTGCTGTCACTTCGCGTGCCCCTGTCCGGGCCCACAATCCGAAATGAAAAAAATACGTTATTTCCGATGTTTAGAGACATTTGTCTCAATTCACGGGAATTACTGAGAGCAGCAGGCGAGGGTGACGATTGTGAAATCAGCGACCCATAAGTCGAATGTAAAGATCGTCGTCGCGGACGACGAGGCCTTCATGCGCGAGATCGTCGTAAACACGTTGACATCGGGCGGATATCGCGAAATCCGGTCGATCACAAAGCTCGGACTCCTTCAGGAAGTCGTCGACTCGCTCTATCCGGATCTGGTGATCCTCAACGGTGATATGGCCGACGGCGATTCCGTGGACTTCGTGCGCCGAATGCGTCTCTACCGCATCGGCCGAAACCCGTTCGTGCCGGTCATCATGACGGCCTGGAGCGCCGAACAATCCTTTGTCCGTAAGGTCGTCGACAGCGGCGCGGACGTCTTGGTGACGAAGCCGTTCGCAGCGGGACAGCTCTACGCTCGGATCGAGTTTCTTGCGACGGCCCGGCCGCCCTTCGTCGTGACATCGAGCTACATTGGGCCCGACCGCCGTAAATCCCCGAGAGGCGATAATTTTCCCCGTTTCGACGTGCCGAACACCTTGAAGGATCGGTTCGATGGGCGCGATTTCCATCCCGAGGACTTGGGCGCCCGTATTGCGAAGGTGTTCCCCGGGATGATGAAGCAGCGGCTGCGCTGCCAGGAGCAGGATATCGGCAGCCAGTACGCAGCGATCGCCAAAGCGACGCGCGAATGCCGGCCGGTCAAGGAGATAAGCAGCGTCATCACGGCGATCGCCGATTTGACTGCGCGCTATGCCGGCGAAATGATGATGGTGCATGGCGGCGGCAATGCGGACCAGGCGACTGCGCTTGCGAAACGGCTTCGGACCATTGCGGCCGCGGAGACGGGATTTTCCGGACGAGGATTGCGACGCGATGGAGAAGATGCTGGACGCGCTCGGGATCATGGTGCCGGCTGTCGCCGCGCCGGCGGCGGGCTCCGACGACATGGGCGCGTCCGCGCCGGCCGTGACGGTCGGCTGAACGGCGCCGCGCCGCAAACGGTGGCGAATCCGGTGTGCGCTGTGATCCACGTCACTGTTACCCGCGTCGCCGCGTGGTCTTTATCGCTACCTGAATTTGGTCTCTAACTATTTGTATTTGAATAAAATACTTGGGATTTGGCCCGGTCCCGCGGCTGATCTCGGCACAGGAGATGCGAGCAATGGAACGGACCGCGACGCGGTTTCGTGCGAACGTCAAGGTGGTGATGGCGGATGGCGACACATATATGTGCCAGGGCCTTCGCAATGCCTTGACCAATGAGGGCTATCGCGATGTTCGCACCGTCGGGCGCCTGTCGGCGCTGCGCGACGTTCTGGCGGCGGCGATGGCGGATCTGCTCGTGCTCGACGCGGATCTGGCCGATGGCGACGCAATTGCCCTGGTCCGGGAGATCCGCCGCGGCAAGGCCGGACGCAATCCCTTCCTCCCGATCATTCTCCTCATCTGGACGACGGATCCGGAGGTCGTGCAACGCGCGGTGGGCAGCGGCGTCGATCTCATCCTGATCAAGCCCCTGTCGCCGGCGCAGCTCTTTTCCCGGATCGACGGCCTGGTCGAGGATCGAAAGCCCTTCGTGGTGACGGCGGATTACATGGGGCCGGACCGCCGCGACAGTGAGAAGCCGCGCGACGCCGAGTTCTACGATGTGCCGAATACGCTGAAGGACAAGATTGAAGGGCGGCCGGTCGATACGGCGGCGCTTTCCGAACAGATCGACGCGGCCTTGCAGGAAATGAACGGCAGCCGCCTCGCGCAGGCGGGGGTGAAGCTTGCGGCGATGGTCGACGGTATCTGCCGTGCCTTCGAGGCCCGCCGGGTCTCCGATGAGACCGCTGCCGAGCTGGCTCAGGTCTGTTACATGGCAAAGAGCATCGCGGGGCTCGGCGGCGCCGATCTCGGCAAGCTTTGCAAGTCGCTGATCAAGATCGTCCGGACGATGCGCAATGATCTGGACGCGGTCGATACCAAGCAGATCGAGCTGCTGCGTCCGCTTTCGCACTCGATCCTGCTGGCGGCGAATCCGAAGCTCGCCCTGCATCCGATGATGGACGAGATCACGCGAGCCGTGTCGACCTTCGTGCCGAAGAAGCGGTCCGAGGCGGCCGAGGATCAGAAGCCGGCCCCCGTCCGGGGATAGGGAGACCGGCTATTCCTTGCTTGCCAGCGTATCGATGAACCGTACCGGACGGCCGACCGGCCGGGCCAGGAGCTCGTCTTCCCGCATCACGATGGCGCCCCGGATGATCGTCGCGGTCGGCCAGCCGGTAACCGCGCGGCCATCATAGGGCGTCCAGCCGGATTTGCTGGCGATCCAGCTGTTTTTAATTGTGCGCTTGGCGGCAAGGTCGACCACCGTAAAATCGGCGTCGTATCCGACGGCGATCCGCCCTTTCCCCGAGATCCCGAATATCCGCTGCGCCCCCGCCGAGGTCAGGTCGACGAAGCGTTCGAGCGTGAGCCGGCCGGCATTGACATGGTCCAGCAAGATCGGCACGAGGGTCTGCACGCCCGGCATGCCGGACGGGCTCCGCGGATAGGGCGCGGCTTTTTCCTCCCGCGTATGCGGTGCGTGATCGGAACCGATGACGTCGACGATGCCGGCGCGCAGCGCCGCCCAGAGCCCGTCCCGGTGCCTTGCTTCGCGGATTGGCGGGTTCATCTGCGCGAGGGTCCCGATCGTCTCATAGCATTCGGGCGCCGCCAGGGTGAGGTGCTGCGGCGTCGCCTCGACCGTCGCGACGTCCTTATGCTGCGCCAGGAAGTCCATTTCCTCGGCCGTCGAGATATGCAGCACATGCACCGGATGGCCGGCCTTTCGGGCAAGCCCTACGATGCGTTGCGTCGCCTTGAGCGCGGCGGTTTCGTCCCGCCATTTCGGATGGAAGCTGGGGTCGCCGCCTTCCTGGGCGATCGTCAGGCGCTCACGCAAGCGGAATTCGTCTTCGGCGTGAACGGAGCAGCGCCGCCGCGTATGTTTCAGCACTTGCTCGAGCGCCGCATCGTCGGCAACGAGCAGGTTTCCAGTCGACGAACCCATGAAGATCTTGACGCCGCAGCAGCCGGGAAGCAGCTCGAGCGCGCCGAGCTCGGCCGCGTTCTCGGTCGTCGCGCCGATGAAGAAGGCGTGGTCGCACCAGGCGCGGCCGGCGGCGCGGGCGAGCTTGTCCTCGAGCGCTGCCTTCGAATCGGTATTGGGCGAGGTGTTGGGCATTTCGAAGACGCTGGTCACGCCGCCCATTACGGCGCCGCGCGTCCCGCTTTCCAGGTCTTCCTTGTGTTCCGAGCCCGGCTCGCGGAAATGCACCTGCGTGTCGATCACGCCGGGCAATACATGCAGGCCTTTCGCGTCGAACACGCTGGCGGCCGAGGCCGACGACAGATTGCCGATCGCCACGATGCGCCCACCGCGCACGCCGATATCCGCCGCGGTGCGGCCGGATGGCGTCAGGCATGTCCCGCCCCGCAGCAAAAGGTCGTATTGCTCCGCCATCGTCATTCGCTCCCCTCTTGCAATCGGCCGATCAAGATGCGCTCAGGACATCCAGCACGGTGCCGCTTGGATCTATTCCTTCGATATGGTGCCGGTGCCACAGCGCATAGAATAGCAGGGTCCAGGCGGCAAATCCCGCGCGTTTGCCGTTTGCCGTGAACAAGCGCGCGACGGCTTCGGGCCAGGCGATCTCCCGGACGGCCTCGCACTTGGCGACGAGCTTGCCCAGCCGCTTGCCGTCCTTGAGGATCCACTCGCCGACCGGCACGGTGAAGCCGCGCTTGCGCTCGAACGGCCTGGCGTCCGGCATCTTGCGCTCGAGCCAGCGGCGCAGCAGCCATTTGCCGAGGCCGTCGCGCACCTTGAGCTCATCGGGAAGGTTGAAGGCGACGCTCGCCACCGCCGGATCGAGCAGCGGCGTCCGTCCTTCCAGGCCATGCGCCATGAGGCAGCGGTCGAGCTTGGTCAGCAGGTCGTTGGGCAGCCAATCGGCGCAGTCCGTCGCCTGCGCCACTTGCAGCCGCGTTCTTCCGGACCGCGTTGCCGTTACTTCGGCGGCGGTGATGCCGTCGCGCCACGTGGTCGTATCGGCGCGGAGGACGCCCCGGCCGTCGAAGGTGCCTTTCGCCCGAATGCTGCGCCCGCCCAGCCACCAGGGACGCGAGAGGCTCCGGTACCGGCCGTAGCCGGCGAAGAGCTCGTCGCCGCCCTCGCCGGACAGCACGACCTTGAGGTCGCGCGCCGCCGTCCGCGCGAGCTTCCAGCTCGGCAGGATCGCGTAGTCGGCGGCCGGATCGTCCATGTCGGCGACGATCCGAGGCAGGAGGGTCCAGAAATCCTCTTCGTCGAATTCGATCTCGGTGTGTTCCGCCTTGACCAGGTCGGCCATGGCCCGCGCATGCGCCCGCTCGTCGGCGACGCTGGTGCCGGAGAAGCCGACCGTGTAGGTGCGGACCGGCCGGTCGTTGAGCCGGGCCATCATGGCCAGGACGACCGACGAGTCGACGCCGCCGGACAGGAACAGCCCGTACGGCACGTCCGACCGCTGATGCAGGCGGACGCTGTCTTCCAGGGCGGCGTCGAGCCGCTCCAGCGCTTCCTCGATGGTTTGCGCCGGCAGGTCCGTGTCCTGCAGCGCGGCGATGCGATGGCGTTCGACGACGCGCGCGTTGCGCACGACCAGCGTTTCGCCCGGCTGGACGCGATTGACCTTGCGGAAGATCGTTTCGCGCCCGCAGGTGAACTGCAATTGCAGCAGCTCGTCTCGGCGGTCGGGGACGATCTCGGTTTTTGCGAGGCCGGCGTTGATCAGTGCGCGCGGCTCCGATGCGAACGCGAAATAGTCCGGCCCCTCGACGTAATAGAGCGGCTTGATGCCGAAAGGATCGCGCGCGAGAAGCAGCACTTCCTGTGCCGGGTCGTGGATCGCAAGCGCATACATGCCGCGCAGCGCCGAGGCGAACGCCACGCCCCGGCGGCGGTAAAGATAGAGCGGCGGCTCGCAGTCGGAATGCGTCGCGAAGGCGACGTCCGACAGCTCCTCTCGAAGCTCCAGGTAATTGTAGATCTCGCCATTGGCGATCAGCGCCGCGCCGCCGGGCTCGAACAGCGGCTGGTCGCCGGTCTCGAGATCGATGATGGCGAGGCGTGTCTGCACCATGGCCAAGTTGCCGGCAGCGTGAACGCCGTCGCCGTCCGGCCCTCGGTGGCGCAGGTCGCGTTTGAATTGCTCGATCAGGGACGGATCGGGCGCCGTCCCGTTGCGTGTCATTATGCCGGCAATTCCGCACATCAGTGGCTGATCCGCTCGAAGAATTCGCAATACTGCGCGATGACGCTCTTTTCCGTGTAGCCGGCACTATAGGCGGCATGCCCCGCTTCGGCGACGTCCCGCGCCAAGGCAGCGTCGGCCAAGAGCGCCGCAACGGCGCGCGCCAGCGCATGCCGCGTTTTCGACCGGAACCAGGAGCCCGTTCTTCCGGTCCTTGATCAGGGAAGCCGGCCCGGCAGAGGCGGTTGCGACGACGGGGACGCGCTGCGCCCACGCCTCGAGGACCACGTTGCCGAGCGGCTCGTGGCGGGACGGGCATACGAAAATATCCGCCGCCGCCATCAAGGCCGCGACGTCGCGCCGCCAGCCGAGAAAGCGCACGCGGTCCGCGACCCCGAGCTGATCGGCCATGCGTTTCAAGGCCGCTTCCTCCGGCCCTTCGCCGCCGAGCCACAGGACGGCGCCGGGAATGTGCGGCATCGCCGACAGAAGGATGTCGAACCCCTTGTTCGCGTGCAGCCGGCCGAGCGCCAGAAGCAGCGGCGCATCGTCCGGCGTGTCGAGGCTGCCGCGCGCGACGGCCGGCATCGCTGTGGCGTCGACGAAGTTGGGAAGGTACCAGGCATTCTCCTGCGGCCAGCCGCTCCGCACGATGTATTCCCGGATGGCCGCCGTATTGCCGATCAGATGATGGCAATAGCGGAAATATTTCAGGTCGTAATAACCGCCGAGGCGGCCGGCGACGACGTGATTATTGGGCCGGCAGAACGAGGCCGCGCGGCTCATCCAGGCAAGCTGGACATCGGGCGCGAATTCCTTCACGGCACGGCGCAGCGCGCGCTGCGTCGTGAAATCGAAAAAGCCGCCGAAGGGAAGCTCGATCGGGCGGAGGCCCTGTTCGCGCAGCAGCACCGCACGCTCTTCGTTCCGCCGGATGACGGCGCACTGCGCGACGCCGGCCCGCGACAGGGCCGGGACCAGCCGGTCGAAGAAGGCTTCCGCGCCGCCATGCGCCGCGCCTGCCATTACCTGCATCACGCGCGTCACTCGTCCTCCAGCCGTGCCTTGAGATAGGACAGGATCGGATAGAGCGCCGCGAAGAGCGCGATGAGAAAGCCGTAGGGGCCCTCGCGGTATCCCTTGCGGCCGACATAGCATTTGTAGAAGCGCGAGAAGATGCGCCGCACGTTGGCCGCGAAGGTGCCGATGTTGCCGGACGCGCGAAGGTCGGCCGCCTTGGCCGTCGTGTAGCGGTCGAGCCGCCGGATCATGTCCGAGATGTCGCGGTCGACATGATGGACCATGCGATTCTTGAGCCGCCCTTCCGGCCCGCGCAAGGTCAGCGACGGATGGATGCGCTGGCTGCCCCACTGCTTGCAGCCCTGGCGGAACAGGCGCGGCGCGGCGCTGACGCCCCAGGATGCGCCCCAGCCATAGCGGACGCGACGGTCGCCGATATAGTTGTCGAAGGGAATGAGGAAATACCCGGTTCCGTCCGTCTCCGCGATGGCGCGAATCTCCGCCGCCAGTTCCGCCGGAACGCGCTCGTCCGCGTCCACCTCGACGATCCAGGTGCCGCGGCAGGCGGCGATGCCGGTGTTCCGCCGCTCCCCTTCGATCGCCCAGGCGCCCTCGACCAGGCGGCCGGTGTAGCGCGCCGCGATCTCCTTCGAGCGGTCGGTGCATTTGTCCAGCACGACGACGATCTCGTCGGCGAAGCCGAGCGTGCCGAGGCAGTCGGCAAGCTGCGCTTCTTCGTTATGCGCGACGACGAGCGCCGACAATCGGATGGCGGGGTTGTCGCTCACGATGTGGCAGGCTCCAAACGCCGCCACAAGGCGTGCGCCGCTTCTTCGGCGCGGCCGACGCTGAGGCCGTCCATCAGGGTTCCCGTCGTGCGGTGATCGTAGCCCGTCGCGTCGGTCAGGGTCTCGTAGCTTTCCGTCGTCCGGACCCATCCGCTGCGCTGCCCCCAGGGGGCATAGTGCTCTTCGCGGCTGGGACCGAACAGCCCGAGAGTGGGAATGCCGCAGGCCGCCGCGAGGTGCATCAGGCCCGAATCGTTGCCGATGAACAGGGCGCAGCGCTCCAGGCAGGCGGCGACGGTCAGAAGATCGATCCTGCCGACCGTGTCGATCAGCCGGTCCGCCGGGATTCCCGAGAGCACCGGCTCGATCGCCGGCCGCTCGCTCGCCGCCGCAAACACCGCGACCCGCGCGCAGGGCAGGATGCCCCCGGGGCCGGTGAGCCGCGCCGCGAGCTCGTTGAATCGCTCCGCCCGCCATTGCTTGCCGCGCCAGTTGGCGGCGGGGGCGAGGGCCAGAACCGGCGAACCGGTGGGGATGATTTCCGCTGCGGCGGCGCGATGCGCCGGATCGAGCCAGATCCGCGGCGCCGGCGGCGCATTCTCTAAACCCAGCGTCGCCGCCAGCAGCTCGACCCGGTGGATCGGACCGTTGATCCTCGGGACGACAAAACGCTTCCGCGTCGGCAGCAGCCAGCCGATGGCGGAGCGCCTGAGGTCGACGACGATGTCCCAGCGCCGGACGACGCAGTGCAGCCAAAGGCGGAGCCAGTGCATGGCGTAGGGTTCTTTCTCCACCGTGATCAGCCGCTCCAGGCCCGGCACCGGCTCGAACAGGGGCGCCGCCGCCGGCCCCGCGGCAATGGTCAGGCGCGCTTCGGGATGGAGCCCGATGAGATGTGACAGCAGCCCGGTGGACAAGACGGCGTCCCCCACCCGCGTCGCCGTAATAAAAAGAATCCGCATCAATGGTGGCTTTGAATGCCCGTGACCGCGCGTTATACGTGGCGCTGCCGGGATTGCCAAGTCGAAGCGGCGCTTGCCGCCCCGGCTGCCGCGCTCTACTTGATGAAGAGAGCAGCAGGAGGAAGTCAAATGCAGGAGAACGGCTATGTCCTTCTCGGATCGCGCGGGCTTGTAACCGTCGGCGGCGCCGACCGCGTGAGCTTTCTTCAAGGCCTGATTTCCAACGATGTTCAGCGGGTCGCGCCCGACCGGGCGATCTGGGCCGCCCTGCTCACGCCGCAAGGCAAGTACCTCCACGACTTCTTCATCAGCGAGATCGGCGGCGTCTTCTTCCTCGATTGCGAGCGCGAACGGGTGATGGACCTCGGCCAGCGGCTGAGCCGGTACAAGCTCAGGGCCAAGATCGATCTCGGCATCGCCGAAGGGCATATCGTTGCCGCCTTGCCGGGCAAGGCGGCGCTCGATCGAGCAGGGCTGCCGGCGGAGCCGGGGGCGGCGCGTGCGATCGCGGGCGGCGTGCTCTATGTCGACCCGCGCCTTGCCGACGCGGGCGCCCGCGCGGTCCTGCCGAGGGCGGGCGGAGAGGCGGTGCTTCGGGATCTCGGCTTCGTGCCTGGTGATTTCATCGACTACGAGCGGCTGCGGCTCGCCTGCGGCCTGCCGGACGGCAGCCGCGACCTTGTCGTCGAGAAAGCGATCCTGCTGGAAAGCAATTTCGACGAATTGCATGGCGTCGACTGGAACAAGGGCTGCTACATGGGCCAGGAGCTGACGGCGCGCACCAAGTATCGCGGCCTGGTCAAGAAGCGCCTTCTGCCCGTCGATATCGCCGGCGACACGCCGCCGCCGGGCACGCAGGTACTGCTCGGCGGCAAGGACGCCGGCGAGCTGCGCACCGCCTCGGACGGCAAGGGCCTGGCGCTCATACGCCTCGAACAGCTCGAGCGTGCCTTGAAGGGCGATGGCGTGCTCACGGCGGGTGACGCGACCTTGACGCCGCACAAGCCGGATTGGGCCGCCTTCTGATCAGCGGCAGATCGCTTTCAGCGCCTGCCAGTCGGCGGCGGACAGCGCGGGCGTCCGCGGCTTGCTCCCGTCTTTCTCGATCGAGTCGATGCGCTTGGCCGTCTGCGGATGCGAGGAAAGGTATTCCGGCAACTGGGGGCCATGCTTTTCCAGCTGCTCCATCGATTCGAAGAAATGCGCCAGTCCGACGGTTCCGATCCCGGCCTTGTCGAGCATGGTGACCGCGCCTTCGTCGGCCTCGCTCTCGAGGGCCCGGGTGTGCGCGCTCGTCGCCAGATGGGCGGCCAGCCGGGCGACGGCCGTATTCGACAGCGACGCGCCGCCGGTGAAAGCGGACAGCAGCGCCGACCAGCCGATCGAGTTGAACATGCCTTGGGTTGGATGGCGGTGAATGACGTGCGCCATCTCGTGCGCCAGGACGCCGGCGACTTCCTCGGCCGAATTCGCACGGTCGATCAGGCCGCGGAAGATGATGATGCGCCCGCCCGGCACGGCGAGCGCGTTGACGATATCGGAATTCACCACATCCACCCGGATTTCGTAGGGCGTCTCGATGGTCGCCGCCAGCTTCCGGGTCAGGGCCTGCAAGGCGGCGTGCCCGGCGGGACCACCGCATAATTTGCGGCCGCGGGCGAAAAGCTGATTGATGACCTCGACCGTGCTCTCGCCCACGGGCTCTTCCCAGGAAACCGGGACCAGCGCCGACGCGGGCCGCGCGATCCAAGGCAGCCCATAGACGAAGAACAGGATTGTCGCCGCGGCGGCCGTGGCGATCGCGACGACGGTCCACACGCGGCGGCGGGTGATCGGGATCGCGATTCAGGTAGCGGGCATGCGTCCGTATGACCGGCATGACGGCCGCGTCCTCGATCGTGAGACGCGCGCCCGGTTTCGCGCGGTTCGATAGCCGCACCGGCCGGTTCCCCGCCGGCGGCTCGGCGAACCGGATGTCGTCCCATGCCCAGCAGTCGATCTCGTTGCCGTCGACACGACAGACGATGAGGCCATGCGGCGCGGGGCGGAGGATCGCGGCGATGGTCGTCGCCGTCTGGCCGTCGTTGAACCGTGCGCTGTAGTCTCGCGTCGGATCAGAAGGCGTCGACATCCAGCGCGTCCGCGAGGCCTTCGCCCCGGCGTGGGATCTCGAGCTGGTTCTGGAACAGGCGGTCGGGCGAGAAGGTGCCTTGGATCGTCAGGGTGTGGCAGAGGCTTCGGACGATCCAGTTCTGCACGATGATCGGCTTGAAGGTCGCCAGGACGAGCCAGCCGAAGATCACGATACCGAAGCCGAAATACATTCCCACGAAAGGCGAAATGTGGATCATCCCGCCCGGTTTCGCCAGCGTATGGCCGGCGATCAGCGCCATTGCGCCGGCGAAGGCGCCGGCGATCGTCAGCACGATCAGCACGCCGTAAACGAGATAGGGCAGGAAAATCTGGTCGCCGCGCAGGCGGGATTTGAATTCGAGGCTTTCGAACCGGGTGAAGTTGGCGAAATGGCGAAATTCCTTCGCGCGGTACCAGAAGCCTGTGATCATCCAGCCCAGAGCGCCGACCGGCACCAAGGCGCCATGGCGAATTTTTTCGAAGCGGAAGCGCGGCGTGCCAGCCGACATGTCCGTCAACGCGCCTGCACCGTCCATCCACAGGGTATAGACGACCGGCGCGATCGCGAGAATCATCAGCAGCCAAGGGACGAGCCACGCCGCCACCAGCGGCGCCACGCCGCCGTCGAAGCGGAAGGTCTCGCTGCCGAAGCAGGCGCGGTTGATGCGGTAGCCAAGCAGAACGCGGCGCATCAGCGGATAGGCAAGCCCGAGCGTGGTCAGGGTCAGCAGGCCGAGCCCGATCGCATAGACGGCATACAGCAATGCGGATCCCTGTTGTCCGCCGTGTATGCCGCGCCACGTGATCCGCGAAAGGCGATAGCGTTGCGCCCGGTATACCGCGACGTTGTAAAGAAAGTAGATGGCCAGCAGATAAGAGGCTTGGAAGGCCGCGGCGGCGGCGAGATCCGTCCCAGGCCGGCCGAACGAATTGCTGCATAATGCCGGAGGCGATAAAGAGCGGTACGAGGATCGCGAGCACGATCAGGAATCCCAGAAACAACTCCATGCCGGTCCCGCTGTATTCCAGCGGATCGCCGAGGAAGGAAATGTGCGACACGAAATATCGCCGCAGCCGCGTCTTCGCCCAGAAGCGGTAGACGCCGACCGTCAAGAAAGTCAGCACCAGGTTGACCAGGACGATCGGCAGGATCTGCCGCGACCGGCCGGAATATACGGGCGCTTCCTTCACCATCATCTTGCTGGTTTGCCCGCTGGCCGCCTGCGTATGCGCGCGCGCCACGGCGTTGCGCAGACGTATCTTCTGGTCGAGTGTTTCGTTCATCGCGGCGTTCCCGACGGCTCCCCGCTTCGTTGAAGTCAGGTGCTTGGCGTCTTGGCCGCGGCGCTCTATCTAATGAATTGACCCGGATGGCCGCGGCTTGCTAAGGTTTGGCCGCGATCCTGCGGCGGCAGGTTTAACATTTACTTAAGGCTGCGGGTCCGCGTTAACCATACAACCGATAGGGCGGGAGTGGAGACACATGACCGGATGCATCGTCGGATGGGCGCATACGAAATTCGGCAAGCTCGAGGGCGAGGACGCCGAATTGCTGATCGTGAAGGTCGCCCGTGACGCCGTTGCCGATGCCGGGATTGCCCCGGCCGATGTCGATGCCGTCTATGTGGGCTTCTACAACGGCGGCTTCTCCCGTCAGGACTTCGCGTCCTCGCTCGTGCTGCAGGCGCATGACGATTTCCGCTTCAAGCCCGTGACCCGCGTCGAGAATGCCTGTGCGACCGGTTCCGCCGCGGTGCACCAGGGGCTGAACTACCTGGAAGCGAAGCGCGGCCGCATCGTGCTTGCCGTCGGCGTCGAGAAGATGACCGACACGCCGGGACCGGAAATCGGCGGCATCCTCATGAAGGCGTCCTATCTCAAGGAAGAGGCGGAGATCGAAGGCGGTTTCGCCGGCGTGTTCGGCCGCATCGCCCAGCAGTATTTCCAGAAATACGGCGACCAGACCGACGCGCTGGCGCGCATCGCGTCGAAGAACCACAAGAACGGCTGCGCCAATCCCTGGGCACAGATGCAGAAGGACCTGAGCGTCGAGTTCTGCCGCGACGTGTCCGACAAGAACCCGCTGGTGGCGGGACCGTTGAAGCGGACGGATTGCTCGCTGGTTTCGGACGGCGCGGCTGCCGTCGTGCTGGCCGACATGGAGACGGCGCTCGCCCTGAACAAGGCGGTGGTGTTCCGCGCCCGCAACCACGTCAACGAGTTCCTGCCGATGAGCCGGCGCGACATGACCTTCCTCGACGGCGCCGCGCAGGCCTGGGCTGGCGCGCTCAAGGAAGGGCGACTGACCCTCGACGACTTGAGCCTGGTCGAAACGCATGACTGCTTCACCGTCGCCGAGCTGATGGAATACGAGGCGATGGGCCTCGTGCCGCCGGGTCAGGGCGCGCGGGCGATCACCGAGGGCTGGACGCAGAAGGGCGGCAGGCTGCCGGTCAATCCGTCCGGTGGGCTCAAGGCGAAGGGGCACCCGATCGGGGCGACCGGCGTCTCCATGCACATCATGGCGGCGATGCAGACGCGCGGCGAAGCGGCGGGGATGCAGGTCGACGGCGCCAAGCTCGCCGGCATCTTCAACATGGGCGGCGCCGGCGTGGCGAATTACGTCAGCATTCTCGAGGCGCTGAAGTAGCCCGGCGCTCTTGCCCGGCAGACCGTTGCGGCTGCCGCGGCGAGATTCTATATCGTGAAGACCATCATAATTAAACGAAGGGAGCGGCCATGGCCGGCGATCGTTTCAACGCGCTCGTGCTCGAGCAGCAGGACAAGAAAGTCAGCCATGCGGTGCGCGAGATCACCGAAAGCGATTTGCCGGAAGGCGACGTCACGGTCGCGGTCGAGTATTCCACGGTCAATTACAAGGACGGCCTGGTGGTCAACGGCCTCGGCAACCTCGTGCGGAAATATCCGCATGTTCCGGGCATCGATTTCGCCGGCACGGTCGAGCGGTCGACGGACAGCCGCTACAAGCCGGGCGACAAGGTCGTCCTCACCGGCTGGCGCGTGGGCGAGGTCCATTGGGGCGGCTATGCGCAGAAGGCGCGCGTCAAGGCCGACTGGCTGGTCAAGCTGCCGAAGGGCCTGACGGCGAAACAGGCGATGGCGGTGGGCACCGCCGGCTTCACCGCGATGCTCTGCGTCCTCGCTCTCGAAAATCACGGCCTGAAGCCGGACGCCGGGACGGTTCTGGTGACCGGGGCCGCGGGCGGCGTCGGCTCGGTCGCGGTCTCCATCCTCGCCAAGCTCGGCTATACGGTGGCCGCTTCGACCGGCCGGCCGCAGGAGCATGACTATCTCAAGTCGCTCGGCGCGTCCGAGATCGTCGAGCGTGCGACCCTGTCCGAATATTCCGGCCGGCCGCTCGACAAGGAGCTGTGGGCCGGATGCGTCGACACCGTCGGCGCGACGACGCTGGCGAGCGTCTTGTCGCAGCTCAAATACGGCCGCTCGGTCGCGGCCTGCGGCCTTGCGGGCGGCGCCAAGCTGGAGACGACGGTCATTCCCTTCCTGCTGCGCGGCGTCAACCTGCTCGGCATCGATTCGGTGATGCAGCCCTATGACAACCGCGTGCGGACCTGGCAGCGGATCGCCACCGACCTGCCGCATGACAAGCTCGAAGCGCTCACCCAGATCACCGGCCTCGGCGGCATAGGCGAGGCGGCGAATTGGATCCTCAACGGCCAGATCCGCGGCCGCCTCGTCGTCGACGTCAACGCCTGACGCGGGTGCCCTACTTCGGCTGGAGCACCCGGACCGGCTTGCCGTCGAGGAAGGCCATGATGTCGGCAACCGCGTCGGTATACATCTTCGCGAAGGTTTCCGCTGTCACATAGCCGAGATGCGGCGTCAGCAGCACGTTGTCGAGCTTACGGATCGGAGCGTCCTTAGGCAGTGGCTCGGAGCCATAGACGTCGATCGCGGCGCCGGCGATCTTGTGGCCCTGCAGGGCCTTGAGCAGTGCCTTCTCGTCGATGATCGGACCGCGCGACGTGTTGACGATGTAAGCGGTCGGCTTCATCAGCGAGAACTCGCGGTCGCCGACCAGGCCACGCGACCGATCGCTCAGGACCAGGTGGACCGAGATCACGTCGGAATCCCGGAACAGCGTGTCCTTGTCGACCCGCGTCGCATTGCACTCGGCGGCGCGCGCATCCGTCAGGTTCTGGCTCCAGGCGATCACTTTCATGTCGAAGGCGTTGGCGACGCGCGCGACCGCCCCGCCGAGCTTGCCCAGGCCCAGCATGCCCATCGTCTTGCCGGCGAGGTCGAATCCCGGCCGGGTCTGCCAGCCGCCGCTTTTCATCGAATCATATTGCCGCGGGATGTCGCGCATCAGCGCGATCATCATGCCGACGGCGAGTTCCGAGGTCGGGCTGCCGACGCCGCCGGTGCCGCATACGGTGACGCCCTGCGTGGCCGCCGCCGCGATGTCGAAGGACGCATTCCGCATACCCGTCGTGATCAGCAGCTTGAGCTTGGGCAGCCGTTTCAGCAGGCTCGCCGGAAAGCGCGTCCGCTCGCGCATGCCGACGATGATCTCGAAATCGGCGAGGGCTTTGGCGACCGCGTCCTCGTTCTCGCCCAGATGCTCGGTGAACACCTTGATGTCGGCGCGGCCTTCGAGCGGGCTCCAGTCCGCGAGCTCGATGGCCTTGTTGAAATAGTCGTCGAGTACGGCTACGCGCATGGCGATTCTCCCTGTGCCAAAGATGTTTCTGAGATTTGCCGGCAGTCTAGCGGGACTCGCGCTCTCGGTGCAGCTTCTTTTCGCGGAAGGCGATATAGGTCGCCGACGCGAAGATCATGATACCGCCGATCCAGGTGAACAGGTCCGGCACTTCGCCGAAGGCGAAGTAGCCGGTCACCGCCGCCCAGATCAGCCGGAAGAAGTCGATCGGCAGGATCGACGTGGCCTCGGCCTCCTTGAGCGCCTGGGCCAGCAAGAGCTGCCCGATCGTGCCGGTCACCGCGATGAAGGCGAGCCAGCCGAGCTGCACCGCGGTCGGCCATTGCCAAACGACGAGCGCAGGGGGAAATGACATGACGGTCATCAGGATGAGCACCCAGAGGGTGATCGTCAGGCTCGAATCCGTCCGGCTCAGGATCTTGATGGTGACCATGATGCCGCCCCACAACGTCGCGGAGAAGATCACGAACAGGGCGCCCGGGTTAAGCGCCGCGAAGCCCGGCCGGACGATGACGATCGCCCCGGTAAAGCCGATGGCAAGCGCGAGCGTGCGGCGCAGGCGCACCTTCTCGCCCAGGAAGACGGTCGCCAGCAGCGTCGCGAACAGCGGCGCGGTGAAGTTGAGCGCCGTCGCCTCGGCCAGCGGCGTCAGCCGGAGCCCGATATAGAAGGTCACCATGTTGATCAGGTTGATGACCGCGCGCCAGAAATGCAGGCGGAATCGGGTCGTGCGGAGCGGCGTCAGGCCGTAGCGCAGGAAAACCGGCGCAAGAAACACGAAGCCGAGGACATTGCGGAAGAAGGCGATTTCCAGCGGATTGACGTCATGGGCGATATGCCGGATCGCCGCATGCATGAAGACGAAGACAAGCGTCGCGCCGAGCATCCAAAAGATGCCGCGAAAATTGCCGGCCTGAACGTCATCTCTGTGGTGGGGGCCATGCGCCCAGATCAATCTGCAATCAAGTGAAATCACATGATTGCAGATAAATTGATCTGTTTTGAAAGGTTAGAGCGACGTATCTGCGCCTTGTCGGGCGCAGGTCGCTCTAGCGCAGCATGCCCCATTTGTTGACCGTGCTGTTTTCGATGCGGCGGAAGATCAGGTTCTCGACGATCAGGCCGACGATGATGACCGTGAAGAGACCGGCAAAGACCGAAGGGGTCTCGAGATTTTCGCCTTTCTCGTAGATGAACCAGCCGAGCCCGCCGTCGCCGGACGCGGCGCCGAACACCAGCTCGGCGCCGATCAGGGTGCGCCAGGCGAAGGCCCAGCCGATCTTGAGCCCGGTCAAGATTGAGGTGAAGGCCGCCGGAACGAGGATCAGCCAGATGTATCGAATGCCCCTGCAGACCATAGTTGCGGCCGACCATGCGCTGCGTCTCGCTGACCGCCATGAATCCTACATTGGTGCTGAGCGCGACGGCCCAAAGCACGGAATGGACGGTAACGAAGACCAGGCTGGGGATGCCGAGCCCGAACCACAGCATGGCGAGCGGCAGCAGCGAGATCGCCGGCAGCGGCTGGAACATGGCGGTCAGCGTGCCGAGAATGTCGCGGCCGATCCGGGTGGAGACGGCCAGGACGAGAAACACCGCCGCTGCGGCGAGGCCGGCGGCGTATCCCAGCAGGAGGACTTCGACCGAAATCCATACCTTTCGGAACAGGGTGCCGTTGGCGAGCGCTTTCCACATCGCGGCCATGGTCGAGGTAAAGGTCGGGAAGAGCAGCGGGTCCGGCGCGGCGATGACGGTATAGGCCTGCCAGACAACGATCAGGCCGAGCAGGATCGTCAACTTGCGCACGGCGTTGATGTTGGAGATGCGCTCGATCAGCGTCAGCGGCCGCTCGACGTCGACTTTCGTCGCATCGCCGAGATCCCGATTCTCGAATTCGGGGCGGATATGGGCCGCAAGGGCGGTTTCGCTCATCCTGTCGATCTCGCTCGCCGGTGCATTTTCCTACCTCTGCATGCCCCACTTCTTGACGGTGCGGTCCTCGATATTGCGGAAAATCCCGTTCTCGATAATGAGGCCGACCAGGATCACCGTGAACAGTCCCGCGAAGACGTAGGCAATACGAAGATCCATCTGGTTCTGGAAGATGACCCAGCCCAGCCCGCCGATACTCGAGCTGGACGTGTCGACCACCGATCCGCCGAAAACCAGCTCGGCGGCGATCAGCGTACGCCACGCGAAGGCCCAGCCGATGCGCATCCCGTTCAGGATCGAGGGAAACGCGGCGGGAATCAGGATCTTGTAAATATAGGGCAGTCCCCGCAATCCGTAATTGCGCCCGACCATGCGCAGCGTCTCGCTGACGCTCTGAAACCCGGTATGCGTGTTGAGCGCGACCGGCCAGACGATCGAGTGAAGCAAGGTGAAGATGATGGCGTTGGTGCCGAGGCCGAACCAGATCATGGCCATCGGCAACAGCGCGATCGCCGGCAGCGGGTTCAGCATCGCCGTCAGGGTCGTCAGCAGGTCGCTGCCGAAGCGGGAGGTCACGGCGCCGACCACGAGGACGGACGCGACGCCGATCCCGATGGCATAGCCGATCAGCAGCACGCTGATCGAGTTCCACACGCTGATCAGCAGCTGCTCATGGGCGAAGGCGTTGATCAGCGCCTTGGCCGTGCTCCAGAAGGTCGGAAACATCAGTTCCGGAACGTCCGCGAGCACCGTATAGAGCTGCCAGGCGATGACGACGCCGAGCAGCACGGCGAACTTGCGGACGGGCTCGACCTCGGTGATCCGCTCGAGCAGCGTTAGCGGCCGCTGGATATCGCCGACCACCGCGACGCCGAGGTTCGTGTTCACGAACTCCGGTCTAACGTATATCCCTGACGTCTCGGCAAGCGCCTTATCAGACATTCGGCAAGGTCTCGTCTTCGAGGACGCGGTCGGCGAAGATCATGGTGTGGATGCGGCGCTGCAGCGTCGCGAATCCCTCGGTGTCCATGTTTTCGTGCGAGTAGTGGTGCGCGTTGAGCTCGGCCTTCACCTGGCCCGGATGCGGCGACAGAATAAGGATGCGGCTGCCGACGATCACCGCCTCCTCGATGGAATGGGTGACGAACAGGACCGTGAACTTGGTGTCTTCCCAGAGCTGCAGCAGCTCGTCCTGCATCTGCCGGCGGGTCAGCGCGTCGAGTGCGGCGAAGGGCTCGTCCATCAGCAGGATGTCCGGCTCCATCGCCATGCCGCGGGCGATCGCCACGCGCTGCTTCATGCCGCCGGACAGCATGTGCGGATAGGTATCTTCGAAACGCTCCAGCTTGACCTTGCGGATGTAGTCCATCGCAATGTCGTCGGCCTCCCGCCTGTTCCGGCATTTTCCGCCGTTCAGCAGGGCGAATGTGATGTTCTGCTTGACCGTCTTCCACGGCAGAAGCTGGTCGAATTCCTGGAACACCATCACGCGGTCCGGTCCCGGCTCGCTGATGACGTGCCCTTTCAGCTTCATCTGCCCCTCGACCGGCTTCATGTAGCCGGCGACGCCTTTCAGCAGGGTCGACTTGCCGCAGCCGGACGGCCCCAGCAGAACGAAGCGGTCGGATTTGAAGACCTTGAAGCTCACCCGGTAGGTCGCCGTGATGAGGTGCTCTTTGGTCTTGTATTGCAGGGTTACGCCGGAAACGTCGAGGATGGGTTCCGGCGCATGAGCGGCGGGGGCTATCCCCGCCGTTCGTGTCGCCACGTCAGCCATGAATCAGCTGCCGTTCATTTTGTAGTTGTTGTCCCAGTAATAATCCTTCCAGCTCTTGGCCTCGGGAATATCGCCGATGCTGTGGAGGAATTTGGCGAACAACATCGTTTTCTCGGGCTCGCTGCTGTAGTGGATCTCTTCCTTGTCCGAGATCATGGCTTTCACCGCCGCCGGGTCGAGCTTCGACTTCGTGGCATGGATGAAGATCTTTGCCGCCTCGGCCGGATTCTTGTTGATCCAATCGTAGGATTCCAGGAAGGCATCGAAGACCGCCTGATAGGTCTTCGGGTTTTCTTCCTTGAAATCCTTCCCGGCGATCATCACCAGCGTTGAGTGCTCGCCGCCGAGCAGCTTGTAGGAATTGGTGACCTCATGCGCCTTGCCGCTCTTGAGCTCCTGATAGGAGTAGGGGAGCGTCGCGAAATGGCTCTTCACCGCCTGTCCGCCGGACAGAATTGCGGCAAGTGCCGTCGGGTGCTTCATGGAGACGACCAGGTGGTCGAGCTTGTCCGCCTTGTGCCAGATGCGCTCCGCGGCCATTTCCAGGACGACCGCCTGGATCGAGACCTTCGCCGCCGGCGTTGCGATCTTGTGGTCCTGGACGGTCAGATAGTCTTCGATCTTCTTGACCTTCGGGTCGTTCGTGATGAGCTTCAACGGCATGTGCGTCATGTCGAACGCTGCTCTGAACCGCCCTTTCGTCTTGCCCCAGAGCTTGAGCGCCGGGCCGACGCCGGCCGCGCCGAAATCGAGCTGTTTGGCGAGGAGCGCCTTGTTGATGTTCGCGCCGCCGCTGATCTTGTAGAGCTCGACCTTGGGCTCTGGCAGGCCAAGCATCTTGGCGTGCTTTTGGATGAGCTTTCTTTCGACGACGACGTTCAGCGGCACATAGAGCAAGCCGAATTGCTCCGCGAGACGCACCTTGTCGGTTTCCGCGGCGGCCGGCGCCGCGATGGCGGCAGCAACGACGGCTGCGAGCGCAGGCGCGGTTACGGCTTTTAGCAAAGTCGCTCGTTTCATGAGGGATCTCCCTGTAGTCCGTATGCTTTTGTTGAGGCTATTGCGGACATGTTAGACGAATTGCCGCAGGCGTGCGACTCATCATCGCGCCCGCCAACGACGGTAACGGCGTCTCAGTATAGGCCCACGAGGTCATTGCCGACAAAATTGTCCACGGTTGGGGCTGCAATCGAAGCGGTATATCGCACCATGCCGGATGGCGTCTTCCACGACGCGATGGGCAGCGGCGCCCGTCGAACCGGCCTCCGATCCGGTGAGGCCCGGCCGCGGATTTTTATTGCCTTTCGCGCACGGCTTGGAAATATTGTCGCCAATATTGTTGACGAGTTCATGATCCCGCCGATGCGGGCCGATTGCCGGTCCGGTCCCGGCTTGCTGGGACGGCCGGGGACCTGCTATGTCGTGCGAAAGACTTGTGCTGTGGCGACGGGGCCTTGAGCCCGGTCCCGAGGAGGAAAAGTGGCGCAGGAAGAGCTGAGGGACGGCGCGCTGACGGTCGAGGTGTGGCGCGGTCGCGAAGATGGATTCTTCCAGACCTATTCGGTGCCGCACCGGGAAAAACAGACGATCCTCGACGTCGTCAGCTATATCCAGCGGCGGCTCGACGCGACCGTATCCTACCGTTTCTCCTGCCGGATCGGCATGTGCGGATCTTGCGCCATGATGGTGAACGGCGCGCCCCGCTGGACCTGCCGTACGATCGCCTCCAAGGTCACCAAGGAAGGCAAGCTTCGCCTGGCGCCGCTGCGCAACCTCCCGGTCATCAAGGACCTGGCCGCGGACATGACCGTTTTCTTCGACAAATGGCAGAAGGCGGGCGGCGGCTTCGTGCCGAGCGAGCCCGGGTCGCAGGAATTCGCCACCGTGGCGCCGGACAGCAAGGAGCGCAAGGCGGCGAGCGCCGGCATCGAATGCATCGGTTGCGCGGTATGCTATGCCGCCTGCGACGTGGTCAGCTGGAACCCCGATTATCTCGGCCCCGCCCAGCTCAACCGGGCCTGGACGCTGGTCAATGACGTGCGCGATGCCGACCGCAACGGGCATCTTGCCGCCGTCGCGGTGGACGCCGGCTGCCACGCCTGCCACAGCCACCAGAACTGCACCACATACTGCCCGAAGGGGCTGAACCCGACCGCGTCCATCGCGGGCTTGAAGCGGGCGACCCTCGTTGCTGCGCTGAAGGGCGACATATGACGACCCGCCTCGAGCTCTGGCTGTACATGGCGCAGCGCGTGAGCGCGATGGTGCTGGCGCCGATCGTGCTGATTCATCTGGTGACCATCCTCTATGCCATTCGCGGCGGGCTTACGGCGGCGGAGATCCTCGGGCGCACGCAAGGCAGCCTGTTCTGGATGCTGTTTTACGGCTTGTTCGTCGCCGCGGCCGCGGTGCACGGCTCGATCGGCCTCCGGAGCATCGTCCGCGAGATGACATCCTGGCGCGGGCGCAGCCTGAACGCCGCCGCCGTCGCCTTCTGTCTCCTGGTCCTCGTGCTCGGTTTCCGCGCGGTGGGGGCGGTCACATGAACCAGGCGATGGCGACGCGGAACCACCCGGCCTATTGGGCCTTTCTGGTTCATCGGATTTCAGGCCTCGGGCTGGCGATTTTCCTGCCGGCGCACCTCTACGTCCTGGGGCTGGCGCTGCAAGGGGCGGCCAAGCTCGACACGTTCCTCAGCTGGACCGAGATGCCGCTGGTCAAGTTCGCCGAGACCGTCCTGGTGGTGCTGCTGGCAGCGCATATGACGGGCGGCGTGCGGCTGCTGGCGATCGAGTTCTTGCCCTGGCGGGACTGGCAGAAGACGCTGATCGCGATCATGGCCGGGGTGGCTTTCGCCGCCGGGCTGATCTTCCTCATGCGTGCGTTCTAACGGACACGGGAGCGGCTGATGGCGCAGATAGCACGCACGAGCACCGATATCCTCATTCTCGGCAGCGGCGGCGCCGGCCTGTTCGCGGCGCTGCATGCGCACAAGGCCGACCCGGACCTGTCGATCACCGTCGCGGTCAAGGGGCTGCTCGGCAAGTGCGGCTGCACCCGCATGGTGCAGGGCGGCTACAACGTCGCGATCGCCAAGGAAGATTCCGTCGAGCGGCATTTCATGGACACGATCCATGGCGGCAAGTGGCTGAACAACCAGGAGATCGCCTGGAAGCTCGTGAACGTCGCGGTCGAGCGGGTTCACGAGCTTGAAAACGATCTCGGCTGCTTCTTCGACCGCAATCCGGACGGCACGATCCATCAGAAGGCGTTCGCAGGCCAGACCTTCGACCGCACGGTCCACAAGGGCAGCCTGACCGGCATCGAGATCATCAGCCGGCTGGCGGAGCAGGTCTGGGCCCGCGGCATCCACCGGCTGGAGGAGCATCGCGCGGTGGCGCTGGTGCCGTCCCGCGACGGCTCGCGCATCTCCGGCGTCTTGATGATCGACATGCGGACGGGCGATTTCCTGTTCGTCCAGGCCAAGGCGGTGATGATCGGCACCGGCGGCGGACCGTCGATGTACAAGTTCCACACGCCGTCGGGCGACAAGTCCTGCGACGGCATGGCGATGGCGCTCCGGCTTGGGCTGCCGCTGATCGACATGGAGATGGTGCAGTTCCATCCGACCGGGCTGGTGGCGGGCGAGGACACGCGCATCACCGGCACGATCATCGAGGAAGGCCTGCGCGGCGCGGGCGGGTACCTGCTGGACGGCAGCAAGCAGCGTTTCATGCATGAGTTCGACGAGCGCGGTGAGCGGGCGACGCGCGACATCGTCAGCCGTGGGATGTACGAGGTGATGCGCCAGGGCCGCACCGGGCCCAACGGCGGGCTGTTCATCACCATGGCGCATCTCGATTCACGCATGGTCATCCAGCAGTTCAAGGGCATGGTCGACCGTTGCCGCGACGTCGGCTCCGACCTCGTCAAAGGGCTGGTCGAGGTCGTGCCCACCGCGCATTACATGATGGGCGGCATCAAGTTCGACGAGAACTGCTTCACCGAGATCCCGGGCGTGTTCGTCGCCGGTGAGGATGCCGGCGGCGCGCATGGCGCGAACCGGCTCGGCGGCAACGGCGTCGCCAACTCCACGGTGTTCGGCGGCGTCGCGGGCGACGTCATGCCGGGCTGGCTGCGCCGCGAGGGCGGGCTCGCCGAGCCCGACGAGGCGGTGATCGGGGAGACCGTGGCGCGCTGCTTGCTGCCCTTCTCGAACAGCGGCGGCAATGTCAGCGAGCTGCGCCTCAAGCTGCACAACCTGATGTGGGACGAAGTCGGGATCATGCGCACCGCGGAGGGTCTGAGGCGGGGGCTCGCGGGATTGGACGAGCTGGAGCAGGAGCTGCGGGCCACCGGCGTCGCCGAGAGTGGCCGGGCCTTCAATCTCACCTGGCATGACTGGCTCAACGTGGAAAGCCAGATCCTGGTCGGCCGCGCCATTGCCGAAGCGGCGATCGCGCGCGAGGATTCGCGCGGCGCGCATTTCCGCGAGGATTTCCCCGAAACGCGCGATCTCGATACCTCGGCCAACACGGTTGTCCGGCTGCGGGATGGCGCTATTTCGATAGATACCATCCCCGTGGCATTTACCCGGATCCGGCCGGGCCAGAGCCTTCTCGCGGACGACGCCGCGGAATGAGAGGAAAGCACCATGATCGGTAAGAAGCAGATCCTCGATGCGGGCAAGGAAATCATGTCCCGCGCGGCGATCGAAATTCCCCGCGACTACAAGCACGGCATCGAGAAGATGGTCGAAAAGGAGCAGGAGGAGCTCAGCCGCTTCGTCCTGCTGTCGATGCTGGAGAATTGGGACGCCGCCGAGGAAGACCGCCGCGCGATGTGCGCCGATACCGGCGTGCCGCGCTATTTCGTCAAGGCCGGCAACGAGGCGCAGGTCGAGGGCGGCTTCGTCGCGCTCGAGCACATGCTGCGGCTCGCCACCGCCGAGGCGACCCATGAGGTGCCGCTGCGTCCGAACCGCGTGCACCCGCTCAGCCGGCACGACAACAACAACAACGTTGGCATCAACGCGCCCGAGATCGACTACTCGTTCGAGCCGGACGCCGATTGGGTCGACATAACGACGGTGCACAAGGGCGGCCTGTTCGGCAGCGACTACCGCATGCTGTTCCCGGGCGATGGCATCGACGGCATCAAGAAATTCTTTCTCGACGTGATGTACGAGTTCGGCCGGCGCGGCCTCGCGTGCCAGCCGGCGATCGTCGGCATCGGCCTCGGCGGCAGCAAGGACGTGGCGATGACGCTCGGCAAGCAGGCGGCGTGCCTGCGCACCGTGGGCGAGGCCAATCCCGACCCGCAGATCGCCGCGCTCGAGAAAGAGCTGGAGAACATGGGCAACAACATCGGCATGGGCCCGATGGGCTTCGTCGGCAAGTCCATGGTCGTCGATTGCCACATCGAGGTCGGCTACACCCATACCGGCGGCATGCCGATGAGCGTGCACAGCTTCTGCCTTTCGTCGCGGCGCGCCACGGCGCGGCTGCATGCGGACGGCAGCATCGAATACCGCACCGATCCGCGGTGGTTCACCCCCTATATGCGAAGGGATACGATCGAATGGTCAGCGACGGAAACGGCCAGAGCGGCGGGCTGAGGAAAGTTCGCCTCAAGACACCGGTTACGGACGAGGACCTGGCGGGGCTTCGGCTGGGCGACGTCGTCTATCTCGACGGCGTTGTCTATACCGGCCGCGAAGGCGTGTACCATCGAGCGATCGGGGAGGGGATCAAGCCGCCGGTCGATCTCCGTACGCTCACGAATGTGACCTTCCATTGCTCGCCGGCCGCATCGGCGAACGATGACGGCAGCTTCACCGTCGGCGCCGTGACGGCGACGGCGAGCTTTCGCTTCGCGAAATACCTGACCGAGTGGTTCAAGCTGTCCGGCGTCAAGATCATCATGGGCAAGGGCGGCATGTCGGAGGCGGACTACCGCAAGTATTTCGTGCCCAACAAGGCTGTCTACCTGACCACGGTCGGCTATGGCACGGGCGCGCTGCTCGGCCGTGGGATCACGCGGATCCGCGACGTGTTGTGGCTGAAAGAGCTCGGCATCGCGCAGGCGATCTGGGTCCTCGAAGTCGAGAATTTCGGCCCTTTCCTGGTCGAGAGCGACCTTCAGGGCAACAGCTTGTTCGAGCGGGAGAACCGCAAGACCAGCGCACAGGTGGCGGAAGCTTTCCGCGGGCTCAAGGAGCCGGCGCTGAAGCGATATGGAGAGACCACCTCGCGCAAGGACGAGGTGGTCTGACCATAATCGTGGAGATTACGTAGGTTTGGTTCGGCGGGGACCCGCCGAAGCGGGTTCGCCCTTGGGGTCGCGTAGTATCAGAACGACTTGGCGATCGTAAACACGCCGCGTGCGTCGCAGTTGTGGGTGCCGGCGCAATTCGTCGTGCTCAGATCCGTGTCGACATAAGCGATGCTCAGATCGAAGCCGAGAATGTTCCGGGTCAGCGAGAGCGACCAGTCCGCATAGTCGGTTGCTGCGTTTGAGGTGAAGACGCTGTAGCCGACATGCGCTGCCGCCGTCAGTTTGAAGGGCAGCGGCACGCCGACAGTGCCGTTCATGTAATAGGCGTCGCCGATACCGCCGAAGAAATCAGGCGACCAGTAGAACTGACCGGTCACATTGGCAACGCCGAAATCATAGCCGGCGCCGAAGGCCGCTTCGACATAGTCGTAGTTCAGCGACTTCCGCGCATCCGGATAGGTGTAGCCGACGGCGAAAGCGTCGAGCTTCACGCCCGCAACCGTGGTCGTGAGACCGCCGGAATAGTCGATTTCAAGGTCGGCCTGATCACCGTCCTTGAAATTAAGGTTGGATCCCCATGCGCTGGCATAAGCTCCGACCTTCTGTTTGCCCACGTCGAAATCCTTGGACCAGCCGAACGAGCCCTGAACGGCCGCTCCCTGACTGGTCTGCGAGATTCCGCGGAAGGTATAGTCGGTGGTACCGGCTACGCTGCCGGAAAAAGTCCCCAGTTGGTCGAAAAATTTGTCCACCGCGTCCTTGTCGTCCGCGGCCAGCGCGTTTGTCGCTACCACCGCGAGACACGCGGTGAAGCAGGCAAGCAACCATTTGCGCATATTTTTAGTCCTTCCCTCTGTTCGTATCGCGTCGCGAAACCCATCCTTGAAGTGCAAGACACATGCCATCATCGGGATCTGTAAGGTTTTGAAGCACCGTCGTTTTTATACTCGGGAAAACGACGCGCCTTTGATGCTTGCCCAAATGCTGGGCTGTCTGACCTCCAGTGAACCGATGATTGACGCGTTCCCGCCCGTCTCAGGCTCCGCAAAACCGCTCTTTCGTACCGGCGCCGCTCCTTGGGGTCGCGTTTCTCGTCGCGGAGTGACCAAATATGCCAAGCAATTCTGATTTGCAGGCTTTCGTGGCCTAGTATTGCGTTCAGAGAATTGAGTCCCGGCCGAAAGTTGAGTTTGCATCACCCATGAATTCAGGATGATTTCTGTGACGAGATTCACCTGTGACGTATTCGCGGTCAAAGGATTTAAACCGGCTTTACGGTTTTCATTTCAAAATGTTGCTGGAAAAACACAACCGAAAATTTGCAAGACTAGTAATTAGTCAATTGACTATTTTTCGAGCGATTGGGGATGGCGACGAATTGCTCATAGTCGCAAAACTTAGGCAGAACATGGTTCAGCGAGCCGTGCCATGGACTTCGGGCCGCCCATCGAGGATGGCAACGAGTTCGATTGCGGGCGCGCCGTTGCTAGGGTAGCGGGCGCCGGCCGGCGTGGGATGGGGCCGATACGATATAGCCGACAAGAAGACGGCGGTTCCGTTTATCGCGGGAACCGCCGTCAGTTTGCATGAGGGAGAACGTCTTTGGCTTGCACCGTGTCGGTCGGCTTGGGCGCGGGAACGTCGGCTGGCGGTGTGGGTCGATTGCCATACACCATCGCCGCTGGGAGCCCTGCACCCCTGTGCCTTTGAGACCCTTCCTAAAATCGATCAGCAGCACATCGGCATTCCTTGCTGCTACCGAGAATTTAATGAATAGTTGCGAAGATTTGGTTAACGCCG
This sequence comes from uncultured Alphaproteobacteria bacterium, assembly GCA_963711215.1. Classification (GTDB taxonomy): domain Bacteria; phylum Pseudomonadota; class Alphaproteobacteria; order UBA8366; family UBA8366; genus WHUA01. The sequence goes on along the minus strand of CAVQDH010000005.1, from coordinate 54,935 downwards.
ATCAACCTAGATTCGGCAAGAAGCCCTCGGTCCGCGGCGCTAAAGTTGACGCTGGAAGGGGTGCGACCTACCCTTTTGAACCACCCTCATTCCGGGTTTCCTTTGAGGCGCCATGTCCACGGTGAACGCGTCTAAGCGGTTCATGCTTCCCTCCGTCGACCGGATTCTCCGGCTTCCGGCCGTGGCGGGGCTGGAGGCGCAATACGGACGCGCCCTGGTGACGGATGTCACCCGGGACGTGCTGTCGGCGCTGCGTGAATCGGCGGCACGTGGTGGGGACGTGGTCGAGCCCACGGACGACGCGATCGTGCAGGCTGTCGTCAGCCGGGTGGCGCGGCAGATGCGGCCGCCCCTCGTTCCGGTCTTCAATCTCACCGGCACGGTTCTGCATACCAATCTCGGCCGCGCCGCCTTGCCGCGGGAAGCGATCGAAGCCGTCGCCGCCGTATCGCAGGGCGCGAGCAACCTGGAATTCGACCTGGAGAAGGGCGCACGCGGCGACCGCGACAGCCATATCGACGCGCTGCTGTGCAAGCTGACCGGCGCCGAGGCCGCAACCGTGGTCAACAATAATGCGGCGGCCGTGCTGCTGGTGCTCAACACCCTGGCCCTGCGCAAGGAAGTGCCGGTATCCCGCGGCGAGCTGATCGAGATCGGCGGCGCCTTCCGGATGCCCGACATCATGGCGCGCGCCGGCTGCAAGCTCCGCGAAGTGGGGACGACCAACCGTACGCATCTTAAGGATTTCGAGGCGGCGATCGGCCCGCGCACGGCGATGCTGATGAGCGTCCATACCAGCAACTACGCGGTGCAGGGCTTCACCGCGAGCGTTCCCGAGAAGGACCTCGCCGCCCTGGCGCAACGGAACGCCCTGCCCTACGTCGTGGACCTCGGCAGCGGCACCCTGGTCGATCTTGCCGCCTATGGCCTGCCCCATGAGGAGACGCCGGCCGAGGCGATCGCCGCCGGCGCGGATCTGGTGACCTTCAGCGGCGACAAGCTGCTCGGCGGGCCGCAGGCCGGTATCATCGTTGGGCGCCGCGACCTGATCGCCAAGCTCCGCCGCAATCCGCTGAAGCGGGCATTGCGCCTGGACAAGATGACGATCGCCGCCTTGACCGCCGTCCTCGCGCTTTATCTCGACAAGGAGCGCCTGGCCGAGCGGCTGCCGACGCTTCGCCTGCTGAGCCGTCCGCTGGACGAGATCGCGGCGCTTGCCGCCCGGCTGCAGCCGCAGGTCGCCCAACGTCTCGGCGATGCCGTGACCGTCGACACCGAGGATTGCCGAAGCCAGATCGGCAGCGGGGCGCTGCCGGTCGATCTGCTGCCGAGCGTCGCCTTGCGGCTCCGGCCGACGTTGGAAGGACGCGGCCATGGCAAGGCGCTCAACCGCCTCGCCGCGGCGTTCCGGGCGCTGCCCGTGCCGGTCATCGGGCGGATTCAGAATGACGCGTTCTTGCTCGATCTGCGGTGCCTGGAAGACGAGGCCGCTTTCCTCGGGCAGCTCTCCCATCTCGACCTGTCCTGAGGCCGGTCGGTGATCATCGCGACCGCAGGCCACATCGACCATGGCAAGACCCTTCTGGTGAAGGCCTTGACCGGCGTCGACACCGATCGCCTGCCCGAAGAGAAGCAGCGCGGCGTCTCGATCGACCTCGGTTTCGCCTATGACAACCTGTCGGAAGGGACGCGGGTCGGGTTCATCGACGTGCCGGGCCACGAACGCTTTGTCCGCAACATGCTGGCCGGCGTCACGGGGATCGATTTCGCGCTGCTCGTCGTGGCAGCGGATGACGGGCCGATGCCGCAGACGCAGGAGCATCTCGCCATTCTCGATCTGCTGGCGGTGAAGACCGGCGCGGTTGCGCTGACCAAGACCGATCGCGTGCCGCCCGAGCGCGTCGCCGAGGTGAGCCGCCAGATCGACGCCTTGGTGTCGGAGACCGGGTTGGCCGGAATGCCCGTGTTTCCCGTCTCGGCTGTGACGCAGGAAGGCGTCCCGGCGCTTCGGGAGCATCTGGCGCAGGCGGCGGCGACGCTTGCCGCGCGAACCCGGGCCGGACAATTCCGCCTTGCGATCGACCGCTGCTTTACCCTGACGGGCGCCGGCGTCGTCGTCACCGGGACCGTGTTCTCGGGCGCCGTCGCGGTCGGCGACCGGCTGACCCTGTCGCCGCAAGGGCTGCCGGTCCGCGTGCGCGCGATCCACGCCCAGAACCAGCAGGCGCAGGCCGGCGCGGCCGGCGAGCGCTGCGCCATCAACATCACGGGCAGCGGCCTGAGCAAGGAGCTGGTGCACCGCGGCGATTGGCTCGTCGCGCCGGCAGCGCATGCGCCGACGCGGCTGATCGATGCCCGGGTCCGGCTTCTCGCATCGGAAGACCGCCCGCTGCGGCACTGGTCGCCGGTGCATGTCCATCTGGGCGCGTCCGACGTCACGGGGCGCGTCGCCGTGCTCGAAGAGGCCTTGATCGCGCCGGGCGCGGCCGGCCTCGTCCAGCTCGTGCTCGACCGGCCGATCGGCGCGGTCCGCGGCGACCGCCTGATCCTGCGCGATCAGTCGGCGCAGCGCACGATCGGCGGCGGCGCCGTGATCGATCCGTTCTCGCCGCGGCAAGGCCGGCGCACGCAGAAGCGCCTGGCCATGCTGCACGCGTTGGAGCGCGAGCCGGCGGAAGATCGTCTCGCCGCCGTCCTCGACCTGTCCCCGGCGGGCATCCCGCTCAACCGGCTCGCGCTGGCCTGGAATCTCGACAACGCGCAAACGGAGGCGCTCTGGCGCGGCGCCCCCATGGTGCGCGTCGGCAAGCCGGACGATCCGACCGGCATTTCTCCCGGATACTGGCAGGCGACCGGCGAGGCGGTATTGGAAGCGCTGCGGCGGTGGCATGACCTGCGGCCGGACCAGCCGGGCCCCGGCGAGGAACGGCTCCGGCGGATGCTGCCGCAACGGGTCTCGCCGGACGTGATGTCGGCCGTCATCCTCGACCTGCTGCGCGAGAAGAAGGTCGTGCGGGATGGCGGCGGCGTCTCGCTGACGGGCCATCGTCCCGCGCTTGTCGCGGCGGATGCCGCGCTTTGGGAGCGGGTGGCGGCGCTGCTCGATGTCGACGACATGCGCCCGCCGCGGATTCGCGAGATCGCCGAAGAGCTGGACGTCGATCTTCGCGTGCTCGAACAGTTCTTCGCCCGCGTGACGCGGATGCGCATGGTGCACCGGGTGGCCGACAACCGGTATTACCTGACCGAGACCCTGCGCCGGCTGGCGCATGTGGCGGAGTTGGTGGCCCGGAAATCGCCTGACGGCCTGTTCGACGCGCGCGCCTTCCGCGACGCCTCGGGCATCGGGCGCAATGTCGCCATCCAGGTGCTGGAATTCTTCGACGGGCTCGGCCTGACGAAGCGGGAAGGGGACGCGCGGCGCATTCACCGACCGGCTGCCCAGGTGTTCGATCTGGTCGAAAAGGTCGAGTAGCACGCCGCTGAAATCCGCCCTTTCGCGGGCGTACTTGACGCGCGAGAGGGCTTCCCTAGGATCGATCCCGGAGGAGTAACCGGGGCGGTCTCCGGCTCGGTCTTCAAAACCGTTGAGGGGCGTATGACGTTCCTTGTGGGTTCGACTCCCACACTCTTCCGCCAATCTTCCGATTTCTGACACCGGACCCCGAGCCATGGCGCGCATCCCGTACCCCGACCTCGACGCCCTGCCCGACGACGTGAAGAGCTTCGTCGGCCGCATCCGGCCGATGCTCAACATCTACCGTATGCTGCCGCATGCCGAGACCTCGCTCTACGGCTTCATGAAGCTGGGCAACGCCCTGCTGTTCAAGGCCGAGCTCGACCCGGTCCTGCGCGAGCTGGTGATCCTCCGGGTCGGCTACCTGTCCGACGCGACCTACGAGATCCATCAGCATCTCGTCGTGGCGCGCCATGTCGGCGTGTCCGCTGAAAAGATCGCGGCGACGAAGCAAGGTCCCGACGCGGCGGTGTTCTCCCCGCTCGAGCGCGCCGTCCTGCGCTTCACCGATGAAGTGGTGCGCGACGTGAAGGCGAGCGATGCCGCCTACGAAGCGGTCGCGCAGCATCTGTCGCACCGCGAGATCGCCGAGCTTCTGCTGACCATCGGCTTCTATATGATGGTGAGCCGCTTCCTGGAAAACCTCGAGGTCGAGATCGAGCCGGAAGGGCAGGTCGACCAGACCGTCAACCTGCCGCCGCGCCGCGGCGCCTGAGCGGCGTCCTTCATCGTCACGCCGAGCACGCGCGGCCGCCGCGATTGTGGCGATTGCGCCCGTCGCCCTAGAATATTGGGCCTTACGGACGAAGCGGACTCGTGCCGAAGGTGCGCTCGGCCGTTATCAATAAACAAAGTCGCGCCCTGACAGGAGGAGACAGCCGATGGACAAGGACAGGCATTGGGTCGGTACATGGGCTGCCGCGCCGGCGCCGAGCGAGGCCGGGGTAAGCCTCAACAATCAGACGCTGCGGATGAACCCGCGCATCAGCATCGGCGGCGATACATTGCGCGTGCGGGTGTCGAATGCCTACGGCCGCGGCAATCTCACGATCGGCGCGGCGTCCATCGGGATCCGGGACAAGGGGCCGGCGATCGTGCCGGGATCGGCGCGCACGCTCACCTTCGGCGGCGCCAACTGCGATCACCGTCGCGGCGGGCGCGCTCGCGATCAGCGATTCCGTCAAGCTCGACGTGGCGCCGCTCGCCGATCTCGCGGTCTCGCTCTATCTGCCCGGCGAGATCCCGGCCGCTTTCCAGATCACCGGGCGCTATGCGCGGCAGACCAACTACCTCTCGCCGCCGGGCGATTTCGCTGCGGAAGACACCATGCCGGTCGGCAAGATCACCGACGAATGGTTCTTCGTCAGCGGCGTCGACGTGCTGGCGTCGAAAGAGACCGGCGGCGTGGTAACGCTTGGCGATTCCCTGACGGACGCCAATATCTCGACCCACGACACGTTCAGCCGCTGGCCGGACCAGCTTGCCCGGCGGCTGATCGCGCGCAAGGGCGGCCGGCCGATGGGCGTGATGAACCAGGGGCTCGGCGGCAACCGCATCCTGCACGACCTGCGCGGCGACAGCGGGCTCAGGCGGTTCGACCGCGACGTGCTGGCGCAGCCCGGCGTGAGCCACGCCATCGTCATGCTCGGCACCAACGATCTGCGCAACCGGCATGCCAAGCCCGAGGAGGAAGTCACCGCCGACCAGATGATCGCCGGCCTCACCCAGATGGCGCTGCGGGCGCAGGGACGCGGGATCAAGCTGTTCGGCGCCACGCTGACGCCGTTCGGAAACGAGACCTACCTGCCCGGCGCGTGGAACCCGGTGCGCGAGGAGCATCGCGTTGCGGTCAACGATTGGATCCGCAGCAGCGGTGCCTTCGACGGCGTCGTCGATTTCGACGCGGCGCTGCGCGACCCCGAGCGTCCGACGCAGATGCTGCCGATCTACGATTGCGGCGATGGGCTGCACCCGAGCGATCTCGGCTATTGCGTGATGGGCGACGCGATCGACCTTGCGCTGTTCGACTGAGCGTCAGCCGAGACGCGCGCGCAGCAGCTCGATGAAGCCTTCCGCCGCCGGCGAGACCGGCCGGTTGCGCAGGCGCAGCAGGCCGAGCCTGAGGCCCAGCCGCGGCTCCTCCAGGACGCGCGAAACCAGGCCGTCATAGGTCGCCGACGCCAGCGCGAGGTCCGGCACGATCGAGAGACCGACGCCCGCCTGCACCAGCTTGAAGATGGTCGCGAACTGGCTCACCGTGATGGTGCGGTCGAAGGCGATGCCGGCGTCGGCCGCGGCCGCGTCGATCGAACGGCGCATCCCGGCGCCGAAGGGCATAGCGATGATCGACTCGCCGCGCAGGTCCGCCATGTGCAGCACGCGCTTCTTCGCCAGCGGATGACCGCGGCGCAGGACGACGTGGAAGCCGCCTTGCGCCAGCGGCTCCGCATCGATCGCCGCGGGGATGGTCGAGGCGTTGGTGATGTCGCCGATGCCGAAGTCGGCGGCGCCGCTGCGCACGTCCTCGGTGACCGCGCTCAGCACGCCTTCGCGCAGCTCCAGGTCCACGCCGTGATAACGCGCGCGATAGGCGGCGATGATCTCCGGCAGCAGCCCGTAGGCGACCGACATGAGGGATGCGATGACCAGCCGGCCGCGCTGGCGCGTGCCGAGCGCGCGCATGTTCTGGATGCCGATCTCGAGATCGGCGATCAGGCGCTCGGCCACCGGCACGAATTCGCGTCCGGCGGCGGTCAGCGCGACGCGCCGGGTGCTGCGGGTGAACAGGCGGACGCCGAGCGTCTCTTCGATGCGCATGATGGCGCGCGTAAGGGCGGGCTGCGACAGGCCGAGGTCGGACGCGGCGGCGACGAAGCTGCCGTAGCGCGCCAGCGAGACGACGCATTGCAGCTGCCGCGACGAAAGGTCGGGGCGGCTCGCTGCCGCGGGGCTTGCCATCTGCCGGGGCTCCAATCGCTCAATTAATGCATAATATGAAATAATAGAGCGAATTAAGAAAGAATTGAAGGGTAACCCGCCGCTGCGGCATAGTGGGGCAGACCCTGGGATTTGCGCCTTCGAGGAAAGAGGGACCGATGAAAAGCGAAGCGATTGACCGCCGTTCGGAAGAACCTGCCGGCACCCAGTCGGTGGTCCCGAACGATGTCGATCTGGTCGAATGGTATTACCGGCAGGGCTATTCCGACGGCTTCCCGGTCGTGCCGCCCACGCCGGCGAAAATCGAGGCGATGATCGAGGCGCTTGGGCGGCGACGCGGAATTCGTCGAAGGGCGGGTGCCGCCGCGCTGGGGCACGCTGACGCGCGAGGTGCTGGCGATCAACATGGTGATGGCGGGCTGCCTCCCGGAATACGCGCCGGTCGTGCGCGCGGCGATGCTGGCGCTCTGCTCGCCCGCTTTCAACCTGCACGGCGTGCAGGCGACGACGCATATGGCCTCGCCGCTGCTCGTGGTGAACGGGCCGATCCGCAACCAGATCGGCATGAACGCCGGGCACAACGCCTTCGGCTCCGGCAACCGCGCCAATGCCACGATCGGCCGCGCCATCCGCATGATCCTGCTCAACGTCGGCGGCGGCTGGCCGGGCGACCTGGACAAGAGCACGCTCGGCTCGCCCGCCAAATACACCTACTGCGTCGCCGAGAATGAAGAGGTCGGCTGCATCGCGCCTTACCATGTGGAGAAGGGCTTCGCGGAGGAGGATTCGACCGTCTTCGTCATGCCGGCCGAGCCGCCGCACAGCGTGACCAACCACGTCGCCAGCGACCCGGAGGGCATCCTCGACAGCATCGCCTCGGCGATGAGCACGATCGCGCACAACAACGCGGTCAGCGCCGGCCATTGCGCCGTCGTGCTGGGCCCGGAACATGCGCGGGTGATGGGCAAGTACCAATGGACGCGGCACGATATCCGCTATTACCTCTGGTACAACTCCGGCAACAAGTTCGGCGACGTCGCCTTCCAGCACCGCTACGGCAAGGTCTACAACCGCAGCCTGCCCAAATGGTACAAGCGCGAGCTCGACGCGCCGATCCCGGCGGTGCCGAGCCCCGACCACATCCACCTGTTCTGCATCGGCGGCGAGGCGGGGCGCTTCTCCGCCTTCATCCCCGGATGGGGCCACATGGCGAGCCCGGTGCTGCGCGAGATCAACGGCAAGGCGCCGGCCGGCGGCAGCATGAACTGCGTCGACGGCACCTGCTACCTCTGAGAAGGAGAAACCATGCCCCTCGATAGTCCGAAGAACGGCCAGATCGTCTACGACCCGCGCGGGGTCGTCGAGACGACGCCGATCCCGCTCGGCAAGCGCGTGCAGGACCTGAACGGCCTGCGCCTCGGCATCCTGAGCAACAAGAAGTGGAACGGCAACACGCTGCTGCGCAAGACGCGGGCGGTCCTGGAGCAGGACTACAAGTTCGCGGCGGTGAATTTCTACGAGAAGGAAAGCTTCTCGAAGAATGCGGCGCCCGGCCTGCTCGGCGACATCATCGCGGCGAACGACATCGTTCTCACCGCGATCGGCGACTGAGGGTCTTGCACGTCGTGCTGTATGCATGACGCCGTAAGTCTCGAAGGTCAGGACAGGGCGACCGCGGTTGTCGTCACGACGGAATTCCTCCACGAAGCCGAGGTGCAGAAGGCGGCGCTCGGCATGGACGAATTGCAGCCCGTCGTCATCCAGCACCCGCTCAGCACGCTGAGCGACGAGGAGATCGGCGAGCGCGCGGCCGACGCGGCGGCGCAGGCGGTCAGGATCTGGCTCGGCCGGGCGTAGGCCCGGCTTGGTCCATACGCGACGGCATCTTGCGGGCCGGGCTTGAAATCCTCCGGCTTATGACTGATCCTTTCAGCTTGGTCGGATCGTATGCCGCCCGCCGCAATTTCCGCCAATCGCAGTGCTCGTCATGGAGGTGAGGAATGCCGTCGCATACCGTCGCAATCGTCAGTCCCGGCGACATGGGCCACCATGTCGGCAAGGCCCTCAAGAAGGAAGGCATCCGCATCGTCACCAGCCTCGCCGGCCGCAGCGAGCGCACGCAAAAGCTGGCCGCGATCGCCGGCTTCGAGGATCTCGGCTCGCTGGACGCGGTGGCCGCCGAGGCCGACCTGATCCTCTCCATCATGCCGCCGTCTTCGGCGGTCGACGCGGCGCGCGCGATGGCCAAGGCGATCAAGGCGTCGGGCAAGACGCCGCCCTATGCCGACTGCAACGCGGTGTCGCCGCAGACGGCCGAGAAAGCGGCCGACGTCATCGCCGGCGCCGGATCGGCCTTCATCGACGCCGGGATCATCGGCCCGGGGCCGGGCACGCGCGAGAAGCCGACGCATTTCTATGTCAGCGGCCCGCAGGCCTCGGCGATGAAGCTGATCGCCGGCCCGCATATCGAGGTCATCGACATGGGACCGGAGATCGGCCGCGCGTCCTCGATCAAGATGTGCTACGCGGCGATCACCAAGGGCACCTGGACGCTTCATGCGGCGGCGCTGCTCGCGGCCGAGGCGCTCGGCGTGACCGAGAACCTGCATGGCGAGCTGCAGTTCAGCCGGCCCAAGGATTATGCCGAGATGGAGCGCATGGTGCCGCGTCTGCCGCTCGACGCCGGCCGCTGGATCGGCGAGATGCACGAGATCGCCGCCACGCTCGGCGGCGCCGGGGTCACGCCGAATTTCCACAAGGGCGCGGCGGACATGTTCGAGCTGCTGGTCAAGACGCCGGTCGCGAAGGAGACCCGCGAGACCGTGGACAAGAGCCGGACGCTCAAGCAGGCGCTGACCATCTACGCGGAGCAGCTGCCGAAGAAGCGGTAGCGCTTGGGGCCGCCCGGCGGCTCGGATTCACGGCGCAAGGCAATCCGTTCGGGCTCTTTCGTCGCGGCCTGGATTCCCGTAACCTTGCGCCCGCCCTGGCCGTTCGGGTATGACCCGGGCGGTGATTTTCTGTATGGCAATGCGTGAGCCCGCCGGTTCCGGACGGGATTTCCGTATCGAGGAATGATGGACGCAAGCACGACCGATCCGGCGGCGCTGGTCGATCTGATGCACGCCCGGTGCCGCAAGCTGCATACGCCTTGCGGCGCGGGGCGGATGGTCTGGCGCGTCTGGGGCCGGGGCGAGCCGGTGGTGCTGCTGCATGGCGGGTCCGGATCGTGGACGCACTGGATTCGGACGATCCCGGTGTTGGAAGGTCGGTACACGCTATACGTGGCGGACATACCCGGCCTCGGGGATTCGGACATGCCGCCGAAAGGATACGACTCCAAGACGCTGGTCGAGTCGACCGACGGCATTGCCGAGATCCTGGTCGAGGGTATCCGCGCGATCCTGCCACCCCCCGCCCGCTACCACCTTGTCGGCTTTTCCTTTGGCGCGGTATCGGGCGGCTATGTTGCCGCGCGCGAAGGCGACCGCGTGATCTCCTTCACGACGATCGGCGCCGCCGCGCTCGGCGTACCCTGGCCGGGCCTGACGGGAACATTGCGCATCGTCGAACCGGGCATGAGCGCGGGCGAAGTGCTCGACGTCCAGCGCCATAACCTGCACGTCATCATGATGGCGGCGGAGCCGTCACGGATCGACGACCTTGCTGCCTGGTTGCAGCTCGAGAACACGAAGCGCGCCCGCATCCGGACGCATGCGGTGGCGCCGAGCGACACGCTGATCCGCGCGCTCCCGCGCGTTACAGCGCCGTTGACGGCGATCTGGGGTCGCCAGGATGTCTTCATGCGCCCCGGTCCGGAGGAACGCGAGCGCGTGCTTCGTGCGATCCAGCCGAATATGGCGCTGCACCTTATCGATAACGCGGGGCACTGGGCCATGTACGAGGCCGCGCGAGAGGTCAACGCGCTTCTGCGGGGCGTCGTCGCGCACGCGGGCCATCGAGGCAAGAATGGATGACGTGAAGAGCGAGCCGGTCGATGCTTTCATGGCCGGCCTCGAAGCGGCGGCGGAGCGCCGGACGACACCCTCCGGCGACGGCGTGATGGTCTGGCGCATCTGGGGCGAAGGACCGCCCGTGGTGCTGCTGCATGGCGGGCATGGCTCCTGGACGCACTGGATTCGCACCATCCCCGTCCTTGCGAAGCGCTATCGTCTCTACGTCGCCGACTTGCCGGGCTACGGCGATTCTTCGCCCGCGCCCGAGCCGCACACCGCGGAGTCCCTGGCCGCCGTCGTCTCGCGCGGCCTCGATATCGTGCTGCCGCCGCCGGCGCGCTATGCGCTGGTGGGGTTTTCCTTCGGCGGCATCATCGGCGGCGCGACCTCGGTGCTGCAGGGCGAGCGCGTCGATACCTTCGTCTCCATCGGCTCGAGCGGGCTCGGCCTGCCGCCCATCGGCATCAAGGGCCTGCGCAAATGGACGCGCGACATGCCGGAGGAGGAGCTGCGCAGCATCAACCGGCACAATCTGTCGGTCATCATGATCGCCGATCCCGCCCGCATCGACGAACTGGCGGTGCGGCTGCAGATTGCGAACACGATGAAGGCGCGTATCAAAGGCGGCGCGATCCCCCGGGGCGATGGATTCCTGCGGGCGCTGCCCGGTATCAAGGCGCGGATGGTGTGTCTCGCCGGATCCGAGGACGTGTATGTGAAGACCAACCTCGCCGAGCGGAAGCGGATCTTCCGCGCCGTGCAGCCGGATGCGCCCTTCTACACGATCGAAGGCGCCGGCCATTGGGTGATGTATGAAGCGCCGGATGAATTCAACGTGGCGATCGCCACGATCATCGATTCGCATGGCACGAAAGGACCATGAGCATGGACGGTGGCATGCGGTTCGAGCCGCGCGGCAGCGATGAGACCGCGGCCGACTATCTCGCGCGGATGGCCGCGGCGGGCGAACGGGTCACCACGCCCTGCGGCGACGGCGAAATGGTCTGGCAGGTCTACGGCGAGGGGCCGCCGCTCATGCTGGTACATGGCGGATATGGCGGCTGGGCGCATTGGATCCGCAACATTCCCTTCCTGGCGCGGCGCTACCGCCTGTTCTTGCCGGACTTGCCGGGGCATGGCGGGTCGGCCATGCCGCCGGAGCCGATCAGCGGGCCCGGCATCGCGGCGGTCGTCGCGGAGGGGCTGACCCGGCTGCTGCCGGCAGGCGCGGCCTGCGATATCGCCGGCTTCTCCTTCGGCGGGATCATGTCGGGATGCGTGGCCGCGCAACTGGGCGACCGGGTGCGGAACCTCGTCATCTGCGGCTCGAACGGCCTCGGGCTGCCGCGCAGCCGGCTCACCGGATTTCAGAATTGGCGTGCCATGACGGACCCGGCGGCGCGTGCGGAGGCGCACCGCACCAATCTCGCCATCCTGATGTTCGCGGACCCGGCCAAGATCGACGATCTTGCCGTCCACATCCAATCGGTCAACACGCCCAACGCGCGCATCAAGAGCCGGCTGATCGCGGTGACGGACGTGCTCGCCAAAGCGCTGCCCCGTGTGACGGCGCGGCTGTCCGGGATCTGGGGCGAGCTCGACAGCTACGCGCACGCCTACATGGAAGAGCGCAAGCAGCTCTTCCGGTCGATCCAGCCGAGTTGTGAGTTTCATGTCCTGGACGGCGCCGGGCACTGGGTGATGTACGAGGACACCGCCCGGTTCAACGCAACGCTGCTGGGCATCCTGCAGCGCGAGGGCGCCTAGGCCATGGATGATTTCGCAAGCGCGGGATCCTCGATCGCCGTTCCGCTGCCGGGCGAGCCGCCGGAAGCCTGTATCGCCCGCGTCGCCGCCATGGGCGAGACACGCCGGGTGGATTTCGGCGGCGGCGAGATGGTGTGGCGCGTCTGGGGCGAGGGCCGCCCGGTGGTTTTCCTGCACGGCGGCTACGGCACCTGGGGGCACTGGGTCCGGAACGTCCTGCCGCTGTCGCGGCACATGCAGGTGATCGCGGGCGACTTGCCGGGGCACGGTGAATCGGATGCGATGCCGGGACGTCCGACGCGCGAGCTGATGGCCGAGACGATGGCGCGCTGCATCGACGGCGTGCTTCCGAAGGACGGCGCCTATGACCTGGTCGGCTTCTCGATGGGCGCCAACCTGTCCGCCGCGACGATCGCGGCCTACGGGCGCAATCCCGAACATCTCGTCGCCGTCGGACCCGGCGGGCTCGGCGTTCAATCCCAAAAGATCGAGGGACTGCAGAAATGGCGTCCCGATCAGCCGCGGGCGAGCTCGATGCCCGGCATCGTCACAACCTCGGCATCATCATGTTTCACGATCCGTCGCGCATCGACGATCTCGCGGTGCATATCCAGCGCGAGAACGGCTTGCGCATGCGCTATCACGTCAAGCGATCGGGCGCGACGACGATGCTGCGCGACTACCTGCCGCGGGTCGACGCGAAGCTCTCCTGCATCTGGGGCGAGCACGACGTCTACGTGATCGGCAACCGCGAGGAGCGCATCGCCGTCATGCGGCAGTCGCACCCGGACTTGCGCGTCGCGATGATCGCCGATGCGGGCCATTGGGTAATGTACGAGCAGGCGGAAACCTTCAACGCGGCGCTTCTGGGCCTGTTGCGCGGATAGGAAAACCCGCCGGCCGGTGAGCTGGCGGGTTTTCGTAACGCAGTGCTGGAGGTCTTGGGGTTCGTGCTATTTCGCCTTGATGGCGACCTTGCGTTCCTTGGTTTTCGATTCAGCGGATTTCGGCAGGGTCAGCGTCAGGACGCCCTTGGCGAATTCCGCCTTGATCTTGTCGGCGTCGATGTCCTGGGGCAGAAGGAAGGACCGCTGGAAGGAGCCATAGCTCCGCTCGGTCATGTGGTAATCCTTCTTCTTCTCTTCCCGCTCGGTCTTCTTCTCGCCGCGCAAGGTGAGGCGATTGTCCTTCACGGTGACCTCGACATCCTTTTCTTCGACCCCCGGCATCTCGGCGGTGATCTCGTAGGCATTGTCGTCCTCGGTCACGTCGACCTTCGGCTCGATCGCCGTCATCTTGTCGAGGGGGCCGTTGCCGTTGAAGATATCCGGTGTCATCAGGCTCCCGAAGCGCGGCCAGTCCCTGAACATACGGTCGAACGCGCGATCGATGTCGCCGCGGAGCGAACTCAGGGGAAAGAATGAGGCTGGCGCAGGCGGCGCCGGCGTCGTCGAGGGCGGCGTGCTCGCTTTCTGTTTCGCCATTGCTTGAATACTCCTCCGTGTGTCTTCTCTCCTGGGCTTGGAATGCACGGGTTGGGACCCAGGATTGCCAGGAAAAATACGCGGAAGACCGGCATCGGACATTGACTTGAGTCAACGTTCCGCCGGAGCGGCGTCAATTGTGCCGGCGAAGGAAGTTACGCGGCCGATGTGCGCGCGTAGGTCCGGCCTTCGAGGGCGGGCGCCTCGCGCTTGAAAAGGTCGATCAGCTCGTCCATCACCGCACGGACGCTCGGGACGCGGCGCAGGTCCTGGTGCACGATGACATGCTTGGTGCTGGCGATATCGGGCAGCGGCGGCGTCACGCGCACCAGCGTCGCGTCCTTGTCGCCGGCGAAGCATGGCAGGACCCCGAGGCCCGCGCCGTTCCGCACCGCATTGTGAAGCACGATGGCGTTGTTGACGCGCACCGCGGCGGCGCGTTTCGCCAGCTTCTGGTCGAGCCATTTCTGCTGCGTGAAATAGGCATGTTCTTCGTCGTACCCGACCCAGGCGCAGGCCTCATAGCGGCCTTCGGTCAGCGCCACCGGATTGCGCTGCACATAGCCCGCGCTGCCATAGACCGCGTAGCGGAAGACGCCGAGCTTGCGCGCGATCAGCGCCTGCTGGTCGGGCAGGCATTCGCGCAGGACGAGATCGGCCTCGCGTTTCGAAAGGTTGGCGGTGTGGTGCGAAAAAGCGATCTCGATCTCGATGTCGGGCAGCCGCTCCCGGAGGATCGCGATATGGTCCGACAGGAACTGCGCCATGATCTCGGTGACGGACAGCCGCACCGTGCCGCTGACCCGGTTCGCCAGGCTCACTTGCCGCCGTTGCAAGGTCTCGGCCGAGCGCTCCATCTCCTCGGCGAGCGGGATCAGCGCCTCGCCGGCGGCCGTGGGCACGAAACCCTCGGGCAGCCGGTCGAAAAGCCGCACCGCGAGCGTGTCCTCCAGCGTGCGCAGCCGCCGCCCGACGGTCGGCTGCGTCACCTTCAGGCTGCGCGCGGCGGCCGAGAGATTGCCCTTGCGCGCCACGGCGAGAAAAATCCGCATGTCGTCCCAGTTCATCGTCCGGCTCCTCTTCGGGCCTCTTCAGGTGCCAACAAATTTGTTTAGAGCCTATGCGATTTTGACAAGGGAACAACGAAAATTTTTGGACTATTTCCCATGGAGCAGACGGATTTACGGCATATGATCGGTTACGGCAGGGTGTGAGCGCATGTATTTCGACCCCAAACTCTGGATTTTCACCAAAGGCGTCCGGGCGCGGATCGCATGGACCGTGGCGATCGGCGTCGCCGCCGCCGCGGTCGGCATCGCGCGGCTCGCCTTGCTCGGCTGGCTGCTGGCGCAGGTATTCAAGGGCGTGCCGCTCGGCGACCTGATCTATCCCTTCGCCGGCGTCGCGCTGGTCATGCTGCTGCGCGGCAATCTCGAGTACTGGCGGACCATGGCGGCGCACCGGACGGCGGCGATCGTCCAGCTTCATATCCGCGAGCGGCTGTTCGACAAGCTGGTCGAGCTCGGGCCGGCCTATATGGGGCTGGAGCGCACGGGCGCGGTCATCACCTCCATGGTCGACGGCGTCGAGCAGCTCGAGACCTATTTCGGCCGCTACCTGCCGCAGCTTTTCGTGGCCGCGCTGACGCCGGCTCGGCATCTTCATTTTCGTCGCCTTCCTCGACATGCCGGTCGCCGCCGTCATGACGGGCTTCGCGCTGTTCACGCTGATCGCGCCGCAGGCATTCCATCGCTGGGACCGCAGGAACAGCATGGGGCGCAACCGCTCCTACAAGGCCTTCGCCGCGGAGTTCCTCGATGCGGTGCAGGGGCTCTCCACGCTCAAGGCGTTCGGCCAGAGCGGCGCCAAGGCGCGCCAGCTCGCCGAAAAGGCGCACGAGCTGTTCCGCAGCACCATGTGGGTGCTGGCGACCAACGCGCTGGCGCGCGGGATCACCGACACGGGCATCGCGGTCGGCGCGGCGGCGACGCTGGCGCTCGGCGCCTGGCGGGTCGGCACCGGCGAGATGAGCCTGACGGTGCTTCTCGTCGTGCTGATGATGGGCGTCGAAGTGTTCCGGCCCTTGCGCGAGCTGCGCGCCCTGATGCATCAGGGCATGGTGGCGCAGTCGGCCGCCCAGTCCGTGTTCGAGCTGCTCGAAGCCCGGCCGATCGTCGAGGACCGGCCGCCGTCGGAAGCGCCGCGCTGCCTTGCGCCGACCATCGAATTCGACGGCGTGACCTTTGCCTATCCCGGCGGCCGGCAGGCGGCGCATCGCAGCCTGTCCTTCAGGGTCGAGGCGGGCGAGCGTATCGGCATCGTCGGGCCGAGCGGCTGCGGCAAGTCGTCGATCGTCCGCCTGCTGCTGCGCCAGTACGACCCGCAGCAGGGCGCGGTGCGGATCGGCGGCACGGACTTGCGCGCGTTGTCCTTCGACGAGATCCGCAGCCAGCTCGCCGTCGTCAACCAGGACACCTACCTGTTCCACGGGACGGTCGAGGACAACCTCCGCTTCGGCAAGCCCGACGCCACGCAGGAAGAGCTCGAAGCGGCGGCGCAGGCGGCCAACGCGCATGAGTTCATCAGCAAGCTGCCGCAGGGCTATCGCACCGTCGTCGGCGAGCGCGGCCTGCGGCTCTCGGGCGGGCAGCGCCAGCGCATCGCCATCGCCCGCGCGCTGCTGCGCGATACGCCGATCCTGATCCTCGACGAGGCGCTGTCCGCGGTCGATGCCGAGAACGAGGCGGTCATCCAGAAGGCGCTCGACCGTCTCATGGAAGGACGCACGACGCTGATCCTGGCGCATCGCCTGTCGAGCGTGATCGGCGCCGACCGCATTCTCGTCATCGACGAAGGCCACGTCGTCGAGGAAGGCCGCCACGCGGCGCTGATGCGGGCCGGCGGCGCCTATCACCGGCTGATGGCGGGGCAGGCGCAGGATGCCGGCCACCGCGAGCCGGTTCTGAACGACGGGCATGCCGGTGGGATCCTGCCGGTGGAAGACGAGATCCCCGGCGCGGCGGACGCGGCCCAGATGGAGCCGACCGACGCGATCCTGCGCGCCGAAGGGATGGGCTGGGCGGCCTGCGCGATCGCGCTGACCAAGCTGGTTCTGCCGTGGAAGGGCAAGCTGACCTTCACCTTCCTGCTCGGCGTCGTGCGCACGCTCGCCTTCATCGGCGTCGGCGCGTTCAGCGCCCTGACGGTGGCGGCGGTCAAGACCGGCGCGCCGTATCAGACATGGCTGATCTGGCTGTTCATCTCGGCGCCGGCGGCCGGCATCCTGCACTGGCTCGAATCGTGGATGGCGCATGACATGGCGTTCCGGCTGCTGTCTGAAATGCGCATCGACCTGTTCAAGAAGCTGGACAAGCTGGCGCCGGGCTACCTGCTGCGGCGGCGCACCGGCGACCTGACCGGCATGGCGACGCAGGACGTGGAAAAGGTGGAGTATTTCTTCGCCCACACCATCGCGCCCGCTTTCGTCGCGGTGCTGATCCCGGCCCTGGTGCTATGGACGCTGGCCTCTTTCGGCTGGCAGACCGCCGCCGTGCTGCTGCCCTTCCTGGCGACCGTGGCGCTGAGCCCCTTCTTCATGCGCAAGCGCATCGACGTGCTGGGCTCGCGCGCGAGCGAGGCGCTCGGCGACCTCAACGCCTTCACGGTGGACAGCGTGCAGGGGCTGAACGAGATCCTCGCCTTCCAGCAGGTCGGCGAGCGGCGCCGCGCGTTCATAGCCAAGATCGACTATCACCACGGCGTCCGGATGCCGTATTTCAGCGACCTCACCGCGCAGGAGGCGATCCTCGAAGCCGCCACCGGCCTCGGCGGCCTTGCGGTCATCGTCACCGGGGCCTGGCTCGTCGGCCACGGCGCGCTGCAAAGCGCGTATCTGCCGCTGCTGTCCATCCTGGCGATGGCGGCCTTCCTGCCGATCTCGGAGATCGCCCATATCGGCCGGCAGCTCGCCGATACCCTGGCGTCCACCCGCCGGCTGTTCGCGGTCCACAACGAGCCGGTGCTGATCACGGACGGTCCCGGCGTGCAGGCGGCGGCGCGGCCGGACGGCGCGGCCATCGACGTCGAGGGTGTCGATTTCCATTATTTCGGGCGCAACCGGGCGGCGCTGCGCGATGTCGCCTTCGCCGCGCCGGCGGGCCGGACGATCGCGCTGGTCGGCCCGTCCGGGGCCGGGAAGACCACGATGGCGCACCTCCTGATGCGGTTCTGGGATCCGGATGCCGGAACGATCCGGCTCGACGGCCACGACCTGCGCCAGTACGCGCTCGACGATCTCCGCAACCGCATCGCGCTGGTCGCGCAGGACACCTATCTCTTCAACGACACGCTGCGGACCAATATCGTCATCGCGCGGCCGGAGGCGGCGGAGGCGGATATCCAGCATGCGATCGACAGGGCGTCGCTGCGCGAATTCGTCGACAGCCTGCCCGACGGGCTCGACACGCGCGTGGGCGAGCGCGGCATGCGCCTCTCGGGCGGCCAGCGCCAGCGCGTCGCGATCGCGCGCGCCTTCCTCAAGGATGCGCCGGTGCTGATCCTCGATGAAGCGACCTCGCATCTGGATGCGGTGAACGAGCAGGCGGTGCGCGGCGCGCTCGATGCGCTGATGAGCGCGCGGACGACCGTCGTCATCGCCCACCGCCTGTCGACCGTGCGCAACGCCGACCGGATCGTCGTGATGGAAGGCGGGCGCGTCGTCGAGACGGGCACGCATGCGGAGCTGCTCGGCAAGGGCGGCCTCTACGCCAAGCTGGTGGCGCATCAGATCTCGGGCGCGGCGGCGGAGTAGCGACGGGCCGTGACAGCACCGGCAACGCTCATCGTCACGCTGTGCGTTGCCCTGGTGCTGGTCATGATGGGGTTCATGCCGGTCGCCGCCGTGCTGCCCAGCATCTTCGCCGACTGGGGGATCTCGGAAGCCCAGGCGGGCTGGCTCAACGGCATCTATTTCGGCGGCTACGCCTTGGGCGTGCCTGTCCTGCTGCCGCTCACCGACCGCGTGGACGCGCGGCGGGTGCTGTTGGCCGCGACGATTCTCGCCGCGGTCGGCGGCTTCGGCTTCGCGCTCTGGGCCGATGGGCTGTGGAGCGGGATCGTCTTCCGCGTGATTGCCGGCATCGGCCTCGCCGGCTTTCACTTTCCGGCGCTCAAGCTCATCGCGGACCGGCTCGAAGGCAACGCGCAGCGGCGCGGATCGGCGACCTATGTCTCGATGTTCAGCATCGGCGGCGCGGCGTCGTTTCTCGGCGCCGGCGCGATCGAGGCCGTCCTGCCCTGGAAATGGGTCTTCACCATCAGCGGCTGGACGGCGGTCATCGCCTTTCTCCTCATCCTCGTCGTCGTCCCGGCGGCCGAGCGCCGGCCGGCTGCCGGCGGCGTCGCCTTCCTGGATCTCCGCGCGGTGCTGCGCAATGCCGAGGCGCGGCGCTACATCGCCGCCTATTTCGGCCATGTCTGGGAGGTCTTCGCGATGCGCGGATGGTCCGTCGCGCTGTTCGGCTTCAGCGCGTCCCGGCCCGGCAACGAGGGCTTCGCCGCCTGGAATTTCGCGATCGTATCGGGCGCGATCTCGCTGCTGATGATGCCGACCAGCGTCGTCCTGGCGGAGCTCTCCGCGCGGTTCGGGCGGGTCCGGGTCGTCACGGCGGCGGCCGTGGCGACGACCGCGCTGGCGCTGCTGCTCGCGGCGCTCAATACGGGACCGTTCCTCGTGGTGGTGATCCTCGTCGGGCTCTATCTGATGGCGGGATTCGGCGACACGGCGACGCTCGCCAGCGGCCTCGTCGAGGCGGCGGACGGGCCCTATCGCGGCGCGGCGCTGGCCGTCTATGCGCTCGTCGGTTTCGTCGCCGGGATGATCGGCCCGGTTGTCTTCGGCGTCGTGCTCGATTTCGCGGGCGGGCGCGGCCGCCCGGCGGCCTGGTCCTGGGCCTTCGTCAGCCTGATCTTCGCCGCGCTGCTCTCGGCGGGGGCACTACGGTTCCGCACGGCTACCCGCGACTAGGTTGCGTGACGATCTCATCGAATGACGGTTCTTCGCGATCGCGCCAAACGTTATCCGATGATCGAGACTTTCCTTATCGATTTAGATCGACTGCCGTCGTGTTGCCGCCGCTGATGACGACGCCGACGCGTTCATCCTTACGCATGCGGTAGGCGCCCGATAGGAGGGCAGCGAAAGCCGCGGCGCCGCCCGGCTCGGCGACGATTCTAGCTGTCTGCCAAAGGGCGTGCTGTGCCTTTCGGATGGCTTCGTCCGTGACGAGCACGACGTCCTGAACATGTGCTATAATAATTGGAAATACCTGCTCGCCGATCCGGCGCGGTGCAAGCGAATCGGCCGCCAAGCCGCCGGCTACAGCATCGACGGGGGCGCCCGCCTCAAGGGCCCGTGTCAGTGTGGGTGAAGCATGCGGCTCTACGCCGATGACTTGCACCCGCCCGGCATACCACGCGGCAATACCGGCAATGAGACCACCTCCCCCAACTGCAACCAATAATGTATCGATGTCTGGAGCCTGTTCTTCGATCTCCAGGCCGAGCGTACCCTGACCAAGCATTGTCTCGTACTGATCGAATGCGTGCACGGATATCGCGCCGGACTGCTGTAGCCAAGCCTCGCTGGCGGCCAGCGCGTCGGCGTAGCTGTCGCCCGCAATCACCAGATCGGCGCCATAGTCCCGGATGCGCTGTACTTTGGCCGGCGAGGATACGCTGGGCACAAATATCCTCGCGGGCACACCAAGCGTCATTGCGGCATAGGCGACAGCAGCGCCGTGATTGCCGCCCGAAGCTGCTATCACGCCGGCTTCCGGCACCGCGCGGGAGAGGAGGTTTGCAAACGCCCCGCGGGCTTTGAACGAGCCCGAATGCTGAAAGAGCTCGAGCTTGAGGTGAAGCTTGTTCTGCCCAAGCTCGACGTCGGCGCCATTGATCTCCAGCACCGGCGTATGCCGAATATAGGGTCGGATAAGGGCCGCGCATCGTGCGATTTGCTCGCGGTTTACGGCCTTGTCTGCGATCGTCAAGCTAGGTTTCCCTTTTCCACGAACAGAGCATGAACTTCACCATGTTGCCTGTGTCATCTCGCCATTGACTATAATTCGAAATATAGCTAATTAGCAATATGACGATAGATATCTCGCCCGATGCAGTTGAGGTTGCGATCAAGGCGCTTGCGAGTGGCAGGCGCCTGCTGATTCTCGATGCTCTGAAGGACCCGAAGGCAAACTTCCGGCCGCAGGTCGATGGTGACTTAGTCGAGGATGGCGTGTGCGGTGTGTTGATCGCGGAGATGCTCGGCGTCAGCCAGCCAACCGTCAGTGAACATCTGAGGATTTTAACGCAGGCTGGTATCCTGAAGACTAAACGTGTCAAGCAATGGACATTTTACAAACGCGATGAGGCATTCATCCGTAAGATTAAGCGAGCCATCGTCGCAAGGATTTAGAGGGAATCCGCGTCGGCACGACAGAAGTGTCGGTGTTATGAACGATGGTGGAATGCCGATGTTATGCGCCGAGCTTAATGCACGAGCGTCCCGCGCCGCAGGTGTCGGCTTCTATTCGGCGACCGGTATAGGTGCCGGGCGAAAGAAAGCCGGCCGGGCTAGGCCGTTTCCATCCTGCGCGCGAAGCATGTCGGGCAAGGCGATTGGAAACCGGGTATCATCCGGCGAACTATTTCATCGGTGGAATAGGCGAAAGAGGAGCGGCACAGCGTGCGCATCGAAGCCATAGCCATCGGCGACAATCCGCCCGAGGACGTCAACGTCATCACCGCGGCGACCGTCGCGCGACCTCGGCGCTCGTCATCCTGCTCGCGCTGCTCAGCACCGGGCCGTTCGTCCTCGTCCTTGTGCTGGTCGCCGCCTACTTCCTGACCGGATTCGGCGATACCGCGACGCTCGCCGCAGGCGTCGTCACGGCCGCAGACCCGCATGTCCGGGGCTCAACGCTCGCGGTCTACGCGCTGGTCGGCTTCGTCGGCGGCATGGCGGGACCGGTCGCCTTCGGCATCGTGCTCAACCTCGCCGGCGGCCGCGCCGACCCGTCGGCCTGGCGCTGTGCCTTCGCCAGCCTGATCGGCGCCGCGATGCTGACCGCGGGGGCCTTGCATTTAAGGCGGAAAGCGTAAGCGTCCGCCGCCGCAATACCGGTCATGGCGGCTGGATAACTACTTTAATTCATTGAAATAATGAATTTTTCACGCTTACCGGATCTTTAGGTTTGCCGGTCATTATCGCGCCGGGGCGATATTCTGCGGCGCCCGGGAAAGTCGATGATGTATAACCGGATTCAGTTCGACGGTTCGCGGCGGCTTGGCGCGCTCGACGGGATGCGTGGCGTCGCAATTTTGTCCGTGGTGGCTTTGCACTGGATCGTTCGGCCTAGTCAGGAAGCGATCCGCGATATCTGGCCGCCGCTCTACCAGCTCCTGAATCAGACAGCGTATGGCGTCGATATCTTCTTCGTTATTTCTGGATTTCTCATCGGCCGCATACTGCTCACCAATATCGAGAAGCCGGGCCTACTCCGCGCTTTCTATGTGCGCCGCTTCTTCCGGATCATTCCTCTCTATTTCGCCGTCGTATGCATTTTCCTCGCAGCCCGGGTCAAGCTCGGTGCCTACCCCGAAGGGGCGATACCGTCCTTCACCTATTTCATCTTCGCCAACAACCTGGCTCAGACGTTCGGCGCGAAAGCGATTCCAGAATTCGGACCCTACTGGTCGCTTGCCATAGAGGAGCAGTTCTATCTGGTCAGCGCCCTCGTCGCGGTAGCGTTCGGCCGTCGCGGTGTCGTTACGCTGGCAGTGTGCTTCGTCGTCGGCAGCATGGGCGTTCGGTATCTGGCTTCTTTCGTGCCGACGGGATTGAGTTGGTGGCCGTTTACGCTTGGTCATTCGGACCCGATCGGTATCGGCTTGCTGCTGTCGGCGGCTCTGACAAGCGCCTATTGGAAGGGCCTGCTTGCCCGCCGCACCGGCGCGATCAAGATCGCTGTCGGATGCGCGGCCGCCGCGTTTCTTGCCGCGAGCTGGTACGAGCCGGCGCAGGCGGCCGGGCTGGACATCACGCTGATATCGATCGCGGTCGCGGGCTGGATGGCAGTCACGCTCGTGGCGGAGCCGGCAAGCCATTTCGCCTTCCCGCCGCTGGTTCGGGTCGGGGAAATGTGTTTCTCGCTCTATATCCTGCACGAGGGCTGGCGGGTCTACGTGACTACCCTGCTCAAGTTCGCAGGACTTCCTGCCTGGGTCGCGACTGCCGTGAGTTTCGCGCTCCTCGTCGCCCTGTGCAGGCTCTTGTGGGTGTATGTCGAGGGACCGCTCATCGCCTATGGCCGCTTTTGGCGGTACGATGGGCAACCGGCGCGGACGGTTGTTGCGGGGCCGCAATCCGGTGGCTGAAAGAGCGCGCCGCGACCCGACACGCCGCCCGGCGAGCGATATTGCATGTACGAAAACGGCCGGTGCCGTCGAACCCTGGCAGCAGGATCACGCATTTGCGTGGGTGCGCGGTGTTGGCGTCGTGCATGAGTCCTGGCGGCAATCGAGAGGCTGGAACCGAGATAGGGCCATCCAAACATATCCATCTACTGGCGGGAATTCAGCGGCACCGGTCAATATCCGAACCGATGGGCCCTACCCCAAAAGTAATACGGGAATCCGCGACGCAACATGACTATGATCCCGCCGAATGCTGCATAGCAGCATTTTTGACTTGAAGGACTAAATCTACAATGCGCATCGAAGCCATAGCCATCGGCGACAATCCGCCTGAGGACGTCAATGTCATCATCGAGGTGTCGGTCGGCGGGCAGCCGATCAAATATGAGCTGGACAAGGAGGCCGGGACCCTGGTCGTGGACCGGTTTCTCCACACGCCGATGACCTATCCGGGGAATTACGGCTTCGTGCCGCATACCCTGTCCGAGGACGGCGACCCCATCGATGTCCTCGTCTGCAACACGCGCCAGCTCGTGCCGGGCTGCGTGATCAACGTCCGGCCGATCGGCGCGCTGCTGATGGAAGACGATTCGGGCAAGGACGAGAAGATCATCGCGGTTCCGTCCTCGCATCTCACCAAGCGCTACGAAGGCGTCCACAACTTCTCGGACCTGCCGGAAATCACGCTGCAGCAGATCCAGCATTTCTTCGAGCATTACAAGGATCTCGAGCCGGGCAAATGGGTCAAGATCGGGGACTGGATGGACGCTCGCGCGGCCCGGCAATTGATCGCAGAAGCTATCGCGCGGGCGAAATCGGCATAGGGCTCGCCTGACGCCGCGCCAGCCGCGATTCGCGGTGCATGATGTAAAGCCCGCTGCCGACCACGAGGGCGGCGCCGATCAGCATCCAACGGTCGGGAATGTCGCCCCACATGAAGAAGCCGAGCAGCGTCGCCCAGATCAGCGACAGGTATTTGAAGGGGATGATGAGCGAGGCCTCGGCCACGTAGAAGGCGTGGATCACGAGGTATTGCGCGGTGCCGACCAGGATGCCGGCGGTGACGAGCAACAGCAGGTCGTTCCCGGCGATCGGCGCCCAGCCGAAGGGCAGCGTCCACAGCCCGGCCAGCGCGATCGCCGCCATGGTGAAGGCCAGCACGGCGACCGGCGAGGCCGATACCCGGACCTTGCGGGTGATGATGTCGCGGAAGGCGCCGCACGCCGTGGCGAGCACCGGCAGAATAGCCGCCCAGTGGATCGCATTGCCGGTCGGGCGCAGCATGATCAGGATGCCGGCGAAGCCCACGAAGACCGCGCTCCAGCGGCGCCAGCCGACCTTCTCGCCCAGCATCGGCGTGGCGAGCGCGGTGACGAAGAGCGGGCCCGAGAAGGCGATGGCGATGCAGTCGGCGAGCGGCAGGTAGACCAGCCCGGCGACGAACAGGAAGCCGGAGGCGACGGCGCAGACGGCTCGGATCACCTGCATGCGGACATTGCGGAAATAGAGCGTTTGCAGCCCGCCCGCATGCCAGGCGAACAGCAGGATCGGCAGCAAGGTGAACGCGGCGCGGATGCACATGATCTGACCCACCGGATAGCCCGCGGTCAGCCACTTCGATATTGCATCGCTGGCCGTGAGCAGCCCGTTCCCGGCGATCATCAGCATGATGCCGCGCAGCTGCGTCGGTTGCGCGGAGACGTCCGCAGTCATCGTCTTGCCTCACGCTGTATACGGCGGACGCCGGTGCCGTCGATGTCAGCGATCCGCGCCGGCCGAGAGCTGCGATCCCGAGGATATGCGCCATCCATTGGCTGCCTGCCACAGCCGCTACAGGAGCCGCCCACCTGGGCGCGCTCTGGGCAGCGTCCGCCGCCTCAGCGCTTTCCGAACAGGTAGGTGATATTGATCCGGCGGCTCTCGTAGCCTTCGGCGAAATGGATTTCGTCGGTCTCGTGGAAATAGGCGGAATTGAACAGGACGGCCCGGTTGCAGCGGTGTGGCACGCTGACCGACTCTGCGTTGTTGTCCTTCAGGAACTGGTAGATCGCATCCTTGTTCTCGTTATAGGCCTTGAAATGCCAGTTCCGGGGCGAGGGCACGTCGTACACGACCAGGCCGCCGGAGCTCCGGGTCGAGATTGTATTCGTCCGGCGTGATCCAGAAATTCAGATTCACCAGCGCGAAGTCCGCGTGCACGTTGATGCCCTTGCCGAGCGTCGCGTCGTATTTGAACGCCCAGAACCGGCCGAGCGGATGGCCGCCGAAGACACGCGGCATCTTTTCCTGCAGCTCGCGCGCGAGCTGGAAGTGCAGCGGGCTGATGAAGCCCCGGTCCGAAAACGCCCCGAGATATTTGTTCGGATAGTCCTTGAGCCAGACTTTCGAGGCCAGGCTGAACGCCTGAAGCGCCGCCAAAGCCGCGGGCGACAGGAAATTGTCGATGTGGATGATCTCGTTCGCGCTTTCGAGATAGCGCGCCTCGACTTCTTTCCATTCGGTTTCCGAATTCAAAGCGCCGCCGGCGACCTCCGGCAAATCGATCTCGTGGCCCGCCTGCAGATAGGGAAGCATCGCCGCGGCCTCGTCACGGCTCGGATGGATTGTCGGGCTCGTGTCTTCGGCGCTCTCCGCCGCGCTCCCGTTCCGGTCGAGCAATGCGCGGCTGGCCGCCCGGAATCCGTCGAGCCCGGCAACCGCGTGGCCCTTGGCGGCGAGATAGTCCGCCTGCTGGACGTCATGCTTCAGGCGAAAGAACGGGAGCCCCGATTTCATCAGCGCCGCGATGGCGGCTTCATCGCACGCCGCGCCGAAGGTGCTGCGGCGCAAGAGTTCGAGACCTTTATTGCTTTCCGCAATGGCAAGGCCCGGATCATCCAATTTACTAATGTAAAGGCCGGCGAGATTGGCCTGCGTGCTCGGGTCATCCGGCTTGAGCCGGAGCGCCCGCTGATAGCTTTCGATCGCGTCCTCCGGGCGCCCCAATTCCCGGAGCGCGCTGCCCATGTTGTTGTAAGCCTCGGCATAGCCCGGCCGAAGGGCGATCGCCCGCTGGTAACAGCCGAAGGCTTCCTCCAGCCGCCCGAGCTCCTGCAGCGCGTCGCCGTAATTGTTGTAGGCTTCGGCGTAGTCGGGCCGGAGCGCGACGGCCATGTGATAGCTGCCGAGCGCGTCTTCCGGCCGGCCGAGCGCCTTCAACGCATTGCCGACATTGTTGTGCGCCTCCGCGAGGTCGGGCATCAGCGCGACCGCGCTGTAATAGCTGGCCAACGCTTGCTCCAGGCGGCCGAGCTCGCGGAGCGCGTTGCCGAGGTTGCTGTGCGCGTCGGCAAAATTGGGCCTGCGCTCGAGCGCCTGGGAAATGAGCGCGACGGCGCGCTCGTTGTCGCCCTCCTGATGCGCGACCACGCCGAGCAGGTGAAGGGCATCCGGATTGTCGGGATCGGCGTGCAGGACCTGCTTGTAGAGGCTCTCGGCCTTGGCCAGCCGCCCTGCGGCGTGGTGGCGGACGGCGAGCTTCAGGGACTGCTGCACGTGCCGCTGCAGCCGCTGCGCCTGCTGCGGGGTCGCGGCCCTTGCGGGCGTCAGCGTCTTGTTCCTGTTCCGGGCCATCCGGGGCGGCTTTCGGCGGTTCCTGCGTCCGAGCCCATCCTAGCATCGGTCTGCCGAAAGGCGAGACCAGCCTCCCCGACACGCCGGGATTTGGCGAGAGCCGGCCTCCCGGCCTATGCTCCGCCCGGCTACCGTCCGCCGCGGCAATGCGGTAGCATCGGCCTCAGAAGATTTGGAGGAAACCCGCCCATGGCCCAGCTCGCTTTCGACATGCCGGATGCGTCCGGACTCACCCGCAAAATCGCCGAAAATGGCATCGGCATGCGCTTCGAGGCGCTGCCGCCGGATGTCGTGTCCATCGCCAAATGCTGCATGATCGACTGGCTCGGCGTGACGCTGGCCGGCGCGCAGGAGGAGATGAGCCGGATCCTGCGGGCCGAGGCGCAGGAAGAGGGCGGCAAGGAGCAGGCCACGGTGATCGGCGGCGGCTTCCGGACCTCGCTGCTTCAGGCGGCGCTGCTGAACGGCACGGCCTCGCACGCGCTCGACTTCGACGACGTCAACCTGCACATGGTCGGGCATCCGACGGTGCCGGTCGTGCCGGCGATCCTGGCCCTGTCGGAGCGCGACGGCGGGACCGGCAAGGATTTCATCACGGCCTTCATCGCGGGCGTCGAGAGCGAGGTCCGGATCAGCATGCTGATGGGCGAATCCCATTACGTGAAGGGCTGGCACACGACGGCCACGGTCGGCACCTTTGGCGCGGCGGCAGCCGCTGCCCACAAGCTGGGTCTCGACGCGGACGCCTGCGTCACCGCCTTCGGCATCGCCGCGACCCAGGCGGCCGGCCTCAAGAGCAACTTCGGCACCATGTGCAAGCCGCTGCATGCGGGCAAGGCGGCGGCGAACGGCCTCTACGCCGCGCTGCTGGCCAAGCGCGGCTTCACCAGCAACCCGGAAATCCTGGAATGCGTGCAGGGCTTCGGCGATACCCAGAGCGCCAGCTTCCAGCCGGACAAGGCGCTGGAAGGGATGGGCAAGAGCTTTCTCGCCCGCAGCATCCTGTTCAAGTACCACGCGGCCTGCTACGGCACGCATGCCTCGATCGAGGCGGCCTCGCTTATCCGCGAGAAGCACAACCTGACGCCCGAGCGCATCGAGAAGATCGAGGTGCGGGTGCCCGAGAGCTATCAGAAGATGTGCAACATCCAGAACCCGCAGACCGACCTGGAAGCGAAGTTCAGCCTGCGCTTCACGACCGCGATGGCGCTGGCGGGCGAGAACACGGGCAAGACCGAGAACTATAGCCCCGAGATGTGCAAGGATCCGGCCGTCGTCTACCTGCGCGACCGCATCACGGTCGTGCCGGAGGCGAAATGGGAGCACGCCAACTCCGAGGTGATCGTCTCGACCAATGACGGGCTGGTGCTGCGCCAGATGGCGGACGCCAGCATTCCCGAGCAGGACCAGGAGCGGCAGTGGTTCCGCCTGTCGTCCAAGTTCCACGACCTGGCCGAGCCGATCATCGGCAAGGACCGCGCCGAGGCGGTGGCCGAGAAGGTCGGGCGCCTGGAGAAATTGGACTCGCTGGACGAGATCGTCGCGCTCTGCCGCGGCTGATATTTTTCGGAGGCCTGCCGCTCTACGCGCTGCCGTTAAGCGGCCGCGCGGGGAGGTGGGTCGACGATCCCTTGGCGATCATCCAGTTGCGAAGGTCGTGGTTGATGAAGCGCGGCGGCTCGACGAAGTCGTGCGTGAAGGCGCCGCGCGTGAAGCGGTAGCGGATGTAGCCGACGCGGCGTACGAGGCCCGATCGGATCGTCCGCCTTGCTGGTGTCGACGAAGGCGCTCGCCGGCGCCCAGACGTGCTGCGCCCCGCCGTGGCGCAGCGTGCGGTAGCAGTGACGGTGCCCGCTCGCCACCAGCTTGATCTGGTATTGCTCGCACAGCGCCAGCAGCTTCTGCCGGGTATCGGGAAAGACGGTGGTGAGCGACTGCCCGATTTCGTCCGGCGACGCATGAAACAGCGGCTTGTGGATGATCAGCGCGAGGCTGTGCCGTCCGGCGCCGGCCAAGGCTTCCTCCAGCATGGCCATCTGTTCCGCTTCGCCGGGAAGGCCGCTGCCCATGAGCTGGGCGTTGAGCCCGACGAAGCGCCAGTCGCAGACGTCCTGGACCCAGTACTCTTCCCCGAAATGCCGGCGGTAGGCAGCGCGTCGGTCCGCCGTGATCGGATGCTTCAGCCTGGCGTCCGGCGGCACGTCGCCGATGTCGTGATTGCCGGGAATGGCGCGCCAGGCGACGGGCAGGCGGTCCATCTGGCTGCGCGCATAGGCCAGGTCGTCCGGGTTCGCCGGGCCGTTGAAGCACATGTCGCCGGTGACGAAGACCAGGTCCGGCTTCTCCTCGGCGACGCAGTCGATGAAGGCGTCCCAGTTGTCCTGGAAATAGGCGTGGGTACGGCTCAGGTGCGTGTCGGATACCTGCAGGACGGTGAAGGCTCTCAACGTACGGTCTCCCTCGGTCTCCCCTCAGCGGCCGCGCAGGGTCGGGTCGAGCCGGTCGCGCAGCCAGTCGCCGACGATGCTGATCGAGAGCGTCGTCAGGAAGATCGTAACGCCTGGGGCCACCGCGATCCACCAGGCGAGGATCAGGTAATTGCGGCCGGCGCCCAGCATCTGGCCGAGGCTGGTCAGCGGCGGCTGAACGCCGAGGCCGAGGAAGCTCAGCGAGGTTTCCAGGAGGATGGTCGACGGGAAATTAAGCGTGAACTGCACGATCAGCGCGCTGGCGATATTGGGCAGGATATGGCGCCCGTAGAGCCGGAGCGGCTTCGCGCCGAGCGAGCGGACGGCGACCGCATAGCCCTGCGCCGTGGTGGAGAGCACCATGCCGCGGGTCAGGCGGGCATAGGTCTCCCATCCGTTGAGACCCATGATGATGATGAACAGCGTGAAGTTGTTGCCGAAGAAGGCGAGCAGGGCGAGCGCGATGATCAGGAAGGGTATGGCCGCCTGCACGTCGACCATCATCATGATGGCTTCCTCGATCAGGCCTCGTGTATGCGCTGCGACGAATCCGAGGAGCGTGCCCAGCGCGGCGCCGATCGTCGTGCCGAGAATGGCGATGACCAGGCTGAACCGGATGCCGTAGATCAGCCGGCTCAGCACGTCGCGGCCCAGTTCGTCGGTGCCGAGGAGATAGGGCGCCGGTCCGCCCAGAAAGGACGGCGGCTTGAGGCGGTCGGCAAGTGACTGCATGTGTGTAGTGCTTCGGCGCGATCAGATCGGCCCCGGCGGCAACGAGCAGGATCAGGGCGATGAACGCCATGCAGAAGAGAACGAGCGGCGGGCATTTCAGCCTCAAGCGCCGTGGCCGAATCCGCTGCGCCCGGCGGCAATGTCGGCGCATGGTCAGGAGCCCTTTTCCGCGTTGCTGACGCGAATGCGCGGATCGAGCCAGCCGATAGAGCAGATCGACGGAGAGATTGGCGAGGACCATCGTCGTGGCGACGATGATGAGAATGGCCTGGACGACGGCGAGGTCGCGGCGCCGACCGCTACTACCAGCAGCCGCCCGACGCCGGGCCAAGCGAAGACGGTTTCGGTCACGACCGAGCCGGCAATCAGGTCGCCCAGGCGAAAACCGAGAATGGTGACGATCGGGATGGCGGCATTGGGCAGCGCGTGCCAGTTGATCCGGCGCAACCGCGGCACGCCTTTCGCCGTCGCCGTGCGGATATAGGATTTGCTCAACACCTCGAGCATGGAGGAGCGCGCGAAGCGGGCGAGCGAGCCGGCGCCGGCCGTGGCCAAGGTGATGACGGGCATCACCAGATGCTGCCAGCTGCCGCTGCCGGAGCTCGGCAATATCCGGAAATGCATCGCGAAGGCGAGGATCAGGAGGATGCCGAGAAAGAAATTCGGCAGGCTGAATCCGAGGACAGCGAAGCCCATGGTGAAACGGTCGATCGCCGTGTTCCGGTTCAGCGCGGCGACGACACCGAGCGGAATACCGATCAACAGGCTGCCGAGGAAGGCTGCGATGCCGAGCTCGAGCGTCTTCGGCACGCGTTCGAGCACGACCTCCAGCGCGTCCCGCTCGTCGCCGTAGGACACGCCGAGGTCCCCCGAGGCGACGTTGCGCAGATAGAGGAGGTATTGCTGCCAGATCGGCTTATCGAGGCCGTAGAGCGTCCGGTAATAGGCGGCGAGGTCCGGTGCTGCTTCGTCGCCGACGAGGGCATCGACGGGGTCGCCTGACAGGCGCAGCACGACGAAGACGAAGGTGAGGACGAGCAGCACCGTGAGGATGCCGCGCAGCAGCTTGATGCAGAGAAAGCGCGTGTTCATCCGGCGGCCGCTCGCAGCTGCGGTTGGGCCGCGCCCGTTGCCAGGTGGCAGGCGGCGCGGTGCCCGGGCGCGGTCTCGATCAGCGCCGGGTGCTGGACGCGGCAATGCGGCTCGGCATGCGGACAGCGCGTGTGGAACCCGCAGCCGCTCGGCAGCTTGATCGCGTTCGGCGGATCGCCGCGCAGCAAACGCCGCTCCCGTCTGGCCGTCGGATCGGGAATCGGAATCGCGGAAATGAGCGCCTGGGTATAGGGGTGCCGGGGGTGGTCGAACAGCGCATCGCGGTCGGCCAGCTCGACGATCTCGCCGAGATACATGACGGCGATCCGGTCACAGATGTGCCGCACGATCGCGAGGTCGTGGGAGATGAAAAGATAGGTCAGCGACAGCCGGCGCTGCAGGTCGCGCAGCAGGTTCACGACCTGTGCCTGAACGGAAACGTCGAGCGCGGAAATCGGCTCGTCGCAGACGAGCAATGTCGGCTGCAGCACGAGCGCGCGGGCGATGACCACGCGCTGCTGCTGCCCGCCGCTGAGCTCGTGCGGGAAGCGGCTCATCAGATCGCGCGGAAGCCCGACCGCATCGATCATGGCATCGACAATCGCCCCGCGCGCCGCGTCGGCGCCGAGGCGGTGGATGGCGAGCGGCTCGCGGATCTGGTCGCCAACCGACATCCGCGGATCGAGCGCGCTCGACGGATCCTGGAAGATCATCTGCATCGACCGGCGCAACCCACGCCATTCCTTGGCTGGCAGGCCGGAGAGGCTGCGGCCCCGGAACAATATCTCGCCGTCCGTCGGCGTATCGATGCCCAAGGCCAGACGGGCAAGCGTGCTCTTGCCGCAGCCGCTTTCGCCGACGAGGCCCACGGTCTCGCCGGTTCGGATGCCGAGGCTTACGCCGTTGACCGCGTGCACGACCGGCTCGTTTCGCAGGAACCGCCGTCGCCCCGCCCCGTAATGGCGCACCACGTTGCGAAACTCCAGAAGGGGCTGCTCCGAGGCATCCTCAGGTCTCATGGCGCCGCTTTCGCGTGAATGATGGCAGGAAACGCGATGGCCGGGCGACAGCGCCTTGAGGCTCGGCGCCGTTTGCCGGCAACGGACGGACGCGCCGGCGCAGCGGGGCTCGAACGGGCAGCCCGGCGGCAGATCGAAGGGCGAGGGCAGAAATCCGTCAACCGGCGTGAGGGCGCTCACCTGCCGGTCGACCCGCGGCAGCGAGTTGATGAGGCCCCGGGTATAGGGATGGCTCGGATTGGCGAACAAATCTTTCGCCGGCGCGGTTTCGACGACGCGCCCGCAATACATGACGGCGACGGTGTCCGCCATCTCGGCGACCACGCCCAGGTCATGGGTGATCAGGATGATGGACATCCCGAATTCACCCTGCAGGTCGCGAAGCAGATCGAGAATCTGCGCCTGAATGGTCACGTCCAGCGCCGTCGTCGGCTCGTCCGCGATCAGCAGCTTCGGACGGCAGGCCAGCGCCATGGCGATCATGACCCGCTGACACATGCCGCCGGACAGCTGATGGGGAAATTCGCGCAGCCGGACGCGTGGCTCCGGAATGCCGACGAGGTCGAGCAATGCCGCGGCTTCCTCCAATGCCTGCCGTCGCGGAAGCCCGCGGTGGATGCGCAAGCTTTCCGTGATCTGGCCGCCGACGGTGTGGACCGGGTTGAGCGCGCTCATCGGGTCCTGGAAGATCATGGCGATGTCATGCCCGCGCAAGCGTGCCAATTCCGGACGGGGCAGTTGCAACAGGTCGCGGCCCTCGAACAGGATCCGGCCGCCGGCGATGCGGCCGTTCGGCGGCGTCAGGCCGAGGATGGAATGGCAGGTCACGCTCTTGCCGCAGCCGCTCTCGCCGACCAGCCCGAGCGTTCCGCCCCGGGATACGGCGAGATCGACGCCGTCGACCGCGCGGACGACGCCCTTTTCGGTCGCGAAGGACACCGCGAGGTTCTCGATGACGAGCTGCGGCTGGGTCCCGGCCGATGGGTCAGGCCACCCCGGCTGCGCCGCACGGTCGGGGTGGCCTGACGGTTCGAGATGCGCCACGGTGCTAATTCGAGTGCGCGATCTTCAGATTGTCGGGCCGAAGATCCATGTAGTAGAGGCTGTAGGGCGTGAAATCGACGCCCTTGCGCATCGCGTAGGTGGAGATCGGGTTGTAGAGGATGGTGCCGGGAACTTCCTCCCGGAAGATTTCCATCATCCGCCGGAAGGCTGCCTTGCGTTCCGTCTTGTCGACCGAACTGGCGAGGACGCCTGCCAGCCGGTTGAACTCCGGCGTGCCGTCCCAATACACGTGGTCGCCTTCCTGTATTTCCGATCCGGGCCCCCAGCTCATGCTGATCTGGCCGATCGGCTCGGGATAGCGGAAGGTGTTGGACCACGGATAGATCGCGACATCCTTGGTGCGAACGGCCTTCCAGTTCTCGACCGGCGTGATCTTCATGTTGAAGCCGATCCGCTTCCACATCTCCTGGATGATCTGCGCGGCTTCCATGCTGTTGGTGTAGTAGTTCGGAATAAGCCGGTATTCGACGGTCTGGCCCTTGTAGGACGATTCTGCCAGCAGCTTCTTGGCCTTTGCCGGATCGTAGGCGAAGGGCGGAAAGTCCTTGATGTAATACTCGCCGAAATCGGGCATCTGATTGCCGTTCGGCGTGATCGTCAGGCCGTGCCACAGCGTATCGATGAGCTTCTTGCGATCGATCGCGAGCGACAGCGCCTGGCGCAGCTTCCTGTCCCGCATGATCGGGTGTTTCGTGTTGAAGGTCAGGACGTGCGAATTCTCGAGGATCACGGACGCCACCTTGATGTCGCTGTACTTCTCGAGCACGGGCAGCTGGTCGGGCGGAATCTCGACGACCATGTCGAACTCGCCGCTGACCAGGCCGGCCAGCCGCGTCGAGACTTCCGGCACTTCCTTGAAGGTGACGCTCTTGGCATCCGGCTTGCCGAGGAAGTAGTCGTCGTTCGCGGTGAGGGTGACGCGGTCGCCGGGGATGTACTCCTTGAACTTGAAGGGACCGGTGCCGATCGGCTTCCAGGTTACCTTCCGGATCGCCGTCGCCATCCATTTCTCCGTCGGCTCGCCGTCCTTCTTGAATTTTTCGTAGGCTTTCTTGCTGACGATCCAGGAGCCGTAGCCGGCCAGCCTGTGCTCGATGATCGGGTCCGGCTCTTTCATGATCGACGCGGATCTTGTATGGGTTCAGCTTTTCGATCCGGTCGAGGTCGCCGATGAAAAGGCGCGCGCTGCGGACCGGCGCCTTGTCGCCGTAGACCCGCTCCTTGCCGAAGCTGAAGATCACGTCATCGGCGGTAAATTCACTGCCGTCGTGAAACTTGACGCCCTGGCGGAGGTTGAGCTCGAGCGTCGTCGGGCTGATGCGGTTCCAGGATGTGGCGAGGCCGGGGACGAGGCGGACCTGGCCGGACTTGTCCTGGGTCCTGAAGTCCCGGCGGATCAGCGTGTCGAAAATGTTGTAATTCACGCGGACGTCGACATTGCCCATCTTCATCGCCGGCTCCAGCGACCGCGGCAGCTTGTTTACCGCGATCACCAGGTCCGGGCGGCTGTCGGCTGCGGCGGGCTGGATCATCAGACAGAAGGTGGCCAGCGCTATGGCTGCGATGGCTCCTTGGCGGATTTGCGTTAGGAACGACATGGGGCTCACCTCGGCGTTTTGGATTTTCCGGGTCAAGTCACTGCGATGACGGCGTTGCGCTCGGCCGAAAAGGAACCGGCGTGTACCGCCGCGTAGCGCGACGGTATCCAGGCGCGGTTGTCGATTTATGACGGATGAGAGCAGATTCCGTGACGGCGGCGCGCGTCGTCTCGCGGCAATTTCCGCCAGTCGATCGGCGTGTCGGCCGGCGCTATAAGCGGTTGCCGAAGCGGCGGGCAGTTCGCGAACCGTTTGGCGCGGAAAGCGGCAAACGAGTTGAATCGACGATACTCATTGATCGCCGTGGTTAAATTCTTCTGGACCCTTCGACTACCGCCGATCTAGGCTTTTTCCCAAGAGTGCCAATTCAATCGATAACCAACTAGAGGGAGACACTTGGCATGCTTAGGAAAATTGCTATTGCCGTCGCCGCTCTCGTATTCACGACGCTCGTGGGTGCGTCTGCATTCGCGCAGGACGACTCTTATGTATTGAAGCGGATCAAGGAGCGCGGGGTCATCAACATCGGCAACCGCGAGGCCTCGATACCCTTCTCCTATACCGGGCCGGACGGCAAGCCGATCGGCTATTCGATCGATCTCTGCTTGAAGATCGTCGACAAGATCAAGGAAGAGATCAAGGCGCCGGACCTCAAGATCAAATACGTCCCGGTCACCTCGCAGACCCGGATTCCCCTGATGGCGAACGGCACGATCGACATGGAGTGCGGCTCGACGACCAACAACCTTACCCGGTCGAAGCAGGTCGACTACCTGGCGATCACCTTCATCACCGGCACGCAAATGGGCGTCAAGAAGAACTCCGGGATCAACGAGATCGAGGACCTGAACGGGAAGGCGATCGCGCTGTCGCTCGGCACGACGAACGAAAAGGCGGTGAAGGCCGTGATCCAGGAGAAGGGCCTCAACGTCAAGGTCGTGATGGTGAAGGATCATCCGCAGGGATGGCTGGCGCTCGAGACCGGACGTGTCGACGCCTATGCGACGGACCACGTGCTGGTCTACGGCCTGATCAGCAAGTCCAAGGATCCGAGCCAGTTCAAGGTCACCGGCCGTTTCCTGAGCTACGACCCGTACGGCATCATGATCCCGCGGAACGATTCGACCTTCCGGCTGCTCGGCAACACGGTGCTGGCGGACATGATGCGGTCGGGCGAGATCGTCAAGATCTACGACAAGTGGTTCAATCCCGGACCGACCGGTATCAACATGCCGCTGAGCGCGACGCTTCGGACGGCATTCGAAATCCAGGCGCTGCCCTACTAGGGTCGGGTTGACGCGGGGACGGCCTTGACGGCCGTCCCCGCTGTCATCGCGTTGCATCGCAGGCGCCGCGCCAGCGCGGCGAGGGGAAGGCATGCAGTACAACTGGAACTGGGGCATCCTGCTACAGGCGCCCTATTTTGGCTGGATAATATCGGGTCTCGGCTGGACGATCGCGACCGCTTGCGCGGCCTGGGTCATCGCGTTCACGCTGGGCTCGGTCATCGGCGTGATGCGGACCACGAACGTCCCCGTCCTCCGCGTCATCGGCGCCGCCTATGTCGAGCTGTTCCGCAACGTTCCCTTGCTCGTGCAGATGTTCCTCTGGTTCTTCGTCTTTCCGGAGCTGCTGCCGAAGGCGGCCGGGACGTGGGTCAAGCGCGACCTGCCGCTGCCCGAGTTCAGCACGGCGGTGGTCTGCCTCGGCACCTATACCGCGTCCCGCGTGGCCGAGCAGGTACGCGCCGGTATCCAGTCGATCGGCCTGGGGCAGCGCTACGCCGGTCTCGCGATTGGGCTGACCCCGGCGCAGGTCTACCGTTACGTCCTGCTGCCGGTCGGGTACCGCATCATCGTTCCGCCGCTGACCAGCGACTTTCTCGGCATCTTCAAGAACTCGTCGCTGGCGCTGACGATCGGGGTCCTCGAGCTGACGGCGCAGACGCGGCAGATCGAGGAATATACCTTTCAGGGTTTCGAGGCCTTCACGACGGCAACCGTTCTGTATTGTCTCGTCACCTTCATCGTCATGATGGTCATGCGGGTTGTCGAGCACCGGACGGCGATACCCGGCATGATCTCGCTGTCGGCGAAATAGCATGTCCGGCAGCTTCGACTATCAGGTCATCATCAGGAACATTCCCTATCTGTGGCAGGGGCTGCAGCTCACCTTCCTGCTGACCTTCCTCGCGATCTGCGGCGGCATCCTGGGCGGTACCGTGCTCGCGCTCGGCCGGCTATCGCGCTTCCTGCCGATCTCCATGCTGGCCGGCTCCTACGTGAATTTCTTCCGGTCCATGCCGCTGATCCTGGTGATCTTCTGGTTCTACTTCCTCGTGCCCTTCATCGTCGGCAAGCCGGTCGGCGGCTTCTATTCCGTTCTGATCGCCTTCATGCTGTTCGAGGCGGCCTATTATTGCGAGATCATCCGGGCGGGGATCGCCAGCGTGCGCCACGGGCAGATCTTTGCCGGGCGTGCGCTCGGGCTGACCTACGGCCAGGTCATGCGCTACATCGTTCTGCCGCAAGCCTTTCGAAACATGATCCCCGTCCTGCTGACCCAGGCGATCATTCTCTTTCAGGACACATCGCTGGTCTATGTCGTCGGCCTGCACGACTTCCTGGTCAACGGCGATCTCGTCGCGAACCGGGACAATCGCCTGATCGAAATGTACACGGCCATCGCCGTCGTCTACTTCGTTCTTTGTCTTGCCGGATCGCTTGGCGTCCGCCGCCTACAGAGGAAATATGCCCTATGATCGAGATGCGGAACGTCAGCAAATGGTATGGCGAGTTTCAGGTGCTGAAGAGCTGCACGACGAATGTGGACAAAGGCGAGGTGGTGGTGGTCTGCGGGCCTTCCGGGTCGGGCAAGAGCACGCTGATCAAATGCGTGAACGGGCTGGAGCCGTTTCAGGAAGGGGAGGTCACGGTGGACGGCACGTCGGTCGGCGACCCCGGGACCAACCTGCCCAAGCTGCGCTCGAAGATCGGCATGGTGTTCCAGAACTTCGAGCTGTTCCCCCACATCAGCGTCGCCAGCAACATCAATCTGGCCCAGATCAAGGTGCTCGGCCGGAGCGAGGAGGAGGCGACGACGCGGTCCAAGAGCCTGCTCGCGCGCGTCGGGCTCGCCGACCAGGCGGACAAATACCCGGCCCAGCTGTCCGGCGGGCAGCAGCAGCGGGTCGCCATCGCCCGCGCGCTGGCGATGGACCCGATCGCCATGCTGTTCGACGAGCCGACGTCGGCGCTCGATCCGGAAATGATCAACGAGGTGCTGGACGTCATGGTCGAGCTGGCCCAGGAGGGCATGACCATGATGGTGGTGACGCATGAGATGGGATTCGCCCGCAAGGTCGCCGACCGGGTGGTCTTCATGGACGAAGGCCGGATCGAAGAGGACGCGCCGAAGGAGGCATTCTTCGGCAGCCCGCGCGGCGAAAGGGCGCAGATGTTTCTCTCGAAGATTCTCCATCACTGATTGACCAGCCTGAAATTCAAGGATTCTTACGGCTGACTTACCGTTGCCTTTCCGCAGCGCATGCGCCCTATGCGAAGATTTGATGACAACGTGATTGCGATTTCGCATCGGAGAGAACATTCTGCGGTGTTTCGCACCGCACAATTGAAGCCGGTGCGGAGGCCATACACGACGTGCAACGCGGGGGATATCATGGCGCAGAATGTCGCGAGGCTGAGACGGCCGGCCGAAAGGCCGCTCACCAAGACCGAGCAGTTCCGGCAGATGCTGCTGTCGCCGCAGCTCGAATTCATCATGGAAGCCCATAACGGCCTCTCGGCGAAGATCGTCGAGGAAACCGGCTTCAAGGGCATCTGGGCGTCCGGCCTGACGATCTCTTCCGCGCTCGGCGTGCGCGACAGCAACGAGGCGTCCTGGACCCAGGTGATGGAAGTGCTGGAGTTCATGGCGGATGCCACCCGTGTCCCGATCATGCTCGACGGCGACACGGGTTACGGCAATTTCAACAATTTCCGCCGTCTCGTCCGCAAGCTGGAACAGCGCGGTGTCGCGGCCGTCTGCATCGAGGACAAGCTCTTCCCGAAGACGAATTCGTTCCTCGGCAGTAACCAGCCGCTGGCCGACATCGACGAGTTCTGCGGCAAGATCAAGGCCGGCAAGGACAGCCAGATGGACGACAATTTCAGCGTCGTCGCGCGCATCGAGGCGCTGATCTCCGGCTGGGGCATGGACGAGGCGCTGCGCCGGGCCGAGGCCTATCACGCGGCCGGCGCGGACGCGGTCCTGATCCATTCGAAGAAGGCGGTCGGCGACGAGATCCTGACCTTCGGCCGCGAATGGGCGAACCGCTGCCCGGTGGTCATCGTGCCGACGACCTATGCCACGACGACTCCGACCGATCGCTTCCGCGACGTCGGCATCTCGCTCATCATCTGGGCCAACCACAACCTGCGCGCGGCGATCAACGCCATGCGCGACACCAGCCGGCGCATCTTCGAAGAGGAATGCCTCAATAACGTCGAAGGCCGGGTGGCGAATCTCGGCGACGTCTTCGGCCTTGCCGGCAACAAGGAGCTGGCGGAGGCGGAAGACCGCTACCTCGCCAGCCGGAGCGAGGTCGAGGCGATCGTGCTCGCCGCCTCGCGCGGCAACGCGCTGCAGGAGCTGACCGTCGACAAGCCGAAATGCATGCTCGACGTGCGCGGCCAGCCGTTGCTGCGCCGTCTCACCCGATCGCTGAACGATGCCGGCGTGCAGAACATCACCGTCGTCACCGGCTATCGGAGCGATGCCGTCGACCTGCCCAATATCGAGACGGTCGACAACGCGGCCTACGAGAGCACGGGCGAGGTGGCGTCGCTGGCCTGCGCGAAAGACGCGCTTGCGCGGCGACTGCATCGTCAGCTACGGCGACATCCTGTTCCGCGGCTACATGCTGAACCTGCTGCTCGACAACCCGGCCGACATCGCTGTGGTCGTCGACGCGGAATGGCGGGCCGAGCGCTTGTCGGCGCCGAAGCATACCGCCGACCTGGTGAAGTGCAGCCTGCCGTTCAGCGTGGATGCGCTCGACGAGAGCCCGGCCGTGCTCGAGAAGGTCGACGGCGCGATGGCGTCGGAAGACGCCGACGGCGAATGGGTCGGGCTGATGAAGCTGAGCGCCCGCGGCGCCGAGCTCGTCCGGGCGGAGATCGAGGCGATGGAGAAGGACGGCACGATCGGCAAGGCCGCGCTGCCCGACCTCTTCAACCGGCTCATCGCCAAGGGCGAGAAGCCGGCGGTGGTCTATGTCACCGGCGACTGGCTCGACGTGAACGACGCCTTCGACCTGGCGCGGGCGCGCAACTTCACCTGAGCTCCGGGGACCTCGAACGAAAGGCGGGACCGCGATGGTTCAGGCGAAGACCTTCCTCGATCAGGCGCACAAACGCGGCTTCGACTTCTATACCGGCGTGCCGTGCTCCTTCCTGACGCCGATCATCAACCGGGTGATCAGCGACCGCGGCACCCGTTATGTCGGCGCGGCGAGCGAAGGCGAGGCGGTGGGCATCGCGTCCGGCGCCTGGCTCGCCGGCCGGTCGACCGTGGTGATGTGCCAGAATTCGGGGCTCGGCAACACGATCAACCCGCTGACCTCGCTGAACTGGCCGTTCCGCATCCCGACGCTGATGGTGGTCACGCTACGCGGCGAGCCCGGCATCAACGACGAGCCGCAGCACGAGCTGATGGGCGAGATAACCGCCCAGATGCTCGACGTCGTCCGGGTTGACAACGCACCCTTCCCGGAGACGGACGAGGCCGTCGGCCCCGCGCTCGACAAGGCGATCGCGTCGATGGACGCGCGCAGCCTGCCCTTCGGCTTTATCCTCCGCAAAGGCACCGTGGCCAACGAGAAGCTCGACGAGCCGCCCTTCGCCATGCATCCGACCGGCGACTACCACGACCGGCGGGAAGGCGGTGGCCGGCCGATGCGTTACGCGGTGCTGGAGCGCGTGGTCGCGGTCGCGCCCGAGCGCGCGGCGATCATCGCCACGACCGGCTTCTGCGGCCGCGAGCTTTACATGATCGCAGACCGGCCGCAGCACCTCTACCAGGTCGGCTCGCTGGGATGCGCCAGCGCCATGGGGCTGGGGGTCGCGCTCAACGTCGACCGCCCGGTGATCGTGTTCGACGGCGACGGCGCGGCGCTGATGAAGATGGGGTCGCTGGCGACGATCGGGGCGCAGGCGCCGAAAAACCTGGTCCATATCCTGCTCGACAACGGTGTGCATGAATCGACCGGCGGACAGGCGACCGTGTCGCCGGGCGTCGATTTCGCGCGCGTGGCGCTTGCCTGCGGCTACCGCAGCGCCACCGCCTGCGACAGCCTGAAGGGGCTCGACGGCGCCCTGACGGATGCCCTCGCCGCGCCGGGGCCGCACATGATCCACATACGGCTCGAGCCGGGCACTATCGACAACCTCGTCCGGCCGTCGGTCAAGCCGCCGGAAGTGGCGCGGCGATTCCGCGCTTTTCTGACATCCTGATCGGCGCTAGGGTCGGGGCCCGACGCATCCTTTCCCAACAACGAGACATACCGCGATGGACGGGAATTCCCCTTCGATGCCCGAGCGGCCGAGGCCCGATGTCCTGGGCGTGCTCGGCGGCATGGGGCCGCTGGCGACGGCCGATTTCTTCACCAAGCTGGTGCAGGTGACGCCGGCCGAGCACGATCCGGATCATGTCCCGGTCATACTG
This sequence comes from uncultured Alphaproteobacteria bacterium, assembly GCA_963711215.1. Taxonomy (GTDB): domain Bacteria; phylum Pseudomonadota; class Alphaproteobacteria; order UBA8366; family UBA8366; genus WHUA01. The sequence goes on along the minus strand of CAVQDH010000005.1, from coordinate 13,494 downwards.
TCCTCGGAGCCGCAGATCCCGAGCCGGCCCAAGGCCTATTTCGATCCCGAGGGCCAGCCGTCGCCGCTGCCGGCGCTCAAGCTGCGGCGCGACCGGCTGGTCGCCGCCGGCGCGCGTTGCATCGTCATCCCCTGCAACACGGCGCATTACTGGTTCGACGACCTGACCGCGGACAGCCCGGTGCCCTTCATCCATATCGTGCAGGCGACCGCGGACGCGCTGGACCGGCGCGGCGCGCAGGGCGCGGTGCTCGGCCTGATCGGCACCGAGCCCACGCTGCACGGCAAGCTGTACGAAAAACCCCTGAGCGCGCGGGGATACCGCTGCCAGGTAGCGAGCGACGACGTCATGCAGCGCCTCGTCCGCCCCGGCATCAACCATGTGAAAGCGAACCGGACCGCCGAGGCCGAGCCGCTGTTCCGCCAGGCGATCGAGGCGATGGTTGCGGACGGCGCGGCGATCGTGATCCTCGGCTGCACCGAGGTGCCGGCGGGCTTGCCGATGGCCGATCCGTGGGTGCGCGACCGCACCATCGATCCGACCGAGGCCCTGGCCCGCGCCGCCTGCGTCTGGTCCATGTCGGCGCGGGCCGAAGCCGGCCTGTAGCGCCGCCGCTGCGCTCACGACGCCGGCGGCGTCCCGTTGGCGAGCCGCAGCAGCACGTCGGCGTGGCAAGGCCGCCCGTCGAGCCGGCACCAGCAGGCGAGGTCCTTGCCGCGCAGCTGCGCCGAGATGGCGGGCGGCATGGTCCTGCACTTTCCGTTGCTGGGCCTCCGTCGCCTCGGTGGTGGCGCAGAGCGCGCCCGCCAGGAGCGCGGCATAAAGCGCGATGCATTCCTCCCGCGTGCCGTCGCGGCCGATGACGAACGGATTTCCCCACGGTCCCGGCCGCGCGACATTGACGGCGTTCGCGGGCAGCCGCCAGCCCTTCACGCGGCGCAGCTGGATACGCTGGGGCATCGCGTCAGGCCGCAAGCTGCACCCGCGTCAGGATCATGTGCAGGGTGCGCAGCCGGAAGCGGTGAATGCGGCGGATCCACGGGGTCTGGTTCGCCTCGTACCAGCTGCGCTGCTTGTACACCTCGGGCGATTCCAGGTGATAGACCGCGACGTAGCGCGGCAGGCCGCCGATCGCGCGGAAGCGCCGCGCCGACAGCATGCCGGGCACCGCGTCCAGCAGCGGCATGTGCTCCTCGTTGTACCACTCGTTGAATTCGTCCTCGATCGCCGGGTCGACCTCCATCGAGACGACGCAGAGACCGCCGGCTTCCTCGGGCGAGGGCCGGCCGCCGGGGCGGATCTGCTCCAGCACCCATTCATGCGCCGGCGGCGTCGGGCAGGATGACCACAGGTTTTTCGGCAGCACCATCATGTCGGCATAGCGTGCTTCGACCAGGATCACCCCGCGCTTCGGGTAGCTCGGCGACGGCGCGCGGGCTTCGCGGTCGGTGATGCCGCCGATATAGGCCTGCACGGTCGGCTCGATCCCGCCCGGCGATGCGGGATAGCGGAAGGCGAGCGCGCCCTCCGCCGGCACGAAGGTGCCGAGGCGCATTCCCAGCCGGGTTTCCATGTCCACGAGCATGTCCATCCCTCACATTGTTCGGTGTGCCGGCGGCATGAGCCGGCGCGGCGCCGGTCTTTCACGGTCCTCCTATAGTGCCCGTTTCGCGCGTCCGATGCACATCGCATGCGCAGTCGCCGCCTTCCCGGCGCATGCGCTACAATCGGCGAAAAGGACAGGGAGCGGACAATGCGGGAAGACATCAGGCTCGACGGCAAGGTCGCGATCGTGACCGGCGCCGGCCGCGGGCTCGGCCGGTCGATGGCGCTGGCGTTGGTGGAAGCCGGCGCGAACGTCATCGCCGCCGACATGATCGCGGAAAATCTCGAGAAAGTGGCCGGAGAGGCGGCGCGCCTGTCGAACGCAGGCACGCTGCGCGGCGTGGCGGCCGACATTCGCCGGTCCGAGGGCTGCCGGCGGGTTGTCGCGGCTGCGCTCGCGCATTTCGGCGGCCTCGATATCCTGATCAACAATGCCGGTCTTCTACCCTCCTACGCCTATCCCGGTCGGTTCCTGGAAGGGGCGGCGCCGGCGAAGTTCTGGAACCTGTCCGACGAGGTCATCCAGAATGTCATCGACACCAACTTCGTCGCCCATGACCGCATGACCCGCTACGCGGTGCCGCACATGATCGCCAAGGGATGGGGGCGGATCGTCAGCGTGACGACGCGGCTCAGCACCATGAACCGGACCGGCGGATCGCCCTACGGCGCGTCCAAGGCGGCGCTCGAGATGGCGTCGGAGATCTGGATGAAGGATCTCGAAGGCACCGGCGTCACCGTCAACATCCTCAACCCCGGCGCGGCCGTGGACACGCCGGGCTTCGCCACGCCCGAGGAGAAGCGGGTGGCGACGGCCTCGGGGCGGCTGCACATGATGCACCCGGACCAGATGCGGGCGCCGGCGGTGTGGCTGGTCTCCAACGCCACCGACGGCATCAGCGGCATGCGTTACGATGCCGTGTCGTGGGATGCCGCGCGCCCCGCCGCCGAGCAGGCGGTGCTGCACGGCCGGCCGCTGGGGTTCGACCTCAAGCCCAAGGCCGATGGCGACGCGCGGGAGGTACGGGACGACAGGCCCGCGCCGGGCACCGCGGCGGCGTACCGGCCGGGCACGTGATCGCGCCACGGGACCGGGCGCATCCGATCCGGCGCGCCGCTTAAAGCCCCAGTCCGCCGTCGAGCAGGATCGTCTGCCCTGTCATGTAGTCCGACGCGCCCGACGCGAGATAGAGCGCCAGCAGGCCGGCCTCGCGGAGCTGTCCGATGCGCCCGAGGGGGACGTCCTTCTTCGCCCGCGCGACGGAGCGCTGCATGCGTTCCTCGCCGCCGGTCAGGATGTCGGGGAACAGGCCCGGCGCCATGCAGTTGACCTGGATGCCATGCGGCGCCCATTCAAGCGCCAGCGACCGCGTGAAGCCGGCCAGCGCGGTCTTGGCGGTCGTGTAGAGGACCATGTCGCGGCCGCCCTGATGCGCCGTCCACGCGGCGACGTTGATCACCTTGCCCGAGCCGCGCGCCAGCATGTGCGGCCCGACCGCGCGGGTGGTCAGCAGCGCCTCCGTCAGGTTGATGTCCATGATGAAGCGGAGGTCCTCGTCCGAGATCGTCGCGCCGGCGCCGTCCGTGCCGGGCAGCCCGACCAGCGGCTTGCGGATCGAATCGCCGAGCGCGTTGACCAGCACGTCGATCCGCCCGAATGCCGACAGCACCTGGTCGACGGCGCCCCGCACGCCGTCCGCCTTCGTCATGTCGGCGATGACGGGAATGGCGCGCCGCCCGGTCGCCGCCGCGATCTCCGCCGCCAGCGGATCGACGTATTTCGGGGTCAGCGCGTTGATCGCGACATCGGCCCCGGCCTCGGCCAGCACCTGCGCGATGCCCTTGCCGATCCCGCGCCCGGCCCCCGTGACGAAAACGACCTTGTCCGTGATGTCGAACTCGGCAGGGATCATGGCATGGCCTCCGGCAGCGTGGCTTCAGGATGCGTCCGATCATTATCGATCACGCGGCGGTTGCGGCACAAGCGGACCGCCCCACCCTTACCATTGGCCGCCGCTCCGGGACATGGCGCGAAACCCATAGAGGGGTTGGATGCAGGCGATCGGTCTGCCCGCCGCGCCCGGTGGCCTTTCCACAGGCAAACTGGTGGTTTCCTTGCGGCCCGTAGGTCGTCTTGGTACTTTAAGAATTGCGACAAGCCCTCCGCCAGCCCGAGCGTGACATGGTGCAACATTGCGCTTCTGCCTTCACGTCCTCATGCCCAAGACGGGAAACATCCATGGAAGCGACAAAACTTCTCTCGGAGTTCGCCAGCAAGACGCGCCTCGATGACATCGGCGCGGAGGCGATCGCCGCGACGAAACGGCATATTCTGGACTGCACCGGCGTGGCTCTCGCCGCGACCGCGGAACCGGCCGGGCGCATCGTTCTGGACATCACGCGCGAGCAGGGCGGCGACCCGAAGGCGACCGTGCTGGGATCGGGCCTGCGCACCAGCGTCGTGTCCGCCGCATGGGCCAACGGCGCCTTCGCGCATCTCCTGGACTTCGACGACACCGGCTTTTCACACCCGACCGCCTGTATCCTGCCCGCGGCGCTCGCCATGGCCGAGGAGGCGGGCGCGACCGGCGGCGAGCTGGTGGCTGCCGTCTGCGTCGGCCTGGAGGTGTTCGAGCGGATGTCGTCCTCCGGCCGCCAGCACGAGCACGTGCTGCGGGGACGCGGCTTTCACCCGACCTCGCTCTACGGCTGTTCGGCGGCGGCGGCAGGGGCCGGCAGCATCGCCGGCCTGAACCCCCGGCAGATGGGCGTGGCCATCGGCCTCGCGGCGGCCAACGCCGGCGGGCTGACGCAGCATTTCGGCACCTGGGGCAAGGGCATTCATGCTGGCAACGCGGCCCGCGCCGGGGTGACGTCGGTGCTGCTCGCGCGGAAGGATTACGTTGCCGATCCGGAAGGGCTCGAAGGCGACTACGGCTTCTATTCGGCGTTCCACGGCGACGGCAACTACACGCTCGACAAGATGGCGGATGGGCTGGGAACGCACTGGTCGATCGTCGATCCCGGGCTCACGGTCAAGCGCTATCCGTGCTGCGGCGGCAACCTGCGCGCGCTGGACGCGGCGGAAGCGTTGATCGCGGAGAATGATATTTCCATCGACGACGTCGAGCGGCTCGAGGTCGATGTCCATCCGGACCTCCTCGACATCGTGCGGTTCCACAAGCCCAGCGAAGGGTTCCGCGGCAAGTTCTCGATCGACTACGTGCTGGCGGCGATGCTGCTGGACCACCGCGTGGACCTGAATTCCTTCACGGATGCGTATTGCAACGCGCCGCGGATGCGGGCCGCGTTGGAAAAGGTCGTGGTCAACGCGCACCCGGAATGGCCGCACGACGCCGCATCACGCCGCAAATCCCCGGTCACCATCACGATGAAGGACGGCCGGACCTTTACCCGGCTGGTGGAAAAGGTGCGCGGCAGCCCGGGAAATCCGATGACCCGCGACGAGCTGGTCGACAAATATCGCGGCTGCGCGGCCCGCGTGCTGAAAAGCGAACGGCTGGAACGTTCCATTGCGGTGCTCGAATCGCTCGAGACGATCCCGGCGGTCAAAACGCTGATCGACGAATTGACGGCTTGATCGCGCTTTTCGGGATTTGGCATTGGAACGGGATCGGCAGTGATTTCCGAGAACGGAAGTGGCACTGATAAACGACCCGAATTGTGCGGATTTTCAAAGAGCACATTCAAGAGGTTTTTCGAGAACGCTTCGCCGCGCGGTTTGGCGGAGGGACGCTCCGCCTTTTGCCTCGAAGGAAGCTATAACGAGTAGGTCATCGCACTGACAGCCGAGACCTTGCCACATGATAAACGGCCGGAACACATTATATAGAGCGTCGAGCATCCTGTGGAGCGAATAGAATGCGAATGAGGCCAAGTGTCCTTCTGGCAGCGATCCCCGTTATCGCCTCCTTGCTTACCGCCTGCGCCGGCGACCCCGCCGACAGGGGGCTGGGCCCAAGCTGCGCGGCCGGCCTTGAGGCCGCCAGCCACGACCTAGGCAAAGCAAAGGCAGCCGGGCTGGCCGACTCCGTAAATTGGGGCAAGGCGGCCGGTCTCATCAGCGAGGCGAAGGTGCAGCAGCAGTTCAGCGAATACCAGAATTGCGTCATCAAGACGCGGAGGGCGCGGCGCCTGCTGGCAGAGATTCCTCGGAACTGACGCTCGCCCGTCGCTGCCCTCCGTCCGACGAGATGGAAGCATTTATGTGAGCTGGACGCTGGAGTTCAGGAAAAACGCGTTTGGCCGGCAGCCGGCACCCTCCGCGCCACCGGGCAAACAGGCCCGAAAAGTAAGCTTTGGAAAAGATTTTGTATGTAATAATCTATCAAGGAATAAACCCTATAAGTTGTCTCTTATGCAATATAAAACAATCAGGCCAAGTATTTTGTAAAGGAGGCGAGGTGCGTGTGACCAGCGCTACACCGATGGAGCGTGAGATAGCGAGCCTTATCGTGTCTACTCTCGGCTTGGAGATTGGACCGGATAGCATCGAGCCGGACGAGCCGCTTTTCAGCGATGGGCTTGGCCTGGATTCAATCGACGCACTGGAGATATCGCTGGAGGTCTCCAAGAAATACGGAATCGAGATCAAGGCGGAAGACGAAAGGAACGGGCACATTTTTTCGTCCTTGCGCACTCTTGCTTCCTTCGTCGAACAGCACTCACAAATATGACGCGCGTTGCGGCCTTCATGCGCAAGGCGGTAGTCATGAGATTGGTGCTGGCAGTGGCCACATTCTCTGCCATACACCTGCTAACCTTGGCCGGCGACCTCCGCGTCGCGGTCGTCATCTTTCTGTGCGTCATCGTCCTGGGCCCTGCTGCCCAAACCCTGCTTCGTCTCTGGTCCCACCAGGGACGGATCATCGCGATGACGGCGGCCCTCCTGCTCGCCGTGGGCGCCCTGGTTGCGTTGTCGGACGCCGGGGTGCGCTTGGCACTAATCGTCCCGCCGTTCCTCGGCTATATGGCCACGAGCGTTTTCTTCGCGCATAGCCTGCTGCCGGGCGAAATTCCCGTGATAACGCGTATGTCGCGTGTTGGGCGCGGCGACACGCTGCCGGACGGGTTGGAGGAATACGCCCGCGCGCTGACCTGGGGCTGGGCGGTTCTGCCGGCCTTGCTGGCGGTTGCCGCACTGCTGCTGTTGGCCTTCGCCGGGATAGAGCCGTGGTCATGGATGACCAACGTCGCGAGCCCGGTGGCGCTCATAACGTTTTTCGCCGGGGAGCATGTGTACCGGGGGATCCGCCACCCGCAGTTTGGCCGGCCCTCGCTCCTGCATACCTTCGACGTGTTGTTCGATGCCATGTCTTGGCGGCGATAGCGGAGCATGCGGCCGGCCATGGGCAACACCGCGACATTCGGCAAACAGACGACATCCTGGCCCCTGATCGATCCGTTTCGCCCGACCGCCGTCGCCTTTTGGACGCCGGAGGGACCTGTTTCCCAGGCCATGCTACTGGCCCGCGCCGAAGAGCTGGCCCAGTTGTTGCCCGACCGCCCACATGCCATCAACTATTGCGAACGCAGGGACATGTTTACCGTGGCGCTGCTGGCATTCTGGATGCGCGGTCAGACCGCGCACTTTCCCGCGGATCGCGGCGAACACACCTTCCGGGAGCTGTACGCGGACCAACCCGGGATTTACGCGCTGTCGGACGACGTGCTGCCGTTCGATAACCCGGTGAACACGGTTTTCCGGCCGGACCAGTTCGCCGCCCGCTCGTCCGCCGTTCAGCCCGGCGCGCCTCGCGCCGCTGACTGGACGCACCTTGCCGCGCGGGTTTACACCTCGGGATCGACCGGGAAGCCCTCGGTCAATGATAAGAGCTGGGGTATGCTGGTCGCCGGCGGCAAGGCAATACCGCAGATGCTGACGCTCGACATATTCGCCGACGCGACCGTGGTCGCGACCGTGCCGAGCCAGCATATGTATGGCTTCGAAACCACGATCATGAACGTGCTGCAGGGTGGGTTTGCCGCGCATGCCGAACGCCCGGTGTATCCCGCGGATATTGCCCGGTGCCTCGACGACGTGCCGGCGCCGAGGGTCCTCGTTACGACGCCGGTGCATCTGCGGGCGCTCGTCGAAGGCGGCTCGACGCTTCCTCCCATCGCCAAGGTGATTTCCGCAACGGCGCCGCTGTCGGCGGAGCTTGCGGCGGCGGCCGAGCGGCGGCTAAACGCGCCGGTCTGGGAGATATATGGCTTCACGGAGGCGGGGTCCGTCGGGGGCCGCCGCACGGTTGCTTCGAACGACTGGATGTTGCGCAAAGACTTCGTGGCGCGGGTCGAGGGCGGTTCGCAATTCGTCTACTGGGCCGACTTCGACCGGCGCATCCCTTTTCCCGACGTGGTTCAAATTCTGGATCCGGGCCGCATCCGACTGCAGGGCCGTGCCCAGGACACGGTCAACATCGCGGGGAAGCGCGCTTCTCTGTCCGGCTTGTCGGCGAATCTCGTGGCGATCGAAGGGGTGAAGGACGGTGTTTTCTGGCTACCCGTCGAAGATGCGGGGATGGGCGTCGTCGACCGCCTTGTCGCGTTCGTCGTGGCGCCCACCGTCGCCGAACCCGTTCTCCGTTCGGCTTTGCAGGAGCGGCTTGACCCGGTCTTCATGCCCCGCAGTATCTTGTATGTGGACGCCCTGCCGCGGAACGCGACCGGCAAGCTGACACAGGAGGCATTGAAGGAACTGGCGGCCCGGCGACCCGGCGGCAATGCAAAGGTTTGAACGAACCCTCGCTTTCCCGAAGGAAAGCCCGTGTCTCGACGGACATTTTCCGGGCAATCCCGTGGTGCCGGGGGTTGCCATTCTCGCAGAGCTAGTCGATTGGGCGGAAACGCAACTTGGCCATCGCGTCACCGGCGTGATAAACGCGCGGTTCCGTGAACCGCTTTTGCCGGGTGCCACGTGGCGAATCCTGCTCGAGGATGGCGGGGCGGGCGTGGTCACGGTGACGGCGTGGGGCGGTGACCGCATCGCCATGAATGTCCGATTGACGGTGGAGACGCACTGACAGATGCCGAACAATTGGCGCGAACGCCCGGAACGCGGCGGCCGTCGGATCACAAGATTCTATATATGGCTGTGCCTCGCCGTCGGCCGCCGTATGGCGCGTCCCATCCTCTACGGCATTGCGCTCTATTTTTTCGCATCGGCTCCGCGCGAGCGCGCCGCGTCGGCCGATTATCTCGCAAGGATCGGCGAAAGCGGATCCGGTCCATTCCAGGTCTATCGGCATTTCTTCACATTCAGCACGGTCATCGTGGACCGACTGTTTTTCCTGGCGAACCGGACCGAGCAATTGAGCGTTGACCTTCACGGCATCGAAGCATTCGATGCCCTGCGTGCTTCCAACCGGGGCTTCCTTCTCGCGAGTGCTCATTTCGGCAGCTTCGAGGCGCTGCGCGTGCTCGGAGTCAGCGGCGAGGGTCTCCCGGTGAAGGCCCTGATGTATACGGAAAATGCCGGTCAGCTGAACGCCTTACTCGCGGACTTCAATCCCGAGGTGGCGGACAGCGTCATCCGGCTCGGCCGGCCCGAGGCGGTTCTCGAAGTGAAGGAATGGCTTGAGCAGGGCGGCATCGTCGGTATCCTGGCGGACCGGATCACCGAGGGGGACAAGCTGACGAAGGTCGATTTTCTGGGATCGCCGGCGGCGTTTCCGCTGGGCCCCTGGCTGCTTGCCGGGATATTGAACGTGCCGGTACTGCTGTGCTTCGCGATTTATCGAGGGCAAGGGCACTACGATATTCATTTCGAGTTGCTGACAGCCGGTCTGAACGTCGACCGGCGGAACCGCTACAAGGCGGCAGACCGGCTTGCTGCAATGTATGCGGAGCGGCTGGCGCATTACTGCCGGCTGGCGCCATATAACTGGTTCAACTTTTTCGACTTCTGGGACGATGGGAAAACTGCGGTCACGTGAGGGGCACGGCGGGCGCCGGACCGCGATCGCGGTACTTTCCGTTGCGCTTGGTATGTTGCTCTGGTCCTCCGGCGTACTACAGGCGTCGGTGCCCTCCCTGGATGTCCTGTTGAAACGCTGCGCAGTCACCGGCGGTGGCGAGGTGCCGTTCGAGGAGCGGAAATTCATCGGCGCTGTCACCGAGCCGCTGGTGTCGCGTGGGTATCTGCGCTTCGAGCCGCCGAACCGGCTGATCAAGAAGACGGAGACGCCAAATCAGGAGACAGCGATCGTCGACCAGGACCGCGTGAGCGTCCGCAATGCCGACGGCGTCGAGACCGCGAATATCGGCCTCTGGGCGGACCCGGACCTGCGCCTGATCTTCGACAGTCTGCGGGCGACCTTGAGGGGGGACGGCGATGCCCTCCGTGCACTCTTCGAAACCTCGCTTTCCGGCGCGGCAAACGCCTGGACATTGACTCTGACGCCGAAAGAGGAGTTGGCCGCCACGCGCATCGAACGGATCGTGGTTACGGGAGACGAGAACCGGTTTCTCGGTTTCGACATATATGAGACGGGGGGTGACCGTTCGTTAATCCGCCTGCTTCGCGCACCGTCGCGATCATAATGCGATATCCCCGTTACGGCATGCGCCTCGCCGCCGCCGTCACGGCACTTGCCGGACTCGCGGCGTTGGTTCTCAGTCTCGTTCACATCCGCGCCGACGTGGCTATCCTATTGCCCGAAGGGAATGCCGGGGATTTGGCGCTCCTATCGCGCAGCCTGCGCGAAGGACCCGCAAACCGTTCCATCATGATGGCGCTGGGCACGCCTGATCGTGCCGGCCAAATCGCGAACCCAGGCAAGCTGAGCCACGCGTTCCTGCAGGCGTTGGAGCAGACCGGGCGTTTCGACCTCGTGTCGAACGGCGACATTCGCCTGGACAAGGCTGCAATCAAGCCGTTCTTCGACCACCGATACAATCTGAACCCGCCGCTCGATGCCGCAACCTTCTCCGCCGCGGGGCTACGGGCGGCGCTTAAACAGCGGCTGCGCGAGCTACAGGGGTTCAGTGGCTCCTTTCTGAAAAATATCATAGCCGCGGACCCGACGCTCCGAACTCTCGAAGTGGCGTCCCTTTGGAAACCACCGCCGTCAAAGACGCGGGAGGGCGTCTGGGTGGACCAGAATGGTGCCAGGGTCCTTCTGGTCGCGCAAAGCAAAGCAGATGGCTTCGATCTCGCCGCCCAATCGGCGACGATTGGCGATATCAAGCAGGTGACAGCAAAGCTGGAAGAGAAATTCGGGCCCTTGCAGCTGACCCTGTCCGGACCGTCCGTCATCGCCGTGGAAAGCCGCAACAGTGCCGAGGCCGAGTCCCGGCGCCTTCTCCTTATCTCCCTGCCGCTCGTGGCCGGGCTGCTGCTCTTGTTTCTCCGCAGTCCTATGCCCTTGCTGCTGGCATTCCTGCCGCTCGGCTGCGGCTTCGTCGCCGCGACCGCCGCGGTCGCCGCCGCGCTCGGCGATGTCCAGGTCACGACGCTGGGATTCGGAACCACGCTTCTCGGTATCGCCGTCGATTATCCGCTCCATCTGCTGTCACGCACGCGCTCAGGACAGGAGCCCGTGGCTGCCGCGCGCCAAATCTGGCCAGCCTTGCTGATCGCCGCAGCGACAACCATCCTGGCCTTCGCTCCATTAGCCGTCTCTAGCTTTCCGGGACTGGCCCAGCTCGGCGTCTTCAGCGTAACCGGCCTCGTGGTCGCCACCGCCGTGACCCGTTGGATATTGCCGCACCTGATGCCGTCGACGGGCGCCGTCTCCGGAGGGCAGACATACGGCTGGTATTATGCATACATACTCGGCCGTGCCGGCAGGGGGCGCTCGCTCGCGCTGATCGCCGGTCTCGCCGCGGTGGCTCTTCTTTCTTTCCGCCCGGGTCCCTTGTGGCAGGACAACCTGTCAGCGCTGAGCCCAATTCCAGAATCGCTGCGAAAGCAGGATCAGGCACTGCGGAGGGACCTCAACGTTCCCGACCCGCGCGGCCTCCTGACTGTGGACGGCAGGAACGACGATGAGGTATTGCGGAAGAGCGAGCGCCTGCTACCGCTGATGCAACGTCTGCAGGCGACGGGCAAAATAGAAAGTTTCGATATGGCGGCACGCTACCTGCCGAGCAAATCGACACAGGAACGCTGGATGGCCGGCCTTCCAAATGAAGCGGCCCTGCGCGAGAATCTGACCGTGGCATTGGCCGGCCTGCCGTTCAAGCCCGGCATCTTCGAACCCTTCCTCAGGGCCGTGGCCGGCGCGCGGCAGGCCGGCGCAATCGGCTTGGCGGAGCTGACCGGTTCTCCGCTCGGCGCTCGGCTGGCTCCGCTGATCATCCATACCGAGACGGGGGCCAAGGCGCTGATCCTCTTGCGCGGGCTTCGGAATCCCGCTGAACTCCGAAGCGTGATCGGGAGTTCGCGGATCCCCGGCGTGCGCTATCTGGATTTGAAGGAATCTGCCGAGACGCTGATGGATGGTTACCGACGGGAAACGCTTCGCTGGGTGGCGCTCGGCATGGTTCTCGCGTTCGGGCTGGTGGTTGTCGCCCTGCGGTCAGTGCATGGTGTTGTCGCGGTGCTGGTTCCGGTGTTTCTGTCCGTCCTCATCACAACGGCTGCGCTGGCGGAGGTCACTGGCGGCCTGTCGATTTTCCATCTCCTGGGCCTCCTCATGGTCGCAGGCCTCGGCATCGACTATGCGGTTTTTCTCCGGCAGGAAGCCACCGCACCTGCCGCGGGGACGGCACCGGCTGCGGACGCCGCCGAAGCTCTTCGTGCCGTGACGCTCTGCGCGGCCACGAGTTTTGCCGTTTTCGCGCTTCTGGCGACGGCCAGCATTCCAATCCTGTCGCAGATCGGGTGGACGGTCGCTGTCGGATCGGCACTGTCATGGCTGCTGGCCATCGTTTTTTCCGCGCCGCACCGGGAGCTGCCGTCGTGAAGCCACTCGCGCTGACAAGCCTGTCGACGGTCAATGCCTTAGGGTGCGGATTGGACGCGACGACGGATGCCTTGTGGGAAAATCGTTCAGGCCTCCGGCGATGCGACTTCGAAGACGCCAAACTCGACACCTACATCGGTCGCGTGGAAGGACTCGAAGAAGCGCCGATAGCAGGCGATCAGGCGATCTTCGACTGCCGCAACAACCGACTGGGCAAGATGGCCATCTGTGCCGATGGCATGTCGGAAGCCGTCGCGCGTGCGGTGGGCCGGTATGGCGCGGACCGCGTCGCCCTGATCGTCGGCACTTCGACCTCCGGCGTGCGCGAGGCTGAAATCGCCTTTACGCGGCGCAATCCGGCAACGGGCGCCTTGCCGCCGGACTTTCATTTCGCCGAGACACACGATCATCATTCGCTGGCGACATACCTGCAGGCGCTCCTTGGCCTTGAAGGGCCGTCGGCAACCATTTCCACCGCGTGCTCCTCGTCGGCGAAGGTCTTTGTCGACGCGGCGCAGCTGATCGAATCCAACATCTGCGACGCCGCCGTGGTTGGTGGCGCCAACTCCCTCTGCCTTTTAACACTCTACGGGTTCAACTCGCTTGAACTGCTGGATGCCGCGCCGTGCCGCCCGAACGATTCGGGTCGCGCTGGCATCTCGATCGGCGAAGCCGCGGGATTCGCGCTTCTCGAGCGCGCCAACGCCGCCGGGGACCGCGCGTTGGCGCACTTCATCGGCTATGGCGAGAGCGCCGACGCGCATCATATGTCATCGCCCCATCCGCAAGGGATCGGGGCCGAGATGGCGATGCGGAAGGCGCTCGAATGCGCCGCGCTGACGCCGGATCAGGTCGACTACATCAATCAGCACGGCACCGGCAGCCGCCAGAACGACCAGGTCGAGGATGCCGCGATCGCCCGGGTCTTTGGTCCGGAAATGCGTTGCAGCTCCACCAA
>CAVQDH010000004.1:0-132489 GCA_963711215.1 uncultured Alphaproteobacteria bacterium | reverse complement strand
GCGCAGCCGCGGCCTTGGTCTCGGCCTCTCGATCGTCAAACGGTTGGGGATATTGCTGGACCATCGGATCAGCGTCCGCTCGCATCTGGGCAAGGGCTCGGTCTTCACCATCGAGGTCATGCTCCCAGCGGCCGCAGCAGCGCCGCAACGCGAAAACCTGCGGCAGCGAAAGCGTAGACCGCCGTCGGAGAATGTACACCGCACCGGCACGATTCTGGTCATCGAGGATGATCCCGAGGTGCGCGAGCTCCTGGAGCTACTCCTCAATGAGGAGGGGCATCGCCCTGCGGCCGCGTCCGACGGCGCCACAGCGCTGAAATTGGTCGCGCGCGAGGCGGTCCGCCCGGACGTCATCCTCGCGGACTATAATTTGCCGAACGGCATGAATGGTCTGGAAATCGCCGCAAAGCTGCGCGAAAGGCTGCAACGTCAAATTCCGGTCATCATCCTGACCGGCGATATATCGACCGGCACTCTGCGCGATATCTCGCTTCAGAACTGCATACAGCTCAACAAGCCGGTCAAATTGAAAGAGCTGACACAAGTCATCCAACGCCTCCTCCCGCAGGAACAAGCGACGGTGCCTTCAAGCGCCGCCCCCCCGCCCAAGGCGGCCAGCGGCCCGGCGCCGCCCGTCATTTTTATTGTCGATGACGACAACCATATCTGCGGGGCGCTTCGCAGCGTGCTCGAGGACGATGGCCGGACGGTCAAGGATTACGGATCTTGCGAGGCATTCCTGGAAGCCTATCGTCCGGGCGGCGAAGCATGCCTCTTGGTCGATGCATACCTGCCCGGCATGAGCGGACATCAATTGCTGCAGCGGCTGCACGATGCCGGGCATCGGCTGCCGGCCATCATGATCACCGGCTTTGGCGATGTGCCGATGGCGGTTCAGGCCATGAAGGCGGGCGCGTCCGACTTCATCGAGAAGCCGATCAACCGCACCGAGCTGCTCGCCAGCGTCGAGCGGGCCCTCGAACAGTCGCGGGATTCAAACAAGCTATTCGCCTGGCGCGAAGACGCGGCCAAGCACGTCGCCGGTCTCAGCCGCCGGCAGCGCCAGGTCATGGATATGATCCTTGCCGGCCACCCCAATAAGAATATCGCATCCGATCTTGGCATCAGCCAGCGCACGGTCGAAAACCATCGCGCTTTGATCATGAAGAAAACGGGCTCGAAGTCTGTGCCAGCCTTGGCCCGATTGGCGATTGCCGCTGCCGAGTACGGCACCGGCGAGCCGCGCCGTCGCAGTGATCTCCCGCAGGGTAAATCTGAGTAGTATCCGAGCCTACCCGAGCCAGCTCAAAGGGTCATACCATGAGCCTCGGCTAGATTTCGCTGATCATAGTGTTCCGCATCGTGACCAGCCCCTCGCCTAGATGGCCGCACAACGCAAATTGGGGCTATGACCCGAGCGGCGGTTCCGGCGCTCTACACATCAACGCGAACTCAGTAAAGGCGGAAGCTTCGGTGCCGGCGCAAGCCGGATACTCACCGGACAACGCCGGCAACCAATGGAGGTTACCATGCTTAAATCCACGAAAATCCTACGAGCCCTCGTCGCGACCCTGGCGCTTGCTACAGTAGCTGGATGTGCGGAACAAGCCGCATCGCCGCCGCTGGCTGCCGCGGAGAGCGGCCCCGAGCTGGCCGGCGCCTGGTACCAAGTTTACTTCGACACCAACAGTGCCGAGATCAACGCCAGGGGGCAGCGGATCGTCAAGAGCGTCGCCTACGTCATCGCGAACAACGATACGACGCGCGTGACGGTAATCGGCAAGACCGATCGTGTCGGCGCCTCGCCCGCCAACATGGATCTGTCGCAACAGCGGGCGAATGCCGTCCGCGATGCGTTGGTCGCCGCCGGGGTGCCGGCCGACCGGATCGAGACGAATTGGACCGGCGAACGCAAACAAGAAGTAGCGACGGCCAACTCGGCCGCCGAACAACGCAACCGGGTGGTCGACATCACAGTGGTCAAGCTGCCGGGTTGACCCGGGCAGTCGTTCGCTGGAGTTAGGTTAGCGGAGCCGGCGATGGGGCCGACAGGGCACGATGCTCCGTCGGTCCGCGCGCCGCAAATCGCCAGTAGACAAAATCCGAACGCTGGAGACGGCGAACGTCTTCGGCCTGTGCGTCCACCCGAAGGTACCTGCAATTCAAGGCTCAGAATGGATATCTAATTCGATTCTTGCTATCAGGAAGACTTCGATGCGGCAGCGGGATCGATGAAAAAGCTCTCCTGCGGAACAGCGTCGAACGGCCCCAATCGGGCATCATAGCGATAGCGGGTCGCGCAGTAAGGGCAGAGGATCGTGTCGCGGTCGCCCATATTGATATAGACATGCGGATGATCGTGCGGCGGCGAGGCGCCGATGCAGTTGAATTCTCTCATCCCGATACGGATCTCCGGAACCGCAAGGTCGTTCTGAAATTTCGGATAGCGCCCTGCCATCACGATCGTTCCCAAACCGCTCAGGGAGATCGCACTCCCCGCGGCTTTGCGTTCGTGGGCTTCCCGACTGGACGCATCCTGAAGTGTCGGCAAAGCGTCATCGCTTGCGACAGTGTCGGCGAAGGCGTGGCGCGGTATGGCACCACCTGCCGTTTCCCAAGACTTAACCTGATTCATTTGCCGGCACTCCTGTCCCCACTCCTTCAGCCGGCACCGCGTCGCGAATCAGAGCGGCCGCCAAGTCCAGCGGGTCGATATTGGCGAGTTGGAGAACCCCAGCGGTTCCAGGATTCCGGCAAACCCGAATCCATGTTGACGCTCGCACGCCCCTAAAAAATGAGAAGAACCCGGCGGGCCCTGCACCCGTTCCCACGCTGTAGGTGCCGGAGGGCTGCACGCCATCCAGCCCTTTAAGAACGAACGGCCGTATGAAGGTCACCCGCTTGTTTGACGTGCCAAATGTCAGCGCTTGTCGCAGCCACTTCCACCAAGCGCTCACGGCGCGGTTCCATAGTCGCGCCGCAGGGCAATCGTCTTTTCTGCCGGAACGGCCATCCCTTCGTTTTCGCCACGTTCGATGGCCTGACGATTGGCCTCTTCCCGGCGCGGGTCCGTCCTACCTTTTGACGCCTTTTCGCGGGAATGCCGGCCAATCCCGATCCCTTCGGGAGTCGGGCTGCGTTTCAGAGCCCCGTCCAGCGCATCCGGACCTATTGTCGCCGTCGGCATGAGACCCGGCTGACCGGACCTAGCGCCCAGATCAATCCGGCTCGATATCCGCTGGTAGGCGGAAACGACCGCAGGCATTGCCGCATTCCAATCGGATATTGCGTTTCTCCATGTCCGCGAGACGGACTCCCTGAAGCACAAGAGCTGCGTTCTCATTACACGCTTCCTGGAGAGCGAAAGCTGAGGCCTGGCTGGATGCTCTGGGTCATGTTCATAACATTGGGATTGATGTGTGCGGCAAACAGGCTCGGAAACTACCCAGCCCGCGCGGTTTGTCCGCCTGCAGCGCCGCGGGTTTGCTCACGCCCAAGGTGGCGGTCGAGGCGTTCGACGGCAGCCGACCGGGATGCGGATTTCGTTCATCGCCGCTTAGCAGCCTCGCAGACTGCGTAGTTTCCGATCCTTTCACCCGGTCACGCGGCGCCCAACATCAAAGGTAGTCGTCCGCTTCTCGTACCCCTTTCAAAACGAATCTGTCTTGGCACCAGAGAACATGACGGCGCTGGCGCCAAAGGCGGGAGTAATGCCGATGTCCACTTCTTTTCGAAGCCGTTGGGAGAGGATCGCCATCTCGTCCTGGTTCATTCCCCCGATCGTCGTCCCGCTCGCTTTCGGGCTCTTGCTCATATTGGACTTCGTTTTCCGCACCCATTAGCGCCCCGTTCGGCGCGTCAAGACAGGAGATCGACATGTCAAACCAGAACGAATGCGAAGTGCTTTTCCCGGTAAAGAGCGGAATTTTCGGCGTCGGCCGACTCGCAACGCACCTGAAAGCGCTTACGGCAAGTCGCCAAATCGGCGAGTGGCATATTGGCCGTTGGCTGGACTGGAAGCACACCGCAATCCGGATCAGCTTTGCCACGCCAGAGGACGCCGCGCTCGCCAAGTCCGTTTCCTTGGAGACCGCGACAACGCTGCCCCAAGCGGCTGGAAATAACCCGGTTGTCGTTGGGAAGCAGGCGTTGGCGATGTCAGCCCCTCTCCCACCGCGGCCAACGGTTATCCCCTGGCCAGCCGACAAGAAATTCCAACTTCACCCGATCAATCTGGAGAAATCTCATGAATAGGACCATAAGCGTGGCTGCCATCGTTCTCGCATCTATGCTTGCCATTACCGCTTGCGCTCAAACGAGCACCAACGAGAGCACCGGCGCCTATGTCGACGACTCTGCAATCACCGGCAAAGTCAAGACCGCGATCCTGTCGGACCCGGCGCTCAAGGTGATGCAGATCGATGTCACCACCTACAAGAACGTCGTGCAGCTGAGCGGTTTCGTTGACTCGCCGCAGATGGTCGAGCGCGCCGGCACGGTTGCGAAGCAAGTTAACGGAGTCACGTCGGTACAGAACAATCTGATCGTGAAGTAAGCAGACATGGCGCCGTTCGCGCGCCATGAACTCTCACCTGGAGACAGACTATGAAACGCACCATTATCGCCACCGCCCTCATGCTATCAGCCCTTAGCCTGGCCGCCTGCGGCAACACCACGGGAGACCGCGCACTGAGCGGCGGCGCGATCGGCGCCGGCGGCGGCGCGGCGGCGGGCCTGCTCTTCGGCTCACCCGTCACGGGCGCCCTCATCGGCGGCGCGCTTGGCGCCGGCACTGGCGCGCTCACCAAATCCGACCAGATCGACCTCGGGAAACCAGTCTGGCGGTGAGGACGTTTCTACAGTCAATGACAGGAAGCCTCCGGCGTCTTCAGGTTTCGATATTTCAGCGCAGGAGCCCTGCCTCGCGATAGTACCTGAGGGCGCCCGGATGGATTGGCATCACCGCCTGGCTGGGCACCATGTCCATGATGTCCAAGTTCGACAGCGCAGGGTGCAGGCGGCGGAAAACACCGAAATTATCGAACACCGCCTTGACCACCGCATAGGCCAGGTCATCCGGCTCATCGCTCGACGTGACAAGCACGGCCAGCGTGCCAATCGTCGGGACATCGTCGGGATTGCCGGCATACATGCCGCCGGGGATGACGGAGGCGGTATAATAGGGATGCGTCGCGAGCAGCCGATCGATGGGCGGGCCCGAGACGCGCACCAGCCTCGCCCGGCAGCCCGTCGTCGCCTCCTGGGTCAGCCCATTGGGATGGCCCGCCTGAAAAATGATCGCGTCGACCTTGTTGCCGCATAGCGCCTGGTTCTGTTCGGCGGGGCCGAGCTCGAGCACCCGGTCGGGATCCAAGATCGTCCAGCCGTAAAACCCGAGGACGACGTCGCGCGTGAAGGTATAGCCGGCGCCGCTCTTCCCGATGCCGATGCGCTTGCCGCGCAAATCCTGGAAATTGCGTATGTTTGTTTCGGCCCGCGCGACAACGGTAAATGCTTCCGGGTAGAGCGCGATCAGCATGCGCAGCTTCGGATCTGGGCCGGCGGCGGCAAACGGTCCCTCGCCATGAAAGGCGGCATAGGCGACATCGGTCTGCGAGAGGCCAAACGTCGAATCGCCGTTCTCGATCCGCTGGATATTCGCCACCGAGCCGTCAGAGCTCACCGCAACGCATGGCATGGCCTGGTGCTCGCTCACCAGATTGAACATGCGGCAGATCGCATTGCCGACCGGATGATAGACGCCGCCGGGTGTCCCGGTGGCGAGCGTAACCGGGGCGGGCGCGAGGGCAACGGACACCGCCATGCAGCCCGCGACGGCGCTCGCCATGATCGCCGCGGCGAGGCTTAGCGATCGTCTAGACGGCATTACCGAGTACTCCTCTGTCCCGCCGCGCAGGCGGGCCTCACGTGTCAAGCTGATACTGGATTTTCGAGCCGTCACGCTCGAACTCGCCGCGCACCCAATGGTTTTCCCTGTCATACCAGATGCTGCCGGCGAGATAGGGCGTGATGAACGTATAACGCGTGGCATCAACCAGGCGGCCGGCGATCATGATTTGCTCTTCGGCAAACTTGCGTGCGCTGACGCCGATGATGCCGCCATGTTGCGCGTCGACCACCGTCGCCTGCTCCAGCACCGCCGGGGTCCACAGGCTATTCGACGTCAAGGTTGCGGCGGATGCGATAAAGGGACCGCCCTTGCTCACCACGCGAAACCCCTGCGGAATCGCCGCACCCTCAACGTGGAGGGTTTCGCCATGCTCCTCCGTCTCGCTGGACAACGACACGAGCCGCCCGGCGCGCCAGGTCTCTTCGGACCGGTGACCGAACGAGTACACGGTAAAGAAGGCTATCTTGACCAGGAGATGGATCTCGGTTTTGATCCGCGTCTCTCCGCTTGCCGGCGAATACAAGATCGTGTGCGTGCCGATCCTTTTGCCTTTGTATAAGACCGAAAATCGCCGATCGCCGGCCGCGGTCGGCAAGACGATATCTGTCACAGCACGGGCGGTGCGCGGGAGAGTGCAGCTGACCGCCCCGGCGAGCCCTGCCATCAGGATCGCGCGTCGCGAAACGGGCACTGTCTTCTGCCCTGGGCAAATCGATAACACGGGATAGCCTCGATTTTCGCTGAGACCGGACGGTATTCCTGCGGATGTTACCGCAGTCGTGGTCTTCCCTGAAGTGCTCGACGGCGAACTCTCCTAATGACCTTCGGACAATCTGTCTAGATCCGTCCCAGTACCACAAGGACGAGCACGACGACCAGAACGAGTCCCAATCCGCCGCTCGGATAGTATCCCCAACTGCTGCTGTGCGGCCATGTCGGCAAGACGCCGATTAGCATGAGAAGCAGCACGATGATCAAGATGGTTCCAAGGCTCATAGCCGTCTCCAATTCGGATTGCCACGTGTTCGGGCTGCGCCACTGCGGCGCATCACTTGCGGCCTAATACGCGACGGCCAAGCAACCTGTCGCCTTAATCTGGAAGTTTCGTGAGCCGCGGCCTTAGCGTGGGCTGCACTGGAACGTGACTGTCTTGGTCCCGTTCGCATTGGTGCTCATGTTCGAGATCACCTGCTGCGATCCGTTATTCATGCAGTAAGTCTGGGCATTCCGCGATGCGTTCAAGAGCTCCTGGTCGGTCCGATAGTTGTAGGCGATATTGGGATTGTACTGTTGCATTGGGGCCGCGGCCAACGTCTGGACACATTCGAAGACGACGACTTTGCTGCCATCGGGATCATTCGAAAAATTCGCCGTGCGCGGCACGGATTGATACCGATTGCAGTATGTCGACGCGTTCTGGTTGGCCTGAACGAGGTCCTGGTCCGTGTTGTACTTGTAGGTAACGCTGGGATTTTGCGTCTGCACCTGTTCGGGCGCCGAGTAGAGCGGCGTACAGGCGGCCGCCAGCAAACCTGCCAACACCGTGGCCGCTCCAACATTCAATTTCAGGAAACGGCTATAATTGGTAGTCATCGGCAGATCTCCACTTCAAATGAAAAGGGCGGCGTGCGATGCCGCGCGCAGGGTGATGTCGATGGCGACCGGATCGCCGTAACGCTGATTTGGAAGTTCGTCCAGCGTCCGTGCGATGTCCTCGAACGTTGCATTGGCAGCGAGGCTGAGCGACACGGTCGTGTCGCTGTAGGTGACTCTCAGACGATGTTTCGGCACTTGATAGACTTGAATGGGCCGCATGAGATGCTCCATGATCTAGCCGCCAGCCGGACAGCCAAAATTATGTGATGATGAAGCCCCCGATGACGGCCGCGCGGAGCTCGTGTTTTTGCCTCGCGCCGCAGCGCCTATCCCGGCGGCAAGGTGGGCTTTGGATAGCCTCACCAGGGACTGTGAGTGCAGCATAGCAACTACCGTTGCCGCGACGGTAGGTTCGGAATCTACCTACCAGTCATTCGCGCGTGGCGTAATCGGCGATGCTTGGCGGGCGGCCGGCTTGTCCCCGGCAATCCCGGCGTGGCGCCGGATTTATGCGAAGGAATCTGACTTCTCTGTCCCGCAGCGGATCATTTCAAATTGAGTCGGCGGGTCACTTCGTATCCGTGACAGATTAATCGGACGGAGCATCAAAATGCGCCTAAAGTGGCTCCTATGGCACTCAACTTCCCCAACCCGAGCCGCAGCTACGATGAGACGAAGCATTGCGTGCGCTTCTGGGCGTATGACGAATCGCTCGAGATTCCGCTTCTTCGTCGAGGAAGATGCGTTGTGCAGTATCGATCCGAAGGCCGTGCGGACCGAAGCCGGAATCCTGAACGCGTTTGATCTCCATCGTGATCGTATTCTCAAGGCTGCTGCCCGGGTCTATTCACGCAGGCGCAGAGGCTCTTACACGTTGGCGGCTCCGGATATACACTAAAGCCGTACATCTCATCGCGCCGATCGATCTGCGCCGTTACGGAGTCGCCGTTTGACGATTTCCAGGCGCCGCGCCATTCATTTAGGAGCACGTAATGGCCAAAGGTCAAAAGCGCAGTAATCGTGAGATCAAGAAGCCTAAAAAAGCGAAATTGAAAACGCCGGCCACAGCGACCGCATCTTCAATAGCAAACGCCAAACTGAACCCATCTGGGCGCGGCAAAAAGAAGTAGCCGCGCCGGCGGCGCGCACTTCGGCGCCGCTCTCCAGGATCTGGCCGCCACGGCTGCGTTTACCGCATCAAATTCCCCGGTCCCGAGGTTACGCGATGGGTTTCGACTGTTGATACGCCGCTTTTCGTCGAGGGCGCGAAACGTTGCCCCATTCCTTTCGCCTGCGCCGCACTAATCGTTTCGAGCCGTATCGTTCTTTCCTACTGGGATTTTCCGGGCACCGTGCGGACATGCGAAAGCCTCCCGTTTGGGGAGGCCAGGTGTGGCGTCATAAGCTTTTTAATCGCGTAGAATTCGGGTCCGGGGGAAGGATTTATGCCTGCGACCTTCAGGTTACGAGCCTGACGATTGGGCCTTGTTCTGTCCAATCTCCCCGCTATTCCAGAGTGGGTTGCACTTATATTGGAGATACTAAAGTCGTATTTTGCCATAACCTATTGAAAAAATGGCGCGCCCGACAGGACTTGAACCTGTGACCCCCAGATTAGGAATCTGATGTCCTACCGTCCAGCATGATCCGACGTCGTCCAATTATTCGTTTGTTTATAAAGTAGTTACGCCGTATCATAATCCAACGATATCCAGTGTCATTCAGGACAATCTCCGCAATTTCTGTACCCATTCTGTACCCACAGCCGGCCTCCAGATGCGAAAAACCCTGTCCACGAGAAGCCTCCAAAGCCTGCGTCCCGACCCGACCCGCAAGGCGATCTTCGATACGAAGGTGAAAGGGCTCCATGTCGTCCCCAGCACGACGATGCCAGGCCAAGGCGCCTTCTGGCTGAAGTATGTTGCCAACGGCAAACAGCGTAAGGCCAAGATCGGAACCTTCCCCGCGATGAGCCTTGCCGATGCCCGAGCCCAGGCCCTGTCGCTCCATTCGGCCGTCGCGAGTGGCGAAGATCCAGCGGACGACGGAAAAAGGGATGATGCGTTTCGTGCAACGACGGCGATCGAAACCTACCTGACAACCTATTCCGCGGCCAACCATCGCTACCGGACACAGGCGGAGGTCCGTCGGCTGCTGGGCGATGCAAAGGAGGCTTGGAGCGGGCGGAGGCTGGCCGAGATCGCGCCAACCGACGTCGTGGCACTCCTCGATGCCTGCGCTAAGCGGCGATCACCGACGCAGAGCAATCGCCTCTACAGCTATCTGAGCGGCTTCTTCAACTGGGCCGCTGACCGGCACATGATCGAGAACCCGCCGATCCGCCGCGGCATGAAGGCCATCAAGCGCGAAACCGCTCGTGATCGCTGGCTCAAGGACGACGAGCTGCGCGCTGTCTGGAATGCAGCCGAGACAGTCGGCTATCCATTCGGCCCTATGGTCAAAATCCTCACCCTGACCGGCCAACGGCTACGCCAGGTCGCTGGAATGCGCTGGGACGAGATAGATGGTCTTGACGGAGAGATGCCGCTTTGGCGGATCCCCAGCGATCGCATGAAAGGCAAGAGGGAGCACGAGCTGCCCCTCCCCCACACCGCCGCGATGCTTTTGACCTCCATCAAAGAACTCCAAATTTCCGCGGACTACGTCTTCGCCACACACGACCTCGACGGAGACACAACGCCGATCAACTGGTTTTCAAAGCCGAAATTGCGCCTGGACAGGCTGAGTGGCGTCACCGATTGGCGCTTGCATGACCTTCGCCGTACGGTCGCCTCTAATTTAGAACAGATGGGCGTTGAGCGCGTTACGATCAGCGCCATCCTAGCTCATCATATCGCTGGCGTGACGGAGATTTACACGCGCTCGGACAGAATGGAGCGAAAGCGCATTGCCCTGGGAAACTGGTCCAACAGGCTCATGGATATTGTCCATTGTGAGCCCGAAACCTCCAATGTCGTGGACCTTCGAGCGCAGCAGTAGTCGACCGCTGACCGCGGTATGTCACCCCGTCTTGTCGCGATAACGCTGGGCCCAATATGAGCTTCCCGACGAGCGGCGCGAATGCCCATTATGCCGCCGCCAGTTCATCGGCGATTTCGCTTTTGGCGGACTTCGAAAATCCCACAGACATTCTCACCTGCGCTCGATCTCGTCCATCACCGGATCGACCTCGGTCTCGATGACCCGCCTCAGATGCATACAAGGTAAGGGGCCAGTCCTGACCGATACCATTCCGGTGATGATACCGCATTCGATTTGATAGGTTTCGAGAGGGCTTCGTGGCACCGATTACCCGATCAGGAACAAAACAGCGGCAATACCTCCGCTTCGATAAGCTTCCGGGAGTTGTCCGCTTCCACGCTGACGCCGGACCGTGTGCCGTGCATGACCAGTTTATCGATGCCGAGTTTCCGCAGGCCTTCTATCCGCTCGACCACGCGGTCCGGCATGCCGATGATCGCATACGCGTCGATGAATTCCGGGGTCAGCACGCGCGCCTGCTCTGAGTCGGCCTTCGTGTGCCGGTTCATGTTGTAGCTATTCCGCAATTTTTGCATGACTTCGTTCTGGCTGTCGGTCAGGGGACCGCTGGTCTTGCCGTGCATCACGCCGAACCGCGTGTGCACCGACAGCCCGCCCCGCACCAGATTTCGTGCTGTATCGATGTCGGGATGGCAGCCGCAGTTGATGTAAGCACCGAACTTGATCGCATCCGGCTCGAGACCCGCGTCGCGGCGGGCTTGCCGGGCGAGATCAATGCCCCATTGCAGGCGCTCCGGCGCGGCGCCAAGCGCAAACATCACGCGGTCGGCCGTCCGAGCGGCTATTGCGATGACTTTCGGTCCGGTGGCGGCGACCTCGACCGGCACCTTGCGATCGCCCGCTTGGGTCTCCGCGATCCAGCTGATAAAGCTGTCATCCGGGGCTTCCGCCAGCTGGAGTTCCGACATTGGCGGGGCAGCTGCCGTCGGAATATCGACGAGTTCCTCGAACGGCACGTGCCGGCCACCGAGATAAGCCTGAAGGTGCCTGAGATAACGTTCGAACTGTTTCAGGCGGGCGGGCCCCCGACCCAGATGCGCTAAAGCGGAATCGCCTCGCCCGATTCCCACGACCATGCGCCCGCGCGAAATCGAATTCACGCTTGCCGCGGCCGCCGCCAATGTCGCAGCCGTGCGCGTGATCGGGTTCGTGACACCTGTCTGCAGTTTCAGGCGCTCAGTGACCGTCGCCGCCATCGCGAGCGCCACGAACGTGTCACCCGAGAGATTCTGGGAGTCGACGACGCTAAGACCGTCCCACCCCCCTTCCTCGGCAATCTTGGCGCTCTTCATGATGCCACGCGGTGCGCTGTAGGCATGCGTCCAAAGTTCCATCCCCTAGCTCCCTTCGTTCAGCGACACGAGGGCGTCGACGGCCAACACGCCCTCTCCAGCCGGGCGCACCATCAACGGGTTGATCTCGAACTCCACGACCTCCGGCATCGCCAGGAACATGTTTCCGAACCGCACCGCGGCCCCTGTCAACGCCTCAATATCCGCCCGCGGTTTTCCCCGGTAGCCGCCGAGCAAGGTCCACAATTTCAGCTTCCGGAGCGCGTTGCCTACCTGTGCCCGGTCGGTCGGCAGCGCCAGATGCGCGACGTCCCGGAACAACTCGATCCCGATGCCGCCAAGCCCGATCGTCATGACGGGCCCGAAATCCGTGTTGCGAAGGCACGAAAGGACAGTCTCCACCCCGTCACCGACCATTTCCTGAACCAGGATACTGGCATCGGGCTTCTTCAGGTTTTTCCGGAAGGCGGACGCATGCGCATCGACGTCCTCCGGCGTGGAGACGCGCAGTTGCACGAGCCCGCGTTCGGTCTTGTGATCTGCGTCGGATGGCAAGACCTTCACGACCAGCGGGTACTGGAGATCGCGACACGCCGCCACCGCGTTCTCGCCCGGCGTAAGAATGCGCCAGCCGGGTGCACCGATGCCACAGTCCCCAAGCAGCCTCATCGTCTCGGGCCAATCGTCCGGCGCCAGGCGTGGCTCGAGCGGCGGCTGCAGTTCAAGCGCCGGCTGCGCGGAAAACCGTTCTCGTTTGTAGAGCCAATCGAGCGCCCGTATGGTGGCGTGCGGATCCTGGCAGAAGAGAACGCCGCTCTCTCGGTACTCCTTACGCAGCTCGGGCGCCGGCTGCTCGCCGGCAAAGCTCATGATGATCGGCAACTGCTTTTCCCGTGCGGCCGTCTTGAACAACGCGCCCTTGGTCTCGAGGTCGCGCCGGCCGCTGCTGGAGAACTGCATGATAAAGACTTCCGTTCGGGGATCGTCCGACATCAGGGCGAGGCTGTCGTCCAACAGCGTCGGTTGCGATCGGACCTGTCCCGTCATGTCGGCCGGATTGGCGCTGCGTCCGAAGGCCGGAAACAATTCCTCGAGTGCCTTCGCCGTGTCCGGGCTAAACTTCGCCATTGGCACACCGTACTGTTCGGCATGGTCGGCGAGCAGCGCGCAGGCGCCGCCGGAGATGCTGAGGGCAGAGGCGCCGCCAAGCGGGTCCCCCGTCACGCGTGGACGCGGCAGGTAGGTCAGCGTCTCGATAATCGCAAGAACGTCGGCAAGCGAGTTGACGGAAATGACGCCCGCCTGCTCGAGCACGTCCCGGTAGATCGAATACGTCGAGGCAATCTTTCCCGTGTGCGATGCCGTCGCGGATTGCCCGAGCGCAGAGTTCCCCGATTTAAGGGCGACGATCTGTACGCCATTCTCGCGGGCGCGATCAGCGATCCGCAGGAGCCGGGCCCCATTTGTGAAACCTTCGATATAGAGAACGGCGACCCGGACATCGTCCTGTTCAACGACCCAGTTGAGGTAGTCAAGGATATCGAGCTGGGTTTCGTTGCCGACACTGACGACATAAGAGCAACCGATATTGTGCGTCTGGAGGTAGAGCGCCATGGCACCCCCGAGCGCCCCGCTTTGGCTGATAATGGCGACCGGTGCGTGTTTCAGTTCGTGCAATTGCAAGGCTGCTGCGCCGAAGGACAGCATCACATTTTCGCGCACCGACCAGGCACCCTGGCAATTTGCGCCCAAGAGAGCCACACCCTGACGGTTCGCGGTCTCCAGCAACCGCGCCGCGAGCGCCTTCCCCGCTTCGATTTCCTCGAAACCCGAACTAAAGACGACAGCGGTCGGTATGCCTTTCTCGCCGCACGCCTCGATGATGCCCGGGACCGTCTGGGACGGCGTGATCACCAGGGCCACATCGGGCACTTCCGGCAGGGACGCGAGGTCAGGATAGCATTTCAGGCCCTCGACTTCCTGATGTCTCGGATGGATGAGGTAGATCGTCCCGCGGAAGCCAGTCTGGAGCAAAACCCGGATAACGGAATTGCGCGGTGTGCCGCGGTCGGGCGACGCGCCGACGACGGCCACTGTCTGGGCCTTGAAGATGTGATCGAGCCGTCGCACGTCAAATTGCGGCGTCGAATTGTCCGGCATGTCTTTTTTCCGTCTTTGCTTTTCCGGCCGTTGGCTTGAACCGCCACGCACCTGGGCTCGAAAAGGGTTTGATTGGGGGCTTCGGTTGGCAACGCGTGTCCATTCTGCGAACAATGAACCTTAGCAGACAGTCCGGTTGCGGCATAAATACCGCCCTCACGACGTCTCCTCGCGAAGGCAAAGGAATTGATTTGTCTGAATAGGATGGCGGCGGCTCGACGGCAAACCGGCATGCACGGCAGTTCGGGGAAATCTCATGGCCAATGATTTCGAAGACATCCTCTACACGGTCGACGATGGGGTCGCGACGATCACCATCAATCGGCCCGACAAGTTGAACGCGGTCACCGCGCAGTCGCTGCAGGAAATCGAGGCCGCGCTCGACGCCGCCGGCAAGGACCCGTCCGTCGGCGTCGTGGTGCTGACCGGAACCGGCGACAAGTCCTTCTGCGCCGGGGCCGACGTCTCCTGGCAGAAAGCGGGGAAGATGGGACGCACAGGCGCCGCGATGTATTCGCCGCCATACATGCAGATCGTCCGCTGTCCCAAACCGGTGATCGCGCGCGTGAACGGGTATGCGATCGGCGGCGGCAACCATTTCGCCTACTTCTGCGATTTCACGATCGCAGCCGAGCATGCTGTCTTCGGCCAGAGCGAGCCGCGCGTGGCCTATCCAGCGAGCGGCCCCGTGGTGAACTACGTCGCCCGCATTGTTGGCCACAAACGCGCCCGCGAACTCTGGATGCTCGGTCGCCGCTATAGCGCGAAGCAAATGCTGGAATGGGGCTTGGTCAACGCCGTGGTACCGATGGCGCAACTGGACGCCGAGGTGGCACGTTGGTGCGACGAACTGCTGTCGGTTTCGCCGACCTGCCTGAAGGTTTACAAAGCGTCCTTCGTCGAGGAGTTCGAAGATCTTCTCGGCCAGGCGGACTTTCTTCGTCGTTGGCTGGTGCCGCCTGAGTTCTGGGAAACCGAACAAAAGGAAGGGACGAACGCCTTTCTCGAGAAGCGCAAGGCCGACTACGCGCGGTTCCGCAAGAGAGGAGACACGGATGACGGAGAAAGCTGTTGATCGACGAGGGCACGCTTGACATCACCGACCCCGTTCCTTTTCCCACCGAACTTGGCGTGCTGCGTGCGCAGAAACCGTCTGAACGCCTTGAAGAACCGGGATAGGAACACGATAGAAGTCGTTATATTTCTCAGAAAGGACCGACCATGACCGTCTACAAGGGGGCCTGCCATTGTGGCGCCGTAACCGTCGAACTCGAGACGGATACCGATCCCGCCAAGATCGACGTCCGCCAATGCCAATGCTCCTTCTGCCGCGCCCATGACGCGACCTCGGCAAGCGACCCAGCCGGGCGCATCCGCTACATCGAAAACAAGCCGGGAGCGATCAACCGATACCAATTCGGGACCAAGTCGTGCGATTTCATCCTGTGCCGGCATTGCGGCGTCTATCTCGGTGCGACGATGGACGACGACGGGACCCCCGGCTACGCGACGACCAACATCAAGCATTACGAAGGCCGGGCCCTCTTCACCAAACCACCCCGGCAAACGGTCTATGACGACGAAAACCTGGAACCGCGCCTCGAACGCCGGCGCCGGACCTGGACGCCGATTGCCGGTGACCCGGTCCCTTAAACTGGCGCCAGATGCAGCGATTAAGGAATGAAAGGGATCCCAGGCTTCAAGAAGGGCGCCATGCGTTGCCGAAAAAACTGCCTGCGCCCGTTTCGACGACCGCCTCGGGTCAGAAGGCAACGATGCTGACGGACCGATTCTTGCCGGCATCGACGCGCGTGAGACGGCGTCAAGTGGCGCCACAGAACACTACGGATTGACGAGGCCATGACATGAAGATCGAGATTGAGCGGCTCGGCGATGGACCGATCATCCAGCCAAACATGGACCCCAAGATGGGTGGCAATGTGAACGGGCCGTCGCTCATCGCGGTGCCAGATTGGATTCCTAATCCGCTCGGCCGTTATTACCTCTACTTTGCGCATCACGACGGACGCTATATCCGGCTTGCCTATGCCGACAGCCTTACGGGGCCATGGCGGACCTGGGAAACCGGCGTGATGCCCATAGAGCAAAGCCATTTCGAGGGCCACATAGCCTCGCCCGACGTTCACGTTGATGACGATGCCCGGCGCATCCGGATGTACTTTCACGGGGCGGACATGCCCACCGGTAACAAGAGCCCGCAGTTCACGCGCGCGGCCCTTTCCGCCGACGGGCTCGTGTTCCAGGCGCGCGACGAAATCCTCGGAGGACCGTACATGCGGTCGTTTCGTCATGGCGACTGGCACTATGCCATGGCCATGCCTGGGGTCTTTTACCGGTCACGCGACGGCTTGAGCAATTTTGAGACCGGCCCGACATTATTTGATCCCAACATGCGTCACGCCGCGTTGCTTGTGTGGCAAGAGCAGCTGCTGGTTTTCCACACGCAGGTTGGTGATGTCCCGGAACGCATTCTGCTTAGCGAAATTGATCTGACAAGGGACTGGAGGACCTGGTGCGCGAGCGTTCCCAAAGTCCTGCTCGAACCTGAGCGTGACTACGAAGGGGCTGATCTCGACCTTCGCCCGTCTACGCGCGGGCTGTCCCTGGAACGCGTGCGTGAACTCCGGGATCCGGCAATATTCAAAGCAAACGACGGCCTCTATCTGCTGTACAGCGTTGCTGGAGAAAATGGGATCGCCATCGCGCGTATGACGCTGCAGGCAGCCTGATGGCACGTCGCGCCTTTCGGCCTAGCCTGTGTCGAAACGCCTTGATCTGACGTTGTGATCCCGATCCGCCGGGGGGCAGGATGAAGCGTTTCGTTGAGAGCGATAGGCGTGCAAAGCGGTCTGGGCACGCTCGCTGATGCCCTCAGCCATCAATGGCCGCTCGCGTCCGCGCTTGCCTTCCTGGCCTGGTATGTTTTGCGCCACAATGCCTCTCGACCTTGGCAGTGGTGCGCCGCGAGACCAATAGTTGGCTTTGGCCATGCGCGATGTTCGCTTACATGATCGCACGCGCCTATATCGCGGCTTTTGCGGGTTTCCACATTGCGAGCGCGGTGGGCGGGTAATCCGACGACAGAACTTCAGACCGGCACGAATTTCTGCGTGTCACTCGGCTTCGAGCGGCGCCTTGAAGGCTACGCCTGGGACCTGGATGCCGTTCGGCCGCCCTCTCGACGTCTTTCCTTCGTAAGCGTCCGTCATCCAGCTCGGCAGTGGCGGCCCGTCGTCGCAGGCGAGCCAAAGCCGCAGCAGATGGCGGCGCTTTTCCAGCGCTTCATAGTCCTCGAACGCGGTCCGGCTGTGCATGATCGAATGGTTGCACAGCAGCTGAATGTCCCCCGGCCGGAATTCCATGTCGAGATGGATTTCCGGATCCTCGGCGAGGCTATCGAAGAAATCGAGCGCCTCGACCTGCTCGTCGCTGAGCGGCGTCACGCCCTCGATGAGCTGGCCCTTGCGGATCGCACTGCGCACGTAGTGCACGATCATGCGGCCTTGGTGCGGCATGAACACCGGCAGCTCGGCCCAGGATTGCTTGCCTTCCGGAATCTCGCCCCAGCGCGTGCGCTGAAACGGCCGCATCATCACCGCGACCAGGTCCGGGCGGCGCTTCACCATTTCGTTGTAGACCGTCGTCGAAGAGACGATCGACGACAGGCCGCCCGATTTGCCGGGCTTGTAACAGAGAAGGCCGACGATATCGGATGAGTTCGTGTGATAGGCCAGCCGCGCATTGGTCTGGTAGCCGCGCGCGAGCGGGTCGCTGTAGTCGAGCCCCAGGTTCTTGACGTGGCCCAGCACATGACCTTTGCCGTTCTGCGAGCACGGTTGCCCCATGTGCATGCCCATTCCCCAAAAGGCAACGGCCGCCCGGCGGTTCGTCCACGTCTCGATAGGCAGGTCCCGCAGCAGGAAGAAGCCGGGTCCATGGAGAACCTGGTGCTTAATCTGTGCCAAGCGCTCGGCGACCGTTGGCAGAGGAAACGCGTCGGCGCCGATCTCCAGGATGTCGAGGCCGCGCCGCTCCACGTCGTCGACGGCCGCCTCGATCTCCGCGATCTCCGCAGCCGTCCACTGGTGCGTCCATTCCGCCGCACGCGCCGCCATGTCCGATCCGTACCAGGCCTGTGGCCCGTCGTAGAGCGCGAGCGGACGTGTATTGCTGCGTGAAACCATCTCGGATGTCATTGTCGCCATTGCGCTTCTCTCCGCCCCGTCTTTCGCGATGGATCGTCCAATACCATGGATTTCCCAGATGTATGCGTTGCCATAAGGCCACCATGCCTACAACCGCGCCAATAATTCGCCCACTGTAGGGCGCGAGAGTCAACCCGCGGAGCGTTTGTGTTGGCAACGGGCCCGAATTCGCCGGGGTTGCAGCAATCCAAGGGGGAGGAGGCCCTATCTGGCACCGGTGATTCGTATCGTCTTAAAGACCGGTCTGAGGCAAAGTGAACGGGACAGATTGCTTACGATGAACGCGGCACGGCCGTTGCCTAACCGGCGACGCGGACGAAGACGCCGCCGCGCGGGCCGGTGTTGTAGCGGTCGGAAAATTCAGCGGCGAGGGGCCGGGGATTACGGCAATTCATCCACATGCGCAGCAGGCAGCGTCGCTTCGCCGGATCGGGATCACTCTGGAAGGCCGATCGTGCGTGCAGCAGGACGTAGTTGTTGATGAGTTGGATGTCGCCTTGCGCCATCGTGAACTCGCAGCGGATATCCGGTCGTTCGGCGATCGCCATCACCAAGTCTATCGCCTCAATCTCGCGCGGAGTTAGCGGATCACCCATCTTGGCATGGGCGGAGCGCATTATCTTGTCGTTATAGCAGCAGCTCAGCCGCCCCTCATGGTAGCTGAACACCGGAATCCGACTGCTGGTGACCTCGTCGAGTTGGCCGGTCGGCCCCTCACCGCGCAGATCGTGATGAAAGCCGCGGTCGTAGATCTCGAGCAAGTCCGGCCGAGTGCCGAGGATTTCGTTATAGATCGCCGCGGAGCTGCAAAGCCAGCTCACGCCACCGGAGCCAGCGGTCCGCAGGCAGAGCAACGCTGTCATATCTGAGGTGTCGACATGTGGGTTGAGCTTGTCGTTTGACATGTAGCCACGGTCGTTGATGCCATGGGCGT
Organism: uncultured Alphaproteobacteria bacterium; assembly: GCA_963711215.1. Taxonomy (GTDB): domain Bacteria; phylum Pseudomonadota; class Alphaproteobacteria; order UBA8366; family UBA8366; genus WHUA01. The sequence goes on along the minus strand of CAVQDH010000004.1, from coordinate 113,307 downwards.
AGTCCGATCCCTTATCGGTCACCTCGGCGATCAGGTCCCCCTGCGCGTTCTGCGATATTACCTCGCCGAGATAGCAGCCGATTCCCCAGTAGATCGTCTCGACCTCATCACGGGCGTAGCGCTCGACCGGCAATCCGCGCAGTAGGGCGAAGCCACGGCCGTCCTGCACCTCTTCGAGAATGCTGGTGAGCCTCGCGGCGAGGCCGTCAAGCGGAAAGTCATCTCGAGCGAAGCCAACCACGGGCCGGCCGGCACGGCGCACTGTCGCAAGCGCCGTCTCCAGCTCGCTGATATCAGCCGGCGACAGATCATGCACCCAGCTCCGATCGGTCCGGAAACTGTCGCTCCGCCACGTCATCGGTCCGGTCACCGGTTCGCGTCGTATTTCGCCCACTCTGTATCCTCATCGTTGCGGAATGCTTCCTACTCTTGACGTCGATTGGGCCCCCACTGGTGTTTAGCCCCTAAAAATAATTGTTCCCTCGCTGCAAAAATTTATTGACGCGCCCTCTTCTGGTCAAATTCGCGGATGACAGGATCCGGCGATCCTAAACTCCATGCCTGACATCAGCGCCTATGGGACAGATTGAGGGGGTTTCGCAAAGGAGGATTGCTGGCTCATCGTAGTGACCGAAGGGAACGAAGATGAGACAGGAATTGAAGGGTTTGAAAGGTGGCGTCGAGGCGACTGTCCGAGGCATCCGACGCCGGACGCGCAAGCAGTACTCGGCCGAGGATCATGCTGGCGGGCTTGCGGGGTGAGGACAGCATCGCCGAGCTGTGCCGCCGGCAAGGGATCGCCGAGAGCCTGTATTACAGCTGGTCGAAGGAGTTCCTGGAAGCCGGCAAGAAGCGCCTGGCGTGCGACACCGCACGCCAGGCGTCCTCGGGCGAGGTCAGGCGATCCTCAATGAACGCGAGAAAATCAAACGCGCGACCCTGGAGACCAGACGGCGTTTGCATCGCCAAACCATGGCCGCTTAACATCAGAAAAGGAGCCAGACACTCTCTTGTTCTGAAACTCAAGCTGTCCGGATATCTCTGACGACGTACAGCGTGGTGGAAGATGCATCGTTCCGCCGTTCAGCTGCTTCACTGTATTGAATGTCACATGATGGAGCTTCGAGAGCAGCAGTCCGTTGCGCATGGCCCGCCTGGTTGATCGCATCACCCAATTCCATCCGAACTCGGCGCTGGCGGTTATATGCCCCTGCAGGTGAAATCCTTGTTGACCAGATTTTATTGATTCCCACCTAGCCTAAACATTTATTTTCAATGCCAACAGCCTCTACCCCGCCACGCGCGCGCGTAATTCACAGAAATTACCACCCTATGCACTATGTTGAAGTGCGTCCCGCGTAGCGCCGGAGCCCGATTCAGGGCGCGTTCGTATTCGATACGCGACAACAGCCGGCTCCTTGCTTACCCTGGCGCTATGCGGAAATGGTGCTTAACTCAGAGCGTATGCATCAACACATCTGAACAAATTTGTACCCGCATTTGTACCCCCTAGGCCCAATTTCCGATTAATCATTTGTAATATATAGTGGTTTTTAGAGATTCCCCCAGATACAGTTTCTGATGCTCCAAACCTGATGCGGTGCAGCCTCCGTTGGCAAGGGCTCAAATCCTGGCGCCCCAGCTATATTCGTGATGAATTGAAATATAATGAGTTTGTCCATAAATGCCCACAATTGTGGGTACGCTTTATGGGTACATCATCAGCAAAAAAACAGGTGACCCCGAAGGGGTCACCAAAGGTGATCATCTGACGCGCTGCGACCAGTACGCGGCCGCTTCGATCACTTCCGACATCGTGATGTTGGGGGCGACCGTCTCCAGGAAGCCCCGCAGCCATTCTGGACACAGGGCGCTTGTTGATAGATCGATGCCGCGGTGGCCGCGCTCTTGCCAGTTGCGCTGATACACCGGGAGACACCGCAGCGCGACCGCCGCACCCCGTTGGTATTCAGTGACGTCCAGGGCGGGCGCCGGTTCGGCTTCGATGATATCTGGAACCGGTCGCCCTTCTCGCTTCTGCTTCGCCCGCCAAGCCGCCTGAGCTTCACGCTGGCAGGCGGAGCAGTTACCGTTGCTGGTCCTGCGTGGGGCTAGGTGGCCGTGCTTGCACGGGACACCTACACCCCATGCGATGATCATCCAGTCTGGTATCGATGACATGTTGTCCCTCCGGATTTTTTTACACCTAGAAAATCGATTGTAGCGCTACAACCTGAATCAGGTGTAAGTCTCGAATGCATGTCGGTTCACAGAGAATCGAGTTAGTGGCTTCGTCGGTGGGTGCGGGGGACGATCTATGGCCAATAGCGCATACGCAATAGCCAAGCTAACAGATGCTCAACTTTTCGAAGCATTTGGAAAAATTGGAACCGAAGTTGCTAAGAGCGCTGCAGGGTTGCAACTCAACCTAACTCTTGCCGAAAATGTCCCTCCGATAAACATGGCCCTAGGTGAGGTTTCTACAAAGAGTGAAACCCAAACACTGCTTGCGGCGAACTCAGCGATTGTGCAGCGCGCCGTATTAGCTTGCGGTGCTGGTTCAGTCGCAATTACGCGGGGGCCACAATCAGATGAAGTCTCTGTCATCTTCAGCCGGCAACCGGCCCCAAGTACAGATGGCGCGGTCAATCTACTCGCCTCGGTCCACAAACACCTTCCGGTGTACGCGCGCACGGAAGCGGTAGACAAGCTGCTTGGAGATGAATTGGCGGAGTTCTATCGCAAGCGTGAGCAGGCGCTCATGCGCCTCGAAGCACTCAGCCAGCAGATGCAAGAGAATTTGTTAGAGCATCAGCAGAAGCTTGACGAGACTTACAGGAAGCGCCAAGACACCCTACAAGCCGAATTCGAAACGAAAGAAATATCGCTTGAAGGTGAGTACAGTTCGAAGCTCGAGGCCCTTCAGACCCGAGAGAAGGCATTTGACGACCGCGTCCGTGATTTCGATGACCGCGACAATCGCCACGTCCGGCGCCAGTTGCACCAACAATTGAAAGGAGTGCTAGCTGAGCGGAACAAGAAATTTGCCCTGACCCCAGGTACCTCTCGGAAGCGATTCTTCATTCACGCACTCTTCATTGCGCTCCTCCTAGTCATCGGTTCCCTGTTGTGGAGGCATTTCCCCGAGAAGATTCCTGACCATTATTGGCAACTCATTCCCTTCGTTATCGGCGCCACTGGCTTTGCTGCCACGATGATCTTCTATATTCGTTGGAATGATCACTGGTTTCGGCAGCACGCAGACGAAGAGTTCCGCTTGAAACGCCTGGATCTCGATATCGACCGCGCAAGTTGGGTGGTCGAGATGGCGCTTGAGTGGAAAGAAGAGAAGGGCACCGAAATTCCGCAGGAACTTGTCGACCGGCTAACGGCCAACATGTTTGAGGGCGACCGGAAGCGGTCGCGTCCGACGCATCCTACCGAAGATTTGATAGCGCTACTTGCAGCGTCCTCGGGCTTGTCTCTCAAGTTACCCGGAGGGACTGAGTTCACGTTCAACAAACGTGGAGTGAGAAAGTTACGCGATATTGTTGAAGAGGGGGCGGAAGGTGCGGCGTGATGCTGTTCACATCGATGCTGATGCGGGTCCGATTCAACAGCTGCAGGGTGATGTGTAATGAAGCTCCGGCACCTATCGAGGCAGCGCATTCCAAAGGGAGAGATATCTCGGATTGCATCTGAACTGAACCAAATGCAGGACCACGCCGACGCAATTGTTGCCAGCACCCTTGTGGCGGACGCTATTGAAGATGCCCTGCTCCATCAAATGGCTGGATTGTCGAAATCAGAATACAATCAGCTATTCCTCGGAGAGGGCCCGCTGTCGAATTTTTCTTCAAAAATCCATATTGCCCACGCAGTTAAACTTTTGGACAAGGACACCTAATCCCCAAGCGATGATGACCCAATCCGGTAGTGATGCCATGCCGATCTCCTCTTCTTGTCATGTTGTCATGACGGCGGAACCACCTGTAGGGGCGTTAGCGGCGCCGTACGGACTCCGCTGCGTCGAGGTAGAATTTCAGTAGGTGCTCCGCTAGCGCGTCCTCGGTGAAGGTTCGGTGGCGGTTGGAAGTTTCGACGTAGCCGAACATATCCATGCTCAGCATGTCGTACTCGAACCGCAACTGACCCAGCCGCTTTACCGGATCGATCACCATGATCCCCGGCAGTCCGGGGACACCATCAAACATGCGGACGACCAACGAGGCCTCTTCCAGAGAGTTAGCGTAGTGGCGCTGCCAATCGATGGTCATTGCCCCTCCTAAGCCCCTCAACAGCCAGATGCCGCCGTGCTGGGTCAGGCGGAGTTGCTGGAGCCCGCCGGCCGGCGCGCTGGAGATGTCGGCCACCTTCTCTCCCAGAGCGACCATAGCCGCCTCGAACGCCTTGTTCGCCTGATTTACCCCTTGATAACTGCGCCCGAAGGCTTTCCTTGCTTCTTCGAACGCTCGAACTCGCTGGAACCGCGCCGCGCGGTCTGCAGCACTCTCGGCCTTCGGCTCACCTCCGAGTTCTTGGAGGCGTGCCTCGACGACCGCAGCAGCGCCCGTCATCCCGTATTGCTCAAGCCCGTACCAGAGTTGTGTCTTTGGAATCCACCCAGGCAGAGCCTTGGTTCCATCGGTCGGGACAAACAGCGTGAAGTCGAACCCGTCCTCGAAGGCACGGTTTCTGATGGCGGTCTGCTCGATCCGCGTGAACGGGGTCTCGCCCCACTCCTGCCGATAGAAGATGACCACGAGCCCTGCTTGGTGTCCGAAGACGCGGTTGAACGTCTCCTCGCCATCAGTGCCGGCAAGCACTTCCTGACGCTTCGAGTACAGAAACGTCTTGAACCTGTCTTGTAGCAGGTCATTCAGCTGCGTCGCCAAGCCTTCGTCCAGCGAGTGGAACGAAAACGCCACATTATATTCGAATTTCGGACCTGTCACTTCGTTGGCCAATCGGAGATTCTACGAGAACAGCTTTGGATTTTCTGGCTCGTGGCGGACCTGCCAGCGTAAATAAAACCTTAAATAAGGGTCGGTGATGTTGAGATGACGTTTTTCGTCATCCCAATCTAATCCTGCATCAGTTCCAATGTCTCTTGATATCTTAGACAAATGTTTAAGCGCCGAAGTCACTTCATGCTTTTGGGGGACTTTGTCGGCCAAAACGCCATTAAGGCTCGCGCGCAGTTCGTCGTACGATAACGTCGGCTCGGGACCAGTCTCAGCGACAGCAAGTAGAGTTGCCTGGTAGACGTCGGCATTTCCCCCGGATCTTAATGGCCGCATCAATCGCGCTTTACGGCTTTGTGGCCCAGAAACGAGCCTTTCATAGATGGGAAGTCCCGAATCTTTTGCAATTCGGACGAACAACTCCTTTAAATTTATCGTCTCTGGGACGCTAACTGGTTCAGAACGAGGGTAGTCAATGCCGAGATCGTAACAGATTTCCCAACAGAACTTTTGCATTAAGAATGGACTGCTCTGAGCTTCTTCCGCGAGCTTTCTCATGATACGCTCAGAACAATTGATATTTAACGCCGTAAATCCTTTTTGCGCGATTGAAATCAAATCGTTTACGTCCCACTCGGGGACATTAATTGCCGTAAAGCGGCCAGTCAGCTCCGTTTCAGCCTTTATCGCATCAAATGCTCGGTGGGCTACTGACAGTAGAATTACCTTCAGTCCATTAAAGACTGCTCCTTTCAAATTTCGCAAAACCTCTTTACGTGCGGCGTCCTGCATATAATGAAAATCATCAATTATTATGAAAATTGCACCCTCAACCAAGCGGCGCAGAGCTGAAGTCATACTGTCTATACGATACGTGCGTGCGGTCTCTTCCGAAGAAAGTTGTGATCCGTTCGCTGAAAATATTAAATTTCCAAGTCCGCCACTCATTCCTATTTTTGTTTCATCTCTATCTTTCTGGACGATCTCAATAGGGAAGTTAAGCTCATAACAAACTTTATCCCAAACGTCCTTAGCCGTTAACACTTGCCCGCCTTCGATCCAAACATATTGCCTTTCTCCAAGCACACGCCGGCACAAGACGGTCTTGCCAGATTTTGTTGGACCAGAAAGTGAGACGATCTGATTTGGCGCTGCTATGGCACGGGCCAAATGACGCTCGATGTCCAAGTCCGCCCGCTCGACATACGTTACAGACGGCTGGCCTCCGGCAATAAAGACATTGTCGCGGGAAATGCGGGTCGTATTCATATCTTTCTCCGCGTGTTAAGTTATATTGGGCGCTGCTGGTGCTTCCTGCGCGCCGCTACGGCTTTTTGCGCCCCGGTCCCCTTTCGTGCGCGCCGCGTTTAGTTAACTTGATTTCTTGGGGAAGTCCATCCGATCAGCTCTTTCTTAATCGATCTCCCTCTAACAGGCGTCGCCCTCCTCTCGCGGCCATTCGTGCGCGTCATCACCTCTCCGGCTTCGGATATCGATATGGATGCCGCGCCTGTTCGCCCTGCTCTGCGGTGACATCCTTCGATCCGCACCGGCTGCACCATAGGTACTTCTTGGCCCACTCCACTCTCAGATGTGGCCCCGTCCGGTGAATGATCGTCTCCGGTGCCAGGTAGTTCCGGTGGTGACACGTCCGGCAATGGCACGCGACGACGCGGTGCGCACGCGCCAGGTCGCCGAGGGTCAGGAGTTGGTCGCGGGGGTGCATAGAGGAGGACATACCTGGAACATCTGGCCTCGTTCAATGGTCGCCGCAGCGGAGTTTGTTCGTCTCCTAGCGCCCCAGAAAAAGATGCCCCGTGCCGTTCCACAAGGGGTTTGTGGAGGGCGGCGCGGGGACATCCGTGAGCGACCTTGGCGTGTTGCGCTCACGCGTATGAGTTGGGTGGACGCCTTTCGACCGTCAAGCGGAGCGCATCTCACGCAACAGCACTACGCGGAAACATGAGACACCCCGCGTCGTACTGTGCCGGGAAGTAGGGGTAGACGCACGCGACGGCGTGCTTGAGTTGTGCAGGTAGCGGACTTTACGATCGAAGGAACGAAGAACAGTCAAAGCAACTGACCGCGGTGAATTTCCTGCGGATCACTGAAAGCGATTACCGCGAGTTCCTGCGTCGGTGGGTCATTTGGCTTCGAGATGCTAGCATCGCAGCGGCGTCAGAATCTGCGCAAGATTTATCTAAATAATAGCTGGATTTCTGATCACCCTGAGACTACCCACACGCTGCAGTCCAAGCTTGTCAGCCGAGATCGTAGTGCTCCTCATTTGTCAAAGGAGGTACGCGTCCGCCGTGCGCTCCACTCAGCGTGCCCTTTATGTAGCGCTTCCAGACTTCGTCGCCTGCCCTCATCCGTCTTCGGCCCCGTTGACAGTCCCCCGTGTAGCCGGCATCGCCCGTTGCGGGGCCTACCCAATACACTGTCCCACACCGCCAGGGCATGGCAGGTGGCACCCCTACGGGTCTGTGCCCCACACCGGGGCCGCTGACGCTTCGACATCCAATTCGTCCCCTACTCTCAACTGTTTGATTACTCGTACCCCTAGATGCGCCCGCGCGGGCGCGCGTACTGGCCGACAAATATTTGCTTGAATGGTTCCGTCAGCCCCGCCCTTCGAGGGTTGGGGGGGGGGGGGGCACCTTCCCTGACGGTGGGCTCTCATTTGGCGCAATGCACGTTCGTGGCCCTTTCCAAGTATCTGTTTTCCGATATCTGTTTTTCCTCGTACCCCTTTTCGCGCGGGCGTGTGTGTGCGTACTGCGTGGAAAATAGCCTAGGATCGCCACCTTCGACCGCCTCTTCTATCCCTACGCAAGCACTCAGGGATGTCGAGGGGATCCTCGCTATCTCCTACTTCCAGAGCGATAGCTGATGGACGATCCGGCGCGGCAGATTTGTTGTTCCCAGTGTCGCTCGTGGCGACGATGCAATCCTGCTTTATTCGCGCAAAGTCGAGGCGAGCAGCTGGACCGAGGTTCTGGCTAGTCCCTGTACGCTTACCTGAGATGATACCCTGGCTTTCTTTGCGGATGCCCAACAGCGCTGCAGACTGGCTCGTGGTGCCTTTGAGCAGGTATTTGAGCGTACCCTTTACTCGATTGAGGGCAGCGTCCTGCCTTTTCGAGTACTGGATTGTCGTAACGTGGATCGTCTTCGCGTCGACGTCGCCATCTACCCAGGCCGGCAGCATGTTTTTCCAAGCATTGAAATGTGCAGCAGGAACGTGAACGAGGATGTGACTGTGCAACCCCATTTCGCGGCCGTTTTCGATCACCCAGACCCAGGCGGTGTCAATGCCACGATATTTGAGCCATTTCCGCATGCGCTCAAGAAATCGGGCTTGAGCCTCCTGAATACGTCCGACGACACTCGCCCGTTCCCAAAGAACTGTTAGGAACCGATTGAGTGGTGAGCCCATCTGCCGCGCAAAGCCTACCGCGTGGGCTAGGCTCTCCGCCTGCCCAAGTGTGATGACCCGGGTCAATCGGTGCATGGCGATATGCTATGCGTAGACGTGGCGGAGACAGCTATTCGGGCGCTGCCACTAGCTGTACCGGCACGGGATCCGCTGGCGTCTTCGGGGCTGGGGCGACAGGGTGTGTCGCGTACCGCTCCTCTCCCGGAGGGGAGAGCTACCAAACTTACTCTATAAGGAGCGTCAGCCGCCAGCATGATTGGCATGTCCTAGTCTAGGCCTCGATTGCCTTTGGCTTTTGCCGCGCTTTCGGCGTCCCTGTTTTCTCCAAGTTATTGCGGTACGCGATCCGCCGGTCGCGCCAGTCGCAAAAACGCTCTGGCAGGTGGTCCAGAGCGCAAATGGCTTCGGGGGACAGGCTGATACCGTTCTCCCATAGGAGACGCGTCAGGACTGCCTTTTCAGACGCTATGAACGCGATTGGCCGCCACTTAGGCGCCACAAAATGCTCGAGGCGCCACTGCGAGCTGTCACCGCACAGGCGCCACCGATCAGACAATAAGCAAATTACGGTGTGGTTGAGACGCCGTTTGGCGCGAGAATCACCGAGGGGCTTGGCAGTCAGTAGCGCATCCTTGGCACTGCCATCCGTCTTGCCACTAACCCGATTAGCTTGTGACTGCGGATCTGCCGGCCGCAACGATGCGCCACACCCGGTGGTTTTGCTCTTACTCGTCATCAGCGACCTCATTCCGCGAGGTCACGACGCAACCGAGGTCAGCAATCAGTTGATGGATGTCTTCTGCGCGCCACGCGGTGATGCGCGGGCCAAGCTTAACCGGGGTCGGGAAACGGCCGGTACGGACGCCTTCCCACCAGGTCGATTTTCCCACTGGTATGTAGTTAAGGATGATAGACAGGCGGACAAAGCCAGTCTGAGGCAAAGGTCGAGAAGCTGTTTGGATCATGGTCCAGTCCTCGCGTTTTATCGAGCGAGGCTGGACGATACTGGTCAGACTCTCAGTTTCTGCTCCATCTGATCAATCGTAATTCCGGCCCGATTATGTGGACTTCTCTACAAACTCATATCCGGTAGGGCCACCTTCCGCTTTCAATTTTACGACTTCGAACAACGCCCGCCGGGCAAGCGCATGCACGGCCCGCGCCTCTTTTCCCGTTGCCTCTTTTAGGGCTACTTCAAGTATTGCCTCGTAAAGGCCACCGCGGGTCAGCGTCGGCTCGATTTTTAAATAGCACCTCATTGCATCGACGACATCAGCGGCCAAGAGCAAGCGATGATGCTCCACCAAATTGCCGCTCTTAGGATACTCGTTAGCCGCCTTTAGGGCTTTCATCAATCCGGTCAAACTACGAGCCGCATAGCCCTGGAAGGTCCGGAAATCCTCCGCTCCGACTTCGCAAAGCAACGCCTTTGAGTTTCCATCCAGATTGTTAAGGACATCAAGCAATGCCTTCGCTGTCTCGATCCCGCGTTTGAGGTTAGCTTTGACGGCTGCTGGCTTTGTACGCTCCCGCTCATTTGCGTGGCTATCATAGCGACCGACTGCTTCTGCGAGTTCGCCGACGAAGAGATGAAATTCCGAGTCCGTCGCCCCGCTCCCCTTAAGGAGCTCGTAAATATGCTCTTTGTTTTCGTCAGACAGTCTCGGTGGAAAATAGTCAAAAGCACCGGTCGCACCCCATTCTCGCGGCATCAAAGAGTCTCCTTCGCTCCCGATTTCATGCGCGTAACGGCTCCCTCCACTTCAACGAACAGGGCATGACCACTGTATTGGCCCCAAATTCGTTTGCCGAACCCAGCATCCTGACGAGCCTTGGCTTTAGAATATGCTCGGTCGAGCCGTGCGAATCTTGTACCCGCTCTGTACCCACACCACCTGTGCCATAGCGCTAAGATTTGTAAGTTATTGAAATTATGGCGCGCCCGACAGGACTTGAACCTGTGACCCCCAGATTAGGAATCTGGTGCTCTATCCAGCTGAGCTACGGGCGCGTCGGAGCGCCTTATAGCACATCGGACAGGGCGAACTGAATGGGAATGGCCCGCCTGCAGGTGTCAGGGCGGCAGGATCCAGCCCAGCGGATGGGCGTAGAACACGGTCAGCGTGGACGTCCCGGGATCGCTGTCGCCGATGCCGAAATTCGAGAGGTAGTGGAAGCCGAGACCGAGCCGCGACCGGTCGTCGAAGCGCCAGGCGAGCTCAGCCCCGTTGCGGAATTCAAGAACGCTGCCGAGGTCCTGTCCACTGCCCGTGTGATAGAGCCCGATACCAACCGACGGCGTCAGCACGAGTCGCGGCCCGAAATAAATGTCGAGATTGAGCGCGGTGTAGCCATAAGCCGTCGCATCCATCGACAACCCCACACCGATAGAGGGCCGGATATGCCATAAATCGAGACTTGGGCCGCCGATAAACTCAAGGCCGAAATAGCCCGCCTTGTTACGGTCAGACGGCAGAAGCCCGATCGCGCCGGCAGAAAGCTTGACGAAGGCCGGATCTTCGTCGGCGCGCGCCGATGCAAGCAAGAGACCCGTCAGGATCAGAGCCCCGGCCGCGATCCGGGCAGCCATGCCGAACACCCTCGCCACCGTCATTACCCCCTGCTTCGCCCCTCGTCCGCGCCGCCAAGCCTCTTTTGCACGGACCCGTGCATGATAGCGCCCACGGCCGCGCTTTCCTATGGCGGCGTGACGATGGCGGCGTGACGGCGGCGCGCCGTCAGCCGAGATTGCGGAAATGGTTGGTCGCTTCCAGAAGCGCCGTGCGGATGCCGGGCTCCATCGCGGAATGCCCGGCGTCGGGGATGATGACATAGTCCGATTTCGGCCAGGCGCGGGCCAGCGCATCGGCGGATTCGATCGGGCAGACCACGTCGTAGCGTCCCTGCACGATGACGCCGGGAATATTGCCGAGGCGATGCGCATCCCGCAGCAACTGTCCCTCGGCCATGAACAGGCGGTTGACGAAGTAATGCGCCTCGATGCGGGCGAGGCCGAGCGCGACTCGCGGGTCACCGAACGCCGCGACGGTTTCCGGGTTCGGCCGGAGCGTCGAGCAGGCGCCCTCATACTGGCTCCACACCCGCGCCGCCGGCATGTGCACGTCGGGATTCGCGTCGGTGAGGCGGCGGTAGTAGCCGGCCAGCAGGTCGTGCCGCTCGTCCGCCGGCAAATACTCGGCGAAGCGGCGCCAGGCTTCCGGGAAGATCCGGCGCATGCCGGTCATGAACCAGTCGACCTCGCATTGCCGGCAGAGGAAGATACCGCGCAGCACGAGCGCGAGGCATCGCTCGGGATGTGCTTCGGCATAGGCGAGCGCCAGGCTCGAGCCCCATGAGCCACCGAAGACGAGCCAGCGCTCGATGCCGAGATGCCGGCGCAGCATCTCGATGTCGGAGACGAGGTAGCCGGTGGTGTTATCCGTCAGCTCGCCCAGCGGCGTCGAACGGCCGGCGCCGCGCTGGTCGAACACGACGATGCGGTAATGCGAGGAATTGAAGAACCGGCGATGCGCCGGCGTGGCGCCGGAGCCCGGGCCGCCGTGCAGGAACAACGCAGGCAGGCCGCTGCGCTTGCCGGACTGCTCCCAATAAAGCGTATGGCGATCGTCGACGCGCAACCAGCCCGTCTCGTACGGCTCGATATCGGGATAGAGATCGCTCTGGACAACGGCTTCCACTGGCTCGAACTCGCTGGCTGTGCGGGACCGGGACGTTCCGGACGGTACGGGATGGCAACGGGCCCCTTGGCATAAATTTATGCCGCGCCGCGCGCCGTGCAAAGTCTCGTTTGCGGACCATGCGCGCAGGGCAGGGTATACTTCTGCTCATGCTGCGCCGTCTGCTCATCCTGCTCTTCGTTTTCGGCCTCCCGGCCATCGCGGAGGCGGCGGACGCGGTTCGCCTTCCCGACGGCTTGAAACCGGGCGGCAGCGCCAAGGCGGTCGAGGTGATCGACGGCGATACGCTCGTTCTCGACGACGGAAGGCAGGTGCGCTTGGTCGGCCTGCAGGCACCGAAGCTGCCGCTCGGCCGTCCCGGCTTCAAGACATGGCCGCTCGCCGCCGAGTCGAAGGCCGCGCTCGAACGCCTGACGCTCGGCCGGCGGCTGACGCTCCATTACGGCGGGCGCGAGATCGACCGCAACCGCCGCCTGCTGGCGCATCTCGCGGACGCGGAAACCGGGCTCTGGATTCAGGGCGCCATGCTCGCGCAAGGCATGGCGCGGGTCTATACCTTCAAGGACAACCGTAGCGTCATTCCGGAGATGCTGGCGCTCGAGCGCGCCGCCCGTGCGGCCCGGCGCGGCATTTGGGCGCACCCGTATTACGCGATGCGCACGCCGGAGACGGTGGCGCATGACATCGACACTTTTCAGATCGTCGAAGGCGCGGTGCTCGCGGTCGCGACCCGCAAGGGCAAGACCTTCCTCAATTTCGGCGCGGACTGGCGAAGCGATTTCACGGTGCTGGTGGAAGCGCGCAATGCCAAGGCGTTCCGTGACGCCGGCCTATCGCTCAAGGACCTCGAGGGAAAGCGCATCCGTGTCCGCGGCTGGATCAAATCCTGGAACGGGCCCTTGATCGAGGCGACCCATCCCGAACAAATCGAAACGGCCGGGCTAGGCCCGGCCGCTCGTTGATTCCTTCGCCCCGGATTGCTCAGGCGTCGACCATCTCGACCATCAGATCGCCCGGCTCTTCCGGCCTGTGCTCGATCCGCCGCTCGATATGGCTGCGCAGCTTTTCCATCGCCCGCTGCTCGAGCTGGCGCACGCGCTCCTTGCTGACACCGAGCTCCCTGCCAAGCTCCTCGAGCGTCGCGCCCTTCTTCCTGCAGGCGGCGCTCGCGGATGATCGTCTGCTCGCGCGCACTGAGCTCACGCAAAGCCTCGTTCAGCCAGCGCGAGCGGGTTTCGGCATCACGCAAGCCGGTGACGACCTCTTCCGGCGTCGGCCGCGTGTCGGCGAGGAAATCCTGCCAGTTGCCCTCGCCTTCCTCGGCAAGCGGCGCGTTGAGCGACTGGTCGCTCGACCCGAGCCGGACTTCCATCGATTCCACGTCCGCCATCGGCACGTTGAGCTCCGTGGCGATGAATTCGCGGCCCTTCTGGCTCAATTGCCCGCCGGTATCCTCGTTGATGCGCGCGCGCAGGCGGCGCAGGTTGAAGAACAGCGCCTTCTGGGCCGCCGTGGTGCCGGTGCGGACGATCGACCAGTTGCGCAGGATATAGTCCTGCATCGCCGAGCGGATCCACCAGGACGCATAGGTCGAGAAGCGCACGCCGCGGCTCGGCTCGAACCGCGCCGCCGCCTGCATCAGACCGACATTGCCTTCCTGCACGAGATCACCCATCGGCAGGCCGTAGTTGCGAAACCGGCCGGCCAGGCTGATCACCAGCCTGGTATAGGCGCGCACCAGCTTGTGCAGCGCTTCCTCGTCACCCTTTTCACGCCAACGCCGCGCGAAATCGTATTCCACTTCGCGCTCGAGCAACGGCTCGCGCATGGCAGAGCGAATGAACTGCAAGTTTGCGCGCTGGGTTTCCGGATCGTCTCTGTATGCCATGACATCCTCACGGCGTTGCTGACCGGGCTGCCCGGTCAATACCAATATGCTCGACGCTAATATATTATCAAATTAGTCGGATTTTAAGAACCCTTTTTATGGAATCGTTCTAAAACATTTCCTAGTTCCTGATATGCAAATAGAGAATATCACATAAATTTGATTAAACCTTACCCATAAACCCGGAGGAACTATCAGCTTATAGGACCCTGCGGTGGCGCGAGATCAAATCTCCACACGGTCGAGTATCTCACCCATCGGCGCGAAGCAAAGGGCGATCAGCGACCCGCCGAAACCGCAGCCGCCGTCGATCGTGACCGACCAGGGCTTTAGTGCGAACCGGCGCCGGACCGGGTCGAGGCCGCGAACCACCGCCCGAAACCCTTCATAGGGCGCGTCGATCGAGTCGAATGCGCGGCTGCCCCACCAGAACCCGTCGGTCTGCTCGGCGAACGGCCGGCCGGTATCGATGCCGGCATTGACGAACAGCAGCTTGCCGCTTTCCGTGCGGGCCGACCGCCGAAGGCTGTTGAGCAGCGCGATATGGCCCGGACACTGCCGCATCCGCTCGCGCATCTCACCGGCCCAGCGTGTCAAGGCCAGGGCGCCGCCCCGCGCGGCGGACCGCGCGCTCAGCGCGTCGCCGCCATAAGCGCGAATCGTGGCCTCCGCGCCATGCGCCAGCGCCCAATCGATGACTTCCAGCGGGTTGACCGCAAACTGGATCTGCAGAAGCTTCTGCCAGATCTCCTCCTGCTGGCCGCGCAGGCACACGAAATCGTCATGGTGAACGAAAGGCGGCCGCGCCAGAAAGGCGGCCCGAAACCGCAGCAGCTCGTCCACCGCTTCGGCAACCTGCGGCCCGTATCCAAGCAGATCACCCAGATAAACGATGCAATCGCCGTACTGGATGCGGCTGGCCACGATATCGTGCAGCGCCCCGAGCCGAGCCGCTTCGCCATGGACCGCGCCGACCGCCCAGATCCGCCGCGCGTTCTGAATTATCGCGCCAGGCGCCGCGTGTTCGATACCCGAGCGCGCGGGCCCCGGCTCGCTGAGCCGTCCCGGCGCCACACCGACTTCTGCCATACACCCCCCGGTGAGTCGACGCAGGGAACCGGGGTGCCGACGCCCGTACGAGAACTCGACACGCCGAAACTGCGTCTCCCGGAATGAGCCTATGCGGCCTTGAGCATTTCCTCAAGCTTCTGTGCCGCCGCCTCTTCGTCGATCGATTCGACGGCGGCGAGCTCGCGCGACAGCCGTTCGAGGGCGGCCTGGTAGATTTGCCGCTCGCTATAGGACTGGTCGGGCTGGCCGGCGCTGCGGTGCAGATCGCGCACGACTTCGGCGATCGAGACCGGATCGCCGGAATTGATCTTCGCTTCGTATTCCTGGGCGCGACGGCTCCACATGGTGCGGCGCACGCGGCTCCGCCCTTTCAGGGTCTTGAGGGCCGTCTTCATCTCCTCCTTCGAGGAAAGCTTGCGCAGACCGGACTCGTCCGCCTTGCCCAGCGGCACCCTGAGGGTCATCCGGTCCTTTTCAAAGCTGATCACGAGAAGCTTGAGAGAGAATCCCTCGATCTCCTGATCCTCGATACCAGTAACTTTGCCGACCCCATGGGTCGGATACACCACCCAGTCGTTCTTCTTGAAAGTCGCTCGTGCGGTCATTTGTGCTTCTCTAGTCGTTTAAAATGTATCGCTCGATTTACGGCTTTTGACTTCCCCCCTGAATGGCGAGACTCGCCATGCAGCTGGCGGCAACCGGCTGCCGCCACGTCAAAAAGCCGTCATCTCGACATTGGGATTGAGGCAACCCCCGGAAAGTCCTGTTCTGCTGGGGCGCGTCACGGGCGGCGCCGAAGATCCCGGCCCCCACCCGTCTCCCACCATGGCACTATCGTTGTAAATATATCACAAAATTGCCGATTTTCACAGGGCGACGTTTCCGCACCCCAATCGGATCGAAAAACGTTGTCAAAACAAAACCTTAGATATGGCTTTTAGCCTTCGCCCGGCTCCGGACTGAAATATTTCTCGAATTTACCGGTTTCGTCCTTGAACGCGTCCGCGTCCGCCGGCGGCTCGCCTTTGCGGGTGATATTCGGCCATTTTCCCGAATAGTCCCGGTTCAGCTCGAGCCATTTCTCGGCTTCGCCGTCGGTATCGGGAATGATCGCCTCGGCCGGGCATTCCGGCTCGCACACACCGCAATCGATGCATTCGTCAGGATGGATGACCAACATGTTGGCACCCACGTAAAAACAATCGACGGGACAGACCTCGACGCAATCCTGATACTTGCATTTGATGCAGCTCTCGGTGACCACGTACGTCATTCGGATACTCCTTCCCCTATTCTTATTTTGCGCCAGCGCCCGGTCCGGTCAACGTCCATCGTCCGTTTTGCGTTTTGCGCTATACCGTTCTACGACCCGTCTGCGGGCCGCTCCACTTTCCTGATCTGTGACATACAAAAGACCGGCCACACGGCGCAACAGGTTCCCTTCGTACGGGTGAAGCGTGCCGTCCGCATAGGCCACGTCCCAAAGCATCTCCACGATCCCGACCTTCTCCTCATGGTTGAGGCGGCGTGATATTTGCCTCGTAAATGTAAAGTCGTCCACCGCCTCTTCCGTCATTCGCGTCGCCGTCTCGATCAGCTTCGTCACGTCGCCGTCCGACAGCGAGAAGCGCTGGGACAGCAGCGTCGCGATGCGGCTGCGTTCCGCCGCGCCGAACTGCCCGTCGAGCTGGGCCGCTTCCACCAAGAGCGCCGCGACGGCTTGCTGCAACTCGTCGCGTCCGCGGTCGGCGCCCGATCCGCCGGCGCCCATATGGCCTTGAAGGATATCTCTGATGTGTTCGAGCATTAATCGGGGCGTAGCATAGACTTGAAGGCCGTAAAATCAACTAATTGCTTTTCCGGGCGGGTTGATCCCGGCGGCTTGCCCGGTCCAGGATACCCCCGACGGCGATCATGACGGAGATCCACCCCTTGCCGAACAAGCCACGGCCCGCAGCCGGCCTGCACTACCCCGCGACCCGGCGAAACCGGGAGCCGATCCAGGCCGCTCTTGTCCGCATTCTGCCGCCATCCGGCCTCGTGCTCGAGATCGCCAGCGGCTCGGGGGAGCATACGGCTTACTTCGCCCGGCACTTCCCAAACCTGGTCTGGCAGCCTTCGGATCGCGATCCGACGCTGATTGCCAGCATCCAGGCCCACACGGCCGCGAGCGGCGCCGGGAACATACGCCCGCCGGTGCTGCTCGACGTGCAAGCCTGCCCCTGGCCGGTGACGGCAGCCGACGCGGTAATCGCCATCAATATGATCCATATTGCCCCCTGGGGCGTTGGTCTGGCGCTCACCGCCGGCGCCGCAAAAATCCTTCCGGCGGGAGCGCCGCTGTTTCTCTATGGCCCGTTCAAGCGCGGCGGGCGGCACACGGCGCCGAGCAACGACGCCTTCGACCGCATGCTTCGCGCACAGGATCCGAGCTGGGGCGTGCGCGATTTGGACGACGTTGCCGCGGCCGCGCTCTCGCATGGCCTCGCGCTTGATGTAGTCATCGAGATGCCCGCCAACAACCTCGGCGCGGTCTTCCGCAAGAGCTGCTGACCGCCCAACCGGATCAGTCGAAGGCCTCCTCCTGCTTGAGGCGGTCGAGCACACGGCGGTCGCGTTTCGTCGGGCGGCCGCTGCCGGGCGTCCGGGCGCCGGCGGCCGGCGTACGCGGCACGGACGGATCGCGCGGACGCGGCGGGTCGAGATCGACATACAGCGCCTGCGCCTCGCTCGCCGGACCTCGCCGGACGCCGAGCGCCGCGATCTCGATCACCCGGATATGCGGCCCGAGCGCGAATGTCAGGACATCGCCCGGTTGGACCGCGTGATTGGCCTTTTTCACCACCTTGCGGTTGACGCGCACGTGACCCGCCCCGATGCATTTTGCCGCGAGTGTCCGGCTCTTGAAGAAGCGCGCGTGCCAAAGCCACTTGTCGATGCGCAGCCGCGCGCCCGAATCCTCCGTCACTTGGCGCCCACCAGCGTCTGCAGCGCGGCAAAAGGCGATGCTGGGTCGCCACAGGTCTTGTCGCGTCCGTTTCGCTGCTGCGCCGCCTTGCCCTTCGCCGGCGCTTTCGCTGCCGCCGTCCCGCCATCTACGGTGGACGCTTTCGCCTGCGCTTTTCCGCTGCGGCCCGGCCGCCGCTTCGGCGCGAAAACGGTCACGCCGCCGCCGCGCGGCGCGCGGGCGCGGAACCCGAGCTGGCCCACCACGGCGGCAAAATCGGTGCCGCTGCATCCGGCCAGCGTCGAAAGCGCCGCCGTCTCGGCGAAGGGACCCTCCCGCGCCTCCTTGTGCAGACGCGCCGTCAACTGCTCCAGCCGGTCGTAGCGTATCGCCATCGGACCGACGACGGCGTATCCGAGCGCCGCCCAGCGGGCCTCGGACGCTTCCGACATGCGCCGGCATCCCGGCATCGCCTCGCCGGCCCCGCGGGGATCCGGGCAGACAGGCTCGCCGCTGTAGACGGTCCACAGGGTCGCCCGCAACTGGCTCACCGCGGGCCGCAGAAGCGCCGGGAAGAATATCCCTTGCGCGCCGAAACGCAGCCCGAGTGCGCTCAGCGCGGCCCGGTCGCTTGCGCGCCATCGCGCCGACGAGGCTGCGCACCTGCCGGCGCGGCACCGATCCGAGATGCTCCGACAGCTGAAAGGCAAGGCCGCGGGCCGGCGCGCCGAGGTCGGCCTCCGCCGCCCGGAACAGCGGGCCGAGACGCTTGCGCAAGTGCCGCTCCAGCCAGCCCGCGAGACGCAGACGCACCGTTTCCCGCGACGGGTTATCGAGCAGCTCGTTGCGCAGGATCTCGATCTCGGGCGCCAGCAGGCTGCGGCCACGCACGAGGCGCGCCACCTCGTCGCCGCGCCAGGTCAGGCGACCACGATCGGTCAGCAGGAAGCTGCCGTCGTCATCGGCGATCAGGCGGCCGATGCGCCCCGGCATCGCCTGAGCCACCGCCCGCCGCGCCGCCGCCACGAACGGCCGGCCGCGCTCCTCG
Source organism: uncultured Alphaproteobacteria bacterium (assembly GCA_963711215.1). Taxonomy (GTDB): domain Bacteria; phylum Pseudomonadota; class Alphaproteobacteria; order UBA8366; family UBA8366; genus WHUA01. The sequence continues at coordinate 94,252 of CAVQDH010000004.1, read as the reverse complement.
CTTTCGTGCAAGACGAAGGACAGGCCGGCGACGCGGCCGATCTGCTCACCCTCGACAACGACGTCATCGGACGCAGTCACCGCCGACAGCAGCTCGCCGCCGTCCTTGCGCCGCCGCTCGCTCAACGCGTGACGCCGGTCGACGAAGCGCTGCGTCAGGCGCTCATGCAAGGCGTCCGAAAGCTTGTCCTCGATCTCGCGCGCGCGGTCCTGCCAATGCGCCGCATCGTCGAGCCAGTCGGCGCGATGGCTGATGTAGGTCCAGGTCCGGATATGGGCGATGCGGCTGGTCAGGGCGTCGATGTCACCCGTGGTGACGTCGAGGCGGTCGATCTGGCGCGCCACCCAGTCGACCGGCAGGCGCCCGGTCCCGTCCGCGCCGCCGGTCAGCGCCAGAAAGATGCGTTTCAGCAGCATCGTGTGGTGGTCCGGCATGACCTTGCGGAAATCGGGGATCTGGCAGACATCCCAGAGCAACCGAACGACCGCAGGGTTCGTGGCGCGGCCCGCGACCTCGGAATCCTGCGCGAGCCGGGCCAGCACCATCTGGTCCTCGCCTTCCCGGGCGCGGATCAGCTCGGGCCGCGGCGCCGGCCGGTCGAGGCTCTTCAGCAGCGCCGTCACCGACGCCATGTCGAGATCGCGGTTCCGCCAATAGAGCCGCTTGACCACGTCGAAGCGGTGCGACTCGACGGCCTCGATCGTCTCTTCCGCGAGCGGCGGCATGTCGTTCGTCGTGCCGAAGGTGCCGTCGTTCATGTGCCGCCCGGCGCGCCCCGCGATCTGGCCGATCTCGGCGCGCGACAGGGGACGCGGACGGCGGCCGTCGAATTTCCGCAAGCCCGCGAAGGCAACGTGATCGATGTCCATGTTGAGGCCCATGCCGATCGCGTCGGTCGCGACCATGTAGTCCACTTCGCCGGCCTGGTACATCGCGACCTGGGCATTGCGCGTGCGCGGGCTGAGCGCCCCCAGCACGACCGCGGTGCCGCCGCGCTGGCGGCGGGTCATTTCGGCCAGCGCATAGACCTCATCGACCGAGAAGGCGACGATGGCGCTGCGGCGCGGCAATCGGGTCAATTTCCGGGGACCGATGTAGCGCAGCGTCGACAGGCGCTGCCGCGTCTCGATCGCCACGCCCGGCACGAGGTGCTGGATCAGGCCCCGCACCGTATCCGAGCCGAGGAACATCGTCTCCTCCCGGCCGCGCGCATGCAGCAGCCGGTCGGTGAAGATATGGCCGCGCTCGGAGTCGGCACAGAGCTGGACCTCGTCGACGGCCAGGAAATCCACCTGCAGGTCGACGGGCATCGATTCGACGGTACAGACGAACCAGCGCGGGCTCGGGGGGACGATCTTCTCTTCGCCGGTGATCAGCGCCACGGAACGGGCGCCCTTGGCCGCTACGATGCGGTCATAATTTTCCCGGGCAAGCAGCCGCAGGGGAAACCCGATCATCCCACTGGCATGACCCAGCATGCGATCGATCGCAAGATGGGTTTTGCCGGTATTCGTGGGGCCCAGAACGGCCCGTATGCGGCCCGGCGCAAAACTCGACATGGCTTTCATTTAGATGGTATTCCGCCCTCCGATGGCAAGAGAAAAGGCGGCGCGGCGCAGGATCGCCCGTCAGCGGCCCTCGACTAGCGGCACGAAGGCGACGGGCAGCGTTCGGGCCTCGGTAATGCGGCCATCCGCATCCTTCTCGATCAGCGTCAGGCTCTGGGTGTCGCCGGAACGGCCGAGCGGCACCACCATTCGGCCGCCCGGGCCGAGCTGCTCGATGAGCCGCTCGGGGCGTCTGGGCGCCGCGGCGGTAACGATGATGGCGTCGAAGGGCGCCTGCTCCGGCCAGCCGAGCCAGCCGTCGCCGATCCGCAGGTCGACATTCGCGTAGCCGAGCCGCTTGAGGCGCTCCGCAGCGGCTTCGCCGAGCGGCGCGACCACCTCGACCGAATAGATCCAGGCCGCCAGCTCGGCCAAGATCGCCGTCTGATAGCCGCAGCCGGTCCCGATCTCGAGCACGCGGGCGGCCGGCGTGAGCGCCAGCATGTCGGTCATCAGGGCGACGATGAATGGCTGCGAGATCGTCTGCCCGTGCCCGATGGGGAGCGGGCGGTTGGCGTAAGCGAGATCGCGCATCTCGGGCGGCACGAACGCCTCGCGCGGCACCTTCCGCATCGCTGCGATCACCCGCGGATCGAGCGTGTCCTTGCCGAGATAGTCGCCGGCGAAGCGCATTTCCGAGACGATCTCGTCGATCAGTTGCTCCCGCGCCTCGGCGAGATTGACCTGCTTTTTCGCCACGATTCCTGTCCCCTTCCCTTGTGGGGCGGGTCTTGCACCCGGCAGACCCGACACACATATAGGCGCCGGGTAGGGATACGACGAGAGGTAGGTGGATAATGGCGAAATCTGCAGCAAAGGAAAAATCGAAGAAGCCCGGCGGCGGGCCCGAGACAATGCACTTCCAGGCGGAGGTCAGCCGGCTGCTCGATATCGTGGCGCATTCGCTCTACAGCGAGCGCGAGATCTTTCTGCGCGAGCTGATCTCGAACGCTTCGGATGCCTGCGACCGGTTGCGCTATGCGGCGTTGACCGACCCCGCATTGGCCAAGGACGACAGCGACTACCGCATCGAGATCAAGCCGGACAAGGACGCCAAGACGCTCAGCGTGATCGACAACGGCATCGGCATGGATCACGACGAGCTGGTGGACAACCTCGGCACCATCGCCCGATCCGGGACGGCCGCCTTTGTCGACACGCTGTCCGGCGACAGCGACAAGGACGTGAGCCTGATCGGCCAATTCGGCGTCGGCTTCTATTCGTCCTTCATGGTGGCCGACACGGTCACGGTCACCACGCGGCGCGCGGGCAGCGACCAGGCCTGGCGATGGGCGTCCGACGGCAAGGGCAGTTTCACGGTCGAGGCCGCGGAACGCGAGGCGCGCGGCACCACGGTCACGCTGCACCTCCGCGGCGACGCCGCGGATTTTCTCGATCCCGCCCGGCTGCGCAGCATCATCAAGACCTACTCCGACCACATCCAGGTGCCGATCGCGTTGGCCGAGAATGACGGCAAGGCCGAGACGGTCAACCAGGCCTCGGCGCTCTGGACGCGGTCGCGCAATTCGATCGAGGAACAGCAATACAAGGAGTTCTACCACCACGTCGCCCACGCGATGGACGACCCGTGGCACACGATGCACTTTCGCGCCGAAGGCGTGATCGAGTACACCGGCCTGCTGTTCATCCCGTCGACGCGCCCGTTCGACATCTTCCATCCGGACCGCAAGTCGTCGATCAAGCTGTATGTGCGCCGGGTTTTCATTACCGATGACTGTCCGGAGCTCCTGCCGGCCTGGCTGCGCTTCCTGCGCGGCATCATCGATTCCCAGGACCTCGATCTCAACGTCAGCCGCGAGATACTGCAGAAGAACCCGGTCCTGGCCAAGATACGGTCAGGCCTCACCAACCGCGTTCTCGGCGAGCTGCAGAAGAAGGCCGAGAACGAGCCGGAGAGCTTTGCGGCATTCTGGAATAATTTCGGCGCGGTGCTGAAGGAAGGCCTGTACGAAGACTTCACTTACCGCGATCAGCTGCTCAAGGTCGTGCGCTTCCGCTCCACCGCGGGGGATGATCTGGTGAGCTTGACGGATTATGTCGGCCGCATGAAGGAAGGCCAGCAGGCGATCTATTACATTTCCGGCGAGGATATCGACGCGGTGACGCGAAGCCCGCAGCTCGAAGGCTTCCGCAAGCGGGGGGTCGAGGTGCTGCTGCTGACCGACCCGGTCGACGAGTTCTGGATCCCGTCGGTTGGCGTCTACGACGGCAAGCCGTTCAAGTCGGTGACGCGCGCCGGCGCGGATCTGTCCACGATCAAGACCGACGACGGGGCGCCGGACAAGGCGGAGGCCAAGCCCGACCCCAAGGGCCTCGGCACGCTGATCGCGCTCCTCAAGCAGACGCTGGGCGCTGCCGTCAAGGACGTGCGCAGCTCGGACCGGCTGACGACCAGCGCGGTATGCCTCGTCGCCGACGACAACGATATCGACATGCGGCTCGAGCGGTTGCTCAAACAGCACAAGCAGCTCGACCAGTCCTTCGCCCGCATTCTGGAGATCAACCCGGATCACCCACTGGTCCGGCGTCTCGCGGAAGAAGCCGAGAAGGACGGCGCGACGGACCGGCTAACGGACGCGGCATACCTGCTGCTCGACCAGGCTCGATTGCTCGAAGGCGAATCGCTGCCCGATCCGCAGGCCTTCGCGCGACGGCTGGAAGACATGATTGCGAAGGGGCTGTCGTCGCCCGGCGCGTGAAGCGCGGCACCGGATTTGAGGCTAGTAATCGAGTTCTGCGGCGGCCAGGACAGCACCCTGACCGGGCTTCTGGACCAGCACGGCACAGCCGCCGTCGCCGGCCTTGCCGACCAGCGAGACGTTGAACGTCGACGGCTTACCCGACCAGGTGCCGAGCGTCAGCAATTCCCGGACGACGTTGCTGTTTTTCAAAGTCTGCCCGCGATTCTCGCCGCGCTCGACTTCGGTGACGTGCGGCTTGTCGTAGGTGACCAGGACGACGTCGTAAGGCGCCGCATGCGTCCATGAGCCAATGGTGACTTTCAAGGTATCGCCGTTACGCTTCATCGATATGGCGGGCGCCCTGGTATGCGCCGACAGGCGCTTCTGAATAAGGGCGTCGACTTCTTCGCGGTGCGAGCCGACGACATCCGACGAGCCGTCGATCACCATCTGCGGCGTATAGGCATAGCGTCCCTGAAGGCTGCTGACGTATTTCCTCTGCCGGCTGCCGAAGGCCGGTTTCGCGAATGCGTCCTTCCACCCGATATAGTCCCAGTAATTGACGTGGAATTCGAGTGCGATGACGTTCTTACGCGTCGCCAGCTCGCTGAGGAACGCCTCGGCCGGCGGACAGGAGGAGCATCCCTGGCTGGTGAAGAGCTCGACGACGACGGGCGACTGGCGCGCGACGCCGGCCGCCATGGCGCCGGTCCCTGCGGCGGACACCAGTGCGAACAAGCCGAAAAGTGCTGGAATTGCCCTCATCATCATGCGCGAAACATAGGTACGTCGGCTTGTCCGGACGAATCAATTTAGGGTGAGTCCGCGTGAACCCCGATCGCCGGATTCCAGGCCCATCCTGCACCGTCCCCGCACCGCCGCGCAAACGCATAGTTAACGCGGAGACCGGCATCGGTCTCCGCGTTGCTCCATTTCCAGGCGTTAGGCCGCCTTCGAGTCCTTAACGATCTGACGGAGGACGTACTGCAGTATGCCGCCATTCACGTAGTAGTCGACTTCGTCCAACGTATCGATGCGACACAAAAGCGTGATTTGTTGGGCCGAGCCGTCGGCGCGCGTGATCTTGCAGGCGACATCCATGCCCGGCGTGATGCCCCTCTCGAGCCCGGTGATGTCGAACATCTCCGACCCGTCGAGCTTGAGGCTCTGCCGGTTGGCGCCGTCCTTGAACTGCAGCGGCATGACGCCCATGCCGATGAGGTTCGAGCGGTGGATACGCTCGTAGCTTTCGACGATGACGGCGCGCGAGCCGAGAAGCCGGGTGCCCTTGGCGGCCCAGTCGCGCGACGATCCCATGCCGTAGTCCTTGCCGCCGATGATCACGGTCGGCACGCCCTCGCGCTGGTAGAGCGTCGCCGCTTCGTAGATCGACATGACCTGGCCGGTCGGGTAATGCTTGGTGACGCCGCCCTCGGTGCCCGGCGCCACGGCGTTCTTGATGCGAATATTCGCGAAGGTGCCGCGCATCATCACCTCATGCGCGCCGCGCCGGCAGCCATACACATTGAACATGTTCGGCCGGACCTGATGCTGCAGGAGATATTCGCCGGCCGGGCTGTCCTTCTGGATCGATCCGGCGGGCGAGATATGGTCGGTGGTGATCGAATTGCCGAGGATGAGCAACGGCCGCGCGCCATGGACATCCTTCACCGCATCCGGCTTCATCGTCATGCCCTCGAAATAGGGCGGATGCTGGACATAGGTCGAGCCGGGGTTCCAGTCATAGAGCTCGCTGTCGCCGCCGGTGATCTGCTTCCACTTGGCGGGACCTTCCTCCACGTTTGAGTAGCGCTTGCGATACATTTCCGGCGTCAGGTATTTGCCGATGGTGTCGCGGACCTCCTGGTTCGACGGCCAGATGTCCTTGAGATAGACATCGTTGCCGTTCTCGTCCTGGCCCAGCGGGTCCTTGTACATGTCGACCTTGAGCGACCCCGCCAGCGCGTAAGCCACGCAGAGCGGCGGCGAGGCGAGGTAGTTCATCTTCGACATCGGATGCACCCGCCCTTCGAAATTGCGGTTGCCGGACAGCACCGCCGCGACGGAGACATTCCCCTTCTCGATCGCGTTGTGCACGCCTTCGGGCAGCGGGCCCGAATTGCCGATGCAGGTCGTGCAGCCATAGGCCACGAGACCGAAGCCCAGCTCGTTGAGATAAGTCTGCAGACCGGCAGCCTCGAGATAGTCGGTGACGACCTGGCTGCCTGGCGCGAGCGAGGTCTTCACCCACGGCTTGGGCTTCAGGCCTTTCTCGACCGCCTTCTTCGCCAGCAGGCCCGCGGCGACGAGCACCGACGGATTGGAGGTATTGGTGCAGCTCGTGATCGCGGCGATCACCACATGGCCCGGCTCGATCGAGTAGTCCTCACCCTCGACTTTAGTCGCGGTGCCCGTGCCGATCTCGGCCATCGCCGCGTTCGCCGATGCGGCAACGCCGCTCAGCGGCACGCGGTCCTGCGGCCGCTTCGGTCCGGCGAGCGAGGGCTCCACCGTGCTGAGATCGAGACCCAGCGTATCGGTGAAGACCGGCTCCACGCTGTCGTTGCGCCACAGGCCCTGCTGCTTCGCATAGGCTTCGACGAGCGCCACCACCTTCGCGTCGCGGCCGGTGAAGCGCATGTAATCCAGCGTCACCTCGTCGATCGGGAAGATGCCGCACGTGGCGCCGTATTCGGGCGCCATGTTGGAGATCGTGGCGCGGTCGGCGAGACCGAGCTTGGCCACGCCCGGCCCGTAGAACTCGACGAATTTCTGCACCACGCCCTTGGCGCGCAGCATCTGCGTCACCGTCAGCACCACGTCCGTCGCCGTCACGCCTTCCTTCGGCGTGCCCTCGAGCTTGAAGCCGACGACCTCGGGGATGAGCATGGAAACCGGCTGACCGAGCATGCCGGCTTCGGCCTCGATGCCGCCGACGCCCCAGCCGAGCACGCCGAGCCCGTTGACCATCGTCGTATGGCTGTCGGTGCCGACCACCGTGTCGGGGAAGGCGACCATCTTGCCGTCACGGTCCTTGCTCGACCAGACCACCCGGGCGAGGTATTCGAGATTGACCTGATGGCAGATGCCGGTGCCGGGCGGGACCACCCGGAAATTGGTCATCGCGCTCTGCCCCCAGCGTAGGAACTCGTACCGCTCCATATTGCGTTCGAACTCGAGCGCGACGTTCTTCTCGAAAGAGTTGGGGCTTCCGAAGGAGTCGATGCTGACCGAATGGTCGACCACGAGGTCGACCGGCGTCAGCGGATTGATCTTCTGGGGATCGCCGCCGAGCGCCTTGAGCGCGTCACGCATGGCGGCGAGGTCGACGACCGCCGGCACGCCGGTGAAATCCTGCAGCAGGACGCGGCCGGGCCGGAAGGCGATTTCCTGCTCTGACCGGCCGGTCTCGAGCCATCCGCCGAAGGCCTTGATATCGTCCTGCTTCACCGAGCGGCCGTCCTCGAACCGCAGCATGTTCTCCAGAAGCACCTTCATGGAGAAAGGCAGTCGCGAAAAGTCCAAGCCGAGCGCCTTTTCGGCCGCCTCGATGCTGTAGTAGTCGTAGCTGCTGCCGCCGACCTTGAGCGTGCGGCGTGTTTTCAAGCTGTCATGACCAATACCAGTCACGGCTCAACTCCCTGAATGTATGAATCTGCTGCGCGATCCGAGAGGGCGTGGTTGCCCTCGCTACCCGCATGGGTCTGGACCGTTGTTTATACCGTATCAGGACAGATTGGAAGCAGCAGTAGATTGATGCACCGTTAACGCAATCGCGCTTTCACGATGCCTTGCGCAGCGGGCCGGGATCGATGGCAAGCGGCGCGCCGAGCCAGAGCGCATGGTCGAAATGATCCGCCATGGCGTCGCCGCTGAGCGGGTGGATCAGGATGGATAGCGATCCGTGATTGAGAGCCAAGAAAGGAACCACAACCGGAAACTGCTCCACGGCAAATGCCACCTGGTACATCCATGCCGTATGCGGCCCGACGGGCTTGTGGTGCCAGCGTCCGAGCGTCACCGTGAAGCGCGCTTCGAGCGCGTCGCGCAAGGCGGCCGCGGCTGGCTCCGTATCCGCGTCGAAATAGACATGCGCGTGATAGCCGCTGATCCGGTCGACCTCTTTCATGCCACTCCGTCCATAGCGCGCGGCGTCATTCGCCGCCCTGCATCGTCGCCACGACGCGGCGCACCCGCCGCATCCGGAAATCGCGAATGAGCTTCAGGCTCCAGCGATAGCCGAGCCAGGCGGTGACGATCGCCCACGGGACCGAGCCGATGAACATCGGCACGCCCCAGATCTCGAAGATGCCCCAGATATATTGCCACAGCGCCTGGTACCAGGTCGTATCCGTCTGCAGCAGCGTGGCCAGCTTTTCCTGGAACTCGCCATAACCGGAATGCGCGTCCCAATGTCCTATCATCAGCCGGCCGGTCATCAGGAACACGTAATAGACCGGCGGCACGGTGAAGATATTGGTGATCCAGGTCCAGGCAAGGCCGACGACGAGATTGAAATCCCAGGAGGGCTTTACCGCGCGAACGACGATCCAGATGGCCAGGACGATCGGCATCTGCACGCCGACAGTCGGCGTCATGGCCGCCAGCAGGCCGAACAGCACCCCGCGGGCGGTATATTCCGGTGTGTGCTTGCCGCGCAGAATGGGAACGACGAGCCGGTATCGCACCACTCGGCGCAGCCGCTTCAATAATCCGCGTCGCATACGCAAGGATATCTGTCCGGCGTTGAATCGCTTACCGGCCCGCTGCGGATCTGCTCGCCAGCCAATCGTCGCAGCGGCCGGATGGCCGCCATTAAGCTGCGGACGCCGACAGCTGTCAACGGTGCGTCCGTAGGAGCGCCCCGGCCGGCCTTCACCCGCTAGACCTAGCGGTCGCGGATCAGCGAATACACCAGGAAGAGGGCCGACGTAATCATGATGGCGAGCCCGATCAACGTCGGCGTGTAGGTCCCATTGCGCAGCAAGCCGACTATAAGGTCGACCGCAAACGCAATGACGAAAAACACCACATAGACCCGCCGCTTCTCCTGCACGCTCGGCTGGCCATTCCCTGCGTTCCGCGCCATAATTTCCCTCCCCGGCGGTCACGCCATTTTGCCTGATCCAGGATGCAGGTTAGAATTCCCGCACCACCACGACAAGACATGTCGTCGGTCGGATCATGCCATGCCGCGGCGCGACACACCTACACATGCCGGTCAACCGCCGAAGGAGGCGAAGCGAACCATGTATGACATCGTCTTGACGGGCGGGCGCGTCGTCGACCCGAGCCAGGGTCTCGACGCAACGACGGATGTTGCATTTTCCGATGGAAAGGTCGCCGCGGTGGGCCATGGGCTCGCGGAAAAGGGCGCCAAGGAAACGCGCGACGTCAAGGGCCGCGTCGTTACGCCGGGCCTGATCGATATCCACGCGCATGTCTATTGGGGCGCGACCTATCTCAGCGTCGAGGCGGAACGCGTTGCGCGGATGAGCGGCACGACGACCTTCGTCGATGCCGGCACGGCCGGCGCCGGCACCTTTCATGGCTTCCGTAAGCTGATCATCGAGCCGTGCCCGCTCCGCATCGTCGCCTTCCTCAACATCTCGCATCCGGGCATTTATGGCTATGGTCCCGGCTTCATGGTGGGCGAAACGGCGGATCTTCGCCTGTTGCATACCGGCGCCTGCGTCAAGGTCGCGCGCGAGCATTCCGACATCATCGTCGGCGTGAAGGTCCGGCTCGGCAACAACGTCTCCGAGCTGGTCGGTATCGGTGCGCTCGACTGCGCGATCGAAGCGGCCGAGGAGCTGGACCTGCCGGTCATGGTCCACATCGGCGCGCCGCCGCCGCGCCGCAAGGATATCCTGGAGCGCCTGCGGCCAGGCGACATCCTGACCCATTGCTGCCGCATGTTCCCCAACGCCGCCACCGACCGCGAACGCAACGTCCGGCGCGAGGTCGAAGAGGCGCGCGAGCGCGGCGTCATCTTCGACGTCGGGCACGGCCGCGGCTCGTTCGATTTCGACGTGGCGCGCGCCATGGTCGACAACGGCTTCCTGCCGGACGTGCTGTCGAGCGACGTGCACGTCAACAGCATCGGCGGGCCGGCCTTCGACGTGCTTGTGACCATGTCGAAATTCCTCTCCATGGGCGCGCCGCTGTCCGACGTCGTCGCGGCGGCGACCTGCAACCCGGCGCGCGTCATCGCGCGGCCCGAGCTCGGCTCGCTCAAGCCGGGCTCGCCGGGCGACGCGACGGTTCTGACGCTGAAAGAGGGCGAATTCGAATACCGCGACAGCCTCAACGCCAAGTTCATGGGCAAGAAGCGGCTCGAGCCGGCGGCGATGATCGTCGGCGGCAACTGGTGGGAATAGCGACGGGAGGCGACATGAACGAAGTTCGCGTGTTGTCCGCATCGGGGGTCTGCGGCTCGGGGTTCCGCGAGGAGTCCCTGGAAGAGGCGATGGGCCGCAAGCCCCATTTCATCGGCTGCGACGGCGGCTCGACCGATCCCGGGCCCTATCCGCTCGGCGCCGGCGTCACCTCTTTCCCCCCGGTGTCGATCAAGCGGGACATGCGCCTGATGCTGCTGGCCGCGCGCAAGGCCGGCATCCCGCTGCTGCTGGGCACGGCGGGCACCGCCGGCGGCGAGCCGCATCTCGCGATCGTGCGCAAGATCATCGAGGACATCGCCGCCGAGGAAGGCCTCAAATTCCCCATGGCGATCATCCATTCCGAGCAGAGCAAGGACTATCTCAAGAAGCGCCTCCGGGAGGGCCGCATCAAGCCGCTGAAGCCCGCCCCCGATTTCGACGAAGGCGTGATCGACCGGGCCGAGCGCATCGTCGGCATGATGGGCGAGGAGCCCTATCTCAAGGCGCTCGACAACGGCGCCGAGGTCGTGCTGGCCGGGCGGTCGAGCGACTGCGCGATCTTCGCGGGCATCCCGGTGCGCGACGGCATCCCGGCCGGGATCGCCTGGCACGCGGCGAAGATCCTCGAATGCGGCGCGGCCTCGGTCGAGCAGCGCAAGTCGCCCGACTGCATCATGGCGACCTGCCGGCCGGACCATTTCGACGTCGAGCCGCTCGACCCGGCGCTGCGCTGCACGCCGCAGAGCATCGCGTCGCACGGGCTCTACGAAAACGCCGATCCCTTTCATCTCGTCGAATTGAACGGCACGATCGACCTCACCGACGCGCAGTTCAAGGCGCTCGACAACCGGCGCGTCCGGGTAACCGGCAGCGGCTTCATCCCGGCCAAGACCTATACGGTCAAGCTCGAAGGGTCGGAGAAGGTCGGCTACCAGAGCATCATCGTCGGCGGCATCCGCGACCCCTTCATCATCCGCCAGATCGACGACTGGGTCGCGCGGCTGCACGACCGCATGCATGCGCGCGTGGCGGAGATCTACGGCGGCACGCTCGACCGCAAGGACTATTTCTTCAATGTCCGCGTCTACGGCAAGAACGGCGTCATGGGCGCGCTCGAACCGGTCAAGGAGATCAAGAGCCACGAGCTCTGCCTGCTGTTCGAGGTAACGGCGCCGACCCAGGAGATCGCGTCCGCGATCGCCTCGGTGACGCGGCACCAGGCGCTGCATCTGCCCATTCCGGAATGGAGCGGCCTGATCACCGGCGTCGCTTGCCCCTATAACCCGGCCTATCTGGAGCGCGGCGCGGTCTACCGCTTCTGCGTCAACCACGTGGTCGAGCCGGACGATCCCTACGAGATGTTCCCGACCGAATACGTAAACGTCCACTAACGTGAACTGAGGAGTTGACCGGACCATGGCCACGCTCGGCGAGCTCGCCCGCCTGATCCGCAGCAAGAATGCCGGCCCCTTCGAGCTGACCTTCGACATCATGTTCGCCGACCGCGAGGTCTATGAGCGGGTCAAGCAGTCGGGCGCGCTCAGCCGCGAGGCCGTCGCCACGCGCTACAACCTGCCGCCAGCGGACGTGAAATTCTTCGCCTGCGACAACGCGCTCGCCTTCAAGGCTTCGATCCCGCGGCCGCATTTCCAGGGCGACCTGCTCGACAGCGACGGCCACGGCGGCCAGCAATACGCGCCGCTGATGGAAATCGAGATTCCGGGGCAATAGGGGTACTTCGAATGGCGGGCCGGACAGCCGCCTAGCCCTTGAAATTCGGCGCAAATCAGCGGTTTATCTATTTTCAATTGAGTGCCTGAATAAATTCCGTACCTTTGCGTGCCCTACTGTTGCAGATTTGCCTTAATATTGCCTCATTCCGATCAAATCGAAGCCATACTCCCCGGCTTTACTACACACGCTGAGACCTCCCCTCTCAGACGAGGCTACGCCAAACAGCCTCATTCCTATACGGCCTTGGCGTAAGGTCGTTCACTCCTGGCGGTCGTCGGCCCACCCCCGGCGACCGTCTTTCTTTTGGCCTCCCGCTTTTTTCCCTCTATACCTTGGCCGTTCCGCCAACGGTCGCGACGCGCCATGCCCGATTGCCTTACCGGCCAAGACCTTTCCTGCATCCGCGGCGAGCGGCTTGTCTTCACCGGCCTGTCCTTCCGGCTGGAGGCCGGCGGCGCGCTCGTGCTGCGCGGCCCGAACGGCAGCGGCAAGTCGAGCCTGCTCAGGCTGATCGCGGGGCTCGCGCGGCCGACGACGGGGGTCATCGCCTGGAACGGAGACGACGTCGCCGAGGACCGCGCCGCGCACCGGGCCCGTTTGGCCTATGTCGGGCATGCGGATGCGGTGAAGCCCGCGCTGACCACGGCGGAGAATCTCGCCTTCTGGGCCGGCCTGCGCGGCGAAGGCAATATCGCGGCCGCGCTGGCCCGCCTCGGCCTGGAGCGCCACGCGCAGGTCGCCGCGCGCTTCCTGTCGTCCGGCGAGCGCCGCCGCCTCGCGCTCGCGCTGCTCGCCGCCGGCGATGCGGACCTCTGGCTGCTCGACGAGCCGACCGTCGGCCTCGACACGGCGTCGCTCGCGGCGCTCGAAACGCTCATCGCCGAGCACCGCCGGAACGGCGGCATGGTCGCGCTGTCGACCCACGCGGTGCTGGCGCTGGGCCAAGCAGAACACCGTCGACCTCGGCGCCTTCGCCGTGGCGCGGCCGATGCAAGACGCGGACGCATTTTGATGCAAGCCTTCCGCCACATGCTGCTGCGCGACCTGCGCCTCGCCTTCCGGCAGGGCATGGACGCCTTCATGGCGGTCACCTTCTTCATCATCGCCGGCGCGCTGTTCCCGCTCGGCGTCGGGCCCGAGCCCGGCGTGCTTGCGCGCATCGCCGCCGGGATCATCTGGGTCAACGCGCTGCTGGCCGTCCTCCTCTCGCTCGACCGCCTGTTCCAGCAGGACTACGAGGACGGATCGCTCGACCTGCTCGTGCTGTCGCCGGCGCCGCTCGAGATCACCGTGATCGCCAAGACCGCGGCGCACTGGCTGACGACGGGCCTGCCGCTGATCGCAGCTTCGCCGCTGCTCGCCGTCCTGCTGAACCTGCCGGCGGAGGGCTTTCCCGTGCTGCTGGCCGCGATGGCGCTCGGTACGCCGAGCCTCAGCCTGATCGGCTCGATCGGCGCCGCGCTGAGCCTGGGCGCCCGCCGGGGCGGCGTCCTGATGTCCCTGCTCGTGTTGCCGCTCTACATCCCCGTGCTGATCTTCGGAGTCGCGGCCGTCGACGCGGCCACCATGGGGCTGAGCGCCGAGCCCCACCTGCTGTTTCTGGGCGCGATCCTCGCCGCCGCCCTGCCGCTGGCGCCCTGGACCGCCGCCGCGGCGCTGCGCCAGGCCGCGGCCTGACGGCAGGCAGCTACCGGAAGACGCCCGGAAACCGGCCCCTGCCGATCGCCGGAATTGGCTCTCCTACCGGCAACGTCCTTGGGCAAAGCTCCGCTCTTGCATGCGATGACGACCTCGCCGCAGTATCCGGTGCGGTCGAACCAACCAGGTGGAACCCCGAATGACATCGGCAAGAACAGACGGCTGGCGCACGCTGCCGGTCGTTTTTCTGGCGGCCTGTTTGCTGCTGTTCCTTTCCTTCGGAACGCGCGCCACCTTCGGGCTGTACCTGCAGCCGGTGAGCGCCGACCTCGGCTGGGGGCGCGAGATCTTCGGCCTGTCGATTGCGATCCAGAACATCGTCGTCGGCCTTTCCCAACCCTTCACCAGCGCAATCGCGGATCGCTTCGGCGCGGGCCGCACGATCATCGCCGGCGGGATCAGCTACGCCGCGGGCCTGGCCCTCATGGCGCACGCATCGACGCCTTTGGACGCTTATCTCGGCATCGGCGTGCTCGTCGGGCTCGGGCTTAGCGGTACCAGCTTCGCAATTGCCTTCGGCGCCATCAGCCGCGTCGTCTCGACCCAGAAGCGCGCGCTGGCGCTCGGCATGGTCGGCTCCATCGGCTCGATCGGCCAGTTCGCGATGGTGCCGCTGGGGCAGGCCTTCCTCACGGCCTATGGCTGGTCGACCGTCCTGATGATCCTCAGCCTGATCATCCTGATCACCCTGCCGGTCGCCGGCGTGCTCAAGGGCAAGCCGGCGGATCACGGGGCGCCGCAGAGCCTTTCGGACGCCTTGCGCGAGGCAAGCCGCCACGGCGGCTATCGGCTGCTGATCTGCGGTTTCTTCGTCTGCGGCTTCCACGTCTCCTATATCGGCACCCATCTGCCCGCCTATGTCGTCGACCAGGGCCTGCCGCCGAAGATCGGCGCCTGGGCGTTGGGGCTCGTCGGCCTGTTCAACATCGTCGGCTCGGCGCTGGCGGGCGTGCTCGGCAGCCGGTTCAGCAAGCGCTATCTGTTGAGCAGCCTCTATCTGCTCCGGGCGCTGCTGTTCATCGGATTTCTCGCCATCCCGACGACCGAGACCAGCGTGCTCTGCTTCGGCGCGATCATGGGCCTGCTATGGCTCAGCACCGTGCCGCTGACCTCGGCCATGGTGGCGCAGATCTTCGGCCCCCGCTACATGGCGACCCTGTTCGGGATCGTGTTCCTGGGCCATCAGATGGGGGCGTTCCTGGGCGCCTGGCTCGGCGGCTATGTCTACGACCTGACCGGGTCCTATGACATCGTCTGGTGGATCTCGGTCGCGCTCGGGCTGATCTCCGCCGTGCTGCACCTGCCGATCAACGAAAGACCCTTGCCCCGGGTCGCCGCGGTCGCCGGGTAACACTCTCGGGAACGCGACAAAATTCCCCGCCGACCCGGGACAAAAGAGCCTATATAATCCCGGACATGCATCGCTTTGCGAACCCGACCCGGTTTCTCAAGGTGGCGAACGCCATCCTGCCCTGGTGCGCCGGGATTACCGCGCTGCTGCTCGCGGCCGGCCTGTATCTGGCGCTGTTCCATTCGCCCCCCGACTACCAGCAGGGGGAGACCGTCCGCATCATGTACATCCACGTGCCCTCGGCCTGGATGGCGCTGTTCGTCTATGCCTGCATGGCGGTGTCGAGCGCGGTCGCGCTGATCTGGCGGCATCCGCTGGCCGACCTGATCGCCAAGGCCGCCGCGCCGATCGGCGCCGGCTTCACCCTGATCTGCCTGACCACCGGCTCCCTGTGGGGCAAGCCCATGTGGGGCACCTGGTGGGCGTGGGACGCGCGGATGACCTCGGTGCTGATCCTGTTCTTTCTCTATCTCGGCTATATCGCCCTGGTGAACGCCTTCGACGACCCGACCCGCGGCCACCGCGCGGCCGGCATCCTGGCGCTGGTCGGCGTCGTCAACCTGCCGATCATCAAGTTCTCGGTCGACTGGTGGAACACGCTGCACCAGCCGGCCAGCGTTTTCCGCATGGGCGGGCCGACGATCTATCCCACGATGCTGTGGCCGCTGCTGCTGATGGCGGCGGGCTTCACGCTGTTCTTCGTGACGGTCCTGATCCTGCGGGTGCGCGGCGAGATCGCCGCGGCGAAGATCCGCAACCTCCAGCTCAGCCTGGCGCGGGGGTAAAGCGGTGGAGCAGGTGATGGCATACCTCTCGATGGGCGGCAAAGGCGACTTTATCTGGCCGGCCTACCTGATTGCCGCCGTGGTGCTGATCGCGCTGCTGGTCAGTTCGTTGCGCAGCGCGCGCAGCCAGGAAGCGCGGCTCGCGGCATTGCGTCAGGCCCGGCGCGGCCTACCGGAGAGCGACGCATGACCGCCGACGTACCGAGCAGAGGCCGGCCCGCGACGCGCAAACGGCGTCGTCTCTATGCGGTGCTCGCAGGAATGACGATGCTGGGCATCGCGGTGGCGCTGGTCCTGTTCGCGCTGCGCGACAGCGTGGTCTTCTTCTACAGCCCGAGCGACCTGGCGCATAAGGCGGTCGCCGTCAACCAGCGCATCCGCATCGGCGGGCTCGTCGCGACCGGCAGCGTCCAGAAGAGCGACGGCGGCAAGACGACGCGCTTCACCGTCACGGACATGAAGTCGGACGTGCCGGTGAGCTATACCGGCGTGCTGCCCGACCTGTTCCGCGAAGGCCAGGGCGTGGTCGTCGAGGGCCGGCTGCAGCCGGGCGGCTCGCTGCTCGCCAGCGAGGTGCTCGCCAAGCATGACGAGAAATACATGCCGCCCGAAGTGGCGGACGCCCTGAAACGCGCGGGACTGTGGAAGCATGCGGACCAGACGCCGGCGAAGTGAGGCCGGCATGCGACGCCGGCCGGCCTATTCGGAAAGGAGCCATTCGCGATGATCTCCGAGCTGGGCCATTTCGCCTTGATCCTGGCGCTTTGCGTCGCGGTCGCCCAGGCAATCGTTCCCTTGGCCGGCGCCGCCCGGCGCGACCCGAGCCTGATGGCCGCGGGCAGCTCCGCCGCGGTCGTGCAGTTCCTGCTGATCGCCAGCGCCTTCGCCGCGCTCATGCACGCCTTCGTCACCAGCGACTTCTCCGTCAAGCTCGTCGCCGAGAACTCCAATTCGCTCAAGCCGATGATCTACAAGATCGCCGGCGTCTGGGGTAACCACGAAGGCTCGATGCTGCTCTGGGTGCTGATCCTGTCGCTGTTCGGCACCCTGATCGCGCTGTTCGGCGGCAACCTTCCGCCGACGCTCAAGGCGCGGGTGCTGTCGGTGCAGGCGATGATCGCGGTCGGCTTCCTGCTGTTCATCGTCGTCACCTCCAACCCGTTCGAGCGGCTGTTCCCGCCGCCGGCCGACGGCAACGGCCTCAACCCGCTGCTGCAGGATCCGGGCCTGGCGATGCATCCGCCGGTGCTCTACACCGGCTATGTCGGCTTCTCGATCGCCTTCTCCTTCGCCGTGGCGGCGCTGATCGAAGGGCGCGTCGACGCCGCCTGGGCCCGCTGGGTCCGGCCGTGGACGCTGCTCGCCTGGTCGTTCATGACGGCGGGTATCGCGCTCGGCAGCTGGTGGGCCTATTACGAGCTCGGCTGGGGCGGCTTCTGGTACTGGGACCCGGTGGAGAACGCGTCCTTCATGCCCTGGCTCGTCGGGACCGCGCTGCTGCATTCGGCGATCGTGGTCGAGCGGCGTGACGCGCTCAAGACCTGGACCATCCTGCTCGCCATCCTGACCTTCTCCTTGAGCCTGATCGGCACCTTCCTCGTGCGCTCGGGCGTGCTCACCTCGGTGCACGCCTTCGCCACCGATCCCGGTCGCGGCGTCTTCATTCTGGCGCTGCTGGTGATCGCGATCGGCGGCAGTCTCACGCTCTATGCCTGGCGCGCGCCGCAGCTCAAGGGCGGCGGCCTGTTCGCGCCGGTCAGCCGGGAAGGCGCGCTGCTGCTCAACAACCTGATTCTCACCACCGCGGCGGCCACGGTTTTCCTCGGAACGCTCTACCCGCTGTTCCTCGAGGCGGCCGGCGGCGGCAAGGTTTCGGTCGGGCCGCCCTATTTCAACGCCACCTTCGTGCCCCTGATGGCGCCGCTGGTGGCGGCGCTCGGCGTCGGGCCGCTGCTCGCCTGGAAGCGCGCCGATCTTGCCGGCGCGCTGGCCCGATTGAAATTCGCCGCGGCTGCGGCGCTGGTCGGTCTGGTCGCAGCGGCGTGGCTGGCCTGGGGACGATCGGTGCTCGGCGCGATCGCCATCGGCGCGGCCATCTGGCTGGCCACCGCCGTCATCACCGAATTCGCGGGCCGCATCCGTCTCGGCGCGGTGCCGCTGCGACAAAGCATCGCCCGCGCGCTCGGCATGCCGCGCAGCACCTGGGGCATGACGCTCGCCCATTTCGGCCTGGCCGGAGTCATTGCCGGCGCGGCCGCGGCCTCGCTGTGGTCGGACGAGAGGATCCTCTCGATGCATCCCGGCGAGACGACCGATATCGCGGGCTACAGCGTCGCGTTGGATGGCGTTGCCCCGGTCCGCGGACCGAACTACACCTCGATGCAGGCGACATTCAAGGTGACCCGCGACCACGCACCCGTGACGACCTTATATCCCGAGCGGCGGCGCTATGTCGTTTCCGGCCAGGAAACCACCGAGTCCGCGATCTGGACGATGGCCGCCGGCGATCTCTATGCGGTGATCGGCGATGCGCAGAAGAACGGCGGCTACGTCGTCCGTCTTTATTACAAGCCGCTCGTGGTCTGGATCTGGATCGGCGCGGCGGTCATGGTGCTGGGCGGCCTGATGTCGCTAAGCGACCGGCGGCTCCGCATCGGTGCACCGGCGCGGCGGATGCGTGGCGCGGCGGCCGACGCCGCGCCCGCCGAATGACGACCCTCGGAGCCGGGCAAGAGAACGCATGAAACGCTTCCTGTTTCTGATCCCCCTGGTGCTGTTCATCGGCCTTGCGGCCTATCTCGGCTACGGATTGACGCGCGACTCCCGGATCCTGCCGTCGACCCTGATCGACAAGCCGGCGCCCAATTTCGATCTTCCCGCGCTTTTGCCCAGCGGCGCCGGTCTCAAGACGGCGGATCTCAAAGGGCATGTGAGCCTGGTCAACGTCTTTGCGTCCTGGTGCGTGCCGTGCCGGGCCGAGCATCCGATCTGGGCCACAGTCGCGGCGGAAGCAAAGGTGCCGATCTACGGCATCAACTGGAAGGACAAGCGGGACCAAGCGACGGCCTGGCTCAAGGAGATGGGCAACCCTTATACCCGCATCGGCTTCGACCCGGACAACAAGGCGGGCGTCGAATGGGGCGTCTACGGCGCGCCGGAGACTTACGTCATCGATCGCAAGGGACGGGTCCGCTTCAAATATGTCGGGCCGGTCTTCGAGGAGACCTTGAACGAGAAGATCCTGCCGCTGATCCGCCAGCTCCGGAAGGAATCGTGATGCGGCGCGTCGCGGCAGCCTCGCTTGGATTGGTCTTTCTCCTGTTCGCTTTTGCGGCGGGGGCGGTGCAGCCGGACGAGATGCTCAAAGACCCGGCCTTGGAGTCGCGGGCGCGGGCGCTTTCGGAGCAGATCCGCTGTCTCGTCTGCCAGAACGAGTTGATCGACGATTCGGAGGCGAGCCTGGCGCATGATCTCCGCGTGCTTATCCGCAAGCAGATCCAGGAGGGTCGCAGCAATGCGCAGATCCGCGACTTCCTGGTCAAGCGCTACGGCACCTTTGTCCTGCTGAAGCCGCCGTTCCGCACATCGACGCTCGTGCTGTGGCTGGGCCCGCTGATCGTGCTGATCGCGGGCGCGGCGGGGCTGGCGCTCTACTTCAGGAGCCGGAGACGCGAGGCCGCCCCCGCCGAATTCCTTGAGTCCCGAAGAGCTTGCCCGCGTCGAGCGGCTGCTCCGCGGCGGCGACGGTCGCGCATGATCTTCTGGGTCGTCGTCGTCCTCGTCGCGTTGGCGGTCGTTGCCGCGCTGCTGATCCCGATGCTCAAGCAGCACGCGGCGCCGACCGAGGCGGCCGCCTTCGACATGGAGGTTTACCGCGACCAGCTGCGCCAGATCGACCGGGACCGCGCCGCGGGGCTGGTCAGCGAAGCCGAAGCGGCGGCCGGCCGTACCGAGGTCGGCCGGCGGCTGCTCGCGGCCGACAGCCGGCGCAAGGAAACACGCGCCAAGACGCAGGTGCGCGCCGGCACGGGGGCGGCGCTCGCGGTCGGCATTCTCGTTCCCGTCTGCGCGGTCCTGCTCTATTCCGATCTCGGCGTGCCCGGCCTGCCCGGCTTTCCTTACAGCGAGCGCGGCGGGCAAGGCCGCGACCGCATGCCGGAGCTGCGGATCCTTGCCAAGCAGCTGGAAAAGCGCCTCGAAAAGGACCCGACCAAGGTCCAGGGCTGGATCCTGCTGGGACGGACCTATGTCGAGCTGACGGAATACGACAAGGCCGCGAAGGTTTACGACAAGGCCCTGACCTATGACGGCGGCAACGCGGAGCTTCGCTCCGCCTATGGCGAAGCGCTGGTGCTCAAAGCCCAGGGCGTCGTGACGCCGGACGCCCGCAACGTCTTCGAGACCGTGCTGAAGGCCGCGCCGAAAAATCCGCGCGCCTTGTTCTATCTCGCCGTCGCGGATGAGCAGTCGGGCAAGCTGCAGGACGCGCTCGACCGATGGCGGGCGCTGCTCGAGTCCTCGCCGCCCGACGCCCCCTGGGCCCCGGTCGCCCGCGAACGCGCGACCAAGACGGCGGCGGCGCTCGGGCTCGATCCGGCAAAGGCCTTGCCGCAGGCGCCGGCGCCCGTGGCCAAGGGCCCGACCGCGCAGGATATGGCCGCGGCGCAATCGATGTCGCCGGAAGACCGCCGGGCCATGATCGAATTGATGGTCCAGCGGCTGGCGGACCGCCTGAAGGCCAAACCAAACGACCTCGACGGCTGGCTCAGGCTCGGCCGCGCCTATACCGTGCTGGAGAAGCACGCGGATGCGCGCGACGCCCTGGCGAAGGCGGCCGCGCTCGCACCGAACAACACCGACGTGCTGCTGCTCCAGGGACGCGCGATCCGCGCCGCCTCGGGCGACAAGGAGACGCCGGAGTCGCTCGCCGTCATGCGCAAGGTCCTCGCCATCGATGCGAACAACGTCGAGGCGCTCTGGCTGGTCGGATTGGCGGAGGTCGACGCGGGCGATCGCGCCGCCGGCATGAGCAAGATGCAGCAGGCGGTCGACCACCTGCCGATCGACGCGCCGAACCGTGCAGCGCTCGCACATCGCCTGGAAGCGCTCAAGAACGAGAAGAAGTAGCCGACGTCGCGCTCGCGCGGCGGGACGCTTATGTCATCCGAACCGAGCGGCCGGAAGCGGCGACGGGGCGGACGTGAAGCGGCTGCGATAGCGGCCGGGCGCGACGCCGAGATTTCGCAGGAAGGCGCGCCGCATCCCTTCCTCGTCGCCGAAGCCGCATCGCCATGCGATCTCGGCGATCGGCAGCGGTGTCTCTTCCAGCATCGACCGCGCCGCTTCGACCCGCATGGCCGAGACCGCCTTGGCGGGCGTCGTGCCGGTCCGGGCGTGGTAGAGACGGGCGAAGGTCCGGACGCTCATCCCCGCGCGCTCGGCGAGCCGCTCGACCCGCAGGTCGGCGTCGAGATGCGCCGCCATCCATTCGTGCAAATCTCCGAAGGCGCCGTCGTCGGAGACCTGCGCGGCGAGCGCCGCGCTGAACTGCGATTGTCCGCCCGGCCGTTTGAGGAAGACGACGAGCCGCTGCGCGACCTGGAGCGCCAAGCGTCGGCCGAGGTCCCGCTCGACCAACGCCAGCGCCAGATCGATCCCGGCCGTCACGCCTGCGGATGTCCAGACCGGGCCATCTTCGACGAAGATGGGGTCCGTCTCGACGTGGATGTCGGGATGGCGCCGGGCCAGCTCCGCGCACGCGCGCCAATGGGTGACGGCCCGCTTGCCCGAGAGCAGCCCCGCCGCGGCCAGCAGAAACGCGCCGGTGCAGACCGAGCACGTGCGCCGCGCCGTCTCCGGACGCCGACGTGATCCACGCCACCGCCTTTTCGTTCCCGACGGCGCGGTCGACCCCCGGGCCGCCGGCGACGATCAGCGTATCGATCGGCCTCTTGGCGATCGCGACGGCACGGTCCGTGAGGATGGCAATGCCGGCGGAGGTCGTGATCGGGCCGCCCGCAAGCGATCCGACCGTCACCTGATAGGGCGGGACCGCCGCGTCGCCGCAGAGCTCCGACGCCGTCGCGAAGACCTGGGCCGGCCCGGCAACATCGAGCAGCTGCACGCGATCGAACGCGAACAGGACTACCTCGCGCGTCTTGCGTCTTTCACGCGCCGACGGCAAGTTGGCTGTATTCGAGGGTTTATTGTCATTTCTGCCAAGCATGCTTTTCTTTACAGTGCCCTTCTGTTCAGATCAATGCTTAAACTTAGGTAACCGAGGTTTCATCATGACCGGCCAAGGCTTCTCCATCGGCTTGCTGCTGTTTCCGCGCCTCACCCAGCTCGACCTGACGGGCCCTTACGAGGTCTTCAAGCGCGTGCCGGGCGGCAGCGTCCACCTGATCTGGAAAACGCTCGACCCGATCCGGGCGGACAGCGGCCTCGGCCTGCTGCCGACGACGACGATGGCCGACTGCCCGGCGCTGGACGTGATCTGCGTGCCGGGCGGGCCGGGGGTCGCCGAGCTCATGGAGGACGACGCGGTGCTCGATTTCCTGCGCCGCAAGGCCAGCGCCGCCAAATACGTGACGTCCGTTTGCACCGGCTCGCTGGTGCTGGGCGCGGCCGGCCTGCTCAAGGGCAAGCGGGCGACCAGCCACTGGATGTCGCGCGCGATGCTGAAATCCTTCGGCGCGGAGCCGGTGGCCGAACGGATCGTCGCGGACGGCAATACCATCACGGGCGGCGGCGTCACGGCCGGCATCGATTTCGCGCTCTCGATCGTGGGCCGCGAGTTCGGCAAGCGCATCGCCGAGGAGATCCAGCTCGCGATCGAATACGATCCCGCGCCGCCGTTCGACGCCGGATCCCCCCGCAGCGCCGATCCGGCCCTGGTCGAGGAGGTGACGGAACACAGCGCCGCGCGGCAGAAAGAGCGTCTGGCCATCGTGCAGCGCGCGGCGGCGCGGCTCGGGCTGGGTTGATCGCGTCAGTCCGCCAGCGGTCTACGCCGCCTTCATCCGTTCCGTGCAGCCGACGATGAAGCGGTAAAGCGTGCGCGGCTCGTCGTAGTCGGCGCTGGCGCAATGCAGGCAGGCGCGGTTGTCCATGCCGACAAGCTGACCCTTGCGCCATTTGTGGCGGTATTGGAAGCGCGGCTGCAGGGCGTGCGCGTAAAGCTCGCCGAGCAACGCGTCGCTCTCCGCCGGTTCCATGCCCAGGATCGCGACGGTCGAGCCGGGATCGACAAACAACGCCTTGCGGCCGGTCTCCGCATGCGTGCGGACCACCGGATGCCGGACATCGGGATGCGCCGCCTGCTGCGCCGCGTTCAGCGACGTCACCGCCGCCCCGCCATTCCATCCGTAGCGATGCAGCGCGACACGCCCGTCGATCCGCCGCTTGGTCGCCGCCGGCAGGGTTTCATAGGCGCGCACCATATCGGCGAACAGCGTGTCGCCGCCCTTGGACGGAACCTGCACGGAATAGAGGAAGGTCGCGTCCGACGGGTTGGCGTCGTAGGACAGGTCGGAATGCCAATAGGCCCCGGCCGGGCGCTCGGTGCGGCGTGACGTCGCGTCGCCGGCATTGGCGCGGATGATCGAGCACTCGGGCGTTTCCGGGTGGTGATACTGGTCGAGAAGGTGCGGCACCAAGGGCCCGAACCGCCGGCACAGGCCGAGCAGCCAGGGAAAGCTCTCCTGCAAATCCGAGATCGCGATAACCTTGTGATCGAGCAAAGCCTGCTTGATCAGCACGAAGTCGCCATCGCCGAGCACCCGGGACGAGTCCGCGCCGCCGATCTCGGCAACGAAGCCGTCCTGTAACGGCGTAACGGTTATCGGCATCGAACGCTCCTTACTTGCCTGCCGCCCGAATCGCGATAGCCCGATCATAGGCGATACGCCGCCCTGACTGAAAACCGGCCACCACCGGCGGTTGGGGCGCCGTTTGGCAGGTCGAGCCCATCGGAGTAGGGTCAGACGCAGGTCCGTCCCTTCCGTAACCGAACGAACACAGCCCACGCCCGTATGCCCGCCACGACCGAGACCGCCCCCGAGACGGCCAGCACGACGTTCTTCGAGCGCGCGATGATCCTCGCCACGGCCACGATGACGACCATGCTGGTCGGCATGATGCTGCTGGTGACGAGCGTCATCATGCCGCAACTGCAGGGCTCGCTGTCGGCGACGCAGGACCAGGTGGCCTGGGTCATCACCTTCAACATCATCGCGATCGCGGTCATGACGCCGATGACGGGCTGGTTCGCCAATCGCTTCGGCCGCCGCAACGTGATGGTCTGGAGCACCTTCGGCTTCGTCGTCACGACGATCCTGTGCGGCACCGCCAACAGCCTCGAAGTGCTGGTGATCTACCGTATGATCCAGGGCGTGTTCGGCGCGCCCTTGAATCCGCTGTCGAACGCGATCGTGCTGGACACCTTCCCGCGCGAGCAGCATGGCACGGTCAATTCGATCTACGGGGTCGGCGTCGTCGTCGGGCCGATGATCGGGCCCATCGTCGGCGGGCATCTGGCGGAAGCCTACAACTGGCGCTGGGCCTTCGTCGCCGTCGGCATCGTCGGATCACTGGCGGTCGTCGGCACCTGGCTCTTCATTAGAGACGATCGGCGCGCGCCGCCGCGACCGCTGGATTGGACCGGCTTCGTTACGCTCTCGCTGGCGATCCTCAGCTTTCAGCTCATGCTCGATCGCGGCGAGCGGCTCGACTGGTTCGGTTCCTATGAGATCATCATCGAGGCCGGGCTCGCCTTCGCGGCTTTCTATGTGTTCATCGTGCACAGCCTGACCGCGCGCCGTCCCTTCCTCAATCCACGCCTGCTGCTCGACAGAAATTACGCTATCGGCCTGATGCTCGTGCTGATCTTCGGCATGATGAATTTCACGCCGATGGCCTTGCTGCCGCCGCTGATGCAGAATCTTGCCGGCTATCCCGACGACACGATCGGCTTTCTGCTCGGTTATCGCGGCTTCGGGGCATTCCTCGGGTTCTTCGCCTCGATCTGGGTCAACAAGCTCGACCCGCGTATCGGCATGTCGGCCGGGTTTCTCATTCAGGCGCTTTCCGGCTGGATGATGATGGGCTTCAACATGGACCTGTCGTCTTTCGACGTCGCCGTGACCAGCGCCATGCAAGGATTCGCGGTCGGCATGATCTGGGTTCCGCTCGTGGTGGCGACCTTTGCGACGCTGGCGCGCGAGCATCTGAACGAAGCGACCGCCGTCTTCCATCTCATGCGTTACATCGGCAGCAGCGCCTTCATCTCGATCAGCGTCGCGGTCGTGCTGCATACCGGCCAGGAGAACTACGCGCGCTTGACCGAGTTCGTTTCCGAATTCAACAACCTGCTCATCGACCCGACCTGGGCCGGCCCATGGGGCCTCGAAAGCGTGTCCGGCATCGCGTCCCTCGGCCGTGAAGTCGGGCGTCAGGCTTCCATGATCGGCTATATCAACGCCTTCACCGCCTACACCGTGCTCAGCCTGGCGGTGCTGCCGTTCGTAATCTTCGTGCGGGTTCCGGGACGGAAATGAGGGATCGGGCGCCCGAGGGGCCGCCCGGGGTCAGCTCAAGCTCTGGGACCGCATCGTGCTGCGCCGCGCGTGGCGGGCGGACAGGACGCCGACGACAGTGGCGATAATAAGCCCGATACCGGGCACCCAGCGCGGCAGGACGCCCAATGCGGACAGCATGATCGCCGGCGTCAGGATGGCGAGCGTCGCCCAGGTGATGATGGCGGACCGGGCGATCAGGCGACGCCGGCTTTCGGAGCTCGCGCGACGCATGGCCCGGAGATAGCCGGCGAAGACGGCAATGCAGGCCGCGACCAGCACCGCCATTATCACGAGCAGGATAATCATGTCGGTATCTATCGTCATACCGTAAGACCCCGGGAAACCGTTCTTCCGCCCGCCAAAGGCGGGACGGCGTGCAAGCATCCGCGCTGGGCGTTAACACTTGGTTAACTTGCGAGGCGGTGGACGGCCGGCGATAGGGCGGCGCCCGCCGCTTTTCGCGCGGAATAGGTGACGCAGCGCAAGGTCGCAATAGCCATCGCCAGCAGGATCACGACGACCAGCGCCGCGGCAAGCTGCTGCCGGCGCACGCCGCCGAACCCGGCCGCCGCCAAGCGCAGAAATGCCCATGGCAGAATCGGCAGCAGCACGTATACATAGCGGAGCTGAAAGCGCCGCATGCCCAGGACAAAGATGCCGGCGACCAGAAGCGTCAGAACGATGAGCAGATAGCGTGTGAGGAGCCGGCGCCAGCGCGCCCGTTCGACGTCACCCGCATCGCTTACCCGCCAGAAGGCCCGCGGACAGAGCACGAGCAGGACCACGAACAAAGGCGCGACCAGCCCCGCGGACTGCACCGCCAGATCGGCCAGCGCAGAAACGGGCACGGGCACCGCCCGATAGGTCGGCTGGAGGTCGAGACGCAGCCGGCCATGGGCGAGCATGCCGCCAAGATGCCCGGCGATCCAATGGAGAAGCGGCGCGAGCAGCACGAGGACGGCCAGCAGCGCCACGATCATGCGCCGGTCCAGCAGCCGCGCGCGCAGCCTGGCATCCATCAGCGCGGCGGCCAGAAATCCACCCCAGACGATCGCATAATTGTACTTGCTGTAGAAACCGAACGCCGTCACCGCGGCAAAGATCAGATAGCTGCCCCAATCATCGCGGCGGTCGAGACGCAGCAAGGCGGCAAGGGTGAGCGGGATGCTGACGAACAGCAGCATCGTGTTGGAATGCCGGAAGATCGCCTCCCACCCGACCGCATAGACGGCAAGCGGCGCGAGCCCGGCAAGCGCCGAAAGACGGCTGTCGCCCGTCACCATGCGGATCACGTGGGCGCTCAGGTAACAGAACAGCCAGAGCAGGACGAAGCGAATGATCTCCACCGAGGGGACCACCGCTCCCACGGCGCCGTCGACGATCTTGACGAGCCAGGTAAAGAGCGGCGGGTTCGCGCCGCTGCCGTAGCCGAGCCGCCAGTCGACGACCATCCAGAGCTGTTCCTTCACGTCGTCATTCGACGGCGTATCCGGATACACGACGCGCAACAGCCAATAGGCGACGATGACCAAGGTCAGGAAAAGGGGAAACCCGCGGCGCCCGGTTACGGCGTCATGCAGCGCCGCGATCATGCAGCATGCCTCGACGGAAAGTTGCCTGATTGTCCTGGCTGCACGCGGATCAGAGCTTTGCCGGTTTGCGGTGGGCGGCCA
The DNA here is from genome assembly GCA_963711215.1 of uncultured Alphaproteobacteria bacterium. Lineage (GTDB taxonomy): Bacteria > Pseudomonadota > Alphaproteobacteria > UBA8366 > UBA8366 > WHUA01. The sequence goes on along the minus strand of CAVQDH010000004.1, from coordinate 66,744 downwards.
TTGCCGGCCGCGCCGCACCGCGGAATTGAACGTGGGATCACCGGCGCATAGGAATCAGCCGAACGCCCTGCTTGTAAAGTCCCAATCGACGGGCGGCGCCGTTTTTTCGCACCGCCAGCCGCGCCGCCGAGCTACATGTACAGCCGTTCGCTGCTCATGTTCTTGTACAGGTCGGCCACGAATTCGGCGTAACCGTTGAACAGCTGCGTCGGGACGCGCTCGCCGCTGCCGAGGACCCGTTCGCTCGCCTGGCTCCAGCGCGGATGCGGCACCTTCGGGTTGACGTTGGCCCAGAAGCCATATTCCTGCGCCTGGATCCGCTCCCAGAAGCTGACCGGCTGGATGTTGGTGAATTCGAACGCGATGATTCCCTTGGTCGATTTGAAGCCGTATTTCCATGGCACCGCGAGCCGCAGCGGCGCGCCGTTCTGCTTCGGAATCGGCTTGCCGTAAAGCCCGGTCGCAAGGAAGGCGAGCTCGTTCGTCGCTTCCGGCATGGACAGGCCCTCGACATAAGGCCACGGATACCAATCCTCGCGTTGCCCGATCGCCGCTTTGATGTTCTCGAAGCTCGTCATCCGGACGTATTTCGCGCCGGCGAGCGGGCGGGCCAGATCGACCAGCGCCCGCATCGGGAAGCCGCTCCACGGCACCGTCATCGACCAGGCTTCGACGCAACGATGCCGGTAGACGCGCTCCTCCAGCGGCATCTTGGCCAACAGGTCGTCGATACCGATCTGGAACTCCTTTTCGACCATGCCGGCAACGGTCACCGTCCAGGGCCGGATCGGAAACGTCCGCGTCCGTCCGTGAATGTTCTTCGACGATCCGAACTCGTAATAGTTGTTGTAGGTCGTCGCATCCGATTCCGCCGTGATCGCGCGGTCGACTTTGTAGCGCTCGTTACGCTTCACCGGGTAGAGATGCGCCGTCGGGTCGGGCGCGGCGGCAATCGCCTTGTCCTCCTCGCTGTCGCATCCGATCAGCGCTGCCGGCGCGGCCATGAGGATCGGCCCGGCGACCGCGGCCTTGAGCAGCCGGCGGCGGTTCTGGAAGACGGATTCCGGCGTCGCGGCGCTTTCCGGCAGCGCCCAATTCCGGCGGGATCGATTCAGCATCACGGACCTCCATCATTGGCATCCGGCCCGACAACAGCGCGACGCGCCGGGGCGGGGTCGACCCGGCATGGCGAGCGAACGCCGAGCCGGAAGGGCCATAGGCTCCGATACAACCTAGGACCGGGACACGCAACTAACGGGCGATAACGTTTCCGTCAGGAGGACTCGGACGAGGGTCCCGCGCGGCATGCGACGGCAAGATACAGCGCGACGGCCGTAAACTGGGTTGCGAGCCACCAGCTCTGCCACGCGCTGAAGCTCAATTCGGCGATCACGAAAATTACCGCAGCGACGCCGGCGCCGCCCGCCAGCGCGGCGCGCGGCAATGGCGCGCGGAGCAATGCCAGCAGGCACAAGGCGTAGATCGTCGCATAAAGCACGTCGCCGACGATCCCGAGCTCGAGCAGAAGATGAAGCGTAGCATCATGCGGATGCTGCGGCAGCAGCTCGACCTTTGCCGTCGGTGAGAAATTAGTGATAGCCATGATATCGGCGTAGCGCGGGTCGTCATTCGCGCGCTTTTCCCGGTCGGGTAGGAAGCGCGCCGTCTGCAACCCCCAACCGAGGATCGGCCTTTCGCTGATTTTGCCGGTGGCGTAGCGCCATATGATCAAACGATGCGCGGTCGAGGCGCCTACCGTCCAGCCCCGTGCCGCAATCCACGAAGGAAGATGCAGCGCTTCCAAGGTCAACGGCCCCGTTAAAAAAAGGATTGGGACTGCCAAGGCGAGGACCTGCACGAAGCGCCGACCGAGCCAAAGCGCCATTGCGTAGACAGCAGCGCCTATGATCAGCGCCAAGGTGCTTGTGCCGCTGCCGTCAAGCACCGTCGCGCCGATCGCCGCGGCGATCGCCACAAGGGTCAAGCGCGAGACAGGGCGCGTATCCATGGTCGCCAGCAGCACGAATACGGACAGGGCCGCTATCGCGCTGAAGGGAAGCACCGACAGCCAGAAATTCAGCTTGGGGGCCTCCTCCCTCGCTGCGGACCACAGCCAGCCATGGCGAAGAAAAACCAGGGCGCTGGCGATCAGCAGGCCCGCCGCGAGCCATCGCGCGATCTCGGCGCGGCCGGATTCCCCGAGCGACAAGATCAGATGGCAAAGCAGAAGCCCAGCGGCGACCGCCCCCACAAAGCCGGCCGAAATGCGCGATTGCTATAGCCCGGGTTGATCGACCATAGCGCCGACATCAGGCTCCAAAGCAGAAGCAGCGCGAACGCGACGAGGAGCGGCCTCCAAACCCTCAGCGTCCACGGCCATGCCGCGAAAGCAGCCGCCAGCGTCATGCCCAGCATGACGACGACCAGAAGCTTGTTCCCGAGAACCGCGATCAGGGGAAAGAGAAGGGCAGTGTAATTGAGTGGATTTCGAAAAGACTGGAGTTGCATGGCGCGTAAGCTGCGTATTTTCATCGCGGCTGGCAAGCGAAACTCGGCCAGGCAGCCGGCATAGCCTCCCCGTCGGACTTTTACGGCCCGATTAGCTTGTTGGTCCGCGGGGCGGCTCGCAAGATGCTTAGCTGCCTTTGGAGCCGTTCCAGCTCGCCAACTTTTTGAATGCTCCTCTGTTTGCCTCCATGAACCACGCCAACGCTCCGGGCGCGGCCGCGACATAGCCCAAGAAGGCGAATTGCAGCGACAGGACCAACGCCGCCTCGCGCGAAACACCGAGCAATCCGAAGGCGACCACCATCGCCCCTTCCCGTACGCCCCAGCCCGCGATCGAAATGGGGAGCGCCGAGAGCAGCATCACCGGCGGCATGATGAGGATGCAATCGAACAGGTGAACGTTCAGCCCGCTGCCTTTGGCCAACATGAAGATTGCCGAAATAGCAACGATTTGACCCGCCAGTGAATAGGTGAGTGCCGCGAACAGCGTGCCCGGGTTGACGATCTTCGGCGCGGCCCTTCGCAACGGCTCGAGCATATGCCTCAAAGGCGTATGGTTCAGCAGTCCCAGCCAAAAGGTAAGCGGCCGATACCTCAGCGCAACAACGCCAAGCAGGAGCATCCCAGCCAAAGCCACACACCCCATAACGATGAGCTTCCGGGGATATGCGCCCAGCGAAAGAGAGACGGCGGCCGTCGGCATAAAGGCCACTGCGCAGAGGAAGAGCCCGCCCACGGCCACGAGACGGTCGAGCACAACAGAATTTACGGCAATGCCGAGCGCGACGCCGGATCTGAAGAGCATCCCAATCCGCACCGCCGCCCCACCCACTGAGGACGGGAGAAAAAGCTGGGCAAACAGAGCCATGTATTGAATGCGGAGCATCCGAAAATGGTTCGGGACGTTGCCGAATGCGCGAAGCATGATCGACCATCGCCGCGTCGTCAGATCATTTTGCACCAACAGGAGCACCACGGCCGGAAGGCCGTAGTTCAGGTTCATCCGCTTTATGAATTCAAGTACTTGGCCCACATCCACATACCAGAACAGCACGGCCAGGAGAGCCAGCGTCACGGCAACCTGCAACGCATGTTTGGTCATGCTGGCCGCTGCGTTGTGGAAGGGACGGCAAGCGCCATGCCGAGCAAGATCCACAGATGGCGCTGGTAAAGGAATTCGCCGGTGACCGACATGGCCATAAAAGCCGCCGAGACAGCCACCATTGCCAGCAGGAATGGGTCCTCTCGACCGAGGTATAGATAGTAAACGGCCAGCGCCAGAAAGCCGGTGAACAGGGCCGCCCCGACCAATCCCGTCTCGATTAGCAGCCAAAGTAAGCTGTTGTGCAAAGCCGTTGCGGTTTTCGCGATGAAATAGCCGAGCCCCTGCCCGAAAATCGGGGCACGGGCAAAGATGGCGACCGCGTGCTTATTTTGCGCTTCCCGCTCCCTGATGGTCGCCGCTTCCGGATCGAGCCGTTCAGCCGACAAGAACCCGACGGGCACGGCGCCGGATAGGATGTCGCTCATTCGGTGCGGATCAATCGCTATGGAAACCGCCGTCACGACGGCGATGGCCAACAATGCGATTGCGGAAGCTTTCAGAACTGGCGCCAATCGCCGCGGCAAGAGAGCCAACTCAATCGAGACGCCTATGATGAATGCCAAGCAGGCCCCCCGCGACGAGGTAAACCACAGAGCCGTCAGCAGAGGGGGCAAATAGAGCGCGTTCTCTCTCTCGATTGCGATGACGAGCAGCGCGGAAACCACCAGCAAGAACCCATATGCGTTGGCGTTCTGCATTGCGCCGGTCGCTCTATCAAATTGGACGCCAAGCGGCAGCGTGTAATGAAGGAGCAGCCACGGCATGGCTAACGAATTCACGAGCGCAACGATGACGGCGCTGACAAGAAAGATGCGGAGGAATGCCGTGCGAAGCTCTGTCCCTCCAAGTCGCACGAGCGCGCCGCCGACCACGAAATAGGCAACCAGCGCAAACCAGCCGCCCCATTTATTAAATAGGGCCCACCGCGACCATTGGCCGAGCCGTTCATGGCCGATGAGCAGCGAAATCGACATGACCACGGTAATGCCGAGCAGCCACCACGTGACGCCGGGCATCCGCCATCGCAGCCGGCACGGAGACCGCACGAGCCGCGATGCCAAATAGACGACGGATATCGGGAGGACTAGGTCCGACAAGGCTATTCGGATGCCGTCACCACCCAGTGGGAGTGTGGCCTGCACCTGCAATGTCACCGCAAGCACGGCCGCGAGCGTCCACACCTCGAACGATATCCCACCTTCAATCCACCTCTTCAGCGGATTGTCGTAATGCGGCGAATACACGGTAATTTTCTTATCTCGCAAGCTGTTTCATTCTCGAAATCGATCGAGATGACCCGGCGCAATTGCGGCTCAAATGGAGTTGGGTCGCCTTTCGTGTAACCCCCGGCCGACGGCAGACTGTATTGATTTACGTGAAGAAATCAATCTCTCTTCGCTGAAAACGGTCGTCGTTCAGACTTGTCCCGCCAATCACCAGCTCATTTGATCGCCCCTTCAAGCCCAAGGCCCGAAATGATAAAAATCCGCCGCCTCAGTGTAGCGCTATTTTGAATTACAACTATAAATTATTATTCCGAACGTTCCAATTGGGAAAAGGGAGAGGCTGCGCCTAATCAGATCCGAGTTCTGCCCATAACGGTAACGCGCTCGATCTTTAGACCGATTTCTTCCGATTTATAAAATCGAAAGTTGCCGTGACGTACGCCGTTCGGCTTCACGCCTTACGGTACAATCCCCTCCGGCAGCGACCGGACATGCGCTGCAATTGCGCCCGGCCGCGTGAACCACACGCTGTCCGCACGCGGATGGTTGACGATATGCGCCAGCGCTTTGCGAAGCTGGCGCAAGCGGAACGGCTGGCCGACGATGAAGGTGTGCAGCGCCAGCCCCATCACCAGCGGCTGCTGCCGCGCCAGCTCCACCATCTGGTCGAACTGGTCGGTCAGCATCTGCCGGAAATCGACCGCGGTGTGCCGGCGGTTGAGATGGGCGGGCGAATCGTTGATCTCGACCGGATAGGGCACGTGCAGAATCGGGCCCGACCGCGTGCGCATCCAGAACGGCTGGTCGTCGCAAGGCCAGTCCATCAGATAGCTGTATCCCGCCTCCTTCAGAAGGTCGGGCGTGACCTGGGTCTCCGAGATCCACGGCCCCATCCAGCCCGCGGGCGGCTTACCTTCATGCTGCGCGATGGTTTCCGTCGCCTCGCGGATGAGCGCGGCCTCTTCCTTTTCGTCCAGGTCGCCCTGCCGCTCGGAATTCGTCCGGCCATGGCCGACGATCTCATCGCCGCGCTTGCGTATCCGATCCAAAATCTGCGGCGCGTAACCGTACACCGCGCTGTTCAGCAAGTGGCACGCGGGAAGCTCGAGCTCGTCCAGGAGATCGAAGATCCGCCAGACGCCGACCCGGAGCCCGTAATCCCGCCAAGCGTGGTTCCGCGCATCGGGCGGCGGCGCCGGTTCCGTCGGCGTGTGGCCCATGCCGCGGCCGAAAGCGAAATGTTCGATATTGAGCGCGACATAGAAGGCGAGCCGCCTTCCTTCGGGCCAGGAATAATCGGGGCGCTCGATGATCGGCGAATAGTCGTAGCGCTCGTGCTTCGGTAGCTCCATGACGCGACTCCTGTCCGCCACCGCATGGGCGGGCACATAGAGGTTGGCTCAAAGCGACGGCGGATCCTCGGCGATGGCCCGATCCGCAAACGCCGTATCGACACAAGTCTCGTAGGCCACCCGTTTCGTGATCAACCCGCCGGACAGCATCGCTTCCTGAAGGCGCTCGAAACCGTCCCGCGGCAGCCGCGGATTCCGGCCCCAGATACCGAGCGACAGGTAACGGTCGATGCACGCGGCCAGGATCGATGGGCTCAGGTCGGGGAAGAAGCCGGCGACGGCGGCGGCAATCTCGGCCGGCGGGTGCGAATGCAGCCATTTCTGCGTCCGGTACATCGCCTTCGTCATGCGAAAGAGCTCGTCCGCGCGGCGTCGCAACGTCGCGCGCGGCGCATAGAAGGTCGTATACGAGCAAGCGCCGCGCGTCGCCGCCGCGTGCCAGATATGGCCGGCGCCTTCGCGCACCAACTGTTCGACAAAAGGCTGGAAGAGCTGAACCACGTCGAACCGGCCCTCGCGCAGCGCGGCCGCGTTCCCGGGCATCGTTCCATCCGCAACGCGGTCAACCGCGGCCGGGTCGAGGCCGGCGCGGCGCAGGTCGTCCTGCAGGCACATCCAGGGCGTGGGCACCTCCGATACGCTGGCGAAGCGGAGGTCGAGCAGATCGGCGAAGCGGAAATCCGGGCGCGGCTCGCGGCCGACGAGGAAGAAGGGATCGCGGGCCACCACCTCGCAGAAGCCGACGATCGGGCTTGCCGGATCGCGGTCATGGCCGACCATGAGACGCATCGGCCCGCCCCAATAGACATTGGCACCTTCACCGCTGAGATGCGAAGCCTGATAGTTCAGGTCCGGGCTGTTGGTCAGCGCGACGTCGACGCCTTCCGCCGCATAGGCGCCGAGCGCATGGGCCAGGTAAAAAGGCGTGTAGAAGACCGCCCGGAAGGTTTCATAAAGCGTTATCGCCATCGCCTGCCGCCCCGCCGGCGCATATCGCGCCGCCATCACTGTAACACGCGCGAACGCCGCCGCATCCTCCGCCGCCGAATGCGGCTTTGGCTGATCTTACGCCTGAGACGGCGTTCGACCGCCGCGGCGCGACGAGACCATGCGATTGTCGAGCCATGCCCGCGCCCGTCAGGACAAGGCGCCCGCTTGGCGTGATGCGTCACATATCTTTTATGATATTTCATATATCTATTTTCTTCCGTCAAACATTATATTACAGTTGTGAGCATCAAGAACCGATGTGCAGGACATGATCACAGCCGCACAATTGCGAGCCGCCCGCGCGCTTCTCGGGGTCGACCAGCGCCAGCTGGCCGAGCTGTCGGGTCTTTCGGTGCCGACCATCCAGCGTATGGAAGCGAGCGACGGCGTCATCCGCGGCAATGTGGATTCGCTGATGAAGCTCATTTCCGCCCTCGACACCGCCGGAATCGCGCTGATCAACGACGATGCGACGAGCAGCGGCGGCGGGCGCGGCGTACGCCTGAAAACCGCGCCGTCGGAAGCCGCCGGCGACTCGCCGCCGCTCGGAAAGTAAGACGCGATGCCGATCCTCGTCTTGTCCTGGTGCGTTGCCGCTTTCCTCGCCACGGGGATCCTGGCCGTCGTATTCGCGCGCATGCCGCAAGCGACACGCCTGGTCTACAGCGCCAGCCTCGCGGTCTCGTGCCTTGCCCTCGGCGCCGCCGTCACCCATGCCGCAGCGGGCATGATGATCGCATCGACGATGACGCTGCCGCTCGGTCTTCCCTGGCTCGGCGCGCATCTGCGGCTGGATGCGCTCGCCGCCTTCTTTCTTTTTGTCGTCAACCTCGGCGGCGCGGCGGCAAGCCTATACGGCCTCGGCTATGGACGGCACGAGCCGGCGCCCCACCGCGTGCTGCCCTTCTTCCCGGCCTTCCTCGCCGGCATGAATCTCGTCGTGCTGGCCGACGATGCCTTCACCTTTCTGCTGTCCTGGGAATTCATGTCGCTCGCCTCCTGGGCGCTCGTCATGGCGCATCACCAGGATCCGGACAACCGGCGGGCGGGCTATATCTACCTCGTCATGGCGAGCTTCGGCACGCTCGCCCTGCTGCTTGCCTTCAGTTTGCTGTCGGGTCCCGAAGGCGGATACGGCTTCGCGACGATCCGCGGCATCGGCCATACCCCCATCGTGACCGCCGCCGTGCTCGTGCTTATGTTGCTGGGCGCGGGCTCCAAGGCCGGGCTCGTGCCGCTGCATGTCTGGCTGCCGCTCGCGCATCCGGCCGCGCCAAGCCATGTCTCGTCGCTGATGAGCGGCATCATGACGAAGGTCGCGGTCTACGGCTTCATCCGGGTCGTTTTCTACCTGCTCGGCGAGCCGACATGGTGGTCGAGCGCGATCGTGCTGTTGCTGGGCGGCGCGACGGCCGTACTCGGCATTCTGCATGCGTTGATGGAAAAAGACATCAAGCGCCTGCTTGCGTACAGCACGATCGAGAATATCGGCATCATCTTCGTCAGCCTCGGCCTGGCGCTCGCCTTCCAGGCAAACGCCATGGGGTGGGCGGCGGCGCTGGCGCTTACCGCGGCGCTCTTCCATGTGCTCAATCACTCCCTCTTCAAGAGCCTGCTTTTCTTCGGCGCCGGCGCCGTGCTGACGGCGACCGGCGAGCGCGACATGGAGAAGCTGGGCGGCTTGATCCATCGCATGCCTGCCACGAGCTTCTTTTTCCTCGTCGGATGCATCGCAATATCGGCCCTGCCGCCTTTGAACGGCTTCGTATCGGAATGGCTGGCGTTCCAGGCAATCCTGCAGAGCCCGAGCCTCCCGCAATGGGGCCTGAAGATCATGGTGCCGGCGGTCGGCGGCCTGCTGGCCCTTTCGACGGCGCTGGCCGCGGCCTGCTTCGTCAAGACGTTCGGGGTGACGTTTCTCGGCCGGCCGCGGACGACGGCGGCGGCACAGGCACGGGAGGTCGATCGCTGCTCGATTGCGGCAATGGCGGCGCTCGCCACCCTTTGCCTCCTCGCCGGAATTCTCCCGGGCCTCGTGATCGATCGGCTGGCGCCGGTGACTCTGTCGCTCGTCGGCAGCCACGTCCCGATGCAGATAGGCCAGCCGTGGCTTTCGATCGTGCCAATTGCCGAGGGCCGCAGTTCCTACAACGGCCTGCTCGTCTTCCTGTTCATCGCAGCTTCGGCATTGGCCGCCGTCTATGTGATCCACCGCCTTGCCTCGCGCGCCGTGCGCCGGGCACCGGCCTGGGACTGCGGGTTTCCCGATCCACGGCCGCAGACGCAATATACCGCCGGCAGCTTCGCTCAGCCGATCCGCCGGGTCTTCGGGACGCTGGCGTTCCGCGCCAGCGAGCAGGTCGACATGCCACCGCCGGGGGATGTCCGGCCGGCGCGCCTGACAGTGACGCTGCACGACCTCGTTTGGGAAAGCCTTTATGCGCCGATCGTGCACGCGGTCAGCTTCGGCGCGGACCGGCTCAATTATCTGCAGTTCCTGACGATCCGCCGCTATCTGAGCCTTGTCTTCCTAGCCCTCGTCTCGCTGCTTCTGGTGCTTGCGATATGGTCGTGATCACCGATGTTCTCGTGCAAGGCGCGCAGATGGCGCTGGTGCTGCTCCTGGCGCCGCTGCTGACGGGTTACATACGAAAGATAAAGGCGCGATTGCTGCGCAGCCGCGGGCCGTCGGTCATTCAGCCCTATCGCGACCTGCTGCGGCTTCTCCGCAAGGAGGTGGTGCTGGCCGAGAATGCGTCGTGGCTGTTCCGGGCGACCCCCTATCTGATCTTCGCCACCACCTGGGTCGCGGCGGCGCTCATCCCGACCTTCGCGACCGGCCTCATCTTCAGCTGGACCGCCGACTTCATCGCCATTGTCGCCTTGCTGGGAAGCGCGCGCTTCTTCCTGGCCCTTGCCGGCATGGACGTCGGCACGAGCTTCGGCGGCATCGGATCGAGCCGCGAGGTAATGATCGCCACGCTTGCCGAGCCGGCCATGCTGCTGATCATCTTCTCGCTCGCGCTCTTGGCCCGCTCGACGCAGCTCTCCACGATCGCCGCCTTCATGGCCTCGCCGGAGGTGGGGCTGCGCGTTTCGCTCGGGATGGCGCTCATCGCGCTGATCATGGTCGCGATCGCCGAAAATGCGCGCATTCCCATCGACAACCCGGCGACGCACCTGGAGCTGACCATGGTGCACGAGGCCATGGTTCTCGAATACTCCGGCCGCCACCTCGCGATGATCGAGTTCGCCGCGTCGCTCAAGCTGCTGCTCTATGTCTCGCTGATCGCCTGCCTGTTCGTGCCCTGGAAGCTGGCGGCGCTCGGCGCCGGGCCCGAAGCGTACGCGCTCGGCGCCGCCGCCTATCTCGTCAAGCTCATGGCTTGCGGCGCGCTGCTCGCGCTGTTCGAGACCGCGACCGCGAAGATGCGCGTGTTCCGCGTGCCGCAATTCCTGGGTGCGGCGCTCATGCTCGGGCTTCTCGGCACGCTCCTCCTCTTCGTTTCGCGGAGTCTTTGATGGGCAGTCTCGTCTTCGATGTCGCGCATTTGCTCGCCGGCGGCCTGGTCCTGGTCAGTTTCATGTTGCTGTACCAAGCCCGCCTCTATGCGCTGCTCAATATCTTCGCGCTGCATGCCCTGGTGCTCGCCCTGTCCGTCGGCTGGCAAGCCTATATTCAGGAAGCGCCGCATCTTTACGTGACCGCGGCCATCGCCCTCGTCTTCAAGGCGATCGTCATCCCGGTGGCGCTGCATCGCATCATTCAGCGTCTCGGCATCCATCGCGACGTCGAGACCGCGGTCGGGATCGGCCCGACCATGCTCGCCGGCATGGGTCTCGTGGCGCTCTCCATGGCGCTGATGCTGCGCGTGACGGCAGACGCCAATCCGCTCGCGCGCGAGGATCTCGCCTTCGCGTTGTCGGTGGTGTTGCTTGGCCTCCTGGTGATGGTGACGCGACGCAACGCGGTCAGTCAGGTCGTCGGCTTCATGTCGCTCGAGAACGGGCTGGTCCTGGCCGCCACCGGCGCGAAGGGCATGCCGCTGGTCGTCGAGATCAGCGTCGCTTTCTCGATCCTGATCGCCTTCATCGTCATCGGCGTCTTTCTGTTTCGGATCCGCGAGCGTTTCGACACGGTCGATATCGGCGCTCTCGACGATTTCCGGGGCGAGCGGCGATGACCGCGCCAGCCTTCGACGCGCTGAGCGCGATCCTGCTGATACCGGTCGGCGCGGCGGCGGTGCTGGCGCTGCTGCCGGGCTACCGGCTGACGGCACGGCTGAACGTGGCGGCGAGCCTCCTCACCTTTCTGTCGGCGCTGTCGCTTTTCGTCATCCCCCGGCCGGCGCCGGGGCCGTATCTGCTGGTCGACGACCTCAATATCGTCTTTATCGTGCTCAACACCTTCGTCAGCTTCACGACGAGCGTGTTCAGCGCCAGCTATATCGCGCACGAGCTGGAGACCGGCCGCCTGACGCCGACATACCTGCGTTTCTACCACGCGATGTTCCAGATCATGATGTTCGGCATGAACCTCGCCTTCCTGTCGAACAACATCGGCCTGATGTGGGTCGCGGTCGAGCTGGCGACGCTGACCACCGTTCTCATGGTCGGCATTTATCGCACCCACGAAGCGCTCGAGGCGGCCTGGAAGTATTTCATCCTGGGAAGCGTCGGAATCGCGCTTGCGCTGTTCGGCACCATCCTCGTCTATATGACCGCGCAGCCGGTGGTCGGCGAAGGCCAGGACGCCATGGTCTGGACGATCCTGGTCACGCACGCCGCCAAATTCGATCCCGCGCTTCTGAATGTCGCCTTCGTCTTTTTGCTGCTCGGCTACGGCACGAAGGTCGGCCTGGCGCCGCTGCACGCCTGGCTTCCCGATGCGCATGCCGAAGGCCCGACGCCGATCTCCGCCGTGCTGTCGGGCTTGCTCCTCAATGTGGCGCTTTACGCCGTGCTGCGTTTCAAGATCTTGCTCGCCGCAAGTCCGGACGCGATCGCCCCGGGCCCGCTGATGGTGACGATGGGCCTGACGTCGCTCGTCTTCGCCGCCTTCATGTTGTACCGCCGGCGCGACATCAAACGGATGTTTGCCTACTCGTCGATCGAGCATATGGGCATCATCACCTTCGCCTTCGGCATGGGGGGGCCGTTGGCCAATTTCGCGGGGCTGCTGCACATGGTGATGCATAGCCTGACCAAATCCGCGATCTTCTATGCGGTCGGCCACATCGCCCAGGTCAAGGGCACGCAAAAGATCGCCGACATCCGGGGCCTTACGGTAACCCATCCCGCCCTCGGCTGGGGCCTGGTTGTCGGCGTGATCGCCATCGCCGGGCTGCCGCCGCTCGGTATTTTCATGAGCGAGTTCCTGGTCGTCACCTCGACCTTCGCCCGCCAGCCGCTGCTTGCCATTCCGCTCGTCTTCGGAATCCTCCTCGCCTTCGGCGCCCTTCTGCTGCGGCTCAGCAGCCTTGCCTTCGGCGAGGCGCAGGGCAGCACCGCGAAGTCGGACGCATCCTATGTGCCCATGTACGCCCATTTCTCGCTCGTGCTCGCCGCCGGGCTCTACCTGCCGCCGCCGCTGGTCTCGTGGTTTCAGCATGTCGCGGCAGCGCTGGGATAGGGGATGGAGGCCATGCCGTCACTCGACGATCTGATCCGCGAAGGCCGCCGAATACAGCAACACCGGCCCGTCCCGCGCGCCGTCGTCGACGCGACGATCTGGAGCTTCGCGGCCGGCCAGCTCGCCGCGGGCCATTGGCAGTTGCTTGGCCTGTGGGCCGAGGAGTCGACTGTGCATATGGCGCTTCTCGACGAGCCGAACGCCGCCATCGCCGTCATCAGCCTCGACTGCGCCGACCGGCGCTTCCCGTCCGTCGCCCAGGCCCATCCGCCGGCCCTTCGGCTCGAGCGCGCCATCCAGGATCTGTTCGGGCTGAGCGCAAAAGGCACGCCCGATCCGCGCCCATGGCTCGATCACGGCCGCTGGAACCTTCGCCACCCTCTCGGTCCGGCACGCGAAGGTGGCACTGGCGGCGGTGCGCCCTATGTCTTCCTGCCGGCCGAAGGCGAGAGCCTGCATCAGATCGCGGTCGGCCCGGTGCACGCGGGGATCATCGAGCCCGGCCACTTCCGCTTCACCGCGAACGGCGAGACCGTGGTGCGCCTCGAACAGCGACTCGGCTATGTGCATAAAGGTATCGAAGGCCTCATGGCCGGCGCCGAGCTTGCGCGCGGCGCCATGCTGGCCGGCCGCACGTCCGGCGACAGCGCCGTGGCCTATTCGCTCGCCTTCGCCCGCGCCGCCGAAGCGGCGCTCGGAATCGCGCCGCCCGCGCGGGCCGATTGGCTGCGCGCCCTCATGGCCGAGCTCGAGCGGCTGGCCAACCATTACGGCGATATCGGCGCGATCTGCAACGACGCCGCCTTCGCGCTCATGCATGCCCATTGCGGCGCGCTGCGCGAGCGCGTCCTGCGCTGCGCCGAAAGCTGCTTCGGCCATCGCTTCATGCGGGACAGGATCGTGCCCGGCGGCGTCGCGTCCGACCTCGCGGAAAACAGTCCCGCCGCGTTGCGCGCCCTGATCACGGAGGTACGGCAGCGCTTCCCGCGGCTTGTCGAGCTTTACGACAACACGGCGTCGCTTCAGGACCGGACGGTGGGCACCGGGATCGTCAGGCCAGCGCTGGCCCGGCAATTCGCCGGCGGCGGCTATGTCGGACGGGCGTCCGGCCGGGCCTTTGACGCGCGCCGCGTCCCGGGTTACCCGCCCTATGACGCGCTCCGCTTCGAGGTTCCGGTCCTGAAGGAAGGCGACGTGAACGCGCGGGTCTGGATCCGCATTCGCGAGGTCGAGCAAAGCCTTTCCCTGATCGAGCAGATCCTCGACGGCCTGCCCGTCGGACCGATCGCCGTCGATCTGCCCGCCGGAGGCGGCGAGGGCTTGGCGCTCATCGAAGGGTTTCGAGGCGATATCCTGGTCTGGCTGCGGATCGGCGCGAACGGCAGGATCGAGCGCTGCCACTTGCGCGACCCGTCCTGGTTCCAATGGCCACTGCTGGAGGCCGCGATCGAGGGCAACATCGTCGCCGACTTTCCGCTCTGCAACAAATCGTTCAACTGCTCCTATTCAGGACACGACCTATGAGAAGGAACCGCGATGCGTAGGCTGTTTCTCGATGGTCTGTTCCGGGGACCGCTCACCGAACCGCCGCCGGAACCCGACGACGCATCCATCGCCGAGCTCGCCCGTGCCGTGGAGCGCGCCGCACGGCGCCGGCTCGGGCACAGCCTTTCAATCCGCGAAGTCGACGCCGGCTCCTGCAACGGCTGCGAGATGGAGATCCACGCCGTCAACAACGTCTTCTACGATCTCGAGCGCTTCGGCATCCGCTTCGTCGCGTCGCCGCGCCACGCCGACGTGCTGCTCGTCACCGGCCCGGTGACGCGGAACATGCGCGAGGCGCTGGAACGCACCTACAACGCCACGCCCAATCCGAAATGGGTCGTCGCGGTCGGCGACTGCGCGCGCGACGGCGGCTGCTTCGCCGGAAGTTATGCGGTGGTAGGCGGCGTCGCCGAGGTCGTCCCGGTCGATCTCCACATCCCCGGCTGCCCGCCTTCGCCGACCGCGCTGTTGAAGGGGTTGCTGGCGCTTCTGGCGCAGGCGAAAAAGGGAGGCGCCGACTGACACGCCGACGGGCCGTGACGCTTCAACCTGCAAGCATGGCCCGGCGTGTCGGCTTCCCGCGGCCGCCGGGGCTCCGTTCGACACGCGCCAGGTTGCGCCGGACGGCATTGAGTTTCATCTCCGCATCGGACCTGTCGTTGGGGTCGAAGATGAACTCGGCGGCAGCCCGGCCGACCATCTCGGCATGGGTTTCGATGGCGCGTCTTTGGTCCGCGTCCACGCTGGCCAACGCGAGAACGCCCAACGCCTCGAATAAGCGTATCGTCACCGCGGTATTGCCGTGGGCGCTTTGGCGTATGTCGTGAAAAGCGGTGCCCAGCATTCCTTCGAAATCGGGCGGCACGGTGCGCAGGACGACCTTGCCCTCGGCGTCATACCGGTCGGCCGGCGGAAAGTCCTTTTGCAGGATCGATACCAGCGCCGCCGTCAATCGGTCGACGCAATTCACCGCCGTATAATAGTCGTTGAGGCTCGGGCGACAGCGCGCGGACCGCGATCTCCGCGATAACCCGGATCTCGTACTCCACATCCTGCGCAGGCGTCCGCTTATGCCCGAAGACGATATTGCTGCCGATGTCACGCCGCAATTCATCGGAAACATCCGAGGCCGGATAGACGTGCGCGATCGGGAATCCTTGAACAACAAAGTGGCCGGGACGGCAGTCGACGCGCATCACGACCTTCTGCTCCATGGATAACGCCTCGAGCGCCTCGAAGTCGAGTGTCTCGATATAGCCGCATTGGACAGCGTGCACGGGCACCGCGTTGTCGTCGAAATCGTCGGGCCACGCGCCGGGCGACGCAGGTTCGCGCGCATCGGTCCCGTCGGGCGGGTCGACGAGGTTCGCGGCGATCAACTTTTCCAGATTGCCGCTGACATTCGCGACCACATCATCCGCCTGGATCGATCCGGCGACATGGTGAATGAAGAATATAAGAAAGCCGAAACTGATAATGGACATCACGATGGCGCCCACGGTCGCGCAAGCGGGCACGAATTTCGCTTTATCGACATCGCTGACCGCGAGCAGCACAAGAAGCGAATACACGAATGTCGCCACGAAGAAGCCGAGCACCAATTGGTTCACCCTGTCGCGCTTGAAGTTCTCGAGCAGACGGGGCCCGAGCTGCTGCGACGCCAGCGTGAGCGCAATCAGCGTCATCGAAAAGACGAGGCTCGTCACCGTAATGATGGCGCTTGCGATCGTGGCGAGGAGCTGCCGCGCCCCGGCCGGCGTTCCGCTGTAAAGCCAGCCCGATACGTCGATCGAGGCATCCAACAGGGCGTGGTCGAGCCGCACCATCCCGAAGGACAACGCGATTGCGCCCAGGATCATCAAGCCCGGCACAAACCAATAGCTGCTGCTGAGCTTGTACTTCAGATAGATCAGTCGGGCGCGCATCGGGTCGGCCTGTGCTCCGTTCATTCCCCCTCAAGAAACGCCTAATGGTTGGAATCGATCCAACAAAGTCGCCATGCCGTTGCCGGGAGCGCTCCTGGCCTTGGGGCTGAGCGCTTCGATTTAGCACCCGTTGGGCCGAAGCCGCCGATGAGATAGTCTGAGCCGTCAACAACGAAAAAAGCGCACGCGATGGCACAGATACAGTTCGGAATCATGATGCGCGGGCAGTTTCCCCGCGGCGAGAACGTGGCCGATCATTTCGAGGAGATGCTGGAGCAGGCGCGGCGCGCCGAGCGGCTCGGCTATCACTCGATCACCAAGGGCTCGCATTACAGCATCTATCCGCTGCAGGACCTGCAGCAGGTGCCGTTCCTCGCGCGCATCGCCGCCGAAGCACCCAGCCTTCGGCTCAACACCGGCGTCCTGCTGCTGCCGCTGCACAAGCCGCTCGACGTCGCCGAACAGATCGGCACGCTCGACATCATGACGAACGGCAAGGCGATCTTCGGCTGCGGCGTCGGCTATCGCGACGTCGAGTTCGAGGCCTTCGGCACCTCCCGCAAGGAGCGCGGCCGACGGTTCGAGGAAAACCTCGAGGCCATCCTGCGCCTGTGGACGGAGGAGACGGTCACGCATGAAGGGCTCGCACTTCAACCTCGTCGAGGCGGGCTGCTCCGCCAGACCGGTACAGAAGCCGCACCCGCCGATCTGGATCGGCGGCAATGCGGACGTCGCCGTCCGGCGCGCGGCGCGCATGGGCAGCTGCTGGTACATCGGCCCGAAAGACCGGCTGGACGTCGTCGCCGAGCGCGTCGAGACCTACAAGCGCGCGCTCGACGAGGCGGACAAGCCGTTCCCGGACGAGTTCCCCTTCCGTCGCGAGGTCTTCGTCGCGCCGACGCGGGAAGAGGCCTACCGCCTCGCCAAGGGGCCGATCATGACCAAGTACAGGGCCTATAACGCTTGGGACGTCGACCGGTCGGCGGCGGGCGAACTCGGCCAGGATTTCGAAGACCTGATCAAGGACCGCTTCTTCATCGGCTCGCCCGACGACGTGGCCGAGCAGATCGTCAAGTTCCACAAGCGGGTCGGCATGAACCACGTCGTCATAAGCCTGCACTGGCCGGGGCTCGAGGTGGCGCGCTCGATCGAAGCGATGGAGCTGTTCGCCGAAGAGGTCATCCCGCGGGTCCATCAGGGTATATGACGCCGGGCGAAACGCGCCGCCGCGGCGCCGGCGGGCCCTTCGGACCTGCCGCGCATTTTGGTGCAAGCGGCCGATGGGTTAGGCTTAGCCGGCAACAACGAGAAATGCACTGGCGATGACCAAAATACAATTCGGGCTCATGATGCGCGGCCAGTTCCCCCGCGGGGACAACGTGGCCGACCACTTCCAGGAAATGCTGGAGCAGGCGCGGCGCGCCGAGCGGCTCGGCTACCACTCGATCACCAAGGGCGCGCATTACAGCACGTACCCGCTGCAGGATCTGCAGCAGATCCCTTTTCTGGCGCGCGTCGCCGCCGAAGCGCCCAGCCTTCGCCTCAACACCGGCGTCCTGTTGCTGCCGCTGCACAAGCCGCTCGACGTCGCCGAACAGATCGGCACGCTCGACATTATGACGAACGGAAAAGTCATTTTCGGCTGCGGCGTCGGCTACCGCGATATCGAGTTCGAGGCTTTCGGCACGTCCAGGAAGGATCGCGGCCGCCGGTTCGAGGAGAATCTCGAGGCCATCATACGTCTGTGGACGGAGGACACCGTCACGCTCAAGGGCTCGCACTTCAATCTCGTCGAAGCTGGCTGCTCCGCCAGACCGGTACAAAAGCCCCACCCGCCGATCTGGATCGGCGGCAGCGCCGACGCCGTCATCCGGCGCGCCGCACGGCTCGGATCATGCTGGTATATCGGCCCGAACGATCGCCTGGACGCGGTGGCCGACCAGGTCGAGACCTACAAGCGGGCGCTCGACGAGGCGGGCAAGCCGTTCCCGGACGAGTTCCCTTTCCGCCGCGAGGTATTCGTCGCGCCGACGCGCGAGGAAGCCTACCGGCTGGCCAAGGAGCCGATCATGAACAAATATCGGCACTATCACGCCTGGGGCCTCGGCCGGTCGCGGCCCGGCGAGACGGACGAGCTGGGCCAGCCGTTTGAGGATCTGCTGAAGGACCGCTTCTTCATCGGCTCGCCCGACGACGTAGCCGAGCAGATCATCAAGTTCCACAAGCGGGTCGGCATGAATCACGTGGTCATGAGCATGCATTGGCCGGGGCTCGAGGTCTCCCGCTCGATGGAGGCGATGGAGCTGTTTGCCGAAGAGGTTTTCCCCCGCGTGAGCCAGGGAATCTGAGCACGCGTCGGAAAGACATGAAATAGCCGTCTTCCCCTACGAAACGCCGATTTGCGGGTATGGATTTACCGCGCTCAGGTGCGGCACAACTCGCCCTTTTCTGCGCAAATCCGGCCCAAGCCAGGGTCCGGTGAGGATGGGCCGCGCCCCTGTCATAAGACTGTAATCTATTCGTAGTATTTCCTTCTCCGCGCGCGCTTAAGGTGACGCCCGCAGGGTCCCGGCACAGCTTGCGTCCTGCGTTCGACATATTCATTACCTAGTGGAGAAGAACATGGAGCGTTTTACACGCAGACTGACAGGGGTCGTCATGGCCTGCGTCGCCGCGGCAGGCTTGACCGCAGTCGCGCAGGCGGCCGACATCACGGGGGCAGGCGCCACATTCCCGTATCCGATTTATGCCAAATGGGCCGAGGCCTATAAGGCGAAAGCCGACGTCGGCCTGAACTACCAGTCGATCGGCTCGGGCGGCGGCATCAAGCAGATCAAGGCCAAGACCGTCGATTTCGGCGCGTCGGACATGCCGCTCAAGGGCAAGGACCTCGAAGAGATCGGGCTGACCCAGTTCCCGACCGTCATGGGCGGCGTCGTGCCGGTCTACCATCTGCCGGGCATCGCCGCCGGAAAGATCAAGTTCTCCGGAACGCTGCTTGCCGACATCTATCTCGGCAAGGTGAAAAAGTGGAACGATCCGGAGGTCTCCAAGATAAATCCGGGCGTCAAGCTTCCGAATCAGGCGATCACCGTCGTGCACCGCTCTGACGGATCGGGCACGACCTTCATCTACACGAACTATCTGAGCAAGGTCAGCCCGGATTGGAAGGAAAAGGTCGGTAACTCGACGGCGGTTCAGTGGCCGACGGGCATCGGCGGCAAGGGCAACGAAGGCGTCGCCGCGTTCGTCCAGAAGTCGGTCGGCGCGATCGGCTATGTCGAATACGCCTACGCCCTGCAGAACAAGCTGACCTACGGTCAGCTGAAGAATCAGGCCGGCCATTTCGTAAAGCCGGACGCCTCGGCGTTCCAGGCCGCGGCCGCCAACGCCGACTGGAAGAGCGAGCCCGGCTTCGGCATCCTCCTGACCGACCAGCCCGGTGCCAAGAGCTGGCCGATCAGCGGCGCGACCTTCATCCTGATGTACAAGAAGCAGGAGCATCCGGACCGCGCGCTGCAGGTGCTCAAGTTCTTCAGCTGGAGCTACAAGAACGGCGACAAGCTCGCGATGAAGCTTGACTACGTGCCGATGCCGACCTCGGTGGTCAAGCAGATCGAGGAGTCCTGGGCGGACAACGTCAAGGACGCGAGCGGCAAGACGATCTGGAAGCGGATGAACTAGGCAGTTTGAAGCCGCTTTCGCAGCGTATTGTGAGGCGAGGCGGGAAGACAGAGGTGCGTATCCTCCCTTCCCGGCCTCGTCCCCCCTCTCGACGAAAACGATGTTAGCCTCATGACCTCAGTCGCCACCGCCCCGCTGCCAACCGCCCGCGCGCCCCGCGTTCTGCCAGCCGAATCACTGTTCCGCAATGCCACCAAGATATCGGCCTTCTTCGTCCTGGCGCTGCTGACGGCCATCGCATTGTCGCTCCTGCTGGGCGGCTGGAAGGCCCTCGCGCATTTCGGACCGGCATTCCTGATCACTCAGGCGTGGGACCCCGTCAAGGAACACTTCGGCGCCCTGGTGCCGATCTACGGCACCTTGGTCACTTCGGCGATCGCCATGTTTTTCGGCGTGCCGATCAGCCTCGGCATCGCCCTCTTCCTCACCGAGATCTGCCCGGAATGGCTGCGCCGGCCGCTCGGCATCGCCATCGAGCTTCTCGCCGGCATCCCCAGCATCATCTATGGCATGTGGGGATTGTTCGTCTTCGCGCCATTCTTGGCGGAACATGTCCAGCCCTGGCTCATCGACGTCATCGGGCCGCTGCCGATCATCGGCAGGCTGTTCCAGGGCGCGCCCTACGGCGTCGGGCTGCTGACCGCCGGCCTGATCCTCGCCATCATGGTGCTGCCGTTCATCGCCGCGGTGATCCGCGACGTGTTCGAGACGGTGCCGCCGATGCTCAAGGAATCGGCGTACGGCCTCGGCTGCACGACCTGGGAAGTGGTGTGGAACGTGGTCATTCCCTATACCCGCGTCGGCATCGTCGGCGGCGTCATGCTCGGCCTCGGCCGCGCGCTCGGCGAGACCATGGCCGTCACCTTCGTGATCGGCAACGCGCATCAGCTCGCGGCCTCGCTCCTCGCGCCGGGCAACACGATATCGTCGGCGCTCGCCAACGAATTCACCGAAGCGGTCGGCGACCTTTACCTGTCGTCGCTGATCGCCCTCGGCCTGATCCTGTTCGTCATGACATTCATCGTGCTCGCCTTCGCCAAGTGGATGCTGGCGCGGCTCGAGCTGCGTGTGGGACGGTGAGGAAATCGCGATGAAGCCGATGATAAATCCAAGAATTTACAGACGGCGCAAAGCTGGTCAACGTGCTGAGCCAAGGCGGCTCGATCGCCGCGGCAGGCATTGGCATCGCCGCCCTGGTGCTGATCGTCTGGACGCTGTTCGTCAACGGCATCCGCAGCATCGACCTGGCCATGTTCACGCAGAATACGCCGCCGCCCGGCAGCGCCGGCGGCCTGCTCAATGCCATCGTCGGCAGCTTGATCCTGACCGTTGTCGGCGTCGCCGTTGCAACGCCGATCGCGGTGCTGGCCGGCACTTACTTGGCGGAGTATGGCCGTTACAGCCTGCTCGCAAAGCCGACCCGCTTCGTCACGGACATTCTGCTGAGCGCGCCCTCGATCGTCATCGGCCTGTTCGTTTACGAGGTGATGGTGATCCCGATGGGCCATTTCTCGGCCTGGGCCGGGTCGATGGCGCTCGCCATCATCGTGATCCCGGTCGTGGTGCGGACCACGGAGAACATGCTCAGCCTGATTCCGGACAGCCTCCGCGAGGCGGCGGTCGCGCTCGGCACGCCGCGCTGGAAGGTAATCCTGTCGGTCTGCTATCGGGCCGCGATGCAAGGCATCCTCACCGGCATCATGCTGGCAGTGGCCCGCGTTACCGGCGAGACCGCGCCTTTGCTGTTCACCGCGCTCAACAATCAGTTCTGGAGCACGGACCTCAACGCGCCGATGTCGAACATGCCGGTGGTCATCTTCCAGTTCGCGATGAGCCCTTACGAAGATTGGCAGAAGCTGGCCTGGGGGGGCGCGCTACTGATCACCCTGAGCGTCCTGTCGCTGAATGTCGCTGCCCGGGTCGCTATTAACTCCAAGAGCCAAAGGCGGTAGAGCTATGAACATCTCGTCCAATGACTCGATTGCATTCCGCACGACGCTGCCGGCCGAGAAGCGCGGGGGCGCGGTTAGCACGGCGACTGCCGCGGTAACGGACAACGACACGACGGAGCCCATAAGCATGACGGCAGTCGAGAGCATCGATCCGGCGGTGAACGCCAAGTTTTCCGTCCGCAACCTCGACTTCTTTTATGGCCAGTACAAGGCGTTGCACTCGGTCAATATCGAAATCCCCGAGCTGAAGGTGACCGCCATCATCGGGCCGTCGGGCTGCGGCAAGTCTACGCTCCTGCGGATCCTCAACCGGATGTACGACCTCTACCCCGACCAGCGCGCCGAAGGCGAAGTGCTGCTCGACGGTGAGAACATCCTCGACCCGCGCCAGGACCTCAACCAGCTCCGGGCCCAGGTCGGCATGGTGTTCCAAAAGCCGACGCCGTTCCCGATGACGATCTACGACAACATCGCTTTTGGTGTCCGTCTCTATGAACGGCTCAACCCTAGCGCCATGAACGAGCGGGTCGAATGGGCCTTGCGCAAGGCTGCGCTGTGGGACGAGGTCAAGGACAAGTTGAAGAAGAGCGGCTTGGGCCTTTCCGGCGGCCAGCAGCAGCGTCTCTGCATCGCGCGCGCGATTGCCATCAATCCCGAGGTCATTCTGATGGACGAGCCGTGCTCGGCGCTCGATCCGATCGCGACCGCCAAGATCGAAGAGCTGATCGACGAGCTGTCGGCGAATTACACCATCGTGATCGTGACCCACAACATGCAGCAGGCGGCGCGCGTCTCGCAGCAGACCGCGTTCTTCCACCTGGGCAACCTGGTGGAATTCGGCGACACCGCGCAGCTATTCACCAATCCGACCGACGAACGGACCCAGGGCTACATCACCGGCCGCTTCGGCTGATCGCCTTCAGGCGACAATCGATTTAGCGAATTCCGCTGCCGTCAGTGGGCCTCCGACGGGGGCGCTGCCGGCGCCGCGACCTTGCGCATCAGCGGCACCATTATCGTCGCGACAACGAAGCAGAGCGCGATGACCAGGAATGCATCGGCGAAAGTCTGAGTCTCCGCCTCTCGCATGGTAAGCGACCAGAGGACTTTGAGCGCCGCCGCATGACCATGCAGCGCGTCGCCGCCGCGATGCATCGTCTCGGCCGCCGCGACCTGCTGAACCAGCTGCAACATCGCGGGGTTGCTGCTGTTCAGATGATCGGCGAGCCGTAAAAAATGCAGATTAGTGCGGTCGTTCAGGATCGTGCCGCACGCGGCGATGCCGATCGCACCGCCGAGATTGCGCATCAGGTTGAACAGGCCGGAAGCGAGCTTCAGGCGCTCGGGCGCCAGACTGCCAAGCGTCAGCGTCACGGTCGGCGCCACCGCAAATTGCTGCGAGAAGCCGCGGAACGCTTGCGGCAACAGCAGCTCCCGCCAGCCCCAGTCATGGGTGATCGGCGTGAAGCTCCACATGCTGACGGCAAAACAGGCGAAGCCGAACATCATCAGCCAGCGCAGATCGATCCGCTTTGCCAGCAGCGTGTAGAACGGAATGGCGCTGACTTGGAAAAGCCCGGTCGTGAA
The DNA here is from genome assembly GCA_963711215.1 of uncultured Alphaproteobacteria bacterium. Lineage (GTDB taxonomy): Bacteria > Pseudomonadota > Alphaproteobacteria > UBA8366 > UBA8366 > WHUA01. The sequence goes on along the minus strand of CAVQDH010000004.1, from coordinate 43,238 downwards.
TACCGCCTCGCCGATCTGCAGCGCGCTGAAGCCGCGCACCCGCCCGAGAAATATGGGCGTCAGGTAGATCGTGGCGAAGATGCCGATGCCGGTAACGAAGGAGAAGAAGGAGCCTAGCGAGAAATTCCGGCTCTTGAGCGCGCGCAGATCCACCACGGGCTGGCTATAGGTCAGGCTGCGCCAGACGAATGATATTCCTGCCAAGCCCGCGATCCACGCTGTCAGCCGGATCGTATCGTCGCCGAACCAGTCCCAGCGCGGCCCTTCCTCGAGGGTGTATTCCAGGCAGCCGAGAAATAGCGCCATCAGCGCCATGCCGAGGTAGTCCGCGCCGCGCAGCAGCGACACGTCCGGCTTGTCGATGCGCACCAGGATCGGCACGACGATGGACACGAAGATGCCTGGCACGAGATTGACGAAGAACAGCCAGTGCCAGGAGTAGTTATCGGTGATCCATCCGCCGACGGTCGGGCCGAGCGTCGGCGCGAGCGATGCGATACAGCCGATCGTCGCGGCGGCGATCAGGCGCTGCTGGCCGTTGAAATAGATGAAGGCGGTGGTGAAGACGGTCGGGATCATCGAGCCGCCGAGGAAGCCCTGCAGCGCTCGGAACACGATCATGCTCTGGATATCCCATGCCCAGCCGCAGAGCAGGCTCGTGAGAGTGAACCCGACGGCGGAGACGCTGAAGAGCCAGCGCGTCGACATCACGCGCGACAGCCAGCCGGACAGCGGGATGACGATGATCTCGGCGATCAGGTAGCTGGTCTGGACCCAGGCGGTCTCATCGGCCCCGGCGGAGAGCCCGCCGCCGATATCGGCGAGCGATGCGGAGACGATCTGGATGTCCAGCAAGGCAATGAAGAAGCCGACGCACATGGTCGCGAAGGCGAAGACTTTCGCCGCGGTGGACAGCACGCCCGGCTCGGCGATAGCCGGTCGCGGCACGCTCACGACCGTCGCGCTCACCGCGCCGCCTCGGCGGTAACGCGTTGGTCGATCGCAGCGGTCACCGACAGCCCCGGCCGCAGAAGGCCCAGCGTCGCGGCATCGCCGTCAAGCAGGACCCGCACCGGCACGCGTTGCACGATCTTGGTGAAATTCCCGGTCGCATTCTCCGCCGGCAAGACGCTGAATACCGCGCCCGTCGCCGGCGCCAGGCTCGCGACATGGCCGTGAAACACCTGGCCGGGCAGCACGTCGGCCTTGATCATCACCGGCAAGCCGGCTGCGCATGCGGGCGATCTGGCTTTCCTTGAAGTTGGCGTCCACCCACAGGCCGTGCGCCGGCACGAGCGAGACGAGCTGGGCGCCGACCGTGGCATAGGCGCCAGTCCGCGCGCTGCGGTTGCCGACGACGCCATCGATGGGCGCCCGCAGCTCCGTATAGCTCAAGTTGAGTCGAGCGGTGTCACGGTCGGCCATGGCGCCCGCCAGAGCGGCGCGCGTCTGCTGCTTTTGCGTGGCGATGACATCGAGCTCGCGCTCCGCCGCGTCCAGCGCCGCACGTGATCGTTCGTCCGCCGCGATCGCCTTGCGGTAATCGGCATCGGCCTGCTGGAAGCGCTGCAGCGACGCGTACTGGCCGCGCGCCAGATCTCGATAGCGGCGGACATCGGATTTGCTGCGGGTGACCTCCGCGGCCGTTGCCGCGAGCTCGGCCCGCGCCTGGGCGACCACGGCCTCTTGCAAACGGCGCTTCGCTTCGAGATTGGCGAGCGCGGCCTGCTGCGCGTCGACCGCGGCATCGGCCTTCGCCAACGCTGCCCGGTAGTCGCGGTCGTCCAGCTTCACGAGGAGGTCGCCCGCATGGACGACCTGGTTGTCGGTGACGGCGACGTTCGCGATGATGCCGGGCACTTTCGGCGCGATCACGGTCACGTCGCCGCCGACATAGGCATCGTCGGTGCTCTCGATAAAGCGCCCGACCGTCCACCAGTCAAAGCCGTACCAGCCGACGGCGAGCACCGCCAGCAGCACCGCGCCCGCGATTGCAAGCCGGCGGCGCGACAGCCGCCTCATGCGGGCGCGCGGCCGGCCGGCCATCTCGCGCTCGACGACAAGCGGCTCCGCCAGCTTGGCGACCTGGATATTCATGACACGCTTCCTTCATCCTGGTAGGCCGTCGCATACCGGCGCCGCGTGCGCTCGTCGGCCGCCGGCCCGGCCACCGCCCGGAAGACGGGATCGGTGAGCGGCCGGCCGCTTCGCCGGTCGACCAAGATCGGTTCCGCTAGCTCACCCGTTTCGGTATCGACGATCACGACGCTTGGCCCTTCGGGAGCGAAATGCTTGTTGCCCCAGGCGAGGATCGCCAGGAGCACCGGCCGGAAGTCGCGGCCCCGCTCGGTCAGCACGTATTCGAAGCGCTGCGGCCGCTCGTTGTAGCTGCGCCGCTCGAGCAGACCGGCCTCGACCAGCGCATTGAGCCGACGCGTCAGCATGTTCGGCGCGATGCCGAGGCTTTTCTGGAACTGATCGAAGCGCGTCACCCCAAGGAAGGCGTCCCGCAGGATCAAGATGCTCCACCACTCCCCGACCCGCTCGAGGCTGCGGGCGATCGGGCACTGCATATTCCCGAAGCTCTTGCGCTGCATCACTCGCTCCCGATTATGACTTGCATAATGAAAGTGACATATAAGCCAGTTACTATCATTATGCAAGTGACATTCTGCACACCCCCTGCCAAAGGGGACAGGGGCAGGGATTCGGGAGATGGGGCGGCGCGGAATGTCGTGCACCCGGCGGCCGGCAAGCGGATCCCGGAACCGGCCCGATCCTCACCCATGTCAAGCGTTACAAAGAGCGTGGCAGTTTCGCGGCGCACATGAAGAAAACACAGCGCCACGCCGCAAGAGAGAACGCCGGTTTCCAACACACGCCGCCCTGCACAAAAAAACTTTTGTGCCCTTTAACCCCCCTCGGGCAACACGCTCGTGATTAGTAGCAGGGGAAGCGATGGGGCTTTCCACAAAACACAGATAGGAGACCACGCTCATGACTTCCAAGATTAAGTACCTGACCGCCGCTGCTTTCGTTGCTCTGATGACCACGAGCGCCGCATTTGCGGGCGACATCGAAGTGGGCGGCTCCGCGCTGAACGTCGGCCTGGTAACCGGGGCTGTGACCAACACGGCGGGCTTCCTCGCGACGGCCAAACAGAGCATCGGTGCCGTCAGCGGCGACAGCAACGTCAAGATCGGCGGTTCCCTGCTGAACGTCGGCCTCGTGTCCGGCGCGGCGACCAACACGGCGGGCTTTCTCGCCACGGCGTGCCAGGAAGTCGGCTCAATCGGCAAGAAGTGCTAAGACGCTCGACCGCAAGATCCGAACAGGAGCGCCGCAAACGGCGCTCCTCGGAGGATCCCGAAGAAGCGCATCTCAGTCGAAACTGGCGCTGCGAACATTGAACGGACCCGGATGCCAAATGCCCGGGTCCGTTTCCTTTTGACCCGTTCGCAATCGAGCACAACCCCATGGTCCGGCAGCCTCGACCACGAATTCGCATATCGCCGGGAATTTTTTTCGCATCCATTCACCCCATGTCGGCCGTCCGACCGTATGCAATGGTGAGACGGCTCCGTGATGGAGTCGTGGCAAGAACGGAACAGGACGGAACCAATGACCACAAAGAGCAGACTTTTTGCCGCCAGTACTTTTATCGCCCTGGTCATCGCCAGCGCGGCACACGCAGGTAGCGTCGAAGTCGGCGGCAATCTGGTCAACGTCACCGTCGTCGGGCGCGCGACCAACATAGCCTCCGGAGCGTACTCCGAGGCCATCCAATCGATCGGCTCCATCGGCAGCAACGTCAAGGTTGGCGGTTCCATCAACAACACGACGGTCGTCGGCGAGGCCACAAATATCGCGAAAGGCCTGGGCACGACCGCGCAAACTTATCTTGGCTCCGTGCCGGAGGGGACGAATACCCCCGGCAGCGTCAAGCAGACGATCGTGGTCAAGAAGGTCATCAATTCGATATCCGGGTTTGGCGGCACCTCCTGCGTATCGCTCGGTTACGGCGACCCGTGCTGAAGCGGACACGATGGAAGACGGCCTCCGTGAGGCGAATCAACAACTCGATGATAGATTGGAAAAAGCCATGAAATCCTTTGCAGCTTATTTGGTCTTGTTGACGATCTTTGCACTTGCATCGCCGACCGGCCTTCTCGCCAAAGAATATAACCAGCGAACTCATCTGGACCCCGGGACACAGGCTAAGATCAACAAGGTGACCGCCAGCAGTCTGCAGGAACAGCCGTTCGGTGCGGATACCTCGAGCGGCACCAGCAACGGCGGCTGCGGCGGCCTGAAGATCGGCAACCTGGACAAATCCGGGAAGCCGCCGCGCGAAGTCATCATCGTGGCGCGGGACATCATCAACGTTAGCAAAAACTGCTGACCGAAACCTGGGTTGGCAAAATCCGCGCGCTTGCGCAAAAGGGGACAAGAAAATGAGACGGAACCTCATCATTCGGCTGGCGGCCACAGCGTTTGCGCTGCTTGGCTCCGCTTGCTCCAGCTGGCAGCCGGAGACGGCTTACACCACGGCGCAGCCCGCCACGAGGCCGGTGCAGAACATCACGAGCTTCACGCCGGCGCTGGATTGCATGGACAACCTCTTCGCGTCCTTTGGCGTGCACAACGTGGTGATCACCAGCGCGGGCATCCCCGACGCGACAAGCGAGGTCAAGGCGGGCACGAAGGACATGCTGATCTCGGCGATGTCCCGCATGTCGGTCAAAAGCCACGCCTTCGCCTTCGTCGATTTCGACCAGACCCAGACCGACGTTGCGCTCTTGCAGCGCCTGGCGGGCTTCTCCAACAAGTTCGTCGCCCCCAGCTATTACATCCGAGGCGCAATCACCCAGCTTGACTCGGGCGTAATCTCCAACCAGGTCGGCGCCGGCCTGAGCGTCAGCGGCGTCGATCTCGGCGTTTCCAAGGACTTGGTGGTCTCGGTGGTTTCGGTCGATTTGAATCTGGGCTACCTGGCGTCACGTCAGATCATGCCGGGAATATCGGCCAATAACTCGGTCGCGGTCAGTCGAAGCGGCATTGGCGGCGACGTCGGCGCCAAGATCGGCAAGGCCGGCGTGTCCTTCAATCTAAATATGAACAAGAGTGAGGGCATGCATTCGGCGATCCGATCCCTGATCGAGCTCAGCGTCATCGAGATTACCGGCAAGCTCGCCCAGGTTCCGTATTGGCGCTGCCTCAGCATCGAGCAGACGAACCCGGAAATGGTCGCCGAAGCCAGATCGTGGTTCGACGCCATGTCGCAGCAGGAACGCGTTGCGTTCACGCAACGAGCGCTGGCCAGCAAGGGCTACTACAGCGGCACCATCAACGGCATTGACGACCGTTCGACGAAGGCCGCAAGCGCGCGCTATCAGGCGGACCATGGGCTGATTGCAGACGGCCGGATCGATTTTCAGCTCTATCAGTCCCTGATCAACCAGGATCTCGCCTTAGGGCAGAAGCCGGCACCTGTTGCACCGATTGCGGCCAAGGACGCGGTCCCTGTGCCCTTGGCGCTCGACTTGGTCACGTCCAAGGGCAAGGCCCCGGTTTACAAGGTTCAGGACGTACTGAAGCTGAACGTCACGTCGTCTCAAGATGCGTTCGTCTACTGCTACTATCGAGACGAATGGGGCAAGGTCGCGCGGATTTTCCCGAACCAATTCCAGCCCGACCCCTATGCGATTGCCGGGAAGGCCGTTGCCATTCCTTCGCAGAATTCGAACTTCGACATCGTCTTTGAGAAGTCGGGGGCCAAGGAGGAGGTCATCTGCTTTGCCTCTTACAAGGAGGTCGGCTTGATGTTGCCGGACAGCCTCAAGACCGGCGATCTGATACCGCTCCCGGTGCACTCGATTGACGAGCTGATCTCAACCTTCAAGCGGGCCGATTCGACCGGACTGGTGCTGGCCCGCCTGCCAATCAAAGTCGCCAAGTAATCCTTGCCGCGCATTGGAGATGCAATCATGTCTTTTAACTCGGTGAAGATCGCATGTATCGGGCTTGCCATCGCATTCGCGTTCGGCTTCGGTGCAACTCAAGGATATAGCGAGATCGCGATAGCCGGCGGTCAGAAGCCTGCCAGCGCACCCCAAAATGCGCATGCGTTGGCCCCGACAGACGAGCCTTTAAAACAAAGCGCACCGTTGCGGGTTCAGTGTTGGCAGTATGGTGTTAAGATCATCGACGAAAAGGACCTGTTCGGCATTCGTCTCCAAAATCTGATCGAGCGGAATAGCCTGGGCTTCAAAGGTCGGGATTCAAGCAATGGCGACATTTACGTAATCCCGGTCAACGGCGACTCGACATGTTTGATCAAGCCGATGCGCTGAACGGCCCGGAGCCTCGGGGATCGTGCGGCAGGCGCAACGCTGCCGCCTCCCCGAGCAGCTTCGTATCTGGTTGACCCGCTTTTCTCGTCGTCCGCATCGACAAGCCAACTCGGGTCTCGGTCCTGGCGACAACCTGTATCGTCCGTCCCATCACAAAACGCAGGGTAGCCTCAAATCGAGGCATCTCTCGGAAAATGAGGCCGCAGGTCGGCCGCAGCACTTAACCTGCGTCTCGGCTTATGATTCTTTCGGCTCGCTTAACCCCTTACCGGCATTTTCACCGTGTATAGGAATGTGGGGCTTGCCTTGCAAATCCCACTCAGCGGGAGAAACGACATGTGGTCTAAGCAGGGCTCTTCATTGGTTGCTCGCGCCCGGCCGGCGACGGTTCAGGGCTGCACATCTTCCGCATTTCTTGGGTCGAACGGTACACATCGTCAGAAAGGAATCTTCCAAATGAAAAAGGGATATTTGCACGTCCTCCGTGCGACGACCGCATGTCTTGCTGTCACGATTTGCCTGCAAACGTCCGCGCATGCGGGTAGCGGCGATGTTTACTCCTATTACGGCAAAGACGTTACGGCGCACGATATCATCGCTCGATTTCTCAGTGCCTGCAGCGACAACCAAGACACCGCGGCATGCAACGAGGCAATTGCTCGAACCACGGAACAAGGCGTATTCCCGTTCCGTGCGCGCGGAATCCATATCCGCGGGCAGGAGGTCAAGCAGTTAGAATCCCACGATTTCGATCGAAAGATCGTGAAAGTCAGTGAAACGAACCCTGACGACGGCACCCGCCCTGGCGCTGCCGGCAAGAGCACATCCTCGAAACAGCGGGCCGGCGGTTGCCCCCATATCGATGCAGCCGTCGCGCTTCCCATCACCTTCGCCCTCAATTCGGCGATTCTGCAGGCGGCGGCCTACGCAAAGCTTCACCAAATGGCTCTTGCGATGAAGAATCCGGCTCTTGGTTCCTGCAAATTTTCCGTTGAAGGCCACACCGATGCGTCCGGGAGCGCTGATTTCAATCTTACGCTTTCAAAAAAGAGGGCGTACGCCGTGAGGGAGTACTTGGTGTCGATGAAGATTGATCCCTCTCGGTTGATGCCTGTTGGAAAGGGCGAGACGGATCCATTACCGCATAGCGATCCTCGTGCTCCTGAGAATTGGCGTGTCCAGTTTCGAATTGTGCAAAACTAAATCCAGAGTTGTCGCACGGGCTTGACGCCGCCCAAGGGTCGGCTGGGACCGAGACGCAGTGAAATGCGGGGGATTTCGAATCCCCCGCATCCCTTTTTTGCCGAACTGCCCGCTGACATCTGCCGCGGCGCTGGTGTGGCCACGCTTTTTGTCCATGCGCCGGACCGCCTGGTTGTCGTTGCAAAGCGCGCCGGTTGCGCCAATGCCCGCTTGGCATAGGGCTGGCCCGTCATCAGCGCAGGCGGCCTCTTCACTCTATTTCGCCAATCAGACTTGCACGGCCAGAAACGGACTTTTTTTGCCCGCCGTTAACACCGGAGCCGGATTTCTTCGTTTGAACCTCTAGGGGACGCAACCAGCCCCAGCAAACGGAGACCGGGACATGACGCCGACGACTTTTCAACCGTGGTACGCGGCCCAGAGGCCGCAGAGTTGCGTGGTGGATGCCGACGCGAGCGATCCCGAAACCGAGGCGCGGCGTCGGAAGGCGTATCTCGACGGCATTTCCTTCATCAGAAGTCAGATTGGCGCGCTCCCCGTAACCCCTTTCCCGTCAAGCCACCGTTCTAACCCATAGAACAACGCGAGGTAGGAGACGAACGATGGGGGTCATGACTTTCGAGGAATGGTGCAGCTACAAGAAGAGGGTGATGGGCGAGACGCCGGCCTGGTTCGACGACCCGGCTGAGCGCCGCCGCCGGTTCGAGGCCTATCGCGTTGCTTTCGAAGAAAACTGCAGCGCCGCCAACCCGCTAGACGCGGCCTTCGCCCCGGCCGCCGACCGGCCATCGGACGTGATGCTCGGCTCCGGTTGCCGCCGCAGCGCGGATCGGATCGACGCCATTCCATTTTTCCGCATCCGGGCCGCCGTCCTGGCGCTAATCGTCCAGATCATGCTTTTCGCCGCACCGGCCTTCGCCGACGGCAACGTCGTCGTGAACGGCAATACGCTCGCAGCACAGGACCGGGTATCGCTCGAAGCAGTGGTCGGCCCGCTCGAGCCGGGCCGGTACTGGGCGGAAGAAAACGGCGATTTCGGTCACGAAGGCGTCAACAGGCCGATCGCGAATCTGCGCCGGCTCATCCAGCAGCGGGTACGCGCGGCACAAGCGCAGTGGCAGGCGCAGCAGCAATATGCGCTGCGCCAGCAGCTCAAGCTGACGGCGCGAATTGTCCAGAACGTCATGCGCCAGCAGCAGGCCGCGCCGAACAAGTGCGTGTCCACGCCGAACTGGTCCAACTGCTAAGCCCTCCCCCGTCACAAGTCGTCCCTCCGCCGCCTCGGCAAATTACGCCGGGGCGGCTTTCGTTTGGCGATCCGGCGCATCCCTCCAAGCCGGATTCGTTTTCGGCAAAAAAGGCGAACCCGTCTTAACCCCAGCCTGCGATCGGCCTCGTTCAAAGAAGCAAGCGCCGACGTGACGAGCCTCCGACCGTAGGGCGCAGGGATCAACAAAGCGCGGACTATCCGCTGCTCCGAACCGGGGAACCGACAATGCGACAGCTGATCACGAGCATATTCCTGGCGGTTCTCCTCATCGATCTCGCCGGCAGCGTCCGTCCGGCCCCGTGCCATAACGGGCAGGAGCCGCCCAAGGGCGTGCGGCGGATGCTCGAAACCCTGGCGAACAACCGGCGCGGCCCACAGCAGCGTGCGCTCGAGCGGTCGAACCGCGCCACTGCGATCAGCGATCCGGCGCGGCAGGATTGGAACTAGTAAGGATGGCGCCGCGATAGGTGTCGCCCGGCGACATCGCCATCGCCGTTCCGTCAGAAAGATTGTTTCCCCGATCTCGGCCGATGATATGGTCGGGCCTGAACCGACAAGCGACACGCCTTAGTAAGAGAGACGATGAATGGACCGGGTTAAGGCCTTTGCGATTTTGGTATTTGTTGCCGTCTGTGCTCCCCTCGCGGCCCAGGCTGCGGATTCGGGGAAAATCGTCTACGGCGTGGGCAACTGCTTCATCATCGAGACCAAGACGGGAAGCGCCTTGTTCGAACGCTCCGGCGGGCAGTTGCCGAAACCCGGCGTAACGTTAAGCGGCGTGCTGCACGACTTCGGATATCAGCAGCTCTACGATGCCGGCGGCAAGGAGCTCATGGTGGGTTTCGTGCAGGAATATGACGTCAAAAAGGCGGAAAATATCGAGGCCTTCAAGAAGTCCTGCCGATAGCCGCGTCAAGAAGATCACAGTCAGCATTTTGGCATGTGCGCCACGACCGAATGAGTTGCACGCGCCCGCCAGTTGCACTTGAATAGTGGAGGCCGGCGCATTCGCAATGCGGATCGCCCGGACTAAAAAAGGGGGAGCACATTCAATGTGGAAACTTATTGTCGCGGCGGTCGTGGCGACGGCGCTGGGCGGAACGGCCGCGCTTGCGGATCCGACGCCTATCTCGAAAGAGGCGCGCGTCTATATCATTTGGCCCAAGGATGGCCAGGTCATCCACGGCGGCAAGCTGTGGGTCCGGATGGGACTCAAGAATGCCGGCATCGCGCCCGCCGGGGTGCAAAAGCCGAATACCGGGCACCACCACCTCATCATCGATGCGCCGCTGCCCCCATTGAACCAGGAAATCCCGGCCGACAAGAATCATCTCCACTTTGGGGCCGGACAGACCGAGGTCCGCCTGGAGCTTCCTCCGGGCAAGCATACGCTGCAGCTGCTGTTCGGCGACTATCAGCATATGCCTCATAACCCGCCGGTCTATTCGGAAAAGATTACGATCATCGTGCCCTGAGACCGTCCAGGAAGGCCGTGTCCGGTGCGCGCGCACCGTATCCCAAGGGGAGAAGAAACAATGCGAACCGCTCTTTTCGTTTCCGTCTTTGCACTCGCCACGCTGTTCACGGCGCCGTTCCTGGGAAGCGGCGCGGAGGCCGGGCAAACGCCGGCGGCCAAGAACGCCTATTGCTATATCGGCTGGCCGAACGACGGCGAGGTGATCCATACGCGCCGGTTCCGTGTTTGGTTCGGGCTGCGTAATGCCGGCATCGCACCCGCCGGGGTGCAAAAGCCGAATACCGGCCATCACCACCTGATCATCGACGCGCCCTTGCCGCCGTTCGATCAGGAGATACCGGCGGATAAGAACCATCTGCATTTTGGGGCCGGCCAGTCCGAGGCGGTCATAGAGCTCGCGCCCGGCAAGCATACCCTGCAACTTTTAATGGGCGACTACCAACATATACCGCATAATCCGCCCATCTATTCGAGGCAAATCACTATATACGTCAAATAGAGGGATAGCCTTACAGTTGTATTTTGAATTTACCGGCTGCAGCCGCACTCGGCTTCTAGCTTCAACCGATTAACTATTGCCGCCCGACTTCGCAATCGCCGTCGCCCACTTAGGCACGGGTATCGTTGCGCAACCATTGATATACGATATACTCGAACGATAGGGGAGTTGACAGACGCGCCGGCGGAAACGGCTTGGTGAAGCGGCGAACACCGAGAACGCCGTCTATCGCCACGTTGCGCCAGGCAGGCAGTTGTTTGCTCTTTAATATATGACCTGTCGGAACGAGTGGTGGCGGCTGCGCATGACGGCATCATATAGGAGCATCCCGATTACGGGCAATTTGGCGAGCCGGCGCCGATCGACACCGCCGGGCTCGCGATGCCGTGCCGTTCCTACGATCGCCATGGCAACGCTCCTCTTCCTCGTCGGCTGGCTCGTCCCGGCTGCGCCGCTGCTGGCATCCTCCAAGGAGCAGGCGTCGTTGGAGCCCGGTTCCGCCAAGCGCGGCGGCCTGCGCCAGGCGCTCGTCGTCGGCAATGCGCGTTATGCGGCGGGCACGCTCCCGGATACGCTCAATGACGCGCGCGCGATGGCGAAGAAGCTCGAATCGCTCGGTTTCCATGTCCACTTGATGGAAGATGCCACCGGGCGCGACTTGAGCCAGGCGCTCGACACGCTGGGCCAGAGCGGCCACGACAGCCAGGTCGTCTTCTTTTATTTTGCCGGACACACCGTGAATTCGTCCGACCAGATGATGCTGCTTCCGGTGGACGCGAAGGTCGTCGGCCGGGGGGATCCCGTTGCCGGCGCAATCGCGATGGACCGCGTCATCGAGGCGCTCAACCGCGACCGGAACAAGGCGGCGAAGCTGGTGGTCCTGGACGCATCGCCCTATCCCGTCAAGAGCCGCTATCGCGGGCTGCAGGTCAGCTCGATTCCGTTCGCGGCGCCGCCGAATTTCCTCATCGCCCACTCGAATGGCCTGGCGCCCGCGGACAAGACGGGACCGCAGCTATCGGTCTTCACCAAGGAGCTGCTGAACGTAATCGCGACGCCGAACCGTTCGGCGGACGATGTATTCGAGATGGTCCGCGTCGCGGTCAGCGAAGCGACGAACCGGTCGCTCGTCCCGTGGCATAGCTCGTCGCTTCCGGATGACGTCTACCTCACGCCGCGCCGCAGTCTCGGGAGCGACAGCCTCCCCGCCGAATCCGATCAGGACACGCACGTCGTGAACCGCGGTATTCGCGTCCAGACGCCGCCCGAGGCGCCCCATGCCCTGCTGGAAAACCGCCCGACCAGCGGCAGCGAGACGGCGCAGGCCTCAGGCCGATCCACGGAATTCGAGGGCGCTCTCTGGAACATGATCAAGGAGAGCGGAAATCCCGCGGATTTCGAGGCCTACCTCGAGGTCTTTCCGAAAGGGCAGTTCGCCAACGAAGCGAAGCGGCGCATCTCCATTCTTCGTTCGCCCCAGGCCGCGAAACCTGCGCCGGCGGCGCCGAAAATCGAGGCCATGGAGGCCGAATTCGATGTCGTGAGCCCGGCCCATATGCGCGCAAGCCCCGATCTTTCCGCCTCTATCCTGGGGACGGCCGCGAAGGGGGAACAGGTGCTGGTGACGGGCCGGGTCGTCGGGCAGGACTGGTATCAGGTCCGCACGAGCGACGGAGCAACGGCTTATGTCGCGTCCACCCTCTTGCGCGAGCGGGCGAAAGCGCCGCCGAAAGCCGAGAAAGCGGAGCCGAAGGTTGCCGTGATACCGCCGCGTGAGGGCGCGGAGCCGAGCGGGATCTCCGGCGGCGATTTTCGCGACTGCCCGCAGTGTCCCGTGATGGTTCGTCTGTCGGCAGGCTCGTTCCGTATGGGATCGGAAAAGGGCGACCCGTCGGAGCAGCCGGCGCATACCGTCCGGATCGCCAAGCCGTTCGGCATCGGCAAATACGAGGTGACGATCGCCGAGTGGAAGGCCTGCGCGGCGGCCAGCGGCTGTTCCTACAATCCCCAACTCAAGGACGCGCCGGATACGGCGCCGATGCATAAGCTGAGCTGGAAAGATGTTCAGGAATACCTCGCCTGGCTGAAGAAGATAACCGGCCAACCCTATCGCCTGCCGAGCGAGGCGGAATGGGAATACGCGGCCCGCGGCGGCAGCGAGCATAAATACTGGTGGGGCGACCGCATGACCGTGGGCATGGCGGATTGCAAGGACTGCGGCGGCAAATGGGATTACAAGGCGCCGGCGCCCGTGACCATGAGCAAGGCAAACCCGTTCGGCTTATACGGTATGAGCGGCGGGGTCTGGGAATGGACCGAGGATTGCTGGAATCCGGATTATAATCGCACGCCGAGGGACGGCTCGGCAGCCGATCAGGGCGACTGCAGCGCGCGCGTGCTCCGCGGCGGCTCTTGGCGGAACGATGCGAATTCTGCCTATTCGGCCAGCCGCTTCAGATATGATTTCAACGTGCGCTATTCGACCAACGGATTTAGGGTCGCACGGGATTTGCGATAAAAGTGTCCCACCACGCTGGCGGCTCGGCCCGCGGGGCCAAGGGGCCATTACATCTTGACCGGCCGGAGCATGGCCGGAGGCGGCCCCGGGGGTAGAATGCACAGCGGTCGTCCAGGGAGGAGCGTAGCGAGCCCGACGGATCGCCGGCCGACAGGGTGGCGGTGTGATGTCACCGCGGCCCGTGTGTTCGCCTTTCTCCTCATCGGCCTCCTCGTCGCGGCGACGCTGCCGGCCGCAGCAGCCGAGCGGCGCGTGGCGCTGGTGATCGGCAACGGCGCCTACGCCCAGTCCCCGCTCCCCAACACCATCAACGATGCGCGCGCGATGACCGATGTCCTCGGCCGTCTCGGGTTCAAGGTCATCACGCAACTCAATGCAACGCAGCGTGAGATGCAGCTCGCAATCGTCGACTTCGGCGATGAGATCGAGAAGGGCGGCGTCGGCCTCTTCTACTATGCCGGCCACGCGGTGCAGATGCGGGGCAAGAACTTCATGATCCCCATCGGGGCGGCGATCAGCGTCGCCGATCATGTCGAGCCCGAATCGGTCGACCTCAACAAGGTCATCGGCCGCATGGCCGGCGCGCGCAACAAGCTCAACATCGTCATCCTGGACGCCTGCCGCGACAATCCCTTCGGCGATACTTTCCAGTTCTATTCGGAAGGCCTGGCCCAGACCCGCGCGCCGGCGGGCACGTATATCGCCTATGCCGCCGCTCCCGGCGAAGTCGCGGCCGACGGCACGGGAACCAACAGCTTCTACACTGGCGCGCTGGCCAAAATGCTGCCGATACAGGGAGTCAGCATCGAGGAGACCTTCAAGCGGGTGCGCGCGGCGGTGATCAAGGACACCAAGGGCTTGCAGGTTCCCTGGACGGCCTCGTCGATCACCGAGGATTTCTATTTCAACCCGCCGCTGCCCAAGGTGGCCGAAAAGACGGAAAAAGGCGCCGGCAAGGCGATCGACCGTGAAGTCGTGTTCTGGCAATCGATCTACAGCAGCGCCCGGCCGGAAGATTTCGAAGCCTATCTGGAGCAGTTTCCTTCGGGAAATTTCGCAGCGCTGGCGCGCAATCGCCTGGCGGAGTTGCGGTCGCAGAAGGGCCCGCGCGCATCGGCGGGCAAGACGGCTGTTGCGGAGGCGCGTGCGGGATCCGACGCCGGCCTGCTGGACGTGATCGACCACGCCATGGCCGACGCCAAGTCCGATGGCGCGGATTATGCGGCGCAGATCCAGGCAGCGGTCGAAGCGTTGAACAAGATCCGCCGCCAGCGGGAGGAAGTAAGCAAGAAGGCGGAGACCGCGCGGAAGCAGGTGGTCGAGGCGGTGACCCATAAGGCGGAGACGGGCTTCCAGAACGAGCTGGCGCGGGCCCAGCGCGACGCCGCCGCGACGCAGGAGGCAAAACTCGCCGAAGCCATGAGTGCCGCGGAAAAGGCCCGCCAGAAGACGCTCGCCGACGCGACCGCGCAAGCAAAGAAAGCGTCGGAAGCCACCTACGCAAAGGCCAAGAAGCAGGTCGAGGAGAAGTCGGCGGTGCTGGTCGCGCAGGCGCAAAAGCAGGCGGAAGACAATCGCAAACGCGACCTGGCGGCAGCCAACGACAAGGCGGCCGAGACCTATCGCAAGGCGATGGCGGATGCGGAAAGGGCCGCCGACGCCATGCGCAAGCGCATGATCGAGGTCGCCCGCAACGAAGCCGACAAGCAGCTGCAGACGACTCTCTCCAACGCCAAGGAGAAGGCCGACAAGACGGCGGCGGCGCGCGTCGCCAAGGCCAAGACGGAGGCGGAAACGAAGCAGGCGACGGCGCTGGCGGCGCTGGAAAGTCAGAGCAAGGCCGACCAGGCGAAGCTGATCGAAACCGCGAAGCAGGACGCTGCGCGAAAATACGAGGCGGCGGTGGCGCTGGCGCGCAAGCAAGCCGAACAGGAACGCCAGCGGCTTCTCGCGGAGGCGAAAAAAGCCGCCGAAGCCGAACGCCAGGCGGAAATTGCCAAGCTGGCGCCGAAGCCCGCGACGAAACCAGCGCCCGGCGAACGCCCCGTCTCCGCGGCAGAGCTCGGGCTCGGCAAGAATATTTCGCCGGACCTCAGGCGCATCATCGATTCCGCCATGGCCGACGCACGGAAGCGGGGCCAGGGTCGGCAAGGCCAGCTCCAGGCCGCTTTGAACGCGATCAAAGCGTATCGCCGGAGCGAGACAGCGGCGGGCGCCGGCAGCCGGCCGGCCGGCCAGATGCTCGACGTGGCCGTCGCCAAGCCGGAGCTGAAGGAAATCATCGAGATCGCGATGAAGCGCGCGCGGACCGAGGGCAAAAGCTATCAGGCGCAGGTGCAGGCGGCTCTCGATGCGGTCAAGCTCTACCGCGACCGGGAGACCCAGGGCGGCAAATCGCCCGAGACGGACAAATCGCAAACATCGGCGATGCTTCTGGGCCAGTCGCAGGCCGACCCGGAGCTTCAGGGCGTCATCAATGACGCGATGACGCAAGCGCGCGCCAAAGGCGAGGATTACGCCGGGCAGGTTCGGGCCGCCCTGGCCGCGATCAAGGCCTATCGCGCCAGGACCGCGGGAGCCGGCAAATGACCGGCCCTTTCGGCGCCGTCCTTGACCGCGGGCTCGGGAAACACAGGGAATAATTCCTAAGGCCGCGGACAGTTTCACAGGCGGTCCGCAAGGTCTTCTGATAAAGAAAGAATTTCCTCAGGCTCGAATATGGGCAAAAAATTTACGCCGGCCTAACCCCTATCAGCGCAAGGCAACGTTCTTATGTTCGAAGGCAGCTCGCAGGAAACCGTGTCGGACGAGTCTTTGATGGCTCGCTACGTCACCGGCGATGAAAAAGCCTTCGAGGCGGTCTACCGCCGTCACCGCGCCGGTCTCAGGCGATTTTTCGCCCGGCAGTGCGGTTCGGACGCGACCGCCCAGGAACTGGCGCAGGAGGTTTGGTTTCGGGTGATCAGAGCCGTTCAGAATGGAAGCTACAGCGCCGATGGCCGGTTCGCACCGTATCTCTACCGGATCGCGCGGAACCATCTGATCGACTGGTATCGCAAGACGGGCTCGTATCGCGAGCTGGAGATGGACGAAACGGTCGAGGACGAAGCGGAGGCCGCCAATCTGGAACTTTCGGGCGCACGCAACCCCGAGCAGGCCCTCGGCGACAAGCAGGAGCTACGCAACGTCCTTTCCGCGATCGAGGAATTGCCCCCGGAACAGCGCATAGCGCTGATGATGTATCTGGAATCCGAGATGAGCTACGAGGAAATTGCGGAAGCGACAGGAACCAACCGGGAAACGGTCAAGAGCCGGCTCCGCTATGCGCGCCAGACACTTCGGCAGCGCGTGATCGGCGCGTAACGGAAATCAGCCCGAACCATGCGGTTCGGCAAATCAGGTGACGACATGGCACGCGAAGGACGAGACGACGATCTGACTGAAGCCGACCGGCAGGTCATGCGTCTTTACGACGACACGAAAAAGCCGATCGACTGGGACGCGTCGGACGACGCGATCCTGGCGCTGTCGCGCGAAATCCACGCGAAGGGCGGCAAGGAAACCGCGGCATCCACAGCGGAAGCGGCAGGCGGCGACGCGCCCGAGGGGACCAGCAAGGTCGTCCCGTTTGCGCCGCGTCCGCGTTCTTTCGCGCACCGGGTCATTCATTCGCCGGCGATGGGATTTTCGCTCGCCGCGTCGCTCATGATCGGCGTCTTCTCCGGTCAGGTCATCATGCCCTATTTGGATCTGGGCGTGTCGCCCGCGCTATGACGATGTGGTGCGCGACAACAAGCGGCTGCAGCACGAGCTCGACCAGAGCCAGACCATGCTGACGCGGTCCTTGAGCGCGCATGGCGGCACCGCCGCGCAGCCTGCCGGCAGCATCATGCAGCTTACGCAGGCCCTGAGCGGCTTCGACTGCGCCTCCCTGTCGGCCACGCTGTCCAAGGACATGAAGATCACCGTCTCCGGCTATGTCTCCAGCGACACCGATCTGCAGCATCTGGGCGAGAAGCTGGCCGGGCTCGACCGCACGGCCGCAATCGTCAACCAGGCCATGGTCGCGGGCCGGCCGGCGTGCGAAGTTCTCGACCTTCTGCATCAGAAGGCGAGCGCCGGCGCGGATATTCCGGGCCTGCCCGCCGTCCGGCCCTTCCAGCACAGCGCGGCGTACACGGCGCAAGAAAAGCTCGTCGTCGAGGCGGAAGCGACGTCGCTTTACGACGGCTACCTCTACGTCGACTACGTCCAGCACGATGGGACGGTGCTGCACATGCTGCCCGGCGCGGACAAGGCCAAGAATGCCGTGAAGGCCGGGGAACGGGTCCGTCTCGGCGACGGCGCGCAGGAATTTACCGTCGCCCCGCCCTACGGGACGGAGCTGCTGGTCGTGATATCCTCCCCCGTGCCCTTGTTCGGCAAGGCGCGGCCGCAGATCGAGCCCGCCAAGGAATACCTGAGCGCGCTGCGCGGCGCGCTGGAGACGGCCGGCAAGCGAAGCGGCCAGCCCAAGGTCGTGAGCAGCTACATGTTCATCAAGACCGGCCCGGCACACGCCGCGGGCAATACGGGAAAATAACCTCGGCACGGCAGCCCGCGCGCCGCCGGACGTCTGTAGCCCCTCGTTGGAAAGCCCGCGTCACGACGTGATGCGGGCTATTTCGTTTCAGCAGGCGAGCGCTCGGTGATTTTTCGCGCTGGGCAAAAAAATTCGCCCACCTCTAACCCCTTTTCCGATGCGCATCCGTTTATATGGACAAGCGCAACGGTGGATCAGATCAGCATCACACCAGCACCCCTGTAGAGAGATGGATCTACGATCACCGCGGCGCTTAACACCACACTCCCTCGCAACCTTCTCCCTAACCTTCCCTAGCCCCCTCACGGGGGCTTCTTTTTTTATGCCTCAATATATGGACCGCGACGAGGAGCAACGACCACGGCGGATACCTGGGCGCTGGAGCCCGACATCGCTGACGGCAACACTACGGCTGAGGATCGGGCCTGCTGTCGACTTCGGCAACGCCGTCGATGACGAAGGCGTCGAAGCTCCGTTGAAGGTCTTCAGGCGCCAGCCCTTGCGTGATCAGCACGATGCGCGAGCCGCGGACACCGGCGGGCCACCGGGCGAGCGCGCGCGGCGGGCTGAAACTATTGCCGACGCCTTGGATGACGACCGGCCGGTCCTCGCCAGCCACCTGGACAATTCCCTTGAGCCGCAGGAAGTCGGCGCCGCGCAACGAAAATACCGTCTCCAGCCAGAGTCGGAGCCGCCCCCAGGACAGAGGCTTAGCGGTCTGGATCGTATGGGCGCAGATGTCGCCATGGCGGTTCGCGTCCGCATCATGGATTGATCGTGGTCATGGTCGTGGTCATGACCGTGCTCGTGATCATGCGCATGCGCTTCATCGGCCGGCGCGTCATTCCCCATGGCCGCAATTCGCTCGACCGCCCGGGTGGCCCCGTCGAACAGAAGCGCGGGATCGATTTCGCCATGCTGCACCAGGTGAATCGGCAGTCCCGGATTGAGCCGCGCCAGCCGATGCGCCAGGCTTCGCACCACATCCGGCGGCACCAGATCCGTTTTGGTGATCAGCGCGATATCCGCCACGGCCGCCTGCCGCACGGCTTCCTCGTGCTCGTCCATCTGCCGCGCCCCGTTCTGCGCATCGACCGTCGTGACCAAAGAGTCGAGCCGGCACCGCTCGGTGATCACCGGCTCGCCGATCAGCGCCTGGACGATCGGCACCGGGTCGGCCAGCCCGGTCGTCTCGATGACGATGCGCGAAAACGGCGGCAGCCGGCCCTGGGCCACATTGGCGAACAGGTCGCCGACCGTGTCGATCAGGTCGCCACGAATGCTGCAGCAGATACAGCCGCTGTCCATGACGACCGTATTCTCGAAGGATGAATCCACGAGCGCGTGGTCGATGCCGATCTCGCCGAACTCGTTGACGATGAGCGCGGCATCGGCCATGCCGGGATGTCGCACCAGCCGGTTCAATAAGGTCGTCTTTCCGCTGCCGAGAAAGCCCGTGATGACCGAGACGGGCACCCGGTTGCCCGGCACGCGATCGTTCGGTTCCGGCGGCATGGCTGCCTCCCGCGATTTCATAACCGGCGCGCGGCGCAACGCTTTCGACGCGGCCCTTGAAGTATCATGCGCATTCGTGCTGCCATCTCAAGTAGCATATGGATCCCTGAATGGAAGCATCGGGCGCATCGACAGTCGCAACGACAACGAAACGGCGAAGGCGAGACCCAATTCGAGTTTCTGAAAATTCATCCACAATAGAGCCATAGTCTGGCCAAGATCCGGGAGGAAACCGATGTCCGGGCATGAAGCAAAAAATATGAAGCTGCTGTCCCACAACAGCCTGCAGGGGTTCGGCGGGGTGGGCGAAGGCATGAGTATGCAGGTCGCGAAGAACGGGCGCCGCATCATGTGGCTGGCCCATGAGGGACCGCCGAAGAATTTCACCGCCGTCGACGTGTCGGATCCGCGCGAGCCGAGGGTCATCGTTCAGACCGATCTGCCGCATACCAACATGCGGTCGAACTCGCTGGAAATCTGCGGCGATGTCATGGCGGTCGCTTACCAGACCTACGGCTGGAATATCGAGAAGGCCGGGATCGAGCTGTTCGATATCTCCACGCCCGAGCAGCCGAAGTCGATCTCCTTCTTCGACTGCAAAGGCCCGCGCTCACGCGGCGTCCATTGCGTGTGGTACGTCGACGGCGAGTTCATCCATTGTGCCAGCGGCGCGGAGGATTACATGCCCCGCCATCCGCGCGACGACCAATGTTACCGCATCATCGACGTGCGCAATCCGTCCAAGCCTGTCGAGGCGGGACGCTGGTGGCTGCCGGGCACGGAAGAGAAGGACGACACGCCGCCGCTGCCGAGACTCTATAACGATGCGCCGGACAAGCCGGGCGGGCGCGACAACTATCGCGTCCACAATTCCAACGTCTATCCGGAGCGCCCGGACCGCGCCTATATCGGCTATCTCGACGGCGGCGCGATCATTCTCGACATCTCGGACAAATCAAGGCCCAAATTCATCTCGCAATGGAATCCGCATCCGCCCTATCCCGGCTTCACGCACACCGCGATGCCGCTGCCCGAGCGGGATCTGATGATCGTCGCCGACGAGTGCACGAAGGACGAAGGGGCCGATTGGCCGAAGCTGACCTGGATGCTCGATATCCGCAACGAGAAGAATCCGGTCTCGATCGCCACCTTCCCCATGCCGGATTTGGATGAATTCCGCACCCGCGGCGGCCGCTTCGGGTCGCACAATCTGCATGAAAACCGGCCCGGCCCCTCCTTCCGGTCGGACACCATCGTCTTCGCGACCTTCTTCAATGCCGGCTTGCGGGCCTTCGATATCAGCAACCCGTACCAGCCGAAGGAGCTCGCGTCTTTCATGCCGGCCTGTCCGGACGGCTCACGCTACACGGCAAGCCAGATCAACGACGTCTATGTCGACGAGAACGGCCTGATCTATGCCGCGGAGCGGATTGCCGGCGGGCTCTACATCCTGGAATCGGAATTCTAGCGCCTCAGTCGAGCACCAGCGTCCGGGTCAATCCCTGCGGCCGGAACGGGCTGCAGGGATAGGGCGCGCCTTGCCAGAAGGACCGGAACGCCGCCGGGAAGCGCTCGGGCGAAAAGAGCGCAATCCCCGTCGCCAGCTCCGGCATCGGTATGGTCACGATCTGCACGCCCAGCGCCCGGAGACGGTCGCAAGCGGCGGCCTCGCGCGGCGACGGCGTGCCGCTGCCGCGCAGGCGGATCGTGAGCACCGCCTCTCCCGTCCAGAACGCCAAGTCGTGAAGCAGGATGGGCGGCGGCGGCCTCCGGATCGTCCGCGTCGAATACCGCGGCATTCGGCATGGGCCTGAGCGCGGAAAAGGCCCAGTCCTCGACGCGGAACAGCCCGCCGAGCGGCCGAAGCTGCGCTCCAGCGCAGGCGCTTCCGCCGCCAGGCGCACCGCGATGAAATCGAAATAGATATCCAACAACCGCCGCGGATTCTTGGCGAACAGGTCGAAATCCCGCGATGTATCCGCTTTCAGACGCGCCAGCTTGCGCGCCGTGTCCGGCAGATCGGCGAGAAAGGATGGCGGAAACCGGCGCCCGTCGTCGTCGCAGAGCCGAAACGGCGGCGTCGCGCCCGTCTCGAATGCCGCGATACCCGTCATGTCCGTTGCCTGCCGGTACGCGACGAATCGCTGTAAGAGAGCGGCGTCAGGCTGCTTCCGGCCGAAGGTCACGATGAAACGGCGCTTCATGGCAGACGATCCTAATCGGCCGGCAAATCATAGAGCCATGTCCGGATTTTGCCATTATCAACTTGCAGTGCCTTCGCAACGCCGCCGTCCAGCAAATCGTCCGGATGGCGCCGATCAAGCCCTTCGCCGAAGTCCCTTACTCTACCGCGAGGATGAGATTACGGACGACCGGGTAAATCTCCTTCTCCCAGCGCTTGCCGTTGAAGACGCCGTAATGGCCGACATTGGCCTGGAGATGGTGGCGCTTCAGATGCGGGCGCAGCGACCGGCACAGGTCGTGCGCCGCCGCCGTCTGGCCGAGGGCGCAAATGTCGTCGCGGCCGCCCTCGACGGTGAGGAGCGCCGTCTTGCGGATGGCGCCCGGGTCGACCGGCCGGCCGCGATAGGCGAAGTCGCCCCGGGCCAGCTCGGCGCGCTGGAATATGCGGTCGATCGTCTCGATGTAGAATTCCTCTGTGAGGTCGAGCACGGAGAAATATTCGTCGTAAAAGCTTTTGATCTTTTCCGCCTCCGCAGTTTCGCCAGCCACGAGAAGCTCATAAAGCCGGCGATGGGCGGCGCGGTGCCGGTCCATGTTCATCGACATGAAGGACAGGAGCTGGACGAAGCCGGGATAGACCCGACGCCCGCGACCGCGATAGCGGAAGGGAACGCGCGCGATCACCGCATGCTCGAACCAGGACAGCGGCCGCTGCATCGCCAGGTCGTTCACCGTCGTCGGGCTTTCGCGCGTATCGATCGGCCCGGCCATGAGCGTCATCGAGCGCGGCGTGGCAGGATGCTCGTCCTGCGACATGACGGCAACCGCCGCGAGCGCCTGCACACATGGCTGGCACACGGCGAGCAAATGTGCGCCCGGGCCGATCGCCTCGAAGAACTGAATGAGATAAGTGACGTAATCTTCGACGCCGAAGCGGCCGGCGTCCGCCGGCACGTCCCGCGCATTCTTCCAGTCGG
This sequence comes from uncultured Alphaproteobacteria bacterium, assembly GCA_963711215.1. Taxonomy (GTDB): domain Bacteria; phylum Pseudomonadota; class Alphaproteobacteria; order UBA8366; family UBA8366; genus WHUA01. Next base: position 20,660 of record CAVQDH010000004.1, on the reverse strand, counting down.
TGATGTAGACGTCGTGGTCGCGCAGCAGCGTCTCGACGGTGCCGCGCAAGAGCGTGGCGAAATGGCCCGACAGGGGGGCCGCGATGAGGATCCGCGGCTGCTCGGAATCGATGTCTTTCGCGAAACGCAGCAGCTTGCCGAAAGGCTGATCGAGCACGACCTCCTCGGTCACGGGCACCGTGCGGTTGCCGACCTGCACCTCGGTGATGCCGAAGTCCGGCCGCGTGTGCCTCAGCTCGAAGCGGGAGATCATCTCCTGCACCGCGGCGATGCGCTGCCAGGCGCGTATCGCCCAGGGCCCAGAACCGGGGCCAATCCGCCAATTTCGCCCGCCGGGCGGCCCGGCGCAGCGGCGCGAGCAGGTCGTCCTGGAGCTGATATGTCTGATAAAGCATCGTTCCCAGCCGCCTCATGACTGTCTTAATGCTGCATCGCAAAAAGTTAGTGCAATTCCTTTTGCGGTGCGAGAGAATTATTATGCGTCAAAATGGTGGGCATGGCGACGGACATAGGGCATGGCGCGCGCAACCCTTACGATTTCCTCGAAGAACTACTCTTCCTGGTCGCTCCGCGGCTGGCTTCTTTGCCGCATGGCAGGCCTCGATTTCGACGAGAAATTCGTCGATCTCGACGCGCCGGAGACGCGGCAGGAGCTTCTTTTGCTATCCCCATCCGTCCTGGTGCCGCGCCTGACCCATAACGGGGTCACGGTTTGGGACACCTTGGCGATCGCCGAATACCTTGCCGAGATCGCGCCCAAGGCGGGGCTTCTGCCCGCCAACAGGGCGACGCGCGCCCACTGCCGCGCTGTTTCAGGAGAAATTCACTCAGGATTTTACAACTTGAGGTCTGCGCTCCCCATGAACCTCAAGGCGCGGCACAAGAAGTTCAAGATCTTTTCCGGCGCGCGGCCGGATGTGGAGCGGATCAAGACGATCTGGACGGAATGCCTGGACGCCTATGGCGGACCCTATCTCTTCGGTCCGCTCAGCATGGCGGATGCCATGTATGCGCCCGTTTGCACCCGTTTCCGGACCTACGCCGTCGATCTGGAGCCCGAGCTTGCGGCCTATTGCGAGCGGATCTTCGACTGGCCGCTTATGAAAGAATGGACCAAGGCCGCGCTTGCGGAGCCCGACGAGATCATCGAGCTCGAGGTCGAATTCTAGAGCTGACGGCTTCAGGCGCCCAATGCGGCGCCGGGCCCCGCGAAAGGCCCGGCGTCATCATTTCAAGCAATCCAGATTGTCGGAGAAGCGCGTCAGCCCTGGGGCTGCGGTGCGGGGCCTTCGGGCGAAGGGCCCTGCCGGTCGCGGCGGCGTTCCGTCATGAACTGGTCGAACTCGGCCTTGTCCTTGGCTTGGCGCAGCCGATCGAGGAAATCCAGGAATTCCTGCTGCTCTTCCTCGAGCCGGCGCAAGGTGTCGGCGCGATACTCGTCGAACGCGCTGTTGCCGCTCGTCTCCGGGCGCCGCCAGCCCGATCCGCCGCAAGGCCCGTACCAGCGCCCGCGCGCGCGATGCATGTCCCTCATTCCATTTCGCTTCCAGCAGCCCATTCGTCCGCTCCAAAAAAGATAGACCAAGATCGCCAATCCGGCCGGCCAGAACAGGATGAATCCGAGGATCATCAGGCCGATCCAGGCCGGCTTGCCGATGTCATCGAGTCTCGCTGCGATGCCCATGAGGCGCCCCGTGCAATGTGAATGTTAATGACATTAACATAATTAAGAAATCACACGGGAGCTGTCAAGATGGCGATGCGGAAAAATGCGGCCTCAGCCCCGGACCGCGCAGATCGCGATGCGTCAGGGCGTACCGGAGGCCCCGTTGCCGCCGAGCCCCAGCCCCTGCAGATAGATCAGCACGGCGGCCTCGAGCAGATCCTCGGCGGTCATCGGCAGCTTGCGCCGGCCCGCATCGCCGCGGGCGAAAAGCGAGGCGATGCCGTGCGAGAGCGCCCAGATGTGCAAGGCCACCATCAGCGCCGGCGGCCGCCCGGCCTGGGGCAGCGTCCCGCACAGCGCCTCGGCGGCGTTGCGCACGATGGCGAAGGCGCGGTCTCCCGCCTGGCGCAGCTCGGGATGATCGCCGAGCGGCACGCCGGCCTCGAACATCGCGGAATAATAGGCGGGCTCGGTGCGCGCGAAGGCGAGGTAGGCCTTTCCGACGTTGCCCAGGGCCGTGAAGGTGTCGGGGCGGCCCTCGTTCCAGGCGGTCGTGAGAAACGCCTCGAACCGCTCGAAGCCTTGGCGCGCCACATCGGCCATGAGGGCATCGCGGTCACGGTAGTGACGATAGGGCGCGGCCGGACTGACGCCCGCCGAAGCGCGCGGCTTCCGCGAAGGTGAAGCCGGCCGGGCCTTTCACCGCGATCAGATCGAGCGCCGCGCGGACCAGCGCCTCGCGCAGATTGCCGTGGTGATAACCGCGCCGCCCGGCACGCCCGTCCTTGTCCCTGGACCAACTCATGTAAATAGCTCTTACATGAGTTGCGCCGGCGCCGCAGCCGGAATATTGCGCAAGTCTGGCCTGCCGTCCTGCGTCCCCCCCGCGACCGGCCGTTCAGGCGGCCGACAGGCCCGGAATGCTCGACGCCGAAGGTCTGCACCAGCAGGACGAGGTTGAGGAGCAGGACCGCCGCCGCGCCGGCAATGGCGGCGGCATCGGTCCACGGACCGTTGGCGAATTCGCCCATGATATCGCGCCGGCGGGTGAACAGGACGAGCGCGATCATCGGGATCGGCAGGGCGAAGGAGAGCACGACCTGGCTGATCACCAAGGCCTGCGTCGCATCGACCCCGAGGCCGACGACCACGAAGGCCGGCACCATGGTCACCGAGGCGGCGCACCCAGATGGGAATCTGGAAGTTCACGAAGCCCTGCATGATCATCTGCCCGGCCATCGTGCCGACCGTCGAGCTGGAGATGCCCGAGGCGATCAGCGAGAGCAGGAAGATGCCCGCGGCACCGGCGCCGAGCAGCGGCGTCAATGTCTGATAGGCCGTCTCGATGCTCGCGACCTCGCTGTGACCGGGGTGAAAGACGGAAGACGCCATCAAGACCATGGCGAGGTTCACCATTCCGGCGACCGAAAAGGCGACGACGACCTCCCAGCGCGAGAAGCGCAACAGCGAGCGACGCTCATGCGCGTTCCGCGCCGGCGCGCGCGCCTGGGTCAAGCCGGAGTGCAGGTAGATGGCGTGCGGCATGACGGTGGCGCCGATGATGCCGACCGAGATCGTCAGCGCCGCGGCATTCGGTATGGCGGGCAGGACCATGTGCAAGCCCGCCGCCTGCCAGTCGATGGGGGCGATGCTCAGCTCGGCGAGATAGCAGAGACTAATGACCGCGACCAGCGCGCCGATGATGATCTCCATCGGGCGGAATCCGCTCTTCTCGAAATACAGGATGCCGTAGGTGATGAGCGCGGTGATCGCCATCCCGACCATCAGCGGCAGCTTGAACAGCAGGGCAATGCCGAGCGCGCCGCCGAGGAACTCGGCGAGATCGGTCGCCATGGCCGCCACTTCGCTGACGCCCCACATGGCATAGACCGCCTTCCGCGGAAAATGGTCGCGGGACATCTCGGCCAGATTGCGGCCCGTGACGATGCCGAGCTTGGCGGAAAGCGCCTGGAACAGCATGGCGACCACGTTGGCCATCAGCACGACCCAAAGCAGGGTATAGCCGAACTGGGCGCCGGCCTGGATGTTGGTCGCGAAATTGCCCGGGTCCATATAGGCGATCGAGGTGATCACCGCCGGCCCGGCAAACAGCAGGGCGGAACGAAGTCCCCGCCGCCGCCCAACCAGCGCGTGCGCGGATGCCAATCGTCGTTCGATCCGTAAGCGTGAGCGCGTTCATTGCCGCATCTCTGACTGTCCACCCGGCGCTGGGCTGCTCGCTCGCCGTGCCTGTCTGGCTTTGTTAATAATGATATTAAGAAGCATTCTCATTATATAGAAGACCTGAAGCCGTTGGCAAGGCCGCTTGCCTTCCGCGGGCGCTTTCCGCCAACGGCTACCCGTAAATCATCAAGACATTGATGTAAAAATCATTATTATGGCCAATAGGTCCAAAGATGAGCGGCCAGGGGACGGATGCCCCGATCACAACGCCGCGACATCAGCCGGAGACCCATTGGCGGAGCTCCGATCGAGCCCTACTTCGTCGGGGAGCCGGACCTTTTCATAAGGTCCACGAACAGAATCATTCTTTCCCTCTGCCCCTCCGCGGCATCGGCCGGATCGGCCTTGCCGCCATCAGGCATTCCATCAGGAGACTCAAGGCATGAAGATCGATCTGGCCGGCAAGACGGCCGTCATATCGGGCTCAACCCTCGGCATCGGCTTCGCCATCGCCAAAGGGTTGGCGGAATCGGGCGCGGCCGTCATCTTGAACGGCCGTAAACAGGACGCCGTCGATGACGCGATCGGCTCGGCTTAAGCAACAAGTCGCCGGCGCCGAGCATCCGCGGCGTCGCGGCCGATCTCGGCACCGCCGAGGGCTGCGCGGCGCTTGTCGAGGCCATCCCCTCGACCGACATCCTCGTCAACAATGTCGGCATTTTCGGCCCGCAGGATTTCTTCGAGACGCCGGACGCGGAATGGGAGCGCTTTTTCGCCGTCAACATCCTGTCCGGCGTGCGCCTGTCACGCGCCTATATCCCCGGCATGGTGAAGCGCGGCTGGGGACGGGTCCTTTTCCTGTCGTCGGAATCGGGGCTCAACATTCCCGCCGACATGATTCATTACGGGGTCACCAAGACGGCCGATCTCGCCTTGTCGCGCGGCCTTGCGAAACGCCTCGCGGGGACGGGCGTGACCGTGAACGCGATCCTCCCGGGCCCGACGCTTTCGGAAGGCGTGCGCGAGATGCTGCGCGAAGAAGTGGAGCGCTCGGGGCGGCCGATCGAGGACGTCGCGGCGACCTTCGTCATGGAGAAACGGCCGACCTCGATCATTCAGCGCGCCGCGACGGTCGAGGAAGTCGCCAACCTCGCCGTCTACGTCGCCTCGCCGCTCTCCTCGGCCACGACCGGCGCCGCGCTTCGTGTCGATGGCGGAGTCGTCGACTCCATCGCATAATCCAAACCGGTTTGTTGCAAGGACGCTCGCCTCACCATCGGCCGTGACGCCCCTCCGGGCGGAACCGGTCTTGCCGGGCAATGCCATGACTGGACGGACGATCGACGTCGATGACAGGGGACGGTCGCGGAAGCGGTCCGCGCCCATCCTCATTTCTGTGCGGCGCACTTATGGTCGCGGCCTGGGGCTGCCCCGCGGCCGCGCAGCCTGCCCCGACGCAGGCCGAGCCGCCGGCCCCGCCCAAGGATATCTGGCAACGAGACACCCTGTTGGGCGATCCCGGCGGCTTGCGCAGCGTCATCGGACGCTACGGCATTACCTTCGGCCTGCAGGAGACGAGCGAGATTTTCGGCAACGCGACCGGCGGAACCCGGCAGAGCGCCGTCTATGACGGCGCCACGCTGATGACCCTCGGCCTGGACACCGAGAAGGCCGTGGGCTGGAAGGGCGGGACCTTCAATGTCAGCGCCTATCAGATCCACGGCCGGAGCATCAGCGCGGATAATCTCTCCGCCCTCAATACGGTGAGCAATGTCGAATCCGACGCGGGCACGAAACTATTCGAGCTGTGGTACGACCAGTCCTTCCGGGACGGCATGCTCGATGCCCGCGTCGGCCAGCTAGGCGGCCGACCAGGAATTCATGATCACCGAATTCGGCAGCGTCTTTCTCAATGCGAGCTTCGGCTGGCCGACGCTTCCCGCCGTCGACCTTCCGTCAGGCGGACCGGCCTACCCGCTCGCGACGCCGGGCGTCCGCCTCCAGGTGAAGGCGACGGATGCGCTCACCCTGCGCGTCGGCGTCTATAACGGGGATCCCGCGGGCGGCGGGGACGATGCATCGGGCACGGCGTTCCGCGTCAACGACGGCGTCTTCGCCATCGCCGAAACCCAATATGCGATCAACCAGGGCAGCCGGCGCGGCCGGGCTGCCCGGCACCTATAAGCTCGGCGGCTGGTACAATTCGGAAGACTTCGACGATCAGCGGCTCGACGGCAACGGCGTTTCGCTGGCGAGCGCTTCGAGCACCGGCGACCCCAAACAACACGCGGGCAACTGGGGCGTCTACGCGATCATGGACCAGCTGCTCTACCGCAAGCCTAAGACGGACAATGGCGGCCTCGGCGTCTTTGCCCGGGTCATGGGCGCGCCCGGCGACCGTAACGAGGTCAGCTTCTTCACCGACGGTGGGGTGACCTACAAGGGCCTCATCCCGGGCCGCACCGACGATACGATCGGCGTCGGCGTCGGCTATGCGCGGATCAGCGACAAGGCCCGTGATCTGGACAAAGACACAGCGCTTAACACGGGAACAAGTTTTCCGATCCGAAGCGGCGAGACCGTGGTCGAGCTTACCTACCAGGCCCAGATCACGCCGTGGTGGCAGCTGCAGCCGGACTTTCAGTATATCGTCAACCCGGGCGGCGGCATTGTCAGCGACACGGGACAGAAGATCGGCGACGCGGCCGTCTTCGGTCTGAGAACGACCATCGCCTTCTGACCCGATCCGCGCGAAGCCCGTCTAAAGGTTGACTTTGTCTGCGCATTGCTACTCTGGCGCATGACAGACGCATTATTATCAACTAGCATTATCGAACTGCTGTTTGAATGTTTCCAAGGATTAATCGACCGGTAGGTCGACGATAAGAGCCTTCATAACTGGCTCATAAAAATCCGCGAGCGCCGATTTCACGGCCTCCCGGGAAGAGGAGAGGAAACATGAAGCTGTTCACCAGCGCCCTTGTCGGCGCCCTGGTTGCATTGTCTGTCGCGGCAGCGGACGCGTCCGCACAAACCAAGATCCGAATCGGCTGGAACCAGGCGCCCGGTCACATGGCGGCCATGACCTGGCACGACAAGTCGCTCGGATACCTCGTCAACGTTGACAAGACCTACATCGCCGAGCCGATCCGCTTCCAGGGCTCGGGCCATCAGGTCACCGCGATCGCGGCCGGCCAGGTCGACATCGCGGCGGTGTCGCCGGTCGCCTTCGTCCAGACCGTCAAGAAGGCCGGCCTCGATACCAAGATCATCGCCGACGTGCTGCACTCGCCGTGCGACGGCCATTCCTTCGCCGAGCCCTTCTATGCGCTGAAATCGGCCCATATCAAGACGTGGTCCGACCTCAAGGGCAAGAAGATCGCCATCAACTCGCGCGGCTCGGCACACGACATGACGGTCGCCGCGGCGCTCGGGAAGGGCGGCGTCAAGGACAGCGAGGTCACGCGCGTCGAAATGAAGTTCGCCGCGATGGTGCCCTTCCTCAAGGAAGGCAAGGTCGACGTCGGCGGCTTCCTGCCGCAGTTCGTGCCACCGATCGCGAACGACCCGAAGCTCGAGAAGATCTTCGACACCTGCACCGCCGGCGGCCCGGTCGCCTCGGTCGTCCTGATCGCGCGCGAATCCTTCATCCAGAAGAACCGCAAGGCGATGGTCGACATGCTCGCCGACCAGATGCGCGCGGTGCGTTGGTTCTATGATCCGAAGAATCGCGCCAGGATGCTCAAGGTCGTTGCCGACGTGACCAAGGCGCCAGAGAACAAATTCTCGGACTACGTCTTCACGGAACGCGATTACGCCCGGAACAAGGACCTCTATATCGACCCGAAGTTCGTCCAGAACACGATCGACAATGCGGTCAAGTTCGGCGTGCTGAAGGACGGCGGATTGAAGGTCGATCCGAAATACATCGACTTTTCGATCATCAAGGCCGCCAAGAAGCAGGTCGACGGCTGACCTGAAGCGGAAGAAAACGCGGCTGGACGGCCCCGGCCGGGCCCTTGTCGTTTGGAGGACGCCGCCGGACTTGTTCAGCGCCAGCCCGATTGCGGAGCATCGTTCGTCATGGCTGCCAAGAACATCTCGATCGAGAACGTGTCACACACCTACTACCCGGCGAAAAGACCGCCGGTGTTCGCCCTCGACAATATCTCGCTGGATGTCCAGGACAACGAGTTCATGGCGCTGCTCGGGCCGAGCGGCTGCGGCAAAAGCACCTTGCTCTACATGATCGGCGGGTTCCTGCCGATCGAGCAGGGCGCCATCAAGGTCGGCAACCGGATCGTCACCGAGCCGCATCCCGAGCGCGGCATCGTCTTTCAGCATTTCGCGCTGTTTCCGTGGAAGACGGTCCTCGGCAACGTGCTCTATGGCCTCGAGAAGACGCGGGTGCCGCGCGACCAGCGCCGCGAGCGGGCGCAATATTATATCGACATGGTGCGGCTTACCGGCTTCGAGGACAGCTTCCCGTCCCAGCTCTCCGGCGGCATGAAGCAGCGCGCGGCGATCGCGCGCACGCTCGCGGTCGATCCCGACATCCTGCTGATGGACGAGCCGTTCGGCGCGCTCGATGCGCAGACGCGCACCCTGATGCAGGACGAATTGCGCACGATCATGAGCAATACGCCGAAGACGGTGATCTTCGTGACGCATGACGTGCAGGAAGCGGTGCGCCTCGCCGACCGCGTCGCCGTCATGTCCCGGCGTCCGGGCCGGATGAAAGAGATCGTCAGCCTGCCGACCCGGCGCGAACCCAATTTTGCGCGATCCGCCGAGTTTCTCGAGATGGTGGAATACCTGTGGGGCCTGATCCGCGACGAGGCCGCGAACGCCCAGACCGAGCATTGAGCATGGCACAGAGTATAAAAGACACCTTCATCCGGTACAGCCCGCTCCTGATCATCGCCCTCGCCTGGGAGCTGGCGCCGCGGCTCGGGCTCGTCTCCGACACGCTGCTGCCACCCTTCTCGTCGATCCTGATCGACGGCGCCAGCCTCTTTCGCACCGACGAGATCTACCATCATATCGCCGCATCGCTGTTCCGCGCCTTCTCCGGTCTCGGCATCGCCATCCTCTTCGGCATCCCCGCCGGGACGCTGATGGCATTCTACAAGCCGGTGCGCATCGTGCTGAACCCGATCGTCCAGATCTTCTATCCGATGCCGAAATCGGCGCTCATCCCGGTGATGATCATCTGGCTCGGCATCGGCTCGGCATCGAAGATCGTGCTGATCTTCCTCGGCTGCATGCTGCCCGTCGTCATCAGCTCGTACAACGGCGCGCGCGGCGTCGACCAGGTCTATATCTGGTCCGCCCGGTCGCTCGGCGCCACCGACCGGGAAATCCTCTGGGAGATCGTCCTGCCCGCGGCAATGCCGACCATTCTCAACGGCATCCGGACGGCGCTGGCGATCTGCTTCGTGCTTCTCGTTTCCTCGGAGCTGCTGATCTCGACCGAAGGTCTCGGTTACCTGATCGGCCTGCTGGGCGAGAACGGCGTCTACACGAAGATGTTCGCCGTCATCTTCATCGTCATCGCCATGGGGTTCTCCGCGGACCGCCTTTACCTCGCCGTCAGCCGCAGGATGCTCGTATGGCTCGAATAGACGAGGTCGCCGATTTCGCGCCGGCGCGCACCGAAAGCAACGGCCAGGTCATTGTCGGCGCAGCCCTGACGTTTCTGTCGAAGTTCGGCTCGCTCATCGTGCTGCTGCTCGCGTGGCAGATCCTCGCCAGTTCCGGCGTCTTCACGCCGTTCCTGCTGCCGAAATTCACGGTCGTGGTCGAGCGCATCGTGTCCGACATGGCGAGCGGGGTCTGGTTCGTCAATATCGGCCAGACGCTGTATCGCGCCGTCGCCGGATTTTCCGCCGCGGCCGTCCTGGGCGTCCCGCTGGGCATTCTGATGGCGCGCCAGAAGACGATCCGCTGGTTCTTCGATCCGATCGTCTCGATCGGCTTTCCGGCGCCGAAGGTCGCGTTCCTGCCAATCTTCATCCTCTGGTTCGATCTGTTCGACACGGCGAAGATCGTCCTCGTCGCCTTCACCGCGTTTTTCCCGATCGTCGCGGCTTCCTGGGCCGGCACCTTCACCGTCGACAAGCATTTGATCTGGTCGGCCCGCTCGCTCGGCGCCAGCAACCGGGAAGTGCTCAGCGAAATCATCCTGCCCGCGGCGATGCCGCAAATTCTGACGGGGCTGCAGATCGCCCTGCCGATCTCCATGATCGTCGCGCTGGTCACGGAGTTTCTGATGGGCGGCCAAGGGCTCGGTGGCGCGATGATCGAATCACAGCGCTTCGGCGATTCGCCGGGCGTGTTCGCCGGCATCGTCTCGATCGCGCTCGCCGGCTCCATCATGATCAAGTCCCTCGAATACCTGCGCCGGCGCCTGCTGTCGTGGCATGCGGAAAGCGACGTGGCGACGGCCTGAACCCTCGTTCCAAAGGCCTTTCGCGGATAGCGCGAGACCGGCGTTCGCCACGGCCCGATAACGGCACCGTGTAAACTGTTGATGGCAAAGCCATTGTGCCGGCGCTGTCCCGTCGCATCTTTCTGATTTGAGTATCCCACCGACGGTTGTCGTCTCTCACGTCCGGCAGGAGGTTCCATGGCTCTGCATCCGTTTCCCGTTCGTCGCCTTTTATTGTCCGCCCTTGCACTTCCCTTTGTCCTAAGCCTCGCCGCTGCATCTTCCGCGCAAGACATGCCGCGCCACCTGCCGGACGGCTCGGCGGGCGCCGCCGCCAATCTCGCGCCGGGCGGTGAGGCCCCGTTCTTCGCGGAGAACGACGCCGCGATGGAAACCATGATGAAAGACATGACGATCAAGCCCACCGGCGACGTCGACCGCGACTTCGTCACCATGATGGTGCCGCACCACCAGGGCGCCATCGACATGGCCGTGGCTCTTCTCCGTTACGGCCACAACGAGCAGCTGAAGCGTCTGGCGCAGGAGATCATCGTGACCCAGCAGCAAGAGATCGCCGCCATGCGCCTTGCCGTCGGCCAGCCTTTGCCGCCCTCGGCCGCCGCCCCAACCGACCCCCGGACCGCGCCAATGCCGGCCGGCATGAAAATGAAATAGGAGCCATCGATGAAACACATTTTCCTGACCCTGACCTGCGCGGCGGGCGCCTTGTTCGCAGCGACCGCTTCGACCATCGCAGGGCAGGCGCCCGGCTCGTCCTCGGCTCCGGACATTGCCATAAGTCATCACGACCGCGTCTACGCCGCCGAGCAGTTTTCGAACACGGTCTCCGTCACCGATCCGGCGGACAATCGGCTGCTCGGCGTCATTCGCCTCGGCGACCCGCAGCCGGGAAACTTTAGCCCGCTCTATAGGGGCCAGGTGTTGGTCCACGGCATGGGCTTTTCGCCGGATCACGCCACGCTTGCCGTCGTCTCCGTCGGATCGAACTCCGTCGCCTTCATCGACACCGCGACGAATAAGATCAAGCACATCACCTATGTCGGCCGGTCGCCGCACGAAGCGTTCTTCACGCCGGACGGAAGCGAGGTCTGGGTGACGATCCGCGGCGAAGATTACGTCGCCGTGCTCGACGGCCGGACCTATGCCGAAAAGGCGCGGATCAAGGTGCCCGGCGGACCGGGAATGCAGATATTTTCACCTGACGGCATGTACGGCTATGTCTGCTCGTCGTTCAACCCGGAGACCGTCGTGATCTCGGTCGCCGACCACAGGATCGTCGGGCGCGTCAAACAGGCGAGCCCGTTCTGTCCCAACATCGCGGCGACGCCGGACGGCGCTCAGGTCTGGCTTACCCTCAAGGATGTCGGCAAGACGATGGTCTTCAATGCCTGGCCCCCGTTCAACGTGCTCAAGATACTCGACACCGGACCGATCACCAATCACGTCAATATCGCGCACAACGCGCGCGGCACCTTCGCATACGTCACCGTGGGCGGGCTGAACGAAGTCAAGGTATTCCGCACGAGCGATTTCGCGGAGGTCGCACAGATTCCCGTCGGCAAGCTGCCGCACGGCATTTGGCCGTCGGGCGACGGCACGCGTATCTATGTCGGGCTCGAGAATGACGACGCGCTCGCCGCGATCGATACCATCTCCAACAAAGTCATCGCGACGGTTGCGATCGGCCAGGCGCCGCAGGCGATCGCCTATGTACCCAACGCCGTGCCGAGCGGCGACGGAACGCAAAACCTGCAGCCGGTCGGCATTGCCGGTCGAGCGGCCCATCTGACGCTCACGCGCCGTGCCGGCAATTCCGGATCCACGGCCCCGACCAGCGTCACGCTGTTCGATCAAGGCCTGACGCAGGTGCTTCAGGCATCGGTGACGGACCTACAGCCGAAACGGCCCTATGTCCTCGCGCTGGCGCCGCAGCCAAGTGGCGAGGGAATGCTGGAGCCGTTGTCCGCCTTCATGACCAATCCGGCAGGGTCCGCCATCGTCAATGCGGTCGGTCCCATCCGGCAGATCGTGCAAGGCGGCGGAAGCACCGACAAGCGCTACCTTGTCATCGCCGAAGGCACGATGGCTCATGTCGGACCCGTCGTGCAGGTGCAGACCCCATAAGGGAAGGAGCGGCGGAATCCGCCTAGAGCTTTTTGAGCTGCTTGATGAGATCCGCCAGGCGCTCGTAATCCTGTTCGCAGGTCACCGGAATGCTGAACTCGGCGCTGGCCGCCAGGCCGGCGCTGCGCTCTCGCATCCGCTCCACGATCTGGTCATAGGTGCCGATGACGGCAAAGCTGTGCAGCATGTCGTCGTCGATCAGCGGCGGCATTTCCTCCCAGCGCTGTGCGCGAGAGAGCGCGCTCAGGTCCTTGGCCAGGGCTTCGAGACCGTGATGCGCGAACACCGCGCGATAGCCCGGCGTCGACGCATAGAAGGCAACCCGCGCGCGAACGGCTTCGATCCGGCCGGCGAGCGTCGCTTCATCCGGCCCGGTGGCGATGAGCGAGCGCATCGCGATGCCGATTTCCGCCGGGTCACGGCCGGCCTTCTTCGCGCCTTTCGCAACGGCCGGCAGCATCACCTGCTCGATATAGGATCGCGTGCAGATGGGATGCGGGCCCAGGATGTCGGCGACCTCGCCCGCGACCTGCGACATGAACGGATTCACCCCGGCAACGTGCACCGGGATAGCCGGATGCGCGATCGGGCCCGGATTGAACTGCGGCACCATCAGATTGATGTCGTAGCGCGCGCCGTGGAAGTCGAGCGGCGTGCCGTTCTGCCAGCAATCCCAATAGGCCCGCACCGCCTGAACATATTCCCGCATCCAGGTGCCGGCCGGCGTGTATTCCCTGATCCCGAAGCGGCGCTGAATATGCGCCTTGACCTGCGAGCCGAGGCCGAGCGTAAAGCGGCCGCGCGACAGCTTTTGCATGCTCCAGGCGAACATCGCGGTGACCGCCGGGCTGCGGGCGAATGCGATCACGACCGAGGTGCCCAGCTTCAAATGCGTCGTGCGTTCGGCGGCAACCGCGATCGTGACGAACGGATCTTCCTTGTTTTCCGAGGCGAGCAAACGGTCATAGCCCAGGCTTTCGACCCGTTGCGCATCCACGCCCACCCTCGTGAGGTCGAGCGGCTGTTCCGGCTTGCGCAGACCCGGGTCGACTTTTCCCAACGGCAATACCGTTTCGATTTCCATCGGCTGCTCTCTCTTTTCGCTTCCCCGTCACATCTTCGACATGACGTTGCGCGAAAAATCTTCGATCTGGCGGTACATCTTCTCCAGCGGCAAACTGAAGGTCACCGCGTTCAGTCCCTGCTTCTCCAGGTCGCGGAGCTGATCGACGATTTCTTCCGGATGCCCCGCGATGCAGAAGTTGCGGATCATTTCCGGCGTGATGAACCGGGCTTCTTCCGGGTCTAGATAGCTGTAATGGCTTTCGTGCAGCTTTTGATGGCGGGTCGCCGCGTCGCGCGACATGTGGAAGTCCATGTATTCTTCCCAGATCGGCATGACATAGGCCGGCGGCTCGCGGCCCGTCTCCCGCACGAAATCGACGAGGTAATGGACGTTGGCCATGATGGCGGAGCCGCATTCGGCCACGACCCGGTCGGATTCGAGGGTTTCGCCTTTCTCCAGCATCAGTAGGTTGACCAGCGCATAGGTCTCAAAGCCATCCAGCGAGCGGCCGGCGCGTTCGGCGCCCTTCCTGACGTTGGCCAAGGCATCCGGGATCGATCCGCCGCGCGGGATGCCGGTAATCAGCCCGTCGCCCAGTTCGCCCGCGAGCCCCTGCGCCCGCGGACCGAACCCGCCGACCATGATCGGGATGGGATGCTCGATATCGATATAGCCGAGCTCGACATTCTGAAACCGGATCGGATGCGTCACGCCGTTCAGCGTATAGTCGACCTCCTCGCCGTGCAGCAGCGCCTTCACGACGCGAATGTACTCCGCATAGTCCTTGATGCGCGCCGGCGCCTGTCCCATCGTCCGCATGGCGGTGTTGCCGGTTCCCGTGCCGAAGAAGACACGGCCCGGTGCGAGACGGTTGATCGTCGCGATGCCCGAGGCGGCGACCGGCGCCAGTCGCAAGCCGGGAATCGCAAGTCCGGAACCGAGCCGGATCGTTTGGGTCTGCAGCGCGGCAACCGCCATCGTTGCCCAGATATTCGAACGGATCAGATGGGTATCCGAAAACCACGCATAGTCGAAGCCGAGATTCTCCGCATGCGAGATGTACCCGATTTCATTGATGTAGCCATAGCTTATGCCGAACTTCATATTGCCGCCTCCCAATGCCGCGCATTTTGAGACGTATTATACACGCAGCCGGCTAGGGCGCTGCGTGACCTTTCATGATTTCAGCCCGGTCACGAATTCACGCCGATGCACTTTCCGCTGCGTCCACCGTTTGACGCGGTACGGCCGTCGCGTCGTCATGCAAATGGCACGCGACGTATTGGTTGGTGCGGATCTCCCGCAAGGCAGGCGTCTTCTGCCGGCACAGGTCGAAGGCGTAGGGACAGCGCGTATGGAAAGCGGCAGCCCGCGGGCGGGTCGACCGGACTGGGGACATCGCCCGTGAGGATCAGACGATCGCGGGCGGCGTCCGGATCGGGATCCGGCACCGCGGCAAGCAAGGCCTGGGTGTAAGGATGGAGCGGGGCGTGGAAGAGATCGCGCGTCTCCGCGAGCTCGACGATCTGGCCGAGATACATGACGGCGACACGGTCGCTTATATGTTCGACGACCGCCAGATCGTGGGCAATGAAGAGATAGGCAATCTCGCGCTGCCGCTGCAGCTCTATCATGAGGTTGATGACCTGCGCCTGAACGGAGACGTCGAGCGCGGAGACGGGCTCGTCGCAGACGATGACCGTAGGCTCAAGCGCCAGCGCCTTTGCGATGAGCAGCCGCTGGCGCTGACCGCCCGAGAATTCATGCGGATAGTGCTCCATCTGCTCCGGCCGCAGTCCGACGCTCTCGAACAGCGCGGCGATCGCGTCGTGGCTCGGCTTCTGTCCGAAGTTGACGAGCGGCTCGGCCACGATGTCGCCCGCGCGCATCCGGTGGTTCAGCGAGGCATAGGGGTCCTGAAAGATCGCTTGCAGCTGCCGGCGGCGCGGACGCATGGCCTTGCTGTCGCAATGGGTGATGTCCTCGCCGAACAGCGAGATCGATCCGCCGGTCGGCTCGACGAGGCGAAGAATGCAGCGCCCCACGGTCGACTTGCCGCAGCCGCTCTCCCCAACGAGCCCCAAGGTCTCGTTGCGCCCGAGGGTGAAGCTCACGCCGTCCACCGCATGGACCTGGCCGACCTGATGGCGCAGCAGGCCGCGCCGGATCGGATAGAACTTACGCAGATCGTTGACGACGAGCGCCGCTGCGTCAGACATGGCTCGGCTTCATCAGGCGGCGCGCCTCGAAGCAGGCGCTTTCCCGTCCCGGCATGTATCCGAGAAGCGGCGGCTCGTCGCGCCGGCAGCGCTCCGTCACGAACGCGCATCGCGGCGCAAAGCGGCAGCCCCGCGGCATGTTCCGGGGCGACGGCACGGCGCCGGGCAACTCTTCGAGCTTGCTTCTCGGCCCCGCGTCGCTGCCATGCGTCGACAAGCGCGGGATCGAGCCCAGAAGCCCCTTCGTGTACGGATGCAACGGCTGGCGGAACACGTCGCGCACCGTGCCGCGCTCGACAACCTTGCCGGCGTACATGACGACCACGCGGTCGCACGTCTCGGCCACGACGCCGAGGTCGTGCGTGATCATCATGACCGCCATGTGGATCTTCTCCTGAAGCTCCCGCACCAGGGCCAGGATCTGGGCCTGGATGGTGACGTCGAGGGCGGTCGTCGCCTCGTCGGCGATGAGCAGGCTGGGGCGGCACGCGAGCGCCATCGCGATCATCACGCGCTGCCGCATGCCGCCCGACAGCTCGAAGGAGTATTGGCCGACCCGCCGCTCCGGCTCCGGAACATGGACCAGCCGCAGCAGCTCGACCGCCCGGGCGCGCGCCTCCGCGCGGCCGACATTCTGATGGACGCGGATCGCCTCGACGAGCTGATAGCCGATCTTGAGAACCGGGTTCAGCGAGGTCATCGGCTCCTGGAAGATCATCGAAACGGCGTTGCCGCGGATCCGCCGCATGGTCTTTTCGGACGCGCTGACCAGTTCGCGGCCGGCAAGACGGACCGATCCTTCGACGATTCGCCCCGTCCTCTTGGGGATCAAGCGCATGATCGACAGCGCGGTCACGCTCTTCCCGCTTCCGGACTCGCCGACTACGCCCACCGTCTCGCCGCGGCCGACCCCGAAGGATACGCCGTCGACCGCACGCACCACGCCATCGCGGGTAAAGAAATGCGTTTTCAGTCCTTCGATCTGCAAGACCGGCTCGGCCGCATCGGCGACGGGCGCGTCTTCGATTTCCAGGGCAGAGGGCACGACCATCCTTTCCAGGTCCGGCGATCGCCACGGCGCGATCCCGGCCCGTTCCCATAGCCGGCCCGTCACCGACGGGCCGCTGTAGAGCTCCTTGTCGCGCAACGCGCTGCAAATTCGGGACCAGACGGGCCAACGGATGAATATGTCGCAGCGGCCGGCCCGGCAGCATGGCCGCGCATGAGCGTATCGATTGAGCAGGTTGGACAGGATTTGAGCGGTAGCGCGCCAAATCCGGAACTACTCCGGTGCGATCTTCCGGGAGCGGCTCGGCTAATCGCGCGAAATCGGCCCGGTTCTCACCGTCATAAAGCCGATCGCCGCCGTCCCCGGCGCAAACTGGTCGGATAATTGCAGGAACGGTCGCTAACAAGAAATCGGGAACGCCCTATTCCTACGCTAATCGGCCGATATCCGGCGCTCGCAACGGGCGTCCGCACGTCATGGGGAGTTACCGAAAAAATGAGTCGATCTCGATTTCTTATAGTGCTGCTCGCCCTCGCGCATGTGTTGGGCGCCGGCCTCGTCACGCCGGCCTGGGCCGCCGCCAAGCGCGTCCTGCGCGTCGTGCCTTACGCCGACCTACGCAACCTCGATCCCGTCTGGACCACGGCGATGATCACCGCGCATCACGCCTACATGATCTACGACACGCTTTTCGCGCTGGATGAGAAGCTCATCCCGCGGCCGCAGATGGTGGGCAAATATACGGTGAGCCCCGACAAGCTCACCTACCGGTTCACGCTCCGCAAGGGGCTCAAGTTCCACGACGGCTCCCCGGTGACGGCCGCGGATGCGGTCGCCTCGATCAAGCGCTGGGCCGCGCGCGACACGATGGGCGGCCCGCTCATGAAGGTGACGAAGCGCCTCGATGCCGTCGACAAGGACACCTTCGAGATCGTCCTGTCGGAGCGTTACGGGCTCGTGCTCGAAAGCCTGGCCGCGCTCACCGGGCCGTTCATCATGCCCAAGGCCATCGCGGAGACGGACCCCTTCAAGCAGATCAAGAGCTACATCGGCTCCGGCCCGTTCGTCTTCAACACGAAGGAATGGGTGCCCGGCAGCAAGGTTGTCTACGACCGGTTCAAAGACTACGTCCCGCGCGACGAACCGCCGAGCGGCGCCGCCGGCGGCAAAGTCGCGAAGGTCGACCGCGTGATCTGGTCCTATCTCCCCGATCCGGCGACGGCGCTCGCGGCATTGAAGAACAACGAGATCGACTATTGGGAAGCGCCGCCGGTCGATCTCGTGCCCGTTCTCGAAGCCGATCCCGGCATCAAAGTCGGCGTGCAGAATCCGTTCGGCCTGTTCGTCCTCCTTCGTCCCAACCACCTGTACCCGCCGTTCGACAAGAAGGAAGCGCGCGAAGCGCTGGCCTACATGGTCGACCAGAAGGAGTACATGACCGCGATGGTGGGGGACCCGAAATACTGGCGGACCTGCGCCTCGCTGATGATGTGCGGGACGCCGGCCGAATCCCACGCCGGCGGCGGCGAGCGCATGGTGACGGGCAACATGGCCAAGGCCAAGGAGCTGATGAGCAAGGTCTACAAGGGCGAGACCGTCGTCGTCATGGATCCGACCGACCATCCGACGGGTCCCGCTGCGCTGATCACGGCCGCCAAGCTGCGCCAGCTCGGCGTGAAGGTGAAAGTCGAGGCGATGGACTGGGCGACGCTCACCTCCCGCCGCGCATCGAAGAAGGCGCCCACCGAGGGGGGCTGGAGCATCTTCCATACGCGCACCGGCATCGGCGCCGCTTCGCCGATCTCGCATCACCCGGTCGCTGCCGGCAAGCATCCCTGGTTCGGCTGGCCGAAGGACGACAAGATCGAGGCGCTGCGCGCCGCCTGGGCCAAGGAGCCGGACCAGGAAAAGCGCAAGGCGATCATGGATAAGCTGCATGCCGAGATGATGGACTACGCGCCTTTCGTCACGCTCGGTCAGTACCAGATGCCGTCGGCATGGCGATCGAACGTGACAGGGATCGTCAAGTCGCCGGTCCTCGGCTTCTGGAATGTCGAAGTGAAATGAGCCGCGCGCGGAGGGCTCGCGGCCCTCCGCCGCCCTTCGCTGAGGAGCGCACATGCTCGTCTATGCCGTCAGGCGCATCTTGGCCACGATCCCGGTGCTGTTTGTCGTCACCGTGCTGATCTTCCTGATGCTGCATCTGGGACCGAGCGATCCCGCGGCGGTGATCGCCGGCGACTTTGCGCAGCCCGAGCACATCGCCAAGATCCGCGCACTGCTCGGCCTCGATCGGCCGCTCTACGTCCAGTTCGGCGCCTGGCTGTGGCAACTCGTGCACGGCAATCTCGGAACATCGATCTTCAACGATCGTAACGTCGCCGACCTGATTCTCCAGCGCGTCGAGCCAACCATCGCGCTCGCCGTCTCGACCATCACCTTCGCAGTCAGTGTCGGCGTGCCGCTCGGCGTCATCGCGGCCTGGAAGGCCGGCAACGCGATTGACCGGGCGGTCATGGTCGTGGCCGTGCTCGGCTTCTCGCTACCGGTCTTCGTGCTCGGCTACATCCTCGTCTATGCCTTCGCGCTCGGGCTGCCGCTCTTCCCGGTTCAGGGCTATATGAGCTTTCACACGGGCGTCTGGCCCTTCCTGCGCAGCCTCGTGCTGCCGACGCTGTCGCTCGGCATGATCTACATGGCGCTGATCGCCCGCATGACCCGCGCCAGCGTCATCGAGGTGCTGAACCAGGACTACATCCGGACTGCGCGGGCCAAAGGCCTGAGCACGCCACCCATCTTGCTGATCCATGCGCTCAAGAATGCCGCCATCCCGATCGTGACGACTATCGGGCTCGGCGTCGCGCACCTGATCAGCGGTGTCGTCGTGACCGAGACCGTCTTCGCGCTCCCGGGCATCGGGCGGCTCACGGTCGACGCCATCGTGCGCCAGGACTACCCGGTGATCCAGGGCGTCCTGCTCGTCTTCACGGTGGTTTACGTCGTGATCAACCTGCTGATCGACCTGAGCTACTCGCTCTTCGATCCCCGCATCCGCTACCAGGACTGAGGAGCCGCCCATTGGCCGTCACCACGATCCCGCCGGACGCCGACGCTGCGAGCGCGCCATCGGGCTTGCTCGCGCAGGCCGCGACCTTCAGCCGGCGCAATCCTACCTTCGTGATCGGAGCGGTGATCCTGGCGGTGCTTGGGGCCTGCGCCATTCTGGCGCCGCTCATCACGGCATACGATCCGATCGCGCTGAACGTCCTCGCCCGGCTGAAGCCGCCCTCGGCCGCACATCTGTTCGGCACCGACATGATGGGCCGGGATACCTTCGCCCGGGTGATCTATGGCAGCCGCGTATCGCTTCTGGTCGGGCTGTCGGTCGCGACCCTGTCCACCGCGGTCGGCCTCATCATCGGTCTCGCCGTCGGCACCAGCCGCCTGATCGACGCCGTCGTCATGCGGGTCATGGACGGGCTCATGGCGATCCCTTCGGTGCTGCTGGCCATCGCCTTCATGGCGCTCGCCGGATCGAGCGTCCGCAACATCATCATCGCCATCACCCTTCCGGAGATCCCGCGGGTCAGCCGCCTCGTCCGCGGCATCGTGCTCAGCGTACGCGAGCAGCCCTTCGTCGAGGCCGCCGTCGTGGCGGGGTGCAAGAAACTGCCGCTTCTGTACCGCCACATCCTGCCGTCGACGATCACGCCACTCATCGTGCAGTCGACCTATATCTGCGCCTCGGCGATTATCTCGGAAGCGTATCTGAGTTTTCTCGGCGCCGGCACGCCGCCCGAGATCCCGAGCTGGGGCAACCTCGTCGCCGAAGGCCGGGCGTTGTTCACGGTGGCGCCGGGGGCGGTCCTGTTCCCCAGCATTTTTCTGGCGGTGACCGTGCTCGCCGTGAACATCGTCGGCGACGGCCTGCGCGACTATCT
>CAVQDH010000003.1:0-813645 GCA_963711215.1 uncultured Alphaproteobacteria bacterium | reverse complement strand
AAAAACGCCGACGCCTGGCACATGCTCGGCATCATCGCGCATCAGGCCGAACGCCCGGACGCCGCGGAAAAGATGATCTTACATGCGATCTCGCTCAAGCCGGACCGGGCGAACTACTTCATCAACCTCGCCGCCGTGTTGCGCAAGGCGGAGCGGCGCGACGAGGCGGCGAACTGCCTCTGGCGCGCCATCGCGCTGGCGCCGGGCGACGCGGGCGCGCATGCCGATCTCGCCGAGCTGCTGCAGGCGCAAGGCGCCAATGAGAAGGCCAAGGCGGCGCTGCTCAAGGCGATCCGCCTCAAGCCGGACTCGCCGGAGCTGTGCGAGCGCGCCGCCCGCGTCCTGCACGCGCTCGGCCATATGGAGGAGGCCGCCAACCTGTACCGCCGCGCGATCGACCTCCGCGAGGAGGCGCAAAAGCGGGCGCAGCAAGCGCGCGCCCACATGTCCGAGATCCCCATGGCAACCCTGAAATCCGCCTGAGAAGCGCTTTCCGGCGCCGGCGCGCTAATGCGTCGCCGTCTTACCGGAACGGCGCACGAGCCGCGCGGCCATCCGCGGCGGCTTCATCGTGGGCATGTGCGGGACTCCAGCGGGAATCCCCGCCGCCTCGACGAAGAGCCGATCGTAGCAAACCGAGGTATTGTCGGAATCGACGCAGGTCAGCGCCGCCAGGCTATCCTTTTCCGACCGCCGACGCGCGTGGCGGCTGCGCACTGTGCACCGGCCCCGCCTCCAGAAGCGCCACCGCCTCGTCGGGTGGCATCCGGCGCAGCGCCGCTTCGGTGGCGGGAACGTCCGCCATCGTGTCGATGTCGTGCCGCGGCTCGTCCGTCGCCATGCCGAGCACCTTCTGCCCGACCATCGAGTTGAGCTCGAGGATCGTGCGCGGCCGGATCACGTCGACATAGCCGTCCTGGCAGTAGGCCTGCGGCAGCAACTGGCGGCCGACCGAGTGCGCTTCCGGCAGGTCGGGCAGCGTGACCACGGGCCGCATGACGTCGCCGTCCAGATGCCACATCTTGTAAGGCGTCTCCTTCGCCGGCGAGACCGTCCGCAGCGAATCGGCCTCGGGATGCGCGAGGAATTTCTCGATCGCCGCGTCCATCACGGAGACCCGCCGGACCGGCTCCGTTGCCCGGAGATGGACCACCGCGTCCGGCGCATAGCCCTCGTTTTCCCGCAGCCATCGCAGCGCGTGGCGGAAAGCCTCGATGTCGGTCGAGAAATCCCCGGCGATGTCCACCGGCCGCACGAAGGGAACCTCGGCGCCCCAGTCCCGGGCGACCGCGGCGATCTCCGCATCGTCCGTCGAGACGACGGTCCGGGTGATATGGCGCGACGCCCGCGCCTGGCAGATCGGATAGACGATCAGCGGCCGGCCGTTGATCGGCATGAGGTTCTTGCGCGGGATGCCGCGCGATCCGCCGCGCGCCAGGATCAGGGCCAGGATCTCGGGACGCCCTGGCATCTCAAACCACCGGCTTGACGAAATAGGCCGTCGGCGTGTCAGCGAAGGGCACGGCTTTGACCGCAACGCCGCGGCCGTGGAGAAATTCGTCCACGGCGTCGGACTCGCCCCAGCCGCGATAGGCATACTCGTCGCAGATGACCAGCCCGCCCGGCGTGATGCAGTCATAGAAGGCCGCGAGCGCCGCCTTCGTCGCGGCATAGGTATCGATATCCAGATGCAGCAGCGAAATGCGGAATCCGCCGTTCCGGGCCACATAGGCAGCGGCCGTTTCGGCGATATCCCCCGCGACAAGCTCCACCTTGTCGCCGAGCCCCATGCGCTCGGCATGGGCGGCGATCTGCTCGGGCGTCGTCCCGTCGAAACGGGCCTCGTCCAGCAGGGCCTGCGCCTGCGGCGCCTCGTAGTCGCGCAGCGCCCCGGCGAAGGGCGCGAAACTGTCGAAGCCGATCACGCGCTTGCGCGCGGTCGGCGCATAGATCTGCAGCAGCTTCAGCCAGTACATCAGGCCGACGCCCTTGAAGACCCCGCACTCGACGATGTCGCCCGGCACGTCCAGGGTGCGGCGGAACAGGTCGTAGCGCACCAGCATCTTGCGGATGCGGTCGACGTCGGGCCCGAGCATGAGGTCGTTATAGGCGTCCCAGATCCGCTGATCGGTTGCTTCCTCGGCAATAGCGTGACGCGGCATCGCCTCAGGCGCCCTTGGCCAGGCGCCGCTCGGCGTCGAGCGCCGTGGTCAGCGTCTCGTCGTCCCAGTAACGCAGCTTCTTGGCCACGGCGCGCTCGCCGTCGGTCACCCGCTTGACGCCGTCGCCGAGCAGGCCCGGCACCTTGCGGATCATCGTCACCAGCCGCTTGAAGGTGTCGACCTCGAGCGACGCCGCCTGGTCGCTGCCGTATTCCGCGCGGTTGAGGGTGATGTGCCGCTCCACCGCCACCGCCCCCAGCATGACCGCGATCAGGCTCGGCGAGACCGCGACCTCGTGGCCGCTGTAGCCGGCCGGGCAATTGTATCGGGAGCGCAAGGTGCCGATGCAGAGCAAATTGAGGTCTGACTCGGGCGCGGGATAGGTCGACACCGAATGCATCAGCACGAAGGGACAGTTGCGCATCTGGAACACTTCGACCGCACGGTCGATGTCATCGAGCGTGCACATGCCGGTCGACATGTAGGTCAGCTTCCCTTCCGCCGCCACCGCGTCGAGGAACGGCAGGTTGGTCGTCATTGCCGAGGCGATCTTGTTGTATTTGGGCTTGTACTTGGCGAGGAACTTCTGGCTTTCCAGGTCCCAGGCGGACGCGAACCAGTCCATGCCGAGATCGCGGCAGAACGCGTCGATCTCGTCGTATTCGGCGCGGCCGAACTCGAGCGCCTCCTTCTGGTCGCGCTGCGTCTGGCCCCACGGGCTCTCGCGCGGCGAATCGAGCATTTCCTTCGTGTAGACGGTCTCGATGGTGCGCTTCTGGAACTTGACCGCGTCGGCGCCGGCGATATGGGCGACGCGGATCAGGTCCTTCGCCATCTCCAGGTCGCCGTTGTGATTGATCCCGGCTTCGGCGATGACGGTCACGTGGCCCGGCATCGTGAAGCCCGGAATGGCGACATCCGCCCGCGGCTTGGACTGTTGAATGCGCATCTCGGTCGCCTCCCGATTCGATCCGGCGCGCCGATCGCGCCGTCCCCGGCGCTACCGCCGAGGCATCGATTACCAACTGGGATGCTCCGAGTGAAACGGACTGCGCCTTGGGCGCTAGTATTGTTCTATCGCGCTTACCAAACCGTAAATGAAAGAAGGCCTTACGGTTCGGATCGACGCGAAAAAGCCCCTCCTACATAGCGAAAGATTCAGACGAAAGCTAAGGCTTTTTCCGCCGGGCCGCCGGCGGAAGGCTCGCAGCCGCCCGCGCCGCCATGGCCTTTACGGCCGTTTCCGCGGTCGCGGCAGCCGGCCCGCCGGAAAGCGCCAGCGGCAGCAAGGCGGCCAGGGTGTGGACAACGGCGGCTTCGGCGTCCGCGGGCGTCATCTTGCGGCAGTAAAAGGTCATGAAGTTGCCGTAGAAGGGCGGCGAGACCTGCTCCGTGTCCATAAGGCGCAGCAAATTCTCTTCGCTGAAATAAGGCGTCTCGAAATAGGGATAGTCGCTCCGCTCGATGCGGAAGCCGTGGTCGCGGAGGAAGCGCCGCATCGAGTCGTCGGAAAAGAGTGTGATGTGGGTCTTGTCGTGCAGCAGGCGGTACTTTTCCCCGAATCGACGGGCGCAACCGCTGTCGAAGTTCGGCGTGGCGAGGATGAACAGCCCATCATCGGCCAAAATCCGCCGGATTTCGCGGACCAGCACCGTCGGGTCCGCGACATGCTCGATGACGTGATGCAGCACGACCACGTCGAAATGCGCGTCGGGATAGGCCGGCGTCGGCCAGCAGGCCATTGTAAATGCTGCCATGCGCGCGGGCGTGTTCGGCGGCGAGCGCCGAGACTTCGACGCCGTGCTTCTCCCACGCCCCATCGACCGCGGACAGAAGGAATCCCGGTCCGCAGCCGACATCGAGAATGCGGCCGGGCGGGCGTTCGGCGATCGCCCGCAGCTCCTCGGCGATATTCTCGAGAAATTTGTCCCGCTCGGCCAAGCGATCCCGTAGAACGCCGTCCGGGTCGGCCACCCTGCCCCAATAATCCGCTTCGAAGTCGGCGCCGGACGGCGATTCGCGCCGCAGGAAGTAGGCATCCGGCGGAAGGTCGTCGAAGGGATTGGGATTTCGCACCATCGTCGAGGCACCCGGGTTGCGTCCGAAGGCCTCGTTTCTATCGCTTCTTGCGACAAGATATCGATATTTATTTCGCCAGACGCGCGGCGATGCGCGGCCCTTCAGCCGTCAGGTGACGATGCGTCCCGGCAGCCGGACCCGGCGCTTGGACTTGCCGACGCGGCGCAGCAGGAGCAGAAGCCGCCGGCCGCGCAACGCGACCAGATACGGCCGGACAAGAAGATTTCGCATGCGCATAACGGCCTTGCGGTAGAACGCCACCACGCTTTTACCTCTCTGAATTTGACTAGTGCCGCCGAAAGCGGCGCGCCCCGAGAATGAATGCTAGCGACGGCATATGGCGTTTCTATGTCCATCGCGTGTCTTCTGTCGGATCGTTGATCACCACTCGGTGAGACCACGCCGCATGAAGAGTGATTGCCTCGATCCGGCCCATCCCCGATACAATTGAAACGGAGCACAGCCGGCCGGGGCACCCGCCGGAAACCGGCGAGTGCCAGTCTTCGCCCGGCGCCCCGTCCGGGAGCCAGCGTTCAGGAGCCCTTCATGACACAGCATGGTCCGGCGGCCGGCCGCGCGCATTGGGACACCCGCACCGGCTTCATCCTTGCCGCGGCAGGGTCTGCCGTCGGGCTCGGCAACATCTGGCGCTTCCCCTATCTCGCCGGTGAGAATGGCGGCGGCGCCTTCCTCATTCTCTATCTCGCCATCGCCTTCAGCCTCGGCGTCAGCGTGCTCTTGGCCGAGCTCGCGATCGGGCGGCTCGCCGCGCGCAACCCGATCGGCGCGCTCCGCGCGCTCGATGGCGGGCGCTGGACGATCGCCGCCTATTTCGGCGCTGCCGCGGCCTTCCTGGTCCTGTCCTACTACAGCGTCGTCGGCGGCTGGACGATCGCCTATTTCGTCAAGGCGGTGACCGGCGCCCTCGGCGGCGACAGCGCGGCCTCGGCGACGCGATCCTTCGACGCCCTCGTCGGCGGCGTGGCGGAGCCGGTGATCTACCACGGGCTGTTCATGGCGCTCACCGCCGCGATCGTGCTGCGCGGCGTCAGCGGCGGCATCGAGGCGGCGAACAAATGGCTGATGCCCGCGCTGTTCCTGCTGCTCATCGCGCTGGTGCTTCGCGCGGTGACGCTGCCGGGCGCCGCCGCGGGCCTCGTTTTCTACCTCACGCCGGATTTCTCGAAAGTCACGCCGGGCACCGTCGTCGACGCGCTGTCGCAGGCCTTCTTCTCCCTGTCGGTCGGCCTCGGCGCGATGATCACCTACGGCTCCTACCTCGACACCCGCGGCGGCAGCCTGCCGCGGGCGGCCTGCTGGATCGCCGGGATCGACAGCGCCGTCGCGGTGCTGTCCGGCCTGCTGATCTTCGCCGCCGTCTTCGCCTTCGGACAGAATCCGGCGGCGGGCCCAAGCCTCACCTTTATCACCCTGCCGACCGTCTTTCATCAGATGCCCGGCGGCGGCGTGTTCGCGGCCGCGTTCTTCCTGCTGCTCGCCTTCGCCGCGCTGACCTCGGCGGTGTCGCTGCTCGAAGTGCCGGTCGCCTATCTTGTCGACGAGCACCGCGTGCCGCGCGGGCGCGCCGCGCTGCTGCTCGGCGTCGCGATCTTTCTCGTCGGCATTCCGTCCTCGCTGTCGCTCGGGCCGTGGCGCAGCTACACCTTCCTGGGACTCGATTTCATGGACCTTCTGGACGCCGTCACCGTCAAGGTCATGATGCCGCTCGGCAGCATCCTCCTCTGCCTGTTCGTCGGCTGGCGGCTCGAAGCCCGGGTCGCCGAGGCCTTCGCGGGCGCGGCGCGGCCGCTCTGGCTCCGGGCGTGGATCCTGATGTGCCGCTTCGGCGCGCCCGCCGCGATCGGCTGGGTGATGGTAGCGGGCCTGATGCAATAGGCACCGGTTGACACAATTGAAACTGAAAATTGTTGCCGGCGACATCCGCCGGAAACATGCCGGCCCTAGCCTCCTCCCCGCTTTCCCATGCGGGAAGCGCTATGCAGGAGTTCCCTATGGTCGAGGTTCACCCGACGATTCGCCGCGCACAGCTGTCCGACAGCGCGGCGCTCGCATCGCTGATGCGGCACTCCGTCCATACCCTCTGCGCCCGCGATTACAACGAGGCGCAGATCGCCGCGGTCGCCGAAGCGTTCGGGTTCGGCACGCTGGACGAACAGCTGATTCGCGACGAGACCTATTTCGTCGCGGAATGGAATGGCGTGGCCGTCGGATGCGGCGGGTGGACCCGCCGGGTCAAGGCCTACGCCGTGCAGCATGACCGTACCGCGCGCCGGCTTGTCCTGCCCCATCCCACGCCGGGCCGGGCGGCCATCCGGGCGATCTTCGTCCATCCCGACATGGCGGGGCGCGGCGTCGGCCGGCTGCTCGTCCGCGCCGCCGAAGGCGCAGCTCGTAAATGGGGGTACGACGTCTTCGAAATCGCCGCGACGCTGACGGGCGCACCGCTGTACCGGAAGCTCGCCTATCGCATGCACGGCATCTACAGCTTCGACCTGCACGGCAACGGCCGATTCCCCTTCGCCCTCATGAGCAAGGCCGATCCGGATCGCGAGGTATTTTATACAAGCGATACGTGCGCCGGTGCCGTGTCCCGGCCGAGCCGGCATACCAATGTAGTACTAATGTAAACGGCATAGGCAATTGCCCGACGCGCCATGCCGGATAAAAAAAGCCCAAGCACGCAAGCGCGGCTTGGGCCTCTAAGATGGGTTACTTGCTAGGTGACGATCGGAGGACTGGTCTCCCTCGATCGTCCCGAGGCTATACGTGTTTGATAGGTACCCTAAACACGCAACTCCAATTTAAAGGTATGCTTTGCCACCTGCAATACCTTAAATTGAAAAATATGACGCGCCGATGACAGACTTCTCGCGCGGTACAACCGAGACAGCGATTGAGGCCCGCCGTGACGGCGTTACCCGTCGCATCCGGCGCGCGCCGCAAAGACCTGTCTACGCAATCCCGCCTAGGTCTTTGGATGACGCACGCCCTATCCGCCTACCCGGAAATCGGGAAAAAATCGATCATAAAACGGGCATCGGCGCGACGCATGCGGCTTGGGCATAGTCCGCGGGTCGTTTCGCCGAGCACGCGGGCGCGCCGGACCGCCACAATCGCGCCGGTTGATCTCGCCCGACTTCGGCGACATCGATCTAGGCGAAATCCGTATCGCCAATTCGGGCGAGCAACAGGCCCAGAATGATATTCACCGTCGCGCCGTCTTCCGCGAGCGGGAGAAACACGCGCTCGATCGTCACATGCTCGCGGTTTTCCACCAGCCCGGCCGGCCCGCGCCGCCACCGCGGACGCCGGTCCTGCAAGATCGCGCACATATCCAGGTAAGCCTGCGATTTGTGGTTCTTGATATAGGCGCTCACGAAAGGCTTACCGGTGAAATTGCCGCCAAAGAAGATCTCGAGGCGGGTTCCCATCAGGCGAAAGATGAAGTCGTCCGACGGCGTGGGCGCCGCGATCAGGCAGATATTCGGCAGCAGGGCGGGAACGGCCATGGGGTCGAAATGCCGGCGCGCCGGAAGCCCGTCCGCCGGGTGGACCGAATGCCAGTAATCGAAAAGCTGCCGAATTTTACAATTGCAGTTCTCCGGCGGATCACCAATGGCGGTCTCGGACATGCAAGCGCCTAATCCTATGAGGTTGTGTAACGATCTCGTATTGAAGATTCGAGTATTCGATTTTCGAATATTTGAAAATATTGCCATTCCTTAATAATATCCCGAAAAGGGTAGTAATTTATGCTGGGAACTTAGCATGAATTTATTTAAATTGCAGTGAATTTCGTCACACGATGGCTCGCCTGTTGCAATTCATGGTTATTTCCTGCCGCGCCGGATGCGCCGACGGGGCAATTCACCGTTCTCCCCTTTTTCTGCGGAGCAGGACGCTGGGCTCTTGGCCGGCCGGTGTGCCCTAAGTGACGTTTGCGCCTTCGATGACGAACATGCGGACGCGCGCCGCACCGGTGCGTTGCCGCTTGGCCGCTTGATAACGATCGGAATCGTAAAAGGCCTTGGCCTTGGCAACGCTTTCGAACTCGACGATCGCCGCGCGCGGGAATGGCGGCATGCCCTCGAGCGCCGAGGTCGCGCCCAGGGCAACATACCGGCCGCCGAACGCGCCCACGGCCGGCACGGAAAGCCTGGTATAGCCCCCGTAGGCATCGGGGTCGGTCACGTCGACCTCCACGACGACATACCCCTTGCGGTCGCTCATGACAGTTCCCTTCCGCTCATGCCGGCCCGCAGCCGGGCAACCTCCGCCTCGAGCGCCGCGATCCGCCGGTCGCGCTCCGCGAGCGCCGCGGCGACATCGGCCGCTTCGAAGCGTTGCGGGATGTGCTGCGGGCAATTCGCGCTCCAGGCGGAAACCGTGAAGACAATCGCCTGCTCGGGACGCGCCTCGTAGCCCGCCGGCATGAGCCGCGCCATAAGGTCCGGATCGTCCTCGACGACGCGCGCCTCACCCCAGATCTTGACCCGCCGCCGCTGCGCATAATCGATCAGGAAGAGATGCGCCTTCGGGTTGTCCGCAAGGTTGCCCTGGCTGATGTATTGCCGGTTGCCCTTGAAGTCGGCGAAGGCGATGGTCTTGTCGTCGAGCACGTGGAGGAAGCCCGGCGGCCCGCCGCGATGCTGAATGTAGGGCTGCCCGTCGCGGTTCGCCGTGGCGAGGAAGACGCTCCGCTGCGCAGCGATGAAAGCGGCAAGCTCCGGCGTGATGCCGGTCTCCCAGGCGCCGTTTTCCTCCATCCGCGCGTAGCCATGTCGGGACCCTTTGCGCGCCTGCACCGCCTTGACGGTCGGCGTGAAGGCGACGTCGCTGGAATAGATCTGTGTTTCGCTTTCCATAACCCCTCACAAACCGAGATCGTTCAAGGACGGGTGGTCGTCGGGACGGCGGCCGAGTGGCCAATGGTATTTGCGCTCGCCCTCCCGGATCGGCAGATCGTTGATGCTGGCGATACGCCGGCGCATCAGCCCGTCGCTGTCGAACTCCCAGTTCTCGTTGCCGTAGGAGCGGAACCACTGCCCGCTATCGTCGCGCCACTCATAGGCGAAGCGCACGGCGATGCGGTTCCCGGTAAACGCCCATAGCTCCTTGATGAGGCGGTAGTCCAGCTCGCGGTCCCACTTGCGCGTCAGGAAGGCTTCGATGGCCTCGCGCCCCTGCAGAAATTCGGCGCGGTTGCGCCAGCGGCTGTCGGGCGTATAGGCCAGCGCGACACGCGCCGGATCGCGGGTGTTCCAGGCGTCTTCGGCCAAGCGCGCCTTCTGGGCTGCCGTCTCGGCGGTGAAGGGCGGAAGCGGCGGGCGACTCGCGGAACTGTTCATGGGGCTGCTCCTAGTGGCGTGTCTTGCGCATCAGGCGGCCGCTTCCGAGCGGTGAGAAGTCGCTCTCGATCTTCGCGATGTCATTAATCCGCAAGATGTCGACGATACGTGTGTCGCGCGATATGTACTCCCTTCCAAATTCATCGATAAGACGGCATTATTGAGATATATCCTCTCAATAACTGGGAGATTGATGGACCGCTTCGACGCCATGACCGTGCTGCTGGCGGTGGTCGAGGCCGGGAGCCTGTCGGCAGGCGCGCGCCGGCTCGGCATTCCGCTCGCCACGGTAAGCCGCCGCGTCGCGGACCTGGAAGCGCATCTCCAGGCGCGCCTGCTCAACCGGTCCAGCCGCCGGCTCACCCTGACCGACGCCGGCCGGACCTATGTCGCCGCGGCCCGGCGCATCCTGGAAGAGCTCGGCGAGGCGGAGCGCGCCGCGGCAGGCGAGTACCGCGCGCCGAAAGGCGAGATGATCATCACGGCGCCGATCGTCTTCGGCCGGCTGCATGTGCTCCCGGTGGTGATCGATTTTCTCCGCGCCTATCCGGACATCGGCATCCGGCTGATCCAGGCGGACCGCCTGATCGACCTGCTGGAGAACCATGTCGACTTGGCCGTGCGCATCGCCGATCTGGCCGGACAGCGCGATGATCGCGACGCGGGTCGGCACCATCCGGCGCGTGGTCTGCGCCAGCCCGGCCTATTTCGCCGCACGCGGCACGCCGCAACGCCCCGCCGATCTGGCCGGCCACGACTGCATCACCTTCGAGGGGCTGACGGCGCCGACACTGTGGGACTTCGCAACGGACGAGACGACCGCGGCCATCCCGATCCGCTCCCGGCTGGTCGTCAACACCGCGGAAGCGGCGATCGACGCGGCCGCGGCCGGCCTCGGCGTGACGCGCGTGCTGTCCTACCAGGTCGCCGGCGCGCTGCGCAGTGGCGCCGTCGCCTTGGCGCTGCAGGATTTCGAGCCGCCGCCCGCGCCCGTAAGCCTCGTCTATCCGGGCCAGGGGCTGTTGCCGCTCAAGCTCCGCGCCTTCCTCGACTTCGCGGCGCCGCGGCTCAGGGCGCGGCTCGAGGCGCTGCCGGCCTGACCGACGCCAAAATTGCCACCGTGATCAATTCGGGACGGCCAGCACGCCAAGGTGGTACCGGCATCTGTACCACCTTTGCCCGGCCGCCCTGTCGTTGCGTCCATAGGAAAGTCACCCTAGTGTCTAAAAACACAGGAGGGGAATAATCCGTCCAGCTCGAGGGAGCCTACCTATGTCAGAGCGCCCAGCACTGCGCCGTGTTTGGCCCGCGTCCGATCCCGACATCAATATCGAACATTGCCCGCTGTGCCAGCGCCTGTGCCGATTTGCGCCTGCCCGGTTCGATCTCATGAGCTGCACCGACTGCGGGCTCGTCGTCTCGACCGATATCTGGACGCCGCAGCTCGACAAGCGTCTCGAGGACGAATGGTTCGGCGAAAGCTGGGACCCCGCGGCGTCGATCTGGACGCGATGGTTCGAGGCGATCGCCAACCACCGCCTCTTCAAACGCATCGGCCACGTGTCGCATGGCGGCTTGATGCTCGAGGTCGGGTTCGGCAGCGGCTCGTTCCTCGCCTACATGCAATCGCGCGGCTGGCGCGTCCAGGGATGCGACCTGTCCCAATCCGTCTGCCGGCATGCGGCGGAGCGCTGGGCGGTGCCGACGCACTGGGGTGACGTGGCAAGCCTGCCGAAGGACAAGAAATACGACCTGGTCGTGATGAACCACGTCCTGGAGCATGCGCAGGATCCGCTGGAGATGCTCCGGGAGGTCCGCGCGCGGATGAATCCGGGCGCCCGTCTGCACGTGGCCGTTCCGAATCTTGCGTGCTGGGAGGCCGGGCTGCCCGGCTGGATCGGCTATCAGCCGTATCATTTCATCTACTTTACCCCGAAAACGCTGAGCGAGACCGTCATCCGATCGGGCTTTCGCGTCGAGGCCGCCTTCACCCATGCGCAATTCGGATGCTGGTTCCAGACTGTCCTCGGGACGTCGATTCCGCGTCTGCGCGGCGCGACGCGAAAGAAGATACGGGACCGGCTTTCGCGCCGGTCCGGCCTGTCGGCGGTCGAGCATGCCTATCGCGCCGCGACGGCCGCCTTCGGCGTGGTGAGCTGGCCTGCCCGGCGGCTGCAGGAACGCTTCGGCCGCGGCGATGAGGTGATCGTGCTGGCCCGGGTCTTTTCCTGATTTCAGCCTCGGGGAATTGCGGCCGGAGGCTGCCGCCGGCGGCGATGCGCCCGGCCTGCCGCACCCTTCCCGTCATTGCGGAATTGCTTAGAGAAGCATGACGATTTGACGCGATTTATTCCTTCAAATTTTGCATGGCTGCTACCCGCCCGGGCGGCTGGACTCACGGAGCCTGGCGGTTAGGGTGCGCGCCATCAGCGGGCCGCCTGCCTCCCTGTGTGGTCCCGCTTGCTCACTCCGCCCCGGCTTCGGCCGGGGCTTTTCTTTGGAATATCCAGTCTTTGGAATATCCGGGGATTGGCCGCGTCTATCATGGTGGCGACGCATCGCAGCCTCCTTACCCATCCTGCGATCGCGTCCTCGCCACACGCGCGACTAGCCCCGGCTTCGGCCGGGGCTTCTTTATCGCCCGCACCGGCGTGACTTGCATCACATCGGATCAAGAAAAAACATGTAAAATGCATTATATATTTTAGGATTTCTTGAGGCAGACTCCAATGAACGAAATAAATGCAAATGAACGCCGCGCGAAGCGGCGCATGAAAACGATCAAGACTGGCACTATTATTTACCAAAATGGCTATTGCACCATGCCGTGCACGGTGGTCGACCTCTCGGAGTCCGGGGCGAAGATCAAGCCCGCCGACGCGCTGCGCGTCCCTGACAGCTTCCGTCTGACGGTCACGAACGGCCAGTCCTATGCCTGTGAGCTTGTGAGACGCGCGCTCAATCACCTTGGCGTGCGGTTCACGTAGGGGCCCGGGCATGCTTCAGGAGCGCCAAAAGGCGATCGTCCTGCATACGATCAGCGAGATCGTCGAGGATAATGCCGTGGCGGACGCCTGGGCCTTCGCGGATGACCTCTATAAGCGAACGAATCAGCCGCATTCCGACGCCGTGGCGACCTACAATGGCTATGCAGCCCAGATCGTCGTCAGCCCGCCGCAGGGCGCCACGACGATATCGGTCTGGAGCCCCTCCCTGCGGCAGTATGTGACCATCTATCGCGATGACGGGCTGATCTCGGTGCAGAGCTTTCCGGAGGCATGGCCCGCGGAGTTGCCGCTGATCCGCCCCGAAACCTGACGGGCCCTCCGCCCTGAAGTCCCGTGCGAACCGGGGCTGCCATTTGGGGCCTCTGGTGATCTGGCTCAACCCGCCCGCATTACGGGCCCGGTATAGACACGCGCCGCCGATGGAGGGCGGAAGGATGGAGATTTTCTTTAAGTTACTGGCTGCCAGCTGCATAACGCTGATCATCGGCTGGCTCTTCGCGGTCGCGATCGACAGGATCAAGCACCGGCTCACCCAGCCCGACGATTGAGCCGGTGGCGTCAAATGCGGGCGTTTCCGCCGATCGTCGAACGCGGATTTTCCCGATGCGATAAAGAGCCGGCTTCCCCGGTCGTTCGCAGCGCCGCCGCGGCGCCCCACCGGCTTCGACCGGGGCTTTTTCTTCGGAACCACCGGCCGCGCCAATTGTTGTCGTCGCGGAGGCATGCATGACGTCCGACGGCAACGACGACACGCAAACCCCGATCGAACGGGAAATCTGGCATTCGGCGCGCCGTCTGATCGAGCAATATGGCCCGCATGCCGAGGCACGCGCCCTGAAGCGCCGCATCCAAATGGAAGAGATCCGCCACGAGGCGGCGACCGCCGTCTGGAGCCGCATCCTCGAAGCGATCCGCGCGCTGCTGGACGCCGGAACGCCGTTGGCGTAAGTGCGGGATCGCACGGCCCGCGCGCCGACGGCATCGCGACGCCGTTTCGAGACTTAAGTATCGAGATCGCGCTGCAAGATAGTATAAGTTCGAAGAGAAAAAACGATCGCCACATTCGCGCCCCGGTCCGGGATTTAGATGCCGCCAGACACACCTCCAACCGCCCGACGTTGCGATGGCGTCGCGATCCAGAGTGCTGCGGCGGACGCCCCGGAGCCGCGCGGCCGTCGCCGCGGACGGGGATGGCTCGCCGCAGCGCTCACGGCCGTCGCGCTCATACAGCTGCCGTTCGTTCTATGGACCGGCGGATTCGGCTGGGATGACGGCGCCATCACCATCGCCTTCGCACGCACGCTCGCGACCGCCGGGCGGTTTTCCCTGACGCCGCCAAGCGAGATCGTCGAAGGGAGCTCGTCGCTCGCCTTTTCGGGGCTGCTCGCCCTGCCCTTCGCTCTCGGCGACATTGGTTTCGACAGCGCCCTGCTCTGGTCCCGGCTGCTGAGCGCCGTCTTCGTCGTGGCGCTTGCGGCCGCGGTCTGGACCTATTTGAAGCCCTGGGTGGGCGGCACGCTGAAGCTTGCGCTTTTCGTCACCCTGCTCGCGTCCCTACCCTTTTTCTCCCGCGAGATCATAAACGGCATGGAAATGACCGCCTATGCCGCCGGCATGGTCTGCTTCCTCATACTCTACGAACGGAAGAGCATGGTCATCGCGCCGGTCATCGTCCTGCTCCTGCTGTTCAGGATCGAAGCCGTCTTTCACCTGAGCGTCGCGCTGGTCCTGCTTTATGCGATCGAGCGGGACAACCGCCCATTCATCCTCCGCTGCCTGATCGTCCTGCTCGCCGGCTTCGCGGTGATCACGCTGTGCCGTTATCTCTATTTCGACGACATCCTCCCGAATACAGTGCGCGCCAAGATGAACCCGCCCTATACGCCCAGCCGCCTGCCGGACATGCTCCGACTACGAAAAGACGCAATCGTGGAAATCGCGCGGGTCCTCGGCATACCACTCGCCGCCGCGGGATGGCTGTTCGCCTTCTACTTCCGCCGCCTGTCTGCGGCGCGGCGCATGCGTCTCCTCCGGCTGACCGCGCTGACCGTCGGCATCTTGAGCTTTTCGGTCCTGATCGGGCAGAACTGGGGATATGAAGGCCGCATGATCCTAGCCGCCGTGCCGCTGGTGTTCATGGCTCTCATCGGGCTTGCGACGGGCCCGTCGCAGGACGAGGCGCCTGCGGCCAAGCGTCCGTGGCTCGGCATCGTCACCATCTGCATCCTTGCCGTTTTCATTGCCAATGCAGGCCTCGCCAGGGCAAACGTCTGGCTCTTGGCGCACGCCGCCGGTTTGACCCGCCCGCCGGCCCAGCCAGGCTGGTATGGGATAACCCCCTATAATTACCGCATCACCGGTAAGGCGGTCGTGGAGCTCGGGAAGATGCTTGGCCTGCGTTCCGTCGTTTTCATGGTTCCCGACGTCGGCGGCACGGCGCTCTGTTGCCGGTCCTTGCGGATCGTCGATCTCGCGGGGCTGACCAACAAGCGCCTCGCTCACGCCGGATATAGCTCAATGCCGGAGATTATCGCCGGGGAGCGGCCCGATATCATCCAGGCGCATAAGGTCTGGGCCGTCGTCTCGAAGCTCTATGATCTTCCCGCCTTCATCGAGCAGTATCGTCCCGTGATATTCCGCAACACGCTGCTTTGGCTGCGGCGCGACCACGTTCGCGCGCTGGAGGCGCAGGGCTCTCTGACCCGCTGGATCGACGTGCGCGCCCTCGCGCAGCAGAACACGCGCTATGCCTTCGCATCGGACCGCAAGCGGCTCGCGGATTTAGGGCTCCCGATCGGCGTCATCAAGCCGCCGGCCGCCGAGCGCTGACGGCCCCCGGCGTCGCATCGATGGGCCGGCAGCCCACTTGCGTGGCGCGGAACTCCGCGTCAGGCTCAAGCTTCATGAAGGCTCAACGGTAATCCCTGCTAAAGGAGGGAACGATGCCGCAAACCAACGACGAGCCGCGGCTTCTGCTGCCGTTTCTCAAGCCCTTCTACGATCTGGTGGTCCCGCTTTCCTGGCCGATCGTCCGCCTCGCCGTCGGCGGCATCCTCGCCGTGCACGGCTGGGGCAAGGTGGTGCGGGTCGCCGCGCTGATCGGCGGCGCGCCCATCAAGGGCTCGGTGGCGCAGATCGTCATCCTGCTGATCATCGAGTTCTTCGGCGGCCTCTGCATCTCGCTCGGCCTGTTCACGCGCTTCTTCGCCCCGGCCGCGGCGATCGAGATGGCCTACCTCACCTTCTTCCATTACGGCTCGCATTTCGGCTGGCGCACCGACGGCTACGAATACGTGCTGATGTGGGGCCTGGTGCTGTTCGCGGTGGCGCTGCGCGGCGGCGGGCCGTATTCGCTGGACCGTAGGCTTGGGCGGACGCTGTAGGCGCGGCGCGCACGGCGCGGTAAGGTGACGAAAAGGCACGTCGCAGCGAACCATCCCAGCGACCGACCGACGAAGACGTGCGACGGGGCATTTCAGCCGGATTCTGGGTCTCGCTCTTGCCTTTTCCTTCGCGATCCACGACGCAGCGCGGCTGGCGGTGATGGCAAATGACGAGTATCGGGACCATGCCGACGATCCGGCCCGCGGAACCGGTCGACGACCGGCAGAGTGGAAGAATCCAGGGCCGTCAGCCTGCGCCCGGCATTTATGTTCTCTTGTTCTTGCTTGCCGCCGCTTGTCTGAGCGCTTGCGCATCCCATCCGCGTGCGAAGCCGCTCGAAGCGATCTTCAGTCCGAACGGCGAGCCGCTGAACGGCGGCCCGCTTGGCCATCCGGCCTGCCCCGACGCCATTGCCGGATGGTTCAGGCGTGTCGACGTCAACCATGACGGGGCGATCGATCTCGATGAGTTTCTTGCCGACACCCGCCGCCAGTTCGCAGCGATGGATCTCGCAAAGGACGGAGAGATAACGGCAGCCGAGCTCAGCGCCTATCGCGCGCCCTATGAAGCGACCGGCAGCCTCGCGCCGCAGGACGACTCGCGCGCGCCGACGCCCGCAACGACCCGGCGATCCCGGCGCCAGCGCGGCAACTCGACGGGCATCCCGGGCTTCGGCCGAAAGGGTGACGTGTCGACCGACGCGGCCGACCCGGTCATGTCCGCCGACGTGAACCTCAATTTTCGCGTCACCCTGAGCGACTTCATCACCTATAAGACGAAGGAATTCGGCGAAATGGACGTGAAGCATACGGGGCGTTTGACGCTCGACGCGGTGCGGCAAGCGTCCTGCCCGGCGAACGGCAAACGGTGATTAACGCACCACCATCATGCGCCGCCGCCGGCCACAGCGCGGTCGGCCCCATGCCAAGCGGAGATCGCCATCCCCGCAGACGCACGGTACGGTCTGTTACCTATGTCTCCGGTCCGGACAGAAGCAGTATGGCGCGCCCGGCAGGATTCGAACCTGCGACCCCAAGCTTAGAAGGCTCGTGCTCTGTCCAGCTGAGCTACGGGCGCCCGTATCGGAATTCGGTCTCTCGCGTATGCGGTCCGTCTATATACACCGCATCCGGCGCTTGGCGAAGGATGAGGTTACCCGGACGCCGGCGCCCGCTCATGCTTCGACGGGCCCAGCATGCGGGCATCTTTCTTTATAAATCATGGATATGGCCCTCATCCCGGGCGTGCCGGAGGATGAGGGCGCCCTGCCCGGCCCGCCCCTAATGCGTCCAGGGCTCGCGGCGGGTGAAGGCGAAGTTGTCGGCGTAGGCCTTGGGCTTGATCCGCCGCTCCTTCGCCTCGCGCACGGTATAGGTGAAGCCGTTCTTGCGGGCGTAGGCGATCGCCTCCTCCTCGGTCTCGAACTGGACGCGCACCTGGCGGGCGGTGTCGTGCGAGCCGACCCAGCCGATGATCGGGTCCGGCATGGCGCGGTCGGTCGGCTCGAACTCCATGACCCATTCGCGGGTCTGGCCCCGGCCGGACTGCATCGCGGTCTTGGCCGGCTTGTAGATACGCACGTGTCGCGTCACGTCCCTCTCCGCCCGTTGCCGTTCCGTCCTCGCCGCGCCCGGCCCCGTTCAGTCCTAGTTGACCAGCGGGCTCCGCACCTCGACCCCGGCCCAGCGCTCGACATGCTTGACCAGCGCGTGCGAGACCTCGTCGCCGGTGCCCTGGCTCATGGCGTAGTGCAGGAAGGACAGCACCGTATTACCGAGCCACATGGGCGTGCCCTGCGCGGCGGCCTCCTGCATACACAGCTTGATATCCTTGTGCAACAGCTGCTGGCGGAAGCCGCTCTTGAAGTCGCGCTTGAGCACGAACTCGGGATAGCGCCGCTCGCTCGAATCGCTGCGCCCGCTGCTGGCGTTGACCACATCCAGCATGACCTTGGGGTCGACCCCTGCCTTGACGCCCATGACCAGCGCCTCGGCGCAGGAGATGTTGGCCGCCGCCGAGAGGTAGTTGTTGGCGACCTTCATGGTCTGGCCCAGCCCCGGCGCCGTGCCGAGGAAGAAGGGATGCTTTCCGATCGACATCAGCGCCGGCATGAGGCGAAGCGCCACCTCCTTGTTGCCCGACATCATCAGCGAGACCGTGCCCGCCCGCGCGCCCGGCACGCCGCCCGAGACCGGCGAGTCGAGGCAGTCGACGCCCTTCGCGGTCAGTTCCTTGGCCACGTCGCGCGCGGTGACCGCGCCGGTGGTCGAAAGGTCGACGTAGGACTTGATCTTCTTGCCGTGGATCAGCCCGGTCTCGCCGAGCGCCACCTCGCGCACCACGTCCGGCATCGGCAGGCAGACGAAGACATGCTCGACCGCGTCGGCCACGTCCTTCGGGCTCTTGGCCGCCGTGGCGCCGGCATCGACGAAGGGCTTCATCGCCGCCGGGTTGGCATCGTAGACGGTCAGCGGAAAGCCCGCCTTCAGCACGTTCATCGCCATCGGGCCGCCCATCTGGCCGAGCCCGATGTAGCCGACCGGGAACTTCTTCCCGGCGTTGGCGGTGGTGTCGATCTTGACCGAGTCCGCCGTGCCCTTCGGCCGCGCCTCGACGCCGGCCCACTGCTCCATCAGGCGGATCAGGCCGATGGTCGGCTCCTTGGCCTGGCCGTTGGCGCAGGCGAACAGCAGGAACTGGCGCACCGTGTTGGCGAGCCACATGGGCACGCCGAGCGATTCGCCCTCTTCCGTGCAGAGCGTCAGGTCCTTGACCAGCAGCTCGGTGCGCATGCTCTTGAAGTTGCGCGTCAGCACGAACTCCGGGAACTTGCTCTCGGTCGAGTTGTTGCGCCCGCTGCTGACGTTGAAGACGTTGACCATGACCTCGGGGTCGAGCCCGGCCTTGGCGCCCATGACCAGCG
Source organism: uncultured Alphaproteobacteria bacterium (assembly GCA_963711215.1). Lineage (GTDB taxonomy): Bacteria > Pseudomonadota > Alphaproteobacteria > UBA8366 > UBA8366 > WHUA01. The sequence continues at coordinate 794,720 of CAVQDH010000003.1, read as the reverse complement.
CCTCCGCCGCGCAGAGCGAGCTCACGGCCGAGAGATAGTTGTTGCCGACCTTGACCGTCTGCGCCGAGCCCGGCGCGGCGCCGATGTAGAAGACCTTGCGGCCGATCACTTCGAGCGCCGGCATCTCCGCCTCGTAGGTTTCCTTGGGGCCGGACACCATGATCGCCAGCGTGCCCTTCTCCGCGCCGCCGCGGCCGCCGGAGACCGGCGCGTCCAGGCACTTGATGCCCTTCTTGGTGAGCGCGCCCACCACCTGCTTGGCGATCACCGCGCCGGTGGTCGACAGGTCGACGAAGGTGTTGATCTTCTTGCCCTCGATCAGGCCGTTCTTGCCGGTCGCCACGGCCTGCACGACCGGCGGGGTCGGCAGGCTGACGTAGACGGTCTCGACCGCGTCGGCGATCTCCTTCGGCGACTTCGCCGCCTTGGCGCCGGCCGCGACGATCCGGTCGAGCGCCGCCTTGTCGGTGTCGAGCACCAAAAGCTCGTAGCCCGCCTTCAGCAGGTTCGAGGCCATCGGCCCGCCCATCATGCCAAGACCGATGAAACCAAGCTTCTTCTTCGCGCTCATGTCGTGATTCTCCTAGGGGGCAGGCGGCAGGAATGCCGTGTCTGTCCCGACTATACCCCCAAGCCCGAAGCGGGGGGAAATCGCGGTGGGCGGCGCAAATGGATGCCACGCATAAAGCGTGACATGACGGCCAAAAGGGGGATAGCCAAAATAGAAAGCGTCATGCCACGGCTTGTCCGTGGCATCCATGGGACTCGCCGCCCCTACTCCGGCGCGCGCTCGTCCTTCCGCGCCGCCTCGGCGTCGAGGCTGTCGAACAGCTCCTTGGCGACGCGGAAGGATTCGAGGCCGACGGGGAAGCCGGCGTAGACGGTGGTGTGCAGCAGCACTTCCTGGATCTCGTCCTTGGTGACGCCGTTGTTGAGCGCGCCGAGGAGATGCGTCCTGAGCTCGTCCTTCTTGCCGAGCGCCGCCAGGAGCGTCACGCTCAGCATGCTGCGCACGCGGCGCTCGAGCCCCGGCCGCGCCCAGACCTTGCCCCAGCCGACATCGGTGGTGAGCTGCTGGATCGGCAGCATGAAGGGGTCTTCCTTGCCCTTCGCCAGCGAGCGCTCGACATGCGCGTCGCCCAGCACGGCTTTGCGCAGCGCGACGCCCTTCTCGAAATCCTCGGTCCATTCGTAGTCGGTCTCAGCCATGGCGGCGCTCCTTCCTTCGTGTATGCGATGATGGCGGCGGCGCGCGCGCTAGCGGCCGGCCGCCGCGAAGAAGCGGTCGATATCCGCTTCGTTGTTATAGAAATGCAGCGCCAGGCGGACATAGCCGTCCTTGTAGCTGACGAAGACCTTCTTCGCCTGCAGCGCCTGGGCCAGCGCCGCGTGGTCGACGCCGAGGTCGAGGCTGACGATGCCGGCGCGCTGATGCCAGGGCCTGGGCGTGCGCACGGTGATGCCGCGCGCATCGGCCTGCTCGATGACGTAGTCGGTCAGCGCCCGCACCCGCGCCTCGATATTCTCGAGCCCGACCTGCTCGACGAACTCGGCCGAGCGGCGCTGCACCCAGATGCCGAGGAAGTTCGGGTTGCCGTACTCGAAGCGATGCGCGTCATGCGCCAGCTCGGGCGCCTCCTGGAAGCGGTCGTTCGAGGTAAAGGTGAACTTCGCCGCGTAAGGCGGTGAAATCTCGGGGATCGTCTTCGCGTTCACATAAAGGAAGCCGGCGCCGGCGAGGCTGAACTGCGCCTTGTGCCCGCCCGCGACGACGGCGTCGGCGCCGAGCCCGGCGACGGGCGCGGCCAGGATGCCGACCGCCTGGATGCCGTCGACCACCAGCTTGACGCCCTTGGCCCGGCAGAAATCGGCCAGCGCCGGGATGTCTTGCCGGTAGCCGTTGCCGTAGGAGACCCAGGCGGCGGCGATCACGCGGGTGCGCGCGTCGACCAGGGGCTCATAGCTGGCGACGGGCACGGTGCCGTCCGCCGCCGGCCGCGCCAGGCGCAGCTCAACCCCTTTCGCCGCGAGATAACGCCACGGGAACGTATTGTTCTCGTGCTCGAACTCGCTGATCACCACGTTGTCGCCCGGCTGCAGGTCGAGCCCCTGGGCGACGATGTTGATCCCTTCCGAGGTGTTCTTGATCAGGGCGAGCCCATCGGCGGGCGCGCCAAAGACGCGGGCGACGGTCCGGCGGGTTTCCTCCACCGGCTCCATCGAGAAGGCCTGCACGCCGGCATTCTCGTAGATGTCGGCCATCCATTCGCGCATCGCCGCCTCGACCCGGCGCGGCAGCAGCGCCTTGTTGGCGAGCGCGAGATAGGCATGCGTCTCGGTGGTGGGAAATTCGCGGCGGAGCGCGTCCCAATCGGGCTCGTTGCGGCGCGGCCGGGGCGTGGTCGAAGGGTCGAGAGGCGGCATCGGAGGTCTCGCAATCGGCGGTCATGCGGGCGGCGTGGCGGAGCCTGAGTGTCGCCCCGAACCGCCGCCGGCGCAACCGGCGGCGGGCGGATCGCGGCCTGGCCTAAAGGCTTGGTGAGGCCTGGTAAGGAATGCTTAACTTCTGCACGCTAAGGTGGTGACGATATATTATATTATGTTTATTTTCAATGGCTTGCGTCTATATCGTGGCTGTCACATCGATGAAGAACGCGGACGGGCTCCATCCTAAGATCGAGCGAATCGTCGACTATTGGACGTCGATCCATCCGGAGTCCGGGCTGCCGGGGCGCCAGCATCTCGACCCTGTCGATATCCCGGAGCTGCTGCCGCATATCCGCCTCATCGACGTCGTCGGCAACCCGCCGCGCTTTCGCGTGCGGCTCTGCGGCAGCCGCATCCGCGACCATTTCGGCAGCTGCCAGCTCGGCAAGTTTTTCGACGAGATGTATCCGTCCTTCGCGGAGCGGCCATCCTACGCGGATTTCATGAGCGCGGTCGAAACCCGGCAACCGGCCTGGAACCGGGGCCACTGCGAGCTGAACCCGGAGAAGCTGCACGTGCCGCTGGAACGGGTCGTCCTCCCCTTTGCGAGCGACGGTCAGACGGTGGACCTGCTGCTCGTCATCTCGCTTTTCGGCGAAGCGGCGCGACGGCCGTCCGATCCGGCCTACGCCGCGGCGCGCGACAGCGACGCGGCCTAGCCTCCCACCAGCAGCAGAACGATCCCGCCGACCGTAACGGCCACGCCGAGCAGGATCCGCGCATCCGGCCGGTCGCTCCGCAACGGCAGCCGGCTCATGCCCGGGGTGACGAGCGGATAGCGCGCGATCATCGGGGACACCAGCGTCACCGGCCGGCCACGATACGCACCCTCCGCCTCCCACAGCGCCGCGTTCCGCCCCGATACCCGCCGAAACCGCGAAAATCGGCGGAAAACCGCCATTAAACGGGAAATCCACCGGCCGTGACGCCGGTCACTGCGCATTTATCTAAAATTTTATAAAAATTCTCCACGATAACGGAGACGCAAGACATGCTCAGCACTCTCAAAACCATCGTCCTCTTCATTTTCATCGTGCTCGGCGTCTTGGCCGTTGCCAGCGTGGTGACCTCGCCGACCTTCCGAAACGCGCATTTCGCCAGCCCATCCTGGCATGCCGAGAGCTCGGCCTGGTCCTAGACACCGGCCCGCAGCGAGGCCGCGCGGCGGCGCTCTATTTTCCGGCAACGCAATTTAGGAGAGATCGAACCTGACAGATACCTAACCCACGACCCAACGTTTCGCACCATCCCAGTGCAAGCCTGGGCATCGCGCCGGCACCTCCCCCGCCGGCGCGATGTCTTTGCGCGGGAGGGGGGGGCGAAGCGGCTAGAAATGGCGTTTTGCGAAGGTTCTGCCTGACGCGGTCTTTAGATACGCTTCGAATTTGTCGGCCTTCCTATGATCGGAATGGGCAATATAGCCAACGAGTTTCCAGGGGATGAACTTACGGGTATGGGCCGACAAGCCGGCGTTATGGTCATGCAGACGTTTCTGCAGATCCAACGTGCACCCAGTGTAGTAACGTTCCGGGAATGTCTCGCTTCTCAGCATATATACGTACTTCATGAAGCCCGCCTTCGCCCCTCCGGGGCTTCGTCGTGGCATCCGCTTCTCTAACGCCACATCGCGATTGGCAAGCCAATCACGCCGTAGCGCAAGCGAAGGCGGATGAGGTGCTCGGGTCTAACCAATATCGGAAGGTTTCGCCGGCACGTAAAGCCCGCCTTCGCCCCTCCGGGGCTTCGTCGTGGCATCCGCTTCTCTAACGCTCCGTCGCGATTGGCAAGCCAATCACGCCGTAGCGCAAGCGAAGGCGGATGGTCGGGGAGACTGGAGCCTATCGGATACCTCCCCAACCCCTAGAAACCCCTGAATTCTGCCATTTCGGGTGGTCCCTGTGGTTTCGATGTTGTACCACACGGAGATGAATGACATGGCAGACACCAAGCATCTGAAGCTCAGGGGATACCGCTGGTATTTTCGGCTGCGCGTACCGAAAGACCTCCGAGGCCAGATTGGCAAGGAGTGGATTGTCGAGGCCCTGAAGACGGGAGACCTTCGAGAGGCCCAGCGGCTACGGGCCTACCACATGGCAAAGGCTCAGGAGAAGTTTGACCGGCTCAGGAGCAATCGGAGCCTGACGCTGTCGGAGATCGAGGCCGCTGCCCAGGAAGCCCTTACCTCCCGGTTCCACGACACCAAGCCCAGAGACTACTGGGCCCCTGCCGAGCCGGACAGCGACCCCCACACCGCCGGGATGGACCATGCGCTGGATATGGTCCTGGATGCGCTGCGCCTTGGTGACCACACCATGGTGAAGGGGGAGGCTGAAGCAGTGATGGAGGAAGCTGGGGCCGTCGTGGACCGGAAGTCGCCTGAGTACCGCGCGCTCTGCGAAGGACTCCTGCGGGCCCGCGCGGAGGCGCTGAGGGCGGCCTTGGCCGTCAGAACCGGGAAGCTCTACACGCCGCCTCCGGCCCTCTCTCCAGGCGCGGTTGACCCCCTGACCTCCACCGTCCGCACCCCTGCCGCCCGTCCTGCCCGCCGCGCCGCCGCAGGACAACGGACGGTGTCCACCGCCGCCGCCGCGTTCGTCACCGACCGGCAGCGCGACCCCAACGCCGCATGGTCAAAGCAAACACGGCTTCAGAATGAAGGCACCTATCGGCTGTTCTCGGAATTCGTGAAAGATAGCCCAATCGAGGCCGTGGACCGGGCGGATGTCGCGGACTTCCTGGACGCCCTGAGCAAGCTCCACCGGGACTACAAGAGCCGGAAGGAGCTTCGGGGCGCGTCAATCTGGCGGCTCCTCGACAAGGCCAAGGGCAGCCCCTCCCTCAGCAACGTCACCTTGAACCGGCACAAGTCGGCGCTGTCGGTGTTCTTACGGTGGTGCATCCGGCGCGGGTGGCATCCGGGGCCGAACCCGGCGGCTGACCAGTCCCGGCCCAAGCCGAAGGCGCTGACCAGGAACTACCTCCCCTTCACCGTGGAGGAACTGAACGCCATGTTCTCCGGGCCCCCTTTCCAGAAGTCCTATACCGAGCGGACGCGACCGAACAAGCACACCATGGACACGACCTTGGCCTGGGTGCCGCTGATTGCCCTGTTCACGGGGATGCGGTCGGGGGAGATTTGCCAGCTACGGGTGGAGGATGTCAGGGAGGAGGATGGGGTCGCGTACTTCAGCGTTGCGGCTGAAGGGGCTGACCAGTCGATCAAGTCGGAAGCCGGCCATCGGCGGGTACCCATCCACTCGACGCTGATCGCTGCCGGTCTCCTGGACTACGTGAAGACGCGACGGGGCCAAGGAGGGGAGCAGTTGTTCCCCCGTCTGTTGCCTGGGGGCCGGGAGGCGAAGCTCAACGCGTACTTCGGGAAGCGCTTCAGGGACTACCGGAAGTCTCTTGGCATCCTCCGCGACAGGACTGCTTTCCATTCGTTCCGGGCGAACGCTGCGACGGCGCTGGAAGCAGCGAAAGTGCCTCAGCACGAGGCCGCGCAGGTGATCGGTCATGAGCGGAAGGGAATGACATATGGGCGCTACTCCGCTGGCCTCGACATCAATGACCTGAAGTCTGTCGTGGAGAAGATCGCCTACCCCGGCCTCGACCTCTCCCATCTCGACCTGCGAGCCGAGTCCTAGGTCAGGGGTATTTTTTTGGAACCGGGCAACATCACTGCCGTTCTTGTTACGGGAACGGAATGAGACTTGGAGCGTGAGAAATGAAGACCGGAGAGCATATGCTCACCGACCGGGAGGTCGAACTTTCGGCACGACTGTTGATTGCTGACTATGGGGAGGAGGCTGCCAAAAGGGCCAAGGGCCGCGTCACCGAGATGCGGTCCGCAATGAACCACTCTGCCGCCCTGGCCTGGGCACGCATCCTGGAAGCAACAATGGAGCTACAGTCGCGCAAAATGGCCTAATCGGCGCTTTTTCGATGGATGAGGCGCAGGGTCCAGCCTTCCTCAGCCAAACCCCGCCACGCTTCACCGCTTGTTAGTGGGTTGGTGTTACCCTGAAGCTGCACAACCGGCAGAAGCCCAGGGGAACCAAGAAATGGTGGATGCGGCGCTCTATGCGGAGATCCGGTATGTCGTCCGAGAAATCGAGGCGACTGGCGTTAGTGATTTCACGCTCAAAGACGTATCAGCACGGTTATCGCGTAGCTCATCCACAACCGAGATATTGAGAGCACTCACGGAGCTGTGGGAGTCCGAGGGGATTGTGTATTCGGAGATTGTCGGTGGAGCCGTTTGGGTGTTCGGGCGCGGGTCTCCTGGTGTGATGGGGAGAAGGCCGTTTGCCAACCGGCGCTAAAACCTTCCTCGCGGTTCAGGGCTTGAAATGTCCAGCCGAAGAGATCATCGAAAAAATCCCACTTCCATTCTGAGGTACGCCGCAATGACCTCCCCGCGCTGATCCTTTAGTCCCTTTCATGCGGTTGGCGTGGGCTTCTTCGCACGTCGGTACAGGCGTTTTGCCGCGCGCGTTCAGTAACTTCCTCATGAACGTACCGCGCCCCCCTTGAAGAATCTCAAGACAGGAATTCAGATCATTAGCGGTGCTCACTTACCTGCATCGGTGACACACCCGCAAGTTCCCCCGTGCTGCTCCCCCAGGTTCCCCCCTCCGTGAACGGCACGGGGACGGCGTTGCCCCGTCACCAGAATTATAGGGGAATGACAATGCCTCCTCGTTCACTGAAAAGTCATCGAGATTCACGCGCTTGACCTTGAACGTACCGGACAGGGCAATCAGATGAAATGCTGGCGTCTCAACCCTCCCCGAGACGCCGTAAGCCCCGTGCTGTTCACTTGTATTTTCTTGTGGATGGCGCGGGGTATTTTTTGTTCCGCGTATCGACCGTGTTTGTCTCGCGAGAATGCGCCGAGGTGCACGATCCAGCAAAAAATGTCGCGCAAGACATTAGGGGTGGGAGCCTTCTTGCGCGACACTACAACATTGGGAGTTGGGGAACTCCAATGACAATTCTCTATGTTTTCGGATTGAACGCGTTGATCTGCGTCAACCCCCGACCAAAGAATTGCTATGCCTCGTCTGCCTGGGCATCACTCCGGCACCCGCCGTTCATTGAAGTGCTCCTGAAAAGCCTCCATAAAAATATCAGCGGGCACGCTATCGAAGCGGTCGAGAATTTCTCTGAAGCCGTCTGAAGGATCCTTAACCGCGTTTGGGAGGTTTAACTTCTTCGTACGCGATTTCAATGCGGCTTTAATCTCAGCTTTGATTTCTTCACGCGCTTTGCGTTCCATCGCCCGACCCCTTCCGCGGAACGGAGAACAAGCGTTAAGCATGGTTAACTCATCATCACTTTATTATCGAAGGGCCACAAGTCTGTTGCAATTCAGGTCACAAATCGGTGTTCACGGCGAAGAACCAACCTTCCGTCGCTAATCGACACTTTGGGTTATCGTTCGGGGTACCGATACGGGTGCCTGAGCAGCTCGCCCGCCGCCGGCTGGGCCGAGGCAAAGCTGACGCCCCTGCCGCGGCCCTCATGCCGGGCCTTTTCTTATCGCGACAGCCGGTCAGAAGACGAGTCCAATATATTGATTGCAATTTATGAGCGCAGGGTTGCTGATAGCACATCCAACACAGGATGACGCAATGTCATGTACGAGCGCGACATCAGCGATTCCGCCGAATTTCTGATTGCTCAGTTTGGCAGAGACGCGGCCGTCGAGGCTGCAATGCGATCAGATCGAATGCGTGATCGTGGCGACATGGAAAGCGCCGCCAATTGGGGCCGGGTTGTCCAAGTGATAATCGACATTCAGACGACCGTAGGCAGGACGAAGCATTAAGCGAGGCTATCCGGCTACCGCATCAAAGAACACCGGAGCGCGGCTGGATTGGAAAGCGCTCGGCCAAGTCGCACTGCCTTGCCCGGCTTCTCAGCGCCAGGACGCCGGCTTTCCATAGGCCCCCAAGGTGAGCAGTTCGGCGTCCCGTTACGGCATTGCGAGTCGGAACGTATTGGGAACAAACTCTTTCCGCCACCCTCGCAGACGTTGAAAGGTCACTCCAAATTCGTAAATTGCCCAAAAAATGTACGAATTGAACTCGTCGAATATCTTGCTACGATTGGTAGACAGGAATGTGATGCGGAAGGATATTCATCACGCTGCCGTGAACAGGCAGGGTCTAGGGAGGGGCGGCATCGTTCGTCCCTGATCAATTGAAGACAGGTTAGACCTACGGTGTCGCTCTGCTTAGTGCGACAACGCACTCGGCCCGCCGCCCCAAGACGGCGGGTCAATTTTTTGGCGACAGCTGGTCGACATTTACGCAGCCTCTTTCACCCCCACGCGCGCCGAAGGCGTCACCCCCCATGGGGGCCTTGGCCTTCTCAGCGAGGGGATGGGGTGCGATCAATTCGCAATCTCCGCTGGGCGGAGCATGGCGTCGGGGCGACCAGGGTTCTGGAGAAGGAGGCCACCACCTCTTGACCAGCGTGCCGACCTCGCCCGCCCTCATACGACCAATCCAGATGACGGCAGCACACGGCACGGCCACTTCGCTGTGCAAAAGAAATCCCTCCTCAATATGCGCGCTCAAAGCCGCAAAATTCCGCAACGGTTCGTGCGCGAGGGCTGCACAACGAAAATTAGTTGATTATCGTTGTACGATTTGTTAAGCCTGCTCCCTCACGACACGCGAAAGGAGAGACCAATGGCCAGGAAGACGAAACGCGTGGCGCTGTACCTCCGCGTCAGCACTGATCGGCAGACCACCAATAACCAGGAGCGCGACCTCCGCGAATGGGCGGAGCGGGCCGGCCATGAGGTCGTGGCTGTCTACAGCGACCAGGGCATCAGCGGGACCACGGGGCGTGAGCAACGGCCAGCGCTGCGGAAGATGCTGGAGGACGCCAAGCGCCGCCGCTTCGATGTCGTAGCCGTCTGGGCAATCGACCGGCTGGGCCGCTCCCTGTCCAAGGTGGTGCAGATCATGGACGAGCTGCACGAGCTGGGCATCGGCCAGTTCTATTACAAGCAAGCCATCGACACGACCACGGCGGGCGGGAAGGCCATGATCCAGATGGCAGCGGTGTTCGCTGAGTTCGAGCGTGGCTTCATGGTCGAGCGCATCAAGTCCGGCCTGGAGCGCGCCAGGGCCGAGGGGAAGAGTTTTGGGAGGCCGAAGGGCGCCATGGCGGAGAAGGTTCTGAAGCAGGACGAGATTGTGGAGCTGCGGGAGGCTGGGAAGTCGATCAGGAAGATTGCCGCACTGGTGGGTGTGTCACCACCAACGGTGCAGAAGGCCCTCAAGCGCCACGAGGAGGCCCAAAATGCATCCGCATGATCGGCAGTCGCTCGTGGCCGTCGCTGTCCTGGTCCTCCTCGTTATCGTCAACGCGGTCGTGGCTTGAAACGGAGCGCGGGCGCTCATCAAAACGCCCGCCTCCTGATATATTATACACTTTGATTTTGTGGAATAGATCCTCTAAGTCTGAGGCAGCGCCTCCACCAACACCGCCGCCAGCTCCGGACCCGCAGCCACTGTGTGTCCGGCCTCATCGAAGACAGCAAACCGTCCCTGTTCCCGACAGACACCCCAGTGCCGGAACCCCGCCGCGTCCAGCTCAACAGAGACGTACCGCGCGCCGTCGTCGGTCGCGGCGACCTCGCAGCGGTGCGGCCCGAAGGTAGTGAAGGTGGTGGTGATGTGGTTTTGGTCGAGGCCATTCTGATGAAGCATTGCTCACCTCCGTTTGGTTGGGTTCGAAACCGCCCAACCATGAGTCCCTCGGACTCCCACGTCAACCATTTTTTCCTTGTATAGCAACTATTTATGAGAAATTCACTGTACCTCGTCCGCCCCTCCACCGTGGTTGTCGTGCCCCCTCTCCCGACTCGTCTCACGCGAACAGGACCTAGGGTCTCCTGTCGAGTCCGCTGAGCGCGTTTGGGTTGATTCAGGTAGGTCACAGCCTAGAGACCCCTCAACGCCGCTGTGGTTTACGTTTCACGGCGTTTCACGGGGGCTCTGACGAGGCTGCCGGAGGCGCGACAGCAGCCGCGAGCTGTTGGCCTTGACGGGCCTGATAGCCTGGGGGCTTTCGGGGCACTCTACTGCCAGAGAGAAACACGACGGCAACGGCGGAAATCCGGGGAATACGCGAGGGGGTGTTTTCGTATCCACCTCTTGAGAACAGAGAATGCTGCGAGCGGGGGTGCTTTTAGGGCACCCTCTTGAGAACAGAGAATGCTCCGCCACATCCCCCGTCCACACCAGCTCCTGGCGATTAACTTCTATGTTTCAGGGGGTTAAGGAGGCTGCCGAGCTGCTCAACGGGCTGGGCGTGTCAGCTAAGGCACCCTATTGCCCGGGACCAAGCGCGGCTGACAGCGAGATCGCCCGCTCCACACCGGCCCCATCACTGAACACCATCCGCTCGCCTTGAACTCCGACGAGGCGCGCGTGACGCCCGGCCCGCTGCTGCTGTTCCTCGCTTCGGCGGCGGTGGGTCGGGATCTTTTACAGCCACCATCAAAACAGTTTCCGAGGCGGAGGTCGCTCCTCCGCTGACGGCGGTCCCCAGAGCCTCGCGCAGCTTTAGCCTTTCGGCTGCGCGGGGCCGGACTGCTGTGTCCCCAAGTATCCAGAAAGGCAGACCACCCAAATCAACTGAGAAAGGCTCAACGATGACCAACATCGCGACCACCATCCCCCAGCCCCTTCCCCAAGCACAGCCTCAGCGCCTCAATCGACGGCAGCGGAGAGCGGCCAAGGCTCTGGGCCGGGACCAATCGGTCTTCACGGCTCCCGTGTTCCGTGACTGCGAGGAATTCTCAGCTCCGGCGTTTCACCGGCTGGAGCGCATGATGGCGCGCTTCGGCAACCGCCTCAGCCAGGAGCACCGAGAGGCGCTCTTCTGCATCGTCCACGACCTCACCCGGATGGCGAACGGCGGGCTCAAGGGCCGTCACGTCTATGACCTCGATTGCGGCTGCGGCAAAACCCAGAGCGTGATTGCGTGGCTGGCGACGCTGGCGCACAGCGATAAGCCGTGGTCAGTCGCAGTCTGCTCAACGCGGGTCGAAGACCTATGCGACATCAAGCAGCAGCTTATGGAGCACCACGACGTCCCCGAGCACCTCATCGGCCTCAAGCACTCCTACAAGCACGACAAGGCCAAGGCCGAGGCCGAGCGCTCCGGCTACGCCGCCCTTCCCGCCACCGATGACAACGACCAGCGTCCCATCCTCCTCGTGACGCACAACCGTGTCCGGGGCAGCAACGGTGACGTGGCCATTGACGAGTACCGCGGCCAGAAGCGGAGCCTCGTGATTTGGGACAAGTCACTCATCGTGTCCTCGCATCTCGCGGTCGACTGCATGACCATCAAGCAGGGCGTCTACTGGCTGAAGCCCGCCGTCGAAGCACTGGAGCCGGAAGAGCCCCTGCGGGCAGCGCATGACTACCTGTCCGAGGTCTGGGGGCGCCTGGAGCAGGACATGGACCGGCAGCGGACCGGGGCCGAGCCGTCGCAGATCGCGGCGGTTCCTCTGCACCCCGACACTCTTGAGGCGCATATCAAGGCCTTGCCCCACGACATGCCCAAGCGGAAGGCCATGATCTCGTTTCTCAAGATGACCCAGGAACCCCTTCGAGTCGTGGCAGAAACAAGCCAAGGTGGCGGTGGCTTTGTCCAGTACCACGTCGCCGTCCCCAGTGACCTCGACACCGTGGCTGTGCTCGATGCCTCCTACAACATCAGGAAGCTGGAGCACATGGACGCCTCCATGAAGCGGAGCGGCCCCTGGCAGCGTGTGCAGCGGTTCAAGAGGTACGATGACGTGACCGTTCACTGGCTCAACGCTGTGTCGGGACGCGGCAGCGTCACCCAGGACTTTATGAGCCGACGCGAGACCCGGAAGATTGCCAAAGAGGTGGTTGAGGTGGTGCAGGACATTCCCGAAGACGAGGCCGTCATCATCAACACCTTCCTGGCGAAGGACGCCCGCGACAAAGCGGGCAACGTGCATCGCCGGTTCGACACCCGGCAGATTCTGAAGGACGATCTCTACCTTGTGGGGATCGACACCAAGGCGGTTCTGGCCAACGGCAAGCCTCGCTTCGTGTGGCTGACCCACGGCAACGGCACCGCCGTCTCCAAGCACAGCTACTGCTCCAACATCATCTTTGTCGGCGTCCTGCACCGCTCAGCGGCGGACATCGCCGGAGCCATCGTCGGGCAGCGGAACGATCTCCTGGCTCAGGTCAGCGGCAAGGACATCAAGAACGTCGAGAGGTCGGAGATTGCCTACAACCTCCACCAAGCCATGCTTCGCGGCTCTGCCCGGATCACCGAGGGTAACAAGGCGATGCCGATGAAGGTCTGGCTGATGCATTACGACACGAGCGTGAAGGGCGAGTTGGAGAAGGTAATGCCCGGCATCTGCTGGACCGATTGGGAGCCGAAGCATCTTCAGGTGGTCACCCGCAAGGTCTCGGACGCGGCGGATAAGATCGTAGCGGCGCTTCAGGAGCTGGACCCGGAGGTGGCCAAAGTCTCTACCAAGAAGTTGAGGGCGCTGGCGGGCCTGGAGGATATGCCGAAGATGACCTTCGTACGCGCCATTGAGGAGGCGGGAGGCCAGCTGCCCGATTGGCGGAAAGAAGGCCGGTCCCTCGTCCGCCACGGATAAGTCCGCCGCGTCTAGCAAGGAGACACTCGTCCGCCACGGATAAGTACCAACCCCTATAAGAAATAGCGGCGGGGGTAGCCCTTGGTACTTATCTGCCCGTGTCGGATAAATCCGCCGCGTCTAGCAAGGAGATGCCCACCCGAGACGGATAAGGGGCAAGCCCTATAATAATCGTGGCGGGGGTAGACCCTGCCCCTTATCTCGTTCGAGGCCCTACAAGAGAGGTGGCGCCCACGACCACCAATGCCACCTCTATCTTTCGAGCCTACCGGGCGACATCTTCCGGCTCTCGATACACGCCCGGATACACTTACCGTTGAGGAGCCATGCATGGCCGTGGCCATGGCTCCAACCCTTTCGACCTCGTAAGACCCCCTGCCGCCCTCTTCCGCCCTCTTCCGACCCCGGCAGGATACCCATCTAGATACCCCCAACCTCCGCCTCCCCAATAACCCCAACCTCTTTGTGTGTCGTGCCCGGCTCCGCCGCCGTCTTTCAATTCCCGGCGGACGCCCGCACGATACCCGTGAAAGGACCAATCTACATGCCCAACACACCGGCGCACCGCAAAGCCGCCGTGCGCGACGCCCGCCGCCCCGGCAAGTCCGTCAACTGGCCGGGCGTCGTGAGCGAGATGGCGAGGCTCCGTGAGCACTCGCCCGCCGTCTTCCTGTACATCGTCAATTGTTCCCAAGACCGAGACGTTCACCACCGCGTTCGCGTGCTCATCAGAGATCACCCAGATATCTGGCGGGCCTATGTCGCGGATCTCCAGGCGAAGCTCCCGGCCTTCCCGCACAACTATTTCGATACGGCTGCTGGGGCGTCCTACGCCCAGGAGCAGCTCGACAATGTGAAGCGCGCCCTCAACCGCGACGACCTCCCGCCAATCCCCGCCATCCCCGTGGGAGCGGCCTAATGGGTACCCGCCACTGACCACCACCATCAACACCGCCGCCAACGGCGGCACCATCACGGAGAAATCCACATGATCAGGCATCGCGTCGTGGGCGTTAGCTTCCTGCCGCACGACCTCGAAGACCTCAACTGCATCCAATCCTACCTTCTGGCGCGTGGCAAAGCCCTGGGCCGCTCACAGGCCATCCGCTACGCGCTGCGCACCGCTGCGCGGGACATCCGGGCCGATCAGGCTCTCAGCGTCCGCGCATCTCTCTAACCCCAACCCCAAGCCAAGAAAGGCAACTCATGACCGACCAGAAAACAGAGCAGAACACCGAGAACCAGACGGACGGCGTTCATATCGAATCCCACCCGACCGTGAAGGCCGCGCCCTCACCCGTGGCCCAGGTCGCGCAATCGAAGGGCGTGCTCGCCACCGCCGTCACTCGTAACGGCTCGACCATCGCCAACCGCGCGGTGACCGAAGATGACATCGTGAACGTCAAGGGCGTGACGATGCCTGTGTCCAGCGCCATCCAGACCGGTTTCCTTCGGAAAGACGACAATGGCGACATCGTTGACGTGAGCGAGGAGGAGGCCGCTGCCGCTCTGGACTCCGGAAGAGCCGCCGAGGCCGAACGCAAGAAGGCCCAGGACATGGCCGATCTCGAAGAGCACGGCATCGACATCGACAGCGACAGCCAATCCTTCCTGACCCAGACCACCCAGGCTCTGGAGGAAGTGGGCGGCGACCCCGTCTCGGCCCTGGTCGAGTGGATGCGCGCTCCTGAGAAGCTCCCCGACGTACTCGACAGCGCCGTGCGCGCCAAGGGCGGCAATCCTGACGAGGCGCTGGCCAAGCTCGAAGCCTCCTACGAGCGTATCCAGACCCGCGTGGAGGACATGCTGGTGAAGAAGGCCGGTGCGTCCCACGAGGACATGCCCGCCTTCTGGCAGTGGGCGCGCGAAAACAAGATGCACGAGCTGAGGAACGCCGCGCTCCAGCTCCCCTTCACAGGCGATGCCCGGCAGTACGTCAAGCTGATGCAGGACTTCCGCAAGGCCACAGGCGGCAAGGCCACCAACCGGGCCGAGACCGTCGCGACCGTGAAGAACGGCGGCCATGTGCAGGAGTACGTGAACATCGAAGGCTTCGGCCCCGTCCTCCGCGAGGCGGCCATCAAGATGGGCCTCATACAGGCCTAGCCTCCTCCACCCCACCACTAACTGAAATGATCGAGCGCGGCCCCTTCGGGGGTCGTGTTCGTTTGGAGAACCATGCCTAAGACGAAACCCCCGAAGAAAAGCGGGCTGCGGCTCCCGCCCGAGTACGTGGCGATGATCGGGCAGCCGCGCACCTGCGACACCTGCGGCGAAACCAAGCCCATCAACAACAGCAACTTCGCCCCGAAGAACGACAAGCCGAACAAGGTGCAGACCACCTGCCGGCGCTGTGTCCGGTTGGCCGCTGGCGACCGGCGCCGCGCGGCGCGCGCCAAGAAGTACGGCACGACCGAACCGCCCTCCCGCCTCAAGGTCCCCGGCTTCCAGAACGCGCCCACCGTCAACTTCGACGCCTTCCTCGCGGAAGTGGACGAGAAGATGGAGAGGCTCCGCCACCTCACCCAGTCCAAGCGGCCTAAGATGGCGGAGATCGATGAGATCAAGCATCTCCTGACCTCCGTTACGCGGCTGAGGGGAGGCCCGGCGGGCGGCGGCAATGCCACTGACGAGCGGCTTGCCTTCAAGACCTTCATGCGCTGCCTCCGATCAGCGCTCGCGTCCTACGATGAGCTGGGCGACATCCACGAAGACATCATCGACGCGCTGCTGTGCAAGGACCCGAACGTGGTCTTGCTGGCCTCGCGCGGCTCCGCGAAGTCCACCATCACGGCGATGTACGCGACCTGGAAGCTGTGGCGCGACCCGGAGAACGAGACGGTGTTGGTCGTGTCCCGCTCCGAGATCCACGCGAAGAAGCTGCTCAAGGCTATCAAGAGCTTCATCGAGACCGTCCCCCTCCTCTCCGAACTCAAGCCCGACGATGACCAGCTCGACTCCGCCTTCCAGATGGAAGTGGGCCCGGCCAAAGGGAAGCTGGGCATGTCCACGTCCGTCACCTGCCGCGGCCTCACCGGCCAGATCACGGGCCTACGTGCCCGCACCATCATTGGCGATGACGTGGAGAGTCCCCGCGACGACAGCCCTGAGGCCGTCGATCGCCTGGAAGAGGCCATCGCGGAATTCCAGCATGTGGCCGTCCCCGGCGCGACGGTCACGCTCCTGGGCACTCCACAGAGCCCCTTCTCCCTCTACGGGCGGCTCGGCAGGTCTGACGCCTGGACCGTGTTCACGGCGTGCCTGTTCACCGAGTACACCGACGCCGATGGGAAGCCGCGCTTCGAAAGCCGCTGGCCGGCCCGATTTGATGAGGACGACCTCGCCAAGCGCAAGAGGTCGGTGAGCAAACGGGCCTTCGCCCTTCATTACAAGCTCGACCTCAGCGAGACCCTCGACCGGGAGCAACCTTTCAAGCTCGCTGCCCTCCCCGTCCTCGACTGGCCCGCCAATGCCAAGTCGGTGCCGTTCGAGATCAAAGGCGGTGGTGGCGAGGTTTTGCGGCGCCTTCCCCGTGGCCGTGCCGAGGAAGGCGACGAATGGCGAGCCGCGACATACGTGAGCCCCGACGCTGGCATGTGGACCCAGGTAGTCGCGGCGGTTGACCCGTCTTCCGGCCTCCGAGGCGGAAAATACGACGCGATAGGCCTCGCCATCGTGGGCGTCACCCAAGGCGGCAGAGGGGTCATCCGCGTAGCGCAGGGTGTGCGCGGCGACACGACCCAGGAAGCTATCCGCGCTACGGCCCAGATCATTGTGGAGCACGGGGTCAATCGGCTGTTGGTCGAGGAGACGGCTGGAAGTCTTTTCGGTCAGATGTTGTGTGCGCACTTAGGCGCGGTCAATTACCCGATGACCTACGAGCCGGTGAAGACCGGCGGCGTCCGCAAAGCCCGCAGGATCGTGGAGGCCATCTCCCCGGCCCTGGCGAGCGGCAAGCTGAGCATCTGCGCGGATGTGCTGAGGCATGAGGACGCGTCGGAGTTCGTCGATCAGTACACGGGCATTACCTACGATGCCCGCCAGCTCCGCCATGACGACATCATCGACGCCGTGAGCTACGCCATCGGCGCTTGCGCCCCGGCTTTGTCGGCGGATGAGACCGACCTCACCGCCTCCGCGCGCTACACCATCGAGGAATTGGCTTCAATGCCACCCCGGCGCTGCCTTCTTTCCGAGGAGGAGCTGGAGATGATGGTGATGGAGGACGAGCAGGAGGAAAACTACCGCCTCAAGCTCTCCCGCGCGCTGGAGGACCAGCGGATCATCGCGGCTCGCGGCCTCGATACAGGACGCATCGACCGCTACATCGGCAGCCTCCGCGAGACCCTGGAGAAGCTCCGCGCCTCCCGGCGGCGGTATGTCCTGCCCTCGCCCCCGGTCCGGAACACCAAGGGCGAATACGCGTCCACCGACGCCCTCAGGCGGCGGAACTCACCAATTGAATAGAAAGGAACACCAATGCGAGACAGCATCGATTTCCGGAGGTGCCTCCGCCACATTCCAGGCGAAGGCGACCTCGAGGCCGAGGATGCGCTGCACGACCTCTATCGGGGAGGCCGGGTCAGCATCCGCTACACGGCGGAACGCGGCCTGGAATACCTCGGCACCGAAGCAGATAGGCTGCGCAATGAGCAGCGGCGGCGGTAGCGGCCCTCAGCCGCCGTGCGCCCCCTCCCGCGCCCCGTGCACCGGCCCGTCTGCCGCCCCCTCTCCGCCCGCCCCGGAACCTAGCTGGGCCGACATGGCGCGCTCCCTGGCGGTCCGCGCCGGGCCGCTCCTCCGGGCGCTGGTGCCGTGGGGGCCGTAGGTGGAGCGCCGCGAACGGTAGCTCCTCCCGTTTGAGTGGCCTTGGCCATGGTGGCCACTCTCTCTTGCGAGCTGCTCCCTACGCCCCCCGCCGATCACCCCACGACCCTTGAGACCACGGCGGGGCCCCAGGCACCGCCCGGTAGGGGCCGCGACATCGGCCTCCTCCCTCAACCCACAACAGCGACAGGAACCTCCGCCCGACCCTCAGGCTGGTAACCGGAGACGGGCGGGGACCTCCTGGCGCGATAAACCCCCGAGACCCTCACGGCTCCCGCTTGGCTGCGCTACGGCTCTAACCTTGCCGGGTGCTGTGTTGCGTCTCTCCTCCGTGGTCGTTCCGCCCCAGCCTCACCAGCCGGGAAGCGAGCGGCCACTGTTTTTTCCTGACTCCAAATCATCGCCAGGTTGTAGTATCTTCGCCGCGCGCCCAACAATCTTATTCGACCAACGCACTGCGAGGTGTGAAATGGCATACAGAAACAAGGCATATGTAATATTTGATGGCGACAAAGACATGTGGGCCTATGCCTACATGTTAGGTTGGAACAAGAACGACAATATGGAATTCAACTTCCACGACGCACACGACTTAAACACGATTACTAATTTATCGAGCGAAGAAAACACCAAACGAAAACTCCGTGAGAGGTTGGCGACAGCCAAACAAGCTATTGTACTGGTTGGAGAGTCCACTAAGAACCTTTTCAAGTTTGTGCGCTGGGAAATAGAAGAATGCCAGAAACTGGGACTTCCAATCATCGTGGTCAACCTCAACAAGGCCCGAAGATATGACCCCGATCGATGCCCAGCGATCTTAAGAGATGCAAATACTATGCACGTGTCGTTTAATGCGAACATTATAAAATATGCGCTAGATGATTTCTGCGAAAATTACGCAGCCTATAAGGCAAAGACGCCCAACACGAATTGGTATTACATAGACGACGTGTACAAGAAATTAGGTCTATGAAACAGGACGATTTCCCGGCGCTATATATTTCGGCCGACCTCGCGTCAAATTCGACACAGGCCATGTACCTTTGGCTCCTACGTCTACAATACAGCCTATTGTTCTCGGCTGCTGTCGCGGCGCTCTGGTTTGGAGCAGAAAAGACTGCATACTTGATCTACGCGGTTTTGGTCGTTGCATCAACGTGTCTGCTGATTTTCATGTGGGTCCGAAAACCAGAGCGAGATTGGTATGGTTGCCGTGCGTTAGCAGAATTGATAAAAACCGCCACTTGGCGCTACACGATGCGGGCCGAGCCTTTTGAAGACGCGCCCGAGTTACGGGTTGTACAGCGCAAGTTTTCGGATTTTCTTGAAGAGATCCTTGACGCCAACAAACACGTTCGGGACCCAATCAGCCGTCGGCCAACCGAGGGCGATCAAATCACAGAATCAATGAACGCCCTACGTGCCCTAGCTCTGGAAGATCGGAAAATTCGTTACCTGCAGGACCGCATCGTCGATCAACAAAATTGGTATGTAAGGAAGACAAAATTAAACCGGAGTCAATATCGGAACTGGATCTTCGTTTGCATTTTTATCCAAGGTTCGGCGATTTTGTTGGCGCTAGCAAGAATAGCCAACGATGGTTGGAATATTATTTGGCCAACGGAGCCGCTTCTCGTCTTAGCGGCAGCTATTGTTGGATGGATTTAGATTAAAAAATACAGCGAACTGGCAGGCGCTTATAGCCTTGCTGCACACGAAATCGGAATTGTAAGGAGCCGAATTTCATCAGTTTTCAACGAGAAGGAATTTTCCGACTTTGTGAATGAGGCTGAGCGAGCGTTTTCCAGAGAGCACACACAATGGGTTGCTCGCCAGACAGAGTAGGATCAATTGTGGATCGATTTCGCCACGACCTGTGAGATGCGCTACCTACGTCACGGACGTCGGCGCCTTCTTGGATGTCAGTCGTCCCGCTGTTCCCTTATAGATGTACGGGACACCAATCCTTCTATGGCGCGTTCGGACTGGTGACGCGCGCCCACGTCCCCACCAGTATGGCCGCCATCGGAGAGCTCGGCGGAGGTCATAAATGGCTATGCAGGAAGCCAGAAGGAATTGCTGCAGCCGCATCTGTCCGAGAGGATACGGCGGCATCCGGCGTCACAGGCACGTGAGGAATACGGTCCTTGGTCGATTACCTCTCGACGGCGGGACTTGACGCCATAAGCCTATGCCAACACTCTGTACCACACGAAGGGCCACAAACTGGACCACACGGAAACAGAAACGGCTGTTTTCTGGGGTTTTCAAAGGATGGTCGGGGAGACTGGATTCGAACCAGCGACATCTTGCTCCCAAAGCAAGCACTCTACCAGACTGAGCTACTCCCCGGCCCGGCAGGAACCTAGGGTTTCCCGCGGGATTCCGCAAGCGCCCCGCGGTGGGCGGGGGCAGGGTCGCCGACAACCCTGAGAGGGAGAAAAAGCCGTCCTCGATCCGAAATCGCTTGCGTTCCCGCGCAAAGCACACGAAATATCCGGTGAAACTCTCCTAGAACTTCTCTATCCGATAGAAAATCTCACCACTTGCAGGCCGTTTGCGTGTATGAATTGAATCCGAGAAGGATGCAATCAACTTCGGCTGCGGTAAGAGCCGGGCCATGTCGCGTCCGGGGGCCGATCCGAAGGGCCGTCACGGTGCGGCAACGGGAGGCGCCAGGAGCGCCCTATATGACTCCGCCGGGCCGCTCGATCGTTTTGAAGTCTTGGGAACAACAGTATCTGAGTACGGATGTGGATACCACACGGATCGTTACCAACGCGCTCGGAACGACGGATATCTGGCGGGCGACCGATCTGGAGTTTCTCGGCTTCTGGGAACGGGCAACCGCGCTGGGCGACCTGTACCGGACATGGCAGGCAATGCGGGAACGGCGGTCGGCGCTGCCGGCGACGCGCGATTTCGATCTGCCGATCTTCGACGTGAATGCGCCGTCCGCCGCCGAAAGCACGCCCTATTGCCTGCCGGACCTCTTCTATGCCGACATGCCCCCCGAGGCGCCGATGGAGGTCCGGCTGACCGTGCCCGGCACGGCCGTGCGCGGGGAGCCGCTGGAAAACCTCTTCAGTCCCGTTCTGCGCGATGCGCTCATCTCCGACCTGATGCTGTGCCAAGGGTCGCGCGAGCCGATGTACCAGCAGATTTATCAGAATGTTTCCGCCTTCAAACGGTGCTATGTTCGGTTATTGCTGCCCACCGTGAACGAGCGCGATGTCGTTCAGCGCGTCTACGGTGTGTGCCGCCCGCTCTATGCGGAGCAGGAATTGATGCACTGGAGCACCGAATGAGCCGACAACAGAGCGCCCATGAAAGGGTCGAGCTCCCCGTCGAAAGCCTTCTCGCCATCGAGGCGGTGGTGGCGCGGTTCCAGAAGAAGGACACCGCGATCCAGCTGCTGTACGACAAATGGGCGTCGGGCTGCCAGGAATACAAGAACCTCATCGACGCGAGCGGCGGCGAGCCGATGCTGTTCCGCCTGCCCAACCATAACGGCCGGCTTTCCCGGGAATGGCCGTCGCGCGTGCTGAAGGATTTTCCGGCGCCGGACCACGGGCGGATGTGCGCCATCGAGTACGCACAATGCTGCAGGCTCGTATCCCCGATGGCGCACTATATCCGTCACTCGCACAACCTCATAGAGCGCGAGTATTTTCGGCTCGTCGTTCCTCTAGAGGGCGGGAAGCTGGCCTATGCGACCCGCGCACTGACGGGTCCGAACGCGCAAGCTCCACGCGAACACGGCTGAGAATTTCCGCGCGGCTGGCATAGGCGAGCTGCACGTCGAGCGGCCGCCGGTAGGGCGGATAGTAGCCGTGCAGCAGCGGAGTCGCGTTCGGGCTGCCGAAGGATCCCAGGACCCATGCCTTCCGGTTCTGCGTGTTGCGGATGAAGCTGGCATAGTAATCCAGGCGGAAATGGCGGATCGCCAGGACCCGCAGCAGCTTCCGGAACAGCGCCGAATAGTCCCGGCCGCGATAATCGGCATGGACCCACAGGCCCCCGCCGATGATCACGCGTCCGGCGATCTCGATATCCCAGGCTTCGGGATAAAGCTCGACATCGCGAAACTCCATCGAGGCCTCGAGATTGCCGAAAACCCGGTGTGTCAACACTTCGGAAATGAGGTCGTCCGTCTCGATCATCCGGATCGCATGGCAGCAGACGCCCTTGCCGCCGTCGTCGATCCGCATCCACAGGAAGCTGTCCGGCGTGATGTAGGAATGCGCCGGATCGTGAATCGACGAAACGCCATGCGTCGCCTCCTGAACGCGGAGAAATTTGACGAAGGCGTCCACATCGTTATCGAGATGAAGAACCAGCCCGCGCTGGCGCGCCCGGTCCTGAACACGCTCGACGTAGCGTTGAACGACAGAGAGTTCCTCTAAAGTCGGTCTTGTACGCATGGCTTGTATTTCCCTCCTTGGCTCTATCGGAAGTAATGGAAGAGAAATAGAAGCTGTATTCCTGTTTGCACCATTCAATTCCCATGACAGTTTTGCGCCGCGAATGCGCCGAACCGTCTGCGCGCCGCCGGTCGTGAATTTGCCCCTGTGCCCGCTTCCGGCGCATCATTGAGGCGGAGCCGCTCGCCGCTCTTTCTTCCAACCGATCCGCCAAGGAAACCGCCATGCCCGTCACCTATGAGAAGCACAGCAACGTCGGCGTCCTCACGCTGAGCCGTCCCGAGGCGCGCAACGCCTGGGGCCAGGATTTCTACGAGGCGATCGTCGACTATTTCGCGGAGATGGAAGAGGACGACGACGTGCATTGCGCCGTGCTGACGGGCGACGAGCGCGGCGGCGCCTTTTCCGCCGGCGCCAACCTGAAGGACCCGAAGACGCATTCGATCGATTCGACGGCCGCCTTCATCCGCCACCGCCTGCCGGCCCGCCACAAGAACCCCTTCACCATCCTCGGCCAGTTCCCGAAGCCGGTGATCGCCGCGGTCAACGGCTACGCCATCGGCATCGGCTGCATCGTCACCTATTGCTGCGACCTGATCGTGGCGTCCGAGCGCGCGGAGTGGCGGCTGACGCAGGCCGGGCTCGGCATCATGCCGGCCTATGGCGGCTCGGCCCGGCTGGCGCGCTGGGTCGGCAAGGGCCAGGCGATGAAGCTGGCGCTGGGCTTCCCGCTCAAGGCGGAGGAAGCCTATCGCATCGGCCTCGCGCAATGGCTCGTGCCGCACGAGGAGACGATGGCGAAGGCGATGGAGGTGGCGCACCATGTCGCCGCGCTGCCGCCGCTCGCCTCCCGCATGGTCAAGGAGTCTCTGACCCACGGCCTGGACGTGCCGAACATCGCGGACGCGTCGCTGACCGACCTCTACCGCTTCATGGCGCTCGAATTCACCGAGGACAAGGCCGAAGCGCACCAGGCCTGGCGCGAGCGCCGCAAGCCGCAGTTCAAGGGGAAATAGGCGGGCCGCAAAACCCTTAATCGTCATGCCACGGCTTGTCCGTGGTAAGACAGCAATTAAGCCGAAAGATCTTCGGGCGTGGACTCGCGGCACAAGGCCGCGAGTGATGATTTTATATTATAATCAAATATTTACGCCATTGCCGGACATGTTCCGGCAATCCATAGGATGGACCTTCAAGCCGGCGCCGTGCCGCGCAGACAGGTGCGGTGCAGGACGCGCGGGAAGCGGGCGGCGTCGAAGTTCTGGTCGGCGCGGTGGATCAGGCAGCGGTTGTCCCACATCAGCATGTCGCCCTGGCGCCATTTGTGGCGATAGACGAATTCCGGCGAGGTCGCGTATTCCTCGAGCCGTATCACGGTCGCGCGGCCTTCGCCGAACGGCACGCCGTCGAGATGCGAGGCATGGCCGCCGAGGAACAGGCACTTCCGCCCGGTCTCGGGATGGGTGCGCACCAGCGGATGGCTCATCGGCGGCGCGTCGCGCTTCTCCTCCTCGCTCACCACGTAGCCGTCCTTGTGCGTGCGCGAGGTCGCCCAGCTGTGGATGACACGGAGGCCGCTCAGCGCCGCCTTGTCCATCGCCGGCAACGCCTCGTAGGCGGCATACATGTTGGCGAAGCAGGTGTCGCCGCCGTCCGGCGGCATCGCGACCGCATGCAGGAAGGTGGCGAGCGACGGCAGCGGCCGGAACGACTTGTCGGAATGCCAGCTCCGCGAGCCGATCTTGCCCGCGGGCTTGCCGTCCGGCCCCAGGTTGCTCACCACATGCAGCAGCGCGATCTCGGCGCCGCGGTTCTTCGGCATGTGCTTTTCCAGCGTGCCGAACTGCTCAGTCGCGGCGATCTGCTCTTCCTTGCTCAGCTTCTGATCGCGGAAGCACAGCACCTGATACTCGAGGAAGGCGGCGTAGACGGCATCGCGCGTCGCCTCGTCGAGCGGCCGGCGCAGGTCGAGGCCGATGACCTCGGCGGCCATCAGCGGCGACAGCGGCTTCACGGTGAAGGACTGGGCCTGCGTCGGGGCGCTCAGGGACATAGCGGATCCTCCGGGTTGCGCCATTCTCGCGCGTTCCCGGACCGCCGTCCAATCACGACGCGGTTTCTCAGGCGACCTCGATCACGGCGTTTCCCAGCAATCGCCCGCTTTCGACCGCTTCATGCGCCTCGACGATGCGGTCCAGCGGGAAGCGCTCTGCGATCAGCGTCTGGATATGACGGGTCTTCAGCATCTTGGCCAGGTCGTCCTTGGCCGCGCGCAGCACCGCCTGCGGCAGGGCATAGACGTTGTAGAAATACATCACCGCCTGCTTGACCCGGAGCGCCCGCGAGTCGAATGCGGTGACCGCCTCGTCCGAGCCATAGACCGCGATCGTGCCGCCGGACGCCATGAGCTTCGACAGCATCTTGCCGTTGGCGCTCAGGTTGACCTCGATGTAATGGCCGATGCCTTTGCCGCCGGTGATCCTGTCGACGGCGGCCGGCACATCCTCGCTGCGGTAGTTGACGACATGGTCCGCGCCGGCCGACCGCGCCGCCTCGGCCTTGGCGTCCGAGCTGACGCTGGCGATCACGGTGGCACCCTTGGCCTTGGCGAGCTGGATGCAGAAATGGCCGACCGCACCGGCGCCGCCGGTGACGAAGACCGTCTTGTCCTTGACCGGCCCCGCGACCATGACGCCGTGATGGGCGGTGAGCAGCGGCACGCCGAAGCAGGCGCCCTCCTCGAAGTCGTAGCCGTCGAGCAGCGGCTCCGCATCGGTCGCCGCAACCGCGACCAGTTCCGCCGCCGTGCCGAGCGGATTGACCCAGTCCGTGTTGTGCAGCCACACGCGCTCGCCGACGCGGCGTTTGTCCACGCCCGCGCCGACCGCGATGATCTCGCCCGCGCCGTCGTTGTGCACCACCACCTTGCGGCCGAAGGGCGGCCGGTCGGAGGATCCGCCGCGCGTCTTGACGTCCGACGGGTTGATGCCCGCAACCCGAATACGCACCAGGACCTCGCCCTGCTTCGGGCTCGGATCGGGGACTTCACCCACCTTGAGCACGTCGCGCGCCGGCCCGGTCCGTTCGATATAAGCTGCCTTCATCGTATCGCCCCTTCTCTATCGTCATGCCACGGCTTGGCGGCAGTATAGAGTAAAGGGTCCGGCCCCGCCCTACTCCGGCGGCGGCGTGATGCCGGCCTGGGCGGTGATGATGCCGTAGTGCTGCGGGCGGCGGTGGCGCTCGAAGGCGAACATGTGCTCCTTGCCGTGCTTGCACAGGTCGAGGTCGCAGTCCTGGACCAGCAGCTCGTCCGCTTTCGTCTTCGCCTGCTGGACGATCTGGCCGTTCGGGTCGACGATCACGCTGGAGCCGATCAGCCCCGCGCCGTCCTCGACCCCGGCCTTGGCGACGGAAACGACCCAGGTCGCGTTCTGATAGGCGCCGGCCTGGACGGCGAGATTGCTGTGGAAGACCCGGAGCGCCTCGCTCTCGCCGGCGCCGTTCGGGTCGTGCGCCGCCGAGTTGTAGCCGATCGTGACCAGCTCGACGCCCCGCAGCCCCATGCAGCGGAAGGTCTCCGCCCAGCGCCGGTCGTTGCAGATCGCCATGCCGACGATGCCGCCGAAGGCGCGGAACACCGGAAAGCCGAGATTGCCGTAGTCGAAATAGCGCTTCTCGAGCTGCTGCCATTTCAGCGCGGGGCGAAGCTGCTCCGAGCCCGGCAGATGCACCTTGCGGTACTTGCCGACGATCCGGCCGTCCTCGGACACCAGCACCGCGCTGTTGTAATGGCGGACCTGCCCGTCCTCCTCGGTCAGTTCGGCATAGCCGAGGTAAAAGCCGATGCCGAGGCGCTTCGCCTCGTCGAACAGCGGCTTCGTCTCCGGCCCCGGCATCTCACGCTCGAAATATTTGTCGATCTCGGCCTGGCTTTCCATGAACCAGCGCGGAAAAAAGGTGGTGAGCGCCAGCTCCGGAAAGACGATGAGCTTCGCCCCCGACGCCGCCGCCTTGCGCATCAACGCGAGCAGCCGCTCGACCGCGTCCTTCCGCGTATGCTCCCGCAAAATCGGCCCGAGCTGGCCGCCCGCAACCCGCACTATCCGTGACATTCCGTTCAAGGTCCTTTCATTCGTGAGAAGCGTCAGCTTATAGCGCCGGCGACATCGCATGCCATTCGGTCGCGCGCTGATAGGCGCCGCCGACGGCGAACAGGGTCTCTTCGTCGAAGGGCCGGCCGATGACCTGGAACGAGATCGGCAGGTTGCCCGGCCCGAAGCCGCCCGGGACGCTCAGCGACGGCAGGCCGAGATAGTTCATCGGCCGGGTGAAGGAGGTCATGCGGGCCACCACTTCGGGCACCGTCGCGGCATGGTCGAACGCCGTCTCGTCGATACGCGGCGTCAGCATCGGGATGACCGGCGCCAGCAGGACGTCCGCCTCGCGCAGCACCTGGCCGAGGAAGCGCTCGACATGCCGTCCGCGCAGCCGGAGCGCGTCGATATAGTGCGTCGCCGGGATGTGGAAGCCGGCCTCCGTGCGCGTCCGCGTGTGCTGGCCGTAATCGTCCGGGCAGGCGCGCAACCATTTGGCGTGGTAGGCCGCGGCCTCGCTCTTCGAGACCACGTCGCCGAGACGATAGACCGTCTTCAGGTCCGGCACCTTCACCTCGACGAGGCGCGCGCCGGCCGCTTCGAGGGTGCGCGCGACCTGGTCCAGGACCGCGGCCACCGTGTCGGCCACGCCTTCCTGGAAATAGCCTTTGGGGATGCCGATGCGGAGGCCCTCGATGCCGCGTTCGGCGGCGGCGCGATAGTCGCCGACCGGCACGGCCGCAGTGGTCGGATCGTCCGGATCCTCGCCGGCGATAACCGCGGTCATCAGCGCGCAATCGGCGACCGTGCGGCAAAGCGGTCCCATGGTGTCGTTCGTCCAGGAGCGCGGCATGGCCCCGTACCGGCTGATCCGGCCGGCGGTCGGCTTGAGCCCGACGACGCCGCACAGCCCCGCCGGCAAGCGGACCGATCCGCCGGTGTCCGAGCCCATCGCGCCGAAGGCAAGGCGCGCCGCCGCCGCCGCGCCCGAGCCGCTCGACGAGCCGCCGGTGATGTGGTCCCGGTTCCAGGGATTGCGGCAGTCGCCGTAATGCTCGTTATGGCCGGTCGGCCCGGCCGCGAATTCCGACATGTTGAGCCCGCCGAGATAGAGCGCGCCCGCCGCCTCGAGCCGCGCGAGCACGGTCGCCGTGATGTCCGGTACATAGTTGCGGCGGATCTTCGAGCCGCAGGTCGAGACATGGCCCTTGCGGTAGTACATGTCCTTGTGCGCCAGCGGCACGCCGTGCAGCGGCCCGCGCAGACGGCCCGCGGCGAGCTCCGCGTCGGCCCGGCGCGCGGCGTCGAGCGCATCGTCTCGCTCGACCGAGATGAAGGCATTCAGCTTGGCGTCATGCGCCTCGATCCGCGCGAGGCATGCTTCGGTCAGCGCGACCGCGCTGATCGCCCCGCAGCGAATGGCCTCGGCCGCCTCGCTGAGCGACATCTCGGCGGGATCACGGATCGTCATTGGCCGTCCTCCGCCGTGCGCATGCCGCTCATCAGGCAGCGCAGGAAGCTGCCCGGCTCGTCCTCGTCCTCCATGTCGCAATCTGCGTCATGCACCGCGTCGCTGAGCACCGTCACTTCGGCCGCCAGCTCCGCGTCGCGCCCCTCCGCATGCTCGAAATGATGAAGCTCCGACGCCTGACGCCTGATCAGCTCGATCGATACCGGCTTGCCCATCTTGCTCCTCATCCGCTCGCCCTGCGCCTGTCGCGGGTCCTGATACGACAGGAGAAGGCAATTCCTGTGCCATGCCAAGCGATGCGGCCCCCCGGGCCGGCATTGGGCGGGCATCCGGCTCGCGCCGCACCGCGGCTGCGCAATCCGCAGGCAGCGCGGTCCTTTGCGTGGGCAGCGGCGGCCCCGGATCAGATCGGATGGATCAGCGAGGTCGGCACGGCGCCGGTGTCGAAGACGCAGAGCTTCTCGGCGAATTTGAGCCGGCCGTCCTCGGCGACGATCCGGTCGAGATAGCGCCCGACATTGAACACCTCGCTCGCCCGCTCGAGCGTGCTTTCGTAGACCGCGTAGTTCGTGACCGTCCGCAGCGCGCCCTCTTCCCATCCCTTCACCAGCATGCTGCCGGTGACGTGGCGCAGCGCCCGCGGCGCGAACAGCTGGGTCTCACGGATCGCCGTGACGCGGTCCTTCAGCATGCCGCGCCCGCGGCAGTACCAGATGGCGAGCGGCAGGCCGTTCTCGTAATTCTCGCGCGGGATGACCTTGTAGAGGCAATCCTCGGTGAAGAAATCGGGCCAGCGCTCGAGCTCGGCATCGTCGAGCGCGTGCACATAGGCCGCGGTCAGCGCCTCGATCTCGCACCGCAGGTCCGCCGGGGAAAGCCGCCGCACGTCGTCCGGCGTCATGCGTCGATGCTCCGCCGTCTCACAGCCCCATCACCCGCCGGTAATGCGCGTAGAAACCCCGGACCGCGCCTTCGGCGATCAGGGTGTCGGCCTCCTTGATCTCGCGGCCGTCCATCTCGACCACGCCGACGGAGCCGCCATAAGGCGCCAGCCCGTCCTGCGCGAAGGCGACGACCTCGCTGTCGTCGACCGACACGTACCCCGCCGGCCCCATCAGGTTGGCCTGCATCAGCCGCCGCTCGGTCATCGCCGCGTCGTCGTCGGCATAACCGAAGAACGTCCAGGCCAGCTCGTAGGCGCCCGGGCCGCGCGGAATCACGTGGCGCATCGCCAAGGTGTTCGACTGCTGCTGGACGATCAGGCCGGGCCAGATGGTCTGGATCACCACCGTGTCGGCGCCCTTGAACTCGCGCACCGGCTGCAGCATCTGCGGCCCGGCCAGCTTCAGGCGCGGGTCGTTGTGCTTCATCTCCTCGCCGCCGGCGATCTCGCCCTGCTCGCCCTTTTGCGAGACGAGCGCAGCGTGCCGGCCCAGCGCGTCCATGCGCACGAAGGACGGCTCCGACGCGCGGAACAGGCCGAAGCTGATCAGGAAATAATGCAGCAGGGTAGCGTGATACGGGTCTTTCTGATTGTCGAAATAAAGCTTCCAGTTGGCCGGCACGACCTGGCGCATGTAGCCCAGCACGCGCAGCGCACGGCCGTCGAACACGCGGTCGAAATAGGCCAGCATCTTGTCGCCGAGATAGTCTTCGAACGGCTCGGTCGCGGCATCGAAGGAAGCGAAGATGGCGCCGTTCCGCTCGGTCACCCGAAGCTTCTCCAGCGCATGGTCCTCCAGGCGGAAGTCGGCCGGCATGCCGCCCTGCCGCTTGAAGCCCTTGCGGAACGGCACGGCGGTGAGATCGCCTTTCAGACTGTACGTCCACTGATGATAGGGACACATGAACTCGGTCGCGTTGCCGTGCTGGGAGCGGCAGAACTCGACGCCGCGATGGGCGCAGCGGTTGACGAAGACGTTGGCGCCGCCGTCCGCGTCGCGCGCGGCGATGACCGGCATGTCCGCGACCCAGCTGCGCTTGAAATCGCCGGGCGCGGGAATTTCGCAGCTGAGCGCGATGTAGTTCCAGCTCGGGCCGCGAAAGATCGCCGTCCGCTCGCGCTGGAACAGCGCCGGGTCGCTGAAGATCCAGGCGGGCACCCGGGACGGGCCCGCCGCCGGCCAGGCGGCCGCTCCCGCCATGCCGTTCGACGCAAAGTCCGGGGCCGGTGTCTCGTCCATCGGCTGGATCACCTCCTCCGTCGACCGCGCCCCCGAAGGCCCCAGGAAAGCATTGAGCCCGGCAGCCGGGGCGCATAGCATTCTACAGAGAAACCAAAACGCTTCGCAAAACAAGGGCAGGAAACACTCATGCGCATCGGCGTCGCCTTTCCGACAACCGAGATCGGCACCGACCCCGCCGCCATCCGCGACTTCGCGCAGGCGGCCGAGGCGCTCGGCTTCGACCATATCACGATCATCGACCACGTGCTGCAGGCCGGCAAGCCGGCGGCCGACGACTGGCGCGCCTATTACAGCCGCGACAACATGTTTCACGAGCCGTTCGTCACGCTGGGCTTCCTCGCGGCGGTGACCGAGCGCATCGGCCTTGCCACCGCGATCCTGATCCTGCCGCAGCGGCCGACCGTGCTGGTCGCCAAGCAGGCCGCGCAGATCGACGTGCTGTGCCGCGGCCGGCTGCGCCTCGGCGTCGGGATCGGCTGGAACGAGCTCGAGTTCGACGCGCTCGGCCAGAATTTCAAGAACCGCGGGCCGCGCCTGGTCGAACAGATCGCCCTGATGCGCGAGTTGTGGACGCACGAGCTCGTCACGTTCGACGGCGAATGGCATCGCATCACCGAAGCCGGCATCAACCCGCTGCCGGTGCAGCAGCCCATCCCCGTCTGGGTCGGCGCCTTTGCCGCCCCCGCGATCCGCCGCGCGGCGAAAGTCGCGGACGGCTGGTTCGTCAATCCCCGGCTCGATCCGGATGACACCGCCGCGCGCTCCATCGAGATCTTCCGCGAGGCGGCGACCGGCGCCGGCCGCGATCCGGACGCGCTCGGCCTCGACGCCACGCTGCATCTCGGCGGGCGCGGCTCGCAGGAATGGGCCGCCCTGGCCGAGGGCTGGAAAGGGCTCGGCGTTTCCCACTGCACGGTGCGGACGATGTATTCCGGCTTCGAGACGCTTGACGAGCATCTGGAAGCGCTTAGGTCCTTTCGCGCCGCCTATCCCCGCTAGCTCCGCCTTTCGTCGCAGCCGAGGCAACGATGAACTACCGTTACTTGCTTCTCGTCCGCTATATTTTGATCAATGTAATATCCGCGAGCTTATTATTATCCGTTTACCTGCAAGGCTGGCTCGATGCGATGTTCGTCGTGAACACGCGCGGCTTCGTTCTGCTGATCTTCGGCGTCTTCGTTTACGGACTGGCCATCTGCACCGCCAAGGTTTGGCGCACCGGCGCCGAGCTGGACGCGATCCGCGCCGGCAACCCCGCCCCCGACTCCCGCGCCGGCAAATACCTGGCCACGATCTACCACAACGACCGGGAGAGCCGGGCGATCGGCGCCACGGTGCTGCGCGCCAAGCTCACGAACCGGATCACCATCGTCCGCCACATCGCCAACACGCTCGTCCTGCTGGGGCTGATCGGCACGGTGGTCGGCTTCATCATCGCGCTCTCCGCGGTCGATCCGGCCGCCAGCGCCGACAGCGACACGATCGCGCCGGTGATCGCGCGGCTGATCAACGGCATGTCGGTGGCGCTCTACACGACGCTGGTCGGCTCGGTGCTGCACATCTGGCTGATCGTCAACCACCGCATCCTGACCACCGGCACGGTCAACCTCTATTCCGCGATCATCGAGCTGGGTGAGATCCGTGGACGAACTTGACGACTTCGGCGAAGGCGCCGCCGAAACCGTCTTCCGCGACGTCATTTTCCTGACGCTCGTCGGTTTCGTGGCGATGGTGATCATGCTGTTGCCCTATATCAAGAAGTCGTCGGAGGAGTCGGAAGATCAGAAGGCGCCGGGACAGGTCATCGTCGAAATCCACTGGCCGAACGACATGCCCTACGACGTCGACCTCTGGGTCAAGGCGCCCGGAGAGTCTCCGGTCGGCTTCTGGAACCAGGGCGGGATCATCTTCAACCTGCTGCGCGACGACCTCGGCGCCGAAGGCGACGCCACGGACGAGAATTACGAGGTCGCCTACAGCCGCGGCATCCCGGCGGGCGAATACATCGTCAACGTCCACATGTACGGCCCGCTGCCGCCCAACGTCGTCGTTCCCGTCTCGGTCACCGTCAGCACGCGCAAGAAACTCGATCACACGCGCCAGATCCTCCACACCACGGTCCGCCTCGACCACCGCAACCAGGAGATAACGGCCTTCTCGTTCCGCCTGACCTCCGCGGGGGAATTGCTCAAGGACAGCGTCAGCACGCTCCGCCATCCCCTCATCACGGCACCGCTCCGATGAATGTCATGATTTACCTCTTCGTCGCCACCATCGCGGTCGCCGCGGTGCTGGCGGCGCTCGCAATCTGGGCGCCGCGCAAGCCGTGGGTTCGCCTGGTCGCCCTCGGCGTGACGATCCTGTTCATTCCGCTCGGCTATCTTCAGCTCGTCGAGCTGCTGGCGCGGCCGAAGCCGGCCAGCTTCGAGTGGTTCCGCAAGAATGTCGAGCAGGCACAGGTGCTGGGCGCGAGCCTGGACGAAGGCCGGGCAATCTACCTCTGGCTCCGCATCGACAAGGACGTCGAGCCGCGCTACTACGTGTTTCCCTGGCAGCAGCAGACGGCCGAAAAGCTGGAAGACCTGATCGACAACGCCGTGCGCAAGAACGCGACCATCATTCTGAAGCAGCCCTTCATCCGGAAGTTCATGAAGGATCAAGGCGACCTGAACGCCAACATCGTTCCGCCGCCGCTGCCGCCGCAGAAGCCGCCGCATCCGCCGGCACAGATATTCAACCCAAGGCAGCCAAAGATCTGAGCGCCATGCCGTGTCACACCGGTGGTTCCGACGTTCTTTCCCAAACGGTTTCGTGTATTATTCTACAATCGTAACGACACAAGCGGCCGGGTCCGCCAACGGCGAGCGCAACATGAAGCGACCGACACCCTCCCCCGCATGCCCCGCCGCACGACACAGGCGCCCAGGCCGAAGGCTCCGGTCGACGGCGAACCCTGCAATGACCGCAATCTAGCGTCCGGCATCCATGCTTTTCTTCGAACACGATGCCAAGGAGCTGCTCGCCATCCAGGGGATCCCGGTTCCCGGCAGCATTCGGCTCGCGCAGGTCCCGACCGGCGTGGACGTCGGGGACGGCGAGGCGTCCGGCCCGTGGCTGGTCAAGCCGCAAATCCTGATCGCAGCGCCCGGACGGTCGCCAGGCGCCATCGCCGCGCGCAACAATTCGGAGATCGCCGCGGCGGCGTCCGCGCTGCTCGACAAGGCCATCGACGGTCAAATCGTCCGCTCGGTGCTGGTCGAGCGACAAATGACGCCGCAGAGCCTGGCGCATCTCTCCTTTCGCTGCGACCCGGCGAGCAACGGGCTGCGCATCGAGGTCGGAACCGGCGCGAGCGGAGGCGCGGCGCCGGACGAGGCTGCAAAGAACGCTTCGCTGTCCGAGGTCGTCGCGCCGGATCCGAATGCCGTCATCGCCTGCGTCAGCCGCCTGGCGGCATCCCTGCCCGGCAACGCGCGGAGCTGTGTCGCCGCGGCCGGCCGGATGCTGGCGCCGCTCTACTTCGGCTACGAAGCGATCCTGATGGAGATCGACCCGCTGATGATCCTGTCGGACGGCAGCTGGGCCGTGGGCGACGTCCGGCTCGCGATCGACGAGAGCGCGCTGTTCCGTCATCCCGAGCTGATCACCCTGCTGGAGCGGCGCGACTATGCCTATGCCGATGTCCGCCAGCATCGGGCGTCCGGGATCGATTACCGTGTCCTGGACCCCGACGGCAGCGTCGCGACCATCGCATCGGGCGCCGGACATTGCGCCTATTTGCTGGACGAACTCGTCGGGCGCGGCGTCCAGCCGTACAATTTCATGGATGCGGGCCCGGCGGCCGTCAACGGCCCGACGGAGTGCATGCACGCGGCCCTGCAATGGCTGCGCGCCGCCAAGGAACTGCGCTGCGTCCTCGTCGCGATCAGCGACGGCACGATCGACCTGTCCGCCTTCGCCGGCCACCTCGCCGCGGCGCTCGAGCAGACTGCCGATTTCAGGATGCCGATGGTCGTCCGCATGGCGGGCGTCGGCGCCGGCGCGGCCGGCGCCGTCCTGCAGCAAGCCTCCGACCGCGTTCACCTGGAGCCGGACATCGGTGCGGCGCTGGATCTCGCCGCGGTGCACGCCGCCGGAGCCGCGGCATGACGCCCGACCTCAGATTAACGGCGCAAACCCCTGTAATCATTCAAGGAATTGAGGTCCAGACGAGCCGAAGATGGGTCGATTCCATGCGCCGCTACGGCACCCGTGTCGTCGGCTGGGTCTCGGCGTCGTCGAAGGAGACGGAAGCCGACGGCCTGCCGATCTTCCCATCGCATGCGGAAGCGCTGTCGGCGACCGGCGCCGAGGTCTGCGTTTCCATGGCTCCGCCCAGGACCGCGGCGGACGCCATTCTCGAGGCGGCCGATTCCGGCGTCCGCCTGATCGTCTCGCTGACCGCCGGCATGCCCCTGCACGACGCGGTCCGCGTCCGGCGGCGGATCGGCGATCTGCATATCACCTATATCGGCCCGGGCACGTCCGGCATCGCGCTGCCGGCGGTGCGCATCAAGCTCGGCTCGATGCCGGACGACGCGCTGGCGCCGGGCGCCGTCGCGCTGGTCACGGCGTCCGACAGCCTGGCCGTCGAGGCAGGCTATCAGATGGCGCAGAGCGGCCTCGGCCAGTCGCTATACATCGACGTCGGCAGCCACACGATCAAGGGCACGCCCATGGCGGTCCTGCCGCCGCTGCTGCAGGCCGACGACGCGACCAAGGCGATCGCCCTGCTCGGCACGACACGCGGCACCGAAGAGGAAGATTTTGCTGCGGCGATCGGCCCGTCCGGCCTGACCAAGCCGGTCTTCGCCTATATCGCCGGCCATGCCCTTCCCGCGGGCGCGCTCGGCAGCTTCTGGCCCTTGACCGACGCGGCGGGAAGCACAGCCGCGGCGGCGCGCAAGCGGGCCGCCCTGGAAGCCGCCGGCGCCAAGGTTTACAATTCCCTGGGCGCCCTTATAAAGGCCTTGCAGGCGGCCGCCTGAGCGCCCTTCCCGCGCCGAACCATTGCTCGAGGAGATCGGAGTTGCTGGATTTCTCGCTGACCAGCGATCAGCGTCAGATGCTGGAAACCGTCGAACGCATCCGCAAGGACGTCATCGAGCCGAATGCCATGAAATGGCTCGACGGCACCTTCCCCTACGAAAACATGAAGGTGCTGGCCGAGGCCGGCATCCTGGGCATGACCGTGCCCGAGGAATACGGCGGCATGGGCGCCAACGTCCTCGACACCGTGCTGGTGCTGGAGGAGATCGCCAAGGGCTGCTACGTGACCTCGATGGCCGTGCTCGGCGAGGTCGGCGTACAGTGCCGCATCGTCGCGACCTACGGCGGCGAGGCGTTCAAGCAGAAATGGCTGCCCAAGATCGCCAGCGGCGACTGCGTCCTCGCCGTCTGCATGACCGAGCCGAATGTCGGCACCGACCTCGGCAACATGACCACGAACGCCACGGTCAAGGGCGACCGGATCATCATCAACGGCACCAAGACATTGATCAGCCGGGTCAAGGAAGCGGACGTCTACGTCGTCTTCACGCGGGTCAACGGGGTGCCGGGCAGCAAGGGCATCGGCTGCGTGCTGCTGGAGAAGTCGCCGGGCCTGAAACAGACCGCGACCTACCACACGATCGGCGGCGAGAACCTGGCCGAGCTGCAATTCGATAACGTCGAGGCGCCGCTGGAAAACCTCGTACTTCCAGAGGATTCGCTGCGCAAGCTGATGAGCGCCTTCAACACGCAGCGCTGTCTCAACCCGGCGATCTGCCTCGGTCTTGCGGAGGCCTCGCTCGAGCACTCGGTGCGCTACCTGCGCGACCGCAACGCCTTCGGCCACCCGATCGGCGACTTCCAGGGCATGCGCTGGAAAGTCGCCGACATGCTGATCCAGATCGAGGCCGGCCGCGGCCTGCTCTACCGCGCGGCGGCGACCGCCGATCCCTTCCCCGACGCGACGCTGGCCGCCATCGCCAAGGTCTTCATCAACGAGATGTCGATCAAGGTCTGCAGCGACGGCGTGCAGGTGCACGGCGGCTATGGCTTCCTGCAGGAATTCGCCGTCGCCCGCGCCTATACGGGCGTTCGCTACGGCTCGCTCGGCGGTGGCTCGACCGAAACGCTGCGCAACCTGATCGGCCGGCGGCTGGTCGAGCGCATGGACCTCGAAAGCGGAATCGCCGGACTAGAGTTCTTCTAGCCCGGCAATCCCGGATGCAACGCCTGACAGTTTGACCGGTCGCCCGGTCGGGCGGACTGTCGCTACTTCGACAGCCGGAGCCGCGAGATATTCTCGGCGATGGTATGGAAGACGGTCTGCAGCTCGCTGCCGTCGGCGGCGAGATACGCGTGACTGGTATCGGTCGCGCAGTCCGACAGGAAGTTAACGACGTTCGATGAGCTGCCGACTTCAAAACCGATCGTGTAAATCTCGATCTTAGCCGTTTTCATCGCGCTGCAGATATTCTGCGCCTGGGTGAATGAGTCCTGACCGTTATCGCCATTCTGCGCGATCCTATTGTTGTCGCTGCTGTAGCTGCCGCTTGTCGAGTCCTGCGCGATCACGCCGCTGCTGTAAATCGTATTGAAATCGCCGTCGGTCATGAAAACCGCGACTTTTACCAATTCCGGGTCGTCGTAGGCGGCGGGCACATTTTCCGCATTGGGCCAGAGGTAGCCGAAATTCGGCGAGAGCATATACCAGCCCCAAGCTATGCCGATTTGCCCTGCCGTCGAGCCGCCCACGCCGAGATTGCTGATCTCGGTGTTCAACGTGGTCTTGTTGCTGGTCAGAGGCACAATCTGGACCGACGGGCAGGGATTGTCAGACGCTGGGTAATTCAGACCGACCGGCGCGGTAGAGGGAGCGACGTCGGTATAGGCCTCCGCGCCAATACGCTCGCTGGCGCAGCTGCTGACTTGAAAAGTCGTAAGGCCCCCATTCACATTCGAGAACCGAAAGTACTCACAACCGGATTGTGCGCACCAGACGTTGCCGCCCGAGCTGTAGCTCGAATAGCTTGAACCGTTGATGTTGCTTGTGTTGCTTTCATTGCGCAGCGTAAAGGTGTTCGTCGTCACGTTCGCGACGCTGAAGATCTTATTGTTGATCTGCGACATCCCGCTGACGTTCTTGATGTACACCTTTTGGCCATTGGTAAAGCCATGCGCCGACGCAGTCGTGATCTGCACCGGATTGGCCCTCGTTGCACCGGTGATGGATAGTCCCGCCGGAATCGCGCCGCGGATCTGGCTTGCGTAGGTGCCGAGATTGACACCCATCGAAAACGGTATGAGCGCCGCCTTGGAATAGAACGGCGTCTGCTGGTCCTGGACGACAGTATTGATTAGGTCGGTTGCCGCACTTTTCAAATCGGTAATCTTCGACCCGCCCATCGACCCGGTAATGTCAACGATGAGCGAGACCTCGATGTTGCGCGAGCTCAGCGTCACCTGGCTGCTGGCGCCCACGTCCATCGAACCGACGCCGACGATGCGCATCAGGCTGGTCCCCATGCTCGCAGTGGCGTCGAGGTTGATCGTCTTGTTGACGTCATCTGCGATGATATGGGGACCGTCGATGGTCGAGCCCATGTAGCCGTTGGGGAAATTTGCCGCGAAGAATCTCTGGATCGTGGCGTCGCGCACCGCCGCATCCGAAAACACACGCCCGCCGGCCAGGGCGGCGGCGTCCAGCGCGTAGCTGAGGCGCGACTTCATGAGATAGCCGCGGGCGGTGTCGACCGCGAGGCCGGTGAAGGCGACGAGCGGGATGATCGTGGCGGCCAAGAATGTGGCCACGCCGCCCCGCCGATCCTTCGCGACGCCGAATAGGGCGTTATGGATAATATCCAATATACGCAGCATTGAGAATTCCCCTACAGCTCCCCCAACAATACTTAGCATGACTAGTATACCTCAAGTATTGATCATTCGTCTACTGAGTATTTTACGATAAATTAATTAATTTCTTTTAACCATTTCTTTTCGTTGAGAAAGTGACGCGCGTCATATGAAATAATTTTTGATATTCGTAATTCAATTCCATCATATACATGGATTTCTGCCATCATTAACTATTTATTTACTAGACTTGTTATTGATCTATTAACTATACGCCTATTTTTTATTTGACTTATATTGGCCAATGATATTGAAATGCGCCCGTCGACTAAACGCGATTTTGCGAATCACACGGGAGTATGTCGATGTTTGGCAATATCAAGACCCTTCTCCAGGATGAGTTGGGTGCGACCGCGATCGAATATGGTCTGATCGCCGCGCTCGTCTCGGTGGCTGCTATCACCGCTCTGACGGCCATGGGTTCGTCGCTGAAAGGCCTGTTCAACACGGTTTCGAACACGCTCAGCGACGCGAACAACTCGGTCGGGACCTAACAAGCAGCCCGAGCGACACGTAGACCACTGGTGGTTATGGCCCCGGCGAGTCCTGCCCACCCCTGCCGGGGCCAATGACGACCCCGGGACGGCCTTCAAACGCCGTCCCGGAGTGGTCGGTTAAAAACCGGTTTCCGTCGCGATCTCGTGCGGAACGCAGCAGGGGCTGTAAAGCATGCCCGGCGACTTGAATATGGGTGGTGCAGTAGACGCGCTATCGGCACAGCCGAACACGCTGTCCGAGGGCCATTATCTCACATCACTCGCTGGTTTCAGCCTGCCGTTGACGGTCCAGGCGACGATCCTCGTGCTTGCCGCAGGGGTCGTGACCTGGGCTGCCATCAGCGACTTGCGCAGCAACATCATCCCGAACAGCGCGAACGTCGCTTTGTTCGTGCTTTGGACGGGATGGGTCGTCAGCGGCGCGGATGCGCAGGTGTGGTTTTCGCTCGGAATCGGCGCGGCCATCTTTCTCCTCGGCGTAGCGCTGTTTCATTTCGGGCAGATGGGGGGCGGCGACGTGAAGTTACTGACAGTTCTCGGCATATGGGCCGGACCGACCGAGGTCTTGCCCTTTCTGATCCAGGTGGCTTTTGCGGGCGGCGTGCTCACCATGGCCTGGATCATCAACGGCCATGTCGTGGCGCCGGCCTTGGGACGGATCGTTCGATCGGATTCCAAGCGCATGGTGCCTTATGGCGTGGCAATCGCCGCCGGCGCGTATCTGCTGTTCGCGCGTCTTTGGATTACGTGATCCGGTAGAGGGGGGATCGACACTATGAATACCCGAATGGTCTTACTGGCTGTCTTCGCTGTCGTAGCGGCGGCCGTGACCTTCTTTCTGGCAAAGACCTGGATCGACTCGCAGCGCGACCAGATGCGCCGCCAGCAGGAATCCATGAAGGCGTCCAAGTCCGAAACCGTGCAAGTCC
Organism: uncultured Alphaproteobacteria bacterium; assembly: GCA_963711215.1. GTDB lineage: Bacteria > Pseudomonadota > Alphaproteobacteria > UBA8366 > UBA8366 > WHUA01. The sequence continues at coordinate 755,180 of CAVQDH010000003.1, read as the reverse complement.
TGGTCGCCAAGCAGAACCTGCCGACCGGTCTCATCCTTGCGCGCGACCATGTCGAATGGAAGCAGTGGCCGGAAAAGGGCGTCGCAAGCACTTATTTCGTGGAAGGCCGCGAGAAGCTTGACGATGTCGTCGGCAGCGTCGTTCGCGGCGGCATCATCGCGGGCGAGCCAATCGCAAAAGGCCGCGTGATCGCGCCGGGCGACCGGGGCTTCATGGCCGCGGTGCTGCATCCCGGCATGCGGGCGATCTCGATACGCGTGCGCCCGGACACGAGCGTCTCCGGCTTCGTCAAGCCGGGCGACGACGTCGACCTGGTTCTCGTGCACAGCGCGGTCCCCGAAACGGCGGATCCGCCCAAGCCGCATAAGCTCGCCGAAACGATCCTGAGCGATATCCGGGTCATCGCCATCGACCAGAAGCCCGACGATCAGAACGGCAGCGCGTCCGTCGCGAAAACCGTCACGTTCGAGGTGACGCGGAAACAAGCTGAAATCGTCTCCGTGGCGGAGCAGCTCGGGACATTGTCCATCGTCTTGCGCAGCCTGGCGCGGGCTGATGTCCAGCCGGACCAGATCGCCAAGGCGACCGAAAGGCCCACCAGGACCTGGGACAGCGAGGCGAGCAGGGTCCTGCCGTCGATCGGCAGCCCGACGAACCGGCTCCAGGTCATCCGCGGCAACGATAGCACCAATGTTGCCCTCCCCACCTCCGGCGCCGGCGGCATCTCGACCAGCGCCCTGGCGCACGGCGCCCTGGAGGCCGCCTCCGGCGGCGTCCAAGGGGGCGTGACCGCTGCGAGAGTGATTACGCCATGAACCGCATAGTCCCGATTTTCACGCTGGTGTTCGGCCTCTTGGTCGGCACCGCCGCCTTCGCGCAGACGGCGAAAGTGATCGCCCCGGCCTCGGCGGTGATCCAGCTTTCCTCGAACGAAGGGCAGCTGGTCCGGCTGCCGCGCGCCGCAAACGCCGTCTTCATCGCCGATACGAAAATCGCCGATGTAAGCGTCCGGTCGCCGCAGCTCGTCTACGTGTTCGCCAAGGGCCTCGGCGAGACCACTCTTTATGCGCTCGACAGCCATGATCAGCTGGTCGTCGCCCAGCGGGTCAACGTCGCGCCCAATCTGGCGCGGGTGATGGAGCAATTCCGCAAGCTGGATCCGACCATGCCGGTCAACGTAACGTCCGTCGCCGACTCGCTGGTGCTCACGGGCACCGTCGACAGCGCCGACACGGCCGACGCCTATGTTCGTCTCGCCACGGCGGCGGCCGGCGGCAGCGACAAGAAGGTCATCAACCGGATCCGTATCGCCTCGCCCAGCCAGGTCAATATCCGCGTGAAAATCGCGGAGGTGAGCCGCGACATCAACAAGAGGCTCGGCTTCAACTGGTCGCTTATAGGCCAGGCCACCTCGAATTGGGCGCTCGGCTTTGCCGTCGGCAGCGTCGTGCACCAGGCCGGCACCTTTGTCTTCCCGGCCGACGGCGCAAACCATGCCGTCAGCAGCCTCTCGAACAGCAGCGTGTCCGTCGACACCGTGCTCGATCTGCTCGATACCGAGGGCCTCATCACGGTGCTCGCCGAGCCGAACCTGACCGCGATGTCGGGCGAGACCGCGAGCTTCCTGGCGGGTGGCGAATTCCCGATCCCGATCGCGCAGGACAACAGCGTGACCACGATCACCTACAAGAAGTTCGGCGTGTCCCTCGCCTTCACGCCGACCATCGTCGACGGCAACCGGATCAACCTGAAGGTAGCGCCCGAGGTGAGCCAGCTCAACGCCGCCGGCTCGATCCAGGCCAACGGCTTCAACATCCCGTCGCTCACGACCCGTCGGGCCGAAACCACCGTCGAGCTTGGCAGCGGGCAGAGCTTCGCCATCGCCGGCTTGCTGCAGAACACGACGAACCAGAACCTGAACGACGTGCCCGGGCTGAAGGAAATCCCGGTGCTCGGCGCCCTGTTCCGGTCGGACGCGTTCCGCCGCCAGGAAAGCGAGCTGATGATCGTCGTGACACCCTATATCGTCCGCCCGGTCTCCAGCCGCTTGCCGATGCCGACGGACAATTTTCTGCCGCCGAAGGACCTGGAACGCTTCCTTCTCGGCCAAACCCATGTACCGCAGCCCGCGCCGAAGCCCGGTGCGCCGCTTGACCCGACGGGACGTCCCGGGGTCGCCGGCCCGGCTGGCTTCGTGCTGCAGTAGGAGAATCGGCGATGAACAGGAAAACCAGAGCAATTCTCGTTCTCATGTCACCGCTGCTCCTGGCGGCTTGTGACCTCAGGCTCAACGAGTACGTGGAAAAGGCGCGCGAGCACCAATACGCGGATCTCCGCAAGCCGAACCGCGTCGACATGGTGAAGTTCAATCACCAGGTCAATTTCGACGGCGGCAAATCGGCGCCGACCGAGGCGGAATACGCGCGCTTCGACGCCTTTGCCCAGTCCATCAAGCTGGGCTATGGCGATGAGGTCGTGCTCCGCGGCGCCGCGCCGTACCGCCGGGACGCGATCGCGTCCCATATCAAGCGGCTTGGGCTGCCGGTAACGATCCGCAGCGAGTCCGGCAATAACGAAGAGGCGGCCTCGAATTCGATCAAGATCATCATCAGCCGCTATGTCGTGACGCCGCCCGCCTGCCCCGACTGGAGCAACTTCGACGGCAACGACGAGAACAACACGCCCGGCACGAACTACGGCTGCGCCACCGATGCCGCCCTCGGCTACATGGTCGCCAATCCGCGCGACCTCGTGCAGCCCCAGCCCATGGGCAGCGCGCTCTCCGTCCCGCAGCTGAGGACGCTTGGCAACTACCAGCAGGGCAAGGCCCTCAAGCCTGTCACGTCGTCAACGGGAGGGAACTAAGATGTGTGCGGCACACGCTAAGGCAAATGCGCCTCTCCTCGGCGGCGGCACCGGCGAAGCCCTGGTCTTCACCGATAACCCGGAGATCTGCGACGCGGTCGCCCGGATCATCGATGCCGGGTCGGTCTCGCGGGTAACCGTTCTCGAAGGCGGCATCGCCGCCGCGCTCGAGGCGCCGATGCCCGATGCGCCGGTGACCCTGGTCGACGTCTCCGCGTCGCCCGACCCTGTCACCGACGTGGCGATGCTGTCCGAGGTGACCAAGGGCCGCATCGTCGCGATGGGCCCTGTCAACGACGTCGCCTTCTACCGGACGCTCGTCGCGGCCGGGGCGTCGGACTACCTCGTCGTTCCGCCGACCGACGACATGCTGATCGACGCGCTGACGCCGCCGAAGGTCGAAGTCGAGATCGACAAGGAAGACGAATGCCGGATCATCTCGGTCGTCGGCGCCCGCGGCGGCGTCGGCTCGACGACGGTCGCCGTCAACATCGCCTGGCACCTCGCCCATAACTATGGGCAGCGGACCGGGCTCGTCGACCTCGACCTGCATTTCGGCACCTGCGCCCTCTCGCTCGATCTGCTTCCGGGCCGCGGCCTGCGCGATGCGCTCGACAACCCGGAGCGTATCGATCCGCTGTTCATCGCCAGTGCGATGGTCAACGAGAGCGAGAACCTCTTCATCCTCGGCGGCGAAGAGCCGCTGGAATCGAAGTCGGAGCTCAATGCCTACGCCATCGATCCCTTGATGTCGGCCCTCCGCGCCAATTTCAGCGCCCTGGTCTTCGACATGCCGAAGAGCGTAGCGATCTCTCATCCCACGCTGATGCAGGAATCCGTATCGGTCCTTCTGGTCACCGATTTCTCGCTGGCAGGCATGCGCGACGTGCTTCGCCTCAAGTCCTTCGTGCGGGATTTCTGCCCCAACACGAAGACCGAGATCGTCGCGGTCGGCAGCAAGGACAAGAGCGGCGCCCTCTCCCAGCGTGATTTCGAGAAGGGCATCGAGGGCAAGGTCGATTACGTCATTCCGTATGAGCCGAAACTCGCAACCGAGGCGGCGAACGGCGGAAAGGCGATTTCGGCCATGGCCGGCGGCGGCAAGGCGATCGGCAAGGCGTTGACCGCGATCGCCGATTCCATCGTGAGTGACCTCCAGAAGGTCGAAAAGAAGCGTAGCTGGTGGCGTAAATGAGTGAACAGCCCGTCCTCAGATTCCCGGATGGCGACGGCTGGAAGGAAGGGCTCGCCCTCTCCCTCGAGCGACTGCGTCCGATAATCGAGGCGAATGTCGATCGGCAGATGGTCGCGAAGCTGTCGCGCGGCGCGCTCGCGCAGCAGATTCGCATGATCGTCTCGAAGAACGCGCCGACGGTCGGGCTTGATCTCAACCTGCTGCAGGAACGCGATCTCGTGACCACGCTGGTGACGGCGCTCGCCGGACCGGCGCCGGAAGCGCACCGGACCCAGGCGCAGCGCGCGGCCACGCCCTCCCGCCCCAATGGAAACGGTGCGGTGAACGGCAGCCACGCCCACGCAGCGCCGGCACGCACCGCGCCCAGCAGCGCCGCCCCTGAGCAGGACGACGATCCTTCCTTGCAGATCAGCTCCGCCAGCATGGCGAGCGTCCGCGAGGCGGCGGAGGCGATCCGTCCGCTGATGATGGAGCGGATCGACGCGGCGGCCGCTGCAAGCCTGCCGCGCGACGAATTGATGTCGCAGATCAGCGGTCTCGTCGCCGAGCTCCTGCTCGAAAACAAGATCCGGCTCAACCAGATCGAGCAGAAGAGCCTCGTCACCAACCTCGTCAACGACATGATGGGCCTCGGCCCGCTCGAGCCGCTGCTGGCCGACCGGGACATCACCGAAGTGATGGTCAACGGGCCCAATCAGATCTACGTGGAACGGTCCGGCAAGCTCGATCTTACCGACATCACCTTCCGCGACCACAGCCATCTGATGAATATCTGCACGCGCATCGTCAGCTGGATCGGCCGCCGCGTCGACGAATCGAGCCCCATGTGCGACGCGCGCCTCAAAGACGGAAGCCGCGTGAACATCATCATCCCGCCGCTCGCCATCGACGGCGCCGCGATCTCGATCCGTAAATTTGCCGAGAAGAAAATCACGCTGGAGAGGATGGTCGAATTCGGCAGCATGTCGCCGCAGATGATGCGGCTCCTGCAGATCGCCGCGCGCGTCAAGCTCAACATCCTGATCTCCGGCGGTACCGGTTCCGGCAAGACGACGCTGCTCAACGCGCTGAGCCGCATGATCGACGGTGGCGAGCGTATCGTCACGATCGAGGACGCGGCCGAATTGCAGCTGCAACAGCCCCATGTCGTGCGGCTCGAAACGCGCCCGGCCAACCTCGAAGGACAGGGCGAAGTCTCCATCCGCGACCTGGTCAAGAACTCGCTGCGTATGCGCCCCGACCGCATCATCCTCGGCGAGTGCCGTGGCTCGGAGGCAATTGACATGCTGCAAGCCATGAACACCGGTCACGAAGGATCGATGAGCACGGTCCACGCCAATAACCCGCGCGAAGCGCTCACCCGTCTCGAGAACATGATCAGCATGGGCGGCTTCGGCCTGCCGCCGAAAGCCATGCGCATGCAGGTCGCGTCCGCGATCGATCTCATCTGCCAGGTCTCGCGTATGCGCGACGGCGGCCGCCGCATCACCCATATCGCCGAGGTGGTCGGCATCGAAGGCGACGTGATCACGATGCAGGAGCTCTTCACCTATAAGTACAAGGGCGAAGACGCCGGCGGAAAGCTCGTCGGCGCGTATGAGTCCACCGGCCTCCGGCCGCAATTCTCGGAAAAGGCAGCGTATTTCGGCCTCGACAAGGCCCTGATGGAGATACTCCAATGATCGGCGTCGAAAGCAGCAGCGGATTCGGCATCCTCGAGATCGCTATCATGCTGGGCGCCCTGATGATGGCGGGCGTCCTGGTCCTGATCTTCTACGTCGCAACGGACACCGGAAGACGGCGCCACGAGCAGCGGCTGGCCGGGATGCGCGACCGGGCCATGGGAACCGCCGTCACGTTCCAGCAGCGCGAGCGCGCGCAGGCGAGCGCCGTCAAGCGCGATAAGGACACCTCGCTCGACGCACTGGTGCGGCGCTTCATGCCGCGCCCCGATCAGTTGCGCCTGCGGCTGCGCAAGACCGGACGGAACATTTCCATCGGCCAGTACGGCATGGCCATGTTCGGCATTGCCGTCGTCGTCGGGGTCAGCTGCTGGCTCTTCTTCGGCTTCAAGCCCATCCTGGCCGCCGGCCTCGGCTTCGGCGTGGGCCTCTGGCTTCCGCATGCAGCCATCGGCTACATGATCAACCGGCGGGTCAATCAGTTCACCACGCGGTTTCCGGAAGGCCTCGACATCGTCGTGCGCGGCTTGCGCGCCGGCCTGCCCATCTCGGAATCGATCGTCAATGCCCGCTCGGAAGTGCCAGAGCCGGTGAAGACGGTCTACGGCTACATCGCGGACGGCGTGAACCTGGGCCAGAACCTCGAGGATGCGATCGCCGATGCGGCCAAGGTGCTCGACACGCCGGAGCTCAAGTTCTTTGCCATCAGTCTTTCGGTGCAGCGGGAAACCGGCGGCAATCTCGGCGAGACGCTGGCCAATCTCGCAGAGATCCTGCGCCGCCGGCGCCAGATGAAGCTGAAGGTAAAGGCGATGTCGTCCGAAGCGCGCGCCAGCGCCTACATCCTGGGCTCTCTGCCCTTCATCATGTTCGGCCTGATCTTCTTCGTGAACACCGGCTACGCCATGGAGCTCTTCACCGACCCGCGCGGCATGATGATGGTCGGCGTCGGCGCGTTCATGATGATGATCGGCATCGCAATCATGATCAAGATGGTGAATTTCGAGATATGAACTTCAAACATCTCATACCCAGCGGCTTCGGGCTCGAGGATCTGATCGCCCTCGCCGCCTCCGTCTTTGTCGCGCTCGGCATCATCATCGTCTGGCGCGCGTTGCTGGAGAAAGCGCCTGCGCAGCGCCGTATCAAGGCGATCGCCGACCGGCGCGCCAATCTTCGCCAGTCGCTGAACGCGCCGAAGCGGCGCACCAAGATCGAGACGCTGAACGTGGCGCGCAGGACGCTGCGCCATTTCCGGCTGATGACCGGCAAGCCGGTCGAAAACGCCCGCTCGAAGCTCATGCGGGCGGGCTTCCGGTCGCGCGACGCCGTTACCCTCTTCCTGTTCGCGAAGCTCTGCTTGCCGCTCGTGCTCGGCATCGTCGTCGTCATCGGCGTCTATGTGCTCGAGCTTTACCATCTCGGTCCGCAAGGGCGCATGATCACCTCGGTCGGCGCGATCCTTACCGGCGCCTTCCTGCCGGACCTATACGTCAAGAATCTGGTCGCCAAGCGCACGCATCTTCTGACCCGCGCGATGCCGGACATGCTCGACCTTCTGGTCATCTGCGCCGAGGCCGGCCTTGCCCTCGACAACGCCCTGGTCCGGGTCTCGAAGGAAATCCGGCTGAACTGCGCCGAGATGGCGGACGAAATGGAGCTGACCTCGGCCGAGCTCGGCTTCATGTCGGAACGCCGCATCGCGCTGGAAAACCTGTACAAGCGCACCGCCCTGCCCTCGATGCAGGCGCTGGCGAACACGCTGATCCAGAGCGAGCGCTACGGTACGCCGCTCGCTCAGTCGCTCCGCGTCCTGTCACGCGAGCTGCGCGACGAACGTCTCATGAAAGCCGAGGAAAAAGCCGCCCGCCTGCCCGCGACGCTCACCGTGCCGATGATGATCTTCATTATGCCGACCTTGTTCATCGTGCTGATCGGCCCGGGCATCCTGCGGGCGATCGACGGCCTGTCCAGCGTGATGAAATGATCTCAGCGCGACTTCAAGGCATAACCGGAACGAACCGACTTGACCCGCTGAATCGGATCAGCCATCGAGCGGAGCTGGGCGTAATAGCTCAGATTGCGCTCGACCTCCCGGCTGTCCATGTCCATCCGCGCGAATTTCTTGGCATTCTCGACATCGCCGGCGAGGCCGTAGGCGAGCGCAAGGTTCTGGCGGTCCCGGGCGGTCGCCCCTCTCCGAAGCGCAAGCGGCCGCAGGATCTCGATCGCGCCCTTGTAGTAGCCGGCAAAGGCGAGCGACAGGCCGAGGTTGTTGCGCAGCGACGGGTCGTTCGGCGCGATCTCGAGGCCGGCGTAGTAGTATTCCTGCGCCTTGGCATGCTCGGCCATGGAATCATACGCGACGCCGAGCCCGCTGTAGGCGCGATAGTCCTTCGGATCGACCGCGATGGCCTTCTCGAACTGGCTGATCGCGAGATCGGACTGGTCCTGGGCGATCAAGGCGTTGCCGAGCCCGCGCAGCGCGCGCCCGTTCTTGTCGTCGATCACCAGAGCAAGACGAAAGGCTTCCGCCGCCTCGCGGGAGGCGCCGGCCTCGACCAGCGATTCGCCAAGGCCGAGCAGCGGCCCGACCTCTTTCGGCGCCGCGTCATGCGCCCGGCGATAGAACGCCGCCGCCGCGGTGTAGTCACCCCGATTGCCGGCTGGCATCGCCTGCGCGCGTCAGCGCGGCCAAGACGTCCTTGTCGGTCGACAGGGCGTCGCGGCTGCGCTCGGACCCGCTGTCGGCGCAAGCTGCAATCCCAAACAACAAAAAGGCCGCAATGACAACGCGGCTGATCTTGCGAGTATCTTTAAGTTCCATGGGCAAAACCTACAACATTTATGAAGAATTGCCATGAAAAAAGTGCGTCATCTCAGGAATTTTTTCAATAGTTTTCGTCGGAACAAGGACGGTTCTGCTGCAATTGAGTTTGCTTTCACTGCTCCATTGCTGATCATGACCGTCGTCGGCATCATGGAGTTCTCCATGATCCTGTTCCTTAACGCCTCGCTCGAAGGCAGCCTTCGCGATGCTGCGCGGTTCGGTTCCACCGGATATTCGCCGGTCGGCGTCGACCGCAAGCAGCTGATCATCGATGAAATCCGCAATGCGACGCTTGGTCTCGTCCCGATCACGGACGCCAACGTGACCACGCTCGCCTATACCGATTTCAGCGAGGTCGGCAAGCCGGAGCCCTACATCGATGCCAATGGCAACGGCCAGTATGACGTCGGCGAGGAATACACGGACGTGAACACCAACGGCCAATGGGATGCGGACATGGGTATTCCCGGTCTCGGCGGCGATTGCCAGGTGGTCGTCTACAAGGTGGACGACACAATGGCCGCTTCTGCTCGGGCTCCTGGCCGATGAGATCGGCCGCCCGATCACGCTGTCGGCCAGCACCGCCGTCCGCAACGAGCCCTACGGCAATCAGACCTGCTGAGGTCCAGCGCTAGCCACGTTCGAGGAGTATCCGACATGATCAAATCGCTGATAAGACGGATATTGCACCGGCCCCTGCGCGACAGCCGGGGCAGCGTCATGATCGAATTCGGCTTTGCCATGCCCTTTCTGATCATGCTCATGCTGGGCGGCGTCGAGCTCGGCCGATACGTTCTGCTGCACCAAAAGCTCGACCGCACGGCCATGACGGTCGCGGACCTCGTGGCGCGCGTCACGAACGTCACGCCGGCCGACCTGAATACGATCTTCACCGCCACCGGCCTCGTGATGACGCCGTTCAGCATGGGAAGCCAGGGCGCGGTGGTCGTCTCGTCCGTCATAGAAAAAAGCGGGTCGCCATTCGTCAAATGGCAGCGCAGCGGCGGCGGCACGCTGACCGTCACGAGCGACATCGGCGTCCAAGGCGCCAATGCCACGCTCAGCGACAGCGCGTTGGTCGACGCGAGCGACGGCATCGTCGTCGGCGAGACCTATTACGATTACAGCCCGTGGTTCATCGACCTTATTCCGAGCACGCGGCTGCACCATATCGCCATCTACCGCCCACGCCTCGCGGACGAGGTGACCTGCACGGGCTGCTAGCCAGTGTCGTGCGGGCACCCGTCGCGTTCGGTCGGGTGGAGCGGCCATTCGGCGGCCGGTCGGCGCGCCCCAGCATGTCGAGAGCGGCAATTTACCCCATTCCGGGGACCGCGCCTTTTGCGGCATGATGGCGCTCCCCTCCCGGAAGGTGCCCGCCCCATGTCGAACCGAATGCTGCAGCTCACCGATGCGCTTTACGACTATATGCACGCGGTCTCGCTCCGCGAGCCGGAGATCCTGACGCGCCTGCGCGCCGAAACCGGCAAGCATCCCCGCGGCGGCATGCAGATCTCCCCCGAGCAAGGGCAGCTCATGCGGCTGCTGATCGAGCTTCTCGGGGTAAAGCGCATCATCGAGATCGGCGTCTTTACCGGCTACAGCAGCCTGTCCATGGCGCTCGCCCTGCCGCCCGATGGCGCGCTGATCGCCTGCGACGTTTCGGAAGAGTTCACCGCCGTCGCCCGCCGCTACTGGCGGGAAGCCGGCGTGGCGGACCGCATCGACCTGCGCCTTGCGCCGGCGGTCGAAACGCTCGACCGGCTGCTGGCGGACGGCGCGGCGGGCAGCTTCGACATGGCCTTCATCGACGCCGACAAGGAGAACTACGACGCCTATTTCGAGAAATGCCTCGCGCTGCTGCGGTCCGGCGGCCTCCTTCTGGTGGACAACGTCCTGTGGGGCGGCCGCGTGATCAAGGCGGATGATAAGACCGCGGACACCGAGGCGATCCGGGCGCTGAACCGGAAGCTGCACGCCGACCAGCGCATCTCGATGTGCCTCCTGCCGATCGGCGACGGGCTCACTGTTGCGCGAAAGAGGCCGTGAAAAGCCGCCGCCTCATGATTTGAATTAAGCCCTTATAATAAAACTAAAATAAAACACGAGGAAAAAGACTTTAATTTATTTTAAACACCCTGAATTTATTATCAAGACGTTAATATTTACATGGGATCATATTTGAGCCGATTGGCTGGTTTTACTTGTTCTGGCCCTTCGGAACGGACCATTCACTCGAAGTATGGGCGAGCAGAACATCCCATGTTTCGCAAGATACTCATGATCCCGTTTTTTGCGCTGGGGCTGATATTTCCGGCGTCGATCGGCGTTGCCGAAAATCCCAACGGCTCGAACTGCGGCCAGCGGACGACGGTGCTGAATTACCTGTCGGCCAAGTATTCGGAGAAGCCGATCGCCATGGGCGTCGCCGCCAACGGCGGCCTGATCGAGGTCTTGACCTCGAAAGAGGGCTCGACCTTCACGATCATCCTGACGACGCCCGAGGGCGATACCTGCATGGTCGCCGCGGGCCAGAGCTGGGAAAGCCTGTCGGACAACCTGCTGAAGCCGCAAATCTAGCCTGTCGGGAAAAGCGCCGGCCGTGCCGCGCGGGGCTGTCCCGTGGCGCGGCGCCGTCAGCTGACGGCGAGCCGGTGCGATACGTTCTTCACGACGCTGTAGCCTTCGAGGCCTTCCGTCCCGCCCTCGCGGCCGTAACCGCTCTCCTTGACGCCGCCGAACGGCGTCTCGGCGCTGGACGCCACGAAATGATTGATCGAAAGATTGCCGACCTCCACCCCCTCGGCCAGACGGTCCGCATTCGACGCGGAATGGGTAAAGGCGTAGGCGGCAAGCCCGTAGGGCAAGGTATTCGCCTTTTCAATCGCTTCGTCGATATTCTTCACCGGGTTGATGAGCGCCAGGGGGCCGAACGGCTCCTCGCGCATCGCCCGCGCGTCATCCGGAACGTCCGCCAGCACCGTCAACGGAAAGTAATAGCCCCGATTGCCGATCCTGCTGCCGCCGGCGAGCACGCGCGCGCCCTTGGCCTTCGCGTCGGCGACGAAGGTTTCCATCGCCTCGAGCCGGCGGTGGTTCGCGAGCGGCCCGATCTCGGTCGCGGGATCGCGGCCGTCGCCGACCCGGAACGCTTCGGCACGCGCCGCAAAGGCCGCGGCGAACGGCTTGTATACCGCCTCGTCGACATAGAAACGGGTCGGCGACACGCATACCTGGCCCGCATTGCGCGACTTGCCGACCGCCGACGCGGCGCCCACCGCTCCCGGGTCCACGTCGCCGCAGACGATCACCGGCGCATGGCCGCCCAGCTCCATGATCGCCGGCTTCATGTGCCGCGCGGCCAGCTCGGCGAGCTGCTTGCCCACCGGGATCGAGCCGGTGAAGGTGACCAGCCGGACGTCCGGCTGCGGGATCAGATATTCCGAGATCTCCGACGGCGTGCCGAAGACAAGGTTCAGCACGCCCGGCGGCAGCCCGGCGTCATGGAACGCCCGAACCAGGTGGACGGCGCCCGCCGGCGTCTCTTCCGAGGCTTTCAGAATGATAGAGCACCCCGCCGACAGGGCGCCGGCCACCTTTCGCGCCGGCGAGCTCATCGGGAAGTTCCACGGCGAGAATGCCGCGACGACGCCGACCGGCTGGCGCAGCACGGAATGCCGCATGCCGGGCTCGCTCGGGATGACGCGTCCATAAAGACGGCGCCCTTCGTTCGCGTCCCACTCGATGATCTCGCATCCGCGCAGGATCTCGACCCTGGCCTGCGCCAGCGGCTTGCCTTGCTCCAGCGTCAGCGCTTCCGCCATCTCGTCGACGCGCTCGCGGATCAGCCGGGCCGCGGTCAGGATGATCTCGGCGCGCCGCGCGGGCGATGCCTGCCGCCAGACCTTGAACCCCTTCTCCGCCGCGTCGAGCGCGGCGTCGAGATCGCCGACGGAGGCCTCTGGCACGGTGCCGATGACGTTTTCATCCGCGGGATTGATCACAGGCTGGCCGTCGGCGCGCTTCCAGGCGCCGCGGATATAAAGCTGAAGGTCGGGATAGGTGGTCATTTCGAATCCTTTCCACATTGTCGCCAGTCTCGGGCCGTTGCCCGCCGTACGACCCTCAATTCATCCGGTACGGCCCGTCGCGTCCGCGCCGCCAAGGGCGATCGGCCGAAACGGGCATCCCTGAAGATTGAGGATTCGATATATTCAACAGGATATATCGTATGATAAACCCGGCGCGTCACGCGCCGCAAGCGTTATTTTCAATCGGCTATAACGTTGAGGAGCTTGCGAAGCGCGGCCATGTCGCTCTTGATCGCTTCGCCGGCGCGCGCTTCCATGCGGCGGTAAAGCGCCAGGACCTTCTTGCCGGTCGGGGTCAAGACGGCGCCGCCGTAAGCCTTGCCGCCCTTCGTCGTTTCTACCAGCACGGTGCCGAAATCGCCGTTCATGGCCTCGACGAGGCCCCAGGCGCGCTTGTAGCTCATGCCGAGGCTGCGGCCGGCGGCGGCGATCGAGCCCGTCGTGTCGATGCCTTCGAGCAGGGCGGCCTTGCCCGGGCCGAGCGCAATCTCCGGCTCCAGGACGATGCGGAGACGCGGGCCCGTCGTGAGATTGCGAATTTTCATGTCCGCAGAATAGGCGATTTCGGGGCCGGCGCGCCGATAGGACGCGCCGGCGCCGCGGATCTCATTGCAGCGCCGGATGCTGCACGTGGTCGCCGACCTTGATCCCGAGACGGCTCACCGTGCCCGCGTTCAGCTCAAGGACGGCCCGCACCGGCCCGTCCGAGCCGATGAGCTCGGTCGATTCCGGCACCGTGCGCTCGACGATATGGCGAGATCCGGCCGTCGCCGCCGATAAACAGCATATCGAGGGGAATCAGCGTATTCTTCATCCACATCGTGACCCGCGTGCCGGCGGGATAGATGAACAGCATGCCGGCATCCGGCGCCATCTGACGGCGGTACATCAGGCCCATCGCCTGTTCGCTCGGCGACCGGGCAAGCTCCACCTGGAACGCGCGGACGCCCGCCGCCGTCTCCACCTTGAGCGGCGGGACCGGCCCGTCGGCAGCCATCGCGCAAGCCGACACGATGAGCAGCATCGTGAACGACGCCAGAAAAATTCGAAAATGCGTTCTCATGTTGCCTTTCTCGATATCGCACAGATCATACGCTAGCCTCCACGGGGCGGCCGGCCGGCGGCCCGGCTTCGGCCTCGCCGTCCGCCACCCGCCGCTGCGTGTGCCACAGCTTTGCGTAACTTCCCTCGATCGCCAAGAGTTTCTCATGCGTGCCGCGTTCGACGATGCGGCCCTGCTGCAGCACCAGGATCTCGTCCGCATGCACGACCGTGGAGAGGCGGTGCGCGATGATCAGGGTGGTCCGGTCGGCCGACACCTCGTCGAGGCTGCGCTGGATCTCCTGCTCGGTATGGCTGTCCAGCGCCGAGGTCGCCTCGTCGAACAGCAGGATCCGGGGCCGCTTCAGGATGGTCCTGGCGATCGCGACGCGCTGCTTCTCGCCGCCCGACAGCTTGAGCCCGCGCTCGCCGACCGTCGATTCGTAGCCGTCGGGCAAGGCCACGATGAAGGCATGGATACGGGCCAGCCGCGCGGCCTGCTCCACTTCCTCGCGGCTCGCGCCCGGCCGGCCATACGCGATGTTGTAGTAGATCGTGTCGTTGAACAGGACGGTGTCCTGGGGAACGATGCCGATCGCCGCGCGCAGGCTGTCCTGGCGGACGCCCCGGATATCCTGGCCGTCGATCAGCACCCGGCCGCCCGCCACGTCATAAAAGCGGTAGAGAATCCGGCTGATCGTCGACTTGCCCGCCCCACTCGGCCCGACGATGGCGACCGTCTTGCCCGCCGGGACGACGAAGGAGACGTCCTTCAGGATCGGCCGCCGGGCGTCATAGCCGAAACTGACATTCTCGAACCGCAGCTCGCCCGCCGCCACGGCGAGATCGGGCGCGCCGGGGCGGTCGACGACCTCCTGCTTTACGTCCATCAGCTGGAACATGTCCGCCATATTGATCAGCGCCTGGCGGACGTTGCGGTACGTGAAGCCGAGGAAGTTCAGCGGCAGATAAAGCTGGATCAGATAGGTGTTGACCAGCACGAAATCGCCCACGGTCATCGTCTTGGCGACGACGCCGCTGCCCGCCATGTACATCACGGTGACCAGCCCGACCGCGATGATCGCGCCCTGCCCGATATTCAGCCCCGACAGGCTGACGGTGCTGTGGACGGCGGCGCGCTCATAGGCCTGCAAAGCGCTGTCGAACCGGCGGGCCTCGTGCTCCTCGTTGCCGAAATACTTCACGGTCTCATAGTTCAGCAGGCTGTCGACCGCCTTCGTGTTCGCTTCGGTGTCGCGCGCCACCATCTCCCGCTGGAACTTGATGCGCCAACTCGTCACCGCCACGGTGAAGACGATATAGCCCACGATCGTGACGAAGGTGACCAACGCGAACCAGACATCGAGCAGCTTCCAAAGCACCGCGCAGACCAGCAGGATCTCGATGATCGTCGGCACGATGCTGAACAGCATGTAGTCGAGGAGCGTCTCGATCCCCTTGATGCCGCGCTCGACCACGCGCGACAGGCCGCCGGTCTGGCGCTCGAGATGAAAGCGCAGGCTCAAGGCATGCAGGTGGCGGAAGGTCCGCAGCCCGGCCTGGCGCATCGCCCGCTGCACGACCTTGGCGAACAGCGCCTCGCGCAGCCCGACGAAACAGATCTGCATGACCCGCGCGCCGCCATAGGCGACAAGAAGCGCCACCGGCAGGATCGCGGCGCCCCCCTCCCCGGACAGCAGGTTCACCGCATCGCGATAGATCAGCGGCACGTAGATGGTCGCCACCTTGCCGGCCGCCAGGGCGGCCAGGGCGCCGATCACGCGGAGCTTGATCTCGGTCTCGCCCTTCGGCCAGACATAGTGCGCCAGCGCGAGGGCACCGTGCCGTGGGCGCCGTGCCGCCGATTCTACCTCTGTTTGATTTTCCACTCAGTCATCACTGCTTTTCGGATAAACCGCGGCGTGCGGCATGTCTCTATGCCGGGGCGAATTCGCCGGCTTTATCTTCCGTTAACCATTCCAATCGTAATCTAGCCGCGAATTGGATCCGGTACGTGTAGCGGCCTACCGGTGTAAAGTGGAGCTGGCGCCACCACGGACGATCCGCCTCGGTCAGATGAACAAAGAAATTAAACGGCTTGAGGACCGCGTCAAGGAATTGGAGGAAAAGCTCGCGCTGTCCGAACGGCAGAGCAAGGAACGCCATACCCTACTAGAGCTCTACCGCAAGGCGGTGGAGACCAGCCGCGACGGTATCGCCCTCTATGACGCCGAATTCCGCCTCTCCTTCTGCAACCCGCGCTACAAGAAGCTGCTTCATCCCCTCGCCCACCTGATGACGCCGGGGCGGCCGATCGCCGAGCTCGTCCGCCAGACGGCGCTTTCCGGCATCCTGCCGGAAGCCGCGCGAGACCCGGAAGCCTGGATTCACCGGCGAAGCGACGGCTCGCGGCGGGTGTTCGACAAGCCCTATTTCCTCGAGATGGCGGACGGCACCTGGCTGCGCGCGCTCGACTGCCGCACGAGCGACGGCGGCATGCTCTCGATCCGAACCGACGTCACCGACATGAAGATCCGCGAGGCGGAGCTTCAAGCCGCCAGCCACGAGTTGCGCAACATCCTGGAGGCGTTTTTCCAGCATTCGCCGGTGGCGATGGTGATCAAGGACACCGATCGGCGCTACAAGGCGGTGAACAAGGCCTTTGAGGATATGTTCCGGCTTCCCGCCGAGCAGATCGTCGGCCGGCGCCTCGAGGAGGCGCTGCCGGACACCGCCGCGATCATCGGCGCTCGCCTTCGACCAGAACATCCTGCAGGGCGACGGCGTCGTCGAGATGGAGCACAAATTCGTCAAGACCGACGGCACCGAAGGCACGGTCGTCACCACCAAGTTCCCGATCCATGACAGCCAGGGACACATATCGGCGATCGCCGCCATCATCCTCGATACGACCCGGTTCACCCAGGTCCAGGACCAGCTGGCGGAGAACTCCCGGCTGCTCGAGACGACCTTGCGCTCGATCGACCAGGGTTTTGCCGTCTTCGACAAGGATCTGCGGATCATCGCCTGCAATCAGCGCTTCTTCGACCTGCACAACTATCCGGCCAAGCCGCCGCCGAACGGCCTGCGCCTGCGCGACATGCTCACCCATTTCGCGAAGATGGGCTATTTCGGCGACCATGACCCCGACGTGGCGGTGGAGCATCGCCTCGCGCTGCTGTCGGACCCGAACCGTCCGGAGCGCGAGGAACGGACGCAGTCCGACGGCACGATCCTCGACGTCCGGCGCACCGGCCTGCCCGACGGCGGCTATGTCGCGACCTTCACCGACATCACCGAGCAGAAGCGGGCCGAGCGCGCCCTGCGCATCAGCGAAGAGAATTTCCGGAACGTGGTCGAAAACTCGGAAATCGGCATCAGTATCGGCATGCATGCCGAGTTCCTCTTCGTCAACGACGCCTTCGCCAAGACTTTCGGCTACGAGAAGCCGCGAAGACATCCTGACGCTGGGCCACTACAGGCACCTGATCGCGCCGCACGAGCAGGAACGCGTTCTCGGCTATTCGAAAGCGCGCATCGAAGGCAAGCCGGCGCCGACCCTCTACGAATTCGAAGGGATCAAGCGCGACGGCAGCCCGGTCTGGATCCAGCGGACCGCGCGCATGGTGAACTGGAACGGCGAGCGGGTCACGCTCGGCACCGTCGTCGACGTCACCCAGCGCCACAAAGCCGAGGAGCGGCTACGCAGCGCGCTCAACAGCGCGGAATCCGCGAACCGGGCGAAGTCCGACTTCCTCGCCAAGATGAGCCACGAGCTGCGCACGCCGCTCAACGCGATCATCGGCTTTTCGGAGGTCCTGGGCCGCGAGACCTTCGGGCCCCTCGGACATCCCGCGCTACAACAGCTATGTGGAAGACATCGCGGTCAGCGGGCGGCACCTGCTGGAGATGATCAACGACATCCTCGACATGTCCAAGATCGAGTCCGGCGGCTACGAGATCAAGCCGGTCGAGGCGAATCTCGAGGCGCTCATCGCCGAGACCGTGCAGGTCGTCCGCGGCCAGCTGGAGCAGCAGCAGCTCGACCTCGCCATGACGATCGCCCCCGCTCTGCCCATGCTCTACGCCGACCAGCGCGCCATCCGCCAGATCCTCCTCAACCTACTCTCGAATGCGATCAAGTTCACGCCGCCCGGCGGCAAGATCCGTATCGACGTCACGGCCACCGACGACGGCGGCATCGCGCTGGCCGTCTCGGATACCGGCATCGGCATCGCGGAAGAAGACCTGGAGAACGTCCTGCAGCCGTTCAATCAGGGCAGCAACGCGCCAAGCTCGGTCCAGCCGGGCACCGGCCTCGGGCTTCCCATCGTCAAGTCATTGATCGAGATGCACGGCGGCCGCCTGATCATGCAAGAGCACGCGCGGCAGCGGCACCACCGTCACGATCGAGTTCCCGCGCCCGCGCGACTCGCTGTCCGGGCAGGCGCGCGCGGGCTGAGCGGCGGCCCCGCCGGCTACACGTAATAGATAATCAGGAACCCGGCCAGGAGCAGCAGCACCCAGATGGCGGCGCCGCCGATTGGCCATGTGCGCGCCAGCACGCCCTCCGGCCCGTTATAGTGGCAGACGACGATCATGAAGCGGTCGAACAGCCGGATGGAGAGCGCGATGCCGTTCTGCCGCATCCTGCCAAGGGCGTCGACCGCGACGCGGATGACCGCGGGACAGGCGCGGCGGTAGATCCAGTCGACGTCGATGTTCACCGACGGCAGCTCGGGCGGATAGAGACCCGACAGGTTGAGCCAGGCGAAGGCCAGCGCCGAGAAGAACAGGAGCTGGGTCTGCGCCAGCACGTGCGAGCCCTCGAAGGGCGCGTAATCCACCGGGAACGGCAGCATGCTGTAGAGCACCCACGGGTAGCAGCCGTTGAACAGGCAGATCGCGGCGGCGAGCGCCATCGCCAGCAGCATGTTCCACGGCGCCTCCTTGGTGCGGATGCCGGAATCATGCGCGAAGAAGGCGAAATACGGGATCTTGATGCCGGCATGGTGGAACACGCCGGCCGACGCGAACAGGAGCGCCAGCCAGACGATCGGGTGCCCCTGGTCCATCGCCGCCACCATGACCATCGACTTCGAGACGAAGCCCGAGAACAGCGGAAAGGCCGAGATCGACGCCGCGCCGACCATGCAGAGCCCGGTGGTGTACGGCATGGTCTTGTAGAGCCCGCCCAGATCCGAGCCGTTGATCTTGCCGGTGCGGAACAGCACGGCGCCCATCGACATGAACAGCAGGCCCTTGAAGATCACGTCGTTGAAGGCGTGCGAGACCGCGCCGTTGATCGCCATCTCGGTGCCGATGCCGATGCCGCAGACCATGAAGCCGATCTGGTTGATCATGCTGTAGGCGAGCACCCGGCGCAGGTCGTTCTCGATCACCGCGTAGAAGATCGGGAACATGGTCATCACCGCGCCGATATAGATCAGCGGCTCGGCGCCGGGATAGGCGCGGGCGAGCGCATAGACCGCCGTCTTGGTGGTAAACGCGCTGAGCACGACGGTGCCCATCGGCGTCGCCTCCGGATAGGCGTCGACCAGCCAGGAATGCAGGCCCGGAAAGGCGCACTTGATCCCGAAGGCAAAGAAGATGAGCCAGCCGGACAGGCTTTCGAGACCGATATAGCCGAAGCCGATGCCGTTGGAGCCGGACTCATGCACCCGCACCAGGATGCCGAGCATCAGCAGCAGACCGGACGAGACCTGGACGATGAGATAGCGCAGGCCGGCGGCGTCGGCCTTTTCGGTCCGGCGCGCCCAGATCAGGAAGACCGAGGAGACCGCCAGCACTTCCCAGAAGATGAAGAGCACGATCAGGTCGCCGGCGAAGACCGCGCCCAGCGCGCCGCCGGCATAGAGCACGGCCGAGATCTGCTGCACCGCATCGCGCTCGTGCAGCGCGTAGACGAGGCTGATAAAGGCGGCGAGATGAAACAGGTAGCCGAACAGCAGGCTCAGCTTGTCGACCCGCATGAAGGTCAGCGTCTGGCCGAGGAAGGGCTCCTGCCAGAAGATGCCGTGCTCGAAGCCGGCGAGGTTGAGCGCCCCCACGATCGGGATCAGCAGCAGCACGACGCTGCGCAGCCAGCCCCGCACGAGCAGCGCGATCAGCGCGCCCGCGAAGAATATGGCAAAGGGCGGAACGCTACCGGCGATCATCGTAGTAATCCTCGCCGCGCATGAGGACCTTGCGCATCTCCTTCGCGATCAGGACCAGCAGCACGCAGGCGCCGAAGCCGTAGAAGGCGTAAAACCCGAAGAATCCTTCCCAGGCCGTCGCGGCATGGCGGTGGTAGATGGCGTCGAAGATGAGCAGAAACAGGCAGATCGCGTAGAACACCCACAGCAGCCGCTTCACATTCTTCGGATCGTCGAAGACATGCTTTCTTTCGCCATCGGGTCGCTTGTCCATCCCGCACCTACCCTGGAGCTATCGGCCGCAGCAGCGCGAACAGGCTGTCGGCAAAGAAGAACAGAAGCACGCATCCCAGCGCCGTGATGCAAAGCGGCACGAGGCAGAAGATCGGCGCTTCCCGGATCGCCGTCCCGCTCCCCTCGCCGCTGCCGTCGCCGTCCGGGCGCGAAAAGAAGCCGCGCGCGACGACCGGCAGCAGATAGGCGATGTTGAGCAGCGAGGAGATCATCAGCACGCCGGCAAAGATCAGCTGGTTGCGGTCGACCGCGCCGAGCATGAGGTAATACTTGCTCCAGACGCCGCCGAAGGGCGGCACGCCGATGACGCTGAGGCTGCCCAGCAGGAAGGCCGCGAGCGTGATCGGCATCGTCCGCCCGATGCCGCGCATCTCGCTGATCTCGGTCTTGCCGGTCGCCACGTAGATCGCGCCGGCGCAGAAGAACAGCGTGATCTTGCCCATGGCGTGCATGGCGATGTGCATGGCGCCGCCGATGATGCCCATCGGCACGAACAGCGCGCCGCCCAGCACGACGTAGGCGAGCTGGCTGACCGTCGAATAGGCCAGCCGCGCCTTGAGGTTGTCCTTGGTCAGCGCGATGCAGGAGGCGAGCAGCAGCGAGACCGCGGCGATGTACATCAGCCAGTCGGCGTAGCCCGACTTGCGGAGGAAATCGGCGCCGAACAGGTAGACGATCACCTTCAGCACCGTGAACACGCCGGCCTTGACCACGGCCACCGCATGCAGCAGCGCGCTGACCGGGGTCGGCGCGACCATGGCCGCGGGCAGCCAGCGGTGAATCGGCATCAGCGCCGCCTTGCCGATGCCGTACATGTAAAGGAACAGCATCAGCCCGATCGCCGGTCCCTGCAGCTTGCCGGACAGGATTCCGCCCGGCTTGAAGTCGAGCGTGCCGGCGGCGACGTAGGTCCAGATGACCGCGCCGAGCAGGAACAGGATCGAGGTGGTCAGCAGGATGCCGAGATAGACGCGCCCCGACCGGATCGATTCCTCGTCGCCGTGATGGGCGACGAGCGGATAGGTCGACAGCGTCAGCACTTCGTAGAAGATGAACAGCGTCAGCATGTTGCCCGACATGGCGACGCCGACCGCGCCGAAGATGGCGATCGCGAAGCAGGCGTAGAAACGGGTCTGGTGGCCTTCCTTCTTGGCCCGCATGTAGCCGATCGAGTAGATCGAGTTGACGATCCAGAGGCCCGACGCGACGCAGGCGAACATCATGCCGAGCGGCTCCATCTGGAAGCTGACCCCGATCCCGGGGAGGATCTGGAACAGCGTCAGGGTCGGCCGCCCGCCGTGATAGACGCCCGGCACCAGCAGCACGATGGCGGCGAAAAGCGCGACCGCGGTCACCAGCGTCACCGTCTCGCGCTGATTCGGCCGGCCCTCCGACATCAGGATCAGCACCGTCCCGACCAAGGGGATGACGAGCGCCAGCGCCATCAGGGTCGGCGGGGTCAGGGCGGCGATCATGAGCCGCCTCCCATCAGGGCCGCGGCCGCGCGCGCGGCCACGCCGACGCTGAGCCGGGTATCCAGGCCGAAATAGACGTTGGCGACGACCAGCGCCCAGGTCGGGATCAGCATCAGGAGCGGCGCCTCGCCGGACGGCGCGTCCGCCGGGGCGGGTCGGAAATAGGCCACCTCGACGACCCGCCAGACATAGATGATCGCCAGCAGCGACGACAGCAGGACGAGCGCCGCCATCCACCACCAACCGCGCTCGAGCGCCGCCGCGACGAGATACCATTTCGAGATGAAGCCGCAGGTCAGCGGCACGCCGATGATGCCGAGCCCGCCGCCGACGAAGGCCGCCATGGTCCACGGCATGCGCCGCCCGAGCCCGTGCATCGAGCCGATCGAGACCGCGCCCGTGCGGTAGAAGACGCAGCCCATGGCAAGGAACAGCGCCCCTTTCATCAGGGCGTGGTTGAACAGGTGCAGGACGCCGGCGGTCACGCCGAGCGAGGTCGCGATCGAGAAGCCCAGGATCATGTAGCCGATCTGCGCGATGCTCGAATAGGCCAGCATGCGTTTTATGTCCGGCTGGAAGATGGCGACCGCCGAGCCGACGAACATCGCGGCGATCGCAAACGGCATCAGCAGGTAGTTGATGCCCATGCTGCCGATCGAGAAGGCGGGCCCGAAGATCGTCAGATAGACGCGCAGCAGCACGTAGATCGAGACCTTGGTCGCGGTCGACGCCAGGAAGGCGCTGACCACCGAGGGCGCATAGGCATAAGCGTTCGGCAGCCAGATATGCAGCGGGAACAGCGCCGCCTTCATGGCGAGGCCGACGGCGATGAAGGCGAAGGCGACATGCACCGTGCGGTTTCCGGTCAGCGCCGGAATGCGGGCCGCCAGATCCGCCATGTTGAGCGTGCCGGTCACCTGGTAGAGCAGGCCGACGCCGATCAGGTAGAAGGTCGCGCCGATGGTCCCGAAGATCAGGTAGCGGTAGGACGCGGTCAGCGCCCGGCGGTCCTTGCCCACGCTGATCAGGATGTAGGACGACAGCGAGGATATCTCGAGGAAGACGAAGACGTTGAAGGCGTCTCCCGTGATCGTCACGCCGAGCAACCCGGTCAGGCAGAGCATGTAGCAGGTGTAGAACAGGTAGCGCTTCGGCTCCGGGATCTCCTTGGCGACGCTCGGGCCGGCATAGGTCATCACCACCGCGCCGATCGCCGATACGATCAGCAGCACGTAGGCATTCACCGAATCGACCCGGTACTCGATGCCCCAGGGCGGCGCCCAGCCGCCGAGCTCGTAGGAAATCACGCCGCCGGCCGTATGCGTGACCTGCCACAGCAGCAGGCAGGAGATGATGAAGGCGATCCAGGAGGCGATGAAGGCGATGGCATAGGCCGCCGACGTCCGGCGCACGACGACGCAGGCCGGCGCGGACAGCAGCGGCAGGACGATCTGGAGCGCGGGCAGGTTCGACAGGATCACGTCTGGCGTTCCTGTTCTTCCAGTTCGTCTTCCTCGATCGTGCCGTATTCCTCGTTGATGCGCACGACGAGCGCGAGGCCGACCGCCGCCGTCGCGACGCCGACCACGATCGCGGTCAGGATCAGCACATGCGGTATCGGGTTCGAATAGACCTTGATCCCCGGCTCGAGGATCGGCGCGGTGCCGCCCTCGATCTTGCCCATCGTGATGTAGAGGATGAACACCGACGCCTGGAAGACGTTGAGCCCGACCAGCTTCTTGATCAGGTTGCCGCGGGCGATGACGATGTAGAGCCCGGCGATCTGCAGGAAGACGACGATCCAGTAGTTATAGAGGCCGACCCAGTCCTTCATGTCTCGTCCTCGTCGTCCTTGCCGCCGCGGCCGGCGAATTGCAGGAAGATCATCGCCATCACCGAGGACACCGTGATCCCGACGCCGAACTCGACGGAAAAGATGCCGTATTCCTGGCCGTGCGGCGCGCTGTGCGCGAGCGGCGAATAGTCGAGATAGGGCACGCCCAGGAACAGCGGGATGACGCCGGTCATGCCGTAGATCAGCACGCCGAGCCCGATGCCGACCCGTAGCACGTCTTCCGGCAGCACCTGCAGTGTCTTGTCCACGCCGTAGATCAGCGCGTAGAGGACGAAGGCCGAGGCGAAGATCACGCCGGCCTGGAAGCCGCCGCCCGGGCCGAAATCGCCGTGGAACTGCACATAAAGCGCGAACAGCAGGATGAACGGGATCAGCAGCTTGGTGACGACCCGAAGGACGAGATGATGTCTCATGCCTCATCCTTCCCTTTCTTGCGCCGGCGCCGCCGGGTGCCGCCGAGCAGCATCATGACGCCCACGCCGGCGGTCAGGATCACCGTCGTCTCGCCCAGCGTATCGTAGCCGCGATAGCTCGCCAGCACCGAGGTGACGACGTTCGGGATCAGGGTCTTCTTCTCCGAATTGGCGAGATAGGTCGGCGCCACGTGAAGATGGATCGGCGCGTTCGGATCGCCGTAATGCGGCATGTCGAGGGTGCCGTAGATCAGCGCCGCACCGGCGATGAGCGAGGTCAGAAGCGGCAGGAAGACCTGGTGCGAGGCCACCTTCTCCTCGCTCTTGACCAGGGCGAGCGCGCCCAGCATCAGCACGGTGGAGATGCCGGCGCCGACGGCGGCTTCCGTGAAAGCGACGTCGACCGCGTCCAGCACGACGAACATGCTGGCCGCCATCAGGCTGTAGATGCCGCCCAGCATGACGACCGCGAACAGCCCGTGCAGCCGCACGATCATGAAGATCGTCGCCGCCATGAAGGCGAGCAGGACGACGTTGACTACCTGTTCGATGACGCGTCCTCCTTCCCGTCCTTGCGCTCGGCCAGAAGCGGCTTGATGCCCGCGGAATAGACCGAGTTCGCGAAGGCGTTGGTCGAGGTCGGGCTGGTGAAGAAGATGAAGACCACGATCAGCAGCAGCTTGATCGTGACGATGGTGAAGCCGCCGTAGAGCGTGAGCCCGATCAGCAGCAGACCCGCGCCCACCGTGTCGACCAGCCCGGCGCTGTGGACCCGGGTGTAGACGTCCGGCAGGCGCACCAGCCCGAAGGCGCCCACGACGGTGAAGAAGCAGCCGCCGAGCACCAGCGCCCAGCCGGCGATGTCGCGCAGCATCTCCATCACTTCATGGCCTCCCCGTCCTGTTCGGTGGTCGCCTTGCCGAGGTCGGCGTAGCGCACGAATTTCAGGACCGCGATTGTGCCGATGAAGTTGATCAGGGCATAGACCAGCGCGATATCGAGGAATTCCGGGCGGCCGGCGAGAAAGCCCAGCACCGCGATCATCAGCACCGTCTTGGTGCCGAAGGCGTTCACGGCAAGCACCCGGTCGTAGACGGTCGGGCCGAGGAAGGCCCGCAGCAGGGCCAGCGCCATCGCCACGAGAATCGCTATCGTCGCAACCGCGAAAAGCACTAGTCCGCCTCCATCGCCGTCACGCGGCGGTCCATGCCGCCTTCGGCCAGGCTCTCCGCCCCTTCGCGCGCGAGCGCGTGGACCAGGAGCCGGCTGCCGTAGACCCGAATGGTGTAGGTGCCGGGCGTCAGCGTGATCGAATTGGCGTAGATGACCTGGCCCAGCTCGGAATGCTGCGTCGCTTCCAGATCGATCAAGGTCGGGCTGATCGGCATGCTCGGCGCCAGCACGCGCTTGGTCACGTCGAGCGCGGCCAGCCAGATCTCCTTGATCAGCCAGGGCCAGTAGGTGATGACCGCGGGGCCCAGATGCATCGGGAAGGATTCGTGGTCGACCACGTCCATGCGCCAGGCGATGACCACGACGAGGACGCAGGACAGGACGCCAAGGGACAGCAGGAAGGGCTCGAAATGACCCGACAGCAGCATCCAGGTCGCGAACAGCGCCACCAGCAGCGACAGGCTGCGTGCGACGTGATCAGTGACCGGATGTTTCCGGCGCGCATCGTTCTGCGCCGCTGTTTCGGTACCCGAGGGATCGCTCGGCATCCGCTCCCCACCAGTTTGTCGTTCTCGCGCGCTCCGCCGGCGCACCCCCCAATTTTGACGGAGTATGACGGAAGCGTTAATCGCCGCCAAGTTTTTCCGGAACGCAGCGACCCGACGCCGCGCCCCCCGGCGCCCCGCCGGCCCTACCCCGCCTTGCCGTCCTGGTGCAGCTTCAGGACGGCGCAGAAGAAGCCGTGCACCGGGGTCGGCACGCCGAGCTCCTTGCCGAGGCGGACGAGCGTACCGCTGAGCCAGGGCAGCTCGAGCTTGTTGCCGCGCTCCAGGTCGACCGCCATCGAGGCGCGGCCCTGCGCGGGCAGCGTGTCGATCCAGGCCATGGTGCGCTCGACCGCGTCCGGGCCGAGGTCGGTGCCCTTGGCGCGGCCGACCGCGACCGCCTCCGCGACCCCGGCTTCCATCAGGGCGCGGATATCGGGGTCGCTCCGCAGCGCGCCGAAGGTCCCGCGCGTGGCGCTGGTCAGCCCGCTCGTCGTCGCCAGCATGACGAACTTGGTCCACAGCACCCGCTGGATGTCGTCGGTGAAGGTCGCGTCCAGCCCCGCCTTCCGCAGCGCCGCGAGCATCGCCTCGCCCCGCGCGCTCAGGCGGCCATCCATCTCGCCGAAGCGGATGCGGGCATAGTCCGAAACCTGGCGGATCACGCCCGGCTCCTGGATCGCGGCCGAGACCTCGGCGACGCCGCCCATGACATGCTCCGCGCCGATCAGCCCGCCCAGCCGCTCCTCGGCGTCCACGCCGTTCTGCAGGGACACGACGGCGGTTTCCGGCTTGAGCAGCGGCGGCAGCGCCTTCGCCGCCGCCTCGACGCCGAAGTTCTTGACCGTGAACAGCACCACGTCGACCGGTCCCACGGCCGCGGTGTCGTCCGTCGCCCGGACCGGCTTTACGTGGACCTCGTGCGCGCCTGTGATGCGCAGCCCGTCGCGCTGCAGGGCGGCGAGATGCGCGCCGCGCGCGACCAAGGTCACGTCGAAGCCGGCTTTGGCCAGCGCCGCGCCGAAGGGCCCGCCGACGCCGCCCACGCCGATGACTGCAAATCGCATGATGTTTCCTGCCGTGATGAGGTCTATTTGAGCTTCTGGCGCGCCAGGGCCGCGCCGGCCCCGAGCGCCTTCAGCTTGCCGACCGCGACCGGCCGTGGCAAGGGCGCCAGGCCGCAATTCGTGCAGGGATAGACGCGCGCCGGGTCGACATGGGCCAGCGCGGCGTCGATCGTGGCGGCGACCTGCTCGGGGGTCTCGACGGCGTTCGTCGCCACGTCGATCGCGCCCACCAGCACGTCCTTCCGCTTCAGCAGGCCGAGCAGTTCCAGCGGCACGCGCGAATTGGCGCATTCGAGCGAGACCTGGCCGACGTCGCTCCCGTCGAGCGCCGGGAAGATCGCCTCGTACTGCCGCCATTCCGAGCCGAGCGACTGCTTCCAGTCGATATTGGCCTTGATGCCGTAGCCGTAGCAGATATGCACCGCGGTGGTGCATTTCAGGCCGCGGCAGGCGCGGTTCAGCGCGTCCACGCCCCAGTCCACCGTGTCCTTGAGGAAGGCGTTGAAGGCCGGCTCGTCGAACTGGACGGTGTCGACGCCGGCGGCTTCGAGCTCGCGCGCTTCCTGGTTCAGCAGGTCGGCGAAGGCCATCGCCATGTCGGCGCGCTTGCCGTAATGGGCGTCGGCGATAGTGTCGCAGATCGTCATCGGCCCCGGCAGGGTGAACTTGATCTTCTTCCGCGTGTTGGCGCGGGTGTAGCGCGCTTCCTCGGCATGCACCGGCCCCTTGCGCGCGACCGGCCCGGTGACCGTCGGTACGTCCACGACGTAGCGGTTGTCGCGGATGCCCATCTTGGTCTTCTTCTGCCAGTCGATGCCGGCGACATGCTCCAGGAAGCCGTGCACGAAATGGATACGGTACTGCTCGCCGCCGCTGACGATATCGATGCCGGCGGTCTCCTGCTCCTTGAGCCAGATCAGCGTGGCGTCGCGCTTGCCCTGCTCCAGCACCTCGCCTTCGAGCCGCCAGGCGGCCCACAGCTTCTCCGGCTCCGCCAGCCAGGCCGGCTTCGGCAACGATCCTGCAACCGTGGTCTCGAGCATGGCGTCCTCCCGTCGTTCAGCGCCGTTTTGCCCGACGGTAGCCCCCGCTCTCGGCGGCGCGCAAGGGCGAAAGCGCCGTCGGCAGGCGGCCCGATTTCCCGATTTGCGGTGGACGCGACGCGGCAAAGTCTGTT
Organism: uncultured Alphaproteobacteria bacterium; assembly: GCA_963711215.1. Taxonomy (GTDB): domain Bacteria; phylum Pseudomonadota; class Alphaproteobacteria; order UBA8366; family UBA8366; genus WHUA01. Next base: position 727,319 of record CAVQDH010000003.1, on the reverse strand, counting down.
ATCGCGGCTTGGCGGAGGAACACATGCCGATCACGTGGCTTCGAGAGTTCCTGAGGCTGGAGGCCGCGGGCGGCATCGTCCTGATCGTCGCCGCCGCCGCGGCCCTGCTGTTCGCGAACTCGCCGCTCGGCGCCCACTATGTCGAATTCCTGAATATTCCGGGATCGGTCCAGGTCGGCGCGCTGAAGGTCGGCAAGCCGCTGGTGCTTTGGGTCAACGATCTCTGGATGGCGGTGTTCTTCTTTCTCGTCGGGCTGGAGATCAAGCGCGAGTTGCTGGAGGGCGAGCTGTCGACCCGCGCCGACCTGCTGCTGCCGGCGGCCGCGGCGGTGGGCGGCATGGCGGCGCCGGCGCTGATCTATGTCGCGCTGAACTGGGGCGATCCGGTCAACCTGAACGGCTGGGCCATTCCGGCGGCAACGGACATCGCCTTCGCGCTCGGCATCCTGGCACTGCTCGGCAGCCGGGTGCCGCTGTCCTTGAAGGTGCTGGTGACGGCGATCGCGATCATCGACGATCTCGGCGCGATCGTGGTGATCGCCATGTTCTACACCGCGGACCTGTCCCTGCTCTCGCTCGGCATCGGCGCGGTCGCGGTGCTCGGGCTCGTTGCGCTCAACCGGCTCCGGGTGACGCATATCGCCGCCTACCTGATCGTCGGCGGCATCCTCTGGGTCTGCGTCCTGAAATCGGGCGTGCATGCGACGCTCGCCGGCGTGCTGACGGCCTTCGCGATTCCGCTCCGCGTCGAGGACGCGCACGGGCATTCACCGCTCAAGCATCTCGAGCATATCCTGCACCCCTGGGTCGCCTTCATGATCCTGCCGATGTTCGCCTTTGCGAATGCCGGCATCGGCTTCGACGGCATCAGCCTCGCGAGCTTCGCCGAACCCGTCACGCTGGGGATCGCCCTCGGCCTCATCCTGGGCAAGCAAATCGGCGTGTTTCTGCCGCTCTGGCTCTGCATCCGGTTCGGCATCGCCGAGATGCCGGCAGGCGCGGGCTGGCGCCAGCTTTACGCGGTCTCGATCCTGTGCGGTATCGGCTTCACGATGAGCTTGTTCATCGGCGGCCTCGCCTTCGAGCTGCCGGATTTCCAGGCCCCGGTCCGCCTGGGCGTTCTCGGCGGCTCGGTCATCTGCGCGGTCTTGGGCTATCTCCTGTTGCGCTACGGCCCCGGCAAATCGGCGGAGACGCCCTAGGGTCCAGTTCGACGGCGGCCGCGCCTCCACGTCCGTCGCCTGTCTCAGCCTTGGCGGGCGGATCCCGATGATCCGGCGATTGGCCGGCCCACGGTCAGCGTCCGGCGCAGCTCGCCGTCGAGCGCGTCGTATTGCGCATCTGGCAGCGCGCCCAGCGCGTCCAGCAGCTTGCTGTAGAAACAGCGCGCCGCCGCGACCGCGCAGATGTCGAAAATCTCGGGGTCGCTAAAGCCGTGCTCGCGCAGATTGTCCATGTCGGCGCGCGTCACGGAGGTCGCGTCCCTTGCGACCTTCTCGGCGACCTCCATCATCGCCACATCGGCGGGGCTCAGCGCGGCATGGCGAAAGTCCTTCGCGATAGCCGTCACCTGGTCCGTCTCGTAGAAATCGTCCTGCAGGACTTTGCCGTGCGCCAGCATGCAGTAGGAGCTGCGCAGCGCGCGTGCCGCGGCGACCGTTGCCAGCTCGTATTGCCGGGCATCCAACCCGCCCTCCCGGACGGCCTTCAACAGGTTACCCCACGCCTCCGCCACCTTGGGGCGATGGCTGAACAGCCGGGTCATGTTGGGAAGGTAGCCGAACCGCTCCCGCGCCTGGTCGTACAGGGCCTTCACCGCCCCCGTCGCCCCCTCCGGGGAGACCGTGCCGATAAATGTCATTGGAAGAACCTCCCTGGTCCATCGGGCAAAGGTCGCTTTTCTTGGTACGAACGCGTTGCCCAGCGACAGGCTACGCCCATTCCCCGCGGGCGCGATAGAACCTAATGGACGGGCCGGCGCCTGCAAGAAAACCCGGGCGACTTGCTCACCATAGGCCTTGTGCCGATGATTGATACGGTCCGCCCCTCGCGCCCGGCGCCGCGACGGGGAAGCCGGCCGGAGGAAATGCCCATGAGCTTCGAGATTCGCCCGCTGTCCGACGCACTCGGCGCCGAGGTCGTCGGCCTCGACGTATCAGGTCCGCTGGACGATGCGGCCTTCGCCCGGGTGCACCAGGCTCACCTGGATCATCTGGTTCTCGTCTTCCGCGACCAGACGCTGACGCCCGCGCAGCACATCGCGTTTTCCAAGCGCTTCGGCCCGCTCGACGCCCATCCGTCCCAGGGCGACGCGCATATCCCCGGTTTTCCGGAGATCCTGGTCGTTTCGACGAAAAAGAAGAACGGCAAGGACGTGGGCGTCCGCAACGCCGGCCCGACCTGGCATTCCGACCTCGCCTACCGGGACAAGCCGGCGCTCGGCTCGATGCTGTATGCGCTCGAGCTACCCGAGCGCGGGGGCGATACGGGCTTCGCCAACATGGTCAAGGCCTATGACGCCCTGCCGCAACGGCTGAAGGATGCGGTCGCGGGCAAGCGCGCGCGTTTCAGCTCGACACGCGACCTGTCGCTGCAGGCCCTCCACCCGGTCGTCCGCACCCATCCCGAGACAGGCCGGAAGTCGATCTTCGTCAATCCGCAGCTGACGAAGGGCATCGACGGCATGGACGATGCCGAATCCGCGGAATTGCTGTCGCAGATCTACGAATTCAGCACGCAGCCCCAGTTCGCCTACTGGCACCAATGGCGGCCCGGCGACCTCACGTTCTGGGACAACCGCTGCGTCCTGCACATCGCCGACCATACCCGGCTCGACGATCCGGCCTATATCCGGCACATGCACCGGACGACGATCGCCGGCGACGTGCCGTTCTAACGCCGCCAAGCTCGACTAGGTCGTCGAAGTTTTTGCGCGTGGTATGCAATTTTTCCCTTAGCCGCGGACCAATTCGCGCGCGATGATGCTCGGCGCCGCGATGTCGAACGCCTGTTCGGCCGGAAGCGCGCTCGTTTGGCTGAAACGCCCTTTCTGTAGGAAGCAGCAGGAACTCAACCCACGGAGGAAAACGACGATGCCTAACACCGTGCGTTTGCACCGCGTTCTCGCAACCAGGCCGGAGAAGGTCTATCGCGCGTTCCTCGAGGCGGACGCGCTCGCGAAATGGCTTCCGCCCAACGGCTTCACCTGTACCGTGCACCATCTGGAGCCGAAGGTCGGGGGCACGTTCAGGATGTCCTTCCGCAATTTCACGACCGGCAACGGCCACGCGTTCGGCGGCCAATATCACGAGCTCGTCCCGAACGAACGCCTGCGCTACACGGACAAGTTCGACGACCCGAACCTGCCCGGCGAGATGACGGTGACGGTGACGCTGAAGGCGGTTTCGGTCGGCACCGAGGTCGACATCGTCCAGGAAGGCATTCCGGACGTCATTCCGGCGGAAGCCTGCTACCTCGGCTGGCAGGAATCCTTGCGAAATCTGGCCCGGCTGGTGGAGCCCGAGATCAATCAGTAGAGCCCCACCGGCCGCGCCTCGCTGCCTCTTCGATCAACAGCCCTTCGGGCCGACGCCGCCTTACGACCGGGCGCTGCGCCTCGGCTTGCGGACGACGGCCGCCTCGGCCTGGTCGAGCGCCACTTCGCGCACCAGCACGTTGGTGAACTGCCACGGGTCGCTGCGGTCGACATCCTCGGGGAACAGCGTCTCGTCGCGGCCGGTCAGCGGCGTCCAGTCCGTGTAGACGCCGACCACCGGGCCGAGATAGGGCATCTGCACCTCGAGGCAGCGCTTGAAGTCGACTTCGTCGGCTTCGACGATGCCGGCTTCGGGATTCTCCAGCGCCCAGACCATGCCCGCGAGCACGGCCGAGGTCACCTGCAGGCCGGTCGCGTTCTGGTAGGGCGCCAGGTCGCGGGTCTCCTCGATCGAGAGCTGCGAGCCGTACCAGTAGGCGTTCTTGTCGTGGCCGTAGAGCAGCACGCCCAGCTCGTCGATGCCGTCGACGATCTCGTCCTCGTCCAGGATGGTCCAGCTCTCCTGCGCCCGCCACTGCCGCCCGGCCAGCTCGTGCAGCGACAGCACCGCGTCGTCGCACGGGTGGTAGGCGTAGTGGCAGGTCGGCCGGTAGACCACCCGGCCGTTCTGCCGCAGGGTGAAGAAGTCGGCGATCGAGATCGACTCGTTGTGCGTCACCAGGAAGCCGAGCTGGCTGTCCGCCGTCGGCGTCCAGGAGCGCACGCGCGTGCCGGCGCCCGGCCGGCCCAGGTAGATCGCAGCACCACAGCCGCTCTCGTGCCGCCGGCCTTCCATCGGCAGCGCCTTCTCATGCGTGCCCCAGCCGAGCTCGGACGGCTGCAGGCCCTCCGAGATGAAGCCCTCGACCGACCAGGTGTTGACGAAGACGCCGCGCGGCTTCGGGCTCTTGGCGCGCTGGGTGTCGCGCTCGGCGATGTGGATGCCCTTGACGCCGAGCTGCTGCATCAGCGCGGCCCAGCCGTTCCGGTCCGCCGGCGTCTCGACCGCGACGTTCTGGTCGGCGGCGAGGTTCAGCAGCGCCTGCTTGACGAACCAGGACACCATGCCCGGGTTGGCGCCGCAGCAGCTCACCGCCGTCGGCCCGCCCGGCCGGCGCCGGCGCAGGTCGAGCACCGTCTCGCGCAGCGCGTAGTTGGAGCGCTGGGCCATGCTCAGCGAGGCGTCGGTGTAGTAGCCGAGCCAGGGCTCGACCACCGTGTCGACGTAGAGCGCGTTCGCTTCCTTGCAGAGCTCCATCATCGCGGTCGAGGAGACGTCGACCGACAGGTTGACCATGAAGGCCTGGCCGCCGACCGGCTGCAGCAGCGGCAGCAGCAGCTCGCGGTGGTTCTCGCGGGTGACGGCGGCCTTGACGAAGCGCGCGCCCGCCGCCTCGACGAGCGCCTTGTCGCCGTCCTTGGGATCGATCACGGTGATCTGCGCCGGATCGCAGGCGAAGTGGCGGAGGATCAGCGGCAGGGTGCCGCGTCCGATCGAGCCGAAGCCGATCATCACGATGGGACCGTCGATACGGGCGTGGATGGGCCAGTTGGTCATGGCATGGTCTCCGTCGGCTTCGGCGCTAGCGCGCGGTGGCATGGGTTGGGATGGAAGTGTGCTCCGTCAGCGGTGACATGGGCAATGACTGGGATAGTGCCTCCGGCGCGCCGGTGGCGACGACGTCGCCGCAGGCGCCCTCGAGCGCGCCCGGCTTCAGCTCAAGGCCGAGAAAGCGCTCGCGCTCGACCGGACCCGGCAGGACGAGCCCTTCGGTCAGGGCCTGCTGGAAACCGAAGCGCCGGTAGTAGGGCGCATCGCCGACCAGCACGACGGCGGCATGGCCCAGGCGCTCGGCCTCGGCCAGGCCGTGCCGCATCAGCAGCGCGCCCCAGCCTTCGCTCTGCCATCTCGGCTCCACCGCGATCGGCCCGAGCAGCAGCGCCGGGCCGGCCGATCCGGCCGTGATGTGCCAGAGCCGGAGCGTGCCGATCAGCCGCGCGCCGTCGAGCATTGCGAAGGCAAGCCCGTCCGCCGGCAAACGACCCTGCCGCAGCATCTGACTGGTCTTGAGGTGCCGGTCGGGACCGAAGCAGCGGTCGAGCAGCGCTTCCCGCGCCGGGACGTGGCCCGGCGCCTCAGGCAGCAAGCGCAGCATCGTCTTCCCCTCCCACGATATAGGTCGGCAGGGGCGCGAAGCCGTTGAAGGCCACCGAGGCGTAGGTCGACGTATAAGCGCCGGTCGCTTCGATCAGCAGCTCGTCGCCGATCTCCAGCGACAGCGGCAGCGGATAGGGCGTCTTCTCGTACATCACGTCGGCGGAATCGCAGGTCGGGCCGGCGATGACGCAGGGCGCCATCTCGCGAGCCGTCATGCGGCGTGCGGATCGGATAGCGGATCGACTCGTCCATGGTCTCGGCGAGGCCGCCGAACTTGCCGACGTCGAGATAGACCCAGCGCTTGTCGTCGTCGTCGGACTTGCGCGAGATCAGCACGACCTCGGTCTTGATCACGCCGGCGTCGCCGACCATGCCGCGGCCCGGCTCGATGATCGTGGCGGGCAGACGGTTGCCGAAATACTTGGTCATGGCGCGCTGGATCGCCCGGGCATAGGCCTGGGTCGACGGCACGTCCTTCAGGTAGCGGGTCGGGAAGCCGCCGCCGAGGTTCAACATGGCGAGGTTGATGCTCTTCTCGGCGAGCGACCGGAACACCTTCTTGGCATCGCCGACGGCCTTGTCCCACGCCTTCAGCTCGCACTGCTGCGAGCCGACGTGGAAGGACAGGCCATGCGCGTCGAGGCCGAGCTCGTGGGCGCGTTCCAGCACCTTGACCGCCATGTCGGTATGGCAGCCGAACTTGCGCGACAGCGGCCATTCGGCGCCCTTGCCGTCGGTCAGCACGCGGCAGAACACGCGAACGCCGGGCGCCTGGCGGGCGATCTTCTCGACCTCCTCGACGCAGTCGACGGCGAACAGGCGCACGCCGAGCGCGTAGGCGCGGGCGATGTCCCGCTCCTTCTTGATCGTGTTGCCGTAGGAGATCCGGTCCGGCGTCGCACCGGCGGCCAGCACCATCTCGATCTCGGGCACCGAGGCGATGTCGAAGCAGCAATTCAGGGACGCCAACAGCTTCAGGATCTCGGGCGCCGGATTTGCCTTGACGGCATAGTAGATGCCGGTCGCGGGAAAGGACTCGGCGAGCCGTTCGAAGTTGCGCCGCACGATGTCGAGATCGACGACGAGGCAGGGGCCGTCCGGTCGTCGGGTGGCGAGGAAGTCGAGGATGCGCTGGCTTGTCATGCGCTTGTCTCCCGTACAGAAACCGCAATGCCGGTACCGGTTGAACGGGAGGACGCGATGGAGACGCCTTGTCCCGCTCGGGGCCGATGCCCGGCGTTACCGGATTCACCGCGACGCGCGGCTATCCGAGGTTTTCTGCCTTTAGATTGGAACGGGAGACCCGCTCCGCACGTGGGGCAATGAAGGTGTGCCTCTTCAGTGTCACCGGTCTTTGGACGACCGGACTGAGACCAAAAAAGCCCGCACCGTCGTTGCTTTAAGACGCCTATCCCCTGCTGGGGATCTGTGCCGGCGTCCGCGGGCACGTGCGAATAAGGGCAAGGACGTACCTAAGACCTCTATCGGTAAAATTCAAGTAAAAAATATGGTGAATAAAAATTAAGATTTCTCAACTGAAATCCGGGGGATACAGGCCACTTCGGCAGCCTCGGAATCCGGCCGTTTTCGAGCGATCCACGACCCGTCCCGCGACGGGCCGGGAGCGCCCTGCCCGGTTCGATTTCCGCCTGCCTTCTGAACTTGGCATATCCCGGCTAATCGGAGACTAGTTCGCATTAAACTGACACCACCCTTACATGGGCGATGGCACGGTGCGCGGCCTACTTGTTGCCGCCCCTGCGCCATGATCGGGTCAGAGACCCGGCACCCCAAATCAGAACAGGCGGCATCAAGGCGCGCGCGAGCGCCCGCATCCTGGTATCCACATTGCCTGGCAGGAACTGGATGGAGGTGGTGTTTTTCAAGGCCTCGGGATCGGCGCTCCAGTAATATATGGAGATCGATTTTCTCGTCCGGCCTGGCGGGCAGGTAATGGCTTCGGGAAAGCCGTGGAACGTCTTATCCGTCGTAGGAAAGAGGACGGCTCGGTTGTAGAGAGGCGCCACGCTGGCCCCTTCGGCCTTGGTCTCGGGATCGTACAGCTTGAGCGCGCCGTTCCAATCCTCCTCCCAATCCCGGTTGAGATAGATGATGAGATTGAGGCGGCGAGCCAGCGGAAGATGGGGATGATTGGTCCAATCGGCGTGGACGTTGAGCCAGCTGCCGCGGAAAGACTCGTGCAGCCCACCGCCCTTGAAGGTCGGGTCCCAGACAAGATCGTCGATCCCGGTGATGTAGCGGATGTGCTCCAGGAACGGCTCCGAAGAAAGCCGCAGGAACAGAAGCTGGGTGAAGGACGAGAGGTCCACAATTCCGCGCGAGGTCTGCTTGATCTCGTGGACTGTGTCCCACCGGATCCAATCGCGATCACGTGACTCCGAAAAATCTTCGGCAACCTTATCGAGCACGGCTTCATCAAAAAAGCCGTCCATCACCACATGCGGGTAGGGCTTGGCCGAAGCATAGGCTCTGCGTAGCGAAGCGCGCTCGCTTTGCAAACGTTCCAGCGGCAGCATCTTCGCCGCTATTTCGTCGAAAGCCGGTGTAAGCGGTTCGGCTACTGCACGAATTGCTTGATGACCCATGTCCATACCCGTCTTTCACTCATATTATCGCCGTTATTATTTTATTAACTTATGGAAAAGGCCTCCTACGGGAATAAAGAGGTATATCCTTATGGTTAGGACGTCTGCGCCGATATTTAGACTTAAGATCAGAAAATGTTATGATATGCATAAGCGATCTTAATGGATATCCGTATGCGCGATCATGGACAGAATGGGTGGGGTATTGAACTGCAGTGGCGCCAAAACGGAGTTGGCACCCAACTACCTGAAGGTGGCGCATGAAAAGCACTCTGCCCCACAACTCGAAGTCGCAATTTGGCGGTGACATTCTGCTCGCCGGTACCTTCCTCCAAGTTGTCGGCAGCGGCAGCTTCGGCGGCGCGGCTGAGCGGTTGCGCATCTCCCAGGCCGCCGTGAGCATGCGCATTCAGTCCCTGGAGGCGCAGCTTGGCTGCACACTGTTCACGCGCGGGCGGGGCGGCGCCAAGCTAACACCGGCCGGGCACAAGTTCCAACGGTACGCCGTCACCATGAAGCAGGTATGGGACCAGGCGCAGCTCGAACTTGCGCTGCCCAGCAGCTCCATCGGTCAGGTCCGCATTGGTGGCCACTATTCACTGTGGCGTCATTTCCTGCTGCGATGGCTGCGCTGGATGCGTGTCCACGCCACGGCTTATGCGCTGCGCACCGAAGCCCACGGCAACGATGCGCTGATGCGGCTTCTCGGCGACGGAATGCTCGACCTGGGCGTCGTCTTCGATCCGCAGCAACTCCCCGGGTTCGCCATCGAGCGCCTGTTCGAAGAGACGCTCGTGCTCGTCGCAACCGAACCCGGCTCCGCCGGCCCCTCTGATCCTGGCTATCTCTTGGTCGACTGGGGGACGGAGTTCCAGAAGTTCCACCTCAGTCATTTCCCCGACGCCGCCCTGCCGGCCATGCAGACCAATCTCGGCACCATCGCGCTGGAGCACATTCTGGGCCAGGGCGGGTCGGCCTATTTTCCCGAGCCCGTGGTCAAGCCCTATCTGCTCGACGGGCGCCTGCATGTCGTAAACGATGCGCCGCACTACGACACGCCGATCTATGCCGTCTACCGGGATAGGGAAATCGGAGAAGGCCTGCGCATTGCGCTCGACGGCCTGCGCGCCGCCGCCCGGCAATAACGGGAGCACGGCACTGCCAGAGAAAATTTGGTCGAGGCTGGCGTCGGCACTACATAGCGTCCGCAGATGAAGAATCCGTTCCGTCATTTCAACAGCTCGCCCTAGTAGTTCGCCTGGCGGTGATGCCGTACGTTCGCCACCCGATGTCTCTCGCCAAGTCGAAGATATCCTGTTCGAACGCGGCATCGACATCTGCCATGAGACGGCACGGTTCTGGTGGAACCGCATTGGCCCAATGTTCGCGACCGAGATACGGAAACGATGGATTTGCCGCCGCCTCTATTCGCAATGGCGGTGGCACGTGGATGAGGTGTTCGTGCGGATCAACGGCGAGATGTTTTGCCTATGGCGTGCGGTAGATCACGACGGCAACGTGCTCGAGGTCTTCGCCTCCAAACGGCGGGATCGCTCCGCCGCGCCGGTCGCACGGCGTCAACTCGCGGCCTGACGTTGGCGTTTCCTGCCAATTCGGAGACTGGTTCCCATTAGACTGAAAGCACCAGCGGCCGTCCGGCGATGCGAAACGCAGGGCGCCTGGAATCCCGGAATCAGCGCCGCCGAATCGCGCCGACTCCCGCCTAGTCCTTCGGCCGCGTCTCGGCGAAGGCCGGCAATTCGTTGCAGCGCGCGGCGAGCGCCGCCAGCGCCGGGTAGGCGTTGTCCTTCATGAGATAAGGCACCGCGCGGCTGATGAAATCGAACGCCGCGGTGGCATTGATCTCCGCCAAGGTCAGATGGTCGCCATACAGCCATTGGCCGCCTGCCGCGGCCGCGGCGTCGAGCGCCGCCAGCGCGGAGGCGCACTGGCCGTCGACCCGGTCGACCCAGTCCTGATAGACCTTGTCCTTGGGCCGGCGGCCGCGCTCGTAATAAGACGCGACCGCTTTTTCCATGGCGCCCTGCGCGATCACCGAAAGCCGCAAAACGGCCCGCCGGTCCGGCCCGGACGCCGCCAGCAGGCGGTGATCGCGGTCGGCCACCTCGAGCGCGTAGTCGATGATCGCCTGGCTGTCGACCAGGACCTCGCCGTCGTCCAGCACGAGCGACGGCACCCGGCCGACGGGATTGTATGTCGAGATCTCCGCCGTATCGTTCGCGGTCGTGAGCCCCTTCGTGTCGAACCGCATGCCCAGCGTCTTGAGAACGATGCCCGTGCGCCGCACGAAGGGTGATTGAAACCTGCCGACCAGGAGCATTGCCCGCCTGCCTCCACTATTGTTGATGCCGACGGCCAGTGTAGACTCCAAGCGCGATGGCGAATGGCGGGCTCGGACGACTCACGCGCTCAGCTTTGGGGCAGCAGTTTGCGCAGCGCGTCGAACTTCGCGGACCGGTAATCGGTGCGCCAGGCGAGCATCGTCCGGATATGCGCCAGGTTGCCCCGCAGCGGATACTGCCGGAACCTTCCCTTCGTCGACACGGTCTCCAGCACCGACCGCGGCACCACTGCGTAGCCGGTGCCGGCGGCGACGCAGGCGAAGATCGCCAGGTAGGAGCTGACCGCCATGATGTGGCCCGGCACGATGCCGGAACCGAGGAGCCATTCCTCGAGATAGCGGCGATAGGCGCAGCCGGCCTCGAACGCGACCACCGTGCGGCCGCTGATCTCGTCCGTGTTGGCGAGCGGCGGGAAGGATTCCGGCGCGATGAGGACCAGCGCCTCCTCGAACACCGGCTGGATGCTGATGCGCTCGAAGGACACCGGCTCGGCCACGAAGGCGATCTCGACGTCGTGGCTCTGCAGGCCGTCCAGCAGTGCCGCGGCGATGTCCGTCTTCAGCTCTATCTGAACGTCCGGATAGAGCGCGTGATAGCGCGACAGGATCTCGGGCAGCCGCGTCGCCGCCGTGCTCTCCATCGTGCCGATGCGGAAGATGCCGCGCGGCTTGCCGCCGTTCAGCGCCTCGGCGGCTTCGTCCGAGAGCTGCAGCAGGCGCTCCGTGTAGGACAGCAGCATCTCGCCGTCCGCCGTCAGCGTGAGGCCCCGGTTCTGGCGCAGAAACAGGCTCTTGCCGAGCTGCTGCTCGAGCTGCTTGAGGCGGGTGCTGATGTTGGACTGCACCCGGTTCAGCTTGAGCGCCGCCTTGGAAACGCTGCCCTCGACCGCGACCGCGCGAAAGATCTCGAGGGCTCGAAGGTCCATGCTGTGCATTGCGATCTCGACCTATATCTCGAAATGAGAAGCAATATATCAGTTTAATTCATTATTATTAATATATCGCCGGCGCTAGGGTGTCCGCAACCGTAAACACGGAGGCAACCAAGGACAGCCATGTCTGCGCAGATGTCCCATTCCCGTATCGTCCTGATTGGGCTCGCATCGCTCGCCATCGCCATGGGGATCGGCCGCTTCGCCTTCACCCCCTTGCTGCCGTTGATGCAGCAGGACGGGCTGCTCGGCATCGCCGACGGCGGGCTCCTGGCATCGGTGCATTTCCTGGGCTACTGGCTGGGCGCCGTCCTCGCCGCCCGCCTGCCGTCCTCCCCGAAAGCGACGCTGCGGCTGTCCCTGATCGCGATCGGGCTTTGCACGCTCGGCATGGGACTGACCGGCCATCTCGCGGTCTGGCTGGCGCTGCGGTGGCTGGCCGGCGCGTGCAGCGCCTTCATCATGGTGATGGTCAGCAACTTCTATCTCAAGCCGCTCGTCGCCGACCGGCACGGGTCGAAACAGGGCTGGGTCTTTTCCGGTGTCGGCACAGGTATCGCGATCGCCGGCCTCGGCACGCTGGCGCTCATGGTCCTGCACATCGACAGCGCCCGGAGCTGGCAGATCTTCGGCATCGTGTCCCTCGCCGCCGCCGGCCTCGTCTGCCTGCGGCTGGGGCCGGAAATCCCGGGTTCCCGCGCCGCGGCGCATCGCCACGCCGTGGAACGCGCCCCGCTGCATTGGCGCGTCGTCATCGCCTACGGCGCCGCCGGCATCGGCTACGTCATTCCGGCGACCTATCTGCCGGTGATGGCGCGCGCGATCGTGCCGTCGCCGCTCGTCTTCGGATGGACGTGGCCGGTCTTCGGCGCGGCGGCCTTCGTCTCGACGCTGCTCGCCGCCAGGCTGCAACGGCGCTTCACCAACCGTCACCTCTGGGCAACGAGCCAGTTCATCATGGCGGCAGGACTGCTGCTGCCTGTCGTCGCCCCGCATATCGCCACGATCATCGTCGCGGGCGTCTGCGTCGGCGGAACCTTCATGATCGTCACGATGGCGGGCATGCAGGAAGCGCATCGCATCGCGCCGCCGCACGACGTCATGCGCCACATCGCCGTCATGACCGCGGCCTTCGCGACCGGCCAGATGGCCGGGCCGCTGTTCGCCGGCGCGATCCAGGGCGTCACCGGAAGCTTCACGGCCGCTCTTCTCATGACCAGCGCGCTTCTCGTCATGACCGCGACGAGCTTGATCCTGCGCCCGGCGAAGAGGGAGATCGCCTGCCCTTGAAGCATTCCTTGAATGCGGCGCCGACCGGAAGGCGGCTCAGGCGCGGTCCGGCCCCTCGTAGGTGCAGCTCTCGCCGCAGGCGTCGCGCCGGACGGTGACGCGCGACAGCGCCGGCAGGGGCTGCTCGAGCCGCCGCCAGATCCAGATCGAGAGGTTCTCCAGGCTCGGCTGCTCGAGCCCGGCGACCTCGTTGAGGCAGGTATGGTCGAGCGCTGCCCGCACCGCCTCGACGGCGGCGGCGACCTCGTCGAAATCCTGCAGCCAGCCGTGCTCGGAATCGGGCACGCCGGTGAGCGCCAGCTCGACCGCGAAGGAATGGCCGTGCATGCGCCGGTAGCGATGCCCTTCCGGCATGCTCGGGAACCAATGCGCCGCGCTGAAGACGAAGCTCTTGGTGATGGTGACGCGGTGGCTCATCAGCGGATACCCAGAAATTTGTGCGTCTGCAGGCTCAGCCGCCATTGCGGGTGCGCGAGGCAGTAGTCGCAGGCGCGCGCCGTGTTCTCGGCCGCCGCCACGCCGTCCATCGGCTGCAGGAAGAAGTGCTCGAAATCGAGCGCCAGCAGCGCGGCCGGGTCGATCCCCGCCTGCGGGAAGACCAGCTTCAGCTCGTTCCCCCGGCGCAGCACGAAATCGGCCCCGGCCTTCGGGCTGACGCAGATCCAGTCGAGGCCGGCGGGCGGCGGCAAGGTGCCGTTGGTCTCGATGGCGATTTCGAAGTCCAGGCCGTGCAGCGCGTCGACCAGCGCCGGGTCGAGCTGCAGCAGCGGCTCGCCGCCGGTGCAGACGACATAGCGCCGGCCCGCGGCGCCCTCCGGCCAATGGCCGTCGATCTCGCGCGCCAGCGCCGCCGCGCCGTCGAACTTCCCGCCGCCGAGCCCGTCGGTGCCGACGAAGTCGGTATCGCAGAAGCGGCAGACGGCCGCCGCCCGGTCTTCCTCGCGGCCGCTCCACAGGTTGCAGCCGGCGAAGCGGCAGAACACCGCGGCGCGCCCCGTGCGCGCGCCCTCGCCCTGCAGCGTGTAGAAGATTTCCTTGACCGAATACATCGCGGCGAAGCCATCTCCGATCTCCGCCGGAGAGTCAATGCGGCGGGCCGCTACCCGCCCTTCCGCCCGACGAAGAGGTAATACGGCGCCCTGAGCCCCGGCAGATACGGCACCGCCGCGCGGCGCTCGTGCAGAACGTGATCCGGCAGGCGCGCGCAGCAGATAGGCGAGCGGCGCGGGCGACGGGTGGACGCCGTCATGGCCGAACCAGCGCGGCCAGAAATGCCGCGTGAAGAGGCCGTGCCGCGTCATCCCCGGCGCCGGGTCGGCGGCCGAGACATAGAAGTCGACGACGCCCAGCGTCCCGCCCGGCTTCAGCATGGCGAGCGCATTGTCGATCGCGCCCCGCCAGTCCGGCATCATCGTCAGCGCATAGGAGAAGTAGACGCAATCGACCGGGGCGTCCGGGCGCCAGGCCGTCGCGTCGGCCTCGACCACATGGACGTTGCCGGCGTCCGCCCAGCGCCGGCGCGCCTCGGCCAGCAGCGCCGGGCACAGGTCGACGAGCGTGACGCCGCCGAGCCGCGCCAGCCGCTCGCCGAAATAGCTCAGGTTATGCCCCGTGCCGCCGCCGAGCTCGACGATATGCGCCCCGTCCGGCGGGTCCAGCAAGGCGATCAACGCCTCGCGCCCGGCCAGCAGGCGCTCGCGGAAGGCGTCGTAGCCCGCCGCCTGCGGCCCGTAGAAGGCCTGCAGCCGCTCCGCCAACGACCCGCCGCGCGGCATCCCGCGCAACAGGCTCGCCAGGATGCGGAGATCGACGGCGCGCGCGCTCACGCCCGCCCCCTCAAGCCCTGACATCCGCGACGTGGAAGCCGGCATAGGTGTGCACCCGGTCGAGCGGCTGCAGCGCGGCGGCGAGCGCCGGCTGAAAGGCGAGCCGCTCGGCGAGCCGCGCGCGCTCCTCGCCGATCACCAGCCGGTCGAGATAGGCCGGCGTCGCATGCGCGCTGCGGAAGATGATGCGCGCGTCCGCCGTGGCGCGGGCGAAGATCGCCTCCCATTCCTCGGCCAGCGCGTCCGGATAGTAGGAGCTCATCCAGTCCATGTGGTCGAGCAGCACGAATTTCGAGATCCGCTCGTCGGTGCCCTGCAGGAACTGCGTCACCGTGCAGGTATGCGGCCGGATGCGGTCGGCGAGCCCGCCCTTGAGCGCCAGGAAATTCTCCAGCTTGAGATATTCCGGGCAGCAGGCCGGGGTGTAGCGGCCGCGCACGTAGACCGACCAGAAATAGTTGGTCGAGACCGGCAGCTGGCGGAACACGTATTCCACCGCCTCGCGGATGAAGCCGGCAACGCCCGATTCGTGCTGCGCCTGGACCTGGCGGCGCTGCGGATAGGGCACGCCGAGCAGGCTCATCGTCATCTGCCGCGACAGCGTCCAGTTGACCCCCGGCCGCCACAGCCGCGGCCCGACCTGGGTGTCGTAGATGCGCCGCTGGTCGTCGAGCGAGCGGCTGTCGAACAGGTCGGCGACGGCGGCCTGCAGCCGCGGTTGCAGCCGAAGCCACGCGCGGAACAGGCGCGCCACGATGCCCGACAGGCCGTGGAAATAGAAGCTGCCGCCGGGCTTGGCGAACCAGTCGAGATGCCGGTCCCAGTAGGCCCGCGCGTAAGGCGACAGCGCGTCGCGCAGGCATTTGTCATAGAGCGCGGCGAAGTCCGGGTGATGGCCGCTGCCGAAGACCGCGAAGAAATCGTCGAAGGCGAGCCGCCGGATGCCGGCCAGCTTCAGCTCGAGCAGCGCGGTCTGGCGCGGGTTCGCGTCCACCGCGTGAATGCGGCGCGGCCCGGTGAGCGCGTAGTCCAGCACGTTGCAGCCCGCGCTGGTGATGACCAGCATCGTATCGTCGGGCTGCAGGTCGAGGGCGACGCGGTCGACCGCCGGGTCTTCCCAGCAGGTGTTGTAGACCAGGGCGCGCCGATAGATCGCATCGAACAGGGTCTGGTCAATGCGGTCGATGACGGAAGGCGAAGCGGTCAGGGCATCCTCTCATGCGCCGGATAGAATCGCGCGCATGAAACAGGGAGCCCGTGACAGGCGAATGACGGTCTTGCGACAGTAAAATGACGCGAAATCGCGGATCGCGGCGCGGCGCCGGCCCCCTACCGCGGCCCCTTCGGCGCGGAGCGGCTGGGCACCCATTTGGTGACGCGGCGGCCGTCCGGGGTGCGCACCGTCGGCTGCTTCTTCTGTTCCGGCGTCTTGAAGGCCTCGACCATCGCCGCGTGGGGGATCTCTTCGCCCATGCCGCCGGCCGCCGCTTTGCGGTAGGCCGACTGGCCGATCACCAGCGCGTTCAGCCGGTCGACCGGATGGATGCCGAAGCGCCGCCAGATACGCTCGAGGAAATCCTCCACCTCGGCGGCGGGCGGCACAAACTCGATCTGCGGCCGTCCCGCCTCGAACGCGCGGTAGATGTTGGGCTCGACCGGCCCCATGTCGTGCGTGACGAAGGTCGCCGGCATCAGCTTGCGGCCGTAGTTCTCCTGCGCGTAGACGCCCTGCGCGATGTAGAGCAGGCGCTGCAGCTTCTGCGCCTGGATGTAGCTGTCCTCCGCGCTGGCGCGATTGAGAAACCAGAACGCGACATCGATCGACGATTCCACTGCGCAAGACGCCATGCCGTCCACCTCCTCTCGGTGGCCGCAATATACGCAAACGGACCGCGCCTCGCATCGCCTTTCCGCCGGTGAAATCGGCAAATGATGTTTGCCAGCGGCGGGGGCCGCGACTAGGTTTCTCGCAACGGCCACAGACAGCCCGCAATTTCAATCGGCAAAGGGGAGCCCGGCCATGGACATGACAGGCGAGTACCGCATTCCGGCGTCCCGCGAAACCGTGTGGAAGGCGCTCAACGATCCGGACGTGCTGAAGCAATGCATTCCCGGCTGCGAGGAGCTGGAAAAGAAGTCCGACACCGAATACGCCGCCAAGGTCACGGCCAAGGTCGGGCCGGTGAAGGCGAAGTTCGGCGGCGCGGTGAAGATGAGCGACCTCGACCCGCCGAACGGCTACACCATCAGCGGCGAAGGCAGCGGCGGCGCGGCCGGCTTCGCCAAGGGCGGCGCCAAGGTGGCGCTCAAGGAGGACGGCGGCGCCACCGTGCTCTCCTACACCGTCAGCGCCACGGTCGGCGGCAAGCTCGCGCAGATCGGCAGCCGGCTGATCGATTCGACGGCGAAGAAGATGGCGAACGACTTCTTCGCCAAGTTCGCCGAGATCGTCGGCGGCGGCGCCACGGCCGAAGCGGCGCCGGCCCCTGCCCCGGCAACGCCCGCCGCTGCACCGGTGAGCACACCGGCAGCCGCGCCGGCGGGGGACAAGCCGAAAAGCCTGCCGGTCGCGGTCTGGGTCGTCGGCGTCATCGTGATCCTCGGCCTGCTCATGTGGTTCTTCCAGAAGTAGGCGCAAATACCGGCGCGCAAACGGAAAGCCCGCGCCGCGCTGCCGCCCGTTCACGCAGGCCTTACCGCTTGCACCTTGACCGCACAGGTCCGGCGTTCCAAACTCCCCTTTAAGCGCGACGGGCCGCCTGACGGCAGAAGCAACGCGAATTCCGCAGGCTTGGTTCGCAGTCAAGAAATCTTGGACGCCAGGGAGAATCGAGCATGACCTACACCGTATCGATGACGGTGAACGGTAAGGCCGTCAGCGGCGACGTCGAAGGACGCACCTTACTCGTTCAATTCATCCGCGAAAATCTGCGGCTGACCGGTACGCATGTCGGCTGCGACACGAGCCAGTGCGGCGCCTGCGTGGTGCATGTCAACGGCACCTCGGTGAAGAGCTGCACCTTACTCGCGGTGCAGGCCAATGGCGCCAACATCACGACGATCGAGGGCCTGGCGAAGGGCGACGAGCTGCACCCGATGCAGGCCGCCTTCCGCGAGAACCACGGGCTGCAATGCGGCTACTGCACGCCCGGCATGGTGATGAGCGCGATCGACCTCGTGAAAGAGAACCCCAACCCGACCGAGAAAGAAGTGCGGGAGTGGCTGGAAGGCAATCTGTGCCGCTGCACCGGCTACCATAACATCGTGAAATCGATCGAAGCCGGCGCAAAGGCAATGCGCGGCGGCTGAGCATAATCCCTTAACCGGGAGGGAACACCATGACTGCCACGGGAATTGGCGCTGCCGTAAAGCGGGTCGAAGATGCCCGCTTTCTGACGGGGCGCGGCCGCTACACCGACGATTTCGTCGAAGCCAACCAGACTTACGCCTGGATCCTGCGCAGCCCGCACGCGCATGCGCGGATAAAGTCGATCGACACGAAGAAGGCCGCCGCCGCGCCCGGCGTGGTCGCGGTCTACACCGGCGCCGACCTGGAAGCGGCCGGCGTCGGCGGCCTGCCCTGCGGCTGGCAGGTGCACAGCAAGGACGGCACGCCGATGGCGGAGCCGCCGCACCCCGCGCTCGCCCAGGGCAAGGTGCGCTATGTCGGCGACCAGGTCGCCGTCGCCATCGCGGAGACCCGCGCGCAGGCGCGCGACGCCGCCGAGCTGATCGAGGTCGACTACGAGATCCTGCCGCCGGTGCTCGACATGAAGGCGGCGCTCACAACCAAGACGCTGCTGCATGACGGCGTCGCCAGGAACGAGTGCTATGACTGGCACATCGGCGACAAGGCGGCGGCGGACGCCGCCTTCGCCAAGGCGGCGCATGTCGCCAAGATCGACATCGTCAACAACCGCCTGATCCCGAACGCCATGGAGCCGCGCGCCGCGATCGGCAACTACGACAACGCCACCGGCGAATACACGCTGTTCACGACGAGCCAGAACCCGCATGTCATCCGGCTCCTGATGGGCGCCTTCGTGCTGCACATTCCCGAGCACAAGCTCAGGGTCTACGCGCCGGACGTCGGCGGCGCCTTCGGCTCCAAGATCTACCATTACGCCGAGGAGGCGATCGTCACCTGGGCGGCCGGCAAGCTCCACCGGCCGGTGAAATGGACCGCCGAGCGCAGCGAATCCTTCATGAGCGACTGCCACGGCCGCGACCACGTGACCCATGCCGAGCTGGCGATGGACAAGGACGGCAAGTTCCTCGGCCTCAAGGTTTCGACCAAGGCCAACATGGGCGCCTATCTCTCGACCTTCGCGCCCTGCGTGCCGACCTATCTCTATGCCACGCTGCTCGCCGGCGTCTACACGACGCCGCAGATCTATTGCGAGGTGCAGGCGATCTTCACCAACACCGTGCCGGTCGACGCCTATCGCGGCGCCGGACGGCCCGAGGCGACCTACCTGCTGGAGCGGCTGGTCGACCGCGCGGCGCGCGAGACCGGGCTCGACCCGGTCGAGATCCGGCGGCGCAACTTCATCCCGAACGACGCCTTCCCCTACCAGACGCCGGTCGCGCTGCAATACGACAGCGGCGATTACGGGGCGACGCTCGACCAGGCGATGACCGCCGCCCGCATCGACGGCTTCGCCAAGCGCAAGGCCGATGCGGCGAAGCGCGGCAAGCGCCGCGGCCTCGGCTACTCGACCTATATCGAGGCCTGCGGCATCGCCCCGTCGGCGGTCGTCGGCTCGCTCGGCGCGCGCGCCGGGCTGTTCGAATCCGCCGAGGTGCGGGTCCACCCGACCGGCTCGGTCACCGTCTTCACCGGCTCGCACAGCCACGGCCAGGGCCACGAGACGACCTTCGCCCAGCTCGTGTCCGGCTCGCTCGGCATCCCGATGGAGCAGGTCGACATCGTGCACGGCGACACGGCCAAGATCGCCTACGGCATGGGCACCTACGGCTCGCGCTCGCTCGCGGTCGGCGGCGAAGCGATCATGCGGGCGCTCGGCCGGATCACCGACAAGGCGAAGAAGATCGCCGCCCATATCCTGGAAGCGTCCGAATCCGACATCGAGTTCAAGGACGGCCGGTTCCAGGTGGCGGGGACCGACCGCGGGCTCACCTTCGGCGAGGTGGCGCTGGCGGCCTACGTGCCGCACAACTTCCCGCACGACACGCTGGAGCCCGGCCTCGACGAAACCGCCTTCTACGACCCGGCGAACTTCACCTTCCCGGGCGGCTGCCATATCTGCGAGGTCGAGGTCGACCCGGAGACCGGCGAAGTGGAAGTCGCCGCCTTCACCGCGGTCGACGACGTGGGCCGCGTGATCAACCCGATGATCGTCGAGGGCCAGGTGCATGGCGGCGTCGCCCAGGGCATCGGCCAGGCGCTGCTCGAAGGCTGCGTCTACGGCGAGGACGGCCAGCTCGTGACCGGCTCCTGCCTCGACTACACCCTGCCGCGCGCCGACAACGTGCCGTCGTTCAGCGTCGGCACGCACACGACGCTGTGCCGGCACAACTCGCTCGGCGTGAAGGGCTGCGGCGAGGTCGGCGCGATCGGCTCGCCGCCGGCGGTGATCAACGCCATCGTCGATGCGCTGTGGGATGACGGCGTGCGCGACATCTCGATGCCCGCGACCCCGCAAAAGGTCTGGCAGACAATCCAAAAGGCCCGCACGCCCATGGCTGCGGAATAGGGAGACAGAGACATGTATGACTTTTCCTACCATCGCGCCCAGTCGGTCGACGAGGCGTCCGCCAAGATCAAGGCGGCCGAGGACGGCAAGCTGGTCGCGGGCGGCATGACGCTGATCCCGACGCTGAAGCAGCGCCTGGCGCAGCCCTCGGACCTGATCGATCTGGCCGACCTCAAGGACCTGGTCGGCATCAAGGCGGACGGATCCGGCGTCACCATCGGCGCGATGACCACGCATGGCGCGGTCGCCGCCTCGGCCGACGTCAAGAGCGCCATCCCGGCCTTAGCCCATCTCGCGGGCGAGATCGGCGATCCCCAGGTGCGGCACCGCGGCACGATCGGCGGCTCGATCGCCAACAACGACCCGGCGGCCGACTATCCGGCCGGCTGCGTCGCCCTCGGCGCGACCATCGTGACGTCCAAGCGCGAGATCCCGGCGGACGACTTCTTCAAGGGCCTGTTCGAGACGGCGCTGGCGGAGGACGAGATCATCACCGCCGTCCGCTTCCCGAAGCCCAAGCGCGCCGGCTACATGAAGTTCCCCAACCCGGCCTCCCGCTACGCGCTGGTCGGCGTGTTCGTCGCCGAGACCGGCAGCGGCGTCCGCGTCGCCGTGACCGGCGCCGGGCAGGACGGCGTCTTCCGCGTCAAGGAGATGGAAGACGCGCTCGCCAAGAGCTTCAGCCCCGACGCCGTGGCGGCCGTCGCCGTGCCGCCGGATGACCTGAACAGCGACATTCACGCCAGCGCCGAGTACCGGGCGCATCTCATCACCGTGATGGCGAAACGGGCGGTCGCTGCCGCCAAATGATTGCCGACGGCTGTCGTCATGCCGGCGGGCCGGGGCCTATTGAGCCCCGGCCCGACTGGTGTATGGATAAGGCATGACCGAAGGCCCGGCGGATAAGCCTCTGCCTACTGCCCGATCCCGCTGGATGCGCCGCCTGCGCATCGCCGGCCTTGCCATCCTTCTGCTGGCGGCGCTGCTCACGCTCGGCGCGGTCATCGCCTGGCAAAACCGCACGGATCTGCTGGCCTGGGGCGTCCGCACCTATCTCGAAGGCGGCGACGTCAAGAAGGTCGCGCTCGACGTGGTCACCGTCGAGCCGGATCACCTGTACATCCGCGACGTCCGCATCGAGGGCGCACGCACCACGACGATCCGGTCGATCCAGGCCAAATATAGCTTCACGCGCTTCATCGGCGGCACGGTCGACGCCCTGACGCTCTCGAACATCCGCAGCATGGGCGGCGGGCCGCCGGTGGAGATCGCCTCCGTCAAGGGCGCCGTGAAATTCGATCTGCGCTTCCTGCGGCTCGACCGGCTGAACGCCGGGCTCGACCTCGTCCGCATGCGGATCGGCCCGCAGGATTTCGATCCGAGCCGCATCGACATCGACTTCCACGACAACACGCTGGTCCTCGATACCGCCTTCACCTCGCCCGACGGCTACATCACCGTGCTCGGCAGCGGCAAGGTCGACGCGCCCGGCACGCCGTTCCATCTGCTGCTCTCGGGCAAGCTCAACGCGGCGCTGGCGGCGGCACCGGTCTCGAGCCACGTCGACACGGACGGGCATATCGCCTTCTCGCTCTCCGCGCAGATGGACGACCCGCTGTTCTTCCTGGCGCATCGCGCCCCGGGAGCCCTCGACCTGCCCAAGGATTTCACGCTCGACGGCGATATCCGCCTCGCGCTCGACCGGCTCCGGGTCAACGGCGTCGCGGTGCCGATGGCCGAGCCCGACCGGGTCAAGTTCCGCCTCGAATCCCGGCTGCAGAACGGCGATCATGCGAGCGGCAAGTTCACCGTCAATCTCGACGCCGCCAAACGGGACACGCCGGATTTCGGTTTCGCCATGGCTGACGCGCAGCTTGCGGGAAGCTATGTCCTCGACGGTCACGACCTGGCGCTGAAATTCGTCGGCGGCCCGTTTCTCAAGCTGCGCGAGATGCGCCTGTCCGCGGGGCTGCCGGTCCCGGGCGACATGGCGCTGCAGCTTCTCGGCGGCACCAACGAGCTCGATATCGACCTTGAGAAAGGCACGTCGCGCCACGTGATCGACAGTCAGCTTTCCTGGAAGTCCGGCGAGCTGTCGCTGAAATCCGAAGGGCACCTGACCGACCCGGAAGACCCGGTCATCTTCACCTTGCGCGGCGCGTTCGACGCGACGCCGCTGCTGTCGCTCAGCCCGGCGACGAAATCGGCCGACGGCCATGCCAACCTGTTCTTCGCCGGCCGCATCAGCCAGCCGCTGCTGCTGGACCAGGCGATGCGCCCGGCTGATGAGCCCTGGCCCGGCGACATCCGGCTCGACGGCGCGGTCAAGGTCGACACCACGGGGCTCAAGATCCCCGGCTCGACCGCCGAGCCGAAGGCGAAGGACAGCATCGAGGTCATCCTCAAAAGCTTCAACGGCAGCAGCGGCCATCAGAGCGGCCGGCTCGCGGTGAACGCGACCTTCGATCCGCGGCGCTTCGGCGAGCTGCGGCTCGATCAGACGAAGGTCGCCCTCGACGGGCGGCTCAGCGTCGGCACGCGGGGCTACCAGTTCGTTCCCGGCATCGAAAGCGTCGTCAACATCAAGTCGCTGCGCACCGACACCGGGCTCGTCATCCCCGGCGGCCTGAACTTCCAGCTCACCGGCAGCGACAACCACATCACCGTGCCGACCGACTTCTCGGCGATCTACCACGAGATCACCTTCGCCCATCTCGAAGCCGACGGCTACATGAAGTCCGGCAAGGAAAAGCGCCCGTTCCGCGTCACCGTGCCGAAGATCAGCAGCCGCCAGGTCGAGGACGGCAAGCTGGCGCTCTACCTGACCGGCGGCTCGTTCGAGCTTCCCGCCGACCACCTGGCCGGCCGCGGCGTCAACGCCTCGCTCGAGCAGACGGCCGCCGGCACCGACTTCCACGTCGAGGCCGGCGAAGTCCGCCAGGAGGTCCGCCCGCCGGTCACCGCGCCGCTCGCGCTCAGCGGCAAGGGCACGATCCGGGGCGACCTGCTCAAGGCGACGCTGAGCGTGCAGGAGCGCTACGGGCCGCTCAAGGTCGACGGTGTCTTGAAGCATAACCTGAAGACCCAGGCGGGGCAGATCGACTTCACGGTGCCGCGGCTGGTCTTCGGCGACAAGAAGGCGAGCCTCGACGACATCTTCCCGCCGGTCGCCGGATGGTTCACGGTCGCCCGCGGCGCGGCGTCGGCCAAGGGGCATATCCTGTGGGACCACGACCTCAAGTCCGGGGAAATGGCCGTCGTGCTCGACGGGCTCGACCTCGCCACGGAAGACGTCCGCTTCGCCGACCTGAACGGGACGGTGAATTTCATCGAGCTGATGCCGCTGTCGATGCCGCCCCGGCAACGCCTCCGCGGCACGGTCGCGACCGGCAAGCTCGGCCCCTGGCCGATGCAGATCGAGTTCCAGCTGCGCGACGACGGCAAGATCGACATCCAGGATTTCGACATCGCGATGGCGGGCGGCGTGGTGCGCACCCGCGCGCTGATCGACCCGGCGGAGCATGGCGCGACCGACGGCGCGATCCTGGTCCGCTCGGTCGACATGCACGAGCTGCTCGCGCTGCTCGGCGTCGACGGCCTGCAAGGCAGCGGCCGGATTACCGGCACCGTGCCGATCCGCGTCCGCGACGGCCGGGTGACGGTGGCGAACGGCACGCTCAAGGCCGAAGGGCCCGGCCTGCTGAGCTACCAGGGCACGGCGCTGCAGGAGCAACTCGCCGCCCGGCCGGACACCGTCGGCACCGTCGCCCAGGTCCTGTCGGATTTCCACTACACGAAGCTCAGCATGGAGCTGACCAAGAACGCGGACGGCGCCGGCGTCATCGTGCTCCACATGACCGGCTCCAATCCCAAGACGCTCGACGGGCACCCGTTCGCCTTCAACATCAGCATCGAGAGCGACTTCAACAAGCTCGCCTCCCTCGCCCAGGGCGGCATGCAGGCGCTGACCGACGTCATCCGCGAGTCCAGCCAGCCGGTGACCCGCAAATGAGCGCGCCGCGATCGGGCATTGCGGGTGGCGGAACGCCGATCCCGCCGGTATGCTGCGCAAGGCCGATGTCGTCCGGCGGCGGGCCGGCCGCGAAGACGAACGAGACCATGGCATCATGAAGCATCTGGTTCTGCTTTTACCGCTCCTGCTCGCGTCCCTCGGCTGCACGCCGACCGTGGCCGTGGAGGCGCCGAAAGATCCGATCACCATCAACCTCAACATCAAGCTGGATGCGGACGTAAAGCTTCGCGTCGAGGAGAAGGCAAAGACCGATGTCGAGAAGAACCCGATTTTCTGATCGTCCGCGCGTTCTGGCCGCCGCGCTGGCGCTGCTGGCCCTGTTTTGCCTTGGTGCGGCGCCGGCGATGGCGCAGGGCAAGCCGCTCGACGCCCCGCGCGCGGCGGGAACTGTCGGCGAGCGCTATGACGGCTATGTCGTGCTGCGCGACGGCAACGCGCCGCAATCGATCAAGAACCTGGTCGCGCAGACCAACGCGCAGCGCAAGGCGCTGTACGAGCAGCGGGCGAAGCAGGAAAAAGTGCCGGTCGACGCCATCGGCAAGATCTACGCCCAGCAGATCATCAACAGCGCGCCCAAGGGCACCTACTTCCTCGAAGCCAATGGCAAGTGGACGCGGCGGTGAGCGGGCGGCTCGGGCACGTCCGTGGATGCCACGGACAAGCCGCGGCATGACGTAATATCATTGATCTTAAACATAAATCGTCACTCCCCGGCTTGTCCGGGGAGTCCATCTGAACACCGACCGCTACCGCGCGGGCACTGTCCGGGCCGCTCATCCTTCGACAAGCGCCACACGAGGGCTATATTCGTTAAATCAACCTGTTAAGCCATCATTCCGAGACGAAGCCTTCGCCATGACCAAGCCCATTCCCGCTACCGTCGACGCCGCCCTCGATCTGCTCGCCGAGGGCGACGTACGTCGCGGACCGGAGCCTGGCGACCGCGCTCTACCTTGCGCTCGCGCTCGGCCGGCCGCTGTTCCTCGAAGGCGAGGCCGGGGTCGGCAAGACCGAGATCGGCCGCGTGCTGGCCAGGACGCTGGAGCGGCCGCTGATCCGGCTGCAATGCTACGAAGGGCTCGACGTCTCCGCCGCCGTCTATGAATGGAACTATGCGCGCCAGATGGTCGAGATCCGCCTTGCCGAGGCGATGGGCGACCGCGACCGGGAGACGCTGGAGAGCGACATCTTCGACGACCGCTTCCTGATCCGCCGGCCGCTGCTGCAGGCGCTCGAGCCGAGCGCCGACGGCCCGCCCGTGCTGCTGATCGACGAGCTGGACCGCACCGACGAGCCGTTCGAGGCCTTCCTGCTGGAAGTGCTGGCCGACTACCAGATCACCGTCCCCGAGATCGGCACGATCAAGGCGGAGAAGCCGCCGATCGTGATCATCACGTCCAACCGCACGCGCGAGATCCACGACGCGATCAAGCGCCGCTGCTTCTACTACTGGGTCGACTATCCGGACGCCAAGCGCGAGCTCGACGATCCTCAAGGTCAAGGCGCCCGCGGCGCCGGCCGCGCTGTCGGCCGAGATCGTCGGCTTCGTCCAGAAGCTGCGCGGCCAGGACCTGTTCAAGCTGCCGGGCGTGGCCGAGACGATCGACTGGGCGCACGCGCTGACGCAGCTCGACTGCCTCGTGCTGGAGCCGGAGATCATCAACAACACGCTCGGCACGCTGCTCAAGTACCAGGACGACATCGCCAAGATCCAGGGCAGCGAGGCCGGCCGCATCCTGGCCGACGTCAAGGCCGAGCTGGCGATGGCGGGCGCGCGCGCATGAACGCGACCGCGGACCCGGACGACCTGCCGGAAGCGAAGTGGCGGCCGGCTCGCCGAGAACATCATGCATTTCGGGCGGGTGCTGCGCGCGGCCGGGCTGCCGGTCGGCCCCGGCGCGGTGATCGCCGCGGTGCGCGCGGTCGAGGCGGTCGGCCTCCGGAACCGGACGGATTTCTACTGGGCGCTGCATGCCGTCTTCGTCAACCGGCGCACCCAGCGCGAGCTGTTCGACCAGGCCTTCCACATCTTCTGGCGCAACCCGCAGATCCTCGAGCGCATGATGTCGCTGATGCTGCCGCAGATCGACACCGGCCTCGACGAGGAAGAGGACAAGGCGAAGAAGGATATCTCGCCGCGCGTCGCCGAGGCGCTCGCCGCCGGCCGCCAGGACGCCGCCCAGCGCCGCGAGCCGGAGGAGGAGATCGAGCTCGACGCCGCGATGACCTGGAGCGCCGAGGAGCGGCTGCGCCAGAAGGATTTCGAGAAGATGACGAACGACGAGATCGCGCTGGCGCGCCGGGCGATGAGCCGGCTGCGCCTGCCGATCCTGGAGCTGCGCACCCGCCGCTTCCGCCCCGACAGGCAGCGCGCGCGGGCCGACATGCGGGCGACGATCAAGGCGGCGCTGAAGACCGGCGGCGACATCATCCCGCTCAAGTTCCGCAAGCAGCGCACCCGCCATCCGCCGCTGATCGTGCTCTGCGACATCTCGGGCTCGATGGAGCGCTATTCGCGCATGCTGCTGCATTTCCTGCACGCGGTGACCAACGACCGCGACCGGGTGCACACCTTCCTGTTCGGCACGCGGCTGACCAACGTCACGCGCTACCTGCGCTACAAGGACATCGACCTGGCGCTGGAGAAGATCACCGAGACGGTGCAGGACTGGTCCGGCGGCACGCGCATCGGCCACTGCCTGCACGACTTCAACAACAACTGGTCCCGGCGCGTGCTGGGCCAGGGCGCGATGGTGCTGCTGATCACCGACGGGCTCGACCGCGACGCGGGCCAGGGGCTTGCGCGCGAGATGGATCGGCTGCATCGTTCCTGTCGGCGGCTGATTTGGCTTAACCCCCTTTTGCGTTACGAGGGCTTCGAGCCGAAATCGCTTGGAATCCGCGCGATCCTGCCGCATGTCGACGATTTCCGGCCGGTGCACAGCCTTGAAAGCCTGACGCATTTGGCCAAGATTTTGAGTGAGCCGGGGCAGCGGCGGCATCCCGGCATGTCCAAATGGCTGGAGGCGGCGGCATGAGCACACAAGAAGCAATATCCCCGATGTCCCCGACGATGAATGACGACGCGGTCCTGCGCCAGGCGGCGGCTTGGCGCGACGACGGCCGCAAGGTGGCGATCGCCACCGTGATCAATACCTGGGGCTCCTCCCCGCGCCCGGTCGGCAGCCAGCTCGTGGTCAACGACAAGAGCCAGTTCGTGGGCTCCGTCTCGGGCGGCTGCATCGAAGGCGCGGTGGTCGAGGAGGCGCTCAAGGTGATGAACGGCGGCGCGCCCTCGCTGCTCGAATTCGGCGTCAGCGACGAGATGGCCTGGGAAGTCGGGCTCGCCTGCGGCGGCACGGTCGAGGTCTTCGTCGAAAGGGTCGAGCCATGAAAGCATCCCATCTCGACGCGCTGCTCGCCGCGCAGAAGACCAAGGAGCCGATCGTCCTCGTCACCCAGATCCGCGGCGGCGCCCAGGCGGTGGTGACCGAGCACTCGACCGCGGGCGCGCTCAAGATCAGCCCGGCGCTGCGCTCGATGATCGAGACCGCGCTGGTCAAGGACCGCAGCATGACCGTGGAGGCCGAGGGCGAGCGCTATTTCCTGCAGGTGCAGATCCCGCCGCGCCGCCTCGTCGTCGTCGGCGCGGTGCATATCGCGCAGTCGCTGGTGCCGATGGCGGCGATCGCCGGCTACGCGGTGACCGTGGTCGACCCGCGCGGCGCGTTTGCCACCGACGCGCGCTTTCCCGGCGTCGACGCTCGCGACCGACTGGCCGGACGACGCGCTGACCGCGCTCGACCTCGACCGGCGCTCGGCGGTGGTCACGCTCACCCACGACCCCAAGCTCGACGACCCGGCGCTGGCCGTGGCGCTGCGCTCGCCCGCCTTCTACATCGGCGCGCTCGGCAGCAAGCGCACCCATGCCCGCCGCCTCGACCGCCTGCGCGAGGCCGGCTTCAACGACAAGGAGATCGGCCGCATCCACGCCCCCATCGGCCTCAACATCGGCGCCGTCTCTCCGGCCGAGATCGCCATCTCGATCCTGGGCGAGATCACCCAGGTGCTGCACACGCCGGCCGCGGAAAAGGCGGCGTAGAGGAATGCGGTGCGTCGGCGAACACGCCCGCAAAGTCCTCCCCCCTTGCGGGGGAGGATTTAGGTGGGGGGTACGTTCTGCGTCCACGAATTCCTGTTTGGCCCCCCCACCCCAACCCTCCCCCGCAAGGGGGGAGGGAGAAGTCGGGTCCGCGCCATGAAATTCGGCGAGATCCCGGCAGCCGACGCGGAAGGCGCGATCCTGGCGCATAGCGTGCGCGCCAAGGGCATCGCCTTCAAGAAGGGCCGCGTGCTGACCGCGGACGACGTGGCCGCGCTCGAAGAGGCCGGCATCGCCACGATCACCGGCGCGCGGCTCGAGCCGGGCGACGTGCCCGAGGACAAGGCGGCGACGCGCATCGCGGACGCCGTGCGCGGCGACCACCTGATGGCGAGCGCCGCCTTCACCGGCCGCGTCAACCTGTTCGCGGACGCGCGCGGCGTCGCCGTCATCGACCGGCGGATCGAGGAGCTCAACCGGCTGCATGAGTCCATCACGGTCGCCACCGTCGCCGAATGGGCGCTGGTCGAGCCCAAGCAGATGGTCGCGACCATCAAGATCATCCCCTTCTCCGCCCCGGAAGCGCAGCTCGCGGCCTGCGAGGCGATCGCGCGCGAGGCCGGCGGCCTGATCCGCGTGGCGCCGCTCAAGCCCAAGACCGCGGCGCTGATCCAGACGACCCTGCCCGGCACCAAGGAGAGCGTGCTCGACAAGTCGGTGGCCGTGATGGGGGAGCGCATGGAAGGGCTCGGCGGCAAGCTGCTGCACGAGACGCGCGTGCCGCACGAGACGGCGGCCGTCGAGGCCGCGATCCGCGAGATGGCCGACAAGGGCTTCGACCTGCTGCTGATGGCGGGCGCGTCGGCGATCACCGACCGCCGCGACGTGCTGCCCGCTGCGCTGGAGCGCGCCGGCGGCACGGTCGACCATTACGGCATGCCGGTCGATCCGGGCAACCTGCTGATGCTCGGGCGTCTCGACGGCGTGCCGGCGGTCGGCCTGCCGGGCTGCGCGCGCTCGCCCAAGTTCAACGGCGTCGACTGGGTGCTGCAGCGGCTCTGCGCCGACATTGCGATGGACGCGGCGCATATCATGCGCATGGGCATCGGCGGGCTGCTGACCGAGGTGCCGCGGCCGCAGCCGCGCACGAGCGCCGCCGACGAGACCGCCGCCGCGCCGCGCGCGCCCAGCATCGCCTGCATCATCCTCGCCGCCGGGCAGTCGCGCCGCATGGGCAAGGTCAACAAGCTGCTCGCCGCGATCGACGGCAAGCCGATGGTGCGCTGGGCTGCGGAAGCCGCGCTGGCGTCGGCCGCCGCGCCGGTCATCGTCGTGCTCGGCCACGAAGCGGACAAGGTGCGCGCGGCGCTGAAGGATTTAGAGGTAACTTTTGTCGAGAACCCGGACTACGCCCAGGGCATCGCCGGCTCGGTCAAGCGCGGCATCGCCGCGGTGCCGGCCGGTGCCGACGGCGCGGTCGTCTGCCTCGGCGACATGCCGCGCATCACCGCGCGCCAGATCGACCGCCTGATCGCCGCCTACAACCCGGTCGAGGGCCGCGCGCTCTGCATCCCGACCTGGCGCGGCAAGCGCGGCAACCCGGTGCTGATCGGCAAGCGCTTCTTCGCCGAGATGCAGGCGCTCACCGGCGACGTCGGCGCCCGCCCGCTGATCAGCCAGTACCCGGAGCTGACCTGCGAGGTCGCGATGGAAGACGACGCCGTGCTGGTCGATATCGACACGCCGCAGGCGCTGGAGGGGTTGGGGGCTTAGGTTCAGCCCAACACCGTCACCGCCAGCAGCACCCCGCCCACAACGACCGCGCCGACCACCACCAGCAGCACCGCGCCGGCTGCCATGTCCTTGACGATGCGGATCTCGGGGTGGATGTCGGGGTGCAGGTGGTCAATCAGGGCTTCGAGCGCCGTGTTGACGATCTCTATCGAGAGCACGACGGCGATGACGAATCCGATCAGCGCCCACCACACGGCGGGCGGGCGAATCACAATCAGTGCCACGACGACCGCCAGCGCGACGCCCACTTGGGTACGGAAGCTGCGCTCCCGCCGCCAGGTCTCGCGGATGCCCGCGAGCGCGAAGCGCATGCGGCTGTGGAGGGGCTGGTTCTTCGCGATTTTGTCCAGCTCGGTCATGCGCCTCCCCGCTTGCGCCAAAGGGTCCATGCGTCGCGCCTAGCATACACCGCCGGTACGATTGTTTTTGCGCCGTACAACAAATTATGGAGTTGCCGGAGAGATGCTGGCACGGCTGGCGCGTTTCGGATCGTTGGTATTCGTTTGGGAGAGAGGATTCGTGGATGCGCGTGTCAAGCACGCGCATGACGATTGCAATTTGGATGTCCGGTCTCGCCGCCGCCCGCTGCGCCCACGCCGGCTTGACCAAGCGCCATGGATTCGCCGATCAAGTCGGCGAATGACAACTCTAATGAAGACGAACGGCGTACAAGGCCGTCGGCGCTACCTGAGATAAATCAGTCCCAGCAGCAGGGCGCCGAACACGATGCGGTACCAGGCGAAGACGCCGAAGCCGTGGCGGCCGACGAAGTTGATCAGCCACTTGACCACGAACATCGCCACGACCATCGAGACGATGAAGCCGATCGCGATCACGTCGAGGCCGTCCGTCGTCAGCGTCGCGCGGTTGGCCCAGAGGTCGTAGACCGCGGCGCCGGTCAGCGTCGGGATCGCCAGGAAGAAGGAGAACTCGGCGGCAGTCTTGCGCTCCACGCCCAGCATCAGCGCGCCCAGGATCGTGGCGCCCGAGCGCGACACGCCCGGGATCATGGCGAGGCATTGCAGCACGCCGATGCCGAAGGCGAGCGGGTAGCTGAATTCCTCGATATGCCGCACCTTGGGCTCCGGCCGTATGTGCTCGATCACCAGGATTGCGATGCCGCCGACGATCAGCGCCGTCGCCACCACGGTCGGGTTGAACAGGTAGGCCTTGATAATCTTGTGCAGCAGCACGCCGAGGAAGGCAGCCGGCAGGAAGGCGATGAGGATCGCGTAGATGAAGCGCCGCGCGCCGGGATCGGTCGGGAAGTCGATCAGCGCGCCGATCAGCTTCTGGAAATAGAGAATGACCACGGCCAGGACCGCGCCCACCTGGATGACGATCTCGAACACCTTCCCCGGCGGGCCGATGAAGCCCAGCAGGTCGATCGAGACGATCAGGTGACCCGTCGAGGAGACCGGAATGTATTCGGTCGCGCCTTCGATGATCCCCAACAGGATGGCGTCGATAATTGTTTGAAATGTCATGGATTCCACATGGAAACAGAAAGCCCGGGAACGACGTGAACAATGCCAGCGGCCCGCTTGGCATAGCATAACGCCATGCGCCGCGACAGAACCATCCGTTGTACCGCCAAAGTATCACCGGCCTGTCCGGACAGGACGGGACGGCCGCGCTGAACCTAACCGCCTTTCCTGTCGCCACGCTGACCAGGGGCGCACGCCCGTAGCCGGGGCGGCGGCCCCCTTCATCGCGCTTGTCTTCCCGGATGCGATCTGGTCTCGTTCGCTCCGGAGTCTCGCGTCGTGTTAACCGCGTCAGGCGGGAGGTCGGGCGTCGTGCGGCATCTCAGTCAATTTCGGCGCCCGGATCACATCCGGTGCCTTCTGATCGCGGCCGCCCTGGCGGCGCTGCTGCCATTCGGCGGCGCTTGGGCCGGCGCCGCGGAACCTGTGGCCTACCCCGGCGCGCATTGGACCCGGGCCGCGACGCCGGAGGCTGCCGGCTGGTCCGGGCGGATGCTCGACAAGGCGCGCCATTTCTCCAGGAAGATCGGCTCGACCGCGGTGATGATCGTCCAGCACGGCATCGTGGTCGACGCCTGGGGCGACATCGCCGGCAGGACGGAAGCCTATTCGGTCCGCAAGAGCCTGCTGAGCGCCTTGATCGGCATCGCCGTCGGTCAGGGCAAGATCGACCTCAAGGCCACCCTCGCCCAGCTCGGGATCGACGACAACCCGCCGCTGAACGCCGCCGAGCGGGAGGCCACCGTCGCCGACCTGATCACCGCGCGCTCCGGCGTCTACCACGCGGCGCTTTACGAGACGAAACGGATGGCGGCGATGCGGCCGGCCCGCGGCAGCCATCCGCACGGCAGCTTCTGGTACTACAACAACTGGGACTTCAACGCCCTCGGCACGATCTACGAGCAGCGGACGGGCGAGAAGATCTTCGAGGCCGTCGAGCGCCATCTCGCGGCCCCGCTGCGGATGGAGGACTTCGGCCCGGCCGACGGGCGTTATGTGCGGGGCAGCGCGTCACGGCATCCGGCCTACACGATGCGGCTGTCGGCGCGCGACCTGGCGCGCTTCGGCCTGCTCTTTCTCCGCAACGGGCGCTGGCAGGACCGGCAGATCATCCCCGCCGCCTGGGTCGCGGAAAGCACGGCGATGCATGCCGCCTTCCGCCCCGATCACGGCTACGGATACATGTGGTGGACCGGCGACGGCGACAGCTGCTTCGCCCATGTCCGCGTCAACGGCCACTGCTTCTTCGCTGCCGGCAACTACGGCCAGTATGTCCTCGTCATCCCGTCGCTCGACCTCATCGTGGTGCACCGGGTCGATACCGACGTCACCCGCGCGCACCCGTCCTCGGCGCAGGTCGGGCGCCTGCTCTGGCTGATCCTGTCGTCGGCAACCGGCCCTGCGGCAGAACGCAACCTTTCCCCGGCCCGCGCGACCCGTTAAAAATGGCGGATCGGCAACGAGTCGCGCCGGATACGGCACAGCAGAGCCCACATGGCAGCCCCACGCGTCGTCACCTTCGACTTCTACGGCACGATGGTGCAATGGCACCAGGCGCTGGAGGCGGCGGCGGGCGACATCCTGGCGCGTAAGGGCCTGACGCGCGACAAGGTCCCGTCCCTGCTGCGCTGCTTCCACGATACCGGCCGGGCGCTGCGCGACAGCCCGCCGATGCGCTCCTACCGCAGCGTGCTGCGCATGAGCCTCGCCGCCGCGCTGGCCGAGCACGGCCTCACCTTCGACGCGGAGGACGCGGCGCTGCTGATGGGCCGGGTGTCCCGCATTCCGGCCTTCCCCGAGGTGCCGGCGGTGCTCAACCGGCTGCGCCAGTCATACCGGCTCGGCATCATCTCCAACACCGACGACGACATCATCCGCGGCAGCCTGGAGACGCTCGGCGTTCCGATCGACCACGTGATCACCGCGCAGCAGGCCGGTGCCTACAAGCCGAACCTGCGGCTGTTCCGCTATGCGCATGAGAAGATGGGGGTGACGCCCGACCAGGTCGTGCATGTCGCCGCCAGCCAGGCGCTCGACATGCAGGTCTGCGCCGCGATGGGCATCCGCGCGATCTGGGTCAACCGGCGGGGCGAGCAGCCGGACCCGCGCTGGCGGCCGCGCCTCATCGTGACCGACCTCGCCCAGCTGCCCGACCTCATCCCCGCCCTCTGCGCCACTCAGTCGTAGGCGGGCTTTTCCCGGCGCAGCCGCTTGACGGCGCCGCGCTGGACCTTGGACTTGAGGCGGCGCTCCTTCGCGGCCTTGCTCGGCTTGGTCTTGACCCGGTATCGCGGCGAGATCGCGGCCTCCTGCAGCAGCGCGATCAGGCGCTCGCGCGCGTCCGCCCGGTTCTGCTCCTGGGTGCGGAAGCGCTCGGCGCGGATCACCAGCACGCCCTCCTTGGTCAGCCGCCGCCCGGCGAGGCGCACCAGCCGGGCGCGCATCGCCTCGGGCAGGCTGGGCGAGCCCCGCACGTCGAAGCGCAGCTCGACCGCGGTCGCCACCTTGTTGACGTTCTGCCCGCCCGGTCCCGAGGCGCGGATGAAATGCTCCTCGAGCTCGGTCTCGGCGATCTGGATGCGCTCGGTGATGCGGATCATGGCCCGGAGTGTATCGCAAGACAAAAAAGGGGACAGAGCCCATTTTTCGAACGAAGAAAAATGGGCTCTGTCCCCTTTTTTTGTTACAGCGGAAACACCAGCAGGATGTCGATGCGGCGCGAGTCGAGCACGACGAGGCGCTCGGCGAACAGGAAGCCGCCATCCGGCTGCGGCACGATCCGGTCGAGATACTTGCCGGCGGCGAAGGTCTCCAT
Organism: uncultured Alphaproteobacteria bacterium; assembly: GCA_963711215.1. Taxonomy (GTDB): domain Bacteria; phylum Pseudomonadota; class Alphaproteobacteria; order UBA8366; family UBA8366; genus WHUA01. Next base: position 692,662 of record CAVQDH010000003.1, on the reverse strand, counting down.
CCGGCCTTCCTGCATGGTGCGGGTCACGAGGAAGTTGCTCCGCGCATGGATCGCGCCGTCCGCGCCCGCCGCAGGCGCGGCCGGTTGAGGACGTGGCTGTAGGTGTGCGGCTCGTAGATGTTGGCGGTCTCCAGCGCCAGCACCCGGTCGCGCATCATGCCCGCGCCCTCGCAATACATGATGCCCATGGGCAGGCCGGCCTCGAAATTCTCCCGGCTGACAATCTTGTAGCGCGCGTCCTCGGCGAAGAAGCGCGGCCAGGCGTGCAGATCGCCGTCGTCGATCGCATGCGCATAGTCGAGCATGAAATCCTCGATCCGGGCGCGTAGCGCCAGATCCTCGATTTCCGCGCCCTGCATGAAATCGTCCGTTCCGCCCGCGCGGGTCGCGGCCCGCTCCATCGCGCCGTCCATCACTGGAACCCCATGATACGCCGGTAACCGGTCCAGAAGCCGCGGATCGCGACCTCGGTCGCGCGCGACTGGGCGCTCGCCTCGAGATCGCGGCCGCCCATCTCGATGAAGGAGATCTTATCCTCGCTGCCGCGGGTGCCGCGCTGAACGAACTCGTTGATGCAGCCGTCCTCGAGCGACACCAGCCCCGCCGCGCCGGTCAGGTTGCCCTGCATCACGCGCATCCGCTCCTGCTCCGGCGTGTCGTCCTCGCAGCCAAGATAGAACCAGAACAGCTCCGTCTCGTCGAGGCCGCGCGGCGCGAAGAAGCGCACGCAGATCGAGTTGAGCGTGAAATGGATGCCGAGATTGGGGAAGATCGACTGGATGATATGCGTGATGCCGTCGTCGTTCTCGTCCCAGGCGTTGAGCAGCTCGGGCCCGTCGAGCTTGGACTCGTACTGCGCCGAATGCACCTGCGCCTTCTGGTACTCCGCATCCTCCTGCAAGGTAGCGCGCTTGGCGTAGCTGATGTGATGCCACTTGTCGTCGCTCATCAGGATGCCGCCGTCCATGTCGAGGCGGTTGATCTTGAAGGTCGTGTAGAAGGTGTGCAGCAAGCGTCGCATGGTAGGAGTCGCGCAGGTTCTCGGCGTAGAGCTTCCAGTTGTTGTGGATGACCTGGCTCTGCAGGCCGAGCGGCCGCAGCGGCCGGTCGAGATTACGCCGCACGTATTTCGCCATCAGCGGCCCGAGATAGCTTTCGACCGAGGGCATGGTCTCGTCGAAGGTGCCGAAGACGAGTCCGGAGAACACCTCGACCTTGAGCGGCTGCAGGCGGTGCTGGGTGATGTCGAAATCGGCCGGCATCCCGCCCTTGCCCTTGATGCCGTTGCGGAAGGCGATGCCCTGCAGCTCGCCCTTAAGATTGTAGCTCCAGGAGTGGTAAACGCAGGTCAGCACCGCGGCGTTGCCCCTGTCCTTCAGGCAGACCAGCGCGCCCTTGTGGGCGCAGCGGTTGACCATGGCGTGGACCTTGCCTTCCTTGTCGCGCGTCACGACGATCGGCGTCTCGCCGACGCTCGTCATCTTGAAATCGCCCGGCTTCTTCACGTCGAGCTCGAGACAGAGGAAATTCCACACCGGCCCGTGGAAGATGCGCCTCTGCTCGAGCGCATAGATCTCCGGGTCGGAAAACAGCCGATAAGGTACCTTGGAGACACCGCCTTCCGGCCAGATGAAGGGCTCGGAGAGGTCTTTCGCCGTCGCTAGGGTCATGGGTTCGGTCCCATTGTAATTTGCCCGGACTTGCCGCCGCCGACAGAGCGCCATGAGCATAGCAAGCTTGCGGCGCGTGACCAATACATCTCCAGATAAAAGCGCATGCGTCATTTTCGCAACCGGACATTATGAAACGTGAACGGCGCCGGCCTTTCCTGCCGCCGCCCATGACGCTACCATCCCAACCCGTCGGCCGGGCATCGTCCCGCCGTAACCGCCGCAAGGGAGGTGCAGATGCAATTCGCCGGAATCAGCTATCTCGGCGTGCTGTTTGCCGCGGCGGCGGGCTTTGCGTTCGGCGCGGCCTACTACATCACCTTCGGCGCGCGCTGGATGAAGGCCCTCGGCAAGACCAAGGAACAGATCACGAGCAATAAGTCGCCGGTTCCCTTCATCATCGCCATCGTCGCCCAGCTCGTCATCGCCTACATCCTGGCCGGCCTGATCGGGCATCTCGGCGACGTGACGATCCAGAACGGCGTGATCTCGGGCCTGTTCGTCTGGGTCGGCTTCGTCATTACGACCATGGCGGTCAACTACGGCTTCCAGGGCGCCAGGCCGATGCTGACCGTGATCGACGGCCTCCACTGGCTCGGCGTGCTGGTGCTGCAAGGGCTGATCATCGGCTGGGTCGGCCTCTAGCGCCGCCGTCCCGCCCCTCCTCCATTTCCGGCCGCTCCATTGGCATTCTGGGCAGCGCAACGGGATAGAATGCGCGCGCAAGGCGCCGGCCGGACCAAGCCTTGCCGTGCCGGTCCCATTGCTGTCGGGGTAACGAATGGCAAGCCAAGCGGATCAGGCCGCGGACCATACGCGGCGCAACGTGCTGCTGCTTGCGCTATGCCAGGCCATGAGCAACAGCGGCACCTCCATGCTGATCACGGTCGCCTCGCTGGCCGGGTTCAGCCTGGCACCGGACAAGGCCCTGGCGACACTGCCGCTGGCGCTGCAATGGGTGGCGACGATGGCGACGACCGTGCCGGCGTCGCTGCTGATGCGCCGCCTCGGCCGGCGGATCGGGCTTTCGGTCGGCGCGCTGATCTTCGGAAGCGGCGGCGTGCTGGGCGTGGCGGCCCTGAAGATCGGCAGCTTCGAGCTCTTCTCGCTCGCCTGCATGTGCGTCGGCGCCGGCAACGCCTTCGCGCAGTATTACCGCTTCGCCGCGGCGGATGCGGCGCCGGATCATTTCAAGAGCAAGGCGATCTCCCTCGTGCTCGCGGGCGGCGTCTTCGCGGCGATTGCCGGCCCCGAGCTCGCCAAGCTCACGATCGCCTCGCTGCTTCCGGCGCTTTATGCCGGCTGCTATGCGGCGCTGACGATCCTGGCGCTGGCGATCCTCGTCGTGCTGCAAGGGGTCAAGATCCCCCGCCTTACGGCGCAGGAGCTGCGCGAATCCGGCCGTCCGCTGCGCCAGATCGCGCGCCAGCCCGTCTTCATCGTCGCCGTGCTGTCCGCCGCGGTCGGCTACGGGTCGATGACCCTGATCATGACCGCGACGCCGCTCGCCATGACCGGCTGCGGCTTCGCCTTCAGCGATACGGCCACCGTCATCCAGGGCCATGTGCTGGCGATGTTCCTGCCCAGCTTCTTCACCGGCAGCCTGATCCAGCGCATCGGCGTGCTTCGCATCATCGCGCTCGGCAGCCTGCTGATCGGCGGCTGCCTCGTCGCCAACATGACGGGCGTCGCCTTCGCCAACTTCTCGGCCGGGCTGGCGCTGCTCGGCCTGGGCTGGAACTTGATGTTCGTCGGCGGCAGCACGCTCCTCACCCAGGCCTATACGACGGCCGAGCGGGCCAAGACCCAGGCCGCCAACGACTTCGTCGTGTTCACGAGCTCGGTGCTCGGCGCTTTCGGCTCGGGCATGCTGCAGAGCAAATTTGGCTGGGCGGCGGTCAACGCCGGCATTGCGCCGGCGATGCTCATCGCGCTCGCCGGCATCGTCTGGTTCGCGCTGACGCAGAAATACGCCCGCGCCAAATAAGCGCCGACCAAGCCCCCGGGGGGCCGCCCGCGACGCCTAGTCCTTCTTCGGCGGATTGTCGCCGTTGGGACTGACGATCTCCTGAAAATCCGACTGCTCGCCCTCCGGCGCCTCGCTCAGCACCGCAGGCTCCGCCCGCTCCGCCAGCGGCTTCCTGCGTCGCGGCTCCTGCATCAGGATATGGGCCGGCGGCGCTTCGCCCTGGCTGTCGACGCCGAAATAGATCGTCCGGTGCGGGAACGGGATCTCGATGCCCTCGGCATCGAACCGCTTCTTCAGCAGGCGGTTGAAGGCTCGCTTGATGGACAGTTGCCGTCCCGGCCTGACCTTGATGCGCGCACGGATGACGACAGCGGAATCATCGAAGCTCTCGACGCCCATGATCTCGATGTCATCGATGATTTCGGCCGCGAAATTCGGCTCTTGGCGCATCTCGTTCCCCACCTCGCGGATGACGTTCATGCAATGGTCGACATCCTCGCGATAGGCCACGCCGATTTCGAAGAAGGCGAACGAGAAGACCTTGCTGCGATTGACGGTGGAGGTCACCTCGCTGAACGGCACGCGGTGCACGTCGCCGCGAAGGTCGCGCAGCTGGATCGAGCGGATCGACATCGCCTCGACCTTGCCGCGGTGGCCGCCGACCTCGACCAGATCGCCGACCGCGACCGTATCCTCGACCAGGATGAAGAAACCGGTGATCACGTCCTTCACGAAGGTCTGCGCGCCGAAGCCGACGGCGAGGCCGAGAATCCCCGCGCCGGCGATCAGCGGGCCGGTATCGACGCCGACTTCCGCGAGAATGGTCAGGCTGACCATGACCGCGATGACGATCAGCACGACGTTGCGCAGCAGCGGCAGCAGCGTTTGCGCCCGCTGGCCGCGCTGGATGAGGTGCCCATCGCGGTCGGTCGCCGTCAGATATCGCTCGATCATCGCGCTGACCACCTCCCAGATGACCAGCGCGCCGGCCAGGATCATGAAGATCCGCGCGATCCGGCCCACGATCGCCGCCCCCAGCGGGCTCGACAGCCAGTCGACGACGTTGAGGCCCCAGGTCTGCAGGAAGGCGAGCGCGGCCATGCCGTAGACGAACACCTGCATGACAATCACCAGGATCGGCAGATAGCGGTTCGCCCGCGCCTCCAGCCCCGGGAAGCGCAGCTTCTGCTCGTCGCTGAGCGAGAAGCCGCGGCGGATCACGCGGGCGAGCACGAGCACGAGGCCTTGGGCGAAGACGATGATGATCAGGCTGAGCAGCGTCGCCCGCACGATGAACTCGAAGCCGCCCGGCACTTCGAGCGCCCAGACGCCGTAGATCGTGATCAGATAGGTGATCACCAGCAGATGCCATACATCGGCGAGCCGGCGGCGGAACTGCCCGAGCAAGGGACCGGCATCGCCGCGGATCTCGTGCGCCACGGGGTGGCGGTTCTGCATCACCAGGATGATCAGGAGCAGGCAGATGATCAGGCCCAGCAGCTTCATCAGCATGTCATGCGTGGCTGCCGCGACGCCGAGCGGCGGCAGCGCCTCGATGGCAAAGAAACCGTAGATCGTGAGCAGCGTCAGCCGCCGGATCCAGAGGAAGCTGTAGTTCGCGGTCTCGTCGGTCATCGGCAGCAGGCGCATATCGGCGACGTTCGGCGCGAAGATCAGCTTCGCGATGGCCAGGACGGCGCGCGACACCACGATCGCGTTGATCACCGCCAAGGCGACGACCCGGGCATCGTGGATCGGATCGGTCAGCGTCATCGTCCCGTAGGTGGCGGCGAGAAACGCGGCGATCCCGATGAGGTCGAGCACCGTCCGCAGCGCGGCGAACAGCGCCCGCATGGGCTGCGTATGCGTCGGCTGCGCCTCGATCGCGGCATAGGCGCGCCGCAGCAGCCATTGCGTCACCGCCTGGGCGATCAGGCCGGCGGCGAGGATAAGCGACAGCTTGGCCACGAGCAGCAGCCACGCGGCGCGCTTCTCCGGGCTCGCCAGGCCGGCCTGGAACCATCCCGCGAGGCGCGGCAGGTTGAGCACCGCCTCTGCCGCGTTGCCGAGCTGGGTGCCCGCCTTGCCGATCTTGGCTCGACAGCAGCTCGAGCAGGCGCGTGCCCGCCGACGGGCTCTCTTCCCCTTCGGTGCGCTTCTGCGCCGCGATCAGCGTCTTGAGGTCGCCGACGAAGGCCTTGCGCCGGCTATCGTCCTCCAGCGTATCGACGAGGCGCTGCAGGTCGGCCGTTTTCGCCGCCGAGGTGCCCGCATCCGGCTTGCCCGGGTCCGCCGCGGCGGCCGGCAGCACGATCAGGAGAAACAGCAGGACGGACAGACAATACCGTAGACCGAGGCGCATCGGGCAGGCGCTCACCCTTGCAAAGTCAATGCTTTATCGTTGCTTCACCTTAACGAAGGGCGTGCCGCTCCACAACGCTCCAGGAATGCGTGAGGAAGTCCCGGCCGGGACATGCCTGCCGTGCGGCCGGCGCCCGCGGTTCAGTCGGCCGCCGCGGTGACCGAGAGATTACGGCGCAGGAAGTCGAGGATCATGCGGTCGATGCCGAAATCATAGAGATCGGCATGGCCGCCGCCGGGAATGAATTTCGCCTCCTTCGGCTCGTGCGCGGCCGCGAACAGCGCGCGCCCGAACTTGACGGGAATGACCGCGTCGGCTTCGCCGTGCAGGATCAGCAGCGGCACCTTGAGCTTGGCGATCCGGCCGATCGAATCGTAACGGTCGAGCAGCAGCCAGCGCGCCGGCACGTACCAGTAATGCGTCTGCGCCACGTCGCCGATCCGGGTATAGGGCGCCTCGAGGACGACGGCCCCTACCGCGTTGGACGTCGCGATATGGGTCGCGATACCGGAGCCGAGCGATTCGCCATAGGCGACGATGCGGTCCGCCGGCACGCCCTGCGCCCGCACGAAGTCATAGGCCGCCTGCCCGTCCGCATAGAGGCCTTCCTCGCTCGGCTTGCCGCCGGCGTCGGCATTGTAGCGATAGCCGACGAGCAGCACGCCGTAGCCGGCATCCAGGTAGTGGCGCACCTTGAAGGCGCGATCGCCGACATTGCCGGCATTGCCGTGATAGTAGAGAAACGTCGTCCGGTCGTGGCGGCTGGGCGGCCGCCACCAGCAATGCAGCTTGAGGCCGTCGGCCGTGGTGATGTGCACCACCTGCATGTCCGACGCGCCGTACTGGCTCGGCTCGGGCACGATCTTCGACGGGTGGTACATCAGGTTGCGCTGCGCCACGAACAGCAGCAGCAGTGCCGTGACATAGCCGCCCGCAAGCCAAACGACGATCCCCGGCATTCGGCTCTTGTCCCCCATACTGCTCAACGGCACGCCGCGAAGACCGCGGCGCGTTGCTATCACATAGTAATAACGCAACATTAATTAAAGATTTATTTTGGCCGGATACTGTGGCTCAACTGTATAAGTTGGCAAGGTTGACAAGAATGCCACATCAGCTGTCGTCGGCCGCCAGCGGCGGCGCGGGATCCAAGACGTCAATGAAATCTCGTTTTCCCAATAGCTTAGCGATCACTCTTCCTGCTCCTGACCGTCGCCTGCGCGGCCCCCGTCGGGACCGGCGCCGGGGCATCGAGTCTGCCGCTCAAGGCGACGGTGCTGCCGCTCAACCCGTCCGACCCGCTACAGGACCAGGTCGGGCGGCTGCGCTACCGCGGCGGGGTCGAGCTTACCTCGCGGAATATCCTGTTCGGCGGCCTCTCGGGCCTGGACGTCTCGGCCGACGGCCAGCGCATGGTCGCGATGAGCGATAACGGGCGCTGGATCGCCGCCAGGCTGCTCTACGACAAGGGCAACCTTACCGGCGCGACCGACGGCGTCCTGAAGCCGATCAAGAAGCTCAAGGGCTATACCCGGCGCGGCAACTGGCGGGACGCCGAATCGCTCGCCCAGGACGGCAGCGGCGGCTTCTACGTCTCCTTCGAGCGTCACCATCGCATCTGGCACTACCCCGCACACCCGACCGATCCGATCGACGCCGAGCCGCAAGCGCTGAACGGGCCGGACGATTTCGAAAAGCAGCCGTATAACGGCGGTGTCGAGGCCCTGACCCGGCTCTGCGACCGCCGCCTGCTGGCGATCTCCGAGGAGGCGCCCGGCGACGCGCCCGGCACGAAAAAGGCCTGGGTCTTCGACGGCAAGAGCTGGAAGGCGCTGAACTACGCCACGACCGGAAAATTCCGCGTGACCGGCGCGGCGACGCTGCCGGATTGCAACCTGGCGATCCTCGAGCGCAGCTACACGCCGCTGGAAGGCGTGCGCGCCCGCGTCCTGTATCTCCCGGCCGAGACGATCCGGGCCGGCGCGACGCTGCGCGGCGAAGAGCTTGCGGCGCTGGCGCCGCCACTTTCGGTCGACAACATGGAAGGCATCGCCGCCCGGCGCGGCGACCACGGCGAGACGCTGCTCTATCTCGTCTCGGACGACAATTTCTCGAAATTCCAGCGCACCCTGCTGCTGATGTTCGATCTGCTGCCGCCGCCGGAGAAGAAGTAGGCGCCGCAGCGTGAAATTCCGCCCCGAGATCCGACGACGGATCGACGGCAACAGGTGGCGCACATGGACTCCCCGGACAAGCCGGGGAGTGACGGTTTAGGTTCAAAGCCAAATACTTAGACGTCATGCCGCGGCTTGTCCGTGGCATCCATCGGCGCATCCGCGTGCCTCGCGAAGCTCAGCATAAGGCGGGATTATTGTTTCAAATCAAAGAAGGCGACCTCATCCTGAGCCCGTCGAAGGATGAGGTTGCGCCGATCCCCGGCCCGCCGCTCAGCCTTGCGGCAGGCCCAGGGTCTTCTCGTTGAGCGCGCCGGTCGCGAAGATCAGGCGGTAATTGGCGAGCCTGGCGTCGTATTCCGCTTCGATGCGATTGATCTGGGCGTTGAACACCTCGCCCTCGGCATCGAGCACGTTGAGCGCCGTCTCCTTGCCCGCCTCGCGCAGCTGGCGCCGGGCGCGCAGCACGTCCTCGGCGATGGTCACCGCGTTATCCAGCAGGTCGACCCGCTGCCGCTGGGTCTGCAGGTTCTCCCAGGCGATGCGTACCTCCTCGTCGACCTTGCGGAGCGTGAACAGCCGCGTGCTCTTGCTCGCCTCATAGGTGCGGGCAGCGGCTTCGACCCGCGACCGCGACCGCAGGCCGGAGAAGAACTCCCAGCGGCTGCGCAGGAACAGCGCGTAGGTTTCGCTCTTGCCCTCCTGGCCGCTGGTGTTGCTCTGATATTCGGCCGATCCCACGAGATCGAGCGACGGGTAGTAGTCGGCCATTTCGATGTCGCGCCGATCGTCGTTGGCGCGCGCGGTGAAATCGCTGATCCGGCCGTTCGGGTTATTGGCGCGGCCGAGCGCGAGCGCGTTCTCGAGCGTCTTCGGCAGCAGGTCGGCCTTCGGACGGGCATCCTCCAGCGCGCCGATGTCGGGCGCCTTGTCGAAGACCTGCCGGTACCGCGCGACCGCCGCGCGCAGCCGGCCTTCGAACGCGACCCGCCGCTCGCGCGCGATCTGCAGCCGCGACTTCGCCTGCAGCACGTCGACCGTGATGCCGGCGCCGCGCTGCACGCGCTCGTCCTCGAGACGGAGCTGGTTCTGGATGTTGCGCTCGTTCAGGATCGAGACGTTGATCAGCCGCTGCTCGCGCAGCACGTTGAGATAGGCGGTGATCGCTTCGAGGTAGACCGCCTGCTTCGTCGCGTCCAGCGTCGCCGCCAGCACTTCGCTGTTGTTCTTCGCGGCATGCAGTCTGGCCTGGTCGCCAAACCCGTTGAACAGGTTCTGGGTGACCGACACCCGGGCATTGTCGCGCCGGTCGTTCAAATCCTCGCCGTTGTTCAGCGGCGGATGGTTGTCGACCCGCTGCGGACCGGTTTCGCCCTGCACTTCCGCACGCGGCAGGAAGCCGCTGAACGCTTCGTTCTCGCGCTGCTTGCCGGCGTCGAGCAGCTTGGCGGCGGCCTGGATCTGCGGATGCGTGTGGCTGAGCGTCGCGAGCGCGTCCTTCAGCGATTCGGCGCGGGCATGCGGCTGCGCCATGGCGAGCGCCAGCGCAAATCCGATGCCGATCGTAATCCTTTGTCCTGCACGGTGCGTGCAAATCGGGAGGCGGATTATTGTCGAGCCCTCCTCTCCCCCACCAAGCCAATGACTCTTAACGGTCTTTCCGGAGCCGGTCAATCGGTCGCGCATGCGGTCGTGATCCACCATCCCACCCTCATCCTTCCCGCTCGCCTCAGCGCTCGCGGAACGCCTCGTCGCGCAGCTTCAGCACCGGCTTGACGAGATAGTTCAGCACCGAGCGGCGGCCGGTATGAATGTCGACGGTCGCCTGCATGCCGGGCGTGATCGGGTATTCGCCCGCTTTCGCGCCGAGATAGGTCTTCTGCGTCCGTACGATGACCTCATAATAGGGCTGACTCGTGACGGGATCGGTGTTGGTGTCGGCCGCGATACGCTGGACGACGCCGTCGAGCCCGCCGTAGCGGACGTAATCATAGGTCGAGATCTTGACCACGGCCTTCTGCCCGACCTGCACATAGCCGCGGTCGCCGGGGCTGAGCTTCGCCTGGACGACCAGCGCGTCGCCGACGGGCACGATCTCCATGATCGGCTCGCCGGGCCGCACCACGCCGCCGATCGTGTGGAAGCGCATGTTCTTGACGATGCCGTCGATCGGGCTGCGGATCTCGGTCCGGCGCACCCGGTCGGACGCCTCGCTCAGCGATTCCTGCACGCGCGCGATCTGCAGCTCCGTCTTGCTCAGCTCCTCGACCGCGCGCCGCTTGAAGCCTTCGGTCTCCTCCTGCAGGAAGGCGCGGCTTTCGGCCAGCGCGGCGTTCGCGCGCGGCACGCCCTGCTCCAGCACCTTGGCCTCGCCGTTCATGCTTTCGATCTCGCGCTGGATCTCGAGATGGTCCATGCGCGGCGTCAGGCCGCTCTTCAGCAGCTCGCTCGACAGCCGCAGCCGCTCGCGGCCGAGCTTGAGATTCGCGTCGATGGCGTGGCGGCGCGCCTCCAGCTCCTTCACCTCGAGCTCGCGCTGGTTCACCTTCTCCTGCGCGACGCCGAGCCGGCCTTGCATCTCCGCCTTGCGCGCGCTGAAGTTGGCGCGCTCGGCCGCCACCAGCTCCGGCCGCCGCTTGGCGACATCCGGCGGGAAGGTCAGCGGCGTATCGTCGATCTCGGCCTTCAGGCGAGCGCGCGCCAGCATCAGGGAATCGAGCTGGACCTGCAGCTCCTCGCGGCTCGCCTGCACCGCGTTGAGCGCAAGCTGCATCAGCACCTGGCCCTGCTTCACCGCCGTCCCCTCGTTCACGTCAAGCCGCTCGATGATGCCGCCTTCGAGATGCTGGATGACCTTGACCTTGGCGCTCGGGACCACTTCGCCGCCCGCCGTCGACACCTCGTCCAGCCTGGCGACGCTCGCCCAGGCAAAGAACGCGGCGATCACGACCATGATCAGCCAGGCCAGCGTGCGGAAGGCGGGGCGCCGGCTCGATGCCAGGATCGCGTCGAGCCGGTTCGGCGGCCGGTTCCGTCCGGCCGCCGGTTCCGAAAGATCGGCGGGCGACGACACGCCCGCCGGCTGCGCATTCGGTGTTGAGCACGCGATCGAGGAAGCTGTTGCCCGTGCTCATGCCGGTTTCCCGCTGCGCAGCGGCTGGACGACCTCGGGCTTGCGCTGCAGCCGCTGCAGCACGTCGCGCACCGGCCCGGCCATCGCCACCTTGCCGCCCTCGAGCACCAGGATGCTGTCGCAGGCGCCGAGCAGCGCCGGGCTATGGGTGACCGCCACGATCGTGCTCCCGCGCGCCATCTCGCGCAGCGTCCGCGCCAGGTCGCGCTCGGCGTCGTTGTCGAGGTCGCTTGTCGGCTCGTCCAGCAGCAAGACCGGCGGCGCGCCGAGGAAAGTGCGGGCGAGCGCGATGCGCTGGCGCAGCCCGCCCGAAAGCCGGCCGCCGGCCTCGCCGATCGGCGTCGCGTAGCCGTCCGGCTGGTCGATGATGAACTGGTGGACGAGCGCGCGTTCCGCCGCCTCGATGACCGCCTCGTCGGTCGCGTTCGGGTTCGCGATCGCGATGTTGTCGCGGATCGAGCCGGCGAACAGCACGCATTCCTGCGGCAGGTAGGCGATCCAGCCCGCCAGGTCGCGCCGGGTGAACTGCTTGATGTCCGCGTCGTCGAGCAGGACGCGCCCCGTCGCGGGCACGTAAAGGCCGGCGATCAGCTTCAACAGCGTGCTCTTGCCGCAGCCGTTGCGCCCGATCACCCCGTGCAGGCCGCCCGGGCCGATGCGGCCGTCGATGCCTTGCAGCACCGGCGCGCCGGACTCGCCGTAGGCGAAGCTGACCGTCTCGAGCCGGATCTGGCCCTTCGGCCGGCCGAGATTGACCGGCGTCTCCCTGCGCTCGTGCTCGAGCGCGAAGACCTGGTCGAGGCGCTGCACCGCCTGGCGCAGCTGGGTCAGCATGCGCCACTGGCTGACGAGCTGCGTGAAGGGCGCGATCAGGCGGCTGTTCAGCATGTTGGCGGCGATCAGCGAGCCGACCGTCATGCGGTGGTCGAGAATGGCGAGCGCGCCGACCGAGGTGATCGCGACCGTGGTGATCAGCGTCATCGCGTTGGCCATCGCCTGATGCCCGTCGGTGATCTGGCCGCGGCTGCGCGACAGCTCGATCGCCGCGGCGTGGCGGTCTTCCCAGCGCGGACGCAGCGCGTCGCCCAGCGCCAGCGACTTGACGGTCGCGCGCGCGGCGATCAGCTCGTTCAGCAGCGCATCGCGCGACAGCGTGGATTCGCGCTCGCGCACCGCGCTCTCGCGCATCGCCCGGCCCGATCGCCAGGCAAGCAGCAGCAGCAACGGCAAGCAGACGACCAGGACCCCGGCCACCGGCGGCGCCAGGATGAAGATCAGGATGAAGAACAGGATCGCGAAAGGCAGGTCGGTGAGCAGCGCGGCGGACGGGCCCGAGCACGCGTTCCGCACCATCTCGACGTCGCGGAACAGCGCCTGCCAGTAGGCGGCCGAACGCCCTTCCAGCACGCGCAGCGGCAGCCCCAGGATCTTGTCGAACAGCGACCGGCCGACCGTGACGTCGATGTTGACCGCGATCGACTGGAAGACGCGGCTGCGCGCCTGGCGCAGCACGAAGTCGAACAGGACGACGATCGCCATGCCGATCACCAGCCCCTGCAGGGTGCTCAGGCCGGCGTGGAAGATCACCCGGTCGTAGACCTGCAGCACGAAGACCGGCGCGGCCAGCGCGAGCAGGTTGACGAACAGCGAGACCAGCAGCGCGTCGCGCAGCGCGCCGCGCGCGTCGCTCAACGCATCCCATAACCAGCGTCGCGCCGGAACGTCTCGGTCATGCTCATGCGTGGCGGACATAGGTTCGATCGGCAGTGATTGGCTCAGTCGTCCTTATCCTATCGATCGTATGGTTGATAGAAGATTAAGACAGTGTAAAGGCTGCTGTGCGACAGTTCCGTCCGCGATACAGGACCGAGCAGCAATGCCCGATACGGACAGACGCGAGGAAATCAGCCGGCGGGCGCAGCCAAAACCGGCCCGGACCCGGCAGGCCCGCCGCGCGCCCCGGCTCAAGCGCGTGCTGCACCGGCTGCGCCTGTCGCTCTGGCCGCGATCCCGGCGCCGCCATGCCGGCGGCCCGTGGTGGCGGCCGCTGGTCCCGACCACGGGCACCATGGTGGCGCTGTCGCTGCTGCTGGCCGCCTTCTCGATCCGCGTCGCCGACCCGGCCTGGCTGGAAAGCGTCCGGGTGCGGACCTTCGACCTGTATCAGCGGCTGTCGCCCCGACCGACCCTTAGCCAGCCGGTGGTGATCATCGACATCGACGAGAAGAGCCTCGCCGCCTATGGCCAGTGGCCCTGGCCGCGCACGCTCGTTGCGCGGCTTATCGACACGCTGGGCAAGGACGGCGTGCCGGTCGTCGGCTTCGACGTGGTCTTCTCGGAATACGACCGGCTGTCGCCGGGTGCGGTCGCGAACAGCTACGACAGCCTGGACGACGCCTCGCGCAAGGCGCTGCGCGCGCTGCCCAGCAACGAGGCGGTGATGGCCGCGGCGATGCGCAAGACGCCGACCGTGCTGGGCCAGGTCGGCCTGCTCACGCCGCTCCCGGCCGGCCATGAGGCGCAGCATAGTCCCTCGCCCTTCCGCGCCGAGGCGGGCGGCGATCCGCGGCCGTTCCTGCTGCACTATACCAGCCTGCTGGCGAACGTGCCGGAGCTGGAAGCCGCGGCGGCCGGGCGCGGCATCTTCTCGATCGGCGCCGAGATCGACGGCAAGGTGCGGCGCGTGCCGCTGCTCGCCAGCATCGGCGTCGAAATCCGCCCGACGCTCACCCTCGAGATGCTGCGCGCCGCCTACGGCACCAACACGCTGATCACCCGGCGCGACGCGGCCGGCATGCAGTCGGTACAGCTCCAGCTTCGGCGCGAATTCGGCGGCGGCAGCTTCATCCTGCCGACCGACGCGAACGGCCGGATCTGGGTGCATTTCGCCGAACCGGACGTCTTCAACACCCCGAACAACGCGGGCCGCCTCTACGTCTCCGCCTCCGACGTGCTGGACGGCAAGGTGCCGCCCGCGCGGCTGCGCGGCAAGTTCGCGCTCATCGGCACCTCGGCGGCGGGGCTGAAGGATCTGCGCGACACGCCGGTCTCCAACCGCATGCCGGGCGTCGAGGTGCACGCCAATATCCTGGAATCGATCTTCGCCGCCGAGCAGGCTTACGGCTCCGCCCTGCAGGCGAAGGCGAAGGCGCTGATCGCGGACGGACTTGCGCCGGCCGCCGCAATGAAAAAAGCCGTGGTCTCCGTCGACAAGCGCGGCTTCTTCCTGCGCTATCCCAACTACATCAACAGTGCCGAGCTGTTCCTGACGCTCATCGCGGGCCTGCTCCTGACCTTCCTGATCCCGCGCCTGGGGCCGCTCTGGACCCTTGCCGGCCTCGCCGCCGCGCTGACCGGGCTGATCGCGCTGTCCTGGTATCTCTACAAGCACGACTTACTACTAGTAGATGCGACCTTCCCGGTCGGGACGATGGTGGCGCTCTACGCGGTGCTGGCCTTCAGCAACTACACGCGCGAGGCGGCCGAGAAGCGGCAGGTGCGCAGCGCCTTCGGGCAGTATCTCTCGCCGGCCCTGGTCGAGCAGCTCGCCGACCATCCGGACCGGCTCAAGCTCGGCGGCGAGACCAAGGAGATGACCTTCCTGTTCTGCGACGTGCGCAACTTCACCGCCATCTCGGAATCCTACAAAAGCGATCCGCAGCGGCTGACGACACTGATCAACCGCCTGCTGACACCGCTCAGCGACGCGATCCTGGCGCATGACGGGACGATCGACAAATACATGGGCGACTGCGTCATGGCCTTCTGGAACGCGCCGATGGACGTGGCCGACCACGAGACGCATGCCTGCGCCGCCGCGCTCGACATGCTGAAGGCGCTCGACCGGCTGAACGCGCGGCGCCAGGCCGAGGCGGAGGCCGCGGGCACGCCGCACACGCCGCTCCGCGTCGGCGTCGGCCTCAACACCGGCGAATGCGTCGTCGGCAACATGGGCACGGCGACGCGCTTCGACTATTCGGTGCTGGGCGACGCGGTGAACCTGGCTGCGCGGCTCGAGACCTATTCGACCGAGTATGGCGTGACCGTGGTGTTGGGCGAGACGACGGCGGCCAGGGCCGAGGCCGGCTTCGCGCTGCTGGAGCTCGACCGCATTGCGGTCAAGGGCAAGACCGAGGCGGTGACGATCTACGGCCTGCTAGGCGACCGCGCGATGCGCGACGGCGCCGGCTTCGCCCGCCTGCGGGACGTCAACGGCGCGATGCTGGCCGCCTACCGCGCACGCGATTGGACCGAGGCGGACCGCCTCGCCGCCGACTGCGCCGCGCTCGACGGCGCACCCCAGGGGCTCTACACGCTGCACCGCCAGCGCATTTCCGTCTTCCGCGAGATCCCGCCGCCCGACGACTGGGACGGCGTGTATGAGTGGCTGACGAAGTGAGGTCACGCGCCGCATAAATCCCTTGCCCACTCATCCTTCGACAGGCTCGAGGATGAAGGCCGGTTGTTTGAGCCATGACAACGGTTGCCCTCATGCTGAGCCTGTCGAAGCACAAGCGAGCCGCGGCACGGCCACGCATCGACCCGCGACACCGCGACCGCATTTTTGCCCCTGCGCCGGGCAATGCTACCGTCGTCGGCATCGACCACACCCGACCGGAGCCGCGCGCGATGTTCCACACCGTCATCTGCGACATGCTCGGCATCCGCTATCCCATCCTGCAGGGCGCGATGCAGGGCGGCGGCGGCCCCGCGCTCGTCGCCGCCGTGGGCGAGCGCGGCGGGCTCGGCGTGCTGCCGAGCTTCGGCGGCACGGCGGAGGATCTGCGCGACAACATCCTGGCGGTGCGCGCCCGCACGGACGCGCCCTTCGCGGTCAACATCATGCCGATGGGGCCCGGCTTCACGGAATCCCGCGTCGAGGTCTGCATCGAGATGGGGGTGCGCATCGTCACCACGGGCCGGGCCGACCCGGGCGAGGTCATCGTGCGCCGCCTCAAGCAGGCCGGCCTCACGGTGATCTCGGTGATCCCGACCGTCGAGCATGCCCGCCGCATGGTCGCCGAGGGCGTCGACGCGGTGGTCGCTTCGGGCTGCGAGGCCGGCGGCCATGTCGGCCGGGTCGCGACGCTGCCGCTCGTGCCCATGGTGGTCGACGCCGTCGACGTGCCGGTGCTCGCCGCCGGCGGCATCGGCGACGGCCGCGGCTTCCTCGCCGCCTTCGCGCTTGGCGCGGTCGGCGTGCAGATCGGCACCCGCTTCATGGCAACGCAGGAAAGCGCGATGAACCGCTGGGGGGTCGAGAAGCTGCTGGCGATGCGCGAGACCGAGACCGTCGTCACCAAGGCGATGACCGGCGCCACCGTGCGCTGCATCGCGACGCCGGAGCTGCTGGCCTACGAAAAGGCGCGCGAGGCCGGCGCGTCGGACGCCGAGCTGCGCCGCCTTGGCCCGCGCCGCGCGCGGCGGCAAGAAGCGCGACCGGCCGGACGACCGGCGGCAATACGCGGCCGGACAGATCGCCGGCATGATCGCGGACGTGCCCCCCGCCGCGGCGCTGATCGAGCGGATCCTGCGGGAGGCGGCGGACCTGGCGGAGCGGCTTCCGGCGATCGCGCGGCGGTGAGCAGTCTGGCGTCGTGCCAGCTCATCCTTCGCAAGCTCAGGATGAGGGTCGCGTTTCGGCACAGCATTCATATTCAGCCTCATGCTGAGCCTGTCGAAGCATGAATCCGCGCCGATGTCAGCCCGATTCCCCGCCGAAATTTGACGCCACCCCGCCGCCCCGCTAACACAGAAGCCAGGCAGCATCGGGGCAGCATCGGGAGGGACCGTGTCCGTACATCAGCCGCTCGAAGGCATCCGCGTGGTCGAGCTCGGCACGAGCGTCGCCGGGCCTTACGGCACCTGGATCCTGGGAACGCTCGGCGCGGAGGTCGTCAAGGTGGAACGGCCCGAGGTCGGCGACGACTGCCGGCAATGGGGCCCGCCCTCGGTCAAGGACGGCATCCGCTCCTTCTTCCTGGCGCTCAACGCGAACAAGAAGTCGGTGGTCGTTGATTTCACCGACAAAAAGCAGCTCGACCGGCTGCGCCGCTACATCGTCGAGAAGGCCGACGTGGTGCTGCAGAACCTGCGCCCCGGGCTGGTCGAGAAGCTCGGCCTCGACGCCGCCACCCTGATGGCCGGGAACCCACGGCTGATCTATTGCCACAGCGGCGCCTTCGGCAACACCGGCCCCTACAAGGACCGGCCCGGCTACGACCCGCTGATGCAGGCCTGCGGCGGCATCATGAGCGTCAACGGCGAGGAAGGCCGCCCGCCGGCGCGCGTCGGCACCTCGATCGTCGACATGGGCACCGGCATGTGGTGCGCCATGGGCATCCTCGCCGCGCTCAACGACCGCCACAAGACCGGCAAGGGCTGCCGCATCGACACCTCGCTCTACGAGACCGCACTCGGCTGGATGAACTATCATGCGGCCGGCTACTACGGCACCGGCAAGAACCCGAAGCGGGTCGGCTCGCAGGCGCCGGGCATCGCGCCCTACCAGGCCTATGAATGCGCCGACGGCTATCTCGTCATCGCCGGCGCCAACGATCGCCTGTTCCGCAAGATGAGCGAGGCGCTGGGCCATCCCGAATGGGCCGAGGATCCGCGTTTCCAGTCGAACCCGAGCCGCTGGGAGCACCTCGCCGCGCTCAACCCGATGATGGAGGCGGTGCTCAAGACCGAGCCGCGCACCCACTGGGCGGCGAAGCTGGATGCCGTGGGCGTGCCGAACGCGCCGACCCAGACCATGGACGAGGTCGTCGTGCATCCGCAGACCCTGGCGCTCGGCATCCTGCAGGAGACCGACGACAAGGAATTCAAGCTGATCGGCATCCCGATGCAGTTCGACGGCGCGCGCCCGCCGCAGCACACCGGCTCCCCCGCCCTGGGCGCGCACACCAAAGAGATCCTGGGAGACTGACCGCCATGCGCAGCGAGTACGAGACCCTCAAGCTGGAGCGAGTCGAGGATCATATCCTCGTCGTCACGCTGAACCGGCCCGAGCGCGCCAACGCGATGAACACCCAGATGGGGCTCGACCTGCGCGACCTCTGGCGCGACCTCTATGTCGACCAGGAGGACGTGCGCTGCGTGATCCTGACCGGTGCGGGCGAGAAGGCCTTCTGCGCTGGCGGCGACCTCAAGGACCGCCACGGCATGACGGACGCGCAATGGCAGCACCAGCACGCGATCTTCGAGCAGGCGGTGATGACCATGCTCGACGTGCCGCCGCCGATCATCGCGGCGGTCAACGGCGTCGCCTATGGCGGCGGCTGCGAGTTCATCCTGCTGTCGGACTTCGCCTATGGCGCGACGCATGCGCGGCTGGCGCTGACCGAGGTCACGCTCGGCATCATGCCGGGCGCCTGCGCCACGCAGATGCTGCCGCGCGCCGTCGGCATCCGCCGCGCCAAGGAGTTCCTGCTGACCGGCGCGCCCTGCACCGCCGAAGAAGCGCTCGACTGGGGCATCCTCAACAAGGTCTGCGAGCCGGCGAAACTGATGGACGAGGCGATGGCGACCGCGCGGAAGATCTGCGCCAACGCGCCGATCTCGATCCGCCAGGCCAAGAAGTCGCTCAACATGGCGACCCAGATCGACTTCCGGAACGGCTACCTGTTCGAGATCGAGGCCTACAACCGCATGGTTTCGACTGAAGACAGGCTCGAAGGCATCCGCGCCTTCAACGAGAAGCGCAAGCCGGTCTACAAGGGGAAATAACGGAAATCAGGCAGGGCGGCGCAAGTCGTCGAGCGACACCTTCAGCGCTTCCGCGATGCGCTGCATGGTGTCGAAGCTACCATCGCGCTGCCCGCTTTCGATCTGCGACAAATATGCGGCGCTAATTCCCACCGCTTCCGCAAGTGCGCGCCCGCTAAGACCGCGATAGTCTCGCCAAACGCGAACGGGGTTTTCGCCGTCGATCAGGCGATTCGCGATCTCCTGCGGCACGAGCTCCTCCTCGCCCGCCGCAAGCGCGCGTTTCGCCGCGTCGTACGCGCTCACGTCCTCCAGCATCTCGGCCGCCGCCTGCAGCCGCTCGTACTCTGCGAGCGGAACAACGGCGAGACGATCGCCGCCCGGACTCTCGATGATCTTAATCTTGCCCATGGGCTTTCCTATCTGTCGTAGATCCGGCCACGAGGACCAATTGCCAAAATCGCCAATACGCCGCCGTCCTGATCGAAAATCACGCGCCAATCACCGACCCGCATTCTATAACCGTCGCGTCCTTGCAGTTTCGTCACATTGTTCGCCTGCGACAGCGGGTCCTCGGCATAGGCTTCGATCTTGCTTCGAATTCGCTTCGCCTCATTCGCGGGCATCCGCCGCAGGACCTGCAAAGACGCTTTGCTATAGGCGACTTTCATTATCCGAAATACATAGCAATTAGATAATAAATAAGCAACAAGATAGTTAGCAAATAGCTAATTTTTGGCTCCACGCGGGGGCATATCGGTGCCATGGCCGGAACTTTACGCCGATGGACTGTTTGTGATTGCAACCAGCTTTTCAGAACTGGCGGCGACGTGCTGCGGACGCCGGGTCCGCGACTGCCGCGCCGTTCCTAATGCAATCAAAAGGAGTGAAATCATCATGCGTAAATGGATGATACCCGTCGTCACCCTGTCGAGCGTGGCGTTGCTCGCCGCCTGCGGCGAGACGTCCGAACAGCGCACCGGAACCGGCGCCGCGGGCGGCGCCGTTGCCGGCGCGGTCGTCGGCGGTCCGGTCGGCGCGGTCGTTGGCGCCGGCGTAGGCGCCGTGGCCGGCGCAAACCGCGACAAGGTCGACGAAAGTACGGACAAGGCCGCCGATGCGACGAAGGAAAAGGTGGCCGAAGCGTCCGACAAGGTGGAATCGAAGATGCACCATACCCGCGCGACCAATGCGGACCGCTCCGGACTCAGCAGCGAACAGGTCAAGCAAGCCCAGACCAAGCTGAAGGACATCGGGCTCTATGACGGTCCGATCGACGGCATCTACGGCCGCAAGACGACCAAGGCCGTCAGCGACTTCCAGGCGAAGAACGACCTGCCGAAGACCGGAGCGCTGAACCGGCAGACCCAGGCCAAACTGCAGCAGCAGGCGTCCGCAGGCGACGTGAGCCAGAGCCAGGATTCGACCCAGGCATGCCATCGTCCCAGCAGAAGACCCAGTAACACCCAGCGACGCGAGTAGCGGGAGAGGCCCCGCCCTTCCCCCGGCGCTTCCTCCACCCGCCTAGCCGGTCGGTCCCTTAACGCACGCCGCATGAACTCGCGGAACAAGTCCGCGAGTGACGGTAAGATATTGATTAAAATAAAATCGTCATTGCCGGACTTGTTCCGGCAATCCACGGCTGGGTGCCGGGCGGGACGCGTCGCCCTGACGCCCTACCCGTTCGCCCCCGCCAGCACCTTCAGGTTCTTCGACACGTCATAGGGCCGTTCGATCAGCGTCTCCGGGTTCCATTCGCTGCGGCTGACGCCGAAGAAATCGCCGCCGTAGACGTGGATCGCGCCGCTCAGCCGCGGGATCGGGTTGGTGACCGAGTGGATGATGTCGCGGCCGAGCGGCACCGCGTCCTTCACGCCGAGCGCCTTGGCCCCGGCCGCCTCGATCCGGCCGCCGTCCTCGTCCTTGATGCGGCGCCAGAAGATGTTGTCCTCGCGCCCCGTATAGATGCCGATCACCGCCCACATTTCGTGGTTATGCGGCAGGATCGTCATGTACTTGCTCCAGATCACGTTGATGATCGTGAGGTCGGGCGCGGCATGGATCTTCTGCACCCCGCCCTGCTCCGGCTCGCCGAGCCCCTTCAGCACGCCCGCCGGATCGGCGACGGCGCGGGCGACGACTTCGCGCACCGCCTTCTCGGGGTGGGCGTCCTTGAGCGCGGCCTGGCAGTCGGCAACGAACTGATCGCGATCGAACATGGCGGTCCTCCTCATTGGCCCAGCGGTCATCACATCATAGCGCAGCTTGTCCTGCGCTTCGACCGGGTCGATGCGCATATGCAATTGCCGGCCTTCCGCATCGCTCGCGCAAGAACCGCCGTCGCTCAGTCGCCTTTGCTCGACACGCTGGATAAACGCCCGCCCTTTGCGGCAGGAGGAGGATGAAAGCGATGATCGAAACGGCGATGACCGCCGACGCCATCGGCCGGCTGAGCGCCAGCCCGCCATGCCGGATCGGCTTGTCGAGAAAATCGCCCACCGTGGCGCCGAGCGGCCTTGTCAGGATAAACGCCGCCCAAAACAGCCCGACGCGTGACGCGTTCGTCCAGAAATAGACGACGGCGATGACCGCCAGCGCGGCCGCGAAGACCAAAGCGCCGCCCTCGTAGCCGATGCCGGACGTATCCGCCGTCCAGTCGCCGAGCGCCGTTCCCAAGGTTTGCGACAAGGTGATCGTCGCCCAGTAGAACGCTTCCACTCTTGGCGTTTTGACCGTTGCGACCGAGACGGTCCCTTCCGACCAGTACCACAGGCCGAGAACCGCAATGACGGAGAGGGCCAGGATCGACGACCCGCCCGTATAGCCGATGCCCAGCGACCGGTCCGCAAAATCGGCCATCGCGGTGCCGGCCGTCGTCGAGGCCACGATCGTGGCCCAGTAGAGAAACGGGTGGAACTTCTTTGCCATGATCTGAAAAATCACCAAGGCGACCAGGATCGAACAGAATATGGCCGTGCCGACCAGGTAACCCAAATTCATCGTCATGGTCACCGTATCGCCGCCGGTCTCGCCGAGCGTCGTCGCGGCAATCTTGATGATCCAGAACCCCAAGGTCACCGCCGGTACCTTGCTCATCATCGCATCATTCTTCACGTCACGCCTCGCGGATGGATTTCCGGGAATGAATGGGATCGACGCATGCCAGTGGCGTCGGGCCTCGCTGCCGAATTCGTAAGGGCGCGCCAAGCCGGCGGCTAACATCGAGGACCAACCTGTCGTCAGCCTGACGCCGGGATGTCGCCGTTTCGATGGTATCCGCTCACGGCGCCCCGCAAACGGGGCCGATCGCCGCAGTAACAGGCTATGGGATCACATTTTTTTGATTGGAGCGCACGCGGGAGCCGTGGCGCGGTAGGCGGATAAGCGACGCCATCCTGGGGTACGGGTCCGGCCTGCGATGTGGCGCGAACGCGGGTTTCGTGCTAAACGGGTATCCCGCCAACCGCGACCGAGCCGCCGCCCGATGCGCGACCTCCTGCGAAGCGATGCCGTGATATCGCTGCCGACCATGTTCACCGGCCAGTTGGTCATCACCATGGCGTCCTACACGCTGCCGGTGGCCGCGCCCGTAGCCCTGCCCGACATGGGCGTGCCGACGGTGTTCGTCGGCTTCTTCACCGCGGCGGTCTACCTCGTCGCCATGGGCGCGGGGCTGTTCACCGGCCTGTTCCTCGGCCTGCTCGGCACGGTGCGCACGATGCAGGTCCTGCTGTGCGCGGTGATCGCCGGCGTCGTGCTGTTCGACCTCGGATGGGCGGTGACGGCGGTGCTCGGCGCCATGACCATCGGCATCGGCTCGGGGCCGATGAACCCGAGCGGCTCCTACATCCTGGCGCGCACCACGCCGCTGCGCTGGCGGCCCTTCGTCTTCTCGGTCAAGCAATGCGCGACGCCGGCCGGCGGCATGCTGGCGGGCATGATCGTACCGGCGGTGCTGGTGAACCATGGCTGGCAGGCCGCGGTCGGCACGGTCGGGCTCTTCGCCGTGCTCGTCATCCTGGCGATCCAGCCGGTGCGCCGCCGGCTCGACGCCGAGCGCCCGGCGCGCCGCCGCGTCAGCGTCGCCTCCGTGGTCGAGCCGATCAAGCTGATCCTGCGCCACCGCCAGCTCCGCGCCATCGCTGTCATGGCCTTCATCTACGGCGGCTGCCAGCTCGCGCTCAGCTCCTACATGGTCGTCTACATGACGGAGCGCCTGGGCCTGCCGATCGCGACCGCCGGCGCGCTGTTCGCGATCTTCAGCTTCTGCGGCATCCCGGTGCGCATCTTCTGGGGCGTGCTGGCGGAGCGCGTGCTGAGCTCGCGCGCCATTCTCATCCTGACGGGCTTCATGATGGCGACCGGCTTCGTGCTGACGGCGAATTTCACCCAGGACTGGCCGGTATGGTCGTTCGGCGCCGTCATCGCCCTGCTCGGCCTCAGCGCCAACGGCTGGGTCGGCCTTTTCTTCGCCGAGATCGTCCGCCTCGCGCCCGAGGACATGGCCGGCGACGCCAGCGGCGGCGGCCAGTTCTTCGCCTATGCCGGCATCATGTCGATGCCGCTCGTCTTCGGCGCCATCGTCGCTGCGTCCGGCAGCTATGCGGTGGGCTATTCCGTGCTGACCGGGCTGTCGCTGGTCGCGGTTCTGCTGCTGGTGTTGAGCGGCGGAAGGCGCGACTGACCGAGGCGGGGCGCAACCCGGCGCCGGCCATTCTAGCGCGTACGCGATTTGAGCCGCTCGGCCAGTACCGTGCCGGTGCCGGTGATATGCCGGCGCAGGCACGCGCAGGCGTTGACCGCGTCCCCGGCCTTGCAGTGTTCCAGCAGCGCGCGATGCTCGCGCTGGGACTGGCCTAAATGCGGCGTCTCCTCCCAGGTCAGCCGGAGATAGCGCTCGAAATTGAGGCGCAAGGTTTCGATGAGACCGAGGGTCCGCTCGCGCTTCGCCGGCGCGTAGAGCGTCGCATGGAACCGGGCATTGAGGGCGATGATGTCGTCGGTCGATGCCGCCCTGTCGAGCGCGTCCAGGATCGCCTCCGCCGCGTCGTAATCCGCGCCGGTCATCGCCGGGATCGCCCATTCCAGCGCCTGCGTTTCGAGGAGGCTGCGAAGCTGCGTCATCTCCGATACCTCGTCGGGCGAGAGCGGCGCCACGCTGACGCCGCGCCGCGGCTCGGCCTTCAGGAAACCTTCCGCGACGAGCGGCTTGAAGGCTTCCCGGACGATCGTCTGGCTGACGCCGAACCGGGTTGCGATGGCGTCCTGCCGGAGACGCTCGCCCCCCGCGACGGCGCCGCGAAGGATGGCCTCGCGCAGCGCGTCGGCGACGATCGCCGAAGCGGGCGGCCGCTCGCCAAGCCCGTCCGGCAAAGCCTCGAGCGAAGGATATACGCGATGTTCGGACATCCTTGATCTGCTCCTTTGTTGACATCTTATCGATAATCGATTATTTGCTGTTCGTCAAGCCTGGACCAGCGCGAGGAGCCGATGGAGCTGCGCCTTTCCGACTTCGATGCCGTGACCTTCGACGTCTACGGCACCCTGATCGACTGGGAGCCGTCGATCGTCGCCTTTCTGTCGCGCTGGGCGCGCGAAGCCGGGGTCGAGGCCGGCGATCTCGATCTCCTCATGGCATTCGACCGCGCCCGGGCGACGATCCAGAAAGTCCGTCCTGCGTATCTCTACCCGGATGTCCTGCGGCGCTGTTTCGATCGGATTTCGGCCGAGTACGGCGTGCCCGTCGACCGCGGCGCACGCGAGGGTTTCGCCGCGGCGCCGCATGGCTGGCCGCCTTTCGCCGACAGCCACGCCGGCCTGATCGCGCTGCAAAAGCGCGTCAAGGTCGGCGCGCTCAGCAATATCGACGAGGCGTCGCTTCGGTCGTCATGCCGGCGGCTCGATTTCACCTTCGATGTCGTCGTGACCGCAGAGCGCGTCGGCGCCTACAAGCCGGACATGCCGCATTTCGAGACCGCGCTTGCCGACCTCGCGGCGATGGGCATTCCCCGCCGCCGCGTGCTGCATGTCGGCCAGAGCCTGCGCGCCGACATCGTCCCCGCAAACCGGCTCGGTTTGGCCAACGCCTGGATCAACCGGCCGGACAAGCTGCTGGGGCTGCATGGCGAACATGCCAACGAGGCGAAACCGGACCTGACGGTATCCAGCCTCGCGGAGCTGGTGCAGGCGCTCGCCGCAAACGACCGGGCCGCCATCTGAAATCCGGATCATCGGCGAAGCCTGGAGCCGTCCCGATCCGCGCTTACGTCCCCACATGCAGCGTGCTCACCAGCCCGCGCAGGGTGGCGATGACGCTGAGCGGGGTCAGCAGGCCGGTCGCCGGGTTCCCGGGCGACGGGATGCCCTCGATGACCATCGTGAAACGGGTCGAATCCGCGTCCACCTTGATCGTGTGCTTGTTGCGCTCCTGCGCCGGGTCGGCCCAGATCTCGATCGTCGTGCGGTCTGCGCCGATGCCGGCCATGCTGAGCGCGGCGGCGACGTTGACGTTTGCCGGAAAGCCGATCGCCGCCTCGCGCGCCGAGCCCGCGAACACGCGGAGCGGCTTCGCAAGGTTGCCCACGTCGATGCCGTGCTCGACGAGATAGGGCGCGCCCTTGACGCTCTTCGGCGGCTTCTCGGTCTTCATGGTGACGGAATGGATGGTGCCCTCGGCGGCAGCGCGCACCGCGTCGAAACCGACCAGCGCGCCGGTCGGGACGATGATGCGGGCGCCGGTCTCCCCTGCCCGCCTCTCGTAATCCGGGCGGCGCAGCAGCACGCCGCAGGACATCGGCATGAAGATGCGCCCCGCCGCGATCGCCGCCTCCGCCACCTCGTCGAAGGCCGCCGCCGGTGCACATTCGACCACGACGTCGGCCACGCTCGCCAGCTCGGCCAGTGGCAGCACCGGCACCGGCCGTCTGAAATCCTTCATGCGCCCGGCCGCCGCCGCTCGGTCGCGGGCCGAGACGGCGACGAGCTCCAGCCCCGCAATGCCCTCGTCGAGTCTGCGCGCCACCTTCAATCCGATCGAGCCCAGCCCGCCGATGGCGACGCGATAGGACGGTGTTCTGACAGTCATTTTTCTCCCCCGATTGATCTAGAGCTGACAGTTATCAGCTGAGCCCCTACAACGCTAGCAGGGACAGCGGCAAGCGCCAGCCCTCTTTGGCTGACTGTCATAGTAGGGATGATGGCACTCGTTGCGCCTGGGCTGGGGCACTTTGGGGGATACAGGATTGGTCGAGGGTGCGTACCAAGTCCTTGCCTGGAAAACCCCCTAAAACCCGCATCCCGTTTTTAGGACACTTAGCCCGTCAGCAGCGGTATTAGGGAAAACAGAAATCGGTTCTGACAAAAAATCGCTACTTACCGAAATGCTGTCCCGTCTAGATCACTACGGGTGCCAACCGTCGGTAGGGGGCCAGGATGGCGATGATAAATCAAATTGCAAAAGAAGTTCTATGAAAGCTGTGATTCTTTTGAGTTTCGAAAACTTAGCGTGTTTCCTCTGAACCGTATGCCGCAATCCGTGCCACAAGTTCGGCAATGGATTGTCTGACACGCTCAACCTCTTCAGAGCGCTCCGAATGTGAACGCAATTGTTGCCCCTCATTAAAGAGGCTCTAAGTGATGGCCACCAACTCCATCGCTAACTGGTGTTGTGTCAAACTCCGATCCGCTTTTAAGAGATCTAACTTCATTCTTATTACATCTCGAATAGAAGACGCGAGTGTCTTTGGAGACATTGCAAATAATACAGTTGCCATCGGTGCCGGCAGGCTAGGACGATTGCCATACAGCATGCCTTCAACTTGGACACCCATCTCCAAGTTCGCCACCATTTGCCCAAGAAAATTTTCGCCTCCAGCCAAATGAGCAATGTTTTTTTCATCAGATTCTCTTGGGACGGTTGCCCCATAACCTGAAAAATTATTGCTTGCAATGTCTACGAGCGTACCTGCATTCGCGAGCCTAGCTGAATAGCCCGCCAAGCCCTCACCCGAAGCTTAGTTCTGCTGCATTTTCAATTGCGTCTGCGAAGGCAGACAGAAAATTACGCTTCTCTGAGCGGTATAATCGGAGCTGAAGAAGTGAAGCTTCTAAGTTGTGAAAAAGATCGCTGTTTGCGGCTTTCAATATCAGCTTATCTGCTTGGCGTGTGTTCCAAACAAAGCCAACCACTGTTATAATCGTAACAGCCCCTAGCAGGACGAGGGGTGAAAGCTGCGCGACGTTGATATCACCAATCATCTCAATGCCTTCCTCACCAATAATATAGCACAAAATCCGTCCGCGACCACGGCGCTATAGAAATTCATCATTTTGCCGCAGCCGAAAGGCTCTAAATCAAATTAGTATATTGATTTTTCTCGGTTTTCCAACGCGTTTGTCTCTGATGTAGCTTCCATCTCTTGTATGTGCCAGCGGTTGCGAGGCCAATTAGAACGACTGAGCAGGTACCTGCCATCATGGTGTCGACGACTGCGTAAATCGCAGCCCCTGCAGCTGCAAGACCCGATGCTCCTCCTAAGGTGATAACGACCGTATGGTTAGATAGAACCCCATCCGCAGTGCTTATCCATTGATCCAGCTCGGTGACAGCATCCTTTAGGTGCTCAATAATGGTTTCTATTAAATCTTGGATGGATATCGAATTGCTTCCCGGGTTACCACGCGCAATTTCTAAACGGAGCTCATTCAGCAGTTCTTGCCGCGTAGTTGCATTCTGCGCAACACCTGGGAGAAGAATTTTGATTTCAGCAATCCGTCCTGCAATATCCTGTGGATCATCTCCCGGTATACTCCTTGCTTCATCTGCGATGAGCTTCACTAAACGTCGCGCACTCAATGTTCTTTCCCTAATGGAAGGATGGACCGAGATTTTCTTGCAGCGGGCATATTAGAATTTGATTAGCAACAAATAAACTAAATTCCTTGTCAAATCTGCAGAAATTCATTCTTTTCTGAGAAGTTCCCCACATGGAACTTTATTGACCTGTCAAATCACAAAGCTAGTCTTCCATTTATTTCTATACGACAGCTTCACAATCGCCTTAGCCTAAAACTCCAGTGGCGCTCCACAGCTACATACGCAATAAGCGAAGGCAGACTCCCGCGTATCACGCGAGTCGCCCACTTCCCCTCCAAGCCAATCAGTCACACCATCTGGAAATGCGCGAGGAAGCCCCCGAACCGCCCACACCGGCTCAGGTCCGCGAGTATGGCGTTGGCGTATTCTGCTGGTGCAACCGGTGCAGCCACCATGCCGCGCTGCCCATCGAGGTGCTGATCGCGCATTTCGGTCGAGGGCTGCACTTCCCGATGGTGCATGGGAGGCTTAGGCGCCAGGCGCGCGGGAGCAAGGACATACACGCGAGGCCCAACTGGAAGGGATTTGGTGTTATTTAAAGTTAGCACATCCAGCAGTAATATTGCTCTACTGGAATCCGTGATTTGAGCGAATGAGATCGAAAGAGAAGCTTTATGTCGGCTGAAATCGACAGGCCGCTTGGTCAACTCGTATCGGCACTACCACTCATTACTGCATTAGGAGTGTCGATTGGCGTGATTTATGATTGGGGATATTTCTCACAATTTGATTTGCGTTTCTTTTTCCTAATTGGATTGTCAGATCATATTTTACATGCCGCATTCTGGGTTATTGGCACGTTCGCATTCTACTCCGTTTTCATCTTTACGCACATCACAGATCGTGTCGATGACCAAGTAAAGGCATACCTTGAAGGCCCTCCCAAGAAACAACCGCGCATCATATGGTTCGGATCGCCCTTATTTCGGCACGTCCCACTGATACTTATAGCCATATTTTACTTCATTATCCCCGAAGAACTGATGCAAGTCATTTCAATTCTGTGGTTGATTTCCGGATTTTCCAATTACTATTATATCCGATATTATCGTGCAAAGATGGGGCAACAGTCAGGGTTGGGGGATATGTTAGTCTTAGCTGTTGCTATATTTGGCGCAGCATATTTTGCTGGGCGTGCCGCATTTCATCAAGATTTGCATTTGCCTCCACAGACCATAGTCACGTTGACCAATAGAGCGTTTCAAAATATCGTTTTACTGCGAGCAACGTCCGATGGAGTAATTGTCTACAAACCAGAACAAAAGGTATTTGAATTTATCCGCGGCCAAGACATTGAGCGTGTCCGAGTGCGGCAGGCCAAGAAAGAACCGAATGTAATTCGGGCATGGCTCAGTCAATGGGTTCAATAAGCTCCGCCCTCGTATTCTTCACGTTCCCCACTGCCCGAGACACTGCATAGCGCTTGATCTTCCCCGAGGGGAACGGCTTCAACAGATCCTTCCCTGCCGTACCGTTTAGCAACCCTTCGTAGTCCTTGGGATCGAGGATGACCGGCGTCCGGTCGTGAATGTCCTCGGTGAGGTCGTTGATTTGCGGCGGCGTCTCCCGATATGACAGGGACAGGTTACCCGCGAAAGGACGCTTGTTCCATGGCCCACCGGCTCCGCCGATCGATCCTGGCCGTTCCCGTCTTCCTGCTGCTCGCGCTGCCGGCCGCGGCCGCGGACCAGGAGACGCCGGGCGACCTTGCCACGGACGCCATGTCGAAGATGGTGCGGGCGCTCGAGCTGCTGATCCAGCAGATCCCGCAATACGAGAAGCCGGAGATCAACGAGAACGGCGACATCATCATCCGCCGCAAGCGCCCGAACGCAACGCCGCAACCGCCCAAGCCGGGCGACGGCGACCAGCCCGAAACGGGCCGCTCGATCTAGCCGGGCGGCCCCGCATGACCGCGCGCGCATGGCAACGCATGCTGAGCGGCCGACGGCTCGACCTGCTCGATCCGACACCGCTGGACATCGAGATCGAGGACATCGCCCACGGGCTGGCGCGGGTCGCGCGCTGGAACGGCCAGACCTCGGGGCGGTCGGCCTTCTCGGTCGCACAGCACTCGCTCCTGGTCGAGCAGCTCGCCGCCTTCATCGACCGCAAGATCGAGACGCGCTGGCGCCTCGCCGCGCTGCTGCACGACGCGCCGGAATATGTCGTGGGCGACCTGATCTCGCCGTTCAAGGCGGCGGTCGGGCTCGACTACAAGTCGCTCGAGCACAAGCTGCTCGCGGCGATCCACATCCGCTTCGGCCTGCCAGCCCGGCTGCCCGCCGCGGTGACCCAGCTGATCAAGCGGGCCGACCGCATGTCCGCCTATCTGGAAGCGACCCAGCTCGCCGGCTTCACGGAAGCGGAAGGCAAGCGCTTTTTCGGCCGCTACGCCCGGCTGCCCAAGATCGACCTGACCCCGCTCCCCGCCTATTCGATCAAGGCGCAATTCCTCAAGCGCTTCGAGGAGCTGGCCCCCTTTGCCCGCTGAAGCCCGGCTTACATCAGCCCCTTGCGCACCAGGTTGAGGCCGATGACGATCAGGACACTGAACAACAGCCGCTCGAAGGCGCGCTGCGAGATGCGGTTGCGTAGCTTCGTGCCCAGGAGCAGGCCGAGGAAGGTCGGCACCATCGCCGCCGCGGATACCGCAAGCGCCGGCCCGCGCAGCACCCCGTTGGCGAACAGCGTGACGTAGAGCGGCGCGGTGCCCGAGAGCGCGACCAGCGCGAACAGGCTGATCAGCAGATTCTTGGGCAGCCGCAGCGCCGCGCCGTAGATGATGGCCGGCACCATCATACCGGCCATGCCGCCGAACACGCCGGACGCCGCGCCGAACACGGGGTTGAGCCAGGGCTGCACCCGTTCCGGCACGGTGATGCCGCCGCCGATGAGCTGGACCAGGCTGATCGCGGCGACGATCGAGCCGAGCACGACCTTCGTCGTCCGCGGGTCGGCGGTCGCCAGGATATGCGCGCCGGCGAACACGCCCGCCACGAGACAGACGAGAAAGGGCCAGAAGCGGCGCAGCACCTCACGGTAATGCCCGCCATGCAGCGCCTGCCAGACATTGGTCAGGATCACCGGCACGATGGTGAGCGAGACCGCCGTCGCCGGCTCGATCACCTGCGCCAGGATGGGAATGGATACGAGCGGCAGCCCGGCGCCGATCGTGCCCTTGACCGTGCCGGCGCAGAGATACGCCACGGTGATCATCAGGACCGTGAAGGGCGTGAGATCGGGCATTACCGAAGCGCGCGCGCCCTCACATCAGCCCCTTGCGGATCATGTTGGCGCCGACGACGATCAGGACCGCCAGCACGAGCCGGCGGAACAGCTCGGCCGAGGCGCGGGCCCGCAGCCGCTGCCCGATCAGCACGCCGAGCCAGATCATCAGGCAGGCCCCGCAGGAGGCGAGAAACTCCCGCCAGCCCAGATGCCCCGTGGTCGCGAGGCCGATGAAGAACGGCACGGCCGCGATCAGGTAGAACAGCGCGATCGAGCCGACGAACTGATCCTTGGTCACGCGCAGCGCGATCAGATACATCGCCATCAGCGGCCCGAGGAAGCTCGACACCCCGCCGAGCAGGCCCGAGACGATGCCGACCGCGGGCGTGATCCAGCGCTCCGTCCGCCGCGGCAGGGTCAGGTTGAACGGCAGGATCTGCGAGATCGAGATCAGGATGACGACGGACCCGACCAGGATGAACACGCCGCCGCGCGGCAACCGGGTGAGAAAGTTGACGCCGATGATGACGCCGCCGATCAGCAGCGGATAGGCCACCCAGAAACGCTTGAGCGCGCCGCCCATGTAGCCGCTCTGGAAGGTCTGCCAGAAGTTGATCAGGATGGTCGGGACCGCGAGCAGCGCCATCGCCGTGATCGGGCCGACCACGCCCGCCAGCAACGGCAGGGAGACCAGCGGCATGCCGATGCCGAGCACGCCCTTCACCACCCCCGCCGCAAGATAGACCAGGGCGATGTAAAGCAGGATTCCGACGGTCGGCTCGAAGGTTTCGAAGGACATGGGGACGGTGCGGCGTGCTGTGAACGGAATGGCCCTGCGATCGGGCCGTTTTGCACACCCGACATCGTCAAATTACACTGGAGACGGCTCGGCGCGAAATCTATATAAGACCGGGCCTATTCTCCGACCGGAATGGTCGGTTTTTTTCGGCAAAAACGGAAACCAGGGTGGGACGGATCAGTGAGCGACGGAATTTGGCATGAAGTGGCGGACGCGGACGGGGTGGTCGAGGAAGAGCCGGTCCGGGTGTATGTCGGCAGCGACGAGATCGCGCTGTTCAACGTCGGCGGCGAGTTCTTCGCGACGAGCAACATCTGCACCCACGCCATGGCGTCCATGTGCGACGGCATTCAGGAAGGCAATGTCATCGAATGCCCGCTGCACGACGGCAAGTTCGACATCCGGACCGGCGCGGTGCTGTGCCCGCCCGTGGTCGACCCGCTGGCGACTTACGAGGTCAAGGTCGAGAACGGCAAGATCTTCGTGAAGGTCTAGGTTACGCCATACACCTTTAAAGTCCTCCACCCTTGCGGCGCGCGTGTCGCCGCGCGCCGCTTTTCCAAAATCGGCGGCCGGTTGACATCGGCCGCCTGGGGGAGGATTTAGGTGGGGGGTCAGCCCGCTAAAGAGTCTGCTCGCATCCCCCCACCCCGACCCTCCCCCACGTAGGGGGGAGGGAGAAAAGGCTGGCCCATGCAAGCTTTTAAGACCCCATGACCCAATCCCCCCGCTTCGTCGTGATCGGCGCCGGGCATGCCGGCGGGCGTGCCGCGGAAGCGATGCGCGCGCTGGGCTTCGAGGGGCGCATTCTGCTGATCGGCGACGAGCCGCACCTGCCCTACGAGCGCCCGCCGTTGTCGAAGGAGCTGCTGCAGGGCAAGGCCGAGATGTTCGGCCCGATGCGGCCGGCCGCGTTCTGGCAGGAGAAGCGGATCGAGTGCCGCCTCGGCGTGGCCGCGACCGCGATCGACCCGGCGGCCCGCACAGTCACGCTCGCCGACGGCACGCGCGAGCCCTACGACAAGCTGCTGCTGACCATGGGCGGCGCGGTGCGGCGCCTGCGCGTGCCGGGCGCCGATCTGGGCAACGTCCTCTACCTGCGCACCCTCGACGACAGCCGCGCCATCGACGCGCTTCTCGCGCCGGGCCGCAAGGTCGTCGTCATCGGCGGCGGCTTCATCGGCCTCGAGACGGCCGCGAGCGCGCGGCTGCGCGGCTGCGACGTCACGGTGGTCGAGCTGGCGGACCGGCTGATGGCCCGCGCCGTGCTGCCGGAGGTCTCCGCGACCTTCCTGGCGCTCCACCGCGGCCACGGCGTCGATGTGCGGCTGAATACCGGCGTCGAGCGGCTGGAAGGCACGGGCGACGTCGAGCGCGTCGTCACCAGCACGGGCGAGACGCTGGCGGCCGACCTCGTCGTGGTCGGGGTCGGCATCGTGCCCGACACCGCGTTGGCGGAAGCCGCGGGCATCGCCGTGGCGAACGGCATCGTCGTCGACGAATACTGCCGCACCTCGGTCGCGGACATCTTCGCGGCCGGCGACGTGACCAGCCATTTCAGCCCGCTCTACCGCCGTCCCATCCGGCTCGAGTCCTGGCAGAACGCGCAAAACCAGGCGATCGCCGCCGCGCGCGTGATGTGCGGCGAGGAGACGCCCTATGCCGAGGTGCCGTGGCTATGGTCCGACCAGTTCGACGCCAAGCTCGAGATCGCGGGGTTACCCGAGCGCTGGGACACGGTCGTGTTCCGCGGCGACATAAACGGCGCCGACTACATGATCTTCCAGCTCGAGGGCGGCCGGATCGTCGGCGCGATGAGCGTCAACCAGCCGCGCGACATGCGCTTCGCCCGCCGCCTGCTGCAGTCCGGCAAGGAGGTCGATCCGGCCGCGCTGGCGGATACGGGCGTGTCGATGCGGGACTTGGCGCGGTAGGGCATCGGCGGAGCGTCCGTGCCATCCTCATCCTTCGACAGGCTCAGGATGAGGATCGAGAGTACCAGCCAACAACAAAAGCCTCATGCTGAGCTTGTCGAAGCATGAGTCCTTCCGAGGGACAGCCCCCGCCCCCTACCCCTTCCGCTGCTTCTTCGCCTGCCAGGCGTGCAGCGCGGCATGCGCCTTCTCGAGCGAGGGCGCGCCGTCGTCGGGCTGGGGGGCGTCGGTCTTCGCGGTCAGCTCCAGGACATAGCCGTTCGGGTCGCGGAAATAGATCGAGTGGACGAAGCCGTGGTCGGCGATGCCGCGCGTCTCGATCCCCTTGGTGCGGCCGCGCGCGAACATCTGGTGCAGCGTGTCCATGTCGACCTCGAGCGCGATATGCAGGTCGAAGTCGTGCTGGTCCTTGAAGTCGAAATCGGCATCCGGCGCTTCGAAGAAGGCGATGAAGGAGCCGTCGCCGAGCCGGTAGAAGCTGTGCAGCACGTTCGCGGGCATGCCCGCCCGGCCGGTGTCGATCTCGAAGGCCTCGGCCAGCGGCAGGCCAAGAAAATCCTCGTAGAAATGACGGGTTTCCTCGGAATCGCGGCAGCGATAAGCGGCGTGATGCAGACCCCGGATTGCAGGCTTCATCGCGGTCATCGGCGTCCCCTTCGATCGGATGCGTCGGCGACATCTTACCAGATTTTTCGCCGCGCCGCCTTTCCACGCCACGCCCGTTAACCCGCTCCTAACCCGGTATTAAGAAAGTCCTGCTAGGGTGCCCGCCGTACAAGAACAGCGCAGCCGGCGCGGCGGGACTCTCCCCCGCCGGCGCGCAAGCCGAGCAGCGCTTTCGTCCATGAACACCCATGCCATAGCCCTCTGTGTCCTCGTCGCCGCGATGGGCGTCGCGGGCCGTTTCGCCACCGGCACCCAGTTCACCGGCGCGACCGAGAGCCAGCTCCACGCGATCGCCTGCACCGAGTCAGCCAAGAGCGACGATCCGTGGAATATCAAGAACCTGTACGACTGTTCTACGTCGACGCTCTACATTCCCTACCAGCTCTGGACCGGGGCGAAATGGGACGGCTCGAAGGCCGAGGCCTGCATGCACGCGGCCAGCGCGACCGTCCCCGCGAACGGCGCCCGCATCGCCGGGCCGAAGCGCTGGAAGAACCCGAAGACCGGCGTCACCGAGACGGTCTGGTCGGAGGCGAAGGCCGACGGCTCCGAGGCACAGTATTTCACCTGCCACGCCAAGGGCATCGGCCGGGTCTACGACAGCCGGGGGCGGCACGTCTTCCGGCAGGGCCGCTGCGCCTTCCCCGCCGGCCGCGGCTGGGGGCTGGCGGTCCGGCGGACCTGCGCGGACAGCGCGATCGAGATCACCGCGATCGCGCTCAACGACCGGAACGAGCTGGAAAGCATCGAGTTCAACGGCTGGACCGGCAAGACGCTCGACCACCACTACCGCTACGCACCGAATGTGGGCATGACCAACGCCTGGGCGCAGTAGGAGCGGCGTTCCCGCTTTTCATATGGTCGGCGCCGACGGACTCGCGGATCAAGTCCGCGAGTGACGATCTTTCTTTAAAATCAATGCACAATCGTCATTGCCGGACTTGATCCGGCAATCCGCGGACGGGCCTCACGACCCGCTAATCTCTGTCCGAGCAGCGAATCGCCTCAATCGGCAAGATCCGCGTTCAGCAGGTCGGTGATCAGCATGTGCCCCGGCTTGTGGCTGATGGCGATCGGCGGGCGCGCCGCCTCGACCACCACCTGCGGGGTCACGCCGCAGGCCCAGAACAGCGGCACCTCGCCCGGGCGGATCGGCAGCGGCTTTTCCCAGGACGGCGCGTCGATGTCGGCAATGCCGATCGCCGCCGGGTCGCCGAAATGGACCGGCGCGCCGTGCACCTTGTTGCAGCGCGCGGTCACGGCGATCGCCTGGATCGCATCGGCTGGCGCGAAGGGGCGCATCGAGACGACCATCGGCCCTCGGAACGGCCCGGACGGCGTGGTCTCGATGTTGGTACGGTACATCGGCACGGTCATGCCGATCTCCTGGTGGCGCAGGGGCACGCCCGCCTCGATCAGCGCCGTCTCGAAGGAGAAGGAGCAGCCGAGCGCGAAGCCGACGAAGTCGTCCTGCCACAGATCCATGAGATCGGTCACCTCGTCGCTCCGCTTGCCGTCGCGGTAGACGTAGTAGCGCGGCAGGTCGGTGCGTAGGTCGATCCCCTCGCCCAGCCCCGGCAGCGACGGGTCGCCGGGCTCGGTCATCGCGAGCAGCGGACAGGGCTTCGGGTTGAGCTCGCAGAAGCGGCGGAAATCCTCGGCCCAGGCGGCCGGGAGAATCATCAGGTTGGCCTGCACCATGCCGGGCGCCAGGCCGGTGGTGTCCCGGTCATGCTCGCCCGCGCGGATGCGGGCGCGAATGGAGCGCGCCTCGGCCCGGCCGCGGGCGGCGGGATCCTGCGTGCGCGTCGTGCTTTCGGTGACGATGGCCATGCGCGGAGTGTAGCACCGCCGAAGGCCCCGTGGCAGTCCCATCATCGGTGCCGCATGGACTCGCGGAACAAGTCCGCGAGTGACGGCCACTTATTGAATACAAATCAGAAACGTCATGCGCGAACTTGTTCCGCGCATCCACGACTCTTCCGGCCAGCGCGAAACGCCGTCAGTTAGAACCGCTCACCCCCTCCGCCAGCATCGCATCCAGCGCCTCGGCGTTGCGAAGCGCGTGGTCCTTTTCATCCGTGTTGTCGAAATAGACGTAAGCGTCCCGCCCGTCCGCCTTCGCGCGCGCCAGCCAGCCGGCCCAGCCGCGCAGCGCCGCCGTGCTGTAGGTGCCGCGGTAGCGCGCCCGGCGGCCATGAAGGCGGACGTATACGAAGTCGGCGGTCACGACACGCGGCGCGCGCGCCTTGCCCAGCTCGTAGACGCAGAAGGCCGCGTTGTGGCGGGCGAGCAGCGCATAGACCGCGTCGCTGTGCCAGCTCGGGTCGCGGAACTCGAAGGCGTGCCGCCGGCCCGGCGGCAGCGCCGCCAGGAACGCGGCGAGGCGCGGCAGGTCGACGCCGAAACGCGGCGGCATCTGGAAGAGCACCGGCCCGGCCTTGCGCCCGAGCGCGGCCAGCCGCTCGTAGAACACGCGGAGATGATCCGTGCAGCCCGCCAGCCGCCGGTAATGGGTGATCGCCCGCCATGCCTTGACCGCGAACAGGAAATCCGCCGGCGTATGCGCCGCCCAGCCTTCGAGCACCGAGGTTTTCGGCAGGCGATAGAAGCTGGCGTTGATCTCGACGGATTTGAAGCGCTCGGCGTAATGCGCGAGCCAGTCCGTCCGCCGCAGCGTGCGCGGATAGAACGGCCCGCGCCAGCCGTCATAGCTCCACCCCGATGTCCCGATCCAGTGCTTCGACATGCCCGACAGTGTAACGCACGGGCGCCGCGAACGCTTCAAGCGGGATCAGACGCGGGGCTCGTATTTCGACTGGACGTAGGTCTCGACGATCTTCTGGAACTCTTCGGCGATGCCTTCGCCGCGTAAGGTCATCTTCTTCTCGCCGTCGATGAAGACGGGCGCGGCCGGCGTCTCGCCGGTGCCGGGCAGGCTGATGCCGATGTCGGCGTGCTTGCTCTCGCCCGGGCCGTTGACGATGCAGCCCATGACCGCGACGTTCAATTGCTCGACGCCGACGTATTTCTTGCGCCATTCCGGCATCTGGTTGCGGAGATAGCCCTGGATCTTCTCGGCCAGGTGCTGGAACACCGTGCTCGTCGTCCGCCCGCAGCCGGGGCAGGCCGTGACCAGCGGGGTGAAGGAGCGGATGCCCATGGTCTGCAGCACTTCCTGCGCGACGACCACCTCCTTGGTGCGGTCGCCGCCGGGCTCGGGCGTGAGCGAGACGCGGATCGTGTCGCCGATGCCCTGCTGCAGCAGGATGGCGAGCGCGGCGGTCGAGGCGACGATGCCCTTGGAGCCCATGCCCGCCTCGGTCAGGCCGAGATGCAGCGCATAGTCGCAGCGCGCCGCCAGGTTCTGATAGGCCGAAACCATCGCCTGCACTTCGCTGACCTTGCAGGACAGGATGATCTGGTCGCGGCCGAGGCCGAGCGCTTCCGCGCGCTGGGCGCTCGACAGCGCGGACTGCACCAGCGCCTCCTCCAGCACCTCGGACGCTTCCTTCGGGTCGTTCGACTTGGCGTTCGCATCCATCATCGAGGCGAGCAGCTCCTGGTCGAGGCTGCCCCAGTTGACGCCGATGCGCACCGGCTTCCGGTACTTCATCGCCATCTCGATCATGGTCGAGAACTGCACGTCGCGCTTCTCGCGGAAGCCGACATTGCCCGGGTTGATGCGGTACTTGTCGAGCGCCTCGGCGCAGGCCGGGTTCTCGGTCAGCAGCTTGTGCCCGATGTAGTGGAAGTCGCCGACGATCGGCACGTTGCAGCCGCGCCTGTCGAGCAGCTCGCGGATCTTCGGCACCGCCTTGGCGGCCTCGTCGCGGTCGACGGTGACGCGCACGACCTCGGAGCCGGCGTTGGCGAGCGCGTAGATCTGCTCGGTCGTGCCCTGGGCGTCGGCGGTGTCGGTGTTGGTCATCGACTGCACCATGACGGGCGCGCCGCCGCCGACCGGCACGTGCCGGATCATGACCTTGACGCTTTCGCGGCGGGCGGCGGGGGCTTTGCTGCTGGACATCGGCGGGCGGCCTCGGACGTTGAATTCCGGAGTAAAATACGCGGTTATCTGCCGGGATCAAGGCTGGCGTAGCGTACCTGTAATCGGGCTGTAAAGCGAAGATTTCGTGACACGCGCCTCTAGGACGGCGACGCGCCCGGAAAGGCCCAACCGATTGCCGGCAACAGGAATATCGTCAGGTTGGCTAGAAAGGCGACACTCCAAAGAATGGTTCGCAGCGTCGGTCGGTCCGCCACATAGGCCACGACAAACGCCACACGCAGGCCCAAAAAGAGAACCGCGAGCCAGTCTATCAAGGCCTGCGGACATGCCCGGAACTCAGCGAGAAGTACCGCAGCGGCAAAGAAGGGAAAGGCCTCGATGCCATTCAGGTGCGCGCCGAGTGCCCGCGCGCGCATCGGATCCTTATAGAAGTCCGGATCCCGGGGCCGTGAATTGTCGTATTGGCGATAGCCCAGCGCCTTCGCGGGCACCACCGTGAGCAGATAGAGCAAGACAGCGCCCAGCAGGCACCACTCAGCGATCGTCATGCACCCTCCCATGGCCGCCATACGCGTGACGGAAGACAAGCAATAGCACGGATTGTTCAAACCCGATCCACGCCGTCAGGGTGGCGTCGCTGGCAATCGCCGACCGGCTGTGGCACAGATGGCAGCGATGTAGATTTTGTAGAATTTCGATGACCGACATGTCCCTGAAAACCGCGGAAACGCCGTCCGGCAAGGGCGCCGGCGACGAGAACTTCCCGGTCGGCTCGATGCTGCTGCCGCGGCGGCTGCGGCCGCACGTCGCCGTCTTCTACGCCTATGCGCGGGCGATCGACGACGTGGCGGACAACCCCGACCTGGCGCCGGAGGAGAAGGTCCGCCGGCTCGACGGCTTCGACAGGGCGCTGCTCGGCGAGACCGACGACCCGGCCTACGAAAAGGCGCACCGCATCCGCGAGAGCCTGAACGCGACCCACGTGCCGGTGGAGCATTGCCGCGACCTGATCTCCGCCTTCAAGCAGGACGCGGTGAAGCTGCGCTACGACGACTGGGACGACCTGATCGACTATTGCGACCGCTCGGCCGCGCCGGTCGGCCGCTACCTGCTCGACCTGCACGGCGAATCGCGCGAGGGCTATCCCGCGAATGACGCGCTCTGCAACGCGCTGCAGGTGCTGAACCACCTGCAGGACTGCGGCGACGATTATAAGGCGCTGAACCGGGTCTACCTGCCGCAGGACTGGATGGCGGCGGAGGGCGTCACGGTGGAGGCGCTCGACGCGCCGGCGCTCTCGCCCGGCCTCCGCCGCGTCGTCGACAAATGCCTGGACGCGACCGACGCGCTGATCCTGCACGCCCGCACCCTGCCCGGCCGGCTCAAGAGCCGCCATCTCGCCATGGAAAGCGGCGCCATCGTCACCATCGCCGCCCGCCTCAGCGCCGAGCTGCGCCGCCGCGACCCCTTGGCCGAGCGCGTCGAGCTGTCGAAGCCGCAATTCCTGTGGTGCTGCGTGAAGGGCGCGCTGCGGTATTGCTTGTAGGGGCGCCGCCGCAATACACAAAGTCGTCTTAACCTGGCTTGACCGGGTTAGCCGCGGCACACCGTTTCCAACGGGCTCAGCATGACGGGGATGAGACGAAAGCGCGTCTTGTGCCCTGCCATGGATTCGCCGATTAAATCGGCGAATGACGGCCATTTTTTCGAGCCGCCGCTAATCCTGCAGGTTCAGGATGAAGTCGGCCATCGCCGCGCGCTCGGTCCAGCCGCGGGATTCGTAGAACTTGCGGCGATAGGAGTCGCGCTCGCGGTGATTCACCAGATGCAGCCGCCACCAGCCGCGATCCTGGGCGAGCTTTTCGGCGCGCATGAGCAGCTCGCCGCCGATGCCCTTGCCGCGATGGCCGGGATGGATGAACAGCTCGGAGATGAAGCCTTCCGGCGTCGCGAAGTTGAGGCAGGGCTGGCGGTGCATGTTGAGATAGCCGACGATCACGCCGTCGCCGATCTCCGCGACCAGGAGGTCGTGGCCCGCGTTGTCAATCAGCCGCGAAAGGTTCGCCGCGACGTGCCGCACGCGCGCGGCGGGATCGGCGGGCAGGTTCTTGAACCACTCGATCGTAATCAGGAATTCGGCCAATGCGCCAGCGTCGCCCGCCGTCGCCGGTCTGACCCGTATCTCGTCCGCTTCGTTCGCCATCACCCCTGCTCCCATCGCTGCGAGATTGCATTCGGCCCCCGGAATATCACGTCATAACCCGACTTGCCCGCGTTAGCCAGCGCACATCGTTCGAAAGCCCGCCGACTGACCCCGCCGGCCGCAAACGCCGATTGCGCGGCGCCCGCCGCCGCAACCGGGGCGCTTGCCTTGCCGCCCTCTGCGACCATCTTATCCTTGTTTCCGGGCGGCGGCGGAGGCAAGGTGCGCGGCGCGGAACGAAGGCTCAACCGAGGTGCGCATCGTGACAGGCCAACGCCAGCTTACCGATCAGCAGATCGCCGACTTCAAGCGCGACGGCTTCGTCGTCGTCCGCGGCATGTTCGGCGCGGCCGAGATGAAGGACCTGGCGCGCTGGACCGGCGAGGTCGAGAGCTACCCGGAGACCCCGGGCAAGTTCATGATGTATTTCGAGAAAAGCCTGAAAAACGGCAGCGACCGGCTGCTCAACCGGCTGGAAAACTTCTACCCCTACCATGACGGCTTCCGCGCGCTGTTCGACGGCGCGACGCTGCGCGGCGCGGTCTCCGAGCTGCTTGGCGAGGACGCGGTCCTGTTCAAGGACAAGATCAATTTCAAAATGCCGGGCGGCGACGGCTTCAAGCCGCACCAGGACCAGCAGGCCGGCTGGGGCACCTACACGGATTTCTTCATCACGGCGCTGGTGTCGATCGACGAGGCGACGCTGGAGAACGGCTGCCTGGAGCTGGTCGCGGGCTACCATGACAAGGGCCTGGTGGCCGAGGAATGGCAGCCGATCACCGACGAGCAGGCGGCGGCGATGAACCCCGTCCCCTACCCCACCAAGCCCGGCGACGTGGTATTTTTCAATTCCTACGCGCCGCATGGCTCTGGCCCCAACCTGTCCGATAAGAAGCGCCGCGTGCTCTACGTAACCTATAATCGCAAGTCGGACGGCGACCACCGGGTGCAGTACTATGCCGATAAACGTAAGAGCTTCCCGCCGGATATCGAGCGTGACCCGGCCAAGGAATACCGCTTCCGGGTCTAGAATGGGCCGCCTGCCCCTGCCCGATTTCCGCCATAATCCGGTGCTACCAGGGTGGCGCGAGCGCAACAGGCCGGAAGATTTTTGTTACGGGCCGGTGATTTCCGCGAAAAAAATGGTGTAGGTTAGACGCTGAGGTGGTGTGAGCACATCCCGGCCGCCGCAGTGTGGAAGGTCGCGCTGAGGCGCTTATATCGTCATTAGGCGGACTAGATTTGAACGAATAGACGCTCGCTCATACCAGCGGGGCGTGTGGTGAAGGAGGTTCGAGTGGCATCGAAGACACCGTTGTTGGACCAGATCCGCACGCCGGCGGACCTACGAAAATTTCCCGAGACCGACCTCCGTCAGATTGCCGACGAGCTGCGCGCCGAAACCATCGATGCCGTCTCCGTCACCGGCGGCCATCTCGGCGCCGGACTCGGCGTGGTCGAGCTGACCACCGCCATCCACTACGTCTTCAACACGCCGGATGACATCGTCATCTGGGACGTCGGCCACCAATGCTATCCGCACAAGATCCTGACCGGCCGCCGCGACCGCATCCGCACGCTGCGCATGAAGGACGGTCTCAGCGGCTTCACCAAACGCGCGGAAAGCGAATACGATCCGTTTGGCGCCGCGCATTCCTCGACCTCGATCGCGGCAGGGCTCGGCTTCGCCGTCGGCCGCGACCTCAAGGGCAAGAAGAACGAGGTGATCTGCGTCATCGGCGACGGCGCGATGACCGCCGGCCTCGCCTATGAGGCGATGAACAATGCCGGCTGGCTCGGCAACCGGCTGATCGTCATCCTGAACGACAACGAGATGTCGATCGCCCCGCCGGTCGGCGCGATGAGCAACTATCTCACCCGCCTGCTGTCGTCGAAGGAATACCGCAAGCTGCGCCGGCTCGGCCAGGAGATCGCGGAGCGCCTGCCGCATCCGATCGAAGTGGCGGCGAAGCGCGCCGAGGAATACGCCCGCGGCCTGATCACCGGCGGCACGCTCTTCGAGGAGCTCGGCTTCTATTATGTCGGCCCGGTCGATGGCCACAACATGGACCAGCTCATCCCGGTGCTGAAGAACCTGCGCGACACCGACCTGCCCGGGCCGGTGCTGCTGCACGCGGTCACCGTCAAGGGCAAGGGCTACGCCCCCGCCGAGAAATCGGCCGACAAGTATCACGGCGTCGCCACCTTCAACGTGGTGACCGGCGCGCAGGACAAGGGCAAGTCGAACGCGCCCTCCTACACCAAGGTGTTCGCCCAGTCGCTGATCGACGAGGCGCGGCGCGACGACAAGATCGTCGCCATCACCGCCGCGATGCCGGACGGCACCGGGCTCGACATCTTCGGCAAGGAGTTCCCGGACCGCACCTTCGACGTCGGTCTCGCCGAGCAGCATGCGGTGACCTTCGCCGCGGGCCTCGCCGCCGAGGGCCTCAAGCCCTTCGCCGCGATCTACTCGACCTTCCTGCAGCGCGCCTACGACCAGGTGGTGCATGACGTGGCGATCCAGAAGCTGCCCGTCCGCCTGGCCATCGACCGCGCGGGCCTGGTCGGCGCCGATGGCGCCACCCATGCGGGCTCCTTCGACGTCACCTATCTCAGCTGCCTGCCGGGCTTCGTCGTCATGGCCTGCGGCGACGAGGCGGAGCTGCGCCACATGATCGCCACGGCGGCGGCCTATGACGAAGGCCCGATCGCCTTCCGCTATCCGCGCGGCGATTCGGTCGGCGTCGACATGCCGGAACACGGCACGCCGCTGGAGATCGGCAAGGGCCGCATCCTGCGCGAAGGGACGAAGGTGGCGATCCTCAATCTCGGCGGCCGCCTCGTCGAGGCGCTCAAGGCCGCCGACGAGCTGGCCGCGAAGGGACTGTCGACGACGGTCGCGGACGCCCGCTTCGCCAAGCCGCTGGATATCGACCTGGTGGAACGGCTCGCCCGCGAGCACGAAGTGCTGATCACGCTCGAGGAAGGCTCGATCGGCGGCTTCGCGACGGCGGTGCTCGATCACCTGGTGCGCAACGACATGATCGTCGACGGACTCAAAGTGCGGCCGATATTCTTCCCCGACCGGTTCCTGGATCAGGCAAAGCCGTACGACATGTACACCGAGGCCGGCCTGAACGCGCGCCAGATCGCGGAAACCGCCCTTTGCGCCCTGGGCCAACCGACACTGGAACAGCCGGCCCGGGCGTGACGTGAGCGCGTTGCACGGGACGCAGCACCCGATCGGATCCGGTCAGCGCGGGCTCTCCCAGCAGGTGGAACAGGACGCGGAAAAAGCACCGCCGCCGTCCGTGGCCAGCGCCGCGGACGAAGCGCATGTGCTGTCCGTGGTCAGAGGCGCCGGCTCGTCCTTCTACGGCGCCATGCGCACGCTGCCGAAGGAGCGGCGCGACGCGATGTTCGCGATCTATGCCTTCTGCCGCGAGATCGACGACATCGCCGACGATCCCATGCCACCCGACGCGCGGGCGGCGGCGCTTGCCGACTGGCGTCTCGAGATCGACCGGCTCTATGAGGGTCATCCCCGGAAGCCGACCGCGCGCGCCCTGCTCGGCCCGGTCGCGCGCTATGCGCTGCAGAAGGAAGACTTCGTCGCCCTGATCGACGGCATGGAGATGGACGCCAGCGAGATCTTCGACGGCCCGTCCATGGCCACGCTCACGCTCTATTGCGAGCGGGTCGCCGGCGCGGTCGGCATGCTGTCGATCCGCGTCTTCGGCGAGCCGGGCGACGCCGGCACGCAGCTGGCCTGGGCGCTCGGCCAGGCGCTCCAGCTCACCAACATCCTGCGCGATCTGAAGGAGGACGCCGAGCGCGGCCGCCTCTATCTGCCGGACGAGCTGCTCGCCAGGCACGGCATCGCCGCGCGCGAGCCGATGGCCGTCCTCGCGCATCCGGCGCTGCCGGGCGTTTGCGACGACCTGGCGGCGCTGGCGCGGCAGCGCTTCGACGAGGCGATCGCCGCCATGCACCGCTGCGACCGGCGCAAGATCCGGCCGGCGGTGGTCATGATGCATGTCTACCGCCGGGTGCTGGAGCTGCTCATCCGCCGCGGCTGGCGGCGTCTCGACGCGCCGGCGAAGCTGTCGAAGGCCGCCAAGATCTGGATCGCGCTCCGCTACGGGCTGTTCTAGGCGTCATGGCACGG
Source organism: uncultured Alphaproteobacteria bacterium (assembly GCA_963711215.1). Lineage (GTDB taxonomy): Bacteria > Pseudomonadota > Alphaproteobacteria > UBA8366 > UBA8366 > WHUA01. The sequence goes on along the minus strand of CAVQDH010000003.1, from coordinate 647,753 downwards.
GTGCATGTGGTCGGTGCCGGGATGGCCGGTCTCGCGGCTTCCCTCCGCCTTTCGGCCGCGGGCCATGCCGTCGCGCTCTACGACGGCGCGGGCCATGCCGGCGGCCGTTGCCGGTCCTTCCACGACGAGACGCTCGACCACCTCATCGACAACGGCAACCACCTGATGCTGGCGGGCAATACGGGCATCGCGGCGTTCCTGGCCGAGACCGGGGCGGCGGACAGCCTGCCCGCGGCCCGCCGAAGCCGTCATCCCCTTCGTCGACCTGCAGTCGGGCGAGCGCTGGTCGATCCGTCCCAACGACGGGCGCTTGCCCTGGTGGATCTTCGCCGCCGGCCGCCGGGTCGCGGGCAGCCGCGCCTGGGACTATCTCGGTGCGCTGCGCCTCGCCTGGGCGGACAAGGCGGCCACGGTCGAAGAGCTGTTCGGCGGCAACCCGGCCCTGTACCGGCGCTTCTGGCGGCCGCTCGCCATCGCCATCCTGAACACCCCGCCCGAAGACGCCTGCGCCCGCCTGCTCTGGCCGGTGATGGTGGAGATCTTCGGCCGCGGCGGCGCCGCCTGCCGGCCGCGCTTTGCCCGCGAAGGCCTGTCGCAGAGCCTCGTCGATCCCGCCGTCGCGACCCTTCACCGGCGCGGCGTGGCGCTTCGCTTCAACAGCCGCCTGCGGCAGATCGCCACCGCCGGCGGCCGGGTCGAGCGGCTCGACATCGGCGGCGAGGCGGTCGAGATCGGCGCGGATGACGCCGTCGTGCTCGCCGTCAGCGCCCCTTCCGCGGCCGCCCTCCTGCCGTCCATCCCGGCCCCGGAACGGTTTCACCCGATCGTCAACATCCACTTCCGCCTGCCGGACGGCGCCGCCGGAGACCGTCCGGCGATCCTCGGAATCGTCGGCGGCACCGCGGAATGGGTCTTCGCGCGCGGGCCGATCGTCTCCGTCACCATCAGCGCGGCCGACGCCATCGTCGACCAGGAGGCCGAGGCCATCGCCCGGGCCGCCTGGGCCGACGTCAGCCGGGCCCTCGCGCTCCCCGCCTCCGTGCCCGCGAGCCGCGTCATCAAGGAGAAGCGCGCGACCTTCGCCCAGACCCCGGCCGAGGAGCGGCGGCGCCCGCCGACGCGCACCGCGTTTCGGAATTTATTCCTGGCCGGCGACTGGACGGATACCGGGCTGCCGGCGACCATCGAAGGCGCCGTCCGCTCGGGCTTTAACGCTGCGAAAACGGCCGCCAGCCTCTTGGAAAGCCGGCGCTAACCCCTAAATCTGGGTTGTTGCTGCAATGCCACATTCTCCTTGCGTTACGGAAGTGTTACCGCGCATGTCTTGACTTTATCCCTTGCGTCGAAGAGGTTACCGAGAGACACGTGTGCACAAATAGAAGCAAAAATATAGATTTCTGATATGACGGCAGCGGTTGAAGCGGTAGTTGGCGAAGCGGACGCCGGTAGCGCGCCCATCAGGTTGGGCGGCTTGACCTTGCGACGCCTGGATCAGGCCATCGCCGACTGCGTGGCGGGCCTGAAGAAGCTCCAGAAGCCGGACGGACACTGGGTTTTCGAGCTCGAGGCCGATGCCACGATTCCGGCCGAATATGTCCTGCTGCATCATTTCCTCGGCACCCCCAATCCGGAGATCGAGCGCAAGATCGGCGTCTACCTGCGCCAGGCGCAGGGCGTGCACGGCGGCTGGCCCTTGTTCCACGCCGGCGAGTTCGACATGAGCGCCACCGTCAAGGCGTATTACGCGCTCAAGATCATCGGCGACGACATCGACGCGCCGCATATGAAGCACGCGCGGGACGCCATCCGCGAGCGCGGCGGCGCCGAGACCTGCAACGTCTTCACCCGCATCATGCTGGCGCTCTATCGCCAGGTGCCGTGGCGCGCCATCCCGGTCATGCCGGTGGAGATCTTCCACCTGCCGCGCTGGTTTCCGTTCCACCTGTCGAAGGTATCCTACTGGTCGCGCACGGTAATCGCGCCGCTGCTCATCCTGATGGCGCTGAAGCCGGCCGCGGTGAACCCGCGCAAGGTCGATATCCGCGAGCTGTTCCTGGTGCCGCCGGAGGAAGTCGCGAGCTACCTGCACAATCCCACCGGATCGCGCTGGGGCGACATCCTGCTGTGGATCGATTCCACGCTCCGGCTGGCCGAGCCCTTCTTCCCGCGCGCGCCGCGCCGCAAGGCGATCGACAAGGCGATGTCCTTCGTCACCGAGCGGCTGAACGGCGAGAACGGCCTGGGCGCGATCTATCCGGCAATGGCCAACACGGTCATGGCGATGACGGCGCTCGGCTATCCGCTCGACCATCCCGATCTGGTGGTCGCCAAGGAAGCGATCGAGAAGCTGCTGGTGATCGGCGACGATAAGGCCTATTGCCAGCCCTGCGTCTCGCCGATCTGGGACACCGCGCTCGTCGCCCATGCCTTGCTCGAGGCCGGCGCCGACGGCGAAGACCCGTCGATCCAGAAGGCGATGGACTGGCTTGCCGACAAGCAGGTGCTGAACGTCTACGGCGACTGGGCGGACGCCCGGCCCGGGCTCAGGCCCGGCGGCTGGCCCTTCCAATACGCCAACGACCACTATCCCGACGTCGACGACACCGCGGTCGTGGCGATGGCGATGCATCGCGCCCAGCCGTCCGCGCATACCGAGAATCTCGAGCGGGCGGAGGAATGGGTCGTCGGCATGCAGAGCCGCAACGGCGGCTGGGGCGCCTTCGACGCGGACAACACCCATTTCCACTTGAACCACATTCCCTTCGCCGACCACGGCGCGCTGCTCGACCCGCCGACCTCGGACGTCTCGGCGCGCTGCATCGGCATGCTGGCGCAGTTCGGCTATGACCGGCAGAACCCGGTGATGCGCGCCGGCATCGACTATCTCCGCAACGAGCAGGAGGAAGACGGCTCCTGGTACGGCCGCTGGGGCACCAACTACATCTACGGCACCTGGTCGGTGCTGTGCGCGCTGAACGCCGCCGGCGAAGACATGACGAGCGGCTATATCCGCAAGGCCGTCGATTACCTCAAGGCGCGCCAGCGGCCCGACGGCGGCTGGGGCGAGGACGGCGCGAGCTACTGGGACGAAAAGCGCGACGTCGCGAAGGAAAGCACGCCGTCGCAGACCGCCTGGGCCCTGCTCGGCCTGATGGCGGCCGGCGAGGTCGAAAGCGAGACGGTGCGCCGGGGCATCGAATACCTGCTCGATGCGCCGCGCGACGGCACGCAATGGGAAGAGAAGTGGTATACCGCGGTCGGCTTCCCGCGCGTCTTCTACCTCAAGTATCACGGCTACGGCGCCTTCTTCCCGGCCTGGGCGCTCGCGCGCTACCGCCGCCTCATGCAGGGCAACTCCAAGACCGTTTCCTTCGGCATGTGAGCCGCATCGGCCTCATCACCGGCATGCGCGTCGAGACGCAGTGCCTCGCCGCCGCGCTCGACGCGATTCCGGACGAAAATCAGCCCCTGACCTATTGCGCCGGCGCCAGCGCGGAGCGCGCCTATCTCGGGCGCGCGCGATCTGGTCGCGGAAGGCGCCGATCGCGCTGCTCAGCTTCGGCATCGCGGGCGGCCTCGACGCGGCGCTCCGGCCCGGCGACATCGTCCTGCCCGACACCATCATCGGCGCGCCGACGGGCCGCGCATCGCGTCTGCGGAATGGCATGCCGCAGTGATGCAGGAGATGCCGAATGCGGCGATCGGAAGCCTTGCTCGCGGCTGCGCGAGCCGGCTTGCAGCGTCGCGGCGAAGGCGACGCTACGCGCCGCCTCCGGGGCGCTCGCGATCGATATGGAAAGCGCCGCGGTCGCCGAGGCCGCCGCCGAAGCGGGCGTGCCCTTCCTGGTGCTCCGGGTCATCGCCGATCCGGCCGACCGCGCGATCCCGCCCGTGGCGCTGCATGGCGTCGCGCCCGACGGAAGCCGGCGGCCCTGGGCCGTTTTGCGGGGTTGATCCTGCGTCCGGCGGACCTGCCGCCGCTGATCCGGCTGGCGCGCGACAGTGACGCCGCGCTTCGCCAGCTACGCCGCGTTGCTTTGCTCGGAAGCGCTCTTTTCGCCCCGCCGCCCTTTTGACGACGCCTTGTCGTCATGGGTGTCGGCCATGAAGCGTTGCACCATGTGGTCGAACACGTACTCCGCGGGACGCTGATCCTTCAACGCGATCTCCGGCGCCATCGGGCCTTCGGTGCGGATGCCGCGCAGCCAGACCTTGAGCGCCCGCAGCGGATGGGCGACGGTCTCGTTGACCGCCGTCGGCTCATAGCCGCAATGCACCATGCAGTTGGCGCATTTCTCGTAATTGCCGGTGCCGTAGGTCTCCCACTCCGTCTCCTCCATCAGCGCCTTGAAGGAGGGGGCGTAGCCCTCGCCCAGCAGATAGCAGGGGCGCTGCCAGCCGAAGATGTTGCGCGTGGGATTGCCCCACGGCGTGCAATGGTATTCCTGGTTGCCGGCGAGGAAGTCGAGGAACATGGTCGACTGGCTGAACCGCCATTTCTTACCCTTGCCGAGGCGGAAGACTTCGCGGAACAGATCCTTGGTCTTGCGCCGGCTGAGGAAATGCTTCTGGTCCGGCGCGCGCTCGTAGGCATAGCCCGGCGAGACCGTGACGCCTTCGACATCCAGCTCGTTGGTGACGAAATCGAAGTATTTCGCGGTGATCGCGGGTGAGGCGTTATCGAACAGCGTGCAGTTCACGTTGACGCGGAAGCCCGCGGCGCGCGCCGCCTTGATCGCAGCGACCGCGCGCTCGAAGACGCCTTCCTGGCAGACCGACTTGTCATGCTCTTCCTTCAGGCCGTCGAGATGGACCGAAAAGGTCAGATAGGGCGACGGCTTGAAGAGATGCAGCCGCTTTTCCAGCAGCAGCGCGTTGGTGCAGAGATAGACGAACTTCTTGCGCCCGACGATGCCCTCGACGATCTGGGCGATCTCCTTGTGGAGCAACGGCTCGCCGCCGGGGATCGACACCACCGGGGCGCCGCACTCGTCGACCGCCTCGAGGCATTCCGCGACGCTGAGGCGCCGGTTCAGGATGGCGTCGGGATAGTCGATCTTGCCGCAGCCCGCGCAGGCGAGGTTGCACCGGAACAAAGGCTCCAGCATCAGCACCAGCGGATAGCGCTTGGTGCCGCTGAGCCGCTGCTTGACGATGTACCAGCCCACGCGCAGGCCTTGCCGAAGTGGAACTGCCAAAGGTACCCCCTTACTCTCCAACTCTCAGGCAACAGCGACGGGCCCGTTTCCTGCCGCACATTGCCATTTCGATTATCCGCGGCGCGTCAGGCCGCATGACCGCGCAGTTCGTCGGGCAACTTGAACTGCACATTTTCGTTGATGCCGTCGAGATGCTCGACCTGGATCTCGGCCAGCTCGCTCAGCCTCTCGATCAGCTCCTGCACCAGGGCTTCCGGCGCGGAGGCGCCGGCGCTGATGCCGACCGCTCCGGCGCCCTCGATCCATTCCGGCTTGAGCGCGCCCGCGTCGTCGATCAGGTAGCTCGGCACGTCGAGCTCTTCACCGATCTCGCGAAGGCGGTTCGAGTTCGAGCTGTTCTGCGCGCCGACCACCAGCAGCACGTCGACCATGCCGGCGAGTTCGCGCACCGCCGTCTGGCGGTTCTGGGTCGCGTAGCAGATGTCCTTGACGTCCGGCCCGACGACGGCGGGAAAGCGCTTGCGGATCGCGTCGATCACCTCGCGCGTGTCGTCGACGCTGAGGGTCGTCTGGGTGACATAGGCCAGCTTCTGCGGGTTCTTGACCTCGAGCTTGTCGACCGCCTCGGCCGACGACACGAGATGGACCGTACCCGGGATGCGCCCCATCGTGCCCACGACTTCGGGATGCCCCTCGTGGCCGATCAGGATCACCTCGTAATTGGCCTTCGAATAGCGCTGGCCTTCCTTGTGCACCTTGGCGACCAGCGGGCAGGTCGCGTCGATCACCGGCAGGTCGCGCAGCCGCGCCGTGTCGGCGACCTTCTGCGACACCCCGTGCGCGCTGAAGACCGTGTGCGCCCCGTCGGGCACCTCGTCCAATTCCTCGACGAAGATCGCGCCCTTCGCCTTGAGGTTCTCGACCACCCGCTTGTTGTGGACGATCTCGTGGCGGACATAGACCGGCGGGCCGTATTTCTTGAGGGCCAGCTCGACGATGTCGATGGCACGTACGACGCCAGCGCAAAAGCCCCTTGGCTCCGCTAGGATAACCCGCATGTGCTTATCGCCTCCTCGACCAGGACGGCCGCTGAACGGCCCGCGACAGGCCCAGATCCGTCAAAACCACTGCAATCGTTGTCATAACAGCCGCCTCAAGCCAAGTAAATAGCACCGGATCCGGCAATTCCGCCGCTGTGACATATGGACAACGGTCCAAAACACCGTATCCGGCCGCTAGGTCTTTATACCTTCTATATAGTCCCTGCTGCACCGCAGCAAAGTCACGATCGCGCCAGCCCTTTCGCCGCCCCGCGTCCGTCTCAACCCAAATAGCCGTTTTCGCGGAACCAGTCGACCGCGTCGCGGATCGCCTCGGCCGCCGGCCTCGGCGCATACCCCAATACCTGCTTCGCCTTGGCGCAGCTGAAAAACATCCGCTTCTTCGCCATGCGGATGCTGTCGACGGTAAAGAGGGGCTCCCGGCCGGTCAGACGGGCCACCGCCTCGGCACCGTAGGCGAGCGGCAGCAGCAGGTCGTGAGGCAATTTGACGCGCGGCGGCCTGCGGCCGGCATGGGCGCAGACCACGTCCAGGATCGCGCGCAGGGTCATGTCCTCGCCGCCCAGGATATAGCGCTCGCCCACCGTGCCGCGCTCGAGCGCGAGCAGGTGCCCCGCGGCCACGTCGTCGACATGGGCGACGTTCAGGCCGGTATCGACATAGGCCGGCATGCGCCCGGCGGCAGCGTCGACGATCATCTTGCCGGTCGGCGTCGGCTTGATGTCGCGCGGCCCGATCGGCGCCGACGGATTGACGATGACGATCGGCAGGCCCTGCTCGTCGATCAGGCGGCGGACCGCTTCCTCGGCCAGGAATTTCGAGCGCTTGTAGGCGCCGACCATGTCGGCCTCGCCCGACGGGGTGTCCTCGTCGGCCGGCGTGCCGTCCTTGTGCAGGCCGAGGGTGGCGACGCTGCTGGTATAGACCATGCGGCGCGCGCCTGCCTCCGCCGCCGCCCGGAACAGGTTGACGCTGCCTTCGATATTGACGCGGTTGATCGCCGCCGGGTCGGGGACCCAGAGCCGGTAGTCGGCCGCCACGTGCATGATCGTATCGCAGCCGGCGACGGCCGCGCGCAGCGAGGCGGGATCGGTCAGGTCGCCCGTGACGACGGCGCAGTCGATTCCCGCCAGGTTGCGCCGGTCGCTCCCCGGCCGGGCCAGCACGCGCGCATCGTGGCCGGCGGCCACCAGGCAGCGCAGCACGGCCGAGCCGACGAAGCCCGTCGCGCCGGTGACCAGCGTCGTCATCGCGCGCGCGGAACGCCGGCCATCAGGCCGCGGCTTCGAGCTTGGGCAGGATCTCGGCTTCCGCGCGCACCACGTCCTCCATGAAATCGATCTCGATCCAGGGCAGGCCGGTGACGTCCTCGACGCCGAAGGCGCCGTTCATCTTTTCGGCCAGCACCAGGTCCCGGATCGCCACTTCGTATAGGAGATGCTCCTGCCCGTCGTCCACATAAGGCCGGGTCGCGCCCGGGACGCGGGCCGCCATCTCGGGCGACAGCTTGAGGAAGCCGATCCATTCGCCGTAATAGTCGTGCGCCTCGGTCGGCCGCTTGTGGAAGTCGACCAGCCGGTCGCCGCGCATGCAGACCTTGACCGGCTCCTCCCCCGGCTCGACGTCGCGGTCCATCAGGAAGCAGTTGGCCACCGGTGACTGGATCAGGCGTTCCATCATCCGCTGATCGTACAGCACGTCGCCGTCCATCAGTATGACAGGCTCATCCGTCATCAATTCTTCACGCAAAGCCCACAAGGTCGTAATCGGACCCTTTTTATAGTGTGGGTTCATCACGGTGCGGACGAAGTCCCCCGCACCGATGTCGGACACCGCCTTGACCAGCCGGTCAGCCTGGTGGCCGACGCCGATGACAAGCTCGCGGATACCGAGCTGGCGCAGGATTTCGATATGGCGCTGCAAAAGCGTCTTGCCGCCGAATCGAAGCAAAACCTTCGGCGCGAAATCCTCGCCTTGTCCAAGCCGCGCGCCGACGCCCGCGGCCAGCATTATGGCCTTCATCGCTGTACGATCCCCCCGCGACAGATACCGTGCCGGGCGCTTCCCCCCAACCCACGGAACATCCACCCGGGCCGGGCCGCCGACGCCCAAACGCGTGACAATAGTGCAAAATCTGGCGCGTGCAAACGCGTTGGCAAGCCCCCACCAGCAACAGAGCCGCAACTGGGAGGCAACTGGGCGGCCATTGACCGACTTTTAAGAATCACCATCTAGTATAATAATCCGGTTCGGCCCGGCATCGGGATCGCCGATGCGGCCCTCGTTACCGTGACAGGCGAAGTGAGAAGTCGGATGCGGTTACGCCGAAACAATTCCCTGATTGTCGTCCTCGCCGCGGCCATGCTGTTCCTTGGCGCCGCGACGGCCCACGCGGCGGACACGGCCGTCCCGATGATCACGCGGCTGAACGAAGCCCTGCTCGAGACGATGAAGTCGGCGACCAAGCTCGGCTACCCGGGCCGCTACAAGAAGCTCTATCCGGTTATCAAATCGACTTACGACCTCAACTTCATGACGCGGTATTCCGCCGGGCGGCACTGGCGGGAACTGACCAGCGCACAGCAGAAGAAGCTGATCGACGCCTTCACCCGCCTCACGGTCGCGACCTACGCCGACCGGTTCGACGGCTATTCCGGCGAGAAATTCACCGTGGTCTCCGAGGAAACGCCGCGCGAGGGCACCCGGCTGGTGCATAGCGAGCTGATCAAGAACGACGGCGAGATCGATCAAGCTCAACTACCTGATGCGCAAGACGCAGGAAGGCTGGCGCGTGATCGACGTCTTCCTGAAGGGAACGATCAGCGAGCTGGCGACCAAGCGGTCGGAATACAGCACCACGCTCACCAACCAGGGCTTCGACGGCCTGATGGCGATCTTCGAGCAGAAGATCTCGAACCTGAAGGCGGCCAAGAGCTAGGCGTGGGGCTTACGCCGGAGCGGTGCCCGGCCGGCGCGTCCGCCACAACAGCGTCGTCATGATCGAGATGTTGAACAGGTTCCAGGCGATGCCGTTCAGGAACGCGGCGCGGTAGGAGCCGGTCAGGTCGAAGAGCCATCCCGACATCCAGCCGCCGAGCGCCATGCCGGCGAGCGTCGCCATGATGACGATGCCGACTCGCGCGCCCGCCTCCCGCGCCGGCAGGTATTCCCGCACGATGATCGCGTAGCAGGGCACGATGCCGCCCTGCGCCAGCCCGAACATCAGCGAGATGACGTAGAGCGACATCAAGCCGTCGAACGGCAGGAAGAAGACCAGCGCCAGGCATTGCAGCACCGAGCCCAGCAGCAGCGTGCGGATGCCGCCGATGACGTCGGCGAGAAACCCCGAGGCGAGCCGGCTGACGATGCCGCCCGCCAGCATCAGCGACAGCATCTCCGCGCCGCGCGCCACGCCGTAGCCGAGCCCGGCGCAATAGGCGACGAGATGCACCTGCGGCATCGACATGGCGACGCAGCAGCCGACCCCGGCCGCCGCCAGCATCCATTGCAGCGTGCGGGGCGAGAGATCGAGTGAGCGGTGCGGCCGCAGCGCCGCCGATCCGCCGACCGGCCGCGCCAGCTCTTCCTCCGGCGCCGCGCGCCGCAGCAGGAACGCCAGCGGCACCATGGTGACGACGCAGACGACGCCGAGGCCGGCATAGGTCGCGCGCCACCCGTCCGCGTCGCTGAATCCCTGCAGCAGCATCGGCCAGATCACGCCCGCCAGATAGTTCCCGCAGGCGGTCGCGGTGACCGCGATGCCGCGGCGGCGGCGGAACCAATGCGAGATATTGGCGATCAGGGGCCCGAAGCCGGCCGAGGCGCCGACGCCGATCAGGCCGGCCTGGACGAGCGGCGAGCTGCCAGATCGAGCCCGCCATCGCCCCCAGCCCGAAGCCGGCGCCGAGCACCAGCCCGGCCGCGATCACCGGCCCCATGACGCCGAAGCGGTCGACCAGGCGGCCGACGATCACGTTGCCGGCGCCGAAGCCGATCATCGTCGCGGTGTAGGGCAGCGACGCGCTCGCCCGGTCGACGCCGAACTCCGCCTGCACATAGGGCAGCACGACGATCACCGACCACATGCCAACGCTGGCAATGGTGCCGAGCAGCACCGAAACGCCGAGGCGGAACCACGCGTAGGAACCGTCGACGAGGCCGCTACGCCCGTCCGCGCGCAAGCTCTCCGAAGTCACGGTTTCTTCTCCCGGATCTATCGGCCGCGGAGAGTAGTGCAAGTTCAACCGCAGGTGAAGGGAAACCGGCGGGATTTGGTAGCGCCACATAGAAAGTGCTCCCCCCTTGCGGCGCGCGTGTCGCCGCGCGCCGCATGGGGGAGGGAGAAATGGGGCGTAGCCCCCTACTCGTCTTCCGGCTGCTCGAGGGCGCCACCGCCGCCGATCAAGGCATCGATTTCCGCCGCGTCGTAGCCGAGCTCGGCCAGGACCTCGCGCGTGTGCTCGGCGTAGCGCGGCGGCGCGCGGCGGATCGAGGCCGGCGAGCGCGGCAAGGCGTAGGGCGGGTTCATCAGGCGGAGGCGGCCTTCGGTCGGGTGGTCGATCTCATGCCAGAAACCGACCTCGGCGAGATGCGGGTCGGCGACGACCTCCTCCAGGCTGGAGATCGGCATGCAGGGCACGCCGGCGGCGCCCAGCGCGTCCGCCCATTCCCGGGTCGTGCGGGCCGGAAAGATCTCGTCCAGCAGCGCCAGCACCTGGGGCAGGTTCTTCTTGCGCGCGCTCCGGTCGCCCAGGACCGGGTGGGTGGCGAGATCGGGCCGCCCCGCGATCTCGCGCAGCGCCTGCCAGTGCTTGTCGCTCGACGGCCAGGCGCAGATGTAGCCGTCCTTGGTCTTGTGCGGCCAGCGCATCGGCGTCGCGTGCCGCTCCGAGCCGACCCGGCCGCGCGCGGGCTCGAAGGTCGCGCCCCAGAGATGTTCCAGCATCATGAAGGAGACCATGCTCTCGAACATCGGCACCTCCAGCTCCTGCCCCTCGCCGGTCGCCAGCCGGTGATAGAGCGCCGAGGAAATCGCATAGGCCGCGAACAGTGCTGTCGTCTTGTCGGCGAGCAGGGACGGCATGTAGCGCGCCGGCTTGCCGCCGAAGGCCTCGAGCGCGACCATGCCCGAGGCGCCCTGGATCACGTCGTCATAGGCGGCCATGCCGGCATAGCGGCCCTTCCGCCCGAAGCCCCAGATGTTGCAATAGACGATGTCGGGCTTGAGCGCCTGCACCTTCGCGTAGTCGAAGCCGAGACGGGCGAGCGGCTCGGGGCGCATGTTGTGCACGAACACGTCCGCGCGCTGCAGCAGCCGGCGCATCGCCTCCGCCCCGCCCGGGCTCTTGAGGTCGAGCGAGATGCTCCGCTTGTTGCGGTTGACCTGCAGGAAGTTGGACGACATGTCGGGATGGACCGACGGGCCGGTCATGCGGGTGCTGTCGCCGCCCGGCGCCTCGACCTTGATCACGTCCGCGCCCATGTCGCCCAGAAGCTGGCTCGTATAGGGGCCGACGAAGATGGTGGTCAGGTCGACAACGCGCAATCCAGCAAACGGTCCCGGCATCGCCTCGAACCTCCGTACAGTCGTGATGAAAAGGGGCCGGCGGACGCGGCGGGTGCCGCGCCCGCTCCGGCAGGAGACTTAGTCGAGCGGCAGGCCCGGATGGATCTTCCGGGAATCACCCAGCTCGACGAACTTGTTGGCAAGCGACGGCATCGCCACCTCGGCGATCAGCTCGGGCGTCCAGCCGCCCTGGTGGTGGACCATCTGGATCGGCCGCGGCTGGCTGTAAAGGGTCAGCTCGGCCGCGCGCTGGTGGAACACCTGCCCGGTGACGTAGCTCGCCTGTTCGGACGCCAGGAACACGCACAAGGGCGCGATCGCGTCCGCCCGGCTGCGGCGCAGCCGCTCCTCGCGGATCGCGGCAGCCTTCGGGTCCTTCGGCGTCGGCACCGAGCGCGTCATCCGGGTATCCGCCGACGGGCAGATCACGTTGCTGGTGATGCCCTTCGACTTGTTCTCCGCGGCGATGATGGCCGAGAGCGTGACGATGCCCATCTTGGCCGAGCCGTAATTCGCCTGGCCGACGTTGCCGAGCAGGCCCGAGGTCGAGCCGACCATGACCAGGCGGCCGTATTCCTGCTCGCGGAACAGGTTGATCGCCGCGCGCGCGACGTTGAAATGGCCGGTCAGGTGGACGTCGATCACCGCCTGCCATTCCTCGGGCGTCATGTTGTGGAACATGCGGTCGCGCAGGATGCCGGCGGGGTTGAAGACGATGTGGAGGCCGCCGAAGGCCTCGCGCGCCTGCTGCACCATGCCGAGGCAGTCGTCCAGCTTGGTGACCGAGCCGTAATTCGCCACCGCCTCGCCGCCGGCCGCCCTGATTTCCGATGCGATCTGTTCCGCCGGCGCCTTGTCGCCGCCCTCGCCGCTACCGCTCACGCCGGGGTCGTTGACCACGACCTTGGCGCCGTTCGCCGCCATCAGCTTGGCGACTTCCGCGCCGACGCCCCGTCCGGACCCGGTACAGATCGCGACGCGACCATCCAACATGCCCATTTTTCTCTTGCTCCTGATTTGCTGTCATTCGGCGCTCGAATTTAACGCGAAAAGGGTGGCAGAGGGCAAATTCATGCCGGCAGCCTCCGTGGACCGCCGCTCCTTGGCGGCGAAATCGGTTCCGTCGTAGGCTCTCCGCGCTGAAGACAACGCGCGGAGAAACGCCATGGGCCGCAAGATCCTGTTCATCACGACCGACCAGCAGCGCTTCGACGCGCTCGGCTGCAACGGCGGCAAAATCGCCCGGACGCCGGTGATCGACGGGCTCGCGGCGCAGCGGCGTCAACTACCGGCGCGCCTATAACCAGAACACGGTCTGCATGCCGGCGCGCTCGACCATGATCACCGGGCAGTATGTCCGCAGCCACGGCGTCATCATGAACGGCATCCCCTTGCCGCTCGACGCGCCGGACGTGGCGGCGCATCTGCGCGACAAGGGCGGCTACCGCACGGCGCTGATCGGCAAGGCGCATTTCGAGCCGGCGACCGATCCCGAACAAGTCCTTCTTCGAGAACTGGGCCGCGACCAAGGGCACCACCGGCCCGCACCGCGGCTTCGAGCGCATGGAGCTGTGCGGCCACACCGGGCGCGCCGGGCGCAGCCTGTTCCACTATCCCAAGTGGCTGCAGGACACGCATCCCGCCGAGGTCGACGGCTTCTTCGAATATGTCGATGCCGAGAAGCGGGTGAGCGGGCGCGGCGGCGGCGACAACGGCGCGCCGCAGGTCTGGTTCAACCCGATCCCGCGCGGGCATTACCACACCGACTGGCTCGCCGAGCGCGCCATCGCCTGGCTCAAGTCGCTCGACCCGGCGGACGACTGGTTCCTCTGGCTCAGCTTTCCCGATCCGCACCACCCGTGGGACCCGCCGCAGTCGGAGCTGGCGCGCGTCGACTGGCGCGACCTCGACCTGCCGCCGGGCTATCCGGGCTCGCGCGAGAAGGTCGTGGAGATCCTGAAATCCAAGCCGCGGCACTGGCTGGAGTGGTACGAAGGGCGCCGCCGCTTCGCCTTCGAGGTGCCGCCGATCTTCCGCCCCTGCGACCTGACCGCCGACCAGATCCGCGAGGTCAACGCCATGGTGCATGTCGAGAACGAGCTGATCGACGAGGCCTGCGGCCGCGTGCTGGACGCCATCGGCGCGCGCGGCTGGGGCGACGACACCGACGTGCTCTACACCACCGACCACGGCGAGTTGCAGGGCGACTTCGGCATGCTGTTCAAGGGGCCCTATCACGTCGACGCGCTGATGCGAGTGCCGCTGATCTGGCGGCCCGCGCCGTCAGCCGGCGCCACGCCGGCGGTGATCGAGGACGCGGTCGGCCATGTCGACCTCGCGCCGACCTTCTGCGCCATCGCCGGGCTGCCGGCCGCCGCGGCGATGCAAGGCAAGGCGCTTCCGCTGGCAGCGGGCGGCGGGCATGAACGCATGATCACCGAATGGGACAGCGACTTCGAAGGCGCGGCGCTGCATCTCCGCAGCATCTACCGCGACGGCTTCGTCTGCACCGCCTATGAGAAGAGCAACTACTACGAGGGCACCGAGGGCGAGCTCTACGACCTCACCGAAGACCCGCTTCAGTGGCGCAACCTGTGGGACGAGCCGGCCTACCGCAAGCGGCGCGACGACCTGCTCGCCGACCTGCGCGAGCACCTGCCGCCGCGCCGGGAACCCGCCCTCGCCCAGGTCGCGCCGGTGTAGGCGGAGGTCAGCTGGGTCACAAACGCTCGTAGTCGGTCCAATGCGGGCCGGGCTCGCCCGACCGCCGCCGGCGGCGGTCGACCCCGATGTCCTGCAAGGTCCGGTCGTCGAGCGCCGCGAGCGCACGGTCGTTCGTCCTACCCTTGCGGTATGACGAGGCTCTTCTGCCGATCTTGACCAAGAAACCAAACATGTCCGTACCTCCTGCGTTGTGGGCATCGGGCATGATCGCCCGCGGTAACGGCGCAGGTTTTACGGCGGCGACATTTCCGAACGATTTCCCGAAAGCGGGAATTTGGTTTCAATTATTTCAACGCACGATGCGCCCACCGGCCGGGCCGGCGCCGTCAGCGGACCGAATTCAGCCTCGAGGCGAAGGCTTTCTGGAAGCTCGTGACCTCGGCGAAGTCCGCGTCCGACACCGCGTAGAAGGCGAAACCCTGCTGTTTCCAGCGCAAGACCGAGAAGCCATCGATCTTCGTCAGATGCGGCGCGCTCTCGCCTTCGGCCGGGCGCATGAAGACGCTGATGACATGCGGGCCGGCGCGATAGACCAGCGCCGGCATCGGCGCGCGCAACGGCACGTCGAGCCGGCCGCCGAGCAGCGGGAAGCCGGCGTCGCCGAGGTCGACGACCGGCGGCGCGATCGCCGTCTTGCCGCTGAACCACGGCTTGACCACGTGCCGGTTCGAGGACGCGACGTCGAAGGCATGGCCGGACAGCATGGCGCGCTCGTGCGCGGCGACGATGCCGTCGACCCACGTCGCCTCCGGCCCGGGCCGGCCGAGATAGAGCGTCGCGCCGCTCGACAGGACGGCAACGAGCAGCATTGTCGCCGCGAGCGACGCCCAGCGCGGCACGGCGCGGCGGCGCATCGGGACGACCGTCGGCGCGGCGGGCGGCCCCGCCGCATCGGCGACGGCGGCGGCGATGCGGTCGCGCAGGGCGTCCTCCGCCGTGTGCCGCACCAGGTCACGCCGCAGCTGGTCCCGCAACGCGCCGAAGGCCTCCAGGTCACGCTGGCAGGACTCGCAGGTCGCAGCGTGCGCTTCGAAGGCGAGGCTCGCCACCACATCCAGCTCGCCGTCGAGATAAAGCTCCAGCGCGGCACAGTCCTTGATTGCAGCGTCGGTCATGCGGCGATTTCCTGAAGGCTGGCCAGCAGCAGCTTGCGCGCCCGCGCCAAGCGCGACATCACGGTGCCGATCGGCACGTCGATCACCGCCGCGATCTCCTTGTAGGACAGGCCCTGGATCTCACGCAGGATGATGGCCTCGCGGAACTCGGGCTGCAGCGCGGCGACCGCGCGGTTGAGCGCGGCTGCGCCCTGGCGGCGCTGCAGGTCGGCCTCGGGCGACGGCGTAGCGTCACCATCGCGGCCGGCCTCGGCCTCCGCTTCCAGCCGCGCATCGGCGACGAAGACGAGCTGCTTCGATCGGTTGCGCTCCAGCCAGGTGAAGCAGGCGTTGCGGACGATCGCCAGCAGCCATGGCCGCGCGTTGCCGCCCTGGAACCGGTCGAAATACTTGAAAGCCCGCAGAAAGGCGTCCTGCACGATATCCTCCGCATCCGCGCGATTGCCGCACAGCCAGCAGGCGAGATTCATCGCATCGTCCAGATACGGCAGGACCGCGGCCTGAAATCGCGCCTGCCGGTCGATCATGGGCAAATCCGCCTCCGCCTGTGCCTCGTTGGCGTTCCCGGTGCCGCGAATGGCCGCGGGAGAATACGCCCAACCGTATATATACCGCCCGCCCGGCTATTTTATTCCCGACGGTCATTCCCGGGAATATCGCCGGAAATCGGCGTGTCTCCTCCCTCGCAAGGCGTAATCAGCGAAGGAGTTTCGATATGCCCGTTACCTTATCCCGCCGCTCTCTCATCCGGCTCGCCGCGGTCGGCGGCGTCGTGTTTGCCTCCCGGCTCGGCGTCCGTCCCGGCTATGCCGCGATGGACGAGTTCTACTTCGTCCAGCTCTCGGACCTGCATTGGGGCTTCCAGAACCCCAAGGTCAACCCCGACCCGCGCGCCACCCTGGAGAAGGCGATCGCCGCCATCAACGCGGCGCCGCACATGCCGGATTTCGTCGTCTTCACCGGCGACCTCACGCACATCACCAAGGATGCGCAGGAACGCCGCCGCCGCATGGGCGAGGTCCGCGCCATGCTGGGGACGCTCAAGGTCAACCGGCAGTTCTACCTGCCGGGCGAGCACGACGCGGCGCTCGACCGGGGCGCCGCGTTCCAGGAGTTCTTCGGCCCGCTGCACCAGGCCTTCGACCACAAGGGCCTGCACTTCGTCGCGCTCGACAACACGTCCGACCCGCACGGCCTGATCGGCGACGCGCAACTTGCCTGGCTCGCCGCGGACCTGAAGGGGCGCGACCCGAACGAGCCGATCGTCGTGCTGGCGCACCGGCCGCTGTTCGCGCTCAAGCCCGACTGGGACTGGTTCACCCGCGACGGCGACAAGGCGATCGCGCTGCTCACCCCGTTCAAGAAGGTGACGGTGTTCTATGGCCATATCCACCAGCGGAACACGCACCAGACCGGCGCCATCACCCACATTGCCGCACGCTCGGCGATGTATCCCCTGCCCGCGCCCGGCGCCCAGCCGAAGAAGGCGCCGCTGCCCTGGAACGCCGCCGCCGGCGACCACGGCATCGGCTGGCGCGAGATCGACGCCGAGAAGGACGGCCTGCAAGTCGCAGACCGGCCGACGGCATAGGCCACGGCCCTACCGCAACCACACGCATGTCATGAAAGGAACGACCATGATCAGACGAACCGACTTCATCGCACCGGCCATCGCCACGCTGCTGGCGCTCTGCGCCCTCGGCATCGCCGCCAGCGGCCCCGTCTGGGCCGCCGACACGACCGAGACGACGGCAAGCGATATCGACCCCGGCTACGCGCCCGCCAAGGCCCTGGTCGACGCCGGCAAGTACGACGACGCGCTGACCGCGCTGAAAAAGCTCGACGCGCAGTCGCCCAACAATCCCGACGTGCTCAACCTGATCGGCTTCAGCCTGCGCAAGACGGGGCACATGAACGCGGCGCTCGACTACTACAACAAGGCGCTCGCGCTCAATCCGGAGCATCTCGGCGCCAACGAGTATCTCGGCGAGCTCTATCTCGAGCTGAAGCAGCCGGCCAAGGCCAAGGAGCGGCTCGAGACGCTGCGCCGGGCGTGCACCGACTGCGAGGAATTCCACGATTTGCAGACCAAGATCAACCAGATGGCCAAGGCGGGCTAGGCCACCCATGCCCCCGGGCGGCCGTCGGCCAAAACTCGGTCGGCGGCCGCCGCCCCGCGCCTACCCGAACTGGCTCTCGGGCGCCTTCAGCCCGTAATGGTCGCGCAGGGTCTCGCCTTCGTAGGCGGTGCGGAAGAGGCCGCGCTTCTGCAGTATCGGCACCACCTCGTCGACGAAGACGCCGAGCATCGACGGCAGCAGCGGCGGCATCAGGTTGAAGCCGTCCGCCGCGCCGCCGGTGAACCAGTCCTCGATCAGGTCGGCGACCTGCTCGGGCGTGCCGGCGAAGGTAAAGTGGCCGCGCGCGCCGGCCAGCTTCGACAACAGCTGGCGCAGGGTGAGCCCTTCGTTCCGCACCAGGCCGACGATCAGCTCGGTCCGGCTGCGCGCCGCCTGCACCGTGCTCGGGTCCGGGAAATCCTCGGGCTTGAGCGGCGTGTCGAGCGGCAGATGCGAGAAGTCGTGGCCGCCGAAACGGCCGGAAAGCCGCTTCCGCCCGACCTCGGGATCGGCAAGATCGTTCAGCGCCTGCGCCATGCGCTGCGCCTCGGCCTCGGTCGAGCCGATCATCGCGCTGAGCCCCGGCAGGATGTGGATCTGGTCGGCGCTGCGGCCCACTTCCTTGGCCAGCCCCTTGAGGTCGGCGTAGAAAGCCTGCGCCGTCGCCTTCTCCATATGCGCGGTGAACACCGCCTCGGCATGGCGCGCGGCGAAGCGGCGGCCGGTGTCCGACGAGCCGGCCTGGACCAGCACCGGCCGGCCTTGCGGGCAGCGCGGGATGTTGAGCGGCCCGGCGACCTTGTAGAAGTCGCCGGCGTGATCGATCGGCCGGATGCGGTCCGGGCGCGCGTAGATCCCGCTCTCCCGGTCGTCCAGCACGGCATCCGCCGCCCAGCTGTCCCACAAGCCCTTCGCGACCTGCAGGAACTCCTCCGCCCGGGAATAGCGTTCCGCGTGGCTGACCTGGCTGGCGTCGCCGTAGTTGGCGGCCGCCGGCGCCGACCAGGAGGTGACGATGTTCCAGCCGACCCGGCCGCCGCTGATGAAATCCAGCGAGGCGAACTGCCGGGCGAGGTTGTAGGGCTCGGTATAGGTGGTCGAGGCCGTCGCGATCAGCCCGATGCGGCTGGTCGAGAGCGCGAGCGCGCCGAGCGCGGTGATCGGCTCCAGCCAGACGCGGGGCGCGCGCTCCACGTCCTCGCGCACGGCGAGCTGGTCCGCCAGGAAGATGGAGTCGAACAGCCCGGCTTCCGCGCGGCGCGCGAGATCCTGGTAGTAGCGGATGTCGGAGAGCGGCAGCGGCGAGGCGTCGGGATGGCGCCACGAGGCTTCGTGGTGACCGCGGCTGTTGATGAAGAGATTGAGGTGGAGCTGCTTTTTCATAGCTCTCATTTTATGCTGCGATTACAAGCGCGTCCAATTTCGACAGGCGAAATTCCGGCGCGATTTGTTGCCGCATTTCCCCGTCCCTTTCGAGCGGTTTCCCGGCGGCGACGGCGCAATTAAGCGCCTGCGCCGCTTCCCGATTTCACCATTTCCGCCATCCGTGGCACACTCCGGTTGCACAGCTATACCTCGACCCGTCCAGCCCTTTCCGTCCCACCCGCAAACCCCTCAGGAGCGCCCGTGCCACACTCGTCTCTGCCCCCGAATCATTGGGATCTCGAAGCCGACGTGGTGGTCGTCGGCTTCGGCGCCGCCGGCTTCGCCGCCGCCGTCACCGCCTGCGAGCTGGGCGCGGACGTGCTGCTGCTGGAGAAGGCGCCCGAAGGCGCGGAGGGCGGCAACACGCGCGTCGCGGGCCAGGGCTATCTCAACACCTCGGATGCCGACAAGGCCGTCGCCTACCTCACCGCGCTCTGCGGCCCGTACACGGTGCCCGAGACGATGATCCGCACCTGGGCCGAGGAGATGGGCAAGAACAACGACTGGCTGGCCTCGCTCGGCGGTGACCCGCAGGAGCACCAGCACCCGCCGGTCGGCATCGAGTTCCCCGACCTGCCGGGCTCGGACTGCGTCCACAAGTTCCACGACGGGCCGACCTACGGCTATTCCTTCACCTGGAAGCGGTTCGAGCGGCTGACCAAGGAACGCCCGGTCCGCATCCGCTACGAGACGCCGGGCCGCGCGCTCGATCCAGGACGGCGCGACCGGCGCGATTCATCGGCGTGCGCGCGGAGTTGGGCGGCAAGCCCGTCGCGGTCAAGGCGCGCAAGGGCGTCGTGCTGACCTGCGGCGGCTTCGAGAACAATCAGGAGATGATCCGCAACTACCTGCCGGGCCTGCCCTACTGCTACACCTCGGGCAGCCCCTACAACGAGGGCGACGGCATCACCATGGCGATGACGGCCGGCGCCGACCTCTGGCACATGAACAACTACGCCGGCCCGTCGATGGCGCTCAAGGTGCCCGAGTATCCCACCACCTTCTCGATGCAGGCGCTGCATTTCAGCAAGCAGATGCCGGGCGGGATGATCGTCGTCGGCCCGGACGGGACGCGCTTCACCGACGAGAAGTTCAAGACCCGCCACGGCAAGATCCCGCAGAACGGAAGCTGGCGGCCGCTCGTGACGCCCTGCCCGATGTTCATGATCTTCGACCACAAGATGATGGCGGCGGGGCCGATCTACGACGCGCATCCGAGCCACGGCTGGACGCAGATCATGGTGCGCTACGAATGGAGCAAGGATAACACGGCCGAGCTGGCCAAGGGCTGGATCAAGTCCGGCGACAGCATCGCCGATCTCGCGCGCACAGATCGGGCTCGACCCGGCGGCGCTGAGCGGCACCGTCGAGCGCTGGAACGGCTTCTGCGCGGCCGGCAAAGACGCGGAATTCGACCGCACGATGATGCTGGAGCCGATCGCGCAAGGCCCCTACTACGCCGTCGAGCTGTCGCCTTCGATGCTCAACACCCAGGGCGGGCCGCGGCGCAACGAGAAGGCGCAGATCGTCCGCCCGGACGGCACGCCCATCCCCCGCCTCTACAGCGCGGGCGAGCTCGGCTCGATCTACAGCTACCTCTACCAGGGGACCGGCAACATCGGCGAATGCCTCGCCTTCGGCCGCATCGCCGCCCGCAACGCGGTGGCGGAGACGCCGTGGGGATAGGCGTGGACTCGCGGATCAAGTCCGCGAGTGACGATCTTATTCTAAGTCATACACTTATCGTCATTGCCGGACTTGTTCCGGCAATCCACGGCTGACCCTTTGACCGCTCCGACGTCCGCCGATTTCTTCTTCCCGCCCTGGTCTCGCTAGAATGCCCGAAAGGAGCACGACACGATGAGATTCGGCTTTACCGACGAGCAGGAGCAGTTCCGCGAGGTGCTGCGGCGGTTCCTGGAGGACAAGTCACCGGCGACCGAGGTGCGGAAGCTGATGGAGACCGACGACGGCTGCGACCGCGCCGTCTGGCGCCAGCTCAGCCAGGAGCTCGGGCTGACCGGCATCCACATTCCCGAAAGCTACGGCGGCCAGGGCTTCGGCGCGGTCGAGCTGGGCATCGCGCTGGAGGAGATGGGCCGCGCGCTGCTCTGCGCGCCCTACTTCGCGTCCACCGTGCTCGCCGCGACCGCCATCCTCAATGCCGGTAGCGAAGACCAGAAGCGGGCGCTGCTGCCGGGCATCGCCGCGGGCGAGACCATCGCCACGCTCGCGCTCGCCGAAGACGCCGGGCTGTGGAGCGGCGCTGGGGTCGTCCTGACGGCGGCGCCGGCCAACGGCGGGTTCCGGCTCGACGGCGTGAAGAGCTTCGTGCTCGACGGCCACACGGCCGACCTGATCGTCGTGCTGGCCCGCGCGCCGGGCTCGACGGGCGACGAAGGCCTCTCGCTCTTTACCGTCACGGGCGACGCCAAGGGGCTGACGCGCAAGCCGCTCAAAACGATCGACCCGACGCGGAAGCTGGCGCGCCTGGAATTCACGTCCGTTTCGGCCGAGCTTCTGGGCGACGCGGGCAAAGCCGCCGGACCGGTGGCAAAGACGCTCGACCTCGCCGCGATCGCGCTCGCCAACGAGATGGTCGGCGGCGCGGAAAAGCTGCGCCAGCAGGCGATGGACTACGCCCAGATGCGCATGCAGTTCGGCCGGCCGATCGCCTCCTTCCAGTCGCTCAAGCACAAGGCCGCGGACATGCTGATCGACGTGGAGCTGGCCAAGTCGGCCGCCTATTACGCCGCGGAGGCCGCGGCCGAGGACGACCCCGACCTGCCCGCCCTCGCCGCGCTCGCCAAGGCGCGCGCCTCGGAGGCCTACATGCAGACCGCCATCCACGCGGTGCAGATCCACGGCGGCATCGGCTTCACCTGGGACAACGACACGCATCTCTGGTTCAAGCGCGCCAAGAGCTCCGAGGTCTTCCTCGGCGACCCCGCCTACCACCGCGAGCTGCTCATGCAGCGCTGGAACGTCTGAGGGAGAACGCGATCATGAGCGACATCGACGAAAAGACGGTCCGCGAGGAAGTCCGCGCCTGGCTCGAAGCGAACTGGGACCCCGAAACCAACCTGCTCGAGTGGCGCAACAAGCTGGCCGATACGGGCTGGGGCATGCCGGCCTGGCCGAAGGAATGGTATGGCCGGGGCCTGCCGGCCGGCCTCGCCCCGGTGGTCGACGAGGAGTTCCAGCGCATCGGCGCGGTCGGCATTGCCCGCATGGGCATCCGCATGCTCGCCGCGGCGACGCTGCTGGCGCACGGCAGCGACATGCACAAGGAGAAGTTCCTCCGCCGCATCCTGACCTGCGAGGACACCTGGTGCCAGCTGTTCAGCGAGCCGGGCTGCGGCTCGGACCTGGCGGGCGCGACGACGCGCGCCGAGCTCAAGGGCAACAAGTGGATCATCAACGGCCAGAAGGTGTGGACCACCAGCGCGCACAAGGCGCAATACGGCCTGCTGCTCGCGCGCACCGACTGGGACGTGCCGAAGCACAAGGGCCTCAGCTATTTCGTGCTCGACATGCAGCAGCCGGGCGTACAGGTCTACCCGCTGCGCCAGATGAACGGCTACGCCTCCTTCAACCAGGTCTTCATCACGGATGCCGAGATCGCGCCCGAGTTCATGGTGGGCGAGTTGGGCGACGGCTGGACGATCGCGACCACGACGCTGATGAACGAGCGCCGAAACGCGGATTCGCTGCGCCGTTATGCGCAGGCCACGAACAAGCCGGGCCGGGCCTATGCCGAAGAGGCGGAAGAGATCGCCACGATCATGGAGCCCTACAAGTGGTATCCGCAGCGCGCCGGGCGCGTCGACCTCGTGGTCGAGCGGGCCAAGGCGACCGGGCGGAACACGGACCCGGTCGTGCGCCAGGAGATCGCCAAGTTGCTGATCCTGTCCAAGACGGCCGAATGGACGGCGCGCCGCGCCCGCGCGGCGCAGGCGCTGGGCCGGCCGCAGGGCCCGGAAGGCTCGCTCGGCAAGCTAATCGCCAGCAACGTCGCGCGCGCGGCGGCGCAGGTGCACACGCTGATCGCGGGCGCGGACGCGATGCTCGCCGGCGACGACGGGCCGATGGACGGCACGATCGCCGAGATCTTCCTCTCCGTGCCGGCGACGTCGATCGCCGGCGGCACCGACGAGATCCAGCGCAACATCATCTCCGAGCGCGTGCTGCAGATGCCGAAGGAGCCGCGCACCGACACCGACCGGCCGTTCCGCGACGTGCCGCGGAACACGATCGGCTGACCGCCGTCCGCCGACAGGATCGGATCATGTCCAGAGGGAACCATCGCCCGTGACCAGCAAGCCCCGCGGCCCGCTCGAGGGCGTCCGTGTCATCGACCTGACGACCGTCATGCTCGGCCCCTTCTGCACCCAGATCCTGGGCGAGATGGGCGCCGACGTGATCAAGATCGAGCCGCCCGGCGGCGACATCGGCCGTATGACCGGCGCCATGAAGAATCCCGGCATGTCGGCCGCCTACATCATGAAGGGCCGCAACAAGCGGAGCGTCGTGCTCGACCTGAAGAAGCCGGAAGCGCGCGCGCCGCTGCGGCGCCTGGTCGAGACGGCGGACGTGTTCGTGCACAACATACGGCCGAAGGCGGCGGCGCGGCTCGGCATCGACTACGAGAGCATCGCCGCCTGGAAGCCCGATATCGTCTACGCCGCGGCGACCGGCTACGGCGAGGCAGGGCCCTATGTCGACAAGCCGGCCTATGACGACCTGATCCAGGGCGCGTCGGGGCTGGCCGCGCTGTTCGGCGCCGTCACGGGCACGCCGCGCTACGGCCCGAGCGTGCTCGCCGACAAGACCACCGGCCTCTACCTCACCTACTCGATCGCGATGGCGCTGTTCCACCGCGAGCGCACCGGCGAGGGCCAGCGCCTGCACGTCCCCATGTACGAATCCTTCGCGTCTTTCGTGATGAACGAGCACATGCAGGGCCGCATCTACGAGCCGCCGATCGGGCCCGCGGGCTACCTTCGCATGCTGACGCCGCACCGCCGCCCCTTCCCGACGGCCGACGGCTATGTCTGCGTGCTGCCCTACAACGACCGGCACTGGCGCAAGTTCTTCGCCGCCGTCGGCCGGCCCGAGCTGGCCGACGACCCGCGCTTCGCCGACCAGCCGTCGCGCTCGAAGAATATCGACGCGCTCTACGGCATCGTGACCGAGGTCATGCCGACGAAGACCTCGGCGGAATGGCTGACGCTGCTCGAGGAGGCCGATATCCCGGTCATGCCGATGAACACGCCGGAAGACCTGTTCGACTGCCCGCACCTGACCGAGGTCGGCATGTTCCCCGTCGTCGACCACCCGACCGAGGGCAAGATCCGCCACATCAAGGTACCCGTGCAGTTCTCCAAGACCCCGGGCGGCTACTACCGCCATCCCGAGACGCTGGGCCAGAGCACGGAAGCGGTGCTCGCCGATCTCGGCTATTCCGCCGAGGAAATCGCCGAGCTTCAGGCGCTGGGCGCGGCCGGCAAGGCGAAGCGCGGCGTCTGACTGCTAGTCCTTGGTGAGGTAGACGACGCCCTTGCTGCTGCGCTGGATCCGCTCGCTCGCTTCCCGCCTGGACAGGAAGTCGTGCAGCGCGCGGCGGCAGCCGACCCAGTCGTCGTAATCGTCGATGATGATGAGCCCGCCCGGGCTGACCCGGTCGAAAAAGGCCTCGAGGCAGGTCATCGTGGACTCGTACCAGTCGCCGTCGAGCCGCAGGATCGAGATGGGATAGCCGGACTCGAAGTGCGGCGTGGTGCTCTCGAACCAGCCGCGATGCACGGTCACCCGCGCGCCGCGCGCGTCGATCTCCGACAGTGATTTCATGAACGCGTCGTAGTCCGCCGAGTTGTTGTTGTGCCAGATGGCGGAATCCTGTTTGGCTTCCGCGCCGTCGAGCGCGCCCGGCACCGGCAATCCCTCGAAGGAATCGAAGAAATGCCATTCGGCGATGCCGTCGAGCAGGGTCATCATGGAAAAGCTGAGCCCGCCGGCCCATGTGCCGCATTCGACGAAGCATCCGGGCGGCAGCGCGTGGGACTTCAGGTGATACTGGGCGACGGCCAGGTTCTCCGCGAACAGCCGCCGGCCGAGCATCGACTTCGACCCGTATCGGCGATGCAGCTTCCGCCAGCGCCGCGCATTCAACCTTCGGAACCAGCTTTCCCGCATCAGTCCGCCAATTTTTGCATTCCGTTTTTTGCCGGCCCTCAGCTAGCAGATTAGGAAGCCTCACGACAAGGCCGGACGGGCCGCGTCAGCGCCGGCGCGGCCGCTTCCCGCGCGTCGCCGGCGGCGCTGCGTCCGACACGGCGAGGTCCATCGCCTGTCCGCCCAGCTTGGCGCGCAGGCCGTTCAGCTGCTTGAGGTGGGCGACCGTCTCGGCCGGCCGCCGCGCCGCGATGCCGACCAGCAGCGCCTCGACCAGCCCGAGCGTCGCGGTATGCATGCTGAACCAGTCGGCGCGGCCGCGTGCGACGGTGAGGACAAGGTCGACACGCTTACGCAGCGCCGCGCCCAGCGTGTCGGTCACGAGAATTGTCGAGAGGCCGAGATCCTGCGCGCGGTCGAGGAGCGCCGCGAGCTCCCGATAGACCCGGCCGTAGGCGAGGATAATGACCGCATCGCCCTGCCGCAGCCGATGCAGGCCGTCGGCGAGCAGAAGGCCGGTCTGCGTCAGGCTGGCGCCGTCGATCCCGAACCGCCCGAGCTGTATGGCGAAATAGTCGGCGATTGCGCTCGACGGCCCGATGCCGAAGATGAAGACCCGCCGTGCCGCGGTAACAAGGCCGACCGCCGCCTCGAAATCCGCCGGTGCGACGTCGCGGCGCAGCCGCTCGAGCGCTTCCGCGTGGATATCGAGCGTCAGGCCGAAAGGCGATTCGGATCGATCCTGCACCGCGCCGAGCGTCCGCGCCAGCCGGGAAGCCGGCGACAGATCGCGGCGCAGCTCGGACGCCAGCGCCCGCCGCAGCGCGTCCAGCCCCGAATAGCCGAGCGCCTTCGCGGCGCGGATGACCGTGGCGTCGCTTGTGCCGATCTTCGACGCGAGCGCCAGGGCCGAGGCGACGAGGACTTCCTCGCGATTGTCCTGGAAGAACCGGACGACCCGCCGTTCCGCCGGGCTCATCCGCTCCAGGCCGGCGGCCACGCGCGCTTCGAATGCCGAGCTACGATCCACGCTGAAAGACCCTCTTGACTCTTCTCTTGATCTTGATGTTGTGTACACTACATTGTACTAACAATTCGTAATGTTCACAACACACGATTCGGGACCGGCGCGCGGCCGCCGTCTCGAAGAGGGTTTAACCGATGGATATCGCTTGGTTAAGCGCCGACGCACCGGCGATCGGCGCCGCCTTTCTCGCTTCCGTCGTCGAGGTCGTGGAGGCCTTCACGATCATCCTGGCGGTCGGGACGATCCAGGGGTGGCGGCCCGCCGCCCTGGGCACGCTCGCCGGCGTCGCCTTGCTGGCGCTGCTCATCGCCGCGCTCGGGCCGATGCTGGGCCAGGTTCCGATTCATCTGCTCCAGCTTTTCATCGGCGTGCTGCTTCTGCTGTTCGGGCTGCGATGGCTGCGGAAGTCCATCTTGCGCGCCGCCGGCATCATCCCCCTCCACGACGAGACGGCGGCCTTCGCCGCGGAGACGGCGCAATTCCGCGAAGAGGCGCACCGGCAGCGCCGTCGCCTTGACTGGATCGCGGGCGCCACGGCGTTCAAGGCGACGGTCCTGGAAGGCCTCGAAGTCGCCTTCATCGTGATCGCCGTCGGCGCGGGCCGCGGTCTGCTCTGGCCGGCGACGCTGGGCGCCTTTGCCGCCTGTGTCCTGGTCCTCGCGATCGGCGTCGCCATCCGCCGGCCGCTCGCCCGCGTTCCGGAGAACGCGCTCAAGTTCGGCGTCGGCGTCATGCTGTCCGCCTTCGGCGTGTTCTGGACCGGCGAAGGGCTCGGCATTGCATGGCCGGGCCACGACGGCGCCATCGTCGCTTTCATCGGGATCTTTCTCATGGTCAGCCTTCTGGCCATCCCCGCCGCACGCCGCCTTGCACCGGAGTATCCGCGATGAGCGTGATCAAGAAGATTGCCCGTGAGATCGCCGGGCTGTTCGTCGACGACGAATTCCTGGCGGTGGGCACCGTCGCCGTGGTCGGGATTACCGCCATCCTCCTCCACAGCCGGACCGGCGCCGTCGCCGGCGAGATGACGTTGCTCGGCGGCTGCCTCGCCGCGCTCGTGGTCAGCGTGTGGCGCGGCGCGCGCGCCGCCAATCGCGCCGCCGGTCGCGTCCTCGCCGAACCGGATCGCGACGCGCCTTGAGCGGCCGTGACATATACAAGCTAAGCGTCAGCACCATTCGGCAGAACAATCCGCGCGCGATTGTCGCACCGGAAGATAAATTTTTGCGGTTCTCGATGCCCGCGCTTCGGTCTAATCTGCGCCGCCGACGGAAGCCGGTTGCAACCACGAACCGTACGCAGTGGAGCCCGTTCCGGCTGGCGCAACGATCCGCGCCTATCAGCGCGCCGGCCATTCCTTCAAAGACGCCGAACGACCCGCCCGAACGCCATGACTAGCCCTGTCAATCTTTTCAGCGAGCGCTTTCAGCCGACGACCGACCACGCTCTTGATTTTCGCTCGGACAAGCTGCGGAAGCTGCATCGATACTGGGAGAGCAAGCGTGCCGGACGCGCGATGCCCCAGCGCGCCGACATCGAGCCGACGGAGATTCCGGCCCTTCTCGCGCATATCGCCCTCGTCGGCGTCGAAGCCGAGCCGCCGCGCCTGTTCTTCCGCCTGATCGGGACCCACATCACCGAGTTCGCTCGGACGCGACAACACCGGCAAATATTTCGACGAGGCCTATCAGGGTCAGCTGCTCGAAGACATCACGCGGGTCTATGACTTCGTCCTGCAATCGACGGCCCCCGTCCGCCATTTCGGCAAGGCGCTCTTCTCGGACAAGAAGTATCGCGACTATGAATCCGTCCACCTGCCCCTGTCGCAGGATGGCGTGGCGGTGAACATTATCCTGGTCGGCCAGGAATACTTCTTCTAGGAAGGCCCGCGTCCGAAAGAACGCGGGCCTTCCTAATTATTCAAAATCGATCAATTTGCCTGCAATCAACTGATCCCGCGTGATTGCAGATTGATCGAGCCGCCGCGAACACCGCCGCTCTCACGGACAGACGCCGACGGGCTATTTCTTGCTGAAGGTCGCCGGGTCGAGCTTCGCATAGACCTCCTTGTAGAGCAGGTCGCTGAGCTTCTTCTCGTCGTTGCCCATCGGCGCGATCAGCTTTTCATACTTGGCGTACAGCTTCTTGTAGTTGCCGACGAACGCCGCCGAATCGGTAAGCTTCAGCTTTTCCGTCCCGTTCTTGATCGTCAGCGACTGGTCCTTCTCGACGAACTCGTTCCGCCGGCGGAGCAGCTCGGCGTCCGGCTGCACCAAGGGGATGTGCTTCGCCTTCGCGACCGCCAGCCCCTCCTTGTCGCCCTCGGCAAAGGCAGCCGTGGTGCGAACGACCATCCGCGGGAGGACATGCATGAAGGCGTCCCGTTCCTTGGCGGTGAGCTTCTTCCAGCTGTTTTTGTTCATCGAAACCAGGGCCGCCGCGCGGAACGACCCGGTATTCAGCATGATGACCTGGGTCGCGACGTCGCCGAGACCATGGGTCTTCAGGCCGCCGATGGCATAGAGCGCGCCGTCGAGCGTGCCGCGCGAGATCGCCTCATACATGCCGGCCGTCGGCATGTTCACCGCGACCGCGCCGATCGAGCGGCAGAACCGGTCCCACAGCGAGCCCGCGGCGCGCAGCTTTTTCGTCCTGATCTTATCGATCGAGTTGAAGTCGCCCTTGGCGATGATCACGTAGGGCGGCGTCGACGTCCCGGCCATGAAGATCGCGTTCTGCTTCGCGAACTCGGCAACGCAGCCCGCGCAGTCCAGGATGCTGAGCTCCGTCACCGCCATAGCGGCGGCCATGTCGTTCGGCCCCACCATGGCGAGGTCGTTGATCATCACCCCGTGCGGGTAATAGGCCGGCGTGTACGTCTCCACGACGTGCCCCATGTCCGCGACCTCGTCTTTCACGCCGTCGGAGATGGCCTTGGCGCCAAGCAGCGACTCACCGGCGAAGATGCGGATTTTCACGGAGCCCTTGGACTCCTTTTTGATCGCGTCGGCGAGGAACTGATATCCGACGCCGATCGGGTGTTTCGGCGAAACGAAATAGGCCGCCTTGAGGTTTGCCGCCGAAGCTGGCACTGCGGCAACCATCGCGGCGAGCACCGCTGCGCCGATTAGTTCTTTTGTCCGTTTCATGATTGATACCTTTCCATTGGCGAATGACGTCTAGTCGAGCAGACGCGGCAGATAGAGCGTGATCTCCGGATACGCGATCAGCAGAACCACGCAGAGAATGTCGGCGACGAGGAACCAGAGAATCCCTTTGAAGATCGTCTCCGTGCTCATCAGGTTGCCGACGATGCCCTTGATGACGAAGACGTTGAGACCGACCGGCGGGGTGATCAGGCCGATCTCCAGCAGCTTGGTCATGAGAACGCCATACCAGATCAGGTCGATATGGAGCTTGACCATCGCCGGCAGGAAAACCGGCAGGGTGAGCAGCATGATGCCGATCGGGTCGAGGAAGCAGCCGAGGAAGAACAGCACGCACATCGTGCCGATGATCAGCATGAGCTGGCTGGCCTGCCCCTCGACGACGAGGTCGGCGATGAAGTCCGTGAAGCCGGACAGCGCCAGGAACTTGGTGAGCAGGATGGCGCCGATGGCGATGATGAAGATCGCGGCGGTGGTGTTGATCGTCTCCTTCACCGCCAGCACGATCTTCTCGACGGTGAGCGTGCGCTGCGCGAAGCCGATGATGAAGGACATCAGCGCGCCCGTGGCGCCGGCCTCCGTCGGCGTGAAGATACCGGCGAACAACCCGCCGAAGACGCCGATGATCAGCGCGACCACGGGCCACGCCCCGGCGACGGCGCTCCACCGGTCGGACCAAGTGATGGCGACGGGCTCAGGCGGCGCCAGCTCGGGTGAAAGCCGCACGCGGGCCACGATCATTATGGAATAGAGCACGGCCGTCAGAAGCCCGGGCAGCAGACCGGCGATGAAGAGCTTGCTGATCGGCAGCTCGGCATAGATGCCGTAGAGCAGCAGCAGGATGCTGGGCGGGATCATCGAGCCGATCGTGCCGGCGGCCGCGACGGTGCCCGCGGCCATGCCCTTGTCATAGCCGCTCTTCAGCATCTCCGGCACGGCGATCCGGCCCATCGCCGCGGCGCACGCCACGGACGAGCCGGTGACCGCGGAGAACCCCGCGGCGGCGCCAACCGAAGCGACGGCCACGCCGCCCGGCAGCCAGGATAGCCAAGCGCGTGCGATACGGAACAGGCCATCGGTCAATTGCGAGTGGTAGCAGACGTATCCCATGAGCAGGAACATCGGCACCGAGCTGAGGGTCCACGAGGCAATGAAATCGTAGGGAACCCCGGTCAGGATGCCCCACGCCGACTTCGCGCCGACCATCACCCAGATGCCGACAAAGGATACGCCGCCGAGCGCGACCCCGATCGGCACGCGCACCAAGAGCAGTCCGACAAGAGCCGCGAGGGCGACAGCGCTGAGAGTTAGATCATCCACGACGGGCCTAACACATATGTTTCATTTTTGAAGGGGGTACGGGCGAAACCAGGGCTTTGCCTAGTCGATCATCTGATCGTCGCTGGCTTGCGCCAGGACGGAGGTATCGCCGACGAACAGCCGCCATGCCTTGTGCAGCAGAACCAGGACAAGAAGGCCGCAGCCGATCGGCAGATAGAACCGCGTCGGCCAGATCGTGATCTGGGAATTGCCGAGCGCGACCTCGCCGACCTGGTATTTCTCCATCGCATCCTGCCAGGTGGTCCACGTCAAACAGCCGAAATAGGCCGCGGACGCGAGCGCGACGAACGCGATGAGCAGCTCCGCCCCACGCTTCGGGAGATACTGCGCCAGGATCTCGACGACGATGTTCGCGTTCAGCCGCTCGACCAAGGCGAGCGGCAGAAAGACAATGGCGACAATGTAGTAGCTGGAGACGATCTCGATCGTATTCGGGAAAGGCGCCGAGAAAATGTAGCGCATCGCCACATCGAGGTTGATGTGGAGCATCATCAGAATGACGGCGCAGCCGGCGGCGAGCCCTAGCAGATTCGAGGTTCCGTCAAGGAACTTCTTGATCATTTCCTTCCCAGCGCTTCCACTCTCGAGGCAACGAGACTTGTACGCTCGTTCGTTATGGTGGAAAGCGTCCCTGTTTGAATTCTGGCGCTGATTGTGTCCACGCGGACCCATGGTGTCAAATCGACCGCCGACAGCGGCCTTCCAAGCCCGGTTCAGCCGGGATTCGCGCCCGCCCGCCCGTCGCGGTTATGATTGCCGCCTTTACAGAACAGGGAGCAGCCCCCGTGCCCAAAGACCTGAAGATGCCGGTCGAAGCGACCCATATCCTGATGTTCGCCCGGGCGATCGGCGACGATAATCCGATCTACCGCGACCCCGAATACGCCGCCCGGTCCGAGACCGGCGGCATCATCGCGCCGCCGACCTTTCCGCGCGCGGTGTCCCAGTTCGATCCCGACTATCCCATGCGGCCCAAGCCGGGCCAGAAGTGGTTCGGCTCGGGCAAGAACCCGACCGGCCTCGACGGCCCCGCACCGACCAGCGGCGGGCTGCACGCCGAGCAGCATTTCGAATACCACCGCCAGCTCCGGCCCGGCGACGTGCTCACGGTGACGACCAAGGACGGCCCGAAATGGGAAAAGGAGAGCAAGCGCGCGGGCAAGCTGCTGTTCCAGGAGCGCATCCAGGAATACCGCGACCAGGAGGGCGAGCTGGTCATCACCGCGCGCGCGGTTAGCGTCAGGACCGAGCGTCCGGTCGAACAGAGCTGAAAGGACACAAGAAAATGCCGCTGAACGCCAAGAAGCTGAAGGTCGGCGACACGCATGAGGAAATCGTCGTCGACGACCTGACCCGTACGCAGCTCGTGATGTATGCCGGCGCGTCGGGCGACTACAACCCGATCCACACCGACGACCTTTACACGCGCGAGGTCGCGGGCTATCCCGGCGTATTCGCGCATGGCATGCTGTCCATGGGGATGACGGGCAAGATGCTGACCAACTATGTCGGCGACGGCCGCCTCACCAAATACGGCGTGCGCTTCACCAACCAGGTCTGGCCGGGCGATACGCTCACGGCCAAGGCCACCGTCACGGGTATCCGCGAGGAGCGCGGCCAGCAGGTCGTCGATCTTACGGTCGAGACCGTCAACCAGGACGGCAAGACCGTGCTGACCGGCTCGGCCACGGCGCGGATCGACCCGTAACGCCAGAGGTGCCCGGAGGGCAGAGTCCATGGACCAGAAGTCCCGCAGCTTCCGCGCCGTCGGCTATCCCCTCCGCCTGCACGCGGGCGCCGACGCGCTGGACGCGCTGCGGACCGAGGTCGAGCGGCAGAAAGCGACGCGCGCCTTCGTGATCAGCGGCCGGACGGTCGCGACCAAAACCGACCTGCTCGGCCGCATCAGCGCAAATCTCGGTCCGCTTTACGCCGGCGCGTTCTCGGCCATGGACAAGGACTCGTCCTGGCCCGCGGTTCGCGACGCAGTCGAAGCTGCGCGCGCGGCGGAGGCGGACCTGTTGATCGCGCTCGGCGGCGGCAGCGTCATCGTCGGCACCCGCGCGGTCGCGATCCTGCTCGGCGAGAAGGGCGACGCCTTCAGCCTGATGACGCAATACCCGGAGGGCAAGCCCGCCTACAGCCCCCGCCTGATGGCGCCGAAGCTGCCGATCATCAACGTGGTGACGACGCCGACCACGGCGATGAACCGCGCCGGCACCGGGCTGAAGAACGAGGACCTCGACCACCGTATGGAGTTCTTCGACCCGAAGACGCGGCCCTGCGCGATCTTCTGGGACGCGGACGCATTGCTGATGGCGCCCGTGACGCTCATCCGCTCGACCGCCTCGACCGGGCATTCCAGCGCGTTGCGCGCGCTCGGCACGGTGATGAACCCGCTGGTCGAGGCCGACCGCCGCCAGGCCTTCCGCCTGCTCAACACCGCCCTTCCCCGCGTGATGGAGGACCCGGACAACGCGGCGCTTCGCATCGACCTCTGCGCCGCGGCGTTCCTGCAGAACCGCGCGGATGACGACGACCAGGGACGCCGCCGCGCGCGCGACCGCACCGGCAGCAGCGCCTATGCGCTGGCGACCGCGCTGCACATCCGCTACGACCATGTCTGGCAGGGCGAGTCCACCACATCGGTGATCCCGGCCGTGACCCGGCTGACGCCGCCCGAGGATCCCGAGCTGTCGCCGCCCGCATCGCCGAGGGATCGGCGTGTGGAAAGAGGGCATGTCGTCGGAAGCCGCGGCGGCGGCGACCGCGGCGGCGCTGGACGGCGCTCTACCGCCGCATCGGCATGCCGGCGCGGCTGCGCGACCTGGACATCCCGAAGGCGGAGCTGCCGTTGCTCGCCCAGGACACGCTGAAGAACTTCAACGCCAATCCCGGCGACCGGCCGGACGACTACACCGCCCGCATGCTGCGCCTGCTCGAGGCGGCGTGGTGAAGATGCCGCTGCTCTTTCCCGCACCTCTTCCAAGGCCGCATAAGCGACTGGATCCGCCTTCCTTGCCCGCTTCCTCCGCCTCGCGGGCCCGTATTGGACGTCGGAAGAGAAATGGCGCATCTGGCTGCTGACCATTTTGCTCGTCATCGCTGACCGCCGGCCAAGTCGCGCTCGCGATCGCCTTCAATAGCTGGTACGAGAGCCTCTTCGACGCGCTGGAGAAGCGGGAGCTGGCGCGCTTCCTGCTGCTGATCGGGCTCCTGCTGCTGATCATCGCCGGCACCGCCGGCGTCACCACGTCCATCTGCATGATCAAGCGGCGGATCCAGGTCAACTGGCGCGAGTGGCTCACCAGCCGCGTGGTCAACGAGTGGATGACCTCCGGCCGCCATTACCAGGTGGCGCAGATCCCGGGCGACCACGACAATCCCGACGGCCGCATCGCCGAGGACATCCGGATCACCACCGAATACGCCATCGATCTGGCGCATTCGCTGTTCTACTGCCTGCTCCTGCTGATCAGCTTCACGCAGATCCTGTGGCGGCTGTCCGGGCCGCCGGAGCTGCACTACGGCGGCGACCGATCTCTACCTTCCCGGGCACATGGTGTGGGTGGCGCTGATCTATTCGGCGGCGGGCTCGGCGATCGCGCTGATGCTCGGCTGGCCGCTGATCCGCGCGGCGAACACGCGCCAGTCGGCCGAGGCGAATTTCCGCTTCGGGCTGGTCCGCACGCGCGAGAACTCGCTCGCCATCGCGCTGCTCAGCGGCGAGGCCGACGAGCGGCGCGGCCTGCGCGAGCTGTTCCGCGGCGCCATCGCCGCCTGGGACCGGCAGAGCTACGCGCTCGCGCGGCTCATCCTCTTCAGCTCGAGCTGGTCGATCCTCTCGCAGGTCTTTCCGATCCTGGTCGCCGCGCCGCGCTACATCGTCGGCGCCATCACGCTGGGCGTGCTGATGCAGACCGCGCAGGCGTTCCAGCAGGCCGTCTCCGCCCTGTCATGGCCGATCGACAATCTCTCCAAGGCGGCGGAATGGCGCGCGTCGGTCGAGCGCGTCGAGCGGCTGCACGACGCGATCGATGGGCTGACCAAGCAGCATCCGGCCGACGCCCCGCCGACCGTCACCGTCGAGCCGAACGGACGGCCGTCGCTCGCCTTCATCGACTGCGCGATCAACGACCCGGACGGGCGGCCGGTGATCGCCAGCTTCCGCACGGAAATCAAGGCGGGCGAGCGGGTGCTGATAACCGGCGACCTGGGTGCCGCCGTGAAGCTGTTCAAGGCGGTCGCCGGCCTCTGGCCCTGGGGCCGCGGCCGCATCGCGCTGCCGAGCAACGGCGACATCTTCTTCCTGCCGCAGCGGCCGTATGTGCCGCTGGGCACGCTGGGCGAAGCCGTCTGTTACCCGACCGATCCGAAGACCTGCAACGTCGAGACGATCCACCACGCGCTGCAGCGCGCCGGCCTCGAAGATCTGATTCCGCGGCTCGGCAAGCGCGAGCCCTGGGAGCAGAGCCTGTCCCTCGACGAGCTGCAGCGCCTCGCCTTCGCCCGCCTGCTGCTGCATCATCCCCGCTGGATCTTCCTGCAGGAGGCCACCAGCTCGCTGGATGCCGCGGGCAAGGCGGCGATGATGGCCCTGCTGCGGGAGAATTTCCCGGACGCGACGGTGATCACCATCGACTCGGACCCGGCGCTGGCTGGCCTTCTACCGCCGCCATCTCACGTTCACACGGACGAACCACGTCGTTCATTTCGCCGAAAAGGCGATCGATCGGACCGCGCCCGCCGCGAACGCGTGAGCAACGCCTGGTCCGTCAGGGCGCGCGCTTCGCCTTGATGAGCCCGGCGAACCAGCGCGCCGAGGATTTCGGCGTCCGCTTTTGCGTCGCATAGTCGACATGGACGATGCCGAAGCGCTGCGTGTAGCCCGAGCCCCATTCGAAATTGTCGAGCAGCGACCAGACGAGATAGCCGCGCACGTCCGCGCCGGCCTCGATCGCGTCGTGCATCGCGCCGATATAGGCCGTGAGAAAGGCGATGCGCTTGGGGTCGTCGACCTTGCCCTCCGCGTCCGGCTTGTCGTCGCCGCCGCAGCCGTTCTCCGTCACGTAAACGGGCAGCTTGTAGCGCTTCGTCAGGTCGATCAGCACCTGGCGGAAATCCTCGGGATAGATCGGCCAGCCGATCTCCGACTTGGGTGCGTCGGGCGGCGGGCTGCCCCAGGCGAAGCCCCAGGTCATGGATGGGTCGGCCTTGACGAAGATCGGGCCGTAATGGTTCAGCCCGAACCAGTCCATCGGCTGGCAAATGCGCGCCATGTCGCCGGCCTGGACGTAGGGCTCGATCGCGGACGCGATCAGCGGCGGGTAGCAGCCGAGGAGCTGCGGGTCGGGAAAGGCGCGGTTCCAGTGCTGGTCGAGCATCTCGGCCGCGTCCTGGTTCTCCGGCTTGTCGCCCTCCGCGCGGGTGATCTGCCAGTTGTGCACCGCGCCGATCGAGGCGCCGGGAACCAGCGACCGAATCACGGTCGACCGAAGCGCCATGCGCCATATTGACGTGATGGATCGCCTTGAGATGCGCCGCTTTGTCGACGACGCCCGGCGCGCCCCAGTCGATGGCGTAGCCGAACATCGTGAAGACGCCGAACTCGTTGAAGGTCGCCCATTTCTTGACCCGGTCGCCGTAGCGCCGGCAGGCGAGCGCACTGTAGTCGGCGAACCAGCCCGCGCTGTCCCGGTTGGTCCAGCCGCCGAGGTCGTCGAGCGCCTGCGGCAGGTCCCAGTGATAGAGGCAGAGCCAGGGCTCGATGCCCGCCGCCAGCACCTCGTCGATCAGCCGGTCGTAGAAATCGAGGCCGGGCTCGTTGGCGACGCCCCGCCCGCGCGGCAGCACCCGCGGCCAGGCCACCGAAAACCGGTAGACCTGGAGCCCGAGCGACTTCATCAGCGCCACGTCTTCCTTGTAGCGGTGATAGTGGTCGCAGGCGACGTCGCCGGTGTCGCCGTTGGCGACCTTGCCCTTGATCAGGCAGCGCGTGTCCCAGATGCTCGGGCCGCGGCCGTCTTCGCGCGCCGCCCCCTCGATCTGGTAGCTCGAGGTCGACGAGCCCCAGACGAAATCGCGCGGCCAGGAAACTTTGGTTGGATCGGTGGTCATGGGAGTGGTTCCAGTTGTCGCTAACATCTACCGCGGCCACCATCCCGGCACAACTGAGGAGCAGCGGGATGAAGGTGTGGTCAGCACCGGAAAGGATGGAGCCAGATGCGATGTTTGGCTAGGCTTCGGCTGCACGTCAAGATTGCCGGTCGTGTCCTCTATGTCCCGCAAATGCCGCCACCGGTGGGAGGGCAAGAAAATTCTGCGCAAATACTACGTCGTGTTTTTCACAAGCGTGAAGTGGTTTGGCCTCGCCGTGTATGGCGTTGTTGCCCTTTTTGCTGTGCTGGTTTTGATCGACTGGATAAGCCCCCGCTGGGGATATCCGATGTGGGTCTTGCCGCTTTTAGTCGTAATGCTTGGATTTGCCTTTATTTTCAGGAAAGTCGCGGAATTTTTGCTGAAAACGCTCCGTGATGATGAAGGCGAGCCACGTTGATACGGCACATGCCCGTTCTCCGATGCGTCAGCCCTTCGCCTCATTCGTCCAGGGCACGATCTTCAGGTCGAGCACGAAGATCGAATAGACCACTGGCACCAGCAGGAGCGTGATGAAGGTCGCCACAAGCAGGCCGCCGATCTGGGCATAGCAGAGCGGCTGCCACAGCGGGCCGCCGTGAATGGCCAGCGGCAGCAGGGCGAGCGCGGTGGCGCCGACCGTGATCAGCACCGGCCTGAGCCGCACGATGCCCGCGTCCAGCAACGCCTGCTGCAGCGGCTCGCCGCGATGGGCCATCTCCTCGATGAAGTCGAACAGCACGATGACGTGGCTGACGATCACGCCGATCAACGCGACGATGCCGAGGAAGGCCATGTAGCTGAAGCTGCTGCCCGTGACCAGCAGCGCGGCGAGCGCGCCGACGATGCCGTAGGGCACCGCGATGAACACGAGCAGCGGCTTCACCGCGCTGCGGAACTGGAACACCAGCGCGATGAAGATCAGCGCCGCCGAGATTCCCATCAGCATGCCGAGGTTGCGGAAACCCTGCTTCGTCTTGGCGTATTCGCCGGAGACCTCGAGCGTGTAGCCGGGTGGCATGGTCTTCGCGAAGGCCTGCAGCGGGCCCAGCACCTCGCCCGTCACCTCCGACGCCAGCGCTCCCGGCACCGGAAAGCCGTAGACGGAGACGGTGCGGAACTGCTCCAGCCGCCGGTAGCGCTCGGTGTGGAAGCCGTGATCCAAGGTGGCGACGCTCGAGCAGCGGCACCTTGTTCTTATCCTCGGTGGAGAAGACGTAGAGGTTCTCCAGGTCCGAGAGGCCCGCGCGCTGCGGCGCCTGCATCCGCGCGATCACCGGGATCTCGCGGTCGCCGTCG
Source organism: uncultured Alphaproteobacteria bacterium (assembly GCA_963711215.1). Lineage (GTDB taxonomy): Bacteria > Pseudomonadota > Alphaproteobacteria > UBA8366 > UBA8366 > WHUA01. The sequence goes on along the minus strand of CAVQDH010000003.1, from coordinate 609,440 downwards.
CGGACCGTCGCCACCTCGGCGCCCGAGAGGCCGGCCGCCGACGACACCGCCACGTCCTGGTTGGTGATGCCGGCGAGATTGGCGCGGTCGGGATCGACGCGCAGCGTCATCCGCATCGTCTCGTTGCCCCAGTCGTCGCGCACCCGCGCCACCAGCGGCGACTTGCGGATGATCGCCTGCACCTGTTCGGACAGCTTGCGCAGCGTCCGCACGTCCGCCGCCTCCGCCGCCGCCTCGACGGTGGCATGGCCGGTCAGCCGGACGGCGATGGGATAGGGCACCGGGTTGGTCTGCAGCTGGTGCACGTCGACGAGGGCGCCGGGCACCGCCGCGCTCAGCCGGCGCTGCAGCGGCCCGACGATCCCGGGCGTCGCGTCCTTGTCGGTCACCCGCACCAGCACCTGCGCATAGTTGAGCTGCTGCGGCTCCGGCGTCACCGACGACCAGAAGCGCGGCGCGCCGCCGCCGACGAAGGTCGCGATCGATCCGAGCAGGTGCTTGCCCGGCGCCAGATCGGCCAGGCCGTCGACGACCTGCCGCTCTACCTCGGCCGCCGCGCGGTCGGTCTCCTCGAGCGTCGCGTCGTTGCGCAGCCACACGTCGACATAGAACAGATACTGCACGTCGTCGGGGAAGAAGGAGTCCTTGAGATGGGTCTTGATGACCCCGCCCAGCACCAGCACCGCCAGCGAGCCCGCGAAGACCAGCTTGCGGTGGCGGATCGCGGCGCTGCCGACTCGATAATAGACGCCCGTGAAGCCGCGCGACCGGCGCTCCTCGATGCTGCGCTCCGCCCGCTTGGGCGCGCCGCAGCAGGTAATAGCCGAGCAAGCGGGATGAAGCTCATCGAGACGAGGCGCGAGGCGACCAGCGCGCAGGCCATCACCACCGGCAGGCTGTAGAGGAACTCCCCGGTCGTGCCGGTGAGCAGCAGGAAGGGCAGATAGGCGACGGTGTTCGTGATCGTCGCGAACAGGATCGCCTGCGCGAGCTGGGTCGGCCCGAGCCAGGCGGCCACCAGCCGCGGCTTGCCCTCCTCGAGCTGGCGCTTGATCGCGTCGCCCGCGACCACCGGGTCGTCGACCAGCAGCCCCAGCGCCACGATCAGCGTGGCGATCGAGACCTGCTGCAGCTCGATGCCGAGCATGTAGATCATGCCGAAGGTCAGCGCCAAGGTGATCGGCATCGACAGCATCATCAGCAGCGCCGAGCGCCACTCCCAGAAGCCGAGGAAGGCCACCAGCACGACCAGCGCCACCGCCTCGTAGAGCGCCGTCATGAACAGGTCGGTGTTCTGCGACGCCTGCAGCGGCTGGTCGGAGACGCGGGCGTAGATCAGGTCCTCCGGCAGCTGCCATTTGACCTGGCCGATCACATGGTCGACCGCCGCGCCGAACTTGCTGATCTGCTCGCCGGCGCGCATCTGGATCGCCAGCGACACCGCCCGACTGCGCTGCCAGTGTCCCGGCGCCGTCCTTCCAGCTATAGAAATTCAGGAAGCGCGGCGGGCTCTGATAGCCGCGGCGGACATCGGCGACGCTGCGCAGGTAGACCGGCGCGCCGGACGACGAGCGGGCGATGATCACGCCGCCGAGCTGATCCTGGCTGGTGAACTCGCCCGACGGCTCGACCAGCACGTTGAGGCCGCCCGCCTGGATCACGCCGCCCGGGATCGGCGTGTTGCGGGCGGCCAGCACCTTCTGGATGTTGGCCGGCTGCAGGCCGAGCGCCGCCAGCTGCTCCTGCGAATAGGTCAGGAAGATCTGCTCGGGCAGCACGCCCGAGCGCTGCACGATCGTCACCATGGGAACGGCCTGCAGGCTGCGGCCGATCAGGTCGGTGAACTTGTCGAGATCGCGGTAGCTGTACTTGTCGCCGCGCACGGCATAGAGCCGCGTCTCCGTCTCCGCCGGATCGCGGATCACCACCGGGGTCCAGGCGTCCGGCTGGAAGCGGGCGACGCCGAGCGTCCCGGACAGGAAGCGCGCGAGATAGGCATGGATCGCCGCGTCGCCGGCCTTGGTCCGCATGTCGATGCCGACGAAGCCCGCCCCCTGGAGCGGCCGGATATCCTCGGCGAAGCCGCTGCGCCGCAGGCTGCGCGGCGAGCGCGTCGATGCCGCGGCGCGTCACCGCCGGGTCGATGCTGCGCGGCAGCGCCACCACGAGCGACGCGCGGCCGCCGTCCGTTGCACCCGATCGCGCGGTGCGGATCGCCGCGGCGATGTCGCGCGCGCGGAGCGAGACCTCGACCGCGCTTTCCTTCGGGCTCGCCACCGTCAGCAGCAGCGCCGCGGTATCGCCGAAGCCGCTGTTGAACTGGATCGGCCCCGCGCCCTTCGGCAGCGTGGCATTCAGCTGATTGAGCCGAAGGTTGATGTTGTTGAATTCCTTTTCGGTGTCGGTGATGGACTCGGCAAGCTGCACGAACACGATGGAGACGCCCGGCAGGGTCAGCGACTTGATGCCGTAGGTCGTCGGGTCGGCGCCGTGCACGGACGCGTTCTCCGCGACCGTGCTCTCGACATTGCGGGTGACGAGCTGTTCGATCTTGCCGGCGTCGGTGCCGGGCCAGGGCGTGATCACGGTCGCGACCCGGACGGGAATCTCCGGGTCCTTGCGCTTCGGCATCGCCAGGTAGCCGTAGACGCCCCACAGCACGACGACCGCCAGCAGCACCCAGGAGATCTGCCGGTGCTCGGTGAAGTACCGGGCGACATTGCGCCTGTCGCTCGTACCCCCGGGGCCCGTGTCCCTGCCGTTCTGGTCCACCGCCCCGCTCCGTCGCCGTTAGGGAATGATCCGCACCGTCTCGCCGTCGCGCACCAGGGTCGCGCCATAGACGACGACCCGCGCGCCCGCCTTGAGCCCGCCCGTGACGGCGATCCGGTCGCCGAGAATACGCCCCACGGTCACGCCCTGGAGATGCACCGTCGGCGTGTCGCCCTCGCCCGCGACGAGATAGACCGCATAGCCCTGGGGATCGGTCGGCGAGCGCACGATCGCCGCCATGGGCACGACCGCCACCGCGCCGGCCGCCGCACCGCCCTGCGCAGCGCCTTGGCAGTTCCCTGGGCCGCCCTTGAGCGACCGCGAGCGAGGCGACCATGCCCGGCTTGAGACGGCCGTCGCCGTTCGGCACCGTGACTTCGACCTGGAAGACCCGGGTCGAGCTGTCGGCCGAGGCAGCGATCGAGGTTATCTTGCCGTCGAAGCGCCGGCCGGGCTCGGAATTGGTCGTGATCGCCATCGGGCTGCCCTGCTTCACGTCGCCGAGCACGACCGCCGGCACGCCGAAGACCGCCTTGACCGAGCTGAGGTCGGCGATGACGAAGCCGACCGCACCCGGCGCCGCCAGCCCGCCCACCTCGATGTTCCGCTGCAGGATCACGCCATTCAAGGGCGAAGTCAGCTTGCAGTATTGCAGGTCCAGCTCCGCCCCGTTGAGCTGCGCTTTCGCGCCCGCCACCGCCGACTGCGCCGTCTGGTATTCCTTGGTGTAGGAGTTGTATTCCGGCGCGGTCATGCTCTGCTCCTTGAACAGGACGGATGCGCGCTTGAAGTCGTTCCCCGCCTTCGCGAGCGCCGCCTTCGCCTCGCCGAGCTGCGATTGCGCCCCCTTCACCTTGTCGCTGTAGGGCTGCTCGTCGACCACCGCCAGCACCACACCGTTCGCCACGACGTCGCCGGACTGGACGTCCCGCTGATTGCCGTCCGCGCCGGGCCGCTGCAGGATCGACGTCACGTAGCCGCTGACCTGGAAGGCGAGATTGACCGAGCGCGCCGGCTCGATATTGGCGGTGTAGCGCAGCGACGAGGCGAGGTCGCGGCTCTCCACCGCCTGCACGCGGACCGGCGTCGGCGCCGCCGCCTCCGGCTGCTTGGGATCGCAGCCGCCGAGCGCCAGGCCCGCGAGCAGAGCAGCGGCGGCAACAAATGCGGGCGGGACGGTCGGGCGCATCCGGCTCTCCTATTCCTCGCCGAGCGCCTTGGCGAGATTGGCGCGCGACGTCCAGACCTTGAGGACGGCCTGGTGGTAGTCGTTGGTGGCGTCGGCGAGGTCGGACTGCGCACGGAGCAGATCGTCGAGCAGCGCCGACTGCTGCGTATAGCGGTTGCGCGTCACCTGAAGCTTGGAGCGGGCGGCAACCTGCGCCTTCTTGGCGACGCTCACCAGCGCCTCCGCGTTCTGCAGGTCGCGGATATGCGCGTTCACCTCGCTCGCGACCTTGGCATCGACGCGCTGGATGTCGTTATGCGCCTGGCTGACCGACCGCCGCGCCTTGGATATCTCGTCGCCGCGGCGGCCCCAGTCCCAGAACTCCCAGCGCGCGACGACACCGACGTAAGCGCTCTCGTCGGGGATGAAGGTCGTGTTGACCGACTTGCTATAGCTGGCAGTCAGGTCGACCTCAGGCAGGTAGGCCGCCTTCTTGAGGTCGAGGTCATACTGCGCGTGACGCAGCTTGAGCCGGGCCTCCTGCGCGTCGGGGCGCTGCTTCAACGCCTGCGCCCGGGCGGCCTCCATGTCGGTCGGCGTTTCCTGGGCGGCGAGCTGCGCCGTCACGGTGAACGGGGTCGCGAGGTCGCGGCCCATCAGCTCGTTCAGCTTTTCCTTCTGCGACAGCTCGGTATTGCGCTGCGCGAGGGCGTCATACTCGGCCTTGGCCAGCTTCGCTTCGGTGTTGAGCAGGTCGTATTCCAGCGCGGTCTTCTGCTTGACCTTGTTGGTCACGATGGTCACCAGCGATTGGTAAAAGTCGATGCTTTCCTGCGTCGCCTCCTTCGCGCTCTGGCTATCCAGGATCTTGTAATACTGCTCCTTCACCTGGCGCGCGATCTCCTGGCGCTTGGCGCGCAGGTCCTGGCGGTCCATCTTCTGGCGCACCGTCAGCCGGTCGATGTCGAGCCAGACCTTGTAGAGCCCGACGATCGGCTGTTTCGCCTCCAGCGTGACATGGGTCGTGAAGCCGTCCTGGGTGTCGAAACGGGTCGTCCGGGTCGGAACCGGCTCGCCGGCGACCGTGCCGAGCGACCCTTGCTCGAACTCGAAGCTCTCGCTTTCGAGGTTCCGCATCTCGCGGACATGCATGTTGAGCGAGGGATAGCGCCGCGTCTTCGTCGCCGCGATCTGGTCCGCCGTCTCCTCGATGGAAATCCCGGCGTTGACCACGACGGGATTGTTCGCCAGCGCCTGGGAAAGCGCGTCCTCGACGGTCAGCACGTCGCCGGCCGCATGGGCGGCGCCGAGCGGACAAAGGCCCGGCCGCAGAAACGTACAGTACGGACAACAGCGGCAGCCGAAGCCGGATCATCTCCAGGCCCTCCCCATGAGGCTGGCAAAATCCTATTGCATTCTACGGGATAAAGTCACTCCTTAGGTGTATGGCGGCGACGCTTGCAGCCCGTGTTGCATCGCCGCCGCATCGACACACGCACGAACCGGGAGCGCCAGCCATGACCCGCATCAGAATCACCGTCGGAACGGTCGCCATCGACGTCGAGCTGCTCGACACGCCGACGGCGGCCGCGATCGAAGCGGCGCTGCCCTTCGACTCGCAGGCGATGACCTGGGGCGAAGAAGTCTATTTCTCGACGCCGGTCAGCGCCAAGCGCGAGGCGGAGGCGCGCGCCGTCGTCACGCCGGGCGAGATCGCCTTCTGGACCGACGGCGACGCGATTGCCATCGGTTTCGGCCGCACCCCGATCTCCAAGAGCGACGAGACGCGGCTTGCCAGCCCGTGCAACGTCTTCGGCCGCGCGCTGACCGACGTCCGCGCCCTGGCGCCCATCCGCGGCGGCGAGAAGATCACGGTGGAGAAGCTGGGGTAACGGGACGGCAGGCGCCGCCTCACCCCTCCTGCCGCAGCAGGTCCAGCAGCGCCGACACCCGCCCCAGGTCGCGGAAGCCGTGGATGGCTTCCAGGCTCGTCTCGACCTGGCGCTTGGTGAGCGGCGCGTTCGGGGCGAGCGTGCGGTACTTCTTGTCGATCACGGACCAGTCGATCCCGAGGCAGCCGGCGCCGGTCGGCACGTAGACGGTGTTCGTCACCGTGCGGCCGTCCGTGGTCTCGATCGTCACGGTGGCGCCCTGCCTGTAGGCCTCGAGGTTTTCCGTCGGCTGCGGGTCCGACGCGGACCTTGTCGATCAGCTTGTGGATCACCGGGTCGCCGATCTTCGCCGGGGTCGCATGCGCCCAGGTAAATTCGTGGTCGGCCACCCCGGCGGCGACGAAATAGGCCGGGACTGTGCGCCATGTCGATCAGGTCGGCCGGATGACGCGGCCCGGAGAGCTTGGTCATGTCGGGCCGCGACAGCGTGATCGACACGACCTCGTCCGGCTTGATCTTGCCTTCCCGCGCCGCGTTCGCCGCCGCCTCGGCCGAGGCATGGTGCGGATGCCCGCCCGGCACCAACTTGACCGCCATGTCGGTGACGATGTCCCAGGACTTGCCGAGGTCGCGGACGATGTCGGCGCCGTCGGTGTCGCCGAAGACCCGGCAGAAGCCGCGCGGCGCCTCGAAAATGCTCTCTTCCGCGGTGTAGCCGCGCTCGGCGGCCATGGCGGCGTCGATGCCGTTGATCGTCGCCGTTCCCGCGTGGTACTCGCGCGCCACGCTGGTGTTGGCCGACGCATAGATCCCGCCCATCGAGGTCGCGGCGAGCGCAAGCGCATGCGCCATCTGCACGGTGTCGAGCTTCAAGAGCCGCCCCGCCGCCACCGTGCTGGCGAAGATCGCGACCAGGCAGCCGTGAAAGCCCTTGTCGAGGTAGCCGGGCGTGATCGACTCGCCGATACGGCCCGCCGCCTCATAGCCCAGCACGATCGCGGCGAGCACGTCCCGGCCGCCCGCGCCCGTGCGCTCCGCCATGGCGAGCGAGGTCGCGGTCAGCTGCGTGCCCATATGCACGATGTTGCGCAGGTCGCTGTCGTCCGATGCCGCGGCGTCGCTCATCAGCGCGTTGGCCCGCGCGGCATTCGCCGCCGGCAGCTTGTCTCCCGTATCGAACCAGACCGAGGCCTCGGGCCGCCCGCCGCGTTCCTGGGCGATCTCGCGGATGATCCGGGCGGACTCGATGTTGCGCCCGCAGGCGGCGCTGGCGATCGTGCTGGCGATCACCATCGCCGCGTGGTCGACGGCTTGCGCGGGAAGGTCGCTGTACGTAGCGTCGGTGAGAAACTTGGCGAGCGTGCGGGCGATTGTCATGGGAAGCCTCTTCGCTGAATTGCAGGACGTTGGGCGTCCCCGCCAGTATCGCATGACCGCCGGATTTTATGGAAACGGGCGGCGGGGAAGCGGTGCGCGTCCACGCCCGCCCCCGCCGCTCACCCCGCCTACTCCGATCCCGAAATGCCCGCTACCGATGACTTGCGGGCGGCTTCAGCGGGACGACGGTGCCCGACGGCGACATGCCCTTCAGGAACTTGAACAGGTCGCTGTCCGTCGACAGCACCAGCGTCGTGTTCTGCGCGATGATGGTCTTGTAGGCCTGCATGGTCCGCGTGAACTCGTAGAAGGCCGCCGATTCCGGGCTCTGGTTGTAGGCCTTGGCGTAGATATCGGTGGCTTTCGCGTCCGCCAGGCCGCGGATCTCCTCGACCTTGCGGTAGGCTTCCGACTGGATCTTGTTCAGGTCGCGCACGCGATTGCCGCGGATTCGGGCGGCCTCGCCGTTGCCTTCCGACAGGAAGCGCTCGGCGATCTGGCGCCGTTCGCTGATCATCCGGTCGTAGATCTTCGGGCGCACGCTTTCGTTGTAGTTGATCCGCTTGAAGCGGATATCGAGCAGTTCGATGCCGAACACGCGGACCTTTTCGGCCGCGGCCTCGGCGAAGATCTCCTGCTCGACCAGCTTGCGTCCCTTCTGGATCGGCACCAGCGATCCCACATCGCCCTGCTCCCCGCCGGTGGTCAGCGTGGTGTCGCGCAGCGGCACGCGATCCTTGGTGGTGCGGATGATCTCGATCAGCTCATGCTTGGCGACGGCGTTGCGGGTCTCGCTGCCGAGAATATCGTCCAGCCGGGACTGCGCGCTGCGCTCGTCGCGCAGCCGCAGGAAAGTACTGCAGCGGGTCGGTGATCCGCCAGCGGGCGTACAGGTCGACCGAGATGTAGAGCTTGTCCTTGGTCGGCATGTCCGACGGATTGCCGTCCCACTCGAGGACCCGCTTGTCGATCGGGTTGACCTCCTGGACGAAGGGCACCTTGAACTTCAGGCCGGCCGTCGTCACGGGCTCGCCGACCGGCTTGCCGAACTGGGTGATGATCGCCTGCTCGACCTCGCTCACCGTGTAGATCGAGCTCGACACGACATACGCCACGACGCCCAGGACCACGAGGACTGCTATCTGGATGGGCCTGCTCATGGCTTGGCTCCCTATCTGGGAGTCGAGGTTCAGCAACGGCAGGATGCTGCGCGTCTGTGTCGTCGACGATGATCTTGGAACGGATGCCCGGCAGGACGTCCTGCAGGGTCTCGATGATAGATACGTCGGCGCGTGACCTCCGGCGCCTTGACTGTATTCCGCGAACAAGGCGCTGAACCGGGCGGCGTCGCCTTCCGCCTCGTTGATCCGCTTGAGGCGATAGCCGTCGGCTTCCCGGATGCGCTGGTCCTTCTCGCCCTCGGCCAGCGGGATCACCTTGTTGTAGTCGCGCCGGGCTTCGTTGATCAGCTTCTCTTTTTCCTGCTGCGCCTGGTTGACCTCGTTGAACGATTCCTGCACCGGCTGGGGCGGGTTGATGTTCTTGAGCTGCACCTGGTCGATGCTGAGCCCCATGGCGTATTTGGTCGAGAGCGCCTGCATCTTGGTCAGCGCTTCGGTCTCGATCTCCTGCCGGCCGATGGTGATCACCTCGTCAACGGTGCGATCGCCGACGACTTCGCGCATGACGGATTCGGAAACATCGCGCAGTGTCTTGCTTGGCTCGCGCACGTCGAACAGGAATTTGAACGGATCGGAGATGCGGTACTGCACGACCCACTCCACCAAGGCGGCGTTCAGGTCGCCCGTCACCATCTGCGTTTCCCGCTTGCCGTCTCGCGACGTCTGATAGGGATCGGTGGCGCCCGGGGTCGCGAAGCCGAATTCCTGCTTCAACTGCCGTTTGACGGGAACGATCGTCGCCACATCGATGCCCAGCGGCAGCTTGAAATGCAGCCCCGGCGGGACGATCGCGAGATACTTGCCGAAACGCTGCACGACGGCGACGGAGTCGCTGGGCACCGTGTAGTAGCTGGTCCAGGCGCCGAGACCGACCAGGGCGAGCACGGCCAGGACGATGAAGCCCCGCGGCCCGCCGCTCGGCATGATCTGCTTGAGCCGGTCCTGCCCCTGCCGGATCAGGTCCTCCATATCGGGCGTCGGTTTGTTGCCACGTCCCCATGGGCCGCCCGGCACCGCCCGGACCGCCTCGCCCACCGCCACCACTTTGCCACGACATTCGAAAACCCTCCCTTGCGCGCGCTCCAGGTCACGTTCGGACTCTAGTTACGTCGCGCCGACTTGCCAAACGCAGACAGCGCAAGCACATGCTCGCGTCGTCCGCACGATTACCTGCTCTGGATGATCGATCAACCAGCCGTTTTCGCGAAGTTACAACGAATTGCCCTTACTTCTTGACGCTTCCGCCGGCGTTCTCGATCGCCCCGCCGGTCTTCTCCATATTTTCGCCCGTGTCCTTTTTCAAGCCGTGCCACGTATCGCTACAGGCGCCGAGGGCCGATACGAAGGAGAGAACGAATAGCGAAAGGATCAGATGCGGCGGACCATGCTAAATATCTTTCTCGTGTGTGAGACAGCCGATGCGTCGGGGCGTGATTATTGGGGGCACTCGGCGTGCCTGCATTGGCGGCAACGATATGCCGCTATAGTGGTAAGTGGCCCTTTGGGCGAATTTTACAAGATAAATCAGGAAATTATTTGTCGGTTCCGTATCGAACTATCAGCAATGATATGCGTTAATGGCTGAGAATGAACTTGGCACCAGCAGTATAGTTGGCCATTACCGACCGAATGTCGGCGCGGAACTAATCGGCATTCTGACGAAGCGAGCCCCAATACCGTCATAAGGCAGCGGAGAGCGCGATGAAATTGCGGGTCGGCTACGAGCTACAATACGAGTTCCCGCAACCGACGCCGATCATTGCGACCCTGAATATTCATTTCACCCGCGTTTCCGATCTTGCGACCCCGGACCACATCGTCGTCAGGCCCTCGGCCCCCATCTCCGGCTACCGTGACATGTTTGGCAACTGGTGCAGCAGGTTTGTCGCCCCGGCCGGCCCCATGCTCATTTCGACCGATTCCATCGTAAGAGATTCCGGCCGTCCCGATCCCGTCGTGCCGGATGCTCGACAGATTCCCGTCGAAGAGCTGCCGGAAGAGGCTCTGGTCTTTCTCCTGGCGAGCCGCTTCTGTGAAAGCGATCGATTGCTCGACTTGGCGTGGTCTCTGTTCGGAGCGGCCGCGCCGGGTTGGCCGCGCGTCCAGGCGATCTGCGACTTCGTCCATAACCACATCGTCTTTGGTTATGAGCACGCGCGGGTGACCAGGACGGCCTTGGAAGCGTATCAGGAGCGCTGCGGGGTATGCCGCGACTACACGCATCTGGCGGTGGCATTCTGCCGGGCTTTGAACATCCCCGCGCGCTATTGCACCGGCTATCTCAGCGACATCGGAACGCCGCCGCCCTATGCGCCGGGTGATTTCGCGGCGTGGTTCGAAGCGTATCTCGGCGGCACCTGGCAAACCTTCGACCCGCGAAACAACGTTCCCCGTATCGGTCGAATTCTCCTGGCGCGCGGACGGGATGCGGCGGATGTCGCCATCGTCACCACGTTCGGCCCCAACACGCTCCGGACCTTTCGCGTCTGGACGGATGAGATTGCCGATCCGGCTTGAATTCAGCGCGCCCTCAGCACTGCATCAGTTCGATGCTCACCCCGTCCGGCGCGGCGACGTAGCAGAGCAGGCTGCCGCCGACCCCGCTTTTCAACGGAACGGGAAAGGTCACGCCTTTCCGGCGCAATTCTTCGCAGAAGGCCGCGAGGTCGCCCTCGTAGAGAAAGCCGAAATGGTCGGTGCCCCATTCGTTGTGACTGGAAAAGTCGTCGTATTCCCGGATCGCCCGTGGGGTGGCAGGGTCCTCGCCGGGCCGCCGGCCGCGGATGAGGATATTCGTGCCGCCGAGCTCGACGAAGATCTGCGGCGCGCCGCGAGCGGTTGTCTCGGCCGCGATCCTGGCGCCGAACATCTCTTCGTACCACTTGGCCGAGGCCTTCGGGTCCTGGCTGATGATGTGAACGTGATCGAACTTGAACGCCGGGTTGCTCATCCTGTGCCTTCCTTTTCTTTCGACCGCTGCATCACGTCTGCGCGGTTCAGCCCGCGCGGTCCGGCCCCGGGAATCAGCCTAGTCGTCCGACCCGCCGGACACAAACCGCCGGCAGGGTTAGCCGCTGCGCGGCCCCCTTACCCGGCGAAGCCGCCTTCGTCGAGAAAGCGCTGCTCTTCCGGCGTCGTCGTGCGGCCGAGGATCCGATTCCGGTGCGGGAAGCGCCCGAAGCGCCGGATGATGTCGCGATGCCGCTCGGCATAACCGAGATCGGGATAGCCGAGCGCCCGGTAGAGCGCTACCGAGCGCTCCTGGTCGGCGAGATCCTCCGAATGCTCGAAGGGAAGGTAAAAGAACAGGCGCAAAGCCGGCTCGACCGCCTCGTCATAACCGGCATCGGTCGCGGCGGACGCCACCGCACGGGCCATGCCGTCGGTGGCGTACATGCGCGGCGTGCCGCGAAAGGCGTTGCGCGGAAATTGGTCCAGCAGCAGCACGAGCGCGAGCGCCGCGTCCGGCATCGCCAGCCAGCGGGCGAGCTCGCCATGCGCTGCCGCTTCGTAAGCGTCGAGGAAACGGTCGCGCAGCCGGCGGTCGAAGGCGTCGTCCTTCGTAAACCAGCGATCGGGGCCGGCGTCCCGCCAGAAATCGATGATCGCGCGCGCTTCGTCGCTCGGCGTCGCCGGCCGGCGGCCATCCTTGCCAAAGAATGCGTCCACTGTCTTGCTCCGGGCGTCGGCCCGCGGTTCGGCGAGCAAAGGGGCCTAAATGATGCGGGTTGCGCCAAAGTCAACCCGCCCCCGGTGACTGCGGAATGCGCATGCCAGTCCTGCATGTTTGCGCCTGCGGCGAAAGCGCTCACGCCTTCGGCAATGCCGGAGGCTGGACCGTAACCGCGGACGAGCGCTCGGGTAAACAACGACGCCGGCGCCCCGTGGAGCGATAGGGGCGCCGGCTTGCCTAATCGCCGAACTTGCTCAATACGGCCGGTCGCCCCGGACAAGGATGCGATACAGCCTGCGGTGCTGGCTGTGGTCGTAGTCGAAGCCGGCCTTATGCATGGCGGCGCGGTTGTCGATGATCAGCATGTCGCCCAGCTTGTATTCGTGCACGTAGGCGAATTCCGGCTTGATCGCGACCTTCAGCAGCTCTTCGAGGAAATCCTGCGTTTCCGCCGGCTCCATGCCGATGATCTTCTCGGTCTTGCTCTTGTGGAACCAGATCGCCTTGCTGCCGGTGTCGGGATGGGTGCGCACGAGCGGCTGGATGGTCGGCGGGATCGCCGCCTCCTGCTGCGCCTTGAGCACGTCGGGATTGGAGATATCGAAGCGGGCGCTGCTGATCAGCGTGTTCTCCGTCTTCATGTTGGTGATCTTCTTCTTCCAGTCCTCCGGCAGCGCCTCGTAGGCGGCGCGCATGTTGGCGACCGAGGTGCCGCCGCCATGATCCGGCAGCGCGACCGGATAGAGCATGGTGAATTTCGGCGGGCGCTCCTGGTTGGTGTGGTCGGTGTGCCAGGTGGCGTTCTTGCCGACCTTCGCCGGACCGCCCTTGCTGTTCTTGTGACGGTTGTCGAGCACGCTCACCAGCGGCAGGCCGTCCACCAGATACATGCGGTTCTGGTCTTCCATCAGCTCGCCGAACAGCTCGGCGGCCTTCTGGTATTCCGCCGGCGTCAGGTGCTGGTCGCGGATGACCAGGGCCACGTTCTCGACCGCGGCGTCATAGAGGCGCTTGCGGGTGGCCTCGTCGATCGGCTGCCGGAGGTCGATCCCGGTCACCTCGGCGCCGATATGGTCCTTGATCTTGGTGATCTTCATGGTCCGTTCTTGGGCGAGCACGCTCATGCATTTCCCCCTTACGATGATGAACCGCAGGAATTTCGGTGTCAGCTCTCTGAACCGGATTGTTGGATTTTACGCCTTCCCGCCTTGCGTGTCACATCAGGCGGAAGCGGCGGAAACCGGCCGAATCGCCACTTCCCAGACGCGGCGCCGGGCGCTACCCTTCCCCGACAAGCAATCATAACCAGGGAGGACATCATGAGCGGACTACTCGAAGGCCATCTCGCCGCGGTCACCGGCGGCGCGTCGGGGATCGGCCGCGCCATCGCCAAGGGCTTCGCGGCCGAAGGCGCCGAGGTCGTGATCCTGGATGCGAATGCGGACGCGACCGACGCCGTCTACCACGACATCCGGACGGCCGGGCACAAGGCGCATGCGATCGCCCTCGACGTCCGCGACCGGCGGATGTGCGCCGCCGTCGCGCAACGGATCGCGGAGTTGATCGGCCAAGTCTCGATCCTCGTGAACAGCGCCGGGATCAACCGCCGCAACCCGATCACCGGCGACCGAGAGGCCGTGACGCGCGACTGGGACGACATCCTGAGCGTCAACCTCGACGGCATGTTCAACGTCACGCACGCCTTTCTCGACCAGCTGCGGGCGCGCAAGGGCCGGGTGATCAACATCGGCTCGATCCAGTCCTTCATGCATGTGCGCTGGCCGAATTCGCCCGCCTACACGACGTCCAAGCACGGCGTGCTCGGCCTCACCCGCGCGCTCGCCGCCGAGCTCGGCAAGGACGGCGTGCGGGTCAACGCCATCGGCCCGGGGCTGATCGAGACGCCGCTCAACGCCGAGGCTCGGGCGAAGAATCCAGGCGTCGTGCAAGGCTTCCTCGATCACACGCCGCTCGGCCGCACCGGACAGCCGGAGGACATCGTCGGGCCGGCGCTGTTCCTCGCCTCCGACCTGTCGGCTTACGTCACCGGCGGCATCGTGATGGCGGACGGCGGCTACCGGGCGATCTGAAGGGCGCCAAATAAATCATTGCAATCAAATTATTTCCCCTCCGCCCTTGCGGGGGAGGGCCAGGGTGGGGGGACTTCCGGCAAAATTCGGCACCGGATGAGGGGGCGTGGTTCACCCCCCACCTAAATCCTCCCCAGGCGGCCGGTGTCGACCGGCCGCCGCACAGAGCGGCGCGCGACGACAAGCGCGCCGCAAGGGGAGGACTTCATCTTGCGCTATTGAATCATTCCCAGGGCAGGAGCGAGACGTGAATCACGCCCTCGCTGCCGCCCACGGCCTTGATCGCCCTGTCGACGTCCTTCAGGCCGAAGCGGTGGGTGGTGATCAGGTCGAGCGGAAAGCGGTCCGAGGCGAGCTGCTGCAGCGCCAGCTCGCAGGAACGGTAGTTATGGCCGCGCGCGCTCTTCACCGTGACGTATTTGTTGGTGAGCTTGCCGATCGGGAAGTCGGGGAAGGTTGCCACCTCGCCCTGGACGAGCAACGTGCCGCCCTTGCGTTTCAGCGCGTCGAGGCCGAGCAGGACCGGCGTCGTCCCCGCGCCCGCGGTGCAGTCGAGCGCCACGTCGACGCCCTTGCCGCCGGTGATCGCCATGATCCGCGCCAGCGCGTCCTCCGCGTCCACGTCGATCACATGGTCGGCGCCGAGCTTGCGGGCGACCGAGAGCCGCGCCGCATCCTTCTTCGTGCCGGTCACGATGATCAGCGATGCGCCCGCCTGCTTGCACGCCACCGTCTGCGACAGCCCCTGCTGGCCCGGCCCCTGCACCAGCACGGTCGAATTGTAGCCGACCGCGCAGTCGAGCAGCGCCCACTGGATGCCGTTGGCCATCGGCGTCACGATGCCGGCCAGCTCCGGCGTCACGCCTTTCGGCACCTTGTGCAGCACCGCGTTCCACGGCAGGAACATGTATTGCGCGAAGCCGCCCCAGAGATGCGGCGCGCGGTCGGCCGAGGTATAGCCGTAGCGCACCGCGTCCGGGTTGCGCCGCCAGTCGGTCGCCGCGCAGAGCCGGTATTCGCCCTGATGGCACCATTCGCATTGGAAGCAGGGCACGTAGTGCTCGACGAAGACGAGGTCGCCTTCCTTGACCCCTTTGCGCTCGGCGAAGCGGCGGCTCGCCTTGACGATGGTGCCGATATTCTCGTGCCCCATGATGACGGGCGCGTCGGACGGCGGCTTGGCGTAGAGCTTCACGTCGGTGCCGCAGATGCCGGCGACCTCCATCTTGAGCAGCGCGCCGTCCTCCGGAATCTCCGGCATCGGATATTCGCGCAGCTCGGTTTTATGCGCGCCCGTGCGCACCGCCGCCAGGACCTGTTCCGCCATGCCGCGACCCTTTCTGCTGTGGGCTTCGGCTCATAGTATTCCCTGTCGGACTTGCAAGCAAATGCCGCGATCGAGGTTGACCCTTCCCGCCGAAGGTTCTAGCGTTTTTCGACCCGGACGCCGCCATTCACGTCGAGCTGAGGAGAATTCCATGCTGCGACAGGAAGTGAATGACCTGCTGACCCAGACCGGCCTGGGCACGCCGATGGGCGCGCTCTTCCGCCGGTACTGGCTGCCCGCGATGCTGGCCGAAGAGCTGCCGGAGAACGACTGCCCGCCGGTCCGCGTCAAGCTGCTGTCGGAGCGCCTGATCGCCTTCCGCGACACCGGCGGCCGCTACGGGCTGATCGACGAGTTCTGCCCGCATCGCGGCGTCTCGCTGTGGTTCGGCCGCAACGAAGAGCACGGCCTGCGCTGCCCCTATCACGGCTGGAAGTTCGACGTCGACGGCCAGTGCCTCGAGGTGCCCTCCGAGCCTGAAGATAGCCGTTTCTGCGAGAAGATCCGCCTGACCTCCTATCCGCTGGTCAAGATCGGCGACGTGCTATGGGCCTATATGGGCCCAGAAGAGCACCAGCCCGCCGCTGCCGGAGTGGGAGTTCGCGCGCGTGCCGGCGTCGCACAGCTACACGTCCAAGCGCCTGCAGGAATGCAACTGGCTGCAGGCGCTGGAAGGCGGCATCGATTCCAGCCACGTCTCCTGGCTGCACGGCGCGGCCGTCAGGAACGACCCGCTGTTCCGCAACGCGCCGGGCAACAAGTACAATCTCGGCGACAGCCGGCCGGTCTTCGAGGTGGTCGAGAATCCCGGGCGGCCTGCTGATCGGCGTGCGCCGCAACGCGGAGAACGGCAACTATTACTGGCGCATCACGCCCTGGGTCATGCCGTGCTTCACCATGATCCCGCCGCGCGGCGACTATCCGGTGCACGGCCATTTCTGGGTCCCGATCGACGACGAGAACTGCTGGACCTGGAGCTACGATTTCCATCCCGGTGCGGCCGCTTTCCGCGGCCGAGCGCCAGGCGATGCGGGACGGCCACGGCATCCACGTCAAATACGTGCCCGGCACCTACCGGCCGCTCGCTAACAAGGACAACGACTACCTGATGGACCGCGCGGCGCAGAAGGCCGGCCTCACCTACAGCGGCGTCGAGGGCATCTCGATGCAGGACGCCTCGCTGCAGGAAAGCATGGGGCCGATCATCGACCGCCGGAAGGAGCACCTGGTGCCGACCGACCGCGGCATCATCATGGCGCGCCGCCGCCTGCAGCAGGCGGCGCTGGCGTTGCGCGACGAGGGCACGACGCCGCCCGGCGTCGACCCGGCCCACCAGCGCGTGCGCGCGGCGTCCATTATCCTGGGACCGCACCAGGCGTTCGACGAGGCGTGCCGCGACACGCTCACGCTGCAGCCCGGCGTCGCGGTGGCGTCGGTGTGAGCGGTTGATTCGCCGGCGCTCAGCCTGAAGTCCTCCCCCTTGATGGGGGAGGATTTAGGTGGGGGTGAACGGGCAAGGCGCCCCCCGCGGCGAACGTAATTTTATCAGAAGTCCCCCCGCCCTGACCCTGCCCCGCAAGGGGAGAGGGAATTGGGTTGCGTGCGGACAATCCGCTACCGGTCGCAGATCACGTCGATGATCGCAGGCCGGCCCTCGCCGACCGCCTTGAGGCCGCGGCGGAGCGCGTCCGGCAACGCGTCCGGGTCTTCGACCTGCTCGCCGTAACCGCCGACCGATTCCGCGACCTTGGCCATGTCCGGCCCGTTGATGTGCGTGCCGTGGAAGGTGTCGGTCGCGACCGCGGTGCCGTCGGGATACATCTTGAGATGCATGTTCTGCATCGCCGCGTATTTCCTGTTGTCGAAGATCACGGTCAGCGTCGGCAGCTTGTAGTCGCGCGCCGCGCCGAGGCATTGCAGCACCGGATTGTAGAGGAAGCCGCCGTCGCCGATCAGCGTGACCACCGTGCTGTCCGGCTTCGCGAGCTTGATGCCGAGCGACAGCCCCACCCCCTGCCCCAGCCCGCCATGCCGGCTGAACAGGCTTTGCGGCTTGTTCCACATCACGTGCTCATGCATCAGCCCTGGTATGGGTCGTGACTTCGTCGATATAGATTGCGTCCGCCGGCATGACCTCGCTCAGCGCGGCGCAGAGCCAGATGGGATCGATCGGCCGCTTGCTGCGGACTTCGTCGTAGAGCTGTGCGCTTGCCCTCCCACAGCAGGTCGTGGGCGATCGCAAGGCGCGCCCGCCGTTCCGCGATCGCGGCTGCGTCGGGGCCGAGCGCCTGCGCGGCGGCGGCGAGATCGCGCAGCGTGCGCCCGACATTGCCTTCGAGATACAGGTCCGCCTGCAGGCTCTGGTAGACCATGCTGTCGCGGTGCGGCGTCTCGTCGATCACGGCGATCGTCGCGTTCGGCGGGCGGTCGCTCGGCGGGTACCAAGGCGCCCGCGTGCGGATGACGAGGATGAGGTCGGCGTCCGCGCGGAACGGCTTCTGGTCGTGCCCCTGGTGCAGCGGATGGTCCTTCGGGAAATTGGCGAAGGACGATCGCGTCGATTCCACGACCGGCAGAGCGAGCAGCTCGCAGAGCGCGACCAGCGCGTCGTAGGTCCCGGCGTCGGAGCCGGCGGCCTCCGCGATCACCAGCGGGCTCTTCGCCTGCGCGAGCAGCCGGGCCAGCCGGTCGATGTCCTCGGGCGGGGTCAGGAGCTGCGGCGCGGGCGGGACCGCGCGCGCGTGCTTCGGCGGCGTCCAGGGCTCCATCAGCGTCTCGGTCGAGACGCTGAGATAGGTCGGGCCGGTCGGCTGCGCGCTGCGCCAGCTCGCCGGCGCGGACCACGCTTTCATAGAGGACATAGATACTGCCGGCCTGCCCCGCGTATTTCACCACGGGCTCGACGAGGCGCGTGGTGCCGCCGACGATGCTGAGGTTGTTGATCCATTGCGGCCCCGGATCGAAATCCGGCCGCTCGCCATAGGTCATGGTCTCGCCCGAGATCACCACCATGGGAATGCCCGCCGACCAGGCGCCGTGAATGCCCATCGCGCCCTGCAGCAAGCCGCCGCCCGCGTGCAGCAGCACGGCCTGCATCTTGCCGGTCGCCAGCGTGTAGCCCGCGGCCATGTTCACGGCCAGCGTCTCGTGCCAGACGTCGATGAAGGCGGGCCCGTCGCCGCCGCGGGCGATCTGGTTCGCCATCGCCTCCCACACCGGGGCCCATTCGGTGCCCGGCGACGAGATGATGTAGTCCACGCCCAGCTTGCGGCAGGCCTCGAGAATCGCTTCGCCGCCGTCCAACGTGTTCTTCATCGGCGCGCTCCCATGTTTTAGCGGATCGGGTCACTTGATGGGTTCTTGACGACCACGCCCGATCGCTCGCTATAGGGTCGCTCTACCCGCGCATTGGCGCAAGTCCTGAGAGCCGTTCATGGATGCCACGAATAAATCGTGGCATGACGCGATCTATTTGAATCCGAAAAAGACTCGTCACCCCACGGCTTGTCCGTGGGGTCCATGCGCGCAGGCCCTGCCCCCTACTCCTGCGGATAGCGCCAGGGCGTCGCCGGCTGCTCGGCGTCCTCGTCGAGCGTCCAGAGTGGGATCGAAAGGCCCTCCGAGACGTCGGCGAAGACCATCCTCATGCGCGAGCCGATGCCGATCGCCTTCACCATCTCGGGCGGCGCCAGCGTGCCGTCCGGCGTCGCCAGGTTGCCGCCGACGCGGAGCGCGTGCTCCGGGCCCGGCTTGCCCAGCTGGGTGTCGAGATCGACCAGCAGGATCATGTAGGGCGTCCGCTCCTTGAAGGCCGGCTGGATGCCGTGATGCACCTCGCTATACGAGTGCACCGTCCCCTTGCCCTCGACCGGGACCCAGCTCGACCGCAGGCTGCCGCAATGATGGCAGGCCGCGCCCGGCGGGTAACGGATGATGCCGCAGTCGCTGCATTGCTGCAGGTGGAAGTCGTGCGCTGCGCAATGCTTGAAGTATTCCAGGTTTTCGATGTCGAGCTCGGTGACCGTCAGCGTCATGCCGAGGTAGTCGCCTTTCAGTCCGGCCATTTTCCGATCCTCCCTAGTACCCACTAGTCGCCGCGCCGCATGACCAGCGCCGAGCCGATGCCCGGCGTGGCCCAGCCCATGTTGCAGGTCAGTTCCGGGTCCTTCACCGCGCGGCAGCCGCCTTCGCGGTAGTCGTGGGTGTGGCGCTTCCTGCCGTCCGGCCCGATCGGGCAGGAATCGTCGACCTCGCCCCGCAGCTGGCGGACATTCTCGATCACCATGTTCATGCCGTGGGTGTAGCCCTCGCAGAGGTGCCCGCCGGCGGTGTTGTTCGGCCGCTTGCCGCCGAGCTCGATCGTGCCGCTCGAGACGTAATGCCCGCCCTCGCCCTTCTTGCAGAAGCCGTAATCCTCGAGCTGCAGCATCGCGGTGAAGGTGAAGGCGTCGTAGGAGCCGGTGATGTCGATATCCTCCGGCCCGACGCCCGCGTTCTTCCAAAGAATGTCCTTGGCGTAATGCCCCGCGACGGTGGAGATCGGCCCGACCTGGTAATGCACCTCCGGCCGCGGCTTGCAGCAGCGGCCGACGACCGAGCGGATCAGCGGCGCCTTGTGCGGGCTGTCCTTCGCCCGGTCGGCGCGGGTGATGATGATCGCCGTCGAATTGTCCGTCTCGACGCAGCAGTCGAGCAGGTGCAGCGGCTTGCAGATGAAGCGGCTGCTGACCACGTCGTCGACCGTGTAGCGCTTCTTGTAATAGGCCTTGGGATTGTTGGACGCGTGCTTGCTGTGCGCCACCTTCACATGCGCGACCTGCTCGGGGGTCGTACCATAATCATACATATGCCGCATGAAGGTCAGGCTGAAGCGCTGCCCGGCGCTCTGCCAGCCATAAGCGCGATCGTGCAGCGCGTCGCCGCTGACCGGCACCGCGGAGCGCGCGCCGGTGCCGCCGATGCGCACCTCGCTATAGCCATTCATCGCGCGGAAGATCACGACGGCGTTGCACATGCCGGCCTCGATCACGCCGATGGCGATGCCGATCAGCGCCTCGGTCGACGACCCGCCACCGTGCACGTCCATGAAAAAGTTCGGGCGGATGCCGAGGTCGCCCGCGATCACCGGCGAGAAGGTCGAATCGTTACCGGAATAGGACAGCATGCCGTCGATGTCCGCGGGCGACATGCCGGCGTCCTTGATCGCGTTGCTGATCGCCCAGCAGGCGAGCGCGCGGGTCGTGCGGCCGGAGCCGCGCATGTACTCGGTCTCGCCGATGCCGGTGATGGCGTATTTGTCCTGCAGGTGCCTCGGCGTCGAAGCGTCGATCTCGCTGGTACGCGCCATGGTGTCTTCCCTCCCTCGCCGCCGGACCGGACCGCGCATCGGGCCGCACCTGGCGGCGTCATGCCCGCGCCGCGTTACGACGCAGGTCGTCTGTGCCGAATACGATTGCAGCCGATCCCGCGGTCTCGGTCAAATCGTTGGGTACATCGGCGCCGCGGGCCGTTTTCAAAAGAAGTCGCAATACATATCGAATGCGATCGAGCCGTAGTCCCGTAGGGAGCAGACATGGGTCACGCCGAGCGGCCCTGGTACCATCGGCTTACCCCATGCGGTCCCCCGGTATCCGTATGCACGTTTTCCTTGCGTAACGATCTACCCTACGATTTCGGCGTCGGGACCAAACTGGGGAGAGCATGATGAGCCGTCACATTCGGATAGCTGCGGCCGCCACGGTCTTTTTCGCCGTCATGGGCTCGGTCGGCGCCGCCCAGGCAACGACCATCGATCTGTTCGGCCTCCCCGGCAACTTCGATCAATCCACTTTCAGCAGCACGGGCTCGGAATACTACGCACAGTCGGTTCAGGCCAACGATAGCCATTGGGCGAACCTGTCGTTCGATATCAGCAATGGCGCGGGCGGCAGCTTTCAGTTGCTCATCACCGGCGGACGCGCCGCGGGCGTCCCAGGCTCCGGGCTTTTGCCAGACGCAAGCGCCATTCTCTCGCAGCAAACGCTGAACCATGCCGGCGGCGGCCTGCAGACCTTCAACGTCGGGCTCGACCTTCCGGTCGTCAACGGCTCGACCTATTTCTTCGTGCTGGCGGCTTTCGGGGAGACGCTCCAGGGCGCGACCGTCCGGGCCACGGCGTTCAACGGCACCGACAAATACGCGCCGGGCGAGTTCGTATTTTCGAACTCGAACGCGGCGTTCAGTAACGGGCTGGGCTGGAGTTCCCGCTTCGACGCCGGCGAAGATCTGGCATTTCGGACGACGTTCGACGGCACTCAGGTGTCGGCGGTCCCTGCACCGGCCGCATTGCCGCTGTTTTGGAGTGCGCTCGTCGTCCTGGGTCTGTTCGGCTGGCAGCGCCGGCGCCACAACCAGTCCGTCTAGCGTCGCTGGGGCGGCGGTGCCGCCGCCTTTGAGACCCGCGGTCATCCGGCGCAGCGAATGTCGGACATCCTGCCCATATCCTCAATCGCCCCATCGTAAAGCATTCCATCCCGGTCCAGGCTCGTGACCCGGCAAAGCGCCGAAGGCCGCGCGCGGGCTGGCCGCAACGGCGCTACGACCGGGATTTGCATCCCCCGCATCCCCGCCGATACCATGGCCGTCACCGCCCCCGACGCGGCGGCCGAAGCGTCGGTTTCACAGCGAAAGGACAAGAGCGATGCCGCTGCCCGAATACGAGGTCTTTGCGATCAAATACGGCGAGCGCATGGGCAAGCGCGGGCTGATCTTCGCCCATGGCGACCCGCATGACGCGCCGCTGGCGATGGACTATTTCGTCTGGGTGATGCGCTGCCCCGAGCGCACGGTCGTCCTCGACATCGGCTTCAGCGAGGCGGAAGGCAAGCGGCGCGGCCGCACCTGCCTGCGCTGCCCGGCGGAAAGCCTGAAGCTGGTCGGCGTCGATCCCGCCGAGGTCGAGGACGTCATCATCTCGCACATGCATTACGACCATGTCGGCACGCTGGAAAAATTCCCGAAGGCGCGCTTCCACATCCAGGACGAGGAGATGGCCTTCGTGACCGGCCGGGCGATGACGCACCCGGCGCTGCGCCACTCCTTCGTGCTCAGCGAGGTGCTGGAGATGGTGACGGCGATCTACGGCGACCGCGTCGTCTTCCACAACGGCGACGAGGAGGTCTTCCCCGGCATCTCGGTGCACCACATCCCGGGGCACACCCGCGGGCTGCAGTCGGTCAAGGTGCACACCAAGCGCGGCTGGGTCGTGCTCGCCTCCGACGCCGCGCATTACTACGAGAGCATCTTCGACGGCACGCCCTTCCTGACGCATGAGAACCTGTTCCAGATGCTGGAAGGCTTCCGCCGCCTGCGCCAGCTCGCGCCGAGCGACGCGAACGTCGTGCCGGGGCACGACCCGCTGGTCATGAAGCGCTACCGACCGCCCTCGCCGGAGCTGGAAGGCATCGTGGTCCGGCTCGACGAAGCGCCGAAGGACTGAGCCGCCGGGCTAGGGTCTCAGACGACGCGGATCACCACGCGCAGCAGCAGCACCGCGCCGATCGCCATCAGCAGCAGCAAGGTCCAGCGCCGCGCCTTCTCCGGATCGGCGCGGCCGAAGACATGCGCGCCGAGCCAGCTTCCCGCGAGCACGACCGGCAGCAGCAGCGCCGCGCGCAGCACCGCCGTGCCGTCGAGCATGCCGTTGGCGTAGGCGAACGCGCAGGCGATCGGCGACAGGCCCAGCAGATAGGCGATGATCGACGCCCGGCCGACGCGCAGGCCGAGCGGCGCCGACAGGTAGTAGAGGAAGACCGGCGGTCCCGGGATGCCGACGCCGCCGGTCAGCAGCCCCGCGACCACACCGACCGCGGCGGTGCCCGGCCAGGCGAGCGTCCCGGCCAGCAGCCGGCCGCGCCACAGCAGCAGCGCCGCGACGATGACCGTCACCGCGACCGCGCCGCGGGTCATGTCGGCCGGCAGGCTGACGATCGCCGCCAGGCCGAGCGGCACGCCGACCGCCGCGCCGAGCCAGATCCAGCAGAGCGACGCCCAGTGCACGTCGCGCCGGATCGAGGGCAGCAGGTGCAGGCTGACGGCCAGCTCCAGCATGAAGGTCACCGGCACGACCGCGACCGGCGGCAGCACCAGCGACAGGCTCGGCACCCAGAGCAGCGACGACCCGAATCCCGTGTAGCCGCGGATGAAGGCGGCGACGAACATGACGCCGAGGCAGAAGGCGACGATCGCCGGGCTCATGCCCTCGACCGCGCCGGAGAGCACGGAGGCGATCCCGCTCACCGGCACGCCGCTCCATCATCCATGCCGGTCATTCCCCCCAGGCTTTGCGACTATTTCGTTAAACGGTGCGGAGTTCGTCTCAAACAAGCGCTTGCTTGTCCACTCAAATTGCCTTCCAGTAGGGCGAAGCCCGGAATGACCGCCATGCCCGAAGACGCCCCCCTGCCGCCCGAGAATGACCGCGACGATGACCGCGACGACCGGGGCGACGATCGGGGCGACCGCAGCTCCGCGGTGCAGCGGGCCTTCGCCCTGCTCGAGATGATCGTCGCCGAGAACCGGCCGATGAGCCTGGCGCAGATGGCCGACACGCTCGACCTGCCGAAGCCCACCGTGCACCGCCTCGCCGCCCGGCTCGAGGCCGAGGGCATGCTGGCGCGCGAGCCCTCGGGCAAGCAGTTCACCATCGGCCCGCGGCTGAACGCGCTCGCCGTCGGCACGCTGACCGCCTCGGCCCGCCGCGCGCCGCGCCACGCGGTGCTGGAGTTGGTCGCGGCGGAGACCGGCGAGACCTGCAACCTCGGCATGCTCGACGGCAACGCGGTGGTCTATCTCGACCGGGTCGAGACGCATTGGCCGCTGCGCCTGCAGCTCTCGGTCGGCAGCCACGTGCCGCTGCATTGCACGGCGATGGGCAAGCTGTTCCTGGCGCAGATGCCGAAGCGCACGCGCGAGCGCTTCTACGCGGCGGGGCCGCTCCGGCGCTACACCGACCACACGATCACCGACCCGGCGGCGATGGAGCAGGCGCTGGAGAAGATCCGCGCCGACGGCTTCACCGTCAACGACCAGGAATACATGGTCGGCCTCGTCGGCCTCGCCGTCCCGGTCCCCGACGCCGCCCGCAAGACCCGCTTCACCGCCGCCCTCGCCATCCACGCGCCCGAGCCGCGGCTCGATGCCGTCCGCGATGGTGAAGCACCTGCCGACGCTGCAGGACGCGGCGGAACGGCTGAGCCGGCTGTTCGCGGAGCCTGCGTAGTACCGCGTGCGCATAATTACTCAAAGACAAAGAATTTTCCCTCCCCCCTTGCGGGGGAGGGTCAGGGTGGGGGGACCTTAAAGGCCACGCTGTCGACGGATCGTCGCTCACCCCCCACCTAAATCCTCCCCCGCAAGGGGGGAGGACTTTTCGCGTCAATACGGTCCCGGCCGGATCGGCGTGCCGTCGAAGAAGCGTTGGGCGCGGAAGCGGGTGATGTCGTGGCCGGGCGGGCGGGCGGTGATGACGTCGGCCATGATGCGGCCGATCGCCGGGCCGATGCCGAAGCCGTGGCCGCTCAGGCCCGTGACGATGTAGAGGCCCTTGATCGTCGCGTCCTCGCCCAAGGTCGGAACGGCGTCGGGCGTCACGTCGATCATGCCGGCCCAGGCCTCCGCCAGCTTCACGCCGGCCAGCTCGGGAAAGCGCTTCGGGATGCGGTCTTCGATATCGCGTACCGCGCGCGGGTTCGGCGGCGGGTTGAGCACCCGCATGCGCTCGAAGGGGGTCACCTCGTCCGCGGTCCAGCGGCTCGGCTGGCCCCAGGCGCCCGGGTAGCCCTTGGGCGCGCCGAGATGGAGCCGCACGTCCTTCGCGCTCCGCCGCAGCAGCGGCATGTATTTCATGAAATACTTGAACGAGCGCGGGCCGAGGTAATGCTCGGCGAGCACGCCGCTCGACACCGTGTAGCCGCCGTCCGCCCGCCGGCGGATCGCCAGGCCCGGCGTATTGGTGTTGTGGACGTAGGCGGACGGCGCCGGCTCGGTCCGCGCCACGGTCGAGCGGACGGCGAGCTGCGGCAGGTCGATCCCGGCATTGGCGGCGAAATAGGTCGACCACGCGCCGCCCGCCAGCACCGCCTGGGCGCAGCGCACCCGCCCCTTCTCGGTCACCACGCCGGCGACGCGGCCACCCTCCAGGTCGAGCGTGCGCACGGCGCAGCCCTCGATGATCGTGACGCCCAGCCGCCGCGCCGCGCGGGCGAGCGCGGGAATGGCGACGAAGGGCTCGCCGCGGCCGTCGCTCTCCGTCAGGATGCCGCCGAGCCACTGCCCCCGGACATGCGGGAAAGCGCGCCTCGACCTCCGCCTTCGACAAGAGCCGCGTGTCGAGCTGAAGCTCCTTCGCCTGCGCGTGCCAGGTCTCGAAAAGCGCGAGCCGGTCTTCGGTCTCGGCGAGGTGGAGCGCGCCCGATTGCGTGAAGGTGAGGTCCGCTTCGCCCGTTTTCTCGGCGAGGCCGCGCCAGATGCGGTTGGATTCGATCATGATCGGCAGCTCGGCGAAGTCGCGGCCCTGCTGGCGCACCCAGCCCCAGTTGCGGCTCGACTGCTCGCCCGCCACCCGGCCCTTGTCGCAGAGCAGCACCTTGACCCCGCGCTCGGCGAGGAAGAAGGCCGTCGCGGTGCCGGCCACCCCGGCCCCGATGACGGCGACGTCGACCGCGTCCGGCAGCGGGTCGGCGAAAGCGATGGGGGATTTGTCCGTGATCATCGGCATGGCGGGTCAGTTTCACCTTGAATTTGGCGGGGTGTAAACAAGCTCATTGAGGCGATGCCGGGCGGTTCCGCCCGCGGGGAGACCGCCGCCTCAAGATTATGAGGCGCCGTCTGCCCTTCGCTACCACATGAGGTTTGTTTCCGGCCACTGTTCTGTTAAATCATCCGCTAACAGTCAACGGAAGCTCCCAGAGCGTGAACACAGCCTTACCTCCTCCGCCACCGCTGCCGTGTCGCGCCGCGGCGCTGTTCCTGGATTTCGACGGGACGCTGGTCGAGTTCGCCAACCGGCCGGAGGCCGTGGCCGTCGACCCGCTGATCCTCGAGGTGCTGCGCCGGCTCACGGACTGCAGCGATGGCGCGGTCGCGATCGTCACCGGGCGGGATATCGAGACCATCGACCGTTTCATCGCGCCGCTGCGCCTGCCGGTCGCCGGGGCCCACGGGCATGCGCGCCGGACCGCCGGGGGCGCCATCGTCGAGACCACCGTCGACCAGGACGCGCTGACCAAGGTCGCCGAACGGCTGGAGCGCTTCGCGGCGGACAGGCCGGGCCTGATCGTCGAGCGCAAGAGCAAGTCCGTCGCCCTGCATTACCGCCTCGCGCCGGACTGCGCCGATGCCGGCCTCGCCGCCGTCGAGAAAGCGATCGCCGACGCCCCGGCGTTTACCCTTCTGCAAGGAAAGTTCGTATACGAGGTTCGCAGCGCGCTTTCGGACAAGGGACGCGCCATCGCGGCCTTCATGGGCGAGGCGCCCTTCGCCGGGCGGCTGCCGGTCTTCGCCGGGGACGACGTGACCGACGAGGAGGGCTTCGACCTGGTGAACCGGCAGGGCGGCCTGTCGATCAAAGTCGGCGCGGGATGCTCGGCGGCGGCCTACCGCCTGGAAAGCCCATCCGACCTGCGACAATGGCTGGAAGCGATGGCGACGAGCGCCGCAGAGGACGGGTGTCAATGACCGGCACGCTCAACGTTGGAATGATCGGGAATTGCAGCTTCGCCGCGCTGGTCGATCCGCGCGCCCGCATCGTCTGGAGCTGCATGCCCCGCTTCGACAGCGACGCCTTCTTCAACGCGCTGATCAACGACATGCGGGAGGAGAACGGCGACGCGCTCGACGGCGCCTTTTCGGTCGAGCTCGAGGGCTTCGCCGCGTCGCATCAGGCCTATGTCGACCGCACCGCCGTGCTCAAGACGACGCTGCACGGCGACGACGGCTCGATCGAGGTGACGGATATCGCGCCGCGCTTCTACCTGCGGGGCCGGCCGTTCCGCCCGCGCACCATCATCCGGCGCATCCGCCCGCTCTCCGGCAGCCCGCGCATCCGCATCCGCATGCGGCCGACCTTCGACTACGGCCGGCTGCAGCCGCAGCGCACGCGCGGCTCGAACCATATCCGCTACAGCGCGAACGACCTGACGCTGCGGCTGACGACCGATACCGCGGTCGACTACATCCTGAACGAGACGCCGTTCAACCTGACCGAGCCGGTCAACCTGATCCTCGGCCCCGACGAGACCCTGTCGGGCGGCATCGACGAGACCGCGCGCGACTTCGAGGAGCGCACGATCGACTACTGGCGCGACTGGACGCGCCGGCTGGCCGTTCCGATGGAATGGCAGGACGCGGTCATCCGCTCGGCGATCACGCTCAAGCTCTGCTCGTATGAGGAGACCGGCGCGATCATCGCCGCCGCGACCACCTCCATCCCCGAAGCGCCCGACAGCGGACGCAACTGGGACTACCGCTTCTGCTGGATCCGCGACGCTTTCTTCGTCGTCCGCGCGCTCAACAGCCTCTCCGCCGTGCGGACGATGGAGAATTACTTCGGCTGGATCATGAACGTGATCGCCGACGCGAAGGGCGGCCATATCGGCCCGGTCTTCGGGATCGGCCGGGAAAACGACATCGTCGAGCGCGAGGTCGCGACGCTGCGCGGCTACCGCGGCATGGGCCCCGTTCGCGTCGGCAATCAGGCGCATTCGCATATCCAGCATGACGTCTACGGCAACGTGGTGCTGGGCGCCGCGCAGGCCTTCATCGACCAGCGCATGACCCGGCGCGCCGGGCGTCACCGATTTCGAGCGGCTCGAGCAGGTTGGCGAACAAGCCTTTCGCGTCTACAATCAGCCTGACGCGGGTATGTGGGAACTGCGCTCGCGCGCGCGCGTTCACACGTCATCGAGCCTCATGTGCTGGGCGGCTTGCGACCGGCTCGGCAAAATCGCCTCCTACATGGGGCTCACGGACCGTCAGGCGAAGTGGTCGTCACGCGCGGCCCAGATCAAACAGGAAATTCTCGCCCGCTCCTGGTCCGACAAGCGCAATGCCTTCGTCGAAAGCTTCGAAGGAGAAGCCCTGGATGCAAGTGTCCTGCTGATGGCGGAAGTCGGCTTCATCGACCCGCACGACCCGCGCTTCGTATCGACCGTCGATGCCGTCGGCGCGGTGCTCGCCGACGGCCCGCATGTGCGCCGCTACGAGGCGCCGGACGACTACGGCACGCCCGAGACCGCATTCAATTTCTGCGCCTTCTGGCGCGTCGACGCGCTGGCGCGCATCGGCCGCGTCGACGAGGCGCGGGACTATTTCGAGCAGCTGCTCGCCTTCCGCAACCCGGTCGGCCTGATGTCGGAGGATACCTGCCCGGCGACCGGCGAGATGTGGGGCAATATCCCGCAGACCTATTCGATGGTCGGCATCATCAATTCCGCCATGCTGTTGTCGAAGCCGTGGGAGGCGGTCGTGTGACACGACTGGTCGTCGTATCCAACCGGGTCGCGAACCCCGACCAATCCGCCCAATCGGGCGGGCTGGCGGTCGCCTTAGGCGACGCGCTGCGCGAGAAGGGCGGGCTCTGGTTCGGATGGAACGGCAACGTGACCGACAGCCTGACGGCGAACCGCGTGGATCTCGACGATTCAGGGCCCTACGCGACGGCGACGGTGTCCCTGACCGAGGACGAGTACCGGTCCTACTACACCGGCATGGCGAACAACCTGCTGTGGCCCATTCTGCATTACCGGCTCGACCTGGCGCGCCTCGACGCCAGCTACATGCAGGGCTACCGGCAGGTGAACTCGCGCTTCGCCGACCGGCTGCGCAGCCTGCTGCAGCCCAGTGACCTGATCTGGGTGCACGACTACCATCTGATCCCGTTCGGCGCCGAGCTGCGCGCGCGCGGCTGCGGCAACGCGATCGGCTTCTTCCTGCACATCCCCTTCCCGCCGCCCGACATGCTGATCGCCCTGCCCGGCCACGAATGGCTCGTGCGGTCGATGTTCTCCTACGACGTCGTCGGCTTTCAGACCACCTCCGATCTCGGCAATTTCCAGCGCTACGTGATCGAAAACGCCGAGGGCAAGCTCGACGATCACGGCCGCCTCACCGCCTTCGGCCGGACGATCCTGGTCAAGGAATTCCCCATCGGCATCGACGTCGATTCATTCCGCGCCATGGCGCGCACGCCGGAAGCGGACGAGATCGTCCAGCGCATGCACCGCCGCACCGTCGAAGCGTCGCAGATCATCGGCGTCGACCGGCTGGACTACACCAAGGGCCTGCCGGAACGCTTCATCGCTTTCGAGAAGCTGCTCGAGCAGTATCCCGACAACAGCAAGCGCGTGAACCTGATGCAGATCGCGCCGCCGACGCGCGAGGACGTCGACGCCTACGCCGACATCCGCGAGGAGCTCGAGCGGCTGTCCGGCGCCATCAACGGCCGCTTCGCCGATTTCGACTGGACGCCGATCCGCTATATCCACCGGAACGTGGCGCGGGCGACCCTGGCCGCGCTGTTCCGCGGCAGCCGCATCGGCCTGGTGACGCCCTTGCGCGACGGCATGAACCTTGTCGCCAAGGAATACGTCGCCGCGCAGGACGACGACAATCCGGGCGTCCTCGTGCTCTCGAAATTCGCCGGCGCGGCGGAAGACCTGCAGGAGGCCTTGCAGGTGAACCCCTATGACGCCTATGAAGTTGCGGCGGCGATGCAGCGCGGCCTCTCCATGGCGCTGGAAGAGCGGCGCGAGCGCCACGGCGCGCTTCTCAAGCGCATCCGGGCGCGCGACGCGCGGCACTGGCGCCAGGACTTCGTTTCCCGCCTCCAGGCCGTGGCCTCGGCCGTTCATCACTGACCGTTTGGCGCCCCGCCGCCGTCTTTGCGGGAAAAATCACATTTCGGGAGGACAGCAGCGGTGAAGATCACCATTCTCGACGACTACCACGACACGCTCCGGACCCTGCCCTGCTTCAAGAAGCTGGCCGGCCACGACGTGACGATCTGGAACGACCATGTGCAGGACGTGGACGCGCTGGCCGAGCGGCTGGCCGACACCGAGGTGCTCGTGCTGATCCGCGAGCGCACCAAGATCCGTACCCCGCTGCTGGAGCGTCTGCCGAAGCTCAAGCTGATCAGCCAGCGCAGCGTCTACCCGCATATCGACGTCGACACCTGCACCCGGCTCGGCATCATCGTTTCCTCCGACCAGCATCCCGGCAGCCCGTCCTAC
This sequence comes from uncultured Alphaproteobacteria bacterium, assembly GCA_963711215.1. Classification (GTDB taxonomy): domain Bacteria; phylum Pseudomonadota; class Alphaproteobacteria; order UBA8366; family UBA8366; genus WHUA01. The sequence continues at coordinate 578,691 of CAVQDH010000003.1, read as the reverse complement.
AGCACGGCCGAGCTGACCTGGGGGATGGTCCTCGCAGCGATGCGCCGCATCCCGCAGCAGATGGCGTCGCTCAAGGCCGGCAAGTGGCAGTCGGGCATGGGCCTGTCGCTGCACGACAAGACACTCGGCATCTACGGCTACGGGCGGATCGGCAAGGTCGTCGCCGACTATGGCCGCACCTTCCGGATGAATGTCCTGATCTGGGCGCGCGAGGCATCGCGCGAGCGGGCGCGCGCGGACGGCTACGAGACCGCCGCCAGCAAGGAGGATTTCTTCGAGCGCTGCGACGTAATCTCGCTTCACATGCGGCTTTACGACGCCACGCGCGGCATTGTCACCGCGGCCGACCTCGCACGCATGAAGCCGACTGCGCTGCTGGTCAACACCAGCCGCGCGCCGCTGATCGAGCACGGCGCGCTCGAGGCCGCGCTCGCCAAGGGACGCCCCGGCATGGCCGCGGTCGACGTCTACGAGGAGGAGCCGGTGCGCGACACGTCGCACCCGCTGCTGAACATGGACAACGTCGTCTGCACGCCGCACATCGGCTACGTCACCTGGGACGAGCACCAGATCCAGTTCGACTCGATCTTCGAGCAGGTCGTGGCCTACGCGAAGGGCGCGCCGATCAACGTGGTCAATCCCGAGGTCCTGAAGGGCCGGTAGTCCCGCCGCCGGGCCGCCGATTTGCCAGCGCCCGGCCCGGGCCGTTACCCTGGGGGCAACCCCACATTGGCCAGGAGAGATCATGCTCACGATCAATCCCTTGGGTCGGTATGCCGGCGCCGAAGCCGTCGGCGTCGACCTGCGCGAGCCGCTGGACGCGGAAACCAGAAAGCGGCTGAACGACGCGCTGATCGAGCATGTCGCCCTCGTCGTACGCGGCCAGCACCTCCAGGACGCCCACCAGTTCCTCACCGCGATGAAGAATTTCGGCGAGCCGGTGGAGCAGAACTTCATGGCTTACCGGGATGAATCCGAGCCCTTCGTCAACCGCATCTCCAACACCTTCCCCGGCGAAGGACGGCAATCGGGTCTATCACTCGAACTACTGGCATACCGACCATACCAACCGCCCGGAACCGCCGAGCTATACCGCGCTCTATGCGCTCGAGCTGCCGAAAAGCGGCGGCGGCAACACCGGCATCGCCAACATGCGCGCCGCCTACGAGGCGCTGCCGGCGGCGATGAAGGCGCGGATCGACGGCCTCGAGACGGTCAACGTCTTCCAGGGCAGCGCGTCCAAGAAGAAGTCGGCGCGCTACGGCGTTTCCGCCCGCTCGATCGAGGACAAGCCGATGATCCATCCCCTCATCCGCACCCATCCGGCGAACGGCACCAAGGCGATCTACATGCACCAGGGCAAGGTCGAGCAGTTCGTCGGCATGTCGCCGGAAGACAGCCAGGCGCTGATCGAGGAGCTGCTGGAAACCGCGATCCGGCCGGAGTTTATCTACTCGCCACAAATGGCGGCTCGGCGACCTACTGATCTGGGACGACCGCTCGACCATGCACCGGGCCTTCGCGGACTACGACCTGAACGAGACGCGCACCCTCTACCGCCTGCTGATCAAGGGCGACCGCCCCTTCTGACCATCGCGCCCGCGATCATACCGGCGGCATTTTCTGCAATTTGCGGGTGACGCCGCCGGCCGTTGCACCTAGGCTGGGTAGCGGGTCAACGAGATAAAAAACAAAGGGGGGAATCTCGCGATGATGAGCCTGCTGTTTCTGCTCTTCCTGATCGCGATCGTGCTGGCATTGCTGGACAGGGAAAGACCGTCCCTGGCCACCTACAGCGTCGCCATGGCGGCGAGCCTGTTCTGGTTCTACCACCATGTCGGCGCCACGCTTCACATCCAGCTGTGAGGGCGCGGCCATGAACGGCGATAGCGATACCAGCGGTCTTCCGCAACCTCAACGCGCTCGGCGTGCTCGCCGTCTGCATCGTGCTGCTGACGGCGTTCTACGATCAGCTCACCGGCGGCGGGCTGCCCTGCCCGCTCTGCCTGCTGCAGCGCATCGGCTTCGTCGGCGTGCTGTGCGGGCTTCTTCTGAACGTGATCCGGGGCCCCAAGCCCGACCATTATTCGATCATGATCGTCAGCGCCTTCTTCGGCGCGGCCGTCGCGCTCGCGCCAGGTCACCCTGCACATCGTTCCACCCGATCCGGGATATGGCGGCACCTTCGTCGGCCTGCACTATTATACCTGGGCCTTCCTGGTCTTCGCCGCGATCATCCTTGGCACCGCGTTGATCGCCGCCTACAGCACGCAGTACCGCAAGCAGCGCTTCATCGCCTTCGGCGCGCAGAGCGCGCTCGGCAAGCTGGCGATCATCGCCGCCGTTTTCGTGGTCGCGGCGAACGTGCTCTCGACCTTCGCCGAATGCGGCCCCGGCCAGTGCCCGGACAACCCGGTGTCCTACTGGCTGTTCGGCTGACGGAAGCGGCACCACCCTGGCGCATCGCCGCCCTGCCTTGACCTCAATCAAGAAGGCCGCGATCGAAATCGCCGATAGTGGCCGCCCCTCACCGATCAGGGACCTGGAAACGATGGAGCCGGCTTTGAGCAGCAACCCACCCGCCCCGCCGCTGGGGCTGCAAGTCGGCATGGTCGCGGTCGGCCTCGTCACCGGCCTGCTCTCGACATCGTCCGCATCCCTGTTCGCGCAGGCGATACCGCCGACGGCCGTCGCCCTCGTGCCGGCATTCGTCTATGGCGCGCTCACCGGCGCTTATCTGTGGGCCGCGGGATTCGCGCGGGCGCCGAAAGCCGCCCTCTTCTTCGTCGCCGTTCTGCTGATCTGGGGCGCCGCGGTCCATATCGCGCCGCTGACCTGCGGCGACTGGCTACGCGGCAGCGGCTTCTTCTGCAGCCTCACGGCCGCCGGGCTTGCGGGCGGCGGCGCGGGCGCGGCCGCGCTGGCGGTCTTCTGCGCCTTCCTGTTTCCGGCCTTCCGCAGGCCATGGCCGATCGCCGCGATGATCGCCGTCGGCATCGCGACCGGCGGGCTGCTCACCTTTGGCGAGATCGCCATGTTCTGCGGCTGGCAGGCCGGCATGAACCTCGTCCTCGGCTTCACCCTGCCGCGGACGGAAGCGGCCTAGGCACTCAGGCGCCGTGCCCTTCCTGGGCGTCCAGGAATCCCGATGACCACGCGGTCGAAGGCGTTCGGGATTCTCCCAGATGCCGAGATGCGCCGCCTCGATGATCGTCTCACGCGCGTTCGGGATCAGGCGCGTCAGATCGCTGGTCTGGTCGACCGGCGTCGTCACGTCGAGCCGGCCGCAGACCACCAGCGTCGGCGCCGTGATCTGCTGACACAGCGCGCCGAAGTCGGGCCCGAGGATGCCGCGGATCGAATCCAGATAGGCCTCCTTCCGCGCCAGGCAGATCGCCGGCGACGAGGGCGTCGACCACCGGTGCCGGCACGTCCGGCATCAGCCGGGCGGCGGCATATTGCCGGGCGTACTGGCGCATCGACATGTAGCGCAGGCATTTCTCCGACTCCGCGACGCGATCCGCCGAATGCCGCGCGTTCTGCGCGAAGGTGTCGATCAGCATGAGCGAGCGGACCATGCCGGGCCAGCGCGCGCCGAACGACAGCATCACCGGCCCGCCCATCGAGTAGCCGACGAAATGCGCGCGCTCGACGCCGAGCGCATCGAGCCCGGCCTTGAGGTCGTCGGCCGAGGCCTCCACGCCCCAGCGCCCGTTCAGGCTGGAGAAGCCGTAGCCGCGCTGGTCGAAGGCGATGCAGGTGAAGCGGTCCTTCGAGCCGCTGATCTGCCGCCGCCAGGTGCCCGAGAAGCCGCCGAGATAATGCACGAAGACGACCGCCGGCCCGCTGCCGGTCTTCACGTAGTGCAGGGTCTCGCCGTTGACCGCGACGGTCGGCATGCGCGCGCTCCCTAGATCGGCCCGTAGCGGCGGCGCACGCTCGCGATCAGGCGGTCATATTGCGCGCGCGTCGGCCGCACCCCGTGCTGCGCAAAGACGGTGTCGATTATCGCCGCGTAATTCCGGCCCTGCCGGGTCAGGCGGATCATGGTGACGCAGGCGTCCAGCTCGGCCGGCACCTCGATCAGGTAGTCGCCCCACAGCGCATAGCCGAAGGGCACCTCCCCGCCGAGGTAGCGGCCGTCCGGACCGACCTCGAGCTCGCTCATGTCATCCCTTTCTCCCGCGGCGCGGGCGGCTCAGGCCTTGGCCTTGGCGCGGTTCCGCTCGAGCCAGGACTCGACCATGATCACCGCCTCGTCCACGGCGTCGTTCTGCATGCCCTTCAGCGCCGCGATCGTGCGGACGAGACAATCGGCCCGCTCGATATACTGAGCGCCGTTCAAGAGCGCGCGCGCCGCCGAGGACGGCTTGGTCAGCCCGTTTGCCGCCGCCGCGTATTTCTCGAACGGCACCAGGTCTTTCGGATCGGCACCCATGCTCTGGCACACCGAGCTTACCCAATTATAGACCGAGCGCGACAGCGCGAGATCGCTGTGCACCGCGTCCTTGATCGAGCGCATGTCGTCCTTGCCGACGCAGCGGTAGTTGCCGGTCAGCAGCATGCTCCACTTGGCCAGCGGCACGAAGACGGACTCGTGCACCTTGAGCTTGACCGGCAGCTCGACCTTGCTGCCGTCGCCGGGGTCGAAGCGGATCGCCTCGATGTCGGCCTGGAGCTGCTTGCAGGATCGCGGTATCCGCGTCGGAGTCGAAGCGCGCCGCCTTGAAGTTGGTCGGCAGGCTGACCTGCAGCACGTTGACCTTCTCTTCCGGCGGGCGGAAGGCCTGCGGGTCCGGGCTGCACAGCGTGATCGTCTTGGGGTCGAAGCTGTCCCACACGCTCGCATCGGTGTAGCAGCGCGTCAGCTTGCTGGTGTCGAGGCCGGGAATGCGCGCGAGATAGGGCAGCGGCGGCATGTTCATGATCGACATGCAGGGCTTGCGCGACTTGGCCACCGCGTCCAGCAGCTCGCGCACGCCGGGCGAGCGGAATTGCGGCTCCTGCATCGCCAGCGCGATCAGGTCGTAGTCGGCGGGATCGACGTCGCGCCGGCCCGCCGGCCGACAGCTTGCCCGGCAATTTGCGCGAGTTGATCTCGACCAGGCCGTCGCGGCCCTTGACCGGGATACGGACGCGCGCGCCTTCCTTGTTGAACAGCGCCGCCTCGTCCGGCAGGCAGACGAGCTTGACGTTATGGCCGGCGAGCAACAGCTTGATTCCCAAAAGGGAGCCGTATGACGCCCCCATGATGAGGGTATCGTAAGTCTTCATGGCATTTCCTCCCGTGCGCGTCGGTTTTTTTGGCGCGCTGCGTTTCGAGACCGGTGCGTTGTCGCCCGGTTCTTCTACCGAGAAGTCTGCCTACTTTTAGTGCAGCGGGTCAACGACGGCGATGCCGCAAGCCGGTATCATTTCGATCCAGCGTCCCGCACATACGCCCCCTGCTTCCTCAGCGCCGCCTGCACGTCGCGCACCGAGATCGCCCGCGGCGACAGGCCGGCATTCGCGCTCAGCGCGGCGGCGACGCCGGCGGCGTGGCCGGTCATCCAGCATTGCGGGATCTCGCGCATGAAGGTGTGCGTCTGCGCGTCGGTCGAGATGTGCCGCCCCGCGACCAGCAGGTTGTCCATCCTGCGCGGCAACAGCGCGCCGTAAGGCACGGAGACGCTGGGGCTATTCGGGCTCGTGCTCGGGCTGACGCCGACCTCGTCGTCGAGGATGACGCCGGTCTTGTTCTGCGCGCCGGTCATCTTCGCCCTGCCGACGAGCCGCCGGCTGTGCCGGGCGCCGAGCTGCGGCGCGGTCAGCATGAGCCAGGCGCTCTCGAAGCCCGGCACGTTGCCGCGGTAGAAGGCGAGCAGCTCGACGATGCTGTCGCGCGACAGGATCTCGACCTGGGTCAAATCGTCGACCTCGAGCACGCTGAAGCCGGCGAAGCGCGGCCCCATGAACACGACCACGTCGTTGCGCCAGCTCGTCAGCGGCTGGATGAAATGCTTCGTCGCCTCCCGCCCGCGCTTGAGGATGTCGCGCCACGCCTCGGGCTCGGCATCCTGGAAGGCGAGCCAGCGCGCGACGTCGACGCCCGAGACCAGCGAGGCGGAGTTGGCGCAGTGATGGATGTCGTCCTGGTCGATGTCGCCTTCGTACTCCTCGCCCGCGCGGGCGAACAGGTCGCCGTCGCCGGTCGTGTCGACCACGACGGACGCGCGCACCGCCATGCGGCCCTGCTTCGATTCGAGGATCGCGCCCGCGACCTTGCCGTCCTCGACCAGCGGCGCGGCGATCCAGCTGTGCAGCAGCAGCTCGATCCCGGCGTCTCGCACCATGGTGAGCGAGGCCAGCTTGAGCTGCTCCGGGTCGGTCATCGGCGCGTAGGTCACGGTGCCATGGAAGGCGCTGTGGCGTTGCGCCCAGCGATGCGCCAGCGCGTCGTCGCGCGAGCCCCAGTCCTGCCGTCGTGGGCCGAGGATCGCGTCCCCGGGCAGCCGGTCGAGCAGCTCCTCGCCGAGGCCGCGGATCAGCAGGTTACCGTCCCAGTCGGTCATGCGGTCGATCCAGATCACCAGCCCGCCGGTCGAAAGCCCGCCCAGATGGTTGTAGCGCTCGGCCAGGATGACATGCGCGCCGAGGCGGGCCGCGGCGATCGCCGCGGTGGTGCCGGACGGGCCGCCGCCGACCACCAGCACGTCGGCCGTGGCGAACAGCGGGATGTCGCGCGCGGGCTCGCGCACCGTGCCCAGCATCGCCCGCTTGCGCGCGCGCCCGTCGCGGCGGCCGCGGTAGATGCCCCGGTTGGCGATGTCGTTGGGATCGTTGGTCGGCATGGATGGCTCCTGGGCAGGTCGACGGGCGGGCGACGGCAAATCTTATCGGCCGGCGGCGTGACCGCAAAACCGCCCCGTTGGACGCTGATCTACTAGTAGTTCACCGAGCCGGCGGAGCCGCCGTCCACGGCGATCGACTGCCCGGTGACGATGTCCGCCAGCGGCGAGCAGAAGAACAACGCCGCCGCGGCGATATCCTCCGGCTTGATGAGCCGCCCCAGCGGGATCTCGGCGACGGTCTCGGCGGTGATCTGCTCCAGGCTCACCTTGGCATCGCGGGCGCGGCGCTCGAAGCCGCGCATCATCCGCTCGGTCACGGTCGAGCCCGGATGCACGCAATTGACGGTGATGTTGTGCGGCTCCGACATGGCCGGCGAGCTGCTTGGTGAAATTCGCGACGCCGGCGTTGACCAGGCCGTTGGTCACCCGCAGCGGCGCGGTGATGCGCGCCGTCATGCCGCCGATATTGACGATGCGGCCCCAGCGCCGCTCCTTCATCAAGGACAGCACCTCGCGGGCGCAGCGGATATAGCCCAGCAGCTTGACGTCGATATGGTAGCGCCAGTGCTCGTCGGTCTGCTCGTCGAAGGGCGCGCTCAGCGAGGTCACCGCATTGTTGATCAGGATATCGACGCGGCCCGCCGCCGCCGCGGCCTCGCGCACGAAGCGCTGCACGTCCGCCAGCTGGCTGACATCCGCCTGGATCGGCCAGGCCTCGCACGCCCTTCGCGCGGATCTCCGCCGCGGCCTGCTCCAGCGTTTCCGGCGTGCGCCCGCAAAAGGCGATATTCACGCCCTGGCCCGCCAGCATCAGGGCGGTGGCCTTGCCGATGCCCCGGCTGCCGCCGGTCACCAGCGCGACCCGATCTTTCAACCCGAAATCCATTGTCCTGTCTCCCGTCCGAGGCGTCGATCCGCGCCCTTCCCTGACGACCTTAGCACGCCGTCCCGCGCCGTGCTGATGCGGGGCGGTTGCCTATTGCCGGCGATTGGGACAGGCATCCTGCGTGCTTCGACAAGCTCAGCATGAGGCTTTTCTTGATGCCAAGAAGATCCCACCTCATCCTGAGCTTGTCGAAGGACGCACGGCGCTTCCGCAGCGCCCGTATCGCCGTCTAGGTGAGCGACCCGGCCGATCGCCTCCGGTTGGCCCACCGGCATTGACAGCGGGCCCCCCGCCTGCCACCTCTTGCCCAAGATCCTTCTGACAGCAGGAAGCCCCCGGAGAACCCGCGCCGTGCCCTATCTGATTCTGTTCATCGCCACGATTCTGGGCGCCAACTGGGCGATCCAGGTCTTCGGGCTGGTGCCGGTCGGACCCAACCTTCTGGCGCCCGCCGGGGTCTATTTCGCGGGGCTCGCCTTCACCTTCCGCGACCTGGCGCAGGAGAAGGTCAGCCGGGGCTGGATCGTCGCCGCGATCGTGGCCGGCGCGGTGCTCTCGGCCGCCGTCTCGACCAAGTTCGCGGTCGCGAGCGGCATCGCCTTCCTGATCTCCGAGCTGCTGGATTTCGCGGTCTACACCCCGCTCCGCCGGCGCAACTGGATCGGCGCGGTGGTCGCCTCCAACGTCGTCGGGCTGGTCGCCGACAGCCTCCTGTTCCTGGCGCTCGCTTTCGGCAGCCTGCAATACCTGTCGGGCCAGGTCATCGGCAAGGCGTGGATGACGCTGCTCGCGGTCGCCGTGCTCTGGCTGCTGCGCCGGCGCTTGGCGCCCGGTGAAAACGGCGGCGACGCGGCGCCGGCCGCCAGCACCGAGCGCTGAGGCGGCCATGCCGCGCCGCATCGGACAGATCCTGCTTTCCGGCGGCCTCGACTCCACCACGCTCGCCTGCCTGGCGCGCAAGGAAACCGACGCGCTGCTCGCGCTGACGCTCGACTACGGCCAGCGCCACGTCATCGAGCTGGACGCCGCGCGCAAGGTCGCCGCGGCGCTCGGCCTCGCGCACCGCGTCGTCGACGTGCGCTTCTACCGCGAGCTGGCCGCGCATTCGGCGCTGACCAACGCCGCCGACTTCGCGCTGCCGTCCGGCCGCAAGCAGGAGGAGATGGCGAAGGACATTCCGGTGACCTATGTCCCCTTGCGCAACACTTTCTTCCTGACCATCGCCGCCGCAAGCCTGGAAAGCCGCGTGCTGCACGCGATCGAGCGCGAAGGCGCCGCGCCCGAAGACATCGATCCCGTGCTCTACATCGCCGCCAACGCGCTCGACTACAGTGGCTATCCCGACTGCCGGCCGGAATTCTACGCCGCGCTGACCGAGATCTCTCCGTCTCGGCAGCAAGATCGCCACGCAGTACGGCTGCGCGATCCGCATCGCGACACCGCTGATCGACAAGACGAAGGCCGACATCGTGCGCCTCGGCGTCAGCCTCGGCGCGCCGCTGGCGGAGAGCTGGAGCTGCTACGGCGGCGGGCCCAGGCCCTGCGGCGTCTGCGACAGCTGCATCCTGCGCGCCAAGGGCTTCGCGGAAGCGGGGATCGACGATCCGGCGCTCTAGGACACCCGTGGCTCCCCGTGCCATGATACCGGGCGCCCCTGGCGGAAAGGGCAAGCGGTGGCGGAGCGGACGACACACGGGCTTCCTCCGGCGAACGGCCTCCCGACGGGCCTCCGCGCCATTCCGCGCGGCGTCTGGGCGCTCGGCTTCGTCAGCCTGTTCATGGACGTCTCCTCCGAGCTGATCCACAGCCTGCTGCCGGTCTTCATGGTGACGGTGCTGGGCGCCAGCGCCCTTTCGGTCGGCATCGTCGAAGGCATCGCGGAAGCCACCGCCTCGATCACCAAGGTCTTCTCCGGCGTCGTCAGCGACCACCTCGGCAAGCGCAAGGCGATCGTCGCCCTCGGCTACGGGCTGGGCGCGATCTCCAAGCCCTTCTTCGCGCTCGCGCCGACGATCGGCTGGGTGCTCGGCGCGCGCTTCGCCGACCGCATCGGCAAGGGCATCCGCGGCGCGCCGCGGGACGCGCTGATCGCCGATATCGCGCCGCCGCATCTCCGCGGCGCCAGCTACGGGCTGCGGCAATCGCTCGACACGGTCGGCGCCTTCATCGGCCCGCTCGCCGCCGTCGGCCTGATGGCGCTGCTCGCCGACGACATCCGCACGGTCTTCTGGTTCGCGGCGATCCCGGCCGTCCTGTCGGTGATCGTCCTGCTGGCCGGGGTCAAGGAGCCGCCGAGCGGGCGGAAACCCGGCGAAGCGCCGCCGCCGATCCAGCTCGCCGAGCTCGGCGGGCTCTCCACGGCCTACTGGGGCGTGGTCGCGGTGGGCGCGGTGCTCACCCTCGCCCGCTTCAGCGAAGCCTTCCTGGTGCTGCGCGCGCAGTCGGTCGGGCTCGGCCTGACCTGGGTGCCGCTGGTGATGGCGGTGATGAGCGCGGTCTATTCCGCCTCGGCCTATCCCGCCGGCGTGCTCGCCGACCGGATGCACCGGCGGACGCTGCTCGCGATCGGCTTCGCCGTCCTCGTCCTGGCGGATATCGTCCTCGCCGCCGCCGGCAGCGTCTGGACGGTGATGATCGGCGTGGCGCTCTGGGGCCTGCACATGGGGCTGACGCAGGGCCTGCTGGCGACCCTGGTCGCCGACGCGGCGCCGGCGCATCTGCGCGGCTCCGCCTTCGGCGTCTTCAACTTCGTCAGCGGCATCGTGCTGCTCGCCGCGAGCGTGCTCGCCGGCGCCCTGTGGGCGGCGATCGGACCGCCGGCGACCTTCGTCGCGGGCGCCGCCTTCACCGCCCTCGGCCTGGCCGGGCTGCTGCTGGCGCGGCGATAAATGCGGCCCGGAAGCGCCCCAGAAGCGTCCCAGAAGCGCCCGGGCCAAGTTGCAAATACGCCCTTGCCACGCCGCCTTCGAGGCACCATCTTGCTGCTGGCGATTGCGGTCCATTGTTGGCCGTCACGCGGAATCCGCCGGCGCAGAATTTTACCGTCTTTTCGCCGCACTTTTGCCGCTCAGCTTTGAAACGCTTTCGCAGTGCGCCGAAACCCGATGCTTCGGCCCCGTACGCGGCTTGACTGCCGCTTGGATAAACACTGTTGGTTTGGCCGCGTCGCTACCGACCACCGCGACGCCGCCGGAACACTGGAGCAATTTCTTATGAAGCAGTTTGCACGGACAGCCGCGCTCGTCGTCGCGGCGGTGACGCTTTATGGCGTCTCCCTCCCCGCAGCGGCGCCCGCGCGCGCCGACGACAATGCCGAGGCCGCGGCCGGCAAGATCACCGATGAGCGCCTGAATGCGTTCGTCGCCGCCGCCAAGGATGTCTACGCCGTCCGCCAGAAATACAGCCCGCAGTTCGAAGCGGCCGCGACGGACGACGACAAGAAGAAGATCGTCGTCGCAGCCCGGGACGAGATGAAGAAGGCGATCGAGGGCCACGGCCTCACGATCGAGCAGTACAACGCCGTCCTCACCGCGGCGCGGACCGACCAGACGCTGGCCGAGAAGCTCGAGAAGATGCTGAGCCTGGAAAACCCGCCCAAGGGCGGCTGAGTGCCGGCCGCGTCGGGCAGGACGCGTCAGCCGGAGCGCGTTGGGCAGGGCGCGCCGTAAACCCGATTTTCACCATTGACGGCCAGTCTGATCGATAGCCCGATAGTCCGGGTCGATCCCGCTGGAATGGTCCGATGTCGCGTATGCGTCCGCTCGCCCTGTCCGCCTTTCTCGTCCTGCTCTCGGCGCTCGCGCCGGCGGCCGGAAAGACGGCGCAACCCGGTATCTGCTGGCGCCCCGACGCGCTGAAGGGCGTTGCCGCCGAGCGCGCCACCCGCCGGCACGTTCCCGGCGCGCATATGCCGGCGCCGGCCCTGGTCCCCTACACGCCGATCCCGCTTCCGGCCGCGCTGCGCGGGTCGATCCGCCGCGTCGCGCTGCCGCCGGGGGTCAAGCTGCTGGCGCTCACCTTCGACCTCTGCGAAGCGAATGGCGAGGTCACCGGCTATGACGGCGGGGTCGTCGACTATCTGCGCGCCCACAACATCAAGGCGACCTTTTTCGCTGGCGGCAAGTGGATGGAGACGCATGGCGAGCGGGCGCAGCAGCTCATCGCGGATCCGCTGTTCCAGGTCGGCAATCACACCTGGTCGCACCGCAATCTGCGGAAGCTGTCCGGCCGGCCCCTGGAAGACGAGATCACCCGCGCCGAGGCCGCTTACGAGCAGACGCGGAACACGCTCGCCGGGCGCGCCTGCCTGGCGCCGGCGGCGATGACGCATATTCCCCTGCATCTCACCGTCTTCCGCTTCCCCTACGGCACCTGCAGCCCGGCCGCGATGAAGGCGGTCGGCGACGCGGGCATGGCCGCGATCCAATGGGACGTGGTGACGGGCGACCCGGCGAAGGGGCAGACGGCCAAGCGCATCGCCGCCGTCGTGCTGAAACACGCCCGGCCGGGCTCGATCATCGTGGCGCATGCCAACGGCAAGGGCCGCGAGACGGCGAGCGCGCTCGCGCTGTTCGTGCCCAAGCTGCTGGCGCAGGGCTACCGCTTCGTCACCGTCGGCGAGCTGCTCGCCGCCGGCAAGCCGGTCGTCGCCTCGACCTGCTACGAGGAGCGGCCGGGCGACAACGACCGGTATTGAGCCGCGCGGCATGACGGCACGCCAGACCAGACCCTATGGCGCGACGGCCTACGACCTGGGCCCGGCGACGCTGCGCGCGATCACGGCCGAGGATGCGGCCGTGCTGGGCCCGGGCCTCGCGGCCATCGACCCGTGGCGGCGCGCGAACTTTTCCGGCACGGCGCTGACCGGCTACCTGACCCGGCACGACCCGGCGGCGAACCGCTTCGCGATCGATGCCGGCGGCGCGCTGGCCGGCGCGGTCGCGGTGCGCGAGCCCTGGCTGCGCGGCCCCTATCTCGAGCTCCTCGGCCTGCTGCCGGCGGCGCAGGGGCGCGGCATCGGCGCCGCCGTCATGCGCTGGTTCGAGGGGTGCGCGCCGCGGAGCGCGTCCAGCCTCTGGGTGCTGTGCTCGGATTTCAACGCCGGCGCCCTCGCCTTCTATGCGCGGCACGGCTTTCGCGAGGTAGCGCCGCTGGACGGACTGCTCGGCGAAGACCTCACCGAGATCCTGCTCAGGAAGAAGCTCGAAAGCGCGACTGATCGCTCACGCCGCCTGGCCTTCGCGCGCCGCCAGGACCGTCTTCCGCAGGTAATTCAGCAGGCTGATCACCGCATAGTTCCGATAGCGATTGCGGTCGCCCGGCACGGCGACGCTGGTGGCGTGGTGCGCGTCGGCGGTCGCGATGTCGAGGAACACGGTGCCGCGGGGCAGTTCCTCGGACGCATCCGGCGCCACCGCGGCGATGCCGATATCGGCGCCGAGCTCGTCGCGCACGCGCGCGGCCGCGGCGGCGGCACGCGCTTCCGCCGTGCGGTATTGCGCGCCGAGGTCGGCGTGGCTGCCGAAGACGACGACGCCGCGCAGCACTTCGTCCGCACCGTCGATGCCGGTCAGCCGCGACGCCATGATGCCGCCGGTCAGCAGCTCGGCCACGGCGAGCGTCCTGCCCTGTGCGCGCAGCTGCTCCACGACGACCGTTTCCATCGACTGCTCGTCGACGCCGAAGATCACGTCGCCCAGCAGGCCGCGCACGATCGCTTCCTCGGCGGCAAGCGCGCGCTGCGCCGTCGCCTCGTCCTCGGCCTTGACGGTGATGCGCACCTTGATGCCCTCGATGCCGCTGGCCAGGAAGGCGAGCGTCGCCGTGCCGAGCTTGTCGAGCGCCTCGATGCGGGCCGCCAGCTGCTCGGCCAGGCCGGACTCGCTGTTGCCCCAGGTGCGCAGCACGCGGCTGCGGATCACCGTCGTCTGGCCGGAGCGCCGCCGCAGGTCCGGCAGGATGGTGCCGATCATCATCTCGCGCATCTCGTGCGGCACGCCCGGCACCGCGTAGATCACCTTGTCGCCGACCGGGCAGAGCAGCCCTGGCGCGGTGCCCGGCATCTGCGCGATGGGCGTGGCGCCGATCGGGATGTCGGCCTGGCGCCGGTTGTTGTCGCTCATCACCCGGCCGCGCGATTCGAACATGTGGCGGATCTTGGCGACGATCGCCTCGTCGCGGCGCATCCCGGCCCCCATGACATGCGCGATCACGTCGCGGGTGATGTCGTCCTGGGTGGGCCCCAGGCCGCCGCAGCAGATCACCGCCTCGCTGCGCTCGAGCGCCTGGCGGATGCAGAACTCGATGCGCTTGAAGTTGTCGCCGACCTTGACCTGGAAGTGGGAATCGATCCCGGCGAGGGCGAGCTGCTCCCCGATCCAGGACGAGTTGGTGTCGACGATCTGGCCGAGCAGCAGCTCGGTGCCGATGGCAACGACTTCGCAGCGCATGGGCGGTTCCTCCCTCGGGATAGCGCAGGCATTTAACCTGCCCTTCCGGCGTGCTGTCCAGCGCGCTCCCCGCGTCCCGGCATCCGGCCGCCCGATCCCTCGAAAGGATTGGTCCTTCCGGACGAGCCCGGCCCGTCCGTCCGGGCAATGGGACGGGCTCGGGCGCCTGGCCCAGGATGGCGGGGAACGAAGCCCGCAACCGAGACAGCCGGCCCCCCGATGAGACTGCCCGACGTCACCCCCTACTATCCCGTGGTGCCCGCGGCGCGCCGCCTGACGGCCGTCCGGGTCGAGCCGGCCGCGCCGGTGCGCCGCCTGCATGGCCATGACGCCATCGGGTCGGATAGCGGGATATATGGCGGCAGGCTCTCCTCCCGCGCCCTGCAACTGCATCGTGGCCTGCTGATCGATATCCTCGTCTGAGTACGGGATAACGCCGGCTCAGGCCTGGCGGCCCCAGCCGGCCTGGAGGGCGAAGGTCACGGCCTGGGTCCGGTTCGCCACGCCGAGCTTCCGAAGCATCTTCCGGATATGCAGCTTGATGGTGACTTCCTGAACGCCGAGCGCGCGTCCGATCATCTTGTTGGACAGCCCTTCGATCAGCAGACCGGGCACTTCGCGCTCGCGCTCGGTAAGCCGCCGCAGCGGGCTCGACAACGGGCTGGCCCGGCAGGTGTCGATGATCGCCACCTCCTTGCTCTGGACCGCGTCCAGCACTTCGTCGGGAATATAGCGCTGGCCGGACAGCATGAGCCGGATGGCGTTGGTGATGCTGCGCGCGCTGATCGCCTTCGAGATGAAGCCGGCCGCGCCGTAATCGAAGGCCTTGAAGATCTCGACGACGCAATGCCGGCCGGACAGAATCGCGAGGGGAACGTTCGGAAAGCGCGCATGGAAGATGCGCACTCCCTCGAGGCCGTTCATCCCCGGTATATGAAAGCCGAGGATCGCAAGCGACGGCTCGCCATCCTTGCCGGCCAGTTCCAGCGCCTCGTCGAGGCTGCTGCATTCGATCAAGGCGATATCGTCGGCAATGCTGAGGAAGCCCGGGCGAAGCGCGTCGCGCACGAGCTCGTGGTTATCCGCAAGAAGTATTCGCGTGGGCCGCGGGCCCGACAATTCGGATGCGGTGCTCTTCGTATTTTTCTTGTCAGCACACATCAAGCCACCTTCGTAAACAGACCACTCACCCGATCGATAAATTCTCCATGAAGTTAATGACCCTGTGGGGAAATAACGTCGCGGCGCTAGGAATGGTTTCAGCGCATTCATGACAGCTAATACATCGCACAAGGAATATCCATATATTCGTAAGGATATATCTCCCGACGGGACCATTTCGAACGCTATGTGGAGATGCCGAAAAGTAAAAAGGGATATATTATTGGCTGAAAAATGTATTCTATCGTATAGTATTTATAATCTGCGGTATCTATTGCCAGGTTCTAAAGTATCTGCTTTAGAAGATGGTAACCTTTGTACAAATACGCTTTCTTGAGTTCTTGACGTCCGCGCGGTCCGCATAGGGGGCCACAACCCGGGCTGGACAGCGCCGGCCTCTGCGCAAAAAGCGCCGGCAATCGTCCGGCGGCAACCGACAGACAGGAACGGGCCGATGTCGATCGACACAAAATTCCGAAAGGGGCAGACGTCCGGAAGCGGGAAGAAGACCGCCGCGCCGCCGCCTCAACATGGCGGAGAACGCAGCCCGGTGCTCTTTCACCCGCTCTGCGCCCCCCGGCTCGAGACGGCAATCGAACAGAGCCGTCAGGATCTCGTCGCCGCGTCGCAGGCGGCGGCGAGCGCGATCGAGAAAACCCTGGCCTTTCTGGTCGAGCGCCCGGCGCTGCTGGCCGCGGATCAGCGCGGCATGCTCACGAATGCGCTGAACCGGAGCCTGCGCGCGCTCCAGGCGATCGATCGGCTGGGCGCGGGCGACGACCCGCTCTCCGCGGCGAACCAGAGGATCCTCGACCGGAGCGTCCGGCTGCTGCTGGAGGCGACGAACAGGATCGCCGCGGCGCAGTAAGGGAAGTAAGGCCGGGGGCGCCACGCCGCCTAACCCTTCGTTAACCAAAATGGTGGAAAACGGGCCTCGAACGATACAACCGTGCCGATTGGCCCGAGATGACCCTCGCGTTGAACCCGTCCGTCCAGACCGTGCCCGTGATCGGCTTTTTCGTCTTCTTCACGGTCAAGCATCTGCTGGCGGACTACATGCTGCAAACCGCGGCGATGGTGGCGGGAAAGGAGGCGACGCGGCAATGGCTGCTTCCCCTCTCGATCCACGCGTCGATCCATGCGGGCGGCACGTTTCTGCTGGTCATCGCCACCGCGCCGGCGCTGTGGTGGCTCGCCCCGGTTGACTTTCTCGTGCATGCGGCGATCGACCGGATCAAGGCCGTGATCGGCCGCCGCCACGGCTGGCGGCCGAAGGACTACCGGTTCTGGTGGCTGCACGGCGCCGACCAGGCGGCCCATCACCTCACCCATTTCGCCTTCATCCTGGTTCTGACCGGCGCCCTCGTCCTAAACTGAGCCGCCCCTTTGGCGCGCCCTCTCCGGCGGCTCGCGGACGGCCTCGGCGAAGACCGCTAAGATTGTGAAATTATTAAGCTGTTGTGACGATTATCGACCCGCTCCACCGCTAAGCCCAATTCCGGTACCGGCCGATGTCAGACTCCCTTCTCCGTATCTCCGTCCGGCAGGGCGAGAAGGTCTTCAACCAAGGCGATATCGCCGACTGCGCCTACATCATCGAGACGGGCCGCGTCGGCGTCCTGGTCGAGCGCGACGGCGGCGAGATCAAGATCGCCGAGCGCGGCCCGGGCGACCTGTTCGGCGAAATGGCCATCATCGACCAGATGCCCCGCTCCGCCTCCATCGTCGCGCTCGACGACTGCGTGCTGCTGAAGCTGACCCGAAGCCAGCTCGCGCACCGGATCGAGATGGCCGACCCGGTCATCCGCCTGCTGCTCGACGTCATCCTGATGCGCTTCCGTGACACCCTCTCCGGCCTTGGCCAGGCACAGGCACAGGCCCCGGCGACCGTGACCGTCAGCGACCGGCGGGACGACGCGTCGGACGACGACCGGCGCATCGAGGCGCTGGCGCAGATGCGCCTCGAGCGCGAACTGGAAGTCGGCATCCGGCAACGGGAATTCGAGCTGTATTTCCAGCCCATCATCGAGCTGCGGAGCGGCCAGGTCGCGGGGTTCGAGGCGCTGATCCGCTGGCGCCACCGCGAGCGCGGCCTGGTGCCGCCCATCGTCTTCATTCCGGCGGCCGAGGCGAGCGGCCTGATCGTCGCCTTGAGCGAGTGGTGCCTTCAGCAGGCCTGCCTGAGCCTGCACGCCTTCCGGAACGTGCTGCCGGCGGAGCGCAGCCTGTATGTCAGCGTCAATATCTCGGGCGTCGAGCTGCAGCGCCCCGACTTCTTCGCCCGCTACCGGCACATCCTGGAGCAAACCGGAACGAGCCCCGGCGATATCAAGCTCGAGGTCACCGAAGGCGTGCTGATGAAGAATACGGAGCAGGTGACCGAGACCCTGAAAGCCTGCCGCGAGCTCGGCACGGCGATCGCGCTCGACGATTTCGGCACGGGTTTCTCGAGCATGGGCTATCTCAGCAAGTTTCCGATCGACACGCTGAAGATCGACCGGAGCTTCGTGCAGGCGCTGCACACCGACCGCGCCAGCCACAACATCATCAACGCGATCATCGCGCTGGGCTGGGGCCTGGACATTCCGACGGTCGCCGAAGGCATCGAAAGCGCCGCCGACGCCGACGCGCTGCTGGCCATCGGCTGCGCCTACGGACAGGGCTTTTATTTTTCCGCGCCGATCTCCGAGCGGGACGCCGTCGCCTACCTGCGCGCCGCGGAACGACCTGCACAGCGACTGCCCAAGGTTTGCTGACGCGTGCTTATTAACGAGGCATATGTCCCTATGCGCCCGTCCGCTTGCCCGGCGCGCCCTGAAATTCCTTGCTGAATTTACTCCAAAGGGAACTTGCGAGTGGCCCTTTGCGATGACAGCCTCTACAATCGACGTGGAGGTGAGATGTCGACCCTCAAAGCAAAGCAGCACCCCGATGGTCTGCTCGAACACTACAACCGCAACGGCTTCTATTGCGAGATAACCGGCGCGGACGGCCAGACAGCGCCGCATACGAACGCCATTCGACATTGGCTGAACCGGACGCGCCTCCAGATGCTTCGCCGGCGCGCCCGGGACTGCGAACGCGAGCTCTTCAATCTCGGCATCACCTTCACCGTCTATTCCGACCGCGACGCGATCGACCGCGTCCTGCCCTTCGACGTCATCCCCCGGCCGATCGCGCCGGCCGAGTGGCGCACGCTGGAACGCGGGCTGGTGCAGCGCGTCACCGCCATCAACCAGTTCCTGCGCGACGTCTACGGCCCCGGGCGCATCTTCAAGGACGGCATCGTGCCCGAAGAGCTGGTCAAGGGGAACGACAACTACCGGCCGGAAATGGCCGACGTCGACATCCCCTACGACAGCTTCGTGAACATCTGCGGCGTCGACCTCGTGCGCGATGGCAAGGGCGCCTTCTGCGTGCTCGAGGACAACGCGCGCACGCCGTCCGGCGTCTCCTACGTCATCGAGAACCGCCACCTGATGCAGCGCGCCTTCCCGGACATGATGCAAGGCGTCGGCATCCGCTCGGTGTCGGAATACGGCATGCGGCTGCGCGACGCGCTGGCGGAGATGGCGCCGAAGGAGGTGCTCAACCCGCAGGTCGTCCTGATGTCGCCCGGCGTCTTCAACTCCGCCTATTTCGAGCATGTCTTCCTAGCCCGCGAGATGGGCGTGCCGCTGGTGGAAGGGCGCGACCTCGTCGTCGATGACGGCCTGGTCTACATGAAGACCTCGGGCGGGCGCCGTCGGGTCGACGTGATCTACCGGCGCATCGGCGACGATTTCATGGATCCGCTGGTCTTCCGGCCGGAAAGCGCGCTGGGCGTGCCCGGCATCATGGAGGTCTACCGCAAGGGCCGCGTCTCGCTGGCCAACGCGATCGGCACCGGCGTCGCCGACGACAAGGCGGTCTATGCCTACATGCCGCGCATCATCAAATACTACCTGGATCAGGACGCGATCATCCCCAACGTCGAGACCCATATCTGCCGCGAGAAGGACGCGCTGCAGTACACCCTCGACCACATGGCCGATCTGGTGGTCAAGCCGGTCGGCGAGTTCGGCGGCTACGGGGTGGTCGTCGGCCCGCGCTCCTCGGCCGCCGAGATCGAGGCGTGCCGCGCGCAGGTGATCGCCGATCCGGAGAATTTCATCAGCCAGCCGATGGTCGAGCTCTCGGTCTGCCCGACGCTGACGGAGACAGGGATCGAGCCCCGGCATGTCGACCTGCGGCCGTTCCTCATCACCGGGCGCAGCACCTGGGTCCTGCCCGGCGGCCTCACGCGGGTCGCGCTGAAGAAGGGCTCGCTGATCGTCAACTCCTCGCAAGGGGGCGGAACGAAGGATACCTGGGTCCTTGAGTAGCCTGCTCGCACGCTTCGCCGAGAACACCTTCTGGATGGCCCGCTACATGGAGCGGGCCGAGAGCCTTGCCCGCATCCTCGACGTCAACGAGTCCTTCGCCCGCGACAGCAGCGGCGCGCCGGACTGGCGGCCGATCGTGCAGCTCCACAACGACGACGAGCCGTTCTTCAAGCGCCACAAGCAGGCGAATGCCGACACGGTCGTCAATTTCTACGTCATCGACCGCAAGAACACGAACTCGATCGTCTATTCGGTCTGGGCGGCGCGCGAGAATGCCCGCAGCCTGCGCCACCTCACCAGCATCGAGGTGTGGTCACAGCTCAACGTCTTCTACGAGTTCATGCGCGGGCTCAAGGCGCGCGATCTTCGCCTGGCGGCGCTCTCGCCGCTCTGCCAGGCCATCAAGGAAGGCTGCCAGCTCCACACCGGGATCATCGAGGGCACGACCTACCGCGACCAGGGCTGGGTGTTCTACCAGCTCGGCAAGATGATCGAGCGCGCCGACCAGACGACGCGGCTGCTCGACATCAAATACCATCGCCTGCTGCCGCAATCGGCCGATGTCGGCTCGCCGCTCGACGTCAGCCAGTGGAACGCGCTGCTGCGCTCCGCCGCCGCCTATCACGGCTACCGCCGCGTCCACCCGAGCGCCATGACGCCGGCGACCGTGGCGGGCTTCATCCTGCTCCGGCGGGAGTTTCCCCGATCGGTGACCGCCTGCACACGCGCCATCCGCAGCCTGCTGGACGAGCTTGCGCGCGACCCGGAGCTGGCCGACGTGCGGATGGATCTCGGCCCGCTCCAGGATCTCGAAGGCCTGATCTCGATCACCATCCGCGAGGCGATCGACACGGGGCTGCACGAGCATCTCGACCGCATCCAGATCGCCCTGCAATCGCTGGCCAGCACGCTGGCGGCCGTCTACTTCGACGACGAAGAGGCGATCGAGGAACAGACCCAGAGCCAGGCGATGGGCTGAGGCAAGCGCGCAACGCGGCGGGACTTCCGAAGATCGCGGTTTAAGGCCTGGAATCACAAGGATAAAGAAGGCTCGTCACACGCCGGCTTGGCCGGCGTGTCCAGGGCATGGCTGCGCGCGCCGAATTCGGCGGCCGATTGCCGGCGCGATTGGAAACGATCACTCCCCGGCCTGGCCGAGCCAATTCCAGCGCCGTGCCATGGGTTCGCCGGTCAAGCCGGCGAATGACGGATGTTTTTTTATACACGCCGAACGGTGCTGTTCTTCGCACCAACGGCCGCGTCCGCCCCCGCGAATTTCCCCCAGTAGAAAATCGCGCGGTAGAGCCGACCTCGTGGTCGACCGCGCAAATCTCAAAAAGGGGACGGAGCCCTAATTTGAAAAAGGGCTCTGTCCCCTTTTTAGCCGCGAAGAAAACCCGCCCCCTCTTGCGAGGGGGCGGGGTGCCGTTTGCACGAGGCGGCTTCAGCGCAGTTTGGGGTCGATCCAGACGTTCTCGAGCCCTTGGTTGAGATAGTGGCTCGGCGAGATCTTCCAGCCCTTCACGTAGCTGCGGTGCGGCACGATGCGGTACCACCACAGACCGGGAATGTAGATCGCCTTATCGAGCAGCAGATACTTCTCGTAAGCGCGCATCTTGTCGTACTGCTTCTCGGGATCCGGCTCGTTGAGCATCGCGAGATAGAGCTCGGTCACGTGGTCGTCCTGGTGGTTGGTGTATTCGCTGCCGCCGCCCTTGACCCATTTCGAGACATCGATCGCCGGATTGACGACGCTGGGCGCGTTGTTATCCATCGCGATGTCCTGGTCGCGGGTCTGACGCAGCCCGGCATACCACGGGCCGGTCGGCAGCACCTTCTGGCTGGCCTCGATCCCGACCTTGCGCCACTGGTCGACATACCACGTGCCCATGATCTTGTAGGGCTGGTCGACGGCGCGGTTCCACAAGACCGCCTTGAGATGCGGATAGCCGGACTTCTTGCAGCAGCTTTCGCGCCTTGGCGCGCGCCGCCTTCACGTCCGCGCCATAGCCCGGCATCTTCATCAGCCATGCCTTCTTGGCGGCCAGCGGATGATGCGGATAGACGATGCCGCCAACCGTCCGGACGACGGCGATCTTCGACATGTATTTCGCGCCGTTCCAGCGGTCGAAGGCATAGGCCAGCGCCTGGCGGACGCGCACGTCCTGGAAGCGCTTGATCTTCTCGTTCGGCCCGGCCCCCATCAGCACGTTCCAGTCGCTTTCCTGGACCCGGATCTTGTCGCCCAGCGCCGCGACCAGGTCATCCCGCGCCTTCGGCGGGAAGCCGCGGAACTCGATCGCCGCGCGATCGCCGCGGATGGCCTGCAGGCGAACCGACATCTTCGGCGCCTGGATCGCCTTGAACCCGTCGAGATAGGGTTTGCCCTTGAGGTAGTAGTGCGGGTTGCGCTTGCCCTCGACGAAGGCGCCCGGCTGCTCCTGCACGAAGATGAACGCGCCGGTGCCGTTGATATGCGTCTTGTGCCAGCTGTAGCCGTGCTCGTCCAAGTCCTTCTTCGAGTAGACGAAGTTATACGGCGAGGCGAGCGCCGGAATGATCGCGTTCAGCGGCCGCTTCATCTTGACGATGACCTTGTACTTCTCCGGCGCATCGACGGATGCGACCTGCGTGTACCAGGCCTTGCGCGAGCTCGGCACGCCTTCCGGCGGGAAGATGATCTTGTCGAGCGTCGCCTTGATGTCGGCGGCGGTCAGCGGCGTGCCGTCGTGGAACGTGACGTCCTGGCGGATGTTGAAGGTGTAGGACAGGCCGTCCTTCGCCTTCGCATAGGTCGTGCAGAGATCGCAGACGAAATCGTTCGACCCCGGATTGTCCGGATTGACCCGGATCAGCAGGCTGTAGAACGGCCGGATCGGATGGATCATGCCGAAGGTGGTTTCCTGATGCGCGTCGTAGGACGGAATCGTGCTGCCGACGACGAAGTTCAGAATGCCGCCATGAACCGGTGTCTCCGCCGCCTGGGCGGCGGCGGCAAGCCCAAGCGCGACAGTCGCTCCCAATGTGCCGTGAATAAGCGGCCTTACTCGAAAAGCACGCATGTGCGTTTCTCCTACCCTGTTGAATGTTTTTCTTTTCTCGCGACGTGAAAGGATCACGACGCCAACAGGCGGCCCTGATGCGTGACAGAGAAGTCTAACCGTAGTGGCAAATGCACATTTCGACGGAGGTTCATTGGAGCGCCGTCTTCTGCTTTGCCCTAATGCCAGGGATGTGCATTTGCACCTGTGGTCCTACATCGGTGGACCACTGCAGACGGTCGAAACACCTATCACGTCGTAGCGACATTATGTCGCGTGCCGACTCGGATTGATAGTTATTTTCGGCCCCGCAACGATTGACGGCGCGACACAAAGAAATCCGCCCCCTCCATATGAAGGGGCGGATCGCCAGCCGGATACGGCGGAACTCAACGCAGCTTCGGATCGATCCAGACGCTTTCGAGGCCCTGGTTGATGTAGTGGCTGGGCGCGATGTTCCAGCCCTTCAGGTAGCTGCGGTGCGGCACGATGCGATACCACCACAGCCCGGGAATGTAGATCGCCTTGTCGAGCAGGAGATACTTCTCGTAGGCGCGCATGTTGTCGTACTGCTTCTTCGGGTCCGGCTCGTTGAGCATGGCGAGATAGAGCTCGGTCACGTGGTCGTCGTTGTGGTTGGTGTACTCGCTGCCGCCGCCCTTGACCCATTTCGAGACGTCGATCGGCGGATTGATGACGGTCGGCGTGTTGTTGTCCATCGCGATATCGAAGTCGCGGGTCTGGCGCAGCCCGGCGTACCACGGACCGGTCGGCAGCACCTTCTGATCGGCTTCGATCCCGACCTTGCGCCACTGGTCGACATACCAGGTGCCCATGATCTTGTAGGGCTGGTCGACATTGCGGTTCCACAAGGTCGCCTTGAGATGCGGATAGCCGGCCTCCTTGAGCAGCCGCTTCGCCTTTTCCCGCGCCGCCTTCACGTCCTTGCCGTAGCCCGGCATGGTCATGAGCCATTCCTTCTTGGCGGCCAGTTCATGCCCCGGGAAGACGATGCCGCCGACGCTCTTCACGATGGCGATTTTCGCCATGTATTTCGCGCCGTCCCAGCGATCGAAGGCGTACCCCAGCGCCTGGCGGACGCGCACGTCCTGGAAGCGCTTGATCTTGTGGTTCGGCCCGGCGCCCATGAGCGCGTTCCAATCGCATTGCTGAACCCTGATCTTGTTGCCGAGCGCCTCGACCAAGTCGTCCCGCGCCTTGGGCGGGAAGCCGCGGAACTCGATCGCCGCGCGGTCGCCGCGGATGGCCTGCAGGCGGACCGACATCTTCGGCGCCTGGATCGCCTTGAAGCCGTCGAGATACGGCAGCCCCTTTATGAAATAATTGTCGTTGCGCTTGCCTTCGACGAAGGAGCCCGGCTGTTCCTGCACGAAGATGAACGCGCCGGTGCCGTTGATATGCGTCTTGTGCCAAGCGTAGCCGTTCTGATCCAGATCCTTCTTCGAATAGACGAAGTTGAAGGGCGACGCGAGCGCCGGCACGATCGCGGCGAGCGGCCGCTTCATCTTGATGACGAATTTGTACGGCTCGGGCGCTTCGAAGGAGGCGATCTGGCTGTACCAGGCCACGCGCGAGCTCGGCACGCCATCCGGCGGGAAGACGATCTTGTCGTAGGTCGCCTTGAGGTCGGCCGCGGTCAGCGGCGTGCCGTCGTGAAAGGTGACGTTCTTGCGGATGTTGAAGGTGTAGGACATGCCGTCCGCCGCCTTCTCGAACTTGCCCTCGCAAAGATCGCAGACGAAATCGCTGGTCGACTGCGCGTTCTCGGGATTGACCCGGATCAGCAGGCTGTAAAAGGGCGCCAGCGGATGGATCACGCCGAAGGTGGTTTCCTGGTGCGCGTCGTAGGATGGAATGGTGCTGGCGACCACGAAGTCCAGGAACCCGCCTCTGACGGGCGTTTCCGCCGCGCCTGCGGCGGTCGCCAGACCGAGCGCGGCTGATGCTCCCAATGTTCCGAAAACAAACGGCCGTAATCGAAAGGCACGCATGAGCGTTTCTCCTGCCCCGTTGGAAAATTTTTCTTTTCTCGCGACGTGACGGCCATCACGACGCCAACGGGCAGCACCGATGCGTGACAACAAGACTAACCGTAACGGCAGATGCACAACCCAGCGGGTTCAAACATTTACCGTCCCAGCACACGTTACCGAACGTTCCGGGAGATGTGCATTCCTGCCTGCAGCCTGGCATCGGGGGGCCACCGCAGACGGTCGAAACGCCAATCACATCGTAGCGACATTATGTCGCATCTCAGGCGGAAATGGTAGTGACATTCGGGTGAGCACAGCCCGGATGTAAAGTCGCGCGCACGTTGCTACTATCTCCGGAATCAATGCGATACCGGTCAGCTCGAACGGTACGAACCCAGGGAGATAGACGGCCATGCATTTCGGCGCCTCGATGTTCTTCACCGACTATTCGATGACACCGGCCGCGCTCGCCCGCGCGCTCGAGGAGCGCGGCTTCGAGTCCGTCTGGGCGCCGGAGCATTCGCATATCCCGCTGTCGCGCCAGTCGCCCTACCCGGCCGGCGGCGAGCTGCCGAAGCGCTACTACGACACGATGGACCCGTTCGTGACGCTGACCGCGGCGGCGGCCGCGACCAAGACGCTCAAGGTCGCGACCGGCATCTGCCTGATCGTGCAGCGCGATCCGATCCAGACGGCGAAGTCCGTCGCCTCGCTCGACCAGATCAGCCAGGGGCGCTTCCTGCTCGGCGTCGGCGCCGGCTGGAACGCCGAGGAGATGGCCGACCACGGCACGGTGTTCAAGACGCGCTTCAAGCTGATGCGCGAGCGTATCGATGCGATGCGCGCGATCTGGACCCAGTCGAAGCCGGAATATCACGGCGAGTTTGTGAACTTCGGACCGATGATGACCTGGCCCAAGCCGGTGCAGAAGCCGCACCCGCCGGTGATCGTCGGCGGCGCCTTCCCGCATGGCGCGCGCCGCGCCATCGCCTTCGGCGACGGCTGGATGCCGCATATCAGCCGCCAGCAGTATGGCGACGTGACCGAGTTCCTGCAGCGCTTCCGCCAGATGGCCGCCGAGGGCGGACGCGATCCGGAAACCTTTCCGGTCACCGCCTGGGCGTGCACCGACGATGCTGACCGCCTGAAACGCTACCGCGAGCTCGGCATCGTCCGCGCCTGCGTCAGCCTGCCGTCGGAGAAGGAAGACACCATCCTGCCGATGCTGGACCGCTGGGCCGCGCTGATCCGCGACGTCAACGGCTGACCGTTCCCGGCTTCACCGCCGCCATCGCAATGAAGGCGGCGCCGACCGTCGTCTAATGGGCGAAGCGGGCGTCGATAGCGCGCCATGAAGCGCGCCGCCGCCTGCAGGCGCGGATAGTAGACGGCGCCCCATACCGTTTCGACCTCGAGGCCCGCCGCTTGCGCCAGCGCCCGTAGCTCGCCCGGCGTACGGAAACGGCCGCGCCGCCAGAGCGCCGAGCCGAGCCAGGCGCGCAGGCGGCGCTGCGCCGCCCAGCTGCTCCACTTGTTCAGCTCGCCGATCACGAAGCGGCCGCCGGGCCTGAGCACGCGCGCCATCTCGCTGACGAAGGGCTGCCCGTCGCCGACGAAACACAGCACGGTCTTCGCGAGCACGACGTCGAAGCTCGCATCGGCGAACGGAAGCTGCTCGCCCCGCGCCTGCGCCAGGACGACCGGGCAGTCCGCCTCCCGCGTCGCGCCGCCGTGCGGCCGCGATCATCGTCCAGCTCGGATCGACGCCCGTCACCAGCGCGCCGCGCCGCTGCAGCTCGACCACGAGCGCGCCCTCGCCGCAGCCGAGGTCGAGCACGCGGCAGCCCGCCCACCGCGCCGATCAGCTCGAACAGCAGCCTGTCCTCCAGCGCCTCCGTGATGGCGCCGAGATCGCTTTCCCGCCAGCCGGCGTAGAGCTCGGGGCCTAGGGCTGTGGTCATTCGCGGCGTCCTCCGTGCCGCTTTTGCCGCGGCAGCTCGCGGTCGCGCATGCGCGCAGGAGATATCGAGACACCCTAACCGTAGTGGCTTGCCGCTTGTCTGATCTGCCTCAACGTGCCGCAAACCGGCGTTGTTTAGCTTTTGCTCAATGATGCGTGTGATGGAGGTATCGACCATGTGTCCGAGCCAGTCGGAAAAGACCCGAACCGAGGTCGTCGGCGTCTTCGACGATCCCGATACATTGCAAGCCGCAATCGACGATCTGCTCAGCGCGGGATTCGACCGGGCCGAGATCAGCCTTCTCGCCGGCGAGGAAGCGGTCGAGCAGAAGCTCGGCCATGTCTACAAGAAGGCCGCCGAGGTCGAGGACGACATCACTTTGCCCCGCACGGCCTACGTCTCGACCGAATCGCTCGGCGACGCCGAAGGCGGGCTGATCAGCGGCCTGGTCTATGTCGGGGCGGTCGCGACCGCCGGCGCGGTCGTCGCCACGGGCGGCACGCTCGCCGCCGTCATCGGCGCCGCCGCGATGGCGGGCGGCGCCGGCGCCCTCATCGGCTCGGTCCTGGCGAGCATGATCGGACAGCATCAGGCAAAATATCTGCAGCACCAGCTCGACCGCGGCGGGCTGCTGTTGTGGGTGCGAAGCTGGGACAAGGATCGGGAGCAGCGCGCGACGGCTATCCTGTCGAAGCATTCGGCGCATGACGTTCACGTGCACAGTCTTTCCACGGCGCTGGCCATCGGGCCGAGCCACGCGCTGGCGGCACGGTAGCGCATGAACAGTCGAGATATCCCTTTCGACCTCAAGCGCGCCCTGCTCGACCCGGCCGCAGGTATTCGGCGACCCGGCGAACGTCGTCTCCGCCGAGGGCATCGACTATGAGACGAAGATCGAAATTCTCCGCCGCTGGGGGTACGACGCGCTCGAGCTGGACGTTGCGGAAGAAGAGAACATGACCGGCGGCGAGCCCAGCCAGCTGGACAAGATCGTCAAGGCGCTGGAAGCGCTCGGCGTCGAGCCCGACATCCTGCACCGGCCGCCGACGAAACAGGGCGGCCTTTAGTATTCCGCGCTGCTCATACCGCAAATGACACGGCCGTCCCCGGCGCAGAACGCGATCCTGCGCCGGGGATGCCGCACCGTCAGGCCGAGCGTCGTTCGGTCAAACTTCGTCCGGCCAACCCTTGTCAGGCCAACCCTTGTCAGGAATGTCCCACCGGAACCTTCGGCGCCGCCATCGGCACGGCGCCCGCCATGCCTTTCAGCTTCCGTCCAACGAAGTAGGTCGCGCCGATGACCGCCGCGAGCAGCACGGCCTCCACCAGTCCGAATTGTACGTTCCGAATGTCGAAAACCGCCTGGATCAGAAAGGCGATCCCGAAAATGATGCCGGTGATCGAGACGAACAGGATTGTGCTGACGAGCGGCTTGGCGGTCGCCCATTTCGGCGCCGACGGCGCGTTCTTCTTCTTCGCCATGAACATCACGAGCAGGACACTCGCACTGAGCAGCGCGAACCCATAAACGATAAGCATTGTATTCACCCGAGATTGCTTGCGGCGCGCACCTGATCTCGACGGATCGCCAGCGCGGCACGCAGCGTGAAACTTGACGTGTTAAGGCCACGGAAAACGCAGGAGGCTCAGGCGGGCGGCGCGTGCGTCCTGTAGGAGACCAGCCTCGGCAGCGCGTCCGTCACGGGCAGCGCGTGCCAAAGGACCGGCGTCCCTCGCCCGGCGTCGGGCCGCAGCTCGAATGCGGGGCTCAGCCCGTAGGCCGAAACCGCCGGCGTCGCGCTATGCAGGTAAAGCCGCCATCCGGCCAGATCGACGCTCGCGCGCTGCGCCGGCCGGCGCGGCAGGGTCTCCGCGGCCGGACCGCATCGTTGCGGCCTCGGACATACTGTCCGTGACAACCAGCAGCGGAACCGGGGTCGTGAAAAAGGAATGCGGAAATAAGCGCGAACCGGGGTTGGACGCCGCCAGCAGCGACGCAACGAGCAATAACAGGAAGCCGGTGCCGTGACGCACCGCGTGGAACAAAATCCTAGGCTTCCCGCCCGTCCTGACCATCTCTCGGCCATGTTCTCCGGCGCGCAGTCGCAGGGCGCCGGGCGGTCACCTCCGACGCCGTGCCCGTTCTTACCCGCCAAGGAGAGGACGAGCCCAAGCTTATCGGAGCTGCCGATCCACTCTATCACCGGGCAATATGGCCCGGCAATCGGCGACAGACTGCCGCGTGGCCCCCGCGCCGCCGCTACGACGGCGATCGCGCTCGCGGCCTGGCAAGCGCCATGCTAGGAACAGCCTCATGCCGCCTCGCCTGATCGCCGGACTATCGGAAATCGTCGATGCCTATGACGCGCTGCTCGTGGACCTCTGGGGCTGCGTCGTCGACGGGGTATCGGCCTTTCCGGCCGCGGTCGAGTGCCTCCGCCGCCTCCGCGCGTCGGGCCGGACGGTGATCTTCGTATCCAATGTCCCCCGGCCTGGCGGCGTCGTCCGGGAGCGGCTGGAGAGCTTCGGCGTCGCGGCGGATTGTTACGACGATCTCGTCACCTCGGGCGATGCGACGATCGAGGCGCTCAACCGGCGGGACGATCCCTGGCATGCCGCCTTCGGGGAGCGCTTCTACCATATCGGCGCCGGCCGGAACGAGGGATTGCTCCGCGCGATCAAGGGAACGGAAGCGGAGATCGAGGACGCGGACTACATCCTGACGACCGGGTTCCGCAACCGCGGCACGGAGACGCCGGACATCTACCGCGACCTGTTCTCGAAGGCCATCGCGCGACGCCTGCCGATGGTCTGCGCCAATCCGGACGTGGCGTCCGCGCATGGCGACACGATCGTCTACCGCGCCGGAGCGGTCGCCCAGGCCTACCGGGACCAGGGCGGCGACGTCCGCTTCCACGGCAAGCCCTACGCACGAATCTACCGCATGGCTTTCGATCGGCTAGGGCATCCCGACAGGCGCCGCGTGCTCATGATCGGCGACAACCTCGCGACCGATATCCTGGGCGCGCGGGACGCCGGGATCGATGCGCTCTGGATCGCGGGCGGGCTGCATGCCGACGAAGTCGGGCTCGCGGACGGATTGCCCCTCGACCCGGAGAAAGCCGCCGGCCTGCTGGACGCATCCGGTCACGCGCCTTGCGCCGTGACGGCGCAGCTCACCTGGTGACGGCGCAGCCCACGGCCGTTTTATCGCGTCAGCCGCCCAGCGTGCGCACGCATTCGTCGCCCTCTTTGCGATAGCGGTTGTCGCATTCCCAGGCATTGCCCGAATAGTCGATATGGGCATGTTCCGGGACACCGATGCGCACGCAGGAATTGCCCTGCATGTTATAACCCCGCTCGCACTTCCAGCGATCGCCCGACGCCGTCAGATAGCCGTGCTCGGGAACCACGACCGCCACGCAGGCGCCGTCCTCTTGGCGGAAGCCGCGATCGCATTTCCAGCCCGGCTCGTAGCTCGTGTAGGTCGGATAGGCATGCGCGGGAAACTTTACCGCCTCGCAGGTTCCATCGGCCTCGTGATAGCCGGCCTCGCATTGCCAGCCGTTGCCATAAGGCTCATCCACCAGATAGGCGTGCGGCGGCAGCACGATCTTGACGCAGTTGTCGCCGTCCTTACGATAACCGCGATTGCATTCCCAGCTATCGCCGGTGGTGTCGAGATAGCCGTTGGCCGGAACCTGAACCCGTTGACAGGCATGTTCCACCGGCGCATAGCCGCGCCGGCATTTCCACGTATCGCCGGCGTTTGTCAGATAGGCGTGCTCCGGAACCGGGACTTGTTCGCAGGTCTGGTCGACCCGGCGGTAACCGCGCTTACAGGTCCAGCCGCTCTCGAAACCCCGGTCCACCAGGTAACCATTGGCCGGTATCTTGATCGCGGCGCACCGGCTGTCGTCCCTCTCCTCGTAGCCGCGCTCGCAATCCCAGCTGTCGCCGGCGGGATCGATGAAGGCATGCGGCGGAACCGCGAGCGCGACGCATCGTCCCTTGTCCTTCTTGTAGCCGAAATTGCAGCTCCAACCGCCTCCGTACTGCGCGTCATGCGCGTTCGCGGGCAAGGACATCTTGCCCAGCTGGGCCATGGCGGCATCCGGCGCCATCAGCGCCAGGGCGAAGAACAGGCCGGCAGCCGCGCAAATCCCCGCTTTCGCGCACACTGCCGCAACAATCCTCGTTCCGTATTTCCTCAAGGACCACATCTTTCACACTCACGGTTCGTGTTTGCTCCCGTCTCCCTCTCCATAAGTATACCCGGCCCGTTATCGCCGGCCACCCCCACTAAGGAGGCCCCCCTCGCTCCCCGGGGCCATCACATCCGCGGGAGCGGCTGGCTTCCGGATCAATCCGGTGTAGATTTCACACGACGCATGAGATGGAGGTATGCATGTACGGCTCGCTCCGCATCGATCCTTTCAGCTTTCCCGACCCCGAGGCCGACCTGCCCGCCGGGGACAAGCAGCAGGATACCGCCGTTCTCGCCGGCGGCTGCTTCTGGTGCACCGAGGCCGTCTACAAAGAGGTCGACGGCATTCTCGGCCTGCGTTCGGGCTATACCGGCGGCTCGGCGGAGACCGCGGACTACCGCACCGTTTGCGGCGGCCGCACCGGCCACGCCGAGGCGATCGAGATCACCTACGACCCGCAGCGCATCAGCTACGGCAAGATCCTGAAGCTGTTCTTCTCCATCGCCCATGACCCGACGCAGCTGAACCGCCAGGGCAACGACCAGGGCACGCAGTACCGCTCTGCCATCTTCTACCGCGACGAGGCGCAGAAATCGGTCGCCGAGGCCTATATCGCACAGATCGAGCGGGACAAGCTGTTCACCGCGCCGATCGTGACGACCTTGGAGCCGCTGGGCGAATTCTACGAGGCGGAGGACTATCACCAGGACTACGCCGCGCGGAACCCGAACCAGCCCTATATCGCTTACGTCTCCGCGCCGAAGGTGGAGAAGCTGCGCGAGAATTTCGGCGGCATGCTGAAGAAGGACGGCTGAACCGACCCGGGCGCTCGAGCCGCCTCATCCTTCGACGGGCTCAGGATGAGGGACAGATGCGGCACAGTCCGGCGCAAACACTCTTCCTCATGCTGAGCCTGTCGAAGCATGAGCGTCTCGGCGATGCCTGCGCCTATTTCAAATGCCCGTCGAGAAAGCCCAGCAGCTTGGTCCAGGCGTCGTCGGATGCCTCCCGGCGGTAGCGGTTCGGGTTGGTGTAGTCCTGGAAGCCGTGACCGGCGCCGTCGTAACGGTGGAACGCGTGCGCGACGCCGGCGGCGGTCAGCGCCGCGTCCATGTCGTCGACGTCGGCGGGCGACGGATTCTGGTCCTCGTTGCCGAACAGCCCCATGACCGGGCAGCGTATGCGGTCCGCGAGGCCGATCAACGGCACGCTGCCCGCGCCCATGCCGGTCTTGACCCGTCCGCCGTACAGCATCACCGCGGCCTTATACTTCGGATTGTGGCAGGCGCCGAGCCAGCAGAGCCGCCCGCCCCAGCAATGCCCCAGGACGGCGATCCGGTTCGCGTCGACCTTGTCCGACTTGGCCAGGAGATCGAAGGCCGCCGTGAAGTCGGCGACCGCGCGGTCGTCGCGGAACTCCTTCCGCTTGATCTCGATATCGGCCTCTTTCGGCCACCAGTGAAAGAAATGCGGCATCGACACGGCATAGCCCGCGCCGGCCAGGCGCTCGCCGACATCGATCTGGAACGGGTCGGTCTCGAGACCCGCATGGGCAACCGGGATGTGCTGCGCCACGACGACCCCGGGGAACGGGCCGCTGCCCTCCGGCTCGAACAGGAGCACGTCCATCGGGCTTCCCTGCACTTCGACAATGCGTTTGTAATACATGCGCTTTTCCTCCCGCATACACGGCAGGAATTCTTAACATCGATCAACCGGCTGTCGACCGAAAGTTGCGTGTCACTCGACGCCGACGAGACGGTCCATCAGGTTGGCGATATTGGTGACATCGTCGAGGTTCCAGAGCATGCGCTCGGCCTCGTTGGCGCGCGCCGCCCCCAGCACCGGATCGGCAAGGCTGTGGAATTTCGCCAGCAGCGCGTCGTCGACCACCGGGTTGTTCGGGCCGCCATAGGGCTCGTCGACCCGCCGCCGGTAGACCGTGCCGTCGCGCATGTGCACCGCGACCTTGGCCGGGCGCAGCTTCGGATAGGCGGCCTCGCAGTCCGCGTCCGTCGTCACGTTGACCTTCGGCACGTGCCGCAGCACGGCGTCGTCCGCCCGCGCCGCGTCACCGAAATGGTTGAGCCGCACCGACTTCCGCTCGAGCGCGGTCGCGATCGCGAAGGGATAGCTCATCTGGGCCGACAGCATGTCGTCGTATCGCGCCTGGCCGTGCGCCGCGGCGATGGCATAGGAGCCGATGTCGATCCGCTGCACCGCGTCGGGCTTGATCTTGTCCTTGGCGAGGATGTCGAGCACCGCGTCGATGCCGGGGTGCAGGTGGCGGCAGGCGGCATGCGGCTTGATATAGCAGCGCGTCATGACCAGCTCGCCGTCGAACAGTCCCGCCGTGATGACGGTCTCGTCCACCGCCTCCGAGAATGTCTGGAAGAAGCCGTCCGTGATTTCCAGAACGTCGGCCGGCCCGGTCAGGCCGTTCTTCGCCGCGAAGGCGGCCTGCAGCCCTTCCCGTGCGGCATGTCCGGGATGGATCCGCTTGACCTCGCCGCCGCCCGCGAGGAAGGCGCAGATGCCGGCGGCGCTGCTGGCGGCAAGGCCGAGCGCATGCGCCATCCGCCTCTCGTCCAGGCCGAGCAGCGCACCGACGGCGAGCGCGGCGCCCATCACGCCCGCGACCGAGGTATTGTGGAAGCCCTTCTGACGCGACGCCGGATGGATCGCCGCAGCGATGCGGCAGACCGCTTCATAGCCGACCACGGTCGCGGTGATCCATTGCTTGCCGTCGTACCGCCCGGTCGACGCCGCGGCGAGCAGCGCGGGAATGATGACCGTCCCCGGATGCACCGAGCCCGCGCGATAGCCGTCGTCGAACTCCATCCCATGCCCGGCCGTGCCGGCGATGTAGGCCGCCGACAGCGGATCGACCCGGTGCGTCAGCCCGGGGACCGCGGCAACGCCGCTGCCGGCCAGCTCGCGCAGCGTCTGG
Source organism: uncultured Alphaproteobacteria bacterium (assembly GCA_963711215.1). Lineage (GTDB taxonomy): Bacteria > Pseudomonadota > Alphaproteobacteria > UBA8366 > UBA8366 > WHUA01. The sequence continues at coordinate 544,847 of CAVQDH010000003.1, read as the reverse complement.
TCGACCACCTTGGTGGCATGCTGGCGGGTGCCGGCGAGGATCGCGCCGACGGTATCCAGGCAGTGGCGTCTTGCGGCGTGCCGCGCGGCGTCGGGGATTGCGTCGTAGCGTAATCGGCTGGCGAACCTCGCCAAGGCCTGGGTCGCCCCTATGTCTGCATCCCGTCGCGCCGTCGTGCGTTCCACCGCCGCTTGCATTCTTGTTCCTCCCGTGCCGCCGCTGCTATTGGACGGATTTTAATGAACGTAGCATCCCGCCGTTGCGCGGTGGATGTCAAAATCGGATTTCGCATACCACTTGCCAGCGCAGCACATTGCCGGGGATACTTCCGCGATGACGAACCCCGCCTTTCCCAACACCCAGTTCCATCAAAATTGGACCATCCGGAAGCCCGCGGTTTCGGGCGACAAGGGCGTCGTCGCCTGCCAGCACCGGGCGGCCGCCGAGATCGGCGCCGAGGTGCTCCATGCCGGCGGCAACGCGGTCGATGCGGCGATCGCCGTCTCCTTCGCGATCTCGGTGGTCGAGCCCTGGATGAGCGGGGTCGGCGGCGGCGGCTACATGCAGGTCGCGCTGGCGGAGCCGGGTACCTTCCGCTGCGTCAACATGGGCATGGTCGCGCCGAAGGGCCTCAGGGTCGAGGACTACCCGCTCGACGCCGGCGGCGGCAGCAGCGGCGACCTGTTCGCCTGGCCCAACGTCGTCGAAAACCGCAATATCGTCGGCTATCACTCGATCGCCGTGCCCGGCCTCGTCGCCGGCATGGCCCTCGCCCATGAGCGCTACGGCAGCATGCCGTGGGCCGAGCTGCTGTGGCCGGCCGTCGCGCTCGCCAAGCGCGGCCTGCCGGTCACCTGGTACATGTCGCTGCGCACGCTGGGCGCGGCGAAGGAGCTGCGCAACTTCCTCGCCAGCCGCGAGACCTATCTGCCGCACGGCCTGCCGCCGACCGCCGACCAGGGCAAGCCGATCCCGCATCTCTCGCTCGGCAGGCTGCCGGACACGCTCAACCGGCTGGCCGAAGCGGGCGCCGAGGACTTCTATCGCGGCGACATCGCGCGCCAGATCCTGCGCGACGCCAAGGCGGGCGGAAGCCGCCTGTCGGCGGAGGATTTCGCCGGCTACCGCGCGAGCGAGGCCGCGGCTGCGGAAGGCGCCTACGGCGCGGGCACGGTGCATGCCGCGCCCGGCCTGACCGCCGGCCCGACCATGCTGCGCACGATCGCGCTGTCGGCGGGCGCCAAGGGCACGGGCGCGCCTGACCCCGCCGCCTTCGCGGTGTGGGCCAAGGCGCTGGCGACCGCCTATGACGAGCGCTTCCGCACCATGGGCGACGCGAACGACAGCCGCGATCCGGCCTGCACCACCAACTTCACCATCGCCGACAAGGACGGCAACATGGTCTGCGTCACGCAGACGCTGCTGTCGGTCTTCGGCAGCAAGGTCGTCTTTCCCGGCACCGGCATCCTGATGAACAACGGCATCATGTGGTTCGATCCGCGGCCGGGCGGGCCCAACGCGCTCGGGCCCGGCAAGCGGCCGCTGTCGAACATGTGCCCGGCGATCGTCTCACGCGACGGCAAGCCCTGGTTCGCGATCGGCGCATCCGGCGGCCGGCGCATCATGCCGGCCGTGTTCCAGATCATATCCATGCTGGCGGCGCGCGGCATGGGGCTGGAAGAGGCCTGCCATCACCCGCGCATCGACGTCAGCGGCGAAGGCCGCTGCACCGTCGACCCGCTGCTGGACGGCGCCGTAGCGAAGGCGATCGAGGCGGAGATGCCGGTGATCTATGGCGAGAACACGATCTTCCCGCATCACTACGCCTGCCCCAACGTGGTGCTGCGCGACCCGGAGACGGGCCGCTTCGAGGCCATGGCGCATATCATGACCCCGCCCTCGGGCGCGGTCGCCGTTTAGCCGCCGCTGGCGCCTCGGTCAGGAGGCGCGGATCTCGCCCAGGAAGTTGTCGACCTCGCTGCGCAGCGACGCGGATTGCTTGGAGAGGCCTTCGGCCTCGTTGAGCACGACGCCGGCGGCTTCGCCGGTCTCCGCCGACGCGGCGGTCACGTCGCCGATATAGCGGCTGACGTCGCGGGTGCCGTTCGCGGCCTCCTGGACGTTGCGCGCGATCTCGCGCGTCGCCTCGCCCTGCTGGCCGACCGCGTCCGAAATCGCGATGGAGATCGTATTGAGCTCGTCGATCAGCGTCGTGATCGAGGTGATGGCGTTGACCGCACCGTTCGTTGCCGACTGGATACTGTGGACCTGCGCGGAAATGTCCTCGGTCGCGGACGCGGTCTGATTGGCGAGGGTCTTCACCTCGGAGGCGACGACCGCGAAGCCCTTGCCCGCCTCGCCGGCGCGGGCCGCCTCGATGGTCGCGTTCAGGGCGAGAAGGTTCGTCTTCTCGGCGATCTCGGTGATCAGCGCGACGACTTCGCCGATCTTCTGCGCCGCTTCGCTCAGGCCCCGCACGTCGCCGCTCGCCGCCTGCGCCGCCGCAGACGGCTTCCTGCGCCATCGAGGTCGAATGGCCGACCTGCTTGGTGATCTCTTCGATGGAGGAGGAAAGCTCTTCCGCGGCTGCCGCCACGGTGCCGACATTCTCGGACGCCCGGTCCGACGCCTCCGCCACGGCTGCCGCGCGCGCGCTCGACTGCTGCGCCGTGCCGGACATGCTCTGCGCGGTCGAGCGCATCTCGGTCGCCGACTGCGCGAGGGAGTCGACGAGCCCGCTGACCTTCTTCTCGAAATTCTCCGCGACGGTGCGCAGCGCCGTCTTGCGCTGCTCTTCCGCCTTGCGCTGGTTCTCCTCGTTCTCCCGCTCGAGCCGCGCCTTGTCGACGGCGTTGGTCTTGAAGACCTGCACCGCGCGGGCCATGCTGCCGATCTCGTCCTTCCGGTCGAGGCCGGTGATCTCGATATTGAGATCGCCCGCGGCAAGCGCCCGCATGCCGCCCTCCGTGGCGTGGATCGGCTTGGTGATCATGCGCCAGATAAAGAAGATGATCATCGCCAAGAGGATCGCGGCGAGGATCAGCGCGGTGACCGACTGCCGCAGGACGTTGGCGCTGATTTCGTCATTCAACGCGGCATAGCTCCAGCGCACCACGATGACGCCGACCGGCTCCTTCTTGGCGCCGAACCGCACGGGCGCCGCCACGATTTCGTACGCGTGGAAATCGGCGATCGCCAGTTGGCCGGTCGAGAGCGCCTTCTGGACGAGGTCCTTGGGCGGCGCGGCGAGCTTGTCCGTCAGGTCCTTCGCTTCGTATTTGGTGACGATCTCGCTGTCCTTGGTCAGCGTCCAGAGCTGCCCGATGGACTGCTTCCCCGGCTCGACGAGGCGCGCATACGCCTCCTCGATCGAATCCGCCTTCTTGAAGCGGATGCCGCCGCCGATTTGCGCCGCGAGGAGCGCCGTCAGCTCGGTGTTCGCCGCGGAGGTATGATGGCGCAGCCGTTCCGACTCGCTCAGGCCCTGGATTGCGATGACGGTGGCGTAGCCGAGGGCTACGCCAACCGCCATGACGACAATCAGCTTCTTTCCGAGCGTCCAGTAGCCAAGACCGCTATCTGCCGAGCGAGCATTGCCGCCTCGCCCAAAAGTAAGCCTCTTAAACATGCGAATCGTAGACCTCCCCTCCGCAGAAACCCGTTGACCGGCCCGTGCCTACTGCCCGAGCTGCTCGACGTTGATGCCGAGGGTGATGGCGCCGATGACCTGGTTGTTCGCCGGATCGACGACCGGCAGGCTCAGCTGGCTCTGATAGGACTGCGTCGACTCGTCTTTCTTGACGTCGCTGATATGGATCGCCTTGGGCCCGACCAGGAACGTCTTCTGCCACTTCGCCTCGTCGCCCTGCCAATAGTCGGAGGTGACGTCGCTCTGGCCGACATTGAGACCCTTGTTATCCATCACGAAGATCTCGGTGTAGAGGCCCTTGCTGGATTCCTTCTTCGCCTTGAGGAACTTCGAGAGGTCGTTCTTCAGGAGCGACTGGATCAGCGGCTGGCTGCTCGCGCCGGTCTCGGCCATCCACTGCTTGTCGAGACGGTCGATATCCGCCTGCGTCATGCTGGCATGCTTGACGTTCTGCGCCTTGATCGCGTTGATGACGATCGGATCCTTGATCCATTCACGGACCTGGGTATCGGCAAGCTTCGTAATGGGCGTGGTAAATTCGTTGGCGATGGCGGAGCCGCACAAAACAACGGCCGCCACGGCGCCGATGACGATTGAAGAAATACGCATTCTATCCCCACTGATTGAATAAATATTATTCCACGCTCGAAAAGTTCCACAGAGCAATTAAAATCTCGTAAAAGTTGAAATAACTTAGGCAATTACGTTGAGTTACCTGGGAAGCCGCGACACGTCGATCCCCACGGTGATCGCGCCGATAACTTCCCCGGTCGCCGGGTCGATCACCGGCAGGCTCAGCTGGCTCTGCAGGATATGGGTCGATTTGTCGCGCTTCATATTCTCGATGAGCATCGCGTTGGGGCCGACCAGGAAGGTCTTCTGCCACTTCGCTTCGTCGCCCTGCCAGTAATCCGAGGTGATATCGCTCTGGCCGACATTGAGGCCCTTGTCGTCCATCACGAAGATCTCGGTATAGAGCCCTTTGCTCGCGTGCTTCTTCTGCATGAGAAAGGAGGACAGCGCGTTCGCCATCAACGCCTGGATCATCGGCTTGCTGGGCGAGACCGTCTCGGCGCGCCAGCGCTCGTCAAGCCGGAGGATGTCTTCGGTCGACAGGTGCGCGTTCTCGATGTTTTGCGCCCGGATCGCGTCGATGATCGTCGGATGGTTGATCCACAGCTTCACATCGGTCTCGGCCAGACGCGTGATGGCGGCGGAAAAGTCGCCTGCCATCGCCGGACCGGCGATAGCCACCGCTGTCGACGCGCCAAGAAGTACCGGCCAGAATCGCATCGCTTCCCAGATAGAAGTCCTAAACTGGAACTCCCGGGAAAATCGCGAAAACTGCTTAATAACCGATGAAAATTCGGGATTCCGGCCCGCGCCGCGGCTATCGCTTCTGCTTCAGCGCGTCGGACAGGAAGGAATAATGCACCGGGCGGCCGATGCCGCGGCGGAAGCCCTCGAGCTTCAGGACCTGCTCGGGCGACACGTTGCACAGGCTGACATCCGGCCCGAACTGCTCGATCAGCTCGACATGCTGTTTCGGGAAACGGTAGGGGTCGGGCTCGATCACGATATGCGGATACCATTTCTGGTCGCGTAGTTTCAGGAACTCCTTCGGCGTCGCCTCCGCCAGCATGTCGAGCTCGCTCTGCTCCAGGATCACATGCGTCGCGCCGATGTCGATCATCTCCTCGACGATGGCGCCGATGTAGTCGAGCGAAAGCGGCTCGGTCGGCTCCTTGCGGCCGAATTCGTAGACGACCTCGAAGCCCGCTTTCTGGAAGCGGTCGATCTCGCGGCGGCGCTCGTCCGGCGTCAGCTCGAGATAGTTCTCGGAGATCTCCAGCCCGCTCGCATTGATCCGCCCGAGATGGGTGACCAGGTCGTCGACGGCGTTCTGATGAAAAGCGGTCTCGAACAGGATGCCGCCGCAGAACGGCTTCACGTCGTAGTCGCGGTACAGCGCATTGACCTTCTTGATCAGCTCGACCGGGAAGATCAGCCCGTTGACGGCGAATATCTTCGCGTAGTCGATGAACTCGCAGCCGTATTCCAGCAGGTCCTCGAGCGCGGTCGTGCCGGTCCAGCCGAAGTCGCTCGGACCGGCGTCGATCATCACGGTCAGGCCGGTCTTGCGCGGCTTGCCCGGACGCGTCGGCCCTTCCAGGCGCTCGTACTGGGCGATGCTGCGGTCGGTAATGCGCATGGACGTAATTCCTTTGTTCTTAAGTCTTTGGCGAGATGGAAATTGCCCTGTCAGGCGAGGCAGAGCGCGTCGCCAAGCCTACGCAAATCCTCCGCCTTGTCGAGGCCCATCACCGCGTCGAGCACGCGCTGCGCCCGCTCGCGGCTGACGGCGCGCGTGGCGTTGGACCAGAACTTGGCCTCGATGTCGGCGGCGCTGAGCGGGTTCGCGTCGGAGCCGCGGTTGTGCATCTCGCGGTGCTCCAGCCTGCGGCCGTCCGTCGTCTCGATGATCACGCCGCCGGAGTAATAGCGCAGCGAATTCATCTCCGGATCGCCCTTGTAGGCGACCCGGTCGCAGAGCGCCAGGATCGCCGGGTCCGTGTAGGCCGAGGCGTCCAGCTCGTCCAGCGTGAAGCGGCCGCGCGCCAGCGCCGCGGCGATGATGTAATGCACGCTGAACTGCGCCTCGTAGGCATTCTTCGGGCGGCGCTTGTCGGCTTCCGGCTCGGCGACGACCGGGATCTGCCGCTCGCCGATCAGCGCGGTGACCGACTTGATGTCCGTCCGGCGCGAGCTTGTGCTTGGTGCGGAGCGCCAGCGCGCTGTCCGCGAAGGCGTGGTTGAAATGGCAGGCCGGGAACGGCTTGAAGGCGACGTTGAACAGCTCCCAGTCCTCGCCCAGCCCCTTGGTGCAGGCGTCGAGGTCGTAGGGCGCGTGCCGCCGACATGCGCGCCGAGATGCAGCTTGAATAACCCGTAGCGTCCTTCATAGGCCTGTTTCGGGCCGAGGAAGCCCTGCTTCGCCATGCCGGCCGCGGTGATCGCGCAGACGCCGGCCCAGCCGGGATGCTGGCGCTTCGTCCAGGCGCCGTCGGACAGGAACTCGAGGCTGCCGCCCGCCATGCTGAGGGTGATGCCCTGGGCCTGCGCGATCTGCGGCTGGCTGAGATCGCCCAGCCGCCCCGCCGCGAGCGTCGCGCCGAAGGCCCCGACCAGCCCGGTCGGGTGATGCCCCGCCTTGTGGAAGCCGCCGTTGACCGCCATGCCGATGCGGGCCGAGGTCTCCATCGCGACGAGGTAGGCCGCCATCGCCTCCATGCCGCTCACATTATTCGCCGAGCGCCGCGCCGAGCACGGTCGGCAGCGCGCTGGTCGACGCGTGGATGACGCCCGCGCCATGCGTATCGTCGAAGTCGAGGCCATGGATCAGCGTGCCGTTGAGATGCACGGAATCGCGCAGCGGCAGGCGCATCGGCAGACCGATCACGGGAAACGGCCCGTCGCCGCCGAGGCCGTGCATCGCGTTCGCCATGCGGTGGGCGAACTCGTAGGTCGTGGACGCGAGGCCGATGCCGAAGCAATCGAGGATATGCAGCTTCGCGCGCGCGACCACCTCGGCCGGAATACGCGCGGCGTCCAGCCCGGCGGCGAAGGCTGCCAGCCTTTCGGAGATCGTGCCGTCCGCGGCTTCCTTGGCGGCTTCGGATTTCAAGGCGGCTGGCTTAACGACGGTATTCATGGCGTCCTCCGGTTCGGTAGCCCCGCTCCAGGCGGGATTTGTCCGGACCAATATGCGTTTTTCCCGCCGCGCAGGGAAGGCTATAGTGGCGGCATCGATCGCCTGCTTATGGTCGGCACCATATCAGCCTCATGCTGAGCCTGTCGAAGCATGAGCGGCTCGATGCATCGGAGCGCACTCATCCTTCGACAGGCTCAGGATGAGGTCTATTATTTTGATCTATAAAAAGAATCCTCATGCTGAGCCTGTCGAAGCATGAAACCATTCGAAGCCGGGAAGGAAACGTATCGTGCCGGACAGCCATGAGATCGCCAGCGACGACGCGGCCGCTTGCCGGGCTCCGCGTCATCGACATCGCGACCTATATCGCCGCGCCCTACTGCGCGACGATCATGGCGGAGTTCGGCGCCGAGGTGATCAAGGTCGAGCAGCCGAAAGTCGGCGATCCTTGCCGCCGGCTCGGCACCGTCTCCGAATGCGGCGAGACGCTGGTCTGGCTCTCGGAGGCGCGCAACAAGAAATCGGTCACGCTGAACCTCAAAGCGCCCAAGGGCGTGGCGATGCTGAAGCAGCTCGTCGCCAAGGCCGACGTGCTGACCGAGAACTTCCAGCCCGGCACGCTGGAAGGCTGGGGCCTCGGCTGGGACGTCTTGAAGGCGGTCAATCCGCGCCTCGTCATGCTGCGCGTCTCGGGCTACGGGCAGACCGGGCCCTACAGCAAGAAGCCCGGCTTCGGGCGCATCGGCAACGCCTTCGGCGGCATCTCCTTCCTCGCGGGCGATCCGGACCGGCCGCCGGCGACGCCCGGCTCGGCGACGCTGGCCGATTACATGTCGGGCCTCTACGGCGCGCTCGGCGTGCTGATGGCGCTGCGCGCGCGGGACGCCGAGGGCCCGGACCAAGGCAAGGGCCAGCAGATCGACATCGGCCTCTACGAGCCGATCTTCCGCATTCTCGACGAGCTCGCGCCCGCCTACGACAAGGTCGGCTATATCCGCCAGCGCATGGGCGCTGCGACGGTCAACGTCTGCCCGCACAGCCATTACCAGACCGGCGACGGCCGCTGGATCGCCATCGCCTGCACCAACGACAAGATTTTCGCCCGCATGGCGGGCCTGATGGGCCACCCCGAGGTCGCCGGCGACGGCATCTACGGCACCATCGCCAAGCGCGAGAAGAACCGCGCCGCGGTCGACGGGCTGGTCGCCGACTGGGCGAAGCGGCACACGCCAGCAGGAAGCGGTGAAGCTCTGCGAGGCGGCCGAGGTGCCCTGTGGCATCGTCGCGTCCGTCGACGAGATCTTTCAGGACCCGCATTACGCCGCGCGCGGCAACATCGCCCGCGTCAAGGACGCGCGCATCGGCGACCTCGCCGTGCCGAACGTGGTGCCGAGGCTGACCGGCACGCCGGGCCACATCGACACGCTGGGGCCCGAGCCTCGGCCAGCACAACGCCGAGGTCTACGGCGCGCTGCTCGGCATGACGGATACCGATCTCGCGGCGTTGGAGAAGGACGGCGTGATTTAGACACCGTGCCAACTCATGCTTCGACAGGCTCAGCATGAGGTGCAAATTTCAAGTACATATCCTCATGCGGAGCCTGTCGAAGCATGAAGACGAAGAACCTGGGAACCACATACCATGAACCTAAGACGCGCCCGCTGCAGGAAAATTTCGGCCTGGAGGTGCTCGACGTCGACCTGGCGCATCTCGACGACGCCACCTTCGACGCGATCTATCGCCTCTGGCAAAAGGATCCGCTGCTGCTGTTCCGTCGCCAGAGCCTCAGCGAGAGCGAGCTGGTCAAGTACAGCCGCCGCTTCGGCGACCTCGACCTGATCGTGCGCGCGGACATGCATTCGCCACTGCATCCGGAGGTCATCTACATCTCCGCGCTGAAGCGCCCGGACGGCACGCCGCTCGGCGGCCTCGGCACCTACGAGCTGCACTGGCATCACGACCAAGTGTACCGTACCCGCCCGGCCAGCGGCTCGATCTTCCAGGCCTCCGAGATGCCGGAGGATGACGGCCACACGTCGTGGTGCAACACGGCGCTCGCCTGGGACACGATGCCGGCGGCGCTGCGCAAGAAAATCGAAGGCAAGCGCGCAACGGCGAAATACGGCAACCGCGCGGACGTCAGTTTCCAGCGCGACTTCGCCGACAACCAGGAGAAGATCCAGGAGCTGCACGACAAGACGCCGGCGGCGACGCACGACATCGTCCTGACCAATCCGGCGACCGGCCAGCGCTCGATCTTCATGGACCCGAACAAGACCTGCGCCATCGAGGGGCTGGACCCGGCCGAGGCGCGCGCGCTGCTCGACGAGGTGTTCGCGCACGTGCTGCAGGACAAGTTCATCTACACGCACGGCTGGCGCAACGGCGACGTGGTGATGTGGGACAACGCCCGCCTGCTGCACCGGCGCGAGCCGTTCAACGAAAAGCTCCCCCGCTTCGCCAAGCGCACGACGATCTTCCTCCGCCCGCAGGATTTCGCCGTGCCGGAGCCAGGGCTGGCGTAAGTACGCGCCCTTCCCCAGACGCCGTCATGCCCGGACTTGATCCACTGCTGTCCGGTTTAGCTTTCATCGATAGGGAAGTCCATTTGTCTTGGGTCTCGGTCTATCGGTTGCGGCGGTTCTGTAAGGGCGTTGATCGAGCGTCGATGCATCAGGTTGAGCCTGACCAGGCGAGCGAATGCGAGCGCGCCTGCGGCGAAGTTCTGTGCGGTTTGGGCCATGCGCAGGAGCAGGAAGGCGATCAGGGCGACGGCGATCTGGATACGCACGGCATTCTCGGAGGTTCCGAGGAAGTGGCGGATTTTGAGCGTCTGCTTGACCCATCGGAAGAACAGCTCGATGGCCCAGCGGCGCTTGTAGAGATCGGCGATTTTCTGGGCCGGGGCGTTGAGGTCGTTGGTGAGGATGCGCAGGATCTTGCCGCCGTCGATGCACAGCCGGATCTCGCGCACGGGCTTGGCGAAGGGATTGCGCCGGCTCCTGGCCAGGCGGGCCGGGAGAGAGCCAATGCGGTCGGTGAGAATGGCCTTTGCGGCTTTGGGCACGCGCCGCTCTCGGATTACGGTGAACGGCGTGTTGCGCTTGAAGCGGGTGACGATGCGGCATCCGCGGGCATCGAGTTTCGCCCACCAACCGTAATCATAGTAGCCAAGATCAAAGACATAGGTGGCATTCGCTTCGATCGGCATGGCCTTGGCGACGACGACATCGACCCCTTTGGCCGGGGTGACGGCGAGATAGAGTGGGCAGTCGGCGTCCGGATCGTAGATCACGTGCGCCTTGGCGCCGCAGCTCTTCACCGAGAACCGCGACCATGCGGCGCTCAGTCCATTGAGCGGCAACATGGTCGCATCGATCAGGCGAACCGCTTCGCCCATCTTGCGCCGCAATCCGCGATGCGCGCGTCCCACCATCTCGGCGAACAGATCGGCAAACACCGCGCTTGTCCGATGGGCGTTGGCGTCCGCCAAGGTCGAGCGCAACGCCGGGTGCGCCCCCAGGTGATAGAGCCGGGCCGCATGGCTCGCCAGACCCAGCTCGATCTCACGCAGGCTCGACGCCCCGGAAAGCTGACCGAACAGCAGCGCCACAAACTGGTCCTTCGTCGTCAGACGGCGGACACGCCAATCCGTTCCGTGCGCAGCAACCAAGCGGTCGAACGCATCCCACGGAACTTGCTTCATTACGGAATGGAAAACGCTATTCTGATGCCGCATGGCGTTGCTCTCCTTTCGTGTCCCGATACGTCGCCAAACGCTCGGTTCACAGAAGAATCAACGCCATGCGCCTTGTCCAGAAAATCTAAACCGGACAGCAGTGGACTTGATCCGGGCATCCACGCACCTGCGCTTCACGCGCCAGTATCGAAACCGAAAGGCTGCTTTCGTGGACCCGCGGATCAAGTCCGCGGGTGACGGTTGTGCGTGGGAAACAGCCTTAGCTACGCCGCCTGCTCGATCGCGCGGACCATGTCGAGCGTCTTCTGCGCCTTGTAGACGATCGGGTAGTCGATGAAGTAGCCGTCGAGCTGGATCGAGGACGAGCCCTCGCGCTCGGCCTTCTCGAAGGCCGCGACCACGCGTTTCGCGAAAGCGATCTCCTCGTCGCTCGGCGTGAAGGCCTGGTTCACGACGGCGACCTGCGGCGGGTAGATGCACATCTTGCCCTGGAAGCCGAGCTGCTTGGCGCGCGTCGCCGACTTCGCGAGGTTGTCCATGTCCTTGATATGCACCCAGACGGTGTCGAGCGGAGCCTCGATGCCGGCGGCGCGCGACGCCAGCACGACCTCGGCCCGCACATGCTCCAGCTCGCTCTCGCCGAGCGACCACTCGATGTTCATGTCGAGCGTGTAGTCGCCCGCGCCGAAGGCGAGCCGCTTGACCCGCGTGCCGGCGCCGGCGATGTCGCGGGCGTTGGCGAGGCCCTTGCCGGTCTCGATGATCGGGATGATGTCGATGCCGCCGACCTGCATCCCGCGCTCGCGCTCCAGCCCGCCGACCAGCCAGTCGAAGGCGATGATCTGCTCGCGGCTCTCGACCATCGGCAGGATGATGCCGTCGAGCCAGGGCCCGACGACCGCGGCCGCGTCGCCGTAGCAGAACTCGGTGCTGTAGGCATTGACCCGGACGTAGCCGCCGCCGCTGCGCGGGCGCTTCAGCGCGTCGACAACCATCGCGCGGGTCGCCACCTTCTCCGCCTTGGCGACCGCGTCCTCCAGGTCGAGGATGACGTGATCCGCGCCGCAGCCGAAGACCTTCTCGACCTTGCGCGCATGGTTGCCGGGGGCGAAGAGGAAGCTGCGGTAGGCGGGCATGGCGGGTCTCCGGTCAGTGAGGGGTACGGCTGACCGCGATGATGCCAAACGGGCGGCGGGAGGACAAATGGGGCGTCCGTTACCGACTCCTTCCCCCCTTTCGGGGGAAGGTTGGGATGGGGGGACAGCGGACGCGCGCACGTCATCCACACCGTGCCCGTCACCCCCACCTAAATCCTCCCCCATCGAGGGGGAGGACTTTTAGTCAAAACGCTGTTGGGGCGCCCCTCACCACAGGGTTTTCTTCGAGCGCTCGGGCCATTCCTTGTCGTAGGCCGCGCCGCCGACGCGCTCGTGGCTGAGATTGGAGAGGATCTTGCCCGGGGTCGGCAGCGCCTTCGGGTCGACGTGCTTTTCCGGGTTCCACAGGTCGGAGCGCACGATCGCCCGCGCGCATTGGAAATAGGCGGTCTCGACGGTGACGACGATGACCGAGCGCGGCGCCTTCTCGTCCACCGCGAAGGAGTCCAGCAGCGCCGGGTCGGCCGAGAGATGCGCCATGCCGTTGACCCGGAAGGTCGTGCCCGAGCCCGGGATCAGGAAGAGCAGCGCCACGCGCGGGTCGCGCACGATGTTGCGCAGCGAGTCCACGCGGTTGTTGCCGCGGCGGTCGGGCATCATCAGGGTCTTGTCGTCATGAATGCGGACGAAGCCCGAGAGGTCGCCGCGCGGCGAGCAGTCGAGGCCTTCCGGCCCCGAGGTCGCGAGCGCCACGAAGGGCGACGCCTCGATCAGCGCGCGGTATTCCGCCGTGAGCACGGGGACTTCCTTGACCAGCGACGCCTCGCTCGGCGCGCCGTAAAGCGCTTCCAGTTGTTCGATGGTGGTGATGATCGACATGAACGGTTTCCCAAAGGGTGGATGGCTGATGGACAGAATGCCGGCAAAGAAGACACCAGCGGCATCGTAAACGCAAATGACGGATGAATTACAGGTGGCGCCGATCCTCGGCCTTCTTTTAAAATACCGCGCGCGCCGGCGACGCCAGACACGATGCGCCAACCGGGCGGGAGACGGCTCTGACCGCGATCATCCGGACGATTTCCGCGCGATGGCGCGACGCGCTGCCGCCACTCCGCATGGTGCTGGCAGCGGTGCTGGCCTATGCACTGTCGATTGCGCTGCATCTTCCCGAGGCTTATTGGGCAGCGCTCAGCGCGGTCATCGTCTCGCGGCCGCTGCCGGGCGCCTCGGCGCAGGCAGCCGCCGGCCGGCTGACCGGAACGCTGCTGGGCGCCGGATTGGCCTGCGCCGTCTCCTTCGGACGGCTCTGGGCGATTCCCGACACGGCATTGCTCGCCGCGACGCTCCTGCCGCTCGGCATCCTCATCCTCTGGCGTCCCGGCTACCGGACCGCGCCGATCGCGGCGGTGATCGTGCTCGCGGCCAGCCCGGCCGGCCACGGCCCGGTTGCCGCCGCCCTGCTCCGCATCGCCGAGATCGGCCTCGGCGCTTTCATCGGCATGGCAATGTCCTGGGGCCTGCTGCCGGCGCGCAGCGAGCGCCAGGCGGCGAAGCTCAGCCGCGGCGCGCTTCGTCTCTGGCTTGCCGCGCTCGAGGCGTCGCGCCTCGGCGACGACCCGCGCTGCCAGGCGCTGCAGGCCGACGCGCGACGCTGTGCGGGAACCCTCGCCCGGCTGATCCCGTCTGCGCGCTGGGAGCGCGCCGACAAGGAGGCGCTGGCGAAGCAGCAGTCATCCGTCGCCCGGCTCGCCGTCGCCGCCGGCTTCGCCATACGCGCCATGGCGGCGGCACGGCGCGCCGCCAACCCGATCCTGGCGAGCGATGCGCTCCACGCCCGCATCGAAACGCTGTGGACCGCCGCCGGGCAGGGCGACAGCGGGGCGGCAAACCCGGCTGCCGCACCGGCCCCCGAATCTCTAGACGAATGGACGGCGCTCTGCGACGCCCTGCCGTCGGCGCAACATCGACGGCAGGCGCAGGCGCTCGGCTATGCGCTGGCGATGGCGCAGCGCGACGTCAAGGCGCTATCGCAAGCGCTCGGCAATGCTTGATCGACGGCGCGCGACATGGCCCCGGCTCAAGACCCGCCGACCGGCAGCCGCCATTCCCGCTTGAGCTCGATCGAATAGGTGAAGCGGCCTTCGGGGTGGATACTGACGGAGACCTCGAACAGCCGGTTCTCCCGCGAGGTATAGCGCCGGATGATCGTCATCGCCGGCGTGCCCTGATCGACCTCGAGCGCGTCGGCGAGCTCGTCGGGCATCGTGCTGGCGAACATCTCGATGCCGACATGGTCGATCTGCATGCCATACTCGTCCTCGATCAGGCTGTAGACCGGCCGGGCGCGTTCCTCCAGCAGCTCGGTCACGCCCTTGAACTCCGGCGCCACGTAGATGTCCGACCAGCAGATCGGCTGTCCCGAAGCATGCACGCGCCGGACGCCGCTGATGCGGAACCACTCCTGCCCGAGCGGGGAACCCAGCAGCCGCGTGTTGCGCCGGTCGGCCTTCAGAAGCTTCGTTTCCTTGACGTAGAGTCGTGTCTCCGGCGGATATTGCAGGAGCTGGGACAACGTATTCAGCGTCTGGACATAGCCGGTGCCGGGATTGGTCGCCTGCACCACGGTGCCGGAGCCCTGGCGGCGCGCGACGAGGCCCATCTCCTCCAGCCGCCGCAGCGCCTCGCGCACGGTGTAGCGGCTGACCTGGAACCGCTCGCAAAGCTCGAGCTCCGTCGGCAGCATCGAGCCGATCGGAAAGGCGCCGTCGCCGATCTCGTCCATCAGGACGTCCGCGACGTCCTGATATCTTGGTTGTGCTTTTGGATCCTTTATCTCAACCATGCCGCGATCCTTTTTGAAGCCGCGCAGTGTATGGATTCGCACCTGGCAAAGAAAGTGGAGATTTGTCGCAGGTTGGCGCTACCATGGCGCGCAGCGCAAACCCCATCTACCGGCCCGCGCCGCCACCGAGAAAGGATCCCCTCATGCTGCTGCCGACGTCGAAGGTCTTCAAATCCACGGATTTCCCGCTGAAGAGCGGCGGCATCCTCGAGCAGCTCGAGATCGCCTACGAGAGCTGGGGCAGCCTCGCGCCCGACGGGCGCAACGCCATCCTTCTTTGCCACGGCTTCACCAGCAGCCCGCATGCGGCCGGCGACGACGCCGGCTGGTGGAACGGCCTGATCGGGCCCGGCAAGGCGATCGACACCGACCGCTTCTTCGTTGTCTGTTCCAACATGCTGGGCTCGGCCTACGGCAGCACCGGCCCCGGCTCGACCAATCCCCGGACCGGCGCACCCTACGGCCCCGACTTTCCCGAGATCACCACCAAGGACATCGTCGGCGCGCAGGCGCTGCTGCTCGACCATCTCAAGATCCGCCAGCTCGCCGCCGTCGTCGGCTTCTCCTATGGCGGCTACCTGACCTTCGAATGGGCCGTGACCTATCCCGAGCGCATGCGCGCGCTCGTTCCCGTCGCAACCGCGATCAAGGGGCGCGGCACGCCGGAAAGCGTGCAAGCCTTCCGCGACCGCTTCGCCGCCTGCCCCGGCTGGAACGGCGGCCACTACTACGGGCATGAAAAGGAGTCCGGCGTGTTCGAGGCGCTGCTCCAGCTCCGCATCGAGACGCTGACCGGCTACGGCGTCGCCAAGCAGCTCGAAGACACCGTCGCCGATCCGGCGGAGCGCACCCGCCGCATGCGCGCCATGGCGACGCAATGGGCCGAGGAATTCGACGCCAACACGCTGATCGTCCTGCGCCGGGCGGCGATCACCTTCGATGCGCGGCCGGAGGCGGCGAAGATCAAGGCGCCCGTGCTCTACGCCCTTTCGCGCAGCGACGCGCTGTTCGGCCCGGACATCGCGCCAGCCACCATCGCGATGCTGAAAAAGCTCGGGGTCGATGCCCGCTACCTCGAGATCGACAGCGACTACGGCCACCGCGGCCCAAGCGTCGACTGGCAGAAATGGGCGCCGCAGCTCAAAGCGTTCCTCACGGAAACGTGCGCCTGAAATCCCGCCGGAGCGTGGCGAAAATGCAGCAGCAGCCGCATTCTGGCCGTATCCGTTAACGATTAGTTCACATCCTTCCCCTAGCGTCGTAAGCAACAGCCGAGGGCGGCTGGTGCGTCATTTTCTTTAAAGTAAATCAAATGGTTAAATTCAAAACCCGAACTCTTTGCATCGGCATTGCGGCGCTTCTGGTCGGCGCGGCGGCCGTGACCGGAAGCCCGCAGTCGGCGCCGGAGGTAACGGCTTCGGCGGTCGTCAACGCGCCGCTCGTCCGCATCGCGAGCCCGTTCGACGGCAAGGTCGACTTTACGCCGCCGTCGCGCGGCACGTCGGTCCGTCCGGGCGACTTGCTGGTGCGCGTCAAGGCGACGCCGCATGGCGGACAGTATCTGCTCGACCTGAAGGCGCGGCTTGCCTCGACCCAGCGCGAGCTGTCGGCAACGTCCGGCCAGATCCAGGCGCTGAGCGGCGCGCGGGCCGAGCTGAAGACGCGCATGGAGATTTACCGCAAGGGCGCGATCGCACGCCTCACCGCGCAGCTCGACGAGGCCCTGGCGCTGCACAACATCTATAAGGCGCGGCTGTCGCAGTCGGGCGACGCGCTCGACCGTCAGCAGCAGCTCAAGACCAAGGGCTATGCGTCGCAGGCGAATTTCGACGCGGCCTCCGCATCGGCGACGGTGGCGAAGAACGACGTCGCCGCCAGCGCCGCGCGTATCCAGCGTATCCGCGTCGAGCTCGACTCCGCGAAGAAGGGCGTGTTTATCGGCGACAATCGCGACGACGTGCCCTACTCGCAGCAGCGCGACGACGAGATCATGCTCCGGCTGGTCGATCTCAACGCGTCGGCGAAGAACCTGCAGGCGACCGCCAAGGAGCTGCAGGGACAGATCGCCGCCGAGGCGCGCCGCGTGGCCGCCGACGAAGTCTATCAGCAGGCTGCCGTGGTGACCGGCGTGGTGTGGGACACGACCGGTCCGAAGGGAACCCCGGTTCGCGCCGGCGACACGCTGGTCAACGTGCTCGACTGCGGCCGCGCCTTCCTCGAGGTCAATCTCGACGAGAGCCAGGCCAAGGGCATCAAGCCGGGCGACGGCGCCAGGATCCGCATCGCCGGTGACGACCACCCCATCGACGGAACGGTTCGCGCCCTGCGCGGCGCCGTCACGCGGACGGACCGGGACGAGCATATCGCCGAGACCGAGCCGCAGACGCCGGGCCAGATGACCGTGCTGGTCGATATCCCGGCGCCGGCGGAAAGCCAGCCGCAGGACAACTTCTGCCATGTCGGCCGCGTCGCCGAGGTCACCTTCGGCGGAACCCTGGCGCAGCACACGGCCAGCATCGCCGGCCGCGGCGAAACGGCGCCGGCTCCCGTCGCCCGCTACGCCGCCCAGCGCCCGGAGAAGACCGCCCGCAATTGACAGCCGCGCCCCGCTCGGCGACCCTTTGATTGTTGGGGAAAAGGCGGGGACGGCGGCATGGACAGCATAGCGCGTATTATCGCGGCCTATGACGGCCAGGGCATTCACCGGACGGGCACGGCGGTGGACGACGCCTCGGCGCGCTGGCTCGCCGACGAGATCAAGCGCATCGGCGTCACGCCGGAGCTGGTTCCCTTCTCCCTCGACCGCATCGACGTCGTGACCGCGCGCGCCACCGTCGCCGGCATTTCCTACGAAGGCCTGCCGCGCTTCGACGGGCCGGCAACGGGAGCCGACGGCATCTCCGGACGGCTCGGCCGTCTCGGCAGCAACGCCGAGATCGCGCTCACCGTCACCAGCGCGCGCGGCGACCGCAGCGTCGAGGCGGAGCGCCGCGCGCGCGGCCACCAGGCGATGCTGAATATCACGCTGGGCGATCCGCCGGGCCTGACCCCGATCAACGCCGACGATTTCACCCGCCCCTTCGGGCCGCCGGTGCTGCAGCTGTCGAGCGAATACCGGAGCGCACTCGAGCAGGCCGCCAAGGCGGGCGCCGAGGCCACGGTGGTGATCGAGACGCGCCGCACGCCGGCGGAGGCCTGCAACGTCATGGCGCGGATCGCCGGGCGCAAGCCGGACCTGGCGCCGCTGGTCGTCATGACGCCGCGCAGCGGCTGGTGGCAGTGCGCGTCGGAGCGCGGCGGCGGGCTCGTGCTGTTCCTCGAGATCATGCGCGCCGTGCAGGCGGCCGCGCCCGCCCGCAGCGTGATCTTCACCGCCAATTCCGGTCACGAGCTCGGCCATCTCGGCCTCGATGCCTTCATTCATGCCGAGCCGGGCCTGGTGAAGCAGGCGCATTGCTGGATCCATCTCGGCGCCAACTTCGCCGCCGCGATCAGCCCGCAGGTGCGGCTCCAGGCCTCCGACGAGACGCTGTTCGACGCAAGCGCGCGCGGCGATGCAAACGGAAGGCCTCACGCCCGACGTCGAGACGCCGGTCGGCCAGCGGGCGCGCGGCGAAGCGCGCAACATCTACGACGGCAGCGGCCGCTATATCTCGCTGCTCGGCGGCAACGGCCTGTTCCACCACCCCAACGACCGCTGGCCCGACGCGATCGACGTCGAGAAGACGGCGAAGCTGGCGCGCGCGTTCAGTGCGCTGGCGGTGGAATTGGCGGGGGCGTGATCCGGGCGCTCGCCGTCAAACTACAACCGTCATTCGCCGACTTGATCGGCGAATCCATAGGCCGACGCCCCTTCACATGAACTCGCGGATCAAGTCCGCGAGTGACGACCGTGTTCTGACATCAGCCGCCGCGCGCCGCCGCCTTGATCATGTCGGCCGCCTTCTCCGCGACCATGATCGTCGGCGCGTTGGTGTTGCCCGAGACCAGCAGCGGCATGATCGACGCGTCGACCACGCGCAGCCCCTCGATGCCGTGCACGCGCAGCTGGGGATCGACCACGGCCATCGTGTCGCTGCCCATCTTGCAGGTGCCGACCGGGTGGTAGATCGTGGCGCCGGTCGTGCGCACGTAGTGCAGGATCTCGTCGTCGGTCTGGACGTCCTTGCCCGGCCGGTCCTCGTAGACGCAGTAGCCGGCGAGCGGCTGGGCCCCGGCGATCCGGCGCGCGATGCGCACGCCCGCGATCAGGGTATCCTGGTCGGTCCTGGCCGACAGGAAGTTCGGGCGGATCTTCGGCGGCGCGAAGGGATCGGCCGAGCCGATGTGGATCGTGCCCCGGCTTTCCGGGCGCAGCTGGCACGGGCCGATCGTCAGGCCCGGCTCGTGGTCGAAGATGCGCTTCTTCGGGTCTTTGAAGCTCGCATGCGCGACATGGTACTGGATGTCGGGCGAGGCGACCTCCGGCCGCGAGCGCACGAAGCCGTAGACGATGCCGGCCGTGAGCGCCAGCGCGCCCTTGCCCGCCACCGCATATTTGATCACCTCGCCCAGCAGCGACAGGCCGCGCGTCTTTTCGTTCAGCGTGATCGGCTTGTTGATGCGCTGGACGGTGCGGCAGACGTAATGATCCTGGTAGTTCTCGCCGACGCCCGGCAGCGCGTGCAGCACTTCGATGCCGTGCTCGCGCAGCAGCTCGGGCCGGCCGACGCCGGACAGCTCGAGGATCTGCGGCGACTGCACCGCGCCGGCGCAGAGCAGCACCTCGCGCCCGGCGCGCGCCTCGCAGGGCGCGCCGTTGAGGTCGTAGGCGACGCCGATGGCGCGCTTGCCCTCGAACAGGACCTTCTTCGTATGCGCGCCGGTCTCGACCGTCAGGTTCGGGCGGCTGCGCACGGGGTGCAGATAGGCGGCCGCGCAGCTGTTGCGCCGGCCGCGCTTCTGCGTCACCTGGAAGTAGCCGAAGCCGTCCTGCTCCGCGCCGTTGTAGTCCGGGTTGCGCTGGTAGCCGATGTTCTCCGCCGCGTCGATCACCGCGTCCAGCAGCTCGTGCCGCTCGGGCATGTCGGCCACGTTGAGCGGCCCGCCGACGCCGCGAAATTCGCGTGACGTCATTCTCGCGGTTCTCCGACTTCTTGAAATAGGGCAGCACGTCGTCGTAGGACCAGCCGCGGTTGCCGAGCTGCGCCCAGCCGTCATAGTCGAGCCGGTGGCCGCGCACGTAGAGCATGCCGTTGATCGAGCTGGAGCCGCCGAGGACCTTGCCGCGCGGGATCGGGATCGGCCGGTTGCCGCTGCTCGCCTCCGGCTCGGAATCGAACAGCCAGTTGACGGCCGGCATGTCCATCGTCTTGGTGAAGCCCGCCGGAATATGGATCCAGATGTTGCTGTCCTTGCCGCCGGCCTCGAGCAGCAGGACCGTGGTCTTCGGGTCTTCGGTCAGCCGGTTGGCGAGCACGCAGCCCGCCGAGCCGGCGCCGACGATGATGTAATCGTAATCCGCTTGGTTCGCAGCCATCGAACGTTTCCCGGTAGCCGTTGTTCTTCGTTACCCGGTATTAGATACCGAAATTGCCGCGCCGTCAGCAGCCACGGTTGTGCGGCCGCATGGCCTATGCAGCCGGGCGGCGGCGCATATTGAGAGCTTACGGACCTATCAGTTCTTCGGCCCGGCGATGAGCCAGAGCAGGAAGCCCAGCACCGGCAGGATGAGGATCAGCACGACCCACAGCACCTTGGCGCCGGTCGAGGCCCCGCTCTGCAGCGTCTTCACGATCGCATAGATATCCGCGATCAAAATAAGCAGGCCGATCAGCCCGCCGCCAAATCCCATGTGCATGCTTGTCCCCCTCGTGACCCGTTATCCCCAGAGCCGCGCCGATCGACGTGGCCGCGGATGCAATTCGATCAGGGTCCGGAGGAAAAGGCAATCGGCTCGCTAACCGCGGCACCATTCCACCTCTACGTCACAACCCGACTTGATCGGGTTGTCCATGGCACGGCGTTGCGAACAGGACTCGGCAGCACCGGGTTGAACCACGCCGTGTGCCATGGATTCGCCGATCAAGTCGGCGAATGACGGCTGTAAAGGAGTAGGCTTCCCCGCCTATTCCCGCCCGACCAGCCGCACGTATTCCGCCGCCGCGCCGGTGTCGAAGTGGCGGAGCACGGCGAACAGAGCGCCGCAGTCCCGCTGGCCCAGCACCGGCTCGACCAGGGCGTCGAACTTGACGCGCATGTCGTCCCAGCTCATCGGGTTTTCCGGATTGCCGAGCGCCATCGCCGTCTCGGAGTCGAGCGTGCCGCCGTCGGCGAAGCGGATTTCCATGCGCGCCGAGCGGGTGTCCCGTTCCGCCTCCTCCACGAGGCGGGTGCGGCGCACCAGGTTCTGCAGCGCCGGATCGGCGACCGTGGCGTCGTCGAAGTCCATCGCCGTCGCGCTGTGCCCGGTCAGGCCGAGCGCCGCGCAATAGGCGGTGCTGAACTTGCCCTCGAGCCCCGTCCTGGGCGCGGGCTTGCCGGCGAGGTGGATCGCCGGCGTGCCGACATGGATGAGGATCTCGGCCACGTCGCGGCCCTTGATCTTGTCCGCCGCCTTGCGCGCGGAATCGACCACCGGATGGGTCAGCAGGCAGCAGGAATAGGGCTTGAAGGTGTTGCGCGGCAGCTCCCATTCCGCGGCGAGGTCGAGCACCTGCAGCAGCATCTCCCTGTCCTGCACCAGGGCGGTGGCGAGCGGGCCTTCCGGCTCGAGCATGTTCTGCGCCGCGACGAAGCCTTCGGCCGCCAGCTCGGCGGCGAGGATGCCGTTCATCGCCGCCTTGCCCGCATGGAAGGGCTTCGACATGGTGCCGAAGGAGCCGACGAGACCGCCGACCTGCGTCGCCGCCGCGCCGAGCGCGTTGCGCACGCCCTCCTCGTCGAGGCCGAGCAGCACGCTCGCCGCCGTCGCCGAGGCGAGGCAGCCGAACACGCCGGTCGAGTGGAAGCCGTGCAGGTTGATGACCTGGCCCAGGCCGTTGTTGCCGAGCCGCGCGCCCATTTCGAAGCCGGCGATATAGGCGGCCAGCATGTCGCGCTCGCTGGCGCCGAGATGGATCCCCATGGCGAGCGTCGCGTTCCAGGTCGGGTTGCTGAGATGCGCGACGCAGCCGACATGCGTGTCGTCGTAGTCGAGGCAATGGCCCATCGTCGCGTTGACCAGCGCGGCCGGCGCCGCCGCGGCCTTGCCGCCCAGCATGATCTGCGCGTTGCCGCGGCTGCCCCAGTTGGCGGCGACCCGGCGGGCGACCTGCCCGGCCGGCTCGTCCCGCGCGCCGAGCGCCACGCCGACCGTGTCGACCAGGCATTTGCGGGCGGCGTCCATGACCTCGGCCGGGAAATTCTGCTGCTTCGCCGAGGCGATGAACCGGCCGGCGGCTTCCGCGTTGGGCATCTGCTGGGTTGCACTCATGACGTCACCACTCCCGATTTCCTGAGTTTGGCGATCTCGCCGTCCTTGTAGCCGAGGTCGCGCAGGACTTCTTCGCTGTCCGCGCCGAGGCCCGGCGCGTCCGTGCGCCGCTCGCGCGTCAGCCCCGCCCGCTTGTAGGGGCTGACGAGATGCGGGATGCGGCCCTCGACCGGATGATCAGTATAGTCCAAAGCCCGCGCGCCGCGACGACCGGCTCCTGGAGCGCCTCGTCGGGCGTGTTGACCGGCGCGATCGGGATCTGGTGCTCCTCCATGAGGGCCAGCAGCGGCGCACGCTCCATCGACGCGCAGAAGTCGCGGATGGTGCCGCGGAACAGCTCGGACCGCTCGCCGTGGTCGGACAGCCGCGAATCCGGCCCCTCGTCGGCGAATATCATGTCGGTGCGGCCGATCACCTCGCAGAACTGCTTCCACTGCCGCGCTTCCAGCAGCGACACCGCGACCGGCTTGCCATCCTTGCAGACATAGACGTTGTAGCGCGGGTTGCCGCCGAAGGCCTGCAGCGTCGGCAGGCCCGACCGACCGGCGAGCCGCGCCATCGCCCCCGTCAGCACGATGTTGTTCATGTAGAACAGGCTGTCGAACATCGAGAGGTCGATGTAGCAGCCCTCGCCCGTCTGCTTCGCCTGCATCAGGCCGGCCATCACGCCGATCGTCGCCATCGCCGCGCCCGCGTAGTCGCCGGCGAGGAAGCCCGGCGGTCCCGGCTGCGGATCGTTCGCCAGGTTGACGCCCATCAGCCCGGTCATCGACTGGATGACGAGGTCATGCCCCGGCACGCGCGCGAGCGGCCCGTCCTGGCCGTAGCCGCTGATCGAGCAGTAGACCAGCTTCGGGTTGATCTTATGCGCGGCGGCGTAGTCGATCTTCAGTTTCTGCGGCACGCCCGGGCGGAAGGATTCGATCACTGCGTCGCAGGTCTTGAACAGGCGCCGGGCGACTTCCAGCCCCTGCGGGCTCGACAGATCGACCGCGATGCTGCGCTTGTTCTGGTTGACGCTGTGGAAATAGACGCTGCCCTCCTTGTAGGCCGGCGGGTTGTGGCGGCTGTAGTCGCCGACCTCCGGCTGCTCGACCTTGATCACGTCGGCGCCGAAGTCGCCGAGCAGCTGGCTGCACCACGGGCCCGGCAGCAGCCGGCTGAAGTCCGCGATCCGGATGCCGGCGAGCGGCAACACAGGCTTGCCGCCCGCGGCCGGTTTCGTCCGGCCGCGGTTTTCTAAAGACCGGCGCGCGGCGACACGCGCGCCGGGTGCCTTCGATGTCGTCCCCATGACGATGCGCGCCCTGTCCTAGCGGCCCTGGAACTTCGCCGTCCGCTTCTCGAGGAAGGCGCCGATGCCTTCCTTGCGGTCGGCCGTCTCGTAGATCGAGGTGACGACGAAGGATTCGAGGTCGAGCGCGGATGCGAGGTCCATCTGCATGCCGCTGTAGACGACGCGCTTGACGAAGGCGTGGCTGAGCGGCGCGCGCGTGGCGTAGAGGTCGACCAGCTTCTTCGCCTCTTCCAGCGCCTTGCCCTTGGGCGTCAGCTTGTTGATCAGGCCGATGCGGTAGGCCTCGGCGGCATCGATCGGCTCGGCGGCGAACATGATTTCCAGCGCCTTCGACTCGCCCACGATGCGCGGCAGCCGCTGCGTGCCGCCGGCGCCCGCGACCGTGCCGATGCGCGAGCTGGTGATCGCGTAACTCGACCCCTCCGCGCCGATGCGGATGTCGCAGGCCATCGCGAACTCGCAGCCGCCGGTCATGCAGAAGCCCTCGATCGCCGCGATCACCGCCTTGGCGTTCTCCTCGAAGGCGCGGCAGAGTTTGTGCCAGCGCCGCATGTAGACGACCGTCTCGCCGGGCGAGGACAGCGCCTGCGCGTCGTTCAGGTCCGCGCCGGCGGAGAAGAACGTCTCGCCGCCCGTCACGATGATGCCGCGCACATCCTTGTCGGCCTCGGCCTTGGCCGCCGCGTCCATCATCTCGCCCATCACGACCGTGCTGATCGCGTTGCGCTTGTCCGGTCGGTTAAAGGTGATGATGAAGGCAGGGCCTTCTTTTTTCGTGATGATCGTCTCGTATGCCATGGGGGACTTCCTTGCGATTGATCGACGCGCTCGGCGTGCCGGCCACATTAGCGCATCGGCCGCGGGACATGGAAATCGGAGGCGGGACGCAAAATACTCCCCCACAAAAATGATCCGTCATTCGCCGGCTCGACCGGCGAATCCATGGCACAGTGACAGCGCCCAACGCAGAATTTGCCCCGTCGCGCCGAGATTGAGAACGATGCGATGTTCGTCATGCCCAACGCCCAATGGCTCGCCGAATGAATGCGCCGTGCCCTGGACAACCCGGTCGAGCCGGGTTGTGACGACTATTCGAGAATAGTGCGGACCCGCCCCTACCCCTCCCGCGTCATGAAATCGATCAGGCGGCGGTTGACCTCGGGCGCGTTCTCGTAGGCCGACCAGTGGCCGGCCTTGGGAATGCGGTGCAGCTCCATGTCGGGTATGACGGTGCGGATCTGGGCGATCATCTCGTCGGCGGGGCGGAAGTCGAAGTCGTCCTTCTCGCCCCACAACAGCATCAGCTTGCAGGTGATCTGCGCCAGGTTCTCCGCCAGCCCGCCGCCACGGCTGACCTTGCGGCTGTCGAAGCTCGTGTGGTCGACGCAGTAGCGCTGGATCTCGAGCGCCTGCTCGTCCACGGAATTGTAATAGAACAGCATATGCTGCAGCAGGTTGTGGCGGATGGTCTTCCGCATCAGCGCCTCGTCGCCCCGCGCCGCCTTGTAGCTCATCATGTTGCGGATGCCGCCCCGGCGCACGGGAACGCCGCCCGGCGAGATCAGCGCGAGATGGCTGACCCGGCGCTTCAGCCGGCCGGCGAGATAGGTGGAGATCGCGCCGCCGAAGGAGAAGCCGACGAAGCGCAGCGGCTCGGCGCCCGGAAAGAGCCGGGTGATCTCGCGGTAGACGAGGTCGAGGTATTCTTCGCCCGGCATTTCCTTCGGCACCGGCGCGGATTCGCCGTAGCACGGCAGGTCGAAAGCGTGCACCGTGAAATGCTTCGACAGCGGCCCGACGTTGCGGACCCAGTGCCGCCAGCAGCCGAAATCCGCCGTGCAGCATGATCAGGGGCGGCCCGCTGCCCTCGACATGGGCGGCCATCACGGGCTTGCCCGTGGCATCGTTGGGGGCGGACGTGGTGGTGGGCATGATCGTCGCGATTCCTTGGCGCCGGGCTGGGATTTGATCGAAAGCCTGGGTTTACCGTACGGTCGTACGGTCAGACCTCTTGACGGCGGGCAGCCGCCGTAATCGAAAGAATACAATAAACGGTCGCAAGGCAAATACTGCCGGGAGAAGACCCCATGGAATTCGCCCTCTCGGAAGAGCAGGCGCTGATACAGGATACCGCCCGGCGGATGGTCGAACGCGACATCCGCCCGGTTCTCGACCGCAACGACCCCGATATTTCCCTGCCCAAGGCGGAGATGCAGCGGATCTACAAGGTCCTGGCCCCGCAGGGCCTGACCGCGCCCCGGCTGTCGGCCGAAGAAGGCGGCGGCGGGCTCGGCATGGTGAATTACGGCCTGATGTACGAGCAACTGCCGCCCTGGCTCGCCGTCTCGGTCATGGGCCACGAATGCACGATTTCGCGCATCCACGCGGAAAGCACGCCCGAGCAGCGCGCGCGCTTCCTCCCCGACCTGCTGGCCGGAAAGATGATTTGCGGCAGCGCCACCTCGGAGCCGGG
Source organism: uncultured Alphaproteobacteria bacterium (assembly GCA_963711215.1). GTDB lineage: Bacteria > Pseudomonadota > Alphaproteobacteria > UBA8366 > UBA8366 > WHUA01. The sequence continues at coordinate 518,620 of CAVQDH010000003.1, read as the reverse complement.
CGCCGGCTCGGACCCGCGTGGCATCTCGACCCGGATGCGCATCGAGGGCGACGAGATCGTCATCAACGGCCGCAAGATGTGGATCACCAACGGCTCGGTCGCCGACATCATCGCGGTCGCCTGCGTCGGCGAGACCGACGCCAAGGGCCGCACCACGCTGAAGCGGGTGATCGTCGAGCCCGAAAAAGCGAATGGCGTCGAGATCCGCGAGATCGAGACCACGGGCTGCGCCAGGGCCACCTTGCCGAGGCGGTGTTCGAGGACTGCCGCGTGCCGCGCATCAACCTCTTGGAGGCCGGCGGCGACGCGGCGAAGATGCTGACCGTCACCTGGAACGGCAACCGGCCGCTCTGCGGGCTCGCCGCGGTCCACCTCGCGCAGAAGGCGCTCGAATTGGCGTGCGCCTATGCCGGCATCCGGGTACAATTCGACAAGCCGATTGCCGGCCATCAGCTGGTCCAGAAGAATCTGGCCGATATCGAGACCGCGGTCGTGACGAGCCGCCTCATCTGCTACCACGCGCTGGAGGCGCTCGACCGGGGCATGCGCTCCAACGGCATATCGGCCATGGCGAAGCGCTACGCCACGACCGCCTGCGAGCGTGCAATCAACCTGGCCATGCATGTCCACGGCGGCATGGGCATCGCCTGCGAAACCGGCCTGGAGCGGATGCTGCGCGACTGCCGCATGCTGCAGGTACCGGATGCGACCAACGAGATCCTGACCTTGATTCAGGGCCGCGAGCTTACCGGCATCGCGGCATTCCGCTGAGGAAATGCCATGACTGCGCTTAAGGGAATTGTCGTCGTCGAGCGTGCCGGCCGCCTGGCAGCCGCCATCGGCGCCACCTTGCTGAGCGAGCTCGGCGCAACCGTGCTCCGGGTCGAGGACCCTGCCCTGCCCGCGCCGCCGGAGCCGGAGGGCTGGCGCCGCCATCCGCTGGCGCTTGCCGGCAAGACCCGTCTCAAGCTGTCGCACGACCCCGAAGAGGCAGCGGGCCAGTGGCAGCGAGATCCTGTCGCGCGCCGACGTGGTGATCCAGTCGCCGCCGCTGCCGCCGGCGGACGCGACACTACCTGGGCTTATCCGTTGCGACGTCTCCGCCTTCGGCGCCGCGGGCTGCGACGGCCTGCCGGACAACGCCGGCGAAGCCATCCTGCAGGCGATCGGCGGCATGATGTCGACCACCGGGGCGGAGAACGGCCCGCCGGAATTCATCGGCGCGCCGCTCGTCGAGTTCTTCACCGGCGTGAACTGCGCGACCTCGGTCGTCGCCGCGCTGCGCATCCGCGACGCCGGCGGCCCGGCGCAGCGCATCGACCTGTCGGCGCTCGACGCCAGCGTCGCGCTGACCGGCGCCTATATCGGCCACATGCAGCTCGGCAAGGCGCATGACGTGCGCGCGGGCTCGCGCCATCCTCTGTGCTGCCCGTGGAACGCCTATCGGACCGAGGACGGCTGGGTGCTGATGTGCTCCAGCACCGAGCCGCACTGGCGGCGCATCGCCGACCTCATCGGCCGGCCGGAGCTGAAGGAAGATCCCGACTTCATCGACACCAACGCGCGCCAGGCGAACCATGTGGCGGTCGACGCGGCGATCGAGGCGTGGACGCTGGGCCGCACGACCGACGCTGCCGTCGCCGCCTTCGAAGACGCGGGCATCCCGGTCGGGCCGATCCTGACGATCCCGGAGCTGCTCGCCGCGCCGGACGCGCCGGCCGTACGCCAGATCGCGCTGCCGAACGGCCGCACGCAGGTCTGTCCGGCCCCGCTGGTGGTGATGAGCGGCACGCCGTCGCGCGCCGCCGACCGGGTGACGCCGTCGAAGACCGATATCAAGCCGATCCTGGCGCCGCTGCCGAAGAAGGCGCCGGCCCGGCCCGGCGATAACGCGGCCCTGCCGCTCGCCGGCATCCGCGTAATCGAAATCGGCGTGTTCACCGCGGGGCCGCTCGGCACGCGCTATCTCGCCGATCTCGGTGCCGAGGTCATCAAGGTCGAGCAGACGGGCGGCGAGACCGGCCGCAAATGGACACCCAACTTCGGCGGCGTGAGCGGCTATTTCGCGACCTACAACGCGGGCAAGCGCTCGATCATCCTCGACCTGACGAAGCCGGAGGACCAGGCTGTGCTGGAGCGGCTGGTCGCCTCGGCGGATGTGCTGCTGCAGAACCTGAAGGCCGGCGCGCTGGAGCGCATGGGCTTCGGACCCGAGGATACGCTCGCGCGCCATCCGAAGCTGATCTACGTCTCGGTCTCGGGCTACGGCAGCAAGGGCGCCAAGTCGCCCGCGCTCGACACCGTGGTGCAGGCGCGCAGCGGGCTGATGTCGCTCATTCATGCCCCGTCTTCCCCGATCAAAGCCGGCGCCTCGGTCGCCGACCTGCTGGCCTCGCACATCTCGCCGCTCGGCGTGCTGGCGGCGCTGCGCCATCGGGATGCCACCGGCGAAGGCCAGCATATCGACGTCTCGATGCGCGACGCGCTCGCCTGGACGACGCAGCTCTCCTGGCCCGACGGCGCGCCGTCGCTGCCGGAAAGCAGCCGCCTCGCGTGTTCCGACGGCTGGGTCGTGGCGCAGGGCCCGGAAGCGCCGGCGCTGGCGGCGCTGGAGGGCGCGACGCCGCGCGACCTGACCTGCGCGGACGCGGTCGCGCGGCTCCGGCAGGCCGGGCTGGTCGCGACGCGCGTGCTCGAGCTGGACGAGCTCTTCCAGCTCCCGATCTGCCGCGCGCGGAACCTATTCCTGGAAGCCGCTTCGCCCGACGGCCCACCCGCCCCGGTCCTGGCGACGCCCTACCGCCTCACCCTGACCCCGCTCCGCCCCGGCGCGTCGATTCCCGGGCCGGGGGCCGATAACGGGATGCTAGCCGGCACCGAAGCTTGACCGCAGCCGGAAGTCGATGGCCTAAATCGTAGGATGACCGGCCGATGCGCCTGCGAGCGACGCATCGGCCGGTTCCAGCGTTATTTCTTCTTCACGAAGCGGGTGAACCAAGTCTGGTATTTCGAGCAGTCGGTCTTCTCCAGGGCGCTCGTGCCTAAGGGATGCGCCTTCGACGCCGCCTTCGCCTGCTCGACGAACTTGTCGGCCCACTTGTGCGCGTCCTTCGGCGTCTTCGACTTCACCCACTTGGTCGTGGCGTCACCCAGCTTCTCGGCAAAAACCTCCTGCTCGGCTTCGACGTGAGGATGTAGATGCCGGGCTTGCTCGGGTCCTTGGTGCCGTATTTGTCGATCACCCGCTTGTCGTTGCACCAGTTGATCGCCTTCGCGAAGGGGATCACCTTTTCAACGATCAGCTTCTGAAGCGCATCCTGCGTCCGCTTGTTGTATTGGCTCAGCCACTTCTCGCTGGCGCCGAGCCAGTAGTAGTCGCCGGAGATGCCGTTGATGCCGGCGATGGTGAAATACGGCGCCTGGTCCTTCGTGCTGACGAAGCCGCCCAGGCTCGTCACGAGCCCGTTGATGACCTTGGTTTCCAGCGCGGGCGGCACGTCGCCGAACGCCATCGTCACGGCGCTCGCGCCCCATGAACTCGAGCGCGACATTCTCCGCCGGGCCCGTGCTGCGGATCTTCTTGCCGACGAAATCAGCCGGCTTCAGCAGGCGGGTGCCGGCGCCAACCCCGACATACATGCTGAGATGCGAGCTGCCGTAGATCTTGACGCCGTGCGCCTTCTCCATGCGCTTGACGAGGAACTTGTATGTATCGAAGCTGTCGAGCTGGTTCATCGCGCCCGGCGTGGTGAGCAGCATCGGGCCGTCCACCAGAAGCATATCGGGGTCGATTTGCGCGGTCTTGCCGAACTGGCCCCAGGTCATCTCGAGCGTGCCGTCGCCCATCGCTTCGACCGCCTCGGGAATATTGTAGAGCGAGCCCGCGGTGAAGATGCGCAGCGAGCTCCCCGGGATCGCCTTCGGCAGCTCTTCCTGGAAGTAGATCTCCGCGATGCCAGCCGGATGCGGCGGCGGGGTGAAATCCGACGCGATGCGAATTTGCATCGGCTGCAGCTTTTCCTCCGCAGCGGCGGGCGCGATGCCGCTCGCCGCAACGAAGACACCCGCCATCGACACCGTTGCCGCGACCATGGCGACCGCCCTTTTTCGATCGACGTTTCTCATTCCCTTATTCCTTTTCTGATTTAGTCCAAAGGCCATGGCACTCCCCCCCGGCGCGCCGCCAAACGGTCACGCACCATGAAAGCAGTTGCCGTCACGGGAGCAAATGCCACGGTCTTCGCGGAATTGTAGGCCTATCGGCGGTCAGCCGCAAATCGCCGGCCGGCGGGCGCCGGACGAATCGAGCCGCCAGGGCGCGCCGCCCAGCTGCTCGACCAGGAAATCCAGAAAGGCGCGGACGCGCGGCACGCGGTTGCGGCCGGGCGGCGTCACCGCCCAGATCGGCGTCGGCTCCTCGACATAGACATCCGTCAGCAGCGGGACGAGGCGGCCGCGCCGCACGTGATCGGCTGCCAGCATCTCCAGCGTCCGGATGATCCCGTGCCCCGCGAGCGCCAGCTCCAGCAGCACGTCGCTGCTGTCCGACGTCACGTCGCCCGACACCGCGAGGCGGTTGAGGCCCTCCGGCGTGTAGAACGGCCATCGGGCGAGATGGGCGAAATTCGTGACCAGCAGGCAGTTGTGTTCGAGCAGGTCGGCCGGCACCGCCGGCGTTCCCCGCCGATCGAGATACGCCGGGCTGGCGCAGATGATGCGCCGCGCCTCCGAGATCTTACGCGCCACCAAGGAGCTGTCGGCCAGCTGCCCGGTCCGCAGCGCTACATCGACATTCTCGACGATCAGGTCGATCTGGCGGTCGGTGGCGTCGAGCTCGATCGCCATGCCGGGATGCCGGCCGAGGAACGCCGGCAAAATCGGCGCGATCTGATAGCGGCCGACCGACGTGCTGGCGCTCACCCGGATGTGGCCCTGGAGGCTGGTGCCCGACGAGGCGACCTCGGCTTCGGCGGCTTCGATCGCGGCCAGGATGTCGCGGCAGCGCCGGAAATAGGTCTCGCCCTCCGGGGTCAGCGCGAGGCGCCGGGTGGTCCGCGTCAGGAGCTGCACGCCCAGGCGCTGCTCGATCCGCGTGACGATCTTCGAAACCGCCGACGGCGTCAGCGATAGATCCTGCGCCGCGGCGGCGAAGCTGCCCTTCTCGACCACCCGGACAAAGGCGTTCATGTCGTCGGACATGGGAATCCTATAAGTGAATATAATTCATTAGTGAAACCATCTTTTACTCTATTATATATTTCTGGGGAATTAATATATTAGGCCTGCTTGGCGCCGGTATCCCGGCTGCAAGCGCAACAGAGAGGCATGGAGCTACGCCATGAGCACGCATAATCGGAATCAAGGGCAAAACGGCTTCGAGGTCATGCGCACGCCTTCGGGCGCGATCGATATCGACGCCTATCAAATCCGCGGCCGGCGCGAACAGGCCAAGGCCGTCGCCGCCGCCTTTTCCTGGCTCAACGACCGCCTGACCCGCTCCTGGCGGCGATAAGCCGGCGCGGCGGGCGGCGAGCCCGCCGCCGGCATCGGCACGCCCTCGAAACGGCCTCGCGGCACGCGCGGGCGCATCGCGAATACATTGTCCAAACGGCGTTCGACCCGGTACCATGACCGCAATCCGAGGATAATCGGATACGGGGGGCATCATGGCGAACGTACATCATCAGATACTCATCATCGGCGGCGGGACGGCGGGCATCACGGTCGCCGCGAGCCTGCATAAGCGCGGCGGCAAGCTCGACATGGCGATCGTCGAGCCGTCGGAGCAGCATTACTACCAGCCCGCCTTCACGCTGGTCGGCGCGGGCGAGTACAAGCTGGAAGATACGCGGCGGCGGACCGATACGCTGGTGCCGAGCGGCGTCAAGCTGATCCGCGCCGCCGCCAGCGCCTTCAAGCCGGACCAGAACGCGGTCGAGCTGACCAACGGCGACACGATCACCTATGACTGGCTGATCGTCGCGGCCGGTCTCATTCTCGATTGGGACCGGGTGGACGGCCTTCGCGCCACGCTCGGCACCAACGGCGTCTGCAGCAACTATTCGCCCGAGCACGTCAACTACACCTGGCGCTGCGTCCAGGGGCTGAAGCCCGGCAACCACGCGGTCTTCACCCAGCCGCCGCTGCCGTTCAAATGCCCCGGCGCGCCGCAGAAGGCGGCCTATCTCACCGCCGACTATCTGCGCCGCAAGGGCCAGCTCGCGAACAGCAAGCTGGATTACTACGTGCATGGGCCGGCGATCTTCGGCGTGCCGTTCTTCGCCCGCGAGCTGACCAAGGTCGCCGCGCGCTACGGCATCGCCACGCATTTCCAGCACAACCTCGTCGCGGTCGACGGCGTGAAGAAGACCGCCACGATCGAGGTGGTCGGCGGCGACAAGCAGGGCACCCGCTTCGACATATCCTTCGACATGCTGCATGTCTCGCCGCCGCAGAGCCCGCCCGCGGTGATCCGGTCGAGCCCGCTCGCCAACGAGGCGGGCTGGGTCGACGTGAATCAGAACACGATGCAGCATACCCGCTTCGCGAATGTCTTCTCGCTCGGCGACGTCTGCTCGTCGCCCAATTCCAAGACCGCGGCCGCCGTGCGCAAGCAGGCACCGGTCGTCGTGCGCAACCTGCTCGCCGCCATGTCCGGCGGCCGGCTCGACCCCGCCTATGACGGCTACGCGTCCTGCCCGCTGACCACCGCCTACGGCAAGGTGATCATGGCGGAATTCATCTATGGCGGAAAAGTAACGCCGACGCTGCCGCTCGATCCGGCCGAGGAGCGCTGGGTGAACTGGTGGATCAAGAAGACCGGGCTGCCGCTCTTCTACTATCACTACATGCTCAAGGGGCATGAGTGGTTCTTCAAACACGACACGAATTTCAACGGCGACCGGCAGAAAGCGTAGCGCGTCCACGTAGGCGCGCGGCGGCGGCGAAAGGCGCTTGCCCTCCGCGGCGTCAGCCCATATCGTTTGCGGCTTAGTCTCATCATAAAGAATACTGGTCCGGTCGCTTGCCCCTGCAATTCTCCCGCCTGCGCATTCTCGTCGTCGACGACAACGACTTCATGCGGCGCCTGTACCGGCAGTTGCTGCAGGCCATCGGCTTCCTCGCCAACAACATCAAGGAAGCGGCCGACGGCCGCTCGGCGATCGCGCATCTCAACGAGTACAACTGCGACCTCGCGATCTGCGACCTCAACATGAAGCCGATGAACGGCAAAGCGTTCACGCGCTTCATCCGCGCCGACGCGAACAGCCCGGACCCCTATCTTCCGATCATCGTCTGCACCGGACATACCGAACTCGTCCATATCGCCAACGCCCGCGACGCGGGCGCCAACGAGATATTGAGCAAGCCGGTGACCGGCGCGGCGCTCTATGCGCGGCTGCAAGCCGTTGTCGAATTCCCCCGCCCCTTCATCATCACCCAGGATTTCGTCGGTCCCGACCGGCGGCGCCGGGACGTGCCGTTCAACGGACCGGAACGCCGCAGCGGCGTGCTCGAGATCTGAGCCGGCCGGCGTGACGCGGTTTGGCCCCCGATTGTGCCGAGGGCGCGTTGTTGCGCTATGCTGGCGGGTAGCCACAATCCATAAAATCGCAGGAGAGAAAGCATGCAGATTCATCGCGCCGGCAAGCGGCCGACCAAACAGGCGCCGGCCGCCAACTTCACGGGCGTCGTGCTGCAGGACCCGGTCGTCGTCGGCACCGCCCCCTCGCGCATGCGCGCGACCCATGTCCATTTCACGCCGGGCGCGCGCACGGCCTGGCACAGCCACCCGGTCGGCCAGGTGCTGTATGCCGTCTCGGGCGTCGGCCGGGTCCAGCTGGAAGGCGAGCCCGTGCAGGTCCTCAATCCCGGCGACACGGCGATGATCCCGCCGAACACGCGTCACTGGCACGGCGCGGCGCCGGACATGCTGTTCACCCATCTCGCCATGTCCGAGATCAACGACAAGGGCGAAGGCACGGCCTGGTTCGAGCATGTCAGCGACGCCGACTACGGCAAGAAGCCGGCGCCGGCCGAATAGCCGGCGGCGCCGGGACTAGGGCGTCATGTCCTCCCACGCCACCGCAACGCGCGGCCACGGGAACCTGAGCGACGACGAGCTGGCGGCGTATCATCGCGACGGCTTCCTGGTGCCGCGCTATCGCCTGCCGGCGGCCGATCTCGCCCGGCTGCAGGCATTGACCGAGCGGATCGTCGCCGACAACCCGCAGCTCGCCGACACGCCGATGGCCTGTCCGCACGTGCCGGGGAGCGGCATTCAGGGGCTCAAGTCGAGCGCCGCCTGGCGGCCGCTCTCGCTGCATCCGGACATCCTCGACATCGTCGAGCGGATCATCGGCCCGGATATCGTGCTGTGGGGCAGCAACCTGTTCTACAAACGGCCGCTCGAGGGGCCGGCGACGCCCTGGCACCGGGACGCCGCCTACTGGCCGATCCGGCCGCTGGCGACGACCAGCGTCTGGATCGCCATCTCCGACAGCGTGAAGGAGAACGGCTGCCTGCGCTTCATCGCCGGCACGCATGCCGCGCGGGAGGCAGGCGAGCATTACGAATTCGAAGGAAGCGGGCGTGATCATCCCGGGCACGCTGGCGCCCGGCAGCTTCGATGAAGGCGCGGCGCGCGACGTGGAGATGGAGCCGGGACAGATCGTGCTGTTCGACTGCTTCACCATCCACGGCGCGCAGTCGAACCGCGGCACCCGCCACCGCGCGGGCTACGCGCTGCGCTTCATGCCGGCGACCAGCCACTACGACCACGACGCGGCGCTGACCGCCCACCGGCGCTCACCAGGCGCGGCGCACCACATGCGGCCGCTGATCCTGGCGCGCGGCGTCGACCGCTCGGGGCGCAACGACTTCGCGCGCGGCCATCCGCAGCCGGCGGGCTAGAACAGCTTTTCCTCGTAACGCGTCACGCCGTCGATCTGCAGCGCCTTGATCGCGGCGTTGCCGAACCGGTCGACCGCGACCAGGATCGACACCTTGCCGGCCTGCGGCGGCCGTCCGGCGCCGCCCGTCCACGGCCGCTCGATGGCGCGCCCCTGGCCTTCCGGGACGAAATATTCCTCGATGCCGTAGCGCACGTCGACCGTCTTGACGTTGTTGGCGCCGTAGCGGGCTTCGCCCTTGATCACGACGTCGCCGGGCGACGGATCGGGCCGCGTTTCATGCACCGCCACCGCCTTCCAGAACGTCCCGTCCCGCCGCAGCGTCACGTACATCGTTTCGTGCGCCCGGATCACTTTGCCCATGCCGGGCAGCCCGGCGTCCAGCCGGTTGATCATGTAGGCCAGCCTGACGTAGTCGCCGCGAAACAGCGAGCGCGGATCGATCGGACGCGTCTCCAGCACAACCGGCGTGCCGGTGCTGAGCGTCCACTGCTTGACCCCGACGATCGCGACGAGCGCCGCCGTCTGCAGCGCCACGGCGATCACGAGCCCGGCCCGAAGGTTCATGCCGCGTCTCCTTCGGAGCCCGCAGGGCCGAAGCGCGCCACGAGGCGGCGGCGCTGCGCCTCCAGCACATAGCCGCCGACGCACAGCAGCACGCCCCCGCCGATGAAGAAGAAGGAGCGGTCCATCAAGGTCCAGAGGGTATCGAAATAGAGCACCAGCACGCCGAGCACGAAAAAGACGAAGCCGATGTTGACGCGGAAGGCATCGCCCCGCCGGTAGCCGACATAGATGAGCCACAGAAGGCAGGCGTAATAGAGCAGGTTGAAGCCGATGTAGAGCGCCAGCTGCGGCGCGGGGCGCGCGGCGACGAACAGGCTGCCGACGATCATGATCGCGATCGCCGCCAGCAGGATCTGCCCCGACCGCACGACCCCGGTCTGCGCCAGGGCGCGGTTCCGGCGCAGCACCACCGCGCCGAGCGCGATCACGACCGCCAGCGCCGCAAGGACGGCCGCTTTCCATCCGATGCCCGCCCCGGCGCCGTCATACCAGCGGGTCGTGCCGTACCAATCCCGGACCGTGAGCGCGTGCAGCGCCAGCAACGCCCCGATGATGCTGAATCGCTCGACGAAAACCGCGAGCGGGCTCAGCCGCTCGCGCCACTCCATCATCACGCCGATCAGAAGCAGGGCGCCGGCGATCAGGAACGAGATCTCGGTCATGAGAAAACGGCCGCCATGGGCGCCGAACCCGAAGAAGTCGTCCCAGATGCTATTCACCATGACGCCCCACACCAGCAGCGCCAGCATCGCCGTGCCCGCCGCGAAGCGCCACGTGCCGGCATAGATCACCGGCAGGAAGAGCGCCCATACGACGACGAACGGCCAGTGTATGCGCTGGCCGAAATCGAATATCTCCATCCCCGACCAAAGCGTCAGGAGAAGCAGGCCCAGCACGGCCGCGGGCTCCGACCGGACCAGCCACGCCACGGCGAGCGCGCCCAGCGACCAGAGCAGGATCGCGTTCGGATAGTGCCCGCTGATGTGGTAGATCTGCGCGATCAGGTTGATGTTCGCGCCGAACAGGATCGTGCCGAGCAGCAGCAGCGCCTGGGCGAAGCCGTTCGCGACCCGATCCGGGCGCGCCAGCGCGTAGGCCGCCGCCAGGTAGGCGGCCCACATCGCACCGAACAGGATGACCAGCTTCGTGAGCTTCGCCAGCCCATCCCAGTTGGCGGCGAAGAACAGGATGACGCCGGTGCCGAGAAGCAGGACGCCGAGGATGGCGAAGGCCAGCGGCGCCCGGCGCGTGCCCGCGCCGCTCGTCGCGAGATGCTGCAGGATGGCCGGCTGCCCGGCGGGCGTCACCCAGCCGCGCTCGACCCAGAGCGGCAGTTCTTTCTGCAGCCGTTTCAGATACGACTTATTCCACACCCGAATTCCCCAGACCTGACAGCCACAGGCGGCATCCGTCCCCGACGCCGGGACAAGTATCCGTCGCATACCTAGCGGGATATTTCTAGTGAAGGCAAGCGGTGTGCGTCGTCGCGGCCGGGGCGCCGCGCGGACGGCTCAGGCGGCCTTGCCGGCCTTGGCCGCCTTCAGCAGCTCCTTCGCGAGAATCGCGCACTTCTTCCGCCGCCCGGCTGCCGGACCGCATCTCCAGCGCGGTGATCCCGGCGCCGAGGCTTTCGGCGAAGGCGACGCGGTTGCCGAGCCGCGCCGCCGCGATGGGCGCCTCGAAGTCGTCCAGTGCGCGCTCGATCTCGCCGGTCAGCCGCGCCCGCGGCGGCACGCGGTTCAGGACCATGAGCGCCGGCACGCCTTCCGCCTTGGCCAGGTCGAGCGTCGCCTCGGTGGCCCACAGGTCCGTCGGCGTCGGCTGCACGGGCACGACGACGAGCGCGGCCAGCTCCATGGCGTTGCGCGCGGCCGCATCGGCATGCGGCGGGGTGTCGACGATCACGATGTCGTAGTCCCGCGCCAAGGCCCGCGACTCCCGCCGCGCGCCCCAGCCGCTGGCGGTGCGAAAGTCCAGCCCGGTGTTGCCCTCGCCCAAGCGCTGTTCGCGCAGCTCCAGCCATTCGCCGAGGCTGCCCTGCGGGTCCACGTCGAGGATGGCGACCGTTCGATGGGCTTCGATCACCCACGCAACCGCCATATGCGCCGCCAGCGTAGTCTTGCCGGAGCCGCCCTTCTGCTGTGCGATCGTGACGATGCTGCCGCTCATGCCGCCTCGCTTTCGCGACAATGGGTGCAGTGCAAAAATCATTATCGCGCCGCAGCAATTTATTCTCAAGTCTTACCACGCATGCGCCCGGCGAGGTTGGTCAAGGGCGCCGATCGCCGACGCGGGCGCCGATTGGCCGAAACGGCAGGAATGCGCTAGAAACGCGGCGCGGCCCGTTCCGGCTGCCTCTCTGGACGCCCCGTCAACGACAGCCGAGACCGACGACCGCCATGCCCAAAGACACCGCCAAAGCCGGCAGCAGCAAGACCGCCACCATCGAGAGCATCGTCGAGGGCCTCGGCACGGTCGGCTACATCGCGTCCCGCCGCATCGCGACCGCGATCTTCATCGCCCGCAACCTCAACAAGCCGATCCTGGTCGAGGGCTCGGCCGGCGTCGGCAAGACGGAGCTGGCGATCTCGACCGCGCAATGGCTCGACCTGCCGCTGATCCGCATGCAGTGCTACGAGGGGCTGGACGAGTCCAAGGCGCTGTACGAGTGGAAATACGGCAAGCAGCTGCTCTACACCCAGCTGCTCAAGGACAAGATGGGCGACACGCTGTCCGGCACGAAGAGCCTGGACGAGGCGATGGAGCGGCTGCACGGCTTCGGCGACCTGTTCTTCTCCGAGCGCTTCCTCGAGCCGCGCCCGCTGCTGAAGGCGCTGCGCCAGGAACACGGCGCGGTGCTGCTGATCGACGAGATCGACAAGTCGGACGAGGAGTTCGAGGCGTTCCTTCTGGAGGTGCTGTCGGACTTCCAGGTCTCGATCCCCGAGATCGGCACGATCAAGGCGACCATCCCGCCCGTCGTCTTCCTGACGTCGAACAATGTCCGCGAGCTGGGCGATGCGCTGAAGCGCCGCTGCCTGCATCTCTTCATCCCGCTGCCCGACGCCAAGCTGGAGCAGCGCATCGTCGCCGCCCGCGTGCCCGGCATCGAGGACGGCCTCAGGCGCCAGCTCGTCGCCTTCGTCCAGATGCTGCGCGAGGAGGATCTGAAGAAGCTGCCCTCGATCTCCGAGACGATCGACTGGGCGCGCGTGCTGATGCTGATGCATGTGGACTCGCTCGATGTCGACCTCGTGCGCGACACGCTCAACGTGCTGCTGAAGTTCGAGCAGGACATCGAGTCCGTGCGGCGCAACATCCCGGAAATCACGCGCAAGGCGAAGCAGGCATAGAGGCCAGGCCGTGCAGGAAGTCCTCGAACGGTTTCTGACGGCGCTCAGGGGGATGGAGGTCGAGGTCTCCCCCGCCGAGGCGATCGACGCGCACCGCACGGTGGAAGCCGTCGGCTATGACGACCGCACGCTGCTGAAGGACGCGCTCTGCGCCGCGCTCGCCAAGACGTCGGACGAGGTCCGCCGCTTCGACGACTGCTTCGACATGTTCTTCAGCCGCAACGAATTCCGTTCCGAGATCGACGCCGCCGCGATCGACGGCGCGCCGGAGGTCGAGCTGCCGCTGGCGCAGCTCCTGCTCGGCGGACGGGCCGCCGCGCTGGCCCAGGCGATGGAGCAGGCCGCGAACGCCACCGGCGCCGCCACCATCCGCTACGCGACGCAGCGCGGCCTGCTGACACGGCGCATGCTCGACCAGATGGGGCTGCGCGACCTGGAAGCGCTGATCACCCGGCTCAAGGCCAGCGACGCCGCGCCGTCGCAGGCGCTCGCCGCGCGGCTGGAGCAGGGCCGCACGACGCTCTTCGAGGAGGCGCGGCGCTACATCGCCCGCCAGTTCGAGCTCTATGCACGCGCCGCCGGTGAGCAGCTCCGCGAGGAGTTCCTCCGCAAGACCGGGCTGTTCGCCATCCAGCAGCGCGACTTCGACCGCATGCGCCGCATCGTCCGGCGCATGGCGAAACGGCTGGCGACGCGCTACGACCGCCGACGCAAGCACACCAAGCGCGGCGTGCTCGACGTGCGCCGCACGCTCCGCCGCAGCATGCCGCATGACGGCATTCCCTTCGAGACGGTATGGAAGCAGACCAAGATCGAGCGGCCGAAGATCGTCGTGATCTGCGACGTCTCGCAATCGGTCGCGGCGGCGGCGCAGTTCCTGCTGCTGTTCCTCTACTCGCTCAACGAGGTGATCGCGACCTTGCGCGCCTTCGCCTTCTCCTCGCATCTCGTCGAGGTGAGCGCGATCCTGGAGGACCGCCCGGTCGAGCAGGCGATCCCCGAGATCCTGGAGAAGATCGGCTTCCGGCCGACCGACTACGGCCGCGCGCTCGCCGACTTCGACGAAGGCTTCATGGACGCGGTCGACCGCAAGACGACGATCATCATCCTCGGCGACGGCCGCAGCAACAACGCCGACCCGCGCATCGACCTGATGCGCCGCCTGCACGACCGCTCCAAGTCGGTCATCTGGCTCAACCCGGAACCGGAAACTTTCTGGGGCAGCGGCGATTCCGAGATGCTGCGCTACCGCACCTTCTGCCACCTCGCCCGCACCTGCAACACGGTGGAAGACCTCGAGCGCATCATCGACGACGTGCTCAAGAGCTATTACTGAGCGGACACGGGGCGGGCCCCGAACCGGCGCCGTACGCCACCTTAAAAAAAATTGAGGAAACTTCCGCCGCCAACGGGGCTAAGCTTCTCCCGGGCCCATTGCCGGGCCCCATTCAAGGAGAATCAGGATGAAACTGGCAACCGTGTTGGGCGCAGCGCTCATCGCTGCGGTCGCAATGCCCGCGCAGGCGGCGGACATCACGATCAAGATGTACGCACTTACCGGCAAGGGCGTCGGCAAGTCGATCGGAACCGTCCGGGCGGTCGACACGAAGAAGGGGCTGATGCTGGTCCCGCGCCTGACCGGGCTTTCGCCCGGCGAGCACGGCTTCCACGTGCACACCTATCCAAGCTGCGGCGCCAAGGGCCCCGACGGCAAGATGGGCGCCGGGCTGGCCGCGGGCGGCCATCTCGATCCCGGCAAGACCGGCAAGCATGAAGGGCCGAACGGCAAGGGCCATCTCGGCGACCTGCCCTTCCTCACCGCCGACAAGAAGGGCGACGCCCGCAAGGCGGTGATCGCGCCGCGCCTCAAGGTCTCGGAGCTGTGGGGCCACTCCCTGATGATCCATGCCGGCGGCGACAACTATTCCGACCAGCCGAAGCCGCTCGGCGGCGGCGGCGCGCGCGTCGCCTGCGGCACGATCAAGAAGGACATGCCGAAGAAGACGAAGAAGATGTAAGCCGCGGCCGCGCGTTCGCGCAGTGGCCCGCGCCTTGCGGATTTGCATAGATCGCGGATAGGAATATTCTGCAACGAACGCGCTATGGCCCCGGCCGGACCGGCAGGGAACAGGGAGAACGAGGTTGAGAGCAATTACAGTGTTGGCCGCTGCGCTCATCGCCGCGGCAGCGTTCCCCGCCTATGCGGGCGACATCATGATCAACATGTACGCCATCTCCAACGCCGGCGTCGGCAAGCCGATCGGCAAGATCCGCGCCGTCGATTCCACGGAGGGGCTGCTGCTGGTTCCGAGCCTGCATCTGCCGGACGCGAAAGCCGGCCAGCACGGCTTCCACCTGCATGAGCATCCGAGCTGCGGCAACAAAGGGCCGGACGGCAAGACCGGCGCCGGCCTCGCCGCGGGCGGGCATTTCGATCCGGGGCACACCGGCCATCACGAAGGCCCGAACGGCAAGGGCCATCTCGGCGACCTGCCGTCCCTCGCCTTCGACGCCGGCGGCAACGCCTACACCGCGGTGACGGCGCCGCGCCTCAAGGTCGAGGACCTGTGGGGCCACGCGCTCGTCATCCATGCCGGCGGCGACAACTATGCCGACAATCCGCCGCTCGGCGGCGGCGGGGCGCGCATCGCCTGCGGCGTGATCGCCCGCGGCAAGCCTGCGATGAAAGCGAAGCCTTAGATCGTCACCGCCCCAGCCGGACGACGACAGCCGCCCGCGTCAATGGACCGGGCGCGTGCCGTTCACCGTGACCCGGTTCATGTAGCGCCGGTAGCCGGGATAGTCGTTCAGCGCGTAATGCATCACGGCGCGGTTGTCCCAGAAGGCGATCGAGCCCTTTTCCCAGCGGAAGCGGCAGGTGAACTCCGGCCGCGTCGCGTGATCGCAGAGATAGCGGATCAGCGGGCGGCTCTCGTCCTCCGTCATCCCGGCGAAGCGATGGGTCCGGATGATGTTGACGAACAGCGCCTTCCGGCCCGAATCCGGATGGGTGATGACGACCGGATGCTCGCATTCCGGCTCGTCCTCCTGGTTGTCCTGGCGCAGCTTGCTGGACCTGGCGGCGTTGCGCTCGCTTGCCACCTTGTTCGACTGGATACGGTTGTCGTGGAACGCGGTCATGCCGTCGAGCATCTCTTTCATGCCGTCCGACAGCGCCTCGTAGGCGCGATACTGGCTCGCGAACATGGTGTCGCCGCCATAGGGCGGGACTTCCAGGGCATAGAGGATCGAGCCCAGCGGCGGCGCCGGCAGATGGGTCAGGTCGGAATGCCAGACCCCGCCGATATTCTCCTTGTGCTCCGGATCCTTGCGGATCGGGAAGATCTCGGGGTGGCCTTCCAGCGGCAGGTAGCGCGGATGGATGTTGAGCGTGCCGAAGCGCAGGCCGAATGCCTTGTGCTGCTCTTCGGTGATCTTCTGGTCCCGGAAGAAGATCACGAGGTTCTCGGTAAAGGCCTTCTGGATCTCGCCGAAGGTCTCGTCGTCCAGCTCTTTCGACAGGTCGACCCCATGCACTTCGGCGCCGCACGCGCCGGCGATCGGCCTGACCTGGATACGCTTATATTGCATTCTTTCCTCCATCCGCCCGGTCATCGCCGGGCCCGTGGGAGTTTGCCACCCGGCCGAATTTGCCGCAAGTTGGGCGAATGAGCGAAGCCCTCTATCATGGGCCGAAATACCATAAGGGGATTAGGCTCATGCCGAAGATCACCGACGTCCGGACCGCGCTGGTGCGCGTGCCGCTCGATACCCCCACCTCCTTTTCCACCCGGCACGTGCTGGCGCGCGAGTTCGTGCTGGTCCGGGTCGAGGCCGACGATGGGCATACCGGCATCGGCTTCACCTACGGCGGCAGCAGCGGCGGCGGCATCACGACCAAGGCCGTGCGCTGCCTGCTCCGCCCGCTGCTGATCGGCGAGGACCCGTTCCGGATCGAGGGGCTGTGGGAGGCGATGTACTATGAATTGCTGCTGCAAGGGCGCACCGGCTCGGTCATGCGGGCGCTCAGCGCGATCGACATTGCGCTCTGGGACCGGAACGCACGCGCCTGCGGCCTGCCGCTCTACAAGCTGCTCGGCGGCTATGCCCAGGACAGCGTCCGCGCCTATGCCAGCGGCGGCTACTACCTCGACGGCAAGACGCCGGTGATGCTGGGCGAAGAGCTGGCCCGCTTCTGCGCCATGGGCTTCGGCGGGGTCAAGATGAAGGTCGGCCGGCTCGGCCTCGCCGAGGAGGAAGCGCGCATCGCCACCGCCCGCGACGCCATCGGCAGCGCCGACCTCATGCTCGACTGCAACAACGGCTGGCGCGACCTGCAGACGGCGCTGCGCTACATGTCCGTGTTCGAGCCCTACAGCCCCTACTGGATCGAGGAGCCCTTCCTGCCGGACGACCTCGACAGCCATGCGCGGCTGGCGCAGCAGACGCTGGTGCCGGTCGCCACCGGCGAGATCGAGTCCGGGCGCTGGCGCTTCCAGCAGATCATGGACCGCGGCGCCGCAATGATCCTGCAACCGGACGCGGTGTGCTGCGGCGGCGTCACGGAATTCCGCCGCATCGCCCAGGCGGCGGCGAGCCACAGCGTCTCGGTCTGCCCGCACGCCTATCACGAGCTGCACATCCACCTGGCGGCGAGCCTGCCGAACGTGCCCTATTGCGAATGCTTCGTCGACGACCAGATCGTCAACTTCCGCAAGCTCATCGACACCCAGGTCGAGATGCGCGACGGCAACCTCGTCCTGCCGAAGAAGCCCGGCCTCGGCTTCGACTTCCGCGAGGACATGGTGACGGAGTACGCGGTCGAGCCGTGGGGGTGAGCGGACGAACTGGCAAAAAAATAGGTCGTCATTCGCCGACTTGATCGGCGAATCCATGGCACGCCGCCAACGCCAGCTCGGCCCGACTGTATGAGGCTCCGCAACCGGAGGACGCCTTCTTCCAGACCCGGCGTCGCTGCGACTCAATTCACGCGCCGTGCCCTGGACCGCCCGGTCAAGCCGGGCGGTGACGGTCTAGTGTTTGGCCGGCGCTTTTCGCCCTCACGCCATATATTCCCCGCCGTTGACATGCAGCATCTGCCCGGTGATGAAGCGCGACGCCGGCTGGCAGAGGAAGCCGACGGCATTCGCGATGTCGGTGGGCTCGCCCATGAAGCCGATCGGCGGCGCGTCGGGCACGTTCGCCGGGTGCGGGCCCGAAGTCGCCGAGCGCCGGCCGCCGATCAGCCCGACATTGACCGTGTTCACCGTGATGCCCTTGGCGCAGAACTCGCTCGACAGGCTGCGCGTCATCGCGTCGAGCCCGCCCTTCCCCGCATGCACATGCACCCGCTCGGCATAGCCGACCATGTTGCCCACGCCGCTGATGTTGACGATGCGGCCCCAGCCCTGCGCGATCATGTGCGGCAGCACCGCGCGCGAGCAGAGGAAGGCGCCGTCCAGGATGATATGGACGACGCGGTGCCATTCCTCGAAGGAAAGCTCCAGCGTCGGCACGCGCGCCCGGTCGGCGGCGTTGTTGACCAGGATGTCGACGGGGCCCAGCTCCGTGGCGATCGCATCCACCATCGCAGCCACGCCCTTCTCGTTCGTCACATCGCAGAGATAGACCCCGGCCTTGACGCCGAGCGCCTCCAGCTCCTTCTTGACCGCGTTCGCCTCGTCGGCCGAGCGCCGCGTGTTGATCGCGACCGCAGCACCGTAGCGCGCCAGCTCCAACGCGGTCGCGCGTCCCGACCGCCGCACCGCGCCGGTGACCAGCGCCACCTTGCCGGCAAGCGTCTGCTCTTTTCCATCGCTCATGGCGTTTGCTCCCTGCCCTTTATTGCTGTCGTCCGATTGCGTCCATGGTAACGCGGATCGCTTCGCGCGGCACAACCGGCGCCATGGCCGGTTCCGGGAGGGAGCCGTCGGCGTGATTGCTATCATATTTGTAAACAACCGACGCTTGCGAAGACCGGACCAGACGTTGCAGACTCCGTTCCATCGAGACAGAGGGGGAATTCCGCATGCCGATCACCAGCAAATACCTGTTCGTCGTCAGCATGGACGTCGAGCCGGAGAAGGAAGACCTGTTCAACGAGGTCTACGACAAGGAGCATGTACCGAACCTGCTCAAGGTCCCGGGCGTCCTCTCCGTCACGCGCATGACGCAGGTGCCGCTCAAGCTCAGCATCGGCGGCGAGCGCCGCACCATCAAGCATCTCAACGAGCCGGCCTACACCGCGGTCTACGAGATCGAGAGCCCGGACGTGCTGGTCAGCGACGCCTGGTCGGATGCGGTCGAGGCCGGCCGCTGGCCCGGCGAGGTCCGCCCCTATACCAGCAACCGCCGGCACACGCTGCACAAGATCACGAATTAGATCACGGGCCGGCGCGCCGCCCGGACCTGCTTGCCAAGCCCAGGACGGCCGGGTCACACTGCCCCTCCCGCGTTACGCGCGCCGCACGAACGCACACAAGAACCGGCCGGCGCCGCGGCCCGCCATGATGGGAGGGATAGCACCATCAAGATCCTGCTCGTCTCCGACCTTCATTACGCGCTCAAGCAGTACGACTGGACGGCCGCGGCGGCCGGCGCCTTCGACGTGGTTGTCATCGGCGGCGATCTGCTCGACATCTCGGGCTTCGTCGACGGCCGGGTACAAATCGCCGTTATCCTGAAATACCTGAAGCGCCTCATGGGGGACACGCAGGTCATCGTCTGCTCCGGCAATCATGACCTCGATTCCCGCAACCAGGCCGGCGAGAAGGTCGCGCGCTGGATGGAAAAGGTGCGCGGGCTCGGCATCCCGACGGACGGGGATTCGCTCGCGCTCGGCGACATCCTGTTCACCATCTGCCCCTGGTGGGACGGCCCCGAGACGCGACAGGCGGTGGCCGAGCAATTCGCCCGCGACGCCGCGAAGCCGAAAAAATGCTGGATATGGGTCTATCATTCGCCGCCGGAAGGCTCGCCGACGAGCCGCACACGCGAGCGCAGCTTCGGCGACAAGGACGTGACCGGCTGGATCGAGACTTTCCAGCCCGACATCGTGCTCGCGGGGCATATTCACCAGGCGCCGTTCGACGGCGTCGGCGGCTGGGCGGACCGGATGGGATCGACCTGGGTCTTCAACGCGGGCCGGCAGATCGGCCCGACGCCGACCCATATCGTGATCGACCTGGCGCGCCGGGAAGCGGTCTGGTCCTCGCTCGTCGGCAGCGAAGCCGTACAGCTCGACGCACCGCTGCGGCGCCCCTTCCAACGGGTGACGGCGGCGCCCGACTTGGCCGCGCCATGAGGCTCAGAGCTTGACGTTGGGGTCGCGGTCCGAGCCGGGGATGAACTCTTCCGCCTGCTGGTGGACCAGGCTCTCCAGCACCTCGTCGACGATGCCGAGATGGCTTTCGTGGTCTTCGAACTGGCGCTTCAGATCGACGAGATAGCTGGTCACGCAGTGCAGCCGCTGCGCCAGGATCTTCGCGAGGTGATAGGCGATCTCCCGGTGGGCCTGGAGAAAGGCATCGCCGTCCTCCGCCACGTAGACGCGGGCCTCGGTGACGGCGCGCACGGTCGCCATGTGGGGAATGCCGAGCAGGATGGAGATCTCGCCGAAGATCGCGCCCGGGTCCGACACGGCGTTGATCTGGTAGTCCCCTTTGAGCACCTCGATCTGCCCCTCGATCAGGACATAGAGCTTCCCCGACGTGACGCCTTCGGTCAGCAGGACATCGCCGGGCGCGAAGCGGACGGCCGGCAGGCCCTGGCAATAATCGAGGATGGACGGCATGGCATAGGCTCCCGGACGGCGGTTTCCCTGGAGGGCTTACGCGGCGCCGCCGGTCGGCCGCGCCCACCCCATCATCCTTCGGATGGCCGTTGCGGTACAGTGGCGATTGCGCGAGTTGCAGGCGGGGCCAAACTTGTGAAAGATTTCGCCACACCCGGCCGGCTTCCGGCCGCCGCTCCGAACCACGCAACGAGGCGTCCGAATGCCGACCAAGCCCGCCGACCGCATCCATCTCAGCGTCCCCGAGGCGCAGGCGCTGTCCGAAAGCGCGATGCGCGGCATCGGCTACAACGCCGAGGAGGCGCGCATTCTCGCCGATCACATGGTCGACGCGGCGCTTTGCGGCTACGAGTATTCGGGCCTGCCGAAGCTGCTCAACATCCCCGACAACGCCTGCTTCAAGGAGCCGCGCCGGCCGATCCGGACGGTCAAGGAGACCAGCGTCTCGCTGCTGATCGACGGCGGCAACAATGTCGGCATGCTGGCGATCTACCGCGCGACCGAGGCCGCCATCGAGCGGGCGCAGCAGCACGGCATCGCCATCGTCTGCGTCTACGACAGCTGGATGAGCGGGCGCAGCGCGTATTACTGCGAGATGATGGCCCGGGCCGGGCTGATCGGCCTCCACACGGTGAGCGCCAACCCCGCCGTCGCGCCGTTCGGCGGCACCAAGGCGGCGCTCGGCACCAACCCGATCGCCTTCGGATTTCCGGCCGAGGGCGACCCGCTGGTGATCGACATGGGCACCTCGGCCTTCATGGCGACCGACCTCAAGTTCCGCGAGCGCCTCGGCACGCCGCTGCCGGACGGCGTGGCGCTCGACGCCGAGGGCCGCCCGACGACCGACGCGGCGGCGGCGCACAAGGGCGCGCTGCTGCCCTTCGGCGGACCGTCCGGCGGCCACAAGGGCTTCGGGCTGGCGCTCGCCATGGACGCGATCAGCGCGCTCGGCGCCGGCGCGCGCGCGCCCGGCGACATCCGCGGCTATCTGATCATCGCCTTCAAGCCGGACCTGTTCTGCCCGCTGGACGACTACCGCCGCGAGCTCTCGAAGCGCATCACCGACATCAAGGCGACGCCGCGCCAGGACGGCGTCAAGGAGATCCGCATCCCCGGCGAGCGCAGCTACCGCGAGCGCGCCAGGCTTTCGCGCGAGGGGATCGAGATCGACCGCAAGATCTACGACGCGCTCGGCCGGCTGGCGCAGGGCCAGCACAATTACCGCGCCTGAGGCGCGCCCACACGAAGACCGGAGTGACGACGATGCCGACGCTGAAGATGTGGGGCCACCGCGGCTCGAGCTGCTGCCAGAAGGTCCTGTGGTGCGCCGACGAGCTGGGGCTGACCGTCGACCTGACCGAGACCGGCGGCGGCCATGGCGGCCTCGGCAATCCCGACTATGTCGCGCGCAACCCGAACCGCGTGGTGCCGACGATCGACGACGACGGCTTCGTGCTGTGGGAATCCGCGGCGATCCTGCTCTATCTCGCCACCGCCTACGGGCGCGGCACGCTGGAGCCCGAGGACGCGCGCGCCCGCGGCGAGGCCTACCGCTGGATCGTCTGGCAGGATTCGACGCTGCGCCCCAGGCTGATGCCGCTCAACCATTCCTGGATCATCGTCGAGAACCCGAAATACCGGCATCTCGACGAGCTGGAAGAGAAGCGCAAGGCGACGCTCGGCACCTGGATGATCCTGGAGCGCCACCTCGCCGGCCGGACGTTCATCGCCGGCGACACGTTCTCGATGGGCGATATCCCCATGGGCATCATGGCCTACTGGTGGTACCGCATGCCGATCGATCATTTCGACCTGCCGAACATCGAGGCATGGTACGCCCGGATTTCCGACCGCCCCGCCTTCCAGCGGCAGGTGTTGCGGTAATCGCACCGCCGCAGTATCCCGTCCACGGCATCAAACGGAGGAAAGACCCATGGCCAAAGGCAAGCGCACCGCGCTCATCACCGGCTCGAACAAGAATATCGGCAGGGCGATCGCGCTCCATCTCGCCGAGACCGGCCACAACATCGTCGTCAACGGCTCGCGCGACAAGGCGGCGTGCGAGGAGGTCGCGGGCAAGGTGCGCGCGCTCGGCGTGGAAGCCCAGATCGCGCTCGGCGACATCGGCGACCGCAAGGCCGTCGACGCGATGGCCCGCTCGGCCATCGAGACCTTCGGCGGCGTCGACATCCTGGTGAACAACGCCGCGGTGCGGCCGGACGGCGCCTATCTCGACACCAGCGAGGAAGAGTGGCAGCGGATCATGGACACCAATTTCTATTCCGCCTTCCACCTCACCCGCGCCTTTCTGCCCGGCATGATCGCCAAGGGCTGGGGCCGGATCATCAACTTCACCGGCATGATGGCGCAGCAGGGCTATCCGGGGAAATCGGCCGCGGTCAGCGTTTCCAAGCATGCGCTCTGGGGGCTGACGAAGTCGCTGTCGCGCGAGTTCGGGCCCAAGGGCATCACCGCCAACATCATCTCGCCGGGCACCTTTCCCGCCTCCGACGCCGACCCGAGCGCGCCCCGCTTCGAGACGCTGCGCAAGGGCAACCCGACCGGCCGTCTCGGCGTGCCGGACGACATCGCCGCCATGGTCGCCCTGCTGGCTTCCGAGCATGGCGGTTTCATCAACGGCCAGATGCTGCAGATCAACGGCGGCGTGGTGAACCAGTTCTGAGCTAGGTCGCCGCCGACTTACCATTTTCCCTCCCCCCTTGCGGGGGAGGGTCAGGGTGGGGGGGGGTACGGAGCGGCCGGATCCAGCATTTCAAGCGAACCCTACCCCCCACCTAAATCCTCCCCCGCAAGGGGGGAGGACTTCAGAAAAAGGAAAAGAACCCATGCCCGCCGAGAAGCCAACCGCCAACGCCAAGCGCGTCTTCTGGTTCGACGACGGCAAGCGGCCGAACGTCGCCGACGTGCTCGACAAGGCGCCCGAGGTCGCGATGCATCGGCTGCGCTTCGACGCGCCGGACGCCGATAACTGGAAGGTCATCGAGGCGAGCCACGCCTATTGCATCACCAGCACGCGGGACGAGGTGCCCGACCAGTTCAAGGCGGATGCAGCCTTCCTCAAGCGCTGCCCGGACCTGCTGGTCGTCTCGGCCTCGGGCGCGGGCTACGACCCGGTGGACGTGAAGGCCTGCACCGCGGCGGGCGTGCTCGTGGTCAACCAGACCGGCGCCAACGCGGAGGCCGTGGCCGAGCACGCCGTCGGCATGATCCTCGCGCTGACCAAGAAGATGTTCCAAACCGACCGCTCGCTCCACCGGGAGCGCGGCGTCGCCCGCGAGACCTTCAAGGGCTGGGACGCCAAGGGCAAGACGATCGGCCTGATCGGCCTCGGCAACACCGGCCGGCGGGTCGCGCGCATCTGCGGCAAGGGGCTGGAAATGACGGTGATCGCCTACGATCCCTACATCACCCCGGCCGACTTCCAGGAGCGGGGCGCCGCTTCCACGGCGCTCGACGCGCTGCTCGCCGAGGCCGACTACGTCAGCGTCCACTGCCCCTACAACGCCGAGACCAAGGACATGATCGACGCGCGCGCGCTGTCGCTGATGAAGCCCGGCGCCTTCATCGTCAACTGCGCGCGCGGCGGCATCATCAACGAAGGCGCGCTCGCCGAAGCGCTGGCGAAAGCGCAGATCGCCGGCGCCGCGCTCGACGTCTGGGTCAACGAGCCGCCGCCGCTCGACCATCCGCTGCTGGCATTCGACAATTTCATCGCGACCTTCCACACCGCCGGGGTCACCTTCGACTCCCGCCAGAACATGGCGTCCTGGAACGCCGAGCAGGTCGTCGACATCCTTGCCGGCAAGCGGCCGCCCCGGCTGATCAATCCTGAGGCCTGGGACACCTTCGCCGCCCGCTTCCGGAAGATCTTCGGCCTGGCGGCGGAGGGGTAGCGTTTCTCGGCAGACTGTGGATGCGCGTATCTAGTACGCGTCTGACGCTTTTAGATCGAAAACAAAAATAAACCGTCATTCGCCGGCTTGACCGGCGAATCCAGGGCAAGGCGCCGCGGATTGAGCTTGTCCTGTCCGTCGAAGGCCGCCTTCATCGCGACTTTTCTTCTCGACCAGGACGTCGCCGAATGCGGTCCCAGCCGCCGTGCCGTGGACACCCCGGTCGAGCCGGGGTGTGACGATTTGTTTTATAAATCAACGCAACAACCGTCACCCCACGGTATATCCGTGGGGTCCATCGCGCCGCCTTTCGAGGCGGCAGACCGGCCGATGCTGCACTGCAACCTGTGTCGGATAGTCGCAGCAAAACGCACCCTCCGGTCGCTAGACAGGCCGGCGCCCAGGGGGGATGCTCACGGTCTCGTCGACATTTCCCTCCCCAACAATCCTTCCCCACGGCCCGATCATCATGTCCAGCAAAACATTCCCCTACCGGCTTCGCCTGCCGGGACCGACCGCCATTCCCGAGCGCGTGCGCATGGCGCTCGCGACCCCGGCGGTGAACCACCGCGGTCCCGAGTTCGCCGCGGTCCTGGGCGAGATCACGCCGCGCCTGCAGCAGCTGATGGGAACGTCGAACGACGTCCTCCTGCTCGCCACCTCGGGCACCGGCGTGATGGAGGCCGGCCTCGCCAACGCGCTGTCGCCGGGCGACAAGGCGCTCATCGTCAACAGCGGCCAGTTCGGCGAGCGCTTCCTGAGCATCGCCGCGGCGCTCGGCGTCGCCGCCGACACGATCGACGTGCCCTGGGGCGAAGCGGTCGACGCGGCCGCGCTCGCCCGGCGGCTCGAGGGCGCCGGCTACCGCGCCGTCGTCGCCGTCCACAACGAGAGCTCCACGGGCGCGGTCGCCGACCTCGCCGCCATCGGCAGAGCGGTCGCCAAGACGCCGGCGCTGCTGGTCGTTGATTCCGTCAGCGGCCTCGGCGGCATCGCGATGAAACAGGACGCGTGGGGCGTGGACATCCTGGTCTCGGCCTCCCAAAAGGCCCTGATGTGCCCGCCGGGCATCGGTCTCATGAGCGTCAGCCCGAAGGCGTGGCAGGTGATCGGGAAGGCCAGCGGCCTGCCCCGCTTCTACTGGGACCTGCGCAAGGCGCGTGACGCCGCGGCCACCGGGCAGACGGCGTTCACCCCGCCGCTCTCCGTTACGTACGGCCTGCAGGAAGCGCTCCGGATGATCTTCGA
Organism: uncultured Alphaproteobacteria bacterium; assembly: GCA_963711215.1. Lineage (GTDB taxonomy): Bacteria > Pseudomonadota > Alphaproteobacteria > UBA8366 > UBA8366 > WHUA01. Next base: position 492,834 of record CAVQDH010000003.1, on the reverse strand, counting down.
GGAAGGGCCGGAGGCGGTCCTGGCGCGTCACCGCCGTCTCGCCGACGCGATGCGCCACGGGGCCGCCGCGCTCGGCCTGCCGCTGTTCACCCGGTCGCCGATCGTGTCCGACACCGTGGCCGCGCTCACGGTGCCCGAGGGCCTCGACGGCACCGCGATCGTCCGGCACATGTACGAGCGCTACAACACCGTCATCGCGGGATCGCGCAACCGGCTCAGCGGCAAGGTGATCCGCATCGGCACGATGGGCCATATCGGCGAGGCGGATATCCTGCTCGACCTGCTCTATCTCGAGCGCACGCTGACCGCGCTCGGCCATAAGGTGACGCCAGGCGCCGCCGTCGCCGCCGCCGAGACGCAACTGCGCGGCGGGTAGGTCGCCTGTCCGGCGGCGCGCCAACCCGCCGCGATCCTTACACCTGCGCGCTGAGCCCTTTGGCCAGCCGCTCGCTGGCGCCGCAGGAGAGCGTCCAGCCGAACATGCCGTGGCCGACATTGAGCGACAGGTTGCGGAGCCTGGTCGGCCCGACGATCGGCAGGCCGTCCGGCGTCATCGGCCGCTCGCCGGCCCAGCCGTTGAGCGCCGCGCCATAGTCGCAGGCGCCCGGAAACAGCCGCTCGGACAGCGTCGCCAGCGCGCGGATGCGGTCGTAGACGACGGCGCGGTTCTCGCGCGCGAATTCCGCGAAGCCGGCGACGCGCATGCGGCCGCCGAGCTTGCAGAACACGACCTTGTGGCCGACATGGGTGATGCTCGTCCGAGGCGCCGCCGCCTGCGCCGGCAGCGTGATGCTGTAGCCCTTGATCGGATAGATCGGCAGGCGCAGTCCGGCGGTGCGGCCGAGATCGACGGCCGCGGGACCGGCCGCAAGCACGTAGTGATCGGCGCGGAACAGGCCGTCGGAGGTCTGCAGATGCGCCACCCGCTCGCCCTCGCGGACGATGCGCAGCACCTGGAAGTCGTTCCTGACGGCGACGCCGAGCCGGCTCCGGCAATAGGCCAGCAGCCCTCGGCAGAACTGGCCCGCGTCGCCGGCCTCGTCACCGTCCGCGAACAGCCCGCCGGCGAAGGCGCCGTGAAAATCCGCCAGCGCCGGCTCGACTTCGAGGCATCGCGCGCGCGACAGCTTTTCCTGGCGGATGCCGAATTCGTGCTTGAGGTCGATAGACCGCGCGGCGTGGTCGAGCCCGGCTTCGTCCGGATAGAGCACGAGCTTGCCGGTCCGGCTGTAGTCGAAGGTGAGCGGACACGCCTGCAGGATCGCATGCAGCGCCGCCTTCGAGCGGACCGCCAGATCGAACAGCTTGCGGGAGTTGGCGGCGAAGCGTGCTTCGCTGCAGTTGGCGAGGAACTGCGCGCCCCAGACCATGAGCCGCAGATCGAATAGCCGCGTCATCACATAGGCCGGGTCCAGGCCCATGATGATCTTCGGCAGCTTCGGCAGGAGCGTCGGGCTCGCCATCGGCTCGACATAGGAATAGCTGAGCTGGCCGCCGTTGGCGAAGCTGGTGCCGAAGCCCGCGTCATGCTGGTTGTCCAGCACGATGACCTCATGCCCGTCGCGCGCCAGGTAATAGGCGGAGGTCGCGCCAGCAATCCCGGCGCCGATAACGGCTATACGCATCGTCGACGCTTACCCCCGACAGTCGGACACGGCGTTCGGAGAGACCCCATCAGGCCTGCGGCTCACGGCTCCTTCGGCGTGCCCCAAATTTCCTCCAGGCGCTCCGCCCGTCCGCAGTTCCATTTGTAGAACTTGTACCGCCAGGGATTCGTCTCGTGATAGTTCTGGTGATACATCTCCGCCGGATAGAAGGGACCCGCGTGCACGATCGCGGTCACCACCGGTTTTCCCAGCTTCGCTTCGACCGCCGTCTTGGACGCCTCCGCTTGGCCTTTCTGCCGGTCGCTGTGATAGAAGATCGCGCTGCGATAGTTGTCGCCGCGGTCGCAGAACTGTCCGCCGGCGTCGAACGGATCGATGTTGTGCCAGAACACGTCGAGCAGCGTTTCGTAGGTGACCTTCTTCGGATCGTAGCGCACGAGAACGGCTTCGGCATGCGCGGTGCCGCCCGCCGTGACTTGCTCATAGGTCGGGTTCGGCACGGTGCCGCCGGTATATCCCGAGGTCGTCTCGACGACGCCCTTGACCTTGTCGAAGGCCTCCTCGACGCACCAGAAACATCCGCCCGCGAAAATCGCCGAGCGGAGCTGCTGTGCCTGGGCAACGCCCGCTTGTGTACCGCCGATCGCCTGCTCCGCCGCGCCGGCCGACTCGATGCCGACGGCGAAGCAAAGGACGGCGACGAACGCCGTCCACACCATCACGGACAGGCCATGTCTCCCGATCTCGACAGAACACTTCATTAGGCGAGTACCTCTTGCACGGAACACAAACGCGTAAGGATAACACCGAATGCGCCGCGCGGCGCGGCATTTACGGGCCGATGCCGGTCCCTGCGGCGCACGCTCGTTCCGCGATCGCGATGAATGGTCGCGGCACCCCCATAAAGCATATGTCGCCCTTCCAAATGTAATGACAATCGACCACAATTAACCTCTAGAATGCCTCATTGCGCTCGACCGACGGCGCTTCATGCAAGTGGGTGGTGCAGCATGAAATATGTTTGCGATGCTCTCGGCAAGAATACGTGGTTCCGTATCGAAACGGACGTCGAAGCGGCCCAGGAATCCACGCTGATGAACCACGCCGTGGAAAAGCACTTCCGGCGCCAGCAGGATGCCGCGACGCGCAGCTTCAAGCCCGCTTCGTCGGTCTATATCGAGCAGAATATCGGCCTCAGCTCCCATATCCAGCGCGAGATGCCGTTGTTCCTGACACTGCGCGATCAGGACGGCAACGGGCTGGTGACGGCGATGCTGCCGCCCGGCGGCAAGTATGATCCCGACTTCCAGATCATCGTCGTCGGCGTGAACAATCGCGATCCCTATCCCGAGCATGAGGACTCGATTCGCGCGCTGGGCAAGCATTTCGGCCTCTCCCTCGACCGCGAGTCCTGCTACCCCTACCGGCGCGAATAGGCGGCGCGCGGGCAGCCGCATTTCCCGCCGACGGGCTTCCTGAACTAGACTGGGTGCATAAGCCGCCAGCCTGGGAGGAAGCCATGACGCTCTCGATCAAGCCGCTGTCCGACGCGCTCGGCGTCGAGGTCACGGGTATCGACCTCACCCGGCCGGTTTCGGACCAGGACGTCGCCGCCCTGGAGCGCGCGCTCGACGAACACCTGGTGATGGTGGTGCGCGACCAGCATTTCACGCCCGACCAGTATCTCGCCGCGGTGCGCCTGTTCGGCGACACCATGGCGCAGCACCTCTCCGGCATGCTGATGAAGGAGCATCCGGAGATCGCCGTCCTCAACAGCAGCGAGACCAAGACCGGGCCGGACGGCATCTTCGCCCCGGTCGGCGCGCGGGAATGGCATACCGACCACACCAACCACGAGCGGCCGCCGAAATACACCACGCTTTATGCTATCAAGCTGCCGAAATCCGGCGGCGGCGACACCGGCTTCGCCAACATGCAGCGCGCCTATGCGGCCTTGCCGAAGGACATGCAGGCCGATCTCGCCACACACACCGTCGTCACGAAGATCGAGAACCGCGAGTATGTGAGCGCGGAAGACCAGGCGAAATACGGCGTGCCGCGGACCCACCCCCTCGTCCGCACCCATCCCGCGACCGGCAAGAAGGCGCTGTACTTCCATCCCGGCAAGATCCGCAACCTCGAAGGGATGGACGCCGCGCAAAGCGAGGACTTCATCAACGATCTGCTGCGGCGCACGATCAAGCCGGACGTGACCTACCGGCATAAATGGCGTCCCGGCGACCTGGTGATCTGGGACAACCGCGCCGTCCTGCATATCGCGCACCGGGATTACGACCCGGCGGAAGGGCGCATCATGCACCGGGTGCTGATCCAAGGCGAGATCCCCTACTGAATCCGGCCGGGAGGCGACGATGACGACGTTCCTACTAGTTCACGGCTCCTTCGTCGGCGGCTGGATCTGGCAGCCGACGGCCGAGCGGCTGCGCGCGGCGGGACACAGGGTCTACGCGCCGTCTTCCGAAGGCTGCGCCGAGCGCAAGGGCGGCCTGCGCGCGGGCATCACGGTCACCACCGCGGCGCAGGAGCTGGCCGATCTGATGTTCTACGAGGATCTCGAGGATGTCGTGCTCGCCGGCACGAGCACGGGCGGCCTCATCGTCGAAAAGCTGGCGGTGCTGACGCGCGACCGGCTGCGGCGGCTGGTCTTCCTCGACGCGCTCGTGCCGATGCCGGGCGAGAGCATCAAGGACATCGTCCAGCCCCGCCCCGGCGCGGCGCCGTACCAGCTCACCCAGTTTACCCGCGCGCCGACGCGCGACGCGCTCGAGAACGGCCTGTTCGTCGAGCTCAAGGGCGCGGAGAAGGCCTGGGCGCTCGACCGCGCGACGCCGCATCCGCTCGGCCTGTCGGATGCGCTGCCGGGCGAGCTCGACGATTTCTGGAAGCAGTCCTGGAAGGCGACGGTGATCCGCTGCACCGGCAGCCCGAACCCGCCGGAATCGCATCAGCGCCGCACGGCGGCGAAATTCGATGCGGAATGGCGCGAGCTGAACGCCGGGCATTATCCGATGCTGACGCATCCGGAAGAAACGGCGCGCCTGCTGCTGATCTGAGGCGAGCTACCAGTAGCGGACGCGGCCCACGTCCATATGCACGAAATCCGAATGCGGATAGAAGCCGACGCCGCCGCCCCGCAGCGCGACCGCCGCCTTGTGCAGGTCGGTCAGCCGGCAGCCCGGAAGGCGCACGTCGATCGCCTCGCCCAGGACATGCAGGCTTTTGCGCGCGACATTCTTGCTGTGGCTGGCGAGCACGGCGTTCGTGGCCGGCGAGCGGTATCCGGAGATGACGTGAAAGGGCTCGTTCGAGCCGATCGACGCGCGCACGCGGTGGATCAGGTCCAGCAAGCCGACGTCGATCGGAAAGATCTCGGAGGTTCGGAAGTCCCGCAGCAGCCGGTTGATCTCGGTCAGCGCTTCCGGGACGGAACGCCCGTCCGCCCAATAGACGGTCTTGAGCGATTCACCGGTATGCAGATTGTAAAAGGAGAGCGCCCGCTCGGGCAGGGCCGCTTTGGCCGGCGCGACGCCCGCGAGCGCCATGCCGCCGGCGGCCATCATGCCGGCGCCGAGCTTGAGCACGGTCCGCCGGTCGTGCGGCCGCGTCATACGGTCTTTGCTGCGCATCGGTTCCCCTCTAAGCCGGCGGCTTGCCGCCACCATCGCCGCTTTGCCGAAGCGATAAAGCAGAGCGTGAAGCGAGGCCGTTAAAGACCGGTAAAATCGGCATTAAACGCACGGGCCGGCCTCTGTCACGTTCCCTATCCGGACAGATCGTATGTGGGGCCGACAAGGCCATATTTCCAGACAACCCGGATCAATTGGCCGCACCGAATTCCCCATCGACGCCCGCTTGACGTATTCATAGCTCATGGGTTATGGATAAAACCATAACTGATCAGTTATTGGATTTCCATGCAGACCGCGCCCGATACCCTCTTCAAGAGCCTCGCCGATCCGACCCGCCGGGCGATCTTCGAGCGGCTGAGCCGCGGCGGCGAGCAGACCGTGCGGGTGCTGACCGACCAGTCGGGCGTCTCGCAGCCCGCGGTCTCCAAGCATCTCGGCGTCCTGAAGCGCGCCGGGCTGGTGCAGGACCGGCGCGACGGGCGCCAGACCCACTACAGCGCCCGGCCGGAAGGCCTGGCCCCGCTGATTGACTGGATGAGCCTGTACGCCGCCTTCTGGCGCGATCGGTTCGATCATCTCGAAGACCTTTTGAACAGGATGGACCAATGACCAGCACCGACGCCGTTACCCGTTCCGTCGTCATCGAGCGCGAGCTGCCGCACCCGCCCGAAAAGGTCTGGCGCGCACTGACGCAAGGGCCGCTGCTTGAGGAATGGCTGATGAAGAACGACTTCCAGCCGGTTGTCGGCCACCGGTTCAATCTTCGCGCCGACTGGGGCGCCGTCGACGGCGAGGTCCTGACCGTCGAGCCGGCCAAAACACTGTCCTACACTTGGGCGGCCTATGGTCTCGAGAGTATCGTCACCTGGACTCTCACCCCGACGGGCTCGGGAACCCAGCTGCGCATGGAGCAGTCCGGCTTCCGGCCGGATCAGGAGCAGGCCTACCAGGGCGCCAAGTATGGGTGGCCGCGGTTCCTTGCGACCCTGGAGCAGCTCCTGGCGCGAATCGATTGAAGACCGAGGAGGGAAACGGACATGAGGAAGAGCGGGTCACCGGAAGGCAAGTCTCCTGCTCAGCTGATCGATGCGAGAATCAAGGAGCTGGGCGACTGGCGGGGCCAGATGCTCGGCCGGCTGCGGACCTTGGTCAAGGAAGCCGACCCCGACGTCGCCGAGACGTGGAAGTGGCGTGGCGTTCCGGTGTGGGAGCACGCCGGGATCATCTGCACCGGCGAGACGTACAAGAACGCCGTGAAGATGACCTTCGCCAAGGGCGCCTCGTTGGAGGACCCTTCAGGCCTCTTCAACGCCAGCCTCGAAGGCAACACCCGGCGCGCCATCGATTTCCACGAGGGCGACAAGATCGATGAAAAGGCGTTGAAAGCACTCATTCGCGCCGCCGTGGCACTGAACACGTCCTCGGCCAAGGCCAAGTCCCGACCGAAGACAGGCGCGAAGGCCAAGTAAAGCCTGAGTCACGCGCCAATCCCTTCGTAAACAGCGCCTAGAAATGGATGCCGCCGAAATTCGCAGGCGCGCTGCAGGCCGTCGCTTCCGGGTCCGGGCGCCGGTCCGCAACTTTTGCCGCGTCCGCGCCGGTCAACCCATCCAAGGCATAGACGTCGTCGCGGAATTCGACCTGGCCGTCGGCGTCGCTCCAGGCCGTCAGGTAGACGACATGGATGGGAACCGGCTTGGCGAGCGCGATCTCCGTCGTCTCGCCCGCTTTCAGCGCGGTTTCCAGCTTCTCGAGCCGGCCGTCCTCGTCCCCGCGCAGGAGCAGCTCGGCGAGATCGCGCGCCTTCTGGACGCGGATGCATCCCGAGCTGAAGGCGCGGTGCGGGTGGTTGAACAATTCCTTCGCCGGCGTGTCGTGCAGGTAGACGTCCATCTCGTTCGGAATGAAGAACTTGATCCGGCCGAGCGCGTTCAGCGGGCCCGGGTCCTGCACGAGGACATAGGGAAAGTTGGACGCATGCAGCGAGCGCCAGTCGATCGAGCCGGGCGGCACCTCGGCCGGCGTGCCGTGATCGTTGCCGTAGACCCGGATCGACTGGGCGGTCAGATAGGACGGATCCCGCTTGAGCTTCGGCAGGATGTCCACGACCGCGATGCGGCGCGGAATCCGCCAGTAGGGATTGGCGACGATCCGGGTGACCGTGCTCGAAAACACCGGCGTCGGACGCGACAGCCGGCCCACGATCACCGGCGACTGAAACGAAGGCCGGCCACCGTCGAACACCGTCAGCTCGAAGCCGGGAACGTTGATGAGGATGAAGTGCCCGCTGTCGCCGACCGGCAGCGACCGCAGGCGCGCGAGGCTCGCGTCGATCTGCCGGACTCTCGCTTCCACCGGGACGTTCAGGGCCTTGCGGGTCTGCCGCCCGACGACGCCGTCGACAGCGAGGCCATGCCGCGACTGAAACCGTATCACCGCGTCGGCGAGGCCCGTGTCGAAAGCCTGCGGGGCGCCGCCGCCGACCGCGAGGTCGCCGGTGATCGCGAGGCGCTTCCTGAGGTCGGCGACCGCCGGACCCGACGATCCCGGCCGCAAGGCGGGGCCGTCCGGCACCGCCGGCCAGCCCCCTGCCCCTGCGATATTGCGGTACCAGGCGAGTGCGGACTTCAGCGCTTCCTGCGACGCGCCAAAAGATCCCGCCGTACCGGCGAAAGCGGCCTGTGCGCCTGCCACCGCGGCAACGCATGCCAGGAGAAGGCTACGAGTTCGAATACGCACGGCCGCCCCCACCGGCGACGAGGATGAAAAATACGAGAACGGCTAACCGCCTTGCAGGCGTTCGATTACTTCCGCAGCGAGCGGTTATAAATACGGTCGGCCTTGCGGCTCACGTCGGAAGCCGCCTTGTCCGCCGCATCCGCGCGCGCATTGGCTGCTGCCGCCTCCTCTTTCGCCGCTTGCGCGTCCGCCGCGGCCTTATCCGCCGACGCCTGCGCCTTGGTCACCTCGCTGCGAAGCTGGTCGAGATCGCTTTGCGACGCGCAGGCGCCCAGCCCGAGCGGTACGAGCAGAACCGACATCGCCAAAATCCGCTGAATGGTCCTCTGCATTTTGGTCTCCTGTATGCCAATGGCGTTAACCACGGTGGCGAAGCCTATCCTTACGGAAGAGCCACGACCTTGACGTCAATCAATGCCGCCGGCCCTCGCCGGCCGGCTGTGGGCCCCGACATATCCGCCACCGTCAGGCGGATCAGCTCGGACGCTTTCCAGTCGGTCGAGCATGTGGCACGCCTCGATAAGCGCCTCATATTGGGTCTTCGAGATCGGGATACCAGGGATGATCTCGCTGAACCGCCTGACTTCTTCCTCGAAGTCCCGGATGAACGCGCGGCGCGCGGCAACGGAGTACGGCTGCGTGGCGCAGGTAACGGACGCGTGACCGGCAAGACGATCATCGCTGTAGCGCAAACCGGAAAAGAAGCCCTAAACTGAAAAGATCGATTCCCGATCCCCATCCCAAACGAGCGAACCCCCATGACCGGCAAGACCACTCCGTTGAACGGCGATTTCGGCGTCTGCATCGAGGACGTGACGCGCGGCGATCTCGCCGATGCAGCCTTCCAGCGCGCGGCTTATGACCTCTGGATGCGGCATGGCGGCCTGATCGCCGTGCGCGGCGATGACCTGGCCGAGCTTTCGCCGGCGGGGCTGATGCAGTGGGCCAATGTCTTCGGCGCGGTCGAGATGGAATGCCATGCGGCGCGGGAAGACAAGATGATCGAGGGATTTCCAATCCTCCGGATCGGAAACGTCAAGAACGAGGCGGGGAAAGACGTAGCGCAGTTCGCGAAGGTTCCGCCGCTCGCATCCGACGCCGACATCCGCTACAACCCGGAAACACGCCGTCCCGTCTGGCACACCGATTCCACCTTCCGCCAGAGCCCGCCGATCGGCTCGGTCTTCCATTGCCGCATCGCGCCGGAGAAGGGCGGCGAGACCTTGTTCGCGGATACCCGGACCGCCTTCGCCCGCCTCGACGAACCGGCAAAGCGGAAGCTCGAGCCGCTCGAAGCGGTGTGCTCGCTGGCGCATCACGACAAGAAGATCAGCCTCTACTCGCCCGGATATCCCGTCCTGACGCCGGCGCAGCGCGCGGCCAATCCGCCCAACCGGGTGCCGATCGTCCTGAAGCACCCCGTGACCGGCCAGCCTGCGCTCTACGGCTTGAACAGCTCGACCTGCGCGGTGGTCCCGGCCGGCCAGCCGGTGCCCGGCGAAAAGCTCGACCTGTGGGACCTCGAAGGCGTCGAGGACGACAGCGTGCAGGTGCTGCGGAAGCTGCTGCCCTACGTGACCGGGCCGGAGTTCACCGTGAAGTGGTGCTGGAAGCCCGGCGACGTCGTCATCTGGGACAACCGGTGCACGATCCACGCGGCGACGGGCTACGACAATCAGCAGCAATTGCGGGAGATGTGGCGTTTGACGTTGCTGGACCGGCCGCAGGCGCAGGCCGCCGAGTAGCGCTCACCGCGTCCCGCGCCGCTCGTGACATTCGGAGAAAGTCCGGCGGCCGATCGTGAACCTGGCGTCCCGCCCCTTGTTCCAGAACTCGACCGGCCCGTCCGGAGAGGCGCCGGTATAGCGCGCCCCCGAACCCGACCGGGCGCGATCGAGCCGGTAACGCTTGTGCCCCAGCGTGAGCGTCATCCGCTCCGGGCGAAAGGCCGTGTGCACGACGTATCCGCCGCAGAGGAAGACCGCCTCGATCGGCCGCGCCTTCCCTTCCTCGCGCGCGCCCGTTGCGCAGGCCGAAAGGAAAACACATACCGAGAGCGCGAAAGCGCGCGGCGCTTTAACTCTACCCATCCGCACAACCATAGCATTGACGTGCCATACGGACCGACTACCTTGTTTGCGAAACAACCGGCGGAAACGCCCGAAACGCCACTTCCGCCGGCCCAATAACCCCACCAGGATCAGGAGACCGTCCCATGCCCGATACATCGACCTACATTCCACCGAAGATCTGGAAATGGGACACCGAGAACGGCGGCGCCTGGGCCAAGCTCAATCGCCCGACCGCCGGCGCGCAGTTCGAGAAGGAGCTGCCGCGCGGCAAGCATCCGCTCCAGCTCTACTCGCTGGCGACGCCCAACGGGGTCAAGGTCACGGTCCTGCTGGAAGAGCTCCTCGCGCTCGGCAAGAAGGGCGCGGAGTACGACGCGTGGCTGATCCGGATCCGCGACGGCGAGCAGTTCGGCAGCGGCTTCGTGGCGGTGAACCCCAATTCCAAGATCCCCGCCCTGCTCGACTGCAGCACGAAGACGCCGACGCGCGTGTTCGAATCCGGCGCGATCCTGCTCTATCTCGCGGAAAAGTTCGACGCCTTCCTGCCGCATGACCCGGCGGCGCGGGCCGAGTGCTTCTCCTGGCTGTTCTGGCAGATGGGCAGCGCCCCCTATCTCGGCGGCGGCTTCGGCCACTTCTACGCCTATGCGCCGGCGAAGTTCGAGTACCCGATCAACCGATTCACGATGGAAGTGAAGCGCCAGCTCGACGTGCTCGACCGGAATCTGGCGGACCGCCGCTATCTCTGCGGCGACGACTACAACATCGCCGATATCGCGACCTATCCGTGGTACGGCAACGTCGTGCTGAACAACCAGTACGAGGCGTCGGAATTCCTCGACGTGACGTCCTACAAGAACGTCGTCCGCTGGGCGACGGAGATCCAGAACCGCCCGGCCGTCAAGCGCGGCCGGCGGGTCAACAAGATCACCGGGCCGGAGGAGATGCAATTGCCGGAGCGGCACAGCGCGAGCGATTTGGATTGAGGCGGCGAGCGGGTGGAAAGGGCGGTGCAAATGGACTCTGCGGAACAAGTCCGCGAGTGACGATTTTCTTAAGTCATAGATCTTACCGTCATTGCCGGACTTGTTCCGGCAATCCATGGATGGGCCGTCGGGAACCGCTATTTCACCACCGTCAGCCCGATCAGCGTGTCCGCCCTCTCCAGCGTGTCCAGCCCCCGGCACGCCGCGATCAGCGCCTTGTACTGCGCCTCGGGGATCGGAATGCCGGGGGTGATCTCGCTGATCCGGCGCGCCTCCTCCTCGAAGTCCCAGATGAACTCGCGGCCGGTGCCCGCCTTGGTCACGCTCGTGCCGTCCTTCAGGTGGATCGTCACGCGCGGTCCGAACAGCGTGTGGCGGTGCGAGGGGACGATCGTCACCTTCTTCATCATCTCCAGCACCTCCGGCGGGTCGGCCGGGCCGTAGCCGTGCTCGATGAACTTGAGCAGCGGGAAACCGCGCTTCACCACGCCGTAGGCCGAGTAGTACTGCGTGCTGCCGACGCCGGGCTCGCGGCTGCGCACCGGGAAGGCCGGGCTCGGGTATTCCGTCTCCATCCAGTTGACCACCGCCTCGACGCGCTCGACGTCGGCCGGCTTGATGTCGTGCTCGCGGCAAAGCGCCGCCGTCACGTCGATATGCGCGATGTTGTAGCCGGCCGTCGAATAGACGCGGTAGAGCGTCTCGAGGATCATCCAGTCCTTGCCGAGATTGGCCGTGACCTTGTCGAGGCTCGCCTTGTTGTCGGCGGTGAAGCTGTAGCGCAGCTCGCCGCGGTTGTTGCCGGTATAGGAGTGGTAGAAGCCCGCCTCGCCTTCCAGCACCGTCTCGCCGCCGGGCACGCCGTGCCGGCCGAGCGCGACGGCAAGTAGTGCATTCCGCACCGCGCCGCCTTCGCGCAGCGACTTGCCGCCGCTGCGGATGCCTTCGAGGTTGCCGCTCGCCAGGTTGACGCATTGCGCGATCGCGCCGTGGATCTGGTCGGCGTTGAGCCCGCCGAGCTTCGCCGCCGCGATTGCCGCGCCGAAGATGCCGAACACCGGGCCCGCGTGGAAACCGCGCGACATCGTCGTCGGGATGAAGTCGGCGGCCATGCGCTCCATCACCTCGTAGGCCGCGGCGATGGCGGTGATGTAGTCCTTGCCCGACGCGCCCGCGACCTCGGCCGCCATCAGCGCGGACGGCAGGATGGCGCAGCCGGGATGGGTCAGCATGCGGAAGGTGTCCCACTTGCCGCCGACGAAGATCAGGTCCGAGTTGACGTAGCACGCCCCCGCCTTGGTCAGCTTGGCGCCGTGGACAAGCACGGTTGCCACGCCGGGGCCGCCCGCCTCCTCCTCCTGCATCATGGCGAGCGCCTGGTTGGTCGGCGGCCGGTCGTAGCCCATCAGCGCGGAGGATAGCCCCTGCAGCGTCAGCCCCTTCGCCCGGTCGATCACCTCGGCCGGCAGGTCCGCATATTTCAGTCCGGCCACCCAGGCGGCAAGCTGTCGGCTCATCGATGCCATGTTTCCATCCCCAAGCATGTTGTTGTGCGCAGGCGCCGCTTCCGGCGCGTCCGATCGATTGCACCCTGAATGACGGGGCCGGGTCAAATTACGCCCTGCGGCGAAATTGTTGCGAATGGCCATTGCCGACCGACAAAAAACCGGTCACGACTCTCGACGAACGCTCCGGCCGCCGCCGGGGCGCACCGCAGGCGTTCCAACGGAGAAGACAGAACCATGACCGTCCGCAATGGCCGCGAGTTTCTCAGCATTCCAGGCCCGACCACCGTGCCGGACGCGGTGCTCAACGCGATGCACCGTCCGGCGATCGACATCTACGCCGGCGAGCTCGTCGAGATCACGCGAAGCTGCCTCGCCGACCTCAAGACCGTGTTCCGCACCAAGGGCGACACCTACATCTACGCCGCCAACGGGCACGGCGCCTGGGAAGCGGCGGTCAGCAACGTGTTGTCCCGCGGCGACCGGATCCTCGTCCTGGCGAGCGGCCGCTTCGCGGTCGGCTGGGGCGAGACCGGCGAGATGATGGGCGTCACCGTCGAGACCCTGCCCGGCACCTGGCGCCGCGCGGTCGATCCGGCCGCACTCGAGGCGCGGCTGCGCGAAGACAAGGCGGGCGCGATCAAGGCCGTGCTCGTGGTCCAGGTCGACACCGCGTCGGGCGTGGTCAACGACATCCCGGCCATCCGCAAGGCCATGACCGACGCCGGCCACGGCGCGCTGCTGATGGTCGACACCATCGCCTCGCTCGGCACCATGCCCTTCGACATGGACGGCTGGGGCGTCGACGTCGCGGTCACCGGCTCGCAGAAGGGCCTGATGACGCCGCCCGGGCTGGGCTTCGTCGCCGCGGGACCGCGCGCGGCGGCTGTGCACAAGACGGCGGGGCTGCGCACCCGCTACTGGGACTGGACCCAGCGAAACGGCGAGCAGCACTACCAGAAATACTGCGGGACGGCGCCGGAGCACCTGCTGTTCGGCCTCCGCAAGGCGATCGACATGCTGCTCGAAGAGGGGCTGGAGAACGTCTTCCGGCGGCACGCCCTGCTGGCCGAGGCGGTGCGCCGGGCGGTCGCGGTGTGGGCCGAGGGCGGCGCGATGGAATTCAATATCGTTGAGCCGGCCGAGCGCGCCAACTCCGTCACCACGATCCTGCTGCAGGAAGGCCTCGACCCGCAGACGATCCGGCAATACTGCCACCGCCACTGCGGCGTGGTACTGGGCGTCGGCATCGGCGAGCTGACCGGCAAGGCGCTGCGCATCGCCCATATGGGCCATATCAACGCGCCGATGATCCTGGGCGTGCTCGGCAGCACCGAGGTCACGCTGCAGGCGCTCGGCATTCCGCACGGCAAAGGCGGCGTGCAGGCGGCGATCGACTGGCTGGGGACTCGCTTCCGAGCCGCTAGGGCCAAAAAATAGCGGCGGCGCCCGCGTCAACGGGCAGCGCCGCCGCTGTTATCGAAACGCTCGGCTCAAGCCGTCAGTCGACGTCCGGGCCGCGATAGGCCTTGTGGCACGCGCCGCAGGCCTTACCCATTCCCGCCGCCGCCTTCGCGATGGCATCCTTGTCGCCGGCCTTCGCCACCTTCTCGAGATGTTCGGCAGCCGTCGTCAGGGCATGCGCGTCTTTCTCGAAACCCGACCAGTCCGTCCAGATGGCCGGCAGCGCGCGTGTCTGCTTGTCCGTGAAGGGACCGCGACCCGTGTCCTTGGGGAAGAGGCCCGGGATCTTCTTCGACGTCGCGGCGATGGCCGCTGCGTGCTTGGCGACGTCGGCAGCCGTGCCCTTGCCGTTCTTGATGAAGCCCTGAATGGCTTTCAGGTTCTTGCCGTTGTCCTTCATCGCCGCCACGCGCGCCTTGATCGCGGCTTCACCCGTCATGGCGGCCTTGATCGGCCCCGACGACGCCAGGACCAGCCCCGCCACGGCGGCGACCGCCGCGATCGTTGCAACCTTTCCGGAAAATCCCATTCGCTCAACCTCCTGTTATCGCGTCTCTATGTTACGCCGTCCGCATCACCTTCTGTCGTCCGGCACGGGTCCAACAAGACTATGCCGGTTTCGCTTGCGGCAGCCTGACACACCCATTCCCGGATCGGCATCGCCGCCGCGCCGGGAACGCAGTCCCTCGAAACCATCAACACCGCGCCGGCCTGATTATTCCACGATGAAAACGACTTTTTTTCGGCAGCCTGTCCCTTCATCACCGCTCCAGCTGCGTGTAGACGGTGCGGGCGACGGCGAGCAGCGCCGGCCGGTCGATCTCGCCGCTCAACGCATAGCCCAGGGTACCCTCGATCCAGTAGAACACGGAAACGCCGCGATCCTCGGCAAACTGGAACTCCGCCTTGCCGCGCCACTTCGCGTCGTTGACGATGTAGAGCGTCAGCCGGTTCTTCTTGGCATCCTCATACATGAACTGCGCGGCGGGACCGTCCGTCGACGACAGCAGCCGGCCGCCGACCAGGTGGTATCCGAGCCCCGCGAGATGCGGCGCCCGCAGCGGCGCGCCCAGAACCTTGGAGAGCCAGGTGACGAGATGCGTCTCCTCGTCCGCCTTTATCTCGACCGGGTGCCGGCGCTGCGCGGTGAAGACCGCGTGCGCGACAGCCGCCTCGCGCACGACCTCGCCGCTCCCGATCGTATCCGCCTGCCCGACGGCGGTGCCGGAACCGCGAACCTGCCAGCCGAGCACGCCGCCGACGACCAGCAGGATCGCCGCCGCCGCGGCCCAGGCCGCGTGCACCCGCCATCGCGTCGGGCGGCGCGGCTGCAGCGCGCGCGGCAGCGTCTCCGCGAGCACGGGGTCGAGCATGGCGCGCAGCGCCTTTTTCTGGCGCTGATAGGCGGCGACCCGACGTGCAGCCTCGCGGTTCTCGCCGAGATAGGCCGCCACCGCGCGCCGCCGCTCCGCGTCGAGCTGTCCGTCGACGAAGGCATGCAGATCGACCTTGCGGATTGAGCCCGTCGTTGCCGTCATGTATCGGACTCCGATCCTTCGTCCTCGGGCGCGTCCATCAAGGCGCGCAGCCGCTCGCGCCCGCGATGGATGCGCGACATCAGCGTTCCCATCGGAATGCCGAGCACGGCAGCCGCCTCCTCATAGCTCATCTCCTCCACGGTGATGAGCAGGAGCGCGGCCCGCTGCGGCTCCGGCAGGCTGGAGAATGCCTGCCACATGTTCTCGACCGCCAGACCATCTTCCTGGGTAGGCCGCACGGGCGGATCCGCCGCCCCCGCCCCCAGCGGCACGTGCCCCGGCGTATTGCGCTGCTTGCGCGCGGCGTTGAGATGCAGGTTGTGCAGGATGGTGAACAGCCAGGCGCGGATGTTGGTGCCGACCGTCCACAGATGCGTTCGGCTCCAGGCGCGCTCCAGGCAGTCCTGCACCAGGTCGTCCGCCTGCGCCCGGTCGCCGACCAGCGCCCGCGCGTAGCGGCGCAGGTGCGGAATTTGGTCGACGATGAGGTGGCGGATATCCGACATGCAGCGAGCATACCTCAGCCCAGGCGCGCAGACCGGCAAATTTTTCAACCGATGGCAGGGCGCCGCCGCCAGCGGCATAATGCCGGTTGGCGGAACCACGGGAGTTTGAGATAGTTGGGCCACAGCCGTTACGAGAGAAAAGGAGGCCGCTCCGATGAAGATGAAATATCTCCACACCATGGTCCGGGTATCGGACCTCGACAAGTCGCTGGACTTCTACTGCAACAAGCTCGGCATGACGGAGACGCGCCGGACCGAGAGCGAGAAGGGCCGCTACACCAACATTTTCCTGTCCGCCTCGCGGGACGTGACCTCGGCGAAGGAGACCAAGGCGCCGGTCATCGAGCTGACCTACAACTGGGACCCCGAGGCTTACACCGGCGGGCGCAATTTCGGCCACCTCGCCTACAGCGTCGAGAATATCTACGACCTGTGCCAGAGCCTGATGGCCTCCGGCGTCACCATCAACCGCCCGCCGCGCGACGGCCGCATGGCCTTCGTCCGCTCGCCCGACGGCATCTCGATCGAGCTGCTGCAGGATGGCGAAGCCCTGCCGCCGAAGGAGCCCTGGGCCTCGATGCCGAATACCGGAAGCTGGTAAGCTCCGCCCGGCGCCTCAAAGCGCCAGCAGCTCGCGATAGGCGAAAAGCGCCGGCGCGCCGCCGGTGTGGACGAAGATGACGTCGTCGCCCGCCGACCAGCGGCCGTCGCGGATCAGCGCGATAAGCCCCGCGAGGCCCTTGCCGGAATAGACTGGATCGAGGGCCATGGCCTCCAGCCGCCCGGCGAGCTTGATCGCCTCGATCGTCGCGGCGTGCGGGACGCCGTAGGCCGGGCCGGCATGGCCGGCGACCACCTCGACCAGGGCCTCGTCCAGCGTCAGCCCGATCAGGTCCGCCGCCGCGCGGCCGTACTGCACCACATCCGCGCGCACGCGCGCCGGCTCCGCATCGATATCGATGCCGACCACGCGCGTCGCGGGCAGGCAAAGCGACGCGCCGATGACCAGGCCGGCCTGGGTTCCGGCGCTGCCGGAGCAATGGACGATGGCGGAGGGACGAAAGCCCTGCGCGGCGGCCTGACGGGCGATCTCCGCCGCGGTCGACGCATAGCCCACCGCCCCCAGCGCGTCGGAGACGCCATAGGGCACGACGAATGGGCGATGTCCTTCCGCTCTCAGCCGGTCCGCCAGGTCATGGATGGCGGCGTTGCGGTCGCCGGTCCACGGCACGTCATGCAGCGTCGCGCCATAGAGCCGGTTGAGCAGCATGTTGCCCGAGGTCTCGTAGTCGCGGGTCGGCGGCGCCAAGCGGCCGTGATAGACCGCGAGATGGCAGCCGAGGCCGAGCTTGGCCGCCGCCGCGGCCACCTGCCGCTGGCTGTTCGACTGCACGACGCCGCCCGAGACCAGCGTATCCGCCCCCGCCTCTACCGCCTCGCGCAGGACGTAGTCGAGCTTACGCAGCTTGTTGCCGCCGAAGCTGAGCGCCGGTGCAGTCCTCGCGCTTCACCCACAGGCGCGGGCCGCCGAGATGCGCGGTGAGGCGCTTCAGCGGCTCCAGCGGTGTCGGCAATTGGGCGAGGCCCAAGCGGGGGAAGCGCGCGAGGCGCGTCTCCAGGTCGCGTGTCGCCGTATCGTGCATGCCGCCGACGATAGCAACATTCCGCCGGGCGGCAACTACTCAAACGGTCACAGCACCGCGCTCAGGATCGCCAGGCCGTTGAGCGCGCGCGGGAATCCGCCGTAGGGACCGGTCTGGATCACCGCCTCGACGATCTCCTCGCGCGTCAGCCCGGCGTTGAGCGCGGACTGGGAGAACTTGCGCAGCTGCCCTTCCAGGCTCATCACCGTGAAGGAGGCGATGGCGCAGAGCATGCGCCGGCGATTGTCGAGGCCGGGCCGGAACCACAGCTCGCCATAGCCATAGCGCAGCGCGGACGGGAACAGCGCGCCGGTGATCGGGTTGTCCGGCGCGGCATAGCCCTGGCGGCCGCGCTCGCCGTGGATCGTTCCCATCAACTCGCGCCCGCGCGCGTCCAGCGCCTCGTTGCTGTCGTCGCGCGGCGGCTCGGCCGGCACGGCAAGGCCGCGCGCCGCGAACACATCCTTCGCGATCGCCGCCGACGCTTCGGTCGTGCCGAAGCCGGCATAGAGCCCGGATTGCATGAAGATTTCGAGGATGTTGCGCGGCGTCAGCCCGAGATCGAGCGCGCCGGCCACCATCGGCTTCAGCTCCGCCGGGCGCTGCAGGACAGAGAGCGCGGACAGCGTGCAGACCATGCGATCGGCGAGCGGCAGGTTCGGCCGGTCCCAGACCCCGCCATAGACGACCTCGGCGGCGAAATCCGCGAAGCCCGGCACCGGCTCCTCGTCGCGCGTGTCCGCAATCCCCAGCCGCTCCCGCAGCGCCGCGCCGCGCTTGCGCAGATCCTGTCGCGTCATGCTGTGATCCTTTCAAAAAGGGGACGGAGCCCTATTTTCAAAAGCCCATACAAAATTTTTTCCCTCCCCCCTTGCGGGGGAGGGTCAGGGTGGGGGGTGCGCGAAGCAGTGTCGCCTGAACACGCAGCGCTGTGCCACCGATTACCCCCCACCTAAATCCTCCCCCACAAGGGGGGAGGACTTTTGAGGTCACGCTCGACCCCTGCCTACCGCGTCAAGCCGTAGAACTTGGCGGCATTCTCGCAGGTGATCTTCTTCACCACGTCGGCCGGCAGCCCGGCGAACTGCTCGGCGATGTACTTATCGGAGTTGGGCCAGACGCCGTCGCCGTGCGGGTAGTCGGAACCCCACATCAGCGTCTCGACGCCGATCTCGTTCACCAGCTTGGTGCCGATCGGATCGAACTGGAAGGTCGCCTTGCACTGCCGCTTCCAGTAGTCGCTCGGCTTCATCTTGAGGCCGAGGTCGTGGAAGCGGTCCTCCCATTCGAAATCCATGCGGTCGAGCGCGTAGGCCAGCCAGCCGATGCCGCTCTCGCCGAAGGCGACGCGCACGTTCGGATAGCGCTCCAGCACGGCGCCGCCGATGATCGCCGCGATGATGTTGATCAGGTTCATCTGGAAGCCGGACACGATGGTGAAAATCGCCGGACGCTGCACTTCCTTCGGCAGCGAGGCGCGCAGCTTCGGCGGCATCACCGGGAAGGTGTGGAAATGCAGCGGCAGGTTGACGTCGTTGATCGCCTTCCACAGCGGCTCCCAAATCGGGTGGTACATCGGCTGCATGTCCCAGGAGCAGGACAGCTCGATGCCGCGCAGCCCGAGCTCCTTGATGCGGTAGACTTCCTTCGCCGCGGATTCGATGTCGCCATAGGGCAGGCAGGCGAGGCCGATCTGGCGGTCGGGATATTCCTTGCAGAAGTCGGCGAGCCAGTCGTTGTAGATGCGGTACATCTCGTTCGCTGCCTCGTGGTCGGCGAGGCGCGACGCCGCGCCCAGGATGCCGTACATCACCTCGGCGTCGACATGGTCGCGCTCCATGTCCTTGATGCGGAGCTGCGGCGTGGAGACGCGGCGGATGTCCTTCTTGCCGTCGTCGTAGAGCCCCGTCGCGGCCATCAGGTCGGCGCGGGCATGCGCGCCCTTGACGTATTTCGCGCCGGACGGCCCGACGCCGTTCTTCAGCCCGAAGGAGGTGCCGTTCTTGCAGGTCCAGTAGGGACCGTCCGGACCATCGGTGACGAAGGGCATGCGCTCCTTCATCGAGGGACGCGCCTCGTCGACGAACAGCTTCGGCGGCATCCAGCACATGTCGATATGGCAGTCGGCGGAAATTCTCTTGTACTGCATCGTCAATCCTCCCTTGGGTGGCCCTCGCCCGACGGGCAACGCGTCAGCGGCACAACCACAAGGATAGAGGAAAGGACGAACGCGGTCGAATTGGGGGAATAACGTGCAACACGCAAACCTGGCCTCGTCCTGAGCCTGTCGAAGGACGAGCCAGCGCCGACGCATCGAGCCGCTGATGCTTCGACAGGCTCAGCATGAGGGTGACGGAGCGACTGCCGGAAGCGTCCCTACCCTGCGACCTTCTGCAGCCGTCCCGCGCAGAGCCAGCTTGCCGCCGACATCGCCGCCGCGGTGCCGAGGCAGAGCGGCAGGCCGCCGAACTGGTAGCTGAGGCCCGACAGCAGCGTGCCGGTGAGGCGGCCGGCGGCGTTCGACATGTAGTAGAAGCCGACATCCATGGTCACCCGCTCGGCCTGCGAGAAGGCGAGGATCAGGTAGGAGTGGAGCGAGGAGTTGACGGCGAAGACGACGCCGAAGACGAGCAGCCCCAGGACCAGCGCCGCGGTGAGCCAGGTCGCCGGCTCGCCCGCCGCGGCGAGCGCGGCGCCGGTGAGCGCCGCGGTGATCAAGGTCAGCAGCCCGACCCAGAGCCGCGCCAGGCCGACCGCCTCGGCCACGCTCTTGTGCCGCGCGCGCAGGATTTTCGGCGCCGCTGCCTGCACCATGCCGTAGCCGACGATCCAGAGCGCCATGAAGCCGCCGACCATGAAGAAGGCCGTGCGGTTGCCCGCCGGCGAGCCGTCCGACAGCACGGCGTAGAAATAGATCGGGATGCCGACGACGAACCACACGTCGCGCGCGCCGAACAGGAACAGCCGCGCCGCCGACAGCCGGTTGATGTTGGCGTCCTTGGAGAAGACGTCGCGGAACTTGGCGCTCTTCTTGCCGCGCGGCAGGCCGGACGGCATGAAGGCCGCGACCGCGACGAGGATCAGCGTGAGCGCCGCCGCCATGGCGAGGATCGACGCCTCGAAGCCGGCCAGCGCCAGCAGCGCCGCGCCCATCAGGAAGCCCAATCCCTTGACCGCGTTCTTCGAGCCGGTCAGCACCGCGACCCAGCGGAACAGCGCGCCCGTCTTCGGATGATGGCGCGAGCAGCTTGACCGCGCTCTTCGAGCTCATCTTGGCGAGGTCCTTGGCGACGCCCGAGACGCCCTGCACCGCCATGACGAAGACGACCGAGAGCGTCATCGTCCAGGCGGGATCGAGCTGCGCCAGGGCCACCAGCGCCGCGATCTGCAGCGCCAGGCCCGCATAGAGCGTGCGCGTCAGCCCGAAGCGCGCGGCGATCCAGCCCGCGCCGAGGTTGGTGACCACGCCCATGAACTCGTAGAGCAGGAAGAGATAGGCGAGCTGGATCGGCGTGAAGCCGAGCGTGTCGAAATGCAGCAGGACGAGCATGCGGAGCGCGCCGTCCGTCAGCATGAAGGCCCAGTAGGCCGCGGTGACGGCGACATAGGCGGCAAGCGCCTGCGGGCGTTCCTTGGTGGCGATGTCGGTCATCGCGCGGCCCCCTTCTCCATGCCTGCCGCGACGAGGCGCGTCACGTCGGCGAGCCGCCAGGCGTAGCCCCATTCGTTGTCGTACCAGGCGTAGACCTTCACCTGCGTGCCGTCGACGACCATGGTCGACGGCGCGTCGACGATCGCCGAGCGCGGATCGTTGACGTAATCGGCGGAGACCAGCGGCCGCGTCTCGTAGCCGAGGATGCCTTTCAGCGTGCCCTTGGACGCCGCCTCGAACAGGCCGTTGACCTCCGCCGCCGTGGTCGGGCGCTTCATCTCGAAAACGCAGTCGGTGAGCGAGGCGTTGAGCAGCGGCACGCGCACCGCGTGGCCGTTCAGCCGGCCCTTCAGCTCGGGATAGATCAGCGTGATCGCGGTTGCCGAGCCGGTCGTCGTCGGCACCAGCGAGTTCAGCGCCGAGCGCGCGCGGCGCAGGTCCTTGGCCGGCCGGTCGACGATGGTCTGCGTGTTGGTGACGTCGTGGATCGTGGTGATCGAGCCGTGCAGGATGCCGATCTCCTCGTGCAGCACCTTGACGACCGGCGCGAGGCAGTTGGTCGTGCAGCTCGCCGCCGTCACCAGGTGATGCGCGGCCGGGATCGTAGAGCGTCGTGGTTCACGCCGTAGACGATGTTGAGCGCCGGCGCTTCCTTGATCGGGGCGGAGACGACGACCTTCTTCACCCCGGCGGCGAAATAGGGCTGCGCCTTGGCCGGCGTCTTGAACACGCCGGTGCAGTCGACGACCAGGTCGACGCCGTAGGCCTCGAGCGGCAGGTCCTCGATCCGCTTGGCCGCGGTGAGCGCCATGCGCGTGCCGTTGACGCTGACGCTCTCGGCGTCATGCGCGAAGTCGGCGGGCCAGCGGCCATGCACCGTGTCGAATTCCAGCAGATGCGCGTGCTGCGCCGGGTCGCCCTTCGCGTCGTTCAGCAGGACCAGCTTGGCGTCAACCCCATCGTCAATTAAGCGCGCGCAGCACCAGCTTGCCCATGCGGCCCAGGCCGTTGATCGCGATATTGACCATGCGCAGCCCTTCCCTTGTTCAGTCGGCGAAATAGCGCCGCGTCCGGTTGGCGAAGGCGACCAGCGACAGCATCACCGGCACCTCGACCAGCACGCCGACCACGGTCGCCAGCGCCGCGCCGGAATTCAGCCCGAACAGGCTGATCGCCACCGCGACCGCGAGCTCGAAGAAATTCGAGGTGCCGATCAGCGCGCAGGGCGCCGCCACGTTGAACGGGATCCGCCAGGCCCAGGCGCCGGCATAGGCGATGACGAAGATGCCGTAGGACTGGATGAGCAGCGGCACGGCGATCAGCGCGATCAGGAGCGGCCGGTCGAGGATCACCTGCCCCTGGAAGCCGAACAGCAGCACCACCGTCGCCAGCAGGCCGAGCACCGAGATCGGCTTGACCGCGGCGGTGAAGCGCGCGACAGCGGCCTCGCCGCTCTCGCCCTTGCCGGCATGCGCGACGAGCCGCTGGCGCGTCAGCGCGCCCGGCGGCGAGCGGGATCACGACGTAGAGGCCGACCGAGAGCAGCAGCGTCTCCCACGGCACCGCGATGTCGGTGACGCCCAGCAGCAAGCGCCACGAGCGGCGCGAAGGCGAAGATCATGATGATGTCGTTCACCGACACCTGGACCAGCGTGTAGGTGGCGTCGCCGCGGGTGAGCTGGCTCCAGACGAAGACCATCGCCGTGCAGGGCGCCGCGCCCAGCAGGATCAGCCCGGCGATGTATTGCTGCGCGTCGGCCGGCGCGATCAGGTCGCGCGAACAGCACGTCGAAGAACAGCACGCCGAGCGCCGCCATGGTGAAGGGCTTGATCAGCCAGTTGACCACGATGGTGACGATCAGCCCCTTCGGCCGGTCGCCGATATGGCGCAGGCTGGCGAAGTCGACGTTGACCATCATCGGGATAGACCATCGCCCAGATCAGCACGGCGACGACCAGGTTGACCGAAGCGTATTCCAGCTTGGCGAGGACGGCGAACAGGCCGGGCAGCGCGCTGCCGAGCGCCAGGCCGGCCGCGATGCAGAGCGCGACCCAGACCGACAGCCACTTCTCGAAGAAGCCGATCCCGCCGGCCGGACGCTCAAGCGGCGTCGCAGCTTCCTGCGTCATTGCACTGGACTCAATGTATTTTTCCTATTCGTCGGCGGATGGCTTCCCGTGGGTCGCCCCCTCCACCGTGCCGATATCGTCGAGACGCTTCTGCAGCGTCAGCCGGTCGAGGCTGGCCAGCGGCAAGGCGACGAAGATCGAGATGCGGTTGTTGAGCTGGCGGTAGGCGTCGGCGAAGGCCAGCCGGCGCTCCGCTTCCGTCCCGGTGGCGGCGGCCGGGTCGGGAATGCCCCAATGCGCCGTCATCGGCTGGCCCGGCCAGGCGGGGCAGACCTCCCCCGCCGCCGTGTCGCAGACGGTGAAGACGAAGTCGAGTTCCGGTGCATCGGCGGCCGGTGTCGTCCAGCCGCCGTCTTCATTAGACCGGCGCGCGACGACACGCGCGCCGGGCCCGGCAAACTCGTCCCAGCTCTTCGAACGGGCGAAAGAGACGTCGAAATTCTGCATGCGCAGCAGATCGATCGTGTAGGGATGGACCTGCCCCCGCGGCTGCGAGCCGGCGGAGAAAGCGCGGAACCGGCCCTGGCCCCAGCGCGTTGAGGATCGCCTCCGCCATGATCGAGCGTGCCGAGTTGCCGGCGCAGAGAAACAGCACGTTGAAGACCTTGTCCGGCATCAGCGCCTCCGGTTTCCGCCCGCAGGCGCGCGCGACCGTGCCGAGCAGCGGCGCGCAGGCCGCAGGCTTGCCCTCGCAGCAATCCTCCATCAGGTAGGACAGCAGCCCGCGCATGCCCTCGAGATCGGCGAAGTAGCGGATGTTGCGTCCTTCGCGCACGCTGCGGATCAGCCCGGCATGGGCGAGGATCGCCAGGTTGGTGGAGATGGTGTTCTGGCGCGCGCCCATCGCGTCCGCGATGTCGCCCGCAACCATGCCCGCCGGCTCCGCCCGCGTCAGCAGCCGGAACACGTCCAGCCGCGTCTCCTGCGACAGCGCCGAGAGGGCATCGAGGGATCGTATTTTATCCATATATCATGAATAGTCGATATATTAACGGAGCGCAAGGGGGGTCCGCGCGTGGTTGCAAGGCACCGCATACGCTGCCGTTGGCCGACCGATGGATGCCACGGACAAGCCGTGGCATGACGGTTAAAACATTGATCCATAATATAAATCGTCACACCCCGGCTTGACCGGGGTGTCCACGGCACGACCACTCTGACCGCGTGAGGCGGCGCCCGGCTGAGAAGAACGGCCGGCATGATGGCGATCATTCCCGGACAGGACGAGCCCGATTCGCAGCGCCCTGCCCTGGATTCGCCGGTCAAGCCGGCGAATGACGACCTTATGTGCTGTCCACATGCCATTACCGTTATTCCCATATTCTTAGAAATACTCTTGCTCCAAGCAGCGCGCCGCGCTATAGTCGCGCCATGGACGATTCATTGATCGCCCGGCGCCTGGGCGCGCTCGGCAACGAGACACGGCTGGAGATCTACCGCATCCTGGTCCGCGCGGGCCATGACGGCGTGCCGGTCGGCGACCTGCAGCGGCGCACCGGCGTGCCGATGTCCACCGTGTCGCACCATCTGCACAAGCTGATCACGG
This sequence comes from uncultured Alphaproteobacteria bacterium, assembly GCA_963711215.1. GTDB lineage: Bacteria > Pseudomonadota > Alphaproteobacteria > UBA8366 > UBA8366 > WHUA01. The sequence goes on along the minus strand of CAVQDH010000003.1, from coordinate 467,796 downwards.
TCGGGCTGGTCCGCCAGGAGCGCGCGGGCACGACGCTCTACTGCCACGCCAATTACGACGTCATGGACGAGACGCTGGGCTATCTGACGAAGGTCTGCTGCATCGATTCGAAGGCCTGCGCGGAGGACGCCGCGTGAGCGCTTTTTTTTGCCTTGCTATTCCGAAAAAACTCGAAATAATGGAGCCGTTTCATGGTTGACGTAACCCTCCCCGGACGCCGGACGCTCGCCAAGATCGACCCGGTCGTGGTCGCGGTGATCCTCGCCGTCCTGGTCCTCGCCGCCGCCGCGCCGGCGCAGGCCGCGGCCAGCCTCCGCTTCACGCTCAAGGAGCTGCTCGGCGTGGCGCCCTTCCTGCTGCTGTCGATCGGCGTCACCGCCTACGCCAAGGCGAGCGGCGCCGACCGCCTGATCGCCAGGGCCTTCACCGGGCATGTCGGGCGCATGGTCGTCGTCGCGGCCCTGATGGGCGCGCTGTCGCCCTTCTGCTCCTGCGGCGTCATTCCGGTGATCGCGGCGCTGCTCGCGATGGGCGTGCCGCTGGCGCCGGTCATGGCCTTCTGGCTCGCCTCGCCGCTGATGGACCCGTCGATGTTCTTCCTCACCGCGGGCACGCTCGGCTTCGATTTCGCGATCTACAAGACCGTTTCCGCGATCGCCATCGGCCTGCTCGGCGGCTTCGGCACCTATGCCCTGATGCGCGCCGGCTTCTTCACCGAGGCCTTGCGCGCGGGCATCGGCAACGGCGGCTGCGGCGGCGCGCCGATCCGCAGCGGCAAGGAGGTCGCCTGGGCCTTCTGGAAGGAGCCCGAGCGGCGCGCGCTGTTCCCGAAGAACGCGGCGAGCAACGGCCTCTTCCTCGGCAAGTGGCTGACCATCGCCTTCTTCCTGGAAAGCCTGATGCTGGCCTATCTGCCGGGCGAATCCGTCAGCGCCTGGATCGGCGGCACGGGCTGGCAGACGGTCGCCGGCGCCACCTTCGTCGGCATCCCCGCCTATCTCAACGGCTATGCGGCGCTGCCGCTCGTCTCCGGCCTGATCGGCCAGGGCATGGCGCCCGGCGCGGGCATGGCCTTCCTGCTCGCCGGCGGCGTCAGCTCGATCCCGGCCGCGATCGCGGTCTGGGCGCTCGCGCGGCCGCCCGTCTTCGCCGCCTATCTCGGCTTCGCCACCGTCGGCGCCTTCACGCTGGGATTGGGATATAGCCTGTTCGTCTAAGCGCGCCGCGATCGATGCGTGATCGGGACTTGACCGCGACCCGACGCGAACGACTCTCTATCCGGAAGGCTGGCGCCCTCGTGGGGGCGCCGCCTTGCAAATGCAGGTTATAGCGCTTGCGTCGCCAATTCCCGCGACGTTAAACTTAACCCAAGGGATTTGAACCTGACCCCCTCACCCGATACGTCACGCCACGGCTTGCACAGGCACTGTTGACTTACCTGTCCGATCTTCCTGGCGGCGCTGTCGGTTTCCTGAGCGGGGTTGCTTCCATCGAAGGGGCTTTAGATGAACGAGATCAAGAAACCGTTTAAGTGGATTGGCACGGCTCCCGTTCGACCGGACGGCGTGCCGAAAGTGACCGGCACGGCCAAATACGGCAACGACTACACGCTGCCCGGCGCGCTCTACGGCAAGATCCTGCGCAGCCCCCATGCGCATGCGCGCATCAAGTCGATCGACACCTCGAAGGCCGAGAAGCTGCCGGGCGTGAAGGCGGTCGTCACGTCGAAGGATTTCCCCAATCAGAATTTCGCCTACATCGGCCCCGAGCGCGTCGCGGTCAACTTCTGGCACGTGACCCGCAACATCATGGCGCGCGAGAAGGTGCTCTATGAAGGCCACGCGGTCGCCGCGGTGGCCGCGATCGATGCGGCGACGGCGGCCAAGGCCTGCTCGCTGATCAAGGTCAAATACGAAGTCCTGCCGCATGTCATCGACGTCGACGACGCGATGAAGCCGGACGCGCCGCTGCTGTTCGAGGACATGAAGACGCGCGGCGTGGAGCCGACGCCGAAGAAGTCGTCGAACGTCTCCAAGCAGCTCAACTTCGCGATCGGCGACGTCGAAGCCGGCTTCAAGGAAGCCGACGTGATCGTCGAGAAGGAGTTCAAGACGGCGGCCGTGCATCAAGGCTATATCGAGCCGCATGCCTGCCTCGCGAAATACGACGCCGACGGCCAGGGCGAAATCTGGAGCTCGAGCCAGGGCCACTTCATCGTCCGCGGCCTGACCGCCAAGCTGGTCGGCATGAAGCTGGGCGACCTCAAGTGCAACCCGGCGGAGATCGGCGGCGGCTTTGGCGGCAAGACGGTTGTCTACCTCGAGCCGGTAGCGATGCTGCTGTCGAAGAAGGCCGGCCATCCGGTCCGCATGCAGCATGTCGCGCGCGGAAGTGTTCCAGGCGACCGGCCCGACCTCGGGCGCGTCCATGTGGGTCAAGATGGGCGCCAAGAAGGACGGCACCATGGTCGCGGCCGAAGGCATCTTCAAGTTCCAGGCCGGCGCCTTCCCGGGCTCGCCGGTCATGAACGGCTGCCTCTGCGCGTTCGCGCCCTACAATGTCCCGAACCAGAAGGCGACGGGCTACGACGTGGTGTGCAACCGGCCGAAGGCCGCGGCCTACCGCGCGCCGGGCTCGCCGATCTCCGCCTTCGCGGTGGAGAGCGTGGTGGACATCCTTGCCAAGAAGCTCGGCATGGACCCGGCCGAATTCCGGCTGAAGAACGCCGCCCATATCGGCACGCCGACCGTCGCCGGGCCGAAGCACGCCCATGAAGGCTATTCGGAGACCGTGAAGGCGATCCTGAACCATCCCGGCTACAAGAAGAAGCTCGGCAAAAATCAGGGCCGCGGCGTCGCCTCGGGCTACTGGTTCAACGGCGCCGGCGAATCCGGCGCGACGGTGAACATCAACTCCGACGGCACCGTCGAAGTCGCCACCGGCAGCGTCGATGTCGGCGGCTCGCGCGCGTCCATGGCGATCATGGCGGCCGAGACGCTGGGCGTCGATTACGCCCGGGTGCGCGCGCTGGTGAACGACACCACCGCGGTCCCCTACACGCATGTGACCGGCGGCTCGCGCGTCACCTACGCGACCGGGCTGGCGGTCGTCGGCGCCTGCGAGAAGGTCATCGAGGAGCTGCGCAAGCGTGCGGCGATGATCTGGGACGTCGATGTCGAAGGCGTCGTCTGGGAAGACGGCGCGGCCAGGCCGGCGAGCAGCAACGTCGGCGAATTCGATCCGCTGACGCTGGCCGATATTGCCGCCAAGGCCTCGGCGACCGGCGGTCCGGTCGGCGCGACCGGCTCGGTCAATGCCGGCGGCCAGGCGCCGGGCTTCTCGACCCAGTTCTGCGACGTCGAGGTCGACCCGGAGACCGGCAAGGTGACGATCCTCCGCTTCGTCGCCGCGCAGGATGCGGGCCGCGCCATCCACAAGGCCTATGTCGAAGGCCAGATCCAGGGCGGCGTGGTGCAGGGCATCGGCTGGGCGCTCAATGAGGAGTACATCTACAACGACAAGGGCAACCTGACGAATGCCGGCTTCCTCGACTACCGCATGCCGGTGGCGTCCGACCTGCCCTTCATCGAGCCGATCGTCGTCGAGGTGCCGAACCCGAACCATCCGTTCGGCGTCAAGGGCGTCGGCGAGGTCAACATCTGCCCGCCGATGGCCGCGATCGCCAACGCCATCGCCAACGCGGTCGGCCGGCGCATGACGTCGCTGCCGATGTCGCCGCCGCGGTTGCTCGACGCGCTCGACCATCGCAAGGAGAAAGAGATCTAAGTGACGGCCATTCCGGTACCCGTCCATGTCGTTTTCACGGACGGGTTCAGCCACCAATATACCGGTGGCCAGAAGGAGTTCGACCTCGAGGCCCGGACGGTGCGCGACGTCATCAAGACGCTCGACCAGCGCTATCCGGGTCTCGGGGAGCATCTCCAGGAAGAGACCACCGTCGCCATCGACGGCGAGATCCACGAGAACCCGCAATACCAGCCGGTACGCTCCGGCAGCGAGATCTTCTTCATCCCCAAGCTCGAAGGCGGGTGACGGCGGCGGTCGGCGCGAACCGGCTTTCTACAGAATTTTCATCATTCCCTATTCGTCACCGCCCGGCTTGACCGGGCGGTCCAGGGCACGACGGTAGGGATCGAACGCCCCGTCAATTGCTTGAGATGGATGGCCGGCGCCAGGCCCTTGCCGCTGGCCTCATGCGGCGAATGCGCGTTGTCTTGATCGCCGTGCCATGGATTCGCCGATCAAGTCGGCGAATGACGGGTCTATATAGTCGTTTCTTCCACCGCCCCGCCCCCTCGCTCTCACGGGTCCTCGTAGCGCAGCATGATCTGCTCGCCGATGTTGCAGGGCGGCGGGACGCGCGCGTCCGGGCCGGCCTGCGCCGGCACGATCCTTGTCGGCGTTGCGCGGCGACCGGCCGGCGATCTCGAGGATCAGCTTGCGCCGGACCGCGCGCGCGAAGTCGGAGAAATTCGCCGCGACCTCCATGAAGGCGCCGGCGCCGCCGATCACGCAGTCCCGGTAGTAGAGATCGAGATTGGCAATATTGAAGCGCGAATAGAAGCTGCCGCCGGTCTTCATGATCGGCAGGCCGTTGATGGTGATGCCGGCGGCGAGCGCCTTTCCCCGCGCGACCGTCACCAGCTCGCCGTCGTTGTTCGGCCCGTCGCCGGAGATGTCGACCACGCGCCGCGTGCCCTTGAAGCCGTTGCCGTCGAACCAGCGGACGGCGAAGTTGATCGCCTCGCTGATCGAGGTGCGGCGCTCGGGCAGCGGGTCGTGGCGGCTCAGCGCATCGGCGAAGGCATGCGCGGTCTTCTCGCCGTCGATCAGGGTCCAGGGCACGACAACGCGCGCATAGCCCTCCCCCGCCCACTCGAAATACCCGACCGCGATCTTGCCGATGAAGCCCGAACCGATGGCGCGGATCAGCGCCGGGTCGCGGAAGGCCTGGATGTATCCCTGGCGCTGAAGCTGCGCCTCGTCCGCGTCGATGCTGCGCGACACGTCGATGGCGAGGATCAGCGCGACGTCGACCGGCGTCTCGGCCGCCGCGGCCGGACCGGCCAGGCCCGCGAAAAGGAGCGCGCCCGCCGCGAAGCGCGGCAATACCGTGCGAAGAATTGAGAGACGGCTGACCATCCGGATGCCTCCGAAACGTCGCCCGGACAGCATGCCACCGGCACGGCCTCCTCAGCAATCCGCCTTCCGCACCCGCGCCGCCGCCTGCCGCCGCTTCCGCGCCAGCATGTTGAGCCCTTCGATGAAGGCGGCGAAGGCCATCGACGCATAGATATAGCCCTTCGGCACATGCACGCCGAAGCCGTCGGCGATCAGCACGGTGCCGATCATCAGCAGGAAGCCGAGCGCCAGCATGACGATCGTCGGATTGGCCTGGATGAAATTCGCCAACGGGTCCGCCGCCAGCAGCATGACGCCGACGGCGACGAGCACCGCTGCCATCATGATGGGAATGTGCTCGGTCATGCCGACCGCGGTGACGATGCTGTCGATCGAGAAGACCAGGTCCAGCATCAGGATCTGGCCGACCGCGGCGACGAACCCCATGGCCGGCGCTGAGCGGTCGAACAGATCCGGCCCCGGATCGGGGTCCACGTTGTGATGGATCTCCCGGGTCGCCTTCCACACCAGGAACAGGCCGCCCGCGATCAGGATCAGGTCGCGCCAGGAAAAGTCGTTGCCCAACAGCGTGACGACCGGCTCGGTGAGCTGCACGATGACGGCAACCGTGCCGAGCAGCGCGAGGCGAAGCACCAGCGCGCCCGCGATGCCGACGCGGCGCGCCTTGCTGCGGTGCGCCTCGGGCAGCTTGTTGGTCAGGATCGAGATGAAGATCAGGTTGTCGATGCCGAGCACGATCTCCATGGCGATCAAGGTCGCGAGCGCGGCCCAGGCGCCCGGGTCGGCGAGGAGCATCGTCAGAGCTTGCATGGGAGGCGGGTCCTTCTGATCGGCTGGCCGGCTCTATATAGGGTCGGCCGGCTGCTTTGAGAACCGCCGGCGGGCGGCACGGCGTTGCTGCACCGCAATGTGACTGGCCCCGGCGGCCCGGAGCGGTCAGAATGACCGGCCACAGGAAAAATTCGGCCCGTATTCGCCGCGCATCCGCGGCGTGGGCCGATCGCGCCGAAGATGGGGTATCGCCATGCTCCGTTGGTTCCTTTCAGCGGTGGTTTCAGCGATGGTTGCGCTCGTCGCGCCGGCTTGCGCCTTTGCGCAGTCGCCGGCCGCCAGCCCGACGGTCAGCCACTGCATCGCCTATGTCGACCGGCCCGCCGGCATCGTGCCGGTGACCTTCGTTCCGGTCACGAGCGCGCCCGAGGTCCACATCACCTTCGTCGGACATTCGACCTTCCGCATCCTGAGCCCCGAAGGCGTGATCATCGCGACCGACTTCGCCGGCTACGCGGGCAACGGGCCGGTGCCCACCGTGGTGACGATGAACCACGCGCACGAGTCGCATTACACCGACTATGTCGACCCGGCGATCCGCTACGTGCTGCGCGGCTGGAACCCGAACGGCGGCCCGGCCGATATCAAGCTCACGGTCCAGGACGTCTACATCCGCAACGTGCCCACCGACATCAAGCGTTGGGACGGCTCGATCGAGCGCTTCGGCAACTCGATCTTCATCTTCGAGGTGGCGGATCTCTGCATCGGCCATCTCGGCCACCTGCACCACAAGCCGACACGGGAGCAGCTGGCGCAGATCGGCCGGCTCGACGTGCTGTTCGTGCCGGTCGACGGCAGCTACACGCTGAACCTTCCGGAAATGATCGAGGTGGTGAAGCAGCTCAAGACCACGCTCGTGATCCCGATGCATTACTTTGCCGGGTCGTCGCTGCAGCGCTTCATCGCGACGCTGCGGGGCCAGTTCCGCATCGAGGTCATGAAGGAGCCGACGACGGTGGTCTCCGCCGCCACCCTGCCCAGCCGGCCGACCATCCGCGTCCTGCCCGGATATTGACAGCGACCGGATGTCCGTCGGGTAATTAGGGGAACAGCATCAATCGGAGGAATCCCCCATGCCGCAAGCCACCCAGCCGGCCGGCGTCGCCGTCACGCCGCTCGCCGCCGCCGTCGGCGCGGAAATCCGCGGAATCGACCTGTCCGGCGATCTCGACAAGAGCACTTATGACTGGATCCATCAGGCGGTGGTGCGCCACGGCGTGCTGGTCTTCCGCGGCCAGGATCTCGACGCGCCGCGCTTCCACGGCTTCGCCAGCCGATTCGGGCCGCTGCAGGTCCACGTGCTGCGCAAATACCGGCACAAGGACTTTCCCGGCCTGTCCTGGCTGACCAACGTCGAGGCCGACGGCTCGGTCGATCGCTTCGGCGTCACCCGCGCGACCGCCTGGCATACCGACGGCACCTTCACCGACGAGCCCCCGTCGCTCGGCATCCTGCACGCGAAGGAAGTGCCCTCGACGGGCGGCGGGACGCTGTTCGTCAGCATGAAGTCCGCCTATGCGGCGCTGCCGGACGAGCGCAAGACCGCAATCGCCGCGCTCACCGGCCTGCATCGCCACGGCGCTGGCCCGGCCGGCGGCATGTACGACGACGCGCTGGACGACGACCAGGAGGAGAACCACAAGGACGTGCGCCACCCCGCGGTCCGCCCGCACCCGGTCACCGGCGAGCCCGTGCTCTACGTCAACCCGACGCATACGCGTTCGTTCGACGGCATGAAGCCGGCGGAGAGCGCGCCGATCATCACCGCGCTATCCGATGCCGCCACGCGCCCCGAGCTGGTGTATCATCACGACTGGCAGCCGGGCGACCTGCTGATCTGGGACGAGCACGGCACGATGCACCGCGGCGAAGGCGCCTATGATCCGACGGAACGCCGGATCATGCTGCGCGCCATCGTCCAGCATTGCCAGTCGGGCGCGGCGGGGTAACGACAACAGGAGAGAAGGCATGGATCTCGGGCTCAAGGGCAAGCGCGCCATCGTCACCGGCGGCACGCGCGGCATCGGCCGCAAGACCGTCGACCTGCTGGTGGCGGAAGGCTGCGACGTCGGATTCTGCGCGCGCGATCGGAAACAGGTCGACGAGGCGGTGAGCGCCTTGTCGAAATCCGGGCGCAAGATCATCGGCGGCGTGGTCGACGTGACCGACAGCAAGGGCCTGCGCGCCTGGATCACCAAGACGGCGGAGGCGCTGGGCGGGCTCGACATCCTGGTGCCGAACGCCAGCGCGCTGGTCGGCTCGGCCAGCGAGGAGGACTGGCGGCTGGGAATGGAGGTCGACATTCTCGGCACCGTGCGCGCGGTCGAGGCGGCGATGCCCTTCCTGGAAAAATCCGAGGCGCCGTCGGTCGTCGGCGTCGCCAGCACGGGCGCGATCAACGTCGCCGGCGCCATGCGCGCCTATACCGGGCACAAGGCGGCGATCATCGCCTACATGTCCTCGCTCAGCACCGTCTACGGGAAGAAAAAGATCCGCGCCAACACGGTCTCGCCGGGCGCGATCTTTTTCGAGGGCGGCGTCTGGGACAAGCGCAAGCGCGAGCAGCCCGAGATGTACGCCGCGGCGGTGAAGCGCGCGCCCTTCGGCCGGCTCGGCACACCGGAAGAGGTCGCGAACGCCATCGTCTTCCTCGCCAGCCCGGCGGCGAGCTACATCAGCGGCACCAACCTGATCATCGACGGCGCGGCGACCACGCGAATCCAGTATTAGGCGGGCCCGGAACGCATGATGGCAATGCCCCAGCAGCGCGCGGCAAACGGCTAACTTTCTGGTACCGTCGGCGCAGACATCCGCCGACGGGACGCAGGGTTACGCTGTATTTCCGCTTCGGGCTCGATCGACCTGGGCTCTGGAGATCCTCGCCAGGCTGGAAACGCAGCGCGCGGGGTTCGAATTCCCGACCTGCGCGTTCTTCGACGAGGATTTGAGCCCGGCGATATGTGCATCGACGTCTGACCCATATCGGGTCTACAGTCTCGGCGCCGCGACCCGTCATCCCGGGAAGATCACCGTCGTCGCCTTCGAGCCGATCCGCTCAACATCCTGACGCTGCTCCCAATTGCGTTGAACGCCCGCCAGCATGGGTCGAGCTGGTCTGCAGCGCCTGCTCCGCGGGGCCACGACTTCGGGCTGTGGGTCGACTCACATGCGAAACTTCATCGCCGAGCAGGCGCCGGCGGAGCGCCAAAGGACATCCCGCCGCTGACCGTCCCCATCGTCTCGCTCGACATGCTAGTCGACAGTCGCCCCGGCCTGGACCTCTTCATGGTCAAGCTCGACGTCGAGGGATACGAGCCCGCCGTCATTGCCGGCGCGGAACGCCTGCTGGCTCCCCGGCTCGCCGCCGTCGCCCAATAGGGCGTCTACTATGCTGATCCCTCCGAAATTCGCCGCCATGACTGAGACGCGCCGGTTCGCTACGCATGACGTTTCCGCACGGCCATCTTGTCCATCATCAGTTCGGTCGGGGAACGAGACCGGCAACCTCGTTGCGGCTCGCGCACGATTAAATGGCCGCCTATGACGGCCCCTATGCGCCCTATACGCCGCTGCCGCCGCCGATGAAGACGGATTTCTCGCCGGCGGACCAAGCCGCTACCGCTTTCTGATCGACCCGACGAAGCGGAACGAGCTGGACGAAAATGTCCTCGCTCATTTCTCCTGGCTCGACGTCGCCTGGAATTCCGTCCCGGGAAAATGCGCAAGTCCGCAGCCAATCATCCATCATTATGCCGGCGTGACCGATCGCCTCCCCTTTATGCGCGCCGATCTCGCCCGCGCCGAGCGCGCCCTCCGCGAGGGCGCCTGACAGGCGGTCGGCTGACAGGTCATCGCGACCGAGGTCCGGGACGGACACAGCCTGTTCGTCTGCGACTGAGCCCCGCCGGTCGAAAAAATCGCATTCAAATATAAATAATGAAATGAACTAATCACTGGCGGATTGCAGCGCAACACGTCATAGTATCAGTTAAGGAATTGGCATAACCACGATGTCATGAAACCGTTACGCCGTAGCGCTATTCTAAAAAGGTCATATCGATTTTTTGGAGAACCGAGCGCATTTCGGTTTCAATGTTCGCCTTCTACTCTTTCTTGTCCCGCTCAAAACAGATGCCTGACGGGTCCCGGCGTTCCGCCGGGGCTGTTCGTTGCGCATGCGCCGGAGCGGGCGGCGCCACTACCGGTCCCTAGATGAAGGAGGTTCGAATTGGGCAAGCGTGCCAGTCGTAAAACAGTCCGCACCGCAGCCAAGATTCAATCCCTGTTTCCCGCCATGGAACACGACGAGCGCCACGGCTCGCCCTGGAACGACCAGCCCCACTACACCCGCAACATCCGCCCCCGCAGCGCCCGCCAGGCGAGCTTCATCGACGCGCTCGAGAGCGCCCAGGTCGTCGTCGCGCTCGGGCCCGCAGGCACTGGCAAGACCTATCTCGCCGTCGCCAAGGCCGTGCAGGCGCTGGAGGCGGGCAGCGTCCGCCGCATCGTGCTGTGCCGGCCGGCGGTGGAGGCCGGCGAGAATCTCGGCTATCTGCCGGGCGACATCTGCGCCAAGCTGGCGCCCTATCTGCGGCCGCTCTACGACGCGCTGTCCGACCGGCTCGGCGGCCGGAACCTCAAACATCTGCTGGCCGACGATACGATCGAGATCGCCCCGGTCGCCTACATGCGCGGCCGCACGCTGAGCAACGCCTTCATCGTCGTCGACGAGGCGCAGAACTGCACCTACGGGCAGCTCAAGATGCTGCTGACCCGGCTCGGGCCGGGCTCGACCCTGGTCATCACCGGCGACCCGGACCAGACCGACCTGCTGTCCGGCCTCTCGGGCCTCGGCGAGGTCGCCGACCGATTGGAGAGGATCGGCGGCGTCTCCGTCATCCGCATGGACGCCGAAGACGTCGTCCGCCACCCGCTCGTCGCCGAGATGCTGTCGGTGTTGTAGGCCACCGGAGAACTAAACCGGCTTCGTGCCCTTGATCTGCACGCGGTGCATCAGGCGGCGCTGTCCCGGGTAGTCGTTGAGCGCCAGGTGCTGGACGCTGCGATTGTCCCAGAACGCCACCGAGCCCACGCGCCAGCGGAAGCGGCAGGTGAATTCCGGCCGGCTGCCGTGACTGTACAGGAACTGCAGCAGCGGCTGGCTCTCCTCGACCGTCATGCCTTTGAACCGCTCGGTGTGCAGCTCGTTGACGAACAGCGCCTTGCGGCCGGTCTCGGGATGGGTGCGAACGACGGGATGCTCGGCCCAGCCGTTGGCATAGCCGGCCGAGACGGCTTCCGTGCCCGGCGCGGGGATCTCGTTCTCTTCCAGCGTTCTGAGGATACGGCCGTTGGAATGCACCGCGACCATGCCGTCGAGCATCGCCTTCATGCCGTCGGACAGGGTCTCGTAGGCCATGTACTGGTTGGCGAACAGCGTGTCGCCGCCGACCGGGGGGATGAGCTTGGCATAGAGCACCGAACCCAGGCTCGGCACGTCGAGATGTGTCGTGTCGGAATGCCACTCCCAGCCGAAGACGAGCTTGTCGTCCGGCTGCTTGTCGATGACGAGGAGCTCGGGAAACTTGCCGGGAAACTGGCGGTGCGGCGGCAGCGGCGCCAGGTCGCCGAAGCGCCGGCCGAACGCCGCCAGCTCCTCGTCGGTGATCGTCTGGTCGCGGAAGAAGACGACGAGATAGTCGAGATGCGCCCGGTGGATCTCGGCGAAGGCGGCGTCGTCGATCGGCTTGGCAAGGTCGACGCCGAAGATCTCGGCGCCGAGCGCGCCGGCAACCGGTTTCACATCGATATGCGAAGTGCGCATCGAACAGTCCTTGGGATCGTTGTCAGGAGGCCTGCCGCTCCAGCACCTTCTCGATGCCGTTGTACTGGTTGCGGATGAAGGCCGCCGTCGGGCGCGGCGTGAAGAAGCGCAGCCAGAGGCGGACGAGGTGCCGGTTCTTCCCCGGCGCCGGGTCGTCCGTGAACGCGGTCCGTCCGTGCAGGATGGTGTAGTTGTTGACGAACTGGATGTCGCCCGGCTCCAGCTCCATTTCCAGGACGTAGGCCGGGTCTTCGGCGACCGCGTCGAAACAGGCGAGCGCCGCCGTCTCCAGCGGCGTCATCGCGATGCCGGAACGCTCGATCGCCTTCTGCACCGTGTTGCGGCGAATCGAGCAGCTCAGCACGCCGTCGGTCACGCTGAACACCGGCTCCTTCCAGCTCCGCATCGCACCCGCTTCCTCGATATGGATGTAGGGCACGCCTTCGTAGAGCGGCGGCAGATACTCGGGATGGTCGGCGAGGATCGCGTTGTGCACCGACATCGAGCTGACGACGCGGCTCAAGCCCCCTGCCCGGCCCTTGCGCAGGCAGAGCAGCGACGTCATGTCGGCGCGGTCGACGTGGAAGCGCAGCTCGCCGCTCGTCTGGTAGCCGCGCGTGCGCGTGTCGCCGGGATCGCGGCCGTGGTCGTAGACATGGCCCAGCAGGTCGCCGTAGGAGTTCTGCGACACCTTCTCGCCGAGATGCGTGCCGATGCCCCATTTGATCAGAAACACCTCTTCGTCGGTGTAGCGCGCGACCGGGATGCCGCGCAGCAGCGCGAAGCCGCGGCCGGTGCGCACCGTGTTCTCGAGATCGGCGAGATACGGCGCGAGCACCGGCAGCGGAAAGTCCTGCCGCGTCACCTCGGCCATCGCGAGGCCGCGCTTCTGCACGCCGCGCAGCGCCCGGTCGAGATCCGCGATCTCCGCCTCGCTCAGGACATGCGTCCACGCCTCCCGGTCCGCCATCTCGGCGCTTTTCCAGGCGCTCGGCCCGGTGATCGGCTGCCGGCAGATCGCCGTCATGAGGCGTCTACGCCGCCTGCTGCGCGACGGTCGGGCCCTCGCCCTTGAGCGTCGTGCGGCGCACGTCCCGCGGCTCATGCGCCGGGAACGGGCGGGCGCGGTGCATGGTCCGCCGGTTGTCCCACATGACGAGGTCGCCGACGGCCCACTTGTGCGAATAGACGAACTTGCGCTGGGTCGCGTGCTCGTTCAGGTCGCGCAGGAAGATGCGCGCCTCCGGGATCGGCCAGCCGACGATGCCGCCGGCGTGCGAGGACAGATAGAGCGACTTGCGCCCGGTCGACGGATGCGTCCGGATCAGCGTCTGGAGCACCGGCTTGAAACGCTCGCGCTCCTCGTCCGTGAAATCGTAGAAGCCGGCCTGCTGGCGCGAAAAGATCTGCGAGTGCTCGCAGATAAGTCCCTCGCACGCCTGCCTGGTCTCCGCGTCCAGCGCATCGTAGGCCGCCCGCATGTCGGCGAATTCGGTGTTGCCGCCCTTCGACGGAATGGTGATGCCGTAAAGCAGCGAATACTTCGCCGGGGTCGTCTTGAAGGAGCTGTCCGAATGCCAGAGCCGGTTGCCGATGGCGAACAGCCGCCGCCGGTCATCGCGCGCCAAGGGCTTGTTGTCCTTGTCGAGGTTCGACACATCGGCGAAGACCGTCGGCAATCGGAGCTCGCTGTCCTTGCGCAGGCTGGTGCCGATCGCGTGCTCCAGCTCGCCCAGGCTCTCGGTGAAGGCAAGCTGCTGCTCGCCGGTAATGTGCTGGTCGTGGAACACCAGCACCGCATACTCGTCCATGCCCGCGTGGATGGCGGCGACTTCTTCCTTGGTCAGCGGCTTCCGCATGTCGATACCGCGGACTTCGCCGGCGAAGCAGGGACCGACCTGGCGGATTTTGACGGGCATGGCTGGGGCTCCTTCTCGGGTTGGATGGCCGATATTAGCGCGGCGAAGCCCATCGGCCCAAATCGGATGGGCGGGCCGAGCTTAGAACGGCGTCGCCAGCTCGTCCGGCAGGTAGAAGCCGGTGCGCTTGTGGAAGCGGCGTTGCTCGGGCGGGAAGTGGTTGCGCCGGTGCATGACCGAGGTGTTGTCCCACATGATCACGTCGCCGGGCGTCCAGCGGTGGACGTAAAGGCGCTCGGGGTCCGTCGCGTGCGCCGTGAGATCCGCCAGCAGCGCCTCCAACTCGTCGAGCGTCAGGTCGCCGATCGCCTTGATGTGCATCGGGCTGAGATAGAGCGCCTTGCGGCCGAGATGGGGATGGGTGCGCACCAGCGGATGGACGACGTCCCGGATCTTCTGGCGCTGTTCCTCGGTCAGCGGCACGCGCCGCTTGTGGCCCGGCCGCTCGGCGGAATAGACCGCCGTCTCGCCCTCGACCCGCCGGCGCAGGACCTCGGGCAGCGTGTCGTAGGTCGCCGACAGGTCGGCGAAGCAGGTCTCGCCGCCATCGTCGGGAATCTCGATGCCATAGAGGATGGTGCCGAAGACCGGCTTCGGCGTATAGCTCTGGTCGGTGTGCCAGCCGAGCTCGCCCTGCACCAGCGCCTCCTGCTGGCGGTTCGACATGTACATTACGTCCTTCCGCTCGCCGGTATGCAGCGTCGACTGGACATGGGTGAAGATCGGGCCGAGGCGGCCGGCGAAGGCCAGCAGCGCGTCGTCGTCCAGCGTCTGGCCCGGAAAGACCGCCACCTTGTACTGCATCCAGAGGCCGCGCAGCGCCGCGAAGGTCGCATCGTCGACCGGCTCCGAGAGGTCGACCCCGTCGATCCGCACGGCAAAGTCGGAGGCCAATATCGTTTTTTGCATCGCGCCGCCCTCTTCCTGCCATCGCCTGGCGGGATTCTCCCCGCCGCGCCGGAGCGCTGTCAAATCGCGCACCGGCGGCGGCCGCGGCGGACCCGGCAAAAAGGGAGAGGCTGCGGTTGGGGGACGCAGCCTCTCGCGGCAGTGGTGGTGCACTTGGGGTGTGGAGTAACGGCAATTTTAGACAAATCGCGCCAGACGGCAGTGACGCGCCTCACAACTCCCGGTATTACTACTAATTTTCCATGACCATTTTTTGACCTGATTTTGTCAGTTGTAACAACCTTCTATGATTCGCCACGACTGATGGGCCAGTCCAAAAGGCAAAAAACGTCATTCGCCGACTTGATCGGCGAATCCAGGGCACGGCTTATCCGGTTGCCCCGGCGCGCGTCCGGCCGCGCCGTGCCATGGACCACCCGGTCAAACCGGATGGAGGCGATTTTTACATGGTTTCAAGCGCTTACCACCGTACCCCGCCCTCTCCGCCGCACGGGCGTCGAGGGTCGATCATTCGGAATCCGCGGCAGTTGCATAGGACGGCGCCCTGCCCCACCATAAGGATGAAAGATAGAAACGGCGCAGCATTCCGGATGGCGTTCCCCGCATGACCGCAAGCGATACCGCTGCCCCGGCAGCGCCCGAGGTCCGCTCCGACACCCTGGTAATCGGCCTGGTCGGGCTCGCCCACATGCTGTCGCACTTTTACCAGATCGCGCTCGGGCCGCTGTTCCCGCTGCTGCGCGACGAGTTCTCCGTGAGCTATACGGCGCTCGGCCTGATCATCTCGCTGTTCTACGGCGTGTCCGGGGCCTGCCAGGCCTTCGTCGGCATCCTGGTCGACCGCTACGGCGGCGACCGGCTGATGCTGTTCGGCATCACGACCATGGCGGTCTCGGTGCTGCTGATGGGCCTGGCGCCCGCCTATTGGGTGCTGCTGCCGCTCGCGGTGACGGCGGCGCTCGGCAACTGCGTCTTCCATCCGGCCGACCTGGCGATCCTGACCGCGAAGGTGCGGCCGCAGCGCCTCGGCCGCGCCTACGGCATCCACGGCTTCGGCGGCACCTGCGGCTATTTCCTGTCGCCGATCGTGATCTACTACGGCGTCGCGAGCTTCGCCGGCTGGCGCGCCGGGCTGATCGTCGCCGGGCTGCTCGGGCTCGTCGCGGCGGTGGTGATCTTCCGGCTGCGCGCCGCGCTCCGCATGCCCGCGGGCGGCGACCGCGGGCGGCGACTCGCTGCCGAGCATCGCCTTCTACGGCCGGCTGGTGACCAATCTGCCGCTGATGGCGGCCTTCGCCTATTTCGCGCTCGTCGCGGGCGCGGGCAACGGGGTGCAGAATTTCTCGGTCACCGCGCTGGTCGAGATCTACCACGCCCCGCTCTATCTCGCAGCAGCCGGCCTGACCGCCTATCTCGGCGGCAGCGCGGTGGGCATCCTGGCCGGCGGCGAGCTGGCGGACCGTGTGCCGCGCCACGCGCTGATCGCGTCTTGCGGCCTTGCCATCGGCGCCGCCGCGATGGGCGCCATCGCCTTCCTGTCGCTGCCGATGGAGGCGATCATCCCGCTGCTCTCAGTCGGCGGCTTCTGCTACGGCTGCACGGGACCGTCGCGCGATATCCTGGTTCGCGGCGCGACGCCGCCGGGCGCAGCCGGCAAGGTCTTCGGCTTCGTCTATTCCGGCCTCGACCTCGGCAGCTCGCTCGGGCCCCTGCTGTTCGGCTGGCTGATGGACGGCGGACGCTTCCGCGGCGTCTTCATCGCCATCGCCGCGATGTACCTGATCGGCATCCTGAGCGTGATGCAGCTCAGACGCGGACGCAAACCGGCGCCGGCCGCCGGCGACTGAAACGGGACGGCGCAGCGCTCGCTCCCTTTCGGCTAGCCAACACGCACTAAGGCGAAAGCGCCGCCGGCGCCGCCCGCATGCCGTGCGCTACCGTGCCGCACCGGCCGGCGGGCGCGCGCCCCCTTTCCTAATCGAATTCGCGTGTTATATTGATTTATCAAAATAATCGAGCGCACGTGTTTACGCGGTCGGCGTAAAGGTTGGACCACTCTGGTACTCAGATAAGGTCCGGCCAATGAGGGTCCCGGCGCTCTGCCGGGAAGAGAGGACGCCAGAAGTTGCCGCCGTGCGCCCGACCGCGGATTACGCGTGCGGCTATCGGGCATCAGGCGCCTTTTTCGTCTGCCGCCCAGGTTCGAAACCGGCCACGCGCGTCAAATCCTCCGCGGAAATAAAACAGGCGAGGACGCGACGGTGCGAGACAAATCTGGATCGCCATACCCGTTTTTCGGTCTGCAACTGCGTATGAAGCGCGGTGCGACTCTTCGTCGCTTCCCGTCCACGCGCCCGTTCGGGACGTGCGTGACGTAGGGCCTGAATGAACCAACGACAACAATCGAAAGGACAGGAAACAATGCGTGTGACTTTGCGTTATCCGATGACCATGGGGGTCGTCGCCATTGCCCTGGGCGTTGCGGGAGCGGTTGCCCCGGCAGCCGCGGCGGACAACACCCTCGTCATCGGCTCGGCCATCTCGTTGACCGGCAAATACGCCACCAACGGCATCATCACGCAACGCGGCTACGATCTCGGCGTCAAGCGCATCAACGAGATGGGCGGCGTCAAGATCGGCGGCAAGACGTATAAGCTCAAGATGAAGTATTACGACGATGAGTTGACGCCGCTGCGCACCGCGGAGCTGTTCGAACGGCTGATCAAGCAGGACGGCATCAAGCTGCTGCTCGGGCCCTACAGCTCAGGCACGACCAAGGCCGCGGCACCGATCGTCGAGAAGTACGAGATACCGATGGTCGAGGGCGAAGCGGCCTCCCGCTCGCTCTTCACCCAAGGCTACAAGTACATGTTCGGCATCGTGTCGACCTCCGAGCAGTATATCGAGAGCACGATCGACCTCGCCGCCGAGATGGCCAAGAAGAACGGCAAGAAGACCTCGTCGGTCAAGATCGCGATGTCCTTCGAAAACGATCCGTTCTCGCTCGACCTCCGCGCCGGCGCGATTCAGCGGGCGAAGAAATACGGCATGCAGATCGTCGTCGACGACAAGCTGCCGCGCGACCTGAACGACATGTCCGCGACGCTGACCAAGGTGCGGGCGCTGAAGCCCGACGTGCTCATCGTCTCCGGCCACGAGAAGGGCGCCGC
Source organism: uncultured Alphaproteobacteria bacterium (assembly GCA_963711215.1). GTDB lineage: Bacteria > Pseudomonadota > Alphaproteobacteria > UBA8366 > UBA8366 > WHUA01. Next base: position 449,980 of record CAVQDH010000003.1, on the reverse strand, counting down.
GACCGCGGTGCGCCAGCTCAAGGAGCAGCGGATCAACGTCCCGATGATCACGATCACGCAGTGTGAATCGGCGGACATCGTCAAGAAGTTCGGCAAGAAAGCGGCCGACGGCATCCTGTGCCCGACGCAATGGGCCGAAAGCCTGAGCTACAAGGACAAGTATTTCGGCACGGCGATGGATTACGCCAAGCTGTTCGAGAAGACCTATCCCGAATATTCCGAGGTTCCCTACCAGGCGGCGCAGGCCACTGCGACCTTGATCGTCTGGAAGGACGCCCTGGAGCGGGCGAACAGCACGGATCCCAAGAAGGTCCGGGCGGCGCTGGCGAAGACGGACCTGATGACCTTCTACGGTCCGATCAAGTTCGATGAGACCGGAAAGAATACGGAGAAGCCGATGGTCCTGCGGCAGATCCAGGACGGCGAGTACAAGGTCGTGGCGCCGACAAAATACGCGACGGCCAAATTAGAGTACCCGCGCCACGTGAAGTACTGACCCTGGCGACGGAAGGTCGATAACAGGCCGGATGGGCCGCCGCCGCCATCTCCGCATGGCGCGGCGGCCCGCTCCGGCTAAACGGAAAGGGCGGTCTGATAATGTTGGACAGTCTGCATTTGTTGATCCAAGCGCCGGTGCTCAATATCCAGCTCATCCTGGACGGCATATTCATCGGCGCGGTCTACGGGCTCGCCGCTTACGGACTGGCCCTCGTCTGGGGCGTCATGAACTTGAAGAACCTTGCCCAGGGCGACTTCGTCATCATGGGCGGCTATCTCGGATGGTGGATGGGCAACCACGGCATTCATCCGTTTTTCGCCTTGCCCATCGTCGCCGTGCTGATGTTCGCCTTCGGCTGGTTCATCTACCGCACGATCATCTGCCGCATCATCGACAAGGACCTGTTCACCTCGCTGCTCGGCACCTTTGGCCTGGCGCTGGTGATGCAGCAGATCATGAACCAGATCTTCGGCCCTGAAGTGCAGTCGATCGATGCGGGCTTTCAAAGCCTGACCATCCTGAACGGCATGGTCACGATCGCCCAGGTCAAGCTGATCAGCCTCTGCATGACGGTCGCGCTCGCAGCCGGTCTCATAAGCTTCATGAAATGGAGCCGCATGGGCCAGGCGATCCGCGCCACCGCGCAGGACCCGCGCGCCGCGCGCGTCATGGGTATCAATACGGATCGGGTCTACGCCTTCACCTTCTCCCTCAACTCCGCGATCTGCGGCGCCGCCGGCGTGCTGATCGCGATGATCTGGGTGATCCAGCCCTTCTACGGGATCGCGCATTCGATCCGCGCCTTCGTCATCGTCACCACCGCCGGCCTCGGCAATCTGCCCGCCGTCATCCTCGCCGCGCTCGGGCTCGGCGTCGCGGAGCAGTATGCAGGCTTCACGCTCGGCGCCCAGCTGCAGCAGTTCACGGTGGTCAGCCTTCTCGTCCTCGTGCTGGTGTTCAAGCAATTCCAGCGCGGCCGCCACAGGCAGGTGCTGCAATGAAATTTTCCCTACGGCAAGTCCTTCTCTACGGCGCCATCCTGATCGCGGGATTAGCCGCGCCGGTGCTCTTCCCCGGCTATACCTTCGCCATCTCGGGGCTCTGGGTCTTTATCCTGTTCGCCATGACCTGGGACATCATGGGCGGACAGATGGGCTATAACTCGCTCGGCAACATCTTCTTCTTCGGGATCGGCATGTATGTCTGCGCGAGTCGTGCAGGTCGGCCTCTACTACAATGTTGCCGCTTACACCGCGCCCTCCGGCGCGGTCGCCGTCCACTTCACGCCGCACCAGTACTACGTCGGCCTGACGCTCGGCCTGATCGCCGCATCGATCATCGCCACGATTTTCGCCCTTCTGTTCGGACAGATCATCCTCGGGCTGCGCGGGCCCTATTTCGCGATCGGCACGCTCGGCATCGCGCTGTCGGCGGGTGAGCTGTTCGGCGCCTGGAACTATGTCGGCGGCGGCGGCGGCATCGCGCTGCCGACCTTCCCGGGCGATCCCGGCGACCGGGCCTATTTCTTCTATATCCTCTGCTTCGTGCTGGCGATCGCCGTCTTCGCCTTCCTCAAATGGCTCTATTCGACGCGCTTCAAGCTGGTGGCGAACGCCATTCGCGACGACGAGGAAAAAGCCGAAGCGATGGGGCTGCACACCAAGCTGTACAAGAATTTCGGCTTCGCCGTCTCCGCCTTCTTCCTCGGCATCTCCGGCGGCCTCTACGGCAACATGATCGGCTTCATCGAGCCGGTGGAAGTCGCCTTCCCGGTCGTGACCTTCGGCATCTTCATGGTCGTGATGTGCCTGATCGGCGGCAAGGGAACGCTCTGGGGGCCGATCATCGGCGCCGTGCTGTTCGACGTCATCCGGCAGCTCACCTGGACCTACATGTTGGGCTGGCAATGGGTCGCGCTCGGCGGCCTGATCATCGTCAGCGTGGTATTTTTCCAGCAGGGCGTCGTCGGCTGGATCGAGGAGAAATGGCCCGAGCGCTTCGGCATACGCGTCGACGAACAAGGCAGCCTCGACGAGGCGCTCGAAACGGGTCCGGCAAGCAAGGAGGCCGCCTGATGGATGCCATCATCAAATGCCATGACGTGTGCAAGGCGTTCGGCGGCGTCATCGCCAACGACAAGATCTCGCTAGAGGTTGCGCCCGGGAGATCACCGGCCTGATCGGGCCGAACGGCTCCGGTAAGACCACGATGTTCAACTCGATCGTGGGCTATCACCCGATCGATTCCGGCTCGATCACCTTCGAAGGCCGCGAGATCTCGACGCTGAGGACGCAGGAGATCAGCCGCCTCGGGCTGCTCCGCACCTTCCAGCAGACGCGGGTCTACAAGCGGATGAACTGCGTCGAGAACATGCTGGTGTCGATCCCCAACCGGAGCCGACAATTTCTGGTCCATGTTCCAGAGCAATTCCGCCAGCTCGGCACATCGGGCGGAGCAGCTGCTCGATTTCGTCGGCCTCTACCAGAAGCGCTTCCTGACCGCGGGAAGCCTGTCCTTCGGCCAGCAGAAGCTGCTCGAATTCGCCATGGCGCTGATGCGGGAGCCGAAAGTGCTGCTGCTCGACGAGCCCACGGCCGGCATCAACCCGACGCTGATCAACGGCCTCATCGACCGGCTCAAGCGCGCGGTGAGCGAGCTCGGCGTCACGCTCTTCATCATCGAGCACAACATGCCGGTCATCATGGATCTCGCCGACAACATCTATTGCCTCGCGGGCGGGCGGATGCTCGCCCACGGCAAGCCGGCGGAGATCCAGAGCGACAAGCGGGTCCTGAACGCCTATCTCGGCGAAAACTACGGAAGCGAGGCTGCCTGATGTCGGCGATGAACGAAAACACCGCGAAGGCCCAATCGTCGGCCGCCGTCGCCCGGGAGCCGCGCGCCGCGCCGATCTCGGTCGAGGCCGTCAACCAGGAGGCGCAGCGCCTCGGCAGCGGCGTCGGTCCCGACCGGATCGCGGCGCTGGCCCGCCCGGCCCCCTACGTGACCATCCGCAACCTGCGGGCCGGCTATGGCAAGATGGAGATCCTGCACGACTTCAATCTGCAGGTCGGACGCTCGCAATCGCTCTGCCTTATCGGGCCGAATGGCGCCGGCAAGTCGACGGTGCTGCATTCGATCTACGGCTTCACCAACATCTTCTCCGGCGAGATCCTGATCGGCGAAGGCGCGCAGGCGCGCAACATCACCAAGCTGTCGCCGAACCAGAAGCTCGGCCAGGCCGGCATCGCCTATATCCTGCAGGACAAGTCCGTCTTCCCCGGCATGACCGTCGAGGAGAATCTGTGGATGGGCGGCTTCCTGCTGCCCAAGCCCGCGATGGCGAAGGAAGCGGCGGAGAAGATCTTCGCCAAGTATCCGAACCTCGCCAAGCGGCGCCACCAGCCGGCCGGCGTGCTCTCCGGCGGCGAGCGGCGCCTGCTGGAGATTTCCCGCGCCCTCGTGATGGACCCGGACATCCTGCTGGTCGACGAGCCGTCGATCGGTCTCGAGCCGCGCTATATCGACATGGTGTTCGAGATCCTCAAGGAGCTGCAGCGGAAGGACGGCAAGACGATCATCATGGTCGAGCAGAACGCCAAGAAAGGGCTGATGTTCGCGGATATCGCCTATGTTCTCGTCGCGGGCAAGCTGGCGGTCGCCGGCACCGGCGACGAGTTGCTGGAGAACCCCGACGTCGGGCGCCTCTTCCTCGGCGGCTGATCTTTCGCAAAGGTTCTCCGGCGCGGCCGATCCCGCCGCCCACCGGCAAATTTGCCTTTTGCGATTTCACTGTATCATGCCGCCGTGAGCACCATTGCCGCTGTCGAAGAGCCGATAACGCCCGGCCGCCGCCGCCTCATCGCGCTGGCGATGACCACGGCCGCGGCGATGCAGGGCATGGACACCTTCTCGACAGCGGTTGCGCTGCCCGAGATCCGTGGCGTCATGTCGGCGACCGCCGACGAAGCCGCCTGGGTGCTCACCTCCTTCCTCGTCGCCGCCGCGATCTTCACCCCGCTTTTCGCCTGGATGAGCCGGCGTTTCGGACGCCGGCGGCTGCTCATCTGCATGATCTTCGGCTTCCTGGTCTGCACGATCCTGGTCGCCCAGTCCTCCTCGCTGCTCGAGCTGGTCGCCTACCGCTTCCTGCAGGGCATCGCCGCCGCCGGCATGGGGCCGCTCAGCAACCAGGTCCTGCTCGCCACCTATCCGAAGGAGATGCACGGCGCCGCCTTCAGCTGGCTGACCACGGGCCGCATGTCGGGGGTCATGCTCGGGCCGCTGATCGGCGGCGTGCTGACCGAGTATCTGAGCTGGCACTGGGTCTATCTCTGCAACATCCCGCTCGCGCTGTTCGGGCTCTGGCTCGTCATCCGCTACGTGCCGGAGGCGAACGAGCGATCGGCGCCGCGCTTCGATTTCTTCGGCTTCCTCGTCGCTCAGCGTCGCCATCGGGGCGCTCCAGCTCATGCTCGACCGAGGCGAGCGGCTGAGCTGGTTCGAATCGAACGAGATCATCATCTGGGCGGCGCTCAGCATCTTGGCGCTCTACCTGTTCACCGTGCATATCCTGACGAAGCGCAACGCCTACATCGACCCACGGGTCTTCAAGGACCGCGACTTCGTCATCGGGATGCTGTTCATCTTCGTGCTGTCGATCATGATCGTCGGCTTCGCGAGCCTGCTGCCGCCGATCCTGCAGCGGCAGATGAACTACCCGATCTCGACCTCGGGCGTGCTGATGATGCCGCGCGGCATCGGCACCATGATCGCGTCGGTCATCGCCGGGCCGCTGCTCATGCGCATACGGCCGCGCCCGCTCGTCTTCGTCGGCATCTTCCTGATGGCGACGTCGACCTGGGGCATGTCGCAGTTCACGCGCGACGTCGACGCGCCGCACATCGCCCTGATGGTCGGGATTCAGGGCGCCGGCTTCGGCTTCTTCTCGGTCTCCGTCACCTCGATGGCATTCCAGACGCTGATCCCGATGCTGCGCCCTGACGGCACCAGCCTGCTCAGCCTCGCGCGACGGCTCGGATCGAGCGTCGGCGTCTCCTTTCTCGTCAGCCAGTTCGTGCGCCACACGCAGGACAACCGGTCCGGCCTGATCGAGCACATCAGCCCTTACAACGCGCTGCTGCACCACGGCCTGCTGCCCGAGCAATGGGACACCGCGACGCTCACCGGGCTGTCCCGGCTGGCGCGCGAGATCGAGCGCCAGGCGGAGTTCCTGGCCTATATGCAGGATTTCCAGATGATGGCCATTCTCATCGTCCTGCTGGTGCCGCTCGCCTTTCTGCTGCGCGGCCGCCCGAAAGGCGAGTAGCGCCACCTCGCCGTAACGTGAACGGCGCCGCTGGCATTTATTGTGGACCATTCGGTTTAAAACGATATCATCCTCGCGCAAGGAAGGATGCCATGGCGCGACCGCGCGAATTCGACGAATCAGCCGTGATCGACCGGGCGATGCTGCAGTTCTGGGCCGCCGGCTACGAGGCGACGTCGGTCGACGACCTGTGCGCCGCGACAGGGCTGAACCGCTCGAGCCTCTATCGGGCGTTCGGCTCGAAGCGCGAGCTGCTCGACATCGCGCTGACGGCCTACGAGGAAAGCGCGCTGCGCCGTATCGAGCGGCTGCTCGCCCGGCATCCGATCGACGAAGGCCTGCGCCTATTCCTGATGGGGCTCTTCGGCGAAGGATCGGACGCGATTACCCGTTGGGGCTGCCTGATCGGCAATTGCGCCGGCGAGCTGGCAGCCCGCGATCCGAAGGCGCAGAAGCGGCTGCGGCGCAGCCTGCGGCGCATCGAAGACGTGCTCTGCGACGCCCTGGTCCGCGCGCAACGGGACGGCGCGCTCCCGGCCCGGGCCGATCCGCGCGCGCTCGCGCAATTCCTGCTGACCCAGGCCCAGGGCCTTCGTCTCGTCGCCAAGACGAAGCCGCCGCGCGGTGTGCTGGAAAATATCGTGGCGACGACCCTCTCCGTCCTGAAATAGGCCTATCGATGACGCACAGCCCGGCATCCAGGACGATTTCGCCCCGTTCGGTAACGATCGTTCCAGAACGAGCACCCCTCCCCACCCCTTAACAACAGGAGCCGACCCCATGTCCTTGGAAGACCAACTTGCCAAGCTGCGGGACGCGACGGCCAAGCGCCGCCCGCCCGAACAACTCGCCATCATGCACCACGCGACGGACGCGTTGCGCGCGTCGGGCATCCTCGACGGCGTTCCCAAGGTCGGCGATTCGCTGCCGGCCTTCTCGCTGACGAACGCGCAGGGCGTCGAGATCCATTCGGACGACCTGCTGTCGCACGGGCCGCTCGTCCTCACGGTCTTCCGCGGCGTCTGGTGACCCTACTGCAATGCAGAGCTGTACGCTTTGCAAGCAGTGTTGGATGAGATGGATGCGCTGGGCGCGACGCTGGTGGCGCTGACGCCGCAGCTGCCCGAGCACAACCGGGCCATGCGGGACAAGAACGCGCTGAACTTTCATCTGCTGTCCGATCCCGGCAACGCCTATGCGGCGGAGCTCGGCCTGCGCTTCGCGCTGCCCGCCGACCTCAAGGCGCTCTATGCGAGCTTCGGGGTCGATCTGCCGAAGTATAACGGCGACCAGAGCTGGACCCTGCCGGTGCCGGCCCGGCTCGTCGTCGATCAGGCCGGCATTGTCCGCACAGCCGACGTCGACGTGGATTACACCCGCCGGCCCGAGCCGACCAAGACGATCGCGGACCTGAAGGCGATCGTGTAGGACGGTCGGGTCCGACGCGCTAGACGATACGCGCGCCGGTCACCCCCCACCTAGATCCTCCCCCTCAAGGGGGGAGGACTTGTACTTCTTCGCCCTCCCCCCTTGAGGGGGAGGGTTGGGTGGGGGGAATCTATCTAAGCCAGGTTGGCCTTGAAGAAGTCGAGGGTGCGCGACCAGGCGAGCGTCGCGGCGGCTTCGTCGTAGCGCGGCGTCGTGTCGTTATGGAAGCCGTGGTTGACGTTCGGATAGATGTAGGCGCTGTAGCGCTTGCCGTTCTCCTTGAGCGCCGCCTCGTAGGCCGGCCAGCCGGAGGTGATGCGCGTGTCCAGCCCGGCATAGTGCAGCAGCAGCGGCGCCCCGATCTTCGGCACGTCGGACGCCGGCGGCTGGACGCCATAGAACGGCACCGCCGCGGCGAGATCCGGGATACGCACCGCCATCCGGTTGGCGACGCCGCCGCCGAAGCAGAAGCCGACGACGCCGACCTTGCCGGTCGAGCCGGCATGGCCCTTGAGGTAGCCGAAGGCGGCGATGAAATCTTCCGTCAGCTTGGCGCCGTCGAGCTTGGCCTGCATCGCGCGCCCTTCGTCGTCGTTGCCGGGATAGCCGCCGAGCGGCGTCAGCCCGTCGGGCGCCAGCGCCATGTATCCGGCCACCGCCACCCGCCGCGCCACGTCGGCGATATAGGGATTGAGGCCGCGGTTTTCATGCACGACGACGACGCAAGCGACCTTGCCGGCCTTGGCCGGGCGGACGAGGTAGCCCTTGATCCGGCCCTGCCCTTTCGGCGAGTCGTATTCGATCGTCTCGGCCCGGATGCGCGCATCGTCCGGCGCCACCTGGTTGGCGAGCGCGTAGTTCGGCATCAGGCTGTCGATCAGCGCGGCCACCGTCAGCCCGCCGACGGCATATTTCGACGCGCGCTCGAAGAATTCGCGCCGGTCGATCCGGCTATGCGCATAGCCGTCGTAGAGGTCCAGAAGCGCCTGGTCGAAATCGCGGGCTTTCTTGCGGTCCAAGACGATTTCTCCCTGCGTGGATCGATTTCCGTGCGTCAATAGAACGCAAGAGCGCGCATCTCGATGCTCTCGCGGATCTTCGCGTCCGGCACCGTGGTCGGATCGTCGAAGGACGTGTGCGCGGTGAAGCGGACGCCGGCCGACGCATCGCTGTCGAAGACCTTGAAGACCAGCGCCTCGTTCCGCGTCATGTAGGGAAAGTAGAACCAGCGGTGCGCCGGATTGTAGGCGATGTGATAGGTCTCCGCCGTGCGGTCGCGATAACGCCGCTCGTTGCGGATGAAGCCGACCTCGGGGATGCTGCGGCCGTCGCACATCGCAAGCGGCTCGGACTCGACCCGGGGCGCGATCGAGCGCCAGACCTGGATGATTCCGAAGCGGCGCTTCAGCAGCTGGTTCGCCTCGTCGGGCAGGATGTCGCGCACGCGCTTCGGCGCCGACCGCTCGGTGTAGTCGTTGTGCACCGATTTCACCGTCTGGCGGATCCATCGCTCGGCATGCCGGCCATCGTCCGGCGTGCGGATGGTATGGTCGAACACGACGACCCGCCGGGCGCCGCTCTCCCTTTTGATGAGCGCCTCGACTTCGGGATAGTAGACGCGAAGCACTTCGGCCTCGTCGTAGAAATCCTTTACCGCCGTCGCGTGATCGACCATCTGAAAGCCGTGCGTCGCCAGCGTGAAGCGCTCGTCCGCCGTCCGGCCGTTCCAAATGCGCATCCGGTGCGCCGCATAGGTCGGGAGATGCGCCTTGTGCGCTTCCTCGGGCCAGTCGATGTAGCGGATCGACGGCTGCCCGTCGTCGACGACATAACTCAGGTCGGCTTCGACGAAATCGAAATCCCGTGTAATTTCGGCTGCCTGGCTCATCGTTCGTCACGTCCTTGCTCGTTCAGCGATCGGAAAAGACGGTTAATTTTAGCCGAGCCCCCGCTCGCGAAACAGTCACCTTGCCGTGTTTGGCGGCACCCAACAGGGCGGCTTTGCCCCTCGCGGCTGGCCTTATTCCGAGAAAACATGATGCAAATCTCCCGTATTAGGGGATTATTAATTCCGCTTTCGTATCGATTAGGGGGGTCAACGCGATATTGGAGCGATACCATGCCGAATGGCTATCGAAATATTCGCGTAGTGGTTGCTGATCGGGAGGGAAACATGCGGAAAATCTTCCGCGATGTTCTCTATGATCTCGGCTTCACCCTCGATCATATCCGCCTGTGCGAAAACGGTGACGAGGCTCTCGAGCTGCTGACGATCGCGCGGTCCGACATCCTGATCACCTGCCAGCGCATGACCCCGACCGACGGCCTGACGCTCATCCGCACATTGCGCGACCCGAAGACCACGCCGGCCCCGGAGATCCCGATCATCTTCTGCTCGGCCGTCCTCGATCAGCGCCTGCTCGAGGAAGTCCGCCAGGCCGGCGCGAACGAGATCCTGCTCAAGCCGATCAATGCCGCGCGTATCAAGAGCCGCATCGACGCCATCGTCCAGAAGCCGCGGCCGATCGTCAGGATCGCGAACTACGTCGGCCCCGACCGCCGGCGCCTGCCCGACGTCCGGCTGCCGAACGACCGGCGCGTCCGCAGCTATTGGGATCTTTGACGGGGTACGCGGCTACGCGATGGTGTGAACCCGCACCGCGGCCGGACCGCCGGCGCCGAGGTCGACGATCACGTAGGTCGCGCCCCGGCCGACGCTGTCCGTCGGCGAGCCGGAATAGGCCGCCGCGGCCCGGCCGGTGACCAGCTCCATCGCCGCGTGGTGATGGCCGAGCGCCAGGTAGTCGCACGGGCTGTCCTCGATCTCCTGCATATGGATCGGCGACGAGCGGTAGCTGTCCTCGCCATGCGGAACGAAGATCCCGTGCCCGAGGCCGAGGAACCAGCGGCAGTCGCCGGGCCGCTCGGGGCAACCGCCAAGCGGCCGGTAGGCGGTCGAGTGGTCGACCATGCCCTTGCCCCAGACCGCGAGGCCGAGCGCGTCCAGCCGCGCCACCTCCCCCGCTTCCGCCGACAGCATCCGCACATTCGGAATGCTGTTGAAATCGTAGCGCCGGTAGATCGCGTCGGGCTCCATGCAGTCGTGGTTGCCGGGGATCATCACGACCGGGAAGGGCTGGCGGCCCAGCGTCTCCATCGCCCAGCGGATGGTCTCGGGCGTGGCGTCGTTGGCGTCGAACAGATCGCCCGCCAGCAGCATCAGGTCCGGGTCATGCGTCCGCATCTCGGCCAGCGCCCGGGCAAAGGCGCGCCGGTAACCCTCGCGCGCGTCCGCGCCCGTGCTCAGATGATAGCCGTCGCCATCCAAATGGATATCCGAGCAATGGGCGATGCGGAGCGTGTCGGCCATATTCCTGGGAACGTGCGAGTTGGTTCGGCAGCGCGCGAGGCGCCCGTGACCCTAACAAATGGGCCGCGCCAGGGCAAAAGCCAAGTCCCTTTCGCCCCGGCCCGATCACGCCCTCGCGGCATCAATGCTTGTGCTCGCCCTCCATGGATCCCATCGAGCCCATCGGCGCCGTCGCGCCCGGGCTCTTCACGGCGACGTCGAGCGTTGATCGCGCCCGCCTTCTCGAAATGGAGGGTGATCGGGAAGTGCGAGCCCTTCGTGAGCGGGCCCTTGAGGTCCATCAGCATGACGTGCAGGCCGCCTGGCTGCAGACGGACCTTGGCGTGCGGGCCGACTTCGACCGATTTGACCTCGCGCATCCTCATGACGTCGCCGTCCTTGATCTCGGTGTGCAGCTGGGCCCGTCCGGCGACCGGCGTGGATGCGGACACCAGCCGGTCGCTGGCGTCGCCTGTATTTTCGAGCGTCATGTACACCACGGCGGAATGCGCCATCTTGCCGGTCGCCCGCGACCAGGCCGCGGACGCATGAATGCCAGCCGGATCATGGGCCTGGGCCATGGCGCCGAGCGCGACGGTGAACGAGAGCAGCGAGCAGAATTCGCATGCGGGTCATCATTTTCTCCTTATTCATAACAGTCCGCTCGACGAAAGGCTGCGGCCGGATCGGCCATGCGTGCGGTGCGAGCGGACATTTCAGGACTCCTCGGGGAACATCGAAACGGCCGCCGCCGTCGGGCGCGGCAGCGCAGGCGGCGGCTCGGACGCGATCAACCTTGGAGGACGGGCGGGCCGCGTTGGCCGAGCGGCGGTCCCTTGCGCAGGCGGCGGCACCACCTCGGCGCGGGCGGGCGGGAGAAAGCCTCGTTCGACGTCCGGATAGCCCGTCGCAACGACCGGCGCGGGCAGCAGGAAGGCCTTGGCCGACGCCATGCTGAACGGGCAGTCGGCCGCGTGATGCGCCTTGTGGGAGCCCTGGTCGGCGAGCGGCTTCCCCGCCTCGTCGACCAGCAGCGAGCGGGTGCCGTCGCCGGTGCAGATGACGATCTGGACCTGGCCGTGGCCGAGCGCGCCGAGATCGGGCATGAAGCCCACCGGCACCAGCGCCCGGAGCGCGAACAGGACGAGCGTCAGGCGTGCCATGAAGCGGCACGCCGGGCGGCCCTTGAACCCTGCTCCCCATCCGAAGGTCATGCGTGACATCCTGCGCCATCAGGCCAGGGCTGTCCACGCGGCGATGCGCGTTGTGTTGCGACTCGTTCGCGGCGGATTGCCGCATTGGGGCACGGGATTCGGCCGCGCCTCAATCCTCGACGCGGTCCATCCCTCGCGCGACGAAGCGGACGGCGACGTCGCAGCCGGTGCGGCGCAGGAACTCGCAGAAGTAGACGGCGTTGCGCCCGATGCGGAGCTCGAAATGGTCCGGCAGCGCCAGCGCGTCGAGCGGGCGGATCTTGGCGCCCTCCTCGGAATAGTTGATCAGCATGCAGTCCATCGTCTTTTGGCCCTGGCCGTAGACGACGACGCCGCTCTTCAGGATTTTCTCGCGCGGAAGCCGCCGTCGCTCGGCGGCGGCGCTCTTGGTAGCGGTCGGCATTGTCAGAGATCTCCCCGTTTGCGCGGCACCATAGGACCTGCGTCTTTAAGAGACGTTAACGCGCGGAAGCCCGGATTTCCGCGGATTTGCCCGCTATGCTCTTGCCAGCGGCCGCCGGCTGCGCGACAGTCGGGCGGGGACGTATCTTAAGAATGGGACGCGCAGGATCATGGCGCAGGAAACGGGCGGCGCGATCGCGGCGCCGGGCGAGGCTGCCGGCGCCCTCCGGCTCTACGAGCTCGCCACCGGCGACGAGGACGCGCGGCTCTGCCGCGACATCCCCGAAGCGCAGTGCCACGAACAGCCGCGCAACTTCGTCCACCAGGTCACCGCCCAGGCGCTGAGCAAGATCGGCGACGCGCTGGTCGACGGCAAGGTGGTGCTGCCCTGGCTGCTAGGCGCACTGGGTGCGCCTGCCGCGCTGGTCGGCCTGATCGTGCCGATCCGGGAGTCGCTGGCGCTGCTGCCGCAGATCCTGGTCGGCGGCTATATCCGCCGCTATCCGGTGCGCAAGGGCTGGTGGGTCTGGAGCAGCGTGGTGGAAGGGCTCTGCGTGCTGCTGATGGCGGCGACGGCGCTCGCCGGCCTGCGCGGCGAGCGCGCGGGCTGGCTCATCATCGCGCTCCTCACCGTCTTCAGCCTGGCGCGCGGCGTCGCCTCGATCGCCGCCAAGGACACGCTGGGCAAGACCGTGTCCAAGGGCCGGCGCGGCCGCGTCAACGGCCATTCGGCGACCATCGCGGGCCTCGTCGCGGCCGCCGTCGGTCTCTACCTCGCGTTCAGCCCGCCGGCGACGCGGCCGCCCTGGCTGCTCTACGCGATGATCGCGGCAGGCGGCGTGTCCTGGTTCCTCGCCGCCGGCGCCTTCCAGCGCATCGCCGAATATCCCGGCGCCACGGAAGGCGGCCGCCGCATCGCCGACCTGGCGCGCGACCAGCTCCTGTTGCTGGCCAAGGACCGCGAGCTGCAGAAATTCCTCGCCGCCCGCGCGCTGATGCTCTCGACCGCGCTGGTCGGCCCGCTCTATGTCGGCCTGGCGCAGCGCGCGACGGGGCAGGCGCTGGACGGGCTCGGCTGGCTGGTCGTCGCCACCGGGCTCGCGGGCGCGGTGAGCTCCTCCTTCTGGGGCACGCTGTCCGACCGCTCGAGCCGGCTCGCCATGGCGCTTGCCGCCGCGATGGCGGGCGTGCTCGGCATCGCGGTGCTGGCGGCGCTCATCCTGGCGCCGGCGCTGACGCAAAGCATCGGCTTCTACGCCGCCGTGCTGTTCATCCTCAACGTCTCCCATGCCGGCGTGCGCATCGGCCGCAAGACCCATGTCGTCGACATCGGCGGCGGCCGCAAGGCGGAATACGTGGCGCTCAGCAACTCGATCATCGGCGTACTGCTGCTCGTCGTCGGCGGGCTGGTCAGCGCGCTGATGGCCATCGGGCTGGAGCTCGCGATCGGCGTGCTGTCGGCGCTGGCGCTCGCTCGGCGCGGCGATGGCGCTCACCATGCAGAATGCGCAGGACGGGTAACGCGCGGCCTCGCCGACGTCGTTGGCGGACCGCTCCAGGACGAGGACCGGCAATGACAAGAAGCAAACAACGAGGCACAGGACATGGCGCGGATCGGCGCGGATGGAGCGCGGCGACGATGGGCCTTCTCGTCCTTTCGCTCACCGCGATACCGTCCGCAGGCCTTCATGCCGCGGATAAAAGCCTCTGGCCGGTCTACGAGTCGGCCTTGAAGGGCGCGAAATACGTCGACCTCACGCACACGATCACGCCGACGATCCCTGTCTGGGCCGGCTTCGCCGAGTCCAGCTTCGCGCCCGCGCGGGCCGGCGCGGACATCGAGGGTCTCGCCAAGAAGGGCGATATCTATACCTACAAGAAGCATGGCTTCGAAGCGACCGACTACCGCCTGCGGACCGATCAGCTCGGCACGCAGCTCGATCCGCCGGCCCACTGGGCGCCCGAATATCCGGCCATCGACGAGCTGCCGCCGACCTATGCGATCCGGCCGCTCGTCGTCATCTCGATCGTCGAGCAGGTCGAGAAGGACCCCAACTACGCGCTTCAGGTCGCCGATATCGAGGCCTGGGAAAAGAAGCACGGCCGCATTCCGGAAGGGTCCGTGGTCTTCGTGCGCTCCGACTGGTCGAAGGCCTGGCCGGACCCGAAGCTCGCCACCCTGAAGAAGTTCCCCGGCGTCAGCCTCGCGGCGCTCAAGTTCCTGCACCTCAAGCGCCGCATCCTGTTCCACGGGCATGAGCCGCTCGACACGGATTCGACGCCGGACCTCGAGGGCGAGCACTGGCTGATGCATCACGGCTACGCGCAGGCGGAAGGCGTCACCAACCTCGACAAGGTGCCCGAGACCGGCGCGCTGGTGATTATCGGCTACCCGAAGTTCGGCGGCGGCCTCGGCGGCTACGCGCGCTACATCGCGGTCTGCCCGTCCGACTGGCCCTACGGCGCGACCATCGGGGCCGCGGACGCGCCACTGCCGAAATCTGACAAGCTGCTGCACTATGACGCCAAGGCGGGCATGCGCATTCGCTGAGCCGGCTTTCGTCCCGCGTCCTCTATCGTACGGAGCCCGCCGGAATATTGAGCCGCCAGATGGTGAAGTTGAGCGCGCCGGCGTAGCCGACCCAGAGCAGATAGGGCAGCAGCAGCCAGGCCGCGACCGGCTGCAGCGGCAGGAAGAGCAGGATCGTCGCCAGGATGGCGAGCCACAGGAGCACGAGATCGGCGAAGGCGGAGCCCGGCAGCCTGAGCCCGAAGAACAGCATCGACCACAGCGCGTTGAACACAAGCTGCAGGCCGAAGACGGCAAGCGGCAGCACGGCGCCTTCGCTGCCGGCCCCGGTCCAGACGAGCCAGCCCGCGATCGCGATCATGAAGTAGAGCACCGTCCACACCACCGGAAACACCCAGTCGGGCGGCGTCCAGGCCGGCTTCCGGAGGATTGCATACCACTCGCCGGGCCGGAACTTCATCCCCGCCGCCGCAGCGGCGGCGCAAGCGACGATGAAGGTCATGAAACCGAGCACGTCGTGCAAAGACATTGCCCCGACTATAGGGCGGATCGGCGTGGCGCGTAAGCGACTTTGCGGACGGAACCGGATACGCCGAGACGCAATGGTGTCGTGCGGCCCGACGCGCCCTTACGGCCGCAGCAGTGCCGGCATCGCGCGCGTGAACAGGCGGCGGCCGCGCTTGAAGGCGGCGAGCGGCTGGGCGATGCGGGCGATCACCTCGGCCGGCGCCATAGCGTTCCAGAGCACGAGGTCGGCCGGGTTGCCGACCGCGATGCCGTAGTCGTCGCGCCGCAGGATGCGCGCGGCGCGCCCGGTGATCATGTCGAAGCAGACCGCGAGATCGTCCTCCGTCCCGCGCTGCACGACATTGGCGTAGAGGTTGACGATGCGCACCAGCGAGCAGTCGCCGAAGGGCGTGAACGGGTTCATCACGTTGTTGGTCGAGATCGCGCAGTTCGCGCCTGCCGCGATCAGCGCGTTGCCGTCGGCGACGCCGCGCAGCACGCTGTGCTCCATATGACGGCCGTTGTTGAACAGGTCGGTCGCGGGCAGCACCTCGACCGCGACGCCGGCGTCCGCCAGCCGCCGCCCCAGCGCCGCGACCTCCGCCTCCGGCAGGCAGGAGTACTTCGCGCCATGGCCGATCGCGGTCCGTCCGCCCCAGCCGGTCTTGTCGGCAAGGTCGCAGACCTGCCAGACCGCGATGTCATGCGTCGTGTGGCCGCCGTCGAGATGGATGTCGATGTCGACGTCGTACTCGCGGGCGAGCGCGAAGATGCGCTCGATCTGCGCCGGGCCGTCGCTGTCGTAGCGCGGCGCGCCGCCGAGCACCGGGGCGCCCCGCTTGAGCGCCGCGACGAGGTTCGCCTCCGCCCCCGTGACGCCGGTCCATCCCTCCTGCAGGAAGACGCAGAGCTGCAGGTCGATGGCCCAGGCATAGTCGCGGGCGAGCTGCTCGATGGCGTCGTAGCCGCGCAGCCCGACATTGGGGTCGACCTCGACATGGGTGCGCATGTGGGTGACGCCGTTGAGCAGGCACTGCTCCAGCGTCGCGCGGGCGCGGGCGTAGACATCCTCCACCGTGAAAGTGTGCTTGATGTCGGCCGTGCGCCGCATGTGATCGGTCGCCCGCCGGTCCTTCGGCGGCGCGCAGCGGTCGAGGATCAGCGCCTTGTCGAGATGGAAGTGGCTCTCCACGAGCCCGGGCGAGACGAAGCGCCCGCCGGCGTCGACCACTTCGCCCGCGGCGTCAACGGCGAGACCCGGCTTGATCTCGACGATGGCGCCACCGGAAACGCCGATGTCGAGGCCGGAGACGATGCCGGTGCCCGTACCGGCACGCGCATTCCGGATGAGAAGATCGTATGCCATGCCCTATGCCTCCCGCGCCCTGGGAGACGGAGCTTAGCATGCGTGCATGCGGACACGAGGGAGAAGAAACGGAAGAGCGCCCGTCTTACCGCAGCACGCAGTTTTTCTCGCGCTTGCTGTAAGCGCGATCGCATTCCCAATTGTTGCCGGAAAAATCGAGATGGGCGTTTGCCGGAAGCACAATGGCGAGGCAGCGGGTCTCGGTCGCGGTATAGCCTCGCAAGCATCGCCAATCATCGGCGCGCCTTTCGAGATAGGCGTTCTTCGGAATATTTATGGCGACGCATTTATCGTCGCGCCGCTTGAAGCCGCGCGCGCATTCCCACTCGTTTCCGGAACGGAGCAGATAGCCGTTCGCCGGCACCTTGACGGCCGTGCAGAGATCGCCGTCTTCCCGGTATCCGCGCGCGCATTTCCAGCCCCGCGTGTTGCCGTCTTCCGAAAGGTAGCCGTTCGCCGGTACTTTTATGGGGACGCAATCGTTGTCGGTCGCGCGGTAGCCGCGATCGCATTCCCAGCCGGCGCCATAAAAGGAATCCGCCAGGTAGCCGTGCACGGGCACCTTTATCGGAGCGCAGGCGTCGCCGTCCGCGCGATAACCCCGCTCGCATTCCCAGCCGGTGCCGAGGCCGGCTTCCACCAGATAGCCGTTGGCCGGCACTTTGACCGCGACACATGTCTGGCCGACCTGCCGGTAGCCGCGTTCGCAGCGCCACCGGTCGCCGGACGGATCCACAAACGCATTCGCCGGCACCTTGAGCTCGACGCAGGTATTTTTTTGGGTCACATACCCTCGGTCGCAATCCCAGCCTTTGCCGTAGGTCGAGGCGACCGGGTGGGCATTCGCCGGCACAATGATGGCGACGCAGGCCCGGTCGACTTCGCGATACCCGCGATCGCACTCCCAGCCGTTTCCATAACTTTTCGCGTGCGCGTTCGACGGGAAGGCGCCGCTGCGACCTTGCGCCGACGCCAGGCCCGGGAGCGATGCCAGGATTGCCGCGAAAAGCAACAAACGAAGGAACGCGGGCCGATATCGAGACTGATTTCTTTGCATGACTATCACGGGTCGTTCCCCCCTATGCGATATGAATGTCCCGCCTGTCCGCCGGCGCTGAGCGGATGGCCCGATCGATTTTTAGCGGTCGACGAAACCGGATCGGCCGTGCCGACACCGGAGCGGCGCCATTTACTGCAAGGAAATCTCATTCTCGACGACAACGCGCTCGTGGCCGTCGCTGACGGACTGCAGCCGATACTGGTAGTTCCCGAGATATTCCGGCAGCAGGCTGACGACGCGGAAATTGCCGCCCGGCGTTCCGCCGATGCCGCTGTTCCGCGATGCCTTGACGAACCGCACCGTCTGCCCGACGCGATAGCGATGTGCATCCATTCCGTGGCGCTCCTTCCTCTCCATTGGCCTCTCGATTGGACGGAGGGTATCCCCTCCGCCACCGTGTATCCCCTTAGGCCGCGCGACGCCGGCTCCGGCGCCTGGGACGCCCGCTGCGCTTCTCGTCGGCCGGCCGCAGCAGCGCGGGCCGATGCGCAGAGCCATGCGCATGTCCGCCGGGCGCGCGCTCCGGGTTGCCGCCGCTCGGCGCGTGGCCGACCACGGTCAGCCGCCGCTTGATCAGCCGCTCGATGCCCTGAAGCTGCTCGCGCTCGCTCGGATCGCAGAACGAGATGGCGACGCCGCTGGCGCCCGCCCGCGCCGTCCGGCCGATGCGATGGATGTAGCTTTCCGGGTCATGCGGCAGCTCGTAGTTGATGACATGCGAGACGTCGTCGACGTCGATGCCGCGCGAGACGATATCGGTCGCCACCAGCACGCGGGACCGGCCGTCGCGGAAGCTGTCGAGCGCCTGTTCGCGCGAGGCCTGCGACTTGTCGCCATGCATCGCCGCGACGCGCACGCCGCTTGCCGCGAGTTGCTTGGCCACGCGGTCCGCGCCGCGCTTGGTGCGGGTGAAGACGATGACACGCGACAGCGCCGAGTCCGCCAGCAGATCGGCAAGCAGCTTGCGCTTGGAGCCGCTGTCGGCGTGATGGACGCGCTGGTCGATGCGGTCGACCGCGACGGTTTTCGCCGCGATCTCGACGCGGACCGGATCCTTCAGGATATCGCCGGCAAGCCGGGCGACTTCCTTGGGCATGGTGGCCGAGAAAAGCATCGACTGGCAGGTCTTCGGCAAGAGCGCGATCACCTTCCGCACGTCGCGGATGAAGCCCATGTCGAGCATGCGGTCGGCTTCGTCGAGGACGAGATGCGCGGCGCGGCCGAGATCGACCTGCCGCTGCTCGACGAGGTCGATCAGACGGCCGGGCGTCGCGATCAGGATGTCGACCCCGCGCTCCATCGCCCTGACCTGGGCGCGCTGGCTGACGCCGCCCATGATCACCGCGTGGCGCAAGCCGCTATGACGGCCGTAGGTCGTGATGCTGTCGGATATCTGGGTCGCCAGCTCGCGCGTCGGCGCCAGGATGAGGGCGCGCGCGGAACGCGGCAGCAGATGGCGCCGGTTATGGCCGAGCCTCTGAAGCAGCGGCAGAACGAAGGCCGCCGTCTTGCCCGTGCCCGTCTGGGCGATGCCGAGCAGGTCCCTGCCTTGCAGCAAGGGTGGGATCGCCTGGGCTTGAATGGGGGTCGGAGTCTGGTAGCTCGCGTCGGCAAGGGCGCGCAACAAACCCTCGGAGAGTCCGAGGGCCGCGAATGTAGAAAGCGTCAAATTAGTCTCCTTGTGCGCCGAATCCGGACCGTTCGCTATCGAACCAATGGGTATTCGGCTTGTCGCCGGTCCCCACGCGCACCTGGAGCTAGCGGAAATTCGATTAAGTTGTCTCGAAATGATAACGCCCGGATAAAACCGAGCGAATCGCGCAATCGCGAGAGTCTCAAACTCATGACATGGGCGTTTAATAGACGGAAGTCAAGCACTTCCGGTGGAGAGGGTGTGGCGCTGGCACACGCGATGGTAAGCTAACCGCCTGCCCTGGCTCACTTAAATGCCGGAGCGGCTCAGCCGCCGCTTTCCTCGCCGAGACGGCGCCGAACCCAATCGAGGTACTGGGCGGCCTCGCGCAACTCGCTGGAGGTGGCGGGCCGGCCGATCCCGTCTTCGTTCGTCAGGAAGATCAGATCATCCCAGCCGGGGCCGGCGCAGATCGAAAGACGATCATTCCAATATTTAAATCTGTCCATGCGGCACCATATAGGAGAGGCGCCGCGGACGACAGCGCATTAACCTCGCGTTGAGGATAGATTCCGCGGCGGTGGCGCTGGACGTGCCCCCGTGGGCGCTCTAGGTTGCTTGTCATCAGGCGGCCGCCCAGCGCGGCTTCCCTTGCACGAATTGGAAAAACAGTCATCTCTTCAAATACTGGACCGACGAGCCGGCGTGACCTTCCCGGCGCTTGGGCGGAGCGCCTCAAGATCTTCGCGCGGCCGAGCACCAAGCGCGGCGTCTTCCAGCTGATCGTCACGGCCGTGCCGCTGGCCGCGCTCTGGGCCGCGATGGCGCTGACGATCGAATACGGCTACTGGATCGCGCTGCTGCTGGCAGTGCCCGCGGCCGGGCTGCTGGTGCGGCTGTTCATGATCCAGCACGACTGCGGCCACTATTCCTTCTTCCGCTCGCGCCGGGCCAACGACCTGGTCGGGCGGTTGATCGGCCTGATCACGCTCACGCCGCACAAATACTGGCGCGATTCGCACGCGATCCATCACGCGACCTCGGGCAATCTCGATGCGCGCGGGATCGGTGACGTGACGACGCTGACGGTCCGCGAATACGCGGCGCTGACATGGTGGCGGAAGCTGGGCTATCGCTGCTATCGCCATCCGATCGTCATGTTCGGCATCGCGCCGACCTGGGTTTTCGTCATCAAGTTCAGGCTGCCGCTCGACATGCTGCGCCGGCGCTGGCGGCTCCTGCCCGACATCCTGCTGAGCAATCTCCTGACTGCGCTGATCGTCGTGTCGATCGGGCTCTGGGTCGGCTTCGGCACCTTCGCCATGGTGCAGGTGCCGATCACCTTCCTGGCCGGGACCATCGGCGTCTGGCTGTTCTACGTGCAGCACCAGTTCGAGACGACGCACTGGGCCACCGAAGGCACGTGGGACTTCCACAGGGCCGCGCTCGAGGGCAGCTCCTATTTCCATCTGCCGCTGGTGATGCGCTGGTTCACGGCGAATATCGGCGCCCATCACGTGCATCACCTGTGCAGCCGGATCCCCAACTACCGCCTCGGCGAATGCCTCAAGCGTTACCCCGAGCTGCGCCAGATGAACCGCGTCACGCTGTGGTCGAGCCTGAAATGCATGCCGCTCACCCTGTGGGACGAGGAGCAGCGCCGCCTGGTCAGCTTCCGCGCCGCGCGCCGCCGTAAAGCCGCCGAGAGCGCGCCGGAATAGGACGCGGCACGGCCGGCGGCATTATCGCCCGGCGCGCCTTTCAGTCATGTGTGAAAAGACGGTCGTGAACGCGTGGATCAAGTCCGCGCGTGACGCGTTTGTTTTGAGATCAGCATGGCGCCGCCATGGCCGTACTCGATTTGGGCATTCACCCGCACGAATCGACCGGAAGACCGCCCCCGCGCCGCCGTCACTGGCGGGCGGAGCGGGCGATGGTCTTGACGCGGCCGCGCGAGCGGCCGGACTTTTCCGCGATATCACGGTCCTGCGCCTCGATGAAGGCGCGCGCCGGGGCGTCGCCGTCGAGACTGCTCAGTTCCGCGCTCGGCACCTTGCGGTTCGAGCTCAGCGTGCCGTCCTCATAGACGATGTCGAACAGCACGAAGGTTTTGTTGTCGGCGGACCGTTTATTGCGCGCCATGGGATACACTCCGAAACAAGCTGCGATTCATCTCGAACACGCGTGTTCCGTATCACGCGTTCTCCGGCGCGCCGTCCGCGTCGGGCTCGTCGCCGCGATCGGCCTTGCGCTTGTCGGCGGCTTCCTTGCGGCGTGCCAGCTTCTCCTGCTTCTTCTGTTCCTTGGCGCGGTCGCGGTCGCGGCGCTGCTGATTGTAGTTGGGCTTGAAAGCCATGGGTCTCTCCTCATCCGAATGGATTGCCGGGACAGGCGGCAATGCCGGAAAGAAATGGAGCGCCGGCGAACCGGCGCCCCACCAACGAAATCAGCCTGCGACGGGTTAGACCGCCTTGAGATTCTCGGCCGACGACTTGTTGCGCTTCGGATCGCGCTGCACGTCGTAGGAAACCTTCTGGCCTTCGGACAGATGGCCGAGGCCTGCGCGCTCGACGGCGGAGATATGGACGAAAACGTCCGGGCCGCCGTCTTCCGGCTGAATGAATCCGAAACCTTTAGTGCTGTTGAACCATTTGACAGTGCCGGTCGGCATCGCTGTCCTCCAGTGATGTGAGTGGCGCCGTATCGACGATGCGGCGCATCATATGCCCAGGAATTGACAGCGATCTAATTTACCCGTAGGTGCAGCAGGTCGACGGTCCGAGGGAGAATGATGCCCTATAAATAGGGCTTCGGGCCGTAATAGCAAGAGAGATTGCACGGCCCCGCCACAATCGGCGGATGCGGTGCCGCCGCACCGATGCCCGCAATGCGTGGGCCCGTGGCGGTCAGCTCAAGCGGAAACGCCCCTCGCCCTCGCCGGTCGCCAAGGCATCCCGCGCCGGCAGGAAGCCCTGGCCGAGCGCCCAGATCGCGGCCTGTGTCCGGTTGCTCGCCTTGATCTTCCGCAGCACGCTCTTGATATGCACCTTGATGGTCGCCTCGGTGATGTTGAGGCGCTTGGCGATCAGCTTGTTCGAATCGCCCCGGATCAGGCATTGCACGGTCTCGATCTCTCGGTCGGACAGTCCGCACGCCTTCTCGGACGGGACGAGCGGCAGCCGCGGCTCCCGCGAACCGTGCACCAGCAAGCCGGCCAGGTCGGTCGGGAAGACCGTCTCGCCCAGCGCGGCAAGCTGCAGCGATCGCAGCAGCGCATCCGGCGAGATGTCGGTGGTGAGGAAGCCGGCGGCGCCGGCGGACAGGCACGCGGCCAGGGCCGTCATGCTGACATTGTCGCTGAGCACGACGGCCGGCATGTCGGGATAGACCGCGCGCAGGCGCTCGAGCAGGTCCAGCACGGCGCCGGATCCATGCGCGCAATCCACCAGCGCGATATCGGGCTCGGGCAGGAGGTCGGGGTCGAGCTGGGACATATCCGAGATCTCGCCGACCACCGTGAACGGCGAATTCGTGAACAGACTTTTGAGACCGACACGTGAGAGCTTGTTGCGACCGACCAACAGCAAAGTGGAGGTGCGCATTCTGGCCCCTTCAACTCGTGGGCCGTCGGAGTGACTTCCCTTATCAATTAAATATGGAGACGCCGGAAATAATTACAAGATAAAACTAAATGCGAATAAATAATATTTTCTTGATGTAAAAAATATCCATGATGAACTTTAAAAAGTTTTCCGAACGGATATTTCTGAATTCAAAAATAAATTGGAAACAATAGCATCAATAATCGAAGGCAATATTGCTTCGCAGCCGCCCGGATCGATGACGCGGACCCGTTGGGCGGGCCGGTATTCTTGTCACGTCTCGTCCGCATACTTGCCGAACGATGCCGCACGCAGGAAACCATCGTCCTTACGCACGGGCCCGCCTCGTCTGATCTCTCAAGGCCGCACGCTATCCGCCCGTGACCGCGTCAAAACCCGCGCGATCGCACGCCGCTGCGCCATCCCGTTTTCTTCTTGCAGCGCGGGCAGACCCGCTCGCCGGCCCATTCGCTCTGGAAGTCGGCGCGGCATTTCAGGCATTGGCGCGACCTCGGCGCGGCGCTCGCGGGTTGATCGGCCGGCGCTTCCTTCGGTTGGGGACGGTTCATGGGCGCTCCTTGTCTGCAGCAGAAGTAAAATCCAGAGGCGCAGCCGACGGATGCGTCGGGCCTGCGCGGTGGCGCGTATCGCTATTCTTCGGGCCCTGCCGTATCGCGCAGCAGCGCCGCATCCAGATCGCGCGGATGCAGGGTGACGGTCCGCGTCAGCAGCGGATTGCCGGAGGGCGACGGCAGATGGACGACGACCGACACCCGCCGGTAGGCGACGAAGCTGATCCCGGGCACGAGCTCCTCATGCGTCTCGACCGTATAGACGCCCGGCGGCAGCACCTCGTCCCCGTCGCCAAGGACGAAGGGCCGCCGGAAGGTGACCGTCTTTGTGCGCGTGCGGATCGTCATCGCGTAATCCCGCGGGGAGCGCCGTCAGCGCTCCTGACGATGCGGCGGCAGGCGCCTGCGCTCCCGCCGCGCGAACAGGTTAAGGCTTGTTGGCCGGCTTGGCCGCGGCCGGCGACTTCGCGGCCGGCGCGGGCGGATGATCGACGAGCGGACGCAGCTTGGCGTCGCCCGCGGGCTTGTCGTTCGCCGGCGCGTTATGCGTGGTCGAGAATGACTTGAAAGACATGGGAGTGCCTGTGTTTATTGGCGGCATCGCTATGCTGCTCCTATTAAACATGGCCCTGTTGTGAATTTTTACAAGCGAATTCATTATATTATTTGTTAATTTCGGAATGAACTATAGAAATACCCGGAATAAATATTTCCATTTATTTTCCAATTACGCAAAGAATTATTTTCGAAATGGTGAGTGTTTCAAAGAATACTTGCAACGCTATGCTTGTCGCGCGACCCGCGATGCGTCCCGGGAAGCACTGCGCCATAGCACGCGACGCGGCGGCATTCGGGCGGATGCCCGGCGGCGCGTCTTCTGCTTGCGCGTGACTGGGGCCGAGTCCCGTTTCACGCCCCCTTCCCCCGCCGCACCATCAGCGCGGTGACGGTCGAGCCGAGCGCCATCACCAGGAAGGCGGCCGTCCAGCCCGCCTTGGTCGTGAGGCCGCCGAAATGCTCCAGCGCGAGGCCGACCATGACCGGGCCGATGAAGCCCGACACCGAGCCCGCGAAGGCGTAGAGCGCGAGCGAAGCGCCGCGCCGGCCGGGCTCGGCCGCGGCGATCGCGCCGCCGGCGAGCGCGCCCACGTCGCCGAAGCTCGTCACCTGCACCAGCACGAGCAGCGTCACCACCACCACGCCCGATCCGCCCGCGGTCGCCGCGAGCCCGAGGCACACCGCGACCGAGAGCCAGCAGGTCGCGGCGACGACCCGCGCGCGGCCCGCATGCAGCGCAAGCTCGGCAACGAGGATGCTGACCGGCACGCCCATCACCGCCGACAGCCCCGACACAACCGCCGGCGGCGGCAGGCCGAGATCGTTGCCCGGCAGGCTCACCGTCCAGGCGAGGCAGGCGACGAACCAGACGCGGACGGAGAACACCTCCCAAGTGTTGCCGGCGAAGGCGAGCACGTAGGCCATCAGCGCGCGGTTCTTCAGCAGCGGCTTCAGCTCGATGCGCGGCGCCTCCGCCCGGAGGCGCGCCGGCGGCCGCGGCAGCAGCGCGACGCAGAGCCCGGCCAGCACCGGCCCGATCGCAGAGACGGCGTAGACCGCGGGCCAGCCGAAGGAGGCCTCGACATACCCCGCCTGCAGATAAGACGCGGCGGTGCCGAGCGCGTAGCTCGAGGTGTAGATCCCCGCGCCGCGGATCCTGGCGGCGTCGCCGACGAGATCGGTCAGCAGCTTGAGGCCCGGCATGTGCACCCCGGCCAGCGCGACCCCGCCGAGGAAGCGCAGCGCCAGCGCGGCCCAGAAGGACTGCGCCCAGAGCGCGAAGGCAAGACCCGCCGCCGCGCCCAGGATCGAGGAGAGGAGATAGATCGGCTTCGCGCCGATGCGGTCGGTGAGCGACGACAGCAGCGGCACCGCGCCGGCATAGCCCGCGAAATAGATGCCGCCGATCCAGCCGGCCCGGGACGCGCCGAGATGCAGGTCGGCCACGACCGCCGGCATCGTCGCCGGAAAGCTCATGCTCGGCAGCAGGCTGCCAATCAGCCCGAGGCAGAGCACGCCCGTCGTCACCCCGTCCCGCACCCGTCGTCGCTCCCCGCGCGTCGTTTCTTCGGGCCCCGCACACGCCGCCGGCCCCTCCCGTCTACAAGAGCGGACTCCGCCGCCGCCGTCAAAGCGCACAGCGTTTTCCCTCCCCCCTTGCGGGGGAGGGTCAGGGTGGGGGGACTGAAAAAAAGAATGCGCATCCTGGCCGGCGGCGCAGCCCAATCACCCCCACCTAAATCCTCCCCCATCGAGGGGGAGGACTTTTAGAGTGGCCGCCACCGCACGGCACGCCCGCTTGCCCGCCGCGGCCAAATCGCCGTACTTTTCGACAGCACCGCCCGCAGCCACCGAGGAGACACGCGCGATGAAACCCGATCTGAAGCCCGGCATGAGCAAGACCCGCCGCTACGAGGTCGACAGGGAACGCACCATCGGCTTCATGGGAGAGGACATGCGCACCTACGCGACGCCGTTCATGACGCGCGACGTGGAGGTGACCTGCCGCGACTGGCTCGCCGAGCACCTCGACGAGGGCGAGTATTCCGTCGGCGCGCGGGTCGAGATCGACCACCTGGGCCCGACGCTGCTCGGCATGCATGTCGACGTGACCGCCACGGTCCTGGCGATCGACGGCCGCCGCGTCGACTTCGGCTTCGAGGTCAAGGACGCGCTCGACCTCGTCGGCCGCGGCAAGAACATCCGCTACGTCGTCAACGGCGCCAAGCAGAAGGAGCGGCTGGAGGCGAAGCGGGCGAGGCTGAAGGAGGCGAAGGTAAGGGGTGAAAGACGGTCGGCGTGCTCTGTCGTCCCCAATTCCAATTTCTTCTTCTAGTCGCGCCTTTTATCTAGAGCTCGATATTCGATGTTAGTAAGTGTGGAGGACAAATAATAATCCGTGAGTAAACGAACGAATTCTCGCATTTGGTTGCTATCAGTAGGATCAGGAAAAAAACTATATTGATCTCCATTCATATCAAAACATATCTTAAGTTACTTCTCTCCAATACTAGCAGCTAATCCTATTCCAGTAATTTCCTCTATAATTCACTGATAATGTGCGTATGCTAATTTTTTCGCCAAAAGAGGTCGACGAACGACCTCCGCAACAACTTCATTAAATCGATCAATGTACACATCTTCAATAAGTGTAACTGCGTCGATGGAATTCGCGCCTTTTCCTGCGTGGCCGTGCGAATATTGGTGATGCTCTCAAAGGGAATTTGATTTAAAACAAAAATCCATCCATCCCATTCAAAAAAATCTACTTTGTGATCAAATTGAAATACCTTACCTTCTGCGGGATGAAATTGATGAGCAACAGTATCAAATATGGCCCACAAACAGCCCTAAACAAAGGAATCCGTAGTACGTTGCCTGAAAGCGATCAATGTCGATCACCGGCAATTGAATCGTTCAGTAATCTAGTGAATTCAATATTTTTATCGTCACTCGCGGACTGATCCGCGAGTCCGATGCGTCATATCCTGCCGGCGCGGCGCAGGGTCGCTTCGTACCCCAAACCCCACCTTATCCAGACGCCATCACGCCGGATCGCAAATATCTCTAATTCCGGATCCTTGCCGTCTGCCGCCATTTGCGTCAAAATATCGCTCCGAAATTCTCGTTCAAGCTGAGCGTCGAAGCGCATGCGTTGCCAGCGGAGTCGGGCATCTCTACCTAATTTAAGATAAAGAAATAGAGTGCACCCCCTTGGTCCTCCGGGCGTAGCAGCTTGATCAAGGAGCAATTGGATTCAATTCCTTGCCGCCACGCCTCGGATGCAGGACCGTTCGGCATAGCACCTACCCTACACAATCATCGACCATCTAAATTGTTTCTAAAATTATGTCTTTGCGCAATAATAGATTTCTAGCCAGCGACCTCTTGCAGATTGCTCTTCGGGTTCTCGACCGGCTTGGGACCATTTGTAATTATGATGATTGTGTTAGTACCAGTCCTTGCCTCATAAATTCTATATTTGAGAACTGCAAATATTGTATTCACATATGGCGCGTTGATTGTGAGCGCGCCGATCTCGCCGTCCGTGCCGCCGGCGATGCCGGGCGCGGGCGACTTGGTGCGCTCGGCGAGGAAGCTGGCGACGCTCCTGCCCTCGGCAAGGTTCTCGATCAGCACGTCCTGGCCGAGCCCGCCGCGGTACTTGCCCTGCCCCGCCGAGCCCACGCGGAAGCGGCGGTAGTGCACGCGCATGGGCGCCAGCTGCTCCATCACCTCGGTCGGCACCGAGGAGATGTTGCTGGGCCAGCTCAGGCAGCTCTCGCCGTCCTTCGACACCGTGCCCCCCATGCCGCCGTTGAAAAAGAACATGGCGACGTAGGGCCGCCCGTCCGCGCGCACGCCTGACTGGTTGATGCACCAGAGCGGGCTGCCCGTGCCGGCGGTCACGCGTTCCGGCACCACCTGGGCCAGCGCGCCGAACAGCAGCGTCGGCACGTAATGGCCGGTCAGCGCGCGCGAGCCGCCGGCCGCCGGGAAGACCGGGTTGACGATCGTGCCCTCGGGCGCGCTCACCGTGATCGGCGCGATCGCGCCCTCGTTGTTCGGCAGGTTCGGCGCGGCGGCGCATTTCACCGCATAGGCCGTCATCGCGTAGGTGTAGCAGAGCGCGCAGTTGATCGCCTTGTCGACCTGCGGCGAGGAGCCGGTGAAGTCGGCATGCACCTGGTCGCCCGCGATGGTGAGCTTGACCTTGAGGTCGAGCGGCACGGTCAGGCCGTCGGTCTTCAGCGCGCTCTCGTAGACGCCGTCCGGCAGCTCGCGGATCGCCGCGCGCATCGCCCGCTCCGAGCGCTCGCGGATCTCGGCGGCGAGGTCGGCCAGCGTCGCGAGCTTGTACTCCCGCATCAGGGTCGAGACGCGCTCGTCCATCAGCTCCAGCGCGGTGACCTGCGCCCACAGGTCGCCCACCACCTGGTCCGGCACGCGCACGTTCTTGCGCAGCAGGCGAAGGAAGGTCTCGTCCGCCTTCCCCGCGTTGACGATCTTCATGATCGGGATCTGGAAGCCTTCCTCGAACACCTCGCGCGGCTCGGGCGAGCGGATCTTGCCGCCGATGTCCGGCGCGTGCGCGGTGCTGCCGGCGAAGCCGACGAGCTTGCCCTCGAAGAAGATCGGCATGGCGACGCTGATGTCGGGCAGATGCCCGGTGCCCTGCCAGATGTCGTTGGTCGCGATCACGTCGCCGGGCTTGAGCTGCTCGGCCGGGATCTCCTTGAGGAAATGCTGGATCGTCGCCGGCAAGGTGCCGATGAAGGACGGGATGCTGTCGGTCGCCTGCACCAGCGAGCGGCCCGAGGCGTCGGTGATGACGCAGGAGAAGTCGTGCGACTCCCGCACCACGGTCGAGAACGACGTGCGCACCAGCGCGGCGGCCGCCTCGTCGACGA
Source organism: uncultured Alphaproteobacteria bacterium (assembly GCA_963711215.1). Lineage (GTDB taxonomy): Bacteria > Pseudomonadota > Alphaproteobacteria > UBA8366 > UBA8366 > WHUA01. Next base: position 421,021 of record CAVQDH010000003.1, on the reverse strand, counting down.
TCGAGATCATCCGCGTCCACAGGACTTCCAGCGTGATCGGGTCGAAGCGGCCGATATTGGTGGTGGTCATGGGGTGGTCCTCAGCAGACGATGGGCACCAAACATCCCCTCTCCGCCCTCGGGGGCGGAGAGGGCCAGGGTGAGGTGGGGGTTTTTCGGCACAACGATAGGGTCGTGTTCTCTGGCGTGAGTGCACACACGTCGGACAGCGAGCGTCCCCACCTCACCCGCCTCGCGATGCTCGGCACCCTCTCCGCCCCTCCGGCGGAGAGGGTCTTGACCCGTGCGCGATACCCTACCCATCCAGCAGATCCACGATCAAATTCCCGTTCGCGTCCGCGTGCATCGTCGCGTTCGGGCCGACGACCAGGGTCAATTCCGCCTCCTCGACGATCGCCGGGCCTTCGAACTTGACGCCGGCCGGGAGCGAGGCGCGGTCGTAGACCTTGGTGTCGACGAAGTCGCCCGCTTCCGGGAAGTAGACCTTGCGCGTGCCCTTGGCCGCCGCGACGCCGCCCGTGCCGACGGCGAAGGCGATGCCGCGGCCCGGCACCTGCGCGCGCAGCGAGACGCGGATGTTGATGATCTCGATCCGGCCTTCCGGCGGGGTGCGCGAGAAGGTGCGGCGGTAGGTCTCGGTGAAGGCCGCCTCGACCGCCGCCGCCGACGATGCGTCGTAGGGCCCGGCCGGCAGGGTGACGACGATCTCGAAGCCCTGGCCGACATAGCGCATGTCGGCGAGCCGCGTGATCTCGGCGGCCGCGGCGTCGAGCCCGGTCTCGGCGATCACCGCCGCCGCTTCCTTTTCCAGCGCGCGGAAATCCTGCTCCAGCGCGGGCCAGTCGATGGCGTCCCACTGCACCGCGACGGTGGCCACCCGGTCGACCCGCGCGGGCGCGATCAGCAGGCCGAGCGCCGAGGCGACGCCGGCCGCGACCGGGCAGAGGATGCGCTTCAGCCCGAGCTTGCGCGCGACGTAGAAGGCGTGCACCGGGCCCGCGCCGCCGGTCGCCAGCAAGGTGAAACCGCGCGGGTCCTTGCCCTTCTCGGCGATGTGGACGCGCGCCGCGCTCGCCATGTTCTCGTTGACCACGTCGTGGATGCCCCAGGCGACGTCGGTCTCCGACAGGCCGAGCTGCCCGGCGAGCCGGCCCATCGCCGCCCGCGTCGCCGCGAGGTCGATCGTCATGCTGCCGCCGGCGAAATAGTCGGCGTTGAGGAAGCCCAGCAGCATGTCCGCGTCGGTCACGGTGGCGTTCTCGCCGCCCTGGCCGTAGCAGGCCGGGCCCGGCTGCGAGCCCGAGCTCTGCGGGCCGACCTTGAGCAGGCCCAGCGCGTCGACATGCGCGATGCTGCCGCCGCCGGCGCCGATCTCGATCAGCTCGATGGTCGAGATGTTGACCGGCATGCCGCTGCCCTCGATGAAGCGCTTCTCGCGCGCCGCCTCGAAGTGGTACGCGACATGCGGCTCGCCGTCTTCGACCAGCGCCAGCTTGGCCGTGGTGCCGCCCATGTCGAAGGCCAGCACGTTTTTTTCGCCCGCCATGCTGCCGAAATAGGCACCGACCAGCGCGCCCGCCGCCGGGCCGGACTCGAGCAGCTGCACCGGGCGCTGCTTGGCCTCGGCGACATGGGTCAGGCCGCCGTTCGACAGCATCATGAAGAAGGGCGCGTCGGCGCCGAGGCCCGCGATCTCCGAGCGCCAGCCGCTCGATATAGCGCTCGGCCAGCGGCTTGACGAAGGCGTTGATCACCGTGGTCGAGGTGCGCTCGTACTCGCGGATCTCGGGCGAGATCTCGTGCGAGGTGGAGAGATAGAGGTCGGGATGCGCCTTGGCGATCGCCGCGGCCGCGGCCTTCTCGTGCGCCGGGTTGGCGTAGGCGTGCAGGAAGACGATGGCGAGCGACTGCACGCCCGCGGCGACCAGCTTCGCCGCCTCCGCCAGCAGCGCCGTTTCGTCGAGCGGGATCAGCGGATTGCCCTGGGCGTCCATGCGCTCGGGCACTTCGAGCCGGAGGTTGCGCGGCGCCAGCGGGTCCGGCTTGGCGATGAAGATGTCGTAGAGCTCGTATTTACGCTCGCGGCCGATCTCCAGCGCGTCGCGAAAGCCCTCGGTCGTGATCAGGCCGGTGACCGCGCCCTTGCGCTCGATCAGCGAATTGGTGAACAGCGTAGTCGCGTGGACGGTGCGGTAGATCGCGGACGGCGTAACTTTACCGTCGAGCGCCTTTTTCACCCCGGTGATGACGCCGCGGGCGGGGTCGTCGTGGGTGGTCAGCTCCTTCGCCTTGTGGACCTGCCCGGTCGCCTGGTCGAAAATGATGATGTCGGTGAAGGTGCCCCCGATGTCGATTCCGAGCGCATGCGACTTGGTCACGAGTTCTTGTCCTTTTCCGGATTGTTGGTACGAAATTTGAACGCGGGAGTATGCTATAAGGTCTCGGCGAACCGCCGTGCGCGGGACGACTCCCCCCGAGGCTGGCGCCACACCCGCAACCCTAATCCGGACTTGCCGTTGCCACAACAAAATAGGTCAGCTTCACAGCCCTATGGCTGTCCTTCCGGCGCGGGCGGGCGCCGCCGATGAGCGCGACCGCCGCGGCCGGCGCTCCCACCGTTGCGGTGCCCTATCGCAATGTCATCCTGTTCAGCGTCGTGCTGTGCTCGGGCCTGCAGAGCATGGACACCTTCCTGGCCGCCGTGGCGCTGCCCAACATGCGGGGCGAGCTGTCGGTCTCGCAGGACGAGATCTCCTGGGTGCTGACCGCCTACCTCATCGCCGTCGCTATCGCCTCGCCGCCGATCGGCTGGATCAGCCGCCGCATCGGCCGCAAGCGCTTCCTGATGAGCGTGATCGTGCTGTTCCTGATCTTCTCGATGCTGGCCGGCAGCTCGACCTCGCTGAGCGAGATCGTCACCTACCGTTTCCTGCAGGGCCTTGCGGCAGCGTCGCTGGTGCCGCTGTCGCAGCACATCATCCTCGACATCTTTCCCAAGGAGAAGATCGGCTTCGCGCTCGGCTGGTGGTCGGTCGGCGTGATGTTCGGCGCGATCGTCGGGCCGACGCTGGGCGGCGCGCTGACCGAATACATGAGCTGGCGCTGGGTGTTCTACGTCAACCTGCCGATGGGCATGCTGGCGCTGACGATGATCACGATCTTCCTGCCCGAAAGCGAGCGCAACCCCGGCCAGCGCTTCGACTGGACCGGCTTCGTGCTGCTCACCGTGGCGCTGGTCTCGATGCAGCTCATGCTCGACCGCGGCAACCGGGAGGACTGGTTCAGCAGCACCGAGATCGTCGTCGAGGCCTTCCTCTTCGGCGCTTTCGGCTATGCCTTCATCGTCCACGTCCTGACCGCGCGGCAGCCGTTCCTGGACCCGCGCATCTTCCTCAACCGCAACTTCACCATCGGCCTGATCCTGGCGACCATGCACGGCGTGGTGATGGTCGGGCTGACCGGCCTGCTGCCGCCCTTCCTGCAAGGATTGATGGCCATGCCGGTGCTGACCGTCGGGCTGATCATGGCGCCGCGCGGATTGGCGACCGCCGTGACGGCGACCATCTCGGGGCGGCTGCTCACCTTCCTCGACCCGCGCCCGCTCATCCTGGTCGGCATGTCGCTGATCGCGTTTTCGATGTGGATGATGTCGGGCTTCACGCCCGAGACCAGCATGATCTATTTCGTCATCGTGGTCATTCTCCAGGGCACCGGCTTCGGCATGTTCTTCGTGCCGGTCAACACGGCGGCCTTCTCGACCCTGCCGCCGCATTACCGCGGCGACGCCACCGCCTTCGTGAGCCTGATGCGCAAGATCGGCAGCAGCATCGGCGTCTCGATCCTGGTCGGCCAGTACATCCGCGGCGCACAGTCGATCCATTCGGTGCTGTCGCAGAACGTCACGCCCTATAACGAGACGCTGCGCCTGCAGCCGCTGCCGGACATGTGGAGCATGGGCGACCTGCGCGGCCTCGCCTCGCTCGACCGCGTGGTGCTCCACCAGTCGCAGTTCCTGTCCTACCTGCACGACTTCGAATGGCTGGCGCTCTTCATCGTGCTGCTGATGCCGCTCATCCTGCTGATCGAGAATCCCATACGCCAGGGCAAGCGCTGAGCCGCCGCCGGTTGTGAAACCGCGGCATCGTCGTGCTATACAGCGACAAACGAGGCCGCAACGGCCCGAATGACACGGCGCCGGGGAGACAGCACCGCATGTACATCAATGGCGAATGGATCGCCGCCGAAGGATCGAAGACCTTCGCCGTGACCAACCCGGCGACGGGCGAGACGATCGGCCAGGTCGCCGACGGCGGCCGCGCGGAAGCCAAGGCCGCGATCGACGCCGCGGCGCGCGCCTTTCCCGCCTGGTCCGGCATCACCGCCTACGAGCGCTCGGCCCATCTCTACCGCGCCTGGCAGCTCATGATGGAGCGCAAGGAGGACCTCGCGCGCATCATGACCGCCGAGCAGGGCAAGCCGCTGCGCGCCGCGCGCAACGAGGTGCAGTACGGCGCCGACTTCCTGCTGTGGTACGCGGAGGAAGCGAAGCGCGTCTATGGCGAGACGATCCCCGCGCCGCGCGGCGACCAGCGCTTCCTGGTGCTGCGCCAGCCGGTCGGCGTGGTCGGCGCGATCACGCCCTGGAACTATCCGGTCTCGATGATCACGCGCAAGGTCGCGCCGGCGCTGGCCGCGGGCTGCACCATCGTGCTCAAGCCGGCGGAGGCGACGCCGCTCTCCGCGGTCGCGATCTTCCGGGTGCTGCACGACGCGGGCATCCCGGCGGGCGTCGCCAACCTCGTCACCGCGCTCGACCCCGAGCCGATCGGCGCCGAGTTCCTCGCCAACCCCGCGGTGCGCAAGCTGACCTTCACCGGCTCGACCGAGGTCGGCAAGATGCTGGCCCAGGGCGCGGCGGCGCAGATGAAGCGCATCTCGCTCGAGCTTGGCGGCCATGCGCCCTTCCTGGTCTTCGCCGACGCCAACCCGAAGCACGCGGCGACCGGCGCGTCGCTGGTCAAGTTCCTCAACACCGGGCAGGCCTGCATCAGCCCGAACCGCATCTTCGTGCACAAGAGCCTGGTCGATCCCTTCGTCGAGGAGCTCGTCTCGCGCGTCACCCGGCTGCGCGGCGGCAACGGCATGGAGGACGGCGTCAGCATCGGCCCGCTGGTCGATGCGCGCGCGGTCGACAAGGTCGAGCGGCAGGTGAAGGACGCCGTCGCCAAGGGCGCCGCGCTGCGCTGCGGCGGCCACCGGATGATCGACGACGGTCTCGACAAGGGGCATTTCTATGCGCCGACCGTGCTCACCGGCGTCACGCCCGCGATGACGATCTACCGCGAGGAGACCTTCGGCCCGGTCGCGCCGATCATCGCCTTCGACGACGACGAAGAGGCGATCACCATGGCGAACGACACGCATTACGGCCTCGCCGCCTATGTCTACACCCGCGACATCGCCCGCGCGCACCGCATGTTCGAGCGGCTGCGCTTCGGCATCGTCGGCATCAACGACATCAACCCGACCGCCGCCGCCGCGCCCTTCGGCGGCATGAAGGAGAGCGGCCTCGGCCGCGAAGGCGGCCGCGAGGGCATCGCCGAATATCTCGACACCAAGCTGGGCGGCTTCTCCATCTGAGCGCCGCCCCCATCACGGAAACGAAACAACGCCATCCATAAAAGGAGTGCCGACCCATGGCCCGACTTCCCGTCGTCAACCCGAAGAAATACACCGCCGCCCAGACCGCGGCCGCCAAGGCCATCGTCTCCGGCCCGCGCGGCGAGGTACGCGGGCCCTTCCTCATGCTGATGCACAATCCGAAAGCCGTCGACGCGGTGCAGAAGATGGGCGCCTTCCTGCGCTTCGACGGCAAGATCAACGGCCGCCTGCGCGAGCTCGCCATCCTGGTCACCGCGCGCGCCTGGACCGCGCAGTACGAGTGGTACGCGCATGCGCCGATCGCGCAGAAGGAAGGGCTCGACGACGCGATCATCGACGCCATCGCCGCCAAGAAGCGCCCGCGCTTCAAGAACGCGGACGAGCGCATCGTCTACAACTTCGTCACCGACCTGCACGCCAAGCACAAGGTGACCAAGGCCAATTTCGACGCGGCGAAGAAGCTGCTCGGCAACGACGGCGTGGTCGAGCTGGTCGTGCTGTGCGGCCACTACTCGACGATCTCGATGGTGCTCAACAGCTTCGAGATGGGCGTGCCCGGCGGCAAGGACCCGCTGAAACGGTAGGGCGCGCCGTACGCAATAAGACCCTCTCCGCCGGACAGGGGAGAGGGTGCCGAGCGCAGCGAGGCGGGTGAGGTGTCGACGCACGATGCCGGCCGTGCCTGTGAAGAAAGTCCCCACCTCACCCTGCCCTCTCCGCCCCACCGGCGGCCGGTTAGGTCCGCCCGCCGTTCTTATTAGACCGGCGCGCGAGGAAGCGCGCCGAGGGCGGAGAGGGGAATTGATCGCCGCCGACCTCCCCTCTCCCGTTTGATGGCCACCCGCCCGCCATGCGATAACGGGACCAGACAGGCCCGGCCCCGGCGCCGGCCCCCATCCCTATTCAGCCAAAGAGGAAAGACCCTGCCCATGCGAGCCTCGACCAAACTCAAGAAGATGATCCAGTCCGGCAAGACCTACCTGGTGCCGGGCGCCTATGACGGCCTGTCCTGCCGCATCATCCAGAACTGCGGCGCGGAGCTGATCTACGCCACCGGCGGCGGCATCGCCCGCTCGACCGGCATCCCCGACATGGGGCTGATCACGCCGAAGGAGATCGCCGACCGGCTGGAGCAGATGGTCGACGCGGTCGACCTGCCGATCATCGGCGACATGGACACCGGCTACGGCAACTCGCTGAACGCGATCCGCGCGCTGCGCGCCTACGAGCGCGTCGGCCTCGCGGGCTACCACATCGAGGACCAGGTCTTCCCGAAGCGCTGCGGCCATTACGAGGGCAAGGAAGTCGTCCCGGCCGAGGAGCTGTGCTCCAAGATCAAGGCGCTCAAGGACGCCGCGACCGACCCGGACATGGTGCTGATCGCGCGCACCGACGCGCTGGCGGTCGAGGGCATCGACAAGGCGATCGAGCGCATGCACAAGTACATGGACGCCGGCGCCGACGTCGCCTTCATCGAAGCGCCGCGCGACATGGCGCAGATCGAGCGGGTCGCCAAGGAGCTGCCCTATCCCAAGCTCTTGAACATGTTCTGGGGCGGCAAGACGCCGGTCGTGCCGAAGAAGAAGCTGGCCGAGCTCGGCTTCAACCTGGTCATCGTCCCGGGCGACCTGCAGCGCGCCGCGATCTACGCCATGCAGGAAGCCGCCAAGGCGATCCTCAAGGAAGGCCACACGGAATCGATGGCCAAGGTGATGGCGACCTTCGAGGACCGCGAGGCCGCGGTGAACACCAAGCACTACATGGAGCTCGACGAGCGCTACTCGATTTGAGGAGCCATTACCCCCCACCTAAATCCTCCCCCGCAAGGGGGGAGGACTTTGAGCCGGCTCATCTTTTCCCCTCCCCCTTGCGGGGGAGGGTCGGGGTGGCGGGAACTGCGAAGAAAGAAAGCGAGCAGAACCATGAAAGACGCCCATGCCAAGCGCCGCGCGCTGCGGGAGAGACTCAACAGCGGCAGGCTGCTCGTGGCCCCCGGCGCGCATAACGGGCTGAGCGCGCGCCTCGTCGGCGACGCGGGCTACGAGGCGGTCTACATGACCGGCTCGGGCGTCGCCAACACGCTGACCGGCGGCGCCGACGTCGGGCTCCTGACCATGACCGAGATGACGATGATGGCGCGTTTCTGCGCCCAGGCGGTCGACATCCCGGTGATCTCCGACGCCGACACCGGCTACGGCAACGCGATCAACGTCATCCGCACGGTGCGCGAATACGAGCTGGCGGGCGTCGCCGCGATCCACATCGAGGACCAGGTGAGCCCGAAGCGCTGCGGCTCGATCGCCGGCAAGGAAGTGATCGACATCGAGGAAGCCTGCGGCAAGATCCGCGCCGCCGCCGACGCGCGCACCGACCCGGCCTTCGTGATCATCGCCCGTACCGACGCGCGCGGCGCGACCGGCTTCGCGGACGCCGTCCTGCGCGGCCAGCGCTATCACGAAGCGGGCGCCGACATGGTGTTCCCGGACGCGCTGCTCTCGGCCGAGGAATACGCGACCTTCGCCCGCGAAGTGCCCGGCCTCAAGATGTTCAACATGGGCGGCTACGCCAAGAAGCGCACCACGCCGAAGCTGCCGCTCGACGAGGTCGAGGGCATGGGCTACGCGCTCTGCATCCTGCCGCTGCTGGCGCTCCGCGCCGGGGTGCAGGCGATGATCGACACGCTCGACGGCTTCAAGCGCGAGGGCATCGCCTACGAGCTGCGTCAGCTCGAGGCATTTTCCGACCGCCCGGTCGAGAACTGGTACGAGTTCACCGGCATCGGCGAAATCCGCGGGCTCGAGGACAAGTACCTGCCGAAGGACGCCGTCGACCGCAAATACGCCCACACCGCCGGCCACCGCCCGGGCGACCGCGAGAACACGCAGGGGGTGAAGGGGTGAGCGCTGTCCATGGATCGCGCCCTTACCCCCCACCTAAATCCTCCCCACGGCAGAGGGGGGAGGACTTTGAAGTTCGCTCGATATTCTTCTCCTCCCCCCTTGCGGGGGAGGGTTAGGGTGGGGGGATCTCATTATAAAGCCGCCCTTCACAATCGGACACGTTAATTAATTTTACTTACGAGACCGGATCGACCAGGATCCGCGCAAATCTTCCCGGAGGACCACATGCCGAACAAGAACAGCTTCAACGCCAAGAGCACCCTTTCCGTGGGCGGCAAGAACTATGTCTTTTACAGCCTGCCCAAGGCGGAGAAAGGCGGCGCCGGCGATCTGACGCGCCTGCCCTACTCGCTCAAGGTGCTGGCGGAAAACCTGCTGCGCAACGAGGACGGCAAGGCGGTCTCCAAGGCCGACGTCGCGGCGATCGGCGGCTGGACCAAGACGCGCACCTCGGACACCGAGATCAACTACCACCCGGCGCGGGTGATCATGCCGGAAGTGTCGGGCGGGCCGCTGCTCGCCGACATGGCGGCGATGCGCGACGCGATGGTGCGGCTCGGCGGCGACCCGGACGCGATCAACCCGCTGATCCCGATCGACCTGATCGTCGACCACTCCGTGATGGTCGACAATTTCGGCACCCAGGACGCGCTGAAGAAGAACGTCGCGATCGAATACGACCGCAACGAGGAGCGCTACGTGTTCCTGAAATGGGCGCAGCAGGCCTACCGCAACGTCCGCATCATCCCGCCCGGAAACGGCATCCTGCACCAGATCAACCTGGAATTCCTCGCCCGCGTGGTGTGGAGCGCCGAGCGCGACGGCGAGACGGTGGCCTATCCCGACTGCCTGATCGGCATGGACAGCCACACCCCGATGGTCAACGGCTTGGGCGTGTTCGGCTGGGGCGTCGGCGGCATCGAGGCGGGCTCGGCGATGATGGGCCAGGCGGTCTCCATGCTGATCCCGGAAGTCGTCGGCTGCCGGCTGACCAACAAGCTGCGCGAGGGCGTGACCGCGACCGACCTGGTGCTGACCGTGACCGAGGCGCTGCGCAAGAAGGGCGTGGTGCAGAAGTTCGTCGAGTATTGCGGACCGGGCATGTCGCATCTGGCGCTGACCGACCGCGCGACGCTCGCCAACATGTCGCCCGAATACGGCGCAACCATGGGCTTCTGCCCGGTCGACGCCGAGACGCTGCGCTACCTCCGCGTCTCCGGCCGGTCGGAGGAGCAGATCGCGCTGATCGAGGCCTACACCAAGGCGCAGGGCCTGTGGCGCGACGACGCCTCGCCCGAGCCGCTCTACACCGACATCGTCGAGATCGACCTCGCCAAGGTCGAGCCCAGCATGGCCGGCCCGTTCCGTCCGAACCAGCGGGTGGCGCTCGGCCAGGTGCCGCAGCGCTACCGGGAATCGCTCGCCGAGCAGTCCGGCCCGGACGCCGCCAAGGCCGCGCCGGTCCAGGTGGCGGGCGAGGACTTCGCGATCGGCCACGGCTCGGTCGCCATCGCCGCGATCACGAGCTGCACCAACACGTCGAACCCGTCGGTGATGATCGGCGCCGGCCTGCTGGCCAGGAAGGCGCGCGAGAAGGGCCTGACCCGCAAGCCCTGGGTCAAGACCTCGCTCGCCCCCGGCTCCCGCGTGGTCGCCGAGTATCTCGCGAAGTCCGGCCTGCAGAAGGACCTGGACGCGATCGGCTACAACCTCGTCGGCTTCGGCTGCACCACCTGCATGGGCAACTCCGGCCCGCTGGATGACGGCATCGCCAAGGCGATCGACGACAACAAGCTGGTGGTCGGCGCGGTGCTCTCGGGCAACCGCAACTTCGAGGGCCGCGTCCACCCGCAGATCCGCTTCAACTTCCTCGCCTCGCCGCCGCTGGTCGTCGCCTACGCGCTCGCCGGCACGCTGGCGATCGACATGACCAAGGACCCGCTCGGCACCGGCAAGGACGGCAAGCCGGTCTACCTCAAGGACATCTGGCCGACCAACCAGGAGATCCAGGACACCATCGCCAAGACCATCAAGCCCGCGATGTTCGACGGCGTCTACGCGACGGCGACGACGGGCGGGCCGGAATGGCGCGCGCTCAACGCCGGCGGCGGCATCACCTATGACTGGGACCAGGCGAGCCACTATCTCCGCCAGCCGCCCTATTTCGACACGACCGCGCCCAAGCCGGAGCCGGTGACGGACATCCGCGGCGCGCGGCCGCTGGTGATGTGCGGCGACATGACGACGACCGACCACATCTCGCCGATCGGCACGATCGACAAGGGCGGCGCGGCCGGCCAGTACCTGCTGGCGAACGGCGTGGCGCAGAAGGACTTCAACAACTTCGGCTCGCGCCGCTCGAACCACGAGGTGATGATCCGCGGCACCTTCGCCAACATCCGCTTCCGCAACGAGATGGCGCCCGGCACCGAGGGCGGCTTCACCCGCCACATGCCGGACGGCAAGCAGATGACCGTGTTCGATGCGTCGGAAGCCTACCGCAAGGAAGGCGTGCCGCTGGTCGTGATCGGCGGCAAGGACTACGGCACCGGCTCGAGCCGCGACTGGGCGGCCAAGGGCACGTACCTGCTCGGCATCCGCGCGGTGATCGCGGAAGGCTTCGAGCGCATCCACCGCTCCAACCTGATCGGCATGGGCGTCCTGCCGCTGCAGTTCAAGGACGGCATGACGCGGAAGACGCTCAAGCTCGACGGCACGGAGGTGTTCGACATCACCGGCATCTCGAAGGCGCTGACACCGCGCATGGACGTGACCTGCCGCATCACGCGGAAGGACGGGTCACACGAGGACATCGTGCTGGCGAGCCGGATCGATACCGCGGTGGAGGTCGAGTACTTCCAGCACGGCGGGATGCTGCATTACGTGCTGCGGCAGGCGCTGGGGAAGGCGGCGTAGGGAACTGGAGGGCGGCCCCAAGGGGCCGCCCGATTTTCCATCACCGCTGCGCGTGGACTCGCGGAACAAGTCCGCGAGTGACGGCTTCTTTTTAGCTTCGCCTTACTGCGTCATTGCCGCACTTGTTACGGCAATCCACGGCTATCAGGCCATTCTCCCCCGCCTCACACCACCGGGCACAACCCGCCGTCGACGTTGATCGCACAGCCCGTGATGTACGACCCGGCATCCGAGCACAGAAACGCCGCCATGTTGGCGAACTCTTCCGCCGTGCCGAGGCGGCCCATCGGCAGCTTCTGCGTCTTCGCCATGTCGAGCAGGAATTCGTCGTAGCTCTTTTCCTTGTTGCTCGCCTCGTAACGCTTCAGCCACTGGTCGCTCTCGATGCGGCCGACCAGGAGGCCGTTGACCAGGATGTTGTCCTTGGCGAACTCGCCGGCCAGGCCCTTCATCAGCGACATGCCGGCCGCGCGCGACACCGCGGTCGGGTAGCCGGCGGGCGCGGTCGCCTTGGCCCCGGTGTTGAGCACGTTGATGATGCGGCCCCATTTGCGCTTCTGCATGCCGGGGATGACGAGGCGGCAGGCGCGGATCGCGCCGAACAGCTTGAGCTCGATGTCGCTCATCCACATCTCGTCGGTCAGCGTCAGGAAGTCGCCGCGCTGCGACGAGCCCGCGTTGTTGATCAGGATGTCGACGGGGCCGAGCTCCTTCTCCGCCGTCTTGACCATGCGCTCGATATCGGACGCCTGCCACATGTCGGCGGAGACGGCCGCGACCTTCACCTTGCCGCCGCCGGCCTTCTCGACCTCGCCCTTGGTTTCCTTCAGCAGGTTCTCGCGCCGCCCGACGATGCAGACATGCGCACCCAATTCGGCGAACTTCATTGCCATCGCTCGGCCCAGGCCCCGGCTGCTGCCGGTGACCAGGGCGACGCGTCCATCCATCCTGCAATCCATTTTCTCTCTCCCATATGTTGCGCCGCCGCGCGCTGCGTCGGCGGGCGGCCGTTGAATTCCATGCGCCTATTCTCGCGCGTCGCCGCGCGTCAGGAAAGGGCGTCGCGGATCTTATGCTGCTGGGCGGGCTGGAAGCCGATCACGCTCGCGTCACCGAGATCGAAGACCGGCCGCTTGATCAGCGCCGGATGCGCCAGCATGAGCGCGCGCGCCCGCATCGCATCGACCGTCGCCGTCTCGCTCGCCGGCAGCTTGCGCCAGGTCGTGCCGCGGCGGTTGAGCAGCATCTCCCAGCCATGCGCGGCGATCCAGCCGTCGAGCGCCTTCGGGTCCAGCCCGTCCGCGCGGAAGTCGTGAAAGCGCGCCTCGATACCCTCCGCCGCGAGCCATTTCATGGCCTTGCGGCAGGTATCGCAGGTCTTGATGCCGAATACCGTGATCATGCCCCGTCCCCTCCCATGCGCCGGTACTAGCGTAGCAGGGGGTCGGGCTGTTGGCGATATCGGGGGGATGGACGGCGGCGTATAGGGCCGCGAGCCCCGCGCTGGCAAAATGCCGCCCCCGGGCGTATGACAGCCGGCGGGCGCGGCGGACGGGCCGCGCGGCCCCGGATTTAGCAAGGGAGACAGACCCCATGTGCAGGTGGCTGACCTATATCGGCGAGCGGATCTTCCTCGACACCCTGCTCTACCATCCGGAGCATTCGCTGGTCCGGCAAAGCCTGCACGCCAGCCAGAGCAAGATCGCCACGAACGGCGACGGATTCGGCATCGGCTGGTACGGCGAGCGCGACGTGCCCGGCACCTATCACGAGGTCCTGCCGGCCTGGAACGACCGCAACCTGCGCAGCCTGTCGCACCAGCTCGCCTCGACCACCTTCTGCGCCCATGTTCGTGCGTCCTCGGGCACGGCCACGTCGCGCGCCAATTGCCATCCCTTCGCGCACCGGCAATGGCTCTACATGCATAACGGCGAGATCGGCGGCTACGAGCATATTCGCCGCGCGCTGGAAGCGATGATCTCGGACGACCTCTATCCCCACCGGCTCGGCACCACCGACAGCGAGGCCTTCTTCCTGCTGCTGCTCGGCAACGGGCTGGACGAAGACCCTGTCGCCGCGACCGAGAAGACCGTCGCGGCGGTGCTCGACGTGATGAAGCGCTTCGGCGTGACCAAGCCCTTCCGCATGACCTCGACCTTGACCGACGGGCACAACGTCTACGCGCTGCGCTACGCCAGCGACGACCAGCCGCCGTCGCTTTACTGGTGGCCGACGCAGCGGCGGCTGATCATCGTGTCGGAGCCGCTGGACTCGGAAGCCGACCAGTGGCAGGTCGTGCCGGAGTTCGAGCATGCTGGTCTCGGCCGGGCTCGGCAACACGGTGGTCGTGCCGTTCAGGCCGCGGAACGGCGCGTAGCCGTTTCGCCGCGAGCGCCGGCGGTGCGTGAATCGGCTACGCGTCCCCTCGCCCATTAGCTACTAGTAGATATCGCCTCGACGCGGGGCAGGGCTCACTCCGCCGCGGCGGTCGCGGCGTCCGGACGGGTCGCGACCAGGTCGGTGAACTGCCGCATGGTCGTCAGGCTCTCGAAATGCTCGAGCGCGGCATAGAGCGCGGCGACGCGGTCCGCCGGCAGCACCATGGCGGCGCAGCTCTCGAACTTGACCTTGAGCTTGTCGGCCGGCAGCGGCGCGTCCGCCCCTCGCCCGCGCGCCCGGTCGACCCATTCGGTCAGCACGCGGCCGTCCTTCAGCTCGACCCGGATCTCCGCGCCGAGATACTTGTCGTCCGAGCCGTCGAGCATCTCGGGATGCGGCGCCGCGGTGATGCGCGTCATCACCGCGCGCACGTCCTTGTCGCGGAAGGCGCTGTCGTCGAAATGCTGCATCACCACCTTGCCATGCATCAGCGCGCGGGCGACGCAGTACTGCACGCTGAACTTGGCGTCGAGCGGGCTTTGCGGGTCCGGGCGGTTGGTGTGCGCAAGGCGGCGCGGATGCGTCCAGGAGTCGACGTGCTTCACCATCTCCGGCGTCAGCCCTTCCCGGTCGACCAGGTTGATCATCGCGTCGACGGCGGGATGCGTGCTGCCGCAGCAGGGGTACTGCTTGATTGCGATCGCCGGGTAGACGATGTCGAAGGGCGCGGCCCATTTCGAAAAGATCTTCTCCGGCCAGTAATTGCCCTTGCCGTTGAACACCTCGAAGAAGCCCTGCTGGTGCTCGAAGGCGCCGTGGTTCGCGGTGAAGCCCTCCTTCGCCAGCAGCGCCGCGAACAGGCCGTGGCGCGAGCAGTGGCCGACATGCAGCGGCTTCACCATGGTGCCGAAATTCGCCTTCACGCCCGACGACAGCGACACCGCGATGGCGAGCGCGGTCGCGGTCCGGTCTTCGTCGAGGCCGAGCAGCTTGGCCGAGGCCGCGGTCGAGCCGAACACGCCCAAGCGTCGCCGTCGGATGCCAGCCCTTCTCGTAGTGATGGAAGTGGACGCCGCGGGCGATGGCGGTCTCGACCTCGAAGCCCAGCACATAGGCCAGGATGAGGTCGCGGCCGCTCGCGCCCAGCTTCTCGCCGAGCGCGATCGCGGCCGGCAGGATCGGCGCCGAGGGATGCCCGCCGATGGTGTTGCTGCAGTCGTCGAAGTCCTGCGCATGCGCCGCCGTGCCGTTGATCAGCGCGGCGTTGAGCGCGGTCGTGCGGGCGTTGCCGCCGAAGATCAGGCTCGGCCCCGGCTGCTCGGCGGCCTCGATGGCGACCCCGACGATCTTGCCGCTCGGCTCGGTCGAGCCGGCCAGGGTCACGCCGGTATAATCGATCAGCCCGACCCGGGCCCATTCGATCGCATCGTCCGGCAGATCGCCATAATTCGCCGCTACAACCTTCTTCGCCAACTCGACCGTCAATGACATGGGGGACGTCCTCTGGAAGATGTCTGCCGGTGCCGCCCGACACGCTTTATTATATCATGCGACGCGCCGCCCGGCGGTCGCAAGCCCGGGCGGGAATGGATTAGGGAGCAGCGCGTATCGGTGAGACTCAGCCCGTCACCCCCACCTAAATCCTCCCCCGTCGGAGGGGGAGGACTTGGCAAGATGCTCCGGCATCTGCGTTTTTTTCCCTCCCCCCTTGCGGGGGAGGGTCAGGGTGGGGGGACCGCTGACACCTCAGCCGTCTGCCTTCTCGCCGCCCTCGTCCTCTCCTCTGCCGCGTCCGGTCCGAGCCGCCGAGTCGCCGAAATCCGGCGGACGGTTTCGACCGTTATGTCGCGCAGGCGATGGCGGCCTGGGAGACGCCCGGCCTCTCCGTCGCCGTGGTCAAGGACGGCAAGGTGGTGATGGCGAAAGGCTACGGCGTGCGGCGGCTGGGCGGCAGCGCGCCGGTCGACGCGGCGACCGTCTTCGCCACCGGCTCGATCAGCAAGACCTTCACGGCGGCGGCCGTCGCCGCGCTGATCGCCCGCGACCGGATGAACTGGGACGACCGGGTGATCGACCACCTGCCGGGCTTCCGCCTCTACGACCCCTATGTCACGCGCGAGATCCGCATCCGCGACCTGCTGTGCCACCGCAGCGGCCTGCCGCCGGGCGAGATGCTCTGGTACTACTCGACCTTCGACCGGCGCGAGATCCTGCGCCGGCTGCAGTATCTCGAGCCGGAGACCGGCTTCCGCACCCGCTTCGGCTATCAGAACCTGATGTTCGTCGCCGCCGGCGAAGCGGTCGCCGCCGCGTCGGGCATGAGCTGGGACACCTTCGTCGCCGAAACCTTCTTCCGGCCGCTCGGCATGACCTCGACCGGCACGTCGGTCGACGCGCTCGGCAGCGACGCCGCGACGCCGCATGACCGCATCGACGGCAAGGTTCAGCCGATCGCCTGGCTCAACGTCGACAACATCGCGCCCGCGGGCGGCGTCAACAGCAGCGCAGCCGACCTCGCGAAATGGATGCTGTTCCGGCTCGCGAACGGCGTGAACGGCAAGGACGCGATCCTGCGGCCCGCCGACGTGAAGGAGATGAGGACGCCGCAAACGATCATTCCGGTGACCGAGAGCCGCCGCGCCGCCATCCCGGAGACGCTGTTCCGCGCCTATGGCTTGGGCTGGTTCCTGGAGGATTATCGCGGCGTCCGCCTCGTCTATCACGGCGGCCGGATCGACGGGATGTCGTCGCGCCTGACGCTGGTGCCGGAAAAGCATCTCGGCATCGCCATCCTGACCAACCGGGGCCGCTCCAACCTGCCGGATGCCCTCAGCTACCGGCTGCTCGACGCTTATCTCGGCGCGCCGCCGCGTGACTGGAGCGCGGACATGCTGCACCTCGCGGACGACTACAACACGGCGCGCGACGCAAATCGCAAGGCGATCCTGGCGCAGCGCGTGCCCGGCACGAAGCCGCTCGCTGCCGCTCGCGCGCTATGCCGGCGCCTACGAAAGCACGCTCTACGGGCCGCTCGACGTGAGCTATGACGGCAAGACGCTGACGCTCACCCGCAACGCCGATGCGATCGCCACGCTCAGCCATTTCAACTACGACACCTTTCTCGCCACCTTCACCAGCCCCGCGCTGCGCGACCGGCTGGTGACCTTCGAGCTGGACAAGCTCGGCCATGTCGCCGCGCTCGAGCTGGAATACGCCGGGCAATTCGCCGCGGCCGGGCCGCCGCTGCCGAACGACCTGGCCCTCGCCGGCGGCGCCGAAGGGCCCGGCCGACAGCCTGCTCGGCATCTGGTCGGGGCGCTGGAACGGCGTCCAGCCGCTCACCGTCGCGGTCGAGCGCATCAAGGACCAGACGGCGACGATCGTCTATGCCTGGGGCCGGGCCCCGACCTGGGGGATCGAGGACGGCGGCTGGCGGCGGCAGGATGCCACGGTCGAGAAGGATACGCTGACCGCGTCCCTCCCCGGCGGGGCGACCGCCAGCTTCAGCCTTGCGCCCCGACGGCAGCCTGCGGGGCCTCTACCGGGACGGCGGCCGCAGGCGCCGGTCGACCTTGCACCGCATGCCGTAGCGCCCTTACGGAACTCTACCGTATTGGGTAAATATACATTCTTATTACTCGTATTGCGCGCAATCGAAGACCCCGCGGCGGACGCCGGCCCGGCGCGGCGTGCAGCCCTGCACCGGTCCCGGCAAATCCGCGTTGGTCTTACCTTTCTCTTAAGAAATTTTCGCTCACATTAGGCCCCGCGCCACAGCTTTCGGTTCCGGATTCGGTTTTGAAGATCAAGCTCCGATATATCCTCACCGTCGCATTCACCCTTGTCGCCGCCGTCCCGGTCCTCGTCCTCGGGTTTTGGGTCGAGCACATGGCCTTGCGCAAGGAAGTCGATGCGGTCTGGGAGAAGCACCTCCTGCTCGCCGACCACACGGCGGCGCTGCTGGAGCGCTACGCAATCGACGTGGAGAGCGCCTTCACCTATTTCGCCACGCTCGACGCCGAGGCCGCCGCATCCGGCTCCGTCGCGCTGGTCGCCCATCGCCTCGGCCTGCGCCATTTCAGCATTGTCGACAACCGGGACCGCGTGCTCACCGACATCCGTTCCGATCCCATGCCCGGCAAGGCCTTCGACCGCGCCACCATCATGGGCCTGATGCCGCTGGTCTATAACCGGATCGCCTTCAGCCCGGTCATGCCGGACGCCAGCGGGCAGCCCACGATCTTCCTGGTGCAGCGGCTCGACAAGGACCGGATCGCGCTGGCGGCGCTGAGCACCGACTACCTCGTCCAGCTGCAATCGACGATCGCCTTCGGCGAGCAGGGTTACGCGGCGATCGTCGACCAGCGAGGCGGCGTCATCGCCCATCCGATCAATTCCTGGCGCACCGGGATCAAGAACATTGCCGGGCTCGACCCGGTCAGGCAGATGATCGGCAAGCGGCGCGGCGTCACGACCTTCTATCAGCCCGCGATGAAGACGAAGGTCATCGCCGGCTACACCGTGGTGCCCGAGACCGGCTGGGGCGTGATGGTCGCGCAGCCATACCACGAGCTCGTCGCCAAGGCGGAAGACGTCAAGCGCGTCGCCCTTCTTCTCGTGCTCTGCGGCATCGTCGCCGCGGCCATGATCAGCTGGATCTTCGCCGACCGATTGACCCGGCCGCTCGACGCGGTCCGGACGACCGCCCGCCGCATCGCCGGCGGCAAGCTCAATTCCCGCGTTCCGCCGCTGCCGCAGCTGACCTCCTCGGACCTGCGCGAGCTGGCGGACGATTTCAACGAGATGGCCGACCGCATCCAGAACGACCAGAAGACGCTCGCCACCGCGCTCAGCCGCGCGCAGGGCGCCGACCAGGCCAAGACCCAGTTCCTCGCCAACATGAGCCACGAGCTGCGGACGCCGCTGAACGCGGTGATCGGCTTCTCCGAGACGATGGAGCACCAGCTGTTCGGGCCGATCGGCAACGAGCGCTACATCACCTATGCCGGAGACATCCGCCGGTCCGGCGAGCACCTGCTGTCGATCATCAACTACATCCTCGACCTTTCGAAGATCGAAGGCGGCGACATCGCGGTCGAGGACAACGTCGTCGACGTGTCGAAGCTGGGGAACGAGGTCTATCGCATGCTGGGGCAGCTCGCCGCCGGCAGCCTCGTCGACTTCAAGCTCGACGTCTCGCCATCCCTTCCGCATATCCGCGGCAGCGAGGTCAAGCTCAAGCAGATCCTCGTGAACCTGGCCTCGAACGCGCTGAAATACACGCCGCCCGGCGGCCATGTCGCGATCTCGGCCTGGCAGGATCGCGGCGGCGGCGTCTCGATCGCGGTGACGGATACCGGCATCGGCATGTCGAAGGCCGACCTCGCGGTCGCCCTGCTTCCCTTCGGGCGCGCGGACAACGAGGTGGTCCAGCGCATCAACGGCACCGGGCTCGGCCTGCCGCTCGCGAAGCGCTTCACCGAGATCCACGGCGGACGGCTCGAGATCAACAGCGAGCGCGGCACCGGGACCACCGTCATCGTTCACCTGCCGGCCGCCCGCACCATCGCCGCGGTCGCCTGACCGCAAGGGCGGGCCGACGCGACAGACGGTGTCCGGGCGTGTAGAATCGCCCCATGAGCGATGCTGACCTGCTTGTCCTCGACAGCGTCACCCGGATGGACGAACGCCACCGCGGCAAGGTCCTGGTCGCCGGGTCGCACGGCGCGGTCTACGCCGCCTACCTCGCCGCGCTCGGCCGGCTGCGCGGCGTGATCCTGAACGACGCCGGCGTCGGCAAGGACGGGGCCGGGATCAGCGGCCTGCCCTATCTCGACGAGGCCGGCATCGCCGGAGCCACCGTCAGCCACGCGTCCGCGCGCATCGGCGACGGCCGGGACATGCTGGCGCGCGGCGTGATCAGCCATGTCAACCGGCTGGCGGCAGCGCTCGGCTGCACGCCCGGCATGGCCTGCGCCGACTGCGCGGCGCTGCTGACGCAAGCGCAAGTGCCCGCGACGGAGCCGCCGCCGAAGCGCGAATCCCGCTTCCGACTGCCGCGCCCGCCCGGCCGAGCCGGAGGTCTGGGGCATCGATTCCGCCTCCCTCGTCACGCCCGAGGACAAGGACAAGATCCTGATCGTCGGCTCGCACGGCCAGCTGCTCGGCGGCAAGCCGGAGACGGCGCTGAAATACGACGCGATTGCCGCGGTCTACAACGACGCCGGCTGCGGCATCGACAATGCCGGCACCAGCCG
Organism: uncultured Alphaproteobacteria bacterium; assembly: GCA_963711215.1. Classification (GTDB taxonomy): domain Bacteria; phylum Pseudomonadota; class Alphaproteobacteria; order UBA8366; family UBA8366; genus WHUA01. The sequence continues at coordinate 400,908 of CAVQDH010000003.1, read as the reverse complement.
CCTGCCCGCGCTCGACGCGCGCGGCATCGCCGCCGCCACGGTCGGCCATGACGGCGCCCGCATCGGCGACGCGCGCTCGAGCTGGGACGGTGGCGTCATCACCCATGTCAACGCGACCGCCGCCAAGATGGGCGGCAAGCCCGGCATGACGGCGCAGGCCTTCGTCGACGCGATCGCGAAGGCTTGGGCGGTGACGCGCCGTGATGCGGGCTTTCTTCGTTCCATCCTTCGACGGGCTCAGGATGAGGATAGTTTGGTAGATTTCCCATCAGCCTCATGCTGAGCCTGTCGAAGGATGAGCGTGCACTGTCGTTGATTTCCCTCTCTGCCCCTGTGGGGCGGAGAGGGCTAGGGAGAGGTGGGGGTTGGCACCAACGAAGCCAGTGCTTCGACGTCCGCACCTCATCCGGCACACTGTGTGTGCCACCTTCTCCGCCCCTCCGGCGGAGAAGGAAATTGCGCCTCATTCTGAGCCTGCCGAAGGATGAGTTCGTGCGGGTGGCATCAGGGGCGAACAACGGGAGGCATGCATGGCGAGCGAGGAATTCAGAAACCGCCCGGTGGTCGGTGCTGGGCGCGGCATCGGGGATCGGCCGGGCGACGGCGCTGGCCTTTGCGCGATGCGGCGCGAAAGTGGCGGCGCTGGACGTCAACGCGGGCCCGCTCGAGGCGTTCGCCGATGAGATGCACACGGCAGGCGCGGCGGATGCGCTGACCGGCGCCGCCGACGTGCGCGACGGCGCCTCGGTGCAGGGCGCGATGCAGCGGGCGGTGAGGGCGCTCGGCGGCCTCGACCATCTGGTCTTCACCTCGGGCATCCTCCGGGTCGGGCCGCTGATGGAGATGCCCGAGGCCGAATTCGACGCGTGTTCGCCGTCAACATGCGCGGGTTCTGGATCGCCGCCCGCTCATGCCCTGCCGCACCTGCAGGCCGGCCCCGAGCGCCGGCGGACGATCACCGCTTTCTCCTCCGCCGCCGCATTGCGGCCGAAGGCGTCGAGCGGCGCCTACGCGGCCTCCAAGGCGGCGCTTGTCGCATCTGGTGCAGGGTGCTCGCCGTCGAGCTGGCCGCGAGCGGCATCAACGTCAACGCGATCGCGCCGGCGACCGTCGACACGCCGATGACCCGGCCGTTCATGGGACAGACCAACGCCAACCACGGCTACCGGCTCAGCGGCACCTCGCCGATGGGCCGCATGGCCCAGCCGGAAGACATCGCCGACGCCTGCCTGTTCCTCAGCTCGCGGGCGGCGGCCTATATCACCGGGGTCACGCTGCCGGTCGACGGCGGGACGACCGCGGCGATGCCGCGCACCTGACGCGCCGCGCCAATCCGACCGCCAGCGATCAATCAAGAGCTATCGGACGACCAATGACCACGGCACAGGACATCCAGAAGAAGGCCCTCGTCATCGACGGGCTCTCCTACTACAGCGACGGCTACACGGGCGACCTGCACGCCGGCGGCGTGGACGCGCTCAACGTCACCGTCTGCCATTTCGAGGCGGATTACCGCGAGGCCTGCGACCGCATCGCGGGCTGGCTCGCGCGCACGGCTGCGCCGAAGAGCCGAATGGCGGCTGATCGAGAGGCGCAGCGACCTCGACGCCGCGAAAGCGGCCGGACAGACCGGCGTCATCATGGGCTGGCAGAACATGCGGCCGGTGGAGGATGACCTCGACCGCCTTGCGCTGTTCCACAAGCTCGGCGTCCGGATCATGCAGATCACCTACAACTACCGGAACTTTCCTCGGCGACGGCTGCCTGGAGACCGAGGACGCCGGCCTCAGCGTCCTAGGCCGCGACGCGGTTAAGCTGATGAACCAGCTCGGCATCGCCATCGACCTCAGCCATGTCGGCGAGCGCACATCCTTCGACGCGATCGCGCTCAGCAGCAAGCCAGTTCTGGCGACCCATGCCGACGCCCGCGCGCTGGTCGACCTGCCGCGCAACAAGTCGGACGCGATGATCAAGGCGATCGCCGAGACCGGCGGCGTGATCGGCGCCAGCGTCTACGGGCCGATGCTTTGGAACGGCGACACGTCCCACCGGCCCACGGTCGACGCCTTCGTCCGCCACCTGGAGCATATCGTCGAGGTCGCGGGCATCGCGCATGTCGGCTTCGGCACCGACCTGCCCGCCGCCAAGGACCTGACCAAGACCGCCTTCGAGGCCGCCAACCGCCGGCTCTGGAGCGGCATCTCGAGCTATGGCGACGCCTTCGGCCACGATATTCCCGCGCGCTATCCGCTCGACGCCAATTCGCACGCGAAGCTGCCCAACATCACGCAAGCGCTGGTCGCGCGCGGCTGGCGGCCGGCCGACATCGAGGCCTATCTCGGCGGCAATTTCGCGCGCGTGCTGGGCGAGATCTGGGGCGGCTGAGCGCGCGCGCCGGCTGGACCTTTCCCGCGCGCGTCATAGGTAAGTACAGGGCGCCGCGCGCGCCCGGCACGTTCCGCCCGCAACCCCGTCCGATGGTTTCCCCGCCGAATGGATTTCGGTAACGCCCTCATCCTCATCTGCGCAGGGCTGATCCTGCTCAGCATCTTCGCCGGCATCGTTTCCTCGCGCATCGGCGCCCCGCTGCTGCTCGTCTTTCTTGCGCTCGGCATGCTGGCCGGCGAGGACGGATCTGGGCCGCATCGCCTTCGACGACTTCCAGACGGCTTATACGATCGGTACGGTGTCGCTCGCGATCGTACTGTTCGACGGCGGCCTGCGCACCGGGCTGACGACGCTGCGCGCCGCGTCCTGGCCCGCGCTGTCGCTCGCCACTGTCGGCGTCGCGATCACCGCAGGCGTGACGGGCACGGCCGCCGCCTTCCTCTATGGCCTGACCTGGGTCGAAGGGCTGCTGGTCGGCTCGATCGTCGCCTCGACGGATGCCGCCGCCGTCTTCTTCCTGCTGCACTTGCGCGGCACCAACTTGGTCAACCGGGTGCGCGCGACGCTCGAGGCGGAGTCCGGGCTCAACGACCCGATGGCGATCTTCCTGACCATCACCTGCGTCGAGCTGCTGAAGTCGGGGCGGACGGAGATGAGCTGGACCGTCGCCGGCGATTTCGCGCTGGTGTTCCTGGCCCAGATCATCGGCGGCGCGGTAGCCGGGTTCGCCGGCGGCTATATCCTCGTCGCGCTGATCAACCGGCTCAAGCTCGCCTCGGGGCTTTACCCGATCCTGACGCTCGCCGGCGCGCTCGCGCTCTTCGCCGGGGCGCAGCTGCTCGGCGCCAGCGGCTTTCTCGCCGTCTATATCTGCGGGCTGGTCATCGCCAACAACCGCCACCGCGCGCGCCAGATCATCGAGCGCTTTCTCGACGGCCTCGCCTGGCTCAGCCAGATCGTCATGTTCGTCATGCTGGGCCTGCTCGTGACGCCGTCGACGCTGCTGGTCGGGCTCGTTCCCGCGGTGCTCGTAGCGCTGGCGCTGACGCTCGCGGCGCGGCCGCTGGCGGTCATGCTCTGCGTCGCGCCGTTCCGCTTTCATTGGCGCGAGCACGCCTTCCTGTCCTGGGTCGGTCTGCGCGGCGCGGTGCCGATCTTCCTCGGCACGATCCCGGTGCTGGCCGACGTGCCCTTCGCCCGGCTCTATTTCGATATCGCCTTCGTCGTCGTCCTCGCCTCGCTGCTTGGTCCAGGGCTGGACGGTCAATCTCGCCGCGCGGCTGCTCAACCTGGCGCTGCCGCCGGGCGTCGGGCCCGTCGCTCCGCTTCGACATCGAGCTGCCCCAGGATGTCGGCCGTGACATGGCGGTCTTCGCGGTGCAGGACGGCAGCGCCGCGACCCGGCTCAAGCCGGCCGATCTCGCAGCGAACTCGGCGGCGGAGGTCGTCGCCATCATGCGCGACGGCGCGATGCTCAACCCGACCGCGGTGCGGCGGCTGAATGCCAACGACCAGGTCATCGTCCTGGCGCCGGAAGACCGCCTGCCGGCCCTGGACGCGCTGTTCGGCCCCTCGCCGCCCAGGCAGCAGATCGCGCGCGTCGCCGCCGTGCTCGGCGAATTCACCTTCGACGCAGCGGTGACAGATCGCGGAGCTCGGCCGGACCTACGATTTCCAGGTTCCGTCCAGCGACCATGGCCTGACGGCCGGCGAATTCCTTCACCGCCATCTGCGCAAGCGCCCCGACCCCGGCGACCGCCTGCGGCTCGGGCCTATCGAGCTCATCGTCCAGACCGTGACGGACGCGCGCATCGACCGCATCGGCATCGAGCTCGATCCGGCCGGCGCGTTTCCCCTGTCGCGGGACAGCATCCGCATCTGGCGCCGCCACCTGCTGCGCCGCCTCGCTCCGGCCCGGTTGGCCCGCAAGGCGTGAGCTCAGGCCGCGCCGTGGAAAGCCGCGGCAAGCGCGATCAGGACGATGATCACTTGCAGCGCGATGATGATCGCGGTTTGCGGGTCGACCCCGCGCCGCCCTGCACGTCGTTGCATTGTCTCTCTCCGCGCCCGCTCGGGGGCGCCTTTCTCATTCGTCGGTGAAGCGTCCGCCGGGCTGCAGCGACCGGAACCGCCTGGTCCAGCTGCGGCGCAGGTCGGACTCCGTCTGACCGCGGTCGTAAGCCGGGGAAATCAGCGGCGAGCAGCGCTCGACCCGGATCGTCACGACCGCGCCGATGAATTTCAGCAGGTCGCTCGCCCCGAAATGCCCGATCAGGGCGTCGTAGGCGGCGCTGCCGCGCTCGGCGATCTCGGCCCTGCCCTTGATCCGGCAGCCCTTGCGCACGAAGGGATCGACGAAATTCACCTCGACCGCCGAGCCGCGCGCGATGTTGTCGGATCGTGTTGGGCGAGCGGATCTCGGCGAAGGCGATGGTCGCGTCGTCGAGCACGACGAAGGTCGCCTTGGGCGACAGGTTCGGCGTGCCGTCGGCATTGGTCGTGGCGACGAAGCCGAGACGCTGCTCGGCGATGACGCGCTTCATGTCCTCGGTCAGTGCCGCCATGGCTCAACCCTCCGCTGAAGGCTCCGCCCGCTCGGGCAAAGCGGCTGGGAAATAGCCCGGTTTCGATCCGATCGTAAGGTCCACTTTCGCCGCCGCGGACCGGACCAGCCTATCGATACTACAATTTAGGATAGCACTCGTTCCATTTTTGTTCTTGCGCGAAAAACGCCAGCCGGACAAACTCCCCGACATCGGCGCAGGGCCCCGACCGCCGCCGTTGGAACAAAGAAGAAAAGAGGTCTCAGGCCATGAACCGGATTCTTCACCGCATCGGCTTTCTCGCGCTGCTGGCGCTGCCGGCCCTGATCGGCGGCTGCACCTACAACGGCCAGCTCGAAAGCTCCTTCTACACGCCGTCGCCGCATGCCGACCTGTACGGGCAAAAATTCCCGATGAGCATCGCCGTCGTCGAGGGCCCGCGCCTCAAGAGCGCGACTTTCTCCGCGTCGGCCGGCGGCCATGCCGTCGAGATTCCGTTGGGCGACCCGCTGTGCGGCGCGATCGAAGCCGAGCTGCGCAACATTTTCGCCAAGACCGCGATCGTCGACGACGCCAAGAAGGGAGAATTCGACCTTTACGTCTATCCGGAGATCGATTGGGTCGAGGTCTACCGGAACACGTCGCGCGGCGTGCTCGGCTATCGGGTCAAGTTCCAGGCGCAGGTCCGCAACGTGCGCAACCACTACACCGTGCATAAGTTCGCGACCGAGAAAGCGGTCCTGTATACCCCGCCTCCGGAGGCCCTGGGTGCGCAAGCCGTCATGGGCGCGTCACTCTTCCTGCTCGCGCCGGTGACGATCCCCATCACGACACAGGCCGTGGGCGAAAAAGCGAAGGAGCTCATCGGCGGACGATTACGGAAATCGTTCACGAGTTCGGCAATTCGCTGGCGGAAGACGGAGCGATCCGCGATGTCGCCGCCATCAACGCTCCTGCCCCCAGACACCGGCGCCGCTGCATCCGCAGCCCCTGCGCGCGCTTCCGTGGCCAAGCGCCGCAAATCGAAATACGACGCGCTCCTGGATGCCGTCGTCAAGATCCGCACGGCGGACGGATTCGGAAGCGGCTTCTTCATCACCGGCAATGGCTTGATCGTTACCAACCGGCATGTCGTCGGCGACGAGCGAACAGTGTCCGTCAAGACGCGCGACGGCGCAGTGACTCTGGGCCAGGTGACTCGCGCGCGATATCGAACGATGACCTCGCCCTGGTCCGGATCCAGGGTCGCCACGACGCCTTCCTTCGGCTGTCGAACGGCGAAGATGCCGGGATCGGAAACGACGTTATCGCGATCGGTACGCCCGAGGGCCTGGACTGGAGCGTTACGCGCGGTATCGTCAGCGCGCTGCGGTCGGACCGGATCGGACACCTGATCCAGACTGACACGGCAATCAATCACGGCAACAGCGGCGGGCCATTGATCGACCTCGCCAGTGGTCTCGTCATTGGCGTGAACACCCTCGCCGCCCGCAAGGACATCGCAGAGGGCTTGAATTTCGCGGTGTCGTCCGAGGATGTTCTCCGCAGCTTCGGCACGCAAATCACCGCCACGCCCTGAGCGCATGCAGCCTAACGGGCCGGCTGCCGCCCGCCTGCTTCGTTCAGGCGACCTCGCCACCGGCACCGTCGGCGCGTCGTCCATCACCGTGGTCCGGTGCAGGTCGCGCCGGTAGGACATGTCGTAGTCGCGCGCCCGGTGCATGGTGCAGCGGTTGTCCCACATCACCAGGTCGCCGACCCGCCAGCGATGCGTGTAGACGAACTGGCGCTGCGTGGCATGCTCGATCAGGTCGTGCAGCAGCATGCGCGCTTCCGGCGTCGGCATGCCCCGGATCTCATGCGCATAGGAGGCGAGATAGAGCGCCTTGCGGCCGGAGCCCGGATGCGTCCGCACCATGACGTGCGGCACCGGCGGCAGGCCTTCCCGCTCCTCGCGGGCTGTAGTCGGTGAAGCCGATGATCTCGCGCGAATAGATGATCGAGTGCATCGCGACCAGCCCTTCCAGCTTCGCCTTCATCTTCTCCGGCAAGGCGTCGTAGGCGGCGCGCATGTCGGCGAACTCGGTCTCGCCGCCTTCCGGCGGGACGGTCCGGGCCGACAGCAGCGAATATTTCGCCGGCGTCCGGCGGAACGCGTTGTCGGTATGCCAGAAGCGGTTGGACAGCGCATAGAGGCGCCGCCGGTCGTTCGGTTCCAGCAGGCGGTTCTCTTCGTCGAGATTGGAGATGTCGGTCAACCGCGGATCGAGCCGCGCCTTGTAGTCGGGCCGCAGCAGGAGCGACGTCTTGCCGAGCGACCCGAGCATCCCGCTGAACGCCATCTGCTGCGCGTCGTCGATGTCCTGATCCCGGATCACCAGCACGGCATGCTGATCCCAGGCCTCGACGATCGCCTCGACGGTCTCCGCATCGATCGGCTTGCGCAGGTCGACGCCGCTGACCTCGCCCACGAACAATGGATGCAGCCGCTTCACTTCGATCATTCCGATACCCTCCCTAGCCTCCTTCGACGGGACCGGCGACGGCGCCCGCGCCGCCTTCCCGGCTCAAGCCACCTGCGCCTGCTCCAACGTCGACACGACATCCGAAACGGTGGTGCGGTGCATGTCGCGCGGATAGGACATGTCGTAGTCGCGTGCGCGGTGCATGGTGCAGCGGTCGTCCCACATCACCAGGTCGCCGACCCGCCAATGATGGGTGTAGACGAACTGCCGCTGCGTCGCGTGCTCAATCAGGTCGTGCAGCAGCATACGCGCTTCCGGCGTCGGCATGCCGCGGATCTCATGCGCGTGCGAGGCGAGATAGAGCGTCTTACGGCCGGAGCCCGGATGGCGCCGCACGAGACGCTGCGGCACCGCCGGCAGGCGCACGCGCTCCTCCGGATTGTAATCGGTGAAGCCGATCGTCGCGCGCGAATGGAGGATCGAATGCTCGGCGATCAGATCTTCGATCTGCGCCTTCGTCTTGTCGGGCAGCGCATCATAGGCCGCGCGCAGGTCGGCGAATTCGGTCTCGCCCCCTTCGGCCGGGATCACGCGCGCGGACAGCAGCGAATAACGCGCCGGCACCGCCTTGAAGGAGCTATCCGTGTGCCAAAGCCGGTTGCCGAGGCCGTTCATCCGCCGCCGGTCTTCAGCCTCCAGCACGCGGTTCTTCTCGTCGAGGTTCGAGACGTCGGAGACGTGCAGATTGAGCCGCGCCTTGTGGTCCTTGCGCAGCGCCTTGATCGTCGTCTCGAGCGGCCCGAGATGGCGGCTGAAGGCGATCTGCTGGTCGTCGTCGATAGCCTGGTCGTGGAACACCAGCACGGCGTATTTGTCCGCGGCGGCGACGATCGCCTCGACCGTCCCGGCATCGATCGGCTTGCGCAGGTCGACGCCGCTGACCTCGCCCACGAACAGCGGATGGAGTTGCTTCACTTCGATCATCGATCAGCCCTCTCCGGCAACGCTGCCTCAACGCAGAGTATAAGCGAGACGCCGCACAATCGCCAACTACGGCGCCAGCGCCAACGCCCATTCGAACAAGACCGCCCGTTTGCGGTATGGTGGGATGGGCCCCGTCGGGGCCGCCAGGCGATGGAGTGATGCGATGCGCGGGCAAATGATGGACCGGCCGCTGCTGGTCTCGTCCCTGATCGAATACGCCGCGGAGATCCACGGCGACGGCATGGTCGTCTCGCAGCGGGTCGAAGGCGGCATCCACCGCTATGGTTACAGGGACGCCCGCGCCCGCATCGCCCAGCTCGCCCATGCGCTGCGCGGGCTCGGCGTCCAGGAAGGCGACCGGGTCGCCACGATGGCCTGGAACGGGCACCGGCATTTCGAGATCTACTATGCGGCATCGGGGATCGGCGCCGTCTGCCACACGGTCAACCCGCGGCTCTTCCCCGAACAGCTCGTCTACATCGTCAATCACGCGGCGGACCGGCTGCTCTTCGTCGACCTCACCTTCGTGCCGCTGATCGAGACGCTCGCCGCCCGCATGCCGAGCTTGGAGCAGGTGATCGTCATGACCGACGCGGCGCATATGCCCGAGACGACGCTGCCCGGCGCGCTGTGCTTCGAGGACCTGATCGGCGGCCAGCCCACGGCGATCGACTGGCCCGCGCTCGACGAGAACGCGGCCGCCGGCCTCTGCTACACCTCGGGCACGACGGGCAATCCCAAAGGCGTGCTCTACAGCAACCGCTCGACCGTGCTGCACGCGCTCTCCGTCGGCCTGCTCGCGGACGGCGTCCGGCTGATCGCCGCTGGACCGCCTGCTGCCGGTGGTGCCGCTGTTCCACGTGAATGCCTGGGGCCTGCCCTATATCGCGCCGATCCTGGGGGCGAGCCTCGTCTTTCCCGGGCCGCATCTCGACGGCTGCAGCCTGTTCGAGCTGATGGAGGGCGAGCAGGTCACCGCGGGCTGGGGCGTGCCGACGGTCTGGCTCGGCCTGCTCGCGGAGATGCAGAAGCGCGGGCGAAAGCCCGACCATCTCCGCTCGCTCCTGATCGGCGGCTCGGCGGTGCCGCGCGCCATGATCGAGGCTTTCGAGAACCGCTGGAACATCGGCGTGGTCCACGGCTGGGGCATGACCGAGATGAGCCCGGTCGGAACGCTCGGCATCCTGCCGCCCGGCCGGGCGGCCCTGGCGCCGGAGCAGCGGATAGACCTCAAGCTCAAGCAGGGCCGGCGCCTGCTTCTCGTCGACATGAAGATCGTCGATCCGGCCGGCGCGCGCCTGCCCCACGACGGCAAGGCCCGGGGCGAGCTGCTGGTGCGCGGCCCGGCGGTCACCGCCGGCTATTACGAGGACGAGGCGGCCAACCGCGCCGCCTTCGACGACGAAGGCTGGTTCCGCACCGGCGACATCGCGACGATCGACCCGGACGGCTTCATGCTGATCGTCGACCGCGCCAAGGACATCATCAAGTCGGGCGGCGAGTGGATCAGCTCGATCGACGTGGAGAACGCGGCGATGGGCCACCCCGCGGTGGCGGAGGCGGCGGTGATCGGCCTGCCGCATCCGCGATGGGTCGAGCGGCCGCTGCTGGTCGTCGTGCCGAAGGACGGCGCGGAGGCCACGAAGGACGGGATCCTCGCCTTCCTCGCCACCAAGATGGCCAAGTGGTGGCTGCCGGACGACGTGGTCTTCGTCGAGACGCTGCCGCATTCGGCGACGGGCAAGCTGCAGAAGAGCCGGCTGCGCGAACAGTTCAAGGACTATATGCTGCCGACGGCGCAAACGGACGGATGAAAGGGACCTGCCGAGAATGAGCGATTTCGATACCGACGGAGAGCCGGCCGGGGACCTCCCGCTCGCGGGCGTCCGCGTGCTGGAGTTCTGCCACACCGTCATGGGCCCGACCTGCGGCCTGATGCTGGCCGACATGGGCGCGGAGGTCATCAAGGTCGAGCCCGCGCCGATGGGCGACCGCACGCGCGTGCTGTCGGGCTTCGTCGCCGGCGCGTTCTCCTACTACAACAGGAACAAGAAGAGCATCGGCCTGAACCTCAAGACCGAGGAAGGCCGCGACATTCTCTATCGCCTGGTCAAGGATGCGGACGTGGTCTGCGAGAACTACGGCCCCGGCACGGCCGAGCGCCTCGGCATGGGCTACGAGACGCTGTCCAAGATCAATCCGCGGCTGATCTTCTGCGCGCTCAAGGGCTTCCTGCCCGGCCCCTACGAGCACCGCGCGGCGCTCGACGAGGTCGCCCAGTTCATGACCGGCCTCGCCTACATGACCGGCCCTCCAGGCCGGCCGCTGCGCGCGGCGAGCTCGGTGATCGACATGCTGGGCGGCATCTTCGGCGCCATGGGCATCATGGGCGCGCTGCGCCAGCGCGAGACCACCGGCCGCGGCCAGAAGATCACCAGCTCGCTGTTCGAATCCTCGGCCTTCCTGGTCGGGCAGTACATGGCGGGCCAGGCGGTGAGCGGCCTCGAGCCCGTGCCGCTGCCGGTGCGGCGGCGCGGCTGGGCGATCTACGAGACGTTCGATACCAAAGGCGGCGACAAGGTGTTTCTCGGCCTTACCAGCAACAACCACTGGAAGACCTTCTGCGACGTCTTCGAGCGCCCGGACCTCAAGGCCGACACCCGTTACGACACCAACGAGAAGCGGCTCGACGAATACGACTTCCTCCGGCCGCTCGTGCAATCGGTCGTGATCGACTACACGGTCGCGGAGATCATCGACCTCCTGGCGCCCAAGGGCATCCCGATCGGCCAGGTCGGCAAGCCGTCGGACATGTTCGAGGACCCGCACCTGAATGCGAGCGGCGGCCTGCTCGAGACCCTGACGACGACGGGCCAGAAAGCGAAGCTTCCGGCGCTGCCGTTCAGCATCGACGGCCGCAGGCTCGGACTCCGCCTCCAGCCGCCGCAGCTGGGCGAGCACACGCATGAGGTCATGGCGCGGATCGGGCTGTCGAAGGCGGAGGTCGATGCGCTGATCGAGCGGGAGATTTTGCGGTAGGCGCGGCGATGCACCGCCCCATGGATTGCCGGGTCAAGCCCGGCAATGACGAGGAGCGGAAAGAACTCATGCCAAACTCGTTACTCGCGAACTTGTTCCGCGAGTTCATCAGTGACGATCGATCCGCAACGCTATGCTTCGACGCCCCGGACAATCGGAGGAAAAACTTCGGATGACGACGTTCTACATGGTCGAGATGCATTATCCGCCGTCGGAGGACCGCGCTACCTTCGACCGGTTCTACTACAAGCACATCACGATGCTGCTGACGATCGACGGCTTCCTGTCGGCGCAGCGCTACGAGACGATCCATCCTGCGCGCGCGCCATTCCTCGCGGTCTACAAGCTGCGCGAGCCCGGCGTGATGACAAGCACGAACTACACCTCGAAAGCCGGGCGCAGCTCGGTCAGTCCGACCTTCCGGGAAAAGATGACCAACTGGGACCGGAACCTCGTCGAGGGCGACCTCGACAGCATGAACGTTCCCGAAGGCGGCTGCATGGTGCTCATCGATCGTCTCGCGCCGGACAGCCCACCCCTTCCGGATGGTTTCACGCCGCTCAAGGTCATCGGTCTGGACTCGACGATCGTCGAGCGGGGCGTGCAGATCATCCCGAGCGGGGCTTCCACGCTGCACGAGACGCCGGTCAAGAACTGGACGATCCGGACCCTGAAGCCCATCCACGCGCCGCGATTTCCGGCATGACCGCGGGTGCTGCTTAAGCCGCCGCGCTATGGATTGCCGGATCAAGTCCGGCAATGACGATAAGTATATGAATTAAAATGCAATCGCCACTCGCGGACTTGTTTCGCGAGTCCATTCGCCTGCCGCCCGCCGCTCAGTTCCTGATCGAATACGGCATGTACCAGCTCTGGTCCGCGCCGGCGCCGACATTGGCGATGCGGACGTCGAGCACGAAGGGCTCGCCCGCCGCCTGCGCGTCCTTGCCCCGCGTCAGCGCGGCCTCGAGCGCGCCGGGCTCGTCGACCCGCATACCCTCGATACCCTGCGCCTTGGCCAGCATGACGAAATCGATCTCCGGGTCGCCGAGGAAGGTCTCGGGATAGCGGTTCTGCGCCTTCATGCTGCCGCCCCAGGATGCGAAATTGGTGCGCACGGTCTGGTACTGCATGTTGTTCCAGACCACGGTGAGGATCGGCAGGCTGTAGCGCGCCATGGTCCAGAAGCCGGACGCGCTGTACATCACCGAGCCGTCGCCGATGCTGAGCGTGACCGGACGGTCGGGCGCGCCGAGCTGGGCGCCGATCGCGCCGCCGAGGCCGTAGCCCAGGCTACCGCCGTAGGTCCGCACCAGCCGCCAGTCGTCCTCGCCGAAGCCGAACGGCATCAGGTAGTCGGCGGCGCGGAAATTCTCGGACACCAGCAGCGTGTTCTTCGCCAGGGTCCGCCCCATCGCGTCGCCGAGGACATTGGGATGGATCGGCGTGTTCTTGGAGAACTGGCCCACCTGCTCCCGCTGCTTCGCCTTGCGCGCCTTGGCCTGCGCCGCCAGTTCCTGCTTGCGCTTCTGGATGTGCTGCAGATTGGCGTGGTCCGGCTTCCACAGCGCGTTCAGCGCCGTCAGCGTGTGGCGCACGTTGCCCCAGACGCTGTGGTCGAGCGCGAAGGTGTTGCCCAGCATCGCCGGGTCGTGGCCGATGCCGATGATCGTCCCTGTGTCGGTGAACTTCTCGTCCTTCGGATTGGCGCGCGTGTTCTGGCGGTAGCCGACGCAGCACACCACGTCGTAGCCGTCTTCCGGGATGTTGTCGATCATGCCGATGTAGTTCGGATGGCTCAGCGGGAAGGACCCGTAGTCGTGGAAGCCGACCGTGGTCGGCAGCGCGTAATTCTCCGACAGCTCCAGCACCTCGCGCTGCGCGGCGGCGGTGCGGATATCGGGGCCGACGATCAGCAGCGGCCGCTCGGCGTTGAGCAGCGCGTCGTGGATCCTGGCCAGCGTCGATCCGCCGGGCACCTGCGCCATCTCCAGCGGCTCGGCCGCCTGGATCGTGCCCTCGACATTCTTCGCATCCAGCGCCGGGCTCGAGAAGGCGAGATAGACCGGCCCCGTCGGCATGGTCGTCGCCTCCTTGAAGGCGCGCCGGGTGGCGAGCGGGATGCCGCGCGCGTCGGTCACCTCCCAGCGCTTCTTGGTGATGTCCTCGACCGCGCCCATCTGCGAGAAGCCGGCCGAGGCGCCCAGCGTGTTGTGGTCGCCGAAGGCGCCGTTGTCGCGCAGCGCCGCGGTGACGACCATCGGCGAGCCGTCGAAATAAGCGTTCTGTAGCTGGCCCGAGCCCTGGCGCGTGCCCGCCGCCAGGTGCACGTTGACGAAGGACGGCTTGTTCGCGGCCTTGGCGTAGCCGTCGGCGGCCGACAGCACGAGCGATTCCGCCAGCAGCAGGATCGGCTGCACGCCGGGGACGGTGAGAAACGCGTCGAAGAAGCCGGCCTCCGCGCTGCCCGTGTTGGTAAAGGCATACTCGACGCCCTGGGCAACCAGCTGATGCATCAGCAGCTCCCCGCCCGTGCCCACGACTTTCTTCTTCTCCATACGCCTTGTCCCCGATCTTGATTGCTGCGTTGCGGCAAGTATAGGCGACCGGCGAAGCCTTCGACAATCGTGGCGGCCTTTCCGCAATACCCTCTCCGCCCCCAAGGGCGGCGAGGGAACGCCGATCCCTCGCCGGCGCGATTGGGCGAACGCGGCACAACCGCGTATCATCGTCGGCATCGGCAAGCCCACGCGAAGGACCCCGCCCATGATCCGTCATTTCGGCATGCTTATCCCGTCGACCAACACGACCGTGGAAACCGAGTACAGCCGGCTGCTGCCGGAGACGCTACAGCTCCACGCCGCGCGGCTCGGCAAGGACGGCAGCACGCCCTTCCACCCGAGCCTGAAGGCGGACATCGACTACCAGTCGAAGATGCTCGGCAACGCCAAGGTCGAGGCGATCTGCCTGACCCAGACCTCGGCCAGCCTGTTCGAGGAAGGCTACGATGCGGACGTGAAGCGGCGGATGGAAAAGGGCGCGGGCGTGCCGGCGCTGACCTCGGCGGAAGCGGTCGGCCAGGCTGTGCGCGCGCTCGGCGCCCACCGCATCGCGATCGCGACGCCCTATTCCGAAGAAGTCATCGGCCTGGCGAAGCGTTATTACGAAACGCACTTCAAGCTCGAGACCGTCGCGACGGAGAGCTTCGGCGCGACCGACTCCTACGCCATCGGCGGGCTGAGCGCCGACCACGCGACCGACGCGTTTACCCGCATCGACCGGCCGGCGATCGAGGCACTGGTCGTGCCGGGCGGCAACTTCCCGACCATGAAGCACATCGCGGACTGGGAACGGCAGTTTGGCAAGCCGGTGGTCACCACCAATCAGGCCGCGATCTGGGCGGTCATGCGCGTGCTCAAGGTCAAGACCCCGCTGCCGGGGCTCGGCCGGCTGCTCGAGACGATGCCGGGTTGACCCCGGATCTAAGCCGCGTCAGCGCTGCGGACATCCCGGCACGGGCGGCCCGTGATAGTCGCTGCCGCCGGGACGGCTCTGATGCATCCAGTCAGCGCATTGCGTCGTCGTCGGGGCGGGCGCCGCGGCCGTGTCGGGATAGGCCGCGTTGGGATAGGCCGGGCTGCTGGCGGCGCTGCCGACACAGGCGTAGTGCGCGAGGTTCTCGTTCCCGCTCGGCTGCACCGTCTGCAATTGCGGCCGCATGTTGTAGCGTCCGCAGTAAGTGGCGGCGTTGGCGTTCGCCTGTGACATGTCGTTGTTGTCGACGCGATAGGAGACGGTCGGCGGTGCCTCGCTGACCGCGGTCGTGCCGGTGCCGGAGCAGGCGGCGACGGCCCCCGCAAGCGCGAGTGTCATGATGATGGCACGCATGGCGTTCCTTCCTGCAAATAACACAAAGCTGCTTGGAGAACGCGCACATCCCGCCAAAGTTCCGGCGCGGGGGCCCGCGATTGGCCATCGTCCGGGCATTCGATCTAAGCTGGCGTAAATCGTCCCGCTACAGCGAAAGGCACCGGCCATGAATTACCTGCCCGAGATTCTCGAGACCACCGACGCCGTGCGCGAAGCCACCGGCTTCGTCTTCACGGAGGGGCCGCTCTGGCATCCGGACGGATTTTACTATTTCAACGACATCCGACCGGGCACGCTCTACAAGCTGAAGCCGGGCGGCAAGGCAGAGATGATCCGCAAGACCGTCGGCGGCAACGGCCTGACCTTCGACATCGAGGGGCGCCTGATCCATTGCGAGGGCGAGGCCAAATGCGTCACCCGCACCGAGCATGACGGCCGCGTCGCGCCGCTGGTCGAGCGCTTCGAGGGCGGCCGCTTCAACCGCCCGAACGACGTGGTCTGCCACACCGACGGCAGCATCTGGTTCACCGATCCGTCCGGCCGTGTCCCGTTCGCCGAGCGCGAGATCCCGGGGCCGGAGGGCCTGAACGACACCTGGCTCGGCGCCAACGTCTACCGCGTGGCGAAGGACGGCTCGATCGCCTCGGTCGTCACCTGCGAATATCCGAACGGCCTCGCCTTCTCGCCCGATGAGAAGACGCTCTACGTCGCCAACACGCGGACGAGCAAATACATCCACGCGATCGACGTCGACAAATCGGGCAAGATGCTGCGCCGGCGCATCTTCGCCGACTTCAACGAGGGCGACGAACCGGGCATCCCCGACGGCATGAAGGTCGACGTCAAGGGCCGGGTCTACTGCACCGGGCCGGGCGGCATCTGGGTGATGAACCCGGACGGCACGCGTGTCGGCATCATCAAGCTGCCCGAGCAGTCGGTGAACTTCTGCTTCGGCGGCGACGACATGAAGACGCTGTTCGTCTGCGCCTACACCTCGGTCTACACGCTGCGCGTCACGACGCCGGGCAATCCGCATCCCTGGTACAAGGTGCGGAAGAAGTAGCCCGGGTGACGAGGCGGTCAAGCGTCCGTCCATGGATTGCCGGAACAAGTCCGGCAATGACGAAAAGTGTTTGAATTTAAAAAAAGCCGTCACTCGCGGACTTGTTCCACAAGTCCATTGGCGCTTGCCGTCGTGAAGCCTGCCGCGCGATAGGCCGCTACGCGATCCCCAGCATCTCGTCGATCTTGTCGGTGTTGAGCGCCGCGCCGGCGGCGATCGCGTCGCCGACTGCAAGCGCGGGCGCGGAGCGGATGCCCTTGCTGTCCAGCAGGTCGGCCGCCTCCTCGTCCATCATCACGTCGACCACCTCGAAGTCGACGCCGAGCGCGGTGAGATACGCCTTCACCTGCTCGCAGGGAACGCACATCGGCGTGGTGTAGAGAACGACCTTCTTCGCCATCGGACTTAGATCTTTCCTTCTTCCTTGAGCTTTCGATAAAGCTCCTTCTTCTTCAGCCATTCCGCCTCGGCCTGGCCGCCCTTCTCTTTCCAGGGCTGCTCGGCGGAGAACACCTTCTCCTTCCAGGCTTCGCCCTTGCTCCAGGTGAAGGGCGCCTCGGCGGTCGTGCGCGGGCCCTTCGCGGATTCCAGCAGGCCGAGCGCGCCCGCGACGACCCGGCGCTGCATGTCGGCGTTGTACGGCTCACCGATCGGGCTGCCGAGCGGGAAGTCGGTGAAGTAGAGCCGGGCGACGCCGCAATGCTCCACGATGTCACGCGCGTTGGCGATGACCACCGTCGGAATTCCGTTCGCTTCCAGATGCCGGGAAACCAGACTCACGGTCTGGTGGCATACCGGTCAGACGGGCACCAGCAGCGCCACGTCGACCGCGTCGGCGCGGCATTGCGCCAGCACCTCCGGTGCGTCGACCTCGCGCGTGCGGCGCTGGCTGTAGGCGTTGTAGAGCGCGATCGCGCGCGGCGCGACGCTGCCGATGCGACCCTCGGCGGCCATCTCCTGCAGCCGGGTGATCGGAAAGAACGCGTTCACGTCGTCGAGGCTCGTCGCGTGCTTGTCGAAGCTCAGCGAGTGGCTGTAGAGATCCTCGAGCGGCGTGTCGGACGGGATCGAGTAGACGTTGCCGAGCTCGCCCTTCTCCAGCGGCGTGCGCTGGTCGGAATCGCTGTGCCGGGCGATCTCGCTGGTCGAGATCAGCACCAGCCGGCTCTCCGCCAGCGGCTTCTTCAACGGCGTGAACGGCGCGTCCTCGAAATGCGCCCAGCGATAGGGCTTCTCGTAGCCCTCCCGCCGATAGTATTCGCGCGTCTTGTCGATGTAACGAACGTATCCCATTGCAGCCCTATCCTGCGCCTCTGTGGCCGGCGCCCGCCCCTCCCGATGCGCCTCGGAAGCGACGGGCGATGGTATCCGCATGACACCACAGGCATCGGAAGGGGTCAAACCGGCCGGCCTGCCCCGCCGGATTGTCACAAGACGCGCGGGTGTATCCGGCGTATACTACGCGCATTGGTAGGTCTCGGCCCTGATGCGGCCGGTCGCCGGTTCGCCTCAGGCCCTGCATGGGCCGGGGCCGCTTCTTCAGCGGTTTCGCGAGGTATTGACCATGGCCACCATAAGGAACCCCATCGAATGGGGCGCCGACAAGCTGAGAGCTGCGACGATACACATGGAAGCGTCCGGCCGCGCCATACGCGGCACCGAGGTGTCGGGAAGAGCCGTCGTCCCGGCGATCCGCCGGATCAGACTCGCCGACCTGATGGACGCGCTCGGCAAGGGCTTCGAGGACCTGGCGGCCTACCGGACCGACGTCGTCTTCCTCTGCATCATCTATCCCGCTATCGGCATCGTGCTTACGCAGTTCGCCTTCCATTACGACATGCTGCCGCGGCTGTTCCCGCTGGCGTCGGGCTTCGCGCTGCTCGGCCCGGTCGCGGCGGTCGGGATCTACGAGATGAGCCGGCGCCGCGAGCTTGGCGCGCAGGCGAGCTGGGCGGACGCCTTCGGCATGATCGGCGCGCCCGCCTTCGGCGCGATCCTGGTGCTTGGGCTGATTCTGCTGGCGATCTTCCTGCTCTGGCTGGGCGCGGCCGACCTGATCTACCGCCTGACCATCGGGCCGGAGACGCCCGCCTCGGTCGAAGCCTTCATCCGCGACCTGTTCACGACGAACGCCGGCTGGATGCTGATCGGCATCGGCTGCGGCGTCGGCTTCCTGTTCGCGCTGCTCGTGCTCGCGATCAGCGTGGTGTCCTTCCCGCTGCTGCTCGACCGTGACGTGGGCGTCGGCACGGCGATCTCGACCTCGGTGCGCGCGGTCGCCGCGAATCCGGGACCGATGGCGGTCTGGGGACTGATCGTCGCGATCGGCCTCGTGCTCGGCTCGATCCCGCTGTTCGTCGGCCTGATCATCGTCATGCCCGTGCTCGGGCACGCCACCTGGCACCTCTACCGCAAGGTCGTCGAGGCCTGAGGCTAGCCGTTAAACCGGCCGGTCCCCCTTCTCGACCTTGAGCACGCGGTTGTCGACGGCGGGCAGCATCTTGGCCGGGTCGCGGGTGACCACGACGTCGATCACCGTCGGCGTCGACCGCTCGGCGATGCCGGCCTTGATCGCGTCCGCCAGCTTCTCCGGGTCCTCGACGCGGATGCCGTGGCAGCCGAAGGCGTTGGCGATGTTGGCGTAGTTCATCTCGACCAGCTCGCTCGACTGATAGGCGCCGTAGACCGAGTGCTGCAGCGCCTTGACGTAGCCCGACGCCGCGTTGTTGACGACCATGATGGTGACGCCGGTCTTGCAGCGCAGCGCCGTCTCCAGGTCGCCGATGGTCATGTTGAAGCCGCCGTCGCCGGTCAGCCCGACCACCGGCACGTCCGGATTGCCGAGCGACGCGCCGATGCTGCCCGGCAGGCCGTAGCCGATCGACGCCATGCCGCGGTCGGCGATGTAGGTCCGCCCCGCCTTCTTGGTGTCGTAGAGGAAGCCGGTCCAGTGCCCGGCGAAGCCGCCGTCGGCGACCAGCACGGAATCCGCCGGCATCACCCGGTTCAGCTCGGTCATCATGCGCGCCATGTTGATCGGCCGCTCGGTCGAATAGAGCCGGTCGGACGCCTCTTTCTTCCACTTGTCCATGCGCGCCGGCACCTCGGCGACGTAGCTCTTGCGCGCCGCCTGCGCCTTGCCCGCGCCGTCCGCCAGCTCGGCCAGCCAGGTCGGTCAGCCCGGCCTGCGCGTCGCCCCACAGCGCCACGTCGGTCTTCGTCGTGCGGCCGATCTCCTCCTCCAGGATGTCGAGATGGATCAGCGGCACGCCCGCCGGCATGAGCTGGAAGCGCTTGGTCGGGATCTCGCCGAGCTTGCCGCCGACCACCAGCAGGCAGTCCGAGGCGTCGATCAGGTCGTTGGCGATGCGCGAGTAGCGCCCGAAGAGCCCGGCCGAGAGCGGATGCGTGCAGGCGATGCCGCCCTTGCCGCTCATGGTATGCGCGACCGGAATGCTGAGCGCCTCGGCCAGCTCCTGCAGCGCGGCGTAGGCGCCGGACAGATGCACGCCGCCGCCGGCCAGGATCAGCGGCCGCTTCGCCTTCGCGAGGAAGGCCGCCGCGCGCACGATGTCGTCGGCCGCGGGCCGGATGCGCCGGCCCGGAATGTGCGTGTGCGCCTCGTCGATCCAGAGCTCGTCGGCGTTGTAGTCGAGCTCGCCGTGGCAGATATCCTCCGGCACGTCGAGCACGACCGGGCCCGGCCGCCCGCCGGTCGCGACCGCGTAGGCGCGGCGCACCAGCTCGGGAATCCGCCGGCCGTCCTCGATCCGGATGACCTCCTTCACGATCGGCGCCAGCACCTCCATCTGATGGCATTCCTGGGTCATGTTCTTCCAGGAATGCAGGCGGTTGGTGTCGCCCGCCATCGCGATGATCGGCGTGCCGGCGTTATAGGCTTCCGCGAGACCGGTCACGAGATTGGTCACGCCGGGCCCGAGCGTGCCGTCGCAGATGCCCGGCCGCCCCGTGACCCGCGCATAGGCGTCGGCGGCAAACGCGCCGGTCCGCTCGTCGTTGATCAGGCGATGGCCGAGGCCCAGCGCGCGCACCGCTTCGTAGAACGGCAGGAGCTGGAAGCCGCCCATGCCGAACATCACGTCCGCGCCATGGGCGCGCAGCATCTCGGCCAGCGCCTCGCCGCCGGTCATCCGGCGCAGGTAATTGTCGGCGTTCTTCTTGCTCATGCGGCACCTTCTGCAACTGCTGCGTCATCTTAGCCGAGAAGGTGCGGGCTGGCCAAAGCGAAGCGCACGCGGCACCGGCGGGCCTGCTGCAATCGCAGGTCCGCCGGAAAAGGCCGAATTCGCGCGCCTGCGGCTACAGGAATTGCGTAAACGTGTCGGCCGAGATGCCGCCGGTGTTGCCCGGGTCGAGCTGCGCATAGAGTGCGTTGGCCGAGTCCGTGCTGCCGCCCGCCGTAGTCACCGCGTTCTGAAGCTCGCTCTGGCTGATCGAGCCGTTACCATCGGCATCGATTTGCGCGAACAGCTTCTTCAGAATGTCGGACAGCGATTGCGACGCGTCGGTTCCCTTGAGCAAGGCGGTCAGGGCATCCAGCGGGTTCGCACCGGTCGTCGAGCTGGTACTCGTGCTCGAATCGGTGCTCGTGCTGTCCGCTACCTGATGATGATGGTGGTGCTCACGCAGCGCCTGAGTGAAGGCGTCCGTGAACGTCTGCTGGTCCACCTTGCCGGTGTTGTTCGGGTCGAGTTGCGCGTAAAGCGAATCCGCCGCTTGCGTGGTGGCGCCGACCTGCGCACCCGCCTGCTCGAGCTCGGCCTTGGAAATCGAGCCGTCGCCGTCGCTGTCGATCTTCGAGAATACCGCCTGGGCGAGCCCGCTGCCGGGATCCGCACAGGTGCCGGAGTTCGCAGCTTTGCGTGCCGCTGGTCTGCTGCGACTGATCGGCGATCAGCGTCGCACCGACCTGGTTGCTGTACCGCGGCCCGAACAGGCTGCTCGTGAACTGCTGCTTGCTGACACTGCCGGTATTGCTCGGATCGAGCAGGCTGAACAATGCGTCGGCCGACTGGGTCGTGCCGCCGGCAGCGGAGACCGCCTGCTCGAGCTCCGTCTTGGAGATCGAGCCGTCGCTGTTGCCGTCGATCTGGTCGAACAGGTTTTGCTGCAGTTGCTGGATATGGTGGCCATGGGGATGGTGTCCGCCATAGCCGATTCCACCGATGCTGCTCATCCTTTCACCCTGTGGTTCTCAAAGCGCCGATGCGACGCGCGAACGGCATCGATGCCAACCCCAGAACGGGCGGTGCAAAACCCGCACCAAGTGCAGCCATGGGATTTTCGGCGGAATTTCCGGCGTTCGGAAACGCGCGGCCCGTGCATTTCTTGCCGCGGCCGGAAGCGTTTTCCCCGCCGAGGGTAAAATCTACCGCCCGGTAATAGGAGAGATCGTCTAGCTGCCGCCCGCGGCGCGGGTGTCGCTCTTGCGCCGCGCTTCCCGCGCGACGTGGCGCTGCGCTTCCTCGATGAGCTGATCGACCCATTTGAGCTGCGTCTCCGACGCGTCGGTCGCGCGCCGCGCCGGGCTGAGCGCGATCGTCATCAGGCGCCAGGGGACCGCTTTGGAGTCATCCGCCTCATTCTCCAGCGCTTCCTGCATATGGGTCGTAAAGACGACGGCCGTCTGCCAGCCTTCCTCGCCGAGCTTCTCCTTCAGCGCCTGCCAAGACAACGCCTCGGCCCCGATCTGCTTGGAGAACTGTCCGACCGTCGAGCCCAGATGCACGAGAAAGGCGTCCCGCGCCTTCAGTCCCAGGCGATCGAGCTTTGCCTTGAAACGCGCGGCGAAGACCCCGTCCCCGACGCGCGGCTCTGACGCACGCGCCATTGCCAACACCCAAACTTGCCGGCGGCTGATCCGCCCGTTGTTGCGCCTACCATAGCCGTGTTGGCGGAAGCGGTGAAGCGAAGATGTGCATGGGCTTTACACCACCCTTATGCGCCGTCAGGATGAGCCAAATCCCTTCCCAGCCTGCCGGAGAGCCCTCATGCCCGCGCATCACACCATCGATCCGACGCCGTCTACCGTCCACTGGGCGTTCTTCGACGCGACGCTCGACCCCGTGCTCGAGATCGAGTCCGGCGACACGGTGACGCTGCATACCGTCTCCGGCGGCCGCGACATCCTGCCGAGCGGACCGGGCTTCGAGATCTTGCCCGACCATCAAGCGATCCACGAGAAGGTGGAGCAGGGCGGCGCGGGGCACATCATGACCGGGCCGGTCGCGGTGCGCGGCGCGAAGGCGGGCGACGTGCTGGAAGTGCGGATCAAGGACGTGACGCTGCGGCAGAACTGGGGCTGGAACCGCATCCGCCCGCTCGGCGGCGGCCTGCCCGAGGATTTTCCCGACTTCCGCCTGCTGCACATCCCGCTCGACAAGGAGAAGATGGTCGCCAAGCTGCCCTGGGGCGTCGACCTGCCGCTGGCGCCTTTCTTCGGCGTGATGGGCGTCGCCCCGCCCCGGGAATGGGGCCGCATCACCTCGATCATTCCGCGCGCGCATGGCGGCAACCTCGACAACAAGGAGCTCGGCGCCGGCTGCACCCTCTACTTCCCGGTGTTCAACGACGGTGCGCTGTTCTCAGCCGGCGACGGGCACGCGGTGCAGGGCGACGGCGAGGTCAACGGCACGGCGATCGAGACCTGCCTCTCCGGCAGCTTCGAGCTACACCTGCGTAAGGACCTGCGCATCGCCATGCCGCGCGCCGAGACGGCGACGCACTACATCACGCACGGTATCGACCCGGTGCTCGACAACGCGGCGAAGCAGGCGCTGCGCGAGATGATCGCGCTGATCCAGGAGAAGTCGAACCTGTCGAAGGAGGACGCCTACGCGCTCTGCTCCATCGCCGCCGACCTGCATGTCAGCCAGATCGTCAACGTGCACAAGGGCGTGCACGTCATGCTGAAGAAGACCGCGCTGCACGGGTAGGGGGTAGAAGACAGCCCGTCAGCGCTGCGCCGGCCGCTGTCCGAGACCGGTGAAGAAACGCAGCAGATAGCCATCAGGATCGGCCACGACGAATTGGCGGTTGCCGAGTTCGATCGCATCGTGCCGGTACCAGCGCTCCTCCAGCGGGATGCGAATTTGCAGGCCGGCGCTTTGCACGCCGGCGTACAGGACATCGACTTCCGAGACCTCGATCTGGAAGTTCACGCCGCGCCCGAACGGACGCTCCAGCGGGGCCGTATGGAAGCGCCGGCCCGGTCCCTCCGCCTCTTCCAGCATCAGATGCGCGCCCTCGCGGATCAGGTAAGCAAACCGTTCTTCGGGCCGGACCGCATGGACCCGAAACCCAAGAATTGCGCAATAGACGGCCAACGACTGGTCGAGGTCGGTCACGTCAAGCTCAGGGACGAGTGGCGGCGGCGTGAAGGTCATGCCGTATCGTAGCATCCGCGCCGTGGATTGCACGGACAAGCCATGCAATGACGAAGCTATTGTAAAGCCCCCTTCGCGGCCGCGCCCGCCATACAGTCTTACGCAGCCTTGATATTCGTCAGGAAGCCTCAACCAGGACGCGCATGTTGTTGGCGTGCTGCGACAGCTCGCCGGACGCGGTCAGAACCTGCTGCGCGGCCGCGCCGGTCTCCGATGAGGCCTGCGTCACGCCCAGGATGTTGCTGCTCACTTCCTGCGTTCCCGCCGCCGCCTGCTGCGTGTTCTCCGCGATCTCCTGCGTCGCCTGGCCCTGCTCGCCGACCGCGGTCGCGATGCTGTCGGAGATCGACTTGATCTCGTTGATGATCGACCCGATCGTCCGGATCGCCTCCACCGCGTTGCCGGTCACGGACTGCATCTCGGTGACCTGGCCCGCGATGTCCTCCGTCGCCTTGGCGGTCTGGGTCGCCAGGCTCTTGACCTCGGACGCGACGACCGCGAAGCCCTTGCCAGCCTCGCCGGCGCGCGCCGCCTCGATCGTCGCGTTGAGCGCCAGCAGGTTGGTCTGCTCGGCGATTTCGCTGATCAGGCTGACCACCTCGCCGATCTTCTGCGCCGCCTCCGCCATGCCCTGCACCGTGGCGTTGGTGCGCTCGGCCTCGGCATTGGCCCGGTTCGCCGTCTCCGCCGAATGCTGGACCTGGCGATTGATCTCGGCGATCGAAGCCGACATCTCCTCCGACGCCGACGCCACCGTCTGCACGTTGGTCGTCGCCTCCTCCGAGGCCGCGGCCACCGCGGCCGCCTGGCGGTTCGTCTCCTCGGCCGTCGCCGACATGTTCTCCGCCGTGTTCTGCAGCTCGTCCGCCGCGGCCGCGACCGAGCTGACGACCTGCTTCGCTTGGCGGTCGAAGTCCTGGGTCAATTCCTCCATGCGCTGCATCTGCTGCTCGCGCCGCGCCTGCTGCTGGCGCTGCTCCTCTTCGAGCCGCTCGCGCTCGAGCCCGTTCTCCTTGAAGACGAGGACGGCCCGCGCCATTGCGCCGATCTCGTCCTGATTATCCACCGCCGGGATATCCTGCTTGTTGTCGCCTTCCGCCATCCGCGACATGACCGACGTCATGCGGGAGATCGGCTGCACGATGCTGCGCGCGATAAGATAGGTGAGGCCGACCGAAACGCTGAGGATCACGATCGCCGATCGGAGATGAACAGCATCTAGGTCATCTCCTCGCCCGTGTCGACCTGTTTTTCCGCTTCATTGTCCTTGTCTCCACCGAGCGTCGTAGATCTTGAAGATCTTATCCGGCAGCAATTCCTGCGAAATTCCGCTAGATCTGTTATTTCCTTGACTGTCGCGGCTTGGATAGTCTGCCCAGTCATGGAATATCCTTTTGATAGGTGTCCATCAGTGCCGACAGCTGTTGTTTTAATGCCGGAGCGGCCGCCTTTGCGGCAGCAGACCATTGAACGCTTGCCGCGCTTGTCGAGCTTTCCGACGTACTTGGCCTCGTCGCCCACCATGAAACCGCTTCTCGATGACGCGAATCAGCTGCATCTTGGTCGCGAGGGCGTGAAGGTCCGGGCTCCGGACCATCTTTTCGACCGCGCCGCCGGCGACGCGCAGTCGGGCCTGCAGTCCCTCTTCCTCGGACAGGCTGATTTGCCGATCGAGCTTCGTGACCGCTGGAATTCGCTGCGTGGCGTGCTCGACGCCCGTGCGAATGACGCGAATGGCGCTGACGGTCGTCGCGTCACCCGCATCCTTTGACGCCTCGGTCAGCGTGGCGATGACCTTTTTGGCGACGTCGCTGTAGTCTTCGAGGATCTTCTGGTCGTGCTGGAGCAGGAAAGCTTCCTCCAGCCGCCGCATGTTGAATATCCCGACTTCGACGTGCTGGATGACCTGTTCCAGCTTGCGGTTAGAAGCGGCGGTCGTCGAGGCCTTCGCCAACAACGAGGTCATCCACCACGTATATCGATCCGAGCGCGAGCAAGCTGACGATGGTAACGCCGGCCAGCCACATCATGCGGGTCCGGATACGGACATTTTTCAATAAATTTCATTTTCTAAGCCCCGGAACAATAATGCGCATGCGCAATGAAGTACTTTTGCGCACTAGATATTGCCGGAATATGGCTAAAAACTATTTATAAATATTAAATATGATGACATCTTATGAGGCCATTATTGATTTTCAATTACTTGCATATTATTTGCCTAATTTTATCGAAGGCGGCTTTTGCGAGCCTGCCGCGCCCAGCCGCGCATCGGACGGGTCGCCCACGGGAGCGTCGGGAACGGGCCGCCGCTGTTACCGGCGGTCGTCCAGCAGCGCTTCCGCCGCCGCCAGCAGGATGCAGATGGCGACGCCCTCCGCCGCCGTCTCGACCTCCTTGAGGCTCGGGAAGGACGGCGCGATGCGGAGGTTGCGGTCGTCCGGGTCGCGGCCATAAGGGAAAGTCGCTCCGGCCGGAACGAGCGCGAGCCCGGCCTCGGCCGCCAGCGCCACGACGCGCCTGGCGCATCCGTCCATCACGTCGACGCTGATGAAATAGCCGCCCTGCGGCCGGGTCCAGCCGGCCACGCCGGTGCCGTCGAGACGCCGGGTGAGCGCCGCCTCGACGGCGGCGAATTTCGGGACGAGCAGCCGGCGATGCGCCGCCATCAGCCGGTCGATCCCCGCCTGGTCTTCGAGGAAGCGGACATGGCGCAGCTGGTTGAGCTTGTCCGGCCCGATCGTGCGCTTCGACAGCCGGTCGCAGAGCCAGCGGATATTGTCCGGCGAGGACGCGCACATCGCCAGCCCGCCGCCGGCGAAGGTCATCTTCGAGGTGGACGCGAAGACGAAGGCGCGGTCGGGATGCCCCGCCGCCGCGCAGGCCTCCAGGATATTGACCAGCGCCGGCCGCGCATCGGTCAGGTGATGCGAGGCATAGGCGTTGTCCCAGAACAGGCGGAAGTCGGGCGCGCCGGTCTTCATCGCGGCCAGCCGCTCGACCACCTCGGGCGCATAGGTCTCGGCGGTCGGGTTGGAGTACTTCGGCACGCACCACATGCCCTTGACCGCCGGGTCGGCGGCGAGGCGCTCGACCGCGTCCATGTCGGGGCCGTGCCCGGTCAGCGGCACCGGGATCATCTCGATGCCGTAGGCCTCGCAGATCGCGAAATGGCGGTCGTATCCCGGCACGGGGCAGAGGAAAGCGGGGCCGGCCTTGCTCCACGGCCCGGCGCCGCCCGGCATGCCCTTCAGCAGCGCGAAGACGATGATGTCGTGCATCAGCGCCAGGCTGGAATTGTTTGCGATCAGGATCTGCTCCGGCGGCGCGCCCAGGATGCCGGCAAAGAGGGCGCGCGCCTCGGGCAGCCCCTGGATGCTGCCGAAATAGTTGCGCGTGTCGCCGCCATCGGCCTGGTGCCAGTCACCGTTGCCCGGCAGCTTCAGCAGCGCGTTCGACAGGTCGAGCTGTTCCGCCGACGGCTTGCCGCGCGTCATGTCGAGCTTGAAGCCCTTGGCCCGGAACGCCTCGTAATCCGCGCGGACGCGCGCGTGGAATTGCTGCAGCTCGGCAGCCTTCATATCTGCAAGACGGGTCATGACAGAAGCCCTGTATGGCGACGTTCATCGCCGCGTGCGGGCGCTGATTACCACCAAGCGGCGCGAGGCTTCAAACGGAGAATTGTATGGCTGCAATTGCAGCCGGCGGGCGCGGGGAAAGGGCCAACAGGCGGCCCTGCGCCGTATCCTAAGGCCGTTCGCAGCAGAACCGATTCTCAGGGTGAGGCGGGAACGAGCGGCAACGCCAAACAGAGGGCGGGAAGAAACGCCGGCCGCCGGTCTTCCGTAGACGGCGGCCGGGCGACACCGGCCGCCGGCGCGCGCCGGCGTGGAAAGGGCGATCAGCCCTCTCCCGCCACCCGCGCCTCGTCGGCATTCTTGTAGAGCCACATCGTGCCCCGTCCGCCGTTCATCGGGACGATCTCGTCGATATAGGCCGGCCCGCCGTTGCGCGGCAGCGACCGCGCCAGGCTGATGAACAGATAGGCCAGCTCGTCCGCGTCCTCGATCATCGCCTTGGCGACGGCGTCCCAGGCAATCGCGCCGCTCGGGCTGATGTTGCGGCGCTTCGCCCAATCGCGAATCTTGATCGTGGCCTCATGCCGGGCCGCTTCCGCCTCGTTGTCGAAAAGCTGGCCGTCGCACGTCTTGTAAGCATGTGTCTTGTGCATTTTTCTCGATCCCATCCAGCGGCCGAAAATTCACCGGCGGCATCGGACATAAAAAGCCTGCATGCCGACCGTGTGTTATCAGCCGATGACATGAGGATGGGGGCCACGCGAAAAAGGGGCAATTCCTTCTAACCGGCTAGTCATTCGGTACAGGTGCGACAAGCTGCCTAAGCCATGTTCTACGCGGGAGATTACCCCTTACGGACAGGGCCTCGGCCCCATGGCCGAGGCTGGCCCCCTCGCCCGCTTATCTACTAGTAGATATCCATTCCTCCCGGCCGGGATGCCGCGCGGTGCGCTGGCGCCAATGCGGCGCGCCCGGTGGCAGTGGCGGCGGCAGGCCGGACGACCTACATCAAGGGAAGCCCGCAACGGCATCGCCGGCAGGGACCGCAGCCATGACGCACCGCCCGCATCGACCGAGCCGCCGCGCCTTCCTCTCACGGCGCATGGGGGCGATGGGCGCGGCCGGCCTCGCCGCCGGTTTCGGGCGGCCTCGACGGGCGGGGGCGGCGGCGGATGCCATGCTGCGGCGCGCGATCCCCAAGACGGGCGAGCGCCTGCCGGTGATCGGCATGGGCTCCTGGATCACCTTCAACGTCGGCGACGACGACGCGCTGCGCGCCGGGCGTGTCAAGGTCCTGCAAGCTTTCTTCGACCGCGGCGGCGGCTTGGTCGACTCCTCGCCCATGTACGGCTCGTCCGAGGAGGTGATCGGCTACTGCCTCCGCCGCATCGCCAACACGGAGGCGCTGTTCTCGGCGACCAAGGTATGGACGCCGATGCGATGGCTCGGCGTCCGGCAGATGGCGGAGTCCGAGACGCTGTGGGGCACGAAGCGCTTCGACCTGATGCAGGTGCATAACTTGCTCGACTGGGAAGGCCATCTCGAGACGCTGCGCGACTGGAAGGAAAAGGGCCGCATCCGCTACATCGGCATGACGACCTCGCACGGCGGCCGGCATGAGGAGATGTCGCAGATCATGGCGACGCAGCCGATCGACTTCGTCCAGTTCACCTACAACATCCTCGACCGCGAGGCGGAAGCGCGGCTGCTGCCGCAGGCCGCCGAGCGCGGCCTCGCCGTGATCGCCAACCGGCCGTTCCAGGGCGGCGCGCTGTTCGACCGCTTCGCGAAGCACCCGCTGCCCGCCTGGGCCGGCGACTTCGACGCACGGAACTGGGCGCAGTTCTTCCTCAAATTCGTCGTCTCCCACCCCGCCCTCACCTGCGCCATCCCCGCCACCTCGCGGGTCGACCACATGCAGGAGAATATGGGCGCCTGTTATGGCCGCCTGCCCGATGCCGAGACGCGGACGCGCATGATCCGCACCATCGAGAGCCTGTAACCGGGCGATGCGCTTCATCCCGTTCTCCCGCGACGTCTTCCTGCGCCTGTTCGAGATCTACAACGCCGCGATCTGGCCGGCGCAGATCGCCGCCTACGCGCTTTGCGTCCTGGCACTGCTGCTCGCGCTCAAGCCCTTCAAGGGAAGCAGCCGGATCGTCGCGCTCCTGCTTGCGGCCGCCTGGCTCTGGAACGGCGTCGCCTTCCACATGCTGCATTTCGCGACGATCATCTGGGCGGCCTGGGGCTTCGGCTTCTTCTTCGTGATCGAGGGATTGCTGCTGCTTGCGGCCGCGC
Source organism: uncultured Alphaproteobacteria bacterium (assembly GCA_963711215.1). Taxonomy (GTDB): domain Bacteria; phylum Pseudomonadota; class Alphaproteobacteria; order UBA8366; family UBA8366; genus WHUA01. The sequence goes on along the minus strand of CAVQDH010000003.1, from coordinate 371,274 downwards.
TCCGGCGCACGCCGCCCGCCTTCCGCTTCACCGGCGACGCGGCCGGCTGGACCGGGCTCGCGATGATCGCCTATGCAATGGTTGCGTATCCGCTGATCGGCCTGCTCGACGGCGAACCCTGGCCGCGCCTGGCGCTGGTGGGCGTCGCCCCCTGCCCCACCACGCTCTTCACCTTCGGGATACTGCTGCTGGCGGAGCGGCGGGCGCCGCTCCACCTGCTCGTGCTGCCTGTGCTCTGGTCGCTGATCGGCGGCGCGGCGGGCTGGCTGATCCATATCCCGCAGGACCTGGCGCTGCCCGTGGCCGCGCTGCTCGCCGTCCTGCTCGCGATCCGGAAGAACCGGCTCAGCCGCGGGTGAGCGGCATGATCTCGCGCGCGAAGCGGTCCATGCCTTCCATGCTGGCGTCGATCGTGTCGCCGCGGAAATCGAAGATCAGCTCCGAGATGCCGAGCGCGCCGTATTCGCGGATGTCGTCCGCCACCTGCGCCGCCGAGCCCGTGAAGCGGCGGCGCGCGCCGGCGACCTCCATCAGGTTCGGCTCGTAGAGCGGCGCCTTGAAGGAGATGGTGAGCGTCGAGAAGTCGCGGCCCTCGGCCTCGGTCAGCCGTTTCAGCTCGTCGAGCTTCTGGCGCATCTCCTCCGGCGGCAAGCGGCGAGGCGGCGACCGCGCCGACCGGATGCCAGCCGTCGCCATAGCGCGCGGCGCGGCGCAGCGCCGGCCGGCTATGCCCGCCGATCCAGATCGGCGGATGCGGCTTCTGGATCGGCAGCGGCTCGCAGCGCAGCGCCTCGAAGCTGTAGAATTCGCCTTGATGCGCGACCGGGCTCTGGGTCCAGAGCTTCTTGAAGATCTCGAGATATTCGTTGGTCACCGCGCCGCGCCGGTCGAAATCGGCGGCGTGCAGGGCCTCGAACTCTTCGCGGAACCAGCCGACCCCGACGCCGACCGTGACCCGCCCGCCCGACAGCACGTCGATGGTGGCGATCGCCTTGGCCGTGAAGACCGGGTTGCGGTGCGGCACGATCATGACGCTGCTGACCATGCGCAGCTTTTCCGTCGCGCCGGCGATGAAGGACATCGTCGTCAGCGTCTCCAGCGCGTCGCCCTTGCTGAGAAACTTGCCGTCCGCCGTGTAGGGGTAGACGGACTTGGTCGTGACCGGGATGGCGATGTGGTCGGCCACCATCACCGAATGGAAGCCCAGCGCCTCCCCCGTCCTGACGAAGCGCAGGAGGTCGGGGCGGTTGATCAGCGGCCCGCGCGTCGGCAGGTAGAATCCGTATCGCATGTTCTTATGCCTCCCCATCTGCTGTCCGGCATGTTCGGCCCTGCCGGCAAACCGGTCAACCGGCAGCTTTTTGCAGCACCGCGGCGAAGAAGCCGTCGGTGTTGTGGCGCAAGGGCGTGAGGCGCATGTAGGGATGCTCCGCCGTCATGCCGAGCGCCGCCGCAAGACCGGCCGTCCCTTCCGGGATCACCGCCGAGAACTCGGGATGACGCTGGCAGAAGGCCTCGACCTGCCGCTCGTTCTCTTCCGGCAAAAGCGAACAGGTGGCGTAGACCAGCCGCCCGCCGGGCTTGAGGATCCGGGCGACCCGGTCGAGGATCTCGGCCTGCACCGCGAGCAGCTCTTCCAGCGAGGGGCCGTAGACGCGCCAGCGCATGTCCGGATTGCGCCGCCAGGTGCCGCTGCCGGTGCAGGGCACGTCGGCCAGCGCAAGGTCGAAGGTCCCTTTCTGGCGCTTGAGCCATTTGCGGTTGCGCTCGTCGCTCAGCGGGCGCACCTCGACGATGTCGCTGACCCCGGCCCGCTTGAAGCGCGGCCGCGCCTTTTCCAGCCTGACGCCCGTCGATATCCATGGCGACGATGCGGCCCTTGTTGCGCATGGCGTCCGCCAGCGCCAGCGTCTTGCCGCCCGCCCCGGCGCAATAGTCGATCACCTGCATGCCGGGCCGCGCTTCACTGATCTGCGCGGTGAGCTGCGAGCCTTCGTCCTGGATGTCGATCCAGCCCTTGATGAAGGCCTTGGTCTTGGCGAGGAAGGCCTTGCTGGCGCGCGCGCAGCCCGGAGGCGGCATAGGGCGTCGGGTCGGTCAAGACGCCGTCCTTGCGCAAGGCGTCCTGCACTTCGTCCCGGCTCACCTTCGCCGTGTTGACGCGCAGGTCGAGCGTGGCGCCTTCGATCATCGCCCGCATCTCGCGCTCGAAATCGGCGCCGAAGCAGGCGCTGCAGGCGCTCTTCGTAGTCAGGCGGGCATTCGACGCGCACGGCGAGCGGCATTTCGGGATCGCTCGAGCGGCTCGTCCTTCAGGCGCGCCGCCAGCGCCTGCTCGTCCGCGGTCAGCGTCTCGGGCCCGTATTTGCCGCCGTCGAACAGCTCCGCGATGTCGAACACGCCGCGCTTCAGCTCGGCCAGCGCCAGCCAGAGGATGACGCGGCTTCGAGGGCCGTCCTTCGCGCCAGTCTTCTCCAGCCACCAGCCCAGCCGGGCGCGGGCGCGCATGATGTCGTAGACCCGCTCGGCGATATTCGCCCGGTCGCGCCCACCGATATAGCGCCGCGCGGCGCATGTAGTCGCCGACGGTCGTGTCCATCGGCACCGGGCTTGTCGCGATATGGCCGAGAAGCTCGATGGTCGCCTTGATGCGCGCTGCAGGTATCATTTCGGGTCGGGGGCTTTCGGGTTCGGGCCCTTCTTTGCACCTGCCCGTCTCCCGCTCAACTGAATTCGCCGGGCGCGCGGCGCGGGATCGCCCATGATTTTGCGGGCTTCCGCGTCCGGGGGCATAGTAAAGGACGCAATCGGGAGGAAACGCAGCATGCCCTTCTTCAAATCGATGCCGGAGAATGCCGGCCCGCCGGCCGTCTTTACCGCCTATCCCGAGATCTACCGCCTGTGGTCCGAGATGAGCCAGGCGCTCATGAACGGCCCCTCGCCGCTGAGCCCGGGCGAACGCGAGCTGATCCTCGCCTATGCCGCGGGCACGGCCGGATGCGCCTTCGTCTATGCCGCGCATTCCGCGGTAGTTTATGCCTGGGGCATCGAGGAGGGCCTGCTCGACAAGCTGCTCGCCGATCTCGACACCGCGCCGGTCGAGCCGCGGCTGAAGCCCCTTCTCGCCTTCGTGCGCAAGCTGACCTTGACCCCGTCCAAGATGACGCAGGCCGACGCCGACGCCGTTTTCGCCGCCGGCTGGGACGAGAAGGCGCTGCACGACGCGATCGCCGTCACCGCGCGCATGTGCTTCATGCAGCGGATGGTCGAAGGCTACGGCTTCATCCCCTTTTCGAAGGAGGTGGCGAAGAAGCACGCCCACAGGCGCGTCGAGCTCGGCTACGTCAACCTCTATCCGGCCTTCGCGAAGGACAAGGCGGCGTCCGCAAACGACTGACGGACGCGCGGCTGGATCGCCGCTTAAGCGACCCGAGGGCGTCATCGCATAGGGGACGAGACATGGACGAGTTGCTGCCCGACGAAATCCGCGCGATCCGCGACAGCGTCAACCGGTTCATGGAGACCGAGGTCAATCCGGTGATGGACGCGATCGAGCGCACGGGCGAATTCCCGCGCGAACTCGTGAAGAAAGCCGGCGCCGCCGGCTTCTATGGCTGCGTCTTTCCGGAATCGGTCGGCGGCACCAATCTCGGCTACATCGCGGCCACGGTGGTGAGCGAGGAGCTGGCGCGCAACGATGTCCGCTTCGCCGCCTGCAACAACCAGCAGGGCTCGACCTGCCCGCAATGCATCTACGTCGGCGGCACGGCGAAGCAGGTGATGAAATACGTGCCGCCGCTGCTGGCCGGCGAGACCATCGGCATGATGGCGCTGACGGAATCCGGCGGCGGCTCGGATGCCTTGGGCGCGATGAAGACGACGGCCGTGCGCGACGGCGACGTCTACCGCCTCAACGGCTCGAAGATGTTCGCGTCGATGGCTAACGAAACCGATGTCGGCGTGCTGCTCGCCAAGACGGACCCGGCGGCGGGCGTGAAGGGCGTCACCGCCTTCATCGTCGAGCCGAAGAAATATCCCGGCTTCGAGGCGCGGCCGATCGAGATGCACGGCCTCTCGAAGGCGCTCCGCACCAACGCGGTCTACCTCGACGACTTCGTCGTCCCGGTGGAGAACCGGCTCGGCGCCGAGGGCGACGGCTTCAAGATCGTCATGCGCGCGCTCCAGCCGGGCCGGGTGACGGTGGCGGCGAAGGCGCTCGGCGTCGCGCGCGCCTGCTTCGAGGACGCGGTGCGCTACGCCAACGAGCGCGAGCTGCGCGGCCGCCCGATCGGCAAGTTCCAGATGATCCAGTCGGACATCGCCGAGATGGCGGTGGCGATCGAGGCGAGCCGCGCTCTCGTCTACGAGGCCGCGCGCACCATGGACGCCGACCTGCCGTCGAACCGGATCGCGGCGCTCGCCAAGTACCATGCCTCGCAGACGGCGAAATTCGTCGCCGACAAGGCGCAGCAGGTCTTCGGCGGCTACGGGCTCGCGCTCGAATACCGCGTGTCGTGGCTCAAGTCCTACGCCGACCTGTTCTTCACCGGCGAGGGCACGGCGAACGTCCAGAAGATCCTGATCGCCGAGGACGCGCTCGGCTACAAGGTCGCCGACCGCCACCACGGCCATACCGGCCTCCGCGACCCGCGCAAGGACGACGTCGCCGACGAGCTGGCCGCGGCGGAATGAACACCGGCATCGCGGAACCGGCGGCGAGAAAGCGCTCGCCGCGCGCTGCCACGTCCCGCTGACGCCGATCCTGCCCTTTGGACAGCCCCGCCGCTTTGCTGGCATCCTGTAGGCGGCGCTGACGAACGGGAGGGAGCACGGATGGCCGAAGAACCCGTGGACGTGCTGATCATCGGCGCCGGGGCGTCGGGCGCTGCGATGGCATGGAGCCTCGCCGAGACGAAGATGCATATCGTCTGTCTCGAGCAGGGCGGCCACACGAACCCGCTGCACTATCCCAGCACCGGCCGCGACTGGGAGGCGCGCACCCAGGGCGACTTCGCGATCAGCCCCAATATCCGCAAGCTGCCGTCGGACTATCCGGTCAACGATGGCGACTCGCCGATCAAGATCGCCAACTACAACGCGGTCGGCGGCAGCACGATCCTCTACGCCGGGCATTTCCCGCGCTTCCATCCCTCGGATTTCCGGGTGAAGAGCCTCGACGGCGTCGCCGACGACTGGCCGATCGACTATGCCACGCTCGTCCCCTATTACGGCGAGAACGACCGCATGACGGGCGTCGCCGGCCTGCCGGGCGACCCGGCCTATCCGCGCGACAACGCGCACCGGCTGCCGCCGCTGCCGCTGGGCAAGTCGGGTTCGGCGCTGGCGAAAGGCTTCAACAAGCTCGGCTGGCACTGGTGGCCGTCCGATACCGCGGTCATCACCGAGGACTATGACGGCCGCGCCCGCTGCATCAACCTCGGCGCGTGCAACAGCGGCTGCGCCCAGGGCGCCAAGGGCAGCGCCGACGTCACCTACTGGCCGCACGCGCTGCGCGCCGGGGTCGAGCTGCGCACGCGCTGCCGCGTGCGCGAGATCACGGTCGGCGACGACGGCATGGCGACGGGCGCCGTCTACTACGACGCCAACGGCGACGAGCAGGCGATCAGGGCGCATGTGGTTGTGATCGCCTGCAACGGCGTCGGCACGCCGCGGCTGCTGCTGAACTCGACATCGAAGCTCTTTCCCGACGGCCTCGCCAACAGCAGCGGCCTGGTCGGCCGGAACCTGATGTTCCATCCCTATGCCTGGATCCAGGGCGTGTTCGACGAGGACATGGACGGACAGGCCGGGCCGCTGAAAGCCATCCGCAGCCAGCAGTTCTACGAGACCGATCCCAAGCGCGGCTTCCTGCGCGGTTACACGCTGGAGATCAACCGCGGCATGGGGCCGGTCCGCGCGGTGCTTTCCGGCCTGCGCCACGGCCGCGTTCCCTGGGGCGCGGGCCATCACCGCGCCTTCCGCCAGCTGTTCAACCGCATCACCGGCATGGTGGCGGTCTGCGAGGACCTGCCGGAGGAGCATAACCGGGTCACGCTCGACCCCGCGCTCAAGGACGGCAACGGCATTCCCGCCCCGAAGATCAGCTACACGCTCGGCGACAACACGAAGAAGATGATGGACCACGGCGTCGCGCGGGCCAGCGAGATCCTCACCGCCGCGGGCGCCGTCGACATCATGACCGAAGCGCCGATCCCCTGGGGCGGCTGGCACCTGATGGGCACCGCGCGCATGGGCACCGACCCCGAGCGGTCCGTCGTCAACGAATGGGGCCGCAGCCACGACGTGAAGAACCTGTTCATCGTCGACGGCAGCATTTTCGTCACCAGCGCCGGGCTCAACCCGACCAGCACGATCCAGGCGCTCGCGCTCTACGTCGCCGACCAGATGAAGAGCCGGCTCGCCACCCTGTTCGATTGAGGCCTGAACCATGACCCAAGCCGCCGAAGCCACCGCGAGCGACTTCACCGAGGCCGAGAAGCGCGCGCTGGCCATCCTCGCGGACTTGGTCATTCCGGCAAGCGCGGAGTACGGCGTGCCGGGCGCCGGCGATCCGGCGATCGTCGAGACCATCCTCGCCGACGCGGCGCGCCACCGTGCGCGGCTGGGGGCAGCCCTGTCGGCGCTGGACGCGCTGGCGCGGGAGCGCCACGACGCCGGCTTCGCCGATCTCCCCGCCGCCCGGCGGGACGGTATCGTCGAGGCCTTCCGCGCGGCCCATGCCGCCGACGCCGACCTGATCGCCGCGCTGACCGCGCAGTGCTACTACCGCGACGACCGGGTGGTTCGGTCCCTCGGCATGGAGCTGCGCCCGCCGCACCCGCTCGGCTATACGGTCGATCAAGGCGACTGGTCGCTGCTCGACCCGGTGCGCAGGCGGCAGCCGTTCTTTCGGAAGACATGACCGGGCGTCAGGCCGGCGCACCGCTGTCCTCCCGATCGCAAGCCGTGTAGGATGACACCATAAGCGCGGCGTGAAGCGGACCTGATCCTGCGCCTACTCTCGATTGCGGCACGCCCCTCGCGCAGGGACCCCGGGCCTTCCGACCGCGCGGCGACGCAAGACCGCGAAAACAGGGAGTGCGCCCATGTCTCGATCGGGACCGACCGCCGGCCGCGGCGTTTCCTGGCCGTCCAACGGTATCAGCGAAGTGCCGTTCCGGGTCTACACCGACCAGGAACAATACGGCCGCGAGCAGGAGCGCCTGTTCCAGGGCGCGGCATGGCACTATCTCTGCCTCGAGGTGGAGCTTGCCGAGTCCGGGCGATTACGTCGCGACGACGGTGGGCGAGATTGCCGTGATCGTTGCGCGCGACGCGAAAGGCGCGATCAACGCCTTCGTCAACCGCTGCATCCACCGGGGCAACCTCCTGTGCCTGCAGCGGCAGGGCAACGTCCGGAAGTTCAGCTGCATCTATCACGGCTGGACCTACGACCTGGCCGGCAAGCTGACCGGCGTCGCGTTCGAGCGCGGCGTCAAGGGCCAGGGCGGCATGGCGCCGGAATTCCACAAGGAGGACCACGCGCTCCGCCGCCTGCGGGTCGCCGTGCTGGGCGGCCTCGTCTTCGGCACGTTCAGCGACGCCACGCCCGATCTCGAGACCTGGCTCGGCCCGGACGTGACCCGCGGCCTGCTGCGCGTGATGAACCGCACGCCCCACGTGCTCGGCCGCAACACGCAGGTCCTGCCGAACAACTGGAAGCTCTATTTCGAGAACGTGAAGGACACCTATCACGCCTCGATCCTCCACCTCTTCCTGACGACCTTCAAAATCAACAAGCTGACCATGCCGGGCGGGATCTACATCAACCAGGACGGCGGCAACCACTACACCTACGCCATGCTCGACTTCGCCGCGGAGAGCGCGGCCTACAAGGATGCCGGCCTGCGGTCGGAAAGCGAGTTCCGGCTGCAGGACAATTCCGTCGTCGATTCCGTGGACGAATACGGCGACGGCGTCTCGGTGCAGATCCTGACGGTCTTCCCGGCCATGGTGCTGCAGCAGGTGCGCAACACGATCGCCATCCGCGTGGTCCGGCCGCGCGGCGTCGACAGGACCGAGCTGGAATGGATCCATCTCGGCTTCGATACCGACGACGAGGCGATGACCGAGCGGCGGCTGCGGCAGGGCAACCTGATCGGGCCGGCCGGCTACGTCGCGATGGAGGACGGCTGCGTCGGCGGCTTCGTCCAGCGCGCGCTTCAGTACAACGACGACGGCGCCGGCGTCGTCATGATGGGCGGGCACGAGGCGGAGTCGCAGAAATTCCGCGCCAGCGAGGCGGCGATACGCGGCTTCTGGAAACACTACCGGTCGCTGATGGGCGAATGACCATGGACGCGCAATCCGTTCGCCCGGGCGTCGAGGCGTTGATCGGCGAATACGCGGAAGTGATCGACGAGGACCGGCTGGAGGACTGGCCGGGCCTGTTCGCCGATCCCTGCAAATACCTGGTGATTTCGCGCTCCAACTACGAGGCGGGTATGCGCCAGGGCGTGATGTACGCGGCGACGCAAGGCATGCTGCAGGACCGCGTCTTCTCGATCCGCAACGCCAACCTGTTCGAGCCGCACCGCTACCGCCATGTCGTCGGCCCGATCCGGGTGAAATCGGTCGAGGGCGATATCGCGGTCGTGCAGTCGCACTTCATCTGCGCGCGCATCATGCACGACGGCACGACGTCGCTCTTCGCCACCGGGCGGTATCTCGACCGGATCGATATCGCGGCGGACGCCTATCGGTTCGCCGAACGGATCGTGGTACTGGACAGTGAGAAGATCGACACGCTGCTGGCGATCCCGCTTTGACGGGATACGGCCGTCCGCCTTTGATTCCAAGCGGACCCGCCGACCGCCGATGACCGCGCCGCTTTCGGCGCGTTCAAGCCGGACCGGTCGCTGTTCGGCGGTCTCGGCGCGCCTGGGGCTCACCGCGGTCGCTAGGCTTAATACCTTTGGTAACTGGCACTTCGGTTGCGTTACCGGAATAATTTACCTTCTCGGACAAGAACGAGAATGAAAAAGGGGAGCGCGCGGCTATGCCAAGACGCGGGCGCCAGCACTGGAGCTACGGCAGGAGCCAGCGACCGCTGGACGAGCGCCAATATGCAGGCTGGTTCGGGGTTCACCTGGGAACTCTCGGCGATAGGGTCGATGCCCTTTCTCAACATGGAAAATCCTGGCGAACGCACGGATGGACCAATGCAATCCGCCGGTTCGCAGGCCCATTCCGCCGGCGCATAAGCACCTTTCGCCGGCTCGTCAACGCATCAGAGGCCTTTCGGATCGAGGGCAGTTTTTCTCAACGCCTGGCCAACCTATGCGTGGGGCTCAGGTGGAGTATCAACACGACATCGTATATTCGCGCCATCGGCAAGGCCCCCAACTACGTCTCGCCTAAATCGTGGACCGAGAAGGTTCAGTGGAGAAAGGTCTTCGACCACAATCCCCTGCTCGTCACCTACACGGACAAGGTGCTGGCGCGCGACTATATGAAGGCGGTCGCGCCGGAGGTCGTCATCCCCAGGACCTTCTGGGTGGGAGAGAATCCGGAGGACATCCCCTTCGACACCTTCAAAGAGCCTTACGTCATCAAGCCCAATCACTCCTCCGGCCTGATTATCTACGTGCCGGACCCTGCGGCGATCGATCGCCGGCCGATTATCGCCACCTGCCGAGATTGGCTGAAAACCCCCTACGGGCGCATTTCGGCCGAATGGGCTTATCAGCACGTTCGGCCCCGTCTCGTCGTCGAAGAGCTGCTCTCCTACTTCAACAGCGATGACAAGGTCACCAACTACAAATTCTTCGTCTTCTCCGGCCGGGTTCGATACGCGCAGTTCGAGTCAAAAACCTCGGAAGGCGAATTTCTGACCTTTTTCAACGCCGAGGGAGAGCGGTTGAAGGTTCGGAAGTGGCTTGGGATGAAGCAGGTCAGCGACATGCCCAAGCCCGCAGAACCGATGAAAGCCCCGAGCAAATTCTTCGAGATGAAGGGCATCGCCGAGCGCATCGGCAGGGACATCGACATGGTGCGCGTCGACCTCTACCAAGTCGGCGAGACGATCTATTTTTCCGAGCTCACCGTTTATGACGGGTCCGGCTACTCCTATCTCTATCGTGACGAAGATCGCTTTGACGGCCGCCCGCCCCAGGACCTTAACGATGCGTTCGGAAAGTTCTGGGAGCTCCCCTCCATCCCGCTTTGGCGAAAGATCGTTAACAGCATGGCGGGCTGACGGCGATGGATCAGGTGAATGCCCGCCTGCACCTGGCAGGAGGAGTCTCGAGCGCGGGGCGCGCGCTGCCGCCATTGGACGGCCAACCCCTGCGCGCCGTCCGGTCGGAGGGTGCTTTCCTTTGGGACGAGAACGGCTGCCGCTATATCGACACGCTCATGTCCTTCGGCGCCACCGTCTTGGGCCACGCGCCGCCGGCGGTCGTCGCGGCGGTGACAAGCGCAATCGCCGCGGGCCCCATGCACGGCGCGCCGAATGTCCTTGAGGCGGAAGCCGCCGCGGCCCTCACACGCCATACCGGCCGGCTGCGCCGGGCAATCTTTCTCAACTCCGGCAGCGAGGCCGTGCATTTTGCCTGCCGGCTGGCGCGCCGGATAACGGGACGCCCTCGCGTCGCCAAATTTGCGGGCGCCTACCACGGCTGGCATGACGGCTACACCTTCGGCAACGCGGGAACGCCCGAAGCAGCCATGAGAAGCCCCGAACGTCCGGTGAGCGACCGTTTCGCCCTGCTTCGCTACAACGACGAAGAAGATCTGCAGAGCCTCTTCCGCGAGCGCGAAGACATCGCAGCGATCCTCGTCGAGCCGGTTCTGGCCAACGCCGGATGCATCCTGCCGGCCCCCGGCTACCTTGAACGATTGCAGAAAGCCGCGCGTGAAAATGGTGTGCTGGTCATATCGGACGAGGTGCTGACGGGGTTTCGCCTTCACAACGGCCTTGCTTCCGACCTTTTAGGGCTTACGCCCGACCTCGCCACCGTGGGCAAAGCGATCGGCAGCGGTTTCGCGGTGTCCGCCGTTATCGGCACGGACGAGGTAATGGCAGCGGTAAGCGACGGCAGGGTCTCGACGGCGGGTACCTATAACGGCAACGCGGTCGCCTGCGCGGCGGTCGCCTCCACCGTCGAACGCCTTGAGCGGCTCGACTACCGCGCGATGATGCGCCGGGGCGAGCGCCTGCGCCGGGCGATCGAAGCTGCCGGTAAAAGCATGGGCCTCCCCCTCGCCACCTCCGGCTACGGCTCGGTCTTCACCATATGGTTCGCCGAGACGCCGCCCACGACCTACGCCGAGGCCCTCGCGCTCCAGCGGCCGGACCTCACCGCCGAATTGCACCTGGCGCTTCGCCGCCGCGGCGTCCTCACCATGCCCAGCCCTCTCGGCCGGTGGTTCCTCTCCGCCGCCCATGACGATGCGGTCATCGAAGCATTGATAGCTGCGGCCTCGGCAACGCTGGAGGCGCTATAGCGCCGCCTGTCTTTCGCGCCCTACTCGCCAATCGCCAGCCACGCCATCCCGGAGCTTTTCCGTCTGCCAAGCGTTCTTCGACATGCCGCACGCATTTCCTTCGTCAGCCCCCGTCGTCATTGGCCAAGCCGCCGCTACGGCGTTAACCTAGCGACACCATCTAAGGAGCGAAGCCATCGAGCCCGAAGTGGAGGACAAGACCGCCGTAGCCGCCTTTGCGCATGCCGACGGGCTGAAGCGCGCAATCGTGCCGCTCGGCGCCCTGATCCTGTCGGTCATCTTTTCTCGCCCTGACCGCGCTCGACAGATGGTGGCTTCTCGGCCTGGCGGTCAGCCTGCCGATCGTTGGGCTCGGCATTTACGACGTATTGCAGACGCGCTGGACGCTGACGCGCAATTACCCCGTCGCGGCGCGCATCCGCTGGCTGTTCTACGACCTTCGCCCCTATCTGCGTGCCTATATCGTCGAAGGCGATCTGGAGGGCGCACCCTACAGCATCGAGGCGCGCAATCTGGTGTATGCCCGCGCGCGCGGCGAGACGGATACGCATCCCTTCGGAACGGAGCTCGACGTCGCCGCGGACGAATACGAGTGGCTGACCCACTCCATCGCGCCCGCCGGCTCGGCCGATAAAGACCCGCGCGTCACGATCGGCGGCCCGCAATGCCAACATCCGTATTCGGCGTCGGTGTTCAACATCTCCGCCATGAGTTTCGGCGCGCTCTCCGCACACGCGGTCGAAGCGTTGAACAAGGCGGCGAAGCTCGGCGGCTTCTATCACGACACCGGCGAGGGCGGGATCAGTCCCTACCACCGCAAGCATGGCGGCGATCTCGTGTGGGAAATCGGCTCCGGTTATTTCGGCTGCCGGGACCAGGATGGCCGGTTCGACGAAGGCCTGTTTGCCGAGAATGCCCGATGCGATGCGGTGAAGATGACCGAGATCAAGCTGAGCCAGGGCGCGAAGCCGGGACATGGCGGCCTGCTTCCCGGCGCAAAGGTCACCGCCGAGATCGCCGCGGCGCGCAAGGTGCCCGAAGGCCGGGATTGCCTCTCGCCCAACGGTCATTCCGCCTTCTCGACGCCGGTCGAAATGGTGCAGTTCGCCGCCAGGATGCGCGAGCTTTCCGGCGGAAAGCCCGTCGGCATCAAGCTCTGCGTCGGCCAGGTGCACGAGGTCATGGCGGTCATGAAGGCCATGCTCAAGACCGGCATCCTCGTCGATTTCATCGTGGTCGACGGCGCCGAAGGCGGCACCGGCGCGGCGCCCCTGGAATTGTCCAATTCGGTCGGAATGCCCCTGACGGACGGCCTGATCGTCGTCCGCAACGCGCTCGTCGGCGCGGGCCTGCGCGACAGGGTGAAATTGGCCGCGAGCGGCAAGGTCTTTTCGGCGGCGGGGCTCGCCCGGAATTTCGCGATCGGCGCGGATTGGTGCAACGCGGCCCGCGCCTTCATGTTCTCGATCGGCTGCATCCAGGCGCAGCGTTGCCATCTCGGCACATGCCCGACCGGAATTACGACGCAGGATCCGGGCCGCCAGCGGGGCCTGGTGGTGGAGGAACAAGCGGTGCGCGCCGCGCGTTTTCATGCCAAGACCTTGGAAGCGCTGGCCGAGATTGTCGCCGCGGCCGGTCTCGAGCACCCGAAGGATTTGAGGCCGCATCACCTGATCCACCGGATCGGGTCAACCAACTCGCGTCCCATCAATCGGATTTACGAGTTTCTGGAGGAAAACGCGCTGATCGATGCGCCCGACGACACGACCTATGCGGAATGGTGGCGCGCGGCCAGCCCGGACAGCTTCCGGCCAACGATCGACATACCGGCCGCGCAAATGCGCACGCCGCGGGCCGCGCCGTCCTAACGCCGGCCTGGATTTTTGACGGCCCATACCGGAAGAGCGTTCCGAAGGGGAATCATATGGCCTTAACCGTTTCTGAAGTCGTCGTCGACACGCTGATCAAGGCCGGCGCCAAGCGCTGCTACGGCATCGTGGGGGACACGATCAACCATTTCACCGATGCCATTCGCCGATCGGCGCTGACCTGGGTGCATGTCCGCCACGAGGAAGTCGGGGCTTTCGCCGCGGGCGGCGAATCGTACATGACGCAAGAGCTCAGCGTCTGTGCCGGCACCGCCGGGCCGGGCAGCCTCCATTTCATCAATGGCATTTTTGAAAGCCATCGCAACGGCGCGCCGGTGGTCATGGTAGCCTCGCAGATCGATCGGGCGGAACAGGGCCTCAACTTTCCCCAGGAAGTCGACCAGAAAAAGCTCTACGAACAGTGCTCGGTCTTTTGCGAAGCGATTTCGCATCCCGAGCAGGCCCGCCGGATCACGGTGATGGCGGCACAGGCGGCGCTCACGAAGCGCGGGGTCGCGGTCATCATCGTCAACGGCGACATGTTCAAGGAACGGACCTCCGACGATCTCGAATGGTCCGTCCACCGCCCCGCGCCCGTCGTCCGCCCGTCGGACCCGGAGCTTCAAGCGCTCGCGGACATGATCGACGGCGCGGAACGCATCACGCTCTATGGCGGCGTCGGATGCCGCCATGCGCATGACGCGGTGACGGCGCTCGCCGAAAAGCTCAAGGCGCCGGTCGCCCACACCTCGCGCGCAAAGGAATTTCTCGGTTACGACAATCCGAACGATGTCGGAATGACCGGCATTCTCGGGAACAAGGCGGCGCTCCATGCCGTCAGCGATTGTGACCTGCTGATCTGTCTCGGCACCGACTTTGCCTACACGCAGTTCTATCCCGGCAAGGCCAAGATCGTGCAGATCGACATCGACCCTGCACATATCGGACGGCGCAGCCCGGTGCATCTGGGGCTCGTCGGAGACGTCGCGAGCACGGTATCGGCGCTGCTGCCGCTGATCGCCGCGCGGACCGAGCGCAGCTTCCTGGACGCGGCGTTGCAGGCCTACAAGCACGTCCACGACGATTACCGGCACCACGGCGACGAGCCGGACCAGAGCCTGATTCACCCGCAATATGTCGCCCAAATGCTCGATCGGCTGGCCGCCCCCGATGCGGCCTTCACGGCCGACGGCGGCTCGCCGATGGTATGGCTGCTGCGCCATGTCACCGCGAACGGCCGGAGAAGCTTCCTGCTCAGCCTGCTGCACGGCACGATGGCCAATGCCTATCCGCAGGCGATCGGCATCGCGAAGGCGTATCCAGGCCGCCAGGTCATAGCCCTCTGCGGCGACGGCGGCATGACGATGCTGATGGGCGACCTGCTGACGCTGGTGCAGGAGAAGGTGCCGATCAAGCTTTTGATCTTCAACAACGGCTCACTCGGCTTTGTCGAGATGGAGCAGAAGGTCGAAGGCCAGCTCGACTGCTATACCGACCTGCAAAACCCGGACTTCGGCAAACTGGCGCAGGCCTGCGGCCTTTACGGCGCGCGCGTGGAAAATGCCGGGGAGATCGAACGCGCCATGCGCGCTTGGCTGGCGCATGACGGCCCGGCGTTGCTCGACATCACCGTCAACCGCCAGGAATTGGTCATGCCGCCCGAGATCAAGGCGGGCCAGGTGGCGTCAACCGCGCTCTACGGCGCGAAGGCCGTGCTGAGCGGGCGCATGGATGACGTGTACGCGCTGATCAAAAACAATTTCTGGCGATAAGCCCTCGTTGGCGCAGCCGCTACGTCGCATTCAGCGCGGCCTGAAATTCTTCGCGCGTTTTGTCGCCGTGCATGATCTCGTAGTCCAGCACCGGCGGCTTGCCCTGCTCGACGTTGAGGGCCGCGAACACCGGCCCCGTCAAACCGAGAACCGAGGCGATGCCGCTTTCAAATTGGCGGAGGTCGGAAAACGCGAAACAATTCGGATAGCCGGCCGAGGCGGCGAATCCCTTGAAATCCACGACGCCCTTACCGGGTGTGGGATGGCCGCCATTCGCCTCATAGGTCCCGTTGACGCTGACGAAGTGATAGAGGTTCGGCGGGGCAACGGAGGCAACGGTCACCAGGCATCCCAAATTCATCAGCAAGCTGCCGTCACCGTCCAGAACGATCACCCGCCGGTCGGGCCGGCCGATCGCGAGACCGAGCGCGTGGGATGCGCCGAGCCCCATCGCACCGGTGAAAATGTAATTGAGCGGGCTCCGCCGGATCGTGATCCAGTCGAACGCCGAGCTGTAAATGGCGACAACGATGTCGTCCTCGGTGACATGACGGGCCAGGATCTCGAAACATTCATCGCGCTTCATCATGACGCTTCCGGCCTCCTGCCGATGAGCAGCACCAAGGGTTCGGGTTTTTCGTACGCCGCGTCGATGGCGGGCTTGATTAGGGGAACGTCCGCTTCCGTTTCCAGCAGATGATGCGTGATGCCCATGGCGTCGAGGACCGGCTCGATGATGCTCACGCCGACCTTCTTGGAGTCCCGCGGCGCGACGTCCGGCTCCTTGCCCAGCAACCCGACCAGCATGCAGATCGGTTGCTTGTACTCCAGCCCCATGGCGCGCATCGCGTTCAGCGAGTCCAGCAGGCCGGTGCTTTGCACCAGCGAGATGGCGCGCTGGCCGCAGAAGAACAGGCCCGCGGTGATGCCCACGGCTTCGTCCTCCTTGCAGACGCGGATCAGGCGCAGCTCCTTGTCTTCGGCGATCGGAAACAGCAATCCCTTGCTTGTCCATATGTCCGGCACGGACAGCACGATATTGATCCCGGCGGACTTTATGGCGGCGATGATGCTGCTTCCCCGCAGCGTGTCGTCATTCCGAATGATCGGTTCGGCCACGTTCGGTCCCTTTCAAGAAAAATCTGCGTCCTGTCAGAGGCCGAGCAGCCGCGCCGCGGTTCCGCCGAGGATGGCGATACGGTCATCGTCCGTCAGGCCCGGCGTGTTCAGGACCAGGTCGACCTCGGTGCTCGTCCACGGGTACGGATAGTCGGTTCCGATCATGATCTTGTCCGGCCCCGTTTCGGCGATCAGATGGCGCAGCGCCTCCGGCGTGAAGACGATGGTGTCGAAATAGAGCTGGCCGTCCTTCAGGTAGGACGTGGGCTTCTTTTTCGGCAGCGGCCCCACCTTGTCAGGAAAGGTGCGGCAGACGGCGTCGGACCGGTTGGCGTAGGACGGCAGGTACCCGCCCCCGTGCGCGGCGCAGATCTTGAGCCCGGGGAAGCGGTCGAGCGTGCCTTCGAAGATGAGATGCGACAGCGCGATGGTCGTTTCGAGCGGGTTGCCGATGGTGTTGGTCAGCAGGCCGCTGCCGTTAAGCCGTCCGGTCGGGTGGATCTCCTTCGTGCCCTGCGGGTGCATGAAGACCAGCAGGTCGAGCGCCTCGCACGCCGCCCAGACGGGATGATATTTCGGGTCGGCGAGCTCTTCGCCCTCGACGGAACAGCCGACGCTCACGCCGCGCAATCCCAGCTTCCTGGCGGCATGCCTGACCTGCTCGACCGCGAGGTCGGGGTGCTGCCAGGCGGCGGTGGCGAAGGCCACGAAGCGGTCGGGCGTGGCGGCGCAGGCTTCGGCCAGCGCCTCGTTCTGGATCCTGATCAGCTCGGCCGCGGCGTCCCGCCCGGCGTCGTACCAGTAGGGATTGATGCTGAGCGCGGCGACATCGATGCCCTGTTCGTCCATCGCGGCGATGCGCGCGGTCGTATCCGACATCAACAGCTCGGCCTTGTCGTGCTTGCGGCCGAGGATGGCCATGGCGGCCGGCACGGCGCAGTGGGCATGCACGTCCACCGTCTTGACCCGGTTGCCCTTGACGACGACCTCGCGGCGGCGGCCGTGGCTATGCGTGGTGGAACCGGTGGCTTGTCCGCCGCCAGCCGAAGCGGGGCTGAACACGCATCCGACGAAGCCAATCCCGGCTGGATCCTTGCTCATTGGCGTTTCCCTTCGATCCCTGTTCATGAGCCGCGTACTTCATTGTCGTGGCCCTTATTCGTACTGCCGCCATGGTATCGCGAGTTGAATATTATTGCGAACGACCGCGTCCGGCTCGGGGCGGACGCAGCCGACGGCGAGCCGTTTTGTCTGCTCTTAACCCACAGTAGACCTCGCTAGTTTGCGTCGCATGAGGATGGTATGGTTGCGCAATCCAACGGGACTTGAAGCGACGGTCGGGGCGACCGCCCGCCCAATAGTGGGAGATGCGAGTTGTTCAGGCTGCTGATTGGCGCCCTTTGGGTGTTTGCCGTTGCGTGGCCGGCGGCGGCGCAAGTGTCCCGCTTTCCAACGTCGTTCCGCACAGAGGATTTCCAGACCGACGGCGCAACGATCCATGTCCGTGTCGGCGGGCAAGGGCCCACGGTCGTCCTGATTCATGGCTTCGGCGACACCGGTGATATGTGGGCGCCGCTGGCCAGGAATCTCGCACCCGATTATCGGGTGGTGATCCCGGACCTGCGCGGCATGGGCCTGTCATCCCATCCGCCGGACGGCTACGACAAGCGGACGCAGGCGGCCGATATCCGCTCGATCCTGACCCAGCTCGGCCTCGATCGCGCCGTGATCATCGGGCACGACATCGGCACCATGGTTGCCTATGCCTATGCGGCCCGCTATCCCGAAAAGACCGAGAAGCTGGTCGTGATGGATGCGCCGGTCCCCGGCATTCCCCCTTGGGAGCAAATCGTGCGCAGCCCGCTCCTTTGGCATTTTGATTTCGGCGGGCCCGACATGGAGCGTTTGGTGGCGGGACGCGAGCGCATCTATCTCGACCGCTTCTGGAATGAATTCGCCGGCGATCCGTCCAAGATCGACGAGGCGACGCGGGCGCATTACGCCAAGCTCTACGCCCTGCCGGGCGCAATGCATTCGGCTTTCGCTCAGTTTCGCTCCATCAGGCAGGATGCCGCGGACAACATGGCGTCGATGGCCACAAAGCTGACGATGCCGGTCCTCGCGGTCGGCGGCGAAAAGTCCTTCGGCGCCAACGAGGCGATCGTGATGCGTAACGCCGCCAATAATGTGACCGAGGCGGTCATCCAGAATTCGGGCCATTGGCTGATGGAAGAGCAGCCGGCAACGACGATCGCCGTCATCCGCGCATTCCTCTCGCCGAAATAATCGGCGAGCCCGTCGACAATTAAGGCTGGCCGATCGTTCGACGGCTGGCGAACATCCCGGAACCGGCTTGCCGCGTCCTTGAGTCCGGGCATACGCTGCGGTCGTCGCCGCCAAGATAACTTAAAGAACCGCGTCACCGTCTCTCGTTGACGGAGAACGAGGTTATGGGAGGAAGCGCAACGATGGCTGCCGGTCGGGACAGGCCAGAGCGCCGCGCCCGTGCATGGCTCGCGTTCCAGATAGCCGGCACGGCGATCTTTTCCGTCGGCATCGTCCTGTTCTCCTGGCTGAATCCCGGTTTGCAATTCGGCTCGGCAAGACAGCCGGCGGAGTCCAAGCCCGCCGCGGCCGGCGCCGGTCCGGCCAAGGACACGCCGCAATCGGATGCGGCATCAACAGCGACGCTGGCGCCGGAACGGATTCGCGCAATCCTCGCCGAAGCGCAGCGGCAAGCCGATACGGGCGATCTCGTTACCGGGGCGCTGCTCGCCCTGGCGGCGCTACCCTATACGACCGAGGCCGGCGATCTCCTGGCCGTGCGGCGCATCCTTTACGACGCGCATTTCAACCGCAAGGAACGGCTGGTCCTGCACGGCCAGATCGGCCTCATCCATACGGCGGTGTTCAGCCCCGATGAAACGCTGGTGGCGACCGCCGCGTCGGACAAGACGGTGTGCGTGTGGCGGGTCCGCGACGGCGCCCTGATCGCCAAGCTGAGCGGTCATGATGACGAGGTCTGGTCCGCCGTTTTCAGTCCCGACGGGAAGGTGATCGCATCGGCCTCCTCGGATGGAACGGTGCGGCTTTGGAGTGCCGCCGACGGCAGCGAATTAAAGGTTCTCCGCGGCCATTCGAGCAAGGTCGTTGCCGTCGCTTTCAGTCCCGATGGCCGGCGCCTCGTCAGCGCATCGCATGACGGCACCGCGCGTATCTGGGATGTCGAAAGGGGCGCGGCGATCGCCGTTCTCACCGGACATCGCGACAAGGTCTTCAGCGCCGCCTTCAGCCCCGACGGCAAGCGTGTCTTGACGGCTTCGGAAGATGCGACCGCGCGGCTCTGGAACGCGGCAAGCGGCGCAACGCTTGCGGTGCTGCGCGGGCATACCGGCGGCGTGGTGTCGGCCCGGTTCAGCGCCGATGGCCGGCGGGTGGTGACCGCCTCCAGGGACGGCACGGCGCGGCTTTGGGATGGGATCACGGGCGCGCCCGGCCCGGTCCTGCGCGGCCACACGAACCAGTTGATCTCGGCACGGTTCAGCCCCGACGGATCGATGGTCGCGACGGCATCCCGCGACGATACGATCCGGCTTTGGAACGCGGCGACGGGCGCCCAGCTGGCCGTGCTTCGCGGCCATCGCTCCTGGGTCAACGACGCCGTTTTCAGCCCGGACGGCCGGCAGGTGGCGAGCGCTTCGGTCGATTGGCAAGTGCGGCTATGGAATGTCGCGGACGGCGCCGGCCGCGCGGTCCTGGTCGGCCACCAGAACGACGTCCGCGGCGTGGTCTTCAGTAAAGACGGGCATCGCCTTCTCACCGCGTCTACCGACGGCACCGCCAGGCTCTGGAACATCGATGGCGACGTCGAAACCAAAGTCATTCATGACTGGAACGGCAAGATCGGCGGCACGCCCTACAGCCCGGACGGGCGCTCGGTCGTCCGGGCGGGACCGGGCAACGTCGCTCGCATCCTCGATAGCGGCAACCAGGCCGAACGGTTCGTCCTGCAGTGGTCATACGGCGCCGGTGACGGCCGCCGTCTTCGGCCGCGACGGCCATCGCGTCCTGACCGGCTCCGAAGACGGCACCGCGCGGTTTTGGGATGCCGAGACCGGCGACGAACTCGGCGTCATGCGGGGCGCGCGCTCCGCGATCCGGAGCGTCGCCTTCAGCGGCGACGGCAGCGAGGCGATGGTGCTGTCGGCCAACGGCACGATGCGGCAATACAGGGTCTTCGAGGGGCTGCATGATCTCGCCGCGCATGCCAAGGCGAGCTTGCCGCGGCAGCTTACCTGGACCCAGCGGCAGCAAGCCTGGTTGCCGGCCGTCGACAAGCAATGAATCGCCGTGGCGCTGCGGGCTCCTTCGACTGCGCCCGCCCCTATCGCTCTTTCTGCGGCAGGCGCTTGGCGAGCGCGTCGATGCGCTGGTCGAGCGCGTGGACCTGCTTGCGCAGCGCGTCGAGCCCGGCAGCGGTGCCGCGGCGTCCGTCCTCGAGCGCGTCGACCCGGTAGGCGAGCTTGTTGATCTCCTGGTTGACCGACCACAGTGCGTCATGCGCGGGCGGCGCCGCCCGCCGCCGCTCCATCGTCTCGACCAGCGCGGCGAGCTTCTCGACCTGCTGCGTCAGGTTGCGCAGGTTCACCGGCCGCGGCGCCGGGCGCTTCTCGACTTCGGCGAGGCGTTTCGCCAGCTGGTCGATCTCCTGCCGAACCGGCGCCAGGTCGACGGCCGGCGGCGTCTCGCGGCCTTGCAGCGCGGCCAGGCGCTGCGACAACCCGCTCACCTCCTGTTTCAGCAGCACGAAATCGACCGGCGGCGGCACCTCGCGCCGCTCGAGCTGCTGCACCCGGTCGGCAAGGTCGCCCATCTCGCGCCGCAAGGGGGCGAGATCGGCCGGCTTCGGCGTCTCCCTCGCCTCGACCGCGGCGACATGCCGGGCGAGCGCGGCCAGCGCCGCCTGCAGCGGGCCGAGATCGACCGGCGCGGACGGCTTGCGCTGCTCCAGGGCGTCGAGACGCCCGGCGAATGCCGCCACCTTGTCGTCGATCGGCTTGAGGTCCACCGGCGCCGGCGCGGGGCGCTTCTCCAGATCGGCCACGCGCTCTGCGAGCGCCCCGATCTGCGCCTGCATCGGCCCGAGGTCGACGGCGGCAGGCGCCGGCGGGGCCTTGGGCTCGGCCTGCTCCAGCGCCGCGACGCGCTCGGCGAGCCGGCCGACCTGCTGGCTCAACGGCGCGATGACGGCGATGCCGCCGATCACGACCAGCAGGAGCAAGGCCAGTCCGCCCTGAATGATAAGCTTCAGCAACGCTTTAGCGCCCGATCCGATTGAAATGCATCAATTCAATAACTTAACGAATATGGCTCAGTCGGCGGCCGGTTACGTCCGGACGCCGTCTTCGGAATACCGGCGCGCGACGACACGCGCGCCGGTGGCCGGGTACGTCCGGACGCCGTCTTCGGAAGACCGGCGCGCGACGACGCGCGCGCCGGCGGGCGTACCGATGACACGGGCGGCGCGACCGGCGCCCGGCATATCGCGAAGGTTGCAGGTTACCGTTTACCCGCCGGCCGGGACACGCACCTTTAGTCCTAGCCTATTGGTGCAGCCCGCGGCCGCCCGGGCCGCGGCGTCGGCCCAGCCAATACGACAAATTGATCACAGGGCCGGCGCGATGCGGCGCGCAAGCGTTGCCGCTGGCATCGCGGACCCCCATTATCACTCTCGCGAGAGGCGCAGGAGAGCGAGAGGCAAGGATGAGCTGGCAACCGGCCGAGGAAGCCGTCTGTTCGAGCCCGGCGGGCTGCCCGCCGGTGGAAACCGTGATCGTGCCGAAGACGCATGATGTCGGCGGCTTCGACGTGAAGCGCGCGCTGCCCTCCTCGCGGCGGCGGATGATCGGCCCCTTCATCTTCTTCGACCAGATGGGCCCGGCGACGCTGCCGAAGGGCAAGGGCATGGACGTCCGCCCGCATCCGCATATCGGCCTGTCGACCGTGACCTGGCTGATCGAGGGCGAGATCATGCACCGCGACAGCGTGGGCTCGGTGCAGGCGATCCGTCCGGGCGAGGTCAACTGGATGACCGCCGGCGTCGGGCATCGCCCATTCCGAGCGCACGCCGGACGCGCTCCGCCCCGGCGGCCCGAGCCTCTACGGCATCCAGACCTGGCTCGCGCTGCCCAAGACGCATGAGGAGATCGTCCCCAGCTTCGAGCATTTCAAGGCGGACGCCCTGCCCCGCATCGAGGGCGACGGCATCGCGGCGACGCTGATCGCCGGCACCGGCTGGGGCAAGCGCTCGCCGGTCGGCGTCTTCACCGAGACGCTTTACGCCGATATGCGCCTCGCCGCCGGCGCGACGCTGACCATCCCGACCGAGCATGAGGAGCGCGGCGTCTATGTGCTGACCGGCGCGATCGAGATCGCGGGCGAGCGCTTCGAGCCGGGCGCGATGCTGGCGCTCCGTCCGGGCCGGCCCGATCGACGTCAAGGCGGAGGGCGCGACGCATCTGATGGTGCTGGGCGGCGCGCGCGCCGACGGGCCGCGCCATATCTGGTGGAACTTCGTCTCCAGCTCGGCCGAGCGCATCGAGCAGGCCAAGGCCGACTGGAAGGCCGGCCGCTTCGCCAAGGTCTCGGGCGACGACGAGTTCATCCCGCTGCCCGAGCGCTGAGGAAATCGCCGTGCGGATCACGCCTTCGCAGAAGGCCGCGTCATGTCCTTCCTGAGCCAGGCGGCGCTGTTCCTCGGCGCCGCGGTGATCGCCGTGCCGATCTCGCGCCGGCTCGGCCTCGGGGCCATCCTCGGCTATCTCGTCGCGGGCGCGGCCATCGGCCCCTGGGGCCTCCGCCTCGTGACCGGCGTCGACAGCGTCCTGCACATCGCCGAGTTCGGCGTCGTCCTGCTGCTCTTCGTCATCGGGCTCGAGCTGCAGCCCACGCGGCTGTGGACGATGCGCCGGCCGGTCTTCGGCCTCGGCGGCGCGCAGGTCCTGGTCACCGCGGCGATCATCGCCGGCACGACGCTGCTGTTCGACGTGCCGTGGCGCACGGCGGTCGCCATCGGCCTCGGCCTGTCGCTGTCCTCGACCGCCTTCGCGCTGCAGGTGCTCGCGGAAAAGGGCCAGCTCACGACGCGGCACGGTCGCACCGCCTTCTCCATCCTGCTGTTCCAGGATCTCGCCGCCATTCCCATCCTGGCGCTGCTGCCGTTCTTGAGCCTGCAGGACCACGGCAAGACGAGCGCGGCCGACACGCTTCTCAAGATCGCCATGGTCATCGGCATCGTCGCCGCGGTGATCCTGGTCGGCCGCTTCGCGCTGCGCTTTGCGCTGCGGCTGGTCGCGCGATCGCGCGTCCGCGAGATCTTCACCGCCTTCGCGCTGCTGACCGTCACCGGCGTGGCGCTCCTGATGCAAAGCGTCGGGCTGTCGATGGCGCTGGGCGCGTTCCTCGCGGGCGTGCTGCTCGCCGATTCCGAGTTCCGCCACGCGCTCGAAGCCGACATCGAGCCGTTCAAGGGCCTCTTGCTCGGCCTCTTCTTCATCGCCGTCGGCATGTCGGTCAATTTCGGCCTGCTGGCGACCGAGCCGGCGCTGGTGCTGGGGCTCGTGCTCGGCCTGACCGCGCTGAAATTCGCCGTGCTGTTCGCGCTCGGGCGGCTATCCGGCCACGACCGGCGCGCCGCGCTGATGCTCGCCGTGTCGATCTCGCAGGGCGGCGAGTTCGCCTTCGTCATCTTCAACATCGCGGTCGGCGCGGGCGTGATGCCGGCCGAGGTGTCGGACCTGCTGATCCTCGTCGTGACCTTCTCGATGGCGGTCACGCCGTTCCTCTTCCTCGCGGTCGAGCGGCTGCTCGCGGCGCGCAAGGCGGGCCCGGGCGACCGCCCCTACGACGTGGCGCCGCCCGAGGACAACCAGGTGATCATCGCCGGCTTCGGCCGCTATGGGCAGATCGTCGGGCGCATCCTGCGCGCGCGCAAGATCGGCTTCACCGCGTTCGAAGCCAGCGCCGAGCAGGTCGATTTCGTCGCCCGCTACGGCAACAGGATCTATTACGGCGACGCCTCGCGGCTCGACCTGCTGCGCGCGGCGAAGGCGGACAAGGCGGTGTTCTTCGTGCTCGCCATCGACGACATCGAGACCTCGGTGCGCACGGCGGAGACGGTGATCAAGTATTTCCCGAACCTGCGCATCCTCGCCCGCGCGCGTAACCGGCACCACGCTTACCGGCTGATGGAAGTCGGCGTCACCGATATCTGGCGCGAGACGTTCCATTCCAGCCTGAAGACCGCGCAGACGCTGCTGACCCTGCTCGGCCTGCCCGAGCGCGACGCCGAGCGCACGGTCGAGACCTTCCGCGAGCGCGACGAGAAGGCGCTCGTCGAGCATGTTCGACCGGCGCGACGACGACGAGTGCATGGTCGCGCTGTCGCGCGAATGGGCGAAGGAGCTGGAGCAGATCTTCGAGCGGGACGCCCGCGAAAAGAGCCTCGGCGACAACTGAGGCGCCGCCGCGGGCGCGCCGTACAGGATCGACCGGGTCAGGCCGCCGCGGACATCGCCTCGAGCAGGGCCGCGTAATTCTCCGGTGTCAGGAAGCGGGTGTATTCCCGCTGCATCTCCGGCGTCAGCACCTCGATCAGGAAGGTGTTGTCGACCCAGAACTCGACCACGCGGAACAGTGTCTCCCCGCGCCAGCAGGTGCGGGCCTGCCAGCCGTATTCCGCCGCCAGCGCGTGCACCTCTTCCTCGCTCAGCGGCGTGCTGATCGCGAGATGCGTCTCGCTCGGGCCGGCCTGGCGCTGCCCTCGGACACGACCTCTTCGCCGCCCGGCACCAGCACCTGGCCGGCGGGCATGAACTCGATGCTGCTGCCGAACTTGTCGCCTTCGATGGCGATATAGGCATCCGGGAAGACCGGGAACGGAAAGGACTTGCCGCGCCACAGGCGGGCGACGGCCTCCGCCGCGCGCTTCGGATTGCGGGCCGGAAAGGACGCATGGAACAGCATGGGTTTATCCTCGAAGGGTGAAAGGCGGGCGGACCCTATCGCCGCCGCATTTCCATAGCATGTCCGCCGGCCGGACGCACGTGTTTCAATTGTTTCAGCCGGCGGAGACAAGCATCGTGCGTGCTTCGACAAGCTCAGCATGAGGCTCTTTCCGGATGCCACGAAGACTGTCCCTCATCCTGAGCTTGTCGAAGGACGCACGGCGGTCCCGGCCCCCGCTTGGCGCGGCGCCACGATCGCCGCTATGCTGAACGTCCACCCCAGGAGGATCCACCATGAACATCCAGACCCGTCCCGGCAACGCCATCGTGGAAACCGCGAACGGCACCCTCTGCGGCGTCACACAGAACGGCATTCACAGCTTCAAGGGCATCCCTTACGGCGCGTCGACCGCGGGCGCCCGGCGCTTCCTCCCGCCCGCGCCGCCCCTATCCTGGACAGGCGTGCGCGACGCCCGCGAGTTCGGCCCGCGCGCGCCGCAGCAGGAAGGCGTGGTCCGCCCGGCCAACGCCTGGATCCGCGACGGACGGCCGACCAGCGAGGACTGCCTGGTGCTGAACGTCTTCACGCCGGGGCTGAAGGACGGCGGCAAGCGCCCGATCATGGTCTACCTGCATGGCGGCGGCTACGAGCGCGGCGCGGGCAGCGCCGCCGGGCCTCGACGGCAGCAACCTCGCGCGCGCCGGCGACCTCGTGGTGGTGACGCTGAACCATCGGCTCGGCGCCTTCGGCTACACCCATCTCGCCGGTGCGGACGCCGCCACGGCGCGCGCTTCGCCGACGCGGGCAATGCCGGCATGCTCGACATTGTCGCCGCGCTGCGCTGGGTGCGCGACCATGCCGACGCCTTCGGCGGCGACGCCGGCAACGTCACGATCTTCGGCCAGTCGGGCGGCGGCTCGAAGGTCGCGGTCTGCATGGCGATGCCGGAGGCCAAGGGCCTGTTCCACAAGGCGATCATGCAGAGCTCGTCCTCGCATCTCCGGCTCGCCACCGCGGAGAATGCCGGGCGCGCGGCCGGCCGCCTGCTGGCGCAGCTCGGCCTGTCGGCGAAGGACGCGGGCAAGCTGCAGGACGTGCCGGCGGACAAGCTGCTTGCCGCCTATCGCGCCGCGGTCGCCGCGGCCGGCGGCAACGACAGCTTCCGCCCGGTGGTCGACGGCCGCCACATTCCGCACCATCCCTTCGACCTCGACGCGCCCGACCTCGCGCATGACATCCCGCTGCTGATCGGGTCCTGCGAGACGGAGAAATCCTTCTACGACATCACCGCCGACCCGAAGACCCTGCCGCTCGACGACGCGCAGCTCGTCAAGGAAGTCGCGCGCTTCGTCGGCCTCGACGCGGCGAAGGCCGGGAGCGTGATCGCCGGCTACCGCGAGAGCCGCCCCACGGCAACCGGCCGGGACATCTTCAACGTCATCGCCAGCGACCACCAGTACCGGCGCAACGCGATCGAGGCGGCCGAGCGCAAATCGCGCCAGGGCGGCGCGCCGGCGTATCTTTACGAATTCACCTGGAAGACGCCGGTGCTGGACGGCATGCTGAAGACGCCGCACACGATGTGCCTGCCCTTCGTCTTCGGCAACACCGAGATCGCCAAGGACTTCACCGGCGCCGGCCCGGCGCAGGAGGCGCTGACCCGGGCCGTCATGGGCGCCTGGATCGCCTTCGCCCGCAGCGGCAACCCGAACCATGCCGGGCTGCCGTCCTGGACGCCCTACGAGGCTGCGACGCGGCCGACGATGGTCTTCGACGACGCCTGCCGCCTCGCCCTCGACCCGAAGCCGGAGGACCTGGCCCGCATCAACAGCTGCCCGCCCTTCGTCTCGGACATGCAATGGCCGATGCCGGGCTGAGGACGTGAGAGGCGCGGGCCGGGTCTGCGCAAAACGGCCAATCGATTAAAATCGTCACTCGCGGACTTGTTCCGCAAGTCCACGCTGCGCTTCCGATGCCATTACACCGCAAGGCAGCCGCCCGCCCGATGGACTCCCGGGGACAAGCCCGGGAGTGACGGCTTTTTTTTAAATTTACATATATCTCGTCATGCCGCGCTTCATGCGTGGCATTCATGGCGCGATCGCCGGCTGGCAGATATCATCCATTCTGCTATAACCCCGCGCTTCGCCGTTCACCTCGAGCCTTGGATCGCCGCGATGAAACGCATCTGCGTGCTCGGCTGCTCCGGAGCGGGCAAGACGACGCTGGCTGCCGCGATCGCCGCGCGGACAGGCCTTCCCCACCACGCCCTCGACGCGCATTATTGGCAGTCCGGCTGGACGCCGATGGCGGAAGACGTCTGGCGGCGGACCCATCGCCGCATCATCGATGCCGACCGCTGGATCATCGACGGCAACTACTTCGGCACGCTCGAAGCCCGTGTCGCCGCCGCCGATACGGTCGTCTTTCTCGATCTCCCGCGATGGCGCTGCCTGCTCGGCATTCTCAAGCGCACGGCCCTTTGGTGGGGGCGAACGCGGCCGGACATGGGGGCCGGCTGTCCGCGAGCGTCTCGACATGGAATTCCTGCGCTACGTCTGGCGGTTCAAGCATGTCCACCGGCCGATTATCGTCAATACCTTGAGCCGCTTGGATAAGATCAATGTCATTCGGATTTGCGATGACGTAGAACGCCAAGCGTTCTTGGAGGCCCTTCGGGCGCCGGCAAAAAATAAAGGTCGTCATTCGCCGGCTTGACCGGCGAATGACGACCCTTTTTTTGGCTCGTTCCCCTCCTCTCGCCTGTGGCCCCCAACACCCGCGGCTATTGGCCCTGTCCTCGCCCGCGCGTTTGCCCAAGATTTGACCACCGCCGGGGCGTTCGCTGTATGGTTGATCCCAGGCGGGAGGTTTCCGCTGGGGAAGCGCGCCAAAGTTCGCGGCGAGGCAAAGCAAGAACGTGCAAAGAGTCACCACCGTATCGCCGCTGGCGCCGTTCGAGGTGCGCAGCTTCCGCTTCCAGTGGCCGTCCGACCTGTTCACCTCCTGGGCGTTCGAGATGGAGACGCTCATCCTTGCCTGGTATGTGCTGATCCATACCGATTCCGTCTTCCTGCTCGCGGTCTTCGGCTCGCTGCAATATATCGGCACCCTGCTCACCCCGATGCTGGGCGTCGTCGCGGACAAGCTGCCGCGGCGCACGGTGCTGTGCACCTTGCGCGCGCTGTTCGCCGTCAACGCCTCGATCCTGATGACGCTCGCCTTCACCGGCCTCCTGAACCCGGTCTACGTCTTCGCTCTGTCGGCGCTGGGCGGCATCGTGCGCCCGTCCGACCTGGTCGTGCGCAACTCGCTGATCGGCGACACGATCCCGACCTACTGCCTGACCAATGCGATGGGGCTGTCGCGCACGACCGCCGATTCCGCGCGCATCGCGGGCGCGCTGGTCGGCGCCGGCCTGTTCTCGCTGCTCGGCGTCGGGCCGGCCTTCGTCGTCGTCACCGCCTTCTACGCGACGGGCTTCCTGCTCAGCCTCGGCGTCTACGGGGGCCAGCCCGGCAGCGGGACGCCCGGCGTCGCCGCGCGCGCCGCCGCGCCGCGCTCCTTCTGGCAGGATCTCAAGGAAGGCATCGTCTATGTCTGCAAGACGCCGCAGGTGCTGGCGCTGATGCTGTTCGCGCTGCTGATCAACCTGACCGCCTTTCCGTTCTCGCACGGGCTGCTGCCCTACGTGGCGCGCGAGGTCTATCACCTCGATTCGAACGGGCTGGCGCAGCTCGTCGCCGGCTTCGCGTCCGGCGCGCTCTCGGCCTCGATCATCATGGCGCTGGTCGGCGGCACCCGCTATTCCGCGCGCACCGCCTTCCTGCAGGGGCTGATCTGGTACGTGCTGCTGCTGCTGTTCAGCCAGACCGGCGCCAAGCCGGCGGGCATCGCCGTGCTGTTCCTGATCGGCATGGCGCAGGGCTTCTCGATGCTGGCGGTGTTCATTGCGCTGCTGGCGCATACCGCGCCCGGCTTCCGCGGCCGGGTGATGGGCGTGCGCTCGCTCGCGATCTACGGCCTGCCGATCGGCCTGGTCGTCGCGGGCAAGCTGATCGAGCGCATCGGCTACGAGGCGACGCTGATGCTCTACGCCTCGCTCGGCATCGTGTTCACCTTGGCGATCGCCTATGCCTGGCGCAAGGCGGTCTGGGACTGACCGGAGCGGCGCGCCGGACGCCCTAGCTGGCGCGGACCTCGGCGACGAACTTGTCGACCTCGACCTTGAGCTTGTCTGCCTGGTGGTTGAGCTCGTCGGCGGAGGCGAGCACGGCGCCGGCCGCCTGGCCGGTCTCGGCCGCCGCGGTGTTCACGCTGGCGATGTTGGTCGACACTTCCTGCGTGCCGGCCGCCGCTTCCTGGACGTTGCGCGAGATCTCCCCGGTCGCCGCCCCCTGCTCCTCGACGGCCGCCGCGATCCCGGTCGAGATCTCGTCGATCTCGGCGATGATCTTGCCGATCGCCTGGATGGCTTCGACGGTCGTGCCGCTCGCCTGCTGGATGCCGGTGACCTGGGCGGATATCTCTTCCGTCGCCTTGGCGGTCTGGTTGGCGAGCGACTTCACCTCCGACGCCACGACCGCGAAGCCCTTGCCGGCCTCGCCGGCGCGCGCCGCCTCGATCGTCGCGTTGAGCGCCAGGAGGTTGGTCTGCGACGCAATATCGTTGATCAGTTGCACCACCTCGCCGATCTTATGCGCCGCCTCGGCCAGGCTCTGCACGGTGCTGTTGGTGCGTTCGGCCTCGTTCACCGCGCGGCGCGCGATCGCGGCGGAGTCGCTGACGCGGCGGCTGATCTCGGCGATCGAGCTGGAGAGCTCCTCGCTCGCGGCCGCCACGGTCTGTACGTTACGCGTCGCCTCTTCCGAGGCGGCGGCGACGGTCGTCGCCCGGCTGCTCGTCTGGTCAGCCGTCTGCGCCATGCCGTTGGCCGTGTCGCGCATCTGCGTGGCGCCGCTGCCGACCGCGGAGACGATGACGCCGACCGTGGTCTCGAACTCGTCGGCGAGACGCTCCATCGCGGCGTGCTTGTCGCGCTCCGCCTGGACGCGCATCGCCTCCTGCTCGTCGCGCAGGCGGTCCATTTCCAGCGCCTGCGACTTGAATACGTCGAGCGCGCGGGCGAGGTCGCCGATCTCGTCGCGCTTCTCCGCATAGGGCACGTCGATCGTCTTGTCGCCGCCCGCCAACGCCCGCATGCGATTGGATATCGTGCCGAGCGGCAGGCTGATGCCGCGCGCGATGACGAAGCCGCCGCCGACGAGCGCGACCAGCAGGCCGCCCAGGACCAGCGCGAGATTGCGGACCTGTTGCCAGAACAGCGCGTCGACGTCGTCGACATAGAGGCCGCTGCCGACGACCCAGCCCCACGGCTTGAAGCCCTTCACGTAGGAGATCTTCGGCGACGGCGCCGCGCCCTTGGTCTTCGGCCAGAGATAGGGGACCGTGCCCTCGCCCTTCTCGCCGACGATCTTGGCGAATTCCTTGAAGATATGCACCCCGTTCGAATCGGCGATGTCGCCGACATCCTGGCCGATCTTCTGGTGCAGGTGCGGGTGCGCGACCAGCCGCGGCGTCATGTCGTTGATCCAGAAATACTCGTCGTCGAGATAGCGCAGCGCCTCGATCTCGGCGATCGCCTGCGCCTTGGCCTCGGCCTCGCTCACCTTACCCGCCTGGACCCGCTTGTACTGGTTCTCGATGGCCGTATAGGCAACGCCGACCGCGCCGCGGACCAGGGTTTCGCGATCGCTGAAGAGCTGGCTGCGCAGGGCGACGAGCTGAACCACGGCGATCAGCAACGCGCCGAGAACGGCAAGAATTACCAGGCCGAGCAAGCGGCTCCGGATCGTGAAAAGCTTCGATAACATACGGTTTGACTCCCAATGGGCGGCAACGGAGGGCACGATAGGGATAGAGTCTTGATTAATCGTTATCGGGGAAAATTGAATTTTATCCATAACTTTTAGTAGAAACACGGGCTCGCCGAATCGACCGCCTTCGGGTTGTGGCGATGGCGTCGCGGTGGCATGCTCCCGGCTTGTGCAATCGCCGCCGCATGTCAGGAGGAAGCGCGATGCCCGATCCCGTCCTCTTCGAAGTGTTCACCGACTACGTGTGACCGTGGTGTTATCTCAGTACCGGGCGTATTGAAAAGCTGAAGCAGCGCTTCGCGATCACGGTCAAGCTGGTGCATTTTCCGCTGCATCCCGAGACGCCCATGGAAGGGCGCACGCTGGCGGAGCTGTTCGCCGGGCGCGACTACGACATCGACGCGAGCTACCAGCGCATGAAGACGCTGATGGACGCGGAAGGCCTGCCCTACGAAAAGCGCAGCCACACCTACAACAGCCGGCTCGCGCAGGAGATCGGCAAGTGGGCCGATACCGACTACCCGGACCAGGCGGACGCGGTGCATGACGGCTTCTACCGCGCCTATTTCGTCGGCCGCCGCAACATCGCCGAGGAGGACGTGATCCTCGACGTGGCGCGTGCCGCGGGCCTGCCCGAGGACGCGGCGCGCGAGGTGCTGGCGACCCGCCGCTTCAAGGACGCGGTCGACGCCGACTGGGCCAAGTCTCACCAGTACGGCATCACCGGCGTGCCGACCTTCGTCTGCGGCGGCTACGGCGTCGTCGGCGCGCAGCCTTACGAGACGCTGGAGAAGTTCCTCGAGCAGGTCGGCGTGGCGAGGACGGAATAGCGGCGCGGGAGAGCGCGATGGGGCGGAGCTTCGTGCGGCTGGGGCTGATCCTGGCGCTTGCGCTGTTCGCCGCTGGCGCCGCCCAGCAGGCCGCCGCAGCCGGCAAGATCGGCATCGTGCTGCTGCACGGCAAATACAGCACCAACAAGCCGGATTCCCCTATCGGGCGGCTGGGGCGCGCGCTGGACGAAGCGGGCTTCGCGACCACGGCGCCCGAGATGCCCTGGTCCTACGACCGGCACTTCGACGCGACGATCGAGACGGCCTTCGCCGAGATCGACCGGGCGGCCGCTGCGCTCAGGGCCGAGGGCGTCACCAAGGTCGTCATCGCGGGCCACAGCCTCGGCGCCAACATCGGCCTGGCCTACGCGACGCAGCGGCCCGGCCTCGCCGGCGTCGTCGCCATCGCCCCCGGCCACACCCCCGAGAGCCCGGACTGGCCCCGCGGCTTCGCCGGGGACGTGGCGAAGGCGCGGGCGATGGTGGCGGCCGGGAAAGGCGACGCGGTCGCCGCGTTCGGCGACCATGTTCGGGGCGGGCGGACGCCGCTCGCGCTGCGCGCAAAGATCTATCTCAGCTATTTCGACCCGGACGGGCTCGCGGCGATGAGCAAGACCGCGCCCCGCCTGCCCGCCGGCACGCCGATCCTCTGGATCGTTGAGACGAACCGCCTGAAGCTGATCTCCGCGCGGACGACCTTCGAGCGCATTCCAGGCGCCGGCCGCAAGCGGTTCAGTCGCCGTCGACGCCAGCCACAACGACGCGCCCGCGCGGAGCGCCGCGGCCGTCATCGCCTGGCTGAAGGCGCTCTGAGCGGCGGCCGGACGAGCGAGACTAAATCGTCCCGCGCGGGGATATTCCACGCGCGCGTGTCGCATTTCCGTGCGACCGTCCCTGTTCGCATCCCTTGTGAAAGAAAACCACGCCCATGGAAGCCGAGATCGAGGAACTGGTCCGCCGCCTGGTCCGCCTGGAAGACGAGATCGAGCGCAAGCTGGAGGCGCAGCGCGCGCGGTTCCGCTACCGGCTCGAGGAAGGACGCGCCGTCTTCGAGGAAGGCGTCATCCGCCAGCACAAGCTGATCCGCACCGGCTTGCTGAGCTTTCTCCGGACGTCGCCGCTCGCAACCCTGATCGTGGCGCCGGCGATCTATGGCCTGATCGTGCCGATCGCCCTGCTCGACCTCGGCGTCTCGATCTACCAGCGCATCTGCTTCACCGCCTGGGGCATGGCGCGGGTCCGGCGCGCGGACTATGTCATCGTCGACCGCCACCGCCTGGCCTATCTCAACGGCATCGAGAAGCTGAACTGCGCCTATTGCGGCTACGCCAACGGCGTGATCGCCTATGCCCGCGAAGCCGCCAGCCGGACCGAGCAGTACTGGTGCCCGATCAAGCACGCGCTGCGGCAGCGCTCGCCCCACCCGCGCTATCGCCGCTTCGTCGACTACGGCGACGCGGAAGGATTCCGCGCGCAGCTCGACGCGCTGCGCAAGGAAGTGCAGAAAGCGGCGGAAGACCCCAAGCTGGCGTGAGGGCTCGTGCCGTGTGCCGCCGTGTGCCCATGACGCCGCCGCAACCGGTGCGGGCCGCGCTGATTTGTGCGCGCGCGGTAGGCTGATCTACCATGAAAAAATAAAACCGGCGCTCGTCCGAGCATGCCGAGAATCTTCATGGGAGGATTACAGAATGCTGAGTACGCGTACTGCGTATCGTTGGGCAGCCCTGCTGCTCGTCACCGTCACGGCGTGGATCCTGGCGCCGGCGGCCGGCCTCGCCGACACGGTCGATTTTTCCGGAAAACGCATCTCCATCATCGTGCCCTTCTCCGAAGGCGGCGGCACCGACACCTGGACGCGCATGATGGCGCCGTATCTGGAGAAGACCCTGCCGGGGCACCCGAAGGTGCTCGTGTTGAACAAGCCCG
The DNA here is from genome assembly GCA_963711215.1 of uncultured Alphaproteobacteria bacterium. Lineage (GTDB taxonomy): Bacteria > Pseudomonadota > Alphaproteobacteria > UBA8366 > UBA8366 > WHUA01. The sequence continues at coordinate 337,369 of CAVQDH010000003.1, read as the reverse complement.
GCGCGGGCGGGATCGTCGGCGCCAACTTCTATAACGAGAAGGCGCCGAAGGACGGCACGATGATCTTCGCGCTGTCGATCTCGACCGCCATGAACTATGCGATGGGCGACCCGCGCATCCGGTTCAAGCTCGAAGACTACCATCCGGTCCTGAGCTCGCCGCGCAGCAGCACGTTGTACGTGCGCAAGGATCTGGGCCTCGGGGCGATCGCGGATCTCAAGGGCAAGGTCCTGAAGATGCAGAGCCTGCCGCCCGACAAGCTCAACTTCGGCGGCCGCACGCCGACCTCGTCCGACCTGACCTATCGCGTGGGCTTCAGCCTGCTCGGCATCGAGGTCAACAGCGTGTGGGGCCTCGGCGGCACCGGGCCGATGGCGCTCGGCTTCGAACGCGGCGAGTTCCAGATCAGCGCCGACAACACGCTGGCCTACCTCAGCACCCGCAAGCACATGGTCGACAGCGGGCTCGCCCAGCCCCTGTTCACCCTCGGCAATATCGACGAAGACGGGAAATACGGCCGCGATCCGGCGCTGCCGAGCGTGCCGTCCTTCGTCGAACTGTATGAGGCGACGTACGGCAAGAAGCCGTCGGGTCCCGGGTTCGAGGCCTGGAAGGCGCTGATGGGCCTGAACGTTTCGATGAACAAGACCATGCTGCTGCACCCGAAGGTGCCGAAGAATGTCGTCGACGCCTGGTGCACGGCGGTGCGGGCGATGCTCAAGGACCCGGCCTTCCTGAAAGGCGCCGCCCTGGAGCTCGGACCCTACCCGCAGATCGTCGGCGACGCGGTGAAGCCGATCATGACGGACGCATTCGCGATAAATCCCAAGGCGCGCGCCTGGCTCGCGAAATACGTCAAGGTCCGCTACAACATCGACTTGGCCGAAAAGTAGCGCGACGCCGCGCGCGTTCCCGGCCGTCGCCGGGGGCGCGCGTGGCTGTCCGGTTTAGATCGTGGCGTTGCTTGAAGGGAGTTTCGTGGATGCGCGTGTCAAGCACGCGTATGACATCCGTGTTTTGATTTTCATACCTTGCCGTCGTGGCCGGACTTGATCCGGCCACCCACGAAGGGTCCCTACCCACTCCACGCCCTTGCCACGATCGCCTGCACCTCCGCGCCCGCGCCCAGCGTCCCCAGCGTCCGCCCGCCGGCGCCGGTTAGGCGTGATGCGCAGAACGCGTCCGCCACCGGGTGCGGCGCGTGCTGGACGAGCAGCGCCGCCTGCCAGGCGAGCGCCAGGCTTTCGACGATGACGCGGGCCTGACTTTCCTCCAGCGCGCCGGGTTTCAGCGCTTTTTCGATCCCGCCTACAAAAGTATCCAGCCGCCGGTCGCCGCCGGCCGCGGCCTTCAGCTCGGCTACATAGGCAGCGAGCGCGTCCGGCGCGCGGGCGATGGTGCGCAGGATGTCGAGGCAGATGACGTTGCCCGTGCCCTCCCAGATGCCGTTGACCGGCGCCTCGCGGTAGAGCCGCGGCATCGGCCCCTCCTCGACATAGCCGCCGCCGCCGAGGCATTCCATCGCCTCGGCCACGACCGTGGGCGCGCGCTTGCAGACCTGGAACTTGGTGATCGCGGTGGCGAGCCGGACCATGGGCTCGGCCGCCGGGTCTTCCGTTGCGTCGTCGAAGCCGCGGGCGAGGCGCATGACCATCGCGGTCGCGGCCTCGGTCTCGAGCGCGAGATCGGCGAGCACGTTCCGCATCAGGGGCTGGTCGGCGAGCGCCGCGCCGAAGGCCGCGCGGTGGCGCGCGTGGTGCATCGCCTGGACCACGGCGGCCCGCATGATCGCGGCCGCGCTGACCGCGGCGTCGAGGCGGGTGTGGTGCACCATGGCGATGATCGTGCGCACGCCCTCGCCTTCCGGCCCCACGCGCCGCGCCCAGGTATCGTCATACTCGACCTCGGAGGACGCGTTCGAGCGGTTGCCGAGCTTGTCCTTGAGCCGCTGCAGGAAGAAGCGGTTCTGCGTGCCGTCCGGGCGGAAGCGCGGCACCAGGAAGCAGGTGAGCCCGCCCGGCGCCTGCGCCAGGGTCAGGAACGCATCCGACATCGGCGCGGAGCAGAACCATTTATGCCCGGTCAGCAGGAATATCCCCTCGCCCTCGCCGGCCGCGGGCCGGGCGCGGGTCGAATTGGCGCGCACGTCCGAGCCGCCCTGCTTCTCGGTCATCGCCATGCCGAAGACGACGCCCGCCTTGTCGCGCGCCGGGATGAAGCGCGCGTCGTAGTCGGTCGAGAGGATGCGGGGCGTCCATTCCTCGGCCAGCGCGGGCTCGGCCGGTCAGCGCCGGCACGGCGGCGAAGGTCATCGCCATCGGGCAGCAGACGCCGTTCTCGCCCTGGTTCATCAGGAAGGCCAGCGCCGCCTTCACGGCATGCGCGCCGGGCCGGCGCTCCCGCCAGGGCAGCGCGTGCACCGCGTTCCCGACGGCGAGCGCCATCAGATGGTGCCAGGCGGGGTGGTACTCGACCCGGTCGATGCGGTGGCCGAAGCGGTCATGGGTGTGGAGCTCGGGGGTGTGCCGGTTGGCGAGCCGGGCCCAGTCCTGGACCTCGGCGCTGCCGACCCGAGCGCCCAGCGCCTTCGCGCGCTTGGCGCCTTCCTTGCGGCCGAAGTCGCCGCCCTCGCGGGCCAGCGCCTCGACCAGCGCCCGGTCGGTCTCGAAGGCGTTGTAATCGGCCAGCGGCGGGGGCTGGTTCTCGACCCGGTGGGTCGCGCCCTGGGGCATTCCCTTGGCCGCTCCCGGGGCAGTCTTCGAAGACGCCGCCATGGACCCCTCCTCCGGTTTGCAAGCGCAGGGTATCAAGCAAACCGCAAGTTGGTTAAGAAAGGCGAAAGCGGCAAGACGCGTGCCGCCGTATCGGATGCCGTGCCGACGTGTAGATCGCGCCGTGGATACCACGGACAAGCTGGGACCTGACGATTAATTTGTTGATTTATATTATAATTCGTCACTCCCCGGCTTGTCCGGGGAGTCCATGCGGCGGTCCCTTCTGGGGCACGGCATGCGTCCGTGCGGGAAGGCCCTGCCATGGATTCCCCGGTCGAGCCGGGGAGTGACGGACTTTTTTTGACGGATGAGCCCGCCTTTGATGGCGCACCCCATCGCCCCGCCCCTCCGCCGCCCTCATATCTCCTTAACCTCTTAACGAAGTTGCAAGGCTACGGGCCTAGGCTCAGCGTGCCGCAATCCCGGAAGAGCCGGTCTTTCTCCGGGCGGGCGGCGGGCGCCGGGCTGGGAAGACCCCAAGCGCCGCGGCACGGTCCGGAGGGGACAAGAAGCCATCATGACGGCACCACGCATCGGGCTTGCGTTGGGCGGCGGCGTTGCGCGCGGCTGGGCCCATATCGGCGTGCTGCACCGGCTCAACGAGATCGGGCTGGTGCCCGACCTGGTCTGCGGCACCTCGATGGGGGCGCTGGTCGGCAGCTTCTATCTGGCCGGCAAGCTCGACGAGTTCGAACACCTCGTGCGCACGCTGACCCGGCTCAAGATGGTGCGCCTGCTCGACTTCATGGTGCCGCAGAACGGCATCCTCGGCGGCAAGCGCATGTTCCGCGAGATGGAGAAGCTGGTCGGCGAGATCCACATCGAGGACCTGCCGAAGCCGTTCGCCGCGGTCGCGGCCGAGCTGGCGACCGGCCACGAGATCTGGATGACCCGGGGCCACATGCTGGACGCGGTGCGGGCCTCGGTCTCGATCCCCGGCGTCTTCAAGCCGGTCAAGCGCGACGGCCGCTGGATGATCGACGGCGCGCTGGTCAACCCGGTGCCGGTGTCGGTCTGCCGCGCGATGGGCGCGCGCATGGTGATCGCGGTCAACCTGTCCGGCGACACGATGGGCGGCATTCCCGCGATCGACCGGCGCAACGGGAACGGTTCAGGCGACGAGGCGTTCCATGACGGCAACGAGCGGCGGCACCCGATCGACACCAACCTCGGCCCTGCCATGCGCCGGCTGCTCGACACCGACCAGCAAGAGCCGAATTTCTTCAGCACCATGTCCTCCAGCTTCACCATCCTGCTCGACCGCATCACCCGCAGCCGGCTCGCCGGCGACCCGCCGGACGTCATGATCTCGCCGCGCGTCGGCCATATCGGCCTGTTCGACTTCCACCGCGCGGAGGAAACGATCCTGGAAGGCGTCCGGGCGGTCGACCGCATCGTGCCGGTGCTGATCGAAGTTATGGGTGTATTCGGCATGGGAATCGAAAAAGAAAATGAACCCCGGAGAGCCCGCAGCGCGTAAAATACAAATGAAACGCTTGATGGATTAATCGTATTTGCGACACGATTTCTCTATAGGACAGAGGAAGCCGGCAAAGTCCACGGGCCGGCAAGTCGACGGATAGGACGAAACCTTGAGAAGCTTTGAGATGCCCACCTTCGCCACCATCGCCGCGGCCGTCCGGTCCGCGGTGGCGAAGCTGCTGCCCGGCCGCCCGCCTGCGGCGCCGGAGCCGGAGGGGCCGAAGCGCTATCCGTGGGAGGATTCCTACCCGGCCGAGGTCGACTGGCGCGCCGAGATCCCGGTCAAGCCGGTCACCGACATCCTCGACAGCGCGGTCGCCGACTTCCCGGACAAGCCCTGCCTGGAATTCCTCGGCAAGCGCTACGACTACAAGACCGTGGGCAAGCTGGTGAACCGGCTGGCCAAGGGGCTGCAGGACTTGGGCATCGGGCCCGGCGACAGCGTCGGCCTGATGCTGCCGAACTGCCCCTACTACGTGCTGTTCTACTACGCGATCCTGCGCGTCGGCGCGACGGTGGTGAACTACAACCCGCTGTACGCCAAGCGCGAGATCGCGCGCCAGATCATCGACTCGAACACGCGCGTCATCGTCACGCTCAATCTCAAGACGCTCTATCCCAAGATCGCCGACCGCCTGCAGGACGGCCCGCTGGAGCGCATCATCGTCTGCCGCATGGGCGAGATCCTGCCCTTCCCGAGCAGCCTGCTGTTCGCCTTCGCGCGGCGCAAGGAGATCGCCTCGATCAAGCCGGACGAGCGGCACATCGCCTATGAGCGGCTGATCGATAACGACGGCGCGGTGACGCCGGCCGAGATCGATCCGGAAACGGACATCGCCGTGCTGCAGTACACCGGCGGCACCACCGGCACGCCCAAGGGCGCGATGCTGACGCACGCCAACCTCTACGCCAACGCGGTGCAGGTGAGCCTGTGGGCGATCGGCGCCACGCGCGGCCAGGAGCGCTTCCTCGGCGTGCTGCCGCTGTTCCACGTCTTCGGCATGACCGGGGTGATGAACACCTGCCTCTATTATGGCTCGGAGCTGATCCTGCTGCCGCGCTTCCACACCGCGGATATCCTGGAAGTCATCGACGGCCAGAAGCCGACCGTGTTCTGCGGCGTGCCGACGATGTTCTCCGCGATCAACGCGCATGCCGACCTCGACAAATACGACCTCTCCAGCCTCAACCTCTGCATCTCGGGCGGCGCGCCGCTGCCGATGCAGATCAAGCAGAAGTTCGAGGCGCTGACCCATTGCACCCTGGTCGAAGGCTATGGCCTGACCGAATCGAGCCCGGTCTGCACGGTCAACCCGTTCGGCGGGACGAGCCGCGCCGGCTCGGTCGGCCTGCCGCTGCCCGGCACGGTGATCGAGATCGCCGACCGCAAGGATCCCGATACGATGCTGCCGCCCGGCGAGCATGGCGAGATCTGCGTGTCGGGGCCGCAGGTGATGGCCGGCTACTTCAACAAGCCGGCCGAGAATGCCGACGTGCTGCGCGGCGGGCGCCTGCACACCGGCGACGTCGGCTATCTCGACGCGCAGGGCTATCTCTTCGTCATCGACCGCATCAAGGACCTGATCCTGAGCGGCGGCTTCAACGTCTATCCGCGCATGGTCGAGGAAGCGATCCTGCTGCATCCCGCGATCGAGGAGGCGGTGGTCTGCGGCGCGCCGCACAGCCACCGGGGCGAGATCGTCAAGGCCTATGTCAAGCTGAAGCCCGGCACCGCGCTGACCAGCACCGAGCTCAGGGCCTTCCTCAAGGACAACCTCGCGCCGTTCGAGATGCCGTCGAAGGTCGAGTTCCGCGACGAGTTGCCGAAGACGCTGATCGGCAAGCCGTCGCGCAAGGCGCTGGTCGCCGAGGAACAGAGACGCGCCGCGGGCTACGGCCCGTCGCGCGATGATTTACAGGACGCGGTCGCCGACTGACCGCGCCGGAGGTGTGGAGCGATGAGCGGATTTCTTATTGGACTGCGCCGGCGCCTGATCAGCGCGCCGCTGCTGGGCTGGTACCGCAAGGTGCTGCCGCCGATGTCGTCGACCGAGCGCGAGGCCATCGAGGCGGGCACCGTCTGGTGGGACGCCGACCTGTTCTCCGGCAAGCCGGACTGGCAGAAGCTGCGCACGCTGCAGCGCCCGACGCTGAGCGCGGCGGAGCAGGCCTTCCTCGACGGGCCGACGGAAGAGCTTTGCCGCATGCTCGACGACTGGAAGATCACCCAGGACGGCGACCTGCCGCGCGAGGTCTGGCGCTTCATCAAGGACGCGGGCTTCCTCGGGATGATCATTCCGAAGGATTACGGCGGGCTCGGCTTCTCGGCGCTCGCGCATTCGACCATCGTCATGAAGATCTCGAGCCGCAGCCTGACCGCGGCAGTCACCGTGATGGTGCCCAACTCGCTCGGGCCGGCCGAGCTGCTGCTGCATTACGGCACCGAGCAGCAGAAGGACCACTACCTGCCGCGCCTCGCCAGGGGCGAGGAGATTCCGTGCTTCGCGCTGACCGGGCCCTATGCCGGGTCGGACGCGGCCTCGCTGCCCGACCGCGGCGTCGTCTGCTACGGCGACGTGAACGGCGAGCGCACGCTCGGCATGAAGGTGACCTGGAACAAGCGCTACATCACGCTGGCGCCGGTCGCCACGATCATGGGCCTCGCCTTCCGCCTGTCCGACCCCGACCGGCTGCTCGGCGAGGAGCAGGACCTCGGCATCACGCTTGGCGCTGGTGCCGACCGACACGCCGGGCGTCAAGATCGGCCGCCGCCATTTCCCGGTCAACCAGGTGTTCATGAACGGCCCGACCCAGGGCGAGGACGTGTTCATGCCGCTCGACTGGATCATCGGCGGCCGCGCGCGCGTCGGCGAAGGCTGGCGCATGCTGATGAACTGCCTGGCGGCGGGACGCTCGATCTCGCTGCCCGCGGCCAGCACCGGCGGCGCCAAGCTCGCCGCCCGCATGACCGGCGCCTACGCGCGCGTCCGCAAGCAGTTCCGCACGCCGGTCGGCCGCTTCGAGGGCGTGCAGGAAGCGCTCGCGCGCATCGCCGGCAACGCCTACCTGCTCGACGCGGCGCGCAAGATCACCGCCGCGTCGCTCGACATCGGCGAGAAGCCGGCCGTGCTGTCGGCGATCGTCAAGTATCACGCGACCAACCGGCTGCGCGACACGATCAACGACGCGATGGACGTGCATGGCGGCCGCGCGATCTGCAACGGCCCGAGCAACTATATGGCCAACGCCTATTTCTCGGTGCCGGTCAGCATCACCGTCGAGGGCGCCAACATCCTGACCCGCAGCATGATCATCTTCGGCCAGGGCGCGATCCGCTGCCATCCCTACCTGATGGCGGAGATGGAGGCGGCGCATGACAGCGACCGCAAGCGCGCGCTGGAGACCTTCGACAAGGCGCTGTTCGGCCATCTCGCCCATGACATGCGCCTGCTCGGCCGCGCGTTGCTGCACAACCTGACCGGCGGCGAGTGGGCGTCCGCGCCGGATGCCGGCATCGCCAGCTACTATTACAAGCAGCTCGACCGCTCGAGCGCCTCCTTCGCGCTGGTCGCGGAGACGGCGCTGACGATGCTCGGCGGCTCGCTCAAGCGGCGGGAGAGTCTCTCCGCCCGCCTCGGCGACGTTCTGAGCGAGATGTATCTCGCGGCCTGCGTCCTGATGCGCTTCGAGCATGACGGCCGGCCGGCGGCCGACGAGCCGCTGGTGCACTGGTGCTGCCAGAATGCGCTGTTCGCGATCCAGCAGCGGCTGGACGAGATCCTGGTCAACTTCCCGTCGCGCCCGGCGGCGTGGATCCTGCGCCCCTTCATCTTCCCGCTCGGGCTCAGGCGCAAGGCGCCGGCCGACCGGCTGGCGGCGCGCTGCGCCGCGCTGCTGCTGGAGCCGAGCGAGGCGCGCGACCGGCTGACCGACGGCATCTACATCTCGCGCAACGCACATGACGTCACAGGCCGCATGGAGCATGCGCTCGAGCGCGTGCTCGCCGCCGAGCCGGTCGAGAAGAAGCTGCGCGACCGCAAGATCAGCGATCCCGACAAGGCCCTCGCAGCGGGCATCATCTCGGCGTCCGAAGCCGCCCTTCTCAAGGAAGCGGCGGACGCGGTCCTCGCGGCAATCTCGGTGGATGACTTCCCGCCGAGATCGCAATCGGCAAAGGAGTGGAGCAATCGACACGCCAGAAACCGGCCGTCGTCCTGTCTATGTAGTCGACGGCAGCCGCACCCCGTTCCTCAAGGCACGCGGTCGGCCCGGCCCCTTCTCTCCCGTCGATCTGGCCGTCGCGGCCGGACGGCCGTTGCTGCTGCGCCAGCCATTCGCGCCGGACGCCTTTGACGAGGTCATCCTCGGCTGCGTCTCGCCGCAGGCGGACGAGGTCAACCCGGCGCGCATCGCCGCGCTGCAGGCTCGGCTGCGGCGAGCGGGTGACCGCCTGGACCGTGCAGCGCAACTGCGCGTCCGGCCTGCAGTCGGTCGACACCGCCTACCGCTACATCGCCGACCGGCGCGCCGAGCTGATCCTCGCCGGCGGCGCGGAAGCGCTCAGCCACTCGCCGATCCTGTTCAACGACCGCATGGTCAACTGGCTCGCCGACCTCGCCATGGCGCGCGGCACGGGCGCGAAGCTGCAGGCGATGGCGAAGTTCCGGCCGGGCTACCTGGCGCCCGTCATCGGGCTGCTCAAGGGGCTGACCGATCCGGTGGTCAACCTCAACATGGGCCAGACGGCGGAAGTCTTGGCCGACAAGTTCAAGATCAGCCGCGAGGCGATGGACGCCTATTCGCTCGAAAGCCACCGCCGCACTGCGCGGGCGCAGGAAGCCGGCCACGTGCCTGAGGTCGAAGCGATCTATGACACGCGCGGCAAGCATTACGAGCGCGACGACGGCGTGCGCCCGGACAACAGCATGGAAGCGCTCGGCAAGCTCAGGCCCGCTTTCGAGCGCCCGTTCGGCACGGTCACGCCCGGCAACAGCTCGCAGATCACCGACGGCGCGGCCTGGCTCATCCTGGCGTCCGAAGACGCGGTGAAGCGCTACGGCCTGACGCCGATCGGCCGCGTCGCCGACAGCGCGTGGTCCGCGCTCGACCCGGCGCAGATGGGCCTCGGCCCGGTGCACGCGGTCACGCCGATCCTCACGGCGCAACGGCTTCGCGCTCGACGACATCGACGCGTGGGAGATCAACGAGGCCTTCGCGGCGCAGGTGCTGGCCTGCCTCGCCGCCTGGGAGGACGACGGTTACTGCCGCGAGCAGCTCGGCCTGGACGGCGCGCTCGGGCCGGTCGACCGCGACCGGCTCAACGTCGACGGCGGCGCGATCAGCATCGGCCACCCGGTGGGATCGAGCGGCGCGCGCATCGCGCTGCATGTGCTGCACGTGCTGAAGCGCCGCAAGGGCAAGCGCGGCATCGCCACGCTCTGCATCGGCGGCGGCCAGGGCGGCGCGCTTTTGATGGAGGCGGCGTGACATGGACGCAATCGAAAAGCCGGGCGCCGACGTGAAGCCGGCCGCCAAGCCGAGATCGCGCGGCCCGCGCAAGCCGGCTTCCGGCGCCGACGCCGCGACGTCCGCGAAAGACGACGCCCGTCGCCGCGCCGCGCCACTGGCACGGCCGGCGCGACGGCGACAACATCCATTGGCTCACCCTCGACAAGTCGGACGCCAGCACCAACACGCTGTCGCAGGACGTGCTCGCCGCCTTCGAGGCGGTGCTCAACGAGCTGGAGACGCACCGCCCGGCCGGCCTCGTCATCCAGTCCGGCAAGGCCAACGGCTTCATCGCGGGCGCCGACGTCAGCGAGTTCCGCGGCCTCACCGACGCGGCCGAGGTCGAGCGGCTGGTGCTGCGCGGCCACGCGATCCTCAACCGGCTGGAGGCGCTGCCCTACCCGACCGTGGCGCTGATCAACGGCTTCTGCCTCGGCGGCGGCCTCGAGCTGGCGCTCGCCTGCCGCTACCGCGTCGCCGGCGAGGACGCGCGGCTCGGCCTGCCGGAGGTCCGCCTCGGCATCCATCCGGGGCTCGGCGGCACCGCACGGCTGACGCGGCTCATCCCCGCGCCCACCGCGATGGGGCTGATGCTGACCGGCCGCACGCTGCGCGCCCGCGCGGCGAAGCGCATGGGCATCGTGGATGCCGTGACGCAGCCGCGGCATTTCGAGCGCGCCGCCCGCTGGGCGGTGAGCAAGGGGCTGAAGACGCAGCGGCGTCCGCTTCTTGTCGCGCTCTCGCAACCTGATGCCGGTGCGCTGGGCGCTGGCGCAGGTGATGCAGCGGCAGGTGGCGCAGAAGGCGCGGCGCGCGCATTATCCCGCGCCCTACGCGCTGATCGACCTGTGGGCGCGGCATGGCGGCTCGAAGACCCGCATGCTGAAGAACGAGGCCCGCTCGATCGCGCGGCTGATCACGACCGAGACGGCGCAGAACCTGGTGCGCGTCTTCTTCCTGAACGAGCGGCTGAAGGGGCTCGGCGGCGACACGACGCACGGCGTTCCGCCATGTCCATGTCATCGGCGCCGGCACCATGGGCGGCGACATCGCCGCCTGGTGCGCGATGCAGGGCCTGCGGGTCACCTTGCAGGACCGCGCGCCGGAATTCATCGCGCCGGCAATCGGCCGGGCCGCGAAGCTCTATCGCCGCCGGCTGCGCGAGCCCTACCTGGTGCGCGCCGCGCTCGACCGGCTGATCCCGGACGTCGCCGGCCAGGGCGTCCGGCTGGCCGATGTCATCATCGAGGCGGTGCCGGAGAATCTCGAGCTCAAGCACAAGATCTACCGCGACGTGGAAAGCCGGATGAAGCCGGGCGCGCTGCTCGCCACCAACACCTCGAGCATCCCGCTCGAAGAGCTGGCCAAGGTCCTGGCCAAGCCGGAGCGGCTGATCGGCCTCCACTTCTTCAATCCGGTGGCGCAGATGCCGCTGCTCGAAGTGGTCGAAGGCGGCGGCAGCGGCGCGGACGCGATCGCCGCCGGCCTCGCCTTCGCGCGGCTGATCGACAAGCTGCCGCTGCCGGTGCGGAGCGCGCCGGGCTTCCTCGTCAACCGCGCGCTGACTCCCTACCTGATGGCGGCCGTGCAGCTGCTCGACGAAGGGCATGCCGCGGCGGCGATCGACGACGGCGGCCGAGGCCTTCGGCATGCCGATGGGGCCGCTGGAGTTGGCGGACGCGGTCGGGCTCGACATCTGCCTCCATGTCGGCGAGATCCTCGCCGAGACGATTGCCGGCAGCACGGGCTGGCAGCCGCCGCAGGGGCTGAAACGGCTGATCGAGCAAGGCCATCTCGGCCGCAAGTCGGGCCAGGGCTTCTACCGCTACGACAAGAAGGGCAAGCCGATCAAAGGAACGTCGCGGGGCGCGCCGGCGGCGAAGATGGACGAATTGCAGGACCGGCTGCTGCTGCCGCTGCTCAACACCTGCGTCGCCTGCTGGCGGGAGAAGCTGGTCGAGGACGCCGACATGGTGGATGCCGGCATGATCTTCGGCACCGGATTCGCGCCCTTCCGCGGCGGGCCGGTCCACTACCTTAAGGCGAGCGACGCCAAGGCGCTGCATGCCAAGCTGAAGACCTTCGCCGAGCGGCACGGCGCCGTCTACCAGCCGGACCCCGGCTGGGAAAGCCTCCTCCACGTGTAAGACACACGGCGCCGTCGACGTAATCGCAAGCGCGCGGATGATTGGCGTACGTCCTCATCCGCGAAGATGCGCCGAACGCACAACAACGCCCGGTCGAAGAGCATATGGCCCGCGATGCCGCCGCGTGTACGCTTCCGCCCACACGCATACGCCGTCGGCTGCGCCGCAGGCATGCCCTGCGCTCATCGCCGGCAGACGGCGCCGCCGCCGTTCGGATCATCCGTCGGCGCCGGCTCGATCCGAAATCGCCAAAGAGACTCGGCGGACGATACGCCGCTTCGATGAAACCGGCCGCGCCCCTGGGGTCTGGCGGGAGCGCCCGGGACGGATCATGGCGCGCGCCGCGAAAAGGCGGGTGGCTGCGGCGAAACGCTCTTACTACTTAAGTAGTAAATTTGTAATGAAGCTGGCACATTTTTGTCTCGTTTTATCTTTCTTTTTCAACCCGTTCCATAAGATCGTCCGGTCCACGGCAAAAGAATTACCAATTAAAAATCCTCTACCTATTGCGCTTCGGAATAGTTAATCATTAATGTCGCCAAGTATCGAAGGGGGTATGACACTTGCGTTCCAAACCAAACCGTACGGGCGATATTTCGGTTCACAAAAGAGGGTTACCATCAAAGACAATCATAACAATGCCTTAGCCAAAATAATCAACAAGTAGCCGTTGGTTGATAGCTAAGGTAATCCTTTATGGGGATATCAGGATGGACACGGTGCCAACTTTGCTTTTCGGGCGGAACAAATTGTTCCGCGAAGGCCTCAAAAGCCTACTGAAAGGCTCGCAATTTAATGTGGTCGGCGAAGCAGACGACGTCGGCATGATGGACTTGGCGGAAGACCTCGAGCTGGGCTTGATCCTGATCGACCTTTCCTCGAATCCGGTTCATATCGTCGAAGACCTGCACCACCTCGCCAACGTCTTCCCGGATGCGCCAGTGGTGATTCTCAACGACAACCTATGCTCGAACACGCTTGCATCCTGCCTTGCGGCCGGCGCGGCGGGCTACCTGATGAAGGACATCTCGCTCGACGCCCTGCTGATCTCGCTGCAGCTCGTCGTGCTCGGCGAAAAGGTGTTCCCGACCCATCTCGCCGCCCTGCTGGTCAACGGCGTCGCCAACACCGTCCCAGCCAACATTCCGCCCGACAACTCCTTCGGCCTGTCGGAGCGTGAGATGCAGATCCTGCAATGCCTGGTGCAAGGCGACTCGAACAAGCTGATCGCCAACCGGCTGAGCATCACGGAGGCGACCGTCAAGGTCCACATGAAGAGCCTGCTGCGGAAGATCAACGTCAGCAACCGCACGCAAGCCGCCATCTGGGCGCTCAACAACGGCCTGCTGCCCAACGCCGGGCCGGCGCCGTCGAATTCCGACTCCACATCGTCATAACGATCGTCGTCTCGACTGGTGACGCCGCCGTCTGCGGCTGCGCACGGGCTCTCCCGACAGGAGCCTCACCGGATCGAGACTTTGCGCTGCAGCGGCTGTGCCCCGGACCTCCGGGCGCAGCCGCTTTTTCGGCCGCGCCTCGTTGCCCGTCACCCTTTAGCGCAATGGCGGGCGGCGTATCGAGCCGGCCCCGCGGCTCAGGGCTGCTGCACGAGCATGCCCTGACGGCGCGCCATGAAGACGGCCGCCTCGGTCCGATTCCGGAAATGCAGCTTGCTCAGGATATTGCGGACGATCGCCTTGGTCTGGGGCTCGGAAATGTCGAGCTGCAGCGAGATATCGCGGTTGCTGTTGCCGACTCCGAGCTGATCGAGCACGAGACGCTCCGAGTTGTCGAGCTTGTGCATCAGCTGGCAGCGCAGGTTGTCGAGCCCGAAATCATTGCCGACGCGCGCCGGCACGATCGTATAGCCGCTGTCGCTCAGGCCGACGAGCATGGCGATCTGGTCGAGAACCATGTCGGTGAACAGCCAGGCGTCGGCGAGATGCAGCGTGCTGGCCGCCTCGAGCAGGCGGTCGCTGCTCAACGCGATGATGACGCGGGCGCGGCGCGACAGCTTGACGAAGGCGTTCGCGTCGGTTTCCCGCAGCTTCTGCAGGCCTTCGAACCACACGATCAGATAATCCGTGCGGTAGGCATCCTCGATCGAGGTGAAATCGAGTCCCTTGACGGTCTTGACGTCGAAATTGGGCAGAAACGCGAACGCGGACAGCATCTTTTCCCGCTCGGCGGTCGGGCCGACGGACAGCAGGATCCGGGTCGGCCGCCCATAGCGGCCCCGGCTCTGCGCCACGATCGCCGATTCGAGCGACACGCTTCCGTCGCGCCATCCATGCGTCAGCCGTGCGCCGGGCCGGCCGGTCTGGGCGCGGTCCGCGGTCACGGCAGCCGATCCAACGGGCCGGACATCGCCGCCCCCGCTCCCCGCCGGCTGATGCTGATACCCCTGTCGATTGACTGGCGGTGCCATGTCCCTCTCGCCCGGTAACGTCACGGATCCGAGAGCGCGCTCGCCTTTTTCCATGCGGCTCATTTTTTCTTCTTCCACCCTGGACTGAGATTACCTCGCCCTAAACGCTGATAGTCTTCCCGGCACGATCGCAAAGTCAAGCAGGCGGCCGGCGCCATTCGCAAAAGCGAAACTGTACCAATGGATTGACGCATTACGTGCGCGAAGATCAACTTCCACTCGTACTCCTTGCCGAAGGATTTCGGACCTAAGAAGCGATACCGCCAGCAATCCCGACGAGTCCCACCACTTTGTCGGCACCGCGTCCGGCAACACCAAATAGCGGGCTTCGAGGCCTTCGCGTCAATGGACGTGGAGTGTTTATCGGCCGAATTGATGGGAAGGAATAGGGCAGTACCACCAAAGTCTCGTTAAACAATGGGGATAGCCGAAAGAGTAGTTCGGCGTACCTCACTTACTCATCTGTTCATACATAAGTTTACTTAACCACTGATTGGCAGCCTTTTATTACGGAATGGCCGTGAAACTTGAGGGTGTAACTTGCAAGAAATCCCGCCAGACGAGCATCTCTCGCGGCGGTTTGGTCATCTACGAGTGTGGTAATGGAATACGTCTACCCGTGAGCGATCGAGCGGGAATTGCCTGCCCGGCCGGGCCCGAGTTCCGGCCGCGGCGGCGCGGCGCCGGGATGCGCCCACCGCCGGCTCACGGCGACGGCGCAATAGGCGCGCCCCGCCGGCAGGACGGCAAAACATTCAATATGTACGGGTGGTTGTCTTTCGGCCTGCCCCGCCGAGGGAGGGGCGGCAACCGCAAGGGCTGCCGCCCCCGAGGGGGGTGTGTTGAGGGACTATTGCCACAACGTTCCGACCCTACCGCGAAGCCGCCACGGCTTCCGCAGTGCAAACGGCCGAATCCAGCGCGAATAAGGATTAGTTCTTTAATGTGAAGGGATTGGCTTCCACTTTGGAAGCCCTATACGGATCCCGCCCGGAACGGCCCTTAATGCAGCGGCCCCGCGGGCTCGGTCAGCAGAAGCTGCTGCGCCGCGCGGCCCGCCCGCTTCCAATAGGCCCAGGCCTCGAGATCGGCCCAATCGAGCAGCAGCTTGCTGGCGCTGGCTTCCGCCTTCAAGGGGGCGTCATGGCCGTATTGATCGACCAGGACCTGCGCGACCAGGACGCATTCCTGCACGTCGTCCCAGCGCTCGCGCATGATCGCATCGTGGATCGGGGAGACATCGGCGCGGAGGCTTTCGGGCACATCCTCGATGCTCTTGGTCATCGGCTTCCTGGTCATGGCGTCCTCTCCAGCTGCGTGTTCCCGTGGGACTTTTCTAGTCGAGTCGTCGATCAGACGCCGCCGCCCGGCCTTTTGTTAATATTGGTTAACACACGGAAACTCATCAGTTTTTTGCCCTATACTCATTTAAGGCTATCCAATCGTCCGATAAAGGGAAAATCTGAAGTACCGCTTTAGTAGTACATATCGGCCAGCCATCGGCCGTCCCGATTGCCGCCTCTCCACCCCCGATCGGCCCCTGCGCGACCAAGTAAAATCCCTCAAAATCCTAGTACTTCCGCGCCGTTCGGTTAGACCATAAGGCCTATAATAACGGTGACGATCCACTTCTATCCTAACGCGAAATAAAGAGCCTAAAGAAACTGAAGGCAATTCTGAATCAAGAGGGTTAAATAATATGACACCGTCACCTGTTTACTTGGTGGGTGGCTCAAGGCTGTTTCGACAGGGATTGAAAGTTTATCTCGAGGGAACGCCATTTGAAGCCGTGCGCGAAATCGAACGCGCGCACGATGCCAAGAGCCGAACCGAGGGCGAGGTTCCGCCGGCCCTGATCCTATTCGCGCTGTCCTATGGGCACGACGATTTCGACACGGATATCGATACCCTGCGGAAGTACTTTCCCGGCGTCCCCGTCGTGGTCATCGCCGAAACGCTCTCGCTCGAGGATATGACGCGGTGCCTTGCCGCCGGTGCGAGCGGCTATCTCCTCAGCGACATCTCCACGGATGCGCTGTCCTACTCGCTCCAGCTCGTGCTGCTGGGCGAGATGGTCTTCCCGACCCAGATGGCGTCGTTCTGGACCCAGGTGCCGGCCCGCCGGCCGGCCACGGATGCCCGGGCGATCGCCGAGAAGCTCTCGAACCGCGAGAGCGAAATCCTCCACTGCCTGGTCGACGGCAGCTCCAACAAGGCGATTGCGCGGCGCCTGGAGATCACGGAATCGACCGTCAAGGTTCACATGAAGAGCCTGCTGCGCAAGATCAACGCGGCAAATCGGACGCAGGCCGCGATCTGGGGCATGGAAGCCGGTTTCGGCGGCGCCGGCGCGCCGCCTGCGGATACCGGCCCGGTCGACTGACCGTCCCGGTCCCGACCCGGCCATAGAACGGAACGGCGCCCGGCCCGCACACGCGGCCGGGCGCTTTCCTATTGCTCTCGACGGAATGCGTGCGCCACGCTGCCGGCGCGCGGACGCAGCCGGTCAGCCGCAACGCCTCGAATCCAGGTCTTGCGCGGGGACCGGACCGGTTCAGGCCCGCTGCGCCTTCACGTTCTCGAGCAAGGCCGAGAAGGAGCCGGCGAAGCGGACGTCGCCCGTGCGGTGATTGAGAAACACGTAGTTGCCGGTGGCGCATCGCCCCAGGCTGAAGGCCGGGTCCGCCTCGGCGTCGGTCTGGATCTCGAAATACTCGGCTTGCTCGTCGCGGTTTCGCTTCACCTGGCACCATTCCGAATGGCGGATCATGGTCTCGGCGACGCGCTCGAACAGCGCGATATCTTGCATGGTCAATCGATGGCCAATTTTTCTTGGCGTCCGTTTCACGTGGCCCCACCCTCACCTGTGGCAGACGAGATTTTGTCCTAACCTACTCTGCCGGAACGAAAATCCGCAAAACTTATAGAGTGGGTCCGGGGGTACAAACGGGTTAGCCTCAAGGGGGCACGGCGGATGCGGCGGCGCGGCGGCGGCGAAGGCAGCCCGCATGCCCCTGCCCCGAGGCGCGTTCTACACCCTTCGGACGACTTTCACGCCCGGTCAACACCCACCATACTGCGCTTCGGTCAAGACCGACGGCATGGGCGCGCCGGCATTTATGATTGGTATCAGGACGTTGGAAATCCGTCTTAGAAGCGGATCGCAACATCACCTGGTCCGGCCGGATGACCGCCGGCAGGGAGCGTATCGGTGGTTTCACCAGCGGGTCAGACGAGGGAGCGCTGGCGCAGGCTGACATTGGCATTGGATCAGCTGCGCCAACCGATCGTCGTGATCGGCAACTGGCGCACCGGGCCCGGCACGATCCTGCATATCAACCCGGCCTGGACGGCGCGGACCGGCTACACCGCGGCCGAGGCGCTCGGCCACCCGGCGACCGACTTCCTGTTCGCGCCCGAAGACGACGGCGAGGCCTACCGCACGCTGCGCGACGCGGTCGCCAAGGGCAACGCGCATGCCGCCGAGCTGCTGCGCGCGCGCAAGGGCGGCCGGCCCGCGCGGGTGCGGCTGCGCAGCTGGTCGCTCAGGCTGATCCGGGACGCGCAGGACTATCTGATGGCGGCGGAAATGCCGAGCGCCGCCGACGCCGATAGGACCGCCGCGCCGGCCATGCCCGAGGGCAACGTGCTGTCCTTCGGCCGCCCGAACGGCGGCAATGGCCGGGCGGAGAGCCAGCGCCTCGCCGAGGAGCTGATCGGCAGCCAGCAGCGCTTCCAGCACAGCCTCAAATCCTGCGCCTTCGGCGTCGAGCGGATCGACGCGACCGGTCGCATCCTCTACGCCAACCCGATCTATCACGAGATGCTCGGCTACGGCGAGAACGAGCTGATCGGCGAGAACGTGTTCGCGCGGCTGCAGGACCCGGTGCACGCCCGCGCGCTGGAAAACTATATCCGGCACATCATCGCGATGGAGCCGCCGGTGACGCCGATCTTCACGAGCTACCGGCGCAAGGACGGCTCGGCGATCCGCCTCCGGCTGGACTGGTCGTATGACCGCAGCGTCTCGGGCGTGACCATCGGGCTGATCTCGGTCGTGACGCCTGTTTCCGGCTGGCCGGAGCACGAGGCGGGCGCAACCTGCCGACGCCGGTGCGGAGGAGCAGCGGCAAGGCCCGACCGGCGACCGGCCCGGCGCGCCCGAGCGGCGACGCCTATTCCCGCGTCCGCCTGCTGCAGCAGACGCTGCACGCCGCGCGCGTCTGGGCCTCGATCATGGCGCACCGGCATCCGGAAGGCGACGACGCGCAGATCGTCGCCAAGGTGGACGACGCGATCGGCGAGGCGCTCCGCATGCTGGGCAGCGACCGCCGGGCGCCGATCGCCGCCTCGAGCTATTACGAGGAGCCGACGCCGCTGCATGCGCTGGTCGTCGGCGTGGTCGAGCCGGTGACCATCCTCAGGGCCAGCCTGCTCGACCTGCTGCGCAGCTGGGGCTGCCACCCGGTCGGCATCGAGCGGCCGGCGGACACGATCGACATCCTCGCCAAGACCGGGCGCGTGCCCGACATGATCATCGCCGATCTCGAGGCGGCCATCGGGCTCGGGGCGGACAGCGTGGTCCGCGCGGTCTGGCGGCGCTACGGCGCCGGCATCCCCTGCACGCTGATCGCCGATACGATCGCGCCTGAAATCGAGAAATTCGCCGAATCCGTCGGCATGCGGATCGTGCGCCGGCCGGTCCACCCGATCGAGCTCAGGAGCGCGATGCTGGCGCTCCAGCGCAGCGCGCCCCGCCCCCGCCGCAAGTAGCGCGGCGCGGCCGCTTGCTCCGCCGGCAGCGAAAGGGCTAATGACCGTTACGAAGCGGCGCGTGGAGGCATATAGTCCGTATGCACCCCTTGGGCCGCGCGGCGGCCCCGGGCTAGAACCACGGGAAGCGCTAGAACCGGAAGGGTAAGGACCCGTCTCGGGCAAGCCGATGACCAGCAACCGCGAAGACTACCTGGAGCACTACCGGCGCGACGGCTTCGCCATCGTCCGCGGGGTCTTCGGCGCGGCCGAGGTCGCCGAGATCGCCGCCGCCTTCGACGCGATCCGCGCTGCGGGCCTCCGCCTGGGGCGCAGCTTCCGCGACCGCAACCTGCTGTTCCGCCTGTCCGAGGACGCCAATCTCGGCAAGACGCTGCGCATGGTGCAGTGGCCGGCCTACGCCAACGCCGTGCTCGACCGCTACCGCACCGACCCCCGGATCTTCGAGATCGTCCGGCCGCTGATCGGCCGCGACGTGAAGCAGATCATCAACCAGATGCACTGGAAGCCGCCGGGCGCGGCCCAGAACAGCTTCGGCTTCCACCAGGACATCTGGTTCCGCAGGCCGCGCGCCGCCTACCGCAACACGGCGACCGCCTATGTCCAGACCGCGATCGCGGTCGACCCGCACCGCACCGACAACGGCGCGATGGTGTTCTGCCCGGGCAGCCATCGCCGGGGCGAGCTGTCGCTCGACGGCGACGGCCGGGTGATGGAGCGGGACATGACGGCGGACGACCTCAGGCGCATCGGCATCGCCGCCGACGCGACCGTGCCGCTGGCGCTGGAGCCGGGCGACGTGGCGCTCTGGAACCTCTACATGGTGCATGGCTCGGGCCCGAACGTCAGCGGCATCGACCGCCGCGTCTACCTCAACGGCTATGTCGCCGCGGCCGACTGCGACCGGGGCGAATGGGCCTTCCGCGACGGCAAGCCCTGCGCGCTGGGCGAGCCGGTGCTGGTGCACTACGACGCGCTCTACAAGCGCCCCTACCCGCATTTCGTCGAGGATTGAGGCGGGCCTTTGTCCCCCCACCCTAACCCTCCCCCACAAGGGGGGAGGGAATCTCATGGTCGTGGCAACTACGGAACAAGTCCTCCCCCCTTGCGGGGGAGGATTTAGGTGGGGGGTATAAAGACACCTCAGCGCACGAAGACGACCCGGAAGGTGCGCTGCACGCCGTCATGCTCGGTGATCGAGACGTATTCGCCCTGCTTGAAGCTGTGCTTCTCCAGCTTGAACATGGGCTCGTCGTCCTCCTCGGTGCTCGGGTCGTAGGAAAAGGCCCAGCTCCGGCCGACCTTGACGATCTCGCCGGCCTCGTCGTCCTCGCCTTCCCAGAACCGCCGCACCGTGCAGTCCTTCTGGTGCGCTTTCCAGGCCGCCGTATCGAACCGCCCGTCCTTGTCGAGCGGCAGGTTCAGCTCGTAGCCGCAGTGAATGCTGCCTTCCGGATGATCGGGGGTGCGCGCCAGCTCGAGCCGCACGTGTTTCAACGCCATACCGTTCCCTCTCCTGTCTTTCTTATGCTCAGTGCGCCGACAGCACCGGCAGGGTCGACTCCTCCAGCATGTGCTGGGTGACGCCGCCGAGGATGAATTCGCGCAGCCGGCTGTGGGAATACCCGCCCATCACGACCAGGTCCATCTTGGCCTTCGCCGCCTCGTCCATCAGCATCTCGCCGATGAAGCGCTTGTCCGGGCTGAAGCGCCGGGCGCTCGCCGAGATGCCGTGCCAGGCGAGATAGCCGACGAGGCCGGTCTGAACCGCGTCCGCCTCGACGTCCTCCTCGACCCACATGACATCGACGGTCGCGGCATGGCGCAGCAGCGGCAGGGCGGCCTCGACCGTGCGCGCCGCTTCCTTGCCGCCGTTCCAGAAAATCGCGATGCGCTTGAACTCGCCGATGGGCTTCGCGCGGGGCACGATCAGCACGGGCCGCCCGGTCTCGAACAGCGCCCGCTGGATGGTCTCCTCGCCGCGCAGGTCCTCCTCGCCGGCGCTCGACAGCACGACGATGAGGTCGCGCAGCCGCCCGTCGCGGCCGACCACGCGGTCTTCCGACCCGGTGGTCTCGATCCAGCTGGCGGAGACCTGCGCCCCGGCCTTCGGCTCGGTGGCGAGCTGGACGCCCGCCTCCTTCGCCCAGGCGTCGAACTCGGCGCGCGCCTTCTGCGCCTTGTCCGTGACCTCCTTCTCCACCGCGTCGAGGAGCTGGGCATAGGCCTCGCCCGTCATGGCGTCGCCGGTATAGTCGAGGAACGCGCGCGGATCGGCCCGCACATGGAGCGCGTCGATATGGCCGTCGAAGGGCCGCGCGACCGTGTGCGCCGCCTTGAGACAATTGCGGTCGGATTTCCCACCCTGCAGCACGGCGAGTACGGTGCGGTAGGTCATTTTCCCTCCTGAGGATCATGGTGCCGAACGCGCGGACGCGACGTTCCGGGCTGATATTAAACCGAAGCTAATTCCTTGCGAAACCGGTCACATTGACTTGCCTCAAGCGGCCCGGGCCGGAATCCGCCGCCGGCCTTCCGGAAACAGCGGCCGGTCGGACAGACATCCGCTCACAGGGCGGCCGAATTGGGCTCGAAGGGCTCCTCCCCGCAGCCGGTAAGCTGCAGCAGGGCGGCCCGGTCGGCGACCGTGACCCGTTGCGCGGAATCGAGCCGGATCACCCCCTTCTTCTTGAGCTGGGTGAAGCAGCGGCTCACGGATTCGGTGGTCAGGCCGAGATGGTCGCCGATATCGCTCCGGCTCATCGGCAGGGTCAGCCGGTCACCGTTGACGCCGCGCCGCTCGTGCCGGCGCAGCAGGAAATGCAGGAAAGACGCCAGCTTCTCCAGCGCGGTCTTGCGGCCGAGCAGCAGCATCTGGTCCTGGGTCGCGGCCAGCTCGTTGGTGGCGATCTCCAGCATGCGGCGCTCGAGCGGCGGGTATTCCTCGAAGAACTCGAACAGCCGCTTGCGCGGCATGCGGCAGGCGGTCACCGCGGTGATCGCCTCGCAGCCATAGGCGTAGCGCCCGTCATCGGCGAAACCGACGATATCGGAGGGGAACAGGAAGCCGGTGATCATCCGCCGCCCGTCCGCCAGGAGCTTGTAGACCCGGGCGCAGCCCTCGCGGATGACGAAGACGTGCTCCGCCGGGTCGCCTTCGTAGAACAGCGCCTGCCCCGGACGCCGCGCCGACATCGTCCACGATCTCGGTGAAGCGGGAGAGCTCGTCGCCGTTCAGCGCGTTGCAGATGCTGAGATCGCGCACCTTGCACGCGGCGCAGGGCGATTGCGGCCGGGCGCCGCGGACCGCCTTCAGATTGAATACGTTGCCTGGTGCCATTCCCTTGCCTCGAAGCCCCGGTGCGCCGCGTCGGCTACGACATTAACAGATTATAGTCCTTCCTGCACCTGGGACAGCGCCGTCTGCCCTGCAGGACGGATCCGCGCGCCGCGCGCGGACAAATTGCCGCAAGCCGCCGCGCGACGCAATCGCGGGCCGCGAAAAACCGCGGCCAGGCCCGGATGGGAGTTGCTTTGGGGGGGGAGATAAATTGGCGGCCGGCTCGACCCGCGCTGAGAACCTCATCAAGCGCCTGCCCACGCCATGTCAGAGAACCGCGCGGGTCAGCCGTCCGCCATGAGAGGCACCTTAGCCGGCAATGGTTAAAGAAGGATTATCTACGATCGGGCCCGGAATGACCGGCCCCAGCCTAATACCCGGCCTCCCAATCGACCACGTTTTCCAGGGGCTTGCCGTCGAGATAGGCCCTGAGATTCTTGCAGAAAAGCTCGATCGCCCGGTGCCGGCTCCGGTCCGAGGCGGCCGAGGTATGCGGCGTGATCAGCACCCGCGGGTCCGACCAGAGGCGCGGATCGGGCGGGCGCTCGAACTCGCCGACATAGACGTCGAGCGCCACGCCGCGCAGCCTGTCGGCCGCGAGTGCCGCGACCAGCGCGTCCTCGTCGATGATCTCGCCGCGCGCCACGTTGACCACCACCGCGCCCTCCTTCATCGCGGCGAAGGCGGCGGGGCCGAGCAGCTTCGTCGTCTCCGGCGTCCACTGGCAGCAGACGGCGACGAAGTCGCTCTCGCCCAGCAGCACGTGCAGCGCGTCGGGCCCGCGCAGCTCGGCGAAGCCTTCCGGCATGTCCGCTTTATCTTTGGGCGGATGGCGGCGGGTGCCGGTCACACGCATGCCGACCGCGGCGCAGAGCTTGCCGACCGCCTGGCCGATGCCGCCGGTGCCGATGACGCAAACCGTCTTGCCGTCCAGGATCAGCGGCCGGTAGGCGCGGTGGTCGAAGACGCCGGCCTTGCGGTCGACCTCGGCCCGGTGCAGCCCCTTGGCGAAATAGATGATGGCGCCCAGCGCGTATTCCGCGATCGGCAGCGAGTTGGCGTAGCCGCGCGACGTGGTGACGACGACGTCGCTCTTCCACAGGTCGCCGATCACCAGGTTGCTGGCGCCGGCCGGCCGCTGGTGGAACCATTTGAGCTTGGGCGCGCGGCCGCGCAGGTCGAGCGGAAAGGGAAAGCCGCCGAGCACGATCTCGGCGCCGGCGAGCAGCGCGTCCCGCTCCGCCCGCGTGCCCTTGCCCGTCGCGTCCGGGCGCAGGTAGCGGCGCGTCGTGAACGCGGGCCAGGTATCGCGGATCTCGCCGTCGAACCAGCCGCCGGCATCGGTCAGCCGGATGCGCGGATCGACCGCCTCGATCTTCGCCCGCTCCGCCGCCGACACCGGCTGAATGGCGAGAATGTTGATGTCACTCATAGACGGGCTCCGCTTGCCTCGGTGAAAAACACGGCCGTCACTCGCGGACTTGTTCCGCGAGCCCAGCGCTCTCAAACCCCAGCGCCGTCAAACCAAGGTCTCGTACAAGTCATTCCAGGACGGATTGATATCGCGGATCAGGTTGACCTTCCACTGCCGCGGCCAATGCTTGATGGTCTTTTCCCGCTGGATCGCAAGCCGGATCTCTTCGTGGCGCTCGACATAGACCAGGCGGCCGAGCCCATGCTGCTTGGTGAAGCCGTCGACGACGCCGTCCTTGTGCTCCCACGCGCGGCGCGCGATGTCCGCCGTGACGCCAACGTAGAGCGTGCCATAGGGCTTGTTCGTGACGATGTAGACCCAGCCGCCTTTCATCGCGAGGAAGGCAAGCTGCGCGAAATGTCATGCAGGCGTGGACTCGCGGAACGAGTCCGCGAGTGACGGGTGAGATTGGATTCGGACGGCCTCACTCCGCCGCGTCCTCCATCCCGTATACCTCCTTCGCCGCTTTCGCGCTGACGTAGCCGTCGCGGAGGTCGTTTGCGACGGCGTCGCGGGGGCGCGTGGCCGGGTCGCCGTAGCCGCCGCCGCCCGACGTCTCGAGCCGGACGACGTCGCCCTTCTTCAGCGCGACGCCCGAGACCTTGGACGGCATGGACTGCACCTGGCCGTTGCGCCGCACCAGCAGGCGACCGCAGGCGGCGGGCTTGCCGCCGGCGAGGCCGTAGGGCGGGATGCGGAAGCGCTCGAAGCTGGTCGCGAGCGTGCCCGTCTCGGCATCCATGCGCCATTCACGGTGCAGGCCGAGCCCGCCCCGCGTCCTGCCGGCGCCGCCGGAATCCGGCGTCAGGCCGTAGCCCGTGAAGGTTACCGGGTGCTGGCTCTCGACCATCTCGATCGGCGAGTTGGAGAGATTGTGCAGGCCGGCGGAGAAGGCGCTCGGCCCGTCCTCCTCCGGATGCGCGCCCCAGCCGCCGACCTCGATCTCCAGGTACACGTCGGGCGCGCCGTCGGTCTTCTCGGTGCCGAGCGAGTAGACGTAGCTGACGCCGTAATAGGCCGCGGGGATGCGGCCGGGCACGGCCTGCGCCAGCGCGCCCATCACCACGTTGACGACGCGATGCGCGGTCATCATGCGGTTCACCACCGGCGCGGGGGAACGGCAATTGACCACCGTGCCGAGCGGCGCCAAGACCTCTATCGGCCGGTAGCAGCCCGAGTTGGCGGCGAAGTCGCCGCCCGCGGACGCCGCGCCGCTCATCAGCGCGAAATAGACCGCCGATTTCGCCATGTTGAGCGTGCAGTTGATCGAGCCGGCCGCCTGCTTGCTTGACCCGGTGAAGTCGACCTTGGCCCGATCGCGGGCGATCGTCAGCGTCACCTTGATCTTCAGCGGCGTCTCGGTGATGCCGTCGTCGTCGACATAGTCCTCGAACACGTAGGCGCCGTCGGGCATGGCCGCGATGGCGGCCCGCATCGCCTGCTCCGACTGCTCGAGGATACGCTCGGTCACAGCCTTGAGCGTCGCCGCGCCGTAACGCCGGGCGATGCGCGTCACCTCCGCCGCACCAACATCGAGCGCGGCGAACTGCGAGGACAAATCGCCGCCGAGCTTGCCCGGCTCGCGGCTGTTGGACAGCATCACCTTGTAGAGCGGGTCGTTGCGCACGCCGCCGTCGAACAGCTTCACCGGCGGGATGCGCAGGCCCTCCTGGTAGATCTCCGTCGCCAGCGCGTCGTAGCTGCCGGCCGACCGTCCGCCGACGTCGATGTGGTGGCACAGCGTGCCGACGATGGCGACCGCCGCGCCGTCGACGAACACCGGACGGAAGGCGAGGATATCCGGCAGGTGCTGGCCGCCGCTGTAAGGATCGTTGGTGACCACCACGTCGCCGTCGCGCCATTGCTCGAAGGGCACGTATTTCGCCAGGATGTCCTCGAGACAGGTCGCCATCGAGTTCAGGTGCACCGGAAGGCGCGTCGCCTGCGCGATGTTGCGGCCCTCGGCGTCGAACAGCGCGGTCGAGTAGTCGAGCATCTCGCGCACCACGGTCGAGCGGCTGGTGCGCCAGATGGTGATGCTCATCTGCTCGCAGGTCGCGACCAGCGCGTTGCGGATGACTTCGATCTGGATCGGGTCGAGGTCTGTCATATCCGTGTCCTCCCGTTCAGGCCTGCCGCCAATTCAATCGTGCCGGAAAATGAGGTCGATGCGTTCCAAAACGGCCAGCCGTGGATGGCTGGAACAAGTCCGGCCATGACGATGAAAAATTAATTCCAAAACACCTGCGTCACTCGCGGACTTGTTCCGCGAGTCCATGGGCTCCGGTCCAACCTCGCGAAAGACGGCAAGTCCCTCAAGCTCATCTCCCTCACCCCTCGCGCACAGCGACCAGGTCGCCCGTGTCGCGCGGCACAACCGACCAGCCCGGGCCGATCAGGATCGTGGTGTATTCCTCGTCGATGATCGGCCGGTCCCGCGACCGGTTTGTCGAGTGACAGCGCCGCGCGGTCGTAGATCGGCGTCTCGCGCCACTGCCCGTCGAGAAAGACCTGGCGCGCGCCCTTCGGCTCGGATGCGCCCGCGCTCTCGTAAGGTCGCAGCGCCGGCTTCGGCAGCCGGCCCGTCGCGGTCACCCGGCAGGTCACGATGTCGACCGGCGTCGCCCGGTCGTCGTAGGCGAAACGCTGCTTGTGCTGGACGTGGAAGGCCTCGACCAGACGCGCGAGGCCGGCCTCGCTGATCTCCCAGTCGGGCCAGGGGACCAGCAGCTCGAAGGCCTGCCCGCGGTAGCGCATGTCGGCCGCGACCGCGAAGTTACGGGCGGGGGGCGCGATGCCGTCCCGCTCCAGCAACGCCTCGCCGTCCGCGAGCAGGACGTCGAAGACTTCCTTCAGCGCCGGCAGCGAGTCCGGCACGGCCGGCAGCAGCCGCGAGCGCGCCACGTCATGCGTGATGTCCGAGAACAGGATGCCGTAGGCGGACAGCGTGCCGGGATCGCGCGGGAAGACGACCCGCCGCGTGCCGAGCTCGTCGGCCAGCGCGGTCGCATGCAGGCCCCCGGCCCCGCCGAAGGACACCAGCGCGAAGTCGCGCGGGTCGAGCCCCTTCTCGAACAGGCTGAGCTTGATCGCCGCCGCCATGTTGGAGTTGGCGACCGCGAGGATGCCCTCCGCCGCCTGCTCCGGGCCGAGGCCGAGCGGCACGCCGATGCGTGTCTTGACCGCCGCCAGCGCCGCGTCGCGGTCGAGCGTCATGCCGCCGCCGAGGAAGAAGCCGGGATCGATCCGTCCGAGCGCCACGTTGGCGTCGGTCACCGCGGGCTCGGTCCCGCCCGCGCCGTAGCAGACCGGGCCGGGATCGGCGCCCGCGCTCTGCGGCCCGACGCGCAGCCGGCCGCCGGCGTCGATCCAGGCGATCGAGCCGCCGCCGGCGCCGATGGTGCGGATCTCGACCATCGGCACGCGCACCGGCAGGCCGTCGATCTCGCCTTCGGTGACCACCGTGGTCCTGCCCTCGCGCACGACGCAGACGTCGAAGCTGGTGCCGCCCATGTCGATGCCGACGAGGTTGGGCTCGCCCAGCGTCTCGGCCAGCCGCGACACCGCCATCGCCCCGCCGGACGGGCCGGACAGCAGCAGCCGCACCGGCTGCTCGCCCGCGGTGCCCGGCGTGGTCACGCCGCCGTTCGACTGCACGAGATAGAGATGCGCGTCGAAGCGCTCGTCCTGCATGCGCGTGGCGAGGCGCTTGAGGTAGCGCGCGACCACCGGCGCCAGCACCGCGTTCAGCACGGTGGTCGAGGAGCGCTCGAACTCGCGCATCTCGGGGCTGATGTCGCTCGACAGCGAGACCGCTACCTCCGGCCACAGCTCGGCGAGCAACGCCTTGAAGGCCTGCTCATGCGCCGGATTGGCGTAGGCGTGCAGCAGGCAGACGGCGACCGCCTCGACCGCGCCGTCCTCGCCGCCGGAGGCGCGGGCCGCCTGGATCAGCTCGCGCGCGGCGGCACGGTTGAGCGGCGTCTCGGCCGCTGCCGTCCGCGCGCATGCGCTCGGCGAGGCCGAGGCGGCGGCGGCGCGGGATCAGCACCGAGCGCTTCTCCGCGCGGAGGCCGTAGATGTCCTTCCGCACGTGGCGGCCGATCTCGAGCACGTCCTCGAAGCCGCGCGTGGTGACCAGCGCGCCGACCGCCAGCTTGCGCTCGAGCACCGCGTTGGTCGCGATCGTCGTGCCGTGCAGCACCAGCGCCACGTCGTCGAGCGCGAAGCCGTAGCGCTTGGCCGCGCCGGTGATGCCGTTCATGAAGCCGATCGACGGGTCCTTCGGCGTCGTCGGCACCTTGAACGGCACCGCGCCGCCGGTCCGCGCATCGAAGATCTGCAGGTCGGTGAAGGTGCCGCCGATATCGACGGCGATGCGGACGGGTTTCGTTGTCTCGGCCATCGGGTTCTACTCACGCTCATGCTTCGACGGGCTCAGCATGAGGGTTTTTGTTCGGTCAGTACAAGCCCTAAGGCGCCTCATCCTGAGCCTGTCGAAGGATGAGGACGCACCGAACGTGATTTCCCTCTCTGCCCCTGTGGGGCGGAGAGGGCCAGGGTGAGGTGGGGGTTGGCACCAACGAAGCCAGCGCTTCGACGTCCCCACCTCATCCGGCGCGCCAAGCGCGCCACCTTCTCCGCCCCTCCGGCGGAGAAGGAAAATGAAGCCTCCAGCTTCGACAGCCCAGACATCGTTGCTCAGCCAACCGAAAGATGAGGATTGCCTCGCTTTTGGCCCCTCGCCCGCTCGCGGTGTAGCCGTGGAGTCCGACCCGGCGAACGAGGCGACGCGCATGAGCGACTGGAGCAAGGTGACCCGGCCGATCCCGGTGCCGAACGAGTGGACGAAGCCTTTCTGGGACGCGGCCAGGCGCGGCGCGCTGGAGCTGCAGCGCTGCCAGAAGTGCGGCCACTTCCAGCATCCGCCCTATGCGACCTGCGTGAACTGCGTCTCGACCGACCTGAAGTTCGAGCCGGTGCGGGGCGCGGGCGCGATCTACGCCTACACCATCATGTACCACACCGGCGACAAGCGCTTCGCCGCCGCCGTGCCCTACGCCAGCATCATCGTCGAGCTCGACGACGCGCCCGGCGCGCTGATGGCGGGCAACCTGCTGCGACGCGCCTTACACCGAAGCCAAGGTCGGGCGGCGCGTCGAGGTCGTCTTCGAGACGCTGAACGACGACATCACGCTGCCGCAGTTCCGGCTCGCGCGCGGGTAAAGGAGACACGCCATGTGGGAAAACCGGTGCAAGGTGGCGATCAGCGGCGTGGGCTACTCCAAGGTCAGCCGCTCGGCCGAGATCCCGCTCGCCGCGCACGCGCTGGAGGCGGTCAAGGGGGCGGTCGCGGACTCCGGCCTGCAGATGGCGGACATCGATGGCCTCGCGACCTATCCGGAGCTGCCGGCGACCGGGCACGCGGAGGTCGACGGCATCTCCGTCGTCTCGGTCAACTGCATGATGGCGATGCTGAAGCTGCCGAACCTGACCTGGCACATCCAGGTCGGCACGACCAATATCGGCGGCGCGCTGCAGCAGGCGGTCAACGCGCTGCTCGCGGGCGTCTGCAAATATGCCGTCGTCTGGCGGGCGATGCACAACCCGCGCGGCACCTACCAGAACCTGCCCGGCACCCTGGCGCAGGGCGCCACCCAGTTCACCGCGCCCTACGGCTTCGGCGGGCCGGGCCAGGGCATGGCGGTCGCCTATACCCGCTGGCTCGAGCGGAACAACCAGAGCCGCGAGAAGATGGTCACCCTCGCCGTGACACAGCGCCGCCACACGCAGCACAACCCGCACGCCTATTTCTACGGCACGCCGCTGACGGCCGAGGACTATTTCGCGTCCCGCATGGTCGCCTATCCCTTCTGCCTCTACGATTGCGACATCCCGGTGCAAGGCGCCGTCGCCGTCGTGCTGACCCTGGCGGACCGGGCGCGCGACCTGAAGCCGACGCCGGCCTACCTCGCCGGCTACGGCCAGCGGCTGCATTTCGAGGTGGCCGGGCGGCATCGGCAGCCTGTCCAGCTACATGGAGGGCGGGCGCAGCTCGGCCAAGCTGACCTGGGAGCGCTCGGGCTTCGCGCCCAAGGACGTGGACGTGGCGCAGATCTACGACGGCTTCTCGGCCTCGGTGATCTACGGGCTCGAGTCCTACGGCTTCTGCGAGGAAGGCGAAGCGCTCGACTTCATCCAGGACGGCCGCATCGAGCTCGACGGCGACCTGCCGCTCAACACCTTCGGCGGCAGCCTCGGCACCGGGCGCATTCACGGCCTCTGGCACATCATCGAAGGCGCGCTGCAGGCCTCGGGCCGCGCAGGAAGCCGCCAGGTCAAGGACGTCAACGTCTCCTTCGTCGGCGCCAGCGCCCCGATCGTGACCGGAACGACCTTCATATTCGTCAGGGAGCCGTATTAAACTAGCCGCAAATAACAAATTCATCCAGGGAGGATTCGTGATGGAAATCGCATTGACACCCATGGAGTTCGCGCGGCGCGCACGCCGGCTCTACGCCGACCGCGAGGCGGTCGTCGACGGCGATGTGCGGCTTACCTATGCGGCGTTTCTCGACCGCTGCGACCGCTGGTCCGCGGCGCTGCAGGCCATGGGCGTCCGGCAGGGCGACCGGGTCGCCTATATCGCGCCGAACACCCATTCCCACCTGGAAGCGTATTATGCGGTGCCGCAGATCGGCGCGGTGCTGGTGCCGATCAACTACCGCCTGCTGCCGGCCGATTTCGACTACATCATCAACCATTGCGGCGCGAAGGTCGTCTGCGCCCATGCCGACTATCTCGACGCCATCGACGGCATCCGCGACAAGCTGCCGGAGCGTCGAAGCCTTCGTCGCGCTGGAAGGAGCGGCTAAGGGGTGGATCGACTACGAAGCGACGCTGGCATCGCACGCAGCCGATTTCGCCGCGGCCGAGATCGCCGAATCGGACCTCCTGACCATCAACTACACCAGCGGCACGACGGCGCGGCCCAAGGGGGTGATGATCACCCACCGCAACGCGTACATGAACGCCATGGGGACCCTGGTTCATCACCATTTGACGCCGGGCGACCGGTATCTCTGGACCCTGCCGATGTTCCACGCGAACGGCTGGACCTTCACCTGGATCAACACCGCCCGCGGCATGGCCAATGTCTGTCTCAGGAAAGTAGAGCCGGCGTTCATCTTCCAGCTCATCCGGGACGAGAACATTACGATGTTCTGCGCGGCGCCGACCGTCCTCATCGGCGTCGCCAACGCGCCGGCGGCGATGATGGAGGGGGCGCCGCGCGGCGTCCGCCTTTTTACCGCCGGCGCCCCGCCCGCCGCCGCGACGATCGAGATGATCGAGAAGAAGCTCGGCTGGGAGCTGACCCATGTCTACGGGCTCACCGAGACGGCGCCGTTCATCACTGTCTGCGAAGCACGGCCGGAGCATCAGAACCTGCCGATCGAGGAACGCGCCCGGATCAAGGCGCGCCAGGGCGTCGAGCTGGTGAGCTCGGGTGAGCTGCGGGTCGTCGACGAGAACGGGAAGGAAGTCCCGCAGGACGGCGCGACGCTGGGCGAGATCACCGTGCGCGGCAACGTCGTCATGAAAGGCTACTACAACGATCCCGCGGCGACGAACGCGGCGATCCGGAACGGCTGGTTCCATTCGGGCGACGCCGCGGTCGTGCATCCCGACGGGTACGTCGAAATCCGCGATCGCTTCAAGGACGTCATCATCAGCGGCGGCGAGAACATCTCGTCGGTCGAGGTCGAGGGCTGCCTGCTGCGTCATCCGGCCGTGCTGGAAGTCGCGGTCGTCGGCATGCCGCACGAAAAATGGGGCGAGGCGCCGCACGCCTTCGTCATCCTGCGGCCGGGCGCGGACGCGACGGAGGACGCGCTGAAGCTGCACGTGCGGAACAGCCTCGCCCATTTCAAGACGCCGCAGTGGGTGAGCTTTCGTCGACGAGCTGCCGAAGACGGCGACGGGCAAGGTGCAGAAGTTCGTGCTGCGCGGCGGCAAGGCCGGGATCGCCCGGCAATAGCCGCGCGGCGGCGCCTCAGATCACGCCGTCGTCCGCCAGTGCCGCGATCTCCTTCGTCGTCATGCCGAGCAGCTCGCCGTAGACGTACTCGTTGTCCTCGCCGTAGCAGGGCGCGCCGCGGTCGATGCGGCCGCCGATATAGGCCGGGCTCTTGCTCAGCTTGACCGGCACCTCGGCGATCGGCCAGCGGCCGATCTTGGTGCCCGTCACCTCGGTCAGCCATTCCAGCTCGGCAAGCTGCGGATCGTGGTCGCAGCGGTCCTCCGCCGTCTGGCACACGCCGGCCGGCACGCCGGCCTTCTGCAGCGCGTGCATCATCGCGTAGGCGTCGCCCGTCCGGGTCCACGTCGCCGACGGCCGCGTCGAGCGCGTCCTGGTGCGCCAGCCGTCCCGCGAGCGTGGCGAAGCGCGGATCGGCGGCCCATTCGGGATGCCGTGCCGACCTCGGCCAGCGCGCGCCATTCCGCGTCGTCGAAGCAGGCGATGGCGATCCAGCGGTCGTCGCCGGCGCAGGGATAGGCGCCGTGCGGCGCCGCCGGCTTGTAGGGCGAGCGGTTGCCGATGCGCGACCAGATGCGGTCGTTGGCCGACCAGTCGAGCAGCGTCGTGCCGTTGATGAACAGCCCGACCTCGGTCTGCGACGCGTCGATCCACTGGCCCTCGCCGGTGCGGTCGCGATGGATACAGGCCGGTGAGCATCGCGAGCGCGAAGCTGTAGGCGCCCATCCAGTCGAGATAGGAATAACCCCAGCCCGCCGGCATCGCCGGCTCGGGCAGGCCCGACATCTCCGACAGGCCGGCGAAGGAGTTGGCCACCGGGCCCACGGTGCGGAAGCGGCCGTAGGTGCCCTGCGCCCCCATGCCGGACTGCTGCACGTAGATGATGTCCGGCTTGATGGCGCGCAGCGCGTCGTATCCGAGCCCCCAGCTGTCGAGCACGCCGGGCGAGAAGCCCTCGGCGACGATATCGGACATCGCCACCAGCCGGCGCGCGATCTCCAGCCCCTTCGGATGCCGGACGTTGAGCGAGATGCCGCGCTTGCCGGGGTTCTTGTTGTTGAACTGCCCGCCCATGTCGGGATCGCTCACGGCGGGCAGCGGCGCGGTCGCCTTGTCGCGCGCGGCGCGGCCGCCGACCGGCGCCATCGCGGCCATGCGCGTGTCGGGATGGCTCTTCAGCTCGACCTTGATGCTCTCGGCGCCGAACGCGCTCAGGAAGCGCGTGCCGCCGGCCGAGGCCAGGAACCAGGTGAAATCCAGGATGCGGATGCCGTTCAGCGGAAACGGCTTGCCGCGCGGCGACGGCTTTTCCGCGTCGGGCGCCTGCGGCGTCGCGCTGATGACCGGCGCGCCCCGTGCGGGCGGCGCGTCCACGCTCGCCGCATCCTCGTTCAGCAGCGGCGCCCGCCGCCCCACCGACCAGCCGGTCGCGGTGCCGATCCACTTGCTCGTCGCGTAGCGGAAGGACCGGCCCAGCTCGGGATGCGCGACGTCGGTGACGCTCTTGCGCGCGATCCAGTGCGGGTCGAGCGCGTTCTCGTGCGGCTTGCGCAGCGGCGCCCACAGCATGCCGAGCTGCTGC
Organism: uncultured Alphaproteobacteria bacterium; assembly: GCA_963711215.1. Taxonomy (GTDB): domain Bacteria; phylum Pseudomonadota; class Alphaproteobacteria; order UBA8366; family UBA8366; genus WHUA01. Next base: position 303,823 of record CAVQDH010000003.1, on the reverse strand, counting down.
GCCTCGCGCCACGGGATGTTCGCGTAGGTGAAGGACCGCACGAAGCGCTGCACCGCCTCCATCGCCGGATCGCGCTTGCGCTGGTCGGGCGCGGTGCCCGGGACGAAGCGCCCGCCCGCGCGCACCGCGCTCTGCTCCGGGTCCAGCCCGGACTCGATGCCGTAGCGCTCGAGCAGCTCGATCAGCCGCTTGCCGTCGTCCGGCCGGGTGCCGAGACTGGCCATCACCCAGCGCCCGTCCTTCGTGTGCGCGATTGTCGGGATGCGGCGAGACCGTTTCCCGGGCGTGGCGGCAGGTCTGGCGATAGACCGGCGCGCGCCGCATGACCCAGGACATCAGGTCGACCTCGGTGCTCTTGGCCACCGCCTCATGCACCGCGCAGGACAGGCGCTGCCCCAGGCCCGTGCGGAAGCGGAACAGCAGCGCGGCGATGATCGCCATGCTGAGCTGCTCGCCGGCGACGTGGTAGGCGTGCCACATCTGCGGCGCGATCGGCGGCAGGTCGTATTTCCCGTCCGGGCGCCGGGTCGTAGCCGCAGTTCATCATCACGCCGCCGAGCGCGAGATGCACCAGGTCGGACGCCTTGAAGCCGCTCCACGGCCCGTGATCGCCGAAGGGCGTGACGCGGGCTGTGATCAGGGTGGGAAATTCTTTTTCCAATGCGGCCGCGCCGAAGCCCCAGGCGTCGAGCTGCCCCTTGGGCGTGGATTCGAGCAGGATGTCGGCGGAGGCCAGCAGCGACCGGAAATGCGCGCGGTCCTCCTCGCGGTCCAGATCGAGCGCGATCGAGCGCTTGCCGCGGTTGTACTGCCAGAAGAACAGCGAGCGCTCGGGATCGGGCTTGTCCTCATAGAACGGGCCGATGCGGCGCGTCGGGCTGCCGCCGGGCGGCTCCACCTTCACCACGTCGGCGCCCAGCCCCGCCAGGGTCAGCCCGCAATACTCCGCCTGCTCGTCCGCCAGCTCGATGACCCGGATGCCCGACAGCGCCCCCGGCCGGGCGCTGGTTTCGGCGCCGGCGGGGCCTTCAGTGCTTGTCGCCATGGAATCCTCCCAATCGGTCGTCGCGCGCCCATACCCAGCATGCCGGCTTTTACCCGATCAGCACAAATCTGCGGGATTTCCGCGATCCCCCACCACGTGCCGATCGTCAGCCCCGCCATGATCAAGCCCGACCGCGGAGACGACACACGCCGCGAGCAGGTTCCAGCGCCGCTCGTGCATCCGGTCCGAGATGCCGCCCCAACGCTGAGCCCTACCCCACCCGCAGAGGTGGGGATCATGCTCAGCCAGCCGACATTCATGTTGCTGCTGACGCCCGATCGCTTGTTGTCTGCGGCACGAAGAACAGGTTGCCCAGGCTGGCGACGACGATGCCGAAGTAGTTCAGCGCCAGCAGCAGCACCTTGGGATCGAACAGCCCCTGCCAATGCTGTAGGTCCCCGGCTTCCTTCGCCGCCCGCTCCGCCTTCAGCTTCTTCGACTAGCCAGGCCTTCTCGTCCGCGGTGAGGTACTTCTCCTGCTCGGTTGTCGGTCAGCACGAACAGCGTGACGATGCCGTTGTTGACCGTCGCGATGTCCTTCCGCGAGGTACTCGATCTGCCAGCCGCGCAGGCCGAACAGGCCATCGGCGCAGGCGACCGCGCAGACGTCACTCCCTGCTTTCGGCGCAAGAGGGACCGCGCGGACTTACCGCCCGTACCACTTCTTCAGCCACGCCGCACCGAACTTGCCGCTCGGCGGTCTTCTTCCAGCGCGGCAGGATCGCGCCTGGCGGGCGGGCCGTAGCCGCCGGCGCCCGGCGTCTCGACGACGATCTCCTCGCCCGCCTTGACGACGATGCCGCTCGGCTTGATGTCGAGCGTCTTCGCGTGGCCCGCGGCGTCGACGTGCAGGAAACGGCCCATCGCGCCCGGCCCGCCGCCGAAGATGCCCCAGGGCGCGTTGCGGAAGCGCTCGCCCGCGCCGTTGAAGACGCAGTCGTGCCCGACCGGCGTGATCACGCGGCTGAGGCCGAGCCCGCCGCGGTACTGCCCCGCGCCGCCGGACTCCTCGACCAGGCCGTAGCGGACGACGCGCAGGGGATATTCCATCTCGATCGCCTCGACCGGCAGGTTCGAGGTGTTGGTGATGTGCACCTGCACGCCGTCCTTGCCGTCGCGGTCGTTGCGCCCGCCGAAGCCGCCGCCGAGCGTCTCGAGATAGAGGTAGTCGCGTCCCGTCGCGGGATCGCGGCCGGCGAAGACCGCGGTCGTGTTGGCGCCGTTGGCCGCGCCGACGGCGGCGTCGGGCAGCGCGTCCTTGAGCGCGCCGATCACCACGTCGACGATGCGCTGGCAGGTGTTGGCGCGCGCGGCGACCGGCGACGGCGCCACGCAGTCGAGCAGGCTGCCGCGCTCGGTGACGACCTCGCAGACGTCGAGCACGCCCTGATTGTTCGGCACCTCCGGGTCGAGCAGCGCCTTCAGCGAATAGCAGACCGACGCCTTGGTCGCGTTCAGCGTGACGTTGACGTTGCCGCGCACCTGCGGCGCGGTGCCGGTGAAGTCGAAGCGGATGCGGTCGCCCGCGACCGTGACCGCGAGCCGGATCGGGATGTCGACCGCGCCGAGCCCGTCGTCGTCCATCACGTCGTCGAAGCGGTAGACGCCGTCCGGGATGGCGGCCACCGCGTCGCGCATGCGCCGCTCGGTGCGCGCGACGATGTCGCGGAAGCCCTGCGCCAGCACGCCCGTGCCGTATTGCCCCGCGATCTCGCCCGAGCCGGCGGGCGCCGAGGCGGCAGGCCGAGATCTGCGCGTAGTAGTCGCCGCGCCGCTCCTCCGGCAGGCGCACGTTGAGCAGCAGCAGGTCGAGGATGTCGCGCTGCAGCTCGCCCTTGCGGAACAGCCGGACCACCGGGATGCGGATGCCTTCCTGGTAGATCTCCGACATGCCGCCCGCCATCGAGCCCGGCGCCATGCCGCCGACATCCGCGTGATGCGCGATGTTGCAGATGAAGGCGATCAGCGCGCCGTCGACGAAGACCGGCATCGCCATGTTGATATCGGGCAGATGCGTGCCGCCCGCAACATGCGGGTCGTTGGCGACGAACAGGTCGCCCTCGGCGATTTCCGCCAGCGGCACCTTGGCGCGCAGGCTCGCCATCATGCCGGTCATCGAGGCGAGATGGATCGGCAGCGAGCTTTCCGCCTGCACGATCAGCCGGCCATCGGGATCGCAGATCGCCGTCGAATGGTCGCGCCGCTCCTTTATGTTCGTCGAATAGGCGCTCCGCATCAGCGCGATGAAGGTCTCGTCCGTCACCGAGCGCAGCGCGTTGAACAGGATCTCCAGGGTGACGGCGTCGAGCGCCGCGTTCGTCGCCGCGTTCGTCGCCGCGTTTTGGCCGGTCATGGCGCGAGCTCCAGCAGCAGGTTGGCGTGGCCATCGACCCGCGCCCGGTCGCCCGGGAAGACGATGGTAGTGGCGTCGAGCTGGTCGATCACCGCGGGCCCGGTGATGACGTTGCCGGGACGGAGCGCCTGGCGGTCGAACACCGGCGTCGCGACCGGATCGTCGCCCGCGAACCAGACCGACCGCGTCTCGACCGGCGGCGGCGGCGTCGCCGGGCCCAGCGCGGCGGGCGCGGCGCCCGGCTGGCGCAGCCGGCCGTGCGCGGTCAGCCGGATGTTGATGATCTCGACCGCGTCGTCGGGATTGTGGAAGCCGTAGCTCTGCTCATGCGCCGCGAAGAAGAGACCGCACAACGTCGCGGCATCGGGCAACGGCGGCGCACGGCGAGCATCATCGCTTTCCCCAGCCGGCGCGCGTGTCGTCGCGCGCCGGTCGTCCACAGACGGCGGCCGGTCGTAACCGGCTGCCGGCACCCGAAGCTCGAAATTCTGCCCGACATAGCGCATGTCGAAGCTGAGCTCGAGCGCATGGCCGATCGCGTCCCCCGCACTCGCCTGCGCCCAGTCGCCCGCCTGCCCCGCGAGGTCCGCGACCGCCGCCGCGACGGGCGCGAGCGTATCCGGCGCGACCGGGAAGCGACCGCTGGCGACGAAATCCTCCTTCAGGTCGGAGACCACGAGGCCCTGCGCGCAGAGGATGCCCGGCGCGGGCGGCACGATGATCTCGCGCATGCCGAGCGCGCGCGCCACGTCGGCCGCGTGCAGCGGCCCCGCGCCGCCCATCGCCAGCAGGCTGAAGCGCCGCGGGTCGTGCCCGCGCTCGACCGAGATGGCGCGGATCGCGCGCACCATGTTGGCGACGACGATGCCGATCACGCCCTGCGCCGTCTTCTCCGGCGTGAAGCCGAGTTGCCCGGCGACCGGCGCGATCGCCCGCCGCGCCGCCGCGGCGTCGAGCGCCATGGCGCCGCCGAGCAACCCGCGCGGCGACAGACGGCCGAGCAGCAGATTGGCGTCCGACACGGTCGGCCGTTCCCCGCCCCGGCCGTAGCAGGCCGGTCCCGGATCGGCGCCGGCACTCTCCGGCCCCACCTTCAGAAGGCCGTCGCGGTCGAACCAGGCGATCGAGCCGCCGCCCGCGCCCACCGTGTTGATGTCGACCATGGGCAGGCGCACCGGAAAGCCCGCGACCTCCTGCTCGTTGTTGATGCCGGCGCGGTGGCCGCGGATCAGGCAGACGTCGGCGCTGGTGCCGCCCATGTCCAGCGTGATGACGTCGGGCCGCTCCGCCAGCCGGCCGATATGGACCGCGCCGACCGCGCCCGCCGCCGGCCCCGACAGCGCGGTGCGGATCGGATAGTCGCCGGCGCGCGCGACCGACATGAGCCCGCCGCTCGACTGGTTGATGCCGATCATCGCCTTGGGCGCGCGTTGGGCCAGCCCCTGCGCGAGATCGCGCATGTAGCGGCTCAGCGCCGGCTGCAGATAGGCGTTCTGCACGGTCGTGGAGAAGCGCTCGAACTCGCGGAACTCGGGCTGCACGTCCGACGACAGCGACAGGTGCAGGTCGGGCATCGCGTCGCGCAGCGCTTCGCCGATGCGCCGCTCGTGCGCCGGATTGAGGAAGCCGAACAGGAGGCAGACCGCGCAAGCCTCGACGCCGGCGGCGCGCACCGCCTCCACCGCGCCCCGGATCGCCGCCGCATCCAGCGGCTGGATGACCTCGCCGCGCGGGCCGATGCGCTCTGCGATCTCGAAGCGCAGCTCGCGCGGCACCAGCGGCGGCGGATAGTCCGCCTTGAGGTCGTACATGCGCGGGCGGACCTGGCGGCCGATCTCCAGCAGGTCGCGGAAGCCCGCGGTGGTGATTAGCGCCACCCTGGCGCCGCGGCGCTGGATCAGCGCGTTGGTCGCGACCGTCGTGCCGTGGCCGAGCCGGCCGATCGTCGCCGGGTCGATGCCTTCGGCGCGGCACAGCGCGTCGAGCCCGTCGAGGATCGCGCGCGCCGGGTTGTCGGGCGTCGAGAGCGTCTTGTGCACGCGCTCGCGCCCGCCGCCCTCCCCGCTGTCGTCGCCGAACGCATAGAAGTCGGTGAAGGTGCCGCCGACATCGACGCCGATGAACCAGACCATGTCGCTTCCCGCCGCTCCCTTTCGTGCAGCCGCGCCTCCACACTATCAGGTTGCTGTGGACGCAAGCCACAGCCTCGGCTACGCTAATCGCAACGCCAATTCAACGCCATATGGCCACCCGGCTGGGGAAGATCGGTAACGGGCGGCACGGCGGCGGATGGCACGGCTGCCTGTCGGCGCTGCCGCGGGCCTTAGAAAAGAATAATGAAACAGGGAGAGACTACATGTTCCGAACCGTTCCGAAAGTCGTCATCGCCGCGGCGCTCGCCGGCGCCATGGGGTTCGCAGCCGCCACGGCGTCCGCCGCGGATCTGCCCAAGAACAGCTTCAAGGTGGTGGGCACCTGGGGCAACCTGACCAACTACCAGGATTACGAAGGACCGTTCTGGAACAAGACGGTGACGGCGGATTCCAACGGCGCGATCACCGCGCATGCGCAGCCGCTCACCGAGCTCGGCCTCAAGGGCTTCGAGGTCATGCGCCTGCTCAAGCTCGGCGTGTTCGACTTCGCCTTTGGCGTGATCGGCTATGTCGCGTCCGAGGATGCGCTGTTCGAGGGCGTCGACCTGTCGGCGGTCGCGCAGGACATCAAGACCGCGCGCGAGATCACCAAGGTCTATCGGCCGACCCTGGAGAAGGCGTTCGAGAAGACCTTCGGCGCCAAGCTGATGCTGATGTATCCCTTCCCGAGCCAGATGCTGTTCTGCAACGGCGCGATCAACAGCATCAAGGATCTCAAGGGCAAGAAGATCCGCGTCTACAGCACGACGCTCGGCGATTTCGTCGAGGGCGTCGGCGGCAACAGCGTGACGGTTGCCTTCGCGGAGGTCGTGCCGGCCCTGCAGAAGGGCGTCGTCGACTGCGGCATCACCGGCACCATGCCGGCCTATAAGGCCAAGTGGTGGCAGGTGGCGAACACGATGTACGCGCTGCGCGTGGGTTGGGGCATTTCCTTCGGCGCCTTCAGCCTGAAGCGCTGGAACCAGCTCGACAAGCCGACCCAGGCCTTCTTCACCAAGGAGATGGCCAAGCTGGAAGACCAGCTGTGGAAAGGCATCGGCGACGAAGACGAGATGGGCGTGATCTGCAATACCGGCGTCGGCGGCAAGTGCACCGCCGGCGAGCCCGGCAAGATGAAGCTGGTCAAGCCGTCCAAGGCGGATGTGGAGGAGCGCCGCAAAATCCTGCGGAACACCATCCTGAAGCGCTGGGCGAGCCGGTGCAGCCCCGAATGCGTCAAGAATTGGAACGCGACGGTGGGCAAGCTGGTCGGCATCAAAGCGGGTAGCTGAACGAGCCTCGAACCGGGCGGCGCGGTCCCAGCGACCCTATCCGCTGGCGCCGGCCGCCCGAAGGTTCCCTGACATGCTCGATCGATTTATCAAGCGGCTGGAAGCCGTATCCCGGTTTGCGGTCTGGATGGGCGGCGCGATGCTGTTCTTCGCCGCCTTCATGGTGACGGGCGACGTCCTGGTCCGCGCGACCACCGGCCATTCGATGGGCGGCTCGGACGAGATCTCGGGCTACCTGCTGGCGGTCAGCACGAGCTGGGCCTTGGCCTACGCCCTGCTGCACCGCATCAACGTCCGCGTCGATGCGCTCTATCTGACCTTCCGGCGGCCGCTGCAGGCCTTTCTCGACCTTGCGGGCCTGCTGATCCTCACCGCGTTCATCCTGATCCTCACCTGGCGGGCCATCGAGCTCTTCATCCATTCCGCCAAATACTGGGCGAAATCGATCACGCCGATGCAGACGCCGCTCGCGGTGCCGCAGTTCTTCTGGGTGGCCGGACTCGTGCTCTTTTCGGTGACGCTGGTCACGGTGCTGCTGCGCTGCGCGGTTGCGATGGGACAGCGCGACATCGCCACGATCGCGCGGCTGGCGGGCGCGCGCACGCAGACCGAAGAAGTGGACGAGGAAGTCCATCTGAGCGAGCTGCGGGTGAAATCGGAAAAGGGCGAAGCCTAGCATGCTGATTACCGCCCTCGTCCTCCTGCTCGGGCTTCTGGCGATGAGCGTCCCGGTCGCCGCGGCGCTCGGCACGCTCGGCCTCACGCTCAGCCAGGTCTTCTCGCTGATGCCGCTGCATCTCGCGCTCGGCGAATCCTTCTGGCAGAACGGCACCGAATTCCTGCTCATGGCGATCCCGATGTTCATCCTGCTGGGCGAGCTGCTGCTGCGCTCGGGCATCGCCGCGCGGATGTATGCGGCGCTGGCGCAATGGCTGTCCTGGCTGCCCGGCGGGCTGATGCATTCCAACATCGGCTCCTGCGCCATGTTCGCCGCCACCTCCGGCTCGAGCGTCGCCACCGCGGCGACGGTCGGCACGGTGGCGCTGCCGGAGGTCGAGCGGCACGGCTACAACGAGCGCCTGTTCCTCGGCACGCTCGCGGCGGGCGGCACGCTCGGCATCCTGATCCCGCCGTCGATCAACCTGATCATCTACGGCCTGCTGACCGACACCTCGGTGCCGGATCTCTACCTCGCCGGCTTCATTCCGGGTTTCCTCCTGGCCGGGCTGTTCATGCTGACGGTGCTGATCTTCTGCATCATCTATCCGGAATGGGGCGGCACGCCGATCGAGACGTCCTGGGAGCGCCGCATCAAGAGCCTGCCCGACCTGATACCGCCGATGCTGGTGTTCGTCGTGGTCGTCGGCACGATCTACGCCGGCTGGGCGACGCCGACCGAGGCGGCCTCGCTCGGCGTGGTCTTCGCCCTCATCCTCGCCGCCTATTACAGGTCGCTGTCGCTCGACATGCTGCGCGAAGCCGTCGAGGGCACGATGAAGACGACCGCCATGGTCATGCTGATCATCCTGGCGGCGATCTTCCTCAACTTCATCCTCGCCTTCATCGGCCTGACCGAGCAGCTCACCCGCTTCATCCAGGGGCTGGGGCTGGGGCCGACCAATACGATGCTGGTGATCATCGTCTTCTATCTGGTGCTCGGCTGCTTCATGGAGACGCTGTCGATGCTGATCACCACGGCGCCGCTGATCACGCCGATCGTGGTTGCGCTCGGCTTCGATCCGGTGTGGTTCGGCATCCTGCTGACCGTGCTGCTGGAAACCGCGCTGATCACGCCCCCGGTCGGGGTCAATCTCTATGTCGTACAAGGCGTCCGGGCCAAGGGCCCGCTGAACGACGTGATCATCGGCACCCTGCCCTTCGCGGCGACCATGTTCGTGATGCTGGCGCTGCTCGTCGTGTTCCCGCAGGTCGCGCTCTGGTTACCCAAGGCGATGCACTGACGCACGACGCACTGCCGCTGCGACAAAAAAAATCGGCAATTTCGGAATGTGGCGTTCCGTCGCACGGAACAACGATTCGCGAATTGGCGTTGCTCTCATATTAGGCAGTCATCCGCGAAAACGCCGACAATGATGTATGCGACATCGTACCTCAAAGAAAAATATCCTTATTCGGAAACCGGTTAGGTATGTCCGGCAGGTTATTTGCAGGGAAGAAGGAAAATGCCGCTTGCAAAAGATGGCATATGTGTTTCGGTAAAGTGACGATGCGTGCTTCAGTATTCGAAAGTGTTAGTGAAAATTTTTACCAACAAGAATGCTTAAGTAAGTATATATTAAATATACGGGCGCACGATTCGCCAAAGGAAAGTCATCCGGTGGGCAATAAAAGAACAAATATGAGAGGGTTTTTGCGGGTAGTCTAGATCAGCAACTTCGATATAAGTATCGGGAAGGTTTGAGCTATGGACATCTTCGACGTCTTTTCCGAAGTCTACGCGCGGGAAAAGCAAGAGGATCTGTCGCTTCAAGAGTATCTCCTGGCTTGCCGCGACAATCCGATCATGTACGCCAGCGCCGCCGAGCGCATGGTGGCGGCGATCGGAGAGCCGGAACTGATCGACACCAGCACCGATCCGCGCTTAGGGCGGATCTTCATGAACCGCACGATCAAGCGGTATCCGGCATTCAGCGAATTTTACGGAATGGAAGACACGATCGAGCGGATCGTGGGCTATTTCCGGTATGCGGCGCAGGGATTGGAAGAGCGCAAGCAGATCCTCTATCTGCTCGGGCCCGTCGGCGGCGGCAAGTCGACCCTGGCGGAGCGCCTGAAGCAACTCATGGAAATGACGCCGATCTACGTGCTCAAGGCCGGCGACGAGCTGAGCCCGATCTTCGAATCGCCGCTCGGCATGTTCAGCCGCGAGAAGTTCGGCGATCTCCTGGAAACCAAATACGGCATTCCACGCCGCCGTCTGACCGGCCTGGCGTCGCCTTGGGCGATCAAGCGGCTCGACCAGTATGGCGGCGACCTCGGCAAGTTCTCGGCGGTCAAGCTCATGCCGTCGAAGCTGCGCCAGATCGCCATCGCCAAGACCGAGCCCGGCGACGAGAACAACCAGGACATCTCCTCGCTGGTCGGCAAGGTCGACATCCGCAAGCTGGAGCACTTCAGCCAGCATGACCCGGATGCCTACAGCTACTCGGGCAGCTTGAACCGGACGACGCAGGGCCTCCTGGAATTCGTCGAAATGTTCAAGGCGCCGATCAAGGTGCTGCATCCGTTGCTCACGGCGACGCAGGAAGGCAACTACATCGGCACCGAATCGCTGGGCGCGCTGCCGTACCAGGGCATCATCCTGGCGCACTCGAACGAGTCCGAGTGGCAGCAGTTCAAGAACAACAAGAACAACGAGGCGTTCCTCGACCGGCTTTGCGTGGTCAAGGTGCCGTACTGCCTGCGCGTCACGGAAGAGACGCAGATCTATAGCAAGCTGCTGCGGGAAAGCGAGCTGGCGCGCGCGTCGTGCGCGCCGGAGACGCTCGAGATCCTGGGACGCTTCGGCATTCTCACGCGCCTCAAGGAGCATGAGAACTCGAACCTCTACACCAAGATGCGCGTCTACGACGGCGAAAACCTGAAAGACACGGGTCCGCAGGTCAAGACGATGCAGGAATACCGCGACACCGCCGGCGTCGACGAAGGCATGACCGGAATCAGCACGCGTTTCGCCTTCAAGGTGCTGTCCGAGACCTTCAACTACGACAACGAAGAAGTCGCGGCCGATCCCGTGCATCTGATGTATGTGCTCGAGCAGTCGATCAAGCGCGAGCAGTTCCCGGACGAGATCCAGAACAGCTACCTGGAGTTCATCAAGACCGAGCTCGCGCCGAAATATGCCGAGTTCATCGGCGCCGAGATCCAGAAGGCCTACCTCGAATCCTACACCCAGTACGGCCAGAATCTGTTCGACCGCTACATCGCCTATGCCGACGCCTGGATCGAGGAGCAGACCTTCAAGGATCCGGACACCGGGCAGATGTTCGACCGCAACATCCTGGACGAGGAGCTGTCCAAGATCGAGAAGCCGGCGGGCATCACGAACGCCAAGGACTTCCGCAACGAGGTCGTCAAATTCGCGCTTCGCACGCGGGCGCGGAGCGACGGCCGCAATCCCGACTGGACCAGCTACGAGAAGCTGCGCGAGGTCATCGAAAAGCGGATGTTCAGCAACGTGGAAGACCTGCTGCCGGTCATCAGCTTCGGGACGAAGAAGGATTCCGATACGGACGCCAAGCACACGGAATTCGTGCTGCGGATGAAGAACCGCGGCTATACCGAGCGTCAGGTCCGGCGGCTGGTGGAGTGGTATATGCGGGTCAACAAGGCCGGCTGAGGCCGGGCTTAAAAGCCATGCACCATTTCATTGACCGGCGTCTCAATCCCAAGGACAAGAACCTTGGCAATCGCCAGCGGTTCATGCGCCGCGCGCGGGCGCAGATCAAGAAGGTCGTCAACGACTCGATCAAGAACCGCAAGATCTCCAATGCGGACGAGGGCGAGACCATCTCGATCCCGACCAAGGGGATTGCCGAGCCGCGCTTCGTGCTGTCGCCGAACGGCGGCTACCGCGAGCGGGTGTTCACGGGCAACAAGCAGTTCAACTCGGGCGACAAGATCCAGAAGCCGACCCAGGGCGGCGGCGGGGGCGACGGCGGCAAGCAGGCCGCCGATCAGGGCGAAGGCGAAGACGCCTTCACCTTCGCGCTCAGCCGCGAGGAATTCCTCGACATCTATTTCGAGGACCTCGAGCTGCCCGATCTGGTGAAGAAGGATCTGAAGGAGATCAAGTCCTTCCAGTACAAGCGCGCCGGCTACAGCCTGTCCGGCACGCCGAACCAGATCTCGGTGCGGCGCACGATCCGCAACAGCTACGGCCGCCGCATCGCGCTCGGGCGGCCGAAGCTCGAGAAGGTCGAGGCCATCGAGGCCGAGATCGCGGAGATCGAGGCCGAGGGGCCGCAGTCGGAACGCCAGTACCTCCGGCTCGACGCCTTGCGCGTCGAGCTCGACCGCCTGACCCGGTTGCGCAAGGGCATCCCTTATCTCGACCCGATCGACATCCGCTACAAGCGGCTGGAGCGGGTGCCGAAGCCGAACAGCAAGGCGGTCATGTTCTGCCTGATGGACGTGTCCGGCTCGATGGGCGAGCGGGAGAAGGACCTGGCCAAGCGCTTCTTCATCCTGCTGCACCTGTTCCTCAAGCGGCGCTACGAGCAGACCGACATCGTCTTCATCCGCCATACCCACGAGGCGAGCGAGGTCGACGAGGACACCTTCTTCTACAGCCGCGAAAGCGGCGGCACGGTGGTCAGCACCGCGCTGACCGAGATGAAGAAAGTGCTGCGCGACCGCTATCCGGTCGACAGCTGGAACATCTACGGCGCGCAAGCTTCCGACGGCGACAACTTCCCCGACGACGGCGAGAAATGCATCCGCATGCTGAACGAAGACATCATGCCGCTCTGCCAGTATTTCGCCTATGTCGAGATCGTCGACGAGCGGGAGCTGGACATGTTCCAGGCGCCGGGCGCCGGCGCCGAGCTCTGGCAGGCCTATAACACGGTCCGCCAGCGCTGGAACAATTTCGAGATGAAGCATATCGCGCAGCCGAGCGACATCTACCCGGTCTTCCGCGAGCTTTTCGCGAAACAAACGACGGCGGGATGACGCCAACCGGAAGCGGAGCCGCAGCATGACCGCAACGGTCACCACCAAGCCCTTGTTCGACGGCCGCGAATGGACCTTCGACACCCTGTCGCGGACCTATGACGCGATCCAGGAGATCGCGGTCAACGACCTCGGCCTCGACACCTATCCCAACCAGCTCGAGATCATCTCCGCCGAGCAGATGCTGGACGCCCATTCCTCGGCCGGCATGCCGCTGATGTATCCGCACTGGTCCTTCGGCAAGCATTTCGTCCAGGAAGAGAAGGCCTACCGCAAGGGCTATTCCGGCCTGGCCTACGAGATCGTCATCAACTCCAACCCCTGTATCAGCTACAACATGGAGCAGAACTCCATGCCGATACAGACGCTGGTGATGGCGCATGCGGCGTTCGGCCATAACCATTTCTTCAAGAACAACTACCTGTTCCAGCAGTGGACCGACGCGGCCAGCGTCCTCAGCTACCTGGAATACGCCAAGAAGTTCGTCGCCAAATGCGAGGAAGAGCACGGCTCGCCCGCGGTCGAGGCGATCATGGACGCGGCGCACGCGCTGATGGACCACGGCGTCTCGCGCTATCCGCGGCCGCAGAAGCCGACGGCGCGCGAGCAGCGCGCGCGCGACGAGGAGGTGCGCCAATACAAGGAAAGCACCTTCAACGACCTGTGGCGGACGGTGCCGGTCAAGAAGGACAAGGACGACAAGAAGGACGACGCCGACGACAAGGCGGCGAACGCCGCCATGAACCTGCCGGAAGAGAACCTGATCTACTTCATCGAGACCTACAGCCCGGTGCTGGAGGCGTGGCAGCGCGAATTGCTCAGCATCGTGCGCTATGTCGCGCAGTATTTCTATCCGCAGCGCCAGACCAAGGTGATGAACGAGGGCTGCGCCACCTTCGTGCACCACTACATCGTCAACGCGATGTACGACAAGGGCCTGCTGACCGAAGGCGCGATGCTGGAGATCCTGCACAGCCATTCGAGCGTGGTCTACCAGGCGGATTTCGACAATCCGCGCTATATCGGCCTCAACCCCTACGCGCTCGGCTTCGGCATGATGCAGGACATCCAGCGCATCTGCACCGACCCGAAGCCGGAAGACCGGGAATGGTTCAAGGACATCGCCGGCTGCGGCGACTGGCGCGGCGTGCTCAAGGAGGCCTGGGCGAACTACCGCGACGAATCCTTCATCAAGCAGTATCTCAGCCCGCACATGATCCGCACGCTTGCGGCTGTTCTCGCTCGCCGACGACGCCAACGAGCGGCACTACACCGTGACCTCGATCCATGACGAGCGCGGCTACCGCGGCCTGCGCGAGCGGCTCGCCCGGTCCTACGAGATCGGCACCGTCGAGCCCGACATCCAGATCGTCGGCGCCGACATGCGCGGCGACCGGACGCTGCGGCTGCAGCATACCGTGCGCGACCGCATCCCCTTGTCCGAGCGCACGCGCGACGAGGTGCTGAAGCACCTGCGCCAGCTCTGGGGCTACGACGTCAGCCTGGTCGGCATCGACCGCGAGACCGAGAAGAAGGTCTACGAGACGCGGGTGTCGTAAGCGGGCCGCCGGGCCGCCGGCCCGGCCGCACGATCATGAAAGCTCTCCCCCTCGCCAAAGTCTACCAGCTGCTCGAGCCGGGGCCGGTGGTCCTGCTGACGACCGCGCGCAAGGGCCGCGCCAATGTCATGACCCTGTCCTGGCACATGATGGTCGAGTTCGAGCCGCCGCTGGTCGCCTGCGTCGTCAGCGGCGCCGATCACAGCTTCGCCGCGCTGCGCGCGACGCGGGAATGCGTGATCGCCGTGCCGGCCGTGGCGCTCGCGCGAAAAGGTCGTTCAGGTCGGCAACGCGTCCGGCCGCGATCTCGACAAGTTCGCGGCCTTCGGCCTGACGCCCGTGCCGGCCGAGCGCGTGGCCCCGCCGCGGGTCGCCGAATGCTTCGCCAACCTCGAATGCAAGGTCGCCGATACCCGGCTCGTCAACCGCTACAACCTGTTCATTCTCGAAGTGCTCAAGGCCTGGACCGACCCCAAGCAGAAGAAGCCCAAGACCATCCATCATCACGGCTACGGCCGCTTCGCCGTCGACGGCGCAATGATCGCGCTGAAGTCGCGGATGCGGTGAGACAGGGGCCTAGGCTTTGGGGAACTGCAGGACCAGCATTTCCAGGCCCTCCGCACCCGCATTGACCGCGTAGCGCGGCTCGTCGGCCGTCGCGAACAGGCAGGACAGCCGGCCCATCGTCTCCCCGTCCCGGCGCAGCGCGCCGCCGACCACGACATGGTATTGCCCGCCGCCCTCGGCCGGGTCCGGGATCTCCGCCGCCGCGTCGGCGCCGACGCGCATCAGCCAGGCCGCCATGCCGTCCGGTGCGCGGTCGATCAGCGGCACGATCTCGGGTTCCGCGAGCGCGCGCAGCGCCGCCGGATCGCACGGCGAAACCGGCCGGCCCAGCGTCTGACGCTGGCGCCCCCGCGTCAGCTTGGCCCGCGATTCCGGCATGTATTTCGCGCCCGGATCCCAGGCGGCCCGCAGCGTGAAATAGGTCACGCCGCCGTCGCCGGCCACGATCGGCCCGTAGGGCGAATGCGCCCCGGCGAACTGCACGGTCAGCGGCCCGGCCGCGCGCTTGCCCAGCAGCCCGTCGCCGTCGACGAAGACCTGGAACTGGTTGACCTCGTGGAAATGCGGGCGCGTCACGCTGCCCGGCGGCTGCTCGACCAGGAAGCCCTGTGGCAGCCCGTTGTCGTTGACCTCGTTGCCCTCGACATACATGCCGCGCACCGGCGCCGCGCCGATATAGGCGCTCAGCACGTAGTCGCGGCCGTTGACCTGAATGCGCCGTTGGCTGCGCCGCGCTTCCTCCGCCGATCGTGCCAGCAGCATCCGCCGCTCCCTTCCGTCCCGCCTCCCCGGAAAATACCATCGCCGCCGGACGGCGCAAAATCGGCATGAAGATTTCTGCGATGAAGCGCCTGGCGATCGCCGGCAGGCCGACAGGCGAGACAGAAGTTCCCTCTCTGCCCCTTGGGGGCGGAGAGGGCGTTGATCTCTTTCTTGTCGCAGTGCGAAGACGTAGACGTGAGCCTCGGCCACCCTCCCCTACCCGCCGTTGCGGTTGGCGTGCAGGCGCTGGCCGACGAGGGCGGCGACGGCAAGCGGGTCGAGCGGCTTCTCGATGATGGGAATGCCGGTGCCTTCGAGCAGCTTCGCGAGGTCGGTGCCGAGCGTATCGCCGGTCATGAACACCATGCGGCGGTCGAGGTCGGCGATCTCCCCGCGCAGCGTGCGGTAGAGGCTCGGCCCATCGACCGCCGGCATGCGGATATCGCTGATGATCATGTCGTAGGGCTTGCGGCGCGCCTGCTCGATGCCGTCGCCGCCGCCGAACACGGTGTCGACCTCGTGGCCGCGCAGCCGCAGCACGTCGGCGAGCGTCAGGGCGACGTCTTCGTCGTCGTCGACGACCAGCACCATGCCGGTCTCCTCGTCCATGCCGTTTCCCGCCACCGCCACCGGTATCGCCTCATGCGCCGCGCGCATGGGAAGCCGCACCGTGAAGACGGCGCCGGCCGGCTCCTCGGACGACAGCGCGATCGTGCCGCCGTGGCCCGTCACGATGTCCCGGCAGAGCGACAGCCCGATGCCGGTGCCGGCCGCGCCGGCCTTGGTGGTGAAGAAGGGCTCGAAGATGCGCTCGGCGATGGCGGCCGGCACGCCCGACCCGCTGTCCGCGACCGTCAGCACCACCTGCTCCCGGTCGACGTCGGCGCGGGTGGTGATCTTGAGCAGGCGCGGCGGCGGCGTCTCGCGCATCGCATGCTCGGCGTTGACGACGAGGTTCGAGACCACGTGATGAAGCTGGTCGGCGTCGGCCGTCACTTCCGGCAGATCGGGGTCGAGGTCGAGCTCGACCGCCACGCCCGAGCTGTTCAGGCTGTAGGACACGAGGTCGACCGACGAGCGCACCGCCTCGTTGATGTCCACGGCGACCCGCGCCGGCGTCCGGCTGCGCGCCATGGCGAGGAAGGTGCGCACGGTGCGGCTGCAGCGCTCCGCCGCCTCGCGGATGCGGCGCGCGCGGCGGATCACCGCCTCGTCGCCGGCCGCGTCCTCCAGCATGAGCGACTGGCCGCTGACGACCGAGAGCGGGTTGTTCAGCTCATGCGCCAGGCCCGCCAGCAGCGAGCCGAGCGCCGCGATCTTTTCCTTCTGGTGGAAGGCCTCGCGCTGGCGCGCCAGCTCGACCTCGGCCTGCACGCGCTCGCTCAGGTCGACGATCGCATGGATCAGCGCGTCCACCCCCTGATACTTCATCGGCACGGTCGTCACCCGCGCCCAGAACCGCGTGCCGTTCGGCCGGCGCACTTCCTGCTCGCTGCTCTCGACCCGCGTCCTGCCGCGCGCGATCTCCGCGATGCCGTAGCGGAAGCGCGGGTCGGGGCAGAGATCGTACACCGAGACCCGGTCGAGAAAGTCTGCGTCGATGGCAAGCTGGGCGCAGGCTTCCGGGTTGACGTAGAGCAGCGAGGCGGTGGCGGCATCGGAGATCGCCACCGGCAGCGGGATCGCGCCGGAGATCGCGCGGAACCGGCCTTCGCTTTCGCGCACCGCGCGCTCCATCGCCTTGCGCGCGGTGATGTCGCGGAAGATGACGAGCGCCACGATGGCGCCGTCCGCGCCGATGAACGGCGTCGCCATGACCTCGATGTCCCGCTCGCGGCCTTCGGTCGATGCGGATCACGCGCTCGGTCGGCAGGAGCTCGTGGCCGTGCTTGATCACCGCGTCGACGCGCTCCTGCGCCGCCGCCCGCTCGCGCTCGACGATGAAGTCCATATAGGAGCGGCCGATCGCCTGCTCCGGGCTGGTGAAGCCGAGCACCCGGCAGCCAGCCGGATTGAGGAAGGTGATCTGCTTGTGGTCGTGCAGCATCACCGCGTCCGGCGACAGCTCGACCAGGCGGCGATAGCGCTCCTCGCTGGCGCGCAGCCGGTCCAGCGATTCGCTGCTGCGCTTGAAGGTGGCGCGCAGGATCGACAGCCACGGCTTCCAGACGCGCGGCAGATCCGGCGGCGGCACCGCGACGCCGCGCGCGCCCTCCCTGAGATACTGCGCGAAGGCGAGCACCGGGCGGACGAACTGCGCCCGGACGAGCAGCTGCCCCAGCACCAGCGTCGCGATCAAGCCGACCAGGATCAGGCCATAGGGCAAATAGCGCCAGGCCAGCCCGGCGTGGATCTCCGACACCGGGATCGCGTAGTCGAGATGCCAGCCGGTCTGGCGCAGCGGCATCCGCAGCAGATACCATCCGCCGGCATCCGAGAACCGCCTGGGCCCCTGGTCGAGGGCGCGGATATGCGCTTCGAGCACCGGATAGCCCGGATCGCTCATATTGCCCAGATAGGCGATGATGTCGTCGTTCTCGTCCACGACGCGGGCCGAAATTCCCTTCAGCCCCGGCACGCGGAGCAGTGTGCCGAAATAGGATTGCAGCACGTCGACGCCGACCACGCCGATGAAGCGCTCGCCCTCGTAGACCGGCGCCGCGCGGGACACCACGGCCCGGCCGCGCAGCCCGTCGCGCTCGCCGCTCACCCAATAGGGCTTCCGCGCCGGGTCCCGTTCCGGCGTGCCCCGGTTATAGACGGGACGCGCGAAGAAATGCCGGACGCTGGCCTCGATGTCGCTGTCGTCGCCCAGCACCTGGAAGTCGTAGCGGTCGGACGCCGGATAGATCGACAGGAAGTTGCCGCGCCCGTCATAGAAATAGCTGAACAGCAGCGCCCGGTTGGCGACATGGCCGAGCTGCTGGATCTGGAAGATCTCGAGCGCGAGGCTCGCGACCGTGCAGCGTATCGTTGCCGCCGGCGAGCGCGACGCTGTTGCCGAGGAAATTCCCCGTCGCCTCCGGCAGCGCGCCATAAACGTTGTCGTCGAGAAAATAGCCGGTCAGGTCCCGGGTCTTGGGGTTCGCCTCGATCGTCAGCAAGGGCAGCAGCGGGGACAGGCGGCGGTCCGGGCTGGCCAGATAGGTTTCCGCCCATTGGCGCATCTGGAAGACATGCTCGGCCATCGTCGCCAGCGTGTTTTCCACGCGCTGGTGCCGCTCGTTCAGCGAGACCATCAGGCTCTCGAGGCGCCGCTGGCGCTGTTCCGCGTAGTGCAGATAGGCGAGCGCGATGATCAGCACGGCGAGCGGAATCGAGCTGATCACCGCCAGCTTGGCATAATGACGCGAAAGGGTCCGCGCGGATCGGGTCGCCATGTCGCTCCAGCCCTGCCCGTCCTGTCCCCTGTCCCCGGCCTGCCTGTCCGCCGCCGCCAGGCTAGCGGACCTGCCCCTGGCCGTCGGGCAGGAAGATATAGCCGGCCCCGCGCACCGTCTTGATGATTTCCGGCTTCTGCGGGTCGCGCTCGATCTTGCGCCTGAGGCGGGCGATGCGGATATCGATGCTGCGGTCGAACGGGTCCCAGCGCCGATGATGCGCCATGTCGAGCAGCTGATCGCGGGTCAGCACCCGGTTCGGGTGCTCGACGAAGGCCGCGAGCAGGTCGAATTCCATGGTCGTCAGCTCGACCGTCGATCCATCGCCGGCAAAGAGCTCGTGGCCGTCGAGGTCCAGCACGAAGGCGCCGAAGGCGATCCGGCGGGTCTCTCCGCCTGCCGCCCTGACCGGCTCCGGGCGGCCGCTCCGCCGAAGCACGCTCTTGACCCGCGCCGCCAGCTCGCGCAGGTCGCACGGCTTGCCGACATAATCGTCGGCGCCGAGCTCGAGCCCGATCACCCGGTCGACCGCCTCGTCCGCGGCCGTGACCATGATGATCGCGCAGTCCGTCTCCTCGCGCAGATAGCGCGCCAAGGTCAGCCCGTCCTCGCCCGGCAGATTGAGGTCGAGCAGGACAAGGTCGGCCGCCTTGCGGCCGACGCAATCGCGCAGCGCCTTGCCGGAGTTGGCAAGCGACACGTCGTATCCCCGCATGGACAGGTATTCGCCGAATGTCTCGCGGACATCGGCCTCGTCGTCGACGATGATGATATGTTCCCGATCGCCCATTCTCTGCCGCTCCCCGGCCGGCCTTGGCCGGCTGCCCCAGCCGCGCGAGAACCACGGCGGCGCGTCGAGGGCCTGAATCCTATTTCCAGATTCCGTCCGAGGGCGCCATTGAAACACACTTGGGGCCAACGCGAAATCGGCGCGAAAGGCCGGTGCGCGAATTTTTTCGCGGTGATAGACGCCCCGCGCGCCGCTAGACCGGCCGGTTGATACGCACGCCTGGGCGGCCCAAACGGACCGGGCAGCCGTCAGACGTCCATCAGGAAGCAGCGCGAGCGCTGCCGAAAGCCGCGCGGCAAGCTGGCCAGCCGGAGCGCCGCCTGATTGGCGGGCGCGATGCGGATCGCTTGCGGCGAGTGTTGCCCCGCATGGAAGCCGGCAAGCCAAGTCAAGGCCGAATTGCCGGTCAGTCCCAGGAAACACCAGAGCTTTTGCAATGCCGTCATGGCCCATACTCCGTTCTTTCATTCGCCGGGTGCCGCCATCGATCCGCGACGACGACACTCTATCTTCTAAGCCTCCTCTGTTTCTCGCGTATGTCCGGGAGCGGGCCAGGAACGTTTCAATTGTTTCAAAGGGTAACGGAATGTTGCGGCGCGCGCGTGCAGTACCCCTTGCAAAGTCGCGAAGGCGCATTATCTCATGTTCATAACTAAAATCTCCCCATGAAACCTTGCCAGCCCCGCGAAGGCGAAACCCCCTCTGCTCCCAACCGGCGGGGCTGGTTCTTCCTGTCAGCAATTGTCTCTTCAGGGATCGGAGTCCATTCAGGGATCGCCGGTCCGGCGCGCCCGGCGTCAGTGCCGTCCGAAGAACCAGAATAGAAGGGAGATCACGCCGCTCAGAAGCAACGACGTGGTCAGCGGCAGGTAAAGGGAGAACCCATCACGATGGATAACAATATCGCCAGGCAGCCGGCCGAGGCCGAGCTTGCCGATCCACGGCCATAGCAGGCCGAGGACCAGCAACGACACGCCGGCGACGATCAGAAGACGCGACATCGGCAAGACATCCGGTCACACGCGCTGCACGGACTGCCGGCCGGCCGCGGCTGCAGCCGCCCACATCAGGCGGCCGGAGCCGCCTTGACGTCATGCGCCTGACCGCTGCCGCCGTCCGTTCCGTTTGCCACCGTACGCTCCTCGATCACCGGCATCGCCGGTGACACGACCCGCACGAAGCTGATTTCCTTCGGCGTTTCGGGGCCGATCTCGATCAGCGAGATCTCGTCCGAGGCCAGATCGTAGCGCACGCCGACCGCTTTACCGGTCTGATCGGCAGCCTGCTGCGCCCGGACGATCATCGCCTGCACAGCCGTATGGGCGGTAGGCTGGACCCCATCATCAATTCTGTTGGCCATGATACTACTCCTCGACATGTGTAGTTCTATTTTTGTTCGTTAACTGTCATTTGGTTACGGCAGGCCGATATTCAAGGCCACCCCGTTGGCGCGCCCGAAGCCCCGGCCCAGACCCCGGTTAAGACCTCATCCTAGACCCCGGCCCCGGCGGGAAAATTTGTCTTGCCGGGGCCGGCACGGTATAAGCGCGTCTTTGTGAATTGGGGAAAAAGAGGGTCTTGGGCAGCCATCACGAAGAACGCGGCAGGCGCTTTCTCGCCGGCTGGATCGATTGGACGTGCCGGATGGCCTGGGCGGTCATCGCTCTCGCGGTCCTTATCACCGTCGGCGCGGTCTATTTCACGGCAACGCATCTGACGATCGACGCCAGCGTCGACAAGATGCTGTCGCAGCATCTGCCCTTCCGGAAGACCGAGATCGCCATCAGCAAGGCCTTCCCGCTGTCCGACGACGTGCTCTCGATCATCGTGGACGCGGATAACTCCGAGGCGGCGGATAACGCCGCGAACGCGCTCGCCGCACGCCTGGCGACGATGCCGACGAAATTTCGCAGCGTCTTCTACCCGGACGGGCTTCCGTTCTTCCGCCGCAACGGGCTGCTCTATCTCAGCACCGGCTGATCTCGAGCAGATGAGCGACCTGCTGGCGAAGGCCCAGCCCTTGCTGTCGACCCTCAGCGCCGATCCGACGCTCCGCGGCCTGACGGACATTCTCAGCCTGGCGATCGACCAGGGCGACGCCAAGGCGGCCGCTGCCCTGGGCCCCGCGCTCAACAAGATGGCGGCGACCGTGCGACGCATGGAGGAAGGACGCGACGCGCGGCTTTCCTGGCAGTCGCTGCTCGACCCCGACGAGAGCGAAGACGGCACCGCGACGCGGAAATATATCGTCGTGCAGCCGGTGCTCGACGAGACGTCGCTCGAGCCGGTCAGCCCTGCGATCGACGCCATCAACGCGGCCGCGAAAGCGCTGAAGCTCGACGAGAGCCGGGGCATTCGGGTCCGCGTGACCGGCAATTCGCTGATGCTGCAGGAAGAGCTGCAAACGGTGCAGAAGAATATGGGCATCGTCGGCCTGCTGTCCTTCGGCCTCGTGATCCTGCTTCTGATCATCGGCCTGCAGTCGCTCCGCCTCGTGGTGGCGACGGTGGCGACGCTGATCGCGGGCCTGGCCTGGACCGCCGCCTTCGCGGTTGCCGCTTTCGACGCGCTCAACATCATCTCGGTCGCCTTCGCCGTCCTGTTCATCGGCCTGAGCGTCGATTTCGGCATTCACTTCGCGCTGCGCTACCGCGAGGCGCTTACGGACAGCGACGTGCGCGCGAGCCCTCAAGGAAGCGGGAAAGAGCATCGGCCCCGCGCTGCTGCTGTCGGCGGTGACGGCGGCGATCAGCTTCCTGTCCTTCCTGCCGACCGATTACCGCGGCGTGGCCGAGCTCGGCGTCATCTCCGGCGTCGGCATGTTCATCGCGCTGTTCCTGAACCTCACGTTCCTGCCGGCGCTGCTCAGCGTCATGCCGCTGCGCGTCGTCCGGCCCATGAGCCGGGCCGCCGCCGCGCCCCGGAACAACTGGTACCAGACGCTGATGCGGCGGCACGCGCTCGCCATCGTCATTTTCGCCGGCGTGGTCGGCGTCATTGCGGCGTCCATCACGCCCTATTCCTGGTTCGACGACGACCCTTTGAACCTGCGCGATCCGAACTCGCCGGCCGTCCAGACGCTGCTCGACCTGCTCAAGGACCCGCGGACCGAGCCCTATTCGGCGGAGCTCCTGGCGCCCAACCTCAAGGATGCGGAGCAGCTGGCGAAGCGCTTCGAGGCCCTGCCCGAAGTGAAGAGCGCCGAGACGATCCACGATCTCGTCCCGACCGACCAGGGCCGGAAGCGCGAGATCATCGATGACATGTCGGTGGTTCTCGCGCCGCTGCTGTCCGCCCCGAAAGAGACGCCGCCGCTGACCGACGCCCAGCGCAGCGCCGCGTTCGAGAAGCTGCGCACGGTCCTGACCCATGCCACGGGCGGCCTCGCCGGCAGCGCCCATAATCTGTCGACCGTGCTCGACCGCATGCCGCGGACGCCCGACGCGCTGCGCGCGCTGGAACGCGCGCTGCTTTCCGGCTTCGAGCCCTTCCGCGAGCGGCTGGTGGCGCTGCTGAACCCGGAAACGGTCACCATCGCGACCCTGCCGAAGGAATTGCGCGAGCGCCGGCTGGCGCCGGACGGACAGGCGCTGGTCACCATCAACCCGAAGAAGGACCTGCGGGACCCCGCCGCGCGCCAGATATTCGTCGACGCGATCCGGACCATCGCGCCGGATGTGAGCGGCCCGCCGATCCGCTTCACCGCCGTGGGCGAGACCGTCGTCGGCGCGTTCCGGGAAGCGGCGATCATCGCCGGCGTGCTGATCGTCCTGCTGCTGTTCGCCGTGCTGCGGCGCATCCTCGACGTGCTGTTCGTGCTGGCGCCGCTGGCGCTCGCCATCGTCATGACGGTGGCGCTGACCGTCCTGCTCAAGACGCCCTTCAACCTCGCCAATATCATCGTGCTGCCGCTGATCCTCGGCCTCGGCGTCGCCTTCGGCATCCAGATCGTCATGCGCCATCGCGACGAGACGGACGGCGCCTTCATGGAGACCTCGACACCGCGCGCCGTCGTCTTCAGCGCGCTGACCACGATCGGCTCCTTCGGCTCGCTCGCGCTGTCCAGCCATCCGGGCACCGCCAGCATGGGATTCCTGCTGCTGGTGTCGATCACGCTGACGATGCTGTGCACGCTGCTGGTCCTGCCGGCGCTGCTCGAGCTGACCCAGCGGCGAAAGCGGCGCAATGCGGAAGGTCGAGCGCACCCGCCGGCCTGACGGCACGGCGGGCGCGGGCTTCAGCCGTGATCGCCGATCTCGCCTTCGGTGAAAAGATAGTCCTTCAGCTCCTTGGCGAAATCCGTGTTGTTGCGCCGGATCCATTCCAGGATCATCGAAGCGTGCTCCATCTCTTCCCGCATGTTGTGCAGGAGGATCTCCTTGAGCACCTTGTCCTCGCAGTCGTCGGCCCGCTGCCGGTACCAGTCGACGGCCTCCAGCTCCTCCATCAGCGAGACGATCGCATGATGAAAATGGATCGTGTCCTTGCTCAATCGCTCCCGCGGCGCATGCAGGGAGCCGCTTGATGCGCCCATGGTCCCTTCTCCTTTGACGTTGAAATTTCCGGCCGGTCGGCCGCCATCCAGAATACCCGCTTTATACCATAACCGGCGTGACACGGAACGCCGTTGCGGCGGCCGGCGGTAACGTACGGGCGGTCAATAGGCGGCTTCGGGCGCCCGCGCCCTGATCCATCGCAAGGCGCCGCGCGCGATCAGCGCATGCTGAGCGTGGCGACGATGCCCCGGTGGTCCGAGCCGGTTCGGGAGACGGTGTCGAGGCTGAGCAGCTTGACGCCGTGCTTGAGAAAGACGTGGTCGATCGGCACGCCGAAGGGACCCAGCCATTGCGGCCAGGTGGAATGCGCCATATTCGACGCGCAGACGCCGCTGGCCCGGGCGTAGCGCGCCATGTTCGAAGACCACAGCGTGCTGTTGAAATCCCCGACCACGACGGCGTTCGGCGGCAAGGCATCGACCGCCTTGGTCAGGAGCCGGAACTGGCTGCGCTGATGCCGGCCCGAGAAAGGCCGCGACATATGTGCGCCGACCAGGGTGAGGTCGCTGTCGCCGATCACCGCGGTCGCCTGCAGCGCCGCCAGCGTCTGGCCGCCGATCACGCGCCGCCCTTCCAGCGGATAGCGTGAGACGATCGCGATGCCGCAGTCGGGCCGCGACAGGCAAATGATCTGGTTCGGATACGCCGCCCTGAGCCGCGCGGCCAGCGCCATATGGTGGCGCCGGAACTCCTCGATGACGACGACGTCGGGCCGGTGGCGCTCGATGACGCGCTCGACCGCCGCATAGTCGCGGTTGGTGTCCAGGATGTTGAGGGTCATCACCCGGACGATGTGCCGGCCGGTCGCGGCGGTCTCCACCGCGCAGGTGTCGACCGAGGCCATCCGGCCGCTGATCGCGCCGAGATTGAGCACCAGCAGCAGGATGGCCGCCGTCACCCAGGCCCGCGACCGCAAGACCAAGCCGGCCAGCGCGATCGCGGCCGCGCCTGCGGCGAAATGCCCTTGCAGGTTGCCGAAGGTCTCAAGCGACGGGAACCAGGACGACAGGACGCCCGCGGCGCTGACCGCGAGCAAGCCGGCGAGCGCCGCCGCGGCGCAAAGGTCCATCGCGCGCTGCATCGCGGAACGCCTGATCCACGCCCGCTGCAGGTCGCCTACGAGCTTTTTGGAGAGGATCGCCAGCTTGCCGCGCAGGGACTTCATGGGACGACAATTGCCACAGGAATTCAAAGGTTAATCGCCACTTGTCGGCCGTCATTAACGTCGAGAGAGGCCTATTGATGCAAAGGAAATTTAGAGAATGGTTAACCGCGGACGGATGAGGCCATAAACCCGCCGTGCCGCGCTGCAGCGCGGATGCCCGGGAGCCGGCCGGCTCTTCTGACCAAAAATTGGGCAGATGTTCGCATCGGGTCAGCTCCGGGCCGGCCGCGCCGCCCGAGCCCAGGTCCCGCCCCCGTCCAGGCGCGGAAAATCAGGCTTTTCGATGGATGCCGGCCGGACCGCCGATGGCACGGCTCTTGCCTTGTCAGGGCATGTCGGGCGGCTGGCCCGCCCGAGGCAGGAAGGAGCACCATGGCGACAGCAGAGGCGGACCGCGGCGGACCGATGCAGCCGCTTATCGCGGTCAAGAACCTCCGTAAATACTTCGCGTCCAAGCAGGCGCTGCTTGGCAGGGCCGCGTCCGCGCCGGTGCGGGCGGTGGACGGCATCTCCTTTTCCGTCCGCAAGGGCGACACGCTCGGCGTCGTCGGCGAGTCCGGCTGCGGCAAATCGACCATGGCCCGCCTGCTCATCCGCCTCATCGAGCCGGACGAAGGCGAGATCATCCTCGACGGCCAGCTCATCGGCGCGCGCGACGGCATCTCGGTGCGCGAGATGCGCAGCCTGGTGCAGATGGTGTTCCAGGACAGCTACGCCTCGCTCAACCCGCGCCTGCCGATCGAGGAGTCGGTCGCCTTCGGCCCGATCAGCGACGGCGTGCCGCGCGCGGAAGCGAACGAGCGGGCGATCGCGATCCTGGGGAAAGTCGGGCTCGACCCGCGGCTGTTCGTCCACCGCTACCCGCACGAGCTGTCCGGCGGCCAACGGCAGCGCGTCAATATCGCCCGGGCGCTGGCGCTCAATCCGCGGCTGCTGATCCTGGACGAGGCGGTCTCCGCGCTCGACAAGTCGGTCGAGGCGCAGGTGCTCAACCTGCTCGGCGACCTCAAGGCGCAGCTCGGCCTGACCTATCTCTTCATCAGCCACGACCTCAACGTCGTGCGCTACATCAGCGACCAGGTGATGGTGATGTATCTCGGCCAGATCGTCGAGATCGGACCGGTCGGCACGGTCTATGACGATCCGAAGCATCCCTACACCCGGGCGCTGCTCAAGGCGCAGCCGGCGATGGACCCGCACAACCGCACGACGGAAGCGCCGATCACCGGCGACCCGCCGAACCCGATCAACCCGCCGTCCGGCTGCCGCTTCCACACGCGCTGCCCCTTTGCCGAGGCGGTGTGTTCCCGCATCGAGCCGCCGCTGGTGGCGACCGGCGACGGAAGCCGCTTCGCCGCCTGCCACATGACGGCGCCCGCGCCCGGCCATTCGCGGGCCCCCTCCGCCATGGTACCGGCGACAGAGAGAGTAGCCGTGCAATGAGCGACAATCTCACCCCGACCGCCGAGACGCCGCTCCTCCAGGTCCGCGACCTGCACGTCCGCTTCGTCACGCGCGATCGCACGGTGCATGCGGTGAACGGCGTCTCCTTCGACCTCGCCAAGGGCGAGGTGCTCGGCATTCTCGGCGAGTCCGGCTCGGGCAAGAGCGTGACGCTGCGCTCGATCCAGAAGCTGCTGCCGCCGCGCCGCACGGTGCTCGGCGGCGAGATCCTGCTCGACGGCGAGGACGTGCTGAAGATGCCGGAAAAGCAGCTCTCGCGCATGCGCGGCGCCGAAGTCGCGATGATCTTCCAGGAGCCGGCCACCGCTTTCGATCCGGTCTACACCGTCGGCGACCAGATCTGCGAGACCATCGTCCACCACGAGGGGGTGAGCTGGTCGACCGCACGGGCGCGCGCGCTGGAGCTCCTGGAGCTGGTGCGCATTCCCTCCGCGCGGCAGCGGCTCGACACCTATCCGCACGAGATGTCCGGCGGCATGCGCCAGCGGGCGATGATCGCGCTCGCGCTGTCCTGCCGGCCGAAGCTGCTGCTGGCCGACGAGCCGACGACGGCGCTCGACGCCACGGTGCAGATCCAGGTCCTGCTGCTGCTGGCGCAGCTCCAGGAAGAGCTCGGCCTCAGCATCATCTTCGTGACGCATGACATCGGCGTGGCGATCGAGGTGTCCTCGCGGCTGGCCGTGATGTATGGCGGGCAGATCGTCGAGACCGGACCGCTCGACAAGGTGGTCGAGCATCCGAGCCATCCCTACACCCAGGGCCTGCTCGCCTCGACCATCCACAGCGCGTCCCGCGGCCGCCGCCTGGAAGCGATCCCCGGCTCGCCGCCCAATATGTCGAGCGCGCCGGCCATGTGCAGCTTCGCCCCCCGCTGCCGCTACGCCGAGCCCGCCTGCCGCGCCGCCGTCCCGACCCTGGAGCCGATCGCGTCCGACCGCGCGGTCCGCTGCATCAGGAGCACGCTGGTCGCGGCTTAGTTGCTTTCCTTCCCTCCCCCCTTGCGGGGGAGGGTCAGGGTGGGGGGACTTTGAATGGCTCCATTTGCCATGGTCATTTAGGTTTATGTGGCGTTTTGCGCGGTGCCCTTTACCCCCCACCTAAATCCTCCCCCACAAGGGGGGAGGACTTGATGAATTGGATCGTGCTTCCTTCGTTGCCCCTCACACCGGCGGCCGCTTCCCCAGATCGCCGCGCGCGGTCTCGTAGGCGTGGCCGACGCGGAGCAGCAGGTCGTCCTCGAAGGGGCGGGCGGCGAGCTGGGCGCCGATGGGAAGGCCGTTCTTGGCGAAGCCGGCGCAGACGGTGAGCGCGGGCATGCCGGTGACGTTGAACGGCATGGTGAGGTAGGGCTTCCGGAAGAACGGGAAGCTGTGCTGCGAGTTGGCGAAGGGCTCCGCGGCGCCGTACTGGTTCGCGGTCAGCACCGCGTCCACCCCGGCCTCCCGCATCGCGGCCAGCGTCGCATCCGTGAGCTGCCGGCGCAGGCGCAGCGCGTTCAAGTAATCCGCCGCGCTGACGAAGGCGCCGAGCCGCACCCGGTCGCGGAAGAACTCGCCGTACTTCTCCGGCGTCGCCTCCAAGGTCGGGCGATGGATGCTGTAGGCCTCGGACAGGATGACGATGCGCCCGCAGGCGTGGAAGTCGCGGATGTCCGGCAGCTCGACGTCGCGCACGTCCATGCCGCAGCCGCGCAGCGCGTCGGCGACGCCGTCGATCGCGGCGCAGGTCTCGTCGTCCGCGCCGTTCCCGCTCGCGTACCAGGAGCGCGCGATGCCGAGGCGGAGCCCGGCGACCGGCTGCTTCAGCGACGCGGTGAAATCCGGCACCGCGGCGTCGACCGAGGCCGGGTCCTTCGGATCGTAGCCGGCCAGCGCCTGCATCATCAGCGCGCAATCCTCGACCGTGCGGGTCATCGGCCCGGCATGGTCCTGGGTCCAGCTCAACGGATAGATGCCGCGGCGGCTGAGCCGGCCGTAGGACGGCTTCAGCCCGACGATGCCGCAGAGCCCGGCCGGGCTGCGGATCGAGCCGCCGGTGTCGGAGCCCATCGCCGCGGCGCACAGCCCGGCGGCGACCGCCGCGCCGGAGCCGCTCGACGAGCCGCCCGGCACGTGATCCGGGTTCCACGGGTTGCGCGCCGGCGGCCAGGCGAGATCGAAGGACGGCCCGCCGAAGGCGAACTCGTGCGTCGACAGCTTGGCGACGACGATCGCGCCGGCCGCCTTCAGCCGCGCCACCGTCTCGGCATCCTCCGCCGGCACGTTGTCCTGGAGCAGCCGGGAATGGCAGGTGGTGCGCGTGCCGGCGGTCGAATAGATGTCCTTGAGGCCGATCGGGATGCCGTGCAGCGGGCCGCGCCAGCGCCGGTCGGCGATCTCGCCGTCGGCCTCGGCCGCCGCCGCCCGCGCCTCGTCGGCGAGCAGCGTGATCACGGCGTGCAGCGTGCCGTCGGTCTCGGCGATGCGGTCGAGGCTCGCCTCGACCAGCTCGCTGCTCGTCACGTCGCCGGTGCGCAGCCGCGCGGACGCCTCCGCGATGGTCAGGTAATGCAGCGCGGTCATCGCACGACCTTTCCACCGGCGGCCGGTGTCGTCCGGCCGCCGTCTTCCGACGGCAGGCGCGCGACGACACGCGCGCCGGGGACCAGCGCGATCACCGCCGGCTCGTCCTCCATCGCCGGGCCCTGCGGCAGGCGCGCCAGCAGCGTCTGCAGTCCCTTGTAGCCCTCGTGGAGACGCGCCTGCTCCGCCGCGTCGAGCACGAGCCCCGCCGCGGCCGCGATGGCCGCGAATGCCTCGAGGCCGATATCGCTGTTGTCCTGTGCCATGCTGTCCTTCTCCCGTTGCCTACATCTTGACGTCCATCGCCGCGCGCAGGCCGTCGCTCATCAGATTGAAGCACATCCCGGTGATGAAGATCATCACGCCCGGCAAGGCCGCGTTCACCGGCGCCACGTAAATCGACTGCCTGAGCGTGTTGAGCATCAGGCCCCAGTCCGCCTCGGGCGGGCTGACGCCGAGGCCGAGGAAGCTCAGCCCCGAGGCGATGATGATGCTGACGCTGACCAGGCTCGACGCGTAGATCAGGATCGGCCCCAGCACGTTGCCCAGCACATGCACCCGGACGATGCGGAAGGTGCTGGACGGCGTCGCCCGGGCGGCCGCGACGAAATCGAGGTTGCGCACCTGCGTCGTCACCGTCTCGGCCACCCGGCAGATCGGCGGCACGAAGATCAGCGTCAGCGACAGCACCGCGTTCAGGATGCCGCCGCCGAGCGCGCCGGAAATCGCGATCGCCAGCAGGATCGACGGAAAGGCATAGAACACGTCGGTCAGGCGCATGATGATCATGTTCGTCCGCCCGCCGACGAAGCCGGCGATGATGCCCATCGAGCCGCCGGCCACCAGCGCCAGGAAGACCGGCGCCACGGCGGTGAACATCGACACGCGGCCGCCGTAGATCAGCCGGCTCAGCATGTCGCGGCCGAGCTCGTCGGTGCCGAGCAGGAAGCCCGGCGAGCCGACCGGCGCGAGACGCTTCAGCATGCTCGTCTTGTACGGATCGTGCGGCGCCACCCACGGCGCGAAGATCGCCGCCAGGATGATCGCCAGCACGATGGCGCCGCAGACGATGGTGATCGGGTCGCGCTGCAGGCGGATGAAGACGTTGGACCAGTAGCCGCGCTGCGCGGCGACGAAGGCCGGGGCCTCGAGGCCCGCGTCGCCGTCCGGCGCCGGGCCGCCGTCGGGCTCGGTGAAGACGGGACGTTTCGCGGCGGTTGCGGCCAGGCTCATGGGCACATCCTTCCTTTCGATCAGCGTTTGATGCGCGGGTCGAGCGCCGCCTGCATGATGTCGACCAGCAGGTTGAGCGCGACGAAGATCAGCGCGAGCGCCAGGATGGTTCCCTGCAGCATCGGGATGTCGCGGGAGAAGATCGCGTTGTTCAGCAGGAGCCCCGTGCCGGGCCAGGCGAATACCGTCTCGATCAGGATCGAGCCGCCGAGAAGGTAGCCGAGCTGCAGCCCCATGACGGCCATGACCTGCGGCGCGGCGTTCTTGGCCACGTGGCGGATGACGCGGAGCTCGCTGAGCCCCTTGGCGCGCAGCGCCTCGACGAACTCCATGTTGAGCAGCTCGGCGACCGCACCACGCACGGTGCGGGTGATGATGCCGGCCGGGATCACCGACAGCGCGATCACCGGCAGGACCATGTGCTTGAAATTCTCCAGCGAAAAGGTGAAGGCGGTCGACCCGCTGCCGGTCATGCCGAGCGCCGGCAGCAGCATCAGCTCGACCGAGAAGACGATCACCAGCACGATGGCGAGCCAGTAATGCGGGATGCTGACGCCGGTGATCGCCAGCGCGGTGAACATTCGGTCCGCTGGTCGGCCATGGAAGTAGCCGGCGAGCCCGCCCAGGGTAACCCCGGCGATGCATCCGACGCACGCCGCGCCGATGGCGAGGATCAGGCTGTTCTTGAGCGCCGGCAGGAGCTCGACCAGCACCGGCCGGCCGGTCACGATCGAGGTGCCGAAATTGCCGACCACCGCCTTGCCGAGCCAGATCACGTATTGCAGCGGGATCGGCTTATCGAGGCCATATTCGTGCTTGATCTTGTCGACGACGGTCTGCGGCGCGTCTTCCGGCAGGATCGAGCTGAGCGGATCGCCCGGGCCGATATAGACGAGCGAGAAACACACGATGGTGACGCCGAGCGCGATCGGAATGACGTAGATCAGCCGGCGGAAGATATAGGAAAGCACGGTCTGTCAGTTCCTTCGTTGCTCAAGGGGCCGTTGCTTTGGGGCATGAACGCCGCGCTACCCCTCCCTCCCTCATGCTGAGCCTGTCGAAGCATGAGCGCTCCCGGTCGTCGGGGCATGCTCATCCTTCGACAGGCTCAGGATGAGGACTGCGCGATGGATCTGAATTCATGCACCTCGGCCCATCAAGAGCGGGCCGGAAGGATGAGCGGGCCTGTGGCCTCGTCGCCCGCCCATCCCTCGGCCTTCCGGCACTAATCCGCGAGGCTGACCGGCGTCAGGTCCTGGAACCAGCTCTGGGCCTGGACGAAGCCTTTCACCTTCGGCGACAGCGCCCGCGGGTTCACGTCATGCACGACCCAAACCCACTCCGCGTTGTCGACGACACGCTCGTGCACCTTGCGGAGAATCTCGTTCTGCTTCTCCACGTCGAAGGTGCTCGCGGCTTCGGCGAGCGTCTTGTCGTACCAGGGATCCTTGAGCATGCCCCAGTTGGAGCCGGCCGGCGAGATGCGCGAGCTCAGGAAGAAGCGCTCGAAGGCGCTGTACGGGTCCTGCAGCGCGTGGCTGATGATGACCGCGTTCACGCCCTTGGCGACCGCTTCCTTGTCGTCGGCCGGCTTGCGGGCGAAGGCGGTGAGCGCGTTCCACTCCATCACCTCGGCCTCGACCTTGAAGTAGCACTCGTTCAGGTTGGCCTGCAGGAACTCGAACATCGGCAGCGGCTGCATCTGGCCCGAGCCGCTGGTCGAGATCGCGATCTTGACCTTGAGCGGCTTCTTGGCGCTGTGCCCCGCTTCCGCCATCAGCTTGCGCGCCTCGTCCGGCTTGTAGCCGAGCTTGAACTTGGGATGGCCGAACCAGGTGTCGCCCGGCGGCATGTGGCCTTCGGACGGTATGGCGAGCCCACCCAGCATCTTGGTCATGCCCTTGCGGTCGATGCACAGGTTCGCCGCCTTGCGCACCCGGATATCATTCCAGGGCGAGCCCTTGATGCGGCTCGGCTTGATCGCCCAGTTATGCGGGTAGGCATTCGTGACGATATTCATGCCGGCCGACTTGAGACGCGGGATCGCGTCGGGCGGCGGCGCCTCGACCCAGTCGACCTGCCCGGACAGCAGCGCGGCGACGCGGGCCGACGCTTCCGGAATCGGCCGCAGGATCACGCGGTCGACCTTGGGAACGCGGTTCTTGTCCCAGTATTCCTTGTTCGGGACCATCTCGACCTTGGCGCGCGGCGTCTCGCTGACGAACTTCCACGGGCCCGTGCCGGACGGATGCTTGGCGAACTCGGCCCAGCTCTTCAGCTTCTTCCACTGCGCGCTGCTCGACATGAACCAGAAGCTGACCTGGTAGGGCACGTAGGCGCTCGGCGTCTTGGTCATGATCTCGACGGTGTAGTCGTCGATCTTCTTGACCGTGGCGATCGAGGGAATGCGGGAGGCGACCAGCGCGGCCTGCTTCGGCTCGTATTGCGGCGCCTTCGGGTTGCGCACCTTCTCGAAATTCCACACCACGTCGTCAGCCGTGAAGGTGCTGCCGTCGTGGAACTTGACGCCTTTCCGCAAGTGGAAGATCCAGCGATCGTGGTTCTTGGGATCGACCTCCCATTTCGTCGCGAGGCCCGGCATCAGCGTCGCCGACTTGTCCGCCTTGGACAGGTCCCAGAGCACGAGCGGGTCGTAGAGCATGTAGCCCATGAAGCGGAAGCCCTCGAAGCCCTGGTCCGGCTGGCCGATATCGATGGGAATGTCGGACGCCGTCATGGCGACGCGCAGCACCTTCTCCTTGGCCTGTGCGCCGGCCGCCACCGCGAGCGCGCCCACCGCGCATGCGGCGCCGAGCGCGACGCCCCTCAGCCACCTGCCCCCTCGCCCTGCCGGTCGGGAAGATCTGGTCGAAACCGTCATTAATTTTGCTCCACGTGATTGTTGTTAGAGTGTTGCCGTCCCCCGGAACGGACTTCTTCTTATCAATGCCGCAGCGTGCCGGACGGTCAGTGCCGACACGGCATCATGGTTGTTAGGTGCAGTGCAGCAAACGTGCCAGCCGCCGGCCGCGTCCGGCAGGATCGCCATCAGCGATCGAAAGGTCTTGATTTGTTAATGTTTTCCGCGCGGCGGCCGCGCCGCCCCGCCGCACCCCCGCCGCGCCGCCCGCGGGAATTTGTCTGGACATCCGGCAACCGGACTGACGGTAAATTGATCAGCGCCTGCTTAAAGAAGGGGCGGCCGGCGGGGGTGGTGAAGAAATGGACAGACGGACGGGCGCGGAGGGGTGAATGGCTCGGCGACCGCCGCTGTTTCAGAAAGCGATGCCGATGCGGACGGAAACGCCCGTCCGTGGATGCCACGCATAAAGCGTGGCATGACGTTACATTGTGAGAACGAACAATAAATCGTCACCCCACGGTTTATCCGTGGGGTCTATACGAACGGGACCGTCCATCAGTTGGATGTCGAACCGGCGTGCCGCGCTACAAGGCCGGCAATGACGGCTTAGATACCGGTTACAAAACAGAGGCGTCACTCGCGTACTTGTTCCGCGAGTCCATGGAGCCCGCTTTTCCGCTTTATTAAGCCCGGCCGTCAATAAAGAAAAACGCCCTTTTCTTTACGAAGCCGCTCCCGCCCCCTCCCCGTTCTCCGGCTCCACGTCGACCGCGACGTCGACCTTGTGGCCGCCGCCGCCGACCACCAGGCCCTTGATCGGGCTGACGTCGCCGTAGTCGCGGGCCCAGGCGATGGTGATGTGCTCGTCGCCCGGGATCAGGTTGTTGGTCGGGTCGAGGTCGACCCAGCCGTGTCCCGGCACCCAGACCGAGACCCAGGCGTGCGAGGCGTCGCTGCCGACCAGCTTCTCCTTGCCCTCCGGCGGCTTGGTCAGCAGGTAGCCGCTGACGTAGCGCGCCGGCAGGCCGAGGCTGCGCAGGCACGAGATCTGCAGATGCGCGAAATCCTGGCACACGCCCCGCCGGTCCTTGAGCACCTGGTCGATCGGGGTCGAGATGTCGGTCACGCCGCCTTCGTATTTGAAGTCGTGGTAGATGCGCGCGGTCAGGTCGAGCGCGGCGGCCAGCACCGGCCGGCCCGCCGGAAAGGATGGCGCGGCGTAATCGTAGGCGCCGTTGCCCGTGATCGTGTAGGGCGAGTCGAAGGCGAACTGAAAGGCGTCGAGCGCCTGCTGGTCGGTCGCCGCGGCAAGCTGGCGGTGGATGCCGTCCCAGGGCGGCGTCGAGTCCGGATCGGGCGCGGCGAGCGGCGCCACCTCGACCGTGCTGGTCGCGAAGATCACCAGCTTCAAATGCGGCTCCTGCACCGTCAGGTAGGTGATCAGGTTGCCGAAATAGTCGCGGTCGTTCTTGATGATCGCCGGCGCCGGCTCGACGATCAGCGAGCTGCGGTGGCAGGTCTGGTTGCGGCTGGAGCGCGGCTGCAGGTGCAGCAGGTGATGCGAGATCGAGACGTTCTGGCTGTATTCGTAGGTCGTGCGGTGCTTGACGACGTAGATCACGTCACGTTTCCGACGATCGAGGCGCGCCAGATCGTGTCGGCATGACTGAAATAGGTCCGGGCGATCACGTCCGACAATTCGGCAAAGCGCCGCTGTTGCGAGGCGAGCAGGGAGTCGAGCTGGCTGCGCACGCCGCGGCTGTTGCGCGCGGCGCAGACCGCCTGCAGGTCGGCGAGCTGCAGCTCGCTCTTCATGCCGAGCACCAGGCTCTGGTCACGGGAGAGCCGCGCCAGCCGGCCGTCATGCGGCAGATGCCCCACGTGGCTTTCCAGCGTGACGAGCTGGAAGGCGACCGAGCGCGGGTTGGTGTCGTCGGTCAGCAGCAGGTCGACGGTCGGCGAGAGCTGCGGCGTGGTGAGGTAGCGTGAGCGGTAGGTCATGAAGCTGTCGCCGAGCTCGAGCAGCAGGTCGAGCGCGCCTTCCTCCTCCGGCGCGCCGCGCACCACCAGCTCGCGCAGCAGCCTGGTCATGTGGCTGCCGCGCTCGATCCGCCGCCCCATGTCGAGCAGGCGCCAGCCGATGCTGCGGGTCATGTTCTCGGTCTGCATGCCGCTGAAGCCGGCGAGCGCGTTGATCGTCGCGTTGAGGAACTGCAGCGCGTCGCCGATCTGCAGGCTGCGGCTTTCCTTGCGCCGGTGGGTCGCGTTGCGCAGCAGGTCGAACAGCCGCGACGCGTCGCGGCTGAGGCGGTCGCGCACCGTCGACTGGGTGCGCTGCAGGTCGCCCAGCAGGGTCAACAGGCCATTCGGGCATTGCGGGTCGAACAGCAGCGTCCACAGCTCGCGCTCGACCGCCTCGAAGCCGACCGCCGCCGCCTTGCGCGCGGTGCGCTTCCTGAGATAGCCGAGGTCCACGAGAATCCGCATCAGCCGTTCGAGCGTCGCCGGGTCCTCGCCGCCGCCCGCCTCGCCGGCGAGGCGCAGCAGCAGGCTGCGGAACAGCCGGGTCGTCGCTTCCGCGCGCTCGGCGTAGCGGCCGAGCCAGAACAGGTTGTCGGCGACGCGGCTCGGGATGTTGCTGCCGCTGCGCCGCAGCGTGACCTCGTGGTCGGGCGAGGCCAGGCGGCTGAAGGTGCTGACCGGCGCATCCCAGAGGATCCAGGTGTCCTTGCTGGCGTCGCCGTGCTGCATGCTGACCGCGCGGGCGTCCAGCGTGTCGGCCGTCCGCGTCAGCCCGCCCGGCATCACGCGATAGCCGTCCGCCGTCGCCGCGACGTAGATGCGCAGCGCCATCGGCCCCGGCTGCAGCACGCCGTCGCGCAGCACCGGCGTCGTCGACAGCGAGACCGGCTCCTGGCCGATATAATCGTAGCCGCGGTGGTCGATGCGCTCCATCAGCCGCTGCTTCTTCTCCTCCGACAGCTGCGCGCCGACGATGGCGCTGTGCCGGTGGTTGATGATCGAGCGGTTGCCGAAGGTGTGCGAGAGCACGAGCTTGTCGAGATTGGCCTCGACATACTGCCGCTCGGCGTCCTGGCCGCACCACCAGGTGGCGACCTCGGGGATCAGCAGGTCCTCGTCGAGCATGCGCCGGCACAGGTTCGGCATGAAGCTCTTCAGCGCCTCGCATTCGAGCAGGCCGCTGCCAAGCGCGTTGGCGACGACGACGTTGCCCGCGCGCACCGCGCCGACCAGCCCGGCGACGCCGAGCGCCGAATCGCTTTTCAGCTCGAGCGGATCGCAATATTCGGAATCGATCCGCCGCATGATCAGGTCGACCTGCTGCAGGCCGTTCAGGGTCTTCAGATAGACCCGGCTGTCGCGCACCGTCAGGTCGGCGCCCTCGACCAGCGGCACGCCGAGATAGCGCGCGAGATAGGCGTGCTCGAAATAGGTCTCGTTGAGCGGCCCCGGCGTCATCAGCACGACCAGCGGCTGCTCGCGATGGGCCAGCGCCAGCAGGCGGTCGCTGAAATTCTGGAAGAAGGAGGCGAGCCGCTGCACCTGCGCCTCGCGGAACAGCACCGGCAGGCTGCGCGAGATGACGACGCGGTTCTCCAGCGCGTAGCCCGCGCCGGACGGCGCCTGCGTGCGGTCGCTGAGAATCCACCAGCGGCCGTCGGGCGCGCGGCCGATGTCCATCGCCATGAGATGCAGATAGACGCCGTCGGGCACCGCGACGCCGTGCATCGGCCGGAGGAAGTTGCTGTTGCCGAAGACCAGCGAGGACGGCAGCAGCCCTTCGGTCAGAATGCGCTGCGGCCCGTAGAGGTCGGCGAGCAGCGCGTTGAGCAGCCGCGCCCGCTGGATCACGCCCTTCTCGAGCTGGCGCCAGTCGTTGGCGCCGATCAGCAGCGGCACCGGGTCGAGCCGCCACGGCCGGCTGACGCCCTGCGGGTCGTCGTAGACGTTGTAGGTGACGCCGTTCTCGCGCACCAGGCGCTGCGCGGTGTCCCAGGACTGCTCGCGCCCGGGCGCCTGCATGCGCTCGAGCCCGGCGAGGAAGGCGGCCCAATGCGGCCGGACGCGGCCGTCCGCGTCCATCATTTCGTCATAGACGCCGGCTACGGTCCGGTAGCCGGCCACGAGTTGATGGCCAGCGGCAGAACCTTCTTCCCCGGACTGTCGATCGACAGCCGTCATGCCATCAACTCCTCGCACTGCAAGGCTGCATGTTCCCACATTTGCGCCCGCTTACACAATATATTGATATTGGTATCCCGTACCACCTATGGGATGCGTCCGGAACGAGTTAGACCCGTCGCCGTCCGGTTCAACGCCCCGCCTCCCGTATTGCAAGAACTCATGATGCAAAAAAACGGCCAGAGCCGCATGGCGGCGGCGTTGCGACGTCCGCATACGACCCCTTTCGGGGCTTGGGAAAAGATTCAGCCGTTTCGCCAAGGACCTGCCGCCGGCGGCTCCACCGACATGCTAATGCCTTACGGCAATTCCTTCAAAATGCGGTCCGGGCCGCCGCCGGCGAAGACGGACTAAGCATAACGCGCGTCATCCGGGATGGTTTCAGCGCCAGCGGAGATCGAGGGTCATCGGGAATTCGCCGCGGGCGGCCTTCTCGGGCGGGGGCGATTTGCCCACGGAATGGCCAATTCCCTCGAACCGGGCGAGGCGCCGGCTCTCCGCCTCATAGGAATTGACCGGGAAATGCTCGAAGTTGCGGCCGCCGGGATGCGCGACATGGTAGGTGCAGCCGGCCACCGCCCGGCCGTTCCAGCGGTCGTAGAGGTCGAAGACCAGCGGCGCGTCGACCGGGATCGTCGGGTGCAGGCAGGATTCCGGCTGCCAGGCGCGATAGCGCACGCCGGCGACGAACTCGCCGGCCGTGCCGGTCGCCGTCAGCGGCACCTCCTTGCCGTTGCAGCCGACGACATAGCGGCCGTCCGTCATGCCGGTGACGCGGACCTGGACGCGCTCGACCGAGGAGTCGACGTAGCGCACCGTGCCGCCGGCCGCCCCCTCCTCGCCCAGCACATGCCAGGGCTCCAGCGCCTGGCGGATCTCGATCTCGATGTCGCCGTAGCGCACGCTGCCGTAGCGCGGGAAGCGGAACTCGAAATGCGGCGCGAACCACGCCTCGTCGAACGGGAAGCCCGCGTCACGCATCTCGCCGACCACGTCGACGATGTCCCGCCAGACGTGATGCGGCAGCATGAAGCGGTCGTGCAGCGCAGTGCCCCAGCGCACCAGGCCGTGGCGGTAGGGCTCGCGCCAGAAGCGCGCGATCAGCCCGCGCAGCAGGAGCCGCTGCGTCAGGCTCATCTCCGGATGCGGCGGCATCTCGAAGGCGCGGAACTCGACCAGGCCGAGCCGCCCCGTCGGCCCGTCCGGCGAGTAGAGCTTGTCGATGCAGATCTCGGTCCGGTGCGTGTTGCCGCTGACGTCGATCAAGAGGTTGCGGAACACCCGGTCGACGAGCCAGGGCGGCGGCGCCACGCCCGTCTCCGGCTCGGGAATCTCGCCGAAGGCAAGCTCCAGCTCGTAGAGCGAATCATGCCGCGCCTCGTCGATCCGCGGCGCCTGGCTGGTCGGGCCGATGAACAGGCCGGAGAACAGGTAGCTCAGCCCCGGGTGGTGCTGCCAGTAGGTGATCAGGCTGCGCAGCAGGTCCGGCCGCCGGAGGAACGGGCTGTCCGCCGCGGTCGCCCCGCCGGCCACGACATGGTTGCCGCCGCCGGTGCCGGTGTGGCGGCCGTCGAGCATGAACTTCTCGGTGGT
Organism: uncultured Alphaproteobacteria bacterium; assembly: GCA_963711215.1. GTDB lineage: Bacteria > Pseudomonadota > Alphaproteobacteria > UBA8366 > UBA8366 > WHUA01. Next base: position 264,611 of record CAVQDH010000003.1, on the reverse strand, counting down.
GAGCCGGCTGAAATGCGCGTCCTCGTAAAGCCCCTTGGTGATCGCCACCATCTCCGGCCAGTCATGCGCCGGCTGGATGTTGACCTCGATCACGCCCGGGTCGGGCGTCACCTTGATGACGTTGAGGCGCGGATCGTGCGGCGGCTCATAGCCTTCGAGATGGACCGGCATCTTCATCTCGGCGGCCGCGTCCTCGATCGCCGTCACCAGCTCGAGATAGTCGTCCGCCGTCTCGGTCGGCGGCATGAAGACGCAGAGCCGGCCGCCGCGCGGCTCGACGGTCAGCGCGGCGCGCACGAAGCGGCCCTTGAGCGATTGCTCGACCACGGTCTGGCGCGGCCCCGCGCCGTCCTGGTTCTCCGGCTCGCCGCGGCGGAAGCGCTGGCGCCGCGCCTCGGGATCGGGAAGATCGGGCAGCTCGGCGAAGGGATCGCCCGCCACGATATAGGGATAGTCGACCGGCGGAATATAGGGCAGCGACGGCAGCGGCAGGCGCAAGCCCACGGGCGAATCGCCCGGCATGAGGAAGAGATGCTTGCTGCGCGTCGACCAGCGCTCGCTGTACCAGCGCCGCTTGCCCTCCTTGGCGTTCCAGCGCTGCAGCGGCAGCACGTAGCCCGCCGGCTTGGACAGCCCGCGCTCGAAGACGCGCGCCAGCCGGTCGCGCTCCATCGGATCGTCGAGCTTCGAATCCGACGGGTCGAGATTCTCCGGCAGCCGGCGCTCCTTCTCCATGAAATGCCAGGGGTCCTCGTAGGCCGGCAGCGCCGCTTCCGGCTCGACCTCGAGCCGCTCCGCGATGCCCCGCATGAAGGTCGCGGCGTCGTCGACGCCCGGCCCGTGATCCGCCGTCTCCCAGGCGATCAGGCTGTCGTCCTGCCAGACCGGCTTGCCGTCGCGCCGCCAGTAGAGCGCGAAGGCCCAGCGCGGCAGCTGCTCGCCGGGATACCATTTGCCCTGGCCGAAATGCAGCATGCCGCCCGGCGCGAAGCGCTTCTTGAGGCGGCGGATCAGGTCGTGCGCCAGCGCGCGCTTGGTCGGCCCCGTCGCCGCCGTGTTCCACTCCTCCCCGTCGACATGGTCGACCGAGACGAAGGTCGGCTCGCCGCCGAGGGTAAGCCGGACGTCCTGCGCTTTCAGCACGTCGTCGATGCGGTGGCCGAGCGTATCGATCGCCTGCCATTCTTCGGGCGCGTAGGGCAGGGTCACCCGCGGCGATTCGAAGATGCGCGTCACCTTCATGGCGAAGTCGAAGCTGACCTCGGCCTCGCCCAGCGTGCCGGTGATCGGCGCCGCGCTCTGCGGGCGCGGCGTCGCGGCGAGCGGGATGTGCCCCTCGCCCGCCAGCAGGCCCGAGGTGGGATCGAGGCCGAGCCAGCCGGCGCCGGGCAGATAGACCTCGGTCCAGGCGTGCAGGTCGGTGAAGTCGGTCTCTGGGCCGGACGGGCCGTCGAGCGACTTCACGTCGGGCGTGAGCTGGATCAGGTAGCCGGAGACGAACCGCGCGGCGAGGCCGAGATGGCGCAGGATCTCCGCCATCAGCCAGGCGCTGTCGCGGCAGGAGCCGCGCTTCAGCCGCAGCGTGTCCTCGCAGCTCTGCACGCCCGGCTCCATGCGGATCAGGTATTCCACGTCCTGCTGGAGCCGGCGGTTGAGATCGACCAGGAAGTCGACCGTCTGGCGCGGCGTGCGCGGCACCGCGTCGACCCAGGCCTGCAGCAGCGGCCCGGCGGGCTCCGGCTCGAGATAGGCGTCGAGCTCGTGGCGCAGGTCCGGCGCATAGGTGAAGGGAAAGGTCTCCGCCTCCGGCTCGAGGAAGAAGTCGAACGGGTTCTGCACCGACATCTCGGCGACGACGTCGACCTCGACCTTGAACGACCGGATCGGCTCGGGATAGACGACGCGCGCCAGGTAGTTGCCGTGCGGGTCCTGCTGCCAGTTGATGAAGTAGCCGTCGGGCGAGATCTTGAGCGCGTAGCTCAGGATCGGCGTGCGGCAATGCGGCGCCGGGCGCAGGCGGATCGACTGCGGCCCCATCTCGACCAGGCGGTCGTAGGAATAGCTCGTGACGTGGTGCAACGCGACGTGAATGCTCACCGGATGCCTCATGAGCGGGAACGCGGAAATGCCAGCGTCGGGCAAATGGGTCCGGATTTCAAGGAAGTCGATCCGGCCGGCGGGCGTGACGATTATGCCATGGCGCGTCCGTGGCTGGCCGGATCAAGTCCGTCATTGACGGTTTTGTTTTGAAATCAACGCCTTTCCGTCACTCGCGGGCTTGTTCCGCGAGGCCATGCGGCCGTTCTCCCGGACCCGCCATTTGACAGGCGCCGCGCCGCCATCGCAGCTTGGCGTGAGAGGACCACCATGCCGAGAACCCCGAAGCTCAAGGCCCCGCCCGGCGCCTGCGACTGCCATCTGCACATCTACGGCGATCGCGACCGCTATCCCTGGGTCCCGGTGAAGAACCGGCCCTTTCTCGACGATTGCCGCCTGCCGCAGTATCTCGCGGTGCGCGACCGGCTCGGGCTCGAGCGCACCGTGGTGGTCCAGGCGACGCATTACGACACCGACACCCGCTGCCTGCTCGACACGGTGGCCGCGCTCGGCGCCAACGGGCGCGGCATCGCCGTCGTCGACCCGGCGATCAGCGATGCGGAGATCGAGCGGCTGCACGCAGGCGGCGTGCGCGGGCTGCGCTTCGGCATCGACCTCGCCAACGGCATGCAGCCCGACGCGCTCGAGACCATGGCCGCGCGCATCGCGCCCTTCGGCTGGCATATCCAGTACCGCTCCTGGCCGGACGAGCAGCTCGATCTCGATGCGCGCTTCCGCCGGCTGCCGGTGCCGGTCGTCTTCGACCACATGGCCAACACAGCCCCCGACATCGGCGGCGCGGATCATCCGGCGTTCAAGGCGCTGCTCCGGCTGCTCGATACCGGGCGCGTCTGGGTCAAGCTCTCGGCGCCCTATCAGCTCTCCAAGACCGGCGGGCCGGACTACGCGGATTACCGGCCGCAGGGCCGCGCCCTGGTGAAGGCCGCGCCGGAACGCATGGTCTGGGGCACCAACTGGCCGCATCCGCGCGTCGGCGAAAAGCCGGAGGAAGCGGACCTGCTCGACCTGCTGCTCGACTGGACCGGCGGCGACGAGAAGACCATCCGCGCCATCCTGACCGACAACCCGGCGACGCTGTACGGGTTTTGAGGAACGAAGTCTGGCCGGACTTATCGCGGGCTCGCCGCAACATCCCGACCTTTCTTCATTCCCTCCCCCCTTGCGGGGGAGGGTCAGGGTGGGGGGACGTTAAAATACTGCGTGTCAAAAACCGCGCTCTACGCACCACCCCAAGCACCGTTGTACCCCCCACCTAAATCCTCCCCCTCAAGGGGGGAGGACTTGGTGAAGGGATCTTTGGCCGCTACTGCAGCTTCGGGTCGATCCAGACCGTGTCGAGCGCCTGGTTCAGCAGGTGGCTCGGACCGATCTTCCAGCCTTTCACGTAGCTGCGGTTGACGACGATGCGGTGCCACCAGAAGGACGGGATCCAGTCCGCCCGGGTGCCGAGAATGTATTTCTCGTAGGCCCGCATCTTTTCGTACTGCTTCTTCGGATCGGTCTCGTAGAGCATCGACTTGTACATCTCGTCGGTCTTCTTGTCCGTACAGCCCGAGTAGTTGCTGCCCGAGTCGCAGACCCATTTCGACACGTCGAGAGTCGGGTTGACGATGGTCTGGCCGTTGAAATCGATCGAGACATCGAAGTCATGCGACTTGGTCAGCCCGGCGTAGTACGGGCCCGGTCGGCACGACTCGCTGATCCACGTTCATCCCGACCTGGCGCCACTGGTCGACATGCCAAGTGCCGATGATCTTGTAAGGCTGGTCGACCGAGCGGTTGTGCAGCGTGAACTTGAGGTGCTCATACCCCGCTTCCTTGAGAAGCTGGCGCGCCTTGGCGCGCGCCGCCTTGATGTCGAGCGTGTAGCCGGGGATCTCCTCCAGCTCCTTCTTTTTCGCGGCGAGCGGATGGCCCGGGAAGACAAGGCCGCCGACCGTCTTCACGATGGCGATCTGCTCGAGATACTTGATGCTGCCCCAGCGGTCGGTCGCGTAGGTCAGCGCCTGGCGGACGCGCGGGTCCTGGAATTCCTTCTTGCGCTGGTTGGCGACGACGCCCATCAGGTTGTTGACGTCGCCCCGCAGCACCGTGACCCGATTGCCCATCGCCTTGATCAGCTCTTCGGCCGCCTTCGGCGGGAAGCCGCGGAATTCCGCGCCTGCGCGATTGCCGCGGATGGCCTGGAGCCGCACCGACATCTTCGGCGCCTGAATCGCCTTGAAGCCGTCGAGATAGGGCCGGTCCTTGATGAAGTAATTCGGGTTCCGCTTGCCTTCGATGAAGGCGCCCGGCTGGTCCTGGACGAACATGAAGGCGCCGGTGCCGTTGATGTGCGTCTTGTGCCAGTTGTAGCCGTGCGTATCCAAATCCTTCTTCGAGTAGACGAAGTTGAACGGCGAGGCGAGCGCCGGGATGATCGCCGGCAGCGGCCGCTTCAGCTTGACGACGAGCGTGTAGGGCTCGGGCGCTTCGACCACCGCGACCTCGGAATACCAGGACTGGCGCGTGCTCGGGATGTTCGGCGGCGGGAAAATGATCTTGTCGAGCGTCGCCTTGATGTCGGCCGAAGTCAGCGGCGTGCCGTCGTGGAACTTGACGTTCTTGCGGATATGGAAGGTGTAGTCCTTGCCGTCCTTCGACAGGTCCCACTTGCCCTCGCAGAGATCGCAGACGATGTCGGTCGGCGACATCGGGTCGTCGGGATTGACCCGGATCAGCAGGCTGTAGAACGGCCGGATCGGATGGATCATGCCGAAGGTGCTTTCGCGGTGCCCGTCATAGGACGGCACCGTGCTGCCGACGACGAAGTTGAGGATGCCGCCGTGCACGGGCTTTTCGGCGGCATGGGCCATCAGCGGGCCGGCCGCGACGGCGGCTGCCAGCAGTGGCAAGAAACGTTTCGACATCAATTCCTCCTTTGGTTCTTCTGCAGTCAAATCAGCTATGCGAATACATCGGCTGGCCGGGCGCCGGCATCTCGGCGCGCAGGATGCTGCCGGTGTGCGATTCCGTCATGTAGAGAAAGCGCCCCCCTTCGCCGCCATAGGCGACGTTGGTGATCATGTTGCCGGCGCAGGACTCCACCCGGTAGAGCGGGATGCCCCGATTGCTGAACAGCCAGACCACGCCCAGGCCCGGATGGGCGACGGCAATGCTGCCCTTCGCGTCCAGCGCCATGCCGTCCGGGCCGGGACAGGGAAGCTGCACGAACAGCCCGACCTTGCTGACGCCGCCGCGCGCGCTCATCGGCACGATCCAGACCGCGTTGGCGCGCGTCACCGCGACGAAGACGACGCTTTCGGAGCGGTTGAGCACCAGCCCGTTCGGGCTCGGGATCGTGTCGAGCAGGCAGTGCAGCGTGCCGTCGGCGGTCAGGCGATAGACCCGCCCGGTCGGATCGTGCAGGCCGGTCTGGCCCTGGTCGGTGAAATAGAGATCGCCGTTGGAGGCGAAGTGCAGGTCGTTGACGCCCTTGAAGCGCTCCAGCTCGATCGGCCCTTCGAGATAGGGCGTGACGCTGCCGGTCTTCGGGTCCATCAGCATGATGCCGTTGCGGTGGTCGGCGATGAAGATGCGCCCGTCCTTGTGGATCTTGAGGCCGTTCGGGTCGCCGTCATATTCCGCCGCGACGTCGAAGCCGCCGTCCGGCGCGATGCGGAAGATGCGGCCGTTCGGGATGTCGACGCAGTAGAGGTTGCCGTCGCGGTCGAAGGACGGCCCTTCCAGGAAGGTCGTCCGCCGGTGGCCGGCGCGGACCTTGCCGCCCTTGCGGTATTTCTCCGGCACCTCGGCGAAGACCTCCGTCTTGATCACTTTCGGCGGCTCGAAGTAGCTCACGGTCGTTTCCTCCAATTCCCATGCTTTGGGAGGCTCGTCATGAGACGAACGGTGGGGCGATGCGCCCAGCGGCGACGTTGCTTGGATTGCCGGAACAAGTCCGGCAATGACGGTATAGGTTGGTCACAAACATATCTCGTCACTCGCGGACTTGATCCGCGAGTCCGATGGGCACCCGTCCATCCATACAATCACCGCTAAATCCGACAGCCATAGTCCCTTCCCTAGATAGTCCCGTCCTTCCGCAGCGCCTCGATCGCGTCGTCGTCCAGCCCGAGCTCGCGCAGACACGTCGAGGCTGTCCTGGCCGAGGCGTGGCGGCGGCCGGTCGAGGGCGAGGTCCTCGCCGACGAAGCGGAAGCCGCGCGTGCTCACCGTCACGTCGCGCCCGTCATGCCCCGCCTGCGGGAAGGTCTGGACGATGTCGCCGCGCCTTGATATGCGGATGATCCAGGATCTCCGGCACCGAATAGATCCGGCCCGCCGGCACCCCGGCGGCCGAGAAGGCCTGTTCCCACGCCGCGCCGGTGCGCGTCTTGAGCACGGCTTCGAGCTCCGCGCGCAGCGCCTTCCGGTGCTTCAGCCGGTCGTCGCGGTCGGCATAGTGCGGATGCGTCTTGAGGTCGGGCCGGCCGAGCACGTCGCAAGTGATCTCGAACTGCTTCTGCTCGTTGTTGACCAGGTTGATCTGCCCGTCCTTGGTCGCGAAGGTGCCGGACGGCGCGGCGGAATGGCTCTCGTTGCCGAGCGGCCGCGGCTGCTGCCCGGCATTGACGTAGTTCGAGATGACCCAGGCCGCCATCGTGACCAGGCTCGCATCCAGCATCGAGACGTCGACGAAGGCGCCCTCGCCGGTCGCCTGCTTGCGGTAGAGCGCCGAGACGATGGCGAAGGCTGCGGTCATCGCGCCCATGGCGTCGCAGACGACATAGCCGGCGCGGAAGGGGCCGGTCTCCTCCGTCCCGGTCACGCTCATGATGCCGGAATAACCCTGGATGATCTGGTCGTAGGCCGGGCGCTTGGACAGCGGGCCGTCCTGCCCGAAGCCGGAGACCGCGCAATAGACCAGGCCGGGCCTGATCTTCTTCAGGTCGTCGTAGCCGAGGCCGAGCCGCGCCATCACGCCCGGGCGGAAATTCTCGAACACCACATCGGCATTCTTGACCAGGGCACGGAACAGCGCGCGCCCCCGCTCCTGCTGCAGGTTCAGCGTGATCGAGCGCTTGCCGGCATTCGACGACAGAAAGGACGCGCCCATGTTGTTGCGGCCCATCGCCGGGTCCGCGCCCATCTTGCGCGACAGGTCGCCGGTACCCGGCCGCTCGACCTTGATCACGTCGGCGCCGAGCTGGACGAGCTGATAGGTGCAGAGCGGCCCCGCGATGATGTTCGAGAGGTCAAGCACCCGCACGCCAGCAAGCGGCTTGGTCATCGCGCCGCTCCGGCATGACCGCTGCCTGCCGTTCCCTCCCCCCTTGCGGGGGAGGGTTAGGGTGGGGGGTGGTTCGGATCAAGAAGCGGCCAGCGCCGATATTGCCCCTGCCCCCCCACCTAAATCCTCCCCCGCAAGGGGGGAGGACTTCAGGAGCGCCCCTGCCGACGCTCAACGAACCCGTCATCAGTGAGCGGAACCGAGCTTGCGGCGCATCGCGGCGAGGTTGCCGCCCTTGGCGACCTTGCCCGGCAGCGGACGGCCGACCACTTCCTCCGCGATTTTGGACGCTTCGATCAGCGCATCCAGGTCGATGCCGGTCTCGATGCCCATCTCGTGGCAAAGGAAGACCAGGTCTTCGGTGCAGATGTTGCCCGCCGCCCCGGCATGGCCCGCGAAGGGACAGCCGCCGAGCCCCGCCACCGCGGAATCGTAGCTCGCGACCCCCATCTCGAGCCCGGCATAGGCGTTCGCCACCGCCATGCCGCGCGTGTCGTGCAGATGCAGGTGGATCTCCTTGTCGGGATAGCGCTCGCGCACCGCGCCGACCGTGCGCTTGATGCGGTCCGGCGTCGCCCAGGCCATGGTGTCGGAGAGGCGGATCATCGGCGGGTCGACGTCGTGCGCGGCGGCGACCTCGAAGGCCTGGCCGATGGCCTCCAGCACCCGGCTGGTCGGAATGTCGCCCTGGAAGTTGCAGCCGAACGCGGCGTTCACCCCGACGCTGTCGACCGGCACCCCCGCCGCCTTGTATTGGTCGAGGTATTCGTGCTGCATCGCGAGGTTCTGCTTCCAGGTTCTTGTTCTGATTGCGGATCACGAACTGCTCGGAGGCGCAGATGCTGATCTTGCCCTTCAAGGAGAGCTTGTCGCGGTAGCGCAGCGCGCGCTCGAAGCCCTTCGGGTTCAGCCACAGCGGAAAGTACTCGATGTCCGGGCTGTAGGCCTGGCGCGCGACGACCTCGTCGGCGTCGGCCCAGCCGGGGACCCGCTTCGGGTTCACGAAGGACACCGTCTGGATGTGCTTCAGCCCGGTCCCGGACAGCGCGTTGATGAAGCGGATCTTCTTGTCGGTCGGGACCGGAACCTTCTCGATCTGGAAGCCTTCGCGCGGGCCTTCCTCGCAAATATGGACGCGGCCTGGAAAATCAGACATGGCGATAACTCCGAAATATCTGGGCGTCGTTCCCGGGATGCGCCGCAGTATAGGGCCAATGCCCGGGCGGCCGCAAAACGCGGAAATCGGCCGCAATTTCGGGTTGCGCGCCCATCATGCTAGGCTTCCGGGAAACGGGAGAGACGCATGAGCGACGCATTCGACTTTCAAGGCCTGTTCGCAAAGGGACTGCCGGCGCCGGCGGCGCGCTGGGGCGGGTTTCCGAAATACAACTTCGTCGGCGGCCACAACGATCCGGACGGCATCCCGGTCGAAGGCCTGATCGCCTCGGCGACGCGCGTGCTGCGCCGCCGCGGGCAGACGCTGGCGACCTACAATCTCGACAGCGGGCCGCTCGGCGACCGCGAGATGCGCGAATTCCTCGCCGCCAAGATGAAGAAGTACCGCGGCTTCGCGCCCTCGCCCGACGAGATCCTCGTCACCCCGGGCTCGAACCCGGCGCTGCTGCTGATCTTCGACGTGCTGATCGACCGCGGCGACACGGTGATCGCCGAGGAGTTCACCTATTCCGGCGCGCTCGGGCGGATGCGGGCGCGCGGCGCCAAGGTCGTCGGCGCCAGGCTCGACGACAAGGGGCTCTCCGCCGACCATCTGGAAGAGCTGCTGGCGGCGCACAAGAAGGCCGGCGTGAAGACCAAGTTCATCTACACCATTCCGACCATCCAGAACCCGACCTCGACCGTCATGCCGGTCGAGCGCCGCCGCGCGATCCTCGACGTCAGCCGCAAATACGGCGTGCCGGTGGTCGAGGACGAGTGCTACGCCGACCTGCTGTGGGAGCAGACCTGGCCGCCCTCGATGCGCGCGATGGAAGGCTCGGAGCACGTCATCCATGTCGGCTCCTTCTCGAAATACCTGTCGCCGGCGCTGCGGCTCGGCTACATCGCCGCGCCCTGGCCGCTGCTGGCGCAGATGCTCGCGATCAAATACGACAGCGGCACCAGTGCCCTGCCGCAGATGGTCGTCGCCGATTTCATGAAGGAGCATTACGACGACCACGTCGCCGCGCTGAAGGGCCGGCTGAAGAAGAAGCGCGACGCGCTGGTCGACGCCCTGCAGGAGCAGTTCGGCGCGGCCGCCGAGTTCGACGTGCCGCCGGGCGGGATCTACCTCTGGCTCCGGCTGCCGGAGAATGTCGACACGCGGCAGCTCGTCAAGCCGGCGCAAGCCGAGGGCATCGCGTTCAATCCGGGTCCGGAATGGGCGGTCGACGGCCCGAGCGCATCCCGCTACCTGCGCCTGTGCTACGCCTATCCGGACGAGGCGACGATCCGCGAAGGCGTCGCCAGGCTGGCGGAGGTCTGCCACCGCGAGTTCGGCGTCCCGGTGCGCAGCGCCAACGTGGCGAGGCGGCCCTAGCCGGCCGCCCTGGCCGCGTCCGGGCCAGTCGCCCGGGCCGGAAAACCGCCTCGCTACATCCAATGGGCAACCCTAGAACTGCCACATTCCGTGGTATAATGGCTCTTGCCCTAGATTCAGTCGGCGTTTCCGCGAGTTGCCGTCGTCATGTACGAATTCGACAAATACGATCGAGACCTGCATTCCACCCCGCCGGCATCGCCGCAGGCCCCCTACGCGCCGGCCGGCGGGATTGACCGCGCCTCCTTGCTCGTCTGGGGCGAGCATTGCATCGAATGCGCGGCGCCGGGCTGCTACAAATCCTGCGATCTTTACGATCCCCGCCGGGACGGCGGCTGCCGGCGGTTCGAATACGGCTTCGCGAAGAATTGAAGCTTCCCCTCGGCGCGCGGCTACGGCGCCGAGATCGTCTTCAAGAAATGGGGCAAGCTCGAAGCGCCCGGCAATGCCCGGCTGATCGGCCGATCCCGCCTCCGCTGGCTCGAACGGCTGCTGGAATGGCCGGTCGCCCTCGTGAACAACACCGGCATCCTGATCTGGCGCGCGACCGGCAAGGTGCTTTTCCCCCGGCTGTCCTATGCGCTGCTCGAATCCCGGGTGCGGAAGGCGCATCGCGACATCGACGATCTACCGGATGCCTTCCTGGTCGAGCTTTACAATCCCGGCCCGCAGCCGATCGTCCTTCAGATCTCCATATGGTCGAAGCTGGATCTGGCGTCCCGCCCGGCGCCCTACATCGAAAGGCTGGAGATCCCAACGGGTTATTTCCGCCGGGACATTCCCGCGGCGCGCTTCGCCCAGGTCGTCGAGTCCGGCGCGCCCTTCAACGTCTCCATAACGCCCGAAGGCGACGCGACGCCGCACCTCGTGGTGCTGACCCTCGACTTCGTCAAATTCAAGGACGCGCCGCAGCCGGCGGTCAAGCCGGACGCCAAACCCGACGCCAAACTTGAGGGAAAGATGGGCGGCAAGCAGCCGGGCGTCAAATGCGTCGTCTTCGACCTCGACAACACGCTGTGGGACGGCACCTTGCTCGAGGACAGCAACGTGACGCTCCGCCCCGGCGTGGTCGAGACCATCAAGGCGCTCGACCAGCGCGGCATCCTGCTCAGCGTCGCCAGCAAGAACCCGCACGACCTGGCTTGGAGCAAGCTGGGCGATTTCGGCCTGCAGGATTATTTCCTGTATCCCGCGATCAACTGGTCGCCGAAGTCGCAGAATATCAAGGAGACCGCGCGCAAGCTCAACATCGGCCTCGACACTTTCGTCTTCATCGACAATTCGTCCTTCGAGCGGGAGGAAGTGTCGAAAGCGCTGCCGGTCGTGGAGGCCCTGGACCCCGCCGACCATCTCGACGGCCTGCTCGACCATCCTCGCCTCCGCGGCAGCAGCAGCAGCGAGGCGCGCAACCGGCGGCGGTTCTATCAGGACGCCATCGTTCGCGACGGTGTCATGGCCGGGTTCGGCGACTATATCGAGTTCCTGCGGTCCTGCGAGATCGTGCTGGAAATCCGGCCCTACATGTCGGCCGACCGGCAGCGCACGGAGGAGCTGGTCCAGCGGACGAACCAGCTGAACTTCTCCGGCCGGCGTTACGAGCGCAGCCAGCTTGCCGAGATCGTCGCCGACCAAAGCCTCGATAAATGGGTCCTCTCCTGCTCCGACAAGTTCGGCTCCTACGGCGTCATCGGATTTTGCGTCTCCCGGCGCCTGCCCGGCGAGGTGCTGGTCGAAGACCTGATGCTCTCCTGCCGCATCCAGGGCAAATTCCTCGAGCAGGCGCTGTTCAGCTTCCTCGTGCGCCAGCATCCCGCCAAGACGTTGCGGGTCAATTTCCGCAAGACCAAGAGCAACGGCGCGGCCTATTCGGTGCTCACGCAGGCGGGCCTGTCGGAAGTCCCCGAGGGCTTCGTCCTGGACATGAGCAACGGCGTCCTGACCTGTGATTTCATCCAGCTCGCGGGTGAAGCGACAGCCGTGGCGTGAATGGTCAGCAAGCAGGCGATACTCGACCAGGCCGCGGCGCTTCTGGGCGCGGGCCTCGGCGGCTGGCGCAACGCGCTCAGGCTTAGCGGCGTCGGCCTCGTCCCGCTCGCCTATCACGTGGTCTCCGACCGGCATGTTCCGCACGTCGCGCATCTCCACGGATATAAGAACGTCGCCCAGTTCGAGGCCGAGCTCGACTTCCTGGTCCGGAATTTTTCGCCCATCGACCCGGAATCGTTGCCGGACGTGATGGCCGGGACGCGCCCCATCGCGCGGCCGTCCTTTCTTCTGACGATCGATGACGGGCTGCGGGAGATCCGCGACGTCATCGCGCCGCTGCTGCTGGCGAAGGGCATTCCCGCGATCCTGTTCGTCAACGCCGACTTCGTCGACAACAAGGCGATGTTCTTCCGCCACAAGGCGAGCCTGCTCGTCGACCGGCTGACGGATATCGACGACGCCCGGCGGCGGCGCGCCGAAAGCGTCATGCAGAAATACCTGCCGGGGGTGCCGCTGGCGCGCGCCGTCCTGCAGGTGGGACATCACGAGCAGGACCGGCTCGACGAAACGGCGGCGGCGATCGACCTCGACATCGCGGCGTTCCTGGCGACGGAGCGCCCCTATCTGACGACGCCGGAGCTGCAGGACCTCGCGCGGAGCGGCTTCACGATCGGCGCGCACAGCGCCAGCCATCCGCATTACGGCCGCCTCTCCCCGCAGGAACAGCTGGACGAGACCCTGGGAAGCATCGCGTTCGTGCGGCAGCGCTTCGATCCGAAGCCCCTGTTCTTCGCCTTCCCGTTCCATGATCTCGACGTCCGCCTGTCGCTCTTCGCGCAGATGAAGGAAGCCGGCGTGTCCGCTTCCTTCGGCACCCATGCCTTTCGCGGCGACCGCGCCGCCGGCAACATCCAGCGGCTGTTCGCCGACGAGCCGGCGCACCGCCTCGAGCGCCTGATCGCCGGCAAGTGCGGCGAGCTGATGATCCTGCGCACGATGGGCAAGGGCGAGATCGCGCGCGCCTGATCGGCGGCGACACGGCGGCAGCGCGGCCTCCATCCCCGATTTTCCCGGACTCAACCTGACATCGGCATTTTGCTATGGTCCGTGACGGAATCGGGCGCCGCATGCCGTCAAGCATGCTCGGGCCATCGACAGACACGCGGTAAACGGACCGGGAAGACATGACCAGCCAGACCTTCGACTACATCATCGTCGGCGCCGGATCGGCGGGCGCCGTGCTCGCCAACCGCCTCAGCGCCAGCGGGCAATACCGCGTCCTGGTGCTGGAGGCCGGCCGGGCGAGCCACCCCTGGTCGCCGATCCCGATCGGCTACGGCCGGCTGATCGACAACCCGGCCGCCAACTGGTGCTACGATTCCGAGCCCGACGAGGGCAGCGGCCAGCGCCGCATCCCCGTGCCCCGCGGCAAGCTGCTCGGCGGGTCGAGCGCGATCAACGGCATGGTCTTCGTCCGCGGCCAGGCGCAGGACTACGACCACTGGGCGCAGCTCGGCAACCGCGGCTGGAGCTATCAGGACGTGCTGCCGATCTTCAGGCGGATGGAGAACTATGCCGGCGGCGACGACAGCCTGCGCGGCCGCGACGGCCTGCTCAAGGTCACCGACACGCGCGAAAAGGGCCCGCTCTACGACGCCCTGATCAAGGCGGCCGAGGCGGCCGGCATCAAGTACAACCCGGACTACAACGGCGCGTCCCAGGAAGGGATCGCCATGACCCAGACCACGATCAACAACGGCCGGCGCATGAGCACCGCGCACTGCTATCTCGAGCCGGCGCGCCGGCGGCCGAACCTGACGATCAGGACCGGCGCGCTGACCGAGGGGCTGATCCTCGACGGCACGCGCTGCACGGGCGTGCGCTATTCCATCGGCGGCGTGCCGCAGCACGCGCACGCGACGCGCGAGGTCATCGTCAGCGCGGGCTCGATCAACTCGCCGCAGGTGCTGGAGCTGTCGGGCATCGGCCGGCCCGAGGTGCTGCAGGCCAACGGCATCGCCGTGCGCCACGCGCTGCCCGGCGTCGGCGAGAACCTGCGCGACCACTATTCGCCGCGCATGAAATGGGCGGTGACCAAGCCCGGCGTCACCTACAACGACCGGGCGCGCGGCCTGGGCCTCGCCGGCCAGGCGCTGCGCTATGCCTTCGCGCGCGACGGCTTCTTCGCCATGGCGGCGACGCCGATCCGGGTCTATTTCCGCACCCGCGAGGGGCTGGACTCGCCCGACGCCACCTTCTCCTGCCTGCCCTTCCTGGTCGGGCCGAACCGCTCGGTCGCGCCGGAGCGCGGCGTCACCATCAACGTCAACGTGCTGCGCTCGGACAGCACCGGCAGCATCCACGTCAAGTCATCCAGCCCCAGGACCCCGCCCGCGATCCGCTTCAACTTCCTCTCGGCGGAATCCGACCGCACGGGCCTGCTGGCGGCGATGCGCACGGCGCGGCAGGTGATGAATTCGCCCGCCATGGCGCATATCATCGGCGACGAGATCGCGCCCGGCGCGGCGCTGCAGAAGGACGACGAGATCCTCGACTGGGTGCGCCACACCGCCGAGACCACCTATCACCCGGTCGGCACCTGCAAGATGGGCCGGGATCCGATGGCCGTCGTCGACGAGCGCCTGCGCGTGCGCGGCATGCAGAGCCTGCGCGTCGCCGACGCCTCGATCATGCCCACCCTCACCTCCGGCAACACCAACGCGCCCTCGATCATGATCGGCGAGAAGGCGTCGATGATGGTGCTGGAGGACGCGGGGTAGCGGAAGAGCTCGGCGCGCAGCAGGTGCTTCCGATCGCTCAGACGGCCATCCAGGCGCGCACGCAGCGCTCGAGGTCGGTCAGGTTCCGCCGCAGCTGATCGAAGGCGAAGCCGAGCGCGAAGAGCTGCTCCGCCGCGTTCGTCGAAAGCGCCAGCGTAAGGCCTTCGCCGCGAAGCGCCATCACCTCGGCTTCATAGGCGTCCATCGCGGCCTGCACCGGCGCCAGGTCCGGCGCCGGCTGATGCCCGCGTAGCGCGCCCGCGCTCGCGAGGAAGAAGTCCCTGACGCCGGCCCCGACCGCCGCGACGCGCGGCACCAGTCTGCCGGCAAGCGCCGCCGGAACCGGCGCCGACGCGGCCCTGCCCATGAGGACGAGATCGTGGCGCAGCCGTAGCAGCGTCCGCGCCAGCGGGCCGGCGCTGGGTTTCGCCGTGAAGCTGAGCGCCTGCTCGTGCCTCGCTTCCGCGACGGCCTCGTTGAAGGACGCGACGGCGGCGCCGAGATCGTCCTGGATGGGCTGCAGATCCGCCGGGTTCGATTTCTCGGAGCAACCGGCCAGCAGCAGGGGCACCGCTTGCGCAAGCCGCTCCAGCGCAACGATGGCCATCTGCTTTCCGCGGCCGTAGGCGCGTTCCGGGAAGATGAGCAGCGACACCAGCACCGCGACGGCGCCGCCCAACGCGACTTCCAGGAGGCGGGTCATCGCGGCCGCGACCGGGCCTTGGCCGAATTCGCCGGCAAGCAGGAGCACGATCACCGCGGTAAACGGCGCGACCCGAAAAGCCGCCCGGCGCGCAGCGGCATAGGCGAGCGGCGCGATCGACAGGGCCAGCACCGCCCCCATCGTCAGCGGCGTGCCGTGGGGAACGAGCAAGGAAACGAGCGTGGCATAGACCGCGCCGACGAAGGTGCCCAGCACGTATTCCAACGAGGCGCGGACCGAGCCGCCGACGCTCGCCTGCGTGACGATCACGGCGGTCAGCACGGCCCAAAGCCCGTGCAGCGGCACCGCGACGACATGCGCGAAGGCAAACGCCGCCAAGGCCGATACGGTCATCCGAAGACTGAACCGGATCACCGAATTACGCGCCGCACGGCCGTCGGCGGGGCTGCCGGCCGTCGCCAGAGTCCGATCGGCACTGGCCGTTGTCCGAGTGCTGGGGGGCATGGAGCGATCCTTTGTGAAATCGAAAGCGCGTTCCGGCCGGAAATTTCAATACGTGTGCCGACGCTTCCCGACACCGGTTGGCCTGACGGAAATTGCGCAAGGGAGATGATTCCCCGGCTCGACCGGGAAGTCCATGGCGCGTTGTTCGCGCCTGCCGCGGCCTGCGGCAAGCCCTGACGGGCGAGCTATCCCTTCACGCCGCCCATGGTCAGCCCGGCGACCATGTAGCGGCGCAGCGCGTAATAGACCATGATCGGCGGCAGGGAGAACACGACGGTGACGGCCATCAGGTAGTTCCAGGGCGCCTCGTCCGCATCGAAGAACTGGTTGATGCCCGCCGCCACGGTCATGTTGCGGTCGGACGACAGCAGGACGAATTGATAGAGATACTCGTTCCACGCCAGCAGAAGGGAATAGGTGGCCACCGCGGCAAGCGCCGGGGCCATCAGCGGCAGATAGACCTTGAAAAAGATCTGGATCGGCGTCGCTCCGTCGATGCTCGCCAGACTCGTCGAGCTCGAGCGGGATCAGCTTGCCGTACTGATGCAGGATCAGCACGGCATACGGCAGCGCGAAGGTCACCTGCGACGCGATCACGCCGAACAGCGTGTCCGACAGACCGTAGGCGTTCATCAGCCGGGCGAAGGGGATCACCAGGAAGGACGCCGGAACGGCATAGATCACCAGCGAGACGTTGCCGATCGTCCATCCCCGGCGCAGCCCCAAGCGCCCGATCGCGAAGCTCGCGAGCGCGCCGATGCCCACCGTGAGCGCCATCGTCCCGAAGCCGATGATGATGCTGTTGCCGAACTGGCGCCAGAAATGTTCGAGCAACCAGTTTTGCCCGGTCCAGATCATCTTGAACCCTTCGAAGGAAAATTCGCGTGGCCATATGATGCCATCGAACTCTTCGGGGTCGTCGGTGAAGGCGAGCAACAGCATGTTGTAGACCGGCAGCAGCGTCCAGAACAGCACGACCACGCCGACCGCCGCCGTCGCAGCGTTAAAGAGCCATCGCCGGCCGCGCGCGCCGCGTGCCGGCGTGCTCTTATGCGGGCCGCTCGTCAGGGCAAGGCTCACAGCTGCACCTCCGTCGCCTGCAGTCTGCGGAGCAGCAGGATGGCCACCGGAATGGTCACGGGCAGCACCGACAGCGCGGCGGCCAGGCCGACCTCGACATAGCCCCAGTCCAGCATCATGCGGAAGGCATAGGTGCCCAATACCTCCGTCGTCAGCGCGGGCGAGCCGCTGGAGACGAAATAGGTCGTGTCGAAATCGCCGATCGTCCACAGCGCGAAGAGGAGCGTGCAGATGAGATACAGGTTGGCCAGCATCGGCACGGTGACGAAGGCGAAACGCTGCAGGCCGGTGGCGCCGTCGACGGCGGCCGCGTCATAGACATCCTGCGGGATCGCCATCCGGCCGGCCATGAACACCAGCGTCCAGAACGGCATCCATTTCCAGATATAGGCGAGGATATTCGCCGTCATCGCGAGCCCGTAGGAATCGAACCAGATGGGGCCGTCGATCCCGAACAGGTGCTCCAGCGCGGCGTTCATGAACCCGCCGTAGCCGATCAGCATCCAGTGCAGCGAGAGAAACGCCGCCAAGGACGGCAGCGCCCAGGGCAGCATGTAAACCACCAGCAAGGCCTTGATCCAGCGGCCCGGGATCATGAAGAAACCGGACAGCAGAAATGCCAGAAAGAGCGACCCGTTCACGCCGATGCCGATGAACAGCAGCGTGTTGACGACGGTTATCCAATAGTGCGGGTAATCGAACAGTTGCCGGTAGGCTTCCGCCCCGCTGCCGAGCCAGAACGCGAAGCCGAGCGGATAGACGATGAAGGCCAGCAGCACGGCGATGTACGGCGCCAGGAAGGCGGCCGCCCAGGCGACGTCCGAGCTTCTCGGCCCCATCCGCCACGGCGGCCGCCACTCCCGTTTGGTGCCGGTCACGCCCGAGGGCGCGTATGCCTCTTGCGCGACGCTCATCGGATAGACGGCCCGGCGTCAGCCTTTCACGCCGCCCATGGTCAGCCCCGCAGCCATGTAGCGGCGGGAAGCGTAGTAGATCGCGATCGGCGGCAGCGCATACACGATCGCGGTTGCCATCATGTAATTCCAAGGCGACTCATCGCTGTTGAGGAATTGCGCCAGCGCGACGGAGACGGTCATGCTGTCGGGCGAGGACAGCAGCATGAACTGATAGAGATATTCGTTCCAGGCCAGCAGCAGCGCGTAGGTGCCGACGGCAACCAGCGCCGGCGACATCAGCGGCAGATAGATCTTGAAATAGATCTGGAGCGGCGTCGCTCCGTCGATGCGCGCCGATTCGTCGAGCTCCATCGGGATCGACTTGCCATAATGCTGAAAGATGAAGATCGCGTACGGCGTGGCGAAGGTCACCATCGCCGCAATCACCGACCACGGATTGTTGCCGAGGCCGTAGATGCTCATGATCCGGTAGAACGGGATCGCCAGGAAGGACGCCGGGATGACATAGGTCATCAGCGCGGCATTGCTCAGCAGCCAGCCATGGCGCAGCTTCAGGCGCGACACGGTAAAGCTCGTCATCGTGCCGATCGCCAAGGTCAGGAATGCCGTCATCAGGCCGATGAAGATGCTGTTGCCGAACTGGTGCCAGAACCGCTCCAGGTACCAGTAGCCCTGGTGCAGGATGACCACGAAGCTGTCCACGGACGGGTTATGCGGATAGACGTTGCCGCTGAACACCGCGCTGTGGTCGCTCAGCGCGATCAGCACCATGTTGTAGACCGGCAGCAGGGACCAGACCAGCAGCACGACCCCGAGCATCATGCAGACCCCCTCGATCAGGAAGCCCGATACTTTGTAACGCGCCTGTCCGGATCGCCGGGAGATCGCCGAATAGACGCTCATAGCTGCACCTCTTGTTTGCGGAGCATGTGCATCAGCAGCACGACCAGCGGGACGAGCAACGGCAACGATGTCAGCACCGCCGCCACGCCAAGGCGGGGATCGCCGATGTCGAACGCGTAGCGAATGCCGATCGTGGCCAGCACCTCGGTCGACATCGCGGGTCCGCCGCCGGAGACGAAGAAGACCGCGTTGAAGTCGCCGAGCGAGAAGATCGTCGAAAGCAGCGTCGACACCAGATAGAGCTGCGCCATCAGCGGCACGGTGATGTGACGGAAGATGCGCAGGCTGCTTGCGCCGTCGATCGCCGCCGCCTCATACAGCTCCTGCGGAATCGCCATCCGCCCCGCCAGGAAGATCACCGTCCAGAACGGCATATTCTTCCAGATGTAGGCCGCGATGTTCGACGTCATCCCGAGCGTCCGGTCGTTCAGATAGTACGGCCCGGTGACGTGGAACCACTCGTAGAGGACGCTGTTGAGGAAGCCCCACTGCCCGTTCAGCATCCAGTGCATCGACATGAAGGAGGGCAACGCCGGCATTGCCCATGGCAGGATGTAGAGCACCAGCAGGCCCTTGGTCCACCAGCTCTTGCGCATGAAGAAGCCGGATAGCAGGAAGGCGATGGCCATCTTCACGTTCACGCCGATCCCGACGTAGATGATCGTGTTGATCATCGCGGTCACGTAATGCGGATCGGTCGCCAACTCGGCATATAGCTTCGGGTTGCCGCCCAGGAAGAAGCCGTAGCAGATCGGATAGATGACGAAGGCGAGAAACAAGCACACGTAAGGTACGGCGAAGGCGATAGCCCAGGCATAATCCGAGGCTGGCATCCCGCCATGCAACGCGTGCATCCGGCTGGTCCAAAGTTGCCCTATCCGCTGAACGACCCTTCCGGGCGCTTCGGTTCCAAGAGCCTGCTGTGTCGTGCTCATGAGCCTA
Organism: uncultured Alphaproteobacteria bacterium; assembly: GCA_963711215.1. Taxonomy (GTDB): domain Bacteria; phylum Pseudomonadota; class Alphaproteobacteria; order UBA8366; family UBA8366; genus WHUA01. Next base: position 244,909 of record CAVQDH010000003.1, on the reverse strand, counting down.
CCTTTGCTTAGCCGAATGAGAATTTCTTGAAGATTTCCTCCGTCCGGTTGAATGCCTTGTCCACTGCCTGCTTTGCCGTCATGCCGTTCTTGATGACGTCCGCGTGGGCCTGGCCCCAGACCTGTTCGGCGTTCACCTGGCCGAGCGCCGGGTTGTAGCCGATCCAGTTCGGTATCGTCGGCTCCAGCACGGTCTGCTGGGTGTAGATGGAGCGGAACGGATCCAGCTTCGGATCGGTCCACCAGGAATCATCCTTGACCACCTGCGGGATGGCAGGGACCCAGCGTCCCAGGCCGCCCTTCAGGTTGTCGTTCATCACGGCCGGCTGGATGAAATACTTCATGAAGTCCTTGGCCACCGCGACATTCTTCGCACCCCTGGGGATGAACCCGCCGCCGGCGCCGACCTGGCAGAGCATCTGCGTGCCGTCGTTCTTCTTGCCCACGTTGAGGATCTTCATCTGCTCGTGGTAGCCCTTCGGATCCTTGGTGATCTGGGCAAGCTCCGTCGACAGCGTGCCGTCGAAATCCATCACGAACAGCTTGGAATGGTAGGCGTTGTTGTCGTCGGCGTCGTTCCAGCTCAGTGCCTCCGGCGGCACATAGCCACCCTTGTAAAGGCCGGTCATGAATTCGACCGAGTGGATCGCCGCTTCGCGTACCTTCGGGTCTTTGGTATGCAGCTCGCCGTCCTTGTTGACGAGGCCGTCCCCGCCATTCGCGATCATGAAATGATACCAAAGGTTATTGCCGTCGTTCGGCCCGACGGTCGTGACCTGCAGGCCGATGCCGAATGTCCGGCGCATGCCCTGCTTGCGCAGCGCTTCGTGCACCGGCTTGAAGAAGTTCCAGCGGTCGTCCCACTTTTCCGGAATGTCGGACATCTTGAAGCCGGCCTTTTCGCACCAGGTCCGACCAGATATGGTAGGGCGCGCTGTTCTGCTTCACCGGCGCCATATAGTAGGAGCGCTTCTTGGTGGTGCCATTATAGAAGCTGGCGGAGAGCAGCGCGCTTTCGGAGTATTTCAACTCCTGCGTCTTCACCACGTCGCTCATATCGACCAGGCGATTGTGCCAGGCGTTCTGCGGCAAGATCGCCGTCGGCGCGTCGTGGAAAATAAGGTCCGGGACATCGCCGCTCGTCAGGGCGGAGATCGCCTTCTGGTTCAGCGCCCGGAAGGGCATGATGCTGTATTCGAGCTTGTTGCCCGAGATCTTCTCGTAGGCAGCGATCGTTTTCTTGAGCGCCTCGTCCTCTTGCTTGACGAAGCCCTGCTGGAACCAAACGGTGGCTGTCTTCGACTGCGCTTTGGCGACATAAGGCCGCGCCAAAATAGCCGTGGTTACGCCGAGGGTGCCCATAAGGACCCTGCGGCGACTCATGATTTTCATGGTCTCTTCCTCCCTGGTTGTCGGGCACAGGCCAGACAATTCCGCAGCGTTATTATTTACTCGCCACGGTAGTTATTATTTTTAATGCTATGGGATTTTTTCGCGCGGAGTCAAAGCAATTTCGCTTCAATGACTTTTCACGACAACTATAGGTCAGGGTCCATGACTTAAAAGAAGGAAAGAATTCCGTTTCATCCGATCTCGAGCGGGCCGTGTCGCGTATGCCCGCCATCCGCTCGATATCGCGTGCGACCGGGGGTCCCCCCCATCCGGGACAGGGCCGGCGCGCGATCCCCTAAGGCAACCTATGTCCTATCGGACGCAGATGAGTTGCTCTGACTTTTTTTGGAATCGATCGATTTAGCCGCAGTCCGGTGGCTTCCACCGGATGGCAGATCGTTCTAGCGGCCGAGGCGATCGAGGAACGCGCCCACCGCCGCGTTGAAAGCATCGGGATTGTCGATATTGGACGAATGGCCCGCCTTCGGCACGACGGCCTTTTGGCAGCCGGGAATCTTCGCGGCCATGTAGTCGGTCGCCGGCAGAAACGGCGTGTCGTCCGCCCCGACCACCACCAGGGTCGGCTTGTCGATACCGGCCAGCGAATAGAACACGTCCGAATTGTCCTGCGCCAGCATCCCGCGCGCCGCATGGGCCAGGCCTTGCGCGTTGCGGTGCCTTGCCTGCGTCACTTCCGGGCCGCTGCCGAGGACCGCCAGCCCTTCGCGCTCCAATCTCTCGGCCCGCTGGTACGCCCGCTCGTTCCAGGCGAGCCGCGCCTCGTCCTTCTTGAAACCGGGACCGGTGTCGCAGAGCAGCAGCGCCCGGCACCGCGCCGGGTGCGCCCGATGGAAGGCGAGGGTCGAGTAGCCGCCGAGCGACAGGCCGCCGATGACGGCCTTGTCGACGCCGCATGCATCGAGCAGCGCCGCCATGTCGGCCACCGTATGCGCGAGCGAATACAAGGCGGGATCGTCCGGGTAGTCGCTTTCGCCATGCCCGCGCATGTCCCAGACGATGATCCGGTAGCGGTCCTCGAACGCCGCGACCTGCCCCCGCCATGTCTGGCTGCTCCAGCCGTAGCCGTGCGTGAGCAGCACGGCCGGGCCGGCTCCCATGATCTTCGTAATAGAGACGGACGCCGTCCCGCGTCAGAAACGCCATCGGTATTCCTCCGTTTCGCGCCGCGCCGCGCGCCGCGCCGTTGCCCGAGACCGTCGCTCACAAGCTCACAGGATCTGCGACAGGAACTCCTGGGTCCGCGGGTCCTTGGCCTCCTTGAAGAAGGTGGCGGGCGGGCCGTGCTCGACGATGACGCCGCGGTCGGTGAAGTATATCTCGTTGGCGACCTCGCGCGCGAAGCCCATCTCGTGGGTCACCAGCAGGCAGGTCATGCCCTCCTCCGCAAGCTCGCGGATGGTGACCAGCACCTCCTTCACCGTCTCCGGGTCGAGGGCGGCGGTGACCTCGTCGAACAGCATGATGTCCGGGTTCATGCACAGCGAGCGGGCGATCGCGACCCGCTGCTGCTGCCCGCCGGAAAGTTCGCCCGGATAGGCATCCTCCTTGCCTTCGAGGCGGACCTTGGCGATCAGCCTGCGCGCCCGCGCCTCGACCTCGGCCTTCGGCTGCTTCAGCACCAGCACCGGCGCCATCATCATGTTCTCCAGCGCCGTCTTGTGCGGGAACAGATTGTACTGCTGGAACACCATGCCGACCTTGCGGCGGAGCGCCAGCTTGTCGACCTTGGGGTCGTGGACCTCCTGGCCCTCGACCTTGATCGAGCCGGAGTCGATCGGGTTGAGCGCGTTGATGCAGCGGATCAGCGTCGACTTGCCGGAGCCCGACGGCCCGATGATGCACACCACCTCGCCCTTCATCACGTCGAAGGTGATGCCCTTGAGCACCTCGAGCGAGCCGAACGACTTGTAGACCGCCGCCAGCGAGAGGATCGGCTTGGTCGGGTTCCAATCGGGGGTCTGGGCTTTCGTCTCGGCCATCTTGCGGGCCTCCCTTACAGCTTCACCATGAACCGCCGCTCGAGGCGGATGGTCAAACGGGCTATCGGATAGCAGTAGATGAAGAACACCAGCAGGCAGAAGCCGTAGAACGGCACCAGCAGCTCCGGGTGGTTGTTCTCCGCCTCGATCGCCTGACGCGACAGGTTGATGAGCTCCTGGACGCCGAGGATCGAGCACAGCGGCGTCGCCATCGTCAGGATCGCGTACCAGTTCATCCAGGGTGGGATCATCCGCTTGATGACCTGCGGCAGGATGATCCGCCACAGCGTCTGCGTGCGGGTGAGGCCGAGCGACTCCGCCGCCTCCCACTGCGCGGTCGGCACCGAGTTCACCGCGCCGCGGACGATCTCCGCGATGTTCGCCATCACCGGCAGCGACAGCCCGAACACCGCCTTCATCCAGTCGGGCACCGGGATCACCGTAGTGCCGATCACGATCTCGAATGGTAGCGCCAGCATGACGATGAACAGCAGCACCAGCCACGGCGTGTTGCGGAATATCTGGGTGATGCACCAGGACGCCCGCCGGACGGCACGCGAGAGCGAGATATGCCCGAGCCCAAGCAGCGCGCCCATCGCCGTGCCGATCATCATCGAGAAGAACGAGATCAGCACGTTGAACAGGAAGCCCTTGGTGACGATGAACGGGATCCAGTGCCAGAGCGCGGCGAACGCCTTGGAATAGGGATAGGTCTGCGCATACGCCGTGAGCGGCCAGAGCAGGATCGCGCCGAGCAGCGCCAGCGGCGTCCACGGCGGCAGCGACGCCAGCCAGCGGCTGAACATCATCGCCTCGGGCCCGCGGGCGCGCCGCCGGTCGACCGGCAGCAGCACCGGAAGGTCGGTCGACGCCGGGGCGGCGATGCCCGGGATGGCATTCTGAAATCTCATGACCGGACCTCCCTCACCCGCCGTAACCGGGGATGCGCATGGCGCGCTCCCACTTGTGCATCGACATCACCACGATGCCGACCAGGATGATGAAGACCACGAACACCAGCAGCATCGTCGGGTACTGCGCCGTCGGGTAGTCGTTCCAGATACTCACCGACTGGTACAGCAGCTCCGGCACCGCGATGGCGAAGGATTGCGTCGTCGTCTTCACCAGGTTGACCAGGTTGTTGTTGAGCGCCGGCAGGCTGACCCTGAAAGCCAGCGGGAAGACGACATGCGTGTAGATCTGCAGCCGCGACAACCCGAGCAACTCCGCCGCCTCCACCATGGAGGGCGGCACCGCCTCGATCCCGGCGCGGAAGATCTCGACGTTGAACGCGCCCGCGAAGAAGCTCAGCGAGATGATCGCCCAGCCGACGTTGGAGATGATCGGCACCTGCAGCCAGCCGTCCGGCGAGTAGGTCGGCGTGAACTGGCCGAGCGCGAAGTAGAAGAACAAGAGCTGCACGAACGGCGGCGTGTTGCGGAAGAACTGGATGTAGCCCTGCACGACGTAGCGCAGCGGCTTGAAGGGCGTGCCCTGCAGCCAGGCGCCGACCACGCCGATGACGACGCTGACGACCACGCAGGCGATCGAGAGCTCGATCGTCACCCGGATGCCGGTGACGACCCGCTCGGTCTGCACGGGGTCATACAGCCAGATGAAGTCCCAATACGGATGGGTGTCCGCGAGATGTATGAAGAAGGCGCGAAAGCTGTCCAGCATGCGGGAGTCCTCAGGCAGCCGCTCAGGTACCGCCCCGGTCCGGCGCGCCGCGGGCGCGGCGGCCGAACCGGGAAGGGTTACTCGTTACGGGCTGCGCAGACTACTTCTGGCCGGCAAGCCAGTCCGCATACCTCGCGTGCATATTCTTGAGATACTCGGTGGGCTGGATCTTCCACTTCTTCTCCAGCGCGATCAGCGTGCCGTCCTGATGCCAGTTGAAGATCAGGCCGGACATGAAGTTGCCGAAGATGCAGTGCTGCTCGGCCTTCGGAACGGCGAGCGCCCACGGGTTGTCGTCCTCGGACTTGAGCGGCATCTCGTAGTCGTTCCACTCGCCCGAAGCCAGGTCGGACATGATCGAGGAATCGTCGAACACCCAGGCGATGCACTTCTTGTCACGCAGCGCCTGCTTCGCCTCGGCGTTGCCGACGAAGGCGATGATCTTGGCGCCGTACCGGTCGGCGACGATCTTGTTGTAGAAGGCGCCCTGCTTACCGCATACCGGCTTGCCCTTGAGCTGCGTCCAGGTCTTCAGATGAATGGCTTTCGGCGCCAGGACGTTGGTGCCGGACGTGTAGTAATTCGGCTGGATCGCGCCGACGATCTTGCGGCGGTCCGGACGGTCGGACATGGTCGCGATCATCACGTCGATCTTGCCCTGCTCGAGGAACTGCATGCGGTTCGACGACTGCACCGGCACCAGCTCGACCGAGGCGCCCAGGATATCGCCGACCATCTGCCCCATGTCGGCTTCCATGCCGACGAGCTTGCCGTCGCGGTCGCGGAAGCCCCAGGGCTTGTAGTCCGGCTTGACGCCGACCACGAGCTTGTGGCGCTCCATGATCTTGTTCCAGGTCTCGTTCTTGCACGTCATCGCCGCGTTGGCGGCGACCGGCCCGAGCGACAGGCCCAGCGCCGTGGCCGCGACCACGGCCGATTTCATAAGTCTCTTGGTCATTTCGCGAGCCGCGGCGGATTTCTTGATCGGCATCGCGGTACCGAGCACGGCAACGTCTTTCCAGTTCTCTTTCATGAAGAGCCTCCTTGTTTGAACGGGCGCCGGTTGGCGGGTCTTCGCTGGCTTTTGTGACTTGCCTTAACGCCTTGCGACGCGGGCAAGCCGCCATTTCTCTTATTCGGGCGTTCCCTCTTATTCGGGCGTTCCTAATGTGTTCCCACAGCACGGCCACGGCGCGGGGAACCTCCCGATCGATACAATCGTCCAAGATAGCCGCGTGTTTGCCGCCTGTCGACGAAATCACGCCGGTTTTCCAGTCTCCTGGGGATGAATGGATCGATTACCGCACGGCGCCGCCCCCCGCCCCGCGCGCCGGTCATGCGCTCATACGGCTTCAGCGCCGCCCCGCCTGCTCTTTGCCGGGGCCACCGCCGCCTTGGCTCAATCCGTGGATGTGTATCGTCGCGCTTAAAGAAACCACCATGACCCGTGACAACATGTCATTTGTCTTATGGACATAACCGCCCCATATCTCACCAAACACCTCACAAATACCGCCGCCACCTCGTGATCCACGGTCGCGCGGCCTTCGTTCAAAAAAGGTTATGGGAAACGCTCTCATCAGATTCGCGGATGTCGCCAAGACATTCGTGTCCAGCCATCGCACCGTTCACGCCGTCCAGAATGTGAACCTCGAGGTCTCTCGAGGCGAACTGGTCACGCTCGTGGGCCCCTCCGGTTGCGGGAAATCCACCTTGCTGAACATGACGGCAGGGCTTTTCCAGCCGAGCTCCGGTTCCGTCTTCTACGACGGGACGAAAGTCACCGGCTACAATCTGAAGACCGGGTACATCACCCAGAACGATCATCTCCTGCCATGGCGCGATGTCGCCGGAAACGTCGCGGTACCGCTGGAGATCAAGGGCACGCCGCGCTCGCAGATCAAGTCCAGGATCGAGGAGCTCGTGGCCCTCGTCGGCCTGGCGGGATTCGAGAAGTCCTATCCGTCGCAGCTCTCCGGCGGCATGCGCAAGCGCACCGCGCTGGCCCGCCTTCTCGCCTACGACCCCGAGACCCTGCTGATGGACGAGCCGTTCGCCGCGCTGGACGCCCAGCTGCGGCTGAACATGCAGATCGAGCTGATCAACATCAGCCGCCGCCTCAACAAGACCATCATCTTCGTCACCCACGATCTCGACGAGGCGGTCGCGCTCGGCGACCGCTGCGTCGTTTTCTCGCCGCGGCCGGGAACCATCCGAACGATCGTCACCTCGCCGCTGCCGCGCGACCGCGACCTGATGCATCTGCGGCACAATCCCGATTACATCGAGCTGACCGCCAATCTCTGGGACCTGATCATGCCGAACCTGGCGCAAACCCGCGGCGAAGCGGGCTGATGAGGCGCACATGAAACGCTATCCGAGCGCCCTCTGGATCAACGTCTTCCGTCTCCTGCTGCTGGCAGCCCTGCTCCTGGCCTGGCAGTTCGCGTCGGGAACGGTGGTGCCGACCTTCTTCATCAGCAAGCCGACCGCGATCGCCGCGCAGCTCTATGCCTGGATCGCCGACGGCAGCCTGTTCTTTCACACCGTAATCACGGCGACCGAGGCTTTTGCGGGCTTCTTTCTGGGCAGCGCGCTGGGGATCGGCACGGGGCTCCTGCTCGGCCGCATCCAGCTCCTGGCCGAGCTGCTCGATCCCTTCATCATGGCCTTCTACAGCTTGCCGAAAATTGCCCTGGCGCCGCTGTTCATCCTGTGGATCGGCATCGGCATGGACATGAAGATCGCGCTGACCGCCGTCATCGTCTTCTTCCTCGTCTTCCTCAACACCTACACGGGCGTGCGCAACGTCAGCCGCGAGCTGATCGCGATCCTGAGCCTGATGGGCGCGAACGAGCGCCACGTGCTGACGAAAGTCGTTCTTCCTTCGGCGATCACCTGGGTATTCGCCGGGCTGCGGATCTCGGTCCCCTATGCGCTGATCGGCGCCATCGTCGGCGAGCTGATCGCCTCCAATCGCGGCCTTGGGTTTTTGCTCACCAGCTCCGCGGGACAGTTCGATACGACCGGCGTCTTCGCCGCCCTGATCGCGATCGTGGTCCTCGCCTTCATCCTCAACACCTTCGTCAAGGTGGTCGAAATGAAGGCGATGCCGTGGAAGACGTCCGATTCCCAACGAGACGTAACAATCTAAATCCCAATCGTTCCAGGAGGATTCCATGCCATTGCATGACGACAGAAGCGCGAAACGTACGGCCGCGGGCAAGCGGTTCGGCCTGATCTTCGCCGGGCTCTTGGCGTTTTCCGGCGTCTTCGGAACCGCCGCGCTTCAGCCCGCCCGGGCCGCGGACAAGATTACCGTCGTGATGTCGAGCTACGGCTTTCTCTACCTGCCGGTGCTGACGGCGAAGGAGCTCGGCTACTACGACAAGGAGGGCATCGACGTCACCGTCACCGCCACCTCAGGCGGCTCCAAGGCGCTGGCCGCGGTGACCGGCGGCGGCGCGAACATTTATGTCGGCGCGCCCTCATCCGCGCTGCACGCCCGGGAGCACGGCGCCCCCGTCACCGTCTTCGGCGCGGTCATGACGCAGTACTCCAGCAACATCGCCATCCGGCGCGATTGGGCGAAGAAATTCGGCATTACCGAAAAGAGCTCTTACAAGGACAAGCTCAAGGCCTTGAAGGGCATCACCATCGGCATCACGTCGGCCGGCAGCGGCACCGACCAGCTCGTGCGCTTCCTGGCGAAGCAGGCGGGCCTGCGCCCGGACCGGGATATGACGATCACGGCGCTCGGCTCGGGCCAGGCGATGCTCGCCGCCTTCAGCCAGAACCGGATCCAGGGCTTCTCGCATTCGGCGCCTGACGCCGAGGAAGCCGCCGCGAATCACGACGGCATCCTGCTGTTCAATTTTTCGAAGGGCGAAGTCAAGCCGCTGGACGGGTTCCTGTATGTCGCAGCGATCGCCCGCGAAGACTGGCTGAAGGCGCACCCGGACCTCGCGGTGCGTTTCCTGCGCGCCACGCAACATGCGCTCGACACGCTCCACGACCCGAAGGGCACGGTAAAGGCCATGAACGCCGTCCACGCCAAGTATCAAAATCGGACGGACATGACCTTCTACAAATACGTTTGGAACAACACGACCGGCGCGTTCCCCAAGACCGTCGCGCTGACGGGGGCGGCGATGCAGCGCGTGGCCGACTTCGCGAACGAATTCGAGAAGAAGAAGCTGAAGCCTGACACGCTCGCCAAGAGCTGGACCGACACCTACGCAGCGAAGGCCCTCAGCAGCGCTAAATAGGAATAGCCGCCGGGCACCGGGGGAGAGGGATTTTCATCCCTACTTCCTCGGCCCGAGCTGCACCCCGGTCATCCGCTCGTAGAGCTTCACCGTCGCCGCGCCGTCCTCCTTGTTGAAACCGGCGGCGCGAGCCATCTGGTAGACCTGCTGGGTGACGTTGGCGAGGAACATCGGCACGCCGAGCGCCTTGGCGAAGCTCGTCACCAGGTCCTGGTCCTTGTAAGAGATTTCCATCGTGCCGCCCGGCGAGAAGTCGCCGCTGAGGTGGCGCGGCACGCGCGACTGAAACGTCACGCTGTTGCCGGTGCTGGCGCTGATCACCTCGAACATCTGCTTCGGGTCGAGCCCGGCTTTGGCGCCCAGCACCATCGCTTCCGCCGCGGCAATCGTGGCGATGTGGCCCAGCATGTTGTTACACAGCTTCATCGCCAGCCCCTGGCCGATGCCGCCCATGTGGAAGATGTTCGTCGCCATCGCCTCGAGCGCCGGGCGGCAGGCCTCCACCGTGGCCGCGTCGCCGCCGACGATCGCCGACAGCTCGCCCGAGTTGGCCCGCGGCACGCCGCCCGAGACCGGCGCGTCGATCATGCCGATGCCGCGCCCGGCCAGCACGCCATGCATGCGCTTGACCGCGAGCGGATCGATCGTGCTCATGCACAGCACGATGTCGCCCTTCTCCGCGCCGTCGGCGATGCCGCCCTTGCCGAGGATGACGTCTTCCGCCTGCGCCGTCGTCTCGACCATGCAGATGACCTTGGCCGCCGCGCGCGCGACCGCCTCCGGGCCGTTGGCGATGACCGCGCCCTTGCCCTTGAGCAGCTCGTTCCGCGCCGGGTTGATGTCGTAGCCGACGACCGTGAAGCCGGCCTTGAGCAGGTTGGCGGCCATGCCGCCGCCCATCACGCCCATGCCGATGAAGCCGATCGTGTCCTTGCGTTCCGCGCTCATGACTGTCCTCCCGATGACATCGATGGTGACTCCGGTGATGAAATCCGCGTCGGTTGACGCCAGGAAGGCGATCACCTTGGCCTGGTCCATTGCCTGGGCGACGCGGCGGAGCGGCACCCGGGCCGTCATCGCCGCCTGCTCCTCGGCGCTGCGCTTGTCCCAGTGCGGCATCAGGCGCTCGGTCAAGGTCAGGCTCGGCGCGATGGCGTTGATCGTGATGCCGTGCGGGCCGAGCTCGTCGGCCAGCTTGCGCGTCAAGGCGATGATCCCGCCCTTGGCGGTCGCATAGGCGCTGCTGCTGACGGCGCTGAGGCCGCGCCCGGCGATCGAGGAGATGCTGACGATCTTGCCGCGTCCCGCCTTCTTCATGACCGGCACGACCGCGTTGATGAACAGGAAGGTGGCATTCAGGTTGAAGTCGATCAGGCGCTGCCAGTCGTCGAAGGTCAGCTCGTCGATCTTTGCCGCCGGGTTGGCGACGATGGTGCTGCCGCCGACGCCGTTGACCAGGATGTCGATCCCGCCTTCCGCCCGGACCACCTCCGCGACCAGCGCGCGGACGGCTGCCTCGTTGCCGGCGTCGACGTTCTTGCCGACGACCTTGCCGGGCGCGCTTGCGAGCGCGGACGCCAGCGCGTCGAGCCGCGCGCGGTTGACGTCGACGGCAACGACGGTCGCCCCTTCCCGCGCCATGATCTCCGCCGTCGCCCGCCCGATGCCGGCGCCGGCCGCCGTGATCAGCGCCACCTTTCCCTCGAAGCGCATGTTGCTTCCTCCCTGTCGTCGTTGTTTCTATCGATGGTAGCGCAGGGGATGGCGTGATGCCCAATCGGGGCGCGCGTTCTATTTCCCTCCCCCCTTGCGGGGGAGGGCCAGGGTGGGGGGACTTGCGGCATGTCCCGATTTAGCCGCGAGCCCAGGGCCTACCCCCCACCTAAATCCTCCCCCGCAAGGGGGGAGGACTTTTCGCTGTCAGGCGCACCGTGGGGGTGCATTTACCTCCCGACGACGCCCTGCGCTATACTGCAACCCTATCCGCAGCGTCTTTCCAGGGGAGGATCCCGCCATGGCCGGAGACAAGCTCGGCGCCTACAACATCGAAGACCTGCGGACGATGGCGAAGCGCAAGCTGCCGCGCGGCATCTTCGAATTCGTCGACCGCGGCACCGAGGACGAGGTCGCGCTGCGCAACAACCGCGCCGCCTTCGAGGACATCAAGCTGAAGACGCACGTCCTGGCGGACGTCTCGACCCGCAGCCTGGAAACGAAGATCTTCGGCAAGACCGCCAAGATGCCGTTCGGCGTCGCCCCCACCGGCACGGCGGGGCTGCTCTGCTACGGCGGCGAGGTCGCGGTCGCCAAGGCGGCGGCGCGCGCCGGCGTGCCCTGCACGGTGGCGACCAACGGCATGACCTCGATGGAAGAGATCATCGAGAAGGCCGGCGGCGACCTGTGGTTCCAGCTCTACATGTGGTCCGACAAGGAGATGAGCTTCAAGCTGGTCGACCGGGTGAGCTCGGTCGGCTTCGACGTGCTGATCGTGACGGTCGACGGCGCCGTGCCGTCGAACCGCGAGTACAATCACAAGAACGGCTTCGAGGTGCCGCTGCAGTACACGCCGCGCCTCATGGCGCAGCTCCTCGCCAAGCCCGGCTGGCTGGCGGGTTGCCTGCTGAAGCAGTTCGCGCTGCGGGGCGTGCCCAAGTTCGAGAACTACCCGAAGGAGCTGATGGACGGGCTGCTGGCCAAGAAGCTCAAGCGCTCGATCCTCAAGAACGACAGCCTGCACTGGAACGACCTCAAGACGCTGCGAGACCGCTGGCCGGGCAAACTCGTCGTCAAGGGCATCCTGCATCCGGACGACGCGGCGATGGCGGCCGACTGCGGCGCGGACGGGGTGATCGTCTCCAACCACGGCGGGCGCAACCTCGACGCTTCCGTCGCGCCGATCCAGATCCTGCCGGAGATCGCGGCCCGCGTCGGCAACCGCATGACGGTGATCGTCGACAGCGGCTTCCGCCGCGGCACCGACGTGATCAAGGGCCTGGCGCTGGGCGCGGATTTCGTCATGGCGGGACGGCCGACGCTCTATGGCGCCGCCGCCGCGGGCGAGGCCGGCGCCTACCGCGCGCTCGAGATCTACCGCGAGGAGATCGGCCGCATCATGGGCCTGCTCGGCCTGCACTCGGTCGACGAGATCGGGCCGGACTGCCTGTGGCGGGCGTACTCACCGGGCGAGCCGTACCGGGCCGCGGCGGAGTAAGGCAGGCGATTGCAACGGATCGGGACAAACGCTGTGCGTGCTTCGACAAGCTCAGCATGAGGATTTTCTCAATGCCATGAACAAGCCCACCTCATCCTGAGCTTGTCGAAGGACGCACGGCATTCATGCAACCCGTCTAAAAGCGCGAGAGCCACACCGCACCGAATAAATCTCACGGCCGCGCAAACAATCCCCCCACCTCACCCTGACCCTCTCCGCCCCCGAGGGCGGAGAGGGAAAGCTGGGGCACCGGTGGGAGCGAGCTCGCCCGCCCCTACTCCTCGTACAGCTCGGGTATCACCCAGAGCGGGGCTTCGCCGCGGGCGACGCGCTGGACGTTGTCGAAGGCGTTGCGCACGCGGGTGATGTTGCTCTCGAAGGTCGGGCCCGCGAGATGCGCGGACAGCGTCACGTTGTCGAGCGTGAACAGCGGATTGTCCGCCGGCGGCGGCTCCTGGTCGAAGACGTCGAGCCCGGCGCCGGCGATGGTGCCCGAGGTCAGCGCCTTGTAGAGCGCTTTCTCGTCGATGACCGGCCCGCGCGCGGTGTTGACCAGGATCGCCGACGGCTTCATCAGCGCCAGCTCTTCCGCGCCGATCATGTGGCGCGTCGACTTGTTGAGCGGCGTGTGCAGGGTCACGATGTCCGACTCCCGCAGCAGCTCGCGCAGCAGGCGGAAGCGCACGCCGAGCGCGTCCTCGGCGTCCTCCGGCAGGCGCGCGATGTCGTAATAGGTCAGGTTCATGCCGAAGGCGGCGGCGAGCCGCGCGGTCTTCTTGCCGATGGTCCCGAGGCCGATGATGCCGAGCGTCTTGCCGCGCACCTCGTGCACGCGCGGCGCCTGGTTGCCGCGCCAGTTGCCGGCCGTCACGGTCTTGTGCTGGCGGATGAGCTGGCGCGAGACGGCCAGCATCAGCAGGATCGCGTGCTCGGACACGGCGACCGAGTTGGCGCCGCCGTTGTTCGAGATCGGCACGCCGGCCTTGCGCGCGGCGGCGAGGTCGGCCTTGTCGTAGCCGGCGCTGAGCAGCTGGATCAGCTTCAGCTTCGGCCCGGTCTTGTAAAGCTCGGGCTCGACCAGCTTGTCGACGAAGCCGACGAGATATTCCGCGCTCTGCATCGCCTCCTTGTATTGCGCGCTCTTCGCCTCGGCGATGACGAGGTCGAAGCCGGACGGCGCCATGCTCGCGCCCCACGTCGGCGGCGTCGGGCATGTCGGTGACGAAAACGATCTTGGGGTTCATGGTGCGCTCCCTAGCGTTATCCCTGTGTACCTCGGTGAATCGGAGTCGCTTGCCGCCTAGGCGGCGAGCGCCGGCAGCGCAACCGCCTCGCGGTAGGCCGGATCGAAGATCTTGGTGCCCAGCACCTGGCAGCGCCGCATCAGGCGATGCTCGTCCGGGCCGTAGTCCGCGACGCCGCGGTGCAGCGTGCCGAAATTGTCCCAGACCAGGACGTCGCCCTCGGTCCAGGTGAAGGTGTAGCGGAAGCGCTCCTGAAGCTGATGCTCGACCAGGAGGGCCAGCATCGCGTCGCTTTCCTGCTGCGACAGGCCGAGGATGCGCTCGGCATAGCCGGGATTGGCGTAGAGCACCTTCCGCCCGGTGATCGGGTGGGTCAGGAAGACCGGGTGCTCGACCGGCGGGCGGGCGCGCCGCTGCTCGTCGCTCATCGGCGGCCGGCCGCTGCCGCGGTTTTGCCGCATGTGCTCCCACATCTTCTCGAAGTTGTGCACGCAGACCGCGTCCGCGAGCCGGGTCTTGATCGCGTCCGGCAGCGCCTCGTACGCGCGGTGCATGTTGGCGAACTCGGTGCCGCCCAGCACCTTGCCGTCGCGGCGCGGCACCTGGATGCCGTAGAGCACGTTCACGAAGCCCATGACGTCGCGGTAGGTCATGTCGGTATGCCAGTCCTGGCCGGCATCCGCGAAGCCGATATACGCGCCGTCGACCTTGATGTTCGACAGGATGCCGACGCCCGGGCAGTCGACGTATTTCGACGGCTTGGCGACGCCTTCCTGGATGTCGCCGAAGCGCTCGGAGAAGGCCTTCAGCTCGGCGGACTCAGCTTTTGCCCCGGGAAACGAAGGAAGCCGTTCTCGCCCAGCGCGACCAGCAGCCGCCCCAGCGTCGCATCGGACAGCGGCTCCGCGAGGTCGAGCCCTTCGACGGTCGCGCCCAGGATGGCGCCGGTCGGCGTGATGGTGAGCATGGGGGTTCCTCTAGGACGCTCAGGGTCGTGTATCGAGCCCGATTATAACCGCCTTGCCGCGGGCGTGTCGAAGGCGGGGGCGAGCAATGGCCGGCCCTCAAATGGATCGTCACCACCCGGCTTCACCGGATGGTCCAGGGCACGACGCAGGCCTCCGGGCACCGTGCCCATCGAAGGGGACGAACGAACCCGCCCTATTCGCGGACAGCCGACACTGCCCCTTACCGGCCTGCCATGGATTCGCCGATCAAGTCGGCGAATGACGTTGTTATTTTGACCTTCTTCCCCGCACCTGCGCTCACGTCTCGACGTAGCGCTTGGTGACCGGCGCGTAGACGGCGAGGCCCGGCTTGCGCGTCAGGCCGTGGCGCGCGACGGTCGCGGCGTCCGTGATCGCGATGGCGCGGCGCTCGGGCTTGCCGTCGAGCTCGGTCAGGCCGGCCTTCTGCCGCCCGGCCGCCGTCGCGAGCGGGATGAACAGCGTGTTCGGGATGTCGAAGCCGTAGGGCGCGTCCTCGCAATACAGCACCCGCCCCTCCTCCGTGACCTCGGGCATGCGCTCGATCCCGGCATAGACGTTGCGCCGCCGCGTGATCAGGCCCTTGTAGTGCAGGCTCGCCTGCCCGCCGCCGCCGATCTTGCGGTAGGCGTCGGTCTCGTACACCGCGAGCGAGACGATGCTGTAGAGCGCGAGGTATTCCCAATGCTGCGCGTCCTTCTCGACCGCGCGGAAGCGCTGCGCCGTCGACAGCCCCGGCAGCGTGATCAGCTTCTTCAGATAGCTCTCGTACCAGGCGTTCCATTCGCCGGCGCGCGCGGGGTCGCTGAAATTGAGCTCGACGGTGTAGATCATGGGCATGCCTCCGTTACTTTCGGCAAAGTATAGGGCCGCCGCCGCCGAAGCGGCAAAGCGCCGGCCCCGCTCGCGCGCCGGCAGCAAAGACTTGCTAAAGTCGCCCGGACCATCACCGGCATCAGGGGAGCCGTCCGTCATGACCGAGCGCTACCGCCACACCGACCTCATCGCCTGCGCGTCCGCGCTGTTCGCCAAAGCGGGCCTCGACACGCCGATCGCCGACACCGTGGCGGAGATCCTGGTGGAGGCCGACCTGCTCGGCGTCGGCACGCACGGGCTGCAGTTCGTGCCCGCCTACATCGCCGGCATCGAGTCGGGCCGGACGGCGAAGTCGGGCGAGCCCTCGGTGCTGAACGACGGCGGCAGCGCGCTGCTGCTCGACGGGCACATGCTGCCGGGGCAATGGGTCGCGGTGCGCGCGCTCGAGCTGGCGCTGGCCGGGCTGGCCGAGTATCCGGTCGTCACCGTCGCCGTGCGGCACAGCGAGAACATCTCCTGCCTCGCCACCTATGTGAAGCGCGCGGCGGACGCGGGGGCGATGGCGATCCTCACCACGTCGTCGCCCGGCAACGCGGCGGTGGCGCCCTTCGGCGGGCGGCAGGCGCGCTACTCCACCAACCCGATCGCCATCGGCATCCCGACCGACGCGGCGCCGATCCTGATCGACACGAGCACGTCGAGCACGACCAACCGCAACCTCGAGCGCACGCGGCGCATGGGCGGCCGCCTCAAACAGCCGGTGCTGATCGACAACCAGGGCCGGCCGAGCGACGACCCGGCAGGCTTTCTTCGCCGACCCGCCGGGCGCGATCATGCCGGCGGGCGGGCTCGACCAGGGGCACAAGGGCTTCGCGTTTGCCATTCTGGTCGAGGCGCTGACCTCCGGCCTCGCCGGCGTCGGCCGCCGCGACCCGAAGCAGGCGGCGGGCAGCAACCTGTTCCTGCAGCTCATCGACCCGGCCGCCTTCGGCGGCGCCGACGCCTTCCGCGCCGAGACCGGCGACTTCGCCGCGATCTGCCGCGCGACGCCGCCGCTCGACCCGGCGCATCCCGTCCGCATGCCGGGCGACCGCGCGATGGCGCTGTATGAAGCGCAGCTAAGGGAGGGGGTGGCGCTGCACCCGGAGATCATGCCGCGGATGCTGCCGTTGTTGGAGAAGTATGGGGTGGAGGGGCCGGGGGTGTTCGAAAAAGACATATGATCCGCAAGATTGCATCTCTTATATGCATTTTTCGTTAGGTCGAAATTCTCGCCATTCCATAAGGATCAAAGTCGGGATGATCTTGTATCTGCTTCTCTAATTTCAACTTTGCCGCTTCAGAATACCTATGAATAGAAGTTCTTTGCCCGGCCCGAATCTCTTGATGAAATTTTGAATCCCCTTTGAATGCCAACACTTCAGCGGCCTTTGCCACAAACCCAAGACTCTTGTTGGTCAATCCAGCCAAATCTTTAGTGAGGTATGGATAATCTGCATCTATATCTGTCTTTTTTATTATTACCGGCAATGAAGAGTTCTCAGATCCCCCTTCCGAAGACTTACATCAGCTGTATAGTTCCGCGGAGCTTCGACAGGGACAATACGCACCATATCATTATTTTTTATAAATTCACCTATTTTAAGGTACGGCATTATCTTACTCTTGCCGCGATATTTCTTTTCGAACTGACTTTCTGTAATATACATACTTCCATCAAACTCAAGGCCGCGCTCAAGAAACCAAACAAGCTTCTTATCTAGTTTATTTTTCTTCACATGAGAAACAATTTTCTGCATACGGTCGGCATAGGTGGTCATTTCTGCGAACGAAATGGATAAATAGTTCCTATCCAAATCACGCACATGAGACGGAAATTTTCGTGAAATTATTTATTTGAAGAACTTACATCCGAAAAATAGAAGATGATGCAAAATCTCTTCCGGTAATTCGGGAAGATACTCATGGATTGCCGCATTTCGCAGAGAAATAATTTGTTGAACCGTGTCTGACTCTGTGGCTTTCTATTTCTTTTCTGTGCAAGAGACGAGAAATTGCCACTTCAGCTGATATTGTCTCGCCGCGATTTCCCCTTTTTATGGATTGGTGTGTTTGAATCAATATGGATTTGGCTAACAGCTCCCATGCATTTGAAAGCAAAATTAAACTTGTCTCATCTCGATATGGATTGTTGACTCGATTGAACGCATCAACTGCCATTTCGGCAGCAGCTTTAGCCTTATCCAAAAATACAAGATATTCCCGACGGCGTCTTCTTGCCATAGATCATACCTCTTCCGTTTTTAATCAAAGATTGCCTTTCTCAAAATCAGCAAGAGAAGGGCCGCTCGATTCCCAGGAACCGCCTAACAATTAATAGGCTGATTGATTATTGTAGGCAAATAGTGAGGTCTGCATTCTCGGAATTGACTGCCAGTGGCCCTATCGATTACCTGCCATAAGAGCCGCCCCCCGCTGAACCAACGCCATAAAAGAACCACCCATGATCCACCTGTTCATGAGACACAAAGTCCCCAATTACAACACCTGGCACAAAGCCTTCGTGGATTTCCGGCCGACCATGAAGGTCAACGGCGCCGTCGCCTCGGCTGTGTACCGCGCCGTCAACAACCCAAGCGACATCTCCGTGGTCTACAACTTTTCCACGCTCGAAGGCGCCAAGGCGTTTGCCGACAGCGGTGAACTCAAGATCACCCAGTCCCGCGCTGGCGTCGATGGCACGTCCACCACTGGTTAGTGGAGAAGGTGTAGGGACGCAACCGCGCATCAAGCAATCGGCTCTACGCCGCTTACGACGTATGCCAGTGGTACTCCTGCTGCTCGCGGTTGGCATTTGGGCTGAGGCACGCGTAGACCAGCGCCGGGCTCTTGTAGGCCACCGCCTTGTGGAACGCATCCCGCCGTTATCTCGACTTCGAATTCCGAAAGCCCGGTAACGTCCCGCGTTTCCAGCTTGTTCTTGAGAACCGACGCACCTTCGTAGACATAAGGATCATCGAAGGCCGCGTAGGCCTCGAACGACATCAGCGGCCTTTGGCGGCCGTATAGGCGCGAACGATTTCCGCCCGCCGCTGCGCGTGGGTCAGGTCGCGTGACTTCGACGCGGCGAGGCGCTTCTTGCCGGCGGGGCTCAGTTTCAATCCTTCGACCGCCGTGATCGCGGCAAAGGCCTTTGCCCCGATGATCCGCCCCATGGCGGAATCACGCGATATCTTCTTCCCTGTCTTCGCAGACTTGGCACGCGTTTTCATACCGATATTCTACACATCGACAATGGGGGGCACGAGTGAAAACACGCCCTTTAAGTATTTAAAATCATATAGCCTTCTGATAGGAACCGGTACGAAGGAAGGATAGCTCTATGACCTACAAGGCGTGGGCAAAGCGACTACTGGAAAGTGACGCTCGTCGTGTCACAAATTTCAGAGCCCCCTATTCTTTGAACGCTTTGATCTTACTGGTATTGATCGTCATAGACGTTTCGGCGGTGGAAATAGAGCTGACAGGGCCGTTAGCGGCGATCTGTACCTACTTGAGCGCGCTTACGTTAATTGTGGAGCTTCTCGAGCAGGCGTTTTTTGCGGCAGGCGCTATGGACATTTTGAAGCCGAACGAGATCACAAAAAAGCGGAATGAAATAATAGGAAAATGGCTGAAAAAAGAACCTCTCACGGAAGCCGAAAGGCACGAAGCAAAGCTTCGTTGGAAACAGATTCTCGTTGTTGCAACGTTTTTCTGGTACGTAATCAGTATCAGAGTGTGGTTACGGAAGTCGCTTGGCCTGCTCCCTTGGACAGCGTGGGTCGAGGATAGGGATATCAAAGCGGACACGTATTTGCTCCGGTTTTGGGCATTCGTGTTTCTCATTCTCGCCATTAATTTTGATATTTTGAGGCGCGTATTCTCCTAACGGGTTGTGGCAAGGATGAGACACGCTCGATTCCGCCACTCTGCCATGGATTCGCCGATCAAGTCGGCGAATGACGGTCAATTTTTGTAAGTGCCGGGTCCGCGCCCGTCCCAAACCGCAAACGGCCCGGGAAGCCTTCGCCCCCCGGGCCGCGCATCAAGCAACCAGCGTCCCGCTGCTTACGACGTATGCCAGTGGAACTCCTGCGGCTTCCTATTGGCGCTCGGGCTCAGGCGCACGCAGACCAGCGCCGGGCCCTTGTAGGCCATCGCCTCGTCGAGCGCGCCGCGCAGCTTCTTCGGGTCCTCGACGTAGAAGCCCTTGCCGCCGAACGCCTCCATCATCCGCTCGTAGCCCGAGCCGATGGTGAGCACGCGGGGCGGCGCGGTGAAGCGGTCGTCGGGCAGCTTCTCGATGCCGCTGCCGATGCCGCCGTTCGACAGCACGACGATCTTGATCGGCAGGTTGAGGCGGCAGGCCGTCTCCATCTCCATGCCGGAGAAGCCGATCGCGCTGTCGCCCGAGACCGAGACGATCGGCCGGTCCGGGTGCACCACCGCGGCGGCGATGGCGAAGCCCATGCCGATGCCCATCGTGCCGTAGCTGCCGGCGTCGAGCCGCAGCCGCGGCGCCTTGTTCGGCATCTGGGTGCGGCCGATGTCCATCGTGTTGGCGCCCTCGCCGATGATCACCGCATTCTCCGGCAGCCACTCGCGGATGTCCTTGAGCGCGCGGTAGTAGTTGGTCGGGATCGAGTTGTCGTCGATCATCGGCTGGATCGACTTGGCGTTCGCCGCCGCCTTTGCGCCGATCGCCTTGTGCCAGTCGGTGTCCGACGGATAGAACCACTGCCGGCTCTCCAGCGCCTTGTTGAGCTGGCCGACCACCGCCTTGCCGTCGCCGACCAGCGGCACCTGCGTCGGCACGTTGTTGCCGATCGCTTCCGCCGCGACGTCGAGCTGGATGACCTTGACGTCCTTGTTGAAGCGCGGCGGCAGGCCGTAATGCATGATCCAGTTGAGCCGGGCGCCCATCAGGAAGATCACGTCCGCTTCCTTCAGCGCGTGGCTGCGCGCCGCGCCGACCGAGAGCGGGTGGTTGTCGTCGATCACGCCCTTGCCGAGCGGGGACGCCAGGAAGGGCAGCTTGGTGCGCTCGATGAAGGCGCGCAGCTCGTCCTCCGCCCGCGACCAGGCCATGCCCTTGCCGACGATGACGAGCGGCCTTTTGGCTGTTTCCAATAAATCAAGTGCCGCTTCCACATTCTCCATCGGCGCCGCGGTGCGCGGCGGCTCGCCGATCGTCGCGACCTCGGGGACTTCCGACTCGTCGATCTCGCCGCCGATGATGTCGTCCGGCATGTCGAGATAGCACGCGCCGGGGCGGCCGTAGATCGACGTGCGCACCGCCTTCTCGACATAGAAGGGGATGCGGTGGACGTGCTCGACGCCGTGCGCGAACTTGCAGAAGGGCGTGGCGATCAGCACCTGGCGCTCTTCCTGGAAGGAGTCCATGCCGTTCTGGTAGGTCGGCGAGGCGCCGCCGATCAGGATCATCGGCCAGAAATTCTGCTGCGCGTTGGCGAGGCCGGCGAGGCCGTGCACCACGCCCGGCCCCGACACGACGAGGGCCGCGCCCGGCCGGCCGGTGAGATAGCCCACCGCCTGCGCCGCGTAGGACGCCGACTGCTCGTTGCGCATGCCGATATACTTGATGCCCGCCTTCTGCGCTTCGGCGGCGATCGGCTGCACCGGGAAGCCGACGATCCCGAACATGTAGTCGACGCCTTGCTGCTTCAAGCTGCGCGCCATGATCGCGGCGCCCGTCACCTTGCCCATCGCTGTCTCCATCCCTTGTGCATGCCGCCGGTTCCCCCCGCGGCGCGATTATCCGAGGGAAACATTCTAGTCATAGACGCGGGCCGCGGTCTAATCCGGCGATGCGGGGGGCGGAGGGGTGCGGCCGCGCCTATTGCAGTCGCGTCGGTGGATCACACCCATAAAGCGTGGCATGACGCCTGAAAGGACGCGCTTCCCTTTTTATTTCGTCATTCCACGGCTTGACCGTGGAATCCACGGCACAGCGCCACCCGCGGCACGAGCCATCGGAGTCGGGAAGACCCGCGACGCCGCACTGCCGGCCTGGTCATGACCGTCGCCAATCGGGCCGGCCCGCCCTGCCATGGACTCGCCGATCAAGTCGGCGAGTGACGATCTACATTTCTGCCTCGAATTCCTGCCGCCATGCACCGCGGTCCCCCCGAACGGATCCCGGTCCGAAGCGACTGCGCCACGAAACGCCGCCCATTTGCCCTCGCCCGCCCGCGCGCCCTACGCTTGCAGGACCGCACCAAGGGAGGACCACCGCCATGGACGCGACCACGGAAAAGCTCGTCGACTTCGCGCTCGCCACGCGCTACGAGGCGCTTGCGCCCGAGGTCGCCGCCGCCACGAAGGACCGCATCCTCGACACGCTCGGCTGCGTCGCGGCCGCCTACGGGCACCCGACCGCCGCCGCGGTGCGCCGCTTCGCCGCGCGCTATTCCATGGACACGAACGCGACGATCCTCGGCGACGGCGTGCCCGCCGCGCCCGAGATGGCGGCCTTCGCCAACGGCGTGATGCTGCGCCTGCTCGACATGAGCGACACCTATCGCCTGAAGAGCGGCGGCCACCCGAGCGACCTCATGTCGGCCGCGCTCGCCGCGGCCGAGATCGGCGGCGCGGACGGCAAGGACCTGATCACCGCCATCGCGATCGGCTACGAGGTCTATTGCGGCTGCTGCGATGCCATCGACCTGAACTCGCTCGGCTGGGACCAGCCGGTCTACGGCGTCGTCGCCTCGGCGCTCGCGGCGGGCAAGCTGCTCGGCCTCGACCGCGCGCAGCTCGGCCACGCGGTCGCGCTCGCGCTGGTGCCGAACATGGCGACCTACCAGACGCGGCAGGGCGAGCTCTCGACCTGGAAGGGCTGCGCCGGCGCCAACGCCGCGCGCAACGGCCTGTTCGCGGCGCTGCTGGCGCAGGCCGGCGTCACCGGGCCCGACCGGCCGATCGAGGGCAAGTGCGGGCTCTGGGACATCACCGAAAAATTCGACTGGCCTGTCGCGCCGGGCACGCCGCCGGCGCGCATCGCGCACACCAACCTGAAATGCTTCCCGATCTGCTATCACGGCCAGACCGCGGTGTGGACGGCGCTCGACGTGCGCGACCGGTTCCGCCTCGACGAGGTCGAGACGATCGAGATCGGCGCCTACCCCAAGGCGGTCGAGATGATGGCCAGCGACCCGACGCGCTGGGCGCCGAAGACGCAGGAGACGGCGGACCACAGCCTGCCCTATGTCGTCGGCACCGCGCTGCTCGACGGCACCGTCGACGACCGCGCCTTCAAGCCGGACGCGCTGCAGGCGCCGGCGATCACGGCGCTGATGAAGCGCATCGCCGTGGTCGCGGACGACGCGCTCGAGGCGCAGCATCCCGACGGCGCGCCGAGCCGCATCACGGTGCGGCTGACCGACGGGCGCGAGATTCGCCACGCGCTCGGCTTCCCCAAGGGCCACGACAAGAACCCGCTGACCGAGCGCGAGGTGCAGGACAAGTTCAAGCGCCTGTTCACGGGCTACGGCGACGCCGCGCAGGCCGACGCCGTGATCGCCGCGGTCGACGCGCTGGACCGTACGGCCGACGTCACCACGCTGATCGGCGCGTTCAACCGGCGGGCGGTGTGAGGGGCGCGCGTGACGTTTATGGATTGGACCAAAAATGGTTCGTAATTCCCTCCCCCCTTGCGGGGGAGGGTTAGGGTGGGGGGAATGTTTGAAGGAACGCGCGATTGCGTAGCGCGGCGCGTGTCACCCCCACCTAAATCCTCCCCCCCACGCGGCCGGTGTCGACCGGCCGCGATTTAGGAAGAGCGGCGCGCGGCGACACGCGCGCCGCAGGGGGAGGACTTTAAAGTTAAAGTGCGCCACCCCCTACCCCTCGACGACGATCTTCATCAGCGCGTCGGGCATGCTCAGCATCGGGTAGTGGCCGGTGTCGAGCTCGTGCCAGCGCGCGTTGAGCGCGTCGGCGCAGCGGCGCTGGTGCGCCACGCCCGGGTTCTCGGCCCGGCGGCAGAAGACGACCGTCGCGTCCCAGGTCTGGCCCCAGAAGCGCGGCAGCACGACGCCCTCGTAGAACACCCCGATCGGATGCAGCGTGAAGCGCTCGGCCGCCCAGGGCACGAGGTCCTCGGACACCCCGTTCTCGCGCAGCCGCGCCGGCATCGCCTCGTTCTTCGGCCCGGTCGCGATGTCGGTGAGCACCGGCGACGGCCGGGTGACGATGTCGCGGATCTTCTCGCCGTCGCGCAGCGCCAGCGCGTCGGCGAAGACCAGCCGCTCGATGCGGTCGCGCGCCAGCTCGGCCAGCTTCGCCGCGATCATGCCGCCCGACGACGTGCCGACGACCACGACGTCGTTCAGGTCTTCGTAATGCAGGAAGGCCGCGAGCTCCTCCGCCTGCGTCTCGTTGGTGATGCCGGGGCGAAGCTGCGCTTGCCGCTCGCCGCAGCCGTCGAGCGACGGCGCGTAGACGAGATGCCCCGCCGCGCGCAGCCGCGTCGCGAAAGGCTTCCAGATCCAGCCGCCCTGAAAGGCGCCGTGGATGAGCATGAATGTGGTCACGGATGGTCCTCCCTGTTGTCGGGGATCATCTTAGGGGCCGCGCGGGCCGGCGCAAAATGGCGGGGCGGGCACGAGTCCTGCCGGGATGGCGTCGGTACCGAAACACGCAGCCGTGGATTGCCGGAACAAGTCCGGCAACGACGACTTTTAATTTAGGACCAATCCATTCCCGTCACTCGCGGACTTGTTCCGCGAGTCCATTCGGCGCCGAACATCGAGCCGGATCGCCGCCCTACCTATTCGGCAGCCAGGGCGGGCCCATGGGCGCGAGGCGCACGCCGGGGCGGAGCTTTTGATAGGGATACTTCCGCGTGTCGGAGACATGGCCGCCGGGCGCCAGCGCGACCAGCACCTGCTCGGCGATCGGCTGGAAATGTGCGCGGAAATGCACCGTGCTCTTGAGCACCAGGATCTTCTGCTCGGACGGCTCGACGCCGAGATGGCGGAACATCTCCTGGTCGGAAGCCTGGGCGCGCGCGCTCGCGACGACCACCGAGACGCCGCCGATCCGGAGCAGCGCCATCGGCCCGAGCGCCATGCGCCGGCCGCCCAGGTTGGGACCGGTGCAGAGGAACTTGCCGTCGCCGAGCTTGGTCACCGTGAAGCGGCCTTCGTAGGGCGCGTCGCCGGGAATCCCGCCGCGGCCCCCGAGCTCGAGCGTGATCTCCGCGCCCTCGCCCGCCGCGTGCGCCGCCTTGGCCGCCGCCGCGTCGAACATCACGCCGAGTGCCGCGCCCTCGGCCTTGTTGCGCACCAGCGCCGCCAGCATGCCGGTCGTGTCGCAGGTGCCGCCGGCGCCGGGATTGTCCTGGGTGTCGGCGATGACGACCGGCTTCGTCGCCGCCGCGGCGATGCGCATGGCTTCCTGCACCGCCGCGTCGGGGTCGAGCTCGGGCACGCCGAAGTCGGGTTCCAGCGCCTCGATCCTCTTCGCCAGCGCGTCCGCGGTGCGGTCCGCCAGTTCCTGGCTGTAGGCGTGGCAGACCACGGACGGGCCGCACCAGTACTGGTCGGACGGCGGGAAGCCCGCGAGATAAGCCAGGCTCACCACGTCGCCTTCGACCCGCGCTCACCGAAGCGTCGACGATGCCCTGCGACGGCTGGACCATGGTGCACTGGAAGGTGAGCGGAATGAGGAACGGCATCTTGCGGAGCGCCTTGCCCGTGGGCATGCCGCGCGCGAGGATCGTCTCCATCGCGCGCGCCGCCCGCTCGCCCGTGCCGGGGCGGTCGACATGCGGATAGGTCAGGTAGCCGACCAGCGCCTCGCAGAGCTGCACCGTCTCCGGCGTCACGTTGGCGTGGTAGTCGTGGCTGACGACGACGGGCACGTCCGGGCCGATCGCCGCGCGCACGCGCCGCAGCAGCTCGCTCTCGCCGTCCTCGAAATCCTCGCTGACGCAGGCGCCGTGCAGGTCGAGATAGACCGCGTCGACCGGCATCTTGCGCGACAGCGTGCCGACCAGCTCGGCGGCGATGCGCTCGAACGCGTCGCGCGAGACGATCGCGCCGGCGCCGCCCGAGGTCCAGACCGTGGGCACCAGCTCGTGCCGGTCCCCCATCAGCTCGAGGAAGCGCGACAGCGCGAAATTCGCGCCCGGCAGCCAGTCGAAGATCTCTTCGTCGCGGCAGAGCGGCGGCCGGTCGCGATGCGCGGCGAAATAGGCGAAGTCCGTCACGCCGGGAACGAAGCAGTTGGTCTCGTGGTGAAAGCCGCCGATCGCGATGCGCGCCATCTCAGATGCTCCGGATGCGGGAATGGGTGTCGAAGGGCGATGCGCCGCCGACAGTTTGGCATCCCGCGCGCGGCGCCGCCACCCCGATGCCGTGGCGCGCCTAAGCCGGCTTGCGCTCCTCGGTCGCGAACGCCGTGCCGATGCAGAGGATCGAGAAGCCGGCGGAGACCAGGAAGACCAGGTTGGGCGAGCCGTGGTCCATCATCACGCCGTAGATCATGGGCGAGAGCGCCTGCCCCACCGTGAAGCCGGTGGTGACGAAGCCGAACACGGTGCCGACGTTGTCCTTGGGCGCGGCGAAGCGCACCATCACGTCGCGCGACGCGTTGACCAGCCCGCGCATTCCGCCGGCCAGTCCGATCAGCAGCACGGCGACCCAGAAGGGCATGCCGCCGAAGCCGACCGCCGCGATCATCACCGAGGAGACGCCGAAGCAGACGATCAGCACCATGTTGTGCCGCGTCGTGTGGTCGGCGAGCCAGCCGCCCGGCAAGGTCACCGCCAGCGCCGCCAGCATGTAGGCGGTGAGCGCGGTGTTCGCGAGCGTCAGCGGGATCTTGTAGATATCGATCATCGCCGCGACCGAGAACTGGGTGATCGCGCCGTTGGCGCAGGCCGTGCCGACGTAGAACAGCAGCATGATCAGGATCGGCTTCGAGGTCAGCAGGTAGCGCCAGGTCAGCAGGCCCTTCGCGCCCCGCGGCTTGGGCGCGCCGCCTTCGCCGAACACGCCGGAGCAGGCCAGGATGAACAGCGCCAGCACGATGCCCGCGCCGCCGACGGTCAGCAGCGCGAAGCGCCAGTCGACGCTGGTCGCCAGCGCCACCATCAGAATCGGCGCCAGCGCGAAGCCGATCGAGCCGCCGAAGGTGTGGAAGCCGAAGGCGCGGCCGAGCCGCCGCTCGTCGATCGAGCCGGACAGGATGGAATAGTCCGCCGGATGGAAGACCGAGTTGCCGATGCCGCCCAGCACCATCAGCGCGATGAGCTGCCACAGCTCGGTCGCAAAGGCGATCATGGTGATCGAGAGGCCGTTCAGCATCAGCCCGGTGACCAGCACGCGGCGCGCGCCGATGCGCTCGCAGACGAAGCCCATCGGCGTCTGCAGCACCCCGGTGGCGACGGCGAAGGCGGTGATGGCGAGGCCGAGCTCCGCATAGCCGACGCCGAGGTCGGCGCGCATCAGCGGGAACAGCGGCGGCAGCGCCAGCATGTAGAGATGGCTCAGCATGTGCGCCATGCTGATCAGCCCTATGACATGCGTCTCGCGCCGCGCGGATACGGCCGTCACCGACATATGGGGAAACCTCTGGAAAAGGCTGGTTGGGCAACACCGCCCGGCAGGAAACCGGGCGGCGGGTATTATATAGGGCGCCAGGGCGGCCCGGCTATAGGGAGAATGGGGGATTTTGGGGGTGGCGGGAGGGTGGCGGGGGATCGGACTTTTCCTATCGGAATCATCCGCCTGCCCGCTCCGCCAGCCCCTCAAATCGTCACACCACGGCTTGTCCGGCCGGTGTCCGGTTTAGCGTTGCGGGTGTTCTCAGAAGACGGCGAAATGACTGGAGTGTGCACGCCATGAGGCGCTTGGAGACGCAAAGCCGGTGTCGGGTCCGGCGCCCGTCCGTGGATTGCCGTAACAAGTACGGCAATGACGGTAAGTATATGAATTAAAATAAAGTCGTCACTCGCGGACTTGTTCCGCGAGTCCATTTGCGCCGCCCTCTCTACCCGCTCGCCGCTAAACCGGACAGCAATGGCATAAAGCGTGGCATGACGCCCTGAGAGGGCGGGCACCCTACCCCCTTCCCCGCCTCCCCCTCACTCCGCCGCCGCCGCGCCGGACGGCGCCCGCCGCCGCGACGGGCGCATGAACAGCAGCAGGGGGATGGAGACCAGCGCCACCCACATCATCAGCGCGAAGTCGTCGAGGAAAGCGATCGTTGCCGCCTGATGCGTCACCGCGTTGCTCAAGGCGGTCACGCCCGCCGTATGCGTCCAGTCCCAGGCATGCGGCAGCCAGGGCTTGGCGAGCGCGGCGCGGAACGGCGTCGTCGCGGTGGCGAGGATCGCGTGATTGGCCTGCGTCTCCTGCGCCAGCAGCGTCATCACGATGGAGACGCCGATGCTGCTGCCGAGATTGCGCATCAGGCTGAACATCGCCGTCCCGTCGGTCCGGAATCGGGGCGGCAGGGTGGCGAAGGCGCTGGTGGTCAGCGGCACGAAGATGAAGCCGAGCCCGAGCCCCTGCACCACGCCGGTATGCACGATCGTCCACACGCCGATATCGGTGGTGAACTGGGTCATCTCCCAGAGCGAGACAGCGGTCAGCGAGAGCCCGGTGAAGATCAGCCAGCGCGTGTCGACCCGCCCGATCAGCCGCCCGACCATCAGCATCGCGACCATCGTCCCGGCGCCGCGCGGCGCCAGCACGTAGCCGGTGGTCAGCACGGGATAGTCCATCAGGTTCTCGAGGAAGGGCGGCAGCAGCGCCAGCGTCGCCAGCAGGATGATGCCGACGACGAAGATGAAGACGAGGCCGATCGAGAAGTTGCGGTCCTTGAACAGCGCCAGGTCGAGGAAGGGCCGCTCGGCGGTGAGCGTGTGCGCCAGGAACATGTAGAAGAACAGCCCGGACGCCGTCGCCTCGATGATGATCTCCCACGAGCCGAACCAGTCCAGCGTCTCGCCGCGGTCGAGCATGAGCTGCAGCGCGCCGATGCCGAGGCTGAGCAGCGCGAAGCCGAAGATGTCGAAGCGGCGCTTGAGGTCCTGCACCGTCTCGGGCACGAAGGCGAGGATGCCGAGCAGCGCCAGGATGCCGACCGGCATGTTGATGTAGAACACCCAGCGCCAGTTATAGGTCTCGGTCAGGTAGCCGCCGAGCGTCGGGCCCAGGATCGGCCCGACCATGATGCCGACGCCCCAGATCGCCATGGCCTGGCCGTGCTTCTCGGTCGGGAAGGTGTCGAGCAGGACCGACTGGGAGAGCGGCACCAGGGCCGCGCCGAACGCGCCCTGCAGCAGCCGGAACACCACGATCTCCTCGAGCGAGGTCGCCGCGCCGCACAGCATCGAGGAGAGCGTGAAGCCGGCCACCGCGGCGGCGAACAGGCGCTTCCGCCCGAAGCGCGCGGCGAGGAAGCCGGTCGGCGGCGTCATGATCGCCGCCGCAACGATGTAGGAGGTCAGCACCCAGGAGATCTGGTCCTGCGTCGCCGACAGGCTGCCCTGCATATGCGGCAGCGCCACGTTGGCGATCGTGGTGTCGAGCACCTGCATCACCGTCGCCAGCATGATCGAGACGGTGATGAGGCCGCGCTGCGCGCCGGAAGAGCGGGCGGCGCGGGCGATCATGGCTGCGATCCGACCAGCTCGGGCTGTTTCGCCTGCGCCTTGTCCATCCAGGGCAGGATGGCCTCGGCGAGATGCGCGAGGCGATGGCGGCTGCCGGTATCGATCTCGACCTCCGTGCTCATGCCGGCGCGCAGCGGCGGCGCGCCCGCGCTCTCGTCGAGCGCGATGCGCACGGGGATGCGCTGCACCACCTTGACCCAGTTGCCGGTCGCGTTCTGCGGCGGGATCACCGAGAAGACGGCGCCCGTCGCCTGGCTGATGCTCTCCACGCTGCCGCGCCAGGTCCGACCCGGATAGGTGTCGACGCTGATCGTGACCTTCTCGCCGGGGATGACGTTGGTGAGGTCGGTCTCCTTGAAGTTGGCCTCGATCCAGACGCCCTTGTCCGCGACGACGCTCATCACCGCGTTGCCCGAGGTGACATAGGCGCCGAGCTCCGGCTTGTTGCTGGCGACGCCGGCGAAACGGCGCGCGAATGACGGTATGCTCCAGATTGAGCGCCGCATCGGCGACTGCCGCCCTGGCCTGCAGATAGCTCGCCTGCTTTTCCGCCGGCGTGTCGGGATCGCCGCCGAGCTTGGCGCGAATCTGCGCGATCTGCTGCTCAGTGACCGCGATCTGCTGGGTCGCCACGTCGAACTGGTGGCGCGCGTCGTCGAGCGTCGATTCGGACGCAACCTTGGTCTTGGCGAGCGCCGACTGGCGGACGAGGGTGCGGTTGGCGAACTCCGCGTTGGTGTGCGCGACCTTCAGCTGCTCGGTCGCCTCGCGGTACTGCGCCTTGAGGCTCTCGATATTCTCGCGCACCGACTGCAGCCCGGCCTCGGCCCGGTCGAGCGCCACCTTGAACGGCCGGTCGTCGATGCGGAACAGCACCTGCCGCACGTCGACATGCTGGTTGTCATGGACGTCGACCGCGACGATCGGCCCCGACACCTCGGCGCTGATCGTGACGTTGTCCGCGTGCACATAGGCGTTGTCGGTGGAGACGTAGCGCCCGCCGGTGAAATAGACATAGGCGCCGACGGCGATCACCAGCAGCGGGCCGCCGAACAACAATGCGCGGCGCCAGCGCTTGCGGCGCGGGATCCGGGTATAGGGGGATTTTTCCGCGGCGCCTTGCGGCGCGGCCTGCGGCGACGGCGCATCCTGGGATGACGCTTCGTCTTGGGTTTCGGTTTGGTTGCTTGACATGGGACTTACTCGCTTGCGGATGACCGCGCGGCCGCCTCCTCCGCCAGGGACGCTTCTTCGGAGAGCAGGTTGCGCTTCAGCATCTGCAGCGCGTCGATCAGCCGCTCGTGGCCGTCTTCCGTCATGGCGCCGAGCGCGTGGCGTTGCGTCTCGGCGGCCTGCTTGCGCAGCGCGCCCAGGATGGGCTGCGCGTCCTTGGTGAGGTAGAGCTGGACCGCGCGGCGGTCGCGCGGATCGGGCCGGCGCTCGATCAGGCCGGCCGCCTGCATGCGGTCGATCAGGCGGGCCAGGCTGATCGGCTGGATTTCGAGGATGTCCGCCAGGGTCACCTGGTTGATCCCCTCGTTGCGCGACAGCTGGGCGATGACCCGCCACTGCGTCTGGGTCAGCCCCAGCACCTGGACGCCGCGGTTGAAGTTACGCCGCAGCAGCCGGGCGATGTCGTGGACCAGAAAGCCCAGGCTGCGCTCCGGATCGGGGACGATCGAAGAGGCCATGAAATCCGCCACTTTTGTGAGTGTTTCATATAATCGCTGTCGTATATAATAAGCCTTGTATATTATATTTCAAGGGGCGGAACGGCGGGTGCGCGCGACCGGCCAAAGTGTCGCAGGCGGAAGGGCGTCACGTGCCCATTTTCTCGATATCAATCAAATAGATACGTCATTCCACGGCTTGACCCACTGGTGTCCGGTTGAGCAGCGTCAAGATCGATGGGCCGGTGCCGATGGACTCGCGGATCAAGTCCGCGAGTGACGGTTTTTATTTAAAACCAATTATTTACCGTCATTGCCGGACTTGATCCGGCAATCCACGGACGGGCCTTTGGCCGGAACGATCCGGTCAATTCCATGGGCCACGCCATGAATGCCACGCATGAAGCGTGACATCACGTGGTGGGGAAAAGAGCGCCCTACCCCTGCCCCAGATGCGCGCGCATCGCGGCTTCGGTCTCGGGGCCGCCCTGGTTGATCGGCATGGTCTTGTGCTTTTCGCGCAGGCGCAGGCGGTGGGCGTATTCGAGCGGCATGGCGGCGAAGGGGTCAGCGACGCCGAGCGCCTTTGCCGCCAGCACCGGCCATTCGGCGTTGGCGAGCAGCTCGCGGGCAAGCGCGACCAGGTCGGCCTTGCCCGACTGCAGAATATCCTCCGCCTGCGCGGGCTCGGTGATCAGGCCGACGGCGATGGTCGGGATCTCGACCTCGCGTCGGATGCGTTCGGAGAAGCCGACCTGGTAGCCGGGCACGCGCGGCACCGCCGGCATGTTGGACTCGCCGGTGACGCCGCCCGACGAGCAGTCGATCATGTCGATATCGCGCTCCTTGAGCGCGCGCGCCAGCGCGACCGTGTCCTCCAGGTTCCAGCGCCCGCCGACGCCGTCGACGCAGGAGGCACGCCACGACAGCGGCTTGTCCGGCCAGGCCGCGCGCACCACCTCGGCGACCTCGAGCGCGAAGCGCATGCGGCCTTCGAGATCGCCGCCATAGGCGTCCGTCCGCAGGTTGCTGCAGGGCGAGAGGAACTGGTGGATCAGGTAGCCGTGCGCGCCGTGGATCTCGAGGAAGTCGTAGCCCGCGTCCTCGGACCGCCGCGTCGCCTCGCGCCAGGAGTCGAGCACGACCCTGATGTCGTCGCGGTCCATCGCCTTCGGCGTGTAGCGCCGCGGCCCTTCGAGCAGCGGGCTCGCCGAGAGGCCCTGCCAGGGCGGCAGCCCGTCGGCCGCGTCCGCGTCGGTCAGCGGCTTGAAGTCGTGCACCGCGCCGTGGCAGGACGCCTTGCGCCCCGCATGGCCGAGCTGGATCGCCGGCACCGCGTCCTGGGCGCGGATGAAGTCGGTGATGCGGCGGTATTGCGGGATGTGCTTGTCCGTCCCAGATGCCGGCGCAGTCGTAGGACTTGCGCCCGCGGTCCTCGACCGCCGTCTCCTCGCCGAAGACGATGCCCGAGCCGCCCATGGCGAGCCGCCCGAGATGGATGAGCTGCCAGTCCGTCGGCCCGCCGTCGACCGAGTGATACTGGCACATGGGCGAGACGACGATGCGGTTCTTGGCGGTCACGCCGCGGATGGTGATCGGCGTGAACAGCAGCGGACGGGGCGCGGCGGAAGGCTGGTCGGTCATGGGAGGGCTTGGGGACGTTGTGGAACTGCGGCCGATTGTAAGGACCGAGCGCCGGGGCCGCAATGAGAGTGTGCCCCCCACCCAAACCCTCCCCCGCAAGGGGGGAGGGCTTTTCAGGGTAGACAGAATTCGAGTGAGCCCTCCCCCCCGACGGGGGAGGGTTGGGTGGGGGTGAAACCCTGCCCAAAAATTAACGAACTTATTAACGAAATGTTATCCGCGCCTTCCTAAGGTTCGGGCGCCGGGGGTGGGCGTCTATCAGCAAGGCATTGATTTATCATGGATGGTAGCCAAAACGTCGTCCTGACGGACGTCATCGTCGGGCGTATCGTCGCGATCTCGGGCGCGAATATCACCGCGCAGCTGGACGTCTCGAAGGGGCGTGATGACGCCACCGCGCTGCAGATCGGCACCCTGGTCAAGACGCGCACGCCGGGCAGCGTCGCCTATGGCGTGGTGCGCAGCCTCGCCGTGACCAATCCAGGCGCCACGCCGGCCGGCGCCGCGGGCGAGATCCAGATGGCCGAGATCACCCTGATCGGCGAGACGCCGCTGACCCCGGACGGCAAGTTCTACGCCTTCCGCCGCGGCGTGGCGCGCTCGCCCTCGCTCGACCGGCCGATCCACGCGACCGGCACGGCCGACTTCGCGCGCGTCTACGCCGCGCCGAGCCAGACCTCGGTCAAGGTCGGCGTGATCCACCAGGACACCTCGCTGCCGGCCCATGTGCTGACCGACGAGCTGCTCGGCAAGCATTTCGGCATCCTCGGCACCACCGGCTCGGGCAAGTCCTGCGCCGTCGTGCTGCTGCTGCGCGCGATCCTCGACCAGCATCCCAACGCGCATGTCATGATGCTCGACCCGCACAACGAATACACCCAGGCCTTCGGCGACCGGGCCGAGATCCTCGACCACAAGACGCTGGAGCTGCCTTACTGGCTGCTCAATTTCAGCGAGCTGCTGGAGGTGCTGTTCGGCGCGCAGGCCGACGAAGGCAGCGCGGAGGCCGGCATCCTCGCCGACATGATCCCGCAGGCCAAGCGCGACCAGATCGGCGATCCCGAGAAGGGCATCCACTTCACCATCGACACGCCGGTGCCCTACAAGTTCGCGGACCTGATCCGGCGCATCGACCAGGAGATGGGCAAGCTCGACAAGAACGAGACGGTGGCGCCCTATCGGCGGCTGCGCGCGCGGCTGACGGCGCTGCAGACCGACATGCGCTTCAAGTTCATGTTCGGCGGCATCTCGATCTCCGACCGCATGCCCGACATCCTCGGCCGGCTGTTCCGCATCCCGGTCGGCGGCAAGCCGATCTCGATCGTCGACCTGTCGGCGATCCCGTCCGAGATCGTCAACGTCGTGATCACGGTGCTCTGCCGCCTCACCTTCGAGTTCGCGCTGTGGTGCGAGCGCTCGGTGCCGATCCTGCTGGTCTGCGAGGAGGCGCACCGCTACGCCCCCGCCCTGCCCGACCGGCGCCACGACATGACCAAGCACGCGCTATCGCGCATCGCCAAGGAAGGCCGCAAATACGGCGCGTCGCTCTGCGTCGTCAGCCAGCGCCCGTCGCAGCTCTCGCCCGACCTGCTGTCGCAATGCAACACGCTGTTCGCCATGCGCATGAGCAACAACG
The DNA here is from genome assembly GCA_963711215.1 of uncultured Alphaproteobacteria bacterium. Classification (GTDB taxonomy): domain Bacteria; phylum Pseudomonadota; class Alphaproteobacteria; order UBA8366; family UBA8366; genus WHUA01. The sequence goes on along the minus strand of CAVQDH010000003.1, from coordinate 210,673 downwards.
ACGACCAGGAGCACCTGCGCGGCGCGATGTCGGATTCCTCCGCCGGGCTGATGGAGTTCCTGCCCTCGCTCGGCAACGGCGAGGCGGTCGCGGTCGGCCAGGGCGTGACGCTCCCCATGCGCATCAAGTTCCGCAGCCTGCCGGAAGACCAGCGCCCGCATAGTGCCACCGCCGTCTTCTCCAAGGCCTGGGACGAAGGCACCGAGGACCTTAATTACGTGCGCGAGATCGTCCGGCGGTGGAGACGGCTGTAGAAGAGCGGGTGACAATGGCACTGTTCACTGACCACCCGATAGATACCCGATTTTCCAATACGCTTAGAGGATTACTTATCAGAGCACCTTATGCCGTCTCATACTCAACACTTAAATTATCACGCTCAATGAGACCATGGTTTAGAAGCATCGTTCGTACAGTGAGCGGCGAAACAGAAAAATGTTCCGCACTTTCCTCTTGCTTCTCTTCACTGTAATCATTATCCAACATTTCCTGGAGCGCTTCGAACGGGCAAAGGAATTCAGCTGCAAATGAGCGTTGCAGCTTCTGACGATATGTGTATGTCCGTGTCGCCGGATACAATTTCTCGCCTATGACTCCGCCGGCGATTCGGTCCCCGAGTATTCGGGCAAGCTCAAAACGTCGCCCAGTCTCCCACTTGGAACGCAGGACAACACGTCCTCGCGTTGCAAACTCATCAATCGCGTAGGAAAAATCCAAATTCTCCGAACGTCGATTTAAAACTGACGCGCTAACACCGGACAGATCGGCCAATCGGCTATTCGAAATCTGTGCGGCGCCCAGCTGTTCCTGCGTACGCAAGGCTATTGCCGCTTCCGCCCCGCGTTTCCACGCAGGAACCAAACCTATTGGCGATAGCCGTGTCCCACCGCGTAATTGGACGGCTTCTCTCGGCTGTGCCTCGGAACCGATCTTGCGAGCCGTTTCAGCAAGATCATCGTAGGTTGGAACCTTCTTACCGCCGGATGAAGTTGCAGCTAGTTCCCCGATAGAGCGCTCTCCTATTTTCTGAGCTTCCACAATAAGTTGTTCTATTAGTGCCTCATCTGCCTCATCGGGGTCGAAACCAAGGAGCGCCTCCAACTGGCGACGCTTGGCCATCTCAGCGTCTTTACGCTCAGCACAGACCTCTGCCCATACAAAGTCGAGATTCGTCTTTTCAATAACCTCCTCGCGTAGTTGTCCTTGCACTTGCTCAATAAATCGCGAAATCACCCGCTCATACTCGCTTGCGCCGAACACCGCCGCAAAATCGGTAATGTAGCGGAGAGGCTCGGAAGGACTTGGTTCGGTGTGGTTCGCGACTAGTGCGACTCGCTCGCCGTCGGAAACGATTGAAATATTAGGCCATACATATCCGCCTCCGATCGTTACCATTCGGTGCGCCATTGCCCATTCCGGGCACGCCCCATGTGGTTCCCAGCGCTGTCGCCACCAATTCCACGCGAACCATTCAGCGAGCCTATATGCAGATAGGTGCACACTTTCGCGCACCCTGCCGACAAATGTGTCCTCGGCCTTAGTAAGTGCTAAATCTCCCGCGAAGATGCCAATCGCTGCGAAGCACGCTCGGTCTTCCGGCGCGCCGGCTTGGAGCGTTTCCCACTCGGTCGTAATTGACAACGACATGCTCACCGCCGGCTCCACTCTTTCAACACTACGGTCCTAAAGGCATCATCGTGCTGCAACGGATAACCGTGATACGTGCCTCGGACTTGATTCTCCAATTGGGACTCAAACACCTCGCCGGCATCTGAGACTGCCCACACATTCTTAGGCCAGCCATTCAATTTCCTTGCGCTGACCATCCCTTTCCTCATGCCTTCTTGCAAAAGGCCCTCTGCTTCGCCCTTTTGGATTTGTCTAGCTCCATCACATAGGGTCTTCCCAGGTCGTGGACTGGCTGGTGGTGTCAATCCATAGTCTTCAGGGTTACGCTTATGTTCGGGATTACCACCATAACTGCATCGCTCCACCAATTTGGCGAGTTCCTCGCCGGTCATTGCTTCACGCGCCGAAATCTTGCGCTTGGGGCTGTAACCTGAGCGCCGTCTCAAAGCATCTACTCCAGATTTCCCTTACTAACACCCGAAGGCGTAAACAGATACCTTCCCAACAATGGATTGTATGTCAGGGCTTAAGAAGCTTTAGTTAATATGCTCCCTAACTGTCGAACAAAGCATCCAGTGCCAGATAACTCAGACTAACCCGTAGCTAATAGTCTGCAATCAAACTTTGACGCCGCGACAATACGTAATGCGATAATCTACCTCCCCCTTGTGGAGAAATGTCGCTGCACAAGGCGATTTTTCTGGGTGCTATTGCGGTGCCAACTAGCTACGCCGCCATCAGCGCCGCGGCGAACTGCGCGGCGGGCGATGTCGCCGGGGTGTCGTCCGGCAGCACGACGACGAGCTCTTTCGTCAAATCGGCGTCCGCGAGGCGGAGCGACACGAGCGTGCCGGCCTTCACCTCCTCCTCCACCGCGCCGGCGAGCACGAGCGAGATGCCGAGCCCGGCCTTGACCGCCTCCTTGACCGCGGCCGTGCTGCCGAGCTGCATCGCGACGGTGAGCCGCGCGGCGTTGCGCCCGAACGCCTTCTGCAGGAGCTGGCCCGTCCCGGTGCCCGGCTCGCCGCCGATCAGCGGCTGGTCGAGCAGCAGCGCACGGCTGACGGTGCGGCGGTTCGCCCAGGGATGCTTCGGCGACAGGATGACGACCATCGGCTCGCGCCGCCAGGGCGTGGCCGCGAAGCCGGGCCGGCCGTCCCACCATTCCATCACCGCGACATCCACCTCCGCGCCGTCGAGCCGGTCCGCGGTTTCCGGGTTGGTGCCGAGCACGAGATCGAAGTCCGCGCCGGATTCGCTGGCGAAGCGGTGCAGCCGCGCCGGCAGGAGATAGGTGCCGATATTGCTGCTGGCGCCGATGGCGAGCGGCCGGCCGCCGACCGCCGAGACCGCGCGCGCCGCCGTGCGGACGAGCCCCCGCGCGAAGGGCAGGAAGGCCGCGCCGTCGCGCGTCGGCTGCGAGCCGTTGCGCGTGCGCACGACGAGCTGCGCGCCGAGCGCCTCCTCGAGCTTGCGGAGCTGCTGCGAGACGGTCGGCTGGGCCAGGCCCAGCGCCTGCGCCGCGCCCTGGAATCCGCCTTCGTCGATCACCGCGAGAAATGTCTGCACGTGCCAGAGGTTCAGCATCACTTGCTCACTGTGGTTCCCACCATGTCGCCCGCCGCGATCCTGGGCGCGTTGACGGCGCCGCGCGGCGTCCGCCCTTCGAAATAATCGACGATGCTCGCCGCCGCGGCCATGGCGATCTCGCGCCGGAGGCCGTCGACCGCGGAGCCGAGATGCGGCGTCAGCACCGTGCGGTCCTGGTATTGCTGCAGGCGGAAGGAGACCATGTGCGGCCGCCCGGTGCGGGCCCAGTCCTCCATCTCGAACACGTCGGCGGCATAGCCGGCGAGCCGGCCGCTTTCCAGCGCGTCCGCCACCGCCTCCTCGTGCACCAGCGAGCCGCGCGCCGGATTGATGAGATAGCTGCCCTGCTTGATCCGCTTGAGCGCGTCGCGGCCGATCAGCTGCGTCGTCTCGCGCGCCAGCGGCAGCGCCAGGATGACGAAGTCGCTCGTCGCCAGCAGCGCGTCGAACGGCAGATAGCGGACGCCGAGCGCGGTCTCCTCCGTCCGCCGCAAGTCGCCGCCGGTCGTGATAGGCGAGCTCCGGCTTGAAGGCGCGCAGCCGCTCGGCGATGGCGCGGCCGACCGCGCCCATGCCGATGATGCCGACGGCGGCGCCGCCGAGGCCGGTGCCGTAGAACAGCGGCCGCCAGCCTTCGAAATGGCCGTCGCGGATGTAGCGGTCGCCCGGCAGGATGTTGCGCGCCAGCGCGATGGTCAGCCCGACCGCGAGCTCGGCCGTCGGCTCGGTCAGCAGGTCCGGCACCACGGTCAGCCAGACGCCGCACTCGCTGCAGGCGTCGATGTCGAAATTGTCGTAGCCCTTGAGCGCGCAGGCGACGATCTTCAGGTCCGGACAGGAGGCGAGGAAGCCGCTGTCGATGCGGTCGGGCATGAAGGCGAGCAGCGCTTCGGCGTCGCCCGCGCGGCGGCGCAGCTCCCATTCCGGCCAGGGCTCGCGCGCACGGTTGGCGTCGACCGAAAAGCGGCCGGCGAGGAAATCGAGCACTTCGTCATGCACCCAGTTGGTGACGACGACTCTTGGTCTGCGGGTCATGGAGGACATGGCTTCGTCCCATCCTACTATTCGGTTATGCGATCGCACACAAATTACATTGCAAAACACAATTCTCTACACGCCGTCCGCCCCGGGGAAACGCGGCGGCCGGATGCACTGGATCGGGCCGGACCGGCGGCGAGACGACACGGCGCCGCGCCGCAGATCCTAAATTTCCGTTTGCAATCGACAGGCGGGGTCGATTGCCAAATCCAAATTCCCGGATTATCGGGACGGCGCCGTGACGGCTCGATGAAGCTTTTGTGACGTAGGGGCGCGCCTGGCCCTATCCCTGCCCCATGGACCGGGCCGCTTGATCGATGTATGAGGGGCGCCGTCGGGCCGGCCTATGGCCCCGGGACCAGAATGGAGAATTCGAGATGGCGCGCGCGCAGCGGGTGGCCGTCGTCGGCGCGACCGGCGCGGTCGGGATCGAGATGATCAAATGCCTGGAGGAGCGGGACTTTCCCGTCGCCGACCTCAAGCTGTTCGCCTCGCCCCGCTCGGCCGGCAAGCGCCTCGCCTACCGCGGCGCCGAGATCCCGGTCGAGGTGGCCGCGGCGCGATGTCTTCAAGGGCATCGACATCGCCTTCTTCTCGGCCGGCGGCGGCACGTCGCGGGCGCTCGGGCCGGCGGCCGCGAAAAGCGGCGCGGTCGTGGTCGACAACTCCTCGGCCTTCCGGATGGACCCCGCCGTGCCGCTGGTGATCCCGGAGATCAATCCGGAAGCCGCCGCGGCGCATGACGGCATCATCGCCAACCCGAACTGCTCGACCATCATCGCGATCATGCCGCTCTGGCCGCTGCACAAGCGCAACCCGGTCGTGCGCTTCATCGCCGCGACCTATCAGGCGGCGTCGGGCGCCGGCGCGGCGGCGATGGAGGAGCTTCGCGAATTCGACCCGGGCCAGCCTGGAGGGGCGCGCCTTCCAGCCCAAGGTCCTGCCGCATCCCTACGCCTTCAACCTGTTCAGCCACAACTCGGCGATCGATCCGGAAACCGGCTTCAACGAAGAAGAGACCAAGATGATCAAGGAGACGCGCAAGATCTTCGGCGCGCCCGACATCCGGATCACCGCGACCTGCGTCCGCGTGCCGGTGCTGCGCGCGCATGCGGTGGCGATCTCGGCCGAGTTCGAGCGCCCGATCCGTCCGGAGGAAGCCCGCGACCTGCTGCAGACCGCGCCCGGCATCCGCGTCGTCGACGATCCCGCGACCAATCACTTCCCGATGCCGATCGAGGCCTCGGGACAGGACGACGTGCTGGTCGGCCGCCTCCGCCGCGACCCGAGCGATCCGAGCGGCCGCTCGCTGATGCTGTTCGCCTGCGGCGACCAGCTGCTCAAGGGCGCGGCTTTGAACGCGGTGCAGATCGGCGAATTGCTGGTGAAATAGAGCGACGCTAGCCCTTGCGCGCGTTCGCGCCGACCAGCATCGGGCCGTAGACCCAGACGAACAGCAGGAAGCCGGCGCTCCACAGCACGCCCGCGAGCGTGATCGCGACGACATAATCGGCCGGCAGCCAGAACGCGGCGACGCGGATCGCCGCGCCGGCGAACACCAGCAGGTAGATCGCGTTGGTGCCCGTCCCCGCGGTCAGCGCGCGGCCGGTGTGGCCCAGCGTGGCGCGCGTCATCACCGCCAGGGTCATCATGCCAATGCCGCCCGCGGTGAAGGCGTGAATGCCCGGCGACGCGCCGATCTCGGGCCAGACGACGCCGGCCGCCAGCAGGGCCATCGCCACCGGCAGCCAGGCATAGGCGACGTGCAGCACGAGCAGCAGCGGCTCCCGCCGCGCCGCCAGGCCCTGCCAGCGCAGCATCCGCGCGCCCTGCAGCACGGCGGCGGCTGCGAACAGCGCGGCCGTCACCGGCTCATAGGGCGCCGCCGTCCAGGCCAGCACGGCCAGCGCCGTCGCCCCGAGGCTGAGCTTGTCGAAAGCGCCGAAGGGCGCCGGCATGGCCGTCGCACCCGCCTTGGCCAGCCAGTTGCGCGTGAAGCTCGGCACGATCCGCCCGCCGATCAGGCTGATCAGCAGCAGGATGAGGCCCAGCGCCGCGCGGATCGCATAGTCCGCCGCGCCGGCCATCACCGCCTCGGCATGGAAGGCCACGTTGGTCAGCGCGAACAGCGATACGAGGACGCAGATCGGGATGTTCCGCAGGTTCCGGCCCGAGATGACCTCGCGCCACGCGACGCCGGCGAGCACGATCAGGAAGGCCGCGTCGATGACGGCGGCGACCGGTCCGAGCAGGCCGGCCGCGAAGATGGCGACGCGGCCCACGAGCCAGAGCAGGACCAGCATCATGAGCGGCCGCCCGCGCACCGGCAGCCGGCCGGTCCAGTTCGGGATCGCGGTCATCAGGAAGCCCGCGACGACCGCGCCGACATAGCCGAAGATCATCTCGTGGATATGCCAGTGCAGCGGATCGCCCGCGCCGACGATCGGCAGCCCGGAATCGAGCACCAGGACCCAGAGCGGCACCGCGACGGCCGCGAACGCGCCGGCGGCGAGAAAAAACGGCCGGAAGCCGCCCGACCACAGCGCCGACCGGGCGTCAGCCCAGCGAATGACCGTGTTGACCTGCATCCCCATATCTTAACATCGCACGGCGACACGGCGCGCAACAATCGGGCCCGCTGCCGCACCCGCGGCGGATTGCAAAGGCCCGTTTCAAGATGGAGAATTGGTGCGGGCCTCAACATCGCTTATGGATTGCCGCAACAAGTGCGGCAATGACGAATGAGTATTGGGTTGAAAAGAAGTGCGTCACTCGCGGACTTGTTCCGCGAGTTCATGGGCACTTTCCGTCGCCAATCATGGCTTTAACGGGACAACCGCGCCGCCCACTTGCCGATGGTGATCGCGATGCTATGTCCTTCCATGGACTGGAACTGGTCTCTGTCCGCCGGTTTTGGAAAATGGCGCGCCGTCAGAGGCAGACTTCCGTCAACGGCAGGATCCCAAGCGACTAATCCGCTTCGAAATTGCGATCCGGCGGCAAGCGCCGCATGATGCCGCTTGGATCGGGATACGATCGGGACAGGGGTGACCGACGTTAACGCGAGGGTCATTCACGATGCGGCTGAACGGACACGGTAGATCATGTCGAGGTTGGACGATAAAGTCCGGGGACGCGAAGCCCGGAGACGACAAGGCCGGGGACGGCAAGCCGACGACGGCAAGGCGGGGGACGCAAAGGCGGGGGACGCAAAGGCAGCCCCGGCCGCCGCACCGGACAAAAGCCGGCAATTCTGGATTCTCACGCTCGGCTCCGTCGGCGTCGTCTACGGCGATATCGGCACGAGCCCGCTCTATGCGATGCGCGAGGCGCTCAACCTTGCCGCCGAGGGCGGGCTCACGCGCCCGGAAGTGATCGGCGTCGCGTCCCTGCTGATCTGGGCGCTCATCGTCATCGTCACCCTGAAATACGTGCTGTTCCTGCTGCACGCCGACAACCGCGGCGAAGGCGGCATCCTGTCGCTGTTCGCGCTGGCGCAATCGGCGATCGGCCACCGCACCGCCATGCTCTTCGTCCTCGGGATCGCCGGCGCCGCGCTGTTCTACGGCGATGCGGTGATCACGCCGGCGATCTCCGTGCTGTCGGCGGTGGAAGGCATTGAAGCTCGTGGCGCCCGGCTTCGGCCCGTATGTGGTGCCGGCGACGGTGGTGATCCTGATCATGCTGTTCGCCGTGCAATCGCACGGCACGGAGGCGGTGGCCGCGTGGTTCGGGCCGATCATGGCGGTCTGGTTCGCCACGCTCGCCATCTCGGGCCTGGTCCATGTCAGCGACGACCCGAGTATCCTGCTTGCCTTCGATCCGCGCCATGCGGTCGGCTTTCTGGCGGCGCACGGCGTGCTCGGCCTCGCCGTGCTCGGCGCGGTGTTCCTGGCGGTGACGGGCGCGGAGGCGCTCTACGCCGACATGGGGCATTTCGGCCGGCGGCCGATCCAGACCGCGTGGCTGTTCCTGGTCTTCCCGGCGCTGGCGCTCAACTATCTCGGCCAGGGCGCGCTCGTGCTCGCCCATCCCGCCGGCGCTGAAGGACCCGTTCTTCCTGATGGTGCCGGGCTGGGCGCTGATCCCGCTGGTCGCGCTCGCCACCGCGGCCACCATCATCGCCAGCCAGGCCGTCATCACCGGCGCCTACTCGCTGTCGCGCCAGGCGATCCAGCTCGGCTTCCTGCCGCGCCTCGAGATCCGCCACACCTCGGAAAGCCTCGCCGGCCAGATCTACATGCCGAAGATCAACGCCTACCTGCTGGCGGGCGTGCTCGGCCTCGTGCTGTTCTTCCAGTCGTCCAGCGGGCTGGCCACGGCCTACGGCATCGCGGTGACCGGCACGATGCTGGTGACCACCGCGCTCGCCGTGATCGTCATGCGCTATGCCTGGCACTGGCCGCTGGCGCTGGCGGCGCTGCTCGCCCTTCCCATCGCCGCTGATCGAGTGCGTCTTCCTAGCGGCCAACCTGATGAAGATCGCCACGGGCGGCTATGTGCCGGTGCTGATCGCGCTCTTCCTGTTCCTGGTCATGTGGACCTGGGCGGTCGGCACGACCAGCCTGATGGACCGGACGCGGAAAGCCGGCGTATCGCTCGGCGAGATCATCGAGATGCTGCGCAAATCGCCGCCGATCGCCACCCCCGGCACGGCGGTGTTCCTGACCAGCGACACGAGCATGGCGCCGATGGCGCTGATGCACAATCTCAAGCACAACCACGTCCTGCATGAGCAGAATGTCATCCTGGCCGTACGGGCGGCGGATGTGCCGCGGGTGCCCGACGAAAACCGGATCCGGATCGATCGGCTGGACCGCAGCTTCACGAAGGTCGAAGTAACCTTCGGCTACATGGAATCGCCCAACCTCATGCACGCGCTCACGCTATGCCGCAAGTCTGGGATGAAGTTCGACATCATGGCGACCTCGTTTTTCCTGGGGCGCCGCAAGATCTTGCCGGACGCCGGCTCGACCATGCCGATATGGCAGGACAAGCTCTTCATCGGCCTGTCGGAGACCGCCGCCGACCCGACCGATTACTATCACCTGCCGCCGGGCCGGGTGGTCGAGCTGGGCCAGCAGATCACCCTTTAGCATTCTGCCGGCAGTCTCGGCGCCGCGTCAGGGGTTGATCTGCGGCGGCTTGCTGAGATCGAAGGCCGGCGGCTGGCCGAGGTCGCCCGGCGCGCCGATCGGCGGCACCGTCACCTCGATCTTGGTCTGGTCGACCACCGGGCCCTTGTAGCGCATGATCATCTGCGGGAAGGCGATCGCCAGGCCGACCATGATGACCTGGATGATGACGAAGGGAACCGCGCCCCAGTAGATCTGCCCCGTGGTGACGCCGTCCATCGTCTGCCCGGTGATCTTGTCGCGGTATCGCTCGCGCGGCGCGACCGAGCGCAGATAGAACAGCGCGAAGCCGAAGGGCGGATGCATGAACGAGGTCTGCATGTTGATCCCGAGCAGCACGCCGAACCAGATCAGATCGATGCCGAGATGCTCCGCCGCGGGCCCGATCAGCGGGATGATGATGAAGGCGAGCTCGAAGAAGTCGAGGAAGAAGGCGAGGAAGAACACCAGCAGGTTCACGACGACGAGGAAGCCGACCTGGCCGCCCGGCAGGCTCACCAGCAGGTCCTCGACCCATTTGTGCCCGTTGACGCCGTAGAAGGTGAGCGAGAAGACGCGCGCGCCGATCAGGATGAAGACGACGAAGGCGGAGAGCTTGGCCGTCGAGTCCAGCGCCTGGCGCATCAGGTCCAACGTCAGCCGCCGCTTGCCGAAGGCGAGCACGAGCGCGCCGACCGCTCCCATCGCACCGCCTTCGGTCGGCGTCGCGACGCCGATGAAGATGGTCCCGAGCACGAGGAAGATCAGCGCCAGCGGCGGGATCAGGACGATGATCACCCGATCCGCCAGATGCGACAGCAGCCCCAGGCCGAGGCCTTCGTTGGCGAGCGCCAGCGCGTAGGCGATGATGACGGCCGCGAAGACGCCGGCCATCTCCGGCCCCTGCATCGCATCGCCGACCCAGCGGTAGACGCCATAGCCGGCCGCGCTCGACAGCGCGAGCGCGACGAAGAGCGAGAGCACGCCCGGGCCCAGCGTCCGGATCTCCTCGGGCAGCGCCGGCGCAGCCTTGGGCCAGATGATCGTGACCAGGACGACGTAGCCGAGATAGAGCGAGGCCAGGACGAGCCCCGGGACGAGCGCGCCCTGATACATGTCGCCGACCGAGCGGCCGAGCTGGTCGGCCATGATGATGAGGACGAGGCTCGGCGGGATGATCTGCGCCAGCGTGCCCGACGCGGCGATGACGCCGGTGGCGAGCCGCCGGTCGTAGCCATAGCGCAGCATGATCGGCAGCGAGATCAGCCCCATCGCGATCACCGAGGCCGCGACCACGCCCGTCGTCGCGGCGAGCAGCGCGCCGACGAAGACGACGGCGTAGGCGAGCCCGCCGCGCACCGGGCCGAAGAGCTGGCCTATGGTATCGAGCAGGTCCTCGGCCATGCCGGATCGTTCGAGGATCAGCCCCATGAAGGTGAAGAAGGGAATCGCCAGCAGCGTGTCGTTCGAGATGACGCCCCACATGCGCTCGGGCAGGATGCCGAAGAAGTCCGGGCTGAACAGCCCAAGCCAGATGCCGAGCGCGCCGAAGGCGAGGCCGACGAAGGCGAGCGAGAAGGCGACCGGATAGCCCAGCAGCAGGACGATAACCAGCGCCGCGAACATGATCGGCGCCATGTTGTGGATGATGAGCTGGGTCATCGGCTCGCCGCAGGCGCCTCCCTCACTCGATCGGCGGGTGCGGCCCGCCCTCGAGGGCGTGCGGATCAGCGATCAGGCCCCGCATCACCGCGATCCGCTTGATCAGCTCCGACAGGCCCTGGAAGAAGAGCAGGATGAACCCGAGGAGAATCACCAGCCGCGCCGGCCACAGGATGATGCCGCCGGCGTTGGCCGACATCTCCCCGGATTCGATGCCGCGGATGACCCAGGGCGTCAGCAGCCAGGTCATCAGGCCGGTGAACGGCAGGAGAAAGAACAGATGGCCCACCACGTCGATCCAGTTGCGAACCCGCGCCGGCATCATGTTGGACAGGATGTCGATGCGGATATGCTCGTTGCGCTGGAGCGTATAGGCCGAGGCGAGCATGAACACCGCCCCGAACAGGTACCACTGCATCTCGAGATAGGCGTTCGAGCTGACGTCGAACACCTTGCGCACGATGGCGTTGCCGGCGCTGACGAGGACCGCGGCGAGGATGAGCCAGTAGATCCAACGGCCGACGAACGCCACGACCGCGTCGATCGCCCGGCTCACCCCCAGGAGCGCGCGCATCCCCCCGCGCCCGCCGCTATCGCCTCGTCATCCCCGGCATCTAGAGCGCCTTCGCCCGCTGGCGCCCCATCATGAAGGTGTCGAAGGTGTATTCGGCGATCTGGAACCAGAGATACTCCTCCGACCGGAAGGCCTTCATCGACTCGTAGACCTTCTTGAACTCCGGCGTTGCTCTCCGAGATCTCGCCATAGGTCTGGTTCGCCGCCTTGAAGCAGGCGAGCAGCACGTCCTGGGTAAAGGGCCGCAGCCTGGCGCCCGCGCCGACGAGCCGCCGCAGCGCCGCCGGGTTCAGCTTGTCGTATTTCGCCTGCATGTCGACATTGGCCGCCTGCGCGGCGGTCGTGACGATCGCCTTGTAGGCCTTCGGCAAGGCGTCCCATTTGGCCGGGTTGATGAAGACATGCAGCATCGCGTTGCCTTCCCACCAGCCGGGGTAATAGTAGTAGGGCGCCACCTTGTAAAAGCCGAGCTTCTCGTCGTCATACGGGCCGACCCACTCGGCCGCGTCGATCGTGCCCTTCTCCAGCGACGGATAGATGTCGCCGCCGGCGATCTGCTGCGGCACCACGCCGACCTTGGAGATGACCTTGCCGCCGAAGCCGCCGATGCGCATCTTCACGCCCTTCAGGTCGGCGACGCTTTTGATCTCCTTGCGGAACCAGCCGCCCATCTGCGCGCCCGTATTGCCGCAGGGCAGGCCGTAGAGGCCGTGCTTGGCGTAGAAGGCGTTCATCAGGTCGATCGCGCCGCCGTAATACATCCAGGCGTTCTGCATGCGGGCATTGAGACCGAAGGGCACGACGGTGCCGAAAGCGAAGGTCGGGTCCTTGCCCCAGTAGTAGTAGCTTGCCGTGTGGCAGGCCTCGACCGAGCCGTTGGCCACGACGTTGGCGGCCTCGAGACCGGGCGCCAGCTCGCCGGCGGCGAAGACCTGGATCTGGAACTGCCCGTCGGTCGCTTCGGAAACGTATTTCGCGAAGACTTCCGCGCCGCCGTAAATCGTGTCCAGGCTCTTCGGGAAGCTCGAGGTCAGGCGCCATTTGAGCGTCGGCGCGGCGCGAACGACGGCGGGAGCGGCCAGAACACTGCTGGCGGCGGCGGCGACACCAGCCGCCTTGATGAATTGACGACGTTTCATGAATTCCTCTCGGAAAGGAGAGCGGCTGTCGCGATTGCGTGACCGGCACGCCCTCATCACTCGGTTGCTGTTCTCCATACGCTCGCACGCAGCTCTGTGCGGGCCGGGCCTCTATAGCATGGGGCAGACCGTATCGCCCATGCAACTTTCGTCGAAAGCCCGGTGCCGATCGCAATAGATGCAGCAGATCCATTGCGTATCGGTATCCTCTTGAACGATCGGCAAAGGGCGCCGGCGCGGACCCGTCAGCCTCACCCGCAGTAGCTGTCCCGCCAGTTCGGCTTGAGGCTTTGCCAGACGTGATAGCCCGGTCCGTCGAGGTCGGGCCTGCGGACCGGAAAGCGGTCCCGCCAGCAGTATTGAAAGACCGAAGCGACGAAGCCCTCGGCCTCGCCGTAGCTGCGGAAAACGGGCGTGTTGGGGTTTCGCAGGATCTTGGCGAAGCCGGCCGAATAGGTATCCCCCTGCCTCGCCGCCTGGTCGAGCCAATAGATCGCCCGCCGGCGATCCTTGGCGACGCCACGGCCGAGCTCATAGGACATGGCCGCGGCTTCCTGGGCATCGACCAATCCCTTTCCGGCTGCGGAAACGAACAGGGCCGTCGCCTTCACCTGGTCTGGCGCCAGGCCGCCGATCCCCAGCATGTAGCCGTTGCCCAGCGAATATTCCGCGTAAGCGTGGCCTTGCGCGGCGGACTTTCCGTACCAGGCCATGGCGGTCGTGTCGTTCTGCGGCACGCCCCTGCCGCCGTGATACATGTTGCCCAGCATGGATTGCGCCTGCGCATCGCCCGCGCGCGCCTTCTTCTCCAGATAGGCAAGTACCGGCGCGGCGGCCGCCCGCTGATGCGCCTTGACGCTTCGCTCGTAGAGCTCGACGAGCGTCAGATAATATTTGGTTTTGTTCGGCAAGAGATCGATCGCCCGTTCGAGCGATGGTCCCGCCTCGGCGTAACGCCCCGCCATCGTCTCCGCCTGGCCGCGGAAGAACCACGCCTCGGCCCAATCCGGCTTCAGCGCCGTGGCTTGGCCTAGCGGCGCAATGGCGTCCGCCGGGCGCCTGAATCCGTGCAGGATCGTATTGCCCAGATAGAACCAGGCCATTGCGGACCGCGGTTCGGCACGGGTCCATTGCTGCGCATAGCCATAGAGATGGTTCCAGTCGTGCGCCTGCACATATCTGTTGGCGACGGCCGTCGAATAGGCCTGCGCACCAGCCGGCGCGGCGCCGAGCAGCAAGGCTGCGGCGGCGCCGGCGAGAACCCTGACGATGTGGCCAATCGGCATCCTGCCCTGCCGCGATTCCTGAGGCAGCATCCCCGCACTACTTTCTTCGATGAAGATCCCAAAGATATCCGAAACGGTAGAGGCGCGTCCGCTTCGTGGCAAGTCCGCCAAACGCTGGGCGGCGGACACCGGTCAGGCAATGGCGCCCGTTGCAAGCGGACGCCCGGCGGCGCTTAGGCCGCCGATCGGGGCAGGAATATATTGGCGGCGAGCCACGGCGCGGCGTTATCGCCGCTTTCGTCCTCGTCCGACGCGACGGTGACGACGAAGCTGCCGTCGGTCTCGCCCGGGGCGACGGCGAAGCGCTGGACCGACATCCAGCCGTCGGCCGAGACGACCTCGACCGTGAGGACATGGCGCGCGCCCGGCTCGCTGTCGAGCAGCGCCGCATCGGCGACGGTCACGACGCCGTTCCATGGATCGATGGCGAAGCGGCCTTCGGCGTCGTCGAGCAGCCGGAAGCGCAGGACGTCCATCGCGTCGACATCGACGGGGACCGAAACCGTGCCGACGACGGTGCCCGGCCGCGTGAATTGCCGCACGGGCCGGCGGCCGGCGTTGCGGTCCCACAGCTCGGTGACGGCGAATTCGCCGGCCTCGCCGAGCAGCTCGATCTCGTAATGGCGGATCGAAACCTGGCCGTCCGCGAAGACCATCCGCACGGCGATACGGTGGCGCGGCGCATTCGCCGGATCGAGCAGGGCTTCATTGGCGACGGCGACCAGGCCCGAGACGGGATCGATCTCGAAGCGGCCGCCGGCATCCTCCGCCAGGCTGTAACGCAGCGCGCCCGCCGCGCTGTCCCCGGCTTCCGGCCACGCGCCCGGAATATCCAGGGTCGTGGTCATGCTGCCGACCCGGCCGGTGGCCCGGTCGGTCGCGACGAAGGTGACCTCGAGGGAGGCCGGCCCGACCGGCTGATGGTCCGCACCGGCGGGCAGAAGCCGGAGGCCGGCGAGATCCTCGCGCTCCAGCATCCAGAGGCCGGACGGCAGCGCCTGGCCGGCCGACAGCATCGCGGCGTCGGGCACGCCCGCGATCTCGACCCGAAGCGCTACGCCCGGAATGTCGCGGACCGGCGGCAGATGGATCGGAACGCCCCGCGCGCGGCCGGCGGCGGCGCGGCGGCCATGGGATGCGAAAGGCGCCGAAGCGGCCCCGGTCCGGGCCCGCCCGCGCGGGCGGTTCGGCGTTGCAAATTCATAGCTGTCCCAGGCGGAAGCGAGTCTGCTCACTGCAAATCCCCGACGAAACATGTATCGATAAAGTTTATCTCAAATACAAGCGAATTTTTTATTAACAAATCCGCCCGATCCCGAAAAAGACATTAAGTAAATGTCTCGGTTTCGACTGTGTCGTCTGTCACAGAGCGTAGGATTTATTTGAAGCGAGAAAGGGTTCGTGGCCGGGCGGATCGCCGGGAGAGCCGAAAAAGCCCTCTCCGCCGATAAGACAACCGCATTTGGGGACTTACCCGCTCCCTCCAACGGATCGGGACAGGCGGCGTGCGTGCTTCGACAGGCTCAGCATGAGCCTTTTCTTCATGCCCTTGAGAAAGTGGCCTTATCCAGAGCCTGTCGAAGGACGCACCCCATTTCCGCGGCCGCCTGGAATGCCGGGAGCGAGAACCCGTCAGACCCGGCTCGTCCGCCCGCCCCGCAGCGCCCGCCAGATCTTTTCCGGCGTCACCGGCATGTCGAGATGGGCGACGCCGTAGTCCTTGAGCGCATCGACGATCGCGTTGACGACGGCGGCGGGCGCCGGGGTCGTGCCGCCCTCGCCGCCGCCCTTGGCGCCCATGAGGTTCGACTTGGTCGGCACCTCGTTGTGGCCGACGGCGAACATCGGGAAGTCGGCGGCGCGCGGCATGACATAGTCCATGAAGGAGCCGGTGAGCAGCTGCCCGCTCGCCGGGTCGTAGGCGACCAGCTCCCACAGCGCCTGGCCGACGCCCTGGGCGATGCCGCCATGCACCTGCCCCTCGACGATCAGCGGATTGACCACCGTGCCGACGTCGTCCACCGCGGCATAGCGCAGCAGCGCCGCCGCGCCGGTGTCGGGATCGATCTCGACCTCGGCGACATGGCAGCCGTTGGGGTAGGCCGGCATCGGCGTGTCGATGCGCGCCACCGCGCGGAGCGGCCCCTTCAGCGCCGGCGGCAGCGCCGATCGTTCGTCCTGCGCCCGCGCCGCCACGTCGAACAGGCCGATCGCGCGGTCGGTGCCGGCGACGACGAAGCGGCCGGCGGCAAATTGCAAGTCCTCCGCCGCGCATTCGAGCAGATGCGCCGCGATCGCCTTGCCGCGCCGTGACGATCTCGTCCCGCGTCTGGCTGAACAGATGCCCGCCGACCCGCATGGTGCGCGCCGAATGCGAGCCCGAGCCGTCGCGCACGAACAGCGTGTCGCCGTAGCGGAAGTCGATCCTGTCGAAGGGCACGCCGAGGAACTCCGAGCCGATCTGCGCGGAACGTCGTCTCGTGCCCCTGGCCGCAGGACTGGCTGCCGATCACCATGTCGACGCGGCCGTCCGGCAGCACCTCCATCACCGCGCGCTCGAGCGGCCAGCCGGTCGAGGTCTCGACATAGTTGGCGAGGCCGATGCCGCGCAGCCGCCCTTGCCGCCGCGGCGGCATCGCGCCGCGCCGCAAACCCGTCCCAGTCCGCGATGTCGAGCACCATGTCCATGCTCTTGGCGAATTTGCCGCTGTCGTAGGTGACGCCGAGCGGGTTGGTGTAGGGAAAGGCGTCCTCGGCGATCATGTTGCGCCGGCGCAGCGTCGATGCGGTCGATGCCCGATCTCGGCCGCCGCGCGGTCGATCAGCCGCTCCAGCACGAAGGTCGCTTCCGGCCGGCCGGCGCCGCGATAGGCGGTGACCGGCGTCGTGTTGGTCCACACCCCCTTGGTCGTCACGTCGGCCTGCGGAATGTCGTAGAGCCCGGTCGCCACGGTCGGGCCGCGCGCGATCGGCACGAAGGAGAGCGCATGCGTGCCGAGGTTGCCGATATTCTCGGTGCGGATCGCGAGGAAGCGGCCGTCGGCGTCGAGCGCCAGCTCTGCCCGGGTGACGAGGTCGCGCCCCGCATAGTCGCCGAGCGCCATCTCGCTCCGCGTGCCGGTCCATTTGACCGGCCGGCCGCAGCCGCCGCGCCGCCCAGACGACGAGCGCGAATTCGGGATAGAGCGAGTTGCGCGTGCCGTAGCCGCCGCCGACATCGCGCGAGACGACGCGGAAGCGCTCTTCCGGCAGGTCGAAGGCCGGCGCCATCTCGCGCTGGAAGCGGTTCACCCCCTGCCCGCCGGCATAGAGCGTGTGCAGGCCCGTCTCGGCGTCGTATTCGGCGACCGCCGACCGCGGCTCCATCGGCACGCCGGTGACGCGGTTGTTGACGACCTCGATCCGCGCGACATGCGCCGCCCTGGCGAAGGCCGCATCGACCGCCGCGACGTCGCCCTTGCGGTCGTCGACGCAGAGGTTGCCGGGCATGCGCTCCCACAGGCGCGGCGCGTCCGGCGCCAGCGCGGCGCGCGGATCGACCACCGCCGGCAGCGGGTCATAGGACACCGGCAACCCGGTCGGCCGCGTCGCGGGCCTCTGCCGCGCTCTCCGCCACGACCAGCGCCACCATCTCGCCGACGCGCCGCACCTTGTCGGCCACGAGCAGCTCGATGCCGGGATAGAAGACCGGCGTGCCGTCGCGGTTCTTCAGCTCGACGTCCTTCGGATTGCCCTGCGCGACCAGCGGCCGGATGCCGTCGGCCCTGAGGTCGGCCGCGGTGAGCACCGCGAGGACGCCCGGCATCGCCGCCGCCGCGCGCGTCTCGACCGACCGGATATGCGCATGCGCCACGTCGGACCGGGCGAAGGCGGCATAGGCCTGGCCCGGCAGGTTCCGGTCGTCGCTGTAGGAGCCGCGTCCCGTCAGCAGCCGCGCGTCCTCGACGCGCCGCACCGCCGCGCCGATACCCGTGCCGCCCTTGACGTGCCCGTCCGCCGCCATGCGCTCCTCCCTGCCCCGCCGGTATCGTCCGGCGCGTTTGGCATCATTTTAGGGGCCGGATCGGGAGGCTGTCACGCCGCCGTGGATTTCTTCCGCTTCCGCCCCACCGTCGCTCAGCGCATCCACCACCTCGCGCAGGCCGCGCTGCAGCGGCTTGTCGCGGCGCAGCACGATGGCGAGCTTGCGGTAGAGGCGCGGCGACAGCGAGCGCACGATCAGCTTGCCCGCGACCTGCGCCGGCGGCACGGCCATCCGGGGCAGCACGCCGCAGCCGAGACCGGCGGCGACCAGCTCCTTGATCGCCTCGACGCTGCCGAGCTCCGACACGGGCTTGAGCAGCGCGCCGCTGCCGAGGCACCACTCGTCGATCAGGCGCCGCGTGTTGGCGCCGGGCTCGTAGAGCACGACGGAGCGCCCGGCCAGCGCCGCCGCGGTCACCGCCCCCGCCGGCGCGCATTCCGTCGCGCGCCGGCTTCCGAAGCCGGCTGTCGCCAGGGAAAGATCGCGACGAACTCGTCGTCGAGCACCGGCGTCACCTGCAACATCCGCCCGGCGGCGGGCAGCGTGACCAGGCCGACGTCGATGCTGTTCGCCTCGATCGCCTTCAGCATGTCGGCCGTGTTGCCGGTGCTGACGACGATCTCGAGCGTCGGATAGCGCCGCCGCAGGTCGCGCAGGATGGGCGGCAGCAGGTAGATGCAGGCCGTGCCGCCGGTGCCGAGCCGCACCCGGCCGACCGTGCCGGTCGCGTGATAGGCCATGGCGTCGACCGCGCCGGCCACCGCCGCCTCGATGCGCCGCACATGGTCGAGCAGGTCCTGCCCGGCCGCCGTCGCCGTGGCGCGCCGGCCCACCCGCTCGACCAGCCGCACGCCGAGCCGCCGCTCGAGCTGGCGGATCTGCAGGCTGACGGCGGGCTGCGTCAGGTTCAGCCGCTGCGCCGCGGCCGAGAAGCCGCCCAGCTCGATGACGCTGGCGAAGGTGTGGAGCTGGTCTAGGTTGAGGCCGCGCATGGCAAATTTTCTCTTATGGATATTATTAAAACAATAAATTTCACAAATCCCCTATCAGCCGGCAGGATAGGCCCAGTTCCGCAGCCGAAAGCGAAGCCGATGCACGATACCCGCCGTTTCCCGCCCTCCGCGGCCACTATCGTCCTCCGCGATGCGACCGAGGCCGACATGCCCGCCGTCCAGCGCATCTATGCCCATCACGTGCTGCACGGCCTGGCGAGCTTCGAGGAGGCGCCGCCCACGGTGCGTGAGATCGCGGCGCGCCGTCAGGCGGTGCTGGCGCGCGGGCTGCCCTATCTCGTCGCCGAGCAGGCCGGTGCGGTCGCCGGCTACAGCTACGCGACGCTCCTACCGCCCGCGCCCGGCCTACCGCTTCACGGTGGAGAACTCGGTCTACGTCGAAGACGGCCTGCACCGCCAGGGGATCGGCCAGGCGCTGCTCGCCGCCCTGATCGACCGCTGCGCGGAAGGTCCCTGGCGGCAGATGATCGCGGTCATCGGCGACAGCGAAAACGCCGCCTCGATCGGCCTGCACGCCCGGCTCGGATTCCGCCAGGTGGGCACGCTCACGGCGGTCGGCTTCAAGTTCGGCCGCTGGGTCGACTTCCGTGCTGATGCAGCGGGAGATTGGCGGATGAGCGAGCTGGTCATATTTTCCCCCTCCCCCCTTGCGGGGGAGGGTCAGGGTGGGGAGACCTTGGTGCGCCCCACTGCACAGCCGCATATTCGTTGAGCAAGCGCCGTCCCACGGCGCGGTCACCCCCCACCTAAATCCTCCCCCGCAAGGGGGGAGGACTTGCCGGCGTTGCAGCGATGACTCCACGGTCGCCGTACCGCCCGCGGTTCCGCGCCTGACCAATCTGTGCCTCGGGCTGTCGCAGCTCGTCTGCTGGGGCATCTCCTATTACATGATCGGCGCGCTGGGCGAGAGCATCGTCGCCGACACGGGATGGAGCGGCACGCTGGTCTATGGCGGCTTCTCGGCCGCGCTCGTCGTCATGGGGCTGTCCTCGCCCTTGATCGGGCGCATGATCGACCGCCGGGGCGGCCGTCCCGTGATGGTCGCGGGCTCGATCCTGATCGCCGCCGGCTGCGTCGATCTCGCGCTTGCCTACAATCCGGCGGTCTACGTTGCGGCCTGGCTCGTGCTCGGCGTCGCCATGCGCATGACGCTATACGACGCCGCCTTCGCCTCGCTGGCGCGCATCGCCGGGCCGCAGGCGCGCCGCGTCATCTCCCAGATCACGCTGCTGGGCGGGCTCGCCTCGACGGCCTTCTGGCCGATCGGCCATTTTCTCGACGACCGCTTCGGCTGGCGCGCGGCCGTCCTCGTCTATGCCGTCATCGCCATTCTCACGATCCCGCTGCACCTCTCGATCCCGCCCGCCCGATACGTCGCGCCGGCGTCGGCGGACCCACGGGGACCCGGCACGTCGATCACCGCCGGCGGCGGGCGGATCTTCGCCGGCACGCTCTATGCGCTGATCGTCACGCTGGTCGCGTTTCTCAATTCCGGCCTCTCGGCGCATCTGATCGGCATCCTCGCCGGTCTCGGGCTGACGCCAACGGTCGCGGTCTGGATCGCCACGCTCGGCGGCATCGGCCAGACCTCGGCGCGCATCGGCGAGATCCTGTTCGGCGGCCGCCTGCATCCGCTCGCGCTCGGCATCGTCGCGACGGGCCTCATCGTCGCCGGCTTCGCCGCCGGGCTGCTGAGCGGCCGGTACGCATCCGCAGCGATCGTCTTCGCGGTGCTGTTCGGCTTCGGCAAAGGGCTGTTGACGATCGTCCGGGGAACGCTGCCGCTGGTGCTGTTCGAGCACCACGTCTACGGCGCGCTGGTGGGGCGGCTGCTGATGCCGAGCTTCTTCCTCTCGGCGTTCGGCCCGCTGGCCTATGCGCTCCTGATCGAGCGGTTCGGCGACCGCGCGGCGCTGCTGCTCTCGCTCGCGATCGGCGTCGTCATTCTCGGCGCGGCGATCCTGCTCAGGCTGCGCTTCGGTTCGTCGCGCCGCTGATCGCGGCGGATCGCCCTAGGTCGCCGCGCCGCTCGGACCGCGGGCCGGCCCCAGCAATTCGCGCACCTTGGTCGCGAGCTCTTCCAGGGTGAAAGGCTTCTGCAGCAGCTGGACGCCGTGGTCGAGCACCCCGCTGTGCACGATGGCGTTGCGGGTGAAGCCGGTGGTGTAGAGAACCTTCAGCGCGGGGTGGCGCCGCAGCGCCTCTTCCGCCAGCTTCCGGCCGTTCATCTCCGGCATCACGATGTCGGTGAACAGCAGGCGGATGTCGGGCGTCTCGTCGAGATGGCGCAGCGCCGCTTCCGCGCCGTCGGCGGCAAGCACCGTGTAGCCCAGCTCGCTCAGGGCGCTGACGGTGAGGCCGCGCATCCGCTCCTCGTCCTCGACGACCAGCACGACCTCGTTCCCCGAGCCGGTCGGCAGCGGCGCCTGGGTCGCCGCCGGCGCATCCTCCGTCAGCGCGCCGGTGTAGCGCGGCAGATAGACCTTCACCGAGGTGCCCTGCCCGACCTCCGAATAGATCTTGATGTGGCCGCCGGACTGCTTGACGAAGCCATAGACCTGGCTGAGCCCGAGCCCGGTGCCGCGCCCGACGTCCTTGGTCGTGAAGAACGGATCGAAGGCCCGCCGCGCCACGTCCGCCGTCATGCCGGTGCCGTTGTCGCTGATTGCGATCATGACATACTGGCCGGCTTCCACGTCGCCATGCTCGCGGGCGTAATTTGCGTCGAGATGGACATTCGCGGTCTCGATCGTCAGCTTGCCGCCGTCCGGCATCGCGTCGCGCGCATTGACGCAGAGATTGACGACCGCGCTCTCGAGCTGTCCCTGGTCCGCGTGGATCCGCCACAAGCCGCCGCCGAGAACGGTCTCGATGACGATGTCGGTGCCGAGCGTCCGGCGCAGAAGGTCGGACATGTCGGTCACCAGCCGGTTGGGGTCGAGGCCGCGCGGCGACAGCGGCTGCTGACGCGAGAAGGCGAGCAGCCGCTGGGTCAGGGTGGCCGCCCGCTGCACCGCGTCCATGCCGGACTCGATGAACTGCGCGATATTCGTGTTGCCCTTCACGAGGCGGCTCTGCATCAGCTCGAGGCTGCCCATGATGACCGCGAGCATGTTGTTGAAGTCGTGCGCCACGCCGCCGGTGAGCTGGCCCATCGCCTCCATCTTCTGCATCTGGCGGACCTGGCTTTCCGCCGCCTCGCGGGTCGATTTCTCCAGCAGCAGCTCCTGGTTGGCCGCCTGCAGCGCGTCGCGCTGGCGGATGATGGTCTCCGCCCGGCGACGCGTCTGGCGGATGACGTAGCCGGCGAGGCAGACGACGAGAATCCCCGCCAGGATGATGCCGGTCCGCAGCAGATTGGCGAGGTCTCTGGTATCCGACATCTGACTGTTGAGACGCGCGCGCTCGTCCCCGCGCATGGTGCTGATCAATTTCCGGATCTGCTGGCCCAGCCGCTCGCCGGAATCGCCATGCACGATGGAAAGCGCGCCGGCCGCGTCGCCGGATTCGCGGCGGGCGATCGTCGCGCGCAGCTCGGTCAGCTTCTGGCCGATCAGCACGCGCAGCTGCTCCATTCGCTCGCGCTGGCTCGGCGTTTCCCAGGTCGCCTCGGCGAGCTCGCCCAAGCTGGTGCCGATTTTCGCGATGGATTCCTCGTAGGGCTCGAGATACTGCCGGTCGCCGGTCAAAAGGTAGCCGCGCTGGCCGGTCTCCGCGCCCTGCACGACCGACAGCACTTCGGCCAGCCGCGCCTGTATCGTCAGGCTCCGCCGCACCCCTTCGTCGCCCGACTGCTGCAGCTCGACCAGCAAGGCCGATGCCGCCACCACGACGATGAGCAGCGCGAAGCCGACGATCATCGGCCAGGACCAGACGGGCAGGACTCTGCTTTGGCATGCCGTTCGTGCGATCGCTCCCTTGACGGAATTGCCGGCCGACACGCCGCGGCCGGCTGCCGGGCCGCCGCAGACGCGCGCGAGGCGGCGCCGGCCGCTCTATGTCTCGCTTCCCGTCGCCGAGGATATCCGGGACCTGCGCCTTGCGCCAGATTATCCCGGATTATCGATGTAAATCATGCGCGAGGACGTTGCTGCGCCGGCGCGCGTCACGCCCGCGCCGCCTCGCGCACGATCGCCAGGATGATGTCCGACGATCCCCGGCTCGCGCGCCGATGGCGCCGGTATAGGCGGCATCGGGATGCGCCGCGGCGATGAGCCGGGGAATATCGCCGGCGCCGTGGCCGCCGTGATCCATGAAGAAGCCGACGACCACGCACGGCGCCGGGCGGCAGCGGCGGAGCGCGTCCTCGACGAACGGCGCCTGTTCCAGGAAGGCGGCGGTGACGCGGCGGAAACGGCTCGGTCACCGCGACGCGCCGGGCGAGCGGCGCCGCGGATCGCCGGAGCCTTCGTGCCGCGTCGTGCCGTGGCCGGCGATCACCACCGTCGCATCTTCGGACCGCCAGCCGCGGGCGCGGCATTGCGCCAGCGCGGCCTCCACGGCCAGCGGCGCCAGCGCCGGGCTGACGCCGATCGGGCGGCAGAGCGTCACGCGCCCCGCTTCCGCCCCCGCCTGCGCCAGCAACTCCGGCAGCAGCACCTGGCTCGTATGCCCTTCGGCCATGAGCAGCGGGACGACGAAGACCCGCGGCGCGTCGATCTCGGCAAGCATCTCGGCGAGCGTCTCGGGAAGGCCGGGCGAGCCGCGCAGCGCGCAGGCCTCGACCCGGGCGAAGACGCCGCGGGCCCGGAGCGCGGCGGCATGCGCTTCGGGCGTGCCCTCGCCGCCCTCGCCGCGGCCATGCGCGCACAGCAGCACGGCGGCCTTGGCCAGATCGGAAGCCTCCGGATTCGCCTTATTCGACATGGAATCCGTATAAACCGCTTCCTGCCGGGCGTCGCGGAAAATCGGCGCGGCGGCCCGCCACCGGGGCTGAACTGGACAAGAACGAGCGTTCGCGGCAGCATCCTGTGATGGATAAGGGTCAAGGGAGGAACAACCGATGAAGCAGCGCAGGCTCGGCGACGCGACGATCTCGCGGGTGCTGGAACTGAACACGCCCGATTTCGAGCCGCTCGGCTTCTTTCCGGAGACCAAGCCGGAGGACTGGACGCCGCATCTCGACTGGCTCAAGCCGAAATGCATGGACCCGGTCAGCGGCAACCTCTACTTCCCGATGCAGTCCTTCATCCTGCGCACCAGGCATCACACCATCCTGGTCGACGGCTGCGTCGGCAACGACAAGGACCGGCCGCACCGCCCGCGCTGGCACATGAAGTCGGACACCCACTACATGGACGCGCTGGCGGCGGCCGGGCTCGGGGTCGAGGACATCGACTACGTCATGTGCACGCACATGCATGTCGACCATGTCGGCTGGAACACGCGGCTTTTGGACGGGCGCTGGGTGCCGACCTTTCCGAACGCGAAATACGTCTTCTCCAAGAAGGAATACGACTACTGGTTCGCCGAGAACCGCAAGGAGAAGCTGAACCACTTCGTCGACAGCGTGCTGCCGGTCGTGGAAGCGAAACGCGCGCAGATGGTCAGGAACGACTTCGCGCTCGACGACGAGGTCTGGCTCGAGCCGACGCCGGGCCACACGCCCGATCACTTCGCCATCCGGGTCGCCTCGGGCGGCGCCAACGCGGTGTTCAGCGGCGACCTGATGCATTCGCCGATCCAGTGCCGCCATCCCGACTGGCGCGCCCGGCCCGATTACGACGTGCAGCAGGCGCGCGACACGCGCCGCGCCTTCATGGAGCGCTATGTCGATACCGACGTGCTGGTCTGCACCGCGCATTTCCCGCTGCCGTCGGCCGGCCATTTCGTCCGCCACGGCGACGTCTTCGACTTCACAGTACGACGAGGTGGACTGGTAGGGGGCAGGGCGCAGGGGGAACGGGCAACCGGGTGTCATAGCGTCGCCTGTTCAACACGTTCTAGTTGTGATTGATTCCATTGATTTGAAAGCAAAAATTCCTCATGGTGCGCGTCCCGACACGTGAGGCGCGCCGGTCCTGTGCGCGCCTTGAAGCGCAAATCCAAGAAGCCGTCCAAGAAGAAGGGTGCCGCTCGGAGGAAAGGCGATTCATGCTCGACCGGATCACGAAGAACGTCATATCCGCGACCATCGTCACGTTGTCCCTGGCCGCCCTGATCATCGGCACGATGCAGGTGGCGCTCCGCTACATCTTCAACACCGGGGTTCCGTGGTCCGAGGGCATCTTCATCATGCTGACCGTCTGGGCGATGCTGATCGCCGGCATCCGCGCCGTCGGCTTCGGCCTGCACGTCCGCGTCGACGTCGGCCTGATGCTGCTGCCGCCGGCAGCGCGCCGCGTCGCCGAGGCGATCGGCGTCTTCGCGGCGATCGCGCTGTCGGGCTATTACGCCTATTGCGGCGCGCTCTACGTGCAGTTCGTCTGGAGCATCGACGCGACCTCGGCCGAGGCCTACCTGCCCGTCTGGATCATCTACCTGATCGTGCCGATCAGCATGGTCGGCTTCGTCATCCGCTACCTGCAGCGGATCGCGCTCTGGCGGCGCGGCGGCCCGCCGCCCTGCGAGGAGGTCGGCGCCGGACCCGGGCACGAGCATGACTCCGCCGGGGGGCAGGCCGCCTGATGACCGTCCTCACGCTGCTGGTCCTGTTCTTCCTGCTCATCGCGCTCGGCGCGCCGATCGCCGTCGCGCTGGGCTCCTCGACGGTCATCACGTCGCTGCTGTTCGCGCCGATCCCGCCGGCCATCATCGGCCAGAAGATCTTCGCCGACCTCGACCATTTCTCGCTGATGGCGGTGCCCTTCTTCTTCTTCGCCGCGGCCTTCATGGAGAGCGGCGGCCTGGTCTCGCGCCTGGTGCAGCTGGCCAACTCGATGGTCGGGCACTGGAAGGGCGGGCTTGGCGTGACCGCGGTGCTGTCCTGCATGTTCTTCGCGGCGATCTCGGGTTCCAGCCCGGCCACGGTCGCGGCGATCGGGCGCATCATGTTTCCCGCCCTGGTCAAGCAAGGCTATTCGAAGGACTACGCGATCGGCGCGATCGCCACGGCGGGCTCGATCGGCATCCTGATCCCGCCCAGCATCCCGCTCATCCTCTACGGCTTCGTCACCGAGACCTCGATCACGCGGCTGTTCATCGCGGGCGTGATTCCGGGCCTGCTCTACGGTTTCGGCATGATGCTGATGGCGCGCATTCTCGCCGGACGTCTCGGCTATCAGCCGCGCGAGCGCGCGCCCTGGCCCGTGCGCGGCCGTTACCTCTGGGCGGCCGGCCCCGCCCTCACCCTGCCGCTGTTCATCTTCGTCGGCATCTACGGCTTCCCGGCCTTCACGCTCTTCGGCTTGCAATACAGCGGCGGCGCGATCTTCACGCCGACCGAGGCGGCGATCATCGCCACCGTGCTGGCGATCACGATCGGGCTCTTCATCTACCGCGAGCATGACCTGCGCTCGATCGGCCGGACGATCTCGGAGACCGCGCCGCGCGTCGGCATGATCTTCTGGATCGCCGCCAACGCCATCCTGTTCGGCTTCTTCGTCACGACCATCGGCCTGCCCGACCAGATCACCCAGATGATCGTCGCCGCGCACATGCCGCCCTGGCTCTTCCTGCTGACCGTGAACCTGCTGCTGGTCGTGGTCGGCTTCTTCATGGAAGGCGTGCCGGTGATCCTGATGTTCATTCCGCTGCTCTTTCCGGCGGCGGTGACGCTGGGCATCGACCCGGTGCATTTCGGCATTATCGTCGTGGTGAATATCGAGCTCGGCCTGATCACGCCGCCGGTCGGGCTCAACCTGTTCGTCGGCAGCTCGATCGCGAACATGCCCGTGCTCCGGGTGTTCAAGGCCTGCCTGCCCTGGAGCATGGTGACCGTGATCATGCTCGGCATCGTCACCTACATCCCCGAAGTCAGCCTGTTCCTGCCCAATCTCATGAAGTGAGCGCGTGACGGGAACAGGCGCCGTTTCGTCGAATGGCGGCCAGGCCCGAAGGGGCAAGGCCGCAGTACAAGCAAAGGAGAGGAAATCATGTCCCTGCACCACGCCCGTCCCATCGCGCTCGCCGGCGCCGTCGCCGCGGCGATCGCCCTGCTGTCGCAGCCGATGGCAGCCATGGCCAAGACCAAGATCATTCATGTCCAACGACACCCAGGCGCTCAGCCTGAAGGGCAAGACCTTCGAGCTCCTGAAGTCGGAGATCGAGAAGCGGCTCGGCGACAAGGTCGCGGTCGAGCTGCATCAGTCCGGCTCGCTGTTCGACCAGAAGACCCAGATCCAGGGCCTGCAGCTCGGCGCCGCGCATATGATCGCGCCGACGGTCGGCATCTACAGCTCGATCACGCCCAAGGTGAACGCGCTGCTGCTGCCCTTCATGCTGCAGAACGCGAAGGCGGTCGACGCCGCGGTGAAGGATCCGATCGTCCGCGCGTCCTTCGTGCCCGAGCTGGAGAAAAAGAACGTCGAGCCGATCGCCATCTGGGTCAACGGCCCGCGTAACATCGGCTACAAGCGCAAGGAGCCGATCCTGACGCCGGCCGGCATGAAGGGCCTCAAGATCCGCGTCCAGTCGGCGCCGATCTATGTCGACACGATGAAGGCCTTCGGCGCCAACGTCATCGCCATGTCGTGGAGCGAGACGCCGACCGCGCTGCAGCAGGGCGTGATCGACGCCGTCGAGCCGACGCCCAACGCCTGGGTCGCCGCCAAGATCTATGAGCTCGTCGATAACATCACGGTGACCGGCTACTGCTTCGACTTCTACATCGTCGGCGCGAACAAGCAGTGGTGGCAGGGCCTGCCGGCGAACGTCCACAAGGGCGTGCAGGCGGCGCTCGACGCGGCGACCAAGTGGAACTGGGAAAACGCGAAGAAGATCAACGACGAGTCGAACGACAAGATCAAGGCCGCAGGCGTCGGCATCCACGTGCTGACCCCGGCGCAGCAGAAGCCCTGGATCGAGGCGGTCCAGCCGGTCTGGAAGAAGCTCGGCACCGATCTCGTCGGCGCGAAGGTGGTCGCCCGCCTGCAGGAGATCAGCGCGAAGTACAAGTAAGCACCGGACCCGAGCCCGGCCGCGGCGCCCGCACACGGATGCAGCGGGGTCCGGCCGGGCGAGGCCGGTCGCGTTACCGGCAGCTCGCGGCCGGCGCGTAGAGCACGAGGAAGCCGGATACCGCGTGGTCGACGCGCCGGGCGATCTCCTCGTCGCTCATCCGGGCCGCGACGCCGAGCAAGGCGCGAAGCTGCACCCGGCCCGTGACCATTCCAATGAACTGTTCGGCGGCGCGCGCCGGCTCGGCGACCGCCAGGCGGCCGTTTTCGGTCTCCCAAGCAAGATAGTCGGCAAGCAGGCTGATCAGCCGCCCCGCCCCTGCGCCATACAGCTCGCCGCCAAGCTCCGGAAACCGGGTCAATTCGGCAACGATCAGCCGGTAGAGCGCGAGCGAAGACGGCTCCAGCATGAGCGCAAGGAATTGCCGGCCGAGCGCGCGCAGCAGCTGGCCCGGGCTCGACTTGGCAGCGTCCCGCACCGACAACGGTCCGATCAGGGTCATCGTCATATCCGTGATGATCGCCTTGAACAGCTCGTCCTTGCTATGGAAGTGGTTGTAGATCGTCTGCTTCGAAACCTTCGCCTCGGCGGCAATCAGGTCCATGCTGGCGAACTCGTAACCGAGGCGCAGGAAGACCGACTTGCCAGCTTCCTGGATCGCCCGATGCTTGCGTTCGGAAACGCTCCGATGATCCGCTCTCGCCTTCGCGTCTTGCGGCAATTGACCAGCTACCTTAAGAGACATAGTTTAGAAATTTAGACTGGACGGTCTAGTCTAACTTCCGCCGTGGGAGCAGCTTTGTCAATGTCGGGCCGTGCGAAATGGGTGCTTGTCGCGGCGATGGTACTGGCCATCGCCGTTGGCGCCTATCGCCTGCAGCACAAGGATGCCAAGCTTCCCGACGCCAGCCAGCCAGCCCGCGCGGCGACCCAAGCCGCCGAACACGCCGCTTTCGTCGAAGCGTCGCCCGTCTCCACCGGCACGGTGGTGGAGAAAATACGCGCCGTCGGCACGCTCCTGCCCAACGAATCCGTGATCATATCGCCCGAAATCGCTGGCCGCGTCGCCGAACTGCCCTTCAAGGAAGGCGACAAGGTCGAAGCGGGCGAGACATTGGTGCAGCTCGATTCGGACATCCTGAGCGCCGAGCTGGCCAAGGCACAATCGGACCTGACCCTCGCCGAAGCGAACCGCAAGCGGGCAATGACGCTGGCAAATCAAGGCACCGGCACGCTGCGCGCGCGTGACGAGGCGGTCGCCGCCTACCAGTCGGCGGTGGCGAATGTCGCACTGGCCCAGGCCCGGCTCGAAAAGGCAGCAATCGCCGCGCCCTTCTCCGGCGTGGTCGGGATGCGCGCGATCAGCGCCGGCGCATATGTCAGCCCCGGCGACCGGATCGTGCAGCTTGCCGCAGTCGACCCCATCAAGGTCGAATTCCGCGTCCCCGAGCTCGCCCTGCCCAGCCTGCGGGCGGGAGAGAAGATCGAGATCACCGTCGACGCGCTGCCCGGCCGCACGTTCGACGGCAAGATATATGTGATCGATCCCATCGTCGACGCGAACGGCCGCGCCATCCGGCTGCGGGCACGCATCCCCAATCCCGACGGCCAGCTTACGCCGGGCCTTTTCGCGCGCGTCGAGATCATTCTTGGACGGCGCGACAATGCGGTGCTGGTTCCGGAATCCGCCATCTTTGCGGACGGTCAGAAGCACTATGTCTATCGCATCGTCGACGATCATGCGGTGCAGACCCAAGTCACGCTCGGCAAGCGCCGGCCCGGTCAGGTCGAGGTCCGCACGGGACTAAGTCCCGATGCCGTCGTCGTGACGGCCGGACACGGGAAAATCCGCGACGGGAGCCGCGTCGCCATTGTGAAACCGCACACGGGCGCCTGATATGGAATTCTTCGAATTCTTTATCCGCCGCCCGGTCTTCGCGACGGTCATGAGCTTGATCGTCATCCTAATCGGCCTCGTCGCGTATTCACGTCTTACCGTTCGCGAATATCCCAACATCGACGAGCCGATCGTCTCGGTCCAAACGGACTATCTCGGCGCCAGCGCGGAGATAATCGAGACGCAGGTGACCCAGGTCCTCGAGCGGTCAATCGCCGGGATCGAGGGCATCGAGACCATGACCTCGAGCAGCAAACCGGAGGAAAGCCGGATCACGGTCCGATTCCGGCTCGGCACGAATCCGGACGTGGCGGCAAGCGATGTGCGCGACCGCGTCTCGCGCGTGCGCGGGCAGCTGCCTGAAGAAATCGACGAGCCCGTGATCGCGAAAGTCGAAGCCGATGCCCAGGCGATCATATATCTCGCCTTTACAAGCGACCGGCACAAGCCGATGGAGATTTCCGACTACGCCGACCGCTACGTCAAGAATTGGCTGCAGAACATACCAGGCGTCGCCGACGTCCGGATTTTCGGCGAGCGCCGCTACTCGATGCGCATCTGGGTCAACCGCGCCCGATTGGCCGCCTACGACCTGACGACGGCGGATATCGAGGAAGCGCTCCAGCATCAGAATGTTGAAGTGCCGGCGGGCAGGATCGAAAGCATCGACCGCGAATTCACGGTGCTGTCGCGCACGGAACTCGTGACGCCCGAGCAGTTCGGGCGGATCGTGATCAAAACCGTAAACGGCTTCCCGATACGCTTGCGCGACGTCGCCAAGGTCGAAGTCGGGCCGGAGGACGAGCGGCGGATCACCCGCTTCAACGGCAACAATGCGGTCGTCCTCGGCATCATAAAGCAGGCCACGGCAAATCCGCTCGACGTCTCGCATGCGTTGCGCGATGCCATGCCCCAGCTCATCCAGGAGCTTCCCAAGGGCATGAACATGGCTGTCGCCTATGACAAGTCCATCTTCATCGATCGCTCGATCGACGCCGTGTACAAGACAATCCTCGAGGCGGTCGGCCTCGTCGTCGTCGTGATATTCTTTTTTCTGCGGACGATGCGCGCGACCATCATCCCGCTGGTCACGATCCCCGTCTCGCTGATCGGCGCGTTCGCCTTGATGGACGTGCTCGGCTTCTCGATCAACACGCTGACGCTGCTCTCGATGGTGCTGGCGATCGGGCTCGTTGTCGACGACGCGATCGTCGTACTGGAAAATATCCACCGCCATATCGAGCATGGAATGAAGCCTGTCCGCGCGGCGATGACGGGCATCCGCGAAATCTCAAGCGCGGTGATCGCCATGACCCTGACGCTCGCGGCGGTCTATGCGCCCGTCGCCTTCGCGCCCGGGCGGACCGGCAGGCTGTTCGCCGAGTTCGCCTTGACCCTTGCCGGCGCCGTTCTCGTCTCCGGGATGGTGGCGCTGACGCTTAGCCCGATGATGTGCTCCCGCCTGCTGCGCAATCACGAGCATCACGGCCGGCTTTATAACGTTCTGGAGCAGGGCTTCCGGAGGCTCAATCGCCGCTACAGCGCGGCACTCGCGGCGACGCTTCGATGGCGCGCCGCCGTCATCGTCGTCGCGCTCCTCGTCGCCGGCGCAAGCCATTTCCTCTTTTTGACTTTGAAGTCGGAGCTGGCACCGATCGAGGACCGCGGCGTCCTGTTCACGGCCGGCAATGCGCCGGAAGGCTCGACCATCGACTTCACGAGCCGCTATGTCGGGCAGTTCGAAGCGATGCTGAAGAAGATCCCGGAAGTGCAGCATTACCTCGTGATCGTCGGATCGCGCGCGGTGACCGAACTGATCTCCTTCTCACAGCTCATCCCATGGGAGCAGCGCAAACGGACGCAGATGGAGATCCTCAGCAGCATCGGGCCGGAGCTTTCCAGGATTGCCGGTGTTCGGGCGTTCGGCAACAATCCCGGCTCGTTCGGGCAAAGCGCGCGCAACCGGCCGGTCGAGTTCGTCATTCAGACCTCGGAGAGCTATCAGACGCTGCAGAAATACGTCGACACGCTGCTGGCCGAGGCGGAGAAGTTCCCTGGGCTCATCAACCTCGACAGTGACCTTCGCCTGAACAAGCCGCAGATCGAGGTCAACGTCGACCGCGAACGGGTCGCCGACACCGGCGCCGGCGTCCTGGCCGTAGGGCAGACGCTGCAGACCTTGCTCGGCGGCCGCCAGGTCACGCGGTTCAATCAGAACGGGCAGCAATACGACGTCATCGTGCAGGTGGAGCCGGATGACCGGCGGACACCGGGCGACCTCAACGACATTTACGTGCGCGGCGGCAACGGGGCGATGATCCAGCTCTCCAACCTCGTTCGCGTGCACGAGACGGTCGCGCCAAAGGAGCTGAATCGCTTCAATCAGTTTCGCGCGGCGACGATCACGGGAAACATCGCGCCGGGCTATTCGTTGGGCGAAGGCCTCGACTATCTCGAAGCCGCCGCCAAGCGCGTCTTGCCGTCTACGGTCCGTTACGACTTCTCCGGCGAATCCCGCGAGTTCAAGGAGGCGAACAGCAGCCTGCTGTTCGTGTTCATTCTCGCGCTTGGCTTCATCTTCCTCGTGCTATCGGCGCAGTTCGAGAGCTTTGTCGATCCGCTGATCATCATGCTGACGGTGCCTCTGTCGATGACGGGTGCGCTGCTGGCGCTGAACCTAACCGGCGGCACGCTCAACATCTACAGCGAGATCGGGCTCGTCACGCTGATCGGACTGATCAGCAAGCACGGCATATTGATCGTCGAGTTCGCCAATACACTGCAAGAGCAGGGTAAGTCGGTTCGCGAGGCGGTCATCGAAGCGGCCGCGCTACGGCTCCGTCCGATCTTGATGACAACGTCGGCGATGGTCGCCGGCGCCATTCCGCTCGCTTTCGCGGTCGGCGCCGGCGCGCGCAGCCGGCAGGAGATCGGCTGGGTTATCGTCGGCGGCATGACCTTCGGTACGCTATTGACGCTCTTCGTCGTGCCCACCGCCTACACCTTGTTCGCGCGTGACCGCAGCAAATTCCGCACGCACGACGAGGCGCATGGGGTCGCGAAAGCCGCGGAGTGACGAAACCGGACCTTACGCCGAGCGTGCCGGACACGCTGTCTCGCTGCCTTCACCGTTGACCGCCCGCGCAGCGCGCGCAAACACGCGGCCGATGCCGAGCAGGACGGGCTTGTCGCCGATGGCGCCCGGACCGTCTCCGGCGGCGAGCGCGGCGACCGTCCCGGCCCAGCGCGCTTCGTCGGGACGCGAAACGGAGGCCATCGCCACGGCCGGCGTCGCGGGCGAAAGGCCGGCGTTGATCAGGCGCCGCGCCACGGCCGCGCCGGTGCGTCCCGCCATATAGAAGACGAGCGAGGTCTCGCCGTCCGCGAGGCCTTGCCAGTCGAGCCCGTCCGGCAGGCCGCCCGCCTTCGAATGCCCGGTGACGAAGCGGACGGAATGCGCGTGGTCGCGATGGGTGAGCGACACGCCGAGCGCCGCCGCCGCGGCCAGCCCCGCCGTGATGCCCGGCACGATCTCGACCGGGATGCCGGCCGCCTCGAGCCGCGCGATCTCCTCGCCGGCGCGGCCGAAGATCATCGGGTCGCCCGCCTTGAGCCGCACCACCCGCTTGCCCCGGCGCGCCAGCCTGACCATCAGGTCGTTGATGTCCTGCTGGCGGCAGGAGGCGCGGCCGCCGCGCTTGCCGACCGCGAGGCAGCGCGCCTCGCGCCGCACCAGCTCGAGCACGCCGTCGGAGACCAGCGCGTCGAACAGCACCACGTCGGCCGACTGCAGCATGCGCACCGCCTTCAGCGTCAGGAGCTCGGGATCGCCCGGCCCGGCGCCGACCAGCACGACGCTGCCGCGCGTCCCCGGCTCAATCTGCGACATGGCTGTCCATCCTTTCCGCAACGCTGCATTCCTGAATGATCCGCTGGATCTCGGCGCGGCAGGAGCCGCAATTCGTGCCGGCGCTGGTCGCCGCACCGACCGCGTCGACCGTGCGGCAGCCCTCGCCCGCGACCGCCGCGACGATGCGGTTGACGCCGACCGAGAAGCAGCCGCAGACGAGCGCGCCCGGCTCCGGCACGTCGCCGCCGCCGCGCCCGGCGAGAACGCGCAGGCGCTCGGGCGGCGTCGCAAACGTGCCCTCCAAACAATCCGACAGCCAGGCGCGCGACACGGCCACCGGCTCCGGGCTGACGAACAGCGCGCCTGCGAGCCGCTCGTCCGCAAACGCGGCGAAGCGATGGCGCGCCGCAGGTGCCTGGTGATAGGCGAGCAGGTCGCCCGGCTCGTCCACCGGCAGGCCGAACAGGCGGCGCGCGAAATCGGTCCAGTCTTCCGGCGCCGCGCGGCCCGCCAGCTCGACGCGCCAGCCGGTATCGGCGCGCGTGTCGTCGCGCGCCGAACTTTCGAAGACGGCGGCCGGGCGACACCGGCCGCCGGCGGTGCGCGCCAGCGCCCAGTAGTCGCTCGCGATCGCCGGCGGCGCGTCCCGCAGCACGGCGAAGCCGTACCAGGCCGCCGCGAAGGGGCTCGCCCGCACGGCGGTGAATTTCAGGCCGGGCTGGCCCGAGACGGGATCGGTCTCCGGGCAGACCAGCGCGTCGACGCGGCCCGTGCGGGCATACTGGTCGGTCCAGTGCATCGGCGCGAAGAGCGAGCCCGGCCGCTGCCGGTCGGTGACCAGCGCGCGGAGCACCGCCTTGCCGTGCACGCTCGTGACCTCGACCAGGGTCGCGGGCGCGATGCCGAGCGCGGCCGCGTCCTCGGGATGGATCTCGCAGAAGGGCTCGGCGATATGGCCCGACAGCCTGGGCGACTTCGCCGTCCGCGTCATCGTGTGCCAGTGGTCGCGCACGCGCCCGGTGTTGAGCACGAAGGGAAAGGCCGCCGTAACCGCGCGCGGACGGCGCAGCGGCGTGGCGACGAAGCGCGCGCGGCCGTCCGGCGTGTAGAAGCGGCCGTCGGCGAAGAAGCGGCGTTCGCGTTCCTCTTCCGCGGCGCCGCTCACCGCCGGCCACTGCACCGGCGCGAGCCCGTCATAGGCCTTGTCCGTCAGCGCGGCGAGGCCGCCGATGTCGAAGTCGCGCGTGCCGCCGTTGGCGCGCGCCGACAGCGCGGCATGCTCGCGGAAGATCTCGGCTGCGTCGTCATAGGCGAAGGGCTCGGCGAAGCCCATCCGCGCCGCGACCTGCGCCACGATCCACCAGTCGGGCCGCGCCTCGCCCGGCAGCCGCAGGAAGGCGCGCTGGCGCGAGATGCGGCGCTCGGAATTGGTGACGGTGCCCTCCTTCTCGCCCCAGGCCGCCGCCGGCAGCAGCACGTCGGCATGGCGCGCCGTGTCGGTGTCGCGCAGCACGTCGGACACGACGACGAAGGGGCAGGCGTCGAGCGCCCGCACCACGGCATCGGCGTCGGGCAGGCTGTCGGCCGGGTTGGTCGCCATGATCCAGAGCGCCTTGATGCGCCCGTCGCCGACCGCGTCGAACAGCTCGACCGCCTTCAGCCCCGGCTTCGACGCGATCTGTGGGCTCTGCCAGAAGTCCTGGACGATGCGGCGGTGCGACGGGTTCTCCAGCTCCATATGCGCGGCGAGCTGGTTGGCGAGGCCGCCGACCTCGCGCCCGCCCATCGCGTTCGGCTGCCCCGTCACCGAGAACGGGCCCATGCCCGGCCGCCCGATGCGCCCGGTCAGGAGATGGCAGTTGATGATCGCGTTCACCTTGTCGGTGCCGGCGATCGACTGGTTCACGCCCTGGGAATAGACCGTGACGACCTTTTCCGTGCGGGCGAACAGCTCGTAGAAGCGCCGCAGGTCGCCTGCGGCGAGCTGCGTCTCCTGCAGCGTCCCCGCATAGCCCGTGCGGCGCGCGGCGGCGAGCGCTCCGTCGAGCCCGCTGGTATGCCCGGCGACGAAGCCGCTGTCGGCATAGCCGGCCGCGAGATAGTCCAGCAGCCCGTTGAACAGCGCCACGTCCGATCCCGGCGCGAGCGGCAGGTGCAGGTCGGCGAGCTGCACCGTCGCCGTCACCCGCGGATCGATCACCACGACCGCCATGTCGGGCCGCGCCGCCTTCGCCGCGGCGAGGCGCTGGTAGAGCACGGGATGGCACCAGGCGAGGTTCGAGCCGACCAGCACGACGAGGTCGGCCAGGTCGAGGTCTTCATACACGCCCGGCACCGTGTCCGTGCCGAAGGCGCGCTTGTGTCCCGCGACCGAGGACGCCATGCAGAGCCGCGAGTTGGTGTCGATGTTGGCGCCAGCCGATGAAGCCCTTCATCAGCTTGTTGGCGACGTAGTAGTCCTCGGTCAGCAGCTGGCCCGAGACGTAGAAGGCGACCGAATCCGGGCCGTGCTCGGCGATCGTCCGCGCGAAGGTACTGGCGACCAGGTCGAGCGCCGTGTCCCAGCGCGCGCGACGCGCCGCCGATCTCGGGATGCAGCAGCCGGCCGTCGAGGCCGATCGTCTCGGCCAGCGCCGCGCCCTTCGAGCACAGCCGCCCGAAATTGGCGGGATGGTCCGGGTCGCCCTTGACCGTCACCGTCCCGTCCGGCGCGACCGCCGTGATCACGCCGCAGCCGACGCCGCAATAGGCGCAGGTGGTCCGGGTGGTGACGAGCGCGCCCGCCGTCATCGCCGCCTCACGCCGCCTCTTCCGCGGCGAGCGACAGGTGGATCAGGATCTTGCCCTTCTCCAGCTTGACCGGGATCGACGCGCGCGCAGCCGGAATCGGCGCCCTTCGCCTGCCCGTCCTCGAGCCCGATCACCCAGTTGTGCAGCGGGCAGGTCACCGCGTGGCCGTGCACGATGCCCTGCGACAGCGGCCCGCCCTTGTGCGGGCAGCGGTCGTCGAGCGCGAATACCCGGTCGTCGGCGGTGCGGAACACGGCGATGTCGCCGCGGTCGGTCTTCACGACGCGCGCGCCGCGTTTCGGTATATCGGCAAGGCTGCCGATCTCGATCCATCGGCGCGTGGTCATTCGGCGGCCTCCAGCATCGTCAGCTCCGCGATCGGCTTGAACTCGTGCGCGTCCGTGCCCTTGGCCCGCGCCGCCCAGGGATCGTCCTGGAAGAAGCGCTGCGACTTGAGGAAGCGGTTGCAGAGCTGCGCCCGGCGGCTGGGATCCTCGACGACCTGGGCGCGGATGGTGTCGACGCCGACGCGCGTCGTCCATTTGTAGATGCGCTCCAGGTAACGCGCGGTCTCGCGGTAGAGCTGGACCAGCGCCGCGCCGTATTCGAGCACCTCCTCCTCGGTCGCGACCGTGCAGAGCTTCTCCGTGGCGCGGACGTGCAGCCCGGCGGCGCCGGCGAAATGCAGCTCGTAGCCGGAATCGACGCAGATCACGCCGAAGTCCTTGCAGGTCGCCTCGGCGCAGTTGCGCGGGCAGCCCGAGACGCCCATCTTCACCTTGTGCGGCGTCCAGGCGCCCCACATCAGCTTCTCGATCTTGACGCCGAGCCCCATCGAGGCCTGGGTGCCGAAGCGGCACCATTCCGAGCCGACGCAGGTCTTCACCGTGCGGATCGCCTTGCCGTAGGCATGGCCCGAGACCAGCCCGGCGGCGTTGAGGTCGGCCCAGACCGCGGGCAGGTCCTCCTTCTTGACGCCCAGCATGTCGATGCGCTGCCCGCCGGTCACCTTGACGGTCGGGATGGCGAACTTCTCGACCACGTCGGCGATGGCGCGCAGCTCCTGCGGGTTGGTGAGCCCGCCCCACATGCGCGGCACGACGGAATAGGTGCCGTCCTTCTGGATGTTGGCGTGCACCCGCTCGTTGATGAAGCGCGACTGGCCGTCGTCGACATACTCGCCGGGCCAGGCGGCCAGCAGATAGTAGTTCAGCGCCGGGCGGCATTGCGCGCAGCCGCAGGAGGTCTTCCACTCCAGCTCCTGCATCACGTCCGGGATCGTCTTCAGCTCCTTGGCGACGATCAGGCGGCGCACGTCGTCATGGCCGAGATCGGTGCAGCCGCACATCGCGGTGATCTCGACCGGCTTGAAGGCGTCGCCGAGCGTGAGCGCGAGCAGCTGCTCGACCAGGCCGGTGCAGGTGCCGCAGGAGGACGACGCCTTGGTATGCGCCCGCACGCCGGCCAGCGACGTCAGCGACTTGCCGGTGATCGTCTGCACGATCGTTCCCTTGCACACGCCGTTGCAGCCGCAGATCTCCGCGTTATCCGGCAAGGCTGCAACGGCCGCCGTAGGGTCCAGCTTGGCCCCCCCGGCGTAGGCGGGCCCGAAGATCAGCGTGTCGCGCATCTCCGACACGTCGGTGTGGTCCTTGATCAGCTGATGGAACCAGGCGCCGTCCGCCGTGTCGCCGTAGAGCACCGCGCCGACGACCTCGTCGTCCTCGATCACCAGCCGCTTGTAGACGCCGAGCGCGCGTCGCGCAGGACGATCTCGTCGCGGTTCTCGCGCTCGGCGAAGTCGCCGGCGGAGAACAGGTTGATGCCGGTGACCTTGAGCTTGGTCGCGAGCGCCGTCTCGACGAAGCCGTCGCCCGCCACCCCGGCGAGATCGTCCGCCAGCACCTTGGCCATCTCGTAGAGCGGCGCGACCAGGCCGTAGACCGTGCCCTTGAACTCGACGCATTCGCCGAGCGCGTAGATATCGGGGTCCGACGTGCGCATGTGCCTGTCGACCAGGATGCCGCGGTTGACCTCGAGCCCCGCCTCCTTGGCGATGAAGGCGTTCGGGCGGATGCCGACCGCCATGACCACGAGCTTGGCCGGCAGCTCGGTGCCGTCGTCGAGGCGAACCCCCTCGACATAGCCGTCCCCGTAGATCTCCTTCGTGTTGGCGCCGGTCCGCACGGCGATGCCGCGCGCCTCGACCTCGCGCTTCAGCAGATGGCCCGCGGGCGGGTCGAGCTGGCGCTCCATCAGGGTCGGCATGAGATGGACGACGGTGACGTCCATGCCGCGCTCCTTGAGCCCGGCCGCCGCCTCGAGGCCGAGCAGGCCGCCGCCGATCACCACCGCCGCCCCGCGCGACTGCGCGGCGATCAGCATCGCCGTCACGTCGTCCATGTCGCGGTAGGTGAGCACGCCCGGCAGGTTGTTGCCCGGCACCGGGATCACGACGGGCACCGAGCCCGTGGCGATGATCAGCTTGTCGTAGGGGACGGTGGTGCCGTCCTCCGCGGTCACGGTCTTCGCCGCGCGGTCGATCTTCACGACCTTGCGGCCCTTGAGCAGGGTCACGCCGTGCTGCTCGTACCAATTGTCGCCGTGGATCACGATCTCTTCGTAGCTCTTCTCGCCCGACAGCACGGGCGACAGCATGATCCGGTCGTAGTTGGTCGCGCGGCTCCGCGTTGAAGATGGTGATGTCGTAGGCGTCCGGCGCGGTCTCGAACAGCCTGTCGAGCGCCCGGCCGGGCGCCATGCCGTTGCCGATGACGACGAGCTTCTGCTTCATGCCATCCTCCCTCACGCTGCCTTGGTCTTGAGATTGGCCGCGGTGCGCGCCGGCTGGCCCGGCGCCGCCCCGTTTTCGTATTCCTCGAGGAAGCCCAGCAGCTCCTCGCGATAGGCGTAGTAGTCGGGATGCTCGAGCAGGGTCTTGCGCGTGCGCGGGCGCGGGATGTCGACCTGCATGATGTTGCCGATCTTGGCGTTGGGCCCGTTGGTCATCATCACCACGCGGTCGGCCAGCAGGATCGCCTCGTCCACGTCATGGGTGACGCAGATCGCGGTGACCTGGGTGCGCGTCCAGACCTCCATCAGCACTTCCTGCAGCTCCCAGCGGGTCAGCGAGTCGAGCATGCCGAAGGGCTCGTCGAGCAGCAGCAGCTTGGGCGACAGCGCGAAGGCGCGGGCGATGCCGACGCGCTGCTTCATGCCGTTGGAGAGGTCGGACGCCTTGCGGTCGAGCGCATCGCCGAGTCCGACCCGCGTCAGGTAGTAGTCGACGATGTCGTCGCGCTCCGCCTTCGACGCATGCGCGAACACCCGGTCGACGCCGAGCGCCACGTTCTCGCGCGCGGTCAGCCAGGGGAACAGGCTCGGCGCCTGGAAGACGACGCCGCGGTCGGGGCCGGCGGCGTCGACCTCGCGGCCGTCGAGGATGACGCCGCCCGAGGTCACGTCGGTGAGGCCCGCGACCATCGACAGCACGGTCGACTTGCCGCAGCCGGAATGGCCGATCAGGGTGATGAACTCGCCCTTCTTGACGTGCAGGTCGAACGCGTCGACCACCGTCAGCGGCCCCTTCGGCGTCGGGTAGACCTTGGTCAGGCGGGTGAACTCGAGATAGCGGTCGAGATCGCCGAACTTGGGCTCGGCCGCCTTGAGCGCGCTCTTCGGCAGGCGGCCGGTCAGCGTGATCGGCGTCACCGCCGGCAGCTCGATCGTCGTGTCCACATCGGCGCCGCGCTCCAGCCCGACTTCCATGAGATAGCGCGTGACGTCGGCGCGCAGCTTCTTGAAGCCGGGATGGTGGTTCATCTCGGCGCGGTTGCGCGGCCGCGGGATATCGACGCGGAACTCCGGCCCGAGCGTCGCGTTCGGGCCGGGATTGAGCGGGATGATCCGGTCGGCCAGCAGGATCGCCTCGTCGACGTCGTTGGTGATCAGGACGACGGTCTTGTTCTCCGCTTCCCAGATCGCCTCGATCTCGTCCTGCAGCTTGGCGCGGGTCAGCGCGTCGAGCGCGGACAAGGGCTCGTCGAGCAGCAGCACTTCCGGCGCCACGGCGAGCGCGCGCGCCACCGCGACGCGCTGGCGCATGCCGCCGGAAAGCTCGGCCGGCCGCCGGTCGCTCGCATGCGTCAGCCCGACCATGTCGATGTATTTCCGGGTATGCGCCGCGCGTTCGGCCTTGGGCTTGTCCTTGAAGACGGAGTCGACGGCGAGCGCCACGTTGCCCTGCACGGTCAGCCAGGGCATCAGCGAATAGCTCTGGAACACGACGCCGCGGTCCGGGCCGGGGCCGGTCACCGCCTTGCCCTTGAGCCGTACCTCGCCGCTGTCGGGACGGATCAGCCCCGCGAGCGTCGAGATCAGCGTCGTCTTGCCCGAGCCCGAGAAGCCGACGATGGCGACGAACTCGCCTTCCTCGATGGCGAGCGAGATGTCGCGCAGCACCTCCATGCGCGCGGCGCCGCTGCC
Organism: uncultured Alphaproteobacteria bacterium; assembly: GCA_963711215.1. Classification (GTDB taxonomy): domain Bacteria; phylum Pseudomonadota; class Alphaproteobacteria; order UBA8366; family UBA8366; genus WHUA01. The sequence goes on along the minus strand of CAVQDH010000003.1, from coordinate 169,525 downwards.
GTAGGCCTTGCTGACGTTTTCGATTTCGAGAAATGCCATGTCCTGCCCTCCCCTCAGCGGCTCTGGCCGAAGCTGAAGAGCGCCTGCAGCGTCAGCATCACCCGGTCGAGCAGGAAGCCGATGATGCCGATGGTGAAGACCGCGACCATGATGCGGGCGAGCGAGGCGGAGGAGCCGTTCTGGAACTCGTCCCAGACGAATTTCCCGAGCCCCGGATTCTGCGCCAGCATCTCGGCGGCGATCAGCACCATCCAGCCCACGCCGAGCGACAGGCGCAGCCCGGTGAAGATCAGCGGCAGCGAGGACGGCAGCACGAGCTTGAACACCTTGGTCGCCCAGCCGAGCTTGAGCACCCGGCCGACATTGAGCAGGTCCTTGTCGATCGAGGCGACGCCGACGCGCGGTGTTGATCAGGGTCGGCCACAGCGAGCAGAGCGTCACGGTGATCGCCGAGATGAGGAAGGACTTCGCGAACATCGGATCGCTCGACACGTAGGTCGCGCTGACCACCATCGTCACGATCGGCAGCCAGGCGAGCGGCGAGACCGGCTTGAAGATCTGGATCAGCGGATTGAGCGCCGCGTTGACCACGGAGGACAGGCCGCAGACCATGCCGAGCGGCACCGCGATGATCGTGGCCAGCAGGAAGCCCATGAACGACCGTCTCCAGGCTGGTGACGATCTGGTCGAGATAGGTCGGCTTGCCGGTGTATTGCCGCCACTTCACCGCCGCGTTCGGGTCCTTCGCCAGCCGCGCCGCGTTGCGCGCTTCCTGGCGCTGGTAGAAGGCGGCTTCGCGCTTCCGCGACGCCACATGGTCGGCGTAGAGGCTGCCGGCCTCGTGCCAGACCTCCACCGGTCCCGGGATCGCGCCGAGGCTCGTCTTGACCGTCGGCGCGAGGTTCGCCCAGGCGACCAGGAAAAGCCCGACCGCGAGCACCGGCACGCCGAGCTGCCGCCAGATCTCGCGCAGCTGCAGCGCCGGCTGCTCGCCGGTCGCCAGCCGGAAGATCGGGGTGAGCCAGCCGAAGCCGAGCATCGTCAGATAGGGGGCCGCCGCGCTGATCCAGCGGCGGAGCCGTTCGGCGCCGGCCGTCTTGCCCGCGCCGCCATTGCCGAGAAGGTCCGTCGAAACGCTCATCGCAAGATCCTCTTCCGTTCGTCGCTGACCGATGCGCCGTCGAAGGCGGTGGTCATTTGTTGACCACCTTCACGCCGTCGATGCGCTCGTCGCCCTTCAGGCCGATCGGAAATTTCTCGAGATAGTCGTTCGGCTTGTGCCCGTCATAGGTGATGCCGTCGATGAACTCGGTCTGCGGCGCGCGGTAGCCGGTGCTGGTCCAGGGGAAGTCCTCCTTCTTCGCCTTGCCTTCCGCGACCAGCATCTTGGCCGCCTTGAGGTAGATGTCCGGGCGATAGACCTGGCGCGCGCCTTGTCGTACCAGGAGTCGGGCTTCGCCTCGGCGATCTGCCCCCAGCGGCGCATCTGCGTCAGGTACCAGACGGCGTCCGAGTAGTAGGGATAGGTCGCGAAATAGCGGAAGAAGACGTTGAAGTCGGGCAGCTTGCGCTTGTCGCCCTTCTCGTATTCGAAGGTGCCGGTCATCGAGTTGGCGATGACGTCGTAATCCGCGCCGACATATTCCGAGCGCGAGAGGATCTTCGCGGCTTCCTTCCGGTTGGCGTCATGGTTCGCGTCGAGCCAGATGGCGGCGCGGATCAGCGCCTTGATGACCGCGAGATGGGTGTTGGGATATTTGTCCGCCCAGGCCTTGGAGACGCCGAAGACCTTCTCCGGGTTGTTCTTCCAGATCTCGTAGTCGGTGATCACCGGCACGCCGATGCCCTTGAACACCGCCTGCTGGTTCCACGGCTCGCCGACGCAATAGCCGAAGATCGTGCCGGCTTCGAGCGTCGCCGGCATCTGCGGCGGCGGCGTCACCGACAAGAGCGCGTCGGCGGCGATCTGCCCGGTGATGTTCTTCGGCGAGTAATAGCCGGGATTGATGCCGCCCGACGCGAGCCAGTAGCGCAGCTCGTAGTTATGCGTCGACACCGGGAACACCATGCCCATCTTGAAGGGCTTGCCCTCGGCCTTGTACTTGTCGACGACCATCTTGAGGTATTTCGCCTGGATGGGGTGGACCGGCTTGCCGTCCTTGCCCATCGGGATGTGCTTCTTCATCTCCGCCCAGACGTCCTTGGAGACGGTGATGCCGTTGCCGTTCAGGTCCATGCTGAAGGCGGTGATGATGTCGGCCTTGGTGCCGAAGCCGATCGTCGCGCCGAGCGGCTGGCCCGCCAGCATGTGCGCGCCGTCCAGCTCGCCGTCGATCACGCGGTCGAGCAGCACCTTCCAGTTCGCCTGCGCCTCGAGCGTGACGTAGAGGCCTTCGTCCTCGAAGTAGCCCTTCTCGTAGGCGATCGCCAGCGGCGCCATGTCGGTCAGCTTGATGAAGCCGAATTTGAGCTCGTCCTTCTCGAGCTTGAGACCCGCGGCCTGCGCCACGGTGGCCAACGCCACGATCGTTGCCGCCGCCAGCAGGCCCGCGATGCGGCGCCCGAGGCCGCGCGTGATGAATTTCATTCCGCCGTTCGTGTTCGTGTTCATGCTCGCCATCGATCTCCGCTCCTTGGCATTGGCCTGCCGGGCTTCGCCGGGCAGGACCCGTTCCTGGGGGACGCCTCCTTTGGCCATAAAAAAACGCCGCGGTAGCTCCGGCTCGGAAGCTACTCAGCAGCGCTGCTGTTCCGTCCTTCATTGGACGGCTGAAGGTGACCCGCCATCGACGGCGGCTCGCTCCTGTCGATACAACTTCCGTGCCAGAGCAACGGGGACGCGAAGCTCGGCGGAATTCCGGGAAAAGGCGGTGATGCACGTGCGAGGGCAGATTTGGCGTCTGCCTAAATTCGGAGCGCTCGCGAGACTACGGTAGTGTCGCTGCTGCATTTATATGCAGCAACCGAGGCTGCCTAATTCATCGGCGACGACGGCGCGGCGCCGCCTTCGGCCGACGGGTCCGGGATGTCGAAACCGGCGAGATAGCCGCCGATGTCGTCGGGGTCGAAGACGCGGCCGTCGAAGAAGCGGTCGGGCCCGAGCTGCAGGCTGCCGGTGACCACGCCGACATGCTGCGGGCCGCCGAGGCTGCCCTCGACCTTCGCGTTCGCGCCGGGCAGCGGCACGCCGGCGGCGCCGAGCGCCTGGCGGTAGAGATCCGGCCGGTAGACGCGGCGCACCGCCGCTTCGGCCTCGGGGCTCGGCCGGGTCTGGCCCCAGCGCACCATCTGGCTGTAGATCCAGAGCGCGTGCGAGATCCAGGGGAAGTTGGCGGCGTTGCGGCGAAACAGGATGAAGTCGGCGACCGACCGCACCGCGCCGTCGGGATCGACCTGCAGGCTGCCCGACAGGCTGCGCATCAGCACCGCCTGCGGCACGCCGGTGTAGCATTCCCGGCTCAGCAGGGCCGCGAGCGCGCCGCGGTTCTCGGCCAAGTCGCACCACGCCGCCGCCTTGTCGAGCGCGCGGATCAGGGCTGCCAGCGCCGGCGGGTTGGCTTCCGCCCAGGACGACTGGATGCCAAGCACCTTCTCCGGCGCCATGCGCCAGATCTCCGCCGTGGTCGCGACGATGCGGCCGAGGCCGGCGTCGACCGCGAGGCTGTTCCATGGCTCGCCGACGCAGAAGCCGTGGATATGCCCGGCGCGCAGGCTCTCCACCATGAGCGGCGGCGGAATCACGACGAGGCGCACGTCCGCGTCCGGATCGATGCCGCCCGCCGCCATCCAGTAGCGCAGCTGGTAGTTATGGCAGGAAAAGGGAAACACCATGCCGAAGGTGAGCGGCGCGTCGCCGCGCGCCTTGCCTTGGCTGATCACCTGGCGAAGCGCGCGCACCGTGCCGGCCGGGCCTTCGTCGCCCTTGAGGCCACCCGTCTCGGCCATGCGACGGTAGAGGTCGAGCGACACGGTGATCGCGTTGCCGTTCAGGCCGAGCGCATAGGGCGCGATCGTCGGCACCCGGACATGGCCGATGCCGAGGCTGGACGCGATCGGCATGCCGGCCAGCATCTGCGCGCAGTCGAGATGGCCGAGATTGACCTTGTCGCGGATGCTCGCCCAGGAGGCTTCCTTGGACAGCACGAGGTCGATGCCCTCGGCGCGCGCGAAGCCCTGCTCGGCCGCGGCGGCCAGCACCGCGCAATCGACCAGCGGGATGAAGCCGGCGCGCACCACGGTCCGCCCGGTGCCGCCGTTGGGCTTCTGCGTCGTATCGCTGCGGTCCGCCACCATCACCGTCATCGCCAGATGCCTCGTACCAAGTCCGTCGTCATTCCAGGAGCTCCGCCGCGGTGACCACGCTCTGCGCCACCTCGGCCAGCTTGCGGCCGTGATTCATCGCCGCGCTGCGCAGAAGCGCGTAGGCCTGCTCTTCCGAGAGCTGCTTCTGGCGCATCAGGATGCCCTTCGCGCGGTCGATCACCTTGCGCTCGGCGAGCGCCGACTTGGCCTCGCCAAGCTCGCGCTCGAGCGCCGCGAAGGCGTTGAAGCGGCTGATCGTCATGTCGAGGATCGGACGCACCCGCTCCTTCTTCAGCCCGTCGACGATATAGGCGCTGACCCCGGCGTCGACGGACGCCTGGATCATCGCCGAATCCGACTGGTCGACGAACATCGCGACCGGCCGCTTGACCGCGCGGGAGACCTGGAACATCTGCTCCAGCACGTCGCGGCTGGGGTTTTCCAGGTCGATCAGGATGACGTCCGGGTCGAGCGTGTAGATCCGGCGCGCCAGCTGGGTCATCTCGGCGATCAGGGTGATGCGGTCGTAGCCGGCCTCGCGCAGGCCGTCCTCCAGGATCGCCGCGCGGACCGGGCTTTCGTCGATGATGACGATATGAGGGCCTTGGCCGGACATTGCCACCGGTCTGATTGTCGAAACATACCGCAGTGCAGCAAACGATACCGCGGCGCACAATGTCCGGCAAGCTGTCCTTTCGGGAGAGCGTAACGCTCCGCCCAATCATCCGTGGATGCCACGAATAAATCGTGCCATGACGTGTAAGTATATGAATTCGAATAAAACTCGTCATGCCACGGCTTGTCCGTGGCATCCATGGGCACGGCGCTCCATTCGCTTTCGCAGCCGCAACCGAGCAACTGCGCCCCCACCCGCCCCTTGCCTATCGCGAGACCGGCGGCTACACCACGCCTTCCCCGCCACCACGTCGTGACGCGCGCATGCTCGATAAAATCTACGCCTGGACGATGGAAAAGGCGGGTCACAAGCACGCCATCTGGTGGCTGGCGGTGATTGCCTTCATCGAGAGCTCGGTCTTCCCCATCCCGCCCGACATACTGCTGATCCCGATGGTGCTGGCGGCGCCGAGCCGCTGGTTCTATCTCGCCGCCGTGTGCACGCTGTCCTCGGTGGTGGGCGGCTATCTCGGCTACGCGATCGGCTATTTCGCGATGGACGCGATCGGCTACCCGATCCTGAACGCCTTCCACCTGACCCAGAAATTCCAGGACTTCAAGCCGCTGGTGGACGAATACGGCGTCTGGGTGATCATCATCAAGGGCGCCACGCCGATCCCCTACAAGCTGATCACGATCGCCGCCGGCGCCTTCCACTTCGACCTCGTCAAGTTCAGCTTCGCCTCGGTCATCGCGCGCGGCATGCGCTTCTTCCTGGTCGCCGCGCTGCTGTGGAAGTTCGGCAAGCCGATCCAGCAATTCGTCGAGAAGCGCCTCAAGCTGGTGATGGCCGCCGCGGTGGTCGTCATCCTGGGCGCGTATTTCGCGCTGCGGTGAGCGCCGGACGGCGGGCGCCCCATACGGTCGCGAGCAGATAGACGCCGGCGCTGAGCGCGGTGATCCAGAAGCTCGTGGGCCAGTCGGTGTAGAAGGCCAGCGTGATTCCGGCCCAGGCCTCGAGAAGCGCCAGGCCGGCGGACAGCAGCAGCCCCTTCCCGACGCCGCTCGTCAGGCGCTGGGCCGAGGCCGCCGGGCCGACCATCAGCGCGAAGACCAGGAGCACGCCGACGATCTGCGCGCATTCGGCGGTCGCCAGCGCCACGATGGCCAGGAACAGCACCGAATAGAGCCGCAGCGACACGCCCTTCGCCTCGGCCAGCTCGGGCTGCAGGCTGGCGAACAGCAGCGGCCGGGAAATCACCGCAAGCGCACCCAGGCTGACGACGCCGAGCGCCAGTAGCGTCCGCACGGTGCTGAAATCGACCGCAAGCACGTTGCCGAACAGCAGCGCGGTCGCCTGCGTCGCGAAGGCCGTGAAGAAATGCAGGAACAGCAGGCCGAGGCCGAGCGAGAGCGCGAGCACGATGCCGATGGCGACATCGCGCTGGGCCAGCCGCTCGCCCATGATCCCCATGCCGATGCCGGCCGCCACGGTCATCAGCACGAGCCCCCAGAGCGGCGCGACGCCGATGAGCACCGCCCCCGTCGCGCCCGTGAAGCCGACATGGGCGAGCGCGTGGCCGGCGAAGGTCTGCCCGCGCAGCACGAGGAAATAGCCGACCAGCCCGGCAACGACCGAGACGATGGCCGCTGCGGCGAAGGCGCTCCGCATGAAATCGTAATCAAGCATCGCTCTGCCGCGCGTCAGGATCATGAACGTGTGCCGCCTCGTGGCTATGGCCGTGGCCGTGCCGGTGCGCGTCGCGCTCCATGTCCTGGCCGCCGGACATGACGAAGATCCGGTCTTTCAGGCGAACGACATCGATCTCGGAGCCGTAAAGGCGGGACAGCACCGGCCCGGTTATCACGTCGGCGACGGTGCCGAGCGCCGCCTGCCCGCGCCCGAGATAGAGCACGCGGTCGAGCGCGCCGAGCAGCGGGTTCAGCTCGTGCGCGCTGAACAGGACGGTGATCCCGAGCTGCGTCTGGAGCGACTTGGCCAGCGCCACGACATCGCTCTGGTAACGTGGGTCGAGGCTGATCAGCGGCTCGTCGAGCAGCAGCAGGCGCGGCCGGCCGATCAGCGCCTGCGCGAGCAGGAGGCGCTGCCGCTCGCCGCCCGAGGTCTCGGCCAAGGGACGATGCGCCAAGCCGGCGGCGCCGACCAGGTCGAGCACCCGGTCGACCTCGGCCCGGCCCGCCTTGCCGAGGAGCGGCAGGCCGAGCCGGTGGCCGTTGACGACGCCGGCGACGAAATCCCAGCCGCTCAGGCGCAAGTTGCCGTTCCCGTTGCGAAGCTGCGGCATGTAGCCGACCGCCGGATTGCCGCGCACTGCCGGCCTGCCGAGCACCCGGATGCTGCCCCGGCTCGGCGGCAGCAGCCCGAGCACGGCGCGCATCAGCGTCGTCTTGCCGGCGCCGTTCGGGCCGAGCACGCCGATGAATTCGCACGCCGCGATCTCCAGGCTCACGCCGGCCAGCACCGCCCGGCCGCCGAGCGTCAGCGTGACATCGCGGAATTCGATCGCGTTCACGGGACGTGTTTCGGAAGCGCCCGATCCACGGCGGCAAGCGCGCTCATCATCCATTCCTGGTACGTCTTTCCCGTCGGCTCGGTCTCGGTGGCCCCGACCACGGGCACACCCGACGCTTCGGCGATCTTCTTCAGCCGGTCGGCGACCGGGTCGGTGGCCTGGCTGTTGTAGACCAGCAGCTTGACCCGATGCGTCTTGAGGTCGGTCTCGAAGGCGGCGACGTCCGATGCGCTCGGCTCGGTATCGTTCATCACCGCAAGCTGAAACGACCGGTTCCGGACCTTCATGCCGAGCGCCTGGAACATATAGCCGAAGACCGGCTCGGTGGCGGTGACGGGCGTGCCGGCCAGCCGCCCGCGCAGCGCGGCGATCTTCGCGCGGACCGGCTTCATCGACTCCTCGAAGCGCGCCAGGCGCGTTGCGTATTCGGCCTTGTGAGCCGGGTCATCGGCGGAGAGCACGTCCGCGCAGGCCTTCGCCAGGGCCAGCATCGTCGCCGGATCGTACCAGATATGCGGATTGTCGCCGGTCTTGCGCCCGACCAGGGCGGCGACGACGATCGTCTTGCGATCGGGGGAGCGCACGGCCTTGACCAGTTTCTCCATCCACGGGTCGTAATCGATGCCGCTGTATATGACGAGGCGCGCGGACGACAACGCCCGGCCTACCGACGGGCTCGCTTCGAAGAGATGCGGGTCCTGGTCGGGACTGGTGAGGATGCTGGTCACCGTTGACGTCGGGCCCGCCGATCTGCTGGGCGACATCGCCGTAGAAATTCTCCGCCGCGAGGACCTTGATCGGGCCGGCATGCGCCGCGGAAATCGCGATGATCGTGCTGATAAAGCCGATGAGGATGAGCTTATGCATGATGGTGACTCCGGGATAAGGCGGTCGAGCGTTTCCGCATACGGATCAGCGCTGAGCCGCCGTCGCGCAGCGGCGTCCGGCGCGGAAATTCGGCAAGGCAACGTGTTGCTGCACTGTTATAATGTATCAAGTCTCGTGGAGAATTGTTATAATATAACATTACGTTTTACAAGGCAGAAATCATGCCCGGCGCGGTGGCGACGGTCTCCAGACGAAGCGTCCGGCACAAAAGCGCCCGCGACACCGTGTCTCAGGACGCGCCGTCGCGCTTTTGTGATGACGGCGCCCGCGACGGTCGCGGCGCGGCGCCGAAGCGCGGCGGGCAGCCGCCGCATCCGCGGATTTCCGCCATGCGCGCGCAGTTGGACGGGTGCCGGCGGCGCGCGCGGACCATCGAGCATGTCGCGTTGCGGCGCGCCGCGTGGTCCGCATGCCGCCGCGGGCATGCGGGAAACTTTGTCGGCGGCTCCCTACATGACAGGATAATTCGACCGATGCCGGTTCTCGCCGTGGTGATTTGCGGCGATGGGGCGGCCGGCACGGCATGCACGACATCGAGACGAAAGCGCCCACGATGAAGCTGACGCCTGCCTTTCTCCACGAGCTGTGGAAGCTGACCCGTCCCTACTGGTTTTCCGAGGACCGCTGGGCCGGACGCGGCCTGCTGGCCGTGATCCTGGCGATGAACCTCGGCCTGGTCTATGTCAGCGTGCTGATCAACCAGTGGTACCGCGTGTTCTACAACGCGCTGCAGAATCACGATCTGCCCGCCTTCTGGCACCAGCTCGGCCGCTTCGCGGTGCTCGCCGCGATCAGCATCGTCATCGCGGTCTACCAGATCTATCTCCGCCAGATGCTGCAGATCCGCTGGCGCCAGTGGCTGACCCGGCACTACCTGAAGAACTGGCTGACGGCGCAGACCTATTACCGGATGCAGTTGCTCGGCGGCGGCGCCGACAACCCCGACCAGCGCATCTCGCAGGACCTCAACCTCTTCGTCGGCCAGACGCTCAGCCTCAGCCTCGGCTTCGTCAGCTCGGCGGTGACGCTGTTCTCCTTCGTCGGGATCCTGTGGATGATCTCGGGCCCGCTCACCATCCCGCTCGGCGCGATGCACCTGACGATCCCCGGCTACATGGTCTGGGCGGCGCTCGTCTATGCGATCGCAGGCACCTGGCTGACCCATCTGATCGGCCGCCCGCTGGTCCGCCTCAACTACGACCAGCAGCGCTACGAGGCCGATTTCCGCTTCGGCCTGGTGCGGCTGCGCGAAAACACCGAGGGCGTCGCGCTCTACGGCGGCGAGGACCAGGAGGAGAGCATCCTCCGCCACCATTTCGGCTTCGTCGTGCGCAACTGGTGGGACATCATGCGCCGCCAGAAGAGCCTGACCTGGTTCACCTCCTTCTACGGCCAGCTCGCCGTGATCTTCCCGTTCCTGGTATCCGTGCCGCGCTATTTTTCCGACGCGCTCGACCTCGGCGGGCTGATGCAGATCGCCTCGGCCTTCGGGCAGGTGCAGAGCTCGCTGAGCTGGTTCGTCGACGCGTACACCTCGCTCGCCGAATGGAAGGCGACCGTCGAACGCTTGACCGGCTTCGAGAGCGGCGATGGCGGACGCGCGCGCCGCCGGCGAGCGCGCGCCGATCCTGCGCGCGCCCGCGCCGTCGCCGGAGATGTCGCTGCAGGAGGTCGGCCTCCATCTGCCGACCGGCGCGGTGCTTCTCGACGGCCTCGAGCTCGCGCTCAAGCCGGGCGAGTCGGTGCTGGTGACCGGCGCGTCGGGCAGCGGCAAGAGCACGCTGTTCCGGGCGCTCGCCGGCATCTGGCCCTTCGGACACGGCACCATCAGCGTTCCGGCGGGAGCGCGCGCCCTGTTCCTGCCGCAGAAGCCCTATCTGCCGCTCGGCGACCTGCGCAAGGCGACGAGCTATCCCGCTCCGCCGGCGCCCGACGAAAAGATCAAGCAGGCGCTGAACGACGTGGGCCTGCCCGATCTCGCGGACCGGCTCGACGAAGAAGCCAACTGGTCGCTGCGCCTGTCGCCCGGCGAGCAGCAGCGCCTCGCCATCGCCCGCGCGCTGCTCGCCCGGCCCGACTGGCTGTTTCTCGACGAGGCCAGCTCGGCGCTCGACGAAGCCGGCGAGGCCGCGCTCTACCGGCTGCTGCGCGAGCGGCTGCCCGACACGACGCTGGTCAGCATCGGCCATCGCACCTCGCTCGCGCGCTTCCACGACCGTCATCTGATCGTGATGCAGGACGGCGCGCGCGCAACGCTGCGGGACGCCAATGTCGTGCCGCTGACGGAAGGGATGGCCTGAGCGATGAAAGGTTTCGCCGCGGCGCTTCTGCTGGTGATCGGCGGCGTCCTCATGGCGCCGGGCGCCGTGCAAGCCAAGCCGGCGATCGACCGCGCGTTCCAGGAATGCCCCGAATGCCCGCCGATGGTCGCCGTTCCGGGCGGCAAGTTCGTCATGGGCAGCCCGGCGACCGAGCAGGGCCGCTTCGACGCGGAAGGGCCGCAGCACGCGGTGTCGGTCAAGGCCTTCGCGATCGGCAAGTATGACGTCACGAACCGGGAGTTCCTGACCTTCCTGCGCGAGACCGGCTACCGGCCGCCGCTCTGCGACCCGAACTGGAACATGGGCTGGCAGGTGCCGCGCCGCGGCATGGCCTACGCGCCGGGCGGCCCGGCGGCGCCGCCGCTCGAGCCGGCGACCTGCCTCAACTGGAACGACGCGCAGGCCTACATCGCCTGGCTCAACGGCAAGGTGCGCCGTCTCGCCTCCGCCGCCAAATCCCGGAGCGGACCCTACCGCCTGCCGAGCGAGGCGGAATGGGAGTATGCGGCGCGGGCCGGCACGACGACGGCGCGCTGGTGGGGCGATGCGCTCGGCGCGGGCAAGGCCAACTGCCACGGCTGCGGCAGCAAATGGGACGGCACGCAGATCGCGCCGGTCGGCAGCTTCGGGCCCAATCCCTTCGGCCTCTACGATATGCTGGGGAACGTCTGGCAGTGGGTGAGCGATTGCTGGAACGAAAGCTATGTCGGCGCGCCGGTCGACGGCAGCAGCTGGGCGAGCGGCGACTGCAGCAAGCGCGTCATGCGCGGCGGCTCCTGGAGCAACGTCCCGGTCTTCGTGCGCTCGGCGATGCGCAGCAAGGCCGACGCCGGCGGGAAGGATTTCGACTATTCGAGCTACGCCGGCTTTCGCGTCGTGCGGTCGCTGCGCTGAGCCCGTTATCCGCCGCTTCTGATCACCGCAGCACCTGCTTCGCCTGGAAATCGACGACGATGTCCTTGGCGATCTCGTACATCCCGGGCGGCACGACCAGCGGCGAGGACAGCAGCACGGCGTTGCGCGCGCTCAGCGCGAAGTCGCGATAGGCGCTTTCGAGCGGAAAGCGCGAATCGCCGAGAATCTCGGCTTCGCTGACGCGGCCGCTGGGCTCGACATGGATACGGATGCCGACCGTCCAGTCCCTGTTCTTGATCGCGCTCGACTCGATGTACCAGCGACGCACGACCTGCGCGCGGATGAAGTCCTTCACGCGGTAGGTCGCGTCCCGCGCCGGCGCGGCATGCGGGCTGGCCGCGTCCAGGCTGGACAGGCCCGTTCCGGTCTGCGGCGCCGGATTGGGCGGCATCGGCGAGTCCGGCTGGCGCAGCCGCGCCAGCTCCTGAAGCCGGGCGCTGAGCGCGTCGTCCGGCAGCGTCTGGCGCTTCAGCCTGGCGCGCGGCGCCTCGCTGGGCGTCGGCTTCTTGGGCGGGATCGGCACCGGCGCGACCCGCGCCATCGGTTCCGCCGTCGTCGGGCTCGAGGTCGAGGGGCCCTTGGCGGGATGCGGCGCGGGTTGCGGCGCCGGCGTCTTGGGAACGGGCACGGGCTCCGCGGGCGTCGCGGTCGCGGTTTGCTGGGCCTTCGCCTGCGGCAGCGCCGCCTTCACCGGCGTCGGCGGGGCCGTCTCGGGCCCAAGCCACACGAGATCGACCGGGATCACCTGCACCACGGGCGGCGGCTGGGCCCGCCAGGGCAGGCCGAAGACGAACAGCATAATGACGAGCGCATGCAGCACCGCCGAGCCGGCCGGACCGGCGATTTTCCAACCGGGGTCACTCAGGACGATGGCGCCCGGTCCTACGCCGATCCACGTGTCGCCGATGAACAGCGGTCGCATGGTGCGAGGCCTTCGAGGGGATGTCACGGGAACGGCAATCCTACCGACTCGGATGCCGTCATACAATCCGCGCGGCCCTGCCGCGTGGCTGTGCCGCACCGCGGTATCGGCGGAAGCGCGCGGCGGGACAGGTGAGCCAGATCAAGGTTCTAGCCATGGACTTCGGTGTAGCTGTTTAATGGCGGATCGTCACGATCGCGCGACGGGGCCAGTTGGGGGAATCGCCTATGGACGAAGGCCGGCAGGCCGGCGGCGGGAAGACGGCATCGGGGACGGTCGTCGCGGTGCACGGCTCGGTCATCGACGCCCGCTTCCCGGAGGGCTGCCTTCCCGCCATCGCCGAGGCCCTGCTCATCGACGCCGACGAGGGCCGGTCGCTGCTCGCCGAGGTGCAGCAGCATCTCGATGCGACGACGGCGCGCGCGGTCGCGCTGGAGAACACCGCCGGGCTCAGGCGCGGCACGGCGGCGCATGGCACGGGCGCGCCGATCCGCGTGCCGGTCGGCGAGCCGGTGCTCGGCCGGCTGCTCAATGCGATCGGCGTGCCGGTGGACCACGGCCCGCCCCTGCCCGCGGACATCAAGCGCCGGCCCATCCACGCCCCTGCCCCCGCGCTGGCGCGCCACGGCAGCACGCTCGAGGTCTTTCATACCGGGATCAAGGTCATCGACCTGCTGGCGCCGCTCGTGACCGGCGGCAAGGCCGCCATGTTCGGCGGCGCCGGCGTCGGCAAGACCGTGCTGATCATGGAGCTGATCCGCACCACGGTGGAGCGGCACGCCGGCATCTCGGTCTTCGCCGGCATCGGCGAGCGCTCGCGCGAAGGTCACGAGCTGCTGCTCGAGCTCAGCGAGTCCGACGTGCTGAAGCGCACCGCGCTGGTCTTCGGCCAGATGAACGAGCCGCCGGGCGCGCGCTGGCGCGCCGGGCTCACCGCGCTCGCCATCGCCGAGTATTTCCGCGACGACGCGCGCGAGAACGTGCTGCTGCTGATCGACAACGTCTACCGCCTGGTGCAGGCGGGCGGCGAGGTCTCGGGCCTGCTCGGCCGCCTGCCGTCGCGCGTCGGCTACCAGCCGACGCTGGCCAGCGAGATCGCCGAGTTCGAGGAGCGCATCGCCTCGGTCGCCGGCGCCGCCATCACCTCGATCCAGGCGGTCTACGTCCCGGCGGACGACTTCACCGACCCCGCGGTGGCCGAGATCTTCAGCCATCTCGATTCCTCGATCGTGCTGTCGCGCGACATGGCGAGCGAAGGCATGTACCCGGCGATCGACCCGCTCGCCTCGACATCCAGCCTGCTCGACCCGCGGCTGGTCGGCGAAGACCACTACCGGGTCGCGCAGGACGTCCGCAAGACGATCGCGCATTACCGCGAGGTGCAGGAGATCATCGCCCTGCTCGGCGTCGAGGAGCTGAGCGCGGCGGACCGCACGGTGGTCAAGCGCGCGCGCCGGCTGATGCGCTTCCTCACCCAGCCCTTCATGGTCACCGGCGCCTTCACCGGCAAGGAGGGCCGCTCGGTCGACCTGGAGAAGACGCTTGCCGGCTGCCGCGCCATCCTCGACGGCGCCGCGGACGACTGGGCGGAAAGCTCGCTCTACATGGTGGGCGACCTCGACGAGGCGCGCGAGAAGGAAGCCCAGGCGAAAAAGCCGGACATCAAGGAGCCGGCGTCATGAAGCTCACCGTGACCACGCCGCTCGCCATCGCGGTCGACATCGACGGCGTCGCGCATCTGCGGGCGGAGGACGAGACCGGCGCGTTCGGCATCCTGCACGGCCACGCCGATTTTCTCACCGCGCTGACGGTCTCGGTGGTGACCTGGCGCGACGCCAAGGGCGCCGAGCGGCACGTCGCCGTGCGCGGCGGCATGCTCGAGGTGAGCGGCGGCGAGACGATCGCCATCGCGACGCGCGAGGCGGTGGCCGGCGACGACCTGCACCGCCTCGAGACCGAGGTGCTGGTCCGCTTCCGCCGCCAGATCGCCGAGGAACAGGCGGCGCGCGCCGACGCCCAGCGCCTCTATCTCGCGGCGATCCGCCAGATCTATCACTATCTCAGGCCCGGCCGCATCGCCCGCGGTTCCCGGTCGCCGGCATCCTCGGCCGGCCGGAAGGAATGCCGGAATGACCGACGATCAGGGCCATCCCGAGCGCCTCGACGAGGCGGTGAAGAAGCGGCGCGAGCGGCGCGAGACGTTCAAGCGCGAGGGCGAGCGCTCGATCGGCCAGAACCTGGCGCTGATCGGCGCGCTCGGCTGGACGATCGTGACGCCGACGCTGCTCGGCATCTTCGCCGGGCGCTGGCTCGACCGGGACATTCGCCACGGGCATATTCTGGACCCTCGGCCTGCTTGTGCGTCGGACTCACCGTCGGCTGCACGCTCGCCTGGAAAAGGATGCATCACGAATGAATGACGGCTCGCTCGCACCGACGATTCTTCTTGCCTCCGCCATGGCGCTCGCAGGGCTCGCCTTGGGCCTGGTCTATTTCCGCGCGCTGCGGCGGACCGTCGACCTCCTTACGGCGAAATCGCGGCTGGGCCGTGCCGATCGGCCTGACGCTTGCGCGCGTCGCGGGCGCGGTGGTCCTGCTCGACCTTGATGGCGCGGCTCGGCGCGATGCCGCTGCTCGGCGGCTTTCTCGGCTTTCTCATGGCGCGGATGATCGCATTGCGCCAGGAACGGCGAGCCGGCTGATGGAGTCCTCGCCGCTCGCCAGCCTGGTGCTGTTCCATATCGGCCCGGTCCCGATCACCCGGCCGGTCGCCACCACCTGGGTGATCATGCTGGTGCTGACCGCGGCGTCGTGGCTCGTCACGCGCCGGCTCGCGCTGCATCCGGACCGGCGGCAGGCGGTGCTCGAGGTGCGTCGTGACCGGCATCATGCGCCAGATCGAGGACGTCATCCGCAAGGACCCGCGCCCGCTGCTGCCGCTGCTCGGCACGCTCTTCATCTTCCTCGTCACGGCCAATCTGTCCGGCGTGCTGCCGGGCACGGAAGCGCCGACCGCCAAGATCGAGACGCCGGCCGCGCTGGCGCTGATCGTCTTCCTGTCGGTGCATTTCTTCGGCATCCGCGCGCAAGGGCTGCTCGGCTATCTCGCGAGCTTCGCCAAGCCCAAGCTGATCATGCTGCCGCTCAACCTCGTCTCCGAGGTGACGCGCATCTTCTCGCTCATGGTGCGGCTGTTCGGCAACGTGATGAGCGGCGAGTTCATGATCGCCCTCGTGGTCGCGCTCGCCGGGCTGTTCGTGCCGATCCCGCTCATGGCGCTGGAAATCCTGCTCGGGATCGTCCAGGCCTACATCTTCACCGTTCTCGCAACCGTCTTCATCGGCGCCGCCGTCGGCGGCGCCGAGCGAGGCTAAGGAGGCTCCATGGATCCGAAAATCATCAGCATCATCGGCGCGGCGATCGCCGTGTCCTTCGGCGCGATCGGCCCGGCGCTCGGCGAAGGGCGCGCGGTCGCGGCCGCGATGGATGCGATCGCCCGCCAGCCCGAAGCCGTCGGCGCGATCTCGCGCACGCTGTTCGTCGGCCTCGCGATGATCGAGACGATGGCGATCTACTGCCTGGTCATCGCGCTGCTGCTGCTGTTCGCCAACCCCTACGTCGGATAGCCATGCATTTCGACTGGTGGACCCTCGCGCTGCAGATCGTCAATTTCGGCATCCTCGTCTGGCTGCTGCACCGCTTTCTCTACAAGCCGGTGCTGCGCATGATCGACGCGCGCAAGGCCGAGATCGAGAAGCAGTTCGCCGACGTCCGCGCGGCCGAGGACCAGGCGAAGACCGCGCTGGCGGCGGTCGACGCCGAGCGCGCGGGCATCGCGGCCGAGCGGGCGGCCGCGCTGAAGGCCGCCGCGGTCCAGGCGGAGGAAGCCGCCACGGCGCGCCGCGGCCAGGCCGAGCGCGAGGCGGCGGCACTGCTCGACGGCGCGCGCGAGACCATCGCCAAGGAGCGCGAGCAGGCGCTGGCGGAAGCGCGGCGCGTAGCGCTCGACCTCGGCGTCGAGGTCGCACGCAAGCTGCTCGACGAGGTGCCGACGGAGCTGCGCGCCGAAGCCTGGCTCGAGCGCGTCGAGCAGCATCTCGCGACGCTCGCGCCGGCCGAGCGCGAGGAGCTCCGCAAGGGGCTCGACGGCAGCGGCGCGGTCCGCGCGGTCACCGCGACGCCGCTCCCCGAGCCTGTCATAACCGAATGGCGCAACGCGGCTGCGCAAGGCGCTCGGCGACGGCGTGACCGTCGATTTCGAGGCCGACCCGGCGCTGATCGCCGGCGTCGAGCTTCACCTTCCCAGCGCCGTCCTGCGCTATTCCTGGAGCAGCGTCGTCGCGGCGATGCGGGCGGAGATCGAGGCGCATGACAACACTCACTGAAGACCTGCAGGGCTGGATCGGCCGCAGCCGCGAGCGCATCAAGACGCTGTCGATGACGCCGCGGCTCGAGCGCATCGGCCGGGTCGCGCAGGTCGGCGACGGCGTGGCCACGGTGACCGGCCTGCCCGACACGCGGCTCGACGAGCTGCTGGTCTTCGAGGGCGGCGTGCGCGGGCTCGCGGTCGACCTCGGCGAAGAGCTGATCGGCTGCGTGCTGCTCGGCAGCGACACCGGCATTTCGGCCGGCAGCACGGTGCACGGCACCGGCGAGGTGGCGCGCGTGCCGGTCGGCGACGCCCTGCTCGGCCGCGTCGTCGACGCGCTCGGCCTGCCGCTGGACGGCGGCGAGCCCGTCGCCGCGGCGGCGCTCGCCCCGGTGGAGCAGCCGGCGCCGGCGATCGTCGACCGGGCGCTCGTCGACCGTCCGCTCGCGACCGGCCTCCTGGTCGTCGACGCCATGGTGCCGCTCGGCCGGGGCCAGCGCGAGCTGATCATCGGCGACCGCGGCACCGGCAAGACGGCGGTCGCCGTCGACGCCATCATCAACCAGCGCGCCAGCGACGTGATCTGCATCTACGCCGCCGTCGGCCAGAAGCTGTCCTCCGTCGCCCAGGTGATCGACGCGGTCCGCCGCTACGGCGCGCCCGAGCGCTGCATCTTCGTCGTCGGCGAGGCCGACGCGGCGGCCGGGCTGCAGTGGATCACGCCCTATGCCGCCTGCACGATGGCCGAATATTTCGCGGCGCAGGGGCGCGACGTGCTGCTGGTCATCGACGAGCTGACCAAGCATGCCGCGGTCTACCGCCAGGTCTCGCTGCTGCTGCGCCGGCCGCCCGGGCGCGAGGCCTATCCCGGCGACATCTTCTACATCCATTCGCGCCTGCTTGAGCGCGCGGCGAAGCTGGCGCCGGAACGCGGCGGCGGCTCGATCACGGCGCTGCCGATCGCCGAGACCCAGGCCGGCAACATCAGCGCCTATATCCCGACCAACCTGATCTCGATCACCGACGGCCAGATCTACCTCGATCCGCGGCTGTTCTACGAGGACCAGAAGCCGGCGGTCGATGTCGGCAAGAGCGTCTCGCGCGTCGGCGGCAAGGCGCAGGCGCCGGTGCTCAAGGCGCTGGCCGAAAGTCTCCGGCTCGAATACGCCCAGTTCCTCGAGCTCGAAGTGTTCACCCGCTTCGGCACGATGGTCGACGAGCGCACGCGCAAGACGATCGAGCACGGCCGGCGCATCCGCGCCGTGCTGAGCCAGCGCCAGTTCGCGCCGCTCGCGCTGGGCGAGCAGGTCGCGCTGCTGGCCGCGGTCGCCGACGGGTTGCTGGACGACGTCCCGCTCGCGCAGGTCGACGAGTTCCGCAAAGCGCTCGGGCCCTGGCTCAAGGAGCACCTGCCGGAGATCACCAGCCTCGACGACCAGGCGAAAGCCCTGACGGACGAGCTGCGGGCCCACATGAAAACGTCGCTCGAAGCGCTGGTGCAGTCGATCCTGCCCGCGACGGCCGAGGGACCAGTGGCGGCGGGCGGCGCGTCATGATGCGGCTGGCCGATATCCGGGCGCATATCGGCAGCATGGGCGAGCTGCTCGATGTCGTGGGCGCGATGCGCTCGCTCGCAGGCATGCGCATGCAGGAGGCGCAGCGCGCGCTGCCCGGCATCCGCCACTATGCCGACGCGATGGCGGCCGCGATTGCCGACACGCTGCTGTTCGTCGAGGAGCCCGCGCCGCCGCATCGCGCGGTGCGGGATTCGCTCGGGCTGGTGCTCTGCATGGCCGAGCACGGCTTCGTCGGCGGCTTCAACGAGCACCTGATCGACGCCGCGGCAGCCGCGCTCAAGCCCGGCGACACGCTGTTCGTGCTGGGCAGCCGCGGCGCGGTGATCGCGGACGAGCGCCGGATGCCGGCGGACTGGCTGCAGCCGATGCCGAGCCGCTGCGCCGCCGCGCCGGAGACGGTCCATGGCCTCTCGGCGGAGATCTACCGGCACGTCGCCGAAGGCAAGGTCGCCCGGGTCGAGGTCATGTTCGCCCGCACAGGCGCGCGCGAGACGCCGGCCATCGAGCGGCTGCTGCTTCTGCCGCTCGACCTGACGACGCTCGCGCCCCGCCAGGCGCGGCAGGCGCCGCTCCGCAATCTCGACCCGCTCGTGCTGCAGGAGAAGCTGATCGCCGAGTATGTCTTCGCGCTGCTGACCGAGGCGGCCGTCGAATCGATCGCCAGCGAGAACGCGGCGCGCTTCGCCGCCATGGAATCGGCGCATGACAGCGTCTCGCGCAAGCTGGAGAGCTTGCGCCACGATGAGCGGCAGGCGCGGCAATCGGAGATCACCACCGAGCTGCTCGACCTCGTCACCGGCGCCGAGGCGCTGAGCGGCCGCTAGCGCCTAAGGCCCGAGCCAATCGAAGGAACGCGCGAGAAAGGCGTGGCCGCCGTCGCGCTGCCACTCGCCATGCGCCATGACGACCCGCTCGCACTCCCAACTCAGGACCTTGTCGCGCGCCTGCCGCGTGATCTTGCGGTGGATGAAGGTCAGCCGCATGTCGATCGGTGCGCGCGGCCGGTGCGTCGTGATGCCGCCGGGCCGCGCGTAGAGCCGCTGCCACCAGCGCCAATGCTCGTGCAGGAAGGCGTCGCTGAAATTCTCGATCAGGTCGGCGAGGATCACGGTGCGGGACGCCCGGTGATAAAACACCACCTCGTCGATTACCGGCGAGCCGCGGAACCACGCCTGGTCGAGCTCGGCCTGCCATGCCGGCGGCGGATTGTCGGTCAAGGCCTCGGCGAAGGTGAGATCGCGCCGCTTGTCGATGGTCGACCGCGGCCCCCACAGCGACGCCTCGGGATAGCGTGCCGCCCAGTCCTGCAGATAGAGGTGGTGGATCTTGTTGGGGCTGACGAGATGGGCGACCGGGCCGAGCCGGTCCAGCGCCGCGGCCAGGTCCGCCGTAAGCCTGACCGGCGACCAGACCCACAGGCCGCCGTCGCCCAGCCGCACGACGACGCTGCGCGTCGGATAGGGAAAGCCGTAGAAGCTGACGATCTCGCCTTCCGCGAGCCAGATCGCGTCACCGACCTTTTCCAGCATCATCGCCGATGGATACACGAGGCCGCCGGCGCGCGCACCCGGTTTGACGCCCCGAGACGTGGGGGGAAGCCCTCGGTCGCGAAGGATGCTATGGTGCCGCGGAACGCATTTCCAGACGGTGGCACGGACTGATCCGACTTGGCGGATGACAGGAACGAAAAGGGGTCGCAGGCGACCGAGGAGGTCCGGCTCAGCCGCAGCCTAGGGCTGTTCACCGTGACCATGATGGGCGTCGGCGGCATGATCGGCGCCGGCATCTTCGCCCTCACCGGCATCGCCGCCGGGCAAGCGGGCCCTGCCGTCGTCCTGGTCTTCATCCTCAACGGCGTCGTCACCTTCCTGACCGCGCTCGCCTATGCCGAGCTCGGCGCGGCCTTTCCCAAGGCCGGCGGCGGCTATGTCTGGGTCAAGGAAGGGCTCGGCGGCCCGAACGGCTTTCTCGCCGGCTGGATGAGCTGGTTCGGCTACATCGTCGCGGGCGCGCTCTACGCCATCGCCTTCGGACGCTTTGCCAGCGACGCATGGCAGGCGCTCGACCTGCCGGCCGGCGGGCTGAGCCCGGCCCGGCTAGCCGACCTCGCCGCGGTCCTGGTCGTCGTCCTTTTCACCGGGCTCAACGCGATCGGCGCGAAGGAGACCGGCGCGCTCGGTGCGGTCATCACCGTCGTCAAGGTCGTCATCCTCGGGCTGTTCGTCCTGTTCGGGGCGCTGGTGATGACGCATGGCGGCGGCTGGACGGACCGCTTCACCGACCATTTCATGCCCAACGGCGCGGCCGGGGTGCTGATCGCCATGGGGCTGACCTTCATCGCCTTCGAGGGCTACGAGATCATCGCCCAGTCGGGCGAGGAAATCGTCAATCCCGCCCGCAACGTGCCGCGCGGCATCTTTCTCTCGATCGCCATCGCCGTCGTGGTCTACGTGCTGGTCGCCATCGTCGCGATCGGCGCGACCCAGCCGCCGGCCGGCATGAGCGTGCACGACTATCTCGGCCAGGAGCGCGAGCTTGCCGTCGTCGTCATCGCGCGGCAGATCTTCCCGTTCGGAACGGGCGGCGCGCTGATGCTGATCAGCGGCCTGGCGGCGACCATGTCCGCGCTCAACGTCACGGTCTATTCGGCGTCGCGCGTGTCCTTCGCCATGGCGCGCGAGCACAACCTGCCCGCCCCCTTGGCGCGCGTGCATCCGGCCCGGCTCACCCCCTATATCGCCGTGCTCGCCACCGGCGTCCTGATGCTGGCGAGCGCGCTCACGCTGCCGCTCGAGACGGCGGCGACGGCGGGCAGCCTGATGTTCCTGCTCATGTTCATCCAGGTGAACCTGGTGGTGATCACGCTGCGCCACAAGCAGGCGGATGTCCGGCGCGGCTACAGGGTGCCCCTCTTCCCGCTGCCGCCGCTGCTGGCGATCGCGGCGAATTCGGCGCTCGCGCTCTACATGATCACCTTCAATCCCACGGCGGTGTGGACCGCCTTCGGATGGATCATCCTGGGCCTGCTCGCCTACTACATGCATTTCGAGCGGCAGGAGACGCTGGAGAAGCCGCCCGACATCGTGCACGAGGAGGTCTTCGGGCGGCACGACTACACCGTGCTGGTGGGCGTGCGCAGCGCGCGGGAGGCGACCGTGCTCGGCTGGATCGGCGCGGCCATCGCCAAGGCGCGCAAGGGCGGCATCCTGGCCACGCATCTGCTCGAGGTGCCGCAGTCGCTCAGCCTCTTCGAAGGCCGCCGGCTGGTGGAGGCGCGGCGCCAGCTGTTCGACGACGTGCGCGGCGCGGCGAAGCAGCAGGGGGTCGCGACCCACAGCGTGATCATGCTGGCGCGGCGCGTGTCGCAGGCGATCACCGAGCTGGTGGGCGACCGGGCGGTCGACCTCAGCCTGATCGGTGTGTCGGCCAAGCCCAAGCGCGGGCGCGTGTTCGGCCGCACGACGGACGCGCTGCTGGCGCACCCGCCCTGCGAGGTCGTCGTCGTGCGGCCGGCGGCGCGGCTGAAAACCTCGGTCAAGACGATCCTGGTGCCGGTCGACGACAACGAGAACAGCCGCAGCGCCGTCAAGCTGGCGGCCGACCTCGGATCCGTCCTGGCCGGCCGCGCCAATGCCGAGATCACCCTGCTGCACGTGGTATCGACCAAGGCCCAGGCGGATTCCGGGCAGGAGCCGCTGTTCGAGCGCGTGCTGGAAGGCGTCGACTACAAGAAGCTCAAGAAGGAGGTCGTCGTTGCGAGCAGCGTTGCGAACAAGGTCATCGAGGCTGCCGAGGCCTTCGACCTCGTGGTC
The DNA here is from genome assembly GCA_963711215.1 of uncultured Alphaproteobacteria bacterium. Taxonomy (GTDB): domain Bacteria; phylum Pseudomonadota; class Alphaproteobacteria; order UBA8366; family UBA8366; genus WHUA01. Next base: position 147,270 of record CAVQDH010000003.1, on the reverse strand, counting down.
TTCGGGCTGAGCGAAGGCAGCGTCCTGCAGCGGATGAAGCGCAACCGGACCGGGCGGCGCATCCTCCGCAACGCGAAGCCGACGGCCATCATGGTCGTCCGCCGGCAGCCGGCCTTGAAGTCGCTGCTGCGGCAGGCGCTGGAGAAGTCCAAATAAGCCCGGCGCCGCCGGTCGGTGGTCGGCGGTCCTCGGCGGCAAGATTTAGCTGGCCCTTACCGGGCCAAACGTTAAATAATCAAGCAGGATGGCCGGTCTCCGGCCGCAACATCCGGACTCGATAGACATGGCAACCCGGTCCTTTGCTTGGCTCATTTTCCTGGCTTTGGCGTGCCCCGCGGTCGCGGCGGCGCAAGAAGGCCCAACGGAGGTCGTGGCCGCGGCCGTGCGCCAAGCCGGTCATCCCTGCTCGAAACCCAAGAGCGTCAAGGCCGACCCGAAACACAGCTCGCCCGACAAGAAGGCTTGGATCATCCGCTGCGAGAACGGTAGCTACCGGGTGAAATTCCTGTCCGATAGGGGCGCCGCCGTGGAGCCGATCGGCAAGCAATGAGCCGGCAGGCGCCGTTGCCCTAGCGGATGCCCGCCATGTTCGTGAAGAACGGCAAGAGCCGCTCGACGACCGACCAGACCAGCGTGTTGAAAAGATCCAGCCGCATACCGAGCCGGCTGCCGACCATCGGCAGGATAAAGATCAGGCCGATCAGGATCAGCATGCCGTAAGGCTCGAGCCGGGCGAGCGGCCGGGCCAACACGTCAGGCAGCAGGCCGACGGCGACGCGGCCGCCGTCCAGCGGCGGGATCGGCAGCATGTTGAACACCGCCAGCACGAGGTTCAGCATGATGGAGTTGTAGAGGACGCGCGCCGTCCATTCGTCGAGGCCGGCCGGCAGAAACAGGATCACGTGAAACAGGGCGGCGGAGATCGCCGCCAGGATCAGATTGGTCCCGGGCCCGGCCGCGGCGACGAACACCATGTCGCGGCGCGGCTTGCGCAGCCTGCCGAACGCCACGGGCACCGGCTTGGCCCAGCCGAACAGGAAAGGCGCGCGGAAGATGAACAGCATCGCCGGCAGAAGGATCGTGCCGAACGGGTCGACATGGTTGATCGGGTTCAGCGTCACCCGGCCCCGGCGGTAGGCGGTGTCGTCGCCGAGCCACCAGGCGACATAGCCGTGCGCCGCCTCGTGCAGCGTGACCGCGAACAGCACCGGAATTACCCAGGTCGAGGCGGTGTAGAGCAGATCGGCGATGTTCATGCCCAAATTCATCGAGTTCCTTCGGCCGGGCGCGCGATCCCGTCCGTCCAGTGCCCGCTCAGTCCGGGGCCATGGCGCGGGCGGCCAGCGCGAGCATGGTCAGCGACAGGCCAACGAAGAACATGCTGATGCCCGCCAGGAGCCCGATCGCCCAGGCCGCCGTGTCCGGCCAGCCGCGCCAGATGAGATAGGCCAGCACCAGGTTGGCGATGCCGTTGAACAGCACCCAGACCCAGTTGCGCATGTGCGGGCGGTATTCGAGAGCGATCAGGATCGCGGCGATGCCTTCCACGACGAACAGGATCGCCATCACGGTCGTGAGCGTCAGGACTCCCTGGAGCGGCCGGAGTATCAGGATCAGGCCGACCAGGATAGCCAGCGCCGCCGTCAGGAACGACCAGCGGAATCCCGGCGCGCTTTGCGAGCGCATCACCGAAAGAATGCGGAAAATCCCGCCGACGAAGAACAGCCAGCCGATGAAGATCGTGATGGCGATCGTCGAGAAATGCGGCAGCGCCGCCGCGAGCGCGCCCAAGGCCATCATCACCAGGCCCTGCGCCAGGAAAATCTTCCAATGCCCGTGAATGATCCGGGCCGAGACACGGCGCAGCTTCTCGATGTCCGCTGAAATTTCTGCTGGTTCCATCCTCGGATCCTTGCCTCCCAGACGGCTCGGCGCGAAGCCCGCGTTTGCGCCGAGCCGGGCGCGGGCAAGATAACAGGGGTGCCGCTTATTGCAATGACTTAGGCCGCGCGCCGCCAGGCGAAAGACGGTGCGTCAATCCGACCGAACGGGCTGACCGAACGGGCGGGCGGGCTCCGGCATCATCTAAGACCGTTTGCGCAAGATGACGGTCAGTTCCCAGAGCTCGAACTTGTACCTGCCCGGATGCTCGCGGTAGAGGGCCTCGAAGCGCCGGTAGAACTCCGTTGCCAGGGCGTCTGCATCGTCGTCGTTTTTCGCTGCGGGACGGAATAGCTGCGCATGAAGCGTGGTATCGGCGAAGGCGCGCATATAGCCGGTATATTGCCGCGCATAGGCTGCCGGATCACCGATCAGGACGCCGAAGACATCGTCTGCATTCACCGGCGCGGGTCTTACCGATATCTGCTCGACATCAAATGCTTTCGAGAGGACAGGATCCGTCGCGATCGGCCCCCTCGCCTCCTCCTCGGTCTGGAACCAGAGGGCGAAGACGAAGCGGTCGAGGATTGCCTTGTCAAGCAGCCCCTCATCGGCCATCGACTGCGCCGCGACCTGGATTGCGCGGTATATGCCGCGTCCCGATGCGGCCGCGCCGTTCGCCTCGTTGGCATCCGGGACCGAACCAAGCGTGGACACGAGCAGATGGCCGCCCGGCCGCAGCTCCTGTGCCCTGAGCCGAAGGAAGCGAATCCAGTCATTGCGCGCGAGTGTCGCCATCTCCCGGCGCGCCTCGCCCTGCAGATCGGCGAACCAGACGGCGCCCGGCGCGTCGAGATGGACCGCGTGGGAGAGCCAATGGCTTGCGGCGAAACAGGTCGCCAGATTGACCGATTCATCCGACACCATCCGGTCATAGAACGACCCCACCGCGGCTTCCGGCCGGATGCCGGTCCGACCTTCGAGATAGCCCTCCGGTCCGGAAAGGAGCGTGAACAGCGCATTCCAATCGTTGCCGGACTGGTCCGCGTGACACACGGCGATGGGACCATCGCCATCCAGTTCGCGATAGGCTTCGATCGCCGGCCGGGCAACGTTGATCGTGCTGATGCCCGGTCCGCACCCGTAGTCGGCGATCCTGAACTCCGGCCGTACCGAACCGATATCCTTTACAAGCTTGCGGATTGTGGCGGCGTGGGTGGCCACGATGGATTGCTGCGCCGAGGAATTCGCATTGTAGTCGACCATGCCCTCGGTCGAGCGGTCTGAACGCGGCTGATCGTCGTGCATGAGGGCTCTCCCATTCACCGCCTCCGGAATTATATCGTGATTTTATCGCCGACTGCTCGACGCTTTCTTTCAGAAATCGGCGCAACGAGATGTGCCGGTGCTGGGATTGCGCCCGTTGGTTCCTCTCAAACGAACAGGAACCACAGCCCCAGCGCCGCGGACGCGATGATAACGGCGGCGCCCACCGTGACCGCCGAGCCGTTCGTCAGCTTGCCGCCGGGGACCCCTCGCGCCGTGAAGAACCATCCCAGAAGGACGAAAAGGATCACGTCCGCCAAGCCGTGGGTTCGCCAATGGTGGCCGGTCAGCTGAGCCATGAAGGTATTGAGCGCCGGCCAGGAATCCTTGACGAAGGCGAGCACGACGTTGAACACCACCGTGATCGCCGCCGATAAGCCCCACGCGGCGGCGACGTTTTCTTTCGCGGCGTCGGCTTGAGTGTTTGCAGTCGGAGCCATCATTGCACCTTTTTCGCTGCGTTCGCGGGGCTCGCGCTGGCCTGGGCCGTCTGGGCCAAGGCCGTCTTCGCGCCCCAATTGATGATGGCGCCGGCCCCTTCGATAGCCAGCCCTTCCAGGGCGATCAGGGCCGCAACCACGAGAACCATGGCACGCGCGGGCTTGCTCGCCGACAGCCGCAAGCGCGCGACGAACGGCAGATAGAGCGCCAGGATCAGCGGGATGAAAAACAGGTGCTCTTTCGTCTCCATGAAAAAGTTATGCGTCCAGGGCACCGGGCCTTTGAGGATGAGCTGCTGATCCCCATCATGGTAGTAGACGGTGTAGAACCAGCCCGCGAAGAACCAGGTCAGAATAAACAGGCCGGCGGTCGTCAAGCTGGCGATCCAGATGCGTTGCTGGTTGCCGTCGGTCGCATTCAGCACTTCAACAAAAAGCCAAACTGCCGCGATGGTGCCGAGCACGCCGAATGTTGGATGCAAGAACAGGAGCACAATCTTGAAAGGCATGTTTTTTCCTCCCTATGCCAGTCTCCGCGGATGACAGAGCATTTAAATGTCAGTCAGTGTCCCTACCGCGGCGGATGATCCGTTTGCCTAAGAACCCCGTTTGCATGGGCATCCGCTCTGTTCCCCTTCACGCGACCCGGACGGCTGTCTCTGATCCGGTAACCGGGTCCGCCTAATCGGGGCACTTCAAGAAGCGCTTGTGCAGGTATTGCTGAACATCCAAGAGGTCCTGGTCGCTCAGATCCGGGTTGGCGCCCTTCGGCGGCATGGCCATCGGCGCGCCGGGCGCCTGGAAGCCGTTCCTGATGTGCGACCTCAAAAGGGCTTCCGGCTGCGACAGGACGCCGTCCTTCTTCGTGAAATCCGGCGCGCCGGGGATGGCCCCGTGGCCGTCTTCGCCGTGACAGGTCACGCAGGTCTCGTGGAAGATCTTGTCGCCGTGGGCGGGGTCGCCGCCCTTGTCGCCGCAGTCGGCCATGGCAACGCCGCCGCCGGCAAGCAGCAGCGCTGCCGCGACGGTCAGGAGGCCGGCTGCCTTCGTTACAACGCCGTGTCTTACTCGCATCTTAAAGACCTTTCCGATTGAGTTTGCAGCGCGAGCGGCCCCCGGTCCGGCCGGAAGGCCGGATGCCGTCGATCCGGACGTCTCGGGGGCTCGCCACACGCCAATTTCCGTTCCCGGCTGATCGACCGCCGCTCGCACCCCGTCAAAGGGTCAGCGTCGCCAGCAGGAACAGCGTGTCGTTGTCCGACGCATGCCGCCCGGCCCCGTCAACGTTGCTCGAGCTGCCGTCGAACTGGAAGTAATGGGTGTATTGAGCGGTCAGCCGCGGGTTGAACCACGGATAGACCGACCATGGGCTCTTGTTGAGCGGCAGCCAGTCGCCTTGCACCGTCATTGCCGTGCTGTCGGGCGAGCCCGTCGGCGTCCCGTAGAAGGTGGCGTCCGAGGTTCCCCAGGTATGCGCGATCCCGAGCGTGCCTGAATAGGTCTTGTCCCAGGTAAAGCTCCCGCTCGCGTTGATCTTGTGCAGCTCGTTGGACGTATGGTCGGCCGAGCCGATGGCCACGCTGCCGCTCAGATCCTGGAACTCCTGGATGAAGCTGACCCGCGTCGTGGCGCTGTAGCGCTCGCCGAAATACTGGTATTGCGAGTCCAGGCCGATATCGGTGTAGGAGTCCGAGCTAGAGGTCTGGTTGCTGTCCGGGAACAGCGCGGCGTGAATGCCGAAAGTTCCGAGCGAAAGGCTGTTCTTTCCGACATCCGGCGTCCAGACGAAGCGCCAGTAGGGCGCGAGGCCATCGGACTTTGGCGCGTCCGTCGTGTCCGCCAACAGGTCGTTCGCGCCCGACGCCAAGGTGTGATAGGCGCCGACCTCCGCGTAATAGCGGTTGTTCCACATACCATAGACGCTGGCGCCCGCCGAGATCTGACCGAGGGTTCCTTCGATAAACGGGGCCGCGGCCGGCGATGGCGCGAGGCCTGAGTTGTCGAACGGAAAGGACCAGGCCGGCATCGTGTTATAGACGTCCTGGACGCCCGGATTGTTGTTCACGCTGACGCCGAACAGTAGCTTGTTGCCGTTGATCGTGGTGTTGTGGGCATAGCGGACATCCATATTGTCCCATGCCCACACCCGGCCGATGCCGTCATAGGTGCCCTGCAGGAAAGCGCCGATGTCGCCGACGAGCCGGCCGCCGTAAAACAGGCTCGCGTCGTCGAAGACGAAGTTGTTGTTCGTCGCGAAATGCTCGGCGGGCGGGTCCGTCTGATCCTTGTTCGTGCGGTCAAAGGAGCCTTGCAGCCAGGCGCCGAGCTTTTCGTAGATCGGCACGCTCTTGCCCATCTTATAGCCGTTCAGCTTGAACTGGCGGCCGAAGGGCGTCAGCTGCGGATAGACGGTGTGACACACGTTGCAATTCAGCCCCGTCTGCCGCGCAAACGGCGGAATGGCGAAAGCGGGCCTGAGCGGCACGACGCTGCCGAACAGGCCGAGCAGCACGAACAGGCAGGCAAGCCCGTAGGCCTGCATGCAACGCGAAACGACACCTGATTTTTCCGAATTGGGATAACGCTTGGTGACCGACATCGTCGAGCCCCCCCCCTCGCCGAGCGTGCAACAAAGCGCGCAGCGCACAGACGTTTTTTCCCAACGCTTTATCCTGCCACAAACTCCTAAAAAAATATTGATCGAAATCAATGCGGCGGCCCGTGCGACATTTCGTCCACCGCCGACGGCACGTGGCGATGGATGCGCCTGCCCGTGATGGGCGCAGGTCTCCTAGCGATCGGATTTCGGCTTATGCAGCGTCGCCGCCAGATCGCGCGCTTGCCGCTCGGCCTCGGCGATCGCATCGGGCGTCATCGTGCCGGCAACCAGCTTTCGGAATTTCGCCGCGGTCTCGTAGCCGCCGGACGCCGCCAGATCGAGCCACATGAGCGCCTTCACCGAATCCTTCGGCACGCCCTCGCCCGAGGCATACATCACGCCGAGATAATACTGGGCGAGCGGATCGGCCTGCGCCGCGGCTTTCCCGTACCATTTCACCGCCTCGGCATAATCCCGCGAAACCCCTTCGCCGAGATAGTACAGATTGCCGAGATAGAACTGGGCGTTCGCGTTGCCATGATCGGCGGCCCGGCGGAAATGCGCGATCGACTTCCTGTAGTCGGCGGGCACGCCCTCGGCCATCAGATACATGCGGCCCAGGTAATAGTCGGCGCGGGCATCGCCCTTCTCGGCCGCTGCCTCGAATTCGCGCAGCGCCGCGCCGTAATCCTTGCGCGCGAAGGCGCTGACGCCGTCGTCGACGCCGGCATAGGCCGCGCCCGACGCAACCGCCGTCAGCAGGAATGACACGAACAGCCGCCGCCCCGCGCCCAATCGACCCCTCCGAACACGCCTGACAAAAAATTGCCGGCTTCTGTTATTATCGCAATCTGGAGAGAGCGTATAGCGGCGGCGGGCATGATGGCGACGGCTTGGACCAGGATGTTTGGCATTCCGATCGCGTTCGGCGCCATCGGATTGCTGGCGCCGGCGGCGGCGGTTCACGGTGACGAGAAGCCCGTGCTGGGATGGGTCGAGAGCGTCCGGATTCTTCCCGAAAATGTCCGCCTCAGCGCGAAGCTGGACACCGGCGCGGATACCAGCTCGATCGACGCGGCGCAGCTCGACCCCATTCGAACGCGACGGACGGCCCTGGATTCGCTTTTCCATATCCGACCGCAAGGGAAAGCCAACGATCTTCGAGCGGCCGATCATCCGGATCGTCCGGGTCAAGCGCAGCGAGACCGTGACCGTGACCCGACCGGTGGTCATGCTCTCCCTCTGTCTTGGCGGAAAATTCCGGGAAGAGGCGATCACGCTCGCCGACCGGTCCCACCTGCGTCTACCCGGTGCTGATCGGCCGCTCCGCCATGGCCGGCCGCTTCCTCGAGAACCCGTCCCTCAAGTTCACCACGCGGCCGAACTGCTTCGGCCGTTAGCGCGGCGCCGGAAGGCTGCCCCTAGGATTGGTCGCTATGTCCCGTAGGCCGCGGGATCGAGCGCGAAGGCGAGACCTTGCCATTCGAAGTCGCCGGCCTCCGCCTTGCGGCGGTTCTCCCGCGCGATGCTGCCGGTAAAGGCGAAGCGCCGCGCGGTCGTCCAGCGGCTGGGTGTCCTGGCCCAGATGCTCGGCCAGAAGCGCGCAGCGGAGCGCGCGCACGACCGCCGGGTCCCAGAAGGACGCGTTCATCTCGGTATGGCCGGAGAGCGAAAACAGATGCAGATTGCAGGAGCCGATCGTCGCCCAGGCATCGTCGACCAGCATGAGCTTGGCATGGACGTAGACGGCGCTGCGGCCGCGTTCCGGGTCCTGCCCGGCGATCCCGACGAGCGTGAAATTGTCGTGAGCGCCGAGCGCCTCGAGCCGGTCGAAATGCTCTTTGCGGTCCGGGTTCCGTGCGCGCGACGCGGACGTGTTCCTCCGGCTCGGCGGGGACGAGCGCGACGACTTCGACGCCGCGCCGCAAGGCGTCGTCGAGCTTGATCGCGATCTCCGGAACGGGAACGGCCTGATTCTCGATGTAGATGGTGCGCCGCGCCGCGTCGATCGCCTGCTTGTACTGCGCGAGGATCGACCGTTCGCCCTCGGCAATCGCGTAGGCGCTGCCGCCCGGGGTCGCGCGGCCATCGGTGTAGCGCCCCGGATGCACGTTGCGCTGGATCTGAACCAGGGTGCCGCCCCGCGGCTCGGATACGCGCGTCGGGAACGGCAGATCGTCGTCGCCGCTGTGCCCCCAGACGCCGTCCGCCTCCGCCCGCTCGCTGGCTTCGTTCCAGCGCTGGACGAAATTGTGATGCACGTCGGTCGCCGATGGGCCGGCCACCTCGACATAGGCGTCGTGCCGTTGCCCCCTGCCCGCATGACCGGGCGACGCCAGGTTTCCCGGCGTCAGATTGATCCCGCCGACGAAGGCCGTTTCCGACGGATGGCCGGCGTCGATCAGCCAGCTCTTCTGATGCTGGCAGAAAGGGCCGTGCGCACGGTCCCAGCGGATGCGGAACCGCGAGCCGCGGTCGCGCAGCAGCGCGCGCTGGGCGGGCGTGCCCGAGAAGGTCAGGCCGTAACGGGCGGTCTCCGGGTTATGGCGCCAGAACAGGACACGCACGTCCAGGCCGCGTTCCGTGGCGCGGTCCAGCACGTCCAGAAAGGAGCCCCGCCCATCCGGCATCGGAAAATCCGGCGATCGCGAAGGTCACCGCGACCCACACGCTGTGCCGCGCGGCCTCGATCGCCTCGCAAATGCGCCGGAAAGCGGGCATGCCGTCCACCAGCGGCCGCACCAGGTTGCCCGGACGCGCGGGGTAGGACCCGGATGCCGGAAACGGGATATGCGGCTCGGCCTGGCTCATGACATACGGCGTTTATGCGGTTCTCGCCCGATAGGATAAGATCGGAAGATAGCCGCGCCGGCAGAGCGCAGATAGGTCGCGATTTCTTGCAGGCCCGCCGGCCGCGGGAATCCTGGAGCGGAGACAGTTCCATGCCGATCATCCATCTCGAAGACGCCCATCGGGAAGAGTTCGAGTTGGGCCGGACCTATCAGACGCTGGTCGGCGACGACGCAGGCTCGACGCCGATCCGCGTCGGCATCCAGACCTCGCCGCCGGGCTATTCGACCGGCACCCACGCGCATCCCTACATGGAAGTCGTCACCGTGATCGAGGGCACGGGCGAAGCCTGGATCGGCGACGAGGAGAACGCCGCCGCCGATCGGCCCGGGCTCGACCATCGCCGCCCCGGCCGAATACGCCGCATGGCTTCCGCAATACCGGCGCGACGCCTGATGCGGACCTATGGCGTGCATGCGTCGCCGGTACGGATCGTCCATCGCGGGAAATAAGCCGGCCGGCGAGACGCCTCCGTCCTGTCCTCCCCAGGTCCGACAACCCTCGGTTTGCGTCCGGGAGATCAAATTGACTACCCTGATCCCGGAAACCAAGGCGCATCTGGTGACTGTCGGGTAAACCGAACGCTTTTGCACGAGGACAGGACATGATCACGAAATTCGATAGCCTTTTTGCCGGCCACATCGACATGGAAGACGTCGGCTACGGCGGCATTCCGGTCAACGATCGCCTTTTCCCGAACGAGAAGCTCGCCACCGTCTTCGACAAGGCGCAGGGCATGGCGCAGCTCATGGACCGTCTCGGCTACAACACCTTCTGGATGGCCGAGCATCATTTCCAGCGCGAAGGCTACGAGTGCATCCCCAACGTCCTGATGATGGCGCTGCACCTCACCCACCTCACCCGGCGTCTCAATATCGGCTGCGGCTTCAACATCACGCCGATGTGGCATCCGCTGCGGCTGGCCGAGGACTACGCGATGGCGGACATCCTGTCCGGCGGGCGCATCACCTTCGGCGTCGGCCGCGGCTACCACACGCGCGAAGTCGAGACCTTCGGCTCGCCGCTGCTCGACCAGGCCGCGAACCGCGAGCTGTTCGAGGAGCAGGTCGACATCATCTTCAAGGCGTTCAACAACGCGTCCTTCTCGCACGAGGGCAAGAACTACACGATCCCGGCGCGCGTGCCCTATCGCGGCTACGACCTCAAGGACCTGACCGTCGTGCCGCGGCCCTTCCGCCTGCCTGTCGAATGCTGGCAGCCGGTGCAGAGCGCGTCCGAGCGCGCGCTCGACTTCATGGCCAAGCACGGCATCCAGGGCATGGTCGGCGGCGGCTCGGCCGAGGGCGGGGCGATGCACAACGTCGTGCTCAACTGGCAGAAGGCGCATGCCAAGAAGGGCATGGACCTCAAGCTCGGCGAGCGGCTCTGCTTCGGCTTCCACTTCTTCATCGCCGAGAGCCGCGAGGAAGGCATCCGCCAGGCCGGCAAATACTACGAAGAGAACATGAAGATGTTCGGCGAGCTGCGCCTGGTCCGCTCGATGACCGAAGATCAGATCGAGATCATGCGCGACCCGAAAACGCGCGCCGACCGCCAAGCTGCCGCGCATCGAGGACGCCATCAACGCGGGCGGCGTCTTGTGCGGCACGCCGGGCGAGATCGTCGACCACCTGAAGAAGCTCGAGAAGGCCTATCCCGGCCTCGACCGCATCTCGGTCAGCCTGTCGGTCGGCGTGCCGAAGGCGCTCTGCCTGGAGCAGCTCGAGCGCTTCGCCAAGGAGGTCATGCCGGCCTTCGTTTGAGCGAAGCGGATCGGCTCGGCCGCTCAATCGGCGAGCATGGTCAGGGCGGCGCGGCGGTCGCCCGGCTTCAGCTTGAGAAACAGGCTGCGGGCTTTCTTGATGTCCTTCTCCGTGCCGCTCTCGGCCGCCGTCTTGAGGGCGAGCGTCGTCGGGTGATCCGGCCCGCAGACAAACGCCAGCGCCTTGGCCAGCCGCCCCATCGCGGCACGGTCGATCTTCGCCTCTTCCATTCGGAAATCCCTCAAGTCTCTGCGTGTCTTGCCGCGCCGAGACGAACCCGGCCGACCGGCGGGACGATCATAGCAGCCCAGCCGCCCCGCCGCATCATGCAGCACGGCGTATGATCGCAATCATACGCGCGGCGGCGGAAGCGGCCTAAAGTAAAAAGATAAACCCGAATAGACGAGGTCGCTGATGTCTTCATCCTCATGGAAAGTCATCGCCGCCGGCGCCGTGATCGTCGCAGGCGCAGGAATCGCCATCGCCCATGCCGCGTCCGGCCACGATGCCGCCCTTCATGCACCATAGCGGCGCCGGAATGGGGCCAGGCATGATGGGCATCGGGCATGATGGGCCCGGGTATGATGGGTATGGGCCCAATGGGTCTGTCGCAGGACGACCCAACCATGGCGCAGCTCGGCACGATCCACGAGCTGTTCGTCAATCATGACCGCATCAAGCGCACGGTGACGAACCTGCCCAACGGCATCCGCACCACGACGGAATCGGACGATCCGCGCATTGCGCAGCTCATCAAAGATCACGTTGCCAGCATGGGCAAGCGCGTCGCGACGGGGGACGATCCCGGCTTGCCGATCGAAAGCGACGCGCTGCATTCGATCTTCAGGAACTACGACAAGGTCCGGACGACGGTCGAGACGACCGACAAGGGCGTCGTCGTCACCCAGACCTCGAGCGACCCGGAAACGGTCGCTGCGCTCCAGAAGCATGCGTCCGAGGTCAGTGATTTTGTGAGCGAGGGAATGGTCGCGATGCGCACCGCCATGATGAAGAAAATGGGCGGCATGCATCCGGGCATGTTCGGTCACCATCGGCCAGTACATCCGCGGGAAAACTAGCAAGGTGCGTGCAATGGGGTCCTCAACGATTTGGAAGGGCGCGCTTGCCGCCGCGGTGCTCATGGTGGCCAGCAGCCATGCGTCCGGCCAATCGGTGCACGACCCTGCCGGCATGCACGGTGCGATGCCCCAGACCATGTCCGGGGAGCCTGTTTCCGGGGACATGGCGGCGACGCACGCACCCGCGATGATGGGAAACCAAGCCGGAATACCCGGCCAGCCGACCCTGCCGGGCCAGGATGCCTTCGGGGCCATTCAGGAGATCGTGCATATTCTCGAAGCCGATCCCGACACCGATTGGTCAAAGGTCGATCTCGAGGCGCTGCGCCAGCACCTGATCGACATGAACGAAGTCACGCTCAAAGCCGACGCCGCATCGAAGCAGATCGACGGCGGTTTGGAGGTCGTGGTCAGCGGAACCGGCCGTACGGTCGGGGCCATTCATCGCATGGTCCTGGCGCACGCCCGGGAAATCGATGGGCTGCATGGCTGGAGCGTCAAAGCGGTGTCTCTGCCGAACGGGGCGCGTCTCACCGTCACGGCGGCGGACGCGAAGGAAGTCCAGCATATCCGCGGCCTCGGTTTCATCGGCATCCTGGTCAGTGGCGCCCATCACCAGCCGCACCATCTGATGATGGCAAAGGGCGAGTTCGTGCACGGGCACTGACACGCCGGCGTCCGCTGACGATCGAATATTTTTGCACTGTCGCTGGTCGCCCGCTGATCTGGGTCAAGGTGAGGCAGCGGCAACCACCTATCCTGCAGGTTGATCTTCGTCTCGAAAGTAGAGCGCCAGATGCCCATCGTCGCCGCCGAGAACCTGACCAAGACCTACCGGGCCGGCGATGTCGAAGTGCAGGCCGTGCGCGGCGTGACCTTCGAGATCGAGCCGGGCTCGTTCGTTTCCTTCGTCGGCCCGTCGGGCAGCGGCAAGAGCACGCTTCTCAACATGATCGGCTGCCTCGACCGGCCGACAAGCGGCAGGCTGACGGTGCTCGGCACCGATGTCAGTACGCTCGGCCGGCAGGAGAGCGCTCATTTCCGCGGACAGAACATCGGCTTCATTTTCCAGGACTTCAACCTGATCCCGGTTCTCTCGGTGTACGAGAACGTCGAGTATCCCCTCATCATGGTCCAGTCCTGGCCGGAGCGTAAACGGCGCGAGCGCGTGATGCAGTTGCTCGCGGCCGTCGGGATGGCCGATCAGGCGCAGAAGCGGCCCGACCAGATCTCCGGCGGACAGAAACAGCGCGTCGCCGTGGCGCGCGCCCTGGCGCCCGAGACCAAGCTGGTGCTCGCCGACGAGCCCACCGCCAATCTCGACTCCGACACGGCCCACCGCGTCATCGACCTGATGCGCCAGCTCAAGAACGAGCTCGGCGTCACCTTCGCGTTTTCGACCCACGACCCTAAGGTCATGGCGGAGGCGGAGATCATCTATCACCTGGAGGACGGCCGGGTGAAAGATGTCGAGAGGGTGCGGGAGGCGGCCCATGCGTAACCTGGTCAAGATCGCGATCCGCAATCTTATCCGCAATTGGCGCCGGACCTTCCTGACGGCCGGGCTCATCACCATCGGCGTGCTGGCGGTGCTGCTGTTCACGTCGCTTGCCGGCTCCTTCAAGACGTTGATGATCGGCCAGTTCACCGATTCGATCATGGGCGATCTCGAGATTCACGCGAAGGGCTACGTGGCGTCGATCGACAATCTGCCGCTTACGCTGGACATGACACCGACAATGACGGCGCGCGCCGAGGCGGCTCTTAAAGCCGCGCCGGACGTCGTCGCCTACTCGCCGCGCGTCAAGTTCGCCGCCATGTTCAGCAACTTCGCCGAAACGACCGGCGTACGGGTGAACGGCATCGACCCGGCGAAAGAGGACGCGGCGCTTCCCCTGCTGCGGGGTCGCGTCACGCCGGCCGACGCCGGCGAATTGCTGAAGCCGGGCCAAATCCTGATCCCCGATCTGCTCGCGAACGGGATGCATGTGAAGGTGGGCGACACCGCGGTGCTGATCGCCACCAACAAGGACGGGTCGGTCAACGGACAAAGATTCATCGTTCGCGGCATTCTATCTGGACTGAGCGGCCCGGGCGGGCGCGACAGCTATATCCATATCGACGATGCGCGGCATGTGCTCCGCATGCCTGCCGGAGAGGCCAACGAAATCGTGGTCCGCCTCAAACAGATCGGCGACGTGCCGAAGGTCGTCGCGCATTTGAAAGCGGCGCTCGACGGCGACCGCACGCCCGACGGACGGCCGCTCTTCGAGGTCCATAGCTGGGACCAGCTTTCGCCATTCGCCACCATCGCGCACATGATCGATCTGCTGACGCTGTTCATCAAAGTCATCCTCGTCTCGATCGTCCTGATCAGCGTCATGAACGTGATGGTGATGGCGGTCTACGAGCGCATCCGGGAGATCGGCACGATCGCGGCGATCGGCACCCCGCCGCGGCGGATCATGGGGCTCTTCCTGGTGGAAGGACTGTTCCTGGGGCTGTTCGGAACGGTGATCGGCGTGGCCCTGAGCCTGGGCGCCATCCTCTTCCTCAACCTTCACAAGCTCAATTTCGCCTTCGGCCAGCAAAGCAACATCGTGCTTGCGCCGACCATCGGCGCGGCCGACATCGTGACGGCCTGCGTGGTCGTCATCGTGGTGGCGTCCCTGGCCAGCCTGCAGCCTGCCTGGAAGGCGGCGCGCATGGACCCGATCGCCGCGCTGCGCCATGTCTGAGGGACCGGGAGCGCACCCATGTTGAAAATAGCTTTCGTCGCCCTTTTCGCAGCCCTGGCATCGGCCCAGGCCTATGCCCTGGACGGCGCCGACATCCTCAAGAAGGTCGACCGCAATCTCGAGCCGGAATCCTATGAATCCTACCGCAAGCTCATCAACATCGAACCCAACGGCAGCGAGAAAAGCTACATTCTCTATACCGTGAAGAAAGGCCGCGATCGGCTCCTGGCGCTCTTCACCTCGCCGGCAAGCGAAAAGGGGCGCAGCACGTTGCGGCTCGGCGACAATATGTGGCTCTTCGTTCCGGAAGTGGGCAAGCCGATCCGCATCAACAGCCTGCAGTCGGTGATCGGCGGCGTCTTCAACAACGCCGATATCCTGCGGCTCGACTACAGCGTCGAGTACAACGCCGAGAGCGCCGAGGAAGCGCCCGACGGGCAATATCTCCTCTCATTGAAGGCCGCCAGCGATGCCGTTGCCTATGACCGCGTGAAGATGTGGGTCGACAAGGCGAAGCTCCTGCCGACAAAGATCGAGGCCTATACCGCGAGCGGGCTGCTCATCAAAACGTTGCGGTTCAGCCAGATCAAGGATTTCGGCGGCGGCATCGTGCGGCCCGCCATGGTCACGACCGACAGCCCGCTCTACAGAGGGCTACAAGTCGGTCATGCTGTATGCCGGCGTGAAGGCGCGAGCGCTCCCCGACGAGGTGTTCACGCTGGATTTCATGCCGCGCGCGGGCAGCCTTCAACCGCGGTGATCGCCGATGCGCCGTCTCGCCGGACTCGTCGCCCTTGCCGTATTAAGCGCCGGCGCGGCCCATGGCCAGCAAGCGGCGCCGGAGCAATCGCCCTACACGTTCGAGCCGTCGGAATACCAGCAGAAGGCGCTCGAATTCAGCGGCTACGCCGAGGCCAAGCTCGAAGGCTTCGACCTCGACCGGGGCAGCGCCTTCTACGAGCTCAACAAGCCCGCCGGTCACCGTCCCGAGCTCAACGAGCGAAGCACCGGGACGGTGGAGCTCAGCGGGAAATACCACAAGGACATCGCGACGCTGAATTTCACGGCGCATGCCGACGCCGACCAGGATGCGGTCTTCGGCAACGGCCACGCGTTCGATCTTTACGAAGGCGGCTTGGCCCTTCAGCCCGAGACGGGCCTTTCGTTCTATCTCGGCAAGAAGACGCTGTTATGGGGCAAGGGCTACGCCTGGAACCCCGTCGGCTTTATCCAGCGCCCGAAAGACCCGACCGACCCCAACCTGTCGCGCGAAGGGTTCTGGATGGCGACGGCGGACTATACGCGGAGCCTCGGGGACGGCCCGATCCGAACCGTCGGCCTCAGCGCCGTGTTCATTCCCACCACGCCGGACCTGAACGACGACTTCGGCCAGGACAACCACTATGACGTCGCGGGCAAGCTGTACCTGCTGGTCGGCCATACGGACATCGATCTGATGGGGCTGAGCGGGGGCGCCAAGGGCAAACGGTTCGGCGCCGACTTTTCCTCGGCCGTGACCTCGGCGCTCGAGGTCCATGGCGAAGTGGCGCGGATCGACGACAGCACCCGGACGGTGCTCAATTCGGCGGGAAAGCCGACGCCGATCACCAGCAACGTCACGAGCTATCTGCTGGGGCTGAACTATCTCACCGAGACGGATACGACCTTCATTTTCGAATACTATCACAACGGCGAAGGCTTCCGGGATTCCGAGGCGGACTCGTTCTACACGCTCGCGCACGACGGCTTCGCGCAATTCCGCTCGACCGGCAGCACGGCGCTGCTGCAGGAAGCCGACATGATCAGCAACGCGTATATGCGGCCGAACCCCATGCGGGATTACCTGAATCTCAAGATCAGCCAGAAAGAGCCCTTCAATATCCTCTATTTCACGCCGTCGCTCACGGTGCAGGCGAACCTGACCGACCACAGCGTCATGCTCCTGCCCGAGCTGCTGTACACGGGGTTCAAGAACATCGAGCTGAGGGCCCGGGCCCAGGCCAATATCGGCCCGCATCAGACCGAGTTCGGCGAGAAGCAGGCGGCCGGGCGGGCCGAGTTTCGCGTCCGCTACTTCTTCTGACGCGAAGCCGGCAGCGACGGCACATTTTTTCGCCGCCCCTCAACCCCTCCATCCGAAATCCTTCGTTCTTATGCCCGAGCGCATGGGCGGACGGGATCGATCACCGGGCTAAGCCCCTGTCGAGTGAGGATCCGCGCGCCGGCATGCGCCCGCACTTCTCCCACGCAATTCGAGGATGGAGGACGTTGCCATGGACCAGACCACCGAGATCCGCCGCAGCGACAGCGGCGCGGTTGACACCGAGTTTTATGCCCGGAATGCCCGCGCACTGCGGAGCGACGCTATTCGCAGCGCGGCGTCGGCCTTCGCGCGCCTTATCAAGCGCGGATGCAAGGCCATGGGACGGCGGCGGACGACGGCGCCGGAATTCCCGACGTATTTCGCCGGCCCTGCCGAGTAATCCCGCGCGCTGCGCGGCCGGCGCCGACGCGCGTCAGCCGAGCATGCTGTAGGCGGCCAGGGCGACGCCGACGAGGCTCTCCCCGGCGACGAGGCCGGCGGCCAGCGCCATCAGCCGCCGGCTTCGTCCAGTCCGGCGCGGCGCGTGCCACCGCTGCCGCGCCGGCTGCGCCGAGAAAGAGCGAGAGCGAATTCCACGCCGGGATAACGAAGGCGAGGCCGATCGCGGGCGCGCTCGGCAGCAGTCGGGCAAGCCGCTGCGGCAACAGGCTCTCGGCCAGCGCCAGGACGAGCCCGAGGACGGCCGCCACGGCCATCGCCGGGACCGCGCCCGGCGGCACGGCGCCCAGCCCTTGCGCCAGCACCTCGGCGACCGCCTTCCACACCGCGACCGCGGGCGCCGGCCATTCGGGCGTGATCAGCATCGTGCGCGGATGCGGGATGAGCACGAGATAGACCAGGCTGCCGACGAGGCTGCCGGTCAGCACGCCGAAGCATTGCGCCACCACCTGGAAGCGTGGCGTCGCGCCGATGATCTCGCCGGTCCTGAGGTCGTGCAGCAGGTCCGCGCATTGCCCGGCCGCACCGCCGGTGACGTTGGCGCTCATCAGGTTGGCGGTGACGTTGCCCGGCGTGACGAGGCTATAGGTGAGCTGCGTGATCTTGCCCATCGCGCCGATCGGCGTGATCCCGGTCTCGCCCGATACCCGCGCCGCGACCACCGCCAGCACGAAGCTCAGCAGCACCGCGAGCACCGCCTCCCACGGGCCGATGCCGAACAGGCCGACCTCGGCGGCGCTCGCCATCGCGAGCGTGGCGAACAGGGCCGCGAAAAAGACGCCCCGCGACAGCGTCGGCGGGGCATCCATCGGCGACCCGGCCGCGGCGGCGAAAGGCGACGCGCAGCAGCGAGACGGCGAAGGCGGTCAGCGCCGAGACCACCATCAGCGTCACGCCCGGCCACAGCAGCCATTCGACCAGCGAGGCGAACCAGGCCGCGCTCGGGTCGGCCGGGCCCGGCTGCGCCCAGCCCTGCGCCAGGATGACGGGCGCGAGCACGCCCCAGGCGGCGACGGCGCCGACCAGAAGCGACAGCCCGGCGCGCAAGCCGATGATCGCGCCGAAGCCGAGCATGAGCAGCGACGGGTCGAGGACGAAGCCGAGATTGGCCGCCGTGACGCCCGAGACGGCGCCGCCCTTCAGCGCGCCCAGCGGCAGCGCCAGGCGCGGCAGCGTGACCGCCGCGTCGAGAAGCTTGAGCGCGCCCGAGGCGACGGCGCCGCCCGCGAGCACCCTTAGCCGCCGCGCCGCTTCCTTACCGTGCGCGTGGATCTCGCGGATCGTTTCCGCCGTCGCGACGCCCGCCGGAAAGCGCAGCCGCTCGCGCAGCAGCATCTGGTTGCGGAGCCCCGCCGCGACGACGACGCCCAGCATGCTGACGACGAACACCCAGATCGCGAGCATCGGCCAGGGCAGGATCTGGCCGGTGAGCATGGCGAGCGCCGGGATCGGCGCGACCAGCCCGCCCGAGATGATCGAGGCGGAGGACGACGCCGCAGTCTGGTTTATGTTGTTCTCGTAAATGCCCCAGGGCCTGGCGCCGAGGGCCCACTCGCTCAGCCGCCAGAGGCCGAAGCCCATCAGCCCCGCCGCGATCGACATGTTGAAGGACCAGCCGATCTTGAGCCCGCTGTAAACGTTGCAGGGCGTCAGCAGGGCGCCGATGAGCATCCCCGTCAGGACGGCGCGAACGGTCAGCTCGGGTCGCGGCGCGGCATCCGTCACCGGCGCCGCGCCCCCGTCGTTGAGGGCCGGAGACTCATCGCCCTGTGATAGCGGATATCGGCGGTCGGCTAAAGGCGCGGCAATAAAACGCTGCGTTGCATATGGCGCTCGTAGAGGCCTCTCAGATCAGCTAACTTCGTTTCAAGATAGGCGAATTTGGGGAATGTCAGTTACGGGAGCCGACGATGCCGATTGACGAAAGTTCGCCGAGCTTGGCGATCTTGATCGACGCCGATAATACCAGTGCGCGCTATGCGCGTTCGATCTTCGAGGAAATCGCGAAGCTAGGCGAAGCGAATGTCCGGCGGATTTATGGCGATTTCGCCGGCGATCGGCTAAAGGGCTGGCGCGAGGTCATTCAGCCGCTGGCCATCGTGCCGCAGCAGCAGTTCAACTACACCACGGGCAAGAATGCCGCTGACATTACCCTCGTTATCGATGCAATGGACCTGATGCACCGCGGCGGGATCGACGGGTTCTGCCTGGTCAGCTCCGACAGCGACTTTACACGGCTCGCCCAGCGGCTGCGCGAAAATGGCGCGGCTGTATACGGCTTCGGTGCCAAGAAGACGCCGGAAGCGTTTCGCAATGCCTGTTTCCGCTTCATTTATATCGAGAATCTTCTGGAGCCAACGGAAGGGAAGACGACCGAGCCCGGACTGCGCACGGGCGCAAAGAAGGAGCCCCCCTCGAAAGCCGTTCCGCTGATCCGCAAGGCGATGGAGGAGGCATGGGACGATGAAGACTGGGTCGATCTGGCGATGGTGGGCCACCGCCTCAATAATCTGGCGCCCGACTTTGATCCGCGGACCTATGATTGCAACAAACTGGTTACCGTCGTCGAAAAGACGGGCAAGTTCCTGATCGAACGCCCGCCGGGAGGGGGTGTACGCATCAAGCGGCGCTGAGACGGCGAAGCGTATCGAAACGCCGCACCGCCGTCTCATCGGCTCGCCGCTGGACCGTTCCCGCAATGGCTCAGTAAAAGACGCCCGGGATCGACCCGCCGTCGACGCTGATCGCCTGGCCGGTGATGGCGCTGGCCTGCGGCGAGGCGAGGAACAGCACCATCGGCGCGATGTCGGCGGCCTCGACGATGCGGCCGATCGGGAAGTCGGCGACGAAGGTCTTCTCCGCCTCCTCCAGGCTGACGCCGAGCTGCTTCGCCCGCGCCTCCAGCCGCGCCGGGTAGCGGTCGGTCTTGGTAAAGGGCGGATGCACCACGTTGACGGTGATGTTCTCGTGCGCCACGTCGTTGCTGAGATGCTTGGCGAAGTTGGTGATCGCCGAGTTGCCGAGACCGCTCGGCAGCGAGGTCTTCGCGGCCTTGCGCGCCGCGCCGCCGCCGATGCAGACGATGCGGCCGCCGCCGGCCTTGCGCATGTGCGGCAACGCCGCGCGGCAGCAGCGCATGTAGGCCAGCGTCTTGCCGATCAGCCGCTCCATGAGCTGGTCGTCGGTGAGCGTCTCGAGCCCGCCGCTGACCGAGGTCGAGGCGTTGTTGACCAGCACGTCGAGCCGGCCGAAGACTTCCGCCGTCTCGTTGACCGCCCGGCTGCACCCTTCGGCGGTGAACAGGTCGGCGGAGATGGCGTGCGCCTTGACGCCCTTCGCCTCGATCTCACCCTTCGCCTTGGCGAGCGCTTCCTTGTTTCGCGCGACGATCGAGACGTTCGCTCCCTCGTCGGCGAAGGCCAGCGCGATCGCCAGCCCGATGCCCCGGTTGCCGCCGGTGACGACGACCGATTTATTCTTCAACGCCAAGTCCATGGCCTGCCTCCCTGTAGGACGTGAAATTTCGCGAGAGTATAGCGCGCGCCGCCGATGCCACCAACGCGGGCGAGGCTGCCCGATCTAGAACGACTTGGGAGCGGGAATGAAGAAGTCGTGGATGCGCGTGTCAAGCACGCGCATGACGTTTGTATTTTAAAGCCATTTGTTGCCGTCGTGCCCGGGCTTGACCCGGGCACCCACGAATAGCCGAAATTTGCTTGCGAGCTTCCGCTAGACGAAGGGCCTCCTACGTCTACTGGGCGACGATCCAGCGGGCGATCTGCGGCCAGTGCTCCGTCAGGGTGCGCGCGCCCATGAACAGGCCGATATGGCCGCCGGGCACGGTCTTCTGGACGATCTTGTGCTTCGGCGTGCCGATCAGCTTCGCGGCGTCGAGCACCTGTTCCGGCGTCGTGATGTCGTCCGCCGCGCCGGCCAGGAGATAGACCGGACAGGTGATGGCGTGCAGGTCGAGCTTGCGGCCGAGGCCTGACGAACTTGCCCTTGGCCAGCCGGTTCTCCCGGAAGAGCTGCTTGATCACCTGCAGGTACCAGCGCCCCGGCAGGTCGATCGGGTTCTCGTACCAGCTCTCGAAGGTCTCCTCCTTGGCGAGATAGGCCGGGTCGTCGATATGCTCGTAGAGATCGACATGGTCCTGAATGTAGTGCTGCTCGGGATGCATGTTCTTCCAGCCCTGCAGCATGAACTTGCCCTGCATCAGGCCGCCGCCGAGCTCGACCAGCTCCTCGTAGAAGGAGAGCGGGATGCTCGTGGACCATGCGCTTGATCGGCCCGTTGCCGGCGTCCGTGTCGATCGGCGCGCCGGCGAGCACGAGCGAATTCACCTTGTCGGGAAAGCGCGCCGCGATCATGGCCGACACCCAGCCGCCCTGGCACAGCCCGACGAGATTGACCCGGCCGCCGAGATCGTCGATCGCGACGACCATCTCGGCGAGGTAGTTGTCGATCTCCAGGTCCTTCATGTCCGTCCGTCGCCGACTTCCAGTCGGTCAGCGCGACATGGCCGATGCCGTTGGCGAGCAGGGTCTGCACCAGGCTCTGCCCTTTGTGGTAGTCGGCGATCATCGCCGTGTGGCCGGCATGCGGCGCGTCGACCAGCGTCGGGATCCCGCCCGGCTTGCCGTAGTCGCGCAGCGCCATGGTCCTGAGATCGAGGCGCATCTTGTTCGGCGTCGCGAGCACCGGCCGCAGCTCGTCGTGGATCTTGATCTCTTCGTCGACGAATTTCAGGTTCTTGGCGTAGAGCTCGGCCCCCTCCTCCATCATCGCGGTGGCCATCGCCATCGGCCAGAAGGCCGGGACGCTGGTCAGCGAGAGCTCGGCGGATTTGACGGATGATTTTCGCTTCATAAGGCTTCCTTTCGCATCGTCATGTTCAATGGTGGCGTCGGCGCTCACGCCGAGACGCGTCTTTCGACGCGCCGGAGATGCCGCTCCTGGCGGCCGACGCGGTGATCCAGCAACCGGTAGGCGCCGATCTTGATCGCGCTCGACAGCAGGAAGGAGACGAGGGTGTAGCCCCAGACCATGCAGCGCGAGCGGCCAGCCGCTGGGCGCCATGAACCAGCCGTAGACCACGGCCAGCGTGCCGACGAGCTGGGTCGCCTCGGCGGGAACGACGAGCTTCCAGCTCGGCCAGGGGCGCTCCCAGACCGGCCCCGTGTTGCGCGTCAGGTAGATCGTCATGTGGCCGGACACGAGCAGCTTCAGGAAGATCAGCGCCTGCACCTGGGCCAGCGGCAGCGCCAGGTAGTCGCGCACGATCCAGAACAGGACGAAGCTCTCGATCACGCCGTAGATCCGCCGAGCACCGAGGCGATCGTCAGCACCCGCGTCATGTTCCAGCGCACCGGCTTGGGCGCGACCGGCGCGTTGTCGTAGGCGATCATCATGATCGGCAGGTCGTTGAGCAGCGCCAGCAGCACGACCATGACCGCGGTGACCGGATAGAAGTTGAAGATCACGATGGTCGCCGTCATGAACAGCAGCAGCCGCATCGTCTCGGCGATGCGGTAGATCGCGTAGCTGTTCATGCGCTCGAAGATGCGGCGCGCCTCTTCGATCGCGGTCGTGATCACCGAGAGGCCGGGCGCGGTCAGCACGAGGTCGGCCGCGGCGCGCGCCGCATCGGTGGCCCCGCTCACCGCGATGCCCATATCCGCCTGCTTCAGCGCCGGCGCGTCGTTCACCCCGTCGCCGGTCATGCCGACGATGTGGCCCGCGCCCTGCAGCGCCTTGACGATCTTGAACTTGTGCTCGGGAAAGACGCGCGCGAAGCCGTCCGCCGCGAGGATGCGCGAAACCCGTTCATCCGCGTCGTCCTGCCCGAAGACGGAATCGGCGACGACGATGTTCTGGCCGAGCTTGAGCTGGCCGGCGATCTCCTTGGCGATCGCCTCGTGGTCGCCGGTCACCATCTTGATGTCGACGCCCATCGATCGGGTCTTCGCGATGGTCTCGGCGCAATCCTCGCGCGGCGGATCGAACATCGGCAGCAGGCCGAGGAAGCGCCACTTGCCGGCCTCGTCGCTGCGCGCCACGCCGAGCGTGCGGAACCCGCGCGCCGCGTCGTGATCGACGGCCAGGTTCATCGCGCCCCGCGCCTCGGCGCTTTCCTTGCAGAGATCGGCGATCACCTGCGGCGCGCCCTTGGCGACCGTGAAGCCGCGGCCGTCCTGCTCGATGTCCGCCTCCGCCCGCTTGACCACGGGATCGAAGGGGCGGAACGCCGTCACCTTGTAGCCGCCGAGGATGTCGGCGGCGGGCGCCTTGGCGAGGATCGCCGCGTCGATCGCGTCCGGCGCGTCGCGCTGCGAGGCCAGGGCCGCCGCGAGGATGAGATCGTCCGGCGCGACGCCCGGCGCCGGCTCCGGGTCGCCGAGCGTCAGCTCGTTCTTGGTCAGCGTGCCGGTCTTGTCGCTGCAGAGGATGTCCATGCCGGCCATCTCCTCGATCGACACCAGGCGGGAGACGATCGCCTTGAAGCGCGCCAGCCGCTCGGCGCCGATCGCCATGGTGACCGAGAGCACGGCCGGCAGCGCCACCGGGATCGAGGCGACGGTGAGGATCAGCGCGAACTGCAGGGTCTCGACCAGCGGGTCGCGGCGGAACAGCGCGGAGAGACCGATGACGAGCACGAGCCCGATCGTCACCAGGATGAGGAAGTTGCCGATGCGCAGCACGGCGCGCTGGAAATGCGACACGCTCTGCGCCTGCTCGACCAGATGCGCCGTCTTGCCGAAATAGGTCTTCATGCCGGTCGCCGTGACCACGCCGGACATCTCGCCCTGCTTGGCGATCGAGCCGGAATAGACCGTCGTCGCCGGCCGTCTTGTCGACCGGCAGCGATTCCCCGGTCAGCGCCGACTGGTCGACGCTGAGGTAATCGCCCTCGACCAGCTTCAGGTCGGCGGGCACGATATTGCCGAGCTTCACATGGACGACGTCGCCCGGCACGAGCAGCCGCGCCGCGATGTCCTTCCAGACGCCGTCGCGGCGCACGCGCGCCTGCAGCGCCAGGCGCTGCTTCAGCAGGGCGATCGCGTTGTCGGCCTTGAACTCCTGCCAGAAGCCGACGCCCGCATTGATCAGCAGCATCGCCAGGATGATGGCGAGGTCGCCCCAATGGCCGAGCACGGCGGAGAGCACCGCCGCGACCTCGATCATCCAGGGGATCGGGCCCCAGAAGAAATGGGCCAGACGCTCGAGCGCGCCGACGCGATGCTCGGCAAGCGCGTTCTCGCCATATTGGGCGAGCCGCCGCGCCGCCTCGGCTTCCGTCAGCCCGCCGGCGTCGGCCGGGGGGCGGGTGGCCGCATCCTTGCCGTGTTCGGGCTCCTTCAGCTGCTGCTGTGCCATGACGGCCTCCTCACGGTTTCATAGCGGCGCGTCGAGCCGGAATCCGGCCCGCGTCGCAAAACTCTCCTCCCCCGTCTTGTTACTTCGTGGCCGCCTTCAGATAGGCGACGAGCCGTTGCCGCGCGCCTTCATCGGCGATTCCCGGAAACGGCATGATGTTGCCCGGAACGAAACGCTGCGGCGCCGCGATGAAGCGGTCGAGCGTCGCCTCGCTCCAGACGACGCCCGAATTGCGCATCGCGGGCGAATAGTTGTAGCCCGGCACGGTGCCGGCCTTGCGGCCGAACAGGCCCTGCAGGCTCGGCCCGGGCATGCTCGACGGCCCCGCCACGAGCGTATGGCACTGGGCGCATTGGCTGCCGAAGATCGCCGCCCCGCCCGCGCCGGGCTGCGGTTGCGGGATCTGCATCATGCCGGGTCCCATACCGCCCTGCCTCATGCCGCCCTGGCCCATCATCCCCTGGCCCATCATGCCCTGGGCGACTTGCTCCTGCGCCCGCGCGCCGAGGGCCGCCATCGGCCCGGCAATTACCAGCGCGAGCGTGAGCGGAACCGCATATGTTCTCCATCGCTTGTTCATGGCCGCTTCCTTCTGTTATCTCGACCGGGCTGATCCGGCATCGCCCTGCAGCAGGCTCCAGCTGTGCCGCGCGATCATCAGGTCCTCGTCCGTCGGAATCACCCAGGCCGATGCGCCGCTGCCCGTGCGCGCGATCCGCGGACCGCCCGCCGCGTTCGCCGCGTCGTCGAGATCGATGCCGAGCCAGGCCGCGTCTTCGCAGACCCGGCGCCGGACCTCGGCCGCGTGCTCGCCGATCCCGGCGGTGAAGACCAGCGCGTCGAGCCCGCCCAGCGCGGCGGCGAGCGAGCCCAGCTCGCGCCCGATGCGATAGACGAAAAGGTCGACCGCCTCCGCCGCCGCCGGATCGTCGCTCGCCAGCAAGCTCCGCATGTCGTCGCTGATGCCGGAGACGCCGTAGAGCCCGCAGTCGTGGTAGAGCAGGTCGCCGACCTGGTCCGCCGTCATGCCCTTCGCCTGCATCAGGTAGAGCACGACGCCGGGATCGAGCGCGCCGCAGCGCCGGCCCATCATCAGGCCGTCGAGCGCGGTGAAGCCCATGGTCGTCGCGACGCTGCGCCGCCGGTGCATCGCGCACATGCTGGCGCCGCTGCCGAGATGGGCGACGACGACGCGGCCGTCGGCGACCGTCGGCCCGAGGACGTCCGGCAGCGTGCTCGCGATGTATTCGTAGGAGAGGCCGTGAAAGCCGTAGCGCCGGATGCCTTCCTCGGAGAGCCGGCGCGGCAGCGCGAAGGCGCTGGCGACCTTGGGCTGGGTGTGATGGAAGGCGGTGTCGAAGCAGGCGATCTGCGGCAGCGTGGGATGCAGCTTCGAGAGCGCGTCGATCGCGGCCAGGTGATGCGGCTGATGCAGCGGCGCCAGCGGGATGAGCCGGCGCAGCTCCGCGGTCACCGCCGCGTCGATACGGACCGGCGCGGTATAGCGCGCGCCGCCGTGCACGACGCGGTGGCCGGCCGCGACCAGGCGATCGTCCGGAAAGCGCGTTTCCAGCCAGCGGAGCAGCGCGGCCAGGATATCCTCGTGGCTGGTGCCGTCCGCCAGATACGCCTCGGCCAGCGGCTTGCCCGTCGCCGTCCTTCGCTTTGAAATGCACGCGGTGGCCGATGCCCTCGTACAGGCCGTCGCAGAGCAGGCTTTTCCGGCTCGGCCGCGCATGGCCCGGGAAGACGCGCGAACTTGATGCTCGACGAGCCGGCGTTCAGCACCAGGATGACGTCGCTCACGGCTTCGCCCCTTCCCGGTGGCGCGCCAGCAGCAGCGCGATCGCGCAGGAGCCGAGCCGGGCCAGCGTCTTGTCCGCGCGGCTGGTCAGGATGATCGGCACGCGCGCGCCGAGCACGATGCCGGCGATCTGCGCCTCCGCCAGGTATTCGAGCTGCTTGGCCAGCATGTTCCCGGCCTCGAGGTCGGGCACCACGAAGATGTCGGCGCGGCCGGCGACCGGCGAGACGATGCCTTTGGTCTCGGCCGCCTCCGCCGAGACGGCGTTGTCGAAGGCGAGCGGGCCGTCGAGGATGCCGCCGGTGATCTGCCGGCGATCGGCCATCTTGCACAGCGCGGCGGCATCGAGGGTCGAGCGGAGCTTCTCCGTGACGGTTTCGACCGCCGAGAGGATCGCCACGCGCGGCTCCGCGATGCCGAGCGCATGCACGAGGTCGATCGCGTTCTGGATGATGTCGCGCTTGTCCGCCAGCGTCGGATAGACGTTGATCGCCGCGTCGGTCACGAAGAGCGGCCGCGGATAGTTGGGCACGTCGATCGCGAAGACGTGGCTGATGCGCCGGGCGGTGCGCAGGCCGCGCTCGACGTCGACGACGGCATGCATCAGCTCGTCCGTGTGGAGCGCGCCCTTCATCAGCGCCTCGACCTTGCCGGCGCGCGCCATGGCGACCGCCTCGGCCGCGGCGGCATCGCTGTGCTCGGTCGGCACGATCTCGAAGGGCGTCGAGGTCGAGCTTCGCCTGCGCGGCGGCGGCGCGAATCTTCGCCTCCGGCCCGACCAGCACCGGCAGGATGAGCTTGGCGCGGGCCGCTTCCACGGCGCCGAGCAGCGACGGCGTGTCGACCGGGTGAACGACCGCGGTGCGGATCGGCTCGAGGCCGCGGGTCATCTCGATCAGCCGCTCGTAGCGCCGCCCCTTCTTGCGCAGCTCGACATCGGGCAGAACGATGCGCGGGCGCGAGATCTTCTCGGTCGGCGCGATGACCTCGGCCGTGCCGGTGATGACCTCCTCGCCGTCCTGGTTGGTCGCCCGGCAGTCGAAGAGGACGCGGTGCTTGTCCGTCCGCTTCTCCTTCACCGTCACCGTCACGGTGATCGTGTCGCCGAGGCCGACGGGCCGGCGGAAGTGCAGCGACTGGTCGACATAGATCGTGCCCGGGCCGGGAAGCTGCGTGCCCAGCACGGTCGAGATCAGCGCGCCGCCCCACATGCCGTGCGCCACGACCTTGTGGAACATGTCGCTCTTGGCGAAGGCCTCGTCCACATGCGCGGGGTTGACGTCCCCCGACATGATGGCGAACAGCTCGATATCCTTATGGGTGAGCGTGCGGACGAGGCTTGCCGTGTCGCCCGGCTTCAGCTCGTCGAAGGTTCGGTTCTCGATGCGCTCCATTCCGGTCCTCCAAACGTGCCGTCAGTCCAGGATGTGATAGCCGGCGTCGATATATTCAACATTCCCGGTGAGCGCGGACGCCGCGTCGCTGGCCAGGAAGGTGGCAAGGTTGCCGACATCCTCGATGCTGACGAGCCGATGCTCCGGCGTGCGGGCGCGGGCGCGCTCCAGCAGCTCGTCGAAGCGCTCGATGCCGGATGCGGCGCGCGTCTTGAGCGGCCCCGGCGACAGCGCGTGGACGCGGATGCGCTTCGGCCCCAGCTCGACCGCCATGTAGCGCACGGCGCTTTCCAGCGCGGCCTTCACCGGGCCCATCAGGTTGTAGTCCTCGACCACCTTTTCCGAGCCGTAGAACGTCACCGTCAGCAGGCAGCCGCCGTCGGTCATCAGCGGCTCGGCCAGGCGCGCCATGCGGATGAAGGAATGGCAGGACACGTCCATCGCCATGGCGAACCCGGCCTGCGTGCAATCGGTGACGCGGCTGTGCAGGTCCTCCTTCGGCGCGTAGGCGATCGAGTGGAGCAGGAAGTCGAGCCGGCCCCAATCCTCGCGGATTCGCTGGAAGACCGCTTCGAGCTGCCCCGGCTCGCGCACGTCGCAGGGACGATGATCGGGCTTTCCAGCCGCTCGGCGAGCGGACGTACATAGGGCTCGGCCTTGGCGTTCAGATAAGTGACGGCGAGCTCCGCGCCGGCGGCGCGAAACATCCCGGCGCAGCCATAGGCGATGCTGCTCTCGTTCGCGATTCCGACGATCAGGCCTTTCTTGCCGTGGAGCGGCATCATTCCCTCGCTGCCCGGTCGGTTGAAACCGTGATACCGTCGCGCCGCGTCCGGACGGCGCGCGGCGGGGCCCGTCGAAACAGGCGGAGGTCCTGACTGCAGAAGCCGGGCGGTAACGTCGGCGGGAGCATCACGGTCGGTGGCGGACATCTCACTCCGCGCGCGGGCTCGACATCTTGATCGAGATCAAGGTCGGCGGGGGCGGACCGTTATTCCCTGTTCACGATTGCTTGAGTTCGCGAGGCAGGCCCTTCCCGGCGGCCCGAATCCTGGCCCGGCGCGGGCTTTCCGGGCTATAGAGAGCGGGACGGCGCCGGCCCGGCACCGGTGGTGGGGCGACGCGGCGCAGCGGAAAAAGGGACGCTTTCACATGGATACGTCAATCGTCGACCTATTTCCCGCTGCTCCCGGACATCCGTCGAGGATTACGAGCCGCTCGTCGGCAGCGAGACGGTCGAGCGCATCCTGAAAAAAGCCGAGGCGCTCAGCGACCTGCATATCGTCAACGTCAACTCCACCTATTACGGCGGCGGGGTCGCCGAGATCCTCTCCTCCCTCACCCTGCTGATGAACGCCGCCGGAATCCGCACCGGCTGGCGCGTCATCCAGGGCCGCCCCGACTTCTTCAGCATCACGAAGAAGATGCACAACGCGCTGCAGGGCGGCGACATCAACCTGAGCGACCTGAAACGGGACATTTACGAGGAAGTCGTCTACGAGAACGCGGTGCGGATGCATCTCGACCACGACCTGGTGATCGTCCACGACCCGCAGCCGCTGCCGCTGATCGGCTATTTCCGCAAGAAGGCGCCGTGGGTCTGGCGCTGCCACGTCGACCTGTCGCAACCCAACCCGGCCGTCTGGTCCTATCTCGCGCCGTTCATCGAGCGCTACGACGCGGTCGTCGTCTCGCTGCCCGAATACGCCCAGCGCGTGAGCCCGCCGCAGCGCTTCATCATGCCGGCGATCAATCCCTTCTCGTCGACCAACAAGGCGCTCTCCGACGCGGAGATCGACGACCGGCTCGATCACTACAACATTCCGACCGACCTTCCGCTGGTCGTGCAGGTCTCGCGCTTCGACCGCTGGAAGGACCCGCGCGGCGTGATCGACGCCTTCCGCATCGCGCGCAAGCAGGTCGACGCGACGCTCGTGCTGGTCGGCAACATCGCGACCGACGATCCCGAGGGCCAGGAGATCTTCGCCTCGCTCTGCCAATGCAGACGAGGAGCGCATCCGCATCCTGTCGGTGCAGGATACCGCGCTGGTCAACGCCCTGCAGCGCAAAGCGGCCGTCGTGCTGCAGAAGTCGCTGCGGGAAGGCTTCGGCCTGACGGTGACCGAGGCGATGTGGAAGGGCACGCCGGTCATCGGCGGCAAGGTCGGCGGCATCCGCCACCAGATCGAGGACGGCGAGAACGGCTTCCTGGTCGAGAGCGTGGAGGAGGCCGCGGAGCGGATCGTCGAGATCGTGAAGAACCCCGCGCTCGGCCGAAAGCTCGGCGACAAGGCCAAGGAAACGGTGCGCGCGCGCTTCCTGATGACGCGGCTGATGGAGGACTGGCTCGACCTCGTCGGGTCCTTCGAGCCGAGCTTCCGCCTGAAGGGAGGATAGAGCGACGTCGAGCATGCGGATCGAGAGGCGCGCGCCGTGAGCGTGTTTCGCCAGGACCGGACCTCCGGCGCCTGGGTTCTCGATCGCCCCGGAGCGCCGCCGGCGGCCGCGGGAATGGCACGGCCCCGACAGCGCCGCCCCGCCGCTTCCCCGCTTCGATCCCGCCTGCCCGTTCTGTCCCGGGAACGAGCGCCTGCTGCCCCGGATCATCGAAGAGACGCCGGCCGACGCGCCGCCGGGCTGGCGGACACGGGTCGTCCCCAACAAATATCCGGCGCTGCGCCCGGACGCGGCCGCCGCGCCATCATCCGGCGCGGCCGGCCCCGCCATCCCGGGTTTCGGCCATCACGAAGTGATCATCGAGACCGCGCGGCACGACGCGGACCTCGCGACGCTCGCGGACGCCGACCTCGACGCGGTCGTCCGAACCTATCACCGCCGCTATACGGCGCTCCTGGAGCAGCCGGGGATTAAATCCGTGCTGGTGTTCCGAAACCACGGCGGGCGCGCCGGCGCGTCCCTGCTGCACCCGCATTCCCAGGTGATCGCGCTTGGCATGACGCCGCCCCGGCTCGCCGCCGCGGCCGCCTGGGCGCGTGCGCAGTTCGCGGGCGAAGGCCGCTGCGTCACCTGCGACGAGATCGAGCGCGAGCTTGCCGAGGGCACGCGGGTCGTCGAGGCGACCGAGAGCTTCGTGGCCCTCGTCCCCTTCGCGGCGGCCGAGCCCTTTCGAGCAATGGATCCTGCCGCGGCGCCACCATGCCTCCTTCGCGGAGACCGGCGACGCGGCGCTCGCCGAGTTCGGCGCGCTGCTGCGGCGCTCGCTCTATCGGCTCAGGGCGGCCCTCGACGATCCGCCCTACAATTCCGTCATCGAGTCCGGCGCGGCGGACCCGGCGGACGCGCCCTTCCTGCATTGGGGGCTCCGCATCGTGCCCGACCTGGTCACGCCGGGCGGCTTCGAGCTCGGCGCCGGGTCTGCCGATCAACCCGTCGCTGCCGGAAGAGGACGCCGAGACGCTGCGCGCCGCGCCGGCCGCGCCTGGCGGGTCCGGGACCAGCGGACGTTGACCGATATCAACAACCCGGAGGCCGCTTCCGCTTACGGTGTAACAAAACCTGCCCTCAGGAGAAATTGCCTTGAGACTCAACGTCCTCCTTGCCGCCGGAATCCGCCGATGACCCTGAACCTCACCTTCCTCGGCGGCGTCGGGACCGTGACCGGCTCGAAATACCTGCTGCAGACCGGCCGCAGCCGGATCCTGGTCGATTGCGGCCTGTTTCAGGGCTTCAAGCAGCTCCGGCAGCGCAACTGGGCGGCGATGCCCGTCGCCCCGGACAGCATCGACGCGGTGGTCCTCACCCACGCCCATCTCGATCACAGCGGCTACCTGCCCCTGCTCGTGAAGAACGGCTTTCGCGGCCGCATCCATGCGACCGAGCTGACCTACGAGCTGTGCCGGATCCTGCTGCCCGACAGCGGCTTCCTGCAGGAAAAGGACGCGGAATTCGCCAACCGCCACCGCTTCTCGAAGCACCATCCGGCCCTGCCGCTCTACACCAAGCAGGATGCGGAGCGGTCGCTCGAGCAGTTCGCGCCGATCGCGTTCGACACGCCGCTCTCGCTGCACGGGCGACCTCACCGTCCGCTTCCACCCGGCGGGACACATCCTCGGCGCCTCGATCGTCGAGATGACCGTCGACGGGCGGACGCTCGTCTTCTCCGGCGACCTCGGCCGGCCCGACAGCGCCACCATGGTCGACCCGACCATCATCCGGCGGGCCGATTACCTGCTGGTCGAATCGACCTACGGCAACCGGCTTCACGAGCGGCGCGACCCCGAGGACGCCCTGGCCGACGTCATCAGCCGGACGGCCGCGCGCGGCGGAACGGTCGTCATCCCGTCCTTCGCGGTCGGCCGGGCGCAGACGCTGCTGTATCATATCGAGCGGCTGAAAAGCGCCGGCCGTATCCCCGCGCTGCCGGTCTTCCTGGACAGCCCGATGGCAATCGACGTCAGCGAGATCTTCTGCAAGTACCGCCGCGTGCACCGGCTCAGCGAGCATGCCTGCCGCGCCGCCTGCGCCGTCGCGCGCTATGTGCACGAGGCGGAAGAGTCGAAGGCGCTCGACGCCGATCCGATGCCCAAGGTCATCATCTCGGCAAGCGGCATGGCCACCGGCGGCCGCGTCCTGCACCATATCAAGCGCTATGCGCCGGACGAGCGGAACACCATCCTGTTCGCCGGCTTCCAGGCCGGCGGCACCCGCGGCGCGGCGATGACCGCGGGCGCCGACAAGATCAAGATGCACGGCGAATACGTGCCGGTGCGGGCGGAAGTGGGGAACCTGCACATGCTGTCGGCGCATGCGGACGCCGACGAGATCATGGGCTGGCTGCGGCATTTCGAGCGGCCGCCGAAAACGACCTTCGTGACCCATGGCGAGCCCGACGCCGCCGACGCGCTGCGCCATCGCATCGAAGAGGAGCTCGGCTGGACCTGCGTCGTTCCCGGCTACCGCGACGAGGCCGAGCTGGCATGACCGGCCCTCTGATCGCGGCGCTTCCCGGCAATGATGCGCTTGCCGACGCCCTCTGCCACCTGCTCGGCGGGGAGCGGGCGCGGATCGAGCTTCGCCCCTTCCCCGACGGAGAAACCTATCTGCGCTATGAAGGCGCGCCGGCGGACCGGAACCTCGCGCTCGTCTGCACGCTGGACAGGCCCGACGCCAAGTTCCTGCCGCTGATGTTCGCCGCGTCCACCGCCCGCGCGCTCGGCGCGGCATCGGTCGGCCTCGTCGCGCCCTATCTCGCCTACATGCGCCAGGACCGGCAGTTCAAGCCGGGCGAAGCGGTCACCTCGGCGATTTTCGCGGAATCGCTCTCGCGTCATGTTGATTGGCTGGTCACCGTCGACCCGCACCTGCACCGCCGAAGCGGGCTCGGCGAGATCTATAGCGTGCCGGCGACGGCGCTTCACGCGGCACCGCTGCTGTCGGCCTGGATCGCGGAAAACGTGGCGCGCCCGATCCTGATCGGGCCCGACGGCGAAAGCGAGCAATGGGTCGCGGCCGTCGCCGGCGACGCCAAGGCGCCCTACTGTCGTGCTCGAGAAGACGCGGCGCGGCGACCGCGACGTGACGGTCTCCGTCCCGGAGGTCGAGCGCTGGCGCGACCATACGCCGGTTCTCGTCGACGACATCGTCTCGACCGGGCGGACGATGATCGAGACGATCGGCCACCTCGCGGCCGCCGGCATGAAATCGCCGGTCTGCGTCGCCGTGCATGGCGTCTTCGCGGACAACGCCTTTCAGGACTTGCGCAAGGCAGGCGCCGCACGCGTCGTGACCAGCAACACGATCGCGCACGAGACCAATGGCATCGACGTGACCGCGCTGATAGCGGGCGGCGTCGGTCAATTGCTGGATCGGGCCTGATTTGCTGCCGGCTCTGAATAAATTCCATCGCAGCAATGGAATAAACGGCGGCATTCTCACCGATTTTACCGGGTTAGATTGGCCGCGTTTTCACCGATTGATCGACCATGAATTGCAAAGTCCTCGGCGGATCGATTTCGACAACCAGCGAGAAATTGAGCGGCCAAAACGGGCGTTTCTAACCACTTTTACAAGAAAAACAAGCTCACAAGTTAATCCTGTCAGGGAAAAACGTTAAAGCGGCATCAAACTTCTGTTCCTTTACATTATTAAATGGCTTTACATGCTTCATTGGTGCGATATATGGGGTCGTATAAATTCTGACCTAGCACTGTAATCCGAGGCAAAAGAAGATTATGAGCATCAACGAATCTGATCTGACCAAGGGACAAATTCGAAAGCTTAATGCCCTTCGAAAGTCCATTGGAGACTCCCTTGCGGAAGAGGCATTTGCGAAATGGCTCAAGCAGCAAAAGTCCGAAACGAGCGAAGTTCGGCCCGATCCCATCGCCCTGTTGATCGGTGAAGCAATGCTGCCGCTGCTGAAGAAGAAAGAACTAAATCTGGGCCGTTACGGCTATTCGATCAAGCGAGCGCGGGGCAAAGGCGCGAAAGGGATCATCGTCACTCGCCTTGGAAAGGCTTAATCTGTCGACTTAAGGCCGCCCGCTTTTTTCCAATAAGCATGCGTGTTCCGCCGCTTCCGCCCTCGCAGACGGGATCGTCGCCGCCTGCGCGGGCGTCGAAGGCTTGCGCGTCAGATCGAAGAGGTAATTCGTCGCGGACGGATTTATGCCGCGCGTCCAAGGACGCCGACTTATCCGCTCCATCACCGTCAAATCGATCAGCAGTGCATACCGGGACTATTGTCCATGGAATGGACACTGCCCGGACCTTCGGTCGCGCGCTGCCGCGTTGGCGGCGCGGCAAAACGGGCACGGCCCTGAGCGGCGACGGGCAAAGGACCCGGCAATTTTTCCATCGCTTAAATGGCAAAATGTCTATTAAACTCAGTATGAATTGACTGACGAACGGCTGCATCCGCCATGTCTTTTCGGGTGATCGGTCTTGAGCTGCGCCCCAAGTCGTCCGCAACGGGAAGCGTCGCCTGCAGGAGCCTATTGGCGTCATGGTGCGATTGGGGATTGACAGGGAATTCCAGCCTGCGCGAAAAGCTCATCCCGCATTTGTCGCCGACGACTTTGAACCGATCTTGGACCGCCCTAAAGGCGGGTGCTTTCGCGAATGCCCGGAAGAAATCGCCGGAAGGGCCAAGGCGCCGGATCGCACCCGACCCTTTCGACAATCGCATCGAGGTAATCAAAGTGGAAACCCTGCCATGACCGCAGCCCACGTCTTTGCAAAGATGGCTTACCGATGAACGATCTTGTCCGCCGCTCTTCGGCCGGCGATCTACCGCGCTCAGCAGGACGACCCGGCACACGGCCAGCCTGCGGCGCCGACCTGGTACGCCCGCAGCCCGCACGACACCCCCAGCCTGAAGTCGTCGCCCGGGTCGGCCCTCGAGCGCGCGCTTGCCGTCATCGAGACGCTGCTCGAGGCGGAGCATCCCATCGGCTTGCAGGAGATCGCCGTCCGGCTCGACCTGCCGCGGCAGACCGCGCACCGGATCATCAACCAGCTGATCGAAGCCGGGCTGATTCAGCGGCAGATCGACAAGGACCGCATTGCGCCGGGCCCGCGGATGCGCCGGCTCGCCCTCGACACCGTCTGCTATTCGCACCGCTCGGGGGCGATGCATGCCGTGCTCGAAGAGCTGGCGGAGCGTACCGGCGAGACCTGCAACCTGGGTGTGCTCGACGGCGACAAGGTCCTGCTTCTCGACCGCGTCGAATCGCACTGGTCGCTCCGCGTCCATTCCGAGGTCGGAAGACGGCTGGATTTTCATTCCTCCAGCATCGGCAAGATGCTGGTGGCCTACCTGCCGAAGGCGCGGCGCCACCGCCTCATCGCGGCCCGGCCGCTCAAGCGCTTCACGTCCTTCACGATCACCGACGAGCCGGCGCTCGAGGCCGAGTTCGCGGAGATCCGCCGCCGCGGCTATTCCGTCTCGAACCAGGGGACCATGCTCGGCATGTTCTCCATCGCCGCGCCGGTCCGCGATCCCGGCGGCCGTGCCGTCGCCGGCATAGCCTGCCAGGTCCCGCTCATGCGCATCCCGCTGGAAGAAGCGGAGAAGACGCTGGTGCAGCCGCTCATGGAGGCGGCTGACCGCGTGCAGACGCTGATCGCCCTCGACTACGACGGCGCGCGCTGAGGCCCTTCTCCCGCCCCGCGCGTCCGCTCAGATGCTGATCGAGACGCCGCCGTCGACATGCCAGGCGGCGCCGGTCACGAAGCCGCAGCGCGCGGAGGCGAGGAAGGCGACCACGTCACCCACCTCCGCCGCCTTGCCCATGCGGCCGAGCGGGATCTTCGCGACGCGTTCCGCCCGCACCTCCGCTTCCGTCTGCCCCGTGATCGCCGCCCATTCGCGCATCGTCTCGTCCTGGCGGTCGGTGTCGATGATGTGCGGGATCACCGCATTCACCCGGATGCCGAGCTTGGCCAGGTCGTTCGCCAGCGCCTTGGTCAGATTGAGCACGGACGCGTTGTTGAGGCCGACGGGAATGGTCGTCGCATGCGGCTGGCGGGCGGCCAGCCCCGACAGGTTGACGATGCAGCCGCGCTTGCGGTCCTTCATGTGCGGGATCACGTGGCGCAGGCAGCGCGCATAGCCGTTCAGCTTCTGCTCGAACAGGTCCATCCAGCGCTCTTCCGTCAGGTCGAGGAAGGCGGTCGGAGTCACGGTCGCCGCCGCGTTGATCAAAATATCGATCCGCCCGAGCTCCGCGATCGTGCGCGCGACCATCGCCCGCACCGCGTCGTCGCTGCGCAGCTCGGTCGGGATGGCGATCACCGTGCCGCCCGACGCCTTCGCCAGCGCGTCACGCGACGCTTCGAGGCGCGCGGGCTCGCGGCTGACCAGGGCGACGACCGCGCCCTCGGCCAGCAGGGACGCCGCGCAGGCATGCCCGATGCCGCGGCTGCCGCCGGTGACGATTGCAACCTGGCCTTCAAGTCCAAGATCCATTGAGCTCTCCTGTGTTTTCAATCATGGGTCGGATGCGGCGGCGTCATCCCGCGCGGCGGGCGGCGATCGCCGGCACCAGCGCGTCGCAGAGCGGCTTGAGCGACGGCAGCCGCGGCAGGTCGAGCAGCAGATCGCACAGCCGCCGCGCGGCATCGGCCGGCATGGCGGGGCCGCCGGCGGCGTTCGCGTCCTCGAACTTGGCGATCAGCTCGTCCGTCGACAGCGGGGCGTCGCTTTGCCCGCCCGCCTTGTCGCGGGTGCGCGTCAGCAGCCGCCCGTCGCGCAGCTTGACCTCGACCCGGGCGGTCCACTTGCCCTTCAGCGTCTCGTCGAGATGGATCGGGATGCGGTCGGCGAGCGCGCGCCGCCCGGCGTCGAGCGTGTGCTCGCGTCGCAGGTCGGCAAGCCGCATGTTGCCGGTCAGCAGCACGGTGGCGAGGCAGTAGCTGAGGCTGAACTGCGCGTCGACCTCGGGGTTGCTGCCCGGCTCGTAACGCCGGCCGACCATGTCCTTGACGAATTTGGAGCCGAAAACCTCGACGGAATCGACGTCGCCGGCAGCGAAGCCGTGCTCCGCCAGGAGTCCGCGCAAGGCGTCGACCGCCGGATGGGACATGCCGCAGATCGGATAGCGCTTGAAGCCGACGCCGTCGATCTCCAGCGTTCCGCCGAGGCCGCCGGTCAGCTTGCCGGCGTCGTAGTCGCCCTGCTCATAGACGGCGAAGAAGCCGTTGCGCCCCTCGATCGCGTTGACCGCGCCGGTGATGCCGGCCTTCGCCAGCCAGGCCGCGCGCACGCCGGCTTCCGCGACCATGCCGGGCTGCATGCGCTTGACCAGCCCGCCGTCCTCGATGCACTGCTGATTGCCGCCGGCCTGGGCGTAGGAAAGCCCCATGGCGCGCTCGATGCCGGCCGCGTCCAGCCCCAGCAGGCGCGCCGCCGCCGCCGCGGTGCCGAAACCGGCGACGACCGAGCTCGGGTTCCAGCCGCGGAAGCCGGCGTCGCCGAAATAGCTGTTCGTCGCGCGGGCCAGCCGGCAGACGATCTCCGTGCCCGCGATGATCGCCGCCGCGGCATCGGCGCCCGTCACGTCCGGCCTGGCGTCGGCGACCGCAAGCACGGCCGGCACCATGACGACGCCCGAATGGATCGGCAGCTCGCAATGCAGGTCGTCATATTCCAGGGCATGCGCCATCGAGGAATTGACCAGCGTCGCGGCGGGCGGCGACAGGCGCTCGCCGCCGATCCACACCCGGCTCGGGCCGCTGCCCCATTGCGACAGCACCGAGCGCAGCTCGCGCACGCCGGGCGCGTTCCAGGCGGCGATCGCCGCGCCGACGGTGTCGAGCGCCATGCGCCCGCTGGCGGCGACCGTCGCGGCCGGCAGCTCGTCGACGGTCAGGCGCTCGGTGAATTCGGCGAAGCGGCGTGTGGCGTCCATGACGTATCTCCCGAATGGTGGATCGA
Organism: uncultured Alphaproteobacteria bacterium; assembly: GCA_963711215.1. Taxonomy (GTDB): domain Bacteria; phylum Pseudomonadota; class Alphaproteobacteria; order UBA8366; family UBA8366; genus WHUA01. Next base: position 109,080 of record CAVQDH010000003.1, on the reverse strand, counting down.
TCAGACGAGAAGGCCCGGCGGCGTGGGGATCTGCAGCACGATCTTGAAGGCGGCGTAGACGAAGACGTCGACGCCTAGGGCGAAGGCGGCGGAGACGGCGAGCCGCCGGGCCGCCGACGCTTCCGCGCCGGACAGCAGCCAGCAGGTGGCGAACAGGAACAGGAAGGCGGACTCGTAGAAGCCGATTTGGTCCGTGCCGAGAGCGAACAGGACGAGCATGCCGACGACCGTCAGCCAAAGGCGCCACGGCACCGAGGCGAAGGGACGCGCCCTGGCGCGCAGCGCGCCGGTCTTCGGATACAGGTTCACCGCCAGCAGGAACCCGCCAAGGACGAGGAACGCGCCGGCGACGAGCACCGGGAAACGCGCGCCGATCGCGGAGAAGCTGCGCGACGCGATGAAGATGTAGACGCCCAGCGCGACCAGAACGGCGCCGAGCACGATATTCATCACCCGCAGGTTCGGCCCGACCGCGCCGACGTCGGATTCCGCCGGCGCCCCGCCCACCGCCGCGCGCCGGTCGCGCAGGATCTGCAAGACGCCCGCGCCCATCACCGCGAAGGCGACGAGCATGAGCACGATGGCGATCGGCCGCGTCGCGAAATACATCCAGGTCGACCCGGCATCGACCTGGCCGACAAGCGCCGCCTGCTGGAAGCTCTCCTCCATCAGGCCGCCGAGCACCAGCCCCAGCGCGATCGTCACGATCGGCACGTCGAGCTTGCCGAGGATGTAGGAGACGATGCCGACGACGAGCAGGACATACACGTCGAACAGGCTGTTATCGAGCCCGTAGGTGCCGATCATCGACAGCACCAGCACGCCGGGCACCATCATCCGGCGCGGCGCGCGCACGATCAGGCTCGACCAGCGGATGCTGACGAGCCCGACGATCAGCATCGCGAAGACCGTCAGCAGCAGGCCGATCATGAAGGTGTAGACGATGTCGCCGCGCTCGGTGAACAGGCGCGGCCCCGGGATGATGCCGTGCACGGTCAGCGCGCCGAACATGATGGCAGCGGAGCCTGACCCGGGAATGCCGAGCGCCAGCAGCGGCACGAGCGCGCCGCCGACGACCGCGTTGTTGGCCGATTCCGGCGCGGCGACGCCTTCCCAGGAGCCGTGGCCGAACATCTCGGGATGCTTGGACAGCCGCTTCGCCTCGCCATAGGCGACGAAGGCGCTGATCGACGCCCCCGCGCCCGGCACCACGCCGACCAGCGTGCCGAGCGTGCTCGACCAGAGCAGCAGCCGCTTCATCCCGGCAAGCCGGATGAGCACGGACCGTATCGCCCCCTTGCGCAGCACCAGCGGCGCGACCCGCTCGTTGACGCCTTCGAGCAGGCCGAGGATGCTCGCCACCGCGAACAGGCCGAGCAAGGCGGGGATCAGGGGAATGCCGCCGACCAGGCGATAGTCGTTGAACATGAAGCGCATGTCGCCGGAGATCGCGTCCTGGCCGACCAGGGTCAGCGCGATGCCGATGACGACGCCGACCAGCCCCTTGACGGCGTGCCGGCCGGAAAGCGTCGCCACGAGGGCGAGGCCGGCGACCGCGACCCAGAAGATCTCCGCCGGTCCCGAGCAGCAGCGATGCGCGCGCCAGCACCGGCGTGAAGAACAGCAGCACGAGCGCGCCGATCAGGCCGCCGATCGTGCCGGCGAAGAGCGAGGTGTAGAGCGCTTCCTGCGCCTTGCCCTGGCGGGTGAGCGGCGTCCCGTCGAGGATCGTGCAGGCCGCGCCGGACGTCCCCGGCGTGTTGATCAGGATGGCGGAGATCGAGCCGCCATACTCGGCCGCCATGTAGACCGCGGCGAGCATGATGAGCCCGTCGGCCGGCTCCATGGAAAAGGTGAAGGGCAGCAGCAGCGCCACGCCGCTGACCGCCGACAGGCCCGGCAGCGCGCCGATCACCATGCCGGCCACCGTGCCCACGAGAATGACGAAAAGCTGCGTCAGGTGCAGGTCGACCTGAACCGCGTGGAAGATCTCGCCCCACATGTCGCTCTTCTTTCTTCGGCAGCGCCGGTGGCGGGCCGTTCCGCGGCGGCCCGCCAGCGATGCGCTCGCCCGTTGTTGTTATTTGGCGAGGTGGTACTTATCGACGAGCTCCTGCATATGCTTGCGCATGGTGTCGATGGCCGCATCGGTCTTTGCCGGGCCCCGGAACGCCGGCGGCTGGCCGATCTTCTTCATGTCGGCCTGGAAGCCCGCGTCCTTCGTCACCTTCTCGCAGATGCCGGCCCAGTACTCGACGATCTTCTTGGGCAGCTTCGGCGGACCGGCCAGGGCGCGGTAGCGCTCGGAAACCACGTCGTAGCCGAGCTCCTTGAAGGTGGGCACGTCCGGAATGGTCTTGTCGCGCTCTTCGGACGCGATCGCCAGGGTACGCAGCTTGCCCTTCTGGGCGACCGCGAACAGCGAGCTCGCGATCATCGCATCCGTCGTCCCGGCCAGGGTCGCCTGCAGCGCCTTCGAGCCGCCGGTGAACGGCACCTGCGTGAACTCGGTGCCGGTCCCCTTCTCGATCAGCAGGGTCGTCATGAAGTCGGCGCCGAGGGTGCCGGTATTCGCGGCCTTGATCTTCTTGGGATGCGCCTTGGCGTATTTGACCAGATCGGCCAGCGTCTTATACGGGCTGTCCTCGCGCACCAGCAGCACGTCCGGCACCACCGCATAGGTGCAGATGTTGGTGAACTGATCGAGGGTGTAGCCGGTCTGCTTCGGCCGGGCGAGCGCCGGGATGACGTTGAAGGGCGGCGTGACGATGGCGATCGTGTAGCCGTCGGGCTTCGCGCGCACCAGCTCGGCCCAGCCCTTGGTGCCGCCGGCGCCGGGCTTGTTCACCACCACGAGCGGCTTGCCGACCAGTGGCTCCGCGTATTTGTTGAACGTCCGCTGCGAGGCGTCCGCACCGCCGCCCGGATTGAATGGCACGATGATATCCACCGAACGGCTCGGATATTTCTGCGCGACCGAAGTTGCCGGCGCCAGGGCGACGGCAGCCGCGGCCGCAATCACAAGTGCCGCAGCGCGATTTTTGTTGAACATGACGTTTCCTCCATTGTCGTTTACCGGCCCGCCTTTGTTGGGGTCCGCTAGTTGAGCGGCTGCTGTCCCGTGTACTCCAGGACATACAGGCCGCCGTTCGCCCGGTCGGTCGTGTAGATGATGCCGCGATCGTCGATATAGACATCGCTGATGCGGCAGCCGCGTTGCCCCTTCGGGGTGACCGGCAGGAAGGCCGCGATCTCTTCCGGGCGGTAGGGATCACGGATGTCGTAGATGCGCAGCCCGGCGCTGAACCACGTCGCCATCAGCGTGTTGGTCAGCTTGCCGGCCGCGTCGTGGGGCTCGTTCTCGTGAATGTTGTGCGCGCCGATGCGCCCGCCGACGCGGTGCAGATCCTCGAAACCTTCCGGCGTCGGCATGGTCGACACGATGACGGGGTTGCTCTCGACCCGGTTGTCCACCATCCACAGGCGCTTCGGCCAGTCGATGCCCTCGTCGCCCGTCGCCTCGTCGGTGACGACCAGGAAGCCGCGGTCGAACAGCGGCATCACCGTGTGGGTGAATCCGGGATAGGGCGGATGGTAGTCGAGGCGCGAGATGAGCTGCGGCTTCGCCATATCCGAGATGTCGAGCTGCACGATGCCGCCGTCGATATAGCCGATATAGGCGCGGTCCGGCCGCTCGGGATAGCAGAGCGTGTGATGCGGCCGGAAGGCAAAGTCGTATGGCTCGGGATGGCGCGGCGGCAGCTCGTCCGCGTCGCCGACGCGCTGGCCCGGCATCCACCAGCGGCCGACCTCCTTCGGGTTGGTCGGGTCGGCCATGTCGACGATCATGTAGAACTGGTGGTCCTTCTTGTGCTTCGGCTCGAAGTCGGGCGCGCCGGTCGAGATGTGGGCGTAACGGCCGTCCATGAAGGACACGAAATGCACGCCCTGGCAGTGCGGGCCGGAGACGTCGAAGAAGCCGATCTTCTTCGGCTTGACCGCATCCGACACGTCGTAGACCTCGAAGCCGGCCGGCGTGTCGCCCGGCTTCACGCATTGATAGGCCATCAGCAGGATATCGCCGCAGAGCGAGAGCGAGTTGCCGCGCACCCGGCGATGCGGCAACGGCAGCTGCCAGACCACCTTCGGGTCGCGCGGGTCCGACACGTCGAGAACCGAGAAGCACATCGGCGGGTTCTCGTGCGAGCAGTACATGATGCGGCGGCCGTCCTTGGCGAATTTGATGGCGATGCCCTCGCCCGCATTCGGCGCGCCGCCGAGGTTGTTGCGGCCGATCAGCTTGAGGTTATGCTCCAACCGGACTTCGGAATTTCTGCTCATGATGTTGTTTTCCTTTTGCGAAAATCGTCATGCGTCAGCCGGTGTATTCGAGGATGTGCATGCCGGCGCCCCAGCGGTCGATCAGGTAGAGGCGGCCATGCTCGTCGCAGCCGACGTCGTTGGACTGGATCGCCTTCTGCCCTTCCGGCAGCGCCGGGACGTAGCAGCCGACTTCCTTGGGCTGCAGCGGATCGCTGACGTCGACGGCCCGGAGGCCGGCATTGAAGTAGGTCAGGAAGACGATGTTGGCCCAGGGTCCCTCGGACGGGATGTTCTCGAGGATGTTGTGCGCGCCGAACCGTCCGCCGGAATGGAAGTACTTGTCGCGGTCCGGGATGAAGGTCGAGACCGGGATCGGGTTGCGCTCCTCGCGGATGTCGATGACCCACATGAACTGGCTGTCCCAGTAGTTCTGCACCGCGCGCGCCTCGTCGGTCGCGACGAGATAGGGGCGGTCGCCGACCGGCCACACCGTGTGCGTGCAGCCGACGAAGGGCGGGCTCCAGCGCAGGTGGCTGACCAGCTTCATCTTGGCGAGGTCGGTGCAGTCGATGATCGCCATGCCGCCGCCCCAGAAGCCGGCATACATGCGGTTGCCGCGGATGATGGGTGGCCCGTGCAGCGTCACCGCGGTGTCGGCCGGCATCGGGTCCCCGCCCTCGCCCGCGCCGTCCGCCTTCTGGATCGGCAGGCCCCAGATGCCGACCACGTCCGGCTTGAGCGGGTCCTTGATGTCCATCGTCCAGATGACCCGCTTGTTCCAGCCTTCCGCGTCGTTCGGGAAGAAGGCGAGCTGGCGCGCGTTGTCGACGCCGAAGCGGTGCGGCCCGCTGCCGGGCAGGTCGTAGAAGCCGACCTGGCGCGGCGCGTCCCGCTTGCTGATATCGAAGATGTAGAAGCCGCCGCGGCCGTCCTTGCCGCGCTCGCCGGGCAGCGTTTCCGAATTCACGTAGAGGATGTCGTCGCCGACGAGACGCACCTTGTGCATATGCACGCCCGGCGGCGCCTTCACCTCGCCCACCTTGCGCGGCTTCCGCGGATCGGAGACGTCGTGCACGGTGAAGCCTTCCAGCCCGCCGTAGCTCGACCCGCCGACCGCGCCGACATAGGCGTAGCCGTCCTTCACCTCGCAGAGGCTGCCGCCGCCCCACGCCGCGCTGGGGTCATGCCCCAGCAGGCGGAAGTTCTTGGCCTCCTCCGGTCTCGTATTACCCATCGCGTTTCTCCCACATGCTCTGTCGATTGAATGGATCGGTCACGGCTGATAGCGCTTGCCGAAGCCGGGCTTGCTCTGTCCGAGCCCGGGCAGCTCCCAGACGCCGGCGCCGGTCGGGTTGAGGTCGGCGCTGATGTTGGCGTCGATCAGGTAGGGCTTGTTGGCGGCGATGCCGGCCTTGATCGCGTCGCCCAGGTCGGCGGCCTTGTCCACGCTCACGCCCTCGACGCCGGCCGAGCGCGCCATCGCCGCGAAATCCGGGTTGTAGGGCTTGCCCGTCGTCGGGTGCTTGAAGTCGGTCGCCAGCTCGCGGCCGTCGAGATAGCCGCGCTGCAGGCCGCGGATCGAGGCATAGGCGTAGTTGTTCCACACCACCCAGACGACCGGGAGCTGGTACTCGACGGCCGTGCCGAGCACGCTCGCGTGCATGAAGAAGGCGCCGTCGCCGCAGACCGAGACGCAGGGCCGGTCGGGAGCGGCGAACTTCGCGCCCAGCACGCCCGCGACGCCGAAGCCCATCGGCCCGAAGCCCATGGAGCCGATCAGCGAGTCCGGCCGCGTCGGCTTGCAGAACTGGATCAGCCAGTTATGGTGCACGCCGATGTCGCTCACCAGGATCGCGTCCTCGGGCAGCGCCTTGTCGATCTCGTGCGCCGCGCGCTGCGGATGGATCGGCGTGGTGTCCGCGACGAAGCCGGGGGCGATGAACTCCTCCCACTCCTTCTTGTAGCTGGCGATGCTGTCGAGCCAGCCGGCGCGCGCCGACGAGATTTCCTTCTTGCCGATCTTGCGCCGGTCGAGCTCGTCCAGGACCTGGCGCAGGAAGGTGCGCACGTCGGCCATCAGGCCGAGCGCGACCGGGTAGTTGCGCGCGATCTCGTCCGGGTCGATGTCGACATGGATCAGCCGGGTCGGCGGGATCGTGAAGGAATAGCCCGGCAGCCACGAGCTCGAGGTGCGGTCGTCGAAGCGCACGCCGAGCGCCAGCAGCACGTCCGCCTGGCGGCAGGCGTGGTTCGCCTGATAGGTGCCGTTGCGCGCGATCAGGCCGAGCGCCAGCGGATGGCTGGTATCCATCGCGCCGGTGCCGCTCGCCGAATTCGCGACCGGGACGCCGAGCCGCTCGGCCAGCGCCTTCAGGTCGTCCGCCGCGCCGCCGTATTTCACCCCCTGGCCGACCAGGATCACCGGCCGCTCGGCCGCAAGCAGCATGTCGACCGCCTTCACGACGCCTTCCGGATCGGCGCCGCATCGGCAGCTGATGTTGGCGTTCCAGTCGGTCGCCTCGGGCGGCTGCTCCGCGCCTTCCTTGAAGATGTCGAAGGGCACGTCGAGCACCACCGGCCCCGGCCGTCCGGTCACCATGGTCTTCCACGCCTGGCGGGTGGCGAGCGGCACCATGTCGCCGCGCGTCGGCTGGAACACGCGCTTGCAATAGGCGCGCACCGTCGACGGGAAATCCGCCTGGTGCTGGCGGTAGGTCTCCTGGAAGGCGCCGCGGTTGAACTGGCTGGTCGGCACGTTGCCGGTCACCGCCAGGAAGGGCACGGAATCGAAATAGGCGTTGGCGAGCGCGATCGGCATGTTGGCCGAGCCCGGCCCGCAGGAGGTGAAGGTCGCGGTCGGCTGGCCCGAGACGCGGTAATAGACGTCCGCCATGAAGCCGGCCACCGTCTCGTGATGCACCGAGATGGTGCTGATGTCGTCCGAGCGCTCGTACAGCGCGTCGATGAAGCCGATATTGCCGTGGCCGCACAGGCCGAACGCGTAGGGAACCTTCTCCTGCACCAGGTAGTCGACGATGATCTGACCGCCGTTCAGGCTGTTGCTCGCTGCCATCTTCTTTTCTCCTGCCGATCTGTTCGGTTATTCGCCTGTCATGCGCGGCATGACGTCCCGCGCGAGGGTTTCTATGATCGCGGTGCGCTCCTCGAGGCGGAAGGGCATGGCGACGATGACATTCTCGACGCCGAGCGCCTTCAGGGTCTCGAAGCGCGCGACGACATCGGCGGGCGTGCCGACGAAGGCGAAGCGGTCGATGATGTAGTCGGTGATGCGATCCGCGTTCTTCGTCTTGGAACCGACGTCGCTCTCATCATAGTTGTCCCGGAACGCGCGCACGCCGTCCAGATGCGCGTCCGGCACGCTGTGGAAGCCCATGCGGAAATTATGGTTGGCGCGGTTGCAGAGGCGCGGCCGGATCGCCCGGCGCACGGCCTCGCGGTCCGCGCCGACGCTGACGATCATGTCGACCCAGAGCGGCGTGCTGCCGGGCACGCGGCCGGCGCGCGCCTCGCCCTCGGCGACGCAGCCGCGCGCCCATGCCAGGACCTCGGGCGTCGCGCCCGCGCCGAGGATCACCCCGTCCGCGAGCTCGCCCGCCATCGCCAGCATCTTCGGCCCGTCGGCGGCGACATAGATCGGCAGGTCCGCCTTGCGCCAGTTCGAGCGCAGCATCGTGCCTTCGAATTCGACCGGCTCGCCGTCGAGCAGCTTGCGCAGCACGGTCAGGTACTCGCGCATCTCGGCCAGCCGCGCCGCGCGCTTGCCGATCAGATAGACCGCGGTATCGCCCGACCCGATGCCGAGGAAGGTCTTGCGCGGCGCGATCGCATCGTCGATCGAGCCGAAGGCGTTGACGACCACCGCCGGATGCCGCGTGAAGGGCGTCGTCACCCCGGTGCCGAGACCGGCCTTCTTCGTCGCGCCGGCCGCGAGCGCGATCAGCACGAAGGGATCGCGCACATGGAAATGCGACAGCGAGACGGTGTCGGAGAACAGCAGCGGGTCGAAGCCCAGATCCTCCGCGCGGCGGACGAATTTGAGATACTCCGGCATCGGCGTGAACTCGTCCTGCGGGCCGATGCGAAGGCCGATCTGCATGCTGCGTTCCTTTCCTGTCGGGCTCATTCGGCGCCGTCCGCCGACGCATCGGCGACCACGAGACAATGCTCGGGGGCGACGCGGGCGTAGAGGCGCTGGCCGAGGGTTGCGTTGAGCGGGAAGCTGCGCTGGGCGCGCAGCGTATGGCCGCCGGTGTCCAGGATGTATTCGGAATAGGGGCCGAGATAGTAGGCGTTGCGGAGCGTCACCTCGAAGGCGCCCGCCTCCGCCGGCGGGTCGAGCAGGATCTCGATCCGCTCGGGCCGGATGGCGAGCGAGACCGGCTCGCCGGGCTTGTGCTCGCGCGTGCTGGTGCACAGCCGCTCGCCCAGGTCGCAGCGCACCGACCAGCGCCCGCCGCCAGCGCAGGCGGTGATCCGGGCGGGGATGAAGTTCGTCAGCCCGATGAAATCCGCCACGAAGCGCGTCGCCGGCCGCTCGTAGATCTCGTCGGGCCGGCCCATCTGGGCGATCCGGCCGCGCTCCATGACGAGGATGCGGCGGCTGATCACCATCGCCTCGGCCTGGTCATGCGTGACATAGACCGCCGGCACGCCGAGCTTGCCTTGCAGCTCCATCAGCTCGAAGCGCATGCGCTCGCGCAGCTTGGCGTCGAGATTGCTCAAGGGCTCGTCGAACAGCAGCACGCGCGGCTCCATGACCAGCGCGCGCGCCAGCGCGACGCGCTGCTGCTGGCCGCCGGAAAGCTGGGTCGGAAGGCGGGCGTCGAGGTCCTGCAATCCCACCATCGCGAGCTTCGCCTTGACGCGCTCGCGGATCGTGCCGGCGGGCACGCCACCCGCCACCTTCAGCGGATAGGCGACGTTGTCGAACACCGTCATGTGCGGCCACACCGCGTAGGACTGAAACACCATGCCGAAGCCGCGCCGGTTCGGCGGCACGAACACGCCGCGCGCGGGATCGGTCAGCGGCTCGCCGTCGAAGGTGATGCGGCCGCTGTCGGGACGCTCGAAGCCGGCGATGCAGCGCAGCGTCGTCGTCTTGCCGCAACCGCTCGGGCCCAGCAGCGACAGGAACTCGCCCGGCTCGACCTCGAAGCTGACATCGTCGACCGCGCGCACCGCGCCGTATGACTTGACGAGCCCTTCGATGCGGAGCGTGGTCATGCCGCCACCTCCTGGTCCACCTTCGTCACCCATTTGACCATCGCCAGCATGACCAGCGCGATCACGATCTGGATCATGGCGAGCGCCGAGAGCGGCCGGAAGTCGCCCTGCTCCCACATGTCGTAGATCGCGACGGAAAGCACCTCCTTGCCCGGCGAGTAGAGTAGCACGGACGCGCTCAGCTCGCGGGTGAACGAGACGAACAGCAGGATCCAGCCGGCGACGAGGCCGGGCTTGAGCAGCGGCAGGGTCACGTAGCGGAAGGTCTGCAGCCAGCTCGCGCCCGAGATCAGCGAGGATTCCTCCAGCTCCGGATGGATCTGCAGCAGCGTCGCCGAGGTCGAGCGGACGCCGTAGGGGAAGTAGCGGGTGATATAGGCGATGAACAGGATCCAGATGGTGCCGTAGAGCACCAGCGGCGGATTGATCCACGCCTGCAGCAGGCCGACCGCGAGCACGATGCCGGGAAACGCCATCGGCAGCATGCCGAGATAGTCGAGCAGCTTCCGCCCCGGCAGGCGGGTGCGCAGGGTCAGGAAGGAGAACACCGCGCAGAACAGGATGCAGACCGTGGCGCCGACCACCGCCAGGAACAGGCTGTTGAACAGCGCGCGCCGCGTGCTCGGGTAATCGAACAGCACCCAGCGGTAATTCTCGAGCGTGAGCTGCGCCCAGTGGAAGTCATGCGTCCACAGCGTGCGGATCGAGCTGAGGAAGATCGTCGCGTAGGGCAGCACGACCGCGAGCAGAAGGTAGGCGGCGCAGATCGCGAAGACGACCCAGCGCATCGGGCCGAGCGGGATGCGGCGCGGCCGCGCGCCCTTGCCGCCGACCGTGGTGTAGCTGCGGCCGCCGATCATCCGGCGCTGCAGCCACAGCCCGATCATCGATATCAGCAGCAGGGTGACGCAGAGCGCCGCGCCGAGGCCGTATTTCGGCGGAAAGACCGATTGCGTGTCCCAGATGCTGGTGGTCAGCACCCGGATCCGCGCGCCCGAGCCGATCACCGCCGGCACGCCGAACTGCTCGGCCGCGAGCACGAAGACCAGCAGCGCGCCGCCGAGGATCGCGGGCAGCACCAGCGGCAGCGTCACCCGCCGCGTCGTGTTCCACACGCCGGCCCCGGCCGACATCGACGCCTCCTCCAGCGTCGGGTCCATCGAGCGCAGCGCGCCCGCGACGATGAGGAAGACGTAGGGCATCTCGTACAGGGCCTCGACCATGACGATGCCCCACAGCGAGTAGATGTCGATGAGCGGCGTGCTGCCGCCGAAGAGAACGCGCCAGAACTGGTTGATCAGGCCGGTCCGCGGGCTCGCGAGCAGCACCCAGGCGAGCGCGCCGATGAAGGGCGTCGAGATGAAGGGCACGATCGAGGCGGCCTCGATCAGCCGCCGTCCCGGCATGTCGGTCCGCACCACCGCCCAGGCCATGAAGGTGCCGAAGACGGTCGCCGAGACCGCGGTGCCGCCGGCGACGATCAGCGTGTTCAGGATCGCCCGGTAGTTGGCCGGGTTGGTATAGGCCTCGACATACCAGGCAAAGGTGAGCCCGCCGGCCTGGTCGTGGAAGGAGGACGAAAACAGAATCCATGCCGGGTAGAGAATGAGCACGGCGAGGATGAGGACGACCAGCAGCTCCACGCCGAGCAGCGGGTTGAGCGCAAGATAGCTCCGCGTCCGCCCCCACGCGCCCGCCGGCGCGTGCTCCGAGAGCGCCGCGCTCATGATGCGCCTGGCGCCGGAGCCCCGGCGACGCTAACCGCGCCGCCGGCAGCTCCGCTGCTGCTCACGACCGGACAGCGGATCATTTGAAGAGGCGATTCCACTCATCCAAAAGGTTCTTTTGATCTTTGAAGAATGCCCGCATGTCCGCCGGCGAGCTGTTGATCCGCTTGATCTCGGACAGGGGACGGCGTCCCCTCTCCCGCGTCAGCGGTTCGACATCCTCGCGCAGCGACGGCGTGAAGAACTTGTTCTGCCAGAAGGTCTGCGCCGGCTTCGACAGCGCGAAATCGATGAACTTCTTGCCGGCGTCGGGATTCGGCGCGCCCTTGGGAACGCCGATCACCATGTAGCTGACCGGCGTGCCTTCGGCGGGGATCGTGACGCGCAGATTGGCGCCCTTCTTGATGTCGGCGAAGACACGATACATCAGCAGCATGGGCGACAGCGGCCGCTCGCCCGACGTCACCGTGTTCGCGGTCGCGCCCGCGCCGTTCTTGATCAGCACGTCCTGCTTGGAGAGCTTCTCCATGAAGGACTTGCCGTAGGCCTTATGCATCGCGCCGAACCAATGCAGCGCCGCGCCGCTGTAGAAGGCGTCGGGCATGACCATCTTGCCCTTCCATTTCGGATCGAGCAGGTCCTCCCATTTCTTCGGCGCCTCTTCCGGCTTGATCAGCTCGGCGTTGTAGGTGATCGTCAGGACCAGCGCCTTGATCGGGGCCCAGTAGCCCGGGTCCTGCACGTCGGCGGGAAAGCCCTTCGCCTGCGGGCTTTCGTACTTCTCGATAAGACCGCGCTCGACCCAGTCCATCATGATTCCCGGCAGCGACGAATCCATCACCGAGCAGCGGACCTGATGGGCCTTCACCTCCGCTTCGAACTTCTGCGCCAGCTTCACGCCGCCGGAGCGAAAGGTCTCCGTCGGGATGCCGGACTCTTTCTGGAACATCTCGCCCCAGGCGCTGACCGACCGGGCGGACGATCCGGAGTACCAGACGAGCTTGTCCGCGGCCTGTGCGCGGTGCACGAAAGGCGCGCCGAGCGTCGCGGCGCCGGCGACGAGGCCGGTCGTGCGAAGAAAGCTGCGGCGGGAGAGCGGTTCAATTAAACGGCGGGATTCCTTGCGTGTATTGGACATCGTGGGCTTCCTCCGAATGCATGTTTGTTGCTTCACATGCTGACGCGCCTGAAAGGCGCTTTGTTATGAGCCGCAGCATCGAAACCTCGACCGGCGGCGTGTCGATCCCACGACGTCCCAGGCAATCACAACGCGTTGACGCAGGGGGGAAAACCCGTTGGCGCGCGTCGACGCGTAAACCTTCGACTTATTCGTGCGAACACAAGTGACACGGCGCTGGACAGAACGGCGACGATGACAACATTGCCCATTTTGTAATATAATTTACTACAGATTTCGGGATATACAACAAGCTAATCCGCGCGTGAGAAAGTCGCGGAAACGACTGCGCGCGAAAAAAGCCGGCCGACAACCTGGAGGACGCGACCGAGATGGGACCGTATGATCCGCCGACCGTGATCAAGACCGAGCTTGTCGCCGAGATGCCGCGAAAGTTCGCGAAAGCCGGCAGCCATCCCGGCAAGGTCGGCGCGCGCTACGCCCGGCCGCAGACGAACGTGGATTTCTATCTCGAGGGCCCGGCCTTCGACCGCGGCGGCAATCTCTACTTCACGGACGTGCCGCATGGGCGGATCTTCCGGATGGCGCCCGGCGGCGACATCGACCTCGCCTGCGACTACGACGGCGAGCCGAACGGCCTCAAGATCCACAAGGACGGCCGCATCTTCATCGCGGACTATCGCCACGGCATCGTCGTGCTCGACCCGAAGACCGGCGCGATCGGGCCGCTCGGCGACCTGCGTCCGGCCGAGAGCTTCAAAGGCCCCAACGATCTCGTCTTCACGTCGAACGGTGATCTCTATTTCACCGACCAGGGCAAGACCGGCCTGCACGACCCGACGGGACGGGTCTACCGCTTACACCGCGGCGGGCCAGCTCCAGGCGCTGATCGAGACGCTGCCCGGACCGAACGGGCTCGTGCTCGACCCGGCGGAAAAGATCCTCTATGTCGGCTCGCGCGCCAACGCGATCTGGTGGCAGCCGCTGAACGACGCGCGGCCGACGGGGCGCGTCGGCACCTTCGCGACGATGACCGGCTTCGGCACGCCGGACGGCATGGCCGCCGACGAGGCCGGCAATATCCTCTGCGTGCAGCACAACATGGGCGTGGTCTGGGTGTTCAACCGGATCGGCCTGCCGATTTACCGCATCGAGACCTGCGCCACCGACAAGCTGACCAACCTCGCGTACGGCGGCGCGGACCGGAAGGACCTCTACATCCTCGACGGCAACGGCAAGATCCTGGTCGCGCGCATGCCCGTTCCCGGCCTCACCATGTATTCCCATATGTAAGGCGAGCCTCTGCACGCGAGGCGGCGAAAGGCTAAGATCACGCGCGATGACGACGCGCCTGACGATCACATACGGCCGCAAGGGCGGCCCGCGCTCCGGCCATATCCGCGAAGGCCGGCGGGGCGTCGCCGATCCGTCCTTCACCGTGACGCCCGGCGAGACGCCGGCGCTCCGGCTCAACACCGACGTCGGGCTGCGCTTCCCGCCGGACGGGCTGGCCAAGCTGCCGGACCATGAAAAGAAGCTCGACTATCTGCGGTTCGAGATCCTCGGCGCGCTCGACCTGTTCGCGCAATACCAGCGGCGTTTCCTGGAGCGCTATTTCGCGTTCATCACGGCGCGCTGGCGGGATGCCGAGGCGGAGCTGTCGGCCGCCGTGGCGTGGTCGGGCGGATTGTTCACGCCGGCGGATTACGTCTTCTCCGCCCTCTGGCCGCTGCCCGATGCGCGCGTCACGGGCAGGAGCGGCGAAGATGCAGCGCCGCTGGGCGATTTCGATTTTGCCTTCTGGACCGGCCGGCATGTCCTCGGCGTCACGCTGACCGGCGGCGCGGTCCAGCCGCCGGGCGAAGCGAGCAGCGCCGGCGATGATCGGCTCTTCCCGGTGACGATCGCCGCCAGGGATCTGCAGGACGATCCCGGCGCTCTTTTCCGAGCCGCGCTTCCCCGCCGAGCTGGTCTCCTTCTGGATCGGCGAGAAGATCCCGAGCAGCCCCTTCCGGCCGGTCGGGCTTACCGACCTGCAAGCCGAGTCCGGCGTGAGGCGGCGCATGGCAAAGCAAGCGACAGCGCCGATGCGCCAACCGCGTTCCCGTGTCGGTCATCTCCGGCTTTCTCGGCAGCGGCAAGACGACCCTGCTGAACCGGCTGATCCGCCATCCCGCGATGGCCGATGCCGCGCTGATCGTGAACGAGTTCGGCGAGATCGGCATCGACCACGCGCTGGTCGACTCCGCGCTGGAGAACACGGTCGTCATGGACAGCGGCTGCCTCTGCTGCACGATCCGCGGCGACCTGATGGACACCATCGACGACCTGTTCGCCAAGGTCGATGCCGGGCTGCTGCCCCGCTTTTCCAAGATCCTGATCGAGCCGACCGGGCTGGCCGATCCGGGCCCGATCGTCCACGCGCTCGACCAGATGGAGGCGGAGGGCCACCCCTGCCATTGCAACGCCGTCGTGACGATGGTCGACGCGCAGCAGGGCCTGCGGCAGCTCGAGGAGCATGAGGAAGCGGCGCGGCAGATCGCGGTCGCCGATATCGTGCTCCTGACCAAGACCGACCTCGCGCCGGACAGCGCCGTCGACGACGCTGATGCAGGAGATCGCCGCGCTCAGCCCGGGCGTTCCGGTGCGGACCGTCCTGCACGGCGAGATCGATCCGGCCGCGCTGTTCCGGCTCGCGGCGCGCTCGGCGGCGGCGATACCGGCCGCGATCCCGCCCCACGACCACGACAGCGACGACCATGACCACCTCACGCGGGCCATGCGCACCCTCTGCACGGCGGCATCCGCTCGCTCGCCATTGCGACCGACCAGGCGATAGCCTGGCCGCGCCTGCGCGATTTCCTGGAAACGATCTTCTCGCTGCGCGGCGAGGCCTTCCTCCGCGTCAAGGGGATCGTCTGGCCGGCGGACGGCGGCCGCCCCATCCTGCTGCAGGGCGTCGGCAACGCGTTCAGCCCGCCGCGGCCCCTCACCCGCGACCCCGACCGGCCGGGCCAGAGCCGGCTCGTCTTCATCTATAAAGGCCTCGACGGCGACGCGATCGAGCGGACTTTCCGGGCGATGGTTCTCGACGGCGCTGTACCCGAAGTGGGCGAAGACGCCGAACACGACCCTGAATGACTCGCCGTCGCGGCGAACCGCGAGGTGTCATAAATTATTCTCGCCAAATTTGTTTCTACATATGGCATCATCCCTTATAAAGTGTACGCGAGGAAAAGATAGAGCGCACCACAGGGAGGCAGAGATGGACAAGGCCTGGATCCGGGAGCACCGGTTTAACTCGCTGTCGATCAAGGACCTGCTTGACGCGCGCGAGGCGTACCACGTGCACCTGGCACACCTCGACAAGGTCTTCGCCACGGCTATCGGACGCTATCTCATTCGCAAGACGGATCCCGACTTCAAGGATTCGGACCGGCCGCACCGCGATGTGCAGAAATCGGCTCCGGAAGCGCGCACGCTCGATAACTCGGAGCCGAAGAGCTGGTCCTGGCCGTGCATCCTCGTCTTCGTCGATGACTGGCGTGACCGGCACACCTTCACCGCCGATCCGGATGCCATGGTACCCCGTTTCCTCTACATGCCGGACGGGCGCGTCGTCCCGACCTGCGTGGTGAAGGCAAGTCGCGACGACACGGAAAAATCCTCATCGAAAACGTTGACGTTTCCGAGCGACTTGATCGGCGGCGGCTATCCCGCGCTCACCGAGGTGCAGGGACGCGAGCATGTGAGCTCGATCGGATGCTTGGTAACCGACGGTGAATCGGTATTCGCCCTGACGAACCGGCACGTCACGGGCAAAGAGGGCCGCAAGGTCTATACCGTCGTGAAGGGAGAACGGCAGAGGATCGGCAGGAGTGCCGGGCGCGAATGCGGTAAGGTGCCCTTCTCCAAAGTCTACGAAGGCTGGCCCGGCCAGCGAGTCGTTGCCAATCTCGACGCCGGCCTGATTGCAGTCGACGACGTCACCCAGTGGACGGCGCAGATTTATGGTCTTGGCGAGTTGGGCCCGATCTGGGACCTGCACGTCGACAGCTTCAACCTCGATATCATCGGTCGCGATGTGACGGCGTATGGCGCGGCGTCCGGCCGCATAAACGGCCAAATCCGGGCGCTCTTCTATCGCTACAAGACCGTCGGCGGATTCGAATACGTCGCCGACTTCCTGATCGGCCCCCGGGTCGGCGAGACCACCGTCGGGACATTACCGGGCGACTCCGGAACCATCTGGTGCGAAGACACGCTGCTCGACTTCGATCAGGCGAAAGCGAAGGGCCAAGCCGGCAACAAAGCGAAAAAGCTCCGGCCCTTCGCGATTCAATGGGGCGGCCAATCGCTGCTTTCGCCCGGAGAGGCCCAGGCCTCCTCGGCCTTTGCGCTCGCGACCTGTCTGTCGACCGTCTGCCGGGAGCTCGATGTCGAGCTGATCCCGAATTGGAACATTGGGCACCCGGAAACCTGGGGCGCCGTCGGCCATTTCAAGGTCGGCGGGCTCGCCTGCGACCGCATCGCCGACAAGACGCTGGCAGACCTTTTCAAGCTCAATCGAGATCGGATCGCCTACAACGACAAGACCCTGGCCGACGGCCTCCCCGCGCACAAATCAGGCGACTTTGCGCCGCTTGCCGACGTTGCGGATCTGGTCTGGCGCAACACCCGGAAGAAAGATGAATTCAATCATTTCGCCGACATGGATCAGGAATGCACAGCGTCCGGTAAATTCAAGGGTGAGACGCTGCTCTCCCTTACGGACAAGAAGCCTAAGAACGTCGACCCCGACGTATGGAATGCTTTCTATGACGCTATCAGCGCGAAAAAACGGGGCGCGCTACCGTTCCGCGTCTGGCAAATGTATGACGAGATGGTCGAATTCGCGGCGAAAGACGACTATGAGCAATTCGTCTGCGCCGGCGGATTGATGGCCCACTATGTCGGCGACGCGTGTCAGCCGCTCCACATATCGGAATTTCACCATGGGCGCCCGAATAAAGGCGAGACCGGCGTGCACAGTTCCTACGAGACCAGCATGCTGAACCAGCATGCGGCGGAGATGAACGCCGCGGTGGGCAAGGCCTTGACGGGACGACCGAAAGTCAAGGGGGCGAAAAAAAACGGCCACGATGCCGCCGTCGAGGTCGTCGAGCTAATGCGCCGAACGGTTGGCCGGCTGCCGCCGCTGGAGGTCGTGCAGGCATACAACGACACACGCCATCGCACCGCTGCGATGTGGGACCGGCTCGGGATCCGCACCGCCGCGTGCCTGATCGACGGATCGGAAACGCTCGCGTCCCTCTGGAGCAGCGCCTGGATGACCGGGCGCAAGAATGGCGGCCATCACGCCGCGCTGCCCAAGAAGGCATTCGACGAAGCCAAGTTGATGAAACTCTACAATGACAAGACATTCCTGGAGTTGTTCAAGCTGCAGGAGCTCAAGCGCGCGGGCGACAAGCTGGTTCCCAAGTAGCGACGCCCCCGGCGCTCAGGCGCCGACGAGCCATGCCCGCGCCTGCGCGGCCTCGTCGGTCGGGAACATCTTCGTGCTGCCCGGCATCAGGAAGCTGAAGAACTGCATCGTGTGCTTGATCCAGTCGACGTCGGTGACGACGGCAACCCGCTCCCAGCGCGTCAAGTGCTCCATCCCGACCTTGAAATCCTCCCACATCG
The DNA here is from genome assembly GCA_963711215.1 of uncultured Alphaproteobacteria bacterium. Taxonomy (GTDB): domain Bacteria; phylum Pseudomonadota; class Alphaproteobacteria; order UBA8366; family UBA8366; genus WHUA01. The sequence continues at coordinate 90,963 of CAVQDH010000003.1, read as the reverse complement.
CCGCAGGATCGATGCCGGCGAAATCGCCGGCGGTCTCGTAAAAGAGCCGGACCTTCTTGTGCGTTTCGAGCGCCTTCATCACGGCCGGCACCAGGATTTTATCGTAATCCTGCTTCGTAACCCTCCCGTGGCAGCGGACCGCGACGACATTTTCGGGAAATCCGGTCAAAAGCTCGATCATCGGCATTCTCCTTCGCGTGTGTGCTGTGGCCCCCGAGGACGGCTGCGTCGCCGCGCTTCGACGCCGAAGCATAGCAAGGCATGACGGCGCGCCCTTGAGATAGGTCAATGGCGGGCGGCGGCCGGGCTCAGGCCGTGGCGTTCGGGTCCATCCACTTGCGATGCTCGAGGAAGCTCTCGGCCGCCAGGTCGATGAAGCTGCGCACCTTGGCGGAGAGATAGTGGCGATGCGGATAGATCGCGTTGATGGCGAACTCGACGGGCGTGTAGCCGTCGAGGATCGGCACCAGCCGGCCGGCCTGGAGATCCTCGGCCGCGAAGAAGCTCGGCGCGAGAAAAAGGCCCTGCGCGTTCAGCGCCACGCGCCGCAGCGTCTCGGCGCTGCTGCTCAGCAGATTGCCGCGCACCCGCACCGCCGCCGGCGCGCCGTCCGGGCCGGTAAAATGCCATTCGTCGCCGAACGGATAGAAGGAGTAGCGCAGGCAATTGTGCCGGGCGAGGTCTTCCGGCCGGCGCGGCGCGTCATGCGTCTGGAGATAGGCGGGCGCGCAGCAGAGAATATGGCGCCACGGCGTCAGGCGCCGGACGATCAGGCTCGAGTCCGGCGGCGGCGTCGTGCGGATGGCGAGATCGATGCCCTCCTCGACCAGGTCGATCATTCGCTCGCCCATGCTGAGCTCGACCGACACCTCGGGAAAGAGCGCCAGAAACTCGGCCACCACCGGCGCGATGAACTGCACGATATGCGTGCTGGTGTAGAGGCGCAGCGTGCCGCGCGGCATCGACTGCAGCGCGTTGGCGGCAAGGTCCGCTTCCTCGAGGTCGGCCAGGATGCGCGTGCAGCGCTCGTAATAGGTCTTGCCGACCTCGGTCAGGCTCACCTTCCGCGTGGTCCGGTTGAGCAGTCGGACGCCCAGCCGATCCTCGAGCGATTGCACATGGTTGCTGACCATCGTCGTCGACATGTTGAGCCGCCGGGCCGCGGCGGAGAAGCCCCCGCTGTCGACCACCCGGGCGAACACCGTCAAGCTGGTCAATCGGTCCATTTCCTCCCCCGATTACCGGTCGCTGGTGGATGATGGGGACCGGCCCACCATGGCCGAGAAACCCCCGCTTGCCAATCGCCGAGGCGCCGGTGGACGAGCGCCGCCCGGACGGCGGCAACTTCGTCAAAAACCCGGCCGTTTCGTCCAATACCGCTACGGCGCCCATTGGCAGAATCCTCTAGGCAGCGGAAGCCGCCAAACCCGCGGAAAGCCCCGGTTGGCCCCACATTATCCGTCTTCAAGGGATAATATTTCCATTATTTCCTTAATTATCAAAACTCAGTTGCTCAATGCATCCTTTGATCATTCGGTCGGAACACGCAGGACTTCGGTAACGCAGCACCACCCGGCCGGAAAGGATCGAAAATGAGCGAGAACACCCAAACGGCCAATCTCTCCGATCTCGAATGGTAGTGTGCGAAATTGCACGCCCGCCCTTTGTTTCGCCGCTCATATTCACCCGCGACAGAACGAACCTCTGCAGCGCGGCACAGTCCGGCCAGAAAGGATCGAAAAATGAGCGAGAACACCCAAACGGCCACTCTTGAGACCCAGGTGGGCAGCAAGAGCTTTCTTCCCTCGCGCAAGACCATCAAGCGCACCGCGCTCAGCCTGGCGGTCATCGCCGGCGTGCTCGCCGCCGCGGATTTCGGCTATCGCTACTGGACCGTCGGCCAGTATCTGGAAACCACCGACGACGCCTATGTGAAGGCCGACTACACCACCGTCGCGCCGAAGGTCTCCGGCTACATCGCCGAGGTGCTGGTGCGCGACAACCAGCCGGTCAAGGCCGGCCAGGTGCTGGCCCGGATCGACGACCGCGATTTCCGCACCGCGCTCGACCAGGCGCAGGCCGATGTCGAGGCCGCCGAGGCCGCGATCCGCAACCTCGACGCCCAGCTCGCGCTGCAGCAGTCGGTCATCGACCAGGAGCAGGCGAACATCGCCGCCGCCGAGGCCTCGCTCAAATTCGCCCGGCAGGACCACGCCCGCTACCGCAACCTGATGAAGACCGGCTACGGCACGGTGCAGCGCGCGCAGCAGGCCGAGGCGACCTTGCAGGAGAAGACCGCGGAGCTGCAGCGCGACCAGGCCGGCGCTGGTCGCCGCCGCAGCGCAAGTCGACGTGCTCGACACCGAGCGCGGCAAGGCCGAGGCGCAGCGCGACCGCAGCCGCGCCGTCGCTGCGCCAGGCCGAGCTCAACCTCTCCTACACGACGATCACCGCGCCGGTCGACGGCACGGTCGGCGCCCGCTCGCTCCGGGTCGGCCAGTACGTCCAGGCCGGCACCCAGCTGATGGCGGTGGTGCCGCTGCACGCGGTCTACGTCGTCGCCAACTTCAAGGAGACCCAGCTCACCCACGTGCGCGCCGGCCAGCCGGTCGAGGTCGAGGTCGACGGCTTCCCGGACGCGACGCTGAGCGGCCATGTCGACAGCCTGTCGCCGGCGAGCGGCCTCGAATTCGCGCTGCTGCCGCCCGACAACGCCACCGGCAACTTCACCAAGATCGTCCAGCGCATCCCGGTGAAGATCGTGCTCGATCGACGACCCGCTCGCCGGCCTGCTGCGCCCCGGCATGTCGGTCGAGCCGACCATCGACACCAAGGCGACCGTGCTCGCCGAGCGCAACCGGCCCGACGCCGCGCGCGGTCGCCGAGCTGCCCGCCGGCCGCAAGGGGTCCTGACCATGACCGCGCCCGGCAAAGCACAACGACAACGCCGACGCCGCCCGGCCAGACGTCGGCAACGACGAACAGCCGGCGCGGCTCCGCCCGGTCAGGAGCCCGCCGACTTCGCTCAGACGCTGGATCGCGGTGATCGGCGTCGACGCTCGGCGCCTTCATGGCGGTGCTCAACATCCAGATCGTCAACGCCTCGCTGGCCGACATCCAGGGCGCGATCGGCGCCGGCATCGACGACGGCGGCTGGATCTCGACCGTCCTACCTGATCGCCGAGATCGTCGTCATCCCGCTGACCGGCTGGCTCGCGCAGGTGTTCTCGCTGCGCCGCTACCTGCTGGCCAACGCGGTCCTGTTCCTCGCCTTCTCGGCCGCCTGCGCCTTGCGCACAACCTCGGGCAGATGATCGTGCTGCGCGCGTTGCAGGGCTTCACCGGCGGCGTGCTGATCCCGATGGCCTTCACCATCATCATCACCATGCTGCCGAAGGCGAAGCAGCCGATCGGCCTGGCGCTGTTCGCGCTCTCGGCCACGTTCGCGCCGGCGATCGGCCCGACCATCGGCGGCTATCTGACCGAGAACTGGGGCTGGCAGTACATCTTCTACGTCAACCTGGTGCCCGGCGCGCTGATGCTCGGCATGCTGTGGTTCTCGCTGGAGCGGCGCCGATGCAGCTCTCGCTGCTGCGGACGGCGACTGGCCGGGCATCGCCACCATGGCGATCGGCCTCGGCGCGCTGCAGACCGTGCTCGAGGAAGGCAACAAGGACGACTGGTTCGGCTCGCCCTTCATCGTCCGGCTGTCGGTCATCGCCGCGGTGGCGCTGGCGCTGTTCCTGTGGATCGAGCTGACCACCGAGAAGCCGCTGCTGAACCTGCGCCTGCTGGTGCGGCGCAATTTCGGCTTCGGCATCCTCGCCAACTTCCTGCTCGGCATGGCGCTCTACGGCTCGGTCTTCATCCTGCCGGTCTATCTGGCGCGCATCCAGGGCTACAACGCCGAGCAGATCGGCATGGTGCTGGCCTGGACCGGCCTGCCGCAGCTGGTGCTGATCCCGCTGGTGCCGCGGCTGATGAAGCGCTTCGACGCGCGGCTGATCGCGGTCTCGGCTTCGCGCTGTTCGCCGCCAGCAACTTCATGAACATCGACATGACGTCGGACTACGCCGCCGACCAGCTGCTCTGGCCGAACGTCGTGCGCGCCGTCGGCCAGGCGCTGGTCTTCACGCCGCTGTCGGCGGTCGCGACCGCCGGCATCGAGCCGGAGAACGCCGGCTCGGCCTCGGCGCTGTTCAACATGATGCGCAACCTCGGCGGCGCGGTCGGCATCGCCGTGCTGCAGACCTTCCTGACCAAGCGCGAGCAGTTCCATTCCAACGTGCTGACGCAGTCGGTCTCGCTGTTCGAGGAGGCGACCCGCGCGCGGATCGACGCGCTGACCCACTACTTCCTGGCCACGGCGTCGCCGACCACGCCGCGGCGGCGCACCAGGCCGTGGTCGCGATCGGCCGCATCGTGCGCCAGCAGGCCTACATCATGGCCTTCAGCGACACCTTCTACCTGCTCGGCGCCGCGCTGGTCGTCGCGCTCGCCGCGACCCTGCTGCTGAAGAAAGCCGACCACGCCGAAGCCGGCGGCGCGCATTGAGAGGCGCTAGCAGTAGCAGGATTCTCCTTAGAATCCCGTGGCCGCAAGCGCTGCCTCGCGTGCTCGTGACTGCCACACCGCACACCGTGGGTTGCTACCTCAATCGATAGGGGCCTATCCTGCCGGTCACCGTCTCGTGCGGAAGGTCCTGCTATTCGGTGGCAAACACCTGCCGACCCGAAAGGCCGTGGCCGGATATTCCTTTGCGGGTCGAAATCGTAGTCCGGCGCGTTAGGCGATTGGTCCCATCACTGCGGAGGTGTTCGACGTCAGCCATGCCGAGCCGTGCGACGGGGCTTCCCATCAGAGCCGCCTCTACAGCCCTGCTCCTGCCACTCGTGGGTTGCTCGGGAGGCGTGCTGGACCCCCAGGGTCCGATCAGTGCTGCCAACGCCAAGATTCTGCTCAACGCGGTGGAGATCATGGCGGTGATCGTCGTGCCAACGATCATCGCGGTGCTGGCTTTCGCGTGGTGGTTTCGTGCCCGCAACACCAGGGCACGCTATCAGCCCGGCTTCGTGTATTCCGGCCGTGTCGAGATCGTCGTCTGGTCAATTCCTTTTCTCATCATTCTTTTCCTCAGCGGCCTTGTCTGGATCGGCTCGAGTGGGCTCGATCCCTACCGGCCGATCGCGTCATCGGAAGCCCCGACCGAGGTACAGGTCGTCGCGCTCGATTGGAAGTGGCTGTTCATCTACCCCGACCAGGGTGTGGCAAGCGTCCAGAGCCTTGTCATCCCCGCAGACGTGCCCGTGCACTTCTCGCTCACCTCGGCGACAGTAATGAACAACTTCTTCGAGTGCCGCAACTCGGCAGCATGATCGCCGCGATGAACGGCATGGTCACGCAGCTGTATCTCAAAGCGGACCAACCAGGGACGTTTCACGGCCTATCGACGCAATTCAGCGGCGACGGATTTGCCGACATGGGTTTCACGGTGCACGCTGTTCCGCAGGACGAATTCGCAAAGTGGGTTTCCGCCACGCGCCAGAGCGGACCGGCATTGAACCGGGCGAGCTACGCGACGTTATCGCGGGAGAGCCAGAACGTGCGTCCGTTCACCTACCGGACGATCGATCCGACTTTGTTCAAGGCCATCGTCACCCAACAAGTGCCGCCCGGGCCGGGCCCGCGGGCCGGGCGCGGCGGGCCCCAGGTGCGGCCGATAGGAGATCGCTGAATGCTCGGCAAGCTCACCTGGGACGCCATACCGTTGGATCAGCCGATCCCGCTCATTGCCGGTTCGGTAATGGTGGCGGGAAATCCTGGCCGTGCTCGCCTGGATCGTGGTGAAGGGCCATCTGCCCTATCTGTGGCGCGAGTAGATCACCAGCGTCGACCACAAGCGCATCGGCGTCATGTATTGGCTGCTCGGGCTCTTGATGCTGCTGCGCGGCTTCATCGACGCGATCATGATGCGCTCGCAGCAGGCCTCGCGCATTGCACGCGCCCGGGGATCTGCCGCCCGAGCACTACGACCAGATATTTTCCGCGCACGGGACCATCATGATTTTCTTTGTGGCGATGCCGCTTATGATCGGCCTTATCAACTACGTTGTGCCGCTGCAACTAGGCGCGCGACGTCGCCTTTCCCCTCCTTAACTCGCTGAGCTTCTGGCTGACTGTGGCGGGCGCCATGCTTTTAAACGTGTCGCTGGTGATCGGCGATTTTCGCCGCCACCGGCTGGATAGGCTACCCGCCCTTAACCGAGCTGGCATACTCCCCGGGCGTCGGAGTCGACTACTACCTTTGGGCGCTGCAGATCGCGGGCGTCGGCACGCTGATGACCGGCGTCAATTTCGTGACCACATTTTCAGTATGCGCGCCGGGTATGAGTGATGCAGCATGCCGCTGTTTGCTGGACGGCGCTCGCCCCAATACTGATCGTCTTCGCCTTCCCGCTGCTGACCGCGACGCTCGCGATGTTGCCGCTGACCGCTCTCTCGGCTTGCATTTCTTCACGGCCGGCGATGGCGGCAACGCGATGATGTTCGTCAACCTTATTTGGGCCTGGGGGCACCCGGAGGTGTACATACTGGTTCTGCCGGCTTCGGCATCTTCTCCGAAATGGTCTCGACCTTTTCGCGCAAGACGCTGTTCGGCTATCGTCGATGGTCTGGCCAGATGTCCATCGTCTCTCTCCTTCATTGTCTGGCTGCACCACTTCTTCACCATGGGCGCCGGCGCAGACGTCAACGCCTTCTTCGGCATCGTGACCATGCATTATCGCCATGCCTACCGGTGTTAAGATCTTTAACTGGCTGTTCACCATGTTCCGCGGCCGGATCAGCTTCGCGACGCCGATGCTGTGGTTTTTGGGTTTCATCTTACCTTCATCATCGGCGGCATGACGGGCGTGCTGATGGCCGTGCCGCCGGTGGACTTCCAGTGCACAACAGTCTCTTCCTGGTGGCCCACTTCCACAACGTGATTATCGGCGGCGTGGTGTTCGGCTATTTGCCGGCCTGACCTACTGGTTCCCTAAGGTGTTCGGCTTTCGCCTGCACGAGGGCTGGGGCAGGGCGTCGTTCTGGTTCACCATCGTCGGCTTCTACGTCGCGTTCATGCCGCTCTACGTGGCTGGGCGGTGGGCATGACGCGGCGTCTGCAGCACTACGACGTCGCCGCGTGGCAGCCCTGGATCGTCGCGGCCGCGGTCGGCCTTGCATCCCCCGTCTGCGATCTGGCCTTCAGATCAGGCAACTCTTCGTCAGCATCCGCGACCGCAACCAGCCTGCGAGCCGACCGGGCGATCCCGGGACGGGCGGACGCTCGAATGGTTGACCCCTTCGCCGCCGCCGGCGTTCAATTTCGCCGTGATGCCGCACGTGCGAGACGCCCGGGCCTACTCGGGGGGCAAGCAGAGGCGATCGGCCCCGCGTCACGCCGGAGGAGCCCGACTCCGTGACGATCGAAATGCCGCGCAACTCCCCGACCGGCTTCGTCGCCGCCTTTTTCGCGATCGTCACCGGATTCGCGCTGATCTGGCACATCTGGTGGATGGTCGGGTCGGCCTCGTCGGCAGCCTTCGCGACCTTCGTCGTGTTCGCGTGGCGCGACCGCCAGGAATACGAGATTCCAGCGAAAGAGGTAGCCGCGGCCGACCGTGATCGCCGGCTTGCCCGCGAGACGTGGCTCGCGACACATGAGCGCGAGGAATGGCTCAACATTCATCAACCCGCTGAAAAACCGGCATGAGCGCGACAGAGGCAACTTCGGGGGAACGGCGGCGGGGCATCGACCCCTACAAGCTCGGGTATGGTTACGCGACAGGTCGCGGCGCCGGTGGGCCGGCGTCCAAACGGGTGATCGTCGGCTACGGCTTCTGGATCTTTCTGCTCAGCGACATCGTGATGTTCTCGTGTTTCTTCGCCGCGCACGCCGTGCTGCAGACGGCGACCGCCGGCGGGCCGCCCGGGCGCGCGCTTTTTGATCCGTCGCTCGTTGCCATCGAAACCGCCTGTCTATTGCTCTCCACCTTCAGCTGCGGACTCTCGGCGGTCGCGATGGAAGCGCGCAGCCAGCTTTGGACGCAGGCCGCGCTACTGGTCACCGGTATGTTCGGCTGCGCCTTCATTCTGCTGGAAGCGCGGGAATTTACCCGCATGATTCTCGAAGGCAACGGACCGACCCGCAGCGCGTTCCTGTCATCCTACTTCGCGCTGGTCGGTTGCCATGGCGCTCACGTCACCGCGGGTCTGCTGTGGCTGGGCACCATGATGGCGCAATTATTCGTCAAGGGATTCAATCCGAAAATTTTGCGCCGGCTGGTCTGTTTCAATCTGTTCTGGCACATGCTCGACATCATCTGGGTTGCGCTGTTCACGCTTGTGTATCTGATCGGAGAAGGCCGATGAGCGAGGTCAACAATCATCCTGACGAAGACGACGTGGGACCGGGCTTCATGGACGCCGTCGACCACGGCGTTCGGACAGGTATCCGTAACTATCTCATCGGCCTCGGGCTGGCGGTACTGCTTACCGCGGCGTCCTTCTACACGGTGTATACGCACCTGATCTGGCAACCTGCCATACCGATCGCACTTGTTGCGTTGGCAATCGCGCAGATCGGCGTGCACCCCTGTGTCTTTTTCCTTTTCATCGCGACGCGGCTTCCGACAATACCAACAACCTACTGGCGTTGGTATTCGGCGTGCTGATCATCGCTCTGATCATCGGCAGCTCATTGTGGATCATGAGGCCATATGAATGACAGGGGTGGATGCAGGCTCATCACGCGATGGCAATTAGACGCTGAGCCCAGCATATCCGGTGACAAGTCCGACGGTGCGCATTGAGCCGGCGGGACATGCGATTACGAACTCCACGTCGAAATCCAGGCCGTCAGCGCCGCCTCGCGTTGTCGTGACCGCTGCAGTGCACAATGCGCCTTGATACCGAAATCGATAGAGGCTTATCCTGCCAGTTGCCGTCCGCAAATGCGGATTAAAATCAAGATTGTGATGAAACCGGTTCGGCGCATGGCCCGGAGAAATCACCTAGACGCACCGCAAGGCGCGTACGGAAGTCGGCTGGGAAGGGCGTTCCGGCTGCAGGATCCGCCTACGCTCAGCACCAAGGCACTCCGCAAGTCTCGGCTCGCCGCCACGCGGCTGGCCAACGATCGCCCGAATCACGGCATCACCTCCCCGATCCACCCGAAGATGCTTACCTGGTCACGGTCCAGCTGCGCGATTGTCCCGAGCACGCGCTTTGGGTGGACGGCAAGCCGGTGCCCGTGCCGCCCTTCGCGAAGGGCGACACGCTGATCTACGACCTGAAGCGCGAGCCGATCGCCAGCATGAAGAGCCGTTCGACGCGCTGCACTATTACCTGCCGCGCGCCGCGCTCGACGAGATGGCGGACGAGCTGTCCGCGGCGCGCATCGACGATCTCCAGTACAAGCCCGGCGTGCCCTTCCGGGACGAGGTGCTGTGGCATCTGACGCTGGCCCTGCTGCCCGCGCTCGAAAATCCGGAAAGCGCCTCCAGCCTCTTCGTGACTACGTCGCGCTGGCCTTCCGCGCGCATGTCGCGCATGCCTATGGCGGCGTCGCGCGGCCCGCGGCTTCCGCGCCCAGCCGCGGCGGCCTGGCGCCCTGGCAGGAGCGCCGCGCCAAGGAAATCATCATGGCGGAACTGGAACAGGACGTCTCGCTCGATCGTTTGGCTGCCGAATGCCAGTTGTCGGCACCCATTCGCCCGCGCCTTCCGGCAGACCACGGGCATGCCGCCGCATCGCTGGCTGCTCGCGCGACGCGTCGACCGGGCGAAGGAGCTGCTCGCCGCGTCGCCGATGCGGCTCGCCGACATCGCGCTCGCCTGCGGCTTTGCGGACCAGAGCCATTTCACCAAGGTGTTCACGCGCATGGCCGGGACGAGCCCGGGCGCATGGCGCCGCGAGCATCTGACCCACAGGACGGCGAGCGGCAAGCGCCGCGTGCAGCCCGGCCCGCCCGATCCGACCGACGATCCGCTCGCGTATTTCGTCGCCCACGGTCTCCGCAAATGGGGCGGCGGCACGAAGCGATAAGCGCCGCGGATAACGGCAATTTCGGTAAAGGGCCGGTTGTTCCGGCCAATACAGCGGCGCAACAGAACCGGCAGATGCCACGAATGCGTGGGCAGCCGGCCGATACTTTGAACAGACATAAAGGAAGACAACAGCATGACGGAAGACGAAGTCGAGACGCGCCTTTGCGATGCCGCTGACATCGCCCGCCTTCCCGATGGGACCCTACAAGTTCTTTGATCGGGAATTCATGGTCATCACCTATCGCACCGACCCGGAGCGCCTGCGCGCGATGGTGCCCGAGCCGCTGCAGCTGCCGGAGCCGCTGGTCAAATACGAGTTCATCCGCATGCCGAACTCCACGGGCTTCGGCGACTATACCGAAACGGGCCAGGTCGTGCCGGTTACCTTCAAGGGGCGCAAGGGCAGCTATCAGATCGCGATGTATCTGAACGATCATCCGCCGATCGCCGGTGGCCGCGAGCTGTGGGGATTCCCGAAGAAGCTCGCCAGCCCGTCTTTGCGCAAGGAGGTCGATACCCTGGTCGGCACGCTCGACTACGGGCCGGTGCGCGTCGCCACCGGCACCATGGGCTACAAGCATAAGGCGATCGACTGCGCGCCCGTGCTGGCCACGCTCAAGGAGCCGAACTGGCTGCTCAAGATCATCCCGCATGTCGACGGCACGGCACGCATCTGCGAGCTGGTCGAATATTATCTCGAGGACATCGACATCAAGGAATGCTGGACCGCACCGGCCGCGCTCGAGCTGCACCAGCACGCATTGGCCCCGGTCGCGGAACTGCCGGTGCTGGAGATCGTGTCGGCCGTCCATCTGCGCACGGATCTGACGCTGGGCCTCGGCAAGATCGTGCACGACTATCTCGCGCGCTGAGCCGCTCGGCCGTTCAAGGGTGGAGCGGATGCCCCGGCGGCGTGATGCCGAGCATACCCACGACGGCGAGCACCAGAATGCCCATGGCGGCTTCGATCAGCGCATTCCGCTGTAAGCGCCGGACCGTTTGCCCGACATCGTCTTGCGGTGCGGGCGACGGCGGCGCGCAGAGCCGGGGCATCAGGATCATGCGGTTGATCGCCGCGATGCCGACCATGATGGCAAACAGTAGGATCTTGGCCAGCACCAGTCGTCCGTAATCGCTTTCCAGGAGCAATGATAGGGTCCCCACGGTGAACCATGCGTTCACGATGCCGCTGACCGCAATGCTGCCAACGCAGATCAAGCCGAGCGTTGAAAAGCGGCGTGTCACACCTTGCACTGCCAGCAACCACGCCCCCCCGGCGGGGTAACGATAGAATAACGCGAGCGGCGGTAGCCCGCCGAGCCAAGCGCCGGCGGCAAGAAGGTGGATGCCATCCGCCGTCCGATCAGTCCGGCCGCCGGCCGCTCATCGCGCCCGCATGGCCAATCCACGCCAGCGGCGCCACATGACGGCGCAGAAATGAGCAGAAGAACGCTCGCGCGCGCCCCGCTGCCGGGTAGACGCCATGGGTTGCCGCACAAGCAGGCGGCGGCCAGAACCCCGGCGACGAGGCGCAATTCACCGTTATGGCCGATTGCGTCCGCGCCAGAACCGTGATGACCGTGCCGTGCCGCAAGCTGTCCGCGATCGTCTGGCCGCTCATGCCGGCGGCTTCAACCAGCAGCCAGAGCAGCAGCGAGACAAACCACAGACCGAGGCTGATGCGGGCCGCGCGGGCTAAAGGGAGGCCGTTCTCATCGGCTGACCGAGGTACGGCACCCGTGTCGATCCGACGCAGCGCAGGTCCCTCGATGAGGACCACAAAGGACGCAATTCCGAACAGGGAAATCGCCGCCGCGAAATGCATAGTCCGAAGGGTGGCCAGCAACGCGTCCATTCAGGGGCCCGTCACTTGGAAGGTGAAGCTGCCTTCGTCCTGTGCGTGTCGACCGAGACGACGTGCCATTCACCTTGTAGGTGCCGGCGCCGACCGCCTTGATCGGCACATGCACCATGGCGGCGTCGCTGCCGTCGAGCCGGATCTCGCCTTGATCAACCCGGTGTCCGCCCGCGTCGAGGACCTCGACGACGCTGAAGACGGGCTCGATCCGTTCGGTGAAGGTCAGGATCAGCTCACGCGGCGCGATCCGTACCGTGGCTCCCACGCCCGGCTCGGCATGATCGAGAAAGGCATGGGATAGGCCGCCGGCGCCCCGAGAAGGAGCGCCAGCAGCGACAGGAGAAAGATACTGCGCATCACGTCACTCGAACAGCGGCTTCCCGAGACTGTTCGGGAAGATGTCGTCGAGATAGAAGTGCAGTTGCCCGATCGCTCCGACGTCCCTGCCGGAACGGTCGTTGATCGGGATAATGGCTTCCATCCCGAACTGGAATTGCTGCCCGGACCAGATGAAGCCCGGATCGATCGTGCCGGTCGTCTGTCCGCCCACGCCGGCGTTCACGGGGGTGGAGAAGGAAAACTCGACGAGCGGGATGATCCGGTTGAACGGCGCGCCGAGCCCGATATTCTGCACCGTCGACTGCAGGTACGGCAGGCTGTACTCGATCGCCAGCCCCGTTTCCACCGTGTGCGGATGCCGTTCGACCTCGCCGTCGCCGGATACGGTCCGGTCGGACGTCGGAATACCGAAACCGACGGAGCCCGTGACGGCGATCGGCTTGAGATACTTCAGGCCGTCGGGCAGGTCACCCATGCCCTTGCCGAAGAAGATGCCCGGCGTCACCGTGCTGAACCCGTCGGCGCCCACATGCGCGCTGCCCGTGCCGCCGACTTCGGCATCGATCCCGGCGGAAAACAGGAACTCGTGCGGCACGTTCTGAAACAGCAGGTATTTGGCATTCAGCTCGAGATTGCCGAAGCCGGACTGCGCAGACGATCCCTTGGGATCGATGTGCTGCCAGGTCTCGCCGATCCCGATCGCGAGATTGGGCGTGATGCGCTTGCTGATATCGATGCCGACGTCAGTTTCCCGGTTCGCCGGATCTTCGCCGTCCGGCGCGTTGCGGACCGTCGAGACAGTGGGCAAGGACAGCTCGTCGGCGACGAAAGGATCGTCCGTGACAAGCGTTGCCGGGAAGAACCGCTGGCCGACGATGCCGTGGGCCATGGTGTGCGGACTAACGAGAAGGGTTGCCGCGACGGCAATGGCCGCCGTGGTCTCGGCTTGTGGTCGCATGGAATTCTCCTGCTTCTTCGAAGGGCGCGCCATGGGCAGACGCCCCTCTCCTTTGATGGACGCGAAAGCGCGCGCACGCGGACACGCCGGCGCCCGAGGGATCAGACCCTCGAGGCGGCATCCGACGTCCGGTGCGAATCAGGAGAATTTCGGCGGGGACCGTGAAGAGGTATTGGCGAAGAACCGTTGCCGGACGAGGCGGAAATCCGTGCAGGAAACGACGATGAAACTGAAGGCGAGCGCCAGCCAGAAGAGAACGGGCGCATCGGCCGACGCGAAGATCGAGCTTACGCTGAAGGGACAGAAGGTCTTGTCGTCGTGCTGGCTATGCCCCTTGCCGTGCTTGGCCGCATCGACCTTGTTGAAATCCCGGTCGAGAAAGATCGTCGACCGGTCATAGCCGCTGCAGATGGTGATCGGGAAAAGGCCGGATCCCCGCTTGGAGAAATCCGGCATGTAGCCCAGCGGCACCAGCCCGCGAAACAGCACGGCCAATACGACGACCCAGGCGCAGGAATGGCGCCAGGATGACGTGCGGATGCTGCTGGTGGAAGACATGGCTGACGGAAGACCTGCCGCGGATGCGAAGCATTCATATTAAGTCGAAACTCCGGGAATTGTCACGATCCCTGATCCGCCTGTCGGAATCGCCGACTCTGATAAGCGCAATTTCGGCAAAAACCTGACGCAAACGGCAAATACGGCTGCCAGGCCAGTCCGGCACAATACTCTCGACGCGCCGGCACACCATCGCGGCGGCTCGAGCCGACAGGGCCGGCCGCTCGGTTACGCAGGTCCCGGATTATCCGCCCCCGCGGGACGGTGCTTCCGGTCCTTTCACGATTATCGAATCGCCGGATCGGGCGCATCAAACTAGGGACGACCGCTGCGGATAGCCGCGTCGGAGGCAAACCGGTCAAGGAGGACAAAGCCATGAAACCGAGATTGAACCCCTATCAGTCCGCACCCGACGCCATGAAGGCCCTGATGGCGTTGGAGAACTATGTCCAGAGCAGCGGGCTCGATCATTCGCTGATCGACCTAGTCAAGACCCGCGCCTCGCAGATCAACGGCTGCGCCTTCTGCATCCATATGCACACGCACGAGGCGCGCGCTCACGGCGAGAGCGAGGAGCGGCTCTACCTGCTCGACGCCTGGCGCGAATTGCCGCTCTACAGCGAGCGCGAGCGCGCCGCGCTGGCCTGGACCGAGGCGGTGACCCTGGTCTCCCAGACCCATGTCCCGGACGCGGTCTACGAGGAGGTCCGCGGGCAATTCGCGCCGGACGAGATCGTCAAGCTGACGCTGCTGATCGCGACGATCAACGCCTGGAACCGGATCGCCATCAGCTTCCGCTCCATACATCCGACCAAAGCCGCGCACGCCGCGGCCTGAGATCGGGCACGACGGCAGGAGAAATCGAATGACGAAGTTTGGTGCGAAGGCAGCCGCGCCTTCGCCAAGAGACGGCGCGGCGCCACGGCGACCGTTCGGCGCCTGGCGTTTGGGCATCCTGACCGCCGCGCTGGCCGCAGCCGGGATGCTGCCCATCGGGCCGGCATCCCGGGCGGCCGCCTCGGGCGACGAGATGACAGCAGGCCTTCACGGCGAAGCTGCCCAACGTGCCGGGCAAGAGCCTGACGGCGATCGTCGTCAGCTACGCGCCGGGCGGGAAGTCGAAGAGCCACCACCATTCCGGCAGCGTCTTCGCCTATGTGCTGTCCGGCGCCATCCGGTCGGAGAACAGCGCGACCGGCCCTGCCCGCGTCTACAAGGCGGGCGAAAGCTTCTTCGAGCCGCCGGGCAGCAGGCATCTGATCAGCGAGAATGCCAGCGCGACCGAGCCCGCGAGCCTGCTCGCCGTCTTCATCGCCGACGACGGCGCCCATCTCACGACTTTCGACAAGTGACTGTACAAGTACCGGACACTATCGGCAATGCCCATTGGAGGCTGCATCATGAAGCGACTGGACGGTAAGCGGGCCCTCATCACCGGCGGCACCAGCGGCATCGGCCTCGAGACCGCGCACCAGTTCCTGGCTGACGGCGCGCGCCTCGCGGTGACAGGCAGCAGCAGCGGCAGCATCGGAAGCCTGCGCGCAGCGAATTGGGCCCCGAGGTCCTGGTCCTGCAGGCGGATGCCGGCGAACGCGGCGGCGCAGCAGCCGCTCGCCCAGGCGGTCGGCGAAGCCTTCGGCAAGCTCGACGTCGTGTTCATCAACGCCGGCATCGCGGCGCTGCGGCCGCTGGAGCAATGGAGCGAGGCGGATTTCGACCGCACGATCGCGATCAATCTGAAGGGGCCCTTCTTCCTGATGCAGGCATTGCTGCCGATCCTCGCCAATCCGGCGTCGGTGGTGCTCAACACCTCGATCAACGCGCGGATCGGCATGCCGAACTCCGCGGTCTACGCCGCGAGCAAGGCCGGCCTGGCGTCGATGACACGCACCCTCTCGGGCGAGCTGATCGGGCGCGGCATCCGGGTCAACGCCGTCAGTCCCGGGCCGATCTCAACTCCGCTTTACGGCAAGCTCGGCCTGTCGGGAGACGAGCTCGACAAGGCGAGCGCGTCCATCCTCGCCCAGATCCCGGCCGGACGGTTCGGCGAACCAAGCGAGATCGCCAAGGCGGTCGTGTTCCTCGCCTCCGACGAATCCGCTTTCACGGTCGGCAGCGAGCTGGTGGTGGACGGCGGCATGAGCAATCTATGAGCGGAGCGAGCAACGGTCCGGCGCCGCGCGCAGCCCCGCCTACGCGGTTTCGGTGGCCCGGCGATCGGAATGAGCGCAATTTTTTCGCCAGGCCCTCCTCGCACGACCAATGTTATATAAAGCAAATACGTACCGAAGGACGCCGTTATGGATCTCGATCCGGTTCTCCTGTCCCGCCTGCAGTTCGCCTGGGTCATCGGCTGGCACATCCTGTTGCCGGCCTTCACGGTCGGCGCCGCATCCTACATCGCGATCCTCGAAGGACTGAATTTCTTCACCGGCCGGGAAATTTATTTCCGGATCTCGACGTTCTGGATCAAGATTTTCTCGGTCGCCTTCGGCATGGGCGTCGTCACGGGCGTGATCATGCCGTTCCAGTTCGGCACCAACTGGAGCCGCTTCGCGGATGCGACGGCGAACGTCATCGCGCCGCTCTTCGCCTATGAAGGCATCACCGCTTTCTTCCTCGAAGCCGCCTTCCTTGGCGTGCTGCTGTTCGGCCGCAAGCTGGTGCCGCCCTGGGCGCATTTCATCGCCGCCCTGATGGTGGCGCTGGGCACGCTGTTCTCCTCCTTCTGGATCCTCGCCGCCAACAGCTGGATGCAGACGCCGGCGGGCTACCAGATCATCGACGGCCGCTTCTTCCCGACGAACTGGCTGCAGATCATCTTCAGCCCGTCCTTCCCCTACCGCCTGGGGCATACGGTCGTCGGCTTCTATGTCACGACGGGCTTCGTGGTCGTCGGCATCGCGGCCTATCTCATCCGCAAGGGCACGTTCGCCGCCGAGGGGCGCGTCATGCTGTCGATGACGCTCTGGCTCTTGAGCGTGCTGGTGCCGCTGCAGATCTTTCTCGGCGACCAGCACGGCCTCAACACGCTGGAATACCAGCCGGCCAAGCTCGCCGCGATCGAGGCGCGCTGGGACACCGCGCGGCGCGTGCCGCTGACGCTCTTCGCCATTCCCGACCAGGCGAAGGAGACCAACCGCTTCGCCATCGACGTGCCGCTGCTCGGCAGCCTCATCCTGACCCATAGCGCGAACGGGGAGATCAAGGGCCTGAAGGATTTTCCCGCCAAGGACCGGCCGCCGGTCGCGATCCCCTTCTTCGCCTTCCGCATCATGGTGGGGATCGGCCTTTTGATGCTGGCGCTCGTCGCCGCAAGCTGGTGGCTGCGCTACCGGCGGCGGCTGTTCGACAGCCCGCTCTTCCTGCGCGCCTGCATGGCGATGGCGCCGCTCGGCTTCGTCGCGGTCATCGCCGGCTGGACGACGACGGAGGTCGGCCGCCAGCCGTGGACGGTCTACGGCCTGTTGCGCACGGCGGATTCGGTGCCGCCGTCGCTGACCGGCGGTAACGTGCTGCTGTCCCTGCTCGGCTACATCGCGGTCTATCTGATCATCTATCCCGCCGGCGTCCTCGTCATGGCGCGGCTCGTGCGCCAAGGGCCCCGACAGCGGCGCGCCCGAGGCCGAGTCGCCGATCGAGAGCGGCCGTCCCAGCCGCCCCATCACCGTCCAGATCCAGCCGGAGGGCGAAACGCCATGACCGCAACCTTCGATTTCGTGCCGGTATGGACGCTGATCCTCGGCGCCGGGATCTTCTTCTATGTCCTGCTCGACGGCTTCGATCTCGGCGTCGGCATGCTCTACGGCCTCGCGCCCGATCTCCATTCGCGCAACATGACCATGAACGCGATCGCGCCGATCTGGGACGGCAACGAGACCTGGCTGGTGCTCGGCGGCCTCGCGCTGCTGGCCGCCTTCCCGCTCGCTTTCGCGATCATCATCCCGGCGCTCTATTTCCCGATCCTGATCATGCTGCTGGCGCTCGTCTTCCGCGGCGTCGCCTTCGAGTTCCGCTACCGCGACGTCGCGCACAAGACCTTCTGGGACCATGGCTTCTGTTACGGCTCGACCATCGCCACGGCCGCGCAGGGCGTGATGCTCGGCGCCTTCATCCAGGGCTTCAAGATCGACGGGCGGCATTTCGCCGGCTCGTCCTTCGACTTCCTCACGCCCTTCTCGATCCTGACCGGAGTCGCGCTGATCTTCGGCTACGGGCTGCTCGGCGCCGGCTGGCTGATCCTCAAGACCGAGGGCGAGATCCAGGCGCGGGCGCGGCGGCACGGCCGCGTCTGCCTGATCGGCGTCCTCGCCGCGATCGCCGCGGTCAGCATCTGGACGCCGATGATGGACGCCGACGTGGCGCGGCGCTGGTTCGCCTGGCCCAATATCCTTTTCCTGTCGCCGGTGCCGATCGCGACCGCCCTCGTCGCCTATGCCGCCTGGCGGTCGCTCGCCGGCAATTCCCAGGCCGGCACCTTCATCAGCGCCATCGGCCTGTTCGCCCTGTCCTTTGTCGGCATCGCCATCAGCCTCTGGCCGATGATCGTGCCCCACCGCTACACGCTTTGGGAAGCCGCTTCGTCGGGCGCCACGCAGGCCTTCCTGCTCGTCGGCACGCTGTTCCTCCTGCCGGTCATTCTCGTCTACACCGGTTGGTCCTACTGGGTCTTCCGCGGCAAGGTCCGCGCCGACATAGGCTACCACTGAGGGCTACCACTGAGCGACGCGCGCGGCCAGCGCGCATCTGACCAAGGATCAGGCGGCGCGGGCGCCAACCTGCCCAGGAATGCGGCGTTGCCTGTCTGGTAGGCATCGCCGTCGGGCCATACCGACCGCGGGACGGGCCCGCCGCGCCCGATAGGCGCCGCTGCGACAATCTGCCTTCGGGGTGAGAAGACGGCCCCGGGACCGCGGCTGCCCGCCGAATGCCCGGCCCGGCCCGCGATCTTCCTTTGCATCTTGGCATATCGCTTGCAATCATAGCCTTGCAACCGTTGCCAATCTCGAGCGTCGGGATCAATCGAGCGTCAGGGGTACCTTTTTGAGTCGGGACAGCACCGTCCGGTTAGCAGTCGATATTGGGGGTACCTTCACCGACGTCGTGCTCGAAAGGGCAGACGACCGGCTTACCCGCAAGGTCCTGACCACGCAAGCCCGGCCCGAGGAGGCCGTTCTGGACGGCATGCGGCTCGTGCTCGCCGACGCCGGGCTGCATTTTTCCGATATCGGCGTGCTGGTGCACGGCACGACGCTGGCCACCAACGCGATCATCGAGCGGCGCGGCGCCAGGACGGCGCTGATCGCGACCGAGGGCTTCCGCGACGTCCTCGATATCGCCAACGAGAGCCGCTACGACCAGTACGACCTGACCATCGAGAAGCCGAAGCCGCTGGTCGCGCGCGCCCTGCGCCTGACGGTGCCCGAGCGCATCGACGCGCAAGGCCGGGTTCGGCTGCCGCTCGACGAGGCGGCGCTCCGCGCCCATGTCGATTTCCTGCGTGCGCAAGGGATCGAAAGCATCGCCATCGCCTTCATGCATTCCTACGCCAACCCGGATCATGAGAAGCAGGCCGGCGCGATCCTCGCCCAGGCGCTTCCCGGTGTGCGGTTCACGCTCTCCTGCGAGGTCTGCCCGGAAATCCGCGAATACGAACGGACCTCGACGGCGGTCGCCAACGCCTATGTGCAGCCGCTGATGGACAGCTACCTGGCGCGCATGGCGCAAGCGCTGCAGGCCGAGCAATTCCGCGGCGTCATCTATCTCGTAACATCGGGCGGCGGCTTGACCTCGATCGAGGCGGCCCGCCGCTTCCCGGTGCGGCTGGTGGAATCCGGCCCGGCCGGCGGCGCGATCTTCGCCGCCCAGGTCGCCGCGCGCGCGGCCGAGCCCAAGGTGCTGTCCTTCGACATGGGCGGAACCACGGCCAAGATCTGCCTGATCGACGATTACGAGCCGAACACCTCGCGGGTGTTCGAGGTCGACCGCGCCGCCCGCTTCCTCAAGGGCAGCGGCCTGCCGATCCGCATCCCGGTGATCGAGATGGTCGAGATCGGCGCCGGCGGCGGCTCGATCGCCAAGGTCGACGCGCTCAAGCGCGTGACCGTCGGCCCGGAGAGCGCCTCCTCCGAGCCGGGGCCCGCCTGCTACGGCCGCGGCGGCAGCCATCCGACCGTGACCGATTCCGACGTCGTGCTCGGCATGATCGACCCCGAGACCTTCGCCGGCGGCAGCATGAAGCTGCAGCCGGACCTGTCGCGCGCGGCGCTCGCCGCCGATGTCGGCGCGCCGCTCGGCCTCGATTCCGACATGGCCGCCTACGCGGTGCACGAGATGGTGTGCGAGAACATGGCGAGCGCCGCCCGGGTGCACGCGGTGGAGCGCGGCGCGGTGATCGCCCAGCACACCCTGATCGCCTTCGGCGGCGCGGCGCCGCTGCATGCCGCCCGCGTCGCGGAGAAGATCGGCGTCGGCCGGGTGATCGTGCCGTCGAATGCGGGCGTCGGCTCGGCGATCGGCTTCCTCGCCGCCCCCGTCTCCTACGAGCTGATCAAGAGCCGCCACATGCGGCTGGACGCCTTCGACCCGGCGGCCGCGTCAACCCTGCTGCAGGAGATGTCGGCGGAGGCGCGCGCGCTGGTCGAGCCGGGCGCCCAGGGCGCGCCGATCCAGGAGCGCCGCCTCGCCTTCATGCGCTATGTCCGCCAGGGGCACGAGATCACCGTGGCGCTGCCCGAGCGCGACCTGACCGACGCCGACACCGCCGCGCTGCGCCAGGCGTTCGAGACGGAATACGCCCGCCTGTTCAAGCGCTTCATTCCCGGCGCGCCGATCGAGGTGCTGAGCTGGTCGGTGCTCGTCTCGACCGAGACGCGCCAGCCCGAGCCGGCGCCGCAGGTCGCGGCGAAGCCCGCGCCGGCGCCCGACGGCAAGCGCCGTTTCTTCGACGGCCGCACCGGACGCGCCATCGACGTGCCGCTTTATCGCCGCGAGCAGATGGAGCTGGGCACGGTCGTACCCGGCCCGGCGGTCATCGCCGAGAGCGAGACCTCGACCTTCATATCCGGCAGCTACGACGCGCGGATCGACGGCGCGGGCTGCATCGTCATGGAACGCCGGGCGAGCTGAGGAAGGATGCCATGAGCCAAGCCGACCATATCGAATTGATCGACCTGCAGATCATGTGGAACCGCCTCATCGCCGTCGTCGAGGAGCAGGCGCAGGTGCTGATGCGCACCGCCTTCAGCCCGATCGTGCGGGAATGCGGCGACCTGTCGGCCGGCGTCTTCGACCTGCAAGGCCGCATGCTGGCCCAGGCGGTCACCGGCACGCCGGGCCATGTCAATTCGATGGCGGAGTTGGTGAAGCACTTCCTGCGCTACTTCCCGATCGAGACGATGAAGGCGGGCGACGCCTACATCACCAACGACCCGTGGATGGGCACCGGTCATCTCAACGACTTCGTGATCACCACGCCCTGCTTCCGCCAGGGAAAGATCGTCGGGCTGTTCTCCTGCACCAGCCATCTCATGGATATCGGCGGCCTCGGCTCCGGCCCGGACGCCACCGACGTGTTCATGGAAGGCCTCTACATCCCGATGCTCAAGCTGATCGACCAGGGCAAGGTCAACGAGACGCTGATGGCGATGATCCGCGCCAATACGCGGCTGCCGATCGATTCCGAAGGCGACGTCTACTCGCTGGCCGCTTGCAACGACGTCGGCTGCGAGCGCCTGGTGGGAATGATGGACGAGTTCGGCATCGACGACCTCGACACCCTCGGCGGCCACATTATCGACCATTCGCGCGCTGCCGTGCTGGCCGAGATCGCCAAGCTGCCCAAGGGCACCTGGCACAACAGCATGACGGTCGACGGCTACGAGGCGCCGATCACGCTCAAGGCGGCGCTGACCATCTCCGACGAAGGCATCCATGTCGACTTCACCGGCACCTCGGCGCCCTCGCGCCGCGGGATCAACGTGCCGCACGCCTACACGACCGCCTACACCTCCTTCGGGCTCGGCTGCGTCGTGGCCTCGCAGATCCCGAACAACACGGGCTCGCTCGAGCCGCTGATGATCCACGCGCCGGAAGGCACGATCCTGAATGCGAAGAAGCCGGCGCCGGTCAGCTCGCGCCATGTCATCGGCCAGATGCTGCCCGACGTCGTGTTCGGCTGCCTGCGCCAGGTGATCCCCGACCGCGTGCCGGCCGAGGGCACGTCCTGCCTCTGGAACATCACCGTCCGCGGCGACACGCAGAGCGAAACGGACGGCAATTTCGGCTTCAGCGCGTCCTTGACGACGAACGGCGGCACCGGCGCCCGGCCCGACAAGGACGGCCTGTCCGCCACCGCCTATCCGAGCGGCGTGCGCGGCACCCCGGTCGAGATCGCCGAGACGCAGACGCCCCTGATCTTCTGGCGCAAGGAGTTCCGCCCCGACAGCGGCGGCGCCGGCGTCACCCGCGGCGGCCTCGGCCAGGCAATCGAGATCGAGAACGGCACCGGCGAGACTTTCGGCATCCTCGCGATGTTCGACCGCGTCGCCAATCCGCCGCGCGGCCGCGACGGCGGCATGAACGGCGGCGCCGGCTATGTCGGCCTCGCATCGGGCCGGCCGCTCAACAGCAAGGGCTTCCAGGAAATTCCCGCGGGCGACCGCCTGGTGGTGATGACGCCCGGCGGCGGCGGGATCGGCACGCCCGGCGCGCGCGACCGCGCCCGGGTGGCGCGCGATCTCGCCGACGAGCTGATCGGCCGCCAGGCCGCCGCGGAGATCTACGGCTTTTCAGACGAGGCGGCCGACTAGCGCGCCGCCGGACAGGATAAAAAACGGGAACACCGTATAGAAGAAACGACCGGACCCGACGGGAGGGACGGAAAAAAACACGAAACAGAAATCGAGGCCTATCATGATTACCCGCCGCCACTTCCTTGCCGCCGCCGCCGCAACCACGCTGCTGGCGCCGACCGTCCGCCGCGCCAACGCAGCGCCGACGACGCTGGACCTGTCCACGGTCTGGCCCGATGCCAACTTCCATGTCCGCAACCTCAAGACCTATTCCGAAGCCGTCGCCAAGGCGACCGGCGGCGACCTCAAGATCAACGTGCACGCCGGCGGCGCGCTCGGCTTCAAGGGGCCGGAGCAGCTGCGCGCGGTGCGCGACGGGCTCGTGCCCATGGCCGACGTTCTCGCCGGCCAGCAGGTCGGCGACGAGCCAATCATGGGCCTGACCAACACCGCCTTCCTGATCACCTCGTCGGACGAGCTGAAGCTGATGCTGAAGATCTTCCGCCCGACCCTCGACAAGCTGGCGACCAAGTACAATCAGAAGATCCTCTACATCGTGCCGTGGCCGACCCAGTACCTCCACCTCAAGGTCAAGGTCGACAACCTGGACGGCCTCAAGGGCATCAAGATCCGCGCCGCCACCAAGGCGGCAGCCGAGATGTGCGACGCCATCGGCATGTCGGCGGTCGTCATTCCGTGGGGCGATGTCGTGCCGGCGCTGGCCTCGGGCCGTATCGACGGCGTGACGACCTCGGCGGTCTCGGCCGTCGACGGCAAGTTCTGGGAGTTCCTGAAATACGTCTATCCGACCAACCATTCCTGGTCGATCGACCTCGTCACCATCAATCTCGACACCTACAAGAAGCTCCCGGCGAAGGACCAGAAGGCATTGGTCGGCCTGGGGCAGGAGCTCGAGCCCAAGTTCTGGGGCGTGTCGATCCACGAGGACCAGTCGACGCTGAAGACCCTGCTCGACCATGGCATGGAGCTGGTGAAGGTTCCGCCGGCGATGATGAAGCAGATGCAGAAACGCTCGGCGCCGCTGCTCGAGGATTTCCTGAAACGGGCGCCCGCCGCGCGGCCGATCGTGAAGAAGTACCTGGCCGAAGTGGGGCGGACTTGAGATGGTCACAGACGCCAATGTGGAAACGATTCGGGGCGAAGGGATGCCTGCGCCCCGAATCCTGACCGCCGTGCTGGCGGTGGCCGATAAGGCGGCCATCGTCGGCGGCTGGCTGGCCGCGGCCGCGCTCGCAATCCTGGTCGTGCTGATCGTCTCGGAAATTTCGGTCGCCTTCGTCTCGAAGTTCTTCCGAAACCTCCCCGGCGACATACCCATCGCCTGGGAGTACAGCGGTTATCTGTCGGGCACGGCCTTCCTGGCCGCGACCGCGATGACGCTCCGGGCCGGCGGCCATATCCGCGTCGGCGTGCTGATCGCAAACGTGCCGCCCGCGGTGCGCCGCATCTTCGAGATCCTCTGCGCCGCGCTCGGCACGACGCTGACAGTCTTCCTCGCCTGGACGCTGATCCGCTTCGCCGCGCAGGCCGCGCTCTCCGGAGAGGTCTCGATCGACAGCTACACGCCGATGTGGATTCCCAAGTCCCTCATGGCTGCGGGCGCAATACTACTGGCCATCCAAATGATCGCGCGTCTGATCCGCAGCGTCGCCGGCGGCGAATTGGATGACGAAAAGCTGAAAGCGACCGGATTGTCCGAGTAACACCGGCTTCCCCTTACACGAGAAAGACGATCGACATGGCAACGGTTCTCGGAACGCTCCTCGGAGTCTTGTTCGGCACGCTCGCCAGTGGGCTCTGGGTCGGACTCACGCTGCTCTTCACCTCCGTTGTCATGCTCATGATCTTCCGCAACATCCCGGTCGACCGGCTCATTCCGGAGTATGTCTTCGGCACGCTCACCAAGCCGGAGCTGGTCGCGCTGCCGCTGTTCATCGTGATGGGCGAGCTTCTCTTCCGCACCCGCCTGTCGCGCTCGCTGTTCAACGGCCTCGCGCCCTGGGCGGCGCTGCTGCCGGGGCGGCTGCTGCATGTCAACGTCGTCGGATGCTCGGTCTTCGCGGCGATTTCCGGCTCTTCCGCCGTCACCACCCAGGTCGTCGGCCGCATCTCGCTCACCGAGCTGCGCCGGCGCGGCTACAGCGACACGATCGCGATCGGCTCGCTGGCGGGCGCCGGCACGCTCGGCTTCCTCATCCCGCCCAGCACCATCATGATCATCTACGGCGTGCTCGCGGACGAATCCGTCCTCCGGCTGTTCACCGCCGGCTTCATCCCGGGCATCTTCCTCGCCGGCTGCTTCATGGCCTGGATCATGCTGCACACCACCTTCGAGCCCGAGCTCGTGCCCGAGAGCGAGCGGGCGATGAAGGAAATGCCGCTGAAAGAGCGTATCGCCGCGCTGCGCGAGCTCGCTCCCGCTATCTTCCTCATCCTTTGCGTGCTCGGCTCGATGTATGGCGGCGTCGCGACGCCGTCCGAGGCCGCGGCGCTCGGCGTCGTGGGCGCGCTGATCGTATCGAAGATACAGGGCGCCCTGTCGATGGAGACGCTGCGCGAGGTCGCCATGGGCTCGGTCCAGACCTGCGGCATGATCGGCATGATCGTGATCGGCGCGACCATCCTCGGCAACACTGCGGCCTTTCTCGGCATCCCGTCGATGGTCGCCAACTTCGTCGGCGGGCTCGGGCTCTCGACCTACGAGCTGATCGGCGTCCTGGTAGCCTTCTATATCCTGCTGGGCTGCTTTCTCGACGGCTTCTCGATCATCGTCATGACCCTGCCGGTCGTCCTGCCGCTGGTGAACTCGGTCGGATTCGACAAGCTCTGGTTCGGCATCTTCCTCGTCGTCGTGGTCGAGATGTCGCAGATCACGCCGCCGGTCGGCTTCAACCTGTTCGTCATCCAGGGCCTGACCGGCAAGCCGCTCGGCGAGATCGCGATCATGACCCTGCCCTATCTGGTGGTCATGGTGATCTTCACCGGGCTGCTGGCGGTCTACCCCGGCATCGTCTCCTTCCTTCCGGACCTGCTTCTCGGGCGCTAGGACGCGGCCGCTACTTCACGGCGCCGCCGGTGATGCCGGCGATGAAACGGTCGAGGAAGAAGTTGTACGCGATCGCCACGGGCACGCTGGCGATCAGCGCGGCCCCCATCAGCTCGCCCCAATAATAGATATCGCCGCGGATCAGGTCGGTCGCGACGCCGAGGGTGACCGGCTTCTGCGCCGAGGAGGAGATGAAGGTGAGCGCGTAGACGAATTCCTGCATCGTCAGCGTGAAGGCGAAGATGATGACCGTCAGGATGCCGGGCAGCGACAGCGGCAGCACGATCTTCACGAAGGTGCCGAAGAGGCTGCAGCCGTCGACGATGGCCGCCTCCTCGATCTCGCGCGGCAGCGACTTGAAGAAGCCCATCAGCAGCCAGGTGCAGAAGGGGATGGTGAAGGTCGGATAGACGACGATCAGCGCCCAGATCGAATCCTGCAGCCCGAGCACGCTGACCACGCGCGACAGCGGCAGGAACAGCAGGGTCGGCGGCACGAGATAGGTCAGGAAGATGCCGATGCCGAGCGTCTCGGCATTGCGGCCGGCCATGCGCGCCAGGCTGTAGCCGGCCGGCAGCGAGACCACCAGCGTGATGAGGCAGACGCAGACCCCGATCAGCGCCGAGTTCTCCAGCCACTGCAGGAACAGCGTCTTCTGAAACAGGTACTCGACATGCTCGAGCGTCGGCGCGGCATTGAACCAGTAGGGGATTGACTTCAGGTTATACAGATCCCCGTCCGTCTTGAACGTCGTGATGAGCATCCAATAGAAGGGGAACGCGGCGAACACCACGAGGAGCGTCACCGCCGTGTAGAACCCGCCTTCGCGCGCAACTTTTTTTACGACTGCTTCCATGTCAGATCTCGTGCCGGCGCATGGCCCGCAACAGGAAGATGCAGGCGACCAAGAGGAAGGGGAACAGGAAGAGGCAGATCACCGCGCCGTGCGAGACGTCGCCCGACAGGATGCCGACCTGGAAGGCCAGCGAGCCCAGCACGTGGGTGCTGTTGATCGGGCCGCCCTTGGTCAGCAGGTAGACGACGCTCAGGTCTGTGAAGGTGAAGACCGTGCCGAAGATCACCGCGATCAGCATGATCGGCGCGATCATCGGTAAGATGATCTGATAGTTGCGCCGCCAGAAGCCGGCGCCGTCGATGGTCGCCGCATCGAGCACATCCTTCGGCACCGCGGTCAGGCCTGCCAGGAACAGCACGACAGCAAACGGAAACAGCCGCCAGGCATGAACGGTGATCACCGCGATCATCGCCAGGTCCTGCTGGCCGAGCCATTGCGGCCAGTGGCCCGGCTGGATGAAGCCCATCGCCTGCAGGGTCCAGTTGATCACGCTGTAGAGCGAATCGAACATCCATTGCCAGGCGAGCGTCGCGAGCGACACTGGCACCGCCCAGGGCAGGATGACCAGGCCGCGGGCAAGCCGGCGGCCGGGGAAATCGCGCATCAGCAGCAGCGCGGCGAACTTGCCCAGCACCAGGGCCACGACCTGCGCCGACACCGTGAAGACGAAGGTGTTGATCAGCGTCCGCCGGAAGATCTCGCTTTCCATCACGCTGTAGAAGTTCTTCAAGCCGACGAACGCGTAGCTCGGATTGAAGATCGTGTAGGCGCTGACGCTGTAATAAAGCGCGAGGAAGAACGGGATGGCGACGAGCAAGCCCACGTAAAGGATGGCGGGTGCGATGAAGAGCGGGCCCAGCACCGATGCGCGATCGAAGTGAAAGCGCATTTTCTTGGCGATCGGCGGTCTTGCGGTAATTGCAACCATCACTGTGTTCCTATTTCAATGCCGATGGGTTTGCCTGCCGTCCTTATCGAAATAACGAAGCGCGCTGCGGCGAATGGCGAACGGATGCGCTTCCCCCTCCCGCACCCCGTAAAGCTCGAGATGCGCCGGAAGCTTGGCCGTCACCTCGGTCTCGTGCCCCGCACCGTCGAGCGTGCCGTAGAGCACGCGCTCCGAGCCGAGATACTCGGCCCGCCGAACGCGGAACGGGTACTCGACGATGTCGTCGTTCTCGAGCATCTCCTTGGGCAGGAAGTGCTCGGGCCGGAAGCCGAGCGTTCCGCCGTTCTGCTTGACCAGATTCATCGGTGGCGTGCCGAGGAAGGTCGCGACGAAGGTATCGGCCGGATCGTCGTAGATCCCGGCCGGCGTGCCCACCTGGCGGATCTTGCCCTGATCGATCACGGCGATGCGGTCACCCATGCCCATCGCCTCGATCTGGTCGTGGGTGACGTAAATCGTCGTCGTGTTGACGCGCTGCTGGAACTGCCGCAGCTCGTTGCGGGCCATCGTGCGCAGCTTGGCGTCGAGGTTGGACAGCGGCTCGTCCAGCAGAAAGACCGTCGGATCGCGGACAAGCGCGCGCGCCAGCGCGACCCGCTGCCGTTCGCCGCCGGAGAGCTGCCGCGGCTTGCGCTCCAGGAGGCGCGTGAGGCCGAGCAGCTCCGCCGCCCACGCCACCTTTTCCTTGATCTCCTCCCGGGGCGTGCCCTGGGTCTTCAGCGGGAAGGCGATGTTGCTCCAGACCGTGAAATGCGGATAGAGGCCGTAGCTCTGGAACACCATGGCAATGCCGCGCGCACGCGGCGGAATCTCGTTCACCACCTCGCCCTGGATGATGATCTGGCCCGAGGACGGCGCCTCGAGGCCGGCGATCATCCGAAGAAAGGTCGTCTTGCCGCAGCCGGACGGGCCCAGCAGCACCATGAACTCGCCATCCTTCACCGTCAGGCTGATGCCGTTCACCGCGCCGACACCGCCAAATTCTTTCGTAACGTTATTGGTCGAGACTTCAGCCATCGAGCGTTCCTTCGATATGCGGGCGGATCGCCCGGTTTCTTACGGCATGGCGGCCGGCGACAGCCGCCAACGACAGGCGACGATCGCCGTTCGGTCTGGCCGGAGAGGATTGACCGACTCTCATGCGTTGGCTGTCTGCAGGATTTTGAAAGTCGCCGCCGGATGCGCCGGGCGACGGCCCGGCGCGATCCGTGACGGCATTGCCGCTGCTGCGTGTGCCCGCGATGCGCATGGCGCACCGGCCGCCGGGCGGCTTGCCGCCGCCACGGCGACGCGTGCGCTCCCAGAAACGCATCGACGCAAATGACCGGATTGACTCCGGCGTCCTCCCTTGTTCGGCATTTGTCTGCCTTTGTCTTTAGTAACGTTTTATTTCGTCACGTTTTATAGGCCGGACGCTCCCGGCGCCGCCGGCCGGTATCTCCGACCGCCGGCGCCAGGCGCAGCCGTTATGACACCCACTTCTTGTAGACTTGCTCGCACTCCTTCTGCGCCCACTTGATGGCGTCCTGCGGCGACATCTGACCCGTTGCGGCCTTCGCCATCATGTCGGGAAGGATGAAGTTGCCGGCCACTTCGTCGGATGCCGGGCCGGCCGGTCCCGGATAGCCAAACACCGCGTGCCACTCGTTGGCCGTCTCCAGCACCTTCATCTTGTCCGCCGGGTGCGACGTCGGATCGTTCGACAGGATCGGCATCGGCTTCGGCACGATGTGATCGTAGAGCGGATGGTTGTAGCCGGTGCTCGCCTTGAACGCGTCGACCCAGTTATCCGCATAGTCGAGCAGGAACTGTTTCGCTTCGTCCTTGTTCTTGGCGAACTTCCAGATGATGTAGGAGTTCGGCGCCCCCGCGGCGAGCCGGCGCACGGGACCGGCCGGCGTTTTCCAGATGGAGATCTTGTCCGCCAGCTCGGGATTCGCCTTCTGCGTCGAGCGATAGGCCGAGATCGGGTTATGGATCCATGAGCCGCGGCCGGAGCCGATGAAGCGGTTGTTGCCCGCATCGTCCCATGACAGGACTTCGGGATCCATCGCTTCCTTGTACAGCGCCGTGACGAACTTGACGGCTTCCAACGTCTCCTTCGAGTCGAGAACGACGTGCTTGCCGGTCTTGTCCGTGACGGCCGCGCCGTAGCTCCAGAGGATGCTGCGATAGGAGTTGTTCGGATCGTTGCTGTGCCCGAGGCCGATACCGATGGGATGGCCCTTCGCCTTCAGCTTCGCGCCGCCCTTGCGGATGTCTTCCCAGGTGTCCGGCGTCATCCCGATCTCGTCCCACAGATCCTTGCGGTAGAGACCCGGGAAGCGGATGTAGTAATCCGGGAAAGCCGTCCATTTGCCGGTGTCGTAGTCGTAAGCGATCTGCTTAGCGATCGTCTGCGCCTCGCCGTACTTCTTCTCGACCTTCTTGACCACGTCGGTCATGTCCAAGAGGTTCTTGGCGTAGAGATGCGGCCCGCCCGAGCCGTTGAAGCCGAAGATGTCGTGCCCTGATTGCGCGGCAATCTCGGCCGCGGCGCGCGCCGGCAGCTCCAGATGGGGAATGTGATCTATCGTGACGTGGACACCGTTCTTCTCGCCCCACTGCTTGACGAAGCCGTCCAGCCAGGTGTCATAGGCCGGAACGAAGTGGCTCCACTGGATGATCTTCAGCGATTTCGTCGCCGCGTAAGAGCGCGCCACGAATGGGGACGATAACGTCGATCCTAAACCTGCGGCGCCGAGCGCCACTGCGCCGGTCCGCTCCAGAAAATTCCGCCTTGTAATGCCGGACGAGGCTTTTTTTTGCTTTTGTCCTCTCGGGCGCGGTGTGCCTCCCTTGCGCATATCTTGTTCCTCCCATTTGTTTAGAGGTAACAATTTCCTCCTGATTTCCCTCATGCCGTGTGCCGAGGGGGGAGAAAATGATAGGATTATCGCAATTGGGTGGTCAAGGGCGCGTCGGACGACAACCGCTATTAGATAGGACAGCCTTTCTGATCTTTTTAGGACAGGTATACTGCCGGTCTAAGACTGCTATAGGTAGTAAGCGCGCAGAAGCGCACCGTTGATCACCGCCGCCGCGCAGTTGCGGTTGCAAACAGGCCATGCGCGGTTTTGACGCATGATTGAACGAGAACGGCGGCGCTCAGCAGATGCGCGGCAGCTGCTCGCCGCTCAGCATGTCGACGGCGCGACTAACGCCGAGCGCGCCGCGGATCGAGACCTGCCCCGGCCCGCCGTCGCCGACCGTGCCGACGACGGCGGCGCCGTCCGACACGGAATGCCCGCGCAACACGGCCAGCGCGCGATCCGCCTCGCCCGGCGGCACGAAGGCGATGAAGCGGCCTTCGTTGGCGACGTGCAGCGGGTCCAGCCCGAACAGCTCGCAGGCGGCGGCGACCTCGTCGCGCACCGGGATCGCGGCCTCGTCGAGGGCGATGGAAAGACCGGCGGCCTCGGCGATCTCGACCGCCGCGCTCGCCAGCCCGCCGCGCGTCAGGTCGCGCAGGCAGTGCACGGCGATGCCGGCCTCGATCAGCGCGAGCACCGGTGCGGCGACAGGCGCGCAGTCGCTCTCGATCGCGGTCTCGAAACCGAAGCCCTCGCGCGCCGCCAGCACCGCCATGCCGTGCCGCCCGATGTCGCCGCTCAGGATCACCTTGTCGCCGGGGCGCACGCTCGCGGG
The DNA here is from genome assembly GCA_963711215.1 of uncultured Alphaproteobacteria bacterium. Lineage (GTDB taxonomy): Bacteria > Pseudomonadota > Alphaproteobacteria > UBA8366 > UBA8366 > WHUA01. Next base: position 59,811 of record CAVQDH010000003.1, on the reverse strand, counting down.
CCCCACCGGCTCCGGCGCAATGACCTTGCCGACGCCCGCGGTATTGACGAACAGGCCGTCCGCCTTGCCGCGGTCGACCACCTTGGTGTCCCCGGTCACCAGCCGCATCCCGGCGGCCGCCACCGCATCGCGCATCGACGCGATGACCCGGCGCAGGACGGCGAGCGGCAGCCCCTCCTCGAGGATCAGCCCGACGCTGAGATAGAGCGGCCGCGCGCCGCACATGGCGAGGTCGTTGACCGTGCCGTTCACCGCCAGGCTGCCGATATCGCCGCCCGGGAAAAAGAGCGGCTGCACCACATAGGAATCGGTCGTGAAGGCCACGGGGCCTTCGAGTTCCAGCACCGCGCCGTCGTGCCGGCGCTCCAGCTCCGCGTCATCGAAGGCCGGGCGGATGATCGTGTCGAACAGCCGCGCCATGGCGCGCCCGCCGCCGCCATGCGCCATCTGGACGGTCTCCTCGTCGCCGGCCGGCGCCGGACAGCCCGGCGAAAAATTGTCGTCCATGCCCGTCATGATCCAGCCTTTGCGGCCGCAGCGCCGCGATACCGGTAATAGGCGGCGCAGGCGCCTTCCGAGGAGACCATGGTGACGCCGAGCGGGTGCTCCGGCGTGCAGCGCGTCCCGAAGGCGGGGCAGTCGGTCGGCCTACGCTCGCCGCGCAGCACCGGGCCGCTGATGCACTCGCCCGCCGCCTCCGCATCGACGGTCACCGCACCGAAGCGGCGCTCGGCGTCGAAACCGGCATAGCCGCGGGCGAGGCCGAGCCCGCTCTCGCCGATGTCGCCGATGCCGCGCCAGCGCCGCGGGATGACGCGGAACACCTCGCGCATGATCTGCTGCGCCGTCGCGTTGCCGTCGCGCCTGACCGAGCGGCTGTACTGGTTCTCGACTTCCGCGCGCCCGGCCTCGAGCTGCCGGACGCAGAGATAGACGCCTTCGAGGATATCGAGCGGCTCGAAGCCGGTCACCACGATCGGCACATGGTAACGCGCGGCGATCGGCTCGTATTCCGCGTAGCCCATCACGGTGCAGACATGGCCCGCGGCGAGGAAGCCCTGGATGCGGCTCCCCGGCGCGTCGAGGATCGCGCGCATGGCCGGCGGCACCAGGACATGCGAGACCAGCATCGAGAAATTCCGGATGCCCTCCTGCTTCGCGCGATGCGCCGCCATCGCATTCGCCGGCGCCGTCGTCTCGAAGCCGACCGCGAAGAACACGACCTCGCGCCCGGGCTCGGCGCGCGCGATGGCAAGGCAGTCGAGCGGCGAATAGACCGCCCGCACGTCCGCGCCGCGCGACTTCGCCGCCAGCAGGTCGCCCCGGCTTCCGGGCACGCGCAGCATGTCGCCGAAGGAGCAGAGGATGACGCCCGGCCGTCCGGCGATCTCGATCGCCTTGTCGACATATTCCACCGGCGTGACGCAGACCGGGCAGCCGGGTCCGTGCACCAGCTCGAGGCCGGGCGGCAGCAGCCGGTCGATGCCGAAGCGGACGATGGCGTGCGTCTGCCCGCCGCAGACCTCCATCAGCGTCCAGGGCCGGGTGACGGTGCGGGCGATCGCGTCGGCGAAGCGCTGCGCGGCGTCGCTGGTCGCGGTATTCGTCGCGGAACTTCATGGCCGTGCCCGTCCCGGCGCCGGCCTCGTCCGCGTCCAGCAGTTCGTCGATCGCGCGCAGATGCGCGAAGACGCGCGCAGCTTCCGCCTCGTCGATGACGGTGATGGCGAAGCCGACATGCACCAGCACGTGATCGCCGACCGCCGCCTCCGGCACATAGGCGAGGCTGATCTCCTTGACGATGCCGCCGAAATCGACCCGCCCGAGCCGCATCAGCGGCTCGTCACCCGAGATGCTGAGAATCCGTCCCGGCACCGCTAGGCACATGATCCGTCCTCCCGTCGTTCCCGCCACGCCGCCCAGGCGGCCTGCCCGAAGGCGATGCCGCCGTCATTGGGCGGAATCCGTTGATGCCACACCGGCTCGAAACCGGCCGTACGCAGCGCCGCGACGGCGGCCTCGGTCAGGCGCGTGTTCTGGAAGCAGCCGCCGGTAAGGGCAACGCGCCGCTCGCCGGTCCGTTCCGCCACCGCGACGATCGCAGCGGCCAGCCCGGCATGCACCGCCGCCGAGATCGCGCCGACCCCGACGCCCGTGCGCCGGTCGGCGAGCAGCGCTTCGAGCGCCGGCTGCCAGTCGATCGTCATCGCCCCGCCGTTCGTGTCAGCCTCGCGCACGGGAAAATCATAGCGCCGGCCCGCCACGCCCATCGGCGGCGGCCCATTCGAATACGATCGCCGCCTCCCCTTCGTAGCGCGTCCGTTGCCGCAGCCCGCACAGCGCGGCGAAGGCGTCGAACAGCCGCCCCATGCTGGAGGTGCGCGGCGTGTTGACCTTGCGGTCGAGCATCCGCCGCAGCACCGCGCGATCCTTCGCGGCGAACGCGGCGACCGGCGGAAGCTCGGTCCTGGCGAAAGCGTCCGCGCCGAAGGCCGCGTAGAGCAGGCCCAGCGCGGCGCGCCGCGGCTCGCGGATCGCGGCATCGCCGCCCGGCAGCGGAAACGGGCGGAGATGTGCGGCGCGGCGCCAGCCCCGCTCGGTCACCTGCAGGAGCTCGCCGCCCCAGATCGTCCCGTCCGGCGCCATAGCCCGTACCGTCCCAGGCGACGCCGAGCGCCGGTGGGCGAAGGCCATGCTCGGCGAGGCAGGCGGCGACATGGGCGAGATGGTGCTGGACCGCGGTCACCGGCAGGCCCGAGGTCGAAGCCGCCGCGCGGCTCGACGCATAGTCCGGATGCAGGTCGCAGACGGCGCGGCGCGGGCGAACGCCGTGCAGCCGGGCTACATCGGCGCAGGCACGATCATACGCATCGCGCGCCGCGACGGTATCGAGATCGCCGAGATGCTGGCTCGTCACGATGCCGCCGCCCGTGGTCAGCGCCACCGTCGCCTTGAGATGGCCGCCGAAGGCCACGATGCCGTCGCGCACGCCCCCGGCCCACCCTCCACCGGGATCGGCGCCGGCGCGTAGCCCCGGGCGCGGCGCAGAAGCTGCGGCCTTCCGCAGACGATCTGCGCGACCGAATCGTCGACCGGGCGGAGGATCGGCCGGTCGTGCACCAGGAACAGGTCGGCGATGCCGGCGAGCCGCACGAGCGCGTCCTGTTCGTCGGTCACGATCGGCTCGTCGCTGAGGTTGCCGCTGGTGGCGACGACCGGAAAGCCGAGGTCGCGCATCAGCAGATGGTGCAGCGGCGTATAGGGCAGCAGGACGCCGAGCCGCGCGTTGTCCGGCGCCACCGACGGCGCGATCGGCCCGCCCGTGCGGCGCAGCAGCGACGATCGGCCGCGCCGGGCCGGTGAGCAGCGCTTCCGCGTCTCCGTCCACCAGGCAAGCAGGCGCGCGCGGCGGCAATGATCCGGGACCATCACGGCGAAGGGCTTCGCCTCGCGCCGCTTGCGGGCGCGCAGCCGGCGGACGGCGGCGTCGTCCCGCGCGTCGGCGAAGAGATGGAAGCCGCCGAGCCCCTTGACCGCGACGATCTTGCCCGCGCGCAGTGCTGCCGCGGCGGCGATCAGTGCGTCATCGTCCTGCGCCAGCGCGCCGCCGGCGCCGTCCCACAAGCGCGAGACGCGGCCCGCACTCCGGGCAGGCGTTGGGCTCGGCATGGAAGCGCCGGTCCGCCGGGTTGTCGTATTCCGCCCGGCAGGCGGGGCACAGCGCGAAGGCGCGCATCGCCGTGCGGGCGCGGTCGTAGGGAATGTCCTCGATGATGCTGTAGCGCGGGCCGCACTGGGTGCAGTTGGTGAAGGGATAGCGGTGGCGGCGGTTGGCCGGATCGAAGATCTCGGCGAGGCAGGCGTCGCAGGTCGCGAGGTCGGGCAGCACCTGCGCGGTGCGCGCGCCCGTGCGCGTCGCTCGGCCGGATGACGAAGGCGTTCTCGCCGCGCGGCGTGACCTCGGCGATCGAGACGTCGGCGATGCGCGCGTTGGCCGGCGGCGATCGCGCGGATCGCCCGCACCAGCGCCGCGACCTGGCCCGGCGTCGCCCTCGACCTCGACCGTCACGCCCTCCGCCGTGTTGCCGACCCAGCCCGTGAGCCCCAGCGCCGTCGCCGCTACGGTAGACGAAGGGCCGGAACCCGACGCCCTGCACCGCGCCGCGCACGACGATGCGCTGCCGGCTGCGCGCGGCCGGGCCGAACATCGGGCGGGGCGGCGGTCGTCGTCATGACGGCTCAGACCTCCAGTTCGACGTCTTCGAGCAGGATGTCCTGGGCGTTGGCGTGGCTCGTGTCGTCCGAGACCGTGATGTCGAGCCGCGCGCCCTCGGCGATCGTGCCCGCCGCGGCCTGCTCGAAATGCTCGGTGAAATGCGCCGCCGACATGTGGCTGAGCGCGCCGAGCCAGACCGACACGCCGACGACCCGCTTCGCCTTCTCGGTCTCGGCGATGTCGTCGACCCGGCGCATGAGACTGATCATCAGCGAGGCTTCATGCATCGCGCCCTCCCTCGTCACAAAATAGTTCTGCCGATTTCCGCGCACAGCCGCTCGCCCACCGTGCCGACCGCGGCCGCCACGGGCGGCGACAGCGGATCGCCGGCCTCGACCGAGCCTATCTCGATAGCATAGACGATGCAGCGCCGCGGCAACTGGCCGAGCGCGCGCGCCAGCTCGATCGCATCGGCGAGGCCGAGGCCATGCGTCGACAGGTTAAACGCGCCCTGCGGCAAGGGCGCCGCGCTCACGTCGAAACGCTGCACGCTGCCCGGCAACGCCGCGGAAGACGCGCAGGCGTCGATCAGATATGCGGTCCGGACGCCCTCGAAACACGCCATCAGCGACGTCGCCTCGCCGTCCTGCTCGACGATCGCGACCCCCGGCGGCAGCCGGCCCTGCAGGCTTTGCGCGACCGCGCGGCCGACCGCGTCGTCGCCCCGGTCCGGGTTGCCGATGCCGATCACGATGCAGCGCGGACGATCCTCGGCCATGTCGCTTCCCATGGCGTCAGCCCCGGTCCATCTCGAGCCGCAGGAAATGCGTCGCGCAGGAGATGCAGGGATCGTAGTTCCGCACCGTCTGCTCGCAGCGATTGCGCAACGCCTCGTCCGGCAGGTCGAGGAAGCCGCCGACATAGCTGGCCAGGTCTTCCTCGATGCTCGCCTGGTTCTGCGAGGTCGGCGGCACGATGCGCGCCTCGGCGATCGTCCCGTCGGCCTCCAGCCGGTAGCGATGGTAGAGCAGGCCGCGCGGCGCTTCCGTCGCGCCGTATCCCACGCCGGCGCGCGGCTCGATCGCGACCGAGGGCCGGTCCGGCTCCTCATAGGCGGCGATGATCCGCAGCGCCTCCTCGCAGGCGTGCAGCACCTCGACCGCGCGCACGACGATGCTCTGGTACGGGTTCGCGCAGGTCGCATCCGAGCCCCGCCGCGCGCGCCGCCGCCTGCACCGCGGGCGACAGCCGGTCGAAGTTCAGGTTGTAGCGCGCCAGCGGCCCGACGAGATAGGACCCGCCGTCGCGAAGCCGCGCGTGCAGCGCGGTCGAGCGCGCGACATGGACTTCCTCGAAATGCGCGTCGTAATCGGCCGCGCCGATGTCGAGCCCGCGGCTCGAGACGATTTGCCCCTCGTTGAACGGATATTCCGCCGGATGGCGCAGCGCCACATAGGTGTAGTCGCGCTCGCGGTCGGGGAAGTCGAAGCCGGCGACCCAGCGGACCGTCTCCAGCGCCGCGTCGCGCGCGCGCTCCAGCGTCTCGGTCAGCGGCGCGAACTCGCGCCGGCGCGGCGTGCGGTAGAAGCCGCCGACCCGCACGTTGATCGGGTGGATGTCGCGCCCGCCCAGGAAATTGAGGATGTCGTTGCCCGCCTTCTTCAGCCCGAGCCCGCGGCGCACGACGTCGCCGTGGTCGCGCGCCATCGCGATGGCGCCCTCGTAGCCGAGGAAGTCGGGCGCGTGCAGCATGTAGATGTGCAGCGCGTGGCTCTCGATCCATTCGCCGCAATAGAGCAGGCGGCGCAGCGCGCGCAGCGGCCCGTCCACGGTGACGCCGAGCGCGTTCTCCATCGCGTGCACCGCGCTCATCTGGTAGGCGACCGGGCAGATGCCGCAGATGCGCGCCGTGATGTCCGGCGCTTCGGTAAAGGCGCGGCCGCGCAGGAAGGCCTCGAAGAAGCGCGGCGGCTCGAAGATGCTGAGCTCGGCCGACTGGACGGCGCCGTCGCGCACCACGATCTTGAACGCGCCTTCGCCTTCGACGCGGGCGAGATAGTCGACCTTGATCGTCTTACGAGCCATGGCGCTCGCTTTCGTCTTGGAAGTCGGGCGCCGCGGCGTTGAAGGTCCGGTAGATGCGCTGCAGCGCGCGTCGCGTCCATGCCGAGACCGGCAAGCCAATGGCTGAGCGACGGCGCGTTCGGCGTTTCCTTCGGCCCGAAGCAGCCGTAGCAGCCGCGGTCGTAGGCGGGACAGATCGCGCCGCAGCCGGCATGGGTCACGGGCCCGAGGCAGGGCGTGCCATGCGCGACCATCACGCAGACATTGCCCCTGAGCTTGCATTCGACGCAGACGCTGTGCGGCGGGGTGACCGGCTTGCGCCCGGCGAGGAAGGCGGAGACCACTTCGAGAAGCTGGTGCTTGCTGATCGGGCAGCCGCGCAGCTCGAAATCCACCGGCACATGCTCGGCGATCGGCGTCGAGGTGGCGAGCGTCTCGATATAATCGGGGCGGGCATAGACGACCGAGGTGAACTCCTTCACGTCGGCGAAGTTGCGCAGCGCCTGGATGCCGCCCGCCGAGGCGCAGGCGCCGATGGTGATCAGCGCCTTCGAGCGCCTCCGCACCTCGCGGATGCGCTCGGCGTCATGCGCCGTGGTGATCGAGCCTTCGACCAGCGAGACGTCGTAGCGTCCCGACACGCGGCCGCGCGTCGCCTCCTGGAAATAGGCGATCTCGACCGCGTCCGCGACGGCGAGCAGCTCGTCCTCGCAATCGAGCAGGCTGAGCTGGCAGCCGTCGCAGGAGGCGAACTTCCAGACCGCAAGCCGGGGCTTTTGCCCTTTCGCCGCCATCTCAGAGCTCCTTCAGCGCCGAGCAGGTCGCGCACCCGGTCGTAGCGGAACACCGGGCCGTCCCGGCAGACGAACACCGGGCTGAACTGGCAATGCCCGCACAAGCCTATCGCACATTTCATGTTGCGCTCCATCGACAGGTAGATCGCGTCGTCGCCGAGGCCGGCGTCGCGCAGCGCGGCGATGGTGAAGCGCATCATCACCTCCGGGCCGCAGACCAGGGCGACGCTGCGCTCGGGATCGAAGGACGCGCGCGGAATGAGCCTGGGGACGACGCCGACATGACCATGCCAGTCCGCCAGCGCATGATCCACCGTCACCTCGATGTCGATGTCCAGGCGGCGGCGCCAGGATTCGATCTCATGGCGGAACAGGATGTCGTCCGGGCTGCGCGTGCCGTAGAGCAGCGTGATCTCGCCATAGCGGTCGCGTTCGGCGAACAGGTGGTAGAGCGCCGGCCGCAGGGGCGCGAGGCCGAGCCCGCCGGCCACCACGACCACGTCCTTGCCGGCCGCCTCCGCCATCGGCCAGCCGACGCCGAACGGGCCGCGCAGCCCCACCGCGTCGCCCGGGCCGCATGCCGACAAGCGCGGTCGAGACCGCGCCGACTGCGCGGATCGTGTGGACCAGCCGGCCGGGCTTGGCCGCGTCGCCGCTCAGGCTGATCGGCACCTCGCCCACGCCGAACACGGTCAGCATGTTGAACTGGCCCGGCGCGAAGGGGGCAATGCCGTCCGCCGCGCCCTCTTCCGGCTCGATGTCGAGCGTGAAGACCTGCGGCGCGTCGCGCCGCCGCTTGCGCACGCGCGCGATGCGCGGCGTCATGGGATCGGGGGCGGGCGCCGTCGGCTGCAGCATCTCAGGCAGACGCGCCATAGACATCGAGGATCTGCATCCGGGTCGCGTGCAGCCGCTCGACCAGCACCGGGACGAAGCGCTTCATCATCTCGTAGCCGAGATCGTGGTCGGCCTCGCATTTCCGCCGCAGGCAGGCCGCGTCCAGCGCGACGGCGCGGATGCGCTCGAGCGCCCGGGCGTCGTAGCTCCAGCGATAGGGCGGGATCAGCCAGGAGACGCCGACGATCTCGCCCTCGCCCAAGGTCTGGAAGGTCACCGCGCCGCGCCCGGGCGCGGCCATCTCCAGCGCGACGCGGCCGTGGCGGATCAGGTAGATCTGGTCCGCCGGCTCGCCTTCGTGAAAGAGATACTGGCCGGCCTCGAAGCGGACGTTCTTGGCGCAGCCGCAGACGAGCTGGCAGTAACCCTCCTCGAGGCCGGCAAAGAAGCGATGCTCCCTGAGGATGCGTTCCAATCCTTCCATGGTCAGGCTCCTTCCTCCCGCTGGCTGTCGCGGATGGCGCGGACCTCCTCGGTGATGTCGATGCCGACCGGGCACCAGGTGATGCAGCGCCCGCAGCCGACGCAGCCCGAGCTGCCGAACTGGTCGTGCCAGGTCGCCAGCTTATGGGTCATCCATTGCCGGTATCGCGACCGCGTGCCGGACCGCACGCTGCCGCCATGGAGGTAGGAAAAATCCATGGTGAAGCAGGAGTCCCAGCGCTGCGTGCGCGCCGATTCGCTTCCCGTCAGATCGCTCGAATCCTCGACGGTCGTGCAGAAGCAGGTCGGGCAGACCATCGTGCAGTTGCCGCAGGTGAGGCAGCGCGCCGCGACGTCGTCCCAGCGCGGATGCTCCAGGTTGCGCATCAGCAGATCATGCACGTCGTCCGCCTGCATCGTGCGTCCCATCGACGCCGCGGTCTTGGCGACCACCGCGTCGGCGGCGGCGATCTCGCCGGCCGTCGCCGCGCGGCGCGGCAGCGCGGCCAGCACCTCGCGGCCCGCTTCGCTGCCGGCCTCGGCGAGAAATCCGTGCGCGCCGCCCTCGACGATCTCCGTCAGCGCGAGATCGAACCCGGCCTCGGCCTTCGGCCCCGTGCCCATGGAGGCGCAGAAGCAGGTGCCGCCGGCCTTGGAACAGTTGACGGCGACGATGAAGCAGCCTTCGCGCCGCGCGCGATACTGCGGATCGACATGCGCGCCGCCGAGGAAGACCCGGTCCTGGATGGCGATCGCGTGCAGCTCGCAGGCGCGCACGCCGATGAAGGCGAAGCGCGTCGCGTCCGGCGGCTCCGGCGTCACCCGCACCTGTTCGCCGTCGCGGGTCGCCTGCCACAGGCGCTGCAGCGGCGGATGCAGGAACTTCTTCCAGGAATGCGGCCCGACCGCATAGCCGAAGAGCGCGTCGTCGCCGCGCTCGGCCAGCCGGTAGCGGCCGCCGTCCTGCTCGTCCGTCCAGCCTTTCGGCAGGTCGGCCAGGGACTCGAGGTCGTCATAGACGATCGCCTGGTCGCGCACGGTCGGCCCGACGACGCGATAGCCCCGGTCCTTGAGCGCGTCGAGCAGCGCCTGAAGACCGTCGACGGTCAGGGCTGCCTGTTCGGTCGTCTCCATAACGCCTTGTCCGGTTGCGTCGATTCCATTTTTCGCGCCAGCGGTATCGCCGCCGGGCTTCGACGCCCTTGTTTACCATAGCGAGCGCCCTTCGGCCTCGCAAAACGCATCATGCGCGGCGAAGTGCCGCCCATCCCCGGCACTGTATCTTCAGGCGGTGATCGGACTATGTCATTCTCGTTACGGTACCGGACTGCTGTCGGAGATACCTGATGCCACTTCGTCTTCCACCCCTTCCCGCGCTTCGCTTCTTCGAAGCGGCCGGCCGGCTCCTGAGCTTCAAGCTGGCGGCGGCCGAGCTCAACGTGACGCCGAGCGCGGTCAGCCACGGAATCGTCGGATTGGAGCGCGCGCTCGGCGTTGCGCTGTTCGTTCGCGAGCCTCGCGGCCTTTCGCTGACGCCGGAGGGCGCGGATTACCTGCCCTATGTCGCCGAGGCGCTCTCGCTCATCGCTATCGGAACGGAGCGGTTGCCGAGCAAGCGCACGATTCGCACGATTGCCGTGAGCTGCGCGCCGACGCTGGCCTCCCGATGGCTGCTGCCGCGGCTGTCCGGCTTCAGCGACCGGCGGTCCCATATCAGCGTCGCGGTCGACACCTCGCGCCGGCAGGTCGGCTTCCCCGTCGACGGCTTCGATTTCGCGATCCGCATGAGCCGGGCGCCGGTGGCCGGCGCGGCCTGGACCCGGCTGTTCGGCGAGCAGCTCGTCCCGGTATGCAGCCCGGCCTATCGCGACGGCCTGGCCGATGGGTCCGGGACCGTCGATCTTCGGCGGGCGGCGCTCATTCACATCACGGCGGCGAGCGAAGACTGGCAGGCCTGGCTTGAACGGCAAGGCATCGAAGGCGTCGACACCGCCGGCGGCCTGCGTTTCGATACGATCCAGCTCGCCTTCGAGGCCGCGGTCATGGGGCTCGGCGTCGCGCTGGGCCGGCGGCCGCTGGTCGACCGCGACCTCGCGGCGGGCGCACTGGTGGCGCTCGGCCCGGACGCGATCGCGGCGGAGACCGCCTACTGGCTCGTCAGTTCGGACAGCGCAGAGCACCGGCCCGACCTTCTGCGCTTCAAGCGGTGGCTGCTGAAAGAGGCCACAGCCTTCGGCGACCGCGCACCCGCCACGGTCTGACCGGCGATCCACCCGCCGCATGACGGGTGAAGATCCCTCACCCGACCTCGAAATCTTCTCCTTTGCCGCCTCGGCCGCGCGTCGCCACTGTTGCCGCGAGGAGGGCCGGAACCATGGCGATCATTCGGCAATACCGCGCGGCGTTCAGGAACAAGACAGCGCTCGTCGTCCTGTCGGGGGCGCTCATCATGAGCGCCGCGATGGGCATCCGACAGACCTTCGGGCTGTTTATCGGACCCTTCTCCTTCGACCGCGGCATGCCGGTCACGCTCATCGCCTTCGCGATCGCGCTCCACAATCTGGTGTGGGGATTCGCCCAGCCCTTCGCGGGCGCCGCCGCGGATCGCCATGGCTCCGCGCCGGTCGTCGCCTTCGGTGCGATCACCTTCGCCGCCGGGCTGGCCCTCGCCGCGGTGGCGCCGTCGGGCGTCATGCTCGTCATCGGCATGGGCGTGCTGGTCGGCATCGGGATCAGTTGCACCAGCTTCGGCGTCGTCATGACGGCGGTCGGCCGCGCGGCGTCCGCCGAGAAGCGCAGCCTGGCGATGGGGCTGGCGAGCGCCGGCGGCTCGGCCGGCCAGGTCGTCCTGCTTCCGCTGACGCAGCGGATCACGGAAACGTCGGGCGTGTCCGCCTCGCTCGTCGCGCTGGCGCTGGTGATGCTCATGGCAGGGCCGCTCGGCCTCATGCTCGACCGGCGCGGCAAGGGCGCCGCGCCCCTGCCGGAGCCGCCCGCGGCGCCGCTGCGGACCGTCCTGGCGCAGGCATGCCGCCATCCCGGCTATCGTCTCCTCACGATCGGCTTCTTCACCTGCGGCTTCCAGCTCGCCTTCATCGCGACGCATCTGCCGGGCTATCTGTCGCTCTGCCACATGCCCATCGGCCTCGGCGCGACGGCGCTGGCGCTGATCGGGCTGTTCAACATGGCGGGAAGCTGGGCCTGCGGCTGGCTGGGCGGGCGGTTCCGCCAGCAGCATGTCCTCGGATGGCTCTACCTGATCCGCGGCGTCGCCATCGGCGCATTCTTCCTGCTACCCAAGACGAGCACGTCCGTCCTCCTCTTCGCCGCGGTGATGGGCCTGGCCTGGCTCGGCACCGTGCCCCTGACGAGCGGGCTGGTGGCCAAGGTCTTCGGCACGCGCCATCTGGGGACGCTGTTCGGCGTCTGCTTTCTCAGCCATCAGATCGGCTCGTTTCTCGGCGCATGGCTCGGCGGCTTCGTCTTCGACGTGACCGGCTCCTATTCTCTGGTCTGGGGCGCCACGGCGATCGCCGGGCTGGTGGCGGCGATGCTGCACTTCCCGATCAACGACACTATCGTAAGCGTGCCGGTCCGCCCGGACCCGGCCCGTGCTTGAGCGGGGACGCAGGCACGGAAGATCGCGCCACTATTAACCGCCGCACCGGCAGGAGACCGTCATGACCGAGAAAGCCTGGCATCTGGATCGCATTCTGCCGCATGTCGAGGCGTATCTGCCGGTTGCCGCCCTGTTCGGCATGGAGATCATTGCCGCCGATGCGGACCACAGCCGCGTGCGGCTCGTCGGCAACGCGCAGATCACGCGGCCGGGCGGGACGATCGCGGGCCCGGTGCTCTTCGCCATGGCGGACGTCGCCACCTACGCGCTGACCCTGGCGCTGACGCAGGAGGACGCGGCCGTCACCTCGAGCCTGCAGATGAATTTCCTTCGCCCGGCGTTGTCGCCGCCGCTGATCGCCGAGGCCGTGCCGCTTCGCGCCGGCCGTAGGCTCTTCACCTACGACGTGCGCATCTGGCGCGAAGCCGACGGGCCGGAGCGGCTGATCGCACAAGCGATCGCGATCTGGGCGGCCACGAACGGATCGGCTCGCGGCTGAAGCGCCTGGGCGCCTCAGGAAAGCGACACGCCGACCAGATGGCCGATCCCGAAGGTGATCGCCGCGGCGAGATACCCGATCAGCAGCTGCCGCGCGGCCGAGAACAGCAGGCCGCGCCCGGTGAACAGCGACGTTCCGGCGCCGATCGCCGCCAGGGCGAGGCCGCTGAGCGCGAGGCTCGCGATCACCGCCGGCCAGCCGCCGAGGAAGAAGTACGGCGCGACCGGGAAGATCGCCCCCATGGCGAACAGGAAGAAAGAGACGCTCGCCGCCGCCCAGGCCGAGCCGCCCAGCTCGTCCGGGTCGATGCCGAGCTCTTCCCGCACGAGCGTGTCGAGCGCGGTGTCCTTGCTGCTCAGGAGCCGTTCGGCGAGCGCCTCGGCGGCCGCTTCGTCGAGCCCCTTCGCCTGATAGATCAGGATGAGCTCAGCCTTCTCCTCCGCCGGCGATTGCTCGAGCTCGTCGGCCTCGGTGGCGATCTGCTTCTGGTAGAGCTCGCGCGAGCTGGTGACCGACAGCCATTCGCCCATCGCCATCGAGCAGGCGCCGGCGACCAGCCCCGCGATGCCGGTCAGCAGCACCGTGCCTTGCGTGACCGAGGCGCCCGCGACGCCCATGACCAGGCTGAGGTTGGAAACCAGGCCGTCATTCGCGCCCAGCACCGCGGCGCGGAGCGAATTGCCGGCGGCGCCGCGGTGCCGTCCTTCCAGGGTCGCGATCGAGCGGCCGGCGAGGCCCGTGCCGCGCGAGACCGCCGCGCCGATCACGCGCGCGTGCGAGCGCTCGTCGGTCGGCAGGCCGCCGGCGACCGCTTCCGGCTGATGGTCGTAGGCGTCGCTGTCGCGCGCCTCGGCCGCCGCGATCGTCGGCAGCACGAAGGACGGGCCGAAGCGGCGCGCCAGCCAGCGCAGCGCGCGCGCCCGGAAGGTCGGCTTCAGCGTCAGCCTGCGCACGCCCTGCTTGGCGAGCTGCTTCTGCCAGAACTCCGCATGCGCGCCTTCGACGGCGGCGAGCTTGCGGTAGACCTGGGCGAGACCCGGATCCGCCTCGTTCTCGGCAAGCGCGCCGTAAAGCGCCTGCCCGTCCACCTCGCCCTGGAGATTTGCGCGGTAGCGCCGGACATCGTCGGCGTCGGTCATCCCTGCCCCCTTCGGCCGGACACGGCCGGCCTTCCCGTAAAGTCGAATTCCGTTGTGGAGAGTATGGGGCGCGGGGCCAGCGCATCAATGGCGGACGCACTCAGCTTCCCTTACGCCGGCCGGTCGCTGCCCTTGATGGTCGCGCGGTGCATGATGCGGATGTAGGCCTTGTCGTCGTAGGGCGTCGCCTTGTGCATGGTCGAGCGATTGTCCCAGATCACCACGTCGCCGACCCGCCACCTGTGGCGATAGGTGAAGTCTTCCGAGATGGCGTGGCTGTTGAGGCGCGCGAGCAGGGCCGCGCCCTCCTGCGCCGGCAGGCCGAGGATCTCCTTCACGATGTCCTGGCCGACGTAGAGCGACTTGCGGCCGGTTTCCGGATGGGTGCGCACGATGGGATGGATCACGTCCGGCGTCGCCGCCTTCTGCGTCTCGCTGAGCGGCGTCCGGTCGGCGAAATATTTCGCGTAGTAGCCCGCGTAGGAATGCACCGCCTTCAAGTCGGCAATCGTCGCCTTGGTCGCGGCGTCCAGCGCATCATAGGCGGCGTACATCGAGGCGAAGAGCGTGTCGGCGCCTTCCGGCGGCACCTCGCGCGCATAGAGCACCGAGCCGAGGCACGGGATCTCCAGGTAGGAGAGATCGGAATGCCAGTTCCAGCCTTCCTTGTGGTTGCCGATGGGCTTGCCGTCGACCGCCTTGTTGGAGAGCACGTAGAGCTCCGGATAGGGCGTCGTCAGGAACTGCTTCAGCACGTGGATCTGCAGCTCGCCGAAACGGCGGGCGAAGGCGACATGCGCGCCCTCGCTGAGCGCCTGCCCGCGGACCAGGACCAGGCAATGGTCGTTGAGCGCCTGGCGGATGACGGCAAAGCGCGCGTTGTCCAGGGGCTCGGAAAGGTCGACTCCGGTCACTTCCACCCCCAACACGGGGCCGAGCGGCTGCAGCTCCATAACGAACGGTCTCCTTTTCGACGATTGGCTCAACAAATCGGCGGATGCATCAGTTGCGGTAGCTCGGATCGAGGCTGTCGAGCAGGCGCAGGAAGCCGGGCCACTCGCGGCTGCCGGGCCAGGCGATATCGCCCTGCAGCTCGGTGAACTGGCGCGCGGTGCGCTCGCAGACCTCCGGCGGCGGCAGGTGAAGCGCTTCGCCGCGCTGCGCCGTGGCGGCCTGGGCCGCGAGCTGGACGCGCGCCGCCCGCTCGAAGTAATAGACCAGCATGAAGGCCTCCGGCACCGTCTGCCCGACGGTGAGAACGCCGTGGTTGCGCAGCAGCAGCACGCGATGGCGGCCGAGATCCGCGGCGAGCCGCGCCTGCTCGTCGAGATCGAGCGCCACGCCCTCGTAGTCGTGCACGCCGACCCGATTGTAGAAGTGCATGGCGAACTGGCTCATCGGCAGCAACCCTTCCTTCAGGGCGGAGACCGCGGTGGCCGCGTCCGAATGGGTGTGCAGCACGCAGCGCGCGTCCGCCCGCGCCTTGTGGATCGCGGCGTGGATCACGAAGCCGGCGCGGTTCACCTCCGCGTCGTTGGATCCGCCGACCTGGTTGCCCTCGACATCGATCTTGACCAGCGAGGACGCGGTGATCTCGCGGAAGTACAGGCCGTAGGGATTGATCAGGAAGTGCTCGCTTTCGCCGGGCACCCGCGCCGAGATGTGATTGTAGATCAGGTCGTCCATGCCGAAATGTGCGACCAGCCGGTAGCAGGCGGCGAGCTGCACGCGCAGCTCCGCCTCGCTCTTCGGGTATTCAGGGCCTTTACCCCGGTTCGTCATGTCCATCGCCTCCTTCATGTCCACCACACGACTTTGCGGTCGATCCACACCAGGATGAGATAGAGCAGCATGCTGGCCGCCGACGAAACCGCGATGGCCGCCCAGACCTGCAGGAAGTTCACCTGTGCGGTCGCCTGGAAGATGATCCAGCCGATGCCGCTATACGCGCCGAGCATCTCGCTGACGATCGCGATGATCATAGCACGCACGATGCCGACACGCATGCCGTTGACCAGCGAAGGCATGGCGGCGGGCAGGCGCAGCGTCCAGACGATGCGAAGCGGGCTGGCGCCGAAGCTGCGCAGCAGGTCGACCGCCGCATCCTCCGGCCGCTTCAGGCCCTGCAAGGCATTCAGCAGGATGACGAAGGAGACCGCGACCACCACCATGGCGATCTTGGAGGCCGGGCCGATGCCGAGCCAGATCAGCGCCAAGGGCGTGTAGGCGACCACCGGCACGCAGTTCACGGCCACCAGCAGCGGCATCAACGCCGATTCCAGCGGGGGCATCAGCACCAGAAGCACGGCGAGCAGGAGCCCGATCGCGATGCCCAGGGCGAAGCCGATCAGCGCTTCCTCGAGGGTCGCCAGCACGGCGCTCTGCAGGACCGGCCATTTGTCGACCACGCCGCCGGCGATCGCCAGCGGCGACGGCAGCACGAAGACCGGGACGTCAAAGTAGCGGACCACGGCCTCCCAGAACCCGAGCAGCAGGACCAGGCTGATCGCAAGCGGCAGGAAGCGTTGCCAGATCATGTGTCCGCCCGCCACCACACGACCCTCTGCTCGATGACGGCGACCACGGCGTAGAGCGAGGCCCCCAGCAGGCCGCAGGTGATGATCAGCGACCAGAGTCCCGGCACGGATTCCGCATACATGGCCTGGATCAGCATCACCCCGAGGCCGACCGTATCGCCGAACCACTCGCCGACGATGGCGCCGATCAGGGAGAGCGAGATACCGAGGCGCAGCGCGACGGTGATGGTCGGCAGCGCGGCCGGGAAGCGCAGCTTCCAGAAGATCTGCGCCGCGCTGGCCCCGAAGGCGCGCATCAGCTGGATCTTCTGCGGATCGACGGAGAGCATGCCGCGGTGGGTGTTCACCGTGACGGGAAAGAAGGTGAGGTAGAAGGCGATCACCACCTTGGAGAAGATGGTATTGCCGAACCAGATGATGACCAGCGCGCCGAAGGCGACCACGGGGATGGTCTGCGACACCACGAAGAGCGGGAAGAAGGCGCGCTCCAGCGGCCGCAGCAGCGCGAAGGCGATGCCGCAAAGGATGCCGAAGGCGGTCCCGGCGATGAAGCCGAGGCCGGTCTCCACGAAGGTGCGCAGCACGCTTTGCGCCAGGAAGGGACCGGCGTTCCAGGCCTCCCGCAGCACCGCGCTGAGCGGCGGAAAGAAGTATGCCGGAACGCCCGAGCCGCGCGCGGCCGCCTCCCACAACAGGGCCACGGCGAGCGCCGTGCCGAGCGGCAGCGCGACGCTGCGCCACCGCATTCGCGCGGCGGCCTTCATGGCGTCTGCTCGGGCGTGTTGAAGGTCTTCATGCTCTCCTCTTCCACCGCCTCGAGCAGGCGGCGCTTGACGGCGATGAAGGCCTCGGAAGTTACCACCGACGCCGCGCGCGGCCGCGGCAGCGCGACGGTCTCCTCGCACTTGATGGTGCCCGGGCGGGCGCTCATGACGACGACCCTGTCGCCGAGGAAGATCGCCTCGTCGAGGTCGTGGGTGATGAACAGCACGGTGCGCTTGTAGCGCTGCCAGATGTCGAGCAGCCAGCGCTGCATCATCGCCCGCGTCAGCGCGTCGAGCGCGCCGAAGGGCTCGTCCAGGAGAATGAGATCGCGCTCGAAGAGGAAGGTGCGCATCAGGGCGACGCGCTGGCGCATGCCGCCGGAAAGCTGGTGCGGATAGTGCTTCTCGAACCCGCTGAGGCCGAAGTCCGGCAGCATGGCGAGCGCCTTCGCGCGCGCCGCCTTTTTCGAGACGCCTTCGATCTCCAGCGCGAGGATGGCGTTGTCGACGACGTTGCGCCAGGGAAACAGCAGGTCGCGCTGCGGCATGAAGGAGACCTTGCCGAGCAGCTCGCCGTCCTTCTGCGGCACGCCGTCCATGATGATCGAGCCGTCCGGGTCGGCGGGCATCATGCCGCCGATCATGTTGAAGAGGGTGGACTTGCCGCAGCCTGAAGGGCCGATCAGCGTGATGAACTCGCCCGACTGAATCTGCAGCTCGACATTGGCGACGGCCGTCACCTGGGACGGCCCGTCGCCAAAGCGCTTCCAGACGTTCACCAGCTTCAGGAGCGGAATCTGGTGCGACTCCCGGCTGGCCGGATCGGGTGGACGCATTACCGATCGGACCTCCGCTACGGCACGCTTACGCACGGCCGGATGACCGGCGCATCGGTCTTAAGGCAGCCTGATGTCTTTCGGCGTCGCCTTCAGGAAACGATCGTCGAAGGCCGCCTTCAAGTCGACCGGCTTCTTGAGGACGCCCGCTTTCAACAGGATGTCATGTTGCTTCTGCAGGGCATCATACTCGATGGCGAGCATCATGGGCGCGCCTTTCGGCAGCATCACCTCGTCGATCATCTTGAGCATGGCCACCTGGTGGGGACGCTTCAGCGAGGGCGCGGCCTTGATGACGATATCGACCGCCTCGTCCTGATGCCTGAGCGCGTACTGCCAGCCTTTCAGGGTGGCGTTGAGGAAATTCTGCACCAGCTTGGGCTTTTCCTTGATGACCTTCTCGGTGGTCACCAGGGTGTCGCGCTGCGCCTTGATGCCGTAGTCGTCCGGCTGGAACAGGCGCAGGTTGGTGATGCCCTTCTCCAGCAGCGTCTGGTATTCGTTGTAGAGCGTCGCGGTGGCGGCATCGACGTCCTTCTTGATGAAGGGGTTCATCGAGACCGACTGCGGCACCAGCTTGTAGTCGCCTTCGTTGAGCCCGGCCGTCGCCAGCATCGCCCGCAGCGTGTACTGCGCGCCGGTGAACCAGGCGGAGACGGTCTTGCCCTTGAAATCCTTCAGCGTCTTGATACCGGAATCCTTGTAGGTGACGAAGGTGTAGGGCGTCTTCAGATGCGACACGCCGATGGCGACCAGCGGCAGCCCCTTGTCGCGCGCCGCCAGCTGGCTCTCGACGCCGCCGGTCAGGCCGAAGGTGTCGGCGCCGGAGGCGACCAGGGATTCGGCATTGAGGTTCGGCCCGCCCGGATTGATCGTCAGGTCGATGCCGGCCTTGTCGTAGTAGCCCTTGGCCTTGGCCACGTAGAAGCCGGCGAACTGGGCCTGGGTCAGCCACTTCAGGCGCAGGCTCGCCTTTTCCTTGGCCACGGCCGCGCCGCTCAGGCCGAGGACGATGGCAGCGCCCATCACCAAGGCGCCGGTCCCGGCGATGAAGCGCCGGCGCGCCGCCGTCTTCCTGCTGTGCTGACGGACGGAATCCATGCTCTTGCCTCCTTGTTATCGCTGCGGGTGCACGATGCCCCTGGCCCTGTTTAGCAAGCGTTGTGCCAGATCGCCGGGCGGTCACTTCCGCCTGCCGACGGCACGTCGCGGCATACCCCGTGCCGACTTGCCGATGCGCCCGCCGCCCTGCATTCCAGCGCTTTGATCCTGTGGCGAGGATCGGCGCGCGCGCATTCAGCGTGCTGCCAGGCGACCGGACGGTCAAGGACATTCGTGTACATTATGACATTTTTTGTGCACATTGATTAAGCCATTGCACAAAATTTCCCCAACTCTTAACGATTGCCGCGAAAAATAGCCGGTGCCGATGGGCTGACATCCCCATTTGCCGAATCGGAATGGACAAGAATGGCTAATTTGGATACATAAATGCCATGAAGCTGAAGCTGCAACCCACCCAGAATGAAACGCGCGCCGAGACCTTGCGGCGCACCCTCGAAAGCGAAATCCTCAGCGGCACGCTGCGTCCGGGCAGCCGCCTCGACGAGGTCGAGCTGGCCGCCCGCTTCGGCGTCTCCCGCACGCCGGTGCGCCAGGCCCTGCATGAGCTCGCGGCCGGCGGCCTCGTGGAGATCAAGTCGCGCCAAGGCGCCTGCGTCTCCTCCCTCTCCATCGCCACGCTGCTGGAGATGTTCCAGATGATGGCCGAGCTGGAAGGCCTTTGCGCCAGCTTCGCGGCGCGCCGCGCCCGGCCGGAGCAGCGCCGCCAGCTGAAAGAGATCCACGAACGGCTGGTGCGCAGCTTCAACGACGGCGATCCCGAGGACTTCTACGAGGTGAACCGCGAGTTCCACGAGGCGGTCTACGCCGCCGCCAACGCCGAGTTCATCGCCGATCACACGCTGGTCCTGCGCAACCGGGTGTCGCCCTACCGCCGCTACGTCACCTTCCAGCCCGGCCGCATGGCCGCCACGCTCGACGAGCACGCGGCGGTGCTGAACGCGATCCTCGCGTCCAACCCGGCCGCCGCCCAGCAGGCGATGCGCGATCACGTGAACCTGCTCGGCGACAACCTGACCGACTTCATCGCCGCGATCCCGGCCGAAACCCTGAAGGTCGGCTGACCGCGCCCGATCGCGCCGCACGGGGAATTGATACCGTCGCGCGGAATCCCGGTTGACGGGAGCCTCTCATGTATGCAGATTTTTCTAAATTGTATTCATGAGAGATGAAAGCAGGTTCGGACGATGGATCTCGGTCTGGCAGGCAAGCGGGTTCTCATTACCGGCGCATCCAAGGGAATCGGCGAAGCCGCCGCCCGGGCCTTCGCCAAGGAAGGCTGCGCGCTGCACCTGGCCGCGCGTTCCGCCGACGCCTTGCAACGCGTCAAGGCGGAGATCGAAGCCGCCGACGGCGTTGCCGTCACCGTCCACGCCATGGACCTGTCGAGCGATGCGCAGATGCGCGCGCTGGCCGACGCCGCCGGCGCGGTCGACGTGCTGGTCAACAACGCCGGCAACATTCCGTCCGGCCCCATCGACGCGGTCGACGACGCGGCCTGGCGCGCGGGCTTCAGCCTGAAGGTCTTCGGCTACATCTCCCTCACCCGCGCGATCTATGCCCGCATGAAGGAGCGCCGCGAGGGCGTGATCGTCAACGACATCGGCAATTCGGGCGAGAACTGGGACGCCAACTACATCGCCGGCTCGACGGGCAACGCGGCCCTGATGGCGTTCACCCGCGCGCTCGGCGGCGTCAGCCTCGACTACGGCGTGCGCGTGGTCGGCGTGAACCCGGGACCGGTCGAGACCGACCGCATGGTGCGCCTGATGAAGCGGCGGGCGACGGACCTCTTCGGCGACGAAGGCCGCTGGCGCGAGCTTTTCGACCGCTATCCCGGCGGCCGGCCGGCGACGGTGGAAGAGGTCGCCGACCTGATGGTCTTTCTCGCCTCCCCGCGCGCGGCCTACATTACCGGCACGATCGTCACCATCGACGGCGGCATCGCCGCCCGCGGCTCCATCATCAAGGAGGGCGGGCGCAAGTGAGCGATCGCAAAAGCGATTTCGAGCTCAAGAACGCCTATTTCGACGGCCTGTTCAACGCGGCCGGACTCAAATGGCTCGGCCAGAACACCAACCACGTGCCGCTGCATCCGAAGGTGCGCGCGGCGCTGCACGCCGCGGTCGACGCCGAGGGGTTCCACGCCTACGCCCCGCCGGCCGGCCTCGAGGCGTTGCGC
This sequence comes from uncultured Alphaproteobacteria bacterium, assembly GCA_963711215.1. Lineage (GTDB taxonomy): Bacteria > Pseudomonadota > Alphaproteobacteria > UBA8366 > UBA8366 > WHUA01. The sequence goes on along the minus strand of CAVQDH010000003.1, from coordinate 38,719 downwards.
GCCGCGATCGTCGCGGATCTCGGCCTGCCCGGCGCCAGGGCGCTGGTGACCGACGGCGCGGTTTCCGCCCTCGCCACGGCGGTGCGCGCCTTCTGCGGACCCGGCCGCGACATGGTCACCACCGATCCCGGCTGGAAGTGGCCGCTCCAATTTGCCCGCCAGGCCGGTGCGACCGTGACGGAGATTCCGATCTGGGGGGCGGAGCACGCCTTCCGCCTGTCGCCCGAGCGCCTGGCCGAAGCGGTCACGGAGCGCACGGCGGTGATCTACATCGTCGATCCCAACAATCCCCTCGGCGTCTGCTACACCGCCGCGGAGATCGCCGCCTTCTGCGAGATCGCGCGCACGGTCGGCGCCGTCGTCATCCACGACAGCACCTACCGCGACTTCGCCGAGGGGCACACGCCGGCGACGGCGCTCTATCCCGAGGGCGCGCTCACCGTCGTCAGCTTCTCCAAGTGGCTCGGGCTCGCCGGGCTCAGGATCGGCGCCCTGGTGGCTGAGCCGGACTTGCTCGAGCGCGCCGCCGACTGGTCGCAGGCCCCGCTCGGCGCCAGCGTCATCGCCCAGCAGGCGGCGCTCGCCGGCCTCGCCGTGAAGGCCGAGTGGATGGCCGAGGTGCAGCCGCTGCAGCGCGCGAACCAGGCGCGCATCAAGGCCGCGGTCGACGCCTTGGAGGGCTTTTCCCTGCCGGTCTATCCGTCGCACGGCAACTTCCTGGTGGTCGAGTGCGCCGAAGCGGGCATCCGCCCGGAAGCCCTGGTCGCGGAATTCGGCGCGCGCGGGATCATGATCCGCCAGGGCAGCTATCACACGCCGCGCTTCGGCGACCGCTTCATCAAGGTCAGCACGACGGTGCCCGCGGCCTGGATGGAGGAATTTTGCGCGCTGCTGCCGGCGATGGCCGAGCGCGCCCGCACGCGGAACGACATCCCCGCCCTCTTCTAACGCGTCCTGCAGCATCGCAGAGGAGCCGCATCATGACCTACGCCGCCGCCCCGGATGGCACCCGCCTCTACATCGAAGAAGCCGGCACGGGCACGCCGATCGTCTTCGTGCACGAGTTCGGCGGCAACTACGACGCCTGGGAGCCGCAGATGACCTTCTTCGCGCGGCGCCACCGCTGCGTGACCTTCGCCGCGCGCGGCTATCCGCCGTCCGACATTCCGGAAAGCGACGCGGCCTATTCCCAGGCCATCGCGGTCACCGACATCCTGGCGGTGATGGACCACTCTGGAGATCGACAAGGCGCATATCGTCGGCCTCTCCATGGGCGGCTTCGCGTCGCTGCACTTCGGCCTCACCGCGCCGGAACGCGCGATCTCGCTGACCATCGCCGGCGCGGGCTATGGCGCCGAGAAACAGTTCGAGGATTATTTCCGCGGCGTCTCGCTCGAGGTCGCCCATAACTTCGCGACCCAGGGCGCGAAGGTCTTCGCCGGAACCTATGCCTCCGGCGCCAGCCGGGTGCAATTCCAGAACAAGGACCCGCGCGGCTGGCGCGCCTTCGCCGACCGTCTCGCGACCCATTCCGACATCGGCGCCGCAAACACCATGCGCGGCGTCCAGGCGCGCCGTCCGTCGCTCTACGATCTGGAGGCGGAGATCGCCGCCATGACCGTGCCGGCCCTGGTCATGGTCGGCGACGAGGACGACCATTGCCTGCAGCCGGGCATCTTTCTCAAGAAGACGCTGCCCGCCGCCGGCCTCGCCGTCCTGCCGAAGACCGGCCACACACTGAACCTGGAGGAGCCGGAGCTGTTCAACACCCTGCTGCGCGAGTTCATCGCCATGGTCGAAGCCGGCCGCTGGCTGCCGCGCGACCCCCGGGCCGATCCGGGCCAGGTCATGAAGACGTCCTGAGACCGCGATGGCGACCATCTCACAGACGGCGATGCGCGTCGCCGGGGCGGTGAAGCAGGACCGTCTCTGGCGCCGCCACGAAGACCTCGCGCGCTTCGGCGCGACCGCCGCGGGCGGCGTGAACCGCCAGGCGCTGTCGCCCGAGGAGACCGACGCGCGCCGCTACCTGCTGGCGGTCGCCGCCGAGCGCGGCTTCGGCGCCGCGACCGACGCAGCCGGCAACTTCTTCCTTCGCCTCGACGGCGCGGACCCCGCGCTGCCGCCGGTGCTCACCGGCTCGCATATCGACTCGCAGCCGACCGGCGGGCGCTTCGACGGCATCTTCGGCGTCCTGGCCGGGCTCGAGGTGCTGGAGGCCATGCGCGATGCCGGCTGGACGCCGCCGCGCGCGGTCGAGGTCGTCGGCTGGATGAACGAGGAGGGCTCACGCTTCGCGCCCGGCATGATGGGCTCGGAAGCCTTCACCGGCGTGCGCGCGCTGGACGAGATCCTACCCATTGCCGACCGTGACGGCGTCACCGTCGCCGCCGCGCTGAAGGCCGTGAACGCCGCGCTGCCCGCCCAGCCGGAATGGCCGCTCGGCCGGCCGCTCGCCGCCTATGTCGAGGCGCATATCGAGCAGGGGCCGGTGCTCGAGCAGCGCGGCTGCGCGATCGGCCGGGTCACCGGCATCCAGGGCAAGCAGACCTATCGCGTCACGGTCACCGGCGAGGCGGCGCATGCCGGCACGACGCCGATGGCCGAGCGGCGCGACGCGCTGATCGCCGCGCTTGCCATGGTGCAGGCGCTCCACCGCCTCTGCCGCGAGGCCGATCCGCTGGTGATGTTCACCGTCGGCCGCTTCGAGGTCGCGCCCAACGCGCCCTCGGTGGTGCCGGCGCGCGTGGTCTTCTCGATCGACCTGCGCCACCCCGATACAAGCCTGATGCGCCGCCTCGGCGGCCAGTTCGCCGAACTCTGCCGCGCGGCCGCCGGCGCCTGCGACGTGCTGCTGGAGCCGCTGATCGACACACCGTCGATGACCTTCGACGCGGCCATCGGCAGCGTGATCACCGCGGCAGCCGAGGCGCTCGGGCACAGCGTCATGGACCTGCCCTCGGCAGCCGGCCACGACGCCCGCCACCTCGCCGGCCATACGCCGTCCGGCATGATCTTCGTTCCCTGCCGCGGCGGCGTCAGCCACCACGAATCCGAATGGTCGGAGCCGGGCCAGCTCGCCGCCGGCGCCCGCGTGCTGGCGGCGGTGGTGACCGATCTGGCGGTCGGGTGAACGGCTACGACCGGCCGCCCAGCCGGACCGCGGCGACGGCCTGCGCGGCGGCGGCCTGCGTCGGGTCGATCACCGGCACGCCGAGCGCCTGCTCGACCGCCGCGCGGTGCCGGGCCATGCCGGCGCAGCCCATGATCAGGACATCGGCGCCGTGCCCGTCGATCAGCGCACGGCCGACCTCGATCATGCGTTCCGCGACGGCGTCGCCGTCGAGCGACGCCGGCGCCGATTCCGACCGGCAGGCTGGCGGCGTAGCGGGCATCCAGGCCCATCACCCGGACCGCGCGGCGCTGGCGCTCGACCGATGCGGGCAGAATGGCGATGACGCCGAATTTCTCGCCCAACAGCAGCGCCGCCGAATAGGACGCCGCGCCGATCCCGAACACCGGCTTGCGCGTCGTCTCGCGGGCGGACAACAGACCGGGATCGGAAAAGCAGGCGATGACGAAGGCATCCGCCGCGTTGTCCTCGCGCTCGATCATGTCGCAGATCGGGCCGACGGCGGCGTCCACATGGCGCTGCGTCTCGATGCCCGGCGGGCCGCCGGCGAGCGTTACGCAATCGAACTCCGGGCCGTCCGCGAAGCGGAACGGGTCCATGGCCGCGTCGATGCCGTGCGTCACGGCCTCCGTCGAATTGGGATTGATGACGAGGATGCGCCCGTGCCGGCCGCTCCCGCTGTCCTTTCCCATGATCCTGTTCCTCCGAAATTCATTGGTTTTTTCATTGTTCAGTCACCGGGTTCAGTCACCCGGGTTCAGGCGCCCGGCAGAATGCGGGCGCCGAAATTTCGCGCCGGGTCCAACTCCGGCGCGAGCCGGTTGAGCGGCTCCGCGGCGCGCGACTTCTCGCGCACGAGGAATTGGCCGGAGCCGCGCTCGACGCAGAGCGCGCCGTCCTCGACCGCGACACGGCCGCGACTCAGCACCATCACGGGCCAGCCCTTCAGGGTCATGCCTTCGTAGGGCGTGTAGCCGACATTGTCGTGCAGGTCGGTCCACGCGACCGTCCGCTCGACCTCCGGGTCCCACAGCGCCAGATCGGCATCCGCGCCCACCGCGATCGTCCCCTTGCGCGGGTGCAGCCCGTAGAGCTTGGCCACGTTGGTCGAGGTCAGGGCGACGAACTGGTGGATGTCGATGCGGCCCTTGCCGACCCCTTCGGAGAACAGCAGCGGGAGGCGCAGCTCGATCCCCGGCACGCCGTTCGCGACCTGCTTGAAGGACGGGTTCGGACCGGCCCGCAGCTTGCCGGTCTCGTCGAAGCGGTAGGGCGCGTGATCGGACGAGAACACCTGGAAGGTGCCGTTGGCGAGGCCGCGCCAGATCGCCTCCTGCCCCGCCTTGTCGCGCGGCGGCGGGCTGCAGCAGAATTTCGCGCCTTCCGCGCCCTCGCGGTCGAGATCGTCGGCGGTCAGGAAGAGATATTGCGGGCAGGTCTCGGCGAAGACCTTGAGCCCCGCCGACTGCGCCCGGCGGATCTCCTCCATCGCCTCCGCCGCCGAGACATGCACGACCAGCATCGGCACGTCGAGCAGCTCCGACAGCCGGATGGCGCGGTGCGTCGCCTCGCCCTCGGCGATGCGGGGGTGGCTGACGGCGTGGTATTTGGGCGCGCCATAGCCTTTTTCCAGAAGCCGCGCGCTCAGCCACTTGATCATCTCGTGGTTCTCGGCATGCACCATGACGAAGGCGCGGTGCGCGCGCGCGCAGGCCAGCACGTCGAGCATCTGCCAGTCGTCGAGGCGCAGCGAGTCATAGGTCATGTAGACCTTGAAGGAGGTGAAGCCGTCGGCGATCAGCGCCGGCAGCTCCTGGCCCAGCACCTGGTCGGTCGGATCGGAGACGATCAGGTGAAAGCCGTAATCGATCACCGCCTTCGGCCGCGCGAGCGCATGGTAGGCCTCGACCTCCTCGCGCAGCGACGTGCCCTTCTGCTGCGCGGCGAAGGAGAGACCGTCGTGGTCCCGCCGAACACGGCGGACCGGGTGCCGGTGAAGAAATCATCCGCGCTCATCACCCCGCCGACCGAGGAGCGCTGCTCGATATGGCAATGCCCCTCGACGCCGCCCGGCAGCACGAGCAGCCCGCCGGCGTCGATGACGCGCGCCGCGCTGCCGAGATCATGGCCGAGCGCGGCGACGCGCCCGTCCTTGATGCCGATGTCGCAGCGGACGCTGTCGACGGCGGTGACGACCGTGCCGCCCCGGACGATGGTGTCGAATGCGGTCATGTTCTTCCCTCCCGATATCGGCTCTTGTTCAATCCGGCAAGCTGACGCCGGTCTGCGCGGTGATGCGTCCGTAATGCTCGATCCGCCGGTGACGGGCAAAGTCGAACACCGTCCGCTTGCCGAAATTGCATTCGTCGAGGTCGCAGTCGGCGACCACCAGCTCGTCGCCGAGCGTGTGGCACTGGGCGATGATCTCGCCGTTCGGCGTGACGATCGCGCTGCCGCCCATCAGGTCGTGCCCGTCCTCGTTGCCCGCCTTGGCGACGCCGACCACCCAGGTGCTGTTCTGATAAGCCGCCGCCTGCAGGGACAGCGCGTTGTGGAACACGCGGAGATGCGGCGACTCGTCGGACTGCGAGTTTGTCGTCGGCGTGTTGTAGCCGAGCACGACCATCTCGACGCCCTGCAGCCCCATCACCCGGAAGGTCTCCGGCCAGCGGCGGTCGTTGCAGATGCACATGCCCATGACGCCGCCGAGCGCGCGCCAGACGGGAAAGCCGAGATTGCCGACCTCGAAGTAACGCTTCTCCAGATGCTGGAAGGCGCGCCCGGGGTCATACGCATCATGGCCCGGCAGATGGATCTTGCGGTACTTGCCGATCACGTCGCCGGCCTTGTCGACCAGGATGGCGGTGTTGTAGCGATGCGTGGCGCCACCCTCCTCCACCTTCTCGGCATAGCCGAGATGGAAGGCCATGCCGTAGCGTTTGGCCGCCTCGAACAGCGGCTGCGTCGCGTTGCTCGGCATCGAGGCTTCGAACCAGCTGTCGATCTCGTCCTGGTCCTGCATGTTCCAGCGCGGAAAGAACGTCGTCAGCGCCAGCTCCGGATAGACGATCAGGTCGCAGCCCTTGCGCTGCGCCTTCTCCATCAGCGCCAGCAGGCGGCGCACGACGCTGCCGCGGTCTTCCGCCTTCTGGATCGGTCCCAGCTGCGCCGCGCCGACGGTGATGATTCTGCTCATGCTGCTTCTCCGTTCTGTCTTGTCCGTTACCGCAATCGCAAGTCCGGCGCCCGGCAGGCGTCGGTGACCAGCCCGGCGATCAGCCGCGCCGCCGCCGTCAGGTCGCCGGCGTCGACCTTGGTGCGGACGTCGCCGGGGGTCAGCACGTAGCGCAGGTTCGACTGCGGCTCGTCGAAGCCGGCGACGATGCGGGCCGCGGGAATGCCGTGGCGCGCGAAGTTGTAGTGGTCCGAGTTCGCCATCAGCGGGCGATAGGCGCCGAGCGTCCGGCCATGCGCCCGCGCACGCTCGACCAGCCAGGCCTCGGCAGCCGGAAAGCCGCTGGTCAGCGCGGTCAGGTTGGGGCTGCCGGCGATCGAGTCGAGGTTGACGTTCAGCTGGATCGCCGCCCGCTCCGCCTCGCCGAGCCCGTCCACGTAATGCGCGGAGCCGGACAGCGCCCATTCCTCGATATTGAAGAAGGCGATGCGCAGCCCGCGCTGGAAGGTTGCGACATGCGGCGCCATGGCGCCGGCGACTGCGAGCACGGCGGCGAGGCCGGTCGCGTTGTCCATGGCGCTCTCGGCCAGGTGATGGCCGTCGATATGCGCCGACAGCACGACCCATTCCGGCGTGCGGCCCGGCAAATCGAGGATCAGGTTCTGCGTCCGGCGCGGCGCGTGTGCCGCGGCGATGCGGAGCTTGAGACGCGCCCGTCCGCCGGCGGCAAGCGCGGCCGCCGCTGCCGCGCTGATCCCGGCCGCAGGAATGCCGCGCTCCGCCGTCGCGCCGGACGATCCGGTCACCGGCAGATCGCCCGGCAGATGACTGGCGATCAGGAACCCGGCCGCGCCGTGGTCCATTGCCCATTGATATTTACGTCGGCGGTGAATGGTGCCGGCGGTGAACATGTATTCATGGCGGACCATGACGATGTTTCCCGGGATCTCGGCGGCGCGGGCGGTGAAATCGGCCTCGGCGCCGCGCCCGAGATCGATCAGCTCCGCTTCCAATCCGCCCGCCGGGGTCTCCGGCGAGCGCACCAGCGAGACGCAGGGGAAGGCAGCCCCGGCGCCGTCGATCCGCTCGATCGATGCCGGCCCGCGCGTCCAGCCGAGATCGTCGACGGTCGCGCACAACGGCTCGGCGCCGGTCAGCGCCTTCAAGCGTTGCGCCAGATAGGCGCAGGCAGCCGCCTCGCTCTCGCTGCCGCCAAAGCGCCCGCCGGTATCACAGATCGCGGCGAAATCCGCCAGCAGCGCGCCGGAAGCGCCGGCCTTGTCGACGATGTCTTCCATGACCCCGTCCATCAGGCCACCGCCTCGCCGCAGCGGAACAGGCGGCGCTCGATCGAGGTCAGCCGCTCGGGCCCGTGCGGCGTCACGTGCACCGTCTCGCTGAAGGCGATCCCGGCAGCCGCGGAGGTATACATATGAAAGGTCATCCCTGCCTCCAGACGCCACGTGGCGTCGGCCGTGAACAGGCGCGTGAAATCGCTCGAGCGCGGCGCCTGCTCGAAATAGTAGCCGAGCGTGTAGCCCGTATTGTTGACGTAGTCGGGACGAAGCCCCTGCTCGACGGCGCCCCGGCGAAGGATGGCGTCGACGTCGCGCGCCCGCGCGCCCGGCACCATGGAGGCGATCTGGCGGTCCTGCAGATCGATCAGCCGCCTGGCGACTTCCTCCAGCTCGGCCGACGGCTCGCCCACCACCGCCGGACGCATCAGCTTCGCGCAATAGCCGCTCACCTTGGGCACCAGCTCGAGGTGAAGGATGTCGCCCGGCTGCAGCGGCGCATCGGACAGCGGCCCGTGCAGGAAATTCCATCCGCGGCCGACGGTGATCGGCCCGGTCCGCCCGCCATCGGCGCCGAGCTCGACGAAGGCGGCCGACGCGACGGCGGCGGCATGGCGCGACGTGGCGCCCGGCCTGGCGGCGGCGATGGCGCGGCACATGGCCGCGTCCGCGATCGCGGCGGCCTTCCGCATGACCGCGATCTCGCGCGGCGACTTGTTCAGGCGCAAGGGCCGGAACACGTCGCTGAAGTCGCTGAATTCGACCTCCGGCAACAGCGCCTTCAGCCGGCGAAAGCGCTTCACCGGCATGCAGTAGGAATTCATGTCGAGGCCGACGCGGCCCTTGGCGGCGCCGAGCCGGGTGATGACCTCCGCCACCACGGCCACCGGATCCTCGTCATCCTCGAAGGCGCGGCGGCTATCGAACCATGCCGCGTTCAGGAACACCGGTTCGTCGAGCCGGCGGACGGTCATCACCGGCTCGCCCGCGGCCGGGATCACGACGGCCCGGTACAGGTTCTCCGAGATGGCGAAGCCGGTGAAATAATGCAGCATCTCGCATTCGTCGGCGATGACCGCGTGGACGCCCTGGTCGGCCATCGCCGCGCGCAGGCGGCCCAGCCGCTCCTCGTATTCCTCGCGCGGGAACAGCGGGCTCACGAAGCGACCTCGCAGACGTCCAGGATGGTCAGCAGATAGAGGCGGATCGCGTCGAGATAGTCGGCGATGTCGACCCGCTCGTCCGGCATGGTGTTGTAGCGCCCGCCCGGGCCGCAGACGATGCCCGGCATGCCGGCCCGGTGCAGCAGATGCGCGGCGTCGGTGCCGTAGTAGCAATAGGGCTTGACCGGGCCGGTCGGCTGCGCCGCGCCGCGCACCGCCGCGAAGGCCCCGCCGACCGCTTGCACGATCGGCGCGTCGCGTGCGATCTCGAAGGGCAGCATGGACGGGCGCTCGCCGGCGAACTGCTTGGCCACCGTCGCCCGCAGACCCGGCATCTCCGCCTCCAGATCCGCCAGCAGGGACCGGATATCGGCGAGGACGCTATCCTCGGACTGGCTCGGGCCATAGCGGACCGTGCCCGCCATGCGCACGAAATCCGCCACCTGCGGCGGCCGCCAGTCGTGGAACTCGGGCGACAGCGATCCGCGGATGACGCCGATGTTGGCGCGGTTGACGGCGGCATGCTCGGCGCTCGCCGCGCCCGAGAAGACGAGCGCGTTGAAGCGCGGCACCAGCGCTGCCGCGGCGGCGATGGCGTCGACCGCCTCCTCCCGCTTCGACACGTGCCGCGTGACCCCGGCGAGTTCGATCGTCACGTTGAAGCTGCCGGCGTGCAGCGTCATGCCGTTGAGGTCGGTCGGCTCCATGTTGACGAAGCAGTCGGCCCGCAGGCCGGCGTCGATCGCCTCGACGGTGCCGATACCGCCCTGCAGCTCGCCGACCACGTATTCGAGGATCACGTCGCCTTTCAGCCGGACCCCGGCGTCGGCCAGCGTCTTGACGGCGATAAATGCCGCGGCGTCGCCCGCCTTCATGTTGGAGACGCCGATGCCGTAGATGAAGTCGTCGTCATGGACCCCGCCCCAGGGATCGACCGTCCAGCCGCCGCCAACCGGGTTGGTATCCATGTGGCCGTTGAACATCAGGCTCCTGCCGCCGCCGGCTCCCTTCGACACCCCGATGGCATTCCAGCGTTCGGCCTCCACCGGCTGCAGCTCGGCGGCGAGCCCGAGCGCCCGCATGCGCTCGACCATGAAGCGCGCCAGCGCGCCTTCGCCCGGCGCGCCGCTGTAGCTCTTGAAGCGGATCATCTCGGCGAGGAAGTCGAGCGCGCCCGCGGTATCGATGGCATCGACCAGGCGCCGCGGATCGGACATGCGGGGAAGCTCCATCAATCGACCGACATCGCCACACACGGCACCAGCCGCGCCCCGACCACCCGAACGGCCGGCCGGGCCGCGATATCGATCCGGCAACGTTGGATTTCATCAAAATCAGGCTACAATGTCGAATTAAGATTCCCGTCCGGTGTATTCACCCTGGTTATAGGCCTGCCCCCATGAACTTGCGCCAGCTCGAAGTGTTTCAGGCCGTCATGTATGGCGGCACGACGAAGAACGCCGCGCGGCTGCTGCGCATCTCGCAGCCCGCCGTGAGCAACATGGTGCGGCAGTTCGAGGATCAGCTCGGCTTCAAGCTGTTCGACCGGATCGGCGGCCGCCTGCATCCGACGCTCGAGGCCAAGGTCCTCACGAAGAACCTCGAGCGGGTCTTCGCCAGCGTCGACGCCGTGGAAAATCTGGTCAACGACCTCAGGGATTCGCAGGTCGGCACGCTGAAAATTCTTGCCAGCCCCAGCCTCGGGCAGACCGTGCTGCCGCCCGCGATCGCCGCCTTCGTCCGCGACCGGCCGGAGGTGAAGATCGGCTTCGACACGCCGCCCAACGAGACCATCATCTCCCACCTCGACAGCCATCAGGCGGATTTCGGCCTGACCATCACCTCCGTGGACCATCCCGCGCTGGAAAGCCGCGTCCTGCGGGAGGGCAGGCTCGTCTGCGCGCTGCCCAAGGACCACCCCCTGACCCGCAAGAAATTCATCCATCCGCGCGACCTCGCCGACACCACCTACATCTCCTACCCGCCCTTCTCGCCGATCGGCATGATCGTCGACGACGCCTTTCGCGAGCACCGCGAGGTACAGCACGCCGACATCGAGGTGCGCTATTGCTTTTCCGCCTGCACCCTGGTCAACGCCGGCGTCGGGGTGGCCGTCGTCGACGAGTTCGCCCTTTATGGGGCGACCATGCCGAACATCGTGACCCGGCCGTTCCGGACGAACCGCCGCGTGGTCGTCAAGCTTTCCTATGCGAAGGCGAACCCGCTTTCGCGGCTGGCGAAGCTGTTCATCGAGCAGTATCTGTGGCACGGCACCGGCGCGCCGCCGCCGAAAGGACAGAAGGCCGTATAACTCGGGCTTATATGCTGTTTGCCATAATTAATTCGACGCTATTTTTAAATTCACTCATTATGACCTTCAAAGACGATGGTCGCTCCCGCCCCCGAACGAGAGTCCGGCCAGTGAACGGGCCTTGCTGCGCGGCGAGCAGACACTCTCGTATTCGGCAAGCGGGCACCCAAAAAATGGAGGCGGAGCATGTCGAAAAAGTTCTCGGTCCTACTCGTTGCGGCATTGGCGCTGACGCTGGGCGCTGTCCCGGCCGATGCGCAAAAGAAAGGCGGCGTTCTCAAATTCGCGACGCCGAGCATGAAGCCCGGCCTCGACCCGGCGCGTACGTCCACCGGCGATCAATACATGCTGACGGCGATGATCTTCAGCAACCTCACCCGGGTCGACGCCAACCTGAACCCACAGCCGCAGCTGGCGTCAAGCTGGAAGGCAAACGCCGACAGCTCCGAGTGGACCTTCCACCTCGTCAAGAATGCGAAATTCAGCAACGGCCGCCCGGTCACCGCCGACGACGTGAAATTCAGCATCGACCGCATCCTCGATCCGAAGACGGCGAGCCGCGGCGCCAAGGCGATGGGCCCGATCAAGGAGGTTATCGTCAAGGACCCGCACACCGTCGTCTTCAAGCTGACGGGCCCCTATGCGGATCTTCCGCTGCAGCTCGGTAATACCTTCGCGCGCATCATCGCCAAGGAGAATGTCGCCGATATAAGCTTCAAGCCGATCGGCAGCGGCCCCTTCATCCTCAAGGAATACACCCCGGGCAACAAAGCGGTCCTGGTGAAGAACCCGAATTATTTCGAGAAGGGCCTGCCGAAGCTCGACGAGGTCGACCAGGTCTACATCAAGGAATACGCCGCGCAGGTCTCGGCGCTGAAGACCGGCGAAGTCGATATCATGTACTTCGCCCCGGTCGAGCTGATGGACGAGCTCAAGGCAGACCCGAACATCAAAGTGCTGCAGGTGCATGCGCCGTCCTTCCAACCGATCGTCATGTTCGTGCAGAAAAAGCCGTTCAACGACGTTCGTGTCCGCCAGGCGTTCCGTCTTGCGCTCGACCGCAAGGCGATGATGGAGGCGGCGACCGGTGGTCTGGGCGCGCTCGGCAACAATTCCCCGGTCGGCCCGGCCAACCCGTACTATGATAAGAAGCTGCCGCAGCGTACGCGCGACGTCCCGAAAGCGAAGAAGCTGCTGGCCGAAGCCGGCTATCCCAAAGGCATGGATATCACCTTCTACACCTCGACGGGACGTCCGGGCCTCGAGCCGGCCGCCGTCGTTGCGCAGCAGTCGCTCGCCGAGGCCGGCTTCCGCGTGAAGATCGAAAGCGTCGAAATCGCGCGGTTGTACAAGGATATTTTGCACACACCCCGGGATTTCACGGTTACGCAGAACAACTGGTTCGGCCGCCCGACCATCGACGAGACGCTCTCGCCCTACTACTACACCAAGAGCAACTGGAATTATTCGCAATACTCCGATCCAAAAATGGACAAGCTGCTCGACGAGGCCAAGTCCCTGACCGACATCAAGAAGCGCGCCAAGCTCTACGACGAGATCCAGGAGATCCTTTACAAGGAGGGACCGGAAGTAATTCCGTACTTCAAGGACTATGTGTCCGCCGTACGCAAGGAAGTTCAGAACTACAAGCTGATCCCCGTGCAGTATGTCGATTTGCGTGAGACCTGGGTGAAACGATAGCTGACGTCCCGCCGCCGAACGGGACCGGCCCGGGAAAGGCGCCGGTCCCGCGACGGCCCTAGTGGAAGATAGGTCCATGCTGAAATATCTTCTGCGGCGATGCTGGTTGCTCGCGCTGACACTTCTCGGCATTTCGGCGCTCATCTTCCTCATCGTGCAGATATTGCCGGGCGACGCCGCCGATCTGATCCTCGGCAATTGGTCGAGCGCGACGGGCCAGGAATACGCCCAGCTCCGCCATATGCTTGGCCTCGACCAGCCCTGGTATATCCAATATTTCGGCTGGCTGTGGCACGTGCTCCACGGCGACCTCGGGCGGAGCCTTTCCATGGACGCGCCGATCGGTCCGATCCTGCTCCAGCGGCTCGGCTTCTCACTGCGGCTCGCTATCCCGGCTCTGCTCCTTTCCGTCGTGTTTAGCCTGTTTCTCGGCGTCATCGCGGCGGTGCGGCCGAACGGCATCGTCGACAGCCTGATCACCGTTCTCACGCTCACCGGCGTCTCGGTGCCGACCTTCATCAGCGGCTCGATCTTCATCCTGATCTTCGCCGCCTGGCTCGGCTGGTTTCCGTCGACCAGCTCGCTGTCGAACGGTACGGGCTTCCTTCATTGGGCCTATGTGCTCGCCTTGCCGGTCGCCGTTCTGACCATCGAATCGCTGGCGCACATTACCCGAATCACCCGCAGCTCGATGATCGAGGTGATGAAGACGCCCTATGTGCGGACGGCGCGGCTCAAGGGCCTGCCGCGCGAGATGGTCCTTTTCAAGCACGCGCTCCGCAACGCCATGCTGCCGACGGTCACCGTCATCGCGTTCAACATCGGCTGGATGCTCGGCGGCGTCGTGCTGGTCGAGCAGGTGTTCAGCTATCCGGGCCTCGGCAGCCTCGTCCTGTTCGCGATCCAGCAACGCGACCTGCCGCTGCTGCAGGCGAGCATGCTCTTTGTCGCGGGCGGCTATTGCGTCGCCAATGTCCTCGCCGACATCGCCTATGCGCTGCTCGATCCACGCATCCGGTATTCGTGAAGGATGGGGAATGACACAGGGGCGCGCCGATGACTGATGGAGTTGCCGCCGTGGCGGCCGCGCCCGCCGTCCGCAAGCCGCGCCGCGTCCCCACGAGCCTGATCATCGGCGGCGCCATCGTCGGCGTGTTCCTGCTGCTTGCGATCATCGGCCCCTACATCACGCCCTATCCCTTCGACCAGTTCCATTTCAAGACGCGCATGGCCCCCCCGTCGGCGGAGTTCTGGCTGGGAACCGACCGCTACGGCCGCGACATCTTCAGCCGGGTCGTCGCCGGCGCCCGGCTAACCGTCTTCATGGCGGGCACCGGCACCGTGATCGGCGTCTTCCTCGGCGTGGTCATCGGGCTGTTCAGCGGCTATGCCGGCGGCTGGATCGACGAGGCGCTGATGCGCGTCACCGATATCGCGATGTCTTTCCCCAGCCTGCTGCTGGCGATGCTGGTGGTCGCCGCGCTCGGCGCGAATGAGTTCAACGCCGTTATCAGCATCGGCATCGTCTTCACGCCCAGGGTAGCACGCATCGTGCGCAGCGCCGCGCTGGGACTCCGTCACGTGCAGTTCGTCGAGGCGGCGCAGGTGCGCGGCGAAAGCCGCGCCTACATCATCTTCCGCGAGATCCTGCCGAATGTCTGGCCGCCGATCATCGTCGAAAGCTGCATCCGCCTGAGCTACGCCGTGCTGCTCGTCGTGTCGCTCAGCTATCTCGGACTCGGCGCGCAGCCGCCGGCGCCGGACTGGGGCCTGATGATCGCCAAGGAGCGCGCCTTCCTGGTGTCCGGCCCGTGGGTCGTCCTGGCCCCGGCTGCCGCGATCATTCTGCTGATCATCTCGGTCAACCTGCTCGGCGACGGGATGCGCGAATGGCTCTCGGCGCGGAAGATCGCCGATGAGTGACGGGAGCAGGCCATTGGCGACCGTATCCGCGGATGCCGACCCGGCGCTGGGCCAGCCGGTTCTGACGATCCGTGACCTGCACATCTCCTATTTCGTGCGCGGCCAGGAAATCCATGCGGTGAGCGGCGTGGATCTGACGGTGCGCGCCGGCGAGACCCTGGCGGTCGTGGGCGAAAGCGGCTCGGGGAAAAGCTCTGTCGCCTTCTCCGCGATGCGCGGGCTCGACGCCGCCGGGCGCATCACGAAAGGGTCGATCCGCTTCAAGGACATCGACATCCTGGCGCTCGATCCGCGGGCGCTGCGCCGCATCCAGGGATCGCGCATCGCCATGGTCTATCAGGACCCGCAAACCTCGCTCAATCCGGCCTTCCGGATCGGCGACCAGATCGGCGAGGTCGTGCGCGAGCATATGAAGCTGCGCGGCGCCGCGGCGCGCGATCGCGTCCTGCACCTGCTTGCCGGCGTCAACCTGCCGGACCCCGCCCGCGTCGCCGACCGCTACCCGCACGAGCTGTCCGGCGGGCAGCAGCAGCGGGTGCTGATCGCCATGGCCTTCGCCTGCAATCCGGAGCTTCTGATCATGGACGAGCCGACGACCGGCCTCGACGTGACGACGGAAGCCCACATCCTCGACCTCGTCGCGAAGCTGAAGGAGGAATACGGCTCGGCGATCCTCTATATCACCCACAACCTCGGCGTCGTCGCGCGGTTCTGCCACCGGGTCGCGGTGATGTATGCCGGCAAGATCCTCGAGGAAGGCCCGGTTGCCCGGGTCTTCTCGGCGCCCGCGCACCCTTATACCCGGAGCCTTCTCACCTGCGTCCCGCGGCTCGACCTCTCCAAGCGCGACCGCCGGCTCAGCGCCATCGAGGGACGGCTGCCGAACCTGACGGAACCGCCGCCGGGCTGCAATTTCGCGCCCCGCTGCGAACACCGCCGGGAAGCCTGCGTCGCGGCGCCGCCCGCGCCGGAATTGGTCAGCGGCGGCGCGGAGGATGTGGTCCGCTGCCTGCGCTGGCGCGAACTGCCGCCCTTCGCCTTCGACCGTCAGGCGGGCCGCGGCGGCGGGTCATCCGACACGAAAAGCGCCGGCGCCGTTCTCGATATCGGAAGGCTCAAGGTCTATTACCCGGTACGCCGCCGCCTCGCGGATCTCGTCGCCGGGGGCCGGCAGAAATTCGTGCATGCCGTCGACGATATCACCCTCCGCCTGGGACGCGGACGGACGCTTGCGGTGGTGGGCGAAAGCGGCTGCGGCAAGACATCGCTCGGCCGCGCCATCGTGGGGCTGCAGCCCACGAGCGCCGGCGGACTGATCTTCGCCGGCCACGAGCTCGAGGGGCTGGCCCGCAACCGCACGCCGGATCTGCGCCGCCGGGTGCAGATCATCTTCCAGAATCCCGACGCCACCTTGAACCCGCAGAAATCCATCGGCGACGCCATCCGCCGGCCGCTGGCCCTGTTCGACCTGGTGCCGCCGCGGGACCAGGAAGCGCGCGTCCATGCGCTGCTGCGCAGCGTCAACCTGCCCGAGAGCTATGCGAAGCGCTATCCGCACGAGCTGTCCGGCGGCGAGAAGCAGCGCGTCGCCATCGCGCGCGCCTTTGCCGCGGAGCCCGAGCTGATCGTCTGCGACGAGCCGCTGTCGGCGCTCGACGTGTCGGTTCAGGCGGCGATCCTCAACCTCCTCGTCGATCTGCAGAAGACCTCCCAGACGGCCTATCTCTTCATCTCGCACGACATCTCGGTCGTGCGCTACCTCTCCGACATGATCGCGGTGATGTACATGGGCAAGCTGGCCGAGACCGGCACGCCCGAAGAGGTGTTCGTGCCGCCCTATCACCCTTACACGGAAGCCCTGCTGTCGGCGATCTCGATCCCGGATCCGATGATCGAGCAGGAAAAGATCCGCCTCGAAGGCCCGGTGCCGAGCCCGGTCGATCCCGCGCCCGGCTGCCGCTTCGCGTCGCGCTGCCCACGCCGGATCGACGGCCTCTGCGACCGCGAGGACCCGCCGCTGCACAAGTTCAGCGAGACGCATCAGCTCTATTGCCACATCCCGCGCGGCGAGCTGGAGCGGATGAAGCCGGTCATCCGCTACGCCGGCTCCGACCGGCCGGTCGTCTGAATGGACGGGACCGGATCGAGGAGGACAACACGCATGCGACGACGCCTCGACCCGCAAGACCCCCATCACCGCACGCGCCGGCGTCAGGTCTCCGGATAGGGGATACTGTTGGGATCGACCGCGCGTTCCACATAGAGCTCCGCTTGCGGCCGATAGGTCTCCCACAGGAAGCGAAGCTCCTCGAGCGGCGCGCGGTCGAGCTCGACCCGCAGATCGACCAGCGGAAACGGCTGCTCA
This sequence comes from uncultured Alphaproteobacteria bacterium, assembly GCA_963711215.1. Taxonomy (GTDB): domain Bacteria; phylum Pseudomonadota; class Alphaproteobacteria; order UBA8366; family UBA8366; genus WHUA01. The sequence continues at coordinate 21,653 of CAVQDH010000003.1, read as the reverse complement.
TGCACGACCAGGAGGGCGGCCGACTTGACTTGCTTGAATTCCCCGCCCGCTTCCAGCCCGGCCTCGAGACCGCGCAGCAGCCGCTCCGCCAGGTGCTCGCCGGGCGCCGCCTCGAACGCATCGATCATCTTCTGCGGGATCGTGTCGTTGCGGATGATGTTGCCGATGGCGCAGCACCCGGCGCCCGCCGCCGCCGCATGGACCGAGCTGATGTGCTTGCCGTGGAAGAACGCCGTACCGCCATTGCGGTCGATCACGGCGAGCTGCCGCCAGTCGATCGTGTCGCTGCCGGCACGCAGCGCTTCGACCGTCTCCGCCGCGGACTTGCCGGACGCCAGCAGATCGAGGCCCTTCGGCCCGAGCGTGGGATCGGTGCGGTGCTGCGTCAGCACGGCGCCGACGCCGGCGCGGGCATACGGGCATCGCGATCCGACGCCGATGCTCGACGTGGTGACGGCGGCGCCGAACATGCCGGTCCGCGCGCACTTGCCAACCAAAGAGAATGTCATCTGGGGTGATCTCCGAGACAGGGAACGCAGCGACGGCGCGACCCGCGCCCGCTCGGTCGAAAGTCTAGGACGCGGGTTGCCGGGTGTCCACGACCGCATGAGGCCGACATGACGATTACCCGCGACATCGCTTCCTGGATCGCCGGCGCCGCCCCATTGGCGCGCGGCGACGCGCTCATCCTCGCCCGCAACGCGATGATCGACATCGTCGGCTGCATGGTGGCAGGCGCCGACGACGACGCGACACGGCGCGCGCTCGCCGCGGTCGCCGACATCGGCACGGGCCCGGCACACGCGGTCGGAAGCGGCGCGCGGCTGCCCGCGCCGCAGGCCGCGCTGGCGAACGGCGCGGCGGCGCACGCCCTCGACTTCGACGACAACTATCACCCGCTCGCCGGACACGCGACCGCCGTCCTGGCGCCGGCGCTGCTGGCGCTCGGCGAGGAACGGCATGCGACCGGGCTGCAGGTCCTCGACGCGTACATCGCCGGGCTTGAGGCGATGAGCGTGATCGGCGCGGGCGTCAACCTCGCCCATTACGAGCGCGGCTGGCACACCACGAGCACGATCGGCGGGATGGGCGTTGCCGCTGCCGCGGCCCGGCTCGCCGGCTTCGACGCCGATGCGGCGGTGCGCGCGATCAGCCTCGGCTTCAGCGCCGCCGCCGGATCGAAGCTCCAGTTCGGCACCATGGCGAAGCCGCTGCATGCGGGCATGGCGGCGATGAACGGGCTGATGGCGGCGCGCTACGCCGCCGCCGGCATCACCGCCACGCCCGAGCCGCTCGACCAGCCTTGGGGCTTCCGCGATCTCTATGTCGGGCCGGACTCACCGGGCTACGACGGCGGCGCCGGGGCCATCGGCGCGCCGCCCGCGCTCGAGCGGTTCGGCCTCAAGGTCAAGATCCACCCCTGCTGCGCCAGCGTGCACACCGCCGTCGATGCGCTGCTGGCGCTGATGCAGGAGCACGGCCTCGCCGCGGACGACATCGAGGCGGTCGAGACCGTCGTCAACAAGGTGAGCTACGACAACCTGATGTTCGACGACCCGAAGTCGGAGATGGAGGCGCGCTTCAGCATGCCCTATGCGATCGCGATCGCGGTCCTGCGCGGCCGCCTCGCGCTCTCCGATTTCCGGCCCGATGCCATTGGCGACCCCGCGGTGCGGGCCTGGCTTCCGAAGGTGACGATGACGATGGCGCCGGAAAGCGCCGCCCTGCCGACCGCGACCAACGGGCGCGAGCCGGCGGAGACGCGCGTCCGCCTGAAGGACGGCCGGACCCTGGTAAAGTTCATGCAGCATGCCAAAGGCGTCCTGCAGAATCCGCTGACCGAAGACGAGATGTGGGGCAAGTTCGACGACTGCCTTGCCGGTATCACCGACAAGGGCCGCGTCCGGGCGATCCGCGCGGCGCTGGAGAAATTCGAGGCCATTGCCGAGGTCGGCGACCTGATGGCGCTGCTCGGCGCCGGAACGGGCCGACGGGTCATGAGCCGCGACGCCGACATCATCCTGACCCATGTACGATTGCCGGATGGTAACGTCGTCGACCTCCGCATTGCCGAGGGCTGCATCGCGGAGATCGGCCCGGGGCTGGCGGCATCGCGGCCGGACAGAACGACGGTGGACGGCAACGGCGACCTGGTGCTCGCCGGCCTCGTCGACGGCCACTTGCATCTCGACAAGACATTATTGGGCCTGCCGTGGATACCGCACCCGGCCGGGCCCGACCGCATGAGCCGCATCGAGACCGAGCGCGCGCTGCGCCCCAGCCTGCCCCCGGTCGCCGAACGCGCCGCCAACTTAGTGCAGCGCTGCATCGCCTACGGCACCACGGCGATCCGCAGCCATGTCGACGTCGGCCCGGATATCGGCCTCTCGCATGTCGAGGCGCTGCTCGACGTCCGCGCGCGCTTCGCCGGCCAGATCGACATCCAGCTCGTCGCCTTTCCGCAATACGGCGTGCTGCGTGTGCCCGGCACCGCCGAGCTGCTGGCCGCCGCGCTCGACGCCGGCATCGACCTGCTCGGCGGCATCGACCCGATCGCCATCGACAACGACCTCGCGGGACAGCTGAACCTGCTGTTCGCGCTTGCCGGCCGCAAGGGCGTCGGCATCGACATCCACCTGCACGATCCCGGCGAAGGCGGGCTGCACGAGATCGCCGGCATCTGCGAGCGCAGCCTGGCGCATGGCCTCGGCGGGCGGGTCACGGTAAGCCACGGCTTCTGTCTCGGCGCCGCGCCGCCGGATGACGTTCGCCGCGCTCGCCGACGCCATGGCGGCCGCCGGCGTCGTCCCTGGTGACGCATGGCGGCGGCGCGTCGCCGCTGCCGCCGGTCAAGCCGCTGCGCGCGCATGGCGTCGAGGTCTTCGCGGGCAACGACGACGTGCGCGATCCGTGGTCGCCCTATGGCGACGGCGACATGCTCGAACGCGCGATGCTGCTGGCGTGGCGGTCGGGCTATCGCAGAGATGAGGATCTGGCGGTGGCGCTCGACTGCGCCGGCGCCGCGGGCAAGCGCGCGCTCGGCCTTCCCGACGCCGGCATCGCCGTCGGCGCGCCGGCCGATCTCTTCACGCTGCCCGTGGAAACGCCCGCGGAGGCGGTCGCGCGCCATCCGGGCCGGACGCTGGTCATGAAGCGGGGCCGCATTGTCGCGCGCGACGGAGTCTACGGCGCATGACCGGGACGCATCCCCGCGATATCCGCCCGGCCGCGTCAGTCCTGCACGACGGCGTCCACGTCGATCTCGACCAGCATCCACGGCATGGCGAGGCCGTCGACGACGACCAGCGTATAGCACGGCGCCGTGTCGCCGAGGTGACGGGCGATGACCGCCTCGACCTCGTCCCGGTACGCCCGGTCGGTGAGATAGACCGTCACCTTGCAGACGTCGTCCGGCTTGGCGCCGGATTCCTGCAGCAGCACCGCGACATTCCCCATCGCCTCCTCGGCCTGCGCCGCCGCGTCGCCATAGCCGGTGAAGCCGCCGTCGAAGGTGAGCCCGGTCTGGCCGCGCAGATAAACGCGGTCCCCGGCGCGCACCGCCATGCTGAAGCGGCTGCGCAGGTCCTGCCCGTCCTTGTATTGCGCGGTGGTCTCGAAGGTGCGGAGGCGCGTGTGCGGCGTCCCCTTGGTGAGCGCCACCGCCATGTCGATCTCGAACAGGATCGGCAGGCGGGCGAAGCCGCGGACGATCAGGCCCGTCGAGCAGGGCGCGGTCGCGCCGAAGTATCGGCCGATCACCTGGTAAACGGCTTCCCGGTAGGCGCGGTCGCGGATGTAGACATGCAGCTTCGTCACGTCCTCGAAGCCGGCGCCGGCCTCGGCCAGCAGCGTCTGCGCGTTCGCAAGCGCGGCCTCCGTCTGCGCCGCCGCGTCCTTCGGCGTGAAGCCGGGCCCGTATTGCAGGCTGCCGTCGAGCGCCGTGCCGGTCTGGCCGCGCAGATAGATCTCGTCCTCGGTGCGGATCACCATGCAGGACAGCCGCGAGAGACCGGCCTGGGCGAACCATTGCCCGGTGTCGAAGGTGCGGAACTTCCGGTGCCCGTCGGCGGTCGGGATCACCGCCTCGATGTCGAGATTGAGCTTCATCCCCGGCAGCGCCAGCGCGCGGGCGATGAGACCCGTCGCGACGGTCGGGATTGCCGCCAGGTGACGCCCGACGACGTTGTAGACCGCCGGCCGGTCGGCGCTGTCGGTCAGCCAGGTCGTCACCTTGCAGATGTCCTCGAGGCCGGAGCCCGCCTCCTCGAGCAGCACCCTGATGGTCGCCATTGCGCTTTCGGCCTGCGCCGCCGCGTCGCCCGCGCCCGCCGCCGTCTGACCGCTCATGAAGATCCGGTTGCCGGCCTTCACCAGCGACGAGGCCGTGACGCCCGGCGCCGTCCGGCCGGGCTGATCGTCGGCGCTGTTGAATTGTCGAAACCGTTGCAGCTTCATGATGCGTCCCGCCGCTCAGTCCTGGATCACCGCATCGACGTCGATCTCGACGAGGATGTGCGGCTTCGCGAAGCCGTTGACGATCAGGCCGGTGCCGCAGGGATAGATGCCCTTCACATGCTGGCCGATGGCGCGGTAGATCGCTTCGCGATGGCCGCGGTGCGCGATGTAGGTGTTGATCTTGCAGATACCGTCCATCGAGGCGCCGGCCTCCTCGAGCAGGATGCGGATGTTCTTCATCGCCTGGTCGGCCTGCGCCGCCGGGTCGCCGTAGCCGACGAATTCGCCGTCCAGCGTCGAGCCGGTCTGGCCACGGACGAAGACGCGGTTGCCGGCGCGCACGGCCTTGCAGAATTTCATGCCGAGCTTCTGGCCGTCCTTGTATTCGTCGTCGGTCTTGAACTTGCGGAAGCGCTGATGCGGCGTCCCCTTGGACGGGATGACCGCCATGTCGATCTCGAACAGGATCTCCGGCCGGGCGAAGCCGCCCATGATGAGCCCGGTCGAGCAGGGGAAGGTATCGCCAAAATGCTTGCCGATCGCCTGGTAGACCGCCTCGCGATACGCCCGGTCGCCGATGTAGATGCGCGTCTTGCAGACGTCGTGGAAGCCCGACCCCGCCTCCTCCAGCAGCTCGCGCGCGTTGCGCATCGCCTTGTCGGCCTGCGCCGCCGCGTCTTCGACCCGGAAACCGGTGCCGTGCATCGTCTTGCCGTCGAACTCCGTGCCGGTCTCGCCGCGCAGGAAGATCTCGTCGCCGGTGTGGATGACCCAGCAGGAATTGCGGTTGATCTCGCCCTGGCCGTACCAGTCCCGCGAATTCATCAGCCGGAACTTCTTGTGCCCCTCGCCGCTCGGAATGACCGCTTCGAGGTCGATCTCGACCTTGTACTCCGGCATGGCGAGCCCCTTGACGATGAGCCCGGTACCGACCGTGTGGTTGCCGCGCAGGTACTGGGCGACGGTCTTGTAGACCGGCAGCCGGTAGGCCGGGTCGGTCAGGTAGGTGGTGACCATGGTGACATGGTCGAGGCTCGATCCCGCCTCCTCCAGCAGCACCTTGGCGTTCCGCATCGCCTGGTCGGCCTGCGCCGCGGCATCGACCCGGTCGCCCAGCTTCTGGTCGAGGTCGATCGTGGTCTGCCCGCGCAGGAAGATGCGATTGCCCGCCTTCACCGTCATGCACATGTCGTTGTCATGACGCCCGCCGGGATAGACGTCGCGGGTATTGAACTTGCGGAATTGCTCGATCTTCATGGTTGTATCCTTTCGAAACAAACGCGAACCGGAGACGCGGCGCTTCGGTGCGCAGGCGGGGGAGAATCATAGCGGGAATATCACTGGAACGAAAGCCGGGAGCGTCAGAATTTCGATGTCGATCGGCAAAAATTTTATCGCCAGGACAACATTTTATGACCATACCGACGCTCGTCGGCGTGACCGGTTCGCGCGTCTTTCGCACCCGCTCCTCGACCGCGCCAAGGCACCGGGCGCAGCGCGCGGCGGGCGCGGCGGAGAAACTCTCTATGATTGAACTACCTTCCCACAGCAATGCGGAACCCAGCCAAAGACCAAGCGGGAGCGCGTGACATGCCGACCGACGCACAAGCCGATCTGATCATCACCGGCGCGACGCTTGCTCACCCTCGACGACGCGCTCGGCACCATCGAGGACGGCGCCGTCGCGGTCGTCGGCGGGCGTATCGCCGCCGTCGGCCCGAGCGCCGCGGTCGCGCGCGACCATCCGAACCTGGAAGTCGTCGACGGGCGCGGCAAGGCCGTGCTGCCGGGCCTGATCAACGCGCATACCCACTGCGTGCTGCTGGTGCTGCGCGGCACCGTCGAAGACATGTCGGGCGACGCCATCTTCGGCTACATGACGCCGATCAGCTTCGCCATGACGCCGGCGGAGCGTCGGGCGCTCGCCCGCCTCGGCTGCCTGGAAGCGATCCGCTCGGGCACGACGACGCTGGTCGAGCCGTTCCGGCATGTCGCCGGCTACGCGCAGGGCATGGTCGAGTCCGGCCTCCGCCTCTATCTCGCGGAAAACGCGGCGGACGCCCTCACCCTCAAGATCCGCCACGGCATCTACGAGTACGACCGCGGCTTCGGGCAGGAATTCCTCGACCGCACGGTCGACCTCATCGACGAGTTTCACGGCGCCGCGGGCGGCCGCGTGCAATGCCAGATCTCGGCGCATGCGCCCGACGTCTGCTCGCCCTGGATGCTCGACCAGTTGAACCAGCTGGCGGCCAAGTACGGCCTCACCCGCACCGTGCACCTGTCGCAGAGCCCGAAGGAAGTGAAGCAGCTGCGCGACGCCTACGACCGCACCTCGGCGGAATATCTCGACGAGAACGGCTGGCTGGGACCGGACGTGACCGCCGCGCACTGGACCTACTGCACCAAAGGCGACATCGCGCTGCTTGCCGAGCGCGGCGTGCACATGGCGCATTGCCCCGCCAATAGCTCGCGGCGCGGCCCGCACAAGGTGCTTGCCGCCGACATCATCGACGCCGGCGTCAACATCGCCTTCGGCACCGACAACATGACCGAGGACATGTTCCAGGCGATGAAGATCGGCTCGATCGTGCACCGCGGCGCGCGCGGCGGCGGCGTCAACCCGCCGCCGATCCAGACCTTTCGGGCGGCGACGATCAACGGCGCCAAGTCGCTCGGACGTGCGGGCGACCTCGGCACGCTCACGCCGGGCAAGCGGGCCGACCTGACGATCCTCGATCTCAACCAGGCCGCCTTGCGTCCGGTCATCAACTTGGTCTCGAACATCGTCCACTACGGCCATCCGGGCACGGTCTCCTCGGTCATGGTCGAGGGCCGGTTCCTGATGCGCGACGGCCGGGTGCTGACGATGAACGAGGACGACGTCATCGCCGAGGCGCAGGAGGCGACCGTCGCCGCGTGGCGCCGGCTGCACGAGCGGTCCCCGGACATAGAGATGCCGCTATCGATGCGGCGCTGAAAGGAAATAAAGATGCCGAAAGACGTGATCGAAACCACCTATCTGCCCGGCGTGCTGTATTGCCGGGCGCCGCAGGCCGGCGCGCGCGCCGCTGGTCTTCGATATCCCGCGCAGCGGCAGCGACTATCCGCGCGATTTCCGCAGCCCGGCGCCGTTCGACGCCGTCCGCCGCTCCGTCTCCATGTATGTCGAGGACCTTTACGGCCTGGCGCCCGAACACGGCGCGACCTGGCTCTATGCGCTCTTCCCGAATGTCTACATCGACGCCAACCGGCACGAGCGCGACGTCGATCCGGCCCAGGTCGACGGCGATTGGCCGGAGCCGCTCCAGCCTTCGGACAAAGCCGCACGCGGCATGGGGCTGATCCCCCGCGTGTGCGGCAAGGGCGACGTGGCGTTGCATGATGCGCCGATTACCGCCGCCGATCTGAAGCACCGGCTCGACACTTATTATTGGCCCTACCATAACCGGCTGCGCGACATCCTCGCCGGCTTCGTCGCGGACCATGGCGTCGCCTTCCATGTCAGCTGCCACAGCATGTCGAGCGTCGGCGGCGCGGCGACGGCGGACCCGGGCCGGAAGCGGTCGGATTTCGACATCGGCACCCGGCACGGCACGACGACCGGTCCGGATTTCGCCGCGGCGGTCGTCGATTGCCTGAAAGGGTTCGGCTACGACGTGACGGTGAACGAGCATTTCGCCGGCGCCGAATCGGTGCGCAAGCACGGTAACCCGGCGGGCGGCGTGCACAGCCTGCAGATCGAGATCAACCGCGCGATCTACATGGACGAGAACACGTTCCGGCGCGGCGGCAAGTTCGCGCGAGATCCGCGGCCACCTCGGGCAACTGGCCGCAAGGCTCGCCGATTTCGCCCGGACCAAATCGACTTAGGAGAGGACGACAGCGATGCCCGCCGATCGAAGCGCCGCGCGCCGGCAGCTGCTGGACTGGATCGACGCCGACCGCGACAAGCTGGTCGGCTTCCTGAGCGGCTTCCTCGCCCGGCCGTCGCCCAATCCGCCCGGCGATACCCGGGACGCGACCCGGTTCGTCGCCGACTACCTTCGCGCCGAAGGGATCGGCTTCGAGGTCGTCGCGCCGATGGAGACCATGCCCAACATCCTCGCCGTCGCCGAAGGGGCGGGCCCGGGCCGGCATCTCGTGCTGAACGGCCATATCGACGTGTTCCCGGTCGGCGAGGACGAGACCTGGACGCACGGCCCGTGGTCGGGCGCGGTCGCGGGCGGCGCGGTCTGGGGCCGCGGCGCGTCCGACATGAAATGCGGCACCAGCGCCTCGATCCTTGCCTTCATCTATCTGTCGCGGCTGAAAGACCGGTGGCCCGGCAAGCTCGTGCTGACCGCGGTGTCCGACGAGGAAACCGGCGGCAAGTGGGGCACGCGCTACCTGCTCGAGCACCGGGCAGCGGACTGCCTCGGCGACTGCGTGCTGAACGCCGAGCCGAGCGGCCTCGGCTCGATCCGCTTCGCCGAGAAGGGCACGCTCCGGCTGACCTTCCACGTCAACACGCCGGGCGCGCACGGCGCCTATCCGCATCGCAGCGCCAACGCCAACCGCATCGCCGCCGGGCTGATCGTCGATCTCGACGCGATCAACGCGATGCCGGTCGACGATGCCGCCCGAGATCGCGGAATACCTTGCCCGCCCGCCGGTGCGCGCCTGCATGGACGCTGTCATGGGCAAGGGCGCGGCCGACGTGGCGACACGGGTGACGGTCAACATCGGCGTCGTCAAGGGCGGCCTCAAGGTCAACATGATGCCCGGCCATTGCCGCGTCGAGGCCGACATCCGCCTGCCCTTCGGCGTCGACCGCGCCGACGTGCTGCGGGAGATCGAGGCGATCCTGCGCCGCTACCCCGAGGTCACGCTCGAGGTGCAGGAAGCCGCCAGCAACCCGGCCTCGGCGAGCGATCCGGGCCACCCGATGATGGGCATCCTCAAGCGCGTCATCGGCGAGGTCAGCCCGCACCGGCCCGAGGGCATCGCCGGGATCGGCGCCACCGACTGCAAGTTCTTCCGCTACAAGGGCGTGCCGGCCTTCGTCTACGGCCCCTCGCCCGACACCATGTCGCGCCCGGACGAGAACGTGCCGATCGAGGATTTCCTGCACGTCCTGCGGACGCACGCGCTGGCCGCCTTCGATTACCTGACGGCGCCGTCAGAGGCGTGAGTTGCGCGGCTCGTAGGGCTCGAACGGCGCACCGTCGAGCCAGCCCTCGTAGAACCGCTCGACATAAGGCAGGACGCGCCGCGCCATTCGGCGGCGTTTCTCCTCATCCGCGCCGCGCGGCCCGGCGAGGCGCTCGGCAAGCTCGCGCAGCGCGGCCGCCTCGTCGACGCGCGTGAAACGGCCGTTTTGAAGGATCGCCTCGCCGCCGACCAGCACCGTGTCGACGCCCTGCCGACTTCGCACGGGCGACGACGGCGTCGAGCACCGGTACGTCGGCGTCGAGATAGGGAGCCGCGACCTGCGACCAGCGCAGCAGCACCATGTCGGCGGCGCGCCCGGCTTCGAGCCGGCCGATGCGGCTGCCGAAGCCCGTGGTCGCGGCGCCGTGCTCGGTCGCCATGCGGAACACCTGCGCCGCGGTCGGCGCGACGCTGTCGTGGCCCGGCGGGCGATGCGCCCGCAGCACCTGGCGCATCTCCAGCAGCATGTCGCGGTCGTCGTTCATGCCGGCCTCGTCGATGCCGATCGCGACCTTGATGCCGCGCGCCAGCATTGCGTTGACCGGCGCGGTGCCGCTCTTCAGGCGCATGTTCGAGCTGCAATTGTGGCAGATGCGGGTGTCGGCGGCAGCGATGGCGTCGAGATCCGCTTCGGTCGTCCAGACGCCGTGGCCGAGCGTCATGCGCGCGTTCAGCAGGCCCAGCTTCTGCAGATGCGCGACCGGCGAGCCGACACCGCGGCGGCGCGCGTAGGCGCGCTGGTAGGGCGTCTCCAGCAGGTGCATGTGCATCGGCGCGCCGTGCGCCTTGGATACGTCCGCGACCCGCTCCAGCGCCGCGTCGGAGCACCATTGGTAATTGAGTGGCGCGAGTTGTACGGCGACCCGGTCCGCGTCGGCGTACGCGCGGGACAGCCGCTCGAACACCTCGATCTTGTCGTCGATGTCGAGCGATCGTCGCCCGGACCGCGGCGCGCAGCTCGCCGGCCAGGTCGTCCGGCAGGGTCGCGAGGAAGGCGTCGTCGTCGCCGTAGACGATGCGGTTCTGGTCGCGCAGGCAATAGGAGTAGGAGACGCGCATGCCGAGATCGCGGTAGGCGCCGATCACCGCGTCCGCGCCGGCGCAGACCGTCATCGGGACCGCCCGGCACGCGGTTGTGCAGATGCTGCACCGTGGTGACGCCGGAGCGCACCAGCTCGAACGCGGAATAGAGCGTGTCGAGCCGCCACGGCACGGCGCGCGTGCCCATGCGGTCGACCAGCCAGAGCTCGAGCGGCAGGTCCGGCGCGCCAAGCTGGAACGGCGTCACGCCGACATGATGATGCGCGTTGACCAGGCCGGGAAAGACCACGAAATCGTCGCCGCCGACGACTTCCGCGCCGGCCGCCGCCGCCGCGCGCGCGAGATCCGCCGCCCGGCCGACCGCTGCGATCAGCCCGTCCTCGATCAGCACCGCGCCGTCGGATATCGCCATGACCGCGCCGTCATCGCCGACGCCGCAGATCACGCTGCGCCCGCGCACCAGCTTCGCCGCCATGCCGCGCCTCCCGTGGTTCGGTCCAATCGCGTCAGTTTCGGCGGGCCGCGGCGAAAAGTCGAATGCGGAATAGAAGCCGCCCTATTCATTTTGCGAATAGCGTCCGGTCGACAGCCCATAGACGGCAGGCAGCCTACGCTATATCAATTAGGATATAGCGGATGGGATCCCATTGGGCGGAGATGGCAATGCCGCAGCTCAGCATTCGAATCGATTTCGGCGACGACCAGCGGTTAGGGCCCGGCAAAGTGCTGCTGCTGGAACGGATCGGCGAGCATGGCTCCATCTCAGCGGCCGGGCGCTCGATGAACATGTCCTACCGGCGCGCGTGGCTGCTCGTTTCGGAGATCAACAACGCATTCTCGGAGCCCCTGGTCGCGCTGCAGACCGGCGGGCGCGGCGGCGGCGGCGCCGCGCTGACCGGGCACGGAAAAGCGCTGGTCGCCCACTACAGGGCGATCGAGCGCAAGGCCCGGACCGCCGTCGCAAAGCACCTCGATGCGCTGCAGGCGGCGGCCCGTCCGTAAGCGGCTAAAGGCCCGCTCCCCCTTTGCCTCACAGGCCGGCCTGGCTGACGAACTTGGTGTTGAGGTAGGCCTCGATCGCCTCGGAGCCGCCCTCCGAGCCGTAGCCCGAATCCTTGACGCCGCCGAACGGCACCTCGGGCAAGGCCAGCCCGTGGTGATTGATCGAGATCATGCCGGTCTCGACCGACGCGGCGATCGCCTGCGCGGTCTTGGCCGAGCGGGTATAGGCATAGGCGGCAAGGCCGTAGGGCAGCCGGTTGGCCTCCTCGACCACGTCGTCGAAGCTCTTGAACGCCGCGATCACGGCGACCGGACCGAACGGCTCCTCGTTCATGATCCGCGCCGACATCGGCACGTCGGTCAGGACCGTCGGCTCGTAGAAGTTGCCCTTGTTGCCGATGCGATTGCCGCCGGTCTTGAGAGTGGCGCCCTTCTGCACCGCGTCGCCGACGAAGGCCTCCATCGCGGCGATGCGGCGCTCGTTCGCCATCGGCCCCATCTGGGTGCTGCCGTCCATGCCGTCGCCGACGCGAGCGGCCTTGGCGAACTCGGTGAACTTGCCGACGAACTCGCCGTAGACCTTCTCCTGCACCAGCAGCCGGGTCGGCGAGACGCAGACCTGGCCGGCATTGCGCAACTTATTCGCCGAGAGCAGCTTCGCGGCCAGGTCGACATCGGCGTCGTCGAACACGATCGACGGCGCGTGGCCGCCCAGCTCCATCGTCACCCGCTTCATATGCGCGCCCGCGAGCGCGGCGAGCTGCTTGCCGACCGCGGTCGAGCCGGTGAACGACATCTTGCGGATGATCGGGTGCGGGATCAGGTACTCGGAGATCTCCGCGGGAATTCCATAGACCAGGTTGATCACCCCGGCCGGCACGCCGGCATCGGCGAAGCAGCGGATCAGCTCGGCCGGCGACGCGGGCGTCTCCTCCGGGGCCTTGGCGATGATCGAGCAGCCCGCCGCGAGGGCGCAGGACAGCTTGCGCACGATCTGGTTGATCGGGAAGTTCCACGGCGTGAAGGCCGCGACCGGGCCGACCGGCTCCTTGACGACGAGCTGGTAGACGCCCTCGGCCCGCGCCGGGATCACGCGGCCGTAGGTACGGCGCGCCTCTTCGGCGAACCAATCGATGACGTCCGCGCCCGCCAAGGTCTCGCCCTTGGCCTCGGCCAGGGGCTTGCCCTGCTCCAAGCGTCAGCAGCGGCGCGATTTGGTCGGCCCGTTCGCGCAGCAGGTTGGCCGCCTTGCGCATGATCTTCGAGCGGTCGAACGCCGAAACCTTCCGCCATTGGCGAAAGCCCTTGTCGGCCGCTTCGAGCGCGCGGTCGAGATCGCGCTTGTCGGCATGCGCGACGGTGCCGATCGGCTCGCCGCTCGCGGGGTTGACGACCGGGATCGAGCGGCCGGCGGCGGCCTTGGTCCATTGCCCGTCGATGAACAGCAATACGTCGGAATACATGGAGGATCTCCTCACGGCATGAAATGGTATGAGGGCATGTCGTCTTTCTTACGGTTCATTGCTACCCCCTCCTCGCGGCATGTTAACGACCTAGCATGCAACGGTCGAGCGGCGCAATATATGATGGAATATAACGTCGCAGCCGAGCCAAAACCGCCCTGCATTTGCCGTCGTCCGAGCCGTTCCGCTAAACTGTGCGTCACACAAACCGGTGGGAACTCCAGATGCCGATCATCGACGCGCAGGTACATCTCTGGCGCAAGGGGAACGCGAGGCCGCCCCATCTTACCAAGCCCTATCTGGTCGAAGATGCCATCCGCGGCATGGACGAAGCGGGCGTCGACGGCGCCATCCTGCACCCGCCCGTGAGCTGGGATCCGGATTCCAACGAGCAGGCGGTCGAGGCCGCGCAGGCCTACCCGAAGCGCTTCGCCATTCTCGGCAATCCCCCGCTCGACAAGCCGGAGAGTCCCGAGATCGTCCGGACCTGGAAGCAACGGCCCGGCATGCTGGGGATGCGCTTCTATTTCGGCCAGCCGCACAACCGGACCTGGCCGATCGACGGCACCCTGGACTGGCTCTGGGCGGCCGCGGAGAAAGCCGGGTTGCCGACGGCCCTGCTCGCCGGCGACTGGCTGCCGGCGCTGGGCAAGATCGCGGAGCGCCATCCGGGCCTGAAGCTGATGGTCGATCACATGGGCGCGGAGAGGGGCGCCAAGGGCGACGCGGCCTTCCCCCACATGAAGGAACTGACCGCGCTGGCCCGCTATCCGAACGTCGCCGTCAAGCTGACGGGCGGCCCCTTCTATGCGGACGACCCCTATCCGTTCAAGAGCCTGCACAAGCACTACCGCGCGATGTACGACGCCTTCGGCCCGCGCCGGCTCTTCTGGGGCACCGACATCACGAAGATGCCGTGCTCCGTGGCGGCAATGCGTCACGCATTTCCAGGAGATCGACTGGATCCCGGAAGCCGACAAGAAGCTCATCATGGGCGACGCGATCTGCGACTGGATCGGCTGGAAGCGGCCGGCCTAGGCGATCGCGGCGCGCCTCACGCAGCGGCCCTCGACGCCGCGACCGACGACAGGATCAGCTCGGAACATTTCTCGCCGATCATGATGCAGGGCGCGTTGGTGTTGCCGGAAGTGAGCGTCGGCATGATCGACGCATCGGCGACCCGCAGGCCCTGGATGCCGTGGACGCGCAGCTGATCGTCGACCACCGCCATCGGGTCATGGCCCATCTTGCAGGTGCCGACCGGGTGATAGGTCGTCTCCGCGTTGTTGCGCACCCAATCGAGCAGCTCTTTGTCGGTCTGGCAGGTCGGGCCCGGGCGCGATCTCGCCGCCCACGATATCGGCGATCGGCGGGGTCGCCATCAGCTCGCGCCCCTTGCGCATGGCGAACAGCACGCCGGCGCGGTCGAGCTCCGAGGACAGGAAGTTGAAGCGGATCGCCGGCGGCGCCGCCGGGTCGGCCGACTTGATATGGATGCTGCCCCGGCTGTCCGAGCGCAGCACGTTGACGTTCATCGTGATCCCGCGCGCACGGGCGATCCGCCGCTCGCGGTTGATCCGCTCCGTCAGGAACGGCATGAAGGAGATCGTCGCGTCCGGCGAGTCCAGCCCTTCGCGCGTGCGGAAATACATCCGGATCGGCACCGTCGAGATGGCGAGGAAGCTCTTGCGCAGCAGGGCGTATTGCAGCGCGCTCCAGACCAGGCGCCAGCCGGTGCCGGCGTCGTTGAAGGTGACGTTCTTTTCGGTGATCGCGTATTTCATGCGCGGCGAGTAGTGGTCGCGCAGGTTCTCGCCGACGCCCGGCAGCTCGTGCACGACCGAGATGCCGAGGCGCTTGAGCAGCGCGGGCTGGCCGATGCCGGAAAGCTCCAGCAGCTTGGGCGAGTTGATCGACCCGCCGCTGACGATGACCTCGCGGGTGGCGCGCGCCTCGGTCGGAACCCCGTTCAGCGAATAGCGGACGCCGACGCAGCGCTTGCCCTCCAGGATCAGGGACCCGGCCATGGCGCCGGACTGGATCGTCAGGTTCGGCCGGCCGCGCGCGGGGTCGAGGTAGCAATAGGCGGTGCTCATGCGGCGGCCCTTGTTGATGGTCGCCTGCGACATGGCGATGCCTTCCTGGTCCGCGCCGTTGTAGTCGGGGTTGTACTTGATGCCGATCTTCTCGGCCGACCGGATCAGCAGGTCGAAGAACGGGGAGATTCTCGGCGAATCGGTGACTTTCAGGATGCCGTCGCGGCCGCGGAATTCGTCCGAGCCGCCCTCGTATGACTCCATCTTCTTGAACAGCGGCAGCACGTCCTGATAGCTCCAGCCGCGGCAGCCGAGCTGCGCCCAGTGGTCGTAGTCCTGCCGCTGCCCGCGGACGAAGACCATGCCGTTGATCGAGCTCGATCCGCCCAGCATCTTGCCGCGCGGCACCTCGATGCTGCGCTCGGCGGTGCCGGCGTCGGGTTCCGACCGGTAGCACCAGTTGACCGCCGGGTTGTCGATGAGCTTGGCGACGCCGGCCGGGACGCGGGACCAGAGATAGTCCGAGCCCTTGGTGCCGGCTTCCAGGCACAGGACGCGATAGGCGCCGCTCTCGCTCAGCCGGTTGGCGACAACGGCGCCGGCCGACCCCGCGCCGACGACGATATAGTCATAGGTATTCGGTTGCATGGTTGGACGCCTTCTCCCTGTGCCCGCTTCCGGAGCAGACCCACTATGGCATGAATGCGGAAACCGGGACAAAGCGCGGGGGCGGCCGGCGCGGTCCCGGAATGCGGGATCGATCGGGCGCTGACGAAGACGAGCAGGACGTGAGCTTTTGGGACTTCGGTTTTCGGTTTGCTTTTGCGGAATTCTGAATCGCGGGTTTTCTTTCTTTGAGAAAATCAATTTATGATGGTAAAAATTTTGCAGCTGCTATTCAAAAATTAGCCTCTGCCTGCCCTTCGGGGGCCAAACAACCAGGAGCCTGCTTTCGGCGTCGCGAATGGCGGCGATCGTCGTTCCGAGCGCGGGTACGAGGAGACCATGCCGGATACCGACCCTATCGAACATGTCGTCGTACTGATGCTGGAAAACCGGTCCTTCGACCACATGCTGGGCGCCTGCGCGCAGATCAACCCGGAGATCGATGGCATTCCGGCCGGAAGCCCGGCACGCACCAACAGCTATCAGCAGAAGGATTACCCGCAGGAGCCCGGAGCCAAGCGCATCGTCACCGACGATCCCCGCCACGAAACCGCGCATGTTCTGGCGCAATTAGTGCCCGGCGCAGACGGGACCCCGTCCGGCTTCGTCTCGGACTACGCAACCGCGTATTTGCATACCATGACGGAAGAGGATCGGGGCGAGGTCATGAAGTACCATGGGCTCGGCACCCTTCCGGCATCGCATGCCCTCGCGGAGCATTTTGCCGTTTGCGATCGCTGGTTCTCATCTGTCCCGGGACCAACCTGGACCAATCGCCTGTTTGCTATGAGCGGCACCTCTCTTGGCCGCGTGGAGATGCCGGAAGGCATTATCGACCTCAATCTCCATTGGTACGACCAGACAACGCTCTTCGACCTGCTCAATCAGAAATCAATTGATTGGCGCGTGTATTATGGGGACGCCCCGCTCTCGCTGCTCCTGGTCGATCAGTGGAACCCGATTAACGCAGCCCGACACAGCTCGATGACGGACTTTTACGCCGATGCGGCGACGACAACGCCCGACGAATTTCCGCAGTTCGCGTTCATAGAGCCTACCTATCTCGATCCAGGCGGAAATTCCGCTCATCCGCCGCATGACATTCTGGCAGCGGAGGCGTTAATCGCGCGCGTATACAATGCGCTGCGCAAGAATGAAGCGCGTTGGAAAAAGACGCTTCTGGTCGTTCTCTGCGATGAGCATGGCGGGTTTTACGACCATGTGCAGCCGCCCGATGCCGTGCCCCCGGATCACCATCAGGACGAATACACCTTCGACAGGCTCGGTGTCCGCGTGCCCGCGCTCCTCGTCTCGCCTTTGCTTCCTAAAACGGTCATTCACGACCAGTTCGACCACACGAGCCTGCTGCGGTATCTCGTCGACAAGTGGGAGCTCGGGAAGTTGACCAGGCGCGTCGATGAGGCCACGACATTCCGCAAATATATTCTGGACGAACCGAGAACCGATACGCCGGAATCCATTCCGGCAACACCGCAAACCGTCTCACGCGTCATCCCGCCGAAACAGCGCAAGCTCAGCAGCCACGAAAATGGCGTCGTCGCCCTGACCCATGCACTGGAGACCATGAGCGGCGAAGATCCTGCCATCGTCACGGCGAGAAGCCAGCAGATGGTCAGCGGCGCGCAAAGTCAGATCGATGTGGCAGTCGATCGCGTCGAGGCCTTCCTCAGACGCCAAAGCGCAAAGCGCCTGGAGGATGCCGGACCTTAGATCATAAGCCGGGGCGTTTGCTTTCCTGGCAAGCTTGCGATTCTCGGATTTTCATCCCCACGCGGCGGCCAGCAGTGGCGGAACCCGGTCCAGGGAGGGCAGCTCCGCGTCGGGGCGATAGTCGGGAAGCGGCTTTCGGCCGGTGCCCCGGTTGATCCAGACGCAGCGGAATCCCATGTCCCGCGCGGCCGCGTGGTCGAGATGCGGGCTGGCGCAGATATGCACGACGTCGTCGAGTTTGACCCCGATCGCCTTGTGCGCGTGCTCGAAGATCTTTCGCGACGGCTTGTAGGCCCCCGCCTGCTCGGCGGAGATGACGCGGTCGATATGGCCGCCGAGCTGCGCCACGTTGCCCGCAATGATGTCATCGTCGGTGTTCGACACGATGCACAGCTTGAAGCCCATTTGCTTCAGCTTTCCCAGCGCCGGCGGCACTTCCGGAAAGGGCGGCATTTGCGAGATGCTCGACGCCAGCATTTCGGTGTCGTCCGGCGCAAAGGACAGGCCCAGCTCCCGCATGGCGCGTTCGAGGCCGATTCCCGCGACCGCGCGAAATTTTCGATGCGGCGGCGTCTGTTCGAGCGCGTGCTCGTATTTGTCGTAAACCGCGATGAGCGTATCGGCGTCGACGCCCGGCGACCGTCGCTTCGCGAGAATCCGCTCCACGGCGGCCAGCAGCCCCTCATCCCATTGAATGAGGGTGCCGTAGCAGTCGAAGGTCAGCCATGCCGGCTTCGGTCCGGTCAGAGGCACGTCTCCCTCCCATTGCCGCCGCATGCGTATCGGCCCGCTTTGCGACTTTCCGGCGCGCCCGTCAAGACCGCGCCTGTTCAATCGGTCGGTTCTTTGAGGCGTGGCGCGAGCGTGAACGCGAACGGCAGGGTCATCAGGGCGGCAAGCGCCGTGACGATCACCGCGCCGTTGATGCCGATGGCATCGCCCAGCATTCCGTACAGGACCGGCGAGATCGCGCCCGAACCGATCGTGCCGGTATAGAACAAGGCAAACGCGCGCTCGGTACGTCCGGGCGATGCCAGTTCCGGCACGGTCCCGTAAAGCACGGATGAGGTGCCGTTCAGCATGAGGCCGAGCGCCGGCAGCATGATGAGGCAGGGGAAGAGCGGCAGGATCAGCACGGCAAAGATGCCCAAAGCGGTGCCGCCTTCGGTCAATATCACGGTACGCAAGACGCCGATGCGCGCGCCCAGCCAGCCGCACGCGATCTTTCCGCCGGCCCCGCCCATGAAGACCAGCGACAGCGCCAGACCGACGGTGGGCAAGGATGCGCCTTTTGCCTGCAGGAGAAACGGAAGGAAGGTGAGCAGGCCCATGCGCACGCCACTGTCCAGGACACCGATCGAAAACAGCAAGGGAAATCCGCCCCGGCCGCTCCCGGGCTGCACCCGCGACGCGGCGGGGCGAGAGGCCGGCGGGGCGGGCGGCATCAAAAATGCGACGGCGATCGCGACGGCGACCGCGGGAACGGCGAGCAGCCAAAGGGAGACCCGCCATGACGTGAGCGTCAGCAACAGAGCGACGAGCGCGGGGATGGCCGCCTTCCCCAGATCGCCCGCGAAATTATATGTGCTCAACGGCGTCCGCGCCGCCGCGCCGTATGCGCGGGAGACGGCAGCCGAGGCGATCGGATGCTGCGTGCTCGACCCGGCCCCCGCAACCGCCAGCGCGGCGCACAGGCCGATCGCGCCGCCGGACCATCCCGCGAGCCAGTAACCGATGCCCGCCAAGGCAGTGCCCAGCGCCAGGACGAAGCGGCCGTCGAGCTTCTCGGCGAGGCGTCCGGCCGGCACCTGCAGCGCGGCCATGAGCCCCGCATAGATGCCCCGCAGCATTGCCAACGCCCCGTACCCCAGGGCGAACTCCGCCTGCCAGACCGGCAGAAGCACGTAAATGGAATCGGTATAGCCGTCGTGCAGGGCGTGCAGCACGCAGGCCGACCAGAGCGCCCGCCGCCGCGTACGCACGGACGCGCCGGTGGCGTCGGATAGATCAATTGTCGATGCCGGCACGCGACGTCTCCACCAAGGTCCACGGGGCGTTATATGAGATAAAATCTCACGACTGCGGGTATTCCCGCCTACGCGTCGACAAAGTAAAAGGTAATGAGACCACCGAACAATTGAGCTATTCTCTCGCCATAAGGGAGGAAAAGTCACCTATGGATGATTACCGCCTTCCGCCGCTTAACGCCGTTCGCGCCTTCGAGGCGGCCGCGCGGCGCGGCAGCTTCGTCGCGGCAGCCGACGAGCTGCACGTGACGCATTGGGCCATCGGCAAACAGGTTCGCCTGCTCGAAGATTGGCTCGGCATGCCCTTGTTCGAGCGCCGCGGCCGGGGCGTCGTCCTTACCGACGAAGGGGCCGAACTGCTCGCCGACGTCGGCGAGGCCTTCGGGCGTCTTTCGCAGGCCGCCGGGAAACTGCGGAAACCGGACATCGCCCGCCGGGTCTCCGGCACCGTGCGGGTCAGCGTGCTGCCGAGCTTCGCGCTTCGCTGGCTCTTTCCCCGCCTGGCCGGGTTCCAGGAGCTGTATCCGAAGATCGACCTGCGGATCTCGACCACGTCGCGAAAGCTGCGCTACGTCGGGACCGCGTTCGATATCGGGATCCGCTCCAATCCGGAGACGTCGATCGGCCTAAGGTCGGTAAAGCTGATGCCGGACCTGCGCCGCCCGGCGTGCCGTCCGGACGTCCTGCGGAAGTATCCGATCGAGGCCGTGCATGACCTGAGCCGGCACACCCTGCTGCACGCGTCGACCACCCGGTCGGCATGGCCGGATTATCTGGCCGCGGCGGGCGCTCCGGGCCTCACGGCGTTTCGCACCCTCGAGCTGGACCATGTCTACCTGCAAATCCAGGCGGCGGTGGACGGGCTCGGCGTTGCGCTGGCATCGGTGCCGCTCGTCGAGGCGGACGTCGCCGCCGGGCGCCTGGTCTTTCCCCTTGCGGGGCCTGCATGGCAGGCCGGTACCTACGAACTGGTCGTCCGGGAGGATCGGGCCGAGCATGCCGCGACGCGCGCTTTCGAGACTTGGATCATAGCGACGGCCCGGAAGGATGCGGGCGGCTAGCGTCGCGCCGGCCGACCCGGATGTGCATGAGAGGGCCGAAACGAGTATAGTTAGAAATAGAACAGGGCCGTGCACGGCAACACGGCCGATAAAGCGGGCAGCCTAGGGAGGTTGCGATGTCACGCGTCGAGGAGATCCGGGAATTTACCCGGGAGATGGATGCGCCTGCTTTGCTGCGATACCTGATCACTGAGAAATTTCCGGGTAAGACAGTGGTCAGTTGCTCGCTCCGAGGCCGCAGCGTCGTGCTGCTGAAGATGATCTCGGAGATCGACGCGTCCACGCCGATCGTGTTCTGCCACGCGCCGCGCCTCTATCCCGAAAGCGTGGCGTATCGGACAACGCTCGTCAGCCAGCTTGGCCTGCGCGACGTCCGGGAGCCCGCCGACGACGAAGGCGGCGCCTCGCCCGGCGATTGCGATCACAGCGAAGGGCTGTGGGCGGAAAACCCGGGCGATCACACCCGCGCCTATACGATCGTCCATCTGAACCGGACGCTGGCGCCCTTCGATTGCTGGATCAGCGGCGTGTATCATGGCCCCTACACGGAGACGCCGGCGCCGCGGATGATCGAGGAAGGCAGGCTGATCCGGATCAATCCGTTAGCGTCATGGAGCCAGGATCAGGTGCGCGGCTTCATGAAAGAAAATGGGCTGCGGTATCATCCCCGTTCGATGCTGCGCCCGCGCGAGCCCAGACAAGGAAGAACCGACGTCCGTCCCGACCTATCATTTTTGAGCGTTGCCCCCCCTGAAGACTGAAGCATGGCCGGGTCTGGTCATCGGCGGCAGGGCTTTTCAGGATGGTGCAACGGCTGCTATATGCAGAGCGGCATGATCATCGCGCAAATCTCCGACACCCATATCGATCCGGACGGCCCGAATGGCGCCGCGCGCTTCCGCAACCTCGAATGCTGCGTGGAGGATATCAACCGGCTCGATCCGCTGCCGGACGTCGTCATTCACACCGGCGACCTTT
>CAVQDH010000002.1:0-1240752 GCA_963711215.1 uncultured Alphaproteobacteria bacterium | reverse complement strand
AGCTGCATTTCTTGAGCCTTGCCGACGCCGGCGCGCTCATCCGCGACAAGAAGCTTTCACCGGTCGAATACCTGCAGGCGCTGATGGCGCGGCGGGAAGCGATCAACCCGCTGCTGGACGCCTATCTGCTGCCGACGCCGGAGGTCGCGCTGGCCCAGGCGAAGAAGGCCGAAGCCGAGATCGTCGCCGGCAATTGGCGCGGCCCGATGCACGGCATTCCCTTCGCGCTCAAGGACATCTACGACACCGCCGGCATCCGCACCACGGCGCATTCGCATCAGCTCGTGAACAACATCCCGCAAAAGGACGCGGTGACCGTACGCAAGCTGCTGGACGCGGGCGCCGTGCTGACGGGCAAGCTCGCGACGCATGAGTTCGCGCATGGCGGGCCGACCTTCGACCTGCCCTTCCCGCCCGCCCGCAATCCCTGGAACCTCGAATACGTTCCCGGCGGCTCGTCCAGCGGCTCGGGCGCGGCGGTTGCCGCGGGCCTGGTGCCGGCGGCGCTCGGCTCGGACACCGGCGGATCGATCCGCAATCCCGCCGGCCTGTGCGGCATCGTCGGCCTCAAGCCGACCTACGGCCTGGTCAGCAAGCGCGGCGTGATCGCCAACTCCTTCACCTTCGACCACGCCGGTCCGATGACCTGGACGGTCGAGGACTGCGCCATCGTGCTGCAAACGATCGCCGGCTACGATCCGGTCGACCCCGGCAGCGCGGACGTCCCGCTGCCGGATTATCGGGCCGCTCTGCGCACCGATCTCAAGGGCGTGCGCATCGGCCTGATCCGCCACTTCTATGAAGAGGACACATCGGCCAGCGCCGAACAGAAGGCCGCCATGGAAAAGGCGATCGAAGTGCTCAAGGGCCTGGGCGCCACGGTCGAGGAAGTTCGGCTCAGCCCGCTCGGGGCCTACTACGACGTCAAGATCGTGATCGCCGAAGCCGAGCTGCTGAGCGTGCACCACGACGATTTCGCCAACCGGCCCTATGGCTTCAGCAGCGACATCCGGCGCCGGATCCTGCCGGCCTGCGCGTTCACCGCGCTCGACTACATGAGCGCCATGCGGACGCGCCGCCGCCTGATCGACGAAGCGAAGACCATCTTCGACCGGTACGACGCGCTGCTCACGCTGGGCAACGGCCCGGCATCGAAGATCGCCGACCATACGGCCGTATCCTCCTGGGCGTCGCCCAAGATCACGACGGCGTTCAACGTGATCGGCGGCGGCGCCGTTTCAATCTGCAACGGCTTCAGTTCCAAGGGCCTGCCGCTGTCGATGCAGATCGCGAGCCGGCCGTTCGCGGACGCAACCGCGCTCGCCATCGCGCATGCCTATGAAAAAGCCACCGAATGGCGTGCCCGCCGGCCGGCGCTGGAAGCCGGGATGACGAAGCCCGTGATCGAGCCGAAGCATGCCGGGCCGGCGTCGCTGGATATCGATCCCAAGACGCGCGCGATCGGCGAGATGCTGGCGACGCGCAACGGCTTCGCGCTCGACGAAACGCTGTTCGCCGAGCTGTGCGAGGGCCTTCCCTATGCGCTGACGATGGCGGACCGGCTGAACAAGGACTTCCGCCGCGACGAGGAGCCGGCGAACATATTCCGCATGCCGCGCTGACCTCCGTCTGAAGGCGCGCAACGCACGCGCCATCATCGGCGACGACCTTTCCGAGTACGCCACCCGCGCCCACCTGACGCGGGTGGCTTTTTTTCGCGCTCACGGTGTTCAACGCGTCGTTGAGCGCGTCCATGCGGCCCGGCATGCGCGGATTTGCCCGCGTGAATCGCCCCTGCTCGCATCTTAATCAGTTACTGCGCCCAACTCATTTCGATGCCGATTTTATTTGCAGCGCACAACAAAACGTTCCTGTACCGGAATGATTAAAATCCTTACCGCATAACGGATTTTTTTCGGTTCGCCGCATCTGGCACGCATTGTGCGATGCAGCAGTCAACGCTCCGAAGCCGCATATCCCGGTCGTTCCCAACGGCAGGTGGCTTACCCCGTAGAGCTTCTCACAATCAATGCCGGTCACAACCGGCTTCGCTCCAGATTGACTGAAAGGTTTGGTGTCCAGCCATGCGCAAGACAAGAATTATGAGTCTATTCGGATCCGTGCTGACGGCGGCCGCGATGACAGTTTTCGCGGTATCCGCCAATGCGCAGCCGAAGTCGACAATCCGAATCGCTATGACGGTGTCCGATATCCCGACCCTGACCGGCGCGCCGAGCCAGGGCGGTGAAGGTCAACGGTTTGGCGGCCTCACGCTCTACGACGGCCTGGTAAACTGGAATCTCCGGCGTTCCGACGTGCCGGCGACCATCGAGCCCGGGCTGGCCACCGAGTGGCATGTCGAGGACAAGGACAAGACGAAGTGGATCTTCAAGCTGCGCAAGGGGGTCAAGTTCCATGACGGTTCGACCTTCAATGCGGACGCGGTCGTCTTCAGCCTGAAGCGGCTGCGCGACAAGAACGCGCCGTATTTCGACCCGAAGGGCGCCGCCGAGCTGCGTGCGCGAATCCCGGGCGTCAAAGACATCAAGAAGATCGACGACTACACGGTCGAGATCTCGACGCCGACCGTCAACTCGCAGCTTCCCTATCAGCTCACCTGGTTCCTGATCGTCAGCCCGGCGCAGTTCGAGAAGGTCGGCAAGAACTGGGCGAAGTTCGGGTCGCAGCCGTCCGGCACGGGTCCCTTCAAGCTGGAGAAGCTGGTCCCGCGCGACCGGGCGGTGATGGTGCCGTTCGCCGACTATTGGGACAAGAAGCGGATCGCCAAGTCGACGATCATCCTGCGTCCCATCCCCGAGGCGGCAACGCGCACCGCGGCGCTTCTGTCGGGCGAGGTCGACTGGGTCGAAGCCCCGTCGCCGGACACCATCCCGCGCCTCAAGGCCGCGGGCATGCAGATCGTCACGAACACCTACCCGCATATCTGGCCTTACACGGTCAGCATGATCAACAACTCGCCCTTCCGCGACATCCGCGTCCGCAAGGCGGTGAACCTCGCGATCAACCGGGACGGCCTCGTGAAGCTGCTCGGCGGCATGGCGGAGCCGTCCTATGGCCAGGTCAATCCCGGCAATCCGTGGTACGGCCACCCGACCTTCAAGATTCGCTATGATCCGGCGGAGGCGAAGAAGCTTCTCAAGGAAGCGGGCTACGGTCCGGGCCATCCGCTCAAGCTCAAGGTCGTGATTTCGACCAGCGGCTCGGGCCAGATGCAGCCGTTGCCGATGAACGAGTACATCCAGCAGAACCTGAAGGATGTCGGCATCGACCTGCAGTTCGAAGTCGTCGAGTGGGGCGCCATGCGCGTGATCGCTCGCGGCGGCGCCGATGCCCCGGACCAGAAAGGCTTCGATGCGATCAACAACAGCTACGGCACGCAGGATCCGTTCAATGCCTTCGGCCGCTTCTTCCCGTCCAACATGGCCCCGCCGAAAGGGCGCAATTGGGGCCATTTCTCCGACCCCTGGGTCGACGAGATGCTGAAGAAGGTGAACGAGACCTTCGACACCGAAAAGCAGGACGAGATCCTCGCCCAGGTGCACACCAAGCTGGTCGACAACGCCACCTGGATCTGGATCGTCAAGGATCTCAATCCGCGGGCGCTCGGCAAGAAGGTGCGCGGCTTCGTTCCGCCGCAGAGCTGGTACGTCGATCTGACGTCCGTCTACAAGGAAAAGTAGTCGGTCTGATCCTCGCCGGGACGGCCCCCCGCCTGGGGGCCGTCCCGGCGGCATCCGGAGAAAGCGCGTGCTTGGATACATCATACGGCGTGTCCTCTACATCATTCCGATCGCACTCGGCGTCACCATCATGGTGTTCTCGCTGGTGTATATCGGGCCGGGCAATCCGCTCGACGCGGTCCTGCCCGACGACGCATCGCAGGCCGACGTCCAGGCCATCAAGGAAATCTACGGCTTCGACAAGCCGCTGCCGGTCCAGTACGGGCTGTGGCTCGAGCGGGCGGTTACCGGCGACCTCGGCACCTCGATCAACACCGGCCGTCCCGTCCTCGGCGAAATTCGCCGGGCACTCGTGAACACGCTGCTGCTCGCGTTCGCGGCCTCGCTGGTGCTGATTCCGACGGCGCTCGTGCTCGGAACCGCCGCGGCCTACGCGCATGGCCGCTGGTTCGACAAGCTGATCTCGTCGATCGCGATCACCGGCGTCAGCGTGCCGAACTACTGGCTGGCGATCGTCCTCGTGATCATCTTCTCGGTCCAGCTCAACTGGCTGCCGGCGATGGGCATCGGCCCGAACGGCCCGGAAGGCTGGAAGCCCGATCTCGAGAATCTGCGCTACCTGATCCTGCCGGTCATCGCCATCTCGGTCATCCCGACCGGCATCATCGCGCGCGTCATGCGGGCCAGCGTCGCGGAGGCGCTGAGCCAGGAGTTCGTCCAGACGCTGCGGTCGAAGGGCCTGTCGAAATGGACGATCCTCTACCACGTGATCAAGAACGCGATGCCGACCGTCATGGCGGTCATCGGGCTTGAGCTCGGACACCTCATGGGCGGCTCGATCCTGATCGAATCGATCTTCACCTGGCCCGGCACGGGCTTCCTGATGAACGAGGCGATCTTCCGGCGCGACCTGCCCGTGCTGCAGGGGACGATCCTCGTGCTGGCGATGTTCTTTGTCGCTCTCAACCTGCTCGTCGACCTGTTCCAGACCTGGGTCGATCCTCGGATAAGGCGGTACTGACGAAATGACCCAAGCGAACGCCATACGCCGGCCCAACGATGCGGAGGTTGATATCGAAAGCGCGTCGACCGCCGCCATCCGCGGCCAAGGGAACATCGGAGCCCGGCGACAAAGGGCAAGGCTATTGGAGCAATGTGGTCCGGCGGCTGCGGCGCGATCCGACGACCGTCGTCTGCGGGCTGATCGTGCTCGCGATCATTCTGATTTCCATCTTCGCGCCCTATATCGCGCCCGCCGACCCCTACAAGGCGAAGATGCTGGGCCGTCTCGCGCCGATCGGCACGGCGGGCCATCTCCTCGGAACGGACGAGCTTGGCCGGGACATGCTCTCGCGCCTGATCTACGGCGGCCGCATCTCGCTCATGATGGGCCTGGTGCCGGTGGGCATCGCGCTGCTGATCGGCGGCCTGCTCGGCCTCCTCGCCGGCTATATCGGCGGCGGGATCAACATGCTCATCATGCGCTTCATGGACGTGTTCTACGCTTTCCCGTCGATCATGCTGGCGATTGCGATCTCGGGCGCGCTCGGCGCCGGCATCCGCAACGGGATGATCGCGCTGACGCTGGTTCTGATCCCCTCGATCACGCGCGTGACCGAAAGCGTCACCACCCAGGTGCGCAACTACGATTTCGTCGATGCCGCCCGCGCCACCGGCGCCTCGACGCGGCGCATCATCATCACCCATGTGCTGAGCAACGTGCTGGGGCCGGTCTTCATCTTCGCCACCAGCCTGGTCAGCGTCAGCATCATCATCGCCTCGGGGCTGAGCTTCCTCGGCCTCGGCGTCCGGCCGCCGGAAGCCGACTGGGGCCTGATGCTGAGCACCTTGCGGCAGGCGATCTACATCAACCCGGTGCTCTGCGCCCTGCCCGGCATCATGATCTTCGTGACGTCGCTCTGCTTCAACCTGATGAGCGACGGATTGCGCAGCGCCATGGACGTGCGGCTATGAGCGGGGCGGCCGGCATGGAAAGGGAGACGTTTCCCGCCGACGCAAAGGCGAAGTCGAACGCGCAGCCCTTGCTCATCGTCCGCGACCTGCGGAAGCATTTCCCGGTCAAGGGCGGCCTGCTCAATCGCAACGTCGGGCAGGTCAAAGCGGTCGACGGCGTGTCCTTCCACGTCTGGGCCGGCGAAGTGCTCGGCATCGTCGGCGAGTCCGGCTGCGGCAAGTCGACCACGGCGCGGCTTCTCATGCACCTGCTGGAGCCGGACACGGGAGAGGTGATCCTCGACGGCCTCGGCGTCGGCGCGCGCGACGGCCTGACGGTGACGGAGCTGCGCCGGAACGCGCAGATGGTGTTCCAGGATTCCTACTCCTCGCTCAACCCGCGCCTTCCGGTCGAGGATACGATCGCCTTCGGCCCGCTCGTGCATGGCGTGCCGCGTGCGGAGGCGAAGCAGCGCGCCCGCCGCCTGCTCAACGAGGTCGGGCTGGCGCCCGAGCGCTTCGGCCGGCGCTATCCGCACGAGCTTTCCGGCGGCCAGCGGCAGCGCATCAACATCGCCCGCGCGCTCGCGCTGCAGCCGAAGCTCGTCTTCCTCGACGAGGCCGTCTCGGCGCTCGACAAGTCGGTCGAAGCACAGGTGCTCAACCTGCTGATCGACCTCAAGGAAGAGTTCAACCTGACCTATGTCTTCATCTCGCACGACCTGAACGTGGTGCACTACATCAGCGACCGCGTGCTGGTGATGTATCTCGGCAAGGTGGTCGAGGTCGGGCCGGTCGACAGCGTCTACAGCCGGCCCGCCCATCCCTACACCAGGGCCCTTCTGTCATCGCAGCCATCGATGGACCCCGACAACCGCAAGACCGAGCCGCCGCTCTCCGGCGATCCGCCGACCCCGATCAACCCGCCGTCCGGCTGCCGGTTCCGGACCCGCTGCGCTTCGCGGAAGAGATCTGCGGCCTGCGTCGAGCCGCCGCTGCTCGGGCTCGAGGAATTGGACGCCCATCAAAGCGCCTGTCACATGAACAATCCGGGCTCGGGCCACAGCCTGGCCGGCGCGGCCGGCACGGCGGATTGAGAAGGAGCACGGCATGGCATTGACCGCAGCGATGCAGACGGACGCGCCGGCGACCGAAGCCGCCGAGAAGATCGTCCAGGTCGAGGATCTGCACGTCACCTTCGTCAGCAAGGACGCCACCGTCTATGCCGTCAACGGCGTCAGCTTCGACCTCGCCCGCGGCGAGGTGCTCTGCATCCTCGGCGAGTCGGGCTCCGGCAAGAGCGTCACCCTGCGCGCGCTGATGCGGCTGCTGCCGGAGCGGCGGACGCGCATCGCCGGAAAGGTCGAGGTCGCCGGACACGACGTCATGGCGCTCACCCCCGCCGCGCTGTCGCGGGTGCGGGGCGAAGTCGTGTCGATGATCTTCCAGGAGCCGATGACCGCGCTCGACCCGGTCTTCACCATCGGCCGGCAGATCGCCGAGACGGTGCTCCGGCACGAGAGCGTCAGCCGGGATGCTGCCTACAAGCGCGCGCTGGAGCTGCTCGAGCTGGTGCAGATCCCCTCCGCCAAGCGGCGCCTGCACGCCTATCCGCACGAGCTTTCAGGCGGCCTTCGCCAGCGCGCCATGATCGCGATCGCGCTCTCTTGCCGGCCGGCGATCCTGCTCGCGGACGAGCCGACCACCGCGCTCGACGCGACGGTGCAGATCCAGATCCTGCTGCTGCTGCGCCAGCTGCAGGAAGAGCTCGGCATGGGCGTCATCTTCGTGACCCACGATCTGGGCGTCGCGGGCGAGATCGCCGACCGCATCGCGGTGATGTATGCCGGCCGTTTCGTCGAGACCGGCCCGGTCCGCGGCGTCATGCGCGACCCGCTGCACCCCTACACGCAGGGGCTAATGGCGTCGACCGTGCACGGCCACAAGAAGGGCCAGCGCCTCCGCGCGATCGAGGGCTCGCCGCCCAATCTCGAAAATCTTCCCGCAGGCTGCAGCTTCGCGCCGCGCTGCGCGCAGGCGATGGACCGATGCCTGGCGCAAACGCCCGCCGAGATCCATCCGTCAGCCGGACGGACGGCGCGATGCGTGCTGCTGGATGACTGATTTCGCTTAACACGCGGCGCGCGGCGCCGACAGGCCGAGGAGGGCAAGCAAATGGACGACCAACCCGCAGGCAGACCCGCCGACACGAATATTCCGACCATCGCGGAATCGGCAGAGCTGATCGCAAAGAAGCAGCTTTCGCCGGTCGAGCTGGCGCAGATGGCGCTCAAGCGGATCGAAGCGCTCGACCCGCAGCTCGAACTCGTTCGTGACGGTGACAGCCGACAAGGCGATGGAGCAGGCGCGCAAGGCCGAGGCGGAGATCGTCGCCGGCAACTACCGCGGCGCGATGCACGGCATTCCGTTCGGCCTCAAGGACATCTATTACACGCGCGGCATCCTGACCACCGGCCAGTCGAAGATCTACATCGACAACATCCCGGACTTCGACGCGACGACGACGGCCAAGCTCTACGAATCCGGCGCGGTGCTGATGGGCAAGCTGACGACCCATGAATTCGCCCATGGCGGGCCCTCCTTCGACCTGCCCTGGCCGCCGGCGCGGAACCCCTGGAAGAACGATCATTTCACCGGCGGCTCGTCGAGCGGTTCCGGCGCCGCGGTCGCGGCGGGGCTGCTGCCGGCGGCGCTCGGCACCGATACCGGCGGCTCCGTGCGCACGCCCGGCCGCGCTCTGCGGCATCGTCGGGCTCAAGCCGACCTACGGCCTCGTCAGCCGCTACGGCGTCATCGCCAACTCCTTCTCCTACGACCACTGCGGCCCGATGACGTGGACGGTCGAGGACTGCGCCCTGCTGCTGCAGGCGATTGCCGGCTACGACCCGAAGGACCCGGCCAGCGCCGACCGGCCGGTCCCCGACTACAAGGCCGCGCTCACCGGTGATATCCGCGGCCTCCGCGTCGGCGTCGTCCGGCATTTCTGGGAAGAGGACCTGCCCGCGAACGACGAGATGCGCCGTGCGATGGACGCCGCCGTCGCCGTGCTCGCAGGGCTCGGCGCGAAGGTCGAGGACTGCCGCATGGAGCCGATGCAGGACTATGTCGACGCCAAGCTGGTGGCCGGCGAGTCCGAGGTCTTCGCGATCCATCAGGAAAACATCCGCACCCGGCCCGGCGATTACGGCTTCGACTGGCGCGGACGCTGCCTGCCGGCGATGCTGTTCCGCTCGGCCGACTACGTGGCGGCGCAGCGCGAGCGGCTGCGCCTGGTCCAGGCGATGCGCCCGCTTTACGAGCGCTACGACGTGCTGGTCACCGCCTGCACCTACGGGCCGGCGCCCAGGCTCGACCATCACAAGACGGTCAGCTTCTGGCAAAAGCCGAAGATCACGACGCCCTTCAACGTCACCGGGGGGCCCGCCGTGTCGATCTGCAACGGGTTCAGCACCGCTGGGCTGCCGCTCTCCATGCAGATTGCCGGCCGGCCTTTCGCCGACGCCGCCGTGCTCAACGCGGCCTATGCCTATGAGAAGGCGACGCCCTGGCGGGCGAAGCGGCCGGCGCTGATCGAAGGCGCGTCGAAGCTGCCCGTCGATCCGCCGAGCACCAAGGCGGATGCGTCCGGCGTCGACGCGGCGACCCGCGACATGGTGGCGGCCCTGATGAAGCGCGCCGAGGTCACTTTGCCCGAGCCGATCTTCGAGCAGCTTTGCGAGGCGGCGCCCCATGCGCTTGCGATGGCGCGGCGCGTCAACCGCAAGCACCACTTCGTCGACGAGCCCGCCTGCACCTTCAGCTTCACGCGCGCCGATACCGGCGACTAGCGCCGCGATCGATCGGTCACCGCATCCAACCGCCGCGCGAGCGCGCCAAGCGCGCGGTCGCGGCCTGGATGGCCGGCGAGGATGCAGCCCAGCGGCAGGCCGTTGGATGCCGTCCCGGCAGGCATGGTGACGATCGGGCCGCCAAGCGTCGTCCAGGGCGCGATATATTTCGGCTCGCCGGTCGATGCGATGCCGATCGGGCGCCGGCCCCGGCGCGGCCGGCCAGAGGAAGGCATCCGCGTCGGCGAAGGCCGCGAAGAAGGTCCGGCGAATCGAGTCCAGCTCGGCCCGCTCGCTGAGATAACGGTCCTCCGGGATCGCGCGGCCTTCCGTGAGCGCCTGCCGCAGCCTTGCGCCCACCTGATCGGCCGGCAGGGTCAGCAGCGCCGCCTGCGCCCGCCCCGCTTCATAGATCATCGTCGTCCAATGCAGCGCGCTGATGCGCTGGAACGGGACCGGCGGCGCGCGGCGCTCCACTTTGTGGCCCGCGGCGCGGAACGATCCGGCCATCGCCTCGAAGGCCGCAGCCATGTCCTTGTCGGCATCCGCGATCAGCGGGTCGTCGATGAGAACGATCGTCGCCTTGCCGCCGCCGCCTTCTTCCGCCGCCACGAAGGAAGGAGCGACGGCTTCGAACGCATAGACCGCATCGTCGACCGTGTAGCCGAAGAAGCCGGTCGTGTCGTAGGACGCGGCCAGCGGCGCGACGCCGAAGCCGCTGATCGACCGCGTGCTCGGCTTGAAGGCGCCGATGCCGCAATAGGCCGCGGGCCGGTTGAGCGACGCCATCGTCTGCGTGCCAAGCGCTGCCGGCACGGCCCCGCACGCGACCACGGCGGCGGAGCCGCTGCTCGACCCGCCCGGCGTATGATCGGTGTTGTGCGGATTGCGCGCCGGCGACGGATCGAAGAAGGCGAATTCGGTCGTATGCGCCTTGCCGAGGATGATCGCGCCGGCGGTCTTCAGCGCGATCACGATTTCCGCATCGGCCGATGCCGGCGGCGCGTTCTCCCGCGAGCGGCTGTTGCAGCGCGTCGGCAAGCCTTCGACGTCGATGATGTCCTTGACGCCGATCGGGATGCCGTGCAGCGGGCCGCGAAGCCGGCCGTCCTTCGCCTCCGAGGCGCGGCGCGCGGCGGTCTCGAGCGCCCGCTCGCCGTCCACTTCGCGCCAGGCTTCGACATGGGGCTCGACCGCCGCGATGCGATCCAGATAACCCTGGACCAGGTCGACGGGCGACAAGTCGCCGGCCGCAATGGAGGCGGCGAGATCGCGCAGCCGGCCCGGATCCTGAACGTGATACTTGTTCGACATTCAGTCGCTCCCCTCATCCCACCGACAAATAGGTGTCCACCACTTCGGTATTGTTGCGGGTTTCCGCCGCCGTGCCACGGAAGACGATCTCGCCCTGCTCGATGATCGACGCGTGGTCGGCGATCTCCAGCGCGATCTCGGCGTTTTGCTCTACTAGTAGGATTCCCAGCTTCTCGCCCCGCAGCCGGATGAGCGTCTCCACGACCGTATCGACGATCACCGGGGCGAGGCCCTGCGACGGCTCGTCGAGCAACAGGAATTTCGGCGCGGACATCAGCGCCCGGCCGATCGCCAGCATCTGCTGCTCGCCGCCGGAAAGATGCCGGCCCTTCCGGTCGAGCAACGGCTTCAGCGCGGGGAACAGCTCCAATGCACGCTCGGCCGTCCATTGCGAATTCTCGACCTCGGCGATCGACAGATTCTCCCGCACCGTGAGATCGGAGAACACGCCCCGGTACTCCGGCACATAGGCCAGACCGGCGCGGTTGATCTCGTGCGGCGGGCGATGCGACAGCTCCTTGCCGTCGAGCGTGATGCTGCCGTCCCAGCGCTCCATCAAGCCGAAGATCGTCCGCAGCGTCGTCGTCTTTCCCGGCGCCGTTGCGTCCCAGCAGCGTGTGGATCGTGCCCTGAACCAGATCGAGCGAAAGTCCCGTTCAGGACGTGGAAATTGCCGTAATAGGCATTGATCCCGGCGATGCGGAGGGTCATGCGCGCTTCCCCAGATAGGCTTCGCGAACCTTCGGGTCGGCGCGAATTTCGGCCGGCGTGCCCTGGCTCAGAACCTCGCCGAAATACATGACGGTGATGCGGTCGGAAATCCGCATCACGACGTCCATCTTGTGCTCGATAAGGCACCAGCGTGTAGCGCCCTTTCAGCCCGTCGATCAGATGCATGACCCGCTGGGTGTCCTGCCGCGAAAGCCCGGCGGTGGGCTCGTCGAGCAGCAGCAGCTTCGGCTTCGGCGCGAGCGCGATCGCGAAGTCGAGCAGCCTTTGGTCGCCGTGGGCGAGCTCCGTCGCCGGAGCGTCGGCATAATCGGCGAGCCCCACCTCTTCGAGCGTCCGTCGTATCACCGCGCGGACCTCGGGATGCGAATCCGCGTGACGGAACAGCTCGACGCTGCGGGTCGCGTATTTCGGAAAGGCCGAGACCCAGACATTCTCGCTCACCGTCATATTCGCGAAAACGCTGGTGCGCTGGAACGAGCGTGAAATGCCGAGCGGCGGCAGCTCGTAGGGCCGCTTGCCGGAAATCGTCTCGCCTTCGAAAAGGATCTTGCCGGAGGTCGGCTCCATCTCGCCGGTGATGCAGTTGAAAAGCGTCGTCTTGCCGGCGCCGTTCGGCCCGATGACGGAATGAAGCGACCCTTCCTCCACGTCGAGATTGACATGGCTGATCGCCTTGACCGCGCCGAAATGCTTGCTGAGGTCGACGCAGCGGAGGATCGCGCTCATGACGCGGCCTGCTTCTTCTTGCGCTCGAGATATCCGGCGTAGATGGATTCGACGATGCCGATCACGCCGGTGCGGAAGAACAGCACGACGAGCGCGAACACGATGCCGAGCACCATCGGCCAGCGGTCCCAGAACAGGCTGACCGTCTCCTGCAGCCAGGTGTAGAAGGCCGCGCCGATCACCGGGCCGATGAAGCTGCCGGTGCCGCCGAGCAGCGTCATGAAAACCAGGTCGCCGGAAAACAGCCAGTGGATCTTGTCGACCGGCACGATCTCGTAGATCAGCGCGTAGATCGCGCCGGCCAAGCCAATGAAGGCGCCCGAGATGATGAAGGAGATGAGCTTGTAGCGGCCGACGTCATGGCCGGTCGCCGCCGCCCGGTTCGGGTTGTCGCGGATCGCCTGGAAGATGCGGCCCGTCGGGGAGTCGACGATCTTCTTCATCGCGATAAGCGACAGGATGAACAGGATCGCCGTGAAGATATAAAAGGAAATCTGGCTGTTGATGAGGGCCGGACGCGAAATCCCGGGCAGCCCGTCCTCGCCCCCCGTCACCGTGGTCCAGGAATAGGCGATGAAATAGAACATCTGGTTGAAGGCGAAGGTGATGCAGATGAAATAGAGCCCGGTCCGGCGCACGCAGAAGGCGCCGACGGCCGCGGCCAGCACCCCGGTGCCGACGGCCGCCACGGGAATGGCGACGAAGGCAGACAGGCCGAAGCGGGTGTTCAATATCCCGGTGATGTAGGCGCCGATGCCGAAGAACATCGCCTGGCCGAAGGAAAGCATGCCGGTGTAGCCGATCATCAGGTTCATCGCGACGGCGGCCAGGCCGAGAACGAGGATCTCGCTGGCGACGACCGGCCGCTCGATCACCGGCAGCGCCACGACGGCGACCGCGATGAAGACCAGCGCGGCCGGCCGGAACAGCCAGGGGGCCTTCGTCGCGGACGGCAGCGCGCTGACGACGGCCGCGCTCTCGGCTTTATCCGTCATGCCGTACGCTCCTGCATGTCCTTCCCCTCCCCGCCGTTATCGCGTCCCGAACAGGCCCTGCGGCCGCAAGATGATCGTCAATCCCATCAGCAGATAGATCACGACATTCGACGCCTCCGGCCACCAGATGGTGGTCAGGCTCTGCGCCAGGCCGATCAGAATGCCGGCGACGACCGCACCGAGAATGCTGCCGAGACCGGCGACGACCACGATCACGAAACAGATCGGCAGAATGTCGAGCCCCATCGAGGGCGTCAGCCCCATTATCGGCGTCGCCAGCGCGCCCGCAAGCCCCGCCAGGTAAGCGCCGAGGCCGAAGGTGAGCAGGAACACCTTGTTGATGTTGGTGCCGAGAATGGAAACCATTTCCCGGTTCTCGATGCCGGCGCGGACGATCGCGCCGACATTCGTCCGCGTCAGGAAGAGCCAGAGCGCGACGACGATCAGCAAGGTGAAGACGATGAGCGCAAGCCGGTATTTGGGAT
This sequence comes from uncultured Alphaproteobacteria bacterium, assembly GCA_963711215.1. Classification (GTDB taxonomy): domain Bacteria; phylum Pseudomonadota; class Alphaproteobacteria; order UBA8366; family UBA8366; genus WHUA01. The sequence goes on along the minus strand of CAVQDH010000002.1, from coordinate 1,226,998 downwards.
AGATCATGAAGCCGAGATCGACGGCGCCGCCGAGAATGTCCGGCGGCAGCAGGGAAAATCCCACCGGCCCCCAGATCACGATGATCAGCTCCTGCAGGATCAGCGCCATCGCGAACAGGAACAGCAGCTGGTAGTCGTGATGCGCCGAATAGAGCTTCTGGATACCCTGGCTCTCGATCACGAAGCCGATCAGCACGACGAGGAACGGCCCGATCAGAATGCCGAGATAGAAAGAGCCGGTGATCTTGGCGACGGTATAGGTGAAATAAGCGCCGAAGGCGTAGAGCACGCCATGGGCGAAATTGGGGATGTTCAAGACGCCGAGGACCAGGGTCAGGCCGACGCCGACCAGCGCATAGAGCATGCCCGTGGCAAAGCCGTTCAGTATCTGGCTCGCGATCAGTAAGCTCATCGGGAATCGACCACCCGTTTGCCCGTGCCGGCCTCCCTGGAGCAACCCGCCTCCGATCGGACGCAGGTTGATCTGGTGTCTCGAAGCGACGGCCGGTTCCGGGCGCGGCGTCCGGAACCGGCTTCTTATTCTAGTTCAGCACCGTCCTAGAAGCCGCCGATATCCTTGCACTCGTTCAAGTCCTTCGGCTGCTCCGTCGACGACACGTCGACGATGTCCGCGAAGTCGTATTTGTTGGCCATCTTGTCGGCCGGCTTGGTGCTCAGGATGAAATAGGGCCGTACCGTCTGATGGTTTTTCGCGCTGATCCAGAAATCGCCCACGAAATTCTTGCCCTTCAGCCCTTCCAGCGCCTTGATGACGTCCTGCGGCTTGGTGCTCTTGGCCTTCTGCATGCCGAGCAGCACCATCTTCATCAGCCCGTAGCCGGCGCCGGGACCGTATCCGGGCGGGATGCCGCCGCTCTTCTTCTCATATTCTGCAACGAACTTCTTATTCTCCGGCGTGTTGACCGTGTAGTAGTAGTTCGTCCCGACCTGCAGGTTGGCGCGCATCGCCGGGTCCATCTGCACCAGTTCCTCGACGCCGGCCGACCAGGACAGGATCACCGGTTTCTTCGGCGTGTAGCCGAAATTATGCAGCTGGCGGACCGCCGAGATCGCGTCGAGACCGAAGTTGATCATGAAGATCGCGTCCGGGTTCTTCGCCATCGCCTTGGTGATGTAGGACGAGAACTCGCGCTGCCCCAGCGGATGGCGGTCGACGCCGACGACCTTGAGGCCGTATTTCGGGGCGAGCTCCTCGACATATTTCTGCAGCGTCCAACCGAACGCGTAGTCGACCACGAACAAATAGAGCGACTTGGCCTTCGGATGCGCCTTCTTGAAGATCTTCAGGTTCGCATCCATCGCGGTCCAGGCGCTGGCCGCCCACATGAACGCATATTTGTGGCAGCGCTTGCCGGAAATATCCTCGGTGCCGCCGCTGAAATAGTACATGACCTTGTTCTTCTTCGCGACCTCGGTCACGGCGAGCGCGACGCCCGAAGACCAGGGCCCGATGACGAACTTCACGCCATCGGAATCGATCGCTTCCTGTGTCCGCCGCGCGGCGGTTCCCGCCTTCGTCTCGCTGTCGCGGGTGACGTATTTGATCTTCTTGCCGTTGATCTTGTAGCCGACTTCCTCGAGCGCGATCTGCGCGCCGCGGTCGAGCAGCGGTCCCGTATCCGCGTAGGGCCCGCTCTGCGGCCAGAGGCCGAGTATCGCCACTTCGTCATCCGCCGCCGATGCGCTGAGCGACGGCATCACCAGTCCAGCAAGCAGCACTGCCGCCGCAGCCGAAAGCACTCCCCTGCGCTGCCGACGGTAACCAAGGGACTCTTTCATGAGCCGCCTCCTTCAAAAAAATTTCATTCCGCGTTCATATTGTTAGCGCGCGGTATGGGAGTCGCAACGGAATAATGATCTGAAAACTCATTGTTTGCGCGCATGCTTCTTTCGTTGGCGTTTGCCTACGCCCGTTGCGATAAAATCGATCATCCGCCGGGTCCTGTTTCCGCTTGCGACGCCCGGCCATGGTGAAGGCATGCGCATTGCATTAGGCTCGACAATCAATCGACGACAACGGAACGGCAGCCATGGCGGATGACATCAAGGACGCGCTTGCAAAAGTTTTCGGCTACGACACCGGTGTCTATCGCGAGCGCGGCTTCATGCGCCGGATCGGCTACGGCAAGAAGCCGGCACTGATCAATATCGACCTCGCCAATGCCTGGACGCAGCCGGAAAATCCTTTCACCTGCGACGGCATGGACACGATCATCCCCGGCGTGAAGGCGCTGCTCGACGCATCGCGCGCGAAAGGCATCCCCATCGTTTACACGACGACCGCCTATCGCGATCCCGGCGGCCCGAACAGCGACACCGGGCTGTGGCATCTGAAGATCCCGGTCGAGGTCCTGAAGGAAGGCAGCGAAGCCTGTGCGATCGACGACCGCATCGCGCCCCTGCCCAACGAACAGGTGATCGTCAAGAAGCGCGCCTCGGCCTTCAACGGCACCTATCTCGCGGGCTACCTGCGCGCGCTCGGCGTCGACACCGTGATCGTCACCGGCGTCACCATGGCCGGCTGCGTGCGGCACACGGTCGAGGACGCCATCGCCGAGGGCTTTCGCCCGATCGTCGTGCGCGAATGCGTCGGCGACCGGGTTCCGGGCGTGGTCGAATGGAACCTGTTCGACATAGACGCGAAGTTCGGCGACGTAGAGCCGCTGGACTCCGTGCTCGACTATCTGCGGCGAAACGACCCGCAGAGCTGACCGGCCGGACAGCCGCACCAGCGAAAGCCGCTCGGGCTGAAGCGGTCCTTTCTGCCGAGCCGGCGGCTGTCTTTATTTTCCCCCTTCTCTCCCCCAAGGGCAGACCGCTCAACGGCGGCTGCACAAATCGCCATCAGGTTGCGGTCAGCTTAGCCGTGTAACGTTCCGAGTGCGGCATATTCGCCGTAGGCAGTCAAAGATTGGACTTTGCCATGCAGATCGGATCGGTGGGTTCGCTGCCCGGCCACACTTCGACACCTCTGATTTCCCAACCTGAGCGTGTGGAGAGTGGTCCCGATCGGGATAACGACGGTGACGAGGGGCAGCGCGTCACCACATCGGCATCGCAGTCGGCTCAGGCCTCCGGACGCGGTGGTTCTATCAATATTCTGGCCTGAAAACGTGTGATTACGACCATGCGGCTCGCGCCCGCGGGCAGTTAGGCCCTCGCCGCGGCCGTTTGGACGCCTTCACATTCCGGTAACTCGCGGCGGCGGGTGCAAATCGCGTCGAGTTGGCGGTTGCACCCGCTCCGCGTGTTCCCCGCCTTCACGATAACGCCCCTCTTTCTGGAAATATCCGCCGGCCATCGCCCCGGGGCGATAGGGCTGCTCGCGAAATATTGATTTCAGAGATCTGGCGATTCCCCAGAAGAATCAAAATATTTCCACAATAATACCGTGATTGAGATTTTAAATTACGCTCGACAATCTAGAAATATTTCTGAAATTGACCAGACTCATTAATAAAGCATGACTAAATAACAATGCTTTTGGGCCTGGATACTGGCGGTACAGTTAATTTGCATCGCATTGGAGCGCAAGAGGATGTCCATAAACAACGCGAATTCCGTGCTAATCGTCGAAGACGAAGCAATCCAGGCCCAGAACCTGAGCGTGCTCCTCGCGGATTCCGGGTATGACGTGGTCGGGGTCGTCCCGACGGCGGAGGACGCCTTGGCGGTCTATCAGGACCGCATCCCCGAGTATGCCGTGATCGACTTCAATCTCGGCTCGCCGATCGACGGCCTCACCCTGGCCCGGCATCTCTACGAGCGGTATGCGACGCGCGTGGTCATCGTCACGGGAGACCCGGGCGCCGTCGTCTCCGACGAGCAGCGCTACGTCCGGCGGCTGGTCTCCAAGCCGTATATGGTGTCGGACCTGCTGACCGTAATGCACGAGAACTGATCCGCGCCGGCCCCCTCGCCCCGCCTTGCCGGGCGGCCCGGCGGCCGCGCCGTTTGATCGGCGCGCGCTGCGCACAGCCATACCGTGATCCGTGGACTCCGCCTGCCTGCGCACGCGGCGTGAAAATCGCGTAAGCTGGGCGGGACCTTTCCGGTTGGGCGGCGCGCGGCGCACAATTCCCGTGGCCGATCCGCCGCCCGCTTCACAAACAAGATAGAGGAGTCCGATCCATGGCCAAAGGAAAGAAGCCGACCGTCTACGAATTCATCCCCAAGCTGGGCCAGCTGCGCGACGACGTGCTGTTCGGCGACGTGTGGGAGCATCCCGACCTCAAGAAGCGCGACCGCAGCCTGGTCACCGTCGCCATCCTCGCGGCGCTCTACCGGACCGACGAGATGAAGGGCCATATGAAGCGCGCGCTCGACAACGGCGTGACGGAGCAGGAATTGAAGGGGCTGATCACCCACGTCGCCTTCTATGCCGGCTGGCCTTGCGCCGTGAATGCCGGCCGTGTCGCCATCGACGTCTTCGGCGACGACTAGAGCCTTCCGGGCGGGTCGAGGGGGCCCTGAGATTGCGGCGCCCCCGACCGCCGGCGGCCCGCCCTAGGCCGGGCGGCCCTTGCGCTTGATGAACTCGGGGAAGGCGTCCTCCGCCTTCGCGCCCGGCAGCACGTAGCGCGTATATTCCTTTTCATTGCCCCACTGCTCGAGCAGGCCGCAGCCCATGTCGCGCAGCATCAGCGCCTTGATTCCCATCACCGATTTGCGATCGTTCTTGGCGATGGCGGTCGCGATCTCCATGGTCTTGGCGCGCAGCTGGGCGCGCGGGACCAGGTGGTTGAGCAGGCCGATGCGGTAGGCCTCCTCCGCCTCGACGATCCGCGCGCTGAACAGCAATTCCTTCGCCATCGGCCAGCCGACCTGGTTCGGCAGCGTCCAGGTGCTGTTGATGCGGCCGTAGGCGGCGGCGAGGAAGCGGAACTTCGTCCCTTCGCAGCCGATCCGCATGTCCAGCGAGGAGGCCAGCACCGCCGCACCGCCATAGGCCAGCCCGTTCATCATGCCGATGACCGGCTTCGGACAGGCGCTCAGCTCGTAGGTCCCGTAACTGCGGGCAGCGCCCATCCGGGCGAGCTGCTCGCGGGTGTATTTGCGGTCGTTCTCGCGCTGCTCGTGGATGTCGCCGCCGGCGGAAAACGCCTTCTCCCCCGCGCCGGTGATGACGACGCAGCCGATACTGTCGTCCTCGGCGAAGTCGCGCACCGCGTGCTGCAGCTCGTCCGACAGCTTGTTGCTCATCGCGTTGAGCACTTCCGGGCGGTTCAGGGTCACGATGCCCACGCCCTCTTCCTGTTCGACCAGAATGGTTTCGTACGCGCTCATCTAGGGATCTCCTCATCGCATTAAGGGGGGACGGGCCGGCAGGACCTTCGGGAAAACTATACGCGCGGGACACCGGACCCGCCAAACGGGGCCCCCGGTGCGTCATCAAGGGCGGCATTCGCTGCGACAATAAGGGGCCGCGCCTGCGCCTCGCTTCCGTGCTATAAGGCACCCGCCGACAATGGACACAGTTTCGACATTATTCGGGCGTAGACGGCGGACCGTAGCCCAAGCTGTCGATCCTTCGCATGTAACGCCCATGATCGCATCTCCAGGCGCTTTCCGTCTCGCCGCCGGGTTCCTTGCCCTGCTTGCCGCAATCATCCTGCTGGCGACCGCCGCGCCGCCGGCCGAAGCCCACCCGCACGCCTGGATCGACGTCAAGATCAAGGTGCTGTTCGACAAGCAGAAGCAGATCTATGCGCTGGAAGAGACGTGGATCTTCGATCCGCTCTACACCGCCTTTTCCCTCGAAGGGGTAAAGCGCGACAAGAACGGCGCGCCCGACCCGAAGATGCTGGACGCGCTGATGCATGTGAACATGAACAACGTCAAGGCGTATGACTATATGACCGAGGTCGTCCGCGACGGGGCCAAATCGAAATTCTCGGGCGTGCGCGACATCAAGCAGCTCGGAGAAGAACAAGCGGCTGCTGCTGACTTTCACGCTGCTGCTCGACAAGCCGGTCGACCCGACGAAGAGCCCGATCGAATACGCCGTCTTCGACCCGACCTATTATATCGAGATGCTGCATGCGGAAGGCGGCGGCGCGATCGAGCTCGTCGGCGCCGATCCGTCCTGCAGCTACCGGCTGATCCCGCCCAACCCGAACCCGAATGCGATCACTTTCGCCGCCACGGTCGACCAGACCCACGCCAACAGCAAGGGCCTCGGCGAGCTCTTCGCGGAACACGTCATCATCCGATGCGGGGCCAAGCCGTGAGGCGTGCGCTTGCTGGTCCTGTTCTTCCTCGCGATCCCGGCGCTGTGCTTCGCCCAGGCGGGCGGCGGCTCGGCCGATCCGTTCAGCGGCGGCCGTTCTGCGCCGCAACAGCAGATACAGGATCCAGCAGCCGGGCCTCGTCACCCGCGCGCTGCTGTTCATCATGGTCAAGCAGCGGCAGTTCCACCGCAAGCTCGCCGCCGAGCTGGAGACGATCCGCGAGCACGGCGCCATGGCCGCCGGCTGGGCCCTGATCGTCACCAGCTTCCTCTACGGCATTCTTCACGCGGCGGGGCCGGGGCACGGCAAGGCGATCATGACCACCTACCTGGCCACCCACCGCCAGCGCATGTGGCGCGGCATCCTGCTGTCGGCAATAGCCGCGACGGTGCAAGGCATCACGGCGATCGTGCTTGGTCTTCGGGCTGACCACGCTGGCGGGCTGGGCGGCGCGCGACACGCAGAGCGCGGTGCGCTGGGCCGAGCAGTTCAGCTACATCCTGGTCGCCGCGATGGGCGGCTACCTCGCCTACCGCGCGGCGTCCGGGCTGCTGCGCTCGCTTCGCCGCAGCGCGCAGGCCGCGCTGATGCCCGCGCCGGTGCTGGCACAGTCGCCGGTCCAATCCGTGGCGCTCGACCACGGCCATAGTCACGGGCACGGGCACGGGCGCACGAACACACCCACGCTCACGATCACGCCCATGGCCATGACCTCTGCGGCGACGATCATTGCGGCCATTCGCACGGGCCGACCGCCGCCCAGATGGACGCCGCGCGCGACCTCAAGACCATGGCGGGAATCGTGCTGTCGATCGGCATCCGGCCGTGCAGCGGCGCGGTCCTGGTACTGGCGGTCGCCAATCTGTTCGGCATCCCGTGGGCCGGCGTCGCGGCCGTCTTCGCCATGTCGCTCGGCACCGCCATCGCGGTGGCGAGCCTGGCGCTGCTGGTGCTGTCGGCCCGGCACCTGGTCACGACCCTGGTTGCGGAGAACAATCCCGGCATTGCGCTGGCCGGCCGGGTCGTCGCGCTGGTCGGCGGCTCGCTCATTCTGCTGCTCGGCACGCTGCTCTTCATCAACTCCTTCGGACCGCTGCACCCCCTCGGCCTGTAACGCATCCTTTGCGTTTCGCCGTCGCGCACGGGTAGATTGCGCGGCGACACCGATTCCGCGGCGGGACGACGACGTGCATCAGACAGCCGGCATTCCCTATCTTCGCGAGCTCGTGATCTTCCTCGTTGCCGCCGGGATCGTCGTGCCGGTCTTCCATCGCCTCAAGATGAGCCCGGTCCTGGGCTATCTCATCATCGGCGGCATTATCGGCCCTTACGGGCTCGGCCTGTTCGTGGACCAGATGGGCTGGTTCTCGCTGGCGGTGATCTCGGACATCGATGGCGTGAGGCGGCTGGCCGAGCTCGGCGTGATCTTCCTCTTGTTCACGATCGGGCTCGAGCTGTCGCTCGACCGGCTGTGGAGCATGCACCGCCTCGTCTTCGGGCTCGGCGGCCTGCAGGTCGCGGTGACGGGAGCCGCCATCGCCGCGATCATCTGGGCGGTGGGCGGCCCGGCGGAAACCGCGGTTGCGCTGGGGGCGTGCCTTGCGCTGTCTTCCACGGCGATCGTCATGCAGATCCTGGTCGAGCGCCGGCACCTCGGCACGCCGCTCGGCCGCGCCAGCTTCTCGATCCTGCTGATGCAGGACCTCGCCGTGGTGCCGATCCTGTTCATCGTCAGCGTCTTCGGCGCGACCGGCGAGAGCAGCATGTGGGGCGATCTCACCTTCGCGATGCTCAAGGCCGTCTCCGTGATCGGCGCCATCTTCGTCGCGGGACGGCTGGTGCTGCGGCCGCTGTTCCGCATGGTGAGCCACGCGCGAAGCGCGGAGATGTTCATGGCGGCAACGTTGCTCGTGGTGATCGGTACCGCGGCGATCACCGGCATCTCGGGCACCTCGATGGCGCTCGGGGCGTTTCTCGCGGGCCTGCTGCTCGCCGAGACCGAATACCGCCATCAGATCGAAGTCGACATCGCACCGTTCAAGGGCCTGCTGCTCGGCCTGTTCTTCATCTCCGTCGGCATGGGAATCGACTACCGGCTGGTCGGCGAGCATATGCAAGGGCTGCTGGCCGCCGTGGTCGGCCTTTTCATACTGAAGGCGCTGATCATCTACCCGCTGGCGCGGCTATTCGGGCTGCCAATCCATACCGCGCTGGAAACCGGGCTGCTGCTGGGCCAAGCGGGCGAGTTCGCCTTCGTCGCCGTGACGCTGGCGCGCGCGCTCAATCTGCTGCCGGACGCGCTCGCCCAGTTCGTCCTGATCGTCGTCGGACTGAGCATGGTCGCGACGCCGTTCATCGCGATCGGCGCGCATCGCCTCGCCGCGTTGATCGAGCGGCATACCGGCGAATCCTTGCATGCCGCCGGGTGGCACACGCTCGAAGGCATGGAAGGACATATCGTGATCGCCGGCTTCGGACGCGTCGGCCGGACGGTCGCCGCGCTCTGCGATGCGGAGGAGCTGCCTTATCTCGCGCTCGACCGGGATTCCGGCAACGTCGCCGACGCGCGGGCCGCAAACCTGCCGGCCTATTTCGGCGACGCGTCGCGGATCGAGATGCTGCGGCGGGCTCAGCTCGGCGCCGCCCGCGCGCTTGTGGTGACCATGGACGATTCGGCGGCGGCCGAGCAGGTGGTGCGCAAGGCGCACATCGAATATCCGGCGTTGCCGATCTATGCGCGGGCGCGCAGCCGGGCGCATGCCCGGGCTCTGCTGGGGCTCGGCGCATCGGAAGTCGTCCCGGAAAACCTGGAGAGCAGCCTGCAGCTGGCCGGGCGCGTTCTTGCCGGCACTGGCTGCTCCGACGACGTGATCGCCCGGCGCATCGATGCCGAGCGCAGCCTCGAACTGGAAAATATCAAAGGCCCGGCGGCGTCTCTGATACCAAAGATAGTAAAATGATTAGATTTTTCGTCTTAAAGGTTAAGTAACCATGGCGTCCTAGACTACCCCACGCGATACTCTTCCGAGCGGTCCGCCCGGCGACATCCAGACAGGACCCGAGCCTGGATGTGGCAAGGCGTTGAGATTCGGATACACGGACGACCCGCAATGCTGTCCATGGCGTATCTGTACATCAGGAGTTTGCCTTGAGCCGGCGCGGTGCCCGACTGTCGGGGTTCAGAAGCCTTACCGTCAGCGACAAGAGACTCCTGTCCCTCGTGGGGTTCGTTACGCTCGTCGGGATCGCGCTCGGCATCGTATGGACCTATCGCATCCATAACAATCTGTTGCACTCGGTTACGGAACACAGCGCCGTCCGCTGGGGCAAATCCCTCGTGAAGGATCTCGACCTCTGGCGGATCTTCGAGAGAGGCGCCTTGACGCCTGAGCAGCAATTCAACCTCAAGACGGCCACACCCCGCGGCGATATCTTCCGCTATAAGCTCTACGATTCGAGCGGCGTGGTCTTTGCCGCCTCCCAGCCGCAGGACATCGGACGCAAAACGGCAACGCCTGCGTTCTTCGACGTTGTCGCGAAGGGCAAGCCATATGTCCTCACCAAGCTGCACCAATTCGACGACACGTTCCCCCCTTCGCCGAGGTCTATTTGCCGATCATGCAGCGGGGCGTTTTCGAGGGGGCGCTCAAGATCTATGTGAACGTGTCGCGCGAGGTCTCGAGCTTTGCGGAGAGCTTTCGACTGACCTCGATCGGGCTCGCGCTGCTGCTCGCGACGAGCGCCATTTTCGCTTGGATCATCATGTACCGGAATATCGTCGCCCGGGCCTTGGCGGAGGCGCGTCTGCGCGATGCGATCGAGTCGATCTCCGAAGGCTTTCTGCTTTATGACCCCGACGACCGCCTGGTGCTCTGCAACACCCGTTACCGCGAGCTGTTTTCCGACATCGCCGACATACTCGTTCCCGGCATAGCCTTCGAAGAAGTCATTCGCATCGGGTGCGCTGCGCGGCCAGTATCCTCAAGCCGAAGGCCGCATCGAGGAATGGATCGCCGAGCGGCTGAAGCAGCACCGGGATTTGCAAGTGTCGATCGAGCGTCACCTTTCGAACGGTCGCTGGGTCAAGATCACGGAAACGCGGACCGGCGACGGCTCCACCGTCGGCATTCGCACCGACATCACGGACCTGAAGAGCCGCGAACAGCAGCTGCGTCATAGCGAAGAGCGTCTGAACCAGGTCGTCAACGCGTTGCAGGACGGGTTCGTGCTCTATGACGCGGACGACCGGCTCGTGATGTGGAACAAGAAGTGGATCGAGCTCCACGACGAGATCGCGGATGTCGTCAAGGTCGGCGTCGCGTTCGAGACCATATTGCGCGTGAGCGTGGCGCGAAACCTCTCTCCGGACGCGTTAGGCCGCGAGGAAGAATTCATCGCCGAACGGCTTGCCCGGCACAGGAACCCGTCCGATCCCATCATCCGCAAGCTTCACGACGGCCGCTGGTACATCATCCGCGAGGTGCCGACCGCCGAAGGCGGTATCTTCGCCATCAGCATCGACATCACCGACCTGAAGAATGCCGAGGACGCCGCGCAGCAAGCCCGCATGCAGGCGGAGGAAGCCAGCCGCGCGAAATCCGAGTTCCTCGCCAATATGAGCCACGAGCTCCGCACGCCGCTGAATGCGGTCATCGGATTCTCCGAGGCGATCAAGCAGCAGGGCAAGACCAACATCGCGGCCGACAACATTCCCGGCTACATCGAGGCGATCCATAGCTCGGGACAGTATCTCCTCGATCTCATCAACGACCTTCTGGATTTTTCCAAGATCGAGGCGGGAAAGCTCGAGCTGCGCGACACGGACATCGATCTTGGCAAGCTGCTGCGCGAGCTCGAAGCGCTGGTGTCGCAAAATGTCGAGGCTGCCGGCCTGCAGCTGCGCCTGCCGGACACCACCCGCCTGCCGGGCGTCCTTGCCGACGATATCAGGCTGCGCCAGATCCTGCTCAATCTCCTGTCGAACGCCATCAAGTTCACGCCGGCGGGCGGCGAGATCGAGCTTTCCGTGTCCGACGACGGGCAGGACGGCCTCGCGATCGCGATACGAGACACCGGAACCGGGATGTCCGAAACGGACCTCCGATTGCTGGGCGAGCCGTTCCGTCAATTCGGCAAGGCTCAGACGCGGCACCAGTCGGGAACGGGCCTCGGCGTCTCGCTGGCGAAAGCGTTGGCGGAGATGCACGGCGCCCGGCTCGGCTATACAAGCGTGCTCGGCAAGGGCACGACGGCGACGCTCATACTTCCGGCCGGGCGCGTCATCCGCACCGCGGCCGCGGGACGCGCCGCAGGCGCGTGACGCTCGGACGCCGCCATCGTCCGGCGGCACGAGAGGCGGACGGCACTGCTGCCGCCAAGAAGCTCCCGAGCCTTTCCGCCCCGGCACTTTCATGCGCCAGGGCCATTCGCCGCGTTTCGCGCCGCCCCGATTTTCGCCCGGCGCGACAATAGGCTAGACTGGGTCCACTATCGACCCGCCCAATTTAAATCGCGAGGACTGTCATGAACACGAAGCCGGCAAGCAACGGCCGCACGAACACGCGCGGCAACCAGCTGACGGCGTATATCGCCGGCACCGCCAAGCGCAACTTTCCGCCGGAAATCGTCGACGCCGCCAAAAAGGCGCTGCTCGACTATACCGGCTGCGCCATCGGCGCGGCGGAGCAGAACGTCGCCGTCGCCACGCGGAAGACCGCCGAGGCGTGGTGCGCCGCCGGCAAAGCGCAGATCTTCCTCGCCGGCAAGACGGCGCCTGCCCTCGCCGCGCTCGTCAACGGCGCCATGGCGCATGCCATGGACTATGACGACACGCATCCGGGCGGCGCCGGCCACCCGAGCGGCCCCTGCTGGTCGACGGCGCTGGCGCTGGCCGAGCATCACGAGCTGAGCGAGCAAAAGGCGCTTTCCGGCTTCGTCACCGGTTTCGAGGTCATGGCGCGGCTCGGCGGCGGCGGCCCTCCCGGCGTGGGGCGCAGCCTGCAGCGCCGCGGCCTGCATCCGACCTCGGTCTTCGGGCGTACCGGCGCCGCGGCGGCGGCCTGCGCCATGCTCGGCCATGACGAAAAGAAGGTCGCCTATGCGCTCGGCATCGCGGCGACCACCGCGGGCGGCCTGGTCGGCTCCTTCGGCACCGATTCGAAGCCCTTCCACGCGGGCAAGGCGGCGATGGACGGCATTCTCTCCGCGCAACTCGCCGAGAACGGCTTCGTCTCCGCGACGCAGCTCTACGAGCTGGAGAAAGGGCTGCTCGACGCCTTCATCCAGAACCGCGAGGTCGAGGTGCCGGCGCTCGATTTCGACGAGACATGGTGGCTGCTCGGCAATGGCTTCAAGCCCTTCGCTTGCTGCCGCGCGACGCAGCCGTCGACCCAGACCGCGCGCAAGCTCGCCGAGCGCGTGGCCGGCAAGAAGATCACCAAGGTCAAGGCCCGCGTGCACCCGAACGCGCTGGTCACCGCCGGCAAGCTCAACCCGCAGACCCCGCTCGAAGGCAAGTTCAGCGTCCCCTTCTGCATCTCGATGGGGCTGCGCGGCTATCGCGCGGTCTACACCGACTTCACCGAGGCGACGATGCGCGATGCGAGCGTGATGGAGCTGGTGCCGCTGGTCGAGCTCGAGGCGGTCCAGGGACAGGCGCCGCATTCCGCCTATCTCGACGTCTATCTCGAAGGCGGCGAGGTCGTGAAGGAGCAGACCGACATCGTGCTGGGGCATCCCGACAACCCGATGGATTGGGACGACCTGCTGGTCAAGTTCCAGGGCCTGGTCGAGCCGATGCTGGGCGCCGCGAAGACCGAGGCGCTGTATCAGGCGATCCGCGGCTTCGAGGCGCCGGGCTCGCTCGCGAAAATGATGGCGCTGGTAGGCCGGTAAGCCGAGGGCCTAAGATGGGCGCATGACCCCGAAGCTGAAGTTCTGGGGCTGGGGCTACGAAGGCGACGGGCTCGACGGCGGTGAGACCGAGGCGTTGCTCGAAACCTTCGCCCGCGGCTTCGGCATTGCACCCACCGCCGAGAGCGCGGTGCCGTGCGTCGAGGACATCACCCTCGCCGCGCCCCGCCTCGCGCCGCCCGGCCGCCTCAGGGCGATCTGCACGAGCGATCCCTACGAGCGCATCCTGCACGCCTTCGGCCAGTCGCAGCCGGACTCGATCCGCATCTTCGCGCGCGACTTCGCGCATGCGCCCGACATCGTCGCCTATCCCACCGACGAGAAGCAGATCGCCGCGCTGTTCGACTGGGCCGGCGACAAGGGCGCAGCGCTCATCCCCTACGGCGCGGGCTCGTCGGTCGTCGGCGGCGTCACGCCGGACGTCATCGGCTACAAGGGCGTGGTGACGGTCGACCTGTCGCGCCTCAACAAGGTGCTGGAGGTCGACCCGGTCTCGCGCGCCGCGCTGATCCAGGGCGGCGCGCGCGGGCCCGAGCTGGAGGCGCAGCTCAAGCCGCACGGGCTGACGCTGCGGCACTTCCCGCAATCCTTCGAGCAATCGACGCTCGGCGGCTGGATCGCGACCCGCTCGGGCGGGCATTTCGCGACCCTCTACACGCATATCGACGACCTGGTCGAGAACATCACGATGGTGACGCCGGCGGGCCGTATCGTCACCCGCCGCCTGCCCGGCTCCGGCGCGGGGCCGAGCCCCGACCGCTTCATCATGGGGTCGGAAGGCGCGCTCGGCATCATCACCGAAGCGGGGGTGCGACTGCAGGGCCGGCCCAGCTTCAAGGCGACGGCCGGCTATCGCTTCGCCGATTTCTTCGCCGCGGCCGGCGCCGTGCGCGCGGTCGCGCAGGCCGGGCTTTACCCGGCCAATGTGCGTATCGTCGACGGGGTCGAGCTCAAGGTGAACGGCGCGGCCGACGGATCCTTCACGCTGATGGTCGTCTCCTTCGAATCATCCGACCATCCGGTCGACGCCTGGATGGCGCGCGCCGAGCAATGCTGCCTCGACCATGGCGGCGCGGTCGACGTGCCCTGGCGCGACAATCCCGACGCCCATCTGCAAGGCGCGGTCGGCGCCTGGCGCACCGCCTTCATCCGCATGCCCTATAACCGCGAGCAACTCACGCCGCGCGGGATCATCTCCGATACCTTCGAGACGGCTGTCACCTGGGATCATTTCGAAGGCTTCTACCACGCGATCAAGGAGGCGACCGAAACCGCGATCCGCGAGACGACCGGCAAGGACGGCGTCGTCTCCTGCCGCTTCAGCCATGCCTATCCGGACGGGCCCGCGCCCTACTTTGCCTTCCACGCGCAGGGACGGCCGGGCGCGATGCTGGCGCAATGGCGCGCGATCAAGGCGGCCGCGTCGGATGCGATCATCGCCAACGGCGGGACGATCACGCATCACCATGCGGTCGGGCGCGACCATCAGAAATGGTACGAGATGCAGCGCCCCGCCCTGTTCGGCGACGTGCTAAGCGACGCCAAGCGCCGCCTCGACCCCAGGGGCATTCTCAACCCCGGGGTCGTGGTCGGCGCTTAGGCGCGCGCTATTGCACAGCGCTGTTACTGCGTGCTGACGATATGCCAGGCGCCGTCGGGCTGCTGACAGGCGGTGCCGTAGGCCTGCTCGCTCCGGCCGCCGACAGTCACCGTCTGCTGGAACTCGCGGCAATACTGCCCGTCGGAGCTATGCCCATCGCGCAGGACCGCCACGCTGCCGCCCGCATTGGCGTCGTTCCACGTGATGGTGGAGCCGACCGGCGCGGTCGCCGCGTCGATCTGCGCCTGCTCCTGCGCGCGCTGCTGCGCCACCGTGAGAAGGGTCAGAAGGCTGAGCGTGATCGCGGTGAAAGCGAGGAAGTGATAGGCCGCGTCGTCCTTGTAGTAGTAGCCGTAGCCCGGATACCAGTGTCCATAGGGACGGACGATCCAGACATTGCGGTACTGGACGCGGCGGTACGGCGGCGGTGCATAGCGGGGCCCCGCCGGTACCGGCCGGACGACGACGACGGTCCGCTGCGGCGGACGCCCGCCGTGCTCAGGGCCCTTGTAGCTAGGCTGGGAGCCTTTGTAGGCAGGCTGGGAGCCTTTGTAGGCGGGCTGCTGAGGACCTTTCTGACCATGGCCCTGGCTTTGGCTCTGGCCGTAGCCGGGGCTTTGACCATGACTAGGCCCCTGGTTTTTCCCTCCTGGGCCGCCCTGATCATGATAGTTCCTCTCCCATTGGACCCGCTTTTTCTCCTGATTGCCGTGCCAGTCATCAACCTGCTGGATCATCGGGCTTTTTGATCCATAGACCGATAGGGCCGGCGGCACCGGGCCGGCGACGGCGACGGACGAAACGGCGAGTGACGCCGCCGTAACCAGGGAAACCGCAACGAAGGAACGTGACCTTACCATTGAACACCATCCCATGAAGGACATCGCAAAGGCTCGGCATTACATGGGTATCCCGCCACGCCGTTAAAAGAGGCCGGCCAGGCACCGCCCGCGGCCGCGGAAATCGGCCGATCCGAGCCTCTTTTCAACGCGGCAGGATTGAAGACCCCATGAGGAATTCGTCGACCGCGCGGGCGCATTGCCGGCCCTCGCGGATCGCCCAGACGACAAGCGACTGCCCGCGCCGCATGTCGCCGGCGGAAAAGAGCCGGGGTATCGAGGTCTGATAATCCTCGGTCGTGGCCTGGACGTTGCCGCGCCCGTCGAGCGCGGGCCCAAGCTCCTGGATCATGCCCTCATGCACGGGATGGACGAAGCCCATCGCCAGGAGCACGAGATCGGCCTTGAGCGTGAAGTCGCTGCCGGGAATCTCCTTCAGCGCCGCATCCAGCCGCACCGCATGCAGCTTGGTGACCGTCCCGTTCTTGCCGGACATCTTCTTGGTGGCCACGCTCCAGTCGCGGTCGGCGCCTTCGGCCTGGGACGACGACGTGCGCAGCCGCAACGGCCAATGCGGCCAGGTCAGGCCCTTGTCCGGAACCTCCGGCGGGCGCGGCAGTATCTCGAGCTGCGTCACCGAGACGGCGCCCTGGCGGAAGGCGGTGCCGATGCAGTCGGAGCCGGTGTCGCCGCCGCCGATCACAATGACATGCTTGCCCGCAGCGAGGATATCCGGCACGTCGCCCAACGGCTCCTTGCCGATGCGCCGGTTCTGCTGCGGCAGGTAGTCCATCGCGAACTCGATGCCCTTGAGCTCGCGGCCGGGAACGGTCAGGTCGCGCGCCTTCTCCGCACCGCCGGCCAGCACCACGGCATCGAATTGCTCCATCAGCCGCGCCGCCGGCACGTCGGCGCCGACCGCGCAGCCGGTCCAGAAATGCACGCCCTCCGCCTCCATCTGGGCGACGCGGCGATCGATGATCTCCTTGCCCATCTTGAAGTCGGGAATGCCGTAGCGCAGCAAGCCGCCGACCTTGGCGTTCTTCTCGTAGACCACCACGTCGTGGCCGGCGCGCGCGAGCTGCTGCGCGCAGGCCAGCCCGGCGGGACCCGAGCCGACGACCGCGACCCGCTTGCCCGTGCGCCTTTCCGGCGGTTCCGGCGCAAGCCAGCCCTCTTGCCAGGCCCTGTCGACGATGGCGCATTCGATCGTCTTGATGGTGACGGGATTGTCGTCGATGTTGAGCGTGCACGCCTCTTCGCAGGGCGCCGGGCAGATGCGGCCGGTGAACTCCGGGAAATTATTGGTCGAATGCAGCACGTCGCTCGCCGCGCGCCAGTCGCCGCGATACACCAGATCGTTCCAGTCCGGGATGATGTTGTTGACCGGGCACCCCTGATGGCAGAAGGGAATGCCGCAGTCCATGCAGCGTGCGCCCTGCTGCTGGACCGCCTTCGTTTCCATCGGGATGACGAACTCGCGGAAGTGCCGCACCCGGTCGCCCGCCGGCTCGTAGCCGCGGTCGTGCCGCCCGATCTCGAGGAAACCCGTAACCTTGCCCATGTCAGGCGACCTCGGCCGCGAGGTCAGCCTCACCGGTTTCGCTCTGCGCCTCTTCCATCTCCTGCAGCGCGCGGCGATAGTCGACCGGCATCACCTTGACGAAGCGCGGGCGATATTCCTCCCAGTTCTCGAGGATGGTCGCGGCGCGGGCGGAATTCGTGTAGCGGCCATGGTTGACGATCAGGCGATAGAGCCGTTCCTCGTCATGCCGCGTCATGTCGCGCATGACGTCGACCAGGCCGTGCCCTTCGAGATCGCCGCCCTGGTGCTTGAAGTGCTCGAGGATGTCGTCCTCCGAGACCACTGGCTCCAGCTCGACCATCGATAAATTGCAGTGCTGCTCGAAGTCGCCGGCTTCGTCCAGCACATAGGCAATGCCGCCGCTCATGCCGGCGGCGAAATTCCGCCCGACATTGCCGAGCACGACGACGATCCCGCCGGTCATGTACTCGCAGCCGTGGTCGCCGACGCCCTCGACGACGGCGACCGCGCCCGAGTTGCGGACGCCGAAGCGCTCGCCGGCGACGCCGCGGAAATAGCATTCGCCCGCGATCGCGCCGTAGAGAACCGTGTTGCCGACGATGATGCTCTTTTCCGGCACGATCCTGCTTTCCTTCGGGCGGGCGAACCACCAACCGGCCGCCGCTCAAGCCCTTGCCGACATAGTCGTTGGCCTCGCCGATCAGGTCGATGCTGACGCCATGCGCAAGGAAGGCGCCGAAGCTCTGCCCCGCGGTCCCGGTCAAGCTGATGCTGATGGTGTCCGGCGGCAGGCCGGCATGGCCGTAGCGCTTCGCCACCTCGCCCGACAGCATCGCACCGGCCGTGCGGTCGGAATTGCGGATCTTGCCCATGATGCCGACCGGCTTGCCCTCGCTCAGCGCCGGCGCCGCCTGCTCGATCAGCCAGCGATCGAGCACGCGATGGATGTCGTGATCCTGCCGCTCGCTGTTGCGGATCGCGACCTCGGGACCGACCTCCGGCCTGTGCAGCACGCGCGAGAAATCGAGCCCCTTCGATTTGTAATGCGCGATCGCCTCCCTTTGGTCGAGGCAGTCCGACCGGCCGACCATGTCGTCGAAGCGGCGGAAGCCGAGCATGGCCATCAGCGACCGCACCTCTTCGGCGACGAAGAAGAAGAAGTTGATCACATGCTCCGGCTTGCCGGTGAAGCGCTTGCGCAGCACGGGGTCCTGCGTCGCGATCCCGACCGGGCAGGTGTTGAGATGGCATTTCCGCATCATGATGCAGCCGGACGCGATCAGCGGCGCAGTCGCGAAGCCGAACTCGTCGGCGCCCAGCAGCGCGCCGACGACGACGTCGCGGCCCGTTCGGAGCCCGCCGTCGACCTGCACGGCGATGCGGCCGCGCAGCTTGTTCAGCACCAGCGTCTGATGCGTCTCGGCGAGCCCGATCTCCCAGGGCGACCCGGCATGCAGGATCGAGGTCAGCGGGCTGGCGCCGGTGCCGCCTTCGAAGCCGGCGATGGTGACATGGTCCGCCTTGGCCTTGGCGACGCCGGCCGCGACCGTGCCGACGCCGACCTCGGAGACCAGCTTGACGCTCACGTCGCCGTCCGGATTGACGTTCTTCAGGTCGTAGATGAGCTGCGCCAGATCCTCGATGGAATAGATGTCGTGATGCGGCGGCGGCGAGATCAGCCCGACGCCCGGCGTCGAATGGCGCACCTTGGCGATCACGGCGTCGACCTTGTGGCCGGGCAGCTGGCCGCCCTCGCCGGGCTTCGCGCCCTGCGCCATCTTGATCTGCATCATGTCCGAGTTGACGAGGTATTCGGCCGTGACGCCGAAGCGTCCCGAGGCGACCTGCTTGATCGCGGACCGTTGGGAGTCGCCGTTCGGCAGGGGCACGAAACGGTCCGCCTCCTCGCCGCCTTCGCCGGTATTCGACTTGCCGCCGATCCGGTTCATCGCGATCGCCAGCGTCGTGTGCGCCTCGCGCGAGATCGAGCCGAAGGACATGGCGCCGGTCGCGAAGCGCTTGACGATCTCGCTCGCCGGCTCGACCTCCTCGATGGGAACGGGCGCGGCCGCCGGCTGGAACTCGAACAGGCCGCGGATCGTCATCATCCGTTGCTCTGGTCGTTCACCAGTTGCGAATAGGCGAGGTACTTGTCCTGCGCGTTGCTGCGCACGGCATGCTGCAGGCCGGCGATCGTATCCGGCGTCCAGTTATGCTCTTCGCCGCGGACGCGGAAGGCGTAATCGCCGCCGGCATCGAGGAACCGCCGATAGACCAGGTCGTCATTGAACGCCTGGCGGTGGCGGGCGACGGTCTCTTCCGCGATCTGCGCCAGGCCGACGCCTTCGATCGCGGTGTGAGTGCCGTAGAAATGCTCGTCGATGAAGCCGCTCGCCAGGCCGACGGCATCGAAGATCTGCGCGCCGCAATAGGATTGATACGTGGAGATGCCCATCTTGGACATCACCTTGAGCACGCCCTTGTCGATCGCCTTGATGTAACGCTTCTGCGCGTCGGCCGCGCTGAGGTCGTGCGGCAGTTCTTCGCACATCGCGGCCAGCGTCTCGAAGGCGAGATAGGGATTGATCGCCTCCGCGCCATACCCGCCGAGCAAGCAGAAATGATGCACCTCGCGCGCCTCGCCCGTTTCCACCACGAGGCCGCTATCGGTGCGCAAGCCGGTCCGGATGAGATGGTGATGGACCGCCGAGGTGGCCAGCAAGGCGGGAATGGCGACGCGGTCCGCGCTGACCGCGCGGTCGCTCAGAACAATGATGTTGTAGCCGTCGAGGCTGGCGGATTCCGCCTGCTTGCAGAGATCGGCCAGCGCGTCCTTCATCCCCGCCGCGCCATGCTCCACCGGATAGGTCAGGTCGAGGGTTTGGGTGCGAAAGGCCTGGTCGACCAGCTTTCCGATCGAGCGGATCTTGTCCAGGTCCTCGTTGGTCAGGATCGGCTGGCTGACCTCGAGCCGCCGGTGCATGCCGCCGTCGGAAAGCCCGAGCAGGTTCGGCCGCGGGCCGATCAGGGAGACCAGCGACATCACCAGCTCCTCGCGGATCGGGTCGATCGGCGGGTTGGTGACCTGGGCGAAGAGCTGCTTGAAATAGGCGTAGAGCAGCTTCGGCCGCTTCGACAGCACCGCGATCGGCGTGTCGGTGCCCATCGAGCCGATCGCCTCCTGGCCGGACTCGGCCATCGGCGCCATCAGCAGCTTGAGGTCCTCCTGCGTATAGCCGAAGGCCTGCTGCCGGTTGAGCAGCGAGGGCGCGTTCGGCCGGCGGCTCGCGCGCTTGATCGCGGGCAGGTCCTCCAGCTGGATCTGCGTCCGGTTGAGCCATTCCTGATAGGGCTTGGCGTTCGCGAGATCGGCCTTGATCTCCTCGTCGCCGATGATCCGTCCCTGCTCCAGGTCGATCAGCAGCATACGGCCGGGCTGAAGCCGCCATTTCTCGACGATGCGCTCTTCGGCGACCGGCAGGACGCCCATCTCGGACGCCATGATCACGGTGTCGTCGTCGGTGATGAGGTAGCGCGCCGGCCGCAGGCCGTTGCGGTCGAGCGTCGCGCCGATCTGCCGCCCGTCGGTGAAGGCGACGGCCGCCGGCCCGTCCCAGGGCTCCATCAGGGCCGCGTGGTATTCGTAGAAGGCCCGCCGCTTCGGATCCATCAGCGCGTTGCCGTGCCAGGCTTCCGGAATCAGCAGCATCATGGCATGCGCGAGCGAGTATCCGCCCAGCACCAGAAGCTCCAGCGCATTGTCGAAACAGGCGGAATCCGACTGGCCTTCCGGGATCAGCGGCCAGACCTTGTCCAGGTCGTCGCCGAACAGCTCGGACTTCATCGTGTGCCGCCGGGCATTCATCCAGTTGAGATTGCCGCGCAGGGTGTTGATCTCGCCGTTATGCGCGATCATCCGGTAGGGATGCGCCAGCTTCCAGGTCGGGAAAGTGTTCGTCGAGAAGCGCTGGTGGACCATGGCCAGCGCCGACACCACCCGCTCGTCGGTCAGGTCGCGATAGAACATGCCGACCTGATGCGCCAGCAGCATGCCCTTGTAGACCACCGTCCGCGCCGACAGCGAAGCGATGTAATAGTCGGCAAAGTCGTCGCCCAGCGCCAGGATCTCCAGCGCCGCCTGCTTGCGGATGACGATGAGCTTGCGCTCGAAGGCATCGGCGTCCGGGCAGTTGCCGCCGCGGCCGATGAAGACCTGGCGCATGGCCGGGTCAGTCCCCTTGACCGACACGCCGAGGTCGGAATTGTCGACCGGGACGTCGCGCCAGCCGAGGATCGTCTGCCCTTCCGCCTTGGCGTATTTCTCGAAGAGCGCCTCGCACCTGGCGCGCGCCTCGGCGTCCCGCGGCAGAAACAGCATGGCGACGCCATAATCGCCGGGCGCCGGCAGCTCGAAGCCCAGCGCGCTGCATTCGGCGCGGTAGAACGCGTCGGGGACCTGGATCAGGATGCCCGCGCCGTCGCCGGCCTTCGGGTCCGCCCCAACGGCGCCGCGATGGGTCAGATTGGACAGGATCTTGAGCCCGTCCTCGATGATGGCGTGGCTCTTGCGCCCCTTGATATTGACGATGAACCCGACGCCGCACGCATCATGCTCGTAGCGGCTGTCGTAGAGACCCTGCCGCTTTGGAGCACCTCGTGCCGTGGCAACGCCTAGGTTATTCTGCTTCACGTCGTTTCCTCACTCGTCCCCCCCCGGCGGCATTCCGTTGATTGTTTTATGGCGGACCAACCCTCCGCCGCGCCGGGCAAAGCGATGTAACTTATCAAATATCCGCCTACTCACAAGAGCATGACGGGTGCTCTCGCATAATTTTAGCGAGAAAAGGCCTATACAATCTACGAGCTATGCGCCGAAGACACGCAGGCGCCCGGGTCAATGTTAGGAGAAACGGGCGCCGCCAACAATCAAATCAAGGGAGCTTTGAGTCGAGGCGGCGCTATTCGTGGCGCAAGGCCTCGATGGGGTCCAGCCGCGCCGCCCGCCGGGCCGGCACGTAGCCGAACACGACGCCGACCAGGGCGGAGAAGAGAAAGGCCACGACCACGATCCAGGGATCGAAGACGAAGGGAATCTGCAGCCCGCGCGAGGCGGCGCCGGCGAGCGTAAGGCCGAGCAGGATGCCGACCAGGCCGCCGAACAGCGAGAGCACGACCGCCTCGACCAGGAACTGGATCAGGACCTGGCGCTCGAGCGCGCCGATAGCGAGCCGGATGCCGATCTCGTGCGTGCGCTCGGTCACTGAGACCAGCATAATGTTCATGATGCCGATGCCGCCGACGAACAGGCTCACCGCGGCGACCGACCCCAGCAGCCCGGTCAGGAGCTTCGTGGTCATGGTCATCGTCTCCACGACCTGGCGCATGTCGCGCACGTAGAAGTCGTCGTCTTCCCCGGCCGAGATCTTGCGCCGCTCGCGCATCAGCCGCTCGATATCCGCCTGAACCTTCGAGGTCTCGACCCCGTCCTCGGCGGAGACGAAGATTGTCGCCACGTCGGTATTGCCGGCGATCCGCCGCTGAAAGGTGCGGAGCGGAATGAGGACGATATCGTCCTGGTCGGTCCCGAAGCTCGATTGTCCCCGTTGCTGGAGCAGCCCGATCACTTCGCAGGCGACCGTCTTGAGCCGGATATGCTGGCCGACCGGATCGAGGCCGCCGAACAGCTCGCGGCGAACCGTCTCGCCGATGACGCAGACCGCCCGGCCGGCGCGCAATTCGGAATCGAAGAACTCCCGCCCCTCTTTCAGCCCCCAATCCTGCGTCGCGAAATAGGAATTGTCCGTGCCGGTGACGTTGGTCCGCCAGTTGGCCGAGCCGAAGACCGCCGTCAGGCCGAGGGCGGCGACCGGCGCGATCGCGCGGACACCGTATAGCTGGCCGCGTAGCGCGGTCACGTCCCGCTCCTTGAACGCCTTGGCGTCCGTCCGTGCGCGGCCCAGCCCCATCGTCGCCTGCCCCGGCCGCACGAACAGCAGGTTGCTGCCGAGCTTCGCCAGATCGGTGGTCACCTTCGCCGTGGTGCCGCGGCCGATCGTGACCATCGCGATCACCGCGCCGACGCCGATCACGATGCCGAGCACGGTCAGGAAGGACCGGAACGCGTTCCGGCGGATGGCCTGCAGGGCGAGCTTGATTGCTTCGCGCAGCATCAGGCCGTCACCAGGTTGGGCCCGCTGCTCTCGACGCGCCCGTCGACGAAGCGGATGATGCGCTCGGCATAGGCCGCCATGTCCGGCTCGTGGGTCACCATAATGACGGTGATACCCTGCTGCCGGTTGAGCCGGGTCAGCAGATCCATGATCTCGCGGCTCGTTGCCGTGTCGAGATTGCCGGTCGGCTCGTCGGCCAGCAGGATGACCGGATCGGTAACGATGGCGCGCGCGATCGCGACGCGCTGCTGCTGGCCGCCGGAAAGCTCGCTCGCGGAATGGGCTTCCCGCCCCTTCAGGCCGACGCGCGCCAAGGCGTCGACCGCGCGCCGGCGGCGCTCGCCGAGGGGAACGCCACGATAGATCAGCGGCAACTCGACATTCTCGACAGCGCTGGTGCGCGGCAACAGGTTGAAGCCCTGAAAGACGAAGCCGATGAAATGACGCCGCAGCAGGGCGCGCTGATTGCGCGACAGCTTGCCCACGTCGGTGCCCATGAACAGGAACGCGCCCGAGGTCGGCACGTCGAGGCAGCCGAGAATGTTCATCGCGGTCGACTTGCCCGAGCCCGACGGCCCCATGATCGCGACGAACGCGCCGTCGTCGATGCTGAGATCGACGCCGGCAAGCGCATGGACCGCCGCGTGACCTGCGCCGTAGGTCTTGCGCACCGATTTGAACTCGATCAGATGAGCGGCGGCGCCGTCGCTGTCTCCCACCTGCCCGCTCCCTATTTGCCGACCTTCATCGCGTCGACGATCACCGGCTGCGCCGGTGCGATGTCGCCTTTCAGGATCTCCGTCCGCGCGCCGTCCGAGGCGCCGACGACGACCGTCACCGCTTCGGGCGCGCCGTTCCGCAAGACCCAGACGCTCCGATTGGCCCCCGCCGCTTCGCGCTCGCTTGGCTTTCGGAAGTTCGGCGGCCGCGGAAGAATTTGGCTCAGCAACGAGCCGTTCCCGCGGCTCGAAGCCTCCTCGGCCGGCGGGCTGAACCGCAGCGCCGCGTTGGGCACGAGCAGCGCGTTCTTCACCTGCTGCACGACGATCTCCGCGGTCGCGGTCATGCCCGGCCGGAGCGAAAGATCGGCATTGTCGACGCCCAGGATCGCCTTGTAGGTGACGACGCCTTCGGTGCGCTCGGAGCCGAAGCGGAGTTGCTGGATGCGCGCCGGGAACTTGCGGTCGGGATAGGCGTCCACCGTGAAGGTCGCGTCCTGCCCCTCGCGCACCTTGCCGACGTCGGCCTCGTCGATATCGACCTGCAGCTCCATCTGCTTCAGATCCTCGGCGATGGTGAACAGGACCGGCGCCTGAAAGGAGGTCGCGACGGTCTGGCCGGGATCGACCTTGCGCATGAGCACGACGCCATTGACCGGCGAGCAGATGCAGGCCTTGGCCAGGTTCGTCTCGTTCAAGCGTAAATCGGCCTCGGCGACGCCGACCTGCGCGCGGGCGCTGGCGAGCGTGGCCTCGGCGCGGTCGTAAGTTGCCTTTGCCGCGTCGAGATCCTGCTGCGAGCCCGCCTGCGTGGTCCGCAGGTGTTGCTTGCGCACGAGGTTGAGCCGCTGCTCCTCGACAGTGGCTTGAGCTTCCTTCACCTTGGCGCTGGCCGCGTTCAGCGTCGCACGCGCGTGGTCGACCTCGGCCTTGAGCTTGTCGGTGTCGAGCTCGGCCAGCGGCTGCCCCACCTTTACCTGGTCGTTATAATCGACCAGCACCTTGCGGATGACGCCGGAGAGCTCGCTCGAGACGTCGACCGTATTGGTCGGCTGGACGGTGCCCGTCGCCGTGACGGTGACCGTGAGGTCGCCACGCGTCGCCGGCTCGGTGAGGTAGCGGATCTGCCCGTCGCCCCCGAATCCGGACAGCATGGCGTATCCTGCCGCAAGCACGACAACGGCCGCGCCCGCCCAGAGCATATAACGGCGCTTGAAGAAGCCGCGCGCGGGCTCCGCCTCCGCCTTGAGAAGGGCGTCGATATCCGGCACGCGGCCTTGCTCGTTCCGATCGTTCACCAGCGACACCCGGGTCAATTCCTACCGGGCGCCACCATCGGCATCGGCGATGAAACAGGCGATGATGCAAATCAAGATGGCTTGCGCACCCGCGCGAGTTACGCCGGCCTGTCGCTGCTGTTTTTCTGTGCATGCATACAGAGAACTGCACCATTCTCGCGCATAGTCGGGGAATACTTCGCCATAAGATTGGTCAGACGTGCTCAATATGACTGCGAAACAGACATTTTTTGCAGCGCTGCATTCGTTCCGGCGCTGGCACGAAACTTGATTTGTTAACGACATCGGGATCGATGAGCTCGGGGACAATTCCCCGCGATCGACCGGGATGGCAAACACAAAGCGGGATGGTGAGCGCGTGCATGTGACCCTCGACATGCCAAGCGGAGCGACGCTGCTGCTGTTCGACGAGAACGGCGACCGCCGCGCCCTGTTCGGCGAATACTTGCGCGAGAGCGGCTTCCATATCGCGGCGACCGTGAGCAAGATCGCCAAGCTCGGCTATGCGGTGCGCCAATACGAGCCGGACGCAATCGTCATCGGCACCGACAAGCCGTCGAAGCGGCTTCTGACGCAGATCGACGACCTCAAGCGGATGGCCCGCCTCCCCGTCGTGCTTTTTTCCGAGGACGACGCGCCGGAGACAATGCAGCGTGCCATCGCCACCGGCGTAAACGCCTATATCGTGTTGGGATTGAGCAGCAGGCGCGTGCGCACGGCGGTCGACCTCGCCTTCGTCAACTTCAGGCAGGCCGAAAAGCGGCGCAACAGGGCCGCCGAGGCAGAGGCCGCGCTGCGCGACAGCGCGCTGATCGAGCGCGCCCGGGACATCCTCATGAAGCAGCGCGATATCGACGAGAACACCGCCTACGCGCTGTTGCGCGACCGCGCGATGCAGCAAGGGGCGCGGATCGCCGAGGTCGCGCGCATGATCATCGATGCGGCGGACATGCTGACCGAGGCATCCGACGGCTAGAGCGAGGCCTGCTCCGCGCAGACGAAGAGGCGCCTTGCCGGCGTCGCCCGCAACGTCACGCCGCGGCCATGCGGCCATCAACCCGGGAAAGCGAGGAGACAGGAACCATGACCCGTGCCGAACTGACCGAGAAGATCATCACCGCCAAGCTGATGAAAGGGGTGAAATGGGAGCACGTCGCGGAAGCGGTCGGAAAGTCCAAGGAATGGACCACCGCCGCGCTGCTCGGCCAGATGTCGCTGACCAAGGACCAGGCGGAAAAGGCGGCGAACGTGCTGGGCCTCAACCTCACGCCGGAAGAGCTTGCCCTTCTCCAGACGGTTCCGTATCGCGGCTCGCTCGGCCAGACGGTGCCGACCGACCCGCTTATCTATCGCCTCTATGAGCTGATGCAGGTCTACGGCACCACGATCAAGGCCCTGATCGAAGAGGAGTTCGGCGACGGCATCATGAGCGCCATCGACTTCAGCTTCGACGTCGACCGCAAGTCCGACCCGAAGGGCGATCGCGTCGTCATAACCCTGAACGGCAAGTTCCTTCCCTACAAGGTCTTCTGAGCTTTGTTCGGGACGAGGCTTCGGGCATACTGAGGAACGGAGGCGGCGCCACAGAGACAAGAGCGGTCCGTCGTGAAGAAAAGAGGAGCATCAGGCCCATGACCGGCAGGAAGCACGCGATCGCGGCGACGCCCGACAATCTGCCACAGGCCTTGCTCGTCCAGCGGCGGTTGATTGCCGTCGCCGGCGCCCTGTTCGGTCTGTTCCTGATTTACGGCGTCGGCTTCGCGCACCCGGCGGCGATTCACAACGCCGCGCATGACGCCCGGCATTCCTTCGCCTTCCCCTGCCACTGAGGCGCCGCTCATGCTGGGCCGATTTCTGGCCAGCGCGCTGTTTGCGGGGATCCTGTCCGGCCTGATCGTCACCGGCTTGCAGCAGGCCACGACGGTGCCGCTGATCCTTCAGGCCGAGCAATACGAGCAAGCCACGGTAGTCCGGGCGACGGCGCCGCTGCACGACCATGCCGCCCACGACCCCAGCCATGAGGCCAGCGCCGAGGGCGGGAGCGCCCCTCATGCGCATGGCGCGGAGGACGGCGGCTGGGCGCCGGCGAACGGGGTCGAGCGGCTGTTCTTCACGACCCTGGCGAATGTCATCGCCGGCGTCGGTTTCGGCTTCCTGCTCGTCGCCTGCCTTACCTTTTGGAATGGCAAACCGACGGGCCGGGCCGGCCTGCTGTGGGGCCTTGCGGGTTTTGTGGTCTTCACGCTTGCGCCGTCGCTCGGCCTGGCGCCCGAGCTGCCGGCAACCAATGCCGGCGACCTGATGGCGCGCCAGATTTGGTGGATGCTGACCGCGGCGGCGACCGCCGCGGGGCTCTGGCTGCTGGTTTTCCCCCGGAAGCTGGTCGCCTCGGCCGCCGGCATCGTCGCCATCGCCCTGCCCCATCTCGTCGGCGCGCCGCAGCCGCCCGCGCCGAGCGCCGTGATCCCGGCCGAGCTGGCGGCGCATTTCGCGGCGGCGTCGATCGTCACATCGGCGGTGTTCTGGGTTTGCCTCGGCTGGCTCGCCGGCGCCGCCTACGGGCGCGGCATGACGCCCGTCGAACCCGCCCGAAAGCGGCCGCACGCCGCTTAGCGGGACGCCGCGCCGTCAGACGGTTCGGTGGACCTTCACGCCAAGCTCGGACATGAGCAGCAGGAAGTCCGCGTTTGTCCGGTCGTTGGTCCAGACCGTGAGCTTCTGATAGGACTGGCCGAGCTGATCGGGCGTCACCGGCTTGGCATTGGAGAAAATCTGGTAGGGCGACTGGAGCGAGCGGATGAGAAACAGCATCTGCTCGATCACGTCGCAGCCGCTTTGCTGGGACAGATCCAGCTCGAACCCATACTTGCCCTGCGGCTCGACCTCGCCCTTGCTGAAGCTGATGATGAGTTTCGGGTCGGTCATGCTCTGGAATTCCCGGCGGCAGCTTAGCATGCCGGCGCGCCGCGCGGACGATCAAATTACCCCGCGGCCGGGACTTGCGAAGCGATGGCGGAAAAAAAGTGAGGCCGCGCAATGGGAGGGGCTGTGGGTTGCGCGGCCTCGGTGTCTTTACTGACGATGCCAATCTAGCCTGTCCGGGCCGTACGGCCAGTGACGCCGGTCACAAGGCGCTATTTTTATTTTCACCCGAAATATCAATATATTATGGGTCATTGCGGCGGTGAATTCCTAACGCCGTGCCAGCTAAATCCCGCAAAACGCCCCGACCGGCCACCGATCGCACGTCCCGAAACCGCCGCCCCGAAGCCGCCCAATGGCCGATGGCAGATCGGGACAGGCGATCGGTTTAATTGTTACCGAACTGAAACAAAAAACCTGGCGTTGCGAAATCCAACTGAAAAAATCCGCCCGTAGAACGTCTCCCGTCGCGGCGGCGCACTGCAGAAGCCATCGCATTCGAGAGAACCGCAGGATGACGGGGACCGACACGTCGAGCCATGGCGCATCGTCCGGCGCCGCCGGGCAGGACGCCCCCGGGACCCCACACCGGCATCACGCGCCTCGGAAAGCAACAGTGCGCTTTTTTGCCAAACCCAATCCTCAACGGACGGAAAAAGGAAGATACCCATGACCCTCGACAGCAAGAACCCCGAAACCATCGCGCTCCATGCCGGCTTCCGGGCCGATCCCGCCACCGGCGCGGTCGCGGTGCCGATCTACCAGACGACCTCCTTCCAGTTCCGCGATACGGAGCACGCAACGAAGCTGTTCGCGCTGGAAGAGCTCGGCAACATCTACACCCGTGTCATGAACCCGACGACGGACGTGTTCGAGCAGCGCATGGCGGCGCTGGAAGGCGGCGCGGCGGCCCTCGCGGTCGCCTCCGGCCAGGCGGCGGAAGCCATCGCCATCCAGAACATCGCCCAGGCCGGCGACAACATCGTCAGCGCCACCGACCTCTACGGCGGCACCTGGAACCTGTTCAACAACACCTTCAAGACGATGGGCATCGAGGTCCGCTTCGTCGATCCGACCGACCCGGAGAATTTCCGCCGCGCGACCGACAAGCGCACCCGCGCCTATTTCGCCGAGACGCTGCCCAATCCGAAGCTCGCCGTCTTCCCGATCAAGGAAGTCGCCGATATCGGCCGCGCGATCGGCGTGCCGCTGATCGTGGACAACACCGCGGCGCCGATCCTGTGCCGGCCGTTCGATCACGGTGCGGCGATCGTCGTCTATTCCACCACCAAGTATATCGGCGGGCACGGCACCTCGATCGGCGGCGTGATCATCGACGGCGGCAATTTCGACTGGGAGAAGCACGCCGACCGTTTCCCGATGCTGAACCAGCCGGACCCGTCCTATCACGGCGCGGTCTGGACGGAGGCGGTGAAGCCCTTGGGGCCGATCGCCTACATCCTGAAGGCGCGGGTCACGCTGCTGCGCGACCTGGGCGCGGCGATGAGCCCGTTCAACGCCTTCCAGTTCATCCAGGGGCTGGAGACGCTGCCGCTCCGCATCCGCGAGCACAGCCGCAACGCCGCGGCGGTGGCCGACTATCTCAAGAAGCACCCGGCGGTGACCAAGGTGATCTTCCCGACCATGCATGCCGACAAGGAGCAGCAGGCGCCGCGCCGAGACCTATCTCAAGGGCGGCTTCGGCGGGCTCGTCGGCTTCGAGCTCAAGGGCGGCCGCGAGGCAGGGCTTCGCTTCATCGACGCGCTGCAGATGATCTACCACGTCGCCAATATCGGCGACGCGCGGACCCTGGCGATCCATCCGGCGACCAGCACGCATTCGCAGCTCTCGCCGGAAGAGCAGCGCGCGACCGGCGTCACGGAAGGCTATGTCCGGCTTTCCGTCGGCATCGAGCATATCGACGACATTCTCAACGATCTCACGCAAGCCCTTGATGCAGCGGACCGGATGACCTTGGCCGCTTAAGTGGGGCCGGGCGCGGTGCATGGCTTCGCCGTCATGCGCCGCGCACCGGTCGATCGCCGGCAAGTCGCCGCCCGTCAAGAGCGGCAAAAGGAGGAACGCCATGCCGATCATTCTCCCCGAAGGCCTCGCCGCGCGGCACGCGCTGCAATCCGAGGGCATCCGCGTGCTCCCGGACGCGGGCGGCGATGCGCGGCCGATCCGCGTCCTGCTCGTCAACCTGATGCCGCGCAAAACCGATACCGAGACGCAGATCGCCCGGCTGCTGGGCGGCACGCCGCGAACCGTGGCGCTGACGCTGGCCGTGCCGGACGGCTATGTTTCCAACACCGCGCCGGCCTTCTACCTCGATACTTTCTACAAGCCTTGGAGCGTCCTTCGCGACCGCGCCTATGACGCGCTGGTGGTCACCGGCGCACCGGTCGAAACCCTTCCGTTCGAAGAGGTGACCTACTGGCGCGGGCTGACGCAGATCTTCGATTGGGCGGCGCAGACGGGGTGCCGCAGCTACTACATCTGCTGGGCGGCGCAGGCCGCGCTCTATCATTTCCACGGCGTGCCGAAGCATCGCCTGCCGGAAAAGCGCTTCGGCGTGTACCACCAGACGATCCGCCGCGCCGGCAGCCCGATCTTCGACGGGATCGCCGGCTGCTTTCCCGTGCCCGTCTCGCGCCACACCGAAACCCGGTCCGCGGATCTGCCGCGCGGGCGCGGCCTGACGACGCTCGCGGCGTCGCCGCAGTCCGGGCTTTGCATGGTCGAAGACCGGGACCGCCGGTCACTCTACATGTTCAATCACTTGGAATACGACGCGGACACCTTGGACCGGGAATACCAGCGCGACCGCCGCGCCGGGCAGGCAATCGCGCTTCCCGCCCATTACTACCCGTCGGACGATCCCGCCCGCCGCCCGGTCAATATCTGGCGCCCCTATGCCCGGCGGATCTTCCGGAACTGGCTGCGCGGCGCCGTACCGGCGGCGGAGCGGCCACCCGAGGAAAGCAGCGCGGCCTGAACGGACGGCGCGAGGTCCTCCCGCTCTGGACGCCCGTCGGGCGATCGC
The DNA here is from genome assembly GCA_963711215.1 of uncultured Alphaproteobacteria bacterium. GTDB lineage: Bacteria > Pseudomonadota > Alphaproteobacteria > UBA8366 > UBA8366 > WHUA01. The sequence continues at coordinate 1,195,694 of CAVQDH010000002.1, read as the reverse complement.
CGAGACTGGCCGGACGCATGCCGTCCAGGCCAGGAGGGAAAGGCCATGAAGCTCTCGCTCTCGGTCCGCGTCGCGGAGCCGCCGAAGCAAAAGGACATCCTTGCCGTTCCGTTCGAGACGCTGGCCGCCAAGGCCAAGGCGCTCGGCTATGCCGGCGTTTCGATGCGCGCCTCGGTCGCCTCCGTCAACTCCCCGCCCCGGCAGGTCCGCGAGGTTCGGGCCGTTCTCGACGACCTGGGCCTCGCCGTTTCCATGGTCTGCGGCGATATCCCGCTTGCCGCCAACAACGCGGCGGCGACCGACGCGATCCGCAACATCACGCCCTATCTCGATCTCACCGAGGCACTGGGCGGCCGGCTGATCCGGGTCATGATGCAGACGGAAGAAGACATTCCCCATGCCCGGCGCGCGGCCGACGAAGCCGCGGAGCGCGGCCTTTCCCTGGTCCACATCAACCATTGGGGCACGCTGTTCGAGACGGTCGACGAAAGCCTGGCGACCCTCGCGGCGATCGGCCGGGAGAATTTCCGGGTCGCATTCGAACCGGGCAACCTGCTGGCCTGCCACGCAGGGCTACGGCCCGGACGACCTCGCCCGGCTGGCGCCGCACTTGTCCAATGTGCTGTTCCAGAACGTCCGCCTCGATGCCGCCTCGCCGATCGTGTTCACGAGCCGCCGGCACGGGCCGGTCCACCTGAGCTACGTGCCGATCGACGACCCCGCCGGGATCGACATCCGCCCGCTGATCGAGACCCTTCACGGGGTCGGCTACACGGGCTGGTTCACGGTGCATCAGCCGCTGTTCGAAGGCCAGGCGCTCGACGCCGCGATCGGGCTGGCGGCCGATTTCCTGCTGCCCAGGATGACCGTCCGCTGACGGCCGCCGCGGCGGCGCTTACGCTTCGCCGCGCTCGAGCCCCGGAACGGCATTGCGCTCGGCCGGGAGCCGGCGCCGGTTGACGACCATCGCATCGTGCAGCTTTCGGATGATGCCGCTGCCGGTCGAGACAAAGAGGAAGGGCAGGAACGCGTGAATGAGGCAGGCGATGGCGCCGGCCAGCATCCGCAGGCCGAACCCCGTCGCGGCCAGAAAGTGCTCGCCGTAGGTCTCGCCGACGGACTGTGGATGATGCGTGAATTGCTTGAAGGGCGACATGATTTGACGACGATATCCTAACGAGAGCGGAATTAATTTACTTTTCCACTATATTTTCCCACATTAACTGATAATGTTTTCTCTAATTATTAATTATTGGAGAATTTATTTCCAATATGGATGCCTATGACCGCAAAATCCTCGCGTGCCTGCAGGAGGATGCCGCGCTTTCCGTGGCCGAAATCGGGGAACGGGTCGGCCTGTCCTCGACGCCCTGCTGGCGGCGGATTCAAAACCTCGAGAAGGCCGGCGTGATCACGCGGCGGGTCGCGCTGCTCGACCGGGAGAAGCTCAATGTCGGCGTCACGGTCTTCGTGGCGGTCCGTACGCAGCACCATGACGCCGCATGGCTGGAGCGCTTCGCCAAGACCGTCTCGGCGATCGAGGAGGTCGTCGAGTTCTACCGGATGAGCGGCGACGTGGACTACCTGCTGCGGATCGTCGTGCCCGACATCGCCGCCTATGACGCGGTTTACAAGCGCCTCATAGGCTCGATCGAGCTTTCCGACGTGACCTCCAGCTTTGCCATGGAGTGCATCAAGCACACCACCGCCCTGCCGCTCAAATACCGGGACTGACCCCCGTCCCCGGCCGGCGAACGGCGCGCGCCGGCTCCGGCGGCGGCAACGCCGGCAAAATGCCTTAATTTGGCCATCACGGAATCCTAAAATTCACCATAAGTACTGCAGAATGGCAGGACCAAAAAATATTTGCAGGAAGGTATCCCGTGCCCATTGAATTCGATCGGGGCATATCCATTTCTTCGCGCGAGCGGGCGAGAGTCCCCTCAGGCACAGAGATCGGCACCCATCTAAGCCAATTCCGGAACATCCGCCCGAGTGAGCCGTTAACCACCTCGTGGTGGTGACGCGGCGCGCGAGCGTGCGTGAGAACCCGAAGTTGCCGGGCACCGCCTTGACGTGGCCGAAGCCATCTATATCGACCGTACTACTCCGGAATTACCGAGACCATAATGGATAAGTCCTCTTTGCCTAGGACCCTGAAAATCTTAAAAAAGACAAGCGGTTCGGCCTTGACGCTGAACCATTCGGCGATGCGGGAATCAAGCGTCGCCGGCGCCGACGGGGGCATCTTTAAGTCAGGCACAAACACCACGATGGCACGTGTCATCAAGTTGCTTCTCTGCGTTCTGGTCGCCGTCACCGCGCATATGCTGGTGTGGCGCAAGTTCGAGCGCACCGTGTATGCGCCGGAGATCACCGGCCGCGTCGCGTCGCTCTCCTACATGCCGGGGCGCAATCTGCGGAGCGGCGAGAAGCCGGGCGTCGTGACGCCCGAGCAGATCGACCGCGACCTCAGCGTTCTGGCCAACTCGACCGATTCGATCCGCACCTACAACGCCACCCGCGGCATGGAAGCCCTTCCCGCCATCGCCGCCAAGTACGGCCTGTCGGTGACGCTCGGCATTTGGGTGGAAAAGGACCCGGTTTCGACCCGCAAGGAAATCGAGGCGGCGATCGCGGCCGCCAAGCGGTATCCCAACATCCGCGGCCTGATCGTCGGCAACGAGGCGCTGCTGCGCAAGGAAGTCAGCGTCGACCAGCTGATCGCCCTGCTGCGCGAAGTGCGCGCCCGCACCATGCTGCCGGTGACGACGGCGGAGCCGTGGCACGTCTGGCTGCAATATCCGAAGCTGGCCTCGGAAGTCGACTACATCTCGGCCCACATCCTGCCCTACTGGGAAGGCTTGCCGCCGGAACAGGCCGTGCCTTATGCGGAGCAGATCCACGACCGCCTGCAGGAAACCTTCCCGGACAAGAATATCGTGATCGCCGAGTTCGGCTGGCCGAGCGGCGGCTATAACCGCGGCGCGGCCGTGACCGGGCGGATCGAGGAAGGCTCGATCCTGCGCTACTTCATTTCCACCGCCCGGCGCCGGGGCATCGACTACAACCTCGTCGAAGCCTTCGACCAGCCTTGGAAGACCAACGAAGGCAGCGTCGGCACCTATTGGGGCATGTTCGACGCGGACGGACACGCGAAATTCGCGCTGACCGGGCCGCTGCAGTCGAACAACAGCAACGCCATGCACCTTGCCCTTATCCTCGGCGGCCTCTTCTGCCTGTTCATCCTGGCGCTGCGCCGGTTCACCTTCGCCCAGGGCCTCGCGCTTGCGCTGGCGGCCAATGCCGCGGGCGCGGTGCTGGCGCTCGTGCTCACCTATCCGGCCGAAGCCTATATGACGATCGGCGAAAGCGTGTTCTACGGCATCGGCCTGGCGTTGCTGATGCCCTTGCTCGTCCTCTCGCTGCTGCGGTTCGCCGAGCTGGCCGAAGTGCTGTGGGGCGACGATCCGGGCCGTTTGATACGCCCGCGCCGCCGGACCGAGCAGACCGAGATATCCGGCCGCCTGCCGAAGGTCTCGATCCACCTGCCGGCCTGCCGCGAATCGCCCGATGTCGTCAAAGCGAGCCTGAACAGCCTCGCCCGCCTCGACTATCCCGATTTCGAGGTGCTGGTGGTGATCAACAACACGCCCGAGGAGCGCCTGTGGCGGCCGGTCGAAGCGCACTGCCAAGCGCTCGGCGAGCGGTTCCGCTTCATCAATCTGCCGAAAGTCAGCGGCTTCAAGGCCGGTGCGCTGAACGAAGCGCTGCGCCTGACCGACCCGCAGGCGGAGATCGTGGCCATCATCGACGCCGACTACCGCGTCAGTCCGGACTGGCTTGCCGACCTCGTTCCGGCCTTCGCCGATGCCAAGGTCGCGATGGTGCAGGCGCCGCAGGACCATGACGAGGGCGGCGTCAGCCTGAGCCAGCGCATGATGAATGCCGAATATGCCGGCTTCTTCGACATCGGCATGGTCCAGCGCAACGAAGACAACGCCATCATCACCCATGGCACGATGCTGCTGATCCGCAAGCAGGCCATGCTGGATGTCGGCGGCTGGGCGACGGACACCATCGTCGAGGATACCGAGCTCGGGCTCCGCATCTTCCGCAACGGCGGCGTGGCCCACTACACCAACCGCCGCTACGGCCAGGGCGTGCTGCCCGACAGCGTCGCGGCCTACTGCACGCAGCGCCAGCGCTGGGCCTATGGCGCCATGCAGATCCTGCGCAAGCACTGGAAGGCGTTCCTTCCGGGCGGCCGGGACCTGTCGCTTCGCCAGAAGTGGCATTTCGCGACCGGCTGGCTGAACTGGATCGCGGACGCGGCCGGTGTCGGGCTCGCGGTTCTGAACCTGCTCGCGATTCCGTTCATGCTGTTCGATCTCGTCGCTTTCCCGCCCATGGCCCTGCTCGCGCCGGTTTTCGCGGCCTATGCGCTCATGGTGCTGCATACGGTGCTCTTGTATCGCCGCCGCGTCGACACGACGTCGGCGCGGATCGTCGGCGCGGCGATCAGCGCGATGAGCCTGCAGCTCACCATCGCGCGCGCCGTGTTCTCCGGCCTGATCGCCCAGCATCTGCCGTTCCGCCGGACGGACAAGGGCGGCATGTCCAAGCCGGGCAAGCTGGCGCAGCTCGCCATGCCGGAGCTGCTCCTCGGTCTCCTGCTGCTCGCCGGCGCCGCGACCGCATATGCCCTGAACGAGTTCGAAGTCACCGAACAGAACCGGTTCGCCCTGCTGATGGTGCTGCAGAGCGTTCCCTTCCTGGCATCGACGACCATGCGTCTGACGGAAGCCTTCGAGGCGAGCCGGCTGGGCGAGCTCATCCCGGGCTGGTTCGCGGTCTTGCTGCGGCGGCCGAGCCACGCCTTTCAGTAACGGACACCTTACGGCGGCCGCGAGCGGAATACTGGTCCGCCGCGGCCGCCGCCTATCTGCCCCCCTCAATCGCAAGCCCGGCCTTTCCGCCGCTGCCGATCGCCTTGTCATCCCTCGGCGATTGACAGCGCTTCGCCGCCTGTTGTTGAATGCCTTCCCAGAGACGCGCCCCAACACGGCGCGTTTTTGAATATGGCGGGGCTGCTGCGGTATAATCGCGTCGTAGCATGTTACCGCGGGCTTGAAATTTTTTGCGACCCGGGGAAGGTAAGCGCGGTAGATCAGCTTCGACTTGGCTTCGGCCGACAATCCATGGCCGTTGACAAGAAGAACAGGGCTGCCTACCGTTTTTCTTACTAACCCCAAGAAAAAGAAACGCAACATTCAACAGGGAGGGCGAGTGACTACTCTTCTCGAGATTGAAGGATTGCAAACGCAATTCTTCACGTCGGCCGGTGTCGTCAAAGCAGTCGACGGTATTTCCTATTCCGTCGACGAGGGTGAAACCGTCGCCGTCGTCGGCGAGTCCGGTTGCGGTAAATCCGTCAGCGCCCTGTCTATTCTCCGCCTCGTCGCCGACCCGCCGGGCAAGGTCGTCGGCGGCAAGATCAAATTCCAGGGTCGCGATCTCCTGCAGCTCAGCGACGCGGAAATGCGCGATGTGCGCGGCAACGACATCGCCATGGTGTTCCAGGAGCCGATGACGTCGCTGAACCCGGTGCTCAGCATCGGGATACAGATCACGGAAACGTTACAGCACCATCTCGGCATGTCGGATGACGAGGCCAACGCCCGGGCCGTCGAGCTATTGGGCAAGGTCGGCATTTCCGAGCCGCAGCGGCGCCTCAGCCAGTATCCGCACCACCTATCGGGCGGCATGCGGCAGCGTGTGATGATCGCGATCGCGCTCGCCTGCGAGCCGAAGCTGATCATCGCCGACGAACCGACGACCGCGCTGGACGTGACGATCCAGGCGCAAATTCTCGAGCTGATGAAAAATCTGACCCGCGAGTTCGGCGTGGCCCTGATCGTCATCACGCATAATCTCGGCGTCGTCGCCCGCTACGCGGACCGCGTCAACGTCATGTATGCGGGCAAGATCATCGAAACCGGCACCGCAAAGGACGTCTATCACAACCCGAAGCACCCCTACACGCTGGCGCTTCTGAAATCGGTGCCGCGCCTGGACCTGCCGCGGCAGGCGAAGCTCGACCCCGTCGAAGGGCAGCCGCCCGACCTGGCGCGGCTTGGGCCCGGGTGCCCCTTCCGGCCGCGTTGCCGTTTCGCAGTCGAGCGGTGCGCCCATGAGAACCCGACACTGGATCAGGTAGAACCGGGCCATTTCTCAGCATGCTGGGAAAAGAACAACCTCACCTCGGCCGGGAAGGCATTATCATGAACAAAGCATCGGCCGCCATGGCCACCGAATCGGCGCCGGCCCCCAGGCCTGGGTTACAAGAGAACCTGATTGAAGTCAGGAACTTGCGGATGCACTTCCCGGTGACCGAAGGGATCCTCATTCCCAAGGTCGTCGCCCGCGTGAAGGCCGTGGACGGGATCACCTTCAATATCAAGAAGGGCGAAACGCTGGGCCTGGTCGGCGAATCCGGCTGCGGCAAGACGACGACGGGCCGCTGCATCCTTCAGCTGGAAAAGCCGACCTCCGGCGAAATCATCTACAACGGAGTCAATCTCAACGGTCTCAGCGGCAAGGAGCTGATCCCCTACCGGCAGAAGATCCAGGTGATCTTTCAGGATCCCTACAGCTCGCTCAATCCGCGCATGAAAATCCACGAGATCATTTCCGAGCCGATGCGGGTCCACAGCATCATTGCGGACCGAAGACAGCGCGATAAGCGCGTGCACGAGCTACTCAGCGTCGTCGGCCTGTCGGCCCGGTTCGCGGATCGCTATCCGCACGAAATGAGCGGCGGCCAGCGGCAGCGCGTCGGCATCGCGCGGGCGCTCGCGATGAACCCCGAGTTCATCGTTTGCGACGAAGCCGTGTCCGCCCTCGACGTCTCGATCCAGGCGCAGGTGATCAACCTGTTGGAAGACCTGCGCGACGAATTCGGCCTCACCTATCTGTTCATCGCGCATGACCTCAGCGTCGTGCGGCATCTCTGCCATCGCGTCGCGGTCATGTATCTCGGCAATATGGTCGAGCTTGCGGCGTGCGACGAGCTGTTCGACAACCCGATGCATCCTTACACCAAGGCCTTGCTCAACGCCGTGCCGATTCCGGACCCGACGATTGAGGCTCGGCGTGAACACAAGATCATCAAGGGCGAAATTCCAAGCCCGATCAACCCTCCTCCGGGTTGTGTTTTCCATCCGCGTTGCGAGATTGCGGTGGGCGGCTGCTCGAAGGCCATTCCGGAATTCCGGGAGTTGCGGCCTGGTCATTGGGTAGCCTGCACCGAGGTTTGAGCGGACCGGTTTAATCCGTTCGACCGATCCCGACACATCACCCTGCCGAAAAAGGCGGGGACGTATACTTTGCGTCAATTCTAGAGAGGAGTGTGAAACATAACATGGTCTATGTGAAACGAGCGGCTTATGCCATTGTTGCAGCGGCCTTCGCGGGCGGCTGGGGAGGTGCGGCGAATGCCGCGGAGAAACCCGTCCATGGCGGCATCCTCAACTTCGTCGTCGCCAGCACCGCGCCGTCCTACGACGCGCACATGGAACAGACCTTCGGCGTCGTCCACCCGATCCGTCCGTTCTACAGCCTGCTGATCAAGGCGAATCCGAACAATCTGCAGGACCCGACCGACTTCGTTTGCGATCTCTGCGAAGGCAAGTGGATCGAAGCCAAGGACGGCATGTCCTACACCTTCAAGATCCGCGAAAACGTCAAGTTCCACGACGGCACTCCACTGACCGCGGCAGACATCAAGGCCACGCTCGACAAGATCGCCTTCCCGCCGGAGGGCGTTCCGAGCCTGCGCAAGTCCTGGTACAGCCAGATCGCGTCGGTCGAGACGCCGGAGAAATACAAGCTCGTCATCAAGATGAAGCGGCCGCTGCCGGCGATCATTCCGGCACTCGCGTCGCCCTTCAACTTCGTCTACTCGAAGAAGGACCTCGACACCCACGGCTACAAGTGGAACCAGCGCAATATCAACGGCACCGGCGCCTTCATCTTCGTGCAGGAGCAGCCCGGCGCATTCATCGAGGGCAAGAAAAACCCGAACTACTTCATCAAGGGTGAGCCCTATCTCGACGGCTTCAAGGCGATCCAGGCGCCGAAGATGTCGGTCCGCCTGCAGTCGATCCGCGGTAACCGGGCGGGCATCGAATTCCGCGGCTTCCCGCCAAAGGCGCGCGACGACCTCGTCCGGGCGCTCGGCGACAAGGTCCGCGTCCAGGAGAGCAACTGGAACGTTCTGATCGGCGCGACGCCGAACCAGAAAAAGAAGGAATTCCAGGACGCCCGCGTGCGCCAGGCCTTGGCCTATGCGCTCGACCGCTACGGCACGGCGAAGAATATCTCCGAGATCGCCATTACCAAATATGTCGGCGGCATCGTCTTCCCCGGCCATCCGCTGGAAGCCAAGAAGGACTGGCTGGCGAAGATGCCGGGCTATGGCCCCGACATCAAGGCGTCGCGCGCCAAGGCGAAGGAGCTGCTCAAGGAGGCGGGCTATTCCAACCTGAAGTTCAGCCTGTGGAACCGCGCGGTCGACCAGCCCTACAAGATCATCGGCACCTGGTATGTCGACCAGTGGCGCCGGATCGGCATCAACGTCGACCAGAAAGTCGTTCCGACGGGTCCGTGGTATGCCGGCATCCGCCAGACCAAGGATTTCGACGTTACGATCGACCCGAACGCGCAAACCATCGTCAACCCAATGATCGACGCCTCGAAATACATGTCGTCGGCCGGTAACAATTACGCGAACACGACCGACAAAAAATCGGACGAGCTCTACTTCGCGATGCTCTATGAGACCAACCCGCAGAAGCAGTACGAGAAGATGCGGGCGTATGAGAAGCACATCCTGCTGGACACGGCGCAGTATATCCCTGCCTTCTGGTGGTATCGGATCACCGTCCAGCGCTCTTACGTCAAGGGCTGGAACATCGGACCGAGCCACTACGTGAACCAAGGTTTGGAAAACGTCTGGATCGACCCGAAGCTGCTCTGACCCAACCGGCAACGCCTCCTCTTCGCCGCCATCCGGCCGGCGAAGGGGTCGCGAAGCCGGCCTTAAGGCACTGAATCGAAAAAGAAGTTGTCATAACGTCACGTGCCGGATAAAGAAAACGAGATTAAGGGCCGGGAACGGGCTCGGTCGCGACGGTCGCCGGAAGCACCCGCCGATGGCGGCTCGACCGACAAGAAGAAAGAAAGCCGGATGTCTCCATCACGCGCCGTCGGTGCGATGCATGAGAGACTGATGCGTACCGGAAACAGGGAAGGCAACGGCATTGGAATACCACAGACATGAGAGACAGCTCCGGTCACTCGGGTGACGGGCTGTCGGACCGTGCCAAACGCTTGTCTCGACGCGCCGCCGGATTCCGGCGAAGCCGAAACGGCGTTGCGGCAGGTCAGGCGACAAGGCATACTTCGGGGCATCGGAATGTCGGAAAATCTGCGGCAAACGGCCCCAAGAAGCAGAACAAGACCCGATGAGGAAGCCCAATGTATAAGTATACGATCAAGCGCGTTCTCTTGATGATCCCGACATTGATCGGGGCAGCCATCCTGGTCTTCACGCTCCTCAGACTCATCCCCGGTGACGTGTGCATGCTGCGCCTCGCCGGCGAAGGGGCGTTCGTCGATCAGGCGGCCATCGACCAGTGCCGCATCAATACCGGGATCGCCGATCCCTTCATCGTGCAGTTCCTGCACTTCCTGGCCGGGATCTTCACTTTCGATTTCGGAACCTCGATGTGGACCGGCCGGCCGGTGACCTATGAAATCGCGCTACGGTTCAAGCTGTCGCTGGAAATCGCCATTCTGGCGACCCTCTTCAGCGTTTCGATCGCGATTCCGATGGGGACGATTTCCGCGATCAAGCAGAATACCTGGATCGATTACGTCGTCCGCTGCTTCAGCATCGCCGGCATCGCGATCCCGTCCTTCTGGCTTGGAATCCTGATCATCCTGGGCCTGCTGATCACGACACAAGCCTGGTTCGGCGTGGCCTGGATGCCGCCGATCCAATATGTCTCGCCGCTCAAGGACCCCTTGGGCAACATCGCCCAGCTGATATGGCCGGCCCTGGCGACAGGTTACCGATATTCCGCCGTCGCGACCCGAATGACGCGATCGGCGCTGCTCGAAGTGCTGCGGGAGGATTATGTCCGCACCGCGCGCGCCAAGGGTCTGCTCGAGAAGGTCATCATCAACCGGCACGCGCTCAAGAACGCGATGCTTCCCGTCGTCACCGTGATCGGCATCGAGTTCGCTTTCCTGATGGGCGGCCTCGTCGTCACCGAGCAGGTATTCAACCTCAACGGATTGGGCAAGCTGTTCGTCGAGTCCGTGACCAATCAGGACTACACCTTGACCCAGTCCCTGGTGATGCTTGTCGTCCTGATCTTCGTGCTGACGAACTTCATCATCGATCTGTTTTATGCCTGGCTGGATCCCCGGATCCGCTACAGCTAGGGAGGATGCATAAATGAGTACGGTTGAAGAAACCCAAGTCGACGCCGGCATCGAGGAGCTATTCGACCAACGAACCTGGCTCCAGCGGGCCGGGGCGATGTTCCGCAAGCAGCCTTTGGGCATGTTCGGGGCGTTTATCGTCCTCGCGATGATCTTCATGGCCGTCTTCGCGCCCTGGCTGACGCCCTACAATCCCGAAGCCAACTCCTTCGAGAGCATGCTGGTGCCGCCTGGCATCGACCACTGGCTCGGCACCGACCAGTTCGGCCGCGATCTGCTGACCCGTATCATCTATGGCGCCCGCACGGCGTTGTTCGTGGGCTCGGTCGCCGCAGGCGTCGGCGCCTTCGGCGGTCTCGTGCTCGGTGTCGGCAGCGCCTATTTCGGCGGCAAGGTCGATCTGATCTTCCAGCGCATCATGGACGTCTTCATGGCGTTTCCGCTGATCATCATGGCGCTGGCGGTCGTTGCCATCTTCGGCACCGGCATCCAGAACGTGATCTTCGCGATTACGATCCCCTTCGTCCCGCGCTGCGCCCGGGTCGTCCGGTCGAACGCGCTGGCGATCCGCGAGATACCCTATGTCGACGCGGCCCGCGCCATGGGCTTCTCGCACACGCGGATCATCCTTCGCCATATGGTGCCAAACGTCATGGCGCCCTTCCTGATCATGCTGACGGCCTTCGTCGGGCAGGCGATCCTGATCGAGGCGTCGCTGTCCTATCTCGGGCTCGGCGTGCAGGAGCCGACCCCCGCCTGGGGCTTGATGCTGCAGGGCGGTGCCGAGGAATATGTCGAAAGCGCCCCCTGGGTCGCGGTCTTCCCGGGCCTCGCCATCACGCTCGCCGTGTTCGGGTTCAACCTGTTCGGCGACGCGGTGCGCGACACGCTGGATCCGCGGCTGCGTTCGCAGTAATCGAGGAACCGTCCAGGCAACGATTCGAGACCGCCGCGCCTTGGGCGCGGCGGTTTTCGTTGACGGCCATAGCAACCGGCCGGCCGTTCCTTGCTTGCCCGCCGCGCGATGGGCAATGATTGCGCTTCATTACGATACCAACAGATCGACGGGAACCTAGATCCATGCCAGCCCCCTCTCCCGCCACGCCGCCGCTCGCCGGCGTCAAGGTCATCGACATCGCCAATTTCCTTGCCGGTCCGCTGGCCTCCATGTTCCTCGCCGATTTCGGCGCCGAGGTCATCAAGGTCGAGCGCCCGGGCACCGGCGACGAGATCCGCTACTGGGGCAACAACAAGAACGGCGTCGGCCTGATGTACAAGCTGATCAACCGCAACAAGCGGTCGGTCACCGCCGATCTGCGCACCCCGCTCGGGGTAGAGATCGTCAAGCGCCTGATCAAGGACGCCGACATCGTGGTCGAGAACTACCGCAAGGGAACGCTCGAGAAATGGGGCCTCGGCTATGACGTTCTCAGCAAGATCAATCCGGGCCTGATCATGCTGCGCCTGACCGGCTTTGGACAGACGGGCCCAAACAGCCACAAGCCGGGCTTCGGCACGCTGGCCGAGGGCTATGCCGGCTACGCCTATATCACGGGATATCCCGACCGGCCGCCGCTGCTGCCGGGCTTCGGGCTCGCCGACGACACGGCCGGCCTGATGGGCGCCTTCCTCGCGATGGTGGCGCTGCAGGAGAAGAACCGGTCCGGCAAGGGACAGATCGTCGAATACGCGATCTACGAGCCGCTGTTGACCCTGCTCGGGCCGCAGGTCGTCGACTATGACCAGCTCGGCATCGTGCAGGAGCGCAACGGCAGCCGCCTGCCCTTCACCGCGCCGCGCAACACCTACCGCACGAAGGACGACAAGTGGGTCTCGATTTCGGGCAGCGCGCAGTCCACCTTCGAGCGCATGTGCGAGGCGCTCGGCGTGCCGGAGCTGGTCAAGGACCCGCGCTTCCTCGACAACCGGCTGCGCATCCAGAACTCCCCCGCGCTCGACGACGCGCTCCAGGCCGCGATCGAGAAATTCGACCGCGCGGCGCTCGTCGAGCTGTTCGACAAGTTCGACGCCACCGTCGCCGCCTGCAACAACGTCAAGGAGATCTTCGAGGACCCGCACATCCAGGCGCGCGGCAATATCGTGCCGATCCCCGACGAGGAGCTCGGCGGGCCGCTCCGGATGCAGAACATCGTCGGCAATTTCTCGCGGACCCCGGGCGGGATCCGGCACGCCGGGCCGGTCCTCGGGTCGAGCAATCGGGAGATCCTCGTCGACGAGCTCGGCTTTTCGAAGGAAGAGCTTACCGCCGCGGGCTATGAGATCGATTGAGCGGCGGCGGAAATGCTGAGCTTTCCCAAGAAGGTAACGGTCGTCGATGTCGGCCCGCGCGACGGCCTGCAGTCGCTCGACAAATGGATCGAGACGGACCGCAAGGTGGCGATGATCGACCGCCTCAGTGACGCCGGATTCCCGGTGATCGAGGTCACCAGCTTCGCCCATCCGAAAGTCGTGCCGATGCTGCGCGATGCCGAGGCGGTGATGGCCCGCATCAAGCGCCGGCCGGGCACGGTCTACCGCGCGCTCGTGCCCAACAAGCGGGGCGCGCTTCGGGCGGTCGAGACCGACGTCGACGAGGTCCTCGGCCTGATGACGGTGAGCGCCAGCTATCTCGCCAAGAACCAGAACATGACGCTCGACGAGGTGATCGCCGCCGGCGGCGACTGCTTCCGGGTCGCCGACCAGGCGGGCCGCGCCTTCATCATGGCGCTCGGCATGTCGTTCTTTTGTCCCTACGAGGGCGTAATTCCCGAGGAAAGCACGCTCGGCTGCGTCGCCCGGCTGCGCGATCTCGGCATCCGGCGCTTCTACCTCGCGGCCAGCACCGGGATGGAGGACCCGCGGCATGTCAACGCGCTGTTCCGCCGCGCCTTCGACCGTTTCCCCGACTGCGATTTCGGCTTCCACGTGCATGAGAAGATGGGGCTTGCGACGGCCAATCTCGTCGCCGCGCTCGACGCCGGGGTGACCTTGGTCGAAGGGTCGATCTGCGGCATCGGCGGCGGCATCGCCTTCCCTGGCGGCACCGGCGCTGTCGGCAACCTGCCGAGCGAGGATATCGTGCACTTCCTGAACGAGATGGGGATCGAGACCGGCATCGACACGCAGGCGGCCCGGGCAGCCGCGCTCGATGTCGCAAAAATCGCCGGCATTCCCGCGGCGAGCCGGCTCGCGACCATCGGCACGCGGGCGGATGCCATGCGCCGAGGCACGGATGCCCCGGCGGCGCACCCTCACTGAGAGATCCGTTTAGCGCGCGTTGCTAACGCTTTGACGGGGAATGGGATTGCGGACGCGTAAGCCGTGGCGTCAAACCGACCTGAGATGCGCGGTCTTGCCCTGCTTCTCGTCGCTCTCACCGCCGTCTGCATCCTCCGGCGCTTGCGGCGTCTCCTGCTCACCCGCCGCGTCGGCGAGCTCCATTTCGGCGTCATGCATCCGCTCCGCCTCCTGCCGCAGGCGGGAATAGGACCGGTATGCAAAGGGCAGCGACAGCAGGTACAGCGCGCCGACCACGATCAGCGTCCGCCACGGTGCCCCGGCCAGCCCGGCGACGAGCAGCCCGGCGGCGACCAGGATGAACAGGACGTATTCCTGCGGCACTTTCGATTTCTTGAACGAGAAGGTCGGCAGGCGGCTGACCATCAGCGCGCCGACCGCCACGAGCCACGCGCCGACGAGCAGCGGATGGCGCACGACGTCGGAGCCGATCTCGAAGCTCACGATCATGGGGAGGACCGCCAGGCCCGCGCCCGCGGGCGCCGGAACGCCGGTGAAATAGTTGTAGGCGTAAGGCGGCAGCTTGCCCAAATTGGTGTTGAACCGGGCCAGCCGCAGGGCGCAGCAGACGGTGAAGAAGAGCGCGGCGATCCATCCGGGGCCGCTGCCGGAATTGAGCGCCCAAAGATAGGTCACGATCGACGGCGCCACCCCGAACGCGATCACGTCGGAAAGGGAATCGAGCTCGGCCCCGAAATCGCTGGCCGACTTGAGCAGCCGCGCCATGCGCCCGTCGAGGGCATCGAGAATGGCGGCGACCAGGATCGCGGTCACCGCAAGCTGCCACCGGCCCTCGAAGGCGAAGCGGATTGCCGTGAGCCCCGACGCCAGCGCGCCCACCGTGATGACGTTGGGCGCGAGCTTGTTCAGGCTCTGGCCCTTGAAACGCGGCACGCGGCGGAATTTGCGTTGTCTCAGCATCAGCGTATCTCTCCCGGCCAATCGGGCTCATGGCGCGTGATGTCGGCGAAAACCGTCTCACCGGCAACGGCCGTCTGCCCTGGCACGGCCAGAGGCGTTACCCCTTTGGGTAGATATAGATCGACCCGGCTGCCAAAGCGAATCATGCCAATTCGCTGGCCGGCCCGGATATCCTGGCCCAACCGCAAATCGCAGAGAATCCGCCGGGCAACGAGGCCGGCGATCTGCACGCAGGCGAATTCACGCCCATCGGACGCGCGGATTCGCACCGCCTGGCGCTCGTTGTCGACACTGGCCTTGTCGAGCGATGCATTGAAGAATTTTCCCGGCCGGTAGGCCAGCTTCACGACCGCGCCGTCAACCGGGCTGCGGTTCACATGGCAATTGAACACGTTCATGAACACGCTGATCCGCGGCAACGGATCGGGGCCCATTTCGAGCTCCGGAGGCGGCGGCGCCTCGACCACCATCTGGACCACGCCGTCCGCCGGGCTCACGACGAGGCCGGGGCGGGTCGGCGTCAGCCGGTCGGGGTCGCGGAAGAAGAAAATGCACCAGACGGTCAGAACACCGCCGACGAAAAACAACGGGGCCCACAGCAATCCCAGGATGAAGGATGTGATAACAAATACAATAATGAAGGGCCAGCCGGCGCGATGCACCGGGAAGAGCAGCGGCCGCAGCAAATCCCTAGGTGAAGACAAGGCGACGCTCCTCCCGCCGATAGTGTATTCCCGAAACCAGGCGGTCGGCCACGGGCCTGCCCTCCTCCGATTGTCCGGATATTCCGCGATGAGTCAGTAAGAAAATGTAAATATTCCTGCCCTTACAGTGGCGTTGCGCCACGGATTTTGAATCCACGGACAGCAAGAGCCTCAATAAAAGCACCGGCTCAGCAGCACATCGGACGACGAGGAGGCGCAGTTGAGCCATCGAGAAACCGACGCCGCCGAAACGGCCGACGGCCGGCCCATCCTGTTTCAGTTTTCCTATCGCTCGGTTCCGTTCCGGGTCGTCACTGCGGACGATGCCGGCGCCACGCTGCAGGCCGAGGTCGGCACCATGCCCTATACCGGAGACGGCCCGTCGCTGCGCCATGACATGCTGACCTTGCTCGACGGTGCCCGCCGCGCGGCCGGCTATGAGATCGCGGTTGCCCGCGACCATGGTATCAGTCTGTCGGTCGCGCTCGCGGTCGACGGCACGGCGCCGCCGGCGTCGATCCTCGCCGCTGCGCTCGAGCAACTCGCCTGCGCGAAACAATGGCTCGATCGGGTCCTGTCGTTGCTGCCGGTGCATTTACGGAAAGTCGCCGAGGCGCGATCTCAAGACGCCGCCTAGCGGATCACGGGCGCGGGGGCCGGCGTCGGCGCCGGAACGGCGAATACCTGCCCCGGGTAGATGAGGTCGGGATCGCGGATCTGGTCCCGGTTGGCTTCGTAGATCACCGAATAGCGCAATCCCTCGCCATAGGACCGCCGGGCGATCCGCCACAGGCTGTTGCCCGGCTGGACGATGACCAGCTTGTCGCCGGGCATCTTGGCGACCGCTTCGGACCGACTGAACGGCAGCTCGATGCGCTGGGCGACCTTGCCACCAATGATCTGATCGATCCGCAGCCTGTATGTGCCCGGCGCAACCTGCTTCTTCGGCTTCAGGCGCCAGTTGCCATCATCCGGAACGATCGTCTCCCCGATCAGCGCATTGTCCAGGTAGGCCCTGAGAAGCGCCTTGGCCTTGCCCTTTCCGCCCAGACTGAGATCGCCGGCTTCGTCGTAATCGATCACCTGCAGCCGCAGCGCGTCCGACCCGACGCCTTCGCCCACGTCCGGCTCCTGCAGCACGCGCGACTCTCCGCCGCCCTGCCGCGGAAGGAGCACCGCCAGCGGCTTCTTGTCGCCGGCCTGGCCTTTGGCGGCGTCGCCTTTCGGGCGCTCCGGAACCACGACGACCACCACTTTCTCCGAATTCTGCACCTTACCGTCCGGCGCCTTGGACGTCACGGACAGGTTCGTGTTGCCGGGCGCGAGCGGCTTTCCGGGTACGAGCACCCACTCGCCCTTCGTGTCGGCCTTCGTCTTGCCGACCTCTTTATCGCCGCTATAGACGGTCACGTCGCTGTCCGGCGCCGCACGGCCGGCGATCACCGTGGAACCGTCCGGCTCGACACGCACCAGATCGAAGCTCGGCGGCTCGGCCGGCGGCGTCAGCAATGCCGTATCGTGGGATGCAGGAGCGGAGGCGGCAGCCGGCGGCTGGCCCGCAGACGACGCGGCCGGCTCCTGCCGCGCCTCCTCGACCGCGTCCCTGCCGGAGAGCCAATACACAACCATCATCACCGCGATCGCGGCGACGATCAGCAGCACGGCGGGAAGGACGACTCGCTTCACGCTGCCTCGCAACTGGTTTCAACCTCCATAATATGTAGACGTGTGGAAGGCGCGGCGCAATGATCGGGTGTACCGCGCTACCGCCTTATCGTCCCGGAAATCAAGCTTGCCTTCACCCGATCCTTCGCCCTACACCACCACCATGTCGAACATTCGCTCCGTATGTGTCTATTGCGCGTCGTCTTCCCGTGGGCCCGAAAGCCATAAAGCCGCTGCCCGTCAGTTCGGCAAGCTGCTTGCGGAGAACGGCATCCGGCTGGTCTTCGGCGGCGGCCGGGTCGGCCTGATGGGCGTCATTGCCGACGCGGCGCTGGCGGCCGGCGGCGAGGTCGTCGGCGTGATCCCGGCATTCCTGCGCGATCTCGAGCTTGCGCATGACGGCTGCGACGAAATGGTCGTCACCGAGTCCATGCACAGCCGCAAGCAGAAGATGGCGGAGCTCTCCGACGCTTTCGCGATCCTGCCCGGCGGGCTCGGCACGCTGGACGAAGCGTTCGAGATCATCACCTGGAAGCAGCTCGGCCTGCACGACAAGCCGATCGTGGTGGTCAACCTGGACGACTATTGGCGCCCGCTGCAGCGGCTCGTCGAGCAGATCACGGCGAAGAGTTACATGCGCCCGGCCGACGCGCCGCTGTTCCGCATGGTGGACCGGGTGGAGGATGTCCTGCCGGCCTTCCGCGAAGCGCCAGCCGAGCGGCAACCCCTTGATTCTAAGTGGATTTAACGCCACGGCCTCGCGCCAGCATGGCTGACCCGAGGCCGTGGCGAACGCATCGGCGGCGCGCTATTTGCCCCAGGGCTTGATCGCAGCCTTCAGCGCCTTGTAGCCCTCGATGAAGCCGGGGCGCTTGCCGCTGTAGATCTTGTCGAACGTGGCGATCGCGTCGTCGAGCCACGCCTTGAGCTTTTCATTTTTCGGATTCGCGTCGAGATAGGCGTCGCGGATCAGGACGAAATGAATGCGCGGGTCGTAGGGCTGCTTCGTGCCGCCCATGGATTCGTCGCCGTCGATCAGACGCAGCAGCATGGCGTCGGCCGAGCCAAGCGTCTGCTCGTGGATCGGCGGGCCGGACATGCGGTGCATCACCGACGTCATGTCACGTCCGTTGCCCGTGGTGTATCCCATGTCGTGCCACAGGTTCTTCGCCTTGTCGCCGAAACCGTAATGATCGGCGACGTTTTCGCCCGAACGCGCGCAACGGGTCGGAGATGTCGGCCAGCAGGTCGGTCAGGCGATCGCCGTCGAGGTCGGTCGCCAGCACGAGGCAATCCCGCTTCTCGATCAGGTCCCAGATCAGCAAGCCGAAATTCGTGTCGGAGATATGCTGCTCGATCTGGCCGCCCCAGTTCTCCATGCCTTTCTTGAAGTCCTTCGGCAGCAGCGCGATGATCTTGTCGACGCTTTCCTTATGCTCGACATAGCCGTCGACGGCGTATTTGCGGCCGACCTTGAACTTCGTGCCCTGCAGCAGCCAGGAATGCAGGCCGGCATTGATGCCGTCCTCCATCGCCTGTGTCGGCTTCATGGCGACGCGGCCGAGCTTGCCGGTCTCGTTCACCATCTGGAGGAACAGGCGGTTGGCATAGGCCATCTGGACGCCCGGCGAGTTCATCTCGGAGTGGACGATGCCGCTCTTGGCGTCGACGTTGAACTTCGCCCGGTCCTGCGAATAAGGCAGGCAGGGCATGCAGCGGACGACCGTGATCGGGCCGTAGGGCCGGACGTTGCAGAAGACGCCCGCCTGGGTGCGCAGGGGCGCGTTGGCCGACTTGCCCATGACCACGACCTTGCCGCCCTTGCCGTCGTTCACATAGGCGTCGCCGGCGGTCGACCACTTGATCGAGGTGCAGGGCATGTTGCCGAACCAGCCGAGCGAGACCAGCTTGGTGTCGTGCCGGTATTGCGCCCACATCGGCACGGCATAGAACGGCAGGCCCAGAACGTCGATCGCCGCGATGGTGCCGAGCAGCGCGAACGCATCGGTCAAGGAGTGGGCGACCGGCTTGACCGTCCCATCATGGCTTCCGCCCATCCAGATTACGGCATCCGGATAGCCTTTCGGCTTCACATCCGCTGGCTCGAAGAGCTTCGACAGGAGGCCGAACAAGTCGCCGCCGTCGTGCTCGGTTCGTGCGATGGACATCAGATCGATCATAGAGGCCTCTTTCGATTGGAGTTGGTGCGTTGAAGCGGGGCGTGGGATGCCGTCACCGCGGAATTGCGGGCTAACGATGCTGCCTGCCGGCCTCGCTGTAAAGGGACTGTTCCTTGCATAGCTTCGCAGCGCGCCTGAGTGAGAGCCTTGCGCATAGCCGCTTTGGCGGGTGTTGGACGGTACGCGGTTTTGCCTGTTCTATCGTGTTGCCGCCAGCATGCGCAAGTCGCCGGCTCATCGCTGCGGGAGGTAGGGGTTCGGCGGAAAGTAGGAATCCGTGTGCCGGTTCGAGCGCCGGGGCTTGGTCTGGGGCAGACCGGCGGGCTCCCGGCAGATGAACACCGCTCGCCGCTTCTTCAGCAAGGGGCAGTCGTTCAGGTATTCGTCATCCGTCAAGTATTGCAGCGTCGAGCCCGGCTCCGGGCAGGCCTCGAAAGCCGTCTTTTTCAGGTCCTCCATCTTCGCGGTGTCCTTGTTGTAACACACCGCGATGGCGCGTCCCGGCGGCTGGTACGGCGGCAGATGGTCAGGCAGGCTCGTGAGCACCGGGTCGCCGGCAAACTGGTTGATCCGGTCGCAGCCGGTGGCCGATATCAGCAGAAGCAGGGCCGCCGCATATCCCAAAATGCGCATGAGCCGCTTATGGCACGGAAGGCCGGCGCGCCGCCAGTCCCGTCAGCATTCCGCCGCTCAACGCACCAGCTCGCGCATCGCGTCGTCGAGCCCCTGCAGCGTGAGCGGGAACATGCGCTCGTCCACGAGCCCGCGCATGACGCGGATGGATTCGTAGTAGTCCCAGACGCCGGACGGCTGCGGATTGAGCCAGACCGCCTTCGGAAAGGCGCGCAGCATGCGCTCCATCCAGACGTTGCCCGCTTCCTCGTTCCAATGCTCGACGCTGCCGCCCGGGTAGACGATCTCATAGGGGCTCATCGTCGCGTCGCCGACGAAGACGGCCTTGTAATCCGTCGGATAGGTGCGCAGCACGTCCCAGGTCGAAATCGTCTCGTTGTGGCGGCGGCGGTTGTCCTTCCAGACGCGCTCATAAAGGCAGTTATGGAAGTAGAAGAACTCGAGATGCTTGAACTCCGACCGGGCGGCGGAGAAAAGCTCCGCGCAGATCCGGATGTGGTCGTCCATCGACCCGCCGATATCCAGGAACAGCAGCACCTTCACCGCGTTGCGCCGCTCGGGCACCATCTTGATGTCGAGGTAGCCGCCGTTATGCGCGGTAGACTTGATCGTATCCGGCAGGTCGAGCTCGGACGGCAGCCCCTGGCGCGTGAACTTGCGCAGCCGCCTGAGCGCGACCTTGATGTTGCGGGTGCCGAGCTCGACGTTGTCGTCGAGGTTCTTGAACTGCCGCTTGTCCCACACCTTGACCGCGCGGCGGTGGCGGGACTCGTGCTGGCCGATGCGCACGCCTTCGGGGTTATAGCCATAGGCGCCATAGGGCGAGCGCCCCGCGGTGCCGACCCATTTGTTGCCGCCCTGGTGCCGCCCCTTCTGCTCGGCCAGACGTTGGCGCAGCGTCTCCATGAGCTTTTCCCAGCCGCCCATCGCCTCGATCTGCGCCTTTTCCTCGTCGGTCAGGTGCAGCTCGGCGAGCTTGCGCAGCCATTCCTCGGGCAGCTCCACCGTCATCTCGCCTTCGGGCTTCTCTAGCCCCTTGAAAACGTGTCCGAAAACCCGGTCGAACTTGTCGAGGTTACGCTCGTCCTTCACCAGGGCCGAGCGGCTGAGATAGTAGAAATGGTCGACGTCATAGTCGGCGCAGCCCTTCTCCATCGCCCCCATCAGCATGAGGTACTCCTTGATCGAGACCGGCACGCCCGCATGCCGCAATTCGAGGAAGAAGTTGATGAACATGGGCCCGTTCCGTCGTTTAATTCGTCAAATCACCAGGCTATTTCTTCCCCGCCGGAGGGGCGGAGAAGGTGGCGCGCATTGTGCGCCGGATGAGGTGGGGACGCTCATACGCCGGCTTGCCTTGTGCCAACCCCCACCTCTCCCTGGCCCTCTCCGCCCCACAGGGGCAGAGAGGGAAATCTTTTCAGCCCCGCCTCAATCGCTGCCGCGCTCGCGCCGCGCCATGAAGGCGAGCCGCTCGAAGAGCTGCACGTCCTGCTCGTTCTTGAGCAGGGCGCCGTACAGCGGCGGGATCATCTTGGTCGCGTCCTTGCTGCGCAGCGCCTCTGGCGGCATGTCCTCGATCATCAGCAGCTTCAGCCAGTCGAGCAGCTCGGACGTCGACGGGCGCTTCTTCAGGCCCGGCACTTCGCGGATTTCGTAGAAGACCTTGAGGGCTTCGCGCACCAGCATGTTCTGGATGTCGGGATAGTGCACCTCGATGATCTCGGCCATCGTCTCCTTGTCGGGAAAGGCGATGTAGTGGAAGAAACAGCGGCGCAGGAAGGCGTCCGGCAGCTCCTTCTCGTTGTTCGACGTGATAATGACAATCGGACGCTGGCGCGCCTTGATCAGGGTCCGCGTCTCGTAGACATAGAATTCCATGCGGTCGAGCTCGAGCAGGAGGTCGTTCGGGAACTCGATGTCCGCCTTGTCGATCTCGTCGATCAGCAGCACCGGCCGTTCGTCGGCCTCGAACGCCTCCCACAGCTTGCCGCGCACGATGTAGTTGCCGATGTCCTGCACCCGCCCGTCGCCGAGCTGGCTGTCGCGCAGGCGCTTGACCGCGTCGTATTCGTAGAGGCCGTGCTGCGCCTTGGTGGTCGATTTGATGTGCCATTCGATCAGCGGCGTCTTCAGCGCCCGGGCGATCTCATGCGCGAGGATCGTCTTGCCGGTTCCCGGCTCGCCCTTGATCAGCAGCGGGCGCTCGAGATTGATCGCCGCGTTGACCGCAACCATCAGGTCCTCGGTCGCGACGTAGCTATCGGTTCCTTCGAATCGCATGAATTTTCCTGATTCTGCTGGTTGTTGCGGTGCGGCAAAGCTTAGGCCGCGGTGAGATTTCGATCAAGCCGGCCACGCCCTCTAGGCGCCCGCAGCCATGGCCGCTTCGATCGCGGACAAGGCCGCCTCCGCCGCCGCGCCGTCCGGCCCGCCCGCCTGCGCCATGTCCGGGCGGCCGCCGCCGCCCTTGCCGCCGATCGCCGCCGACCCGGCGCGCACCAGCTCGACCGCATCGAAGCGGCCGGTCAGGTCGCCGGTCACGCCGACCACGAGCGAGGCCTTGCCGTCGTTGACCGCCACCACCGCGACGACGCCGGACTTGATCTGCTGCTTCAGGGTATCGACCAGGGGCTTCAGCTCCTTCGCCGGCACGCCGTCGAGCTTGCGGGTGGCGAGGCGCACGCCGGCGATCTCCTTCGCCTCGGGCGCGGCCGTAGCGCCCGCACCGCCGCCGGCGGCCAGCTTCTGGCGCAGGTCGGAGACCTCGCGCTCGAGCTTGCGGCGCTCGTCCAGCAGCGCCGCCACGCGCCCCGGCACGTCGCCCGGCGTGACGCGCAGCGTGCTCGCCGTCTCGCCCAGGACCTTGTCGCGCTCGGCCACGTAGCGGTAGGCCGCGTCGCCGGTCACCGCCTCGATGCGGCGCACGCCCGCCGCCACCGCGCTTTCCGAGATGATCTTGAAGAAGCCGATGTCGCCGGTGCGCCGGACATGGGTGCCACCGCACAGCTCGGTCGAGAAGTAGCCGCCGTTCCCGCCGCCATCCGGGCCGTCGTCCCGGCCCATGGAAACGACGCGCACCTCCTCGCCGTATTTCTCGCCGAACAGCGCCAGCGCGCCGGCCTTGACCGCGTCGTCCGGCGACATCAGGCGGGTGCGCACCTCGGCATTGGTGCGGATGCGCGCGTTGACGTCGCGCTCGACGGCGGCGATCTCCTCCGCCGTCATCGGCTTGGGGTGGCTGAAGTCGAAGCGCATGTGGTCGGGCGCGACGAGCGAGCCTTTCTGGGTCACGTGCGCGCCGAGCTTGCGGCGCAGCGCCTCGTGCATCAGGTGGGTGACCGAATGGTTGGCGCGCAGCCGGCTGCGGCGGTCGTTGTCGACCCGCATCTCGACGGCGTCGCCGACCGCGAGCGCCCCGCGCGTCAGCGTGCCGACATGGACGAACAGCGCGTCGAGCTTCTTCTGCGTGTCCTCCACCGCGAACTCGGCGCCGTCGGCGGTGAACAGCGCGCCCTGGTCGCCCATCTGGCCGCCGGACTCGCCGTAGAACGGCGTCTGGTTGACGATGATCATGGCGCTGTCGCCGGCCTTGGCCTGCCGCACCGACGTGCCGTCGACGACGATGCCGGTGACCACCCCTTCGGCGGATTCGGTCTCGTAGCCCAGGAACTCGGTAGCGCCCAGCTTCTCGCGCAGGTCGAACCACACCGCTTCGGTCGCCGCGTCGCCGGAGCCGGCCCAGGCCTTGCGGGCGGCCGCGCGCTGGCGGTCCATTGCCGTATTGAAGCCGGCGGTGTCGACGCTCCGGCCCTGGCCGCGCAGGATGTCCTGCGTCAGGTCGAGCGGGAAGCCGAAGGTATCGTAAAGCCGGAAGGCGACCTCGCCGGGCAGCGGCTGGCTGCCGCCGAGCTTGCCGGTCTCCTCCTCCAGCAGGCGGAGCCCGCGGCTGAGCGTGTCCTTGAAGCGGGTCTCTTCCAGCTTCAGCGTCTCGGTGATCAGCGCTTCGGCGCGGGCCAGCTCGCCGTAATGCTGCCCCATCGCCTTGACCAGCGCGGGGACGAGCCGGTGCATCAGCGGCTCGCGGCAGCCCAGCATGTGGGCGTGGCGCATGGCGCGGCGCATGATGCGGCGCAGCACGTAGCCGCGGCCCTCGTTGGCCGGCAGCACGCCGTCGGCGATCAGAAAGCTGGAGGCGCGCAGGTGGTCGGCGATGACCCGGTGCGAGACCGCGCGCTCGCCGTCGGGCGGCGTGCCGCTGGCCTCGGCCGAGGCCAGGATCAGGCCCCGCATCAGGTCGATGTCGTAATTGTCGTGCTTGCCCTGCAGCACCGCGGTGATGCGCTCGAGCCCCATGCCCGTATCGATCGACGGCTTCGGCAGGGCCAGCCGCGTCTCGCCGTCGACCTGCTCGAACTGCATGAACACCAGGTTCCAGATCTCGATGAAGCGGTCGCCGTCCTGGTCGGGGCTGCCCGGCGGGCCGCCCGGGATGCCGGGGCCATGGTCGAAGAAAATTTCCGAGCACGGGCCGCAGGGGCCGGTGTCGCCCATCGCCCAGAAATTATCCGAGGTGGGAATGCGGATGATGCGGTCCGCGGGCAGGCCGGCGATCTTCCTCCACAGCACGGCCGCATCGTCGTCCTCGGCATAGACGGTGACCAGCAGCCGGTCTTTCGCCAGGCCATACTCCTTGGTGATCAGGTTCCAGGCCAGCTCGATGGCGAGGTCCTTGAAGTAGTCGCCGAAGGAAAAGTTGCCCAGCATCTCGAAGAAGGTGTGGTGGCGGGCGGTATAGCCGACATTCTCCAGGTCGTTGTGCTTGCCGCCGGCGCGGACGCATTTCTGCGCCGTCGTCGCCCGCACATAGGGGCGCTGCTCGGCGCCGGTGAAGACGTTCTTGAACTGGACCATGCCGGCATTGGTGAAGAGCAGCGTCGGGTCGTTGCGCGGCACGAGCGGCGAGGAATCCACGACCTCGTGGCCGTGCTTCCGGAAATACTCCAGAAAGGCGCTGCGAATTTCGTTGGTCGTGTTCATCGCATACTCTTCACTTTCGCCCGTCACCCTCACCCGTCACCCTCATCCCTCACCGGCGACCGCCTTCGGCTATCGGCCGGACGGCTGTCCGCCCCGCGGTCCGGCCGCAAAACCCTCGAAAAACGGGAAAAAAGGCCGATCGCGGTTGTACCCCGCTGCGCCGGTCGCTGTCCAGCAAACGGCGCGCCCGCGGCGCCTTCCAGCCTGGCAGAAACTATGACGAAATCACCCCGGTTCAACCGCGGGACGCGGCGGCCGGGCGCGGCGGGCGGCCATGCCCGGCGCAACCGGCCCGGCTGCAAAAGACCCGACCGCAAAAGCACTGCGGCGCGGTAGGGGGCCGCGCCGCAGCAGGGTCGAAGGGGTAGCTTCTGGCATCCCGGCCGGTAACATGCCGGGCTACCCGGTGGGTGGTAACAGTGCCTTCATCGTCTTCCTGGGGGTAACACCTCTTGCCTCTGATAACGGGATGGCGCGCGCCCTATGCCTCCTCGGCCACGTCGACCGGGTCGTCGGCCGCCTCCTCGGCGGTCGGGCCTTCCAGCATGACTTCCGACAGGATGCCGGCATTCTCGCGGATGCGGCGCTCGATCTCGGCCGCGATCTCCGTATTCTCCTTGAGGAAGGTCTTGGAGTTTTCCCGGCCCTGGCCGATCCGCTGATCCTTGTAGGAGAACCAGGCCCCGGACTTCTCGATGATCCCGGCATTGACGCCGAGGTCGAGCAGCTCGCCGGTCTTGGACACGCCCTCGCCGTACATGATGTCGAACTCGACCACCTTGAAGGGCGGCGCGACCTTGTTCTTGACCACCTTCACACGCGTCTGGTTGCCGACCACGTTGTCGCGGTCCTTGATCTGGCCGATGCGGCGGATATCGAGCCGGACGCTGGCGTAGAATTTGAGCGCGTTGCCGCCGGTCGTGGTCTCCGGGCTGCCGAACATGACGCCGATCTTCATGCGGATCTGGTTGATGAAGATGACCATGGTCTTCGAGCGGTTGATCGAGCCGGTCAGCTTGCGCAGCGCCTGGCTCATCAGGCGGGCGTGCAGGCCGACATGGTTGTCGCCCATCTCGCCCTCGAGCTCGGCCCGCGGCACGAGCGCCGCCACCGAGTCGATGACCATGACGTCTATCGCGCCGGAGCGGACCAGCGTATCGGCGATCTCGAGCGCCTGCTCGCCGGCGTCGGGCTGGGAGATCAGGAGATCGTCCAGGTTGACGCCGAGCTTCTTGGCGTAGCCGGGGTCGAGCGCGTGCTCCGCGTCGATGAAGGCGCAGGTACCGCCGAGCTTCTGCGCCTCCGCCAGCACATGCAGCGCCAGCGTGGTCTTGCCCGAGCTTTCCGGCCCGTAGATCTCGACGACGCGGCCGCGCGGCAAGCCGCCGATGCCGAGCGCGATGTCGAGGCCGAGCGAGCCGGTGGGCACCGACTCCACCTCGACCGCCGTCTGCTGGCCGAGCTTCATGATCGAGCCCTTGCCATGCGACCGCTCGATCTGGGTGAGGGCCGCCTCCAGGGCTTTCTGCTTGTCCATCGTGTCCTTTTCGACGAGGCGTAGGGCCGGGTTCATCATGGTTAATTTCCCTTCTTATTCCACAGGGCAAGGGGCGATGCAATCTGCCGCAGCGGCGGGACTTCCCGCCTCGGGTGTTCTCAAGCCGCCGCGATGCAACCCCGGTACAACCGATGACGAACTATGTACCTATTTTGTTCCAGTCCGCAAGTTCTTTTTTTGTTCCCATAGAATATGTGTGAATTCAGCTATTTAAAATAGAAACACCGCCCCAGATTCAGGGAGCCGGCGGCGCCGGAACGCCGCCTCGCCCCGCGACTCACGCCCCCTTCACATACCCCGCCGCCTCGCGGCCGGCGATGCGGCCGAAGGTGGCGCCGGCCATCAGCCCGGTGCCGCTGGCGTAGTTGTGGAAGTAGAGGCCGCCGACCATCTCGCCCGCCGCGTACAGGCCGGGGATCTTCTTCTTGCCGTGGCGCTCCGCCTCGGCCAGCGTGCTGACCTTGATGCCGCCGAAGGTGAAGGTGACGCCCGCGGTCACGGCGAAGGCCTCATAGGGCGGCGTGTCGAGCGGGTTGGCCCAGTTCGACTTGTTGATGCGCAGCCCCTCGGTGCAGCGGCCGTCATGGACGTTCGGGTCGAACGGCACGTCGGTCCGGCAGGCGGCGTTGAATTCCTTCACCGTGCGGATGAAGTTCTGCGCGTTCACGCCGTCGAGCTTCTCGGCCAGCGCCTCGATGGTGTCCGCCGTCACCTTGGTGATGCGGCGGATATGGTATTCGCTGCGCAGCAGATGCGTCACCTTCTGGTCGAAGATCTGCCAGGCGAACATGCCCGGCTGCTGCAGGATCTCGCCGCCGTAGCGCGCATAGCAGTAGCTGTGGAAGTCCTCGCCCTCGTCGCGGAAGCGCTCGCCGTTGGCATTGACGACGATGCTGAAGGGCACGTTGTGCTTCTGGAACTGGTCGCCGATCGCGAGATCGCCATAGGGCGGCGCGTTGAGGTCCCAGGCGACCGCGTGGCAACCCGACCAGTGGCCATAGGGCATGGCGCCGATGCGGAGCGCCATCTCCAGCCCTTCGCCGTTGTTGAACTCGCGTGCCGCGCACCTTGGCGAGGTCCCAGCCCGGGCCGAGATAGCGCGCGCGCATCGCCTGGTTCGACTCGAAGCCGCCGCAGGCCAGCACCACCGCCTTGGCCTTGAGGTCGTGCGTCCGACCGCCGTGGCGGCAGCGCACGCCGCAGACACCGCCGTCGCCGTCGGTCAGCAGGTCGATCGCGGTCGCCTCGTAGACGACGCGGATGCCCGCCTTCTCCGCCTTCTCGTGCAGGGTCTCGACGAGCTGCTCGCCGCCGCCGTTGATGCGCAGCGCCAGCCCGCCCCAGAACTTGAACTTGCCGTCGACCTTGAAGGCCTGGCGGCCGAGGGACGGGATGAGCTGGATACCGTGGGTGGTCATCCACTTCGCCGTCTCGAAGCTGTTGGTGATCAGCACCTCGGTCAGGTCCGGGTCCGAGCGGTATTGCGTCATGCGGAAGACGTCGTCGTAGTACTGCTCGTGCGTGTAGGTGCCGAAGTCGATGTTGTCGAGATCCTCGTCCTGCGAGGCTCGGGCAGAGCTGCATCAGGTCGTCGACGCCGTTGTAGGCGAATCGGAAGGCGCCGCCGGTGAAGGCGGAGTTGCCGCCGCGCGACTGCTTGGGCGCGGTCTCCAGCATCAGCACCTTGGCGCCATGCTCGACGGCCGAGAGCGCGGCGCAAGCAGCGGCGTTGCCGGCCCCCACGACGATGATGTCCACACCGGTCATGTCGATGTCGCTCATGCTGTCATTCTCCTTGAAGACTGAGGCTGTACCTAAAAAGGCCGTCGGCGGGGGGCAAGCGGACGGCTATACGCGGCCCGCGCACTGCCTATAATGTTGAAATTCGAAGTCGCGTCCAGTCCCCCTCTTGCCACGCTCGACACAAAGGAAATCCCATGCCCGCCGACCGCCCGAAACGCATTGCCATTATGGGCTTCAGCCTCGAGACCAACCGCTTCTCCCCGATCTGCGGCGAGAAGGAGTTCCGCGACCGCGGGCTGTTCTACGGCGAGGATATCAGCAAAGACGCCCGCCGCCCGGCGCCGGTGATCAACGGCGGGATCTGCGGCTTCTATCAGGTGATGGACGCCAGCGGCCCCTGGGAGCCGGTGCCGATCGTCTTCGCGGCGGCGCACCCGAACGGCCCGGCGGACCAGAAATTCTTCGACCATCTTCTGGAGACGATGCGCGACGGCCTTGAAAAAGCGGGAAAACTCGACGGCGTCTATTGCTGCGAGCACGGCGCCGGCCTGTCCAGCGAGAACGACGACCCGGATGGCGAGGTCTTCGCCCTGGCCCGCCGCGCCGTCGGGCCGGACGTGCCCGTGATCGCCACCCTCGACCTGCACGCCAACGTCTCCGAGCGCATGGTGGAGGCGACCGACATCCTGATCGGCTATCGCACCAACCCGCATGTCGACGCTTACGAGCGGGGCCAGGAGGCCGCGCGCTGCATGCTGGAGATGTTCGACGGCGTCAGGCCGAAGGCGGCGGCGATCCGCATTCCGCTGGTCGCGCCCTCGGTCACCCTGCTGACCGCCGAGGGTCATCCCTATGGCGACCTGATCCGGCTGGGCCAGACCAAGGTCGGCCCGGATATCATGAACGTCACCATCCTCGGCGGCTTCGCCTGGAGCGATACCGACCGCAACGGCATGACGGTGATCGTGACCGCGCGCAAGGACGCGGCCAAGGCCAAGGCCGCCGCGCGCGAGCTGGCGATCGCCGGCTGGGCCGACCGGGCGCGCTACCAGACGCGGCTGACGCCGCTCGATAAGGCTGTCGGCATGGCGCTCGAGGTCGGGCGCGACACGAGCCGCCCGAACCTGCTGTTCTGCGACCCGGCCGACAATCCCGGCGGCGGCGGCCGCGGCAACACGACCTATGTACTGAAGGCCTTCGTCGAAGCGGGCGTGCCGGATGCCCTGTTCGGCGTGTTCAACGATGCGCCGCTGGTCGAGAAGGCCTTCAAGGCGGGCGAAGGCGCCAAGATCAAGGCCGACTTCAACAGCGCGGAGAAGGACCAGTTCTCCCTCCCCTTTACCACCGACGCGGTCGTGGAAAAGCTGTCCGAGGGCCAATTCGTCGGCACCGTCGGCATGGTCAAGGGCCGTACCGTCCAGCTCGGCCGCGTCCTGCCTGCTGCGCATCCGCCAGAATGGGGGCGACGTCCGGATCATCGTCATCTCGATCCGCCAGCAATGCCTCAGCAACGACTATTTCCAGCATTTCGGCCTGGACGCCGCCAAGGCGCGCTGCGCGGTGGTCAAGTCGCGCGGGCATTTCCGGGCGGGCTTCCAGCACATCTTCCCGCCCGAGCGCATCTTCGAGATCGACGTGCCCGGCCTGACCTCGCCCAACCTGGCGAACTTCCCATGGAAGAAGCTGCCGCGCCCGGTCTATCCGATGGACCCGGACACGGCCTGGTACGCCGCCGGCGGCGTGAGGCCCGGCGCGATGCCGGCTCAGCTCCAGCAAGCCGGTCAGGCGGTGCAAGCTCTCAGAGAGGACGCCCGCCCTTTACGCCGAGGGCTGCTTCTCCAGCACTTCCTTGACCTTGCCGGCGAGCTGGCGGAGGCTGAAGGGCTTGGCGAGGAAATTGACGTTGTCGAGGCTCTCGACCTCGCGGATCACGGATTCCTGGGCATAGCCCGAGATGCAGATGACCGGGACGCCGGGCATCTTCTTGCGCGCAGCGGCGACCACCGCGGCGCCGTCGGCCTTCGGCATCACCATGTCGGTGATCAGCAGGTCGATCGGCGTGTCGTTCAGCAGCTCGATCGCCTGCTCGCCGTTGCGCGCCTCGATCACCTCGTAGCCCTTGCTGCGCAGCGCGCGTGCGCCGAACATCCGCACCGGGTCCTCGTCCTCGACCAGCATGATCGTGCCGCCGCCGGTCAGGTCCTTGGCCGCGGGCGGGCGCTCGACCGGGGCGCGGGCGCTCGTCCGCTCTTCCTTCCCTTCGTAGCGCTGCAGATAGATGGTGAAGATGGCGCCCTTACTCTCGCCCTCGCTGTCGGCGAAGATGAAGCCGCCGGTCTGCTTGATGATGCCGTAGACGGTGGCCAGCCCCAGCCCGGTGCCCGAGCCGACCTCCTTGGTCGTGAAGAACGGATCGAAGATGCGGTCGAGCACGTGCTGCGGCATGCCGATGCCCGTGTCGGTCACGGTGATCATGACGTAGTCGCCGGCGGGCATGATCTCGGCATGCGCCCGGTCGATCTCGGACAACAGGCTGCAGTTGCGCGTGCCGATGATCAGCTTGCCGCCGCGCGGCATCGCGTCCCGCGCGTTGACCGCGAGGTTGATGATGACCTGCTCGAGCTGGCCCTGGTCGACCTTGACCTTGCCGAGGTCGCGGCCGTGCACGAATTTCAGGTCGACCGATTCGCCGAGCAGCCGGTGCAGCAGGCTCGACAGCTCGGTCAGCACGTCGGTGACGTCGAGCACGCGCGGCTGCAGCGTTTGCTGGCGCGAGAAGGCCAGCAGCTGGCGCACCAGGCGCGCGCCGCGGTTGGCGTTCTGCTTGATCTGCATGATGTCGGAGAAGCTCTGCTCGCCCGGCTGGTAGCGCTGCAGCAGCAGGTCGCAGAAGCCGATCATTGCGGTCAGCAGGTTGTTGAAGTCGTGCGCGATGCCGCCGGCGAGCTGGCCGACCGCCTGCATCTTCTGCGACTGGGAGAACTGGATCTCGAGCTTCTTTTTCTCCGTCGTGTCGATCATGTGGAGCGCAAGGCCGCCGGGGCCATGCGCCTCGGTCTCGGTCTCGGCGGGACGGCGCGAGAAATACATCGAGACGACGCGATGGCCCGTCCCCTCGATCTCGACATCGATCGGCACCGCCATCTGCGTGTCGTCGAGCATGCCCGACAGGCGCTGCGCCAGGACGGCGCGGTCGGCCGGGCGGACGAACTCGACGATCGGCTGGTTGATCGGATCGTCGCAGACGAGCAGGTCGCGGCAGGCCGGGTTGCATTCGACCACGCAGCCATGGGAGTCGAGCACGGCCATGCCGACCGGCACGGTTTCCAGCTGGTTACGCAGGCCGGCGAGCTCGGCGGACAGCGCTTCCTCGCGGCGATAGCTGGACAGCCCCTGGCTGGTCCAGATCACTTCCCCGGCGTTGCCGGGCGCCGCCCCCAGCACGAGCCGCAGCGGGTCGCGGCCGCTCCGCGGCAAATGAATGATCTCGCGGCTGGCGACGGCCTTGAGGGCATCCGCACGCAGCTTCTTGAACGTGCGCGCCGCCTCGTTCTGGGTGCGGAAGACATACATGGTCCAGAGGCCTTCCTCCTCCCGCGTTTCCGCGCCGCACAGGCCCAGGAACTCGAGGAACGGACCGTTGACATAGGTCAGGCGCCCTTCCGCTTCCTCGATGGCGATGCCGGCCCCGGTGACCATGCCGATGCGCTCGACGATCGACTGCGCCATGCGGCGCTGCCCGCGCAGCGCGCCCCAGATCAGGATCAGCCCGATCGTTCCCACCATGCCGACGGTCGCGTAGATCGGGACGCGGGCCTCGGCCGGAAAGCCGATCGTCCGCTCGAGATAGTACAGGATGCCGAAGGCGATCCCGACGAAGAGCACGAACAGGAAGAAGCGGCCGCCGCTGCTGATGGATATCGGCGGCATATCGTAGCGCTCGGCCGGCGCTGGCGCGGCCGGCACGCCCGGTCCCCCGCCCCTGCCGCGGCCGGCTCCCGGGGTCACGGTCTTGCGCTGGTCATCGGGCAATACCGGCCTCCTTGGGCATTCTGCGGCCTTCGATATTCCATACGTAGCTGATAACCTCGGCCACGGCCTGATAGTGCTCCGGCGGCACCTCTTCATCAAGGTCGACGGCGGCGTAGAGCGCACGGGCAAGCGGCGGGTTCTCGATGATGGCGATACCGTGCTCCTCGGCGACTTCGCGTATCTTCTGGGCGATCAGGTCCACGCCCTTGGCGACCAGCCTCGGCGCACCCATCGCCTCCGGCTCGTATTTGAGGGCGACGGCGAAATGGGTCGGGTTGGTCACCACGACGTCGGCGTCGGGCACGGCCTGCATCATGCGCGCCCGTGCCCGATCCTGGCGAACCTGGCGCAGCCTTTGCCTCGCCGTCGGGTCGCCTTCCGATTGCTTGAACTCGTCCCGCAGCTCCTGGCGGCTCATGCGCAGCTGCTTGAGGTGCTGGAAACGCTGGAATATGAGGTCGAGGACCGCGATCACGAAGAACGCCGCCAGCGTCACGATCAGCATCTTGAGGATCAGCGTATAGAGCGCGTCGAGAAAATCGGGCAATGCGAAGGACGGTACGACATCGAGCGAGAAGAAGGCCGGCATCAGCGCCGCAACCCCGACACCGCCGACGATCGCCAGCTTCACGATGCCTTTTGGAAGCTCGATCAGCTGCCGCACGGAGAACAGGCGCTTAGCGCCATTCACCGGATTGAACTTGTCCCACTTCACCTCGAGAGCCTTCGGGGAAAAGACCAATCCGTTCTGGATGATGGGCCCGGCCATCGCGATCACGAAAAAGAACAGCAGCGGCAGGAAGACGACCAGGAACACGCTGAACAGCGTGGCCTTCATCAGGTGAACCGTCGCGCCGATGTTGAGGGCATAGAGTTGCGGTGATTCGATAAACGGCAGCAGCGCCACGCGCAGCCGGGTCATCATTATCGGCAGCATCATGGCGATGATCAGCGTGCCGACGGCCAGCATGAGCCAGGTATTGATTTCCCGGCTGATGGCGACCTGGCCATGACTACGCGCCTCGTCGACCTTTTTTTGTGTCGGATCTTCTGTTTTTTGTGTGTCGTCTGTTTCTTCAGACATGGGCCCATTCCACGCGGCGTGCGCGCGACCTCAATTGTCAGCTGGGGAGCAAGATCCGGGTAAATGTCGATTGATAGTAGTTAAGAAACCACAAAAGCGCGGCCGGGAAGGTGAGCAGCATGGTAAACAGGCCGAGCATGATCTGGATCGGCAGCGCCACGAAGAAAATCGGCAGCTGCGCCATCATCCGGGCAAGCAACCCCATGCCGGCGTAGAAAACGAGCCCGTACATCAGGAAGGGCGACGCGATTTCCATCCCGAGCCGGAAGCTGCCCGCCAGAGAGCTGCGCCAGGATATTGGCGAAATCATCCAAGGGCAGCGGCCCGCCCGGCGGAAAGACCGTATAACCGTCCAGCAGCGCCATCAGCATCAGGTGATGGGTATCGGTGACGAAGATCAGCAGCAACCCCATCACCGACAGGAAGACGCCGGGCAACGCGCCCTGGTCCGACATCAGAGGATTGAACAGCTGCGCGTTGGCAAGCCCGCTGAGGAAGGCGAGAATGGCGCCACCGGTCGCAAGCGCGGATAGCAGCAGGCGGGCGACGCTTCCCATGAAAAGCCCGATCACCGCTTCCCCGGCGACGAGCAGCGCCAAGGTGATCGGCGAGCCCGGCAGCGCCGGCAGCTTGTTCTGCACGATCGGCGTGAGGAGCACCGTGATCGCCAGCCCGAGCAGCAAGCGGATGCGCGGCGATACGTAGCTTTCGCCAAAGCCGGGCATCAAGGAAATGGTCGTTCCAATGCGGGAAAATACCAGCAGGTATGAAAAAATCTCTGCCGGCAGAAGATTCTGCAGGGTCTGCAGCATCTCCGTGTCAGCCGATTCCGACGATGCGGTCGGCCACTGACTCCATGAAGTGCTGCATCACCTCAAACATGTAGGGCAGCAATATCAGCAACGAGGTGAAGACGATCAGGATCTTCGGAACGAAGGTGAGCGTCATCTCCTGGAGCGAAGTCAGCGCCTGGAACAATGAGATCGCGAGGCCGACGATCATGCCGACGACCATGATCGGTGTCGCCACCTTCATCATCGTGAAGACCGCCTCGCGTGCGAAATCCATCACCTGCGCTTCGTTCAAGTCCCCCACCTCCTCGCGCGAAAACCGGTCAATGCAACAGCGAGCCGCGTCCCGTCAGATCGGCATCCGCATGATTTCCTGATAGGCGTTCACCACGCGGTCGCGGACGGCCACCACGGTCTGCAGCGTCAGCTCCGCGTTGGAGACCGCCTGCACCACGTCCATCAGATCGGCCTTCCCGACGACGGCCTTTTCGCTCAGCGCCTCCGCCTTCTTGCCCGAGTTCGAGCGTGTTTTCCGCCATCTTCCCGAGCATATCGAGAAACGTCGACTGCGGCTTCTCACGCGCCTCCATGCCGTCGCTTCCCAGGCTGGCGGCTTGGTTGAATGCCTTTATCGCATCCGCCGGATTGATCATCGTCGTCTACCTTTCTGGTATGCCCCGATACCGCCGACGCTAACGCAACAGCTCGAGCGTGCGGCTCAACATCGACTTGCTCACCTCGATCATATCGAGGTTCGCCTCGTAACTGCGCTGCGCTTCCCGCATGTCCATCAGCTCGACCAGCGTGTTCACGTTCGGCATCTTCACGTAGCCGTCCTTGTTCGCACCCGGCTGCGACGGGTCGTATTTCAGCGGAAAGTCCGACTTGTCCTCGCGCACGTGGTCGACCTTGACCAGCTTCATGTCGAGCTTCCGGTCGAGCACGTCATGGAAGGTGACGACCTTGCGGCGATACGGATCGCCGCCCGGTGTGGACGCCGTGGAATCGCTGTTTGCCAGGTTCTCGGAGATCACGCGCAGGCGCTCGCCTTGCGACTTCATGCCCGCCGCGGAAAGGATCAGGCTTTTTTCGATGTCCATGATGCAGTCCCGTTACGTTAAGAATTTTTGTCGAGCGCGGTTTGGAACATCTGCATGTGCTTGTGATAGAGTTCCGTCATCAGCTCGTAGTCGTGCTGATTTTGCGCGACCTTCATCAATTGCTCCTCCAGCACCACGGCATTGCCGGTCGGCAGAGTCTCATACGGATCCTTCTCCTTGCCCGACTGGAAATCCTGCGACCCGCCGG
The DNA here is from genome assembly GCA_963711215.1 of uncultured Alphaproteobacteria bacterium. Taxonomy (GTDB): domain Bacteria; phylum Pseudomonadota; class Alphaproteobacteria; order UBA8366; family UBA8366; genus WHUA01. Next base: position 1,160,226 of record CAVQDH010000002.1, on the reverse strand, counting down.
TGCCGGAAATATGCGCCTCGTTCGTCCGCGCGAGCGCGACATGGAACGGCGAGCCCTCGTCCGGCTTACGGAAATCGATCTGCTTGAGATCCATCGGGCGGTATTTCGGCGTGTCGGCGTTGGCGATATTCTGCGACAGGACGCCCTGGCGCGAAGACAACCACTTCATCTTCTCCGACATCATGCGAAAGAGCGGAAGCTTGCTCAGGTCCATATCTGCCTTCCCCATCCGCTGCGAATCGAACCGGCACTTCTTGCCGGCCCTCTAGCCGATTCGCGTGCATCTCGCGTGCCACAGCCCGTTTTGAGATTGGCCGACGATCATCCTGCAAGGAAGAACGGCGACCGGATCACGCAGGGCATATTCTCAATTTGAGCGCAAATTAACGTTAAAATCTTAATATGTAAACCAATATCCGAAATATAGGGGAAATCTTCACTGTCGATTCGCGAGATGGAATATTGTCTATTTATTTTTGACCCTTCATTTTCGCTGGAAATATGAATAAAAGCTGCGCATAATTTTCAACAGAGGTGAGGATTCACAGTGTTGCCGGGTGGCGAATGTTGTTGTCGTACGTCCGCAGCACTTTAATTGTCTTGACGACGTCGGTTGCGCTTATGACGTCGAGATCATGCATCCGGCTCCTGCACGGAGCCGATCCGCATTCTCGGGGAAAACGGTCCATGCACGGCGACGGACAAGAGCAATAGCGAAAGGCACCATGTCGAATTCCCGTAAAGGCGGCGCCGCGCCGCCGGGCACGACAGCGAAGGAAGATTCCGGCCGCACGGCGGTCGCCATCCGCTATCAACCGGTCGACGAGAGCTCCGCTCCCAAAGTCGTTGCATCGGGGCGCGGATGGATTGCCGAGAAGATCCTCGAGGTTGCCTTTGCGCATGGCATCAAGGTGCGCGAGGACGCGGACCTTGCCGAGGTTCTTGCCGCCATCGATCTCGACGAAGAAATCCCGGTAGAGGCCTTTATCGCCGTTGCCGAGATCCTGCGCTACGTCTATGCGGCGAACGGCGCCCAGCCCCCGGAGGTACCCAGCTCATGATGACGAAAGACACCATTAACGGCGAACTGACGATCGTTGCCGAGATGATCGTGACGGCGCGCGCCGCGCTGGCGCGCAACGAGCTCGTGGACATCGGCGATATCCCCGGAAGATTGCGTGAGCTCATGGGATCGATCACCGACCTTCCGCCCGACGATGCGATCGAGTTGCGGCCGACGCTCATCGAGCTGCTGACGGACTTCAAGCGTTTCGCGGCCGAGGTGCAGGAGAAAATCGCCGATCTCGAAGCGACGGGCGGTTCGGACGGCCAGATGACGACAGCAGGGCGATCGGGCGCATAGCGCAAATTGGTTCGCGGCGGCAATTGTCTCCTCGCGCGGAGGCCCTTGCCGTACGTACTGGGGAGATCGTTAAGCCGTGGAAGTTGAATACGTCAGATTCCTTCTGGCGTTGCTTTTTGTTCTTGGCCTTATAGGGATGCTGGCATTCCTGCTGCGCCGTTTTGGTTTCGGCACGGTGCGGATCTCGCCCGCCTTTCGCAGCAAGGGCCGGCAGGCTGAAAAGCGGCTGGCCGTGGTCGAGGTCGCCGCTCTCGACGCCCGGCGGCGCCTCGTCCTGATCCGCCGCGACGATACGGAGCATCTCGTCCTGCTCGGAAATGCGGCCGACCTGCTGATCGAAAGCAACATCAAGCCTGCGCAACAGCGTCCAGGTGCGCAGGGCGGCAGCTTCCAAAGCATGCTCCGGTCGCCCGGAGAGACGCGGCAGTGACGGGACGCTTACGCCCCGTCGCCGTCCTTCGCGCGATCGCGCCGATCGTGGCATTTGCCTTTGCCGTCCTGGTCTCCGGCGCCGCCGGCGCGCAGAACGTGACCCTGGATTTCGGCACGGGCGGCGAAGCGACCGGCCGTATCGTTCAGCTGGTCGCCCTCCTCACCATCCTGACGCTGGCGCCGTCCATCCTCGTCATGGTGACGTCCTTCGTCCGCATCGTCATCGTGCTGTCGCTGCTGCGCACCGCGATCGGCACGCAGGGCACGCCGCCCAACGCGGTCGTCATCAGCCTGGCGCTGTTCATGACGCTGTTCATCATGCAGCCGACGCTCGAGGCGGCCTACCAAAACGGCATCGCGCCACTGATCGCACAGCAGATCACCGAGCAGCAGGCGGTCGACCGAAGCGTCGCTCCTTTTCGCACCTTCATGCTCGAGCACGTCCGGCCGAAGGATCTCGACCTCTTTCTCAACATGGCGAAGGCCGACAACATCGATTCACCCGACAAGACGCCGCTGCAGGCGCTCATTCCCGCTTTCATGATCTCCGAGCTGCGCCGCGCCTTCGAGATCGGCTTTCTCCTGTTCGTGCCGTTTCTCATCATCGACATGGTGGTGGCGTCGGTGCTGATGTCGATGGGCATGATGATGCTGCCGCCGGTGATGATCTCCCTGCCGTTCAAATTGATTTTTTTCGTGCTGGTGGACGGCTGGTACCTTGTCGCCGGCAGCCTGGTGCAAAGCTTCGGCCCGAGCTGACGGCCGGCGTCCCGCCCGTCTCCAGCCGGATGAATGCGGTGCTAGCCTTGGGGCGGCGGCGGTGGCGGCGGAATGGCGGCCGGGCCAGGCTGCGGCGGCGCCGGCGTGGAAACCGCGGCCGGCGGCTGTTGCTGCTGACCCGCCTCTGCCGGCGCCTTGTCCTTGCCGGTCTTGGACGCCGCTGCCAGCGGTACCATCAGGCGTTCGCGATATTCCTTGAGAAAGCCGTCGAACTTGTCGGTTTCCGCGATGCGCTTGGACATCTCTTCGATGTTCCTCACGCTGTCGGGCTCGTCGCTCGTAATATAGGAGAAGGCGTCGGCCAGCTTGCTCTTGCCCATGCCCGGGCCGTACAGCTCGCGCAGCATCTTGATCCCGGCATCGTCGCGCTTGAGGCGTAAGGCGACGGCCCAGTTCAGAATGTAGCGCGCCTGGTCGTCCGGATAGGCGCCGTCCTCCAACGGATCGCCGGCCAACCGCTGCAGAACCTTCGCGGCCTCGCCATAATCTTTCGTGCCCCAATAAATGCTGGCGCGCAGAAGGTCGGCCTCCCGACTGACATCGCCCGCCAGAAGCGCGATCGCATCTTCGTAACGGCCGAGCTCCATCGTCGCTTTGGCTCTGATGCGCCGCCGGTCATCCTCAACGTCGTAGGGAAGATTGGGTTGGAAGCTGTTGCGCAATGCCGCAAGCGCGCCTTTCGGATTGCGATCGAGCAACAAGATCAACGCGAGCTTGGCGCCGACCCGGGCGCGCCCTTCGCCTTTAAGCCGGTAGCGCACCTGGTGGGAAAGCAAGCTCGCGGCGCGGTCGAGCAGGTCGACGGCGACCAGCCGGTCGGCCAGGCGCTGGATCATGAGATCGCCTTCGGGGCCAGCCGGCGTCAGCTCGCGGAAATCGTCATAGAGCGCAAGCGCCTTCAGCGGCGGCAACCGATCGGCCTCGCCGGCCAAATGCAGTTTCCGGAAAGCGTCGCTCATCGTCTTGGCGATGCTCTTCGCCCGCTTCTTCTCCGGGAAATAGGTGACGGCGGTCCGCAGCGTCGTGAGACCCTTGCGGTATTCGTTCTTCGCCAGGTACAGCTTGCCGAGCCGCTGCAGCACATCCAGCTCAAGATCGTCGCCCCGCCATTGAAAGCGCAGGCGGTCCAGCCGCTTGATCGCTTCGTCCGGCGTCATTGTCTCCTGCTGCAGCCCAAGGTCGATCAGGGCGTATTCCGCATGCGCCGCGGCCCAGCGGTCGTCGCCTTCCGTCGCCTTCGTCCAGATCTTGACCGCGTCGTCGAGCTTGCGGTTGTCCCTGGCCAGCACGCCTTGATCGTAAAGCATCCGCGCCGCCAGATCGCGCGGCAGCTTGTCCTTCTCGTGGGCCAGCTGGTCGAGCCAGCGCGCGGCCGTCTCGACGTCGAGATCGGCGAGGCTCGCCTCCACGAGCTGGATCGCAAGGCGCGACCGGATCGGGTCGGGATAGCTCGACAAGGCGGGCTCGCCGGCCCGGAAATGCGCAGCCGCCTTTTTCGGCTCCTCGCTCTCCAGGAACATGGAGCCGCGCCAAAGCTCGATTTCCTGATACTGGTCGAGACTCGGATCCAGCAGCGCCTTTCTGGCCTCGTACGGGCGGTCCATGAGCACCTGCACCGCCCCTTTCAGCGCATGGAATTCCGGCTGGGACGCCATGTCCTGGTTGGCGTATTCGATCGTGCGAAGCACGCCGAGAGCCTCCGCGCCGAAGCCGCGGGCGAAATAGAAGCGCGCGATATCGAGCCGTGCATCGTCGCGGCGCTCGGGCTTGGCTGCGATCACCGCCGCGAACATCGCCTGGCGCGCCGGGATGAAGGACTCATCCTTGGGACCCCACCAGCTGGCCAGATTGAAGATACGCGGACCGAGATAGCTTCCGGTTTTCGCGGCGCCCTGGTTCACGTTCGATATCTGAAGCCCGCCCGGCGCGGAGACGACGAGGCCGCGGTCGCCCGCGTTGCGGATATCGACGTCGTCGCTGAGCGGCTCCATGCCGACGCCCTGCGCGGATGGCAGCAGCTCGAACTCCGGATAGCGCCGACGCCCCGCAATGCCATGACCGACCGCCCGCACCGTCGCGGCGATTATCATATCGCCGACGTCGGGGTCCGGAATGTGGATGATTTGCCCGAACTCGGAGACCGGCAGCTCGAGCTGGGTGCCCTGGTCCGCTTCCGCCCGCACGCGCAAGGCGATCGGCACCTGCGGCGAAATCGGACCATGCTCGAAGCGAACGACCCAGTTCGATCCCTCGCGGGCGACATGCGGGCTCAGCCCATCCTTCGGGATCATGCGCACGACCGTGCCGCTGCCGACGGGCAGCTGCTCGATCATCGTGACCACGTCGGCGCCCGCCGTCCTCAGCGCGGCGAGGTTGAGCTCCGCGCGCTTGTCGAACACCACCCAAACATAGGGTTCACGCCGGAAGACGGCCGCCCCCACCGGCTCGGGCCACTCGAAGACGAGGCTGACGGCCTTCTTTGCGCCCGCGGGCGGCGTCGCTTTCGCAGCAGCATCGGGCGCGGCCGCAGCGGGCACATCCTGTTTGCCGTTCGATGCGCCGCCGGCCGAAGGCTCCATCGCCTTGCCGGCATCGGCGGTCGCAGAGTCGCTCTCGGCCGGCTTTTCGCCGGCCGAGGGTGTCTTCGAGAGCGCCTCTTCCTGAACTTTCGGCACCGGCGCCGCCGTGGGCGGCGGCGGCTCCGATGCCTTCTTAGCGCTCTTTTCCGGTTGTCTCTCGGGCTGCTTTAGGGGCGGCTTTTCGGTTGGTTTCGCCGGTTTCTCCGCCTTCGCGACCGCACCCTTGCTGCGCGCGGCGCTGTCGCCGCCGCGCATGAAGTCGAGCACGACTTTGGCGCCGGCCTTGAAATGGCGGACCCGCCGATCCGGCGGTTTGGGAAAGGTCAGCGTCAGCGAGCCGGATTCCGACTTCACAGCCGCGCCGGAGAAACCGGCGGGCAAGCGCTTGCGCAAGGCGGCCAAATCAACGCGCGCCGCGCGAGCGAAGCGCAGCTGCACGGCCGTCTTGGTTTCCTCGACGGTGTAATCGACCGGCTTCCGCCAATCGAAAACCAGCCGAAGATATTTGTCGTGATTGCCGACCCGCACCGGCAATTCGGGTGGCGCGCTGTCGGCCGACCGCGCGACGTCGGTAAAGTTGGCATCTTGGATGTCCTGCCCTGCCTCGGCCGAGCTTCCGACCGGCCGGAGGTCGAACACGACCGAATTGCCGAGCGCGAAGGATTCGAGCCGGTACGGGTTGCTCAGGACGATGTCCACGCCCTTGCGGTCGTTGGACAGACGCGCACCGGCGACATAGCGGCGCAGCGGCCGGACGAGATCCTTGGGATCGGCGCGGAGCGCGTGATCGAACCGAATCCAAAGACTGCGGCCGCGGGTTGCGACGGTGAACGCCACGGGCTCGGGCCAGTCGAAAACAATACGCGCGTATCCGGGATGCTCGGACGCGCGAATACCGACCGCGTCGGCGGCGACGCTCGCATGGCCGAATCCCAACAGCAACGCCAGCGCCAGCAGACCGCGCCATATCGCGACGGCGCGCGCGCTCACGGCTCACCTTCCGTCGGATGGATCACGAGATCGACGCGCCGCGCGAGCACGAGCCGCTTGGCTTCCGGGATTGCCTTGTCGAGAAACCCGAAGCGCGAATCCGCCAGGCCCAGAATGGCCGGATTGCCTTGGTAGCCGATCCGCTTCAGCTCGTCGGCGACAGCCGCCGCGCGCTCGAGGGACAACCGCCATTTCCACTCGATCCCGGTCTTCGGGGAGGCGGCGGGCGCGGTATGCCCCTCGACGTCGACCTGATTGCCGATCTGGGCGAGCGCGCTGCTGACGCCGAACAAGGCCTGGCTCGCGCGCGGCGTCAGCGTCGCCTTGTCCGGCAGGAAAAGCACGTCCGAGGGCAGCGAGACGACCAGCATCTTGTCGAGCCGCTGGATGATCACCTGGCCGGCGTCCACCTGCGGCTTGAGCTTTTCATCCAGCACCTGCGACAGATAGCCGAGCGGCAGCGCGGGCGGAATATCGACGGTCGGCACGCTGTATTCGGAAATCGGCTTTGGCCGCAGCTGCACCTGCGCCGGCTCTCCCTTGGTCATGCGCGATACCACCGCCTGCCATTTGTCGAGCCTGAGCGACGACATGGAGAAGAGCATGACGAAGAATGCCAGCATGAGCGCGGAAATATCGGCGAAGGTCACGAGCCAGGCGTCCGGGCTCTGTTGCTTCTTGAGATCCTGAAGACGCCGCATGCTCACTTGGCACTCTCTTTCTTGAAAGTGACCTGCGCCCGCCCCGCATCGCGAATCTCGAAGTCGATGCGCACCGTCTTCGGGTCGCCCTCGCTCACGCCGACACTCAACCGGTCGGGCGGCGTTCCGTGGGTGACCAGCGCGGTGGCGATCTTGACCGCACGTTCGGCCGCAAGGCGCCCATCCGCGTCCGCCAGCGTGTGCTCGCCCCGCTTAATACCGAATACGACCTGAGCGTCCGTCACCGCGCCCTTCGACTTGAGCGCCAACAGCAGAGCCGTGCGATTGAACAAGCCCTCCCGGTCGCTACGCAGAACCGGCCGGCCACCCATAAAAAGGTCATTGACCGGGAGCGTCACTTGCATGACCTGGCCCGGCGTGAGCTTTTCCACCTTGATGACCGGAACCGCAGTAACCCAAAGCTGCTGTAACGCCTCCAAAACATCCTGTGCTTCCGGCGTCGGCCCCAAGTCCGAGATCAGGATCTGCTCGCGCGTCTCACTATCCACCACGGAGCGAAAGGTTGCCGCGACGGACGTAAGGACCTTGCGCGTCTTCAATTCCTCGATAGTGGCCAACGAATTCAGCAAAATAAAGAAGGCAAGCAATAACAGGAAGAGACTAAGAAATATAGTTATTCCTGGGTCACGACGAGGCTCGATTTTGATTTGCTTCATTCGGGATAATTGCTAATCAAAACTTGCCAGGATCTTGTCGATCTCCTCTTGAGTATTCGCTGTCCCGGCCTCCTGCGGACCGTGCAAGATATATTCCACTTTGCGCGCCTCGGTCTTCTCGACCGTGTCCGACAGCATCTCGGCGGCGTGCATCGCGGAGTCATCGCCCAGCGCCGCTTCCGCGCTTGCGAGGTGAAGCTCGACCTGCTTCAGGGTCTGCGCCATGTGGGTGAGGCGCTGGCCGGTGATATCCTGGAAGCCGGACGCCTCGTAAATCTCCGTGGCCAGGCGGAACAAATCGCTTTGGTCGCCGGAGTCCATGTCCTGATGACCGGCGATATCTTCGATACGCTCGGCGACCGACAGGAATTTCGCCGCGGCATCCTGGGTCGCCGCCCGGATCTCGTCCATCTCGGAGCACAGCTCGGCGAGCCGACCGTCCTCCTTCTCCGGATCGCCGATCCGACGCAAAGCCTCGAGCGCGCCGGCGACCGCCGTACGCACCGCATCCGGCTCGCCGCTTGTCGCGGCGGGCTCGATGGAATGCGTTGTCGGAGCAAGGTCGCCAGTCAGCGTGCGGGCCACATCGCCGATGATTTCTGCGAGCTCTCGGGCGGAAAGCTTTCGATCCCCTTCCGCCTTGAGATTCTCAAGACAGCCCATGAGCTCGGGATTTACCGAGCGCGACATGTCAGTTCCAATCAGAAGTCGCCGAGGACACTCGTGAGCTTCGTCTTCAGCGTCGCAGCATTGAAGGGTTTGACGATGTAATTGTTCACGCCGGCTTGCTTCGCGGCGATCACGTTTTCGGTCTTGCTCTCCGCCGTGATCATGATGAACGGCGTTGGACGCAGCTTATCGTCCGCGCGGACTTCCTTCAGAAGCTCCAAGCCGGTCATCGGCTCCATGTTCCAGTCGGAAATCACCAGCCCGTACTTGCGCTGCTGCATCTTCTCAAGCGCGGCTTTCCCATCTGTCGCTTCGTCGACATTGTTGAAGCCGATCTGCTTCAGCAGATTGCGGATAATTCTGAGCATGGTCTTGTAATCGTCCACGATCAGAACCGGCATATTCAAATCAACGGCCATGAACCAAATCTCCTCGCGGTCAGTCGCGGCTGAGGAAGTCGCGCCGCCCCCCTACTACGCGCGGAATACAACCCTGTTTCCGTTAAATCTTGGTAAATTTGCGAGGAAATATGGCTACTTGCGTTCGGCGACGCTGTCTTTCATGCGCTCGGACAAGGATTTCTGCGCCTTTTCGCGGGTGGCCAGGGCCCGGGTAATGGCGCGTGCCTTCTCCGGGTCCATGTCGGCCAGAACCGGCGCCAGCCGCCGGACGTTCATCCGCTCGACGACGCCGAGCAGGACGCTCAATTCGAGGTCGTTAAGGATCTTGGCCGCGTCCTTGGGCTTCATGGTTTCATAAAGCTTTACCAGGCTATTGATGCGTTTCTTCTCCTGTTCGTCGAGCTGGCCGAGCAGCCCCTTGACCTCGTCCCGCATCGCGACGAAATCCGCCTGCTTGTCGACCAGCTGCTGTTCCGCGGCCTTGAGCAGCGCCTCGCGCTGGTTGAGGCTGTTTTCCCGGGCATCCAGCTGCTTGCGGCGTTCCGACAGGGCCTGAAGCAACCGCACCTCGGACTGGCTGAGATCCCGGGGATCGAACGAGCCGTCGCCGGCCGGCGGTGCCGCGGTCGGCAGCTCCGCCGAAGGATCCGACTTCCCCGCCGGCGCCTTGGCGGCTGCCGCCGGGCCGGCATTCTTCGGCATTTCCGGCGCTTTCGCATCCGGCTTCGCTCCCGCTTCTGCGGCCAGCGCCGGGCGCGACTTCATCGAGGCATTGAGGTCGATGATGTCCTGCCAGATCGTGCCGAGCTTCAAGGTGAACATCGCCACCGACACGAGGATCAGCAGCGGCAGGATGCGAAGTCGTTGCAGCATGGAGCTAGCGGATTCCCGCAAGTGCCCTCGAAAGCGCCGCCTTGGTGTGCGACGCAGTGCTGGTGTCCTTGCCGCCTCTTACCGGCCGGAAGGCGGAAATCTCGGCGGTCCTGTTCGGCACGGCGCTCTCGGCTCTGTCCGGGAAGACACTCTCCGGTCTGCTCGGGGAAGGCGCTCTCCGTACGGCCGCTCGCGATCGAGCTTTCCAACCGGTCCGCCATGCTTTCGGCGCGGTCGATCAGAAAGGACAGATCATTGCGCAAGTCCTTGGCGATCTTGGTGTTGGTCTGCAGCGCGTCATTCGCTTCCAGGGCCGCCATCCGCAGCCGGCCGATGCTTGCTTCCGACCGCTTTCCGTCGCCTCGTTGAAACCCATGATCAGCTTCTGCAGATAGGCCTTGTCCGACTGCAGCCCGGAAAGCCGCCGATTGAGCTGAATCGCGTAGATGATCATGACCAGCAGAAGACACGCGCCGATCACTTCAAGGACAAAGGAAACGTGCGGGAATGACATCTCTCAGGTCTCCAGCTTCTGCTCGATACGGACCGCGATCTTTTCGCTCTTGCGCCCCATCTGTCCGCGGAACAACAGGACGTCGCCGCATTGGAGCTCGACAAGGGAATTCGGCGTCGCGAACAGATCCAGGCGCGAGCCGACCTTCCATTCCAGGACCTCCGCCAGCGTCACGGTGGTCGTGTCCAGAACCGCTTCGAGCTCGACGTCGGTGTACCAAAGCTCCGTCGCGAGATGGTTCTCCCAGATCGAGTCACGGCCGAATTTCTCGCCCATGAACATCTGGAGCAGCAGCTCGCGGACCGGCTCGAGGGTTGCGTAAGGCAGCAGCAGCTCGAGACGCCCGCCGCGATCCTCCATGTCGACCCGGAGGCGCACCACGATCGCCGCGTTTGCCGGCCGCGCGATCGTCGCGAAGCGCGGGTTCGTCTCCAACCGGTCGAAGCGGAAATTGACGGAGCTCAGCGGGTCGAAGGCGGCCGAAAGATCGGCCAGCACGACCGCGATCATCCGCTCGACGAGATTGCGTTCGATTGTCGTGTAGGGACGGCCTTCGATCCGCATCGCCGCCGTGCCCCGGCGGCCGCCCAGCAGCACGTCCACGATCGAGTAGATCAGCGAGCTGTCGACCGTGATCAGGCCGAAGTTATCCCATTCCTCCGCCTTGAAGACCGCCAGCATGGCCGGCAGAGGGATCGAATTGAGATAGTCGCCGAAGCGGATCGACGAGATGTTGTCGAGGCTTACTTCGACGTTGTCGGAGGTGAAATTGCGCAGCGAGGTCGACAGCATGCGCACCAGGCGGTCGAAGACGACCTCGAGCATCGGCAGGCGCTCGTAGGACACCATGCCGCTGTCGATGATGGCCTCGATGCCCGATTTCTCGGTCGTATCGTCGCCGCCCTCGCGGAACCCCAGAAGGCTGTCGATTTCGTCCTGGTTGAGAACGCGGGCGGAGCCGGCCCCTTCGGCATCGCCACCGCCGCCGCCGCCGTCGCCATCGGCCATCGCGGCCCATTCGGCGGCGAGATCGTCGCCGTCCTCTTCGCCTTCCGGCGCCTCGCCGGCCTGGTCTTCCGCCGCCGGCTCTTTCGCTTCCTCGATTTCGTCAGCCATCACACCCTGCCTTCGAATCGCCTGCCACCGTCCTGTTCCGTCCGCATGCGCGATGCATCACTGGACCAGCATTTCGCGAAACAGGACGTCGCGCACCTTCGTCGGGGCCGCCGCCGCGTTCACCCGCGCCAGCAGCTCCTCCTTCACGCGGTATAGCCCCTGGGACCCTTGCAGCTCTTCGATCCGCAGCTCGCGCAGGAAAACCTGAAAATTGTCGATGATCCGCGGCATGATGGCCTTGATGCGCGCCTCGTCGTCCGGACTGGCCAGCTCCAGGCTCACCCGCATCTTCAGAAAGCTCGATTTCCGGCCGACGCCGCCGAGCGTGACGACCATCTCGTCCAGATCGAGGAAATGCGCCGCGATCGGCTTGGGCGCCTCGGCGCTGGCGCTGTCCTTGCCGGCATGCGCCTTGTCCTTGCCGCCGCCGAGCAGGCCCGAGAAATAGACGCCGGCCCCGGCGCCCGCAAGGACGACCAGCCCGATCGCCGCAAAGAGGATGAGCTTCTTCTTTCCGAATTTTTTCCCCGACCCTTGGCCGCCTTCGCCGTCTGCGCCCTCGCCCTCCGCGTCGTCGGCAAGGTCTTCCGCCGCCGGGTCCGCCTTGTCAGCCATGAGAGAGAACCGCGATCAATGTCGGCATCGAAGAATCAATCCATATAATGGCAATTTCAAGCCGCGGCGAATTTAACAAATATGAAAATGATTAATCAACAAATAAAACTCTAATCACTAAACAACTGCCTGGGCCCCGATTTCATCAATTACATGCGACTCGCATAAATAAATATTGCCTAATACAGACTCAACGGCGCGCTGTTCTCCACCCGCCGCCGGGCGCCGGCGCACCGTCCGGACACTGCGGGAAATAACTGCCGGGCAAAGCCTGCAAGGATAGGCAGAAGGCCGCCGACCCTCGTCGCCGGCACGCATCGCAATGCCTTAGAAAGCGGGCGCTTTCTCCATGGCATGGCATCTGCACCGCTGCCGCCGACGAACACGGATCAAGGCGACTATGGAATCTCCCTGGCTTATCTCTATCTCACGGCAGGCCGCGCTACAGCGCGACATGGACGCGGTCGCGAACAACATCGCGAATGTCAACACGCCGGGCTACAAGGCGGAGCGGATGATGTTCAGCGAATATCTCGTCCGGCCGCAGCGGAACGTGCCGCTGTCCTTCGTTCAGGATCGGGGGATGATGCGCGACCTCAGCGAGGGGCCGCTGACAAAAACCGGAAATCCACTCGACCTCGCGCTCAGCGGCGACGGGTATTTCATGGTCGATACGCCCAACGGCCAGCGCTATACGCGCTCGGGCCGTTTCCAGCTCGATGCGGAGCGGCGGATCGTCGACGAGCGCGGCGAGCCCGTGCTGGGCGACGGTGGGCAGCCCATCACGATTCCGACCGACAGGAACGTCATCACCATCGCGCCCGACGGCACGGTATCCGCCAATACCGACGGCACAGTGTCCACCGACACCGACATCGTCGGCAAGCTCGGGGTCGTGACCTTCGACAATCCACGAAGCATGAAGCGGGAAGCCTTTGGCCTTTATGCCTCGGATGCCACGCCGACGCCCGCCAAGGAGCAGACGCGCGTCATGCAGGGGATGCTCGAAGAGTCGAACGTCAATGCGATCCAGGAAATGACCAACATGATCGAGATCAGCCGCGCCTACACCGCGAACCAGCAGGTGCTGCAGAACGAGGATGACCGTATGCGCCGGGCGATCAGCCAGATCCTCGGCGCCTCGAAGTAACGGATTCCCGGCGAAGAGCGAACGTCGCAACAGATGACGAAAGACGGATAGAGCACAATGCGGTCACTCAGCATCGGCGCCACGGGAATGCTGGCTCAACAGCTCAACGTGGAAGTCATTTCGCACAACATCGCGAACATGAACACCACCGCGTACACGCGGCGACGAGTCGAATTCCAGGACCTTCTCTATCAGAACCTGCGGCGAACGGGCGCGCAATCCGCGGACGACGGATCGCTTGTCCCCGTCGGCGTGCAGCTCGGTCTCGGCGTCCAGACCGCCGCCGTCTACCGCATCACGACGCAGGGCAGCCTGACGCAGACCGAAAACAGCCTGGATACGGCGATCAACGGCCGGGGCTATTTCCAGATCACGCTGCCCAACGGCGACACCGCGTATACGCGCGCGGGCGCCTTCCAGCTCAGCGATACCGGCAACATCGTGACCGTCGACGGGTTCCAGGTTCAGCCGAATATCACCATCCCGGCCAATGCGACGGACATCACGATCGATTCCACCGGCCAGGTGCAGGTCAAGATCGACGGCCAGGTCGCGCCCCAGACGGTCGGCCAGCTCCAGCTGGCGACGTTTGCCAACGAAGCCGGCCTGCTGGCGATCGGCGAAAATCTTTATCTGGAAACCCCCGCATCAGGCGCGCCGACGACCGGCGTGCCGGGCGGCGACGGCATCGGGAAGATACAGCAGGGCTTCCTCGAGACGTCGAATGTCAACGTGGTGGAAGAGGTTACCAACCTCATCACCGCCCAGCGAGCCTATGAGATGAACTCCAAGGTCATCGAGACCTCGGACCAGATGATGGCGACACTGTCGAACCTTCGCTAGGCAGCCATGGGGATAGCTGAAACACCATGAACCGAAAGCGCGCCTCCTCACGACCCTTCGCCGCCCTGTTCGCCCTGGTGGTCGGAATTCTCCTGGCGGCTGCAGCGGGCCGCGCCGAAGCCGTCACCCTGCGCCCCTATGCCGTCGTCCATGACGCGACGGTCCGGCTGCGGGACGTCTTCGACGGCGTCGGCGAGAAGGGCGGCATTGCCCTGTTCCATGCCCCGGAGCCGGGACAGAGCGTCGTGCTGAACGGAACATGGCTACGCCAGGTCGCCAACGCCTATGGTCTCGACTGGCATCCAGCACCGGGACTGGACGAAAGCCGCGTCGAACGCAGCAGCAATCGCGTCCGACGGGACCAGATCCTCGCTGCGCTGCACAAAGCCCTGCAAGACCAGGTCGGCGCCGGCAAGCAGTTCGAGGTCGCCACCGACAACCCGGACCTGGAGCTCCATCTGCCGACCAGCATGCCCTCGGCCGTCACGATCAAGCATCTACGCTTCGACACCTATGACGGCAGGTTTTCGGCGACGCTGGTCGCGCCGGACGACCGGCCCGGCGCAGTCGTCGTGCCCGTCGCCGGCCGCATCCACGAAATGATCGACGTCCCGATGCTGACGCGGCGTCTGCGTTCCGGCGAGATGATCGACAAGGATGACGTTCAAATGCAGCTCGTGCGCGCCGACTTTGTCGGCACGAATGTCATAACCGCGCCCGACCAGCTGATCGGCAAGAGCGCGCGCCGCTCGCTCCAAAACGGGAAGCCGCTCAACGCTTCCGACGTTCGCGAGCCGCAATTGGTGGCCCGCAACAGCATCGTCACCATGGTCTATCGCACCAAGAACCTGGTGATCACGGCCCATGGCAAGGCGCGCGAGAGCGGCACGAAGGGCGATACGATCCGGGTGCAAAACGCGAGTAGCGGCAAGATGGTCGACGCGGTCGTTACCGGACCCAACGCGGTCGCCGTGCTGGCGCTCACCCAGCCCGTGGCGCAGTGTGCGAAATGTCGCTGACGATACCGAAAACGCCACGCAACGATTGCCTGCCTCCTGCTGGCCGGGACGGCGCTGACGGGCTGCAATACGCTGGAGCGGCTTGCCGACGTCGGCGCCGAGCCGAAGTTGAACGGAATCGTGAATCCGGTCCAGCAGCGCGGCTATAAGCCCGTCAGCATGCCGATGCCGGCGCCCCTGTCGCCGCACCGCGAGCCCAACTCGCTCTGGCGCGCCGGATCTCGGGCTTTCTTCAAGGATCTCCGCGCCACCCGCGTTGGCGACCTCGTCACGGTGCTGATCGACATCAACGACAAGGGGCAACTGGCCAATACCACCCAGCGAACCCGGGACAACAGCGAGGGGGCCGATTCCCCGGCCCTTCTCGGCTACGAGACGATGCTGAACAAGGTTCTGCCCGACGCGGTCGATCCGGCGAACCTGCTCTCGCTCTCATCCCAGGCCAAATCGAAGGGCGATGCGAGCATCAACCGCACCGAGAAGATCCAGCTCAAGCTGGCCGCCGTCGTGACCCAGCTCCTGCCGAACGGGAACATGGTGATCCTCGGCCAGCAGGAGACGCGGGTCAATTACGAGGTCCGCGAGCTCCAGATCATGGGCATCATCCGGCCGGAGGACATCGACAGCACGAACACCGTTTCCTACGAAAAGATCGCCGAAGCGCGGCTGTCCTACGGCGGACGGGGCCACATGACGGACGTACAGCAGCCGCGCTACGGCCAGCAGCTCATCGACATCCTGTTCCCGTTCTAACGGGACCGCGGATGACGGCATGAAAGGAACAGATTTACGAGATTTGCGACCGTCCTGATCCTCTCCTCCTCCCCAACGCGCGAGGACGGCGCAAACGACGAGGCCGATGCTCCCCCCACGGGACATCGGCCTCTATCGTTTCTCAACCGGGTGAGAGACTAGAGCAACCTGCGTCCTATTGGACGCAGATAAGTTGCTCTATCTTTTTAGAATCGATCAATTTACCTGCAATCGGGTGGATTCCACCTGATTGCAGATTGATCTAGTCGTCGCGGCGGGTGCGCTCCATGCGCTCGTGCCGCTCCTGGGCCTCGAGGCTCAGCGTAGCGATCGGCCTCGCCTCCAAGCGGCGCAGCGAGATGGGCTCGTCGGTTTCCTCGCAATAGCCGTAGGTCCCTTCGTCGATCCGCTGCAGCGCCTCGTCGATCTTGGTGATCAGCTTGCGCTGGCGGTCGCGGGTGCGCAGCTCGAGCGCGCGATCCGTCTCCTTCGTGGCGCGATCGGCCATATCGGGCACCGCCAGGCTCTCACTTTGCAGATTTCTCAACGTCTCGTTGGATTCACGCAGCAGCTCGGCCCGCCAGGAATGCAGTTTCTGGCGAAAATATTCCCGCTGGCGCGGATTCATGAACTCTTCGTCTTCGCTTGGCCTATAGTCGGGCGGCAGCAATGGGTTCGCCATATGTCACTCCCGGCACGGTACCAAAATGCAAGCGGCGCGGAATATAATGGCCAGACAGGGGTCTAGCAAGCCTCAGGAAATGAAGATATTTTGAGCAAGGGATTTGCCCGCCGCCCGCTCACCAGACGTGCGCCTGACGACGCTCCTTCTACGGCGTGCGGTCCAGCTTGGCCAGCTCCACTTTCGCCCTCAGCTCGATCTCGTCGAGGATCATTTCCAGCGCGGGATCGTCCGTGCGCTCCCGCTGTCCGTCGACCATGGCGGCGATCCGTTCGAGCTCGTGACGCGGAATGACGCCGCCGATGAGGCCGATGCGAATTTGCTCGAGCTGGTCAAGGACGTCATTGCCCCACTTTCGGGCTCGTGACTTCGATTGCCCGGTCGTCGAATCCGCAACTTCCTGGATTGACAGAAGGGCGTCCACCGTACTGACGGGGCTTGGCGCGACGGCGCCCGCGACCGCTTCAGGACCCGGTTTTCAGATGTTGCGAAAAGCTGCTGCCCTGGGCCTTTCCGGCCTTCTCGCCCCGCTTGGCGGGAGAGGTCGGCCGGACCGGGCCCGTACGGTCAATTTTCATGCCAGGACCTTAGCTCATTTCCCCTGAGAATTGAACCAGAACGCGCGGCCGGCCCCCGGCACCCCACCAATGGAAATCTTTGCCGGTGCGCCCGGCAGCGCTTGCCGAAGCGGCCCCGCGCACCGCGCTCCTGCCCGGCCGATATGGTATTTTCACATTATATATCAATGATTTATTATTTCACCTTATGACCCTGCTTTGGCACGGCGTTCGCTACAGACCCTAGGGAAACAATAGGGCAGCACGCCGGTCAAGATGACGCGGACCGTAAACCATTCGAGCCGGGAACACGCCCGGCGCCCCATTCGAGTCGGGCGCTGGCTGGTGTTTCTCGCCATGCTTCCGCTGGTGGCGATGCTCGCCGCGCCCGCGGCCGCACAGTCGCGCATCAAGGACATCGTGGACTTCGAAGGCGTCCGCGAGAACCTGCTGGTGGGCTATGGCCTCGTGGTCGGCCTCAACGGAACCGGCGACACCCTGACCAACGCGATTTTCACCAAGGAAAGCCTGATCGGCATGCTCGAGCGTCTCGGGGTCAACGCCCGCGACACCAAGCTTAAGACCAACAACGTCGCCGCGGTCATGGTCACTGCCACGCTGCCGGCCTTCTCCCGCCAAGGCAATCGCATCGACGTGAGCGTCGCCGCCTTGGGCGATGCCAAGAACCTGATGGGCGGCACCCTTCTCGTCACGCCGCTCCTGGGCGCTGACGGCGAGGTCTATGCGGTCGCCCAGGGAAATCTGCAGGTCGGCGGCTTTTCCGCGAAGGGAGCCTCCCAGTCCGTCACCAGAGGGGTCCCGACCAGCGGCCGTATCCCGAATGGCGCGATCGTCGAGCGCGAGATCCCCTTCGAGCTGGCTTCGATGAAGCAGGTTCGGCTCTCGCTCCGCAACCCGGATTTCACCACCGCGCGCCGGATATCCCGCGCGGTCAACGCTTTCGTCGGCGAGACGGCGGCCCGGGTCACCGATCCGGGTACGGTCGAGCTCCGGATCCCGAAGACCTATAGCCACGCCGTCGTCGAATTGCTGACCGACGTCGAACAGCTGCGTGTCGAACCCGATCAGGTCGCCAAAGTCGTGATCGACGAACAGGCCGGCGTGATCGTGATGGGCGACAATGTCCGCATCAGCACGGTCGCGATCGCGCAGGGCAACCTGACGATCCGCATCACCGAAACGCCGCAAGTGTCGCAGCCACAGCCCTTCTCCAACACCGGCACCACGACCGTCGTGCCGCGGACGAACATCCAGGTCGACGACAGCGCGGACAAGAAGCTCGGCGTTCTCGACAGGGGCGTGACGCTGCAGGAGCTCGTGAACGGGATCAACGCGCTCGGTATCGGGCCGCGCGACCTGATCACCATCCTTCAAGCGATCAAGGCAGCGGGCGCGCTGCAGGCGGAAATAGAGGTGCTGTGATGGACCCGCTGAATTCTCTCGATCAGGCGGCAATGAGCCTGCGGTCGGCGCAGACGCCGAGCGCCGACAAGCTGAAACGGGTGGCGCCCGACAAGGCGCACAAGGCGGCCGTCGAGTTTGAAGGCTTCTTCATCGCGAAGGCGCTTGAAGACATGTTCTCCGGCATCAAGACCGACGGCCTGTTTGGCGGCGGCAACGGAGAAAAGATCTTCCGGTCGATGCTGCTGCAGGAATACGGCAAATCGATCGCAGAGCGGAGCAGTATCGGACTCGCCGACGCCGTTCAGCGGGAAATCATCCGCCATCAGGAGGTCCAGAGCAATGACACCAAATGAGATGACCCGCGAGCTCGTCACGGCGAGCAAGTCGCTGATCGCCGTCCTCGACGAGGAGAGCGAAGCGCTCGGACAGGTAAGGCTGACCCGCGTCACGGAATTGCATGACGTGAAAGAAAACGCCGCCACGCGCTATGAGTTCGTGATGAAGGAAGCCGGCGCACATCCGGAGCTGCTTGCCGCGACCGGCCCGGCCGACCGGCGCACCCTGTTCGCTGTCAAGGACGAGCTCGATCACGCAACAACCCGTAATATCAATGCGTTACGTGCCGCGATGGAGCTGAACCGGCGGCTGGTGCAAACGATCGCCAGCTCGATCGAGCGCCAGCGCATTTCCGCTGCCGGCTACACCAAGACCGGCGCGGCCTATGCCCGCACGCAGGTATCGATCGGCGCCGACATGATGCCGGTGTCGTTGAACGAGACATTCTGATGGCGGACACCCCGTAGGACCCATTCGATGTCGATCACCCTGTCCATCCGCACAGCCCTCAGCGGCCTGAACGCCGCCCAGGCGGCATTGCAGGTCACGTCCGACAATGTCGCCAACGCGAGCACGCCCGGCTATACGCGCAAGACGGTGGACCTCCAGTCGCGGACCCTCGCGGGCCAGGGCGCCGGCGTGCAGACCGGCGAGATCGCGCGCCAGGTGGACGAGTTCCTCATCTCCCAGCTTCGCGGACAGCGCAGCGTCGTCGGCGATAACACCATTCGCGACCAGTTCCTGCAGCAGATTCAAAGCCTCTTCGGAACGCCCGAAGACAACCAGACGATCCCCGCCGAGATCAGCGCGCTCCAGACCGCCTTCGAGCAGCTGGCGGTCACCCCGGAATTCGCCGCGAATTCGTCGAGTGTCGTCAGCGCCGCAAGCCAGCTGGCCGACCTCTTCAACAACTTCGCCAGCACGTCACAGAATCTTCGGCTGCAGGCCGACACGCAGATCGGGCAGATCGTCAGTACGGTCAACGACAAGCTGAAAAATATTGCCGACCTCAATGCGCAGATCAGCCGGGCAACCACGCTCGGCCAGACGACGGCGGCGCTCCAAGACGAGCGCGACCGCCTGCTCGGCGACGTGGCCGACAATATCGACATCCACGTATTTCCCCGCAGCGACGGCTCGGTCGACGTCTACACCGGATCGAGCCGCCTGCTCGTCAGCGGCGCGACCGCATTCGACCTGACCCACACGGCGGCGACGCAGGTCAGCGCCAGCATCGGCTATGTCGACCCGGGCGACAGCGCCTATCCGGGCGCCATCACCGGGATATTTCTCAACGGAACGGCCGCAACCGACGACATCACCAACGAGATCGCGAGCGGAAAGCTCAAAGCGCTGATCGACATGCGCGATACGCAGCTGCCGAACCTGCAGAGCGAGCTGGACCAGCTGTCGCAATCCATGGCGGACTCGGTCAACGCGGTGCACAACACCGGCACCGCCTTTCCGCCGCCCTCGACCCTCACCGGCTCGCAGAGCTTCAACAGCGCCGACGTGCTGTCGGCGACCGGGACAGTGCGCGTCGCCGTCATCAACCAGAGTGACGGCAGCGTCGTCGAGACGCAGGACATCGCCCTCGGCGCGCTGACCACGGTCGGCGACGTGGTAAGCGCGATCAACGGCATGACGAACGCGTCCGCCTCCTTGAATTCCGCGGGAAAGGTGGTGATCAATGCGAGCGCGGCGGGCTACGGGATCGCGATCAACGAGATGGACAGCGCCGTCACCGTGGTCGGCTCGGAGACGCGCGGGCTTTCACAATATCTGGGCTTGAACGACCTGTTTCAAACCAACGTGGCGCCCTCGCAGTACAGCAGCTTCTCCACCGCCCAGCTCAGCAGCAGCACGTCGGCCATGGGCATCGCGGGCACGTTGACCTTCACCGCCAACGGCGTCTCCACCACGGCCAACTACGCGACGACCGACAGCCTCGAAGATATCGCCGCGACGATCAACGGCAACGCCACCCTGAGCGGCGCAAACATCGCCGCCTCGGTCATCAACGACGGCAGCGGCCGCCGGCTGATCGTCCAGGACGCCGACCAGGACAATTTCATCGTCACGGATTCGGGCAACTTCCTGTCGACCACGCAGATGACATCCGACGCGACAAGCGCGTCCCACGTCTTGGCGGTGCGCAGCGACATCCTCGCCAATCCCGCGCGCATCGCGCGCGCCGAGCTGAGCAGCGCCGCCGGCCTGGCGGCCGGCGACACCGGCGTTACGGAAGGCGATGCAACGATTGCCACCGACCTTGCCGGCGCCTTGAACGCCAGCACTACCTTTTCCGCCACCGGCGACCTCAGCAACACCTCGACCACCTTTGCATCCTACGCTTCGTCCATCCTGTCGTTGCAGGCGACGAGCGCGTCGGACGCCTCCAACCAGCTCGATTTCAACAAGTCTCTTCTCACGTCGCTGGACGCGCGCAATTCGTCGGTTTCAGGCGTCAATATCGACGAAGAGCTGGCGAATCTCGTGATCCTCCAGCAGGCTTACAACGCCTCGGCACGGGTACTCACGACGTCGACCGATATGCTGGATGAGCTGTTGAACGTCATCCGGTAGGAAGGTGAGACATGGTAACGCGGATTGGAACCTTCACGAACCAGCAGCTCATCCTCGAGGCGACGCTGCGCAACCAGGCGCGCTATGCCGACACGCAGCTACAGGTCGCCACTGGCAAGAAGTCTCAGACCTTCAGCGGCATCGCGCCGGATTCCTCCCGCCTCACGAATCTCAAGGACCAGCTCGCGACCTCGCAGCAGTACGTCACCAACATCGATACGGTGACCGGTCGCCTTAACATGATGGAGTTCGGCCTCGAACAGATAGACGGCACGGCCCGCGACATGCGCTCCCTGATCCGCTCCAACTTGAACGGCGACGCGGCGAACACCGTCAATTTGTCCGCGCTGGCGCAGCAATATCTCAGCCAGATTACCGACATCATGAATTTGCAGGACGGCACGCGTTACCTGTTCTCCGGCAGCAAGACCGATACCAAGCCGGTCGATCTGTCCAACGGCGTGTACACGGCCCCGACGCCGCCGCCCTTCGACCCCACCACCGATACCGGATATTACCAGGGCGATTCGACGGTCTCAGAAGTCCGTACCAACGATAACACCGTCGTACAGTATGGCGTCACCGCCGACCAGCCCGCCTTTGAGCAGATCATTCGCGCACTCGACACCGTCGCGCATATGACGTTCAGCAGTCCGATCACGGCGGCGGAAAAGCAGGTGCTGAACGACGCCGCCGATACCCTCACCCAAGCCGTCGATAACAACGGCGCCAACAAAACCATCGGCGAGATCGCGGGCGACGTGACGCTTGACCTGAATCAGCTCGACGCCCAGAAGACCCAACATCAGAACTACATAAACTTCGTCACGCAATCGATCGGGGATATCGAGAACGTCGATACCGCCACGGCGATAACCGTGCTCAATTCCCAACAGGTCCAAATTCAATCATCGTATGAGATCATTGCCCGGCTGGGGAATTTGTCCCTCACCAATTTCTTGAAATAGCGTCGTCACAGGCGCGAGTCCGGGCCGTTGCGTCCGCAGGACGGAAATATGGTTCAAAAACCCGCCGCACCGGGCTCCCGCAATACCCCGGCGGGCGCCCATACCGGATCGGCGGGCAAATTTCTTCAGCAGGCGGCGCACGCCTATGAGGCCGGGCAGCATGACCGTGCGGAGCTCATATTGCGCCAAGTCGTCGAGCAGCGGCCAGACGACGGACGGGCGTGGCATCTTCGCGGCTTGAACGCGTTTGCGGCGGGCCGGCCGGTCGACGCCGTGGATTGTTTCATCCGCGCGGTGGCCTGCGAGAAAGAAAATGCGGCCTATTGCGCGGCGCTTGCCGAGGCATTGTCACGGCTCGGCCGCGATGCGGATGCTCTTGAACCATGGCAACGCGCCGCCGAGCTCGATCCCCACAATGCACGCTGGCCATCGGAATTGGCGCAGTGCCTCTCCCGACTGGGCCGTCACGGCGAAGCGATACCGCTTTTCCAGTCGGCATTGCAGCGCTCGCCCGGCGATGCGAAGCTCCTCGCGGCCTATGGCTATGCGCTGCATTGCGAAGGACGGATCGAGGAAGCCGCCGAGCGATACCGCGACGCGCTGGCCGCCGACCCGCTCCTCCACCAGGCACGGCTCAACCTCGCCGCCATTCTCCGGAAACAGGGCGATCAGGAAGCGGCCGTCGAGCAATGCCGGCACGTCTTGCGCCATGACCCTCGATCGGTAAGCGCACTGAACAATCTGGGCGCGGCGCTTTGCAGCCTCGGACGGAATGTGGAAGCCGTCCGGCAACTGAAAGCCGCGCTGCAAATCGAGCCGAAAAACCTCACGACCCTGCACAACCTCGGTGTCGCCCTTCATGCCGCCGGCGCGCCGGCCGAGGCCGAGATCGCCTTCCGTAATGCTTTGAAAATAAATGATAAATTTTCTGACGCGCAACGCAGCCTTGCAAATTTGCTGCGCGGAACGGGCCGTCTCGAGGAGGCCGCGGTGCACTACCGCGCCGTGATTGATCAGCGGCCCCTGGATTTCATGAGCTACGGTAATCTTGCCCTCATCCTGCTCAACCTCAACAAGCCGCAGGAGGCCATCGCGGTCTATGAAAAGGCGCTGGCGCTGCGGCCGGAGCGGCCGGACCTGCGCATGAGCCTCGGCATCGCTCAGCTTCTTGTCGGCGACTTCGCGAACGGGTGGGCCAACTACGAGGCACGGTGGAGCACGGACATGGCGCCCGCGTGGCGTCCGGACTTCGGCGCGCCGCTGTGGAACGGCGAGCCCCTCGGCGACGCATCAAGCGGCGACGCATCAAGCGGCGACCGGCCGACGACGATCCTCGTCCACGCAGAGCAGGGTTTCGGCGACAGCCTTCACTTCTGCCGCTACATCCCGCTTCTCGCCGCAACCGGGGCACGGGTGGTATTCGAGTGCCAGCCTTCGTTGGCGGCGCTGATGGCGACGCTCCCGGCACGGGATGCCCGGCATGCCCTGCGCATCATCTCCCGCGACGAAGCGGCCCCGGCCGCCGACTATCATGTGCCGCTGCTCAGCTTCCCGCGCATCTTCAATACGACGCTGGACAGTATTCCGGCCCGCGTGCCCTATCTCTCGGCGCCGCCGTCGAAGTCCGTGGCCTGGGCGGACTTTCCTTCCGGCGACGGGCCCTCGGTCGGGCTTGTCTGGTCCGGCAACCCGCAGCGACAGGACGACCATATGCGGTCGTGCCCGCCTGACGCCCTGGTGCCGCTCCTCGAATTGGAAAATGTGCGCTTCTACGGGCTGGCGAAAGATGCGCCGCCCATGGAGAAATCGCGCATCACCGATCTGGGGCCGCGGCTGGCGGATTTCGGCGATACGGCGGCGGTCGTGGAGAAGCTGGATCTTGTCATCAGTGTCGACACGGCCGCGGCCCATCTCGCCGGAGCGCTCGGACGGCCGGTCTGGGTGATGCTGGGATTCGCGGCGGACTGGCGCTACCTGCTCGACCGCGAGGATAGCCCCTGGTATCCGACGATGCGGCTATTCAGGCAGGATTCTCCGGGTGATTGGCTTTCCGTCACCCGGCGTATCGCGGATGAGCTGCGACGTGCTTTCCAACCGAAGCGCTGATTGAGCCGTCTCGGCCTCGCGCGCGCTTTTCGCCGACCGCTGTCGGGGGCAAGCGTGCGATCTCAGGCGATGATATCACCATCCACGCGCGGGCGGGCGGGCGCGGGTTGCGCCGGTTCCGCCGAAACGTCGGCTTGCGCATTGAAATTAGCCATCAAGCCGCCGGCGATATGACGGTTGATGTCGATCAGCACCCGGAGCTTTCGCCCGCTCGGCTCCGCGAGGGCACTGACCGTATGCTTATCGATAAAGACGCTCAGGCTAAGGATATTCTGACGAATCTCATCGGGCAGCGGTGAATCTTCGCCGGAGACATCCGCCTGAATGATCGTCCAAAGGCGCCAGTTCTGCCGCAACGCCGTGCGATAGGCATCCTGGTCGTCGCCACCGACCACCGCGTCCAGCTTCCGCGCAGCCTCCAACAGGGCCTGTGCTTCCGTATCCCGAGCGTTCGAACCCAGCCGCTGCGATGAACGATATGCTTGGCTCTTGTTACCTTGTTGCATGTTTTAGAACCTCGTCCTCATACTTAACCAGCTTCCGGCACAGCTTCAGCGCCCCATAGACATTGCCTGCGATGATCTGCTTTCCGATATCCATTATCAAAGGCAGAGAACTCGGCACAGCATTCACGAATTCCTTGGTGAATTTATGGAATTTTTCCTGGTATTCACGTTCCTTATTCGGAAACATATAAATCATCTGAACAATAAAATAAATCCGTTTCGCCGGACTATTGGCCTCCTTTTCGACCATTATATCCCGCTCTCGGAGAATGCTTGCTTTATTTTGTACGATTATCTCTGTCTTCTCGCGTCCGTTTTGAAGAACCGCCTGATTGATGACGACCTTCTCCCCCGGTTTCAACACGATCTTTAGCGGCATTCTTCTGACTTTCTGCCAATCCTGCCGAAGTAAAACAGTATTATTGCCTCATCATACGCAAATTCCATACCACAGTGAGCCAAATTTGGCGAAATAAATTGCGAATTCGAATTCTTGCCCAAGTCTTTCCAGTACATGGAGCGGAAAATAAAAGCGGGGGCCGAAGCCCCCGCTTTCCTATTCGACGTTGCCGCCGGCTTAACCGAAGAGGGCCAGGATCGACCGCTCGCTTCGCGAAGCCAGAGACAAGGAGTTGATGCCGAGCTGCTGTCTCGTCTGCAGAGCCAGCAGGTTGGCGCTCTCCTCGTTCAGGTCCGCCAGCGTCAGCTTGCCTGAGCCCGTGTCGAGGGTATTCACCTGATTCGACGTGAAGGTCAGACGAGTCTGAAGAACCGAGCTGTTGGAACCCAGCGTCGCCGCGTTGGTACGCAGCGTCGTGAGCGCACTGTTGAGCGACGTCAACGCCAAGTCGACCGAAGCGCTATCCGCAAAGGCATTGGTCGCCACACCAATCGAAAGGCCGGTAGTGGCCGTCGTCGAGTCGAGACCAGTGATCGTCAGGTTACTGGTGTTGTCTTCGTTGAAGTTGACCGTCAGATTGTCCGGCGTCGCCTGGATCAGGTTCGTGCCGTTGAAGCTGGCGTCATTGGCGACGGCGTCGATCTGGTCGAGCAGCGAATTGAACTGCGTCGCCAGGGTCGACTTTTCACTCGTATCGCCGGTCGCCTTCGCTT
Organism: uncultured Alphaproteobacteria bacterium; assembly: GCA_963711215.1. Lineage (GTDB taxonomy): Bacteria > Pseudomonadota > Alphaproteobacteria > UBA8366 > UBA8366 > WHUA01. The sequence goes on along the minus strand of CAVQDH010000002.1, from coordinate 1,134,472 downwards.
GGTTTGCAAGACCTTTGGCCTGCTGCACCAGCTCGGTGATCGAGTTGATACCGTTGATCGCCGATTCGATCGCGCTGACCGACAGGTCGATATCGGACTTGAGCGCACCCAGGTCCGACGACCGATTGCTCAACGCAACCGACGTAAAGTACGCACTCGCGTTATCGAGGGCCGAATTGACCTTGAGGCCCGTCGACAGGCGCTGCTGCGTCGTGTTGATGCTGGCGGTGGTGACCTGCAGACTAAGAAGGTTAGACCGCACGCCTGCTGATAGTGCAATTTTATCAGCCATGGTTTCTCCCTTTCTAGGATGGTTACCCGCCGCGTTCTGCGGTGGGCCAAGTTGTGCGAACCATAGGGTCCGCGGCAGCCGAGCACGGGGCTTCTCCCCGCGATCAGCAGTCCGGGGTCAAAACACGCAACCCCCATGCCACGGAGGAGAAAACCAGCAAGTCCTTGAGAATTCGTAAATCCGGCCAGGCCCCCTGGGGCCATTAACTGGCCGGGAAGGCAGTTTTTTCCGGTCAGGCCGGCAAATTATTCCCATCCGACAGGAAAAATCTGCCCTGTCGTTAAGGGGTAGCGCCGCCGCGCCGGGCGGGCCTACTGCTGGCCGCGCCGCCTGCGTTAACCGAACAGGCTCAGGATCTGCCGCTCGCTCTGCGCGGCCAGCGCAAGCGAGTTCAGGCCAAGCTGCTGCCGGGTCTGCAAGGCCAGCAGGTTGGCGCTTTCCTCGTTGAGATCCGCCAGGGTCAGCTTGCCGGCGCCTTCCGTCAGCGTCGTCGACAGGTTGGCGGTGAAGTCAAGGCGCGTCTGCAGCACGGTATTGTTGGAGCCGAGGGTCGAGGCATTGGTGCGCAGCTCGGTCAGCGCGCTGTTCAGCTGCGTGATCGAGAAATTGATATCCGTGAGGCTGGAAAAATTGTTGCCCGCCTCGGTGATGTCCAGGCCCGTCGATGCCGTCGTCGAGTCGAGGCCGGTGATGGTGATGCTGCTGGTGCTGTCCTCGTTGAAGTCGACCTGAAGGTTATCGGGTGTCGACCTGATGAGGTTCGAGCCGTTGAAGTTGGCGTCGTTCGCCAGGTTGTCGATCTGCACCAACAGCGCGTTGAACTGGACGGCGAGCAGCGAACGCTCGGCGGTATCGCCCGTCGCCTTCGCCGTGTTGACCAGGCCCTTTGCCTGCTGGACCAGATCGGTGATCGAACTCGATGCCATGGATCGCTCCCTGAAGGGCACTGATGGACAGATCGATATTCGATTTCAGTGCGTTCAGGTCGTCCGAACGATTGTTGAGCGCCTTCGCGGTAAAATACGCGTTCGCATCGTCGATGGCCGAATTGACCTTGAGTCCGGTGGACAGCCGGGTCTGCACCGTGCTGATCAGTTTGGTCGTGTTCTGCAGCGTGAGCAGATTGGCTCGTACACCTGCGCTCAGGTTGATCTTTGGAGTAGCCATCTGTCAGTTCCTTTCTGGCTTTGACATCTGGCGTCATATGTACCGGGTCGCTTGTGCCAATTACCGCGGACGAGACGCCGAACCCGGTATGGTTAACGGCAACTGGCGTGCCAGCGCGGCGTGGCGGGTTAATTATTTGATTTACATATGTTTTTATATATGAGGGCTGAACGGGCCTGTTAACGAAGTCCGTTTTGCCCGGCAAGACTTGCCAGATCCGGAAGTTCTTTCCGGGTGCCGGCCCCTGCCTCCACGGTCAGGGAATCAGGCCGGCCTATCGTTGCGCCGCGGACGCGGCGATGGCGACGACGCGCTCGATATCCTGCTCGCTGAGCGCTTCGTGGAACGGCAGGCCGAGAACGCGCCGGCCGAGATCGTCGGTGACGAAAAGGTCGCGATGGGGAAAGCCGGCAAACGCAGGCTCCCGGTGGCAGCCCTTGCTCCACCACTGCCGCGAATCGATCCCGGCGTCGGCGAGCGCGCCCATGACCGCCTCCACGACCGGGCGGTCGAAGGCGATGTTGCATGTCGAGCTGACCCAGCCGGCGCCGAAGGCCGGCGACAGGCTGATATTGCCGATCCCGTTCAAGGCATCGGCGTAGAGCCGGGTGAGCTGCGCCAACATCCTGCGCGTTGCCGGCCAGGCATCCAATGACGCAAGGCCGACTGCGGCGCTGTACTCGCTGAGCTTGCCGTTGAATCCGGCCACCTTCGCCTCGCGGCTGTCGTGGAAACCGAAATTCGAGGCTGCGGCGATCGATCGGATCACCGCCGCGTCGCGGCTCAGTACGGCCCCTCCCTCGCCCGTCCCCATCACCTTGGTCGCGTGGAAGCTGATGACGAGGGGCGCTTTCCCGGCGTTTGCGCCATCGAATCCCGCCGCCGCATCAATCACGACGGGGATGCCGCTGTGCGCGGCAAATTCGTCCCACGCGGCAACGTCGACCGGCGCGCCGAAAGGCGACACGACCAGCGCAGCGGCCACCGGCCGGTCGGCCGACCGAACGGCCTCGGTCACGCTCGCCGGGGTCACCGTCCAGGACTGCGAATCCACGTCGATGAACAGCGGAATGAGGCCGGCCGCCAGCACGGCATGGGCCGATGCCACGAAGGTGAAGGACGGCATGATGCAGTAGCCGCCGCGCTCCCGCGCAACCGCCATGAGGGCGAGCATCAGCCCCACCGTGCAATTGCCGACGCAGGCCACGCCGTCCTTGGGCAGGTCGAAATGGTCCGCCAGCCGCGCCTCGAACCGCCGCAACAGCGGCCCGAAATTGCTGTACCAGCGGTTTACGTCGATTTCCTCGAGATAGGGCATGAGGGCCGCGGCATCGGGCAGCCGGGGCGCCATCACGGGGATTGCCGGTGCCGCCATCGTCAGCCGCCGCCCCTTTCAGGCAATGCCGTTGCATGCCAACGCATCATCGAACACCCCTTCCCGCGCAATCGTCGGCGAGAGCGGAAGCCACGTCATCCACGACCGACGCCCAATCGCCGATGCGCCGCTGACGAAACAAGCGCATGGTCGGATACCACGGACTATCGTCCCGGTCGAGCAGCCATCGCCAATCCGGAAAGGCCGACAGCAGCACCCAGACGGGACGGCCCAAGGCGCCGGCGAGGTGCGCCATCGCCGTGTCGACCGTGATCACCAGATCGAGCGATTGAAGGACAACCGCGGTCTCCGCGAAATCGGTCAGTCCGGTCTCCAGGTCGGGAATCGAGAACGCGCGGAGCCGGTCGCGCTCTTCACCCAACAGCTGCGCCTGCAGGCTATAAAGCGATATGCCGGATATGTTCCGCAACGGCGCCAAATCCGCCAGCGCGCAAGACCTGAACCGACCTCGATCGTTGCTCAGACTTCCTTGCCAGACGATCCCAACCTTCGTTCGGCGGTCGCCGCTCCGCGCTGCCGCCGCGGGCTGTGCCTGCAGATAAGGACATGTCTGTGGAATTGAGGCGATCTCCGTCCCGAAGGCGCGCGGCAGGCTCATGATCGGCAGCCAGCTGTCGAAGGCCGGCCGCTCGGCGCCGAAGGGGATTACCGTATCGGCGAGCCCGCTCGCCCGGAACAGGCGCTCCAGCTTCGGCGGACATTCGACCACGACACGCCAGTTCCGCTGGCGCACCAGCGGCAGATAGCGGGCGAACTGGATGGCATCGCCGTAGCCCTGCTCGCAACGGATCAGCAGCGTACGCCCGGCCCCGTCACCGCCGTCCCACAACGGCCGGTCGATCCTCGGCCAGGTCAGATCCTTCACGGCCCGCCAGCGCCATTCATACAGATCCCAGGCTTCACCGAGCCGGCCCGACAGCAGCAGCGCGAGCGCCTTGTTCCAGTTCGCTTCGGCCAGGTCGGGATCGAGAACGAGCGCATGATCCAGCGCGGCGATTGCCTCGTCGCACACGCCCAGATGCATCAGCGCAACCCCCAGATTGACGAACGCATCGGCATACGCGGGATCGGCCTGCAGCGCCCGGCGATAGCAGGCCGCGGCTTCGGCCGGGATCGGCGCGGCGGCGAACGCATTGCCGAGATTGTAATGCGCCTTCGGCGCTGCCCGGAGACAGAAGCACGGCACGCCGCCCGGCTTCGATAGCCTCGACCGTTCGGCCGCGGTCCAGGAGCACACCGCAAAGATTGGACCATGCCGGCGCGTAGCCGGGCGCGGCATCCCGCGCCCGCCGGAAATAATCGATTGCCGCTTCCGCGTCGCCGCGTTCCTTGGCCCGAAGGCCCAGATTGTTGAGCGCTTCCGCATAGCCGGGACGCAGCATCGCCGCCCGCTCGAACGCGGCTTCGGCTTCCGCCGGACGGCCGGCCTGCAACAGCACGTTGCCGAGATTGTAATGCGCCTCCGGCAAATCATCCTGCAAGGCGATCGCCCGATCGAGACTCCGGATCGCCTGCTCCGGCTTCCCCAGCCGTTGCAGCGCCGTCGCCAAATTGACGTGATTGCCGGCTATCTCGGGCGCGAGGGCAGCGGCCTTCGCCAGCGCATCGCGGGCGGCGGCGTTCATGCCCTGGTCGAGACGGACGAGGCCGACAATCTGCCATCCGTCCGCATTCTCGGGGTCGAGCGTGAGGACCGCGTCGCACAGGGCTTCCGCCTCGTGCGTCTTTCCCGCTTCCCGCAGCGCAAGCGCGCGCCGCAACGTGTCTTGCAAGGCCCCTGACATCGACCGCATCAATACCCGGATGCGCGGGCAATATGAAGACGGGATTTGACCGCAGCTTTACGCGATGGAATCTTCGTTTTCCTCTCCTGGAATTGGTAGGCTTCCGGCATGACGACCGTCGCGGTGATGCAACCGTATTTCCTGCCCTATGCTGGATATTTCCGGCTTTTCGCAGCCGCCGATCGCGTCGCCCTCTTCGATTGCGTGCAATTCCCGCGCCGCGGATGGGTGCATCGCAACCGCCTGCCCAACGCCGCGGGAGACCCCGCCTGGCTTACCCTGCCGCTGCAGCGGGCGGCGGTCGACGCGCGCATCAGCGACCTGCGGTTCGCGGACGATGCCCTGGAACGGCTTCAGGCTTCGTCTCGGCGCTTCCCGGTGCTGCAAAGCTTCCGGCATCCGCTTTGCGACGCGATGCTTCGCCTTGACGGAACGGTCTGCGACTATCTGGAGAAGCTGCTCGGCTTTTGTTGCCGGACGCTGGACCTGCCGTTTGAGACAGTCCGCACCAGCACGCTCGGCCTCGATCCGTCGCTGCATGGGCAAGACCGCGTGCTGGCGGCCGCGCGGGCGCTGGGCGCCACCCGCTACGTCAACCTCGAGGGCGGTCGGACGCTCTACGATGCCGCGGCGTTCGGCCACCACGGCATAGAGCTTCGCTTCCTGCCGGAATGGCGTGGCTCCCGGTGGAGCATCCTGCACCGCATATTGACCGAGCCCGCCGAAATCATCGCCGGCGATATTCGCTCGCAGATCTAAGACTTGGCGTATCGGATGAACGTATCGCGCAAAGCCGCGACATGCGTCCTGTCGGCGAAGATACGTCCGGCCCCGGCGGCGATCCGGGCCTGCACGGCGGACCGGAAATCGCGATCTTGCGCCAGCCGCAGCGCCATCGCGACATAGGCCCCGGCGCTGCCGACAATGGTGTCTTCCGCGCCGGCCAGGCGATAAAGCGCTTGCGTGTAGCGGCCGCGCAGGAACCGGCCCGGCCACGTCACGATGGGCGTGCCCGCGGCGATCGCCTGCCAGCTCGTGTTGCCGCCGCCGAACGGCCGGGTATCGAGCGAAACATCGGCCAGCGCCATGACGTTCATGAAATCGAGATGGCTCATCGCCGGCAAGAAGCGGACCCGCTCCGCCAAAGGCCCCAAGCTTCGTGCGAAGCGCGCCTTGAGACGCTCGGCCAGCCGCGGATTGTAGCCCGCCGGCAGGACAAGCAGCCCCTCCGGATCGCCCGCAAGAATGCCGGCAAAGAGCGCGTCCATCTCGGGATGGATCTTGATCAGCGTCTGGGCGCAGAAATAGATCGCCCCTTCCTCGGGCAGGCCGAACGCCGCGCGCGGCTTGAGCGGCGCGGGCACCTCCGGGCGGTCGTAATAGGTCGGCGCCCCCGGCAAGCGAATGAGTTTTTCGCTGTAATGCTCCTCCGCGTCGGCCGGCTCCTGCAGGTCGCTGCTGATGAAGAGATCGATCGCCGGAATGCCGAGCGTATCGGGGTGACCGCCCAGCACGCACTGCAACGGAGCGAGCCGCGCGAAGGCGAGGAAGTAGGTGAGCGGCTCCATGCCGATATCCGTATAGACGAGCACGTCCAATTCCAGCTCGGCGATGCGCGCGCGCGCAAACGCCAGCGACGCCGGCAGGACCACCGCCGCGTCCACGTCGGCGGCGATGCGCCGCCACAAGGGATCGTCCAACTCGCCGAACCGCAGGGCCGTCACCGAAATATCGTCGCGCGGCATGTGGCGCAGCACGCCGTGAAAGCACCAGCCGACGGCATTGTTCGCGAACTGGCGCGAAATGAATCCGACCTTGAGCGGCGCCGCGCCTGATGGCCGTGGTGCCGCGCAATGCGGCGCCGTAAAAGCCAACGTCGGGCAGGCACGGAGATAGGCCTGCGCAAGCGAGGCCTGCAGGTCGCGGTTGTTCGTATCGTGATAGGACAGGTTGAAGGTAGTGACCCCCACTTCCGCATACGGATCGCGCAGTGAGAAGCCCGCGTCGGCGAGCGCATCCACGGCCTTGGCCATCCGCCGCCGCCAGCGATCGAGCTCGTCGGTCGAACCGGCCACGGCCGGAAGCAGTGTCGCCAGCTTGAAGCGCACGCCGGCCGCGTTGCCGAGCGCCAGCGCCTTTTCGTAAGCCCGAGCCGCTTCGTCCGTCTCTCCGAGCTTGCGCAGCGCGTTGCCGAGATTTTCATGGACCGCGGCGACGTCGCCGCCAAGCGCCAAGGCGTCGCGAATACAGTCGACCGCGGCTTCGAAATCGCCGGTGTCGAGCAGCGCCACGCCCAGATTGTTGCGCGGCTCGACTGCCTTCGGGTCGAGAGCAATCGCTCGCCGGTAATGCATGATCGCTTCCGGCATGCGCCCCATGTCCCGGAGCAGTGCGCCGAGGTTGTTGGACGCGCCGGCATCCTCCGGATTGGCATCAAGAAGCGCGCGATAAACGCTTTCCGCCTCTTCGAAACGGCCCTTGGCCTCGAGGACTGCCGCCATGTTGTTCAGGGCGCCGGCATTCGATGGATCGCGCTCGACGATCGCCACATATTCGCGCAAGGCGGCGTCGAACTCGCCGCGTGCCATCAGCAGATTCGCCAGATTGAACCGCGCCGGCACGGCTGTCCGGATCGAGGGCGATTGCGTCGCGATAGCGCGCCTCCGCCTCCTCGACCCGCCCGGCCGCCCGGTACACGGCGCCGAGATTGGCGAGAAGACGCGCCTCGCCGGGCCGCTGCTTTGCCGCGCGTTCCAGCATCTGCACGGCGGTCTCGATCTCCCCCAGCCGGCTCGCCAGCACCCCCATCAGCTCGAGCGCCGCCGAATTTTCCGGATCGCGCTTGAGCACCTCGCCGCATGTCGCATAGGAGTCGGCGGTTCGTCCGGCCTTGAATTGCTGCTGCGCCTCGGCGAGCAGCAAGCCGACCTCGCTCACGCCGTCACCTCCAGGAGGAACCGCACGAGGTCGGCCCCGACGCGCTCGTCATCGAACAGCACGTGGCAGCGCTCGCGGATCATGGCCGAAATCCGGCGGTGAAATTCGCTGTCGGTGCCGAGGCGGACGGCAATATCCACATAGGATTCCGGCGTGTCCGCGACGCAATCGGTGAATCCCATGTGACGGTAATGCGCCAGCGTTCCCCTCCCGCGCAAATACTTTCCCGGAAAGGTCACGATGGGAATACCGGCGGCAAAGCCCTGGTAGCTCGTGTTGCCGCTGCCGAACGGCCATGTGTCCAGCAAGACATCGGCGGACGCCATGGTTTCCAGGAAACGATCGACCGTCACGCGCGGCAGGAAGCGTACGCGCGCGGCCACATCCGCGAAGGTCTCGCGCCAGCGTTCCTGCAGGCGGCCGGTGATGACCTTGTCCGTTCCCTCGAAGAACAGCATGACGCCCGCGGGGTCCCGGCGCAGGATTTCCGACAGCGGCCCGTCCATGTCCGGATGGATCTTGAACAGGCTCTGCGGACAAAGATAGATCGTCGCACCGGCGGGCAGATCGGGCGCGGGCGGCTTCGGATCGGCCGGGAAGGAAGGCCGGCGGTAGGTGCATTGGATCCCGGAGAGACGGACAAGCCGCTCGCTGTACTGCTCGGCCGCGTCGTCCGGCTCGGCGAAATCGCTCGAGATGTAATAATCCACCGTCGAGATGCCGGTGGTCACCGGATGCCCCCAGGTCGCGCATTGCACCGGCGCCAATCGCGCATGCGCGAGCGCATAGCTCAAGCTCTCCATCCCGATGTCCGCAAAGGTCAAGACATCGAGACGCGCTTCGGCGATGAGGCCGCGTGCCCGATCGATCGACTGCGGCAGCATGATGACCTTGTCTGCCGCGGCCATGATCTCCGGCATAACGTCGCCTTCGGGCTGCCGCACGGTGAACAGGATGACCTCGAAACGGTCCTTCGGCAGCGCTTCGAGAAATCCGCGGATGCTCCACGCCACCGCATGGTCGTACAGGAAGGTGGAGAAAAACCCAAGACGGACGCGCGGCCCGCGCTCCCGCAATGCTGCGTCCTGGCAATGCGGCGCCGTCCATTCCAGCGACGGATAGGCCTGCCGGAACAGCCGGGACAGCTGCACCATGAGCTCGCGGTCGTTCTCACCGTGATAGGCGAGATAGAAATTCATCACCGGTGTCTCGAGCGGCGTTCCCGGCACCGTGATTTTTTCGGAAGCCAGCGCGGCGATTTCATGCGCAAAACGCTCGCGCCATTCCGCCATATCCGAGAGCGAGCGGGGCATGACCGGCAGGATGCCGGCCCGCGCGAGGCGATATCGCGGATCCGGGAGGATCGCGATCGCCCGCGTGAGCGCATCCACCGCCCCTTCCGGATCGCCGCGAGCCGCAAGAACGAGCCCGCGGTTGAAATGCGCCTCGGAAAAATCGGGCCGGAGTTTCAACGCCTTGTCATAACTTTCGATGGCGTCGTCGTAGCGCCGCTGCGTCTTCAAGGCGTTGCCGAGATTGTTGTGCGCTTCCGCCATATCGGGCGCAATCGCAAGGGCGCGCCGGTAGTACGCGATCGCGTCCGCCGGTTGGCCGAGCGCCCGCAGGGTGTTGCCGAGATTGACGAGCGGGCCCGGCGCGTCCGGGCAAAGCTCGACGGCCCGGCGGAATGCCGTCGCCGCTTCATTGAAAAGCCCCATACGCTGCAGCGCGACTCCGAGATTGTTGCAAGCGTCGACATAGGCCGGATCGAGCGCGAGCGCGCGGCTATAATGCGTAATGCCGGCCTTGACGTCCCCCATCGCGACGGCGACGACGCCGGCGTTGGTGTGGAACATCGGCTCCGACGGCTTGACCTCGATCGCCTTGCGAATCTGCTTTAACGCTTCGGCGCTATCACCTTGCGCGTGCAGGCATAGTCCCAGCAGATGCAGGGCATCCGGATGTCCCGCATCGATCGTCAGCACCTGGCGCAATACACGGGCCGCCGCCGCGTGCTCCCCCCGCTGCTGGAACCTCAGCGCCGCCTGCAACATTTCGATCGGGCTCGACATGGCGCGGCAGTTTACGTCGACACTTATCGGGCACGCCAGCCGCTGATATAGTCCGCGCATGAAACGGCTGGTTATCTTCGGTGCGGGCCAGATCGCCGAGGTCGCGCATTACTGCTTCGTCCAGGATAGCGACTATTCGGTCGTCGGCTTCACCGTCGATTCGGATTTTCTGCAAACCGATCAGGCCATGGGGCTGCCGCTCGTGGCCTTCGAGGAAGTGGAGCGCCACTTTCCCCCGGATCAATGCGACATCTTCATCGCCATGGCGTTCGGCAAGCTGAACCGGCATCGCGAGGCGAAGTTTCAGGAGGCGCGGCGCAAGGGCTACCGCTTTGCCCACTACGTGTCGAGTCGGGCTTTCGTGTGGCGCGGATTCGAGCCGAAAGACAACCTCTTCCTGCTTGAGCACAACACCATACAGCCTTTTGTTTCCATTGGCGAAAATACGACGCTGTGGAGCGGCAACCATATCGGCCATCACGCCACGATCGGCGCGAACGTATTCATCGCGAGCCATGTCGTCGTTTCCGGCGCGGTGACCGTCGGCGACAACTGCTTTATCGGTGTCAATGCGACGCTGGCGGATAACATCAATATCGGCGCCCGATGCCTGATCGGCGCGGGCGCCTTGCTGCTGCAGGACGCAGCGGAAGGCGGCGTCTATCCGGCGACGGCGACGGAACGATCGAAAGTGCCGAGCAACCGGATGCGAGGGTTCTGATGCGATGGCGCAAGCTGGGCCGCATTTTCAAGGCGGCCGGGCAGCGGCCGTGGATGCAGTCGCATAGCTTGTTGCCGTTCGCCGAACCTATTGACGGCAATCTCGTCCGCATCTGGTTCACCACGCGCAACGAGAACAATCGCTCGCACGCGGGGTGGCTCGACATCGACATCACGAAACCGCAGGACGTCCTGCGTATTGCCGAGCAGCCCGTTCTCGCGCCGGGCGCGCCGGGGCGTTTCGACCATACCGGCGCCGGCGCGACGTGGCTGGTGCATCGCGGCGACGAGCGCTGGCTCTATTACATCGGCTGGTCCCAGCACGGACCCGATCCCTATCATGTCGCCATCGGCCTCGCCATCTCGCGTGACGGCGGCCAGACCTATGCGCGGTATAGCCCGGACGCAGTGCTGGACCGCAACCCCGCGGATCCCACGCTGGTCTCGACGCCGTGCGTCCTCGGCTCCGACGGAAACTGGCGCATGTGGTATTTTTCGGCGACGGAATGGCCGATACCCGAGCAGCCGCCCTACTACAACATCCGCCATGCGACGAGCACGGACGGCATCGTCTGGCAAACCAATCCGAAGGTCTTGATCGGCGCCGAAGGCCCCACCGAGATCGCGATAGCCCGGCCCTCGGTCATCCACGACACGGACCGGTGGCGCATGTGGTATTGCCACCGCGGCACGGATTATCTCTACCGCATCGGCTATGCGGAATCGCCGGACGGTCTTTCGTGGACGCGACGGGACGCGCTGACGGGGATCGACGTATCCGATTCCGGGTGGGACAGTGAGCTGGTCGCCTATCCCTTCGTCTTCGATCACGCCGGCAATCGTTACATGCTCTATACCGGGAACGGCTATGGCCGGGACGGAATGGGACTTGCCATTCTGGAACAGGACTAGGCGGCAACACCCTCATTCGTCACGGAAGACGCGATCCACTTCTTCCGCCGTCGGGAATCCCTCGACGAGCAGATCCTCGCGCGACCGGTAGATGAACGGATTGGGGAAGTCGCGCGCGACGAAGCTGGGCTCGTCGAGATTGTTGTACCGGAAGCTGACCGCCCAGCGCACGCCCGGACGCGTGGCCGATCCCGTCCGGTGGACCAGGAACATCGAGAAGACCACCGCGTCACCCGGCTGGGCGCCCAGCGGCACAAAGGCGTCATCGGCAATCCGGCGATCGGTCACGGTCGTCCCGAACGGATGCGGCACGGTGGGCAAGAGCCCCAGGCGATGGCTGCCGGGCACGACCTCCAGGGCATTGTTCTGCGCCTCCACCGGCACGAGCGGCAGCCAGACGACCAAGCCGTCGAGGCTGCCCTGAACGCTGCGCCAATCCTGGTGCGGCGGCGTCCGATGATAGCCGCCGGGAACCTTGAGATCGTCGGAAACGATGTGGACGACGGGCCGCGTCGAGATCACCGGCCGGTCGATGCCAAGCGAGCGGATGAGATGCAAGATCGGAGCATCGGCGCCGAGCCGGTGCAGCGACGGCAGATATTGCGTCAATTTGGCCGCGGCCAGATAGCTTCCGATCGATGTTCGGAACAGATCCGCCAGGGCGGCGTCGAATTCCGGTCCGCTTTCCGGTGCCGCCGCGATTCCGTGCCGCTCCGCCTGCAGGCGCAAGACGTCGCGGCATTCCGATAGCACGCCTTCCACCACCGACGGTTCCAGCACGTTCCGTGCGACGAGGTATCCGTCACGGTTATACGCACGCCTCAAAGTACTGTCGGCCATCGGCGCGACTTTACGCGAAGCGTCGAGCGCTTCCAAATAAATCTGCGCCGGGCGACACCAGCGGAATGATCGCAGCCATCCGTACGACTTCGACCCGGTGCCGATCCGGCGTTGAAGAAGGAGTGGGCAATTTTTGCCGGGCAAATTCGCGCCAGATAGCCGGCAATAATTGCCTAGGCGGTACCACCGTAGTTGAAGTTGTAAGCGCCTGATCTGAAGCAGTTTAAATTGTAAATCTGTTAAAACTCGACCGTCGCGCCGTCAGCAAAAAGATCGCCATATTTACTCGATATAACAGCCTATTAAATGTATCGATTCGGACCCGCTCTCAAGAAGCTACACAATTTTCGCGTTTGCCCATCGATGCTGGGCGTCTTTGTCGAAAACGGTCTCTCTGGCACACCGGTTGCATGTATCTGAGGGCGCGGACTGGGAATTCGCCGTTTGGGGCTTTCGGCTATTCACTCCCAGCACCCTGGTCCGGATCGAGCCGGGATCGGCTGCCGAAATCGGCTGCTTTTCGAGATCCTCGCTCCGCAAGCGCTACCGTGATCGACGCATCGTCGGCGCGGCGCGCGACACACCACCAGGAGCCGGCAGAAGGCCGGTTCGGGAGGCAACAATGGACGTGCAATTCGTTCCCAAGACGGTTCTGCCGTCCGGGCCGCAAGCATCGCCGCAACCGGTGCCTGCGAACAGCGCGAATGCGAACACGGCAAACAAGCCCGTGCTCGCCAGCGCCGCGCAGACGGTTAACGTGAGCCCGGAAGTTTCGACGCCCTCAGCCGAGCGCGGGCAGGATCGCATTGGCAAGCAGCAAGACGAGCACGTTACCGCGCAGCAGGCCCTCGACAGGCTTCGCCTGTCGAACCTCCGCACGCAGCTCAACTTCAATCGCGAGACCGACACCATCGTGCTGCAGCTCGTAGACAGCCGGACCAAGGAAGTCATCGAGACGATTCCGCCGTCCGAGCTGCTCCACCAGCTGAAGCAAGTGGTCGGCCCGCAGACTCAGAGCGCGTCGGACAGCGGTAACGGCGGCGCCGTCATCGACAAGTCGATCTGACGCCTCACGCACGCTTGCACGGCCCCTCCGCCGGGATGGGCCGCGATTCGGCATGCCCGCGGCAAGGCGCGAAGCGGTAATTTCTGCCTTTCATCGCAGAACAAATTTCCATCGCGCGGAAGTTTATGCCCTGAAAACCAGCCCGCTTTCCCGATAAAATATTTTTATATCAATGCGTTATAGAGTTGGCCCGACTGTTGCTGGTAGTTGGCGACTGTCAATTGCATGCGACGACCATGATCAGCACGGCCGTATCATCCTACCTGCAGCAGCCGGTTACGCCTCAAAGCGTAAATCCGGCTCAACGCGCTGATGCCGTGTCGTCGCAGGATTTCGCGGCCCTGGTGAGCCGCTTCTATTCCCCGAACCTGTCCGTCGCAGCCCTCACCCAAAGCGCGCTGCCCCCGGCCACGACCCAAGCGCCGGCGGAAGACCCATCGCCCAGGGACGACAGGGTATCATCCGCCCGCGACACCCGCAGCACCGAGCGCCCGAAACGGAACGACCCGGTGGCCAGCGTCGACGCTCAGCCGGTATCGACGGCCGAGCCGCCGGATCGAGCGACGCCACCCTCCGGGACGGCGGCGCAAAGCCGCACCGACACCCCGCAGCCCAAGCAAGCCGACGCCGCGGCGCCTACACCGCGCGAGGCGCAGCCGCCGGCCACCGATGGCCGTGCCGCCGCCGCGCCGCCCAGCCACGGCGCAGACCATCCGAAGGCCGACGCCACGCAGCAGGCGCTTCCGCCCAAGGATGCCACGGCGCCGCAGCCGGCACAGACGCAAACACGGCCGACACAGCAAGATGGCGCCGGGACCGTCCCGAAGGCCCAGATCGTCGATGGCAGCCCGAAGGACCCGTTGCCGTCGCTGGGAAGCTTGCTTTCCGGCCGCACCGCGGTGGCCGCGCAGTCCGAAGCCGGAAAGGCCAGCCCGCCGACGGACAATGCCACCGGCCCCAAGAGCAATTCACCGCAGCAGGTGGCGGCGTCGGCTCTAACCAGCGCGGCTCAGCCGGCGGCTGGCGCCGACGCGAAGGCGAAAGTGCAGACCCGGCTCGGCGGCGCCAGTAACGCCAACCACAACGGTCAAAGCGCGAATGGCACCCAGGCCGGCCAGGCTGCCGGCGCGGCCGCGGGCCAGCCTGCGCAGCAGACGGCGCCGGCGACGCCACAACAATCGGGCTTCGGCAATGCGCTGTCAGCCAATTCCGGTGGCGCGTCCGGCGGCGCGGACGAAACCGACGCGCAGACGTCCCTTCCCGGGCGCAGCGAACAGATCACGTTGGCCGGAGCCGGGCAGCCGGGCCAGCAGTCCGCGCCTCGCGCCGCCGAAGCAGCAGCGCCGGCTAAACCGGCGGCCCCGCTGCCGCCGCGCCTCGTCGCCAACCAGGTCGCCGTGCAGATTCAGAAGGCGGTGGGCGACGGCAACGACCGGATCAGCATACAGCTCAAGCCGGCTGATCTCGGCAAAGTCGACGTTCGGCTCGATGTCGGCAGCGACGGCCGGGTTTCCGCCGTCATCACGGCGCACCGCGCGGACACGCTCGACCTCCTGCAGCGGGATGCCCGGATCCTCCAGAATGCCCTGCAAGATGCCGGTCTCCATGCCGACGCCAACAGCCTGAGCTTTGAATTGAAGAGCAACGGCGGCGGTAACGGCAATGACGGCAGCAATTCCGCGGGCTCGGGCAGCCGGGGCGGCGCGGCGATCGAGGATGTGACCGCCGTCAGTCCGACCGCAACGCAGGCTCGGCCTGGAATCGTCACGAACGACCGTGTGGATATTCACGTCTAGACAAGGAGCCGCTTTGCGGACTTGATCATGCAAGTCAACAGCACCCCACCCGCGACGAATTCCAGCGCAACCGGCAGCAACAGCGCGTCGTCGCTCAGTGATCTATCTTCCAATCTCAACAACTTTCTGACCCTGCTGACCACCCAGCTGCAGTATCAGGATCCCCTGTCGCCGATGGACTCGACGCAATTCACCAATCAGTTGGTGCAGTTTGCCAGCGTCGAACAGCAGATACAGGCCAACAGCAACCTTGAATCCCTGATCTCGCTGCAGCAGACCAGCAACATGGTCGGCGCGGTCTCCTATATCGGCAAGCAGGTGGAGGTGAGCGGCCAGACGGCCACGCTGAAAGACGGCCAGGCGACCTTCAGCTATACGCTGCCGTCGGATGCGACCGCAGCCGTCGTCGGCATCTACGATGCAAACGGCAAGCCCGTCTCGGTTGGGGAAGCGGAGATCACCGCCGGCCGCCATGACTATGTCTGGGACGGCAAGGACAGCCAGGGCAAGACCGTCGCCGACGGCCAGTACACCATCCAAGTCACGGCGGTCGACGCGAACAACGCCCAGGTCACGCCGACCTACACGACCGTCGGCACGGTCACCAGCGTCGGCATCGAGAAGGGCGTGGCCACGCTCGACCTCGACGGCGTGCAGGTTCCGCTGGCGGACGTCGTCCGCGTCGTCAACGACACATCAAGCTGAGCGAAACGCACAGCACCATAATCGGAAAACGAGAAGCGATCCGAGTTCCTGATGATAAAGGGTAGCAAACAATGAGCATCTTCGGTGGAATGCGATCGGCCGTTACAGGCCTCGCGGCGCAAAGTCAGGCGCTCGGAATAATCGCCGACAACATCTCCAACGTGAACACGGTCGGCTACAAGCGGACCTCCTCTCAGTTCTCCACGCTGGTGACGGTTTCATCGACGAAGACATCGCACTCGCCCGGCGGCGTGCAAAGCAACGTCGTGCGCAACGTCGACCAGCAGGGGCTGCTCGAGGCCTCCACCTCGACGACCGATATCGCGATCACAGGCAGCGGATTCTTCGTCGTCACCGACAATCCGAACGGCTCCGGCAGCACCTATTTCACCCGCGCGGGCTCTTTCAAGCCCGACAAGGACGGCAACCTCGTCAACACGGCGGGTTACTACCTGACCGGCTGGCCGGTCACCAACGGCGTCGTCGCGCAGACAAACGTGCTCAGCGCCTTCAATGTCGTCAATGTCGGCAATTTGACAGCGCAGCCCGAGGCCACATCGAATGTCAGCATGGGCGCCAACCTCAGCGCCGAAGCGGCCACCGGCGACACCTACGACCTCGCGGTGCAGGTCTTCGACCAGCAGGGCGTGTCGCACACCATGACGGAGACCTTCACGAAGACCGCGAACCCTCGCGAATGGACGCTCACGGCCAACATGGGCAACGGGCTGTTCGATGACGGCGCCACGGGCACGGCGACCGCCACCCTCGGCACCATCACCTTCAATCCGGACGGCACACTTGGCACCGTGGCGGCGAATGCCGGCATCACCACGCTCAACGGCGACGACCTCGTGTTCACCGGCGACTACGACAGCAATACCGCCACGACGAACGATCAGGTATCTGTGACGCTCAACCTCGGCACATTGAACGCCGCCGATGGCATGACCAACTTCGCCGGCGCCAATACGCCCAATTTTATCGATCAGGACGGCCGCCAGTTCGGCTCGCTGACCGGTGTGACGGTCGCCGACGACGGCACGGTCACCGTACAGTTCGACAATGGCATTTCGCGCGACGTCTATCAGGTGCCGCTGGTCACATTCAACAACCCCGACGGCCTTGCCGAAAAGACGGGCAACGTCTACCAGGAGACCACTTTCTCGGGAACCCCAACCGCCCATTCCCCCGGGACCGGCGGCGCCGGCACGATCACGCCGTCCGCATTGGAGTCGTCCACGGTCGATATCGCCGACGAATTCACCCGCATGATCATCACCCAGCGGGCCTTTTCGGCCAATACCAGGGTAATCACCACCGCCAGTGACATGCTGAACGAGCTCGTGCAGATCGTCCGGTAATATCGCGGGCCGCGCAGCCCGCCACGCCCCCGCTCCCGCCACTTTCCGCTCCGCCCCTCGGCCCGGCCACCAGCCGGGCCGAAGCCTTTAAGGGGCCCTGTTAGAGACCTGATACTAATATTGTTTTTAATTCCTAACGGCTCCCGCGCCGGCCTCCCTGCCTTAGCCATTTGTTAAAGATTGCCGCGTATAGCTAAGGCCAATCGTACATGATCAGCCAGCAAGTCGGTTTAATGAGGGAAACCGCGGAAATGGGTAGTCACGCCGTCGTCGGCCCTGATGGAAGGGCGATGACGTTGAACGATCTACCTCCGCCAAATACAACCAGGTGGGTGGTGCGCAGGAAGGCCCAAGTGGTCTTCGGCGTCCAGGCCGGCCTGATTTCGCTCGAGGATGCGCTCCGCCGTTACAATCTGACGGCCGAGGAGTACGCGTCCTGGGAGCGCTTGATCGAGCGGCACGGCATACGCGGCCTGCGCGTTACGCGGCTCAAGGAATACCGCGCGAACGGGCGAATGGAATCGCGTTCGAGCTGACCGTCGGCTTGCCCGCATCGCCGCATCACGGCGGTAAGGATTCGGGCGGTACTCTTTTAGAACCTTGGGTATTTGGCAAGGAAAACTGCCGATATACCCTGGGAATCTAGTTTATAAAGAGTCCCTATTTCTTCAATTTGAGCCATAGCAGATCGATTCTAACCGATTCAATTGAATCTATTTTTCGGACTCGGCAAATTTTGCCGAGTTTTATCTTCTTTT
The DNA here is from genome assembly GCA_963711215.1 of uncultured Alphaproteobacteria bacterium. Lineage (GTDB taxonomy): Bacteria > Pseudomonadota > Alphaproteobacteria > UBA8366 > UBA8366 > WHUA01. The sequence continues at coordinate 1,116,663 of CAVQDH010000002.1, read as the reverse complement.
TTACTCCGAACTGGTCTAGATTCATCTTCTACATGGTCGCAAAGGCTGCTGAAATCCGTCCGTATTTGCGCGCTGGGGTGGCGCTACGGTCGGCCAGTTGATTCGGAGAGGCCATGCGTGTCGGGGGAGATGAGCGCTTCGGCGAAGCGTTCCATTAGAGGTGGGCCAGTGTGAACGCGTTTCTTGAGACAATCCGGAATCTGGGGGTTGCGCGTCTTGCCGCGGCGGCCGGGATGACGATCGGCCTGATCGTCTTCTTCGTCTTCCTGGCGACGCGATTGTCCACGTCAGAGCTTGCTCTGCTATACGACAACCTGAACCCTGAGGACAGCGCGCGGATCGACCAGCAGCTTGAAAGCATGGGCATCCCGCATGAGATGACCAGCAACAAGCGGCAGATCCGGGTCCCGTCCGACCAGGTCGCCCGCCTCAGGATCGCGCTTTCCGAACAAGGGCTGCCGCAGGACGGGTCGATCGGCTACGAGATATTCGACCGTGACCAGACGCTCGGCACGTCGAGCTTCGTCCAGAACATCAATCGCGTCCGCGCGCTCGAGGGCGAGCTGGCGCGGACGATCGCGACGATTTCGTCGGTCCGCGCGGCGCGCGTCCACCTGGTGCTGCCGCAGCGCGAACTGTTCAGCCGGCAGCGGATGCAGGCGAGCGCCTCGATCGTTCTGAAGATGCGCGGCAGCAACCGCCTGGACCGTGGACAGGTGGATGGTGTCCGCCACCTCGTGGCCACCGCGGTGCCTGGCCTCAAGCCGGAAAACATCTCGATCCTCGACGATCGCGGCACGCTGCTCGCCCGCGGCGGCGATTCCAGCCCGGAAAGCCTCGCGGCGGCGAACGCCGAACAACAGAAGATGGCGCTCGAGGATCGCCTCACGCGGTCACTGGACGAGCTGCTCGAACCCAGCGTCGGCATCGGCAACGTGCGCACCGAAGTGAATGCCGAGATGGATTTCGACCGGATCGTGACGAACCAGGAGATCTACGACCCGGACGGCCAGGTCACGCGATCGACCCAGACCGTGACCGAAGGCAACCAAAGCAAGGATACCGACGCCGGCTCCGTCAGCGTGAGCCAGAACCTTCCCAATCCGCCGAAGCCGGCCAACGAGGGCGGATCGCAGTCGGCATCGAACCGCAACGAGGAAACGGTCAATTACGAGATCTCGAAGACGATCCGCAAGCAGATCCGCGAAGGCGGCAACCTGAAGCGCCTGTCGGTCGCGGTCCTGGTCAATGACCACGTGGCGGCCGACGCCAACGGCAAGATCACCTACCAGCCGCGCAGCAAGGAAGAGCTCGCCAACATCGAGAAGCTGGTGAAATCCACCGTCGGGTTCGACGCCAAGCGGGGCGATACCGTCCAGGTCGTCAATATGCGCTTTGCCGAGGTTCCGGGCATGGTCGGCGGCGTCGACGAGCCGCTGTTCCTCGGGTTTTCGACGGCGGATCTGCGGCGCATCGTGGAAGTCCTCATCCTCGCCGTCGTCGGCGTCCTGATCATCCTGCTCGTCGTGCGGCCGCTCATCGCCAAGATCTTCGAGACGGTGCCGAGCCAGCTTGCCCCGGCGGCGGCCATCGGCGCCGACGGCCAGCAGGCGCTCCTCGACGAACCAGCGCGGCATCGCCGGCGCGATTGCCGGTCCCGGCGGCGCGCGGGTCGGCGCCGGTGGCGCGCTCGTTCCTTCCGATGACGGCGGCCTCGAAGCCATGCTCGACATCGCCCAGGTCGAGGGCCGGGTTCAGGCCTCGGCGGTACGCAAGATCGGCGACATCATCGAGAAGCATCCGGAGGAAGCCGTATCGATCATTCGCAGCTGGATGTACCAGGATCAGACGTAGGACTGAACGATGCGCGTACGTGAAGATTACCGCTCCCTGAACGGCACCGAAAAGGCGGCCATCCTGTTGCTGTCGCTCGGCGAAGAGCATGTCAGCCGCGTTTTCGAATACATGGATGAAGAAGAGATCCGCGAGCTCTCGTCCACCATGGCGCAGCTCGGGACGGTGAGCTCCAATCTCGTCGAACGGCTGTTCAGCGAGTTTGGCGAGCGCATCTCCTCGACCGGATCGCTCGTCGGCACATTCGAAAGCACCGAGCGCCTGCTGACCAAGGTGCTGGGCGAAGAGCGCGTTTCCCTGATCATGGAGGAAATCCGCGGCCCGGCCGGCCGCACCATGTGGGACAAGCTGGCGAACGTCAACGAAGTCGTCCTGGCGAACTACCTCAAGAACGAGTACCCGCAGACCGTCGCGGTCGTCCTGTCGAAGATCAAGCCCGACCATGCGTCGCGCGTGCTCGCCAGCCTGCCGGAGAACTTCGCCATGGAGGTCATCATGCGCATGCTGCGCATGGAGGCCGTCCAGAAGGAAGTCATCGACGATGTGGAACGCACTTTGCGTAACGAGTTCATGTCCAACCTGGCGCGGTCGCAGGGCCGTGACGCGCACGAGATGATGGCGGAGATTTTCAACAACCTCGACCGGTCGACGGAGGATCGCTTCATCCAGATGCTGGAAGACCGCAACCGCGACGCCGCGGAGCGGATCAAGCAGCTGATGTTCACCTTCGAGGACCTGGCGAAGATCGATTCCGCCGGCATCCAGACGCTGCTCCGCGCCGTCGACAAGGACAAGATGTCGATCGCGCTCAAGGGCGCGTCCGAGACGATCCGCGACCTGTTCTTCGGCAACATGTCCGAGCGCGCCGCCAAGATCCTGCGCGAGGACATGGAGGCGATGGGCCCCGTCCGCCTGCGCGACGTCGAGGAGGCGCAGGTCGAAATGGTCTCGGTTGCCAAGGACTTGGCCGCCAAGGGCGAGATCACCATCGCCGAAGGCGACGGCGAAGACCAGCTTGTCTACTGACGATAACTGAGCACGCAGGATCGAGCGGGAACCGTGAGAAGCAGCAGCAAGATGGCCAAGCCACAGGCAGAGGCGCGCCGGTTTCTCTTCGACCAGTCCTTCGACGTGGCGCGAAGGCCCGCGAAGAAGGCGAAGCCGGAAGACGAGAAGCCGCCGGAGCCGACATTCAGCGCGCAGGAGCTGGAGGAGGCGCGGCAGCAGGGCTACAGAGAGGGCCGGCTCGCGGGCAACGAGGAAGCCGCGTCGAGCAGCGAGGCGGCGGTTGCGCGGCTGGTCGCCGACATCGCCGGCCAGCTGCCGGCCCTGTCCACCGCGCAGGCCGAGGCGAATGACCGGCTGTTGCACGATGGCGCGGCCCTGGTGTCCGTGATCGCTCGGAAAATTTTGCCGGCCTTGGTGGAACAAAATGGCCTCAACGAGATCGAAGCGCTGCTCGCGACATGCCTTCGCACGCTGATCGACCAGCCAAAGATCATCGTCCGGGTCAGCGCCGAGCACAGCGCAAACATTACGGCCCACCTCTCCGCCGCGGCCGCCGCCAGCGGCTTCGACGGCCGCTTCATGGTCGAGGCGGACAACGCCATGGGCCCGTCCGATTGCCGTGTCTCCTGGCAGAGCGGCGGGCTCGAGCGAAGGGCGAAGGATATCTGGCGGCAGATCGATGCGGCGATCGAGGGTTACCTCGGAGCGCCGCCGCCGGCCGGCGAGGACGCTGGTACATCCCAGCCCGAGACGCCGGATGGAGATCAACAAGGATCGGATGCGGAGGATGCGGGCGCCGAGACCGCACCAGCCGCCGATCGGGCTACGGACGACGGAGGGCAGCCGGCGGCGCCTGCCCTCGCGGAGAGTGCGGAAGCGCCGGTCAAGGCTCTCGATTCATTGGAGGAGCGATAGATGGCTGAGGAAGAAAACCTGGAGCTCAACGAGCTCGACCCGGCGACGGGCGCAGCGCCGGAAAATGACGGCGGCATGAGCGCAGATGACGACGGCGGGCGCCCTCACGGCGCCAGCGACCTCGAAGCGGTGTACGACATCCCGGTCCAGGTGTCGGCCGTTCTGGGCAAGGCGACGATGCAGGTGAACCAGCTTCTGAAACTGGGACGCGGCGCGGTCGTCGAGCTCGACCGCAAAGTCGGTGAAGCTATTGATATTTATGTCAACAACCGGCTCGTCGCCCGCGGCGAGGTGGTCGTGGTGGAAGACAAGCTGGGCGTGACGATGACCGAGATCATCAAATCCGACCGCAGCAGCTGACGGTTCCCGGCAACAACGAGACGGCAAGCATATAGTCATGGCCTTTGGCACAGAAAGCGCGCGGCGGCTTCGCCCGCACAGCTTAGGACGGACCCCGCCGCCGACGATGTCGCTCGATATTGCGACGGTGATCGGCATTGCGGCGGCGCTCCTGCTGGTCGTCGCGGCGATCGTGCTCGGCGGCCGGCCCGCCGCCTTCTTCGACTTCCCGTCCATCCTGATCGTCGGCGGCGGCACCTTCGGCGTGACCGTCGCCTGCTTCTCGATCCACGACATGCTGGTGGCGTTTCGTGTCATTGGCCAGACCGTCTTCCGCGCCGCGCAGGAGCCGCTCGAAATCGCGCGTCATCTCATGCAGCTGTCCGATGTCGCGCGGCGCAAGGGCCATTTGGCGCTGCAGGACTATCTTCCGGACCTGATGAATAACGGCCTGCTGTACCGCGGCGTCACGATGGTGGTGGACGGCAGCGATTCCGCCGAAGTGGAACGAATTATGCACAGCGAGCTGGAGACGATGACCGACCGCCAGGTTCGCACGGTCAGCGTCTTGCGCAAGGCCGCGGAGATTTCGCCCGCAATGGGCCTGATCGGCACCTTGGTGGGACTGGTTCAGATGCTCGGCAATCTCGAAGACCCGTCCACAATCGGCCCAAGCATGGCGGTTGCCCTGCTGACCACCTTCTACGGCGCCATTCTGGCCAATCTCGTCTTCACGCCGCTCGCCTCCAAGCTGGAGCGAAACGCCATGGAGGACGCGCTCGTCAGCGAAATGTACGTCATGGCGGCCGGGTCGATCGCGCGTCAGGAAAACCCGCGCCGGCTGGAGATGCTGCTCAACACGGTGCTCCCGCCGGAGAACAAGATCGTCTACTTCCAGTGACTGCTGGCCGGGCCGCGGCCCGGCGAACGCACGGCAAGGAAAGAATGGGGAACGGATCGGAACGATGAGACTTTTGATCGTAGGGGATTTGGAAGGACATATCACCACCGCGGGCAAGATCGCCATTTCCCGCGGCGCGAAGGTCAGCCACGTCAACACGGTGGATGAAGCGCTCACCGCGCTCCGGGCGGGCCGCGGCGCCGAGCTGCTGATGATCGACGTCAAGCTGAACATCGCGAATCTCGTCGAGCAGCTCGCCTCCGAGCGCATCAGCATTCCGGTCGTCGCCTGCGGCATCGGCACCGATGCCAATGCCGCCGTCGCCAGCATCAAGGCCGGCGCCAAGGAATACATCCCGCTGCCGCCGGATGCCGAATTGATCGCCGCCGTCCTCGAGGCGGTGTCCGAGGAAAGCAGCACGATCGTCCACAAGGATCCGGCCATGAAGGCCGTCCTCAGCCTGGCCGACAAAATCGCGCCATCCGAAGCATCCGTGCTGATCACCGGCGAATCCGGGACCGGCAAGGAGCTGATGGCGCGCTACATCCACAACAAGAGCAGGCGTGCGTCCCGGCAATTCGTCGCGGTGAACTGCGCCGCGATTCCGGAGAACCTTCTGGAATCGGAGCTTTTCGGACATGAGAAAGGCTCCTTTACCGGCGCGGTCGCCCGCCGTATCGGCAAGTTCGAGGAAGCCAATGGCGGGACCCTGCTGCTCGACGAAATCAGCGAGATGCATCCGCGCCTTCAGGCCAAGCTGCTCCGCGCGATTCAGGAACGCGAGATCGACCGCGTCGGCGGCGCGCAGCCGATCCCGGTCGACGTGCGCATCCTCGCCACGTCGAACCGCAATTTCGAAGAGGTGGTGAAAAGCGGCGAATTCCGCGAAGACCTCTACTTCCGCCTCAACGTCGTGAATGTCGAGATCCCGCCGCTGCGCAGCCGGCCGGCCGACATCATGATTCTGGCCGAATTTTTCTCCAAGAAATACGCCAAGGCGAACGGCGTCGACGAACGGCCGTTCACGCCGGAAGCGGCGAGCCGGCTGAAAAGCCATGGCTGGCGCGGCAACGTGCGCGAGCTGGAGAATGCCGTCCACCGCGCCATCCTGCTTGCCCAGGGCGATGAGATCGACACCGACGCCATCATGCTGAATCTGGGCGGCGCCCCCGCCGCGACCGGCGTCGCCGACACGTCGGCCGGCGCGAATGGCGCTCCCATGGTGGGCAAGACCGTCGCCGAGGTCGAGCGCGACCTGATCATCGAGACCCTGCATCACTGCCTGGGCAACCGGACGCACGCCGCGAACATCCTCGGCATTTCGATCCGCACCTTGCGCAACAAGCTGAAGCAATACACCCAGGAAGGCATCCCGGTTCCGATGCCAGGCGAAATCTGAGGTGCTGATATCTCGACCGGGCCAGCGGCAATGACGCGATGACGGACGTCACGACCAATGCGAACCCCGAAGTGACGACTGCTTCCGGCAGCCGTCCCGCGTTCGGATTCAAGCTGCCCTCGCTCGACTATCTGAAGGACCGCGGCGACATCGTGCTCGCCGTCGGGATGGTCTGCATCCTCGTCGTGCTGCTGCTGCCGATGCCGACGTGGATGCTGGATTTCAGCCTCGCACTGTCCATCACCTTCTCGGTCGTCATCCTGATGACCGTGCTGTTCGTCCGCACGCCGCTGGAGCTGAACACCTTTCCGACGATCCTGCTGGTCGCGACGATGTTGCGGCTGGCGCTGAACCTGGCATCGACCCGGCTGATCCTGGCGAACGGCTACAAAGGCACGGACGCCGCGGGCCGGGTGATTCAAGCGTTCGGAAATTTCGTCGTCGGCGGCAACTACATTATCGGCCTGATCGTCTTTGCGATCCTGGTGATCGTCAACTTCGTCGTGATCACCAAGGGCGCCGGACGCATCGCCGAGGTCGGCGCGCGTTTCAACCTCGACGCGATGCCCGGCAAGCAGATGGCGATCGACGCGGATCTGTCGGCCGGCCTGATCAACGAAGAGCAGGCGCGCGAGCGCCGGTCCAAGCTGGAGGAAGAGAACAGCTTCTACGGTTCGATGGACGGCGCGTCCAAGTTCGTACGCGGCGACGCGATCGCCGGCCTGCTGATCACCTTCATCAACATCATCGGCGGCATCATTATCGGCATCGTCCAGCAGGATATGAAGCTGGCGCAGGCGGTTCAGACTTATACCTTGCTGACAGTCGGCGACGGGCTCGTCACGCAGGTTCCGGCGCTTATCGTCTCGATCGCGGCGGGCATGCTGGTGACGAAAACCAGCAGCAAGGCGGCGAGCGAGCAGACGGTGCTGACGCAGCTAGGCGCCTATCCGATCGCGCTCGGCCTGGGAACGGTCATGCTGCTGTCGACCGCCGCGCTGCCGGGCATACCCGCATTACCATTCCTTATGCTGGCCGGCCTCACCGGCGGATTCGCCTATTCCACCTATCGCCGCCAATCCCAGGCCGAGGTCGACAAGCGCGATGCGCAGGCCGCCGAGAAAGCCGCCGTCCCCGTCGCGGAGGAGCCGATCGCCTCGGCCCTGCAAATGGACAGCATCCGCCTCGAGCTGGGATACGGCCTTCTGTCGCTCATCAACAATCCGCAGGAACGGCGTCTCACCGATCAGATCAAAGCGCTGCGCCGGCAGCTCGCGATCGAGATGGGCTTCGTCATGCCGGCGGTCCGCATTCAAGACAACCTGCAGCTTCCACCGAGCCAATATGTAATCCGAATCAAAGAGATAGAGGCCGGCACCGGGGAGCTTCGCCCGAATCTGCTGCTCGTGATGGATCCACGCGGCGAGCCGATCACGCTGTCCGGCCAAGCAACCACGGAACCGACCTTCGGCCTGCCCGCGATGTGGATCCAGGATCGCTTCCGCGAAGAGGCCATGTTCCGCGGCTACACGGTGGTCGATGCGCCCACGGTGGTGACCACGCATCTCACCGAGCTGATCCGCGACAACATGGCGGAGCTTCTATCCTATGCGGAAACGCAGAAGCTGCTGGACGACCTCGACAAGCCGCAGCAAAAGCTGGTCGCCGACCTGATCCCGGGCCACATGTCGCTCGGCGGCGTGCAGCGTATCCTGCAGAACCTCCTCTCGGAGCGCGTCTCGATCCGCGATCTGCCGACGATCCTCGAGGGCATCTCGGAGGCCGCCGCCTTCACGCGCAACCTGACCCTGATCACCGAGCATGTGCGCGCCCGTCTGGCGCGCCAGCTTTCCGACGCCGCCGCCAATGCCAGCGGCATCGTCCCGCTGATCACGCTCTCGCCGGAATGGGAGCAGGCCTTTGCCGAATCCATCGTTGGCCAGGGCGAGGAACGGCAGCTTGCCATGGCGCCGAGCAGACTCCAGCAATTCATCGCCTCCATCCGCAGCAGCTTTGAGAAGCAGGCGATGCAAGGCGAGACGCCCGTGCTTCTGGTAAGCCCGGGCATTCGCCCCTTCGTCCGCTCGGTCGTCGAGCGGTTCCGGCCGGTTACCGCGGTGATGTCGCAGAACGAAATTCACCCGAAGGCCAAGATCAAGACGCTGGGTCAAATCTAGGGAAGCGATCGGACTCACATGCGCCTTAAGACATTACAAGCCCCAACGATGGTCGAAGCCATGAAGCTCGTGCGTGACGAGCTCGGCGAGGACGCGATCATCGTATCGACCAGCGAAAGCGGCCGCGACGGCGTCCGGATCACGGCCGCCGTGGAAACGCCCGAGCCCGACCTGGACTTCCGCGAAGCGCTCACCGACGGCGCGCTGATCGAGCGGATCGCCGACGCGCTCGACAATCATCGCGTGCCGCGCCCGCTTGCCGACAAGATCGTCGGCATCGCGTCCGAGCTGGGTACGACCGACCTGCTGCAGACATTGGCGGGGGCGCTCGACCTGGTGTTCGGGTTCAGTCCGCTGGCGCATGCCGCGATCCGGCATCCGGTGCTTATTTACGGCCCGCCCGGCGCAGGCAAGACCTCGGCGATGGCGAAGCTCGCCGCCCGCGCCGTCGTCGAGCACGCGCGCGTCACGATGATATCCACCGACGTCGTGCGGGCCGGCGCGCTGCAGCAGCTCGAGATTTACGGCAAGCGATTGAATGTGGCGGTAAAGTCGGCGCCCGAGCCGGAAGATCTTGCGCGCCTTATCGGCGGCCTGCAGGGGCATTTCGTGCTGGTCGACACGACCAGCGTCAATCCCTACGTGCCACAGGAAATGGCGCGGCTGCGCCGGATCGTCGACGCCGCGCCGATGGAAGGGCTCCTCGTCATGAGCGCCGGCCGCGAGCCCCTCGAGGCCCGCGACATGGCCGCTGAGTTCCGGAAGGTCTCGCCTGCCCGCCTGCTCGTGACCGGGCTCGACATGAGCCGCAGGCTGGGCGGCATCCTTTCCGCGCTCGAAGCGAGCGGCGCCGCCTTTGCCGAGATCAGCGCCATGCCCGACATCGTCGACGGCTTGCGCCCGGTCAACCCGGTGATGCTGGCGCGGCTCCTGCTCGAGATATCAAACCTACGCGAACCGGATGCGGACAAAGATTCCGCGCGATTCCGTCAAGCGCGACATGCAACAGGCTGGAAATAGTCATGACCATCGAAGCAGCGGTCAACGTCACCCCACTCCCTATCCACGGGCGGAACGTCATCACGATCGCATCGGGTAAGGGTGGCGTCGGCAAAACCTGGCTTGCAATCACCCTCACCCATGTCCTGGCGAAGGCCGGACGCAAGACGCTTCTGTTCGATGGCGATCTCGGCCTCGCGAATGTCGATATCCAGCTCGGGCTGATGCCGCAACGCGACCTCGCCTCCGTCATCGCCGGCAAGCTCAAGCTCGAGCAGAGCGTGATCGAGGTCAACGATGTCGGCTTCTCCGTGATTGCCGGCCGCTCCGGTTCCGGCAGCCTGGCTCTGTTGCCGCCGCCGCGGCTGAATGCCCTGCGCGAGCAGTTGCTGATGCTGGCTTCCTCCTATGACAATGTCGTCATCGACCTCGGCGCCGGCGTCGACCGGACGGTGCAGACGCTGACCCCGCCGCGCGGCATTTGCCTGGTCGTCACGACCGACGAGCCGACCGCGCTCACCGACGCTTATGCCTTCATCAAGCTTACGCTTTCGGACCGGCCCAACGCGGACATCCGGGTCGTCGTCAACCTGGCGCCGTCGCAAGCCGTCGGGCAGAAGACCTATGAAACCCTAGCCAAGGCGTGCCGCAGCTTTCTGCAGTTCGAGCCGCCGCTGGCGGGGATCATCCGGCGCGACAGCAAGGTGCGCCAGTGCATCCAGCAGCAGAAGCCGCTGCTGACACTGTACCCGAATTGCGACGCGGCGACCGACGTCGAGCGACTGGTCAGGACGTTGCAGAACCCGGCATGAGCGCACCCGTTCCTCCCGTCTCGCCGCCAGCGCCCGCCGCGACGCCGACGCAGACGGCCGCGGTGTCCACGGTCCAGGGAACGATCCAAAGCACGCCTGATGTCGCATCGCTCGTCCAGGGCCAATCGCTCAATGCCGTCGTCGTTTCCAGCAGCAGCGGACAGCTCGTCCTGCAGACCAGCCTCGGCCGCGTGGCGGTGCAGACGGCCGCCGACCTGGCGCCCGGAACGCCCGTCCTGTTGCAGGTGCAGTCGGTCGGCGCGGCCCTGAAGGTCACGCTGCAATTTCAGAATCCCACTGCGACGGCGCGCGGCTCGACTCTGCCGGCCGGCGCGACCGCGCCGGGCGGCCCCGCGGGCGCGTCGCCGCAACAGGCCGCCGCGCCCGTCACCACCCACCTGACCGAGGGCAGTATCGTGCAGGCCGTCGTGACGCGCGGCGCGGCGGCGACAGCGCCCGGCCGCGACGCCAATCCCGGCGGCGCGGCAAATCCGCCTGCGCCCGGAAGCGCACCGGCGGCCACGCCCGCAACCACTGCGCCGGCCGGAACCAGCCAAGCGGCTGCGGCCGCGACGAACGCAATCCCGGGCGCGGCGCCGCGGCGCTGCGCCGGGGACGGCCGCGCCCGCCCTGACCAGCGGAACCAACCTCATCCTGCGGGTCCTCGCCGTCGTGCCGCCGGACGGCGAACTGCCGCCCTCATTCGCTCTCGCCGGCCAAGCGGTCGCCGGACAGACCGCCGGGCGGCTCCTGGTCGCCACGGTATCCGGCCATCAGCCGAGCGGCGCGCCGATCGCCTCCGGCGAAGCCGGCGACCTCGTCCTCTCCAACACGCCGTCGCTGCCCGTCGGCAGCCGCCTGCTGCTCGAGGTGCTGGACCTGCAGGCCCCGGCCGTCGGCGACGAGCCCGCCTCGCCCTTCTCCGCGCTCGGCGGACGCTGGGAAGCTTTGAGCGAGGCCTTGACGACCTTGCAGCGCGTGGACCCGGCGCTTGCCCATCAGGTAGCCCAGATGATCGTACCGACGCCCGGGCCGCGGCTGGCCGGAACCATGCTTTTCTTCCTGTCGGCCGTCTTTTCGGGCGACGTCCGCCGCTTCCTCGGCGCGGACTCCCTGCGCCAGCTCGGCCGGACCTCCGGCGCCCTCGGCGATCGCCTGTCGCACGACATCGGGCAGGCGCAGCGCACGGCAACGGATTCCGACCGGGCAGACCTGGCGGCTCTTTCTTATTCCGCTCCTTACCGACGAAGGGCTCGAACAGCTGCGCTTCATGATGCGGCGCCATGAGGACGACGGAAAGTCCGCCGGCGACGATGGCAACGGCGGCACGCGCTTCATGATCGAAGTCAACATGAGCCGGCTCGGCCCGTTCCAGTTCGACGGCCTGACGCGCAAGAAGCATGTCGACCTGATGGTCCGCACGCACCAGGAATTGCCCAAGCCGATGCGCGAGGATATCCGCTCGATCTTCGGCAACACGATCACGGCGCTGGGCCATACCGGCACGATCGGCTTCCGCGCCGTGCCGAAATTCGAGATCTCGCCGATCGAGCAGACGGCGAAGACCCACAAGGATCTCATGGTTTGACCACGGACCACACCGCAAGCGGGCCGGCCGCCGGCAATGATCGCGCCCTTCGCCAGGAGCGACTGAGGTTTCGCGCCAACCCGCGGAACAACCTGGATTACGTCATGATGCAGGAGGGCCGCGTCGCGCATCACGGCCACCACGTTTACCTGACTTACGTGCCCGACAAGCTGGTGCTTGCCGCGGAATCGTTCGATGTGTACCTGGCGGCCTTCGGCGCCGACGCGCCGCCCATGATCGAGTTGGTCGCCTTCGATATTCTCGACGACATCAACAACGAGATCGTGCCGCGCTGGGTGCAGGTCATCGTCACGGCCCCGCATGACGGTCCGGGCCCGCAGCCACAAAAGGTGATCGTCGAGGACCGCCAGCCGAATTGGGACAATCCCCGCATTCTGGCGCATCTGCGCATTCCGTAGATCGGCCTGGCGCCGCGCCCGCGCGACGCAGACGCTGCAAGCGGTCCACGGTCAGCCCTTGTCCCGGCGCCGATACAGGTTGAGGGCGGACTCGTCGATCTGTCCCTGCAATTGCCGTTCGCGCGCTTCCTGCGCTTCGCGCTCCTGGTTCTCGAGGCTGATTTCGTATCGCTTCACTTCGGCGAACACGTCCAAGAGCTCGTCACGCGCGGCATCGACCGCATTGTTCGCCTCGCACAAGGCGCCGAGCAGCGCCGCGCGCCGGTCCAACGCGGCGCGCGCGAACCGGCCATAGGCGCCAAGCGCCTCGGATGATTGTTTGGCGACGTGCTGCTCCTGGACAACGCTGTCGTCGAGGGTCTCGATCGCGGTCTCGAACGCCGCCGCCTGTTCTTCGAGCGCGCGCAGCTCGCGGCGCTTCTCGTCGAGAACGTGCCGGTGATACCGGACCAGCCGGCCCAGGACGCTCATGACGGCGTTTCGGCCTCGGCGCCGGGCGCGGGCATGCCCAGGACCTCCGCCAGGGCGCGGTAGCCCTCTTCGAGCGTCGTGCGCTCGTCGACCGCCTGGCGCTGAAACGCCTCGAGCCCTTCGTGCAGCCTGATCGCCTCGTCGACCGCCGCATCGCTGCCCGGCCGGTAAGCGCCCAGCCGGATCAGCTCGGCCATATCGTCATAGACCGCCATGACCTGGCGCGCCTTGTTGACCAGGGCATTCTCCGCCGCGCTGTTGCAGGCCGGCATGGTGCGCGAGATGCTGCGCAGGACGTTGATCGCCGGGAAGCGGTTGCGCTGCGCGATCGCGCGATCCAGGACCACGTGCCCATCGAGGATGCCACGCACGGCATCCGATATCGGCTCGTTGTGGTCGTCGCCTTCGACGAGGACGGTGAAGATGCCGGTGATGCTGCCCTCGCCCGTGCCGGGTCCGGCGCGTTCCAGGAGCTTGGGCAGCTCGGCGAAGACGGTCGGCGTGTAGCCCTTGCTGGCCGGCGGCTCGCCGGCTGACAGCCCGATCTCGCGCTGCGCCATGGCGAAGCGGGTGACGCTGTCCAGGAGGCATAAGACCTTCTTGCCCTGGTCCCGGAAGTATTCCGCGACGGTCAGCGTCAGATGCGCGGCCTGCCGCCGCATCAGCGCGGACTCGTCCGAGGTCGCGACCACGAGCACGCTGCGGGCGCGCCCCTCGGGGCCGAGATGCTCCTCGATGAATTCCTTCACTTCACGGCCGCGCTCGCCGATCAGCCCCATCACCACCACGTCGGCGCCGCAGTAGCGCGCGAGCATCGACAGCAGCATCGACTTGCCGACGCCCGATCCGGCGAAGATGCCGAGACGCTGCCCCTGGCAACAGGTGAGAAAGGTGTTAAGCGTCCGGACGCCGACGTCGAGCTTGCGGCCGACCCGGTTCCGCTGGCTCGCCGGCGGCGGCTGGTTGCGGATGCCATAGGCCACCGGTCCCTCGACGCAGCGCCACCCCGCCGTCCAAGGGCTCGCCGAAGCCGTCGATCACGCGGCCGAGCCAGTCCTCGTGCGGGTATACCTCGGGCGGGGCGCTGTCCACTTCGACCTTGCTGCCGAGCCCGACGCCATCGAGCGACGCAAACGGCATCGCCAGCGCGCAGCCATTCCGGAAGCCCACGACTTCGCAGCGGACCCTGCCGCCGTTCCGTCCCAGGATCTCGCAACGGTCGCCGACCGAAAGATAGGAATGAATACCATCGATCTCGACCAGCATGCCGAGCACCGCAGCTGACCCGGCCGAAGACACGGACCGTGCGGACCCGTGCGATATCATCGATGAGCGTTTGCAGAATTCCCCCCAAGAGATCAGCACTAGGCAAAAATTACCGAGTACCAATAATGGACTTTCTGCACAAAAAAAAGTAGAAAATAACTAAATAAAAGGCCAGTTAAAAAATATTGCTTTTTTTACACTCGATTTGCTAGACTATTAACCATATAACTTCACCGGTCAGTCACTTGGGTCTTGGGGTAGATTAGGGGATTACATATGCGGGTACTGCTTGTCGAAGACGATCAGGCAATGGCCAAGAGCATCACCTTGATGCTTAAGTCCGAAAATTTCGTCGTGGACACGACCGATCTTGGAGAAGACGGCCTGGAGATCGGAAAGATTTATGACTACGACATCATCATTCTCGATCTCATGCTTCCGGACATCGATGGGTATGAAGTCCTGCGCCGCCTTCGCGACGCGCGCGTCGACACGCCCATTCTGATTCTTTCCGGATTGAGCGAGCTGGATAACAAGGTCAAAGGGCTGGGCTTCGGTGCGGATGATTATCTCACCAAGCCGTTCGAGAAGCGCGAGCTCATTGCCCGAATCCAGGCAATCGTCCGCCGTTCCAAAGGACACGCGAAGTCGATCATCAAGACCGGCAAGATCAGCGTGAACCTGGACGACCATACCGTCGAGGTCGATGGCAAGCCCATCCATCTCACCGGGAAGGAGTTCGGGATCCTGGAGCTGCTGTCGCTGCGCAAGGGCACGACCCTTACGAAAGAGATGTTCCTCAATCATCTCTACGGCGGCATGGACGAGCCCGAGCTCAAGATCATCGATGTGTTCGTCTGCAAGCTGCGCAAGAAGCTCAGCATGGCTTGCGGCGGCGAGAATTACATCGAGACGGTCTGGGGCCGCGGATACGTCCTGCGCGATCCGGTCGCCCATGAGGCGGAGAGCGACCATCTGGCGAAGGCGTCCGCCGCTTGAAACGCCGCCGCCCCGCCCCAGGGCGCGTGGCGGCGTTTCAAGCGGGCGCCTGAATCGTCCGGTGAAGGCTTGGTAAGAGCGCTTAGGCGGTCTTCAGGACCGGCTCGCCGCCGGCAATGCCGTACATGCCGCGGTGCCCGGTGATGGGGACGAACTTGTCGGTAATCCCAAGAACGGTTTCCGCGCCGCCCAAGTAAAGCACCCCATCGCGCGGCATGGTCTTGGCGATCCTGGCAAGAACTTCGGATTTCGTCTGCTGGTCGAAATAGATCAGCACGTTGCGGCAGAACACGATGTCGAACCGGCCGAGCGATGCCGCATCGTCGAGCAAATTGAACTCCTTGAACTTGACCATCGAGCGGACGGCCGCGTCGAGGCGCCACTTCTCGCCGACCTGCTTGAAATATTTGACCAGTGTCGCGATCGGCAGGCCGCGCTGAACTTCGAACTGGGTATACAGACCGGACCGCGCCCGATTGAGCATCTCCACCGAGATGTCCGTCGCGATGATCTCGACATCCCAGCCGCCGATCAGGCTTTGCAGCTCCATCAGGATGATGGCGATCGAATACGGCTCCTGACCGCTCGACGACGCCGCGCTCCATATCCGGATCTTCCGCGTCGAATGACGGGCTTCGACCAGCTTCGGAATGACCAGGTTACGGAACTGATCGAATGGCTTCATGTCGCGGAAGAAAAGCAATTCATTCGTCGTCATCGCTTCCGTGATGTCGCGCAGCAGATCCTCCGGGCGTTCCTTGCGGACCGTCACGATCAGCTCCGGCAATCCTGCAAAGCCGAACTTGCGCGCCACCGGCATGAGCCGGCTTTCGAGAAGATAGGCCTTCTCCGGCGCCAGCACGAGGCCGGACCGCTGCTTCAGGATCGATGCGAGAAATTCGAAATCAGCCGTATTCATGTGACTTACGCCGCCAGTTTCGATACGTGTGGCCCTAATTCCTTGAGCGGCAAAACGGCGCTGCAAAGACCACTTGTTGCGACCGCGCCGGGCATCCCCCAAACCACGCTCGTGGCTTTGTCCTGCGCGACGATGGTTCCGCCATGCTGGACGATCTCCTTCCCGCCGTTACGGCCGTCGTAGCCCATACCGGTGAGGATCATGACCAGTGCCGACGGCCCGTAGACGCTCGCGATGCTGCGGAGCATCGGATCGACCGCCGGCTTGCAGAAATTCTCCGGCGGCGCGTCGGACAGCCGGATGACCTTGCGGGTGCCCTGCGTCTCGACCAGCATGTGAAGGCCGCCCGGCGCGACATAGATATGACGGCCCTCGATGACGTCGCCGTCCTTCGCTTCCGCGCAGGGCCAGCCGGTCGCCTGCCCGATATGCGTTGCGAGGATCGACGTGAAGGTCGGCGGCATATGCTGCGTGATCAGGATCGGCAGGGTGATCGCCTTGGTGATCGTGCGAAGAACTTCCGACAGAGCCTGAGGCCCGCCGGTCGAACTGCCGATCGCCAGGACTTCCGGCTTTGACTTGCTGGCCGACCGAAGAACGATCTCAGGCTCTCCCTTTGTCGGCGCCAGCACTGCCGTGCGTCCGCCGACGGCTGTGGCGGCGCGCGGGCTCACCGGCTCGCCATGCCGCCGGCCCAGGGCACGGACTTTCGAAACCAGATCCCGCTTGAATTCATCGGCGTCTCGCATTGCCTCGCGTGAGCTGGGTTTCGTGACATAGTCCGTCGCGCCCATCCGCAGAGCGCGCAGCGAAATGTCCGCATTGCGCTCGGTCAGGGACGATGCCATCACGATGACGACGTCCGGCTTTGCCTGCAGCAGCTTCGGCAAGGCCGTAAGGCCGTCCATGTTCGGCATCTCGATATCGAGCAGAACCAGATCGACGTCCGTGCGCTCGATCGCCTTCAGCGCCAACGCGCCATCTCCCACCGAGGCGACGACGCGGATATTGCCGTCGCTCTCGAGGACACGGGTAAACAGCCCGCGGATAACGGCGGAATCGTCGACGATCATGACACGGATCGGATCGGTTTGCTCAGTCACCGTCGGCTCACAATAGTTCACTCGCGTTAACGGCTTGGCCGCCCAGAAGGGCGATCAAATCAGGCCGACTTGGGAAAATTTCGTCTGGATGATTTCGCTGTCGAAGGGCTTCATGATGTATTCGTTCGCCCCGGCGGCCAGCGCATCCTGGATATGCTTCAGATCGTTCTCGGTCGTGCAAAAGACGACGGCCACGGTGTCCCCGCCCGGTAAGGCCCTCAGCTCATTGAGAAACTCGATCCCGTCCATCACCGGCATGTTCCAGTCGAGCAACACGCCGTCCGGCATGCTCGCCTTGCAGGTGTCCAGGGCGATCTTGCCGTCTTCTGCCTCAACCACTGCGAAATTCAATTCCTCGAGTATCTTCCGGGCGACCATCCGGATGACCTTGGAATCGTCCACGACCAGACACGTTTTCATTTCAACCCAACCTCTCGACAGGATGCGCTGTTTCGCATCCGGCGCTTTGCTTGAACAAACCGACCTGAACGATCGGTGACAACGACCGCTCCAACCCCGCCGACCGCCCCCATTGCGGCATCGACCAGACGACCTTGCGGCGATGCGGGACTATGATGCGGCCGAGTTTCACGCGTTGCCTGCTCCGACCGCGAACGTGTCCTGCAGCGTTTGCAGCAACCCGTCGCGGTCAAACTTCGCGACATAATCGGTGAACCCGACATCGCGCCCTCGCGCCATGTCGGTCGGCGAATTATGCGAGGACAGCGCGATGATCGGCTTCTCGGTCCAGTTGCCGCCCGAGCGCAGGTTGGACGCGAACTGGAAGCCGTCCATGTCGGGCATTTCGATGTCGCTGATGATCAGATCGAAGTCGGCGCCCGACTCACGCATGGACAACGCCTCGGTGGCGCTCTCGACCGCGGTGACGGCGTAGCCTGCGACCGTAAGCATCGGCGTCAGGAGATTCCGGAAGAACGCGCTGTCGTCGACCAGCAGCACCTTGCGCTTGGGCACGCCGCCTTCAAAGCTACCCTGGCTGTGGCGCTTGGTATCGAACCAGTCGCCGTACGCTTGGCCCAGGTAGTATCCGGTATCGACGATGTCGGTTGCATGATCGGCGATGACGGCGCTGCCGAATATCCCCGGCTTGTCCGAGCCCAGCTCGATCTCCAGCCGGTCCTCGATGATGTCGACGATTTGGTCGACGACGAGCCCCATGGAGCGATCGCCATCGGTGAACACCAGGATGGGCTGGCGGCCTTTCTTGCTCGCTAAATCGAGCGGCTCGGAAACCGGTACGAGCGGCATGAGGCGGCCACGGTATTGAACCAGCGGCTTGCCGTTGCTGTACTCGACGCTCTCGCAGTCGATTTCCTCGAGGCGGGCGATGAGCGCCAGCGGCACGGCTTTCGGCGTGTCGTCGCCGCCCTTGAACAGGAGCATCGTCTCACGATCCCGCTCGCTGGTGATCTGGTGGTGGGCGCCGCCGATCTCCTGCTGGTCGGCGACGGTGACTTCGCCAAGCTCGCCGGCGATGCCGTTCGGGTCGAGGATCATGATCACGCTGCCGTCGCCGAGTATGGTATTGCCCGAGAATACGGAGATATTGCGCAGCACGGGCGAGACCGGCTTGACGACGATTTCTTCGGTGTCGAACACCTTGTCGACGATGATGCCGAAGCAGCTCTGGCCGACCTGGGTCACGATGACGAAGGTTTCTTCGTCGCCCATTTCGCGCTGCGCTTCCTCTTCGGCCTCCTGAATCTTCAGCATCTCGCGGAGCGAGACCAGCGGAAGCAGTCGATTGCGCAGACGCAGCACAGGCGTGCCCTGGATGCGTTCGATCGTGTGCACCGATCCCTTGCCGGCAAGCACGAGCTCGAGCACGCTGATCTGCGGAACGGCGAAACGCTCGCCCGCGCACTCGATGATCAGCGCCGAGACAATCGCCAGCGTCAGCGGGATCTTGATCGTGAACCGGGTCCCCTTGCCCTCTTCCGACAGCAGCTCGACGGTGCCGCCAATCCTCTCGATGTTGGTGCGCACCACGTCCATGCCGACGCCGCGGCCGGAGACCGACGTTACTTTCTGAGCCGTGGAAAAACCCGCCCGGAAAATGAAGTTGTGGACCTGTGCATCGGTCAGCGCATCGAGCTCGTTCTCGGTCGCCAGTCCGTTGGACAGCACCTTTTCCTTGATGCGGGCCGTGTTCAGCCCGGCGCCGTCGTCGCCAATCTCGATGACGATGTGGCCGCCTTCGTGGAACGCGTTGAGCGTGATCGTGCCCGTCTCGACCTTGCCTTTGGCGATGCGGTCCGCGGTCGTCTCCAGGCCGTGATCCGCGGAATTGCGGACCATGTGAGTCAACGGGTCCTTGATCAGCTCCAGCACCTGGCGGTCGAGCTCGGTCTCGGCGCCGATCATCTGAAGATCGATCTTCTTGTTCAATTCGAGCGCGAGGTCGCGCACGATACGCGGCAGCTTCGCCCAGGCATTTCCGATCGGCTGCATGCGCGTCTTCATGACGCCTTCCTGCAGCTCGCTGGTCACGTGCGACAGCCGCTGCAGCGGCGCGGTGAATTCGCTCTCCTGCTGGGCGCGCAAAAGCTGGAGCAGCTGGTTGCGCGTGAGCACCAGCTCGGAGACCATGGTCATCAGGTTCTCGAGCAGGTCGACATTGACGCGGATCGAGGCTGCGACGGAGGAGCCCTCTTTCGGCGAACCGACCTCGCCCTTCGGCTCGGCGGCTTGCGCGGCCGGCGCCTTCTTGGCGGCCGGCGCGGGGACGTTCGACTTGGTCGCCGGCGGTGCTGCGGCCGCCTTCGGCTCTTCATGCGATTCCTGGGGCGTCGGGACTTCGCCCGGGCCCTTGTACTCGGCCGCGTCGAACGCGGCCTGCAATTCGTCGGTGTCCTCTGCCGCGCCTTCCTCGGCCGGCGCCTCAGGCGCCGCCACCGCTGCCACCGGCGCGGGTGCGGGCGCCGCCGCGCCGTCGGCAAAGGCGTTCAGGCGCGCAATCAGGTCTGAGTCATCCCCTTCCGGCTCATGCTCGGTCGCTTCCAGCGCGGTCAGCAGCTCCTTGATCCGATCGAGCGATTCGAGCACCAGGGAGACCGCTTCCGGCGTCACGACCAACACGCCGTCGCGTACTTTGCCGAGCACGTTTTCACCGGCATGCGCGACCGACTCGAGGCGGGGCAGGCCAAGGAATCCGCAGGTGCCTTTGACCGTATGGACGAGGCGGAAAATGTTTCCCAACAGCGCGGGATCGTTGGGATTCTGCTCGAGCTTCACGAGTTCGACGTCGAGCGTGTCCATGCTCTCCGTCGTTTCGGTTAGGAATTCCTGCAGCAAATCGTCCACGGTCACATTCCCCTGATGCCCGATCTCGGCGAATGCCCAGAAATCGGCCGGATTTACCATTCGAATAGGGGGGAATTTGACGAAAATTCTTTAAGAAGCCGTAAACCCCATTGAAATTGGGCTAGTTAGCGGATTTCAGGCATGAACGCGCAACGAGGCGCTGCCGCCTGCCATGTCGATCTCGATTCCGCCGCCGACCGCATCGGCCAAAGCTGCGGTATAAAAAGCATGGACATTCAAGGCCGTAACGCTCTCGCTCTCGACCTTCCCATCGAGAACGCCGACATACCGGTCGGGCAGCCGGGCCTCGCCGCCCCGCGCGGTCACGGAGAGAACGGTCTTGCCGTCCGCGGCAGCCACGGCCGGCGCCACGACGCCGCCCCGCGGCAGGCATTCCATGCCCAGCACCGTCAGATTGAGCAGAAGCTTGCCCCAGCCGGCCTCCAGCGGAGCCGGCGCCGCCGCTCCCGGCAGCTCGACCGTGTAACGGCTTTCCGTCTTGATCAGGCCGGAGATCAGCTCGCCGACGGCCGCCATGCTCGACAACGCGTCGTAGCCCGCAAAGCCGTAGGCCATGCGGTAATACTGCACCCGGGCGCTTGCCTGCCTCGCGCTCGAGCCGATCAGCGTCATCGCCTCGTCGAACATCGAGGGGTCGATCTCGCTGATCAGCTCCACGCCGTTGTTGATCGCCGCAACCCCGGCGACAAGCTCGTGGCAGATGCGTGAACACAGCAGTTCGGCTATTCGTCGGTCGACAGTGAAGGTCATTGAAGCTAGTCTTTGCCCGGTTTCGCGATCGTCGAGTCCGCGTGCAAATTACCGCATCGCAGGCCATGACCCAAGGTCTTCTGCCAGGTGACTTCGTGCATCATCCCGATCAGCCGGATTGGGGGCTGGGACAGGTGCAGTCGGTGATCGGGCAGCGCGTGACGGTGAATTTCGAAAACGCCGGAAAGGTAACGGTAAATGCGGCCGTCGTTTCGCTCGTGCTGGTCCGCGGCCCGGCATCGCGGCGCATGCCGCGCGCATGAACCGGACACTGCGGAACAGATGTCGGCCCCTCGGCCGTGTGACGGGAAGGAGCGACCGGATTGTCCCATAACGCCATCGAGTCTGTCGCCGACCGCGGTCTTTACGAGACTCTGGCCGCCGGCGTGTCGGGCCTTGCCGAGCGCGTCATCGTCGGCTTGAACTGGACGCTGGTCGTCGGCCCCGACGGCGCCGGCATGGCGCAAACCCCGGCGCGCGGCACCGCCGGCTGCCGCAGCCTGCCCCGTCCCGGGACCTACGCCGGACAGCCGCTCGAGGCGCTCGCCGCGCTCTGGACGTCGGACAACATATTCGAGCACACCATCGCGGTCGCCGCGGTCAACGCCCACTGGAACCGCTACGACATCGCGGGAGACGCCGCGAACGGGCTCGACCTGATCGAGAATTGCGGCGAGCGTACCGTCGTGATCGGGCGCTTTCCGGGCGTGGCGGAGCGCCATCCGGGCATCGCCGTGGTCGAGCGCGAGCCCCGCCCCGGCGAATTTCCGGAATCGGCGTTGCCGGCGCTGCTGCCGAAAGCGGCCTTCGTGGCGGTAACGGCCTCCACCATCGTTAACGGCTCGCTGCCGGGCATCCTGGCGCTCTGCCAGGACGCGTTCGTCCTCATGATCGGGCCGAGCACGCCGCTATCGCCGGCACTGTTCGATCTCGGCGTCGACGCGCTTTCCGGCTTCGTCGCGCGCGACATCGGCAAGCTCGCCAATGCGGTGAGCGAAGGGGCCGCCGTGGCTGCACTCCGGCCCTTCGGACGCTTTGCCACCATCCGGCGCGACGACTGATCAGCGCTGACGGCCGGCGCCGCCCCGGATCAGCGCCTCGGCGGCTTCCAGATCTTCCGGGCGATTGGTGTTGAAGAACGGATCGTACGGATCGACCGGGAAATCCACCAGCGCGAGCCGGTAGCGGGCGGTCCAGACATCGACTTTGCGGATATCCTCCTCGACCATCGCCCGCCGCAGGTCATCGGCAAGCCGCACCGGCCAGAGCCCGATGACCGGATGCGCACGGCCCCCGGAAGTCGCGCAGGCCATGTCGGCGCCCGACCGCTCGACCGCCTCGGCCATCCGCGCGACCAGGGCGCGCGGCAGGAAGGGCGCATCCGTCGGAAAACTCGCGAGCCATGCGCAGTCCGGCGCGTTCCGCTGCGTCCATTCCAGGCCGGTCAAAACGCCGGCGAGAGGCCCGGCAAAGCCTTCGATGGAATCGCTGACCGTCGGCAGCGCATAGGCCGCAAAACGCGCCGGGTCCCCGTTGGCGTTAAGCACGAGATGCCGCACCTGGGGCCGTACGCGCTCGATGATCTGCGCCAGGATGGTCCGGCCGCCCAGCGGCCGAAGGCATTTGTCGCCGCCGCCCATGCGGCGCGAAAGGCCCCCGGCCAAAAGGACGCCTGCGATGGCCTCAGTCATTCTCGTCCGCCTCGCCGTCGATTCCCGGCCGCCACAGGGCCACGCGATTGCGGCCTTCATGCTTGGCCCGATAGAGCGCGTCGTCCGCGTGCTGGATGGTCGCTTCGAGCGACTGCGCCGGGTCGACCGCGCAGAGACCGAAAGACGCGGTGACGGACAGCTCCAGCCCCTCGCCGACCCAGACCTTCATCCGGGCCACCGTCTGCCGCAGGCGGTCCGCGATGCCGGCCGCCTGCTCCGCATCCGTCTCCGTAAAAGCGAGGAGAAACTCCTCGCCGCCGAAGCGGTAGATGCTGTCATACGGGCGAAGGTTGGCGATCAGCCGGCCCACGACCGCCATCAGGACCGCATCGCCGGCGAGATGCCCGTGGCTGTCGTTGACGGCCTTGAAATGATCGATGTCGCAGAGGCCGATGCACATGGCGTTCCCGGTGCGGAGCGAGCGCTCGCGCTCGCGGCCGAGCTCCGCCATCATGCTGCGCCGGTTATGCACGCCGGTCAGCGGATCGAGATCGAAGATCGCGCGCTGAAACGCGTCGCGGATGCGCCGGGCGGTTGCGACAAATTCCTGGGCCTTGTCCATGAACGCGTCATAGTCGTCCGGCGGCAGCCGCTTCCCGTCCACCGCTTTGATGGCCAGGCTGCGCCCGAGCCGATGCATGTCGACATAGGTCGACCAGAGCTGCTTGAACACCGGCTGATCGAGCAAGCCGCGCTTGCTGTTGATGTCGAACCAGCTGCCAAAGCGGCCGATTTCGGGGCCGTGGCGCGAGATGACCTCGTGGGCGGGCGGCAGGCCGCATACCGTCGCGCGGTGCCATTTCCGCAGCCAGTCCGCCTGCTCGTCCAACGCGGTGTCGATCATTTCGAGAATTTCGCGCGAATCTCCGGGACGGGCCGGCTCGGCGCCGCCATCCGCAACACGCGTGACGATCGGTGTCTCCTCAGGCGGCGTCTTCTTCAAGGCTCGACTTGCGCTGTACGTGTTTCGCTTCGTCGGGAACGTCCTTCGGATCGGTGTCGTAGACAACACGCTCCGCGCCCGAAAGGACAACGAAGCGCTTGCCCCTGGCGCGGCCGATCAGGGTAAGGCCCGCCTTGCGCGCCAGATCGACGCCCCAAGCGGTGAATCCGGACCGCGACGCCAGGATCGGAATGCCCATCTGCACCGTCTTGATCACCATCTCGGAGGTCAGGCGACCCGTCGTATAGAAGCTCTTGCCTTTCGGGGAGATGCCGTGGAGCCGCATATATCCGGCGATCTTGTCCACCGCGTTGTGCCGACCGACATCCTCCATGTAGAGCAAGGGACGGTCCTCTTCGCAAAGGACGCAGCCGTGGATGGCGCCGGCCTCGAGATACAGGCTCGGGATGGTGTTGATCTTGCGGGTCAACGCATAGAGCCAGGAGGTGTGCATCACCGCATCCGTCGGCAGCTCGATCTCCTCGAACCGCTCCATCAAGTCGCCGAACACGGTGCCCTGCGCGCAGCCGGACGTCAGCGTCTTCTTCCGGAGCTTAGCCTCGAAGTCGGTCTGCCGCTTGGTGCGCACCACGACGGTCTCGATATCCTCGTCGTAGTCGATGCCCGTGATCTCGTCGTCATCGCGAAGCATGTTCTGGTTCAGCAGATAGCCGACGGCGAGATAAGCCGGGTAGTCGCCGATCGTCATCATCGTGACGATCTCGCGCTTGTTGAGGAAAAGCGTCAGGGGCCGCTCGACGACGACCGAGGTCTCAATCGGCCGTCCGTCCTGATCCTGGCCGGAAAGCCGTTCCGTCAGGCGCGGATTCGCCGGATCGGGGCGTATGATGAATTCGTCCATGGCAGCTATATGATGCCTGACATCGGCTTGGGCAACAACGGGTTGCAACGCCGGCGTTTCTCCCGACCCTGGGATTGCCGAGCCGGCATTGCAGCCATTACCGGGGCGAATACGGGTGGACGGCACCGGTTGACGGGTGTATGTGACGGCCCTTTCGGGAACAGCGCGAGAAGCATCATGTTGCGGGTCGTCGGCTCGCTGGGCGCCTTGCTGCTCGGCATGAGCGTCATGCTGCTGGGAAACGGGCTCTTCGGGACGCTCACCGCGATCCGCATGACGATCGAAAATTTCTCGCCGGCGACGATCGGGGTGGTCGTGGCCTGCCATTCGATCGGCTTCGCCACCGCTTGCCTGACCTGTGGGCGCATCATCCGCCGTGTCGGCCATATCCGCGTCTTTGCCGCCTTCGCGGCGACGCTCGCCTTCTGCTGTCTCTGTTTCCCGATTGCGGTCAATCCCGCCGCCTGGATCGCGCTTCGCCTGGTGTTCGGCTATTCCGGCGCCGCCTGCTTCATGGTCGGCGAAAGCTGGCTCGCCGGCGCCGCACCGCGCGACATGAAGGGCAAGGTGTTCGCGATCTACATGGTGATCAACAAGGCCTCCTTCGGGCTGGGCCAGCTTTTCCTGATGGTGGGAGAGCCGTCGGGCGATCGCCTGTTCATGCTCGCCGCGGCGCTCTATGCGCTCTGCCTCGTTCCGATCGCGCTGACCCGCGCGCAAGGACCCGACGCGCTGGGCCGTGAGAGGCTGAGCTTCGCGGCGCTTTACCGGCTCTCGCCGGTCGGCGTCATGGGCGCGGTGTCGGCCGGCTTCACCAATGCGTCGCTCGTCGGGCTCGGCCCCGTCTTCGCCACCCGGCAGGGCCTCAACGTCACGCAGGTCTCGCTTTTCATGGTCGCCTTCCTGGCGGGCAACCTGGTCCTGCAGCTGCCGATCGGGCGCACGTCGGATCGCTTCGACCGCCGGTCTGTGCTCTTCGTCGTCGCCGTTCTCACGGCGGGGGCCTGCATCATCATGACCATGGTGCCCAATCCGGGATTTCCCGGGCTGCTTGCTTTGTCCGCGCTGGTCGGCGGCGTCAGCGCCACGATCTATCCCATCGCGATGACGCACGCGACCGACCTCGCGCGGCCGCAGCAAACCGTGTCGCTGCACGCGGGCATGCTGCTGGCCTTCTCGATGGGGGCGAGCACCGGGCCGGTCCTGGCGTCGCTGGCAATGCAGGTGATCGGCGGCGAAGGGCTCTATGCCTTCGCGGCCGCGATGAACGTCCTGCTCGCGGTCTTCATCCTTTACCGCAAGTTCATGCGCGCCACCGCGCCGCATGAGCAGCAGACCGATTTCGTCGCCATGCCGCAGACGACGCAGACCACCCAGGCCATGGTTGGGCTCGATCCAAGAATGACGGATGAGGCGCGGAAAGCCGATGATCTTTCTGCGGACGAGCAGCTGAAGCCCGCTCAGTGAGGGCGCGCAACATGCCGCCGGCGGGCCTGTCGCCGGGGCTGTGCTAATTGAACGGGCGGGGCTCTTCGTCCAACTCGATCCCCGGCGCGCCGTTCGTGGGGCCCGCCTGATGGTGGACGATTTTCCACAAGCCGCCTTCGCGGGTGAAGACGTTGGTGGCGATCAGGAAGCTTTCGGGAATTCGCTCGTAGCAAAGCACCGTCGCCGCATCGCCATACACATAGGCCCGCGCGCCATGGCAGCTGATGGCCGGCGGCGCATCGCCGGAGAAAATGCCGCGCCAGCTTTCCAGGACCTCGTCGCGGCCATGCAGCGGCGGCCAGCCGGGATGAATACAGGAAATCGGGGCCGTCGCCGCCCACAGGTCGGTCATGGCATTGAAGTCGCGCGACTGGAAGGCAAGGTAGAAGGCTTCGTTGGTGAACAGGACAGCGTCGTTCTGGCTCATCCCAGCCCCGCTCTCAATCATTCGATCCTGATCTGGTGCGCGAATTTCTTACCGTCGCTGACCGTGATCTGCTTGAAGCCGAGCATTTTGCACAGATCAAGGTAGGTATAGTAATCCTCTACCTGCTCTTCTTTGAACAGAGGCGTCGTTCGGGCGACCGCGGTCAGCATCGCGAGCAAAGCGCGCATCCGGTACAGCGTATCGTAACCGTCTCCCGTCAGGCTGACGATGATCATTTTCTCTGCTTCGTCGCCTTTTGCGAAGATCGCATATTGCGGCGGATATGGATTCTTGCGGATCATCTCATTCATCACATGAGTGACGAAGGCAATCCGGCTGCGGCGGCTGGCCTCCGGCAGCACCTGGGCGCGCGCCTTGTAGACCTCGCTGCTTTGCGGTTTCGGATAGTAGTAGTCGGCATGCCGGTCATCCGCCCGGGCGAGTGAAGCGACGGACAACACAACGGCAAAAGCGAGAGCCGCCCCCTTCGGGTAATTGGTTAACGGCATTCGAAATACTCCAATGCGGTCCATCCGCGGTTGCGGCTGGCGCCGGAAACCGCCTCCGCTATACTGTCCTCCCCTTCCCCCGCACGATTGGGACGGAATCCTTTCATGCAGAAGAAGATAGCCTTCGTCGCCGCCGAAAATCCCGAGGCCGTAAAGGCCGAAAAATACCTCAAGGCACGCTACCAACATGTTAATCCCGTTGAGGCCGACATCATCGTCGCCCTCGGCGGGGATGGTTTTATGCTTCACACCCTGCATGAATACAAGGGCGAGAACATCGCCTTCTACGGTATGAACCGGGGCTCCATCGGATTCCTGATGAACGCCTACGAGCCGGAGATGCTGCTCGAGCGGCTGGGAAACGCCGAGCCGGTCGAGCTCAAGCCGTTGCAGATGACGGCTACCCGCGCCGACGGCAGCGTCGAGACCGCGCCGGCGATCAACGAGATCTCGCTGCTGCGGCAGACCCAGCAGGCGGCCAAGATCCGCATTCTGATCAACGGCGTGGTGCGCCTCGAGGAGCTCATCTGCGACGGCATACTCGTCTCCACCCCGGCGGGCAGCAGCGCGTATAACGTCTCGGCCCATGGCCCGATCGTACCGATCGGCTCGGATATCCTGTGCGTCACGCCGATAAGCGCATTCCGCCCGCGGCGCTGGCGCGGCGCCTTGCTGCGGCATACCGCCAAGGTGCGGCTCGAAATGCTCGAGGCGGACAAGCGGCCGGTCAGCGCCTGCGCCGATTACACCGAGGTGCGCGACGTGATCGCGGTCGACGTGTGCGAAGACCCCGATCGCCCGGTCCGCATGCTGTTCGATAAGGAACACGACCTCGAGGAACGCATCATCAAGGAACAGTTCACCCCTTGATGCCAACCGTCGCGGCTATGCCGCGTGGTCGCAGATCGTCCGGATGAGGCGGCCGAGATCCTCTTTCAGCTCGCGGAACCGCGGCAGCCGCTCGAAGCTGGACTCGTCCATGTAGAGGGCGCGGTTGATCTCGATCTGCAGGCTGTGGCGTCCGCGTGCGGGGTCGGAGTAAGCGCGCACGAGCTCGACCCCCTTGTAAGGATCGTTCACCTTCACGCTGTAGCCGAGCCCGCGCAGGCAGTCGCGCACGAGATGCATGAACTCCGGCGAGGTCGTCGTGCCGTCGCGGTCGCCGAGCACGAAATCCGCCTGCCCCCCACCGTTGAGAAAGGGCCCGCGGGTCGCCGACGGCATGGAATGGCAGTTGATGTGCCAGACCGCGTCGAAGCGCTCATAGAGATTGTCCAGCGCCTGGCGCAGCGCATCGTGGTAAGGCCGCCAATAGCCGTCGATCCGCCGCCGCACGTCGTCGGGCGACAGCTTCTCGATATAGAGGTTCATGTCCGGCGGACAGAGGCGCCAGATCAGGCCATGGCCCAACCGGGCTTTCTCGCCGGGGCGCACGGGCTCCGGCCAGCTCTCCGCCAGCAGCTCGGGGTCGAGATCTTCGAGCGAGCGGTTGGGGTCGATATAGCTGCGCGGAAACAAGGCGGCGATGAGGGTCGCGCCATAGTCGGGCGCGTCGCCGAACAGCTCGTCGACATACATGTCCTCCGCCCGGCGGAGCTTCTCGATCGGGATTATATGTCTGAAATCGATCGGGTAGTTGGCGCCGCTATGCGGCGAGTCGAAGACCACCGGCACGATGGGCCCGGACCCGTCGCGAACCGTCACGACGTCGGGCGTTTGCCCGGAGGCCGGTTCGGTTGGCTGGCGGTCGAATTCAAGACTGGTCATTCAAATGGCACGCTGAATATCGGCCCGGCGCCACCTCCCGCAGCACGGGCTGCTCGGCGCGGCAGCGTTCCATAGCATGCGGACAACGCGGGTGAAAGTGACAGCCGGACGGCGGGTTGAGCGGTGACGGTATCTCTCCCTTGATCGGCGCGTAGACCTGTCCGCGGCGATCGATCCGCGGCACCTCCGCAAGCAATGCGACAGTATAGGGGTGGTTGGGCTTGCCGAACAGCTCCTCCGTTTTCGCGACTTCGACAACCCGGCCGAGATACATGATGACCACGCGCTCGGACAGGTGCTCGACGACGCCGAGGTCGTGGCTGATGAACAGATAGGTCAGGCCCAGCTCTTCGCGCAGCCGCATGAAAAGGTTGATGACCTGCGCCTGGATCGAGACGTCGAGCGCGGCGATCGCCTCGTCGCAGACGAGGAAGGCGGGCTTGACGGCCAGCGCCCGGGCGATGCCGATACGCTGCCGCTGCCCGCCCGAGAACTGATGCGGATACCGGCTCCGGTACGACGGATCGAGGCCGACACGAAGCATGAGATCGTCGACGTAGTCGTCCAGCTCGGCCGACTTGACCAAGCCATGGAACACCGGCGCCTCGCCGATGATGTCGCGCACCCGAAGCCGCGGATTGAGCGACGACATCGGATCCTGGAAGATCATCTGGACCTGCAGCGCCCACGCCTTCGCTTCCGCGGACGACATCGCGGCAACGTCATGCCCCCTGAATTTGACCGCGCCGTCCGACGCGGCATGGATACCCGCGACGACGCGGCCCAGGGTCGACTTGCCGCATCCGGACTCGCCGACCAGGCCCACGACCTCGCCGTCGCCGATCGCAAGGTTCACCTTGTCGACCGCATGCACGACCTGCCCGTGGATATGACCGCCGAGAAGGTTGAAGATCTTTTCCGCCGCGTCGAGCTTCTTCTCGAAGCGCTTCGAAACGTCCTGCAATTCGATCAGGGCATGCCATCAGGCCGCGTCCTCGATATGCGGATGGAAGCAGCGGACGACATGTCCGGGCGCGGCGGGCGAAATCGCGGCCGGCGCTTCGAGACACTTGCTGTCGGCCCGCGGACAACGGGGATGGAAAGCGCAGCCCTGCGGCATGCCGAGCAACGAGGGCGTCATGCCCGGGATCTGCGCCAGCGGCTGGCCGCGCCGGTTATGGCTCGGGACCGAGCCGATCAAGCCATGGGTGTAAGGATGCAAGGGCCGGTCGATGACGTCGGCGATCGTGCCGGACTCGACGATCTTTCCGGCATACATGACGCAGACTTTGTCGGCGAGCCCGGCCACGACGGCCAGGTCATGGGTGATCCAGATGAGCGACATGCCCCGCTCGCGGCAAAGCTTCTGCACCTCATAGAGGATCTGGCCCTGGATCGTGACGTCGAGCGCGGTGGTCGGTTCGTCCGCGATGATCAGGTCCGGCTTGTGCAGCAGCGCGATGGCGATGGCCACGCGCTGGCGCATGCCGCCGGAAAACTGGTGCGGGTAGGCCTTGAGACGCTCCTCCGGCGACGGGATGCCAACCTGGCCGAGCGCGTCGCGCGCCCGCTCGAACGCCGTCCGATGGTCGACCTTGTCGTGCGCCTGAACCGCCTCGATCATCTGGGTGTCGATGCGCAGCACCGGGTTGAGCGTCATCATCGGGTCCTGGAAGATCATCGCGATGCGGCGGCCGCGCAGGTCGCGCATGCGCGGCTCGGCGGCGTTCGTGATGTCCTCGCCATCGAAGGTGATGCGGCCGCCGGCGATCCTGCCGGGCGGATCGACCAGCCCGATGATCGAGAAGCCGGTAACCGACTTGCCGGACCCCGATTCACCCACGAGCCCCATGATCTCGCCCTTGGCGATCGAGAAGCTCACGCCGTCGACGGCCTTGGCGACGCCTGCCTTGGTATAGAAATAGGTTTTGAGATCCTCGACCAGCAGGGTCGGCGTGTTCGACGGCATCCCCGCGCTACCTCGCGAGGCGCGGGTTGAGCACGTCACGCAGACGATCACCCACGAGATTGATGCTCACGATGGTTATCAGGAGCGCAATGCCGGGAAAGATACTGATCCAGTATTTGCCGCTCATCATGTATTCGAAGCCGTTCGAGATCAGCAGCCCGAGCGAAGGCTGGGTGACCGGCAGGCCGACGCCGAGGAAGGACAAGGTCGCTTCGAGCGCGATGGCATGCGCCACCTGCACCGTGCCGACGACGATGAGCGGCGGCATCACGTTCGGCAGAAGATGACGGAAGACGATGCGCTTGTGCGAAAGCGCGAGACAGGCCGCCGCCTCGATATACTCCTTGCGGCGCTCGACCAGCGCACTGCCACGGACGGTGCGGGCATAATACGCCCACTGCACGACGATCAGGGCGACGATGATCTTGTCGACCCCCTTCCCCAGCGTGGCGAGCAGCACGAGCGCGATGAGGATCGCCGGAAAGCTGAGCTGCAGGTCGACCAGCCGCATGATGATGGTGTCCACCCGTCCGCCGAAATAGGCGGAGGTCAAGCCGACGCAGACGCCGATGCAAAACGCCACCAGGCCGCTCGCTACGCCGACGCCGAGGCTGATGCGAAGGCCGTAGGCCATGGCGCTGACCATGTCGCGGCCGAGACCGTCGGTGCCGAGCCAGGCGACCGTGCCGTCCATCATCGTCTCGCCCGGCGGCAGACGGCTGTCGAGAATATTGACCGACGCCAGGTCGTATGGATCGGTCGGCGATATCCACGGCGCCAGCACCGCGATGATGACGATGATCAGGAAGGTGAAGAGGCCGACGACCGCGATCTTGCTTTCCGCGAAATCCGAAACGAACCGGCGCAGCGGCGTCTGCGCCTTGGCGACGGCGGGCGTCTCCGGCGTAAGCGGCTCCAGCGCCTTGAAGTCCGTTGTCGTTGTCATCCCTTAACGTCCTGCAACCGCACGCGGGGATCAAGCATTGAATACAGGACGTCGACCACGAGGTTGATGACGATGAACATGCAGACGGTGATCAGGAGGTAGGCGACGATCACCGGCCGGTCCAGAAGATTGATCGAATCGATGATCAGCTTGCCCATGCCGGGCCAGGCGAACACCGTCTCCGTAACCACGGAAAAGGCGATCAGCGAGCCGAATTCGAGCCCCAGCACCGTGATGACCGGGATCAGAATGTTCTTGAGCACATGCACCATGATAATCCGCGTCGGGCGCAGCCCCTTGGCGCGCGCGAACTTGATGTAATCCTGGTGGATCACCTCGCGCGTCCCGGCCCGCGTCAGGCGGATCGCGAGCGAGATCTTGAGCAAGGCCAGGTTCACGGCCGGCATGATCAGATGCTCCAGGCCGTTGAGCGTCAGGAAGCTGACCTGGATGCCGAACAGGTCGCGGGTGGTGCCGCGGCCGCTCGCCGGCAGCCAGCCGAGCATCACGGCAAAGATCATGATGCCCATGATCCCCACCCAGAAGGTCGGCAGGCTGAACCCAAGGATCGAGCCCGCCATGATGCTCTTGCTCGCGAACGAGTTCGGCTTCATTCCCGCCCACATGCCGAGCGGGATGCCGATGAGGAGCGCGAGCAGCAGCGCCGTGAAGGCGAGTTCGAGGGTGGCCGGCATGCGATCGAGAATGAGCCGGAGCGCGGGCTCGTTGAAGACGAAGGACTTGCCCAGGTCGCCGTGCAGCGCACGCACGATGAAGCGCAGATACTGCATATGGAAGGGCAGGTTGAGCCCGAGCGATTCGATCAGCCTCTCCCGCTCGGCCTGATCCGCGTCGTCGCTGATCAGGATCTCGGCCGGATTGCCGATCATGAACACGCCGGCGAACACCAGGATCGACATGGCCGCGATGACCACGACCGCCTGCAGCAACCGCCGGATTATGTATACGGACATGGGCTTGCTCCGTCGCCCGGCAGGCAGAAGCGTAACGGGCGGCCCGGTTTTGGCCGCCCGATCGCTAAGGCCTTATTTCTTCGTTTTCAGCACGTCCATGACGATCGTTCGCTCGTCCGTGCGCGCCCGGTATTTGAGGCCTTTCTTGGTCGCCCAAGTGTTGACCTGATAGTGCAGCGGAATGATGGCCTGATCCTTGCCGATCGCCAGTTCCGTCGCTTCCTGGAGCAGCTTCTCACGCTTCGGGTCGTCGACCGTGGCCAGCGCATCCTCGACCAGCTTGTCCACCTTGGGGTCGGAAAAACGCCCGCGGTTCGACGCGCCGAAGCCCTTCGACTTGTCATGCGTCATGATCAGCGACTTGAGCGCCGACGAGGCCTCGCCCGTACCGGAGCCCCATCCGACCAGGATCAGGCTGAATTCCGGCTCCTTGTTGGGCCCGCCGCTGGACGCGCGGCTGAAGAAGACGCTCTTCGGCATGGTCACGACCTTGGTCGGAATGCCGCCATGGGTGAACATCTGCGCGACCACTTCGCAGATCTTGGCGTCGTTGACATAGCGGTCGTTCGGTCCATGGATCGTCAGCCCGAAGCCGTTCGGATAGCCAGCCTCCTTGAGCAGCTTCTTGGCGCCCTTGGGGTCATATTTCTCAGGCTTCAGCTTGGGCGATACGCCGAAGAATCCTTTCGGCAGCAACTGGCCGGCCGGAATGGCAATCCCTTCCATCACGCGCGACACGATGGCGTCCCGGTTGATCAGCTTGGACAGCGCCTTGCGCACCCGCACATCCTTGAGCGGGTTCTTCTTCAACGGGTTGCCATCCTTATCCGTGACGAACGGCGACTGGTCGCGGAACTGGTCCATATGAAGGTAGATGACCCGGTTCGATATGCCGGAGCTCAGCACGAACTTCTTGTTTTTCTTCAGGCGCTCGACGTCGGAGGTTGGCACGTTGTCGATCATGTCGACATCGCCGGCGAGCAGCGCCGCGACCCGCGCGGGCGCCGACGCGATCGGCTTGATGATGACCTTGCTCCACTTCGCCTTCTCGCCGAAGTAATAGGGATTGGCCTCGAGCACGATGCGGTCGCCCTTCTTCCATTCGACGAATTTGTAGGGACCCGTGCCGACCATCGCCTTACCGTCGTTGAAGTCCTGGACCGTCAGCCCCTTGTTGACGTCCGGCTTGCCGGTGCCCTTGACCTTGGAGGAAACGATATTCGGCTGCGCCAGATCGACCGGCATCAGCGGATAGGGCTCTTTGGTGATGGCCTGAATGGTGTAATCGTCGATCTTCTTGAAGGTCTTGCCGCTGAGGTAGGTGCGGAAGCTCGAATTGCCGCCGACATAGTTCACCGCGCGCTCGAAGGAGAAGATCACATCGTCGGCCGTGAAGGGTGAGCCGTCGCTGAACTTGACGCCCTTGCGCAGCTTGATTTCCCAGGTCGTGTCGTTGATCGGCTTCCATGAAACCGCGAGGTCCGGCTTGAGATGCTGCTGGTAGTCCATGTCGATCAGGCGACCGAAGACATTCGTCATGAAGGCGTTGTTGGGTCCGAGATTATGAAAATGCGGATCCATCGAAGACGGCTCCGTCTTGACCCCGATCCGCAATTCTTCGGCCCATGCCGCCGTGACGAAAAAGCTCGCCGCCGCCAAAGCCAGGACTATTCGGAAAAATCTCCGTGCCATCTCACGCTCCCTGTTTTGCCACCCTGAAATCCACCCCCCTGTTATGGGCATGATGTCCCCCAGCGACACCCGGATTTCCCTCTGGTCGGAAAGCATGTCGTAACTCAGCGGTCTTTTCAATAGCGGTGCGGCCGCGAAAACCCCGAGAACCCCTTGCAGAACCAGCAAAACGGCCCGCTCGGCAACGCATGGGTTACTTAGCGAACCGTCATACAGGTTCAGGTTGACGCGAGGCCGAGCGCCTTGCCGATCTGCTCGACCGCCTTCAGGCCCGAGCCGGTCAGGATCACGATGGTGGACTGTTCCGGCCGCACGGTCCCGGTCGCGATCAGCTTGCTGAGCCCGGCGCCGGCCGCAGCGGTCGTCGGCTCGACAAAAAAGCCGCGCTTCGTGAACCCGCGCAGCGCCGAAATAATTTCCGCCTCGGTCACCGCGAGGCAGGTCCCGCCGGTCGCGCGGATGGCGTCGAGCACCTCGCGCAGGCGGATCGGCCGCGCCGAGGCGATCCCGTCCGCAATCGTTGGTTTTACGGCGATTTCCACCGGCGTCTCGCTGCCGGCGGCATAGGCGGCGTAGTACGGCCCGGCATTGGCGGCCTGAATGGCAAAGAGCCGCGGCAGCGAGGTGATCAGCCCACGCGCCCGCAACTCGCCGAACCCGATGTGACATCCCATGACGTTGCTGCCCTGGCCGCAGGGGATGACGATATTGTCGGGCACGGCGAAGCCGAGCTGTTCCCAAAGCTCGAAGGCGAGCGTCTTCGTGCCCTCGAGGAAATAAGGCTGGTAGTTGTGCCCGGCATAGAACCGCGTCGCGCTCGCCGCGAGCGCCGCCTGCGCCACATCGTCGCGGCTTCCCGGCACGGGCACGACCTCGGCGCCCATGGCCGCCATCTGGTAGCGCTTCGGGGCCGGCGCGGCCGCCGGCACGAAGATGCGGCTGTCGAAGCCGAGCGCGGCGCCGTAGGTGGCAACCGAGGCGCCGGCATTGCCGGACGAGTCCTCGAGAATCTGCGTCACGCCGCATTGCTTCAGGTAGGCCAGCATGACCGCGGTCCCACGGTCCTTGAAGGAGCCCGACGGCATCAGGAACTCGGCCTTCATGCGGACCGGGACGCCGTCCCACTCGGCATCGAGCAGCGGCGTCCACCCCTCGCCCAGGATCCGGTCCGGCGGGCCGGCCAGGCGCAGCGCCTTCCGGTATCGCCACAAGGACTGCTCCGCGCGGTCGATCTCCTCGGGCCGGATCCCCGGTCCCGGCGTCAGGTTGACATAGCCGCCGTCATCGGGCGCCCGCCAGATTGCCTCGCCGGTGGTCCAGCGGCCGCCGGTCCGAGGATTTATGTACTGTGCCTGTTCGCTCATGAGCCCGAAGATGTGGCGGTTCCGCCGGCCGCGCAACGGTTTTGACGGTGCCTCAGGCAGCGTCATTCCGCCGCCGGATATTATCCGCTGGCCCGGGCTACAGGATTGGCTATGCTGTTTCGACCGGCCCCGGCCGGTCTCACCAGTTCGACGGGACGAGGAGCGCCGTGGCGAACCAGCCGATCAGTCTGCCGATCATCCAAAACCTCATCAAGTTCGACACCACGAGCCGCGAATCGAACCTGGAACTGATCGAATACGTCAGGGGCTACCTCGCCGAATTCGACGTGGAATCGCGTCTCGTCTATGACGAGGACAAGCGCAAGGCCAATCTCTATGCGACCGTCGGCCCGACCGACCGTCCCGGCGTCTGCCTGTCCGGCCATACCGATGTCGTGCCCGTCGACGGCCAGGCATGGGATACCGATCCCTTCTCCGCGGTGGTGAAGGGCGACCGGATCTTCGGCCGCGGCACCGCCGATATGAAAAGCTTCATCGCCATCGCGCTCGCCTTCGTGCCCCGCTTCCTCGAGCGCGGCCTCATGACGCCCGTGCATCTCGCTTTCTCCTATGACGAAGAGGTGGGGCATCTCGGCGCCAAGCGGCTGATCGAGATCGTCAAGGACATGCCGGTCAAACCGGCCATGTGCATCGTCGGCGAGCCGACGAGCCTCGGCGTCATCGTCGGCCACAAGGGCAAAAAGAAGGTGCGCGTGCACGTCAATGGCCTGGAGGCGCATTCGAGCCACACGCACAGCGGGGTCAATGCGATCGAGTACGCGGCGCGCCTGATCGCCTTCATCCAGGAGACGGCGCGCACGTGGCAGAAGGACGGCCCGTTCGACGAAGAGTGCGACGTCCCCTTCACCACCATGCAGGTCGGGCTGATCCGCGGCGGCATCGCGCCCAACATCGTGCCCAAGAGCTGCGTCTTCGACATGGAGATACGCCACCTGCCGACTATCGATCCGGAAGCCCTGTTCGACGGCATCCGCCGCCATGCCCGCGAGGTCATCGAGCCGGAGATGAAAGCGGTGGCGCCGGACGCCGGTTTCGTCTTCGAGGAATTCGACAGCAACCTCGCGCTCGATACCGACCCGAACGAAGCCGTCGTCGCCTTCGTCAAGCGCCTCGCCGGCCAAAACAAGCACGGTAAGGTCGGCTTCGGCACGGAGGCGGGATTGTTCCAGAAGCGGGCCGGCATCCCCACCGTCGTCTGCGGTCCGGGCGATATCGCGCAGGCGCATAAGCCGAACGAATTCATTACCCTCGATCAGGTGCAAAAAGGCGAGGCTTTCATGGCGCGCCTGGCGGACTATGTCAGTTCCGAGCGATTGGCCACCGGGGCATGAACGGCCATACGGACGCGAGGCACCATGCGGCATCCCATAGGAACAACGTCGGAGAATTGCCGGTGAGCAGCGGCACGCTGGCCAGCCTCGACTGGATCCGCACCCTTATCGGGTTCGACACGACGAGCCGGGATTCGAATCTCGATCTCATCAATCACGTGAAGGATTACCTCGCGGGTCTCGGCGTCACGTCGACGCTCGTCTTCGACGCAACGAAGCGCAAGGCCAATCTCTACGCCACGCTCGGGCCCGCCGACCGGCCGGGCATCATGCTGTCCGGTCACACCGACGTGGTGCCGGTCGACGGCCAGGATTGGGACAGCGATCCCTTTCAGATGGTCGAGAAGAACGGCCGGATTCACGGGCGCGGCACCTGCGACATGAAGAGCTTCATCGCCGTCTGCCTCGCCTTCGCGCCAAAGCTGCTCGAGCGCGGGCTCAAGACGCCGATCCATTTCGGCTTTTCCTACGACGAGGAAATCGGCTGCATCGGCGTGCGCCGGCTGATCGAGATGATCAACGGCCTCGGCGTCAAGCCGAAGATGTGCATCGTGGGCGAGCCGACCAACATGCAGGTGATCATCGGGCACAAGGGCAAACACAGCTACCACGCGCATGTTCGCGGGCTGGAAGCGCATTCGAGCCTGGCGCCGATCGGTGTGAACGCCGTCGAATACGCGGCCGAGGCGGTTGCCTATCTCAAGGGCATGGCGCGCCGCATCGCCAAGGAAGGCCCGTTCGACAAGGTCTACGACGTGCCCCACACGACGGTGCATACCGGCACGATCCGCGGCGGCACCGCGCTCAATATCGTCCCCAAGGACTGCACCTTCGATTTCGAGTTCCGCTACCTGCCGGAGACCGGGCACGAGAGCTACTTCGCCGAGTTCGAGAGCTACCTGCGCGATACGCTGGAGCCGCAAATGCACGCCATCGACCCGGCGACCGGATTTACGATCGAGGAGCTGTCGTCGATTCCGGGGCTGAGCATGGATCCCGGCGAGGAAGTCGTGACCTTCGCCAAGTCGCTGGCCGGCCGCAACGACCATGCCAAGGTCGCCTTCGGCACCGAAGCGGGGCTGTTTCACCAGCGCGCCGGTATCCCGACCGTGGTTTGCGGGCCGGGCAACATCGACCATGCGCACAAGCCGAACGAGTATGTCAGTGTGGAGCAGGTGGCGAAATGCGAGCAGTTCATGCAGAAGCTGATGGATCATGTCTGCGCCGAATGAGCGTGCCGCAGCGATAACCCGGAATGCCTAGACGATGAGCCCGAAATATCCCGTACAGCTGGTCCCGCCCGACATCGCGCCCTATCGCAAGGGCAACACCGGCATCGATTATGTCACCACCTTCGACAGCGGCAAGCCGGGGCCGCACGTCATGATCTGCGCCGTCACCCATGGCAACGAGCTGTGCGGCGCGATCGTCGTCGACTTCCTGTTCCGCGAGAAGGTGCGGCCGACCGCGGGCAAGCTCACCCTCGCCTTCAACAACTATCGCGCCCTCCTCACCTTCGACGCGCGGTATCCCGGGCTGTCGCGCTATATCGACGAGGACTTCAACCGGCTCTGGTCGCCGGACGTTCTCGACGGCGCGCGCGACAGCGACGAGCTGCGCCGCGCGCGCGAGCTGCGGCCGATGATCGACAGCGTCGACCTGCTGCTCGACCTGCACTCGATGCAGACGAAGGCGCCCGCCCTGATGCTCGCCGGTCCGCTGGAAAAAGGGCGGCTGCTCGCGGCGGCGGTCGGCGTGCCGGAATATGTCGTGAGCGATGTCGGACACGCCGCGGGGAAGCGCATGCGCGACTACGGCGCTTTCGGCGACGCGGCGAGCGGCAAGAACGCGCTGCTCGTCGAATGCGGCCAGCATTGGGAGCAGGCGAGCGCCGATGTCGCGATGCAGACGACGCTACGCTTCCTGAAACACTGCGGCACGGTCGATCCCGGCTTTCTCGATGCGCATATCGCGGGCAACCCGCCGCCGCAGAAATTCGTCACCGTGACCGGCCCGATCACGATCAAGCATGACGATTTCCACTTCGTTCAGGAATTCAACGGCATGGAAGTCATTCCGAAGGCCGGGACGGTGATCGCCCATGACGGCGACGAGCCGATCCGCACGCCGCATGACGATTGCGTCCTGATCATGCCGTCGCGGCGCATGGCGAAGGGCCAGACCGCCGTCCGGCTCGGACAATTCACGCACCGCCAGGGCTAAGCGAAATCAGCGCTTGGCCCCACGCTCCGCGTCGAGCTTTCGCAGCGCGGTCTTCAGCACCTTGCCGTAGTTGTTCTTCGGCAGCTCGGCGATGAGCTCGTAGGCCTTCGGGCGCTTGAAGCGCGCGATCCGTTCGAGACAGAGGCGGTCGAGCGCCGCGCGGTCCACCGCCGCCCCTTCCCGCGGCACGACATAGGCGACGACGCTTTCGCCCCATTCCGGATCGGGCCGCCCGATCACCGACACTTCGGCGACGTCGGGATGGTCCAGCAGCACCTCCTCGACCTCGCGCGGATAGATATTGGTGCCGCCGCTGATGATCATGTCCTTGGAGCGGTCCTTGAGCGTGAGGAAGCCGTCCGCGTCCATAACGCCGACGTCGCCCGTGTGCAGCCAGCCGCCGGCAAGCGTCTCGGCCGTCGCCTCCGGGTTGCGCCAATAGCCCGCCATCACTGAATCGCCGCGCACCAGGACCTCTCCGGCCTCGCCGATCGGCAGCGTGTTGTCGTCGGCATCGGCGACGCGAACCTCGACGACGCTCTGCGCGACGCCGACGGAGCCGAGCCGCTCTTCCCAGCGCGGATGGGCGCGATCGAGATGCACCGCGCGCGAGACGAAGGTGATCGTCATCGGGCTTTCGCCCTGCCCGTAGATCTGCACGAGCTTGCCGCCGAAGCGATCGAGCGCGGCCTTCGCATCCGCCACATACATCGGCCCGCCGCCATAGGCGATCGTCTTGAGATTGGCCGTATCCGCGTCGGCCGGATAGTCGACCAGCCGCTTCACCATGGTCGGCGCCGCGAAGAAGCCCATGCCCGGCCAATGGCGCATCAGGTCGTACATCTCCGCGGGGTCGAAGCGGCCGCTCTCGGGCAGGACATTGCACGCGCCGGCGACGATATGCGGCAGCATGTAGAGGCCCGATCCGTGGCTCATCGGCGCGGCGTGCAGAATGCAGTCATTGGCCGCAATCGCATCGACGTCGGCGAAATAATTCAGGGTCATGGCGACCAGTGCCCGGTGCGTCAGCATGGCGCCCTTGGGCCGCCCGGTCGTGCCGCTGGTATAGAACAGCCAGGCGACATCGGTCGGCTCGGTCTCGGCCATCGGCGCCGGCGCATCCGCGAACAGCGCCTCGTAAGACGCGGTCCCGAGCTCGAACACGTGCTCCAGGCCGTCCGACCCGCAGCGCCCCGACCGTGCCCGCCAGGTCGGGCGTGACGAACACGGCCCGCGCGCCGCTGTTCTCGAGCACGTAGCGGAATTCTTCGGCATGCAGCTTGGCGTTCACCGGCACCGCGCACAGGCCGGCATGCCAGACGCCGAACAGCGCTTCGACATAGGCCGGACAGTTCGCCATGATCAGCGCCACCCGGTCGCCCGCGCCGAGGCCGAGCTTCGTCCTTAGCCCCGCCGCCAGCCGCGCCGCGCGATCCGCCAGCGCGCCATAGGTCGCAACCACGTGGTTGCCATGGCCCAATGCCGGGTTATTTCCCTGGTACCTGCCTGCTCTACAAAGCCATGCTGCGAGGTTCATCCTGTCCGCCCTGCCTGCGCTCCAATGTCGCTGCCTGCCGGCAACCGGCTTGTGAAGACGGCGACCAGCCACTACAAACGCTCCCTATTCTACCGGGAAACCCCTTTGGCCAGCCAACAGAACGCACCGATCCTGAACGCACCGTCGGCCGTCCGTTGGATCGTGGGCATTGCCGTGCTGGTGCATGTGCTGCGCATGCTGATGCCGGCGTCCCTCGATACGTGGGTTCTCGAGACCTTCGCCTTCTTTCCCGCGCGCTACCAGATGCCCGTCACGTCGCCGGGCGATCTTCTGGCCATGATCGTCTCGCCGATCGGCCATCTCTTCCTGCATGCGGACTGGATGCACCTGACCGTGAACATGGCCTTCTTCCTGGCCTTCGGGTCCGCCATCGGCCGCCGCATGGGCGCGCTTCAGTTCGTGATCCTGTATTTGATCTGCGGCATCGCCGCGGCTTTCTTCTGGGCCTACCTGAACCCGCCGTCGCAGGCCCTCCTGGTGGGGGCATCGGGCGCGATCTCCGGCATGGTCGGCGGCGCGGCAAGGGTCAGCATCTGGCCGCCGCACCATGCGGGCAGCGCGCTGCCCTTCTGGCGGCGGTCCACCATCATCACCTTCGTCTTCGTCTGGTTGCTGCTGAACGTAGTATTTGGCATCTTTCCTATAATGATGCCGGATGGATATGCCGGCATCGCCTGGGAAGCGCATCTCGGCGGCTTCATTGCGGGCTTTCTGCTGATCGGCGCCTTCGACGGACGCGGACGGATCAAGACCGTCACCCCGCCCTTCGGCCTGTCATAGGGACATCGAACCATGAACCAAATTCGCTCGAAGGAACCGGTCCGGCCAAAGATGGAGGCCGTGGAATCCATGCTCACCCGCTCTTCGGTGCCGGCCAGGATGCTGCACGAGCCGGCACCCGACGGGCGCGACCTCGAGATCATGCTGGAAACGGCGATGCGCGCGCCCGATCATGCATCGCTTCGGCCGTGGCGGTTCCTGATCATTCGCGGCGATGCGCGGCAGAAGCTGGGCGAAGTGTTCGGGGACGCGCTCTGCCGCCGCGACCCGCTGGCGGATGCCGCGATGCGGGAAAAGGAGATGAGCCGGCCGATGCGCTCGCCGCTGATCGTCGCGGTCTGCGCCGAGATCGTCGAGGACAATCCGAAGGTGCCGGTCGTCGAGCAGGTGGTCGCCTGTGGCGCGGCGGCGCAGAACATGCTGAACGCGGCGCACGCGATGGGTTACGCCGGCATCATGCTGACCGGCAAGAACGCGCATGATCCCTTCGTCAAGCAGGCGCTCGGCCTGCAGCCGAAGGACGAGATCATCGGCTTCCTCTACTTCGGAACGCCGGACGGCGAAGCCCGCCCGAAGAAGCGTCCCGCCGCCGCCGAGTTCGTGCGCGAATGGACGGGCCACTACGACCCTGCCGGTTTAGTTCTCCCGCAGATCCGGGCGTAGGCCCGGCTGCGTCAAAATCCCGTAGAGATCGGGCCTGCGGTCGCGGAACAAGCCCCACGACCGGCGCTGGCGCGCAATCGCATCGAGATCGAAAGTCGCGGTCATGACGCCCTGTCGGTCGCGCGAGGCCTCGGCGACGATCTTGCCGGTCGGGTCGGCGATGAAGGAGCTGCCGTAGAAGGTCATCGTCGCCGCCTCGTGGCGCTCGACGCCGATGCGGTTCGATGCCGCGACCGGCATCATGTTGGCAGCGGCATGGCCTTGCATGACGCGCTGCCAGTGCTCGCGCGAATCCAGGCTTGCGTCCTGCGGCTCGTTGCCGATCGCCGTCGGGTAGAGCAGCATCTCCGCCCCGGCCAGCGCCATGGCACGGGCGCATTCGGGAAACCACTGGTCCCAGCAGACCGCCGCGCCGACCCGCCCGAAGCGGGTCTGCCAGACCTTGAAGCCGGTGTCGCCCGGCGTGAAATAGAACTTCTCCTCGTAGCCCGGCCCTTCGGGAATATGGCTCTTGCGGTAGAGCTCGAGCACCCGCCCGTCGGCGTCGATCATCGCAAGCGAGTTGTAATAGGCGCCGTCGCCCTTCTCGAAGAAGCTGATCGGCAAGACGACGCCGAGCTCGGCGGCGAGCGCCGACATCGCGGCAATCGTCGCGTTGCCCGCGAACGGCCGGGCCTGCTCGAACAATTCCTCTTTCCGGTCGGGACAGAAATACGGCGTCTCGAACAACTCCTGCAGCAGGACGACGTTCGCGCCGCGGCCGGCGGCCTCGCGCACCAGCGCCTGCGCCTGTTCGACGTTGGCGTCCCGGTCCCACCCGCAGGCCATCTGCGTTACAGCAAGGGTTACCTCTCGCATCCCGTCCTCGGCTGTTGTTGCGTGATGCAGTGGATGCCGCCGCCGCCGCGGATGATCGCCCGTGCGTCGACCTGCACGACCTGGCGGCCGGGAAAGGCCGCCCGGACCGCGGCCGCCGCCGCATCGTCCTCGGCGCTCGCGAAAGACGGCATCACGACCCCGCCATTCGCTATATAGAAATTGATATAGGACGCCGCCAGCGGCCGGCCTGCCAAATCCGTCCGGGTCGTTTGGTGAATGGGGATGACGTCGAGGGCGCGCCCGCGCGCATCGCGCTCCGACGAAAGCAGCGCCAGGTTCTCGGCGAGGCCGGCGTGATTGACATCCGCCCCGTCGGGCGCCGCGAGGGCGAGCACGCGGCCCGGCCCGGCGAAGCAAGCAAGGTTGTCGATATGGCCGTCGGTCTCGTCTTCGGCGAGCCCTGCCGGCAGCCAGATCACCTTTTCCGCGCCGAGCCAGTCGCGCAGCAGCGCTTCCGCCGCCGCGCGCGAGGACGCCATCCCCCGGTTGGGATTGAGCAGCACGCTCTCCGTCGTCAGCACGGTGCCCTCGCCGTCGCTGTGGATGGCGCCGCCTTCCAGGACGAACGGCGCGTCGAAGCGCGGCATGCCGAGGCGATCGAGCAGCAGCCCCGCGAGCGCCGCATCGTGCTGAAAGCCGCGGTACTTTCCGCCCCATGCGTTGAACCGCCAGGAAACGCCGGCAACCGCACCGTCCTCGCTCACGACGAAGGTCGGCCCGATATCCCGCATCCAGGAATCATCGATCGGCGCCGTCTTGATCGTCACGGTCGGCCCGCATAACGCGCCGGCGCGAGCGGCGTCCGCTGCGCGCGCGACCATCGTCACTGGCTCGAATTCGGCGATCGCGCGCGCGACCGCCGCATAGGCATTCCGCGCCTCGTTCAAGCCATCGCCCCAAAGCGCCGCGCGGCACGGCCAGGCCATCCAGCATCGCTCGTGCGCGGCCCATTCGGCCGGCATATGGAAGCGGCGCGCCGCCGGCATACCCGATTCAACCTTCATGGAACAAAAGGCCCTCTTTTTTTCGCCTTGCCGTCCGGCCGGCAGAAATACCAAGGTTTCCGCCGCAAAAATGCGCGGATTTTCCTAAAAAGCCAGCGAATACTGCGACGGCCGTCACAGTGCCGCCTATCCAAAAGGGGTACAGTAACCATATGAGGATAATGTCCCATACCGGTTAGTGGCGCCGATCCAGCCCGGCCTCGACGAGCAATTTTTGGGGCGGTGCCCGAAAACCGGCGGGACGGAAAGTGTAGACTGAAATGCTTGGGTACAAGTTCCGGGGCCTGACCGACACGAATCGCCGCAAAGACCGGCGTGTCGTCGTCTCGTTACCGGCAACGGTAAACCGCAAGCCA
Organism: uncultured Alphaproteobacteria bacterium; assembly: GCA_963711215.1. GTDB lineage: Bacteria > Pseudomonadota > Alphaproteobacteria > UBA8366 > UBA8366 > WHUA01. The sequence continues at coordinate 1,071,931 of CAVQDH010000002.1, read as the reverse complement.
GTCCTTCTCAAGAACATGAGCCTCGGCGGGCTCGCCTTCATCGCGGACGAAGTCAAGTTCGAGATCGGAGACGACGTCCTCATCGAGCTCGACGTACCCGGAGAAGGACACGTGAAAATCGGCGCATCAATCGTGCGGACCAGGGAAAAGCACGAATACGGCGCGGCCTTCACGGGCTTGTCCGCGGACGCGTTCAGGCTGATCGAGCACCTCGAGCTGGGCCATCATCACAGGCTTGCCTTGGTGCACGGCTAGAAAATTCCGAGGGCCTGCTCCGCCGGCGTGTAGGGCAGACCAAGGTCGCGGGCGACCGCTTCATAGGTCACCCGTCCTTCGAAAAGATTGAGCCCGGCCAGCAGATGCCGGTCGCTCTCCAGCGCAGCCTTGTATCCTTCGTCGGCAATCTTCAGCACATAGGGCAATGTCGCGTTGTTCAGCGCATGCGTCGACGTGCGCGCCACTGCGCCCGGCATGTTGGTGACGCAGTAGTGGGTCACGCCATGCACACGGTAGACCGGATCGGCATGCGTGGTCGGACGGGACGTCTCGAAGCAGCCGCCCTGGTCGATCGCGATATCGACGACGACGGAGCCCGGCCGCATTCCCTTGATCATCTCTTCCGTGACGAGCTTCGGCGCCGCCGCACCCGGCACCAGGACGGCGCCCACGACGAGATCCGCCTGGCGGACATTCTGCTCGATCGCGTCGACGGTCGAGTAGATCGTGTTCAACTGGCCGCCGAAACGCATGTCGAGCTCGTCCAGCCGCGAGAGCGAGCGCTCGAGCACGGTAACCTTGGCTTCCAGCCCCATCGCCATGCGCGCGGCATTGATCCCCGACACGCCGCCGCCGATGACGCATGACCTTGCCCGCCTCGACGCCGGGCACGCCGCCCAGCAGGACGCCGGATCCGCCCTGCTCCTTCTCCAGGTAATGCGCGCCGACCTGGATGCTCATGCGGCCGGCGACCTCGCTCATCGGCGCCAGCAGCGGCAGGCCGCGATACGTGCCGGTCACCGTCTCGTAGGCGATGCCGACGATCCCGACCGCCATCAGCCGTTCCGTCAGCGCCTTGTCCGCGGCGAGATGGAGATAGGTGAACAGGAGCTGCCCGGGCCGCAGCATGTCGCATTCCACCGGCTGCGGCTCCTTCACCTTGACGATCATCTCGGCCTCGGCGAAGACCTCGTCCGCCGTGGCGACGACCCGAGCGCCGGCCATGGTGTAGTCGTCGTCGCTATAGCCGATGCCGGCGCCGGCCCGGCTTTCGACAAGGACTTCATGCCCCTGATGACAGACTTCACGAACGCTGGCGGGCACCAGCCCGACCCGGTATTCGTGGGATTTGATCTCCTTCGGCACGCCGATCAACATCGCTTCCACGTCCTCGCAAGCACCCCGTCACGGACCACAGACGAAAGCATAGCGGACGGCGCCTTCGCCCGCGACTGATTCGCGCGCTACCGGTCCGCTTCGAATTGCCTCAAAGCGTCGGCGACGCGCGCAAACAGGGCCGGCCAGTCGCCGTCGCGGCGGAACAGCCGCATCGTCGGATACCAGGGCGTCGCGTCGCCGGCCGCCCGCCAGCGCCAATCCGCAACCGCATCCAGCAGCAGCCAGACCGGCCGGCCCACCGCGCCCGCAAGATGCGCGCAGGCCGAATTGACCGCGATCAGCAGGTCGATCGCCGCCAGCCGCGCCGTCGTGTCGTAGAAGTCGCTCACGTCGACCATCAGGTCGGTAAACGCCATTTTCGGCGGCGGCGGCTCGCCCGCGGCCGACCCGACCTGGAGACCGAAAAAGGCGACGTCGCGCAGCGCCGCGAGCGGCGCGAACTCGGCGAGGCGCCGCGACCGCGCGCGATCCCGCAGGTAATCGGGATTGCCGGCCCAGGCCAGCCCCACCTTGAGGCGCGCGCCGCCGTCGTCGATCGGCATCGGCGGCTGCGACGGGACATAGGGGACGGCCACCGGAATATCGTCGAGCGTCGTGCCGAAGACGTGCGGCAGGCTCATCAGCGGCACGTGGACGGCATAGTCCCGCGCCGCGCCGGGATCGAATACCGCCGTCACGCCCTCGACGCCGGCAAACAGGCGATGCAAGGGCGGCCGGCACTCCACCAGCACTTGGCCGCCGCGCGCCGCCACCAGCGGCGCGTATCGGATGAAATGGATCGCGTCCCCCAATCCCTGCTCGCACCAGACAAGGATCCTACGGCCCTCGAGCGGCTCGCCCTGCCACATCGGCGCGTTAAACCGCCGCCGATAATCCGGCCGCCGCAGCCGCCATTCATGGTGCCGCCATCCCTCGGCAAGCGCCCCCTGCTGCAGGAGAAGCTGGCCGTAATTGGTATGCGCATCGATATGGTTGGGATTGAGGGCAAGCGCGCGCTCGAGCGCGAGGCGGGCGCTCGCGGGATCGCCCAGGAGGTTGAACGCGACGCCGAGATTGTTGAGCGCGTTCACATGACCTGGCGCGATCGTCAAGGCGGCGTGGAACGCTGCAATCGCCGACGGCAAATCCGCCGTCAGGAGATGAAGACGGCCGAGCGACGTGCGCAGGTCGGCGTCCTCCGGGTTTCGCGCGACGGTATTGCGCAGAACCGCCCCGGCTTCGGCATAGCGCTTCAAATCGCACAGGGCCAAAGCCAGCTCGTTTTCCGTCTTGCTGTCGCCGGGCGCCAGTCGCAGCGCGCGCGTGAGCGACGGCAAGGCGGCCTCCGGCTTTCCGGCTTTGCGCAGAATACGGCCTCGGGTGCTGTGATATTCAGCCACCTCGGGTCTGAGGTCGATCGCGCGATTGACGTGGTCGAACGCCTCGCGCTCGGCGCCGCGCTGGAGCAGACACGCGCCCAGCAGGTGGTGCGCATCGGGCTGACCGGGGTCACGGTCCAGGATCGCGCGGTAGCCGGCCTCCGCCGCGGCAAGGTCGCCGGCACGGTGCGCCGCCATTGCCGCCTGAAGCGACGCCGTGGCGGGCGCCGGCCGTCCTGCGACGGCTTCTTCCCTTGCTGCGCTCATCGGCCCGCCCAAACCCGAATACCATCTTGCCGCCGGAAACCGGCGCGAACAGCCGATGCGATCCCTATGCCGGCGGCCCCTTCAATTCAACTACATTATGTTCCGGGTCCTCGATATACATCGAGGGCCCTCGCCCTTCCGCGCCGTAGCGCTGAAAGACTTCGCCCGGGCGCACGTCGTGCGACTCGAGATGCCGGCGCAATGCCGCCTCGTCGAACGAATTGACGCGAAGGCATAAGTGATCCATGTTGCGCGCGTTCCGGTCCGGCGCGCCGCCGCCCGCCCGGCCGAGCTCGCCGCGAATATCGACGAGATCGATGAGCGAATGCCCGGCCCGCAGCTGATAGAGCCCGATATCGGGATCGGCACGCTCCAGCACGCAACCCAGAACCTCGCTGTAGAACCGCACCATGACGCTGACGTCATTGGCGCGAAGGACGACATGATCGATGCCACGAACGCGAAAAGGAATCATCATCGGCATTCACCTCGGCAAGTTGCATATCTCCCGCCAGCGGCCTGCGGGAAAAGTCGGTCGTGGTGAACGCTCCCCGTTTCGGAAGGCGAAGCGCGCCTAAATACGCTTCGCATTCTCTAATCATTGAATGATTTATCGCCCATGTATTCGAACAATGTAGAGAGCCGTATGAATTCGAGTCCCAAGGCTAGGTTAGCATAGTTCGAATATGAAAGTTTAGAGTATCAATTTTGACAAATGATGAAATCTGCGTGACGCACAAAAATTCATCATCGCATTGTTATGATCTTTTTATCACGACTTCTTCCTATTTGTCCGAGTCGCGAAATCAAAGCATTGGTAAATAGAAAAGAGGGCGCTACATAGAATCGACAATACATGGCGGCACGTATTTACAGACCGCCGGTTTCGGGAGGCTGATGCGTATTGGGATTACGGGATGTGCTTATTGCCACGCGACTGTTCCCGTCACGCCATCACACGGATCGCCTCCCTGCTCGCCGCGGTTGCGGCCAAGACCACTGAAGAAACGACGCTAGCAGCACCGTCCGGTTGGTGGGGGCGCGAACGCGTTCCGGGCTTCAAATTCGAAGTGGAGACCTGACATGACCTGGGTGGCAGCCGCCGACTTCCGTCGCGCCAAGGACGAAAACCCCCGATCCCAGCCCTGCCAGGTATATGGCAGGGTGGAACACCTCGATGAACGGATCATGATTGGCGCCCTGGCCTCCGGGGCAGCCCAGGCGAAACTGTCGCATGTCGGCGCGCGACTCGCCGTCCGCGCCGCGCTCAGCCATCTGCGGCGCGACAGCGCCCTGGCGGGCGACGCCTTGTCCGACCCGACGGGCGAACGGGCGCGAAAACTTTATACCACGATGCTCGACGCCGTCTGTGGGCAGCTGCGTCGCGCGGTCGTCGACCATGTCGCGCCGCTCCAGGAATTCGCGACCACGCTGACGGTCTTCGTCGCCAAGCCGACGGGAGTCGCGGCCATGCAGATCGGCAGCGACATCATCGTCTCACGCCGTCAGAACGGCGACTATTCGCTGCTGTTCAGCGAAGGGGCCTCGGCTGAAAAGAGCCATCGCGGCTTCGTCACCGATCGCGACGAAGCCGATCGGATGCGGGTCAGCGTACAGGACGGGCCGGTCGCGTTCCTTTGCGCCGCGAGCGCGCCTTTGGACCGGCTGTCGATCCGCCGGCGGGACGGCGCGCCGCAGAAGGATTTCTTCCGCCCGCTGGACCGCTACGCCAGCACGGCGCCCGACGACGTGGAAGTCCATCGCGGCATCCGCACCTTCCTCAGGTCCGACCGCGTACACGGGCGGCTGGATCAGGACGTCGCCATGGCGCTCTGCGGCTATCGGCGGCAGGGCGAGCTTTTCCGGCCCGCGATCGCCTGAGCCGCCGCGGCGGCAATACCGCATAGCGCTTCGGCCTTCCGGACCGCGCCCGCGCATGTGCTAAAACATCCCGAGGCGGCGAGCCCCAGAATGGGCCCGGCCCGAAAACGGGAGTCTTACCCATGCCAAGCCACGCATCACACGGCCCGCACCGAAGTCCTGAATATCGCCTATGAGGAGTCCGGGCCGAAGGACGCGCTGCCGGCGATCCTGCTGCATGGCTTTCCCTACGATCCGCGCTGCTACGACGCGGTCGCGCCGCGGGTCGCGGCCGCCGGCTTCCGCGCCATCGTGCCCTATCTGCGCGGCTACGGCCCGACCCGATTCCTGTCGAAGGACACGCCGCGATCCGGCCAGCAGGCGGCCCTGGCGCGTGACCTGCTGCAGCTCATGGATGCCTTGAAGATCGGCACGGCGGTCGTCGCCGGATACGACTGGGGCGGCCGCGCCGCCTGCATCGTCTCCGCGCTGTGGCCGGCGCGGGTCAAAGGGCTCGTCACCGGCTGCGGCTATAACCTGCAGGACATCCCGGCCTCGGCAAAGCCGGCGCATCCGGCCCAGGAGCACCGGCACTGGTACCAGTACTACTTCCATACCGAGCGGGGCCGCGCGGGGCTGGCCGCCAACCGCCGGGACCTCGCGCGCCTGCTGTGGACGCTCTGGTCGCCGAAATGGGCCTTCGACGACGCGACCTTCGACGCCACGGCGAAATCCTTCGACAACCCGGATTTCGTCGATGTGGTCATCCAGTCCTACCGGCATCGCTACGGCTATGCCGCCGGCGACCCGGCGTACGATGACATCGAGAAGATGCTCGAAGCCCAGCCCGCGATCGCCGTGCCGACGATCTCGCTGCACGGCGATGCGGACGGCGTCTCCCCGGTCGGGTCGTCCGAAGGCCACAAGGACCACTTCACCGGTCCCTACCAGCGCCGCGTCGTCCCGATCGCCGGCCACAACGTCCCGCAGGAGACGCCCGAGGCCTTCGCCGAGGCGGTCATCGAGCTCTGCCGGGGCTGAAAGGCCGTCCCTCGGCGGGCTAGCCCGGCCGCCCGGCTGGACAGCCCGGCACCCGGCGGGATACATCCTATGTAAGAAAACGACGAGCACCGAACCGCGGGAAAAGGCTAATGACCGACCAGATCCTCTTCGATACCAAGGACCATATCGCCACGATCACGCTCAACCGGCCGGAGGCGCTGAACGCCTTTACCGAGGAGATGATCGGCGCGTGGGTCGAGGCGCTGCAGGAATGCCGCGACAACGACGATATCCACGTGGTCGTCCTGACCGGCGCGGGCCGCGCCTTCTGCGCCGGCGGCGACGTCAAGGCGATGAAGACCAGCCCGGAGCGGAACGACCCCTACCTGTCGAAGAGCCGGCTCTGGGACAACGTCCAGCGCATCCCGAAGACCCTGCAGGAGCTCGACAAGCCGATCATCGCCGCGGTCAACGGCGCGGCCACCGGCGCCGGCATGGACATGGCGAGCATGTGCGATATCCGCGTCTGCGGCGAAAGCGCCAAGTTCGCCGAGAGCTACGTCCGCATGGGCCTGGTGCCGGGGGCCGGCGGCTGCTGGTTCCTGCCCCGCCTGGTCGGCATGCCGAAGGCGCTCGAGCTGCTGTTCACGGCCGACTTCGTCGAGGCCAAGGAGGCGCTGGAGATCGGCCTGGTCAACCACGTCTATCCCGACGACCAGCTGATGGAAGAGACCTACAAGCTCGCGACCAAGATCGCGCGCCGGGCGCCGATCTCGGTCCGCCTGATCAAGCGCGCGACCTACCAGGGCCAGAAGGTCGACGTCGTCACCCACCTCGACCAGATCTCGTCGCACATGACGATCGCCCGGTCGAGCGAAGACCATATGGAGGCGGTCAACGCCTTCCTCGAGAAGCGCCACCCCGTCTTCAAAGGACGGTAGACGACCCCATTTCGGCCCGCCTCTCTCCGGCGGGCCCTTTCAACGAGCAGCGAGGCGAGCATGGCGTCGAACGCATCGAACGAATTCGCGACCATCAGCGAGATCATCAAGGCCGCGCGGACAAACCTGACGCAGGGCGCGTGGGACTACATGGCCGGCGCATCGGAATCCGAGACGACGATGAAGCGCAACCGGCGGGCGCTCGACAAGCTGGCGCTCAAGCCGCGCGCGATGCGCGACGTGCGCAAGGTCGACACCTCGGTCGAGGTCATGGGCATGAAGCTTCGCATGCCGGTGCTGCTGGCGCCGATCGGCTCGCTGGAAACCTTCAGCCCGGCGGAGGGCGCCGCCGCTTCGGCCAAGGCCGCCGAGGAGTTCGGCATCATCCACATGCTGAGCTCGCGCTGCGCGCCCGGGCTCGAAGAGGTCGCGGCCGCGGCGAACAACCATAAGATCTTCCAGCTCTACGTCCGCGGCGACGCCGACTTCGAGGACGACTTCGCCCGGCGCGCCATCAAGGCCGGCTACAACGCCTTCGCCGTCACGGTCGATACCGCCGTCTACAGCCGGCGCGAACGCGACTTCGCCAACCGCTTCGTCAAGAAGTGGCGCGTCGGCGTGTCCGGCGACGAGCAGGACTGGCAAGCAAAGTACACCTGGGACAACGTCAAGCGCTTCAAGGACACGCACGACATCCCGCTGATCATGAAGGGAATCGCCACCGCCGAGGACGCGGCGCTCTGCATCGAGCACGGCGTCGACGGCATCTACGTCTCGAACCACGGCGGGCGGCAGCTCGATCACGGGCGCGGCTCGATGGACGTGCTGCCCGAAGTCGTCAAGGTCGCCAAGGGCAAGGCGACGATCATCGTCGACGGCGGCTGCCTGCGCGGCACGGATATCCTGAAGGCGCGCGCGCTCGGCGCCGACCTGGTCGGCATCGGCCGGCTGCAATGCTGCGGCCTCGCCGCCGGCGGCAAGGGCGGCGTTTTGCGCGCGCTGGAAATCCTGGAGGAAGAGCTGAAGATCGCCATGGGTCTCTGCGGCGCCACGAGCTGGGCGGACATCGACGCGTCCTGCGTCCTGCCCGGCACCTCGGTCGAATACCCGTCGGTGTTCAGCGCGCATCATCTGCTGACCCTCGACCCGAACAAGTATTGAGAAAGGGCACCCGCGATATGACTATCGAACCGGCCCGGCAATTCGCGACGATCCACGAGGTCGTCAAGGCGGCGCGCAACAACCTGCACCAGGGCGTGTGGGATTACGTCGTCGGCGGCACGGACACCGAGACGACGCTGCGGCGCAACCGCATGGCGCTCGACTCCATCGCCTTCCGCCCACGCGTCATGCGCGACGTGTCCAAGCGCACGGCGAAGGCCAGCTTCCTCGGCCGCGACCTCAGCATGCCGGTGATCCTGGCGCCGGTCGGATCGCTCGAGTCCGTGCACGAAGACGGCGCGGCGGTCTCCGCCAAGGCGTCCGAGATCTTCAACGTCATGCACATGGTCAGCTCGCGCTGCGAGCCGGGGCTGGAGGCGACCGCGAAGGCCGCCGACAACCACCGCATCTTCCAGCTCTATGTCCGCGGCGACCAGAAATGGCAGGACGATCACGTCAAGCGCGCGATCGACAACGGCTATCTCGCCTTCGCGGTGACCATCGATCTCGACCTCTACACCCGGCGCGAGCGCGACCACGCGAACCGCTATTTCCACAAGACGCGCCAGCAGGCGGTCGACGATCCCGAAGGCGTCGCGCGGAGCAAGGCATTCCAGGCCGCCTATGACTGGGACAACGTCAAGCACTTCAAGGACACCTTCGACCTGCCCTTCATCCTGAAAGGCATCGGCTGCGTCGAGGATGCGCTCACCGCCGTCGAGCATGGCGTCGACGTGATCTACGTCTCGAACCACGGCGGCCGCGCGCTCGACACCGGGCGCGGCATGATCGACGTGCTGCCCGAGATCGTAGAAGCGGTCGATGGCCGGGCCAAGATCATCTATGACGGCAGCATCACCCGCGGCTCCGACATCGTGAAGGCGATGATCCTCGGCGCGGACGCCGTCGGCGTCGGCCGGCTGCAGTGCATGGGCATGGCGGCCGCGGGCGTTCCGGGCGTGCTGCGCGTGCTCGAGCTGCTCGAGGAAGAGATCCATATCTGCTTCGGCCTGATGGGCGTCAACAACTGGGGCGAGCTCGACAAGTCCTTCATCTGCAAGGCCGAGCCGGTGACCCAGCCGCATGTCTTCAGCCAGCACCCGATGATCGCCTTCGAGCCGCACATCTACTGAGCCGCAGCAAGCGTCATGACCGACAAGGCCGACAGGTCCAGCAAACAACCGGTGAACCCGATCCCCGCCGCGACGGTGCTGCTGCTGCGCGACAGCAAGGACGGGCTCGAGGTCTTCATGGTGCGGCGCACGACCAAGATGGACTTCGCCGCGGGCGCGCTGGTCTTCCCAGGCGGCAAGGTCGATCCGCCGGACCGCGCGCCGATGCTGCGCAAGCGCTGCGGTGACGTGTCGGACGTCGACGACTTCCAGCTCGCGCTGCGCGTCGCCGCGGTGCGCGAGACCTTCGAGGAATGCGGCGTGCTGCTCGCCCGCCCGCATGGCGAGCGGGACATCGTGCCGGTCGCCCGCGTGCGCGAACTCGAGGCGAAATACCGCGACGCCCTGATGCGGGACGAGATCGGCATCGACGCGATGATCACGGCGGAGAATCTCGACCTCGCCTGCGACCTGCTCGTCTATTACGCGCACTGGATCACACCGGTGATCCGCCCGAAGCGCTTCGACACGCATTTCTTTCTGGCGCCCGCGCCGGAAGGCCAGGCGGCGATGCATGACGGCGAGGAATCGCTGGACTCGCTCTGGACCCGACCGCAGGCGGCGATCGATTCTTTCGTGTCGGGCGGCTACCAGGTCATGTTCCCGACCTACTGCAACCTGAAGAAGCTCGACCGCAGCCCGACGGTGGCCGAAGCGCTCGACCGCGCGCGCGACGAGCCGGTCGTGACCGTGCTGGGCCAGCACCGCAAGATGCCGGACGGCAGCCGCCACGTCATCATTCCCAAGGCCGCCGGCTACGGCGTCACCGAAGTCCCCGACCGCAGCGAACCCGGCGGCAAGCGCATCGTCGTCGAGGTGTGAGGGGCGCCCGGCGCATTCCTTCCTCCACATCGTCACAACCCGGCTCGACCGGGTTGTCCACGGCACGCCGGTCGTCAGCGGCAGAGCAGCGCCGGATCGGTCGCCGTCGCTGTGGCCGCGCTTCCTTCGGAAAGAACATAGCGTGCCGTAGCACCCCGCCATGGATTCGCCGATTAAATCGGCGAATGACGTGTTGGGGGGATTGGCCCTCCCGTCCAAGGTGACGCATCCGCCTCCCGCCGCTAAGCTGCCCCGGACCGCAACCGCGAGGCTCGCCATGCCCAAGACCGGCTTCCCCGACAGGATCCGCGCGCTCGAGCCCTTCTCCGACCGCTTCGATGCGTTCCGTCTGCCGGCCGAGGGCTGCGACGTGCTGTTCGCGACCTATCCCGCCGGCACGGCGATCGAGCCGCACCGTCACGACACCGACAACTGGGGCGTCATCACCAAGGGCGAGATGTTCATCACGGTCGGCGGCAACGAGACCGGCTACCGTGTCGGTGACTGGTACCACGTGGCCGCCGGCGTCGAGCATGCCGCCCGCTGCGCGGAGGAAACGGAGGAGATCGAGTTCTGGTTTCGCCGGCGCTGACCGTTACCGCCCTTTGAACACCGGCTGCCGCTTCTCCTTGAAGGCGCGGATGGCTTCCGCATGGTCCTCGCTCGAGCGGATCGCGGCGATGTGGGACGAGATCTGGTCGAGATGGGACCAGAGGTCGGTCTCCAGCCCCTGGGTCAGCGTGCGCTTGATCAGGCGGTTGGAGAGCGGCGCGCCGCGCGCGATCTTGCCGGCCAGCGCCAGCGTGCGGTCCATCAGCTCGGCGTCGGGCCAGACATGGCTGACCAGCCCGATCTCTTTCGCTTCCTGCGCCTCGACAAACTCGCAGGTCCAGAACATCTCCAGCGCCTTCGCCTTGCCGACGATGCGCGGCAGGTACCAGGCGCCGCCTGCGCCGGGCAGCAGGCCGATGCGGGCGTAGGTCTCCGCCACGCGTGCGCTCTCCGCCATCACGCGGATGTCGCAGCAGAGCGCGATGTCGAGCCCGCCGCCGGCCGCCACGCCGTTGATCGCGGCGATGGCCGGCTTGTCGAACTGGAGCATCCGCTTGGCGACCATCTGGGTGCGCGTCCAGAGATTATCCTTGGTCGTGCGGGGCGAGTTGTCCGCCCCCTCGCCCATGCGCTTGACGTCGCCGCCGCTGCAGAAGCCGCGGCCCGCGCCGGTGACCACCAGGACGTTGACGTCGTCCCGGCGCTGGATTTCGTCCAGATGTGCGACCCAGCCGGTCAGCATTTCCGGCGTGAAGGCGTTCAGCGCCTCCGGCCGGTTCAGGGTCATCACCGCGACCCTGTCCTTCACCTCGAACAATAGATCACTCGCCATGGCGCTTATCCCTCGTTGCGGCAGCGATAGAGGATGGTCGCTTCCATTTCCTGCACGACCTCGTTTCGCTGGTTGACGATCTCGCGCTTGAGCGTGACGACGCCGCGGTCCGGCTTGCTGGTCCGCCGTGTCGACAGCACGGTCTGCACCATGCGGATCGTGTCGCCGTGCTTGACCGGCGTCTTGAGCCGCCACTTGTCGATGCCGAGCAGCGCCAGCAGCGTGCCGTCATTGATGCCGCTGGCGTATTGCAGCCCGCCGGCGATGCCGTAGACCATCGGCCCGTGCGCGATCACCTCGCCGAAGGGCGTGGTCTTGGCGTATTCGTAATTGCAGTGCACCTCGTTGAAGTCGCCGGTAAGGCAGGCGAAGTTGACGATGTCGGTCGAGGTTATCGTGCGCGACGGCGTCGTCAGCTGCATGCCGACCTCGAAATCCTCGAAGAACATGCCGCGTGCTTTCGCCGTCATCGCGCTTCCCTCCCCAGCAGCATGGTGCAGTTGGACGACAGGATGCCGCCCTCGTTGTGAACCAGCGCCACGTCGTGGCGCTTCACCTGGCGCGGGCCCTCGCCGCCGCGCAGCTGCCGCACCGCCTCGACGATGCCGAAGATGCCGCCGCCCGCCCCCGCCTGCGCGTGGCTCAAGAGCCCGCCGTCGGTGTTGACCGGGAAGCGGCCCTCGATCGCCGTCTCCCGGCGCAGGAACATCTCGCCGCCGGCGCCGCGCTCGGCCAAGCCAAGCTCTTCCAGCTCGATGATCGGCACGATGGTGAAGCAGTCGTAGAGCTCGGCGAAATCGACGTCCGCCGGCCCCAGCCCCGCCATCTTGTAGGCCGCCTCGCCCGACTGCCTGCAGCCGAACTCGGTCAGGCTCGGCGCGGCGATCAGATGCTCGTGCGTGTGGAACTCGCCGATGCCGAGCAGCCAGGCCGGTCGCCTGGCAAGGTCCGGCGCGCGGTCAGCGCGGGTCACGATGAAGGCGCCCGCCGCGTCCGAGATCAGGCAGCAGTCGAGGATGTTGAGCGGCTCGGCGATCGGCTTGGAGTTCAGCACGTCGTCGATCGTGATCGGCTTCTTCATATGCGCATTCGGATGGCGCAGCGCGTGGTTGCGTCCGTTCACCGCGACGGCCGCCATCTGCTCGCGCGTCGTGCCGTATTCGTGCATGTAGCGCCGCGCGATCATGGCGTAGAAGCCCGGAATCAGCGGGCCGTAGGGGTTCTCGAAATAGGGATGGCCGACGATGGTGAGCGCCGCCACAGCGGAATCGCGCGTCTGCCCGGTCGCCCGGTTCTCGCCCGCGCAGACCAGCACCGTGTCGCAGTGGCCGGCCAGCACCGCTTCCGTCGCGTGCTTCAGCATCACCGCGGGCGAGCCGCCGCCGACCGCGACCGAGGCGCAGTAGCGCGGCTGCAGGCCGAGATATTCCGCGATTACCGTCCCCAGCATGAAATAGGGCTCGGTCATCGTGTAGGCGGTGAGCACGCCGTCGATGTCCTTGAGCGTGAGCCCCGCGTCGTCGAGCGCTCGCTTGCAGGCCTGCGCGTTGAGCCCGACGCCGGTCATGTTGGGCACCTTGCCGATGTCCAACTCGCCGACGCCCGCGATGATCACCTTGTTGCGGAGGCTCATCGCGCCCCTCCGGCCCGCTTGAACTGCGGCACCTTCGCGCCCTCCGTCCCGCGCGCCTCGAACACCACGGTGACCGCGTCACCGATCGCGACCGAGAGTGCGTCGTCGCCGACGATGTTGGTCATCATGCGCGGACCCTCCTCGAGGTCGATCAGCGCCACGACATAAGGCGTCCTCGCCTGGAACTCGGGAAAGGCCGCACGGTGGACGATGGTGAAGCTCTGCACCGTGCCGCGGCCCGAGACCTCGGTCCATTCGACCCGCTCCGACCCGCAGGCGGTGCAGAGATAGCGCGGAAAGAAGCGCAGCGTGCCGCAGTCGACGCAGCGCTGCAGCAACAGCTTGCCGTCGCGCGCGCCTTGCCAATAGGGCGCGGAGTCCGCGTTGACGATCGGTGCCGGCAATTCGCCGCTCATGGACAAGGTCCTCCCGTAGGCCGCTTCTATCCGGCGGCCGCGCGCGCCGGCATGCCCAGCATGCGGATTTCCCCATTGCCGATCAAATCCGCAGCTCTATCCGGCGCCGGTCGCAAGCCCGCTCTTCCGCCGCGTGATGACGTCGATCAGCCCGTCGAAGCCGACGAAATAAGACGTCGCGCCCATGCCGCCGACGAAGCCGTCGGCCATGCCGGCGGTCACCGACTGGACGCCGCGCTTCTCGATATTCGTCATATGCACCTCCACATAGGGCAGGCGAACCGCCTTTAGACAGTCGCGCAGCGCGTAGCCGGCATAGGTGAAGCCCGCCGGGTTCATCAGCAAGCCGTCCGCGGCCTCCTCGGTGGCGCGATAGATCCGGTTGATCGCCTCGCCCTCGATATTGGTCTGGAAGACCTTGAGCGAATGGCCCGTCCGCTGGGCGTGGCGCACCAGCATCTTCTCCAGATCCTGCGCCGAGACGGTGCCGTAGAGCTCGGGCTCCCGCCGCCCGAGCCAGTTCATGTTCGCCCCCTGAATCAGTAGTATTCTCATAGCGTTGCGCGCGCTCCCCCCGCCTGCGCTGGACAAGGACGGCCGGCCATGATGGGATTGCCCGGTACCGCATGTTGCGGCCGCCCTCGTCGAAAGCGGCGTGAGAATATCATAGGAGACCCCGGAACAGCGCCATGGATTGCAAGACTTTCATCGGCAAAAAAGACACCGCGAGATGATGAATACCGTTCTCACGCTGCACGATCCGGCGGCGGCCCGCCGCTACTACAAGGCGGGTCTGTGGCGGCCCGACACCTTCTATTCGCTGATGCGCGGTCATGCCGAGGCTCGGCCGAACGCCTTCGCCATGCGCGACAGCGCACGCCGCGTGACCTGGCACGAGCTGCTGGACTGGACGGACGCGCTGGCCGCGGCGCTTCACGATGCGGGCGTCGTTCCGGGCCAGCGTGTCTCGCTCTGGACGTCGAACCGCGTCGAGTTGGTCATCGGGCTGCTCGCCTGCGCGCGTAACGGCTATGTCTGCAATCCATCGCTGCACCTCAACTACACCGGCGAGGAGATCACGGCGCTGCTGGAGCGCATCCGCGCCGCTGCGTTGATTGCCGAGGAAGGCTATGGCACCGCTTCGCCTGACGTGCTCGACGGCGTCGCCGCGCTGCCTGTCGATGCGGCGCGTCTTCCGCCTGCCCAGGGGCCGGGCGAGCGGCGCAGATTTCCCGAAGCCCGGCGAAGGCAGCCCGCCGCCCGCCGACGACAACCCGGACCGCGTCTGCTATCTCGCCTTCACTTCGGGTACGACCGGCACGCCCAAGGGCGTGCTGCATTCGCACAACACGCTGCTCGCCAACGCGCGCGACATGGTCAAGGACTGGGGTCATGACACGAGCACCGTGCTGCTCAGCCTCAGCCCGATCAGCCATCATATCTTCTGGGTCGCGCTGTCGCAGATCCTGCTGACCGGCGGCGAGCTGGTACTGAACGATCCGCCCGCCGGCCTGAAGCCGCTCGACTGGATCGTCGAGACGGGCGCGACCTACGTCATGGGCGTACCGACGCACGGCATGGACATCCTCGCCGATCAGAAGGCGCGCGGCATGGCGCGGCTCGGCAAGGTCGAGGTCTTCTACATGGCCGGCGCGCCGATCCCGCCGGTGACCGCGGAATCCTTCCTCACGCAGGGTATCAAGCCGCAGAACGTCTACGGCATGACGGAGAATTCATCGCATCAGTACACCTATCCGAGCGACGACCCGGTGACGATCTGCAGCACCTGCGGGCGCGGCGGCGGCAGCTACGCGGTCCGCCTGTTCGCGCAGGACAATCGCGACGTCGAGGTCGCGCCGGGCGAGGTCGGCCAGATCGGCGGCAAGGGCGCGTGCCTGATGCTGGGCTATTTCGACAATCAGCAGGCGACGGAGGAATCCTTCAACAAGGACGGCTGGTTCCTGTCCGGCGACTTGGGCAGGCTCGACGACAAGGGCAATCTCGCCATCGTCGGGCGGATGAAGGACATCATCATCCGCGGCGGGCACAACATCCATCCGGCCAAGATCGAGGATCTCGCCATCAAGCATCCGCAGGTCGCCAAGGCCGCCGCCTTCGCCGTTCCCGACGAAAGGCTCGGCGAGAAGGTCGGACTGGCGATCCTGCCGCTGGCAGACGACGCGCCCGAGGGCGAGACCATGCTCGAGCACCTGCACGCCGCCGGCTTGTCGAAATTCGACATGCCCGAGTATTACATCGTGATGGAAGAGTTCCCGCTCACCGCGAGCGGCAAGATCCTCAAGCGCGAGCTTGTCGAGTGGGTGCGGGCAGGCCGCATCCGTCCGGCGCCGCTGCGCTATGTCGATCGGGAAAAGGGAAAGGAACCGTAGGCCATGGTGCTGGAGCTGACGCGGCGCGACGAATTCTCGGTCATCACGCTGAACCGGCCGGAAGCGCTGAACGCGCTCAATGCGCAGATGATCGACGCGATCTCGGCGGCGATCGACGACGCGGCGAAGGCCGGAACCCGCGCGCTGCTGTTCACCGGCGCCGGGCCCAAGGCGTTCTGCGCCGGGGCCGACATCAAGGAGCTGCTCGGCCGCTCGGTGATCGAGTCGAAGCGCTTCGCCGAGCTGGGCCAGCGCATCTTCGCCAAGCTCGACCTGCTGCCGATCCCATCCGTCGCGGTGATCAACGGCTATGCCTTCGGCGGCGGGCTCGAGCTCGCGCTCGCCTGCACCTTCCGCATCGCCACCGCGAACGCCAAGATGGGCCTGCCCGAGATCAAGCTGGGCGCGATCCCGGGCTACGGCGGCACGCAGCGCCTGCCGCGCGTCATCGGCGAGGCGCGCGCGCTGGAGATGATCATGACCGGGCGCACGGTCGATGCCGAGGAAGCGCTGCGCCTCGGCCTGGTCAGCCGCATCATCGAGGGCGACGCGGTCGAGGGCGGCATGGCCTTCGCCCGCGAGTTCACGAAGTTCAGCCTGCCCGTGCTGGCGCTCGCGCGCGAGGCGGTCATGCGCGCCGGCGACACGCCGATCAACGAAGGGCTCAAGATCGAGGCCGACCTCAACACCCTCGCCTTCCAGACCAAGGACGTGCAGGAAGGCATGGCGGCCTTCATCGAAAAACGCGAGGCGAAGTTCAAGGATGCCTGAGGGCGCCATCGCCGTTACCGGATCGAGCCGCGGCATCGGCGCGGCGATCGCGGTCGAGCTGGCCGCGCGCGGCTTCACCGTCGCCTGCCTGTCGCGCGCCGGCGGCCTGCCGGACAAGGCGCCCGCCGGCAGCAAATTCATCTGCGCGCGCTGCGACGTGACCGATGAAGTGAGCATGCGGAACGCCTTCGCCCAGGTGGTCAAACAGGCCGGCAGCCTGCGCGGCCTGGTCAACAACGCCGGCGTCCACCGCGAGACCGACAGCAGCACGCTCGCCACCACCGATTTCGAGGACCTGATGCGGACGAACGCGACGTCGGTGATGATGGTGAGCCGCGAGGCCTACCCGCACTTCAAGGCGGCCGGCGGCGGACGCATCGTCAACATCGGCTCCTTCTTCGACCGCATCGGGGTGGCGCGCAACCTCGCCTATTGCGCGTCGAAGGCGGCGGTCGGCGCGATCACCCGCTGCCTCGCGACCGAATGGGCGCGCGACGGCATTACCGTGATGAACGTGGCGCCGGGCTATATCCTGACCGATCTCAACCGCGACACGCTCACGGAGGAAAAATTCCTGCGCTGGCTCAAGGGCCGTTCGCCCGCCGGTCGGCCCGGCACGCCGGAGGAGGTCGCGCGGCTCGTCGCCTCGCTCTACAGCGAGGATATCGCCTTCCTCACCGGCGAGACGATCTACGTGGACGGCGGCCAGGCGATGGCGCTCTGAGCGGGCGAGAGGAAAGAACCGGAAAGCATGAAAGTATTCAGCCAGCTCGAGGACTCGCTCCGGCTCAACGACGAAGAGGCGCTGCTGCTCGACAGCGTGCGCGCGCTCGCCCGCGACCGCATCGCGCCGCGCGCCGCCGCCTACGACAAGAGCGGCGATTTCCCCTGGGACAACGTCAAGGACATCAATGCGCTCGGCCTCAACACCATGTTCATCCCGGAGGCCTACGGCGGCGCGGCGCTGTCCTATCTCGTCTACCTCGCCAGCGTGCGCGAGATCTCCAAGGCCTGCGCCTCGACCGGCGTCATCTGGGCGACGAACTTCCACGCCATGAAGCCGGTCATCGACATCGGCAGCGAGCGGCTGAAGGAGAAGTTCCTGCCGCGCATGGCCGAGGGCGCGCTCGCCTCGCTTTGCATTACCGAGCCGACCGCCGGGTCGGACGCCACCGGCATGCAGACGAAGTTCACGCCGGACGGCGACGACATCATCGTCAACGGCGGCAAGATCTTCATCACCAACGGCGGCAAGTCGGACTTCTATCTCGTCTTCGGCAAGTGGAGCGAGATCGAAGACGCCAAGGCGGCGATCACCGCGCTGGTGATCGAGAAGGACACGCCGGGCTTCGGCTTCGGCAAGCCCGAGGACAAGATGGGGCACCGCGCCTCCTCCACCGCGAGTCTCAGCTTCGACGACTGCCGCGTGCCGCGCGAGAACCTGCTGGGAGCGCCGGGCGAAGGGCTGAAGATCCTGCTCGCCTCGCTCAACAAGTCCAGGCCCAGCGTCGCCGCGCACGCGCTCGGCATCGCGCGGGCCGCCTTCGAGGAAGCGGTCGCCTACATCAATCAGCGCAAGCAGTCGCGCCGCCGCATCGTCGAGTTCCAGGGCATCCAGTTCATGCTGGCCGACATGGCGACCGACCTCGCCATGTGCGAGAGCTGGCTGTGGTACGTCGCGCGGCTGGTCGACGGCGGCGCGCGCGATTTCAACGTCGAGGCTTCGATGCTGAAGATGCGCGCGTCGGACCTCGCCATGCGCATCGCGACCGACGCGGTGCAGCTGCACGGCGGCTACGGCTACATCAAGGACTACACGGTGGAACGCCTGCTGCGGGACGCCAAGGTGACGCAGATCTGGGAAGGCACCAACCAGGTGCACCGCCAGATCATCGGCCGGAGCTTCGTCGAGCGATGACCCAGCCGCTGGATGGCATCCGCGTGCTCGACTTCTCGACCCTGCTGCCGGGGCCGATGGCGGGACTGATCCTGGCCGAGGCGGGCGCGGAGGTGATCAAGATCGAGCGCCCCGGCTTCGGCGAGGAGATGCGCCACTACGCGCCGCCCTTCGGCGAGACCAGCCTGAATTTCGCGATGCTGAACCGGGGCAAGAAAAGCCTGGCGCTCGACCTCAAGGATCCGGATACGATCGCCAAGCTGCAGCCGCTGATCGCCGAATCGCAGGTCATCCTGGAACAGTTCCGCCCCGGCGTCATGGCGCGCCTCGGGCTCGGCTATGACGCCCTGCGCAAGATCAACCCGGCCATCGTCTACTGCTCGCTCACCGGCTACGGCCAGACCGGTCCGAAGGCGCAGACGGCGGCGCACGACCTGAACTATATCGGCGACACCGGCCTGCTCGCGCTCTCGGCCGGCGCGGATGGGGCGCCGATCCCGCCGCCCGGCCTGATCGCCGACATCGGCGGCGGCGCGCTGCCGGCGGTGATCAACATCCTGCTGGCGCTGCGCCAGGCGGAGAAGACGGGAAAAGGCGCGCATCTCGACGTCGCCATGTGCGACAACGTGCTGACCTGGCAGTACTGGGCAATCGGCACGGTCGAAGCGGAGGGCCGGACGCCGGTTCCGGGCAAGGAGCTGGTCACCGGCGGCACGCCGCGCTACCGCATCTACCGGACGGCGGACGGGCGCTTCGCCGCGGTCGCCGCGCTGGAGCAGAAATTCTGGGACAATCTCTGCGCGCTGCTCGACCTGCCGGAGGACCTGCGCGACGACAAGCGCGATCCCGAGGCGACCGCCGCCGGCGTCGCCCGCATCATCGCGTCCAGGCCTTCGACCCATTGGGAGACGGAATTCGCCGCCCGCGACGTCTGCTGCTCGATCGTGCGGAGCACGGCCGAGGCGCTGACCGACCCGCATTTCCGCGCGCGCCGGCTGTTCGACCGCCGCATCGTCGACGGCCAGCACAGCGCCACCGCGCTCCCCGTCCCCGTGGTCCCGCAATTCCGCAGCCCCGACCGCGACGCGGGGTATCCGCATCTCGGCGACGCGAACGCGATGCTGGACGAGGAGTGCTGAGCGGCCGGGGCCGGCTCTAGAGCGACGTCACGACATGCGCTTTGCCAGCACCATGTAGTGCTCGGGTGTCTGCCGCCGCTCGTCGAGCGTCGAAAGGCCGGCGGCCTCGCACCATGCCCGAATCTGATCGGGGGCCAGCCGATAGGCGTGCGGCGGCCCCTGCTCGCAAGGGCCGTCGGGATGGAATTCCGCGATCAGCACGAGCGCTCCCGGCGACAAGAGCCGTGTGACATTGCGTATGATCCCGCCCGGATCGTCGGCGTGATGCAGGACCATCGAGACCAGCGCCGCGTCGGCGCGCCGTTCCCCGAGGTCGAGCGTCGCGGCATCCGCGACCAGTCTTTCGATGTTCGCGACGCCCCGTTCCTCTTGCAAGCGGCTGAGATAGGCCAAAGCCTCGGCGGAGCGATCGACGGCGTAGACGACCCCCGCAGGACCAACCCGATCCGCCAGCATCAAGCTCACGAAGCCGGGGCCTGATCCTATCTCAAGCACGCGGTCCCCCGGCTCGAGACCCAGCGCCGCCATCCACGGGCCCACCAGGGCCGCGCGTCCTTCCTGGCGTGCGTAGATCTCGTCCCAGCTGAGATGGGACAGGTCTTTCTTGAAAGTCTGCGGCATTGCGTCGGTTTCCGGTTTCGCTCAGATCGCGCGCGGGCTCACATCCTATTGTTCAGACAGGACCTTGCGCCGTTCTTCGTACTCTTCGCGGCTGATCTCGCCCCGTGCGTAGCGCGCGCGCAGGATATCGAGGGCGTCCGCCACCTTGTGCTTTCCGCCGCGCCATTTATGAACGGCATACATCACGCCCATGCCGGCCAGCATAATCGTGCCGGCCAGGAGATGAGGGGAAAGGCCCTCGATAATCGCGGTCCACATGGGCTATGCCTCCCGCAGCATAGTCTCCGACGCCGGGACGGGATACGCCGACGGACCTCTAACCCGTCCTCCGTCCTCGGCCTGCATCCATCACGAATACGCCAATGCGCTCGGCTCACGTATGATTTTGATCATACGAAGCTCTGAGGAGGCGGATCTTCCCCTCGAGTTCGATCTATTTCGCCGTCCCGCTCCATCTTCGCCAGCGTGCGATAGAACGCCTCATGCGAGAGTCCGAGGCCCGCGGCGAGATCCTTGAGCGTCCCGGCGATCCGGACGCTTCGTCCGTCCGGACCAAGATTGGCGACGAGGTAGTGACGGATACGTTCGCGCGCAGAGTGGATGTTGCGCCGTTCCAGGCTTGTCCGCAGGCTCATGACCTGTCGCGCGAGCATGGCCATGAAGGCCTCAGCGGCTTTCGGATCGCGCCGGATCGCCGCGAGAAGCGCCGCCTTCGGATAGAGCCGGACGACCGCATTGGTGGTCGCGATGGCATCGCAGTGATACGTCGGCGAGAATAAAGACGCTTCGGCGATCGTATCGCCCGCGGCGGCGGAATAGAGCACGGCCTCTTGCCCGGAGCGATCGACGCGCACCAGCCGCAGCTTTCCGCTCAGCAGTTCGTAGAGCCCGACGGTCCGCCCGCCCTGACGGAACAGGGTCTCGCCGGGTGCGAGGGCGCGTTCGACGCCCGCCGCCCGAACCACCTGAACCAGCCAATCGCGTTCGCTCAACGACGCTTCTCCATCGGATGACACGTATGATTGGGATCATACGATGGGGCAAGCGGCCGCGCTACGCCGCCTTCCCGCCGGTCAGCGCGGCGATCTCGTCCGCGCTCAGACCCATTTCGGCCAGCACGTCTTCCGTATGCTCGCCGATGTCCGGCAGGCGGTGGCGCGGGTCGTCGTCACCGCTCGGCATGGCGGCGGGGATACTCGGCACCGGGACCGGGCCGAGGTCGGGCTGCGTCACCGTCGGCGCGGCGTTGACCGCCTGGACATGCGGGTCCGACAGCCAGTCGAGCGGGCCGTTGACGCGGCTGGTCAGCACGTCGGCCTCGCGCATCCGGTCCGCCCAGGTGTCCGAGGTCTCCTTGACGAAGGCCTTCTGCAGTATCGGCAGCAGGATATCCTTGTTCTGCGCGCGCTTCTCGAAGTCGTTGAAACGCGGGTCTTCCGCCAGCTCGGGCATGCCGATGACGCGGCAGATGCTCTGGTACTGGCGCTCGTTGAGCAGGGTGACGAGGACATGGCCGTCCTTGGACTGGTAAACGCCGCTCGGCACGTTCGGCGGGCGCAGCGGGCCGTCCTGGAGATAGGCGTCGGTGATGTGCGGCGACATGATCGCGGCGATGCTCTGCATCAGGCTGACGTCGAGGTAACGCCCCTCGCCCGTCTCGCGCCGGCCGTAGAGCGCCATCGACACCGCCTGGAAGCCGTAGAGCCCGGTGACCGCGTCGATCATGAAGACCTGCGCCTTGACCGGCGTCCCGTCCACCGCGCGGTTCATCGTCATCATACCCGAGAAGGCCTGCGCCACCGTGTCGGTGCAGGGTCGGTCGCGATAAGGACCGGTCTGGCCGAAGCCGCTGATCGAGAGATAGACCAGCCCTGGATTGGTCTTTTTTACCGCGTCGTAGCCGAGGCCGAGCCGCGCGACGGCACCCGGCCGGAAGTTCTCGATAAACACATCCGCGCGCTCGACGAGGCGGCGCGCTACGGCGAGCCCCTTCGGATCCTTGAGGTCGAGGACGACGCTCCTCTTGCCGCGGTTATAATTCGCGGAATGCGAGGTCTGCCGGCCGTAGCGCGGCCCGATGCCGCGCATCCAGTCGCCGGTCGGCGGCTCGATCTTGATCACGTCCGCGCCGTAGAGCGCCAGCAGCATGCCGCAATGCGGCCCGGCAATCCCCTGGCTCATGTCGACGACGCGAATGCCCTTCAGCGGCGAATGATTTGTCATTGTTTTCGTCCCGTGGCGTTTCCTCCGTTGCGTGTAAGGCTATAGGAGAGAGCGACAATGTTGCCAAGCTCGCAATTCCCCCTCACCCTCAGCGCTTCTCCCTTCGATGGGGGAGGATTTAAGTGGGGGTGAATACTGCGATTATTCGCCGACTACCGCGGCGCCATGCACAGCGCCGCTTCCAGCGCTTGCATGTCCGGCGCGCGGTCGAGGGTCATGATCGCCTCCAGCACGCGCTGGGCGCGCTGCCGGCTCACGGCACGGGTCGCATTGCTCCAGAATTTTTCGATCACGTTGTCGGCAGCGATCGGGTTGCCATCCGAGCCGAGATTGTATTTCTGGTAATGCTTCAGCTCCCGCCCGTCCTTGGTGCGGACGACGACGGTGCCCGAGAAATAGCGCGGGAACAGCGTCTCGCTCGTCTCCTCGTAATGCACCTTGTCACAGAGCGCGAGGATGGCCGGGTCGGTGTAGGACTTGGGGTCCATCTCGTCGAGTGTGAAGCGGCCCCGCGTCAGCGCCGCCGCGATGACATAATGCACGCTGAACTGCGCGGCATAGGCGCTGTGCGGCCGGCGCTTGCGCGCCTCGGGCGTGCAGACCGCCGTCACCTCTTCCTTGTGGATCAGCGCCGCGACCGAATCGATATCCGCCGGCGTCAGCCCGTGGTCGTTCCGGAGCTTGATCGCCGCGTCGATGAAGGCGTGATTGAAGTGACAGGCGGGATAGGGCTTGTAGGCGACGTCGAGCATCTCCCAGCTCTCGCCCAGGCCCGCCGTGCAGCCGGCAAGGTCGACATCCAGCTTGTTGCCGAAGGCGTTGTAGAGCCCGTAGGGCCCTTCATAGGGCGTGCGCGAGCCGGTGAAGCCGTGCTTGGCCCAGCCGGCGGCGGTGATGCCCCGCTCGGCGGCGATACCGGGATGCATGCGCTTCACCCAGGCGCCGTTGGAATGATATTCGCGCGTGCCGCTGGTCATGCTGAGCGCAATGCCCTGCGCTTCGGTGAGCTGCTCGGTGGAGAGGTCGGCGAGCCGCCCGGCGATCAGCGCGCAGCCGAAGGTGCCCATGATCGGCGTCGTGTGGAAGCCGGCGACATGGACGCCGCCATGCGCCGTCTTCGCCACCCGCGTTCCCGTCTCGATCCCCATCAGATAGGCGCCCAGCGCGTCCCGCCCGCTCTTGCCGCGCGCGTGAGCCATCGCGAGCATGGTCGGCACCGCGCTCGCCGAGCAGTGCATCACGCCGGACGGATGGGTGTCGTCGAAGTCGAGGCCGTGGATCAGCACGCCGTTGACCATCGCGGCGTCGCGCAGCGGCAGCCGCAACGGCATGCCGATCACCGGCGAGGCCCCCTCACCGCCCAGTTCGCGCGCCGCCGTCACCGCCCGCTGGCCGTAGTCGGTCGTGGTCGAGGCAAAGCCGATGCCGAAGCAGTCGAGGATGTGCAGCTTGGCCACCTCGACGACCTTGGCCGGCGCCTGGTCCAGCTCGAAGCGGGCGGCGAAATCGGCCAGCTTCTCCGAAACCGTGGCATTGTCTGAAGCCGCGCTCTGCTGCCGGAAGGCGGCGGGTTTGACGACCGTGCTCATGGGGGAAGGCTCCTGAAAGACGATTTGGCGCAGTCTAGACCAAATCGCACGCGGGCAAAAATGCCGCGAAATGCAGGAGATCTGCCGTCAGACGGCTGGAAAGGGCCGACGCCGGCCGTCAGCGCCGCAGGGGCCCTTACTTGCAGAGATAGCCGTAAAGCGGCTTGTCCTGGCCCGGCAGCGTCACCACGATGTGATGCAGGTCCATGCCATAGCTGACCAGCGAAATGGGGATGGTCCGCCCGTGGCCGATATCCGCCACGACCGTCGACCCGGAGATGCGGTAGCGGGCCGGATAATCGGCCTGGAACTTGCCCTTGGCCCTGATTTCCCCATCCTCGATCGCGAGGTAGTTAAAACATTCCTCGGCAATATACTGGTATCCGACGCGCTGCGGCTGGCTGAACAGGGCCCAGCGGCCGAGCAGAAACGCCGGCACGTCATGCGTTAAGTGGTCGTAGCCGTAATTGCTGCTGAATTGCGCCAAATACGCGTCAAATCCCTTACGGTGCCGCACATCCTCGAGATACTGGACGGGGTCGTTCTGGCGCATGTTGGTCAGGTCGGCGACCGCGCTCTCGTCCTCGAGCTTCAGAAAGTAAATGTAGCCGAGGGCCAGCGCCAGAAACACAAGCGCCCCAACCACGTTCACGGAAATCTTCCGTACCGTCCGTCTGCGGCCAAAGATTGAAGTCGTCATTTCGGGCAGAACTCTCCCAAGCTACCGGTGATTCGATCCCGACACCCTGCCGGCCCCATTGGGGGCGTCTCGAAAATCCCGGCGCTTGAAACAATGCGCTCGCCGTCAGAAACAAACCGTTAACGGCAGCGATCGTTGAAATCGCGGCGCAATACCAGCGGAATTTGCAGAATGTGCGTACGCCCTTGATATATCCATCGCATGCTGCACTGCAAGAGCGACTATACGCCGCAATGCCCCAATTCCATGCAGATTTGTGAAGGCTGCATTGCAATTTAGTGGCAACTTAGCCCGTCTTCTCGGCGCTCGCCGATTTACACCGGTGCCTACGTGGGTATATTGAGGCCACCGGGGAGAGGGGCCCGGCGCCCATCTGCCCGGCCCGATCCGGCCGCGATAGGGCCTGGGCGCGACGATGTTTCGGCCCCGCCTCGCGCATCACGACCAAGTTTCACTTTCCGCTGGCGACAGCAATCATAATTCGGCAGCTATAACATAGCCCAATGGCAACAAATACAATCCGCAGGAACCGCAACGTCGGGCTCCTTACCCTTTGCATCCTCGCCCTCATCGTCGGCCTCGTAACCGGTCTCGGCGCCTTCGTCCTTCGCGCGCTCATGGCGCTGATCCATAACGCGCTTTTTCTCGGGCATCTCTCGTTCATCTACGACGCGAACGAGCCGACTCCGCCGAGCCCATGGGGCGCCTTCATCATTCTCGTTCCGGTTCTCGGCGGCCTCGTCGTCGTTTTCCTCGTCCGCCATTTCGCGCCCGAGGCGCGCGGCCATGGCGTGCCCGAGGTGATGGACGCGATCTACTACAAGGAGGGCCGGATCCGGCCCGTCGTGGTGATCATCAAGTCGATCGCCTCCGCGCTGTCGATCGGCAGCGGCGCATCGGTCGGCCGGGAGGGCCCGATCATCCAGATCGGCAGCGGCATCGGATCGTCGATCGGCCAGGTGCTTGGCCTGCGCCGGTGGGAGACCATCACGCTGGTCGCCGCCGGCGCCGGCGCCGGCATCGCGGCGACCTTCAACACGCCGCTCGGCGCCGTGATGTTCGCCATCGAGCTGATGCTGCCGGAGCTCAGCGCGCGCACCCTGCTGCCGGTCGTGCTCGCCACCGGCGGGGCGACCTATGTCGGACGCATCTTCTTCGGCATGGAGCCCGCTTTCATGGTGCCGACGCGCGGGCTGCCCGAGCTGCTGTTCCCGGCGGCGATATCCTTCCTGCCCATCTACGCGTTCTTCGGCATCCTGTGCGGCATCGCGTCGGCGGTCTTCGTCCGCTTCCTGCACTTCATGGAGGACGTGTTCGACGACATGCCGGGCAATGCCTACACGCGGAACGTGGTCGGCATGCTGGGACTGGGCATCCTGTTCTACACGCTGCTGCTGACGGTCGGGCATTATCACGTCGAAGGCGTCGGCTATTCGACCATCCAGGCGATTCTCACCGACCAGCTGAAGCTCACATGGCTGCTGGCGCTGCTGTTCGTCGCCAAGCTGTCTGGCGACGACGCGTCAGCCTCGGCTCCGGCGCATCGGGCGGGATCTTCTCCCCGTCCCTGTTCCTCGGCGCCACGCTCGGCGGCTGCTTCGGCTCGCTGGCGGCGCAGGTCTGGCCGAACCTCTCGATCAGCACGGTGCCCTTCGCGATCATCGGCATGGCGGCGGTCGTCGGCGGCTCGACCGGCGCGGCGATGACCGCGATCCTGATGATCTTCGAGATGACGCACGACTACAGCGTGACCGTTCCCGTCATCATCTCGGTCGCCGCGTCGATCGGCATCCGCCGCCTGCTGTCGTTCGAGAACATCTACACCGCGAAGCTGGCGCGCCGCGGGCCATCACATCCCGAAGGAGCGCCACTCCCACATGTTCCTCATCCGCCATGCCAAGGACGTCATGCGTCCCATCTCAGGTGCGGTGCCATTGGAGGAGGTTACGTGCAAGGCGCTGCAACCGGCCGTCGCCGAGCCCGCCGATTCCTACAAGATCGTGACGAAGGGCGATCGGGTCGTCGGCATCGTTCCGGTCGGAAGCGGCACGCCCGACACGGCAACGAAGGCGCCGATCACCAAGTTCACGGTGGTCCGCAGCGACGCTTTCCTGCAATCCGTCATACAGCGCATGAACCGGAAGGATCGGCCGGTCGCCCTCGTCCTCACGGACCATAAACGGCCGGGCCGCAATAATGTGGTCGGCGTCATCACCCGCCAGGAAATCGCATCGACGGTCATGCGCGACATCGCGCAATAAGGCGGCACGAACGCCGTTCGGCGGGCAGGATCGACATCCTGCCCGCCGACCTTGAAGCGCAGCTTCACCTGACCTCGAGCGTGCCCTTGCCGGCGATCTTGCGGGCGATCATGACGGTCACCACGCTGAGCAGCGCGATCACCACCGAGATGGCCGCCGCGTTCTCGACCGAGCCTTCCTCGAGATAGATGTAGACCGCCACCGCCATCACCTCGGTCCCCGGCTGCGCCAGGAAGACCGACATGGCGAGCTCGCGCAGGCAAAGCGAGAAGATCAGCACCCAGCCGACCCAGATGCCGGTCTTCATCAACGGCACGGTGACGTCGCGGACGGAACGGAGCCACGTCGCGCCCGCGATGCGCGCCGCCTCTTCCAGCTCTTCGCCGATCTGCTTGATGGCGTTGCGCATGAAGATGAAGGCGAAGGGGATCATTTTCGCCATGTAGGCGACGAAGATGATCCACAGCGTTCCATACAGCACGTTGATGTAACCGATCATGACGCCGACGCCCATCGCCACCGCCGGGAAGCCGAAGGTAATCATGACGATGAAGGTCACGAGGCTGCGTCCCGGGATCTTCGTCCGCTCCACGATCCAGACATAGACGATGCTGAGCAGCACGCACAGCGTCGCCGTGGCAAAGGCCAGCCTGAGGCTGTTCTTCGCCGACTGCCAGACGATGAAGGTGTCGTCGAAGAAGATCTTGTAGTTGCTCAGGACCATGTTCTTGAGCGCGATGTCCGCGCCGAAGGTGTTGAGCAGCGACAGGATGATCAGCGCCGTCAGCGGCAACAGCACGCTGAAGAAGATCACCACGAAACAGAAGCCGAACGCGACCCAGCGCCACGGCCCGAGCTCGACCGCCTGCGCCTTGCCGATCTTGCCGGTGAGCGTCGTGTACTTGGTCCGGCCGAGCCACCAGCGCTGGCACAGAAGGCAGAGCGCGGTGAAGAAGATGATCGGGATCGATACCGCGGCGGCGAGCTGCAGCTGCGGCGGATAGGTCAGGAGCGTGTAGATCTTGGTCGTCAGGACGTGGATGTTGACCGGGAAGCCGAGCGCGGCCGGCGCGCCGAAGGCGGCGAGCGCATCCAGGATACACAGGATCAGGCCCGACAGAACCGCCGGCGTCACGAGCGGCAACGTCACCGTCACCGCGGTCCGTACGCGCCCTGCCCCCAGGTTCCGCGCGGCGTCTTCAAAGGACGGATCGATATTGTCCAGCGCCGCCGTCACCGCGAAGAAGACCAGCGGATAGAAGTGCATCGATTCGACGAAGATCAGCCCGCCCATCGAGAAGATGTCGATCGGTGGCGACTCGAGGCCGAACACGGCCATCAACAGCTTGTTGATCTTGCCGGAGTTGGGCGCCATCAGGAATATCCAGGCGATCACCGAGATGAAGGACGGCACGATGAAGGCAACGCCGGCGAAGGCGCGCACCAGCCCCTTCATCGGCATGTCCGTGCGCGACACGAGCCACGCCGCCGGCAAGCCGACCAACAGGCAGATCGCCGGAACTGACGAGGCGAGGATCAGCGAGTTCTTCATCGCCGACAGCAAGCCGGGCTCCGTGAAGACCGCGACGTAGTTCTTGAGCGTGAAGTTGCCCGCCGAATCGTAAAGGCTGAACTGGAAGAGCAGATACACCGGGTAGCAGACGAGCCCCGCCAAGGCCAAGACGCCGAGGAGCATGGTCAGGTACTTGATCGGCTCGCGCCGGGCGCTCGTCTGGAACTCCTCGTATCCGAGCGCGATCCTGCGCCGCAATCCGGTCAGCGACTTGCCGGCATCGATTGTCGTTGTTGCCATGGCTCAGACCACCCACGCCAATTCGCTGTCGAATTCGACATCCACGTCATGGCTCTGGGCGAGCGTATGCTCGAACTTGGGAACCTGACAGCGGAATTCCTGCCCCTTGAGATCGAGCCTGAGATCGATCCGGTTGCCGAGGAAGGCGCTCTTCTGCACGCGGGCGCGGAATTTCGGGTTCAGCGACGGGGCGCTGCCGTTGACGAAGATGGCCTCCGGCCGCACCGAGACGGCGATCCGGTCGCCCTTGTTGAGCGTCTGGAGCTTGTCCTTCCGGCTGCTCGCCCAGAACGGCTCGCCGAGCGCGCTGGCCGCCCGGACGCGCCCGGACTTGGCGTCGACGGCATCGACCGTGGCATCCAGCAGATTGGTGACGCCGACGAAGGTCGCGACGAAGCGGCTCGCCGGATGCAGGTAGACCTCGCGCGGCACGTCGACCTGCTCGATCTTGCCCTTGTTCATCACCACGATGCGGTCGGCGAGAACGAGCGCCTCTTCCTGATCGTGGGTCACATAGAGCGTGGTCATGCCGATGCGCTCCTGCAATTCCTTGAGCTCGAAGCGCATCTCTTCGCGCAGCCCGGCGTCGAGATTCGACAGCGGCTCGTCGAGCAGGAGCATCGACGGCTCCGTGACGATGGCGCGGGCCAACGCAACCCGCTGCTGCTGTCCGCCGCTCAGCTCGCCCGGCATGCGATTTTCCAGGCCCGGCATCTTCACCAGCTCGAGGGCGCGCCGCACGCGTTGCTCGATCTCGTTGCGCGACAGCTTCGCGATGACCAGCCCGTAGGCCACGTTCTGAAACACGCTCTTGTGCGGCCACACGGCATAGTTCTGGAACACCATGCCAAGCCGCCGCTTTTCGGGCGGCAGGCTGCTGTTGCCGTCGGCGATCTTCTGCCCGTCGAGCAGGATCTGGCCACCGTCGGGCTTGATGAAGCCGGCGACGGAGCGAAGCGTGGTCGTCTTGCCGCAGCCGCTCGGGCCGAGCAGCACGACGCTCTCGCCTGATGCGATCTGCAGGCTGACGCCGTCGACGGCGCGAACCTCGCCGAACATCTTGACGAGATTTTGCAATTCCAGTTTGTGCGGTACGTCGGCCATTGGCCTTTCATTCCTCCAAATTATTTTTTGAGCACGAAGGCCCGGCCGTTCAGCCCGCGCTGGAGCCGGCGGCCGGTCATCGCCATCTCGGCCCCGGGCCGCCACGGTCAGACCTTCGAAGGAAGGCCGCCGTGGCGGTCCTGGCGCGTCGATATGCTCAGTTTCGCCCCATTGCGGCGTTAAACTTCTTCAGGAAGTCCTTGCGCCCTTCGTCCGGGATCTGGGACGTCAGATCGGGAACGATGAGCTTCATCGACTTCAGGTCCGGCGCGCCTTTCGGTCCCGGAACGCCCTTCCACCACCGGCCATTGCAGTCCCCATCGAAGCGATCTGCGCCTGGCCCTCCGTCGCTGAACTGCCACTCGGTCAAAAGCTTCGCGGCGTTCGGATGCGGCGCGGTCTTGAGGATACCCTGCGGCGACATGTTGACGATGACGCCATCGTCATAGGCGAAGACGTCGACGGGCGACCCTTTCGCACGGGCGACCAAGGTGTTGTGCGAAGACACGGCCACCGCGACCGGACGCTCGCCGGCCGTCACCATCCGCGCCGCCTCGGCATTCGCCTTGACGAACATCATGTCCTGACCGCCGAGCTTTTCGAGGAACGGCCAGCCGCCGTCGATCTTCTCGCTCACGATGCCGCCGTAGAAGGCGGTGTGCGACCCGGAAGTCTGCGGATGGGCGCTCAGCAACTTGCCTTTCCATTTCGGATCCAACAGATCCGCATAGGTCTTCGGCAGCTCCTTCTTGTCCTTGATCACGTTGGTGTTGTAAGCGCCGAGCAGCAGGAACATGCTTTGCGCGATCCATTGTCCGTCCGGATCCTTGAAACGTTTGTCGATCAGATCGAAGGTCGCTGGCTTGTAGGGCGTGTACCAGCCGTGCTGCTTGAAGTCCTCGCCCTGATAGGCGAGCGCAGACGTGAAGACATCGGCGCGCGGCCGACCAGCCGCAATTTCCGCCTCGATCGTCTGCACCAGCTGCGGCGAGTTCTTCCGCAGGATGGTGAGCTTCACGTCGGGAAACTTTTTCTTCCAGAAGGCGCTCAGGCCCTTCAGATAAGATTCGCGGGAGGTCGTGTACCAGACGACCTCGCCTTCCTTCTTGGCGAGCGCGTAATACTCCGCAATGCGCTTCTTGCTGGCATCGCTGTTGGTCACCGCGCCGGCCGGACCGGCAAACGCGACCAGAGCCGCAATCGTTGCGACGACCGCAACGCGTGAAATCTTCATTCTTCGTTTCCTCCATGCTGCCCCGCTAACCACCGCGGGACATTCGAGTTGCATTGCATCCGCGCCCCGCCGGGCAAAGAACCCCTGCCAAGACGGCGCGGACGCACCCACACTTCCACAGCCGACGGCCACAACCGCTTCTGCGTCGTACCCTATTCTTGTTCTGGTGCCGGCGCCGTGCTGGATTCTCCTCGCGACCGGCACGGCTCTTCCGGAAGCTGGGACCGGAGAAGTGTGCGATGGATTGTCGCGGCGTGCAAATCGGCGGTCCAGCTGGTTGCCGGAGCTGCAGCCGAGCTCCCGCCCTCCGGGTAGCGTTAACCATACCGTAACGGTCCTTCCCGATAGTGTGCGGCGCAGCGCCGGGGAGCCTTCTCCCCAAGGCGGGAATTCAGCATGACGTCATATGACTACGATCTTTTTGTCCTTGGCTCCGGGCCGGCCGGCCAGCGCGCCGCCATCCAGGCCGCCAAGCTTGGCAAGCGCACCGCGGTCGCCGAGCACCGCGCCGTAATCGGCGGCGTCTGCATCAATACGGGCACCATCCCCAGCAAGACGCTGCGCGAAGCCGTGATGCACCTGTCGGGCTACCGCGAGCGGAGCATCTATGGCGCGTCCTATACGGTGAAGGAGAAGATCACCATGTCGGACCTGCTGTTCCGAGCCGACCAGGTGATCAAGCACGAGATCGACGTCACCCGCCACCAGCTGCAGCGCAACGGGGTCGAGGTCATCGCCGCCCGAGCCTCGTTCCGCGACCCGCATACGTTCCGCCTTGCGCCGCTGAACGGCGGCGGCGGGCGCGAAGTGACGGCGGAGCATATCCTGATCGCGGTCGGCACCGAGACGACCCGCCATGCCCATATCCCCTTCGACGGACAGCGCATCTTCACCAGCGACGACATCCTCTCGCTGCAGAAGCTGCCGCGCAGCCTCGCGGTGATGGGTGCGGGCGTCATCGGC
Organism: uncultured Alphaproteobacteria bacterium; assembly: GCA_963711215.1. Classification (GTDB taxonomy): domain Bacteria; phylum Pseudomonadota; class Alphaproteobacteria; order UBA8366; family UBA8366; genus WHUA01. The sequence goes on along the minus strand of CAVQDH010000002.1, from coordinate 1,039,815 downwards.
CTGGAATACGCGACCATTTTCGCCACGCTCGGCGTCCGCGTCACCCTGATCGACCAGCGCCGGCGCCTCTTGCCCTTCGTCGATTCCGAGATCACCGACGCGCTGGTCTATCACATGCGGGACAACCGGGTGACGATGCGTCTGAACGAATGCGTCAAGTCGGTAGCCCCGATCGATTGTGCGAACGGGCCGCGCGTCTCGATCGTTCTGGAGAGCGGCAAGAAGGTGATCGCGGAGAAGGCGCTGTACAGCATCGGCCGGTCCGGCGCGACCGCAACGCTCGCGCTCGAGAACGCCGGGCTGAGTCCGGTCGAGCGCGGACTGCTCGCGGTCAACGCGTGCTTCCAGACCGAGGTGCCGCATATCTATGCCGCCGGCGACGTGATCGGCTTCCCCAGCCTCGCCTCGACCTCGATGGAGCAGGGCCGCCAGGCGGCCTGCCACGCCTTCGGCATCAAGGCCGAGGCAACGCCCGATCATTTCCCATACGGCATCTACACGATCCCGGAGATCTCCACCGTCGGCAAGAACGAGGAAGAGCTGACCGAGGCCGGCATCCCCTACGAGGTCGGCCGGGCCGCCTACAGGGAGATCGCGCGCGGCCAGATCATCGGCGACACGACCGGCCTGCTGAAGCTCATGTTCCATTGCGAGACGCGCAAGCTCTTGGGCGTCAGCATCCTCGGCGAAGGCGCCAGCGAGCTGGTCCATATCGGCCAGGCCGTGCTCGCCATGGGCGGCACCATCGACTATTTCGTCGAGACGGTCTTCAACTACCCGACCCTGGCGGAGTGCTACAAGACCGCCGCATTCGATGGTATCAACCGCCTCTCCTGACACCCGTCCACGCGTGTAACGCGCAGCGTCCGGCCGTCGCCTTGACAGCCGCGGCCCCACGGCATGCAATGGCGGTCTCACCGCCGACCCCCACATTGCCCACATTCCCGAGAGGCCCCGACCATGCCCAAGACTACGCCCGCCATCGCGCCGAAGACATCGTTGCCGCCCAGGACCGTCGACCGGTTCGATGAGGAATTCGACGTCGTGGTCATCGGTTTCGGCTTCGCGGGCGGCGTCGCCGCGGTCGACGCGCATGATGCGGGGGCGAAAGTCCTGCTGGTCGAGAAGATGGACGCGCCGGGCGGCATCTCGATCTGCGCCGGCGGCGGCATCCGGCTGTCGGCCGACCGCGACGGCACGCTGAGCTATCTCGAGAAGACCAACGACGGCACCACGCCGCGCTCGGTCCACGAGGCCTTCGTGGACGAGATGATGGGCATCGAGGATTACGTCCGCGGCCTCGCCAAGGTGAACGGCGGCGAGATCAAGCGGATCGGCCGGCCCGCCAACTACCCCTTCCCCGGCCATGAGGACATGTATTTCATCGAGGTCGATCAGATCCCCGGCTTCGACGGCGTCAAGGAATACCCCCACGCGCGGTCGCACCGGAACGGCACCAAGCTGTTCAAGGTGCTGCACGACAACGTGCTCGCGCGCGGCATCGATCTCAGGCTCGCCACGTCCGCCCTCCGCCTGATCGCCGGCGGCGACAACGAGGTGCGCGGCGTGTGGATCGACGGCAAGGACGGCCGCAAGGCCATCAAGGCGCGGCGCGGCGTCATCCTCGCCTGCGGCGGCTTCGAGGCGAATTACGAGATGCAGCGCCAGTTCTGGCAGGTCCATCCGGTCACCACGGCGGCCTTCCGCGGCAACACCGGCGACGGCATCCGCATGGCGCTCGATCTCGGCGCCGACCTCTGGCACATGTGGCACTATCACGGGTCCTACGGCTTCCGGCACCCCGATCCGGCCTATCCCTTCGGGATCCGCGTCAAGCGCCTGCCGGACTGGGCGCCGACCGTGCGCGAGCCCGAGGTCGGGATGGCGTGGATCCTGGTCGACAAGACCGGCAAGCGCTTCACCAACGAATACATGCCCTATGCCCAGGACACCGGGCATCGGCCGCTCGACGTCTACGACCCCGCGACGATGAGCTTTCCCTACGTGCCCTGCTTCATGATCGTCGACGAGGACGGCCGAAAGACCTACCGGCTCGGCACGACGATCTTCAACGACACCAAGGTCGAGCCCTATTTCTGGAGCGACGACAACCTCAAGGAAGTGCAGAACGGCATGCTGAAGAAGGCGGATTCGATCGCCGAGCTCGCCGAGCTGATCGGCTGCGAGCCGGCCGTCCTGCAAGCGTCGATCGATCGCTGGAACGCCGCCTGCACCGCGGGCCGGGACGACGACTTCGCGCGCGGCCCGAAGACGATGATGCCGATCAAGACGCCGCCCTACTACATGGGCGAGATCTGGCCGGTCGTCTCCAACACCCAGGGCGGCCCGGTGCATGACGGGAAGAACCGCGTGCTCAATTCCTTCGGCGAGGCGATCCCGCGGCTTTACGAAGCCGGCGAGTGCGGCGGCATCTGGGGCTTTCTCTACCTCGGCGGCGCGAACCTGACGGAATGTTTCGTCGGCGGCCGCATCGCCGGGCGCAACGCAGCGGCGCTGACGCCGTGGGATGATTAGACCAGGACGCCGGCCTTCCCGTTCAAGCCGGCTTCGGCCTTGCGCTTCATTTCCTCTTTGAAGTCGTGCGCCATCTGCTTCATCACGGCTTCGCGCTTCTCGGGCGTCATCTCGTCGAGGTCTTTCTGGGTCAGATGATGCGCCTTGAGCCAGGCATCGACGAATCGCTGCGCCGGCGACTTCTTCATGTAGTCGAGAAATTGCTGCTCGACGCTGCCGTCCGGCGATGCGGCATCGCTCGCCGAAGCCTGAGAGGCGGAGGATTGAGCCTGGGTATTCGGCTTGCTGATGGCGAAGTCATACGCGAGAGACCCGGCGTAGCCGATACTTGAAATGCTCATGATCCCTGTCCCTGCAAGTCAGTGCTGCCGGATGCGGGCGCGCCGGAAACTTTTGCCGCCGCCGCGCCGCCGTCGGCAATATTGACCCGACGGGCCCGTCCCGTCCGGCATGCCGCCGGAGCGAAATTTAGGACGCGATCGTCAGGGGTTACGACGGAAACCCAAAGCGCCCTGTAAATTACACCGACCGGCATCGCGCATGGGAAACGCAATCCACATGCCACGGCGGATCGCTTTCGTGGACAGGGGTCTTTCTTGCGGCTTTTCTGCGCTGACAGCCGGGCCGTGTGCGGCTCAGGTCACCGGCCCTTGAAGGCCGGCGGGCGCTTCTCCTGAAAGGCGCGCGCGCCTTCCTGGAAATCCTCGGTCTGCGACGCGATCGCCTGCGCTTCCGCCTCGTCCTCGAGCGCCGCTTGCAGCGTCATCGAGCCGTAGCGCCCGACCATGCCTTTCATCAGGGCGAGCGCCCGCCCCGGCCCCGCGGCGAGCTGCGCGGCCAGCGCTTGCGCCGTGCGGCAGCGACGTCAGCCCGGCTCGACGACGCGATTCACGGCGCCGAGCTGTGCCGCCTCCGCCGCGGTCACCACGTCGCCCAGCATCATCCATTCCCGCGCCTTGTGCGGGCCGACGAGCTGGGTCAGATACCACGCGCCGCCGAGGTCGGGCACCAGCCCCACCTTGACGAAGGCCATGATGAAGCGCGGCCGCATGGGCGGCCACGATCAGGTCGCAGGCGAGCGCCAGGCTCCAGCCCGCGCCGGCCGCGTCGCCGTTGACGGCGGCGATGACCGGCTTTTCCATGTCCGAGATCGCCAGGATCGAGCGATGGCAGGCGCGCATGAAGGCGCGCGCGCCCGCCGGGTCCGCAAGCTCGCCCGCCAGGCGCTTGAGGTCGCCGCCGGCGCAGAAGCCGGGCCCGGCTCCCGTCAGCACGACGGCGCGCACCTGACCGTCATCGCCGCGAGATCGGTCAGGGCCTGCTCCAGCTCCTGCGCCATCTGCCGCTCGATTGCGTTGCGCGGCGGGCGGTCGAGCGTCAGCGTGGCGACGCCGGTCGCGCCGTCCTTGTCGAGATGAAGGGTCCCGAACGCCATGGCATATACTCCTTGCGGCAGGTTCCCGATGCCGGTCCGGCGGCCTCTATAGCATCGAACGGAGGCTTTGGCACTTGGCCGCCGGATGCTACTCTCGCCGGCAACAAGAAGACGTTTGCAGGGACCCAAGCGTGCAGCTCCAAAATTCCTTCGACGTGCCGGTGCCGCCGGCCGATGCTTGGCGCATCCTGACCGACGTCGAGCGCGTCGCGCCCTGCGTGCCGGGCGCACAGCTCACCGACGTCATCGACGACCGGAATTATGCCGGCAGGATGCAGGTCAAGCTGGGTCCGGTCAGCCTCGCCTTCGAAGGCAAGGCCGGCTTCGTCGAGCGCGACGACGCGGCGCACACCGCGCGGCTTGCCGCCTCCGGCCGGGAAGCGCGCAACCGCGGCAGCGCGAATGCCGATGTCCGCTTCGCGCTGGAGCCGAACGGCAGCGGCACGACGGTGCGTATCGTCACCGACCTGCAGCTCTCCGGCCCGGTCGCGCAATACGGCCGCAGCCAGGGCATCATCGCCAGCGTGTCGGAGGAAATGATCGGCCGTTTCGCCGCATGCCTGCGGGAGAATATCCTTGCGAGCGACGCGGCGGCGCCGGCACCGCGGCCGGCTGCGGCGGCCTCCGGGCTCTCGATCGGTTTCGGCGCGCTGCTGCGGCTGATCCGGCGCTTCTTCGCACGCCTGTTCGGAGGCCGGTGACCGGATGAAGCCGCCGCCTTTCTCCTATCATCGCCCGCAGACGCTCCCCGACGCGCTCGATATGCTGGCGACGCTGGAAGACGCGAAGCTGCTCGCCGGCGGCCAGTCGCTGATGCCGATGATGAACTTCCGCTACGTCTTGCCGGCAAACGTCATCGACCTGAACCGGATCGCCGACCTCTCGCGGATCGAAGAGCACGGCGACACGCTGGTGATCGGCGCGATGGCGCGCCAGCGCGAGCTGGAGCTCTCGCCGCTGGTCCGCCGCCGCTGCCCGCTGCTGCACGAAGCGCTGCGCAACGTCGGCCATGTGCAGACGCGCAACCGGGGCACCCTCGGCGGCAGCCTGTCGCATCTCGACCCGGCGGCGGAGCTGCCCGCGGCCCTGCGCGCCATGGACGCGACGCTGCATGTCCGGAGCCGGCGCGGCGACCGCGACGTATCCATGGCGGACTGGGCGATGGGCTTCATGACGCCCAACCTGGAGCCGGACGAATTGCTGGCCGCCGTCACCATTCCGCTTTGGCCCGAGGGGCATGGCTATGCCTTTACCGAGTTCGCCCGCCGGCACGGCGATTTCGCGATGGCCGGCACCGCGGCGCTGCTGTTGCTCGATGGGCTGGGAACAGTCGCGCGCGCGGCGCTCGCGGTCACGGGCGTCGATACCGCGCCGGTGCGTCTCGGCGACGCTGAGGCGATGCTGCTGGGCAAGGCGCCGGACGACGCGCTTATCGCGACGGCGGCCGAGACGGCATCTTCTGTTCCCGGCCTCGACGACGTGCATGCGTCCAAGGAATACCGGCGCAAGCTCGCCGTCGTCATGACCCGGCGCGCGCTTCTGACCGCTCGCGCGCGGGCGCGCGGCGAGGAGGCGGCGCATGGCTGAGCGCATGCTGGTCCTGCTGACCGTCAACGGCCAGGAGTTCACGCGCGAGGTGCCGGTGCGCCTTACCCTCGCCGATTTCCTGCGCCACGAGCTCGAGCTCACCGGCACGCATCTCGGCTGCGAGCATGGCGTCTGCGGCGCCTGCACGGTGCTGGTCGACGGGCATGCGGTGCGGTCCTGCCTGATGCTGGCGGCGCAGGCGGACGGCGCGTCGGTGGTGACCATCGAAGGCCTGGCGCAAGACGGCGCGCTGACCCCGCTGCAGCAGGCCTTCATCGACCACCACGGTCTGCAATGCGGCTTCTGCACGCCGGGCGTGCTCGCGACCCTGACCGAGCTGCTGGCGACGAACCCCGACCCGAGCGAGGCCGATGTGCGCGAGTGGCTCTCGGGCAACCTCTGCCGCTGCACCGGCTATCAGGGCATCGTCGATGCCGCGCTCGCCGCGGCAAAGGTCCTGCGCGATGGAGGCTCCTCGCCATGAGCTGGGTCGGCAGCAAGGTCGCGCGGCTCGAAGACCCGGCGCTGCTCAGGGGCGAAGGCCGCTTCGTCGACGACATCCATCTGCCGGGCATGCTGCAGGCCGCGTTCGTGCGCAGCCCCTATGCGCATGCGCGCATCAACGGCATCGATATATCAGCGGCGCTCGCCATGCCGGGCGTGCATGCGGTCCTCACCCATGCCGACCTGCCGAACGCGCTGCAGGCGCCGCTGCCGCTCCTCGTTCCCAACCCGGCGATCCGTTATCCCGTCACGCAGCATGTCCTGGCGAAGGAGGCGGCGCATTTCGTCGGTGAGGCGGTGGCGATGGTGCTGGCCGACGACCGCTACATCGCCGAGGACGCGGCCGAGCAGGTCATCGTCGACTACGCGCCGCTGCCCGCGGCGAGCGACTTCCGCAAGGCCGCGGCAGCGGACGCGGCCGCCGCGCACGAAGGCCGCGCGGACAACACCGCGGCCGACTTCACGGTCGGCTACGGCGAGGTCGACCAGGCCTTCGCCCGCGCCGCGCATGTCTTCAAGGAAGATCTGCTGCAACATCGCGGCGCGGCGCATCCGATGGAATGCCGCGCCGTGCTCGCCGCCACGGACGCGCTTGGCGGCACGCTGACGATCTGGGCCAACACCCAGGCGCCGCATCAGCTGCGCGACGTCTATTGCCGCATGACCGGCACGGCCGACGACCGCGTCCGCGTGATCGCCCCCAACACCGGCGGCGGCTTCGGCAGCAAGGTGCAGACCTATCCCGAGCACATCGCCACGGCGGCGGCCGCGCTGCTGGCCAAGCGCCCGGTGAAATACATCGAGGACCGGCGCGAGCATTTCCTCAGCACCCATCAGGAGCGCGACCAGCGCTGGCAGGTCGAGGTCGCCGTCGACGCGGACGGCAAAGTGCTGGGCGTGCGCGGCGACATGCTGCACGACAGCGGCGCCTATCTGCCCTGGGGCATCATCACGCCCTTCATCTCGGCGACCACCATGCCGGGGCCTTATGTCATCCCGGCCTATCGCATGAAGGTCCGCTGCGTCTTCACCAACAAGGTGGCGACCACGCCGGTGCGGGGCGCCGGCCGCCCGCAAGCCGTCTTCGCGATGGAGCGGCTGATGGACCGGGTCGCGCGCGAGCTCGGCCTCGACCCGGCCGAGGTGCGGCGGCGCAATTACGTCCCGGCGGACAGGATGCCCTACGCCGTCGGCCTCACCTTCCGCGACGGCAGCCCGGTGATCTACGACAGCGGCGATTATCCCGCGTGCCAGCAGATGGCGCTCGACAAGGCGAATTACGACGCCTTCCGCGCCGGGCAGGACGCGCTGCGCGCGCAGGGCCGCTACGTCGGTATCGGCATTGCCGCCTACATCGAAGGCACCGGCCTCGGCCCGTTCGAAGGAGCGACCGTGCAGGTGACGCCCGGCGGGCAGATCCTCGCCCGCATCGGCTCGTCGGATCAGGGCCAGGGCCACCGCACGATGTTCGCGCAGATCGTCGCCGACCGGCTCGGCGTGCGCCCCGACCAGGTCGCGGTGACGGTCGGCGACACCGGCGGCGTCGCCTACGGCATCGGCACCTTCGCCAGCCGGGTCGCCGCCAATGCGGGCCCGTCCGCGCACATCGCCGCCGGGAAAGTCCGCGAAAAGGCAATCAAGATCGCCGCGCACCTGCTCGAGGCAGCGGAGGAGGACCTGGACCTCGCCGACGGCAGGGTCTTCGTCAAGGGCGTGCCCGACGTCGGCAAGACGCTGGGCGAAGTCGCCGCCTTCGCCAACGGCATGCCCGGCTTCTCGATGCCGCCCGGCGTCACCCCCGGGCTCGAAGACACCAGCTATTTCACGCCGCAGCGCTCGACCTATCCCAACGGTTGCCATGTCGCCGTGGTCGAGGTCGATGTCGAGACCGGCGGCGTGACGATCCTGCGCTACGTCACGGCGCATGACTGCGGCACGATCATCAACACGATGATAGTCGAAGGCCAGGTCATGGGCGGCGTCGCGCACGGCATCGGCAACGCGCTCTACGAATGGATGCGCTATGACGACGACGGCCAGCCGCTGACCGTCAACTTCGGCGAATACCTGTTGCCGCTCGCGACCGAGACGCCGCGCGTCGAGCAGACGCACATGCAGTCGCCGACGCCGCTCAACCCGCTCGGCGTCAAGGGCGCCGGCGAAGGCGGCACGATCCCCGCCGCCGCCGCGATCGCGAGCGCCATCGACGACGCGCTGCGCCCGTTCGGCGTCAAGATCACGCAGGTGCCGGTGACGCCGGAACACCTGCTCGACCTCATCGACAAGAAACCCTGAAGGGAGGGCCTGATGGCCAAGGAAATCTTGGTGCAAAGAAAGGGACGCGTCGTCCACGTCACGTTCAACCGGCCCCGCAAGGGGAACCTGATGAGCATGAGGATGCAGGAGCTCCTGACCGACACGGCGAACGAGCTCGGCCGCGACGACAAGACCTGCGCCATCGTGCTGCGCGGCAATGGCAAGGATTTCTGTCACGGCCGCGAGCAGAAGCTGCCCGGCGGGCCGCCGAAGAACGCCTTCGACATGCACAACCGGGCGATGGGCAAGATCCTCGCCGTCTACGCCGCCTTCCGCAACTGCCCGGTGCCGATCATCAGCGTGGTGCACGGCAAGGCGCTGGGCTTCGGCTGCGCGCTGGTCGGCGGGTCGGACGTCGCCTACGCATCGACGGCGGCGCGCTTCGCGCTGCCCGAGATGGCGCACGGCACCGCGCCGACCCTCGCCATGGCGGCGCTTGGCAAGGTCGCGTCGAAGACGGTCATCGACATGGTCTATTCGCGCGAAGAGATCGACGCGGAGACGGCGCTGGCATCGGGACTTGTGAGCCGCGTCTTTCCGCCCGACCAATTGGAGAAGGCCGTCGAAGGATTGCTCGAGCGCCTCGCGGCCTACGATCCCGTCGACATCAAGACGGTGAAGCGTTTCCAATGGACCGGGCCGCAGCTCCATCCGGACATCATGTCCGACCTCGCCGGCTACACGCTCTCCACCGTGCGGTCGCGCCGGATCGGCTAGCGTTCCATGTTCGCGCCGCCGGCATGCATGCCGGCGATGCGGCCGAACACCGCGCCGCGCAGCACCGAGGTCGCGCCGGGATAGCGGCCGTAGTAGAGGCCGATGGTCTCCCCCGCCGCATAGAGACCGGGGATGACCTCGCCGCTGGTGTTCACCACCTCGGCGTTCGGCGTGACCTTGAGCCCGCCGAAGGTGAACGTGTTGGACGAGATGATCGGATAGGCCCGGAAGGGCGGCTTGGCGATCGGCCGCGCCCAGTTGGACTTCGGCGGGGTGAGGCCGCGCGTGGCCAGGCCGTCGATCGCATGCGGATCGAATTTTCCATCGACGCAGGCGGCGTTGTAGGCCTCCACGGTCGCTTTCAGCGCATCTGCCGGCACGTCGGTCGCCGCCGCCAGGGCATCCAGTGTCGCGGCTTCCACCGGAGGCTGATCGGTACGGATGCAGCGCTGCCAATTCTCGATCTCGTCCACCCGCGCATCCAGGATGCACCAGGCGGTGCCGCCGGGCTGCTTGCGGATGACGCGGGTGATGTCCTCGTAATGCGCGTCGATCGAGCCGGGCGCCTCGTCGATGAAGCGCAGGCCCAGCCGGTTCACCAGGATGCCCTGGGTGAAGATCATCACCAGCGGCTCGGTCGCGCCGGAGCGCGGGTCGATCGGCTGGGCGTGGTACTCGCTGTAGTCGCCCGACGGCGCGGCGCCGATGGCGAGCGCCATGCGGATGCCCTCGCCCTTGTTGTAATAGCCGCCGCGCGCCACGGGGCGAAGGTAGCGCCCGCTCTCGCCGAGATAATGCGCCACCATCTCCGGGTTGCCCTCGAAGCCGCCGCAGGCAAGCACCACCGCCTTGGCCATGAAGCGCACCGTGCGGTTGCCCTTGCCGGCCGCCTTCAACCCCGCCACGCGCCCGTCCTCGTCGAGGATCAGCGCCTGCGCCGTCGTCTCGTAGTGGAATTGCGCGCCGCGCTGCTCGGCCAGCGGCGCCATCGCCTCGACCAGCGCCAGCCCGCCGCCGCTGATCGAGATGCGTGGCGAGGAGCGCGGCGTCAGCCCGTAGTAGCCGATCTGCCCGAAGCGCACGCCCTGTCGCTTGAGCCAGGCAATGGTCGCGGGCGCGCTGGCCGCGAAGGTCGAGACGAGCTCCGGGTCGGCGAAGGACAGCGTCTTCAGGATCCCCGGCCAGTTGGCGTAGTCGTCGGCCGCGCCGGCCACGAGCGCGGGGTCCAGGTGATAGCCGGCATTGCGCGCGAACTGGTCCTCGAAGTCGGGCGAGACCTCGGTCTCGCTCGCCATGCGGATCGCCGCCGTGGTGTACCGGGTATTGCCGCCGCGTTCCTCCACCGGGGCGCGCTCCAGCACCGCCACCCGCGCCCCGCATTCCTGGGCCGCCACGGCCGCGGACAATCCCGCCACCCCGCAGCCCACGACGACGACATCGTACCGATGCGTCTCGGCCATTGCCTGCGCTCCATTTGATCTCATGCTAATCTCGGGGCAGATTACGATCCTCGATCCAGCATCCGCAAATCACGGGAGGCCTGCATGGCGCACGACGGTGTGAGAGAGAACCCCTATACCCAGGCCCTGGCGAATTTCGTCGCCGGCCTCAAATACGACGCCATCCCGGAAGACGTGCGCCAGCGGATCAAGCTGCTGATCCTCGATTCGCTCGGCTGCGCCCTCTATGGCACCCAGCTGGAATGGACCAAGATCCTGCTGAAGACATTGGAGGCCGTCGACCGCACCGGCGACAAGGGGTCCCGCCTCTGGGGCATGAAGAAGCGCCTGTCGGCGCCGCACGCGGCGCTGGTCAACGGCACCATGGTGCAGGGCTTCGAGCTGGACGATGTGCACCGCAAGGGCGTGCTGCATGTCGGCGCCGTGACCCTGCCGGCGCTGATCGCCGTGACCGAGATGAAGAAGCGGAAGCTGAGCGGCAAGGACTTCCTGACCGCCGCGGTCGCGGGTTATGAGATCGGGCCCCGCGTCGGCATCTGCATGGGCCAGGAGCATATCGGCCAGGGCTGGCATTCCGGGGCGACACTCGGCGTCTTCTCCGCCGCGGCGGGCGCGGCGGCCGGCCTCGGCCTGTCGGCGGAAAAGACGGTGCACGCGCTCGGCATCGGCGGCACGCAGGCGGCCGGCCTGATGGCGGCGCAGTACGGCGCCATGGTCAAGCGCATGCATGCCGGCCGCGCCTCGCAGAGCGGGCTCTACGGCGCGCTGCTGGCGGCGAACGGCTTCACCGGGATCATCGACGTGCTGGAGAGCGAATACGGCGGCTTCTGCACCACCTTCTCGCGCTCGCAGGACCGTTTCAATTTGAAGGAACTGACCAAGGACCTCGGCAAGCGCTTCGAGACCATGGGCATCGCGCTGAAGTTCTATTCCTGCGTCGGCAGCAACCACACGACGCTCGACGCGATCCGCGCGATGCAGGCGCGCCACCCCTTCGGCGCGAAGGACGTGGAGAAGTTCGTCGTGCATGGCTCGCAGGTCACCGTCGACCACGTCGGCTGGAAGTACAAGCCGGAGGGCCTGACCTCGGCGCAGCTCAACCTGCCCTTCTGCGTCGCCACCTACATGCTGGAGGGCGACTGCTTCGTCGAGCAGTTCACCGAGGACTGCGTCACCGACAAGAAGCGCATCGCCTTTGCCGACAAGGTCGAGACCCAGCACGACGCCGCGATCACGGCGAAGGGCTCGGCCTACCGCCACCTCGTCCGGGTCGAGACCTTCCTCAAGGACGGCACGCATCTGGAGGAGACCTGCGAGGCCGCGCGCGGCAGCGAGAAAAAATTCGCCTCCGAAGCGGACGTGGTCGAGAAGTTCGAGAAGCTGGCGAAGCACGCGCTGCCGAAGAAGCAGATCACGGCGCTCAAGGAGGCCATCCTCAACATGGAAGACCTCAAGGACGCGATGGTCATTCCGAAGCTGCTGGCGAAGGGGTGAGTATAAGCTGTCGAAATGGAATATTAACGGTCACAACTCGGCTTGACCGGGTTGTCCACGGCATGCCCGATAGGCCGGCGCGATGGCGACAAGATAGCATCGGCACCTTCCTCGGCCGGACCATTGCGGCGCACGGCGACGTGCCATGGATTCGCCGATTGAATTGGCGAATGACGTGTTGGTGTTGGTCTCAGAAGCTCATCAGCGGCATCTGCTTTTCCGGGTAGCGCAGGCCGGCCGTGGCGCCGATGGTGAAGACGCGCTCGAGCCGGTCGCAATCATCCCTGGTCAGCGTCACGTCGAGCGCCTTGACGTTCTCCTCGAGATGGCTCCGCCGCCGGCTGCCCGGGATCGGGATGATGTCCGTGCCGCGCGACAGGACCCAGGCGATCGCGATCTGCGCCGGCGTGCAGCCCTTTTCCGCCGCCAGCGCGTCGAGCGGCTCGAGCAGCGCCAAATTGCGCCGCAAATTCTCGTCGTGGAAGCGCGGGTGGTCGTGGCGCCGGTCGCCCGCGGGCATGTCCGCGACCGCCCGGATCGTGCCGCCGAGGAAGCCCCGGCCGAGCGGCGCATAGGGCACGTAGGTGACGCCGAGTTCGCGGCAGAGCGGCAGGATCTCCCGCTCGGGCTCGCGCGTCCAAAGCGAATATTCCGATTCGAGCGCGGTGATGGGATGCACCGCATGCGCGCGGCGAAGGACGTCCGGCTTCGCTTCCGACAGGCCGAGGAAGCGCACCTTGCCCTGCTCGACCAGCCTTGGCCATCGCGCCGACCGTGTCCTCGATCGGCACCTTGGGGTCGACCCGATGCAGATAGTAGAGATCGATCACCTCGATGCCGAGCCGCTTCAGGCTGCTCTCGCAGGCGACCGGCACGTAGCCGGGGCTGGCGTCGGTGCCGCCGCGCTGGCCTTGCGGGCCTCGGATGTTGCCGAACTTCGTCGTCAGGAAGATGTCCTTCCGGCGGCCCTCGATCGCCTTGCCGATCAGGCTTTCGTTGTGGCCGTTGCCGTAGGCATCCGACGTGTCGATGAAATTCACGCCGAGGTCGAGCGCGCGCCGTACCGTGGCGATCGATTCGTCGTCGTCCCGTTCGAGCTTCTCCGGCGACATGCCGGCGCAACCGAGCCCGATCGCCGAGACCATCACCCCGGTGCGTCCCAATTCCCGCGTTTGCTTCATGCGCTCCTTCAACCCTCTATCCGACCGTTCCGCCGCGCTCGGCCTTCTCGCCCTGGTGCAGCGCCTCGCGGAAGGCGCTGCGCTTGCGGTGCCAATCCTTCGCGAAAGGTATCACGAGCGACACCACGAGGCAGACCCAGAGTATGTTGCCGATCCGGGAGGAAAAGATAACCATTATATCGCCTTGCGACATCTTCAAGGCGCGCAGGAAGTATTGCTCGAGCAACGGCCCCAGGATGACGCCGATGAGAATGGCGGCGACGTGGTACCCGGTCTTGCGCGCCACATAGCCGATGACGCCGAAGGCGAGCGCCAGGTAGATGTCGAAGACATAACCGCGCGGCACGAAGGAGCCGACGAGGGTAAAGGCGATGATCAGCGGCGCGATGTAGACGGTCGACACCATCGTCACCCGCGACATGTAGCGCGCCATGGGGAAAATCGTCAGCGCCATCAGTAGGTAGGTCACCGCCATCGCCGAGAACACGCCGTAGGCCACGAAGGGCTTCTGGATGAACAGGTCCGGCCCGACCGTCGTGCCGTGATACTGCATGACGACCAGCATGATCGCCGCCGTCGCCCCGCCCGGTATGCCGATGACGAGAAGCGGCACCAGCGTTCCGGAGGTGACGCCGTTGTTGGCCGATTCCGGCGCGATCAGGCCTTCGATATGGCCGGTGCCATAAAGCTCCGGCGTCTTCGAAAAGGTCTTCGATTGCTGATAGGCGACGAAGGAGGCGATCGCCGCGCCGGCGCCGGGAATGACGCCGATCACCAAGCCGATCAGGCTCGTCCACACGACATGCCACCAGCGCTTGAACGTTTCGCGGGCGCCCTCGAAAGTGTCGGCCCAGCTCGCCTCGCGCATGGCGGCCTGTCCCTGCTCGCTCAGGATCGACTCCCCTTCGATGATGAAGAAGGCTTCCGAGATCGCGAACAGCCCGACGAGCGCGGGGATCAGTGGCACGCCGTCGTACAGCTCGAGGAACCCCATGGTGCCGCGCGGCGTCGCGTAGATGTAATCGGCACCGATCGAACCGATCATCAGGCCGAAGAAACCTGCGATCAGGCCCTTCAACGTATCTTCCGCAGCGATCGTCGCGATCAGCGAAATGCCGAACAGCATGACGACGATCATCTCGACGCTGTGCAGGTAGTAAACGACCTGGGCGATGTAGGGCATCATGAAGAGCACGATGATCGTGGTCAGCAGGCCGCCCAGGGTGGACGAGACGAAGGATATCGCCAGCGCCTGCGCGCCCTTGCCTTGTTTCGCCATCGGGTAGCCGTCGAGCGGCGTCGCCGCCGCGCCGGCCGTTCCCGGCACGTTCACCAGGATCGCCGGGATGCCCGCGCCTAGGCGCGACGAGCAGTAGAGCGCGACCATGAAGATCAGCCCCTCCTCCTCGCCCATCGCGAGCGTCAGCGGCAGCAGGATGATGATCGTATTGGCCGCGCTGAAGCCGGGGACCGCGCCGACGATGAGACCGAGGAAGATCGCCGGAATGATGATCCACCAGAAGGTGAAGGTGTGCTCGAAAAGCTCGACGAGGAAGCTGAACGTCATATGCGTTTGCATGTCAGCTTCCTCCCAGCGCTTTCGATCATCGCGGTGACCGCGTGCTCGAACGGGCCTTCCGGGAATTGCCGCTCGAAGGCGACGACGAACAGCAGATAGCCGCCGATCGCGAGCGCGCCCGATAGAATGAGGATGAGACGCTTGTTCTTCCGTTCCCGCCCCGACAAAAGCATCATGGCAAGCGCGAGAAAGACGAAGGTCGTGATGGTAAACCCGGCCCAGTCGAGACAGGCGATATAGCCGAGCGTGAGCAGGAACAGAAAGATGCGCTTCGGCAGGATGCCGATCGGCTCGACCAGGGTATCGAAGCGGAGACTGGCCTGCCGCCGCGCCACCTTGACCACCGTGGTGACGATAAGGATCGCGCAGAGGGCAAGCAGGATCGACCCGTTGAAGAAGGCGCTGACCTGCGCCGTCCATGGCGCGCCGATGATCGAATAGAAATAGTAGAGGGTGAATAGGATCGCGGCGGCCGGGATGATCAGCTCGCCGCCGATGGGCGGCTTTTCGCCGCTTTGGGACTCCGGTTCGCTCGACATCTGCCCCTTCTTCTTTTGTCATGCGGGTCGCTTAAATCGCGACGTTTCCGAATCGGCGCGGCGTGGCCGCCGGATGGTGCGGGCCTATCCCCGCCGCCACCCGGTCGCGGGCCGCGATCCGACTGCGGTCAGGCCTTGCCGCTTCAGAAGCGCCTTGTACTCTTCGCCGATCGCCATGATCTCCTCGGCGTATTTGGCGCATCGCGCCTGATCGCCGTAATGCAGCAATTCGGTCGGCGCCTTGGTCTTCTCGATGGCCACCTTCAGCGCCGGATCGGCGGCCGCCTTCTTGGCGGTCTCCTGGAGAATTTTGAAGCGGTCGGGATATTTCTTGATCGCCGCGGTCTTGATCGCGAATGCGCGGGCGGACACCAGCGGCGGCAGCTTCATGCCGAAATGTTTGTTCGCGAAGGGCGCGTTGTAGAGCTGCGCCATCAGCTCCTTGCTGTAGGTCTCATCGTCGAAGATGAGCGTGGCGCGGAAGGTCTTGTGACGCGCAGCAATGCCGGACAAGGGCAGCGCGCCGATATCCATCTCGCCCGAGGATACGCCGGCATAGGTGTTGCGCCCGCCGGACAGCGGCACCAGGTTGAACTTCGCACCGGTATGGCGGCCGAGCGCCAGCACGCCGAGCGAGGCCGGGTGAGCGATGCGGCTGCAGGCGACGTTCAGCGTGCGCTTCTTGCCTTCGGCGACGATGTCGTCGATCGATTTGAAGGGACTCTTCTTCGCATCGATGAAGATGCAGCTCGGGTCGACGTCGACCTGATTGAAATAGCTGTAATCGCCCGGAAACTTGAAATCCGCCGGCGGCTTCACCACCCAGTTCAGCACTTCCGGGCCCATGTTGCCGAACAAGAGCGTGTAGCAGTCCGGCTTGGCGATGCCCATGTACTTCTCATAGCCCACCCGGCCGGCGCCGCCCGGATAGAAGGATGCTTCCATCTCGGTCTTGAGATATTTCTTCCAGACGCTCCAGAAGGCGCGAAGGTTACGGTCCGCACCGCCGCCTTCGCGGGTCGCCACCATCATCTTCAGATTCGATGATGGAAACGTATCGGCAAAGGCGCGGCGGAGCGGCGTCGAGGCGAGCGCGGCGCCGCCGATTGCCGCGACGCCGCCCTGCAGCAGGGCCCGACGGCCGATTGGGCCAGTCCAGCTGTCCATGATATTTCCTCCCTATAAGGCGATTTTTTTGGCTTTTCCCGTCCATAGTGATCGATTTCGCCGATTTTTCTAAGTGTTTTATTGTGCCGCGACGGACAAAGACAGAAAAAGGCAACGGCCGCGCCTGTCACAGCGCGGCCGTGCGTTTTGTCCGGGAATTGGAGCGCGGCGGACGCCGCCAGATCAGTGAAGCTTGGCGCGGAGCGCGCTCAGGCTACCGCCCCACTTGACCTTGCCCGGCAGATCGTGGCCGACGATATCCTCGGCCAGCCGGGCCGCCTCGAGCAGCCGCTCCAGGTCGACGCCCGTGTCGATGCCCATCTCGGCGCACATGAAGGCGAGATCCTCGGTGCAGATGTTGCCCGCCGCCCCCTTGTGGCCGGCGAACGGGCAGCCGCCGAGACCGGCGACGCTGGAATCGAAGCTGTCGACGCCCATCTCCAGCCCGGCATAAGCGTTGGCGCAGCCGAGGCCGCGGGTATCGTGCAGATGCAGCGTGATCCTCAGATCCGGCCAGCGCTCGCGCACCGCGCCCACCACGCGCTTGATCGATTCCGGCGTCGCCCAGGCCATGGTGTCGGCGAGCGACAGGATATCCAGCTCGACATCGTTCTCCTCAGCGATGCGGTGGACCACCTCGGCCTGCTCGAGGACCCGCGAGATGGGGATGTCGCCTTCGAAGTTGCAGCCGAAGGCAGCCATCATCGAGCCGCGGAAATACTTGATGCCGTGCTGCTTGTAGGCGGCGACCTGGTTGTGCTGGACCTTGATGTTCTCCTCGAACCCGCGGTTCTGGTTCAGCTTCAAGAATGTTTCGGACGCAGATGTGCCGATCGACCCCTTGAGGAAAATCCCCTTCGCCTGGAGCGCCCGTTCCAGGCCGCGCTCGTTCAGCCAAAGGACCGTGTAGCGGATATCCGGCTTGCGGTGGATGCCCTCCACGACCTGCTCGACATCCGCCCAGCCGGGCACCCGCTTCGGATTGACGTAGGAGCCGACCTGGATCTCCCGCAGGCCGGTGTCGGACAAGGCATCGATCAGCTCGATCTTGCGCGAGGTCGGGATCGGCCCTTTTTCGAACTGGAACCCCTCGCGCGGTCCTTCTTCTTGGATGTCGATCTTCCGCGGCAAATCGGACATGGAGACGCCTTTCCTGGATGGGATGGGTGAGCTTACGGGCAAAGTGTTCCGCCGCGCGGAAAACGAGTTAAGCGAGGGCCGATCGGAAAACCGCCTATTTCCATGAAAAAGATCACTAATCGTAATCGTATATTACCGATTATTTTTCCCGTATTAGATGTATTTTTAATCATTTCCGTCGACCAGGGTTGCCTCTGCATCGGGCCAGCGAGTAGCTTTACGCCAATATCGATACGGCTGTTTTAGTCGATGAGAGCCCGAATACGGGCGACGCGCGTGATACCTCACGACAATGACCATCGGCGAGACGAAACGGAAACGTACAAGGAGGCACGGAACGATAATGATCGACCCACGAAACCTCGGCCGCACCGTAGTGCTTGCCGCTTCCGCAACACTGCTCGCGCTCACAGCGTTCGCCAGCACTGATGCAAAGGCGGCGGATTTCTCCGGCAAGCGGATCAACATCATCGTTCCCTTCAGCGAAGGCGGAGGGACGGATAGCTACAGCCGCTTCATGGCGCCCTACTTCGAAAAGTATCTCCCGGGGCACCCGAAGATCCTCATCATCAACAAGCCGGGCGGCGGCGGCCTGACCGGCGTCAACTATTTCGCCGACAAGGCGACGAAGGACGGGACGATGATTCTCGCGCTGTCCACGTCGAGCCAGTCGAACTACATGCTCGGCGACCCGCGCGCAAAGTTCGACATGGCGGATTTCATTCCGATCATCCTGTCGCCGCGCGGCATTACCTGCTACGTCCGCAACAATCTCGGCATCCAGAACGAAAAGACGCTGAAGGCCAAGATCAAGAAGCTCGCCAGCTATCCGCCGGAAAAGCTGAGCTTCGGCGGCAAGACGCCCACGTCCGGCGGCCTGGCGCTTCGCGTTGCGCTCAGCCTGCTCGGCGTCGAGGTGAACAGCGTCTGGGGTCTCGGCGGAAACGGGCCGATGGCGCTCGGGTTCGAGCGTGGCGAATTCACGGTCAACTATGACAACACCTTGTCATACTTGAATAATCGGACCTACATGATCAAGACCGGCGTAGCCGTTCCGCTGTTCACTTTCGGCGTGGTCAACGAAGAGGGCGGCATCGACCGCGACCCGGCGCTGCCGGATGTCCCGACCGTGCCCGAATACTACAAGGCGGTGTACGGCAAAGCCCCCTCGGGCCCGGCCTATGAGGCCTGGCGGTCGCTCATGGCGGTCAGCGTCCCGCTCTCGAAGTCCTGGAACCTGATCGTCGGGTACGCCGAAGGACGTCGTCGAGGCATGGCGTAGTGCGGCGAAGAAGGTCTATACCGAGGTCATGAAGGACCCGAAGGGCCAGAAGATCTTCGGCTCGTACAAGAACATCATGAGTGACGCCGCGATCCGCATTCGTGACGATGGCACGACGCTGTCGCCCGCGGCGGCGAAGTGGCTCGCGAACTATGTCAAGGTTCGCTACAACGTCGAGCATCAAAGGCGCGAAAATCCGCAAATAGGGTATTCCGCATCGGGATACCTGCCCGACCGACACAGGCGCCCGGCGATCTTTCGCCGGGCGCCGTCGTTTGTGGCCGCCCGGTTCCGCTCCGACAGCCGCCGGCCGGCCAAAGCCGCCACGTGATTAAGTGGCATGGAGAATTCACAGTACCCGCTATGTGTGCAAATTCGCGGGAAATCCGCCCGCAGCGCTTGCGTCGCCGTCGGACCGGCGGTTAACGTGGCATGCGCATTGTGAGTGTTGCCGTTGCCGAAAGGGTTGGGGAACCTGGCATCGGGCGACAAACATGGCTCGGTCTATCGGCGCCATGAAAGACGAAACAGAGAGGGAGGCATACGGCATGTACAGCCGGCGAAACCTATACCCGCTGCTCGTCGGCGGGATGCTCAGGTCTGCGATGAGACAGACGCTGTCCATCTCGCCGAAACGCCCGCCGAAGCCCGCGACGGGTATCTAGGCTGGGTTACGACTGGAGCTCGCCGTGCCTTAGGCAGCCTCTCGTAGGCGACTGCGAGAGCCGAGCTCCATCCATGGGCGTGTGGCGTCGGCATGTCGCGCGTTACAAGCAAAAATTGAAAACAAACCGCTGGCCGATGCCGGCGCGCGTATGAGAGCGAAGCGCCCCTCATGATCGATACCTTTGCTACCGCATTCTTTCAGCTGATCGAGCCATCGCATCTGTTCTTCCTGTTTCTCGGCGTCATTCTTGGCATGGTCGTGGGCATCCTGCCCGGCCTCGGCGGCATTGCCGGCCTTTCCGTCCTGCTGCCCTTCGTATTCGGCATGGATCCGAACGACGCGCTCGCCATGATGATCGGGCTGATCGCACCGACCTCGACCTCCGATACTTTCCCGTCGGTCTTGATGGGCATACCCGGGACATCCGCGTCACAGGCGACGGTGGTCGACGGGTTCCCGCTGGCGAAAAAGGGCGAAGGCGCCCGTGCGCTCGGCGCCGCCTTCACGGCATCCATGTTCGGCGGCCTTTTCGGCGCGCTCGTCTTGACGGGAGCGATCTTTGCGGCGCGGCCGATCATTCTCGCGATGGGCTTTGGTGAACAGCTGCTCCTCGTCGTGCTTGCCCTCAGCATGATCGGCATGCTGACCGGCACGAGCGCGCTCAAGGGACTCGTCACCTGCTGCTTCGGCCTGCTGCTCGGAACCATGGGCACGGCCCCGGCGACCGGCGAGTTCCGCCTCGTCTTCGATTCGATCTACCTCAGCGACGGCATTCCGATCGTGATCGTGGGGCTCGGCATGTTCGCCATGCCGGAGATCATCGATCTCTTGCGCCGCAGCACGCGCATCGCCGAGTCCGCGGCGCTTGGGCATGGCTGGACCGAGGGGTTCAAGGACGTGTTCCGCCACTGGTGGATCGTCCTCCGCTGCAGCATCATCGGCTGTATCGTCGGCGCGCTGCCGGGCCTCGGCGGATCGGTGGTCGACTGGATCGCCTATGGGCATGTGATCCAGACCAGCAAGAACCGGGAAATCCTTCGGCACCGGCGACATCCGGGGCGTCCTCGCGCCGGAATTGGCGAACAACGCCAAGGAAGGCGGCGCCTTGATTCCCACGCTGCTGTTCGGCATCCCCGGCTCCGGCAGCATGGCCATCCTGCTGGGCGGCTTCATCCTGATCGGCATCGAGCCGGGCGTCTCGATGCTGACGCAGCACCTGGACCTCACCTTCACCATGATCTGGTCGCTGGCGCTGGGCAACGTCCTGGCGACGATGCTTTGCCTCGGCCTTGCCAACTACGTGGCCCTGCTGACCACGATCCGGTACGCCTATCTGGCGCCGTTCATGTTCGTGCTCATCTTTTTCGCGGCCTTTCAGGCGACGCGTGATTGGGACGATCTGATTGCCCTGTTCGTCATGGGCACGCTCGGCATCTTCATGAAGCGATTCGGATGGTCGCGGCCCGCGCTCCTGATCGGCTATTTCCTGGCGCCCCGCATGGAGCCCACGATCTATCAGGCCTACCAGGTCTATGGGCTGGCCTTCTTCAAGCATCCGATCGTCATCGTGCTCCTCATCCTGACCATCATCTCGATCTTCGCGGCGTGGCGCTTCTCGCCAAACCGCGGCAAAACCTATTCGGACGACGGCCCACACGGGCCGGCCGGCAAGACGGCGCAGATCGCCTTCGCGGTCGCGATGTTCGCGTTTATCACCTATGCGTTCTTCGACAGCTTCCACTACACATGGCTTGGCGGCATCTTCCCGCAGGTCGTGTCAGCCGTGGCTTTCTTGCTGGCCGTGCCGTTGCTGGTTCAGATCGCCCGCAGCCGCACCGCATCGGGCATCCTTTACGACAGCGAGCGCGATATCGAGACGGACCATAGCGACTATCACTATCTCGGTTGGCTTCTCGGCATGTTCGCGCTGATCGGGCTGGTCGGGTTCCCGTTCGGCTGCGCTTTCTTCATCTTCCTCTTCATTCAAAAGAAGGTCGGCAACGCCCCGCTCAAGCATGCCGCGATGGGCATCTCCGGCATGGCCTTTCTCGGGCTGATGTCACATTTCCTGACCCTGCGCTACCCGCCGGGGCTGCTGCAGTATTTCGTCAAGATGCCCTGGTGGCTCGGCGGCTAGCCCGTCATTCCCGGCGCACGAAACAGCCCGGCGGTTATCGCCGGGCTGTTTTCGTTTCGCGCCCACGGCGCTCCGGCGTCGGCCCGCCCAATCGATCGGAATATATCGATTTATATTATTGAAATCAATGATTTGTCACGGACTCCGGCGTTCATATATGCTTCCCGTCAGCTTCAACTGAGATGGTTCGACACAACATGGCCGAACTGACATCACGGCAGCCGATGACGGGCAGTCTCGGCTTGAACTGAAGAAATTCCGTCTTTCAACCTAGCACATGGGAGGATTCCTGGATGGTCAGGAAGCCTAGTTTCATGCGTGCGGCCGGCACACTGGTCGCAACGATCGCCTTGGCGGCGATCAGTACCGCGGCCGTCGACAAAGCGCAGGCCGCGACAAGTCTCAAAGGCAAGCGAATCAGCATCATCGTTCCGTTCGCCGAAGGCGGCGGCTCGGACATCTATGCCCGCATGATGGCGCCGTATTTCGAGAAGTATCTGCCCGGCAACCCGAAAATCCTGGTCCTCAACAAGCCGGGCGGCGGCGGCACGACGGGCGCCGTCTTTTTCGAGCAGAAAAGCCTGAAGGACGGCACCTGGGCCTTGACGCTCTCGACCTCGACGGCGGCGAACTACGCGCTCGGCGATCCGCGCGCCAGGTTCAAGCTGGAGGAGTTCATTCCGGTCATCCTGTCGCCGCGCGGCATTACACAGTACGGCCGGAATAACCTTGGCCTGCAGGACATCAAGGATCTCAAGGGCAAGATCGAGAAGCTGCGGACTTTCGAGCCGAAGCAGATTTCGTTCGGCGGCAAAACCCCGACCTCGGGCGATCTCGCGCTGCGTATTGCGCTCAGCCTGCTCGGCGTCGAAGTGAACAGCGTCTGGGGTCTCGGCGGCAACGGGCCGATGGCGCTCGGCTTCGAGCGTGGCGAATTCACGCTCAATTACGACAACACGATGGCTTATCTGAAGGGCCGCAAATATTTGATCGACAAGGGCATCGCCGTGCCGATCTACACCTTCGGAAACTATGACGAGAACGGCAAGCTGACGCGCGATCCGGCGCTTCCGGACGTGCCGCAGTTCGTCGAGGTCTACAAAGCGGTCTATGGCAAGGAGCCCTCGGGGGAGGGCTACGAAGCGTGGAAGGCGATGATGGGCGTCAGCGTGTCCATGTCGAAGTCGCTGCTCCTGCCCGCGGGCACGTCCAAGGCGGTCGTCGAGATGTGGCGCGACGCAGCGCGTAAAATGCTGAAAGATCCCGAGTATATACAGAGGTCCGCAGAAGAAGCCGGCCCCTATCCGCAGATCGTCGGCGACGCCGCCGTGCCAATCATCCGGAACTCGGTAAAGATCTCGCCTGCGGCCAGGGCCTGGATCGCGAAATACGTCAAGGTCCGATACAACGTCGATCTGCCCAAAGGCCGGTCCGACTAATTTGCATTAACCAGCGAAATCATAATAGAACTATCCAACGGTGCCACGCCCGGCGGTCAATCCGCCGGGCATGGCATTGTACGTTTTTCCGCAGCGGCGGGAGACGGGAATAACATCCATCAGTCAACACCCGCACATTATCTCGGACGATAAGAAAAAATGACCCATGTACTTATGAGCGCCTTCGTGGACCTCATGCAGCCGCTGCATCTCTGGTATCTGATGCTCGGTGTCCTCATTGGCTTGGTCGTGGGCTTCCTGCCGGGCCTCGGAGGCATCGCGGGGCTTTCCATCATCCTGCCCTTCGTTTACGGCATGGACGCGACCAGTGCGCTTGCCCTCATGATCGGGCTGCTTTCGCCGCTTACCACGTCCGACTCGATACCGGCCATCCTGATGGGGGTACCCGGTACGTCCGCTGCACAGGCTACCGTTCTCGACGGCTTCCCCATGGCGAAAAAGGGCGAAGGCGGCCGCGCCCTGGGCGCCGCATTCATGGCCTCGATGATTGGCGGCGTGTTCGGCGCGATCGTCCTGACCGGATCGATCTTCGCCGCCCGGCCGATCATCCTCTCGATGGGATTTGGCGAACAGCTCATGCTTGTCATCCTGGCGCTCAGCATGATCGGCATGCTGACCGGCTCCAGCGCGCTCAAGGGCCTGGCCACCTGCTGCGTCGGTCTGATGCTCGGCAGCATGGGCTCGGCGCCGGCGACCGGCGAGTTCCGCCTGGCCTTCGAAACCATCTATCTCAGCGACGGCGTTCCGCTGGTGATCGTCGGCCTCGGCATGTTCGCCATGCCCGAGATCATCGAGCTGCTTCGCCGGAGCTCGCGTATTTCCGAGAGCGCCACCCTCGGCGCCGGCATGGCGGAAGGGGTCAAGGACGTCTTCCGGCACTGGTGGATCGTGCTCCGCTGCTCGGTCATCGGCTGCATCGTCGGGTTCATGCCCGGGCTCGGCGGCTCCGTCGTCGACTGGATCGCCTACGGCCACGTCGTCCAGACAAGCGACCACAGGGAGCGATTCGGCACGGGTGACGTCCGCGGCGTGATCGGGCCCGAATCCGCCAACAACGCGAAGGAAGGCGGCGCGCTGATCCCGACCCTGCTGTTCGGCATTCCGGGGTCGGGCAGTATGGCGATCCTGCTGGGCGGATTCATCCTGATCGGCATCGATCCGGGCATGTCGATGCTGACGCAGCATCTCGACCTGACCTTCGTGATGATCTGGTCGGTGGCACTCGGCAACATCCTGGCCACCGGCATCTGCCTGTTCACCGCCAATTACTGGGCGCTGCTCACGACGATCCGCTACGCCTTCCTGGCGCCGTTCATGATCGTGCTGATCAATTTCGCCGCCTTCCAGGCGACCCGCGATTGGGACGATCTGATCTCCCTATTCGTCATGGGAACGCTCGGCGTCTTCATGAAGCGTTTCGGCTGGGCGCGGCCGGCGCTGCTGATCGGCTACTTCCTGGCGCCGCAGCTCGAGCCGACCCTTTACCAGGCCGTGCAAGTCTATGGCCTCACCTTCTTCGAGCGGCCGATCGTCATCGCGCTCGCGCTGATGACGATCGGGTCGATCTGGGCGGCCTGGCGCTACAACCCCAACCACGGCAAGACCTATGAAGAGGCGAGCCCGCACGGCGGCAGCCACAAGACGCCGCAGTTGATCTTCGGGCTGGCGATGTTTGCATTTGCCGTCTATGGGCTGCTCGACAGCTTCCACTATTCGTCGAACGCGCGGATGTTCCCAATGGCGGTCGGCATCGTTTCCCTGCTCTTCTTCGTCCCCTTGCTGGTGTCCATGTATCGGACGAACACCGCGTCGGGCGTCCTGTATGACGGTGAACGGGAGCCGGCGGACAAAAGCGACTTCTATTATCTCGGCTGGATCCTCGTGCTGCTGGCCATGACGGGCTTGTTCGGCTTCGCCATCGGCGGCGCCGCCTTCATCTATGCCTTCACGACCAAGGAGGCGGGCGTCAACCATGTCCGCAACGGGATATTGGCGATCGCCTGCGTCAGCTGGCTGGGCTTGATGGCTTACGTGTTGAGCCTGCAGCTCCCCGGCGGATTGCTGCAGCAATTCATCGATATGCCGATGTGGCTGGGCGGGTCGCTCTAAAGCCGGATATTCGGCTCAGGCCGTGAGCAACGGGCGCAACGCGCGCACGTCGCTTACGGCCTCGATCGCCCAGATCCGATCGATCAGCGTACGGGCGCGCTCCTGTCCCAGGATCGGCGCCATCAGGTCATAGGCTTTTGCATCCACTTCCGCCCGGGTCATCGGATTGTCGGGCGTCCCCCGTACCGCATCCTCGGTCGCGGTCAAGGTTCTGCCGTCCTTCATCCGGATATCGACCTCGGCCGTGCGCCGCTCGCGCGACGGCTCGCCGACCAGCTCGATACGCTTCCGCAGATCGATGACGCGACGGTCCGCCATGCGCTTGTCGTCATGCGCGGACGCAAAGGTCACCGTCCGGTCGAGCAGCATGATCGCCACCATGTGCTGAATGCAGATGTCGGGCATGTGCCGGTCGTCGACGACGCTGTGTTCGAGATTTGAAAGCCGCAAGGTGACGTGGTCGATGTCGTCTGCGGCGATCGTCTCTTTCCCCAGCATCTTTTCGATGCAGTCGAGCGGCGCCTGGATCGGCGAACCGACGGACCATTTCTTGATGTTGGTCAGCATGATCTCGTAACGCGTGCCGAGCGCCTCGGTCAGTTTCTCCGGCTTCGGGTTCTGGGTATAGGCGAAGAAAAAGTTCCGCGGCCCGGTGAAGACATCGTCGACGCCCGTGAACCCGGCCTGCACCATCGTCGCCGCCGTGACGCCGTTGCGCCCAGCCATGCCGCCGAAGTCGAACGCCTTCTCGATGTGATCGAGATCGCGCTGCCAGCAATTCACGCCGGATGCCTGTTGCGCAGTGTAGGACAGCATCCAGCGCATCTGGTCCTCGCCGAGCCGTGCCAACGCACTGGCCGCCGCAGCCGCACCGAACAGCGGCGCGAAGGTATGCGTGCTGTGGCCCGCGTTGTAGAAATTCTGGGTGTCCAGGGCAAAGCTGATGCGCGCGCCGATATCGTAGCCCAGGATCACGGCGCGCAGGAGCGCGCTGCCCGATGCCCCTTCCCGCTCCGCCATGGCGAGCGCGGCCGGCACGACGCCGCAGCCGAGATGGCTGCGCGAGGCCTTGTGCGAATTGTCGGTCTCGTCCGCGTGCGACAGCATGGCGTTCGCCATCGCCGCGTTGACCGCGGAGGTGACGATGCCGCTGCCGACGACGACCGCCTCCGCCGTGCCGCCGAGCGTCTGCACGTATTTGATCGTCATCTCGCCCGGATGAAGCCGCGACCCCGACACCATCGCCGCCAGCGTGTCGATCAGATGGTGCTTGCCCTTCTCGGCCACCTCCGCGGGCACGTCCCGGTCCAGCGCGCTGGCGAGATACTGGCTCAGATCGCGTGTCACCGCCGTCACTTCGATTTCCCGTTCGCTCATCGTCCCTCCCGAATGCGCGTGATCATGCCCTGTCAGCCGGCCAGGCTTTCGGCAAAATCGCGTACGCTCGTCATGCGCTCCAGCGCCTTGATATCCCGGGCCACGCGCCCTGCCCGCGCGTTTCCGATCACCGGATCGGCAAGCGCATGAAACTTTTCTTGCAGCTGGGCGTCGGGGACCGGGTTCGCCGCCGAGCCCAACGGCTCGTCCACGGCGCGCGTGAATTGCTTGCCGGCGGACGTCGTGACGGCCACTTGCGCCGGGCGCTTCTTCGGATAGGTCGCGTCGAGGGCATCGTCCGCGTGCACATGCACCTTGGCGCAATGACGCAGGACATCGGCGTCCCGGCGGCCGGCGTCGCTGAAATGATGCAGGTGGACCGCCCGATGCTGCACCGCGGCCGCCAGGGCGAAGGGAAAGCTCATCTGCGCCGTCGTCATTGCGTTCCAGCCGATCGTGCCATGGGTCGAGGCGACCTTGTAGGTCGCGACATCGACCGCGGTGACGTCTTCCGGCGCAATGTCTTCCGCCGTCAGAATGTCAATCAGCGCATCGATCGCGGGGTGGAGGTGGCGGCAGCAGGCATGCGGCTTGATATAGCAGTCGGCGATCGCGAAGCGCGCGTTCTGCCGGCCGCCGGCAGCCAATATGTCGGCGCCGGCAAAGTCGCCGTCCTCGCCCGCGAAGGCGTGGAAGAACCCATCCTTGCCTTCGAGCACGTCGCTGGCGGCCGGATAGCCTTTCGCCGCAAGCAGCGCCGACAGGATCCCGTCCCGCGCGGCGAGGCCGGGATGGATGCGCTTGACGTCCCCGCCCCGCACATAGCTGCGAATCCCCGACGAGCTCGATGCCGCAAGGCCGAAAGCATTCTCGACGGTAGCCGCGTCAAAGCCCTTGAGCACGGCGGTCACTGCCGCAGAGGCAAAGACGCCGATGATCGCCGTGTTGTGAAAGCCTCGCCAGCGCGGCTTGGGATGGATCAGGCCCGCGATGCGCGCCGCCACTTCATATCCGGCCGTGATCGCCGTCAGGAAGCGCTTGCCGTCGGTGTCCACGACATGGCCCACGGCGAGGGCGGCCGGAATGACCACGCAACCCGGATGAATGGCGCCCGGGCGGAAGCCGTCGTCCAGCTCGAGGCCATGGACCGCGGTGCCCGCCAGAAACGCCGCCGAGAGCGCGTCGGTCCGCCGGGACCGGCCGGGAACCGGCACGGCGCCCGGCGCCATGAGCTCTCCCAGCACGGAAGCGGCGATCTGCGAGACTTCTTGCCGGCTGCCCGCAAGACAGGCGCCGATGGTATCGAGGGTATGGCTGCGCGCCTTGTCGAGCGTGGCCTCATCCAGGTCCTCGAAGGACAGGCCCGCCACGAAGCGCGACAGCGCTTTCGTCGGGCCGAGCGGCTCCGCAGCCGTTTTCGCCGCCTGCCCGCCCGTGCGGCCGCCTGCGGCCGGCCGATCGACTTCCTGCGTGGACATCGGATTCGCGTTCCTTTCCTGTCTGAGTAGCCATGGACGTCCCGCCCCGGCACCGCCGGATGCATTCCCGATCGGACGCGGCTCCGTCCGGTTGGTTCGGGAGCCGGGATCTGGCCCATGCGCGCAAAGATGATTTCGAGGATAATCGCATAGGCGCGAACCGCCCGGCAAATCGCCGCCCCCGAATACCCGGTCCGGACGATCCCGGCCGGCCGGTTTGCGGCGGAGGGCCAATTGCTGGCAAAATGCCGGTCAGGCAATCGCCACCCAACCGAGTGTAACCATGCCACATTGCGTGATTTTGACCGGGGATATCAACCTCCTCGGGGTAACCGATCCATCCGTTCCCTTCGCCAAGATCGCGGGGGATCTGCAGTCCGCGGACGTCGTCTTCTCGAACCTGGAATGCTGCTTCTACGAGCCCGGCACCGAGCGCTCGGTCGAGGACGAGGGCTTTTACGCGACGCTGCGGTCGGCGGAAGCCCTCAAGCTTGCCGGGGTACAGGCGATCGGCAACGCCAATAACGTGAACTACGGCGCGCCGGCAATCCGCTCCTCGCTGCAGCGGCTGGACGCGATCGGCGTCCCCCATACCGGCGCGGGGATCAACCGGGAAGAAGCCATGCGGCCCGTGATCCTGGAGCGGGACGGGATACGCTATGGCTTCATGCAGCGGACCTCGGTTTTCTGGTCGCATGGCCATGAAGCGACCGATGGCTATCCCGGGGTCGCCACGGTCAAGGCGCACACCGCCTACCGGCCGCGGGTCGAGGAACTGAAGACGTTGACCCGGCCGGGAATGCCGCCGGAAATCGTTACCTGGGCGGATTCGGATGCATTGTCCCGATTCAGCGACTCCGTCACCGAGTTACGCCGCCGCGCCGATTTCGTCGTCGCCAGCAATCATTGGGGCCTCGAGCACGAGGTCCTGGACTATCAGCGCGAAATCGCCCATGCGGCGATCGATGCCGGCGCCGACCTCGTCATGGGGCATGGGCCGCATTTCCCCCTGGGCATCGAGATCTACAAGGAAAAGCCCATCTTCTATGGCCTCGGCAGCTTTTCCTTCGAGACGGGTCACCGCGCCCGCCGACATCCCGACTGGATCGGCCTGATGGTGCGGCTGGCGGTGGACAAGGGCGCGCTGCAGCGCGCGGCCTTCTCCTTCGTGCGGCACAACGAGAAGAACGAGACGATCGCCCGCCCGATGGCGTCGGAAAAGGAGGAGTTGGAGAACATGCGCGCAATGTCGGCGCCTTATGGGACGAGCCTCACCGTGTCCGGCGACGAAGTGGTGGTCTGGTCAAAAAGCTGACGCCGGGCCACGGAAACCGCAGCCCGGCGTCGCTTTCGACGGCGAAGGGGGGGGGCCGTCAATAGTGGAGCGTATGCTCGGTCGCGCCGCTGACGCGCGATATGCGCGATTTGCAGCTCGAACAAATCCGGTTGGCGCGCCGGTCCTCGGTTTCGAATGGACGGCCGCATGTCATACACGGAATGGTCTCACCATGCGGGCGGTTGGCGCGGGCGCGCGCATGATGATCATGGGAATGAGAATGGGAACACGGGCGCGGGCTTTCAGACTTCTCCCGCGGTGCGCGCTCGAAGCCGGTCGGCATGACCTTCTCGCCCATGAGCACCAGCTCGAGGCAATGCAGCAAGGCCTTGAATGAAACCTGCTTCTGCAGCAGCGCGCTGACATCGTAGTCGTCGCAAATTCCGACCCAGTTTGCGTCGTTCTCGTCGCTGAAGCCGACGATCATCACGCCGGGCAAATTATTCGACAGGAAGCGAAGCTGGTCGGCTGCGGGCTCGATCTCACGGGCGAGGTCCACCAGCACGAGCACCGGCGTCTTTTCGGCGGGGACAACCGCCGTAAGCTCGCGATGGTCGCTGACGCTACCCGTAACCTCGTAGCCGTCTTCGCTCAGAAGCGCGTTGAGACCTTCGCGAAAGAACTGGTCGTTGCTGATCAGACCGACGGTAACAGAATCCATGATAACACCCCGTATACCCCATATTTCGAAGTAAGCTGCCGTGACTAAGTGTCTTCCCCAAATAGCTGCTTACCTCATCCAGTGGAGGTATCTTAGAGGATGATCAAAAGGGGATGGATTCAGATTAAGGAGTAATTAGGACGAATTTGAGATTACAGCTTTTTATCTAAATTCTCGGCAGTTTTTTAGTACGAAAGGTCTAGACCGAAAGCCGTATCTCGGTTGGTTAATCGCCTAAAATATATGTAAATCAAAGAGTTATGCGTAAACGCCGCGGCGGCCGGTCAGAGAGGCGAGGCCATCGAACATCCGGCGTTATGGCAGCCGGAGCCCCAGCCGCCCTCCTGGAAGGGCAATGCGCGCGGAGGCCCCAGAGAGACCCCCGCGCGTCATCAAGCCCTCGTCAGACCTCGAGCCGGGGCGCCTGCACTGGCCGTTCCATGGCCGGCTTGAAGCCGAAGCGGCGGAGATAACGCTGCAGCGCCGATTCCATGGACGCGTCGTCACTGATATAGGGCGCATATCCGATGACCCCAGCGCTGCGCCGCGGGCTTACCTGCGACAGGACGAAGCCGCCGATCGACGTCACGTCAATGCTCTGGAGCCGACGCGCCGCCGCGATGGCCATGTCATGGCGCGTGCGGCACCACTGCAGGACGAACACGGTGCTGTCGACCAGCTTGGCGATGATATGCGCATCGGTCAGGGCAAGAACAGGCGCCGAGTCAATGACGATCAGGTCATAATCCCAGGACAGGGTGTCGAGGATCTCCTGCATCTTCGTGGAGTCGATCAGCTGCGAGCCGCGCACCTCCGTGCTGCCGGCCGTGATGAAGCTGATGCCGGACTTCGGGTCGGTGCGAATGACGCTCTTGAGGTCGAGATCGTCCGCGAAGATGTTGGCAAGCCCCACATCGTTCTGAACCTCCAGCAGCTGATGAATCTTCGGCCGCTCGAAATCACTGTCGATGAGGATAACCTTCTGCCCCATGCTGGCGCAGAAGCTTGCGTACCACGCGGCGAAGGTCGTCTTGCCTTCGCGCGGCAGCGCGGAGGTGACGAGCAACGTCTTCGGATGGCGTGACTCGTTCTCGAGGTAAAGCGTCGACCGTATGTTCTGGATCGCCTGATTGAGCCGCGAGTAGGGATTGAGCAGCCGCAGGCGCTGCTGGCTATCGAGCAGAGCGGTCGGCTTCTGGGTCCGCGGCAAGACGCCCAGGCAGCGGTGGCCGGTGATCTTCTCGACCTCTTCGGCGGTCTCGAAATTCCGCCTCAAGGCCTCGAGGATGAGCGCCACGGCAATCGCGAGCAGCGTGGACAGCATCGTGGCAATCGCGAGCGTCTTCACCGGCTTCGGGAAAGACGGCGCACGCGGCGGCTCGGCAAAGGACACGATACGGGCCATCGGCTCGATCATTTCCTGGCGTGCGCTGGTCTCACGCAAACGGATAAGGAAGGTCTGATGCAGCTCGCGCTTGGATGCGGCTTCCCGCTCCAGTTCGCGCAGCTTGATCTCCTGCTGATTGACGTCGATCGCGTCGGTCTCGAGCTTGCCAAGTCCGCTCTTCAGGGCGGCAAGCTTCGCCCGAGCGACGGCCACCTCGTTCGACAGGCCCTCGACGACCTTGTTGATCTCGTCGGTCATCCGGCCGTGCAGCTCGCGCAGCTCGGCCTTCATCTTGATCATCTTCGGATGCTTTGGGCCATAGCGCGTGGCGAGATCGGACATCTCGCGCTGCAGATCGGTCTCCCGGTCCTTCAGGCGAAGGATGATCGGAGACGTCAGAACGTCCGGCGCCGCGGCCATGCTGCCCGGCACCTTCAGCAGCCGGGAAACCTGCGACAGACGGGCAGCCGCGGCGGCCTCTTCCGCACGCGCCTGAACCAGCCGCGAGTTCAGCTCGACGAGCTG
Source organism: uncultured Alphaproteobacteria bacterium (assembly GCA_963711215.1). Taxonomy (GTDB): domain Bacteria; phylum Pseudomonadota; class Alphaproteobacteria; order UBA8366; family UBA8366; genus WHUA01. Next base: position 1,007,742 of record CAVQDH010000002.1, on the reverse strand, counting down.
CTGCGCCGTAACGCTGGTACCCTTCGTCTCGATCAGCCGCGACTTGGAGCGGAAATCCTGGACCGCGTTCTCCGCGGCGAGGACCTCGTCCTTGAGCTCGGCGACGATTTTCTCCAGACGCTCAGTCGCCTTCTGCATACCGCGCTTCTGATACTGCACCTGGTTTTCCAGGTAGACCCGCATCAGCTCGTTGACGATCTTGGCGGCCTTTACCGGATCCTTCGACTCGAAATCGACGTCGATGACGCGGGTATTCTGCGCCGTCGTGATCGTCAGGTCCTTGAGGAACGCCCCATTGATATTCGAGCGCATCTGGCCGACCTTGACCTGCTGCAGCCACTCGTCGGTCTTCGCCTTCTGTTTCTCGTTCTGCGGCGTGGCGGATTTCTTGGACGACGCCAGGAAGTCTCTGATCTTGGTCTCGACCGTGGCGAGGACACGCTTCCACGCCGGCTCTTTCTCCAGCTTCGCGGCGAGGAGCGTGGGATTGAATTCCGGATCCTTCTGAAGGTCGAGCGCTTCGACGACCAGCCCGGCGAGAATATTGGACTTCAGGATCTCGGCTTCGTTCGGTACGTCGGTGATGTCGGCCGTCGGACCGGCGACCACCGAACGCATGTTCGTCACCTGGTTCGCCCGGTTGTCGACCAGGATCTGTCCCTTGGCCGTGTAGGTCGGCTTCATGATGAAAAGGAAGCCCAGCGTCATGACGAGGACCACGCCGACGATACAGGCCATCACGCGCCACCGCCGGCGCAACCGGTCGAGAATATCGCGCAGGTTCACTTCATCGACCGGCTCCGGCGTCACATCGATGATTGGCCGATCGGCGATCTCGTCCTGGCTCGGCTGATAGGCAATCTTTCTTTGCATTGCTGCGACTCACCCGCTGCGAAAAATTTTCAACTCCGATCCGACGTACAATCCGCTATCGTGATGTCCCGCCTTGAGCGCCGAAGCGCCGACTGGTGGAGATTCGCTTGCGTTGATTGTGCACGTTGAACCGCGACTCACCCTTCTTGCTGCAGACCGATGCATTACCGGAGATCCACAGCGCTTCATTTTTCAAAACCGGCCGGTTTCCGAATTTTTTTATCTTAATATTTACCTTGCTCTAATACCTGTATAACCGAGAGAAAATTTTGTTACGACAGGAGCAAAAGCGGTACTAAAAAAGTACCTAGCCAATATCGGCGTTGTGCTTCGGATTTCCTGCAGTCTTCGAGACTCGATTTCCTTTCGGCCACCGTTGCTATCCACTTTTCTTCGCTTCGGGCGTGCGACTCACACCGTTCAGAAGAAACGCTCCGGAACGACAATCGTGTCACCAGGGCGAACGGTGAAATCGCCGTTCGTGATCTCGTGGTCCTGGAGGTTCTTGTCGCCAGCCCGTGTGACCATCCAAACGTTTGATTTAGCGCGATAGGTATAGCCGCCGGCCATCGCGACCGCGTTCAGCACATTCAGGCCGTTCTTATAGGGATAGCTTCCCGGATTCTTCACTTCGCCCAAAATGAAGAACGGCCGGTATGTGAGCACTTCAACGTTGACCGTCGGATTCTTCAAATAGCCTTCGCTCAGCTTTTTCGCGACGCGCTTCTCCAGATCGCGCGCCGTGCCGCCCGCGGCATGCACTTGCCCGATCAACGGGAAGGCGACGACGCCCGAGCCGTCGATTTCATAGGGGCCGGTCAAATCGGGCTCGCCAAAAACCGTTATCTTGATCTTATCGCCGCTCCCCAACAGATAGGCCGAGTCGGCTGCCGCCAGCGGGCCGCCTGACAGCGCGCCGATGATCGCAATGACGGCGATCACCATCGCTTTCATCGCCGCAATCTTTCCGCTCTTATACATCCCTGTCATCGCATTCTCCCGATCACAATTTCACATTTAGGCCGCATCCGCTCGCCGCCGCCGATTGCCCCCTAAGCGGGGCCGGCAATCCGCGCCGTGCGTGACCGGCTGCACGCCCATCCGGATGAAACTGGCCGGGACGCTCTTCTCAACCGGATTAGACGCCTGAATTATAATAAGGAGAGGGCCGCGCGTTCGCGGCACCTTTGGTATTACTCCGGATTGTCTATGATTTATTGGGTGGAAACGCCGCTGTCCGCCCCTGGAGACGTCTTTTTGGGCCGCGCGCCCGGTCAGGCATGGCGCCCGGGAACGCCCCCGTTCCCGGCAAGGCCGGGCCCGAGGCGGCAAAACGCCGACCGTCTTCGATCGACGGTCGGCGTCGTTAACGTCCTTGGGCCTCTCCCGGGGGCGGTTTCACGCGCCCGGGCCGTCACCGCCCTATAGCTGAGCGGTCAGGAAAAGCGAGAAGAGATTGTTCGTGTAATCCGCGCCGGCGGCATTGCTGTCCCGGTTGGTGAACGTGTACCGCCCGCTCAGGGTCAGATAGCGGTTCCACAGATAGTCGGCCCCGGCGGTCCCGGTCAAATATTTATCGGTGCGGCTGATCCCCTCGAAATCATCGTATCGGCCGCCCAGCGCCCCGGTCAGGATGAGATTGCGGAGCAACTCATGGTCGACGCCGAGCGTCAGGCCGGTGCTGGAGTAGCCCGAGGTATTGACCCCGGTCGACTCGATGATCTGGTTGTCGACCTGCAGCTTCACCGTCGTCAGGCTGGTCGGGATCCAGGTCAGGGTCGAGCCAACGACCGGCCCTGTAATGGAATCGAAGCGCGCGTCATCGAAATACCGCTGCCGGATGCCGGCGTAGAAATCGCCGAACAACAATCCGGTCAGATCGACCGCCGCACCGCCAACGACGTCGAAGCCCGTGGAATTGCGCTTGAAACCCGAGCTATCGACGGACTTGTCGTATTTACGGATATCGCCTTCGGCGCGCACGAAACCGGAGTAGCCGGGGCTGAACTCATAGGCCGCCTTGACGCCGGGCCGGTATTCGACTCGGTCGCGATCGCTGTTGTCGATCGTAGAATTGTTGGTCGCCGGCGTATTGTCGTACTCGATTCGGCGGATATCGCCGCCCGCGGAAAGCGTCAGCCGGTTGAACCGATGCGCTGCGTCGACCGTGCCCGCGTAGGTGTAGAAGACCGTCGGCTCGCTGCCATTGACGTCGTTCGGGTCGCCGCGCTCCTCGTGGTCGCGATTGAGGGCAAGCTTGCCGTGCACGATCGTATGCGACGATACGTCCAGCCTGCCGTCCGCCGATGCGAAGGCGTCCTTGTAATCTTCACTCGTTTGATCGAAGTGGAATCCGAGCTGGCCGCCCGCCGCGAGCTGAATCGAATGCTGGTTCCAATCCGACTTCACGTTGAATGCCGGCGCCAGCGTGTAGATGAAGTCGCTCTTCTTGTGGCTTTCCGTCGCGAACACGTTGTCCGTAAAGGTCATACCGTTCGTTATGCTCGGGAACATAAAGAAACTGCCGACATGCAGGCCAAGCGGCTCGAGCTCGGGACGCTGCCGCGTCCGCACCGTCTCTCCCCGCGGGATCTGGTCCTGAAACACGTCCGGCGTGTATTGATAATCTGGCGCGATCTGAGCGCTGGCATTCGGCGCGCCGTAATAGAGCAGCCCAATCCCTAGACCGATCGCAGCAAAAAAACGCTGCCCGCGTTGACCGCGGACGCGCAAAATCTCACCCTCGAGACTTCCCCACATAGCCCCTTCCCAAACCAGTACAAACGCAAAGGCCACATTACCCCAAGTTTCCCGAGATTTACAAACGCTCAACGTCCCCGGCGGGTATTGCGCCGGGGACTGTGACAATTAGATAACAGGTTATACGCTCTAGGCCGCTGGCTATTCAACTTTTCGTTGAATCAACCGCTGCGAACCGCGAATCAAGCGACCCCGGGGGCTGCGCCCGGCGACGGCAGGAGGTCCATCTCCTGGGCGCCTTCGAGAAGGCTATCGGGCATCTGGGGCAGACGGCCGCAGTTCTTCAGCATGACGATGGCGCGCATGGCCGGATTCAAGAAGCGGTAGCAGGTGCCGCTCGCCGTCCATACCTTCTCCAGGATCGGCTTGCCGTCTTCCGCGGTGAACCGGCTGAGCGCCGAATGCAACGGCAGCTCGAGCGTGGACCGGCCGAGGACGTCGTAAGAAATCCGGCTCATCATTTCAGTCGAGAACACACCATTGGAATCCGACGGCGTCTGCACCGCCAGGTAAAGCACGTCATCGGCCCAGCTGCCGCGCGTCGGGCCGCAGACCTGATCGTAGAAAGCGCTCAGTTTCGCATCGATCTTGCTGGTCGCCAGCGTGATCACGTCGGCGAGATCATGGATCTCAACCTCCGACGCGTATCGCTGGGTCGCGCGCCGGATTGCGAGAAGACAAAGCCATTGAATAGCGCTTGGAATGCCTTGCGACAAGCGGATGATCAACTCGGTCACTTCGTCACCGATTTGAACCCCCACCGCCGACACGCCGCGCGCGATGACGCGCGCGGCGTCCTCATCGGTCATCGGCTGCAGTTTGATCCACGTGACATTCGGCAAGGATTGGAAGCTCTCGGGCAGGATGTCGCCCGCACGGGAAGCGCGGCCGAACAGCAGCAGCGACAACCACGCGCCCTGATCCGACAGCACGCCCATCAGTTCGCCGATCCGAGTCTTCAGCTCGGCATTCTCGATGCGTTCAAAGTCATCCACCAGAACGATCGCCTGATGCTCGGTCAGGCGCTGGAAGATCTTGATCGCGGCGGGAACATCGAGCTCACGCTCCCGGTCCACCAGCTGGCAAAGGTCTTCGGTTCCGAGCCGTTTCTGAAGGATATCCTTGACCGGCGTCTCGGCGATACGCGCGGAGAACTGCTCCAGAATGGCGAAGATGAAGTGCTCGAAGGTAAGGTCCGCCGTTCCCGTCATTCGGGCAACGAGATAACCCGCTTCCTTCGCGCATTCTGCGATGATGTTCATCAGCGAGGTCTTGCCAAGGCTCTTCTCGCCGAGAAGGACGACATGCGACCGTTCTTCCTCGACCGCCTGGATGATCGCCTCGATTGTATCGCGGCGGCCGGAAAAATCCCGATAGTCCTTTTTCGGCCGCGTCGGCGTGAACACGTCGCGATAGAGCTTCGCGACTTCACCCGAATAGTTCAGGTTGCGCTCGTCATGGCGCCACATCCGGGCATTGGCGAAAATGTTGAATGCAGGATTCGAGACGGATTCTTCGTCGATCTTTGCGAGGCTCGTCTCGCGAAAAGCAACGGTGCGCAACAGCGCGCCCTTCATCCGCACTTCGTCATTTGCCTCATCGAAGTCGCGCGCCGTCCGTTCACCGCTCTCCTTTTCGGCGCCGCTTGACCCGCCGGCCACGCCGTCCGCCCCATCCCTGGATTTGCGCCCCGAGGTGTGGGTGTCGCGATCGGCCGAGGTATTGTGCACTTCGAGATGGATCGGCCTGGCGCCCTCATCCCGCTCCTTTGCGCCGCGCGCCGAGAGATGCGGCACGCCGTTCCGTGCGTCGGCGGCCTTCGAGGCATCCGCATCGTCCGCAGAAACAATCTTCAGCGACGGCTCGAAATAGGGCGATCCGTCCGCGTCAACCGCGCCGTCCCCGGCCTTAGACGACGGGACGTCGAGCGCGGGTGCGGTCGGCTCGATCATTTCTACCACCGAGAGTAAATCGTCGGTCGCTTCGGATTCTTTACGCTTTTTCCGAAGGAGCCGTATCATTTTTGTGAATATCATTCTGTCTATCGGATGCATCGATGGGAAAGCCTACAAGCGCAATTACTGAACGCTCCGTAATTATGAGCCAGAATTCGCTTCAAACGAAGACTTTATTCGGAAACACTGGGCTCGATTGACACGGTAATTCAATATATTGAGTAGGCAAATCCGCATCTGTGTTACCACTTTAGTGTTTTTTCATTCGGCGCCTGTGCACAACATTGCACCTGCGAAATGCTCCCGCGGCGATTCGCCCACGGCTGATGCCACGGTCTGAGGTAGATCACGTCCGGTCAGCCCCTGTCTTTCTCTCGAAAGGGGTATTCCCAATGGACTAATGTCAACGCATGCCGTCTTGGACCAAACTCCGGCAATGAATTCCGATCTACCGGAGCAAGGCGTCCAAATCGGACTAGCCCAGGAATACGAGGCGCAGTGGAGCTAAAGGGCCGATGACCTGTTCAGTCGCACCACGCGGCGAGGCCTTGCGCGCCGTTCCCCGCTCTCGAAATTCCGCACGAAAACCGCGGTGCACAGGGCCCACGCATGCTGCAGCCGCGATCTGCTCGTGAAGGTTGTATTGGCCGGGCAATTATATGTTTATGCTCTGTTTAGCATTTCTGCCTGCCCTGTCGATCGAAATAGTCGATCGATTTCTGGACTTGACAGACATGGTGCGCTTCGCCCGACACGACGGGGGTAACGGCAGGCGTGGTTAAGTGCCTGCGTTAACCAATCACTTTTTTGTTATCAAAGTAGCGGATCGGACCGATGGGCCCGCGTACAGCGGCTGCTTGTACAACGAATGCGTCGAGTCGCGTCGACTCGAGTCAATTTTGCGGCGACCGTGCCGGCCCGGATAAACCCAATCGATAGCGGAAGCTGAGCGTCATGTGTGGAATCGTCGGCCTTTACAATTTGCCCGCCGGCCCCGGCATCCTGCAGAAGATGCTCGGCTCGATCGCGCACCGCGGCCCGGACTCCGAAGGCGTGTACGAAACCCAATGCCATGGCGCCGATGTGCGCCTGGGGCACCGGCGCCTCTCGATCATCGACCTGTCGGACGCGGCCAACCAGCCCTTCGAGAAGGACGGCCTCGTCATCGTCTTCAACGGCGAGATCTATAACTACAAGGCGCTCGCCGACGAGCTGCGCGCCACCGGCGTCACCTTCCGGACGAGCTCGGACACCGAAGTCCTGCTCGAAGCCTGGCGGAAGTGGGGCGCAGACTGCCTCAACCGGCTGCGTGGCATGTTCGCCTTCGCGCTGCTCGACACGCGCACCGGCCGCATGGTGGTCGCGCGCGATCCGTTCGGCATCAAGCCGCTGTTCATGGCGCGGCGCAAAGGCGGCCTGGCCTTCGCATCCGAGCTGAAGGCGATCGCGGTCGCACTCGGCAACAGCCTGCGCATCGACCATACCGCGCTCGTGTCGTCGCTCATGTATTACTGGATCCCGGAAACGCACTGCGTCTATCAGGGTGTCGAAAAGCTCCCGCCGGGCTACTGGGCGGAGATCGCGCCCGACGGCAGTTTCCACCGGGAATGCTATTACGATCCGCAGCGCGAGCTGATCCGCAGCTCCTATAGCGAGATCGGCGTCGACGGCCTCCGCGCGGTGATCGAGGATTCCGTGGCGGCCCACATGGTCGCCGACGTGCCGGTCTCGACCTTCCTCAGCGGCGGTCTCGACTCCAGCCTGATCACGGTGATCGCGGCGCGGCAGGGCCATCACATCGAAGGCTACACCATCTCTTTCCGCGAAGAAGACAAGCGGCTCGAGGCGATGCCCGACGATCTGCACTATGCGCGGATCATCGCCAAGCAAAACAACATCAAGCTGCACGAGATCGAGATCGCGCCGGACGTTGTCGACATGCTGCCGCGCATGGTGCACATGCTCGACGAGCCGATCGGCGACGCGGCCGCGATCAACGCCTATCTGATCTGCAAGGCGGCGCGCGACGCGGGCGTCAAGGTGCTGCTGTCCGGCATGGGCGCGGACGAGCTGTTCGGCGGCTACCGCAAGCACTATGCCTGCCTGTTGGCCGGCCGCTATCGGCAGCTGCCCGGCCTGCTGCGCAACGGCATCGTGCACCCGATCGTCGACCACTTGCCGGTGGCCTACGGGAACCGCGGCATCCGCACGGTGCGCTGGGCGAAACGGTTCCTCGCCTTCGCCGACATGCCGGAGGAAGCGGCGTTCCGCCGTAGCTACACCCATTACGGCGTGTCCGAGTTCCACGCCCTGCTGAACCCGCAGCTGAACGGCTCGGTCGACACGCTGATCGCCGAGCATGCGGGAATCTACAACGAATACCGTCAGGCGAACTGCGGCGATCAGGTGAACAGCATGTGCTACACCGACGTCCGCCACTTCCTGCCGGGCCTCAACCTCGCCTACACCGACCGCGCCAGCATGGCCGCCTCGACCGAAGTGCGCGTGCCGTATGTCGACCGCGAGGTCGTCGCCGCCGCCTTCTCGATTTCCGGCCGCCGCAAGATCGACGGCCGCGAAACCAAGTCCGTCCTGAAGAAGGCCGCCGAGGCCTGGCTGCCGAAGGAAATCATCTATCGGCCCAAGGCGGTCTTCAGCGCGCCGCTCCGCGCCTGGATCCGGCGCGACCTGCGCGAGATGGTGGAAGACCTCCTGATGCACGGCAACATGGTGAAGTCCGGCTTCCTGAACGGCGGCTACCTGCGCCGCATGGTCGACGAGGACCGCGCCGGCACGGCCGACCGTTCCAAGGAAATCTGGCAGCTCATGACATTGGAAAGCTGGCTGCGCCAGCAGTCCGCCTCTTTGTGACTACTCCTAACCGTTACTTGTTGACACCCGAATTCGTCTCTAGGCATGGCACCATGAAGCAGATCGCACAGAACTATAAATCGGGCGAAATCCTCCTCCTCGACGTGCCGGCCCCGGCCTGTAAATCCGGGGGCGTGCTCGTGCGCACCGACTATTCGCTGATCTCCATGGGCACCGAAGCCATGAAGATCCACGAGAGCAAGCTTTCGCTGATCGGCAAGGCGCGCGCGCGTCCGGACCAGGTCAAGAAGGTCATGCAGACCCTCGCCCAGCAGGGCCCGGTCGCGACCTACAAGAAGGTGATGAACCGGCTCGACAGCTTCACGCCGCTCGGCTACTCGCTGGCCGGCGTGGTCGTCGCGGTCGGCGCCGGCGCAGAGGAGTTCAAGGTCGGCCAGCGCGTCGCCTGCGCCGGCAACCAGTTCGCGCTGCATGCCGAATACAACTGGGTGCCGAAGAATTTGTGCGTCGCGATTCCCGAGAATGTCAGCGCGCTGCACGCCGCCTTTACCACCGTGGGCTCGATCGCGATGCAGGGCTTCCGCCAGTCGGAAGCCAAGCTAGGCGAAGTCGCCTGCGTCATCGGTCTCGGGCTGGTCGGACAGATCCTGGTGCAGATCCTGTGCGCGGCCGGCGTGCGCGTCGTCGGCATCGACGTGTCGAAGGAGCGATGCGCGCTCGCGGAAAGCTGCGGTGCTGACAATTTGCGCCATCCCGGGCGATACCTCTTTCGATGCGTTGAAGGCAAAGCTGTCGGACGCTCACCGGCGGCGCGGGCGCGGACCACATCTTCCTGACCGCCGGCGGCAACACCAACCAGCCGGTCGAGATCGCCGCCGAGCTGGCGCGCGACCGTGCGCGCGTCACCGATATCGGCAAGTGCAAGCTCGACCTGCCGTGGAACGCCTATTACGAGAAGGAGCTCGACGTCCGCTTCTCGCGCTCCTACGGCCCAGGCCGCTATGACCCGAATTACGAGGAAGGCGGCATCGATTATCCGGTCGGCTACGTGCGCTGGACCGAGCGCCGCAACATGGAGTGCATCCTCGACCTGCTGGCGGCGGGCAAGCTCGATTTCGGCCCGATCACCAGCGACATCCTGCCTTTCGACGACGCCGTCTCGGTCTACGAGAAGATCAATTCGGGTGCGCTGAAAGGCCTCGGCATCCTGTTCCGCTATCCGCTGGAGGGCGCCGCGATCCAGCAAGCCGTCGCATCCAAGCCCTTGTCCACGCCGTCGCTCCGCGTCCGTCGCTCGGCGATCGAGCGCGTGCGGCTCGGCGCGATCGGCTGCGGCAACTACGCGACGACCATGCTGCTGCCGCACCTGAAGAGCCGGCCGGACGTCGAGCTGGTCGAGGTCGCGACGGCGACGGCGCTCTCGGCCGCCAACGCCAAGACCAAGTTCGACTTCAAGCGCATGTCGACCGATTTCCGGGCCCTGCTCGCCGATGCCGATATCGACGCGGTGCTCATCGCCACCCGGCACGACAGCCATTCCTACATGGTCTGCGAGGCGCTGCGTGCCGGCAAAGCGGTCTTCGTCGAGAAGCCGCTGGCGGTGACGCCCGAACAGCTCGCCCAGGTGCGGGAGACCATCGCGCAGACCGGCAACGATCGTCTCATGGTCGGCTTCAACCGGCGTTTCGCGACCGTGCTGACCGGCATGCGCACCAGCTGGGGCGTGACCGGCGGACCGCAGGTCCTGCATTACACCGTGAACGCCGGACCGCTGGACGCGAAGAGCTGGTATGGCCAGACGGACCTGCAGGGCACGCGCTTCGTCGGCGAGGGCGGCCACTTCATCGACACGATCTCCTGGTGGCTCGACCGCGCGCCGGTCGAGGTCTACGCGACCGCCACGCCCGACGATCCGGACAACCTGATCGCCACTCTCACCTACGCCGACGGGTCGATCGCCAAGCTCGCCTATGTGACGCATGGCGATCCGAAATACCCGAAGGAGGTGATGGAAGTCTTCGCCGACGGCAAGGTCGCGCGCATGGACAACTTCCGCCGGACCGAGGTCTGGCGCGGCGGCAAGGTCAAGAAGGCGCGCGCCGCCAGCATCGACAAAGGCCAGAAGCAGGAGCTCGCGGCCTTCATCGATGCCGTCAAGTCAGGCGGCGAGATGCCGGTCCCGGTCGAATCCCTGATCGCGACCACGGCCGCGACCTTCGCGGTGGCGCGCAGCGTTGCGACCCGCCGCCCGGAGCGCATCGCCGACTGGCCGAGCTGGGACGACGCCGACGCGGAAGAAGCGGCCGTGGCCTATACCGGCACGGAGGCCGCGCAATGAGCCTGAGCTGGTATCTCCGCCGGCTGTCCAAGATGTCCCCGGCCGAGGTCAACGGCCGGCTGCGCGACGCGTGGACGAAACGCCGCTGGCGCCGGCGACAGGTCCGGCCCGGCCAGGCGGATCCGCTGCAGCTTTGCAGCAGGAACATTGCGCCCTTCGCATCGGGGCTTGCCGATTTCGATCGCGCCCAGGTGCCGGCGGCGGTGGCCGCGCGCATCCTGCGGACGGCGGATGCCGCGCTGGAAGGGCGCTTCCGCTTCTTCGACCGCGAATGGCAAGACCTGTCCGCCGATCCCGACTGGTTCCTCGATCCGCGGACCGGCCTCCGCGCGCCGCAAGCCGACTATGCCTTCGACATCGACCACCGCAACGCCGAGCGGTCGGGCACCGTGAAATATGTCTGGGAGCCGTCGCGGCATCACCAGCTCACCGTGATCGCGGCCGCCTACTATCTGACCGAGGATGCCCGCTATGCCGAGTTCGCCGCGGCGCAGCTGCAATCCTGGATGCGTGAGAACCCGTTCCTGTCCGGCATTCATTGGACCAGCGGCATCGAAATCGGCATCCGGCTGATCTCCTGGGTCTGGGTCCGCCGCCTGCTGGCGGGCTGGCCCGGCGTCGCGGCGCTGTTCGACGACAATCCCGACTTCCGGCGCCAGCTTCACCATCACCAGGACTATCTGGCGCGGCTGCGGAGCCACGGGTCGTCCGCCAACAACCATGTGATCGCCGAGGAAGCGGGACAGTTCGCCGCCTGCTGCGCCTTCCCTTTCTTCCCGGAGTCGCATGACTGGCGCACCCATGCCGCCGCGGTGCTTCGCCGCGAGGCGCGGCTCCAGACATTCGAGAGCGGCCTCAACCGTGAGCTCGCCACCAGCTACCACATCCTCGTGCTGGAGCTGTTCCTCGCCGCCGCGGTCGAAGGCGAAGCCTCGGGGCATCCCCTGGGCTCGGATTTCTGGCACCGCATCTGCGAGATGACCGACGCGCTTGCGGCGGTCATCGACGTGCGCGGCCGCCCGCCCCGCCAGGGCGACGGCGACCAGGGACGCGGCCTCGTGCTGGACGACCCGGACGCCAATCCCTGCACATCCCTGCTCGCGTCGGGCGCATCCTTCTTCGGGGCCCGCGACTGGTGGCCCGCCGGCGCGGTGAAGCCCGATCTCAGGTCGCTGCTGTGGCGGCACCTCGCCGGGCGGCAGATGCCGTCGGGACGCCGGCCGGCATCCATGCCCAACCTGTTCCCCGACGCCGGCATGACGCTGCTGCGCGACAAAACGGGCACGGCGGACGAGATCTGGTGCCGTTGCGACCACGGCCCGCACGGCTTCCTGTCGATCGCCGCGCATGCGCATGCCGACGCGCTTTCGGTGGAGCTGCGCTGCGGTGGTGTCGAGCTGCTCGTCGATCCCGGCACCTACACCTACCAGGGCGAGGCGGCGTGGCGGCGCTATTTCCGCTCGACCATCGGCCACAACTGCCTCGAGCTCGACGGCCTGGACCAGTCGGTATCGGGCGGCCCGTTCCTCTGGCTGAAGGCGGCGCAGAGCGAGCTCATCACCGCCAGCGGGCTCGACAGCGGCGCGGAAGCGGTGTGGTGCGCCGTGCATGACGGCTATCGCCGCCTGACGCCGAAGGCAAGCCATCAGCGGACCGTCCGCCTGACGCGCGGCACCGGCAAGGTGGTGATCGAGGACCTGGTGCGGAGCACGGGCACGCATGACTGCCGCGTCGCGTTCCACTTCGGGCCCGAGGTCGATTGCTATCTCGACGGCGTGGTCGCGCAGCTCAGCTGGGACGCCGATGGCGGACGCCGGCGGGCGACCATGCGGCTGCCCGAGGAACTGACCTGGGAAGCCGTGAGCCGGCCAGACGGAGCCACCGCTTGGATGGTACTCGCCGTGCTTCGGCGGAAAGATCCCGATCACGACCCTGATCGGCACCGGCGTGGCCGCAAGCGGGCTGCGCCTCACCACCGAGCTGCGCATCGACCTGCGTGAAAAAGAAACCGTGGCCGCCGACAGCGACGCCGTCGCCGCCACGCATGCCCCTCAGGGCTAGATCAAGACGGAAGAGAAAGTGAGACGAGACATGAATATCGCGATTTTCGGTCTGGGCTACGTGGGTGCGGTTTCCGCGGCCTGCTTGTCGAAGGAAGGCCATCGCGTCATCGGCGTCGACGCCAACGCCGCCAAGGTCGAGCTGATCAATCAGGGCAAGAGCCCGGTCGTCGAAAAGGACGTCGACGTGATGATGGCCGAGGCCGTCACCGCGGGCACGCTGCTCGCCACGACCGACAGCGCCGCCGCCGTCCGCGACAGCGACATGGCGATCGTCTGCGTCGGCACGCCGAGCAGCGCGAACGGCAATCTCGATCTCAGCTACGTCAAGCGCGTCTGCGAGGAGATCGGCGCGGCACTGCGCGACAAGAAAGATTTCTACGCCGTCGTGATCCGCAGCACCGTTCTTCCCGGAACCCTGCGCAGCCTCGTCATCCCGACGCTGGAAGCGGCATCGGGCAAGACGGTCGGCGACGACCTCGGCGCGGGCTTCTTCCCGGAGTTCCTGCGCGAGAGCACGGCCGTGTGGGATTTCTACAACCCGCCGAAGGTGGTGTTCGCCGCGAGCGACCATCGGACCCAGTCCATGCTCGAATCGCTCAACGGCGGCTTCGACGCACCGAAGATCTGCACCGGATACGAAGTCGCGGAAATGGTGAAATACGCGGACAACACCTGGCACGCGATCAAGGTCGCCTTCGCCAACGAGATCGGCAGCATCAGCAAGGCGGCCAATGTCGACGGCGGCGCGGTCATGGACATTTTCTGCCAGGACACGAAATTAAACATATCGTCCAAGTACTTGCGGCCCGGCTTCGCGTTCGGTGGCTCCTGCCTGCCGAAGGACGTGCGCGCGCTGACCTACAAGGCCCGCAGCCTCGACCTCGATACGCCGCTGATCAATTCGATCATGCCGAGCAACGAGCGCCATATCGAGCGCGCGCTCAGGATGGTGCTCGACCTCAACGAGCGGCGCGTCGGCGTGCTCGGCCTGAGCTTCAAGGCGGGCACCGACGACCTGCGCGAAAGCCCGGTGGTCGAGCTGGTCGAGCGCCTTCTCGGCAAGGGGCATGAGATCCGCATCTTCGATCACAACGTGAACCTGAGCCGGCTCGTCGGCGCCAACCGCGCCTACATCTTCGAGCACCTGCCGCACATCGCCAAGCTCCTGGTCGACGACGTGGACGAGGTCGTCAATCACGGCGGCACCATCGTGGTCGGCAACAGCGACCGCTATTTCACCGACGTGGTGCGGCGCCTCAACATGAGCCAGCGCGTCGTCGACCTGGTCCGCATCGCCAACAACCAGTTCTCCGCCGGTGGGTACAATGGCCTCTGCTGGTAACGGCCGCCGCGTCCTGATCATCGTCCAGAACCTGCCGGTTCCGTTCGACCGGCGGGTCTGGCTCGAGGCGACCTCGCTGACCGAGGCCGGGTACGGCGTCAGCGTGATCTGTCCCAAGGCGAAAGGCTTCAACGAATCCTTCGAGCGGCTCGAGGGCGTCGACATCTACCGCTACGGCCTGCCGATCGACGCGCAGGGCGCGCTGGGCTTCGTCATGGAGTTCGCCTGGTGCTTCATCCGCACCTTCATGAAGTCCGTGCGCATCGCGGTCACCGGCCGCGGTTTCGACGTGATCCACGCCTGCAATCCGCCGGAGACCTTCTGGCTGCTCGGCTGGTTCTGGCGCCTGTTCGGCAAGCGCTTCCTGTTCGACCACCACGACCTCTCGCCTGAGATGTACGCCGCCAAGTTCGGGCGCACCGGCGGGGCGATGTATCGCGGCCTGCTGTTCCTCGAGTGGATGACGTTCAAAACCGCGGACGTCGTCATCACGACCAACGAAAGCCACAAGAGGATCGCCCAGCAGCGCGGCGGCCTGGCGGCGGAGGATGTCTACATCGTCCGCTCGGGGCCGGATCTCGACCGCTTCAAGGTGTACGAGCCCGACCTCGTCATGGAAGCGCGGCAAGGCGAAGCTGCTCGTCTATCTCGGCGAGATGTGCAAGCAGGACGGCGTCGATCACCTGGTCCGCGCGGTGGCGACGCTGCGCGACGAGCTGGGGCACGACGACTTCCATGCGGTGTTCGTCGGCGGCGGTCCCGAGCAGCCGCTGATCAAGGCCTATGCGGACGAGGTCGGCGTCGGCGACTACTGCACCTTCACCGGCCGCGTCAGCGACGAGGATCTGTGCCGCATCCTGTCATCGGCCGACATCGCGGTCGACCCGGACCCGAAGAACCGACTGGTCGGACAAGAGCACCATGAACAAGATCATGGAATACATGTTCTTCGGCCTGCCGATCGTCGCCTACGCGCTGACCGAGCACCGCGTTTCGGCGGAGGATGCCGCGATCTATGCCGAGCCGAATTCGGAGCGCGCGCTCGCGGAAGCGATCTCGCGCCTGTTGAAGGACCCTGCGCTGTGCAGGAAGATGTCGGAATACGGCGCGAAACGTGTGCGTGAGAAGCTCGTCTGGCAGCATTCCGTGCCGCCGCTCCTCGCGGCCTACGATGCCATTTTCCGGCGCGTCGCCGCGCAGCCGGCGGAGGCGCATCAAGCCGGAAACAAGAAGCTGGGAGTGGCGAATGACGGCGGCCGGTAGCCGCTCTCCTTAACTGTTCCTTAAGCATGTTGCAGCAAGGTCTGGCCTCGCACCGGATCGGACGACACAGAGATTTTCCGGATACGCCGGGGCGCGGCGTTGCACCATAAGCCGCCGGCCCGCGCATCCGCACTAGGCGAAGGATTAATTTTTCATTCGTGCCATCGGCAGGAGAGTGTTTCGTGCGCAAGCGTGTATTGGTCACCGGCGGAGCCGGCTTTCTTGGATCGCATCTCTGCGAGCAGCTGCTGGAACGCGGCCATGACGTTCTGTGCGTCGACAATTACTTTACCGGCGCAAAAGACAACATCGTCCATCTGCTGGACCATCCCTATTTCGAGGTCATGCGCCACGACGTGACCTTCCCGCTCTACGTCGAGGTCAAGGAGATTTATAACCTCGCCTGCCCGGCCTCGCCGGTTCACTACCAGTTCGACCCGGTGCAGACGACCAAGACCTCGGTGCACGGCGCGATCAACATGCTGGGCCTCGCCAAGCGCGTGAAGGCGAAGATCCTGCAGGCCTCGACCAGCGAAGTGTATGGCGATCCCGACGTCCACCCGCAGACCGAGGAATACCACGGCAACGTCAACACGATCGGCCCGCGCGCATGCTACGACGAAGGCAAGCGCTGCGCCGAGACGCTGTTCTTCGACTACTACCGCCAGCACAAGCTCAACATCCGCGTGGCGCGTATCTTCAACACCTACGGCCCGCGCATGCACCCGAACGACGGCCGCGTGGTGTCGAACTTCATCGTGCAGGCGCTGCAGGGCAATCCGATCACCGTGTTCGGCGACGGCAGCCAGACCCGGTCGTTCTGCTATGTCGACGATCTGGTCCGCGGCCTGATCGCGCTGATGGACGCGCCCGATCCGCTCACCGGGCCGATCAACCTCGGCAATCCCGGCGAGTTCACGATCCTCGAGCTGGCGGAGAAGGTCATCGACATGACCGGCTCGCGCTCGAAGATCGACTTCCGCCCGCTGCCCCAGGACGACCCGACGCAGCGCTGCCCCGACATCTCCAAGGCGCATAAGCACCTCGACTGGAAGCCGGTGATCCAGCTGCAGGATGGTCTCAAGAAGACGATCGCTTATTTCGACGAGCTGCTGCGGCGGAATAAATAGGGCGCTTCGGGCGCGCCCTTAGGCGAAGCGAATTAGGGCGCAAGGCGGCTTAGGCCGCCTCCCTTTCCAACATCCCATGAACGGACACGAGCTCGGCCTTGACGCCGATGCGGTCGAGCGTGGCCGCGATCTTCTTGGCGTGGAGCGCGTTCATCACGAAAATCACGCCGGGCTTGATGCCGCAGAGCGCTTCCGGCGCGACGACCTTCTGCCCGGTAAGCGCGACATGCTGATTCTGCTTGCGCGGATTGATGTCGACGGTCAACGCCCCTTCCTTGACCCCCCCCAAAGCGCCATCTTGCGGCCCTGGGTGGGGTAGGTCTCGACCTGCCGCCGGCAGGTATCGATCATGGTCGCATGCCCGTCCCGGATACCGCCGGCCCGGGCCCCACGCCCCGCGGCGCGCACGGGCCCGCCGCTCTCGGCGCCGTCTAGGGAGACCTCTGCCCACAGGAACTGCCCCCGTCGAAGGCCAGGCCCATATCGAGCATTCGGTAGCCGCAGGACCGCAGCAGATATTCGAGCGACTGCGGCGTGAAGTAGGAAACGTGCTCGTAGATGAGATCCCGGATGCCCTGCGGCTTGAGACAGAAATCGCCGTTCGGCACTTCGAAATAGGCGACCGCGCCGGGCCGGCTCTCGTGCCAGGCGCGCAGGGACCACAGCAGCGGCGCCGGCTCCTCGAGATGCTCCAGCACGTGGCGGCTGCAGATCATGTCGACACCGGCGATCCGCGTATCGGCGTTGTAGTAGCCGCCCTTGATCGTCATGTGCGCGCCGTTTGCGCCATCCAGGCGGCGGTCGGTCTGGCTGGGATCGAAGTCGAAGCCCTCGCTGCCGTCCTTCTCGCAAAGCGCGCTCAGAAAGCCGCCGTCGCCGCAGCCGATCTCCAGTATCCGCTTGCCGTGCAGGTCGTAGCGCTCGACCAGGCGGTTCGCCAGCGCTTCGACATAGCCGCCGAAGGTCGGGGAGAAGTGCAGCGAATTCTCATAACCGACCGCGTAGCGGATTTGGTCGGCGTCGAAGGCGGCCTTGAAGACGTGGCTGCAGGCATCGCACTGCACGATGTCCAGGACGCCGTCCGACGCCTGCGCGGCATCCGCTTACGCGGGCCAATACTGGTTGCAGAAGATCGGCACGCTCGGCAGGCGGCAGACCGACGTAAAGCGGTCGCCGGCACAGACCGGGCAATGTTCGATGGTGGCCATGGCGATCCTGCGCTGCGCTCTAGGCCGGATCGACGACCGTCGAGATCACGGGCTCGACCCCGCGCTCTTTCAGCATCTTGGTGATTTCCTCGCGGTAGATCGGGTTCATGATGATAACCCGGTCCGGCTTGTACTCGGCGAGGAAGTCCGGCGAGACGATGGCATGGCCGGTGCCCGGCATGAACATGCCCTGGCGATGCGGATTGATGTCCACCACATACTGCAGCTCGTCGGTGATCCCGAGCGTGGTCAGGAAGGACACCGCCTTCGAGCCGCTGCCCCAAAGCACCACCTTCTGGCCCTGCCCGGCCCACTCGGCGAGCCGCTTCTTCCACGTGGCATGCTGCGCCGGACACGACCCTGGCAAATTTCTCGACTTTCGCGGCCAGCGCCTGAACCTCTGCCCGGGCAACCGTCGGCGCCGCCGAACCCTTCGGCGACTGCGTCGCCTCAATCATCAGATACTGGTCGCCATAGTCGATCCAGACGTCCTTGACGTCGAAGCCGCAGCGCTCGAACAGGTCGCGCAGCGACGACGGGGTGAAATAGGAGCAATGCTCGTAATACATGTCCCAGAAGCCGAACTGCTCGAGGATGAGCGTCACTTCCGGCACCTGGAAGAAAACCATCGCATCAGGGTTGCCGCTCGGCGGCACGGCGCACCATCGAGATGAACTCCTCGACCGCCGGGAATATGCTCGAGCGTCATCTTGCAGCAGAGGAAATCCGCCTCGCGGTCGGCGTAGCGCTCGGAGTAGAAATCGGTGACGAACGTCGCGCGCTCGGTCTTCGCCGCACGGCTGCGGTCCGCGACATAGGACGGGTCGAAGCCGGTGCCCTGGTTCTTGCCCAGCTCGCACAACATGGTCAGGAACTCGCCCTTGCCGCAGCCGATCTCGATGATCTTCTTGCCGTGCAGGTCGTAGCGGTCGATCAGCTTCTCGGCGAGCGACTTGTGAAAGGCGTTGAAGGTCTCCGAGAAGCCCTGGGTCTCCTCATACCGCTCGGAATATTCGATCAGCTGCTGATCGAAGGCGCGGTTGAAGATGAAGCCGCACTGGCCGCAGAAGCACATGTCGATCTCGCCGCGCGGATAGGCGATCGCCTCCTCCGGCGAGCGCATCAGCACGCAGCTGTTCACCGGCACGTTCGCCACCTTGTAGAAACTCCGCACGCGCGGAGCGCCGCAGGCCGGGCAGCCTCGTTCGGCGGCGACCTTCGGCGACTCGATGATCGTCCGTCTGCTGCACTTCCATTCGTAAAACCCCCGCGTTGCAATCTGTTGCCGCCGCCATATCCGACGGCCGCCTTCCGCTTACCCGTCCGCTAGACGATCGACGGCTTCGGAATTGGAATGATGAACTTGCCGCCCTTGCTGCGATAATCCTGCTGCTGGGCAAGGATCTCGTCGGCGAAATTCCACGGCAGCAGCAGGACGTAGTCCGGCTGATCCGCCAGCAGCTTCTCCGGCGCCATGATCGGGATGTGCTTGCCGGGCATGTAGCGGCCCTGCTTATGGTGATTCCGGTCGACGATGTACTCCAGCGTCTCCGTGCCGATATGCGCGAAGTTGATCAGCGTCGTGCCCTTCGCCGCGGCGCCATAGCCGGCCAGGCGATGTCCCTTGGCCTTGAGATCGCTCACCAGGGACTTCAGATCGGCGCAGGTCTTGCGGACGCGGTCGGCGAAGTCGCGGTAATAGTCGAAACGGTCGAGGCCGATCGCCCTCTCGTCCGCGAGCATGTCCGACACGGACTGCCTTCACGTCCTCCTTCTTCTCCGCGTAGATGCGGAGCGACCCGCCGTGAATGCTCAGCTGGCGCACGTCGTTGATGTAGAGGCCGTGCCGGCGGAACAGCGCGTCGAGCGCGGTCATCGAGAAGTAGCAGAGATGCTCGTGATAGATCGTGTCGAATTCGTTGTGATCGATCAGCGCCTTGACGTAGGGGCACTCGATCGACCACCACGCCCGTCTCGTTCAGCAGCGTGGCCATGCCCGCGACAAGGCCGTTGGTGTCGGCGACATGGGCCAGCACGTTGTTGGCGATGATGACGTCGGCCTGCTTGCCCTCGGCGCGCAGCTCGCTTGGCCAGATCGAGCCCGAAGAAGGCATGCATCGTGTTGACGCCGGCGGCGCGCGCCGCCTCGACCGGACCGTTCGCCGGGTCGATACCCAGCACCGGAATACCCGCCTCGACGAAGTTCTTCAGCAGGTAGCCGTCGTTGCTGGCAATCTCGGCCACCAGCGAGTCCGCCCCCAGCTTGCGCGCTTCGATCAGCTCCAGCGCGTTCTGGCGCGAATGCTTGAGAAGATGCTCCGAGAAGGACGAGAAGTAAGGGTAGTCGGCGTCGAACAGGATTTCCGGCGCAACCGTCTCGGTAATCTGCACGAGGGTGCAGTCATGGCAGAAGGCAACCTCGAGCGGGAAATAAGGCTCCGCCTCGTCGAGCTGCTTCGGCATCAGCATGCGGTCCGCGAGCGGCATCGATCCGAGGTCGAGGAAGACCTCGAAATTCTTGCTGCCACACGAACGGCATGCGTGAAGATTTCCTTTCATCGCTTCAAACTCCAAATTCTGCGTCCAGGTTGGATCAGTCGCCTGCCGCCACTTGGGCAAGGCCTTCCGACGGCGCGGCGTGCTGCTTCAGATGCCGAAGGTCGTCGGCGATGATCCGATCCTCGATGAGATACTTGAGATGCGCCAGGCGATGGAAGCGGCGTCCCTCGAAATCCTCGAGCGTCAGGCCCACGTCGCAATAGGCCTTGTAAAGCTCCTCGACGCCCTTTTGCGCCGTCCACTGCGGCTCGAAGGCCGGCAGCACACGCCTGATCTTCTCGCAATTGACGCGATAGTAGCGCTTGTCCGGCCCGGCGCCCGGCGCGAATTCGAGCTGCGAGCCCGGAACGACCTGCGTCACGATCTCCGCCAGCTCGCGGATGCGGATAGTTTTCGTCGGTCCGCCCGACGTTGAACGCCTGCGTGAACCGCCTCGCGCGGCGCCTCGAGCACGGCATGAACGCCCGCGAGATGTCGCTCGATATGGACGATCGGGCGCCACGGCGTGCCGTCACTCTTGAGCAGACCTTGCCGGTGGTGAACGCCCAGGCGGTCAGATTGTTGACGCACGAGGTCGAAGCGCAGCCGCGGCGAGACGCCATAGGCGGTCGCGCTCCGCATGAAGACCGGCGTGAAGCTGTCGTCCGCCAGCGTGCGCGAGCCCGGCTTCCGATCGCACCTTGGACTTGCCGTAAGGCGTGACCGGATTGAACGTCGCGGTCTCGTCGAGGAAGTCGTCGCCGGCCGCGCCGTAGTTGCTGCAGGAGGACGAGAAGATGAAGCGCCGCACGCCGGCTTGCTTCGCCAGCTCGCCAGACGGACCGTCGCCAGATAGTTGATGTCGTAGGTCAGCGACGGGTTGAAATCGCCCAAGCGGGTCGTTCGACAGGCCGGCCAGGTGGATGACCGCGTCGATAGCCGCCGAACATGTCGACCGTTGACGTCCCGGATGTCGTTACGGATCGTGTCGACCGGCGGGAATGCTGTCGCCGAACGTGCTTCGCTCGTACAGATCGCTGTCGAGTCCGACGACCTCGTGTCCCCGGTTCTGCAGCATCGGCACCATGATGTTGCCGATGTAACCACGGTTCCCTGTCACCAAAACGCGCATTGTTATTCATGCCCCCTTAAGCCATGGCGGCTTGCCGGTGTTCCAAAGCGTCTTCAAGAAGCCGCTTGTCGCGCAGCGTGTCCATGCACTGCCAGAAGCACTCATGCCGGTAGGCCATCAGCTGCCCGTCGCGGGCCAGCCGTTCCATCGGCTCGTGCTCCCACTGCGTCTCGTCGCCGTCGATGTAGTCGAAGACCCCCGGCTCGAGCACGAAGAAGGCGCCGTTGATCCATCCTTCGGCGGTCTGCGGCTTTTCGGTAAACTCGCAGACCTTGTCGCCCGTCGAAATTCCAGATGCCCGAACCGCGCCGGCGGGCGGACCGCCGTCAGGGTCGCCAGCTTGCCGTGCGATGTGGAAAGCGAGCAGCTCGGCCAGATCGACGTTCGAGACGCCGTCGCCCCAGGTCAGCATGAAGGTGCCGTCGCCGAGATAGGGCGCCAAGCGCTTGATCCGCCCGCCGGTCAGCGTGTCCATGCCAGTGTCGATCAGTTCGACCTTCCAGTCGGCGACCGCATCCCATTCTCGTGCCGCACGGTCCGCTCTTGAAATCCATCGTCAAATTACTTTTCAGCCGAGCAGTAATCCACCATGTATTTCTTGATATATTCGCCCTTGTATCCTAGCGCGATGAAGAACTCTTGGATCGTAATACGCGATAGTGCATCATGATGTGCCAGAGTATCGGAATACCACCGATTTCGACCATCGGTTTTGGCTTGGTCTCGGTTTCTTCAGCAAGTCGGGTACCGACGCCCCCGGCAAAATGGCCACTTTCATGCGTTCCATATGGATTTACCATCCCTGGACTTCGAGAAAGCGCCGGAAACAGATTGGCTCACTAAATCCTTCTATATTATCGATAAGCGAGCGCTTTAGCAGACCTTAGTATGACTACTCACTACAGAAGAGACTTGCGGCGAATAAGAGAAATAAGTTGTTAGCCCTTTGGTAGAGGGCGGCCCAGGCGCAAATCCGCAGTTTCCGGCCGTGTGCCCCTGGGACGAGACAAGGAAAGGCTTATACTACCAAAAGGAGAGATTTTCCAATTCAATTCTAAGCATTAGAGCAATCGGCATTGCGACTCTCGGACCAAATCTCTATGGCCAGACGGCCCTTAGCAATATTCCCATGAAAGATATGGGTATTCCGTTACCCCATCGCACTGAGCGCAGGCTCCATCCACTCGACCGCCGGCACAACGCTCTCCTGACGCTCCGCGATCACGTTTTCGTATCTCTTCCGCAGCTCACGGTAATTCTGCTCGGCGCTGAAGCGCTGCTCAAAAACCTCGCGCGCCCGGAGCGCCATGGCTTTCCCCGCCTCCGGGTGCGCCAGCAGCCAGCGCACCTTGCCGGCCAGATCCTCGGCATTGCCCGGCTCGAACAACAGCCCGGTCTCGCCGTCCGAGACGACCTCCCGCATGCCGCCGAGGCGTGAGGCGATGATCGGCAGGCCATGCGCCAAGCCCTCTACCAGGACCATAGGGCAGGTTTCATACCATTCGGACGGCATCACCATGAAAGTTGCGTGACGCATCGCGGCCAGGGTCTCCGCGCGCGGCTTTACGCCCAGAACCGAAACGTTGTCCGGGGCCGAGCCGCGAACCTCCTCCAGCAGCGGCCCGGCGCCGATGACGTCGAGCGGGATCGCTGCGTCCCGCCACGCCTCGATCAGGGTATGCGCCCCCTTTTCGCGCGCCAGGCGCCCGACGAACAGCGCCCGCGGCTGGCGCCACCGCGCATCGAGATCGGCGGGCACCGCCGTCATGTCGTTCGGCAGAAAATTAATATTTCACGACCACCCGGTCTGGCGGAAACCCGGCCTCGATGTACTTCTCGCGGGTAAAGGCGGAAACCGCGATGGTACGGGTCCACCTTGGTCGCCCAGTTCCCCCGGGCTGCGGTGCTGTTCCAGCATATGCGCGTGGACCAGCGACTGGAAAAAGGACTTGCGCTGATAGCAGCGGTGCAAGGCCGCGTGATAATGCGTCCCGGTGATGCAGTCCTCGCAGATCTTGCCGTCGCGCAGCAGCACCGATCCGGAGCAGAGGTGGCGGAAATTGTGCAGCGTCTGGACCACGGGAACGCCCGATTCCCGGCACGCGTCAAACACCGACGGCGTCAGGAGAGGAACGAAATTATGGACATGCACGACGTCCGGCCGCACGCCGGCGATCAGCGTCTTGATCGCCTGCTTCGACGAATTGGAAATAGGTGAAATTCCACGCCACCGCCAATTTTTTGCGCAATCGTGTCGATCGATTTGCTGGTCACGATGTGGACATGGACACGGTCGCCATGGCCACGGAGCAAAGCCGACTCGGCCTGAAGAACCCGTATCCTCGCCCCCGGACAGCAGATACTCGTTGTGGAGGATGAGAACGGAAAGCGGCTTCGACAAAGCGCTACACCTGATCTGTTATAACCATTTGTAAATGAAGGTTATTCTGCCTCAACGATCCGGCTCATGGCGCGAAGGCGGACGCGCCAGCGGCAACCGTTCTCATGCCCCGCTTCTGCGCGGAGAGAAGCTGCATGACCTTCCGTTCGGCCGTGAAAACCGTGTCGATCTTGCCGGCGAAGACGGTGATCATCCTCTGTCCCTTCGTCAAGACGACGCATTCGCGCGCGTCCGTATTGCTCGCGATTTTCGTCTTCATGCTCACCGCATGTCCGGCATAGCTGAAAATATCGTCGAATTTCGGATAGTAGTAACGCGCCAAGCTTTCCATATTCCCGCGGATCGTAGCGATCTCCGAGGCCGCGAGGCGATCGATTCGCTGTTTCGCCTGGTCATGGCGGGCATATTGACCAAGCGGCGTGTGGCGCACCGCGGTGAGCGTGACCAGATTCCCTTCGAACGGATAGATCGAAAAGAAATCGCCATCCATCAGCGTGAGCGCGAAATCACGTTGCTTTCCCTCGTAGAAAAGCATGATCGTCGGCTCGAAATACATCTCCATCCGGTCTTTCACCAGGTCCGTGCACCAGGTGCAGTTCAGGACGTAGTCAAAGGTCTCGCCGTTGACGCGGACGGTGCTGCCGTTGTCCTCGATCCGCTGGACCTCGGTGTCGAGATACAGGTGGCCCTCCAGGAGATCCCGGAAATATTCGCGCGCCTGATTGGTGTGAAGAAGCTGCTCATCGCAAAGCAGCGCGCCATCGATATGGCGAACGGATGTGCGGTCGAGCTTGATGTGTTTGAACGGCAACCCGGTCGCCGCCATGATCTGCGCGTAGGTATCGAAGTCGAGCAACGACTTTTGCTCGGCCACGGCATAGATGTTCCGCCGGATGCGGCTGACGAGGCTGGGATAGGTCTTCAGAAATTCCGCGTGGCCGCCGATGATCTGCTTGCGGGTATGGTAAGAGCGCGGGTAGTGGAACCCCATGTGCAGCCGATTCTGGTTGACCGCCGACGCGCCCATGAACAGGTCGTGGCCGCGCTCGAACACACGGACATGCGCATCCGCTCGAATCAGCACCGACGCGAGGTGACACCCGTACCACCCGCCGCCGACCACCGCCACTCGCAAGCCATTGATCATTATGGAGAAATCCCCACGATGCACGCATGCATCCAATGCCTTGCGACCTTATCGCGGCGGCGCAAAAGGGGTCGACATTCATTCAGAACGCGCTCGTTCGGGTTATGCAGCCCAATCCATAAGGATTAACGACACCGGCAGGATGGCCCGTTACTAGAGACGTAGACGGTGTCCCGGCCGGAAATTTTGGCGCCGACTGCGCGCCGCCGGCGTTCGGCAAGGGCCGATGCGTTTCGATGACGGACACGTTATGGCAGATGAGGCGGCATGACCCGCGCACTGATCGGATATACCGGGTTCGTCGGCGGCAACCTGCTTCGCCAGGGCCGCTTCGATGCGACCTTCAACTCCAAGAACTTCCAGGATTTGGCCGGTGGCCGTTTCGATGAAGTCTGGTGCGCGGGCATTCAGGCCACGAAATGGTGGGCGAACAAGAATCCCGAAGCGGATTGGAACGCCATCCGCGCCTTGCTGGATGTCCTGGCGACCGTCCGGACCGATCGCTTCGTCTTGCTATCGACGGTCGATGTCTTCCGCGATCCCGTCGAGGTCGATGAGGCCTCGCCCGTCGACCTGGCGGGCCTTCACGCTTATGGCCGGCACCGCTATCAGGTCGAAGAATGGGTCAAGGCGCATTTCGATAACACGGTCGTGGTCCGTCTTCCCGGTCTTTTCGGCGACGGGCTCAAGAAGAACGTGATTTACGATTTTCTCCACGGCAACGCGCTCGCCGCGATCCATGCCGATGCGGTCTTCCAATTCTACAATTTGGACCACCTCACCGCGGATACCGAACGGGCCCTGCAGGCGTCGCTGCCGCTGATTTCATCTGACGACGGAGCCGGTGGCCGTGGCAGAAGTCGCAAAAGCGGCCTTCGGCATGGACTTCACCAACCGGCCGACGCCGGCTGCCCCGCGATATGATTTCCGGACGCGGCATGCCGAGCTTTGGCAGCGCGATATTCCCTACCTCGCGCCGGCGGCGGCGGTGCTGTCCGAAATCGCCGCTTTCGTCGACCGGCAAAAGGCGGTGCATTGATGGATCGGGTCGCGATTTCCAATATCGCCTGGACCGCCGAAGAGGACCGCGATGTCGCGCGGCTGCTCACGCAACTGTCCGTCGGAGCGATCGAGGTGGCGCCCAGCCGCCTCTTCGCCGATCCGCTGCGTGTTTCGGACGAGGCGGCGCGACATGTTGGCGCATTCTGGAATGATCATGGGATCAAGCTGGTAGCGATGCAATCGCTCTTGTTTGGCCGCGCGGATTTCGACATATTCGGGGGCGCGGACATGAGTAGCCAGGTAGCCGATTATCTCAAGCGCATCATCGATCTGGCCGGACGGCTGGGCTGCGGGCCCTTGGTCTTCGGCTCGCCGAAGAATCGCCGCCGCGGATCGCTGCCCCTGGAAAAAGCGTATGAGCGGGCCGCCGATTTTTTCCGGCCCCTTGCCGCCACGGCGCGGGATCATGGCTGCGTGCTTGCGATCGAGCCGAACGCGGCGGCCTATGACTGCGACTTCATCAATCGCGTTTCCGAGGCGGCCGAGCTGGTCGCGCGCGTGGACAGTCCCGGCATCGGCATCAATCTGGACGCCGGCGTGTTCGAGCTCGAAGACGATGACCTCGACGCGCTGGAACGGCACGCCGGCAAGGTCGTCCATTTCCATGCGAGCCGGCCCTATCTGCAGCCGCTGGGCCAAGGTCCCGGCATGATCGCGGACCTTCACCGCCGCATGCGCGCCGCCGGCTATGGCGGCTTTGTCTCGATCGAAATGCGGAAAGCGGACCATGGCTCGAACGTCGAGAGCGTCCGGTCCAGCCTGGCCTTCCTCCACGACCAGTTGGCCTTGGTCAATGCCTAGCGCCGGGCGGAAAATGGTTCGATACGGATCGATCCCCGGCTCCGACGCCGGGGCAGCAATTGGTGACGGACGGCGATCTAGTACGGAAGAACAACAGCTTCCATCCCAAAGGATGATTAGCGGGCACGGAATTCCCGGAGAAGCTGAGGAGAACTTTACCGGGATATGCCAGTGCGCCTGAACAATTTCGATCTCCTGCGCCTCCTGCTCGCCGTCGCGGTGGTTTTCGAGCATGCCTATCTGGTCGGGCTCGGCACCCTCCGTCTGAGCGCCTTCGGCATCACCTTCGAAGGGTATACCGCTCTGCAATGCTTCTTCGTAATCAGCGGCTATCTGATTTTCCAAAGCTGGGAAACGTCGCGGAGTCTGGGAAGCTACGTCTCCAAACGTATCCGGCGCGTTTATCCGGCCTATTTCGCGATCGTGATCGTCATGGCGGGGGCCGGCGTGTTCCTGACCTCGCTCACGCCGGAAGCCTACTTCACGTCGAAGGAGTGGGTCCGGTATCTGACCGCGAACCTGCTGTTCCTGAACTTCCTGCAGCCGACGTTGCCCGGCGTCTTTACGCACAGCGTCGAGCCGGTGGTGAACGGCCCGCTTTGGACGATCAAGATTGAGGTCATGTTCTACATGACCGTCCCGCTCCTCGCCATGCTTCGGCGGCGGTTCAACATCGTCTGGATATTCGGCCTTCTGTACGTCGCGTCGGTCGCCTGGCACCAAGTATTCCTGCATCTGCACGCAACGACCGGCGTAAACTTCTATGACGTCCTGAGGCGCCAGTTGCCCGGTCAAATGGCCTTCTTCGTATCGGGCGGGCTGATCTTCTATTACTTCGACACCTTCAAGCGCTGGGCTCATCCCCTCGCCCTGGTCTCGCTCGTGACCGTGCTCGCGCACCTCAAATTCGGCCTGCCATGGGTGTTTCCGGCAGCGCTCGCGGTCGTTGTCATCTACGCGGCGGAGATCCTGCCCTATCTCGGCAATTTCGGCCGGTTCGGCGATATGTCTTACGGGCTCTACATCATCCATTACCCGGTTCTTCACGTCATCGCCGCGCTTGGCCTATTCGCCGTGCCGGGAATTTCGTTCGCCGTTGGACTTTCAGTTGCGATGCTACTGGCCTTCGTGTCATGGCACCTGATCGAGAGGCCGGCGCTCCTCCGGTCATCGCACTACCGATCCGTGGCGATGGAGCCGCAGGCTTTCCGGCACACGGACGCCCAGGAACATCGCGATACGACCAGCGGCGCCGCTCAGTAACGGCCTAGAGCAACCTGCGTCCTATTGGACGCAGATAAGTTGCTCTATCTTTTTAGAATCGATCAATTTACCTGCAAGCAGGTGATTCCACCTGGTTGCAGATTGATCTAGTGCCGCCGCCGGCGCGCAGCCGCGCTTCCCTGCAAGATCAGCCTATCGGGTTTTCAGGACTTGCGCGTAGAGCGCGCTGTAGTGCTGGGCTTTGCTGCGCCACAGATAGCGCTGGGTGACGTTCCGCTGGCCGGTCTCCCCCATACGCCGGCACAATTCCCTGTCGCCGCTTAGGCGCAGCATGGCCTCCGCCAGCCGCGCTTCGGTCGTCGCGACATCCGTTGCGTCGATCACGATACCCGCGCCGTCGCCCGCCAGCACGGCGGGGCCGCCGAGGTTGAGGCAGATCACGGGGCATCGCGCCGCCATCGCCTCGAGGCACACGCCGCCGCCGGATTCATGCAAGCTCGGATGAACGAGAACGTGCGATTGCGCCAATCGGCGGAGCGCTTCTTCCCGCGGCAGCAACCCCCAGAATTTCACCTTGCCGGCAACACCCAGGCTTTCCGCCAGCGCCGCCAGCCGCTTGTTCTCCGGTCCGTCGCCGATGACCCAGTATTCCGCATTCGGGATCGCCGCCTTGGCGAAGGCGGCAATGCCGAGGTGAAATCCCTTCCAATGCAGCAGCCGCCCGACGCTGACAAAACGGAACACCGCGGGATCCGGGGACTTGCTCTTGTCGAGCATCGCGATTTCGTCTTCCGGCATGCCGATCGCCGCGTAGACTTGCACGTTTCTTCCGCCGATGCGGCCGACCCTGTCGGCGGTCTGCTCGCTCGTCGCGAGCGTCACCGCCGCATTGCGGGCAGTGCGGCGAACGCTGGGGTTATGCTCCTGCAGCCACCGGGCGGTATCGCGCAAGAACTCATAGATCTTGCCGCGAAAACTGAAGCCCTTCCAAAACGCCAGCGGCGCGCACTCGCCGCCGCCGACCGGTCCCCAGACAAATGGCACGGGAAGCGACGCGAGAAAGCTCGGCGCCCAATATTTGACGAAGGTCACGTGATGAATGATCGATATGTCATGCTTCGCAAGCAGCTCGCGGGCGACGCCGCGAATGCCGCGCTGCCACAGGACATAATAGAATTGCGTCGGCTTGTCCGGATCGCCGATCCCGAACGGGCGGAAGTGAGGCGGGAGGTCGTAGTAGACGAAGCTGAGATTTTTCCGCGGCGCCCGTTTCAGCTCGTCCTCGATGAGCGAGCGAAAGACGGTCCGCGTGAGGACGATGATTTCATGATGCTCCGCCAAGGAGACGGCGCAATCCCATCCGACGCCGAGCTCCGACCCGCCGACCGGCGAGCACGCGTATGCCGACAGCAGAACTTTCAAGGACGGCTCCCCCGCGCGCCGGTATTGCCGGGGAAGCCTGAGGCGCACACCGGGCGGAAAGTGATGGCGCGCCAACACGATTGCCTGGCAGCGCTATCGTCGGAGCGAGCGGAAAGGTTGACCATTCGGGGCATCATCTAGGCGCGAGAACCGGTTCGCTGTTATGCGCTATCGCTTGCACGAAAATTTAATCGGCGCGGCGGCGTCCGCCTTCATGCGGCTGTGCGGCTCGCCGCCCAATTGCTGGAGCTCCGGCCAGCGATGGCGTCCATTCTTATAGACCCAATAGGGGAAATTGGGATCTTTGACGAAATAAGAATTCCGCTCGAATTGATTGGTCTGGTCCTTTACGACCTTGTCGATCTTGTAATCGGCGACCACGCCGCCGGCCCCGCGCGCGCCGAGAAACACGATCTTATTCTGATAGACCCGATCCTTCGTAATTTCCCAGGGTCCGAGCCTGCCGGTGCCGCGATCCTGGTAAATCATGCTGATCGCATTGCCGCCGTCGGCGGCGACCTCCACGGTATTGCGCGTCACGTCGACATTGGAGCTGTTCTGGATCAGGATCTGCGAGCCCCAGAGCCAGTTGTCGAAACCCTTGCCGTTGTCGCCGACGATATTGCCGCGGATCGTCGCCTTGTACGAGATCTCGTGCTTGATCCCGTCGCCGAGATTGCCGAACACGATATTGTTCTCGTAGAGGGTATCGGCGTTGTCGATGTCGGTCCACAGCCCGGGCCCGACGTTGTCGTGGACGCATGAGTTCCGCACGACCAAGCCGTTGGTATTCGAAAATTTGGTGCCGCCGGCCTCCCAGCCGCCGCTGTATTCCGCATAGTTGTTGCTGCTGATTTCCACCGAGTTGATGGTCACCTTGTCGCCGCTGCCGACGATGCCGATCTGGCCGTTATGGCTGTATGAGCCGCCTTTGACCTTCATACCGTTGCCGGTCGCCAAGCCGCCGCCATGGTTCCATTCGGCGGTCACGTTGGTGAGCTGCCAGTTTTGGCCGCGCGAGCCGTCGATCGCGCCGTGCTGCGCCTCGGACGCGTATTTCTCGACCGCGATATTCTTGAGAACGACACCCGTCGCGTTGCCGAAGAAGGCCGCCGGCACGACGCCCAGCTCCACCAGCTTGCCCGAGGGATTCTCGGCGAGCTGCGCCTTGCCGCCGTCGGAATACCAATATCCCGGTCGCAGCTTGGCGGCTGCCGCGGCCCGCTTGTAGCGCACGCCGTCGACGAACAGGTCCTCGCGGTAGGTGCACAGCTCGCCCTTATCCTCGCAATAACCCGATCGGTGCAGCGTTTCCGGCAGGCCATCGACGACCCAATGGCCGTTCTCGGCCTTCCAGCCACGCAAAATCATCGCCCCGCTGAAGACGGTGCCGGCGGATCCGATGAACCGCTGATTATTCTTCGGCTCAACCGCCTGCCGGCGATAGGTACCCGGCGCCAGATTGAAGATCGTCCCTTCCGGATTCGATCGGGCCGCGGCCGCCACGTCATCTTTGGGGGCCAACGATACCTTAGGGCCGATCTGCTGCGATGCCGCGTTGGACTCGTCATAGCAGCCGGTCAGGACACCGCAGAGCAGCAGCAATACAAGCGGAAGTAGTTGCATTTACCAATCCAAATCAATCTGACGCGCCGCTAAAGGCGATCCTAACGTCAGAAGTGGGACCGACACAGTAGGCAATAGGGGGTACTCCGCGCGCATAAACAATTCCAATGCCGGCATTTCTTCGCGATAGGCCGGCCGTTAACCAAACTTGCGGTAGCCCCGTAAGTTGACCCCTGGTGTCCCCATCGCGGAGCCACGCCGCGCGCAATAGTTGGCCCGAGATCCGGAGATCGGATTACCGCAAACGGCAATCCCACGCCTCCCCTAAATACATACTACCTTCGTGATAGCTTACAATTGCTCTTCGACCTGGAATATTACCGGGTTCTCATTGATGCCTCTGAGGCCGCGCCGATCCTGCTTGCTGATGGAAACCATCAAACGCCTATATCGCTCGCCACAATTCAGGCGCACGGCGCTATGCCTGGCATCGGTGTATCGCGCGCTGCTGCGCGCCCGGGCTCGTGATTTCACGGATGGCGTCTGCCGCCGGTCCAGCCTCGTGCTCGCCCCGCATCCCGACGATGAGACCTTGGGCTGCGGCGTCACCATCATGCGCAAGATCGAGGCCGGCCAACCGGTCCAGGTCGTCATCGCGACCGATGGCCGCCATTCGCATCATTCGGCCAAGATCTCCGCGTCGGAGCTCGCCGGCATTCGCCAGAGAGAGGCCATCGATGCCTGCCGCGTGCTCGGCCTCGCGGCGGACAAGGTGCGGTTTCTCGAGTATGAGGACCAGGCGCTTCTGTGCGGCGTCGCGGCTCTCACCAATCAGCTCCGCCAGATAATCGTCGAGATCGGTCCGCAAGAGATCTATCTGCCGTCCGCGATCGACAGCAATCCCGACCATCGGGCCCTCAATGCCGCCGCGCTGGCGGCCATCGAGCAGACGGCGGCCGAGGTCGACGTCTACGAATATCCGATCTGGTTCTGGGATCCCAAGGCTTGGGTCGACATGGATGCGCATCCGCTTGCCATGGCATGGCAGCTGCTGACCCGGCCGATCCGGGTTCTCTTCACGCTGCGGCCGATATTCGTCCGAAGCGAGGACTATCTGGCGCGCAAGCACGCCGCCTTCGCCGCCCATCGCAGCCAGGCCACGAACCTGACCGGCGAAAAGGATTGGGCGGTGATGGATCAGCAAACGCTCAACCTCTTGATCAGAGAAGACGAATTGTTCTTTTTGCGGCTGCGCCCGAAGGCCAGGCATGCCTGACACCGAGGCCGAGCCGAGCCGCACGCAAGCGGTGACCGTCCTTCACATGCTGCCGGACTTCGCCCATAGCGGCGGCCAGGTTCTGCTGCTGTCGAACCTGCGCCAGATGTCGCGGCAGCGCTGGCGTCACATCGTATGCGGGCTCGGCGGCGGGAAGCTCGTGCCGTCCTTCGAGGAAGCTGGCTTCGAGACGCTTATCCTCGGCACCGAATCGTGGGCGGACTGGCCCCGCAGCATATGGCGCCTTGCCGCCTTTATGCGGCAGAAGGGCGTGCGCATCGTCCATACGAACAATACGCCCCGTGACAGGCTCATGGGGCAGTTTGCGGCGATGATCGCACGCCTGCCCGTCGTCAACAGCTTTCACGCCCAGGCGTCGCCGCCACACTGGCCCGGAAACGGCCTGCGCGGGCTGCCGCGATATCTCGTCCGGCAGCTGACCTATCTGGCCAACCGATTGTTGATACGCACCAATATCGTGCGGATGGTGGCGGTTTCGAATTACGTCCGCGCTTCCTATTCGGAGGCGCTGTGGCTTTCGCCCGATCGATTTACCGTCATCCATCCGGGGCTCGAGCCGTCGTCGTTTCAAACGTCTCATTCGGAAGAAAGCCGCCGGGCGTTGCGCCATTCGCTAGGGCTCGCCGACGCCGGACCCGTCTGCATTTCCGTCGGGCGCCTGGAGTCCGGCAAGGGACAGCAATACTGGCTGCCGATCATGGCCGACATCCGCCGCGACTGGCCGAAGGCGTGTCTTCTCCTCGCCGGCGAGGGCCCCGACCGCGCGGACATCGAAAAGACGATCGAACGGCTGGGCTTGGGGAACGCGGTCAAGCTGCTCGGCCAGCGTAAAGATGTCCCGGCTCTGCTCGATCTCGCGGACGTCTATGTCAGCGCGTCCGTGACCGAGGGATTCGGGATCGCGGTTCTGGAAGCAATGGCAGCCGGCAAACCGGTAGTCGTCCATTATCTGCCCGCGCAGGCCGAGTTCGTCGAGGACGGCGTCACCGGCTTCATGGTCCGCTCGCTCGAGAGCAACGCCCTCGGGGCGGCCTTGCGCCGGGTCCTGATGGAGCCGGGCCTGATGCAAAAGATGGGCGAGGCTGCGAAGCAAGCGGCGAAGAAGTTTACCGCCAAACGCTCCGCCGAAGGGCTGGAAGCGATTTACGAAGATGTCCTGAGACGCCGCGGCCGATGACGGTCACGGCTTGACGGCCGCAAGGTGCCGCCACGGCGGCACCCGGCGGAGGAAGCTCGTCGACAGAACGCTGACGGGGATGATCTTGACGACCAGAAGGCCGAACATCACGCCGGGCAGTCCGAAATGGGACGCCAGGAGATAGGACGTCGCGGCGGCGAAGATGGCTTCGATCACGACGGTGTAGAAGAGCGGACGGGTATGCTCGATGGCCTTCAGCCCGGTCTCCAGCGGAAATTCCAGAAAGCCGACGAGATAGATGACCGCCCACCAGTGGATCAGGTACGCGAAGGGCCGGTATTCGTCGCCGTAAAGCAGGCCGACGATCTGACTGGCGAAAAGGCTGCCCAGGATCACCATGGCGGCGGTCATCGCAAACCCGGCAATCGACAACTTCCCGAGATAGCGCAGCAGCGGCGGCGCGCCATGCTCGTGGTACAGCCGCGCGGCTTTGACCGGCGCGATGTTGGCGAGCGCCAGGAGGAAGACCTGTACCGGCGCCAGCACGTTGGTCGTCGAGCGGATCGCGCCGACCGCGTAGGCGCCGAGGATACCGCCCGACATGAGAACGATCAGGTGGCCCGACATCCAGCGGAAAATCGCCGAGCCGAAAATCCATTTGGAAAACGCCCAGTGATGCCCGCAGACGGTGACGAAGAAGCGCCGCTCGAAGCGTACGGGCCCGATCAGCCATGCGCCGAGGCCGGCAGCCACGGCGGAGGCAAGCGCAATCAGCCATAGCGCCAGCGCGCCGCTCGCGCTCGCTTTCGCATACATGAACAGGCCGGCCAGCAGCAGGATCCTGGCGCCGAAGCAGATGAGATCGTTCAGGAACGCGGCGAAGGCGCGCTGGTGGGTGTAGAGGTAGCGCCGCACGAAATCCTGCACCTGGTCGGTGGCCGCCGCCGCACCGAGCGCAAGGCCGAGCCCGGCCATGCCAAGATCGAGCCGCAGCAAATCCGTCGTCCAGAGTCCGGCGACGATCAGCAGGAAGGTGAGCACGGCGATCGCCACCTGCTGCAGGATCACCGCCCCGTAGTAAAGGGCCTGCTCGTCATCGCGCTGCTTGGGTCCGATGCTCATCATCGGCGCAACGACGAGCGCGGCCTGGATCGACTTGAAAAACAGCAACACGAGCCAGGCGATGGAGAATTTGCCGAACTGCTCCACGCCCAACATGCGCGCCAGCAGCACCATGGTCAGGAAGTTAACGCCGCTGACGACGCCCTGATCCACCAACGCCCAGTTTGTCTCACGGTACGTCCGGTGAAGCCTCAGCGACCATGCCCAGGTACGATGCAGGGCGTTCTTTCTCGGCTCGTCTGTCACGGATTCCTATCCACGAGCGCCATGCGGCGTCCGGTCACGCACTGAGTTTCCAACGGGGCTGCCAGACGCGAAACAAGCCTCGCCTCGGCAGCCCGACGGACAGGTCTATACACTATGAGAATTAAGGGAATATTCCATCCGTGCCGAACCGCTTGAGGCGGTAATCCTTCCGATCGTCCCGTTAATACCAATGTTCCGAATGTATACTGGCATTTACCCGCGTCCCAACGCTCAATGGCAGCGAGCCAACCAAATTGCTATGCACGGCGTGATGCGACAAATGAGATCATTGGGCCGCACGATCATCCGGGCCGGCAGCCGGATCGGGCTGTCGCCTTTCGTCCGGATACGCCGCGGCCCCGGCAAGGGGCTGAAGCTGAGCCTCGAGAATGCCAGCGGCAACTATTGGTCCGGCTCGAACGAGTTGCCGATGCAGGTGGCCCTGACCCGCTTCTTGAGAGCGGGCGACACCTTCTACGATGTCGGCGGCAATATCGGCTTCTTTTCGCTGATCGCCGCACGCCTCGTCGGGCCATCCGGCAAAGTCATCGCCGTGGAGCCGGTGCCGCGCAACGCCGCTATCATCCGCCGCAACGCGGCGCGGAATGGCTTCTCCAATGTGACGGTCCTGGAGATCGCGCTCGGTGCCGAGCGCGGCACGGCGGCGCTGCACATTACGCGCCACCCCGGCGGCGCGACCTTGTCGGCAACCGAGATCCCGCCGGACGCCATCGGCACGATGCCGGTCAAGGTGGCCACGCTGGACGACCTCACGCTGCATGAAAATCTCGGCGCCCCGCGCCTCATCAAGATCGATGTCGAGGGCACGGAGATCGAGGTCATGAGAGGCATGACGCGCACGTTCGCCGAATTCAAGCCGGTCATTCTGTTCGAGGTCGACGGCCCGGACGCGGCAAGGGTCGAGGCCAAGTCTTCCCCGATACGCGCGTTCCTGGAAGGTCACGGATATCGGCTTCATCCTCTTGAAAAATCGTATGAAAATGTGGCATGGGAAGTCCGCCACACGGTTGCGCTGCCCGACGGCTGGGAATGTTAGCGGGCCTCGGCGCGCGGCGATGTGGTCGATGGCCCAGTTCGTGATGGCGCCTCATGCAAGGAAGCAGCTGCCGGTTTTTCGCATGCGACACGCAATGATCTGGAACGACGATCTGTCGCCGCCGATTGCCCGGCGGCAAGCTGCGTCGGCGCGATGAGCAGCGCGCCCTCCCCTGTCGGCGGTGCGTCGCCGGCCACTGTCCCCGATCGCGATAACCAGATATTGGTCGACGACGATTTCGCCGGCCGTGCCCGCGCCGGCAACGCCATCGGATCGGCCGACAGGACCGGCGTCGTCCGCCGCGGCGTCGATCGCGAAGGCGTCGTCGAGATCCGAGACGACGCACTGCGAATCCATCCGCTGGTCATTCCGGGGTGGGGCCGCGCGGGCCTCAGCTATGGCCCGTTCGAGCGCCGGAACGGCCTGGGCCTCGCGATCCATGTGCTGAACGCGGATAACGGCTCGGAGACCTACCGGCTCGCAAGCGTCATCCGCCGGCTGGGCCGCTGGGCCCTCGCCAGCCAGACCAACTCGCTTTGGACGCGCCTGATGCGCTGGCCCTTCCGGCTGGCCGGTGACGGCGTCCTGCGCAAGCTGCGCTACTGGTTCTCCGCCTGCCACATGGAAAGGGCGTATCGGCCGATGCGCGAGAATCTCGCGATCGGATGGTTCGACGCGGATGCCCCCGCCGACGTGACGAAATCCTGCGACGCCTTCGTCATACGCGGCGCCAATGTGCGGAACGGCGAGCTCAACGTGTGTGCCAGCGACACGCTGATGCCCGTCATCGACTGGTTGCCGAACGTGCCCTTCTACTATTTCGTTCTGCTGCGCGAGACCGGATCGGCCTACTACGTCGCCTCGCACGATCACGTTCCCGGCGCAGCCGCGTATCCGATGATGCGCCCGATCGCGATCAATGCGGCGTCGACAGGCAAGTCGCTGTACCCCGGCCTGCATCAAGGCATGGCGGGCGAAAGCGGCTTCACGGCCGAAACCGTGCTTTACCACGCGCATGTGGCGCGCTACGCGGCGCTGAGCGCGTGGTACGGGACCGCGCACGCCGCCGATCGTCTGACCGGGGAAGGCCGGCTCGCCGGATCGGCTTCGGAAGCCGGCGCGGAATGGCGGGCGCTCGCCGGCGATCCGACGCGGTCCGTTGACGGTGCGCGGGCCGGCGCCGGCTTCAGCATGGCCTGCCTCGCGGCCGATACGCCGGCGGGCCTGATCCATGCCGTGGTGACGATCCCAGAAGGCAATGGTAAGGCCGGTATCGTCTGGCGGCTCGCCGACGCCGGAAATTATCTCTGCCTGTCGCTGTCGCGGCACGGTTGCGAGATCGCGATGGCAGCCGGCGGCGAGCACACGGCGCTGCAGTCCTGCTCGCTGGCGGAGGCCGGTGCGCACCAGCCGATGTCGGCGCAGATTCGCGACGACGGGAACCGAGTCGACGTCTCCGTGAACGGCTATCCCGTGCTGCAAATCACGCCGCCGTCCAAGGCTCACCCGGCCGGATACGGCGTCGGGATTTTGTTCGACGCGCCCGAGGGCGCATCGCCGTGCATCCGGGACCTCGAGGCCCATCCCCGCGCGGTCGATCTGCCGGCCGGCCTGCCCTTCGCGCCGCCCTGGTCGAAGGATGGCGCGGTCGCGGTCATAGCCGACGACTTCGCGGCGCAGCGCGGTGACTTCGCAGGATATCGATCGCCGAACGGCGCCGTGTGGTCCCGCATCATGGGGGACGCCCACTTCACGCTCGCGGGCGACGGCGGCGTAACCGTCGTGGCTTCGGCCGAGGCGCCGGCCGTGAACAGAACGGCTTATGGAATCGACTGGCCGGATCCGGAATTCGCCGACCTCTCGGCCGTCATCCTGCCGCCCGGCTCGCAGCGCGGACAACACCACACGCCGCGCGGCGGGCTCATCTTCTGGCAGGACGAAAAGAACTACTTCATCGTCAATAACTGGCTCGACGATTCCTATGGCGGCGGATCGATTTCCTCGTTTTTCTATTTCAGAGGATTCGAGGACATCTACGACGCCGTCTGGACGAATGTGGACGACCGCCTCTTTTTCGGCCGGGAAAATCGCCTGCGCGTCGTGTGCGACGGGCGCCAATTCAGGGCCTATCTGGACGGTTCCCTGGTTCTCTACCGGGCCTTTCGCGACATCTATCCGGGCTTCGACCGCTTACGCATCAACAAGGTCGGGCTCATCGCGAATTGGGAATGGGGCCGCGACACCGGCTCACGCTTCCGCTCGTTCGAAGGCTTTGCAGGCAACCCCGACGGCCATCGGCCGTAACCCCGCCGGACCCGTGCGATGCGGCGACGCGCAGGACGCGGCGGCTATTTCTTGCTGAAATTGATGCCGAGATAGTTGTACGGCCCGGGCACGAAGATCCGGTGCCAAAGCCCCTTCCGTTTGACCAGCCCGGCAATCGCGGCGAAACATTTCAGCCGCTGGCCAAACGACAACGGCGTCCGGCGCACCGCCGATGCGTAGTCCTTGAGCATATGGAGCTGCGGCAACCGGCGCGCGCCCGTCGAATCGATCCAGCGACGCTTTTCCTTCGTCGTCTGGTAGAAGGACATGTTCTGGTGGATGCGCTTGGTGAACAGCACCTCTTCGACCTGCTGGAAGCGCCCGGCAAGGCTGAGCTCCGCAAGCAGGACCTTATCCGCGCCGTAGTAGCTTCGCTGCAATCCGGTCTGCCGCAGGATGTCCGCGCGAATGAGGCCGAATACCTGAAGACACCAGTTCACGTTCTGAAGGACGTCACGAAACCGCTCTTCCGAACTCGACGACTCGGCGATGTGAAGGATGTCGGGCTCCATGACCGGATTGCCATAGATATCGCGAATATAGCTCTCATCATCGGCAGGGCCCTTCCCGCGAAAGGTCCGGACCGCAACCTCGTTGTCATCGATAAAGCCGATTGCGGAATGGCTCAGCACGACATCAGGATTGTCGTCGAGTATCGGCACGCATCGCTCCAAGAACCGGCGATCATGGACATCGTCATACGCCGCCCAGGCGAAATAGGTGCCGCGGCTCAGTTCGAAGACGCGGTTGAAATTGGGCGCGGCGCCGATATTCGAATTATTTCTAAAATACCGTATTCTTTTGTCGTGATTGTTGTAGTCCGCGCAAATCTTGCTCGTATCGTCGGTGGACGCGTTGTCGCTGACCACGACTTCGAAATCGGAATACGTCTGATCCAACAGCCGGTCGAGGGTTCCCGCCAGATATCGCGCTCCGTTAAAAACCGGAAGACCGATCGAGACCTTGGGGATTTTCGCGGTCAAACCTGGAACTCCTTTGGCATTATGCGATGATCATCTCAGATACGATCGCATGCAAGGTGGCCTGTGCTGCTTTATGACCGCGAACGAG
This sequence comes from uncultured Alphaproteobacteria bacterium, assembly GCA_963711215.1. Taxonomy (GTDB): domain Bacteria; phylum Pseudomonadota; class Alphaproteobacteria; order UBA8366; family UBA8366; genus WHUA01. The sequence goes on along the minus strand of CAVQDH010000002.1, from coordinate 968,429 downwards.
ATTTCAAAATTTCAACTTTGATGTCAATCCCGGACGCTGTTGCGACGCGTCATTATTTGCCTGAAACAAATCTGCCGCCATGCCCCGATCGTGTTCCTCTCACCGCACCCGGGCCGACACCTGGAATCCGCCGCCTAGAGGCCGGGCACCCGGCCCGCCCGGATCGATCCGCGCCGCGGCGCCGCTCCGGGGGTGAGGGGGGCAAGCGGCACGGCCAGGCCCCTGGTTTCGGCCGCCGGCTACACCGAACGGGCTACCGCCACGGGATGAGGTCTCAATGCTATTGTGGCGCGCTCCGATATCCTATCTTGATTTTCCGGTGCGACGGCTCTCTCGCTATGGTTAACGGCGGGGCGCGCATCTAACAATTCGCAACGGGCCAGGGGCAAGCCCTGAAAAAAGCCGGCTCTTGCCATATACGGTGAAGTGATCGATGACGCTCACGCGGGTCAATTTGGCGCTGATTGCCATGTTGCTGATGGGATACGCATTCCTCGACAAGGGATTTGCGTATATTGGCTTCTTTCCGCTCTTCATCGGCGAGATCACCTTCGCCGCGATGCTCATGATCACGCTGCTGACCGGCACGAACACGCAGTTCCTCCGCTCGCCGATCTTCCTGGCATTAGCCATTTTCCTCACCTGGGAAGCCCTGATCCTTGTCTTTTACTCGAAGGGCACCTGGGTCAACGCGTTGCGTGACAGCGTAACCTGGGCTTACGCGGCATTTTCCCTGCTGGTCGCCGGATTGCTCCTTCGCGCGCGCGCGCTCGAGCAGACCTTGCACTGGTACGGCCGCTGGATGCCATGGTTTGTTATTCTGTCGGCTCCACTCTTCATCCTCGTCGATCGGTTCGGCGGCTCCATGCCGAGCTTCCCCGGCGCGTCCGTCACGATCTTGAACATAAAGGCCGGCGATATTGGTGTTCATCTTGGCGGCGCGGTCGCGTTCTTTTCGTTGGGGCTCTACAGGAACTATCCACCGAAAAAAAGGAAACGCTGGCAAGGGCTCAAGGATTTGATCTTCATCAGCTTCCTGACGCTCGGCACGATCGCCATCGGTTCGCGCAGCCGCGGCGGCCTGCTCAGTGTCGTGCTTCCCGCCGCCATGTGTTTCGCCATTCGACCGGGCAACCGTCTTGGCCGCTTCATCCTTCCGGCGTTGGTCCTTATCTTTCTGCTCTCGGTGTTCGACATATCCATACCGACCGGTTACCGGCAGATCTCGGTGAATCAGATCTTGCACAATGTCGAAAGCGTCGTCTTCGAAGGCGGCAGGGGTACCAACCAGCAGACCGAGACCGCGAACTGGCGCCTGTCGTGGTGGGAAGGCATCATCAAGCATACCATCGAAGGACCCGCGTTCTGGCACGGCGACGGCTTCGGGCGCAGCCTCGCAGTCGAATATGGCTTCGCCGACGATACCGGCAACCGAAGCCCGCATGACGCGCATCTCACGATCCTGGCGCGCTCGGGGGTCCCGGGCCTCATTCTTTGGATCTTCTTCATCCTGACCACCTACGCGGTGCTTCTGCGTGGGTACATCAACGCGAACTTCAACAACCAAATAACCCTCGCCAAGGTCAATCTTTGGATCATGGCGTATTTCACCGCGTTCCTGGTGAACATGTCCTTCGACGTCTATCTCGAAGGACCGCAGGGCGGCATCTGGTTCTGGTGCCTGGTCGGCTACGCCATCGCCCTGACCCGGGCGCAGCGCATGAACAAGACCGCGGCGCGCGCCGTTTCCGCGGCGCCGGAATACGGTCCCGGCCGTTCCGCGAATTATGGCCGGCTCCGGCCAGCGCCGGCCAACATGGCGAGCCCCCGCAAAGTCAGCGTGCGCTAGAGCTGTCGATCTTTGTTGCCGGGGCGACCCGACCTTCCGTTCCGAGGCCGGATGACGCGTGACGGCTGCCGCTCTATCGAGCCGGCGCGCATCGAGGTCACGATCGCCGGTGCCCTATCAGATCCCGCGTTAAGAACGTTGGCCTATGCCAGCGGCTCCAACATGCCGCGAGAAGCCATAGGCGAGGAGGCCGAGCTGAGCGGCGTCTGCGACCAGTATTCCGGCCATCGATCCGACAATGCCCAAATGCTGGATCAGCGGATACACGCTGAGAACGGTCCACAGGGCCATAATGGTTTGCGACCGGAAAATCGCTTGGGTATCTTCGACAGCCCGTAAGCCGAAATAAAGCGGCGTGTGGAAGAAGCTGACGAGATAGATCATCGCCCACCACAGCACCAGGTAGCTGTATTCGCCGTACATCTGGCCGTAGATGAGATGGAGCCAGAACTTGGGCGCGATGGCGACGACGATCAGAAAAAGGACGACGGCGCTGCCGCTGAAGAGCGAAACCTGTTTCAGGTATTTCACCAGCAACGGGATGCGTCCGGTCTGGAAGTGTTCAGACGCCTTTATCGGCACGACGTTCTCGAGACCGAGCTTCAGGATATGGCAAGCCGCCACGAGGTTTTGCGTCGCCCGCACCGCGCCGACCGCGGCCGGCCCAAGCAGGGCGCCCGTCATGACGATATAGAGCTGCCCGGTCGACCAACGCATGATTTCGGACCCGAGGTACCAGCGTCCGAAGATCCAATGGCGTATCATCGTGATCTGGAAGGAGCGAACGCTTACGGTGAGCGGGCGCAGAAATCCCAGCGCGACCACGGTTGCGAAAGCGGCGCATCCGCCCACGACATACAGCGATTGCTCCGCATTCATTTTCGTCGTCTCAGGAAATAGGCCAGCACGCCGATCTGCACGGGATAGCGGAGCAAGTCGGAAAGCATCGCCGCCCAATTCGCACCCGTCGCAAACAGGTGCCGGCGAAGGAACATCTGCAGTTGGCAGCCGAAAACCGCCACCGCGAACGGCCAGAGAAGCCCATTCCCTTGCCAGTCCTTGTCGAACCATCCCACCGTCGCGATGACAGCTATGGCGACGCCCACGACGACGACCGTGAACAGGAGTTGGCCGACGATGAGCGTATCGAGATATCGCTGCCTCTCGTCCGCTTCGACTTTCGGCAGCAGGCTCATCATGGGCGCAATGATGATGCTGTGCTGAAAGGTATGAAGCAGCTCGATCCGAGAAAGGCCAGCGTATACACGCCGAACTCATCAAGGCCGAGAAATCGTGCCAGCAAGATCGCCGTGATGAAGTTGGCGGCGCTGATCATCGCTTGATCGGCAAGCGCGATATTCACGTCGGCGTATTTCCGCCACAACGGCAACAGCATCTTCAAAGACAGCGTCCTTTTAAAGCGACCGGCCGCAAAAATTGGTCAAGAAATGGCATGCCGATTAGACGTATTGGTGCTTTGGACCCTTAACATTGAGCATTTATTAATTGAGACGCAGGCGCTCATTTGTATTCAGATGGCCTTGTTAGAGCCAAATTGTAAATAACGTGTTAGAGATAAGCTGGTTTGGCGATCTGCGCCAAAATTCCCATTGATTTAGAACGATTTTTCCGGAGTACCCACTTCGGTCTAGGGACGAACAATACCTACCCATGATGGACCGTTCTCAGCGGTCCGCATGTGGGCGATGATGACGCGTCGCAATGACGGCGGGCGGGCCGTACGTGACATCGCGCGGCATGGGCGCCGGCTGCCACGGCAGCGCCATGGATCTAAGCGCTTTTCAGGGTCTCCGATCCTGCAATCCAGGAATGATCGGCATCAGATGTTTACGCCCCAAGGCACCTTGAAAATATCTAATTACCCTTATTGGTGGTATAAACTTTATAATTTTCTCCATATTCGCCACGCCCTCCTCGGCGCCACCCTGATGCTGACCGCCACCCTGCCGCTTGCGCACGCGCAGACCTTTAAGATGACCGTCATCGATCCCACCCAGGCCGGCGACTGCAAGGCCGCGGGCGACCTCGACAATGACGGGTTCCCCGACCTCGTCGTCGGCGGCCATCCCGCGGAGCCAATGACCTGGTATCACAATCCGGACTGGGCGAAGACCGTGATCGCGACGTCCCGGATGGAATTCACCACGGATTGCGCCCTCGGCGATGTCGACGGCGACGGCGCCCTGGACCTCGTAGTGCCCGATGGCTCGGACGGCCGGAACCTGCTGTGGTTCAAGAACCCGTTCACCAAAGGCAGCAAGAATTGCGCGGCGAATTGGGCGCGCAATGAGATCGGCGCAATCGGGGGATGGGGCAAGGACGTCGAGCTGGCGGATTTCGATCATGACGGGCGCCTCGACGTCGCCACGCGCAGCCCCGACAAGGTGATGGTCTTCTTCCAAACCGCGCCGAACGTCTGGACGCGGGTCGAGCTGCCGAACGTGCCACTGGGCGAAGAGGGCATGGCCAGCGGCGACATTGACGGCGACGGCTATGTCGACCTCGTCGTCTTCGGCGCCTGGGTGCGCAATCCCGGCAAGGACATGGCCAAGGTCGGCAAGAATTGGAAGGTCTACCCGATCGGCACGGTTTCGCCGGCATTCAAGGCCGATGTGGCGGATATCGACGGCGACGGCAAGATGGACGTGGTCTTCTCCAGCTCGGAGCACACGGCCGACGTCGCCTGGTTCGGCGCCGCGAATGGCGACCCGACAGGACCCTGGGTCGGCCATGTGATCTTCCCCCAGCTGGAGCGCGGCCACACGCTGCAGGTCGCCGACATAAACGGCGATGGCCACAATGACGTCTTCGCCGGCCAGATGCATACGTCCAAGGACAAGCGTCTGATGGTCGCCATAAACCTGGACGGCAAGGGACTGGCTTGGCGCCGGAAGGTCATCGGCCGCACCGGGCTGCATGACGGGGTGACCGTCGACGTCAACAAGGATGGCCGGCCGGACATCTTCGGCGCCAACTGGACCGGAAATCCGCCGGTCCGCCTTTGGCAGCAGGTGGCGCCGGAAAAGGAGGAGAAGCAGGGCATCCTCTCCACGGATTTCTGGACGACCATCGCCGTCACGCGAAAGCACGAGCGGACCTTCGGCCTCGGATTCGGCGATGTGAACGGCGACGGGCGCGCCGATATCGTGTCGGGCGCGTATGTCTACCTGAACCCCGGCGGCGATCTTTCCGGCGAATGGACCCAGATCGCGCTGCCCGACGGGATGCAGGCGTTCGGCGCGCTGCGCGTTACCGATCACCCGCTGGCTGACGTCATCGCGCAACGCTCAGCCGGCGACAAGATTGATCTCTTCTGGCTCGAGCCGGCGGACACCACGCTCAAATCCTGGACGGCGCACAAGATCGGCACGGTGCCCAAAGCGAGCCACAATCTCGGCGCCCAGGGCTATCGCATCGCGGATATCGTGCCCGGCGGCAAGCCGGAGGTCGCCATCTCCAGCGGCGGCGGCATCTATTACTTCGAGGTTCCGGCCCACCCGGCAAGCGATCCCTGGCCGCGAACCCATGTCAGCGGCAATCCGTCCGACGAAGGCTTTGCGATCATGGATATCGATGGCGACGGCCTGCCGGACATCGCCGCGACGACAGGTGAAAGCAAGCATGTCGAATGGTATCGGAATCCCGGCAAATCCGGCGCCGCATGGACCGCGCATCGCGCCGGCGAGATGCAGGAATCCGTCTATCCCGATCGGGTCGCCTTGGCGGACCTGAACGGCGACGGACTCCCCGACATCATCGCCACCGAAGAGAACGGACAGGCGAGCGGCGCCAAGACCTATTGGTGGGAGCATCCGAAATCGCTCGATGGCGATCCCGCCTGGAAGCGTCATCTGCTGACGACACAAGCGACGACCCACGGTCTCGACGTCGCCGACATCAATCACGACGGCACGTTGGACCTGGTTACCGGCGAGCACCGGGGCGACAAGCGCACGATCCTTTGGCTGAATGACGGCCAGGGCCATTTCACCCCGCAGGAAATCGCGCACGGCCTCGAAAGCCACATGGGAAGCCGGTTTTATGATCTGGACGGCGACGGCGACCTGGATGTCGTCTCCATTGCCTGGGACGACCCCGAATTGATTTGGATCGCACGGAACGACGTCATCACCCGCGCGCCTTTTATCAACAGCAAAGATCACATGATCTCGTCGGCTTCGAAGGCGAGTGGTTCAAGCAGATGGGCCAGCGTTCTGAGTTATGTCGGATGGGACAGCGTTCGGAGCCATCTCCATGGCTTGATTTTGGCGGCTGACAAATTGAGTTGCAGAAATGGCAAATAAACCGGCTAGTAATCTTAGGACAGCGATTGTCCTACTATAAGACTAGCCCGTTTAAAAATTTGCCTCTGGCACTCGATGTGGGCTAGCGATTACATTCGATCCAGACACCGCACTCCCCCGCGCCAGCCTCCGGGGCACGGGGGTAACTCTTTTTGGTTAATTTCCTCGGTTGTGAAGCACTTCATAATGATCCGCTATTTCCTGAAGTTGATTCTCAGCGTATCAAGGCACCATGGATAATCTCGGATTTAATGATTTCCTGGTCGTCGGCCGAAACATTCTTTGCATTGGATGGTGCGCGCTCGCCATTTCGGTGAGCGGATTGCACGCGGCAGAACCTGCGGGCTCCAAGCTGCCGGTCGAACGCTTGGGGCAGGCTGAGGAGAACCTTCCCGCCGCGACCGTCGAGATCCAGAAGATTTCAACGTCTGCTCAAACTATTGGCGAGCCGTTACCCCGATCGTTACGGGAGCGTGGACCCCGGGCGGCTCGATGGCGTGCTGGGCGAAGAGACGAAATTAGCCATCCGCCGCTTCCGCTCCATTGCCCATCTTCCCAGCGAGCGGGATGGCAATGCCCAGCTTACGGCGGATATTCTCTCCGAGCTAGCATCGATGTCGGCCGATGCCGGCGGTGATTCACAGGCCGAAGCGAGGCGGATTGCCTTCTGACACCGGAGGCCGCCAGTTGCAAGGAGGCCGAGGCCGCTGGCCAGACCGTCCCCGGTCCCCTGGCGGACAGCCCCCAAAAAAGCTGTCGCGAGCCCGCCCGTCGCCGCTGCGGCCACTGCGGCGAAGCCAAAGGCGCCAGGGTCGACGCCGACGACGCAGGCGGTCCGGACGCAAGCCGAGCCGGCAATGCCCGCCGCCCCCCCTCCGCCGTGCGCAGCACCGCCGCGCCGGTCACGGAGACGCCGAGCCGCCCCCCCCGCCCCGACTCCGGCTAATACGAAGCTCTATTTTGTCCAAGTGGCATCCTTAATCAGCTTGGCCGCGGCCAAACAGGAATGGACGCATATCCAGAAGGCTAATCCGGCCGTGCTGCAAGGAGCACCGGTCTATTTTGAACGAAAGGATTTGAAGGTCCGCGGCGTCTTTTATCGAATTCTGATCGGCCCGAAACCGAGCCACAGCGAGGCCAACGCGCTCTGCTCAGTGCTGAAGCAGGATAATCAATCTTGCGTGGTCACGGTGCGCAACGGGGCCGAGATTCAGAGGAATGCCGAGCAAGAGCGAGACGATTGGCCAGGAAAGCGCCGTCGATTCCGACAGCGCGGTCAAGAGCGGCCTGTCGCCGTCCGTGATCGCGCCCCCGAAGGCCACCGCTGCGGAGCCAGCGGCACCGCCGTCATCGGGCGGCGCGGCGCATAACGAAAGCTTGGCGGACACTGCCGCTAAGCCTGCCACGAGCGGCGTGAACCGTCCCATCGCCCTGACGCCGACCGCATCAGCGGATTCCCAATCCGCACGCGCGGTCGTGGAAGGCCCACGACCGGCAACGCCTGACTACGGAGACTGCCCGGCCGACGAGCGGTGATCCCGCGATGCCTGCCGCCGGGAACGCCGCGCCCGCCAATCCGGCGGTGCCCGGAAAGCCTCCGGCCTCCATCACGGCGAGCCCGCCCCTCGCGAACCCGCCGAAACCGGCCCAGAGCAACGTGGCCGCGCCCCCTCACGCCGCGGCGACCACCGTCGCGGAAAGCCGCGCCCAGGCCTCGCCAGCCCTGCCTGAGCCACAGCGAGGCGGAACAGCCGGCGACGACGACCGGCGCTCCTTTCGCGGCCTTGGCGATATGGTCATTGGCACGGGACGGCGGCTCGCCGATGGATTGCCGGACCTCAAGCTGGTTGCGGTCGCCGCTGCGATGCTGCTGTTCAGCGCCTTGCTTTACCGCAAATATCACCGCATTCGGCGCGCCAATTTTTCCACCGCCGTCGTAGCGAACCGCTTCCCGATTGCCGGCGCGGAGGAAAGCCCTGCCGCGGCCGGGCAGACCATCGCGACGCTCGAAGGCGATTTCGAAAGCCCGCAGCTTCGCGACTCCCGCCGTATCCGGGACGAATTCCTTCGCGACATCCTCGACGACGACCTGGAGAATCCCGTCTCGCTGGAGAACCGGGATTCCGCGATACGCGTCAATGGCAGCCTCAAGGAATTGCTCGCGACCAATCCCTCTCACTACAAATCGATTTTTCTCAACCTGATGTTCCTCGCGAAGGTCGGTACGGCCCTCAATCGGAAAGAAATCATCCCCGACCAGCTGAACGAGGAATTCAGCCGCGAGCTCCGGCTGCTTCGATCCTATTTCAAAATTCACCTTCTCGAGCTCGATGAGCGGCACCGGATACGGCAGGAGCTGCCCGGATTGTTCTATTGCCTGCAGCTGTCGAATCTTCCGAACAGGGCGCACGGCGCCCATTTCTCGGCGGCCTGACCAGGCCCGCCTCTCCCGCGGGAGAAATATTCAACTTTCCGGACTATCCGCCAAGCCCGATACCCCGCCGCCGGAAGGGCCGAATGCGGAATCGCGCAAAGCTCGCCTTGCCAATTTGCAACGATTACTTAGCGCGAAAGTATTATTACCAATACACCCCATTTCACCCCGTAATCATTAGAACTATAACTCTTATTAAGATTTGCGGTTCTTTCCTGATTTCAAACATACTCCCCAAAAGAAGACAGAAAAGCGAAATCGGACGAAGACCTTGGTTTGGTTTGCGAAAAATAATGACTTCGCCTTCACGGGATCCGCTGGGTGGGATGGCTCGCATATCGGGCCCAAATTGGAGCGGATAACCAGGAGGATAGCTATTCATCCGCATTTGCGGAGTACGGCTGTACTCCAGGCGGGACGTGGAAAGTATAAAGAGGGAGTTGGGTCGTGTCGTTCGACCTCGTCTTAGCAAAAAGATCAACCGAATCCCGCAATTTCGCCCGCGATATTCGTGAATGGCGGCCGGCGTGGCTCGTCATCCTGCTTGCCGACGTATTCGCCGTGGAGTTGTGTGTCTTCTTCGGCTATCTGACCCGTCTGGCGCTCGGTCCGATCTGGCCGATCACGATCAACTCGGCGCAGTTCGCGAGCATTTCCATCGGCGTGTTGGCGCTGCCGGTCGCCCTGCATTTCATGGGCATGTATCCGGGCTACGGCATCAACCCGATCCTCCGCCTGCGCCAGCGAACCATGGCGAGCTTTGTGCTGTTCGGCCTGCTGATCGCGTGGAACTACCTCGAGCGCAGCGACCATCTTTCGCGCGGCATTCTTATCACCTCGATGTTCTACGCCTTCATCATCCCATTCATCGTCGAGGCGGCCACCCGCAAGGCGCTCATCCGGCTGAAGCTTTGGGGCCAGCCGACGGCCATTCTCGGCGCCAACGATACCGCGGCCAGCATCATCAGCCTGATGCAGCGCCGGCCCGAGCTCGGTCACATCCCGGTCGCCGTGTTCGATGACGACTCCTCGAAATGGGGGCAGACCATCCATGGCATCGAAGTGCTCGGCCCGCTTGCGCATGCCAGCGCGCTCGATCATACGCGCATCCGCACCGCGATCCTCGCCATTCCGATGGAAGACGGGCAAAGCGCCGCTTCGATCCTGGATAAGCTGCGCTTCGAGAACATCATCCTCGTCCCGCGCCTGTTCGGCATTCAAAGCCTTTGGGTCTCGCCGATCGACCTCGACGGCATGGTCGGGCTGCAGGTGAAGAACAATCTGTCGCTGCGCCATAACATCGTGGTCAAGCGCCTGCTCGACTACGCGATCGCGATGCCCGCAGCGCTCCTTTCGTTGCCGGTGCTGCTGGTTTCCGCGCTCTGGATCCTGGTCGTCGACGGCTGGCCGATCTTCTTCACCCAGGAGCGGCGCGGCCTCCATGGCCGCACGATCCGGGTGCTCAAGCTGCGGACCATGTACCGCGATGCCGAGGCGCGGCTGGAAAGCTATCTCGCGAACAATCCGGAAGCGCGCGAGGAGTGGCAGCGTTTCTTCAAGCTCAAGAAGGACCCGCGGGTCCTGCCCGGCGTCGGCACTTTCCTGCGGCGCACGAGCCTCGACGAGCTGCCGCAGATCTTCAACGTCTTGCGCGGCGACATGTCGCTCGTCGGTCCGCGCCCGTTCCCGGAATATCATCTCGCGCAGTTCGACCGCAGCTTCGGCGACTTCCGCGCCACCGTCGCGCCCGGCCTGACAGGGCTGTGGCAAGTGTCGGCGCGAAGCGACGGCGACCTCGTCGTCCAGAAGTCGCTCGACAGCTATTACATCCGCAACTGGTCGCTTTGGCTCGACATCTACATCCTGATGCGGACCTTCGTGACCGTCATACGCGGCTCGGGCGCCTACTAAGGCGCCCGACCCACCTTCCCGGCATCCGATTCCGACCGGCTCAGCCGCTCTTGCGCGCCGGGCTGGTCGAGGCCACGCTCGGGCGCGCCGAGACCGCCGCATACCACTTGGACAGGTTCACCAGCGATTCCGGGATGCGGATCTTCGCCACCCGGCCGAGGTCGAACGCCGTCACCGCAGTGATGTCGGCCACGCTGAAGCGCTCGCCGGCAATGAACGGACGGTTGGCGAGCTCGTCGTCCAGCCATTTCATCCGCTCTTCGAGCGTCCGGCGGCAAAGCTCGCCATAGTCGCCGACCTGCTCGATCCGGCCCTTCCAATAGGGATGCGTGTGCCGGAAACAGCCGGTCACATTGCCGAGCACCTCGTATTCCATGCGGCGATTCCACATTTCGACTTCCGCCTGCGCCCGCGGTCCCGATCCAAACAAGGCCGGCTCCGGATTGGTGGCCTCGAAGTAACGGCAGATGGCGATCGACTCCGCCAGATAGGAGCCATCGTCCAGCTCCAGCACGGGTACGCGGCCGAGCGGATTGCGCCGTACGAATTCGGGACCGAGATTCTCGCTCTTGGCCAGATCGATCTCGACGGTCGGCACCTCAATGCCCTTTTCCGCCAGAAAGATCGTGACGCGCCGCGGATTGGGGGCAAGGCTGCTGGTGTAAAGTTTCATGGCTTGGCGCCCTCCTGGGAGGTTGCTGCGGGCGGCATGCCACCCGTTTCAGGAACCGGTCTCGCTATGCAGGGCGCATTATGCCGGATAAGCGACCGCCGGCAAACCGCCGCCACGGAAACCGCGCACCCGCCGGCCGAGAAAATTACAAGATCATGGCAAAGAAAGCACCCGGGCAATGGCCGCATCGCCGCCGCCAGCGCATCGAGAACTTGGCCTCGTCTTCAGATGATCTTGGTAAAAAGTTAGTAATATTTGTTTATCTATTGTGCTATCCATCGAGGATGCTCAATCACTGGGCGTAATATTCGTATCCTGCTGCAGGCGGACGAGCGATGCGGGCTACTTCAGTCGACCAAGCCGTTGGATGCGCGAAGGCCCTATCGGGCTTGGCCCTGCCGGCGGACGGCATCCGCGGAGCCCGCCGATGAAAGGCATTCTTCTGTCCGGCGGCACCGGAACGCGGCTCTACCCGGTGACCCTTGCCGTCAGCAAGCAGCTTCTGCCCGTGTTCGACAAGCCGATGATCTATTACTCGCTGTCGCTGCTGCTGCTCACGGGCATCCGGGAGATCCTCGTCATCACCACCCCGCAGGACCAGCCGGCCTACCGCGCGCTGCTGGGCGACGGCAACGATTTCGGCGTTTCGATCGACTATGCCGTGCAGCCGGAGCCCGGCGGCATCGCCCAGGCCTTTCTCATCGGCAGCGATTTCATCGCCGGGGACAGCTGCGCGCTCGTGCTGGGCGACAACATCCTTTACGGCAGCGGCCTGCAGCGGGTCCTGCAGGAAAAAACCGCAGCGTTAACCCGCGGCGCGGTCGGCTTCAGCTGCGCGGTGGCGGATCCCGAGCGGTTCGCCATCGCCACCTTCGATAAGGCCGGCAGGCCGCTCCGCATCGAGGAGAAGCCGAAACAAGCGCGCTCGAACCAGGCGGTGATCGGGCTCTATTACTACGACAGCCGTGTCGTCGACGTCGCGCGCCAGATCACGCCCTCCGAACGGGGCGAGCTGGAAATCACCGCGGTAAACCAGTGGTATCTCGGGCGCGGCGAGCTCGAAATCGCCCAATTGGGGCGGGGCTATGCCTGGCTCGATGCCGGAACCCATGAGGCCCTGGTGCAGGCCGGCGAGTTCGTCCGGATCGTCGAGCAGCGGCAGGGCTTGAAAGTGGGCTGCATCGAGGAGATCGCCTACCGCATGGGCTTTATCGATCTCGACCAGCTTCGCGCGCTGGCGTGCAAATACGCGCCCAGCAGCTATGGCGACTACCTTACGAAGGTGGCGGCGGAGTTCGCGAGCGACGCGCCGGCCAGCCTGTCCGCCGACGCGTCGGCCGCCTGATCCGATAGCCCCTGCCCGCCCTCACCGGCGGCGGATGACGGTACCCGCAGCGCCGGCCAGGATCGCCGCGGCGTCGGCGAGCGCACCGATACCCGCCTCCCCGTCGGCCGACTCGACGAACCGGCACGCCGCCTCGATCTTCGGCGCCATCGTACCCTTTTCGAAATCCATCGCGCGCAGCGTTTCCGGCGACGTCACACGCAGCGGCCGTGCGTCCGGCCGGCCCCATCCGGCGTAGACCACCGGGACGTCCGTCAGCATCAGCAGCCGATCAGCCGACAGCGCGCGTGCCAGCAAAGCCGCGCTGAGATCCTTGTCGATCACGACCTCCGCGCCGGCGAGCGCGCCGTCGCCCCGGTCGATAACCGGGATCCCGCCGCCGCCCGCGCAGATCGTCACCGCGCCGTGGCGCACAAGCGCCCGTATGCTGTCGATCTCGAGGATACGGACGGGGTCGGGCGACGGCACGACGCGCCGGACACCGTCCCCATCGGGTCGCAAGCGCCAGCCGCGCGCGCTCCCGATACGCGCCGCCTCGGACGTCGGATACAGCGGCCCGATCGGCTTGGTCGGGTTCTCGAAGGCGGGATCGTCCGCCTTCACTTCCGCCATGGTCAATAGCGTCGCGACCTCGCGCCCGGGCAGCGCATTGCGGATCTCCTGCTCGACCATGTAGCCGATCATGCCTTCGCTCTCGGCGCCCAGAACATCGAGCGGATAGGCCGGCACGTCTTGGTAGGCGAGAGCCGGCGGCGCGAGCAGCCCGACCTGCGGCCCGTTGCCGTGGGTGACGACGACCGCGTGGTCGGCGCGATCCCGGCGATCGCCGCGGCGGCGACCCGGACATTGCGGCGCTGGGTCTCGACGTCCAGCGGCTCGCCCCGCCGCAGCCACGGCATTACCGCCAAGCGCGATCACGACCAGCATCAGCCGCGCCTCGCGCCGCCGCCCGCCTGCTTCGCCAGGAACGCCTCGACCACCGCCGCCAGCGTCGGCTCCCCGGCGTCGGCATACTCATAGCGCGCCCGGACGATCGGCTTCGTCGTCGTGACCAGCGCGGCAAGATCGATCGGCGTCGCGGAGACGATCACGTCGGCCGCGGCCGCTTCGAGCGTTTCCGCCAGCGCCGCGACCTCCGCGTCGCCATAGCCGAGCGCCGGCAGGACCGGCCCGATATGGGGATATTTGCGGTAGGCCTCGGCGATCATCGGCGCCGCGTAGGGGCGCGGATCGACCACCGACACGCCCGGCAGCGCCGATACGGCGACATAGCCCGCCCCGTAGGGCATGCCGCCATGGGTGATCGTCGGCCCATCCTCGACGACCAGCACGCGCCGGCCGCGCACGGCCGCCATGTCCTCGATCGTCACCGGCGAGGCCGCACGGATGACCTGCGCCGACGGCACGATCGCGCCGACCCGCTCGATGATCGCCTGGACGTCGGCCGATGCCGCCGCATCGACCTTGTTGACGATCACGACGTCCGCCATGCGCAGCACCGTCTCGCCCGGATGATGCGTGGTCAGCTGCGTGGGCCGCAGCGCATCGACCAGGACCAGATGCAGATCCGGCCGGATGAACGGAAAGTCGTTGTTGCCGCCATCCCACAGGATGATGTCGGCTTCCGCTTCCGCCCGCGCGAGGATGGCGGCGTAGTCGACCCCGGCATAGATCACGTTGCCCGCGCGGACATGCGGCTCGTATTCCTCGCGCTCCTCGATCGTGCAGTCGGCGCGGTCGATATCCGCCAAGGTCTCGAAGCGCTGCACCGCCTGCTTCGCGAGATCGCCATAGGGCATCGGATGGCGGATCGCCGCGACCCGCAGCCCTTTGCCGCGCAGCCACCGCGAGAGCCAGCGCGCCGTCTGCGACTTGCCGCAGCCGGTGCGGACGGCGGAGACGGCGATGACCGGGCGGTGCGACTCGAGCATGGTCCGCCGGGGTCCGGCCAGCACGAAGTCGGCGCCCGCGGCGAGCGCACGCGACGCCAGATGCATTACCGTCTCATGCGTCACGTCGCTATAGGCAAACAGAACACGGTCCACGATCTTGAGCCGGCACAGCGCGTCCAGCTCCGCTTCATCGACGATCGGGATACCCGACGGGTAGAGCGGGCCGGCAAGCGCGGGCGGATACTGGCGGCCGCTGATGTCGGGTATCTGCGCCGCCGTGAAGGCGACCACCTCGGTGGCCGGGTCGTCGCGGTACAACACGTTGAAATTATGAAAATCCCGTCCCGGCCGCGCCGAGGATGACGGTGCGGCAGCGCTGGCTTTGCGCGCCGCTCATCACGCGCCGCCGCCGGACAGGCCCGGCGAGGTCCAGCGCCGGAAGGACATGGCACGGCGGATGCGCTCCCCGGCAAGGCTCTCCGCGGCGGCGCGCGGCGTCACTTTCCGCTCTGCCGACAGGCGCAGAACCTCGCGCGTGTTGCGGCGAATACGCTCGTCGATCTCCTGCAGCGCGCCCGTTTCCGTCCCGCCGCGGTATTCGACCGCGGCGCAGATCACGCCGCCGGCGTTGGCGATGAAGTCGGGAATGACGAGGATGCCGCGCTGATGCAGCGCCTGCTCCGCCTCGGCACTCGCCGGAATGTTGGCGCCTTGCGCCACGAGCTTCGTGCGCAGCCGGCCAACATTGTCCGCGCGCAATACATCCGGCCGCGCCGCCGGAATCCAGATGTCGCACGCGGCGTCGATGATCGCGTCCCGGTCCAACGCCTTTCCCTTGCCGACGTCGGCAACGCCCCGTCCCGCCTTTTTCGCGGCGATGAGCGCCGCAACGTCGAGGCCGTTCGGGTCGGCGACGGCGCCTTTGGAATCCGAGGCCGCCACCAGCACCGCGCCCTTCGCCGCCAGGAAACGCGCCGCATGCATGCCGACCGCGCCGAATCCCTGCACGGCAACCCGCGCGCCCGCGATTTTCAGGTCGCAGAATTCCTGCGCAACCTCGATACTGGCGGCGAGGCCGAAGCCCGTCGCGCCGATCTCGTCCAGCGGTATGCCGCCCATTTCGCGCGGCAGGCCGACCGACCGGCCGATCTCGTCCTTGATCCACGCCATGGAGATTTCGTTCGTCCCCATGTCGGGCCCGACGATGTAGTCCTTGATGTCCCCGATGGCGCGGCCGAAGGCGCGGATAAGCGTTTCCTTGCGCGCCTCCGGCATCTTGGGATCGGCGAAGATCACCGACTTGCCGCCGCCATGCGGCAGGCCGGCGGCGGCGTTTTTGCGCGTCATCGCGCGGGCGAGACGAAAGCATTCGTCGAGGCTGACATCGGGCGCCATGCGGCAGCCGCCGATGGAAGGCCCGCAGGCGACGTTGTCGACGACCAGGATCGCCCGCAGCCCGAGCTTGGGCTCATAGATATGAATGACCTTGGCGGGGCCCAGATCGTCGGTCAAACGGAAGATGTCTTCCATGTCGCCCCTATCCTTCCTCAGCAAGTAACACCACGGCATCCCGTTAGCCGGGCTTTTCCAGATCGGCCTTGACCACCGCGAGAAAGCGCGAGGCCTCGCCGCCCATCACGGCGCGATGGTCGAAGGTCAGCGAGATCGGCAGCACCGCGCGCACCGCCGGCACGCCGTTGCGCGCAACCACCAGGTCGCGGAGCCGGCCCGCGCCGAGAATGGCGACCTGCGGCGGCATCACGACCAGCGCCGCGTGGATGCCGCTGAACATGCCGAAATTCGAAAGCGTGATCGTCTGTCCGCGTAGCTCCTCAAGCGGCACCTTGCGCGCGATGACATCGCGCTTCAACGCCTCGAGGCCCCGCCGTAGGTCGGCTGAATCGCGCTTGGCGACATCGCGCAGCGTCGGCACGATCAGGCCGTCGGGCGTATCGACCGCAATGCCGAGATCGACGTGCGCGTGCAGCCGGCGGCCCGCTTCATGGGCGAAATACCAGGCGTTGAGGGCGGGCTCGGCCGCGCAGGCGGCCGCGATCGCGCGCACCAGGCGGATCGTCACGTCGGTGCCGGCGGCCCAGTCGCCGACATCCGCCATCTCGGTCACCGTCGCCGGCACGACCTCGGCATGCGCGCGCTCCATGTTCCTGGCCATGGCCCGGCGCACCCCGCGCAGCGGCTCGATCGCGCCTTTGGCCGCCGGTCCTGCCGCGGCGCGCTCCACATCGCTCCGCGTGATGCTGCCGTCCGGCCCCGTCGGGGCGACATCGGCGAGAGGCACGCCGAGCCGATCGGCAAGCGCCCGCACGGCCGGAGCCGCTTTGACGGCCGGCGTGCCGCCGGCGGCGGGCGGGGTGCTCTGGCGCGGCGCCTTTTGCGCTTTCCGCTCCGCCGGGATCGTGCCGACGACGGTGCCGCTGTCCGCCCGCTCGCCGCCTTCGAACTCGACCAGCGGCGCGCCGATCTTGAGAACGTCGCCCACGCGCGCCATGCAATTCGGCGATCCGCCCCGACTGCGGCGACGGGACCTCGACCACCGCCTTCTCCGTCTCGACCGAGACGAGCGGCTGGTCCGCCACGACGTGATCGCCCACCCCGACATGCCAGGCGACGATCTCCGCCTCCTGCAACCCTTCCCCCAGATCCGGCAGCTTGAACGTGGTCATGCGTAATCCAGCACCTTTCGCGTTTCGGCATAGATCCGTTCTTCGTCCGGGAAGAAATCCGCCTCCAGGCGATAGAGCGGAACCACCGCGTCGAACCCGGTGACGCGCCGCACCGGCGCCAGCAGGTGCACCAGGCCCTCGTCCGCCAGGCGGGCGGCAATCTCTCCGCCGAAGCCGCCGGTGAAGGTGGCCTCGTGCACGATGACGCAGCGTCCCGTGCGCTTGACCGAGTCCAGGATCGTCGGCATGTCGAGCGGCTTCAGGGTGGCGACGTCGATGACCTCGGCCGAGACGCCCTCTTCGGCGAGCCGATCGGCGACCGCGAGCACCTCGCCCACCAGCGCGCCCCATGTCACGAGCGTCACATGCTCGCCCTCGCGCAGGACGATGCAGCGATCGAGCGGCGCCGCCGTGCCGTCGTCCGCGACCTCCTCCTTCGGCCCGCGGTAGCGCCGCTTGGGCTCGAGGAAGATGACCGGATCGGGATCGCGTATGGCGGCGAGCAGCAGTCCATAGGCCCGCGCCGGCGAGGACGGAATGACGACGCGGAGGCCGGGAATGTGCGCGAACATCGCCTCGGCGCTTTCCGAGTGATGCTCCGGCGCGTGGATGCCGCCGCCGAAGGGCGCGCGCAGCACGATCGGGCAGCTCAATCGGCCGCGCGTCCGGTTGCGCAACCGGCTCGCATGGTTCACGACCTGGTCCAGCGCCGGGTAGATGAAGCCCATGAACTGAAATTCGACGACCGGCCGGAAGCCTTGCGCGCCGAGCCCGACAGCCAATCCCGCGAGCAGCGCTTCCGACAGCGGCGTGTCGAGGACACGCTTCTCACCGAAGCGCTGCTGCAGCCCGTCCGTCGCCCGGAAGACGCCGCCGTTGATGCCGACATCCTCGCCCAGCACGAGCACCGCGTCGTCCTCTTCCATTGCCCGGGCCAGCGCGAGCCGCACGGCGTCGACGATCGATAGTTCAGCCATCCGATGCCTCCTGCGCGTCGCCGGCGGCAAGCCGTCCGAGAAGCGCGTCGCGCTGGCGCCGCAGCGCATCCGGCAGCGCGGCATAGAGGTAGTCGAATATGGAGGCCGGGTCCTGCGGCGGCGTGGCGAGATACTCCTCGACCGCCGCCTCGACCGCCGCGGTGCATTCGGACAGCAGCTTGTCTTCCTGCGCCTTGCCCCAGCCATGGGCGGCGACGAGATAATTGCGCAGGCGCGCAATCGGCTCTTCCTTCCAGCGTGCGCTGACCTCCGCGTCATCGCGATAGCGGCTCGCATCGTCGACGGTCGTATGATCGCTCAGCCGATAGGTGACGGCCTCGATGAACGCCGGCTCCCGCTGCGCCCGCGCCTTCTCCAGGGCGCGCCCGACCGCATGACGCACGGCAATGACGTCGTTGCCGTCCACCTGTTCGCCCGCAAAGCCGGCGGCGACCGCCTTTTGCGCCAGGGTGGCGGCGGCCGTCTGCCTGGCCCGCGGCACCGAGATGGCCCATTGGTTGTTGTTGACGACGAAGACCAGCGGAAGCCGCCACACGCCGGCGAGGTTCATCGCCTCGTAGACGTCGCCCTTGGAGGTCGCGCCATCCCCGAGCACGCAGACCGCCGCCCGCTTCTCGCCGCGCAGCCGCATCGCCAGCGCGACACCGGCCGCGTGCGGCGCATGGGTGCCGACCGGGACACAGATCGGAAAATCCTCGCGCGGGCCGGCGTAATCGCTGCCGCGCTCATCCCCGCCCCAATAGAGCAGGAGCTCGGACATCTTGACGCCGCGAATGAACATCGCGGCGGGCTCGCGGAACGAGGGCAGGAAGACGTCCTCCGGCCGCATGGCGCGGCCGATGCCGGCCCCGACCGCTTCCTGCCCGAGCGATGACGCGTAGGTGCCGAGCCTGCCCGTCCGCTGCAGCGCGATCGCCTTGGCGTCGAACACGCGGGTCAGGACCATGTCGCGGTAGAGCATGAGCAGCGCGTCAGCCTGCTTGGCGAAGGCCGGCAGCGGCGCGCAAACCGCTCCCTTCGGGATCGAGAAACCGGGTATAGGAGATTCCCGGATAGCCGCCCGCAGACGCCTCGTTCATCGCTGGTTCCCTATCGATAGCCTCCCGGCAAGCCTCACGGATCATGCCCGTGGAAGCGTTGACGTACATCAACATGGGAGGCTGCCATTCGTGCTGGAATTAACTTTAAATGACGATCGCGCAGACCCGTGCGAGCCACCGTCAACGGATGACAGCGAGGATGATCATGTTGAAACGCGGCTTCAAGGCGATGCTGGCGGAAGCCAATGCGGTGATCGAGACGGTCTCGATCCAGGACCTGCCGTATCACCTGGAGGACCCCGACGTGGTCCTCGTGGATGTCCGGGAAACGGTGGAGCGCGAGCGCGAAGGCATGATCCCGGCCTCGGTCCATGTCCCGCGCGGCCTGCTCGAGTTTCAGGCGGACCCCGACAGCCCGGTCCATGTCAGCGAAATGCGGCCGGAGCGGCGCATCATCCTTTATTGCGGCACAGGGGGGCGTTCCGCGCTCGCCGCGAAGACGCTGATGGACATGGGATACGCCGATGTCGCCTCGCTTGCCGGCGGCTACGAGGCATGGCGGGCGGCAAAGGGCAAATAGCGTCGGCCCGTAGGGCAGGCAAAGAAAAAGCCCGGCAGAGCCGGGCTTTTAGGCCGTTTGTCCATTCCCACCAGCAGCCCGTAGACAACTGTCGCGACGCGGGAACGGGGTTGAATTACTGGGTCAAAGTGACCCTGATTCGCCCCCTTGTCGACCGGTGAAATGGGAGTACACCAATGGTACGAATCTCACCGTTTAGAGTGCGCAGATCGGGCTAGAATCCCCCGGCCGGCATAACGACGATGCGCCGGGCCGGGGCGGCATTTGACCGGAATATGGTTAACATCGGCCGTCAGGCCTCCGCGGCGAATTGCAAGGTAAAGACGGTACCGCCGCCTTTTCGATCCTCCACCAGAATGCGTCCGCCATGGGCGTCGACGATCTTGCGAACGATCGACAGCCCCAGCCCCGAACCAGGGGCCGTGTTCTTCCTGCTGCGCCAGAACCGCTCGAAGAGGCGCTGCTTCTCCGAGTTGGTCAGCCCGCAGCCCTTGTCCGAAACGCTGATGTCGCCGGGCGCACTCACGGCGACTCGGATCACGCCGCCGGCCGGCGACGCCTGCGCGGCGTTCTCGACCAGGTTCTGCACCGCATCGAAGAGGGCGTGGTACCCGCCTTTGATGAGAACCGGCCCCGGACAGGCCTCGAGCTCGATCTCCCGCCGCTGCTTTGCGATATAGGGCGCCATGCTGGCGACGATATCCCGGGCGAGCTCGACAAGGTTGACCTGCCCGGAAACGTCCGGCTTGCTCGCATCGAGCCGCGTCAGCTTGAGCAATTGTTCGACGGTGCGATTGACCCGCGCAACGTCCCCAACCAGGGCCTTGCTGTCGACCGTTCCGGGCGATGCCTCGAGGCGCGCCGTCAGCACGGCGAGCGACGTCCGCAGCTGGTGCGCCGCGTCCGAAATGAAACCTTGCTGCAGCCAATAGGCGTTGCGGAGGCGGGCAAAGGCGGCATTCACGGCGTCGACGAAGGGTGCGATCTCGGTCGGAAAACGGCTCGCCTGCAAATCAACCGGCGGCGAGTTGATGTCGATCGCCCGCACGACGGCGGCATCCTGGGCGATCGGCCTGAACATCGAACGAACCGTCCAGACGCACATACCGGCCGCGCCCAGCAGCACCGCGACGACCCACCAGCCCATGACCTCGATGTATTCCTCGAAAACAGAGGACACGATGCCTTCGTCGTCGACATCCCGGCGCTGGGCGACGGCAATCCAGAACCGCCCGGCCGGCTCGACATAGCCGACATAGTCAACCGGCTTGCCGGCGCCGGCGTCGAACAGAAACCGGCCTTGCTTGAGCGGCGTCTGCAGATCGTCGAGCATGTCCTTGCTTCGGGCTTCGTTCGACGACAGGACGATTCGACCGTCGGACGCCAGAATGGCGAAGAAATGTGTCGCCGAGCCTTCGGAATACTCCCGCCGCCGGTTATCCGGCAACGTGACCTGGATCGAGCCGTCATCGGCGATCGTCAGTTGGCGGGCAATCGCGTTCGCCTGGGTCTGGAGGGCGATTTCATTCAATTGCTCGAAGGCTGCGAAGACGCGATAAACGAAACCGCTGAAGACCGCCACGAGGGCGACCAGGAATATAATGGCGATCCGGACAATCAGTTGCCGTTCGATCGACCGTCCTATGTATTTTCCGAGCACGCCGCGTTCTCCACGAGCAGATAGCCCAGGCCGCGAATGGTCGAGATTGCGATCGAGGCGCCGGCCGCGGCCAAGTCCTTGCGCAATCGGTACACGGAAACCTCGACGGCATTGGGCGATACCGACTTGTCGAGCTCGAACAGGGAATCCACGAGCCATTCTTTCGATACGACACGTCCGGCGCTTCGCATCAGACGCTCGAGGAGCTCCAGCTCCCGGCGGCTCATGGTGCACGGCATATCCGCGACTTGGACGCCCCGCCCGATCGTGTCCAGCACGACATTGCCGACCATCAGAACGTCGCCGAGCACTTCGCCAGGGCGGCGCAACAACGCCCGCAGCCGGGCAACGAGCTCATCGAAATGAAACGGTTTTATCAGATAGTCGTCGGCGCCCGCATTAAGCGCCTTGATGCGATCGTCGATCCCGTCCCGCGCCGTCAAGATAAGCGTGCGCATGCCGTTCCCGCTGGCGCGCATCGATTGCAGCAGCGTCAGGCCATCGCCGTCCGGCAGGCCGAGGTCGATGACCGCCACGTCGTACCGCACGACCCGCACGGCAAGCATCGCCTCTTCAAGGGAGCCGCAGATATCGACGATGAAGCCATTGCGATCCAGAACGCCCTTGGTCAGGCCGGCAAGGTCGGCCTCGTCTTCGAGCAGCAAAACGCGCATGGCGGCAATCGATCTTTCATTGTCAGCGACGGCGACCGGCACGCGATCCCGAAGGCTGTTTTACTGCATCCCCGTCATGGCCAAAAGGGCCGACGATCGGCCGCGCCGTCAGGTTCCGGTAAGGCGGCCGCCTTTCGATACGATGCTTCGATCGCGTCTAAGCGCTGAGACTGCACAGCAGACGGTAGCTTTCCGGCGGCGCGACCTTCGCCGCACCCACGGACGTCGCGGCTTTGACGATGTCCGCGCCGGAGCTCGCCTCTTCCACGCGCGCCGCTTCGATGATAAGCGCCCAGTCGATCACCGCGTCGGCCGTCGCGCGAAGCCGCGTCTCGGCGGTGTCCGGCATGCCGCTGGCCGCCGCATCGAGCTCCCACAAACAGGCGCCGACGATGCCGGGCAAGCGCATGATCGCGGGCAGCGCTTCGTCCGTGAGCCACGCCCTCAACCGCGTCTCGGCGCCCGCCGACGGCGCGAGGCGGACCACCGCGGCGACGCCGCCATCGCCCGTGCCCTGCCGCGTGGTCACACGGCAGATCGAGCGGTTCATGCCGACAAAGGCGGGCATGATCTTGCGCGTCCAGTCGGTCGGATTGCCGTGCCGGTCGAGATAGGCGGGCGAATGCATCACGCCCACGTCGTCGATTTCGTAGAAGGTGAAATAGCGCGGGCTTCCGCCGGCGGACAGCCACCGCCTGCCGCGCCGGAATCCCGGAATGGCCAGCCGGTCAGGCAGATGATCACGGATGTACCACTCGTTGAACTCGGCTTCGAGCGCGGGCTCCACGTCGTTCCAGACCGCAAGAATCGCATCCGTGAGCATCGCCATCGTCGGGCCCTCCCCGCACCTGTCCAAACACGCGGGTCATGATAAGCGACACCCTGCGTCCCGGAAACAATGCACCGGAGCGGCGGCAAGGGAAGAGCCCCGGCCTTGGGAGACCGGGGCTCGCGAACGATCTTGGGGGAGATCGTCAGGGGAAGTGTGGAGGTCGGAAGGCTCAGGCAGTCCGCGGGCGATACGGGCCGGAGACGTCGGCCATCACGGCGATCCGCGGACGGTCCAGCCCTAGGTCCCGCAGCATGCGGACATCCATCGCGTGGAGCTGATGATAGGCCCGCTCCGTGCGGTACCGGTGCACGAAGCGGCGTCCGACGTCGGAAAGTGCTGTAAGCATGATGCGCCACTCCTTCTTGCGCTGCAGGCTGTTGCAGGCTCCCGGCAAGCCGGTCGCGCCCGTTCAACTGGCGCGCACCCTACCGGCCTTCCGTTTCCGGCCGATGTCCGCGGCGCACGGAAATTGTTTCATTTGTATCAGCGGCTATCCTCTGCCGGCGGCAATTTGCCATAGCCGGCCCTTTGCTTTCCCGTTACCCTCGCGGCCGCATCTCCGCCCCGGGGATGCCGTCGAGCCCGCCGCCGGACCGCGCGGCTGCCAGGAAAGGTCGAGGCATGAGCGTCACCGGCGAAAGCGCCGGACCGGCAAGCATGCGTCCGGTCGTGCTGCTCAGCATGGCCGGCTTCTGCTCGATGGCGACCATGCGCGTCTCGGATCCCCTGCTGCCGGAAATCGCGGCCGATTTCGCCACGACGGCGGGCAACGCCTCGGTGATCGGCACGGCCTTCGCCCTGGCCTACGGCATATTCCAGGTCGCCTATGGACCGCTTGGTGACCGCTTCGGGAAATTCCATGTGATCACCTTTGCGATCGCCGCCGCGACGGCCGCCGTCACCGCCACCGCGATGGCCGGATCGCTGGTCACGCTCGCCGGGCTGCGATTCCTTGCCGGCTCCGCGACGGCGGCGACCATCCCGCTCTCGCTCGCCTATATCGGCGACATTACCAGCTACGAGCAGCGCCAGCCGGTGCTTGCGCGCTACATGACGGGGACGATCCTGGGGCTGTTGTTCGGCCAGGTCGCCGGCGGCGTGATCATGGAGCTCGCCGGATGGCGCGCGGTCTTCCTCGTGCTCGGAAGCGCCTATGCGCTGGTGACGGCACTGCTGGTGCTCGAACTGAGCTCGCACCGGGTCGTCCGCCGACGATCGGCGAAACCCGTCCGGCCTGGCCATATTCTGGCCCAGTATCTGGCGATCATGCAGGAACGCCATCCGCGGCGCGTGCTCATCGCGGTGTTCTTCGAAGGCTTCCTGCTCTATGGCGGCATCGCCTATCTCGGCGCGTTTCTGCGCACCCGGTTCGCGCTCGACTACGGCACGATCGGCATGATGCTGGCCGGTTTCGGCGGTGGCGGTTTGCTCTATATCGTGATTTCGCGGCCCGTCATCCGCCGCCTCGGCGAACCCGGCATGGTGCGGTCCGGCGGCGCCTGCGTCCTGTTCGGATTCGTGCTGCTGACCGTCATCGGCGACTGGCGCTTATCGGCCGTCGCCAATGTCCTGATTGGTTTCGGCTTCTTCCTGGTGCACAACACCCTGCAGGCGAACGCCACGCAAATGGCGCCGGATGCGCGCGGCTCGGCGGTATCGCTTTTCGCCTTCTGGCTTTTCATGGGTCAGGCATCCGGCATCGCCCTGCTCGGGATGGTCGTGGACCGCGCGGGCTATTTGCCGGTTTTCCTGTTTTGCGGTTCGGCTATGATGGTGCTGGGCCTGTGGTTCGCGCGGACGCCCGGACTGATCACACGCTGAGTCCCGCGCCGGACAATCACCGCCCACACAGAAAATCGCCCACGCAACAGGAAGGGACCATAACCCATCGCGCGGGCGAAACGATCCGGAGTAACCCCCATAATTGAAGCACCCGGATTGCCATTGACATTGTTCGCAGTGCGAACAAATATTCGGAGTACGAACGAGCGTAACCCCACCCCCTACGCGCGTCAACGTTCACTAAAGGGGTCCAGTTATACCTTTGCGCGTCCCGCACGAGATTTCTTCCCCGATTCCTGATTCCGAGACGGGCCGGTGCCCGGACAATGAAACCTACGTGGACTCCTTCGCGCGGGGTCTGCTCGTCATTCGCACCTTCAGCCGGGACCAGGAAAGACAAACGCTGAGCGAAGTCGCATCCTCTGCCGGAATATCGCGGGCGTCGGCCAGGCGCCTCCTGCACACCCTGGTTCAGCTCAACTATGCGCAATACGACGGACGGTATTTTTCCCTCAAGCCGAAGATACTGGACCTCGGCTATGCCTATGTATCGTCGATGGAGTTCGGCGATCTGGTCGTCGACTCGATGCACGAGCTTGCGGCCAGAACGGACTCGTCCTGCGCGATCTCGATTCTCGAGGGCCACGACGTTGTCTACGCGGCGCGAACCACGGTGCGCCGCGTCACCAGCCGGTCGTTTCCCGTCGGCTGCCGCTTTCCCGCGCATATCCTGTCAATGGGCCGCATACAGCTCGCAGCGCTGAGCGACGAAGCGCTGGACGCCTATCTCGCCACCGCCCATTTCGAGCGCTTCACGCGCTACACGGTCGTCGATCCGGCGGAGCTCCGCCGCATCATCCGCGCCGACGGCGAAAAGGGCTGGTCCCTGGTGAAAAGGGAGTTCGACGAAGGCTTGTGCGCGATGGCCATGGCGGTCCGCAATAAGAAGGGTGACGTGATCGCCGGGCTGGGCTTCGCCCTGGCGCCTGACCGCGCGGACGACCCCGCCTTCATCGACGAATCACTGATCGAATTGGCGAAGACTATCGGTACGATCAACGGATTGATGCGACTGCGGGCCTAGAGCTTTCAAACCGGCAATCGTGCCCCGGCAAGAAGTCTTTCCGCCGTTTCCGCATCGATGCAGGTCGAGGCGCGCAGGAACGCCTCGACGTCCTTTTCGCCCGCCGGTCCCCCGCCAGCCGCCTTCGCGGCGGCGTCGAGGCGGACCAGCTCGCGCGACAGAGCCGACCGCTGTTCCAGCAAATAGTTGAAATGCGCGTCGCAGCCGGCGATCGGCGCCGGGTAGCGGCGAATTTCGTCCTCGACCGGGCGCCGCTTCGCCTCGAGATGCCGCCTTACCGCGTCCCACGTCGCGTGCCCAAGTTCGGTGTCCGTACGCAGATCCATGATCAAGCCACTCCGGCAATGCAATCGACCTTAGGTCACCGGCATTTAAGAGCGCCTTAACAACGCCGCCGGCGCGACGGCTCCAGTCACGCCGCAGCGCCAGGCAGACGCTTGGCGGTATCGCCGGCGCCGCCGTCCTCGGCCTCCAGCGGCGCGTTGAGCCGGACGCCGGGGCAAAGAATACCACGCGGCCGGCCGCTGGCGGTCAATCCCTGGAACTCGATATAGGGCGCCGGCACGGCCGGCCCACCGGGACAGCCGAGCCAGAGCCGCAACAGATGGCGCTTTTTCGCCGGCTCCTCCCAGTCGACGTATTTCGTCCGGCTGTGCAGGATCGTGTGATTGCACAGGAACTGCACGTCGCCCGGCAGAAATTCCATGTCGAGGTGGAAGGCCGGATCGTTGGCCAGCGTGTCGAGATAGTCGAAGGCCTCCGCCTGCTCGGGCGTGATGCGCGGCACCTCGGGGAAGCGCTGCGCCTTGCGGATGGTGCTGCGCACGAAATGGCTGAAGAGATGGCCCTCATGCGGGTTGAACACCGGCATGGGGTACCAGGGCTTGCGGTCTTCAGGGACCTCGTCGCGCCGGTCCCGGTAGGTCGGCTGCATCAGCACCCGCGCCAGGTCCGGCCGCCGCTCGGCCATGGCGTTGTAAACCGCGACCGAGGACACGATGCTCGACAGCCCGCCCGACTGCGACGTCCGGAGCGACAGCAGCCCGACGACATCGCCCATGTCGCAGTGATAGGGCAGCCGCTCCGCCGTCTGATAGCCGCGCGCCGAGGGCTTCGTATAGTCGAAGCCGAGGTCGCGCACATGGCCCAGCACATGCCCCTTCGCATTTTGCGACACCGCCTCGCCGAGATGCGCGCCCAGGCACCAGAAAGCGATCGCCGCCTGGCGCAGGCTGTAGCGCTCGACCGGCACGCCGCGGATCAGGCCGAAGCCGATGCCGAACAGCAGGTCCTGCTTGAGCGCGGCCAGGCGGCCGGCGATCCGCGGAAGCGGCGCATCCTCCGCCGTCAACGTGACGATGTCGCGGCCGCTGGCATCGAGCCGCAGGACCGCCTCATCGAGGTCGGCGACCTCGTCAGCCGTCATCTGCCATATCCAACGTTCCGGGTGCGCCGCCATGTCTGGCCCGAGCCAGGCGGCGGGCAGGTCGTCGAAGCGGGGCAGATCCGCAGCAGTCATCGCATCATCTCCGGAAAGCAGTTGACGGCGCATTTTCGCATCCGGCGACCGCTGCTGCAAACCGTCAGGCCTGGATCACCCCCATGTCCGGCTCGTTGCCGAGCAGGAAGGAGCCGACCGCCTGGATGTTGGTCTTCCGTCCCTGGGTCTGCTGCGTCACCGTGTTGAGGTCGCGGAACCGGCGCTCGAAGACGTTGCTGTTGAAGATCGCGGTGGCGCCGGCGAGGTGATAGACCGCATCGCCGACCTGCTTGGCTTCCTGAATCCCGAAGGTCGTCGCCAGGCGGATACGCATACGTTGCGGTATCGTCAGCTCGTTCGTCGCCAGCACCGCGTTCCAGATGTCCGTCACCTCGGCCAGGATGTTGGCACGGGCGGCGTTGAGCCGCGCCTCGGCCATGCCCACTTCCATCTGCACCATGCCGTTCTCACGCAGCGTGCTCTTCATGCGCCGCGGCGTCTTGTCGCTCGCGAGCTCCTTGAAGGATTCGAGCAGCGAACGCGCGATGCCGATCGCCACGCCCGAGAAGCCAATGGAGTAGAGCGCCGTTTGCGGAAACAGATAGAGCGGCTCGTCGACGTAATACTCCTCCGGATCGTCGCGCGACAGCGTGTAGTCGCGCGGGACGACGAGATCCTTGACCGCGAAGGCGTCGCTTGCCGTGCCCCGCAGGCCCATGACGTGCCAGATATCGGTAATCTCCGCCTGCGACGACTTGATCAGCATGGTGCGCACGACGGGGCTGCCATCCGGGTTCCGGCGCGGATTGCCGTCCGGCCCGATCACCGTCGAGTGGCCGCCGAGCCAGGTGGCGTGCCGCATGCCGCTGGCGAAGGACCAGCTTCCGGTAACCCGGAAGGAATCGCCCTCCTCCGTCGCCGTCGCCCTGCCGGGCGGTCCCCAGGCAAGCACCCCGCGCGGGTCGTTGCCCCAGACCTCATTCGCGATCTCCGGCTTGACGTAGGCCGCGGCCATGGCGCAGCCGTTACCCTGGCCGAGGCACCAAGCCGTACTGGCATCGTGTCGTGCGACCTCGGACATCGCCATGTGGAAGGTGGCGGGATCGACCTGGCCGCCGCCATACCGCCGTGGCAGGAGGAGGCGGTACATCCCTTCCGCGTGCAGGGCATCGACCAGTTCCGGCGTCAGCCGCCGATCCTGTTCGATCCGGTCGGATACACCGGCAATGACCGGTGCCAGGCGCCGGACACGCGCCAGATAGTCGTCGGCGGGATTTATATCAACCGGTGCCGTCGAAAGCCGCAATGCCATGGTTCCTCCCTATCCAGCCGCGCCGCTCCACGCCGCGCGGGCCTGAAATCGCAGGTTTTTCTTCCTTAGCGCATTCACAGTCAGAATATCGTATGCCAAGCGGCCTCCTTGGCAAAGCCCGTCCGGCCCGACGCCCTAAAGCCGTAAAAGCCAGCCGCGCCGGTACAGCCACAGCAGCACCAGCCACCAGAACACGACGGTCGCGAGCGCGAAGGCGAGCGAGCCGTTCAGCGGCCCGGCCCAGGGCACGAAGAGGCTGTCGTAGATCCACTGGTAGAGGCTGCGCCCGTCGGCGGCCCGGCTGACCAGAAGGATGCGCGCGGCGATGCCGGACGCGACGAACAAGGCGATCGCGTTGACGCCCATGACCTGCAGCGGCCAGCCGATGTGGCGCCAGCGCCGTACCTCCACGATCTCGTAACAGGCGGCGAGAATCAGCAAGGACCAGCCGGCCGAATAGACGACGTAGGAGCTGGTCCAAAGCGACTTGTTGATCGGGAAGAGCAGTCCCCAGAGCCAGCCGAGCGCCACGGATGCAAGGCCGGCGAGCGACAGCCCGGCGGTCACCCGGCCGCTCGCCGGCGCCTGCTTCACCCACCGGCCGGCAAGGCTGCCGATCAAGACGGTCACGGCCGCGGGGATCGTGCTGAGCAGGCCTTCCGGATCGAAGCCGTCCCGGTACATATGCGGGCGCGTCAGGATCAGGCGGTCGATATAAGTCACCAGCGAGCTGTCGGGGCGAAGGTCGCCGGGCCCGAATCCCGGCACGGGGATCCAGGCGAGCGCCGCCCAATAGCCGAGCAGGATGACCGGGATGGCGACGATCCGGCCGCGCGGGTCGAGCGCCAGGATGAGGACGATCGCCAGGAGGTAAGCCAGGCTGATGCGCTGCAGCACCCCCATGATCCGCAGCATCGTCCAATCGATCGCCTTGCCGTGCATCAGCCACTGCAGGACCGGCGTCGCGGCGTTGAGCGCCAGGCCGAGGGCAAAGAGCAGGACGGTCCGGCGCAGGATGCGCCGGTAGAGCCGGGAATCCCAGCCGCCATCGCCCGCTTCGTAATGCGCGAGCGAAAACGGGATCGCCACGCCGACGATGAAGAGAAACGCCGGAAAGACGAGATCCGTCGGCGTAAAGCCATGCCACTCCGCGTGCAGCAACGGCGCGTAGACATGTTCCCAGCTGCCGGGATTGTTCACCAGCACCATGCCGGCGATCGCCAGGCCGCGGAACATGTCGAGCGAGGCCAGCCGGCCCTGCAGGGGTTCTTGCGTGCTTGCTCTCAATGTCACCTCGGCCCGCTCCCGTCCGATCGGGCGATCTTAACGCGTGGGCTCATAAACGCGTAGCCAAAGGCGGATACAGGCGCGCTTGACGAACGCGCTATAATTTTCCGGTCGGCATTACTTAAGTCAGGGCTGACTGCGCCCTTGTTTGGACCGCCCGTTCGGTAGCACACTCCGGACCGACTCGGGTGAAGCGCCGCGGCACGACGACGCTCCCGTACGGAGGAGACTATCCATGGACCTCAAGGGCACGGTTGGCTTGGTGACGGGCGGCAATGGCGGCCTCGGGCAGCGCATTTGCCATGCGCTCGCGCGGGAGGGCGTACATATCGCCGTGATGTATGCGCGCAGCCGCGACCAAGCGGAGGACGTCGCCCGCGACCTCACGTCCCGTTATCAGGTCAATGCCGCCGCCTTCGCCTGCGACATCACCGATGCTTCGGCGGTGGACGCGCTGGTGGAAGCGGTCATGAAGCGGTTCGGCCGCCTCGATATCCTCATCAACGATGCCGCCTATAACAAATCAATCCCGTACAGCGACCTCGACGCTCTGACGCAGCAGGAGTGGGACAAGATTATCGCCGTCAACCTGACCGGCCCGATGCGGATGACAAAGGCGGTCGCGCCGATCATGAAGGCGCAAGGCCAGGGCCGCATCGTCAACATTTCCTCCGTTGCAGGCCTGACGCCAACCGGGTCCTCCATCGCCTACGCGGTGGCGAAGGCCGGCTTGATCCATCTGACGCGTTGCATGGCCGTGGCCTTGGCGCCGGAGACCCTGGTGAACTGCGTGGCTCCCGGCTTTTTGGAAGGCACGCGCGCGACCGCCAACTTGCGGGCCGAACATGTCGAGCGATCGATGTCAGGGTCCGTGTTGAAGAAGCCGGCGGACAAGGATGACTGCGCTGACATGGTGGTAACGATGTGCCGGACGGACACCATGACCGGCCAGACGACTGTCATCGACGCGGGACGGGTATTCCACTGATCGACAATCACGGCCGATGATTTTGCCGGACGGCAATGCGTGGCCGGGCCTATCGGCGGTTCGACGGCGCCGCCCGCCGCCGCGCGCCGATTTTCACTCGACGGCAATCTATGAGATTATGGCCGATCCGATCCCGGGAGGATTCCCGGCCCGCCGGGATCCCGCCAACAGCCGGCAAAGGAGGGCAACTGATGCCGTTGGAAGCGCTGCAGGAAACGATCGAAACCGCACCGTCGTCCGTCGAGGTGTCCCCTCTCTCCATCCATATCGGCGCCGAGATCGGCGGAGTCGACCTGAGGCGGCCGCTGGCGCCCGAGCAAGTACGCGACATCCGCGCCGCCTTGCTGAAGTGGAAGGTGGTGTTTTTCCGCGACCAGCCGATGACCCATCAGCAGCAGATCGATTTTTCCCGCCAGTTCGGCGAGACGACCCCGGGCCACGTCGTCTACGGCAACATCGGCGAGTATCCGCAGATCTATGCCGTCTCGAAGAACCGTAAAGCGAACCGCTTCCAGGGACAGGTGCTGTTCCGGCCCTGGTCCGGCTGGCATACCGACATCACCGCGGCGATCAACCCGCCAATGGCTTCGATCCTGCGCGGCGACGTCGTGCCGCCCTTTGGCGGCGACACCCAGTTCACCAACCTTGTCGCCGCCTATAACGCGATGTCGCCGGCGATGCGCGCCTTTTGCGACGGGCTGCGCGGGCTGCACCGTTTCGCGGCGCCGCCGGGTGTGGATTCGACGAAGGAATACGAAGCGCTGATGCGCAAGCGCACGCTCGTCAGCGAGCATCCGATCGTCCGCGTCCATCCGGAAACCGGCGAGCGCGCGCTCTATGTCAGCCCGTCCTTCCTCAAGTCGATCGTCGGGCTGACGCCGCGCGAGAGCCAGGGCGTGCTGGAACTCCTGTGGGAGCACGTCGTGCGGCCGGAATTCACCGTGCGCTTCAAGTGGGAGCCGGGCAGCGTCGCATTCTGGGACAACCGGTCGACCAGCCACCTCGCGCCGCGCGACATCTTCGATTCGGATTTCGAGCGCGAATTCTACCGCACCACGCTTGTCGGCGATGTGCCGGTCGGCGTCGACGGACGCGCCTCGACGGCGCACGAGGGAGAGCCGATCGCCGCAATCTAGCGGCTCGAACCGTCAGGGCTCAACGAGCACAAAATACTTGGAGCGCCAGACCACGTTGCCGCAAGGAATTTTCATGTCCGGGCTCTGCATCATCAGCAGATACCGGACGGGAATCCGCCGATGCCCTTGCAATCTTCATCAAAGACGCCGGCGCGATATTGGATCAGGTCGTACCAGCGATAAGGGTCGCGCGGGTTGGTCGGGACGAACTTGTAGCTGACCAGGGTCGGTCGGTCGATCAGCATCGGCAGGGCAACTTTCGGGAAGTCATACTCGCCGCCCGGCTGGACGAGGACGATGTCGCCGGGCCCGCACGCATTTATTCAGGCCGGCAAAATCTTTAATTTTAAGGAAATTTTAGCAGTTGACGCGCAAATGGCACGTGGATCAGCGTAACCTCACATGCGCTGATCCAACGCCGGAATGGGCATGTCCTGTCCTGGGTAGTGATCGCAAGAGCGGGGCAATCGATGAACCAAGCATCGGCAAGCGGCCGAAAACAAGAGCCATTCATAAGTCTCATCATTCCGGTCCGGAACGAATTGGAAGCGATCGGCGCTTTCCTGGATGTCACGCTGAACGTGCTCTCCCAGACGCGCTGCCCCTACGAATTTGTCTTCGTGAACGACGGCAGCGACGACGACACGCTCGAAATTCTGCGCGCCGCCAAAAAGCAGCATCCGGAAATCCGGGTGCTGTCATTGTCGCGAAATTTCGGTAAGGACGCGGCGCTGACGGCCGGGCTCGACCACGCGTCGGGCGACGTGGTCGTGCCGCTTGATGTCGATCTGCAGGACCCGCCGGCGCTGATTCTCGAATTCCTCGCGCGGTGGCGCGAAGGGTATGACGTGGTATACGGCGTCCGAAGAGAGCGCCAGTCGGACGGCGTGCTCAAGCGCCTAACAGCCACATGGTTCTACAAGCTGTTCAATTTCTTGTCGGATCGCGCCATTCCGGAGAACGCGGGTGATTTCCGCTTGATGGACCGCCGTGTCGTCGACCAGATCAACGGACTGCGCGAGCGTACACGATTCATGAAAGCGCTCATGGACTGGCCAGGATTTCGCTCGGTGGGCGTTCCCTTCGAGCGACCAAGCCGCTCATCGGGCCGCAGCTCGTGGAGCTTTTGGAAGCTTTGGAACTTCGCCCTCGACGGGATAACGAGTTTCTCGACGATACCATTGAGGCTGTGGCTCTATGTCGGCGCATTCATTTGCGCTGTTTCGCTCCTCTATGCCTCTTTCATCGTCGGGCTGGTACTCTTTACCGGCAGGGATGTGCCGGGCTACGCCTCGCTGATTGTCGCGGTGATGTTTTTCGGCGGCGTCCAGCTTCTTTCGATCGGTCTCCTCGGCGAATACATCGGTCGCATTTTCCAGGAGATAAAAGGCCGCCCGATATATCTCATCGAGAGCATTGACTAAGCGGGTCCGTTCGCATGGACGTCAAAGAGTCGCAGATCCTCGGTGATCAGATTGACAGCCACTGGTATTACCGGGCCAAGGCTGCCGCCGTGCTTCGTACCTTAAGTAACCAGCCGATCAACGAAATCTTGGACGTCGGCGCGGGTTCCGGTTTTTTTTCACGCTTTCTGCTTTTGCACACCACGGCAACGCGCGCCGTTTGCGTCGATACCGCGTATGAAACGGAGCGCGAATCGCTGTGTGGCGGCAAACCCATCGCATTCCGGCGCGGGATCGGGAATTGTGACGCGGACGTCGTCCTGTTGATGGACGTGTTAGAGCATGTCGACGACGAAGCGGCATTGCTCCGGCCCTATATCGAAGCCGTTGCGCCCGATACCCGGTTCATCGTCACCGTGCCGGCCTTCCAATTTCTCTGGTCCTCGCACGACGTTTTTCTGGAGCACCGACGGCGCTACACCATCAAGCAACTGGCTACCGCGGTCGAACGATGCGGCCTTACGCTCGAGACCTGTCACTATTATTTCGCCGTCGTTTTCCCCCTCGCGGCGGCGGTGCGATTATGGGAGCGCGTCCAGCAGCCGGCGGGCGCGGCCCCGAAAAGCCAATTGCGGCGTGAGCCACGGCTCGTCAATTCCGCGCTTGCCGCGGCCTGCGCCTTGGAGCGGCCATTTATGCGCTTCAATCGGATGTTCGGACTCTCCGTGTTCGCGGTCTGCCGCAAGCCGTAGACACGCCCCTTTCCTGCCCCTTCGATCATCAAGAGGCAAGCGCCAGCCGATTGATGAAGGGCGGCGCGATAGCCGCTTGGCACACCGCGCTCCGCGACATTACCGATAAATCGGCCGAATTTAAGCGTTTTGAGTGACGTACATCAATTTGCCGCCTACGGTTCCCAAATATTATAATTAACGAGTAGACACGACCCTCGTGTCAGAGGATTTTCATCGGACAGCTGAGAAGGAGCCCTTTCCCATGTCCTACACGTTGGATGCGTTTGCCGCCGACTGCCATGCCGCGCTGAAGGCGGATCCCGGTCCGGCGGGCCGCGAAAAGGTCCTGCAATGCGTCAAGAAGGCGCTCAAGGACAAGGCGTTCGTCGCGGCCCATCTCGGCGACAATGTCGATAAAGAGCGCAACATCATCTATGAAGACCCGGACCTCGGGTTCTGCATCTGCGCGCATGTCTACAAAGGCGCGAAAAAGGGCTATCCGCATGATCATGGCTCGACTTGGGCGATCTACGGCCAGGCGATCGGCGAGACCGTGATGACAGACTGGAGCGTGGTCACGCCGGCGTCGGACGACCGGCCCGCCAAGGTCAAACTGTCGAAGTCATACAAGCTGACGCCAGGCGACGCCCATCTCTATCCGGTCGGAGCGATTCACGCGCCGATGCGCGACGGGCCGACCCGCCTGATCCGTATCGAGGGTGTCAATACCGACCACTTGACCCGCACGCGGATCGAGCCCGTCTAATACAGCGACGCCGGGACCGGGCACACCGCCCGGTCCCGCAAAAAAGTCTAGGGAGGGCGGTACCGTGAGCAGCGGCGTGCAGCGTATTCGCGCAGAGGATATGAAGGCACGGCTCAAGGACGGCGGCGAAATCGCTGTCCTTGATGCGCGCGAGGAAATGACCTTCGGCAAGCGACACCTGCTCATGGCGTCCTGCGTGCCGCTCAGCCGGATGGAGCTCATGGTCGACGACCTGGTGCCGCGCCGCGACAGCCGCGTCGTGTGGTGCGACGACGGCGACGGGCTAGCAGGCCCGGCGGCCGAGCGCATGGCAGCGCTGGGCTATACCGACGTCTCCCTTCTCGACGGCGGCATCGCCGCCTGGGAGAAGGCCGGGTACCGCATTTACAGCGGCGTGCATGTGCCGAGCAAAGCCTTCGCGGAAGTGGTCGAGCACGACGCCGGCACGCCCTATATCACCGCCCAGCAGCTCAAGTCGCTGATCGACAGCAAGGCTGACATCGCGATCTACGACAGCCGCTCCTACGAGGAATACAACAACAACAGCATTCCTGGCGCGATCAGCGTGCCGGGCGCGGAGCTGGTCTACCGCTTCACCGACCTGACGCCGTCTAAGGACACCATGGTCATCGTCAATTGCGGCGGCCGGACGCGCAGCATCATCGGCGCGCAATCGCTGATCAACGCGGGCTTCCCCAACAAGATCGTCTCGCTCAAAGACGGCACGATGGCATGGCACCTCGCCGGCTTCGGCGTCGTCAACGGCGCGACGCGGCGGCCGCCGGACGTCTCCGACAAAGGCTTCGACGCAGCGCTGAAGGGCGCGGCGAACGTGGCGAAGCTGTGCGACATTCCCCGGATCGACCAGAAGACACTCGACGCCTGGCGCGCCGAGGCGGGCAAGCGCACGCTCTATGTCCTCGACGTCCGCACGCCGGAGGAATACGAAGCCGGCCATCTGCCGGGCGTGCGCTCGGCCCCCGGCGGCCAGCTCGTCCAGGAGACGGACAACCACATGGCTGTCTGGGGAGCGCGGGTCGTGCTGGTGGACGATACCGGCGTGCGCGCCACCATGACCGCGTCATGGCTGAAGCAGATGGGCTGGGCCGACGTTGCCGTGCTGACGATGGACAAAGCGACCGGGGAGCCGGAAACGGGGCCGCATGTGCCGAATGCGCTCGGCTTCGACGCAGCCTCGGTTTCCTATATCGATGCGGCGGCGCTGCGCGACAGGCTGACGTCGGGCGAGACGGTCGTCGTCGATCTCGACTACAGCCGGCAATACCGCCGCGGTCATATTCCGGGCGCCTATTTTTCCACCCGTGCACGTCTCGCCAACGCCCTGCCAAAGCTGCCCCGGGCGAAGGCGATCGTCTTCACCTCGCCGGACGGCGCGCTGGCCTGGCTGGCGGCCGTGGACGCGGCCAAGGAGACGTCCGTTCCGGTGCTGGTGCTCTCCGGCGGCACCAAGGCTTGGACCGCGGCCGGCTATCCGCTCGAGGAAGGCCCGACGCATATGGCGGACGAGGCGAACGACGTGTGGCTCTCCGCCCGCGAGCTCGGCAAGAACCGGGAAGAAGCGATGCTCGAATACCTCGCCTGGGAGATCGATTTGGTCAACCAGATGGCGACCGACGACGATCACCGCTTTCAGGTCGCAACGGGGTGATGCGGGCGTCCCTCCGTCGATAGCATGTTCCGCGCGCCCGACGATCAACCGATTGGATAGAGACAGATGAGCGCGACCCTGACAGCCCAGAGCCCCTTCGCCGCCCCCGTCGTGGATCAGCTGACCGTGCGGGTCGTCGTCAACTCTGCCTACGAGCGCTTCCTGCCGCCGGCCACGCATGCGTCGGTGGCGATCGAGCATATCAAGCGGATCCGCGGACGGCAGATGTCGACGCTGGCCGCCGAATGGGGTCTGTCGCTGCACCTGGAATCGGCCAATGCCGGGGCAAAGGCACAGTACCTGCTGGACTTCGGCTACACGCCCGAGATCCTGAACCGCAACTTCGACCTGCTCGGCATCGATCCCGCGCACATCCATGGGCTCATCCTGAGCCACGGGCACCGCGACCATTTCGGCGGCCTCGAGGGCTTCGTCTGCCAGCACCGGACGCACATGCGCGACGACCTCTCACTCTTCGTCGGGGGCGAGGACGTCTTCCGGGAAAAGTGGAACCAGGAGAAAGGCGAGGACCCCGAGTCCGTGGGCGCGCTCGACCGCACCGCGCTGACCGCGCAGCTCGTCGCCCCGGTGTGCTGCGGCACGCCGCACGTGCTCGAAGGGGCCTTCACCACCGGCTACATCGAGCGCAACTCCTTCGAGACGGTAAGCGGCGGCTCGCTGGTGGAGGAGGTCGAGGACCACTTCACCGAAGCGGAGCGCCGCGGCAAGCTGGTCAAGGACCTGCATCCGGGCGAGCACGCCACCTGCTACGTTATCAAGGGCCGTGGCCTCGTGGTCATCTCCTCCTGCGGCCATGCCGGCCTGATCAATACGATCCGGACGGCGATGGCCGTGTCGAACGTCGACAAGCTGCATGCGGTGCTCGGCGAATTCCATCTCGGCCCCGCCCCGCTCGACTATATCGACCACACTGTTGACGAGCTGGAGTCACTGAACCCGGACGTGGTGGTGCCGATGCATTGCACCGGCGCCAACTTCATCGACGCCATGCGCCGGCGCATGCCTGACCGCCTCGTCACGTCCAATGTCGGCAGCCGCTTCACATTTGGGGTCTAAGTCCCTTAAATTCACGGCTTCCAGCGCACCCGCCGCCGGTGACTGACTCGTGAAAGGGATCCCCATGCCAAGCAAGAAACCCAACATCGTTCTCATCCTCGCCGACAACCTCGGCTGGGGCGAGCTCGGCTGCTATGGCGGCGGCATCCTGCGCGGCGTGCCAACGCCGCGGATCGATGCGCTGGCCGCGCAGGGGCTGCGCTTCCTGAACTTCAATGTCGAGAGCGACTGCGTCCCCACCCGGTCGGCGCTGATGACCGGCCGGCAGGCGATCCGGACCGGCGCGTTTCAATCGGTCCCGGCCGGGCTGCCACAGGGGCTGACGCGCTGGGAAGTCACGATGGCGGAGAAGATCTCCGAACAGGGCTATGCGACCGCGCTCTATGGCAAGTGGCACCTCGGCGACCGAGAGGGCCGCATGCCGACCGACCGGGGTTTCGACGAGTGGTACGGCATTCCCCGGACGATGAACGAAGCCATGTTCACGACAAGTCACGGCTACGACCCCGAAGTCGTCGACATCCCATACATCATGGAAGGACAAGGGTTCCCCATCCCGGAACGTCAAGGTCCTCGACCGCAACTCGCGCCGGCTTATCGACGGCGAAGCGATCGAGCGGACGATCGCCTTCATGAAACGCAACGCCGAGGCGGACCGGCCCTTCTTCGCCTATGTGCCGATCACGCAGCTGCATTTCCCCAGCCTCGCGCATCCCGACTTCATGGGCCGCACGGGGCATGGCGAGATGGCGGATTCGCTGGCCGAGATGGATCACCGCGTCGGCCAGGTGGAGGACGCGATCAAGGCGCTCGGCATCGCCGACGACACCATCCTGATATTCGGCTCGGACAACGGTCCGGAGTTCCGTCGTCCCTGGCGCGGCACCGCCGGCTACTGGCGCAGCACGTATCACACCGCCATGGAAGGAAGCCTCCGCGTTCCCTTCATGATGCGCTGGCCCGGCAAGATCCCGGCGGGCGGGGTGACGGACGAGATCGTTCACATCGTCGACCTGTTCCCGACCCTGCTCGGCCTCGTTGGCGCGGAGGTGCCGGCGGACCGGCCGATCGACGGCGTCGACCAGCTCGATTTCTTCCTCGGCAGGCAGGCGAAATCCAACCGCGAGGGCTTCGTCTTCTATATCAAGAACGAGATGCGGGCCGCGAAGTGGCGCCACTGGAAGGTTCATTTCGTCTGGGAGCCGGAGGTGAATGATGGCGCGATCAAGCTCGAGGCGCCCTACATCTTCAACCTGATCCAGGACCCGAAAGAGGAAACCAACATCGCCCTCGAAGCCAACTGGGTCCGAAACGTCGTCTACCGGATGGTTCGCGACTTCCAGGAAAGCCTCAGAAATACCCGCCGGTGCCGCCCGGCGCGCCCGATCCTTACATGCCGCCGAAAATCGGGGGTTAGACGCGGCGGCAACGCGATTTCTGTCCCCAGACCGTTCCGCTATATGGCAAAATGACGGCCGCGCCAAGACGGCCGCGAACGGCAAAGGTACGGAAATGACGACACCCGAGGAAGGACGGGAGCTCACCCGGGTCGGGCCGGGCACGCCCATGGGCGACCTGATGCGCCAATATTGGATTCCGGCCGCGCTGTCCTCGGAGCTCGCCGCGGCGGCGACCCGATGCGCCTGATGCTGCTGGGCGAAAAGCTGATCGCATTCCGCGACACGCGCCGGCCGCGTCGGCATCATGGACCACCGCTGCCCGCACCGCTGCGCCTCGCTGTTCTTCGGACGCAACGAAGAGGGCGGCATCCGCTGCGCCTATCACGGCTGGAAGTTCGACGTCGACGGCAACTGCCTCGACATGCCGAACGTCCCGCCCATCAGGATTTAACGAGAAGGTCCAGGCCAAGGCGTACCCCACCGCGGAGCGGGCCGGGATGATCTGGATCTATATGGGAAGCGCGCGGTACCGCCGCCGCTGCCGGTGTTCGAGGCGATGCTGCTCCGACGGACGACGGCACCTGTTCGCTGTGCAGCGCGAGTGCAACTGTCTGCAAGCGCTGGAAGGCGACATCGACACCTCGCACTTCAGCTTCCTGCATGCCGGCTCGTCACACCGGAACATCGACCCCGCCACCAGGCCCGCTACGAGGCGCTCAACCGCGCGCCCGAGTACCACGTCGCCGACACCGACTGGGGCACCATGTACGCCGCTTACCGCCAGGCCGATGAGAGCGAGACCTACTGGCGCTTCGCCCATTTCATGTTTCCCTTCTGGACGCTGCCGCCGGACGGCTTTTTCAGGGACCAGGTCGCGCCGCGCCTGGGTGCCGATGGACGACACCCACACCATGTTCCTGCCCCTCCTGGAAGAAGCCTCGGGCCTGCGCATGTCGACCGAAGGTCGGCCGTTCCCAGGCGCCGGCCGAGTGGGATCACCATCACCGAACAATACCGACTGGTACGGCCGCTGGCGGCCGGTGCAGAACGCCGAACGACTACTTGATCGACCGCGACGTCCAGCGCAACGGCAGCTTCACCGGCATCGACGGCATCCACATGCAGGACCAGGCCGTGACCGAGAGCATGGGCCCGGTCACCGATCACGGCTTCGAGCACCTGGCGCCCAGCGACCTGATGATCACGCAGACGCGGCGGCGCCTGCTGCGCGCGGCTCGGGCGCTGCGGGATAGCGGCGAGGCGCCACCCGCCTCGGCCGATCCGTCGGTCTATCTCGGCGCGCGCGGCGGCGAGTTCCTGGCGCCGAAAGCGCTCGGCTGGCCGGCCGCCTATCAGCACGCGCTCAAGAGTATCGCCGACCCGACCGGCCGGTTCGCGCAGGCGGCGGAGTGATGCGCCGCTTGATGATCTTTTCTTCATCCTCCCCCCTTTTGGGGGGAGGGTCGGGGTGGGGGGGCTTAATGAAGAAGCGGCCTTCCCTTTCACCCCCACCTAAATCCTCCCCCATCAAGGGGGAGGACTTGATAACGAATGGAACACCGAACCACGGGAGGATGACATGACGCGCCACGTCGTCGACTACCAGGGCCTCGAACGGGCGGACGTCGTCAAGCTGCGCGACGCGAAGACGCCCGACGACATGCCGTTCAGCCTCAGCAAGATCAGCCATGTCGTGTTGAAGGTGACGGATCTGGAGCGCTCGGTGAAGTTCTATACCGAGGTGCTGGGGATGCGCGTCTCGGATTCCTATCCCGAGACGATGATGCCGGGCCGCATGGTCTTCCTCCGCTGCGCCAACGGCGACCACCACGGCGTCGCGCTGATCGGCGGCAAGACGGGCCCGGCGGACAACAGCGAGCTGCACCATTTCGCCTTCGAGGTCGACACGGTCGACGAGATCTTCCGAGCCCGCGAGCATCTGCGGAAGCACGGCGTGCCGATCCATTTCGAGGGCCGCCGACGCGCCGGCCAGCAGATCGCCCTGGAATTCACCGATCCCGACAAGCACCAGATTGAGATCTGCTGGTGCATCGACCGCATCGGCCCGCACGACAAATCGCGTCCGCCGGAAGAGTGGAAGGAATGCTTCAGCCTGGAAGAGGCCGTCGGCAACCCGCCGAAGGGCCAGGACCCGACGCTGAAGGACGAGCGCCTGTTAGCGAAGTGACGTAAGGACCGGACCATGATCTTCACCGCTTTCAAATCGAGGAGCTGACGATGGGCGCGAACGACGCGGCACGATGCGTGAACGTCGCCGAGGCGGCGCATTTCTCGCCGGACGCACGGATCAACGAGGAGCTCATGGCGACCGGCACCATGGTCACCCGCATGAACTGCTACGAGCCGGGCCAGGTGACGCCGATGCATATGCATCCGGGCGAGGACGAGATCCTCTATATCGTCGAAGGCCGGGGGACGGTCACGTTCCAAGGGCGCCCCGATCTTCCGTTCAAGGCGGGCGACCTCGTCTGCCTCCCGGGCGACCAGTTCCACCAGATCGTCGCCGGCCCCGACGGTCGCACGGTGCTGATCTATTTCATGACGCCGGACTACGCGAGCGTACGGCCCGGCGATCGTCCTGGCGACCCGGCGATCACGCGGCTGCCGGGCGAGCGGGCGTAGGCTTGGCGAGCCGGCGACACCTTTCGGTTCAGATCACTCCGTCTTCCCGCATCGCGGCGATTTCGAGCGCCGTATAGCCGATCTCGCCGAGGATCGCATCCGTGTGCTCCCCCAGCTGCGGCGCCCGGTGGCGGACCGTGCCGGGGGTCTTCGTGACCTTCACCGGCGTCTGGATCACGGGCCCCGGCTTGGGCATGCCCGGATAGTCCATCGCCTCGAAGAAGCCGGCCGCGCGGATATGCGAGTCCTCCAGCGCCTGCTGCGGCGAGTAGACCGGGGCGACCGGAAGGCGCGCCTTTTCCAGCGCGGCCATCACTTCTTCGGTCGTACGCGCCGCGCACCAGGCCTGCATCCGCTCGCTTATCGCCTCGCCGTTCCAGCCGCGGGCGTCGTCGTCCTTGAACCGGTGGTCGCTCAACCAGTGCTCCTCGCCCATGAGCGCGGCCCAGCGGCTGAACATCGGCTGGCCCACGGTGATGACGAGCACGGTGCCGTCCTTGGTCTTGAACACATCCGATGGCGCGCTCAGCTGGCCGCGGTTGCCGGTCGCGACGCGGTTCGTCTGCTTGACCGCCTGCTCCATCAGCGCGGCGTTCGTGACGGTCAGCGCCGAGGCGAGCAGCGCGCCTTGCACCTCCTGCCCCTCGCCGGTTGTCTGGCGGTTCATGAGCGCCATCGCCGTGCCGAAGGCGGACAGCGCGGCGGTGGAATAGTCGACCCAGGGCGAGAAGGACTTGATCGGCTCGCCCGGATGCCCGCTGAGATACATGATGCCGCTCATCGCCTGGGCGACGGAGTCGAAGCCGACCTTGCGCTCGTAGGGGCCGCCGTAGCCGAAGGCCGTGGCGGTCGTCAGGATGATGTCGGACTTGATCGCCGACAGCGTCGCATAGTCGAGGCCGAGCGTCTTCAGCGCCGCCTCGGGCAGGTTGGCGACGACGACGTCCGCGGTCTCGACCAGGCGGCAGACCACCTCCCGTCCCTTCTCGCTCACAGGGTCGAGGGTCATGCCCCGCTTGTTGCGGTTGACCTGCAGGAACATCGCGCCGGATTCGTCCGTCTCGCTGAGCGGCAGGACGAAGCGGTCCTCGCCGCCGCCGATGCGCTCGATCCGGATCACCTCCGCCCCGAAATCGCCCAGGAGCGCGGCGCACCACGGCCCCGCGATATAACGCCCGAAATCGAGCACCCGAATTCCGTCGAGCACGCCAGCCATTCTTTTCTCCCTGTTCTTCGCGCCGATTGAAAGCCCGCGTCGTCTTCCTCACCGCCCGTCCCTGAGCCAAGCCTCCTTATCGAAGGCCACGTTGTCGCCAAAGAAATGCACGACGCGGTCGAGCTTGTCGACCTCGGCGATCGTATGGCGCCGCGCCGGCTCGAGGATACCTTCGGACCCGGGATAGGACTCGACCCAGGCATCCGCGGTCTGCAGCGTGCGCTGCCGCTGCACCAAGCCCCAGATGTAATAGCGATGCGGGATGATTACGCGGGCCTTGAGCCGCTCGATAAACGAGGCGGCGTAGACGTGGCCCATGAGGTGCTGCCAGCCGTCGACGATGTCCGGGCACAGCTCCGCCGCGTTGACGGAGTACCAATCTGGGTCACCCCGGTCTACGGCGGCCGCGCCCGGACGGTGCTCGATGCGATGCCCGCGAACGTTGCCGCCGCGGGCGTGTTCGTCAGCGCGCATCCCGACGCGATTCCGAAGATGGGCACCAAGGAAGTCCTCTACCGAACCCACGCGATGGGTTGGGACTGCGATACAATCTCTCTTCCTCTTCCTCCCTTTCGTGTTCATGTTTAGGTAATTTTAACGTTTTTTTGATCAATCTATACATGTTTCTAAAACATATAATCTCTCGATAATTGATTACATTTTGAAAGCTCAACCTTTGCCGCAAAAGGCTGAAAGTTTTCTCGTATTTTTGCGCCTGTCCCCAATCAAGGCCACATTGGGGGAGAAACAATGGCTGCAGAAAAAGAAAACTGTCCGTGAAATAGCCATTCGGGAAGTCGGCAGTCTGCTGACGCGGCAGGATGCGTACTGCTTTCATGGAGACGAACTTTGTATCATCGCGTTGGCCGCTACGTCAGAAGCCGGCGCGCACATGATCGCCACTACGATCAGCAGCAAAATCGTCGCGAGCCTGTTCGGTGAAAACGCCCCAAGGGATATTGCGCTCAATGCGCATATCCTAGCGACCGAGGAAGTGT
Source organism: uncultured Alphaproteobacteria bacterium (assembly GCA_963711215.1). Lineage (GTDB taxonomy): Bacteria > Pseudomonadota > Alphaproteobacteria > UBA8366 > UBA8366 > WHUA01. The sequence continues at coordinate 924,557 of CAVQDH010000002.1, read as the reverse complement.
TCGACCTTTCCGGCTTTGGCACACCGATGAGCCGCGACGATCTGGTCGGCAATATCGTCGGCGAAGACACGGATATTTCAGCTTCATCGCAGGGTTTTCCGGGCCAGCATGGCGATGCCATCAAGGGGGAAAGCGAGCAGCGTGCGGCAAAGAGGCGTGCCCGACGCAAGGAATTGCTCGAATTGTTCGGAAATGCCACGCCAACCGACGTCTTCTTCGAGTATCGCCCGATCTGGGACGTCAAGAATCGAACGGTCAACACGTTCCGCTGCGTTCCATGCTTCGAATCCGAGCTCCACGGCAAGATCAGCGGATACCGAACAATCGAGACAATAGGGCCCAGCACCGACGTGCTCGAATTGGACATCGACTGCCTGGAAACGGCGCTGATAGATCTTAAGCGTGCGCTCGACAATCGAAATCGGGTCAGCCTTCGGCTGGGTGTTCACTTCGAATTCGATCGCGAGCAACCGCGGCCGATCCGAGCTGATGAAGATCCTGCCGGCATTGCCGAACCTGATCCGTGAGCGTATCGAATTTGTCCTATTTGGTGCGCCGTCCGGCATTCCGGAAATCCGGCTGCAGGAAATTATCGGCTTCTTGATGCCTTATGCGCGGGGCACCATGCTCGCGCTCGACCCCCGACTGTTCAATCGACATAAGCTGACTAATCTGCTTGCGAAGATGTGCGCGATGGGGTTGCGCGGCATGTGCGTCATCGTCCCGAGCGAATGTGACGAAAAGATGTTCGAGGCGATCGCTCTCATGGTCGCGCGTATCGACTCGTTCGGAATCGCCACGCATGCGATGGGCGTCACCTCGGGCGAACAGGTTACGCGCCTCGCGACACTCGGCGCCGCGACCTTTGACGGTCCCATTTTCGGGGGGCCATTTCTCAGATTGCCCATCTCCTACCCTGTCGATGCCCACCAGTTGGAACAAATGGATCGGCGGGTGGCGATGACCGGATAAGGCTCAAACGGGGAAGCGCCAAGGATTTGGGTTGTCATGCCAAGAAAATCCGTTTCCCCTGGCGCGACCGGACAGCGTCAAATCCCGCGGGTCTTCGCCAATCCGATTTCCGGCTCTTGCCCTTTGCGCGAGCGCGTGGCGGTCACGAAAAGGGGGGTTCCTTCTCCCTGACCACGCGGCCCTCGACGGGGCCCGCCGAATTCAGGGTGCCATCTCTCCAATGGAAGCGTGGCTCGGGGAAGGGTGAGCCGGGTGCCGGTGCCGGCCATCGCTCACCCGCCGCGCGATGCTATGCCCCGTGCTTCATCCGGCTGTCCTTCGGCGCCTGGGCGCGGTCGTTCAGGCCGTAGTCGCGGATGACGCTGGCGACGCGCAGGCGATAGTCGCGGAAGATGCCGGTGCGGCCTCTCGCCTGGGCGCGGCGATGGGCGTCGAGATTGCGCCAGGCGGCGACCGCCGCCTCGTCCCGGAAGAAGGAGAGCGACAAGATGCGGTTCTCGTCGGTCAGGCTCTGGAAGCGCTCGATCGAGAGGAAGCCGTCGATCTTCTCCAGCTCCGCGCGGAGGGTCGCGGCGATGTCGAGATATTCCTGCCGCCGCCCGGGATCGGGCGTGAACTCGAAGATAACTGCGATCATAGGGAATCCTCCGTCATTGGCCTTCCTTCGCCGAGGGACGCGAACCGGAACGGCCATTCGTCAATCCTGTCCCCCAGCTGCTACGCGTCTTCTGGCATCTCCTGGCTCGACCGATCTTGTTTTGTCCCATATGGGCCAGGAACCACCAACAAAATACGCCAAGGGAAAGAGAGAGCATGGTGACAATGCCGAAGATTCCAAATCCAATTAGCTGGTCTTTAACGCCGAACGGGCTTGGCAATCCAAATATCGCGCCAGCAGCCAAGCTTAAGAAGCCACAGCCAATCAGCAGATTTCTCAAGCTCAACTTTCCAATCGCCGACAGAAAATAGCCGGCTACCGCCATAAACAGCGCAACGATCGGGTACGCCAATAGGATCAAAAATATGAAGATGGCCCCAGCTCTTCCCGGCGCATCGTCGCCGGGTATTGACGAAGAGTACATGGCACCGAGCGCCAATATTATCGGGATCAGCAATGTGGCCAGCGGGGCCCATATCGAGGCCAATATTATTCTCGGTTTCCTAGCCATGGTCGGAGGTCAAGTCTTGGCCACCTGGTGCAAATTGAAATCTGCCGAACCCTATAAGGCCCCGGCGTAAGCCACCCGAAGCCCGCACGGGCGAAGGGTGGTGCCCGCTCCCGGACTCGAACCGGGACGGCCTTTCGGCCAAGGGATTTTAAGTCCCTTGCGTCTACCGTTCCGCCAAGCGGGCCACCTGGGCCGGCACCATACCCAATCCGGGGGCACGGGGGAATCGCGCATCACGGCCGTCTCCTCTAGACTGCGCCGGACGATCGGCACCGGCGCGCCGCCGGTGCCGACCTGCCAGGGAGGAAAGTGCCATGACCGGAAAAGCCCGGCCGGACGACGCGAAATTCATGAAGCTTGCCCTGGCGCAGGCGCGCAAGAGCTTCGAGCAAGGCGGCATTCCCGTCGGCGCGGTCATGGTGCGCGACGGCCGGGTCATCGCGGAAGGCCATAATCAGCGCGTCCAGCGCAAGAACCCGATCCTGCACGGCGAGATGGACTGCCTGCAGAACTACGGCCGGCAGGCCAACTATCGCGGCGTGACGCTCTACACCACGCTCAATCCCTGCATGATGTGCGCGGGCACGATCGTTCAGTTCGAGATCGAGCGCGTCGTCATCGGCCAGGAGAAGGTCACCTTTCCGCCCGAGCACCCGTTCCTCGGCAACATCGATTTCCTCCGCAGCCGTGGCGTCGAGGTCGTGCTGCTCAACGACCCCGGCTGCGAAAAGCTGTTCCAGGCATTCCTCGCCGATCCGAAGACGCGCAAGCTCTGGCTCGAAGACATCGGAATCGACGAGGACCGCTGAGGACGGCAAAACCCGGCCGTGCGTTCAGGCCATCCCCTGCCATCGCCGCGGAAACAATTGAAACAATTTTCCCGGTTTGCGGACATCGAACAGAAACATTTCCGCCATAGCGTCCCGGCCCTTCACGCGGCCGGGCGGATTTCGCGCCGTGCCGCGGCAAGACCGGGTGAACCGGCTGCATCAACCCCTGGGAGGGGCATGCAAAGGAAACAGCAATGGCAAGCTCACTTTTCGACGAGATCGGCGGCGCGCCCGCGGTCGACGTCGCGGTCGGCGCTTTCTACCGCAAGGTCCTGACCGATCCGACCATCAATCACTTCTTCGACGGCGTCGACCGGAAGATGCTGAAAGCGAAGCAGAGGGCCTTCCTCTCCATGGTCATGGGTGGCCCCAGCGCCTACGAGGGCAAGGACATGCGCGCGGCGCACGCGCATCTCGTCAAGCGCGGGCTGAACGACGCGCATTTCGATGCCGTGGTCAAGCATCTGAAGGATACGCTCGAGGAGCTTCGCGTTCCCGTCGGCGCAGCGACGCAGATCCTGGTCGCGGCCGGCAGCCTGCGCAACGACGTGCTGGGCCGCTAAAGCCGCTAGACGCGTTCGACCCAGCCGCGCTCAAGATAAGGCGTGTCGCCGACACGGCTCCAGGCGAGGTGCGCCCGGTAACCCGCCGCGCCGTCCGCGGTGACCGTGCCGCGCACCGCTTGCGCCCCGGCGGGACCGCCCTCGGCCAACGCCTCGCCGAGCACGCGCCCCTGGATATGCGGCGGCACCGGCATACCGAGCACGGTCAGGATGGTCGGCAGCAAATCGACCAGCCCCGCCGGCAGGGGCGACGACCCGCCGCCACGGAAGGCGTCCCCCGCCACGGCGAGCCAGGTCTGCAGCTCGATCGGATGCAGCCCGCCATGCAGCCCGCCGCCGACCGGATAGGCCGCATTCTGCAGCGTGTAGCCGATCCGGCCTTGCGGGTTGGCGCGGTCGTCGCTCGCCAGCACGAGGCCGATGTCCGGCGCGCGGCGGTGGTCGATGAGCAACTGGTCGTGGCGCAGCGCGCCCTCGCCGTCGCGGGTCGAGACCGGGCCGCACCAGGGCTGCCGCTGCAGCCAGGCGAGGAGGCGCCGGATCAGATCAGGGTCGCTGTCGCGCACATAGATGCCGCCGGCGCTGGAGAGCGCCAGCGCCGCATCCGCGCCGTCCGACACCGTCTCGCCGACGCTGAAGCCCGCCGCCCGCATCTGGCCCGCGAGATCGATGCTTTCCGCCGCTACCGTGATCTGTCCGTGATCCGACAGCGTGATGACCTGCAGCGCATCGCCCGGCCCGTCCCGCTCGCGCCACGCGAGGATGCGCCCGAGCTGGGCGTCGAGATGGCGCAGCGCGGCAAGGTTGGGCGCGGTGCCGATGCCCTCGTAGTGGTAGCTGTTGTCCGGCTCGCAGTACCACAGCACTGTCACGTCCGGGCACAGCACCGGCTCGATGTAGTCGAGATAGACGTCGGTCGTATAGGTCAGCCAGTCGAGCGACGGGATCGCATGCGGCGGGATCGGCCCGACGCGCTGCTGCAGCTCGGCGATACAGGCCGCCGGCACGGAGGCGTCCGGCCGGTGCAGCGCGAAGCGGAACAGGCCGAGCGCTTCCGCCTTGTGGCTCAGCATGCGACAGCCGCCCGGCGTGCCCGCGCTCAAGACCGCCAGCGACTTGCCGGCCTTGTCGAGGACCTCGCCCATCACCGGCACGTCGACCAGCTTGCCGCCGAGCCGGCGATCGCCCTCGGCGAGCTGGGTCTCGTCGCCGGTGTTGAACAGCTTGCCCGGCGCCGCCACGGGATCGAGGAACTTGTTGCCGACGATGCCGTGGCGCTGGGGATAGCAGCCGGTCATCAGCGCCGACTGGTTGACGCGCGTCTCGGTCGGAAAGGTCGACCGGCTGTGCGGAAAGCGGAAGCCCGCGTCCGCGAAGGCGCAGAGGTTGGGCATCACCGCCGGCGTCACCATGTCCGGCCGCAGCGCGTCGAAGGCAAGGATCAGGATGCGGCGGTCGGTTCCAGGGCGCGGCACGCGCTACCCCCCACCCCGGCCCTCCCCCGCAAAGGGGGAGGGAGAATTAGGGAATTCGGGTTCCCTTCCCCTTGACGGGGGAGGGTTAGGGTGGAGGTGAAGCAGGCTGCACGACCTCGCCGCATCAAGCATCCGCGGCCGCTTCCTCGGCGTTGATTTCCTGCGGCGTGCCGCCGAGGCTTTGGATCAGGCCCATCACCTCGTCCCGGCAGCCGTCGAGCGCCGCCGCGTCGGTGCCGCGCATGACCAGGCTGACGCGGAAATGGCCGCGCGAATATTGCGGGTAGCTGCCGAGATCGATATCGGGATGCGCCTTCTGGATCGCGCCGAGCCCGGCCGCGATATCGCCCTCGCCGAGCGTGCAGAGCACGGTGCGCGAAAGCACCTTGGCGCCGCCGACGAGCCCGCCTTTGATGCCTTCGAGCATGGCCTGCATGATCGACGGCACGCCCGCCAGCACGAACACGTTCTCGACGTTGAAGCCCGGCGCGGTCGAGATCGGGTTGTCGACCAGCGTGGCGCCGTCCGGCGTCTTCGCCATGCGCAGCCGCGCCTCGTTCATCTCGCGCCCCATCTGTTTGTAGTGCAGGTCCATGCGGCGGAACGCCTCCGGATGCACGATCAGCTTGAGCCCGAAGGCCTTGGCGACGCTCTCGGCGGTGATGTCGTCATGCGTCGGGCCGATGCCGCCCGTGGTGAAGACGTAATCGAATTTCCCGCGCAGCGTATTCACCGCATCGACGATCTCCCCCTCGATATCGGGAATGACGCGCACTTCCATCAGGCGCACTCCGACCTCGTTCAGCGTGGTCGCGATATGCGCGAGGTTCTTGTCCTGCGTGCGGCCGGAGAGGATCTCGTTGCCGATGATCAGCAATGCCGCGGTGACGGTCTTCTTTTCGGTGGCCATGGTTCGACCCGGTTCGTCGTCTGTGAATGCGACTTTTAAATGTTCGTCGATGATAGCGGATCATAGCGGTCCGCGCCGCGCTGTCACCCGTCCCGTGATACCGTCTCGGGCATTGGTGTCAGTCCTTCAGCTCCGGCGCCGCGCCGCCGGCGGGCGGGATGTTGAAGGCGTTCAGCGTGACCGCAACCACGCCGTAGAAGCCGATCAGCCCCATCAGGTCGATCAGCGCCGGCCGGCCGATCAGCGAATCGACGCGCCGGAAGGTCTCGTCGCTGACCGTCTTCTTTTCCAGCACCTCGTGGCAGAAGGCGTAGACCGCGGCTTCCGTCTCGTCCTCGATCACCGGCGTCTTTCCGTCACGGATCGCGGCGATCACCGCCTCGTCGATGCCGACCTCGCGCGCCGCGTTGCGGTGCGAGTGCCAGGCATACTGCGCCTTGGCGTTGCGGCAGGCGATGATGGTCGCGAGCTCGACGACCCGGCGCGACAGGCCCGAGCCGAAGCGCACGCGCCGGCCAAAAGTCTCGGCGATCTCGGAAAATTCAGGGTTGGCCAGCCAGATCCGGAACGGCCCGGGCAGCTTGCCCCGCTTGCCGAGCACCATGTCGTAGACGCGCCGCTGCTCAGGCCCCATCTTCGACGGATCGGGCTCCTCGAAACGCGGAGCCCCGGCCGCTGCCGGTTTTTTCGCCATGCCCGGGGCTCCTTTCGCTTCGGTTCAGTGCTTGTAGCTCGGGTCCGTGCGGTCGAGCCGGCGCAGATGCCCCGGCCAGCCCATGTCGCCGAGCTGGGTGCCGCGCTTGACCATGCCGTCGCGGGAGTGGGTCGCCACGTCCTTCGCCACGAATTGCAGCTCGGCCCCGGTGTTCATCGCGTCGACCTGCGCCTGGCAGGACTTCTCCAGCCGGAACATCAGGTTGAACGCGTCGGGGATGTTCCGACTGCAGGTCAGCAGGCCGTGATTGCGCAGGATCATCGCATCGTTCTCGCCAAGATCCCGTTGCAGCCGTTCCCGCTCGTCGAGGTTCGTCGCGACGCCTTCGTAGTCGTGATAGGAGATGCACTCATAAAAGCGCATCGAATGCTGCGTCAGCGGCAGGAGCCCGCATTCCATCGTCGACACGCCCATGCCCGCGCGGGTGTGGGTGTGCAGCGCGCAGAACACGTCCTTGCGCCCTTCCAGCACCGCGCTGTGGATCGTGAAGCCGGCGGGGATGACCGAATACTCGGTGTCCTTCGTGAGCTGCTCGCCGTCGAAGTTCACCTTGATCAGGCTGGACGCCGTGATCTCGTTAAAAAACATGCCGTAGGGGTTGAGCAGGAAGGCATCCGGCTCCCCGGGCACGCGCGCGGATATGTGCGTGCCGACCATGTCCGACATACCGTAGAAATCCACCAGCCGGTAGCACGCGGCAAGGTCGACACGGGTCTGCCACTCCTCGGGGGTTACGTCGTCGCGAAGCGCCATTGTTCGGTGTTCCTTTCCTAATCCCTTGCGCGATCAGTGCTTGTAGCTCGGATCGATCCGGTCGAGCTGCCGCAGCAGCGGCGCCCAGGCGCGCGTGGCACCGATCGGCTTGCCGGTTCTTGAATTGCTCCTTGGTGTAATCTTGCACGGCCGGCGCGATCTCGATCCTCTTGGTGCCGGCGGCCATGCCGTCGACCTGCGCCTGGCAGGCCTTCTCCAGCTTCTCGATCAGCTGGAAAGCATGCGGGATCGTTTTGCCGCAGGTCATCAGACCATGGTTGCGCAGGATCAATGCGTCCTTGTCGCCGAGATCGCGCTGCAGCCTCTCGCGCTCGTCGAGGTTGGTCGCGGGCCCTTCGTAGTCGTGGTAGCCGATGTTGTCGATGAAGCGGGCCGAATGCTGCGTGATCGGCAGCAGGCCGCATTTCAGCGCCGAGATCGCCATGCCCGCGCGCGTGTGCGTGTGCAGCGCACAGCTGACGTCGTGGCGCACCGCGTGCACCGCGCTGTGGATCGTGTAGCCGGCGAGGTTGACGGGATACTCGCTCTCGCTCAGCAGATTGCCGTCGAGATCGACTTTGATCAGGCTCGATGCCGTGATCTCTTCGAAGAACAAGCCGTAAGGATTGATCAGGAAGGCGTTCGGCTCGCCCGGGACGCGGGCGGAAATATGCGTGCCGGTCAGGTCCGACATGTCATAGAGGTCGACGAGCCGGTAGCAGGCCGCCAGATCGACGCGGGTCTGCCATTCCTCGGGCGAGACTTTGTCGCGGACCGAGGGAATCTCTTCAGGGGACAGGGCGATTGCTGCCATCGCAGACATCGGCGTTCCTTTCTGTCGGATGCGGAGTGCGGAATATGGTTTTGGGCAAGGCCGAAACGGCGCCTTTGAATTACTATAGCATATCATTCTTGCTGCGCTAATCTGTCGCAAGCAAAAAGTGTATATCGCGGAATTCCGGCCGTTTCGGCCGACAACGCGGAACGGGAAAGGACCATCATCGATGCGCGTGCTCACCGTGCTGCCGCAGGACGACCTGCGGAACGTCGCCCCTGCCGCCAAGGCCATCGAGGCCGCCGGCTATGACGGGGCGATGAGCATGGAGAACCAGCACGAGCCCTTCCTGCCGCTCGCCGTGGCCGCAACGGCGACCGAACGGCTCCAGCTCATGACCGGGATCGCCATCGCCTTCGCGCGCAGCCCGATGGTGGTGGCCGAAGCCGCACACGACCTGCAGACCGCATCGGGCGGGCGCTTCGTGCTCGGGCTCGGCACCCAGGTCAAAGGGCATAACGAGCGCCGCTTCAGCGTGCCGTGGAGCCCGCCGGCGCCGCGGCTGCGGGAGTATATCGAGGGGCTGCGCGCGATCTGGCGCTGCTGGGAAAAGGGCGCGCCGCTCAACTACACCGGCAAGCACTACCAGTTCACCCTGATGACGCCGAATTTCGTGCCCAACCTGAACGGACTGCCGCCGATCCCCGTGACCATCGCCGCGGTCGGTCCGGCGATGCTCAAGCTCGCGGGGCGCCTCTGCGACGGCGTGCGGCTGCACCCCTTCTGCACCCGCAAATACATCGAGGAACGCGTGCTGCCGCGCCTCACCGAAGGCCTCACGGAGAGCGGCTTGCCGCGTGAGAAGTTCGAGATCACCGGCGGCGGCTATATCGTGACGGGCCCGGACGAGGAAAGCGTCGCGAAGATGTTCGAATGGGTGCGCTACCGGGTCGCCTTCTACGGCTCGACGCGGAGCTATTTCCCGGTGTGGGAGACGCATGGGCTGGAAGATCTCGGCCTCAAGCTGCACGAGATGTCCAAGCGCGGCGAATGGGGCAAGATGGCCGCCGAGATCCCGGACGACGTGGCCCGAATGTTCGCCGCCGTCGGCACCCACGAGACCATCGTCGGCGAGATCGAAAAGCGCTATGGCGGCGTTTCGGATGCGCTCAACGCCACCCTGACGACCGAATTCGACCCTGGCCTCACGCCGGATCTGATCCGGGACATTCAGCGCCTTCCCTCCCGATTCGAGGGATTCCGAGAGGACTGGTAGCAGAGGCGGACGGTTCGCCAGCCTTCGCCGGAAGACGGCCTCCCCTATCCCGCGGAATTGTTTCCTTGACGTTAACCTTTGTGGCGTAGTCTCGCTCTCGAGCCCGGACTCCGATACGGGAAGGCTAATGGGGAATAGCGCCGTTTCCTGCGGCGCAATGCAAATATTTTCACCTTTACAGTGGCTTATTTCTGGAAAGGGCAACACGCGGGTAAGTTGATCTTAACCCATATTCCGTAACGTTAACGCTGCGACAGAACGTCAACCAATCTGCCAAGCCGAATGGTTCAATCGAACGACACATCGCCCAAAGGCGCCGGCTCGACCCCGGATTTGCCTGACAAGACCGCCGTCCTCGACGAAGCGGCCGTGCTGATCGTCGAACCGGACGCCGCGCGGCGGCAGGATATCGAGGATCAGCTGCGCGCAGCGGGGTTTGCGAGGCTGGAGTCCGTTCCGGACGAGGAAGGGGCCACCAAGGCCTGCCGCAGCGACGCCACCCGATGTCATCCTCCTGCCGGCAGCGCTCGTTAGCGGCGGCGATGAAGGCCTTGCCGACCGGCTGCGGGCGATCGACCCCGGTCGCCGCCTGTCCATCATCTACCATTTCGGCGATGGCGATCCCAAAGACGGCGAGGCGCCGGCCGGCGGCGATGACGCCCTTTCTCTGCCGCGCGATGCGGCGCTTCTGCCCCAGCGCGTGACCATCCACGCCACGCTACATGTCCTCGAGCGCATGATCCGCACCGAGCGGACGGCCATGGAAGACATCATCGCGAAGCGGACAAACCGCTTGAACAAGGCGCTGGACCTGCTGCGCGACGCGGAAAAGCGTCTCGAAGCAGAACTGTCCCAGGCAAAAAGCGAAACGCGGGAACGGATCGATTACTTCGCGGAGACGCAGCACGAGCTGCGCACCCCGCTCAACGCGATCTGCGGCATGTCGGACGCGATGCGGAAAGAGATTTTCGGCGCCATCGACAATCCGAAATACAAGGACTACGCCAACAATATCTATCAGTCGGGCCAGCATCTGCTGTCGATCATCGACAGCCGCCTCGAGCTGTCCCGGATCGAGGCCGGCGCCGACCCGCTCGAGATCGAAGAGGTGAACATCAGCGGCGTCATCGAGGAGACGACCGAGATGCTCGGCCGGATCGCCGAGAAGGCGGATGTGGAGCTGCGCCTCGACATCGAGCCGAACCTGCCGATCATCCAGACCGACCGGCGCAAGCTGCGCCAGGTGCTCGTCAACCTCGTCTCGAACGCGATCAAGTTCACGCCGGAGAAAGGCCGCGTCACCCTGTCGGTCAAGCGCAACGCGCAGAAGGGCGTCCTCGTGCTCGTCGTCTCCGACACCGGCATCGGCATGTCGGCGAACGACATGCGCGACGTGGTGAAGCCCTACCGGCGGGTATCCGGCGACCGGCGCAGCGGTGAGCGCGGAACCGGGCTCGGGCTCTCCATCGTTCACAAGCTCGTGGAGACGCTGGGCGCGACCATCGAGATCGAGAGCGCGCCGGGCCGCGGCACCTCGGTCAAGATCGAGATTCCCATGACCGTTCCCGGAAAGAGCCTTCCGAAAAAGGCCGCCGGCTAGCGGCAGGCGCGCGCCGGCATCACGTCGTCGGCCTTGTAGCGCTGCTCCATCGCATCCAGCACCGGCAACCCCATCAGCTCGCTGAGCTCCGTGAAATTGACCTGAAACTCCGGGCGCGGCCGCGGGGCTTCGTCGAACATGCCTTCCTTGAAGGCGGCGACTGCGTTCAGCATGCCGCGCACCGCCGCCGATGACAGCATGCGCGGATAGGTGACCATGGCGACGCCCATCCCCTGCAGCTGCTTCGCGGTCAGCAAGGGCGTCGTGGAGCGCGGCTGCAAGCCGAAGCCCATGTTGCAGACATAAGGCCGGGGCACGTTGCGGGCGACGCGCTCGATGTCGGCGGCCGACAGCAGCGCGTCGGCGTAGAGCGCATCGGCCCCCGCTTCCGCATACATGTTGAGACGGTCGATGACATCGTCGACGCCGGTGATCGCGGCCGCATCGGTGCGCGCCATGATGACGAAGTCGGTGATCGCGGCGGGCGTCGGCGGCGGCCTTGACCTTCTGCACCATCTCGGCGGCCGGGATGATGTCCTTGCCCTTCATGTGGCCGCAGCGCTTGGGCCAGACCTGATCCTCGATCATGATCGAGGCGAGGCCGGCATCCTCGAAGCCGCGCACGGTGAAATGCACGTTGACGGCATTGCCGTAACCGGTGTCCGCATCGGCGCGCATGGGAATGTCGACGCAGCCTGCGATCGAACGGCAGGCCTGGAGATTTTCCTGGAAGCCCATGATCCCCTTGTCGGCCCAGCCGAGATGGCTTTCCGAGACCCCGGCACCGCTGACCGTCGCCGCCTTGAACCCCGCCGCGGCCACGATGCGCGCGCTGAACCCGTCATAGACGCCGGGCGCGACGAGGATCTCCGGCGCCTGCAACATTTCCCTGAACCGACGCGCCTTGCTTGCCATGCGAATTCCGCCCTCCGTTATGCGCCCGCCGAGGCGGCGCGATTTGACCAGCAGCCATTTTATATGACCTAAAAGGAGGAGCGCCCAGCGCCCCCGCCCGCCGCGGCCGATCGGCCGCCCGCCCCTACGATACCGGAGGATGCCGACCATGGACAAAACCGAGAAGCAGCTTGTCGATTTCGCGAGCGGCCTCGCCTATTCCGACCTGCCGAAGGCGATGATCCGCGCGACGAAGGGCCGGATGATCGATTCGATGGGCTGCGCCATGGCGGCCCTGCTCGCCCCGCCGGTCAAGGCGCTCCGGCATGTCGCGCTGCCGGTCGCAAACGGCGGCGCCCGCCTGTTCGGCACCCTCGTCCGCACGACGCCCGGACATGGCGGCGCTGGTGAACGGCACCATGGTGCGTTATCTCGACATGAGCGACGCGCATCTCAGGCTGAGCTCGGCGCATCCGTCCGACAACATTCCCGGCCTGATGGCGATCGCCGAGATCACCGGCGCCAGCGGCAAGGACCTGATGCTCGCGATCGCCATCGCCTATGAGGTCCAGTGCACCTTCTGCGAAGTTCGTGCCGAGCCACGGCAAGGGCTGGGACCAACCGGTGTCCGGCGCGCCCGCCGCGGCGCTGGCCGCGGGCCGGCTGCTCGGCCTCGACAAGGCACAGCTGCGCCACGCGCTGGCGCTGTCCGTCATCCCCAACATCGCGACGATGCAAACGCGCACGGGCGAACTCTCGATGTGGAAGGGCGTGGCGGGGCCGAACGCGGCGCGCCAGGGCATCTTCGCGGCGCTGCTGGCGCAGGCGGGCATGACCGGGCCCCAGGACTGCTACGAGGGAAAGTTCGGCCTGTGGCAGCAGACGATGGGCCAATCCTACAAGTTCCCGATCCCGCGCAGCCTCGCCAAGCACCAGTTCGCGCTGATCCGGACCAACATCAAGATCTACCCCGTGCGCGACGCCATCCAGGTGCCGATCACCGCCGCCCTCAAGCTCCGCGAAAAGCTGCGGCCGGAGGAGATCGAAGCCGTGCGCATCGTCACCTATGCCAAGCATTTCGCCGTCCCGACCAAGGACCCGGCGCTCTGGGCGCCGACGACCCGCGAGACGGCGGACCATTCGCTGCCCTTCTGCGTCGCCGCCGCGCTGATCGACGGCCAGGTGACGCCGGAGACCTTCGCCCGCGGCCGTTTCCGCGACAAGGACACCCAGGCGCTGATCAAGCGCATGAACGTCGAATTCGACGACGGGTTCGAGAAGGCTCGCACCGGCGACGCGGAGCTGCCGCATCGTCGCAACCCTGAAGAACGGCGAGATCGGTGTCCGCGGAGCACCGTCAGACGCCAGAGGACATTCAACGCGGCCCGAGCGACGCCGATTTCGAAGCGAAATTCCATACCCTCGCGTCGCGTACGCTGGAGCGCGACACCTGCGACAAAATGCTCGACGTGCTTTGGCGTCTCGACAAGCTGCAACGGATCGATAGCATCATAGACCTTACGGCGATCTGATCCCGATCTGGAAGGCACCCCATGGCAGGTAAGACTCGGTTACCGCGCGTCGCGGTCATCGGCACCGGCGGCACGATCTCCTCGATCGGGCGCGACAGCCTCGACATCGCAACCTATGCGGACAACAAGAAGAAGTACGAGGTCGACGAGCTGCTCGCCGCCTTCCCCGAGACGGCGAAGGTCGCCGACATCCTGCCGGTGCGCTACAAGGCAGTCGGCAGCCCGGCGATCGGCCCGGCGGAGTGGATCGAGTTGGTCGAGCTGATCGACAAAACGGCGGAAGACGAACCCGGACCTCGACGGCTTTGTCATAACGCATGGCACGGCCACGCTGGAAGAGACCGCCTATATGCTGAACCTCACGGTCAAGGTCGGCGTGCCGGTCGTCCTGGTCGGCGCGCAACGCCCGGCAAGCGCGCTCAGCACCGATGCCGGCCTCAACCTGCTGAACGCGATCCGCGTCGCGGGCGCGCCGGAATCGCGCGGCCTCGGCGTGCTGACCGTGCTCAACGACGAGATCCAGGCCGCGCGCGAAGTGGTCAAGACGTCGACGCTGCGGCTGCAGACCTTCCGCACGCCCGACTTCGGGGTCCTCGGCCATGCGGACGCGGACAAGATCGCCTATTACCGGAAGCCGGTCCGCCGGCATGCGCCCGACACGGAATTCGACATCCGCGGCCGCAAGGACCTGCCGCGGGTCGATATCTCCTTCTCCTATGGCGGCGTCGACGGCACGGCGGTCGATGCCTTCGTCGCGGCAGGGGCGAAGGGCATCGTGGTCGCCGGCATGCTGCCCGGCTCCTGCGGCCCGGGTCAGCTCGAGGCGCTCAACGCGGCCGCCAAGAAGGGCGTCGTGCCGGTCCTCAGCACCCGCAATGGCAGCGGCCGGCTGGTGAAAATGAAGAACGGCCGGCCCGACGTCTGCGTGCTGGCCGACAACCTGCCGCCGACCAAGGCCCGCATCCTGCTCATGCTGGCGCTGACCAAGACCAGCGACCCGGACGAGATCCAGCGCCTGTTCGACACCTACTGACCGCCCGGGGTATCATTGGGGCAACGAATTCCCCACCCCATTCCGTTTTGAGGACTGCACGATGAGCTTGACGATTAACCGCCTTGGCGGCGCGCTTGGCGCCGAGGTGATCGGCCTCGACCTGACGAAGGAGCCCGCCAACGAGGACATGGACCGGGTGCATCAAGCCTGGCTCGACCACAGTGTCCTGGTCATGCGCGACCAGCAGATCACGCCGGAGCAGCAACTCGCTTTCGCGCGGCGCTTCGGTGTCGCCAAGCCGCATCACCTCAGCCCGAACCGCCATCCGGATTTTCCCGAGCTGCTCGTCGTCTCCAATGAGCGGCGCAAGGACGGCGGCGGCACCCGCGGCTCGGGCCAGCACTGGCATTCCGACTATTCCTATCTCGAAGGGCGCTCGACCGCCTCGATCCTGCGCGCGCTGCAGATCCCGTCGGTCGGCGGCGACACCCTGTTCGCCAGCGCCTACCGCGCCTACGACGCGCTGTCGGAGACGATGCGGGACCTCCTCTCGCGCCTCACCGTCAGTTACGATTATTCGCTGGTCTACCAGCGCCATTACAAGGACCGGCAGGATCGCGTGCAGCTGACGGAAGATCTGCGCGCCAAGGCGCCGCCGTCCGAGCACCCGATCATCGAGGCGCATTCGGAGACCGGCCGCAAGCTCGTCTTCTTCGACCCGACCTACGCCAACGCCATCGTGGGAATGACGGAGGCGGAGTACACGCCGATCTTCCGCTTCCTCACCGAGCACCTGACGCGGCCCGAATTCCTTTACCGCCACAGCTGGAAGCCCTACGACATGGTGATGTGGGACAACCGCTGCACGCTGCATTACGCGGTGGCCAACTACGACGACGCGGAGCTGCGCAAGCTCAACCGCGTCACCGTGACGGCCGCGTAGCAGCCCGGTGCAGTTTCCCACCCCCCTCACCCGCGGCACGCTGATCCGCCGCTACAAGCGGTTCCTCAGCGACATCACGCTGGAGGGGGGCGAGACCGTCACCGCGCATGTCGCCAATCCGGGCGCGATGATCGGGCTCACCGAGCCGGGATCGGAGGTCTGGCTGTCGCCCAACACCAGCCCGACGGCGAAGCTCGACTGGCGCTGGGAGCTGGTCCGCGTCGGCGGCTGCCTGATCGGCGTCAGCACCGCGCATCCGAACCGCATCGCGGAGGAAGCGCTCGCCGCGGGCCGCATCGCCGAGCTCACGGGCTACGCCACCTGCCGCCGCGAAGTGCGCTACGGCCAGAACAGCCGCATCGACCTCTTGCTCGAAGATACGTCCAAGCCGCCCTGCTACGTCGAGGTCAAGAACGTCAACCTGCGCCGCGCACAGCCCGGGCCGGGAAACCGCGGCCGAGTTCCCGGACGCGGTGACCAAGCGCGGCGCCAAGCATCTGGTCGAGCTGGGCGACATGGTCGACGCCGGGGCGCGCGCGGTCATGCTCTATATCGTCCAGCGCGGCGATTGCGACCATTTCCGCCTCGCAGGCGATATCGACCCGGCCTATGCCGCCGGCCTTACCGAGGCGCGCAAGCGCGGCGTCGAAGCGCTTTGCTACGCCTGCGACATGCGGCTCGACGGAATCGACCTGGCCGGCCCCCTGCCGCTGGTCCTTTAAGCGTTTCTGCTGCAATTCCCCTTGCGAAATGGCGCAAAGCCGGGCTTTCTGAGGGGGGCGATCCGCGGATTGACCGGGCCTTGGCTTGATCTTCGCGGCTTGCGGCCTTTAAATCCGTCCGATTTCGCCCTATTTTTGTGATGCAACCCTCGGGAATCGAGCCATTGAGACAGACGAAGCAGGCGCAGAGCGGTCCGATCACCATGCCCAACGGCGTGACCCTTCATGGTCCGGCCGAGTTCGAGGCGATGCGCAAATCCGGCAGGCTCGCCGCCGAGGTGCTCGACTTCATCACTCCCTACGTGCAGCCCGGCGTGACCACCGGCGAGCTGGACAGGCTCTGCGATAAGTTCACCGTCGACCGCGGCGCGGTCTCGGCGCCGCTCAACTATCGCGGCTTTCCGAAGTCGATCTGCACCTCGATCAACCACGTCGTCTGCCACGGCATTCCGGACGACGCCAAGAAGCTGCTGAACGGCGACATCGTCAACATCGACGTCACCGTCATCCTGGACGGCTGGCACGGCGATTCGAGCCGCATGTTCCTGGTCGGCGACAAGGTCGGCGTGAAGGCGAAGAAGCTGGTGCAGGTGACCTACGACGCCATGATGCTCGGCATCGAGGCGGTGCGGCCCGGCGCCACGCTCGGCGACATCGGCTACGCGATCCAGAGCTTCGCGGAGGCGCAGCGCTATTCCGTCGTGCGCGACTTCTGCGGCCACGGCATCGGCCAGATCTTCCACTGCCCGCCGAGCATCCTGCATTACGGCGCGCCCGGCACCGGCATGCGGATCGAGGAAGGCATGTTCTTCACGGTCGAGCCGATGATCAACGCCGGCCGCTACGACGTGAAGATCCTGCAGGACGGCTGGACCGCGGTCACCAAGGACCGCAGCTTGTCGGCGCAGTTCGAGCACACGATCGGCGTCACCGCCGACGGCTGCGAGATCTTCACCCTCTCCCCCGCGGGATACACGGCGCCGCCCTACGCCGTCTAGCGGCGGGCGCGCTGGCGGAGCGGACGATGGCCGACGGCCTGTCGGACAGCCAGAAAGCGCCCCGTCCCCACTATCACGGTCACCGCCAGCGCCTGCGCGACCGTTTCCTCGCGACCGGCGGCGACGGCATGCCCGATTACGAGCTGCTGGAGATGCTGCTGGCGCAGGCCATTCCGCGCCGCGACGTGAAGCCGCTCGCCAAGTCCCTGCTCGACCGCTTCGGCAGCTTCGCCGGCGTCATCTCCGCCGAGCCGGACCGCTTGCTCGCCGTCCCGGGCATGGGCGAAACCTCGGTCGCCGCGCTCAAGGTGGTGCGCGTTGCCGCGGTGCGCCTGCTGCGGCAGGAGGTCATGGGCCGCGACGCCATCGGCTCCTGGGAGCGGCTGCTCGATTACTGCCGCGCGGCGATGGCGCATGAGACGGTCGAGCAGCTCCGCCTGCTCTTCCTCGACCGCAAGAACGTGCTGATCGCCGACGAGGTGCAGCAGCGCGGCACGGTCGACCACACGCCGGTCTATATCCGCGAGGTGGTGAAGCGCGCGCTCGAGCTCGGCGCCAGCGCGCTGATCATCGTGCACAACCATCCGTCCGGCGACCCGACGCCGAGCCGCGGCGACATCGAGATGACCAACCAGGTCAAGGACGCGCTGGACAAGATCGGCATCGCGCTGCACGACCACGTGGTGATCGGCCGCAAGGGGCATGAGAGCTTCCGCGCGAAAGGGCTGCTGTAGCCGTCATCCGGCCCGCGCTTCGCGCACTACGCTGTCATCGATGAGCTTGGCAAGCGCTATCCCGGTCGCGCGGCGCGCGGTTCTGCAACTTGGCGATCCATCCATCCTGCCGCTCGAAGATGTCGAGCAGGTCGGTCGCCAGCGTTCCCGGAAAATTGAAGTAAGGCCATGCATCGCGAACGGTTTCGAGATCCAGTTCCGCCGCCTTTGCCACCAGCCGCCAGCCGAGCTCCGGCTCGACCTTCAGGCGCCGGACGGCGGTGATCAGCGCCCTGACAAAGGCGACGATCCGTGGCCGCATCGATGGATCATCCAGATTGGCTCGCGTGGTGCAAAGATTGAATTTCTCGGTGTAGACCGCCGGATCATAGAATTCGATGGCGTCGCTGCCGATCGCCTTCCTCGCCCGCTCGACCTGCGGCTCCCATAGCGCCACGGCGTCGATTTTCCCGCCGCGCAACGCCTCCGGAAGCTGGCTGACCGGCGCATCCGTCTTGGCCATGAAGGGCGCGCGCGTGACGTCCGCCGGCGCGAGCCCCGCGGTGCGCAGCATGGCCTCCAGGAAAAAGTCGGCCGAGGATTCGGGCTGGGTCCCGATGCGCTTGCCGCGCAGGTCCGCCAGCCGGGTGATGCCCGCCGAGCGGCGAGCCACGATGCGGTACGGGCACTCGGCAATGGTGAAGATGACGCGCAGGTCGGGATTCGCGGCGGAGGCATGCAGGATCTGCGTTTCGGAATTCGTCGCGATATCCGCCTGTCCGGCGGAGGCCAGGCTGGCGAGCCCGCTCGCCTTGCCCCAGAGCGCCATCACGCTGCCGTGGGTGATCACGGTCTTTCCGGGGAAGATCCGGTCGGCGGCGAGCAGCACCGGCGCGATCTCCAGCAGCGACAGATTTCCGTAGATGCGCAGCGTATCGGCGGCACTCGCGCCCGATGGGTTCATGGCGGCACCCTGTTTGCGGCAGGCTCCGACTATAGGCGGAGGCCATCTGCCCGGGCAAACGCCGGCCCAGCGCAACGTCGCGCTGGAAAAGATCGCCACCCCGTTGCACGATCGGGTGGTGATCGGCCGCAAGGGCCATGAGCGTTTCCGGATCGAGGGCCTGCAGAAGGGAGCCTGCCATGAGAGGACCGCAACGAAGGGCGAAGCGACGCATCACCAGCGAGCACGTCGGCGAACCGCCCGCCGGCACCTGGTCGAACTGCCTCGTCGTCGGCAATCAGGTGTTCATCGCCGGCATGACCGCGCGCGGCGGCGATTTCGACGACATGCGCGAGAGCGGCGCCTACGAGCAGGCGGTCGCGATCCTGACCAAGATCAAGCATCTGATGGAAGCCGCCGGGGGCTCGATCGACGACATCGTCAAGGTCGTGATCTACCTGACCGACATCAATGACCGGGAAGCGGTGTGGAAGGCGCGCCGCGAATTCTTCACCGAGCCCTTCCCCGTCTCCACCCTGTTCGAGGTCAGCAAGCTGGTGCGCCCCGAGATGAAGGTGGAGATCGACGCGATTGCGGCGCTGTATTCGGGCGGCGATTAGCGGAGCCGGACGCCCTCAGACCGCTCGCGGTTCCGGCCACCAGACGTCCGCTGTCTCAGCCCCGCCACGCACCGCGCGCGTTTCCTCGACCAGCGCTTTTCCACGAGCTCGGCAGCAGCCATCGGCCGGTTGAGTGCGACCGCCTGCCCCGCCCACAGCGCAAGCATTTCGTCCGAGCCCTGCTTCAAGCTCGCCGCCTGCAGCGGACCCGTCATGTTGTACTGCAAAGGAAACGCCAGCGCCTCGTCCTCGTACGGCTGCATCTCCTCGATGAAGCGGTTGCGGAGGCCCCGCGCCATGCGGCCCGACACGGCACGGGTCAGCGCCGTTCCCATTTCACCGCCGCGCAGCAGAGCGCTGCGGTAGAGCGGATTGATGCCGGACTCCGGCGTGCTGAGGAACGCCGTGCCGAGCTGCACGCCGCTGGCGCCGAGCGCGAAGGCGGCGGCGATACCGCGTCCGTCGGCGATACCGCCGGCCGCGATCACCGGCACCTTGACCGCATCCGCGACCTGCGGGATCAGGGCGATGCTGCCGAGCCCGGTGTCGGTGCTGGGCTCGCGCGTGCCGCGGTGGCCGCCTGCCTCGTACCCCTGGGCGATGACAGCGTCGGCGCCCGCGTCCTCGAGCCAGCGCGCCTCTTCCGCGGTCGTCGCGGTGGACAGGATCACCGACCCGGTCTTCTTCAGCGCCGCGACCGCCGCCGGCTCCGGCATGCCGTAATGGAAGCTGACGACCGGCGGGCGAAGCGCGAGCAGCGCCTCGACGATGCCGTCATCGAAATCGGGGTAGATCGGCTTCGGCTCGGCCACCGCCTCGACACCGAATTCGTCGTAATAGGGCTTCAGTCGCCGCGCCATGCGGTCGCAGCGGCTCGGGTCCGGCGGCGGGTTCCGGTGCACGAAGAAATTCAGGTTATAGGGCTTGTTCGTCGCGCGCCGGATCTCCGCGCCCTTCGCGCGCAGGGAATTCGGCGGTATCGCGCGCACAGCCGAGCGAGCCGAGCCCGCCCGCATTTGACACCGCGGCGACGATCGCCGGCGTCGTCGATCCCGCCATCGGCGCCTGGATGATCGGATGCGTGATGCCGAGCAGCTCGATCAGGTCCTTCCGCGGCCACATGGGCGTGCCCTCCTCCCGATTGTCCCTAGTCCGATTGCCTTTCCCTACCAGCGGCAGGGCGACAGGGCGAGAGCCAATCGCGCACGGAATCACAGCCGGCCAAGCGACAACCGAACGCCGATCGGCCACGCTCAATCCGCGAGGAATTCCTTCACCAGCTTGAGGAAGCCGTCGAGCTGGTCGTGATGCACCCAGTGTCCGGCATTCGCGAATTCCTCGACCCGGACATCCTTGAAATAGTCGGCGCGGCCGTCGGTGCGCGGGTCCTTTGCCCAGCTGTCCTTGCCGTGGACCAGCAGCGTCGGGCAATCGATCGCGCTCCAAAGCTCGGCCGCGGCGGCGGAAGGCATGGTGAAGGGCGGCGTCGCGCGGATGTAGTTGTCGAATTTCCAGCTGTAGGTGCCGTCCTCGTTCTGGTTGACGCCGTGGATGGTGAGATGCCGCGCCTGCTCGGGCGTAAGGTGCGGGTTCGCCTCCTGCATGCGGTTCCAGGCTTCCTCAAGCGTCTGATAGCGCCGCGCCGTCCGCCCCGAGAGACCGCGGAGCTCGTCGATCCAGCGGTGCAGGCGTTCCTGCGTCGTCATATCGGGCTTTTCCTTTGCGCGGTGCGGCGCAGGGCCGAGCCCCTCGATCGCCACGACCTTGGTGACGTTCTGCGGGTAGAGGCCGGCATAGCGCAGCGTGATCGCGCCGCCCAGCGAATGGCCGATGATCTTGATCGGCGTCAGCTTGGTCTGATGCAGCAGCTGCGCGATATCATAGACATATTCCGAGATGGCGTAGCTGCCGCCGATCATCCATTGGGAATCGCCATGGCCGCGCAGGTCCGGCGCGATGATGTGGTAGTCCCGGCGCAGCGCCTCCGCCACCCAGTCCCAGTTGCGGCAATGGTCGCGGCCGCCGTGGATCAGCAAAAGGGGCGGCGCACCGACATTGCCCCAGTCGACATAGTGCAGCCGCAGGCGCTGGGAGAAATAGCTGTGCGAGGTGGGACCGTAGACGGGCTCGGGCATCGCGCGGCAGCCTCCTTTCCGGACACGGGCAGTCGGGTTCGGCGCTCTCCATACACCTTTCCGGGCGGGTCTGGCGAGATCGCCGATTTTGGGCTATCAGAATAGGATAAGCGCGCAGGAAGCCAAGACCCGGCCCGAGCCGGGGCTTTTCAAGACTACAAGGGAAGTTGCCGACCATGAGCAAAGAAGACCCGACCGTTGTCCGCCGCAGACACTCCTCGCATTGGGGCGCCTTCAACACCCTGGTCAAGGACGGCCGCCTGATTGGCGTCGAGCCCTTCGAGAAGGACCCCTTCCCCTCCCGCATCATCGAATCCATGCCGGACACGCTCTATGCCGAGACCCGCATCAAGCAGCCGATGGTCCGGGCGAGCTGGCTGCGCAAGGGACCGGGCGCCCGCACCGACAAGCGCGGCGCCGAGCCCTTCGTGCCGGTGCCGTGGGACGAAGCGCTGGACATGGTCGCGAGCGAGGTCAAGCGCGTGCGCGACGAATTCGGCAATGCGTCGATTTTCGGCGGCTCCTACGGCTGGTCGAGCGCCGGGCGCTTTCATCACGCCAAGACCCAGGTGCAGCGCTTCCTCGGCATGGCCGGCGGCTTCACCGCGCAGGTCAACACCTACAGCAACGCCGCGGGCGGCGTCATCCTGCCCCATATCTTCGGCGACAAGGGCATGTCGCGCGGTCCCTACACCACCTGGGACAGCATGGAAGCGCATACCGACCTGTTCGTCTCCTTCGGCGGCATAGGGCTGAAGAACACGCAGGTCGAGTCCGGCGGCATGGGCGAGCACGCGGTCCATAAATGGCTCGACCGGCTGAAGGGCGGGCGGATCAAATTCGTCAGCATCACGCCGCTCAAGGACGACACGGCGGACTTCCTGGATGCGGAATGGCTCGCGCCCCGGCCGGCGACCGACGTCGCCATGATGCTCGGCATCGCCCACACGCTGATTACAGAGGGCCTGCACGACGAAGCCTATCTCGCGCGCTACGCGACCGGCTTCGAGACGTTCCGCCCCTATGTCATGGGCGAGACCGATGGCCAGCCGAAGAGCGCCGACTGGGCCGCGCCGATCTGCGAGATCGACGCCGAAACGATCCGCGGCCTCGCCCGCCGCATGGCCGCCGGCCGCACCATGATCGCCGTCGCCTACGCGCTGCAGCGCGCCGAGCATGGCGAGCAGACCTACTGGATGGCGGCGACGCTGGCGGCGATGCTGGGGCAGATTGGCGTGCCGGGCGGCGGCTGCGGCTTCGGCTACGGCAGCATGCACGGCTACGGCAACCCGGTCGACCGCTTCGCCGTCCCGGCGATGGCGACCGGCGAGAATCCGGCGCGGAGCTTCATCCCGGTCGCGCGCATCGCCGACATGCTGCTCAATCCGGGCGGCGCCTATCAGTACAACGGCATGGACCGGACCTATCCGGACATCCGGATGATCTACTGGTCTGGCGGCAACCCCTTCCATCACCACCAGGACCTGAACCGGCTGCTCAAGGCCTGGCGCAAGCCGGAGACCATCGTCGTCAACGAGATTTGCTGGACGCCGACGGCGCGGCACGCCGACATCGTGCTGCCGGCGACGACGACGCTCGAGCGCAACGACATCGGCGCCAGCTCGCGCGACCGCTTCATCATGGCGATGCACAAGGCGGTCGAGCCGGTGGGCCAGGCGCGCAACGACTTCGACATCTTCGCCGATCTCGCGGAGCGGCTCGGCTTCCGCGAGCGCTTCACCGAGGGGCGCAACGAAGAGGAATGGCTGCGCCATCTCTACAACATCTCCCGCCAGCAGGCGGCGAAGAGCCGCATCGAGCTGCCCGACTTCGACGACCTTCTGGAAGCAGGGCTATGTCGAGACGGCCGAGCCGACGAAGCATTACGTCCGGTTCGAGGAATTCTACAAGGACCCGGACGGGCATCCGCTGCAAACTCCATCCGGCAAGGTCGAGATCTATTCCGAGACGATCGCCGGCTTCGGCTATGACGATTGCCCCGGCCATCCGACCTGGATGGAGCCGGTCGAATGGCTCGGCGGCAAGCGGGCGGAGCGCTTCCCGCTGCACATGATGTCGAACCAGCCGCAGACCCGCCTGCACGGCCAGATGGACGATGGCCGCGTCAGCCTGGAGAGCAAGGTGCAGGGCCGCGAGCCGGTGTCGATCAGTCCGCGTCGACGCGGACGCCCGCGGCATCAAGGACGGCGACATCGTGCGCGTCTTCAACGACCGGGGCGCGGTGCTGGCCGGCGCCATCGTCTCCGACCAGGTACGGCCCGGCGTGATCCGGCTGTCGACCGGCGCGTGGTACGACCCGGCGGAGCGCGGCCAGCCCGGCGCGCTGGAAAAGCACGGCAACCCGAACGTGCTGACCCCGGACCGCGGCACGTCCAAGCTGGCGCAGGGCCCGATCGCCCACAGCGCGCTGGTCGAGGTCGAGCTGTACGACGGCGAAGCCCCACCGATCACCGCCTTCGAGCCGCCGCTCGCCGAGAGCGCTTAAGTTCCCTCTCTGCCCCTGTGGGGCGGAGAGGGTCAGGGAGAGGTGGGGTCGGCACGAACGACGCAGCGCTTCGACGTCCCCACCTCATCCGGCGCGCAAGACGCGCCACCTTCTCCGCCCCTCCGGCGGAGAAGGATATGATGTGAACCTGCAAACCTATAAGAATCCAGGAGATCCCGAAGTATGAAATACGCCCTCGGCGAACACCGCGTGCAGGCGCACAAGGAAAGCTGGATCGCGCCGAATGCGGTCGCCATCGGCAAGGTGCTCATGAAGAAGGGCTCCAGCGTCTGGTGGTCGAGCGTGATCCGCGGCGACAACGAGCTGATCACCATCGGCGAAGACAGCCAGGTGCAGGACGGCTGCACCCTGCACACCGACGAGGGCTTCCCCTGCACGCTCGGCGACCGGGTCAGCGTCGGGCACATGTGCATGCTGCATGGCTGCGTCGTCGGCGACGAGACGCTGATCGGTATCGGCGCCGTGGTGCTGACCGGGGCCAAGATCGGCAAGCACTGCATCATCGGCGCCAACAGCCTGATCCCCGAGCACAAGGAGATCCCCGACAACTCGCTGGTCTTCGGCTCGCCCGGCCGCGTCGTGCGCCAGACCGAGGCGCGCCACATCGCGCTGATTTTGGAGACGGCAAAGCACTATTCGGACCGCTGGCGGCGCTACGTCCGCGAGCTGCGCGAGGAC
Source organism: uncultured Alphaproteobacteria bacterium (assembly GCA_963711215.1). Taxonomy (GTDB): domain Bacteria; phylum Pseudomonadota; class Alphaproteobacteria; order UBA8366; family UBA8366; genus WHUA01. Next base: position 899,820 of record CAVQDH010000002.1, on the reverse strand, counting down.
GAATGATTGATCGGTGTGATTTAGGGCAATCGAAATACTCTTCCCTCCCCCCTTGCGGGGGAGGGTCAGGGTGGGGGGACTTCAAGAAAACTTCCCCCACCTAAATCCTCCCCCTCAAGGGGGGAGGACTTTCCTCGAGACCTTAGAAAGGCTCACGTCGAGTAGTTCGAGAACTTGGTCGTCGTCGCGCGCGCGGTCCAGTCGGTCTTGACGTTGATCAGCGCGGGCTGGCCCTTGGCATTCGCCTTCTTGCCGCGCTCCAGCGCCTCGCGGATGTCGTTCGGGTTCTCGACGAACTCGCCGTAGCAGCCGAGCGCCTCGGCCATCTTGTCGAAGCGGGTGTAGCCGAGGTCGCGGCCCGGCTTCTCCTTGTTCGGGTCGGCCGTCCAGCCGCCGTTCAGGCTGATCACCACCAGGATCGGCAGCTTGTGGCGGACCAGCGTGTCGAGCTCCATCGCGTTCAGGCCGAACGAGCCGTCGCCGTGCAGCACGACGACCTGCTTGTCGGGCTTCGCCACCTTCGCGCCGACGCCGAAGGGCAGCCCGACGCCCATCGTGCCGAAGCAGCCGGAGTTGATGCGATGGCCCGCCGTGAAGGTCGGGATCGCCTGCCGGCCGAAGTTGAGGATCTCCTGGCCGTCGACGCAGAGGATGCCGTCGCGGTCCATGAAGTCGCGGATCTCCTTGCAGAGGCGCAGCGGATGCACCGGCGTCTTCGGGTTGGAGAGGATCTCCTCCTGCTCGGCCGACTTCGACGAGTTGCGGCCGCGCAGCCGGTCCCGCCAGCCGCTGTAGCTGTCCGGCGTGACGCTGCCCTTGATGCCGCTGGTGAGCTGGGTCAGCACCGTCTTGGCGTCGCCGATGATGCCGACGTCGAGCTTGCGCGGGCTGCCCGCGATCTCGTCCGGGTCGATGTCGATGCGGACGATCTTGGCGGCGGCGTTGAAGCGCGGCGGCGCGGCGTGACCGATGATGTAGTTCATCCGGGTGCCGATCACCATGATCAGGTCGGCGTCGCGGAAGGCGGTCGAGCGCGCGGTGAGGTAGCAGTACTCGTGATCCTCGGGGATCACGCCGCGGCTCTGCGGCGTGGTGTAGAAGGGGATGCCCGCCGCCTCGACGAAGGCCCGCAGCTCCGGCGCCGCCTCCGACCACATGATGCCGGTGCCCGAGATGATGACCGGCTGCTTCGCCTGCTTCAGCAGCTCGATCGACTTGCTTGATCTGCGCCGGGTCGCCGGCGGGACGGCTGCGCTTCGACGGGTCCCATGGCTCCGGCCAGTCGAGCTTATTCTCGTCGACCTCGTCATAGAGGATGTCGCCGGGAAGATCGATATAGACCGGGCCCGGCTTGCCGCCCATCGCCTCGCGCACCGCGCGGTTGACCAGCTCGGGAATGCGCTTGGCGCTGTGCACGCGCGTCGACCACTTGGTGCAGGGCTCGAACATCGGCAGCTGGTCGATCTCCTGGAACACGCCGCGCCCCTTCGATGCGTCCGGGCTGGCGCCGCCGAAGGCGATGATCGGCGTGCAGTCGGCCCAGGCGTGCGCGACGCCGGTGACCAGGTTGGTCGTCGCAGGCCCCGATGCGGCCATGCAGATGCCGGGCCTGTTCAGCAGCCGGGCATAGGCGAAGGCGGCCATGGCGCCGGCCTGCTCGTGGCGCACGTCGACGCCGCGCAGGCCGTTGGCCATGCAGCCGAGCTCCACGTGCATCATGGGGCCGCCCATGATGTAGAAGAATGTGTCGGCGCCCTGCTGGCGGAGCGCCCGTGCGACGACTTCAGATCCGATGATGGTCATGTGCGTTCCCTATGTTCGGCGCGGCGGTGCCCCACCGGGCCCTTCGATCGTCCGACAGGCTCACCATGAGGCCCTCATCCTGAGCCTGTCGAAGGATGAGGCCCGGCCGACGCGTTCGCGACGGTCGCGTACTAAATCGTCCCGTCCTCCTTGAGCTTCTTCACGCCGCCAGCGGACATGCCGAGCCACTCCGTCAGGACCTGCTCGTTGTGCTGGCCCAGCAGCGGCGCCGGCTTCACCGGCACGTTGTTGCCCGACATCTTCACCGGCCATGAGGCCATTTTGAAGTCGCCGCGTGTCGGATGGTCGATATGCTGGAAGATGCCGCGCTCGTCGAAGTTCGGATTGGTGTAAATCTCCATCGTGTCGTAGACCGCGCCGCAGGGAATGCCGGCCGAGCCGATCGCCTGCATAGCCTCCTGCTTGGTGCGCGACTTGGTCCACGGGACCACCATGGCGTCGATCTCCGGCTTCAGCGCCGCGCGCTTCTTCGGCGTGTCGAAGCGCGCGTCGTCGATCAGCTCCTCGCGGCCGATCACCTTGAGCAGCCGGTGCCAGTGGCTGTTGTTGGCGCGCGTCACGTAGAGATAAACATAGTCGTTCGGGCCCTCCGGCTTGCACGGGTAGAGCCCCATCGGCGCGTTGCCGCCGGTGATCGTGCCGGCGCCCGCGCGGCCGGCCGCCTTGCCCGTCGCCGCCATGGTCGAGTATGCGATGCGGCTGTATTGCAGCATGGCGTCCTGCATCGCGACCTGAAGGTGCTGGCCCTTGCCGGTTTCCTTGCGCTGATAGAGCGCGCCCAGGATGCTGATCGCCAGCAGCATGCCCGTGCCGGTGTCGCCCAGCGTCGGGCCGGGCTTCAGCGGCATGCCGTCGGCCTCGCCGGTGATGCTCATGATGCCGCCGGTCGCCTGCGCGATCATGTCGAAGCTGAGGAATTTCTCGTAGGGGCTGCCCTGGGCGAAACCCTTGACCTGGGCATAGATGATCGACGGGTTGATCTCCTTGATCACGTCGTAGCTGAGACCGAGCCGCTGGATCGCGCCGGGCGCGAAATTCTCGATGAAGACGTCCGCCTTCTTCACCAGCTCCTTGACGATGTTGATGCCTTCCGGGGTCTTCAGATTGCAGGTGATGCTTTTCTTGTTGGCGTTGAAGACGAGGAAGTAAAAGGAGTCGGTCTTGCCGTCTTCCGACGAGGCGAGACGCCCCGGATCGCCGCCCTGCGGGTTCTCGACCTTGACCACCTCGGCGCCGAGCCAAGCCAATGCCTCGGTGCAGGAAGGACCTGCCTCGAATTGAGTCAGGTCCACAATGCGTATGCCGTTCAGTGCCGTGCTGCCGTTTGCCGTCATGCCTCAATCCTCGCCTCGCTCGATCGACGGCCCGCCCGCCGCCCCAAGAAACGCTTCCGTGCCACCGGAGTCGACAGGATAGCGGGTCGCGGGACAAGCGCCAAATGCGAGAGAATCATCCGGCGATCTGCACGCGTGCAGTCGTCTCTCTCACGCCCCGGCCATATCGAGTCGTCGTCTGCGCGAACAGCTCGTCCACCGTGAGCCGGCGCTCCGACAGATACTGTTCCTCCGAATAACGGCACATCGCCTCCAGCGCGCGCCGGTTGGCCGTCGACGCCGTAGGGCCAGTAATCGTCGCCCATCAGCGCGCGGGTGCGCGCGACCTCGGCGGCGAACCAGGGCAAGGTGACCTTGTTGGCGCCGGCCGCGGCGACTGCGCGAATCTCGGCCATCGCGATCTTCTTGGCTTCGACGAAGGCGGCGAATACGCGCTCGGGCAGCCAGGGATGCGCCGCTACCAGTTCCTTGCGAATACCGACCATGTGCAGGATCGGGAAGATGCCGGTCCGCTGGTAATATGCCCGCTCCGCCGCGGGCGCGTCGTCGATCAGGCGGCGCACGCGCGGGTCGCCCTCGGTAAAGGCCTGCGGCGGGCCCGGCGACATGATCGCGTCGATCTCGCCTGCCAGCAGCAGGTCGTTGAGGCAGCGGTCCGCCGGGATCGGCTTCACGTCCATGGGATCCGGCAGGCGGAGCGGCAGCCGCTCCTTGCGGCCCGGCGTGTTGAGCCCGCCGGTGCGGTAGCGCAGCCTGCGGAAATCGACGCCGTAGTCGTCCTGCAGGATGCCGCGGCCCCACAGCGCCAAGGTCATCTGGTATTCCGGCACGCCGACGATCTTGCCCTCCAGGTCTTTCGGGACGGCAATGCCGGCGTCCGCGCGCACGTAATAGCAGTCGTGCTTGAAGCCGCGCGACAGGAAGGCCGGGATCGCGATGTACGGACAGTCGCCGCGCGACACCTGCAGCAGGTAGCTGCTCACCGACAGCTCCGACACGTCGAACTCGGCGCGCGTGACGGCGCGCGGGAAGGCATCCTCCGGGGAAATGACCACGGGGATGACGCGGCAGCCCTCGATGCCGACCCGCCTATCGAGGATCGGCCGCGTGCGGTCGTAGTCCCAGCAGGCGACGCTCAGGCCGATCTCAGCCATATGTATGGTTCCCCTCTCCGCATTAGTTGGCGTAGTCCGGCTCCTCTCGGTCGAGGATGCGCTTGAGCGACGCGAAATGGAGCGGCGCGCTCTGCCGGTCGCCTTCGAACTGCTCTTCGGTGTGCCGCAGCACGTCCGCGGGCAGCCGGCGCAGCGGCAGACCGGTCTGGCGCGCGATCACCTGCAGCTGACAGGCGCGCTCGAGATAGTAGAGGTCGTCATAGGCTTCCGCGATCGTGCGGTGGGTCACGATGATGCCGTGGCTCGCCAGGAACAGGATGCTCTTGTCGCCGAGCCTGGCCGCCATCCGGTCGCCCTCGGAATTGTCGAGCGCGAGGCCCTGGTAGTCGTCGTCGTAGACGATGGTCTTGCAGAGCCGGATCGCCTTCTGCTCGCAGGGCTCCAGCCGCCCGCCCTCGACCACGGTCAGCGCGGTGGCATAGGGCATGTGGGTGTGCAGCACGACGGTCGCCTGCGGGCAGTTCTTGTGAATGCGGCTGTGGATGAAGAAGGCGGTGTCCTCGACGACGCCCTCGCCGTCCACCACATTGCCGTCGAAATCGGCGATCAGGAGGCTCGACGCCGTCAGCTCCGACCAGTGCTTGCCCAGCGGGTTGACCAGGAAGCGGCCGCCGCCGACGTCCATGCTGAAATGATTGCAGATGCCCTCGCTCAGGCCCTGGCGGTTCGCCGTGCGCAGCGCTGCGGCAAGGTCGACGCGGGCCTGGCGGATTTCCGCCTGATTCAAGGGGTCCATGCTTAATCCTTTGTTCAGAGCCGAAGCCGATATTAGGCGGTCGGCGCGCCCGGGCAAAGACGGCAAGACCGCTTTCAAATCCACGCCCGCTCTGGCATAACGATGCCCGTCCGCCCATCGCGAGAGACCGCCACCCATGATTCCACGTTACAGCCGGGCAGAGATGGCCGCGATCTGGGAGCCGGCGAACCGGTTCCGCATCTGGTTCCAGATCGAGGCGCATGCCTGCGACGCACAGGCGGCGCTCGGCGTGATCCCGAAGGCGGCGGCGGAAGCGGTCTGGAAGCGCGGCGACAAGCCCTATGACGCCAAGCGCATCGCCCGGATCGACGAGATCGAGCGCGAGACGCATCACGACGTCATCGCCTTTCTGACCGAGCTGGCCGAGCATGTCGGCGGCGAGTCCCGATTCGTCCACCAGGGCATGACCTCGTCGGACGTGCTCGACACCTGCTTCGCCGTCCAGCTTACGCAGGCGGCCGATATCCTGCTGGCCGACGTCGACAAGCTGCTGGCGGCCATCCGGCGCCGCGCCCTGGAGCATAGATACACGGTCTGCATCGGGCGCAGCCATGGCATCCACGCGGAGCCCACGACCTTCGGCGTCAAGCTCGCCGGCCACTACGCCGAGTTCGCCCGCTGCCGCGCCCGGCTCGCCGCGGCGCGCGCGGAAGTCGCGACCTGCGCCATCTCGGGCCCGGTCGGCACCTTCGCCACCATCGACCCCGCGGTCGAGACCCATGTCGCGGCCAAGCTCGGCCTACAGCCCGAGACCGTGTCGACCCAGATCATCCCGCGCGACCGGCACGCGGTGTTTTTCACGACGCTCGGCGTCGTTGCCTCGGCAGTCGAGCGGCTGGCCACCGAGATCCGCCATCTGCAGCGCACCGAGCTGCGGGAAGCCGAGGAATATTTCGCGCCGGGACAGAAGGGCTCGTCCTCGATGCCGCACAAGCGCAACCCGGTGCTGAGCGAGAACCTGTGCGGCCTCGCGCGGCTGGTGCGCTCGACCGTCACGCCGGCGCTCGAGAACGTGACCGTCTGGCACGAGCGCGACATCTCGCACTCTTCGGTCGAGCGGGTGATCGCGCCGGACGCCACCATCGCACTCGACTTCGCGCTCGCGCGCCTTGCCGGCGTCATCGACAGGCTTCTGGTCTATCCGGAGGCGATGAAGGCCAACCTCGACAAGCTCGGCGGGCTGCACAACTCGCAGCGCGTGCTGCTGGCGCTGACGCAGAAGGGCATGAGCCGCGAGGACGCCTACCGCGCCGTCCAGCGCAACGCGATGGAGGTCTGGCATGGCAACGGCGCGTTCCTGAACCTGCTCAAGGCAGACAAGGCCATCGGCGAAATCCTCGCCAACGACGAGCTCGAATCGCTGTTCGACCTGGGGTATCACACCAAGCATGTCGACACTATTTTCGACCGCGTGTTTGCCGCCGCCTGACATCAAGCGGCGGCTGCGGCGCCTGGCGACGGTGGCCGGCATCCTGGCGCTGACGGCGAATGTTGCGGTCGCCGAAGAGCCCGCCAAGGCGACGCCGGCGCATAAAGCCATGCCGGCCGAAAAGCCCATGGCGCAGCCGAAGACCCCGGCGGAGCGGGCGCCGGAAACGCCGGCATCGGACAAAGCGTCATCCGCGCCGCAGACCGTCGATCCGGTCACGGAGGCGGTCCAGGAAGACGCGCTGACGCAGATTCGAATCGCCGCGATTTCCTTTCAGAGCCCGAAAGACCTCGGACAGGCGCTGTCCGGCGTGATCGGCGCCTTTCTGATGCGCGACCGTCTGAAGGACGCGCTGGTCGACCTTTCGGTCATTCACGACCCCGCCTGGCGCGCCAGCGCGCTGCTGCATTTTGCCGAATACCACTATCAAAGAGGCGAGCTGGGCGCCGCCAAGGGACTGCTGCTGCGCGCCGACGCGCTCACCCAGAAAATTCCGGCCGAATCCGACGCGGCGAAGGTGCTCGCGCTCGTGAGCCAGCGGCTGGCCGAGCACGGCGACTATGCCGCCGCACGACGGACCGCCGCCCGCATCTCGGGACCGAAGCGGCGAATCGCCAGGCTCATCGACCTCGGCGAATTGCAGGGCACCGAGTCCAATCGGAAGGTCTCGGCCGGCGGCGTGGACAGCTTCCGCCTCGCCTTCGAGCAGACGCAGAAAGCGACGCTCGGCAAAGAAGAGCGCATGGCCCTGCTGCTGGAGATAGCGGATCACGCGACGTCGCTCGGCTACAAGGCATTGGCGCGGCAGATCCTCGAATTCGCCTTCCGCCTCGACGAGGACGGCCCCATCGGCGACGGCCCGCCGGAAGTCGCGCGGTTGGCGGCCGGGATGGTCCGCGCCGGCGAGCGCGGCCGTGCGATGGAAATCGTCCGGGCGCTCAAGAACGATACCCGCCGCGGCTACGCGCTGGCCGCCGTCGCCCGCGCCTTCGCCGCGACCGGCAGTATCGAAGGCGCGGTTCCGCTCTTCTATCTGGCCATCCAGGACGCCGACAGCCTGGTGTCGGGACCGCACAAGATCAAGCTCCTGGCCTATATCCTGAAGGAACAGACCTATGCCGGCCGGCTGGCCGACGCCTTCAGCACCGCGGGAAAGATCAAGGACCGCGTTCCCCAGGAGAATGCGCTCTACGCGATGGCGGAGATCCTGTTCGACAGGGGCAAGCCGTTGGAGGCGGTGAAGCTCGCCGACTACGTCCCCGATCCGGGGATGCGCGCGGAAATACTGGCGAAAGCGGCACGGTTCCAGCTCGCCCGCGGCGACAAGAGGCAGGCGCAGGCCCTGCTCGTCGAAGCCGTCAAGCCGACCGGCGCCAAGCCGAACCCAGAGACGCTGGCCAAAGCGCTTCCGCTCGTCATCGAGACCCAATTCGACATGCGGAAGGGACCGACGCGCGACAAGGTTCTGGCGGGCGCCCGGAAGCTCCTCGAGCTGATCCCCGACGCGCCGCCGAAAGTTCCGGTGATGACCCGCATCGCGCGGGCCGAAATGCATGCGCAAGAAAAGGATGCCGCGGATCGCTCGCTCGGCATGGCGTGGCGCATCGCCTGGTTCAACAAGGACAAGGAGATTTTTCCCGAGCTGTTGAGCACCATCGCGATGGCCCAGTTGAATATCGGCGAAATATTGCTCGCCTTCGACACCGCAGCCCGTATCTCGGAAAACTCCAATGCCGACGTCAACGAGCTTGAAGCCGACTACGGCCGCCGCGACAACCCGAAGGCGAAAGCTCTGACCGCGATTGCCGTCTCCGCCGCCCGGCGCGGCGAAGGGCAGCTCGCCTTGCGCGTCGCGCGCGCTATCCTCGACCCGAGCGGCAGGGCATCGGCCTATCGCGAGATCGCGCTCGCGCTGCCGCTCCAAAGCCAGCAGGCAAAGCTCGGCGACGGGTCTACGTCAGCGCTGCCCAACGTATCGCCCAACCTATCGAAGGTGATCTCGCCTGCGGTCAACGGCGCCCCGATGCCGGCCGAGCACTGAACCCGCGGGATTGTCCGGTCTTCTCAATCGGGATCTTGCCGGGCGCTCAGACGTCTTTGGCGATCTCGCGCTTGGCCTGTTCGAAGAGACGGTCCATCTCGCGCCGGATGGCGTGCTCGGTCACGCCCTAAGCCCTTTTTGCTGAGGTCGTTGAACACCTTGCGCAGGACATCCTCATCGCCGGGCTCGTCGAAATCCGCCAACACGACTTCCTTGGCGTAGGCGTCGGCCGCGTCGTCGGTCAGGCCGATCTGCGCCGCGGCCCAAAGCCCCAGCAGCTTGTTGCGGCGGGCCGTCACCTTGAACTGCAGCTCCTGGTCTTTTTGGAACTTGTTTTCGAAGGCCTTTTCTCGATCACCAAACTGCGTCATTGATGCGTTCCCTTGTCTACACGTGCGGGCCGCCGTAAGCCCTGTTGGCCATGGCTCGCTCAGCCATGGATATAGCCTCCCGGGCAGCTATTTTCCATATCCGAGAATTTTTCAACGGCCTCGGAAACATGCTATGCGAGGCGGGACATGTGTACTCTTGTTCTTCTGCGCCGGCCGGGCCATCGCTGGCCCGTGCTCATCGGAGCCAACCGCGACGAGATGCTGGCCCGCGCCTGGGACCCGCCCGGCGCCTATTGGCCGGACCGTCCCGGCGTGATCGCCGGCCGGGATCGGACCGCCGGCGGCAGCTGGCTCGGACACAACGCGTCGGGCGTCGTCGCCGCGGTCCTCAACCGCACGGATTCCCTTGGCCCGGCGGCCGGCAAGCGCAGCCGGGGCGAGCTGGTCCTCGAGGCCCTCGACCACAACGACGCCCGTGACGCGGCCGCGGCCCTCGCCGCCATCGACCCCGCCGCCTACCGCACCTTCAACCTGGTCATTGCCGACAATCGGGATGCCTACTGGCTCTCGAGCCGGGACGGGATGTCGCCGGTGGAAACCGTCGCCATGGCGCCCGGCCTGTCGATGCTGACCTCGGCCAATCTCAACGACACGCATAATTTCCGCATCGCCGCCTATCTGCCGCGCTTCCAGGAAGCGGCCGTGCCCGACCCCGATACCGGCGACTGGACGTCCTGGCGAAACCTCCTCGGCAGCCGCCAGTCGCGTCCGGAAGCGGGGGCCAGCGGCGCCATGAGCATCGTCACCGACTATGGCTACGGCACGGTCTCGAGCAGCCTGATCGCCCTCGCCTCGCCGGAAGCGGCGATACAGGACGAATTGAAGGACATCTGGCTTTTTGCCAGCGGGCGGCCCGATAATGCGGAATTCAAGCCGGTGACCCTAACGGCGTAGCGGTGGCCGGGTACAAAGGGAAGAAATTTGCCATGATCGCCTCGACCCTCTTCGAGCCTTGCGATCTGCCGCCGGAAACGGAAGCGCTGCGACATGAAGTCCGCGCCTTCCTGGCCGAGGCGCTCGCCGGCTATGCGCCGTCGCGGCTGGCGAAATCCTGGGCCGAGGGCGACGCGGACTTCACGCGCAAGGTCGCGGCGCAGGGCTGGATCGGCATGACCTGGCCCAAGAAATACGGCGGCCGGGAGCGCAGCGCGCTCGAGCGCTACGTCGTGCTGGAGGAGATGCTGGCCGCGGGCGCGCCCGTCTGCCTGCATTGGATCGCCGACCGGCAAAGCGGGCCGCTGATCATGAAGTTCGGCACCGAGGCGATGCGCCAGGAGATCCTGCCGAAGATCGTCCGCGGCGAGGCCTTTTTCTGCATCGGCATGAGCGAGCCGGATTCCGGCTCCGACCTCGCCGGCGTCCGCACCAAGGCGGAGAAGGTCGACGGCGGCTGGCGGGTGAACGGCGCCAAGGTATGGACCTCAGGCGCGCACAAGTGCCACTACATGATCGGCCTGTTCCGCACCGATCCGAAGGCGGAGAAGCATGACGGGCTGTCGCAGTTCCTGGTCGACCTGAAGACGCCCGGCATCACCATCCGGCCGATCTACAACATGACCGGCGAGCACGACTTCAACCAGGTCTATTTCGAGGACGTCTTCCTGCCCGACGACCGCATCATCGGCCAGCCCGGCGACGGCTGGAAGCAGGTGCTGGCGGAGCTCGCCTTCGAGCGCGCCGGGCCGGAGCGCTACATGAGCAATTATCCGATGATTGCCCAGCTCATCGGCGCCTGTTCGCAGGATCCCGGCGAGCGGCAGGCGGTCGAGATCGGGCGCATGGTCGCCCAGATCGCCACGATGCGCGAGATGTCGCTGTCGGTCGCCGGCATGCAGCAGGCGGGGCAGGATCCGGCGCTGCAGGGCACGATGGTCAAGGAGCTAGGCGTCACCTTCGAGCAGAGCATTCCCGGCATCGCCCACGACCTGCTCGGCCGCGAGGCGCTGCTCGGCGGCGGCGACGAATACGGCGCATCACTGGCCTATGTGACGCAGGCCTCGGTCTCCTTCTCGCTGCGCGGCGGCACGCGCGAAGTCGTGCGCGGCATCATCGCCCGGGGGCTCGGCCTGCGATGAACGAGCAGAAGCAGATCCTTCAGGAGTCGGTGACCCGCCTGTTCGGCGACCTCGTCACGCGGGACGCCCTGATCGCGGCCGAGAAGGGCGAATGGCCCGCCGCGCTCTGGTCGGCGCTGGAGGAGAACGGCCTGACCCAGGCGCTGACGCCCGAAGACCAGGGCGGCGTCGGCGCGAGCTGGGACGATGCCTTCGTCATCATGCACGCAGCCGGCCGCTTCGCCGCGCCGGTGCCGCTGGCGGAGACCATCGTCGCGGGCTGGATGCTGGCCAAGGCGGGACTGCCTGTTCCGGCCGGGCCCCTGACCATCGCGCATCGCGGCCAGGCCGGCCGGCTCGTTGCCGCCAAGTCGGGCGGCGGCTGGCGCGTCTCCGGGCGGCTGGCGGCCGTTCCCTGCGGCCGCTACGCGCGTCATGTGGCCACCCCGGTCGAGATCGAAGGCAGGCCTGCGGCTGGCCCTCCTCGCCGTCGCGGATGCCGCGGTCGCGCCCGATCTCAACATCGCCCGCGAGCCGCGCGATACCCTCGCCTTCGAGGCCGCGCCGGCCGAGATCGGCGCCGCCGTGCCGACGGCCGGCGACGGGGACGCGGTGCGCCTCTACGGCGCGATGGTCCGCGGCGCGCAGATGGCCGGCGCCTGTGAAAAGGCGCTCGCCGAGGCGGTGCAATACGCCCAGGACCGGGTCCAGTTCGGCCGGCCGATCGGCAAATTCCAGGCGATCCAGCATCAGCTGGCCGCGCTCGCGGCAAAGTCGGCCCAGGCCACGATGGCGGCCGCCGGCGCCTTCCGGGCCGCGGACCGCGGCGATCCCCGGTTCGAGGTCGCCTGCGCCAAGATCGTCGCCGGGGAAGCCGCCGGCCTCGCCGCCGCGGTATCGCACCAAGTGCATGGGGCGATCGGCTTCACCTACGAGCACGCGCTGCATTTCTCGACCCGCCGCCTGTGGTCCTGGCGCCCCGAGTTCGGGTCGGAAGCCTATTGGGCGGAGGAGCTTGGCCGCCGGACCGCCGCCCGGGGGGCCGAGGCCCTCTGGATCGACCTGACCGAGCGGCAGTCCGCCCGGGGCGCCTGAGGTGACTCCGGGGCCGGTTTCGGCCGCCGGGGGGCCCTCTCCCTTGTCCCGGCGCCACGGGGGCCTAAATCTAAAGTACTGGAATAGGCGGAATAAATTTATCCCCATCCGTCCCCCTAAGGCGTTGATTGTAGCCGGGCGGGGCAATTGCTATACCACAGTCGCAGGAACAGCCTTCGGGCTATTCGTCGAAAGGTTTCTCCCAAATGGCTAGACGAAGACGGATTTACGAGGGCAAGGCCAAGATCCTCTTCGAGGGGCCGGAGCCCGGCACGATCGTCCAGTATTTCAAGGACGACGCCACGGCCTTCAACAGCACGAAGACCGGCACGATCACCGGCAAGGGCGTGCTCAACAACCGGATCTCCGAGCATCTGATGGTCAAGCTCGGGGAAATCGGCGTCCCGACCCATTTCGTGCGCCGCCTCAACATGCGCGAGCAGCTGGTGCGCGAGGTCGAGATCATCCCGATCGAAGTCGTCGTGCGCAACGTCGCGGCCGGCTCCCTGGCCACGCGCTTCAACCTGGCCGAAGGCACGCAGCTGCCGCGGTCGATCGTCGAGTATTATTACAAGTCCCACGAGCTCGACAGCCCGCTGGTCTCCGAAGAGCATATCACCGCCTTCGGCTGGGCGACGCCGCAGGACCTCGACGACATGCTGGCGCTGGCGCTCCGCATCAACGACTTCCTGACCGGCCTCTTCCTCGGCGTGAACGTCAAGCTCGTCGACTTCAAGGTCGAGTTCGGCCGGCTGTACGAAGAGAATGGCGACATGCGCGTCGTCCTGGCCGACGAGATCAGCCCGGACAGCTGCCGGCTCTGGGACATCGAGACCAAGCGGAAGCTCGACAAGGACCGTTTCCGCCACGACCTCGGCGGCGTCGAAGAAGCCTACCAGGAAGTGGCGCGCCGCCTCGGCATCCTGCCCGAAGGCGGGCCGGGCGACGTCAAGGGTCCCGAGATGGTGCAGTAGGACGGTCGGGCCCCGTGAAAGCACGCGTACACATCACACTCAAGAGCGGCGTACTCGACCCTCAGGGCAAGGCCATCGGCCACGCGCTGGAAGCGCTCGGCTTCGAAGGCGTCGGCGAAGTACGCCAGGGCAAGGTCATCGAGATCGACTTGGTCGAAGAAGATCCCGCCAAGGCGCGCAAGCAGGTGGAAGAAATGTGCCGCAAGCTGCTCGCCAACACGGTGATCGAGAACTACGTCATCGACCTAGCGTCCTGACGCCGGACGGGGCGGCCGGGACGGCATCGCATAGGAGCAGATCGGCGCCGTGAAGGCAGCGGTTATCGTTTTCCCCGGATCCAATTGCGACCGTGACGCGGCCATGGCGCTACGCGAGGCGACGGGCCTGGCCGCCGGCCATGGTCTGGCACCGCGACAGCGCGCTGCCCAAGGTCGACCTTATCGTCGTGCCGGGCGGCTTCTCCTACGGCGACTACCTGCGCTCGGGCGCGATGGCCGCGCGCTCGCCGATCATGCTCGACGTGGTCAAGCGGGCGAAGGACGGCGTGCCGACGCTCGGCATCTGCAACGGCTTCCAGATCCTGACCGAGGCGGGGCTCCTGCCGGGCGCGCTCATGCGCAACGCCGGGCTCAAATTCGTCTGCCGCGCGGTCGATCTCAAGGTCGAGAACAGCCAGACCCTGTTCACTGCAGGCTACGCCGCCGGACAGGTGGTGCGGATCCCGATCGCGCATACGGACGGCAACTATTTCGCCGACGATGACACGCTCGACCGGCTCGAAGGCGAAGGCCGCGTCGCCCTCCGCTATGTGACGCCGGACGGCGAGATGTCGCCCGACGGCAACCCCAACGGCTCGAGCCGCAACATCGCCGGCGTCTTCAACGAGGCGAAGACGGTGCTCGGCCTGATGCCGCATCCCGAGCGCGCGGCCGACCCGCTGCACGGCGGCACGGACGGACGCATCATGTTCGACGCGATGGCGCGGGCGCTCGGCTGATGGCGACCGCGCGGGAGGAGCGCCCGGAACCGGCGGCGATCACGCAGGAGCTCGTCAAGGAGCACGGCCTGACGCCGGCCGAATACGAGACTCTGCTCGGCATCCTCGGGCGCGCGCCCAGCATCACCGAGCTCGGCATCTTCTCGGTCATGTGGTCGGAGCATTGCTCCTACAAGTCGTCGCGCATCCACCTCAAGACCTTGCCGACCGAGGGGCCGCGGGTCATCTGCGGGCCGGGCGAGAATGCCGGCGTGGTCGACATCGGCGACGGCAAGGCGGCGATCTTCAAGATCGAGAGCCACAACCACCCGAGCTTCATCGAGCCCTATCAGGGCGCGGCGACGGGCGTCGGCGGCATCCTGCGCGACGTGTTCACCATGGGCGCGCGGCCGATCGCCAATCTCAACGCCTTGCGCTTCGGCGCGCCCGACCATCCCAAGACCCGGCACCTCGTCGCCGGCGTGGTCTCGGGCATCGGCGGCTACGGCAACTGCATCGGCGTGCCGACGGTCGCGGGCGAGACCAACTTCCACCCCGCCTACAACGGCAACATCCTGGTCAACGCGATGACCGTCGGCATCGCGGACGCGGACCGGATCTTCTATTCCGCGGCGGCCGGCCCGGGGAATCCGGTGGTCTATGTCGGCTCAAAGACGGGGCGCGACGGCATCCACGGCGCGACCATGGCCTCGGCCGAATTCTCCGAGGACGCCGAGGAGAAGCGCCCGACCGTGCAGGTCGGCGATCCCTTCACCGAGAAGCTGCTGCTGGAAGCCTGCCTCGAGCTGATGGCGACCGACGCGATCGTCGCGATCCAGGACATGGGCGCGGCGGGGCTCACCTCCTCCTCGGTCGAGATGGCGTCCAAGGGCGGCGTCGGCATCGAGCTCGACCTCGACCAGGTGCCGATGCGCGAGACCGGCATGACCGCCTACGAGCTGATGCTGTCGGAAAGCCAGGAGCGCATGCTGATGGTGCTCAAGCCCGGCCGCGAGGAGGAAGCGCGCACGATCTTCCACAAATGGGAGCTCGATTTCGCCGTGATCGGCCGGATCACCGAGACCGGCCGCCTGACCCTGAAGAAGGACGGCAAGGTCGAAGCCGATATCCCGGTCGACCCGCTGGTCAGCGCGGCGCCGCTCTACGACCGCCCCTGGGAGCCGAGCCCCGCCCGGCCGCATCTCGCGGCGAAGGACGTCCCGGCCCCGGCCGACCCGCTGCAGGCGCTCAAGGCCCTGCTGGGCTCGCCCGATCTGTGCAGCCGGCGCTGGATCTGGGAGCAGTACGACCACATGGTCATGGCCGACACCGTGCGCGGCCCGGGCGGCGACGCCGCCGTCGTGCGCATCCACGACACGACGCGCGGGCTGGCGATGACCACGGACTCGACCCCGCGCTATTGCCTCGCCGATCCCGAAGCCGGCGGCCGCCAGGCGGTCGCGGAGGCCTGGCGCAACCTGATCGCGGCCGGCGCGGCGCCGCTGGCGATCACCAACAACCTCAATTTCGGCAACCCGGAGCGCCCGCGCATCATGGGCCAGTTCGTCGGCTGCGTGCGCGGCATGGGCGATGCGGCCCGCGCGCTCGACTTCCCCGTCGTTTCCGGCAACGTGTCGCTCTACAACGAGACCGAAGGCGAGGCGATCCTGCCCTCCCCCGTGATCGGCGGCCTCGGCCTGATCGAGGACCTGCGCGCGGTGCCGCGGGCGGCCTTCGAGCAGGCCGGACGAGACGATCCTGCTGATCGGCGACACCGAGGGCTGGCTCGGCGCCTCGCTTTACCTGCGCGAGATCTGCGGCCGCGAAGAAGGCGCGCCGCCGCCCGTCGACCTCGCGGCCGAGCGCCGGAACGGCGCCCTGGTGCAGTCCCTGATCGCGGGCGGCCAGGTCCGCCGCTGCCACGACCTCTCGGACGGCGGGCTCCTGGTCGGCCTGGCCGAGATGGCGCTCGCGGGCGGCATCGGCGCGGCGATCGAGGTCCCCGGGGACGGCCCGCCGGCGCATGCCTGGCTGTTCGGCGAGGACCAGGGCCGCTACCTGGTCGCGGTCCAGGACCCTGAACCCGTCCTGGAAGCGGCCCGGAAGGCCGGCGTGGCGGCCCGGGCCATCGGGCGGACCGGCGGCGCCTCGTTGACAGTGGGGGGCGGCTGTACCATATCGTTGACGGAGCTACGGGCGGCGCATGAGGGCTGGTTACCAGGTTTCATGGGATCGGCCTGAGCGTCACACGGGGAGGCTCGAACAAACATGGCGATGAGCGCGACGGAAATCGAACGGATGATCAA
Organism: uncultured Alphaproteobacteria bacterium; assembly: GCA_963711215.1. Lineage (GTDB taxonomy): Bacteria > Pseudomonadota > Alphaproteobacteria > UBA8366 > UBA8366 > WHUA01. The sequence goes on along the minus strand of CAVQDH010000002.1, from coordinate 883,463 downwards.
GGAAGCGATCCCGGGGGCCCAGGTCGAGATTTCCGACCTGCGCGGCGACGGCGATCACTACGCCGCCCTGGTCAAGGCCACGTCCTTCAAAGGCAAGAGCCGCGTTCAGCAGCATCAGATGGTGTATGACGCGCTGCGCGGCCGCATGGGCCAGGAACTGCACGCGCTCGCCCTCCAGACCAGCGTCCTGGACGAGGCCTGACCACACTCACGAGGCAACCGATTTTCACGAACGAGGATGGCGCAATGACCGACAATACCGTTACCGACCGGATCAAGAGAGAGATCGAGACCAACGACATCGTGCTCTTCATGAAGGGCACGCCGGTGTTCCCGCAATGCGGCTTCTCCGCCGCCGTGGTCCAGGTGCTGAGCGAGCTCGGCACCAAGTTCAAGGGCATCGACGTGCTGGAAGACCCGAGCATCCGCCAGGGCATCAAGGACTTCAGCAACTGGCCGACGGTTCCCCAGCTCTACGTCAAGGGCGAGTTCATCGGCGGCTGCGACATCGTCCGCGAGATGTACCAGACCGGCGAGCTGCAGGAGCTGCTGGAGAGCCGCGGCGTCAAGGTCGAAGCCTGATCCGGATTTAGCGTTCCGCACGAAAGGCCGCGCCCAAAGGCGCGGCCTTTTTCGTTGGGCGGGTTTCATCCCAGGGCGATCGCATTTGTGCCTATGGCTTCAGTGCTGTGCGTCCTTCGACAGGCTCAGGATAGGGTAAATTCTTCGTGGCATTGAGAAAAACCTCATGCTGAGCTTGTCGAAGCACGCACCATGCCGGTCCCCAATCGCCCATAATCGCCAAATGCAATTGCCCTTCCTTTGCGGAGAAGGGTCAGGTCCGGGTGTTTCGCCCGAAGCCGCTACAGCAGCTCCTCCGCGAAGAACCGCAGCGCCTCCGGCGTCGGCTTGCGGATGATCATCGTGCCGATCTTGCCGTCCGCGCCCGCCTTCTTCCATGAGGCCAGCCGCTCGCGGATGCGCGGCTTGGGACCGATCAGCGCGATGTCGTCGACCAGCGCGTCGGGCACGGCGGCTTCGGCTTCCGCCCGGCGTCCGGCGAGGTAGAGGTCCTGGATCGTGACCGCCGCCGCCTCGTAGCCGAGCCGCTTGGCGAGGTCGTTGTAGAAGTTCTTGTCCGCGCGCGCCCATGCCGCCGATGTAGAGCGCGAGCTGCGCCTTGATCGGCTGGCGGCATTCCTCGAGGTCGTCGCCCAGCGCCACGTTGACGTAGGGCGCGACGTCGAAATTCGTCGAGCCCCTTGCCGCCGCCCGCCTTGGCAAAGCCCTCGGCCAGACGCTTCGCCGAACACCTCGAACTTGTCCGGGTTCATGTAGATCGGGATGAAGCCGTCCGCGATCTCCGCCGCCGTCCTGACCCCGTTCGGCGTGATCGCCGCGGTGTAGATCTTGAGCGACGGATCGCCGTGCAGGATGCTCTTCAGCGGCTTGCCGAGGCCGGTCGTCCCCGCGCCCGTCTTGGGGATCTGGTAGTGGACGCCGTCATGGACCAGCGGCTCCTGGCGCGCCAGGACCTTGCGGACGATCTCGATATACTCGCGCGTCCGCGTCAGCGGCTTGCCGTAGGGCACGCCGTACCAGCCCTCGACGACCTGCGGCCCGGACGGCCCGATGCCGAGGATGAAGCGGTTGCCGGACATCGCCTGCAGCGTCATCGCGGTCATGGCCGCCATCGCCGGCGCGCGGGCCGGCATCTGGATGATGCCGGTGCCGACCTGGATCCGCGTCGTGCGAGCCAGGATCCAGGCAGCCGGCGTGATCGCGTCCGAGCCGTAGGATTCCGACGTCCAGACCGAGTGGTAGCCGAGGCGCTCCGCCTCCAGCACCATCTCCATGTCGACCGAGAATTGCGCGCTGCCGCCGCCGTGTACGATCCCGAGACGCATCGCCGCCCCTTTCCGCTGCCACTTTCGCGACCATCGTACAGCAAAAAGGGGCGCGGAATCCCGCGCCCCTTTCGGAACGGATGCGCGCGACGGCGCTGCTCAGGCCGTCACCGCGAATAGAACTCGACGACGAGGTTCGGCTCCATCTTGATCGGATAGGGTACGTCCCCGAATTTCGGCGTGCGGACATAGGTCGCCGTCATCTTGCGGGGATCGACCGTGATGTAGTCGGGCACGTCGCGCTCGGCCAATTCGATGGCGTCCAGCACCATCGGGATCTGCCGGCTCTTCTCGCGCACCTCGATCACGTCGCCTTCCTTGACCAGGTAGGACGGGATGTTGACCCGCCGGCCGTTGACGCTGACATGGCCGTGGCTGATGAACTGGCGCGCCGAAAAGACCGTGGGCACGAACTTGGAGCGGTAGACCACCGCGTCCAGCCGGCGCTCCAGCAGGCCGATCAGGTGCTCGCCGGTATCGCCGCGGAGCTGGGCCGCGGTCTGGTAATAGCGGCGGAACTGCTTCTCGCCGATGTTGCCGTAGTAGCCCTTGAGCTTCTGCTTGGCCGCGAGCTGGGTGCCGAAATCCGACGGCTTGCGGCGGCGCTGGCCATGCTGGCCGGGGGCATATTCCCGCTTGTTGAAGGGGCTGCGGGGCCGGCCCCAGAGATTAACGCCCAGGCGGCGGTTAATCTTGTACTTCGATGCTACGCGTTTGCTCATATCCTCTAAACCCTGGTTTGACAGGCGTTATTTGATCCAGTCAGCCGTCGGAGACGGCGGGATCCCGCGCGTGGGCGGGTCCACGTTACCGGAAGGTGGCCGGACTATAGGGATTGCGGCCGGATTGTCAAACCTTGCCTCAAAAAGGGGACAGAGCCCCTTTTCGTGAAAATAGGGCTCTGTCCCCTTTTTAAACTTCCCAGCTAGCTGCCGCCTCATTCCTTCCCCCGGCCCCGCCGCCCCTCCTCCAGGGCGGTCAGGATGCCGTGCAGCGTCCGCAGCTCCTGCTCGGTCAGGTGCTGGCGCTGGAAGATATTCCGGATGTTGCGGATCATCCCCGGGCGCTTGTCCGCGACCGGGAAGAAGCCCGTGGCGTCCAGCATGCCCTCCAGCCGCTCGAAGAAATAGAGCAGCTCGCCCTTGCCGGCCGGCTGGGTGCGGCCCAGGACCAGCTCCTCGGGCGGCGCCTCGCTGCCCGCCTGGAACCATTCATAGGCGATCAGCAGCACCGCCTGCGGCAGGCTGAGGGAGCTGAAAGCGGGGTTGAGCGGCACCTGGACGATGGTGTCCGCCAGCGCGATGTGGTCGTTCTCCAGGCCGTTCCGTTCGCGTCCGAACAGCAGGCCGCAGGGCACGCCGCGCCCGATCTCGGCCCGCAGCTCGGCCGCGGCGCGGCGCGGCGTCATCACCGGCTTGATCATGTAGCGCGGCCGCGCGGTCGTCGCGAAGACGCGCGCGAAACCGGCGATCGCCGCCTCGGCCGTGTCGTAGAGCCGCACCGCGTCGATCACCGCGTCCGCACCGGACGCGGCGGCGCGCGCCTTCTCGTTCGGCCAGCCGTCGCGCGGCCGCACCAGCCTGAGGTCGGTCATGCCGCAATTCAGCATCGCGCGGGCGACGAAGCCGATATTCTCGCCGAGCTGCGGCTCGACCAGGATCACCGCCGGCCCGCCCAAGATGGGTTCGAGGGATTTGTTCGTTCCTGCCATCACAGTCTTTTAGCGGGCATGGGCGTCTTCGGCTATGCTGACGGCAACGGAAGGCGGCAATCCGTCCGCCTCTGATCCGCACATTCGGGGAGAGCGACCGTGGCGAAGACGCGAAAGCCTGCATATTCCCGGCCTTGTCCGGCACAAGAACCCCATCGGCCACTGCACGCGCATCGGCAACATGCTGTTTTCCGGCGCCATCGGGGGCTACGGCAAGGACGGCGCCTTGCCCGACTCCTTCGACGCCCAGGCCACCAACGCCTTCGCCAACATGAAGATCCTTGGTCGAGGGCGCGGGCTTCAGCCTCGGCGACGTGGCCAAGGTCACCGTCTTTCTCAAGGACGCATCGAACCGCGACGCGGTCAACCGCGAATGGCTGAAGCTGTTCCCGGACGAGCACGACCGCCCGGCGCGCCATGCGCTGAAGACGGATTTCGACGGCAAGACGCTGGTGCAGCTCGAGATCGTCGCGGTGCGCTGACGCGCAGGCCACCAAGGACCCTCCGATGAAGACCTCCGATCCGCGCTCCGCCCTCTGGTTCTCGACGGCCGCGCCGCCGCCGGAGACACCGCCGCTTCAGGGCGACCGGCGGGCCGATGCCTGCGTTATCGGCGGCGGCTTCACCGGCCTGTCGGCGGCGCTGCATCTGGCCGAGGCCGGCGTCGACACGGTGCTGGTCGAGGCGGCGCATCCGGGCTTCGGCGCGTCGGGCCGCAACCACGGACAGGTCGTGCCGGGCTACAGCAAGCACAGTCCGGACCAGATCGCCGCCAAGTTCGGCAAGGAGCGCGGCGAGGCGATGAACCAGTGGGTGCAGGATTCGGCCGCGCTCGTCTTCGACCTGATCCGCCGCCATGGCATCGACTGCGACGCCATCCAGAAGGGCTGGCTGATGCCGGCGCATAACGCGGCGCGGCTTGCCGTCGCGCGTCAGAAGCACGACCAATGGGCCGCGCGCGGCGCGCCGGTGGAATTTCTCGACCGAAGCCGGACCGCTGACCTCACCGGCAGCCCGCATTACATCGGCGCCTGGATGCACCGGGGCGGCGGCAACATCCAGCCGCTCGGCTATACCCGCGGCCTCGCCCGCGCCGCGCAGAAGGCGGGCGCCGTCATCCACGCCGCCTCGCCCGCGCTGGCGGTCGAGCGGCACGGCGGCGCCTGGCGCGTAAAGACGCCCGGCGGCACGGTCACCGCCGAGAAGGTCGTGCTCGCGACGAACGCCTATGTAAACGATCTCTGGCCCGCGCTCGCGAAGAGCTTCGTCCCCGTCCGCCTGTTCCAATCGGCGACGACCCCGCTCAGCGACAACATCGCGCGCAGCATCCTGCCCCAAGGGCACAGCATCTCGGACAGCCGCCGCGTGCTCTGGTCCTTCCGCAAGGACCGCGATGGCCGTGTCGTCGCCGGGGCGGCGCCGGTGTTCACCTTCGACATCCGCCGTCGGGTCGCCACGATGGTGGCCGGCCATATCAAGACGGTTTTCCCGCAAGTCGGCGAGATAAGCCTCGAGCATATCTGGGACGGCCGGATCGCCGTCACCACGGACCGGCTGCCGCATCTGCACGACGTGGCCGAGGGGCTGCATGCCGGGCTCGGCTACAGCGGCCGCGGCATCGCCATGGCGACCGGCATGGGAAAGCTGCTCGCCGAGCGCGTGCTCGGGACACCGCTCGCCGAGCTGCCGGTGCCGGCGTCGCCTTTGCGCCCGCTGCCGCTACACGCGCTTTCCATCCCGATCGCCCGGCTTACCATCGCCTGGCAGCGCTGGCAGGATCGGGCGTAGAGAGTTATCCACCGCTGCCGATCGGTTTGTGGCGACGCAGCTTTTCGGACTCGCGCACGGCGATTTCGCGTTGTCCGCGCTGCCATGCTACGGTTGTACTAACCAACAAAAGGTAGCGGGATCGCGGCAATGAAATTCGGCATCTTCTACGAGCTGCAATTGCCCCGGCCCTGGGCGCCGGGCGACGAGCAGCGGCTGTACAACAACGCGCTCGACCAGATGGCGTTGGCCGACAGGCTCGGCTACGAATACGCCTGGGAGGTCGAGCATCATTTCCTGGAAGAGTATTCGCACTGCGCGTCGCCGGAGGTCTTCCTCGGCGCCGCCAGCCAGCGCACCAAGAAGATCCGTCTCGGCCACGGCATCATTCAATTGACGACCAACCACCCGGCGCGCGTCGCCGAGCGGGTCGCGTCCCTCGACCTGCTGAGCGACGGCCGGGTCGAGCTGGGCATGGGCGAAGGCGGCAGCGTAACCGAGCTCGGTCCCTTCGACCGGCCGCTCGAGACCAAGCGCGCGGTCTGGGAAGACGCCGTCCGGGCGATCATTCCCATGTTCAAGGACGGCGGCTGCGAATATCACGGCGATTATTTCGATTTCCCGCTGCGCAACGTGCTGCCGAAACCGAAGCAGAAGCCGCATCCGCCGCTCTGGGTCGCGTGCTCGCAGCTCGACACGATCGAGATGGCGGGCCGGCGCGGCATGGGCGCGCTCGGGTTCCAGTTCATCAGCGGCGCCGCGGCGCAGGCCTGGGTGCACGCCTATTACAACTCCTTCACCAAGCGCATGGAGAAGCTGACAGACTACGAGACCAACTCGAACATGGCGCTGGTCAGCTATTTCATGTGCGCGAAGACCGACGAGGAAGCACGGCGCCGCGCCGACGGTATCCCGTTCTTCCAGTTCGCACTGAAATTCTACAGCGCCGACCGCATCGGCAAGCAGCGCGACCGGCCGCCGCCGGGCTCCGTCGACCTGTGGGCGGAATACGAGCGCTGGAAGACCGAGAATCCGGACGCGCTCGAGCGCGCGCTCTCGGGGGGCTGATCGGCTCGCCGGAGACGATCCGCAACCGGCTGCACAAATACGCCGGCTCGCATGTCGACCAGATCATCCTGCTGAACCAGGCGGGCAAGAACAGGCACGAGCATATCTGCGAGAGCCTGGAGCTGTTCGCCAAGGAGGTCATGCCGGAATTCCAGGCGATGGAGCCCGAGCATCAGGCCTGGAAGCAGAAGGTGCTGGCAGGCGAGATCGAGCTCGAGGAGATCGACACCTCGCCCTACAAGTCGCGCTTCAGCCCGAACTCGGTTCAGCTCGAAACCATCCGCGACGCCAACGCCGCGGATTGAAGAACACGAACCGCCAGGTGTTCTAGCCCTTCGCGTGCCTTGCCAGGAAAGCGTCGACGGTTCGGTTGAACGTCGCCGCGTCCTCGAAATAGGCGGAGTGGCCGACGCCCGGCAGGTCGACGACCTCGCAGCCGGGAATCTGCGGCGCCACCTCGTGCAGCATGGCGGGCGGGAAGATGCGGTCCTGTTCGCCGGTGATCATCAGCGTCGGCGTCTTGTAGCCCATGAGCTTGGCCGGATCGAGGTCGCGCTCGTTCTTTGCCATCCTCGACCAGCCGGCCGGTCCCTCCCCGGTGTTGAACGAGCCGATCTGGTTGTAGAGGAAGCCCATCGCGGGCTTGCGCGCGTGATAGTCCGGGGCGAGCGCGAAGCTGTTGAAGGCGGCGTTCTCGATCGTGCTCGGCCGGCTAAGCGCATGCGCGTACAGCTTTTCGGTCATCACGCCGCCGGGCGTGTTGCCGAGCACGAGGCAGCGCACCCGCTCGGGATGGGCGAGCGCGAAGCGGAGCCCCGTCCAGCCGCCCATCGACTGGCAGACGATCGAGGTTTTCTTGATGCCGGCCGCGTCGAGGATCGCGGCGAGATCATCCGCGAAATAGCGCACGAGGAACTTGCCCGGCGCGCAAACCGACCGGCCGAAAGCGCGGTGATCGAACACGACGACGCGGTAGCGGTCGCAGAAATAAGGCACCTGCTGCCACCAGCAGGACGCGTTGCCGCCGCGGCCATGCGCGAAGACCAGCGCCGGCGCGCCCTCGGGACCGTAGACGTCGTAATAGAGGGTGGCATCCTGGCTTTTCACGGTCGGCATGGTTCGCGTTCCTTCCTATCGGTCTATCGAGACAAGTATCGCATCAGGTCCCGATCTTCGACACATCGAAAGGCGTCGTCTGATAGAGCTGGTTGATCCAGTTGCCGAACAGCAGGTGGGCATGGCTGCGCCAGCGGTTCTCGGGCTGGCGATCCGGGTCGTCCTCCGGGAAGTAGTTGCTCGGCGCGGCGATCGGCTTGTCGGCGGCGAGGTCGCGGAAATACTCATCGCTGAGCGAATTCGAATCATACTCGATGTGATTGAACATATGGAGCGACCGGTGCGCCGGGTCGTCCAACAGGCACAGCCCCGCCTCGTCCAACTCCATCAGCACGCTCATGCCCGCTGTCCAGCGGGATGTCCTCGCGCCGCACTTCCGTCCAGCGCGACACCGGGATCGAGAAGTCGTCGGAAAATCCCCGCAGATAAGGCGAGGCCGGCGCGAGATTCCGGTGGCGGTAGACGCCGAACGCCTTCTCCGTCAGCTGGTACTTCGGGACGCCGTAGAAATGATGGATCGCCGCCTGCGCGCCCCAGCAGATGTTGAAGCAGCTATGCACATGCGTCTGCGTCCAATCGAAGATGCGGCGCAGCTCGCCCCAATAGGTCACCTGCTCGAACGGCAACGTCTCGACGGGCGCGCCGGTGACGATGAAGCCGTCAAACTTCTTGGCGCGGATATCCTCCCAGTCGCGGTAGAAGGACGCGATATGCCCCTCGGGCGTGTTCCGCGCGACGTGATTGGTGATCTTGACCAGCGTCAGCTCCACCTGGAGCGGCGTCGAGCCGAGCAGCCGCGCGATCTGCGTCTCGGTCTTGATCTTGTTGGGCATCAGGTTGAGCAGGGCGATGCGCATGGGCCGGATGTCCTGGCGCACCGCATCCGCCTCGCGCATGACCATGACCCCTTCCGCATCGAGCGTGGCGCGGGCCGGCAGGTCGTCAGGTATCTTGATCGGCATCGGTTTGTCTCGTCAGGGTGAGATCGTCCAGGCGTCGTCGATCGGGATGGAGGCGCCGGTGATCTCGCGCGCCGCCTCGCTGCAGAGGAAGGCGATCAAGGCGCCGATCTGTCCGGGATCGATGAAGCGCTTGCTCGGCTGGCGGCCGTCGAGGAACTCGCGGGTCGCCGCTTCGATGCCGATGCCCTTGGACTCGGCGAGCGCGGCGACGCGCTTCTCGGCCGCCGGCGTGCGCACCGCGCCGGGACAGATCGCGTTCACCGTGATGTTGGGCTCCTCCTGCGTCTCGATCGCGACCGCGCGCGCCAGCCCCATCAAGGCGGTCTTGGTCACGACATAGTCCACCCGCCCGGGCATGGCGATGAAGCCAAGCGCGGACGCGAGGTTGATGATGCGGCCCCAGCCGCGCCGCTTCATGCCGCCGAGCGTGAGACGGATGAGGTGAAAGGGCGCCGAAAGGTTGACGTCGAGCGCGGTCTGCCAGTCCTCCGGCTTGAAATCCTCGACATTGGCGAAATGGCGGACCACCGCGTTGTTGACCAGGATGTCGACCGGGCCCAGCTCGCGCTCGGTGGCGGCGACGAGGTCCTCGATCTCGGCGATGTTGCGCAGGTCGGCGCCGTGGTAGCGCGCCTTGACGCCATGCGCCTTCTCCAGGCCTAAGCGCTTCTCCTCGATCTCATGCGGGTCGGCGAAGCCGTTGAGCATGACGTTGCAGCCCTGCGCGGCCAGCGCCGCGGCGGTGGCATAACCGATACCGCCGACCGACCCGGACAGCAGCGCGGTCCTTCCTGAGAGCATGGCGCTCCTCCCATGATGCTGCCGGATCTCGGCCCGGCTTCGTTCCCGAGGTGGTGACCGGATGACAGGTCCCGTTGGAGCGGAGTATAGCCCAGCGCCCGGAAGGCCGCGCAAGCGGAGCTTAGCCGCGCCGCCAGAGCGTCGTGCCGTCGGGCTTATCCTCAAGAATTACGCCGTTTTCCGCCAGCGCGGCGCGGACGCGGTCCGCTTCGGCGAAGTCCTTGGCCTTGCGGGCGGCGGCCCGCCGCGCGATGAGCGCCTCGATCTCCGCGTCGCTCAGGCCCGCGCTGCCGTCGACGCGGCCGCGAAGCCATTCCTCGGGATCCTGCTGCAGCAGGCCGAGCACGCTGCCGCCGTCGAGCAGGACGCCCTTGAGCCGCGCCTTCTCCGCATCGGTCTCGGCCTTGTTGAGATCGCTCAGCGTAGCGTGCAGCGCCGCCAGCGCAAGCGGCGTGTTGATGTCGTCCTCGAGCGCCTTGATCACGTCGTCGGCAGTGGCGTCCGCCGGCTCGATCGCCGCGACTGCGCGCAAGGCCGTGTAGAAACGGTCCAGCGTATGCTTGGCCTGGCGCAGGTTCTCCTTGGTGAAATCGAGCGGCTGGCGGTAATGCGTCTGCAGCAGCGCGAGCCGGATCGCCTCGCCGGGGAACTCCTCCAGCAAGTCATGGATGGTGTAGAAGTTGCCGAGCGACTTCGACATCTTCTCGCCTTCGGCCATGAGATAGCCGTTGTGCATCCAGTATTTCGCGAACTGCGAGCCCGGATGCGCGCAGCGGCTTTGCGCCAGCTCGTTCTCATGGTGCGGAAAGATCAGGTCGCGCCCGCCGCCGTGGATGTCGAAGCTGTCGCCGAGATACTTCATGCTCATGGCCGAGCATTCGATATGCCAGCCGGGCCGGCCGCGGCCCCACGGGCTGTCCCAGCCCGGCACCGTCGTCTCGCTCGGCTTCCACAGCACGAAATCCGCCGGATCGCGCTTGTAGGGCGCGACCTCGACGCGAGCGCCGGCGATCAGCTCCTCGCGGCTGTGCCCGGACAGCGTGCCGTAATTCGGCATCGACGGCACGTGGAACAGCACGTGGCCGTCCTCGTGATAGGCATAGCCCTTGTCGAGCAGCTCGCTGATGATGGCGATCATTTCGGCGATATGCTCGGTCGCGCGCGGCTCGACATCCGGCGCGAGCGCGCCCAGCGCGGTGACATCCTCGTGGAATTGCTTCGCCGTCCGTTCGGTCAGCGTCCGGATATCCTCGCCGGTCTCCTTGGCGCGCGCGTTGATCTTGTCGTCCACGTCCGTGATGTTGCGGACGTAGGTGACCGTCCGGATAGAGCCGCTTGAGCAGGCGGTACACGACGTCGAACACGACGACGGGGCGCGCGTTGCCGATATGCGCGAAGTCATAGACCGTCGGGCCGCACACATACATGCGGACATGCCGCTTGTCGATCGGCCGGAATTCTTCCTTGCGCCGGCTGGCGGTGTTGTAAATCTGGAGCATCGATTTCTGTCGATCCTGGCTTGGCCGCAACCTATGCCAGCGACCGGTAGGATTCAAGGATGACGGTCACATCGTTCCGCACGCGACATGATCCGCAAATAGTTGGAATCATTCAGGCAAGCAACGCGCACCTGATACACGCAAAGCTAGAGAATCTTTCGGAACGCATTGGTGATCGGATAGCGCCGGTCACGGCCGAACGCACGGCGCGTGATCTTCACGCCGGGCGGCGCTTGACGGCGCTTGTATTCCGCGAGATCGAGCATGCGCCAGACGCGCTGCACGGTCGCCGCGTCATGCCCGCGGCCGGTGATCTCGGCAAGGCTCATCTCGCCTTCGATGAGACAGCTCAAGATATCGTCCAGCGCATCATAGGGCGGCAGGCTGTCCTGGTCCTTCTGGTTCGGCTTGAGCTCGGCCGACGGCGGCTTGGTGATGATGCGCTCGGGGATAACGCGTCCCGCCGGCCCGAGTGCGCCTTGCGGCCGCTGCTGGTTGCGCCAGTGGGAGAGCCGGAAGACGTCGGTCTTGTAGACATCCTTGAGCACCGAATAACCGCCGCTCATGTCGCCATACAACGTTGCGTAGCCGACCGCCATCTCCGACTTGTTGCCCGTGGTCAGCAGCATCGAGCCGAACTTGTTGGAGATGCCCATCAGCAGGATGCCGCGGGTGCGTGCCTGGATATTCTCTTCCGTCGTATCGGCCGGGCGGCCGGCGAAGATCGGCTTGAGCATCGCTTCGAAGGCCTTCATCGCCGGCTCGATGGGGATCGTGTCGTAGCGGATGCCCATGAGCTGGGCCGCTTCCGCCGCATCGTCCAGGCTGTCCTGACTCGTATAGGGCGACGGCATCATCACGGCATGCACGTTCTCCGCGCCCAGCGCGTCGACGGCCACGGCCGCGCTGAGGGCGGAATCGATGCCGCCGGAAAGACCGATGACGATGCCGGGAAAGCCGTTCTTCCGGACATAGTCGCGGAGCCCCAGCATCATCGCGCTGTAGATCGCGTCGAGCCCCTCGGGCGGCGCGGCCATGTCGCCCGGCTCGCAGCGCCAGCGGCCATCGGCGCCGCGGCGCCACTCGGTGACGAGGGTCGCCTCGCGCCAGGGCGGCGCCTGCGCCGCCAGCGAGCAGTCGCTGTTCAGCACGAAGGAGCCGCCGTCGAACACCAGCTCGTCCTGGCCGCCGATCTGGTTGATGTAGGCGAGCGGCAGGCCGCTCTCCGTCACCCGCGCCACGGCATGCATCTGGCGTTCATGGTATTTGTCGGTCTCGAACGGCGATCCGTTCGGCACGAGCAGGATCTCCGCGCCGGACTCCTGCAGGCATTCCACGACATCGGGCTTCCAGATGTCCTCGCAAATCGGGACGCCGAGCCGCACGTCGCGGAAATTGATCGGGCCCGGCATCGGGCCCGGCGCGAATACCCGCTTTTCGTCGAACACGCCGTAGTTCGGCAGGTCGTATTTGAACCGCTTCGCCGCGATCGTCCCGCCGTCGAGCAGAAGCACGGCATTGTACAGCTTGCCGTTCTCGCGCCAGGGCGTGGTGACCAGCAAGGCCGGCTTGCCGGCGCCGGTTTCCTTGGCCAGTTCCTCGACGGCCGCCTCGATCTTGCTCTGAAAGAACGGCTTCAGCACGAGGTCCTCGGGCGGGTATCCCGATACCACAAGCTCCGAGAAGACGATCAAATCGACGCCCTTGCAGGCCGCCATGACGTCCCGGATGCGGCCGATATTGCCGGCCACATCGCCCACCACGGGATTGCACTGGGCAAAAGCTATGGTTAACCGCTCGGTCATAAATCTGAACTACGCTCTTCGAAAGCCGCTGACTGCGGCCAGCGTCACTGCGACTATCCTACCCGCCCGCTAAAAATCAAGACTTTCCGAAAGGGCGGGAAGATTTGTGCCGCGTATCGAGGGATTGAATGGCGAGCGGAACTCTACAGCGAATATACGAGCTGTCGCCAGGCGGCTTCGTCCGCTCGTCCTCGGGCTTCTTCTGCCGGCTGCCGAACGGCGCGATCGCCTTCATTCCGTCCGTCTTCCGCCTTCCCTGGCATGCGGATGCGGCGCGCATCGTCGGCCCCCAGGAAATCGCCAAGCTGCTGCGGGCAGAGATGATCGAGCTGTCCGCCGGCATGGTCCTGCTGTTCGCCGGCATTCACTATTTCTTTTTCGATATTCTGAATTTCTACATGTCGGCGCTGAGCCTGCCGCTGGCGGTGCTCGCCCATTTCGCCACGATGGCGGCCATGGTGGCGGTCGTGTTCTCCCTCAACAACGCGAGCTTCGCCTGCGTCAGGATCCGCATGGTCGCAAAGCTGCCGAAAGCGCCCGGCACGGTTGCCGCCGATGCGCTCGGCCGGTGGCGGGGCAACCAGCGTCTCTGGAGCCTCTCCTTTCTCAGCGGCGGCACGGCGGCCAACCTGAACAGGGTTGCCGTCATCCTCTATATGCTGATGTTTGTCTGCTCCGGCCCGCTGCTGGTCATCGTACTGCTGTTGCTCATCATATCCGGCAAGGCGCATGAGCTCGGCGGCGTGGCAGGCCTGATGTTCGCCTTCTACATTGTGATTTCGATTTGGGCGCTGGTGGAAAGCTCGCTGGTGCTGCACCAGCGCATGCTGGCCGGCCGTCAGCGAAGGCAGGCGAACCGATATCCGGCGTGAGGCCGCGACGCGCCTGACACTGCGATCCGTCCTAATTCTGCCAGAGAAACCCGAATATCCTTGAGCCGGCCAAGAATTGCCTCGCTGCGACAAGAACCATGCCTCCGGCCAATTGAACGACATCGGTGTCAAGATCGGGCCATTTTGCGATTTGCCCTACCCCTGCCGGCGCTGCCTTTCACCCTGCCGTCAATCCAGGCACGGGTCTGCGCCAGCATCTCATCCGACAGCTTCGGATCGTCGCTAAGCCGCGCCAGGATCATGGCGCCGACCATGGCCGACCCAGCTGCCGATGGCGGCCTGACGCTTCTCCGCCGCGGTGTCGCCCGGTGCGCTCCGGCTGAAGCGCTCGATCTGCCGCCGCAATCCATCCGTCATGGCGGCGCGCGCCTCGGGCGTCTGGCGAATGGTCTCGGCGGCGAGCGCCGCCGTCGGGCATCCGCCCGCGAGGTCGGCACGATGGCGCGGCGACAGATACCTGGCGGCATAGTCGGCCAGATCGACCTCCGCGCCTGACCCGTCCACCAGCGCATGAGCCAGCGTTTCGGCGATCAGGTCGTCCTTCGACTTGAAGTGCCCATAGAAACCGCCATGGGTGAGTCCCGCCGCCTTCATGATCTCGGCCACCGTGACCGAATCGTAACCCCGCGCCCTGAACAGGCGGCTTGCCGCTTCCAGGATCTTCCGCCGGTTCTCCACCACCTGCTCGCGACTCACCTTCATCTCGCCCTCCAATTCATCGCTTGACATTATACATGATGACCGTCATATATGTCCATACATGATGATCTATCATTAATAATCCTTGTTCAGGAGCAAACCGATGAGTCACAAGCCCTCCGCCCTGATTACCGGCGCCTCGACCGGAATCGGCGCCGTCTATGCCGACCGCTTCGCCAAGCGGGGCCACGATCTCGTCCTCGTGGCCCGCGACCGCGCTCCGGCTGGAAGCCCTAGCCGATCGGCTGCGCCGTGAGACCGGTGTATCGGTCGATGTCCTTCCCGCCGACCTGACCGACAGCCGCGAGCTTGCGGCCGTGGAAACGCGGGTGCGCAACGATGACCATATTGGAATCCTGGTGAACAACGCCGGGGCGACCGCCGCCGGCGGCTTCCTGGACCAGAGCCCGGACGATGTGGCGAAGCTCATCAGCCTCAACACCACCGCGCTGACGCGGCTTTCCAGCGCGGCCGCACCGCGGTTCGCCCAGGCGGGCGAAGGGGCGATCGTCAATATCGCGTCGATCGTCGGGGTCGCACCCGAGCTCGGGATGAGCGTCTATGGCGCGACCAAGGCCTTCGTCCTGTTCCTCTCCCAGGGTCTGCACCTTGAGCTCGGCGCCTAAGGGCGTCTACGTGCAGGCGGTTCTGCCGGCGGCGACGCGGACCGAGATCTGGGAGCGATCCGGGCGCGACGTGAATGAAATCGCAGGCGTGATGGAGGTGGACGAGCTGGTGGACGCCGCCCTCGTCGGCTTCGACCGCCGCGAGACCATCACCATCCCGCCGCTCCCGGACGCCGGCCAGTGGACCGCCTTCGACGACGCCCGGCAGGCGATGCTGCCGAATTTCAGGCAGGTTCACGCGGCCGCCCGCTATCGCGGCGCCGCCTAAGCTCCCGATGGCGTGTAATGCGAATTGACCCAATGGCAGGCAAACCGATACCCGGCGTGAGGCTCGATGAGCCCCACGCCGGGAAGATCCTACGAATAGGCTAAATCAGGACGCCGCGGCGGCGACCTTGCGCCGGTTGTCCATGCGCTGCGCCTTCAGCTCTTCGGCGATCAGGAAGGCCAGCTCGAGCGCCTGGTTGGCGTTCAGCCGCGGATCGCAGTGCGTGTGATAGCGCCGGGACAGCTGGTCGTCCCCGATCGCCTGCGCGCCGCCCAGGCATTCGGTCACATCCTGGCCGGTCATCTCCACGTGGATGCCGCCGGCGTAGCTGCCTTCCGCGTTGTGCACGTCGAAGACGCGCTTCACCTCGGTCAGCACGCGATCGAACGGCCGGGTCTTATAGCCCGTCGTCGATTTGATCGTGTTGCCGTGCATCGGGTCGGAGGACCAGACCACCTTGAAGCCCTCGTGCCGCACCGCGCGGATCAGCGCCGGCAGGTAGCGCTCGACATTGTCGCAGCCCATGCGCGAGATCAGGGTGATGCGCCCGGCCTCGTTCTCCGGGCTGAGCGTCTCGATCAGCCGCATCAGGTCGTCGGTCTCCAGCGTCGGGCCGCATTTGATGCCGATCGGGTTGTTGATCCCGCGGAAGAACTCGACATGCGCGCCGTCCGGCTGACGCGTGCGGTCGCCGATCCAGACCATGTGGGCCGAGCAGTCGTACCAGAGCCCGGTCAGGCTGTCCTGGCGGGTCAGCGCCTCCTCGTAGCGCAGCAGCAGCCCTTCATGACTGGTGTAGAACTCGGTCTCGCGGAGCTGCGCCACGGCATCGCCGGTGAGGCCGCAGGCTTCCATGAAGTCGAGCGCCTCGCCGATCCGCGCCGCCAGCTCCTCGTAGCGCTCGCCCTGGGCGCTCGTCGGCGACGAAGTCCAGGTTCCATTGATGCACCTTGTGCAGGTCGGCGAAGCCGCCCTGGGCGAAGGCGCGCAGCAGGTTCAGCGTCGACGCGGCCTGGTGATAGGCCTTCAGCATGCGCTCCGGGTCGGGCTCGCGCTGCTCGGCCGTGAAGTCGATGCCGTTGACGATGTCGCCGCGGTAGCTCGGCAGCTCGACGCCGTTCTGGACCTCGACCGGCTCGGAGCGCGGCTTGGCGAACTGCCCCGCCATGCGGCCGACCTTGACCACCGGGCAGGCCGCGCCGAAGGTCAGCACGACCGCCATCTGCAGCAGGACCTTGAAGGTATCGCGGATATTGTTGGCGCTGAACTCGGCGAAGCTCTCCGCGCAGTCGCCGCCCTGCAGCAGAAAAGCCTTGCCTTCCGAAACCTTGGCGAGAGAGTCCTTGAGCCGGCGCGCCTCGCCCGCGAACACCAGCGGGGGCTGCCGGCGCAGCTCGGCCTCGACCGCCTCCAACTTGGCGGCGTCGCTATACTCTGGGACCTGCCTTATCGGCAGTTTTCTCCAGCTTTCCCGGCTCCATTTCTCGGCCATTTTCAGCCTCCCACCCAATCCTGTGCTCCTAGGGATCGTGCTTCTACGACCATTATGCCGGGTTTTCCACCTCAAAGGCAGCGGAAATGCCCGGTTTACTGATATGATCGGCGCAGGTCACTCAGGCAAGGTGGCAGAACGATGAACGATCGTGAAGAACGGCGGACGGCGCTCGCCCGCCTGCTGGCGGAAAGCAACCGGGCGGTGGTGTTCACCGGCGCCGGAATCAGCACGGAATCCGGCATCCCCGATTTCCGCAGCCCCGGCGGCATCTGGGAGAAATACAAGCCCGTGATGTACCAGGATTTCGTCGCCTCGGACGCCGCCAAGCGGGAATACTGGCGCCAGCGCTTCGCCCGCGAGGGGGCCATGCTGGACGCCCAGCCCAACCGCGGCCACCGGGCGGTCGAGAAGCTGGTCCGCAGCGGCAAGGTCTCCACCGTCATCACCCAGAATATCGATGGCCTGCACCAGCAATCCGGGATCCCGGAGGAGAAAATCATCGAGCTGCACGGCAACTCGACCTACGCCACTTGCCTCGACTGCGGGGCGCGGTACGAGATCCCGCCGATCCGGGAAGCCTTCCTCCGGGACGAGACGCTGCCGCTCTGCAACCATTGCGGCGGCGCGGTGAAGACGGCGACGATCTCCTTCGGCCAGTCGATGCCGGAGGACGCCATGCGGGCGGCGCAGATCGAGACGCTTGCAATGCGACCTTTTCCTGGCGATCGGCTCGTCGCTCGTCGTCTATCCGGCGGCGGGCTTTCCCCTGATGGCGAAGGAGCACGGCGCGCGGCTGGTCATCCTGACCCGCGATCCGACCGATCTCGACCGCTACGCCGACCTGGTGCTGAACGACGAGATCGGCCCGGTGCTGGGCGACGTGGTGGGGGTGAACTAAGCCGCCTTGCCGTCCTTCTCTTCTTCATCGGGAACCGGGGTCCGCATGGTGACGAACTCCTCGGCGGCGGTCGGGTGGATGCCGATCGTGGCGTCGAACTGCGCCTTGGTCGCCCCGCATTTGAGCGCGATCGCCATGCCCTGGATGATCTCGCCCGCGTCGGGCCCGACCATGTGACAGCCGAGCACGCGGTCGCTCTCGCGATGCACGACGAGCTTCATGAAGGTACGCTCGTCGCTGCCGCTCAGCGTGTGCTTCAGCGCCTTGAAGTCGCTGGTGAAAACGCGCACGCGGCCGTACCGGTCGCGTGCCTGCGCCTCGGTCAGGCCGACGCAGCCGACATTGGGATTGCTGAACACCGCGCTGGCGACGTTCTCGTAGTCCATCTTGGTCGGCTTGCCGTTGAACAGCGTGTTGGCGACCGCCATGCCTTCGGCCAGCGCCACCGGCGTGAGCTGCATGCGGTCGATCACATCGCCGATGGCATAGATCGAAGGCACCGCGGTTTGGAAATGGTCGTCGACCTTGACCGCGCCGTCCGGCGACAGCTTGACGCCGACCTCCTCGAGCCCGATCCCGCGGCTGTTCGGCGCCCGCCCGGTGCAGTACATCACCGCGTCGACCTCGCATTCGAGCCCGCTGTCGAAGATCCCGCACAGCTTGCCGCGGGCTTGCTCGATGCAGACCAGGTTGTGGTTGAAGCGCAGGTCGATGCCCTTCTTGCGCATCTCGTCGGCGAGGAAATGCCGCACGTCGTCGTCGAAGCCGCGCAGGAAGACGGGGCCGCGATAGAGCTGGATCACCTCGACGCCGAGCCCGCTGAAGATGCCCGCGAACTCCACCGCGATATAGCCGCCGCCAATGATCAGGATCTTCTCCGGCAGCTTCTCCAGGTAGAAGGCCTCGTTGGAGGTGATCGCGAGCTCCTTGCCCTGGATGTCCGGCACGACCGGCCAGCCGCCGGTCGCCACGAGGATGTGCTCGGCCGTCACGGTCTTGCCGCCGACCTCGACCGTGTGCGGGTCGACGATGCGGGCGCGCGCCCTGAAGATCTCGACGCCCGACGCATGCAGCAGCCGCTCGTAGATGCCGTTGAGCCGCTCGATCTCCTTGTTCTTGTTGGCGACCAGCGTCGGCCAGTCGAACTTGCTCTCGCCCACGGTCCAGCCGAAGCCGGCGGCCTGTTCGAAGTCGTCCGAAAAATGCGAGGCGTAGGCGAAGAGCTTTTTCGGGATGCAGCCGACGTTGACGCAGGTTCCGCCCATGAAGCGCTCCTCCGCCACGGCGACCCGCGCACCGAAGTTGGCCGAGAACCGGCTTGCCCGGACGCCGCCCGAACCGGCTCCGATGGTGAACAGATCGTAGTCGTATTTGGGCATAGCAATAGGCCTCCGGGCCTCGCGCGGTTCCGAACTCAACAGCAGAGGATAACAGCGCTCGTCAGCGCGTCACCCCCGCCATGCAGACGTATTTGATCTGCAGGTAGTCCTCAATACCGTATTTCGAGCCTTCGCGGCCGACGCCGGATTCCTTGAAGCCGCCGAACGGCGCCTCGACGGTCGAGATCACGCCGGCATTCACCCCGACGAGGCCGGATTCGAGCGCCTCGGCGACGCGCCACACGCGCCCGATGTCGCGGCTGTAGAAATAGGACGCGAGGCCGAACTCCGTATCGTTGGCGAGCGCGACCGCCTCCTCCTCCGTCTTGAAGCGGAACAGCGGCGCGACCGGGACCGAAGGTCTCCTCGCGGGTCACCACCATGTCCGTCGTCACGCCGGTGAGCACGGTCGGCTGGAAGAAGGTGCCGCCGAGCGCGTGCCGCTTGCCGCCGACCGCGACCCGGGCCCCTTTGCCCACGGCATCGGCGATATGCGCCTCGACCTTCTCGGCCGCGGCCTCGTCGATCAGCGGGCCCTGGACCACGCCCGCTTCCATGCCGTTGCCGACCTTCATCTTGGCGACCGCCGTGGCCAGCTTGTCGGCGAAGGCATCGTAGACGCCTTCCTGAACGAAGATGCGGTTGGCGCAGACGCAGGTCTGGCCGGTGTTGCGGAACTTGGCCGCGATCGCGCCCTCGACCGCGGCGTCGAGATCCGCGTCGTCGAAGACGATGAAAGGCGCGTTGCCGCCGAGCTCCATGCTCACCTTCTTCACCGTGCCGGCGGCCTGCCTCATCAGCAGCTTGCCGACCTCCGTCGAGCCGGTGAAGGTGATCTTGCGGACGATCGGGTTGGACGTCATCTCGGTGCCGATCTCGCCGGACTTGCCGGTGAGCACGCTGAACACGCCCTTCGGCACGCCCGCGCGTTCGGCCAGCACGGCCATCGCGAAGGCGGAATACGGCGTCTGAGTTGCCGGCTTGGCGACCATGGTGCAGCCGGCGGCGAGCGCCGGGCCGACCTTGCGCGCGATCATCGCGGAGGGGAAGTTCCACGGCGTGATCGAGGCGCAAACGCCGACCGGCTCCCGCGTCACGACGATGCGCCAGTCCGTGTTCGGCGCCGGGATCGTATCGCCGTAGACGCGCTTGCCTTCCTCGGCGAACCACTCGATGAAACCGGCGGCATAGGCGACTTCGCCCTTGGCCTCGGCCAGCGGCTTGCCCTGCTCGGTGGTCATCAGAACGGCGAGATCGTCCTGGTTCGCCATCATCAGGTCGAACCATTTTCGCAGGATCACACTGCGTTCCTTCGCCGTTTTGGCGCGCCACGCGGGATAAGCCCGGTTGGCCGCCTCGATCGCCCGGCGCGTCTCGGCGGTGCCCATCTTCGGCACCGTGCCGAGCGTCTTGCCATTGGCGGGATTGGTGACGGGTATCGTCTCGCCGCCGTCGGCGTCGATCCATTCTCCGTCGATGTAGCATTGCTGGCGAAAAAGGCTGGAGTTCCTTCAGTTTCATGGCAAAGTCTCCCTTTTCTCGATGATAGAGAACGATCTAGGACGCTTGGCGACGTCTTCTAGGTGAACAGCGCGATCGAATGCATGTTCCGGCGCGGCGAATGCGTCGGCGCATCGCGCAGGCTACTCCACGGCCGACGCATTCGCCAAATTCCCCGACAACGGCGACCCGACCTATTTCCGGCCGATTCCGATCAGGGTGTCGCAGGTGAAATCGGCCTCGCGCGCCGACTTGTAGGCGTCCTCCAGGCCGCGATTTTCGAATCGGGCGAAGGCCTCGTGCCCTCCGGGCTTCCGCTCCAGAAACCAATGCAGATGATTGGTGAATCCATACCGCTGGTATGGCAGGACGCGCACGTCACGGAACCCCGCCGCTTCCATCACCGCCTTGAGCGACGCCCCGGTGTGCAGCACCAGATGCTCGCTCCAGAAGGTGAAGGCCCTGAATTCCGGGATGTCGACCGACTGGATGAGAAAATCTTCGGCATGCGGCACTTCGACGATGATCTCGCCGCCGGCTTTCAGCTTGCCGTGGATCGCCTTCAGGACGTCCGTCTGAAACGGGATGTGCTCCAGGACGTGGAACATCGTCACGACGTCGAAGTCGGCGGCATGGTCGGCGATGCTCTGCCGCGCCGCGATCTCAGGCGCATGCTCGGCGATCCGGCGGAGGCAATCCTCGCGCAGCTCGACGCCGCAGGCCTTTGCCGCCACGTCGGCGGCCAGTTTCAGGAAACCGCCGTAGCCGCAGCCGAAATCGCAAATGACCTTGTCCCGGATGCGGGCTTCGAACTGCGCGAACCGGCGGCGGGAATCGTCGAGCGTCGCCGTATTCACGACCGCGCCCGGACGCGACCGGGATCAGCGCCCGGTCGCCGTCACGGTCCGGCGGCTTTTCCTTTTGGTAGTAGGTGTCGAACCGCTCGACCCGCCCGAGGAAGATTATTTTCGATCGGCTATCGCGGTAGACGGGGGTCTCGAGATCCCGCGTGCGCGGCGCAATCAGCTCGACATTGCGGCGATCGATCAATCCGAGATCGATGAATTCCTGATAGATCGGATTGGAGATCGTCACGATTATCCCCGGCAACCGGGTGCGTCATTCCGCATCGATGATGCCGCGGACCTTACTCCACCGTCACCGATTTCGCCAGATTGCGCGGCTGGTCGACGTCCGTACCTTTGAGCACGGCGGTGTGATAGGCGAGCAGCTGCACCGGAATCGAGTAGAGGATCGGCGTGACGAAGGGATCGACGCGCGGCATGGCGATGGTCGCGGCCGGCTTGGCCTGACGCTCCAGCCGCTTGATGCCCTCCTTGTCGGAGATGAAGATGACGCGCCCGCCGCGGGCGATCACCTCCTGCACGTTCGACGCGGTCTTTTCGAACAGCGGGTCGTTGCCCGGCGCGATGACGATGACCGGCACGGCCTCGTCGATCAGCGCGATCGGCCCGTGCTTCATCTCGCCGGCGGCGTAACCCTCGGCGTGGATGTAGGAAATTTCCTTCAGCTTGAGCGCGCCTTCCAGCGCGATCGGGTAGCTCGTGCCGCGCCCGAGATAGAGCACGTCGCGCGCTTCGACCAGTTGCTCGGCGATCTTGGCGATATCGTCCGAGCCCGCCAGGACCTCCGCCGTCCGGCTCGGCACCTCGGCAAGCGCGCCGGTCAAATTCGCCGCCTCTTTCTCCGGCAGCGTGCCGCGCGCGCGGCCGAAGGCGATCGCGAAGGCGGCCAGCACCGTGAGCTGTGTCGTGAACGCCTTGGTCGAGGCCACGCCGATTTCCGGTCCCGCCAGCGTGCGCAGCACGCCTTCCGATTCCCGGGCGATGGTCGATTCCGGCACGTTGACGATGGAGAGGATGCGCTGGCCCTGCCCCTTCGCGTAACGCAGCGCCGACAAGGTATCCATCGTCTCGCCCGACTGGCTGATGAACATGGCGAGGCCGCCCTTGACCATGGGCATGTTGCGGTAGCGGAACTCCGACGCGACATCGATCTCGACCGGCACGCGGGCGAGCTTCTCGATCCAGTATTTGCCGACCAGCCCCGCGTAGTAGGCGGTGCCGCAGGCACTGATGGAAACGCGCGGCACGGTGGCAAGGTCGATCGGCAGCGCCGGCAGCGTGATCGTCCGCTCCGCCGGGTTCAGCATGGCGTGCATCGTGTCGCCGATGACCGCCGGCTGCTCGAAAATCTCCTTCAGCATGAAGTGGCGGTAGTTGCCCTTGCCGATCATCGCGCCGGACATCGCGGTCTCGACCACCGGCCGGTCGACCTTATGCCCGTCGATGTCGTAGATCGCCGCGTCCTTGTTGGAGACGACGGCCCAATCGCCTTCTTCGAGATAGCAGATGCGCCGGGTCAGCGGCGCCAGCGCCAGCGCGTCGGAGCCGAAATACATCTCGCCGTCGCCGTAGCCGATGGCCAGCGGGCTGCCCTGCCGCGCGCCAATCATCAGGTCGTGATGTCCGCTGAAGATGAGCACCAGCGCGAAGGCACCATGCAGTTGCTTGAGCGCCGCCGCCACCGCGTCCTTCGGCGACTTCCCTTCCTCGATGAAGCGCGTGACCAGGTGGACGACAACCTCGGTGTCCGTCTCCGTCTCGAACTTGTTGCCGCGCGCCGAGAGGTCGTCACGCAACTCCTGGAAGTTCTCGATGATGCCGTTATGGACGACGGCGACCTTATCGGTCGCGTGCGGATGGGCATTGGTCTCGCTCGGCACACCATGCGTCGCCCAGCGCGTGTGGCCGATGCCGATGATTCCGTCGATCGGTTTCTTTTCCAGCAGCGCCGCGAGATTCGCCAGCCGCCCCTCGGCGCGCCGGCGGTCGATCTTGCCGTTCACCAGCGTGGCGATGCCGGCGGAGTCATAGCCGCGGTATTCGAGCCGCTTCAGCCCGTCGATCAGCAATGGGGCGACCGGATTCTTCCCGACGATGCCGATGATCCCGCACATTCAGACCTTGCCCTTCGTCCGTTCGCGTTTCTGCTGCGCCAGCTTTTCGCGCAGCACCTTGGCGCGCCCCGGCTTGTCGACCTGCTCGCCGCGCGCGATGGTCAGCGAGTCCGCGGGGACGTCGCGCACCACCGTGCTGCCGGCCCCGACGAACGCGCCGTCGCCGATGGTCACCGGCGCCACCAGCGCGGTGTTCGAGCCGATGAAGACCGACTTGCCGATCACCGTGCGGTGCTTGGCATAGCCGTCGTAGTTGCAGGTGATGGTGCCGGCGCCGATATTGGTCATCGCCCCGACATCGGTGTCGCCGATATAGCTCAGGTGATTGGCCTTGGCGCCCTCGCCGAGCACGGCGTTCTTGATCTCGACGAAATTGCCGACATGCGCGTTCCGGCCGACGACCGCGCCGGGCCGCAGCCGCGCGAAGGGGCCGACGATGGCGCCCTGCCCGACCGTCGCCTGCTCGAGATGGCAGAAGGAGTGGATCTCCGCATCGTCCGCGACCGTGACGCCGGGCCCGAAAAAGACATTCGGCCCGATGACGACGTCGTGGCCGAGCTTGGTATCGACGCTGAACCACACGCTCTCGGGATCGAGCAAGGTGGCGCCCTCGGCCATCGCCCGCAGGCGGCGCGCCTTTTGCCAGGCGGCCTCGGCACGGGCCAGCGCGGCCCGGGTGTCGACGCCCATCAGCTCGTCCGCATCCGCTTCGACGACCACGCAGTCGAGCCCGTCCGCCCGGGCGAGGCCGACGATGTCCGTCAGGTAGTACTCGCCCTTCGCGTTATTCTTGCCGACCCGGTCGATCAGCGGGAACAGATGCGCCGCATCAATCGCCATCACGCCGGAATTGCAGAGCCCGACCGCCCGCTGTTCTTCGGTCGCATCCCGCTGCTCGACAATCGCCTTGAGCCGTCCCCCCGCATCCAGCATCAGGCGGCCGTATCCCGTGGGATCGGCGGGCCGGAACCCCAAGACGACGATCGACGCGCCCGTGGCGCGCGCAGCCACCATCGGGCGCAGCGTGTCGGTCGTGATCATCGGCGTATCGCCATAGAGCACCAGGACCGTGCCGCGGCGGAAATCCGCCAGGGCATCGCGCGCCGCCTTGACCGCGTCCGCGGTGCCAAGACGATCCGGCTGAACCGCCGTCGGATGCGGCGCCACCGCCTTCGCCACCGCGTCCATTCCCGGCCCCACGACGACGACGGATTTCGCCGGGCCGAGGCCCGATACGGCGTCCAGGACGTGCAGAATCATCGGCCGCCCGGCAACGGCGTGCAGCACCTTCGGCAGGTCGGACTTCATACGTGTGCCCAACCCGGCACCGAGAATGACTGCAGCGATATCGGGCGTCTTCATACGCAACGGTGCTCTGAGATTTGTGCCTTTTTCTCCGGCCTTAAGCGGAAAACTGCCACAGTAGGGTAGGACCGCCAAGTAACGAAATATTACCCAGTTTTACAAGGCCGGCCGCCGGACCTCTGTCGGAAATCGCTTGGTCGGCGCGCCGCATCCGGCTAGAAACGGACGCAATGGCCCCGGGTCTTATTCCCGCCTTCCGTTGAAATATTCTAAATTGGTTAACAATCTGAAAAACCAGCAATGACGACGCCGCGCCCCGCCGCCCTTCCCGCCCTGGTCTTCGACTTCGATGGCACGCTGATCGAGAGCGCGCCGGAGATCCGGCATTGCCTCAACCTGCTGCTCGAAGAATACGGACGGCCCGCGGTGACGCTGGCGGCGGTCGAACGGATGATCGGCAACGGCGTCGCCAAGCTGGTCGAGCGCGGCTTCCGCGCCACGGGCGGCCCGCCGGACGATTTCGACACGGCGCTGCGGCAGTTCATCCGCATCTACAACGACGCCCCGATCGACGAGACCCCGGTCTACGACGGCGTGCCCGAGACGCTGGCCCGCCTGCAGGCGGCCGGCCATGTCATGGCGATTTGCACCAACAAGCTCTACGAGCCGACGGTCAAGATCCTCGAAGGCCTCGACCTCATGCGCTATTTCCAGGTGGTCGCCGGCGGCGACACCTTCCCGGTGCGGAAGCCCGATCCGGGCCATCTGCTGGGCGTGCTGGAGCGGCTCGGCGTCGCCAAGGAGACGGCGGTCATGATCGGCGACAGCCCCAACGACATCGGCTGCGCGATCGACGCCGGCGTGCGCTCGATCGCCGTCAGCTACGGCTATTCGCGGGTGCCGCCGGCGGAGCTCGGCGCGGACCTGCTGATCGACCGCTTCGCGGACCTGCCGGCGGCCCTGGCCCGGCTCGGCTGAGCCCCAGCCACCGGTCATCCCGATTGCTTGACAGCCCCCGAGGGCCAGCGTACATGTGCCTCCTCTCGCCATCGGCGGGCGCGTAGCTCAGCGGGAGAGCACCGCTTTCACACGGCGGGGGTCACAGGTTCAATCCCTGTCGCGCCCACCATTTCCCCCTAAGGCTCCAACGATCCGGCGCTCGCGGCTGTCAATCGGCCGCGCGGCGATGTTACGCTCGTGGCCTGAGCCGGCTTAGCGCGGCTGCGGGAGAGGTCGAGATGGCGTTCGAGAAGACCGTCGGCATCGCCGGCTGCGGCCGCATGGGATTGCCCATGGCCATGGCCCTGCTCAGGGGTGGCATCGACGTGTGGGGATTCGATGTCCGGCCCGCTTCGGAATTCGGAGCCTTCGCCGACCGCATGATCGCGGACCCGCGCGCCTTCGCGCAGCGCTGCCAGGTCGTGTTCACCGTCGTGCGCGACCAGCGCCAGACCAACGACCTCCTGTTCGATGACCAGGGCCTGCTGGCCGGGCCGCATGGCATCGAGACGCTGGTGATCTGCTCGACGCTTTCGCCGCGCTACCTCGCCCTGCTGAAGGCGCGCGTGCCGGACCGGATTGCCCTCATCGACGCCCCGATGTCAGGCGCAGCAGTCGCCGCCGAAGAGGCGCGGCTTTCCTTCATGCTGGGCGGCTCGCAGGCCACGCTTGACGCGCTGCAGCCGCTGTTCGCCTCCATGGGCACCCGCTTCCACCGCATGGGCGGCTTCGGCGCCGGCATGACCGCCAAGGTGCTGAACAATTTCGTCGCGGCGGCCTCGGTCGCCTCCGTCCGCCAAGCCCTCGCGTGGGCGGACCAGCTGGACGTCGACCGCGCGCGGCTGCTTGCCCTGATGCACGACAGCTCGGGCCAGACCTGGTTCGGCTCGAATTTCGACAAGATCGAGTTCGCCCGCGACGGCTACGACCCCGACAACACCATCGGCATCCTGAAGAAAGACGTGGAGAGCGCGCTCGACGCCGTCGGCGCGGACCCGGCGGAGGGCCTGCAGGCGGCGGTCCTGCGGTCGATCGCGGCGTTGGAGCCGGACCGCTGAGCGTGCGCCGGCCCTATTGCCGGTAATACGCGACCGTCGCCGCGATGCCGTCCCGGATCGTCGTGCGCGGGATCTGCGGGAAGTCGTCGCGGAGGGCGCCGGGATCGAGCTTCCCCGCGATCGGCAGCGGCGGCCCCTCGGCGGTGATGCGCGCGCCCGGAACGGCGCGGCGCACCTCGGCGGCGAAGGCGTCCGCGGACGCATAGTCGCCGACGAGCGTATAGGCGCGGGCGTCCTCGACCGGCGTCTCGATCGCCGCCAGGTAGGCGGCCACCACGTCGCCGACATACACGAAGTCTGAGTCCCCGCCGAAGGGAATGACGTAGGTTTCGCCGCGCGCGGCCGCCCGGCAGGCGAGCGACGGTCCGGCCGTCAGCCCGACCTCGCGGCCGGGCCCATAGACAACGAGCGGGCGGAAGCCGACGCTGGTGATCCCGTGGTCGGCCCAATAGGCCCGGGCGCAGCCTTCCATGGCGAGCTTGAACGCGCCGTAATGGGTCGTCGGGCGCGGCGTCGTGCCGTCGTCGGGACCGAAGACGCCGGCGCTGCTCATGTAGACGACCGACTTGATGCCATGCCGCCGCGCCGCCTCGAACACGTTGAGCGAGCCGATCAGGTTGATCTCGGCGCCACGCACCGGGTCCGCCTGGCAGGCCGGGGTCAGAATGGCGGCGAGATGGACGAGAGCGTCGCATTCGTCCGCCGCGGCGTGCACGGTGTCACCGTCGCTCACGTCGCCGGCCCGCCAATCCACGTGGGCCGCGGTATTGCCGAGTATTTCGCGCACCAGCGGGACATCCGGCTTCAAATCGAGCACGCGGACCTCGGCGCCCTTGGCAAGCAACGCCTTGGTCAGCCAGAGCCCGATGAAGCCGCTGCCGCCGGTGACGAGGATGCGCATGGCGTTGTCCCTCCCTCGCGAAATCGTTTATTGGGCCGGTCGGCTCCGTCGACGGCCTTCAATCGCCGTCCTTGTAATAATGCAGCTCGATCAGCAGACAGCCGCCATCCGACTTGAACGGCCCGTGACGGACGCCGGGCGGCCGGCAGGCATAGGTCGGCGCGTGGAACGGCTTGCCGCCCCGGCCCTGCGCGTCGTTGCCGACGATCAGATCGCCCTTCATCAGGTAGACCTCTTCCCAATGGTCGTGCACGAAGGGCGCGGTGGAATAGGCGCCGGGATCGATGCGCAAGAGCCGCGTCCGGCTGCCGGTCTTGTTCGTCTCGTCGAGGTCGCTGGTCAGCACCTTCTGCTTGATGCCGGACGGATAGCCGGGCGGCACCTCCCAGCCCTCGTCCATGTCGAGCGTGGTGAACTCGAGATGCGGCTTTCCCGTGCGGGATTTTTCCGGGGCCATGCTTCCTCCTGTTTCGCGCCGTTTCTTCTTCGTCCCATCATAGCCGGGCGCGCCACCGCGGCCCAGCGCTACGCCTGTGCTGCCGCCTGCTCCAGGCTGGCGATCATCGAGACGCGCTTGAGATAGAGGCGCGTCTTCGCCGGATCGGCCAGCGTCTCGCGCAGCTCACGGCGGAAGGCGGCCTGCTCGGCGGGATCGGCGGTCTCCAAGTTGCGCTTGTTCCGGATGGTGTGCCTGTTGATGTATTCGAGCGCGATCGGCCGCCGCTCCCTCTCATAGCGATCGAGCAGGTCGTCGCCGGCCGCGCCGGTCATGACCTGCGCCAGCTTGCCGGCGAGGTTGTGCGCGTCGTGGATGCCGCCGTTCATGCCCATGCCGCCGAGCGGGTTGTTGATATGCGCCGCGTCGCCCGCGAGGAAGCAGCGCCCGGCGCGGTAGCGCGCGGCGACGCGCTGGTGCACGCGGTAGAGCGTCCGGTGCCGGATCTCGTAAGGCGCGCCCGCGTCGTGCACCCGCTTCAGCCGGCGCTGCGCCGTGGCATCCGAGAGGATGCTCGCGTCGTCCTCCTCGGGGCGGGTCGGGAACATGGCGCGCCACAGCCCCGGCACCTTGAGCAGGAAATACCATTCCTCCGGGTCGGCGAAATAGTTCACCATGCAGAGGTCGGGAAAGGGCCTGGTGAAGTCGAACGGCGTGCTGAGGACGAGCAGCCGCTCGGGCCAGGTGAAACCTTCGAACTCGATGCCGGCAGCCTCGCGTACCGCGCTCGCCGCTCCTTCAGCGCCGATCAAGTAGCGCCCGCGCACCCGCCCGCCGTCGGCGAGGAGTGCGGTCGCGCTCTCCGGCGTCCTGCTGCACGCCGACGACGCGCGCGCCGAAGCGGACTTCGGCACGCGGGCATCCCCTTGAGCTTCTCCAGCAGAAGCTGGTTCATGCGGAACTGCTCGCACTGCAGGCGGTAGGGATGGCGCGTCAGGTCGGCGATGCCGCCGAAGTCGAATTGCGCGATCAGCCCGGTCGCCCGGTCGCGGTATTGCAGCGTCGGCGCCTTCAGCCCCTGCGCGATCAGCGGCGCCGCCACGCCGAGGTCGTCCAGCATGTCGAGCGTCGGTGGATGGAAGGTCGAGGCGCGCAAATTGAGCGGCAGCGACGGCTCGGCCTCCAGCACGGTGACCGCGACCCCGGCCCGCGCGAGCAGCGTGGCGGCGACCAGCCCCGCCGGCCCCGCGCCGGCGATGACCACGCGGTTATCGGTCATGACTGGGTATCCCTCTGCATCATGGCGCCAACCGTACGACCCTTTTCACGTAGAACGCATCCAGAAAATCGCGGATAGGATTGTAAACAGCGGTACATTCGTGTGAACGGCGCGATCTCCGCTTCCAACCCGGCACAATCGAGCGCTAGACTTGGTTCCGGCGCCCTCCCCCGCGCCCGCCCCGCCCCATAACCGACCCATATGAAGGAACGGCACCGTGACCAATCTGATCGAGCTTCGCATCCACGACCGCGGCCCCTTCGCGGACGGCCATGTATTCGGCGACACCGGCGCGTACGAGCGCCTGCGCGGCACCGCTTATTACGCGGTCGATCCGAAGGCGCCGGCCCAGGCCGCCGTGTTCGACATCGGCAACGCGCCTGTCAACGCCAAGGGGCTGGTCGAGTTCTCGGCCGACTTCGTGATCCTCAAGCCCGCCGACCCCGCGCGCGGCAACAAGCGGCTGTTCCACGACTTCGGCAATCGCGGCAACATGCGGATGCTGCAGTTCTTCAACGACGCGCCGGGCACCAACGACCCGAAGACCCTGGCGCATGCCGGCAACGGCTTCCTGTTCCGCCGCGGCTACACCGTGGTGTGGAGCGCCTGGCAGGGCGACCTCGATGCCCGGCAACGGCCGCGTGCTGATGAACATTCCCGTCGCGACCGACAACGGCAAGCCGATCACCGGCACGGTGCTCGAGGAATACGCGGTCTCCGCCCCCGGCACCTATTGGCTGCCGCTGTCGGGCCGCGCGTCGACGCGGAGCCACCCGACCGTCTCGCTCGACACCACCAAGGCGCGGCTGACGCGGCGGCGCTATCCCGACAGCGAGCGTATCGCGATCCCGCCGACCGAATGGGCCTTCGCCATGGTCGAGGGCGGCGAAGGCCAGGACGACCAGGGCAACGAGATCGGCGTCCATCCGTCCGACCGGCATCTCTACATCAAGAAGGGCTTCGAGCCGGGCTGGATCTACGAGCTGGTATACACCGGGCGCGATCCGCTGGTGCTCGGCCTCGGCCATGTCGCGGTGCGCGACCTCGTCGGCTATCTCCGCTTCGGCAAGAAGGACGCGGCCGGCAACGCCAATCCCGTGGGCAAGATCGAAAAGGCCTATACCTGGGGCCGCTCGCAGACCGGGCGCTGCATCCGCGACTACGTCTACCGCGGCTTCAACGCGGACGCCGAGGGCCGCAAGGTGTTCGACGGCGTGCTGCCGCATGTCGCGGGCGCGGGCCGGATGCGCATGCATCACCGCTTCGCCAACCTGATCTCGGGCGCGGGCGGCGTCTACGAGGAAGGCTACATGTACGGCGACCGCTTCCCCTTCTCCTACGCGTCCTCGACCGACCAGTTCACCGGCAAGACGGACGCCATCCTGAAGCGGCCGGAGACCGATCCGCTTGTCATCCACACCCAGACCTCGACCGAGTACTGGCAGCGCCGCGGCTCGCTGGTGCATACCGACACGAAGGGCAACGACCTGCCCCAGCCGGACGGGGTGCGCGTTTACCTCTGGGCCAGCTCGCAGCATTTCGCGAGCCCGCTGATCACGGCGCCGCGCAAGCCGGCCGCGGGCACCAACTACGTCAACACGGTGAACACCTCGCCCTTCTTCCGCGCCATGCTGGACGCGATGGACCGCTGGGCAACCGACGGCACACCGCCGCCGGCCTCGCGTGTCCCGTCGCGCAAGGACGGCACGCTGGTGCCCTTCGAGCAGTATCTCGAGACCTTTCCGGCAATCCCGGGGCAGCCGCTGCCGCACGGACCGAACGGCCTGCCCTACATGGACTTCGGGCCGGACGCGGACGCCGGGATGATCACCAAGCTGCCGCCCGACGTGCTGGACGCCAAGGGCTACGCCGTGCTGCTGCCGGCCGCCGACGAAGACGGCAACGATGTTCCCGGCGTCCGCGCGCCGATGGTGCAGGCGCCGCTCGGCACCTACACGGCCTGGAACCTGCGCGCCAAGGGCCAGGGCCGCGGCTATACGCTGAAGCTCGACGGCGCCTACATCCCGTTGCCCGACACGCCCGAGGAGCGCAAGGCGACGCGCGACCCGCGCTCGTCAGTGCAGGAACGGTACGGCTCGAAGGAAGCCTATGTCGCGGCGATCAAGGCCGCGGCGGAAAAGCTCGTCGCCGAGGGCTTCATGCTGCAGGAGGACGTCGAGCGTGCCATCGCACTTGCCGCCGACTGGGGCAAGACGCGGCACGACGTGCGGCTGTGAGGCGGCGCGTGGCCCGTCAGGCCCACGGATCGTAGCTGCCGAAGTTCCAAACGTGGCCTTCCGGATCGCGGCAGCTATAGAGCCGGCCACCGTAATCCTGGTCGGCGATGTCGACGACGATCTCCGCGCCCGCGGCCTTGGCGCGTGCATAATGCACGTCGACCTCGGGCACGATAATGTAGGGCGATTGCGTGATGCCGCCCGCCTCGGACGGCGACACGATCAGCTTGTCGAAATCACCGCCCTGGCCGGAGCCCAGCATGATCATGCCGTTGCCGAAGGTGAGCTGCGCGTGGACGATGGCGCCGTCCTCGCCCGGCACGACGAGATGCCGCTCGAAGCCGAAGGCGCGGCAGAGCCAGTCTATCGCGGCAGCGGCGTCGCGATAGCGAAGCGCCGGGATGATAACCGCGGGTCCGGTCTTCGTCTGTTCCGACATGACAGTCGCCTCCTTGTTGTCCGCTTGAATACCGGACCATAAGGGAGGATCGTGACGAAAAGGCGGCGAGATGGAGATGGCGGCAGGCAGACGCATCGATCACATCGTGCTGGCGGTCGGCGGGCTCGACGACGCGGCGCGATGCTATGAAGCGCTGGGCTTCACGCTGACGCCGCGCGCCCAGCACAACGCGGCGATGGGCACGTCGAACCGGCTGGTACAGCTCTCGGGCGGCAACTTCATCGAGCTGCTGGAGGTCGACCGGCCGGCGACGCTGGAACCGCACGACTTTGCCGCGTCGCCGCCGCGCTTCAGCTTCGGTGCGCATAATCGCGCATTCGTGGCGCGCCGCGACGGCCTTTCGATGCTCGTCCTCAACGGCAGCGACAGCCGCGCCGACATCGCCGCCTTCCGAAAGGCCGGCATCGATTTTTATGCACCCTACGACTTCGAGCGGCAGGCGACGCTCCCCGACGGGACGCGCGTAACGGTCGCCTTCGGCCTCGCCTTCGCGACCAGCCCGGCAATGCCAGAGATCGCCTTCTTCACCTGCCACAACAAGACGCCGCAGCATTTCTGGAAGCCGGCCTTTCAGCAGCACGCCAACGGCGCGCGGCGCATCGCAGCGGTCTATCTGGTCGCCGAGGAGCCGGAACGGCACCGGGCCTTTCTCGGCGCGCTTACCGGCGGCCCGGTCTGCGAGGTCGACGGCGGTCTTTGCGTCCAATGCGGCGGCGAAGAGCTGCTTGTCCTGCGCCCGTCGCGCCTGCTCGAGATCGCGCCGGCGACGCATTTCGATCTCAGCGACGGCCCCCGGTTCGCGGGCTTCGCGATCGAAACGTCAGGGCCGGCTCGGCCGCTGACGCCTGCCGCCGAAGCCTGCGGCGCGTTTATCGAGTGGCGGTGCGCCTAAGAGCGGTTGCGTTACGAACCGTCCCCGGCGCCGAGCGCCCCCACCATGCCGTCTGGCAGGTCGACCTCGCCCGCGAAAACGGCGAAGACGTCGTTGAATGCGGCGCCGTCCGCGCCCAGCACGCGCGCCATCGGCCAGGTCTCCAGGATCGACGGCCAGAAGCGCTGATAGGACCAGGGCAGCGCCTTCGGGACCTGGATCAGGAAGAGATCCGCAAAGCGCCAGGCGCGCGCCATCTCATCCGGCGTCAGCGCGCTGCCGTCGGGGTCGTCGAAGGCGCGCGCGATCATCTCGAAATAGGCCGCCGCCGTCGGCGCCTCGCGGCTGAAGCCGAAGCCCGTGATCGGCGGCCGCGCGCCGGTCAGCGGCAGGATACCCAGCATCGTCATCTCCAGCCCGAGCGTGCCGGTGTAGTAGAGCCCGAGCTGCGCCGCTTCGAGCAGGCGGTAGGTGAACAGCGGCTCGGCCACCTCGACGATGCGGACATTCGGCGGCAAGTCCGGCCAGTGGCGGCGCAGGATCTCGCCGACGAATTCCTCGGACGTCTGGACTTCGACCGGATGGGTGCGGACGACGAGCTGCCATTCCGGATGGGCGGCGAAAAATTCCACCGTCTGCAGCGCCCAATCCGCCACCGAGGCAAAGGCGACCTCGCGATCGAGCGTCGCGGTATCCCAGGTGACGTTGGGGAACAGCGCCGCAAGCGGCTTGTCCGGGTCGAGGCCAAGCTGGGCGAGAAGCGCGCGCCCCGACACATCCGGAACATGGCGCCCGCGCGGCGCCGCCTTGCGCCAGTCGCCGCGTCCGCGGCTGCCGAACCAGGCGGCGACCCGCTTGCGGCGGTCTTCGCCGAAGTCACGCGCGGCGTCCGCATCCCAAAGCTGGCGCATGTCGAGCGCGCCATGGTTGCGGTTGATCGACAGAAGATACTGATCGACGGCGTGCGGGCTCTGCTCCCATTCCACCACGGTGACGCCCGCCTGCCGCGCGGCGTGAAAGGCCGCGCCGTATTCCATGATGCCCGCGTTGAACAGGATCAGGCGATCGATCGGCGTTCCGGCGAGATAGGTTGCAATCCGCCGCATCGCATCGAGATTCTTCAGCTGGCGGTTCCGCTTGCGCGTCCGCATCGGCTCGCTGTCCAAATCCAGCGTCGCGTTGCGATAATGGTTGCGGAGATCGATATAGGCCTGGCGGCCGGCCGCCTCCGCGAAGTCCGGGACCGGCGGGCGCAAGCGCGATATCGCGCAGGTCGATCAGGCTGATGCCGCTCGGCAGGCCGGCGCCCGCGAAGGAGGACAGCTCTTGCGCGAGCAGCCGCTCATCCCACTGATCGTAGCGGGGCTCGGGCTCGCATTGCCGGTCGAATTCGAGACAGGGCATCCACAGCACATCCACCGTATGCCCGCGTGCGAACAGGACGCAGGCGATCGCGAAGAACAATTGCATGTGGTACGGATTGAACGCGGCGATCGCGAGATGCCGCCGCTCCGCCGGCCGGGCGCGGCTGCGCGCCTGTGCGGCCACGGCGAGCCACTGCCGGGCATGGCGTGCGAAGTCCCAGCGCGTGATCGGGATGGTGGCGGGCGGCGGCATGCGGCCATGGAACGCGGCGACGGTGTCGCGGATGCCGGCGATGTCGGGCGCGCATTGCAGCGCCACCTCGCCCAGCTTCGCCCGCGCCTCGAGCGACGGCGCGCGCCGCGCGCGCCACGCTTCTTCCAGGTGGTAGACGGCGCCGCCCAGGTCGCCGCGCCGCTCCTGCAGCGACGCAAGCTCGTAATGGCAATGGGAGAAGGCCTGCGCCGCGGACTCGTAGGTCCGCCGCAACCCGTCGACCTCGCGCGCCTGCTCGGCGGCGCTGGCGAGCACGCCCAGCATGCGGCGATAGCTCCGCACCGCCGTATCCAGATCTCCCCGCCGCTCCTCCGCGCGCGCGATGTCCGCGCCCGCCGCGGTGTAGTTCAGCAAGGCATAGGACCAGGCGAGCCGTTCCGCGTCGGTCTCGTAAATCGGCGTATGCAGGCTGTGGCTACGGATCTTGGCGTAGGCATCGGCGACTGCCGCCTGGGCGTAGCGCATGGTCTCGCGCTTGACCTCGATGGCCCGTTCTTCCCTGCCGCTGGCGTCGAGCAGCCGGGCGAGACGTTCGCGCGGATCCAGCGCGGCGGGATCGAGCCCGACCAGCGTGTCGAGATGCCGGATCGCCTCGTCGATCCGGCCCTGCAATTCATAGATCTCGGCCAGCGCGAGATGCGCGGGGCGGCATGCGGGATCGAGCGCCGCAGCCCTAGCGAAGGTGTCCTCGGCGCCGGCATCCTCGCCGAGGTCCCGCAGCAACGCCGCGTAGTCGCATAGAAGGTCCGCCCGGCCGGGGGCAAGGTCGATGGCGCGCTCGAGCAAGGGCGCCGCCAGCTGCCCCTGGCCGGCTTCGCGGCTGATCACGGCGGCGGCGCGGAGCGGATCGGGATCGTCCGGCGCCTCGCGGACGAGATCCTGGCAGAGCGCCAAGGCCTGATCCCGCGCGCCGGCGCGCCGGAGCTTTTCCACCAGCACCAATTGGTCGCGAACGGACTGCAGAGCCGGCCCCTCCCGATATGCCCGGCCCTTACCTAGTATGATTTCCGCCGCTTCTCAATCATTTGCGCGCGGCGCAATAAAGTCCCAGCGCCCGGCGAGCGCTGCGGGCGACACCATGGCGTGGCCGTCCGCGATCCAATCGACCCGGTAGGTCTTCTCGATCCGGCGATAGATCGCGAAAGACGCCGCATCCATCCAATCGTCGTCGCTGCCGATCTGCAGCAGGCATCGCTCGGGCGGAATGCGCTTCAGCGTCTCCGTCAGATCCATGTCCTGCATCTCGCGGATGCGCGCCAGCTCCCCCGGCCCGGCGAGCGACGCCCGGAATTTCCGCGCCGAGGGCAGGTCGCTCTCCGCGCGATATTCGCTGAGCGCGGGTATCGCGCCGGTGAACACCAAGCCGTCGAAGGCATCCGACCCCGCCGCAGCGTAGCCGAGGAGGCTGGCGCCTTGGTTGCGCCCGATGGCGAAGACGGCCGCCCGGTCGTCATGCCGCCGGATGTCGCCGATCGCGGCGCGGATCTGGGCGGCAACGCCGTCGTAATAGGGCCGGCGGCCGTCGATCGGATGCCCCTCGTAAGCCGGCAGCGTCAACGGATGGACCGCAATGTCGCGTCTCGCCGCTTCCGCGATATCCGGGCCGAATTCCAAGGCGTCCGCGCCCGGCACGAGGACAACATGGATCGGTCCGCGCTTCGCCATCCCCTTTCCCACTTACCGGAACACGTAGATCGGGCTGGTCCAGGCGAGCGTGCCGTCCTCCTGCGTCAGGCGGATGAACAGCGGGTTGTCGCCCGTGTCGCGCAGGTCGACGCGCCGCTTGAAGCGCATCGCGCGATGCGGGTTCTCGGCCGGCAGGCGGAACAGCTTGAGGTAACGCGGCAGGATGCCGCTCTTGTCGAAAACCTCGTCCTCGTAGCCGATCTCCTCCAACGGCACGCCGCAGGACACCAGCGGCGTCTCGATCTTGAGCGTGCCGCCATAGGCGTCCTCGACCCAGATGTCGAAGCCGCCGATATTGCCGGTGGTCAGCGCTTTCCACGCGAGGCCCGTTTCGCTGACGTGATCGAGCGACTTGTCGCGATTGAAGAAATTGAAGGGCCTGGCGTCGACGATGCGGTTGTCCGAGAGATGCGCCCTGCCGTCCCAGATCACCTGGCGGAAGCGGCCGCGATACTCGGCCCCTTCCCACATCACGCGGATGCGGTTGCCGAGCTGGTCGGGGCCGTAGGGGCGGATCGTCTCGACATGGTCGAGGCCGTTGAACAGGTCGACGCGCTCGATCGGCGCCGCCGCCAGGATGTCGACGCTCAGCTCGACCGCGCCGCTCGGCAGGTGAACGATGTCGCCCATCATCGCCGAGCGCGTGACGCGGCCGGCGGAAGGTCCCAGCGCGGGATCGTCGTGATAGAGCGTCGCGTCAGCGCCGAAAGTCGCGGCGACGTCGATCACCATGCGCCCGCCATGCCCGCCCGTGGTCGCGTAGTGATGCCGCTTGCGCAGACAATCGAGAATGGCTTCGCGGGTGAGCTCCGGCGTCAGCAGACAGGTGAGCCCGCCGACCGCGCCGAACAGGGACGCGCCGGGATAGCTCGCGCCGGGGCGGCCCTTGTGGCCGTCGGAATTGGCGACGATGCCGACGCGGTAGCCCATCTCGAAGGCGTCCTGCACCAGCCATTCGAACGTGCCCCAGGAGGAATGCACCTCCATCGACTTCTCGATCCGGCCGTCATGGGCCAGCTTCACGTCGGCGTAGCGGCCGCCGCAATGGGCGTAGGCGACGACGTCGAGCTCGCGCTCCTTGACGAAAGCCTGGAACAGCTCCGCGGCAAGGTTGCAGTCGGTCGCGATGTCGGACTTGTCCTCGACCAGCGCATGCGAAGAGCGGCGGATCTGCCGCCCCTCCTCGGGGAAGAAGATGTTGCGGTCGCCGCCCAGCCCCGTGTTGCCCGACCATTCGTAGCCGGGCAGCGTCACGAAGCGGCCGGGATCGTCGAAGGCGGCGGTCGTACGGTTGAGATCGTTCCAGAACGCCGTGGTGATCTGGAAGTCGTTGCCCTGATGGCCGCAGGCGTCGACGAAGGCGCGATCGCGCGCGAAAGCGAAATAGGCGTCGGCGCTGTTCGTGCCGATCGTCTCTTCCGACTGGCCGTGCAAGTCGGCCCAGAAAGGCAGCAGTGCCGCGTCCTTGACGATGCGGAGCGGGTTGGCGCGGGCGGCGACCGAGCCGT
Organism: uncultured Alphaproteobacteria bacterium; assembly: GCA_963711215.1. Classification (GTDB taxonomy): domain Bacteria; phylum Pseudomonadota; class Alphaproteobacteria; order UBA8366; family UBA8366; genus WHUA01. The sequence continues at coordinate 845,711 of CAVQDH010000002.1, read as the reverse complement.
CGCCCGCGATCAGCTCGATGGTCACGTCGCCGGTGTCGCGGACGCTCAGATCCTCGATCTCGACCGCATAAGCGCCGGGCTTGATGGCGACCGTCTCCGGCAGGTTCTCGACCGGCCGCGAGGCGCGAAGCTTGAAGGCGGCGTCGCACTTGTCGGACGGGTTGCCCCATTTGTCCTCGCCCCGGAGTTTGAGCGAGAAGCGCTCACCGACACGGCGCAGCGTCGGCATGACGGCGACGTAGCTTTCGGGCTTGCCCGGCACGACGCGGATCACCGGCTGCTCGGGCAAAGCCTGGAAGTTGAAGGTGGCGATCGGGTCGACCAGGACGCGGAACTCGAAGGTATCCTCGCAGAAGGTCTGCAGCCGCATGCCGGGCGAGCCGTTTTCGGTCACGCCGAAGCGGATCGTGATGGTCTCGCCCGCGCGCAGGAAGCCCTTCACCACTTTGATGTAGAGGGTGCGGTCCCACGGCCGCACATTGCCCTTGGGATCGTAGCGATATTCCAGCACCGCGTTGTTGGATGCCTCGATCGTCGTGTAGTTCGGCCGCGCGGGGTCCTCGAACTGCGGCCGCGTCTGGTCGGAGGCGAAGCGGAAGCACACCCTGAGCGAGCCGCTGTCGTCGATGCCGAACTTGCCCGCGGTATAGGTCAAGGTGAAGGACGCGTAGGACCCGGCTTCGAAATCGCCATCCGGCGTGAGCGTCACCGAGCCGAGCTCCTCCAGCGGGATCGGATCGCGGATCGTTCCCGCGTTGACCGCGGCGCCCGGCGCGGCCGCGGCGTCGTCGGGACTGCCCATCGGTAATTCGGTCATCCTGCGCATCTCCTCTGTCGCGGAAATTCGGCCGCCGGCAGGTGGCCCGGCGCGCCGTCCGCCGACGGAACCAAACTAATGAAGATCGGTGCGACAGGCAAAGGCCGCGGCCAAGCGGCCGAGCCCGGCGGGGTCAAATGCCGGCGGCGCCGGGTGGCGCAAGGGACTATCGGGACGCGGCGCGGGGCATCCGCAGCACGACGCGCGTGCCTCCCTCGGACGGGCACATGATGGAGAGGATGCCGCCGATTTCCACGGCGAGCGCGCTGGCGACCGCCAGACCGAAACCGAAGCTTTGCGTCCGCGCCGACGCCGCCTCCGCCGCGGTATACTCGAAGGGCCGCATGAGAATGGCGATGTCCGCGTCGCTGAGCATGGCGCCGTTGTCGTGGACGGCGATCTCGACCCCGTCCTCGACCGGATCGGCGGTTACTCTCACCTTGTTGCGGTCCCGCTCGACCCGGAATGCGTTATCGATAACGCTCAGAATGACCCGGCGCACCGCGCCTTCATCGGCGTGGACGACCCCGAGATCCGGCGCAATCTCGACGGCGATCCCGGCGCTGCCGCCGGCTTTCCCGGCCGCTTCGTCGCAGCAGTCGCGGACCAGCGCCGCAACATCGATGTCCTGCGGCTTAAACGCATAGCGGCGCACCTGGATGCGGGCGATATCCAGCACATCGTCGACCAGGCGAAGCGCCTGCTCCGCCGCTTGCTCGATGGATTGAACGGCTTTCTTCTGCGCCGCGGTCAGCGGCGTCTTGCCGCGTCCACGCCGCAGCTTGCCGGCCATGCGCATGATGATGCTGACCGGCGTGCGCACCTCGTGCGTAAAGGTGGCCATGAAAGTCGACTTCGCGCGATTTTCTTCGCGCGTCTGCGTCAGGGCCGCTTCGCGCTCCAGCTCCCGCCGCTTTTTCTCCGTGATGTCGGCGCGGATCACGACCGTACCGCCGTCGGCCGTCTTGCGCTCGGTAATCTCCACCCAGCGACCGTCGATATGCCGGTATTGCCGTGCGCCGTCCGCCGCGCGGTGCCGTTCCAGATTCTCGCGGATCCACGCGTCCTCGCGGCCCCGCGCCTCCGTCACCTTGCCGGTAAACGCAATGTCGTGCAGGACGTCTTCGAACTTCATGCCCGGCTCGATCAACGTTTTGCACCAGGGAAGCCGCGTGTAGGTGGCGCTGTTGCAGAGAACGACGCGGTCTTCGGCGTCGCACAGAAGCACGCTTTCCGGCATCGCCTCGATGGCATCGAGCAGCCGCTGATGCGCCAAGGCGGCGCGCCGCTCGGTCAGAATTTCCTTGGTGATCTCGCGCGACGTGCCGCGATATCCGGTGAAGCGGCCGTTGCGGTCGAAGACCGGCACGCCGCTGACGCTGAAATGCCGCCGCCCGCCATCATCCTTCGGCATCGTCCGATAGCCGATCGCGAGCCCGGCCTTGTTGAAGACGGCGCTGCCGCTGACCCGGAAATGCGTCGACATCCCCGTCGGCGGAACGAAGGTATAGAGAAAATCCTTGAATGGGCGGCGGGCGTCCAGATCGGCCTTGTGTTTCGCCCAGTGCGGATCGTTCACCGGATCGGCGCCGACAAACTCCCAGCGCGTGCGGCCGAGGATTCCTTGCACGATCATGGCAGACATGCGCTGCGATTCGGTCATGGAGGTGAGGCGATAGTGCTCGTCCGTCTCCCAGAACCAGTCGGAGGCAATTTCCGCGAGCGATTTGAACCGCTCCTCGCTTTCGTGCAGGGCTTCCTTTGCGCTCACGAGCTCGGTGACGTCATTTTCCCGGCACAGCACGGTGCCGTCCGGCAGCCGGGTCTCTTTGATGATGTAGGCGCGCCCGTCCGCAAGACGCCGCAATACCGGCGCGACCGGGTTTTGGTGCTGCTGCACGCGGGCGGCGATGAAAGTCTCCTCGTCGCCGACAGCGTCATTTACGACACCGCGGCGCACCATCGCCCGGAACATCGTCTCGAACGTAATCCCGGGCTTCAAAATATCCGTCACCGAATTGTGCAGCCGGAGGTATTCCGGATTCGCGACGACCAGCCGATCCTCGGGATCGAACAGCGCAAAGCCCTCCCCCAGATCGTCGCTCAGCCATTGAATTGTGTCGATGTCGAGATCCAACATGGTCATCGCACGGCGCGACGACGCGGCGAAGGACGACGTCTTCAGCGGCTTGCCGACATCCGGCTTTTTGGCGTCATTACTCTTGCTGTCGAATACCGGCGGCTGGGACTTCATGCCTCTACTTCTCGCTCACAGCCCTCGCGCCGTCGCAGCATCGTCATGCCGGACACCAAAAGGGCACTATGCCATACCCTTTTACATGTTAACTTTCACTTAAGGCGCAAAGGGTTACCCGATACCGTCACTGCCCCGAGCCGGCTATTTCCGGGGCCTTCCCGGGGTCTCGAACGTATTACTCACGTCGGCGAAGGGAGAGGCGAGCGGCATGCCGCTCGTCCACAGGTCGAAAGTCCATGCCCCCCTGAATGGCTCAATTCTCGGACTTGATTGGAAATTTTTCGGCGCAGTGCAGCGCCCCGAGGGGAAACAACCCCCAGCCCGGCCGCCGGAAGATGCGGCGCAGATTAAGTATTGGACTGTCACACTACTTACACGTTTATTTGTTATTGTTACCGTTATTTCTGGATTGGTGGAGTCCAGTGGTGATGATCCAAGTAGAAGGCAGGCTCGAGGGGCGGCTGATCGACGTGGCGCAACAGCTGCGCGAAATTGCGCAGCTCGCGCGGTCTCGGGATACCGCCGTATTCCTTCAATCGACGGCAGAACTGGTCGAGAAATTCGCGCGCAAATCCGGCGAGTGAGCAGGCGCGGCCCCGCCATCCTATTGACAGAAACCACGGGCAAGGCGCGGCGGCTGACGCAGATGCCGCTGCGCACCGCTCGCATGCGCGCCGTCATCGAGCCGCCTGCGCGCCTGATGCCCCTCCCGCCCTTACTTGACGGCGCGGCAAACCGCGCCTGATATAGACAGGCGAGTAGCAGCCCGGCATTTTCTCGCCGATACGGCAGCCGCCCGAAGGCGACGCGAGGGAGTAGAGCGATGGATCTGGGATATTCGGCCAAGGACCAGGCATTCCAGCAGAAGGCCCGGAAATTCATCGAGGAAAGCCTGCCGACCGACATCCGCGAAAAAGTGAAGGGCGGCCTCCGCCTATACAAAGACGACTACGTGCGCTGGCACAAGATCCTGGCGAAGCAGGGGTGGCTGGTGCCGGAATGGCCCGAGGAGCATGGCGGCACCGACTGGACGCCGGTACAGCGCCATATCTTCCTGGAGGAACAGGCGCGCGCCTACGCGCCACGCCTCGTCGCCTTCGGCATCAAGATGGTCGGGCCCGTCATCTATACCTTCGGCGACAAGCGGCAGAAGGAACACTATCTGCCGCGCATCATCAGCGCCGAGGATTTCTGGTGCCAGGGCTATTCGGAGCCGGGCTCCGGATCGGACCTCGCCTCGCTGCAGACCAAGGCCGTGCGCAAGGGCGACCACTACGTCGTCAACGGGTCCAAGACCTGGACGACGATGGCGCAATACGCCGACCGGATGTTCTGTCTCTGCCGCACCGACCCGGCGGCCAAGTTCCAGGAGGGCATCTCCTTCCTGCTGATCGACATGAAACAGCCGGGGATCGAGGTGAAGCCGATCCGCACCATGGACGGCGGGCGGGAGGTCAACACCGTCTATCTCACCGACGTGAAGGTGCCCGTCGAAGACCGCGTGGGCGAGGAGAACAAGGGCTGGACCTACGCCAAGTTCCTGCTCAGCCATGAGCGGTCCGGCATCGCGCGCATCGGCGCCTCGAAAGCGCAGATCGACAAGCTGCGCCAGATCGCCCGGCATCAGCGCTGCGGCGACGGCTATCTGATCGACGACGCGGATTTCAAGCGCGACGTCGCCCAGGTCGAGATCGACCTGCATGCGCTCGAATACACCGAGTTGCGCGCGCTCACCGCGGCGGCGAAAGGGGAAGCCCCCGGGCCGGAAGCGAACGTGCTGAAGATCCGCGGTACTGAGCTGCAGCAGAAGATTTCCGAGTTGCTGATGACGGCGATGGGCTATTACGCCATGCCTTACGTGCCCGAGGCGCTCGAACACGGCTATAACGAAGACCCGATCGGGCCGGAAAGCGCGGCGCCGCTGGCCGCCGGCTACTTCAACATGCGCAAGACGTCGATCTACGGCGGAACGAACGAGATTCAGAAAAACATAATCGCCAAGATGGTGCTTGGCCTTTGAGAAAATGCAGGGAGACTGATGGATTTCTCGCTCAACGAAGAGCAACAGCTGCTGAAAGACAGCGTCGATCGCTTCGTCCGTGAAAACTACGAGCTCGCCGACCGGCGCAAGCTGGTCGCCTCCGAAACCGGGTTCAGCCCTGCGCACTGGCGCACCATGGCGGAGCTCGGCTGGCTCGGCGCCGCGCTGCCCGAGGAATACGGCGGCATCGGCGGCGGCCCCGTGGAGACCATGGTCATCATGGAAGGCTTCGGCCGCGGCCTCGTGGTCGAGCCTTATTTCGCGAGCGTCGTGTTGGGCGGCAACCTTCTCCTGGCCGGCGGATCGACGGCGCTCAAGAGCGAGATCCTGCCGCAGCTTGCCGAAGGCCGGCTGAAGCTCGCCTTCGGGTTCGCCGAGCCGCAATCGCGCTATGACCTGTTCGATGTCGAAACGAGCGCCCGCAAGAAGGCCGGCGGCTACGTGCTGGAAGGTCACAAGGGCGTCGTGATCCACGGCGACAGCGCCGACCGGATCGTCGTCTCGGCGCGCACCGCGGGCGGCGTCCGCGACAAGGACGGCATCTCGTTGTTCCTGGTCGACGGCGACGCGCCGGGCGTCACGCGGCGCGGCTATCAGACGATCGATGGATTAAGGGCGGCCGAGATCATTCTCGACAAGGTCGAGGTGCCGGCCGACGCGGTGATCGGCGCGGCCGACGCCGCGCTGCCGCTGATCGAGGACATCGCGCGGCGCGGTATCGCCGCGCTTGCCGCCGAGGCCGTCGGCATCATGGACAGGATGCAGGCCCTCACCAACGACTATCTCAAGACGCGCCAGCAATTCGGGCGGCCGCTCGGCAAGTTCCAGGCGCTGCAGCACCGCATGGTCGATATCCTGATCGCCTGCGAGGAGTCGCGCTCCGCCGCCCTGGTCGCCACCTTACGGCTGGACGACGGGGATGCGTTGCAGCGCGACAAGGCGATCGCGGCGGCCAAGGTGAAGATCGGCCAGGGCGGACGCTTCATCGGCCAGAACGCCATCCAGCTTCACGGCGGCATGGGGATGACGGATGAGATGCATATCAGCCACTATTTCAAGCGGCTGACCATGATCGACACCATGTTCGGCGACCATGCCTATCATCTGAAGCGCTACGCGGCGCTGTAGCCCCTTTCCGGCCCCGGTTTTCGCGGCGTGGATCGTGCTTTTAGCCCCCTTCTGCGGGCCCTCGTCCGCGGCTATAATCCGCCGCTTTCAGCGTCCAAGGAGGAACGGACATGACCCCGCGCGTTTCGAATGGCCTTCTCGAGGTGCCGGTGGAGCATGTCCGCGGCGGCACCTCGACCGGCATCCTGCTGCATGACTCGCACCTGCCGGCGGCGCTGCCGCTGCGGGAGGAGCTGATCCGGCGAATCATGGGCGTTCCGCTCGAGGGAACGACCGCCGGCAATCGGCAGATCACCGGGCTCGGCCGCGGCGTCGCGACCAGCAACAAGGTCTTCATCGTCGCCCCCTCGCAGCGCAACGACGCAGACATCGACAGCACCCTGGCCCAGCTTGCCGCCGACAAGAGCTCGATCGACTGGAGCGTCAACTGCGGCAACATGTCGGCCGCCCTGCCCTTCTTCGCCCTCGACCACGGCTTGGCGCATGTCAACGGCGACCGCACCACGGTACGCATTTTCAACACCAACACCGGGGTCGTGACGCACGGCATCCTCGAGACGCCCGGCGGCCGGACGGATTTCCCGGCGGATACCGCGATTCCGGGCGTCATGGGGCGTTTCCCGGGCGTCATGCTGGCCCTTCTGAAGCCGGCGGGCGCACGGACCGCGGCGCTGCTGCCGACCGGCAACCCGGTCGACGAGATCGAAGGCTACGAGGTCTCCTGCGTCGACGTCGCCGTGCCGATGGTCATCCTGCGCGCGGCCGATTTCGGCAAGACGGCGACGGAAGCCCCGGCCGCCCTGGACCAGGACAAGGCGTTCAAGGAGACGCTGCGCAAGATCTGGGTCGAAGCGGGGCTGCGCATGGGACTGAAGCGCAAGGACGGCTCAGCGATGAGCCGCGACGACCTGGCGCAGAGCGAAACCATCCCGAAGGTCTGCATCGTCGCCCCGCCCGAGGACGGCGACCGGGCCAGGACCGGCAATATCAAGGTCCGCTATTTCACGCCGCAGCAGGCGCACCCGTCGATGGCGGTGACCGGCGGGTCCTGTCTGGCCGCGGGCTGCCTCATCCCCGGCACGACCGCATACGATTGCGCCCGTGACGTGAGCGAGCTGGGATCGGAGACGGCCAACCATTCGGTGGTGATGGAAAACCCGGCCGGCCTCCTCAAGGCCGAGATTCGCGGCGCGGTCACCGCCAAGGGCATCGAGATCGAGCATGCGGCTTACCAGCGAAGCGCACAGATCCTGCTGCGCGGCTATACCCCCATCTACGGGGCGTCGGACGCGCTCATGAAGTGTTACGGCTAGGGGCGGCCGCAAGCCCGGCACAGGCATGGACCTTGGCGAGGGGAATGGGTAATGTCCGACAGGGCCTGCCCAACAGGCTTCGAGCGCCTGCGCTGAATCCAGCCAGGTCAGGCGGACATCGAGACATCATTCGGCGTCGTGCAACGAGGCCGGCAATCCAGAGCCCCGGGAAATAACCGGATTTCCGGCCGGTTCGCGGGCTTGAGAACAAGGAGGTAAAGACATGGCCGAAGCGCCCGCATGGCAGGATCAGCTTTATGACCTGCTGCGCGAATTCAAAGTCACCCAGTTTTCCTATGTCCCGGATGCGGGCCACCGGATTCTGATCAACCGCTCGATCGCCGACCCGGACGTCCATTCCGTCTCGCTGACGACCGAGGAAGAAGGCGTCGCGCTGCAGGCGGGCGCCCATCTCGGCGGCGCGCGCAGCGTGCTGCTGATGCAGAGCAGCGGCGTCGGCAACTGCGTCAACTTCTTCTCGCTGATCAAGCACGGCCGGTTCCCCTTCCTGACCATTGTCAGCATGCGGGGCGATTTCGGTGAGGCGAACCCCTGGCAGCTCGCGATGGGACAGTCGACCCAGCCTGTCCTCGAGGCGGCAGGGATCATCTGCCTCAGGGCCGAGTCGAAGGACGACATCCTCGATACGGCGCGCGCCGCGTGCACCATGGCGTATCAATCGGAAGCCCCCGTGGCGGTTCTGCTGACGCAGAAGCTGCTCGGCGCCAAGTCCTTCTCGACGGAGTAAGAAGCATGAGCATGAAACCAACCCTCAGCACCGCGCCCGCGAAAGCCGTCGAGTCCGGCCTCCTGGAGCGTCGCGCCGCCGTCGCGGGCATCCTCGGCGAGACCAAGGACATGCTCATCGTCACCGGCCTTGCCGGCTCGAAAGACGACGCCCTGGCCGCGGCCGGCGACGTACCGACGCTCTTCACGCTCAGCGGCGCCATGGGCGCAGCGGCGGCGATGGGCCTCGGCCTCGCGCTCGCGCAGCCCAAGAAGCGCGTCGTCGTCGTCACCGGCGACGGCGAGCTTCTCATGAACGTGGGCGCGCTGGCGACGATCGGCGTGATGAACCCGCCGAACCTCAGCATCCTCTGCGTCGACAACGCGCGCTACGGCGAAACCGGCTGGCAGGAAAGCCATACCGGGCGCGGCGTCGACCTCGCCAAGATGGCGGAAGGCGGCGGCATCAAGCAGGTGCGCACGGTGACCAAGGAGTCGGAGATCGCCGACGCCTCTCAGCTGCTGCACGGCTCCAACGGCACGTCCTTCATCCTCTTGAAGGTGGCGCCGACGGATCCGGGCAAGGTCCACCGCGACCGGGATGCGTCCTACAACAAGACCCGCTTCCGCGTCGCCGTGCTCGGCAAGAACTAGGCCGAAAACGCAGGACTTTTCGGGAGGGCACGGCCGGCATGGGCCGTGCCTTTCCTGTTTCCAGGGAGGGCCTCCGGTCGGCGCCGGTCACCGGGAATGGACGACGTCCTGGACTTGCCTGGCGAACTCATTCAGCTGAGCTTGGTACAGCAGTCCCAGCGCCGGCGCGATCGCTACCACCAGCAACAAGAAGACAGCGAAGAACCCGGCATGCGAGGACCGGCCTGCTCTGAGAATGAAGATGGTCGCCCACATACCGCTCAGAAACCAGCCGAATTCGGCGCCATTCGGCAAATTCATAGACTTATGACCCCTCGAAAATGCGGCACTTTGCGCATTATCTGGGCTATATCCTAGCCGAATTGCGATGGCTTGACCATGTCGTGCGGGACAGGGTAATTCCGCACAAGCCATTGAAACAAAAGCAATACAAGTGAGAATTGAAGCGGTCAGGCCGGTGCGGTGGCCAGCTGGGCGGCGACTTCGGTGAGCCTGTTTGCCGTCGCGGCATCCAGAGCGGCGAACTCCGCGGCGAGCAGCGTCCGCTCGATGCGAACGGGAAGCGCGCGCCCCTGAAATTCGATGGTCTCGTCCGACAATTCCAGGACGAAATGGAAGTCAAACGGACCGCGGCCGAACCGGTCCGTCTCCGCGATCCGGATCAGGAAGCCGCTCCGGCTCCAGTTCACGACCTGATAGGTGGCGCCCCGCACATAGAGCTTCGCGTTGCCGCCCGGAACGCGCGGCGACGTCCGGCGCTCGACCCCGCCGCCTTCCCTGGTCCGCCGCTGCAGGACGTCGACAAGCTTGCCGACCGCCGCGGTCAAGGCCGTCATCTTCTGATCCGTCTCGGTGAATTTCTTCTCCAGCGCCGCATAGCGCTCCGCGTCTTCGGGCGCCGGCGCAGGCGGCGCGACGATGTCTTCCATGACCGGCTCGGACGGGGGCGCGGCCGTTTCTGTCGCTTCGGCAGCCGCTTGCGGCGGCGTCTCTTCGGCGGGCACGGTCTCGGACGCTTCAGGCCCCGCCGCCGCCGTCTCCGCCGTGACGTCCTCGCTGGGCGCCGGCGCCAGATGACGGACGGCGCGGATCAGCGCGCGGAGCAGCATCGGCACGGCGGGCGAGGCGTAGCCTTGCGCCAGCGTGACCAGATCGAGCGCTTCGCCCAGCAGGACGATTTCCTGTTTGGGATCGGTGATGACCGCCTCGGGGCCCGTTGCGGCGGCCGAGCGGGTCGACATGCGTTCGCGGCCGTCGATGGGAACGCCCGACAGGTAGAGGCCGGCAACCCGGCGCCAAAGGGGTTCTCCGCCGCTCATCCTGTTATATCCATTCCGGGCCGAGCACCGATGGCGGCGACAGCGCCAGCACGGGCGCACCGGCCAAACGCCGCGGCGTCCGCAATCGAATCCCCGTTTCGCTTCGCGCTGACAGTCCAGCCATTAAACACGTCGGATGCCCCTCATCAACCACCCTCCCGGTGGGTTCGATTCCGCCGGCCACGGGCTCCGTGCAAGCCTTGGGACCGCTTGCAGGCGCAGTCGAGTCGCCGCGCCCGCCGGAACGGGATTGGCTCAGCCGCGAAAGATGAAGTAAGCGGCGAACATCCACGCCGGCGACGTCACAATCACGGTGAAGCACATCACCCGCGTCATCATTACAATCGCTTCCGGCCACTGCATCCCCGTCTCTCCGGCCTCTTTTCCTTTTATTCTTTATATTTCAATCGTATAGAACACTCTTCCCGAGCCTCAAACATCCATGAGCACGAGGTCGGCACGCAGGCGTACTAGCCCAAACAGATGGCCGCGGCCTCGCCCCGGAAATCCGCCGCCCCATCGATCGCGGGACCTTCGATAGGCGCCGGGCGAACCGGCGGGCTTACCGCCTAGCGCCGAACCCGCAGCGCTCGGGGAATGCCGGAAAGCCGTCCCGGACGTGCATCGCCGGTGACGCTCGGCAAATAGTCACGGCTCCAGTCCGCCTGCTGCCGGTGCATCTGCTCGCGCGCCAGACGCTGAAACTGCGCCGCGTCGTGCAGCGGCAAGCCATAGAGGCCATGCGCCGCATCGGCTTCCGCCACCGCCACTGTCCCCCAGCCGATTGTCAGATTGCGCCGCGCGGCCTTCTTCCTGAGAGCCACCGCCGCGGCTGTAGCCAAAACCGCAAACACCGCCGCAATGGCCGCGATTGTCCAAAACATGTCGTCTTCCTCGGGCAACGCTTGTTCTTGTTGACGTCTTGTTGCCGAATTCTGCCCGCTCGCCTCTCGGGAGCGGTATGCCCATGAGGGACTAACCCGATCGCACGAAGGCCGTCAGGGACAAGGTCCGCACAAATCCGCGGGAAATGAGGGTCTAGCCTTCCCTAAGAATTCGCTTCGGCAGCCCGAGGAAGACGGAGGCTTGGCGTCAATCTCGTTTGAATAAGCCTCCGGCATACTGATTTTTATTTTTAATTATTTTTAATTATTTGAACCTATTGAATATCATTCCAAAAATACCGCGATTCACTGTATGATTGCTCAATTATTGCTTGGGGAAGAGGCCACCACTTCGGATATCCGTAGAGGTAGTGGTGCAATCGATACGAAATATTGGGGTACGGATGACTTTGAACTCGGCTTCTGGCATTGGGACTGTTCCTTTGCTTCATGGCGTTCCAGCCTGCCGCGGCGGGGACCAAGACGTCACCCCAAGAGGCGGAAAAATTCATTCGCACGCTCGGCGATGACGCTGTGAAGCTGCTCGCCGACAAGTCGATCCCGCTGACCGACCGCGAAGCTAAGATCCGCGAGCTGCTGCGCCATAACTTCGATCTGACGACCATCGGCCGGTTCGTTCTCAGCAAGTATTGGCGCACCGCAACGCCCGACCAGCAGACCGAATACCTTTCGCTGTTCAGTGAATTCGTCCTCAAGACCTATGCCCGGCGCCTCGGCGGTTATGCGGGCGAGCAATTCAAGATCAGTTCGGCGAAGCCGCTGGGCGAGCGCGACGCCGTGGTTCTGACCGAAATCTCGCGGCAGGCCGGACCGCCGATCACCGCCGGATGGCGTGTCCGCGACACGAACAACAGCTACCGGATTATCGATGTCATGGTGGAAGGCGTCAGCATGGCCGCGGCGCAGCGATCGGAGTTCGAAACGATCGTCCGAAATCAGGGTTTGGTGGGCTTAATCGAAATCCTCCGGGCGAAGGTCTCCGGCTTCTCGGCAAGACCTTCGTAGCCTGGCGATGAGGAGGACTGGCATGCATTTGCGTAAGAACAGTTGCAGGGGTTTCCAGGCCCCCCAAAGGGGCCTGACAACTGGTTTCCGGTCATTCTGCCTGACTGCGCTCCTGGCAGGCGCCGTCTATTGCGGCGCGGGCGCATCCAATGCGCTTGCCGATTTCCAAGCCGGCTGGGACGCCTATGAGAGGGGCGATTTCTTGGCCGCCTTCAATGAGTGGCAACCGCTCGCCGAGAAAGGCGACCCGCGCGCGCAGTTCAATATCGGCGTCATGTATGACGAAGGGAAAGGCCTGACCCAGGACCGCAGCAAGGCGATCGAATGGTGGACCGTCGCGGCGGAAAAGGGCGATGCCCAATCGGAGCATAACCTCGGCCTCGCCTATCTTGCCGGAACCGGGGTCAGCCAGAATTACGACAAGGCCGTCTATTGGCTGAAGCGGGCGGCCAACAATGGCCTCATCCGCTCGCAATACGCGCTCGGCCGCATGTACGACTATGGTTTCGGCGTCGAGAAGAACGAGGTCGAAGCCGCCAAATGGATCCTCATGGCCGCCGAGCAAGGCTTCGATAAGGCCCAGTACAACATGGGCAAGCGTTTCCGCGACGGCATCGGCGTGCAACAAGATCCCGAGGCCGCGGCGAAATGGTTCATGGCCGCCGCCGAACGCGGAAATGCCCGCGCACAGCAACATGTGGGGGTCCGCTACATGACCGGCGACGGCGTGAAGAAGGACCTCGTGGCCGCCTTCATGTGGCTTACGCTGTCCGCACGCGGCGGCGACAAGGTGGCCGCACGGGCACGGGACAAGCTGGGCTCGCAAATGCCGCCCACCCAGCGCCAAGAGGCCGTGCACCGGGCTGACAGATGGAAGCCCAAAGAGAAAAGCGCCAAGGGATAAAGCCCGCCGCGCCGGACAGCATCCCGCGCCTTTCCGGCGCCGGAGATGCCCGCCCGCCGGATATACGGATTCGGCGGCTCTTCGATTCCGTGATACCAATTGCCCCAATCCAGCCGGTGGGTTACGCAGACCACCGAGCGCGAAAATCATTGAGGCAAGGAGTATCCAGGCAATGGCCATCAAAGAAGGCGACAAGCTTCCATCCGTGACCTTGCGGGTGCAGGGCGAGGACGGCAGCCCGAAGCAGATTTCGACGGATGATTTCTTCGCTGGCAAGACGGTGATCCTGTTCGGCGTGCCCGGCGCGTTCACCAGAACCTGCTCGGCGAAGCACCTCCCCGGCTTTGTCAAGAATGCGGGCGCCATCAAGGCGAAGGGCGTCGACGATATCGCCTGTATCTCGGTGAATGACGCAGCGGTCATGAACGCATGGGGTATGGCGCACGGCGCCGCTGACAACGTCGTCATGCTGGCCGACGGCAATGCGGACTTTACGGCTGCCATCGGCATGGATGTCGACCGGCGCGCCAATGGAATGGGCACCCGGTCCCGGCGCTACGCGATGCTGATCGCGGACGGGGTCGTCAAGAAGCTCAACGTCGAGCCCGAAGGCAGCTACGGCGCGTCGAGCGCGGAGACGATGATCGAGCTGCTCTGAGGCAATCAGCTGGCCCGGACGCTGCGGCCCAGGCCTTTTCTCCGGGTCTTGGCCGCAGGGTTCGCCCGGCCGAGGATCCAGGCCGGAATCAGGGCCAGGGCGAAGACGATCGAAATCATGATGAAGCCGTCCTGGTACCCCATGGTCAGGGCCTGCGCCTCGATTACCTTGCCGAGATAGTTCAACGCACCGGAGTTGTGCAGCGCCTGCGGCAGCCCAGCCTGGCCCATCAGGTTGCCGACATAGTCGAGCAGCTCCTTGCTGACGAGATTGCCCGGCGTCTGTGTCGCGGTGAGCGCTTCGCCATGGAACTGGATGCGCTGCTCGGTGAAGATGACGAGCGAGGTTATGCCGAACGCGCCGCCGAACTGGCGGCAGAAGTTGACGGTTCCCGATCCCTTGCTCACCTGCTCCGGCGTGAGCGCGCGCAGCGCCGAGGCGCTGAGCGACGGCATGATCATCGCCATGCCGAAGCGCGCCACGACGATATAGAACGCAAAGGTCCAGAAGGTCGTGTTGACGTCGGCGGCGCTCATCAGAAAGTTGCCGCAGGCGAACATGCTGATCCCGACCATCACCATGATATGGCCCGGGAAGCGGTCCGCCAGCCGCCCGAATATCGACGTCGTCGAAATGACCAGGATTCCCGCAGGCACAAGCAGAAATCCCGCGAGCCCGGGCGTGAACCCCTCGACCTGCTGGACGAATACCGGGACGATGTAATTCGACGCGAAATTGCCGATCCCGAAAACGAAGGAAACCGTCACGGCGGAGGCGAATTGCGCATTGCGGAACAGGCTGAAATCGAGCAGCGGCGACGGCACGCGCAGCTGGCGCCAGACGAACGCGGTTCCCGCGACGAGGGCGACCGCCGCCTGCAGAAGCAGGGAATTGGAGGCCCAGCCGAGCCGCTGGCCGTTGGCGCCGGCGCTGAGCAAGAAGACGATCCCCGTGCAAAGAAGAATAAAGCTCAGCCAGTCGAACTTGGGCAGGTCGCGGGCCGTGAGGCCGCCCGGCAGAAACATGATCCCGAGCACGACCGAAACGAGGCAGAACGGGACCGGCACCAGGAAGATCTCGCGCCAGCTCAGGGCGTCGATGACCAGGCCGCCCAGCATCGGGCCGAGCATGGGCGCAATTTGAATGCCGGTGCCGTAGACCCCCATGGCAAGGCCCCGCTGCTGCGGCGGAAATATCCGGAAGATGAGCGCCATCACCATGGGCTGAATGGTGCCGGCGGAAAACCCCTGCAGCACCCGGCCGACAATCACGAGCTCGAACGCGTTGCTGCTGACGGCGATCGTCGTTCCGACCAGGAACACGGCGTTGATGATGAGGAAGGCGAGCTTCTCGCCGAGCGCCTTGACCAGCCAAGCGCTCAGCAGCTGGCTCGCCACCATCGTCGCGATGAAGGCCGTCGCCATCCATTGCGCGCGGTCCTGCCCGATCCCATAGGCGCCCATCACGCTTGGAATCGCGACATTGACGATGGTCGCGGACAGCACCATTGCGACCGCGCCGGTGATACCCGCGATCGTTATGTACCATCGATAGGAAGGGCCGTAACGCGCGATCAGCGCGTCGACGTCATCGTATGTCAATATTGACCTCGACCATCATGCCGGGACGCAGTTTCCGGGCTTGTTGGTCTATTGCGATCCGAACCGGCAGGCGCTGGGTGATCTTGGTGAAATTGCCGCTCGGGTTTGGGGTGGGCAGAAGGGCGAACTCACTCGTCGCGGCGTTTCCGATAATCGCCACCTTGCCGTGGAAGGTCTCGTCGGGATACGCGTCGACGGAAACGTTGACCGGCTGTCCGATCTTGAGCTTTCGGACATCCGTCTCCTTGATATTGGCGTCGATCCAGATCTTCGTCGGATCGTGCATGATAGCCAGCCGTTGGCCGGGGGTCACATACTCGCCTCGGTCGACGAAACGCCGGTCGATGACGCCGGGGGTCGGCGCGCGGATCGTGCGGTCGGTCTCATCGAGCTGCTGCTGCGCCAGGACAGCCGTGAGCTCGGCCCCCTGGTGCTCCAGCATGGCGATCTCACCCTTGATGACGTCGAGCTTCGCGCGATCCGCCTTCGCTTCCTCCAGACGGGCCCGCGCTTCGTTCAGGCCGGCGACCATCCTGCGGTATTCGCCCTCGAGACGGAGCTTCGTCGCCCGGGCTTCGTCGAGCTGCCGGCGCGGGATGACGGTCGATTTGAACAGCTTCTCCGCCCGGCCGAGATCGCCCTTCGCCAGCTCGAGTTGCGCGTTCAGCGACGCGATCGAAGCCTCCGCCGCGCTCGCGGCCGACAAGAGGGTCTGGTAATGCGTCTGGGTCTGCTCGTCGGTCAGGGTCAGCTCGCGGCGCAACCGCTCGCTCTCGGCAGAATTGCGTTTCACACGGGCGTCGAGCTCCTCCACCTTGAGCTTGGATTCCCGGTCGTCGATCTGGAACAGGGTCTGGCCTTTCGCGACCGTATCGCCTTCCGTGATCGCGATCTTCGTCACCCAGCCCGACACCCGGCTGCTGATCGTCGTGAGATCGCCCGATATCCGGGCGTCGTATTCGTAGACATGCGTGATGCGGTTGCGAATCTCCACCCCGCCCCAAATCGCGCCCGCGATGACGACGAGGATCGCGACGATATGCTGGATCTTGATTCGGCCGCGGCGGCCAACGTCGTGCGATAGCCCACGGACGAAACGACGCGCCGTAAACGGCAGCTTGCCGCCATCCTTGTCAGCGGTCCTTAGTTGAGGATCGTTCGCGTCAGGCACAATAGGGCTTTCGTCGACCAGTCATAAGGCGTCCGACCTATTCTAGCAGATAGACAGCGCTGCGGGACGCAGACGGCCATACAAGGCGGCGGGGCGGGATTTCCGCTCCGACCGGCGGTTCATTGTCATCAAACCATCTTCTTATACGTAGCAATTCGTCTCGGAGGATATGCGATTTCGTCATAGCAGAAATCGGTCCCCTGTCCGCAGGACGCTCGGTACGCGCCTCCCATACCTATCGTTAGCCCGCCTAGCCGAATGGGTCAACCGCACCCCCTTTCGGGCAGCGCCCAAGCCGGAGATCTAGCCAAGATTGCTTAAGGGGCGATTAACCTCGCTCTGCCATAATCTCCGCTTGCAGGGTACCCTTTGAATAATAAAGAGATATCTCAACTAGTTATGGACGGCGACTTGGATTCCCTGGAGCACCTCCGCGAGAAGGTGAAGGGAACGAATATTAACGAGCAAACCCTGCTCGCCACGGATTATTTGAACCATCTCAACGAGCCGATCATGCTTCTTGAGATGGTCGCCGACGCGCCAGAATTGCTCGAGGAGCTGGCGACGTGGCACCCGAAATCCTATGTCGAGCACTTTGCCGACAGCAGCTTTGCGGATAAGGAGCTTGCGATCCGCGCTTATGCGGTCGCACCCGAGAAATACCGCGAGCCCTTCGACCGGACGATCGAGAGCGCGGGCCGCTGCATCTGTACGGCGGTCGCGGCGCTCACCCAGCTTTCCGAGCAGAGCCGGACCGAGGACATGCGGGCCATCGCGAGCGAGGTGACGACGATCCTGGGCGAGCTCGTCGACCGGGCAAGCGCGATCATCCACGGCAAGGTGACGACCCTCGGCCAGACCCAGATCGACCAGATCATGAACGGCTAGACGTCGCATCACCGCAGTCAACCGATCGTCCAAAGACCAAAGAATGGTATGCTGGCGCATGCGAATGACGCATGCGTTCGACCAAAAAGAAGCCCGGCCGTGACCGGCGCCCGGAACCCGCAGGGCGGCAGGTCCGATATCCGGCTGGTGCTCGATCACCTCGGCGCCGGCCGCTTTGCCGAGGCCGTTACGCTTGGCGAGCGGCTTGCGGACGGTGCGCTCGACGATCCGGTCCTGTGGCACGCCCTGGGCCTTGCCCATCACGCCCTCGACCGGCAGGAGCGCGCGATCGAGCTGCTCGGCCGCGCCAAGGCAGGGGCGCCAGACGACAAGACGATCCGGCTCAACCTCGCCGCCATGCTCGAAGGCGCCCAGCGCCAGGCCGACGCCCTGCGGGAATACGCGGCGCTTGCCCAGCTGCGCCCGACCGATGCCGAATGCTTCCTGAAGCTGGCCATCGCCTTGCGGCGCGCCGGTCTCACGGACCGGTCCGTGGACATGGCGAAACAGGCCCTCAACCTCGATCCCGCTTACGCCGAGGCGCATGCCCTGCTCGGCAACATCTACGCCGATGCGGCACGCCTCGACGACGCGCGGGCGCATCGCGAGCAAGCCGCGGCGCTGGCCCCCGACAACGCCGCCTATCATGCCGCGCTCGGCGATGCGCGCCAGCTCTGCGGCGATTTTCTTGTCGCCCTAGCCGCCTATGATAGAGCCTGCGAGCTCAGCCCGACGGACGGGCTGCGGGTCCGCCGGGCACTCGCCATGCCGGTCGTCGCCGAAAGCGCGGAAGCGGTCGCGGCACAGCGCACCCGGGTAGAAGCCGAGATCGCGCGGCTCGAGCAGCAGGGATTGTCGATCGCCGATCCGGTCCGGGACGTCGCCAAGACCTTTTTCCAATTCGGCGCGCAGGGCATCGATGACCGCCCCTTTCTGGAACGGCTGGCCCGGCTCTACCTGGCCGCCTGCCCGTCGCTGGCCTACGAGGCGGCGCATTGCCGGAACGCCGAACGGCCGCACGAGGGCCGCATCCGGCTCGCCTTCGTGTCACCCTACCTCCGCGATCACACGCTCGGCCGCCTGCTCGGCCCGATCATCGAGCGGCTCGGCCGGGAACAGCTCGAGGTCACGGTCGCCGGGTTTGCGCCGCCGGCGGACGACATGGCGCGTCGGATCGCGTCATCCGCCGACCGGCGGATGATCTTGCCGCGCGATCTCGCCGGCGCGCGCGAGGCGCTCGCGGACGCAGAGCTCGACATCATCGTCTATGCCGGCATCGGCATGGACCCGCTGCTTTACTTCCTCGCTTTCGCCCGCCTCGCGCCATTGCAGTGCTCGGGCTGGGGCTATCCGATCACCAGTGGCATTCCTGCGATGGACGTTTTCCTGTCCAGCGCGCTCGTCGAAGCCACCGACGCCGATGCGCATTACAGCGAGACGCTCGTGCGGCTTTCCTCGCTCGGCACGTATTACCGCCGGCCGGCGATACCGGCGCTCGACCGGCACGACGCGGCCAAGCGGCTGGGCCTCGATCCGTCCCGGCACATCTATCTCTATCCGTACAATCCGTTCCGTTTCCCGTCCGAGTTCGATCCGGTGATCGACGACATCCTCGGCCGCGACCCCATGGCGGAGATCGCCATGCTGGAAGGGCCGAGCCGGCGGCACCGCGAGCTGCTGGAACAGCGTCTCGCCCGGACCGCGCCGCGTAGCCGCGGGCGGCTGCGCTTCCTCGCCCGGCGGCCATACCAGGAATTCCTGGCGATCTATCCCGCCGCCGATGTCGTGCTCGATCCGTTCGTCTTCTCCGGCGGCAACACGTCCTTCGAAGCCTTCGCGGCGGGCGTGCCCATCGTCACGCTGCCGGGCGCCCTGCGCCGGTCGCGGCTGACCTATGCCATGTACCGGCGGATGCGGTTCATGGAATGCGTCGCCAAAGACGGTGCGGACTATGTGTCCAAGGCCGTCGCCATCGCCACGACACCGGATTTGCGCCGGGTCCTCAGCCGCGAGATCGGCCAGCGCGCCGCTTTCCTTTATGAGGACGCCCAGGCAGTCAGCGACTATGAGGCTTTCTTTCTGAGACACGCCGGCGGACAAACGCCGCCGCCTTCGACGGATCGCAGCTGAGCACCGTGATCCGACTCCCGCCGTGACGGGGGATTTTGATCTCCCCCCTGCCTCTCGTGCTACGATAATCCGCGATCGCCGCGGTCACGTTAGAGAAACGCCATGACGCCCGAGGACATTCTCAAGCATCCGGCCCAGGTCTTAAGCCAGGCGCAGCGGGAATTCTACGTCGAGCGCGGCTACCTGAAAGCGGAAGGGCTCGTCCCCGAGGCGATGCTGAACGCCTTGCGCGCGGCGACGGAAGAGCTTCTGGAAGAGAGCCGGGGTATCGCCAAGTCCAACGCGCGCTTCGACCTCGGCCCCGACCACAGCAGGCGCGACCCGCGGCCGCGCCGGATCCGCGCGGCGGTGGATCAGCACCCCGCCTATTGGGCCTTCGCGTCGTCCCCGCTGATGGCCGACGTCGCCGCCGACCTGGTCGGCCCGGACGTCAAGTTTCACAGCTCCAAGCTGAATTTCAAATGGCCGGGCGGCGCGGAGGAGGTCAAGTGGCATCAGGACATCCCGGCCTGGCCGCACACCAATTACAGCCCGGTGACGATCGGCGTCTATCTCGAAGACGTCACGGCCGCGGAAGGGCCGCTGGCGACGATCCCCGGCAGCCACGAGGGCGAGCTGTTCGATCATCACGACGCCGACGGCCGGTGGACCGGCTATATCGCCGAAAAGGACCTCAAGCAGGTGCCGCTCGACACGGCCGACGAGCTGGACGGGCCCGCGGGATCGGTGATCATGCTCAACTGCCGTGTCATTCACGGATCGCGGCCGGCGATGGCCGACAAGGCGCGGCCGATGATGCTCAACGTCTACTCCTCGGCGGACGCCTTCATGCTGTTCGCGCCGCCGACACCCACGTCGCATACCGGCGAGATCATCCGCGGCGAGCCGGCGCGCTGGTCGCACAACGATCCGCGCCCTTGCCGGATCCCGCCGGACTGGACGAAAACCGGCTACGTTTCGATCTACGCGGCGCAGAAACACGAACGGGCCGCACAGGCCTGAGGCATATCAGGAACAACGGGAACGGGAGCAGGAACGCATGGACCTCGGTCTATCCGGCAAAGTGGCGCTGATCACGGGCAGCGGCAGCGGCATCGGACAACACATGGCCGTCGCCTTCGCCAAGGAAGGCGCCAAGGTTGCCGTCAACGACATCTCGACCAAGGGCATCGACGAGACGCTCGGCATGATTTCCGGCGCCGGCGGCGAGGGCATGGCCGCGCAATGCGACATCACCGACATGCAGGCGGTCGGCGCGATGATCGCGGCGGTCGAGAAGAAATGGGGCCGGCTCGACATCCTGGTCAACAACGCGGCCGTCATGACGCAGCATGCGCTGTTCCTGGAAAAGACGCCTGAGCAGTGCGACCAGGAAATTCGAGTCACTCTCTATGGCACGATCAACTGCATCCGGGCGGCCCTGCCCGGCATGATCGAGCGCAACTACGGCAAGATCGTCAACATCGCGACGGACGCCGCACGCGTCGGCCAGGAGCGCGAAGCCGTCTATTCCGCGGCCAAGGGCGGCGTCATCTCTTTCACCAAGTCGATCGCAAAGGAGGTCGGCAAGAACAACATTAACGCGAATGTGATCTCGCCGGGCGCGACCAATTCGCCGATGCGCAACGGCATCCTGGAAAAGATGCGCCAGTCGATGGGCGCCGAAAAAGTCGCCGCGCGCGAGGAAAAAGTAAGGCGCCTCTATCCGTTGCGCCGCATCGGCGAGATGGAGGACGTCAGCAACGCCGTGCTGTTCGCCGCCTCGGACTGTGCGCGGCAGGTCACCGGACAGGTATTGAGCGTCAACGGCGGATTCGCCATGCTGTAGCCGGCAGCGCCGGGCGCAAGCGCGTTTCGGTCTGCCGTGCAAATTGCAGCAAGGATGCGACCGATGCTCCGCTTCGCCCGACTTCTTTTCGCCGTCGTCGCCGGTCTCGTGTGGGTGAGCGCGCCGGCCCTCGCCCAGAAGACGCTGGAGACCGTAAAGTCCCGCGGCTCCCTGCTTTGCGGCGTCAGCCAGGGGCTGCCAGGCTTCTCCAACCCGGATGCCAAGGGCAACTGGTCCGGCTTCGACGTCGACTTTTGCAAAGCGGTCGCGGCCGCCGCGCTCGGCAGCGCGGACAAGGTCAAATTCGTACCGCTGTCGGCCAAGGAGCGCTTCACCGCGTTGCAATCCGGCGAGATCGACCTGCTGTCGCGCAACACGACCTGGACGCTCACGCGCGATACGGCGCTTGGGCTCACCTTCGCCGGCGTGAGCTACTACGACGGGCAGGGCTTCATGGTGCGCCGCAAGCTCGGCGTAAAGAGCGCCACGGCGCTCAACGGCGCGACGGTCTGCGCCAATGCCGGCACGACGACCGAGCTCAACGTCGCCGACTATTTCCGCTCGCACGGCATGCAATACAAGCTGGTGACCTTCGAGAAGTCGGACGACGCCTTCGCCGCTTATGTCAAAGGGCGCTGTGACGTCTACACCACCGACCAGTCGGGCCTGTACGCCCAGCGGGTCCGCCTCGACGATCCGGATCAGCATGTCATCCTGCCCGAGATCATCTCCAAGGAGCCGCTCGGACCTGCCGTGCGCCATGGCGACGACGCCTGGTTCGGGATCGTCAAATGGACGCTGTTCGCGCTGATCAACGCCGAGGAGCTGGGCATCACGGCCGCAAACGCCGAACAATTACGGACGGAAAGCAAGAATCCCGAAGTCCGCCGTCTGCTCGGGTCGGAGGGTGATTCCGGCAAGAACCTCGGCCTCGATGCCGGCTGGGCGCTCCGGGCGGTGCAGGCGGTCGGCAACTACGGCGAGATGTTCGAGCGCGATCTCGGCGCCGGATCGCCGCTCAAGATCGCCCGCAACGTCAACGCGCTGTGGACCAAGGGCGGCATCCTGTATGCACCGCCGGTGCGCTGAGCACCGCAGCGGGTGGCAGCGCGTGAGCCGGCTCCGGCGTAAAGAGCGGCTCCGTGCGGTCGCAGCGCAGGCCTTGGTGCTGGCTGTCGTCCTGGCGCTGGTGGCCTGGTTCGTCGAGAACACGCTGAGCAACCTGGCGGAGCGCGGCATCGCGTCCGGCTTCGGCTTCCTCCGCAGCACCGCCGGCTTCTCGATCATCTTCCATCTCATCCGCGTATTCCGAGCTGTCGAGCTACGGCCGGGCCTTCCTCGTCGGGCTGCTCAACACGCTGCTCGTCTCGGCCGTCGGCATCGTGCTCGCCACCATCCTCGGCATGCTGATCGGCATCGCCCGCCTGTCGAACAATTGGCTCGCCGCCCGGCTCGCCACGGTCTATGTCGAGACCTTCCGCAACCTGCCGCTGCTGCTGCAGATCTTCTTCTGGTATTTCGCGGTGCTGAGCGCCATGCCGCAGCCGCGCCAGAGCCACGCCCTGTTGGGCGTGATCTTCCTTAACAACCGGGGCCTCTACCTGCCGAAGCCCCTGCTGACAGCCGATTTCTGGCCAGTAGCGGCGTCCTCGCCGCCGGTATCGCCGCGGCCGTGCTGCTGTGGCGATGGATCCGCCGGCGCGGCGCCGCGAGCACCCGAACCAGCGCCGTCTGCCTGGCGATCGCCGTCGGACCCGCCGCCGCGCTCGCGGCCATCAGCCATCCGCTCGACCGGCTGGAGCTTGCCGCACCTGGCCGGGTTCAGCTTCGAGGGCGGCATGGTGCTGATCCCCGAATTCGTCGGGCTCGTTTTCGGCCTCTCCTTCTACACCGGGGCCTATATCGCCGAGAACGTGCGGTCGGGCATCCTCGCGGTCGACAAGGGCCAGCGCGAAGCCGCGGAAGCGCTCGGCCTGTCGCGCGGCCAGGCCCTCCGGCTCGTCATCCTGCCGCAGGCGATGCGGGTCATCGTGCCGCCGCTGACCAGCCACTACCTTAGCCTGACCAAGAACTCCTCGCTTGCCGCCGCGATCGGCTATCCCGAGCTTGTCTCGGTCTTCGCCGGCACGGTGCTGAACCAGACCGGACAGGCCGTCGAAGTCATCGCCATCACCATGGCCGTCTATCTTGCCATCAGCCTCGCCATCGCCGGCGCGATGAACCTCTACAACAGGCGTGTCGCGCGGTTCGGAGAGAGCCCATGACGGCCGGGGAAACCGTCGGCCGCCGGGCCGTCACCGCAGCCCGCTGGGCCCGGGCGAACCTGTTCTCCTCGCCGCTCAACACCGTGCTCACGGCGGCCTGCGTCCTGCTGCTCTGCCTCGCCCTTCCGCCGGCGCTGGACTGGCTGATCGTCAACGCCAATTTCGTCGGCGACAGCCGAAAGAGCTGTACCGGCGGCGGCGCCTGCTGGGTCTTCGTCGAGGCCCGGATCGGCCAGTTCCTGTACGGCTTCTATCCCGAAGGAGAGCGATGGCGCGTGAACCTCGCCTTCGCCCTGCTGCTCGTCGGCGCCGTCGCCCTGATCAAGCTGCGGCTGCCGCGGAAGGGACTGATCGTGGCGCTGCTGCTGCCCGCCTACCTCGTGGCCGCCACGTGGCTGTTCCATGGCGGCGCTGGGCTCAGCCCGTCGAGACGGCCAAATGGGGCGGCCTCTTCCTGACGCTGGTGGTCGCCGGCGTCGGCATCACGGCCTCCTTTCCGATCGGCATCGCGCTTGCGCTCGGGCGCCGCTCGCGCTTGCCGGTCATCCGGATCCTGTGCGTCGCCTTCATCGAGCTGATACGCGGCGTGCCGCTGATCACGGTGCTGTTCATGGCGTCCGTGATGCTGCCCCTGTTCCTGCCGGAAGGCGTCAACTTCGACAAGCTGCTGCGCGCCCTGATCGGCATCGCGCTGTTCTATGCCGCCTACATGGCGGAAGTCGTGCGCGGCGGCCTGCAGGCGATCCCGCACGCGCAATACGAGGCGGCGGAATCGCTCGGCTACGACTACAGGCAGACGATGCGCTACATCGTGATGCCGCAGGCGCTGCGGCACGTGATCCCGGGCATCGTCGGCATCTTCATCGCGCTCTTCAAGGATACGACGCTGGTCCTCATCATCGGCTTGTTCGATCTCCTGGGGATCGTCCAGGCCGCCGTATCCGACCCGCAATGGATCGGCTACAACGTCGAAGGCTATGTCTTCGCGGGCCTCGGATTCTGGCTGTTCTGCTTCGCCCTGTCGCGCTTCAGCCAGCGCCTGGAAAAGCGGCTCGCGCCTTCAAGACGGCGCGCCGAATAACAACCTCAAGGAGATAAATCCTAATATTCCATATTCAAATTTATTTCATATCATAGGCGATGTCTCTACCTGCTATTTTTAACGAATTCTTATTCTTACTTTACCATTCTGTCGTGACGCCCTCCTGTGCGGCGGCTGCGCCTTCGCCGTTTGCCCCGCCGCGGAGAAAATATCGAAGCCCGGAGCAAGGGTATAGCGTCATGAAATTCCTACAGTTTCTGAAGTCGTTCAAGGTCCTCACGATTCGCATGCGGATCTTTATCCTCGCCGGCCTCGGCATATTCGGCATGGCCGCCTTAACCAGCGCCTATATGCTCGGCGAGCTCCGGATGGAGACCGCCCAACACAACGAAAAGGCGAATTCCGATCTCATGAAGCTCGTGGATGACATCGCCATTACGGCGCTGCAACTCCGCCAGCATGAAAAGGACTTCCTGCTCTCAACCGACAAGAAATACGCGGCGAGCTATCAAAACACCGCGGCCAAGTTCTCCGAGCTGGTGGAGACGATGGGCGCGCTGCCGCTGACCCAATCGATATCGGACTCGGTCCTTCAGCTGGAGGACACGATCATGCGCCTTACCTCGAAGTTCGGCGAGACCGTGCAGCTGCAGGGAAAGATCGGCCGCCTCGACCAGGACGGGCTTGCGTCGAAGCTGAACGAGCAATTCGACGGGATCGATCACAAATTCGCCGCCGCAGGGCTCGATCAGCTGCGCGGCACGCTTCTCGTCATCGCGCGCTATTTGCGTGAGTTCAAAGCGGCGCCGGACCCGGACGTGGTCAACTACATCGGCGACGTGCGGCAGGACTTTAACCTGCTGCTGAAGTCCGCCAACAAGGGCCCGGACTTCGAGAAAGAGATCGCCGGGATGATGGACGCGTATCAGGTGACCATCAAAGCCTGGGTCGACACGACGATCCTTCTTACCAAAGACACCAAGGAGCTCGGCGCGATCCATGCGGAGATGCAGCCGGCCTTGCAGCAGATCACGGACATCGCGACGCAAGGCGTCGCGGCGGCGCATGCCACCGTGGAGCGCACCCGCAGCCTGACCCATATCATCGTTCTGGCGACCGCCGCCATCATGCTCGTTTTCGTAGCCGTCATCGGCTCCATCGTGGCGCGCGGCATCAGCCGGCCGCTGGCCGGCATAACGCGGGCGACGGCCGATCTCGCCGGCGGCAAGCTCGAGCTGGAGGTCCCGGCGACCGATCGCAAGGATGAAATCGGACATCTCGCCCGCGCCGTTCTCATCTTCAAGCAGAATGCCCTGGAAAAGCGGACGCTCGAAGCCAAGGAGGCGGAGGACCGCGCCGCCAAGGAGCAACGGGCGAAATCGGTCGAAACGCTCATCCGGAATTTCGAAGCGGCGTCGAACGAGGCGTTGCAGAACGTGCTGGATGCGGCGACAAGCCTGCAGGATACGTCGGAGACGATGGCGACCGCCGCCGAGATGACCAACCGGCAATCCGAAACCGTGCAGAGCGGCGCCGAGGCGGCCTCCCGGAACGTGCAGACGGTGGCGACCGCAACGGAGCAGCTTTCAAGCTCGATCGACGAAATCAGCCTACGTGTCACGCAGTCCAACGAAGTCGCTGAAAAGGCGGTGACGGTATCGCGCGAGACGCGGGAAACCATGCAGGGGCTCGCCAAATCCGCCGAGACGATCGGCAACGTCCTCAATCTGATTCAGGAAATCGCTGCGCAAACGAATCTGCTCGCCTTGAACGCCACGATCGAGGCGGCCCGGGCGGGCGACGCAGGCAAGGGATTTGCCGTCGTGGCGAGCGAGGTCAAGCAGCTGGCGAACCAGACCTCGAAAGCGACCGACCAGATTGCCGAACAGATCACGACGATCCAGACGACGGCGACCAACGCGGTCGAGGCGATCAATCAGGTGAATGCCGTGATCGAGCAGATTTCCGGCTATTCGGCGACGGTCGCCAGCGCGATCGAAGAGCAGTCTTCGGCGACGCGGGACATCGCGGACAACGTGCAGCAGGCCGCGGGCGGAACCAACACCGTGACGCAGAGCGTGAGCGGGCTGAACGAGGCGGCCAACGAGACCACGCAGGCGGCCCAGCAGGTCAAGCTCCTGTCCGGCAACCTGTCGACCGAGGCCGAGCGGCTGAGGGAAGTGGCGACGACATTCCTGGAGAACGTCCGCACCGCCTGATCGATATCCCCACCTGCCACAATCGCGCGGCGGACGCCGTCTGCGTCCAGACGCTCAATTGACTTGCTTTCGCAGACTCGGTTTGCATCATGCGAAGACGGTCAATTGAGCGGAACGATCCATGAAAGTCTGCATCTTTGGCGTCGGCGCCGTTGCCGGGGTCGCGGGGGCACGGATGGCGCGCAGCGGCATGGACGGGCTGAGCTTCGTCGCCCGCGGCCCTCATCTCGATGCGATCCGGCGCAAAGGCCTCACCGTGCGCGACCAATCGGGCGAATGGACCGTCCGCGTCCATGCGACGGACGACACGGCCTCGCTCGGCGTCCAGGACGTCGTCATCATGGGCCTCAAGGCGCATACCATTGGCGCCGCCTTGCCGCAGGTCGCGCCGCTGATCGGGCCGAACACGATCATCGTGCCGACGATCAACGGCATTCCCTGGTGGTATTTCCACGGCCTGCCGGGCGACTGGCCGAAGCCGCATCTCGACAGCGTCGATCCCGGCGGCCGGATCTGGAACGCGCTGGGGCCAGAACGGGCGATTGGCTGCGTCGTCTACATCGGCTCCAACATTCCCGAGCCGGGCGTGATCGAACACAACAACGGCGGCATCTACGTGGTCGGCGAGCCGGACCATAGCCGGAGCGATCGTGTCGCCCGCGTCTCGGCGCTGTTCACGGCCGGCGGCCTTCGGAGCCCTGTCACCGATGACATCCATGCCGAGGTCTGGGGCAAGCTGTGGGGCAACCTCACCGGCAATCCCCTGAGCGTGCTGTGCGACGCGGGTTGTGATGCGCTGGTGATCGACCGCGAGGTGGGCCAGGTCATGGCCGACATGATGCGGGAAGCGGCGCGCGTCGCCGCCGCGAACGGCTGCACAACCGGACCGGATATCGAGGAAAAGCTCGAGTCTTTCCTGCGGCTCGGACCGATCAAGTCCTCGATGCTGCAGGACTTCGAAGCCGGCAAGACGATCGAGCTCGACGCGCTCCTCGGCGTCGTCGGCGAGCTCGGCCGGCTGTCCGGGATCGCGACGCCGAAATGCGACATCGTCTACGCCCTCACCCGCCTCAAAGCGAGCCTCGCCGGGCGATATGCTTCGCCCCGCTAGACCGCCTCACGAGACCGGCCGGGCAAGACGCTCAGCGGAAATCGAATCCCATTGCCTTGAGCTGCTCGCGCAACTTGTCGCGCCGCGGCACGGCGAATTTCTCGTCGATGTCGCGGGTCCAGGAGTCGCGCGTCGTCTGCTTGCCGACCGCGTCGTAATGCGCGGCGAGCTCCGCATCATAAGCGTCGAGCTCGGCGTCGAGGCCCTCGGTCCGGTAGCGCTCGTAATGGACGAGGGTGTCGTAGTCCATGCGCGGCTTCTGCTTCGGCGCTTCCGCGGGCCAGCCGAGGCACATGCCAAAGACCGGATAGACCCGCCGCGGCATGCCGAGCAGCTTGCCCACCTCGTCCGGCTTGTTGCGCACCGCCCCGATCATCAGGCCCTTGATGCCCAGCGAATCCGCCAC
This sequence comes from uncultured Alphaproteobacteria bacterium, assembly GCA_963711215.1. Taxonomy (GTDB): domain Bacteria; phylum Pseudomonadota; class Alphaproteobacteria; order UBA8366; family UBA8366; genus WHUA01. The sequence continues at coordinate 817,324 of CAVQDH010000002.1, read as the reverse complement.
GAGATAGGCCGACATGCCGACCAGGGCGGCGTCGATCGACGACACGAGCCCGTATTCGAGGTTGTTGTTATCGAGGTCATGGCCGTGCCGCTTCATCGCCGCTTCCATGCGCGACAGATCGGCGCAGAACTGCAGGTAGACCGGGCATTCGGCGACATGCTTCTGGTTGCCGGTAAGAACCGCCAGTTCCTTCTTCACCTCGGGATCGCGCACCACGATGACGCTGTAGGCATGGATGTTCGACGAGGTCGGCGCGCGGAACGCAGCGCCGAGGATCGCCTTCACCTGCGCCTCGGTCACCGGCTCCTGCGAATATTTCCGGATGCTGACGCGGTTGTGCAGGACCTCGATGGTTTCGCTTGTTATCTCCGCCGTCGCCCGATCGGACCGTATGTCGTGCGGCATGACGTTTCGCCCTCCACGTCGAATTTTTGCGATAAATCAGAAGGTTCCGTGAACCGGCCCGCCAAGGACCACCAAGGCGGGCTCGGGTACGCGTTGTCGTACCAAAACCTAGCACAAACCCCGCATGCTTGTCTCCGCCCCACAAGCCAAGGTTAGGCGGCGAGGCTCGGAACCATTTCCTCGGTCAGGGTATTTGTGCCCCGCACCGTCGCCCGCATGAAGATGCGCCGCTGGTCGAGCGGATAATCCATGCTTGCCGAATGCACCGCGGAACGGTTCTCCCAGATGATCGTGTCGCCCATGCGCCAGTGGTGCCGCCACTGGAATTCAGGCCGGTCGCACCAGGCGAAGACTTCGTCCAGGAGCGCGTCGCTTTCGTCACGCGGCATGCCGTCGATGCAGACCGTGTGATAGGGGTTGATATAGACCGAGGGCCGGCCCGATTCCGGATGACGGCGAATGACCGGATGAATGACGTCCGGCTTGGCCTTGTCCTCGGCCGACAGATGCCCGGTGCTGAGCCCGTGCCGCCCGCCGTAGCGGAACCGTGCCTTCAGCCCGGTGATTCGCCGCTTGAGATCCGCGGGCATAAATTCGTAGGCCATGTACATGTTGGCGAAGCAGGTATCGCCGCCCCGGTCGGGAAGCTCGAGGGCATGCAGCAGCGTCGCTTTCGCAGGCACCTGGTCGTAGCTCAGGTCCGAATGCCACCCCACGCCCCGGCTGGCGCCGACCTTGTCGAACTTCCCGTCCTTGTCGACGTTGGTCATCATGACGATGTCCTCCGCCTCGGGATGGCGGTATTTTTTCGCGACATGGGGCTGCAGCGCGCCGAAATTGCGCGCAAAGGCCATGAACTGCGGCGGCGTCATCGTCTGGCCGCGGAAAACCAGCACGAGGTTGTCCACGAAGGCCTTCGAGACCGCCTGCTTCGTCGCATCGTCCCAGGGCCGCAGCATGTCGAGGCCGAGCACTTCCGCGCCCGCCGCCTCTCCCAGCCGTTTAATCTCGAATGTCATTCCCGGTAGTCCCATTTGCGCAAGTTACCCGCACAGCGAGCACGGAAAGCATTATGATGGCCGGCGGATGATAGCGAAAATCCGCAAGCGGGCAAAAGCGGAACGGGAGGGAGAGGCATGACGGCGCAGACGGCGAGCCCCCGCGGCAGTGCGCGCATCCCGCCGGTCGGGGGGCCGGCCGAATGATCGCGAAGCACCAGCATGGCGCACGTTTTTCGCTCACCAACGAGCTGCACGCGCGTCCCTATCAGACGCTCGTCGCGCCGGCGCGGGTCATCCACTTCGCGCTGATTACCGGGGAGACACCGGATGCCGATGCCGCCGACCGCACGCATCTGGCCGCCCTGTGCAAACGCTACGGGGTGAACGCGCCCGACGCCGAGATGAAGCATTTCGACGCGGATTTCGGCGCGTTCCATCTGAAATGGGAGCGCCATACCGAATTCACCGCCTATACGCTGTTCGTGCGCGAGGCCGCCGCGGACCTGCTGGCTGCGTCCGCCGCCGGTCCGGCGCCGCAGGACTGGCTGGACGCGATGCCCGGCGAATTGCTCGTCGCCACGACGGTGGTGCTGGCCAAGGACGCGCCCCGCGAGGAGGACGTGCCGCGGTCGAGCTGGTTCGTGCGCGACAGCCTCAGCTGCAGCGCGGTCAGCGACGGCGCCGCGCTCGTCTGGACCGATTTCCGCATCCACGAGGATGGATACAGCCGCTTTCTGATCCTCGACAAGGGATTGAGCGACCGCCGCGGCGGCCGGCTCGTGCAGCGCCTCCTGGACATCGAGACTTACCGCACCATGGCGATGCTGGCGCTGCCCGAGGCGCAGCGGCTCGGCCCCGCCATCGCCGGGATCGACCGCCGCCTGACGCAGCTGGTCTCCTCCATGCAAGCAACCGACGTCTCATCCGAGGATCGCGGCCTGCTCGAGAAACTGACCGCGTTCGCCGCCGAGGTCGAAGCCTTGCAAGCCGTTTCGACCTACCGCTTCAGCGCCGCCCGCGCCTATGACGCGCTGGTCCGCGCCCGTATCCGCGAGCTGCGCGAGCGGCGCGTCGAGGGCTGGCAGACGATCGAGGAATTCATGGATCGCCGCTTCGCCCCGGCGATGCGCACCTGCGTCTCCGTCGCCGACCGACTGGAGCGCCTGTCGCAGCGCGTCACCCGCGCCTCCACCTTGCTGCGCACCCGGGTCGACATCGCGCTCGAGGATCAGTCGCAAGGCCTGCTCGCCTCGGTCGAGCGCAGCGCCCGCCGCCAGCTCGGCTTGCAGCAGACGGTCGAAGGGCTGTCGGTGGCGGCGATCAGCTATTACGTCCTCGGCCTGCTTGTCCTATGCGATGACGGCGGTGGAGAAGATCGATCCCGCCGTTCCCGCGAAGCTCCTGACGGGCGCCGCCATCCCCTTCATCATCCTGGCCGTCTGGCTCGGCATCCACCGGCTGCGGCGGCGCTACATGCAGGACGACTGACCGCCCCACCCCCTTCGGTTCGTAAAGCCAGGGCCCGATTCAACCTGCGCCGGGCTATTTGCTATGGTGACGAACAACCTTTCGGGGACAGGGAAGCGCAGGAAATGCAGGATCAAACCTATGACTACATCATCGTCGGCGCCGGGTCGGCCGGCGCAGTGCTGGCCAACCGGCTGAGCGCCAGCGGACAGCATCGCGTGCTGCTGCTCGAAGCCGGCAAGCCGAGCCATCCCTGGTCGCCGATCCCGATCGGCTTCGGCAAGCTGCTCGATCACCCGGCCGCCAACTGGTGCTTCGAGTCCGAGCCCGAGGCAAGCACGGCGCAGCGCAAGATCCCGGTGCCGCGCGGCAAGCTGCTCGGCGGATCGAGCTCGATCAACGGCATGGTCTTCGTGCGCGGCCAGGCGCAGGACTTCGACCACTGGGCGCAGCTGGGCAATCGCGGCTGGAGCTATCAGGACGTCCTGCCCTTCTTCAAGAAGATGGAGAGCTACCACGGCGGCGACGACGCGCTGCGCGGCCGGGACGGCCCGCTCAAGATCAGCGACACCCAGGAAAAAGGGCCGTTCTACGACGCCATGATCAAGGCGGCGCAGGAGATCGGCCTCAAGTTCAACCCGATTACAACGGGGCGAGCCAGGAAGGCATCGCCATGACGCAGGCGACGATCAACAAGGGCCGGCGGATGAGCACGGCCTACTGCTATCTCGACCCGGCGCGCGGCCGCCAGAACCTGGAGATCAAGTCCGGCGCGCTGGCGGAATTGCTCGTCATGGAGGGGACGCGCTGCGCGGGCGTGCGCTACGCCGTCGGCGGCACGGTCCAGGAAGCCCGTGCGAGGCGCGAGGTCATCGTCAGCGCAGGCTCGATCAAGTCGCCGCAGATCCTGGAATTGTCGGGGATCGGCCGGCCGGAGGTTCTGCAGGCCTGCGGCATCGCCGTCCGTCACGCGCTCCCCGGCGTCGGCGAGAACCTGCGCGACCACTACTCGCCCCGCATGAAATGGTCGGTGACGCTGCCGGGCGCAACCTACAACGACACCGCGCGCGGTATGGGCCTCGTCCTGCAGGCGCTGCGCTACGGGCTCACCCGCAAGGGCTTCCTTGCCATGCCGTCGACGCCGATCCGGGTCTATGTCCGCACCCGGGAAGGGCTGGAGACGCCGGACGCAGGCTTTTCCGTCCTGCCCTTCCTCGTCGGCCCCAACCGGACGGTCGCCAAGGAGCGCGGGATCATGCTCAGCGTCCATGTGCTGCGTTCGGACAGCACCGGCAGCATCCACGTCAAATCGGCCGATCCCAAGGCGCCGCCCGCAATCCGCTTTAACTTCCTGTCGGCGGAGACGGACCGCACCGGCACGCTGGCGGCGATGCGCAAGGCGCGGCAGCTGATGGGCGCCGCGTCCATGAAGCACCGTCATCGGCCAGGAGATCGCGCCCGGCGAAGCGCTGCAGAAGGACGACGAAATGCTCGACTGGGTGCGCCACAACGCCGAGACGACGTATCACCCGGTCGGCACCTGCAAGATGGGTCAGGACCCCATGGCCGTCGTCGACAACCGGCTGCGGGTGCAGGGGCTGCAAGGGCTGCGGGTCGCCGACGCCTCGATCATGCCGACGCTGACATCCGGCAACACCAACGCGCCCTCGATCATGATCGGCGAGAAGGCGTCCATCCTGGTGCTGGAAGACGCCGCCCGCGCCTCGTAAGGCGGCGTCACAGCAGGTCGAGCTGCGCCTTCTCGGGTTTCGCCGGCGGGGCGGCGCTGACCGGCTCCAGCAGGCCCGCGTCGTCGTTGCGCACGCTGTTGACGCGCGTGCTGACGGGATAAGACGCCAGCCTGCCGCGATAAGGGTGCAGCAAGGCGAGCGCCCCCTCCGGCGTTCCTTTCAGCCAGCCGGAAAAGTCCGCCGGGTCGAGGATCACCGGCATGCGCTCGTGAATCCTGGCAATGCTGGGGGCCGCCTCGGTCGTGACGATCGTGCAGCTCTCGATCTCGCTGCCGTCGGCGCCGCACCAGTGCTCCCACAGCCCGGCAAAGGCGAAGGGGACGCCGCCTTCCAGCGTGACGCGCCAGGGCTGCTTGCCGCCGTCCAGGCGCTTTTCCCATTCATAGAAGCCGTCCGCGGGGATCAGGCAGCGGCGGCGGCGAAAGGCGTGCCGGAAGGCCGGCTTATCGGCCACCGTCTCGGCCCGCGCGTTGATCAGCGGGGCGCCGGTCGACACGTCCTTGGCCCAGGATGGAACGAGGCCCCAGCGCAGCACGGTGAACCGCGGCTTGGGATCATCGCCGATGAGCCGAACCGCGGCCACGTCCTGCGTCGGCGCGATGTTGTAGCGCGGCGGCAGGTTGGGCAATTCGTCGAAGCCGAACAAATCGCGGAGCGCCGCGCTCGGCGTGGTCAGGCTGAAGCGTCCACACATCCGATCGGTCTCTTATTTCTCATCTAGCCGGGGATCGCACGGCTTGACCGCGCGCAGCACGATCGTCGTCTCGACCACCACATTGCTGCGTTCCTTCATCGCGAGCAACAGCTCGACCTCGGTAATCTTCTTCAGCTCGAGCTTGCTGCGCCAGATCGGCTCGAGCGCGAGCGCGGTCGACACGATCTCGAAATCGACGCCGATCATCAGGGCGATCGGCGTGTTCGCGCGGCCGTCGCGAATCCATTCCTCGCACAGCCGGCGGGAAAACATGGCGAGCCCGTCGATCGTGACCGGCCGGACATGGGTGGGGTCGGCCAGAAAGGTGTCGTGGCGCGGATGGGGAACCGTGATATGGACTGTCGCTTCGTGCCGGCAGACGCGGTAAAGCTCCCGAAAAACGCCGAAATAGACGTCCGGCGTCGCGCCGAGATGCTCGAGCACATGGGACATGACCACTTCGTCCACCGAGTCGCTGGGCCAAGGCCAAGGAAAACTTTCAAGATCGACGACCTCGTCCGGCGCGCAGCCGGCATATTTATCGACGTTGTGGAAGCCGTCGCGCTTGCGGTAGCCGCAGCCCAAATTAATTCGCATATTCGATCTCGTCTCCCCTGTCGTGCCGAACGGACTGTTTCAAAAAGATTTCTCCGGCGTGACCGCCGCTGTCACAAACCGTAGGCGCCTAATTACAGGCGTTTGTTAACACTTTTCAACCTAGACACCCCCGCCACATTTGGTATCGTACCGCCGATAGACCACGAAATCTTGTGGTTTATTCACAAAGAATTCTTTCCACAGCTGTGGACAGGAGGGGGAATGGTGGACGCTTCCGACGCTTTGGCGCGGGATAGAGGGCCTGTGGACAACTTGGTGTTTCAAGGCCAGGCGCTGCCGCAAGACGCGCTGGAGCAGGATATGCTCGAGTCGGTTTACGAGGACGGCCGGTCGCATCCGGTCGGCATCGTCGTCGCGCAGAACGAGCGCGGCGTCCGGGTGACGATCGACCGGCGACGTGACGCGAACTTGACCGAATTCGGCAAGGCGACACTGTCGGACCGCTATCTGATGCCCGACGAGAGCTATCAGGATCTGTTCGCACGGGTGGCGATGCATTTCGCGGACGATTCCGCGCATGCCCAGCGGCTCTATACCTATATGAGCAGCCTGTGGTTCATGCCGTCGACGCCGATCCTGTCGAACGGCGGCACCAAGCGCGGCCTGCCGATCTCCTGCTTCCTCAACGAGGCGACCGACAGCCTGCGCGGAATCGTTGACCTGTGGAACGAGAATGTCTGGCTCGCCGCGCGCGGCGGCGGCATCGGCAGTTATTGGGGTAATCTGCGCTCGATCGGCGAGAAGGTCGGCCTGAACGGCAAGACCTCAGGCGTCGTGCCGTTCATCCGGGTCATGGACTCGCTGACGCTGGCGATCTCGCAGGGCTCGTTGCGGCGGGGCAGCGCCGCGGTCTATATCCCGATCGACCATCCCGAGATCGAGGAATTCATCGAGATCCGCCGGCCCACCGGCGGCGATCCGAACCGCAAGGCGCTCAACCTGCATCACGGCATCCTGATTTCCGACGCCTTCATGCGGGCGGTCGAGGGCGACGAGGAATGGGCGCTGGTCAGCCCGAAGGACGGTGCGGTCCAGCGCAAGGTGCGTGCCCGCGACCTGTGGATCCGCATGCTGACCGCGCGGGTCGAGACCGGCGAGCCTTACATGATCTTCATCGACCATGTGAACCGCGCCATTCCCGAGCATCACAAGCTCGCGGGCCTGCACGTCAAGACCTCGAACCTGTGCACCGAGATCACGCTGCCGACCGGCCTCGACAAGGACGGCGAGCAGCGTACCGCGGTCTGCTGCATCACCTCGCTCAATCTGGAGCGCTACGAAGAGTGGGAGAATGATCCCCGCTTCATCGAGGACATCATGCGCTTCCTCGATAACGTGCTGCAGGACTTCATCGACAATGCGCAGGACGACTTCCAGCGCGCGACCTATTCCGCGATGCGCGAGCGGTCGGTCGGGCTCGGCGTCATGGGCTTCCATTCCTTCCTGCAGAAAATGCGCCTTCCGATGGAAGGCGTGATGGCGAAAGTCTGGAACAAGCGGATGTTCAAGCATATCCGCGCCCAGGCGGATGCGGCCTCGCGCAAGCTGGCGGAAGAGCGCGGCGCCTGCCCGGATGCCGCCGATTACGGCATCAAGGAGCGCTTCTCCAACAAGATGGCGGTGGCGCCGACCGCATCCGTCTCGATCATCTGCGGCGGCGCATCGCCGGGGATCGAGCCCAATGCGGCCAACAGCTACACGCACAAGACGCTGTCCGGCTCCTACAACGTGCGCAACAAATACCTGAAGGCGCTGCTGGCCGAGAAAGGCCGCGACGACGCGGAGACCTGGTCATCGATCACGACGCATGAAGGATCGGTGCAGCATCTCGACTGCCTGTCGGACGACGAGAAGGCTCTCTACAAGACCGCCTTCGAGATCGACCAGCGCTGGATCATCGAGCACGCGGCGGACCGGGCACCCTTTCATCTGTCAGGCGCAATCGGTCAACGTGTTCCTGCCGGCCGACATCCACAAGCGCGACCTGCATCAGATCCATTTCCAGGCATGGAAGAAAGGCGTCAAGACGCTCTATTACTGCCGCTCGAAATCGATCCAGCGGGCGGAGGTCGTGACCAAAGACACGGCGAACGGGCGACACGCCACGGTCCCGCTTCTCGGCAAGGTCAATGGCAACGACCAGCCGCATTCCGGCGACGGCAATCCGACCGATTACGAGGAATGCCTCGCCTGCCAATAACGGCTTGGGGACAAGATAAAGAGAAACGGAGTTACCAGGACATGTCGCTGCTCGACGCCGAACCGATATACAAGCCGTTCCACTATCCCTGGGCCTATGACGCCTGGCTCACGCAGCAGCGCATCCACTGGCTGCCGGAGGAAGTGCCGCTCGCCGATGACGTGAAGGACTGGCGGCACAAGCTCAGCGACGGCGAGCGCAATCTGCTGACGCAGATCTTCCGCTTCTTCACCCAGGCCGACGTCGAGGTGAACAACTGCTACATGCGGCACTACGGCCAGGTCTTCAAGCCGACCGAGGTCCAGATGATGCTGGCCGCCTTCTCGAATATCGAGACGGTGCACATCTCCGCCTACTCGCATCTGCTCGACACGCTCGGCATGCCCGAGCTCGAATACCGCGCCTTCCTCAAATACAAGGAGATGAAGGACAAATACGACTTCATGCAGCAATGGGGCGTGGAGACGCGCGAGGACATCGCCAAGACGCTGGCGGTGTTCGGCGCCTTCACCGAAGGCCTGCAGCTCTTCGCCAGCTTCGCGATGCTGCTGAACTTCCCGCGCTTCAACAAGATGAAGGGCATGGGCCAGATCGTCACCTGGTCGGTCCGGGACGAGACGCTGCACACCAACTCGATCATCCGCCTGTTCCAGACCTTCCGGCAGGAAAACGAGGACATCTGGACCGAGGCGGTGCAGCACGACCTCTACATCGCCTGCTCGACCATCGTCGACCACGAGGATGCGTTCATCGATCTGGCCTTCGAGGTCGGTGGCGTGGAAGGTCTGGAGGCAAGGACGTCAAGCGCTACATCCGTTACATCGCCGACCGCCGCCTGATGCAGCTCGGGCTGCAGCCGATCTTCCATGTCGAGAAGAACCCGCTGCCCTGGCTGGACGAGATCCTGAACGGGGTCGAGCACACGAATTTCTTCGAGAACCGGGCGACGGAGTATTCGCGGGCGGCCACCCGCGGGACCTGGGACGAAGCCTTCGACTGACATCTACCTAGCAGCCCGTTCGTGGGCAGCCTATCCCCTGCCCTCCGTGCCTCTGGGCAGGGGATTTTTCTTCTCTCGTTCGTCGACGTGAGCGATTGAATCCAATGTCCGTGGAAATCCTCGACTCCTACCGGCCCGGCGCGATTGGCGCGATTACGGAGATGCACGCGCGGTACTACAGCGCGCATTGGGGCTTCGGCCTGTTCTTCGAGGCGATGGTGGCGACCGAGCTGGCCGCCTTCCTCTCGCGCTTCGACGATGCGACCGACCGTTTCTGGATCGCCGTCGCGGGCGACGAGATCGTCGGCTCCCTGATCGTTGACGGCGGCGAGCCGGAAGCCGCCGAGCTCGGCGCGCATGTTCGGATGTTCATCGTCGACGAAGCCTTTCACGGCAAAGGCCTCGGCCGCGACCTCATGCAGCGCGCCGTCGCCTTCTGCGACGAATGCGGCTACGAACGCTCCTATCTGACGACCTTCGAAGGCCTCGAAGAAGCGCGCCGGCTCTACGAGCGCTTCGGCTATCGCGTCGTGAAGGAAGACATGGACAGCACCTGGGGCGTCCGCGTCAAGGAACAGCTCCTCGAAAGGCTGCGCCCGCGGTAACTGCTTGGTCAGGAATGCAGGGCGGCGCGGCTGCGTTCAGCGGCATGAGTCGCGAAGCGCATAGTCGCGCAGCCGGATCGGCTGGCGGCGGCGGCCCCAGGCTCCCGGCTTCGCCTCGAACACGCCGGCGCAAGCGGTGCCGCACTTCTTGCACGTTCCGTCCGGCGTCAAGTTCCAGTCCGACAGCTCGTACCAGTCGCGGCCGATCAGGCGGGTGCCGCAGCCATGGCAATAGGTGCTGCCGCCGTCCTTGTCGTGGATGTTGCCGGTGTAGACGTAGCGAAGCCCGTTCTCGAGGGCGATCCGGCGCGCGCGCATCAAGCTCTCGGGCGGGGTCGCCTGGACGTCCGTCATCCGGTAGTCGGGATGGAAGGCGGAGAAATGCAGCGGCACGTCGGGCCCCAGCTTGTCCATCACCCATTGGGTCAACGCCTGGATCTCGGACTCGGAATTCGTTCTGTCCGGGGATCAGCAGCGTCGTGATCTCGAGCCAGACCTTCGTCTCCCGCTTGATGTAGACGAGGGTGTCGAGCACCGGCGCCAGCGCACCGGTGCAGAGCTTGCCATAGAAATTCTCGGTAAAGCCCTTGAGGTCGATATTGGCGGCGTCCATCGCGGCGAAGAACTCGGCTCGCGCCGCCTCCTTCACGTAGCCGGCGCTCACCGCGACATTCTTGACGCCCCGCGCGCGGCAGGCCGCCGCCACGTCGACGGCATATTCCAGGAAGATCACCGGATCGTTGTAGGTGTAGGCGACCGACCGGCAGCCGGTGTCGAGCGCCGCCTCGGCGATCACCTCGGGCGGCGCCTGGTCCATCAGCCGGTCCATCTCGCGCGATTTCGAGATATCCCAGTTCTGGCAGAATTTGCAGGTAAGGTTACAGCCCGCCGTGCCGAAAGACAGCACCGGCGTGCCCGGCAGGAAATGGTTCAGCGGCTTCTTTTCGATCGGATCGATGCAGTAACCGCTCGACCGGCCATAGGTCGTCAGCACGACCTGGTCGCCCGACCGCCCACGCACGAAACAGAGGCCGCGCTGACCCTCCTGAACTTGCATTCGCGCGGGCATACGTCGCATTGAATGCGCCCGTCGGCGAGCCGCGTCCAATACCGCCCCGGCACGCCCTCGATACGATCCGACATAGGGTCCCGTCCCTCCAAATACCCGTATCCTATGTGGTGTCGCGCGTGGGCCGATCCAAGATGCCGGGCCCTTGGACCGCGCGGCGCGAATACCTAGATAAGCGGGGTGGAGAGGGCTTGCCGATGATTTCATGTGCCAAGGGATGCCTGTCGTGACGGCCGTGCGCGCGCCCGCCGTCGCCGGCTTCTTCTATCCGGCGGACGCCCGCCAGCTGTCGGACGCAGTGGACGGCTACCTGGCGGCGGCCGGCGATCCCGGCGGGGTCCGGCTTCCGAAAGCGATCATCGTGCCGCATGCGGGCTATGTGTATTCGGCGCCGATCGCGGCGCCCGCTTTTGCCGCCTTGCGCAAAGCGGCGGACCGCGTCCGCCGGGTCGTGCTGCTGGGCCCGGCCCATCGCATTGCCGTGCACGGCCTCGCAGCGCCCAGCGCAACGGCGTTCCGGACGCCGCTCGGCGACGTACCGATCGACCAGGCGTCGATTGCGGCGCTGTCCGATCTTCCTCAGGTCGAGCGGCGCGATCTCCCCCACCGCGACGAGCATTGCCTCGAGGTGCAGCTCCCCTTCCTGCAGCGCATTCTGCATGATTTCACGCTGGTGCCGCTGGTAGTCGGCGACGCCGGCCCGGACGAAGTCGCCGAGGTACTGGAACGGCTCTGGGGCGGGCCGGAAACGCTGATCGTGATCAGCTCGGACCTCAGCCACTATCACGACTACGCCACCGCGCAGCGGATGGACGCGAGCGCCGCGGCGGCCATCGAATCCTTCGACCTTCACGGACTGGACCAGGACCAGGCCTGCGGCCGGCTGCCGATCCTGGGCCTGCTGACCGCGGCGCGCCGGCACGGCCTGGCGGTCACGCGGCTCGACCTCCGGAATTCCGGCGACACCGCAGGCCCGCGCGACCGCGTCGTCGGCTACGGCTCCTGGATACTGACCGAAGACGGCGCGGCCGATACCGCGGCCGATGACATCGAGTCCGACCACGCGGTCCGGCCGCATGCCAATCGCCTGTTGCGCACCGCCGCCGCGTCGCTGCGCTATGGGTTGCGGCACGGCCGGCCACCCCAGGTCGATCTCGCGAAATTCCCCGCGCCGCTGGCCGAGAAGCGGGCGACCTTCGTCACCTTGCGCCATGGCGAAGCGCTGCGCGGCTGCATCGGCACGGTCGAGGCGGTGCGGCCGTTGGCCGTCGACGTCGTGACCAACACCTTCGGCTCGGCTTTCCGCGATCCGCGGTTCGAGCCGCTGCAGCCGGACGAGTTGCCCGGGACTGGAACTCTCGATCTCTGTCCTGTCGCCGCGGCGCGCGTTGCCTTTCCAGGATGAAGCAGACCTCCTGCGGCGTCTTCGCCCGGGAATCGACGGCCTGCTCATTCACAACGGGATGCGGCGCGGCGTCTTCCTGCCGCAAGTCTGGGAAAGCCTTCCCGCGCCCGACGAATTTCTCGCACATCTGAAGCACAAGGCCGGCATCCGCCGGCCGCTGCAGCCCCAGGACGACACGGCGGAGATATTCACCGCATGGTCCGCCGGCGCCGTGACGATGTATCCGGACGACAAAACCACGGCGATCCGCCGCTACAATTAGCCTTTGACGCCGTCCGGCCCGCACTTATGATCGCGCCAACCGCGCACGAGGATATCCAGAATGGGCAAATTCGGCATCGGACAGGCCGTCGAACGCGTCGAAGACGCGCGCCTCCTGACCGGGCATGGCCGCTACACCGACGATATCGCGCTCGAGAACCAGGCCTACGGCGTGGTGCTGCGGTCGCCGCACGCGCATGCCGAGATCCGCTCGATCGACACCGCGCCGGCGCTGAAGGTCGCCGGGCGTACTCGGCGTCTACACGGCCGCCGATATCGAGGCGGCAGGGCTCGGCACCCTGCCCTGCATGACCGACGTGACACAGGAGGGCCGAAAGCCCATGGTCGCGCCGCGCGCGGCCGGTGCTGGCGAGCGGCCGCGTCCGTCACGTGGGCGAGCAGGTCGCCTTCGTCGTGGCCGAAACCCTTGCCGACGCCTATGCCGCCGCGGCGCTGATCGAGGTCGATTACGCGCCGCTCCCCTCGGTGACCGACACCGGCGACGCGACCGACCCGTCCGCCGCGCAGATCTGGCCCGATGCGGCGCGCAATACCTGCTTCGTCTGGGCAGCGGGCAATGCCGCCGCCACCGACGCCGCGATGGCGAAGGCGGATCGCGTCGTGACGCTCGAGCTGGTCAACAACCGCATCATCGTGAACCCGATGGAGACGCGCGCCGCCATCGGCGACTGGGACGGCAAGCGCTTCACCCTCTACACGCCGTCGCAAGGACCGCATTTCATCCGCAGCGTCCTGGCCCGCACCATCTTCAAGATGTCGTCACGCGACTTCCGCATCGTCACGCCGGATGTGGGCGGCGGCTTCGGCATGAAGATCTTCTTCTATCCGGAGCATGTGCTGGCGCTGTTCGCGGCGCGCGCGATCGGCCGGCCGGTCAAATGGGTCGCCGAGCGCGGCTCCGACGGCTTCCTGTCGGACACCCAGGGTCGCGATCATGTCACGCGGACGGAGCTCGCCCTCGACAAGGAAGGCAAATTCCTCGGGCTCCGTGTCCGCACGACGGCGAATCTCGGCGCCTACCTCTCTAACTACGCGCCCTTCGTCGCGGCGGAGGGCGGCGCGATGATGCTGGCGGGTGTCTATACGACGCCGGCGGTCCACCTCGAGGTCACGGGCGTCTTCACCAACACCGTGCCGGTCGACGCCTATCGCGGCGCCGGGCGGCCGGAAGCGATCTACGCGGTCGAGCGCACGGTGGACTTCGCCGCGCGCGAAATCGGCATCGACGCCGCCGAGCTGCGGCGGCGCAACTTCATCCCGCCCGAGGCCATGCCCTTCAAGACCGCCACGAACGCGGTCTATGACAGCGGCCGGTTCGCCCGGCATCTGGAGGAGGCACTCGCGCAGGCCGACCAGAAGGGCTTCGCCGCGCGCAAGGCGGCTTCGGCAAGCGCGGGCAAGCTGCGCGGCTTCGGCTATGCCTACTACATCGAGGCCTGCGGCTACGGCGTCGGCGATGCGGCGACCGTTCGTGTCGATCGCGACGGCGGCGCCACCGTGTTGATCGGCAACCAGTCGAACGGTCAGGGGCACGAGACGGCCTATGCCCAGATCGCCGCCGACAAGCTGGAAATCGACATCGGCATGATCCGCGTCGTCCAGGGCGACACCGACGTGATCGCGCGCGGCAGCGGCACCGGCGGCTCGCGCGCGCTGGCCGAGGGCGGCGTCGCCACCTTCCGCGCGACGGAAAGCGTGATCGAGAAGGGCAAAAAGATCGCCGCCGACAAGCTGGAAGCCGCGGTGGCCGACATCGAGTTTACCGGCGGCGTTTTCCGGGTCGCCGGCACCGACCGCGCGCTGACCCTCGGCGAGACCGCGGAAGCCGCCGGCGCCGACGGGCTCAGCGCCGACGACCAGTTCAAGGGCGAAGTACCGACATTCCCCAACGGCTGTCATGTCTGCGAGGTCGAGATCGACCGGGAGACCGGCCGCCCTGCGATCGTCGCCTACACCGTGATCGATGATTTCGGCACCGTCGTGAACCCGAACCTGCTGCGCGGGCAGGTTCATGGCGGCATCGGACAGGGTGTCGGACAGGCGATGACCGAAAAATGCGTCTACGACGGCGAGAGCGGCCAGCTGGTGAGCGGCTCGCTGATGGACTACTGCCTGCCCCGCGCCGACGACCTGCCCGCCCTGGCGATCGCGCTGCGCGACGACGTGCCGTGCAAGACCAACCCGCTCGGCATCAAGGGTGCGGGCGAAGCCGGTGCGATCGGCGCGCCGCCCGCGGTGATCAACGCCATCGTCGACGCGCTGTCCGGCCTCGGCATCCACCATATCGACATGCCCGCGACGCCGGAGAAGATCTGGCGCGCGATGCGAGACGCGGCATGATCGACGACGCCGCGCTCCTTCGGAACTCGTCGACCGTCTCGAAACATGCGGGCGAGGCCATCCTCGCGATCTACCGCACCGATTTCGATGTCGAGCAGAAGGCCGACTACTCGCCGGTCACGCAGGCCGATCTCGACGCCGAGGCGGATCATCCTGGACGCCTTGCGGCGCCTGACGCCCGAGTGCCCGATCATCGCCGAGGAAGAGGTTTCGGCCGGCCGCGTTCCCGATGTCGGCGACTGCTTCTGGCTCGTCGACCCGCTCGACGGGACGCGCGAGTTCCTCAACCGCAACGGCGAGTTCACCGTGAACATCGCGCTGATCCACGACCGCCGGCCTGTGCTCGGTGTGGTCCATGCGCCGGACCGCGGGACGACCTACACCGGCTGTCTCCCGGGCGGCGCGACACGTCAGAAGGGCGAAGGCCCGATCGGCCGATCCGGGTTCGCGACGCCGCCGCCGGAAGGGCTGACCGTCGTCGCCAGCCGCCGTCACGGCAGCGGGATGGAAATCGACCATTTCCTCATGGGACGCGCGATCGCGGAACGCGTCTCCTTTGGCAGCTCGCTCAAATTCTGCGTGGTCGCCAGCGGCGAGGCGGATCTCTATCCGCGCTTCGGGCCGACGATGGAATGGGACACCGCCGCCGGCCATGCGGTGCTGGCGGCCGCGGGCGGCTGCATCACCAATGACCGACGGCACGGATTTCCTCTACCGCAAACCCGGATTTCCTCAACCCCAACTTCATCGCCTGGGGCGGGCTGCGGCCGCGCTAGTCCGCCGCGCCCGCCTGCTCGTCGGCCTGCTCTCCCCGCGCCGCCTCCCAGGCGAGGATCGCCCGTTTGCGGTCCGGGCCCCAGCGATAGCCGGTGATCACGCCCGTGCCGCGGATGACGCGGTGACAGGGCACCAGCCAGGAGACCGGATTGAGCGCCACCGCGCCGGCGACCGCGCGCGCCGCGGTCGGCTTGCCGAGATGCTGCGCCAGCCGCTCGTAGCTCACCACGGCACCCGCCGGAATGCGCAGCAGCGCTTCCCAGACCTTGAGCTGGAACGGCGTGCCTCGGAGCACGAGCTTGAGCGTGCCGCCGCCCGGCCCGAAGGCGAGCCGTGCATAGGGCGCCGTCGCCTGCGGATCCTCCACAAGCGTCGCCTGATCCCAGCGCGCAAGCAGGTCCGCCTCGGTCGCCGCGCGGCCCTCCGGCAGCACGAAGCCGAGCCCGCACAGCCCGCGATCCGTCGCCACCATCAAGCAATCGCCGAAGGGGCTGTCGTGCCAGCCGTAGCGCAAGGTCAGGCCGCGCCCCAACGCTTTCCACTCGCCGGGCGTCACCGCTTCATGCGCGACGAACAGGTCGTGCAGGCGGCTCGGCCCGGACAGGCCTGCGTCATAAGCGGCGTCGAGCACACTGTCGCAGGCGTCGAGCCGTGCCTTGGCGTGGCCGAGCGTCAGATACTGCAGGAATTTCTTGGGGCTGACGCCCGCCCAGCCGGAGAACAGGCGCTGGAAATGATACTCGCTGAGCCCGACTTCCTCGGCGACGCGGCCGAGCGACGGCTGCTCCTGGTAATGATCGGCGAGCCAATGGATGGCCTGCTCGATCCGCTGGTAGGTCTGCGGGTCGTCGTGCATCTGCATGTCCATGTCTGCGCACTCCTGCGTGTTCATGGCCGGAGGGTAGGCAAGCCCCCGGGGTCTCGCCACCCGATTCTTGCGCTAACGCGCGGTTTCCAGGTCGAGCTGCATGAACACGACGCCCGGCACCGGGTTGTTGTAGTAGGGCGGCGTCTCGACGCAGCCGAGGCGGCGGTACATAGCCTGCGCTTCCGGCATCCGGGGCGGCCAGGTGTCGAGCCGGAGCAAGCGGTACCCGATCTGCCGCGCGGCGTCGATGGCGCGCTGGACCAGCGCCTTGCCGAGGCCGAGGCCGCGACAGGCCGGCCGCACGTAGAGCCGCTTGAGCTCCCCCTCGCCCGGCGCGTCGAGCGCCCGCAGCCCGATGCAGCCGGCGGCCCCCTCGCCTTTCATCGCCAGATACAGCCGGCCCGTGGGCGGGCTATAGATCGCATCGAGCCTGGCCAGCTCTTCCTCGTAATTCTGGAAGCAAAGATCGACCCCGAGCCAGTCCGCATATTCCTGGATCAAGTCGCGCGCGACCGCGAAGTCTTGCGGCGTCTCCGCCAGCTTGATCCGGATGTCGGGGTCCGGCGCCGTCACACGAATATCCTGCCTTCCATGTAAAGCACCGCGTCGCCCGCGATCTCGACCCGGTCGCCCGCGAGCCGGCAGTGCAGCTCGCCGCCGCGGGCCGAAAGCTGCGCCGCCCGCATCGTCGTCTTACCGAGCCGCTCGGCCCAGTAGGGAATCAGTGTCGTATGGGTCGAGCCGGTCACCGGGTCCTCGGGTATGCCCTTCGACGGCGCGAAGAAACGCGACACGAAGTCATAGTCCGAATCCGGCGCGGTGACCGCAATCCCGTCGGGGGCGAGGACCGCCAACGATGCCATGTCGGGCTTGAGCGCGCGGATCTGCGCGGCCGTCTCATACACCGCGAAGCATCGCTTGCCGGTCTTGAACAACGCCGAGGGTGGCACGGACAAGGCACGCGCAAGGCCTTCGGGAACCGGCGCGGGCTCGACGGTGCGCGCCGGAAAATCGAGCGCGAACAGCTTGCCCTTGCGCGTCACGCGCAGCGGCCCGCTGTGGGACGCGAACTCGACCGCGCCGGCCTCGGGCGTCAGACGGGTCAGCAGCAGGCAGCCGCTGGCCAGCGTCGCGTGACCGCACAGGTCGACTTCCACGCCCGGCGTGAACCAGCGAATGCGGTAGCCGCCGTTCTCGCGGACGAAAGTAAGCGGTTTCCGACAAATTATTTTCCGCCGCGATCGCCTGCATCGTGGCGTCCGGCAGCCATGCGTCGAGCGGGCACACCGCGGCCGGGTTGCCGGCGAAGACCCGGCTGGTGAAGGCGTCGATCTGGTAGAGGGGAAGCTCCATGATGCCGATCCTTTCCCGATGCGGTGCGCAGGTCAATCCTGCCAGAACCATTTGCTGCTTTCGCGATAGGCATCGGCGCGGCTAACGCCGATATCGCTCAGCATGCGGTCATCGAGCTGGGCGAGCCGATGGCGCTGCGCCGATCGCTCGGACCAGCGGGTCAGCAGTGCGACGAGACGCGTGAGCGACAGCCGGCGGAACCAGGGCGTGCGGGCGCCGACAAGCGCTGTCACGAAATAGGGACAATTTCCATTTGTATCCATTTTTTGCCTTCCCGGTCCCCAATTTTGGGGTCATTTCTGTGGGAAATGGCTTTTAAACTTGCCAATAAATGGATTCAATATCTATATTGTCACCATGACAATTTGGCAACCTGACCTATCCAACCGCACGGGGCCCAAATACCGCGGCATCGCCGAGGCAATCGCCGCCGACATTGCCGGCGGCCGCCTTACCCCGGGCGACCGCTTACCGCCGCAGCGGGAGCTGGCCTGGGCGCTCGGCGTCACCGTGGGCACCGTCAGCCGCGGTTACGCGGAGGCGGAGCGCAGCGGCCTCGTAAAGGGCGCGGTGGGCAGCGGGACCTATGTCCTCCGCCCCGGTTACCGGCAGGACAACGCGATGCAGACCGAGCCCGCACCCGGCGTGCTCGACATGTCCATCGCCTTCCCGGCCCCGGGCGACGAGGGCGACTTCTTTGCCGCGGCGCTCCGCCGCCTCGCCGGCGACCCGAAATATGGCGCGCTCCTGGACTACCAGCCCCAGGGCGGCACGATGCGCCACCGCGCCGTGGGCGCCGCCTGGCTCGCCCGCACGGGCATCGAGGTGCCGCCCGAGCGCGTCGTCATGACCGCGGGCGCGCAGCACGGCATCACCGTGACGCTGGCGGCGCTGACCCATCCGGGCGACCGGGTGGCCACGGAGTGCCTCACCTACAACGGCATCAAGCCGGTCGCGGAGATGCTCGGCGTCAAGCTCGAAGGCCTGCCGATCGACGAGCACGGGCTTCGCCCGGACGGTTTCGCGGATGCCTGCAAGCGTGGCCCGCTGCGCGCGCTCTACTGCATTCCGACGGGCCATAACCCGACGACCGCCGTCATGCCGCCCGCGCGCCGGCAGGCGATCGCCGAAATCGCGTTGCGCCACGGCGTCAACGTGATCGAGGACGACATCTTCGCGAGCCTGCTGCCCACGCGGCATCAGCCGCTTTCGATGATGGTGCCGGGCCTCGGCTTTTGCATCACGAGCCTGTCCAAGGCGGTCGCGCCCGGCCTGCGCATCGGCTTCGTTTCCGGCCCTTCCGCCGCGGTCGTCGACCGGCTGCGCCTGGCCGTGCGGTCGACCTGCTGGGCGGCGACGCCGCTCACGGCGGAGATCGCCACGCAATGGCTCGAAGACGACACGGCGGAGCAGATCCGGCAAAGCCGCACGCAGGAAGCCGTCGCGCGCCTCGGCATCCTCCGCGACATCCTCGGAAACCACCGGTTCGATTCGGTGCCGGGGCATTTGTTCGTCTGGCTGCACCTGCCGGACCCGTGGCGGGCGAATGACTTCGTCGCCGAGGCGGCGCGCCGCAACGTCCGGGTCACCTCGGCGGAAGTCTTCGCGGTCGGTCGGACCGAGCCGCCGCATGCCGTGCGCATCTGCTTCGGCGCGCCCTCGACGCGCGAGGCGTTGGTTACCGAGCTTGAAAACCCTGGCGGAGATATTGTCCGCGCCCGCGGCGAGCGGCCCGCCTATCGTTTAGGCGGGATTTGCGGCATCGAGGATTGCATTTGCCCGGTTGCGTCTCACATTGCTAGGAAAGCCCCAGTGGCCATCACTGCGTCAACACGGCCGCAGCAGATGAAGGAGCCCGAGACGATGACCGCCAAGCCCATGAAGATTCCCGGCGCCGACCATCCCATCACAATCGAGCCGAACCCGGCGCGGGTCGTCGTTTCCGTCGCGGGCCGCATCATCGCCGATAGCCGGGACGCGCTGACGCTCCGCGAGGCGTCCTACCCGGCGGTTCTGTACATCCCGCGCAAGGATGTGGACATGTCGCTGCTGGCCCGGACCGATCACGCCACCTACTGCCCCTACAAGGGCGACTGCGCCTATTACAGCATCCCTGTCGGCGGCGAGCGTTCGGTCAACGCGGTTTGGAGTTACGAGGCGCCCTTTGCCGCCGTCGCGCGGATCAAGGATCACCTCGCCTTCTATCCCAATCGCGTCGACGCGGTGGAGGAAAAGCCGGCGTCCTAGCCGCCGTCGAAAGGCGCCACCGTATGGGCGTGGTTGAGCGGCCCGTGACCACGGCCGAAGCCGGGCGCCGTGCGGATCGCCTCCAGCACATAGGCCCGCGCCCGCCGGACGGCGGCGCGCATCGCCAGGCCCTGCGCCAGGCCGGCGGCGATCGCCGAGGCGAGCGTGCAGCCCGTGCCGTGGGTGCTGCGGGTGGCAATGCGGGGATGCGTCATCGCTTCGATCCCGTCGCCGTCGAACAGGATATCCGTCACGTCAGCGTCTTCCCTGTGGCCGCCCTTGAGCAGCACCGCCCGCGGGCCGAGACCGGCAATCGCACGCGCCGCGGCCCGCATATCCTCGACCGTGCGGATCGGCGCGCCGGCGATCGCTTCCGCTTCGGGAATGTTGGGGGTGACGATGCCGGCCAGCGGCAGCAGCGTGGCCTTGAGCGCGGCGACGGCCGCCGGCTCGAGCAACGGGTGGCCGCCCTTGGCGTACATGACCGGGTCGACGACCAGGGGAATGCCGCCCGCCTTCTCGCGCAGCACGGCCGCCACGGTTTCGATCACCGCCGCATTGTGCAGCATTCCGGTCTTGACCGCGTCCGCGCCGATATCGTCGAGCACGAGGCGCATCTGCTGCGCGATGAAGCCCGGTTCGACGCCGACCACCCCCGCGACGCCGTTGGTATCCTGCGCGGTCAGCGCGGTGATCGCGGTCATCGCATAGGCGCCGAGCGCCGTGACCGTCTTGATATCCGCCTGGATCCCGGCGCCGCCGCCGGAATCCGACCCGGCGACGATGAGCACCCGACCCTTCAGCCTGGCGGCGGCGCTCAATTTCCCCCCACCCGCTCGATCGCGCCGATCAGCGTGTTGACGACGGTGCCGACCATCGCCGGGTCGTCGCCCTCCGCCATCACGCGGATCACCGGCTCGGTGCCGGACGGACGAATGACCAGCCGGCCCGTCGCGCCGAGCGCCGTCTCCGCCGCCACGATCGCCGACTTGACGGACGCATCCTCGAGCGGCGCGCCGCCGTTGACCTTCACGTTGCGCAGGATTTGCGGCACCGGATCGAAAACGCGGCAGACCTCGCTCACCGGCCGCTGCGTCTCGGCGACGACGGCAAGCACCTGCAGCGCCGCGATCAACGCATCACCCGTCGTCACATAGTCGTTGAGGATGATATGGCCCGACTGCTCGCCGCCGACGTTGAACTGATGCTTCACCATGTGCTCGACGACGTAGCGGTCGCCGACCGGCGTGCGCACCACGTCGAGGCCGAGCGCTTTCAGATGCCGCTCGAAGCCGAGATTTGACATGACCGTCGCGACGACCCCGCCGCCGCGCAGCCGGCCCTCGCGATGCCAGTTGGACGCGATCAGCGCCATCAGCTGGTCGCCGTCGAGCTTGCGTCCCTGCTCGTCGGCGATGATCAGCCGGTCGGCGTCGCCGTCCAGCGCGATGCCGATATCCGCGCCATGCGCGACGACCTGTTCGCACATCATGCTGGGGTCCGTCGCGCCGCATTTCTGATTGATGTTCAAGCCGTTTGGGTTCACGCCGATCGGGCACGACCTCGGCCCCCAGCTCCCAGAACACGGTCGGCGCGACGCGATAGGCCGCGCCATGCGCGCAGTCGATAACCACCTTGAGCCCGTCGAGCCGCTTGCCGCGGGGAAAGGTCTGCTTGACGAATTCGATGTAGCGGCCCGGCGCGTCCTCCATGCGGCGCGCCCGGCCGAGCCCGGCCGACGGCGCCAGCGCGAAGGTACCGCTCTCCATCAGCGCCTCGATCTCGGCTTCTGCCTGGTCGGACAGCTTGTACCCGTCGGGACCGAAGAGCTTGATGCCGTTATCCTCGAAGGGATTGTGCGAGGCCGAAATCACCACGCCGAGATCGGCCCGCATCGAGCGGGTGAGCATGGCCACCGCCGGCGTCGGCATCGGACCGACGAGGACGACGTCCATTCCCATGGAGATGAATCCCGCGGTCAGCGCGGGCTCCAGCATGTAGCCGGACAGCCGGGTATCCTTGCCGATCACCGCGACGTGGCGATGGTCGCCCCGGCGAAACTGCTCGGCCGCGGCCATGGCCAGGCGCAAGACCGTCTCCGGCGTGATCGGCGGCTCGTTGGCCTTGCCGCGAACCCCATCCGTGCCGAAGTATTTGCGGCTCATGTCATCCCCCATGCTGAATATGAGCAGCGTCGTGTCGTCGAGCCGTCCGCCGAGCGCTTCTCGAAAAGCCCGGCCTGCTGGCGGAATACGAAAGCGCTCTGCCGCCACCGGCGCCGGGCGAACGGATAGCCCGACATACAAAACGGCCCGCCGGAGATAACCCGGCGGGCCGCCGTAATCAAATACTCATCCGCCTTGCGGCTCGGGCGCAGGCCCGGCGCCCATCGCGCCGCTCGGACCCGTCGTCGGAACCGAGGACCGGACGCCCGCGGGCGGCACGATATCGTCGTCCTTTTCCCGCACGATCGGCTCGCCGCGCAGCAGCGCCTTGATCTCCTCGCCGGTGAGCGTCTCGTATTCGAGCAGCGCCTTGGCCAGCGTGTGCAGATCGTCGATATACTCCGTCAGGATCTTGCGGCACTGGATATCGGCATTGTCGACGATGGCCCGCACTTCCTGATCGATCACTTCCGCGGTCGCGTCCGACACGTTCTTCTGCTGCGCAACGGAATGGCCGAGGAAGATCTCTTCCTGGTTCTCGTTGTAGCGCAGCGGGCCGAGCTTATCGCTCATGCCCCATTCGGTGACCATCTTGCGGGCGATCGCGGTCGCCTGCGAGATGTCGTTCGACGCGCCGGTCGTCACCTTGTCTGCGGCCGAAGATCAGGTCTTCCGCCACGCGGCCGCCCATGGCGACCACGAGATTGGCTTCGAGCTGATCGCGCGCCATCGCGTACTGGTCCTTCTCCGGCAGGCGCATGACCATGCCGAGCGCGCGACCGCGCGGGATGATCGTCGCCTTGTGGATCGGATCGGACGCCGCGCAGTGAAGCGTGGCGATCGCGTGCCCCGCCTCGTGATAGGCGGTCAGGCGCTTTTCTTCCTCGGTCATGACCATCGAACGGCGCTCCGCGCCCATCATGACCTTGTCCTTGGCGTCTTCGAGCTCCTGCATCGAGACAACGCGGCGGTTCTTGCGCGCCGCCAGCAATGCCGCCTCGTTCACCAGGTTGGCGAGATCGGCGCCGGAGAAGCCCGGCGTTCCCCGCGCGATGATGCGCGCTTCCACGTTCGGCGCCAGCGGCACCTTGCGCAGATGCACCTTCAGGATCTTCTCGCGGCCCAGCACGTCCGGGTTCGGCACCACGACCTGCCGGTCGAAGCGGCCCGGCCGCAGCAGAGCGGGATCGAGCACGTCGGGACGGTTCGTCGCGGCGATCAGGATGACGCCCTCGTTGGCCTCGAAGCCGTCCATCTCGACCAGCAACTGGTTCAGCGTCTGCTCGCGCTCGTCATTGCCGCCGCCGAGACCGGCGCCGCGATGACGGCCGACGGCGTCGATTTCGTCGATGAACACGAGGCAGGGCGCGTTCTTCTTCGCCTGCTCGAACATGTCGCGCACGCGGGACGCGCCGACGCCGACGAACATCTCGACGAACTCGGAACCGGAAATCGTGAAGAACGGCACATTGGCCTCGCCGGCGATGGCGCGGGCCAGCAGCGTCTTACCGGTGCCCGGAGGGCCGACCAGCAGCACGCCCTTCGGAATGCGGCCGCCCAGACGCTGGAACTTCTGCGGGTCGCGCAGGAACTCGACGATCTCCTCGAGCTCGAGCTTGGCTTCATCGATGCCGGCGACGTCATCGAAGGTGACCCGGCCCGTCTTCTCGGTCAGCAGCCGCGCCCGCGACTTGCCGAAGCCCATCGCGCGTCCGCCGCCGGACTGCATCTGGCGCATGAAGAATATCCAGACGCCGATCAGCAGAAGGATGGGGAACCAGTTGAGCAGCACGGCGAACAGCGTCGGCATGCCCTCTTCCTGCGGCTCGGCCTCGATGATGACCTTGTGCTTGACCAGCTTGTCCACGAGGTTCGGATCGTCGGGCGCATTCGTCGTGAAATGCGCGCCGGCATTGTCGATGATCCCGATCTTCTTGCCTTCGATCGTCACCTTCTTCACGTCGCCCGCGTCCACCTTGTCGAGGAAGGTGGAGTACGGCACGGTCATGTCGGACGACCGGTGCGGCGACCCCTGGAAGAGGTTGAACAGCCCGATCAGCAGGACCAGGATTACGATCAGAAAAACGATATTCTTACCGAACAGCGCAAAATCTCCATAAAATCGCCGGCCCTCAGGCACTTGGCTCGCCCGAGCGGTCGCCCCCCGGTCACGGCGCCGACCCCTCGCCTAGATAACATATTGTGCGTCACCAAGGGTTAAGCTTTCGCTGCCCGATTGTCCAGAAATGAACGGCGCGCCGGTCAACGGCCTGGACGGCGCGAAGGTCACCTCCCTGACGAGGGACAGTTCTTTACCATTCCGTTGTCTTACATAGTTCAAGTGGGGCACCGAAACCACTCCGTCAAGGTGCCAAAAAGAGGGAAGCGACGGTCTTACCGGCGCGGGGACATGCGTCCGGCGCAGATCCGGCCGGTCGGCGACGATGTCGGACCAGCCTTTTCGGCCCAAACGGCGCAGAGTCCAGCCCGTGTCGCCCGCGATTTCGATGCGGTAGCGGCCGTCCCAGACGAACCGCCCCGCGGCCCTGGTCACGGCGTCGGCGGCGCTTGGCTCGCGGCAGACGAGGATGCGGCCGCGGCGGGGCAGGATACGGCAGCCGCCGAGCGTCCGCCCGCCGCCGAGGCTCCCCTCGGGCCCGCACAGCGCCTCGTGGAGCCTTTCCATCCGCTCCAGCCGGGGCGGATAGCCGGCGCCCGACACCGCCGTCAGGACCCGCGCGAGGCCACGGAGGGCGATTTCGGCGGGCGCGTCCCTGAACGCCGGCGGATCGAGGACGGCGTAGCCTTCCGGAAAGAGCGCCGCGCCGCGGGCGAGCAGCCGCGCCGTCGCATCGTCCAGCGCCACCCGCGCCCGCCCCATGCGGGTCGCCGTCGCGGCGAGCCTTTCCGGCGTCAGCCCTTCCCGGGCGAGAACGGCCGCCGCCCCGCGCAGCCGCACGCGCCCGAAAGCGGGGTTCTCGTTCGAAGGGTCTTCGACATGAGCCTGGCCGGCGGCGTCAAGCGTCGCCGCCAGACGCGCCTTCGGCACCGCCAGCAACGGCCGCAGCAGGCGAACAGCGGCCGTTTCCGAGACCGGCGCCATCGCGGCCAGACCATCGACGCCGCTGCCCCGCGCCAGGCGCAGCAACAGCGTCTCGGCCTGGTCCTCGCGATGATGCGCCAGCGCGAGATGGAGCACGCCCCGCTCCCGGCACCAGGATGACAGAAGGTCATAGCGCAGGCGGCGCGCCGCCGCCTGCAGGTTGCCCGTCAGCGGCGTGTCCGGGCGAACGAGCGTCTCATGCGCGATGCCGCGCCGCCCGAGCCAATGCGCCACCTGCCGGGCCTCCGATCCTGACTCGGGTCGCAGCCGGTGATCGACCGTGAGCGCGGTCAGCTGTCCGCCGACCGACCGCGTCCAGTCGTGCAGCAGGAGGGCGAGCGCCATGCTGTCGGCGCCGCCGGAGCACGCGACCGCAATATGCGGCCGGGCCTCGAACGGGCCCAGCGCCGCCATCAGCGACGCCATCTCCCGGTCGCCGACCGGGGCCGCCAGGGCGTCGGTGGTCCGCGCCATGGATCAGGAACAGCCGAGCTTGCTCAACTCGCTTTTCGCGTTGCCGAGCAACCGCTTGTTGGCAGAGGGAAAGGACTTCAGCAGCTTGTTCCACGCCGCGCAGGCGGGCTGCTTCTCGTTTATGGCAGCAAGCGACTTGCCGAGCTTGAACAGATCGTCCGGCGCCTTGTTGCCCTTCGGATAGCGCTTGTAGCCGTCGAGAAAAACACGCGCGGCCTCGGCGTAATTCTTGCGGTAGTAATGGGTTTCACCCAGCCAGTAGAGGGCGTTGCTCGACAGCGGGTTCTCGGGATTGGCCTTCACGAACGCATCGAATTCGGTCGCCGCCTTGTCGTAGTCGCGCTTTTGCAGATGCTGGAAAGCGGTCTCGTAGCGGTCCCGCGGGCTGCCGGCGGACGCGAGCTGGTCGCCTTCCTTGGCGCCTGTTTTGGGCGGCAACCCGTCCACGCCTTCGGGCAGCTTCTTGATCGGCGGCTTGACGGCCGAGGCGCCGCCCGATTGCGACATCGTGCCGAACACCTCCTGGCCGGGCTGCAGGCCCTCGGCCGCGGGTGTCTTGGACGGGGTCGCCGATGCGGTCGTTTCCGACCCGCCACCCGCCGACGCGCGCCGTTCCGGGGCGGGAGACGTGCCACCGGGCGCGATCCCGCCGGCCGGTCTTTTCCCGGATTCCAGCGCCTGGAAGCGGATTTCGAGGTCCGCGTTCAATTTCTCCAATCGCTCGGTCACCCGGGCGACGCCGTGCTCGACCTCTTCGACCCGGCCGGTCAGATCGCGCATCTGACCCTCGAGATTCTGCAGCTGCACCTGCATCCGCGCGGTCGATTGACCCGATTCCGCGGCGATCCCGGCGACCGCCTCGCGCGACGGCGCCTTGCCGGAATAGATGTAGGCCTGGAGGTCGCTCAGCTCGCGGCGGACACGCTGAAGCTGCTGGGCAAGATCGGCCGTATCCTGCGCACGCGCGGGCATGCTCAGGGAAAACACCACCGCCGCGACAATTGCCGCTGCGATCCGCGGAAAGCCGGCACGAACAGGGACCGTCAGACGAGAAAGTCTGACGGTCCCGCGGCTATCCTCAAGAATACGTTGCCCGATCATGGTTCTCTATCTGCCGGGCAAATGCGGCTGCAACGGATCTCCTGCGCACTTCCTGCCGCGTCAAGCGGCCGAAAGACGCCGAGGCAACGCACGAAAAGCCCGATCAGCTCTTCGCGCCGCCGGTAATCGTCGATACGGCTCGGCGATTCTGTGACCACGCCCATTCGTTCGATCCAAGCACCGCCGGACGTTCCTTGCCGTAACTGATCGTCTTGATCCGGCTGGCCGCAATGCCCTTGCTAACAAGGTAATCTTTCACCGCGGTTGCTCTGCGATCACCGAGCGCCAAGTTGTACTCACGCGTCCCGCGCTCGTCGCAATGTCCCTCGACCAGGATGGTCGCACCGGAAACGCGGGTCAGCCACGAAGCCTGCTTGTCCAGCGTTGCCTGAGCCTTCGCCGAAAGCGTCGACTTGTCGAAGTCGAAGAACACGCGATCGCCGACGTTGACGATGAAGTCCTGAACCGTGCCCGGCTCAACCGCAACCGCGCCCGCGGCGCCCGACCCACCGGTCGATGCCCCGGTGCCGCTCTTGCCGTCGGTGTCTTCCGCATCGGTCGCGCATGCGGCGACCAATAGCAACGCCGACACCAGGCATATAATTTTCAACCGCATTTAAATACCCCCTCGGAGGACGAACCATAGGTTCCCATGCCGAGATTTTCTCGGCTGACCAAACTTAAACAGTCAATCGTTGAAACTCAACAGGGTAATAACCAAAAAGAAATACCGTTGCAGCAAAGCAATGCATGCCATTTTCTTGCCCAACTTTTGCCGCATACTTTAAGGAATTAGCGATGACCACGCCGGATCGGATGCAGAACCCGGTGTAACGACGCGCCGCAAGTTGTGGCCAGTCAAATCAACGGTGTAGAGACTGGCCCCCCCGCCGCCGCCTTCCTTGTCCATCGGCTGCTGGCGATAGAACATCAGCACCCGCCCGTTCGGCGCCCATGTCGGCGCTTCCTCGAGATAGCTTTCACTCAACAGGCGCTCGCCGCTGCCGTCGGGCCGCATGACGCCGATGAAGAATTTGCCGTTGTACTGTTTCGTAAACGCAATGAGATCACCGCGCGGCGACCAGACCGGAGTCAAGTACCACCCGGGTCCGAAGCTGATGCGCTGCACGTTGCTGCCGTCCGCGTTCATGACGTAGATCTGGGGGCTGCCGCCGCGATCGGAGTTGAAGACGATGCGCTTCGCGTCGGGCGCATAGCAGGGCGACGTGTCGATGGCCGGATTCGAAGTCAGCCGCTTCGTCTTCCGTGTCCGCAAATCCATCGTGTAGATGTCGGAATTGCCGTTCTCGGCATAGGACATGATCACGGAATTACCGCTCGGTGCGAAACGCGGCGCGAATGTCATACCCTGGAAGCTACCGAGCACTTCCTGTCGCCCGGTCTCGATATTGAAAATGTAAACGCGCGGCGTGTTGTTGTAGTAGGAAAGATAAGTGATTTCCTGCGTCGTCCGCGAAAAGCGCGGCGTCAGCACGAGCGAGCGCCCATCCGTCAGGTAGCGGTGGTTCGCGCCGTCCTGATCCATGATCGCGAGACGCTTGATGCGCCGGGTCGCCGGGCCGCTTTCCGCGACATAGACGATGCGGGTGTCGAAATATCCTTCTTCGCCGGTGATCCGCTTATAGATGGCGTCGGCGATGATATGGGCGACGCGGCGCCAGTTCTCGCGCTGCGTCCGATATTGCAGGCCGGCCATCTGCGCCTCGGCGAACACGTCCCAGAGACGGAACTCGACCTTGAGACGGCCGTCGGGCTGCACTGTCACGGCGCCGTTCACCAAGGCTTGCGCGTTGATCACGCGCCAATCGGCGAAGCGCGGCTGGACTTGCAAAGAGGCGAGGTCCTGGAGGAACGCGCGCTTATCGACGGGCTTGAACAGGCCCGACCGCTCCAGATCGGCGGAGATGACCGATGCGATGTCGCGGCCGGCCTCCTGCTCCTTCTGCCCTTGGCCGTAGAAATCGGTGATCGCTATCGGCAACGGCTGAAGGTTGCCGCGCGTGATGTCAACCTGCAGCTCGGCATGCGCACCCGACGCCATTGCCATCGTCACTGCGGCCGTCAGAAGGGCGCCAATCAACCTTTTCAGTCGAATCATCGTTCTCCCTGTCCGTGAATTCTAACGTCCGACCAGCTCATGCGGATCGAACGTCAGCTTGGTATGCCGCCACAGATCGTATTTTCCCGGGGGCAATTTCAAGGGCGTGCACATCGGATGCTTTATCGCGCGCAACACGCTTTCCGCCGCCGCGCGATAGTACGGGTCGCGGGACATGCGGGACGTATCGACGATCTGCGCCTGGCGAACGGTGCCATCCTGATTGATAACCAGCTCCACGTCGACCACCAAATTCTCGGCTTCCGGCGCGCCCGCCGGCGGATTCCAGCAACGTTCGATCTGGCGCCGTAGCGCGTCGATCTCGCTCATCGACATCTTCTCGCCCGGGTCGAGGCGGCTGACCTGCTGCGGCTGCGACGTCTGCTCCTCGGAATCGTGCTTTTTGATCGCATCCTCCATCTCCTGATCGAAGGATTTCTCGTTCTTCGCCGGCTTCTTCGGGCTCGGCTGGCGCGGCAGGTTCTCCACCGTCTTCAGCACCGACGCGAAATCGTCCACCGGCGGCGGCTTGGGCTTCTTGCGCGGCGTCGGCGCCGGCGCGACATCCGGCTCGGCGACCTTCTTCGGTTCGGGCTTCGGCTCCGGCTTGGTGTTTGGGTTCCGGTTTTTCCGCCTTTTCCGGCTGCGGCTCCGGCTTCGGTTCCGGCTCCTTCGGCACGGGAACCGCCTCCTTGGGCGGCGGAGGCGGCGCCGGCGGCGGGGGAGGCGGTGGCGGCGCCTTGGGCAATGAGGCCTGCTGCTTCGGCTTCGGCGGCTCGGACTTCTTCACTTCCTTCTTGGGCGGCTGCGGCTGCAACTCGTGCGGCATCGCCGGCGCCTGCGACACGTCCGTGACGAGGGACACGTCGATAACCGGCGGCGTCTCGATCACGCGGTTGCTCAGCGACGGCAACCCCAGCCACGCGAGAAGGATTACCGCGATGTGCAGAAAGAAGGAGAGGGTTACGGGACCGCGCATCTGTTGCAGTCATCACTTCTTCTTAGCGTCTTTGGGTAGCTCGGCCATCAGCGAGACCTTCTTGTAGCCGGCAGCGCTAATCTGCCCCATCACCTGCATCACGGTGCCGTATTGAATCGACTGGTCGCCGCGCACGAATATCTTGGTATCCGGGTTGGCGCCCGTGACCGCCTGCAGCCGCGGCTGCAGCTGATCCAATTCGACCGGCGTCTTCTGAAGATAAATCGTCCCCTTGCGGTCGATGCTGACGACCAGCGGCTCATGCGAATCGTTGAGCGTCGCCGCCCGCGTCTTCGGCAGATCCACCGGCACGCCGACGGAGAGCAGCGGCGCGGTGACCATGAACACGATCAACAGCACCAGCATGACGTCGACGAAAGGCGTGACGTTGATCTCCGCCATCGGCTTGCGTCGGAACTTGCTGCCGCGCCGTCCGAAATAGCCCTGCTCTGCAAGTGGCGAGGCCATCCGCTACGCCCCCTCTTCCAACTGGCGGGATAGTATTGCGCTGAACTCCACCGCAAAGGCCTCCAGCCGGCCGCCGTAGCGCCCCAGATCGTTCGAGATCTTGTTGTAGGCGACGACCGCGGGAATCGCGGCGACCAGACCGAGCGCGGTCGCGAACAGCGCTTCCGCGATGCCCGGCGCGACGACGGCAAGGCTGGTCTGCTTGGTCGCGGCGATCGCCTGGAAGCTCGTCATGATGCCCCAGACCGTGCCGAACAGGCCGATGAAGGGCGCCGTCGAGCCGACCGATGCGAGGAAGATCATATAGCGCTCGAGGCGGTCCATTTCCCGGCCGAGCGTCACCTGCAT
This sequence comes from uncultured Alphaproteobacteria bacterium, assembly GCA_963711215.1. Lineage (GTDB taxonomy): Bacteria > Pseudomonadota > Alphaproteobacteria > UBA8366 > UBA8366 > WHUA01. The sequence goes on along the minus strand of CAVQDH010000002.1, from coordinate 786,485 downwards.
AACCCTGTCTATTCGGGCCTGCAGGCCGGTTCGCGACGCCGGCTGCTGCACCAACCCGCGCGCGGCCGATCTTCGCCATTCGCGCATCGCCGAGGAAAAGACGGCGGTCATCGGGTCCGACGGGCGCTGGCCGACCCGCTCATACAGATCGTCGAGCGATCCGCCCGACCAGAACGCATCCTCGAACTTCAACGCCCGCAACTCAAGCCGCCGGAGACGCCACATCTTGTCGAGAATGATCGCCCAGGTCCAAACGGACGCGAAGAACAGGATGACCATGACGATCTTGACAATCCAATGGGCACGCATGAACAGGGCCAAGATTGTCATATCCCCCACATCCGTGGAGCCAACGAGGGCAACTGAGTTAACGATGCTCTGATCCATTCATCCTGCCCGCTGATTAAGAGTCTTGTCGTGATGCAAACGCCGATCGAAGTGCCTCCGGCAACCGCGCCGGCCTGCCCCGCGCATTCAGGCAGGCCACCCGCACCGTCATACCAACGAGCAATTGGCCCGATCGTTCAACACGCTGCTCGGCCGAAAAGCTGGCGCCGCCGATATTCAGAATGCGCGTGTGAACCTGCAACGCGTCATCAAGCCGCGCCGGCTCATGGTAGGTAACGGCGCAATCCTTGACCACGAACACGATCCCGTGCTGCCGCAACAAGGTGGAATTGTCCGTTCCCATCTGACGCAACAGCTCGCTGCGCGCACGCTCGGCATATTTCAAGTAGTTCGCGTAGTAAACGACGCCAGCCGCATCGGTATCTTCATAATACACTCTGCAGGGAAACACATGCGTTTCCGGCGGCATGGGCTCAGCCATTGCCGGCCTCTCGCATGTCCCCTTCCGTCTCGATGAGCGCGAGCTGCTCGGCCGCGCTGCGCGGCGCCTCGAGGCCGAGATAGCGCCAGCCCTGGACGGTCAGCATGCGGCCGCGCTGCGTGCGCTGGAGAAATCCCTGCTGCATCAGGTAGGGCTCGATCACGTCCTCCAGCACGTCGCGCTGGTCGCCGAGGGCGGCCGCGAGCGTCTCGACGCCGGCCGGCCCGCCGCCGCAATTCTGCGCGAGATACTGCAGATAGCGCCGGTCCATGGCGTCGAGGCCGTTGTTGTCCACGCCGAGGCGGCATAGCGCCGCATCCGCGGCCTTCGCGTCGACCTCGGCCGCGCCGTCGATCAGCGCGAAATCGCGCACCCGCCGCATCAGCCGCCCGGCGACGCGCGGCGTGCCGCGGCTGCGGCGGGCGATCTCGCGCGCGCCGTCGGCCGTCAACACCAGCCCGAGCACGCGCGCGCCGCGCTCGACGACCCGGCAAAGGTCGTCCTCGCCATAGAAATTGAGGCGGAGCGGAATGCCGAAACGCTCGCGCAGCGGCGTGGTGATCAAGCCGGACCGTGTCGTCGCGCCAACCAGGGTGAAGGGCGGCAGATCGATGCGGATGGAACGCGCGGACGGCCCTTCCCCGATGATGAGATCGAGCTGGAAGTCCTCCATCGCCGGATAGAGGATCTCCTCGACCGCGGGGTTGAGGCGATGGATCTCGTCGATGAACAGCACGTCCTTCGGCTGCAGGTTCGTGAGAATTGCCGCAAGGTCGCCCGCCTTGGCGATAACCGGACCGGAAGTGGCGCGGAAATTCACGCCGAGCTCGCGGGCGACGATCTGCGCCAGCGTGGTCTTGCCCAGGCCGGGCGGGCCATACAGCAAGGTGTGATCCAGCGCCTCGCCGCGGGCGCGCGCCGCCTCGATGAACACCTTCAGATTCTGCCGCACGCCCGACTGGCCGATGAAATCGTTCAGGACCTGCGGCCGGAGCGACATCTCGCCGGCATCGTTCTCGATATAATCGGCGGCCACGATGCGGTCGGATGGGCTGGACGGGACGGTCATCGCGCCAGTTCCTTCAGGCCGCTCTTGATCAGGTCATCGACCCCGGCCGCGCCGCCGAGCGACTGCCCCGCACGCGCCACCGCGCCGAACGCTTCGGTCCGGGAAAAGCCGAGATTGACCAGCGCCGACACCGCTTCCTCGTTGGGCACGCCGTCCGCCGCCGGCATGGCCCCGGGAAGGGCAAATTCCGCGACCCCCGACAGCGCGATGCCGCCGACCTTGTCCTTGAGCTCCGAGACCACGCGCGCCGCCAGCTTCGGCCCGACGCCATGCGCCCGGTTAATCGGGGCCTTGTCCTGGGCGACGATCGCGGTCAGCAGCTGATCGGACGACAGCACCGACAGGATCGCCAAGGCGACCCGCGCGCCCACGCCCTGCACCGTCGTCAGCAATCGAAACCAGCTCCGCTCTTCCGGCTGAAGGAAGCCATAGAGATGAATATGGTCCTCGCGCACATGCGTTTCGACCAGAAGACGCACGGCCTTGCCGGGCGGCGGCATGGAATCGAGCGTCCTCTGGGAACAAAACACCAGATATCCCACGCCGCCGGCGTCGATGATGGCGGCATCCTCCGCCACCGAATCCAGAATACCGCGCAGCATGGCGATCATCGGCCGGCGCCCTCCGGGCTATGGCCGATTCGCGCACCCAATCCCCCGAAGCCTTGGCGAAGGGGGATCATCGGCCGGCGCCCTCCGGGCTACGCCCGACGCACGCGCCCAATCCCCCGAAGCCTTGGCGAAGGGGGATCATCGGCGCGCCTCCGCCGTACCGCCCAGCCATACCTGCTCCGTGGCACCGAAATGGGCGTGGCAGATCGCGACCGCCAGGGCGTCGGCCGCGTCCGCGCTGGATATCTCGCAGGCCGGCAGCAGGCGCCGCACCATATGCTGCACCTGCTCCTTGTTGGCGTGGCCGACGCCGACCACGGATTTCTTGACCCGGTTCGCGGAATATTCAGCGACGCGCAGGCCCGCCAGCGCCGGCACGAGCAACACGACGCCGCGCGCCTCGCCCAGCTTCAAGGTCGATGACGCGTTGCGGTTGACGAAGGTCTCCTCGACCGCGGCCTCGTCCGGATTATAGAGCGACAGAATCTCCATCAAGCCGTCGTGCAACTCCCGCAGACGCCATGCCAGCGGGTTTCCCGGATCGGGCTGGACCGACCCGTCGGCGACGTGGGTGAGACGGTTGCCCGATACGTCGATGACACCCCAGCCCGTGTTGCGAAGCCCGGGATCGAGTCCGATCAATCGCATCGAGTTGCCGCCCTCAAGCCGTCAACCGTTCCATGGTCTCCTCAGCAATCTCATAGTTTGCCGAGACGGACTGGACGTCGTCGTTATCGTCGAGCGCATTGAACAGATTGAACAATGTCTGCGCATCGCTTTCGCCCACCGCGACAGATGACTGCGGCCGCCAGACGAGCTTCGCCGAAACGGGATCGCCGAAGCGCTCGGTCAACGTGCCGGCAACGGCGTGCAGGTCGGCCGCGGCGCAGGCGATCTCATGCCCGTCGGCCGACGATACGACATCGTCCGCGCCCGCTTCGAGCGCCGCCTCGAACATCGCCTCATCCGTCGCGGCCTCGGCCGGATAGCGTATCTCGCCAACGCGGTCGAACATGAAGCTGACCGCGCCCGTCTCCGCCAGGTTGCCGCCGTTCTTGCTGAAGGCGGTCCTTACATCCGACGCCGTGCGATTGCGATTGTCGGTGAGCACCTCGACGATCAGCGCGACGCCGCCCGGCCCGAAGCCCTCATAGCGGATCTCCTCGAAGTTGCCCATATCGCCGCCGCCCGCGCCCTTCTTGATGGCGCGCTCGATATTGTCCTTCGGCATGTTCGCCGCCCGCGCCGCCGCCATGGCGGCGCGAAGGCGCGGATTGGAATTGGCGTCGGCGCCCCCTTCCTTGGCCGCGACCTGCAGCTCGCGGCCGAGCTTACCGAACACCTTGGCGCGCTTTTTATCCTGCGCGCCCTTGCGGTACATGATGTTCTTAAATTGGGAATGACCAGCCATGTCACCTAAACCAACAAAGGCACTCGCAACAGAGTGCGGCTTGATGCCGGTCTATACACCACATTTTGTAAGCAAATAAACTGTCAACGTGCACTGGTATCAATCCAATATGGCAAATTTGCGGCGTTAACCAGATTCGGATCGCCCCGAACCCGGCGGAATCCGGCGCTTCCTGAGCGATATCCGCTCGCGGGCGGCGACGCAAGAGCGCGCGTTCCGGCCGCCGCCATTAACGAATTATTCATGCCGGCTTGCGAATGAATCCTTTTGCGCGACCGGGCCGTAATCGACAGCGGCCGGCGCTGCGGGCGGCACTTCGCCCCCCGCCAAAAGGGATACGCTCATGCGGCCATATCGTCCGCGCGGCAGCGCGGCTTCGCCAATGGCGAACATCAACGCCGATACCATTCGCCGGGCGGAAGAAGCCGTCGGCAAGCTGGCGTCGCAATATCGCGACTGGGTGCGCGGCGATCTCGTGAAGCTGCACGACTGTCTGGCGGCCGCCAAGGCCGGCGGCGACGCGCGGGACGGCGCCTATCGCGATATCCGCCAGATCGCCCATGACCTGCGCGGACAAGGCACGACCTTCGGCTACCCGCTCGTCACCCGCATCGCGCAGTCCGTGTCGCAGACCCTGAAAGAATGCGCCAACGGCGCCAATGCGGATGCGCTGCTCAGCGCCCATTTCGATGCGATTTCGGCCGTGATCGAAGGCGATATCGCCGACGCGGGCAGCGGCTCGGCCGGCAAGATCATCGAGCTGCTGCAACTCGCGATCGGCCGCGCGGTCGCCTGACAAAATCCGCTTTCCGGGTCATAACGCCGCCGGCATCACCGACGGCAAGCACCCGCCGATGCGCACGGGCTCGACCCGCGAGGCGAGACCGGTCTTGTCGTCCGTTTCGACATAGGTCCCGCACAGCGTCCCCGGCCCGTCGGCCGGCGTCAGCCTTTCCCGCGGGAATTTGCGCTGAAAGTTGCGGATCGACGCCTGAGCGGTCATGCCGATGACGGAGTCATAGTCGCCGCACATCCCGGCATCCGTCTGATAGGCGGTGCCGCCCTTGAGCACGCGGGCGTCCGCGGTCGGCACATGCGTGTGCGTACCCACGACGAGGCTGGCGTGGCCGTCGGCGATGTGGGCGAGCGCCATCTTTTCGCTCGTCGCCTCGCCGTGAACGTCGACGATCAGGGCGTCGTAGCCCGACGATTTCGGCGTGCCGGGCGGCAAAGCCTGATGCAGCGCCGCGAACGGGTCGTCCAGCAGCTCCATGAACAGCCGCGTCATGATGTTGACGACCCGGACGCGGCGGCTCCGGCTGATGTCGTACTCGCCGATGCCGCGCCCCGGCGTCCCCGCGGGGTAGTTCACCGGCCGCAGCATCCGGCGGTCGGATTCCATGTAGGGAATGATCTCAGCCCGGTCCCAGGTGTGGTTGCCGCCGGTGATCACGTCCGCCCCCGCTTCGAACAGCTCCTTGCAGATCTCCGCGGTAAGCCCGAAGCCGTGGGCCGCGTTCTCGCCGTTGACGACGACGAAATCGAGCGCGAGCGCCTGGCGGAGCTTCGGCAGCTCGTCCTTGACGATGTCGCGGCCGCTTCTTCCGACAACGTCTCCGCAGAATAACAGTCGCATCAGGCACGGCCCTCCGGTTTGATCGTCTCGCGATCGGTGACGATCCAGTCGAGCGCCTGGTCATGACCGTCGCACGGCACGGCCGGCACCTCCTGCGCGGCATAGGCGACGCCTACGGCGATCACCTGCCGGCGCCGGCGCAGCAGGGCGAGCGTGCGGTCGTAGTAGCCGCCGCCGTAGCCCAGCCGGTAACCGCGGCGATCGAAGGCGAGCATCGGCAGGATCACCACCTCGGGCAGCGCCTCCGGCGCCGATGCCAGCGGCTGGCGCGTCCCAAAGGGTCCGTCGGCCAGGGGATCTTCTTGCCCCCAGCGCCGGAAAACGAGCGGCGCGCCCGCCTCGACGACGACCGGAAGCGCGATGTCGTGGCCCCGGCTGCGCAGCCGGCGCAGAAGCAGGGAGACGTCGATCTCGTCCCCGATCGGCAGATAGCCCGCCACAACCGCCTGGGGCGGCATCCGCACCGCATGCAGGACATTGCCGGCCAGCGCCGCGGCCGCGTCCTTGCCCGACAGCGCCGCCTCGCTCCGCCGCACGCGCAGAACGGCGCGCAACGCCTGCTTTTCTTCCGGCAATGAGCTCATCACGGCCATATCCGCTACCAAAAATAGGTCGGGCGGCGCCACCTCGGCCGTTGGTCTGAAACGTCCGTTTGGGACCTGATTTACAGGTGGGCGCCATATGACGGGACCAGGGCCCCGCCAGGGACAGCTCCCTTCAGACATCTATAGCCCCAGGAACACTTGTGACCTGACGAACCGTGCAGCAACCGCCCAGGCTATACCTAGGCCCGTTCCAGCCGGGCGGCAATAGCCTCGATCCGGCGCGAGGTGGACTCGAGCATCGACGCCATTTCCGCCGCCGCCTGCTCGGCCTTGCTGTCGGGGGGCTGGGCCAGCACGGCATCGTCCGCGTCGCCGCGCGCGATCGCCAGCTCCGCATAGGCGTCGGAAAGCTCGTCGGAAATCAGCAGCCCGACCATGAGCAGCAGCCGTGCGTCGCCGATCTGGCCCACGGAATCGACCAGCTCGGCCACGCGTTTGTCGAGATACTCGGCCAGCCGAGACAAATGCTGCTCCTGGCCGTCGTCGCAAACGATCGAATAGTCCCTGCCGTTGATGGTGATCGAGATCTGGCTCATGGGCTGCTTTGCCGGGAAGGTTGTGCGGTCATTCGCCGAGTATGGCGCGAAGCCGGGCAATTGTCGTGTCGAGGCCGCGTGCTATCGCGGTCGTGGTCTCCTGCAATTCGGCCTGATCGGCGTTGGCGCGCTCGAGCTCTTTCGAAAGCTCATCGATCCTGGCCTGCGAGGGAGCCGCCTCCAGACGGTTCCGGATGGCCGAGTTGAGACGCCCCAAAGCCGCCTCAAGACGTTGATGTACTTCGTGCAATTCTGCCATCAGCCTGACTTGATTCCATACGATATGCGGGAGTTGCGGTGGCGGGAAGAATAGAGCAGCCATTTGGAGCGTTAAAGCCCAATCTGGCCCGGCATGGCCAAACGCCAAGGAAATAGCGCCCTACGCTCGTAATATCATCGGCTTGGCGATGACACGGGCGATCGCGCCGCAATGCCCGATGCGCCCGCCGCGCCCTCAAGCATTGACGGGAGGCGCGCCGGGCGGCATGGTGCGCCGCAATTCGCCCGGCCACCGGGCGCCCGACCTTAGGAACCATAACAAGCCAGTCGGATCTCCGTCGATGACTGCCGCCGAGCCCATCATGGCGACACATGTCAGCCGCAAAGACATGGCCAACTCCATCCGGTTCCTGGCGATGGACGCCGTGGAGAAGGCTAATTCGGGACATCCCGGCATGCCGATGGGCATGGCCGACGTCGCCACCGTGCTGTTCAGCGACTTCCTGAAATTCGACGCCAGCGCCCCCGACTGGCCGGACCGCGACCGGTTCGTCCTGTCGAACGGGCACGGCTCGATGCTGCTCTATGCCCTGCTCTATCTCACCGGCTATCCGGAGATGACGATCGACGAGATCCGGAACTTCCGGCAGCTCGGCAGCCGCACACCGGGCCATCCGGAATACGGCCACGCCCCCGGCATCGAGACGACGACGGGTCCGCTCGGGCAAGGCCTGGCGAACGGGGTCGGCATGGCGCTGGCGGAGCGCATGCTCGCGGCCCGCTTCGGGTCGGACATCGTCGACCACCACACCTACGTATTCGCCGGCGACGGCTGCCTGATGGAAGGGATCAGCCAGGAGGCGATCTCGCTCGCCGGGCACCTGAAGCTGGGCAAGCTGATCGTTCTGTTCGACGACAACGCGATCTCGATCGACGGCGCCACCAGCTTGACCAGCGGCGACGACCAACTGGCCCGTTTCCGCGCCAGCGGCTGGCACGTTCAATCCGTCGACGGCCATGACCAGGACGCCATTGCCGCCGCCATCGCGGCCGCGCGCGAATCCGACCTGCCGTCGATGATCGCCTGCCGGACCGTGATCGGCTTCGGCGCGCCGAACAAGCAGGGCTCCGAATCGACCCACGGATCGCCGCTCGGCGCCACCGAAGTCGCAGCCGCGCGCGACGCGCTCGGCTGGCATCATGAGCCCTTTTCCGTGCCGAGCGAGATCCTGGACGCCTGGCGCCGGATCGGCGGCCAGAACCACCGCGCGCGGGAATCCTGGCAGGCCCGGCATGACGTGCTCGACGAGGCCACGCGCGAGGAATTCGACCGGGTGGTTGCCGGCGACCTTCCGGCCGGCTGGCAGGACGGCCTGCTGGCGCTGAAGCGGAAGATCGCGGACGAGCAGCCGAAACTCGCGACGCGGCAGGCCTCCAAGAATACGCTCGACGTCCTGGCGGCGGCGCTTCCCGAGCTGGTCGGCGGGTCGGCCGACCTGACCGGCTCCAACCTGACCAAGGCCAATGGCATGACGCCGGTCACCGCGGATGACGCCGCCGGCCGGTACATCTATTACGGCGTGCGCGAGCATGGCATGGCCGCGACGATGAACGGGATCGCCCTGCACGGCGGATTCATCCCCTATGGCGGCACCTTCCTGGTGTTCACCGACTACTGCCGGCCGGCGATCCGCCTCTCCGCCCTGATGCGCCAGCGCGTGATCTACGTCATGACGCATGATTCGATCGGCCTCGGCGAGGACGGTCCGACCCACCAGCCCGTCGAGCACCTGGCGAGCCTCCGGGCCATCCCCGGGCTCCGCGTCTACCGCCCCTGCGATGCGACGGAGACCCTGGAATGCTGGGCGCTCGCGCTCGAGACGCGGCATACGCCGTCGGTGCTGGCATTGACCCGGCAAGGCGTCCCTTCGGTGCGCAAGGAATTCACCGCCGACAATCCGTGCGCCAAAGGCGCCTACGTGCTGGCGGAAGCGGACGGCCCACGCCAGGCGACCTTGATCGCCACGGGCTCGGAAGTCTCGATCGCGCTGGCCGCCCGCGAGATGCTGCAGCGCGAGGGAACGGGCGCCGCGGTGGTGTCCGCCCCCTGCCTCGAGCTGTTCGAGGCTCAGGATGCCAAGTATCGGGAGTCCGTCCTGGGCAAGGGCGGCATCCGGGTGGCTATCGAAGCGGCCTCGCCCATGGGCTGGGACCGTTTTATTGCGCCGGACGGCATTTTCATCGGCATGCGCAGCTTTGGCGCTTCCGCGCCGGCCGAGGTGCTCTACGAACATTTCGGCATTACCCCCGCCGAGGTGGTCGACGCGGTGAAAGCGCGCCTTTAAAAGGATTTCCGGGGCCTTGACGGCCCCTGGGCGCCGCTTGAACGCCGTCTATATTCGGTCTAAGACGAAGATCAGAACAGCTCATCATTTTCGGGGGAAGCAACCATGGCAATCCGCGTTGCAATCAACGGCTTCGGGCGAATTGGCCGGCTCGTGCTGCGCGCCGCCTTCGAGGCCGGCCGCAAGGATATCGAGTTCGTCGGCGTCAATGACCTCGGCCCGGTCAAATCGAACGCCCATCTTCTGAAGCATGACAGCGTGCATGGCCGCCTCGATGTCGATATCAAGACCGGCGACGACTGGATGGATCTCGGCAACGGCAAGATCAAAGTGACCGCCGAGCGCGACCCCACGAAGCTGCCGTGGAAAGAGCTCGGCGTCGACGTCGCCATGGAATGCACCGGCATCTTCACCAAGCGCGAGCAGGCGGCGCGGCACCTCGAGGCCGGCGCCAAGCGCGTCCTGGTCTCCGCCCCGGCGACCGGCGCCGACATTACCGTGGTCTACGGCGTGAACCACGAGAAGCTTGCTCCGGAACACACCGTCATCTCGAACGCGTCCTGCACGACGAACTGCCTGGCGCCCGTCGCCTATGTCCTGCACCGGGCGATCGGCATCGAGCGCGGCTTCATGACCACCGTCCATTCGTTTACCGGCGACCAGTCGACCGTCGACACGCTGCACAGCGACCTGCGGCGCGCCCGCGCGGCTTCGATGTCGCTGATCCCGACCTCGACCGGCGCGGCTAAGGCGGTCGGCCTGGTCCTGCCGGAGCTCAACGGCAAGCTCGACGGTACCGCGATCCGCGTGCCGACGCCGAACGTTTCCCTGGTCGACCTGAAATTCGACGCCTCGCGCAAGACCGACGCGGCGGAAGTCAATGGCGCGATCCGCCAGGCGGCAGCCGGCTCGCTGAAGGGCGTGCTCGACACGAATGAGGAGCCGCTGGTGTCGATCGACTTCAATCACAATGCGGCCAGCTCGGTCTTCGATCTGACGCAGACGCAGGTGATCGACGGAAGCCTGGTGCGCGTGCTCTCGTGGTACGACAACGAGTGGGGTTTCTCGAACCGCATGTCGGACACCGCGGTCGCGGTCGGTAAACTCGGCTGAGCGGCGAAGCGAAAGCGATCACCGTCCATAGCCTGCGGCAGGCGGAAGCCGCCGCCGCCGCCGCCGCGCAGACCGGGTCGCCGGTTCTGCTGTTGAGCGCCTATGCCGCGGCCGGAACGGCCGGGCCAGCCTGGTTCGATGCCGTGGTGGGCGCGGCCGCGGCGGCATTTCCCGATGCAACGATCGAAGGTGCGCTCGATTGCGGCGCAATGCCCGGACATGCGCTTGCCGCGTTACGCCACGGGCTGAAGCGGATCCGCTATGAAGGCCCGTCCTTTGACGCCGTCGCCGACATCGCCCGACAGTATGGCGCAACCGTCCTGCGCGAACGCCCGCCCGCGCTCGACCTCGCAGCGGAGCCGGACCCGGACGGACCGGAAGGCATGGCGGCGCTGATCGGCCTCTGCGTCCGCTGGCTGCGGGCCGACGCATGATCCGTCGCGCCGGAACAGGCTAAAGAAGGTACAGCCCCTTCAGGCCAAGATAAATCGCGACGCACAAGGAAAGCCCCGAGACGATCATGACCCGGAAGGCGAGAAGCTTCTTGATCGCCGCCTTCTTCATGATCGACTGGACCAGCGGCGGAGGCTCCGATATGCCCGCGTTTGCGGCGTGATGCGCCAGCGCCTTGGCCTCCCCCCTGCGGGAAAGGAAAAGCAGCACCCATGCCGCGACCGCGATGATCCCGCCGACCGCAGTGAGCCACACGGCCGTGCCGAGCGCCTCATGCGCCGGCGTCTGAGGGCTTACGCGCCAGAGGATGATGGCGAAGAAGGTCAGCCCCGAGGCATTCGCGAGCAGGAGATAGCGCAGCATATTCTCCCATGGCGAGCCGCTCCGCTGGTCCACGCCATAAAGATCGCCCGGGCGAAGGCTCGAGTACAGCTCGTTGTCCACGTCACGGCGTCGAGAAAATAGGCTCCACATGGCGTCGCGCGGTTTTCGCCCCGTTTCAATGGCAGCATGTCTGCCAGCGGACGATACATACCATGCGACCTTGCCGTGACAACATCGAACGCGGGCCGAAGGATACCGTAAAATTTAATTTTGCCGCGCGTTCGCCTCCCCGCCGCATACGAGATCGGGCTCACCCGGCGAAACAATCGTCACAAATTTGTGATCTCGGGCAATATAGAATGCCGCCGGCTTTGAACATTCGGCTGAAATATGCGGGTCGCCCTTCGCGTCAACCGTAGGCGGCTGTCCGCAACTCCTTGACGGTACAGAAGGACTAACATAATTACCGATTTGTTCGCTTGTTTTCCCGATTAATCGAATTTCATGATTGATACGATCATCTTAATGGATTGCAATCAAAGGGCGATGGCTGCTGAGGGTTCGATTTTGCGTGACGATTCTTTGGTGCCCAGTGTAAAGTGCCGCTGCAGTTGCAACCAAGAAGCACAAGCTTTTTCTCAACCGATAATAAATGGCACCTCGCAACGGGCCCCGGGTCCGGTTTTGCGTGTGCGCGTTTGCGGGTCTTAAAGAATGGATGTTGATCTCGCGCGGACTTTTCTGACGATTTCAGAAACAGCGCATTTTGGTAAAGCGGCAAAGGCGCTGAACGTCACGCAGTCGACCATCAGCGCCCGCATCAAGTCGCTGGAAGACATGCTCGGCCAGCCGCTTTTCGTTCGCAGCAAGCTGGGGACGACGCTGACGCCAGCCGGCATGAAATTCAAAAGCAGCGCCGAAATGATGATCCGCGTGTGGGAGCACGCGCGCCAGCAGGTTTCGCTGGCCACGGAATTCCAGGCACTGATCAGTGTCGGCGCCGAACTCACGCTGTGGCAGCAGCTGGTGTTCGCTTGGCTTCCCTGGGTCCGGTCGTCCCTGCCCGACGTCGCAATCCGGACGGAAGATGCATGGAAGCCGATGGCTTTGGCGCACCGCCTCGTCGAAGGATCGATCGACATCGGCTTAACCTATCTCGCGGCAAACAGGCCCGGCGCGAGACGGAAGTCCTCGTCGACGAAGAGCTCGTGCTGATTTCGGCCAGCGTCGAGGACATCGAGCCGGGCGACCCGTCCTATGTCTACGTCGACTGGGGCACCGCCTTTCGCCTTCACCACGACACGCATTTCCCCGTGAACGACACCCCGGCGCTGATGATGAGTCCCAGCCAGATTGGCTTGGCCTATGTCGTCGAACAAGGCACGGCGGGGTATTTCCCCGTAAGAATGGTGAAACCCTACCTCGATTCGAACCAGGCGCATATCGTCACCAAGGCCCCCCGCTTTCAGCAGCGCGTCTATCTGGTGTATGATTCCGACCGCAAGGATGAGCGGTTCAAGACCGCCTTGCAGGGGTTCCGCTTCATCGCGACCCGCGAAAACGAGGCCTGATTTTCTCCTTCCGGCGTACCCCCATTCACCAAGCATGGGCCCGCTGGCGGAGCATTGCAAATCCTTGCTCGCTCGGTTATTCCGTCGACAGATTTACTGGGGAAACGCCGTTTTCAGGGAAGAGTCGAAAAAATGAAAGTAACGCAGCGCGTCCGCAAGATTCTGGCAAATTACGAGAGCGACAATCCCGGAACCAAGGCCAACCTGGCCCGCATCTTGATGCACGGCCGGCTCGGCGGCACGGGCAAGCTCCTCATCCTCCCGGTGGACCAGGGGTTCGAGCATGGCCCGGCGCGCAGCTTCGCCAAGAACCCGCCGGCCTATGACCCCCACTACCATTATCCAGCTCGCCGTTGACGCAGGCCTTTCGGCCTATGCCGCGCCGCTCGGCATGATCGAGGCCGGCGCAGACACCTTTGCCGGCGCCATCCCGACGATCCTCAAGCTGAACAGCTCGAACAGCCATGCGACGTCCAAAGATCAGGGCATCTATGGCAGCGTGGCCGACGCGCTGAAGCTCGGCTGCGCCGCGATCGGCTTCACCTTCTATCCCGGCTCCGATGAGCAGTTCGAGATGATGGAGGAATTCCGCGAGCTGGCGGAGGAAGCGAAGGCCGTCGGTCTCGCGGTCGTCCTCTGGTCCTATCCGCGCGGCGGCAAGCTCTCGCGGGACGGCGAGACGGCCATCGACGTGACCGCCTATGCCGCCCATCTCGCCGCCGAAATGGGCGCCCACATCATCAAGGTGAAGCCGCCGACCGACTTCCTCGAGCAGGATGACGCCCGCAAGGTCTACCAGTCCGAGAAGATCGATATCTCAACCTTGCCGGCCCGCATCGCCCATGTGGTGCAGTCGGCCTTCAACGGCCGGCGCCTCGTCGTCTTCTCCGGCGGCGCGGCCAAGGACCTTCAGGGCGTGCTGGACGAGATCCGCTCGGTGCGCGACGGCGGCGGCACCGGCTCGATCATCGGGCGCAATACGTTCCAGCGGCCGCGCGACGAGGCGCTGAAGATGCTCGACACCATCATCAAGATCTACCAGGGCAAGGCTTGAGCGACGCCACACGCTGCCGGCTCTATCTGATCACGCCGCCCAGGATCGAGCCGGCGCCCTTCGCGGACGTGCTGGCGCGGGCCCTGGACGCCGGCGACGTCGGCAGCGTGCAGCTTCGACTCAAGGATATCGGCGACGACGAGATCCGCCGGGCGGCCGACCGGCTGCGCCCCGTCGTCCAGGACCGGGACGTCGCCTTCATCATGAACGACCGGCCCGACCTTGCCGCGGAGACCGGCTGCGACGGCGTGCATGTCGGCCAGGAAGATGCGAGCTACGAAGCTGCGCGCGCTCGGCTCGGCGACGGGGCGATCGTCGGCGTGACCTGCAAGAAGTCGCGTCATCTCGCCATGGAGGCGGCCGAAAAGGGCGCGGACTACGTCGCCTTCGGCGCCTTCTTCGAGTCCGCAACCAAGCCGCCCCAGGCCCCCGGCATGACGCGCGCGGAGCCGGAAATTCTGCGGTGGTGGAGCGAGCTGATGACGGTGCCCTGCGTCGCCATTGGCGGCATCACGGTGGAGAACTGTCCGCCGCTGGTGACCGCCGGGGCCGATTTCCTGGCCGTCATCGGGGCGGTCTGGAACCATCCCGACGGCGCGGCGGCCGCGGTGAAGGCCTTCAATCGGGTATTCGACGACCTTGCCGGCGTTGCCTGAGGCAAGGCAAACCGCTATAACCGCGCCGCCGCCAACAATCCTGATCAATAAAGGTTGTACCCGTGAAGATCGATGGGAACGCTATACGGCCGGGTAATATCATCGAGCACCAGGGCCGGCTCTGGAGAGCTGTCAAGACACAGCACGTGAAACCGGGGAAGGGCGGCGCCTTTCTCCAGGTGGAGCTCAAGGACATCCGCGACGGCACCAAGCTCAACGAGCGGTTCCGTTCGTCGGAGACCGTTGAGCGCGTGCGCCTCGACCAGAAGGATTATCAGTATCTTTACGCCGACGGCGACACGTATACCTTCATGGATCCCGAGAGTTACGAGCAGCTTTCGATCAATGGCGACCTGATCGGCGAGGACACGGTGAAATTCCTGCAGGACGGCATGATGGTGACGATCGAAGTCGTTCGAGGATTCTCCGATCAGCGCCACCTTGCCGGAGCATGTCGTCCTGCAGATCGTCGAGGCCGACGCCGTCATCAAGGGCCAGACGGCTTCGTCGTCCTACAAGCCCGCGATGCTGGAGAACGGCGTGCGCACCATGGTGCCGCCGCATATCGAGACCGGGACCCGCGTCGTGATCAATACCGCAGACGGAAGCTACGTCGAACGAGCGAAGGACTGACCCCGTCCGATGACCCGCCGCTCCGCGCTGATAAACGTCATGGCCCGTGCCGCGGAGCGCACCGGCCGCGCTTTGATCCGCGACTTCGGCGAGGTGGAGCAGCTTCAGGTCAGCCGCAAGGGCCCCGCGGATTTCGTGTCGGCCGCCGACCTCAAGGCGGAACGCATGGTGCGCCAGGAATTGCAGCGCGCGCGCCCGGATTACAGCTTCCTGCTCGAAGAGGGCGGCCGCATCGACGGCCCGGACAAGCAGCATGTCTGGATCATCGACCCGCTGGACGGCACGACGAATTTCCTGCACGGCCTGCCCCATTTCTGCATTTCGGTCGGCCTTGCCAAAGATAACGAGGTGATCGCCGGCGTTATCTACGACCCGCTGAAAGACGAGCTGTTCTGGGCGGAAAAGAACAACGGCGCGTATCTCAACGATCAGCGCCTACGCGTCTCCGCGCGCAAGCAGCTCGACGACGCCTTGCTGGCCACCGGGATTCCCTTCCGGCTGCATGAAGGGAAACCGGTTAAGGAAAAATTCATCGGACAGTTGCAGTCTGTCATGGGACGTCTCGCCGGCATCCGGCGATTTGGCTCCGCGGCGCTCGATCTCGCCTATGTGGCCGCCGGCCGATACGACGGATTTTGGGAGAATGGGCTGAGCCCGTGGGACGTCGCCGCCGGCATCCTGATCGTACGCGAAGCCGGCGGATTCGTTACCGAAATCAACGGCCGCCGCTATGAGCTCGGCGCGCCGGACATCTTGGCAGCGAATGATGCGCTGCATGAACCGCTTGTCCGGCTTTTCGCAGGCAAGCAACAGACCGGCTGACCAGCCGACTGAGAGTTGTCCTTGTCCACGCGCTGCGTTATGTTCACTCGCGACCTCGGACAAAAGAATATAATGCCTAAGCGCACCGTCCGACATCGCGGGGAGCATGGAACAACGGCAACGAGGCACAAGTCGAATAGAGGTTCCATGTACGAACGCGCATTCCGACTTCCCGTAGGACGCCCTGCGTCCGCGGGTGTGGTCGTCATAGCGCTGGCCCTTTACGGCAGCTTCATCGCGCATCCGGCGATGGCGCAAAACTATGGCCGGCCCAGTGTCACCGTCGACGACAGCGTGCTCGACCAGCTCGGTCCGCCGCCGCAATCCCTGCCCGACGTCCTGCTGATGCAGCAACCTCCGACAAATCGCCCGGCGCCCGGCAATGCGACAGCATCGCCGACGCAGGGACGGCTGCTGCCGCCGCCGCCGGTCATGCCGCAATCGCGCCTCAACTTGCCGGGCGAGCTGAAGCAGATGTTGCCTGAGGGCAGCCCGGCATCACGCCCGCAAACGGCGCGAGCGCCCAGGGCCGCGCCGGTCCCGAAGGTTGAGCGCTCCCTGCCGCCGACACCGCCCGCGGTCGCCGCAGCGCCGCGGGAGCCGTCCGTCGTTCCGCCCACGATCACGCCGCCGACGGTGAGCGTGCCGGAGGCCCCGGCCGTGGCGCCCCCGCCCGCCCCGCCGACCCTGCCGACTCCTGAAATCGCCGCGCACGCGCCCGCTGCGGAAACGCCCGCGCCGCCGGCAGCCGCGCCGCCCGTCGCAAAGACGGAGATGCCGAAAGCCCCGCCAGCCGCGCCAGATGTGCCGAAGATCGTGCCGCCGGCTCCACCGGAGGCCGCGACGGCCGAGCCGTCCAAGCCCGAAAAGACCGCGATGCCGGAAACCGCAGCGGCACCGACGCCGCCGGCCGTGGAGCCGCCCGCCCCGCCGGCACCGACGCCGAATGTCGCGGCAAAAGCGCCGATGCCGCATGTGGTCCGCCCGGTTCCGCAGGTCGCCGAGACGCCGTCCGAGCCGAAGGCTGAGAGCGAAGGCGCCGCGGGCAGCGAGCCCGCCTCTCAAGGCCAGCTCGCATCGCTGCCGCCGCCCGGAAAGCCCGAAATACTGGAAAACGGCGAGATGTACCGGATACCGTTCGGATCCGCGTCTTCCGATATTTCCGACGAGGGGAAAAAATATCTCAACGAGTTGTCGCAGCGTCTCAAAAAGAACGACGCGTTGCGGCTGCAGCTCCTGGGATACGCGGGCAGCACGCAGGATTCAGCGAGCAAGGCCCGCCGTACGTCGCTTTTCCGCGCCCTTTCAGTGCGCACCTACCTCATGAAGCAGGGAATTCGCAGCACGAGGATGGATGTCCGCGCGCTCGGCAATCTCGCGGAAGGCGGTGCGCCTGACCGCGTCGACGCCGTGATCCGCAAATGACGCTGAGTTGCGGATAACCCGATGACCAAACCGAAGCGCTACCTGACCCGTATGGTGGTGTTCCTGTTGATTGTCGGGGTTGCGGGCGGCTTTCTTTTTGTTCCGCTGCGCGGCGCGTTCCTGACCAATGCGGTGCTGAACGGCGTCATCCTCGGCGCGCTGCTGATCGGCATCGTCCATACCTTCCGCACCGTGACGATGCTCACCGCGGAGGTCCGCTGGCTCGAGACTTTCCAGCGCGAGGAGCAGTCGGTTGCGGACAGCTCGGCGACGCCGCGCCTGCTGGCGCCCATGGCGACGATGCTGGGCGAGCGCCGGCCGGACCGCCTCAGCCTGTCCACCATCGCCATGCGCTCGCTGCTCGACGGGATCGCCGCGCGTCTCGACGAAAGCCGCGAGATTTCGCGTTACATGATCGGCCTCCTGGTCTTCCTTGGCCTGCTCGGCACCTTCTGGGGGCTGACCCACACCGTGTCGTCGATCGGCGACGTCATCAACGGCATGGTCCCCGGCAGCGGCATCACGAACGCCTTTGAAGGTCTCAAGGAAGCGCTCAAGGCCCCGCTCGCGGGCATGGGCACCGCCTTCAGCTCCTCGCTGTTCGGCTTGTCCGGCTCGCTCATCCTGGGCTTTCTCGCCTTGCAGGCGGGGCAGGCGCAGAACCGTTTCTACAACGACCTCGAGGAATGGCTCTCGGGCCAGACCAAGCTCGGCCGCGGCGGTATCGGCGGCGAAGGCGACCAGCCCGTGCCGGCCTATATCCAGGCGCTGCTCGAGCAGACGGCGGACGGCCTGGAAAACCTGCAGCGGACGCTGGCCCGCAGCGAGGACAGCCGGATCGAGGCCAACCGCAAGACGATCGAGCTGAGCGACGCCATCGCCGGGCTGAGCGAGACGATCCGCACCGAACAGGCGCTCCTGCTCAAGCTCGCCGAAGGGCAGATGGAGCTGCGGCCCGTCCTGTCGAAGCTCAGCGAGGCGCGCGGCAACGGCTCCATGCAGCCGACCGAGCATTTCCGCACGCTCGAGGCGCTGGTCGGCCGGATCGCCGAGGAGCTGGCCAACGGCCGCGTCGAGACCGTCCAGGAGATCCGCTCGGAGATTCGCCTGCTCGCGCGCACCATCGCCGCGCTTGCCGAGGAAGCGGAACCCTAGGACATGTCGTCGCTCGCGCGCCGCAGCCGCCATACCGTCGACATCTGGCCCGGATTCGTCGACGTGCTGGCCACGCTTCTCATGGTCATCATCTTCCTGCTGATGATCTTCGTCGTGGCGCAGTTCTATCTCAACGACGCGCTCGCCGGCCGCGACAAGACGCTCGACAACCTGCATCACCAGGTTGCCGAGCTGGCCGAGCTCCTCGACCTGGAGCGCAAGAGCAGCACCGGGCTGCGGCGCGACCTGGCCGAGCTGTCCTCGGAGCTGCAGAGCAGCCTGTCGCAGCGCGACGAGATGCAGTCGCAGGTGACGCAACTGGGCGAACAGCTCGCCACCTCCAAGCGCGCGCTTGACGAGCAGCGCAGCGAGATGAACGCGAAGGTCGAGGAGGCGTCGAAGTCCGTCAAGGCGGACAAAGAAACCATCGACATACAGCTCAGCAAGCTCGCCGCCCTACAGCAGGACATCACCGCTCTCCAGGCCCTGAAGACGAAGCTTGAAGGCGAATTGAAGGATGCGAGGACGGCCGCCGACGTCGGCCGCAATGCGCTCAGCGCCGAGCGCGAGATCTCGATCGCCGCGCAATCGCAGGTCGCCCTGCTCAATCAGCAGATGGCGGAGTTCCGCGCGCAGATCCAACAGCTCAACGCCGCACTGGAGGCGTCCGAAGCCAAGGACAAGGAGCAGAAGACAACGATCAGCGAGCTCGGCAAGCGCCTGAACGCGGCGCTGGCGAGCAAGGTTCAGGAGCTTTCGCGTTACCGCTCCGAGTTCTTCGGCCGGCTGCGCGTCGTCCTCGGCAACCGGCCCGACATCCGCGTCGTCGGCGACCGCTTCGTGTTCCAGTCCGAGGTCCTGTTCGACTCGGGCTCCGCGGAGCTCGGCAAGGAAGGGCGCGATAAGATGGCCCGGCTCGCGAGCACGCTGAAGGATATCGCGCCGAAGATCCCGAGCGAGATCAACTGGGTGCTGCGGGTCGACGGCCATACCGACGATGTGCCGATCTCGACCGCGCGCTTCCCGTCAAACTGGGAGCTGTCGACAGCGCGCGCGATATCGGTCGTCAAGTTCCTGATATCCCAGGGTATTCCGCCGAATCGCCTGGCCGCTGCCGGGTTCGGCGAGTTCCAGCCGCTGGAAAGCGGCGACACGCCCGACGCGCGCAAGCGCAACCGCCGGATCGAAATGAAGCTCGACCAGCGCTAACGCCCGACCTCCGCCACCGCGCCCTGCGCGCTGCTATCCTCGGCGGCCTTCGCCGCGGGGGCCCCCTCCGATCCATTGACATCGAACTGCAGCCGCGCCAGCCGCGCATAGAGCCCGCCTTCCGCCATCAGCGACTGATGCGTGCCCGACGCCGCGACCCGGCCCTTGTCGACGACGATGATCCGATCCGCCTTCAGCACGGTGGCCAGCCGGTGCGCGATGACAAGGGTCGTGCGATCGGCCATCAGGCGGTCGAGCGCCGCCTGGACCAGGCGCTCGGATTCGGCGTCGAGCGAGCTGGTCGCCTCGTCCAGCAGCAGAAGCGCCGGGTCGCGCAGGATCGCCCGTGCGATGGCGATGCGCTGCCGCTGACCGCCGGACAGCCGGACGCCGCGCTCGCCGAGCTCCGTCTGCATTCCCTGCGGCAGGTCGGCGATAAATCCGGACGCGGCGGCGGCTTCGGCCGCGGCGGCGACCTCCGCGTCGCTGGCGTCGGGCTTTCCATAGCGGATGTTGTCGACCACGCTGCCGGAAAAGATCACCGGCTCCTGCGGTACGAGCCCGATGCGCGCGCGAAGCGCCGCCGGGTCCGCGTCGCGCAGCCCGACGCCGTCGAAGCGGATCACGCCCTCGTCGGGATCGTAAAAGCGCAGCAGAAGCTGAAACACCGTCGTCTTGCCCGCGCCCGACGGCCCGACCAGCGCGACCGTCTCGCCCGGCCGGACGGCAAGCGAGAAGGCGTCGAGCGCCTTGCTCTCGGGCCGGGTGGGGTAGCGGAAGGAGACCCTCTCGAAGCTGACCTCGCCGCGCGCCGGCGGCAGCGCCACGGCGCGCGCCGGCGCGGCGATCGCGGGCGCGGTGCCGAGCAGCGCGATCAGCCGCTCGGCGGCGCCGGCCGCGCGCTGCAAGTCGCCGACGACCTCCGACACCGCGCCGACCGATCCCGCGACGACGATGGCGTAGAAGATGAAAGCCGACAGCTCGCCGCCCGACATCGTTCCCGCGATGACAGCCTTGCCGCCCATCCACAGGATCACGCCGACGGCGGAGAAGACGAGCAGGATCACCGAAGCGGTCAACGTGGCGCGCGCCCGGATGCGCTGCACCGACAGGACGAAGGCCTGCTCGACCCGGTCGGCGAAGCGCTGGCGATCGACCTCCTCGTGATTGAAAGCCTGCATGACGCGGACGGCGCCGAGCGCCTCGTTGGCGAAGGCGCTGACATCGGCCACCCGCTCCTGCGCCCGGCTGCTCAGCCGCCGCACCATGCGCCCGATGATGATGATCGGCGCGATCACGAGCGGCACGAACAGCAGGACGAGGCCGGTCAGCTTGGCGCTGCTGACCAGCAGCATCACCGTCCCACCCGCCATCAACAGGATATTGCGCAGACCGACCGACACGGCCGATCCGATGACGACCTGCAGCAGGGTCGTGTCGGTGGTCAGTCGCGACAGCACCTCGCCGGTCTGGTTGACCTCGAAAAAGGCGGGGCTGAGCCGCACGACATGGCTGAACACGTCGCGCCGAAGGTCCGCGACGACGCGCTCGCCGATCCAGGAGACGAGCGAGAAGCGGGCATAGGAGGCGACCGCCAGCAGCACCGTCGCGCCCAGGAGAACGAGCAGCGCGGTATTGAGCAGATGCGCGTTGCCGCTGGTCAGCCCGCTGTCGATCAGAAAGCGCAGCCCCTGGCCCAGCGACAGCACCGTGACCGCGGCGACGACGAGCGCCACCATCGCGGCAAAGACATGCCCGATATAGGGCCGCAGGTAGCCCGCTATGCTGCGCAGGATGCGAATGTCCCGCGTGGCTTCCCTTTTCTCCGCGATGGATGCGTCGATATAGGTCTTGTGGCGCAACACGGCCTCCGAAAGGCAGGACGCATGGTAATAGCAGGGCGCCGCGGCGAGCGCCATGCGCGGCGCGGCCATGCGACAAGGCGCGCTGCGCCCTCCGGCTGCGCCCATGGGTTGATGACGATCACGGGTTTCGCCGCTATAATCGCGCGACGCGGGCGGAGCTTGCCATGGCTATGAAGAGAGCTACGGGAAAAGGCCGGATTACAAGGGCTTCCACGTTCCTGCAGGTGAGCCTGTGGGTCTTCATCCTGCTGTTCGCCTTCTTCATGCAGGTGGTGCCCTTCCTGCTGGTGCTCACGATGCTGAACCTCGCGGTCGGGATCTCCTCGGGGGTCGCGCTGGTCGTGATCCCGGCAGCGGCCTTTGGGATGCTGTCCGCCGCCTGCTTGATCGCCACACGGCGGACCCGCAACCTGCTGCCGGAGCCCGTGCCGCAGCCCACCTATGTCGCGTCCTATGGCAGGAGCGACGGCAAGGGCGCCGCGCTGACGACCCATCAACGGCTGATCCCGATGCTGCAACGCTGGCGCTGGCGCGGCTACTGAACGGGCCGCCATGCCCGCGGTCCGGCCGCTAGCGCGTCAGCGGGATGACGTCGCGGGCGAAGCCGGCCATGCGGTCCAGCGTCTCGTTCAACGACCCGCCCTGGAAATTGAGCAGCAGGTGCGCGAGGCCGAGCTGCTCGAAGCGCTCGATATCCGCGGCAATCTCCTGCGGCGTGCCGGTTAGCGCGGGCTTGGTCTCGCTCGTGAGCGGCGGCGTCGAGCCGAAGGTCCAGTTGAGGCTGTAGGCGAGGTCCAGCTCGCCCGGGTCGCGGCCTTCGGCATCCGCCAAGGCGTGCAGCTTGTCGACGGCGGCCTTGTAGCGCGCGTAGGTGTCGAGCGGGAATTTCGGGTTGTTGCCGATCGGGAACCAGCCGTCGCCCAGACGCGCCGCCCGGCGCAGCGCAGGCCCGCTTTCGCCGCCGATCCAGAGCGGCGGATGCGGCTTCTGGACCGGCAGCGGCAGCACCGAGATATCCTTGAAGCGGGAATAGTCGCCCGCGAATTCCGGTGTCGGGTCCGTCCAGATCTTCTTGAAGACGCGCAAATACTCGTCTGCGACGCGGCCCCGCTCGTCGAAGGGCGGGGTGCCCAGCGCCTCGAACTCCTCGCGCAGCCAGCCCGCGCCGCAGCCGATCGTGATCCGGCCCTTCGACAGGACGTCCGCCGTCGCGATGATGCGCGCCGTCAGCACCGGGTTGCGGTAGGGCACGACCATCACCGCCGTCAGCAGCCGCAGCTTTCTCCGAGATGCCGGCCATGAAGGCCAGCATGGTCAGCAGCTCCAGCGCCTCGCCGCCGCTGCGGCCCTGCCATTCGCCGGACTCGCTGTAGGGATAGGTGGAATCGATCGTCCGCGGCACGACGATGTGGTCGTTGACGCTGGCGAAGTCGAAGCCGAGCGCCTCGCCCTCACGAACGATGCGGGTGATCGAGTCCGGGGTCGCGAGGCGGCCGCGCGTGGGTACCGTGAATCCGAATTTCATGGCGTGGGCGAAGCTCCCTTGCTGGCGTGTCCGTCCGGCCGCCGGCAGCCTTGAGTCACTGCCGCCCGCCGGTCACGTACACCGTTTCCGCCACCATCATTTCACACGCGTCCGAGCAGAGAAAGAGCACGAGCTCGCCGATCTCGTCGGCGCGGCCGGCGCGCTTCAGGGGGATGGTCGAGACCGCAGCGCTCGAAGGCGCCGGGCGCGTTGATGTCCTGGAAGGGCGTATCGACGATGGTCGGCGACACCGAGATGATGCGGATGCCCTGGCCCGCGAACTCGCGCGCCGCGCCCAGCGTCAGCGTGTTCACCGCGCCTTTCGACGACGCGTAGTGCGGCGATTGCGCGGGACCGCCGGTGCGCGCAGCGGTGCTGGCGACGTTGACGATCACGCCCATGCCGTTCTTCAGCATGTGCGGAATGACCTCCTGCATGCCGTAGAAGGTCCCCTTGACGTTCAGGTCGTAGGTCTTGTCCCAGAGCTCGTCGTCGATCTCGAGAAATTTCGCGCGGCGGATCGCCGACCCGGCGGAGTTGAACAGGAAGTCGATCTTGCCGAAACGGCCGAGCGCCGCGTCGACCATGGCGCGCACGCTCTCGCGCTTGGTCACGTCGACGAAGGCCGCCTCGCCGCGGCCGCCCGCTTCGGTGACCGCGCGCGCCGCCTGCTGGGCCGCCTGCTCGTTGATATCGGCGCAGAGCACGTTGGCCCCTTCGCGGCCGAACACCAGCGCCGTGGCACGGCCGATGCCGCTGGCGCCCCCGGTGATGACCATGGTCTTGCCTTTGAAATAGTCGGGGGTCTTGGGCATGGCGTTTTCTCCCTGATGATGGCCGGCGTCCCGAAAGCGTAACAGGACCGGCCGTCCCGCACCATTTCGCCCCCGCGTACCAGGGCCTGCGCCTTGGGCATGTCTGCCTCCCACCCGGAGGTTTTGCATACGGCGCCGGGGCATTGTATTTTGCCGCCGAATTGGTACGGACAAATCAGCAATTTTCGAGAGACTTGGCGAGAGACTTGGAATGCACGAGATCCTGCGCACCCCGGTGACCGGCCCCTCCGTCTGGAAGGCCGCCGACTTCCTCCACGATACGTCGTGGATTTTCCAGCTGACTCCGGTTCATCTGGCCGAGCTCAACCGCGCCAGCCGCGCGTTGAAGGCGCGTGGCATCGGGCCGCTCGAGTTCACCAAGGCGGACTTCCCGCTGCCGACGCTCGGGGCCGCGCTGACCAAGCTACTGCACGAGATCGAGTATGGCCGCGGCTTCGTCCTGCTGCGCGGCCTCAACGTCGCAGACTACGACCTCGACACGCTCAAGGTGCTGTACTGGGGGCTCGGGACGCATCTCGGCCAGATCATCTCGCAGAATTCGCAGGGCGATCTGCTCGGCACCGTCACCGACATGGAAAGCGGCAAATACGCCGACGGCGGCTACTACGAGGTCGGCGTCCGCGGCCACCGCACCAACGCCCATCTCGAGCCGCATTCCGACAGCTCGGACGTGGTCGGCCTCATGTGCGTCCGGCCGGCCAAGGTCGGCGGTTACAGCCGGGTCTGCAATTCCATGGCGATCTACAACGAGATCCTCGCCACCCATCCGGAATTCATCGCGCCGCTGACCGACGGCTTCCATTTCGACCTGATCGGCAAGGGCAAGACCGCCCGGGAGATCAGCAACAGCCGGATCCCCGTGTTCAGCTATTTCGAGGGGCTGCTGAGCTGCCGCTTCAACAAGCGCCAGATCGAGCTCGGCGCGGAGAAGAGCGGCATCCCGCTCACCAAGCTGCAGCAGGACGCCATCGACTGTGTCCGGGCGCTCTCGGTCCGGGAAGACTTCCTGCTGCACATGGATTTCCAGCCGGGCGACATCCAGTTGCTCAACAACCACATGACGATGCACTCGCGCACCGGCTACGAGGACTACAGCGAGCCGGAGAAGCGCCGCTTTCTGCTGCGGCTGTGGCTGAACATTCCGAACGGACGCCCCCTCGCGCCCGCCTATGCGGACAGGCTAAACTCCGGCAGTCGCGGCGGCGTCACCAAGCGGCTCTGACAGCAACGCCCTGGCCACGCCGACCGCCGCTCTGAAGGAGAGGGTTCGATGGCAATTGGCGTGGGCTTGGGACTGGCGCATTTTCCGTTCACCAGCATCGATGCGTTCTGGCGCTGGGTCGACCTGTGCGAGGCCGAGGGCATCGATTCCCTCTGGCAGACCGACCGGGTGCTCTCGACCCAGCCCTTCCTCGACTGCATGAGCGTGATGGCCGCGCTCGCAGGCCGGACCAGGCGGCTCAAATTCGGCATGAACGTCGCCTCGGTCGCGCAGCGCGATCCCATCGTGCTGGCCAAGGAATGCGCGACCATCGACGTGCTCAGCAACGGCCGGCTGCTGCCCGCCTTCGGCGTCGGCAGCAAGGCCAATCCCTATTGGCGGGTGACTGGCCAGGAATTCAAGGGCGCCGGCGCCAAGGCCGAGGAAGGCATGGAGATCATCGCCCGCCTGTGGAGCGAGAAGAGCGTGACCTTCCACGGCGCGCACTATCACATCACCGAGGCCTCGATCTCGCCGCGCCCGAAGCAGCAGCCGCTGCCGCTGTGGATCGGCGGCTCCAGCAAAGCCGCGATCCGGCGCACCGGGCGCCTCGGCACCGGCTGGCAAGCGGGCAGCGAGACGCCGGGCGAGCTGAAGCCCGTGATCGCCGCCATCAAGCAGGCCGCGGCCGATCACGGGCGGACGATCCCGGCCGACCACTACGGCGCGGGCTTCCACTACCGCTTCGGCTCCTGGGACGACGATGCGACCAGACCGGTGGCGGACTCCTACCGCGAGCGTTCCGGTGGGCGCGACCCGCGCGACCATCTGGCCGTCGGCGACGCCGCCGACATCATCCGGCGGATCGAGCAGTATATCGAGGCCGGGATCTCGAAGTTCATCCTGCGGCCGATCGGCGCGGACGACGAGGACTTCATCGACCAGACCCGCCGGCTCGCCGCCGAGGTCATCCCCGAGGTGGCCAGCCGTAAGGCGCCATGACAGGATACCCGCCTTCCCCGGAGCCTTGCCAACGGCGCGGGGGTCGGTTATACAGCCGCTCGATTTACCGGAGCTTGCAGGATGAAAAAAGACACCCATCCCGATTACCATGAGATCACGGTCGAGCTGACCGACGGGTCGTCCTATAAGACGAAGTCGACCTGGGGCGAAGCGGGCGCCGTGCTGAAACTGGAAATCGACCCGAAGTCGCATCCCGCCTGGACCGGCATCCAGCGGCTGGTGGACAGCGGCGGCCAGGTCGCGAAGTTCAACAAGCGCTTCGGGGGCATCGGCCTGAAATCCTGACGCCCGGTGATAACCGGGCCGGCCCGTCCGGCTCTGCCGGCAAAACCGCAAAGGCGCCCATGAGGGCGCCTTTCGTCGTTTCAAGCTGAAGATATGGCTTGGCGTTAGTCGGCGGCGGCGAGCTGCTGGTCCAGCCGGTGGATGCGGACATAGAGGCTGTGGCTCCGCTCCAGCAGCTTGCGGAGCTGGATCGGCAGGATCTCGTAATCCACCCGGCCGCGGTCGAGGCAGATCTTCTGACCGCCCAGGCGATAGGCGTGCTTCGCCGCCTGCTGCCGGCGTCAGCTCCTCGAGGAAGACCGCCTTCTGGGTCAGCAGCCAGGCCATGACCTGGGTGAGCCGCGTGGTCAGGCGCATGGTCTCGACGCTGATGACCATCTTGTAGGCCTGGCTCGCATGGCGGCGGACCTCGGGAATCCGCTTCTCGATATATTCGCGCGTTTCGATGAGAAGGTCATACGCCTCCCCATAGGTGCTTTCGAGAAAGAAAGCTGACTCCGACATAGACACGGTTCCCGTCTGTTTGCGGGCGCCGGTTCCGGTCATACCGTCCAGCGCCCTTATCCCGAGACTATAGACCGCCTCTGTGACGGCGAAACAGATAAGCGTCTAAAATTGTTGATTAATATCTTCGGACAGGATTTCGGCGAAAAGGGGGTATCCCTTTGGAATTAGAACCCGGATTACCCCGCTCGAAGGCCCCTCGGGCGAGGTCTTGAATCACGGCGCGCCTTTACCACATATGGGCCGATGCCGGGTGCTCATGTGAGGTCCGGCGGAAATATGGTTAAGGAGTTCGACCATTCCGGTGGCTCCGATTGTCCATGTCGCTTGATCTAGGAGGATATGGTTATGCGTACCTATGATTTGTCTCCGCTTTTCCGCAGCTCGGTCGGTTTCGACCACATGGCCCGCATGCTCGACGGCCTTTCGTCGGAAGCCGCGCCGGCCTACCCGCCTTACAACATCGAGAAGACCGGTGAAGACGCCTATCGCATTACGATGGCGGTCGCAGGCTTCGGTGAGAAGGATCTCGAGATCCGCACCCAGGAGAACAAGCTTGTGATTACCGGCCGGATCGAGAAGGTGGAGGATACCGAGCAGCGGACGTTCCTACACCGCGGGATCGCCGAGCGCGCCTTCGAGCGTCAGTTCAGCCTGGCCGACCACGTGAAGGTGGTCGCCGCGAGCCTCGAAAACGGGCTTCTGCACGTTGATCTGGCCCGCGAGGTGCCCGAGGCGATGAAGCCGCGCACCATCGAGATCAATGCCGCCAACGGCAAGTCTCATCGTATCCAGAGCAACGCCGCCTAAGTCCCCAAGAGCTTATTTCCTTAAGGGACGGCAGGCCTTCTACGCGACGCGCCCCGGCGACCCCGGGGCGCGTTTTCTTTTCGGCGCTAGACGACCAGCGGCGCCATGACCGCGCGGACGGGGTCGGGGATGCGGACCGGCCGGCGGTTCTCCCGGTCGACATAGACATGGATGAAATAGCCGAAGGCCGCGGGCTCCGGCTCGCCCTCGCGAAACAGCGCGATCTCATAACGCACGCTGGAATTGCCGAGCTTGGCGATCCGAAGCCCCGCCTCGACGATGTCGGGAAAGGCCAGTTCCTTGAGAAAGCTGCATTTCGTCTCGACGACGATGCCGAACACGGGGGCGCTGTGGTAGTCGAGCACGCCGGAGTCGACCAGATGGCCCGTCACCGCCGTGTCGAAATAGGAATAGTAAACGACGTTGTTCACGTGCCCGTACACGTCGTTGTCGAGCCAGCGCGTCGGGATCTTGCGGAAGGCTCGAAAATCCGCGCGCCTGATCTGTTCCGAATTCCGCCATTCTCCGCCCCCGCAAGAAATCCGGGCTGAACGAGCGGCCCGGACAGCCAGACCTTAGCCAGCGGCGGACGCGGCCTCAACGGCGCGGGCAAAAAAAAGCCGAGCCACATGGGCTCGGCGAGAGACAGGGAGGTATCAAGTACAGTGGATCCGAGAGATCCACATGAGGCACTAAAGTGGCACAAGTGTGCGCCCCTTTTATCGCCGGAAACCCCTAACAAACCGTTAACGCGGCGGCGCCGCGGCAATCCATCAACTAATTGATGTAAAAGCACTATTGCCGACACCACTGCCGGCATATGGGCTCAAGGACGCGGTTTCGGCTATTTCTTGAAGAAGGATTCGGCAGCCGCCTTGTGGCTCTGCTTGGCAGCGATGGCGCCGCGGGCGCGCTCGATCTCGGCCTCGAGCCCGGCAATATACTCCTTGAGCGCCTCGACCGACATCACATCGAGATCCTTGGGTTTCTGACGCTTGGTCAGCGGCTCCAGGTCCTGCTCGTCCATGACCATCCCGTCGTTCGTCGCCGCTTGCAAGTCCGCGGGCAACTCGCTAGACCTGCAAATCCATTCAAACAATACGACAATCCGGGGATTCGCGCCATGACCGTGCCGCAGAAAATGACCGTGATCGAGGTTCCAGAGGCCGGCGGGCCCGACGCGATGAGGCTCGGGAACCCGGCCGGTGCCGCAACCCGCGCCGGGCGAGGTCTTGATCCAGGTCGCCGCCGCCGGGGTCAACCGTCCGGACATCGTTCAGCGCGCCGGTCACTACCCGCCGCCGCCGGGCGCAACCGACCTGCTGGGCCTCGAAGTGTCGGGCACGATCGCCGCGGTCGGCGACGGCGTCACGGCCTGGGCCCCCGGCGACGCGGTCTGCGCGCTCACGCCGGGCGGCGGCTATGCCGAATACTGCGTAACGCCGGCCGCCCATTGCCTGCCGATCCCGGCGGGCTTCGACATGGTGGCCGCGGCGGCGTTGCCGGAGACCTGCTTCACCGTCTGGCACAATGTCTTCCAGCGCGGCCGCCTCACGGCAGGGGAGACCTTCCTGGTCCATGGCGGGTCCAGCGGCATCGGCACGATGGCGATCCAGCTTGCCAAGCAGTTCGGCGCGCGCGTCATCACGACGGCCGGCAGCGCGGAGAAATGCAGGGCCTGCACGGATCTCGGCGCCGACTTGGCGATCAACTACCGGGAAAAGGACTGGGTCGAAGCCGTCAAGGAATTCGCCGGCAAGAAAGGCGTCGACCTGATCCTCGACATGGTCGGCGGCGACTATGTGCAGAAGAATCTCAGCGTGCTGGCCTGGGACGGCCGGCTGGTGAATATCGCCTTTCTAAAGGGCGCCAAGGTGGAGCTCAACCTCGGTCTTTTCATGATTAAGAGGCAGACCCTCACCGCCTCCACGTTACGCGCCCAGTCAGATGAATCGAAGGCGAAGATCGCGCAGGAGTTGCGCGCCCAAGTCTGGCCACTGATCGAGGCGGGAAAAGTTAAGCCATTGATATACAAAATATTTCCCCTTGAAAACGTGGCCGAAGCGCACCGGCTCATGGAATCCAGCGCGCATATCGGGAAGATCATGCTTCTTGTTAAGGAATCCTAGGTATGGTACCCGAATCCGCCCTTGCCGCGGCCCAACCGCAACCGCATATTAAGGGTGCTGGCGTTACACTCACGAAATGGCGGTGCTCATGCTCCTGGCTGCAGCGCCGTTGCCCTATTTGGGGGATTGAATGACTCAACCGTTGATGCCGAAAGCGACCGCCGTGTGGCTGGTCGAGAATACGGCGCTCACTTTCAAGCAAATCGCCGATTTCTGCGGTTTGCATATTCTTGAGATCCAGGCGATCGCCGACGAAGAGGTCGCCGTCGGGATGCAGGGTCTCGACCCCATCGCGAACGGCCAGCTCACCAAGGATGAGATCGCCCGCTGCGAGGCGGACCCGAGCGCCAAGCTCGCCATGGTCCGGAGCGATATCCCCCAGCCGAGCTCGCGGGGCAAGGGACCGCGCTACACCCCGCTGTCGAAGCGCCAGGATAAGCCGGACGCCATCGCATGGATGCTACGGCATTACCCGGAGCTGTCCGATGCACAGATCGGCCGGCTGATCGGCACGACGAAGCCGACGATCAACGCGGTACGCGACCGGTCGCACTGGAATTCGCCCAATTTGAAGCCGCGCAGCCCGGTCGAGTTGGGTCTTTGCAAGCATGACGACCTGCGGTCGGCGCTCGAGAAGGCACAGCGCAAAGCCCGCAAGGGTAAGCCGGCGGCGGCCGGTGCCGACGCTCCGGCCCTGACGCCGGGCGAATAGCCGCCCGGCAATCCTCTGCCGTTACTGCCGCGCGTAGCCGACGGCTTTCAGCGCGTCTGAAATCTCGTCGAGGATGACCGGGTCATCGATCGTAGCCGGCGCCTTGTAGGTTTCGGCGTCCGCGATCTTCTGCATCGTGCCCCTGAGGATCTTGCCCGACCGCGTCTTCGGCAACCGGTCGACGACCGTGGCCGTCTTGAAGGCGGCGACCGGGCCGATTTCCTGGCGCACCAGCTTCACCGCCTCGGACACGATCTCCTCATGCGGCCGGTTCACCCCGGCCTTGAGCACGAGGAAGCCGAGCGGAAGCTGGCCCTTCAGCTGATCGGCCACGCCGATGACCGCGCATTCGGCGACGTCCGGATGGGACGCCAGCACTTCCTCGATGGCGCCGGTCGAGAGCCGGTGCCCCGCGACGTTGATCACGTCGTCGGTCCGCGCCATGACGTAGATGTAGCCGTCCTCGTCCAGGTAGCCCGCGTCGCCGGTCTCGTAATAGCCGGGGAAATGCGCCATGTAGGAGCTGACATAGCGCTTGTCGGCATTCCACAGGGTCGGAAAGCCCGACGGCGGCAACGGCAGCTTGACGCAGATCGCGCCCATCTTGCCGGGCGCCAGACGCTTGCCGCTGCCGTCCAGGATCTGGATGTCATAGCCGGGAACGGGGCGCGTCGGCGAGCCCGCCTTCACCGGCAACATCTCGATGCCGATGCAGTTGGCGCCCATCGCCCAGCCGGTCTCGGTCTGCCACCAGTGATCGATCACCGGCACTTTCAGCATGTCCTCCGCCCAGTGCAGCGTGTCCGGGTCGGTGCGCTCGCCCGCCAGGAAGAGCGTGCGGAAGTTGCTCAGGTCGTACTGTTTCAGCAGCTTGCCGTTCGGGTCCTCGCGCTTGATCGCGCGAAAGGCGGTCGGCGCGGTGAACATCGTGCTCACCTTGTGCTCGGAGATCACCCGCCAGAACACGCCCGCGTCCGGCGTGCCGACCGGCTTGCCTTCGAACATGATCGAGGTGCAGCCATGGAACAGCGGCGCATAGACGATGTAGGAATGGCCGACGACCCAGCCGACGTCTGACGCGGCCCAATAGACCTCGCCGGGCGCGACGCCGTAGACGTATTGCATCGACCATTTGAGCGCGACGATGTGCCCGCCGGTGTCGCGGACGACGCCCTTGGGCTGGCCCGTCGTGCCCGAGGTGTAGAGGATGTAGACCGGATCGGTCGCCTTCACCGGCACGCAATCCGCCGGCGCCGCCGCCGCCATGGCTTCCTGCCAGTCGATATCGCGGCCTGCCTTCGGCGTCACCGGGTGCTGCTTGCGCTGCAGCAGCACGACCTTGCCGACCTTGTGCTTGGCGATCTCGATCGCGCCGTCCACCATCGGCATGTATTGCACGACGCGCCCGGGCTCGATGCCGCAGGTCGCCGTCACGATCGCCTTCGGCGTGCAGTCGTCGATCCGGGTGGCCAGCTCGTGCGGCGCGAAGCCGCCGAACACGACGGAATGGACCGCGCCGATGCGCGCGCAGCCGAGCATTGCGATGGCCGCCTCCGGCACCATCGGCATGTAGATGATGACGCGGTCGCCGTAGCCGATGCCGATGCTCTTGAGCACGCCGGCGAAACGCGCGACCTCGTCCTGCAGCTCGGCGTAGGTGATCTTGCGCTGGGTGCCGCCGGTGATCGGGCTGTCGTAGATGAACGCGTACTGGTCGCCGCGGCCTGCTTCGACATGGCGGTCGACCGCGTTGTAGCAGGTGTTGGTCTCTCCCCCGACGAACCAGCGATAGAAGGGCGGCTTGCTGTCGTCCAGGACCTTGTCCCACCGCTTGTACCAGTGGACATCCTCCGCCGCCTCGGCCCAGAACCCTTGCGGATCCTTGATCGAACGGTCATATACCGCGTCGAAACGACTGCTCATGCCCGGCATCCTTGTTCAGCAATTCCTCACCCGCGCCCGCCCGGCCGCGAGGCCGCCGTTCCCGCCGCAGGCGCTTCCGGCTAGGATTATAGGATGCGCGCGCCCTTTGCAAAGCGGCAGTCCGGTGGTCAATAATCGCGGTGGAAGGGGCCAGGGGGCCTTGCCGCAGCACTGCCGGGATCATGCCGATGACCGCGACCGCCTATGATATCGATCTCGACAAGACGACGGCGAATTACGCCGCGCTGAGCCCGCTCGTCTTCATCCGCCGGGCCGCGGCCGTCTATCCCAACCGCGCCGCGATCGTCCACGGCGACCGGAAGATCACCTGGGCCGAGGCCTATGCCCGCGCACGCCGGCTGGCGAGCGCGCTCCGCAAGCGGGGCATCGGCAAGAACGACACGGTCGCGGTCATGGCGCCGAACGTGCCGGCGATCTATGACGCGCATTTCGGCGTGCCCATGGCGGGTGCGGTGCTCAACACGCTGAACATCCGCCTCGACGCCGACACCATCGCCTTCACCCTCGACCACGGCGAAGCGAAAGCGCTGATCACCGACCGCGAATTTTCGCCGACGATCAAGGCCGCGCTCGCGAAATGCAAGCGCAAGCCGCTGGTGATCGATATCGACGATCCGCTGGCCGAGGGCGGCGAGCGGCTCGGCGACATCGAATACGAAGCCTTCCTCGCCGAAGGCGATCCCGCGTTCGACTGGGCGCTGCCGGCCAGCGAGTGGGACGCGATCGCGCTCAACTACACCTCGGGCACGACCGGCAACCCGAAGGGCGTCGTCTACCATCACCGCGGCGCCTATCTGCTCGCGCTCGGCAACATCCTCGCCTGGAACATGCCGCTGCATGCGACCTATCTCTGGACGCTGCCGATGTTCCATTGCAACGGCTGGTGCTTCCCCTGGACGCTGGCGGCCGACTGCGGCACCAGCATTTGCGCGCGCCGGGTCGAGCCCGCAGGCATCTTCAAGGCGATCGCGGAAGACGGCGTCAGCCATTTCAGCGGCGCGCCGGTCGTGCTCAACATGATCATCAACGCGAAGCCGGAGGACCGACGTCCACTGCCCCGCACGGTCGAGGTGATGACCGCCGCCGCGCCGCCGCCACCCGCCGTGCTGCAGAAGATGGAGGAAGCCGGCTTCCACATCACCCATGTCTATGGCCTGACGGAATGCTATGGCCCCTCCGTGGTGTGCGACTGGCACGACGACTGGGACGCGCTGCCGCCGGCCGACCGGGCGCAGAAGAAGTCGCGCCAGGGCGTGCCTTACCCGGTGCTCGAGGACCTCATGGTCGCCGACCCGAAGACGCTCGCGCCGGTGCCGCGCGACGGCGAGACCATGGGCGAGGTCTTCATGCGCGGCAACGTGGTGATGAAGGGCTATCTCAAGAACCCCAAGGCGACCGACGAGGCCTTCGCAGGCGGCTGGTTCCACACGGGCGATCTCGGCGTGTGGGAGCCGGACGGCTATATCGCGCTGCGCGACCGCTCCAAGGACATCATCATCTCAGGCGGCGAGAACATCTCGACCATCGAGGTGGAGGGCATCCTCTACCGCAACCCGAAGGTCCTGGAAGCGGCCGTCGTCGCCAAGCCGGACGACCGCTGGGGCGAGGTGCCCTGCGCCTTCGTCACCCTGAAGCCGGGCGAGACCGCGACCGAGCAGGAGATCATCGCCTTCTGCCGCGAGAACATGGCCCATTTCAAATGCCCGAAATCCGTCGTGTTCGGTCCGCTGCCGAAAACCTCGACCGGCAAGGTGCAGAAATACGTCCTGCGGGATCAGGCGAAGGGCGCGTAAGCACCCCCCACCCTGGCCCTCCCCCGCAAGGGGGGAGGGAAAAATATTTCGCCATTTCAAAGTCCTCCCCCCTTGCGGGGGAGGATTTAGGTGGGGGGGAACAGACGATACGGCTTACCGCCGTCCGTCGACCGTGACGCCGTCCTTCGCGAGCCGGGCGATCTCGTCCTCGCTGTAGCCGGCTTCGTGCAGCAGCTCGGCGCTATGCTCGCCGAGATGCGGCGCCAGGCGCTGCTGGCCGCCGGGGCTGCCCATGAAGCGGACGGGAATGTCCGGCACCAGCAAGGGGCCTTCGGTCGGATGCTCGGCTTCCTTGAAATAGCCGACCGCTTTCAGGTGCGGGTCGTTCGGCAGGTCCTCGTAGGTGTTGACCGGCCCGCAAGGTACGTCTGCTTTTTCCAGCAGCAGGCGCAGCGGCTCCGTCTCCCACCCGGCCGCGATCTCCGCCACGAGCGCGTA
Organism: uncultured Alphaproteobacteria bacterium; assembly: GCA_963711215.1. Taxonomy (GTDB): domain Bacteria; phylum Pseudomonadota; class Alphaproteobacteria; order UBA8366; family UBA8366; genus WHUA01. The sequence goes on along the minus strand of CAVQDH010000002.1, from coordinate 751,723 downwards.
GAGATCGTTGGTCGAACGGTAGCGGATCGCGGCATTCGTGATGCGCGGCTCCTCGCCCAGCTCCGGTCTGCCGACCGCGCGGAAGAACGCCTGCCAGTGCTTGGTCGAGCCCGGCAGGATGCAGATATAGCCGTCCTTCGTGCGGAACGGCCTGCGGTTCGGCAGCCGGGAGCGGACGTATCCGGCGTCACCCAGCTGCGGGACGTAAACCATGCCGCCGATCTGCTCCATCAGATTATAGTGCACGCTGAGCTCGAACATCGGCACTTCGATCTGCTGCCCCTCGCCCGTGCGCGCGCGGTGCAGCAAGCCGCCCATCACCGCCTGCACGAGATAAAGCCCGGATGTCTTGTCGCAGCCCATGAAGGGCAGCAGCCGGGGCTCGCCCATGGTCCAGGAAAGGTTGTCCGCGAGCCCCGAGATGCCCTGGATAATATCGTCATAGGCTGGCCGCGCCGCGTAAGGCCCGTCCTGCCGGAAGCCGTAAGCTCCGCAATAGACCAGGTCGGACTTCACCGCGCGGCAGTCCTCGTAGCCGAGGCCAAGCCGCTGCATCGCCTTCGGCCGGATCGAGTAGACCAGCGCGTCCGCGCCCGCCAGGAGCCGCAGCAGCGCGTCCCGCCCTCGCGGCTTCTTGAGGTCGAGCACGACGCTCCGCTTGTTGCGGTTGAGGTTGAGATAGATCGCGCCCATGCCGGGATTCTTGCCCTGCGCGTAGTGGCGCGTCTGGTCGCCGACCGGTGCCTCGATCTTGATGACGTCCGCGCCCATCTCGCCCAGCATCATCGTCGCCATCGGTCCCATGATCACCGTGGTCATGTCGATGATCCGATAACCCGCGAGTGGTCCGGACATGGATGCTTCTCCTTCGTTCACGCCTTGCGCTCGTCCGCCGCGATCAATCCTTGCTGGATTGCATGGTCACGCCGTCGCGCAGCATGGCGTCGATCTCATCCGCGCCGAAGCCGGCTTCGCGCAGCAGCTCGACGCTGTGTTCGCCCATCCGCGGCGCGAAGCGCCTCAGCTCGCCCGTCGACTTCGAGAAGCCGATCGGATTTTCGGTGACGGCGATGCGCCCTTCCGTCGGGTGATCCTTGAAGCCGAGGAAGCCGGTCGCGGTCAGCTGCGGATCGCTGAACAGGTCGGCGAAACTATTGACGCGTCCCGCCGGGATGTCGGCCTTGTCCAACGCCGCGAGCAGCGCCGCCGTCTCCCAGGTCGCCACGAGCGCGGCGGCGATGCGATAGAGCGCGTCGAAGGACTGACTCCGTTTTACCGGGTCCGTGACCCGCTCGTCCTCGATCATCTCTTCCTGCCCCATGAGCCGGAAGAAGCTCTGCCAGTGCTTTTGCGTGTAGGGCAGCATGCAAACATGGCCATCCTTCGTCGCGAAGGGCTTGCGGGACGGCGCGCGCGAGCGCGAATAGCCGGGCTCGCCCAACGGCGGATCGAACAGCATGCCGGCGGCGTGCTCCACGAGATTGAAGCCGACCAGGCATTCCAGCATCGGCACGTCGACCTGCTGGCCCTCGCCCGTGCGCTCCCGATGCAGCAGCGCCATCGAGATCGCGTAGACGAGATGCATGCTCGCGATCTTGTCGGCGATCGAAGCCGGGACGTAACGCGGCTCGCCCGTCGTCAGCGCCTGCATCGCGACCATGCCCGACAGGCCCTGGATGATGTCGTCATAGGCCGCCTTGCCGGCATAGGGCCCGCCGGGGCGGAAGCCGAGCCCCGCCACATAGATCAGCTTCGGATTGACGGCGCGGCAGTCCTCGTAACCGAGGCCGAGCCGGGCCATCGCGTCCTGGCGCACCGAATGCACGAGGACATCGGCTCCCTTCGCCAGGCGCAACGCCGCCTCCCGCCCGGCCGGTTTCTTGAGGTCCAGAACGAGGCTGCGCTTGTTGCGATTGGTGTTGAGATAGAAGGCCCCCATACCGCGGCTGCGCGCGGGCTGGATATCGCGGGTGATATCGCCGGCCGGTGACTCGACCTTGATTACATCGGCGCCGTTGTCGCCCAGGATCTGCGTCGCATACGGCCCGAAGGCCACGGACGTGAAGTCGAGAATACGATATCCGGTCAGCGCGCCAGTCATGAGGTCACTCGAGGAAAAGCTCGAAGCAGACCCTCGAGCCGGTATGGCGGTTCAATACCGGCGCACTATCCGCTATCGCATGCGCGACCGTCAAACCGGCCGGCATGAAAAAGGCGGCCCCAGGGCCGCCGTGTTTATCCGTCCGTCAGTGCGGCCAGCTCGTCCTTGATCGCGAGTTTCCGCCGCTTGAGCGATGCGATGGCCAACGAGTCCGGCATCGGTCTTGCTTCCTGCTCCGCCAGGGCCTCATCGAGTTGGGAATGCTGTTCTTGCAAGGAGAGGATTCGCTGTTTGAGGGGAAGATTTCTGCCGCTTTCGCTGACAACGCTCATATCCGACATCTACACCTCCGATTGGCGAGATAAGCTCGCTTCGATGAGCAGCAGCTGCTCATCGCAGCAAAACCATGCTAACGCGTTGTCATTGACATGTCATTAAGGCCCGGCCGAATCGCTCTACAAAATGCCGCGAGTGGTAAAATAATACCGTCAATCGGCAATGCCCGCCTCGACGATGAGGCGGCAATCCTGCGCCGCCGGCGCGGCGGGCGGCCCCCCGATAAGCTTGAGATAGCAGGCGATATTCTCCTCGGCGCGCGCGCGCGCGCCCGGCCCGCCGGCAGCCTGCGCACACGGCCCGGTCCGGCGAAACAGCAGGTCCTGCTGCAGCCGCTCGCTCGCGAGCTCGATCCGCTTCACGTCGGCGCGCAACGACTCCGCCGAACTCGGGCGCCATCCCCTCGGCGCCGCCCTTCAGCCAGCGGCGGATCGCGCGCAGCGGCTGCACGACATGCGCCCGCCAGGCATCGGTCGCATCGACGGCCGCGCGGATGTCGTCCTCAGCGAGCGCCGCGTCGCGCACCGTCGCCAGCCAGCAGAAATAGAGCAACAGATTGACGTCGGCGCCCGCGCCGTCCTGCAGCCGGAGGCAGGCCTCCGCAACACCCGGCTTGCGATAGACGGCGAGCGAGAAATCCCAGAAAGGATTGTCGGACGCCATGCTCAGGCGTCACCGAGACAGATACCGAGCGCCCGCGCGGTGCGCACGATCGGGCCGTCGAGGTCGACCACATGCGGCTTGGAGATGACGTCCTCCAAGGGCACGTCGATGACGCTGCGGTTGCGCCAGGCCACCATGCGGTCGAATTTTCCCTTGGCGATCAGATCGACCGCATGCACGCCGAAGGCCGAGGCCATCACCCGGTCGCGGGCGTTCGGGCTGCCGCCGCGCTGGATATGCCCCAGCACGGTGACGCGGATCTCGGCATCGATATGCCGCCCGAGAACTTCGCCGACGTAATGTCCCACGCCGCCGTAGCGCGCGACGCCGGGCCCGCCGACCGTCACATGCTCGCCGTCCACGGTGCGAACTGCTTCGGCGACGACGACGAGCGCGAAATTCCGGCCTTCCTTCTCGCGAAGCGTATTGATCCGATGGGCGACATGTTCGATCCGGTAAGGGATCTCGGGGATCAGGATAACATCCGCGCCGCCGGCGATGCCCGCGACCAGCGCGATATGCCCGGCGTCCCGGCCCATTACCTCGAGGATCATGACCCGGCTGTGGCTCGCCGCGGTCGGCTGCAGGCAATCGAGCGCGTAGGTCGCCGCCTGCACCGCGGTGTCGTATCCGACCGAGACTTCGGTCACCCCGACATCGTTGTCGATCGTCTTGGGAATGCAGACCAGATTGAGACCGCCCTGTTGCGCCAGGCGGCGAAGCAGCGCCTGGCTGCCGTCGCCTCCGACGCCGATCAGGGCATGCAGCCCCAGCTCGCGGCAGGCGTCGATGACGGACTGCGATCGGTCGATCTTCGTTCCGTCCGGCATCGGGAAGGCGAAGGGATCGCCCCAGTTGGTACTGCCGAGAATCGTCCCGCCGCGCCGCAACAGCGTTCCGTCGAACTCTTTCACGGTCAGTGTCCGGGCGCGGATTGGCCGGTCCATCAAGCCCAGCGTGCCCTGCTCGATGCCGATCACCTCCCAGCCGAGACCCAGCACCGCGCTGTGCACGACGCCCCGGATAACGGCGTTCAGTCCTGCGCAATCCCCGCCGCTGGTAAGGATTCCGATCCGTCTTCGTCTGGTCCACGAAGGCCCCCCTTTCCCGGTCGTCCGGCATCTTTGCCCGACCGCGCACAGAACATCGCAATGCAACGCCATTTTGCTACAATGGCGGCGGGAGCGAAATCAGGGGCATGTGATTTTTCATGGATGACAAGGAGGCCATTCGTCAGCGGCTCGAGGAAGTAAAGCTGGAGCACCGGGACCTCGACGACGCAATCGCCCGGGTCTTGGAGAACCCTCCGTTCGATCAGATCAAGATTTAACGGTTGAAGAAGCGAAAGCTCGCGCTCAAGGATGAGATCAGCCGCCTGCAGGACCAGCTGTTGCCCGATATCATAGCCTGAGGGACGTCGGCGGGGGCATGCCGCGCGCGCCGCTGGAAAGGCGCCGGTTACGCTTTGCGTGCCTGGAGGCGGGCCATAAAGCGCGAAGCCGGCCGCTGGTCTGTCCAGCAGCCGGCCCCGTTTCCGCAATGACGTTTCCTTAGCTTCCCTAGAATTGGGCCGTTTCCGTCGACCCGGCCATTGCCGTGGTCGACGAAGCCCCACCGGATACGGTGGTCGCCACGGCGTCGAAGTAGCCCGTGCCGACCTCGCGCTGGTGGCGGGTTGCCGTGTAGCCCTCCACCTCCGCCGCGAATTCCGCCTGCTGCAGCTCCGAATAGGCGGCCATGCCGCGCTCCCGGTAGTCGCGCGCCAGCCGGAAGGTCGCGTAGTTCAGGCTGTGGAAGCCGGCCAAGGTGATGAACTGGAATTTATAGCCCATCGCCGCGATCTCGCGCTGGAACCGTTCCATGCCCGTCCTTGTCGAGATGCTTCGCCCAGTTGAATGAGGGCGAGCAGTTATAGGCCAGCATCTGGTCGGGGTATTCGCGCCGGATCGCCTCGGCATATTTGCGCGCATCGCCGAGATCCGGTGTCGAGGTTTCGCACCACAAGAGGTCGGCATAGGGCGCGTAGGCAAGACCGCGCGCGATCGCCATCTCGATACCGCCGGTAATGCCGAAGAAACCTTCCGGCGTCCGCTCGCCGGTCAGGAACGGCCGGTCGCGCTCGTCGATATCGCTTGTCAGGAGACGGGCCGCATCGGCGTCGGTGCGCGCCATCACCACGGTCGGCACGCCCATGACGTCGGCGGCTAGCCGGGCGGCGTTCAGCGTCCTGAGGAAGGTACGGGTCGGCACCAGCACCTTGCCGCCGAGATGGCCGCATTTCTTCTCCGAGGAGAGCTGGTCCTCGAAATGGATGCCGCTCACCCCCGCTTCGATCATCGCCTTGGTCAGCTCGAAGGCGTTGAGCGGGCCGCCGAACCCCGCCTCGGCGTCGGCGACGATCGGCAGCAGGTAGTCGGTGCGCGGGCCGCCGCCGTTGCCCAGCCGCTCCAGATGCTCGATCTGGTCGGCGCGCAGCAGGCCCTGGTTAAGCCGCCGGACGATGGCCGGCACGCTGTCGACCGGATAGAGGCTCTGGTCCGGATACATCTGGCCGGCGGTATTGGCGTCCGCCGCCACCTGCCATCCGGAGAGATAGATCGCCTTGAGGCCGGCCTTGGCATGCTGGACGGCCTGGTTGCCGGTAAAGGCGCCGAAGGTCGGCACGAAGTCCTCCTCCTGCAGCAGCCGCCAGAGCTTGATGGCGCCCAGCTCCGCGATCGTGTGCCGCGGGCGGATGGTGCCGCGCAGGCGCTCGACATCGCCCGGAGAATAATCCCGCCGGACGTTCTGCCAGCGGCCCGGCGCGGCCTCCGGCCAACCGCCGCGGCTTTCGGTCAGGCCCTCGGCCTTGCCGGCGTCGAAACGCTGTATGATCTCGTTCATCGCATCCTCGCTTTTTGCCTTGTGAATTTGTTGAAATTCGTGTCTGTAAAATAATTACTAATTTCTATTGACCGCAATAAATTCATTGTATTCAATATACTGAATGGTCAATCTTTGAAAATTGACAGACGTAAATTAGTAAATTTTGTAAATATCTAAAGAGACGGGATCGAGACGATGACGGGGATTTCCGGAAGCGCCAACAAGCACAAGATACAGCTCGGGCCCAAGGTGCGCCGGCTCCGGCGGGAGAACCGCATGAGCCAGGCCCAGCTCGCCGACCAGCTCGGTATCTCGGCGAGCTATCTGAACCTCATCGAGCATAACCACCGAAATGTCACGGTCGGCCTGCTGCTCAAGCTCGCGGAGCTGTTCGGGCTGAACATCAGCGACCTCGCCGAGGACGACGAGGGCCAGCTGCTGGCCGACCTCATGGAAGCCTTCGACGACGCGCTGTTCGAGGAGACGGACCTGACCAACACCGAGGTGCGCGAGCTGGTGAGCGCGGCCCCGACGGCGGCCCGCGCGATGCTCAAGCTCTACGACGCCTACCGCAACTCGCGGAGCGACATGCGCAGCCTGGCGACGCAGGTGTCGGAGGAGGCGGAGATCCTGCTCGAATACGAATTGCGGCTGCCGGCCGACCAGATCTCGGACTTCATCCAGGAAAGCGGCAACTACTTCGCGCGACATCGAGGAAGAGGCGGAGCGCATCCGCGGCGAGGCCGGGCTCGAGCGCAACGACCCGATCCTGGGGCTGACCGCCTATCTCGAGCAGGCCTTTGGCATCCGAGTCGCCGTCCTGCCGCCCGGACCCGGCCTGGAGGCGATGCGGCGCTACGAGCCCGGCAGCCGGCGCCTGGAGATATCCGAGTTGCTGCCGCGCAGCAGCCGCCTTTTTCAGCTCAGCCATCAGATCGGCCTGCTCGCCGCAAGCCCGGTATTCGACACCCTGCTGCTGGAAGGCGGGCTGAGAACCCCGGACGTGCGCTCGCTCGGCCGCATCGCGCTGGCGAACTACTTCGCCGCCGCCCTGATGATGCCCTATGGCGCCTTCCACGGCATGGCGAAGGGTGTGCGCTACGACATCGAGCTGCTGCAGCACCATTTCGACGCCAGCTTCGAGCAGGTCTGCCACCGGCTGACCACGCTGCAGCGCCCGGGCGCCAAGGGCGTGCCGCTGCACATGCTGCGGGTCGACATCGCCGGCAACATTTCCAAGCGCTTCTCCGCGTCGGGCCTGCGCATCCCGCGCCACGGCAGCGCGTGTCCGCGCTGGAACGTCTATTCCGCCTTCCTGTCGCCCGGCGTGATCAACGGCCAGGTCTCGCGCATGCCCGACGGCAACGCCTATTTCTGCATCGCGCGCACCATCCAGAAGCGCGGCGGCGGATACGGCTCGCCGCAGCGGGTGCTGTCGATCGGCCTGGGCTGCGAGCTGTCCTACGCGCGCGAGTTCGTCTATTCCGACGGCATCGACCTCGAGAGCCCCGAGCGGGCGATCGCGGCGGGCGTGCAGTGCCGGTCCTGCGAGCGCATGGACTGCCGGCAGCGGGCCTTCCCGCCGGTCCACCACAAGCTCGCGATCGACGAGAACACGCGCGGGCTCTCGGCCTATGTATCGGCCTCGCAGAATTGAAAGAAGAGCAGGCGAAACAGCCACCCAGGACGGCGCTTGCAAGGCTCGGAACCCCACCTATAATGCGCCGCTCCGGCCATAGGGGCCGGCAACAAGGATGCTGCGGGCGATGACGGACGCACCCCTGGTCGGGATCATCATGGGCAGCCAGTCCGACTGGTCGACCATGCAGCACGCCGCGGACACGCTGGCGGCGCTGGGCGTGCCCTACGAAGCGAAGATCGTCTCGGCCCACCGCACGCCGAAACGCCTCACCCAATACGCGGAATCGGCGCGCGGCCGCGGCCTTCAGGTGATCATTGCCGGCGCGGGCGGCGCCGCTCACCTGCCCGGTATGACCGCGGCGATGACGCCGCTGCCGGTGTTCGGCGTACCCGTGGAAAGCCAGGCCCTGAAAGGCCTCGACAGCCTCATGTCGATCGTCCAGATGCCGGCCGGCATCCCGGTCGGTACGCTCGCCATCGGCAAGGCCGGCGCGGTGAACGCGGCGCTTTTGGCAGCCGCCGTGATCGCGCTGTCGCGGCCCGACATCGCGCAGATGCTCGACGACTGGCGGGCCAAGCAGACGGCTTCCGTCGCCGACCAGCCCAGCGATGGGTGACGCCGCGCCGCGCCGCATCGATCCCGGCTCGACCATCGGCATCCTGGGCGACGGCCAGCTCGGCCGCATGATCGCGCTGGCGGCCGCCCGCCTCGGCTATCGCTGCCATACCTTCGCCGATAAGCCGGACAGCCCCGCCGCCCAGGTCTGCGCCGCGTCGACACTGGCGGATTACCGCGACACCAAGGCGCTCGACCGCTTCGCCGCCGCGGTCGACGTCGTGACCCTCGAATTCGAGAACATCCCCGAGGAGTCCGTCCGCTATCTCGCCGAGCGGGTCCCCGTGCGGCCCGGCCCGAACGTGCTGGCGACCGCGCAGGACCGGCTGCTGGAAAAGAATTTCCTGAACGGCATCGGCATCCCGACCGCGCCCTACGCGCATGTCACCGACCTCGCCTCACTGGAAGCCGCGGTCGCCCGGATCGGGCGGCCGTCCGTGCTGAAGACCGCGAAATTCGGCTATGACGGCAAGGGCCAGGTCGCCATCGGCCGCGATACCGATCTGGCCCAGGCGCTGCGTGAGACCAACACCGATCACGCCATCCTGGAGGGCTGGGTCGATTACGCGCTCGAGATCTCCACCATCGTGGCGCGCGGGCTCGACGGCGGCATGGCGGCCTATGTCCCGGTCGAGAACCGGCACGTCAACCACATCCTCGACACGACCATCGTGCCGGCCGGCATCTCGCCGGGGATCGCGGCGCGGGCCGGCGAGATCGCCCGTCGCGCGGCCGAAGCGCTGAACGTGGTCGGGCTGCTGGCGGTCGAGATGTTCGTCACCTGGAAGGGCGAGGTGCTGGTCAACGAGATCGCCCCGCGCCCGCACAACTCGGGCCATTGGACCATCGACGCCTGCGCGATCAGCCAGTTCCAGCAACTCGTCCGGGCGATCTGCGGCCTGCCGCTCGGCGTCACCGACCGGCATTCCGACGCCGTGATGAAGAATCTCATCGGCGAGGAGGTGAACCAGTGGCTCGACCTGCTGGCCGAGCCGGGCGCCCGCCTGCATCTCTATGGCAAGACGGAGATCCGGCCGGGGCGCAAGATGGGGCACGTGACGCGCCTCAAGCCGCGCAGCGATAATTCCTAGGATACGGAAACGCCGGCCCGAGGCTCAGGAACCGGCGCGGCGATAACGCCGCCCCGAGAACAGGCCGGCGAGCTGGGCGCAGCCCTGCCGTACGCGTTCACCGATCTTCGGTGCGCGCATGACGTTGGCGATGCGGCGGTCGAGGAAGCCCCATGTTTCCGCATGCCCCTCGGACGTATCGTCCAGCCAGCACAGTACGGTCGAGCTGAGTACGCCCGCCAACAGCACGCGTTTCGAGTAGAAATTCCAGTCGGTTGACGTGTCTCCGACGGCGGTCCATATCGCATCCACCGTACGGTACAGGGAACGCAGCGCCGTCGGCGCATTGGACGGCAGGGCCATCACGGACAAGGCCCGCCGAACCGCGTCCTTGTATGGCGCCGCCTGCTCCAATCGTACGCGTATAGCCGTCGCAATACGGTCCCGGACCTTCATCTTGCCGACATCGCGGCGCCCCAGCTCTTCCGCCATGCGCCGGTCGGCGAGGTCGCTGTAGTGGGCGATCATGTCGGCCGCGCCATAGGGAAACGCGCGGTCGGCCGCTGCGTCGTCATAGCCCGCGTCTCTCGCGCCCTGGCGCATGGCGCGGCGCGTCCAGCCGTCGAACGGCACATGCGGCAGGGCCGCCAGGATGATCGCGTCCCTCAGCTCCATCAGCGATGGGGTCATGCGACCTCCTCGTCTGCCTCTTCGCCGGCATCCTCGGCGATATCCTCGTTCCGCGGCTGATAGCGCATCTGATCGCGGAACATCAGCAGGGAGAGGTCGGTCATCCGCTGCGGATAGAGGATGCCGTCGAGATGGTCGCATTCGTGCTGGACGACACGGGCATGGAAGCCCTCCGCCGTGCGATCGATCGCGCCGCCGTCGGGGGTGACGCCGCGGTAGCGTATACGGGTGAAGCGCGGCACCGCGCCGACCAGGCCCGGCACCGACAGGCAGCCTTCCCAGCCCAGCTCCGTCTTGTCGGTCAGCGGCTCGATGACCGGGTTAATCAGGACCGTCAGCGGTACCCGCCGTTCCTGCCCTTCGTCCTCCGCCCGGTCCTGCGGCACGTGGAACATCACCAGGCGCAGCGGGACATGCACCTGCGGCGCCGCCAGCCCGGCGCCGTCGGCGTCTTCCATGGTTTCCAGCATGTCGCGAATCAGGCCATGGATCTCGGGGGTCGTGGGATTTTCGATCTCCTGCGCCCGGCGGCGCAGGACGGGATGGCCCATTCGGGCGATTTTCAAGATAGCCATGGCGCTAATATGGGTCCGCCGGTGCGCGCGGTAAAGCACCGGATTCGGCCCACCACTGCCCTTCCCAACCGCATTATGCTATGTTATAAGCCGCGCGCTTCGGCCGGTGCCGCAAGCGCGCCGGAAATTATTGGTTCCGCGCATGTCAATGGAAGGAGTGCCGACCATCGTTAACGTAGTCGTACGCGACAACAATGTCGATCAGGCGTTGAAAGCGCTCAAGAAGAAGATGCAGCGTGAAGGCGTCTTCAGGGAAATGAAGTTGCGCCGTGCCTATGAAAAACCGTCCGAGCGCAAGGCCCGGGAGAAAGCCGAGGCCGTGCGTCGCCACCGCAAGCTGTTGCGCAAGCGGATGGACCGGGAAGGCTATTAGCTCCCATACTTCATGCCGCCGACACCGTCGGCGGCCGTGACCCCGAGACGACAGAGATTCGCCCCTGAGCAGCGGCGCGCCCGATAGGCGCGCCCGTCGCCGGCTTGCGGCCGGCCGCGCCGAAGAACCCCACCCCCTTTTCAGCCTTCGATTGCCTGCCTTCGCGGCAGAGCCCGGCCTTTCCGGTCATTTGTTATGCATATATGACGGGTAATGCACGATTTGTTAATGCTGCCATGCGCTGACTGCATTGCTGCGATGCAACATGACCGCTGTTCGCATGTGCAGCAATTCCTATATACGGCTCAGGAATTACAGCATTCTTCTTATGGAGCCAGGTATGAAACACGGTGCAAGCGCCCCTCGCCATCGCCGGGGGTTTTTCGACTCTCTCGGCCGCGCCTACCAAGCCAGCTTCGAGTTCCAGCGCCTCAGCAGCATGAGCGACGAAGCGCTTGCCGCGCGGAACCTGACGCGCGAGCAGATCCCGCAATACATCGCGTCGAAGCTCTGATCGTTTCGCGTTTCAAGGGGTAAGATACGGTCCGCAGAGGGCCTGAAGGCGCTGGCTACTGGTCCAGCGCCTTTACGATATTCTCGCACATCGCCTTGGCGTCGCCGAACAGCATCATCGTGTTGTCGCGGAAAAACAGCTCGTTATCGATGCCGGCATAGCCGGAGCCGAGCGAGCGCTTGATGAACAGCACCGTCCCCGCCTTTTCCACATCGAGAATCGGCATGCCGTAGATCGGGCTCGACGGGTCGTTCTTCGCCGCGGGGTTGGTCACATCGTTGGCGCCGATGACGAAGGCCACGTCGGTGCCCGCGAAATCGCGGTTGATCTCGTCGAGCTCGAAGACCTCGTCATAGGGCACATTCGCCTCCGCCAGCAGCACGTTCATGTGCCCCGGCATGCGCCCCGCCACCGGATGGATGGCGTATTTGACGGAGATCCCTTCCTCTTTCAGCAGGTCGGCCATCTCGCGCAGCGCGTGCTGCGCCTGAGCGACCGCCATGCCGTAGCCCGGCACGATGATGACGCCGCCGGCATTCTTCATGATGAAGGCGGCGTCTTCCGCGCTGCCCGACCGCACCGTGCGGTCCTTGAGCATCGCCGCGTCCGGCCCCGCCGACTCGCCGCCGAAACCGCCGAGGATGACGCTGAAGAAGGAGCGGTTCATCCCCTTGCACATGATGTAGCTCAGGATCGCGCCGGACGAGCCGACGAGCGCGCCGGTGATGATCAGCGCCGTGTTCCCGAGGGTGAAGCCGATGCCGCAGGCCGCCCAGCCGGAATAGCTGTTCAGCATCGAGATGACCACGGGCATGTCCGCCCCGCCGATCGGGATGATGATCAGGACGCCGAGCAGGAAGGCCAGGATCGCGATCATCCAGAACTTCGCGGGGCCCTGATCCATGCACATCCAGACGACGATCGCGATCAGCGCGATGCCGAGCAGCGCATTCAGCAGGTGCTGGCCCGGAAAGGTGATGGGCGCGCCGCTCATGATGCCCTGCAGCTTGCCGAAGGCGATGATCGAGCCGGTGAAGGTGACCGCGCCGATCGCCGTGCCGATGCTCATCTCGATCGAGGCTGCCGGGCTCGATCTGCCCGAAGCTGCCGATGCCATAGGCCGAAGGCTGGTAGAAGGCGGCCGACGCCACGAAGACCGCGGCGAGGCCGACGAGGCTGTGGAAGGCCGCGACAAGCTGCGGCAGGGCCGTCATCTGGATGCGGAGCGCGACGACGGTGCCGATCGAGCCGCCGATCAGGATGCCGATCACGATCAGCGTGTAGCTCAGCACCCCCGGCGAGGCCAGCGTCGTCGTGATGGCGATCAACATGCCGACGACGCCGTAGATATTGCCGACGCGCGCGCTCACCGGCGAGGACAGGCCCCTCAGCGCCATGATGAAGCAGATGCTGGCGATGAGATAGGCGAAGGCGGAGAGGTTATGGCTCATGGCTCGATTTCCGGCTCCGCTACTTCTTCGGCTTTCGCTTGAACATCTGCAGCATGCGCTGCGTCACGATGAAGCCGCCGAAGATGTTGATCGAGGCCAGGATGACCGCGATGAAGCCGAACAGCTTGGACAGGCTCATATCGATGGGACCCGCTGCGATCAGCGCGCCGACGATGATCACCGACGAGATCGCGTTGGTCACGCCCATCAGCGGCGAATGCAGCGCCGGCGTCACGTTCCAGACCACGTAGTAGCCGACGAAGACCGCGAGCACGAAGATCGAGAAGAGGAAGATGAAATGATCGCCGCCTGACGGCGCCGCGACCGTCGTACGGGTCGCCTCCGCGAGCAGGGCATCGGCCTGCTGCGCCACCTCGGCCGCGTGCCGCGCCAGCGCCTCGGCTTTACGGATCAGATCCTCGGGCTGCATGCTCGTCATTCCCCTTTCGTCGCGGCTTCCGCGTTCTTTTCCGCGGCGGGCGCCGCCGGAGCGTCGGCCAGCTTCGGATGGACGATGCTGCCGTCGCGCGTGATCATCGTTCCGGCGACGATCTCGTCCGCCATGTCGATCTTCAGCGTCTTGCTGTCCTTGTCGATCATCGGCGTCAGAAAATTCAGCAGGTTGCGGGCGAAAAGTTTGCTCGCATCCTCGGCGATCCGGCCCGGCACGTTGTGGTGGCCGACGATCTTGACGCCGTGCTTGGTGACCACTTTGCCCGCGACCGAGCCTTCGCAGTTGCCCCCCGCTTCGACCGCGAGATCGACCACGATCGCGCCCGGCTTCATGGTCTTCAGCATGGCGTCGGTGACCAGCCGCGGCGCCGGCCGGCCCGGGATCAGGGCCGTAGTAATAACGATGTCCTGCTTGGCGATCGTCTCGGCGACCAAGGTCTGCCTGCTTCGCCTTGTAGGCGTCGCTCATCTCCTTGGCGTAGCCGCCCTCGGTCTGGGCCTGCTGGAATTCCTCGTCCTGGACGGCGACGAAGGTCGCGCCGAGCGATTCGACCTGCTCCTTGGTCGCCGGCCTGACGTCGGTCGCGGACACGATGGCGCCGAGCCGCTTGGCCGTCGCGATCGCCTGCAGTCCGGCGACGCCGACGCCCATGATGAAAATGCGCGCCGGCGGAATCGTGCCCGCCGCCGTCATCATCATCGGGAACGCGCGGCCGAACTCATAGGCCGCGTCCAGCACCGACTTGTAGCCCGCCAAATTCGATTGCGAGGACAGGATATCCATCGACTGCGCGCGCGAGATGCGCGGAATCAGCTCGAGCGCGAAAGCCGTAATTCCGGCCTTTGCCGCCGCCGCCACGAAATCCGGCTGGGTCAGCGCGTCCATCTGACAGCACAGCACCTGGCCCTTGGCGAAGGCCGCCAGCTCGTCCTCGCCTTCCGCCGCCAGCATCGGGCGGCGGACTTTGAGCACGACATCCGCGCCCTTCAGCGCCGCCGCCGCGGAGGCCGCGACGGACGCACCCGCATCCTTGAAGGCTTCATCGGGAATGGAGGCCGCCTTGCCGGCATTCTTCTCGACCACCACTTCGGCGCCGAGGCCGATGAATTTCTTCACCGTCTCGGGCGACGCCGCGACGCGGGTCTCGTTCGCCCATTTTTCCTTCAATACGGCAATCTTCATGTCGGACTACCAAGTTGATCCATCTGCCGATGCCAGGCGAGAGCGCGGGTACCGTATGCCAGTTGCAACCGGGATTGCCAAGGCGGGAATTGTTACATAACCGGCTATTGGCGCGGCCTGCGCCGGAAAGACGCACCTGTTTTACACGGGTAACGGCACGCCCGCCAGCGATTAGCGCAGCCTGTTGGCGCGCCGCCAGCGCAGCTTCGTCGAAATCGTCGATCAGATCGTGGAACAGGCGGTGCCAGTTGATCTCCGCCTTGAGATGCATGAAGACCGAGCCCAGCCCGATCGCGGCGCGATCCATGAAGACGAACTCGCGCGGCGGCGTGATGCCGCCGATCCGGCGCAGTTCGCGATGTACCCGGCCCGCCACCTGGGCGCCGTAGACGCCGCTTTCCGAATCCTGGATGCGCGCAACCGCATCCTTGAGCAGCGGCGCGTAGACGAATTCCGCCCAGATATTCAGCACGTCGATGACCTCGTGGCGCAAGTCGCGAAAGCCCCAGGTCTCGTAGGCATGCACTGCGAGATCGCGGTCGCCGTCGCGGAGCGCCCGGTAGAGCTCGATCACGCCGCGCACGAAGGACGGCGGAAAGACCCGGACGCAGCCGAAGTCCAGCAGGTTCACCCCGTTGTCCGGGCGGATGCCGTAGTTACCGAGATGCGGATCGCCGTGAATGACGCCGTAGCCGTAGAAGGGGACGTACCAAGCGTGGAACATGTTGCGCGCGATCGCATTGCGGGTATCGGCGTCTTCGGCGCGAAAGTCCATGAGCGGCCGCCCGTCGAGCCAGGTCATGGACAGCAGCCGCCCCGTGGAGAGCGCCGGAATCGCCTCGGGCACCTGCACGCCGGGCTCATCCGCGAGGATCGCGGCATAGAGCGCCATATGCCGGGCTTCCAGCGCGTAGTCGAGCTCCTCGCGCAGCCGGGCGGCGATCTCGGCGTGGATCTGCCCGGTCGAGATCGCGCGGTCGCCGCGCTGATAGATCGAGAAGATCAGGCCAAGCTGCGTCAGGTCCGCCTCCACCGCCGAGGCCATATCGGGGTATTGCAGCTTGCAGGCCAACGCCACGCCATCAAGCGATTGCGCCCGGTGCACCTGCCCGAGCGAGGCCGCATGCGCCGCGTGCCGATCGAAGGCGGCAAATTTTGACTGCCAGTCGGGCCCGAGCTCGGCCGCCATACGGCGGCGCACGAAGGGCCAGCCCATGGACGGCGCGTTCGCCTGCAGCTGCTTCAGCTCACGGACATATTCCTCCGGCAGGGCATCGGGGATGGTCGCCAGAAGCTGCGCCACTTTCATCAGCGGGCCCTTGAGCCCGCCGAGTGCCGCCGTCAGGTCCTGCGCATGACGCCCCTTGTCGAGATCGAGGCCGAGATAGCGGGCCCCGGCCAGCCGCGCCGCAAGGCCGCCGACCGCCGTTCCCACCCGGGCGTAGCGGCGAACCCGCCCGCCGACCGTGTTGTCGTCACCAGACATTCACAGATAGATAGTTTCGCCGGTCCGACTTTGCTACGGTGCGCCGCGGAGAGGGCGATGCAGGTCAAACTCAATCCCGGCGGCGACACGCGGACCAAGGCCCTGTATGACGACAAGGCCGGATACGGCAAGCTGCACCGCGCCTGCCAACAAGCCTGCCGCCGCGCGCCAGTCGATTTCGAGAGCGACCTGATCCGCATCGGCGTCGAGCGCCTGCCCGTCCTGAACGCGGTCGAATGTGCCAAGCTGCGCACCATGATCGACGCTGATTCGCCGTTTTTGCGCCACCACCTGTTCCGTCTCAGCCTAATGGAGAAGATTTTCACCGATGCTGTCGATCGGCGCATCTGGCGCTATTTCGGCAGCGAATATCTGCCCCTCTGGTGCCGGTTCTTCCGCAATGACCCGGAAGGCGAGTCCAACATCTCCTTCGCCTGGCATTGCGACGGCGGGCCGACCAAGCATCTCAAGATGCTGCTCTATCTCAATGGGAGCGAGGAGCATGGCGGCAACACGCGGTTCCTCGACCGGCCGACGACCGACGCGTTCAAGGAGATCGGGTATGTCTTTTCCGACATAAACCACCGGCTTGACGATCTTTCCTCCCTCGCTCACGAACACGCCATTCCTTACGCCCCGTTTGAGACGCCGGTGCGCACCGGCGAGGCCATCCTCTTCGAGCCAGCGAACATTCTCCATCGGGGCGTGTGGCCAACCCGCGCGCGCCGTTATCTTCTGCAAATCTGCATCGTACCGAGCCCGATGCCTTGGCGGGACGCCTGCTCACTCTTCCCGGTCCCGAGCGATGATCACAACTGGCCCGTGGTCGACAAGAACTGGCCCGCCCTGACCAACCGGCCGCAAGAGGTGGGGCCTCGCCCTGCTCATGTTTCACAGACCGATCCGCCGCAGCCGGATCGCGCGCCGACGCCCGCTACCGCCGACAAGCTGCCGCGCCGGCTCGACATGACCCAGGAGGATTGGAACCAGGTCATCCAATACATCGGATCGAACCCGTCGGAGCTGCTGCACATCCCGACGATCCGGGCGATGCTCGCCCGTTCACGGCTGGAGCGCCTCGATCCCGGGGCTATCGAAACCTTCGATTGGGCCGGCGGTTCCGTGCATGCGCATACGCTCGCGCACAACCTGAACAATCTGAAAAAGATGGAAGCGGTCGACCGGCCGTCGATCCTCGTCTACCCGTTGCGCGCGATCGAGTACATCCTGCGCAACGCGCGCGAGCTGTGCGTCCTGACCATCGGGCCGCGCAGCGAGTCGGAAATCTTCTCGCTGATCGCGGCCGGCATACAGCCGCAGAACATTACCGGTCTGGACCTCATCTCCTATTCCGATTTCGTCGACCTCGGCGATATGCATGCAATGCCGTACGATGACGACAGCTTCGATATCGTCATCGCCGGCTGGGTCCTCACCTACAGCGCGGACAACCGGAAGGCTGCGCAGGAGATCCTCCGTGTCGCGCGGCCAGGGGCGCATATCGCGATCGGCTGCGCGACCGAATTGGTCGACGAGACCGCTGCATTCGTGCAGGCCAGCACCGCGGTCGGCGGCCTCAAGGCCAAGACCGGCGACGGCGACAAGACCTTGTCCGTCTTCTTCAACACGGAGCAGATCCTACGCCTGTTCGAAGGCGCCATCGACACGATCATCTTCCGGCAGGATCCGCATCCGGCGCTGCGCCACGGCCGAGCCAACGCGACCGTCGTCTTTCGTCTCAGATCATAGGAGCGGCCGCACCGGGCCGTAGGGCGCCATATCGAGGCCGGGATCGCGGCCCGCGACCAAGTCGGCGATGATCCGCCCGGTCACCGGCCCCATGGTCATGCCGAGATGGCTGTGTCCGAAGGCGAAGAAGACAGCTGTCGTGGCGCGGCGAGCGGGCGATCACCGGAACGTTGCTCGGCAGCGAGGGGCGACAGCCCATCCAGATGCTCTTCTCTTCCGCGACGGCACCCGGCAGCACCACGGGTATATGCCGCAGCAGGCGGCGCATCCGCGTATAGTCCGGCGGCGCGTCGGGGCTCGCCAGCTCGACGATCGAGGTCGTGCGCAGCCCGCCCTCCTTGGGCGACAGCGACAGGTTGCGCTCGGCGAACTGGAGGTAGCGGTTGATCGACTGTTCCGGCGCCGGCAGCATGATGTGGTAGCCGCGCTCCGCGTCCAGCACGACGCGCGCGCCGAGCTGCTTCGCCAAGCGCCCGGACCGCACCCCCGCCGCCAGCACGACCCGGTCGACCGCATGCCGCCCGGCATCGGTCACCAGCACGGGCGTTCCCGATGCGCCGATTTCGACCGCCTGCACGCGCTCCCGCTGCAGCACGCCGCCGTTTGTCAGCACCGCCCGCACGACGGTTTCGGTCAGCCGCCCCGGATTGAGGATGTTGCGCGAATCCGGCACGAAGATTCCCCGGACGAAGATCGGCGCAAGGTTCGGCTCGAGCTGCCGGATCTCGTCAGAACCGAGCACATCGTATTTGCAGTCGGCGCGATCCATCATCTCCATCTGGAAGGCAGACGCCCGGAACGAAGCTTCCGTCTCGTACAGCTTGAGGCTTCCCGTCGCCTGGATGAGGTCACCGCAGCCCGTCTCCCGGATGATGATGTCGTAGGCGTCCATCACGTGATGGAACAGGTTGCCCATCGCCATGCAGTTCTGCTCGACCCGGTGACGCGCGGAATTGGCGAGGAAACCGGCGAGCCATGGCAAAAGACGCGGGACATACTGCCAGCGCAGCACCAGCGGGCTTTGCGGGTCCATCAACATCTTCGGGATGCGCTTGACGAGGCCCGGCGTCGACGACGGCATCACCGAGCTCTGACTGATCATCCCGGCATTGCCGAAGGAAGCGCCGGACCCGGGATCGTTCGGATCGAAGATCGTCACCCGGTGGCCGTCGCGCTGCAGGAAATGGGCGCAGCTCACGCCGACCATCCCGGCGCCGATGACGGCGATATGCTGAGGTTTCACGGCTGTGTTCATCGGTCCACCGCATAAGGCGTGAGGTCGATCCCGGGATCACGACCGGCGACGAGATCGGCGACAATGCGGCCGCTGATCGGCCCGAGCGACATGCCGATATGCCCGCCGCCGAAGGCGCAGATCACGTTCCCATCGCCGGGAACCGGCCCGAGGAACGGCACCGAGTTCGGCGTCGACGGGCGGAAGCCGAGCCAGGCGCTCTGCTCTTCCGGCTTGAGGTTGCTGACCGCCCTCGCGGCGCGCGTGATCATCCGCCGGGCACGCGTGTAGTCCGGCGGCGCATCGGTGCCGGCCAGCTCGACCCCGGTCGTCAGCCGCAATCCATGCTGCATGGGCGACAGGAACATGCTGTCTTCGTAGACGCTGACCGGCCGGCGCAGCCCCGGCTCCGGCTGCGGCAGCATGATGTGATAGCCGCGCTCGGCATCGAGCAGGACGCGCGTGCCGAGCTGCCGCAGGAAGCTCTTCGACCATGCGCCCGCGCTGATCACGAAACTGTCGAAGTCGTCGCTGCCGCCGTCGGTCACCAGCCGCCGCGCCACGCCGTCGACGCGCTCGATCCGCTGCGCCGGCCGCTTGACGATCGTTCCGCCCATCCGCTGGAACGCGGCATGCAGATCGGTCACCAGCTTGCCCGGGTGCAGGATGAAGCCGTTCTCCGGCAACAGGTAGGCGTGCCGGAAGATCGGCGCGAGGCCGGGCTCCATCTGGCGGATCTGGTCCTGCGACAGGATCTCGAAATTGCGGCCGCAGCGGCGCAGCAGGTCGAGGATCCACTGCGCCTTCCGCCAGCCGGCGTCCGTCTCGAACACGGTAAGAAGCCCGGTGTGGCTGATGTGGGACTCGGTCCCCGTCTCGCGCGCCAGCAGGCGGTAGGTATCGTAGGCGTGGTCGAGCAGGGCGGCCTTGGCGCGCGCGTTCGCCTCGACCCGCGACGGCGCGCCGTTCATCACGAGGCTGATGAGCCAGGGCGCAATCTGCGGCAGGTAGCGCCAGCGGATCGTCAACGGGCCGTAGGGATCGAGCAGCATCTTGGGTACGCGCTTCAGCACGTAGGGCGTCGCGGTCGGAATGATGCCGCCGGTGCTGATGACGCCCGCGTTGCCCGATGACGTGCCGGCGCCGGGATCGCCCGGATCGAACAGGGTGACGTCGTGACCGTCGCGGCGCAGAAAGATCGCCGCGCTGATCCCGGTGATGCCGCCGCCGATGATGCCGACCCGGCGCAGGACCGTTCCCCTTTCGTTAATCATCCACAAGCGCTCTCTTCATGGACGGGACGTACGGCCGCCCCTCTCCGTCGCCGCCATCCCGGCTGCCGCCCGCGTCGATGCTCGATCATAAGACGCTTTCCGGCTCGTGTTTTCGAATTAACGGAAAAAGACCCGCACGGCCTCGGAGAAATTCGTATAGCAGCTAGTCGTTTATTTTGACGGATGCGGGCGCGGGAAGAAAGCCGGCCGCGGGACAGGGAAATCTAGAAGCCGTTCTGCCGCATCCAGTCCAGCAGGCCGTCGGCCGTCGCCTGCCAGCCCGCGTCGAGCATCATCAGATGGCCGATGCCGTCGACGATGTGCAGCGGTGCGTCAAAGCTCCGCGCGGTGGCGCGGACGAACGTGTCCGGGATGAGCGCGTCTTCCGCCGCCCCCATGACGAGCATCGGGCAGGGTTTCATATTCGCCGGGTTCGGCAGATCGCCGCCGAACATGTCGACCATCGCCTGGGCCGACTCGGGCCCCATGCGCGAAAGGTGGCGCATCGCCTGGTCGGCACCGAGCGAGGACGAGAACAGCGCATCCTGCATGGCCGCGGGCGAGCTCCAGCTCTGCCCGAAAGCCTGAATGGAGCCGATGCCGAAGGCCGCCGCCGGATTCCAGATCGCCATCGACAGGCTCGGCCCGGACAGCCCGCGCGGCGGCACGGAGGCCATCAGCACGGCGCCGGCGGCCTCCTCCAGCTCGAGATATTTCTGCACCACGAAGCCGCCCATCGAGTGACCGATCAGCAGCGGCGGCACCGGCATCCGCTCGACCGCCTGGACCACGTCGTCGACATAGTCGGCAATCGAGCTGTCGTTCAGACCCTCGCGGCCGTCGCTGGCGCCATGCCCCCGCAGACTGAGCGCATGGGCGGTGTAGCCCTGCTCGGCAAACCACGGTAGAAAAAATTCGTCCCAGCACCACGCCCCCGCAAAGGCGCCATGAATGAAAAGCAAGGGCGTCGCCCGCGCGGGCTCGGGCGCCCGGCGCGTAATCAGCTCCAGCCTTTCCAGATCGATGCGGGTCACGCGCCGAGACCTCCAGCACTCGTTGGACAAAGCCGCCTGACATACAGCCAGGGCAACAATACGTCACGACTCAAATACCGCGCGCCGGCCAGATCGTGCCGCCGAATGGCAGTACGGTTACTGAATAATGTAAAATATTTGATGAATACCGTTATTCTCTTATTCATTGTATCCGTGACTTTATATTTCGGAATCAATAGATTTATTTTGGGTATTGCCGGAAGACGGCGACGAAGGCCGGCACGACGGCATGAGGCCATAGCGCGGTCAGAGTGGAGACATGCTCGTTTACCACACTGAAACGCATGATGCTCTATGATTCATTCATGCGGCGCCGAACAAGAGCCTCGCGGGGGGACGTAGTCAGAGCGATGAATTATCAGGAGATTCGCAGCCTGCCGACGATGTTCTACGCCCAGGCGGAACGGTATGGCGACCAACCGTTCCTCTGGCGCAAGCAGTCCAAGGCGTGGCATGCGCTTACCTGGAAAGACGTGGCGGAGCAGGCGCGCGCGCTGGCGGCCGGCCTGCGCGGGCTCGGCGTCGGCAAGGGGGACCGGGTCACCCTGGTCGCCGAGAACCGACCGGAATGGCTGATTGCGGACCTTGCGATCATGACGGCCGGCGCGATCACCGTACCGGCCTATACGACCAACACGATCAGCGACCATCTCCACATCCTGTCGGACAGCGGCTCGAAATGCGCCATCGTCTCGACCGCGGCGCTGGCCGAGGCGCTTCTTCCGGCCGCCGCCCGGACCGCGGGCGTCGACCATGTGATCGCGATCGAGCCGCCGGCGATGCCAACCCCCGCAGGCGTGCGCGTCGTCGCTTGGGCCAGCCTGCTGCAGGACGGCCGGAGCGCCCCGCTCCCGCCCTGCACGGCCAGCCAGATCGCCCGCACCGACACCTGCTGCATCATTTACACCTCCGGCACTTCGGGGAAGCCCAAGGGGGTGATGCTCAGCCACGGCGCCATCCTGTGTAATTGCATGGGGGCGGAGGACCTGCTGCGCCGCCTGCCGCAGTTCGAGGATCACGCCGAGGTGTTCCTCTCCTTCCTGCCGCTGTCGCACGCCTACGAGCACACGGCGGGCCAGTTCCTCCCCGTCGCCATCGGCGCGCAGATCTATTACGCGGAAGGCATCGACAAGCTGACGGCCAATCTCGCCGAGGTGAGGCCGACCGTCATGACCGCGGTGCCGCGGCTTTATGAAGTCATGCATGCGCGCATCCGTCACGGCGTCGAGCGAGCCGGCGGGCTGAAGCGCTTCCTGTTCGAAGAGGCGATCCGCCTCGGACGGAAAGCCTACGAGAGCCCGGAGAGCCTGTCCCTGTGGGAGCGCGCGGAAAACGCCCTGCTCGACCGCCTCGTTCGGAAGAAGGTGCACGAGCGTTTCGGCGGGCGGCTCAAGGCTTTCGTGTCCGGCGGCGCGCCGCTCAACTACGATATCGGCTTATTCTTCGTGGCGCTCGGCCTGCGCATCCTGCAGGGCTACGGCCAGACGGAATCGGCCCCTGTCGTCAGCTGCAATCTCTTTCCCCGGAACAAGCTGCGGACGGTCGGTCCGCCCTTTCCCGGCGTCGATGTGAAGATCGCCGACGACGGCGAGATCCTCGTGCGCGGCGAGCTCGTGATGCAGGGCTACTGGAACAATCCCAAGGCGACAGCGGAAGCGATCCGCGACGGGTGGCTGCACACCGGCGATATCGGCCGCTTCGACGAGGATGGCTATATCGAGATCACCGACCGCAAGAAGGACATCATCGTCAATTCGGGCGGCGACAACCTGTCGCCGGCGCGCGTCGAGGGCATGCTGACGGCGGCGCCCGAAATCGGCCAGGCCATGGTATATGGCGACAAGCGGCCCCATCTCGTCGCCATCGTCGTGCCCGATGCCGACTTCCTGGCCGGCTGGTCGAAGCGCAACGGAAAGAGCGCGAACCTCGCCGGCGCGGCGCAGGACGAGGCGCTCCACAAGGCGCTGTACGACGCGGTCGAACGCGTCAACGCCAACCTGTCGGTGATCGAGCGGGTGCGGCGGATCATGGTCGCTCCGGAAGCGTTCACCATCGAGAACGAGATGATGACCCCCACGCTGAAGCTCCGGCGGCATGTCATCACCAACCGGTACCGCGACGCGCTGGAACGGCTCTATGGCCGGTGACCGATGCCCCGGCCTGCCGGCGACGCACAAGGCCACAATGACGAGAACGGTATCCGCAGAGACATGAGACCCGGCAAGGCCATGATCTTGTTCAGCGCCGCATTGCTGCTTGCCGGTGCCGCCCATACGTCGGGCGCGGCCCAGACGAACGGTGAAGAGCCGCCGTCCGATCGCGCGCTCAGGCAGTCGGTGATCAGCCGCGCCCTCGATGCCCGCGCCGCCTTTTTCGCCGATATCCGGCTCGACGTGATCGGCGGCGACGCGCTGCTGACCGGCCGCGTCACGACCCTGCAGGAGAAGGCGAAAGCATCGGCCCTGGTGCGCAGCGTTCCCGGCATCCAGACCGTCATCAACGAGATCTATGTCGGCCCGACCGACGACATCAAGCGCATCGCGGGCGACCTGCTGGTCGAGCGGCAGATCAGCAAAGCCATGCACGACGTGTTCGGCGCCCAGATGCCGACACTCAGCTGGCGCGTCACGAACGGCGTTGCTTACGTCTTCGGTCAGGCCAAGTCGGAATGGGAGCACAACCGGGCCCTCGCGGTGATCAAGCAGACGCAGGGCGTCGCGCAAGTCGTCGACCACCTCAAGACCACCTCGAGCGGCGGCTAGATCCGGCGAGAATCAGGCTGTCGGCCGGCCGGCGTTCTGCGCGCGGCGGTGCCCCGACCAGCTTTGCGCCTCGATGAAGACGCGCTTGATCTGCGGAAACTGCGTCTTGATCGTTCCTTCCAATTCCGAGATCGCCGCCTCGACCTCGCTCGAGGACAGGGCGTCGCGGAAGTCGACGCTGAGGTTGAGCAGCACGTCCTCCGGCCCGAGATGCATCGTCAGGACCTCGTTCGTCACGGCGATGCGCGGATCGCTCTGCAGCAGCGCCTGGATTGCCGCTTTGGTCTCCGGATACACGCTTTCGCCGATCAGCAGCCCCTTGCTTTCGTAGGCCAGCACCACCGCGGTGGCGGCGAGGATCAGCGCGATGACGATCGATGCCACGCCGTCGAGGACCGGCATCCCGAGATAGTCCGCGAGTGCGATGCCCAGGATGGCAACGACCAGACCAAGCATGGCGGCGCTGTCCTCGAACAGCACGGTGAACAGCGTCGGGTCCTTGCTGCGCCGGATTTCGCTGACGATGCCGAACTTTCGGCTGCGCTGCCTGAAAGCCATGAGCGCGAGCACGAACGGCACGGACTCGATCATGAGCGCGGCGCCGAGCACCACGTAGTTCACATAGATGCCGGTGATGGGCTGCGGCGCCCGGATCTTCTGGACGCCTTCGTAGAAGGAAACGCCGGCGCCCACGGCGAAGACGAGAATCGCCACGACGAAGGTCCAGAAATAAAGCTCCATGCCGTAGCCGAAGGGATGATTTTCGTCGGGCGGCCGCGCCGACCGCCTTATGCCGTGCAGCAGCAGCCACTGGTTGCCGCTGTCCACCAGGGAATGGATCGCCTCGCTCAGCATCGCCGAGCTTCCCGTATAGGCCGCGGCGCCGAACTTCGTGGCGGCGATCAGGAGATTGCCGCCCAGGGCCGCGTAGATGACTCTCTTCGAGGTAGGCAAGGCCATGCTTCGTTCAGACTACCGTATCGGCCTCGGGCGGCTTATGCGCCAATTCCGTGGTAGGCGCGATACCAGGCGACGAAGCGCGGCAGGCCGACGTCGATCGGCACCGTCGGCTTGAAGCCGAAATCCCGCGTGGCGCTCTCGATGTCGGCATAGGTCTCCTTGACGTCGCCCGGCTGCATCGGCGCGTATTCTATCGTGGCGCGCTGGCCGATCGCGTCTTCGAGAATCTCGACGAACCGCCTGAGCGGCTCCGACTTGTGATTGCCCAGATTGTAGACCCGGTGCGGCGCCGTCTCGCCGTCATCGGCTGGCGGCTTGGCCAGGCAGCCGAGAATGCCCTGGATGATGTCGTCGACATAGGTGAAGTCGCGCTTCATGTCGCCGTTGTTGAAAAGCTGGATCGGCCGGCCCTCGGTGATCGCGCGGGTGAAGATATAGGCCGCCATGTCCGGCCGGCCCCATGGCCCGTATACCGTGAAGAAGCGCAGCCCGGTCGCCGGAATGCGAAAGAGATGGCTGTAGCAATGCGACATGTGCTCGTCCGCCTTCTTGGTCGCGGCATAGAGCGACACGGGCGTGTCCGTCCGGTCGTCGGTGGAGAACGGGATCTTGGTATTGCCGCCGTAGACCGAGGACGAGCTGGCGTAGACGAAATGCTCCAGCGTCTTCAACTGGCGGCAGAGCTCGAGCATGACGATCTGGCCGAGCAGGTTCGAGTGGACGTAGGCGTAGGGGTTTTCCAGCGAATAGCGCACGCCGGCCTGGGCGGCGAGATGGACGATCCGGGTGATCTCGGGATGCCTGGACGGCAGCGCTTCCACCGCGGCGCGGTCGGCGATGTCCGCATGTTCGAAGGAAAAGGCGTTGTGCCGGAGCAACCGGTCGCGCCGGGTCTCCTTCAGCCGGACATCGTAATAGTCGTTGAGACTATCGATGCCGATCACCCGCTCGCCCCTGGCCAGCAAGGCCTCGCACAAGTGATAGCCGATGAAGCCGGCCGCCCCGGTAACCAATATCGCCATCGTATCGCTCCAACCTCCGACTGGACCCGCACCATATAGCGTGGCTTTGCCCGATATACACCCTTCCGATTCGAGCGCCCGCGGATCGCCCCCGGCCGGACCGGTAATTTCGCAACCGCAGGCCCGCGCCGCGCGCAACAAAGACCCTGTGAGCCGCCGGAATCCGCAGAATTGTTGCGAATTTGCGCCCCGCCCCCCTTCCGCTTTGAAATACCGGCCTCAACCGCTACTTTCTAGGGACCAGGGAGGTTCGCTCTCGTCATGACGCAAACGGCGGTAACGCTCGACGACAAATACGCTCTCGAAAGCGGCCGGGTCTTTCTGACCGGGACGCAGGCGCTGGTCCGGCTGCCGATGATGCAGCGGCGGCGCGACGAGGCGGCAGGGCTGAATACCGCCTGCTTCATCTCGGGGTATCGCGGATCGCCGCTCGGCGCGCTCGATCAGCAGCTCTGGCATGCGAAGCCGTTCCTGGAAAAGCACCGCATCCACTTCCAGCCCGGCGTCAACGAGGACCTCGCCTGCACCGCGCTCTGGGGCACGCAGCAGGTCAACCTCTTTCCCGGCGGCAAGTATGACGGCGTGTTCGGGATGATCTACGGCAAGGGGCCGGGGATCGACCGCTCGGGCGACGCGCTCCGGCACGCCAACCTGGCGGGCACTGACCCGAAGGGCGGCGTGCTGGTGCTGGCGGGCGACGACCATACCTGCAAGTCGTCGACCACGGCGCACCAGACGGAGTTCGCCTTCCTCGACGCCATGATCCCGGTGCTCAACCCGTCGGGCGTGCAGGAGTTCCTCGACCTCGGCGTCTACGGCTGGGCGATGTCGCGCTACAGCGGCTGCTGGGTCGCCTTCAAGGTCGTCGCCGAGACGGTGGACACCTCGGCCTCCGTGCATATCGACCCGCACCGGGTGGAGATCGCGCTGCCGGAGGATTTCGAGATGCCGCCGGGCGGGCTCGGCATCCGCTGGCCCGACGGCTGGCTCGACCAGGAAGAGCGGCTGCACCGCTACAAGCTCTACGCCGCGCTCGCCTTCGCCCGCGCCAACAAGCTCGACAAGACGGTGATCGACAGCAAGAAGCGCCGCTTCGGCATCGTCACCTGCGGCAAGTCCTATCTCGACGTCCGCCAGGCGCTCGACGATCTCGGCATCGACGAGGCCTACGCCGCGGAGATCGGCCTTTCGGTCTACAAGGTCGGCATGACCTGGCCGCTCGAGCGTGACGGCGTCCGCCGTTTCGCGGAAGGCCTGGAAGAGATCCTGGTCATCGAAGAGAAGCGCGCGCTGATCGAGAATCAGCTCAAGGAGCAGCTCTACAACTGGCGCGCCGACGTGCGGCCGGTGGTGAACGGCAAGTTCGACGAGAAGCGCGAGCGCATCCTGCCGTCCAACGGCGAGCTGACCCCGGCACAGATCGCGCGCGTCATCGCGCAGCGGATCAAGCGCTTCCACACCAGCCCGCGGATCGAAGAGCGCGTCGCCTTCCTCGAGGCGCAGGAGCGCGCGCTGGCCGGCCGCGACCCCGGCATCGCCCGGACGCCCTATTTCTGCTCCGGCTGCCCGCATAACAGCTCGACCAAGGTTCCGGAGGGCAGCCGGGCGCTCGCCGGCATCGGCTGCCATTACATGGCGCAATGGATGGACCGCAGCACCGCGACCTACACCCATATGGGCGCCGAGGGCGTGCCCTGGGTCGGCCAGGCGCCCTTCACCGAGACGAAGCATGTCTTCGCCAACCTGGGCGACGGGACCTATTTCCATTCGGGCATCCTCGCCATCCGCATGGCCGTCGCATCGCGGGTCAACATGACCTACAAGATCCTGTTCAACGACGCGGTGGCGATGACCGGCGGGCAGCCGCATGACGGCCCGCTCACCGTTCCCATGATCACCCACCAGCTGCGCGGCGAAGGCGTCGGCCGCATCGTCGTGGTGACCGACGAGCCGGACAAGTACGGCGGCGACACGGATTTCGCCTCCGGCGTCGATGTCCATCACCGCGACGACCTTGACGCCGTGCAGCGGGAGCTGCGCGAGACGCCGGGCGTGACCATCCTGATCTACGACCAGACCTGCGCGGCGGAGAAGCGGCGGCGGCGCAAGCGCGGCCTCTACCCCGACCCGCCCAAGCGCGCCTTCATCAACGAGGCGGTCTGCGAGGGCTGCGGCGACTGCTCGGCCAAGTCCAACTGCCTGTCGGTCGTGCCGGTCGAGACCGCGTTCGGCCGCAAGCGCATGATCGACCAGTCGAGCTGCAACAAGGACTTTTCCTGCGTCAACGGCTTCTGCCCCAGCTTCGTCACCGTGCATGGCGGCGGCGCTGAAACGGGGCCAGCAGCGCGCCGGCGGCAAGGACGCGCCCGACCTGTTCGAGGCGCTGCCCGATCCGACGCTGCCCGCGCTGGACGGATCGCCATACGGCATCCTGGTGACCGGCGTCGGCGGCACCGGCGTGGTCACCGTCGGCGCGCTGCTCGGCATGGCGGCGCATATCGAGGGCAAGGGCGTCTCGGTGCTCGACATGATCGGCCTGGCGCAGAAAGGCGGCGCGGTCGTCACCCATGTGCGGATCGCCGAGCGCCCCGAGGATATCCATGCCGTGCGGCTCGCCTCCGGCGGCGCCCGGCTGGTCATCGGCTGCGACAACGTGGTGACCGCGGCGCGCGACAGCCTGAGCAAGGTGCAGCCGGGCGAGACGGTCGCGACCGTGAACACGCACGAGACCGTCACCGGCGATTTCACCCGCAACCCGGACTACGTCTTCCCCGGCCGGAAGGTGCGCGCGACCATCGAAGAGACGGTCGGCGCCGAGCGTTCGCATTTCGTCGAGGCGACCGAGCTGGCGACCGCGCTTCTCGGCGATTCGATCGCGACCAACCTGTTCATGCTCGGCTATCGCCTTCCAGAAAGGCTTCGTGCCGGTTTCCGCCGACGCGATCTTCCAGGCGATCGAGCTGAACGGCGTCGCGGTTTCGATGAACCAGCGCGCCTTCACCTGGGGCCGGCGGGCGGCGCATGACATCGCCGCGGTGCGGCGCATCGCTTTTCCCGACAAGGCGACGCCGGCGGCCGCGGCCGATCCGGCGACAGCATTGCGCGACATGATCCAAACGCGGATCGATTACCTTACGCAATATCAGAACGCGCGTTACGCCGCCCGCTATGCCGCGCTCGTCGACAAGGCGCGCACGGTCCAGGCGGCCCGGACGCCGCACGATACCGGTCTGACCGCGGCGGTCGCGCGCAATTACTTCAAGCTGCTCGCCTACAAGGACGAATACGAGGTCGCGCGGCTCTACGCCGACCCGGCCTTCCTGCAGCGCGTGACGGATGTCTTCGAAGGCGACGTCAAGCTGCGCTTCCATCTGGCGCCGCCCTTGCTCGCGCGCCGCGATCCGGTGACCGGCGAGCTGCAGAAGCGCGAATACGGCAGCTGGATGCTGAACGCCTTCCGCATCCTGGCGAAATTCAAGGCCTTGCGCGGCACGCCCCTCGACCCGTTCGGCCATGCCGAGGAGCGCAAGGAAGAGCGCGCGCTCGCGCGGCAGTATGCCGCGACGATCGAAGAGCTGCTGGCAAAGCTCACGCCGGACAATCACGCGCTTGCCGTCGAGATCGCCTCGCTGCCCGAGCATATCCGCGGCTTCGGCCATGTGAAGCAGCGCTCGATCGAGAGCACGCGGCGGCGTGAAGCCGAGTTGCTGGAGGCGTTCCGCAACCCGAGCGCGCCGCCCGTCGTCAGCGCGGCCGAGTAGGCGATCAAAGAAAATCCTCGCAACCGCCCAACTTCTGCCGGGATTGCACGTTTAGTGATGCGCATGTTCGCTTGGATCAGGACATCGATTTTCGCGCTGCTGGTCATCGGCGTGCCGCTCGCGGCCGTCTGGCTCGGGCTGAACACCATGCCGCGCGAGAGGCATAGCGTGGACGACCGGCTGGCGGAGTTCGGGTCGGCGGCGCGCACGCGGCTGCTGCCGGAGTTCCTGCGCGCGGGCGTTCCCTACCCGCCGGAAAAGATCGTGCTCGTCGGCCTCAAGGAAGAGCGGCGGCTGCAGATCTACGCCGCCGGACATGACGGAAAGTTCCGCTTCATTTCCGACCGCCCGGTGCTCGCGGCCGCGGGCGGCCCCGGCCCGAAGCTGCGCGCCGGCGACCGGCAGGTGCCGGAAGGCATCTACCGCATCCGCTATCTGAACCCGAATTCGGTCGCCTATGTCTCGCTGATGATCGGCTACCCCAACCAATT
Source organism: uncultured Alphaproteobacteria bacterium (assembly GCA_963711215.1). Lineage (GTDB taxonomy): Bacteria > Pseudomonadota > Alphaproteobacteria > UBA8366 > UBA8366 > WHUA01. The sequence continues at coordinate 721,398 of CAVQDH010000002.1, read as the reverse complement.
CGACCGCGAGCGCGCGAAGGAGGAAGGGCGGACCAACCTCGGCGGCGATATCGTGCTGCACGGCCCGACGCCGGGCACCGCCGGCTGTCTCGCGCTCAAGGAAAACGCGATCGAGGATATCTTCACGCTCGTCGCCGACTCGGGCGTCCACAACGCGCGCATCATCCTGGCGCCGCGCGACCTGCGCCGGCGCGGCGCGCCCCGCCCCGCCAAGGCGGAGCCGTGGGTCAAGGGGCTCTATACGAAGATTTCGGAAGACCTGGGGAAGCTGCCCTATCCCGGCGGCTCGGGCGCGTCGGTCGGCTCGGCCATGCCGAGCGCCGCGAGATAGGTTTCGAGCAGCGCTTCCATCTCCTGGCGGTCGGCGGTCTCCATTTTCCGGATACGCAGCACCTGGCGCATGATCTTGGGGTCGAAGCCGCTCGACTTCGCCTCGGCGAACACTTCACGGATATCATCGCTGATCGTTTTCTTCTCCTCTTCCAGCCGCTCGATGCGCTGGATGAAGGAGCGTAGTCGCTCGCCGGCGACGCCTCCGACATCGGCCATTCTTCAATCGACTCCCTGGCAGGTGCTTTGTTTTAAGGAGGCGCGACCTTAGTGCAGACGCCGCGCCGCGACAAGCGTGCGACTCGGCGGTGAGCTCGGCCGAATATCGCGTGCACGCATGCTTCGACGGGCTCAGCATGAGGTTCGGATTTAAGTGCCGGCTCTTAAATCTGCACCTCATGCTGAGCCCGTCGAAGCATGAGCACGCACGGACCGCTAACGCGGCATCAGCCCTTGCTGCGCCCGGCCTCCGATTTCGCGAACTTGCCGAGCTGCTCCTTGCTCGCTTCCTTCTGGTACTTGTCCTTCCACTCGCCGTACGGCATGCCGTAGATCAGCTCGCGCGCCGCCTCGTATTCGATGGCGACGCCGCGTTCCTCGGCTTCCGCCTTGTACCACTTGGAAAGACAGTTGCGGCAGAAGTCGGCCAGGTTCATCAGGTCGATATTCTGCACCTCGGTATGGGCCCGCAGATGGTCGCGCAGGCGCCGGAAAGTGGCGGCTTCCAGTTCGATTCGGGTCTTGTCGTCCATGGCCTTCAAACTCCCTGATCAGTCGATGCTGCTGGCATTGATCTGGTGCTTTCTTAAAGGAATTTCAGCCCCTCGGTAAAGGGACCCCGGTCAGCGTCTCGGCGATAAGCCAATCCACGACCGCATTGAGCGCCTCGTCCTCGCTGGCGCCCGCCGCCAGCGCCTGCTCGTAGACCGCGACCTGGCGGTGCGCACTGGTGCCCCGCCGGACGATGTCGCGGGCAGCCTGCACTTCCTTCACGCATCCCAGGCGCGCCGCGTCTTCCGCAATCAGCGCCAGGATCTCCTCCAGCAGATCCGGATAGGGAACCATCTCGCCGCGGCCGAAATCGACCATGCCTTCGTCCAGGCCGTAGCGCTGCGCGCGCCAGCGGTTCTCCTGCACCAGCATGTTCGAATAGATGCGCCAGCGCTGATTGTCGCGCCGCAGCCGCTGCAGCATGGAGACGATGCAGGCAAAGAGCGCGGCCACGGTCAGCCCGTCCTCCAGCCGCGTGCAGATGTCACTGATCCTGAGCTCGAGCGTCGGGAAGCGCGCGCTCGGCCGGATGTCCCACCACACCTTGGTCGCGTCCTCGATCAGCCCCGCTTTCACCAGGACGGCGATATGGCGCTGGTATTCACCGAAGCTGTCGAATTTTTCCGGCAGGCCGGTGCGCGGCAACTCGTCGAACACGCTGAGGCGATAGCTCTTGAGTCCGGTGTTGCGGCCCTGCCAGAAGGGCGAGGAGGTGCTAAGCGCCAGAAGATGCGGCAGGAAATAACCGAGCTGGTTCAGCAGGTCGTTGCGCGTTTCGTCGTCCGGGATGCCGATATGCACATGCATGCCGCAGATCAGCAGCCGTTGCGCCACGCCCTTGCAGGTCGCGGGCGAGCAGGTTGTACCGGTCCCGGTCGGTGTGGCGCTGTTCGGCCCACTCGGCGAAGGGATGGGTCGAGGCGGCGATGATCCGGAGCCCGTGATGTTCCGCCGCGCAGGCCGCGAGCCCGCGCAGCGCCGACAGCTTCTCCCGGCATTCCGAGAGCGAATGGCAGACCGGCGTGTCGACCTCGAGCTGGGCGCGCAAAAATTCCGGCGTCACGTTGCCGATATCCGCCGTAATCCCGCGCTGGCACTCATCCAGCAGACCGGCTGGCGGCTCGGCCACGAGGTCGCGGCTTACCGGATCGACGATCAGGTATTCCTCTTCGATTCCGATGGTGAAATCCTGCTTCCGCGCCATCGTCGAGCCTACATTCAGGTCGGCAGCTTCCGGTACAAGGAATTCTGCGCCAGGATCGGCGCCAGCGCCCGCTGCAACAGGACCGCCCAGCGCGCCACGCCGGCATCGTCGGCGAGCAGAGTCCTGCCGCACCTCGATCATGACGCAGGGCAGGCCGCGCTCCACCGCATGATTTTCCATCGTATACCCGGCGAAATGCAGGCCGGAATAGGGCTGATTATCGCCGACCACGAGCGACGCGTCGGCGGACAGCGCCGCGATCATCGGATCGGCGATGCGCCGGTCGCGGCCCGACAGGATACCGACATGCCAGGGCCGCTCGACGCCGCGAAAGCGCGGCGTGAAGCTGTGGATCGCGATCAGGGCCGGCACGGCGCCACCCGCCTCGGCCGCGGCGACCCGCGCCGCGATCGCGGCGTGATAGGGACGAAATATCGCGTCGATCCGCGCGTCGCGCTGAGCGGGAGCGAGGCGGCGGTTACCGGGTATGACGACGCCTTCGCTGATCTCGCGAATTGCCGTGTGGTCCGCCGGCTCGCGGTTACAGTCGATGACGAGCCGGGAATAGCCCGCCAGCAGGGCCGGCGCGTCGAACAGCTTGGCCAGGCGGCGCGTCAGCGCGGCCGCGCCGATGTCGATCGCGATATGCCGCGCCAGCTCGCCTTCGTCGAGGCCGAGCGTGCCGAGCGCATCCGGCAGGCGGGCGCTGGCGTGGTCGCAAACCAGCAGGATCGGCGCCGCCCCGGCCGCGTGGACCGACTCGACGGGCGGCGGCTCGTTCGGGCCTAGAAGCGAGGTGCCGGGCGGGTTGCCCGCTGAAATCTGCGGCATGGCGGGCACTATATCCATTGCCGGCGGCAAGGGAAGCGGAGACGGCAGCGCCTGAGTCCGAAACCCCCTATACTCGCGCCATGTCGCAAGTCGCCCAGGCCGGCCCAAGGCCGCGCGTGCACCCCATAGCCCTGACCGCCCTGCTGCTTGGCGCCGTCGCCGTCGGCGCCTCGGCCATCTTCGTCCGCCTGAGCGAGCTGGGCGCGATCCCGAGCGCCTTCTACCGTCCCTTCCTGGCGATCCCCGCCATCTGGCTCTGGCTGCGCCTGCGGCCGGCCCCCGCCGCCGCCCGCGGCCCGCAAAGCGCGGGCGATTTCGGGCGGTTGCTGCTGGCCGGCGGCCTCTTCGCGGGCGACCTCGCCTTCTGGCACCTGTCCCTGCATCACACCACGGTGGCCAACGCAACGCTGTTCGCCAATGCGGCGCCGGTCTTCGTGGTCCTGGCCGAGCGCTTCCTGTTCCGCCGCCCGATCGGGCGGAGCTTCCTCGGCGGCCTGGCGCTGGCGCTGGCCGGCGGGGCGTGCCTCGCCGGCGGCAGCCTGTCGACCGCGCCCCAGCACCTGCTCGGCGACGGATTCGGCGTCGTCACGGCGGTCTTCCTGGCAAGCTATCTCATGGCCGTGGAGCGGCTGCGCCTCACCTTCTCCGCCGCCACGATCATGCTCTGGACGTCGATCGGCACCGCGGCCGTGCTTCTGCCCGTCGCGTGGGCGACCGGCGAGCCGATGGTCGCCCAGACCGCCTATGGCTGGGCGATCCTGCTCGCGCTGGCCTGGATAAGCCACGCGGCCGGTCAAGGGCTGATCGTCATGGCGCTGGCGCATCTGCCGGCGGGGCTGGCCGCGCTCGGCCTGCTGACGGAGCCGGTCGCCGCGGCGCTGCTGGCGCTGATCATTCTTGCAGAACCCATTACGGCATGGCAGACGGTCGGCGGCATCGTTATCCTGTGGGGCATCTTTATCGCGCGCAAAGGATACGCCTAGACGATGGCACCGGCACCGGGAAGCCCGAGCCAGGTCGAAACGCACGTCGCCTCGCGTGTAGACCGGACGATCGAGGACGAAGCGATCGCGGCATTGCGCCACGGCAGCTGGGCGCGTGCCCTGGCGCTGGTCGCGCTCGGCGGGTGGCTGATCTATATCATCCCCTTCCCGCAGGCCTATTACTATCTCGGCATCCTGCTGCTGTTCATCCTCATCGGCTTCGCGCATCAGTTCGCCGTCGAGGCCAATCCGTCGCGTAATTGGGCCGGGTATCTCTTCATCACCCTCGATGTCTTTCTGCTGACCTTCACGCTGCTCTACCCCAACCCGCTGGAAGCGGCGCCCTGGCCGCCGCAGGTCGCGCTGCGCCTCGGGAATTTCGCCTATTTCTACGTCTTCCTCGCCGGCACCCTGCTGACCTATTCGCCGCGCCAGGTGATCTGGGCCGGCCTTACGATCGCCGCGGTGTGGACGGCGGCGGTCGCCTTCATCGTCTATCTGCCCGACACGCTGACCGTCGCCGACTATCCGGACTGGTTCAGCATGTCGGCCAACCGGCGGCTGGAAGTCTTCCTCTACCCCTATTTCATCGATGTACCGCTGGTCTTGAAAGACGTCTTCGTCGTCCTCGTCGTCAGCGGCATCCTCGCTTCCGTCGTCTGGCGCATGCGCCGCCTCGCCTTCCGCCAGGCGGACGTGGAGCGCCAGCGTACCAACCTCGCGCGCTATTTCTCGCCCAGCCTGGTCGACGAGCTCGCCCGCGAGCAGAGCGCGCTGGAGAAGGATACGGTACAGGATACGGCGGTGATGTTCCTGGACATCCGGGGCTTCACCGCCTTTGCCGAGCAGCTGTCGCCGGAGATGACGCTGGAGCTTCTGCGCAACTTTCACCGGCGGATGTCGCAAGAGGTGTTCGCGCATGCCGGCACGATCGACAAGTTCATCGGCGACGGGCTGATGGCGACCTTCGGCGTGCCGAGGAAAGGCGCCAACGACGCAACGAACGCCGTGCTATGCGCGCTGGCGATGCGCCAGTCGATGAAAGACTGGAACGCGGAGCGCGAAAGCCAGGGCTGGCAGCCGATCGATATCGGCATCGGCATCCACTACGGCCCGGTCGTCATGGGCAATATCGGCACGGAGGAGCGCCTCGAATTCGCGGTGATCGGCGACACCGTCAACGTCGCCAGCCGGATCGAGCATCTGAGCCGCGAGCTGAACACAGAGGTCGTGCTGAGCGACGACGTCGTCGCCGCGGCGCATGGCGAGATCGGCACCGACCATCCGCTGTTCGACGGCTTCCGCGAAGCGCCCGAGCAGCACCTGCGCGGACGGCTGACCGGCATGATCTGCTGGGTCTATAACGAGGAAATCGCCGAAGAAGACCGCCGGCGGCGGGAAGAATCGATCGACCTCGCCCCGGTTTGAATTTTTCGTGAAAAGGCTGCGGACAATCTTGTATCCGGCTCCCATGGTTAAGATTTATTAACCAAATTGCCGTATTGTCGCCCGCGGTCGGCATTGAGATTCGAGTTCGAGCCGAACCGACAGGGGTCAAGAGGGACACGCGAAGCATGCGGCGCAAGCATCTGACGAAAATCGTCGCCACCTTGGGGCCGGCGAGCTCCGATCCGAAAATCATCCGCCGGCTTTTCGAGTCCGGCGTCGATGTCTTCCGGCTCAACTTCAGCCACGGCACCCAGGAAGACAAGAAGGAGCTGATCACGACGATTCGCGCGCTCGAGCGGGAAGTCGGCCGGCCGATCGCCGTCATGATGGACCTGCAAGGCCCGAAGCTGCGCATCGGCACCTTCACCGGCGACAAGGCGACGCTCACGGCAGGCGACGCTTTCCGGCTCGACATGGAAGACAAGCCGGGCGACGAGACGCGCGTGCGGCTGCCGCACAAGGAAATCTTCCAGGCGATCGGCCCGGACACCGACCTTCTGGTCGATGACGGGCGCATCCGCCTGCGGGTGAAGGAGAGCGGCGCGGATTTCGCCGAGACGGAGGTCGTGACCGGCGGCGTCATCTCCAACCGCAAGGGCGTCAACGTGCCGGGCGTCGTCCTGCCGCTGTCGTCGCTGACCGAAAAGGACCAGTCGGACCTGCAATTCGGCCTCAACCAGGGCGTCGACTACGTGGCGCTCTCCTTCGTCCAGCAGCCGCAGGACCTTGCCGACGCGCGGCGGCTGATCGCCGGCCGCGCGGCGCTGCTCACCAAGCTGGAGAAGCCGGCCGCAATCAACAGCCTGCACGAGATCGTCGAGATGTCGGACGTCGTAATGGTCGCGCGCGGCGACCTGGGCGTCGAGCTGCCGCCGGAAGACGTGCCGGTGCTGCAGAAGCGGATCGTCACCGCCTGCCGCGAGGCCGGCAAGCCGGTGATCGTCGCGACCCAGATGCTCGAGTTGATGGTGCATTCGCCGACGCCGACGCGCGCGGAAGCATCCGACGTGGCGACCGCCGTCTACGACGGCGCGGATGCGGTGATGCTGTCGGCGGAAACCGCCGCCGGCGACTATCCCATCGAAGCCGTGCGCATGATGAACCGCATCGTCGAACGGACCGAGCAGGATCCGCTGTTCCGGCGGATCAGCGACGCCTCGCGGCTCGAGCCGGAACCGACTGCGGCGGACGCGATCAGCGCCGCCGCCTGCCAGGTCGCGAACACGCTCTCGGTCAAGGCCATCGTGACCTATACGACGTCGGGCTCGACCACGCTGCGGGCGGCGCGCGAGCGGCCCGAGGTGCCGGTCATCTGCCTGACGCCGAACCGCGACACCGCGCGCCGACTCTCCATCGTCTGGGGCGTGCACAGCATCCACACGACCGACGCGCACGACTTCCTCGACATGGTGGAAAAGGCCAACCGCCACGCCATTCAGGACGGCTTCGCCGCGAAGGGCGACCGCATCGTCATCACCGCGGGCTTCCCCTTCGGCACGCCGGGCTCGACGAACATCCTCCGGATTGCGCGGGTGGAGGGGTAAGGCGCGTGTCGTCGGCAAGGTTTCTCGTCCGTTCGAATGCCCGTCCATGGATGCCACGAATAAATCGTGGCATGACGTTAAGTATTTGATTTTAAGATTAAGTCGTCACTCCCCGGCTTGTTCGGGGAGTCCATCTGCACCGCATGACGGCCCACCATTCCGTCAATAAACTGCCGCGGCGTCATCGTTATACCCCACCGGGAACCAGATGCCGCGGATCAGCGGCAGGCCCATATTCGGCAGCACGTAATTGCCGTCGAGCGAGGCGATGTCGACATCCTCGATCGCCTTGAGGATCGGCGGCAGCGGCCCGCCCTTGAACACCCGCTCGAGCATGATCTCGATCGCCGTGTCGTAGTCCTCGGCCGTGACCCCGCAGCCGTGCCGGAGCCGCACCGGCACGTTGTGATCGTTCGGATCGAACTCGAACTCGAACCAGTAGCGGCGGTAGTACATGGCGCCTTCCTTCCGGTAATCGCTGGCGGCTTATCCGGCCGCGGGCACGCGCTCGGCGAGCGCGCGGTCGGCATCGGTCTGATAGCGGGGCGTCTCGTCGCGCGGCGCGCGGCGGTCTTCCTGCTGTTCATAAGTGGCGCGCTTCCAGGCGTCGTCCGCGCTCCAGCGAAACGGCAGCCTTTCTTCCGCGCCCGCCTCGGTCATGGAATCGAGACAGGTCGAGCGCCGCGCGCAGGATCGCATACTGTCCTTCCTTGTCACCGGGCTTGCCCGCGGTGTGCCCGAGCGGAAAATCGAGGAATGCGGTGCGCGGCGGATTGACCGCGCGGACGATGTCCAGCGCGCTCGCCATCAGGATCGTCGGCGTGCCGGCGGCCTCGACCGCGCGGGCGATCATCGACATGGTCTGATGGCAGACCGGGCAGAACGGCACGAGCAGCAGCGCGTCGACCCGCTGCGCCGCCACCGCTTCCAGCACCGACGGGATCAGCGCTTCCCGCGTGCGCCGCTGCGAATAGATGCCGCCCATGCAGGAATAGAGCGTCTCCGCGACGGAACCGACGAAGCCCTCCCTTTCAAGACGGCGCAGCGCCTCGATCGGAAACAGGCAGTTCGGATCACGCCGCGCATCGCCCAGCATATATTCGGTGACATGCGCGAAGCGCAGGTCCGCGACGGCGACGTCCTTCGGAATCTCCCGCATCGAGGCATCGTCCTTGTAGTGATAGGCCACCTGCCCGGCGACATAGACGCCGGCGGAGGCCAGCATGCCGAGCCGGATCGCAGCCAGGGGACGGCGCATCGGCGTCCAGGGTGGCGGCGTCTCGCTGTGGTACCAGCGATAGGGCTCGAAGCCCGACTTCTCGTAGCGCGAACGGGTGATGCGGATGTATTCCACCGGCTTCGCGTCCATGCCGCTCATCCTTCCTCCTTGGCGACGATCGCGCCGATCTCCGCCATCCGATCGATCTCACCGTCCGACAGCCCGAGCCAGGCGCGCAGCACGGCGCGCGTGTCGGTGCCGAGCTCCCGGCCGGACCAATGAATCGCGCCCGGCGTCGCCGAAAGCTTTGGCACGACATTGGCGAGCTTGACCGAGCCCAGGACGTCGTCCGGCACGTCGACGATCATCTCCCGCGCGGCGAATTGCGGATCGCGGAAGGCGTCCGCGACCGTGTAGATCGGCCCCGCCGGAACGCCGCCGTCGAGGAGGATCTTATACACCGCATTCATCGAATGCGCTCCCGTCCATTCTGCGATGATCTGCTCCAGCTCGGCTTGGTTCTCTGTGCGCGCCGGCCCGCGGGCGAAGCGCGGGTCGTCGGCGAGCGCCGGGCGGCCCATGGCGCGGGCAAGATCGCGGAAGGTGGAGTTGTTGCCCGCGGCGATGTGAATGTGCTGCCCGTCACCGGTCGGATAGAGGTTGTTCGGCACATGCCCCGGCAAGGCCGAGCCCGTCCGTTTCGGAATCGCGCCCAGCTTGTCGTAAGCCGGGACGAAGCTTTCCATCAGGCTGAAGGCGGACTTGTAGAGCGCCGTATCGATGTACTGCCCCTCGCCTGTGCGGTCGCGGTGGTGCAGCGCCATCAGCGCGCCGGTCACCGCATAGAGTCCCGTGACGTAATCGGTCAGCGGCAGAGCGACGCGCGCCGGCGGCCGATCCGGGTCGCCGGTCAGGCTGCGCAGCCCGCTCATCGCCTCGCCGATGATGCCGAAGCCCGGCCGGTCGCTGTACGGACCCGTCTGCCCGAACCCGCTGATCCGGATCATGATCAGCTTCGGATAGAGCTTGGACACCGCGTCCCAGCCGAGATCCCAGCGCTCCAGCGCCTTCGGCCGGAAGTTCTCGATGACGATGTCGACCTCGCCCATCAGGCGGCGGACCAGGTCGCGCCCTTCCGCGCTTTTCATGTTGATCGAGATCGCGCGCTTGTTGCGGTGAAGGCTGGCCCACCAGAGCGATTTGCCCTTGAAGTGCCGGCCGATGCCGCGCAACGGATCGCCGTCCGGCGTCTCGACCTTGACGACCTCGGCGCCGAAATCCGCGAAGAAACGCCCGACGAAGGGCGCGGCGACCGTCGAGCCGAGCTCGAGCACGCGGCAATCGGTCAGCGGTCCCGTACGTATGCTCTCGTCCAATCCAGGCCCTCCCGTGGCTTGTTCTTTTCCCGCGGCGCAAGGCGCCGATCAGATCGTCCAGTCTTCTTCGCTGTCCGGCGCGATCGGCGGCTCGGTCACGTCCAGGATGCGCGCCACCTGGGCCGCGCCGTCCGCGACGAACAGGTCGCGGGTGATGCCCCGCACCAGGCGCTCGACGCCGAACGCCATGCCGTGCAGCCCGGTGCAGATCGGGCCGAGGCTCGAGATCGAGGCGATGCCGTATTCATGGATGTCCGCGATGCGCGGCGCCTGTGCCGGATCCCTGGCGGTGAATTCGAAATGACGGCCGAGATAGGGATGCCGCGCGAGGTCCTCGTTGGCCTGGTCCGGCGGCGGCGTGTAGCGGTCGCGCCACAGCGCGATCTCGCCGGCGAGCGGCGCCAGCTCAGGCACCCGCGTCGGATCGACGCGGAATCCCGTGGCGGCGATCAGGAAGTCGACCCGATGGCTGCCGCGCGGTGTGTCGATCCGCACCTTGTCGCCTTCCATCCCAACATCCCGCAGGGGACTGCCGCCGTGAAGATGGAAATTCGCGTGCCGGGTAACGCGCGCCTGCGTCTCCTCCGGCGGCGGTGAGGTGAAGCGCATGGCATGGTTCATGATCTGCCAGCGTTCCGCATCGTCGAGATCGCCGAAATGCTGCAGGTAGCCGACGGAATGCATGGCGCGGACGATGGTGATCGTCGGCAGGCGCGGCCGGCGCATCAGAAGATGCACGGATTCCGCCCCGCCCTCGAGCGCAGTCGCCGCATTGTCGAAGGCCGACGCACCGCTGCCGATCACCCCGACCGTCTTGCCGCGCAGGCGCCCGAAGTCGATGTCGTCCGCGCTGTGGGCAAAGCGCTCCGCCGGCAGCCCGTCGCGGATGATCGCCGGAACGTGCTTGCCGCCGCAACCGGCGATCCCCGCCGTCCGCACGAGCTTCCGCGTGTAGAGCGTCTCCGTCTTGCCGCCCCGCTCCACGGTCAGGCGCAGGTAGGCGCCGTCCGGCTCGACCAGGCGCAGGCGAACGTCGTTCTCGACCGGCAAATCGAGCAGCCGGCGGAACCAGTTCAGATATTCCATCCACTCGTTTTTCGGCACCTTGTTGAGCGCGTCCCAGGCGCCGGCGCCGTGGCGGATGTCGTACCAGGTCCTGACCGCAAGGTTGAGCTGCCCCAGGTCCGGCCCGACGAAGATCTTGGGCGTCCGCAGCGTCTCCATCCGGGCATAGGTGATCCACGGCCCTTCGCGCCCGGCCGGGTTCTCGTCCAGCAGCACGATGTTGCGCACCCGCTGGCGGATCAGGGCATGCGCGATGGCAAGGCCCTGCATTCCGCCGCCTTCGATCACCACGTCGCGCACGGGCCCGCCGCTCGAATGGCGGTGCTCGACCAGCCAGTCGCGCGGCGGAAAGTCGAGATAGGTGAGCTCCTGCAGGATCGCCTGCTCCAGTTCTTCGAGATTCGCGTAGTCCGTCATGTCCAGTCCGGGCTCACTCAGCGATTCCAGGGAAAGACGCCGCGCGGCGGCAACGCCGCCCGCTCGCCCAGCGCTTCGGCGATGCGGAGCCCTTCGTTCCACTTCGCCATGCGCTCAGATCGCGCGAAGGAGCCGACCTTGAGCTGATAGGCGCCCCAGCCGACCGCGAGATGGACGATCGTCACGTCCTCCGTCTCGCCCGACCGGGCCGAGATCACCGCGCCCCAGCCAGCGGCCTGCGGCGGCGTCGAAGGCGGCCCGCGTCTCGCTGAGCGTGCCGGCCTGGTTCGGCTTGACCAGCACCGCGTTGCAGGCCCCGACGCCAGCGGCATGCCGAACCCGCTCCGCGTTGGTGACGAGATAATCGTCGCCGATGATCTGCACCCGATCGCCCGCGGCATCCGTAAAGGCGATGAGCCCGTCTTCGTCATCCTCCGCCAGCGGGTCTTCGATCGAGACGATCGGGTAGCGGCCGAGCCAGTCGAGCAGCATCGCGCCCAGCTCGCCACTGTCGAGCTGCCGCTTTTCGAGGCCGAGGCTGTAGCGGCCGCCCTTGCCGAACTCCGACGCCGCGACGTCGATCGAGATCGCAACCTGCTCGCCGGGGCGGTATCCCGCCCGCTCGATCGACCGCAGCAGCATGTCGAGCGCCTGCTCGTTGCTGCCGAAGGCCGGCCAGAAGCCGCCCTCGTCCGCCACGCCCTGCAGCAGCCCCGCCTCGGCCATCAGCAATCCGGCTGCGCGATAGACCTCCGCGGTCCAGTCGAGCGCTTGCGCGAAATCATCGGCGCCCACGGCCATCACCATGAAATCCTGGATATCGACGCGGCCCGCCGCATGCGCGCCACCGCCGAAAATCTGGATTTCCGGAAGCGGCAGCGTCGACACGGAGAGCCCGCCGAGATAACGCCACAGCGGACGCCCGGACGCGGCGGCCGCGGCATGCGCCACGGCCATGGAGGCGGCGATGGTCGCATTGCCGCCGAGCCGACGCTTGTTCGGCGTGCCGTCCAGCTCGATCAGGCAGCGGTCGATCTTCGCCTGGTCTTGCGCGTCCATGCCGGACAGCCCATCCGCGATCGACTCGTTGACCGCCGCCACCGCGCGCCGGACGTCGTAGCCGCCGAAAGCGCTTCCCCCGTCGCGGCGGTCGAGCGCCTCACCCGACCCGGTCGACGCCCCGGCGGGCGCAATGGCGCGCCCGCGCGCGCCGCCCGCGAGCAGCACATCGGCTTCGACCGTGGGCCGGCCCCGCGAATCCCAGACCCGCCTGGCGTGAACGTCGGTGATGGTCGTATCGCTCACGCGGATGCTCCTGTCATGCGGGCCAGCGCGCCGGCCCATTTCTCGCTTGATCGCGCCCAGCGTCCAGCCGGCGACGCCAGCAAGGCGCGGGCGACGCCGCGGACGCAATCGCGCGACGCCTCATCCTCCAGATACTCGACCGGCGACTTGCCGTCCACGCGGGCAAGCAGCAGGCCCGGCAGCAGCCGCGCCGTCCTCGCCTCGATCTCGCCCTGCGCCTCCCAGTCGACGCCGGCAAGATAGGCCGCGCCGAGCGCATCGAAGCAGCCGAGATAGCCCGCCACAGAGGCCGGCCGGTAGAGGCATTTCAGCAGCAGATGGTTGAGGCAGAAGGCGAGATCGAAGGCCGGGTCGCCGTACCAGGCACACTCCGCGTCGAGAAAGACCGGCCCGCGCGGCCCGGTCAGGATGTTCTTCGGGCTGACGTCGCCATGCACGAGCGTCCGGCGCGTTTCCGCCGTCACCCGGACCAGCGCTTCCAGCGCCGCGGCACGATCCGGATGGCGCCGCGCGGTCGCCTCGAGATAGGGCTCGAGGCGGATGGCGTGAAAGATCGCGTCGCTGGCGAAGCGCGCGGCGACGGCAGGATCGCCGGCGGTCGCGGCATGGATCGCCACGAGCCGCCGGCCGGCCTCCGCGGCGAAGGCGGCATCGGCGCGGCCGGCCATCAGCTCGCCTTTCCATGTGGGAAAGTCGCCGCGGCTCGAGATATTCCATCGCGAAAAGCCCGTCGGCCTCGCTATGCGCCAAGACGCGCGGCACCGCCTCGGCGTTCACCCCGGCCGCCACTTCGAGCCAGGCGACCTCGTAGCCGCTCCGCTCGACCGGCGCCCGCCAGTCCGCGGCGACCTTCAGGCGGGCCAGCGCCCGCTTGATGCAGACCGGCCCCGCCGCCAGGTCGACCCGCCAGATATCGGAGGAGACACCGCCCGCGAGCGGGGTCATCCGCGGCCGCGCGCCGGCGTTCGACCAGCCCTAGTCGGCGGATCGCATCCACGAGATCCTGCGGCGCATTGCTCATCGGAAAAGGCTTCGGCATCGGTTGGCGTTTCGGACAGGAACCCAGGATACCGCCTTGCCGCGGCCGCCGCCACGCCACTCGCCCCGGCGCCGGAAAAGGTCAGATCGGCTGGTTGCCGAGCACGGTTTCGAGCGCCTTCACCCGCGCCTGGGCATCCTCCAGGAAGGGGTTCACCTTGAGTGCTCGCCGCCAGGCATCCAGCGCACGCCGGTCGTCGCCCAGGGCTTCCTCGTTCATGCCGAGCCCGGCCAAGGCGCCGAAATGGCGCGGCTCGAGCGCCAGCACCTCATGGATGTCCTTGATCGAGGCCCGGTATTCGCCCATGACATAATACAGCGTGGCGCGCTTGTTCCAGCCTTCGGCGAATTTCGGCTCGTGCGCGATGACCGCGTTGAATCGGGTCAGCGCGGTATTCGAAATCGAGTCGCTCCATCGCCTGCCGCCCCTCGGCAAGCAGCTGGTTGGTTTCCGGATCTTCGGAATGGTTCCAGATCAGCCAGATCAGCCCCGTAACCCGACTCGCCTCCTCCGGATCGCTCGTGGCGTGCAATGCGGCGAACAAACGATCCAGCGCCGACGCCTGCGTCGAGCCGGCGAAGCAAGGCGGCGCGGCCAAGGCCAGGAAAACGGCGAGAAAGACTGCGACAAGCCTCATGCGCGGAGTATGGTGAAACCGACCGGCGGCGCGCAACAGCAAATCCGGATTGCGCGCGGTGAGTGCGCACGGCATCTTGGTTGCGTCGCAACAATCGTTGACGGGATTAGGACGGATGGACGTCGCCCACTACTTTTCGTCCGACCGGCAAGCGGCGCGCGCGCATTTCCTGTCCGCGTGCCGGGCCGCGGGGCTCGATATCGCCGCCTACTACGCGCCGAAGGACGTTCAGAGCGCCGCCGAGCCCATCGTCGAGGTGGCACGCCTCGGACGGCCATATGCGAATACCGTGATTGCGCTGACCTGCGGCGCCTGGGAAGACGAAGGGCTGTGCGCGTCCGGGATCTTCACGGCGATCTTGCGGCACGACCTCGCCCGCCTCCTGCCGCGCGACATCGCGCTCGTGCTGATCCACGCCATCGCCCCGGCCGGCTTGTCCGGGCTGGGGCGGCGCGGCACGCAGGCGTCCGACGGACCGGAGCAGAAATGGAGCCATGAGGCGCTGGCCGCCGCCGAGTTGCGCTTCGTCGATTACGTGCAGCAGGCCGCCACGGCCGCCAATCCCAGCGTCGCGAAAACCGTGCCATGGCAGGCGCGCCTGCTTTGCGAGATCGCCGACCGCTTTTTCGAGAGGGCGAAGCGGACGGTGCTGGTCGACTTGCGCACCGGGCCGGGGCCCTATGGCGAGGCGGACCTGCTGCCTTGCCAGATCGTGCACGGCGACCCGCTGATCGACATCGACCCGCTGTTCGGCATCAAGGACGATCCGAACGAGGCGCCGGCCTGGGCCACGCCCGGCAATCTGGCGCACGGCCTGATCGCGGCGCTGGGCCGGTCGCAGATCAGCGGCGCGGTGCTCGAATTCGGGACCTATTCGATGCGCTCGATCCTGTCGGCGGGTCACGGCACGGCCTTCTATCCGCGCGACGACCAGTGGCGGCAGCAGGTGTGGGATCTCACCATGACCACCTTCCACCAGCTGCTGACCGCCTTGAACCAGGGTCAGCCGGTCACGCCTTTGGCCGCGTCCGGATCTTGATCTCCGATTGAAGCGTCCGGTGCACCGGACATTTCTCGGATATTTCCATCAGGCGCGCGCGCTGCGCGTCGTCCAGGTCGCCGACCAGTTCGATCTCGCGCTCGATCACGTCGACCTTGCCCTCGCGCGTCTCGCAATCGGCGCAGTCTTCCGCATGGATCTTGTCGTGGCTCAGGGTCACCGCCACGCGCTCCAACGGCAGCTGCTTGCGGTCCGCATACATGCGGATCGTCATCGACGTGCACGCGCCGAGACCGGCAAGCAACAGGTCGTAGGGGCCAGGGCCGGTGTCGGTGCCGCCGACCGAGACGGGTTCGTCCGCGAGCAGGCGGTGGCCGCCGACGAGCACCTCCTGCTGGAACATGCCATGGCCGGTCTCACGCACCACGACCTTGCCGTGCTCGCCCACGTCGGCCTTCTCGGCCGCCGGCGCCAGACCCGGCACATAGCGGGTCGCCCAGGCCACCAGGACATCGGCCACGTAGCGCGCATCCGCGTGCCGGCTCAACAGGTGATCCGCGCCGTCGAGCGACACGAAACTCTTCGGGTGCTTCGCCGCCACGAAGATCGCCGTCGCGTTCTCGATCCCGACGGTGCTGTCGAGCGGCGCATGGAAGATCACCAGCGCCTTCTTCAGGCTCTTGATCGCATCCGCCAGGCGATGGCCTTCGATGTCCTCCAGGAACTGCTTCTGGATGCGGAATGTGCGCCCGGCGAGGACCACCTCGGCCTCGCCCCTGGCCTCGATCTCGGGCCGCGCGTCGGCCAGCAGATGGGACACATGCGACGGATCGGCCGGCGCGGCGATCGTCGCCACGGCCTTCGCCTCGGGGACCCGGCCCGCCGCGGCAAGCACCGCCGCCCCGCCGAGGCTGTGGCCGATCAGGATGGACGGCGCCTCATGCGCGTCCCGCAGAAAGGCCGCCGCGCGCAGCAGGTCCTCGACATTGGAGGAAAAGTTGGTGTTGGCGAACTCGCCCTCGCTCGCGCCGAGGCCGGTGAAGTCGAAGCGCAGCACGGCGACGCCGGCTTCCGCCAGGCCCTGGGCGATGCGCGCGGCGGCGAAGATATCCTTCGAGCAGGTAAAGCAATGCGCAAACAAGGCATAGGCGCGGGGCCGTCCGTCCGGCAGCTCGAGCAGGGCGGCAAGCTTGCCGCCTTGGGAGCCGGCAAATTCCACCTTCTGGGATCGCGGCATCGTCGGTTCCTCTCATTCCTCGGCGAAATCGAGATCGCACCACTCTTCCCACAGCTTGGCGAGGGATGCGTAGTCGAGCTCGCCCATGCCCTTCTGCTGGGCGATCTCGTAGGGTGTGTGCGCGGCCAGCGTCGCGAACAGCGGCACGCCGTAGTCCTGCGCCGTCTCCAGCGCCAGCATCGAATCCTTGCGCGCATTCATGACGGACATGCCGCCGGCATAGTTGCCGTCCAGCATCCGCTCGCGGACGCGATGCTCCAGCGGCCGCCGGATGCCGTCGGGCCGTCCCAGCACCTCGACCAGCGTCTTCGTCGGGATGCCGAGCTTCTTACCCATCGCGGCGGCCTCGATCAGCACGACCATGAGCGCGTGCATGACGCCGTTATTGACGATCTTGGCGCCGCTGCCCGCGCCGACCGGACCCAGGTGATGGATCGTCTCGGCCAGCATGTCGAGCAGCGGCTTCGCCTTCGCGAAGGCCGCGGCCCCGCCGCCGACCAGGAAGGTCACCTTGCCCGCCGCCATGGACTGAACCCCGCCGCCGATCGCCGCATCGATGAAGGCGACCCCGGCCGCGTCGCAGGCCGCGCCCAGCTCGCGCGCGACCTTGGGCGTGATCGTGCTGGTCTCGATGATCAGCCCGGGCTTGTTGCCGCCCGCGAGCAGCTCGGCGACGACGGCCCTCGAGATCTCGGGCTTCGGCAGGGACAGCAGGACGCTGCGGGATTTCGAACCGACGTCCGCAACCGATTCCGCCCAAAGCAGATCGAGCTTGCCGACCACGGCGCGGCGCTTGGGATCGGCGTCGTAGCCGACCAGCGGTATGCGGCCCGAGAGGGCGCTCGCCAGCGCCGAGCCTGCGTTGCCAAGTCCAATCATGCCAAGCGTATTGTCCATCCTGTCATCCCCGGTGTTAGGCTGTGTCATTCCCCGCAGTCTACTGCGGCGCGGGGGCAAGTCATAACGCAATGCCGGTAACATCCGCGGGAGCACATCCTCATCATGGCCGCACAGGATCTTCACACCGATGCCATCATCATCGACGGGCTGGAAATCTGTAACTGGAGCCGCGACGTCTTCCTCGACATGCGGCGCGGCGGACTGACCGCGGTCAACTGCACCTGCTCGGTCTGGGAAGGCATTTCCGGCTCGCTCGACAAGATCGCGCAGTGGAAACGCTGGTTCCGGGAGAATGACGACCTGATCCTGCCGGTGCACACCACCGCAGATATCCGGCGCGCGAAGAAAGAGGGCAAGACCGGCATCTACCTCGGCTGGCAGAACAGCTGGGGCATCGAGGACCGCCTCGACTACCTGAAGATCTTCAAGGATCTCGGCCTCGGCGTCATCCAGCTCACCTACAACACACGCAACCTGGTGGGAACCGGCTGCTGGGAAAGCACCGATGCGGGCCTTTCCGACTTCGGCCGCGAGGTGGTCGAGGAAATGAACCGGGTCGGCATCATGGTCGACCTGTCCCATGTCGGCGCGATGACCAGCCGCGACGCGATCCTGCATTCGAAGAAGCCGGTCGCTTACACGCACTGCGCGCCGGCGGGGCTGTTCGAGCATCCGCGCAACAAGACCGACGAGCAGATCCGCTTCATCGCCGAGCATGGCGGCTTCGTCGGCTTCGCCACCTACCCGCCCTTCATGGCGCAGCAGGGCGATGCCACGGTCGAGGACTGCGTCGCTACGCTGGACTACATGATCAACCTGGCCGGCGAGGACCAGGTCGGCATCGGCACCGATTTCACCCAGGGCCAGGATGCCGCCTTCTTCGACTATCTGGCGCTGGACAAGGGCTACGCCCGCCGCGTCGTGCCGAAGCGGCCGGGCGGCGTGGTCGTCATGCCGGCGGGGCTGCGCCGGATCGGCGACTTCCCGAACCTTACCGCCACGATGCAGAAGCGCGGCTGGCCGGAAACCCGCATCCGCAAGGTGATGGGCGAGAACTGGCTCCGCATGCTGAAGGAGGTTTGGGGCGCCTGAGTGCAGCGGTTGCGCCGCCCCCTACGCTACGAAGTCGGTCTTCGAAGGCGCTGGCTCAACAGCACGAGCACGAAAGTGACGACCGCCGACGCCGCGATGATCAGGCAGAGCGACGTATAGCTGTCGCCCAACAGGCCGGACACGACCAGATGCGAGCTCGCCGCCCCCGCCAATATCTGCACGGTGCCGACGATCGACGACGCCAGGCCGGCGATCGGTCCGGCCGGCTCCAGCGCCATGGCCGTCGCCACCGGAGCCAGCAGGCCGAAGGCGAAGGTGTAGACGCAGATGAGCAGCCACAGAGGCACCAACGACAAATCGGCATGAGAGGCCGCGGCGAACCCGACGCCTGCGCAGGCAGCGACGACGGCGCCGCCGAGCAGCAATCGCGGCAGGGATACCCGGCGCAGCGACTGCCGGGCCGTCGTCGACCCCATCATGAAGGTGAGCGCCGCGATCGAGAAGATCGGGCCGAATGCCTGCGGCGCGATGCCGTAGCGTTCCTGCGCGATGACCGCGCTCGCGGCGAGAATCGTCGCGTAGCCGAAGAAGACGGAAGAGCCGATGCCGACGCCGAGAAGGAATTCGGGCGCCCGGAAGAGCGGCAGCGCCGAGCGGGCATAGGCCGAGACGGTCGTCGCGTCCCGGCGCTTGCGGCGCCGGCGGCGGCCGAGGAAGAGAGAGATGCCGGCGAGAAGAAGGAAGCCGAATACGACCAGGAAGCCGAAGATCCAGCGCCAGCCGGTGAAGGTCAGCATCGCCGATCCGATGACCGGCGCGACCAGGGGCGCGCCGCCGATGAGCACCGTCATGGTGGAGATGAGCTTGGCGGTTTCCGGCCCGCCGCCCTGATCGCGCGCGATCGCGCGGGCGATGGCCGGCGCGCCGCCGCCCATGAGGCCTTGCAGGAAGCGCATGGCGACGAGGAAATCGAGCGAGCCGGAAAGCGAACAGGCGATACTGGTGGCGACGAAGCCATAGACCGTGATGTAGAGCGGTCCCAGACGGCCATACCGGTCGCTGAGCGGCCCCCACAGCAATTGCCCCGGGCCGTAGCCCAGGAGATAGCCGGTGACGAGCGCGGCGCCCGCTTCCGGCGACGCGCCGAGGGTCCGCCCGATCTCCGGCAGCGCCGGGATGCAGATGTCGATCGCCGTCGCGGACACGGCGGCAAGCGCGCCCAGCGTCAGAACAAAGCCGATCCTACTCATCGTCCGGGCGGATACCTTTGCGTTTTGCGAGAGCGTCGGCTTGGCGCCGCAGAGCCTGGGTGAAGGCCGAGGCGGTCGGGTGCGCGCAGCGGCGCCGCATTCCATATCAGATGGCCGTACCGATGACACGCCCTTCCGCCCCTTTGGAGCGGGCAGAGGCCGCGCCGCGCGACGGCTTTCTCGGTCCCGCTTTTTCGCCTATGCTCGCGGAAATAGCCATCTCCGCGCGAAACTCCGGACAGATTCAGGGAGCAGACCCCATGACGATCATCGCCAATGCCGCCAAACAGAAGCTTGCCGCGGGCGAGCTCGCCATCGGGTTCGGACTGCGCTCCATGCGCACCGTGGATGCGGGGCGGGTCGCCGCCGCCTGCGGCTTCGACTGGCTGTTCATCGACATGGAGCACGGCTCCTACGACGTCGACCTGGCCTGCCAGATCAGCGTCGCCGCGCTGGATTCCGGCATCACCCCGATCCCGCGCGTGCCCGGCCACCAGCATTTCCACGCCTCCCGCGTGCTCGACGGCGGCGCGATGGGTGTCGTCGTGCCGCATGTCAGCACGGTCGCGGAGGCCAAGGCGGCGGTCGATCACTGCAAGTTCCCGCCGGTCGGGCACCGCTCCATGGTCGGCGGGCTGGCGCAGCTCGGCTATGGCGGCGGCGGCAGCGTCGCCAACCAGGCCAAGATCATGAACGACAACACGCTGGTCGTGGTCATGCTGGAGACGCCGGAGGCGATCGAGAACGCCGACGCGATCGCGGCCGTGCCGGGCGTCGACGTCCTCCTGATCGGCACCAACGACCTGTCGGCCGAGATGGGCATCCCCGGCGAGTTCGGCCACGAGCGGGTGACGGCGGCCTACGAGGCGACGATCTCCGCCGCCCGCAACAACAAGAAATATGCGGGCATGGGCGGCGTCTACGACCAGGAGCTCTCCACGCGCTACATCTCGATGGGCGCGCAGTTCCTGCTCGGCGGCTCCGACATGAGCTTCATGATGGGCGCGGCCAAGGCGCGGTCGTCCTTCCTGCACTCGATCAAGCGGTAAGGCGGGAGCGAAGACACTCCGTGAAGGGCCCCCTGGTCACGGTCGGCATTCCGACGTTCAACCGGTCAGAGAGCCTGAAGCGCACCGTCGGGTCGGTGCTCGCACAGAGCATCCAGGATTTCGAGATCGTCATCGGCGACAACGGGTCGACCGACGGCACATGGGCTCTGTGTCAGGAGCTTGCCCGCTCGGATGCGCGCATCCGCATCTTCCGGCATGCGCCGACGCTCAATTCGACGCAAAACTTCGATTTCGTCCGGTTGAAGGCGTGCGGCGTCTACGTGCTGCTGCTCGGAGACGACGACTGGATCGACCAGGATTATTTCGAGCGATGCACCGCCGTGCTGGCGGCAAAGCCCGATCACATCGCGGTGGGGGGCCTGCCGACCTATTACCGCGACGGCAAGGTGCTTTTTCAAGGCGTGGTGTTGAAGGCCAACGCCGACGACCCGCCGCAGCGCCTGCTGCAGGCCTTGTCGCAAGTCGTCGACGCCGGCACGTTCCATGCGGTCTTCCGGCGCTCGCTGAGTGGATCGATCCCGATCTTGAACGTCTTCGGCATGGACTATCTCTACATCTGCGAAGCGGCGTATTGCGGCAAAATCGAGACGCTGACCGACACGTCGGTCCACCGTGTCGATAACTCGCACCTTAAGCCGATCGCCGACAGCGTGCGTGGCCTCGGGTTGCCGCCCGAACAGGGCAGAGACCACTATGGCTCCATCTTGGCACTGCTGTTCTGGTATATCGCCGGAGTCGCGTCGCGCTTTTCCGGCCTTGCTTTCTGGCCACGCCTCACCCTGGCGGCGCGCGCCGCGGCCATCGTCCTCAGGCGATGGCACGTGCGGGACGAAGACGGGCTGTTCGTCGTGGCGCAAAGCATTTTCGCCGACCGGAACCTGCCCGACCTGATCCGCGACGTCAGAAGTCGCCTGCTTACCGAATCGCTTGCCGAATTCAGCGCCCCCTGGTCGCGGCTTTGGAACGAGATCTTGCCGGAAATCCTGCCTACGCTTGTCCGACTTGCCTTCAAGCAGGTCACGCCCACGCGACAGGAGCGAGACTTGCTGTTGCGCCTGCACGCCGCCCTCAAAGACAGCAGCGATACGGCGAGACGGGACTGCGCGCTGACAGCGGTGCGATTGTTCTACTGACCGTCGCCGCCCATCGCCGCCGGTCTCGGCCCGCCGGTGGCCCAGTCGAGCAGCTCCACCGTATGGACGATCGGAATCGCGGTGCCGGCCGCCAGCTGCGTCATGCAGCCGAGATTGCCGGCCGCGATGACATCCGCCTTCGTTCGTTCGAGGTTGGCGACCTTGCGATCGCGCAGCCGCGTGGCCAGCGCTGGCTGCAGCATGTTGTAGGTGCCGGCCGAGCCGCAGCAGAGATGCCCTTCGCGCGGCTCGGCGACCCGGAAGCCGGCCTGCTGCAGCAGCGCCTTCGGCAGCGGCCGTCACCTTCTGGCCGTGCTGCAGCGAGCAGGCCGAATGGTAGGCGACCGTCAGCCCGGGCATCTGCACCGCCGGCATCAGGCCGATGGCGGTAAGATATTCGGAAATGTCGCGCGTGATCGCCGACACGCGCGCCGCGCCATCGTGCAACGCTTCGTCGTTGCGGAACATGAAGCCGTAGTCCTTGACGGTCGTGCCGCAGCCGCTGGCGTTGATCACGATGGCATCGAGCCCCTCGCCGTCCATCTCCGCGGTCCAGGCAGCGATGATGGCGGCGGCCTGTACATGGGCCTGCGCCTCGCGTCCCATATGGTGGACCAGCGCGCCGCAGCATCCGCCTTCGTCGGCCACGACCACCTCGATGCCGTGGCGGGTCAGCAGACGGATCGTCGCCGTCGTTGATGTGCGGCGCCAGCACGCTCTGCGCGCACCCCGTGAGCAGCGCGACCCGGCCCTTGCGGGGGCCTTCCGCCGGATGGACATGCCGCCGCGCGAACGGCGTCGGCGGCGGCAAGGACGTCGGGCATCAGCGCGAGCATCGCGCCGAGCCGCCCGGGGAGAAGGCCGCGCAACGGCCGCGCCAGACCGCCCGCGCGCAGCGCCAGGCGGAAGCGCCGCGGATAGGGCAGCAGCCGGGCGATGAAGGCGCGTATCGCGCGATCGAGCAAGTCCGCGGCGAAAGGTCCTTTCGATATGCACCCGGGCCTGGTCGACGAGATGCTGATAGTGCACGCCCGAAGGACAGGTCGTCATGCAGGACGAGGCAGCCGAGGCAGCGGTCGATATGCTTGACGACCTGCGGGCGTCGCCGGACGCCCCTTCTCCAGCATGTCCTTGATCAGGTAGATGCGTCCGCGCGGGCTGTCGAGTTCGTCGCCGAGCAGGACGTAGGTCGGGCAGGTCGCGGTACAGAAGCCGCAATGGACGCAGTTGCGGAGGATCTTGTTCGCTTCCGCCAGGTTCGGGTCGGCCAGCTGCGCCAGGGAGAAATGCGTCTGCATATGACGGCCCTACAAGTCCGCGTACATGCGGCCGGGATTGAGCACGCCGCGCGGGTCGAAATTCTCCTTCACGCTGCGGGACAGCCGGACGATGCCCGGCGCAGGCGGCTGGAAAACCGGCACGGCGGCGCGCACCGGCTCGGGCGCGCGGATCAGCGTCGCATGGCCGCCCGCCGCCGGAAGCGAGGCGCGCACCGCGGCGTGCTGTGCGTCATCGCCGTCCACGGCGAGCCAGATCAGCCCGCCGCCCCAGTCGAGGAAGGCCTCGCCGCCGGTCTCGAGGGCCAGTTCTTCCAGAATGATCGCGCCCTCGGCCGGGGGGACGGAAAGACGCCAGACGCAGCGCGTGTCCCCTTCCGCCGCGAAAGGGATAACGTCGCGCAGCTCGCGCCAGAAAAGCGCGCTGTTGCGACCGTGCAGCTCCTCGGTCTCGCCCAACGCGCCGAGCTGCCGGCGCAGCGCCGCGCAGCGGTATTCGACCGACGGCTTCGGGCCCTCGACGCGGATCGCGGCGGCCGTCGTCCTGGCGCCCGCCACGTAGGAGACGCCCGATCCGCATGGCCAGCGGCGCCGGCAACCAGGCCGCCCCCGACACCTCATAGGGCGTCATTCAGCGCAACGGTCATCGCCTCCCCTGCCTGTTCGGCATCGAGCCCCATCACCAGCACGGTGCGTATGCTCTCCGCCGCCGGCAGCACCTTCACCGTGAGCGAGGTCATCACGCCGAGCGTCCCCCAGGAGCCGCACATCAGCTTGCTGAGGTCATAGCCGGTGACGTTCTTGACGACCCGCCCGCCGGACTTGAACACCTCGCCGCGGCCGCTGACGGCGGTGAAGCCGAGGAAATGGTCGCGCGCAGCGCCCGCCTTGATCCGCCGCGGTCCCGACAGGTTGCAGGCGATCGCGCCGCCGAGCGTGCCCTTCCCCGGCGCGCCGCCGAGCAGCGGACCCAGATCGGGCGGCTCGAAAGCGAGCTGCTGGCGTCGTTCGGCCAGCGTCTGCTCGATCTCCGCCATCGGCGTGCCGGGCCCGGCGCCGAGCACCAGCTCCTCCGGCTCGTAAAGCGAAATGCCGCGCAAGGCGGAGACGTCGAGGCTGTTCGCGATATTGGTCGGCCGGCCCATCGACCGCTTGCTGCCGCCGCAGACGATCTCGAGCGGGAGATTCTTCCGCCGCCGCCCAGGCGACCGCTTCGCAGACCTGCTCCGGCGTTTCGGGCTTGAAGCTCTCGGGCATTCGCGAATCCGCAACCCTTTACGAAAGCGCCGTGTTTCGCCCCACCTCACCCCGGCCCTCTCCGCCCCCCGGGGCGGAGAGGGAGGGACCCGCGCAGCGGGAGGGTGAGGTGGGGGCAAAACGGACAATCATGGCAGCGCCATTCATCTTCATTTTCCCCTCAGAACCGCGGGATGTCGGGAAACGGGAGCTGCCCGCGGTGTACATGCATGCGCCCGAGCTCGGCGCAGCGGTGCAGCACCGGAAACACCTTGCCGGGGTTGAGCAGGTTCTGCGGGTCGAAGGCGCATTTCACGCGCTGCTGCTGTTTCAGGTCGTCCTCGCTGAACATCGCCGGCATGAGGTCGCGCTTCTCGACGCCGACGCCGTGCTCGCCGGTCAGCACGCCGCCGACCTCGACGCAGAGCTTCAGGATATCGGCGCCGAATTTCTCCGCATTCTCCAGCTCGCCCGGCTCGTTCGCATCGTAGAGGATCAGCGGGTGCAGGTTGCCGTCCCCGGCGTGAAAGACGTTGGCGACGCGGAGGCCGTATTTCTTGGACAGCGCGTTCATCCGGCTGAGCACTTCCGGCAGCCGGCCGCGCGGGATCGTCCCGTCCATGCAGTAATAGTCGGGCGAGATGCGTCCGACCGCGGGAAAAGCCGCCTTGCGTCCGGCCCAGAAGCGCGCCCGCTCCGCGTCGTCCTGCGAGATACGGCAGCCGACGGCTTTGTTCGCCTTGGCGATTTCCTCGACGCGCGCGATCAGATAGTCGACCTCCGCCTCCGGGCCGTCGAGCTCGACGATCAGGAGCGCTTCCACGTCGAGCGGATAGCCGGCATGGACGAAATCCTCCGCCGCATGGATGGCCGGGCGGTCCATCATCTCCATGCCGGCCGGGATGATGCCCGCGCCGATGACGCCCGCGACGCAGGCGCCGGCATCCTCGCTGCTGGGAAAGCCGACGAGAAGGGCGCGCGCCGTCTCGGGCTTCGGCAGGATGCGCACCGTCACCTCGGTGACCACGCCCAGGAGCCCTTCCGAGCCGGTCAGCAGGCCCAGCAGG
Organism: uncultured Alphaproteobacteria bacterium; assembly: GCA_963711215.1. Lineage (GTDB taxonomy): Bacteria > Pseudomonadota > Alphaproteobacteria > UBA8366 > UBA8366 > WHUA01. The sequence continues at coordinate 696,005 of CAVQDH010000002.1, read as the reverse complement.
TCGTATCCTTCGGCGTCCATGTGCGGCCCGCCGATGCGGATCACCTCGCCGTCGACCAGCACGAGCTCGAGGCCCAGCACGTTGTTGGTGGTCATGCCGTATTTCAGGCAATGCACGCCGCCGGAGTTCTCCGCGATGTTGCCGCCGATCGTACACGCGATCTGGCTCGACGGATCGGGCGCGTAGTAGAAGCCCTCCTCGCCGACGGCATCGCTGATCGCCAGGTTGGTGACGCCCGGCTGCACCACGGCGACGCGGTTGTCGTAGTCGACCGAGAGGATGCGGTTGAACTTGCCGAGACCGAGGACGATGCCGTCCCGCAAGGGCAGCGCGCCGCCGGAGAGCGAGGTCCCCGCGCCGCGCGGCACGACCTTGATGCCGTTGTCGTGGCAGTAGCGGAGGACCCGGCTGACCTGCTCGGTGGTTTCCGGCAGGACCACGATCAGCGGCATCTGGCGGTAGGCGGTCAGGCCGTCGCTTTCGTAGGGGCGCAGCTCGTCGTCGTTCACGATGACGCCTTCGCCCGGAACGATGCCGCGGAGCGCCGACGCGATCTCGTCCTTCCGCCGCATCACGGCCGCATCGGGTTCGGGCATCTTCATCGCCGCATCCTCCCATTGCCCTTGGCAGTCATGGGATAGCATGTCCGGGCGACGTCCGAAACGTCTAGCTGGCAAGGGCCGCCGGCGGATCGGCCCGCACAAAGCAAAACCGCGCCGGAGTGGCGCGGTTACCGAGCGGGCCCGCAGGCCCGAAAACGGTCGATCAGCCCTGGCGCGCCTTGAAGCGCGGGTTGGTCTTGTTGATCACATAGACCCGGCCCTTGCGGCGCACGACGCGGCAATCCTTGTGCCGTTTCTTGATCGATTTCAGCGAATTGACGACTTTCATGGCACGCTCCCGGCCTTGGCTTTCCTGCCGTAGGCCGCGGAACATATGGGGGCGGCGCCCGCATGTCAATGCCGCCGGAAGCGTTATCCGCGGCAGGATCGTCGCAGCCGCCGGCGGCCGGGCCCGGCCGGTCAGCCGCGGGTTTCGGTCCGGGAAAGCTCCATATAGGCATAGCGCAGCGCGCCGGAGTTGACCGCCGTGATGCGCCGCTTGACCGTCTCGGCCTCGCGCATCAGCACGTCGACGAAGGCGCGGTCGAGCGTCTCTTTCGTGATGTTGTTGGAGAATTCGGTCCAGCTGTCGATCAGAAGCCGCCGGTAGCCGTCCGTCTCGTCCCGGAAAAGCTGCAGATGCAGGCCGACGCGATGGCACGCCTCGTAGAAATCGCCGAGCGTCCAGGGCTCGACGCCCGAGGTCTCGGCGATTGCCTTGACCGACGGATTCCCGAGCTTGTCGTGATGCGCCAGCACGAGGTCGGTCAGCACGACCTTGCCGCCCGCGTTCAAGGCCTTGGCCATTTGCTCGAGCACGTGCGCGCGGCCACGAAGGCCGAAGAGGCGCTCGCGCATGATGATCATGTCGTAGGCGCGCTCGGCGAGCGCAATCGTCTCGGGGTCATAGGAGGCGATCGGGACCCGCGCCTCCAGGCCGCGAATTTCCGACAGCTTCATGCCGAGATCGGCGACGTCCGGATCCGGCTCGAGGCCCATCACGGTGGCGCCGAACTGCAGCGCCGCGGAGCGCGTCGTGCCGCCCAGCCCGGCCGAGAGGTCGAGCACGGCCTGCGCCTTCTGGACGCCGGTGTATTTCAGGAACTGCGTCGTGACTTCCTGGCCGCCGGGCAGCGTGAAGCCCTCGCCATAGAGCCGCGACCACAGACGGTAGCGCAGCTCGGCGCTATGCCCGTCGATGCCACTGTCGTTCAGCGGGGAATCGACGACGATCAGGCGATTGCGCCGGACCGATGCCGTTTGCCCCTGCTGCACCATCGCCCCCGGCTCCACGCCTTCCCACCAGGCACGAAATCGGGCCGCGAACGGGACGTAATCGTCCGCCTGACCCGAGCCGGGAGCCGCGTTGTGGGAGACTTCCTGAGACCTGCTCACCACGAATTTCGCCGCTCTTGTTGATTCGATGCGGGCGGAAGACTAGGAAAAACAGATTAAGAGAAGCTTAACCTTTGGGGCCGATTACGAGGACGAGCGCTCGAGTCCGCCCCCGGACCGCGCCGAAAAGGCCCCCCATCCCACCGCCAACGCCGCTGATACCGCCACACCGCGCCCGCGCAAAGATGACGTCCGCGCGCGCTGCAGCAGCTGGCTAAAATCTTTCCGTCCCTTATCTCAAGACGATGGACAGACGGCTTTCCCACCATCTACGCTGGTATTTAGAACAAAAAATGCAAGACCGATCGTCAAGCGGTATCCGGCGTCGGGACGGGGCGAGACAAGCCCTGCCCGGGATGATCCAGCCGGCGCGCCAATGACGAAAGACGGCACAAAGCATGGGAGGAAAAAGGAATGAACCGCTACCTCAAGACATCTGTGATTGTGTTGTCGACCACCGTTCTCGCCGCCATGTGCGTGGCCGTGCTCCCCGTTGGCGCAAAGGCCTGGGAGCCCACGCGGACGGTGGAATTCATCGTTCCGGCCGGCACCGGCGGCGGGGCGGATCAAATGGCCCGAATGATCCAGGGCATCGTCCAGAAGCATAATCTGGTACCGCGCCCCGTCGTGGTCATCAACAAGAGCGGCGGCGCGGGCGCGGACGGCTTCCTCGACGTCAAAGGCTCGAAGGGCGATCCGCACAAGATCATCATCACGCTATCCAACCTGTTCACCACGCCGCTCGCCACGGGTGTCCCCTTCAATTGGCGTGACCTGACGCCAGTCGCCATGCTGGCGCTCGACGAATTCGTGCTCTGGGTTCCGGCCGACACGCCCTACAAGACGGCCAAGGACTATATCGACGCGGTGAAGAAAGCGGGGCCCCACAAGTTCAAGATGGGCGGCACCGGCTCGAAGCAGGAAGACCAGATCATCACGGTCGCGATCGAGCAGCAGACCGGGGCCAAGTTCGCCTATGTCCCGTTCAAGGGCGGCGGCGAGGTGGCGAAGCAGCTCGTGGGCAAGCACGTCAATTCTTCAGTCAACAATCCGATCGAGGCGGTCTCCCAGTGGCGTGCCCATAACCTTCGGCCGCTGTGCGTGTTTGACGGCAAGCGTATCGCGCTCGACAAGAAGATCACCGGTACCATGGCGTGGAAGGACATCCCGACCTGCAAGGAGGAAGGGCTCGACATCGAGTACCTGATGCTGCGCGGCATCTTCATGCCGGGGAACGTGCCGGCGGACGCGGTCGACTACTACGTCACACTGTTCAAGAAGGTGCGCGCGACGCCGGAATGGCAGCAATTCATGGAGAACGGCGCCTTCAACACCTCCTTCATGAGCGGCAAGGAATTCCGCGACTGGGTCGAAAAGGCCGAAGCGACGCACAAGCAGCTGATGGCCAAGGCAGGCTTCCTGGCCAAGAAGTGACGGGATCGGACGGACCGCGCAGCGCCGCGCGGCCCGTCCTTCTCATCGTATTCAACACACCGCCGCAATCCGTCCGATCCGGGCGACGTGCCGGCCGGGCGGCTTGCGGTGGCAGGTATCTGCAGGGCACCGATGAACGAAATCCAAGGTCATGATGAACAGGGCGGCGTATCCGTACGCATGATGGAAATCGTGGTCGCCGCGACGATCATGGGGTTGGCCGCAATCGTCATGTATGACAACTGGCTGACCGGCGCCGGCTGGGCGCCGGACGGCCCGCAAGCCGGCTACTTTCCGTTCTATGTCGGACTGCTGATGTTCGTCTCCAGCGGCGTGGTGTTCTTTCGGGCAATCGCCAAGCGCGCCCGGCGCGCGCCCTTCATCGTGCCGCACCAGTTCCGGCAGGTCATGATGCTGCTCGGGCCGACGGCCATCTATATCGCCGTCACCGCCGTGCTGGGCATCTATGTCGCCTCGGCGCTCTATCTCGCCTTTTTCATGGCGGTTCTCGGCCGCTACCGCGCGATCGTCATCGTGCCGGTGGCGATCGGCGTGCCCATCGCGCTCTTCCTGCTGTTCGAGGTCTGGTTCCTGGTGCCGTTGCCCAAGGGACCGCTCGAAACCTGGCTCGGCTATTGAGGCATCCCGGATGATCGAATTGGTCGAGGCTCTGTTCCACGGTTTTGCGGTCGCGTTGACCCTGCAGAACCTTCTGTTCATGATGATCGGCATCACCCTCGGCGTGCTGATCGGCGTCCTGCCCGGCCTCGGCGGGGCGAACGGCGTGGCGATCCTGCTGCCGCTCACGTTTTCGATGTCGCCGACCTCGGCGATCATCATGCTGTCCTGCATCTATTGGGGCGCGCTGTTCGGCGGCGCCATCACCTCCATCCTGTTCAACATCCCGGGCGAGCCCTGGTCGGTCGCGACCACCTTCGACGGCTATCCGATGGCGCGCGACGGCCGGGCCGGCCAGGCGCTGACCGCCGCCTTCACCTCCTCCTTCGTCGGCGCGCTGATCGCGGTGATCGTCCTTACCTTCCTCGCACCGCTGATCGCCAAGTTCTCCCTCGAATTCGGCCCGCCCGAGTTCTTCGCGGTGCAGCTGCTGACCTTCTGCAGCTTCGTCGGGCTCGGCGGCGGCTCGCCGTGGAAGACCATCGCCTCGATGATGATCGGCTTCGCGCTCGCCGCGGTCGGCATCGACACGGTGACCGGCCAGCTGCGCATGACCTTCGGCAGCACGGAACTGATCCGCGGCTTCGATTTCCTGGTCGCGGTGATCGGCCTGTTCGGCATCGGCGAGATCCTGCTCACCATGGAGGAAGGGCTTTCCCTGAAAGGCGAGCCGGCCAAGATCAACGCCCGCGTGGTGCTGGAGACCTGGAAGGAGCTGCCGCGCTACTGGGTGACGTCGCTGCGGGGCGCCTTCATCGGCTGCTGGATGGGGATCACGCCGGGCGGCGCGACGCCGGCTTCCTTCATGAGCTACGGCCTCGCCAAGCGCTTCTCCCGCAACGGGCGGCATTTCGGGACCGGCCATATCGAAGGCGTCGTCGCACCCGAGACGGCGGCGCACGCGGCTGGCACCAGCGCGCTGCTGCCGATGCTGACGCTGGGCATTCCCGGCTCGCCGACGGCGGCCGTGCTGCTCGGCGGGCTGCTGATCTGGGGACTGCAGCCGGGACCGATGCTGTTCGTCGAGCAGAAGGATTTCGTCTGGGGCCTGATCGCCAGCATGTATCTCGGCAACTTAGCGGGACTGATCATCGTGCTCACCACCGTGCCGTGGTGGGCGGCGATCCTGCGCGTGCCCTTCTCCATCGTCGGGCCGATCATCGTGGTGATCTGCGCGATCGGCGCCTACACGGTGCACAACGCCTTCCTCGACATCGTGCTGATGCTCGTCTTCGGCGTCGTCGGCTATCTGTTCAAGAAGCTGTCCTACCCGCTGGCGCCGATGGTCCTCGCCCTCGTGCTGGGCGACATGGCGGAAAGCGCTTTCCGCCAGTCGATGATCATCTCCGAGGGCTCGCTCACGGTGTTCTGGTCGAACGGGCTGGTCGGCAGCATCTGCGGGCTCGCGATCTTCGTCCTGTTCTGGCCGCAGATCTCGGCGATCGCCGGGCGGATCATAACGACGCGGGCGGCCAAGGCGGAGCGCCCGGGTACCTGAGCGCCCCTACTCTGCTAGACGATTCCGCTGGGCGCCGCCCTATACCACGCCCTTCTCGCGCAGCGCCTCTACGTCGGCCGCCGACATGCCGAGATATTCGCCCAGCACCTCTTCGGTATGCTGGCCCAGCATCGGCGGCGTCCGGCGATAGCTGACCGGCGTCCCCGACATCTTGACCGGGCTGGCGATCAGCTTCGCCTTGCGCCCGCCCGTCGCGGGGTGATCCATCTCGATCACCATCTCGCGCGCCTTGACCTGCGGGTCGTCGAACACCTCGCTCAGCTTGTTGATCGGCCCGCAACCGATCTTGTGCTTCTCCAGGTTCTCGATCCACCAGGCAGTCGGCTTGCCGCGGGTGATGTCGTTCAGCGTGTCGGTCACCGCGTCGCGGTTGCGCACCCGCTCAACCGCCGTATTGAAGCGCGCATCCTCGAGCAGGTGCTCGCAGCCGGCGACCTTGCAGAAGCGCTGGAAGGTTGGGTCGTTGCCGACCGAAAGCACGAAATAGCCGTCCGCCGACGGCATCACCTGATAGGGCACGATATTCGGGTGCTGATTGCCGAGCCGGTCCGGGTTCTTGCCGGTCGCCAGATAGTTCATGCCCTGGTTGGCGAGCCAGGCGACATGGGCGTCCAGCATGCTGACGTCGATATGCTGGCCTTCGCCGGTCTTCTCCTGATGGCGGACCGCGGCGAGGATGCCGACCGCGGCATACATCCCCGACATCAGGTCGGCGATCGAGACGCCCACCTTCATCGGCTCGCCCGCCGGCTCGCCGGTCAGGCTCATCACCCCGCCCATCGCCTGGATCAGCGCGTCATAAGCCGGCCGGTCGGAATAGGGGCCGGTATGGCCGAAACCCGTCACCGAGCAATAGATCAGGCGCGGAAACGCTTCGCGCAGGTCCTGGTAGCCGAGGCCGTATTTCGCCAGCGTCCCGGTCTTGAAGTTCTCGGCCAGGATATCGCTCTTGGCGATCAGCCGCTTGGCGATCGCCTGCCCTTCCGGGTCGCCGAGATTGAGGGTGATCGACCGCTTGTTCCGGTTGGTCCCGGCGAAATAGGCGCTTTCAGCCGTATCCTTACCCGCGGCGTCCGGCAGATAGGGCGGCGCGAAATTGCGCGTATCGTCGCCGACCTTCGGCCGCTCGATCTTGATGATCTCCGCGCCGAGATCGCCCAGGATCTGGGTGCAGTGAGGGCCCGCCAGAATTCGTGTAAGGTCGAACACCACAAGGCCATCCAATGGACCCTTCATTGTTCCAATTCCTCTCATTGACTGTATTCTTTGCCGGCCGTTCTAACCCGGCGGCGTGCCGGACGACAAGGCGCGCCCCAAGCCGTTGGATCGAGGGGGTCTCTTCGTGAACGCCATCTTCTTCGCCATGGTCCTGGCATCCTTCCTGGTTGCCGGCTACCGGCAGATCGCCGTCGGGGCTCTTGGCGCCGGCGGCACCCCGATGGAAATGCTCTCGACCGGGATGATCGACGCGGCCAAAGACAGCGTCACCCTGGCGCTGGGCCTGGTCGGCGTGATGACGCTGTTCCTCGGCCTCATGAAGGTGGCGGAAGCGGGCGGGCTGCTGACCGTGATCGCCCGGCTGCTGCGGCCCGTCCTGATCCGGCTGTTTCCCGACGTGCCGGCCGAGCACCCGGCGATGGGCGCGATGATCATGAATCTCGGCGGCCAATGTCATGGGGCTCGGCAATGCCGCCACGCCGTTCGGCATCCGGGCGATGCAGGAGCTGGACAAGCTCAATCCACACAAGGGAACGGCGACGAACGCGATGGCGCTGTTCCTCGCGATCAACACTTCGAGCGTCACCCTGCTGCCGACCGGCGTCATCGCGCTGCGCGCCGCCGCCGGGTCGAAAGACCCCGCCGCCATCCTGCCGACCACCCTGTTCGCCACCCTGTGCTCGACCGCCGTCGCCATCGTCGCGGCAAAGCTGTATGCCCGCTTCTGGCCGGCAGTGCCGGCGGCGGCCTACAACGAGACGGCCCCGGCAGGCGCCGGCGGAAGCGACGACGAGATCCTGACGCCGGCGGCGACGGCCGACGCCGCGGTGAGCAGCGCCGCCGCCTCCGTCGCGGCGGGACAGGCCTATCCCCTCTGGGCGACCGCGCTGGCGCTCCTGGGCGTGCTCGCGCTGATCCCGCTGACCATCGCGTACGGCAGCGCCGTTTCGCCCTGGATCATACCGGGCTTGATGATGGCGCTGCTCGGCTTCGGCGCGGCACGGCGGGTGCCGGTCTACGAGGTCTTCGTCGACGGCGCGAAGGAAGGATTTCAGGTCGCCATCCGGATCATTCCCTACCTTGTCGCGATCCTCGTAGCGGTCGGCATGCTGCGCGCGAGCGGCGCGATGGACATGATCGTTCGGCCGCTCGGCGCATTGACGGCGAAGGTCGGCCTGCCCGCCGACGCCGTGCCCATGGCGCTGCTCAGGCCGCTCTCCGGCTCCGGCGCGTTCGGCTATCTCAGCGCGATCATCAAGGACCCGCTGATTGGGCCCGATAGCTATACCGGGCTCCTTGTCAGCACCTTGCAGGGCTCGACCGAGACAACTTTCTATGTTCTGGCGATCTATTTCGGCGCGGTCCAGGTCCGGCGCGTGCGCCACGCGCTAGCGGCCGGGCTGACGGCGGATATCGCCGGGATCGTGGCGGCAGTCTTCATCTGCTCGCTGCTGTTCGCCCGATAAGGCGATACCGGGCGCGGCAAAATTTGCCGCACCGACGTCGCGAACCCGAATTCAGCCGGTTAAATCCAGCCGGTTCCAGCAACCCCAGGCGCGGATTTCCGGCCTTTGCAGCGCACGGCGCTTCGGCAAGTTTTTTGCAGGCGACGCTGTCAGCGCGCAAAGACAATGCGGAGGTAGCGAAGAATGCAACCCCAACCAGTCAACGAAGGCCCGACACTTTCGAGCCTGATCGCCATCGATTCCGAGGAACTGGCGGATCGCCTGCTCGAGCCGGCGACGATGCAGGCGATCTACGAAGACACCGAAGCGATCATTTCGACGAACCGGACGGCCGGTGGGCTCGACGCCCTCGTCGCGAGCGTCATCGACACGATGGAGTTGCTCTGGGGCGACCTTGCGGCGGATTTGCCGGCCTATGCCTGCAAGAAGGGATGCTCCTGGTGCTGCCACCAGTCGGTCATGGTCACCGCCGCGGAGGTGCTGCATGCGGCCAAATTCCTGCATGACAACCTGACGGAACCCGAGGTCTTGCGCCTGCGCGACCTCGTCGCCGCGCGAGCGAAGCAAAGTGAAGGTCTCGACAACGACCAGCGGATGGACGAGCGCATCGCCTGTGCCTTCCTGATGGACGACATCTGCTCGATCTATCCCGTGCGTCCGCTGCAATGCCGGGGCGGCTATTCGGAGGATTTCGGAGTATTGCCACAATCTTCTCGATCACCGGGCGGAGACGCAGGCAGCTATGGCAAAGGGCGATATCGAAGGTAAGTACCTGCTGATCCCGAAGATGCTTTATGACAGCGCGCAGGTCGGCATGGCCGGCGCGTTGGCCAAGGACGGCCTCAACAGTGAGCCGCTCGAGCTGACCGCGGCTATGGCGATCGCGCTCGGCGACCGCAATATCGCCGAGAAGTGGCTACGCGGATGGCCGGTCTTCGAGCGGGCGCGCCTGCACCGCCAGCAAGGCGAAAACGGCGACAAATACACTACCCACGCCGCTCAGTAGAGAACGATCCAACGGGAAACGGTTTCGGCAACCCGCCTCAGCGAACGGACACGCTGGGCGGTGCCGAGACCGTTTGACGATCGATCAGGTTCATCGCCGACTGCAGTTGCGGGTCGCCCTTGGTCTTGTCGTCCATCGGCACGACGACATCGGGAACGATGCCGCCGTCGACCGAATGGCCGGACGGCGTCAGGTAGACGGCGGTCGTCAGCTTGACCGCATCGTTGCCGGACAGCGGAATGATCGTCTGAACCGTTCCTTTGCCGAAGCTCCGGGTCCCCACCAAGGTGGCGCGATGCCGGTCGTGCAGCGCGCCGGCGACGATCTCAGCCGCCGACGCGGACCCTTTGTTGATCAGCACGACGATCGGCAGGCCACCGCTCACGTCGCCGTTCAAGGCGTCGTAGTGATGCTCGTAAAAGCGCTCGCGCGTCGACACGATCCGGCCCTTGTTCAAGAACAGGTCCGATACCTTGATCGACTGGTCGAGCAGACCGCCGGGATTGTTGCGAAGGTCGATAATCAAGCCACGCTCGCGCGAACCGAGTTTGTGCTTGAGGCCGACGAGCGCATCCCCGACCTCCTCGCCCACCCGCTCCGAGAAGCTGGTGATCCGGATGTACCCGATATCGCCATCGGCATGCCAGCGGACCGCCGCAATATTGATGACGGCGCGCTTGAGCGCTACGTCGAAGGGTTTTTCTTCGCCGCGCTTGATCGTCAGGACCACCTTGGTGCCCGGGTCGCCGCGAAGCTCGAGGACCGCATCGCGAAGCTCCGCCCCTTCGAGCGACCGCCCGTTGGCGCGAAGAATGCGGTCACCCGTCTTGAGGCCCGCCTGCGCCGCAGGCGTTCCGTCGATCGGCGAAACGACCTCGATGTAGTTGCCTTCCTTGCGCACCTCGATCCCGAGCCCGCCGAAACGGCCGCGCGTCTGCTCCCGGAGCGAGCGCCAATGCTCTTCGTCAAGATAGGTGCTGTATGGATCGAGCGAACCCAGCATGCCATAGACGGCGGCTTCGGTCAGTTGCTTGTCGTTGGCCTTGCCCGGATCCGGGTAACGCTTGCGCATTTCGGCGCTGGCGGCCTTGATCAGGCTGTCCTCATCGACCGACCGGACGTAATGCAGCTGCACTTGCTCATAGACCTGGGCGAACAAGTTGCCGCCACCAACATAGTCGCGCGCGTCCTCGCGATCCTTGGGCGGCGGAGCACCTTTGCGAAGGTCCTTGATCTCGGTGGAGATGCGATTGGCGGCGTTCTTAGCCTCCGGCCCCGGCTCGGACGACCACGAGGCGCATCCGGCCAAGAAGGCTATGCAGAGAAATACCGCCAGAAAACGGGATCTGGGCAATTCTATTCAGTCCATCCGGTTGCGGCGACCAAGAATATGGGGTGAAGTTGCCATGACGGCAACCGCATTTAATGCCACAGCGGCACCGTGGAATATGTCAATTTTTCGGCATCCATTCCAATGCGGCCTGATTTGACTTGGGCCGCCGGCCGCAATCCGGCGCAATTTATACTGGCCGGCATCGCCCTGCCGTAGCATGCTGTGAAAAAAGCGCCGCAAATCGCCAAGAATTCAACCGGGAGGACGTAGCCATGCCGAAATCCGCATTTCGTCAAGCGTTGCAGGATACCGTCCAGCAGCGCCATTCCAAGGCTCATCCCTTCAGCGAGGCCTGGGTGACCGGCACGCTGAACCGGCAGATCCTCGGCGAATGGACCAAGCAGCACTACCATTACGTCAGTCATTTCGCGCAATGGTGCGGCATCATCTACGGCAATTGCAGCGACGAGGCGGCGAACCACTTCCTGGTCGAGAACATCGCCGAAGAGGAAGGGCTGATCGAGGAAGGCGGCTACCCGGCAGTCAAGCACGTGGAGCTGCTGCTCGATTTCGGCGAGGCCTGCGGCAAGAGCCGCGCCGAGATCAAGAATGCGCAGATCAACGGCGAATTGATGTCCGGCACGCTGGGGCTGCAGTCATGGTGCGCGGTGCAGGCGACGAAGCCCACGCATCAGGCGATCGCCGGCCTGCTAGTGGGGCTGGAGAGCCAGGTCCCGCAGATCTACAAGCGCACCACGCCGCCCTTGGTGGAGAAATACGGCTTTACCGAGAAGGAGATCACCTTCTTCCGCCTCCACATCGTCGCCGACACCGAGCATGGCAAGCGCGGCTACGACCTGGTGGAACGCCTGGCCGACACGGACGTTAAGAAGGAGGCGTGCCTCCGTTCGGTCCGCGAGGCGACGCAGATGCGGCGCCTTTATCTCGACTCGCTCTATAACGCGTTCGTGGCGCCGCACCGCGTCGCCGCGGAATAGCGGCGGAAACCGCTATGCGGACCGTCAAGACGCTGACTCTCGCGGAAGCCAATCTCATTCTCGACGCCGCCCAAGCGAAGGCCGAGGCGCTGGGCGTCGCCCACGTGCTGTGCATTGCCGACAATGCGGGGTACCCGATCGCGCTCCGGCGGCTGGACGGCGGCAAGGTGACGAGCGTCCAGATCGCCGAGAACAAGGCCTTCACCGCGGCGGGCCATCGGCGCAAGACCCACACCTTCACCAATACCTATCCCGGCGAAGAGGCCTGGGGAATCTTCACCCAGCATTACGGCAGGCTGACCGTCTTCGTCGGCGGCTATCCGATCGAGGCGGACGGCGAGGTCGTCGGCGGCATCGGCGCATCCGGCGGCAACGGCGAACAGGACATGGCCGTCTGCGAGGCCGGCATCGCCGCCTTCGAGGAATATCTGGCGGAGACGCGCTGACCCGGTTTCGGGCCGGCGCGCTCCCGCCTGATCCGGCCGGCGGTTATTTCTTGGCCGCGCTGCAGACGATCTCGACCAGCGTGTCGGGCGTGCCCAGTACGGTGCCGACGGTAGCGCGGGTCGGCGGATTGCTGGGGTCGACCCAGGCGATCCACGCCTGGTTCATCTCTTCCTTTTTCGACATGTCCGAGACATAGACCGTCGCGGTCAGCAGGCGCGACTTGTCGGTCCCGGCTTTCTGCAGGGCGGCGTCGATCTTGCGCAGGATCTCGTTCGTCTGCTCCTTCATCGAGCCGGCCCTGTTGTCGGCCGTCAGCCCCGCGACATAGACCACCCCGTTGTATTCGACCGTCCGGCTCAGCCATTTGCCCGGATCGTTGCGCGTGATCGTCATCGATTCTTCCTCCATCAAATTAGGCAGCATTACTGGTGGCATGGGTGGCGCGCAGGCGCCGGTGTTCCCCGACGGTGATTCATGCGCGCGTTATGGCGCGGCGCAAGTCGTTATTTCGTGAAAGCGAGAATATCGTCGTGCAGCTGCTTCGGAATGCGGATGCCTTCCGTGGGCGTCCGCTGTCGCGCCGCATAGCGCCGGTCGGACGGCAGCCGCGTCCCTTCCTGGCCGAGCAGGCGCCCGAACAGGAGCTCGGCATGATCGAGCGACGCGCCGCCGTCGCCGCCCGGCACGAAGCGCGCCGGGTCCATCGCGAGCAGCAGCTCGCCGCCCTTGGCCGGGCCGCCGTCGCCGGTGTCCTCGGCCGCCGCCTCGAAGCCGAAAGGGCTCCGCGCCAGGCCGGACGCCATCAGCTCGACCATCAGGGCAACCGCCGATCCCTTGTAGCCGCCGAACGGCAGCTGCGCGCCCGCCAGCGCGGCGGCGGGATCCGTCGTCGGCCGGCCCTCGCGGTCGATCGCCCAGCCCTGCGGGATCGGCTTGCCGTCGCGCTTGTGCAGCATGATCTCGCCCCGCGCCGACGCGCTCGACGCCTGGTCGAAGACAAGCGGCGGGCGGCCCTTGCGCGGCCAGCCGAACGCCATCGGGTTGGTGCCGAACAGCGGCTGCGTGCCGCCGGCCGGCGCGACGTAGCTCCGCGAATTGACGAAAGCGAAGGCGACGAGGCCTTGCTCCGCGAGCGCCTCGACCTCATACCAGAGCGCGGCAAAATGATAGGAGTTGACGACCGGCATCGCCGCGATGCCCTGGCTGCGCGCTTTTTCGACCAGCGGCGCGCGGCCGACCTTGAGTGCCAGCGGCGCAAAGCCGCCCTTGGCGTCGACCTGGACCACGGACGGCGCCAGCTCGCTCACTTCCGGCACCGATTTGCCGTCGATCCGCCCGTTGCGGAGCGCGATGCCGTAGCCGGGGAGCCGGAACAGGCCATGCGACTTGCAGGCGTCGCGCTCCGCGGCGGTGATGACGTCGGCGACGGCGTCGGCATTGTCCTGCGACGCGCCGAGGCCTGTCAGCGTGCGCGTCGCGAGCGCGCGGACCTCGTCGAGCGTGAGCGTCACGTCCATGGCGTCATGTCCTCCCGGCAGATTGCAGCACGCGCCAGATCTTCTCCGGCGTCGCCGGCATGTCGAGACCCGTCGTATCGCAGTCCCGGAGCGCGTCCATCACGGCGTTCATCACCGCCGGCATCGCCGCCGTCGGGCCGGATTCGCCGCAGCCCTTGATGCCGAGCGGGTTGGTCGTGCACATCGTCTCGGTACGGCCCCAGTCGAAGCGCGGCAGGTGCGATGCGCGCGGCAGGCAGTAATCCATGAACGAGCCGGTGACGAGCTGCCCCGAACTCCGGGTCGTAGCGGCAGTCCTCGTAAAGCGCCTGGCCGATGCCCTGGACGATGCCGCCATGCAGCTGCCCTTCCAGCAGCATCGGGTTGATCACCGTGCCGAAGTCGCTGACCAGCGCGTAGCGCGCGACGGAGACGACACCCGTCTCCGCGTCGATCTCGACCTCCGCGACATGGCAGCCGCAGGGATAGCTGTAGGCCTTGGCCGAAAAGTGATAGCTCGCGTCGAAGCCGAGCTCGAGCTCCGGCGGCACCTTCGAATCGTCGAAGGCGGCGCGCGCGACCTGCTGGATCGTCACGTCGCGATCGGTGCCGGCGACCCGGAAGCGGCCGCGGTCGAACTCGATGTCCTCGGCGCTTGCCTCCAGCAGTTGCGCGGCGATGCGGCGCCCTTTCTCGACCAGCTTGAGGGACGCGTGATAGATCGCGGTTCCCGCGACCGTCGCCGTCCGCGACCCGCCGGTGCCCGATCCGTAGCCGACGCGGTCGGTGTCGCCCTGCACGACATGGATCGTATCGACCGGGATGCCGAGCCGGCTCGCCGCCACCTGCGCGAAGGTCGTGGCGTGGCCCTGGCCGTTGGTCTGCCCGGTCATGGTCAGGGTCAGGTGCCCGCCGGGGTCGAACTGCAGGCCGACCCGCCCGTCCTTGAAGCCGTCCGGCTCGGTATAGACCGAGAAGCCGAAGCCCCGCCGCTTGCCCGCGCGCCGCGCCGCCTCGGCCCGCGCCGCAAAGCCGTCGCGGTCGGCGAGGCGCAGCGCCTCCGCCATGTTCTGCGCGAAGTCGCCGCTGTCGTAGACGAGGCCTGTCGGCGTGCGGTAGGGCATGTCCTCGGGCCGGACGAGGTTTCGGGTGCGCAAGTCCTGCGGATCGAGCTTCAGGTCGCACGCCGCCCGGTCCACCAGCCGCTCCACCATGTAGCAGAATTCCGGCTTGCCGGCGCCGCGATAGGCGGCGATCGAGGTCGTATTGGTGAACACGCACTGCGTCTCCGCATAGGCAAGCGGGATGCGGTAGGCGTTGGTCAGCATCCGCGTGCCGCCGCCCGTCGGAATGACCGGCCCCGAGGCCGTGAGATAGGCGCCCATGTTCGAGACGGTGCGGCAGCGGATCGCCAGGAACCGCCCTTCGCCGTCGAGCGCCAGCTCGGCGTGCATGACGTGGTCGCGGGCGTGCCGGTCGGTGGCAAAGCTGTCGTCGCGGTCGGCGAACCATTTGACCGGCCGGCCCATGCGCTTCGCCGCCCAGCACACGGCGACCTGCTCGGGATAGATGTAGTTCTTGATGCCGAAGCCGCCGCCGACCTCGGGCGTGACGACGCGAATGTCAGCCGCGGGCACCTTCAGCCCCTTCTCCGCCAGCTCCATCTGGATGACGGTGCCGCCGCCGGTCGGCGTGTAAAGCGTGTAGCGGCCCTGCACGGCGTCGTATTCGGCGGTCGCCCCGCGCGGCTCCAGCGCCGCCACGATGACCCGGTTGTTGACCAGATCGAGCCGCGCCACATGCGCCGCCGACGCGAAGGCCGCCTCGACAGCGGCCTTGTTCCCCGTCTCCCAGTCGAGCGCCAGGTTGGACGGCAGGTCGTCCCAGACCTTGGGCGCGCCGGGCGCCAGCGCCTCGACCGCCCCGGTGACGCTCGGCAGCATCGTCGTAGTCGACCGCGACGGCCGCGGCGCCTTCGCGCGCGGCCTGGGGCGTCTCCGCCAGGACCATGGCCACCGTGTCGCCGACATGGCGCGCCTTGTCCGCGCTGATGGCGAGCTGGGCCGGATTGCGGATCGGCTCGCCATTGCGCCCCTTCGGCGCGGGCGGCGCCTGGAGCAGGCCCGCGCCATCCGCCTTCAGGTCTCCGCCCGTCAGGACGGCGGCGACGCCCGGAATCGCCTCCGCGGCAGCGCTATCGACGCCCAGGATGCGCGCATGCGCGTGCGGCGAGCGGACGAAATAGGCGTGAAGCTGGCCCGGCAGGTTGATATCGTCGATGAAGCGGCCACGCCCGGTCAGCAGCGCCGAATCCTCGCGCCGCGGCAGAGACGCGCCGATTCCCTCGGCGGCCGCCCCGGCCGGCCCATTTTGTCCCGTCGCGCCGTCGCCTTTCATTTTGTGCTTCATCCGTTTTTTGGCTATCAATCGGCCTAGACCTTACCATAGACGCAGAATTGCGCACCCGGTGCGAGGGGTTCCCGGCACCGTTGTCCCTATTCACGAGGAGAGCTCCCCATGAACGGCGGTGAAGTCGTTGTCGAAACCCTGCTGTCGCGCGATGTCGATACCGTGTTTTTCGTGCCCGGCGGCACCAACGTCACGATCCTGGAATCGCTGAGCCGGAACCAGAACAAGATCCGCTCGATCCCGACCCGGCTCGAATCCTCGGCCACCTTTGCCGCGGACGCCTACAGCGCGATCCGCAAGAAGCCGGCGGTGATCCTGTGCAGCCGCTCGCCCGGCGCGACCAATGCGGCAATCGGGGTTCACACCGCGCAGCAGGCGTCGCGGCCGCTCGTTCTCATCATCAGCAACATCCCGCGCAAGCAGAAGGGCCGCGAGGCGTTCCAGGAGATCAATTACCACCTTATGTTCGGCCCGATCGCCAAGGCGGTGTACGACGTCAACGGCTTCAACGAGGTGGCGGAGGTCGTGGCCCGTGCGCTCGACCTCTCGGTCGCCGGCCGCCCCGGCGCGGTCGTCGTCGCCATCTCGAAGGATATCCTGGACGAGGAAGGCGAGCCGGTGATCCCGAAGACACCGGCGAAGGTCCGCATGGGCCCGGACGCCGACGCGGTGCAGGAAGCGGCGCGGCTGATCGAAAGCGCCAAGCATCCGATCATCCTCGCCGGCGAGATGATCGGCTTCGAGAACGGCAACGAGGCGCTGGAGAAATTCGCCGAGGCGACCGGGGCCGGCGTCATGACCAGCTACCGCCAGCAGGATTCGTTCCGGGCGGAGCATCCGGCGAATTTCGGCCACCTGGCGATCAACCGGCTGCCCTTCCAGGAAGCCGCGCTGAAGGAATGCGACCTGCTCATCAGCATGGGCAGCCGCCTCGACAGCATCACCACCGCCGACTACACGATGGTGAAGCCGCAGCACAAGCTGATCATGGTCTATCCCGAAGCGTCGATCTTCGCCCATTGGCCCGCCGAGGTCGCGATCGGATCGCACACCGTCCCGGCGATGAAGGCGATTGCCGCGGCGCTCAAATCGAAGCCGTCCGCCGACCGCCTTGCCTGGCGCGACGCCGTGCACAAGGCGGAAGTCGAGTTCGCCAAGCCGGGCGAGATCCAGGTCCAGGGCGACGTCGACATGGCGCGCTGCATCGCGCAGTTCAACGAGATCGTGCCCAAGGAGTCGATCATGGTGTCGGACGCCGGCACCTTCGGGCGCTGGATCACGCGCTATTACCGCTTCAACAAGCCTAACACCGAAACATCGCCGGTCAGCGGCGCGATGGGCTACGGCGTGCCGGGCGGCATCGGCGCGCAGGTCGCCAACCCGGACGCGCCGGTCTTCGTCTGGGTCGGCGACGGCGGCTTCCTGATGACCGGCCACGAATGCGCCGCGATCATGCAGGAGAAGCTCCCCGTCAAGCTGATCGTCTGCGACAACAGCTGCTGGGGCTCGATCCTGACACACCAGAACAAGCGCTTCCCGAACTGGGACTTCGGCACCCGCCTGGAGAGCCCGGACTTCGCCAAGCTCGGCGAGGGTTACGGCATGCCGACCTGGAAGGTCCGCAAGACCAGTGAGTTCGCGGGCGCGCTGAAGGCGCTGCTGGCGACCGACGGCCCCGGCATGCTGCATCTGCTGCTCGACATCCGCGACGTTTCGCCGTTTACCGGTGCTGCGCGGTAGGAGGACTACCAAGTTACGGATATCTTCCCTCCCCCCTTGCGGGGGAGGGTAAGGGTGGGGGGACTAAGGAAAGAAGTTTACCCCCCACCTAAATCCTCCCCCGCAAGGGGGGAGGACTTCGGAGTTATTCTCAGCCCTTCTTCGCCTGCCACTCGCGGACAAGGTCGAGCACGCGGTCGACGTCCGCCTCATCGTTGTAGAGATGCAGCGAGAAGCGCAGCATGCCGCGCCGTACCGTCAGGATCACGTCGTTTTCGGTCAAATGCTTGTAGAGCGCGTCAGACTCCGGATCGCCGGCGGACTCGTGCGTGTTGCGCGCGTATTGCCCGGCGGTCACGGTGTGCGCCAGATGCGGACCCGGCGGGCCGCCGCTGACGCGCAGCCCGAGCTGGTGCAGCCCGCCCGCCAGCCGGTGCGACAGGCCGCAGACATACTCCTCGATCACCGGCGGCCCCAGGTCGAGCAACAGGTCGAACGACGGCTCGACCGCGATCGCCGCCGGGTAGTTGTAGTTGCCGAGATCGAAGCGCCGCGCGCCCGCCATCAGGTCATAGGTCTCGTCGCCCATGGTCGCCTCGTGCACGTCGGGGCCGAGGTCGACGCTGAAGCGCGCCAGCGCCGCCGGGGTGAGCCGCTCCGCCCATTCCCGCCGGCAATAGAGGAAGCCCATGCCGTAGAGGCCGCAGAGGCCTTTCTGCGTCGAGACGGCGAGGCCGTCGACCTTCAGCTTCTCCACGTCGGTTGCGACCACGCCGACCGATTGCACCGCGTCGACCAGGAAGAAGATGTCCTTCTCGCGGCAGACCTGGCCGAGCGTCTCCACGTCGGTGCGGAAGCCCGGGGCGAAGGTGACGGTGGCGACCGTGACCAGCCGCGTCCGGTCGTCGATCTGGTCGACCATCGCATCCACGTCGATCGCGCCGTCGCGGTCCGGCACGGAGCGCACTTCGACGCCGAAGCGGCGCTGCAGGTTGAGCCAGGGATAGATGTTGTTGGGATGCTCCACGTCGCGGCAGAGCACGACGTTGTCGCCCTCTTCCCACGGCAGCGCGCCGGCGATCATGTTGAGACCTTCGGAGACGTTCTTGGTGTAGGCGATCTCGTCGGGCTGCGCCTTGATGAGCTGCGCAAACTTCTCGCGCACGCGCTCGATCATGTCGAAATTCGCCTGCTTGTCGACCCGCCCGTCGGCGAGCTGGTCGAGATAGGCGTCGAGCGCCGTGCGCGACTGCCAGGACAGCAGCCCGCGCGCGGCGGTGTTGGTGTAGGTCTTGCCGATCACGCCGGGGAATTCGTTCCGGACCGCCTGAAACAGCGCGGCCTTCGAGAGCGGCTTTTCTGCCGTCTGCGCCATGGCTCATCGTCCTCCGAATAAGGCCTTCCACGAATGGGCGGCCATGACGATGGTAACGCCGCCCGGGCGGCCTCGCAAACGGGAAAGGTGACAGAGGTTTTGCCAGTTCTCCGACATCCGCCTAGAGTGTGTCCCATAAGGATGGCTGGTCCAAGCCATCGGGGAGGAACGTCATTCATCGTCACGTCCGGACGCGTCCGCGCCCAGCGCCGCCTCACAGCCCATGCCTTACGACCGGACCGCGGCACGCGGCATGCCGGAGCCCCCGCGCATGACCGCGCAGGCGAGCGAAAGCCATCCGACCGCGGCCAAGGGCATCGGCTGCATGGTGCTCGGCTGCGCCTTTCTGATGATGAGCGACGCCTTCACGAAATGGCTCAGCCAGACCTATTCGATCGGCCAGATCATGAGCATGCGCAACGTGTTCGTGCTCGTCCCCCTGTTCCTCGTCGTCTGGCACCGGGACAGCTTCCGCGACCTGCGTGTCCATAGCTGGAAGGCGCAGATCTTCCGCTCGCTCTTCCACGTCGTTTCGGCAGTCCTCTTCGTCACCAGCGTCGGCCGCCTGCCGCTCGCGGACGTGCACTCCATCGGCTTCGCCGGCCCGATCTTCATCGCCGCGCTGTCGCCCCTGTTGCTGGGCGAGCATGTCGGCTGGCACCGCTGGACGGCGATCGTTATCGGCTTCGGCGGCGTCCTGATCATGCTGCGCCCGACCGGCGCCGGATTCGACTTCGTGGGACTGATCCCGCTCGGGGCGGCGCTCAGCGCCTCCTTCCGGGATCTCGTGACCCGCAAGATGAGCCGGACGGAGACGTCGATCTCGATGCTGTTCGTCTCCTCGGTCGCGGTCATCGTCGCGGGCGCCTGCACGCTGCCGATCGACTGGAAGCCGCTGACCTGGATCAGCCTGCTGCTGTTCATGGGCAACGGGCTGGCCAACGGCAGCGCGCATTTCCTGATCATCGAGGCTTACCGGCGTGCGCCCGCGCCGGTCGTCTCCCCGTTCAAGTATTCGATCCTGCTCTGGGCCGTCCTGTTCGGCTACATGATCTGGGGCAACGTGCCGGACCGCTGGATCATCATCGGCGCGATCCCGGTCGTCGCGAGCGGGCTCTACATCCTGCATCGCGAGCAGCGGCTGGCGGCGGCCCGGCGTAGGGCGGCCGCTTCCTCCTGACGGCGGTTGATCGCGGACGCCGCGGACACCATGTCGAACCCAGGTTATAGATGCGCGGTGTACGCCGCGGCGCAAGCGCCCTATCATCAGGGAAACCGCCGCGCAACGTCGCCCGCCCCGAAAGCGAGAGAGATCATGATCGTCGAACAGATTTGGACCGGTAACGCCTACCGCAATTTCAACTACCTGATCGTCTGCCCGGAAACCGGCGAAGCGCTGGCGATCGATCCGCTGGATCACGAGAAATGCCTCGCGCACGCGAAGAAGAACGGCTGGGGGATCACCCAGATCCTCAACACCCACCATCACGGCGACCATATCGGCGGCAACGCCGCGATGGTGGCGGCGACCGGCGCCAAGATCCTGGCGCATGCCGGCGCGGCCGACCGCATTCCCAACATGGATGTCGGCCTGAAAAAGGGCGATGTCGTGAAGGTCGGCAAGACGGTCGATCTCGAATGCCTCGACACGCCCGGCCATACCATGAGCCATATCTGCCTCTTGTCGCGGACCGAGACGCCGGCGCTGTTCTGCGGCGACACGATGTTCAACGCCGGCGCCGGCAACTGCCACAACGGCGGCCATCCGGAAGCGCTTTACGACACGTTCAGCCACCAGCTCGCGCAGCTGCCGGACAAGACGCTGATCTATCCGGGGCACGATTACATCGCCAACAACCTCAAATTCACCCTCGACCGCGAGCCGGACAACAAGCGCGCGCCCGAGCTGCTGAAAAAGGTCGAGCACCAGGACACCAACAAGCCGCTGGTCTCCACCCTTGCGCTGGAGCGCGAGGTCAACACCTTCTTCCGGCTGCAGAACCCGACCGTCATCCGCAAGCTGCAGGAGCGCTTCAGCGACCTGCCGGAGAAGCCGGATCCGAAAGCCGTGTTCCTCAAGCTCCGGCAATTGCGCAACGACTGGTAAAGGACGCACCCTGCCTTGATCGCCAACCAACGCTCCCTGTTCGACATTCCCGACGACGTCGCCTACCTCAACTGCTCCTCCCACTCGCCGCTGCTCCGCAAGGCCTTCGAGGCCGGGCGGGAAGCGGTCATGCGCAAGGCCCATCCCTGGGGCAGCTTCCGCGAGGACGCCGCGGCGGAATGCGAAACGCTGCGCGGCCTCTTCGCGCGCCTGATCGGGGCGGCCGCGGACGACGTCGCGATCGTGCCGTCGACCAGCTACGGCATCGCCACGGCGGCGCTGAACCTGCCGGTCGCCAAGGGGCAGAAGATCGTCGTGCTGCAGGACCAGTTCCCCTCGAACTATCATTCCTGGGTCGGGCTGGCGCAGGACAAGGGCGCGGAGCTGGTCACCGTGCCCCGGCCGGCGGACGGCGACTGGACCTCGGCCGTGCTGGCGCGCATCGACCGCGACACCGCGATCACGGCGCTGGCGCCCTGCCACTGGACCGACGGCAGCCTGATCGACCTTGAGCCGATCGGCGCGCATTGCCGCGCGATGGGCAGCGCCTTCGTCATCGACGCGACCCAGGCCTGCGGCGCGCGGCCGATCGACATGCGCCGGCTCAAGCCGGACTTCATGGCGGTCTCCGGCTACAAATGGATGCTCTGCCCCTACACGCTGAGCTTCCTCTACGCCGCGCCACATCGCCAGGACGGGCGGTCGCTCGAGCATCACCGCGCCAACTCGGCGAATGCCGGCCGCGCCATGGCCGAGCATGATTTGGTGATTGCAGCGGGCGCGCGGCGCTACGACATGGGCGAGCGCAACAACCCGATCAGCCTGCCGATGGGCATCGCCGCGGTCGAGCAGCTGCTCGCCTGGGGCCCGGCCGAGGTGAGCGCGACGGTGAAGCCGCTGACCGACCGGGTCGCCGCGCTGGCGACCGAGCGCGGCTTCGCGGTGCCGCCGGCCGCGCACCGCGTCGCGCATATCATCGGCATCCGCCGTCCGGGCGGCGTTCCGGGCGATATCGACAAGCGGCTGGCGGCGGAAAACGTGCATATCAGCCTGCGCGGCGATTCCATCCGCATGAGCCCGCATGTCTTCAATACGATCGAAGAAGTCGACCGTCTGTTCGCCGCCCTCGACCGCGCGCTCTGAACGGACGGTATTTGCCGCTGAAGGCGGCAGCGATGCCGTGCGTCCTTCGACAAGCTCAGGATGAGGAGACTTTCTTCGTGGCATGAAGAAAATCCTCATGCTGAGCTTGTCGAAGCACGCACTATATCGATCCCCGCCGCTAATCAAAGGCCGCCGATTCCGCCCATTTGTCTTGGCCGACAAAAACCGCTGGAATGGAGCGCGAGACACCAGGCCGCCAGGGAGGGCTTCATGCGCATCGGCTTCATCGGATTGGGCAACATGGGCGGGCCGCTGGCCGGCCGGCTGGTGCAGCGCCACCCGCTGCATGTCTTCGACCTGCGGCGGGACGCGGTCCAGGCCTTCGTCGGCAAGGGCGCTGTGGCGGCGTCCAGCCCCGCCGAAATCGCGGGCCGGTGCGATGCGGTTCTGACCTGCCTGCCGACCTCCGACAACGTGCGCCAGGTCATTTTCGGCCCGGATGGCCTCGCCGGCGAGCTGAAGCCCGGCAGCCTGATCGCCGACATGACCACCGGCGACCCGGCCAAGACCCGCGCGATGGCGGCCGAGCTCAAGGCCAAGGGCATCGACATGATCGACGCGCCGGTGAGCGGCGGGCCGCGCGGCGCCAACGAAGGCACCATCGCGATCATGATCGGCGCGCCGAAGCCGCTGTTCGACCGCGTCCGCCCGATTTTCGAGGCGATCAGTCCCAACATCTTTCACGCCGGTGACGTCGGCGCGGCGCATGCGGTCAAGGTCGGCAACAACCTGCTCAACCTCGCCTGCCGGCTCTGCACCTTCGAAGTCGTCTCGATGCTGGTGAAGAACGGCGTCGCGCCGGACCGCGCCGTCGAGATCCTGCAGAAGAGCTCCGGGCGGAACTACGCGACCGAGATCACGCTGCCGGACAACATCCTGTCGGGGAAAATGTTCCAGGGCTTCACGCTGGAGCTGATGCGGAAGGACAGCAGCCTTGCGCTGGAGCTCGGCCGCGCCAGCGACGCGCCGATGCCGTTCGGCAATATAGCGCGCGAAACATTGCAGACCGCGATCAACGAATTCGGCAAGGACGCCGACATGAGCGCGCTCGCCCTTATGTACGAGCAGATGACCGGCGCCCGCATCCGGCCCAAGGACTGAAATAACGCGAAGGGAGCGACCGACCGTGGCATTCGAAAAGGAAATCGCCGAGCACGAGGCGCGCCGCAAGCGCGCGCTCGCCATGGGCGGCGAAGACAAGATCGCCCGCCGGCACAACGAGGGGCTGGCCAACGCGCGGGAGCGTGTCGCCTATCTGTTCGATCCCGGCAGCTTCCGCGAGTCCGGGCTGTTCGGCGTCTCCTACATTCCCGAGATGCGCGACCAGACCCCGGCCGACGGCAAGATCACCGGCTTCGGCAATGTCGGCGGCCGCAAGGTCGGCGTCGTCGCCTACGACTTCACGGTCAAGGGATCGTCCAGCAGCTACACCAACAATCGCAAGATGTCGCACGTCAAGGAGATGGGCGCGAAGCGCGGCTTCCCGGTCGTCTTCCTCAGCGAGTCCACCGGCGTGCGCATGCCGGACGTGATGGGCGAAGGCATGGGCTTCACCGACGAAGGCCGCCGCTTCCTGCGGCACCGCAAGGCGCCCTGGGTGTCGGCGCAGCTCGGCCCCTGCTTCGGCTCCGCCGCCTGGCACGCCGTCTGTTCGGACTTCAACGTCATGCGCAAGGGCGCGGTGATGGCGGTCTCCAGCCCGCGCATGGTCTCGCGCGCCGTCGGCCAGAAGATCACCGGCGAGGAGCTGGGCGGCTGGCGCGTGCACGCCGATCACACCGGCTTCGCCGACGCGGTGGCGGAGACGGACGAAGAGGCGATCGACATCGTCAAGCGCTTCCTCTCCTACCTTCCGAGCCACCAGAACGAGGCGCCCCCGGTCGTGGCGGTGCCCGACGGCTCGGACGAGGCGTGCAAGGGCATCCTCGACCTGTTCCCGGAATCGCCGGCCAAGGCCTATGACGTGCGGAACATCATCCGCGCCTTTGCCGACAAGGACAGCTTCTTCGAGATCAAGGCGCGCTATGGCCGCAGCCTCACCACCGCATTGGTGCGCATCGCCGGGCAGAGCGTCGGCATCATCGCCAACAACCCGCAGTACAAGGGCGGCGCCATGGACGCGCCGGCCTGCACCAAGGCGACGAGCTTCCTGGTGCTCTGCGACTCCTACAACATCCCCATCGTCTTCCTGCAGGACCAGCCGGGCTTCCTGATCGGCCCGGAAGCGGAGAAGCAGGGCATCATCGGCAAGATCATCAACTGGATGAACGCGATGCTGCAGACGACGGTGCCCAAGATCACGATCATCCTGCGCAAGAGCTACGGGCGCGGCTTCATCAACATGGGCGCGGCCAACACGGTGGAAGAGATCGCCGCCTGGTTCACCGCCGAGGTCAGCTTCATGGACCCGCGCTCCGCCGTCGCCGTCGTGCACGGGGTCGAGGAAGCCGACGACCCGGTGCGCTATCAGTCGCTCTTGAAGGAGATGGCGCGCGACGGCGGCGCCTACGACCTCGCCGCGGTGTTCGGCGTCAAGGAAGTGCTCGACCCGCGCGAAACCCGCGCCTATTTGATCGACATGCTCGACGTCCACCGCACGCGTTTGACCAACGGCATCGGCGAGCACCGGCTGGAGGCATGGCCGACGAGCTTCGTGTGAAGGCAGGAACGTCATGACAGAGCGCCAATCGGGCAACCTGTTCGCCAACCTGACGCCGCCCGCGTCCGAGGAGCGGTTCGAGCCGCTGCTCGAGACGGCCGGCGTGACGCTCGAGCGTATCGTCTCGACCGGCCAGGCGACGCCCGCCGGCGAGTGGCTGGACCAGCCGCGCGCGGAGTGGGTCGTATTGCTGAAGGGCGCCGCCGGCCTGCACTTCGAGGACGAGCCCGCCGGTCGCGAGCTGCGGCCCGGCGACTACGTGCTCATCCCGGCGCACGCCCGCCACCGCGTCGAATGGACCAGTGAGACCGAGCCCACCGTCTGGCTGGCGTTGCACCTGCCCGCCGCGGGCGGCTGACCTTCCGGCCCGGCGTCGGATGCTGGTATAATCCGGCCACTGCCCGCCCTCGGAGGATCATCCATGCGCCAGCTCAAGATTCCCGCCGTCTTCATGCGCGGCGGCACCAGCCGCGCGATCGTCTTTCACCAGGACGACCTGCCCAAGGATCGGGCCGCCTGGGACGAGATCTTTCTCGCCGCGCTCGGTAGCCCCGACCCCTACCAGCGGCAGCTCAACGGCATGGGCGGCGGCATCTCATCGCTCTCGAAGGTCTGCATCGTCGCGAAATCGGATCGCGAGGATGCCGACATCGACTACACCTTCGCGCAGGTCTCGCCGCGCGAGGCCTGGGTCAGCTACGCGGCGATGTGCGGCAACATGTCGTCGGCGATGGGCCCCTTCGCGGTCGACGAAGGCCTGGTCCCGGTCGAGGGCAATTCGGCGGTCGTCCGTATCCACAACACGAATACGGGCAAGATCATCCATGCGCATTTCGCGGTCGACGAGGGCATGGCCGCGATTGACGGCGACTACGAGCTCTTGGCGTCGCCGGAACGGGCGCGCCGGTGCGGATGGATTTCGTTGCGCCGGGCGGCGCCAACACGGGCAAGCTGCTGCCGACCGGCAACGTCGTCGACATGCTGGACGTGCCGGGCGTGGGCAAGGTCGAGGCGTCGCTGGTCGACGCGGGCAACTCGCTCGCCCTGATCGACGCGACGCGCATCGGCCTCACGGGCACGGAATCGCCGATGGAGATCGACGTGCCGGAGATGCTGGAGACGATCGAGAAAATCCGCTGCGTCGCGGGCGTGGCGATGGGCATCTCGGCGACCGTCGAGGAGTTGCGGACCAAGCGCCCGAACCTGCCGAAGGTCGCGATGATCGCGCCGCCGCAGGACGCGCAGGCGCTGTCCGGAAAGATCGTCGCCGCGTCGGAGGGCGACCTGACGGCCCGCATCGTCTCGAGCGGCAACTGCCACCGCGCGCTGCCGCTGACCGGTGCGATCTGCACGTCGGTCGCCGCGCGCATCGAAGGCACCATCGCGCACCGCTTCGCGCGCAAGGCCGCCGGTCCCGACGCCGACATCCGCCTGATGCAGCCGTCGGGCGTCACCGCGTTGAAGCCGGTCGTTCGGCGCGACGGCGCGGGCTGGACGGCGGAGCGCGTCGGCGTCTACCGCACCCAGCGCCGGCTGTTCGACGGCTATGTCTACGTAGCCGCGTCGCGCGTGCCGCGGCTGGTCGCGGAGCGTGCGGGGCTGTCGCACGCGGCGGAGTAGCGGGATAGGCTCTAAAATCGAAGTCCTCCCCCCTTGCGGCGCGCGTGTCGCCGCGCGCCGCTCTTCTGAATGCGGCGGCCGGTCGACACCGGCCGCCTGGGGGAGGATTTAGGTGGGGGGTAATTCTGTTCGAAGTCCCCCCACCCCAACCCTCCCCCGCAAGGGGGGAGGGAGATTGCCAAGTGCCCGTCCCTACTTCGCCCGCATCTGCTTGACCATGTTCGCCGCGGCCACCGCGAGGATGCGGTAGTCGGTCGAGAGGGTCACGAGGTCGAATTTCTCCTTGACCATCTTCTTGGCGTATTCCCAGGAGCCGCAGTGGATGCCGACCTTCATGCCGTGCTTCTTGCAGGTGTCCTTGATGTAGTTGATCTGCTTGACCACCACCGGATCGGTCTGGTCGAGCTTCGCTTCGCGCCCGAGCGCGAGGCCCAGGTCCGACGGTCCGATATAGATGCCGTCGAGCGCCTTCGACTTGAGGATGGCTTCGAGATTCTTGAGCCCGTCCTCGGTCTCGATCATGCCGATCGCGAGCACCGTCGCGTTCGCCTTCGGCTGGTAGTCCGCGCCGCCGTAGAGCGAGGCGCGCGCCGGGCCGTTGCTGCGGTAGCCCTTCGGCGGATAGCGGCAGGTCCTGCCGAGGCGCACCGCATCCTCGGCGTTGTTGATCATCGGGCAGATGACGCCGTAGCAGCCGGCGTCCAGCATCTTCATGATGGTGCCTTCCTCGAGCCACGGCACGCGGCACATCGGCGTCACGGTCGTCGTGCTGATGCCCTGCAGCATCGGGATCGCGGTGTCGTAGCCTACGATGCCGTGCTGCAGGTCGACGGTCACGGAATCGAAGCCCTGGTGCGCCATCACCTCCGCGGCGAAGCCGCTCGGGATCGAGCACCAGCCGTTGATGACGGCGCCGCCCTTCCGCCAGATCTTGCGGACGTTGTTTGCACGCATTGTTCGGTTTCCTCCCGTTGGATTGTTCGGCGGTCGTTCAGCCGCGCTTCAGCACTTCCTTGTTGATCACGAAATCGGGGTTCAGGCAGCCGTCGATGGCGTCCAGCACGTTCTGCGCGCAGACGAGCCCGCCGCGCTCGACGGCTTCCTGGCTGGCCCCGCCCATGTGCGGCGTCATCAGGACGTTGTCGAGCTTGAACAGCGGATTGTCCGCATCCGGCGGCTCCTTGGCCATGACGTCGAGCCCGGCGGCGCGGATCACGCCGCCCTTCAGCGCATCGATCAGCGCCGGCTCGTCGACCACCGGTCCGCGCGAGCAGTTGATCAGGATCGCGCTCTTCTTCATCCGCGCGAACTCGTTCCGGCCCATCATCTGCCGGGTCTCGGGCGTGAGCGGTGTGTGCAGCGTGAGGTAGTCGATTTCCGGCAGGGCGGCGCGGAAATCCTTGACCGGCGTGCAGCCGGCATCGGTGATGAGCTTCTGGTCGATGTAGGGATCGCAGACCAGCACGTCCATCTCGAAGGCACGGCAGCGCGCGGCGACGCGCTTGCCGACCCGGCCGAAACCGACGATCAGGACCTTCTTGCGCCACAGCTCGGTCATGTAGGAGGTCAGGCGATAGGCCCAGTTGTTGGCGCGGATCGCCCGGTCGTGCAGCACGGCCTGCTTGGTGAGCTCGAGCATGAGGTAGAGCGTGAGCTCGGCGACGTTGACGGCGTTGGCCTCGCCCACGACGGTGATCGCCGCGCCGATCTCGTTCATCGCCGGGATGTCGACGTTGTCGTAGCCGACGCCGAGCCGCGAGATGACCTTCAGGTTCTTCGCGCCGCGGATCATGTCGCCGGAGATCTTGGCCCCCCTGAGGGTCATGCCCGACGCGTCGCGCATCAGCGCCGCCAACAACTCATTGGCGACGTCGAGGACGATCTTGGCATCGATGTCGTCGCGCGCTTCGAAGAGCGCCATCGCCGAAGCGGGAAGCTTGCCGACGACGAGTACCTTGTGCTGATTCTTGCTCATCTCTCCCTCAAAAAGCAGCCGGCGCCGGCGCTCGCCGTTTGCGGTGCGGCCGATCGAATGCTCGGAACATCAAGCGGTCGGATGCTTGGAATGCCTGCCGGGCGCCGTTTCGTCATCGATAGCAGGATTCCCGCCGGTCACGCAATCTATCGGAGAATAGCCGCCCGGTGACGGGACGATTGACGGCAAAGCCCGTCCCGGCTCCAATGCGACAAACGCCAGAGGAGGCTGCCATGGCATCGCTCGATCCGAAACTTCTCGAAACGCTCCGCAAGTACGACACGCCGACGATCTGCAACGGCCTGGAGATCGTCGTCCCCCACCGGCGTGCGACGGGCTTCACGACGCTGCCGATGGTGTCCTGCAATCCGTCGCTGCCGCCGATCATCGGCTATGCGCGCACCGTGACCATCCGCGCCCTCGACCCCTCGCCCCTGCCGGCGATGGAGCAGAAGGACAAGCGCATCGCCTATTACGAATACGTCGCGTCCGCGCCGGGGCCGACGATCCCCGTGCTGCAGGACATCGACCCGGTCCCGGGCTTCGGCGCCTTCTGGGGCGAGGTGCAGACCAACGTGCACAAGGGGCTCGGCTGCCCCGGCGCGGTCACCAACGGCTCGATCCGCGACCTCGACATGCTGGCCGAGGGCTTCCACCTGATCGGCGGCTCGGTCGGGCCGAGCCATGCGCATGTCCATGTCGACGATTTCGGCAAGCCGGTGAACCTGTTCGGCATGGCGGTGAAGCATGGCGACCTGATCCACGCCGACCGGCATGGCGCGGTGGTCATCCCGCTCGACGCGGCGGAGGGGCTGCCGGCGGCGATCTCGAAGATCGAGAAAAAGGAGCGGCTGATCATCGAAGCCGCGCGCGGGCCGAATTTCAGCGTCGACGCGCTGCGCAAGGCGATGGCCGCCGGCGAGGACATTCACTAAGACCGGCACGAACGCCGGCCGTCAGTCGCCGCGGGCGGCGATCCCGGCCCGCGCCAGCGCCCCGGCCGCCGCCTCCCGCAGACGGGGGAGCCCGGCATCGGCGTCGAGGTTGGGCCAATCCGCGACGCGCGGCGCGTTGCGCCGCTGGGCACGGCCGATATCGACGGTCGCATCGGACACATCGTGCCGCCGGCCGGTCAGCCTTTCCTCCTGGACGCCGGCGGTCACCTCGAGCCACAGGCCGGCGAAGGGCACGCAGGCGGCTTCGGCGACGCCTTGGATCGCCGACCGCTCGTCCTCGTTGCGGAAGACGGCATCGGCGATGACGCAGCGCCCCGCGGCAAGCGCGGCGGCCGCCAATTCTTCGATCCGGTCATAGACCCGCCGGCTCTGCGCCCGCGTATAGGCTTCCTCCGGCAGCCGGTCGAACAGGTCGGCGCCGAAAAGCCGTTTCCGCAGCACGTCCGACCGTATGACGATCGCGCCGGGCGCGCCGCCGATGCCGGGCGCGAGCGCGTGCGCCAGCGTGGTCTTGCCGCTGCCCGAAAGGCCCCCGACGGCGACCAGGCATGGCGCCGGCGGCTCCGACAGGCGCATCGCCAGGTCGAGATAGCTTTGCGCTTCCGCCCGGTCCTTCGCCGCTTGCGCCGCGTCCGCGTGGGCGGCCGCCGTCGCCGCGGCGACATGCGCCCGGATCACCGCCCGGACGCAAAGGTAAAGCTGCAGCGCGCCGAGCCCGTCGTAGTCGCCGGTGCGGGCGAGATAGCGATTGATCACGATATTGGCCAGCCGCCTGAGCCCGCGATGCTCGAGGTCCATCAGCAGGAAGGCCAGATCGTACATCGGGTCGATCACCGCCAGCCGGTCGTTGAACTCGATACAGTCGAACAGCGTCGGCCGGCCGTCGACGAGGCAGATGTTGCGGAGATGCAGATCGCCGTGGCAATGGCGGACGAAGCCCGCCGGTCCGCGGCGGGCGAGCACCGGGTCGCACACTTTCAGCAAGGCCTCGCAGCGCGCGTCGATGCGATCGATCGCCTCCTGCCCGAAGGGCTTGCCGGCCCAGCTTTGCAGGCTGGCGGCATTGCCCTCGACGATGGACCGCATGGCGGCGGCGAAATCCACCGCCGGCTTCTTTTCGGCTTCCTGGTGAAATCTTGCGATCTCGTCGGCCAGAGAGTCCATCAGACGCGCATCCAGCCCGCCCCGTTGCGCCAGCCGGTCGAACAAGGTGTCCTGGTCGAACCGATGCATCACCACGGTCCAGTCCACGATCGTGCCGTCGCCGCCGAGCGCGAAGCTGCCCGCCGCGTCCCGGACGACGGGACAGACGGCGCGATAGATCCCCGGCGCGGTCCGCCGGTTCAGGCGCAGCTCGGCCTCGCACGCCGCACGGCGCTTCTCCAGCGTCGAAAAATCCATGTAGGGGAACCATACCGCGCGCTTCATCTTGACCGCGCGGTCGCCGGCGAGGAAGACGTAGGCCCCATGCGTTTCGACGACCTCGACCGGCTTACCGCCATGGGTCGAAGGCCGCGACAGGAAGGCCACGGCGGCGCTTTGATCCTCCACGACCAGGCCCGGAACGCGCCGGCCTGCCTGGGAAATATCGCGATCTGGATCCATTAACCCTACCTTTCCCCGACAGAGAGTGGCGGATCAATGCGGCAGATCAAGTCCCGACGCTTCGCACCTCCCGTTGCATTTCCGAGAGCCAACAAAGCCCAACCGAGAATTAAGGGCGTTTATTTGCCGCATCGCAGCGCTATCCTGTTGTTCCCCAAGCAAATGCCAATTACGATTTGGAAAATTCGATAAAAACGGGCGCAACGGCGCTCAACCGGGAGGGTTTACTTAAACAGGGGAGACACGGAATGAAATTCTGGAAATATCTCGCATTGGCTGCTGCTGTAACCATTGCCCAGCAGGCCACGCCCGCCGCCGCGGAAGACGGCCCGACCCTGAAAGCGGTCAAGGAACGCGGCCAACTGCTCTGTGGCGTATCCCAGGGCCGCTACGGCTTCTCCATCGCCGACAGCAAGGGCAAATGGGTCGGCCTCGACGTCGATTTCTGCAAGGCCATCGCGGCCGCCGTGCTCGGCAGCGCGGACAAAGTGAAATTCGTGCCGCTTGGCAGCGTACAGCGCTTCCCCGCCCTCCAGTCGGGCGAAGTCGACGTGCTGTCACGCAATACGACCTACACCCTGACCCGCGACGCGGCCCTCGGCTTCAACTTCGGCCCGCCGACCTTCTACACCGGCACGGGCTTCATGGTCCGCAAGAGCCTGGGGATCACCAAAGTCGACCAGTTGGACGGCGCCAGCATCTGCGTCTTCCCGGGCAGCACGACCGAGAAGAATATTTCCGCCCTGTTCAAGTCCAAGGGCATGAAATTCACCCCAGTGGTCATCGAGAACACGAAGGAGCTCGTCGGCGCCTACTTCGCCGGCCGTTGCGACGTCCTGTCGATGGATCAGGCGGGGCTTCCCGGATACAAGCAGTTCGACGCCAAGAATCCCAATGACCACGTGATCCTCGACGGCGTCTTCTCGAAGGAGCCGCTGTCGATCGGCGTGCGCCACGGCGACGACCAGTGGTACGACATCACCAAGTGGGTCGTGTACGCCACCTTCAACGCCGAGGAAGAAGGCGTCGATCAGGCCAACGTCGACAAGATGCTGGACACGAAGGACCCGAACATCCAGCGGCTGCTCGGCAAGTCCGGGGACCTCGGCAAGAAGCTCGGCCTCGACAACGAGTGGTCCTATCGGATCATCAAGCAGGTCGGCAGCTACAAGGACATCTACGACCGCAACTTCGGCGACAAGTCGGTGCTGAAGCTTCCGCGCGGGATCAATAATTCGTGGATCCATGGCGGGCTGATGTACGGCATGCCGATGAAATAAGTGGGCATACGGGGTCTGCCGCCTGAAAGGGCCGCGGACCCCGCCCACTTTCCCGTTCGAACCACCGCATGCGGCCGCCGACCGTGGAAGCATGCCGGATAAGGGTGATTCGACCTATGGCGGCATCTGACATTTCGCGTAAGAGCGACACTTCCATCTTCAACAGCCTCGCCGTCCGCGGCGTGGTCTATCAGGTCCTGCTTGCCCTCGCCGTCGGTTTTACCGGCTGGTATCTCTACTACAACGCAAACGCCAACCTCGAGCGCCAGGGCATTGCGACCGGCTTCTCCTTCCTCAACGAAGCGGCCGGGTTCGGTATCGGCGAATCCATCATTCCCTATGACGCCGCCCAGAGCTACGGGCGTGCGCTCCTTGTCGGCATCCTCAATACGCTGCATGTGGCGATCGTCGGGGTCGTGCTGGCGACGAGTCCTCGGCGTCGTCATGGGCATCGCCCGGGTCTCCAGCAACTGGCTCATCTCGAAACTGGCGTCGGCCTATGTCGAGGTGTGCCGGAACATTCCGGTGGTGCTGCACGTGATCTTCTGGGCGTCGGTGATCCGCAATCTGCCCTCGCCGCGTCAGGCGCTTTCGCCGTTCGACAGGCGTCTTCATCACCAACCGCGGCCTGACCTATCCGATCCCGGTCGGGAATCCGGTCTATCCCTGGATGGGCCTGGCGCTGCTCGTCGGCATCGTCGGCGCGATCGTCCTCGCCAAGTGGGCGGGGCGGCGGCGCGAGCTGACCGGAACTTATCTCCCGACCTTCTGGCCCGGCCTCGGGCTCGTCCTCGGGCTGCCGCTGATCGTCTGGCTGGTTGGCGGCGCACCGCTCGAGTGGAGCATCCCGGCGCTGCGTGGCTTCAACTACCGCGGCGGCGCATCGATGACGCCCGAGTTTGTCGCCCTTCTCGTCGGCATCACGGTCTATACGGGCGCCTACATCGCCGAAATCGTCCGCGCGGGCATCCAGTCGGTGCCGCACGGCCAGGTCGAGGCGGCGCGCGCGATCGGCCTTCGGCCCGGCCTCGTCATGCGCCTCGTCATCCTGCCGCAGGCGCTGCGCGTGATCGTGCCGCCGACCACCAGCCAGTATCTCAGCCTGACCAAGAACAGCTCGCTCGGCGTGCTCATCGGCTACCCCGACCTCGTCAACGTCGGCAACACGACGCTCAATCAGACCGGCCAGGCGGTCGAGGCCATCGCCATCATGATGGTCGTCTATCTGTCGATCAGCTTGACCATCTCGCTATTCATGAACGTCTACAACCGCCTCGTCGCGATCAAGGAGCGATAGGGGCATGGCCGAGATGATCGCGCCTAGCGGCGACACCGCCGCGACCGCCATCGAGCGCACCGCAATTGCCGCGGAAACGATCGGACCGCCGCCCACGGAAAGGATCGGCGCGTTGCGCTGGATGCGCCGGAACCTGTTCAACAGCCCGTTCAACTCGGTGCTCACCCTGCTGGCGGCCAGCCTCATCCTCTACTGGAGCTACGGCTTCTTCGAATGGGGCATTCTGAACGCGGTCTGGTACACGAAAGACAGCAACGTCTGCCGCCAGGCGACCGGCGCCTGCTGGGCGGTGATCGCCGAGAAGCACCGGCCGATGCTCTTCGGCCTCTACCCCTACGAGCAACACTGGCGGCTGGTGATCGCCCTTGTCGTCTACCTCGGCACGGTATCGGCGACGCTGGCGCCGCCCTTCTGGAAGAAGCAAATCCTCATTCCGATGTGGACCGTCGCGCTGGCGATCATGGGCACGCTGATGTGGGGCGGCATTTTCGGTCTGACCTATGTCGATGCCTCCGATTGGGGCGGGCTGCCGCTCACCATGGTGCTTTTCACCGGCACGCTGATCTTTGGCTTCCCGATCGCGATCCTGCTGGCGCTCGGCCGGCGGTCGCGCCTGCCGGCGGTGAAGGCGATCAGCGTGACTTTGATCGAGTCCATGCGCGGCGTGCCGCTGATCACGATCCTGTTCGTCGCGGTCAACGTTTTCCCGCTGTTCCTGCCGGAAGGGATGGATATCAACAAGATGCTGCGCGTCGTGATCGGCATGGCGATCTTCTTCGCCTGCTATCAGGCCGAGGTCATCCGCGGCGGCCTGCAGGCGATCCCGCGCGGCCAGTACGAGGCGGCGGAAGCGCTCGGACTTAGCTACTGGCGCATGACCTACAAGATCATCCTGCCGCAGGCGCTGCGCATCTGCCTGCCCGGCATCGTCAACCACATCATCGCCGCCTTCAAGAACACCTCCTTCGTCCTGATCATCGGCCTGTTCGATATCCTGACCGCAACCACGTCGGTCATGCAGGACCCGTTGTGGCGGCGCTACTTCGTCGAGGCGTATCTGTTCGTCGCCGCCGTCTATTTCATCTTTTGCTTCGCGCTGTCGAAGTACAGCCAGCAGGTCGAGCGCTGGCTGAACGAAGGCCGCCGATTCTAGAGGAATGCAGAGCATGGCCAATCAAGCCGCCGCGCGCGCCAAGCGGAAACCGCCGAGACCGTCATCCAGCTCACCGATGTCAACAAGTGGTATGGCGAGTTCCAGGCCCTCAAGGATATTAACCTGACCGTCAAGCGCGGCGAGCGCGTCGTCGTCTGCGGGCCGTCCGGATCGGGCAAATCGACCATGATCCGCTGCATCAACCGGCTGGAAGAGCATCAGCGCGGGTCGATCGTCGTCGACGGCATCGAGCTGACCGACAATCTGAAGAATATCGAAGCCATCCGCAGCGAAGTCGGCATGGTCTTCCAGTCCTTCAACCTGTTCCCGCATCTCAGGGTCGTCGACAACCTGACGCTCGCGCCAATGTGGGTGCGCAAGATGCCGAAGGCGGACGCGGAAGAAATCGCGATGGAATACTTGCGGCGCGTCAAGATCCCGGAGCAGGCCTACAAGTTTCCGGGCCAGCTGTCCGGCGGCCAGCAGCAGCGGGTCGCGATCGCGCGCGCGCTTTGCATGCAGCCGAAGATCATGCTGTTCGACGAGCCGACCTCGGCCCTCGATCCGGAAATGATCAAGGAGGTGCTCGACGTGATGATCGAGCTCGCCGAGAGCGGCATGACGATGATCGTCGTGACCCACGAGATGGGCTTCGCCAAGACGGTGGCCGACACGATGGTGTTCATGGACGCGGGCGAAGTCGTCGAGATCGCCTCGCCCAAGATCTTCTTCGAAAAGCCGGCGAGCGACCGCACCAAGCTGTTCCTGAGCCAGATCCTGAGCCACTGACCGCCCCGGCCGCTCCAAACGCCCGGCTTTCCAAGGGCGAAGGGCCAGTGACCGCCGTCATAGCGGGTGCACGCGCCTTGCCTTAAGACATTGCCCGAGTAGCCGTGCCTGGCACGTCTACTCAAGTACAGTCTATTCAATGCGACTAATACCTCGGCCGCGCCATGTCGCGGCCTTTTTTTTGCCGTATTGGACTACTAGCGTGAGAATGCCAACCAGTTCCTATACTTGAGGCTTGGCAAGAGGCGGGGAAACATTAACGAAGGATTAACCTGAAACGATGATGATGAGCGGAGAGACGATTGCACTGCCCCAGGGCTGGGGCGAGGAGAAAGACCCAATGACCCTGCGATTGGTCACTGCCGACACTCATCCCGATTTCTCGGTCGTGCGCGATGCCGCACCCAGCACCGGAATCCTGGTCGGTGTTTTCTGCGGCTCGATGTTCTGGATCGGACTCGGTATCGGCTGGGCCTTGTGGGGCTGAACGCGTCTTTCCGTACGATCGATCGATAACGTCAACAGGCGGCCCCGGGGCCGCCTTTTTGTTTTTCCCGCACCAACCATCCATCCGGCCTATTCACATTGCCGCTTGCCCTGGGCGGCTGTCCGGACGAGCATGACGCGAACGAGGCGTTCCATGGCGATCACCCAGCACCCTGTCGCAGTGATTACCGGCGCCGCCGCCGGCATCGGTCGTGCCGTCGCCGCGGCCTTGGCCAAGCGCGGCCATGCGGTCGAGATCTTCGACATCGATGATGAGGCGGCGTCGCGTACCGCCGCCGCGCTGACGGCCGAGGGCGGCGCCGTCACCGCGCATATCGTCGACGTCGCCGACGAGCGGCAGGTCAAGGATGCCTTCGCCGCGGTCGAAAGGCGGCACGGAAGGCTCGACGCGCTGGTCAACAATGCGGGGATCAACATCCGGAAGCCGGTGACGGATCTGGCGCTGGCCGAGTGGAACCGCGTCATCGGCACCAATCTGACGGCCGCCTTCCTGACGGCGCGGGCCGGCGCAACGCTTCTGCGCGCCGCCCGGGGCGCAATCGTCAACATCGCCTCGACCCGCGCCGTGATGTCCGAGCCGAACACCGAGGCCTATGCGGCTACCAAAGGCGGGCTCGTCGCGCTGACCCATGCGCTCGCGATCTCGCTCGGCCCCGAGGTGCGCGTCAACTGCATCAGCCCGGGCTGGATTCACACGCATGGGGAAACGCAGTCCGAGCGCGATCATGCGCAACATCCGGCCGGCCGTGTCGGACAGCCCGAGGATGTCGCCGCCCTCGCCGCCTTTCTCCTGGGTGCAGAAAGCGGCTTCGTCACCGGCGCCAATTTCGTGGTCGACGGCGGCATGACCCGGAAGATGATCTACGTCGAGTGACGCCGCTCCCTTCCCAGCGCCTTTTGTCGGTTACAGTTTTGTGACAATAACACTTTGATATAAAGGGATATTTTAAACCCTTCTTAACCTGATACCGGCTAGACAAGGAGAACAGGAAGCATCGCAGAAAAATCAAGGATAGTAACGGTGCAACGGTATCTTGAAGGCCTCGTCCTACGTATCCCGCCCCTCAATCCACATTTCACCTGCGCCGACGTTCACAAGCGCTTCGCGGATGACCAGGACCTTCTGTCGGTCGCCGTCGTCGACCAAACCCGGCCGGTCGGGCTCGTTCATCGCCACGAGTTCCTGCTGGAAATGTCCGGCCTCTTCGGGCGTGCACTGTTCGACAAGCGGCCGATCAGCCTTCTGATGGACAAGCGGCCGCTCGTCGTCGACATCCAGGAGACCGTCCCCGAGCTGAACGGGCGCATCATCGGCGAAAAGCCCGCCGCCCTGCTGCAAGGCTTCATCGTCGCGTCGAACGAGAAATATGTCGGCGTCGGCACGCCGATCTCGCTGCTCAAGGCCATGACGGACCACATGACCGACAAGGCGACCGAGCTGCTGGTCGCCAGCCGCCGCGCCGAGGAGGCCAATCGCGCCAAGTCCCAGTTCCTGGCGACCATGACCCATGAGCTGAGAACACCGCTGAACGCGATCATCGGATTCTCGGAGCTGATCCGCGACCAGCATCTCGGCCCGGTCGGCAACCCGCGCTATTCCGAATACGCCAACGATATTCATTCCAGCGGCCGCCACCTGCTCAGCGTCATCCGCGACGTGCTCGACATGGCCCGCATCGACGCCGGCAAGGTCGAGCTGCAGGAAGAGCCGGTCCATCTCGAAAGCTGCATCGCCGGCGCGCTGCGTCTGGTTCACGCGCAAGCCGCGCAGGCGGGGATCGACCTCCGCGCCGAGGTCGAGCCGGCGCTGCCGAGCGTGGTGGCCGACCCGGTCCGCCTCAAGCAGGTCCTGCTGAACCTTCTGAGCAACGCGGTCAAGTTCTCGAACAAGGGCGGCGATCGTCACCGTCCGTGCGCGCCGCGACCGTGACGGAAGCCTCCTCATCGCCATTGCCGACACCGGGATCGGCATTCCGGCGGACAAGCTCGGCCTCGTGCTCGAACCCTTTTCCCAAGCGCATGCGAACCGCGGCGCCACGCAAGGGAGCGGGCTTGGCCTGCCGATCTCGAAATCGCTCATGGAGCTGCATGGCGGCGACCTGACGATCGAGAGCGTGGAAGGCCGCGGCACCACGGTGACCATGCGCCTTCCGGCGGCTCGGTTTCAGGACCCGAACGCCATGCCTGCGCCGGCCCCGAGCGCGCACTCCCCGGCAGCGATGCCCGCCCCTTGAGTGCGACGGATTGGGGCGACCGGCGACCGTACGTCTTGAAATTCCAAGTGCAGACGCCGTGTTACGACGGATCGCCCTCGGGATCTCCGTTCACCTTTGCGGCGAGCATGCCGAATGGCTGCAAAGTGAAGCCATCGCCGTCGGTCGCAGCACCGGCGCTAACCTCCTTTAACGGGACCAGGTCGGGCCCGTCCCATGGCAGGCGCACCGCTTCGTCCACCAGGTTGACCGCGATCAGCAGCGTTTCCGTGTCGCTCTGCCGCAGGAAGCTGACCTGGCGTTCCTCGACCCGTCGAAACCGGATGCGGCCGCGCATCATCGCCGTATGCGCCTTGCGCCACGCGATGATGCGCCGCGTGAACTGCAGCACGGAGTTCGGGATCGGCTTCCTGGGCGGCGACGCAGTGGGCGATGTGGTCGTTGGGAATGGGCAGCCAGGGATCGCCATCGGTGAAATGGGCCTTGGGATCGCTGTCGCTCCACGGCATCGGGGTGCGGCACCCGTCCCGGCCCTTGAACTCGGGAAAGAAGTTCCGGCCGTAGGGGTCGAGGATATTGTCGAAGGGCACGTCGACCTCGCTCAGGCCGAGTTCCTCACCCTGGTAGAGGAACAGCGTGCCGCGCAAGCTCAGCAGCAGGAACAGCAGCGCCTTGGCGAAGGCCGCCGGCGCCTGCGGCCCGCCCCACCGGCTCACCACGCGCATGACGTCGTGGTTGGAAAAGGCCCAGGCGGGCCAGCCCTGCCGCGTCTCGTCCGTGAACGCTTCGAGATTGGCGCGCAATACATTCAGATCGAGCGTGTCGCCGAGCAAACCGAACGAGTAGCCGGTATGCAGCGGCCCGCCCGGCCCGGCGTATTCCGATATTCGGGCGATGGAATTGTCGTCCGCAATCTCGGCAACCAGGACGATGTCGGGATACTTGTCCGTCAGCTCGCGCAACCGGCGCAGAAAGCCGAGCGTCTCCGGCTGTGACTTGTCGTAGCGGTGGAGCTGAAAGTTGTACGGGTTGCTCGGCTTGACCCCATCCGTCGGCGGATGCCCGCGCGGCCTGGGCGGGTTGTCGCGCAGCGCCGGGTCATGGGTCAGAAAGTTGCAGGCGTCGAGCCGGAAGCCATCGACGCCGCGATCGAGCCAGAATTGGCACTCGGCCAGAAGCGCGTCCTGAACCGCCGGATTGTTCACGTTGAGGTCCGGCTGGCTCGGGAGGAAGTTGTGCATGTAGTACTGCTCGCGGCGCGGCTCCCAGGTCCAGGCGATGCCGCCGAACATCGACAGCCAGTTGTTCGGCGGCATGCCGTCGGCCCGGGCGTCGGCCCAGACGTACCAGTCGGATCGGGCGTTGTCCCGGCTGCGCCGGCTCTCCTCGAACCAGACATGGTGGTCCGAGGTATGGCTCAGGACCATGTCGATGACGACGCGCAATCCCTGCCGATGCGCGGTCTGCAGCAGCTCATCGAAGTCCGCCAGCGTGCCGAACAGCGGATCGACGGCGCGGTAGTCCTCGACGTCGTAGCCGAAGTCGCGCATGGGCGACTTGAAGAAGGGCGAAA
Source organism: uncultured Alphaproteobacteria bacterium (assembly GCA_963711215.1). Taxonomy (GTDB): domain Bacteria; phylum Pseudomonadota; class Alphaproteobacteria; order UBA8366; family UBA8366; genus WHUA01. The sequence goes on along the minus strand of CAVQDH010000002.1, from coordinate 656,012 downwards.
TCCAGATCGCATCGGCGCCGAGGCGGGCGACATAGGGAATCCGTTGCGTGATTCCCGGCAGATCGCCGACCCCGTCATGGTTCGTATCCTGAAAGCTTCGCGGATAGATCTGGTAGAAAACAGCCCCCCGCCACCAATCATTCGCCATGCATTTCTCCGAAACCCGCCGTCATTTTCCGCCAGATATCGCGAATTTCCCCGATATTTCCGCAATTAGCCGGTCAATTTCGACCCTAAGGGGTGGAAATCCGGCGATCAACCCATTATGCTGCACTGCAAACAAAATCTGGTGTGCGTGATCGATGCCGGCGGGCGGATAGCCTCTCCGGCGTGCATATTGGTCTGTGCAGGCGATCTGCGCGGGCTCCTGTGCGAACAGGAACGCATCCCTCCCGGTGAGCCGTACCGAGGCCGTTCGCGTCTCTGCGGCGTCAGAAGAGGGCACGACAGACAATATGACGGCAGAGCGCGCCAACGGCGCCACGCAAGGCTTTAAGGTCACGGATACCGCCGCCTCCCCGGTCGGGCCGGCGCTGACGCTCGCGACCGACCTGGACGGCACCTTCCTCGGCGGAAGCGATGCCGAGCGCCGGGCGCTCTATGACATGATCGAGACGCGGCGTCATGAGCTCATCCTGATTTTCGTCACCGGCCGCGACCTGCCTTTCATCCGCGGCCTCTGCGGCGACGCGGCGGTGCCGTGGCCCGATTTCGTGATCGGTGACGTCGGCACGACCATCGCCGCGGGCCCTGCGCTCACCCCGGTCGAAGCACTCGAGGCGCCTATCGCCGAAGCCTGGGCCGGCCGCGGCGACGACGTGCGCGCCTTGCTGGACGGCGTACCGGGGCTGCGCCTGCAGCCGACGCCGTTCCGCTATCGCGTCAGCTACGATTACGATCCCGCCGCGCTCGACCCCGCCCTGCCCGCGCAGATCGAGGCCGCCGGCTTCGACGTGCTGCTGTCCGCCGGCCGGTTTTTCGACGTATTGCCGCCGGGCGTGGCCAAGGGACCGACGCTGCTGCGCCTGATCGGCCATCTCGATCTCGATCCGGGCCGGGTGCTGGTCGCAGGCGATACGCTCAACGACCTGTCGCTGTTCGAGACCGGCCTCCGCGGCGTCGCGGTCGCCAACAGCGAGCCTGCCCTCAAACAGAGCCTCGAAGGGCGGCGCACCGTCTACCACAGCGAAGGTGCCGGCGCCGCCGGCATTCTCGAGGCCATCGAGCATCTGCAACTACTGCCGGAGAACAGCACGTGAAATCCAATCTCGTCATCGTCTATCATCGCCAGCCGCTGGAGGAAGCGGTCGAGAACGGAAAAACGGTCTACCGGCCGCACAGCAGCCCGAACGGCATCGTGCCGACGCTGAAGAATTTCTTCGGCGAGATCGACCGCGGCGCCTGGGTCGCCTGGACGCAGGTCACGGCGAAGCAGCAGGAGACGCACCAGCGCATCGTGACCGTCCGCGATTCGGTCGGCGAATACAATGTCTCGCGCCTGCCGCTGACGCCGCAGCAGGTGAAGAGCTTCTATCACGTCACGTCAAAGGAAGCGCTGTGGCCGATCCTGCACAGCTTCCCGGAGACCTACGATTATGAGCCGGTCGACTGGCCGACCTACCGCGAGGTCAACTGGCGCTTCGCCGAGGCCGCGGCCGCGGAAGCCGCGGACGACGCGCTCATCTGGGTACACGATTACAATCTCTGGCTCGTGCCCACCTATCTCCGCCAGATAAAGCCGCGCGCGCGCATCGCCTTCTTCCATCACACGCCGTTTCCGGCGGCGGACGTCTTCAACGTGCTGCCCTGGCGCGAGGAGATCATGGAAAGCCTGCTGCGGTGCGATCTCGTCGGCTTCCACATTCCGCGCTACGCGGTGAACTTCGTCGCGGCCGCGCGGACCATGTTCGACATCGAGATCGACGAGGTCACCCGGACCGAAGCCGGCATGTCGCCGACGGGCATGGCGTTGTCGGAGCCGACGGTGCCCACGCGAATCGTCCATAACGGCCATACCATCAACATCGACGCGTTTCCCGTCGGCACCAACGCCGACTATATCGAGGAGGTGGCGCAGCGGCCGGAGACCGACGCCAAGGTGGAGGAGATCCGCCAGGCGCTGAACGGCCGCCGGCTGATCGTCTCGGTCGGGCGAACCGACTACACCAAGGGCACGCGGGAGATGCTGGCGACTTACGAGCGGCTGCTCGAACGCCGTCCCGAGCTGCGCGACAAGATCATGTTGATGGTGACGTCGGTGTCGGCCAACCCGAACATGGCGGTCTACCGCCAGCAGCAGCGCGCGATCGAAGCGCTCGTCGGGCGCATCAACGGACGCTACGGCAATCTCGGCTGGCAGCCGATCATCCTGTTCACCACCGCGGTGCCGTTCGAGGAGCTGATCGCTTATTACCGCGCCGCCGACGTGTGCTGGATCGCGCCGCTGCGCGACGGCCTGAACCTGGTGGCCAAGGAATTCTGCGCGACGCGGGCCGATGAGCAGGGCGTGCTCGTGCTCTCGGAATTCGCCGGCGCTGCGGTCGAATTGCCGTACACCATCCTGACCAATCCCTATTCCAACCGCTCGATGGACGCGGCGATCGACCAGGCGATCGACATGTGCGCAGATGAGCAGCGGGTGCGGATGCGGCGTCTGCGCAACAGCGTCCGGCATTACGACATCGCCCATTGGTCGCGTCACGTCATGCAGCGCTTCGACGAGATCGAGCCGCGGCCGGCGACCCCCGCGATGATGGCGGTCGGATAAAAAACGAGCAGGAGGCGGAGGATGAGACGACTGGCCGCCGCGTTGCTCGTCCTTGCACTGTACTCGGCCGTCGGGGCGCGGGCCGAAACCCTGTCGATCTCCTGCGGCGCCGTCGGCGTCGAGCTCGCGCTCTGCCGCCAGGGCGTCCGCGCCTGGTCGGCCAAATCCGGCGTCGACGTGCGCATCGTCTCGACGCCGAACTCCTCGACCGAGCGGCTGGCGTTGTACCAGCAGATCCTGGCGGCCCATGCGGACGATATCGACCTGTTCCAGGTCGACGTCGTCTGGCCCGGCATCCTCGCCAAGCATTTCGTCGACCTTTCGAAGCATCTCGAGACCGCCGGCGAATACTTCCCGGCGCTGATCCGGAACAACACGATCGACGGGCGGCTGGTGGCGCTGCCCTGGTGGACCGATGCCGGCGTGCTGTACTACCGCGCCGACCTCCTGAAGAAATACGGCGAGCGGCCGCCGACGACATGGCGCGAATTGACCGAGACGGCCCGCCGTATCGTCAAGGCGGAACGCGCGCAGGGCAACCGGGATATCTGGGGCTTCGTCTGGCAGGGCAAGGCGTATGAAGGCCTGACCTGCAACGCGCTCGAATGGCTCGACAGCTTCCGCGCCGGGCACATCGTCGCGAACGACGGCAAGATCACGGTGAACAACCCGCGCACCATCGAGGCCCTGACGCTCGCCGCGTCGTGGGTCGGCGATATCTCGCCGCCAGGCGTGCTGAACTACGACGAAGAAGCCTCGCGCGGCGTGTTCCAATCGGGCAAGGCGGTGTTCATGCGCAACTGGCCCTATGCCTGGGCCCTGGCCAACAGCAAGGAAAGCGCGATCCGCGGCAAGGTCGGCGTCGTGGCGCTGCCGAAGGGCGGTCCCGACGGCAAGGCCACCGGCACGCTCGGCGGCTGGAACGTCGCCGTTTCGCGCTATTCCAAGCACCCGAAGCTGGCGATCGACCTGGCGCGCTTTCTCACGAGCAAGGCCGAGCAGAAGCGCCGCGCCATCGCCGCATCGTATAATCCGACCATCCCCGCGCTCTACAAGGACCCCGACGTGCTCGCCGCGAACCCTTTCTTCGGAACGCTCTACAACACCTTCGCGACCGCCGTGGCGCGGCCGTCGGCGGTTACCGGCACTGCGTATAATCGCGTGTCGGCGGCGTTCTGGAATGCCGTCCACCGCGTGCTCGCCGGCCAGCAGGCGGCGGCACCCGCGATCGCGGGGCTGGAGAAGCGCTTGAAGCGGATCGGCCGCCGCGCCCACTGGTAGCGCGGAGCGGATCGATGAACCCCGCGACCCGGCGCATCCTGACCGCGTGGCTCTTCCTCAGCCCGATGCTGCTCGTCCTGGCGGCCGTCGCCGCTATGGCCGCTCGCCCGCACCCTGTGGTTCGGGATGACCGATGCCTCGCTCACCGACCTCGGCGACTATGCCTATGTCGGGCTCGACAATTTCCTCGTGAAGGATCACGGCGCCTGGTACGGCCTGCTGGCCGAGCCGCAATGGTGGCACGCGGTCTGGAACACGGTGCTGTTCGCCGTCCTGTCGGTCAGCCTGGAAACTGTGCTCGGCGTCGTCATCGCCCTGGTGATGAACGCCACTTTCCCCGGCCGCGGCGTCTTCCGCGCGGCCGTTCTGGTTCCCTGGGCCATACCGACCGTGGTGTCGGCGCGGATATGGCAGTGGATGCTGAACGACCAGTTCGGCGTCATCAATGACGCCCTGATCAAGCTCGGGCTGATCACCACGCCCATCGCCTGGACCGCCGAGCCGCACCTGGCGCTCTTCTCGGTGATCATGGTCGACGTCTGGAAGACCACGCCCTTCGTCGCGCTGCTGGTCCTGGCGGCGCTGCAGATGCTGCCGCGCGATTGCTACGAAGCGGCGCGGGTCGACGGCATCCACCCGCTGAAGGTGTTCTTCGGCGTCACCCTGCCGCTGATCAAGCCGGCGCTGGTGGTCGCCGTGATCTTCCGCCTTCTCGACGCGTTCCGCGTCTTCGACGTGGTCTACATCATGACCGGCAACGCCGAGGCGACGATGACGATGTCGGTCTACGCGCGGCAGCAGCTCGTCGACTTCCAGGACGTCGGCTACGGCTCCGCCGCCGCGACCCTGCTGTTCATGATCATTGCCGTGCTCACCGCGCTTTACCTGGTCGCGGTCCGGGCGGACGCGACGCGGGGGGCGGCATGATGCGCTTCCTGCAGCGCGCCGGGCTGGCGGCGCTTGTCGCGGCGATCCTGTTCTACCTGCTGTTCCCGCTCTACTACGCCGTGGTCACCTCGATGAAGAGCGGACCGTCGCTGTTCGACGTCGACTACCTGCCGCGGCATCTCGATTTCGCAAACTATGCGGCGGTGTTCGCCGAGCAGCCCTTCGCGCTCAACATCCTGAACTCGCTGATCGTCGCGCTTGCCGTCGTTGCCCTCTCGCTGATTCTCGGGCTGACCGCCGCGATGGCGCTCGGGCGTTTCCGCTTCGCGGGCCGGCGCGGCCTGCTGCTCGCCATCCTCAGCGTGTCGATGTTCCCGCAGGTTTCCGTCCTCTCGGGCATGTTCGAGCTCGTGCGCGCGGCCGGCCTCTACAACCACCTCGCCAGCCTCGTGCTGTCCTACCTGATCTTCACCCTGCCCTTCACCGTCTGGGTGCTGACCGCGTTCATCCGCGACCTGCCGAAGGAAGTCGAGGAGGCGGCGATCCTCGACGGCGCCGGGCCCTGGACGCTGCTGACGCGCATCTTCATGCCGATGATGTGGCCGGCGATGGTGACCACGGGACTGCTCGCCTTCATCGTCGCCTGGAACGAGTTCCTGTTCGCGCTGACCTTCACGCTGACCAACGACAAGCGCACCGTGCCCGTGGCTATCGCCCTGATTACCGGCGGCAGCGAGTTTGAGGTGCCGTGGGGCCGGATCATGGCGGCGTCGGTCATCGTCACCCTGCCGCTTATCCTGCTGGTCCTGGTCTTCCAGCGCCGTATCGTCGCCGGGCTCACCACCGGCGCCGTGAAGGGATAGGCGGATGGCCGCCGTCACGCTGACGGGCCTCACCAAGCGCTTCGGCGCGACCGTGGCCGTCGACGAGGTCGACCTGACGGTCGAGTCCGGCGCCTTCTGCGTGCTGGTCGGCCCGTCCGGCTGCGGCAAGTCGACCCTGCTGCGGATGATCGCCGGGCTCGAGACGATCGACGCCGGAGCGCTCACCATCGGCGGGCGGCGGATGAACGCGGTTCGCCCGGCCGACCGCGGCGTCTCCATGGTCTTCCAGAGCTACGCCCTCTACCCGCACATGACCGTCTATCGCAACATGGCTTTCGGGCTGAAGCTGGCGAAGACCGACACGGACACCGTCGACGAGCGGGTGCGGGCCGCCGCGCGGACGCTGCAGATCGAGGCGCTGCTCGACCGGCTGCCGCGCGCGCTTTCCGGCGGGCAGCGCCAGCGCGTCGCCATCGGCCGCGCCATCGTCCGCCAGCCCAAGGTCTTCCTGTTCGACGAGCCGTTGTCGAACCTGGACGCCGCGCTCCGCGTGCAGATGCGGCTCGAGATCGCGCATCTGCATGAGCGGCTCGGCAGCACGATCATCTACGTCACCCACGACCAGACCGAGGCCATGACGCTGGCCGACCAGGTCGTCGTACTGAACCAGGGTCACGTCGAACAGATCGGCGCTCCGCTGGACCTCTATCGGCGTCCCGCCAACCTGTTCGTCGCCGGCTTCATCGGCTCGCCGCCGATGAACCTGCTGCCGGCGACCGTCGTCGCGCGGGCCGGGGAAACGGTGACGCTTCGCCTCGGCGACGCGACGCTGACGTTCCCCTGCGCCGCCGACCTGCCGGCCGGCAGCGTGATCACCCTTGGCATTCGGCCCGAGCATGTGCGACTGAGCGAGGCCCGCGGCGCGCTGCCGCTGCGGGTCGACCTGATCGAGGAGTTGGGCGACTCACGCCTGCTGCGCGGCACCGTCGACAATGGCCTGCCGCTGACGCTGCGTCTGCACCAGGACGGCACCGTCACCGGCAGCGATCGCGTGGGGGTCGAATTCGCCGCCGGCAAGACACAGCTCTTCGACGCGTCCGGCCGACGGATCTGAGCCGTGACCGTCGCGCGCTGCCATATCGCCGGCATTGACAGGTCGCGCCGACTGGTCCGCAATGGCGACGGGCGGCCCCGGTGAGCGGGCAAGCGCAGACCGGCGTGCTCATGGCCGGGATCGGCGCGACGCGTCCTGCCGATCCACGCCGCCGTCCGGAATTCCTCTTACGTCCCACGCCATCGTCTGCCACGCCGCATCCTTGAACAGTGTCCCCCTGACGCGTTTGCTACTCGGCAACCGAGCTATTCTCCAGTCCGACAGGGGTTGCCCTCACACGACGTCAAGTGCTCGAACTCATCGCGTCCATGCCCTCAGGAGTATCGCCATCATGAACAAGTTGGAGAAATGGGCAGATTTTCTGCCGCCCGAAGAGCTTGCGACCTACGCGAAGGGCAAGTTCGGCGAGAGGGTCGGCTTCGGCAACCGCGCCGCGCTGCTCAACATCGATACCACTTACATGTTCGTCGATCCCGCCTATCCGCAATGCGGGGACGGTGATCCGGAATTGGTCAAGAACATCACGCGGCTCGTCACCGTTTTTCGCAGCCTGGACCTGCCGATCTACTACAGCCGGCGGGACGACCGTAGCCACCCGATCCGCCGGGGCATGTGGAACGACAAGCTCGGCATCGCCGGCGACATGATCTATAGCCGCGACCCCAGAGCCGACGAATGGCCGGACGCCTACGCCCCCCGTGCCCAGGATGTCATCGTCTACAAGAACAAGGCGTCCTGTTTCTTCGAGACGCCGCTCGAATCCTTTCTGCGCTACGACGGCATCGACACGATCGTTGTCAGCGGGATATCGACCAGCGGCTGCGTCCGCGCGGCGGTCAACGATGCCTTCTCCCACAACTTCCGCGTCATCGTCGCCGAGGAGGCGGTCGGCGACCGCAGCCGCACGGCCCACCGCGCCAATCTCTTCGACATGGACATGAAGATGGCCGATGTGGAGCCGCTGGAATTTATCGTCAAGGAGCTGCAGCAACGCTACGGCGCCGGTTCCCGAGCGCTTACGGCGGAGTAAACATCCGGGCGCGGTATTTGAGCGTATGGCGCCTTGACCGGCACGCACATCGCGCCGGATGCGATGCCTTGGCGCCCGAGCGCTGGCCGTCGAACCGATTGATGGAATGGTGGGCGCGGCAAGGATTGAACTTGCGACCCCTACGATGTCAACGTAGTGCTCTCCCGCTGAGCTACGCGCCCGCCTGCCTTACCGGCGGTTTCGGGCGCGCGGAGGGTCTCCGGCGCCCGGGCGATGGGGATTACCACCAAACTCGCGGGCATGGCAACCCCCTGACCAAGCTCGAATGAGGCCTATTTGCGAAATAATCGGCGGACGGGACGAACTCGCTGCGGACGGCCCGATTGGCCTGCGCGGCACGCCGGCTCAATGCGGCAGGAAGGTTTCGACCCGGTCGATCAGCTCGGTCAAATTGAACGGCTTCGACAGCACGTCGAAGCCGGCGCCGCCGAGATCGGTCGCGCCGAGCGCGTCCTGGACATAGGCGGTGACGAGCAGGACGCACAGGCCGGGATAACGCCGCCGCGCCAGGCGGGCGAGCTCGAGACCGTCGAGACCCGGCATGCGGATATCGGTCAGCAGCAGGTCGAACTGGCTCTCCTCGACCCGGCGCAGCGCTTCGGTGCCGTCCTGGACCGCCTCGACGTAGTAGCCCGAGCGCGAAATGGCTTGGCAAAGAAATTCGCGCATGGCCTCGTCGTCCTCGACGATAAGGATTTGCGGCGTTTCGCGTCCGACCATATGCTTTGCGCCGGCCATCAAGTGCAACGCTCCTGCTTGCCTCCGGCCGCGATTTGCGCGCGACCGGGCAGCGCAAAACCGGCGTTACGATAGCCACCGGATCGGCTGCCTTTTCTGTTGTATCCTTTCGCACCTTTCCAAAGTGTAAACACGGAAAAGGACGTGATTTTATCGACTTACGGCGAACCAGCCGGAAGATCGCGCGAGCGCTTTAAAAGGAGGCGACGACGCTATGAGCAACGCCCTGCTGCGGACTGCCGAGCCCGCGGACTTGCCGGCGATCCAGGCGATCTATGCCCACCACGTGCGCCATGGCCTGGGCTCGTTCGAGGAGACGCCGACGAGCCTGGCGGAGATGACCCTGCGCAGGCAAGCGGTCATCGACGCGGGGCTGCCGTATCTCGTTTGCGCAGTCGATGACGCCATCATGGGGTTCGCCTATGCCGGCCCCTACCGGCCCCGGCCGGCCTATCGATATTCGGTCGAGGACTCCGTTTATATCACCCCGGACCAGGGCCGCCATGGATACGGGCGGCGGCTTGTCGCCGCGCTGATCGAGCGGTGTACCGCACTGGGACACCGTCAGATGCTCGCCGTCATCGGCGACCGGGAAAATCACGGCTCGGTCGGCCTGCATTCGAGCCTGGGCTTCCGGGAGGTCGGCCATATGCCGTCCGTCGGGTTCAAATTCGGACGCTGGATCGACGTCGTGGTGATGCAGCGCGCCCTCGGCGACGGCGATCGGACGACGCCGCCGCTAGCCCTCCTCCCGTCCTGTCGATGGCATGATGCTTGCGTGTACAGGCACAGATTGCTGCCACGGGAGGGGACCAGCATGTCTCATCGACGCGACACCCGGTATCTGCTGCCCATGGCAAGCGTGCTCGCGGCGGCGCTGGCCGTCGGGGCGCTGACCAATGGTGCGCAGGCAAAGACCGGCGCGCGCCTGATAAACAAGGATCTCTGCGCCGCCGCCGTCAGCGCGCAGGAGGCCCGGCACGGCATTCCGCACAAGCTGCTCACGGCCGTTTCCCTGGTCGAGTCCGGCAAATGGGACCAAGAGGCGGGCAAGACCATCGCATGGCCCTGGACCGTGACCGCGGAAGGCAAAGGGACGTTTCTTTCCCACCAAGGCGGCAGCGATTGCCGCCGTCCGCCGGCTCAAGGCGCATGGCGTGGACAGCATCGACGTCGGCTGCATGCAGGTGAACCTGTTCTATCATCCCGATGCCTTCGCGTCGCTGAACGACGCCTTCGACCCGAACCGCAATGCCGCCTATGGCGCAAAGTTCCTGACCGAGCTCAAGCAGGATCAGGGCTCCTGGCAGCGCGCCGTGCAGCATTACCATTCGTCGACGGCGGAGCGCCGGATCCCCTACCAGCGGAAGGTCTACACGGCATGGCGCCAAGCCGCCGCCGAAAAGGACGACCCGGCCGCGGCGTCCGAAGCGGCCCGGCTGCGCCGCGTCAGCCGGCAGATCGACCGGGACTACCGGGCCAAGCTTTCCGCTTTCCGGAGCCTGCAGCGCCGCGCCGCGCCGCCGGTCGAGGTTGCCGACGACGGCGACGCGCCGGCGCAAACGCCCCCCTATCTCGGCATCTGGCCGCCGCGTGACGCGCGGGCGCAAATGCGGATGGAGAATATCGCACGCTCCTGGGCGCTGGGCGGAACTGGGCGATACGTACGCCAGTAGGCACTACAGGCGGCAGAACGCGGCGCCGCCAGCCACTGACCCTCTTGATCTTGACCAAACGGCCTCCGTACGCGCGTTGCACGCGTCCAGCGAAGGGCGCGGCTAGGTGCAGCGAGCCCCCGACGGCTTCGCCATGGCGCCACCGCCCGGGATATTCCCGCGCGAGACCGAGGAAGGCATTCGCCGACAATTCGGGTTTCCGCCGGGTCTTCTGCGAGGTCATCTGCCTGATCTGGCCGCAACTACGAATGCAGTTTGCAAGCCGGCCGGTTGATCTTGCCGCCGATCAGGCGTCGTTTGGCCGTGCTTCCGGGGATGCCGAGCGCATTCGCGGCGGCACGTTCTGTATTTTCAGCGAGAAGCGGTACGCGTCTGCACGCGACTCATCCGATACGCTCGTGATGATCGCCGAGATAAAGGGCCCCCAAAGGCCACGCTCAAAGATCATGCGTACCGGCGTGGCCCGCGCCGCTTACGCTTCGTTCGAGCCCTCGGCCGGCAAGGCGCCGACCTCGCCCATGTCGCGGTCGGTGTTCAGGAACCATAGCAAGCCGCCCGGCAACGCGGTGATCGCCATGCCCAGGCCGAACAGGACGGATGCCGCGGCCGCGCCGCCCGGCGGCACGCCCAGCAAGCCGAAGGCGGCAACCGTGGCGCCTTCCCGCACCCCCCATCCCGCGACCGAAACCGGCACCGTTGCCAGCAACAGCACGGACGGAACCATGACCATGCAGTCGAGGAAGCTGACGCCCAGGTTGAGCCCCACGGCAAGGAGATAGAAAACCATGACGGAAATAAGGTGGCCGGCGACCGACAACAGCGTTACCGGGAAGAATATGGCCGGGGTCAGGTATGCCCGGCGCGCCGCCTGCGACAGGGTGACCAGCCCGCGGGCCAGCTTCCAGCGGCGAAACCAGGCCGGCATGTAGCCGAGCAGCAGGAGCACGAAGATGCCCGACACGGCAAGGACGAAGACGGCGGTGAAGCTGAGCCTCGCCGCCACCGAATCGACCCGCTGATAGAATAACGGCTGCGCCAGCGCCGCCAGGATCATCAGGCTGGAAAGCCCGAGCACGCGGTCGAGCACGACGCTGTTGATCGCCGCGGCCAGCGGAAGCCCGGCGCGGAAGGCACGGTAGATGCGCACCCCGTCGCCGCCGACCGTCGACGGCAGGGCCTGATTGAAGAACAGCCCCTCGAAGAAAAGCCGCGTGGTGAGGCGAAGGTTGAGCACGCCTCCGGACTGCCGCATGACGATCTGCCAGCGGATGATGCAAAAGAAGGACAGCAGCAGCATCAGCAGGAGCCCGACAACGGCGATGAGCGGCGGGATGCTGCGAACGCGTGCAAGCGTATCCGTCATGTTCACATTGCGCAGGACGAGCCAGATCAGCCCGATCGTGATCCCCGCCTTCGCCGCAAAAAGCACGTATTTGAAGATAGGCGATTTAGTCATGCGGCCTTTCCGAGCGGTCCCGGCATCGGCGACTCGTGGGTAAATGCAGGGCGCCACGTCCGCGCCCGGCATGCCGGTGAGCGGCGTCGGCGGGGGCGCAACGGGCGCCCGCAGCGTCCAGCGGCGGCGCTAGACGACGATATCCACCAGCCGGTCGCTTGACGGCGCCCCTGTATCCTCCGTCCCCGATGCAAGCGCCTTCTCGACAATGCTGATCGCTTCGTTGTCCTGCTGCAGGCTCAGCTTGAGCGCCTGGATATTGGCTGACAAGTGCACATTAAGGGTAGTCGCCGTGATGTCGGACATGTTCGATCGTCCTGCCTTTGGCTAGGGCCCCGTTATGGAATTATCCGATGGGCGTTAACAAATTCCTTCCGCCGGGCGGCCGGCGCGCGACGGTCTCCGCCTATTTGTCCACATCCGCCGCGACCCGCATTTTCAGGATTTTGTCGGGATTCTCAACCATTCCATTGTCTTCCGGGCTGCCTTTCTTGATTTTGTGAACGAATTCCATGCCCTTGATGACCTTGCCCCAGACGGTGTACTGGCCGTCGAGATGCGGCGCCGCCGCCAGCATGATGAAAAACTGGCTGTTGGCGCTGTTCGGATCGGAGGTCCGGGCCATCGAGCAGATGCCCTCGACATGGTGCATGTCGTTAAATTCCGCTTTCAGATCAGGCAGCTTCGAGCCGCCCCGGCCGGTACCGGTCGGGTCGCCCGTCTGCGCCATGAAGCCGTCGATCACGCGGTGGAAGACCACGCCGTCGTAGAAGCCCTCGCGGGTCAGTTCCTTGATACGCTTGACGTGGTTGGGGGCCTTGTCGGGAAAGAGCTGGATCACGACACGGCCATATTTGAGGTCGAGATAGATCATGTTTTCCTTATCGAGCGCCGCAGCTTGAGACTGCCAGAGAAGAAGGGCAGCAGCCGCTGCCATCACCAAACGCATTACCCGCATATTTGCTCCAAGACGGTTGGCAAGAGGACGCGGCACCATACGCCATCGCCGCGGGACGCGCACTCCGGTAAATTTGCCGCAGCTTTTTTTTCACGATTCAGGGGACAAATCGACGGTGGCACCGGAACCTGCGGCGAAATTAAGGATTGAATCGCGGACGGTCGATCTCGGCGACCTGGCGCTCCACCTGCGCGTGGCCGGCGAAGGCGCGCCGCCGCTGCTCCTGCTGCACGGTCTCGGCGGCGACTCGACCAGCTGGACGCTCAATCAGCGGGCGCTCGCCGCGGGCCGCCAGGTGATCGCGCCCGATCTGCCCGGTCACGGGCAATCGGCCCGCGAGGTCGGCGACGGCACGGTGCCGTGGCTCGGCGAATTCCTGACGCGACTGCCCGATGAGCTGGGCATCGGGACGTTTCACCTTCTCGGCATTTCCTACGGTGCGGCGGTGGCGATGGACCTCGCCGGCCACCTGCCCGATCGCATCCTGTCGCTCACCTGCGTCAGCGCGACCGGCCTCGGGCCCGAGGTGAACATCGATTTCATCCAGGGGTACCTGCGCGCGGAGACGCCGGAAGCCATGCGTCCGCAGCTCGAGATGCTGTATCACGACACGCGCAAGATCAACGACGCCATGGTCGGCTATGCGCTCGCCGGGCGCGCGGATCCGAGCTTCCGCGACTGCGTCGCCCGGATAACGGACGCCAATTTCGAGGACGGTCACCAGCGCTTCGCCTATGCCGAACGGATCACGGAGTATCCCTTCCCGGTCCATCTCATCTGGGGCCGCGAAGACCGCATCGTCCCGGTCGAACACGGCGAAAGGCTGAGCGGCGCCCTGCCCGTGCATATCCTGGACCGCATCGGCCACATGCCGAACGCCGAAGCGCCCGAACGCTTCAACCGGCTGGTCCTCGACCTGCTTACGGCGGTGGACGGGACACGCTGAGCCGCGGTCAGTCTTCGCCCTGATGCCCGTAGGTGGAGAATTTTTCGAGCACCAGCCGCATCTCCTTCTTCGACAGGAGGATCGGCTTGCCGACTTGGAGCGCCCGCCAATACTGCGCGGCAAGGGTCTCGACTTCGACGGCGAGCGCCATCGCCTTGGCCAGCGTCTCGCCGACGACGATCATGCCGTGATTGGCGAGCAGGCATGCCTTGCGCCCCTCGAGTGCCTTGACCGCGTGGTCTGAAAGCGCCTGGGTGCCGAAGGTCGCGTAAGGCGCGCAGCGAATCGAATCGCCGCCGGCCATCGCCACCATGTAATGAAAGGCGGGGATGTCGATGTGCAGGCAGGCCAGCGTCGTCGCGAACATTGCGTGGGTGTGCACGACCGCGCCGACGTCGGGGCGCTCCGCCAGGATATCGCGGTGAAAGCGCCATTCGCTGGACGGCTCCCGCTGGCCGGGCGGCACGGTTCCGTCGTCCTTCATGAAAACGATGTCGGCGGGAGCCAGCGCGTCATAAGGCATGCCCGAGGGCGTGACCAGCAGGCCGCCCTTCACGCGCAGGCCGATATTGCCCGATCGCCCCTGGTTGATGCCGAGCGCGTTCATCTGCCGGCAAGCGGCGATGATGTCGCGGCGCTCACGGGCGAAGCCCGCGCGCTTCCCCGTCATTTGGGCGCGTGCTCCGGGAACAGCTTGGCAAGCCCCTCGCGGCTCGCCTTGGCAACGCCGCGCTCCGTGATCAGCCCGGTGACGAGCCGCGCCGGCGTTACGTCGAAGGCGTAATTCGCGGCGGGCGACCCTTCCGGCGTGATCGTCACCGTCTCGATGCGGCCCGCGTCGGTGCGCCCGGTGATCCGGCTGACCTCTTCCGCCGAACGCTGCTCGATCGGGATTGACGCCACGCCGTCCTCGATCGTCCAGTCGATGGTCGGCGACGGCAGCGCGACATAGAAAGGAACGCCGTTGTCGGCCGCGGCGAGCGCCTTGAGATAGGTGCCGATTTTGTTGGCGACATCGCCGGTCGCGGTGGTCCGGTCGGTGCCCGTGATGCAGAGATCGACCATGCCGTGCTGCATGAGGTGCCCGCCCACATTGTCGGCGATGACCGTGTGCGGCACCCCGTGATGACCCAGCTCCCAGGCCGTCAGGCTGGCGCCCTGGTTGCGCGGCCGCGTCTCGTCGACCCAGACGTGGACGGGGATGCCGGAATCATGCGCCTGGTAGATCGGCGACGTCGCGGTGCCCCAGTCGACGGTCGCCAGCCAGCCGGCATTGCAATGGGTCAAGACGTTGACCCGCTCGCCCTTCTTCCGGGCCGCGATGTCCTTGAGCAGCGGGAGGCCGTGTTCGCCGATGCGGCGGTTGATCTCGACATCCTCGTCGCAGATCCCGGCCGCCTTCGCATAGGCCGCGTCGGTGCGCCCGTTGGCGCCGAGCGGCTGCAGCACGGCGCGCATCGCATCCAGCGCCCAGCGTAAATTGACCGCGGTCGGCCGGGTCCGCGCCAGCCTGTCATAGGCCTTGGCCAGCGCCGCGTCGGATGGGTCCGCCTGCATGGCGAGCGCCATGCCGTAGGCCGCCGTCGCCCCGATCAGCGGCGCGCCGCGCACCAGCATCGCCTCGATCGCGTGCGCAGCGTCCTCCACCGTCGCCAGTCTGGCCAGCACGAACTCATGCGGCAGGCGGGTCTGGTCGATGATGCCAACCGACCAGCCGTCCTCGTTGATCCAGATGCTGCGATAGGGTTTTCCGTCGATCCTCATGGCAGCGTCACTTTATCGTCCTTGGGTGATGGTGTCATGACGAAGTGCCCGGGACGGCGGCAATATCAGTAGCCGAGCGTGAGCCCGTCGGGACGGCGGGGGTCGGACGCGCCGAACAGCCGGCCATCGATCCGCATGATGGACTGGGCGGCGCCCATCGGCGCCCGGAGCTCGACGTGGTGGCCGAGCTTTTCCAGCAAGCGGCGCGTGTCGGGGCTGATGCCTTCCTCGATCCTGAGCGTATCCGGCCGCCACTGGTGATGGACGCGCGGCGCGTTGGTCGCCTCGGCGATGTTCATGTGATAGTCGATCACGTTCATCAGGATCTGCGCGACCGTCGTGATGATGTGACTGCCGCCGGGGCTGCCGGTCGCCAGGAAAGGCTTGCCGTCCTTGAGCACGATGGTCGGGCTCATCGAGCTGAGCGGCCGCTTGCCGCCGGCGATCGCGTTGGCGTCGCCGCCGAGCAGCCCATAGGCGTTCGGCACGCCGGGCTTGGCCGCGAAATCCCCCATCTCATTGTTGAGCAGGATGCCGGTGCCGGCGGCGACGATCCCGCTGCCGTAGCTGAAATTGAGCGTGTAGGTGTTGGCCACCATGTTGCCGTGGCGGTCGGCCACCGTGAAATGCGTCGTGTTCCGGCTGTCGAAGAAGCTGGGATCGCCCGGCGCGATCTCGCTCGCCGGCGTCGCGCGGCTGATGTCGATCTGCTGGCGCAGCGCCGCCGCGTAGGCCTTCGATGTCAGCCCGGCGACCGGGACCGTCCAGAAATCGGGGTCGCCGAGATGCTGGGACCGGTCGGCATAGGCGCGCTTGGCCGCCTCCGCCAGCAGGTGAATGGACATGGCGCTGTTGTGGCCGAGCGCCGCCATGTCGTATCCCTCGAGGATATTGAGGATCTGGATGATGTGCAGGCCGCCCGAGCTCGGCGGCGGCATCGAGCGGATCTCGTAGCCGCGATAGGTGCCGACGACGGGTTTGCGGATGACCGGACGGTAGCCGGCGAGGTCGTCCTCGTCGATCAGGCCGCCGCCGGCCTTCATGTCCGCGACGATGCGCCTCGCGATCTCGCCGCGATAGAAGGCATCGGCGCCCTGCTGGGCAATCAGGCGCAGCGACTTGCCGAGATCCTGCTGGACCAGCCGGTCGCCGGCACGCAGGGGCTCGCCGTCAGGCTTGAAGAAGATTTTTGCGCTCGCCGGCCAGCGCGCCAGGCGTTCCTTCCGCTTGGCCAGTTCCTTTGCCATGTCCGGGCTGACCAGGACGCCGTCTTCCGCGAGGCCGAGCGCCGGGGCGATCACGTCCTTGAGCGGCAGGCTGCCGTATTGCTTCAAGGCGAGCACGAGGCCCGCGACGGTGCCGGGCACGCCGACCGCCTTATGGCTGTAAAGCTCGCGCCGCCGGTCCACGTCACCGCCGGCGCCGAGGAACATGTCCCGGCTCGCCTTGCGCGGCGCCGTTTCCCGGTAGTCGATGGCGACCGTCTTGCCGCTTTCGGCGTTGTGCACCAGCATAAACCCGCCGCCGCCGAGATTGCCCGCGCGCGGCAGGGTCACCGCCAGGGCAAAGCCGACGGCGACCGCCGCATCGACCGCGTTGCCACCCCGCTGCAGGATATCGATGCCGATTCGCGCTGCCTGCGCCTCCTGCGCGGCGACCATGCCCGATGCGCCGGTAACCGGGTGAAACCGCCCGAGGTCCTGTTCCGCCGCACGCGCCGGCGCCAGG
The DNA here is from genome assembly GCA_963711215.1 of uncultured Alphaproteobacteria bacterium. GTDB lineage: Bacteria > Pseudomonadota > Alphaproteobacteria > UBA8366 > UBA8366 > WHUA01. The sequence continues at coordinate 638,821 of CAVQDH010000002.1, read as the reverse complement.
GCCGCCATAAGGACGAGCAGCATCGACAGCGCGGCGAAAGACGCCCGTTGCCGGCACCGTACAGCCTTTGGCGACGCATCCGATCGTACGCGTACCATGCGAACAAAGCCGCTCGGCCAGGCTCTATCCATCGCCCTGCCCACTAGAGCGTACCGCGTACGGCTGCGGTAAAAATCGCTTTGAGCTCGGCAGCGGATATCGGCTTCGGATTGCCGGGACGCGTCGGATCGTCGAAGGCCAGAGTGCCGATCTCATCCGCACGAGCTTTCGTCAACACCGATATCCGCCAATGTATTAGGAATTCCCGTCGTCTTTCTGAGCTTCAACACCGCTTTCAGGAGGCTGTCGAAGCCGGGCTTCGCCAGCCCCAGCATCTGCGCAATCGTACGCGCCTTTTCGCCGATCACGTCGGCATTATGGACGAGCACGTACGGCAGGACCACTGCATTGGTCAGGCCGTGATGCGTACCGTACAGCGCGCCGACCGCATGGCTGACCGAATGGACCGCGCCGAGCCCCTTCTGGAAGGCCGTGGCGCCCATCGACGCGGCGACCATCATGTAGGCCCGCGCCTCGACATCGCCGCCGTTGGCGCAGGCCTGCGGTAGCCAATGCGCGGCCAGCCGGATGCCGCCGAGGGCCACCCCGTCGGCGATCGGGTGGAAGAACGGGGCGAAGAACGCCTCCAGGCAATGCGTCAGGGCGTCCATCCCGGTCGCCGCCGTCAGGCCGCTCGGCAGGCCCACCGTGAGCAACGGGTCGGCGATCACGATCCGGGGCATCATCCGCGGATGGAAGATGATGCGCTTCCGGCCGCCGGCCGCGTCCGCGATGACCGACGCGCGCCCGACCTCCGAGCCCGTCCCCGAGGTCGTCGGACACGGCGACGACAGGCGCGATGCCGGCGGCGTTCACCCGCAGCCAGTTGTCACCGACATCCTCGAAGTCGCCGAGCGGCCGGGTCTGCCCGACCATCAGCGCCACCGCCTTGGCGGCATCGATGGCGCTGCCGCCCCCGAAAGCCACGACGCCGTCATGACCGCCCGCGCGATACGCCTCGACGCCGTCCGTGACGTTGCGGGCCAGCGGGTTCGGTTGCACGTCCGCGAACAGCGCGGCCCGCAGTCCTGCTCCGCGCAGCGCCGAAAACGCCTGCTGCACCATCGGCAGGTCCTTGAGGCCCGGATCGGTGACGAACAGCGGCGCCTTCATGCCGGCGGCCGCGCAGGCCTGCGGCAGCTCGGCGATACGCCCCGGCCCGAAGCGAATCTCCGTCGGATAGGACCAGGTGCCGGTGAGCGTCTTGGGGTCTATCTGCATATGCAGCGCTCCGTCCCGGCCTAACCGCGTTCGAAGTTGCGCATGAGTTCCCAGTCGGTTACCCGCCGATCGTATTCCTTCTGCTCCCACCGCCCGGTGTGGAGATAGTGCTCGACCACCGCGTCGCCGAGCGCCTTCCGCAGCACCTTCGACCTGTCGAGCGCGTCGAGCGCCTCGCGGAGGGTAATGGGCACGTTGCGAACCTCTTCCTTGGCATACAGGTTGCCGCTGATCGCCGGCTCCAGCGCGAGCTTCTGCTCGATGCCGTGCAGCCCGGCCGCGAGCGTCGCGGCGAAAACCAGATAGGCGTTCGCGTCGGCGCCGGGGACGCGGCATTCGACCCGGATCGCCGGCCCGCTGCCGCAGATGCGGAAGCCGGCCGTGCGGTTGTCGCGGCTCCAGGCCGCCTTGGTGGGGGCGAAGGAACCCGCCTGGAAGCGCTTGTAGGAGTTGATGTAGGGCGCGAAGAAGTAGGTCATCTCCCGGGCGAGCGCGAGTTGCCCCGCCAGATAATGCCGGAACAGCGGCGACATGCCGTCCTCGGCCGCCGGATCGTGGAATAGCGCGGCGTCGGTCTTGGCGTCCCACAGCGAGGAATGCACGTGGCAGCTGCTGCCGGCTAACGCGTAGTCCCACTTGGCCATGAAGGTGACCGCCTTGCCCTGGAGATGGGCGATCTCCTTGGCACCGTTCTTGTAGATCGAGTGCCGGTCGGCCATCTCCAGCGCCTCGGCATATTGCAGGTTGATCTCTTCCTGGCCCGGCCCCCATTCGCCCTTGGAGAACTCGACCGGCACGCCCGCCGCGTCCATGCCATTGCGGATGGCGCGGATCAGCGGCTCTTCCTTGGTGGTCTGGAAGATGTGGTAGTCCTCGATGTACCAGCCCGCGCTCTTCATGTCGCGATAGCGCTTCTCGCGCGCCGACCCGTAGGTCTCGTCGAAGACGTAGAGCTCCAGTTCCGAACCCATCTTGGAGACGAAGCCGAGCTTGCGGGCGCGCGCGATCTGGCGCTTGAGGATGCTGCGCGGCGCGTGCGGCAGGTCTTCGCCATGGTGGTCGACGCAATCGGCGATCACCAGCGCCGTCCCCTCGAGCCAGGGAATGCGCCGCAGGGTCGCGAGGTCCGGCTTCAGCGCGAAGTCGCCATAGCCCGTGTCCCAGGACGCGACCTGGTATCCGGGCACCGGCTCCATATCCATGTCGACGGTCAGCAGATAGTCGCATACGTGCAGCTCGTCGACGCACTTCTCGAGGAAGAAGCGACCGGTCACGCGCTTGCCGATCAGGCGTCCCTGCATATCGGGGAAGCAGACGAGAATGGTGTCGATCTCGCCTTTTTCCACATAGGCCTTGAGATCGGCGATATCGAGGTTTCCGCTCATCCGGCGTCTCCCGTCATGCATGCCGAAGGTGAAAGGATTTGGGCCGCGTCAGCTGCTCGAAGCCGACCTGCGACAGGCTGCAGCCGCGGCCCGAATTCTTGACCCCGGTCCAGGCGAGCGCCGGGTCGAGATAGTCGCAGCGGTTCATGAACCAGGTGCCGGTCTCGACCCGCGCGCCGAGCGCGATCGCCGCGGCCTCGTCGCGCGTATAGACGGCGGCGGTCAGCCCGTATTCGCTGTCGTTCATCAGCGCCACCGCCTCGTCGTCCGACGCCACGGGCATGATGCCGACGACCGGGCCAAAGCTCTCTTCGCGCATGACCCGCATCCCGTGGGTCACGTCGACCAGCACCTGCGGAGCGAGATAAGGCGACCCGCCCGTGTCGGCCGGAAAACCCGCCGGGTCGATCAGCGCCCGCGCGCCCTCGGCAATCGCTTCCGCGGTCTGCGCCCGGACGATGTCGGCCAGCGCCTTGCGCGACATGGGGCCGAGCGTCGTCCCGGCCTCCAGCGGATTGCCAAGGACGTATTTGGCGGTGAGCGCGGCATAGCCCTCGACGAACCGGTCGTAGACCGCCTCGTGCACGTAGATCCGCTCGATGCCGCAGCAGGACTGCCCAGCATTGAAGAAGGCGCCGTCGACCAGCCCGTCCACCGCGGCGTCGAGATCGGCATCCGGGCGCACATAGGCCGGGTCCTTGCCGCCGAGCTCCAGCCCCGCGCCGACGAAGCGGCCCGCCAGCGCCCGCTGCACCGCGTGGCCGCCGGCGACCGAGCCGGTGAAGGCGACGAAGTCGACCGCGTCGCTCGCCATGATCCGCTCGGCGGCGACATGGGCGAGATGCAGCACCTGCAGCACGCCGTCCGGCAGCCCGCCGCGTCGCGAAGGCCGCGGCCATGCGCTCGCCGGTGAGCGGCGTCTGGTGCGACGGCTTCAGGATCACCGCGTTGCCGGCCAGCAGCGCCGGCACCACCGCGTTTACCGCCGTCAGGTAGGGATAGTTCCAGGGCGCCAGCACGAAGGCGACGCCGAGCGGCTCGCGCCGGATGAAGCGGGTGAAGCCCTGCTTCGTGCCGGGATCGATATCGGCCAGCGCCTCGGGCGCGATGGCGATCATATGGCGGGCGCGCTCCTCGAAGCCGCGCACCTCGCCGGGCGACTGGCTCAGCGGACGGCCCATCTGCCAGGTCAGCTCTTCGGCGATCGCGGCACCGTCGGAGACAAAGGCATCGACGCCCTGCGACAGGATCGCCCGGCGCTCCTCCAGCGGCAGCGTGCGCCAGTCTCGCTGCGCCGTCCGCGCCCGCTGCAGCACCGACGCGATCTCCCGGTCGGTCGCGAGCGCCCGCTCGGCGACGATCCGGCCATCGACGGGCGATGCGGTCCGCAGCATGTTGGACAAGACGGCGATCCCTGATTAACTGAGCCGCAACCAACGCTTGATACCACCTTGCCCGAGGGCGCGAAAGGCAATCTCAAGGCTGACAAAGCCGCCCGCCTTTGCGACGATGCGATGAGGGGCATGCGTAGGAGAGGCCGCTTGAGCACGCAGGACGGACATATCGTCGCCATAGACCAGGGCACGACCAGCACGCGCGCCATGGTTTTCGACCGGTCGCGCCGCCCCATCGCGCGGGCGCAACGGGAGCTGCGCCAGATCTATCCCCGGCAAGGCTGGGTCGAGCATGACGCCGAGGAGATCTGGCAGGCCACGGTCGCAGTGGTGAAAGCCGCCATGGCCGATGCCGGCCTGACCGCAGCCGACGTCACCGCGATCGGCATCACCAATCAGCGCGAGACGACCGTGCTGTGGGACCGGCAAAGCGGCAAGCCGCTGCACAACGCCATCGTCTGGCAGGACCGGCGCACCGCCGGGCACTGCGACGAGCTGCGGGCGAAGGGGTCGGAAGCGCTGATCCGGGAGCGGACGGGGCTGCTGCTCGACCCTTATTTCAGCGCGACCAAGATTCACTTGGCTGCTGGACAATGTCGCAGACGCGCGCAAGGCGGCGGCAAACGGCGCGCTCGCCGCCGGCACGATCGACAGCTTCCTGCTGTGGCGGCTGACCGGCGGCCGCGTGCACGCGACCGACGCGACGAACGCCTCGCGCACCATGCTGTTCGACATCCATCGCCAGGACTGGGACGACGACCTGCTGGATCTGTTCGCGGTGCCCAAGACGCTGCTGCCTCAAGTGATGGATTGCGCCGCCGATTTCGGCAGCACCGACCCCGCGCTCTTCGGCGGCGCCATTCGGATCGCGGGCATTGCCGGCGACCAGCAGGCGGCGACCGTCGGACAGGCCTGTTTCGAGCCGGGCGCCGTGAAAAGCACCTACGGCACAGGCTGCTTCGCCGTCGTCAATACCGGCGACACGCCGCTCGTTTCGCACAACCGCCTGCTCACCACCCTCGCCTATCGCCTCGACGGGCGCGCGACCTATGCGATCGAAGGCAGCATCTTCATCGCCGGCGCCGCGATGCAGTGGCTGCGCGACGGCCTCGGCATTTTGAAACATGCCTCGGAATCGGAGGCGCTGGCGGCGCGCGCCAAGGCCGACAGCGCCGTCTACCTCGTGCCCGCCTTCACCGGCCTCGGCGCGCCATACTGGGATGCCGCCGCCCGGGGCGCGCTCTACGGCCTGACCCGCGACACCGGCGCGCCGGAGATCGCCCGCGCCGCGCTCGAATCGGTCGCCTACCAGACGCGCGACCTGTTCGAGGCGATGGCGGCCGACGGAACGGAGGTACCCAAGACGGTGCGCGTCGACGGCGGCATGACGGCGAACAACTGGTTCCTGCAATTCCTCGCCGACACGCTTGGCATTGCGGTCGAAAGGCCACCGGTCATCGACACCACCGCCCTCGGCGCGGCCTATCTCGCCGGTCTGCAGGCCGACCTCTATCCGACCCCGGAGGACATGAAACGCCACTGGCGCGCGGAAGCGCGCTTCGAGCCCGCGATGGCCGAGGCCGAACGGGCCGGCCGCTACGAGGGCTGGCTCGACGCCGTCGCGCGCACGCGCAGCAAGTAACGGAAAACGCCGCCTCTCACGACGGGCGCAGAATGGGCTGCTCCACCACGGGCTCGCGCGCCCGCTCGCGCAGCCGCGAGGCTCGCAGCTCGCCTGCCTGCTCCAGGATCGGATAGGCCACGGACGTCAGATGGCTGTTGATGCGCTTCAGGTCGCGCAGGATGTCGAGATGCAGCGACGACGTCTCGATGCTCTCGCGCTTGCCGACCTTGAGGCGCTCGTGGTGGCTTTCCGCGGCATTGCGTTCAAGCGAGCGGAAATGCTCCTTCTCGAGCAGAAGCTTGCGGGCGAGATTCCGGTCGCCGGAAACGAAGACGCTGGTCGCCAGCTTGAGATTGTCGTGCACCCGCCGGTGCATCGCCTCGATCTCGCGCAGACCTTCTTCCGAAAAATGGAGCCGGTATTTGATCTTCTTCGCGGCCAACTCGACCAGGTTCTTGTCGATGATGTCGCCGATATGTTCGAGGTTGGTGGCAAAGGCCATGATGTCGCTGCACTGGCGGCTTTCCTCTTCGCCGAGCTCGTGGCGGCTCACCTCGGTGAGGTAGAGCTTCGTCTGCTCGAACAGCCGGTCGACGATGTCGTCCGTATTCGACACCACCGCCAGATACTCGCGGTCATCGCGGCGCAGCGCCTCCATCGATTTGGCCAGCATCTCGTCCAGAACGTCGGCGATGCGCAGCGTCTCGCGGCGCGCGTTGGCGAGCGCCACGGCCGGCTCGGCCAACGCGCCCTTGTCGAGATAGCGCGCCTGGCCCTCGTCCGCCGGCGCGGGACCGTCCGGCAACAACCGCTCCAGCAGCGCGCTGACCGGCCCGACGAAGCCGATGAAGACGACCGCGAGGCCCAGGTTGAACGCGGTGTGGAAGTTCACGACCTGGCGCACCGGATCGCTCTCGATCATCGCGATGAAGTCCGGCACCCAACGCAGGAGCGGCAGGAGCGCCAGGCACCCTACCAGCCTGAAGAAGGCGTTGCCGAGCGCCACGCGGCGCGCCGCCGGGGCCGATCCCAGCGTCGCCGTGATCGCCGGGATCGTGCCGCCCAGATTCGCCCCGAGCACCAGCGGAAAGACCAGCGCGATCGGAATCGCCCCGATCCCGGTGAGCGAGCAGATCAGCAGCACCATCGCCAGGCTCGAATGCGCGAGCCAGGTGATTACCGCCGCCACGACGATCGCCACCAGCGGCGCGCCGCCGAGCGATTCCACGAGCTGCAGCATGACCGGCGACTCCCGGATCGGCTGCGTGTCGGCGACGAGCATCTGGAGCGCCAGCAGCATCAGGCCGAGCCCGACGCTCAGCCGGCCGAAATCGCGCGTCCGCTTGCGGTTGCCGGACTGGAAGGCGACAAGGCCGATGATGATAAGGATGGGCGACAGCCAGGTGATCTTCAGGCTGAACAGCTGCGCGATCAGGGTGGTGCCGATGTCCGCGCCGAGCATGACGGCGAGCGCCGGCGCGGTCACGAGAAAGCCCCGTCCCGCGAAGGAAGCGGTCATCAGACCGGTGGCGGTGCTGCTCTGCAGCAGCGTCGTCACGCCGAGGCCGGCCAGCAGCGCGCTGAAGCGGTTGGTCAGATAGCGCCCGAGGAACCGCCGCAGGCTGCTCCCGAAGGCCCGCGTCATGCCCGTCCGGACCATGCGCATCGCCCAAAGCAGGAGAGCGACCGCGCCGATCATGTTTATCAGAACCAGGGTGGGGGACATGGCGCCGTTCCTCCCAAGATGATTGCGGGAAAGCCCGCAGTGGTGGACAGCAATTGTTACGGTTTTGTTACAACAAACGTACAGTATATCGCAATCGTTCCGGCGCCAAACTAGATTTTATCCAGCATTTTCACTAACTATCGGGCGAAACGCAGCGCAAAGGTCCGGACGCCCGATGGTCAGCCTCCTCCTCGTCGCTCTGGGCCTCGCAATACTGGTGGCGGGAGGCGAAGCAACCCTGCGCGGCGCCGTGGGCCTGGCCAAGCGGCTCGGGCTCTCGCCGGAGATCATCGGCCTCTCCGTCGTGGGCTTCGGCACGTCGCTGCCCGAGCTCGTCGTCGGCGTGCAATCGACACTCGAAGGACGCCCCGGTTTCGCCGTCGGCAACGCGATCGGCAGCAATATCGCCAACAGCCTGCTGGTCCTCGGCGCCGCCGCCTTGGTGCGGCCGCTGCTGTGCGAGCCCCGATCGCTGCGGCGAGACGGCGCCGCGATGATCGCGGCGACGGTGCTCTGCGTCGTCGCCGGACTGGACGGCCAGATCGCGGCCTGGCAGGGCGCCATCATGCTCGGCCTGATGGCTGCTTACATCCTGTGGTCCTATCGGCAGGACCGCAAATGGGCGGGCCTCGCCGCCGTGCTGCACGGAAAAAAGGCGGACGCCATCGTCGCGGTGCCGGTGAGCTTCGCCGCCGGCGTGATCTCCCTGTCGTCCGGGCTTGGCGGGCTCGTGCTCGGCGCGTCGCTGCTGGTCGACGGAGCTTCCGATATCGCGAAATATCTCGGCGTGCCCGACGCCATTCTCGGATTGACGGTGGTCGCGGTCGGCACCTCGCTGCCCGAACTCGCCGCGACCATGATCGCCGCCTGGCGCGGGCACACCGATGTCGCGGTCGCCAATATCATCGGCAGCAATATCTTCAATATCCTGGGGATTCTCGGCGCGTCGTCGCTCGCCGGCCGCCTGCCGTTCAGCGACGAGATCCGCCACTACGACATCTGGGTCTTGCTCGCCTCGACGATGATCCTATTTCCGATTCTCATCACCGACTGGCGCATCAGCCGCCGCGAAGGCGCGATCCTCCTCACCTGCTACGGCGCCTATATCGCCAGCCTCGTCTGGCGCATGTTTCAATACGGAGGTACGGGACCATCATGAGCCACAACAGTCTTGCCTTGCCGCGCGTCATCGGCCATCGCGGCGCCGCGGGCCACGCGCCGGAGAACACCCTCGCGGGCTTCCGCCGGGCGGCGCAGCTCGGCACGCGCTGGGTCGAGTTCGACGTGGCGCTGACCCGGGACGGTGAGCCCGTCCTGCTGCACGACGAGACCGTCGACCGCACGACGAGCGGCAAGGGCAAGCTCGCGGCGATGACCCTGGCGGCACTGCAGACGCTCGACGCCGGGGCCTGGTATTCGGAGGCCACGGCGGGCGAGCGCGTGCCGACGCTGACGGAAGCCTTCGCACTGCTGCAAACACTGGGTCTCGGCGCCAATATCGAGATCAAGCCGACCACGGGCCGCGAGGCCGAAACCGGCGCGGTCGTCGCCAAGCGCGTCGCGGCTGCCTGGCCCGCCTCGCTGCCGCCGCCGCTCCTCTCGAGCTTCACGATCGAAGCCCTGGCCACGGCGCGTGACGCCGCGCCGTCGCTCAGCCGCGGCTACCTGCTGAGCAAGCTGGGGCGGGGCTGGCAGAAGGACGCGGCCGCGCTCGGCTGCGTCTCGGTCCACTGCAACCACCGCTCGCTCAACCGGAAGACGGCGGCCGAGGTCCGGCAAGCCGGTTACCACCTCCTCACCTACACCGTGAACGATGCGGCGCGCGGCCGCCAGCTCTTCGACTGGGGCGTCGAGGCGGTGTTCACCGACTACCCGGACCGGCTGCTCGCCATCTGATCGCGGAAATGGCGCTCGAAGGCGGTGCGCTCCGCGGCCGTCATGTGGAGACCGCATTTCGTGCGGCGCCACAGGATGTCCGCCGGTTCCTGCGCCCATTCCTCGCGTCTCAGCCATGCGACCTCGCGGGCATAGAGCCCGCCGCCGAAGGATTGTCCGAGATCGGCCGGCGTACGCACGCCGTCCAGGATGGCCCGCGCCCGCGTGCCGTGCCGGCGCGCCAGGCCTTCGATCCAGGCGGGATCGAGCGCCGCGAAGTCGCGCCGCAGCGCCGCCAGAAAGGCCTCGAACGACGCCATCTCGCCGCCGGGCAGCGGCGCGGTTTCCGTCCAGGCGGCGCCCATGCCGATCCCCGCGCCCGCCAGCTTCTCCAGCGCATGCTCCGCCAGCTTTCGGGCCGTCGTGATCTTGCCGCCGAACACGGAAAGCAGCGGCGCCGCGCCGCCGGCCGCATCGAGCGTCAGCACATAATCCCGCGTCACCGTCGACGGGTCGGTCTTGCCATCGTCGTAGAGCGGCCGCACGCCGGCGTAGCTCCACACCACGTCCGACGGGCCGATGGCGCGGGCGAGATAACGGTTGACCGCGGCGCAGAGGTAGTCGACCTCGGCATCGGAGATCGCGACCGGCTGCGGTCCGTGCTCGCAGAGCACGTCGGTCGTGCCGATCAGGCTGAAGTCGCCCTCGTAGGGGATGACGAAGATGATGCGCCCGTCGTCGTTCTGCAGGATCATCGCATGCGCGCCGTCGTGGACGCGCGGCACGACGATATGGCTGCCCTTGACCAGCCGGGCATGCGCCGGCGCGTTGGCGCCCGCCACCTGCTGGATGACCTGCTCGACCCAGGGGCCGGCAGCGTTCACCAGCGCCCGGGCGGTGACCTCCCGGTGTCCGGCCTCGCCTTCGAGAACGCAATGCCAGGCATCGCCCCGGCGCCGCGCCGTGCTGCAACGGGTGCGTGGGTATATCGCCGCGCCCTGCCCGGCCGCGCCGATGGCGTTCAGGATGACGAAGCGCGCGTCGTCGACCCAACAGTCGGAATAGACAAAGCCCTTGACGAGCGCCGACTTCAGGCCGGCGCCATAGACGCTGTCCCGGAGCGATACCGCGTGCGACCGGGCGAGATCATGCCGCCCGCCGAGCCGGTCATAGAGCCAGAGGCCGATGCCGATCATCCAAGCCGGCCGCAGCGCCGCCACATGCGGCAGGACGAACTCCATCGGCCGGATGATGTGCGGCGCGTTATGCAGCAGGACGCGCCGCTCGCTCAGCGATTCCGCGACCAGCCGAAAGGCATACTGCTCCAGATAGCGAAGCCCGCCATGAATGAGCTTGCTGCTCGCCGACGACGTCGCGCCGGCCAGGTCGCCCATCTCGCAGAGCAGAACGGAAAGGCCGCGCCCGGCGGCGTCGCGGGCGATCGAGGCGCCGTTGATGCCGCCGCCGATGATCAGCAGATCGTAAATCTCGTGTGTCACGCCCAGATCTCTAACGGCTCGCGGTTTACGGCGGGTAAACGCATGCGCTTCGGTGGGCGTTGCGCGCGCAGGGGGGCGACGGCCGGCCGCGCGCCCCAGCCGCGGCCATCGCGCCGGCGCATAAGATGCTCATTTGCAGGAATAGCGCACGCCGCTGGCCGCATCGATCTTGCGTACGACCTCCCAGTCGCGCTTGTAGCTGATCGTGACGAAGCGGTCCTGTCCGCGGAACTCCTTCTGAAGCGCGGACCCCTTCCACGGGAAGGTGAAGAAGGCCAGCCGGACCTTCGCCGCCAGATCGGGATGCAAATTGTAGGCATGGCCGTAGCCGGTGGTCGGGAAGGTCTGCGACTTGTAAATGCTACGGATTTTCGACGGGTCGACGACCTTGCGGTCGATCATCCGCTTCATCACCTCGTTCGCCACCGCCGCGGCTTCGTAGTCCCGGTTGGCGACGCCGAGGACGGAATTGTCGTGCTTGCCCGAAAACGCGACCTTGTAGTCCTTCTCCGCGCGCAGGCCGAACTCGCTCAGCAGCAGCGCCGTCGGCGCCTTGAAGCCGGAGTTGGAGGTCTTGGCGGTGAAGGCGAGCGACCGCCCCTTGAGGTCCGCCGGCGTGCGAATCCGGCTGTCGTTGGGGACGATGATCTCCATCTCATAGCCGAAGGAGCCGTCGGCGGCGCCCATGATCGCGAAGGGCACGAAGCCGGCGCATTTGACGGCGGCGGGGTTGCCGCCGGTATTCACGCCGGCGACGTGCAGCCGGCCGGACCGCATCGCCGCGAGCTGCGCGGCGTAGGATTGCACCGGCACGAACTTGACCTTCCTTCCCGTCACCTTGGCCATGTGCTTCAGGAAGCCGTCCCATATTTTCGCATAGACCGTGGGGTCCTCCACCGGCGTGTAGGTGAAGAGGATGGTCTCCGGATCGACCCATTGGCTCTTGTCGCGGGGAAGGTCGGCGACCATGTCGCCGTCCCGGTCGCAGTAGCGGGCGTCGAGATCGCCGTGCGGACAGGCCTCCGGGGCGGCCAGGGCCGGCCCGGCAAACACCGCCGCAGACACGAGCATCACGGCCAGTCCCAGCACTGAGCGCGTCATGACAGCCTCTCATCGTGTCGCGGACGCGGCTTGCCGCATCGGCAACGATTGCCCGCCGCGTCCATTCACCACCGCGGGCGTGGCCTTTGCCGCCGCACGCGCAGGATAATCCCAATGCACGCCGCACGACATGAAAAAGCGGCGGACCCTGAGGCCCGCCGCAGCAATCTGCTTCGATGCAACCGGAACGTCAACGGTTCGTCGGCATGGTGAACTGCGCGCCTTCGCGGATGCCGCTCGGCCAGCGGGCCGAAACCGTCTTCAGCTTGGTGAAGAAGTTCACCGACTGCGGCCCATAGGTCAGCGAGTCACCGAATTTCGAGCGCTTGGAGCCGCCGAAGTGGTGGAAAGACATCGGCACCGGAATCGGCACGTTGACGCCGATCATGCCGACGTCGACCTGATTGGCGAAGGTTCGCGCGGCGTCGCCGTCGCGGGTGAAGATCGCCACCCCGTTGCCGTATTCGTGACCGTTGACCATGCCGACGGCCGCGTCGAAATCGCCCGCCCGCGCGATGCTCAGCACCGGCCCGAAGATCTCGTCCTTGTAGATCGACATGTCGGTCGTGACGCGGTCGAACAGCGTGCCGCCGACGAAGAAGCCCTTTTCGTAGCCCTGGAGCGAGGCGCCCCGGCCGTCGACCAGCAGCTCGGCGCCTTCCTTCACGCCGGCCGCGATATAGCCCTCGACGCGCGCCTTTGCCTGCGGCGTGACCAGCGGCCCCATATCCGCTTCCGGATCGTTATAGGGGCCGATGCGCAGCGCCTGCACGCGCGGGGTCAGGCGTTTGACGATCTCCCGCGCCGCGTGCTCGCCGACCGGCACGGCGACCGAGATCGCCATGCAGCGCTCGCCCGCGGAGCCGTAGGCCGCGCCCATCAGCGCGTCGGCCGCCTGGTCCATGTCCGCATCGGGCATGATGACCATGTGGTTCTTGGCGCCGCAGAAGGCTTGCACCCGTTTGTCGTGCGCCGTGCCGGTACGATAGACGTACTCGCCGATCGCGGTCGACCCGACGAAGCTGATCGCCGGCACGTCGGGATGCGCCAGCAAGGCGTCTACGGCCTCCTTGTCGCCGTTGACCACGTTCCAGATCCCGTCCGGCAGGCCCGCTTCCTTCCACAGCTCGCCCAGGTAGAGCGCGGCGGACGGGTCCCGCTCCGACGGCTTATTGATGAAGGCATTGCCGCAGGCGACCGCCATGACGCCCATCCAGCAGGGGATCATGACCGGGAAGTTGAAGGGCGTAATGCCGCCGACGACGCCGAGCGACTCGCGGATCGAGAAGGTGTCGATGCCGCCGCCGATGTTGGGCGACATCTCGCCCTTCATCAGGTGCGGGATGCCACAGGCGAACTCCACCACGTCGATGCCGCGCTGGATCTCGCCGCGGGCGTCCTCCAGCGTCTTGCCGTGCTCGACCCCGGTCAGCTCGGCGAGCTTGTCGATGTTCTTCACGATCAGGTCGCGCATGGCGAACATGACCGCCGAGCGGCGCGGCGACGGCGTCGCGGCCCAGGCGGGGAAGGCCGCCGCGGCATTGCGCACCGCCTGATCGACCTCGTCGGCCGAAGCCAGGGGTGCGCGGGACGCGACCTCGCCGGTCGCCGGATTGAACACGTCGGCGAACCGGCCGCTCGTCCCCGGGACGCGACGGCCCCCGATCATGTGATATAGCTCTTTCGGCATGTCCTACTCCCGTGTGACTGAGATGGCCGCGCGGCGCCAGCACGGGCGGTGCAGGCGGCTCGGCAGCCGATTTTTCGAAGACCTTTGCCTATCGAATATACCGATCCTAATTGGCCGGCAAGGCGGGGGCTTTTTAGACCACGGGGCCCTGGAACCAGTCGTCGTCGCCGGCCCGCATCTCGACCTCGATGACCCAGAGATCCGGGTCGTAGGCGACCTGCCGCGCGATATAGCCGTCCACCTCCGGCTCGGCGACCCATTGGTCGCCGTGTACGCGCTGCCAGGTCAGCGCGCCGTCCTGGCCCCGGGCCTGCGTCACGGCGCGGAAGCCCTGGCCGACGTGATGCTGCTTGATGATGACGACGCCGCGATGCGGGTCGCCGCGCCGGACGACGACGACCGGGATTCCCTGCGACGAGCAACGGGCGACATGCGCGGTGACCCACAGGCCCGTCGGCAGCCGCCCGCTCATCAGACAAGCATGCTCAAGACGTAAGGCGGCAAGGCGAAGGCGGCGCGATGGATATCGGGCGTGTAGTAGCGCGTGCCGAGATTGGCCGCGCGGAAGCGCGCCTCCAGCGTCTCCCGCGTCACCTGGCGCGGCGCCTTGTCGGCGCTCGCCCAGCTGAACGCCATGAAGCCGCCGTAGAAGCTCGGCACCGCGACCTGATAGCAGCCCACATCGGGAAAGATCTTGCGCAGCCGCGCGATCGGCTTGCGCAGCCAGTCGCGATTGAAGAAGGGCAGCGCGTTTTGCGACACGAACACGCCGCCCGCCGCGAGCCGGTCGGCGCAATGCCGGTAGAATGGCTCGCTGTAGAGGATGTTCGTCTCCGCGGTCGGATCGTTCGAATCGACCAGGATGAGATCGTAGAGCGCGTCGCTCTCGGCCACGAACTCGACGCCGTCGCCGATCGTGAGGCGCAGCCGGGGGTCCTCGAAGGCGGCGCCGCAAACCGAGCGCAGGTGCTGCTTGCTCATCTCGACCACCGCCTCGTCGATCTCGACCAGATCGACCCGCTCGATGTCCCGGTGCTTGAACAGCTCCTCGACCGCGCCGCCGTCACCGCCGCCGATCACCAGGGCGGAGCGCACCGCGCCATGCGCCAGGACGGGCACATGGGTCAGCATCTCGTGATAGATGAACTCGTCGTTCTCGGCGACCTGGGCGATGCCGTCGAACAGCAGAACGCGGCCATAGGTGCGGTTCTCGATCAGCAGGATGTGCTGATGCTCGGTCTGCCGCTCATACAGGACCTTTTCGACGCGCAGCTGGACCCTGAAGTCGCCGTGAACCGGATCGACCTCTTCGGTCCACTGCGTCATCCCATCCGACCCCGCAGATACTCGCCGACCTCCACCCGCTCCGGCTCGAAAGCGCGCTTCAGCACGTCGATCGCCTTGTGCGGATCGGCGCCGCCGCACATGAACACGTCGAACGCGGCAAAGCCGTTCTCAGGCCACGAATGGACGCTGATATGCGATTCCGCGAGCACGGCGACACCCGACACGCCGCTGTTCGGCGTGAAATGGTGCAGATGGATATGCAGGAGCGTCGCCCCGGCCGCCCGGACGCATTCGCGCAGCGTCTCCTCGATATGGGCGAGGTCGTCCAGACGCCGCGCACCCCACAGATCGATGATCAGATGGGTGCCGGCATACCGGGCGCCGTCACGCTGAATGAAATAGTCCTTGCGGGCTTCGGCGAGGCTGACGGGCGTATCATGCCGTTCCTCCATCGCCATGGTGTGGTAGTCAGTGCGGAGCTCGATGGAAGGATTCGCATCCATCCCCAATTGGACAGCTGCTCGAGGCATGGCATGTCTCCCAATCAGCAGATGAACGGCTTTCGCCGAAAGCGGGTCATATGAGGCTTTGGTCCCTGGGAATCAAGTGAATTTTTCAATCCCCGACATTATTTTTTCGGGTCCATGATCGCCCTGATCCAGGGGGGCAAGGCAAAGGCCGCGATATGGATCTCGGGCGAGTATTGGCGGGTGTCCAGGTTCGCCGCCCGGAAGCGCTCCTGGAGCCTTTCCGGGGGGGTCTGGCGGAGCGTTATGTTGTCGGTTCCCCACCCGAACGCCATCAGCCCGCCGATATAGATCGGCACCGGCGCCACGTAGCAGGACGTGTCGCGGAAGAGCGGCCGGAGGCAGGCTATCGTCTGGGCGAGCTCCTGGCCCTGGTGGAAGGGCACGCCATTCTGAGTGACCAGCACGCCGCCCTGGGCCAGGCACCGTTTGGCCCCGGTGTAGAAGCGCTGGCTGAAGAGCACCTCGGCCGGCCCGACGGGATCGGATGAATCGACGATGATGACGTCGTAACGCTCGCTGGTCTGCTCCACGAAGTCGACGCCGTCCGCGATGACGAGGTCGAGGCGCGCATCCTCGAAGGCGTCGTTGCAGATGAAGCGGAGATGCTCCTTGCTGAACTGGACGACGGCGGCGTCGATCTCGACCATCGTGACCTTGGTGATGCCGCGATGCTTCAGCACCTCTTCGAGCATGCCGCCGTCGCCGCCGCCGATGATCAGAACCTTGCGCACCGCGCCATGGGCAAGGATCGGCGGATGCGTCAGCATCTCGTGATAGATGAACTCGTCGCGTTCGGTGGTTTGAATGATGTCGTTCAACGCCAGCACGCGGCCGTAGAGCGCGTTCTCGAACAGCAGCAGCGTCTGGTGCTCGCTCTTGCCTTCGTAGAGGACCTTGCCGATCTCCATCTTCGTCCGGTAGCCGGGATAGAGCTTTTCTTCGAACCACTTGTCCATCGGATGCTTCGGTTCCTCCATTCAGGCTCTTCGCACCATAGGGCAATCGCCGCCGTCCGGCCGGGCGAACGCCGCGGATTGGGTCGCGTCGTAACTGATCAGTGCAGAGGTTTCGGCGTCGTCTCCGGCGGCTTCTGCAACGATGCCGCGCTGCGCGGCCGCTTGCGGAACGGCGGCAGCACCCGGCGCGGCAACAACGACCCGCCATGCGACGCCCGGCCGATCTGTCGGCGGACATCGACGTCGGCGGACATGGTGAGCTTTTCCACCGGCCGGTAATAGCCATCCAGCCGGGCGCCCGCCTCGATCGTCAGCCGCTCGTGGATGACCTCGCCCGTGACCGTGGCGCCGCGCGCGATCCGCACGCTTTTGCCGCGGATGGTTCCGGCCATTCGCCCGAGAACAATCACGCTGGCCGCAGTCACATGCCCGGTCACCGTGCCGTCGGCGCCGATCGTCAGTTCGGTGCATTGAATGTCACCGTCAACTTCGCCTTCGATGTGAACGACGCCGCCGCTCACCACATTGCCGATAATCTTAAGCCCCGCCGCAATGATTGACGGCGCTCCGTCCTTGCGGGACGCCTTGGCGCCGCCCCGCTCGATGCTATCCTGTGCCATGCCCGCACCCCCCGTGACTGGGCATTTTTGTCGTGTTGTGTGGCGGCATGGTACTGAGTAAATCTGTCTGTCACAAGCATCACGCCGCTGCAACGACGCCCTCGATGCGCATGGAAGCCGCACCGTCCTTCGCAGCGCCCTAGGGAAATCAGCACCGAATCGGGAGAAACAGAATGCGCGTTGGATTTATCGGTCTCGGCAACATGGGGCTGCCCATGGCGGCCAACCTCGCCCGCGCGGGCCAGGACCTCATCGTTTACGATCTCAATCGCAAGGTCGTCGACAAGTTCGTCGAGGAATTCGGCGCCAGCCCCGCCAACGGGCTCGAAAGCGTCGCCCGCAACGCCGATATCGTCATCACCATCGTGCCCACCGGCAAGGACGTCCGGCGGATCGTTCTGGGCCAGGACGGCGAAACGGGCCTTGCCGACCACATGGACAAAGGCAAGCTGCTGCTCGACATGAGCTCGTCCGACCCGACCGGCACGGTCGCGCTCGCCAAGGAGCTGGCCGAGCGCGGCATCGCCATGGTCGACGCGCCGGTTTCCGGCGGCGTCCGGCGGGCGACCGACGGCTCGCTCGCCATCATGGTCGGCGGCGGCAAGGCCGATGTCGGCCGCTGCCGCGCGCTGCTCGACATCATGGGCGGGCAGATCTTCGACTGCGGCCCGGTCGGATCAGGCCACGCGATGAAGGCGCTGAACAACATGCTGTCCGCAATCGGCCTGGCCGCGGCCGGCGAGGCGCTCATTATCGGCAAGCAGTTCGGCCTCGATCCGGCGGTCATGGTCGACACCATCAACCGCTCGACCGGCCGCAACAACGCCACCGAGGTCAAGTTCCACCAGTTCGTCCTGAGCGGCGCCTACAACGCCGGCTTCACCAATGGATTGATGCTGAAGGACCTCACCACCGCCCAGGACCTGGCGCGGGCGACCGGCGTCTCCGCGCCCTTCACCGCGCTGATACGCGAGGTCTACGCCGCGACGCTGACGCAATACGGCCCGGCCTCCGACCATACCGAGGTCGTGCGCTGGCAGCTCGAGGCCGCAAAGGTCGATCTCGGCAAGAAGCCGGGAAAGAAATAGGCCGGGACCGTTGGGCGGCGGAGGACTACTCCGCCGCGGCGCTGGTCGCGCCCTCCTGTGCAGCGAGGTATTTCTCGACCTCGAGGGCGGCCATGCAGCCCATGCCCGCGGCGGTGACCGCCTGGCGGAAGACCTTGTCCTTGACGTCGCCGGCGGCGAAGACGCCCGGGATGTTCGTCGCCGTGCTGTCCGGCGCGGTGCGGATATAGCCTTCCGCGTCCATGTCGACCTTGCCCTTGAAGACCGCCGTCGCCGGATCATGGCCGATGGCGATGAACAGGCCTTCGCAGGGAATGTCCCGCATCTCGCCGGTCTTGACGTTGCGTACGCGTACGCCCGTGACGCCGAGGGGATCCTCGGTGCCCAACACTTCTTCGACGACGCTGTCCCAGACCGCGGCGACCTTCGGGTTCTTGAACAGCCGGTCCTGCATGATCTTTTCCGCGCGCAGCGTGTCGCGGCGATGGATCAGCGTGACCTTGCTCGCGTGATGGGTGAGGTATATCGCCTCTTCGACGGCCGTATTGCCGCCGCCGACGATGCAGACTTCCTGGTCGCGGAAGAAGAAGCCGTCGCAGGTGGCGCAGGCGGACACGCCGAAGCCTTGGAATTTCGCCTCCGACTCGAGGCCGAGCCAGCGCGCTTGCGCGCCGGTAGCGATGATCACCGCGTCGCCGGAATAGGTATCGCCGCCGTCGCCGGTCGCGCGGAAGGGCCGCTTGGAAAAATCGACATCGACGATCACGTCGCTGACCATCCGGGTGCCGACATGCTCGGCCTGCTTCTGCATCTGCTCCATCAGCCAGGGGCCCTGGATGACGTCAGCGAAGCCGGGATAGTTCTCGACATCGGTGGTGATCGTCATCTGGCCGCCGGGCTGCAGGCCCGCGACGAGCATGGGTTTCAGGTTCGCCCGGGCGGCATAGATGGCCGCGGTGTAGCCCGCAGGGCCCGATCCGATGATGAAAACCTTGCTGTGATGGTGCTGGACCATTGCTCGCCTCCGCCGCCTGCCTGATTACCGGAAATCCACTGCCGGGCAGGAGGTAATACGCCTTCGCCCGCGGATCAACCCGTCAGAATCGCAGGGCCGTCATTCCCAGTGCAGCGGCGCGACATCGACCCGGACGGCAACGCCCTCCGTCGACTTCGACGCGGCCGGGAAGCGGGCCATGACGAGGGGGTCGTGCCCCGCGATGATGTGCTGCGGCGACTCCGCCAGTGCATGGATCGTGCGGTAGCCCTCGAGCATGTGACCGACGTTGAACACGATCGGGAACGGGTTGGTGCGGAAGATATTGTCGTAATAATGCGTCGCGTCGGACGCCAGCACGACCCAGCCCCGCTTGGTCCACACCCGCAGGACCTGCAGGCCGTCGGTATGGCCGCCGACATGGTGCACGCTAATGCCGGGCGCGATCTCGCGCACGCCGCTGACGAATTCGACGCGGTCGTCGTAGAGCGCACGGACGATGTCGACCACGTAATCGACGCAGAACGGATGGCGCATCACCTCTTCCCGCATGTATTTCCCCGTGGCGTAGCCCATCTCGCGCTCCTGCAGATAGAGCTTCGCCTTCGGGAACATGCCGAGGTTGCCGCAATGGTCGTAATGCATGTGGGTCAGGACGACATGCTCGGCCTTCGCCGCGTCGAGGCCGATGACCTGCAGCGCCTCGGCCGGCGTGCGGAGGAGCTGGCGGCCGCGCTTTGCCGCTTCCTCGGCCTCGAAGCCGGTGTCGACGACATAGCTGGCTTTTTTGCCGACGATCGCCCAGATGTAATAGTCCATCGGCATCGGCACGTCATGCGCGTCCGAGAAGATGAAATGCTCCGCCCGGAAGGCATTCCGCTGGGCATATTTTATGGCATAGATCTCGTAGGTTTCGGGCGCGTCGGCCATTCGTTTCATCCTTTTCGCAGCTGGAGCGTCGCACTTGAGCGCGAAGGCGTTTCCGGCCAGCATGGTAGCCGGAAGCGCGCAAAATGAAAAACAGGAGAGAAGCGATGTCTGAGATCAAGTCGGTCGGCTTCATCGGCCTCGGCGTCATGGGCGAAGCCATGTGCCGCAACCTTGCCCGCAAATGCGGCAAGCCGGTGGTCGGGTTCGACCGCCGTCCGGAGCCGCTGGAACGGCTGACGAAGGACGGTGTCACGCGCGCCGACTCGATCGCCGATCTCGTCCGCCGCGTGGATCTCATCCTCGTCTGCGTTCCCGGCGAGCCGGAGAGCCGCGAGGTCTGCCTCGGCAAGGGCGGCGTCGTGGAGAATGCCCGCGCCGGCCAGATCGTCGTCGACATGTCCACCGTGCCGCCAAAGGTCGGGCGTGACGTCGCCGCGGCCTGCGCCAAGAAATCGGTCGACTTCCTCGATGCGCCCATCGCCCGCGCGCGCTTCGCCGCGATCGAGGGCACGCTCTGCATCATGGTCGGCGGCGATAAGGCGGTGCTTGAACGGGTGCGCCCCTTCCTCGACACCATGGGCACGGACGTCATGCATTGCGGGCCTGTCGGCACCGGGCAGGTCATGAAGCTGATGAACAACATGATCGTCTTCGAGAATCTGAACGCCGTCGCCGAGGGCTTCACCATCGCGAAGCGCGCCGGCATGGACGGGAAGCGCTTCCTGGAAATCCTGTCCAAGGGGTCCGGCGACAGCTTCGTCTGCTCGCAACCACGCCATGAAATCGATGGCCATCGACGATCATCCGGAGAACGCCTTCCCCGTGACCTACGCCATCAAGGATGTCAGCTACGCCGTGAAGCTCGCCGAGGAGGTGGGCGTGGACGCCCGCGGCGCCAAGCTCGTCATCGACATGCTGGAGCAGGCCAATAAAGCCGGCCACGGCGCCAAATACAGCACGATCATCCAACGCATCGTCGACGGGCGATTGTAGATCGGCAGCCGCATTTAGCCGCGCGGACGAGCCGGTCACAGCTGTGCGCCGGCCGCTCGATTCAACTTTCGGATGCGGCGCCTGCGGCATGCGGCGCCGGTGTGTTCGGTGTGGCCGCTCGAAACGGCCGCATGGCAAAGACCCGTTAACCATACATTCAGCAAGTTCGCTTAACCTGCGGTTCCCGGCGCAGCTTTCGGACCGAGAGGCGGCCGGCGCCAGTTCAGGACAACGCCGCCATGACCCAATGGCTGTATGACTTCCTCATCCGCAGGCCGATCCAAGCGCTGTCGATCCTGGCCTGTCTCGGTTTCATTCTGATCGTCATCCAGTTTTCTTCGATTTCGGAGAACATTCGCTACAGCACCGCGCTGCGAAGCGCGGAGGCGTATTCCTCGGCGATGGCCACCATCCGCAATTTTTACTCATCCGAGATCGTGCCCCGGGCAAAGAAGGCGGGCGCCGCCGTCACCCACAACTATGCCGACATTCCCGGCGCCATTCCCTTGCCGGCGACCCTGTCGATCGAGCTGGGCGACCGCGTGAGCAAGACGTCGACGGGCGGGCGGTTCCGGTTCTACAGCCGCTTTCCGTTCCCGTGGCGCACGAACGGCGGCCCGCGGGATGCGTTCGAGTCCGACGCGCTCGACGCGCTGTCGGACGGCAAGAAAAAAGAGTTCGTGCGCGTCGAGGTCATCAACGGCCAGCCTGTTCTGCGCTATGCCGCGCCGGTCCGCATGGGCGAAAGCTGCGTCGCCTGTCACAACTCGACCGACGGGAGCCCGAAAACGGACTGGAAGGTGGGCGACGTGCGCGGCGTGCAAAGCGTCCAGGTGCCGCTGCCGAAACTCACCCTCGTCGACACGTTTCAGCAATTCGGCCTCTATGTCTTCATGGTGGTCGGAGGGGTCACCGCATTATGGTTGTTCGCCTTCCTATTGCGGCGGCTTAACCGCGTCGTTGCGCAGGAACGAAGCCTGCTCGATGCATCGACGATGCGCAATGAGGAGCTGCAGATCGCCAAAAACGCCGCGGAACAGGCCAATCACAGCAAATCGGAGTTTCTGGCGAATATCAGCCACGAGCTGCGCACGCCGCTGAACGCGATCAACGGCTTTTCGGAGGCGATGCTCAGCAAGGTGCATGGCCCGATCGAAAATGCGCAATACGAAGAGTATGTGCGCGACATCCGCGACAGCGGCGGCCAGTTGCTTGACCTCATCAACATTCTTCTCGATCTATCGAAGATCGAAGCGGGCAAATACGAGCTGTACGAGGAAGAGATCGACGTGCACGCGGTCATTTCCGCCGCGATGCGGCTCGTGCGCGGCCAGGCGCGCGCGACCAACATACGCCTGCAGACAAGACTGCCCGAAGACCTGCCGCATCTGAATGCAGACGAGCGCGCCTTGCGCCAGATCGTCCTCAATCTTCTCGCCAATGCGGTCAAATTTACCGGCGAGGGCGGCAAGGTCCTGGCCCTGGCCCAGATCGACAAGGACGGCAGCCTCTTGCTGTGCGTGGCCGACACCGGCATCGGCATCGACCAGGCGGATATCGAACGGATCATGTTGCCGTTCGAACGCGCGAATGACTCCCATATCCGGAAGACCGAAGGGGCCGGCCTCGGCCTGTCGCTCGTCGCGTCCCTGGTGCGGCTGCATGACGGGACCATCAAGATCGAAAGCACGGTGGGCGAAGGCACGACCGTGCTGATCCGTTTCCCGGCCGAAAGGGTCTTGCCGCGAACAGGCGGGGAATCGCACGCGGCGAAGGCCGAGCCTGCGATCGCCGCGTCTGCCGCAAGCAGCTATCGCCCGACGGCGTAACCTTGCATGCCGCGCGGATTGGCGCCGGCGCGCAGCAGGCCGTCGTCCTGGCGCGCCGCTGTCAGGCGGCCTTCCGACCAGTCTTCGCCGACCTCGAGACGGTGGCCGCGCCGCTGCAGCTCGGCCACTGTCTCGCGCGGGAAACGGCCTTCGACGACCAGCCGGCCCGGCGTCGCCGAGCGCGGATAGAAGGATCCCGGGTGGTGCTCGTTGTGAAAGGACGGCGCGTCGATCGCTTCCTGCAGGTTCATGCCGTGCACCAGGTGGCGGAGGAGGAAGATCGTCTGCCACTGGTCCTGCTGGTCGCCGCCCGGCGTGCCGAAGCTCATGCACGGGTTGCCGTCCTTGACCGCCATCGACGGCGACAGCGTGGACCGCGGCCGCTTGCCCGGCTCGAGCGTGGCGGGCCGCCCCTCTTCGAGCCAGAACATCTGGGCGCGCGAGTTGAGGCAGAAGCCGAGCTCGGGGATGACCGGCGAGCTTTGCAGCCAGCCGCCGCTCGGCGTTGCCGAGACCATGTTGCCGTCCTTGTCGATGACGTCGATATGGCAAGTATCGCCCGAGGCCGGAATTTCGCGCCCGGTGGTCGGCTCACCGATACCGGCAAGCGCGCCCGCCTTCGCCTTCCCGGCCGCGACCAGAAGGTCGTAGTCGACCTCGGCGCCATAGCCGTCGATCCTGCCGGGCCGGAATTCGAGCGAGGCCTTCTCGCCGATCAGCTTGCGGCGCTCGGCGTTATACGCGCGCGACAGCAGCGTCTCCATCGGCACGTCGACGAAATCGGGGTCGCCGTAGAACGCCTCGCGGTCGGCGAAGGCAAGCTTGGCGCATTCGGTGACGATGTGCACGAGTTCCGCCCCGGTCGGGTCCATCGCTTCGAGGTCGAAGCCGTCGAGCAGGGCAAGCTGCTGCAGCAGGACCGGCCCCTGCGACCACGGCCCGCCCTTGAGCACCTCGACGCCCCGGAAGGCGTAGCGCAGCGGCTCCTCGTAGCTTGCGCGCCAGCGCGCCAAGTCATCGCCCGAGAGCACGCCGGAATGCGGCTCTCCGGTGACGTCCATCATCGCGTTCTCGCGGCAGAAGGAGTCGACAGCCTCGGCGACGAAGCCGTTGTAGAAGGCGGCGCGCGCCGCCTCGATCTGCGCGACCCGGTCGCTGCCCGCGGCCTTGGCCTCTTCCAGGATGCGCAGCCAGGTGCCCGCGATACCGGCATTGCCGAGCAGCGTTCCCGGCGCCGGCACGCTGCCGCCCGGCATATAGACCGCGGCCGAGCTCTGCCAATGATTGCGGAACATCGCCTCGACCGTGCGGATCGTCTCGCAGGCCCGCGCGACCAGCGGCGCGCCGCTTTCGGCGTAATAGATCGCCGGGGCCCAGACCTCCTCCAGCGTCATCGTGCCGTAATCGCGCAGCATCAGCATGTAGGCGTCGAAGGCGCCCGGCACGACGGTCGCCAGCAGGCCGTTGCCCGGCACGAGGTCGAGCCCGAGACCATGGTAATGCTCGATCGTCGCCCCCGCCGGCGCCACGCCCTGGCCGCAGATCATGCGGTAGCTGTCGCTCGCCCGGTCGTAGATCAGCGCCGGCATGTCGCCGCCGGGCCCGTTCAGATGGGGCTCCGCAATATGCAGCACGAAGCCCGCCGCCACCGCCGCGTCGAAGGCATTGCCGCCCCGTTCCAGCATCGCCATGCCCGCCGCCGAGGCCAGCCAGTGCGTCGTCGCGACGACGCCGAAGGTGCCGAGCAGTTCCGGGCGCGTGGTAAACATGGGGGACTCCGATCGCAAGGGGCGGGAAAGCCGGAACTCTAGCGGCTCGATGCCGGGGCGGCAATCGTCTGCAACTTGACGCCTCCGCGCATCTGCGCCATCTGTCATGCCGGTCTTTCGAGGGATGTCCAGCATGAGCCTGTCGTTCAACCGCGAGCTCGATTTTCACTACGGCCGCGTCTCGGTCCTGACGCCGACGATCCGGCGGGTGATCGCCGAGAACCCCGGCCCCTTCACCTTCAAGGGCACCGGAACCTATATCGTCGGGCGCGGCGAGGTCGCGGTGATCGATCCCGGCCCGCATGACGAAGCGCATTTCACGGCCCTGATGCACAGTCTCAAGGGCGAGACGGTGACTCACATCCTGGTCACCCACACCCATCGCGACCATTCGCCGGGCGTGCAGCTGCTGCAGCCGGCGACCGGCGCCAAGACCTACGGCTACGGCCCGCATGGCGGCGACAAGGGCCTGCCGCGGGTCGAGGAAGGCGGCGACTTCGACTTCACGCCCGACGTCGTGGTCAAGGACGGCGACGTCATCCGCGGCAGGGACTGGACGATCGAGGCGGTCCATACGCCGGGCCACACCTCGAACCATCTGTGCTTCGCGTTCCGCGAGGAGAATATCCTGTTCAGCGGCGACCACGTCATGGGCTGGTCGACCACCGTGGTGTCGCAGCCGGACGGCGACATGGGCGCCTACATGCGCTCGCTCGAGAAGCTGCACGCGCGCGACGAAGCCGCCTACTGGCCGACGCACGGCGCGATGATTTCGGACCCGAAGGCGCATGTCGCGGGCCTGCTCGCCCACCGCCGCCATCGCGAAGACCAGATCGAAGCCTGCCTCGCGAAGGACCAGAACACGATCCCGGAGATGGTGTAGGCGATGTATGTCGACCTCGACCCGCGCCTGATCGGCGGCGCCCGGCGCTCGGTCCAGTCGCACCTCATCCACATGATCGAACAGGGCCGCGTGCGCTGCGCGGGCGAACCCGAGCTCGACGCCGTCTATTCCTTGGCGCGGTGACCGACGGGCCCCCGGTCGGCGATCGCGCGGACGCTCTTTTCCCAGCGCACGGCCGACAGGAAGATCACGAAGAAGATCCCGGCGCCGCAGGCAAGCGGCCAGTAGAGCCCGACCCGGTCAGCGACCCATCCCATGATCACGGCGCCGAGTGAGGGCACGCCGCGCATGATCAGCCCATTCAGGCTCAGCACCCGCCCGCGCAGGCGGTTGTCCACCGTGACCTGGATCATCGTGACGGTGCCGACGCCGGTGGTCGACATGGCGAACCCGAACAGCGCGAGGGCGATCGCGCCGATCCAGAAGTTCCCGGTGCCGAGCAGCAGGAACACGCTGATCACCCCCAGCAGCATGCTGTAGACCAGGTTGCGCGTCAGCCCCTGGATCTCGGTGCGCTTGGCGAGCAGCAGCCCCGCCGTCAGGGCGCCGACGCCGCGCGCCGAGGTGAGGATGGCAAGCCCGCTTGCGCCATGCTGGAACAGCAGCTCCGTGATCGCCGGCAGCAGCTCGTTCATCGGCCGCACCAGCAGCGACAGCGTCAGTGAATAGAGGATCAGCCGGCCGATGACGCGATGGCGCGCGGTGTAGCGCAGCCCGAGCAGCAGGTCGCCCATCACCGTCATGCGGTGCTTCGAGACATGCTCGGTCGCGGGGATGCGGATCACCGCCAGGGCGACGATCGTCGCCAGGAAGCTGACGGCGTTGATCGCGAAGGCGACCGACAGGCCGAAGGCCGCGATGACGACGCCGGCGATTGCCGGGCCGATGAAGCGGGCGGTATTGAAGATGATCGAGTTGATCGCCACCGCGGGGGTCAGGTCCTCGCGGCGGACCAAGCTGTAGACCAGCGACTGCCGCGCCGGCTGGTCGAAGCCGGTCGACGCGCCCAGGATCAGCGTGAACAGGAACAGCAGCTGGATGTTGATCAGGTCGAAGGCGACCAGCAGATAAAGCGCGGTCGCCTGCAGCGCCTGCACCACCTGGGTCGTGCGGACCACGCGGATCCGGCTGACCCGGTCCGCCAGTACGCCGCCGAACATGCCCAGGATGACCACCGGGAACAGGTCGGCGAAGGACACCGCGGCGACCCAGAAGGCGGATTCCGTCAGCTTCCAGGCCAGCCAGCCGACGGCCAGCCGCTGGACCCAGGTCCCCGTGTTGCTGATCGCATTGCCCGCCGTATAGATCGCGAAATTGCGATTGCGGAACGGACGCGCGACGGCGCTGAAATCGGCCCAGCCCTTTGCCATTAATCGACCGCTCTTGAGAAATGCCGGACCGGCCGGCCCGCGGGCGTGCACTCTATCATCCGAGGAAGCGACGTAACGACTGCGTTTCGCGAATGCCATTGACGCGTCCATTACATTGACCATATCGCTCACAGACCCGCCATTCGCCAGCCGCAGGAACGGACCCTCAGGATGAAAAAAGAAGCGCTGAAAACAATCTACCGCAAGGACTATGCGCCGCCGGCCTATCGGATCGAGACGGTCGAGCTGGACGTGACGCTGGGCGAGGAGACGACGCGGGTCAAGAGCCGGCTGACGGTCCACGCCAATGGGGAAAAGCCGGGTCCGCTGGTCCTCGACGGCGAAGGGATCAAACTCGTCTCGATCCACCTCGACGGCAAGGCCCTGCCGGAAAGCGCCTATGCGCTGACCGAGCAGTCTCTGGCGATCCATACCCCGCCGCGGGCCTTCACCCTCGAAACCGAGGCCGAGCTCCGGCCGCAGGACAACACCGCGCTGGAAGGGCTCTACAAGTCGAGCGGCAACTTCTGCACCCAGTGCGAGGCGGAAGGCTTTCGGCATATCACCTGGTATCTCGACCGGCCGGACGTCATGGCCGTCTTCACGACGCGCATCAGCGGCGACAAGGCGCGCTACCCGGTGCTGCTGTCGAACGGCAACCTGATCGAAAGCGGCGACCTCGCGGACGGCCGGCACTTCGCCGTCTGGCACGACCCCTTCCCCAAGCCCTGCTACCTGTTCGCGCTGGTGGCCGGCAACCTCGCCTGCGCCGAGGACCGTTTCACGACCCGTTCTGGCCGCGACGTCACGCTGCGCATCTTCGTCGAGCCCGGCAAGGAGGATCGCTGCGGCCACGCACTCGAATCGCTCAAGAAGGCGATGCGCTGGGACGAAGAGACCTTCGGCCTGGAATACGACCTCGACATCTTCATGATCGTCGCGGTCAGCGACTTCAACATGGGCGCGATGGAGAACAAGGGCCTCAACGTCTTCAACGACAAATACATCCTCGCCAACCCCGAGACGGCGACCGACAGCGACTACGGCTTCATCGAGGCGATCATCGCGCACGAATACTTCCACAACTGGACGGGCAACCGGGTCACCTGCCGCGACTGGTTCCAGCTCAGCCTTAAGGAAGGGCTGACCGTGTTCCGCGACCAGCTCTTCTCGGGCGACATGCGCTCAGGCCCGGTCGAGCGCATCAAGCAGGTCCGCGCGCTGCGCGCCCGCCAGTTCCCCGAGGACGCCGGGCCGATGGCACATCCCGTGCGTCCCGACTCCTACATCGAGATCAACAATTTCTATACCCCGACGGTCTACGAAAAGGGCGCCGAAGTCATCCGCATGATGCACGCGTTGCTCGGCCGCGACGGCTTCCGCAAGGGCATGGACCTGTATTTCGAGCGCCACGACGGGCAGGCGGTGACCTGCGAGGATTTCGTCAAGGCGATGGAAGACGCGAACGGCGCCGACCTCAAGCAGTTCCGGCTCTGGTACAGCCAGTCCGGCACGCCCGAGGTCACGGCCGAGGGACGTTACGAGCCGGCGGCGAAGACCTATGACCTGACGGTCAGCCAGGTATTGCCCGCCGACGCCGGGCCAGCCCGAGAAAAAGCCGATGCACATCCCGCTCGCCGTCGGCCTGATCGACGGCGCGGGACGGGAGATGCCGCTACGCCTCGACGGCGAGGCGCCCGGAAACGGCGCGACCGCGCGCATGCTCGACGTCCGCGAGGCGACGCAGACCTTCCGCTTCACCGGGATCGCCGAAGAGCCGACGCCGTCGCTGCTGCGCAACTTCTCGGCGCCGGTGAAGCTCAAGCTCGACCTGCCGGCCGAACGCCGCCGCCAGTTGATCGCGCATGACGCCGACCCGTTCAACCGCTGGGAGATGGCGCAACAATATGCCACCGGCCTGATGCTGGACATGATCGGCACGATCCAGTCCGGCAACACGCCGGCGCCGGACCCGGCTTTCATCGACGCGCTGCGCGACGTGCTGCGCGACGGCAAGCTCGACAAGGCGCTGATCGCGGACACGCTGGTCCTGCCGTCCGAAGACTATCTCGCGCAGCAGATGGCAGTGGTCGATGTGGACGCGATCCACGCCGCGCGCGAGGCATTGCGGCGGGCGATCGCCGAACGCCTGAAAGCGGATTTCGAGGCGGCCTACCGCAGCAATGCGAGCAATCAGGCCTATAGCCCCGATCCCGCCTCGGCGGCGCGGCGCCGGCTCCGCAACGTGGCGCTCGGCTATCTCGGCGCGCTCGGCGACCGCGACGGCATCGCGCGCTGCCAGGAGCAGGCGCGCAACGCCGATAACATGACCGACGAGCTGGGCGCGCTCACGGTGCTGAACGACCTCGACGATCCCGCGCGCGACGACGCGCTCGCCGCTTTCTTCGCGCGCTGGAAGGACGACCCGCTTGTCATCGACAAGTGGTTCTCGCTCCAGGCGATGTCGTCCTTGCCCGGCACGCTGGCGAATGTCGAGACGCTGCTCGCGCATCCGAGCTTCTCGATCAGGGTGCCGAACAAGGTGCGCGCCTTGATCGGCGCCTTCTGCCAGGGCAACCAGCTCCGCTTCCACGCGGCCGACGGCGCGGGCTACGCCTTCCTCACCGCCCGCGTGCTCGAGCTGAACCGGATCAACCCGCAGGTTGCCGCCCGGATGGTCGGCGCCTTCGGCCAATGGCGGCGGTTCGACGCCAACCGGCAGGCCCTGATGCGGGCCGCGCTCGAGCGCATCGCCGGCACGGAAGGTCTCTCCCCCGATGTCTACGAGATCGCGACCAAGACGCTCGGTACCGCCTAACGTCCGGTTTATTCCCGCATCACGGTAAATTTAGCGGCTCGCGAGCAGGCCATTGGTGTAGTACTCCGCTACTTCACCCATTGCGCAGCGAGCACGGGCATGGCCGACACGATCGAAACCGACATCTGCGTCATCGGCGGCGGCTCCGGCGGATTGTCCGTCGCCGCGGGCGCATCTCAGATGGGCGCGCGCACGGTGCTGATCGAAAAAGGCAGGATGGGCGGCGACTGCCTCAACTTCGGCTGCGTGCCATCCAAGGCGCTGATCGCCGCCGGGCATGCCGCACACACCCAGCGCCGCAGCGCCCGCTTCGGCATCCGGGCCGGCGAGCCCGAAATCGATTTCCACGGCGTGCACGACCATGTGCAGGGCGTCATCCAGGCCATCGCGCCGAACGATTCGGTCGAGCGCTTCACCGGCCTGGGCGTGACCGTGCTGCAGGCGGCCGCGCGCTTCACCGGCCCGAACGAGGTCGACGCCGACGGCACGCGGGTGCGCGCGAAATATTTCGTGGTCGCGACCGGCTCCTCCGCGGGCGTGCCGCCGATCCCGGGGCTCGACACGGTGCCCTACCTCATCAACGAGACGGTCTTCGACCTTATGGAAGGCCCGGCGCATCTGATCGTGATCGGCGGCGGGCCGATCGGCTGCGAGCTGGCGCAGGCGCACCGCCGCCTCGGCGCCAAGGTCACGGTGCTGGAGATGTTCTCGATCCTGGGCAAGGACGATCCCGAGGTCACCGAGGTCGTGAAGCGGCGTTTGCGCGAGGAAGGGATCGCGCTCCGCGAAGGCATCAAGGTGAAGGGCATCAGCCGGGACGGCACGGGCGTGTCGGTCGAGATCGAGCAGGACGGCGCGGCGGAGCGCATCACCGGCAGTCACCTGCTGGTCGCCGCCGGCCGGTCGGCCAATGTCGGCGGGCTCAACCTCGAGGCCGCGGGCGTGACCTATTCGAAGAAGGGCATCGAGGTCGATGCCCGGCTGCGCAGCAGCAACAAGCGCATCTACGCCATCGGCGACGTCGCCGGCAGCTACCAGTTCACGCATATCGCCAACTATCACGCCGGCATCGTCATCCGGAACATCCTGTTCTGGCTGCGGTCCAAGGTGGATTACCGCGCGGTGCCCTGGGTCACCTACACGGACCCCGAGATCGCGCATGTCGGGCAGACCGAGGCGCAGGCGAAGCAGGCGCTGGGCAAGGACATCCGCGTGCTGCGCTTCGCATTGCACGAGAACGACCGCGCCCAGGCGGAACATGAGACCGACGGGTTAATCAAGGTGGTGACCGACAAGCGGGGCCGCGTGCTCGGCGCCTCGATCGCCGCCGCGCGGGCGGGCGAGCTGTTGCTGCCCTGGGTCGTCGCGGTCGGCCAGAAGCAGAAGATCAGCACGCTCGCGAGCCTGATCGCGCCCTACCCCACCCTGAGCGAGGTCTCGAAGCGGGTCGCGGGCAGTTACTACATCCCGTCCCTGTTCAGCGAGAAGACGCGCAAGGTCGTGCGCTTCCTGATGAAGTTCTGAAGCCTCAGCGCGGTCCCAGCCCATACGGCTTGCCCCACGACAATCCTTCAAGGTCGTCGTCTTCGGCCCGTACTCGCAGCCGATCCAGCCCGTGTAGCCGAGCTGGTCCACCACGTCGAACAGGAAGGGCATGTTGACCTCGCCATGCTGCGGCTCGTGCCGGCCGGGGACGCTGGAGAACTGGATGTGGCCGATCACGTCCCAGTCGCGGCGCATGCCCTTCGGCCAGATTCCCCTGCATGACCTGCATGTGATAAAAATCGTATTGCATGAAGACGTTATCGCTGCCGACCGCGTCGATGATGCGGCGGGTATGCGCCGTCTTCGTGTGCAGATAGCCGGGCACGTCCTGCAGGTTCAGCGGCTCCAGATTGAGCCGCACCCCCTTGGCCTTTGCCACCGGCGCCACCGCCTTCAGGTTGGCGACGAAGACCTCGTCGCAGGTTTCCGACCGCATCCCTTGCGGCACCACCCCCGCCATCACGTGGATCATGCCGGCGCCGAGCCCGACGGCGTACTCCAGCGCCTGGTCGAAGACCTTGCGGAAGTCCGCCTCGCGGCCGGGCAGCGCCGCCAGGCCACGCTCGCCCTTGTCGGGATCGCCGGACGCGGTGTTGAGCAGGATCATCTTGAGCCCGGCATCGTCGAGCCACTGCTTCACCTGGGCAACCGGCCAGGCGTAAGGCCGCAGGAACTCCACCGTGTCGAAGCCGACGTCGCGGGCGGCCTTGAAACGCGCCGGCGGCTCCAGCTCGGTGAACATGGTGGACAGGTTGGCGGCGAATTTGGGCATATCGGCTCCCTCGATCTTCGTGTCTCGTTTTCCGTCAGCGGCGGCGCGCCTCCCGCGCGGCATCGATCAGCGCGCGCGGCGCGCGCACCCGCATGGCGAGCAGGTGGAAGGACAGGCTCTTGCCATGCCCATCCAGGTTCAGGCTGCCATTCACGCCGCCCTGCAAAACGTCGTCCAGGACGAAGTTGAAGGCCTGGATCTTCGGCAGGTCGTAGCGCATGACCTTGCCGACGTTGCGGTGCGCGAACCAGCTCCGGACGCGCTCGGCGGTGATTTCCGTACGCAGGAAGTCCCAGGCGGCCGGGTCGTAGGGCACGAGGCTGATATTGGCGCGGTCGCCCTTGTCGCCGGTGCGCGCGTGCGCCAGCTCGTGCAGCTCGACCTCGATCATGTCGTCAGACGTCATCGGCGGTCACCAGGCGGAATTTCGGATCGACGCTTTCGCGCGGGATCAGGCAGGACGCCGTGCGCACGCGCCAGGTCTGCCGCCGGCGCACGCCGCCGCCCCCGGCCGGGCCGGCGCAATAGAGCCCTTCCAGCTCACGCGTGGCGCGCTCGACGGTGCGCTCGTCGGCGGCGTCGACCGCGAGCCGCACGCGCAGGTCCTGGCACGCGCTGCCGTCGCGCGCCGCGGCCAGCGCGCCGCTGTCGCCGTCATGCACGCTGACGAAGCCCATCAGGTCGGTGCGCACCCGGCAGTCGAGGCCGAGCGCGGCGATGCGCTTCTCGACTGTCTCCTTCGCGAGCCTCGCCCGGCCGAAAGCGTTCGGCCCGGCGTAGGAGATCTCCCCCTCGCCGAGCCAGCCGCCGTCGAAGCAGATCGTCGTCTTCAGCGTCGGTGGCCGTTGATGCCCCCTGGCGCCGGCGACCCGCACGCGGTTGGGTCCGATCTCCTCGACTTCGACCTCCGTCAGGTCGAGGGTCACGTCCGGCACCAGGTAGGCCGCCGGGTCGTGAATCTCGTACAGCAGCTGCTCGATCACCGTGCGCCGCGAGACCAGCCCGCCGGTCCCTTCCGGCTTGGAGACGACGATGCTGCCGTCTTCATGGCATTCCGCGATCGGGTAGCCGACGCGGTCGAGGTCGGGCACGTCCTTCCAGCCCGGGTCCGCGAAATAGCCGCCGGTGACCTGCGCGCCGCATTCCAGCAGATGGCCCACCACCGTACCGGCGGCGAGATGGTCCCAGTCGTCCACCCGCCAGCCGAAATGATGGATCAGCGGCCCCAGCGCCAGCGCGGAGTCCGTCACCCGGCCGGTTACCACCACATGCGGCTCGAGCGCCAACGCCTTCGCGACCTCGCGTCCGCCGAGATAGACGTTGGCCGAGATCACCTTGAGCGCGTCCAGGTTCGGCGCCGCCTCTTCCTCCCAGGCGCTCATCTGGATGCGCTGCAGCTTGTCACGCACGTCGTCGCCTTCGACCACGGCAACCCGGAGGCCACGGATGCCCTGCTCGCGCGCGATCTGATGGATGCGCCGCGCGGCGCCCATCGGATTGGCCGAGCCGAAGTTGCCGAGGATCGGCACGCCCTTCTCGACGCAGGTCTTGAGCACCGGCTCGAGCGCGTCGACCATATGCGGCGCATAGCCGCCGTCCGGGTTGGCGACCCGCTCACGCTGGGCGATCGCGAGCGTGCGTTCCGCCAGCATCTCGTAAAACATCACGG
This sequence comes from uncultured Alphaproteobacteria bacterium, assembly GCA_963711215.1. Lineage (GTDB taxonomy): Bacteria > Pseudomonadota > Alphaproteobacteria > UBA8366 > UBA8366 > WHUA01. Next base: position 605,154 of record CAVQDH010000002.1, on the reverse strand, counting down.
CCGGCTTGCCCGAGCGCACGAGGGCATCGACCACCGGGATGCCGGCATCCGTGTAGTCGGTGCTAAATCCCGCGCCGTTGCCGATCAACAGGGGTTCCTTGCTCATGCGGCGATGATAGATCACGCAGCGCGGCCGCGCCTAGTACGGCGAAGAGGCAAAGAAAAAGCGGCCAAGGGAAGCCCCGGCCGCCGGCAGTCTTTTTTCGCGTTTCTTATTTGAACCGATCGCGCCCCGTCAGGACGGCCTGCTGCCCTTGATCTGGGTGCGGTGCATGAGGCGCCGGGACGCCGGGTCGAAGGCGTCGCGCCGATGCATGGTGCAGCGGTTGTCCCACATCAGCACGTCGCCCACGCGCCATTGGTGGTGCCAGGCGAATTCCTTCTTGGTCGCGTGCGCCCAGACCTCGTCGAGCAGCTTCTCCAACTCCTCGACCGGCAGTCCCATGATGTAGGCATAGCGCCGCCGGCCGATGAACAGCGCCTTGCGGCCGGTCTCGGGATGCGTGCAGACCATCGGGTGCACGGCGCCGGGACACTCGCGCACGTCGCTCACCGGCTTGGAGCCCTGGCGCAGGTAGCCGCCGCTGTTCGTGCTCGAATCATGCTTGATGCTGAGGCCCTCGATGCGGCGCCGCAGGTCCGCCGGCAGGGTCTCGAGCGCTTTGTACATGTTGCAGAAGCCGGTATCGCCGCCCGACGGCGGAATCTCGAGCGAATAGAGCAGGCTGCCGGTCGGCGGCTCATCCATGTAGTTCATGTCGGAATGCCAGATGGCCTCGCCGTCGCCCAGCGTGCCGATCGCCTTGCCGTTTTCCTTCACGTTCGAGATGATGAGGATCTCCGGATGCACCAGCCCCTGGCTCGTCTCCATCGGCGGCGCCAGATCGAGCTCCCCGAAATTGCGGCTGAAGTCGGCGAGTTGGTCGTCGGTCAGCGTCTGGTTCCGGAACAGCAGCACGAGATGCGCCAGCCAGGCCCCGCGGATCGCCTTGAGCGTCGCGGCGTCGACATCGGCTAGATCGACACCGCGGATCTCCGCGCCGAGCGCGTCGCTTACGGGAACAATCTCGATTCGTGCCGCGGAACGGCCCGAAAGGCCGGCTCCCGACTTCTGCCTGCTGCCGCATGGGTGTCTCCTCCGAAATCGGCAAAATTTCACTGAGTAAAACATATCGTTCCATTTTATGCAATTTGATTGCGTCGCGGGCCGACCATTTGCCCGATCCGATTGCCGAAGGGCGGGCATCAACGGAACGGGCCGCAGCCAATTCTGGCTGCGGCCCGCCGAGTCGTAAACCCGGATCGTAAACCCTGGAACGATGGATTTCGGTCTTAGAAATCCATGCCGCCCATGTCCGGCGCCGCCGGTCCAGCCGACTTCGGCTCGGGCTTCTCGGCGACCATCGCCTCGGTCGTGATCAGCAGGCCCGCCACCGATGACGCGTCCTGCAGCGCGATGCGCACGACCTTGGCCGGGTCGATGATGCCGGCTTTGACCATGTCGACATACTTGCCCGACTGCGCGTCGTAGCCAAAGTTGGTGTCCTTCGACTCCAGCAGCTTGCCGGCAACCACGGCGCCGTCGGCGCCCGCGTTCTCGGCGATCTGCTTGGCCGGCGCCTGGATCGCGCGGCGCACGATCTCGATGCCGACGCGCTGGTCGTCGTTCTCCGGCTGCAGGTTCTTGAGCGCGCGGGTGGCATAGAGCAGCGCGGCACCGCCGCCCGGAACCACGCCTTCCTCGACCGCGGCGCGGGTCGCGTTCAACGCGTCCTCGACCCGATCCTTGCGCTCCTTCACCTCGATCTCGGTCGCCCCGCCAACCCGGAGCACCGCAACGCCCCCGGCCAGCTTCGCCAGGCGCTCCTGCAGCTTCTCCTTGTCGTAGTCCGACGAGGTCTCCTCGATCTGCGCGCGGATCTGCGCGCAGCGGCCCTCGATGTCCTTGCGCTTACCCGCGCCGTCAACGATCGTCGTGTTGTCCTTGTCGATCGTCACCCGCTTGGCCTTGCCCATCATGTCGAGCGTCACGTTCTCGAGCTTGATGCCGAGCTCTTCGGACACGACCTGACCGCCCGTGAGCACCGCGATGTCCTGCAGCATCGCCTTGCGGCGATCGCCGAACCCGGGCGCCTTCACGGCCGAGACCTTGAGCCCGCCGCGCAGCTTGTTGACCACCAGGGTCGCCAGCGCCTCGCCCTCGATATCCTCGGCGACGATCAGGAGCGGCTTGCCCGACTGCACCACCGCTTCCAGCACCGGCAGCAGCGGCTGCAGGCTCGACAGCTTGGACTCGTGCAGGAGAATCATCGGGCTTTCCAGCTCGCACACCATCTTCTCGGCATTGGTGATGAAATACGGCGAGAGGTAGCCGCGGTCGAACTGCATGCCTTCGACCACGTCGAGCTCGGTCTCCAGGCTCTTCGCCTCCTCGACCGTGATCACGCCCTCGTTGCCGACCTTCTCCATCGCCTTGGCGATGTAGCTGCCGATCTCGGTGTCGCCGTTCGCAGCGATCGCGCCGACCTGCGCCACTTCGCTATTCGAGCTGATCTTCTTGGACTGCTTCTTGATCTCCGCGACGACCTTCTCGACGGCGAGATCGACGCCGCGCTTTAGGTCCATCGGGTTCATGCCCGCGGCCACCGCCTTGACGCCTTCGCGCACGATCGCCTGCGCCAGCACGGTCGCCGTCGTCGTGCCGTCACCGGCGATGTCGTTGGTCTTGCTCGCCACTTCGCGCACCATCTGGGCGCCCATGTTCTCGAACTTGTCCTTGAGCTCGATCTCCTTGGCGACCGTCACGCCGTCCTTGGTGATGCGCGGCGCGCCGAACGACTTGTCCAGCACCACGTTGCGGCCCTTCGGACCCAGCGTCACCTTCACGGCGTCCGCCAGGATGTCGACCCCGCGCAACATGCGATTGCGCGCGTCGGTCGAAAATTTTACTTCTTTCGCAGCCATCTCAATGTTTCCTGTTTGTGGATTGATAGCGTGGTGTTAGGCAGCCTGCTTCTTCGATTTCGATTTCGTCGCAGCGCCTTCGATCACCGCCATGATGTCGCTTTCCTTCATGATCAGCAGGTCCTCCCCGTCGATCTTGACTTCCGTGCCCGACCACTTGCCGAACAGGATGCGGTCCCCGACTTTGACGTCGAGCGGAACGATTTCGCCCTTTTCGTTCCGCGCACCGCCACCGACGGCGACGATCTCGCCCTGGGTCGGCTTTTCCGCCGCGGTATCCGGAATGATGATTCCGCCGGCGGTCTTCTGGTCTTCCTCGACGCGGCGCACCGCCACGCGATCATGCAATGGTCTGAATTTCATGTCTGATACTCCCGCCCGATGCTGGACAAGCTCTTGGGTTATATGGAATAAAGTCGCAGCGCACTGGAGTTTTAGCACTCTCGGCACCCGACTGCTAACTGCACATAATCAAGAATTGCCTTCGGTTCAAGATCATTCCGTCGGTGTAAGGCGGCTTTTTTCGCGTCCCGGCGGGTTCGCGGCCGGCCATCCGCAATTTGACAGGACACGCGCCGCCGCCGCTGGTAGGTTGGTTAACGTCATTCCACCGCCCGGATTCCGCGCCCGCTCCCCGAGCGACCTCGAGAGGCCGTGAAGCATGACCACCGCTGAGACCGTGCTCGACCTGATCGGCAACACGCCGATCGTCGAACTCCGGCAGATCGATACCGGCCCCTGCCACCTTTTCGTCAAGCTGGAGAACCAGAACCCCGGCGGCTCCATCAAGGACCGCATCGGCCTTTCCATGATCGAGGCCGCCGAACGGGACGGCCGCCTGAAGCCGGGCGGCACCATCGTCGAGGCCACGGCGGGCAATACCGGCATCGGTCTTGCCCTGGTGGCCGGGCAGAAGGGCTACCGGCTGATCATCGTCATCCCCGACAAGATGAGCCAGGAGAAGATCTTCAATCTGAAGGCCATGGGCGCGGAGATCGTGCTCACCCGCTCGGACGTCGGCAAGGGACATCCGGACTACTACCAGGACAAGGCGGCCGCCATCGCCCAGCGCATCCCGGGCGCGCTGCACGTCAACCAGTTCGCCAATCCCGCCAATCCGCTGGCGCATGAGACCGGCACGGGCCCGGAGATCTGGTCGCAGATGGGGCATGACGTGGACGCCATCGTCTGCGGCGTCGGCTCCGGCGGCACGATCGCCGGCATCGGCCGCTTCTTCGAGAAGGTCAGCCCAAAGACGGAAATGATCCTTGCCGACCCCAAGGGTTCCGTGCTGGCGAATTATGTCGAGTCGGGCGAGCTCAAAACCGAGGTCGGAAGCTGGCTGGTCGAGGGCATCGGCGAGGACTTCATCCCGCCGGTCTGCGACCTGTCGCGGGTCAAGCGCGCGATCACCGTCGACGACGCGGAGAGCTTCAACACGGCGCGCGAGGTGCTGGCGAAGACCGGTATCCTGGCCGGCACGTCCTCGGGCACGCTGATCGCCGCGGCGTTGCGCTACTGCCGCGAGCAGACGACGCCGCGCCGGGTCGTCACCTTCGTCTGCGACAGCGGCAACAAGTATCTGTCGAAAGCCTTCAACGACTATTGGATGTTCGACCAGGGCCTGCTGAAGCGCAAAAGCTACGGCAATCTGCGCGACCTGATCTCCCGGCCCTTCGAGGAAGGCGGCACGGTGACGGTGCAGCCGACCGACACGCTGATGACCGCCTATTCCCGCATGAAGCTGAACGACGTCTCGCAGCTGCCGGTGATCGAGGACGGCAAGATCGTCGGCCTTATCGACGAAGCCGATATCCTGCTCGCCGTCTACACGGACCAAAACAAATTCAAGCTGCCGACGGCCGAGGCGATGACGAAGCGGCTGGAGACCATCGAGTCCTCCGCCGATATCCGCGACCTGCTGCCGATCTTCGATCACGGACACGTCGCGATCGTCAAGGAAGGCAACCAGTTCCACGGCCTGATCACCCGCATCGACCTGCTCAACTACCTGCGCCGGAGCGCCGCATGACCGATGACCGCCGCGGCAACCTGCCGCCGCCGGGCTTTTCCACCAAAGCGGTGCACGCCGGCCAGTCGCCCGACCCGACCACCGGCGCGGTGTGGACGCCGATCTACACCTCCTCGACCTACGTCCAGGAAAGCCCCGGCGTCCACAAGGGCTATGAGTACAGCCGCAGCCACAACCCGACCCGCCAGGCCTTCGAGCGCTGCATCGCCGCGCTCGAGGACGGCACGCGCGCCTACGCCTTCGCGTCCGGCATGGCGGCCACCGCCACGGTGCTGGAATGCCTCGACAGCGGCGCGCATGTCATTGCGAGCGACGACCTCTACGGCGGCACCTACCGGCTGTTCCAGCGCGTGCGGGCGCGGTCGGCCGGCCTCACCTTCAGCTTCGTCGACATGAGCGAGCGCGGCGCGCTGGAACAGGCGATCACCCCGCAAACGCGGATGATCTGGCTCGAGACGCCGTCCAATCCGCTGCTCAAGCTGGTCGACCTCGCGATGGTCGCCGAGGTGGCGCGCGGCAGGAAGATCCTGACCGTCGCCGACAACACCTTCGCGACGCCCTGGATCCAGAAGCCGCTCAATCTCGGCATCGACCTGGTCCTGCATTCGGCGACGAAATACATCAACGGCCATTCCGACGTGGTGGCCGGCGTCGTCGTGGTCGGCGACAACCCGGCGCTCGCCGAGCAGCTCACCTTCCTGCAGAACGCCGTCGGCGGGATCGCGGGGCCGTTCGACGCCTACATGGCGCTGCGCGGCGTCAAGACGCTGGCGCTCCGCATGGAGCGGCATTGCGCCAGCGCGGCGCGTGTCGCCGAATGGCTGGAGGGCCATCCCGCCATCGCGCGGGTCCACTATCCGGGCCTCGCCAGCCACCCGCAGCACGCCCTCGCCAAGCCGCCAGATGAGAGGCTTCGGCGGCATGGTTTCGGCGGTCGTGAAGGGCGGGCTGGCGCCAACCAAGCGCTTCCTCGAGCGCTGCAGCCTGTTCGCGCTGGCGGAAAGCCTGGGCGGCGTGGAGAGCCTGATCGAGCACCCGGCGATCATGACGCATGCCAGCGTGCCGGCGGACATCCGCGCCGCGCTCGGCGTCGACGACGGGCTGGTGCGGCTGTCGGTCGGGATCGAGGATATCGACGACCTGATCGCCGACCTGGAGCAGGCGCTCTCCTAGGCGGCGCGGCTAGTCCGGGTAGTTCGACACTTCGACCAGGTTGCCGTCGGGATCGCGGAAATAGACCGAGGTGATCGGCCCGAGCGCGCCCGAGCGCGTGCTCGGCTTCTCGATGATCTCGACCTTCTCCTTCTCGAGATGGCGCACCACCTCGGCGATCGGCGTATCGGTGATCAGGCAGAAGTCGCCGCCGCCGATTGACGGCGCCTTGGCGACGAGCCCGGGCCGTTTTCGCTTCGGATGCAGGTTGATCTTATGCTGGCCGAAGCGCAGCGCGGTCCGTCCCTTCGCCGAAGCGCATGACCTCCATGCCGAGGACGCGGCGGTAGAAGTCGCAGGTCGCCTCGATGTCGTTGACCTTGAGCACGAAATGGTCGATGCGCTTCATCGTGATCGTCATCGGGCGGCTCCCTGTCGTCTGCCCGGTGTGGCCGGCGCGCCGGATCGGCTCCCACCAGGCGCGGTTCTCGATGTACCAGCGGACGGTCTCGCGCAGCCCGTCCTCGAAGGCCACGCGCGGCCGCCATTTGCAGCTCCTGCGACAGCTTCGCTGCCGTCGAGCGCATAGCGCAAATCGTGGCCGGGCCGGTCGGTGACGAACCGGATCAGCTGCTCATGCGGGCGATGCGGCGCGTCCGGACGAAGGTCGTCGAGCGCGGCGCAGATCGCTTTGACCACGTCGATGTTGCGCCGCTCGGTCTGCGCCGTGACGTTGTAGGTCTCGCCGGGCCGCCCGCTCCGCAGGATCAGGCTGAGCGCCGCCGCGTGATCGTCGACATGCAGCCAGTCGCGCACGTTCAGCCCTTCGCCGTAGACCGGCAACGGCTCGTCGTGCAGCCCCGCCAGGATGATCGTCGGGATCAGCTTCTCGGGAAACTGATAGGGCCCATAGTTGTTGCAGCAGTTGGTGACGATGACCGGCAGGCCGTAGGTGCGGTGCCAGGCGCGCGCCAGATGGTCGGCGCCGGCCTTGGTCGCGGCGTAAGGCGAGCTGGGCCGATAGCGCGCACGCTCGTCCGCCGGCGTGCCGTCCGCAAGGTCGCCATAAACCTCGTCGGTCGAGACGTGCAGGAAGCGGAAGCCGTCGCGCCGGCCGGCCGGCAGACGCGTCGCGATAGCGCAGCGCCGCCTCCAGCATGGTGTAGGTGCCGACGAGGTTGGTGGTGACGAAATCGCCGGGCCGGTCGATCGACCGGTCGACATGCGATTCGGCGGCGAGATGCAGCACCGCATCCGGCTGGTGACGATTGAAGATATCGGCGACCACCGGCGCATCGCGGATGTCGGCATGTTCGAAGGCGTAGTCCGGCGATCCGGCGACGGAGGCCAGCGAGTCGAGCCGGCCGGCATAGGTGAGCGCAGTCGAGATTGACCACCGAGCATTTCTCGGCCGTGATCAGCCGCCGCACGACCGCCGAGCCGATGAACCCGGCTCCGCCGGTAACCAATATCTTCATGGCCGCACCTTGGGCGTCATGGGGCGTCATGGCCATCGCAATACCATACGGCCCGGCAGAAGCCTAGCAGCGGGGCCAAGCGCCCTTGCCTTTTGCACGGTGCGGCGGCACCATCGCCCCGGCTTTGGACGGCGGCATTCTGCCATTGTACCATTGCCCGGCGATGCCCTTGGGCATGCACGGTATTCATTACTCCGACTGGCCATGCTGAAATTCGATCCGACGAAGAAGGGCCCGCTGGACGGCCTCCGTATCCTCGACATGTCACGCCTCGTCGCCGGCAACATGCTGTCCCTGCAGCTGGCCGACTACGGCGCCGAGGTGATCAAGATCGAGGGGCCGCCGCGCGGCGACCCGCTGCGCGACTGGATGACCAACGGCGTCGAGAGCCATTGGAAGATCTACGGCCGGAACAAGAAGAGCATCGGTCTCAACCTGCGCGAGGACGGCGCCAAGGACGTCCTGCTGCGGCTGGTCGAGACGGCGGACGCGCTGATCGAGAATTTCCGCCCCGGCACGCTGGAGGAAATCGGCCTCGGCCCGGACGTCCTGCTGAAACGCAACCCGCGGCTTATCATCGGCCGCGTCTCCGGCTTCGGCCAGACCGGCCCCTACAGCCAGAAGCCCGGCTTCGGCACGCTGGTCGAGGCGATGTCCGGCTTCGCGTCGCGCAACGGCTTCCCCGACCGGCCGCCGCTGCTGCCGCCGCTGGCGCTGGCCGACATGATCGCTGGGCTTGGCCGGCGTCGGCGCGATGATGACCGCGCTCTATCATCGCGACATGCACGGCGGGCCGGGGCAGGTCATGGACCTGTCGCTGCTTGAGCCGATCTATTCGGTGATGGGCCCGGAAGCGCTCATCTACCGGCTTTCCGGCAAGATCCGCGCGCGCGTCGGCAACGGCTCGAACACCGCCTCGCCGCGCAACGTCTACGTCACCAAGGACGAAGGCTATGTCGCCATCTCCGCCTCGATGGAGGTGATGGCGCACCGCCTGCTGCGCGCGATCGGCCGCGGCGACATGCTGGAAGATCCGCGCTACGCGACGAACGCCGCGCGCGTCGCCCACCGCGGCGAGGTCGACGCGATCGTCGGCGGCTGGATCGCCGAGCGGACGCTCAAGGAATGCCTCGCCTTCTTCGAGAAGGAGCACATCACCGCGGCGCCGATCTACGACGCCGCCCAGATCGAGGGCGACCCGCATTTTCACGGCGCGCGGGGTCGTGGTCGAAGTCGAAGACGAGGAGCTCGGCTCGGTCCCCATGCATAACGTCACGCCGCGGCTTTCCGCCACGCCGGGTGGCTTCCGGATACCGGCGCCGTCCGTCGGGCAGCATAATGCGGAACTGCTGAAGCAGGCTCGGCTTCGACGACGATGCGATCGACGACGATGACCCGCCGCGGCGCACTGTGGCAACGCGACAAGAGGAAAGGGAAATAGCATGGCAGGGAAAGCCCAGGAAACCCAGGACCGCCCGGTGTGGCGCTCGCTGCTCTATGTCCCGGCGAACGTGAAGAAATACGTCGACAAGGCGCATACCCGCGGCGCGGACGCGATCCAGCTCGACCTCGAGGACAGCGTCCCCGTCGCCGAGAAGGCGAACGCGCGCAAAATGGTGCAGGAGGCGGCCGAGATCGTCTCCCAGGCGGGCGCCGACGTGGTCGTCCGCATCAACCAGCCGCTGCGCATGGCGATCCGCGACCTGGAAGAGGTCGTGTCGCCGCGCATCCGCGCCGTCGTCCTGCCGAAGACCGACAGCGCGAGCCATATCCGCCTGTTGGCCGATGTCGTCGACGAGCTCGAGTCCGAGCGCGGCATGACGCCGGGCCACACGCTCTTCGTCGCCCTGGTCGAGGACGCCGACGCCTTCTTCCGCATGCACGAGATCGCCAAGGCGCACCCGCGCATGATGGGCATCGGGCTCGGCGGCGAGGATTTCGCCACCAGCATGGGCGCCGCGCCCGACCCGGACATCATGCTCTATCCCAAGCAGCACACGATCATCGCCGCGCGGGCCGCCGGCATTTCGCCGCTCGGCATCATCGGCACCGTCGCCGACTATTCCGACATGGCCGGGATGCGGAAGATCATCTACAACTCGCGCCGCTTCGGCTTCGACGGCGCGTCCTGCATCCATCCCAGCATCGTGCCGATCCTGAACGAGGGCTTCCGGCCGTCGGAGGAGGAAGTGGCGGCCGCGAACCGCGTCGTCCAGGGCTTCCAGGCGGCGCTCGCCGAAGGCCGCGCCTCGATCGAGGTCGACGGCAAGATGATCGACTATCCGGTCGTCGAGCGGGCGGAGAAGCTGCTGGCCCGCGACACCGCGATCCGCCGCCGCGAGGCCAGCATCGCCGCCAGGTAAGTGCCGAGGTGCCGGCCTTCCTCAAACCCTCTCCGCCGGACGGGGGAGAGGGTGGCGCCCAGCGCCAGGCCTTCGCCGCGCCGGAGCGGCTACGGCCGCGCAGGCGGGTGAGGTGTCGACGCACACCGCCGACATCGTGCTTAAAGTCCCCCACCTCATCCTGCCCTCTCCTCCCCGCTGGGGAAGAGAGGGAATTGGTGCGAGCGCAGGTCCCATGACGTTAACCGCAAGTTTGAGTTGACTCCGGCGCCGCACGGCGGTTACATCCCTCCAACGTGGTGATTTGGCCCGACCGGCTTGCGGCCACGTAAAACATCCAGCTAAAAGGTCGGTGCATCCCCGGGGAAGCCCTGACCTTTTATTCGGTCAGGGCGTTTTTATTTTCGGCGCCGGAGGCACGGCGCGAAGGAGGATGCGATGGCTGGTTCCGGACGGACGACAGGGCGCAATTGGCGGCCGCAAACCAAGCTGGTGCGGGGCGGTCTCGACCGCACGCAGCATCGCGAGACGGCCGAGGCGCTCTACCTCACCTCGGGCTTCGTCTACGACCGCGCCGAGGACGCGGAAGCCGCCTTCAAGGGCGAGGTCGAGCGCTACATCTACACGCGCTACGGCAACCCGACGGTGGGCGCGTTCGAGGAGCGGCTTCGCCTTCTGGAAGGCGCCGAGTTCTGCTCGGCCACGGCGAGCGGCATGTCGGCGGTATTCACCGCGCTGATCGCGCTGTTGCGGGCCGGCGACCGCGCCGTCGCCTCGCGCGCACTGTTCGGCTCCTGCCACTACATCATCTCCGAGCTCCTGCCGCGCTACGGGATCGAGACGGAGTTCGTCGACGGCACCGACCTGGCGCAATGGGAAAAGGCGCTGTCGAAACCAACGCAATGCGTCTTCCTGGAGACGCCGTCGAACCCGACCCTGGAGGTCATCGACCTCGCCCGCGTCGCCGCGCTGACGCATGCAGCCGGCGGCAAGCTGGTCGTCGACAACGTGCTCGCCACGCCGATGCTGCAACGGCCGCTCGAGCTCGGCGCCGACATCGTCGTCTACTCAGCGACCAAGCATATCGACGGCCAGGGCCGCACCCTCGGCGGCGCGATCCTGGGGCCCAAAAGCTATTACAAGGACAACCTGCAGCCCTTCCTGCGCCACACCGGCCCGGCCTGCAGCCCGTTCAATGCCTGGGTGCTGCTCAAGGGCCTCGAGACGCTCGACCTGCGCGTCGAGCGCCATTGCAAGAACGCCCAGGCGATCGCGGAATTCCTCGAGACCCAGCCCGGCGTGACCCGCGTGATCTATCCCGGCCTGAAGAGCCACCCGCAGCACGCGCTGGCGACGAAGCAGATGAAGCTGCCCGGCTCGGTGCTGTCCTTCGAGATCGAGGGCGGCAAGGAGCGCGCCTTCCGCATCCAGAACGCGTTCGAGGTCATCGACATCTCGAACAACCTCGGCGACACCAAGAGCATCGTCACCCATCCCGCGACGACGACACACCAGCGCCTGCCCGAGGAAGAGCGCCAGCGCCTCGGCATTTCGGCTGGCCTGCTACGCCTCTCGGTCGGGCTCGAGGATGTCGAGGACCTCAAAGACGACCTCGCAGCGGCGCTGCGGGCGTGACACCCCAAAAGTCCTCCCCCCTTGCGGGGGAGGATTTAGGTGGGGGGACGGACTAACAAACGTTTAAGGGCGCCCCCCACCCCGCCCCTCCCCCACAAGGGGGGAGGGAGATTTCCAAAGCCACCGGCATCTCCCCCCTTTATTGGCGGGCCGACGCCCGCGCGCTACACTTTCCGCTCCGCAGCATGGGAGCACGCACCATGAGCAGCGACGATCTGACCTATCTGTCGGCGACCGACCTCGTCGAGCGTTACCGCATGAAGTCGCTCTCGCCCGTCGAGGTGACGCAGGCCGTGCTGGCGCAGATCGAGCGGCATAACGGGCCGGTCAATGCCTTCGTCCTGACCGACGCCGAGCGCGCGTTGGCCGATGCGAAAGCCTCGGAGGCGCGCTGGGCGAGGGGCAATCCGGCGGGCCTGGTTGACGGGGTGCCGACGACCATCAAGGACCTCGTGCTCGCCAAGGGCTGGCCGATGCGGGGCGGCAGCAGGATCACCAGCCCGGAGCCCGTCGCCGAGGACGCGCCGATCACCGCGCGGCTGCGCGAGCATGGCGCGGTGCTGATCGGCAAGACGACCACGCCCGAGTTCGGCTGGAAGGGCGTCACGGATTCGCCGCTGACCGGCGTCACGCGCAATCCCTGGGACACGTCGCGGACGCCCGGCGGCAGCAGCGGCGGCGCGGCGGTCGCCGCGGCGCTCGGCATGGGCGCGCTGCATGTCGGCTCGGACGGCGGCGGCTCGATCCGCATCCCCGCAGCCTTTACCGGCATCTTCGGCCACAAGCCGAGCTTCGGCCGCGTCGCGCGCTATCCCAACAGCGCCTATGGCACGCTGTCGCATGCCGGGCCGATGACCCGCACCGTGGCCGACGCCGCCCTGATGCTGACGGTGATCAGCGAGCCCGATACGCGCGACTGGTTCACCCTGCCCTACGATAAGAGCGACTACCGCGAAGGCCTGGAGGATGGCGTCGCCGGCCTCCGTATCGCCTTCAGCCCGGCACTGGGCTACGCCACCGTGGACCCCGAGGTCGCCGCGCTCGTCGCCGAGGCCGCGAAGCTGTTCGAGAAGCTCGGCGCTAAGGTCGAGCAGGCCGACCCCGGCTTCCCCGACCCGGCGGATATTTTTTGCCCGCACTGGTATGCCGGCGCCGCCTATTCCGCGCGCAATTACACGAGCGAGCAGATGGCGATGCTCGACCCCGGCCTTCGCCAGATCATCGCCCAGGGCCGCGAACTGACGCTGCTCGACTATCTCGCCGCCGTCGACAAGCGCACCGCGCTCGGCGTTCATATGAAGAAATTCCACGAGACTTATGACCTGCTGCTCACCCCGACGATGCCGATCCCGGCCTTCGACGCCGGCCGCGAGCTGCCCGCCTCCTCGGACGCGGAGCGCTGGATGTCATGGACGCCCTTCAGCTTCCCCTTCAACCTGACGCAGCAGCCGGCCGCGACCGCGCCATGCGGCTTCACCAAGGATGGGCTGCCGGCGGGACTGCAAATCATCGGGCGCATGCATGACGACAAGACGGTGCTGCGCGCCGCCCGCGCCTTCGAGCGCGAGCGTCCCTTCGTCATGCCGCACGCGCCGCGCGTCACCCACGAAAGCTAGGGCGGGGCATGACGCAGCCTTTACGGATCGCCATCGGGGGCTTCGCGCTCGAGTCCGTCTCCTTCCTGCCCGGCGCCGCCACGATCGAGGATTTCGAGAAGGCCGCCTATTCACGGCGACGCGATCCTAAGCGGCCTGCGCGGCTCGCAGTCGCCCGGCGGCGGATTCATCGACGTGCTCGACGCCGAGGGCGCGGAGATCGTGCCGCTGGTCTACACCGACCTCGGCGCCGGCGGCAGTGCGTCGGATGAAGCGTTCGTGCATTACCGCGACCTGCTGTGCGAAGGCCTCACGCGCGTGAAGGACCGCATCGACGGCGTGCTGCTGTTCCTGCACGGCGCGATGACGACGCCGACCCGCACCGACCCGGAGCGCGAGATCATGCAGGCCGTGCGCGACGTCGTGGGTAAGGACTTACCGGTCTTCGTCGCCTCTGACCTGCACGGCAACATCAGCGACGACTTCTGCGACGTATGCCGACGCGCTGTTCGGCTACCACTATTCGCCGCACACCGACATGGATGAGACGGGCCGCCGCGCGGCGCGCGCCCTGGTGCGCCGGCTACGCGGGGAGATCGCGCCCGTGACGGTGATCCGCAAGCCGGACGTCATGCTGCCGAGCATCTTCACGGCGACGGCGATCCCGCCGTTGTCTGACATCGTCGCCGAGGGCTTCGCCTGGGAGCGCGACAACCCGGGCATCCTCGACGTGTCGATCTTCTGCGGCTTCGCCTATGCCGACGTGCCGCAGGTCGGCTTCTCGGTCGTCGTGGTCACGGACGGCGACAGGGCGCTGGCCGAGCGTGCCGCCGACGCCCTGGCGGAACGCATCTGGAGAGACGCGTGCGAAGCTCCTGCACGAGGAGGTCGTGCTTGACCTCAAGTCCGGCGTCGACCGCGCCTATGAAATCTCGAAGACCGCGACACGGCCGGTCGTGCTGCTGGAGCATGCCGACCGCCTGAACGACTCGACCTACATTCTCGATGTGCTGGTGAAACGCGGCGGGCGACGCGTCATGGTGCCCTACCTGCTCGACCCCAAGGCCGCGGCGGCCGCGATCGAATCCGGCGAAAGCGCCACCGTGACGCTCAAGGTCGGCGGCTGGTCCTCCGACCGCGCCGGGCCGCCGGTCGAGATCACCGGCAAAGTGCTTTACGCCGGCGACAAGTCCTATCGCGGCACCGGCAAGATGTGGAACGGCTATACGATCAACCTCGGCCCGACGGCGCTGATCGATACGGGCGACATCGTGATCTCGATGGTCTCGCGCTACATCTTCGCCATCGATCTCGACCCGTTCACCCAGTTCGGGTTCGACGTGAATGACTTCGACATCGTGCTGCTGCGCTCGAAGACCCATTTCCGCGCCGTCTACGAGCCGATCGCCGAAGCGATCCTGATCGTCGACACGCCGGACTGGGGCCCGGCCGACCTGACGACCCTGCCTTACAAGAACGCGCGGCCGGGTCTCTTCCCGCTGGACAGAGTGGCCCTCGCCGCGTTCAGATAGCGCCAGCACGGAAGCCGCAAGCCCGCCGCCAAGAGCGCGCCGCTTCCCGGAAAGGACGCGCAATGGACAAGACTTTCTCTTTTTCGAATAGACACATAGACCTGATGCAGCGGGACGCGAAGACGCTGTTCGGCTGGCGCTATGACCCGCCGCTGATCTTCGAGCGCGGCAAGGGCGTGTTCATCACCGATGTCGACGGCAACGACTATTACGACCTGACCGCCGGCATGATGTGCATGGTGCTGGGCCACTCGCATCCCGAGCTGACCGAGACCATGCGCGAGCAGGCCGAGCTGCTGGTGCATGAATCCTCCTGGTATTCCAACCCCTGGGCGATCGAGTTCGCCGAGCTGATTACCAGCACGCTGCCGGGCAACCTCAAGGTCGTGAACTTCGCGGTCACCGGCTCGGAAGCCAACGAGATCGCCATGCGCATGGCGGTCGCGACGACGAAGCAAGCACGATATCGTCTCGGTACTGCGCGGGCTGCACGGCGGGTCGCTGGCCGCGGAGTCGGTCACCAGCGTCGGCGGCGGACGCAAGGGCGGGCTCGGCCCTTTCATGATCCCGGCGCGCTCGAACGCGATCCTGGCGCCCTTCTGCTATCGCTGCCCGGTCAACCTGACCTATCCGTCCTGCGACATCGGCTGCCTCAAGCTCAGCGAGGACATGATGGAGCACATGACGAGCAAGTCGGTCGCGGGCATCATCGCCGAATCGATCCTGGTGCCGGGCGGCATGATCGTCCCGCCCGAGGAATGGCTGCCGCGCCTCAAGCAGGTGGCCGAGGACTGGGGCTCGCTGCTGATCCTCGACGAGGCGCAGCTCGCGCCCGGACGCACCGGCAAGCTCTGGGCCTTCGAGCATTACGACGTGCTGCCCGACATCGTGACCTTCGCGAAGGGCATGTCCACCGGTCTCGCCATCTGCGGCACCGTGACGACGCCCGAGATCGCCGAGGCCTGCCGCGGCGAAGCGGGGCTGCCGTGGTCCGGCACCTATCCGGCCGACCCCTTCCCGTCGGCCGTCGCGCTCAAGAGCCTGCAGATCGTGCTGCGCGACAAGCTGAGCGAGCGCGCGGAGGCATTGGGCCGGCTGCTGCACGCGCGTCTCGCCCCGCTGGTCGAAAATTTCGACTGCATCGGCGACGTGCGCGGCAAGGGGCTCTATCAGATGCTCGACATCGTGCAGGACAAGAAGAGCAAGAAGCCCGACTACGCGATGGCCGAGCGCATCCGCTACAACGCGGTGATGGAAGGCATCGTGACGATCTGCGTGAAGAACTACATGCGCATCGCGCCGCCGCTGATCATCACCGAGGCGGAGATCGACGACGTCGTCGGGCGGCTCGAAACCGCCATCCAGCGCGCGGTCGACGGCTATCCGAAGGACATCGATTTCAGCAAGTCGAGCTCGCTCGCGGCGCTGCGTTCCACGCCACGGTCGGCGGCGGAGTGATGCCCGACAGCTCGTCCCTCGAAACCCGCCACAGAAAGCCGCTGAATGGACACCGTGCTCTACGACTCCAATCCGTCGATGTTCCGCAACAACCCGCTGGCCTTCATCATCTGCATCATCCTGATCCCGGCTCTCGGGCTTGGGCTTTTGATCCTATTGGTCTGGTACATCCTGACGAAGGCCGAGAGGCTGACCGTGACCTCGCAGGATGTGCTCTACGAAAAGGGCCTCCTGTCGAAATCCCGCAGCGAGCTGCGCATCTCCAGCATCCGCTCGGTCCGCGTCAACCAGAGCCTGTTCCAGCGCATCTTCGACACCGGGAACATCGATATCTACACGGCCGGCGACGAGCCGGAGATCACCGCGAAAGGCATGCCCGAGCCGAATGAAATCCGAAAGATGATCAGCGAGAATTCTTAGGACGGCGACGAAGCCCGCAGGCATGGACTCGCGGAACAAGTCCGCGCGTGACGGCTTATGTGTAGCGAAAAAGAAAACTCGTCATTGCCGTACATCAAGCCGGGTTGTGACGACCGTTTTACGAACTCCTACCCCTGAGCCCGAAACGCCTCGAAGCGGCTCACCGCCGCGAGCGCGACGGCGGCGTTGCTGAGCTCGTCGTAGACCGGGATGCCGACGGACATCGCGCGCTCGCGGTAGCGTTGCTTGCCGGCCTCGACGTCGGGCGCGCCGCTGGAGCGCAGCACGAGCAGGAAATGCGCCTGGCCGGGGAACTTCTCCTGCACGTGCACGGCCGCGGTGATCAGGTTGTCGAGCGGATCGATCGGGCCTCGGTTGACGAAGGCCGCGAGGTTCAAGTGCATGACCACGGCGTCCGGCTTGGCGTGGCTGTAGATCACGTCGAGGATCTTCCCGGCGATGCGGCCTTCCTCCTGCTGCAGCGTGCCGACCGGCGCGTCGACCGGGTTGGTGATGCTGGTCCCCGGCGGCAGGTTGAGCGCGTCGAGCCCGTTATAGGTCTCGGCGTCGAACGGGTCGATGTCGAGACCCTGGCGGAAGAAGAAATCGGTCGCCAGCACGCTGGTGCCGCCGCCGTTGCCGAACAGCGCGACCTGTTTCGTCGCCTTGCCGTCCCGCACCTTCAGTGTCTGAAAGGCGAGCAGCGCGTCGAGGAACTCGTCGAGCGTGTCGACCAGCACGCAGCCGGTCTGGCGCGACAGTGCGACCCAGACCCGGTCGTCGCCGGCGAGCGAGCCGGTATGCGACGCCGCCGCGGCCTGGCCTTTCTGCGTCCGCCCTCCCTTGAGGATCACGACGGGCTTCTTCGCGCCGTTCCGGCGCAGCACGTCGAAGAAGCGGCGGCCGTCGCGCACGCCCTCGACATACATGCCGACCACCTTGGTCTGCGGGTCGGCGAGGTAGAACTCCAGCATGTCGTTCGGCCCGAGGTCGGCGCTGTTGCCGACCGTCACGAGGCCGCTGAAGCGGATGCCGCGCCGGTCGCCGCGGGTGACGATGTCGGTGCCGAGACCGCCGCTCTGCGAGATCACGCCGACCGTGCCGACCTCGGCGGGCGCAGTCTCCGGAAACGTCACCTTGCCGCGCGGCGAATAGAGGCCGAGGCAGTTGGGTCCGAGAACCCGGCAGCCGCCCTTCTTCGCGGCAGACAGCATCTCGCGCTCCAGATCGACACCGTGCGAGACCTCGCTGAAGCCGCTCGAGATCACCTGCGCGAAGGCGCAGCGTCCCTTGGCGTTCTCCAGGATTTCCGGCACGCGCGCGGCGCCGACCGCGATATAAGCGTAGTCGACCGGCTCCGGCGTCTCGCCGAGCGACGGAAATGCCGCGAGGCCCTCGACGATCTGAGCCGAGGGGTGGATCGGATAGATCGCGCCGCCGTAGCCGAAGCGCTTCAACCGGCCGATGAAGGTATTGGCCATGGTCACGCCGGTGCTCGACGCGCCAACCACCGCAATCGTACGCGGCGCGAACAGGTGCTTGAAGCGCTTGGCGGGATCGCCTTTCTCCGCGACAGGCGTCTTCGGCGCTTCGGCGCCGGCGTCCGCCAGCACGAAGCGCGCATCGACCGCGACCGCGCCGTCCTGCGAGACGATCAGCGGGTTGACGTCGACTTCGGTGACGTCGGACGGCAGCGAGAGCAGAAGCCCGTTCTCGCCGCCGAGGCTGAGCAGCACGTCGATGATCGCCTGGCGCGACACCGGCGCGCGGCCGCGCGCGCCGTCGAGCAGCGCCATGCCGCGCAACTCGTTCAGCATGCCGGCCGCGTCGCGCTCGGTGATCGGGCAGATTCGGAAGGCCACGTCGGCCAACACCTCGACGAAGATGCCGCCAAGACCGACCATGATCAGCGGGCCGAACTGCGGGTCGCGGAACATGCCGACGACGACTTCCTGGCCCGCGGGCGCCATTTCCTCGACCAGGTATCCGTCGACCTTGCGGGTCTTGATGCCGGGGGCCGCCGCCATGGCGGCGACCGCGTCGCGGACGGCGGCGGGTGTGGCAAGGTTCACCTTGACCCCGCCGGCGTCGCTCTTGTGCAGGATCTCCGCCGACATGACCTTGGCCACGACCGGGAAGCGCAGGCCGGCGACCGCCGCCTCCGCCTTGTCCGCGCCGGGCACGACGACCGACTTGGGCACGGCGATCCCGCTCGCGGCCAGCAGCCGTTTGCCCGTTTCCTCGTCCAGCGAGTTCCTGCCCGCGCCGCGCGCGGCCGCGATTGCCGTCTTGATGTCCATGATGCGCGTCCCCGGAGTCAGTAGCTGGTCGGCCAGGTGCGCATCAGGTGCTTGCCGACGCCATTGGTCTTGCGCAAGCGGTAGACATCGAGCATGCGGATCAGGTAGTCGCGCGTCTCTTCCGGCTTGATCACGTCCTGCAGGCCGTAGATCGAGGCGATGTCCCAGATCTGCGTGTCCTTCTGGATCTTGGCGTAGGCCTCCTCGAAGCCTTCCTCGCCGGGTCCGACGCCGTGCACGATCTTGGTCGCAAAGCGCGGATCCATGAAGCTGATCTCAGCCGTCGGCCAGGCCACCACCTCGTCTGAATGCCGCCCGCCGCCCATCGCGACATAGGCGCGGCCGTAGCTCTTGCGCAGGATAACAGAGAGCTTGGGCACGGTGACCAGCGTCGTCGCGTTCATGAAGTTCATGATCTTGCCGGGCGCGCGCCGCCGCTCCGCCTCGGTGCCGATGACGAAGCCCGGCGTATCGACGAGCGTGACGATCGGGATGTTGAAGCTGTCGCACATCACGGTGAAGTCGACCGATTTCTCGCAGGCGTCGACGTCGAGCGCGCCGCCCTTGTGCTGCGGGTTGTTGGCGATGATGCCGACGCTCTGGCCGTTGAGGCGGCAGAGCGCGGTGACCACCGGCCGCCCGAAGCGCGCCTTCAACTCGAACATGCTGTCCTTGTCAACGATGGCGCGGATGATCTTGCGCACGTCGTAGACCTGGTTGCGCTTCTCCGGCAGATAGCTGCCGATGGCCTTCATCTCCTCGCCCGAGCCCGGCGTCACCGGGCGCACCGGCGGCGCCTCCATGTTGTGGCTCGGCAGATAGCCGAGGAAGGTCTTGATGGCGTCGAGCGCTTCCTCGTCGGTGTCGACGAAGACGTCGACCAGGCCGGTCGTATCGGCGTGCAGCCGCCAGCCGCCAAGCTCCTCCAGATCGACCGCCTCGCCGATCGCCATGGAGATCAGCCGCGGGCTGGAGACCGCCATGGTCGAGCCCTTGCGCATGACCGCGAAGTCCGAGCAGCAGGCGAGCCAGGCCGATGACCCGAAGGACGGCCCGAGCGCCGCCGCGCACCAGGGCGTATCGCGCATGCGCTGGAACTGCGTGATGTCGGTGCCGAGCAGCGCGCCCATCCCCTTCGATCCCATGGCGTCGGGCAGGCGGGCGCCGGTCGACTCGCCGATATAGACGCAGGGCATGCCGCGGTCGGTGCCGACGCGGCGGACATGGCCGACCTTCTTGCTGTTGGTGGCGCTGGTCGACGATCCCATCACCGTGAAGTCGTTGACGGCAACGGCGATATCGCGGCCGCCGATCTTGGCGAAGCCGGTGATCTTGCCGTCGGCGGGCGTGCGGTCCCGGTCCTCCAGGAAGACGCCGGAGGTCCCGAGCAGGCCCGTCTCGATGAAACTGCCCTCATCGACGAGATAGTCGATCCGCTCGCGCGCGTTCTTCACGCCGGCCTTGCGGCGGCGCTCCAGCTTCTCGGGCCCGCCCATGCCGCGCGCCTTCGCGCGCCGGGCTTCGAGCTCCTCGATCAGCCCCTCCAGGTTCGTCAGGTCTTCCGCCATAGCTAACGTCCTCCGCCCCGCTTTACGGGTTTTCTCAACGATCCGAACGAGTTGGCCGCGATGATACGCGCGACCGGATGGGAACGCGACTCGCAGCGGAGTCGCAGGGAAGTCTTAGGTCTAGCGCCCGACGAATTTCGGCTTGCGCTTCTCCATGAAAGCCTTGCGGCCTTCGAGATAGTCCTGGCTGTCATGGCATTCGTCGACCAGCCGCTCGCACAGCGCGAGGTCGCGGTCCGCCGGATCCTTCAAGGCTTCGAGGATGCTGGTCTTGGCCGCATGCATGGTCATGGGCGCGTTCGCGGCGATGGTCAGCGCGTAATCGCGCACGTAATCTTCGAGCGCCGCCTCGGGGACGACCCGGTCGACGAGGCCCATGTCCTTGGCCTCCTGGGCCGAGAACTGCCGGGCAGTGAAAAAGATCTCCTTGGCGAAGGACGGGCCGACCACGTCGATGAGACGCCGGATGCCGTCATAGTCGTAACCGACGCCGAGCTTGGCCGCGGGCACCGCGAAACGCGAATTGTCCGAGCAGATGCGGATATCGCAGCCGAGCGCGGTCGCCACGCCGCCGCCGATGCAGTAGCCGCGGATCTTGGCGATCGTCGGCTTGGGGCAGTTGACCAGCTTGTCGCGCGCGGCCGAGGTGTTGGCGTGATAGGCCTCTTCCGCCGCGGCGTTCGCGCGCTCGTCCTCGAATTTCGAGATGTCCGCGCCGGACACGAAGGCCTTGCCGCCCGCGCCCGTGACCACGACCACCCGGATCGCCGGGTCCTCGGAAAAATGCTGCATGATCTCGGCCGCCCGCGCCCACATATCCGACGATACGGCGTTGTGGCGGGCCGGGTTGTTGAAGATCATCGTGCCGATTGGCGGCGCCGACTCGGACAGCATCTTATCGGTCATCGCGGCCTTCTCCGTCGCGTCATCCCAGCGGTCCTCTCTTAGCCGTCTCCTGCGCCGCGGTCCAGCCCACCCTCAGGCGATGTCCATCCCGTGGGTCTTGAGATAGGCCTTGAAGCCGGCGCGCTCCGGCAGGGAGAGCTGGCGGGTCACCTGCTCCGACCACGGACAGTAGTCGGCCGCGCCGTATTTCGCGGTGTGGCGCTGCTTTGCCGGCGGGATCGGGCGGTGCGCGTGGCGGCGCCGGTCATAGGCCTCGACTTCCTTTTCCAGTTGGCTGTCGTCGTAGCGGTCGGTATGGACCACGACGGACGGCGGCAGCCGCATCGAGATCAGCGGCTTCTCGAATTTCGGCCAGCCGACCGCGAGGCCGGCGATCGGGAAGACGCCGTCCGGCAGGCCCAGGATCTCGCAGGCGCGGTCGATCTTGTTGCGGATCTGGCTGATCGGGCAGGTGCCGAGGCCGACCGATTCCGCCGCCGTGATGAAGCTCTGCATGGCCAGCGCGGCGTCGACCACCCCGTTCATGAAGGTGTCGAGATTGTCGTTCTGGTAGTCGTGGCCGCGGATCTCGGCGAGCCGGCGGATGCGCCGCAAATCGGCGCAGAAGGCCATGAACACCGGCGCGTTGGGCGCCCAGTCCATGCCGCTGCCGAGCCCGACCAGGGCCGCGCGTACCGCCGGGTCCTTCACCACGACGATGGAATATTGCTGCAGGTCGGACTTGGTCGGCGCCGACTGGGCGCAGGCCAGCAGCACGCCCAGCAGGTCGTCCGTCACCGGCTGGTCGGTGTAATGGCGCTGGGAGCCGCGCCCCAGGATCTGGGCCAGCGTGCCCTCGGCCGGCATCTCGCCGCCGTTGTCAATTTCGACGCCAAAGCGTTGGGCGATAAGGTCTTTGAGGGTCGTCATGCCGGGGTTCTCCAGGATCGATCGGGGGCGGCGCAACCGCCTTGTTGACATCTCTATTCGCACACAAGTTACATGAACGGCAACCGGCGCCCCAAGGAAGGCGCGGACGACGAATTGAGGCTGGAGAGCGATCATGGCCGAGCGCATACCCCTGATCCTGGGCCCGGGGCTGATGAACACCCCGCTGCTCTGGGAGCACCAGACGGCGCACCTCGCGGACATCGCCGATATCGACATCGTCGACACGCGGCTGGACACCTCGCTCACCGACATGGCGCAACGCATGCTCGACGCAGCGCCGCCGCGCTTCGCCTATGCGGGGCTGTCGATGGGCGGCTACATGGCGTTCGAGATGATGCGCCTGGCACCCGAGCGCGTGATCAAGCTGGCGCTGCTCGACACCGCCGCCTACAACGACACGCCGGAGCGCACCGCCATCCGCAACGAGATGATCGCCCTTGCCGAGAAAGGCGACTTCGAAGCGGTCAAGCGCAATACCATGCCGATCTTCCTGTCGCCGCAGCGGCTGAACGATCCGGCGATCGTCGGCATCGCCAACGCGATGTGCGACGAGATCGGGCCGCAGACCTTCGTGCAGCAGATGACCGCGATCATGAACCGGCGCGACAGCCGCCCCACGCTGCGCGACATCCGCGTGCCGACGCTGGTGATCTGCGGCCGCCAGGACCAGGGCACCCCGCTCGCGGCGAGCGAGGAGATCGCCGCCGGCATTCCCGGCTCGCGCCTTGCCGTGATCGAGGATTGCGGCCACCTGTCGACCATCGAACAGCCGCAGGCCGTGACGGCGCTGCTGCGCGACTGGCTGCTGTATGAGTGACTGGACGTAGCGGCCTTTTAATCATTCCCCCCCCTTGCGGGGGAGGGTCAGGGTGGGGGAAGCGGCGCTGCGACCTGACACGCCGATGCCGAGTACTCTCACCCCCACCTAAATCCTCCCCCATCAAGGGGGAGGACTTTGCCGTGGCGCCGCAGCACCCGCATCGCATCATCGCAAAAGCCCATCAGCCCCGTCAGGCCGCAACCACCTTGATCCGCCCCTTCGCCGGCAGGGTTGGCCCGGCTTCAGATCGTTCAGCACGCGGAACCAGGCCTCGTTGTACTTCTCGTAGGGCAGGTTCTTCGCGAGGCCCCGGATGGTGTCGCCCGGCTGCACCGGGACGACCAGCAGGCGAAGCGCGTGGATGCGCGCGGCTTCCGCCGGCGTCAGCTTGCGGAAGCTGTAGGTCGTCTCGCGGAACGGCCGCGACAGGGCCTGGCTCTCGCTCGCCGGCGACAGGAACAGGAAGCGGTAGACCGAGCGCGCGTCGCGCCGGATCGCCACGCCCCGGAGGTCGACGGCTGCGCCCTGCTGGCTCTGGCCCCGCACCCAGCCGGTCGCCGCTTCGAGCCCGTTCACGGTGAGCGTCTCGACATCGCGAAGCGGCGTTTTCGCCGACCACTCATGCTGCAGGTAGGCGGCCATGGTCGGGCTCGCCTTGATCGGCGCCGTGTCGAACAGGATGGCGGCTGCCCTTGTTGTTCCTTCGCCGTGATCTGCGCGTCGCCGTTGACCAGCCGGAAGCCCTCGGGCACGCGGAACTGAAAGCGCAGCACCGGATGCTGGAACAGGCGGCCGCGCACGATGCCCTGCCGCGGGTCGTCGCCGAACAGCATGCCGTCGATGTTGTCGAGGTAGTCGTCGCGCCCGACGCGCGGCTTGGCGGGCCGCGCCGCGGCGGCTTCCTTCATCGCCTGCTCGACGCGCTCGATCGTCCGGGGATGCGTCGCCATGACGTTGAATTCGTCCACCGATCCGGGCGGCAGCCCCTGCATCTCGGCCTCGACCATGCTCTGCGCGCGCAGCGTGCTGAGGAAGGTCACCATGCCTTGCGGATCGTAGCCCGCGCGGCTCATGTAGCGGATGCCGAGCGTATCCGCCTCGAGCTCCTGGGAGCGCGAGTAGCTCTGGATCGACATCGCGGCGATCGACTGGCCGGCCTGCATGACTTCCTGCGGCAGGCCAAGGGCGGCCGCGCCGATGGCGCCCGCGAGCAGCCCGAGCTGCGATACCTGCACCGCCGCCAGCCTTTCGGCGGTGTGGCGCGCGTTGACATGGCCGATCTCGTGCGCGACGACGCCGGCCAGCTCCGCTTCGTTGCTCGCCAGCACCAGCAGCCCGCGCGTCACGTAGACCAGGCCGCCCGGCAACGCGAAGGCGTTGACGATCGACGTGTTGAGAATCGTGAACTTGTAGGGGAACTGCTGGTATTCGGTGAAGCGCGAGAGCGTCTTGCCGATGCCGTCGACATAACCCTGCAGCTTCCGGTTCTCGTACTCGCCGCCGAATTCCTTGACGATCTTCGCGTGCTCTTCGCGCCCGAGCTTGACGTCGTCCTCCGCAGAATAGAGCCCGGTGAAGCTCGACCGCCCGGTCGCGCGGTTGACCGACGTGCAGGCCGGCAGGCCGGCGCACAGCGTGGCCGCCGCCATGCCGGAAAGAAAACACCTGCGGTCGTGCTGCATCACGCCCCCCCGCGCTCAACGCCGTCTTCGCGCCGTCCCCGGAACCGGCGCGCACCCTATCGTCCCGATGTGCAGGAATTAAGGCAAGCGCGGAATCGAACCGGGCGCCGTCACCGATTAGTCAACGGCGCGACCGGCGGGCCCTTCGGGCCGAGGCGCGTGCCCGGCTTCAGGTTGCGGTAGGGCAGCTCGCGCGCGTCCGCGGGGCAGCCGCCCGGCGCCTTGATGACAAGCACCGTCTCGGCGATCGGCCCGAAGTCGCCGCGGAAATGCACCGCGCTTTTCAGACCGAGGATCTTCTGTTCGGCCGGCTCGACGCCAAGGTGCCGGAACATCGCCTGGTCGTGGGCCTGCACACGCTTGGTCGTGACGATGACGCTGACGCCGCCGGTGGTCAGCAGGGCCATCGGGCCGAGCTCGATGATGCGGCCACCGATGACGGGGCCGGTCGTGTTCATCTTGCCGTCGCCGAGCGCAGTCGACCGTGAAGGTGCCGTGAAAGGGCACGTTGCCCGGGATCGCCGCCTTGCCGCCGACGTCGATGGTGATCTCCGCGCCGAGGCCCGCCTCATGCGCCGCCGCCGCGGCCGCCGCATCGTGCATCGTGCCGACCACGGTGCCCTGCGCATTGGCCTTCACGAGCGCGGCCAGCATGCCGGTGGTGTCGCCGCTGCCGCCGCCGCCCGGATTGTCCTGCGGGTCGCAGATCAGCACCGGCTTCGACGCCTTGGCCGCGATCGCCATCGCCTTGGCGGCGCAGACGTCGGGCTCGTACATCGGCTCGGCGAAGTCGCCCTCGCGGCGCAGGATCTCCGCCGCGACCTTGTCGACCGCCGCTTCGGCCGCTTCGTGCGTCCAGGCGCTCGCGACCACCGACACGCCGCAATAATAGATGTCCGACAGCCGGAAGCCGCCGAGATAGGAGAGGTTGAAGACGTCGCCCGTCTCCCCGGCTTCGCACATCGCGATGAAGCTCTTCGTCGGCTCGATTCCGGTCGGCTGCTGATGCGACGGCACGACGAAGGCGAGCGAGCGGAAGGCGCGCCCCGCCGGCCTGCCGCGCTCGAGCATAAGCTCGATGCAGCGCGCGGCGCGCTCGCCGGTCTCCCAGCGGTCGACATGCGGGTAGGTGCGGTAGGACACCAGTGCGTCCGCATTCTCGACCATCTCGGGCGAGATATTGGCGTGATAGTCGAGACTGGCGACGATCGGCACGTCGGGGCCGACGCAGTCCCGCACCCGGCGCAGCAGCTCGCCGTCCGCGTCCTGATAGCGCTGCGTCACCATCGCGCCGTGCTGGTCGAGATAGACCGCGTCCACCGGCATCTGCCGCGACAGCGATCCCACGATCTCGCCGGCGATGCGCTCGAAGGCTTCGTCCGTGACCATGCCGCCCGCGCCGCCGCCGGCCCAGACCAGCGGCACCAGCTCGTGGCTGGGATCGATCGTGTCCATGAAGCCGGACAGGCCGAAGCTGCTGCCCTTCAGCCATTCGAGAACTTCCGGCCCGCGCGCCAGCGGCGGCCGGTCGCGGCGCTCGCAGAAATAATCGTAATCCGTGACCGTCGGCATGAAGGTGTTGGTTTCATGCTGCATGCCGCCGACCGCGATACGCGCCATCTACCGGCCCTTCCCTGCAGGCGTGCCGGGCTCGCCCAGATCCCAGAAGAGGCCCGCCATCAGGCGCAAGGCTTCGCGCGCCACCGGCGCCAGCATGTGCTCGTTCGGGGCGTGTTGGTTGCAGCCGGTGTAGGAGTGCGGCACCCATATGGTCGGCAGGCCGAGGTCGTCGGCGAACACATCGTTCGGCAGGGTGCCGCCGAGGCTCGGCAGCACCGCCGTCTTCTTGTTGGTCGAGCGCGCCAGCGACTGGTCGCAGAACTTCGCCCAGGGATGGTCGGGATCGAGCCGGGTCGCGTTGGCGAAGACCGACCGCGCGGCGCTGAGCTTGACCATCGGAAAGCCATGCGCGTCGAGATGCGCGCGCAGGATGTCGAGGAACCTGGACGGATCGACGCCGACCGTGTAGCGGATCTGACAGGTCGCCCGCGCCCGCGGCGGGATGGCGTTGACCGGGTTGTCCGGGTTGCCGGTCCTGAAGGCCAGCACCTCGAAGCTGTTCCAGGCATGCACTTTCTCGGCGATGGTGAGGCCCGGCTCGCCCCAGTCCTCGTCGATCGGCGGCGCGCCCTCCCCACCGTCATGATCGATATCGGCCAGCGCCTGGCGGACCGAATCCGGAATGCCCGGCGGCAGCAGCTCGGGAATCAGGATCTTGCCCCGCGCCGTCGTGATCGAGGCGATGGCATGCGCGAGAATGATACCGGGATTGGCGAGCAGGCCGCCCCAGTTGCCGGAATGCTGGCCACCCGCGCGCAGCTCGATGTCCATGTGGAAGTTGAAGGCGCCGCGCGCGCCGAGGAAAAGCGTCGGCCGGTCGACGCTGGAGCGCGGCCCGTCGGACGCGATGAGCACGTCGGCGTCGAGCAGCGCGTGGTTCTGCTGGCAGAACTCGCGCAGGCCGGGCGAGCCGGTCTCCTCGCCCATCTCGATCAGGTAACGGCAGTTGAAGCCGAGCTTGCCGCGCGTCTTCAGCACCGCATCGAGCGCGCCGATGTTGATCGAATGCTGGCCCTTGTTGTCGGCCGTGCCGCGGCCATAGAGACGGTCGCCCTCGCGCGTCACGGTCCAGGGGTCGAGGCCGTCCCGCCATTCCTCCGGCCGGCCGAGGATGACGTCGCCGTGGCCGTAGCTGAGCACGGTCGGCCGTCCTGCGCCCTCGATGCGCTCGGCGACCAGCATCGGCCAGCCGCCCTTGAACGGGTTCTCCTTGATGCGGCACGCGAAGCCGAGGCTCGACAGCGTCGGGCGGATTTCTTCCTCGAGATAGCGGTCGATCTCTGCACCGGCCTCCGGGTTCTGGCTCTCCGACCGGATCGCCACCCGGCGCGCCAGGTCACGCTCGAACCCGCCGCCGTCGAAATAGGACAGCGCGGCTCCGATGGCGGCGTCGCGCGTCATCCTACTCGGCCGCCAGCGTGTGGCGCTCGGCGAAGCGCTCGCCCCGGTCCGCTGCCGCCTCGAAGACGAGATGCTTCGTCAGGTCGCGGATCGAGCCGATGCCGCGGAAATCGGTAAGCATGGATTGCACGGCATCCAGCTCGCCGGCGTCGAGGAAGCCTTCGCAGCAGTCGCGGAACTTGGCTTCCAGGTCGGCGTCGGTGAAGGGATCGTGGATGGTGCCCCTTGCCCAGACGCGCTCGGTCTCGATGACGCGGCCGTCCTTCAGCTTGGTCGTCACCTTGTGCGGCAAGCGCTTGGTCGGGTCCGGCCCCTCGGCATCCTTCGGATAGGCTTCCATCGAGACGCGCGGCAGCAGGGCGCGCACCTCGGGCCGATGCACCGCATCCGGCGTGAAGTCCGACAGCGACACGCGCCCGTTCAGCAGGGCGACGGCGATGCAGTAGTTCATGGAGAAGCGCGCTTCCATCTCCTGCTGCGGGTCGTCATACATCAGGTTGACCTTGTTGCCGTGGCCGACCAGCGTGTGGACATGCTCGACCTCGTCGGCGGTGAAGCCGTGCGCCGCACGCTGCGCCAGCACCTCGTCGAGGACGCGGTGGGTCGAGCCGCAGCAGGGATAGAGCTTCGGCGCGAGGCCGAAGGCCACGATCTCGAGCGGGTCGCCGACCTTCGGTACCACGTCGTCCCAGCCGCGCGCATTCGGCCCGCCGTACAGATCCTTGAAGCCGAGCTTGCCTTCGAGCGCGACGTCGCGCGCCTCGAATCCCTGCGCGGCGAGCTGCGCCGCCAGCACCGCGTTCATCGCGCCCATGCCGGCATGGAAGGGCTTGCCCATCGTACCGAACTGCACCTTCGCGCCGGACGCCATGCTGACGCCGAGGCTCATCGCATTCGTCATCCGCTTGGCGTCGAGCCCGAGCAGCCGCCCGCAGGCCGCCGCCGTGCCGATGCAGCCGACCGTCGAGGTGCCGTGCCAGCCCATGTCGTAGTGGTCGCGGTTGACGCCGCGCCCGACCGCGCCATGCATCTCCAGGCCGACGATATAGGCGTCCAGGATCTGCCGGCCGCTGGCGCCGATCTCCTCGCCAAGTGCGAACAGCGCCGGGCCTAGCACCGCGGTCGCGTGCGTGAAGCCCGGCAGGTAATTGTCGTCGAAGTCGAGGGCATGCGCCGCCATGCCGTTGGCGAGCGCGGCCCAGGGCGCCGCCGCCTTCGCGGTCGAGCCGAAGACCGTGGCCGGGCCGGCGCCATAGGGCGCGATCGTCGCGCGGACCACGGCCGATCCCTCGTCGCCCGGCGCCCGCGACCATGCAGGCGACGATGTCATGCATCGCATGCCGCGCTCGCGTCAGCGCGACCTCGGAGGTGATCTCCGGCGTCTCCGCCGCCCATGCCGCCAGTGCCTTGGTCACTTCCATCGTGCGCGCTCCTCGTGGCTGTCCATCTCGCAGCCGCGAAGTATCGGTCCTGAAAGCCTTGGGGGCAAGACGGAGATGGCAAATCCGCGAAGGAGCGCACTCATGCTTCGACAAGTTCAGCATGAGGCTCAACTATTTGGTGCAATTATCCTTTCCTCATCCTCAGCTTGTCGAAGGATGGATCGGGCTCGGTCCTACCCCGCGGTCAGCGTCGGCCAGAGCTCGTCGGCGCCCTTCGCCGCGATCAGCGAGCCGAGGCGGACCGCCCACTCGGACTCGCTGCCGAAATCGTCACGCCAGGACCAGAGCCGGCGCGAGAAGCGGTGCAGGATATGCTCGATGGTAAAGCCGATCGCGCCGTGCACCTGGTGGGCGATCGCCGCCCCCTCGCCGGCCGCTTCGCCGACCCGGATCTTCGCCGACGCCACCTCGACGAAGACATGCTCGCCGAAGCCGTTGGCGCGCTGGATCGCGTCCGCCGCCGAGCCCGAGACCGCGACCGCCGCCGACACCTCACCGCCCAAGCGCGCCAGCAGATGCTGCACCGACTGGAACTTCGCGATCGGCCGCTCGAAGGCGACGCGATCCTTGGCGTACTCGACCGACACCGTAAGCATGGTCTCGAGCGCGCCCGCCATCTGGCAGGAGCGCACCGCCGCGCCCATCTGGCAGAGCGTGTCCTCGTCGAGGCCGTCGGGCGCGTCCGCGACCTCGATCGGCGCAGCACCGTCGAAGGTCACCGTGTCCTTCGGCTCGTCGGCCAGCGAGCGGCCTTCCTTGATCGTGCAGGCGCCGCGCGCGACCAGCGCGACGACGATGTCGTCGCCGCGCCGGGCGATGACCGCGAGATGCGCCGCGTCGCGGGCGAAGGGCACCTGCGCCGCCGTTCCAGAGAGCTTGCCGTCCTTGCCGAGCGTGATCCCGGCGATGCCGCGCACCGGCGCCACCGTCATCGGCCCCGACGGCGAGGCAATGCCGGCCTGGGCGAGCAGCCATCCCGCCAGCATCGTCTCCGCAAGCGGCACCGCGACCGCATGGTTACCCGCCGCGCGCAGCACGTCGAAGCCGTCCGAGATCTCCGCCCCGGCGCCGCCCAGCGTGTCGGGCACCCAGGTCAGCGTCAGCCCCGATTCCTCGAGCGCCGACCACAGCGGCGCCTTCCAGGCATCGTCCTTCGCGTTGTTCACCGTCTGCGGGTCGCCGAGGTCCTGAAAGATCCGGTTGGTGGTATCGACGATGATCGTGTACTGTCGCTCATGATTCTCTCAGTCCCTTGAATTCCCGGCAGAAGTGACGAGCCGGAAGGCATGCACCGGATGCGCGCCGCGTTCGACAGGTCACGGCAATACAATTACAGTGTCGGCGCGGCCTGCTGCAAGCGGGCCGCCGATACGACCGCACGCGAACGAACGATCGAACACGAGGAGCTGCCGCGCCGCCATGTCGAGCCCGATCGAATTCGACCCGATCCGCCTGCCGCCCGAGTGCGAAGCGCTGCGCAAGGAAGTGCGCGCCTTCCTGCGCGAGGAAATGGACGCCGGGACCTTCGATCCGAACAGCACGCATCTCGACAGCGCCTTCAACATCGAGTTCAGCAAGAAGGTGGGCCGGCGCGGCTGGATCGGCATGACCTGGCCCAAGAAATACGGCGGCCAGGAGCGCAGCTTCCTGGAGCGCTACGTCATCACCGAGGAGTTCCGCGTCTGGGGCGCGCCGACGCGCGCGCATTTCACCGCCGACCGGCAGAGCGGCCCGGTGCTGCTGAAATACGCGCCCGAGGAGGTCAAGCAGGACATCCTGCCCCGCATCGTCAAGGGCGAATGCTATTTCTGCATCGGCATGAGCGAGCCCGATTCCGGGTCGGACCTGTTCGCGGCCAAGACGCGGGCGGAGAAGGTCGACGGCGGCTGGCGCATCAACGGGCGCAAGGTCTGGACCAGCAACGCGCACCGCACCCATTACATGATCGGCCTGTTCCGCACCTCACCCTCGACCAAGGAGAACCGCCGGCACGGCCTGACCCAGTTCCTGGTCGACCTCAAGACGCCCGGCATCACCGTCCGGCCGCTGCTGCACCTGACCGGCCGGCACGAGTTCAACGAGGTGATCTTCGAGGACGCGATCCTGGCCGAGAACACGGTGCTGGGCGAGATCGACGGCGCCTGGAAGCAGGCGACCAGCGAGCTTGCCTATGAGCGCAGCGGCCCGGAGCGCTTCCTCGAGACGATCTACATCCTGCCCGAGCTGGTGCGTCTGCTCGGCGACAAGCCGGACGTGCGCGGCGCCGAGGGTGTCGGCCGCCTGGTCGCGCAGCTGCACACGCTGCGGCGCATGTCGATCTCGGTCAACGGCATGCTCGCCGCCGGCAAGGAGCCGGTGCTGCAGGGCTCGATGGTCAAGGACCTGGGCACGCAGTGGGAGCAGAAGCTGCCGGCCAAGGTGCGCGAACTGGCCGCCTTCGCCGAGGACGACCCGGGCAACCGCGCCGACTTCGAGGAGCTGCTGCGCTACGCCACGTTGATCGCGCCGAAGCTCACCATCCAGGGCGGCACCACGGAAATCCTCCGCGGCATCATCGCCCGCGGCCTCGGCCTGCGGTGAGGAAGGTTCGATGAGCGGTTTTGACAATGAGCGCCAACCAACCCACGACCGAAATGCGCACGGACAACCCGTGGCATGGATTGCCGTATCAGAGTCCGGATACGTCTTTGGTTTGAAGCTAACGCTTACCGTCACTCGCGGACTTGTCCGCGAGTCCATCGCACGGCACGGCGCGATGCCGGTTCGGGCGAGCGAGGTGTGAGGCATGGCATGACCTGGGATAAGGAAATCGAGGAGATCAAGCGCAAGCGCGCGCTGGCCAAGGAGCTGGGCGGCGCGGAGGGCGTGGCGCGCCAGCATGCGCAAGGGCGGCAGACCATTCGCGAACGGATCGACGGGCTGCTGGACGAGGGAAGCTTCGACGAGATCGGCGAAGGCGCCGGCGCGGCCGAGCGCGATGAGAGCGGCAACCTCGTCTCCTTCGCGCCGGCGAATTTCGTCCTCGGCTTCGGCACGATCGAGGGACGGCGCTGCATCATCGGCGGCGAGGATTTCACGCTGCGCGGCGGCTCGCCGAACGAGGCGGGGCTGCGCAAGAGCGTCTACACCGAGGAGCTCGCCTGCCGCTACCGCGTGCCGCTGATCCGCCTGCACGAAGGCGCGGGCGGCAGCGTGACGGGGCCCGGCTCGAAGACCGTCGGCAATCCAGTCTTCGCCGCGCCGCGTTTCCGCTCCGTCGCCCGCGCGCTCAGCACCGTGCCCGTCGTCACCGCGGCGCTTGGTCCCGTCGCCGGGCTGCCCGCGTCGCGCTTCGTCGCCTCGCATTTTTCCGTCATGTCGAAGAAGACCGCGCAGGTGCTGATCGCCGGCCCTGCGGTTGTCGAGCGCGCGCTCCGCGAGAAGGTCACCAAGGAAGAGCTGGGCGGGCCCGAGATCCACACCCGGAACGGCGTCGCCGACAACCTCGCCGAGGATGACGCGGATGCCTTCGCCCAGATGCGCCGCTTCCTCGGCTACCTGCCGCAGAATGTCTGGGAGCTGCCGCCGGTGGTCGATACCGGCGACGACCCGGCACGCGCCGACGCGGCGCTTCTCGACATCGTGCCGCGCGACCGGCGCAAGATCTTCGACATGCGGAAGCTGATCGCCCATGTCGTCGACCAGGACAGCTTCTTCGAGATGACGCGCGCCTACGGCCGGGGCCAGATCACCGGCTTCGCGCGGCTCAACGGCCAGCCGGTCGGCGTCATCGGCAACGACTGCCGCTACTACGCCGGCGCCATGTCGGCGAACGGCGCGCTCAAGGTCCGCCGCTTCGTCGAGAAATGCGAGACCTTCCACCTGCCGATCGTCGCCTTCGTCGACGAGCCGGGTTTCATGATCGGCTCGGAGTCCGAGCGGCTCGGCACGATCCGCTTCGGGACGTCGGCGGTGCTCGCCACGGCCGACTGCTCGGTGCCCTGGGCGTCGGTCATCGTGCGCAAGTCCTTCGGCGTCGCCGCGGCCGCGCATTACGGACCGGACGCCTATGTGCTCGCCTGGCCGTCGGCGGAGATCGGCGCGCTGCCGGTCGAGGGCGGCGTCGCCGTCGCCTTCCGCCGCGAGATCGAGGCCGCACCCGACCCGGACGCCCGCCGCCGCGAGCTGGAAGAGATGCTGGCGCGGCGCCAGTCGCCCGCGGCGCGCGCCGAATCGCTCGCGATGCACGAGCTGATCGACCCGCGCGAGACCCGGCCCAGGCTCTGCCGCTGGATCGAGTGGACGCAGCCGCTGCTGCCGGGCCTGCTGGGCCCGCGGAGCTTTCCCTATCGGGCGTAGACAGATTCAAATGTCACACGAGCAAGCGCACCGCAAAAAGTCCTCCCCCTTGATGGGGGAGGAATTAGGTGGGGGTGCCTTCTTCGCTATCGACGCGCTTGCCCGGAAGTATCGCATACCCCCCACCCCGACCCTCCCCCGCAAGGGGGGAGGGTGTTATTTCGCGCTCTGAAAAGCATTGGAGACACCCCATGCGCTGGCAGATCGGGGACGTTACGATCACCAAGGTCGTCGAGCTGGAAGTCACCGGCGGCTCGCGCTTCATTCTGCCGGACGCGACGCGCGACGCCGTGCTCGGCATCGACTGGCTGCACCCGCATTTCATGGACGCGGACGGCCGGCTGATCATGAGCATCCACGCGCTGATCGTCGAGACGCCCGACCGCCGGATCATGGTCGACACCTGCCTCGGCAACGACAAGCAGCGCGCCATCCCGGGCTGGCACATGCGGACCGGGCCGTTCCTGCGGGACATCGCGGCCGCCGGCTATCCGCGCGAGTCGATCGACACCGTCCTCTGCACCCATCTGCACGTCGACCACGTCGGCTGGAACACGATGCTGGTCGACGGCAAATGGGTGCCGACCTTCCCGCAGGCCCGCTACCTGATGGGACAGAAGGAATTCGACCACTGGAGCACGCGCGGCGCGGCGAACGCGCGCGGCGACGACCCGTTCAGCGACTCGGTGAAGCCGGTGTTCGATGCCGGGCTGGTCGACCTCGTCGCGTCCGATCAGGTGATCTGCCCCGAGATCCGCCTGGAGCCGACGCCGGGCCACACGCCTGGCCATGTCAGCATCCGCATCTCGTCGAAGGGCGAAGAAGCGCTGATCACCGGCGACTTCATGCACCACCCCTGCCAGATGGCCCGCCCCGAGTGGGCCAGCGCCGCCGACAGCGATCCTGACCAGGCGCGTGCCACGCGCCGCACCGTGCTCGACCGTTGCGCCGGCAAGCCCGTGCTGGTGATCGGCACGCATTTCGCCGGACCGACCGCCGGCCGCGTCGTGCGCGACGGCAAGGCCTTCCGGCTGGACGTCTAGAGGGCTACTCGAACTCGGTGATGAAGTAGCGCACCGGCTCGTCGCCGACGACGCTCGGGCGGTGGCGGTGCGCATGTCCGGCCGGGATGTGCACCATGTCGCCGGGGCCGACCTCGACGGAATGGTCGGGGAACTCGTAGCGGAGCCGGCCGGACAGGATGTAGGCGCTGTGCCCGGTCTCGCACCATGGGCCGTCCGTGGGCCCGCCCGGGCTGCGTTCCTGGTAGCGCAAAGCCATGCCGTCCAGCATGTGCGCTTCCTTGACCTTGAGCGTGGGGCTCGCCTGGGTCAGCGACGCCTTGCTCGCCCGGAAGACATAGGGGCTTTCCTTCGCAGCCATGGACGCACCTCGCGCGGGGGAACGGGACGGCGCCAACGGCACCGTCCCGATATGTCTCACATCCCGAGCTCTTTGGTCACGCCATATTCTTCCGCCAGCGCCTTGAGCTCCGCCCAGGTCTTGTCCTCGACGTCGATGCCCGACTTGAGGTTCGCCTGGGTGCGCTGGTGCTCGATCTCGCCGGGATAATAGATCTCGTCGACGCCGGCGGCCTTCGGCGTTTCCTTGAGATATTTCGCGAAGTCGGTGACCTCCTGCTTGAAGGTCTTGAGGTCGCGGAAGGCGTCGACCTTGAAGGCCGCCATGAAGACGCCGTCGTTGTGCTTGCCGGTCGGCTCGACGCCGAAGCCGAGGCCGGGCAGGATGCCGGAAAAGATCTCGATCATCGCCGACAGGCCGTAGCCCTTGTGTCCTTCCGGGCCGCCGAGCGGCAGGATCACCCCGCCCTGCTTGAGCGCGTTCGGGTCGGTCGTGGCGTTGCCGTTCTTGTCGAGCACCCAGCCTTCGGGGATCGGCTTGCCGCGGGTCTGGGCGACCTTGAGCTTGCCGGCCGCCGCCGCGGAGGTCGCCATGTCGATGAAGAACGGCCCCTCCAGGTTGGACGGCATGGCGATGCTGATCGGGTTGGTGCCGAGCCGCGGCACGCGTCCGCCGAACGGCGCCACGGTCTTGGGAGAGCGGCCGGAATTGGCGGTCATCATGCCGATCAGGCCTTCCTTCGACGCCATGATCGGGTAGTCGGCGACACGGCCGACGTGGCTCTGGTAGTGGACGGTGGTCGCGGCGACGCCGCTCTTGAGCGCCTTTTCGATGGTGAGCTTCATTGCGCGCTCCGAGACCACGTAGCCGAAGCCCCAGTTGCCGTTGATGACCGTGGTGCACGGCGTCTCGCGCACGATCTCGAACTTGGCGCCGGGAACGATGTGCCCCTTCTTCACCCGGTCGATGTAGACCGGGATCTGGATGATGCCGTGCGAATCATGGCCGGCCAGGTTCGCCCCGATGCTGTGCTTGGCGATGATGGCGGCTTCTTCGGCGCTGGCGCCGGCGCCTTTCAGCAGCCTGGCGGCGATCTTTTCCAACTTCTCGGCGGCAATCTTGGGCATATCCCGGGGCTCCTTTGTCATGATGCTGCGCGGCAGGCGCAACCTTTTGGTAACCATTGTAAACGTATGAATCGCACCGTCGCCGACAGCATCTTCCCAGCAAACCGCACATGACCGGATCCGAAAAGCGCAAAATCCTCATACCCTGGCTGATCATCATTCGGTCTGTGGGCGGTGCTGCATGGCGCACTGGCGGTCTCGGTTGCCTCCCGCGTTTTCGAGGGTCAGCTGACCGGTCCCGACGAGTACATGCACCTCGTCCGTGTGGCAGAGCTTCGCGACGGCTTCGGATGGTACGACAGTGTCATGGAACGAAGCAACGCGCCCTACGGCAGCACGATGCATTGGACCCGGCCGATGGACCTGCTGATCCTCGGCGGCGCGTATGCGCTCTCGCCCTTTATGAGTGCCAAGGACGCGTTATTCGCCTCGGGCGCCCTGATCTCGCCGATTCTCGGCCTGCTGATCTGCTTCGCCATGGCCTGGGCTACCCTGCCATTGCTCGGCAAGGACCGCTGGTTCCTCGCCGCATTGCTCGTGCTCATGCAGCCGGGCGTGCTGGGCTATACCGCCGCCGGCCGTGCCGACCACCATAGCCTCCTGTTCCTGCTGTTCATCCTCGCCATCGGCGGAACGGTGCGCCTCCTTG
Organism: uncultured Alphaproteobacteria bacterium; assembly: GCA_963711215.1. GTDB lineage: Bacteria > Pseudomonadota > Alphaproteobacteria > UBA8366 > UBA8366 > WHUA01. The sequence goes on along the minus strand of CAVQDH010000002.1, from coordinate 568,401 downwards.
GTCCGCGCCCGACGGCCCGGGACGCGCTGGCAGCCGGCGCCGCCTACGGCATGGCGATCTGGGTCAGCGTCGAAATGACCCTGCTGGTCGCCCTCTGCCAGGCAACCGCCGCCGTCGCCTGGATCCGCTTCCCCGAGGTCAAGGCGCGGCGACAGCTCACCGCGGCCGCGGCTTTTCTCGCGACGATGCTGCTCGCGCTCGTCGCGGAGCATCCGCCGGCGGCGATCCTCACGGTCGAGCTCGACCGCGTATCGCTTCCCTTCGCGGTCATCGCGCTTCTCACCTGCGCCGTATGGGGCGCCGCCTGGGCGGTGGAGCGCCGGCACCGCTGGGCGAAGACGCCGATGCGGCGCGCGGCCCTGTTGGGCGCCGTCGGCAGCATCGGCATCCTTGTTCTCATCGCGCTCTTTCCGCAGCTTGCGGGCGGTCCGCTCGCGGCCGTCGACCCGCGGATAATGCAGATCTGGGACGCGCACGTCTCCGAGAACGGCTCGCTCATGCCGCGCGATTGGAGGCATGCCGGCAAGTTCCTGTTCTTTATCGGCGCCGTGGTGCCCTGCCTGCTTTATTCCGCAATCGACGTCTGGCGCCGGAGAAACAATCCGGAATCGCTCCCCTGGACGTTATTCACGGTCCTGCTCGCCGTCTATTTCCTCTTCGCGCTGGAACTCATCCGCGTCGCGCCTTTTGCCGAGATCGCGAGCGTGCCCGTGCTGGCGGCAATAACCGCCCGGCTTGTGACTTGGAGCGAGCGCGGACTGAGCCGGCTGCTTCGGCCGCTCGCGACCTGCATCGCGGCTTTTCTCCTTATTTACGGCGGTGTCATCGTCGGCACCGTGATGCTGACGGTCTCGGCGGCGGCCTCGCCCCGCGCGGCCGCGCCGAAATGCCGATTGTCGCAGATATCGCCAACCCTGAACGACCCGGCCGCGCTCGGAGCGAAACCGCTGGTGATTGCGGGCCTGATCGATCGCGGCCCGGAAATCCTCTACCGCACCCGACATTCGGTCGTCGGCACGCCCTACCACCGGAATGGCGCTGGGATCATGGACAGCTACCGTCTCTTTGCGGCGCCAGAGGAAGCCGAGAGTCGGGCGATCATCAAGCGGCGCGGCATCGATCTGCTGCTGATCTGCCCGTCGAGCGCGGAAAGGCTCTTCTTCACCAGGCAAACCGGCAAGAACAATCTCTATACGCGCCTGCTCGACGGCAAGACGCCCGACTGGCTCGCCCCGGTGCCGATCGCACCGGAACGCGCGGACGGATACCGGCTCTATCGCGTCTTGCGCTGACCGCCGGCTAGCTCTTGCGCTGCTTGTCGAAGCGCTGGACGAGGTGGTGGATGAAGTCGAGCACCCGCGCTTCCGCCTTTGTCACGTTTCGCCCGTCGGCGACGGTGTAGATGGTGGTTTCCACCGCGAAGGCGCCAACCTGGTAGAGGCTGACCGGAAAGGCACCCAGGCGATCGACCGCGCGACGCACCGCCGGATTGTCGGTGACGATGTTTTCGGCCCGCAGCGTCGTCCGGAAATCCAGGCTCACGTCGATTGCACACTGGGTATTCAGGACGCCGTAGTTGATGGCGCCGATTTCCAGATCAACCTCGATGATGCTGCCGTCGGTCTTGCGCACGCCGATCGCGTCCAGATCCTTGCGCAGCGTGCGCTCGAACGGCTCGAGGCTCTCGAATCCGCACTTTTTCGCGTTCTTCGTGAAATTCACCGTGAGCTTGTAGTAGCCGGTGATCTCCTTTGCGGCGCTTTCCGCGTAGGCGGGCTGCGCAACAAGAAGGACGAGCGAAGCCGCCAGCAGCTTCGCGCAGGTCGTAATCCGCAACATGGTCGTTCCTCCTGGGTTTCGAATCCGAACGGAGGCGAAATGTCCCCTGTCTCGCCATTGCATTGACGCCTGGGATTGGCCATTTGTTCCCAAAGCGCCCGGATATCGCGCATCGGCCCGCCGGAACAAGGGGCGCCGAAGCCGCGAATCGGCGCCTCAGGAGGCCGCATGAAGACATTTCGCAGAATTATGGTGCTCACCGGCGACCACGGCCTGCCGGACCCGACCAAGCGCGGCGCGCAATACAATCCGGAAGACTTGGTCACGCATGAGGCGATGAAGCAAGCCTTTGCGAGCCTGCCCGGCTACGACTTCACCTTCGTGTCGGACCACGCGTCCTTCATGGACCAGCTCGACGCCGACCCGCCGGACCTGGTGGTGAATTTCTGCGACACCGGCTTCAAGAACGTCCCGGCGCATGAGCTGCACATCCCGGCGCATCTCGAGGTCCTGGGCATTCCCTATACCGGCGCACCGCCGGCGGCGATGGTGATCTGCTACGACAAGGCCATCGTCCGCCTCGTCGCGCAATCGCTCGGCGTCGCCGTTCCGGCCGAGGCCTTCGTCGATTGGGATGCGCCGCTCGACGACCTGCCGGACATCTACCCGGCCCTGATCAAACCGAATACCGCGGACGGCAGCGTCGGCATCACCAAGGACGCGGTGGTTCGCAATGCGGACGAAGCCCGCGCCTATCTGACATGGCTTCGGCGGACCCTGCCGCGGCAGGACGCGCTGATCCAGGAATATCTCCCCGGCCCGGAATACGGCGTCGGCCTGATCGGTAACCCGGACGGCGCGCTCACCGCGCTGCCGCCGCTGGAAGTCGATTTCAGCCGGCTGCCGAAGGGCCTCAACCCGATCCTCTCCTACGAATCGAAAGCGATTCCGGATTCGCCTTACTGGACCGACATCAAGTTCAAGCAGGCGGCGATCGAGCCGCCGGTCCAGGCCGCGATGGTCGCCGCCGCGAAGAAGCTGTTCCGCCGCCTGTCGATTCGCGATTATGGCCGGTTCGATTTCCGGCGCGCCGCCGACGGCAGCGTGAAGCTGATGGAAGTCAACCCCAACCCCGCCTGGGCGAATGACGGCAAGCTCGCCTTCATGGCCGGCTTCGCGGGCATCGACTATCGCGACCTGCTGCGCATGATCCTGGAGGCCGCGATCGCCCGCGTCGGCAAGGACGGCGCGCACAAAACGGCCAGCTAGACGAGACGGCGCGGCACCGAGAGGGTCCAGACGCGATGTTCGAACGGCTTGTCGCCTTCGAAGGCCTCGACGTCGCCCGAGAACTGGAACAAGGTGCCGGTCGCCGTCAGCTTGGTCCGTGACTCGACCCGTACCGACCAGTCGCCGCGCCGCATGACCATGCGCTGCGCCAGTTCTACCTGCGCCGACAGCGGATCGGTTTCCGCGATCCGGAAGCGCTTGCTGATCGTGTAGCCGAGGTCGAGGTTGATCTCCTCGATCCGGGCGAGCGATGCACCGCCGAGCTCGCCGCCGTCGCTGCTCAAATTGTAGACCACCTCGTTGGCCGCCAGATCGATCTCGATCGTCCGCTTCAGCGGCAGGCGCCGCAGCTTCGTGTGCTCGCTGGCGGGCGCCGCCTCGGGCGCTTCGAACGGCCGCAGATCGTCGTCATCGTCCGACGGCGGCCGGACAGGAAGAACGAGCGCGCTCGTGCCGGTGCGGACGGTCAGGATCGGCGCTTCCGGCGATGGCCAGGCGATCGGCCAATAGCTCGACGAGAGCGAAACGCGGATCCTGTTCCCTTCCGGAAAGGCATGCGCGATGTCGTTGAGCTGTACGCGCACCCGGTACCAGCGTCCGGGCCGGAGCGGTGTCGGGCTGCCATGGCCCCTGCGATGGGTCAGGTTCAGCAGCCCGTAGCAGACCCGGGTCGCCGCGCCGTCGGCGGCGACGTCGCTGAGACGCACCGCGACGAACGCCACCGGCTTGTCGGACTTGATGTCCAGGGTCACGGAGGGCGCGCCCAGGATCTCCACGTCGCCGGGCAGCGGATCACTGTCGAACACCACGGAGCCGCCGTCGTCCGGCCGCTGATCGCGCGGCATCTCCCCTTCGGTTCCGAAGGCGCACCACTCCCCGGCCCGCAAGCCGGTGGTCTGCGGCGAGGAAAAGGATATCTCCGTCTCGTTGGCCGGCCGCGTCGACAGATGCCCGGGATTGAGATAGCGCCGCATGGTGCGGATGCGGGGCGACGGCCAGCTGTCCTCCGCGACCCAGCGCCCCGGACGCTCCAGGTAGGTCGGCTGCGGCGGCACGCTTTCCTGCATCCAGACGCGATAGGCCGGCTCGTCCATGATTCCCGTCTCGACATCCTTCAGCCAGTGCGACCACCAGCGGACGGCCTCCTGCAGGAAGCCGATCGACGGGCCGGGCGTGGCGTCGTGCGGAAAGACATGCGCCCAGGGGCCGACCAGGCCCTTCTTCGGACAATCGAGATTGGCCAGCAGCCGCGGCACCGTATTGGTATAGGCGTCCGCCCATCCGCCGATCGCATAGACCGCGCAATCGATGCGGCCGTAATGCTCGCAGACCGAGCCGTGCCGCCAATAGTCGTCGCGCCAGGGATGGCTCATCCAGACGACCGGGAAGGGCTCGAGCGCGTCCAGCCGCTGACGCCACATCTCGCGCCAGCGCTCGCCGACGATTTCCGGGTCCGGCGGATAGGCGCTGTAGAGCGTCAGGATCGAGCCCCACTGCATGTTCTCGTTGAGCAGGCAGCCGCCCATGTAATGCGCGTCGTCGGCATAGCGGTCGTCGGTGGAGCAGAGCGTGATGATCGCCTTGAGCGCGGGCGGCCGCAGCGCCGCGACCTGGAGCGCGTTGAAGCCGCCCCAGGAGATCCCCATCATCCCGACCTTGCCGCTGCACCAGGGCTGCGCGGCGATCCAGGCGATGGTTTCGAGCGCGTCGTCGAGCTCCTGCTGCGAATACTCGTCGTGCAGCACGCCATCGGAGTCGCCCGATCCGCGGATATCGACCCTGAGGCTGGCGAAGCCCTTCGCCGCGAAGTAACGGTGGATCGGCTCGTCGCGGGAGCGCATGAAGTCGCGCTTGCGGTAGGGGATGTATTCGAGGATCGCGGGGACGGGCTCCGCCTCCGCCGTCGCCGGCAGCCAGATCCTGGCGGCGATCCGGCAGCCGTCGGACATCGGGATCCAGGTGTTCTCGATCTCGCGTATGCCCTCCAGGGAGATGCCGCCGTTTTCGCCGCTGCCGGGTTGCGAGTCCATTCAGCGGGCCGCCGCGGCGCCCGGCCGGCGCTTGCGCTGCTGCACGAGCTGCTGCGTCGACCAGTAGCTCAGCGCCAGCCGCGCGCGCAGCCGGATCCCGATGTCGAGATCCCAGCAGTTGACGATGGCGAGGCGGAACCCGCCCGGCGGCATCGAATGCGCCCTCGGCGGCTTGTCCTCGTGGAAGGTCACCTGGATGCTCGAGACGCCCGGCGTCTGCAGCAGCTCCTCCACCAGATCGCGCGGGGGATGGCGGTACTGGATGTTATGGGCGCCGAACAGCACGACGCTGTAGCCGTCGCGCCGGTCCTCGTCGGCGAAGGACCATTCGCCCTTCGCATAAAGGCCGACCAGCGCCTCCAACCAGCCCTTGCCGTACAGGTCCGGCCACTGGTCGGAAAACCGCAGATGCGCTTCGATGATGCGCGCATCGATCGTCTCGAAATTGACCATGCCGGTATAGCCCGCCATGTGGCGGCGCAGCCAGGCGCCGCAATAGTCCTCGATCTCGGGCCGCGCAGCGCCGAGCACGGTCCAGTAATCGAACATGCCGTCGCCGATCGCCTTGCCGACGACGTGACGCCACCACTTCGCCTCGCCCTTCACGACGGCGACGTCGCTGCTGACATGCTCGCCGTCCAGCAGCGACATCCACATGTGGCCGGGACGCTGGTTGTATTGATATTCCTTCTCGGTCCTGAGGACGCGGCTGCCAGCCCCCATGCCGCGCATGTTGTAGATCGGCTTGCTGAAGACCGGGAAGGACTCCGGCTCAAGCCCGTGCGGGCCGTTCGCAAGGCCCTGCGAATCGGCGATCATCATCTTGTTGTAGATCCACCGGTACTCGGGGAAGAGCCTGTAGGAGTCACCGTCTTCGGTCGGGATAAAAAGCTCGCCCGGGCAGGCGACATGCTCGAAATACTGCATGCGCCACGGATCGCGCTCGACAATTGGCATCTGGCACCGTTCAATTGCGGAATCCGAAGGGGCCTAGGGTACAGGAACCGGAAAACCGGCTCCATAGGGAGTTTTACCGCCCGGGGAGGGGCATAGCGGTGGCGCCGCACCAGGGGAAAAGCGGGCTGACGATCCGGGACCGTATCGGCATCGACGTGGGCCGCAAGCTCTCGGTCGAGCACGCCGTGGACTGGGCCGCCGACAACGGCGTGCGCACCGTCGATTGCCAGATCGACATCGAGCCGAACGCGCTCGAAAGCTTCGACGAGGCGCGATGCGGGCCGATCCGTGAAGCCTGCAAGCGCCGCGGCATCCATCTCGGCCTGCACACGCTTTCCGCGGTCAACGTCGCCGAGGTATCGCCGTTCCTGCGCGACGCGGCCGACGCCTATCTCCAGGGCTATATCGACGCGGCGCAGCGCCTGGATGCGGAATGGGTCGAGGTGCATGCCGGCTATCATTTCACCAGCGACAAGGAAATGCGCATGGAAGCCGGCCTGCGCCGCCTCGAGCGCGCGACCGCCTACGCGGCTGAACGCGGCGTGCAGCTGCTGCTGGAGAATCTGAACCGCGAGCCTGATCTGGCGGAGGTGCACTATCTCGCGCATACGGTCGCGGAATGCCGCTATTATTTCGATGTCGATCCGGTCGCCGGCGCTCGCCTGGTCCTTCACCGTCAACCACGCGACCTTGGTGCCCGAAGGCATCGCCGGCTTTCTCGCGGGCATGCCGGCCGACCGCCTGAAGGAAGTCCGCCTTGCCGACAACAACGGCGAATACGAGCTGCACATGTTTCCCGGCGACGGCATCATCGACTTCACCGACACCTTCCGGCGCATCGAAGCGACCGGCTTTGCCGGCCACTACATGTGTGCGTTCGGCTCGCTCGACGCCATGCTGCGCGGCCGCGAGGTGCTGATTGCGCTTTACGGCACCGATTAGCCGCGGCGGGCGAGGTGGGCGACGATGCGCGCCCGCAACATTTCCGCCAGGAAGCCGACGAGCAGCCCGATCGGCCGGGTTGACCATGACGGTGGCGAGCGCGGCCCCGCCGATGACCGGCCAACAGGACGGGCGCGCATCGAACACGCGCCGCGATATCGCCAGATCCGCGCCGGCGACGGAAAGGAAAGCGCCGACCGCCGCCATCGGTATCATCCGCATCAGGTCCAACGCCATCGCCGAGAAGAACAGGCCCAGTCCGAGGCAAAGCACGCCCAGGATCAACGGCGCCGCGCCGGTCCGCGCGCCGAAGCGATGATGCGCGATGAGGCCGCCCGCGCCGTGGCACATGGGCAGTGCGCCGAAGGGCGCAAGCAGCAGGTTCGCGAGGCCAGAGGTAATGGTCAGCCGCCGCTCGGTGGCCCGGCCGGGCGCCTCCGGAAACAGCGACCGGGCCAGCGCCGCCGTGACGATGATCGCGTTGGTGATCGTCAGCGCGAGCTGCGGCAGAACCGCTTGCCGAAGCGCGGCGGCGGCATCATCCCATGACGGCAGGGCGAGGCCCGGCAGCGTGAGGTGCAATGCCGTGGGTACTGGCACCGCGGTGAGGCCGAAGACCTGCCCGGCGCCGACCGCCACGAAGAGCGCGATGAGCGTCGCCGGGCAGCGCGGGATCAGCATCAAGGCGCAGACGAGGGCAAGAACGCCGAGCCCGAGCCAGGGGATCTGCAGCATCAGCTTGAAGCCGAGCAGCGCCAGGGTCACGCCGAGGCCAAGCTGCAGTCCGGCGACGACCGATTGCGGGATGGCTTTCGACAGGCGCTCGATCAGCCCGGTGAAGGCGAGCGTGAGCAAGACGATGCCCAGGATCACGCCCGTCGCCGCCACCGCGCCGGGCGCCAGATGCGACGTGATGACGATGGCCGACACCGCCTTCATCGGCTGCACCGGTATCGGCAGACGGTAGAACGCGCCGGTCGCCGCATAGAACAGGCCGAATCCCACGAACACGCCGACCGGCGACAATCCGCCGACCGTCAGGACCGACACGACATGCGGCAGGAAGGTGCCTAGATCGCCGAAGGCGCCGGCGACATCACCCAGCCAGGATCGTCGCCGCGTCGAGGTTGGCGCCTTTCCGGACTCCGTCTGCGCATCGTCCATGAGAGACCCGCTCCAGCCGCTGCCCCTTCCGCTTGGATGCGGTGAATTTTGCAGCGGTCGTCCACATTTAGCGCTGTCTCGTGTTTCCCACAACCGTGTGGCTATGGAGCGCCGCGCAAACTCGCGCCAAGGGATTGCATATTGTGTTTTCTTGTCCTGTCCTTTACGATTTTTCGAATAAAACGACAAATTGGATAGGCTGTGCAGGATTTTGGCGCCGCATTCGGACTCGCCTTCAATCTGATTCTTTCCGGTGATCCCGACCTCGCCGAGATTATTCTGCTGTCCCTCGAGGTCAGCCTGACCGCGGTCAGCATCGCCTGCCTGATCGGCCTGCCGATCGGCGCGGCTGCGGCGGTCTACCGCTTTCCCGGGCGAAACGCGCTCATTCTCGTCCTGAACGCGATGATGGGCCTGCCGCCGGTCGTCGTCGGCCTGATGATCTATCTTCTGCTGTCGAATGCAGGGCCGCTCGGCGTTTTGGGCCTCCTTTATACGCCGACGGCGATGATCATCGCACAGATGGTGCTGGTCACGCCGATCATCGCCGCGCTCGCGCGCCAGGTCATCACCGACCTGCATGCGGAATACGACGAGCAGCTTCGCTCGCTCGGCCTGTCGGGCCGGCGCACCATGACGACGTTGTTGTGGGACGGCCGGTACAGCCTTCTGACCGTCGCGCTCGCCGGCTTCGGCCGCGCCATCGCCGAGGTCGGCGCGGTGATCATCGTCGGCGGCAACATCAATCACGCCACCCGCATGATGACCACGGCGATCGCGCTGGAGACCTCGAAGGGCGATCTCGGTCTGGCGCTTGCGCTCGGCTTTATCCTGATCAGTCTCGCGGTGTTCGTGAACGGCTGCGTCATGGCGCTGCGCTCGACCGCGGTGAGGACGGCCTATGCCTGACGCCGCCGACAGCGCGTTGGCCCGAGGGACGGGCGTCGCCGCCAAGCCGGCGATCCTGCCGCTCGAAGGGCGCGGCCTCGTCTTCGAGACCGGCGGCAAGCGCCTGATCGACGGTATCGACCTGCGGCTGGAGGCCGGCCCGCGGACCGTCATCATGGGGCCGAACGGCGCCGGCAAGAGCCTGCTGTTGCGCCTGCTGCACGGTCTGATCGAACCGACCGCCGGCAGCGTGCTATGGCAAGGCAAGCCCGCCGGCCGCGACGCGCGACGCCGCCAGGCGATGGTGTTTCAGCGGCCGGTGCTGCTGCGCCGCTCCGTCGCCGCCAATATGCGTCACGCGCTGCGTGCGCACGGCCTTTCCCGGCGCGACACGAAAGAGCGGGCCCAACGGTGGCTGGCGAATGCCGGGCTTTCCGGTCTCGCCGACCGGGCCGCCCGCGTGCTGTCGGGTGGCGAGCAGCAGCGCCTCGCCCTCGCGCGGGCGCTCAGCCTGGAGCCGGAGGTGCTGTTCCTCGACGAGCCGACCGCCAGCCTCGATCCCGCCTCGACGCTCGGCATCGAGGACCTGATCCAAAGCGCCGCGGCCGCCGGCACGAAGATCGTTCTAATCACCCACAACCTCGGACAGGCACGCCGCATCGCGGACGAAGTGGTCTTTCTCTACCGCGGCCGAATCGAAGCCCTGGGCCGGGCGCCCGCTTTCTTCGACGCGCCCGGCAGTGACAAGGCGCAGGCCTTCATCGACGGACGAATTGTCCTGTAACCATGATTCGAAACTTCAAGAACGGGAGGAACACCATGCTGCGCAGAAAATTCCTTGGCCTTGCCGCAACTCTGGTCGCCGCCGCCGGCGTCGCAGCGCTGGCCGCGCATCACGCGTCGGCCGCCGACAAGTTCATCATTGTGCAATCCACGACGTCGACGCTGAATTCCGGCCTGCTGGATTATATTCTGCCCAAGTTCAAGGCGAAGACGGGGATCGAGGTGCGCGTCGTTGCCGTCGGCACCGGCCAGGCGCTCAAGAACGCGCGCAACGGCGACGGCGACGTCGTGCTCGTCCATGCCAAGGCGGCGGAACTGAAGTTCCTGCACGAGGGCTATGGCGTGAAGCGCTTCGACGTGATGTATAACGACTTCGTCATCGTCGGCCCGGACAAGGATCCCGCCGGCGTCGCGGGCATGAAGGATGCAAAGGCCGCGCTCAAGAAGATCGCCGCCGCCAAATCCCCCTTCGCGTCGCGCGGCGACGACAGCGGCACGGACAAGAAGGAAAAGGCGCTGTGGAAGGCCGCGGGCATCAATGCGGCCAAGGCGGGCGGCGGCTGGTACCGCGAGACCGGCTCGGGCATGGGCGCCACGCTCAACACGGCCGTCGGCATGAACGCCTATGCGCTGACCGACCGGGCGACCTGGATTGCGTTCAAGAACAAGAGAAACTTCAAGATCGAGGTCCAGGGCGACAAGGACCTGTTCAATCAGTACGGCGTCATGCTGGTCAACCCGAAGAAGCACCCGAACGTGAAGGTGAAGGAAGGGCAGGCCTTCATCGACTGGCTGCTCAGCCCCGAAGGCCAGGCGCTCATCGCCTCCTACAAGCGGGACGGCCAGCAACTTTTCTTCCCGAACGGCCCAGGCGCGAAGCAAAGCTGACCGGGAAGCGCGGGACGTCCCTGGCAGCGTCTGGTCACGCGCCGGGGACGTCCTGCAACCAAAGATGATGTCATGGGACGCTGGCTCCTCCTCCTGCTGCTCTGCCTCTTGCCGGCCCAAGGACAGGCGCGCAGCGTTCAGGATTCGTCGGGCCGGACGGTCGAGGTTCCCGAGCATATCGAGCGCGTGTTTGCGGCGGGCCCGCCGGCCTCGATCCTGCTCTATGTCCTGAAGCCCGAAGCGCTTCTCGGCTGGCCGCGCGCGCTCCGTCCCGAGGAACGGCCGTATATCGCCGCGCCCTATCGCGACCTTCCGGAGACCGGCCGGCTGACGGGCCGGGGCGGCGACGCGAATTCTCGAGGTCGTCCTGAAAGCCGCGCCGCAGCTCATCGTCGACTTCGGCTCGATCGGCGGGACCTACAAATCCCTCGCCGACCGGGTCCAGAGCCAGACCGGCATTCCCTATATCCTGATCGACGGGCGGTTCGCCAACACGCCGGCCGCGCTGCGGCTGCTCGGCCGGATTCTCGGCGTCGAACCGCGCGCCGAAACGCTCGCACGCTATGTTGAGGAAACCTTCGCGCAGCTGGACGCGGCGCTCGCGGCGGTCCCGGAGAGCCAACGCCCGCGCGTCTATCTTGCGCGCAGCCCGGACGGGCTCGAAACGGGGCTGAAGGGATCGATCAACACCGAAATCATCGAGCGCGCCGGCGGACACAACGTCTTCGACACGAAGGATCGCCGCAAGGGCATCGTCCGCATCTCGATCGAGCAGCTGCTCGCCCAGGACCCCGACACGATCATTACCTGGGATCGCAATTTCTACCGCAAGGTCTGGACCGACCCGCTGTGGAAGGACATCACCGCAGTACGACGCGGGCACATCTATCTCAGCCCGACCGCGCCATTCGGCTGGATCGACCGGCCGCCCTCGGTCAACCGGATCATCGGGCTGCGCTGGCTCGCCGGCCTGTTCTATCCGAAGCTGATCAAAGGCGACCTGCGGACGGAGACGCGCGCCTTCTATAAGCTGTTCTACCAGGTGGATCTCGACGACAAGGACCTCGAGCTACTCATCGAATGGGCGAACGGAAAAGCGCCGCGCTAACGGCCCAGCGCTCCATCACCGCGCGGTGGTGGACGCTGCCGCTGCTCACTGCCGTTCTGCTGGGCCTGGCGCTCGCGGCGCTTACCATCGGCCCCTATCCGCTCTCGCCCGGCGATGCGCTCGTCCTGCTCTTTCGCAAGGCGCTCGGCGGCGCGCTCCCGGAGTCGCGGGCAGAGATCGTCCTTTTCGCGATTCGGCTGCCCCGCGTAGCCGCTGCAGTCACGGTCGGCGGCGCGCTTGCCGCGGCCGGCGCAGCTTATCAAGGCATGTTCCGCAACCCGCTCGTCTCGCCGGATATCCTGGGCGTCTCGTCCGGCGCCGGCCTGGGCGCGGTGCTCGGCATCTTTCTGTCGCTGCCCGTTCTGGCGATCCAGGGGATGGCGTTCGTGGGCGGCATCGTCGCCGTCAGCCTCGTCGCGCTGATCGCCTGCGCCGTGCGCAACCGGGATACCGTCTTGATCATGGTGCTGGCCGGCGTGGTCGTCGGCGCGCTCGCCCGCGCGGCAACCTCGCTTCTCAAGGTGCTTGCCGATCCATACGACCAGCTGCCGGCGATCACCTTCTGGCTGCTCGGCAGCCTCGCCGGCATCAAGGGAAGCGACATCCTCGCCGCGGCGCCGCTCGTCCTCGTCGCCCTTCTGCCCCTCGCCCTGCTGCGCTGGCGCATCAACGTGCTGACGATGGGCGACGAAGAGGCCAGCGCGCTCGGCGTCGACGCCGGGCGCATCCGCGTCGCCGTCATCGGCTGCGCCACGCTGATGACCGCGGCGGTCGTCTCGATCGCCGGGGTGGTCGGCTGGGTCGGCCTCGTCATCCCGCATATCGCCCGCATGCTGGTCGGCCCCAGCTTCGCGGCCCTGCTGCCCGCATCGCATTCTGCTCGGGGCCGGCTACATGTTGATCGTCGATACGCTCGCGCGCACGATCGCCACCGTGGAGGTGCCGCTCGGCATCCTGACTGCGATCCTCGGCGCGCCCGTCTTCATCTGGCTGCTCGCCCGCGGCCGGCGCGGCTGGACATGAGGAGACCGGCATGAAGCTGGAAGCGCGGGCGCTCGCCTTCGGCTATCCGCGGCAAGCCGGTCGGGCACGGCGTCGACCTGATGGTCGGTCCCGGCGACGTGCTCTGCCTTCTCGGGCCGAACGGCGCCGGCAAGAGCACGCTGTTCAAAACGCTGCTCGGGCTGCTGCCGGCGCAGGGCGGCGAGGTCCGCATCGGCGGCACGCCGCTCGACCGGCTGACGCGGCGGGAGATCGCACAGCGGATCGCCTACATCCCGCAGGCGCACACGCCGCCCTTCCCTTTCTCGGTGCGCGACGTCGTGTTGATGGGAAGGACGGCACGCCTCGGGCCGTTCGAGAGTTCCCGGGCGCGCGGACCGCGACGCCGCCGAGCATGCGCTCAGCTTGCTGAACATCGCCCCGCTCGGCGACGCCGACTACACGCGCATCTCAGGCGGCCAGCGCCAGCTCGTGCTGATCGCCCGGGCGCTGGCGCAAGAGACGCCGCTGCTGGTCATGGACGAGCCGACCGCCAGCCTCGACTTCGGCAATCAGGCCCTCGTGCTGCGGGAAATCCGCCGCCTCGTCGCGCAAGGGCTAGGCATCGTCATCTCGACGCACAAGCCGGATCACGCCTTCGCCTTCGCCCCGCCGGCAACGCTGCCGCACGCCGCCGGCGTGAACGCCTAAGGCGCGCCGGCGGCGGTGCTGACACCCGATCATATGCAGCGGATGTACGGCGTGGCCGTCACCATCGAGCGGCTGGCCGTCGGCCGCACCGTCTGCGCCCCGGCGTTGACCGCATCCGAGCGGTCCCCTTACGGCCCGTTGTAGTGGACTTTCCCGAATCCGCCGATGTCGTAGCCACCGAGCTCGTCGGCCTTCGTGCGGAAGGCGTCGCCGCGGCAGAATTCGATGAAGATCTGGAAGGCAGGATCGAAATAGGCGTGGCGGAACACGACGATATCGTAACGCTCGCGCAGCAGCGGGACGAAGCCGAGCCGGAACTGATGCGCGACACAGCCGAGCCCCAGCCCGGCATCCGCCTTGTTTTCGGAAACCGTGACGGCAACATCGGCTTCGCTGCGCGCCGCCGGCGCAATAATCTCGATCCTGCCGCGGTCCACCCCTTCCCGCTCGAGCAGCGCCTCGAAAAGCACTTGGGTTCCCGCCTCCGGCTGCCGGGGAATGAAACGAAGGCCGCCCAGATCATGCACGCTCCTGATCTTCCGCGGATTCCGGTCTGCGACGATGAAGCCGCGCTCGCGCCAAGCCCATTCGAGCAGGACGATCGGCTGCCCGGCCAGCTCATCCTCGACGTAGCCGAGGTTCCAGCTCTCCGTCTCGGCCTCGTAAAGGTGGACGCCGGCCGCCACCGCCTGCCCCGCCTTGAGGCGGGCGAGCCCGTCGAGGCTTCCATCAAAGAAGGAGGCCAGGCCACTGCGGGATTCGCGCAATGCCCAATCCAACAGAGGATCATGGCTGCCGACGAAGACGAGCGGGCGCTCCACCGGCCGCGCCGCTGCCGGCGCACCGCTGCTGTGCTTCGAGACCCAGGCCTCGACGGCCGCGCGGGGAAAGATCAGCTTGCCGGTGGCGCGGCTGCAGGGAATTTCACCCGAGGCCGCCAGGGCATAGACCTTGCGCTCCTTGACCCGAAGGAAGGCGGCAAGCTCGCGGACGGTCAGAAATTCGGGCTTTCCCTCTGCCATGGCACGCTAATCTAACTTAATTCGCCGCCGGCCGTGAACAGCATGATGCGGTACGGTATGGACTATCCCATTCCGGCGACATGGCGCTAATATCGCCGGGAAAAATCCAGTGGGCTCAAAGGGCCGGCACCAAGGCCGATCGGGGCTCGCCCGGCGTTTCGAAGAACCGGACCTATCACAGGAGGGAATCATGGCACTGATCGAAAAGGACGTCATCGTCACCACGAAACACGGCAAAATGCCTGCCTTCGCCGCCTGCCCCGACAGCGAGGGCGCGGTTCCGGCCATCATCTTCTACATGGATGCACCGGGCTTCCGGACGGAGCTCTGCAACATGGCGCGCCGGATCGCCAAGCACGGCTATTACTGCCTGCTGCCGGACATGTACTACCGCCTCGGCACGGTGCGCTTCGACCTGCCCCGCCGCAACGACGGCATGTCGGCGGTGATCCGCGCCTCGATGAACCATCTGACCAATGCCGATGTGGTCGACGACACCTCGGCCATGCTCGCTTGGCTGGACGCACAGGCGCAAGTAGCGCCGGGCAAAGTCGGCTGCGTCGGCCATTGCATGAGCGGGCAGTACATCACCACCGTGTCCGCGCGCTTTCCGCATCGCATGGCCGCGGCGGCGTCGCTTTATGGCGTCCGCATCGTCACCGACCAGGAGGATTCGCCGCATCTGCTCGTCGACAAGATAAGAGGCGAGCTCTATTACGCCTTTGCCGAAGTCGACCAGTCGGTTCCCGAGCATGTCATCCCCGCGCTTCGGGCCGCGCTGGAGAAGGCCGGCACGCGGGCGACGGTCGAGATCCTGCCCGGCACGCAACACGGCTTCCAGTTTTCGGAGCGCGCAGTCTATTCGCCGGAAGCGTCGGAGCAGGCCTGGGACAAGATCTTCAAGCTGTGGGACCGCAACTTGAAATAACGCCCGGCGCCGACCGGACCGCTATTTGATCGCTATAGGAAAGGCCGGGGCGGCATGGTTTCGCGCCGGCCTTTTCGCGAGCCGGCCCGTCGATGCCGGCACCGGATTGCGCGAATGGCGAACTCGGCACCACCAGGTCCCCGAATAACGGCTCGCGGATCAGCGACGCCAGGGTTCGGACATAGGCCGTGAAATCACGCGAGCCGTAGCTGCGGACAAGCCACGCGACATGCGCCGCCAGCGCCGCCTCATCGTCTCGCAGCCCCGCCTCGACACAACGGAGGAAGGCGACTTCGTCATGGGTGAGGATCGGCCACCGCGCGGAGCCGACGCGCATGCGCCGCCGGCCATAGAGGGCGAGCCCGTGCACGATCTGCAGGAAGACGACGAAGCACGGCCGCCCCTGCGGCTCGCCGCGGACATCGACGAAACAGGCCAGCGTGGCAGCGGCGCCCGCCGGGGCATGCCGCATCGCTTCCACCACCATGCGCCCCGATCGTGTCAGAGAGCTCAAACAGTAACAGTCCTTCGTGCTCGAAAAATGCATGGCCAACCCAACGCCCGCTGCCGAGTAGTGTCGGAATAGCCCAACCATATGGGCATCGGTAGCGGTCGTCAATGCGAATTATTCTTAATTGCATAATGTAGATGACAGCGCTCATGGATGCCACGCGCAAGGCCACTGCTGTCCAAATCAACAGCGGGATGCTTGTATCTATGGACTCGCGGATCAAGTCCGCGAGTGACAAATTTACTTTATAATCAAAATGAATCCGTCATCGCCGGACTTGTTCCGGCAATCCACGGACAGGTCCTTCGATCCGTCACTAGTGTCGCGTCCCGAAGCGCCCAATGCCAGCCGTTGCCGGCGGCTACACGCGCCCGAAATCGCTCTCGTAGAGCGCGTCGAGCCGGGCAAGCACCGGCGCCGGCAGCGGCCCCATCTCGACCGCCTGCAGCGCTTCGTCGATATGGTGCAGCTCGGCCATGCCGATAATCGCGCAGGATACATCCGGGTTCGACAGCACGAAGCGCAGCGCGACCTGCGCGCGCGTCCCTTGGTCGGCGCCGATCGTGTCGAACACCGCGGTCGCCTTCCGCACTTCCTCGGCCAGCACGGTATTGTCCGTGAGCATGCTCTCGCGGCCGGTCCGCTCGTCGGTTGCGATGATGCCGGCGGCGAAGATACGGATCGCCATCACCGCGACGCCGTTGGCACGGCAGGCCGCGATGATGCCGCCCATGTCATGCCCGCTCCACGCCTTGGGCATCGGCCGCGCCGCGCTCGGATTGAGCAGGTTGTAATAGACCTGCGTCGAATCGAACCGCCCGCTGTTGATGACCTCGCAGACTGCCGGAGCCTCGCCGATGCCGGTAATGCCCATGTGACGGATCAACCCCTTCTCGCGCAGATCGGTCGAGCCCGTCGGCCACGCCGCTCTTGCCCAGGATATGGTCGACCGTCAGTCACCCGTCCGCCGGGCTTGTAGCCGATCCGATTGTGAAGCTGCAGCAGGTCGACCGACGGACCGTTTGAGTCGGGCGAGGCTCGCCTTGAAGCGCTCCTCGATCTGCGCCGGGATGTCCTGCAGATTTTCAACATCGAGGCTGAACTTGGTGGAGAGGTAAGGCTTCTCCGTCACTTCGGGCAACAGCCAGCCGAGCGCCTCCTCCGACTTGCCATTGCCGTATTGCGCGGCGGTGTCGATCCAGTTGATCCCGCCGGCGAGCGCACGCCGGATCGCCTCCCGCTTCGTCGCATCGTCCTTGTGGATGATGATGCCGCCGACATTGCCGCCGCCGAAGATGATCTCCGAGACCTTGATGCCGCTGCGCCCGAATGTCCGGTATTTCATGATTCTCCTCCCTGTTTTTCGCGGCTGATTTGTTCAGCTTTTCGCGACCACCCCCTGCGACGGGGGCCGCCGGATCAGCTTCCAGATGTTCGGAAGCTCGCCGACCGGCACTTCGATCAAGGCCGGCCCCTTCGCGTCCAGCGCTTCCCGCAGTGACCGCCTCAGCGCCTCCGGCGTCTTTGCGCGCAAGCCCAGCATGCCGAAGCTTTTCGCCAGCATGACGAAATCCGGATTGTGCAGCTCGACCGCGATATTGCGCCCGCCGTAGCTGTCCTTCTGGATGCGCTTCACGTTACCGAACGCGCCGTCGGCGAAGACGATGCAGACGACGTTGATGCCGTGCGCCACCGCAGTCGACAGCTCCTGCACGTTGAACATGAAGCCGCCGTCGCCCGAGATCACGACGACCTTCCGGTCCGGATAGGCGACCTGGGCGCCGAGCCCGGTGGGATAGGCGTAGCCGAGCGTGCCCTGATAGCCGGGCGTGATCAGCGTGCGCGGCTGGTAGATCGGCACGTCATACTGCGTGTAGGTGGCGAGCTGGGTCACGTCGGTGACGATGATCGCGTCGTCCGGCAGCTCCTCGCGGATCACCTTGGCTAGGCTGTGCTGCGGCTCGAGTCCCGGCGAGGCGATTGTGGACCTCGTCCTTGAGCGCCGTGAGCTCGGCCTTGCGCGAGGCGCGCTTGCGGTTGTGCTTGCCGAGCTGCTCGGCCAGCAGCGACAAGCCGGTGCGGGCGCTGGCGACGATGCCGATATCCGCCGGCCGCGGCTTGACCGCCTGCTCGGGGTCGATGTCGATGCGCACCGTCTTGACTTCCTTCTCCCGGCCCCAGGCGAGCGCAGGCGCGAGGAAGCGGGTGCCGACGATCAGCACCGCGTCGGCGCCGCCCCACAGCTCCTGCCCGCCGATCATGTTCTGCGCCAGGTAGTGGCGATCGCTGACCGCGCCGCGGCCGGTCCGGCTCATCACCACCGGCGCTTCCAGCAGCTCCGCAACGCGCATCAATTCCTTCTCCGCCCCGAAGATGCCGCTGCCGACGAAGATCACCGGCTTCTCCGCCGCGCCCAGCAGCTTCGCCGCCGCGGCAATCGTCGCCTCATCGGTTTCGGGGCCTTCGTTGAAGCGCTCGGGCTCGAGCAGCTCGACCTCCTCGCTCTTGCCCATGACGTCGGGCGCCATCTCGAACACCGCCGGCTGGTTGCGGCCGGCCAGCATGGCGCGGAAGGCCTCGCGCAGCTTCTGCGGCGCTTCCCCCGGCGTCTCGGCGCGGCCGACCCATTTCACGACGCCGGCCATCGCCTGCTCCTGGTCGCGGATCTCATGCGGAATGCCGAGGCCGAGGCCGATCTGGTAGGACGGGATCTGGCCGGTGAGGCACAGCACCGGCGCGTTCGACCCGGCGGCGGTGGACAGCGCAGCGCCGGTGTTGAGCACGCCCGGACCCGGCACGACGATGCAGGTTCCCACCTTCCCCGTCGCCTGCGCATAGCCGAGCGCCATGTAGGCGGCGCCCTGCTCGTGGCGGGTGTGGATCACGCGGACCTTGCCCTTGACGTCGTAAAGCGCGTCGAAGGTGTTGTCGAGCTGCACGCCCGGCAGGCCGAAGATCGTGTCGACGCCATGGCGCATAAGAGTTCTGACGATGGCTTGACCGCCCGTCATTTTCGTCATTCTGGAAATCCTCCGGGGAAGGAGCCGGCCTGAGGCGCCGGCCCGATCGGTGTCGATTGTTTCCGTATAGTCTCCCCGCGAGTACCCCTTGGCAAGTGACGGGGCCGATGCAAATGCCGCTCCGCCGCCGGCGGCGAACCCCGCGTGCCGAATTTGACCGCCATTGGGGACAGTGATTACATGACGACACGAATTTTCCCCCAAATCGCACACCGACCGACCGTCGACGGCATGGCGATCGCGGGGAAGCCGTGCGGCCAAAACACCCGCCCGGCACAAACAAATAGACTAGGGAGAATAACGTGAAAAAACTTGGACTATCGAGATACGGGCGATGGCGTCTCCTGGCGACCGCTGCACTGTTCGCCGCTTCGACGCTGGGACTGACAACGGCCGCGCAAGCGAAAGATCCGGAGATCGTCGTCCGCGTCGGCTGGACGACCGCGCCCGACAGCATCTCCGGCGACGAAGTCCGCATGTGGGCCAACCTCGTGGACGTCAATTCCGGCGGCCGGATTCAGATCAAGGGCTTCCCGTCGGCGCTGCTCGGCAAGGAAAACACCGAGCTCGAAGGGCTCGTCACCGGGACCCACGACGTCTTCACCCACATCTCCAGTTTCACCGGCAAGATCAAGGAGCAGCGCTTCTGGGACCTGCCCTTCCTGTTCAAGGACCGGGAAGCGGTCGCGCGCCTGGTGGACGGGCCGCTGCGCGCCGACATGGAAGAACAGTTCCGCAAGAACGGCATGGAGCTGCTCGCCTTCTGGGGCTTCGGCTATCGCCAGTTCACGAGCAACGTGCGTCCGATCCACGTGCCCGAGGATCTCAAGGGCGTCAAGCACCGCATCCCCGGCGGCAAGTCCAAGATGCTGCTGTTCAAGGCGCTCGGCGCCAATCCGTCGACGGTGTCGTTCCCGGAGCTGTACCAGGCGCTCAAGACCGGCGTGGTCGACAGCCAGGACAATCCGCTCAGCATGATCTACACGAGCAAGTTCTATGAGGTGACGAAGTACCTCTCGCTCTGCAACTACGTGTACAACCCGCTGATCGTGGCGGCCGGCGGCCCCTTCTGGAAGAAGCTGCCCGACTGGGCGAAGCCGATCCTGAAGCAGTCCGCGCGCGACGTGGAGGGCTGGTCGCGCATGTTGAGCGAAAAGATCGACATCGTGTTGATCGAGAAGATCAAGGCGGAAGCGCCCAACCTCAAGATCAACACCTGCGATCCGAAGGACCTTCCGAAATGGAAGGCGGCGGCCAAGCCGGTCTATGACGACTTCGAGCAGGAAGCCGGCAAGGCGTGGGCCGAGAAGGTCTTCCGGGTGGTCGACGGAGGCTACGCGAACTAGCAACCGCGCCGGCATCCGGCCGAGGCTTGAACCGGTCTTCGTCACCTGCGGCAGGGTATCGCCCGGGTGACGAGGGCCGGTTCCCTCTAGGCGCCCGGCATGCAGGACACGCAATCACCCGACATAGCGACACGGTTCGATGTGCCTCTCTTAACCTGAAATGGACGAGCACGGTTCATGCGATCCACCTTCCTGAAAGCCTATTCGGCCATGCTGCGCGCATGCGACATCCTGACGGGGATCATCCTCGCCGTCGAAGTCGCGCTGATCACGGTCAACGTAACGTCGCGCTTCTTCTTCAATCATTCCTGGGGCTGGATGGACGAGTTCTGCCAGTACACCCTGCTGTGGATGACGGTATTCGGCACGACGAGCCTGATGGACCGGTATGCCCTGTTCTATACCGAGGTGCTGCTGCTGTTCATCGAGCGCGCCGTCATCCGCAAAATATTGTTCGTGTTCAACAGTGTCGTGATGCTCGTCTTTTTCGCGGCCGTCTTCTGGACCGGTATCACCTACGTACGCACCACCTGGTCCTTCAACCTCGATTATTCCGACATCCCGAAATACTGGTTCTACAGCTGCATGCCAGTCTGGGGCGCGCTCATGTGCATCGTCCTGACCAAGAAGCTGATCGGCATGGAAGAACCCGAGGTCACCGAGGCAGATCCCGACATGTGAGGCGCCCGGCGCAATGGGCGCGGGCTGCTGCAAAAAGACATAACGAGAAAGAGGGCGGAAAATGGCTGGTCTCTTCGTTGGGCTGATTATCCTGTTGATCCTTTTTGCGGTGCCGATCGCGCTCGCGCTCGGCATGATCGGCATGCTGTCGCTCGTGATCAGCGGTGAAAGCGTCATCAATTTCCACGGCCAGATGACGGGCGGACTCAACTCCTTCGTCATCATCGCCATCCCGCTTTTCATCTTCACCGGCGAGGTGCTGGCGAGCGGCCAGGTCGCCAAGCGGCTGATCGACTTCGCCAACAGCCTGGTCGGCTGGATCTCCGGCGGGCTCGCGCATGCCAACATCGTCACCGCGATGATGTTCGCCAATGTCTCCGGCTCGGCGGTGGCGGATGCCGCTTCCGTCGGGTCCGTGCTGATCCCGGAGATGGAGCGGCGAGGCTATTCCCGCGGCTTCTCCGTCGCCGTGACCTCCATGTCGGCGTCGATCGGCATTCTGATCCCGCCCAGCATCGGCATGATCCTCTATTCGGTGGTCTCCGACGTCTCCATCGCCAAGCTGTTCGCCGCCGGCTACATCCCAGGCGTGACCTATGGCTTCTGTCTCATGGCTGTGGCCTATTACATCGCGAAGAAGCGCGGCTATCCGACACACGAGCCCTTCCGGATCTCCAATGTCGTTCAGCGGTTCAATCAGTCCGCCGTCGCGCTGCTGGTGCCCGTTACGATCGTCGTCGGCATCGTCGGCGGTGTCTTCACGCCGACCGAAGGGGCGGCGATCACCGCCTCCCTGTCGATCGTCGCCGCGACGCTGGTCTACCGCGGCATGCGGTTCCGCGACCTGCCCCGCAGCTTCATCACGGCCGCCCAGCGCTCGGCCAACGTGCTTCTGCTGCTCGCGATCAGCACCGTCTTTTCCCACTACCTGATAACGATGGGCATCCCACAGGCGATGGCGGCGATGATCACCGGCTGGCACCTGCCGCCCAGCATGGTGATCCTGGTCATCATCGCCTTCCTCACCGTCTGCGGCATGTTCCTGCACGGCGCGCCGATGATCCTGATGTTCACCCCGATCTTCCTGCCGATCATCGATGCAATCGGCATGGACCGGGTGCATTTCGGCCTGCTGTTCATCTTCTGCGTTGTGGTGGGCGAGCAGACGCCGCCGGTCGCATCCGTGCTGCTGACGACATGCAGCGTGGCGAACTACCCGATTACGGCAGCCTGGAAGGCGGCGACCCCGTTCTTCTATGTCCTGATGGCCAATGTCTTGCTGGTCGCCTATGTGCCGCAGGTCTCGCTCTTCCTGCCCCATCTGATATTCGGGAAATAGGCCGGGGCGACCGCGCTCGCATGCGTCGCGCCGCAGCCGTCGGAACCCATCCGGACAAATGCTGCAGTGCAGCGCTTTCTAATTGATTCGGCAGCCAATTTGACGCTCGCGCGGGAGAGTGGCTACAGTTCTTGAGAACGGCATAAACACGATCCTTCAGCCAGGTCACACCGCGACACGAAACGGTCGCGGAGCCGGCAAGCAGCGTTCACTGTTGCGGCAAATAAAACAAAATGGGAGGCGAACATGAAAAGATAGTGGGCTTGCCAGTCATTGCGGACTGGCATGGGTTGTCTTATTTGCGCTCGTGGCCGGACTGGCGTTCTCCGGCTCGGCAAAGGCCCAGGCGAAAAAACCCGAAATCGTCATTCGCGCGGGCTTCATGACCGCGCCGGACAGCATCATCGGCGACGAAATCAAATATTGGGCCAACCTCGTAGACGTGAATTCCGGCGGCCGCATCCAGATCAAGGCGTTCCCGTCCGGCCTGCTCGGCAAGGAGAATACCGAGCTCGAGGGCCTGGTCTCCGGCACCCATGACGTGTTCACGCATATCTCGGCCTATACCGGGAAGATCAAAGAGCAGCGGTTCTGGGATCTGCCCTTCCTCGTCAAGGACAGCGAGGCCGTCGCCCGGCTGACCGAAGGCCCCTTGCGTCCCCAAATGGAAGAGCAATTCCGCAAGAACGGCATGGAGCTGCTCGGCATCTGGGGTTTCGGCTATCGCCAGTTCACCAGCAACGTGCGCCCCGTCCGCGTTCCGGCGGATCTCAAGGGCATCAAGCATCGCATCCCTGGCGGCAAGTCGAAGATGCTCCTGTTCCAAGCGCTCGGCGCCAACCCGTCGACGATCTCCTTCCCGGAGCTTTACCAGGCGCTCAAGACCGGCGTGGTCGACAGCCAGGACAACCCGCTGGCTCTGATCTACAGCGCCAAGCTCCACGAAGTGACGAAGTACCTGTCCCTCTGCAACTACATCTACAACCCGCTGATGACGGCCGCGGGCCAGCCCTTCTGGAAGAAGCTTCCGGACTGGGCCAAGAAGATCCTCAAGCAGACGGCGCGTGACACGGAGGGCTGGTCGGTGGCGCATGCCGAGCTGATCGACGTCCAGTATCTGGGGAAGATCAAGGCCGAAGCGCCCAACCTCAAGATCAACCGATGCGACGCGAAGGACATTCCGAAATGGAAGGCGGCGGCCAAGCCGGTCTATGACTCCTTCATCGAGGACGCCGGCAAGAAGTGGGCGGATCAGGTCTTCCGTGTCGTCGACGGCGGCTACGCGAACTAAGCCGGCACTGCGCAAAGCGCGGCTTTCTCGGCGCCTTGTTCCGATGCCTGTTCTGAAACCGGTCCTTCGTCAGCTTCCGCGTCGCAATGACGGAAGCATCGGAAGACCGGTTTCGCCCACCGCTTATTGCTGAAATCAACGAGCTCGGTCCATGCGATCCACCCTGCTAAACGCCTATTCCATCCTGCTCCGCGTCTGCAATGTCCTGGTCGGCCTGCTGCTGGCAATCGAGATGACGCTGATCACGATCAACGTCTCCTCGCGCTTCGCCTTCAGCCACACCTGGGGCTGGATGGACGAGTTCTGCCAGTACACGCTGCTTGTGGATGGTGACGCTCGGCACCGTCACGCTGATGGACCGCTACGGCCTGTTCTACGCCGAAGTGCTGCTGCTTTTCATCAAGAGCCCGGCTATCCGCAAGGCGATATTCGTCGTCAACAGCCTCATGATGCTGGTGTTCTTCGCGGTCGTGTTCTGGACCGGCATAACTTATGTCCGCATCACCTGGTCCTTCCAGCTGGATTATTCCGACATCCCCAAATACTGGTTCTACAGCGCCATGCCCGTCTGGGGCGGGCTGATGGTGATCGTGCTGCTCAAGAAGCTCATCGGCATGGAGGATCCCGAGGTTACCGAGGTCGACGCCGACATGTAGCGCGGCCGGCATCGAAGCCTCCGACAAGAGACATCTGGTCATAAAAAAGAACGGAAAATGGCGGCAATCTTCATCGCACTGATCATCCTCCTGATCCTCCTCGCGATTCCCATCGCGCTCTCGCTCGGCATGATCGGCATGCTGTCCCTCGTGCTCGGCGGCGAGAGTGTGATCAACTTCCACGAACAAATGACGGGCGGCCTCGACTCCTTCGTTATCGTCGCGATACCGCTCTTCATCTTTACCGGCGAGGTGCTGGCGACCGGCCAGGTCGCCGCCCGGCTGATCGATTTCGCCAACAGCCTGGTCGGCTGGATCTCCGGCGGGCTCGCGCACGCCAACATCGTCACCGCGATGATGTTCGCGAACGTCTCCGGCTCGGCGGTGGCGGATGCCGCTTCCGTCGGGTCCGTGCTGATCCCGGAGATGGAAAAGCGCGGCTATTCGAAGGGCTTTTCCGTCGTCGTCACCTCCTATTCGGCGTCGATCGGCATTCTGATCCCGCCCAGCATCGGTATGATCCTCTATTCGGTGGTGTCCGACGTCTCCATCGCCAAGCTGTTCGCCGCCGGCTACATACCGGGCGTCGTCTACGGCCTCTGCCTCATGACGGTCGCCTATTACATCGCGAAGAAGCGCAATTACCCCACGCACGAGCCGTTTCGCCCCGCCAATGTCGTCCGGCGGTTCAACCAGTCGGCCCTGGCGCTGCTGGTGCCGGTCACCATCGTCGTCGGCATCGTCGGCGGCATCTTCACCCCGACCGAAGGGGCGGCAATCACCGCCGCGCTCTCGATTCTCGCCGCCACGCTGGTCTATCGCGGCATGCGCTTCCGCGACCTGCCGCAAAGCTTCATCACGGCCGCCCAGCGCTCGGCCAACGTCCTGCTGCTGCTCGCGATCAGCACGGTGTTCTCGCATTACCTGATCACCAAAGGCTTCCCGCAGGCGCTGGCCGCGACAATCGTGAGCTGGCATCTGTCGCCAAGCATGGTGATTCTCGTCATCATCACCTTTCTCGTGATCGCCGGCACCTTCCTGCACGGCGCGCCGATGATCCTGATGCTGGTGCCGATCTTCCTGCCGCTGATCGACAAGATCGGCATGGACCGCGTGCATTTCGGCATGCTGTTCATCTTCTGCGTCGTGGTCGGCGAGCAGACGCCGCCGGTCGCCTCCGTCCTGCTGACGACATGCGGCGTGGCGAACTATCCGATTACGGCGGCCTGGCGGGCGTCGATCCCGTTCTTCGTCATGCTGCTCTGCTATGTCCTTCTCGTCGCCTACGTGCCGCAGCTGACGCTCTTCCTTCCCCATCTCCTGTTCGGGAACTAGCGCCGGCAATGCTATGATCGCGGGCGCCGCGGCGTTCTCAGGAATTGAAAGCAAACCAGCATGATGCGATACAAGGCTCTGATCCCGGGCGCGACCGGCATGGTCGGCCGCCGTCTCGCCGAATACCTGGCCGGGACCGGCGACTGGGAGATTGTCGGCCTCGCGCGCCGGCCGCCGGCCGACGCACGGCAAGGCATCCACTATGTCGCCGTCGACCTGACCGATGCGGAGGCCTGCCGGGAAAAATTGTCGGCGATGCCCGGCGTGACGCATATCCTCTATGCAGCCCGCTACGACCACGATTCACGGCAGCCGGAGCCGATCGACACCAACACCGCCATGATGCGCAACGTCATCGAGGCGGTCGAGGCGTCCGATGCCGGCAAGGAAACGCTGCGGCACATCCACCTGGTGCAGGGCACGAAATATTACGGCTCCAACCTGGGCCCCTTCAAGACGCCGGCGCGCGAAGACGACCCGCGCTCGCTCAAGGGCAATTTCTATTACGACCAGGAAGACTACCTGATCGAGCGCCAGGCGGACGCGCACTGGACCTGGTCGGCGACCCGGCCGCACGGCATCCTCGACCACGGGCTCGGCATCGCCCGCAACATGACCATGGTGATCGGCGTCTACGCCGCCATCTCGAAAGAGCTCGGCCTGCCGCTCTGCTTCCCCGGCACGCCGGAGAACTATCGCGCCCTCTACCAGTGCACCGGCGCGGAGCATCTCGCCAAGGCCATCGCCTGGATGAGCACCGCGCCGCGCTGCGCCAACCAGGCCTTCAACATCACCAACGGCGACTATATCCGCTGGTGCAATCTGTGGCCGAGATTCGCCGCCTATTTCGACATGGAGCTGGGACCGGTGCGGACCGTCCGGCTCGCCGACGTCATGGCCGACAAGGCGCCGGTGTGGCAGCGCATCGTGGAGAAACACGGCCTGCGCCCGGCGCCGTTCGAATTGGTCGCGCTCTGGCCCTATGGCGATTTCCTGTTCACGCCATACTGGGACACGATGTCCTCGACCACGAAGGCGCGGCAATTCGGCTTCACCGACATCGTCGACACCGAGGCGCTGTTCATCGAGCTGCTGCGAGCATTACCGGAAGGAGCGCGTACTGCCGTGAGCCAGGCGGCCGGCTGGATCGTCTATATCCTGGAATGTGCCGACCGCACGCTCTACACCGGCATCACCAACAACATCGAGCAGCGCATCCAGGAGCATGCAAGCGGCAGGGGGGCGAAATACACCAGGGGCCGCGCGCCCTTCAAGCTCCTCTACACCGAGAGCCATGCGACCAGGGGCGAGGCCTTAAAGCGCGAAGCTGAAATCAAGTCGTTCGACAGGCTGACGAAACTGCGGCTTGTGTCGTCCGGATAAGAGAAGAAAAGCCCGGTTGCAGCCTGGCCCGCATTTGCGCGGCGCCGACCCAAAAACTGTCATTCACGGCGTCTAGGCTCCCGCTCCAGGATGTCTTCCCGGAAGGGGGCGTGAAAGACCATGCGTTGCGTATCCAGGACAATGCTGCTGGCGATCGCCGTTGCCCTTTGGGCGACCGGCGCGGTTGCCGATGGGATCGAGCTGGGTCCGCGGCCCTATTTCCTGATAAGCCAGATGAAGGACGGGCCCCTGAAAGCCAAGCTCCAATCCTGCGGCGGCATGCGCTTCGCGCGCAAGCTATTCTCCATCGGCCACCGCGGCGCCGGGCTGATGTTCGCCGAGCACACCAAGGAATCCTATGCCGCCGCCGCGCGGATGGGCGCCGGTATCATCGAATGCGACGTGACCTTCACCAAGGACAAGCAGCTCGTCTGCCGTCATGCGCAGAACGACCTGCAGAGCACGACGAATATCCTGGCGACCCCGCTCGCCCGGAAATGCACCAGGCCCTTTACTCCAACCGCCGACGGCAAGCCCGCATCGGCGGAGTGCCGGACCAGCGACCTCACCCTCGCCGAGTTCAAGACGCTCAAGGGCAAGATGGATGCCGCGAACAAGAGGGCGACGACCGTCGAAGCCTATATGGACGCGACGCCCAAGTGGCGGACGGACCTCTATGCGGCCAGCGCCGGCACGCTGATGACGCATGCGGAATTGATCCGGCTGATCAAATCGCTCGGCGCCAAGTTCACGCCCGAGCTGAAGGCGCCGGTCGTGAAGATGCCGTTCGACGGCTTCACGCAACAGGCCTACGCCCAAAAATTGATCGATGAATACAAGGCAGCCAGCATTCCGCCCGAGGACGTCTACGCGCAGTCCTTCAACCTCGACGACATCCTTTATTGGATCAGGCACGAGCCCGCCTTCGGCAAGCAGGCGATCTTCCTCGACGAGCGCAACGAAAAGGGCGGCCTCGATCCGATGAAGCCCGAGACCTTCAAGCCGTCGATGCCCGACCTGAAGAGCATGGGCGTCAACTACATCGCGCCGCCGATGTGGATGCTGGTCACCATCGAGGACGGCAGGATCGTTCCGTCCCCCTATGCGATGGCAGCCAAGGCGGCCCGGCTGAACATCATCTCCTGGACGCTGGAACGGTCCGGACCGCTGGCGACCGGCGGCGGCTGGTATTACCAGTCGATCAAGGAAGCGACGACATCCGACGGCGTGATGTACGAGCTGCTCGACGTGCTGGCGCGGCAAGTCGGCATCTCGGGCATCTTTTCCGACTGGCCGGCCACGGTGACCTATTATGCGAACTGCATGGGCCTCGATTGAGCATCGTGCCGGCCCGGACCTACACGTCTTCCTCGATGGCCATGCCGCCCGCCCCCGCCGCGATCATCCGTCGGTCGATCGCGACACTCTTTATAAGGGCGAAGACCGGACGCCCCGGCGCCAGTGCGAGGTCGGCGACCGCGTGGCGGGTGAGGCGCGCGCGGATATGGGCGCCGCCGAGATCGACCAGCACTTCCGCATAGGCGGTGTCCGCCTCTTCCGCGATTTCCGCCACCGTCCCCGACAGGATGTTGCGGATGCTGATCCGGCCCGGCTTCTCCGTCGCCAAGGTCACGTCGCGGGCGCGGATACGCAAGCGGACCTCCGTCCCCGGCGGCAGATCAAGCGCCGGAATGACGATCCGCTGACCGGCGAGATCGAGGCTGGTCAGCATGAAGGACGGATCATGCCCGACGACCCGCGTCGCCAGCACGGCGCCCGCTTCGAAGCGGCCGGTCATCGGGTAGAGGTCGAGACGCTCCATGACCTCGGTGACCGACCCCATCGCGCTCACCCGCCCGGCGGACAACAGCACCATGCGCGCCGAGATCTGCGTCGCTTCGGCGATGGCATGCGTGACATAGATGATGGGAACGCCAAAGGCCTCGGGCAGGCGCTCGACATAGGGCAGGATCGCCGCCTTGCGCCGGGCGTCGAGCGCCGCCAGCGGCTCGTCCATCAGCAGCAGCCGTGGCCGGGTCAGCAGCGTCCGGCCGATCGCGACCCGCTGCTGCTCGCCGCCGGACAGCCCGGCCGGCCTGCGGTCGAGCAACGGCGCCAGATCCAGCGCGGCCACGACATCGTCGTAGCCGATCCGCAGCGGTTGCGCCCGCGAGCGGCGCTCGGCATAGCGCAAATTCTCCGCCACGCTGAGATGGGAGAACAGGCGCGCGTCCTGGAAGACATAGCCGACGCCCCGCTTGTGCGGCGGCACGAAAGTGCCGCGGGCGTCGTCCTGCCAGACGTCGTCACCCAGCACGACCCGCCCGGTCGCGTCACGGTCCAGTCCGGCGATGATTCGCAGCAGCGTCGTCTTGCCGCTGCCGCTTGGCCCGAACATCGCCGTGATCCCGTCCAGCGCGAGGTTCTCGTCCACCGCCAGGGTAAAAGATTGAAAGCGCCGTTGGACGGCAAGATGCAGGACCGCCATCCGAGGTCACCCCGCCCGGATCGGCGAGCGCCGGTTCACCAGCGAGACGATCAGCAGCACGAGAAAGGAGAACCCGAGCAGGCCCGCGGACAGGATATGCGCCTCGCCGTAATTCAGGGTCTCGACCTGCTCGTAGATCGCGATCGATATGACTTTCGTCCGCCCCGGGATATTCCCGCCCACCATGAGCACGACGCCGAACTCGCCGACGGTGTGCGCGAAGCTGAGCACGACCGCCGTCAGGTAGCCGCGCCGGGCCTGCGGCATGGCGACGGTGAAAAAGGTGTCGAGCGGCGAGGCACGCAGGGTGGCCGCCGCTTCCAGGAGCGGACGGCCGACCGCTTCAAACGCGGTTTGCAGCGGCTGCACGGCGAAGGGAAGCGAATAGAGCACGGACGCGATCACCAGGCCCGAAAAGGAAAAGGTCAGCGTGTCGCCCGTGGCCTTGACCCAAAAGGCGCCGATCAGCGTCGCCGGCCCGAGCAGGATCAGCAGATAGAACCCCATGACCGTCGGCGGCAGGATCAGCGGCAGCGCGGTGAGCGCTTCGACGAAAGGCCTGAGCCGCGACCGGGTGAAAGCGAGCCACCAGGCGAGCGGCGCCCCCACAAGCAACAGGATGATCACGGTAATCGCGGCGAGCCTGATGGTAAGCCAGACGGGACCGAGGTCGAGATCGGGCATCGGCGTCAGTCCGCGCCGTATCCGAAAGTCGCGATAAGGCGCCGTGTCTCGGCCGTCCTGAGGTAAGTGAGAAAGCCCTTGGCCGCCGCGTTGTCCCTGCCATGGGCGAGCAGCACCGCGTCCTGGCGGATCGGCCGATAGAGATCGGCCGGCACGTCCCAGCGGCTTCCCTTTCGGGGATTGCGCGGGTTCACGACATAGGACAGGGCGACGAAGCCCAGCTCGGCATTGCCGGTCGAAACCATCGAGAACACCTGGCCGATATTCTCGCCCTGCACGATCCGTCCTTGCACCGCCCCCCACACCCCAAGCGCTTCGAGCGCCTGCTTCGCCGCCGCGCCATAGGGGGCCAGCTTCGGGTTCGCGATGGCAAGATGACGGAAGCGGCCGGTGCGTAGCGTGGCCGCGCCGTCCTGTCCGATCAGCGCCGCATCGGCGCTCCACAGCGCGAGACGGCCGACCGCATAGGTGAAGCGGCTCTCCGGAACGCCGAAGGACGACTTCTCGAGCAGCATCGGACGCCTCTCATCGGCGGCAAGCAAAATGTCGTAGGGCGCGCCGTTGGTGATCTGCGCATAGAGCTTGCCGGTCGACCCGGTCGTAATGGTGAGCTGGTGGCCGCTCGTGGCCACGAACTTCTGTTTTAGCGCATTCACCACATCGGTGAAATTGGCCGCCACGGCAACCAGCGCCTCGGCGGCCGCCGCCTTTCCGGCCCAAGCCGGCTGCGCGAGCGCCAATGCTACTGCGACGAGCGCTAATTTTCGCGCGCTGCTGCGACGCGGGCGCGATAAATCGACCATGATATTCCTCTCCTGCTTCCGATATAGTCAGAAAACTATATCGAGGCCAGGGATCGCGTGCCACCGTTATTTTCATTTGGAAATATCGCGCAGGGCACGCCGCAGCTTCTTCATCTCGGGCTCGATCGCGGAACCGGCCAGCGCCTCCATCCGCCGATAAGAAGCCAGCACGGTCTCGCCGAGCGCCGTCAGGCGGGTGCCGCCGCCCGACCGGCCGCCCTTGCTCGCAGCCACCAGCGGTTCGGCGAAATATTGGTTCATCGCTTCGACCAGATACCAGGCCCGCTTGTAGCTCATCCCCATCCGCCGGCCGGCAGCGGCGATCGACCCCGTATCCTTGATGCCCTGCAGGATATCCGCCTTGCCGGGACCGATGGCGATGTCCGGCTCGAGAACGATGCGAAGCCGTGACCCCAGCGTCTGATTGCCCGCTTTCATGCAGCCGATTTGAGCACAGGACGCCGGCCAGGGAAATGCTCTCCGCACGCCGGTCGCGGCGGTGGCATGGATGATGCAGTTCATCCGGTAAAAGCGCCTTCCTTCGCGGGGCAAACCAAGAAATCGGAGCGCTATTTGAACGAATTCGCATCGCCTCGATCAAGAATCGGGCAATCGCCCTCCGGTTTCCGCATGGCCCCGTCGGCGCGACAGACGGCGGATGCCCGCCGCGGCACCAAGAAGAAAGGAGTGAATGACGCATGAGGAGCATCAATGGCTACGGCAAGACCATCGCATTCATCCTGACGGTCATGCTGCCTGCGCCCTCGCTCGCATCCCAGGGCCAGAATCCGGGAACCGCGACGATCGCCATCGCCGCGCCGCTCGGCTCCGGCCCTGTATCGGGCGCGCTGGCTTTAGCGGCCGCCGTCCTGCGCGACAGCCGGTCTTGAGGAATTCGCCGCGCCTCATTGCCGGTCCCGGCGACCGGCATACCGACGCGCGACACGCACGACAAGGGAGAGAGGAATGTCCGCCGGTTCTATAGCGGCCGCCGAGGAAGAGGCGGTTCCCGTCGCTCACGATCCAGGCGATCGCCGTTGGCTGGTGCTCGCGGCGCAGCTCGGCCTTCTCCTTCTCATCTTCGGGCTTTGGGAGTGGGCCGTCACGGCCGGCTGGATCGAAGGCGGCCTGGCCGGCCAGCCGTCCCGGATCTTCGCGCTGTTCATCGACGCGGTCACGAGCGGCGAGCTCTTCCCCCATCTGGACGCGACGCTTTACGAGGAATTTCTCGGCTTTGCGATCGGCGGCGCCGCCGGAACCGCCGTCGGCTGGGGCCTGTGGTGGTCACGCTCCCTGTCCCGCGTGCTCGAGCCCTTCGCAGTGATCTTCAACGGCATTCCCAAGATCGCCCTGGCGCCGCCGATGATCGTCTGGTTCGGCATTTTCGAGACCTCGAAGATCGTCCTGGCGGCGACGATCTGCTTCGTCGTCGCCTGGCTCAGCGCCTATGCCGGAACGCGCCAGGTCGACCACGACCTGCTCGACATGCTGCGCGCGATGGGCGCCAGCAAATGGCAGCGCTTCGTCAAGATCGTCATCCCGGCATCCCTGCCCTGGGTCATTTCCGCGATCAAGATCAACATCGGCTTCGCCCTGGT
The DNA here is from genome assembly GCA_963711215.1 of uncultured Alphaproteobacteria bacterium. Taxonomy (GTDB): domain Bacteria; phylum Pseudomonadota; class Alphaproteobacteria; order UBA8366; family UBA8366; genus WHUA01. Next base: position 535,795 of record CAVQDH010000002.1, on the reverse strand, counting down.
GGGCGCGGTCGTGGGCGAGTTCGTCTCGTCCAACCGGGGGCTCGGCTATCTCGCCGTGCAGGCGGCGATCCAATACCAGATGAGCCAGCTCTGGATGGTCGTCTTCGTCATCATGATGATCGCCGCCGCCCAGTACTGGATCGTTTTGTGGGCCGAGCGAAGGCTCCTCGCCTGGATGGGCGAGGACAGCAAGCGCGCGGGCCTTTGAGCATCGACCAAAATCAACAAAGGAGCATAAGAATGACCAAGACCCTTTTGACGCGGCGTTCGTTCAACGCCGCCCTCGCGGCCGGCGCGACGCTGACCTTTCTGCCGGGAACCGGCAAGGCGGCGGTCAAGATCACCGCGGCCGAAGCGGTCGAGACGATGTACTACCTCCCGCTTTATGTCGCCAAGGCCAAGGGCTTCTTCGACGAAGAAGGGCTCGACGTGCAGATCTTCAATGCCCAGCAGCGCACGATCGCCCTGCGCGCGATCGTGGCGGGCGACGCCTTCACTTATAACGGCGATCCGGCCGAGCCAGCCCTCGGCCGTATGCGCGGCGCCGCCTGCAAGAATATCGGCGTCCTGGTCAACCGCGCGGTGCAGGTGGTGCTCGCCAAGAAAGGCGTGTCCAAGGATCCGAAGGACTGGAAAGGTGAGAAGATCATCGTCCCGCGCCCGCCGCACACTGCCGTGTCGCTCATCCAGATGCTGCTCATCGACAACGGCTACACCAAGGCCGACGCCGACGGCCTGGTGTGGAAGCCGAAAAGCGGCAAGAACATTCAGCTGCTGCCGGTGATCGCCGGTTCGGAGCTGAACGCGCTGATCGCGGGCCAGGCCTCGATGTCGCTCACGAACGAGCCGTCCACCTCGATCGGCGTCTCGAAAGGCTTCGTGCAGATCGCCTCCTTCTCCGACCATTTCGGGCCCTTCTTCTTCACCAGCTTCGCGGTGATGGAGGATTCCATCAAGAAGAAGCACAAGGAGGTGCAGGCCTTCGTCAATGCCATCACCAAGGCCATGGTCTACGGTCACAAATACCCGGAAAAGGCCGCCGAGGTGGCGGTCGCCCGCTACAACAAAGCGGACCCCAAGGTGATCCACGCCGCCGCGTTGCGCATCGTCGCGCAGGGCGCCTATCCGAAGAGCATGGTCGTCACCAAACAGGCCTACGACAACAACTTCAACAAGCTGCTGAAGGCGACCGGCCACCCGGCCGCCGGCTACAAGTTCGACGAGCTCATGGATCTGAGCTTCGCCGAAAAAGCGGCGTCCAAGATCACCGACGTCAAGCAGGGCTGATTTGTGCCAACCGCCTTCCCGGCGCGCATGGGCGGGCCGGGAGGACGGCTCACCCACGCAATCGGCCTGAGTGCCGCGAGAATGACATGACCGAAACCTTGACTGCATCGAGAGAGATATCCGCGTCCAGCGGGCCGCCATCGCGTGTGCGGGTCGAGTTCGACAACGTCACCAAAGTGTTCCGGCAGCGCGAGCAGCAGATCGTCGCCGTCCGCAATATGAGCTTCAAGCTGCATGACCAGGAATTCGTCAGCATTCTCGGCCCGTCCGGCTGCGGCAAGTCGACGACGCTGAAATTGATCTCCGGGCTCGACTTTCCCGCCGCCGGAAGCGTCCGCCTCGATGGCAAGGAGGTTAAGGGCCCTTCGCCGAAGGTCGGGTTCATGCTCCAGAAGGACCTTCTCCTGCCCTGGCGGACGATCCTGGAGAATGTCACCATCGGCCTCGAGACGCAGGGCATGCCGCGGGCCGAGCGCAACGACCGGGCCCGAAGCCTGATCAGCAAATACGGCCTCGGCGGCTTCGAAGACGCCTACCCTCGCCACCTGTCCGGCGGCATGCGGCAGCGCGTGGCCCTGGCGCGCACGCTCGCGGCCGATCCCGAAATATTGCTCCTGGATGAGCCGCTATCCGCGCTCGACTATCAAACCAAGCTGAAGATGGAGGAAGAGCTGGTCCGTATTCTGCAGGAAGAGCGGAAGACCGTTCTTCTGATCACGCACGACATCGCCGAAGCCGTTTCCGTGTCCGACCGCGTGCTGGTGTGCTCGGCCCGGCCGGGACGCATCAAGGCGGAATTCGCGATGCCTTTCTCCAAGGGGCATTCCCCGCAGCAAGCCCGGAACGAGCCCAGCTTCAACGAGCATTTCAACGAACTTTGGCGCGAGCTGGAAGCCGATGTCACCATTTGAAGCCAGCGAGATCGTGGCGGCACCGCACCTCGGCGACGCTCCCGAGGTGAAGGCGCCCAGGTCCGACCGGTGGGGCGTCCTCGGCATACAGCTCGCCGCCGTCGCCGTCTTCCTCGGCCTTTGGCAGCTTGCCGTGGTCCGCGGCTGGATCACCGAGTTCTTTTTCGGCAAGCCGTCGGAAGTCTTCCGTTACCTGGTCGACCGGACCATGGACGGCTACCTCATCACCCATACCTGGGTGACGCTGTACGAGGAGCTGCTCGGCTTCGTCGCCGGCACGCTGCTCGGGACGGCGGCCGGCCTGTCGCTCTGGTGGTCGCCCTTCCTGTCGCGCGTGCTGGAGCCCTTCGCCGTCGTCTTCAACGCCACGCCCAAGATCGTGATCGCGCCGCTTCTTATCGTGTGGTTCGGCATCGGCCTGACGTCCAAGGTCATGATCGCCGTGCTGATCTGCGCCATCGTCGCCTGGCTCGGCGCCTTTGACGGCGTGCGCGGCGCCGACCCCGACCAGATGGACATGGTGCGGGCCGTCGGCGGCAGGCGCCGCCACGTGTTCTGGAAAATCGTCGTCCCCAGCAGCCTGCCCTGGATCCTGACGACCATGCGCATCAACATCGGCCTGGCCCTGATCGGCGTGATCACCGGCGAATTCCTCTCCTCGACCGCGGGCCTCGGCTATCTCGTCGACAGCACCGCCAAGCTCTACCAGATGAGCCACACGATCGCCGCGGTCGTGCTCATCGGCGCCATTGCCGCGGCCCAGTTCTATTTCGTGAACTGGCTCGAACGGCGGCTGCTGCCCTGGGCGGAGGACCTCGAGCTCGAATTCATCACCTGAGCGCGTAACGGCCTCGCGCACCCCGCTGCCAGCGCCTTTGGCATGGATGGTGCAATTGACCGGATCGGGAGGGTCGACCGAAGGCACAACGGCTAAGCCCAGTCTCAAAGAAGAACCGTTGGCAGAACCACCAGAACACAGGGAATTCAGCGACCAACCACCCCAGGATCCTTTGTCGGCTTCGTTCTAGCAGCTGTTCGCCTGCAACAAGACTTCGAAGGCATCTGAACGAATTAGCATCGCCACGATCAAGAATCAGGCAGTCGTCCCCGATTGTCCGCCCCGCCGCATCGCCGCGCGGGTGTCGCGGCTTCATTGCAGGAACAAGAACAAGGAGCGAATGAAAAATGACGAGCATCAACCGTTACGGGAAGGCCATCGCGTTTGTCCTGGCGGCTACGCTGGCGGCGCCGGCTTTGGCGGCCGCGGGCAAGAAGCCGGACAAGGTGACGATCGCCACTGGTAATCAGGGGTCGCCGTGGAGCGTGGTCGGCGCGGCGATCAGTCAGATCATGGCCAAGGACGGCGTGAAATCGAACACCGAGCTCGGCGGCGGCCTGTCGAATGTCGTGACCGTGTCGAGGGGCCGCACGAACACCGGCTTTACCATGGCGGCGGTCCTGCCCATGGCCTATGCGGGCGAGAAGCCCTTCCCGGGCAAGATCGACAACGTACGCAGCATCGGCTCCTTCATGGTCAATATCACGCACGTGATCATCCGCAAGGATTCCGGCGTGAAAAGCTTCGCTGACCTCAAGGGCAAGGCCTTCGCCACCCAGCCGGTCGGTAACGTGACGACCGTGGCGTTCCAGCTCCTGCTCGAAGCGAACGGCCTCAAGGAATTGGATCTCAAGCTCTCGCGCGGCGGCCAAGCGTTCGGCGCCAATCAGCTCAAGGACCGCAAGATCGTCGGATTTACCGCCACGTCCGGCATTCCGGCGGCCGCGTTCATCGACGCCGCGCAGACGCTCGACGTGCTCTTCCTGCCGGTGTCCGACGCGGCCTACAAGAAAGTCCACAAGCTCAATCCCGGCTTCGTGCGGGGCGTGATTCCAGCCGGCACCTATAACGGCCAGACCGCCGAAATAAAGACCATCGCAACGCAGTCGATGTTGATCACGAATACCAAGATGACCGACGACGAGGCTTACTTCATCACCAAGACGATCGTCGAGAATCTGGACACCATCAAGAAGTCGCATGGATCGGTGAAGGATCTCACGCCGGCCTACATGGCCCAAACCCCGGCGATCAAGCTGCACCCCGGCGCCCGGCGCTATTACGTCGAGAATGGCTATCTGAAATAGCACGGCCGGTGGGGCCGGCCCCGGCCGGCCCCGTCAAACCGCAGCGAAGAGTCGGATATCATGAAAAGCCTGTCGCGCATCGACCTGAAGAAGGCCACGCCTTTCGTCGCCTTTGCGATGTCGGCCTACCATTTCACCGTCGGCTATCTCGGCGAGCCGATCGCCGAGATCCACCGGCCGACGCATCTCCTGTTCGCGCTTCTCGTCCTTTTTTGGGGCGCGGACCGCAGTATGTCGAAGCATCCCAGACTGCGGCTTGCCTGCGACCTCGCCCTTTCCGCAGTCCTCGTCGCCTCTTGCGGCTACCTGCTGGTCAATGCCCAAGAGCTCGGCGAGCGCATGATCTATGTCACGCCGCTGACGACCGCGCAGCTCGTTCTCGGCAGCGCGCTGATCCTGGTGATCCTGGAGGCAGCGCGCCGCGCGGTCGGCGTCGTTCTCGTCATCGTCGGCGCGGTCTTTCTCGCCTACACCGTCGTCGGGCCCTATTTGCCGGAGCCCTTCTGGCATAACGGTTACGCCGTCTCGCAGACCATCGAGCACATGTACCTGACGGAGTTGGGGATATGGACCACGCCGATCGCCGTCACCGCGAGCTTCGTCTTCCTGTTCGTGCTGTTCGGCTCGCTCCTGCTGTCCTCCGGCGCGGGCGATTTTTTTACCGACCTGGCGCAGGCGCTTACCGGCCGCCAGATCGGCGGCCCGGCCAAGACCGCCGTCATCAGCAGCGCCTTCATGGGCATGCTGTCCGGAAGCTCGGCCGCGAATGTCGTCACCACCGGCTCCTTCACCATCCCGGCCATGATCAAGGCGGGCTATCGCGACCATTTCGCCGCCGGCGTGGAGGCCTGCGCCTCCTCCGGCGGCCAGATCACGCCGCCGATCCTGGGCTCCGCTGCCTTCATCATGATGGAGTTCATCGGCATCTCCTACCTCGACGTGATCAGCATCTCGATCATGCCGGCGCTGCTGTATTTCATCGCCTGTTTCGGCATGGTCGACCTAGAGGCACGCCGCGCCGGCCTCAAACCGCAGTTCCTTCCCAACATGCCGCGGCTTTGGGACGTGCTTAAGAAGCGCGGCTATCTGCTGCTCGCGATCATCGCCCTGCTGTATTATCTGTTCGAAGGCTACACGCCTTCGACTGCCGCCTTCTGGTCGATCGTCTATCTCGCCTGCCTGGTCGTGATCTTCGACCTGGAGGCGCGGCGCAATTGGGTCTTCGCCCTGCTGCCCGCGGCCTGGGTCGGCTGGTATTTCGTCCCGGGCTTCGGCGTCATCCCGGCGCTCTCCGGAGCGCTGATCACCGGCGCATTCGTCATGCTGGTCATCGACAGCGGGATCCGCGTCCGCTTCGCGCGCATCGTCTGGACCGCCGCGGTCGACGCGCCCAAGCTCATCGCCCCGGTGACGGTCGCCTGCGCGGTCGGCGGCATGATCGTCGGCGTGATCTCGCTGACCGGCCTGGGCGAGCGCATGAGCGCCATCGTGCTCGAACTCGGCGGCGGCCATCTGTTCCTGACCCTCTTCCTCACCATGCTGATGGCGGTCTTCCTCGGCATGGGCATGCCGACCTCGGGCGCTTATGTGGTGCTGGCGACGCTTCTCGTGCCTGCGATCGACAGTTTGCTTGTGCCGTATTACCAGGGCTCGCTCGGCCTCTCCGCGGCCGCGGCCGGCCCGATCGCGCTCGTCGCGGCGCATATGTTCATCATATTCTGCGCCTCGAAATCGTCGCTGACGCCGCCGGTAGCCATCGCGTCCTACGCCGCCGCCGCAATTGCGAATACCGACCCCTGGAAGACCAGCATGACGGCATTCCGGATCGGCCTGCCGATCTTCATCATTCCCTACATGTTCATTTACGGCCCGCAGCTGCTGGGCTATCTCGGCGCCATGCAGATCGCGCTCTCCTTCGTCACCGCGACCATCGGCGTCCTGGTCCTGTCGGTGACCTGCATCGGCTGGATGATTGTCCCGCTCACGCTGCCCGAACGCGTGCTGTCGGGCATTTCGGCGCTGTTCCTGATGTTCGCCGGCTGGCGCACCGATCTGATCGGCCTCGCGCTGTTGGCCTTGCTCATCGCGTCGGCCTATTGGCGGTATTCCCGTCTGCGCAATCAACCGGGAGAGCCGGAAATGGCGGGTGGCGGCGCCATCGGCGAGGCGGTCGCCTCGGGCCTCCCCGCACCCCACCCACGCGATTGACACGAAGGAACGACCGGCGGAGCCGCCCCAGGGCGACCGCCTCCCCCATCGACAGCGCTCGATTTTTAGTGAGAATCATGGAATGAAACAAAGCACCAGACTGGCCGTCGACATCGGCGGCACCTTCACCGACGTGGTCCTGGAAAAGGGCGGCCAGCGCTACAGCACGAAGGTCCTGACGACGACGCATGACCCCGAGCAGGGCGTGATCGAGGGCGTGTCGGCCCTGCTCGCCGACACCAAGGTCGCGCCGGCGGAGATCGAGCTCGTCATCCACGGCACCACGCTTGCCACCAACGCGCTGATCGAGCGCAAGGGCGCTGTCACCGCGCTGGTGACGACAGACGGCTTTCGCGATTCCGTGGAGATCGCCTACGAGCATCGTTTCGAGCAATACGACATCTACATGGAACGGCCGAAGCCGCTCGTCCCGCGCTACCGGCGCCACGTCGTGCCGGAGCGGGTCGCCGCGGACGGGTCGGTCTTGCTGCCCCTCGACGAGGACGCCGTCGCCGCGCTGGTTCCGATCCTGAAGGCGCAAAAGGTCGAGGCGGTCGCGGTCTGCCTCCTGCACAGCTACGCCAACCCGGCGCATGAGCTTCGCGTGGGCGAAATCCTGCGCGCCGCCCTTCCGGGCGTGTCGGTCACCCTCTCCGCGGACGTCTGTCCGGAGATTCGCGAATACGAGCGAACCTCGACTGCCTGCGCCAACGCCTATGTCCAGCCGATGATGGCGCGCTATCTGGAGCGGCTGCGCGACGGGTTCGGGAACCTGGGCATCACCTGCCCGCTGCTGCTGATGATGTCGAGCGGCGGCGTGACCACGGTCGAGACGGCGATCGCCTATCCCATCCGGCTCGTCGAGTCCGGGCCGGCGGGCGGCGTGATCCTGGCCCTCAACATCGCCGCGGAGAACGACATCAAAAAAGCTCTGTCCTTCGACATGGGCGGCACGACGGCGAAGATCACCCTGATCGACGATCTTCGGCCGCAGATTTCGCGTTCCTTCGAAGTCGCCCGCATGTACCGCTTCCTCAGGGGCAGCGGCCTGCCCATTCGCATCCCGGTCATCGACATGGTGGAGATCGGCGCGGGCGGCGGGTCGATCGCCTCGCTCGACGAGCTGGGGCGGATCAATGTCGGGCCGGAAAGCGCCGGCTCGGTGCCGGGGCCGGCGAGCTATGCCCGGGGCGGCACCGAGCCGACCGTGACCGACGCCGACGTCGTCATGGGCAAGATCGATCCGGCGCGCTTCGCCGGCGGCAAGGTGCCGATGGACCCGGACCTGGCGCGCAAGGCGGTCGACCGTGTCATCGGCGCCCCGTCCGGCATGACCACGGAAGTCGCCGCCGCCGGTATTTCCGAGATCGTCACCGAGAACATGGCCAATGCCGCGCGGGTGCACGCCATCGAGAACGGCAAGGAGACCGCCGAGCGTACGCTGGTCGCCTTCGGCGGCGCCGCGCCGTTGCAAGCGGCCCGCCTCGCGGGAAAGCTCGGCATCGACCGGATCATCGTGCCGTCCGGCGCCGGCGTCGGGTCCGCGGTCGGCTTCCTGCGCGCGCCGATCGCCTATGAGGTGGTGCGCACGCGATACCTGCCGCTGAAAGGCCTCGACATCGGCATGGTCAACGCCCTCTTCGCCGAGATGCGGGCGGAGGCGGAAACCGTCGTGCGCTTCGGCGCCCCGTCGGAGCCGCTGACCGAGTTGCGCACGACCTACATGCGCTACCGCGGCCAGGGGCATGAAATCGTCGTCGACCTGCCGGTCCGGGAGTACGCCGCCGCCGATGCGGCCATCTTCGCGGAAGCCTTCGACCGCGAGTATCGCAAGCTCTATTCGCGGACGATCCCGAAGCTCGAGATCGAGGCCTTGACCTGGACCCTGTCGCTGGCCACCGACCGGACGCTGCCCGAGGCGGTGAGCCCGGTGTCCGAGACCTACCGGCCCGACCCCGCCGGCTATCGCATGATCTTCGACCCCGACCTCGGCCGGACCGTGGAGGCCGCCATCTATGAGCGCCGATCGCTCGAGCCCGGCGCGACCATCGCGCAGCCGGCGGTTATCGTCGAGGACGAGACGTCCACATTCGTCGCCTACGGTTTCACGGCGACCATCAATCGGCTCGGCCAGATCGTGCTGAGCAGGGAGACGGCATAGACATGAACGACAATCACATGCAGGAAATCCGCAATCAGGTCATGTGGAACCGCCTGATCTCGGTCGTCGAGGAACAGGCCCAGACGCTCGTCCGGACCGCGTTCAGCACGTCGACCCGGGAAGCGGGCGACGTCTCCGCCGGCGTGTTCGACTGCCAGGGCCGCATGCTGGCCCAGGCGGTGACCGGCACGCCAGGCCATGTGAACTCGATGGCGCGGTCGGTCATCCACTTCCTCGACGTCTTTCCGACCCAGACGATGCGGGACGGCGACACCTACATCACCAACGATCCGTGGAAGGCGACCGGGCATCTGCACGACCTGACCGTGGTCTCGCCCACCTTCCGGAACGGCAAGCTGGTCGCGCTGTTCGCCTGCACCAGCCATCTGGTCGATATCGGCGGCATCGGCCTCGCCCCCGACGGCAAGCAGATCTACCACGAGGGACTCTTCATCCCGATCATGCCGCTGGCGCGCGAAGGCCAGATGGACGAGTGGCTGCTCACCCTGATCCGCGCCAACGTGCGCGAGCCCGTGCAGGTGGAAGGCGACATCTACGCGCTCGCCGCCTGCAACGAGACCGGCAGCCGGCGGCTGATCGCCATGATGGATGAATACGATCTCGACGCGCTCGACGATCTCGGCGTCTATATCTTCACGCAGAGCCGGGCCGCGATGACCGCCGCCATCGAGCAACTGCCGCGGGGCACCTGGCACGCCACCATGCGCATCGACGGCTACGATACGCCGATCGACCTCACCGCCGCGCTGACCATCGGCGACGACAGCATCCTGGTCGATTTCGCCGGCAGCTCGGGAACGTCGGACCGCGGCATCAATTGCCCGATGTGCTACACGGAAGCCTACACCGCCTTCGGCGTGAAATGCGTCGTCGCGCCGCGTATCCCGAACAATGCGGGCTCGCTGGATGCGATCAAGGTCACGGCGCCGGAGAACACGATCGTCAATGCGCCGCATCCCTGTGCGGTCGTGGCGCGCTCGACCATCGGCCACATGCTGCCCGACGTGGTGTTCGGTTGTCTGCACCAGGCGATGCCGAACCGGGTGCCGGCGGAGGGCACGTCGAACCTGTGGAACCTGAAGCTCGGCGCGGGGCACGGCATCACCGGCTCGGCCGGCGATCACGCCACCGCCTTCATGGCGACGACCTTCCACAGCGGCGGCGCCGGCGCGCGGCCGGCGCAGGACGGGCTGTCCGCGACCCCCTATCCAAGCGGCGTGCGCAACGTCCCTGTCGAGATCACCGAGGCGATCACGCCAATCGTCATCTGGCGCAAGGACTATCGGACCGATTCGGGCGGCGCCGGCAAGCAGCGCGGTGGGCTGGGCCAGACCATGGTCGTGGCCAACCGGGAGGACGCCCCCTTCGGCATTTTCGCCGGCTTCGAGCGGGTGCATTTCCCGGCGCGTGGGCGCGACGGCGGCGGCCCGGGCGCGAAAGGCCGGCTCCGGCTCGAATCGGGCACGGAGCTGCGGCACAAGGGCTTCCAGGTCGTGCCGGCGCAGGAAAGGCTGATCGTCGAGATGCCGGGCGGCGGCGGCTACGGCGATGCCTATGCGCGCGATCCGGAAAGCGTCGCCGATGACGTGCGGAACGGCCTGGTCACGGCGGGCGCGGCCCGGGCGGACTATGGCGTCGCGGTCGCCCAGGACGGCACGCTCGACAAGGCCGAAACCGCGAGGTTGCGCGCCGCCCGTCCCTGACCGTCCGCCGCTTAACTTTTGATTAAATTCCCTCCGCCAAGATCCGGAGCGGCGCTGCAAATGCACGCCCTCCGAACGCGCTGCGGCGCCCTCAGAAAGAGGACAGATCTTGGCGAGGCTCCTGACCGGCTTCCCCGTCTTTGTCGCCCTGCTTTGCGGGCAGCCGGACCTGCTGGCGGTGATCTGCCTTTATCTTTCGCTGCTGATCGTCCTGGCCGCGGGCGTCACCGCGCTCTGTCGCGGGACGCTCAAGCTGCGGTTCCATTGACGCGGCCGCGCTCTACGCCGGCTTGGCCACGCGGCTTCGCCGCCGCTGCATGAACACGATCAACAGCAGCACGACAAAGGCCGGGACCGTCAGCCAGTAACGGTCCGGCCGGTGCGCCGGCACCAGCACGGCCGTGATCTCGTCACCCGCATTGAGCCCGTACTTGGCCGCTTCGCTGCCGAAGACCGCGCTCTGCACCATCGGCTTGTCACCCGTCATGGCCAGCACGAGACCGGCGCCTTTGAGCCGCTCGGCGCCGGTTTTGCCGGCGCGCATAGTCAGCCGCACGAGCTTGTCCACGTCCTCGCCCGCACGGTTCTGGCTGGCTGCCCGGAAGCGCAGCGTCAGTCCCTGCGGAATTCCTTCGGCGACGGCAAGGATCTCCTTCGCCGGCCGCGGCACGTACGGCGCCTGCAGCTGATCCAGCCAGTAGCCGGGGCGGAACAAAGTGAAGCAGATCACAAGCAACGCCACCGTCTCGTACCAGCGGTTGCGGGTCAGGAGCCAGTTCTGCGTCGCGGCCACGAAGCAACCCATGGCGATGATCGCGCAGACGATGACGACTATCAGATGGCCGACGGAGCCGACGTCGACGAGCAGGATCTCGCTGTTGAAGATGAAGATGAATGGCAGCAGCGCGGTCCGGATCTCATAGCGGAATCCCTGGACGCCGGTCTTCACGGGATCCGCGCCGGATATCGCTGCGGCCGCATAGGCGGCAAGGCCGACCGGCGGCGTCACGTCCGCCATCAGCCCGAAATAGAACACGAACAGATGCACCGCGACCAGCGGCACCGCCAGATCGTTCTGGGCGGCGAGCTCCACCAGGACCGGCGCCATCAGCGTCGCGACCACGACATAGCTTGCCGTGGTCGGCATCCCCATGCCGAGGATCAGGCAGATCACCGCGGTCATCGACAACATGATCATCAAGTTGCCGCCGGAGACCGTCTCCACGATCTCCGTCATCACCAGGCCGACGCCGGTCAGCGACACGGTGCCGACGATGATGCCGGCCGTCGCGGTGGCGATGCCGACGCTGGTCATGTTGCGGGCCGCGCCCTCGAACGACCCGAGGAGATCCGTCCAACCTTCGTGCAGTGGCCCGCTCAAAGTTGCCTCGCGGCGGAAGAAAGCGATCAGCGGGCGCTGCGTCAGCATGATGAAGATCAGGAAGGCGGTGCCCCAGAAAGCGGAAAGCCCCGGCGACAGCTCCTCGACCATAAGGCACCAGATCAGCACGATCACGGGCAGCAGATAGTGCAGGCCGGTGCGAGCCGTCTCATAGAAATCGGGCACGACCGGCATCGACTGCAGCGCATCGTCCGGCGGCAGATCGGGATGCCGCGCCTTGTGGGCGATGAGGGCCAGGTAGATCGCAACCAAGGCGACACCGAGCACATAGGCGGCGCCCGCGCCGAACACCGTCTTGATCCAGCCGATACCCCAATAGACCAGACCGCTCAGCACGATGATGCCGCAGATCGTCATCAGGCCGCGTACCGTCGAATGCAGCATGCTGACCGCGCGCGCCCGCGCTATGCCCTGCAAGCCCATCTTCGCCGCCTCGATATCGACGATGTAGAACAGCGCGCCATAGGTCAGGAACGCCGGCAGGAAAGCGTGCTTGACCACCTCGGCATAGGTGATGCCGACATACTCGGCGATCAGGAAGGCGGCCGCCCCCATCACCGGCGGCATCAGCTGCCCGTTCACGCCGGCCGCGCATTCGATTGCCCCGGCCTTCACCGCCGGATAGCCGACGCGTTTCATCAGCGGGATGGTGAAGGTGCCGGTCGTGACCACGTTGGCGATCGAGGAGCCGGAGATCATGCCGGTCATGCCGGACGCGACCACGCCGGCCTTCGCCGGACCGCCGCGGAACTGGCCCAGCATGGAGAAAGCGAGCTGGATGAAATAATGCCCGGCTCCGGCGCGTTCCAGCAGGCTGCCGAACAGCACGAACAGGAACACGACGCTGGTGGACACGCCGAGAGCGACGCCGAAGATGCCTTCGGAGGTCAGCCACATCTGCGAGGCGGCCCGTGGGAGCGAGGCGCCCTTGTGCGCAAGCAGCCCGGGCAGCCATGGACCGGCGAAGATGTAAATCAGCATGATCGCGGCGATCGCGGCGAGCGCCGGACCGACCGCCCGTCTTGCCGCCTCCAGCAGCAAGAGCACGCCGATCGCCGAGACGATCACGTCCGGCGTCGTAGGCAAGCCCGAGCGCTGCGACAGTTCCTTGTAGAACACCACGAGATATCCCGCGGCGACGATACCGAGGCCGGCCAGGATCCAATCGATGATCGGCACATGGTCGCGCGGCGAGCGGCGGAACGCCGGAAAGCTGGTGAAGGCCAGTAGAAAGGCGAAAGAGAGGTGGATGACGCGCGCCTGGCTGTCGTTGAAGACGCCGAAATTCAGCATGTAGGGAATCGGCGACGCATACCAGATCTGGAACAGAGACCAACAGAGCGCGATGGCGAAGAGCAGACGCTTGACGAAGCCGGTAGGCTTGCGGCCGCCGGTATCGGCTTCGGCGACCATGGTTTCCAGCGCTTCGCGCGAGGCCGCCGAACCGTTGGTCTCGGTCATTTTAGTTCTCCCCAAGCCTGCCCGCGGCGCATGATCGCGTGAAGTCTTGCGGCTTCCGCGATCATGCGCCGGAGCGCCCCCTCGGCCGGATTACATCCAGCCCTTTTCCTTGTAGTACTTCACCGCGCCCGGATGCATCGGCGCTGACAATCCGTCCTTGATCATATGCTTCGGATCGAGATGCGCGAAGGCGGGATGCAGTTTCTTGAACTCGTCGAAATTCTCGAACACCGCCTTCACCAGATCATAGACCACCGCATTGGAGACCTTCGACGAGGTAACCATGGTCGCCAACACGCCGTAAGTCTTGGTGGGGTTCGGGTTGTTGGCATACATGCCGCCGGGGATGGTCGCATAGGCGTAATAGGGATGGGCCTTGACCAGCGCGTCCACCGCCTTGCCGGTCAGCGGAACGAGCTTGGCGCCGCAGGACGTCGTCGGGTCCTGGATCGCCGCCGAAGGATGACCGACGCCGTAGAAGAAGCCGTCGATCTTGTTATCGCAAAGCGCCGTCCCCTGCTCGTCGGCCTTCAATTGCGCGGCGAGCGAGAAGTCCGCATTGGTCCAGCCCATCTGCTTCAGGAGCATCTCCATCGAGGCCAGGGTACCGGAGCCCGGATTGCCGATATTGAACCGCTTGCCCTTGAAATCCTCGAACTTGGTGATGCCGGCCTCCTTGCGGGACAGCACCGTGAAAGGCTCCGGATGCACCGAGAAGACCGCGCGGAGATCTTTCACCGCCTTGCCCTTGAATTGCGCCATGCCCTTCACGGCGTTGTACTGCACGTCGGACTGCGCCAGGCCGAAATCCAATTCGCCGGTCTTGATCGCATTGGCGTTGAACACGGAACCGCCGGTCGATTCGACCGAGCAACGGATGCCGGTCGTTTTCCGCTGCTTGTTCATCAGCCGGCAGACCGCGCCGCCCACCGCGTAGTAGACGCCGGTGACGCCGCCGGTGCCGATGGTGATGAACTTCTGCTCGGCCGCGGCCGGCGCAACCGACCACGTGAGCGCAACGAGCGCCGCAGCCGCAAGGCCGCTCAAGGTGGTGATTTTGGCTCTAAACATTGTCTGCCTCTTCTCGTTTGTTGCTTTCACTGTACCGCGATTTGACTGGGGCGCGGCGGCGGATTGCGGCAGCAGCGGTCCTCCCGGACCAGGCATCTGCCTATGGCCTCGATGGCGGTGTCGACACCATCGCCCAGTCGTCAAACCTTTGTTCGATTGTGACGCCCACAGGATCTACTATCAACCCGCGCTCCCCGACTTTTCGTCCAATCCGGAGACGAAACGCGCATTCCGGATCGAGCGACTTCTCAAAGCGGCGATCCGAGTTGAGCCCAACTGTCGGGAAGAGCGCGCCGTCGCGCCTATCGCCGACAAAAGAATGGTTGCCAAAGCACTCGTTCAACCGCCGGAAAAGATGTACACCGCGCCCGACGACATTGGCGAGTCGATTATCGTACTAAAACCTACCCGGGTAGTTAAGCGATGCGTCGGCGACACAGCACAAGTGTCATGGTCGTGTTCTCTTTCACTTTTTTTTGACAACGGAAGCGCTGAAAACGGCAAGCGAATGCTTGCCAAGGCGGCAAACCGGCACTCCCGACAAAAAGAAGGGCCGCCCAGCGGGGCGGCCCTTCCATTGTCTGGCCTCGGTCCTCGGTTCGGACCGATCAAATCGCATCAGGCGGAATGCATCACCGCAGGAGCGACAATCCAGGTCCTGGCAACCGAAGCCCGTAGCAATCGACAATGAGACACTGGATCACCTCCTTTCCGTTGTTGATGTATACATTAGCAATATGACCCCCTCGGCGGGCGGCCACAAGTGGCTTTCGCGCTTCCGAAGAGGGGAGCCAATCCGGCGCATGACCTTGGATGCCGTGAAATCCCATCACGCCCGGCGCGGCGCGATATTCCGGCCCGACACCGACGGACCGGAATTCGACGGGATCATTTCATCATGCTGTGCGGAATCAGCAGCATGATCTGCGGGAAGGCCAACAGGATCGCCACATTGATAACGTCGACGGCGACGAACCATCCGCATCCGCGGAAGATGTCGCCCATGCTCACGTCCTTGGCGACCCCCTTGAGAACGTAAACGTTGAGGCCGACCGGCGGCGTCATCAACCCGATCTCGACCATGCGCACGACGAGCACGCCGAATACGATCGGATCGATGCCGAGATGCTTGATCGTCGGCAGCAGGATCGGGACGGTCAGCAGCACCATGCCGATGCCGTCGATGAACATGCCGAGGAAGAGATACAGCACCAGAATGCCGATCAGGATCACCGTCGGCGGCACCTGCAAATGGGCGATGGTGTTGGCGAGCGCAGCGGGCGTGCCCGTGAAGCCAAGAAAATGGACGAAGATGAGAACGCCCGCCACGATCGCGAAGATCAGCGACGTCGTCCGGACCGATTCGACCATGGCCGCTACGAATTCTTTGAAGCTGAGACGCGGCACCGCCATGATCAGGGCGCCGATGGCGCCGACACCGGCCGCTTCGGTCGGCGTGGCGATGCCCGTGTACATGCTGCCCATGACAAGGACGATGATCACGATCATCCCCCAGACGCCCTTCAGCGACCGGAAGCGATCGGACCATGTAATGCCCTGGATCGGCTGCCCCAGCTCCGGATTGAGCTTGAAGCGGACCAGCAGCATCAGGACATAGGTGGTCGCCTGCAGCAGGCCCGGCAGAATGCCGGCGAGCAGCAACGCGCCGATCGACTCCTCGGCGATGAATCCGTAGATGACGAACAGCACGGACGGCGGGATCATGATGGCAAGCGTGCCGCCCGCCGCGACGCAGCCGGTCGACACCTTGTCGTCGTACCCGAATTTCTTCAGCTCCGGCAGCGCAACGCGCCCCATGACGGCGGCGGACGCCGTCGAGGCGCCGCATGCCGCGGCGAACCCGGCGCAGCCGATGATCGTCGCAATGGCGAGGCCGCCCGGCAGATGCCCGAGCCACTGTCGCGCTGCCCAGTAGATGTCGCGGGTGATGTTGGCGTAATAGGCGAAGAAGCCCATCATGATGAAGAGCGGCAGGACCAGCAGGTTGTAGTTGACCACATGGCCCATGATGGTCGTGGCCGAGAGCGTGGATGCCGGGTCATAGCCGCGCAGGATCCACAGCCCGAAGAAACCGCATATCGCGGTCGCGAACGCGATGCGCACGCCCGACATTAGGAACAGAGTCAGGGCGACGAGCGACAGTATGCCGACACTTACCGGAGCCACGGTGATGTCCCTTCAGCGATAGTAATGACGTTTACGAGCAGGGTTGCAGATCACTCGACGGCGTGAAAGCCGCCGTCCCCTGGCTCATTCGCGGGAAACCGCTCGGGATTGTAGATATGGAGAAGCTGCACATACATCCGGATGGAAATGAACATGTAGCCGATCGCGATCGCCGCCCCCGACGGCCATGTCTTGAAATAGGGCGGCGACATTGTGACGTCGTCATAGCGAAAGAGCTGAAGAGCGTTCTTGCCGCTGAAATAGGCCAGCACCGAGCAAATGAAGATGCTGACCAGCAGCGTTGCCATCGTCGCAATCCGCCGCGCCCCCGGGGACAGAGCGTCGAGCACGAGATCCATCCCGACATGTCCGTGCGTCGCCTGGGTGTAGGACAACGCCAGGAACACGATCATCGGCATCAACAACTCGGAACCTTCCAGATGGCCCGGAATAGGCGAGTCGAAGACGTAGCGCATCATGACTTCCGCACCGACGAACAGCATCACAAACAGTGCGATGGCGACCGAAAGGCCCACGAGGGCGTATTCGATCACCAACAGCACCCGGCCTACCAGTCCGGCGACGACCGTCGTCACAGCCATGGCGGCCACGATGACGATCGTCAGGACCGCGAGCTCGTGCATCTCCCGCTCCCTGCTCGGTCTATTTCTTGGTCTTGGCGACTTCCGCCTTGACGAAATCCAGCATCTTCCGGCCGGGCCGTCCCGCGGACTCCTGGTCCTTCACCCAAGCTTCCCAGATCGGATTCGAAGCCTTGACGAGCTTGTCACGCTCCGACTCCGGGAACTCGGTCACCTCAAGCCGCTTCTTGAAGATCGGAATCCACTTGTCGTCGGCTTCCTTATAGGCCTTGAGCATGGCCTTGACGGCGAGATCCTGCGCGTGCGGCAGCATCGCCTTGATATTGGCGGGAAGCTTGTTCCACGCCGTGATGCTTGCGCCGTTCCAGCAAAGGAAGCCGCTCATGGCGAGGCCTTCGGTCGAATATTTCGAGACTTCGTAGAGCTTGTACGCACCGAAGGAGAAGGAATACGGGAAGCCGAAGCTGTCGATCGTGCCGCGCTCCAGCGCCTGATAGCCTTCGGGGGCCGTGACCATGGTCGGCACGGCGCCGAACTTCTGCAATGCCTTGGCGTTCAGCCCGGCGATACGCATCTTCACGCCCTTCATGTCGGCAACGGAGGCGATCTTCTTGTTGCCCATGAATTCGTAAGGCGGCAGGACGATGGGGCTGAAATACATGATGTTCCAGCGGTCGGCCGCTTCCTTGACGATCAGGGGATGCGTCTGGACGGCGTGGTTCACGACCGCGTTGTCCGCCATCTTGCGGGGCGGCAGGAAGGGCAGCTCCATCACACTCAGGAGGGGGAACTTGTTCGGATAGTAGCCGGCGCACATCATGCCGACCTCATAGCCGCCGGACTTGATGGCCTCCGGCGCCTGCCGCTCCGGCCCGAGGGCGGACCCGTAGGAGAGCTTGAGCTCAAACTGGCCCTTGGTCTCTTTTAGGAAATAATCCCTCACAGCCTCGATCCCCGAGGTAACCGCACGGGGAGGACCGAAGAGGTTAACGTTCCAAACGATCTTGTCGGCTAGCGCTGGCGCCGAAAAAAGCGCCACAAAAGTGGCGCCGGTAACGAACGAAGCTATGGCCCGTCGCATAAGTGTTTCTCCCTAGTGACGCGCATGTTGTTTCTTGAGGTCGGCGAGAGGATGCCCGAAAAGTTTCTAAAGCTCAAGCCGGCCCAATTTCTTGCCTACAACCCGCCGTATGCCGCCGCCCCTGACGGGACGCCGTCTCCTGACGGGCGTCACAGCCGGTCCGCCGAAACACGTGTAGAAAATGCAAGCACGCGACACCGCGTAAGGCGAAGAAGTCCTACGGCCGCACCCGCTCCATTTAACAAGTTGCTAACGAAATGTTGCTAGCAATGCCATATATTACAACTCTTTGATGGATGCCATCGATGCTCAAACGGCTCTCTATCGGCAAGAAACTGGCCCTCATCGCGATAACACTTTCGGTTGTTCTCGTTGGCCTCGTGGGAGTTCATGCTCTCCGAACTGCGGCAGACGATGATCGAGGATCGGAAGGTGAAACTCCGTTCCCTGGTCGGACTGGCGTTGAACGAAATCGATCGCTACTCGAAATTGGCGGCGGACGGGAAGATGAGCCTGGATGAGGCACACAAGCAAGCAGCCCATGCGGTCGCCGGCCTCAATTTCGACGGCAAGAACTATTTCTTCATCTTCGAGCGCAACGGTATCATGATCTGGCACCCGACCCGCCAAGAAGATCTCGGCAAGAACATGCTCACGCAGAGCGATCCGTCGGCACAGAACTACAAGACCTTCCTGGCAGCGGCGAACACGCATCCGCGACTGGAGGGGTTCTCGCAAATCATGGGGCGCCGTCCGGGATCGAAGGTCAACGACGCCGCGAAGCTGATTCTTTCCGCCGAAGACAAAAGCTGGCACTGGATCGTCAGCACCGGCGTCTATATCGACGACGTCAATACGCTTTTCTATAACCGCGCCATGCTGTTCCTCGGGCTGGCCGTTGGCGGCCTGCTGTTGGGGCTCGGCTTGAGCTACGCGGTCGGCCGCACCATCACCCGGCCTTTGAACCATACGGTCAAGGCGCTGGAAGAGCTTGGCGAAGGGCGCAGCGACACCGCCGTCGAGGTCGATCCCAGCCGCACCGAGATCGGCCGCCTGACGCGGGCATTCATCCAGTTCCGCGACAAGATGAAAGAGACCGAGGCGTTGCGCCAGCAGCAGGCCGTCGCCGAACAGAAGGCGCAGGAAGAGCGGCGCGCGGCGCTACTGGGCTTTGCCAATGAATTCGAGAAGTCCGTCGCGTCCGCCGTCGAATTGCTAGCCGAGGAAGTCCTGAAGGTTTCCCGGGCCTCGGAGGAAATGTCGCAAAGCGCCAAGAATTCGGCGAACGGCACCCAGCAGGTCAACGCCGCGGCCGACGCCGCCTCCGAGAACGTTCAGGCCGTCGCGTCCGCGGCGCAAGAGCTGACGTCCTCGATCGAGGAAATCGGCCGCCAGGCCCGCGTGGTCCAGGAAGTCGTCGAGCAGACGCAGACACGGTCGAGCGACACCCAGAACCAGATTGCCGCGCTGGCGGAAACCGTCGAAAAGATCGGCTCGGTCGTCGAGCTCATCAACGGCATCGCCGACCAGACCAATCTTCTTGCTCTGAACGCGACGATCGAGGCGGCTCGCGCAGGCGAAGCCGGCAAGGGATTCGCCGTCGTCGCCGGCGAAGTGAAGACGCTGGCAAACCAGACCACCAAGGCGACCGACGACATTCGCCAGCAGATCGAAGTGCTTGGTCAGACGACGAGCCAGTCGGTGGAAGGCATGCGGGAAATCGCCACCGTGATCGGCGACCTGCAAAAAACGACCAGCGCCATCGCCGCCGCGATCGAAGAGCAAAACGCGGCCACCGGCGAGATCAGCCGCAATACCGACGTCACGGCCAAGGAAACGCAATCGATCACGCGGGCCATATCGGACGTCACCTCATCCGTTCGCACCACCGAATCCGTCGCCCAGTCCGTAAGCCAGACGTCTTCGGTGATGCAGCAGAAGGCCGAAATCGTGAGCCAAGAGGTCAACAACTTCCTGAGCCGCATCCGCGCCGCTTAGGGGAAGCCGCAGCGCCGGCCGCGTGTCGGCGTATTCCCCGACTCCGGGCGCCTGCGCTCGGCAAGATCACAGGCCGCACGACCGAACGCCCCGGACGGTATCGCCCCGGGGCGTTCGGTCGTGGCGCCCGACGACGGCGGCCGACAAGCCTCAGCTGCCCGAATTCCACGCCGGAACCGGCCTCTGCGCCGAATCTGAAGCCAATTGAAGAGCGATTAAGGATCGGCTAGGGTCCGACCGGCTTCGGCCAGGCGCGGCCTGTGCGGCGTTGGGGGTTGCGCCCCGGTTGACAGTTCAACGCGAGTTCCCAATTAGATATCCTGTGTTTCCCTATCTCTTCACTGCGCAAGGCGGTGTCGGAGCCGGAAAGTCCACTTGGTGAACCAAGAAACCCCGAAGCGGCGCTGGACCTCTTGGCGTAATACCTTCCTCGTACTGGCCGCTTTGGTCCTCATCGGCCTGGCTGCCTGGTATCTCACGCGGAACGGGACCACCAGCCAGACCGCGCGCGTCCGGCCGGCGGCGACGGTCGGGCTCGCCAAAGCGGCGCTCGCCGATATGCCGGTCACGGTTTCGGCCATCGGCACCGTGCAGCCGATCGTCAGCGCCACGGTGCGGGCGCAGCTTTCCGGCGTCCTGTTCAGCATTAATTTCACCGAAGGGCAGATGGTGACCAAAGGTCAGCTGCTC
This sequence comes from uncultured Alphaproteobacteria bacterium, assembly GCA_963711215.1. Taxonomy (GTDB): domain Bacteria; phylum Pseudomonadota; class Alphaproteobacteria; order UBA8366; family UBA8366; genus WHUA01. Next base: position 514,867 of record CAVQDH010000002.1, on the reverse strand, counting down.
GCGCAGATCGATCCCCGCCCCTATCGCCTCGCCCTCTCACAAGCGCAGGCGAACCTGGCGCGCGACGAGGCCCAGCTGAACCTCGGGAAAGTGGATCTCAAGCGTTACCGGACGCTGCTGGCGCAGGATTCCATCGCGCGGCAGCAGGTGGATACCCAGAACGCACTGGTCATCCAACTCGGCGGCACGGTGGCCGCCGACCGGGCCGCAGTCGGCACCGCGAAGCTGAACCTCGACTACACCGCAATAACGGCGCCGGTATCGGGCCGGATCGGCCTGCGCCAGGCGGACATCGGCAACTATCTGACGCCGGGCGACACCAGCGGCATTGCCGTCATTACCCAGACGGACCCCATCGACGTCAGCTTCTCCCTGCCGCAAAATCAGCTGCCGGCCATCCAGGAGCGGTTGCACAGCGGCGCGGCGTTGACGGTGACGGTGCGCGACCAGGCCGACACCACGGTGCTGGCGGAGGGCCGTTTCCTGACCTTCGACAACCAGATCGACGCGACCAGCGGCACGGTGAAAGCCAAGGCGCGCTTCGACAACCCCATCGGCAAGCTATTCCCCAACCAGTTCGTCAACGTGACGCTGCTCGCCAACATGCTCCACCAGGCGGTGACCGTGCCGATCAGCAGCGTGCGCCACGGTTCTCAAGGTGATTTCGTCTTCTTGCTGCAACCCGACCGGACGGTGAAGCTGCAGCTCGTGAAGACCGGTCCGACCGACGGACAGAAGATTGTCGTGCTCTCGGGCGTGACGGCAGGCGAGACCGTGGTCACCGAAGGCGCCGACAGCCTGGACGACGGCTCCCGAGTCGTGCTGCCCGGCGATAAGCCGCGGGCGCGCGGGCAAGGTGGCCGACGCCGGGCCGGCGGCAGCCCGGGCGCCAGCCGGTGAGCACGACGGACCCAGGGGACGACATCGCGTCCGGCGGCGGCGCCAATCCGTCACGGCCCTTCATCCTGCGACCGGTGGCGACGACCCTGTTCATGCTGGCGATCCTGCTCTCGGGCATTGTCGCCTACAGGTTCCTGCCGCTCTCCGCCCTGCCGGAGGTCGACTATCCGACCATCCAGGTCCGCACCCTCTATCCCGGCGCCAGTCCGGACGTGATGGCCTTCACCGTTACGGGGCCGCTCGAGCGCCAATTCGGGCAGATGGCGGGCCTCAACCGCATGGCGTCCTCGTCATCTGCCGGCGCGTCGGTCATCACCTTGCAGTTTAACCTGGACCTGTCGCTCGATGTCGCCGAGCAGGAGGTGCAGGCGGCGATTAACGCGGCGGGCACGCTGCTGCCGTCCGACCTGCCGGCGCCGCCGATCTACGCGAAGATCAACCCCGCCGACGCGCCGATCCTCAGTCTTGGCGTTACCTCCAATACCCGGCCGCTGGCCGAGGTGCAGGACCTGATCGACCAGCGCTTCACCAAGAAGATCTCGCAGATTTCAGGCGTCGGCCTCGTCAGCCTGTCGGGCGGACAGCGGCCGGCGGTGCGGATACAGGCGAATGTCCAGGCGCTCGCCGCGCGCGGCTTGTCGCTCGACAGCCTGCGCAACGCGATCGCCGCGGCCAACGTCAACACCGCCAAGGGCAGCTTCGACGGCGCCACCCGGTCCTGGAGCATCGACGCCAACGATCAGCTCGCAACCGCGGAAGACTACAAGAATCTGATCATCGCCTACCGCAACGGCGCGCCCGTGCGGCTGACGGACGTGGCGGCCATCGTCGACTCCGCCGAGAACACCCGGCTCGGCGCCTGGATGAACCGCACGCCGGCCATCATCATCGAGGTGCAGCGTCAGCCGGGCGCCAACGTCATCGCCACGGTCGATGCGATCAAGGCGGCGCTGCCCGACCTCGAGCGGCAGTTGCCGGCCGACGTGCATGTCACGCTGCTCACCGACCGCACGGCCGGCATCCGCGCCTCGGTCGCGGACGTCCAGTTCGAGCTGCTCGTCGCCGTCTTCCTCGTGATGCTGGCGATCTTCCTGTTCCTGGGCAGCCCGCAAGCAACCGTGGTCGCGAGCATCGCGGTGCCGCTCTCGCTCGTGGGCAGCTTCGTCGCGATGTATCTGCTGGGCTTCAGCATCAACAACCTGACGCTGATGGCGCTGACCATCGCGTCGGGCTTCGTCGTCGACGACGCCATCGTGGTGATCGAGAATATCTCCCGCCATCTGAAGATGGGCGAAACGCCGCTCAACGCCGCCCTCAAGGGATCGCGCGAGATCGGCTTCACGATCATCTCGCTCACCATCAGCCTCGTCGCGGTGCTGATTCCGCTGTTGTTCATGGGCGATGTCGTCGGACGCCTGTTCCGCGAGTTCGCGGTGACGCTGGCGGTGACGATCCTGATCTCGGCAGTGGTGGCGCTGACGCTGGTGCCGATGCTCTCGGCGCGCTGGCTGAAAGAAGAAGGCGAGATGGAGAAGCCGAAGCTCGCTGAAAAGACGCTCGCCTGGTTCGCGCGGGTTGCGCAGCGCTACGGCGTCTGGCTCGACTGGGTCCTGGCGCGGCAGCGGGCGACAATGGTCGTCTTCCTCGGCACCTTGGCGCTCACCGCCCTGCTCTTCGTGATCATTCCCAAGGGATTGTTCCCCGAGCAGGATACCGGCCAGCTCAAGGTCGTCGTCGCGGCGGGACAAGATGTCTCCTTCCAGCGCATGGCGACCCTTCAAGGCAAGGTCGCCGAGGCGATCCTCGCCGATCCCGACGTCGATAGCCTCAGCTCCAACATCGGCGTCGACGGACAGAACGCGACCCTGAATCAGGGGCGGATGCTCATCAACCTGAAAAGCAAGAGCGAGCGCGGCAGCCAGACCAAGCTGATCGAACGCATTCAGGCGCGGGCGCGCGAGGTCGCGGGCGTCACCCTCTACATCCAGCCGGTGCAGGACCTGACGATCGACACCGAGAGCGGCCCCAACCAGTACCGCTTCGCGCTGCAGGGCGCGGATCTCGACGAAATCACGCGCTGGGCGCAGAAACTGACGGCGGCGCTCCATCAGGAGCCGGCGGTCCGCAACGTCACCTCGGATGTCCTGGAGCAAGGCCGCGCCGTCACCGTGGCGATCAACCGTAACGTCGCCGCGCGGCTCGGCATCAGCACCGCGACGATCGACAGCGCGCTCTATAACGCCTTCGGCCAGCGCATCATCTCGACCATCTTCACGCAGTCGTCGCAGTATCGCGTGATCCTGGAAAGCCAGCCGGGCATGCTGACGACGCCGGACGCGCTCAACCAGCTTTATGTGCCGACCAGCAGCGGCACCTCGGTCCCGCTCGGCACGGTCGCGACCTTCAAGGTCGGCAACGCGCCGCTTCTCGTGTCCCGGGTGGCGCAGTTTCCCGCCGCCACCATCGGATTCGACCTGGCATCCGGCGTCGCGCTGGGCGACGCGGTGGACGCCATCAACAGGACGGAAGCGCAGATCGGCATGCCGCCGGGCATCATGACCAAGTTCCTGGGCGCGGCCAATGCCTTCCGGGCTTCGCTGGCGAACGAGGCCTATCTGATCCTTGCCGCCATCGTCGTCGTCTACATCGTGCTGGGCGTGCTCTACGAGAGCTTCATCCACCCGGTGACGATTCTCTCCACCCTGCCCTCGGCCGGCATCGGCGCGCTGCTGGCGCTCATGCTGACCGGCAACGACCTGGACGTGATCGGCATCATCGGCATCGTGCTGCTGATCGGCATCGTCAAGAAGAACGCGATCATGATGATCGACTTCGCCATCGAGGCGCAGCGCGTCGAGGGCAAGGACGCCGATGCCGCGATCCGGCAGGCGGCGATGCTGCGCTTCCGCCCGATCATGATGACGACCTTCGCGGCGCTGTTCGCGACGATCCCGCTGATCGCCGGCATGGGCATGGGCTCGGAGCTTCGGCGCCCGCTCGGGCTCGCGATCGCCGGCGGCTTGATCCTCAGCCAGGCGCTGACCTTGTTCACCACCCCGGTCATCTTCCTCGCCTTCGAGCGGCTTTACGATCGGGTGCGGCGCCGGCGGGGCGGGGACCAGCCGGAACTGCCGCTGGGTGCGCCATGAACCTCTCGGCGCCTTTCATCCGGCGGCCGATCGGCACGCTGCTGCTCACGGTCGGCCTGGCGCTCTCCGGCGTCGCGGCCTTTTTTCTGCTGCCGGTAGCGCCCCTGCCGCAGGTCGATTTCCCGACCATCAGCGTCTCGGCCAATGTGCCCGGGGCCAGCCCCGCGACGATGGCGTCCAGCGTCGCCTCGCCGTTGGAGAAGCATCTCGGCACCATTGCCGGGGTTACGGAGATGACCTCGCGATCGGGGATCGGCTCGACGCGGATCACGCTTCAGTTCGACCTCAGCCGCGACATCGACGGCGCCGCGCGCGATGTGCAGGCGGCGATCAACGCGGCGCGCATCGACTTGCCTGCGACGCTGCACACCAACCCGACCTATCGCAAGGCAAATCCGGCGGCCGCGCCGATCCTGATTCTCTCGCTCACCTCCGACACGCGCACGCCGACAGAGATATATGACGCGGTGTCGAACATCGTGCAGCAGCGGCTGTTGCAGGTGCAGGGCGTCGGCGACGTCGAGCTCGGCGGCGCGGCGCTGCCGGCGGTGCGCATCGACCTCAATCCGCTTGCCCTTGCCCGCTACGGCATCGCGCTGGAGGACGTGCGCAGCGCGCTGGCCTCGGTGAGCGCCAACCGGCCGCGCGGCGCGCTCGAAAGCAGGAATCTCGCCTGGCAGATCTACAGCGATACCCCGGGCCAGCATGCCGCCGATTACCGGGATATCGTCATCGCCTGGCGGCAATGGATCGGCGGTGCGCCTGTCGGACGTCGCGCATGTCTATGACGGGCCGGAAGACGTCCGCCGCATGGGGCTCTTCAACGGCCAGAGCGCCGTGAACGTGATCATCAGCCGCCAGCCGGGCGCCAACATCGTGGCCACCGTCGATGCGCTGAAGGCGCAGCTTCCCGGGCTGCAGGCGGCACTGCCTGCGGAAATCAAGCTGCACCTCGCCGCCGACCGCACCACGACCATCCGCGCTTCGCTGCACGAGGTGGAGATCACGCTGGTGATCGCGACGTTGCTGGTCGTCTTCGTGGTCAGCATCTTCCTGCGGTCATTGCGCGCGACGGTCGTGCCGGCCGTGGCGATCGTCGTTTCGCTGCTGGGCACCTTGGGCGTGATGTATCTGGCCGGCTTCTCGCTCAACAACCTGTCGCTGATGGCGCTCACCGTTGCGACCGGCTTCGTCGTCGACGACGCCATCGTCGTACTGGAAAACATATCGCGCCACATCGAGGACGGCATGCGCCCGAGCACGGCCGTGCTGCGCGGCGCGCGGGAGGTCGGCTTCACGGTGATGTCGATCTCGTTCAGCCTCGTCGCCGTCTTCATCCCGCTCCTGTTCATGGGCGGCATCGTCGGGCGGCTGTTCCGTGAATTCGCGGTCACCATGTCGGTGGCGGTGATGATCAGCCTGGTCATCTCGCTGACGACGGCGCCGATGCTCGCCTCGCTGCTGCTGCGGCGCGAACCCAAGCCCAACCGGTTCACCGATCTCACCGAGCGGGCCTACAGACTGGTCGCACCGCCAGTATGCCCGGTCGCTCGACTGGGCCCTGGCCAACCGCCCCGCGATGCTGGTCTTGCTGGTGGGCACGGTGGTGCTCAACATCTTCCTGATGGCGATTGCGGCCAAGGGCTTCTTTCCGGAGCAGGATACGGGCGCGCTGGCGGCAGGCCTGCGCGCCGACCAGAGCATTTCCTTCCACGATATGCAGAAGAAGCTCACGCAGATCGTCCGGATCATCCGCAGCGACCACGACGTCGCGACGGTCGTCGCCTTCACCGGCGGTTCGCGCGCGGGCGGCGGCTTCCTGTTCGCGACGCTCAAGCCCAAGAGCGAGCGCGACTCCAGCCGCGCCATCATCACGCGGCTGCGGCCGAAGCTGGCCCGGGTGACCGGCGTCCGCGTCTTCCTCAACCCGGTACAGGACATGCGCGCGGGCGGCCGCGCCTCCAACAGCACCTATCAGTACAGCCTGGAGGCCGATGATCCCGAGACGCTGCAGAAGGCGGGCGCGAAGCTGGTCGAGCTGCTGCAGCAGGAGCCGACGCTGACGGACGTCGACATCGATCAACAGGAAGGCGGCGCCGAAGTCTACGTGAATGTCGACCGCGACACCGCGGCCCGGCTCGGGATCAGCACCAAGTCGGTCAATGCCGCCTTGTACGACGCCTTCGGCCAGCGGCAGATCGCGACCATCTATTCCGGCCTCAACCAGTATCATGTCGTGATGGGCGTCGCGTCCCAGTTCAACGGCTCGCCAGAAGCCCTGAACCAGGTCTACGTCCCGGCCAGCGGCAGCGGCAGCGCCAGCACGACCTCGTCCCAATCGACGACCGCCACGACGGGGCAAGCATCGGCGACCGGCACGGCGACGACCGCAGCCGGCGCGACCCAGACAGCGAGCGACAGCTCGAGCGCGACCGGCTCGACCCCGGTCTCGACGACCGGGACGGCACGCGACGCATCGACCGGCAACGCCGTCAGCCTGTCGCCCCGCACGACAGTCCCGCTGTCGGCGATCGCGCGGTGGAGCACGGGCTCGACCGCAGCGCAGGTCAACCATCAGGATGGCCAACCGTCCGCCACCATTACGTTCAACACCGCCAACGGCGTATCGCTGAGCGAAGCCTCCGACCGCATCGTCCAGGTCCAGCAGTCGGCGGGCCTTCCCGTCCACCGTGCATGGCAGCTTTGCCGGCACGGCCAGGGTCTTCACCCAGTCGACGGCGACGATGCCGCTGCTGATCCTGGCTGCTCTGATCGTGATCTACCTCGTGCTCGGCATCCTTTACGAAAGCGCGATCCATCCGCTGACCGTACTCTCGACGCTGCCGTCGGCGGGCGTCGGCGCGATGCTGGCGCTGATGATGACCGGATCGCAGTTCGATCTGATCGCGCTTATCGGCATCATCCTGCTCATCGGCATCGTCAAGAAGAACGCGATCATGATCATCGATTTCGCGCTCGAAGCGGAACGGGCGCACGGCCTGTCGCCGGTGGCGGCGATCCGCGAGGCCTCGCTGCTGCGCTTCCGTCCGATCCTGATGACGACGCTCGCCGCCGCGCTGGGCGCGCTGCCGCTCGCCATCGGATTTGGCGAAGGCGCGGAGCTGCGCCGGCCGCTCGGCATCACTATCATCGGCGGCCTGATCGCGAGCCAGTTCCTCACGCTCCTCACCACGCCGGTCGTCTATCTGGCGTTCGACCGCTTCCGGCGCCGCAGCCCGAACGAGCGGCTGTTCGCGCGGCATGGCATCGGCAGTTCCGGAGGGGAGCCGGCATGACGGCATCCCGCAAGACAATCGCCGTCCTGATGTCCGTACTGGCGCTGTCGGCATGCGACCTGGCGCCGGACTATTTCCGCCCCGTCACCGCGACGATCCCGGCGAGCTTCAAGGAAGCGCCGGGTTGGCGGATCGCCGTCCCTTCCGACGCCGTGGCGCGTGGCGAATGGTGGGCGCTGTTCGACGATCCGGTGCTGGACTCGCTGCAATCGAAAGTGCTGATCTCGAACCAGAACCTCGCGGCGGCCAAGGCCGCTTATGACCAGGCGCGCGCACTGGTCCGCGAGCAGCGGGCGGCGCTGCTGCCGGTCATCGACCTGACCGGCAGCACGAATCGGACCGGATCCTTCGGTAACGGCAGATCGAGCACCGGCGGCACGACCGGCAGCCAGCGCTTCACGCTCAGCATCGGCGCGACCTGGGAACCCGATTTGTGGGGAAGGATCAGCAACACGGTAAAGCAGGCCGGCGCGCTGGCGGAAGCGAGCAAAGCGGACCTTACCAACGCGACGCTCTCGGCGCAGGGAGAGCTTGCGCTCGACTATGTGCAGCTTCGCGGCGTCGAAGCGCAGAAGGCGATTTTGGATGCGACGATCGGCGCCTACGAGAAGGCGCTGGCGATCGCCGAGAATCGCTACAAGGCGGGCGTTGCCCAACGGTCCGACGTGCTGCAGGCGGAAACCGCGTTGCGCAACGCGCGCGGCGACGCTGCCGACCTCGACCGGCAGCGCGCGATCTTCGAGCATGCGATCGCGGTCCTGGTCGGGGAGAATCCGTCCAGCTTCACGCTGCCGCCGACGCCGCCGAGTCGGGCAGTTCCTGAAATCCCGTCGGTCCTGCCCTCCTCCCTGCTGGAGCGCCGCCCGGATATCGCGTCCGCGGAGCGCAGCGTGGCCGCCGCCAACGCGGTTATCGGCATCGAACGTGCCGCCTTCTTCCCGACCGTCGATCTCAGCGGCGATACCGGCTTCACCTCGAACACCCTTGGCGCGCTGTTCAAGGCCGCGAGCAGCACCTGGTCGCTCGGCGCCACCGGCGTCCTCACCTTGCTCGACTTCGGCGCCCGTTCGGCACGGGTCGACGAGGCGCGCGCAGCCTATGAGCAGACGGTCGCGCAATACCGCCAGACCGTGCTCACCGCATTCCAGCAGACGGAGGATCAGCTCGCCGCCACGCGCGTGCTGGCGACGGTCGCGCAGGAACGCACGGCCGCGGCCAACGCCGCCAATCAGGCCGAGGATATTGCCCACAATCAGTATATCGCGGGGCAGATCAGCTATTCCGACGTGATCGTGGCGCAGACCTCGGCCCTTTCCGCGCGCCGGTCGGAAGCGCAGTCGCTCGTCGACCGGCGGACCGCGGCGATCTCGCTCATCCAGGCGATCGGGGGCTATTGGCAGAACGAGAGCGCGGACAGCGCTGCGCCCCCGAAGCGATGATCGGCGCCACATGCTGCAAAAACGCGAAAGGCCCCTTTTGCGAAGGGGCCTTTTGAGACGTTGACGCTTGATTTCGGGAGTAGAAAACCGCCTATGCCGGCCATTGCCCGGCTGGGTGCATTTGAAAGTGTCCGCTCACGATCCCATGCCCCCGTTCACATCACCTCGCCGGACGGAAGTTGGACGACAAGCCATATTGCTCGCTAAGGAGCCGGCGAAGCCCTTCTTCGAGATCGATTGCCGCCCGAAAGCCGAGATCGGCGGCAGCCTTTGTCGTATCGGCAACCGATTGGCGTATCTCGCCGTCGCGCGCAGGCTCATAAACAGGCTCCGGCAGCGCTTGGTTGAACCCCCCGTCCCGGAGCTTTTTACAGATCATCTGGTAGAGCGCGTCGAGACTTGTTGAAACGCCAGTCCCCACGTTGAAGACGGCGTGGCCAGCGGCCTTGTCCCGCTCCCCCGCCCGCCGGATAGCCTCGCAGACGTTGTCGACATGACAGTAGTCGCGCGTCGCGGTTCCGTCTCCGTACAGGATCGGCGGACGGCCCGACATCAGCAAGTTGATCCATGTCGGTATGACGGCCGCATAGCCGCCCGAAGCATCCTGCCACGCACCGAAGATGTTGAAGAAACGCAAGCCGACCGCAGTCATCCGCGGCGCCGATAGGGCCATCCCGGCAGCGTAGGCTTCGTTTGCGAGCTTCGTCGCGGCGTAGGGACTCAGCGGACGCGGCACGGCGTCTTCCGCCAAGGGCAAGGCTGGATTGTCGCCGTAGACGGCACAGCTCGACGCATAGACCAGGGATGAAACACCCGCCCGGGCTGACGCCCGATAGACGTTGAGAAAGCCCGTTCCGTTGATGGCATGCGTCTCCTCCGGCTCACTGATCGAGCGCATTACGGAAATCTGCGCCGCGAGGTGCGCGACCGCCGTGCAGTCCCGAACCGCGCCGGCGACCGATTCCGGATCCAGGATGTCGCCCTCATGAAAGACGAAATCGCCGCCAAATTGCTTTTCCAGCCGCTCGACATTTTCGCGCTTGCCGGTAAGGAAATTGTCGAAGCCGACGACACGCTCGCCACGCTCCAGAAGAAAGCGGGCAAGATTGCTTCCGATGAACCCCGCGGCGCCGGTGATCAGCCAGCGTCGGGGCTTATGCGTCGGCCGGTTCACCATCAGAAAATCGATACCTTCGTTATTGCCAGATTGAAGTGCCTATCCCGGCACGCGGAAATCATGGGAAACCTGCAACCCCACGGCCCGCCGGGTGGACAGACTATGCGGTATTACTTTGACAAAATTAAGATTTTACGACCACCGTGCTTTCCAAGCCTGAAACATCAAGATGTCCCACAGCAGGTACTGGTGATTGACCCGGCCGCCGAGATGCTGCGCCCATTTCTCTCGGATCATGGCGGGGTTCAGAAGGCCTTCCGCCGCCAACCGCTTTTCGGACAGCAGATCCTCGGCCCAGTCGCGCAGCGGCCCCCGGAGCCAGCCGTCGATCGGCACGCCGAAGCCCATCTTCGGGCGGTCGATCAGCCGGTCCGGCACGTAGCGCGCCAGGACCCGGCGCAGCAGCCATTTTCCCGTCCCGTCGCGCACCTTGAGCGCCGGCGGCAGCGTCCAGGCAAAGGCGACGACGCGGTGGTCGATCAGCGGCACCCGTGCTTCAAGCGACACCGCCATCGACGCCCGGTCGACCTTGGTCAGAATGTCGTCCGGCAGGTAGGTCGCCGTGTCGAGATACTGCATCCGCTCGATCGGGTCGGAGACCTGCCGCTCGTCGAGATTCCAGAGGATGCCGCGGTGCTCGCGGGCACCGAGCACAAGGGCGTCCGGCTCCGGCCAATGGCTCACCAGATAGCGGTAATAGCTGCCGAGGGACTCGTTCAGAATGCCGGCCAGCTTGTGCATCCTGTCACCCGGCTGCGGCGGCCGGTAGCGCTGCGGCACCAACTGGAACAATGCAGACCAGGTAGACGGGGGCAGGACTCGGATCATCCCGGATATCGCCGCTCGCAAGCCGGCAGGCAGCCGCTCCAGCACTGGAAAAAGCTTCATCGCCTGGAAATAGCGAACGTATCCGGCGAACAGCTCGTCGCCCCCGTCGCCGGACAGCGCGACGGTGACGTGACGGCGCGTCATCTCGGAGACGAGAAAGGTCGGGATCTGCGAAGAATCCGCGAAGGGCTCGTCGAACATGTCCGCAAGGCGCGGGATGACGTCGCGCGCGTGCTGCGGCTCGACGTAAAGCTCGGTGTGGTCGGTGCCGAGATGGGCCGCCACGTCCTTGGCATAAGTAGCCTCGTTGTAGCCTTGCTCGTGAAAGCCGATGGAGAAGCTGCGCACCGGCCGCGATGCGTTCGCTTGCATCAAGGCGACGACCGTCGAGGAGTCGATGCCACCCGACAGGAAGGCGCCGAGCGGCACGTCGGCCACCATGCGGCGGCGCACCGCGTCGCTCAGCAGGGCCTCGAGCGCGTCGGTCGCTTCGGTTTCATCCATCGTGGTGCGATGGGCGATCCCGGTGCGGACCACCTCTTCCAGCGACCAGTAGCGCGTCACTTCGGGTTCGCGGCCCGGCCGAAAGACGACGAGACCTCCCGCCGGCAGCTTGGAAACGTTGCGATAGATCGTCCAGGGGCCGGGCACGTAGTTGTGCCGCATGAAGGCGGCGACGGAGTCGCGGTCGACCTCCGGCGTCCAGCCGCCATGGGCGCGCAGTGCCTTCAGCTCCGAACCGAACAGCAGGAGTTGCCCGAACCAGCCCCAGTAGAGCGGCTTGATGCCAAGCCGGTCGCGCACGAGATAGAGCCGCCGCTCGCGGCTGTCCCAGGCCGCGAAGGCGAACATGCCGATCAGGCGCGGCAGCGTCGCCTCGACGCCCCAAAGCGCGAAGGCCTCGACCAGCACCTCGGTGTCGGAATGACCGCGGAACCTGGCGCCGCGCGCTTCCAGCTCGGAACGCAGGTCGTCGGCGTTGTAGATCTCGCCGTTGTAGGTCAGCACCCAGCGGCCGTCGGCCGAGAGCATCGGCTGGTGCCCGGCCTCGGACAGGTCGACGATGGAGAGGCGGCGATGGCCGAGCGCCATGCCGGCCTCATTGTCGTGCCAGTAGCCGCTGCTGTCCGGCCCGCGATGGACCATCGCATCGGTCATCGCGCGAATGCTTTCGGCGAGGTCGCCGCCGCGCCGCGACGGGTCCCAAAGTCCCGCTATGCCGCACATGTTGGGGGGCTCCGCTCAGTCCGCAGCCGCGACCTGGTTCCGGTAGAAGTCGTAGGTATGGGCAAGCCCATCGCGGAGCGGCGTCTGCGCGCGCCAACCAAGCGCATTCAGCCGGCTCACGTCGAGCAGCTTGCGCGGCGCACCGTCGGGCTTGGAGGCGTCGTAGCGGCGCCCGCCCCCGAAGCCTACGACATCGCAAATGGTCTGCGCGAGCTCGTCGATCGTCACGTCTTCGCCGGTACCGATATTGACATGCGGCTCGTCGGAATAGGTCTTCATCAGATGGACCAGCGCATCCGCCAGGTCGTCGACAAAAAGCAGCTCGCGCCTCGGCCGGCCACTGCCCCACACGGTGATCGCCGATGCGCCCGCCATCTTCGCCTGATGCGCCTTTGCCATCAGCGCCGGCACTACATGGCTCGATTCGAGATCGAAATTGTCCTCGGGCCCATAGAGGCTCGTCGGCATGGCGGAGATGAAATCGCAGCCATATTGCCGGCGGTAGGCGCGGCACATTTCGATCCCGGCTATTTTGGCGATTGCGTACCACTCGTTGGTCGGCTCGAGCGGCCCGGTGAGCAGCGCCTCTTCCCGCATCGGCTGGGGCGCCAAGCGCGGATAGATGCAGGACGAGCCGAGAAACATCAGCTTCTTCACACCGGTGGCCCGCGCTGCTTCGATCACGTTCGTTTCGATCGCGAGGTTATCGTAGATGAACTCTGCGGGATGCGTGTCATTGGCGTAGATGCCGCCCACCTTGGCGGCGGCGAGGAAGACCGCATCTGGCCTCTCCGACGCCATCCACGCCTCGGTCTCGGCCTGGCGCCGAAGATCGACCCGGCCGCGCGGCGCCGTCACGACCTCGCAGCCTTCCCGCGCGAGCCGGCGACAGATCGCGGACCCGACCATACCGGCATGGCCCGCGACCCAAACCCGACGGCCGTCGAGCGTAAAGGGCGCCTCAGTCATGCCGGGTCCTGCGCGTCTGCTCCTCGCGCACTTCGACGATGTCGGAATCCACCATCTCGGCAACCATGTCCTCAAAGCTGGTCGTCGCCGTCCAGCCAAGCTTGCGCTGCGCCTTCGACGGATCGCCGAGGAGGCGGTCCACCTCGGTCGGGCGGAAGTAGCGCGGATCGACCTTGATCAGCGTTTGCCCCGTCGCCGCATCCACGCCGATCTCGTCGGCGCCCGCGCCGCGCCATTCGATCGTCCGGCCGATGCGGCCGAAGGCGAGCTCCACGAATTCCCGGACAGAATGCTTCTTTCCGCTCGCCAGTACGTAATCGTCGGGCTCCGCCTGCTGCAGGATCTTCCACATGCCAACGACATAGTCGCGCGCATGGCCCCAGTCCCGTTCGGCGTCGAGGTTGCCCAGGTAAAGCTCCTCCTGCAGGCCGAGCCCGATCGCCGCAGCGGCGCGTGTGATCTTCCGCGACACGAAGGTCTCGCCCCGCGTCGGTCCCTCGTGATTGAAGAGGATGCCGTTGCTCGCATGCATGCCGTAGGCCTCGCGGTAGTTTACCGTGATCCAGTAGGCATAAAGCTTGGCCGCGCCGTAAGGGCTGCGCGGATAGAAGGGCGTGTCCTCGTTCTGCGGCGTCTCGCGCGCCTTGCCGTACAGTTCCGAGGTCGAGGCCTGATAGAAGCGCGCGCTCTTCTCCAGGCCGAGGATGCGGATCGCCTCGAGCAGCCGCAACGTGCCGAGCGCATCCGCATTGGCCGTGTATTCCGGCGTCTCGAAACTCACCAGGACATGGCTCTGCGCCGCCAGGTTATAGATCTCCGTCGGCTGGACCTGCTGCACCAATCGGATGATATTGGTCGCATCCGTCATATCGCCGTAATGCAGCAGGAAGCGGAGCTTCTCTTCATGCGGGTCCTGGTAGAGGTGGTCGACCCGGGCCGTATTGAACGACGAGGAGCGACGCTTGACGCCATGCACCTCGTACCCCTTGTCGAGCAGGAAGTCGGCGAGATAGGCGCCGTCCTGGCCTGTTATGCCGGTGATGAGTGCTACGTTTCTCGGCAATCTCTATTCCTGACAGCTTTGTGGTGGATAGGTGCGCTTCGCTTCAATGGCGGATGAGTCAAACTTGACCGACCCGGCGCGATCGGGTGACTACTCCCGGGCACGCTTCGAAAGGCCGCAAACGCTCGGATATTACCGTAGCGTACCTTTATCCGAAACGGCCGTCAGCGCATCGAGGATGCGGCGGGTGTGAATCGGCCAGGCATGTTTCGCCTCGCAGACCGCGCGGGCATTATCGGCAAGCCGCGCACGCAACGCATCGTCCGTGGCGGCGCGCATTAAAGCGCCGGCCAGCATCTCGGGATCGCCGGGCCGGACCAGCAGCGCCGTCTTCTCGTGACAAAGCATCGCGCCCACCTGATCGAGATCGGAGGCAACGATCGCGCGCCGCGCGGCCATGCACTCGAAAAGCGTGGTCGGCGAGCCGTGCTGCGGCACCGTGCCCGTAAAGACGGCGCGATCGGCGGCGCCGGCCCGCCGCAGGATATCTTCCGTGTCCGGCCGCCATTCGGCGATAGCCTATGGGCCGATGGGAAAATCGCTGATTTTCAATGCTACCGCAGGCTTGGTGAATATCTATCCACCAAGGAGACCGCCGACCCCGGGGCCACTACAACCCCATTCGGCCGCAATCTATTCGACAGGAACGGACATGACCTTCCGAAACAGGAAGAATTCTTTGCAGCCAGGCATAGCCCGTTCACACGGTGAACAACCTAGTCCTGGCCGATAGAGCCGTCAAGAGGGCGGAATGCGTCCCCAGCGACCCGCCGGATCGGCGATCGCTCCCTCTCCCGGATGGCGCCGGAAGCAAAATGCGGTTGAAAAGGCCGGCAACGCTGGGTACGACATGGCGAAATCCCGCGCCACTTGCGTTCACGCCAACCTCGATTGCACACTTGAGACATTCGACTCGACCTGCTGAGCTTTTTCGCTGCCCTCCGCCGTGGCGGCGTTGTATCGAGAGCTATCGTCCGCATCACGGGATTCCCAATGAATTCTTATAAGATCGCCGCCATTCCTGGTGATGGCATCGGAACGGAAGTCGTCTCCGCCGGCATCGAGGTGTTGAACGCACTCGCCGAGCGGGACGGCAGCTTTGAAATACAGGTCGACCAATTCGACTGGGGCGGTGAGTACTACAAGAAACACGGCCGCATGATGCCCGAGGACGGCCGCGACCAGATACGCCATCACGATGCGATTCTTTTTGGCTCGGCCGGTCATCCGGACATCCCGGATCACATAACGCTGTGGGGCCTCAGGCTCGCCATTTGCCAGCCGTTCGATCAATACGCCAATGTGCGGCCGACGCGCGTGCTGCCGGGCATTACGTCACCGCTGCGTCACGTAAACGGCAACGAGCTCGAGTGGGTGATCGTTCGCGAAAACTCCGAAGGCGAATATGCCGGCGTCGGCGGACGCGTGCACCAGGGGTCGCCTCTGGAGGCGGCAACGGACGTCGCCATGTTCACGCGGCCCGGCGTCGAGCGGATCATGCGCTTCGCCTTCCGGCTCGCCCAGTCGCGGCCGCGCAAGCTGCTGACGGTCGTCACCAAGTCCAATGCCCAGCGCCACGCCATGGTCATGTGGGACGAGATCGCGGTCGAGATCGCACGCGAGTTCCCGGATGTGACCTGGGACAAGATGCTGGTCGATGCGATGACCATGCGCATGGTTACGAAGCCGCAATCGATCGACACGGTCGTGGCGACCAACCTGCACGCCGACATCCTGTCCGACCTGGCGGCGGCGCTCGCCGGCTCGCTCGGCATCGCGCCGACCGCGAACCTCAATCCGGAGCGGGTCTACCCGTCGATGTTCGAGCCGATCCACGGCTCGGCCTTCGACATCATGGGCAAGGGTATTGCCAACCCGATCGGCACGTTCTGGTCATCGGTCATGCTTCTGGAACACGTCGGTGAAAACGCCGCCGCGGGCCGCCTCATGGCGGCTATCGAGCGGGTGACAGCCGATCCCCGCTTTCACACGCCCGATCTCGGCGGCAATGCCACGACGGACAAGGTTACGGCGGCCGTCATAGACGTCCTTCGCGGCACCAATGTTTGACGGGGAATCGGCTTTTGGCGGCTGGAATTTGCCGGGTTGGTGCGCCGGCAAGAAGTCGACGGCCGACCCGCTCAACTTGAACCGCGGCTCGTTTTCCGATCTATTTCTCATAACAACGGCATAAGGTCCCTCAAGGGTCCCTGACACGGCCGGCACGGCCTGTCGCGATACCGAATTCTCTCAGCGGAGGAAGCTTCCCGATGACGATCATCGATTCCCAGGTCCACGTGTACGAGGCAAACACTCCGAAGCGGCCCTGGCACAGCGTGCCGAACTGGCCCGCCCATGTTAACGGCGACGAGATGGTGGCGGCGATGGACAAGGTCGGCGTCGACGGCGCGATCTTCATCTCCGCCTTTTCCATGTACCGCTACGACGCGAGCTATGCCGTTGAGGTGCAGAAGGCGCATCCCGACCGGTTCGGCATCGTCAAGCCGGTCGACCCGGACGATCCGGCCGTGGCCGACGTCATCGCCGACTGGAAGCGGACACCGGGCACGGTCGGCATCCGCATCATGATGACGAAGGAGGCGAAGCGGGACCCGAAGGACCCCGGCCTCGACCGGATACTGCGCGCCGCCGTGAAGCACGATTTTCCGGTCAACATGCTGTGCTGGGACAACGTGGACGCGGGCACGGCGCTGATCGACCGCCATCCCGACACGCGCTTCATCATCGACCATCTGGCCATCTTGCAGCCGCGCACGCCGCCGGCCCCGCCGAAGCCGTGGGCCGACCTGCCGAAGGTGCTGGAGCTTGCCAAGCGCAAGAATGCGGTGATCAAGGTGAGCGGCGCCTGCACGCTGTCCCAGAAACCGTACCCGTTCCCGGACATCTGGGATCCGCTCGCCCGCGTGTTCGACGCATGGGGTTTCGACCGCTGCCTGTGGGGCACGGACTGGACACGCGCCTTCGCCGTCGTCAACTACGAGCAGGCCGTCCGGCCCTTCGTCGAGACCGACCGCCTGAGCGACAGCGAGCGCGCAATGCTGATGGGCGGCGCGTGCGCCAAAGCCTATCGTTGGTCACCGACGAAAGGTTAGGCTCGCGGTCATCGCCGCGCAGGATCTCCCCAATGCGGCACGACCGACTGCGCGGTCTCAGGGCTGATGCTGCGAAAATCGTCGATGTATCGCCGCACGCAATCGAGGAATGTCTTCGCATTTTCCGTCAGGATTTGTCCCTTCTGGTAGATGAAGCCGTAAAGCAGCCAGTGCGGCGGATCGAGCGGCCGTATCGCCATGCCTTTCGGGTCGATCGCTCGGACCGAAATTCGGTCGATGATCGCAATGCCGGCGCCGTCACGGGCCATCTGGCATCCCATGAGCGACGACGTGCACTCCACGGCATAGGACGGGACGATGCCGCCCGACCGGAAGAATTCGTCGACCTGCCGCCGCCAGAACTGGCTCGGCCACATGCCGACGATCGGCTGTGCGGCCAAATCGCCGGCGGTCAGGACGGCCTTCTCGGCCAAAGGATGGCTCGCCGGCATGACCGCTTCCATGCGCACCTGGCATAGCGGCTGGTTTTCGATCGGCACGAGCGTGTGCGATACGGGAAGCGACGCAATGCCCAGGTCGTAACGGGCGATGCCGGACTTGATCTCCAGATCGAAGCGCGACGGCACGTCGACAATACATTTCAGCGCCGGGTGCTCGCGCCGCATCAGCGCCAAGGCGGGCGACACGAGCCCTTCGCCGATTCGGGGACCGGTGATCACACGGAATGGTTGATTCGACCCTGAGCGAATTTTATCCGCGATATGGGGGATTTCATCGACGCCATCGAGAATATGCTGGGTTTCCCGGTAGAAGGCTTCGCCCACCTCCGACATCGTCAGGCGCCGCCGCGTCCGGTTGAACAGCTTGAGCTTCGTTTCCGCTTCCAGCAGTGAAATCAGACGGCTGACCGCCGGCTGGCTCAGGTTCAGGGTAGCCGCCGCGGCGGCGAGAGACCCTTCGCTGACGATCAGGCGGAAAGCGCGAAGCGATTTGAGGTTCATGGGATGCACGACGCCAGAAAATACACCAACTCAGTGAAATTATGATCTTATTTGACAACTCATGCAAATTCCTGAAGGGTTTTTGATCAGTTTCTATTTTTCTTTAGCGACGGCGGCGTGCAAAGTCTTCGAGACACGCCTCGCGCGCAACAAGAACGCGAGCTCTGTACGGGAGGAACCAGAATCATGATTCGGACATTGGGCCGCGCCACCGTGGCTGCCGCACTGTTGGCCTGGGCGTGCCTCACGCCTGGCCCGGCATTTGCCGGTAAATCGGACGACACGCTGGTGGTCGCCTTTCAGCGATCGATCGACAACCTCGACCGCCTGTTCACCGTCCGGCGCGAGATGCTGATCCTCTCGCAGCTCACGGATGACGGCTTGTTCTATGCCGATCCGAAGACACTGGGCTACGTTCCCCTTGCCGCGAAATCCTACAAATACGTCGACGACACCACGCTCGATGTCGTGATCCGTGACGGCGTGAAGTTCCACAACGGCGGAACGCTGAACGCGGACGACGTGGTCTACACCTACAACCTCGTCCTGGATAAGAGCTTCAAGACGGTCCAGGACAAGCGGGTCCAGCGCTGGCTCAAAAGCGTCACGAAGACCGGCCCGATGTCGGTTCGCTTCAAGCTCAAACACCCCTATCCCATGGCGCTCCGCGACATGGCGGTCAGCGTGCAATTGCGCAAGAAGGGCACCTACGACACCAAGGACCCGAAGAAGCCCAATCCGGACAGCCAGGTCGCGGCGCTGAACTCGAACGGCCCTTACAAGGTCGTCAAGTTCGAGCCGGGCAAGGACGTGGTGCTGGAGCGGTTCGATGGCTACTACAAGGACAGCCCGAAGGGACGTCCCGCGATAAAGCGCATCATTATCCGCGCGATTCCCGACTGGGGCACGCAGCAGGCGGAAATAATCAGCGGCGGCGTCAACTGGATGTACGACGTGCCGAGCGACGTGGCGCAGCATATCGGCAAATTATCTCAAGTGACGGCGCTGAACGGTCCGTCGATGCGGGTCTATTGGATCAGCATGGATGCCGCCGGGTATACCGGCAAGGACAACCCGTTCACCAAGCTCGACGTGCGCCGCGCCGTCAATTATGCGATCGACCGCGAGGCGATCGTGAAGAATATCGTCAAGGGAACGTCGCAGGTCATCAATTCGGCCTGCAATCCCGTCCAATTCGGCTGCTATCAGGACGTGCCGAAATACGGCTACGACCCGGCCAAGGCCAAGAAGCTCTTGAAGGAGGCCGGGTACCCGCACGGGTTCACCTTCGATCTCTGGGCGTATCGGGAGCGGCCGGTCGCGGAAGCGATCATGGCCGACCTCGCCAAAGTGGGTATCACCGCCAAGCTGCGCTTCGTGACGAGCGGCGCACTCGCCAGCGCCCGCAAGAGCCACGAGGTACCGACTTATTTCGCGAGCTGGGGCTCCGGCAGCACCGCCGACACCTCGATGATCGTCGACCAGCATTGGTCCCTGACGACCGACCGCAACCTCTCCGGCGACAAGCAGGTGGCGGAATGGGTGCTCGCGGCCGAGGCGACGATCGACCCGAAGGCGCGCGCGGAGGACTACAAGAAAGCGCTTACCCGGATTGCCGAAAAGGCGTACTGGGTACCGCTGTATTCCGGAACCTTGGACTATCTGGTCAGCTCGGACCTCGCCTTCACGCCGCCGAAGGATGGATTGCCGCGTCTCTATCTGGCGCACTGGAAGTAGGCGGCGGATACCGACGGTACGGCTGACGGTTACGACGGACCGGACGGGGAAGCGCATCTTTCCCGTTCCGATTCCGACGCGCCGCGTGAACGTCCGCTAGAAGAGGCCGCCCGATGTTTCGCTACGTCATTCGCCGCAGCATTTTCGCCCTGCTTGTCGCCCTGACCGTATCGGTCGCGACCTTCTTCCTCCTGCAGGTCGCCACCGATCCGGCGGAAGCCATCGCCGGCCCCGAAGCCGACCAGGCCGTGGTCCAGCAGATCCGCGAGCAATACGGCTTCGACCGGCCGATCATCGTGCAGTACGCGGACTGGATGGCCGGCATCCTGAAGGGCGATTTCGGCCGGAGCTTCTACTGGAAGATGCCGGTGGACAAGCTGATCGTCGATCATGCGCCGGCGACGCTCAAGCTCGCCTTGTCGGCCGTTCTCGTGACGATCGTGATCGCCGTGCCGCTCGGAATCTTCGCGGCGCTGCGCCCGAACACGATCATCGATCGCCTCGCGCTGTCCGTCGCCGTTTCGGCGCAGGCCATTCCGAACTTCTGGCTCGGGCTGATGTTCATCATCCTGTTCGCGGTGATGATCCCCTTGTTCCCCGTGTCCGGGGATTCCACCTGGCGGCACTTCGTCATGCCCGCCATCGTTCTCGGCGCCAGCTCCGTGCCTTCGGTCATGCGGCTGACCCGCGCCGGCCTGCTGGACGTGATGGGATCGGACTACATCCGCACCGCGCGCTCGAAAGGCTTTCGCGGCTTGAATTTGCTCGTCCGGCATGCGCTCCGGAACGCCCTTCTGCCGGTCATCAGCGTGCTGGCCGTGCAGCTCGGCCACAAGCTCAACGGATCGTTCATCGTCGAATCCGTGTTCGCCATCAACGGCCTCGGCCGTCTCGCCATCGACTCGATTTTCGGCGCCGACATCTTCACCGTGCAGATGCTGGTCTTCGTCTTCACCTTGATCTTCGTCGTGCTGACCTTCCTCGCCGATGTGCTCAACGCGTGGCTCGACCCGCGGATCCGTCTCGGGTGATGCCATGACCGACGCGACGCAAAACCAAGCGCGCGATGCCGCCTCGGAGGAGATTGGCGAGCCGAGCCCCGGTGCGGCCCTGCGCCGGCGCATCCTCAACCACAAGGGACTCCTCACCGGCGGCGTGATCATGACGGCGCTCATTTTACTGGCGGTCTTCGCCCCCCTGCTGGCGCCGCACAGCCCGTACGAGCAGTCACTTGCGAATCGGCTGTTGCCGCCGGTTTGGGTCGACGGCGGCCGCTGGGACTATCTTTTCGGCACCGATCATCTCGGCCGCGACTATCTCAGCCGCCTCCTTTACGGCACACGGGTCTCCCTCATCATCGGGCTCGGCGCCGCTTCCATCAGCTGCGTCATCGGCGTGTCGATGGGAATCTGCGCGGGCTATTTCGGCGGGCGCGTCGACCAGATCATCAGCTATTTCCTGACCTGTCAGCTGGCGATGCCGGGGTTGCTCATCGTCACCGCCCTGGTGTTCCTGATCGGCCCGTCGCTCCTCGTCGTCACCCTGGTCATCGGCGCGACGCACTGGACGCTCTATCTCGTGGTGAGCCGGTCCGCCGCGATGCGGATACGCCAGCTCGACTACGTCGCCGCCGCGCTGTCGATCGGCAGCAACCGGCGCCAGGTCCTGTTCTACGAAGTGCTGCCCAACCTGCTGAACCAGGTCATCGTCATTTTCACGCTGGAAATCGGCGTCGCGATCCTGGCCGAAGCGGCGCTCTCCTTCCTCGGGGTCGGCCTTCAGCCGCCGACGCCGGCCTGGGGCCTGATGATCGCGGAAGGCAAGACCGCGATGTTCTTCCAGCCCTGGCTCGTCATCCTGCCGGGCGCAATGCTGTTCGCCCTGGTCATTGCCATCAATCTCGTCGGCGACGGCATTCGCGACGTCACCGCGCCCGAGCACAGGAATTAGGCGATGGGCGGCGCGTTCCTGGAAGTCGAAAACCTGTCGGTGGACATCGCCCTCGCCCATGGCGATCTGCACGCGGTTCGCGACCTCTCCTTCGCGCTCGACAAGGGCGAAGCGCTCGGCATCGTCGGCGAGTTCGGGATCGGGGAAATCGATGACCGCGCTGGCCCTGATGGGGCTGCTGCCGCAAAGCGCGCGCCGCACGGCCACGACCTTGCGGCTCGGCGATCTCGACCTGCTCGGCATGTCCGAAGCGGACTTGTCGAACAAGGTGCGCGGCGAGCGCGTGTCGATGATCTTCCAGGAGCCGATGACCTCGCTCAACCCGGTCTACACCGTCGGGCGTCAGCTGACGGAAGCAGTCTTGCTGCACCGGAAAATGGGCCGGTCGGAAGCGACCGAGCGGGCGTTGTTCCTGCTCGAGAAGGTGGGCATCGCCAACGCGGCCAGCCGCCTCAACCAGTACCCGCATCAGATGTCCGGCGGTCAGCGGCAGCGGGTGATGATCGCAATGGCGCTGATGAACGAGCCGGAGCTGATCATCGCCGACGAGCCGACCACGGCGCTCGACGTGACGATCCAGGCGCAGATCCTGCAGCTCCTGGCCGCGTTGCAGCGCGAGTTCGGCATGACGATGATCCTCATCACCCACGATCTCGGGGTCGTCGCGCGCACCGTCGACAAGATCGCGGTCATGTACGGCGGTGAGATCGTCGAGACGGGAACCGCCTCCGAGGTTTTCGGCCGGCCGTCGCATCCCTACACGCGCGGGCTGCTGCAGTGCATTCCGGAGCCGGGCAAGGGCGACGGCAAGATCCGGCTCGGTTCGATCCGCGGCGTCGTGCCGTCGCTGGTCGGCAACATCGCCGGCTGCGTCTTCGCGAACCGGTGCGACGTCGCGATTGACGCCTGCCGGCAGGCGCCGCCGCCCATACGGTCGCTCGGCCCCGGACGGGCGATCCGCTGCGTGCACGCCGACGGGGGCGCGGCCCTGGCCGCTTCGCCGGCCGCCGCCGGCCCGGCATCGCCGGACAAGACCGTCATCGATACCGCGGCGCGGCCGTTGCTCGCCGCCGAGAACGTGCGCTGCGTCTTCAAGATCCGGCGCAACGTGTTTGCCAGAACGCAGCTCCTGCGCGCGGTCGACGGCGTCGATCTGGAGCTGCATCGCGGCGAGGTGCTGGCGCTGGTCGGAGAATCCGGCTGCGGCAAGACGACCCTGGCGAAGATCCTGCTGGGGCTGCAGAGCGTCGATTCGGGAACGGTGACGCTGGAGGGACAGGCCATAACCGCGGTGGATCCCCGGACGCGGGCGCGCCGGATCCAACCGATTTTCCAGGACCCCTATTCCTCGCTCAATCCGCGCCGGACGATCGGCCAGACCATCGCGCGGCCCCTGGCCGTCCACGGGATCGGCACGGCGTCCGAGCGCCGGCGCGAGGCCGAACGCGTCATGGAGCTGGTCGGCCTGCCGCGCCGCTTCCTGCACCGCTATCCCAACCAGATTTCCGGCGGGCAGCGCCAGCGGGTCGCCATCGCGCGCGCCATCATCATGAAGCCCGACATCGTCATCTGCGACGAGCCCACATCGGCGCTGGACGTCTCGGTACAATCGCAGATCCTGAACCTGCTCCTCGACCTGCGGGACGAGCTCGGCCTCACCTATCTGATCATCACGCATGACCTGGCGGTCGTGGAATACATGGCGACGCGCATCGCGGTCATGTATCTGGGCGAGATCGTCGAAGAAGGTCCGAAGGCGCGGATTTTCCGCGCGCCCCGCCACCCCTACACGCGGGCGCTCCTGAAATCGATCCTGACGATCGAGCCCGGCGCCGGCGTTCCCGATACGGGCATGGGAGCATCCTTTCCGAACCCGCTGGCGCTGCCGACGGGCTGCCGCTTCCATCCGCGATGCCCCGAGGCGTTCGGCCCGTGCAGCGTCACCGCGCCGGCCTTGCACAAGCTGCAAGACGGGGTGGTGCGATGCCATCTCTACGCGGAGGCGCCCCGATGACCGGGCGGCGCGCAATTCTAAACATCGCCGCGTCGCTGATCGCGGTCGGCATGTCCGGCGCGGCGACCGCCGCCCCTCATCGGCCCGACGCGGCCAGGATGAAGCCCGGCACCGGAGAGCTGAAGCTGACCCTCGGACCGAAAGACGATCCGATCCCGCTGTCCCTGGCATACGACTGGCCGGACACCGCGGACAGATGCGCGAACGTGGTGATGGTGATTCACGGCGCGGCGCGGAACTACCGCGACTATCTGGGCTTTTGGCACGAGCACGCGGCGCGCGGCCGCTACATCGCGATCGCGCCGCACTTCGGCAACAAGAGCTTTCCCGGGATGTGGCGGTTCGCGATGGGGAATGTCTTCCACGCGACGGGCGATCGGAAGCCGGCGGCGGTCTGGACCTTCACCCTGCTCGAACAGGCATTCCAGGAAATCAGGCGCGCGAACGGATTGACGACAAAAACCTACGACATCTTCGGCCACAGCGCGGGCGGCCAGTTCGTCCATCGCCTGGTACTGTTCGCGCCGGGGGCGTCGTTCCGGATGGCGATCGAGGCGAATGCCGGCTGGTATACGATGCCCGATTTGAATGTCGCGGTGCCGTACGGGCTCAAGGGCGCCGGGCTCACCGACGCCGACCTGCGCCGGTCCTTTTCGCGACGCTTGCTCGTCCTGCTGGGCGAAAAGGACAACAACCCGAACCACCGCAGCCTCAATCGCGAGCCGGGCGCAATGGCCGAGGGCCTATACCGGCTGGCGCGCGGCAAGAATTTCTATGCGACGGCCAAAGCGACGGCGGCGAAGATCGGCGTTCCGTTCAACTGGACGGTCGCGACCGTTCCGAATTCCGGACACAACCCACGCCTCATGTCGGATGCCGCGGCGAAATATTTCGCCGCATCATCGGGCGCCTGCGGCACGAAAAGCACCCACTGAGACGCATCGACGGACCCATCCCATGACCCCAGAACAGTATTTCCAAGCCTGTCCCGACGCACGGACCGTCGGCCTCGCCCACGGGCGTCTGTCCTATCGCGAGGCCGGCGGCGGGCCGGCGCTCGTCTTCCTGCACGGCATGAACGGCGGGGCGCTCAGCTGGGGCTACCAGTTCGCGCAGTTTGCCGGTCGCTGTCGCGTCGTCGCCTGGGACGCGCCGGGCTACGGGGAATCCGACCCGATCCCGCCGTCGACGCAAGGGTATGCGGAGACCCTGCTCGCTTTCCTGGCGGCGATCGAGTGCCGGCGCGCCGTCGTCGTCGGGCATTCGATGGGCGGCATGGTCGCCGCGCGCGCCGCCGCCGTGCCTGGCGAGACCATCGAGAAACTGGTCTTGTCCTGCACGCATGCGGGTCAGGGCGACCCGGAGGACGCGCCGATGTCGCGGCGCTACGACGCGCGCGTCGCGGAGCGGACCGAGGTGGGCGCGGTGGAATACGGCCGCCTGCGCGCAACGAAGATGATGGCGCCCACCGCGACGCCGGAGGCGATCGAGATCGCCACGAGGATCGCGGCCGATGCGGACCTGGCACGGCAGCGAAATGCTTATCGGATGCTGCAATATACCGACAACCGCGCCGTTCTGCCGACGCTGCGCCAGCCGAGGCTGATCATTGCCGGCGGCCGGGATCCGGTGGTCTCGAATGCGCGCCGCGAGGAATTCCGCGCGCTTTGCCCCGACGCCCGATATGCAATGATCGACGCATCAGGGCATGCGCCCTATATCGAAACGCCGGACCGCTATAACGCCCTTATCGAGGAATTCGCCGGTCCGGAGAGCCGCTGATGCGGCCCGGCGGCAAGAAGCCCGCGCGTGAGCCAAGACCGATATTTCCGGCATGCCGCCTGCCCGTCTTGCCCGCCTATGACGGTCAGCGGATACGGCTGTAGTCCATTGGCCGTAAGATCGTGCTGTCGATCCGCGCGACGGCGCCGAGCCAGTCGCGCTTGATCAACCGCGAAAGGGCAGCGTCCCGATCCTGGGCCTCGCGCCACCTTTGCCACGCCGTCAGATCGGGGAAGCGTCGCAGCTCGACGCTGCGATGCGAACCGGTATTCGTCGTGCCAGGTCCAATGACCGTGTCAAAGAACGCAATCAGCGATGCCCCCTCACGCTCGAGCGCCGGCATGATCGTTTCGCGATAGAGCGTGTGATGCGCCATGGCCTGGTCCGGCCGCATGTAGATGATTCGCTGTTCGATGAAGGACCGGTCCTGGCCGCGCACGGCCTCGAAGGCCGGCCATTCAACGGGAAACATTGGCGAGAAATCCGTGAGGCACAAGATCGCGGTATCGACGAAGTCGAGCGTCGGGTAGAGGGTCGCATCCTGGCGACTCCGAAGCGCCGCGTCGGCCATCGCCTTTGCGCGGTGCCTTTCCCACGACGCGAGGCTTTCATGCTCGCGCAATTGCCATATCGCGGCGCCCGCGTCGCCGCCGATCCATATCTCCCAGGCGCCGACGAGCTTCGAGCCGTGACCGTCGAGCGCCGCCATCGCGACACGCTGGAACTCCTCATGCCGATCTTCGAGGCGCCCGCCGCGCGCGGTGACAAGACGATGCTGGTAGATCACGATGCTGCTCCTCGCTATCCGTGGGGACTATCACCGTAACACCGGGAACGCGGCGCCCCCAAACAGCCGGTTCGGCGCGTTCGTGAAACATGGCGGCCGTTCGTTATTTGCCTTTACGATGGGCTCGGATGGCAAGATTGCGCACGGGCCGGGGCGCCGGGCGATGTCCGGCCATTTCGGGCACCCTGCGGATACGGGAAAGCCTCCCGCGTAGGGAGGCTTTATGTGGCGGCGTGATGGGCCGAGAAAAGCCGCCATGAGATCCATTCTGTAGTTACGACGTTCGTGCAGTTTGAATGCCCAATGCCGCGCCCACCGACGAAATGCCAAGAATCGAAAGACGGCGATGACCAATCGCGAGGCCGGCGACTTGGTCAGTCCAGACGCCGTTCGCATCTGGGCTGCGGCGGAAAATTAATCTCGCCCCATGCAGATATCCGTCTCGCCAACGTCCGCAGCGTGCGAGTGGCGCGAGAGATCCGTACGGTTCGTGATTCCGTACATCAGCTAGGCGTCACGTCATTGTCCCGTCACGGGACTGTCGCCGCCACGGCGGAACGTCCACTCTGCGCAACCCGCGCCAAATAATCCGATGTGTCGCTCGGTGCTGAATGCGCGGTCGAGCGTGAAGCCGCGCGTCTCGAAGTATTCGACCAACGCGGCGGGATCGACTGATTGATAGGGGTAACCGCCGAGCCAATCGTCGATATCCCTCATAAAGGTCATGCCGCGCCGTTTGCTATAGGTCCGGACATAGCGAACGGGGTTCCCACCCTTCAGAAGATGAACGAACAGCAGCGCGACGGCAAACGGATACCGGATCAGCGGACGCACTGCACGACAACCGGCATAGAGCTTCTTTTCGGCATGCCAGGCGCCACAGAATGGGGTCTGTCGGTAGAGTGCGATCGCGAACAGGCCACGCGGCGCAACGAGCTGCATCGCGTTCGCGATCGCCCGCCACATATCGCCTGTGTGATGCAGAACGCCCCACGAATAGACGATGTCGAATTGCTCATGCGGTAGATCATCAAGCGCCAAGATGTCGTTGCATGACACCTGCCAGTTGGCACCATCGGCGAACCGCGTCAGCACGCTTCGGGTCGTTTCGACGCTATCAGGGTCGTAGTCAAACGCGACTACTCGCGTCGCACCCAGGTTAATAGCCGCTA
This sequence comes from uncultured Alphaproteobacteria bacterium, assembly GCA_963711215.1. GTDB lineage: Bacteria > Pseudomonadota > Alphaproteobacteria > UBA8366 > UBA8366 > WHUA01. Next base: position 487,302 of record CAVQDH010000002.1, on the reverse strand, counting down.
GACTGTGCAGGCCCGAGCCGCTGCCGATGTCGAGGAAAGATCTCCCCCTCAGATCGTCGACGAGTTTCGCTACGCCACGTTCCGCCTGCTTAATTGCCTCGGGCGTGAGTCCTCGTGCAAACTCCTTCCAATTTCGACCGAAATCGTAACGTTTGCTCATTTTTCAGTCGCTCAGTCGTTCGGGGCAGGTCGATTTCCGGTGGCAGAACGCGCCGCGGTCGTGCTGGCAAAGAGCTTTAGCCAGCGCGCGGCAATGGTGCTCGCTTCATAACGCGTTGTGGCCGCCGGCGCGCGTCGCGCGTAGGACTCCCGAAGCGTCGCATCCGCCATAGCCGTCGCCATCGCCGCTGCCAAGCCGTCGACGTCGTCAGGCGCGACAAGGGTGCCGTAGACGCCGGCATCGAGAATTTCGGCGGTCGCCCCCGGCGCATCGGTCGCGATCACACAGCAGCCGCTCGCCAGCGCCTCGACGATCGTATTGGGAAAGCCCTCATAGCGTGATGCCTGTACGAACAAGTCAGCCGATCGCAGGATGTCTGGGATATCGTTTACAACGCCCCGCAGAGCAATGCGCGATTCGAGCCCCGTTTGCGCGATGCGGGAGCGCAGATCTTGTTCCAGCGAGCCGTTGCCAAAAATATCGAGGCGCCAATTCGTGAATCGTGCCGCCACCTGCGCAAACGCGGCGATCAGGACATCATGACCTTTTTGCCGCTCGAGACGGCCGATCGCAACGATACGCCGCGGGTCGGAAGGGTTCTTGGCCAGCTGCCGCGCGCTCGGAAAAGAAGCGAGCTCCAACGGATTGGGCAGAACAACGGCGCGGATGTTCATGCGCGTGGCAAACCAGTCCGCTATGTCGGACGTCTGAACCACGACCGCGTCGGCAAGGGGATACGTCAGCCTGCGAGCCGTATCGCGCATGCGGCCGATGACATGGGCGCCGGGATGGACACGCTCTGACGCGACAACGGGAATGCGGAGCGAACGGGCTGCGAGGATAGCCAGCACGTTCTGCTCGACCATAAAGGAAACGACGACTGTCGGATCGGTGCGCCGCAGCGCCTCCCGTAGACACCACAACCGGCGAAGATTTTGGCGCGCGACGTCTAAGGGCCCCGTCGACTTCCGCGCCAGGTCCAGCGGGACATAGTTGATTGATGGATCTAGAGGGTAATGGGCCGGCTTAGACGGCGGCGACCAGACAATGGCGGTCACCGCATGGCCGGCCCGGGCCCATCGGTTGCAAAGGATCGATGCCACCCGCTCCGCGCCGCCGGCATCGAACGAGGATATCACCAGGGCGATGCGCAGCGCCGGTCCCTGAAGCTCTCCCACCCGGTCTAATTCCGCTCGCCGTTCGGCGCCGCAGCCTTTCGGAAGGTGTACTCGTTGCAAGCATGACCCCCGCCACGTGTGACGAGGCATTCCAACACGAAACCCTGCGCCCGCAATCGTTCGAGGACGTCCTCCGGCTTTGCAACCTCGAAAGGGAAGCCGCCGACCCAGTCGACCCAATCATGCCAGCGGCTCATGCCGCGCTCCGACAGCGTCGCGTAGTCCGACCAGCCACGCAGGTATCCGCCGATATCGCCTTTGAGCAGATGCAACGTAAACCACTTCACTTCAAACGGCAGCATCACGGCGAACACGAACAGCGGCCGTGCGAGCGCCGGGGTCCGGTTATAGAGACGCTTGACGGCCCGCCAGCGTCGCGAGGTGCCACCCTGGTCGTTATACAGCGCGAGACAGAGAAGTCCCCCTTCGGCAACGGCGGCAGCGGCATTGTCGACGGCCGTCCACATGTCGCCGGTGTGATGCAGGACGCCCCAGCTATAGACGATATCGAAGGTTCCGAGCGAACGCATAAAGGCGCCGTCCAACACCGAGCCGCGATGTATCTGCCATTGGTCCGTCGCCTGTCCAAAGCGCTCGCGCAGATACTCGGTACAGGAAACGCTGTCGCGGTCGAAGTCGAAGGACACGATGGTCGCACCAAGGCGTCGTGCCGCGAGAGAAAACAGGCCGCTTCCGCTCCCAACATCGAGCAGCGATTTCCCCGAAAAATCGGTGATACGGGTCATACGGACCAACGACGCCTCGGCAAGCGCAATCCGCTGATCGTTGAGCCGGCGCAAATACCGGGCCCAATTGCGACCGAACGCGAAGCGGCCCGGGTCCGCGTCAACGGCAGCATTCATCGTATCGTCCTGAGCGGGAGCCATGTGCACCCTAATCGTCAATATGCCGCGAGCGGTCCGCTATCGCATTGCATTCGCTGACGTACCGGCCGCCAATGCGATCCCGAATGACATGTTGCCAGATCGCCGTCGCGTCATACGAGACCACGTTGGGCATCGACAGGACCTCGTCGCCGGCGAATACACCGAAGCGCTTTCCTTCGCGAACCACGATCCGATCGATTTCATCGGCCTCGAGCGGGACGATGTAGAACCATCGAACGACCTCGCCAACCCCGGCATATCCGAAATCGAAAATCAGACGGCAGAAGAACTCGCACCTGCCGATGTGCAGGCCGATTTCTTCATCCAGCTCGCGGCGCAAGGCAAGTTCGGGAGTCTCGCCCGCTTCGATGGCGCCGCCGAAATTTCCCCAACATCCGGGAAAAAAGATGCCCTCCTTGTCGTCGCGCTGTTGCATCAGATACTTTTCTTGCGGCGTCAGGATGATAGCGGCGGCCGCATCGCCCGGGTAAAGAAGGTTTGGCATTATAGGAATTCCGTCAGCCCAGGCCTGGTCAGCGAAGCACGCATTACTATGCCTCGGTCGATCTCACAAGTTCTTCGAATGCTTCGAACTCCTCGACAATCGTTTCGAAACTGTCGTCGCGCCAAACGCGCCTCTGGAAGGGCGTATTGAACGGAATCTGTCCGCCGATGACGAAGCCCTGGCGGCGAATATAATCTTCCTCGTTCTGCGAAACGCCGGACGTGACAATCTTGAACATCAGTACCCGGCATTTCGAATCGAGCAATCCGAGAAATAGAGGGCCGCAGCAGACGCCGAGATTGACGAACGCCTGTTCATAGAGCGCGAGCCGGATACCGACGTTCCACGACGCCTCCGGCATGCACAATAAGCCGGCGAGCTCATCGGGCATGCCGTCCGCGAGCGATTCCGTGTCCGGCACGATTACCGGTGTGTACCCCCGCTCGCTGAAATAATGCGCAGCCGCCCGCCATGCTTCCAGATCGCTGTTGCGCGCCTGATTGTAGCCATAGGTGCGCAGGGTGATTGCGACAAACGCGCCTTCGACGCCGTGTCCCGCGAGCCAGCGGCGCACATAATTGCGCGACGATTCGGTTGCCCGGAACGCCGCGAGATCGCTTTGCCCGTCGGTCCCCTTAAGCACCTCGGCATAGCAGTCCATGATCGTTTGCCGCGTCAATACGGCGGAAAAGCGTGTGGGGAATAACCTGTTGGGCATCCATTTGGCGACCATGCGATCCACGGCGGCGCGGTCGCCGTTGAAACTTACCGCAGCCACGGTTGGAAGCTGCCAGGCGGCGGGAATTAGCATGTTGATGATGCGGTCGCGTTGCGATGATTCGCTGACGACCGCCCGGTATGCCGCCATTTCCTCGCGCGTTTCGCCACCGTCAGCGCCGACGAACAACACATGAATCCGATCCGCGCCGACGCGTCGTCGCTCGAGTTCCGCGCGGAGCAGAAAAAACAGCACATCGTAAGTCGTGGGCTCGACGAGCGTGTCGTATACAGCGAGCAATGTCCTGTCGCCGCTTGATCGGTGCCACGGCGAGAGCCGTCCCGTCGCATACCCCATCGCAAGCATGTGGCGCAGCAATGCGTTGAGGCCACGCCCCGGCGCCGTCTGCGGCGCCCTGACCTCCCGGGCGGAGCGGGAAAACAGCCAGCTAAGGCCGCCATGTCGCAGGCGATAGGCGATGCGACGAACAAGGCCGAACGAGGAATTCGGTGACGGCGGCCCGTCAAGCGATTTCACGGCCGGCTTGGCGTCCGGCGATGGACAGTATCGGTACGGGTCTCGCCCCGCGCGGCGTCCGCCGCCTCGGCCGCCTCGTACAGACGGGCCGCCTCGGTCATCGGCGACACGGAGATTTTCTTGTAGCGGTCGCGCGCTTCGAAGCGTGCCCAGTCGACCGGGGCCAGCGAGTTGATCATCCGGATATCGGTGGAAAACCGCGTCACGCTACTGCGGTTGACAACCTGCCCATGAACGAGCGCCAGGCTGAATACCAGCGCCTCACCGAGCCTGGTGCCCGCAGGCGTGACGCGCGCGATATCCTCATCGCGCATCCGTTTAGGGGCATATAAGAAACCCATTTGGTGCATCGTGTCGCCGCGGCTGACCCCCGGGTTTTCAATCATATCGTAGGGGTATGCGCTGTCCGGCTCGATATGCGAACCGGAAATCACCCCGAGCGAGCCGTCGAGGCCTGTATCGGTAAAGGGAATATGAACCGAAACCTCGAACGGGCTGCCACCATAGTGCGTGTCACGATGGACCGAAACGTTGTCCTGGGGCTTTCCGGGCCGGGCGATACGCAGGTAAGGGCGTGCCTGAATGTGAAGGTCAAGGCCCATGAACTTCCGAAACACATCGACATCATGCACCAGCAGTTCGGGCCCGAGACCGGATTCCCAGTACCAATCCGAGACGTGCTTCTGGAGCGCAAAATGCTCCTCGTCGGATTCGACGAATTCATGGTAACGCTCGAGACTGTCGATCTCGGGCACTTTTCCCTGCAGCCGCTCGAGGATGCTGCTGCGGAGAGCGTCGAGCAGATCGCGACGTTTGAGTGGAAATCTGAACCATCCGCGCGCCGCAAAATCGGCAAAAGGCTCTCCGGCTGTCATTTGGCAATCCTTCGAATCAGGGACGAACAAAACGTGGCCGACGGGCGATTGCGCGCCTCAGAACTTTTGCATAGCGCATATTATATAATCCTTTGCGCCAAGGTCTCTTGATCCTTTAACGCTCGATGGAAGTTACTGGCGAGAAAACCCATCGCTTCTTCGATCGAAGGCGGCTCGATGCCGAAGACCTCGCGGCTTTCCGTCATATCGAGGGTCGTGTGGCGAAGACTGGGCAACAGGTGAATGCCCAGCTCCTTCGCGGTGGCCGGTTGGCACAATGTCGCGGGAAGGCCGATCTGTTCGACAAGGATGCGACCAGCCTCCGAATAGGGGACATCGGCGGCGCCGGACGCCTGAAACATGCCGGTACGGCGCGCCAGTCCCACGCGGCCAATGAGCTCGACGATAAGCGGGCGCGGCAGAGGCGCCATCGTCAGATCGATCAGCGGGCGAATCGGGTTGCCCGCGGCAAGCGACTGCAACCAGCCGCCAAAGACCGGCAGTGTCGGTGAAAGAACCTTGGCGAAACGGACGACGGCAGCGTTACTGCCAAGCGCCAGCAGCCCTTTCTCCGAAGCGCCCTGCTGGCGACCGTACTGGGTCAGCGGGGAATGCGCATCTCCGACTTTGCGGTAGCCAACAGTACCGTCGAATACGGCGTTCGACGACAGCCCGACGATGAAGGCGCCGCGCGCAATCAGTTTCGCCGCAATGATGCCCGGGTTGACGACATTTACCAGCGCGGTTTCGTCGGGCCGTTCTTCGCAATCCTGCATCCTTGTCGCGCCGGCGCAAATGAATACCGTTTCGACGGGCTCCGGCGGCTCCCAATCATCGACATCCTGCTTCAGGTCGAGAAAGAGATGCGTTGGCCCGACATTTGCCGGGCGTCGCGTGGTCGCGTACACCCGCTCGCCACGCGCCGTCAGCCAATCCACGACGCCGCTGCCGATCAGGCCATCGCCGCCAACGACAAGATGAGCGCGCTGAGCTGCCATTTTCGACGATCGGGGCATTACGTGCGGTCGTGATGGCGGGGTTCGCAACAGACTGCGAACAGGTAGTGTGACATCGGCCGATAGCCGGTATGGATGACTTCGTCATTCATGGAGAAGAGAAACATGTTGTGAAAATACCGCTTTAACGTCTCGCGAAACTGGCCGTCGTCCTTCAGATTGACATGACCTATTTTCGACATCGGAGAGGCATAAGCGTCGCCCGTAATGTTGGGCACGCCGACAACGGCCACGCCGTGCGGCTTCAGGCTTCCGAAGACATTGGTACAGAATCGCTCTTCCTCTTCGGGAAAGATATGCTCCAGCACATCGACAAGATAAAGCGCATCGACCATCGGACTGTACGGCTTTTCTCGGAAATCGAAATATTCGAAGGCAATATTGGCGAAGGGCGCGCAGCGCGCCTTGTCGTCTTCGAGTAACGGCTCGTCTATATCGGTGCAGATGAGTTTGCCGACGGTCTGGGCCACGAAGGGCGCACCGAAGGCGTCGCCGCATCCGATCTCAAGCACGCGCTCGAAGCCTTCAAGCATCTTCCCGACGAACTTGTACCGCGACGATACGAAGGCGAGATGGCGAGGATCTCCGACATAGCTCGCGGCGGTACTCGGGCCAAGCTTCACTTCAACGCGCGGCACCGTCTGGGCAACTGCCGCGGCGAGCGTTTTTGAATCACGAACGGTCATACATTTCTCCTCCAGTCGACGTCATCGGCCCGCGCATGAGGCCGAACACTGGGCTCCAGTCAATCAATGGCCGCTTTCAACGAAGCCGGCATCGGCGCGACGATCATGCTGTCGAGGAACTCATCGCGCGGCAACAATGGTTCGGAGTCCTCGATCGGAAAGCCGAACCGGCTCTGCGGTATCACACGCGCATCAGAGGGGATGTGGACGTTGCACATCACGGCGCCGGGCTGCTGCAGGGTCCAGTTGATACCGCGCTCGATTTCAGCGTTCTGCGCGATCCCCGTGACCGCCATGTCGAACGCGCCGGCGAGGCGGTCGAAATCGGGAAACGAAAGATGGCCGTGTTCGCGGGCGCTGGTCGCGTAGTACTTGCCGTCGAGCCACTGTTCCTGGGTCTGCTGGACCATGGCGTAGCCGCCATTGTTGATCAGAAACATTTTGATCGGCAAACGATGATGCTGAACGGTGGCGAGCTCCTGCAGGTTCATCATCACGCTGCCGTCGCCGCAGATGCAAACTACCCGGCGGTCCCCACCGAGAGCAAACGCGGCGCCGACGGCGCCGGGCAACGCATAGCCCATCGGCGTATTGTTGAACGCATGCAGAAGCCGCTGTCCGGGCTTGAACCGGAACGCTTGCGATACCCAGGCGATCGCGCAGCCGGTATCGCAGACGATCACATCATCAGGTTGCAGGCTGGCAGAAAGCGCTTCGACGAAAACGTACGGATTTGTCGCCGTCTCCTGGCGCCAGTCTGCCTGGCATGCCGGGTATCGGTCTCGCCAGGCTTGCACACGGTCGATCCACGACTGACGAACGGGGATTTCCACCTGGCCGAGCGCCGCCGACAGCGCGTCGATGAAACGTCGCGCATCTGCAGCAACGGGAAGATCAATCGGCTTATCGAACGCCGGGAACTTGGCCAACTCGGCCCTATCGATATCGACAACGATGGTGCGCGCCTCTCGGGCCCAGGACGAGAGAGGGCTGCCGGTCTCGCGCGTACCGAGTCGCGCACCGATTGCAAGCACGAGGTCGGCGTTCTGAATCGTGAAGTTGCCCGCGCGCGAGCCGTGTGTTCCGAACGTGCCCGCGAGCAGAGGATGGTCGCCGGGAATGATGTCCGACGCCGCCCAGCTTGGACAGACCGGGATGCCGAGCCGTTCGATCAATGCCGCTGCCTGGCTGGCGGCCCCGGCAAGCCTGACACCGAAGCCCAGCACCAGCACCGGGCGCTCGGCAGAGCGAAGCATCTCGACACAGCGCTCGATTTCAGAAACCGCCGGGACCGGCGCGGCGATTGCATTCTGCGGTGGCTCGAAGCCGCGCAGTGTCGTCGGATCGATCATCTCGCGCTGCAGGTCGTCCGGGATGTCGACGAGAACCGGTCCCCGCCGGCCGCTGCGTGCGATATGCACGGCCTTCTCTAGCTCATAACGCAGGTCGGACGCATCCTCGACCAGCACGGCATATTTGGTAACTGGCTTCACCATCGAGACGATATCGGTTTCCTGGAAACCCATCTGGCGAACCCCGGTGTCGCCGCGAAAGCGAAAGCGAGCGACCTGGCCAGTGAGATAGAGAACCGGCACCGAATCGAACCACGCACAGCACATGCCGGTAATCAGATTCGTCGCACCGGGACCGCTCGTCGCAATGGCGCAGCCTAAATCACCCGAAATCCGCGCGTAGGCGTCAGCGGCCATCGCGCCGCCCTGCTCGTGTTGCGGACAAACAAAATCGACGTCGTCACGCTCGGCGATAGAGTGGATCATGTGGATCGACGCGCCGCCGGTAATTGCGAAGACGTGCCGGATACCCTGCGCCGCGATGAATGCGGCGATATAGTCCGACGCTTTGATCAACGCGGCGTCGCTCTTCCTATCCATCTCAATCAAGGGAGATACTCGTCGCGAATCCCGACTCCGATCGACCAGATATAATGGCACATCGGGGCGTAACCTGTATGCAGGACCTCGTCGTTCATGCCGAACATGAATACGTTCCGGCAATATATTTTCGTCATTTCCTCGAGCGTTTTCATCGACTTGAGGTTGATGTGCTGCGCTTCGCTCTGCGGGCTCGCATAAGGCGATGCGGTGATGTTCGGGGTGCCGGTAATCAATACGCCGTCGCGGTGCAGACAGCGCACGATACGCCGCATGAACCCATCTTCATTTGCCGGCTCAAGATGCTCGATCACGTCGATCGTGTAGGCAGCATCGACGGAAACGTCGATGTCGGCTTCGTTGAGATCGACACAGAGGTGCTCAATATTGTCGAAGTGCGCGAGCCGACGCTTGTTTCCCTCGATCAATCGCGGGTCCCAGTCGACCGCGTAAACCTGCTTCACCGCTTGCGCCATGATCGGCAGGCCGACCCCGTCGCCAGGGCCCACTTCGAGCGCCGAAGGGCGTCCCTGCAACATCTTGGCCACGAACTTATAGCGGCTCAGCGCGAATACGAGGTGTTTCGGATCATGCAGCACGCTGTATGATGACCACGGACCCAGGGCGAATTCGCCTGTTTCGAACTGGTGGTCTGTGCCGAGCGCGTAGGCGCCCTTTGCTGATAGTGGCTGATCGGCCATCGGACTCTCTAACGATCGGTTGTTGTATCGTCGCTTTGCCGCGGATTGCCGGCGCGGCGGAGCTTATACATGTCGCCATCCGCCGCAAGAGCGGATGCGAGCGCTTGTCCGCCCTTCCGCCACGGATCGTGGACGACAGATATGTTGCGTCCGCCGATAACCGCGCGATCTTGCGCAATACCCCACTCGATGCATTGGTAAATGTCGTCCATCGATGTGCCGTCGGTCGCAAGAAACGCACGCGTCTTGTCGAGATTTGCGCCCGCGCGTTCGGCGGCGCGCACCGTTTCGTCGTGGATTTTCGTGCGAACGTACCCTGGTCCAAGAATGAACGCCTTAAGGTCCTCGGCCTCATCGTCGAGCAGCTCGCACATCTTTATGAGCGCGATCTTGGAAATACAGTAGGCGGAATAGTTGCGGAAAGGGTTGTTCGTTCCACCGCCAGCGAAGAAGACAGCCGTGCAGGTTCTGCCCACGCGGCGCAGCGGATAAATCGATTGAAGGAAGCGGCACGGCAGGAGAGCGTTCGCACAGATCGTATTCTGCCATGCCTCGCCATCGACTTCGAGGAAAGGCCCGATCGGCTCCATCGTGCCGTTCGATGCGATGAACAGATCCCAGGACAGGTCACGCTGACGCAAGGCCTCCGACAGCTGAGAAAAGCATTGGGGCTCATTGAGGTCGAGGCGAAATAGGTGCGCGCGCGGATGCGACGCGAAGGCTTCGACCGCGTCGGCGGCGCGATACGTCCCGACGACGGTCGCGCCGGCGTCCAGATAGCGCTCCGTCAACGCCCGCCCGATATCGCTGCTGGCGCTCAGGATAATGACCGTCCGATCGGTTTCGGCTGCTGCCATGCCCGCCTGTCTTTCGCCGCTCGTGCCTACCGGAGAATACTGCGCCGAAGTCGTCGGAAAATCCGACGATAGGGATCCGGCGTCGTTCGGTACCAGTTCGCCCAGAACCGCGCAAAGTGCATGGTACGTCGCACGCGGACAACGAAAAAGTCGCGCGCATGGGCGAACGGCAGGCAGAATGCCGAAAGGGCGGCTCCGGACGCTTGGATCAGCCCGTCCCAGACAGGAATTCCATCGCCGTCGCGGCGCGTCCGGCGAAGCGACCGGCGCATCAACTGAACGGGCAAACAGAAAGCCAGCACGATGTCCGGCAAGCTGTTGAGAAATTCCAGTCGGCGTATGATCCGTCGCCCACGCTCTTCGACGGCGCGCCAGGACGCCTCATCGTCGAGAGCATATGGAAGGCGCACGGGGAATTGGGGATAGAATTTGCGCGCCGGCACGTACCAGTACTCGCGGTACCAGGCGGTACGAAGCAAGTTTGATCGAACGCCGCCCGGTCGATGGAAGTACGGCATGTCTTGCGACGACATTTCGTAAAAGATCGCTTCCCGCGCGTCGGTAACCATATGGTGCCGACTGAAATCCGGACAGGAATCGCCGAGATAATCCTGATCGAAAATGCGTCGCAGCGGCACGCCGCGCTTTTGTGCGCGCAACGCGAGCGGATGTGCATTGTAGCAAAACGCGACGGTCCCCTGATCGGGCACATCGAAGGAGATATAGGTCGGAGCGAAGGCATAGGTGGGATCGTCCCAATACCATGTTCGCATCTCTGGATGTATATGCTGATGACCGAGGCGGATTAGCGCTTCGGCGGGCATATCGAGAACCGTCGGAGTAGCCGGGTCGCGTATGGAGTTGGCCGCCTTGGTCATTCGCTCGTAAATGGTTCGGTAGCCGGGCACCATATAAACCGAAGAGCCGCGCTCGATCGTCTCATAGGCGCGTTTGAGACATTCGTTCGACCACAGGCTGTCGGGCCCGAGAGTGAAGAGCACGGCATCGCGCTCGTCCGCGGCTTCGATCATGCGCCGGTTGCTCTCGCGCACGGCCGTCCATTTTGAATTCACCGCGGCGGTCTCGATGAGATTGTAGCTGACGGGCATCAGCGCCTCGAGCGCGCGGATGCCCGGTGCAGACCGGAGCGCCGCAGCCGAATCGCGATCCGTGTAAATGGCGAACTCCGCCGCGCCTGCCTGAGCCAGAAACGGCAGGTTATTCGGAGTCATGAGCGTCGGCAGCGCGTAATTCAGGAACGTCGCCACGAAATGCTCGCCCCAGACAGGTATCGCGATATAGATGTTCATATGGACAAATTCGATGATGGTTCCGGCCGGTCACCGCGGCATTCCGAAGTCATTCTGCCGATACCGCGTTCGATTGTGCTGCCGAGTGCGACCATCTTATAGTTTCGCGCGTACAGCGCTGAGCAGTAATTCCGCCGCCGCTCCGCTTCGCCCGCCACGACAATACTCGTGCAACGTGTTGAGCTTACGTGCGATACCCGGGGCCGGGTAGCGTAATACGTATTTGAAGATTATCGTTATAGGCAGCGATAGTATTAGAGCTACCTGTATCAAGCGAACTAAGGCGATTCGGACCAGTTGCCGACGCCTCATGCGTTGCGATGATTCGCCACCTTCTGTCCCACCCCACCACCGTGGGGGTAACAGCACCTTGTCACCCGGCTCAACTCCTTCGCAATAGTCGACCCAAGGGTATTTCGGCCATTGAGCATTTTCTCCAGGCGTCCGTAAGCGTGTATCCATCACTACCGACCGGCACAGAGTCAGCTCGAAGACTAATCTTGTCCGCTCCCTTCCTACTATACCCCGATGGTTTACACTCGAATTACGAAACAGCACCCAAGCTCCAGGGCCAGAGACGGGAAGTGAAATAATTTTTCCGTCATGCTTAAGCTCTAACCCGCCCGTCGCCGTGTCGATCGGCGTCAAATACACCATGACCTTGAATATTTCGTTCGGCATCCCGTCGGTATGCCAGTCATATGGACCGAACTCCTCGGCCCCGAGATTGGAATACCAAGCACGAGCATTAAGTGCTCGAAATGGTGTCCCTAGACACTTTGCGACCTCGCCCTCGACCGCGTCGACTATTTCAGATAACGCCCATCTAGACATAACGTTAATTTTAGGTACGTAGAGTTCCGGTTAAGACTGTCTATGATGGTTTGGTCAAATGGCGCTGTCCAGTATCCGGGGACAGTATCGCTTGCCGAGAAAAGCTGCGGCGTAGCATTCGCGAGCTACGGCCGCAACAGATCTTTGCCAAATCAATGCTAATATTTCCGATATAAAATCCGTCTCTTTCGAAGGACTCTGTTTCTGGGCTTGAATATTCTGCTCCGACAATTCTTTTGACTTCGCTATCGTAAAATGTCCAGAGCTCATCTATCTTTGCGCGCTCTTTCAAATCGTACGAGTGATCCGATGAAGCCGATCGACTAAGAGCCATTGTGCCAGCTCCTATCTCGGACATACGAGAAAATATGCACTTATATCGTGCATATTGCGAATGCCAGGCACGAATGCGAACCGTCGAGCAGATTTATCTCCCTCCATGGACACAACCTTGAAACCGTGGCGTTCAAGTAATGTCACGAACTCTTGTCTGCCCCATGCAGTTTGGTGGTTAAAGGTATAGTTCGGTTCATTATTGACAACCCAACTCCGGAATTCACGAGCGGCGAACGAAGGTGAATCTTGGCTCAAGATTCGAGATAATTCGATATCTGGAAGCGCCGCAGGGCCGTTGTACGCTCCTAGTGCAGCAGGGTTTGGCGCCGTATAAAGATGGCCGAACTCCTGGTTCCAAAATCCACAAACAATATACGCGGCTCGCGTATGGATAGAGTCACTCAGCCCTCGATTATGCAAAGTTGCAGTGACTATTGACAAGCCCCAAAAGCGATCGGAAAAATAATCTTCATTCTCTTTGTTTGTATGCGTCAAAAAGCTTGTCGTAATCGGGAAATCTGATGAGAAGCGAGCCGCCAGGTTTGACTACTCGCCTTGCGCCTCTTGAAGTACCATATCCACCGTCGGTTCATCGAGGTGCTCAAACGCATGCGATGAATACACAAGGTCGAACGAATCAGATGCAAATGGAAACCGACAATTTTCATCTAACTGAAATGGCTTGGGATTAAGAGGACCAGGTGCCAACTTAAAATTCGCCCAATATGGGTATAGAAAGGTTGGACCACCGCCGATGTTCAGAAATCTCTTAGGGAGGCCAGCATGGAATTTGAGCAATTCTTCCAATTTCAATTGAGACACGTCATCGAAACTTGAAATGATTTGGCATGCTTCAACAAATCGTTGATCGGCGCAAAATAGCTCGTAAAGGGTTTTCAGGCTATTGTTGTCCCGATTTTCCTTTTGAAAGCTAATATATGCGTCAATTATCTGACGGTCAGTGACGTAGTGCCTGCCCAGTCTCATTTTCAACACGTCTGCCTTTCATTGCACCGCTTTGGCCCGCTCACCGTCGCTCACCATCTGCTGCGCCCACATGTGCTGAAAAACGCCCCCCGGACGGGCACTGAGCTCTTGCCACGGCCCGTCCTCGACCAATCGGCCGCTCTTCAGCACGAGGATACGGTTGGTCACCCGCAGCGTCGACAGCCGATGGGCGATGACGACCACCGTCGTGCGGTGACACAGCGCCGCGATCAGGTCGGTGATGAGCCGCTCGAGATGTGCGTCGAGCGCACTTGTCGGCTCGTCGAAGATAATCAGCTTCTTGTGGCCGACCAACGCGCGCGCGATGCCGACGCGCTGCCGTTGACCGCCCGACAGTCCGATGCCTCCTGGCCCGACATGCGTGTCAAGGCCATTCGGCAAGTCATCGACCATATCCATCAACCCGACCTCGCGGAGCGCTTGAATCACCTCCGCCCGTTCAACATCGGGATCGCCGAGGCCGATATTCTCCAGGAGCGTGCCGTTCAATAGATAAGTGTCCTGCGTGACGTAACCGATCGACTGCCGCCAGCGTTCGAGATGCAGCGTGCTCATCGGATGGTCGTTAACGAAGATCCGCCCGACCTGCGGCTCCAGCAGGCCGGCGATCGCATCGACGAGCGTCGATTTCCCGACGCCCGATGCACCGGCGACGCCGATAATCTCATTCGGACGGATTGTCAGGTCAATGTCGTTCAGCACGTGCCTGTCGCCATAACCGAGATCCACATGTTCGAACCGTACCGTTGCCGCGCCTGCCTCCGACCCGATATCGATCGCATTCTCGGGGACGGTCTCGCGCTCTCGCCGGGCTGCCTCGCATAGCAACATGACGCGGCGGAAGAACGGTACGTTCATCACAAATCCGCTGACTGCGGTCGCGAGAATAGACATCCGCGGCAGCAAGCGGAAGAAGACGGCCAGAATAATCAAAAGATCGGAAATCGCGATCTTGAAAACGGCAAATGACACATAGAGCGCCGCGCATAACAGACCGACGGCGAGTATCTCGAAGGCTGCCCGGGCATAGGCGGGAATCATCGTCAGCCGCCGCCCCAGTACCGACAGCCGCCGCGCATTGCGGCTCATCAATGCCAATGCGCGCTCCCGGCTGCCGGTGATGAGGACGAGCTTGATCCCGGTGATCAATTCGCCTATGCCGCTCGTCAGGTCGCCCGAGGCATCGGAAACTTCCTGTGCGTGACGCCAGGGCGTGCGTTGGATCAGCTGTACGGCGATGCCGATCACGGTGGCGCAGACCAGCAAAACGATCGTGATCTTCCACGAGATCAGGAACGCGATGGCCGAATAGATCAGGGCCGTCAGCACGAGATTGATGATGGAGTTGAGTCCGCCGACGAGCCCGCCTGCGCGGTCCATTTCCGTCAGATACACATCGATCAAGTCGCCCTGGCGTGTTTTGAGGAAGAACGACCAGCGCGCGCCGAGGACGGAGGAAAGCACGTAATTGCGCATGCGAACGGCGTATTCGATGCCAAATCCGCCGCCAATCCACGTGCCGAGCAGCGCAATGGCGTGCTGCAGGATTGTCACGAGCAGCACCGTCATCACGACAGTTGCGAAGTTGAGCTCCAGACCAATGGACGCATAGGCCTGGGTCAGCACTCTGGTAACGGCATTCGTGCCTGCGCCGGTTTGAACGCCGATCAGCGAGAAAATTGGAATGATCATCGAGATCGCGAAGCCGTCCAATACCGTCGTAATCAGCGAGATGAGGTACATCACGCTCAAAGTCTTGGTGTGCCAGCGGAAAAGATCCTTGGCGAAAAGCGCAGCCGATTGCCTGATCTCGGCGAAGCTTATGTCTTCGAGAACTTTGTGAAATTGCGTCATTATCGGCCCGCTAACCGGGCGGCATCGGGATCTTTGGAGGGAAGCATTTGTCGGGTATCGCATTGCGCGCCCGCTTCAACATCGAGCTCCACCAAGACACCAAACTTCGGCTGCGTCATCATAATATTCCATAGACGTGCGTGCCCCAGCCGCCGCCTGAGCCGAAGGATTGGTTCAACAAGAATTGTTTCCAAGACGAAGGCCAGCAGGGCGCCGATGCGCGAAACCATCGAAAACCCGCCCAAGCGATTGAATATTTGCAGCGTCGCTTCCGCTTTCACGAGGTGGTCGCCACCAGGAGAAATACTGACGTCACGGGTCAGTTCCGCCTTCCTGGTCCCATCGAGCAGCAGGTCCAACTGCCGATTGGAAATGTGATTCGGCAAGATGACGACTTCTTTCCTGACATCGATGCTCGAAGCGAAGCGCTGGGCAACCGTGGTCTGAAAATCCAAGAAATGGTTGATGTCGCCGAGGAAAATGACTTTCAAGATATCGCCCTGGCGGTTACTCAGCAGTGCCTGCATCTCGTAGTTGCTCTTAATCAGAACGGCATTGCCGCCGCCGAACGCGCAAAGATATTCGGCCAACTTTAACGAAGACACTACCAGAACGCCGTCTTCCCGGAGCGTTGCACGTAGGTCGCGCAGTACCGGCAGCGGTCGCAGGAAAAAATTTACGAAGACAAATTTCGCCAGCGGCCTGAACAGAACGAGTACGATGCTGGATTTCAGGACGCGGAGGCTGCGACGAAGCGATCGCGCCGCCTCGACCAGCCGATTGCTCAAATAGGACGGATAGCCTTGGAATTCAGATTGGCCAGCGTCGACCAAGTCCTCCGGCATCCGATGCCCCTGAAATCTCAGGTGTAGCATAGCGCCGTGCCAGTAGGGATGATCGCGCCAGTCATACGGAGGAATCGTGAACCGGCTTTCTATCGCGTGGGCGGCGTTTTGTGCTTCGATTCGGAGCATCGCGCGACGGTCGGGCAACGGATTCCGCTCCAGGAAGTATGGATGCCGGGCGCATTCACGATGAAACGCGGTGGTGAACCGTTGTACGCGGGTCGCGATTTCCGGCGGTCCCTCCATTCCGAAGGCGACATATCCCTGTTCTTGATCCGCATCCGATGGCTCGAGCAGGAACACGTCGCGCGCGTCTTCCGGATAGGCAATTCGTTCGGCCGGAACCATTTGCGCCATGAAGCTGTAGTCACAGAAGCAGCGCACCCGGTCGAGCTTTCGCACGGGGCGGATCGCCAGCATGAACCGGAGATACCAGAAACCGACGCGTTCGGTCTCCCAATCGCCGACGTATATGTGATTTGGATCGGTGTGGTGCAGGTAGCGACTATTCAGCGATTCCGCGAGATCCGTCATGTGCGGATAGTCATAGACCTGCTCGATCAGGAACTCGGCGGAAAGGTCGAGCGAACCATCCGGTTCCCGGCGAGCGTCTATCCGTGCAAGAACATCGTCTTCGACGCATCGCACGCTCGGACAGGCAATGCCGTCCGCGCCGGAATTCATAGCGTCCCGGATGTAGGCGAGCGCCCCATTGGAGAAGACAAAATCGGCGTTGGCGAACACGAATACCGGGGCCGGGTCCGAGTTCCTGCAGCTGCATGATCGCGCGGGCGTAAGCGAGCGTCAGCGTAACTCCGTAGAAACCGGGAATGATCAGGTCGTCGGTCCAGACGTACTTGATGGCGACATCGAACGGCAGGTTCTGTAGCAGGCGATGCTGTAGGTAAAAATCCTCAGAGCTGCGCTCTGTCAGAAATACGACCGTCACGCGGTCGGTCGGCAGCAGGGCGCCGACGTTGCCAGGCGACATGAGGGACGACAGGCAATAGTCGAGCGCGCGCGCGACATACCGCTTACCCCATGCGGGGACAAGGATGCAGTAGTTCGTGGCAGCTTTCGTCATGAATCTTTCGGCGTCGCGTTCCGGCCATGCCTCCGGCAGGCGCATGTCGCCCGCCCGGAATGCCTCGGCGTTGCGGACATTATTCTAGTAGGGCCCGGTGAAGGTGGGGTCCGGAACGTCGCGCCAACGCTTTTCAGGCGGCGCTTCCGGCGGAATCCGCTCGGCCGGTATCTCGAACAACTCGGCAACAGTCTCCACGATATGCCGGGCACGCGGGAAAAACGCGTCGGCGAGGCTGGGCGAGGTGGGCGACGGTGCGTTCGGCAGCCCGATGCGCCGCGGCGGGCGCTTGAGTTGCCACGCGCCGGCCTCCTGCGCCGCCGTAATAATTTCGGCCGTCGATCCAAAGGCCGTCGTTCCCGTATCGGCGGCAACGATGGCGCCTGTTTTCGCCACTGAGCGAGACAGGGTCCCGGCGTCCAACGGCGCGAGACAGCGAACGTCAATTACTTCGGCGTCTACGCCGAGAGTCGCCAGGACGTCGGCTGCGCGCAGTGCTTCGAGCACCATATAGGACGTTGCGGCGATGGTGATGTCCTTGCCTGCCCGGGCGACCCGCGCCGTATCGAGGGGAACTTCATAGCTTTCCTCAGGGACCTCGCCCTCGATGCCATAGAGCCAGCGATGCTCAAAAACCACGACCGGCGCTTCATCGCGAATGGCTGCGATCAGCATTCCTTTCACGTCATAAGGCGTGGTCGGCATTACGACCCTGAACCCCGGAACGTGTGCGAACCAGGCCTGCAGGCTCTGCGAGTGTTGCGGGCCCTGGCCCCATCCGCGGCCGATGATCATTCGAAAGACCATTGGCGCGCGCATCTTGCCGCCATACATGAAATGCCATTTGGCAACCTGGTTGACCATCTGGTCCATTGCGAGGATCGCAAAGTCGACCCGCATGTGGACCATGACCGGCCGGAAGCCGGCAATCGTGGACCCGAGCGCAATGCCCGTCATGCCGGATTCGGAGGATGGCATGTCGAGGACGCGCTTCGGCCCGAACCGATCGAGAAGACCACTTGTCGTCCCGAAAATTCCCGTCGGACCAGGCACGCCAAGACCCAACACGTAGACCGTGGGATCCTCGTCCATGGCCTGTTGCAGCGCTTCGTTGATCGCCTGGTAGTATTTAATGCGACGTCCCGCGGTCATTCCCTTACGCCTTGTCGTATTTTTCATCGTAGTTCCGCGCCCTCACGGCGCCAACCGGCTCTCCACCTACCGGCAAATCGCGTCGGCCGGCGCGCCGCAATTCAAGCTGCACGTCTGCCCGAGGCCGGCATTTGCTTCAACCAAGGCGGTAAAACGGGCGGCTTCACCTTCGCATGCCCACACCGCCTTGAACATCTTCGAACAACCCGGTTTCGGGTCACGCAGCCGCCCCGTCAGGCGATACCGGCAGGTTCGCGCACTCTGGCAGTATGCTTTTGCCATCGTGCCCGCGTGCGAAATGACGACGGTAAGCGCCGCGAGGCCGCGCAAACCGCCGGCGCCTGTCAGGTAGCTGCGCGCGACCGGGTACCTCGGGATGATCCGGGCGGGACGCCAGCCGGGCAATATCCGACTGGCCGCAAAACAGGCAAACGCGATGCCGGTCAGCGGTGCGATTGAATGGAGATGATCGAGTATCGACACGGGATATTCTGTTGGGGCAGGACGACCCTGTGCTGCGAGCCCTTGCAACGGTATAAGATCCGACGCAATGCGACAGGGGCATCGCAAGCTCAGTCCGGATAGGTGTACATCATCAGCGTGCTCGCATCCGGAAACGCGCTGTCCCGGGCAAAGGAAAAAGCCGCATCGATCTCTTCTTCGATCCTGCTTTCCATGGCAGCCAGTTGCGCGTCGTCGAGCAACCCTGCGCTACGCAACGCGGCCTCGGACCGAACGATCGGGCATCGCTCCTGCCAGTGCACGAGCTCGGAGGCGGATCGATAGGCAAGCCCGATGTCGTCGTTCGGTCCGCAATGCTCCAGCCAGCGATAGGTCAGGAACTCGATCAGGGTCGGACCGTCGCCGGCACGAGCGCGCGCAAGCGCCTCGCCGGCCTGGCGCCAGACTTCGTCGATGTCGTTTCCGTCAGCGGTAACGCTCGGGACGGCATGCGCTTGGCCGATTTGGGCAATCGGCCGATTGGCGGGTTGCCGGATATTCATTGCCGAATGCACTGAATACAGGTTGTTTTCGCAGATGAATAGGACTGGCAGGCGATGTACCGCGGCGAAATTCATCGCTTCGTGGAATACCCCTTCTTCGGTGGCGCCGTCGCCGATAAAGATGGCGGACACCCGGTCTTCGCCGTTCGCCGCGGCGCCGAACGCAGCGCCGACGCCAATAGACACGGTGCCGGCGAGGATCGGCGCGGACGCGACGAAGCCGGCGTCGAGATCGATAAGGTGCTGCGATCCGCCACGACCAAGCGCGCATCCGGTCTCCCGACCGTAGAGCTCCGCGATCATTGCATTGAGGGCGCCCCCCTTGGCCAGATAGTGCCCATGGCTGCGGTGACCGCTGAATACGTAGTCGCGGCTCTCAAGATGCGCCGAAACGCCGACCGGCACGGCTTCCTGCCCGATGCAAAGATGCGTCGGACAGCGGATTTCCTGCTCGGCATAGCGCCGCGAAATCGTCTCCTCAATCCGCCGGATGCGCAGCATCTCGTGATGCATCGACAGACGGAGCTCACTCGAGGGTTTGGGCTGGTTCAGGCCATCATGCATGACCGCTCTCCAGAGTTTTGACGTCGGAATACTCAGGCACGCAACGTATACCCGGTCGGCCAGTTGCGGATGTCGTCCAGATATTTCTTGCCCCACTCGACCATTTCGGCCAGGCCGGTATCCCAGTCAATCTGCGGTTCCCAGCCCACCGCTTGCTTGATCGCAGTGGAATCGAGCCAATAGCGCGAATCCTGACCAAGGCGGTCGCCGGTCACCTCACAAAGCGCTTCGAACGGCATGTCGAGCGCAGTGGCGCATCGCTCGACGACCTCGCGGATCGACGTCGGCAGCGCCGGCCCGGCATTGAAGATGCGGCCCTCGGGCCCCTTCTCGGCGATTAGATGGATGGCTCTCCCGAGATCGCGGGCGTGCATGTAGGATTTCTCGGCCCGGCCGCCGCCGTGCAGCGGCAGCTTGTGGCCCGTCAGACCACACCAGATCGCCTTGGGGATGACCCGATGCAGCAACTGCCCCGGGCAGTAGCAATTCGACGGCCGGATGATTGACATCGGGAACTTGAGGAAACGATGCACCGACACGAGATACATGTCGAAGGCGACCTTCGATGCGGCATACGGGCTGCTTGGCTTGATCGGCTCTTCTTCGGTGGTCGCATGGTCGACCGCCCCGTACATTTCGGAGGTGCCGATCTGAATGAAGTGCTCCATCCAGTCGCGCTTCATCAGCTCCTCGGACAGTCGCGCGAGCGCCATCGAGTTCGTCTCGAAGAAGCGCCATGAATGTTTCCACGAAACCGCGCCTTCGCCCTGCGCGGCGAAGTTGATGATAACCTCGGGCTTCTCCTCATCGAGCAGCTCGAGTAACAGGTCGAGCTCATGCGTCACGTGACGCGCGTGATATTCGTAGCCGTCACGCTTGTCGATGTTCAGCGAGAACGGCTCGGGGCGCAGCGGGTTGCGGCCGATGCCGATTACTTTCTCCGGCGATGCGTGGTCGAGAAGATACATCGCCGCATGAATGCCGAACGAGCCGCCGCCGCCTAGGATCGCATACTTCTTTCCAGCCATTTTGCCCTCTCGATTTTTCGGTGCTTTCGCGCGTGGCCACGGTCGTCTATTCGACGATCGTCCAGCTGTAGTCGCCGGAATAACCGGCTTCCGAGAACAGCTGCAGCCAGCCTTCGGGGTAGTCATGAAACTCGGCCGTCAATACCCATGATTCGAATACCGCCTTCTGCTCGGGCGTACGATAGCTGTCGACCCGAATATAGGCATGGCCGGCCGAAAGTCGCTGGATTTCGCGCAACGCGGCCGCGGCACGCGGACGTGGCAAATTGTGTATCGTGTCGAGCGAAATCACGCAGTCAAAGCTGCCATCGGGAAACGGCAGGTGCTCTGCACTACCAAGATGTAACCGGCCGACCACATCGCGCGGGCAGTTCATCAGGGCGTACTCAGAGATATCGAGACCGAACACCTCCAGCCCCGGCAATGAGTCGAGCAGGTCCTTGACCAGAAAGCCCTTGGCGCAGCCGACATCGAGCACGCGGTCGCCGGGCTTCAGCCTGAAATGGTCGATCATGTCTTTAGCGACCGGCACCCAGCGACCATCATAACCGTACCCACCATAGCCATAGTCGCGTGGGCCATCGAAGTACATCTCACCGAATTCCTTTGCGATCTGGATGACTTCGGAATTTTTGCCGTCCTGGCGTGCCTGAACGTTGCGTTTGATCCGCGGAATCGCGCGGAGAAGGTTAACCTCCCGCCCCATCAGGAAGCCTCGCCCATCGCAGCATGCACCGTGGCGAATCCGTCGGCGGGTTGCATATATCGGAAGTCCGGGAAAGCCGTAAAGGTCGCGGCCGGATCAAACGGTCGATAGCCATTGTGCGGCATCGGCCCTTTGCGCGGCGACGTCCTGATCGTTACCGGCCGCGCAAACAGCGAGACCACCAACTCGGCGGCATCCCGGAAGGAAATGACCGTGCCCGTCGCCGCATTGAGCACGCCGCGGCTGCGGCGCATGACAACGCGGGCAGCCAGCTCCGCGACATCCTCGACGAAGACATGATCGCGCCGCTCCTCGCCCTCGCCGAACAGGACAATATCCTCGCCCTTCGCGGCGAGGCGGCGAAAGCGATTGGGCCCGTAGCCGTTGTGCGGGTCATCGAGACCATAGATGAGCGTCGGCCGCAGGCTTGCAAAGGGCGCATCGCCCGCCGCGTCGCGGAGCATGATCTCGCGCGCCAGATGCATGACGCCGTGCAGACTGCCGGGCGCAGCACAGGACTGCTCGCTGAGGGGCTCCGGGCTGTCAAAATAGACGGCGTCCGAACCGATATTGAGGACCTGCGCCACCGGACGCGCCGTCAAGGCCGCGGCCAAGGTCTCGGCGATCGTAATGTTGTCGCGCAACTTGGCCGGCGTGGTACACGGCGCGATGGCGGACACGGCCACGAAGGCGTCACTCGGACGCAGCAATGCCGCCAGCCGCTCGCCGGCGCCGGCGGCCAGCAGATCGATTTCGCTGCGCGTGATCGCCAGCGTTGCAACGCCACGCTGCTTGAGCTTCCGCAGGATGGCGCCGCCGACAAACCCGCCCGCCCCCATCACTACGGCCCGCTCTGGCGCTTGTTCGATCTTGTTCAGATGCTCGAGCACGCTTCTGTCATCACTCCGTTTCTCAGATTTTCTCAGATGTCGTCCGGTCCCGGCATCCCCAGCGTGTGGTAGCTGAGGCCGGCATTGCGGGCGGCTATCGGGTCCAGCACGCGGTAGGGATCGAGCACAGTGCGACCCGCCATCGCAGCCGCGATATCGCCGGGCGGGATTTCCCGATACTCCGCCCAAGGTGTCAGGATCATCAGGGCGTCGGCGTCTTGGACCGCAGCAAGGGCGCTTGCCGCCGCCTGAGCCCGTGGATGGCCTGCTTCGCTCGCCGGCACCACAGGATCGTGCAGGCGCAGTCGAACCTCAGGCAGCTGCGCCAGCGTTGCGAGCGACGGCGAGTTCTTCACCGAGTGGGTGTTCTCTTTGTACGCGAGTCCCCATACCGCAACCAAGGGGTCGCCCATAGCTGCCAGCACATGCTTCCTGATCGTCCGTACCGCCCAATCTCGCCGGTGGCGGCTATTGGCAAGCCAGGCCTCAACGACTCCGGAGTCAGTACCATGCCGGCCCGCCAGGGCGATAACAGTCGCCAAATCGCGCTCCAGGTTGCCGCCAGCGATGCCAAGCCCGGGCGCCAGATAGCTGAAAGGACCGATACGCTGGTCGAGCTTCAAGGCAGGCACAATCTCATGCCACACAGCACCCACCTGCTCGCACAGCTCAGACATCGTATTGGCCACGCTTATCGATGCGACGAGGCACATATTGATCGAGATCTTGGCAAGCTCCGCACTCTCGTAGCGCATCGGAAGTATCGGGCAACCGAACGCCTCGAGCACGGCACGAAGATTCGCGTTCAGAGGTTTGATCGGATCCGAACAACCGACGATGTAACGCTCCGGTTTCAGGACCCTCTCCACGGCACGGCCGAATACCAAGGTCTCAACCTGATAATAGCGACGATCTTCCGGCGGAGCCGCCATCGCGCGGGTAAAACCCGGCTCAACTTGAGAAAGTATGACCAAGCAGGCGTCTGATTTTAAATGCCGTGCAACAAGCTCTATCAGCGCGCGCAAGGCAGACGTGTCGCTACGTCCGGCATCGTCGGTCGCCACATCTTGCGACAGATAGACGACGTCGCATCGCGAGAGATCTTTTGCGGCAGCGGTAAAATACTGCCGGTCGCCGTTCGATGCCAGCAGTTCGTCCAGCCCGGGCTCAAGGACCGGGAGGTCGCCGGCCTGCAACCGCGCGATCAATGTCTCATCGGGATCGAAGCATACCGTCTCGAACCCGCCCGAAGCCACGCCCGTGGCCGATACGATGCCGAGATGGGTCATTCCGGCAAAACCGACGACCGGCTTCTTCATAATCGGTCCCGCTGGGTCGACAGGGCGTCCGAGCTAAGTCGTGCGAGCACCCGATGCAGCCAGATATCGTTCGAAAGATCGGTCTGAACGCCACGCCGGCAGAGGTCTTTAAAATATGCGTACTCCGCCGCCCATGTCGGATCATCCTGAATCAAGGTAAAACATTCTTCCGTCGGGCGGCCGCTCGGCAAAATACGAATGCGATGCGTGAAGGTGGTCGGCCCCCATTTGCAGAGGGAGGCTATATGAGCCGTTCCTTTCTCGGCCAGGATGTCGCACGTGAAGTGATTGCGCCACATCAGCAAGGTCATCTCGAGCTCGATGCGCGGCCGATTGGCTTCATTCGAGATCACCACATGGTCCGGCGTGCGATTCTCGAATGCGTTTGCAGCGGTGACGGCGAAGTCCGCGCCGACCTCGCCAAACCAAAACCGGCACGTGTCGAGTAGATGGGAGCCCAGATCCGGAAGCACGCCGGCACCTTTGTCGCGCCATGCGGAGTTGCGAACGAGCCGGGCCGTGCCGTTACCATAAAACATACGGCAGCTGTAGATCTGGCCGAGCGAGCCCGAGACGATCAGGTCGCGCATCCGCACGTAGTGCGGTTCAAATCGGTGATTATAGGCGGTGTAAATCACAACACCCTTGGCGCGCGCCCGTTCATTTAACTCAACGATCTGGTCTTCGCGTTCGGCCCAGAGCGGCTTCTCCACAAGGACATGCTTACCGTGTTCGATACAGTAATTAAGCAGCTCGTATTTCGGAGCGTCGGGAATGCATGCGAGTACCGCATCGTAGCGGTCGAGCGGCACGTCGGCCAATGCGCGGAAATCCACCTCCGGCAGCACCGGATCAACGGTCGCCACGCATTCGGCGCCTGCGAACGCCTTGCGTTTTTTACCTTGAACGCCGTATCCGGCGACAACGACACGCATATCAGGCAAAGTTCACTTGCCGCTCGACGGCCTGGAGCTTGGCGCGCACGCTATCGGGCGTCACCGGTACGTTGCCGTCGCATTCGCACTCACATCCCGCGGCAATTGTGCCGATCGTCGTCGCAATTGCTTCGTCGCGTGCGACCAGCATGGCCAGCGTCGCATATGCGAGGAGCGCGTCGCCCGCCCCTACTGCATCGACAAGCTTTTCCACAAAGCTGTCTATGACGAAGAAACTGTCCAGCGTTTCGTGATTGGAGTCCCGGCAAGCGAGCACGCCGCGCTCACCGAGTTTCAGAATCAAAAGCTTGCATTGCGCCTCGTCATAAAGGCTCGACGCCAACGGCCGAATGCCGGAATCTTGATCCGCGAGGGCGAACCGTGCTTCCCGCTCATTGGGCGTTATCAAATCGAAACCCTTAAACTCGGTGATATTGCCCCAACGGCTCGCCACCTGACTATCGGCAACCCGATACGCGCCTTCCGGAATCGCAGCGATCAATTCGGGAATGGTCCGGCGATTGAACAGGCCATGACGAAAATCGGAAAAGACGACTGCTTCGGCCGACACGGAGCCAATCGCATCGGCGATCCTGCCAAGGATAGCGTCCGATATCGAACGATTATCCAAGGTGTCGATCTTGAGCAATCGATACCCGCCGACCACGATGGCGTTCTTGTTGACGGTCGGCCGCGAAGGGTCCACCACCGCGCGGACATCGACTCCAGCCGAGCGTAAATCGTCGAGGGCGAAGTCCTTCAACGTATCGTCGCCCAGCACCGTCGAAAGCGTCACCTTGGCCCCCGCCGCGACGAGATGCTTCGCAACGATTCCGGCGCCGCCGACGTAGTCGACTTTACGCTCATAGAGGACACTCATGGTTGGTGTCTTGGTCTGACCACCGACCATGGCGCAATGGGTGTAGCTGTCGATTATGGTGTCGCCGACAACGTGAACCTGGCGCCCTTCCATCTGATCGAGAACTTTGTAGAAATTATCGAATGTCAGGCCATACCGCTCCATCAGGATCTGGAGCTTTTCAAGCTTGACCGACGGCGGTGCCAGATTGATGAGACCAGAAGAGGAATAGACCACGTCGCCTGGCGTAAAGATTAATTCGCCGCCATAGGACCGGACAATCTTCTCCTCTTCTGCGGTTTTTGGCGATAAACCGGCGGCATTGTACTCGAACCCTTTTGCGAAATAATCGGGCTGAATGATCTGGAGATTTTCCAACGGCTTATCATTCTGATCGATGACCACGTAGTCGACCATCTCGAAGGCGGCGAGGTTCACCGCGCGCAAGTCTTGCGGTACATGCGGCCTGTGCTGTCCCTTCGTGATGTGCTGGTCGGCGGTAATGCTGGCGATTACCACGTCCGCCTTGCTCTTCGCATAAAGCAGGTGACGGACGTGACCTGGGTGCACGACGTCGAAAACGCCGTGACACATGATGACACGCTTCTTCCGTGGCGCCCCACCAAGTATATCCCGCAGTTCCTGCGCCGTCTTGATCTTATGTCGATATCTCTCGAGCAATGGAACCATGGTATTGATCACCTCGCCACTTTCACGTTGAGCTTTTCGGACCGAGAAAGCGGAACCAGGTCTCGGTGGCTTTTGCGATGGATGACGGATCCCAGAGCGGCGCATCGCACCAAAGCTCGATATCAGCTATCATATTGTGCACGCCTTGTTCGAAGGAGACTTTTGGCTCCCAGCCGGTCATCCGGGTAATTTTTCTGATGTCGGCCCAGGTGCATTCCGGCTCGCCAGGACGGCTGGGCACGTACACCACATCACCGCCCAATAGTTCCACCAGACGGTTTATTGATTGTGGATTGCCGGCGCCCACGTTGAATCGCTCGCCGTCAGCCGAACTTTCGGCGGCCGCGAGAAACGCCTCCGCAACGTCCGTGACGTAGACGAAGTCACGCCGTTGTGTACCGTCGCCTACGACCGTAAACGGTGCCCCGGCAAGCTTCTGCCGCAGGAATACGCCGAACACCGCCCCATAAGCGCCGGTGGTGCGCACGCGTGGGCCGTATGCGTTGAAGATACATACCGCACATGCAGGCAGGCCATAGACGCTATGCCAATGGAAGACCGCCTGCTCTCCCTGATACTTGGAAAGGGCATATGGATATTGCGGCGCAATGGGATGGCTCTCGTCGGTCGGCGTTGCCGCCAGGCCGTAACATGACGACGACGACGCATAAATGAACTTCTCGACCCCCGATGCGCGGGCACATTCCAGCACCCGAACCGTGCCTTGCACATTGACGTCCATATAGGCCGTCGGCTGCTCGATTGAAGGCACGATGTCGCCTATGCCAGCGAAATGAAAAACATATCGGGCCCCGGCGAAGATACCCGACGTTGGCTCAAGATCGAGGATGTCATGCCAGTCGCAGCTAAGATTTGGGTTATCCCGAAGATGCTCGAGATTGCTGCGATGGCCACCCGACAGATTGTCGATGACCCGTACCGAGTATCCCCGGTCAATCAACAGGTCAACCATGTGGCTGCCGATAAAGCCGGCGCCGCCCGTTACGACTGCAATGTCTTTCATCAGGCCGCGTGCAGCCTCTTGAGCCGGCGCACGTTGAAGTATCGATCGTCATCCATGCTGTTGGGCAGCCGACCGGCACGGAAAGCATCGCACAACTCCCGGACGGCATCCTCAATCGTATATTTTGGCTCGAAGCCGAGGACGCGCTTAATCTTTTCGGAATTTATGTGATAGGAGCGCAGGTCGTCGCTTGGCGTCGTCACAATCGAGACTTCCCCCTTTTCCGGGAATTCCCGCGAAACCACCTTTTGCACCAGATGGGCGATCTCCATCAACGAAAGGTTCTGATAGCCGACGTTAAAGATTTCGTCTTGGATTTTGTCGGTGTCCGCCACCAGAAACATCTCGACCACGTCGCAATAGTCCTGAATGTGCAAGTTGGGGCGAAGCTGAGATCCGCCGAACACCGTGATCTTATTGTTATTTATCGCGTGATTCGTCAGAATGTTCACCGATACGTCAAGCCGCTGCCGTGGGCCATAGCCGCACACCGTCGCCGGCCGGAATGTCACGCCCGTGAATTTGTCATCCGTGTGCTTCCTGAGCAGCGGCTCACACATTCCTTTGTACTTGTTGTAAAGCGTAAGCGGCACGAGAGGATGGTCCTCCGTGACATTCGGCTTATCCGAAACGCCGTACACCGAGCTCGATGAGGCGTAGACAAAGCGCTTCACGCCCGCCTTTTTCGCCGCTATCACCATCGGCTCAAACGCGTCGAGGTTCACGGAGGTGGAAAGCTTCTCATTGAGTTCAAAACTGGCATCGTTCGAAATGCAGGCAAGACTAACGAAAGCGTCGTGCCCCTCGGTGACAGCGGCAAGTTTCTTAGTGTCGCGAATGTCACCTTCGACCAGCTTGAGGTTCGGATTGTCTTTTGGCAGGAAGTCGCTGCCAAAATACATTACGTCATAAACAGTAACGCGATAGCCGCGATCGAGAAGCTGCGGCACAAGACGACTGCCGCAATAGCCGGCCCCGCCGGTGACCAGGACGGATTCAAATAATCTTTGCATAGTTGCTTTCCCGCTAGTTTGATGTCGGCGATGTTTTCGAGGTCACTCAGGCAGCGTCTTCAAGAGGCTCGATCGAATAAGCGGCGGCGGAGGCATCCCGATGAAACATCTGCACTGTTTCGCGTGAATACTCGGCAAGATCTTTGCCCGCCAGCGACAGCTTCGCGATCATATCGTTGGTGCAGGTAATAATGTCGCAACCGATTTCGTCAGCCTGGAATATGTTGAGGACCTCGCGCGGACTTGCCCAGAGCAATTCGGCCTTGGGCCGGCCATCGAGCTCTGCCTTGCAAGCCTTCATGTGAGGAATCGGGTCGCGTCCGGTGTCGGCGACACGCCCGGCGAATACCGAGATGATCGCGGGCGCGCTTTCGTCAAGCGCCTTTGCCACGGCCCTCACCTGATCAATGGTAAAAAGGGCGGTCACATTCAGCACCACACCCGCCGAAGACAATGCTTCAATAACGGGGCCGGTAAATTCGCCTTTGGTATTGGAAACCGGAACCTTGACGTTGACGTTCTTTCCCCAACTCGCAATGCGACGGCCTTGATTGATCATGCCGGTGAAGTCGTCGGCAAACACTTCGAACGATACCGGCCGATCCGTAACGACCTCGAGCAACTGGTGGGCAAAGGCTTCGTAGTCAGTGACCCCGGCCTTTCGCATGAGAGTCGGGTTGGTGGTGAACCCCTTGATCATGGGATCTTTCGCCATTTCAATGATGCCGCCAAGGTCGGCACCATCAGCGAAAACCTTCACCCTCAGATTGTTAAGACGAGTCATGGAACCTCCTCATAATTCGGCCGTACGCCAAGTATGAAATCGACAGCCTCCGTAATGGATCGAGCCGTATAGGTCGGAGCAGCCGGCTTCTTTTCGATGTAATCCAAGTCGATGAAGACAGTGCGGCAACCGGCTGCCGCCCCGGCTTCCACGTCACTGGCGCGATCGCCGACCATATAGCTTTCAGCGAGATCTATGCGCAGTTCCTCGGCGGCCTCGAACAACATCCCCGGCCTGGGCTTGCGACAATTGCACTTCTCCGCCTGATCGTGAAAACAAGCCAATATTGCATCTACCGGCATCGCCCGTCTCAGCCGGGCGTGCATTTCATCTATTGTCTCCACCGAAATCAAGCCTTTGCCGACGTCCGGTTGGTTCGTCACGACCACCAGCAGGTAATCCGCCGCCTTGAGGCGTGCCAGTGCAGACGCGGCCTCCGGATAGAATTGATAGCTGTCAAGCCGCACAGGTGCAAAGCTTCGGCCGCTGCGGAACTCTGGAACGACTAGCACGCCATCACGATCGAGAAAGACCGCACGCCGCCTGGTTACCACTTGGTCTTGCTTAGCTGAAGTTTAGGATGACTGACCAGGCAGTGCCACACAACCGCCTGGAATGCTTCCGAAAGCGGCGTGACGCGCGCTTCATTCACTTGAGGGATCACGACCACCACGTCTCCGATTTTCTTGGTGTGTCCAGTATCCTTGCCAACAACGCCGAAGACTTTGGCGCCCAACTTTTTGGCGTAGTCGATCGCTTTGATGATGTTTGTGCTCACATTGCGCTCGGCATCACCACCACCGACTGAGAACACCAGGATCGCATCGTTTGGCCCGAACCGGCTGACTTCCAACCAGCCCGCGAAAATAGTTTCCCAGCCTTCGTCGTTAGCGCGCGCGGTCAGTTCGGAAACATTGTCGACCGGCGAATAAGCTTCGATGCCACACAGTTTCCGGAAATCATTGACGGCGTGGCTGCAATTCGCGGCACTGCCACCAACGCCTATGATGAACAACCGTCCTTTACGGTCTCTCAGATCGACAAGTTCGGCTGCCAACGCCTCAATCGTCGGCGCGTGAATCGCAGCGCATATGCGACTCGATTCGCTGAAGAAATCTTCTGTATGGTTCGACATTCTCAAGTCCCTTGCCCTACAAGATCGCGTCCTCGGCGGTGACGGGCGATCGCAGCGATATGCGCTACTCACGCGGCATTTTTCGCTCCGGGCGGACGTTCATACCGATGGCCCAACACAATCCCCTTCGTCGCCGAGCCGAATGCCTTTGTCAACCGGCCACGATGGCTCAACATACACGTCATCTTCGCCATATGGCATCTGAATGTCGCGCCGCTCATCGCAACGCTGCCGGCACGTGCTCCAGGACCGAGAACAGCGTCATCGCTTGGAAATAGCGGACATAGCCGGCGAACAACTCGCCGCCACCATCGCCGGACAGCGCGACGGTGGCGTGCCGGCACGTCATCTCGGACACGAGATAGGTGGGGATCTGCGAGGAGTTCCGCGAAGGGCTCGTCGAACATCTCGGCGAGGTGCGGGATGACGCCGCGCGCATGCTGCGCCTCGTTGTAACCCTGTTCATGGAAGCCAATGGAGAAGCTGCGCCCGGGCCGCTTCCGGGACCCGAGTGGTAGATATCATCGACGTCGGCGACATTAGTGTAGATCTACCTGCGGTCGGCTTTCTGATAGACAACAAGCGCCACGCTCCGCGGCATCGACGTGACGAGTCTAAATGTGGTCCAACTCACGAAGAATTTGTGGGATTTATCCGTTCAGGGACCGATCAGCGTATGGCCGCGTATTTGGAACATTCTCTTCTACGGCTACCGCACCGCGGGTGACTTGACCGTCATCGCAGCTGTCGGAACCTACATGTTCATGCCATGAACGTCAACGCGACTGTTATGCGCCAGGACACAGAACCAGGAACCGCTGCGCTGCAACCAAGGACGTCGCCCCCTTGGATTTTGGCGAAAGGCCACTCGGCAAGTTCGCCCACTAATTATATTTAGCCGAGATGGATTTCAACCGCATCGGGCGTTCATAAAGTGTCGAGATACCGGAAAGCTGGGGATTTTCCTCCGCGGCGCCAACCGATTGCTCCCTTTGGGGTTGCGTGTCGTGCACTCCGCAACAGTGGCGGCGCAAGCCGTCTTACCGACAGCGAGCCCGGACCTGCTCCCCAGCCAGGAATTCGGCGCGGAAGACTCTAACCCAGTTCGAGGGCATTTAAGGGAGGCAGATCAGGGCTTTTCAACAGGTATTTTTCGCCCCTCCAGCTGATATGAGAAAGCCTCCCGTGTCGGGAGGCTTTGTGTGGCGGCATGTGCAGCTTCGACTGTAGAGGATTTGGTTGCGGGGGCAGGATTTGAACCTGCGACCTTCAGGTTATGAGCCTGACGAGCTACCGGGCTGCTCCACCCCGCGTTTGTGTTTTGTGTCTTGGGCCCCCGCCTTCGCGGGGGTGTAACGTCGGCTATGTCTCGCTTGCGCTCGCCTGAGCCTCTGTAACAGTTATGAGCCTGACGAGCTACCGGGCTGCTCCACCCCGCGTAAAGGCGTATATCCGGCGACAGGCCTTATCGGCTTTGTGCCGGGGCGTTTGGTGCCGGGGTTGTCTGGTATTGTGAAGAGGGTTTTGTGTTTTGGTTTTGAGTGTTTCTTCGGGGATTGAAGGCCTGGCGGCGACCTACTCTCCCGCGCCTTAAGACGCAGTACCATGGGCGCGGAGGGATTTCACGGCCGAGTTCGGGATGGGATCGGGTGGAACAGCCCTCGCTATGGCCACCAGGCCGTCGATCCCCGAAGGGAAGACTCTTTATCCGGGGATCCTCTATCGCCCTTTGGGCTGCTTGAGAGGGTCCCGGTTTTTTTGACGTATCCGCGTGCTTTTGGTGCGCTATCGCCTTTCGGCTATATGAGCGCTTTTGGTGAAGCGTGTGATGATCGCTGTGTTTGTCCGCGCCGCCCCTGGATCCCGGTTTGGGACCTCGGTTGTGGCGGATGGTTTGGAATCAAGCCTCTCGAGCCATTAGTACCGGTTAGCTTCACGCGTTGCCGCGCTTCCACACCCGGCCTATCGACGTGGTGGTCTACCACGGCTCTTAGGCGAGACCTTGTTTTGAGGGGGGCTTCCCGCTTAGATGCCTTCAGCGGTTATCCCTTCCGTACTTGGCTACCCGGCGATGCGGCTGGCGCCACAACCGGTACACCAGAGGTACGTCCACCCCGGTCCTCTCGTACTAGGGGCAGCTCCTCTCAAGTCTCGTACACCCACGGCAGATAGGGACCGAACTGTCTCACGACGTTCTAAACCCAGCTCACGTACCACTTTAATCGGCGAACAGCCGAACCCTTGGGACCTGCTTCAGCCCCAGGATGTGATGAGCCGACATCGAGGTGCCAAACACTCCCGTCGATGTGGACTCTTGGGGAGTATCAGCCTGTTATCCCCGGCGTACCTTTTATCCGTTGAGCGATGGCCCTTCCACGCGGGACCACCGGATCACTATGACCGACTTTCGTCTCTGTTCGGCCTGTCGGCCTCACAGTCAGGCGGGCTTGTGCCATTACACTCATCAGCCGATTTCCGACCGGCTTGAGCCCACCATCGCGCGCCTCCGTTACTCTTTGGGAGGCGACCGCCCCAGTCAAACTACCCACCATGCAGGGTCCCGGCCCCGGTTTCACGGGGCGCGGTTAGACATCAGAAACACGCAGGGCGGTATCTCAAGGACGCCTCCATGTGGACTGACGCCCACATTTCAAAGGCTCCCGCCTATCCTGCACAGCACATCCCTAATGCCACTGCAAAGTTGTAGTAAAGGTGCACGGGGTCTTTCCGTCTAACCGCGGGAACTCCGCATCTTCACGGAGAATTCAATTTCGCTGAGTCGGTGCTGGAGACAGTAGGGAAGTCGTTACGCCATTCGTGCAGGTCGGAACTTACCCGACAAGGAATTTCGCTACCTTAGGACCGTTATAGTTACGGCCGCCGTTTACCGGGGCTTCGGTTCAAAGCTTTCACCTCTCTCCTTAACCTTCCGGCACCGGGCAGGCGTCAGACCCTATACGTCGCCTTACGGCTTCGCAGAGCCCTGTGTTTTTAGTAAACAGTCGCTACCCTCTAGTCTGTGCCCCCGGCCCCTGGTTGCCCAAAGGCCGGGCACCCTTATCCCGAAGTTACGGGTGCAATTTGCCGAGTTCCTTCAACACCGTTCTCTCAAGCGCCTTGGTATGCTCTACCAGTCCACCTGTGTCGGTTTAGGGTACGGTCTGAAGCTGGGGCTGTTTCCTGGAACGCCTTCGCGGCCCTCCCAATCCGATAAGGGAGAACAACTTACGGCATTCGTCACATCCCAGCAGGCCGAGGAATATTAACCTCGTTCCCATCACCTACGGCTTTCGCCCTCGGCTTAGGGGCCGGCTCACCCTGCGCGGATTAGCCTTGCGCAGGAACCCTTGGACTTTCGGCGAGAGTGTTTCTCACACTCTTTGTCGCTACTCATGTCAGCATTCTCACTTCCGATACCTCCAGCACGCCTCACGGCGCACCTTCACAGGCTTACGGAACGCTCCGCTACCGCGTCATCTTGCGATGACACCCGCAGCTTCGGTGGACGACTTTAGCCCCGGTACATCTTCGGCGCAGGACGGCTATTAGACCAGTGAGCTGTTACGCTTTCTTTCAAGGATGGCTGCTTCTAAGCCAACCTCCTGGTTGTCTTGGCCTTCCCACATCCTTTCCCACTTAGTCGTCACTTGGGGACCTTAGCTGGCGGTCAGGGCTGTTTCCCTCTCGACCACGGACCTTAGCACCCATGGTCTGTCTGCCAGGCTGTACGCCTCGGTATTCGGAGTTTGGTTAGGTTTGGTAAGACTCGCGCCCCCCTAGCCCATCCAGTGCTCTACCCCCGAGGGTAATCGCCTGACGCACTACCTAAATAGTTTTCGCGGAGAACCAGCTATCTCCCGGTTTGATTGGCCTTTCACCCCTAGCCACAGGTCATCCCCGTCTTTTTCAACAGACGTGGGTTCGGTCCTCCAGTGGGTGTTACCCCACCTTCAACCTGCCCATGGCTAGATCACCGGGTTTCGGGTCTAATCCAACGAACTTACCCTCCGAAGAGGACGCCCTATTCAAACTCGCTTTCGCTGCGCCTACACCTAACGGCTTAAGCTTGCTCGACAGATTAACTCGCTGACCCATTATACAAAAGGTACGCGGTCACCCCTTAAAGAGGCTCCCACTGCTTGTAGGCATCCGGTTTCAGGAACTGTTTCACTCCCCTCATCGGGGTGCTTTTCACCTTTCCCTCACGGTACTTGTTCGCTATCGGTCGCCAGGGAGTACTTAGGCTTGGAGGGAGGTCCCCCCATGTTCAGACAGGATTTCACGTGTCCCGCCTTACTCGTGCCCAACCATCGAAGACTACCTGTACGGGGCTGTCACCCTCTCAGGCCGCTCTTTCCAAAGCGTTCCAGTATCTCCAACAGCCAGGACTGGCCTGGTCCGCGTTCGCTCGCCACTACTAGCGGAGTCTCGGTTGATTTCCTTTCCTCCGGGTACTGAGATGTTTCAGTTCCCCGGGTTTGCTTCCCGCACCTATGGATTCAGTGCGGGATACCGCATACGCGGTGGGTTGCCCCATTCGGACATCCACGGATCAAAGCCTGCTCGCGGCTCCCCGTGGCTTTTCGCAGCGTGCCACGTCCTTCTTCGCCTCCTGACGCCAAGGCATCCACCGAATGCCCTTCTTACGCTTGATCCAAACCATCCGTCACAACCGAACTCGACACTCGGTGACCGGATAAAATCTCAAGTAGGCCAAAGGCCGGTAGATTTTATCCGATACAAAATCATGACGGACGTAATTCAGCGATCAAAACCCGCTTCACCCCAACAAGTCGCAGAACATGATCCGTGCAACGCGCACGGACACGTCCCGCCCCTCGCCGGAGCGAATACGTCAAAACCCTCTTCACAATGTCAAACAACCAAGCCCGGGCGCAAAAGACCCTCACGTCAGCAATCCGCTTTCCGTAAGATCAATACCCAAACTCCAAACAGTTAAACCGTTCCTGTCTTCTCTGCGACGACCATCTTTAGGGCGCTACCGCTCGCTGTAGGCTCGCTACTTGAGCGCGGGTCGGCTCTGGTGGAGCCGCCAGCCGATCTATAATCGGTCGGCTCTGGTGGAGCCGCCAGCCGATCTATAATCGGTCGGCTCTGGTGGAGCCGACCGGGATCGAACCGGTGACCTCCTGCTTGCAAAGCAGGCGCTCTCCCAGCTGAGCTACGGCCCCCTCCTTCGCCCTTCGGGCTTCGGAGGGCTTACGCCCGCCTGCGGCTCACCCAAGCGAAACCGGTGGCTTTGCCATCCGAAGCCCCCCATTCAGCCTCATAGGGGCGAAGGATGGTGGGCCTGGGAAGACTTGAACTTCCGACCTCACGCTTATCAAGCGCGCGCTCTAACCAACTGAGCTACAAGCCCGTGTCCCGGTCATCCTGTGTTCCGGCCTGCCCGTGCTTCGGCCTGCCTGTCTTCCGGCTTGATGGTCCGAACCCCGTCTTCCGAGGAAGCCCGCTTCCGAGAAAGCGGCCTCCGAAGAAACCCGGTCGTCGCAGGAAGGGATGCGGAGGCGGCGTGACGCCCGCATGAGAGGTCGCTTGTGTAAGGTAAATCAGAAGAACCAGGTGAGACCCGGCTCCGCCGATATCCTTAGAAAGGAGGTGATCCAGCCGCAGGTTCCCCTACGGCTACCTTGTTACGACTTCACCCCAGTCGCTGACCTTACCGTGGTCGGCTGCTTCCTTGCGGTTAGCGCACCGGCTTCGGGTAAAACCAACTCCCATGGTGTGACGGGCGGTGTGTACAAGGCCCGGGAACGTATTCACCGTGGCATGCTGATCCACGATTACTAGCGATTCCGACTTCATGCCCTCGAGTTGCAGAGGACAATCTGAACTGAGACGATTTTTTAGGATTTGCCGACCTTTGCAGGCTAGCTGCCCATTGTCATCGCCATTGTAGCACGTGTGTAGCCCAGCCCATAAGGGCCATGAGGACTTGACGTCATCCCCGCCTTCCTCCGGCTTGTCACCGGCAGTTTCCTTAGAGTGCCCAACTAAATGATGGCAACTAAGGATGAGGGTTGCGCTCGTTGCGGGACTTAACCCAACATCTCACGACACGAGCTGACGACAGCCATGCAGCACCTGTCTCCGGTCCAGCCGAACTGAAGGGGTGTGTCTCCACTCCCCGCGACCGGGATGTCAAGGGCTGGTAAGGTTCTGCGCGTTGCGTCGAATTAAACCACATGCTCCACCGCTTGTGCGGGCCCCCGTCAATTCCTTTGAGTTTTAACCTTGCGGCCGTACTCCCCAGGCGGTGTGCTTAATGCGTTAGCGGCGACACCGAATGCGGAACATCCGACGTCTAGCACACATCGTTTACGGCGTGGACTACCAGGGTATCTAATCCTGTTTGCTCCCCACGCTTTCGCGCCTCAGCGTCAGGTGTGGACCAGAGAGCCGCCTTCGCCACTGGTGTTCTTCCCAATATCTACGAATTTCACCTCTACACTGGGAATTCCACTCTCCTCTTCCAACCTCTAGCCTGCCAGTCTCAAACGCAGTTCCCAGGTTAAGCCCGGGGCTTTCACGCCTGACTTGGCAAACCGCCTACACGCCCTTTACGCCCAGTAATTCCGAACAACGCTAGCCCCCTCCGTATTACCGCGGCTGCTGGCACGGAGTTAGCCGGGGCTTCTTCTGCGGGTACCGTCATCATCTTCCCCGCTGAAAGTGTTTTACAACCCTAAGGCCTTCTTCACACACGCGGCATGGCTGGATCAGGGTTGCCCCCATTGTCCAATATTCCCCACTGCTGCCTCCCGTAGGAGTCTGGACCGTGTCTCAGTTCCAGTGTGGCTGGTCATCCTCTCAGACCAGCTACGGATCGTCGCCTTGGTAGGCCATTACCCCACCAACAAGCTAATCCGACGCGGGGCCATCCCAGGGCACCGGAGTTTTCCCCCAAAGGGCGTATGCGGTATTAGCCGCCGTTTCCAGCGGTTGTCCCCCACCCCAGGGTAGGTCCCCACGCGTTACTCACCCGTCCGCCAGTGTCCGGAAGCCGAAGCCTCCTTCTCCTGCGACTTGCATGTGTTAAGCCTGCCGCCAGCGTTCGTTCTGAGCCAGGATCAAACTCTCATGTTAAATCGCTCCAAACCAGCCTAAGCCGGCCCAAAGCCAAACACGGATCCCGGTCATCTCTCAAAGTCTGCTGCGAAGAGCCAAGTTCCATCCCCTAAGAGACAGACCAAAACCCTCCTCTAGGCTCGCATGTATATTCAAACCTCAGAGATACGCAGACAGTCTCAAAAAAAACGACACAGTCTCCGCGCCCATAACGGCGCATCAACGCCGCCCGCGCATCCCTTCCTACTTATCTACAATGTCAAACAACAAAAAAGCGCGGGTAACCGCGCTACCCTGCGCGACGACGCTTTCCGCCGTCAACGCGGACCGGGCTTATACGCAACCGTACGCTCAGTGTCAAATCCTTTGTGGCAATTATTTTAAAAGCGCTGAATTAAGAATTATTGATATTTTTCCGATATTTAGAAATATGCCGCCAAGAAGCGGTGAATTTGCCGAACACCATGCCGCAGGCCTCCATCTCGGCGGCGCAAACGGGCCGGCCGGATGCCATGCAGCCACCGCCCGGCGGCCGAAATCGGCGGGCCACCGGCGACCGCCCTGCCGGGCGAGCCGCCGTTTACCAAATTTTCGCCATATCCCAGTCGTTTACTTGACCAGCAACATTGGCTAAGAAGGCCCCATTAACCAGATTTGGCGACAGACCGCCGACATATGAAACTTCATAGTCTTGCGGCAATCCTCGCAACGTTGATTCTCGCCGCCTCTCTCTCCATTGCCAATCCGTCACGGAGCAGCGAAGGGGCCAACGTCGTCGCTGCGGCTGCGGCCGCCGAGACTGCGCCGCCGCCTGCCGGCACCGTCGACGAAAAGGCAGACGGCCCCGGCGACGAGGAAGGCTTCAACGGCTCCTGGTTTCCAACTGAAAAACCGGCGTCCGAGCCCAACGACCTGGAGGAGAACGACACGGTCCTCCCGACCGACCCGTCGGAAATCCCCCCCGTTCCATTGGACGCGCAATATCGCGTCGAACGCGGCGATACCTTCAAGGCCGTGCTTCTGCGCGCCGGCGTCGTGCCGGAAGACGCCGACGGGGCGATCCAGGCTCTCGCCAAGGTCTACGATCCGCGCAAGCTGCAGCCCGGCATCGAGATCTTTCTCCAGCTGCAGCCGCAGCGCAAGAATCGGCCGCCCTTCTTGCTTTCGATCGACTTCGTCGCCGATACGGAAACCGACGTGTCCGTGCTGCGGGAAAGCGACGGGTCCTATACCGCGAAGACCTATGAGCGCACGCTAACGCCGCGCCTCGCCTATGGCCGTGGGACCATCGAATCGAGCTTGTACGAAGCCGGCCAGGATGCGGGCGTATCCTCAGCCGTCCTCAGCAACCTGGTCAACCTCTATGCCTTCGACGTCGACTTCCAGCGCGACGTCCAGCCCGGCGACAGCTTCGAGATCCTGTATCAGCGCATGACGGACGAAGGCGGCGCCCCGGTCATGGACGGCAATATCGTGCTGGCCTCGATGACGCTGAGCGGCGTCAAGACAGTCGCTCTACCGGTTCAAGACACAGTCGGGGTACGCCGACTATTTCGACCCCGAAGGCCAGAGCGTACAGAAAAGCCTCCTGCGGACGCCGACCGACGCCGTCCGCATCAGCTCGGGCTTCGGACGCCGCAAGCATCCCATTCTCGGCTTCACCCTGATGCACCGCGGCATCGATTTCGCGGCCCCGACCGGAACGCCGGTATACGCAGCAGGCGACGGGGTGATCGAGCGGGCCGGATGGGCCGGCTCCTACGGCAAATACATTCGCATCCGGCACAACAACACCTACAAGACCGCCTACGCGCATCTGCGGGGGCTCGCGTCGGGCATCGCGGTCGGGGTGCATGTCAAGCAACGCCAAGTGATCGGCTATGTCGGCTCGACCGGACGCGCGACCGGCCCGCATCTGCATTACGAGGTGATCAAGGACGGCACGCAGATCAATCCGCAATCGCTGCGCCTCGCCGCGGGCTACAAGCTCAAGGGAGCGGAGCTCGAAGCCTATAAGAAACACGTCGCGGCGCTGGCGGCGGAGCTCGGCGCCTTCCGCGAACGCATGGCGCATCGGGAAAACTGAACCGCCGGCGCCCCGCCCCTCGATCCGATCGACGACGACGGGCTAGCGCAAATTCGGCAGCACGTCGCAAAGCGCCGCGAGGCAGTCGGCGCCCAGCCGGCGGCAGCGGTCAGGCGACCAGCCCGCCGCTTCGTCCGGCGCATTGGCGTTGTCCTTGAACGGCATCTCCAGCGTCATTGCGAGGCAGCCGAAAGTCTCGGCCAGATCGTTGGCGCACATCGTGCAGATTCGGCTTGCCGCCCTTGGGATAGCCATGCTCGGTCTGGAAATCCGGATTGGCGCGCTTCAAGGCGTCGAAATAGGCCGGCAGGAGCTGGCGCTGCCGGTCGGACATCGACGGCACGTTGTCGCCGCCGGCGATGAACACGTAGGGCAGCCCTTCGTCGCCATGCACGTCGAGGCCGAAGTCGACGCCGGTCTCCGTCATGCGCCGGCGGACATGGTAGACCTCGGGGCTGCGCTCCAGCGTCGGCTCGGCCCATTCGCGGTTGAGGTTGGCACCGGCCGCGTTTGTCCGAAGGTTGCCGAGCACGCTGCCGTCCGGGTTCATGTTGGGCACGACGTAAAGCGTGGCGGCGGAGAGGACGGCGCGGGCGACATCGTCCTCGCGATCGAGCAGCCGCTCGACGAATCCTTCCATCCACCATTCCGCCATCGTCTCGCCGGGATGCTGACGGCCGATCACCCAGCAGGCGCGCCGGTCCGCGCGGCCGGAAGCGTCTGGATCGGAGATGACCAGCAGGTCGAGATCGTCGCCGTTGACCGTCTCGCCGAGCACCTCGAGCGCGACACCCGGCGCGGTCTGGCAGCGGGCGATGAAGTCGCGATGCCGCTCGCGCGAATAAGGGGCGAAATAGGCGACATAGACCGAATCGTGCTGCGGCGTGAGGCTGAAGCTGAGCACGCCCTCTTCATACGTGGCCGGCACGCGAAACCAGTGCGCGCGGTCGTAGGAGACGCAGGGACGGTAGTTCTCCCAGCCTCGCTTGTAGGACGCCTCGCCGGCGTTGACGATCGAGAAGCGGCAATCGACGCCCCGCACCCCCGACGCGCGGAAATGGAACCACTGGAAAAAATCGGCCGCCGTGTCCTTGCGGATGCGCAGGCGCACGTCGGCGGGATCCGAGGCGTCGGCCACCTCGATATTTCCCGAATCGAAATTACTGCTGATCTTCATGATCCCGCCCCATGATTCGCCCGCTTCCGCGAGGCCATGCTAGTAAGAATGCGCGCCTGGATAGAACGCGCCGGCAGGATAGACATACATGTTCGACAAGAGAGTGAAAACCACCGCGGAGGCGCTGGCCGGGGTCAAGGACGGACAAACCGTCATGATCAGCGGCTTCCAGCGCGTCGGCGCGCCGGAGACGCTGATCCTGGCGCTGCTCGAAACGGGCGCCAAAGGCCTCACGCTGATCGCCAACGGCATCGGGTATCCCGGCTCGGGGATCGCGCAACTTATCGAGGCCGGGCGGGTCGAAAAATACATCGCCAGCAGCGCCCGCGGACGGGGCTCGGAAATGTCCCCGTTCGAAAAGCTTTGGTCCGCCGGGAAGATCGAGCTCGAGCTCGTGCCCCAAGGCTCCTTCGCCGAGCGCATCCGCGCGGGCGGCGCAGGGCATGCCGGCTTTTACACGCCGACCGGCGTCGGCACCGACCTCGCCGCCGGCAAGGAGCAGCGCCGCTTCGGCGATCGCGACTACATCCTGGAAACCGCATTGACCGCCGACTTCGCCATGCTGCGCGCCGAGCGCGGTGACCGTTTCGGGAATTTGATCTTCCGCGGCAGCCAGGCGAATTTCGGCCCTGTGATGGCGACCGCCGCCAGGGTTACGGTCGCCGAGGTAAACCACCTGGACGAGGGCGCGCTCGACCCGCACGGCGTCCACGCAGCCGGCATTTTCGTCAACCGCGTCATCCACATCCCAGGCGGCGCATAGAGGAGCATCGGCAAGCCATGACCATGCGACTCACCCGCAACCAGATGGCGTGGCGCGCCGCTCAGGACGTGGCCGGCGGCTCCTACGTCAATCTCGGCATCGGCATTCCGGTCCTGGTGGCGAACTACATTCCGAGCGAGCGCTCGGTCATGCTGCAGTCGGAGAACGGCATCCTCGGAATCGGGCCGGCGCCGGCCGACGGTGAAATCGATCCCTATTTCGTGGACGCCGGTGGCCAACACGTCTCGCTCGTATACGGCGGGATGCTGACCGATTCCATCGGCGCATTCACGATGATCACCGGCGGCCATATCGACGTGACACTGCTGGGCGCCTTCCAGGTCGCGAACAACGGCGACTTCGCGAACTGGGATGCAAAGCTGCCGAACAAGGGGCCGTTGGTCGGCGGCGCGATGGACCTTGCGGCGGGCGCGCGCGAAGTGCGCCTGATCATGGCGCACACGACGCGCGACGGCGCGCCGCGCCTCGTCGAGACATGCACCTACCCGCTGACCGCGCGTGGACGCGCCGGCCGCGTTTATACCGACCTGGCCGTGATCGACGTGACGCCGTCCGGATTCGTCGTGCGCGAAATGATCGCGGGCCTGAGCCGCGACGATCTGACGGCAAAGAGCGGGGCGCCGCTCGCGTTCGCATCCGACTGCAAAACGCTCACGGCGCCCGATCTCTAAAGCCCGGGCTTCCTGGTCAGGCTGCGGCGGCAAGCTCACCGTTGATCAGCAGACCGCCCTCCCCTGCCGAAACGTGGACCTTGTCGCCGTCGGCGATCTTGCCGGCCAGCAGCAGGTTGGCGAGCGGGTTCTGCAGCTCCTGCTGAATGACGCGCTTGAGCGGCCGCGCGCCGTAGATCGGGTCATAGCCCTTGTCGCCGAGCCAGGTCCGCGCCGCGCTGTCGAGCTCGAGCGTGATCTTACGATCCGTCAGCAGGGCCGACAGACGCTTGAGCTGGATATCGACGATGCCGGACATGTCCTCGCGCGACAGGCGATGGAACAGCAGGATCTCGTCGATCCGGTTGATGAACTCGGGCCGGAAGCTGGCGCGCACGACCTCCATCACCTGGCCGCGGACGGCCGCCGAGTCCTGGCCTGCCGGCTGGTTGGCGAGCACGTCGGAACCCAGATTGGAAGTCATCACGATCAGTACGTTGCGGAAATCGACCGTGCGCCCTTGGCCGTCGGTCAGGCGGCCGTCGTCGAGCACCTGCAGCAGGACGTTGAACACGTCCGGATGCGCCTTCTCGATCTCGTCGAACAGCACCACCTGGTAGGGCCGCCGGCGGACCGCTTCGGTCAGCGCGCCGCCTTCCTCGTATCCGACATAGCCCGGAGGCGCGCCGATGAGACGGCTCACCGAGTGCTTCTCCATGTATTCGGACATGTCGATGCGGACCATGGCCTGGTCGTCGTCGAACAGGAAGGCGGCGAGCGCCTTCGTCAGCTCGGTCTTGCCGACACCGGTCGGGCCGAGGAACAGGAACGAGCCGATCGGCCGGTTCGGATCCTGCAGCCCGGCGCGGGCCCGGCGGACGGCGTTCGAGATCGCAACGATCGCCTCGTTCTGGCCGATCACGCGCGTCCGCAACACGTCCTCCATGGCGAGCAGTTTCTCGCGCTCGCCCTGCAGCATCTTGTCGACGGGGACACCGGTCCAGCGCGACACGATGGCCGCGACCTGCTGGTCGGTCACTTCCTCGTTCAGCATGCGGCCGGCGGCGCCTTCCTCGACATCAGCAAGCTTCTTCTCCAGCTCGGGGATCACGCTATAGCGCAGCTCCGCAGCACGCTCGAGATTACCGGACCGCTGTCCGCCGTCTCCTGCTCGAATCGAGCGGCCTCCAGCTTTTCCTTGAACTGCTGTTCGTCCTGCAGCTTGCCCTTCTCGGACTGCCACTGCTGAGTGTCAGCTCGCTGGACTCGGCCTCCAGCTCGTTGAGCTCCTGCTCGAGCTTGACGAGCCGATCCTTCGACGCCTTGTCGCTTTCCTTCTTCAGCGCCTCGCGCTCGATCTTGAGCTGGATGATGCGGCGGTCGAGCTCGTCGATCTTCTCCGGCTTGGAGTTCGACCTCCATGCGCAGCCGGCTCGCCGCCTCGTCGATCAGGTCGATCGCCTTGTCGGGCAGGAAGCGGTCCGTGATGTAGCGGTTCGACAGCGTCGCCGCCGACACGATCGCGCCGTCGGTGATGCGCACGCCGTGATGCAGCTCGTACTTCTCCTTGAGGCCGCGCAGGATCGAGATCGTGTCCTCCACTGTCGGCTCGGACACGAAGACCGGCTGGAAGCGCCGCGCCAGCGCGGCGTCCTTCTCGATATGCTTGCGGTATTCGTCGAGCGTGGTCGCACCGACGCAATGCAGCTCGCCGCGCGCCAATGCGGGCTTCAGCATGTTCGACGCGTCCATCGACCCTTCCGCCGCACCCGCGCCGACCAGCGTATGCAGCTCGTCGATGAAGAGGATGATCTGTCCTTCCTGCGCCGAGACTTCCTGCAGCACGCTCTTCAGACGCTCCTCGAACTCGCCGCGGAATTTCGATCCCGCAACCAGCGCGCCAAGGTCGAGCACCAGCAGCTTCTTGTCCTGCAGCCCTTCCGGAACGTCGCCGCGCGCGATGCGTTGCGCCAGGCCTTCGACGATCGCCGTCTTGCCGACGCCAGGCTCGCCGATCAGTACCGGATTGTTCTTGGTCCGGCGCGACAGGACCTGCATCGTCCGGCGGATCTCGTCGTCGCGGCCGATCACCGGATCAATCTTGCCGTCGATCGCCGCCTGGGTCAGGTCGCGGGTGTATTTCTTCAGCGCGTCGTATTGGTTCTCGGCGCTGGCGCTGTCGGCCTTGCGGCCCTTGCGCAGATCGTTGATCGCCTTGTTGAGCCCTTGCGCGGTCACGCCCGCGTCGCCGAGAATCTTGCCCGTCGTCGTCCCTTGTGCGAGCGCGAGCGCCAGCAGCAGCCGCTCGGCGGTGACGTAGCTGTCGCCCGCGCGCTCCGCGATCTCTTCCGCCTGCTCGAACAGCCGCGCCGTCTCCGGCGCCAGGTAGATCTGGCCTGCGCCGGGACCTTCGACCTTCGCGATTTTCGCGAGCTCCGCCTCGACGCCCTGCAGCGCCTTCGCCGGATCGCCGCCGCCGGCACGAATCAGCCCAGCGGCAAGACCTTCCTTGTCGTCAAGCAGGACCTTCAGAATGTGTTCGGGCTGGAAACGCTGGTGACCGGAGCGCAGCGCCAAAGTCTGCGCCGATTGGATGAAACCCCGAGACCGCTCGGTATACTTCTCAAAATCCATGGATCGACCCCTCCATCTGTCCCCCTTTTTCGAAGGCGGAACGCCAAAGGTTCTGTTCACAATTTTGTGGACCCGTTGCGGCATCCACGTCCTCTATATGGGCGTTTCCGCCCTTCCCGCAAGGGCTG
The DNA here is from genome assembly GCA_963711215.1 of uncultured Alphaproteobacteria bacterium. Taxonomy (GTDB): domain Bacteria; phylum Pseudomonadota; class Alphaproteobacteria; order UBA8366; family UBA8366; genus WHUA01. Next base: position 442,368 of record CAVQDH010000002.1, on the reverse strand, counting down.
GACGGGGATCGTTTTTCCTGCCGCCGGGGGTTTGCTGCGGCGCAATAAAATGCTATGTTTATATGCTGCGTTGCACAATTGAGGCTGAAATCAGCTCCTGCCGCATGCGACTTCCCCAACCCCTCGATCTGCCGTGGAAACGCGCCGAACAGGCGCTTGCCGCCCTGTGGAACAGGTTTCGGCAGCCGGCCGATGCCGACGAAGCGCCGGAGCCGCCGGTCGAGCCCGCGGGCGACGGAAAGGCGCCGCCGATCGGCCTTGCCCTGCAGGGGGGCGGCGCGCATGGAGCCTTCACCTGGGGCGTTCTCGACCGGCTGCTCGAGGCCGGACTGTTCCGCTTCGAAGCGATCAGCGGCGCCAGCGCGGGCGCGCTGAACGCGGTCGTCACGGCGAGCGCCCTGCTTGCAAAGGGCCCCGATGCCGCGCGGGAAGCGCTGGAGGCCTTCTGGCGCAGCGTCAGCGCCAAGGCGGCCTTGATGCCTTACCACCCGACCATCCTCGACCGCATGGTCAGCGGCTGGAACCAGGACGGAACCGGGCGCCAATTGAGCCTGGACATCGCCACCCGGCTGGTTTCGCCCTACCAGTTCAATCCGCTGGGACATAACCCGCTGCGGCAAATTCTCGCAGAGAGCGTCGATTTCGAGATGCTGCGGCGGAATCGCCGCCTCAAGCTCTACATCGCGGCGACGGACATCAGCACGGGCCGCGCCAAGATCTTCCGCACCAGCCAGCTTTCCCCCGATGTCCTGGATGCCTCGACCGCGCTTCCCAGCATTCATCACGCGGTGGAAATCGACGGCGTGCATTATTGGGATGGCGGTTACAGCGCCAACCCGCCGCTGATTCCGCTCGTCGAGAAGGCGGGCTGCGGGGATATTCTGCTGATCCAGATCGAGCCGCCGCGTGAAGAAGGCCTGCCCGTCACCGCGACCGAGATCCGGACCCGGCTCGCGCGTCTGACCTTCATGGCCCCGCTGAATCGAGAGCTGGACGCGCTGCGCTGGGCCGAGAAAATGAACGCCCAATCGAAGAACGGCAGCCGAACAGCCGTCGTCGAACGTCCGTCTGCATCGCATCGACAGCGGCGACGCACTGAGCCCGCTCGGTCAGTTCAGCAAGCTCAACCCGGAATGGACTCTGCTACAGCATATGCGCGACATCGGCCGCGAACAGGCGGACGCCTGGCTGTCGCGCAAAGCATCCGCAGGTCGGAGTCCGCACGACGTTTCGAGTCTGATCCGTTGCAGGCTCGAAAGCCGCCTAGCCGCGGCTTCGATCTCACCAGCGGTCCACGTCAATCGTTGGATGCTGGCTTCCGGCGCCGATTGTCGCTGGTATCCTGCCGCCGCTGGCTTTCACCGTCGTCTCCGCCGGCAACGTCGATTGCCTCGGGGTCGTCGGTCTCGGGAAGCTCGATCGTGGACTCAGGCACGAAGCCGGGGCCCATATGCTCTTCCCCATTCGCGCCGTTCGGCCCGGGACGACCGTTGTTGCCTTGTCCGGGATGACGGCGATGCTGATCGGGACCCTGCTGCCCGTTTCCGGGTTGGCGCAGCGCCCGCTCTTCCATGTCGACGGAGTAGATCCGGAAATAATGTTCGGCGTGCTGGTAGTAGTTTTCCGCTGCGACCCTGTCACCAGCGCTAGCGGCATCGCGCGCCAACCCAAGATACTTTTCATGAACCTGGAATGCGTTTCCGCGAATCCGCACGCTCGGTCCATTGCTGTCGAAGAGTTGCTGACGATTAGTACCTCGGCGCCCACCATTGCGGCCGCGCGTGCGTTTAGAGCCTTGGCCTTGTTTCATGTTTCCTGACACATCGAAGCTGGTTTCCGATTCCCGCTGAAACACCCTAAAACGTCATGCCGCACTCTACGGCAGACCCCTTCCAGCGGGTCTCCCCAAAAGACGAGCTTTCGAAGATAAGCGCGACCTCGGATGATCCTCCCCATACCGGCAGGATATTTTCAACGAGGCCTGACCCGAAATTAGACGGTTCACGCTTTGCTTCCAACCATTTTTTTTGGTTAACCCGCTTGGCCGCGCCGGCAGATGACGCAGCGCGCCACCCCTTGGAGGTCTCGGCCCGGCGCCGCCACGTGCAATCCCGCGGTCCGAAACAGCCCCGCGACCGGCTCCCATTGGTCAAAACCGACCTCGAGCACGGCCGTCCCGCCGGGCCGCAACAGTCGCGGCATGTCGCCCGAGAGGCGCCGATAGGCGTCGAGGCCATCCGGGCCGCCATCGAGCGCCAGCCTGGGCTCGAACTGGGCCACTTCCCGCTGCAGCAGGCCGATCTCCCCCCGCGCCACGTAAGGCGGATTAACCAACACAAGGTCGAAGCCGTCCGCCAGCGCCGCCGCCCAGTCGGCGACGAGAAAGCGCGCCCGGCGTCCCAGCCCAAGCCTGACCGCGTTGCCCTCCGCCACGGCCGCGGCCGCGGGCGACAGATCCACGCCGATCCCTTCGGCCGCCGGCAGCTCCGACAGGACGGCAAGCAGCAGGCACCCCGTGCCGGTTCCGAGATCGAGAACCGATAACGGCTCGTCGTGCCGGTCGGCCATCGCCGCGAGCGCCGCTTCGACCACGGTCTCGCTGTCGGGCCGGGGATCCAGCGTATCGGGCGTCACCTGGAAATCGAGGCTCCAGAACTCGCGGCGGCCAAGGATCTGCGCCATCGGGACGCCCCGGGCCCGCCGCTCCACGAGATCGAGAAAGCGGTCCCGTTCCGGCACCGGCCGCTCGGGATAGCCGACGATCGCCGCCGGCTCGACGCCCAGCGCATGCGCCAGCAGCAGCCGGGTCTCGCGACGCGGCTCGTCGATGCCGGCTGCCTTCAGCCGGTCGGCGGCCCACGCGATGCAGGAGGCGACGGTCGATTCGTTCATTGCATCTCGGCCAGGCGCGCCGCCCGATCTTCGGAGATCAAGGCGTCGATGACTTCGTCCAGCTCCTCGCCGTTGATGATCCGGTCGAGCTTGTGGAGCGTCAGGTTGATCCGGTGATCGGTCACACGGCCCTGCGGAAAGTTATAGGTGCGGATGCGCTCCGACCGGTCGCCGCTGCCGACCTGGCTCTTGCGGGTTGCGGCCCGCGCGCTATCCTGCTGCTCGCGCTCGATCTCGTAGAGCCTGGCGCGCAGGACCTTCATGGCCTGGGCGCGGTTCTTGTGCTGCGACTTATTGTCCTGGCAGGTGACCACCACGCCGGTCGGAAGATGGGTGATGCGCACCGCGCTTTCCGTCTTATTGACATGCTGGCCGCCGGCGCCCTGCGCCCGGTACACATCGACGCGGAGGTCCTTGTCGTCGATCTGGACATCGACGTCTTCGGCCTCGGGCAACACCGCCACGGTCGCCGCCGAGGTATGGATGCGGCCGCTGGCTTCGGTCGCGGGTACGCGCTGCACGCGGTGGACGCCCGATTCGAACTTGAGCCGCGCGAACACGCCGGGGCCGTTGATCTCGGCGATCGCCTCCTTGTAGCCGCCGAGCTCGGTCTCGTTCGTTTCGATCGGCTCGAAGGTCCAGCCGTGATTTTCCGCGTAGCGCTGATACATGCGGAACAGGTCGGCAGCGAACAGCGAGGCCTCATCGCCCCCGGTTCCGGCGCGCACTTCCAGAATGGCGCTGCGGTCGTCGGCGGAGTCCTTCGGCAGGAGAAGAAGCTGAAGCTCGCGCTCGAGCTCGGGGAGGCGGTTCTCGAGCTCACGGTGCTCGGCTTCCGCCATGGCCCGCATCTCCTTGTCGGTCGCCGCGTCCGCGACGATCTCTTCCAAGCCGGCGATCTCCGTCCGCAGCGCACGCACGGCCCTCGCCTTCTCGACGATCGGCGAGATCTCGGCATATTCGCGCGACATCGCGGTATAGTCGGCGGCGTTGACGTTACCGGCCGCCATGAGCGCCGCCAGCTCGTCCTGCCGTGCAATCACCGCCGACATCTTTTCGGCAAGCCCTTTCACGCTAATCTCGCTCCTTATCCGAAGATTTGCCGAACAGATGCCGGATCAACGCTTCCAGGCGCCCCGCATCGGCCGCGCCGCGCCCGTCGCCCGCCGAGGCGATCTCCCGCATCGCCGTTATCGGGCGATGGAGCAGCCGGTTGACGAGCAGCCGTGTCGCCTGCGCCGCATCGGCGCCGGGATGATCGGCCAGCACCTGCTCGCGCGCGGCATCGAAGTAATCGCGCAACGCGACCACCGCGGGGATGACGCCCTTCTCGGCCTCCCGGCGGTGCCACGCATCGAGCGCTTCGTCGACGATCCGCCAGGCATCCGTCGCGGCCTCCTGCCGGCGGCTGCGGCCTTCCAGCGCCACCCGCTCCAGGTCGTCGAACGCATAGAGGAAGGCGCCGTCCGTATTTTCGACCGCCCGGTCGATATCTGACGGGACCGCGACATCCAGCAGCAGCATCGGCTTCCGCCGCCGCGCCTTGAGCGCCGCCTCGATCATCAGCCGGTCGATGATCAAGCGTCCGGTTCCGGCGGCCGACACCACGATATCGGCCGCGGCCAGGGCATTGGCAAGGTCTCCGAACGGGACGAAGTGCATGCCGGCGCGCCGGGCCGCCGCTTCGGTGCGCTGCATCGGCCCGGTGAGGGTGCTGTTGCGCAAGCCGGCCAGGCGGAGCTGCTCCTGGATGAGCTCGCCGATGTCGCCGAGCCCGATGATCAGTGCGCTGCAATCCGCCAGGTCGCCGTGCAGGTCATGGGCGATCTGCGCCGCAACCGACGCGATCGAGACCGGCCGCCGCGCGATATCCGTTTCCGACCGGACACGCTTGGCGACGCCGTAGGCCGCCTGGAGGATGGCGTCGAGCTCCGGCCCGACCATGCCGCATTCCGTCGAGATGCGGTGCGACGCGCGCACCTGTCCCAGCACCTGAGGCTCGCCGATCACCTGGCTGTCGAGCGACGAAGCGACCGCGAAAATGTGGCGCAGCGCGGCATCGTCGAACAGCGTATAGGACTGCTCGCCGATCTCCTCCGGCCCGACATTGCCGATCGAGGCGAATTCGCCGCGCACGGCCGCCGCCGCGTTTTCTGCCAAATCGCCGACCGCCTGGATCTCGGTACGGTCGCAGGTGGAGAGGATGAGCGCCTGCTCGATCCCCGCGGCACGGAGACGCTCGAGCGCATGCGGCAGCATCGCTTCGTCGACAAACAGCTTGTCCCGCAGCAGCGCGGTGCTCGAACGATGGTTCGATCCGACGACGAAGACCCTGGCTGCAGCGCGCGGTGACATGGCTTCGCTACCGATACTGAGCGAGGTATTCCTCCAACGACGTCAGGGCTACCTCGTCCTGCGTGCCCGTATCCATGTTGCGAACCGTCGCGACGCCGCGCGCCAGCTCATCTTCGCCGACCAGAACGGATGCCGCCGCGTCGACGCGATTGGCCCGCTTCATGCGGCGCCCGAGATTGCCCGAATAGGCGAGGTCGACCCGCAATCCGACGCCGCGCAAACGCTCGGCCAGCTTGAACGCCTCCGCTTCCGCCGCAACGCCGACCGGGACCAGCGCGACCGGCCGGCGCAAGGCGGGTGCGGCGCCGCAGAGCATCGCCAGCCGCTCGACCCCGGCGGCCCAGCCGACGCCCGGCGTATCGGCGCCGCCCATCATCTTGATCAGGCCATCGTACCGCCCGCCGGCAAGCACCGTGCCCTGCGCGCCCAGCGCGGTCGTCGTGAACTCGAAGGCCGTGTGGCTGTAGTAGTCGAGCCCGCGCACCAGCCGCGGATTGAGCTGATAGCCGATGCCGAGCGCGGTGAGCCCCGCCTTGACCCGCTCGAAGAAATCGACGCTCGCTTCATTCAAGTAGTCGGCGAAGAGCGGCGCCTCCGCAACGACGCGCCGGTCGCCTTCATCTTTCGAATCCAGGATGCGCAGCGGGTTGCGCGCAAGCCGGGCGCGGCTGTCCTCGGACAAGGCGTCGATATGCCGGCTGAAATAATCGACCAGGACGCCGCGATAGGCTTCGCGGCTCTCCGGGTCGCCCAGCGTGTTGATCTCCAGCACCGTCCGGTCGAGGACGCCCAGCCCGTCGAGCACCCGTACGCCGGCCGCGATCACCTCGATATCCGCCTGCGGCTGGGCCAGCCCGATCAGCTCGATCCCGACCTGGTGGAACTGACGCTGGCGCCCCTTCTGCGGCCGCTCGTGGCGGAACATCGGCCCCGCATAGAAAAAGCGGACCGGCACCTGCTGGGTCAGGCCTTCGGAGATGAAGCAGCGGGCGACACCGGCCGTGTTCTCCGGCCGGAGCGTGATCACGTCGCCGCCCTTGTCGGAAAAGCTGTACATCTCCTTGGTGACGATGTCGGAAGCCTCACCCAGCGTCCGCTCGAAGACCTGGCTGAACTCGAAGATCGGCGTCGCGATCTCCTCATAGCCATACAGCTCGACCACCCGCCGCGCCGTCTCGACCACGCGCCGATGCGACCGCATTTCCTCCGGCAGGAGGTCATGCGTTCCACGGACGGGCTGAAGAGAGGCCATTTTCGTCATCGGCAATCGGTTACAGGGTCGGCGAGCGCGAAATTAGCAGCCTTGGCATGGGGAACAACAGAAATTGCACGCCCCGAGGGCCGAGATAGGCCGAATTGCCTGATTTTCACCCGCCGTGGCCACACGCCCGGCGGCCACCGCGCGGACCTATTGCGGCGGAGCGGCGGTCGGCCGGCCGCTGTCGCCGGCAGCCGCGGCCTTGCCGGCCTTCAGCGAGGCCGGATCGAGCGCGACATTCCGGCGCACGGAGCCGAGCGGCCCGATCGCCGGCACATCCTGGCCATCTACGTCGATGCGCAGGCCACCGGCATTGCCCGTCAGCAGGGTCAGCCCGGCGCGGTCCGGAACCCGATAGCTGTCCCCTTTGAACAGCACCCGCGTCAGCAGCAGCTCGTCGGTCTTGGTGTCGCGGATTTCGACCCAGCTATCCGCCGCCGCATAGATGATGATGCGGGCGTTGGCATTCTCTTCGCCATAGACCTTGGCGGGCCCGCGGTCGGCATCCGACGGCGCGTTCGCCGCCGCCTCGGGCTGCGCCCCATCTTCACGTGACGCCAACTGGTCGGAGGTCACGTCCGTCGGCGCCGGGGTTACATCGGACTCGGATGAATCGGAATCCGCCGTCGCCGAAGCGGCGGCGTCCGAAGGCGGCTGGGACGTCGAGGCCGCCGCGGCAGGTGCCGCGGGAGCCGGGCTCGGCTTCGCCGGAGCGGGCGCCGCGGCGTTGCTGCCGGCACTCGCCGTCTCCGCCTTCGGCGTCACGGTCGCCGGCGTGGCGGCATGTTTCTCCGGGCTTGCCGGCGGCGTCTTCTGCGCGACCGCCGGGCTCGACGGCTTCGCGACCGGGCCGGCCTGTGCCGGCGCTTCCGAAATGGCGCCAGCGGCCTGAGGCGTCATGCCCGGCGCGGTCGACTTGCCCTTGATGATGTCGCTGATGCGGTTCGGCAGCTGCGGCACGATTTCCGCCACCTGCTGATCGCGCGAGGACAGATAGATCCAGGCGCCGTAAACGAAGGCCGCGAGCACCACGGCCACCACGAGGACGGCGCCGCTCGGAATCTTGCCTTCAGGCAGCGGCGCCGGGAAATGCAGATCGGCGCGCGCATGCAGCCCCGCGGCTTCCGCCTTGAAGCGCTGGACCAGCTTGTCGCTTTCCAGGCCGAGATGGTCGGCGTAGGTGCGCACGAAGCCGATGGCGTAGGTCGGCCCCGGCAGCTCGTCAGGCCGGCCGTCCTCGATCGCCTTGAGGTAGGGATACCGGATCCGGAGGATCTGGGCGACATAGCGCAGGTCTTCGCCGCGCTCCTCGCGGCGCGCCCGCAACGTCATGCCGACAGTCTGATAATTCTCGTCCACCGGCTGGGACGGCCCGGTCCCGTCCTGGCGCGCATTTTCGTGCGCGCCGCCGTCAACCTTCCACAGGTTTTTCACCATCCGCGCAACGGCCCCCCGTTAACGAACCCACCCCCTGATCGGGCACACTGCTGCTGGCACTTGCCTGCCCTCAGCTAAACTGGCGCGAAGTATAATACAGCGCGCCGCTTCGATGCAGCTTTCTTTGCAGCAGTCCCGGCCCCGCGAGGCTAGGACATAAATCGTACCAACCGGTTAATTTCCTGTGGGTCCCGCCTATACGGAAATCCCCTCGGCGGCCGCGAATTCGGTCAAGGCGCTCCTGACCGTGTGATCCGGGGCCCCGATCAGGGTCGCCAGGTGCGCCTTCAGCCGCCCGGCGTCGAGCTTCTGAACCATGTGCCGCACCGCCCCGATCGCGCCCGGCGGCATGGACAGGCAGCGGAAGCCGAGGCCGATCAGGGTCATGGCCTCGAGCGGCTGGCCGGCCATCTCGCCGCACAGGCTCACCGGAACCCTGGCGGAATCGCACTCGGCCACGACATCGCCCAGGAAACGCATCACCGCCGGACTGAGCACGTCGTAGCGGTCGCTGACCCTGGGGTTGCCGCGGTCGCAGGCAAACAGGAACTGCACCAGGTCGTTCGATCCGACCGACAGGAAATCGACCCGCCGCAGAAGCTGCGGCAGCTGGAAGTACAGCGAGGGCACCTCCAGCATGGCGCCGACGCGGACCTCGCTCGGTGGCGGATGCCCGCGATGGGTCGCGCGCTCGATCTCGTATTCCAGCATCGCGCGCGCGGCATCGAACTCGGCGACCTCGGCGACCAGCGGGAACATGACCCGCAGCTCCTGGCCGGCGGACGCGCGCAGCAGGGCACGGATCTGCAGCCGCAGGATCGCCGGCCGGTCGAGCCCGATGCGCAGCGCGCGCCAGCCCATGGCCGGGTTCTCGTCCTCCGTCGTCCTGAGATAGGGCAGCAGCTTGTCGCCGCCGATGTCGAGGGTCCGGAACACGACCGGCCGGCCCGACGCTTTCTTATAAACCTCGCGATAGAGCTCTGTCTGCGTACCGAGCCGGGGAAACTGCTCGCGAATCATGAAGGGGATCTCAGTGCGGTAGAGGCCGACGCCTTCCGCGCCGCTTTCGTGCAGATGGTCGAGGTCGATCACCAGGCCTGCATTGATCTGCAGGGAGATCGCCGCGCCGTCGCCGGTGACCGACGGCAGCGCGCGCGAAGCGGCATATTCGGCGCGCTTGCGGTCGCGGAAGGCGACGCTCTCGGTGAAGCGCTTCTTGAAATCCTCGCCGGGCCGGACATAGGCCACGCCGTTGTCGCCGTCGACGAAGACGGGATCGTTCGGCTCGACCTTGCCGATCACGCCGCGCACGTTGCCGATCACCGGTATGTCGAGCGACTTGGCGACGATCGCGACATGCGAGGCGGCCGTGCCCTCGTCGAGGATGAGGGCGCGCAACCGTGTCCGGTCATAGTCGAGCAGCTCGACCGGGCCCATGGAACGAGCGATCAGCACGACGTCCGCCGGCAGGCATTGCTCGCCGCTCACCGTGCCCTTGGCGCCGGTCAGGTGCTGCAGCATGCGATAGCCGAGATCGTCCAGATCGAGCAGCCGGTCCCGGATATAGGGATCGGTCACCTGCGCCATGCGCGCCCGCGTGTCGTTCTGGACCTTGGCGACCGCCGCCTCCGCCGTCAGGCCGCTCTGCACCGCCTCGCGCACCCGCCGGATCCAGCCGTGATCGCCCGCGATCATGCGGAACGCGCGCAGGATATCGAGCGACTCGCCGCCGAGGTCGCCCTGCCCGTCGTCCGACAGCTTCTGCTCCATGCTGTCCAGCGCCAGGTGCATGGCGCGCAGCGCATCGTCGACGCGCGCCAGCTCGACCTCGATGTCTTCCGCAATGGTCTGCGATATCGCGGCGCCGCGCTCGTGCAGGACCGCGAAGCCGGTGGCAAGGCCGCGGTTGATCTTCGTCCCTTCCAGTCGCATCGGCTCGGACGAGGTCATGCCCATGGCCTCGTCCGGCAGCTTGAGATCACCGCCGGCGATGTGCTCGGCGACGACCATGGCGACCGTCTCCAGCGTCTCGATCTCTTCCTCGGTGTAGTTGCGCTGGGTCTGGTTCTGCACCGTCAGCACGCCCAGCACCCGGCCGCTGCGCAGCACGGGCACGCCGAGGAAGGAGTGATAGATCTCCTCGCCCGTTTCCGGCCGGTAGGCGAAGTGGGGATGCGATTGCGCATCGGCGAGCGCCAGCGGCGTCGCGTGCGCGGCGATGTTGCCGACCAGGCCTTCGCCGATCTGCAGGCGCGTGCGGAAGACCGCGTCCTTGCGCAAGCCCTCGGTGCTGTAGAGCACGAGGGTCTCGCCGCGCATGACGTAGACAGAGCAGACCTCGGCCACCATGCCGCGCGCGATGAGCTGCGCGATACGGTCCAGCCGCTCATGCGCATTGCCGCCGCGCGCCATGGCGTCGCGCAGCCGGCGCAGCAACTGTCGTGACCCGACCCAGTGTGCGTCGTCGGTCATCCGCCGTTCCGTTCGTCAATTAACGTCGTTGCAGGCCCGCCCGCCAACCGCGGAACCGCCGGTTCAATCCGTATCCAGCCCATATGCCGTGTGCAAGGCACGCAGCGCCAGCTCGGTATATTCCTCGGCGATCAGAACGCTGATCTTGATCTCCGATGTCGAGATGACCTGGATATTTATACCCTTCTCGGCCAGCGTCCGGAACATGGTCTGCGCGACGCCGGCATGGCTTCGCATGCCGACGCCGATAACCGAGACCTTGACGACATTCTGGTCGGTTTTGATCGCCTTGATGCCGACCGCCGGTTGAATGCGGTTCAGGATCTCCATCGCGCGCTCGAAATCGGCCTTGCCGACGGTGAAGGTCATGTCGGTGCTCTTGCCGTCGGCCGAGGTGCTTTGCACGATCATGTCGACATTCACGCTGGTCTCGGCGAGCGGGCCGAAGATGCTGGCCGCCACGCCCGGACGGTCCGACACGCCGAGCAGCGAGATCTTTCCCTCGTCCCGGCTATAGGCAATTCCGCTGACAATCTGCTTTTCCACGATCTCGTCCTCATCCACGACCAGGGTGCCGGGGGTGTCCTCGAAGCTCGACAGCACCTGGACACGAACCCCCATCTTCATCGCCAGTTCCACCGACCGCGTCTGCAGCACCTTGGCACCCTGGGACGCCATTTCCAGCATCTCTTCATAGGTGATGCGGTCGAGCTTGCGCGCCCGCGACACGATGCGCGGGTCCATCGTATAGACGCCGTCGACATCGGTATAAATATCGCAACGGTCGGCATGCAACGCGGCGGCCAATGCGACCGCGCTGGTGTCCGAGCCGCCGCGGCCCAGCGTCGTGACCCGGCCGTCCGGAGCCAGCCCCTGGAATCCGGCGACGACGGCGACCTGCCCTTCGCCGAAGCGGCGGATCATCTCCTTGGTCTCGATCGACTGGATGCGCGCCTTGCCATGAACGTCGTCGGTCATGATCGGCAGCTGCCAGGATAGCCAGGACCGCGCCGACACGCCTATCGACTGCAGCGCCAGGGCCATCAGTCCGCTGCTGACCTGCTCGCCGGCGGAGACGACGACGTCGTATTCCCGGGCATCGTGCAGCTTGTTGATATCGGTGACCAGGGCGACCAGGCGGTTGGTCTCACCCGCCATGGCGGAGACCGCGACGGCGACCTCGTTGCCGCGATCGACCTCGGCCTTCACGCGCGCGGCGGCATTACGGATCCGATCGAGGCCGGCCACCGAAGTGCCCCCGAATTTCATTACGATACGTGCCATTTTCGGATCCCAACTCGGACGTTTCCCGCGTCCGATCCATTACTTACGGTTGCCCCGCCGCGGCGGCGTATCCATACTCTGGGACTTCAGGCCATGCAAGGGGCCGACCACAGCATCGGCATGACCCGACCCATGAAGGACAAGCAGACGCCGCACGCGCTCGACCGCACTGTCGACGAAGGCGAGATCGCCAAATTCGCCGCGATGGCCGAGGAATGGTGGGACGCGGACGGCAAGTTCCGGCCGCTCCACCGCTTCAACCCGGTGCGGATCGAATTCCTGCGCGACCGTATCGCCGCCCGATTCGGCCTGGACCTTCGGGCCGACCGGCCGCTCGCAGGATTGTCCATCCTCGACGTGGGCTGCGGCGGCGGCCTGCTGTGCGAGCCGATGGCCCGTCTGGGCGCCGCGGTGACCGGCATCGACGCCACCGAGCGCAATGTCGAGATCGCGCGCGCCCATGCCGGCGCGATGGACCTGGCGATCGACTACCGCTTCGCCACCGCGGCCGACCTCGCCGCGGCCGGCCAGGCCTTCGACGTCGTGCTCAACATGGAAGTCATCGAGCATGTCGCCGACCGGGACGCCTTCCTCGCGGACTGCGCGGCCCTGGTCCGGCCGGGCGGCCTGATGTTCCTGGCCACGCTGAACCGGACCGCCAAGGCCTATCTGCTGGGGGTCGTCGGCGCGGAATACGTGCTGCGCTGGCTGCCCCGCGGCACGCATGAATGGCGCCGTTTCGTCCGGCCGTCCGAGATGGCGGCCTCGCTCAGGCATGCGGGCATGACGCTCACCGAGCTGACCGGCGTCGCCTACGAGCCCTTGCGGGACGCCTGGAAACTTGCGCCGCATGACCTCGACGTCAATTATATCGCGGTGGCGGAGAAGCCCGGATTGGGCTGAGCCTGCGCCTGATACGCGCCTTGGACCATCAGCGGAAAGAGCGGCAATGGCGAACCCGAAAACCAACATGATGCGCGTGGCGATCCTCGACGACTACCAGCGGATCGCGCACGCAGCCACCGACTGGAGCCAGGTTCAGGAACGCGCGTCGGTCGACGTCTACCACGACAACCTGAAGGACCCGAAGGCACTGGTCGACCGCCTCAGCCCCTACGACATCATCGTCATGATGCGGGAGCGGACGCCCTTCCCGCGCACGCTGATCGAAAAGCTGCCGCAACTGAAGCTGCTGGTGACGACCAGCGGGCGCAACCGCTCGATCGATCTCGCCGCCTGCGCCGATCACGGCGTTGTCGCCTGCCATACCGAAGGCGGCCACACGCCGACGGCGGAGCTGACCTGGGGGCTGATCCTGGAACTCGCGAAATGCATTCCCGAGGAGGACCGCGCCACGCGCGAAGGCCACTGGGGCGTCAAGGTCGGCCTCGGCATTGCCGGGCGGACGCTCGGCGTCGTCGGCCTCGGCAAGCTCGGCTCCGCGGTCGCGCGCGTCGGCAAGCTGTTCGACATGCGGGTGATCGCCTGGAGCCAGAACCTGACCGACGAACGCGCCCGCGAGGTTGGCGTCGAGCGGGTGGACAAGGACACGCTGCTGCGCCAGTCCGACTTCGTCACGCTGCATGTCGTGCTGAGCGACCGCACGCGCGGGCTGATCGGGGCGGCCGACATGGCGAAGATGAAGCCGACCGCCTACCTCATCAACACGTCACGCGGTCCCGTCGTCGACGAGGACGCGCTGGTCGACGCGGTCAACAAGGGCGTGATCGCGGGCGCCGGCCTCGACGTCTACGGGGTCGAGCCTTTGCCGAAGGATCACCCGATACGCCGCCTGCCGAACAGCATCATCCTGCCGCATCTCGGCGGCTTCGTGCGCGAGAATTACGAGCTCTGGTACCGGGGCGCGGTCGAGGACATCGTCGCCTGGCTCGACGGCAAGCCGATCCGAATCCTGGAGGCGCCGCCGGCGTAAGGCGACCCGCAGGCTCCGCCGCAAGGCCGCGCTCTTTCCCGCGGCGCGGATTTCTCTCTACACTCCCTCCCAGCCCGGCGCGGCGGCGCGCCCGGCCCTTTCAAGCGAGCAACCATCCGGAGATAAGGATCGATGGCCGAGGCGAAATACATGGTCTTCAATGGCGAGGTCATTCCCTTCGCGGACGGCAAGGTCCACATCGCGTCGCCGGCCGTGAAATACGGCATCGGCGTGTTCGAGGGCGTGCGCGGCTATTGGAACGAGACGCAGCGCCAGCTCTATGTCTTCCGCCTGCGCGACCACGTGCAGCGGCTGAAGCAGTCGATGAAGCTGCTCCGCCTCGAGGACACCTATTCCCTCGAAGCGCTCGAGGACGCGGTATTGCGCATGATCCGGGCGAACGAATTCCGCACGACGATCCAGATGCGGGTCATGGCGCTCCTCGACGGCATCGAGACGGCGCGCCATGGCTTAGGCCCCGTCACCGTCTGCATCCAGGGATCGGCGAAGGCGCCGCATGACTTTCTGGAAAAGGGACTCACCGCCGGCACCAGCTCCTGGGTGCGGCCGAGCGACAATTCGCTGCCGGTGCGGGTCAAATGCAACGCCAACTACGTCAACGGACGGCTCGCCGAGCTGGAGGCGAAGGCCGGCGGCTTCGACCGCGCCATCCTGCTGAACAGCCGCGGCAAGGTCTCCGAGGGGCCCGGCGCCACCATGTTCATCATTCGCAAGGGACGGCCGGTGACGCCGAGCACGAGCAACGACATCCTCGAAAGCATCACCCGCGACAGCCTGATCACGCATCCTCCAGGAAGAGCTCGACCTCACGACCGAGCAGCGCGACGTCGACCGCAGCGAGGTCTATGCCGCCGAGGAGGCCTTCATCTGCGGCACGCTGGCCGAGGTCTCGCCGATCATCAGCCTGGACGGGGTGCCGATCGGCGACGGCAAGGTCGGCCCGATCACCCGGGCGTTGCAGCACAAATACCTGGATATCGCCTACGGCCGGTCGAACACGCACCCGGAATGGCGCACGCCGGTATACGCCGGGTAGCGGATCGGCCGCGTCACCGGCGGCTGATCAGTCCCCGCGGCGTCGCCGAATAGCCCGTCAGCGTGCGCTCGGCGTGGTGCAGGCGCCAGGACAGCATCTTGCGCGCGTAGTCCAACATGACCGGCGCCAGGCCCGGATCGTCCGCCCGGTTTCGCAACTGCCCCGGATCCTCCTCGAGGTCGAAGAACAGCGGCGGCAGCGCATCGAAATGCACGTATTTGAACTTCTCGTCGCGGATGACGGCGAGGCTGCATTGGTCGATCGACAGGCCGAAGGGCGGCGGGTTCTCCGCGGTGTCGTAAGTCGGGCGGAAATCGAACTCGTAATGCACCTCGTTGCGCCAGGACGCCGGCGTCTCGCCCTGCACGAACGGCAGCAATGACCGCCCGTCGCAGGCCCGCGGCGAGTTCCTGGCCCAGCCAGTCCAGGATCGTCGGCATGATGTCGACCGTCTCGGTGAAGCGGTCGACGATCGTCCCACGCGTCCCGTCGGCTTCGGCGGAGGGGTCGCGGACGATCAGCGGGATGTGGAAGGAGTTGTCGAAATAGCCGATCTTGCCGAGCAGATAGTGGTTGCCGAGCTGTTCGGCATGGTCGGACGTGAAGATGATCAGGGTCTTGTCGTACTGCCCGCTCGCCTTGAGATAGGCGACGATCCGGCCGATCGCGTCGTCGACCTCGCTCATCAGGCCGTAATAGGCGGCGCGCATCACGCGCACTTCCTGCTCGCTCATCTCGCTGCCGAGGCCGTTGCCGTCCTGGAAAAATTTCCGCTGCGTCACGCGCCGGATGTAGTGGTCGAGCAGCGGGTGCTGCGCCGCCTCCTGCTCGCGGGTCTCGGCCCGCACCGGCGGCGGCACCTCGTCCGGATGGTAGTGCTCGTTGTAGGGCGCCGGCGCGATGAAGGGCGGGTGCGGCCGGAAGTAGCCCAGATGCAGGAACCAGGGCTGCTTCTCGACGCCGCGCAGATAGGCGAGGCCGTGCTCGGTCGTCCAGGTCGTGTCCGACAGCGCTTGCGGCACGCGCGACGGCGCGCGGGTGGCGCCGCCCGACGTCTCGTATCCCTCGGCCGGCAGCCAGATATCTTCAGGATTGTCGGGGACCGGATGGCCGGCATGGCGCAGCCAGTTGTAATAGGGACGGCGCGCCGGATCCATCGGCGCGATCGGCGTCCAGCCCGCCATCAGGGCGCCCCGGAATCGGTAGCGGGGATCGTCCGGCGAGGTCGTGCGCGGGTCGGGCGCGGTGGTGGTGTAGCCGACCAGCGCCGGGTCGTATCCCGCCTTGCGCGCCTCGTCCGCCACGCTTTTGTGCCGCGCGTCCATCGGCACGCCGTTCTGCACCACGCGGTGGTTCATCATGTAAAGGCCGGTGAGCAGCGACGCGCGCGCCGGCCCGCAGGGCGCACATTGGGTGTAGTGGTTGCGGAAGGTGACGCTGTCCTTGCACAGCGCATCGATCGCCGGGGTCCGGATGCAGGGATGGCCGAGGTTGCGCAGCGTATCGCCGCGCCATTGATCCACGACGATCAGCAGGACGTTCTTGATGTCGGCCATTGTTTCCGATTCCTGTCTCTGGTCCTTAGCGAATTGGAGCGGTTGATCGTAACGGCAAAACCAACCGATGGGGAAGCGGTGCGGAGCCGCGCCCAGCGCACCCTAGCTGCAAACGATGACAACCGCGTGTCGGCTGCCGCCGGTGGCGGACTCACCCACGGACATTCGTCGTGCGACGCGGGAGGAGGATCAGCTGTTGGTGCGGGACGGCCAGGGAATGCGGCCGAACTCTATGCCTTCGTCCTGCAGCGCTTCGGCTTCCTGATCGCTCGCTTCGCCGTAAATGCCGCGCTGCTCGGATTCCTTGTAGTGGATCTTGCGGGCTTCCTCGGCAAAATTCGCGCCGACGTAATCGCAGTTCTTCTCGATCTCGGTGCGAAGCTTGGTCAGCGTCTCGCGGAATTCGGCCGCCCGGCCCGCGCCGTCACCGCTACGCGACTTGCGGGACACACCGGCCGCGATGTTCGGCGCCATGGGCGCCTTCTCGACCTTGCCGTCGCCGCAGACCGGGCACAGGACTTTGCCTTGCTTGGCCTGACGGTCATAGGTCTTGCCGTCCTTGAACCAGGCCTCGAAGACGTGGTCTTTACCGCATCGGAGATTGAACGAAATCATGGCCGTCAGCTATCCATAACCCGATCAAAATGGCAATCTTGCTGCCCTTATAATTTGGATCGTTACGGTAGCCGCGCAAGGGCCGGGAAGGCAAGAAATGATCCGGGACGACATGAGCCACAAGACGACGGCAGGCCCCTCCCCATGGGTCGAGCGCTTCGCCGGGCTGGTCCCGCCCGCCGGCCCGGTGGCGGACATCGCCTGCGGCGGCGGCCGGCATGGCCGGCTGTTCCTCGACCAGGGCCATCCCGTGCTCTTCGCCGACCGGGATGTCTCCGGCGTCGCCGATCTCGCCCGCCGCCCGGGCGTTGAGATCCTCCAGGCAGATTTCGAAGGCGGGGCGGCCTGGCCCCTGGCGGGACGGCGCTTCGCCGGCGTCATCGTGACCAACTATCTCTGGCGGCCGATCCTGCCCCGGATCATCGAGCTGGTCGCTCCGGACGGGCTGTTGCTCTACGAGACCTTCGCGCTGGGCAACGAAGCGTTCGGCCGTCCGCGCAACCCGGACTTCTTGCTCGGGCCCGGCGAACTCTTCGAAGCGGTACGCGGAAAGCTGGACGTGCTGGCTTACGAGCAATGCGTCATGGGCGCGCCGAAGCCCGCGGTGATCCAGCACATCGCCGCGCGACGGCCCGGCGACGCGGCGGGCTGAGGTCAGGCCGCGTCGTCCGAAGCGACCCGCGCGCCGCCGACATCGGGCGCCGGATAGCTGCGGTCATGGGTGAGCGACGGGATCATCGAGCGCGCCTTGTCGACCTCGGCGAAATCCATCTCCGCGAGAACGACGCCCGGCTGCTCGCCGCCGTCGGCAATCACCTCGCCCCAGGGCCCGACGACGAGCGAATGGCCATAGGATTTCCGGCCGTCCTCATGATCGCCGCACTGCGCCGCCGCAATCACGAAGCTGCCGGTCTCGATCGCCCGCGCGCGCAGGAGGATGTGCCAGTGCGCCTCGCCGGTGCGCCGCGTGAAGGCGGACGGAACGGCGATCATCCGCGCGCCCGCATGCGCGACGCTGCGGTAGAGATAGGGGAAGCGCACGTCATAGCAGATGGTCATGCCGAGGGTGCCCCAGGGCGTCGGCGCGACCACGGCGCGGTCGCCCGGCCGGTAAGTGCGCGATTCACGGAAGGTCTCGCCGTTCGCCAGGTTCACGTCGAACATGTGGAGCTTGTCGTAGGTCGCGACGATGCGGCCGGTGGAATCGATCAGGTAGGACCGGTTGGCCAGCCGCGCGTCGTCCGGCAGCTTGATGGCGAGCGAGCCGACCAGGAGCCAGACTTTCAGCTCGTCCGCCAGCGCGCGATAGGCCGCCAGCGCCGGCTCCTCTTCCTCGACATGCACGGTCTTCAACGCCAGCTCGCTGCGGCGCTGGCACAGGTTGACGACTTCCGGCATCGTGATGAGCTGCGCGCCCTTGGCATGCGCCTCGCGGATGAGCGCGCTCGAAATGTCGATATTCTCCTCGATCTTGGTCGTCGAGGTCAGTTGGACGCAGGCAACCTTCAGCTTCTCCGGCATGCTATCTCTCCAGTAACGGGTCGAGCTTTCCGGCCTCGTCGAGGGCGTGCAGCTCGTCGCATCCCCCGATATGGCGGTCGTCGATGAAGATCTGCGGCACGGTCGAGCGCCCGCCCGAACGGTCCAGCATCTCGCGCTTCTTGGACTGATCCATCATGACATCATATTCCTCGAAGGCCACCCCCTTGGAATCGAGCAGGCGCTTGGCCCGAAAGCAATATCCGCAAAAGGGGCTGGTATAGATCTCGACCTTTGCCATATGGATTTCCCGCGAGTGCCAGAGACGAGGCATTACATATGGCGGATCAACCTTTTGGCAAAGCCCTTTAGCGAAAAAATCCGGTCCCTCCGGGTTACCGGACCCGCACGACCCGCGCCAGCGTCAGCACGTCGACCCCGGCCGCGCCGTGGCGGCGCAGCACCCGGGCGCATTCCTCGACCGTGGCGCCCGTCGTCAGCACGTCATCGACCAGCAAAACCCGCTTTCCGCGCAGGACTGTTTCCCAGCGCGGGCGCAACGCGAAAGCGCCCTGGACGTTGCGCCGGCGCGCCGGCGGCGACAGCCGCCCCTGCTGCGGCGTGTGGCGGCGGCGGCGCAGAAGGTCCACGGCCAGACACCCCGTGGCCTGGCGGGCGACCGCTCTCGCCAGCAGCGCCGATTGATTGTAGCGCCGGGCGAGCAGCCGCCACGGGTGCAGCGGCACCGGGGCGATCAGATCGGCGTCGGCCAGCAGCTCGGCCCCGGCCCGGCTCAGCCAGCGGCCATAGTAGGGCGCGGCATGGGTCTCGTCGGCATGCTTGAACCCGAGGACGAGGGAACGGCTGCCGTCGTCGTAGCGAAAGACCGCCCGCGCCCGGTCGAAGGCCGGGCGGGACCGCGTGCAGGCGACACACAGCGTTCCTTCCGGCACCGCGTAGGGAAACGGAAAGCCGCAACAGGCACAGCAGGGCGCGGACAGCAGCGTCAGGCCCTTCCAGCAGCCGCCGCACAGCGTGCCCAGATCCTCGACGACGGTCCCGCAGGACAGGCAGCGCGGCGGCAGCACTGCGTTGAGTACCGTGCGGAGGGCGACCGCGCCGGCGCGTCCGAATGACTGCATCCCCTCATTGCTCCCGATGATCGCGCGCTCAACTCTAGGAAAGGACGTCGACGGGAACAACCAATCCGTTTGCGCGCCGGCCATCCGCTGCCCATAGTGTCTCCGCATGAGCGATCCAATGCGAGTTTTCGACCGGCGGCGCCTTCGCCTCCACCGCGATCGGGCCGCGCCCAATCTCTCCGCCTATGATTTCCTGCTGCACGAGGTGGCGGAGCGTCTCGCCGACCGCCTTCACGACATAAACCGGACATTCGCCAGCGCGCTCGACCTCGGCTGCCATGCCGGCGAGGCCGGCCGCGCCATCGACCTCCTCAGCCAGGCCGATACGGCGATCCGCTGCGACCTTTCCTACGAGATGGCACGCCGCGCCGGCGCTCCTGCCGTCGTGGCGGACGAGGAGTTTCTGCCGTTCGCGGCGGAGGGATTCGACCTCGTGGTCAGCAATCTCAGCCTGCACTGGGTCAACGACCTGCCAGGCGCGCTGCTGCAGCTGCGCCGGGCGCTCCGCCCGGACGGATTGTTTCTCGCCGCGATGCTGGGCGAGGGCACCCTGGCGGAGCTCCGGGAGTGCCTGATGCAAGCCGAGATCGAGACCGCGGGCGGAATCAGCCCGCGCATCTCGCCCTTCGCCGAGCTGCGCGATATCGGCGGCTTGCTGCTGCGGGCGGGCTTCTCGCTGCCCGTCGTCGACCGCGACCGGATCACGGTCACCTACGACAATGTCTGGAAGCTCTTTGCCGATCTCCGGGGCATGGGCGAAAGCAACGCGCTGACCGAGCAGCAGCGCCATTTCACCGGCCGCCGGCTTTTCATGCGCGCGGCGGAGATCTACCAGGACCGCCACGCCGACAGCGCCGGCCGGATCCCGGCCACGTTCAACGTCATCTATCTGCACGGCTGGGCGCCCCACGAATCGCAACAGCGGCCGCTCGCGCCGGGCAGCGCCAAGACACGGCTTGCCAACGCCCTGGAAAGCGAAGAAATTCCCACGGGCGAGCCCGCCACGCCCAAGCGAAGACAGGACGAGGAGCCCTGAGCGCCGCAATGCAACTTTCAATCAGAAATATCGTCTTCGAAGTCTTCCAATTCCTTTGGGACAACCGGATCGATCTGCTGCGGATGATGGCCGCGCCGGTGCTGGCCCTGTCGATCTTCGGGATCGGCATTTCGGCGATGATCAAGCACGGCGCGCCGCACACGGCCGGAGCGCCCCACCTCACCGGCATGCAGATTGCGGGGCTCATCCTGGCCGTGGCGCTGCCGACGGCATTCTACGTGATGTTCGCGGTCGCCTGGCATCGCCGCTGCCTCCTGTCCCAGGAACAGCCGACGATCATGACCGCGCTGCGATGGGACCGGCGAAAGACGATCTTTCTCGGCCGGGTCTTCGTCATCACGATCATCGCGATCGCGATCTCCCTGCCGCCGACGCTCATCGGGATGATCGCCGGCGGCGGCGCGGCCATGGGGCTGGCGGCCGGCGGGGTCGGCGGTCCGTCGACGGGCGTGGTCGTGCTGCAGCTCGCCAAGGCGGCCGTCGCCGTGCTCATTCTGCTGGTGCAGGCCCGCCTCGCGCTCTGGCTGCCGGCGGCGGCCGTCGATCAAAAGATGACGATCATGGAAGCCTGGGTCATCGGCCGCCGGAACAGCTGGCGCCTGGTCGCGATCTTCCTGCTCTCGGTCGCCCCGGCGATGGTGGTGGCCGTGCTCGTCAGCTCGGCCTTCAACGCCATCGCGCATTTCACCGGGCTGTCCGGGAGCCTGACCTTCCGTTTTATCGCCGGCCTCGCTTTGAATTTCATCTATTACGTCGTGATCGCAGCCAGCGTGTCCGCGCTGTCGATTTCCTACCGCGAGCTGCGGCATCCGCCGAACCGGGGCATGCCGTTCTACGTGTGACGCGAGCGTCCTTGGGAAGGGCGGCGTCTCAGACCAAATCGCGGAGCAGCGCAACCAGCGGCGCGTCGGCCGGCGGCATGGGATAGTCGGAAAGCCGGGCCGGCCGCACCCAGGCAAGCGTCTGGCCCTCGCGCGGCGACGGCGTGCCTTTCCAGACGCGGCAGGCATAAAGCGGCATCAGCAGATGGAAATCGTCGTAGCGGTGGCTCGCGAAGGCGATCGGCGCGAGGCAGCTCTCCCGCGTATCGATGCCGAGCTCTTCCTCCAGCTCGCGGACGAGCGCGGCTTCCGGCGTCTCGCCGTCGCCGACCTTGCCGCCCGGGAACTCCCACAAGCCGGCCATGCGCTTGCCTTCCGGCCGGCGCGCAATCAGGACGCGCCCGTCGACATCCACCAGCGCCGCCGCGGCGACCAGCAGGATTGGCAGCAGATCGCTGGTCGTCCGTTCCTGCCAGCAACCGTCGCGCGCCTCGCTCATGATCCCGTCAGGTTCGGTAGTCGGCGTTGATCTCGATGTACCCGTGCGTCAGGTCGCAGGTCCAGATCCGCGCGGCCCCCTTGCCGACGCCG
Source organism: uncultured Alphaproteobacteria bacterium (assembly GCA_963711215.1). GTDB lineage: Bacteria > Pseudomonadota > Alphaproteobacteria > UBA8366 > UBA8366 > WHUA01. The sequence goes on along the minus strand of CAVQDH010000002.1, from coordinate 420,419 downwards.
ACGTCGACCGTGACATCGACGGACTTGCCGCGCAGATGCTGCTCGACCTTCGCTTCGTCGTAGTCCGGCACGCGTTTGCCTTTGCGCGTGATCGCGATCCCGCCGAAGGATATCGACAGCTTGTCCCGGTCGGCCTTCTCGCCCGCCTTGCCGACCGCCATGACGATGCGGCCCCAATTCGCGTCGCTGCCTGCGATGGCGGTCTTGACGAGCGGCGAGTTTCCGATGGCGAGGCCGATCCGGCGCGCCGCGGCATCGGAGGCCGCGCCCTTGACGTCGATGGTGATGAACTTCTGCGCACCCTCGCCGTCCTTCACCACCTGCGTCGCGAGGTCGACCAGCAGCGACTCGAGAGCGCCGCTGAAATCCGCGATCAGCTTGCCGCTCGCGGACTTGACCGGCGGATGCTTGGCCTGCCCCGTCGCGGCGAGCAACAGGGTGTCGCTCGTGGACGTGTCGCTGTCGACCGTGATGCAGTTGAAAGAGCGGTCGCCTGCGCGCTGCAACAGCTTTTGAAGCACTTTGGCCGGAATAGCCGCGTCCGTGAAGACGAAGCTCAGCATCGTCGCCATGTCCGGCGCGATCATGCCCGATCCCTTCGCCATGCCCGCAATGGTCACCTCCGCGCCGCCGATGCGCGCCCGGCGCACCGCCAGCTTGGGGTAGGTGTCGGTGGTCATGATCGCCTCGGTGGCGTCCGGCCATCCCTTCGGCGACAGCGCCTTGTGCAGGCGCGGCAGCTGGCGGCTGATGTAGTCCGCGGCCACCGGCACGCCGATGACCCCGGTCGAGGCGACGAAGACCTCCTTCTTCGGGCATTTCAGCAGGCGCGCCGCTTCGTTCACCGTGTTGGCCACGGTGCGGTCGCCCGCCTTGCCGGTGAACGCATTCGCGTTGCCGGAATTGACGACGATGGCACGGGCGCGGCCGCTCGGAAGGTTCTTGCGGCACCAGTCGACCGGCGCCGAGGGGCATGCCGACCTGGTGAGCAGCCCGGCGATCGTGCTGCCTTTGGCGAGCTCGGCCAGGAACAGGTCGGGCCGGCCGCTTTCCTTCAGGCCGACCGCCATACCGGCGAGCCGCACACCCGCGACCGGCGGTATTTCCGGGAGGGATTCCGGAGCGAGAGGAGATTTCGCGAACATCGCTTACCTATTTGGGTTTAGTTGCCGCAGCCGGCGCCGCCGGCGTCCCTTGCGGGAGCTCCGGCAACTTTGTCTTGCCGTCGAAGGAGAATCGCTCGACATGGGCCTGCTGACGGTACTGCCGGAGGAAATCCTGGCCCAGCTGTTCCCAGACCTCACGCCGCATCTGCGCCTTGACCTTCTCATAAGGGGGAACCTTGCGCGTGCGCACGTCCTCGACCTTTATGACATGCCAGCCGAACTGCGTCTTGACCGGTTTTGGCGAAATCTCGCCCTTCTTGAGCTTGAAGGCGACGTCGGAGAACGGCTTCACCATCTCGTTCGCCGTGAAATAACCGAGATCGCCGCCGCGCTGCGCCGACGGCCCGATCGAATTCTTGGCCGCGAGCTTTGCGAAATCCTCGCCGCCCTTGGCCAGCTTGATCATCTCTTTGGCCTTGGCCTCGCTATCAACCAGGATATGCCGCGCCCTGATCTCCTTCGTCGGCGGATGCTTGCGCACAACTTCGTCGTAATGCGCCCGGATCCGCTCCTCGGTCAGGTACTTCTTGATCAGGCGATCGAGATAGACTTCGCGGATAATCTGGTCTTCGGCCAATTTCAAGCGGCGCTTGACCTCCGGGTCCTGGTCGTATTTCTCCCGGCGGCCGTAAACCGTCATCATATTGCGTTCGATGAGCATCTCGAGCAGGCGGTCATAGACCCTTTCTATGCCTTCCCTCTGAACATTCGGCGGCAAGCTGTGGAAGGCGGCGATGACCTCCGACTGATATATCGGCTGGCCTTCGACCACCGCGTCGACCACTTTGGACGGATCGTTCTTCGCACCCGTCGATGGCGACTGCTGCGCTTGCGCCGCCGCGGGCCCCGCGGCGAATGCAGCGACCAGCGAAACGACAGCGGCCATCGCACAAAGCCGGTTCATGGACACATCCTTTCATCGAGATATCGGGCGGCCCGCCGCTTCACCGGGGCCGGCGGGTCCGTCTTCAGCGCGCATAATGCATATGTAGGCAATCAGAACAAGGCACGCCGTCGACGCACAATTTGTCGCAATAGATCCATGACATAGGGCGCGGCAGGGTGTAAAGCGCGCCACCTTGCCGCCCGGCGGGCGGTTCGCGGCGGAAAGCCGGGCCGGAAACGGCCGTGACCGCCGCCGAGAGGCCTTCGGCAGGCGCTCCGTCCGCCGCCCTTGCGGTCGTTGACAGATCACAACACTGTGCTTATGTCACTGGCGTATGCGCGGAAACCCGGTGCTTTCAAGCGCCGTCCCCAAATCGAGGTCCTCATGATCGGCGGATTGCTGAAGGCGCCTAACGCACTTCTCAGGACGGTATTCGGCACGTCGAACGAGAGGCTGCTCAAGCAAATGCAGCCGATGGTCAGCGCCATCAATGCGCTGGAGCCGGAGCTGATAAAGCTGTCCGACGAGGAGCTCCGCGCCCGCACGCAACAATTCCGCGACCGCCTGAAGCGGGGCGAGACGCTGGACGACATCCTGGTCGAGGCGTTCGCGACCGTCCGCGAAGGCGCCAAGCGCACCCTCGGCCAACGGCATTTCGACGTACAGCTGCTGGGCGGCATGGTCCTGCACAAGGGCAAGATCGCCGAGATGAAGACCGGCGAAGGCAAGACGCTGGTGGCGACGCTCGCGGTCTATCTCAACGCGCTCGAGGGCAAGGGCGTGCATGTCGTGACGGTCAACGACTACCTGGCCCAGCGCGACGCCCGCTGGATGGGCCAGATCTACAAATTCCTGGGCCTGACGGTCGGCTGCATCGTGCACGAACTGGACGACGAAGAGCGCCAGCAGCAATACGCCTGCGACGTCACCTACGCCACGAACAACGAGCTCGGGTTCGACTACCTGCGCGACAATATGAAGTTCCGGCTGGAAGAAATGGTCCAGCGCGACTTCAACTACGCGATCGTGGACGAGGTCGAACTCGATCCTGATCGACGAGGCGCGGACGCCGCTGATCATCTCCGGTCCGGCCGAGGACTCATCCGAAGGCTACCGCCGCGTCGACACGTTAATCCCGAAGCTGGGCGAGAAGGACTACGAAAAGGACGAGAAGCAGCGCACCGTCACGCTGACCGAGGAAGGCGCACACCACGTCGAGCAGCTGCTCACGGAAGAAGGCCTGCTCACGGAAGGGTCGCTCTACGACATCCAGAATATCTCCCTTGTCCACCACGTGAACCAGGCGCTGCGCGCGCATAAGCTGTTCCAGCGCGACACCGACTACATCGTGAAGGACAACAAGGTCATTATCATCGACGAGTTCACCGGGCGCATGATGGAAGGCCGGCGCTATTCCGACGGCCTGCACCAGGCCCTGGAGGCGAAGGAACACGCCGAGATCCAGAACGAGAACCAGACGCTGGCCTCGATCACCTTCCAGAACTACTTCCGCATGTACCCCAAGCTTTCCGGCATGACCGGCACGGCCCTGACGGAAGCCGCCGAATTCGGCGAGATCTATAGCCTCGAGGTCGTCGAGGCGCCGACCAACAAGCCGATGGTCCGCAAGGATGCCGACGACGAGGTTTACCGCACCCGCAAGGAAAAATATTCGGCCATCGTCGACCAGATCGAGGAATGCTCCAAGGTCAAGCAGCCCGTCCTGGTCGGCACCATCAGCATCGAGAAGTCGGAGGAGCTGTCCGCCGTTCTCACCAAGCGCAAGATCAAGCACCAGGTGCTGAACGCGCGTCATCACGAACAGGAAGCCTACATCATCGCGGAAGCGGGCATACCGGGCGCCGTCACGATCGCGACGAACATGGCGGGCCGCGGCACCGATATCCAGCTCGGCGGCAACCTCGAAATGCGGGTGGAACGCGACCTCGCCGCGATCGAGGACGAACAGCAGCGGGCCGCGAAGACCGAGGAGATCAAAGCCGAGATCGAGACGAAGAAAGCCGAGGTGCTGGCATCCGGCGGCCTGTTCGTGCTCGGCACGGAGCGGCATGAATCCCGGCGCATCGACAACCAGCTGCGCGGCCGCTCAGGCCGTCAGGGCGACCCCGGCGCGTCGAAGTTCTTCGTCAGCCTGGAAGACGACCTGATGCGGATCTTCGGATCGGAGCGGATGGACGGCATGCTGCAGAAGCTGGGCCTGCAGGAAGGCGAAGCGATCATCCACCCCTGGATCAACAAGGCGCTCGAGAAGGCGCAGGAAAAGGTCGAGCAGCGCAACTTCGACATCCGCAAGCACTTGCTGCGCTACGACGACGTCATGAACGATCAGCGCAAGGTGATCTACGAGCAGCGCAAGGAGCTGATGCGCACCGACGACGTGAGCGCCGACGTCGAAGCGATGCGGCACGAAGTCATCGACGGCATCGTCGCCCGCTGCATCCCCGAATCCGCCATGCCCGAGCAATGGGACGCCGAAGCGCTGCACGAAGAATGCCTGCGGCTGCTCAACGTCAACCTGCCGGTGAAGGATTGGTGCGCGGAAGAGGGCATCGCGGACCAGGAGATCCACGAGCGCATCGTCGAGGCCAGCGACCGCAAGATGGCCGAGAAGGTGGCGAACTACGGGGCGGAGCTGATCCGCCACGCGGAGAAGAGCCTGCTGCTGCACATCGTCGACCACGCCTGGAAGGAGCATCTGCTGCAGCTCGACCACCTGCGCCAGGGCATCAACCTGCGCGCCTATGGTCAGCGGGATCCGCTGAACGAATACCGCCGCGAGGCCTTCGACCTGTTCGAGGAAATGCTCGTTCGCGTGCGCGAGACCGTGACCAGCACGCTGTCGCAGGTCGAATTCCAGATGGACTCCGTGCCCGACGACATGTTGTTGCCGCAGCAGGCGGCGTTTCATGAAAGCCGGCAGGACCCGGCGCTTGCCGATGTGCCGGAAGCGGCCTTCGAGGCGGACGGCGATGTGCTGACGAAAACGCCGGTCCGCAATCGGGTGCCGACCGGCGCCGTCGACCCGCAAGACCCTGCGACCTGGGGCAAGGTGCCGCGCAATTCGCCCTGCCCCTGCGGGTCGGGCCGCAAGTACAAGCACTGCCACGGCCAGATATAGATCGGCTTGTGTGACAGACCTGCTTCCGGACGCCGCCCCAAACCAGGGCGGCGTTTCCTATTGGATGTTGGCGCAGGTGTCCGAGATTTCGCGGATCAGCAGCGTCAGCCCCTGCTTGCAGAATTGCTGCGCTGATGGGACGCCGCAGACGCAGACCGAATCCCCTGTCCCGAACCCGCGCAAGGGCCCGCCCAAGGTCAGCAGCCTGCCGTCTTCCGTCCGCATGGCCTGACAGGTGACGCCTTCGTCGGTCAGCTTCCCGCGATAGCATCCGCCCGTGGCCGTCCCGCTGGCGGTTCGCAGGGTCTGCCCGCCCGCGCGGCTCGGCGCGGGCGTATCGGGGACGGCGACCGGCGTGCGTTCCGCGCTCACCGCGCGGTCGTGGCCCCAGCCGAAATCCCAGTTCGTGAGCTTCTCCCATGTGTCGCCGCAACCGGCGAGCAGCAGAAGAAACGGAAGCAACATGGCGAATCGTTTCACGGCGCCACCTGTTTGCCCATTTCCAGGAACTTATCGCGCCGGCGCCGCCGCAGCAAACCGCCGTCCTGTACGATCAGCCGCTTGATCTCGTCCTCCAGCGCATCGCCCAGGCGATCGATGGTGTCCGCCGGGTCGCGGTGCGCGCCGCCGAGCGGCTCGGGCAGGATCTTGTCGATCAGGTGCAGTTCGAGAAGATCCTGCGCCGTGAGGCGCAGGGCCTCGGCGGCCGTCTGGCTCTGCTCGGCGCTGCGCCACAGGATCGATGCGCAGCCTTCCGGGGAGATGACCGAATAGACGCTGTGCTCCAGCATGACGACCGTATCGCCGGCAGCGATGGCGATCGCGCCGCCCGACCCGCCCTCGCCGATGATCGCGCTCACCAAGGGAACGCGGATGCAGAGGCAGGTCTCGATGCAGCGGGCGATCGCCTCCGCCTGCCCGCGCTCTTCCGCGCCCACCCCGGGATAGGCGCCCGGCGTGTCGACCAGGCTGATGACCGGCAGCGAGAAGCGGTCGGCGAGCTCCATCAGCCGGCGGGCCTTGCGGTATCCTTCCGGCCGCGCCATGCCGAAGTTGTGTTCGACGCGCTCGTTCGTGTCCGCGCCCTTTTCCTGGCCGAGGATGACGCAGGAATAACCCCGGAAGCGCCCGATCCCGCCAAGGATCGCCTTGTCGTCGGCGAAGCAGCGGTCGCCCGCAATCGGGGTGAAATCCTGCATCAGCCGGGCAATGTAATCGTTGAAATGCGGCCGCTCCGGATGCCGGGCGACCTGCACCTTCTGCCAGGGCGTCAGCTTCTGATAGGTCTGCCGCAGCAGCCGGTCGGCCTTGACCTGCAGCTTCGATACCTCGTCGGCGATGTTGAGGTCTTCCGCGCCGGAAAGATGGCGCAACTCCTCGATCTTGCCTTCCAGTTCGGCAATCGGCTTTTCGAAATCGAGAAAATGCTTCATCTACCCGGCCAACCTCCCCCCCAGATCGACGGGCGTTCCTAACATAGACGATGGGAAATTGACAGCGAGCAGGGCGGGCCGTTTCCCTCAGGAACGGCGCCGTCCTCCGGCCCGGCCGGCGAGCGGGTGCTTGTCGCGCACCAGCGCCTGCAGCCGCTCATCGAGTACATGGGTGTAGATCTGCGTCGTCGAGATGTCGGCGTGCCCCAGCATCTGCTGCACCGACCTGAGATCGGCGCCATTCGCCAGCAGATGGCTCGCGAAGGCGTGCCGGAGAACATGCGGGCTTATCTTATGCCGGTCGATTCCGCATTCGTCCGCCAGCGCCTTCAGCATCTGGCCGAACCGCTGGCGCGTCAGATGCCCCTCCTTGCCGTGCGAGGGGAAGAGCCACGCGGACCGGGCGCCGGCCGGCACGAACTCGTCGCGGATGTTGCAATAGGCCTGCAACGTCCGGCGCGCCGGGCGGGTCAAGGGCACCATCCGCTCGCGCTCGCCCTTGCCGCGCACCACGATCACGTCCGGGTTGCGCACCACGGCCGCGAGCGGCAGCGTCACCAGCTCCGACACGCGGAGCCCGGTGGCGTACAACAGCTCGATCATGGCGGTGAGCCGGATCCCTTCCGAGCCAGGCATCTCGCGCGCCGCGGCAAGCAGCTGCTCGACCTCCTCCTCGTCCAGGATCTTCGGCAACGGGCGGCCGAGCCGCGGACCGTCGACCATGGCGGTCGGGTCGTCCGGCCGCATGCCCTCGGCAAACAGGAAGCCGAAATACTGGCGCAGCGCGGAAAGACGGCGCGCGGCCGTCGTGGCCGCGAACCCCGCCTCGGCCAGCCGGGTCACGTATTGGCGGATATCCTCCGTCGTGACGCTGGCAAGGCGGCGGCCTCGCGCCGACATCATCGCGAAGAATTCTTCCAGATCCCGCCGGTAGGCGATGATCGTGTTCGCCGATGCGCCGCGCTCGGCCGTCAGCATCTCGAGAAAGGTCTCCAGCCGCCAGGCCTCCGCCAATGCTTGCGTGTCCGCCATGCTGTCAGAGGCCGTTGACGAAGGCCGCTTCGAGGGCGAGCGTCCGCCCCTCGGTCTCGAGGCCGCTCGTGCGCAAGGCCACGATCACATCCCGCAGCAGCGACGCGTCGGCGCCAAGCGTACCGTCGGGTCCCAGCGTGAGGATCGAGATCAGCACGGACTCGCCCAGGCGCCCGCCGCGCACCGCCTCTTCCAGCGCGGGAATGAAGGCCGGCGGCGGCACCAGCACGGGCGACCGGCGCGGCGGCTGCAGCAGCGTCTGCCAATAGTTCGCGGGCACCTGGACGCCGATCGCCTGCATCAGGACGAGCGCCAGTCCCGCGCGCTCATAGGCCAGGTCCGGCTCCTCCTCCCGCAGCACGTTGAGCCAGGCGGACATGCTCTCCATGTCGTCGACCCGGTAGCGGTCGTCGCCCGCCATGATCGCGAGCGCCCACAGCCGGTCGCGTGCTTTCCGCGCGTCCTCGTCCCGCAGCTCGCGCTCGCGGAGCAGCGTCACCCAGGGCCGCGCCGCATCCTTTTCGCCCAGCGCCAGCAGCCCTTTCGCCGCCTCGCCCGCGAACCATGCCAGGTCCGCCGAGACCGGGATTCCCTTGAGAATATCCCGGTAAAGGCGCACGAGCAGGAGCAGATGCCCATCCCGCCGTCCGAGCTCGAAGGCCTTCTGGACCACCGCCGCCTTGGCGGTGGGCACGGTTTGCATGCGCGCCGCGCGATACAGCAGGGCCCGGCCGCGCGGCGTCCAGTTCTTCTCGGCCGTGGACAGCGCGTTGTTGAGCTCGTTCTCGCTGAACTCGATGCTCATGTAGATCTGCGCCAGGCGCTTGATGTCGATGGCGCCGACGAGCGCGGCCCGCTCCGCCGCGTGCAGCCGGAGGTCGAGATCGGCGTTGGGGCTGATGCCGATTGCCCGTAATATCGGCGGTGCGGCCTTGTCCACCACGTCGGCCGGCAGCGGCGCGTTCATGCTGCGCAGCATCGCCAGATCGAGCGGCGTCGGCGACGGCAGCGAGTCGAGACGCGCCGGGCGCTTCTGCTCCATCATGTCGACGATCGTCAGGAAGGGCTTGTCGGCGGCGTCCGGGCTTTCGGCGAGGACATTGGCGCCGAACTGGGCGCCGTCGTTGTCGCCGGCGAGCAGCTGGCAAAAAATCGTCATGCGCTGCCAGAAATGCGAGACGAGGTTTGCCGCGTCGCGCTTGGTCTCCGCGCAAGCGCCGCCGAGATCGTTCGCCAGCAGCAGGTTCTCGACATAGAGCCGGATGAGCTCGGGATCGCGCGCGCGGGTCGGCGAAGCCTCGATCAGAGCCCTGGCGGCGTCGACGAGCCCCATCGCCTGGAGCCGCTCGACCCGCAGCGACAGGATCGATCGCGCGGCCTTGTCGCCGGAAGCCGCCGAATCGGCCGGCGGCAGCGCGGCGGCGGTCAGCAGCAGCCGCTCGGCAAGCCCGCGCATCACGGGCGAGCGTATCTCGGCAGGGACGCTGCCGATCAATCGCTCGATCGTCGACCGCGGCGTGCCGAGCCACATATTCGCGCTGAAGCCGCCGCTCGCGGCATCGAGCGTACCGACCGCCTCAGGGTCGACGGAGCCCAGATCCTTCACCTGGATCTCCGGCAGCGGCTGGGTTTCCTGCTCCGGTGCGCCTGGCGCCGCCCCCTCGGACGGCTGGGACGGTTGGGATGGCTGGCTTTGCGGGACCGGGTTCGACAGGTCGCGCCGCGGCATCAGGCGCACGGGCCCGTCCTGCGCCAGTTGGATATCCGCCGCAAGGGCCGGCGTTACCAGGAGCGAAGACGCAGCGATCAAGGCCGCCGCAAATCGTCCTTTAACGCGGAAACCGTCCGTCATCGAGAACCTTCTCCACCGATTTGGATGGCGGCGGAATATCCCACGACGCCAGGAATACGACACCCGTGGCGATGAGAGCGAAAAATGCGATCAGGAGCGTGAGAGTGAAGCGGTTCATATGATTGTCTGCTGAGGAAGCAGCCATGGCCCTACCTTATCTGCTCATGCAATGGTAGCGGTGAATAGGCTGCAAGAACGTGTTGAGTCTTTACGCTATCGCTGCACTATGGCAATTCTGCGGCAGCATATAGCCCCCTGAGTCGCGATTCAACGATCGACGGACGCAAAACGCAGAATATGAATGACGGGCAAGCCGAAATCCGCACCACCCTTCCCGTTGCCCAAACCGCTCGTCCTGGTCGGCATGATGGGGGCGGGCAAGACGGCCGTCGGCCGCCGCCTGGCCGCCCGGTTCGACCTGCCTTTCGTCGATGCCGATGAGGAGATCGAGCTCGCCGCGGGCTGCACGATTTCGGACATCTTTGCCCTGCATGGCGAGGTCGCATTCCGGGACGGCGAGCGGCGGGTCATCGAGCGCCTGCTGAAGCAATCCGTCTGCGTGCTGGCAACCGGTGGCGGGGCCTTCATGGACCCGCGTGTCCGGCAGGCAATCAAGGATGCCGGCATCTCGATCTGGCTGAAAGCGGACCTCGAGACGCTGTGGCACCGGGTGCGCCGCCGCAGCCACCGGCCCTTGCTGAACACCGAAGACCCGAAGGGCACCCTTGAACGGCTTATGCAAACCCGCTACCCGGTCTATTCCGAAGCGGACATCACGGTCGAAAGCAACGATGGCCCGCTGGATGAAACCGTGGAGCGCGTCATTACATATATCGAACGCTTCCTCGCAACGGATGCCGGATCATGAATGCCACCGAAACTGTTACGGTCGATCTCGCTGACCGGCGCTACGACATCATCGTCGGCGAGGATGTCTTTGCCCGCGCGGGCGAGCTGATGGCGCCGGTGCTGCGGCAAAAGCGGGTCGTCGTCGTGACCGACGAGACGGTCGGCGCGCTGCATCTCGATGCCCTCGCCGTCTCGCTCGAGAAGGCCGGCATCGCCCATAGCGCGATCGTCCTCCCGCCCGGCGAGCAGACCAAGGATTTCAGCCATCTCGAAAGCCTGATGAACCGCATCCTCGATGCCGGGATCGAGCGCCGCACGACGCTTGTCGCGCTTGGCGGCGGCGTGGTCGGCGACATCACCGGGTTCGCCGCCGCGATCGCGCTGCGCGGGCTCGATTTCGTACAGATTCCGACGACCTTGCTGGCCCAGGTCGACAGCTCGGTCGGCGGCAAGACGGGCATCAATACCCGACACGGCAAGAATCTGATCGGCGCGTTCCACCAGCCCCGGCTGGTCATCGCCGACACCGGCATCCTGGACACCCTGCCGAAGCGCGAGCTGCTCGCCGGCTATGCCGAGGTGGTCAAATACGGGCTGCTCGGCGACAAGGAATTCTTCGAATGGCTCGAAGGCCACGGGCCGGCCGTGCGCGACGGCGATCCGGACGCGCGGCGGCACGCCATCGTGCGGAGCTGCCAGGCGAAAGCCGCCATCGTCGCCGCCGACGAGCGCGAGACGGGCCAGCGCGCGCTGCTCAATCTCGGCCATACCTTCGCCCACGCCTTGGAGGCTGAAACCGGATTCGGCGACGCGCTGCTGCATGGCGAGGCGGTCGCCATCGGCATGGCCCTCGCCTTCGACCTTTCGGTGCAGCTCGGCCATTGTGAGGCCGTCGACGCCGATCTCGCCCGCCGGCACCTGGCGGCGATCGGCCTTCCGACGACGCCAGCGCACGCGCTCGGCAACATCTGGTCGGCCGAGGCCCTGATCGGCCACATGGCGAAAGACAAGAAGGTGGCCGACGGCAAGATGACCTTCGTTCTGGCGCGCGGCATCGGCGACGCGTTTCTCAGCCAGGACGTGACGCGCGACGACCTGCTGACGCTGTTCGAAGGAGCAATGCTGCTATGACGGCGGAATGGCTGATTACTGGCGCCTCGATCGCAGTGCTGATTGTCATTTCGGCATTTTTCTCGGGCTCGGAAACAGCGATGACGGCGGCGTCGGGCCCCCGCATGTACGAGCTGGCCCGGCAAGGCGACCTCCGCGCCCAGGTCGTGATCGCCATGCACGAGCGCAAGCCCCGCATGATCGGCGCCCTGCTGCTCGGCAATAACGTGGTCAATATCTTCGCCTCCGCGCTGGCCACCAGCCTGCTGCTGAACATTTTCGGCGATGCCGGCGTCTATTACGCGACGGCGGCGATGACCGTGCTCGTTCTCATCTTCGCCGAGGTGCTGCCGAAGACCTACGCCCTCGGCCATGCCGACGGCATGGCTCTCGTGCTCGCGCCGATCGTCAGACCGACCGTCGCCGTGCTCGCCCCGATCAGCGTGATGGTGGGCAAGATCGTCGAGTGGACGCTGCGCGCCTTCGGCGCCAGCGTGAGTCCCGTGCAACTGCACAGCCAGCGCGAAGAGGAGCTGCGCGGCATCATCGCCCTGCATGAGGGATCGGCGCCGGAGATCCGCCAGGAGCGGCAGATGCTCCGCAGCATCCTGGATCTCGACGATGTCGAGGTCTACGAAGTCATGACCCACCGGCGCAGCGTCGAGATGCTGGACATCCGGGAGAGCTCGCGCAACCTGGTGGAACAGGTTCTACGCAGCCCCTATACGCGGCTGCCGCTCTACGACAAGGACCAGGACAACATCATCGGCGTGGTCCATGCGAAGGCGCTGCTGCGGGCGATCGGCACGGACGAAAAGGGCGTGGACAGCGTCGACATCCGCGCCGTGGCCACCGAGCCTTGGTTCATCCCCGACTCGACCAGCCTGCTGGAGCAGCTTCAGGCATTCCGCCAGCGGCGCGAGCATTTCGCCCTCGTCGTCGACGAGTATGGCGCCTTCATGGGCGTGGTCACGCTCGAGGATATCCTCGAGGAGATCGTCGGCGACATCGACGACGAGCACGACACGACGGTCGCCGGCGCGCGTCCCCAGGCCGACGGCAGCTACATCGTCAACGGCTCGGTGACGATCCGCGACCTCAATCGCGAGTTCGAGTGGAACCTCCCCGACGACGAGGCGACGACCATCGCCGGCCTGGTCCTCTACGAGGCCCGCATGATCCCCGATCCCGGCCAGGTCTTCCGCTTCCACAATTTCCGCTTCGAGATCTTGCGCCGCCAGCGCAACCAGATCACCCTGCTCCGCGTGCGCCCCCCGGCAACCGCCGGGACCGCCCTCTCCGACGCTTGACCGGGTGCACTGCAGCATTATCTTCCTGCCGGAGCGAACCCTGCCCGATTGCCACTTTCCGCAAGAGAGCCATGCCCCTGTCGCCCCCGAAGCCGCGCGAACACAGCCATACGCGGCGCGTCGAATGCCGCGGCTACCGGCGGCGCGACGGGCTGTGGGATATCGAGGGGCATCTCGTGGACACCAAGCCCTATGCCTTTCCCGGCGAGGACGGCGGTCTGCGTGCGGCCGGCGATCCGGTCCACGACATGTGGATCCGGCTGACCCTCGACGATGACATGGTCATTCGCGGCTGCGAGGCGGCGATGGACGCCAATCCCTATCCCAGTCTGCAGCGCCGTCACGCCCAATTTCGCGAAGCTCACGGGCATCCGCATCGGCAAGGGCTGGATCGCCGAGGTCAACCGGCGGATCGGCGGCGTCGACGGCTGCACGCATCTGCGCGAGCTGCTGCGGCCGATGGCGACGACGGCGTTCCAGACCATGTACGGCGCCCGGCTCAAGGAAGCGCGCGACGCGGGCCAGGAACGGCCGAAGCCGAACAAGGGCCGCCCTCGCCACATCAACGCCTGCCACGCCTATCGCGAAGACGGCGAGATCGTAAAGGCGGCGTTCCCGGACTATTACACCGGGCCCTGACCCGACCACATGGCGCCCGGACGGCTATCGGTCCTCCGACGGCGCGATCGTGCGCAGCGCCAGCGCGTGCACCGGACCCGCGAGCTCGTCCTCCAACAGGTGGTAGATCAGCCGCTGGCGCTCGACGCGGCTCATGCCCTCGAAGGCTGCGCTGACCACTTCCACCGTGAAATGGAACTCGCCGCCGGGCCGGGCGCCTGCATGGCCGGCATGTTTGTGGGAGTCGTCCGTGACGCCGAGCCTGAGCGGGTGCAATTCGCTGGTCAGCTTTTCGCGTATCCGGTCCACGACCGCCATGGCTTAGCCCTCCTCGTTCCGCCGGGCCCGGACCTTGCGGGCCGGCGCTTTGCCTGTCAACGGCGCTGCTTGCCAGTCTCCGGCACGCCCGCCATATTATGCCGATGCGCAAGGTCGAGAGCATACCCCTCAGCCGAAGGCAGAAGCCCCTGTCGCGGGTCTGCAGCATGCCGGGCTGCACCGCTGCCGGCGAGCACCGGGCGCCCCGGTCGCGCGACCAGCTGGGGGAATTTTTGTGGTTCTGCCTTGATCACGTGCGCGAATACAATAAATCCTGGAACTACTGTTCCGGAATGAGCGAAAAGCAGATCGAGCGGGAGATCCGCCAGGATACCGTCTGGCGCCGTCCGACCTGGCCGCTCGGGGCCAATGGCGCAACGGCGAAGCGGAAATTCGAGCAAGCCTGGCGTGCCCATGGCTTTGGCTTCCGCGACGACCTCGAAGGCCACGGAAACGGGCATTCGAGCGACGGACCGAAGGATACGCCCGAGCAAAAAGCCTTACGCTGCATGGCGCTTGTTCCACCCGTGAACTTGACCCAGCTAAAGGCGCGTTATAAGGAACTGGTTAAGCAGCTCCATCCCGATGCCAACGGCGGTGACAGATCCGCGGAAGAGCAGCTAAAGTCGATTAACGACGCCTATACGACGCTAAAACGTTTTCTGACCGCCTGAATGGGCGTCCCGAGCACCCCTCTGGGGGCGGATCATCCCGCTAATTCGACCGGATTTGCAAGAATGGCGACAGCAGATACACACGAGCGCAGCAAGGCCCACGAACTCGACGCACCCGATATCGAGGTATCGGTGCGCCAGACTTTCGGCATCGATGTGGACATGACCGTCCCGGGATTCTCGAAGGGTTCAGAGTATGTCCCCGACATCGATGACGCCTATGTCTTCGATCACGACACGACGCTGGCGATCCTGGCCGGATTCGCCTTCAACCGCCGCGTCATGATCCAGGGCTATCACGGCACCGGCAAGTCGACGCATGTCGAGCAGGTCGCCGCGCGGCTCAACTGGCCTTGCATCCGCGTCAACCTCGACAGCCATATCAGCCGTATCGACCTGATCGGCAAGGACGCCATCGTCATTCGCGACGGCAAGCAGATCACCGAGTTCCGGGAGGGCATCCTGCCCTGGGCCCTGCAGAACCCGTGCGCGCTGTGCTTCGACGAATACGACGCCGGCCGGCCGGACGTGATGTTCGTGATCCAGCGCGTGCTCGAAGTCGACGGCAAGCTGACCCTGCTCGACCAGAGCCGGGTCGTCCGGCCGCACAAGTATTTCCGGCTGTTCTCGACGGCGAATACCGTCGGCCTCGGCGACACCACCGGCCTCTACCACGGCACGCAGCAGATCAACCAGGGCCAGATGGACCGCTGGAACATCGTCACCACGCTCAACTACCTGCCGCATGACGAAGAGGTCAACATCGTGCTGTCGAAGGCCAAGAGCTACGACAACGATGAGGGCCGCGAGGTCATCAGCGCCATGGTCGCCTGCGCGGACCTGACGCGCTCCGGATTCATCAACGGCGACATCTCGACCGTGATGTCGCCCAGGACGGTCATAACCTGGGCCGAAAACGCCAATATCTTCAAGGATGTCGGCCTGGCCTTCCGGATGACCTTCCTGAACAAGTGTGACGAGACGGAACGCGCCGCCGTGGCGGAGTATTACCAGCGCTGCTTCGGCACCGAGCTTCCCGAAACGGGGATCGCGACATCGATCGCGTAAGTCCCATGGGCGACCGAGGATGAGCGACACAGAATCGCCGCTCGAAAGATTCAAGCAGGCCACGGCCGCGACCGTTCGCGCGATCGCCGAACAGGACGAGGTCGAGGTTTCCTTCTCGAACGAGCCGCCCGGGCTGAGCGGCCATCGCGTGCGGCTGCCGATCCCTATGCGCGACCTGCAACCGGCCGACGTCGCCCATGTCCGCGGCGAGGCCGACGCCCAGGCGCTCAAGCTCAAGCATCACAACGCCAAGGTCCATTCGACCAATATGCCGGGCGGCGACGTCGCCCCGGTCCTGTACGAGGCCTTGGAGCAAGCCCGCTGCGAGGCGCTCGGCGCCAACCGCATGGTCGGCGTCAGCGAGAATCTCTCCGCGGCCCTCGAGGAGCGGTACCGCCGCCAGGGGCTGCACCGGGTAAGCGAGCGCACGGAAGCCACGATGCCCGAGGCAGTCCGCCTGATGGCGCGCGAAAAGCTGACCGGCTGCCCGCCGCCGCCCGCGGCCCGCAAGCTGTGTGAGCTCTGGGAGCCGCTGCTCAAGGACAAGATCGGCAAGGCCATGACCGATCTGGAAAAGAATATCGCCGACCAGAAGGCCTACAGCCAGGCGGTGCGGCGGCTGATCAGCGATCTCGACATCGATCTCGGCAACGAGACGCCGTCCGAAAGCGGCGACACCGAAGGCGACGAGGACGTCGACAGCGACGACGCGCAGAACGACGGCGAGCAGGACGGCGAAGGCTCTGCCGACGGCTCGGCCGACGCCATGGCGGATGCCGCGGACACCGTGCCCGGCGACGACGATGCTGGCGACATGATGCCGGACGACGCCGACGGCGACATGATGCCGACCCCCGGCAGCGAAGAGCCGGGCGAGCCGGGCACGCCCTGGCGCCCGCAGCACGACCTGTCCAACGTCCCGCGCGAGCCCTTCTACAAGGCCTATACCGAAGTCTTCGACGAGGTCGTCCAAGCCGAGCTGCTGTGCGATCCGGAAGAGCTGGCGCGCCTTCGCCAGCTACTCGACCAGCAGCTCGGACACCTGCAGGGCATGATCGGCAAGCTGGCGAACCGCCTGCAGCGCCGCCTCATGGCGAAGCAGATGCGGTCCTGGGAATTCGACCTCGAGGAAGGCCTGCTGGACACCAGCCGGCTCGACCGCGTGGTGATCAACCCGCTGCACCCGCTGTCCTTCAAGATCGAGCACGACATGGAGTTCCGCGACACCGCCGTGTCGCTGCTGATCGACAATTCCGGCTCGATGCGCGGACGGCCGATCACGATCGCCGCGATGAGCGCCGACATCCTGGCGCGCACCCTCGAGCGCTGCGGCGTCAAGGTCGAGATCCTTGGCTTTACGACCCGCGCTTGGAAGGGCGGCCAGGCGCGCGAGAAATGGATCGCCGACGGCAAGCCGTCCAATCCGGGGCGCCTCAACGACCTGCGGCACATCATCTACAAGGCGGCGGACGCGCCCTGGCGGCGCGCGCGCAAAAATCTCGGCCTGATGCTGCGCGAGGGGCTGCTCAAGGAGAATATCGACGGCGAGGCCCTGCTTTGGGCGCACAACCGTCTGCTCGCCCGGCCCGAGCAGCGCCGCATCCTGATGGTAATCTCGGACGGCGCGCCCGTGGACGATTCGACCCTCTCGGTCAATCCCGGGAACTATCTCGAGCGCCACCTGCGCGACGTGATCGAGTTCATCGAGACGCGCTCGGACGTCGAGCTCGCCGCGATCGGCATCGGCCACGACGTGACCCGCTATTACCGGCGGGCGGTGACGATCGTCGATGTCGAGCAGCTCGGCGGGACGATGATGGAGCAGTTGGCCGACCTGTTCGACGAGGAAGCGCCGCGCGAGCGCCGCCAGAGCTACGGCAAGAAGCCCGTCCGCCGCGCGATCTGAGCCCTTCTCGGCCGCTTAACGCCGTGCCCGCGCGCCCTTGCGGCGGCGCAGCCCAAACAGCAGCAGAAAGATGACCATGCCGCTGCCGAAACCGGCGCCGGAGTAGATCGCAGATTCCGCGGTCACGGGCATGGCCGGCTGATACGCCCGGGCTGTCGTTGCGGCGACATCCCAATCGAAATGCGTGGCGAAACGGCCGGCCCGCCACCAGCGGTCCGGCCCGGTCAGCGCCCGATAGTCGTCCGCCAGGGTCACCCGCCGCTGCACCAGGGCCTGCAGCTCCTGGCCTTCGCGCCGCACCTGCGGATCGCGATTAAGGATGAAGTCGCGAAGATAGAGCGACGTGCTCGTACCCGCCTCGGCCGCCCGCTTGTCGAGCGCTGAGACCTGGCTTGTCACCTCGTCCAGGCGCCCGCCCAGCCGCTGCACGTATTGCTGAAAGAACTCGGGGAATTGCGACAGCAACAGCGCGCCGACGAGCCCGAACAGCAGAACGCCTGTCTTGCGCATCGGCCCGGATTCTACTTGGTGCCGAACAGGCGGTCTCCGGCATCGCCGAGACCCGGCACGATATAGGCGTTCTCGTCGAGCTTCTTGTCCAGGGCCGCGGTGTAGATCTGCACTTGCGGATGCGCCTCGGCAAGGTTCCGCACGCCCTCCGGCGCAGCGACCAGCACCATGAGCCGGATGTTCTGGTCGGCGAAGCCGTGCCGGTTGAGCATGTCTACGGCGTGGCGCGCCGAGTTGCCCGTCGCCAGCATCGGATCGACGAGGATGGCGAGGCGCCCGCTCGGCTCCGGCAGCTTCGCGTAATACTCGACCGGCTTATGCGTGTCCGGGTCGCGGTAAAGCCCGATATGCCCCTCCCGGGCGTTGGGAATGAGCTCGTGCAGCCCCTCGGCCATGCCCAGGCCGGCGCGAAGGATCGATACGATGGCCGGCTTGCGGCCGGAGAGTATGGGCGCGTCCATCTCGCTGACCGGCGTCACGATATGCTCGGTCGCCAGAGGCAGCGGCCGCGTCAGCTCGTACCCCATGAGCAGCGAGATTTCCCGCAGGAGCTGGCGGAACAGGCCGGTCGGCGTGTCCTTCCGGCGCATCAGCGTCAGTTTGTGCTGGATCAGCGGGTGGTCGAGCACGAAGAGATTGTCGAATTGCCGGTGCTTGTGCATCAGGCCCCCCGGATGATTGCCAAGACAGCCGGATCATAGGCTCCTGCCGCCGTCTTTCCAAGCCGCGCGGCAGCGCATTCGGCACGGACGTACCGGCAAAAGATTAACAAGCCCGCGCTGTAAGAACCGGCGAAATGTGACAGAAATGGGATGCACAAGCCGGCAGGATTGACGTACGCTCGGCACATGGTTGCGAAGGTCACCCACCTGCCGCGTTCCGGCCGGCATTCCTCCTCGCAGGGCGAGGCGGAAGTCGCGCGGCGGTCTTGGCCGTCCGCGGCTGTTTGCGCGCATCCTGCTCGCTGTCGCGATAACGGTCTCGGTCCTTTGGACTGGCCTTTGCCTATTTTACGTCAAGAACACGCTGGGATGGGATTTCACCTCTCGGCTGCTGCCGCATGAGATCGGGGCGCTCATCGCCGGCGCCGCCATGCCACTTGCCGTACTGTGGATCGTCGTCACCTATTTCCGCCGCAGCATGGAGATACAGCATTACACCGAGGTGCTGCAGCGCCAGTTCGAGCTTCTCAGCTATCCCGGCGACGACGCGGAGACGCGGATCACCCGCATCTCGGATTCCCTGCGGCGCCAAACGGACGAACTGAACCGGGCCAGCGACCGGGCGGCCGCGCAGCTGCAGAAGCTGACGGACTCGATGGAGCACCAGGCCGATACTCTCGGCAACGCGTCGGGCAAGGTGGCGTCCAACCTGGTGGATATCCAGGCCTCGCTCGGTAAGCAGCTCGACGCCTTGGGCGCGCTGGGAAACCGGCTCGAAGAGAAGCGCCAGGCGATCGCGCAGGGCATCAGCGAACAGACCGAGCACCTCGAAGACGCCATGGTCCGGGCCCTGGAAAACACCGACCACATCAGCGCGGCGCTGCGCCTGCAGTCTTCCGACCTGGCCAGCGCCTCCGACCGCGCCGCCGACCAGGCGCGCAACATGGGCCATGTCTTCAAGCAATACACCGATGCGCTGACGCAATCCGCCGAAGGCGCACATGAGAAGACCCGCGCGATCGAGGAAATGCTCAAGACCGGGGTACACGACCTCGACACGGCCGGCGAGACCGTCGCGGGAAAGGCGGTCGAGGTCATCAATGCGCTGCGCGAGCATACCGGCCGCGTTTCCGAAAGGCTGGAGCGCGCCTTCGAAGATCACTCGAAGTCGGTCGGCACGATGACCGAGCGCGCCGGCGAGCGGGTCGAGCGCATGGCGGAAAGCCTGAACCGGCGGACCGCGACCCTGACCGAAAATATCGACACCGCGCTCGGCAAGCTCGGCCTGGACCTCGATCGCCTGCTCGACGCCGCCAACAGCCGCTCGGCGGAGATCGAGACCGCCATCGCCAAGCAGTCTTCCGACCTGTCCGAACGCCTGGATGCGGCGATGACGACGCAATCGAACTCGCTCTCCGCATCGGTCGACCGCACCACGGAGAAGGTCAACCGGCTGACCTTTGTCATGCGCGAGCAGGCGGACGAGCTTGCGGGCGCGGCGGAACGCGCAGGAATCCACACCGACAGCATCTGCGAAGCCCTCGACAGCCAGTCCCGGCAGCTCAAGGAGATGGCCACGATCGTCGGCGAGCAGGCGAAAGCGGTCGAGGGCGTCTCGCACCTGCAGGCGCAGCATCTCGGCGAGGCCGCGAAGGACGCGACCGCCAAGATGGAGCAGGTCAGCACCGCCTTGCGCGACCAGTTCGACCATCTCGGCAAATCGACCGACCTCGTCGCCTCGCGGACGGAAGAGATCGCGGCGGCGCTGCGGCGGCAAACCGATCACCTGGTGCAGGCCGCGGAGAAGACCGAACGGCAGGCCAAGGAAGTCGATACCCTGCTGGCCGCACGGGCGTCGGAAATCCGCGTATCCATGCAGGACGGCATGCGCGAGATCAACGATGTCTTCGACCCGGTCTTCGAGAAGACCAAGGAGATGGCCATCGCGTTGCGGACGCAGGCGGCGGCCCTGCGCGAGGCGGCGGACTGGTCGGCGGCAAACGCCAACTCGGTCGGCGAGATGATGGAGCGGCAGAGCGGTAATCTGCGCGACGCCGCGGATAAGGCCACGAGCCAGGTACGCGAAATCCGCGGCCTGCTGGACGGTCAGACGGACAAGCTGACGGAAGCGGCCGAGCGCGCCGGCTCGGAGGCGGATCGGATCCGCGACTCACTCGGCGGCGATACGGCAGCGCTGCAGGCGCTGGCGGACGCCCTGGCCGAGCGCGCGGCAACGGTCGAGACACAGATCGCGCGCCACGCAGAGGCGCTACGGGAGTCGAGCGCGGAGTTGCAGGAACAGACGGCGGAAATCGAAGCCAACCTGCGCAAGCAGATCGCATTCCACACCGAGGCGCTGCAGATTTCGAATACGGAGTCACGGGAGCAGGTCGCGGAAATCGAGGCCAACCTGCGCAAGCAGCTTGCGCTCCACGCCGAAGAGATGCGGGAGTCGAGCGCCCAATCGCAACAGCGCACGGCGGAAATCGAAGCCAACCTGCGCCAGCAGATCGCGGCGCTGTTGGGCGCGGCGGATGCGGTCAGCAACCGGATCACGTCGGCCGGCGGCGCTTTCACCCAGCAGACGGCAGGCATGACCGACGGGCTGCGCGAGGCGCTTCGCCTCATCGACGACGTCGGCGAGCGCTTCCAGCAGCAGACCGAGCGGCTGACCACCGCCTCGGTTCGCGCCGGCATGCAGATCAACGACAACCGCGACGCGTTGCGCGCCGAATCGCAGGAGCTGGTCGACGCCGCGCGCGAAGCGGCCGAGCGCATCAAGCTCATCGGCGACGCCTTCTCGCACCAGGTCGCCAACCTGACGCAATCCTCGGACGGCGCGTCGTCACGCCTCGCGACGCTGGCCGAGAATTTCCGCCAGCGGACCAAGGAGCTGAACAGCGCGGGCGAAACCGCCAACCGGCATGTGCACGACATCAGCGACGGCCTGTCGCGCCAAGCTGAAATCATGCTGAACGCGACGAACGAGGCCAAGCGCGAGATGGAGTCCATCAAGCAGACGGTGGCGCTCCATGGACGCGAGCTCAAGGAGACGGTCGAGGCCGCGACCAAGAAGGCCAAGGAAGCGACGCAGGAATTCGACCGCCAGGCGGCCGTGCTGACCCAGGCGTCGGTCGAGGCGGCAAGCCAGGCCGAATCGCTCAAGGCAAAGGAACAGGAGAGCCGGCGCGACCTGTTCCTGAAGACGGCGCGCCACATCGTCGAGGATCTGCATTCGACATCGATCGACCTGACCCGGCTGCTCGCCTCGGAGATTCCGGACGCCGATTGGAAGCGCTATACCCGCGGCGAACGGGGCATCTTCACGCGCGCGCTGCTGCGCGGCCGCCAGTCGAACCTGGTCGCGCAGATCGCCGACAAGATCAAGCTCGACGACGACATGCGCCGTTACGCCATGCGCTATATCGAGTATTTCGAGCGGCTGCTCAAAGAGTCGCAGGCGGTCGACCCGGAGAACCTGCTGCACAGCACCTTCATGACCGGCGACGTCGGCAAGCTCTATCTCCTGCTCTGCCGCGCCGTGGGCCGCGATCCCTTCGGCGACTAGACCGCCGGCCCTCCCTACATCCTCTCGACGACGTCAGATGCAGGCGACAGCGCGCAGGTCGACGACGCCTTCGGGCATCGGCATGCATTCCCAGGTCTTGCCGCCGTCTTCGGTGCCGAAGACCTGGCCCAGCCGCGCCACGCAATAGATCCGGTCCGGATCCTTGCTACTGACAGTGACCGACATCATCGTGCTGTTGACCTCGAGGTCGTGGTCCACGCGCTGCCACGTCTCGCCCTTGTCCTTGCTGCGGTAAAGCGATCCGGCATCGCCGCGCGCCGACCGGCTCAGCGCCGCGTAGAACACGCTCGGATCGTTCGGGCTGACCATGATGTCGCGGCCGTAGGACAGGTCCGAAAAACGGCGGATGCCGAATTCGCGCCAATGCTCGCCGCGGTCCGTGCTGACGAACACGCCCATCCGGTTGGCGACCCAGACCGTGCCCGGCTGTGCCGCGCTGATCGTCAGCGCGTGGAGGTCCATCATGCCCTCCGTCTCGTTGTCGGAAAGGATCTTGCTCTTGAGATGCGGCGTCTTCGCCATGTCGATGAGATCGTGGCTCATATCGGCCCAGGTCTCGCCGCCGTCGAGGCTGCGGATGATGCCGCCGACTTCCATCGCGGCATAGATCTCGTCCGGGTTGCTCGGGTCGGCCGCCATGCGCAGCACGCGCACCGGGAAGCACGCGTCGATCGCGCCTTCCGGCTGAATGGTCGGCAGCCGGCGCCAGGTCTTGCCGGCGTCCACGGTCTTGAAGATCGCGGTGTGGTCCATGCCGACATAGATCGTCTTGGGATCGGTCGGGTGCAGCAGGATCGAATAGATCGCCATCTCCCCGGTCTTCAGGCCGAGATCCGTCCAGCTGTCGCCCCCGTCCTCGCTGCGGTACAAGCCGAGCTGGCTGCCGGCATAGAGAATGCGCGGATTCTCGGGCCGCGCCACGATGCAGTTCACCTGCATGTCGGCGGGAAGGCCGTTCTGCAAGAGCTCCCACGTCCTCTTCCCGGCGGTCCGCCGATAGATGCCCCGTGCGTTCTGGGTATTCAGGCCGCGGTTCGCCAAAGCCGCGCCGACGAAGAGAGTGCCTTCCATGTTCGTTCTCCCTCGCGTGGATCGTTTAAGCATGCGTTTCTCGAATTGATTGCACACAGCATAATCTTTCCGCCGTAAATGGCCAATTACCGTGTTGCACCTGCCCGTCGCAGGGAGCATCGAGGGCGTCCTTCGCGTCTCGTGTGATAAAGATATCAATTGATAATTTATTTCTTATATTTTATTATCATTCGATAATACATATATTTCGAAATCGTTGCATGCCTGAAACACTTGACGAAATGGACTTTCGGCTGGTAGCGGCGTTGCAGGAGACGCCCGCCTGTCCTATCGCGCGCTCGGGCGGAAGGTCGGGCTCTCGCAGCCTGCCGTCGCCGACCGAATCCGCCGGATCGAGGAAGCCAGCGTCATCACCGGTTACTGCGCCCGGATCGACCGCAGGCGCGCCGGCCTGCCCGTTACTGCCTTCTTGCGCGTGACCTGCAATGGCGACCGGTTCCAGGCCGTGCACCGCATTGCCCGCGAGCTGGCGGCGGTGCTCGAGTGCCACCACGTCTCGGGCGAAGCCTGCTTCATGATCAAGGTCGCCGACACGACCCTCGCCGGCCTGGAACGGACCATCGAACGGTTTCGCGAGCATGGCGAGACCGTGTCCTCGATCGTGCTGTCGAGCGTCGTCGAGGACAAGCCTGCCGCGCTCGGTCAAGCGGGTGGCAACGGGAGGCCCGACGCGCTACCTTGATGGCATGGCGTCGAGCCTGACTCACATCGCGTTGCATGTCCGCGATCTCGAAGCCTGCGTGGCCTTCTATCGCAGTTACTGCGGCATGCGCGTCACCCATGACCGTCACGCCGATGATACCGGCCACCGGGTCGTCTGGATGGCCGACCCGGCCAGGAACAGGCATTCGTCGTCGTCCTGATCCCGGGCGGCCCCGGACGGGACCAAATAGACGCCGATTTCAGCCATTTGGGCTTTGCGCTGGACAGTAAGGAAGCCGTCGACGCGATCGCCGCTCGGGGTCGTGAAGGCGGCTGCCTCGCCTGGCCGCCGCGGCAGGAGCCCTACCCGGTCGGCTACTATTGCGGGCTGCGGGACCCGGACGGCAACATGGTGGAGTTCAGCTACGGCCAGCCGCTCGGCCCCGGCGCCGAGGACGAAAAGCCGCACTAAGGCCTAGCGGAAAACCCTCGCCAGCCGCATGGCTGCGTATGCAAGCGCCCGCCAGCGCGGCCCGGGACGCAACGCGGAAAAGCGCTGCGGCGCTTGACGTGCCGACCGTGCTGCCATAAAAAGCCCGCCGGCCCGTCCTGACAGGACCGTTGGCCCGATTGTCGTTTGCAGAGAAGAAGTGGATTGGCACATGGCCCGCCGTTGCATGATCACCGGAACGAAACCGATCACTGGCAATAACGTCAGTCATGCGAATAACAAGACGAAGCGCCGGTTTCTGCCGAACCTGCAGTCGACCACGATGCTTAGCGATGCGCTCGGCGAGATGGTGCGCCTGCGCGTCACGGCGCGCGGCATCCGGACGATCGAGGTCAAGGGCGGCCTGGACGCCTTCCTGCTCGGCACGCCCAATCGCAAGCTCGGCACGGACGCGCTCAAGATCAAGCGGCGGATCCGGCGGAAGATGGCCAAGGCCGCCTGAGCAAGCGGGCCCAAGCAGACCACCAATCAAGCCCGCCCCTCCGGCGGGCTTTTTCGCGGGTCCGCGCCGGATGGGCCGGTTGCCCGGCGCACGGGACGAGGAGCCATCGGCGGCCATGCCATTGTCCATCGATAACGGGAAATCCGCGGTGAATACGTCGCGTCATTATCCGGGCTTCAGCTTCGACGTGCTGGCGCGCGACGCGGACAGCCGCGCCCGTCTGGGAAGGCTCGAAACGCCGCATGGCGCGCTGATGACCCCCGCCTTCGTCTTCTGCGCGACCAAGGCCGCCATCAAGGCCGCAAGCCCGCGCGACCTGCGCGCGGTCAACGCCGACATCATCCTCGCCAACACCTACCACATGATGATCCAGCCCGGCGCGGACACGGTCGCGCGCATGGGCGGCCTGCACCGCTTCGCCGGCTGGGACGGGCCGATGCTGACCGACAGCGGCGGCTTTCAGATCTTCAGCCTCGGCCAGGGCGGCGCATCCGACGAGATCAAGAACAGCCGCCACGACAAGCGCACGCCGCTGCTGACGAAGCTTACCGAGGACGGCGCCACCTTCCGCTCGCCGCGCGACGGCGCCTATCACACGCTGACGCCGGAAGCCTCGATCGACATCCAGCGCAAGCTCGGCGCGGATCTGATTATCGTGCTCGACGAATGCACGCCCTTTCATGTCGACCGCGACTACACCGCCCGGTCGCTGGCCATGACGCATCGTTGGGGCGATCGCTGCCTGGCGGAATTCGAGCGCGGCCAGGACGGCCGGCAGGCGCTCTACGGCGTGATCCAAGGCGGGGTTTATGAGGATCTGCGCCGGGAAGGCGCGGAATTCGTCGCTTCGCGGCCGTTCTTCGGCCACGCCGTCGGCGGCTGTCTCGGCGATCATAAGGACCAGCTCTACGACATCGTCGGCTATGCCCTGACGCCGCGCCGGGAGGATCGGCCGGTGCATCTGCTCGGCATCGGCGGCATTCGCGATATCTGGGAAGGCGTGGCGCTGGGCATCGATACCTTCGACTGCGTCACGCCGACCCGCATCGCCCGCCATGGCTGGGCGCTCATACGGCAGGCCGAGGGGCATCGGATCAACCTGAGAAACGCCCGCTTTGCCGAGGACAAGGAGCCGCTCGATCCGGAATGCAGCTGTCCCACCTGCAGCGCCTTCGCCCGCGGCTACGTCCATCACCTGCTGAAGGCGGGCGAGATCCTCGGCATCCAGCTGCTCACGGTGCACAACATGGCCTTCATGACACGGCTGATGGCGACCATTCGAAGCGCGCTCCTGGCCGGACGCCTCGCCGAGGCCAAGAGGGACTGGTTTTCGTAGCGGCCCGCCGGTGACGGCTCAGGTGCCGACCGTGTCGGCCACGATTCGCGCCCAAATCACGTCGAGTTCGCCTGCCATCGTGTCCAGCGCCGCGCTGCCATAAGGCGCAAAGACGGCGCTCGGCATGCGGTAGGTCAGCGTCGCCGTCCCGTCGGCATTCTCCGTCAGATAGAAACGCAATGGCGCTTCGATCCCGGCCGGCACGCTGGCCGCGAGCATGCGCACGGCGAAGTCAGGACGGAAAACCCCCAGCACCGCATTGCCCGGGATGGTGACGCCCCGGATCTTGGCCGCCGCGCTGGCGCTCGCGGTGTTGACGATCCGCATACCGTTCTTCTCGATTGCCGCTTCGAGGCGGCTGCGCAGCTCGTCGAACGCCAATGCGGTTTTCCGCACTTCGGTTCCGGAATAGGGCGCCGGGCTGCCCGCAAGCGCTGCCATCGCCGTCGTCAGGACGGTCGGGCTGAGGCCGGCAAGAACCAAGTCCTTTACCACGGTCATGGGACGCTCCTGCTTGAAATCGATCGAGCGCCGATAGGACGCCAAGGCTCGGCGGCAGGCAAGCGGTAGACGTTTTGCCGCACCCGATTGTGATAGGCCGTGAGCAGCCTTGACGGCACTCGACCCGCCAGTCGACACTATTGTTGTCATTATGGAATGAAACCAAGAACAAGGAACGAGGCGCGTGCGCATTTATGCGCCGAAATTCGGGCATGCGCTGTTGCACAACTGGCGGCTCGAATCGGACAACCTCTATCTGAATCACGGCGCCTATGGTGTTCCCGCGCTGACGGTCTCGCGCGCCGCCGAGGACTGGCGGAAGCGGGTGGAGGCCAACCCGACCCGCTTTTTCGAGGAGACGCTCGGTCCGGAGATCCGGCGCAACGCGTCCCTCCTCGCCGATTTCCTGAGCGGCGAAGGCGAGGATATCGTCTTCGTCGACAATGTGACGGCAGGCATCAACGCCGTGCTGCGGTCCCTCGTGCTGATCCCGGGGGATGAAATCGTCGCCACCAGCCACCTCTATCAATCGGCCCGCCGCACGCTTGAATTCGTCTGCGAGCGCGCCGGCGCCCGGCTGGTGCTCGCCGACCTGGCCTATCCGGTACGGAGCGAAGGCGAGATCGTCGCGGCCATCATGGGGGCGCTGTCCCCGCGCACGCGCCTCGTCATGCTCGACCATGTCACCGCGAACACAGCGCTGCGCTTGCCGATCGAGACGCTGTCGCTTCGCTGCGCCGAGCGCGGCGTCCCGGTGATGGTGGACGGCACGCACGGTCCGGGAAATGTCCCCGTCGATCTCGGCGCGCTGGGTGAGGCCGGCGTGCGCTGGTATATCGGCAGCGGCCATCACTGGCTCGGCGCAGCCTATGGCTGCGCCTTTCTCTGGGTCCATCCGGACCGCCAGGGGCTGGTGCGGCCGACGGCGATCAGCACCCGCTTCGGCGAAGGATACACCGAAGCCTTCGACTGGCCGGGCGCCAAGGATTTCGGCGCGTGGCTCTCGCTATCCGAAGCGCTGCGCGTGCAGGAATCCTACGGCGTGGCGCGCATCCGCAGCTATACCCACGATCTTGCGGCCAAGGCGGCGGAACAGTTGAGCGAGCGGTGGGGCACGCCGCTCGGCGCGCCGCTTCCGATGTTCAGCGCCATGGCGTCGGTCGCGCTGCCGACCCACGTCCCGGCGACGGAACGGGCGGCGACCCAGATCCGGCAGCAGTTGCGCGACGGATACCGGATCGAAGTGACGATCACGCCCTTCTCGGGCCGTCTTTGGGTGCGCCTCTCGGCCTATCTCTACAACGAGCCGGAAGATTACGACCGGCTCTGCGATGCGGTCATCGCGATCAGCGGCGACGCGCCCCTTGCGGCGAGCGGTTAGCACCGCCTACCACGCAAGTTTCGCCATCGCGAAGTCCGGGCAGACGCCCTCATCCTTGCAGAGCGCGGTCACGGCCTGAGCCGTTGGCGTCTCGCCGGGCCGGATGCCGAGGTCGAAGGAATGGATCCCGGCCGTGATGAAGATCGTGCCGATGCCGACGGCGCGGCCGCCGGCGATATCATGGTGCAAAGAGTCGCCGATCATGATCGGATGGCGATGCGTTCCCGGCGCGCGTGCGAAAGCATGCCTCGTAGATCTCTCGGCCCGGCTTGCCGTAATAGCGCACACTGCCGCCGAGCGCTTCATAGCGCGCCGCGACCTTGCCCGAGCATTCCACCAGCCGGCCGGCCGGATCGACGCTGACGTAGTCGCGGTTCAGGCAGATCATCGGCAGGCCCCTGCGTATCCCGGCCTGCAGGGCGTCTTCATAGATGCCGATCGTGGCGCCGCTGGTGCCGGCGAGCAGCAGGAAATCCGCTTCCTCGACCGTCTCCACCGCTTTGAAGCGCATCCCCTCGATAAAGCTCGCGTCGCCGCCCCAGGTGAACAGGAAGCAGCGCCGGCCCAAGTCACGCAGGAAGGGGACCTCGCCGGCTTTCATCTCCTGCCAGGCCATTTCGCCCGAGGTGATCACGTCGTCGTAAAGCGCCCGCTCCATCGCCGAGCCGCTCGAGGTTGCGGACCGAATGACGACGACCGCTTCGAGGAGTTGGAGATCAGCACGATGCTCTTGCCGGCCCGTCGAAGCTGCCGCATCGCTTCGACCGCTTCCGGATGGGCCGCCTCGCCGTTGTGCAGCACGCCCCATTGGTCGAGCAGGAACAGGTCGAATTGGCCGGCGATGGGACCGATACCGTCGATAAGCCGGATCGCGTTCACGATGTCTTGCTTCCCATGCTGAAGATTGCAAAGGCTACGGGCGGCGAAGGCGGACGATCACAGCCGCTCCCGCTTGCCTTCGGCGGGCGGCGTCTGGGCGCCCCGGACCTTCCGCCCTTCTCCGAAGAGCGGACCCTGCCCAAATTCGATATCGAAGTCCAGCAACTCGACCAGCAATTGCTCGTTGGCGATGTTGGCGACGATCAGCTCGATCCCCGCCGCGTCGAGGCCGGACTTGAGCCTGCGCAGCCTGAGCGCTTCCGCCTCGCCCGTAATCGCCGGCATCAGCATGCCCGCGTCGATCTTGACGAAGCGGACACCGCCTTCCGCCAGTTGCCCGGCGTCGACGTCGAAGTTGCGCAATCCTTCGATGCAGAGATGGAAGCCGAGCTCGACGAGAGAGCCGACGACATTCGCCGCCGCGTCGTCGAGATCGATCAGGTCCTCCTCGCGAAACTCGAAGGCCAGACAGGAGGTCAGATCGTCCGCGTCGCGGAGATAGGCAAGGAAGTCGTCGAAGAAGGCGCGGTCGGAGAGACTGCCGGGCGACACCCTGCAGAAATAATAGCCGCCCGGCTCCGATTTTTGCGACTTGCCGACGAGCTGTACCGTCCGGAACAGCAGCATGTCATCGACCGCGAGCGTGAGTCCGTTGTCGCGTATGATCGACTCATACTGAACAGGCGCCAGCACTTCGCCGCGTTCAAGCGCGATACGCAACGTGCAATCGAAATGCCGCTGCTTGCGTTGCGGCAAGGTGACGACCGGCGCGAGGTGCAGCTCGACCTGGCTGTGCCGCAGCGAATCGCGCACCGAGCTGAGTATCTCCCGCTCGATAAGCGAGCCGGAGACGACGGTCGTCTTTCCGCCGGCTGCGAGCCCTGCCACCGGCCCGGCCACGATCCGGCGGCGCATAGAGACGCTGGATCAAGCGCATGCAGCACCTTCACTTCCGACGCCACGGCGCCGGCGTCCGACGGCATCGCCGGCATGGGCTCCGCGCGGGACCGGACGGCGTGCTTCGACCGGGGGCTTTGGCGTTGGCGGAGCTGGCGCCGGGGCCGGTTCTGCGTGCGCGCCGTTCGGGCGAGACGCGGGCGTCGGTCGCGTTGCCGCCGGCGGCGCCCGTTCGGGCTCGGGCTCAATCTCTGGCGCGGGCTCGACGTCGGTCTCGGACTCGGCGAAATAGACCTTATCGCGCTTGAGCCTTTGCACCTCCGTCGCCAGCCGGTCCAGCTCGTCGCTGGCTTCCTGGTAGGCACGATGCAACAGCGCCAGGCGGCGCCGGTCGAGCGACGCGTAGTAACAGCGGGACGCGATCTCATGCATCAGCGCGCCGCAGAGAAAGACCACCGCCCCCGCCAGTATGGCAACGCTGTGCGGGGTTTCCGGAAAGATCTTCGGCGCCATGAACGCGATCGCCAAGGCGGCGAGGCCATAGCAAAGGAAATAGAAAAACTGAAGTACCTTGGACATTAAAAGGCCCGGCCGCCTGCCGCGATGCGGCCCTTTTTTTCGGTTCGCGTCAGGTTACGCGGCCCATCGTCCTGGGACAATAGCCGCAGACCCTCACGCATGGTCCGCGCCGACCGCTTGCGCGACCGAGCCGAAGCCGTCCGCCCGCAAGAGCGCCGCCAGCTCCCGCTTGATGCGGAGCAGGAGGCTCGGACCCTGAAGGGCAAGCGCGGTGTAGACCTGCACCAGGGATGCGCCGGCGCGGATCTTGGCATAGGCGTCGCGGCCGCTCGCGATGCCGCCGACGCCGACCAGCGGGATGCGCCCGCCGGTCGCCTTGTATAGGCGCGCGAGCTGGGCGGTCGACGGCCCGAACAGCGGCGCGCCGCTGAGCCCGCCGGCTTCGGTCCGGGCGGGCGAGGTCAGCGAGGCGGGACGGTCGATCGTCGTATTGCTGACGATCAATCCCTGCAGCGACAGCTCTTCGGCCAGCGCGGCGATCCCCGCTTCATCCTCGGGCGCCAGGTCCGGTGCGATCTTGACCAGCAGCGCCGGCGGACGGACGACGGAATCGCGCATCGCCGCCTTGACCCGGCGGACCAGATTGGCAAGCGCGTCCTTGTCCTGCAGCGCCCGCAGGCCCGGCGTGTTCGGCGACGAGACGTTGATGACAAGGTATTCGACGAGCGGCGCAAGGCGGCCCGCGGCCGATGCATAGTCGCGCTCGGCATCGGTGGCGTCCTTGTTGCGGCCGATATTCGCGCCGACCACGCCGCCGTGGCGATTGGACAGCCGCTGGGCCACCTTATCGAGACCGTCGTTGTTGAATCCCATGCGGTTTATCAGCGCCGCGTCTTCGGCAAGGCGGAACAGCCGCGGCTTCGGATTGCCCGCTTGCGGCCGCGGCGTCACCGTGCCGACCTCGGCAAAGCCGAACCCGGCGCGCAGCAGCGGATCGAACACTTCGCCATTCTTGTCGAAGCCGGCGGCGATGCCGACCGGATTGGGAAAATCGAAGCCCCATAGCCGGCAGCGCAGGATAGGGTCGTCGACCGCGTCCTGCACGGGACCGAAGCCGTGGCCCAACCCCCAAACGGTCAGGGTATGCGCGGTCTCTGGATCCAGGCGCCGGAGCAGCGGGAAGGCAAGACGCGAGAGATCCATGCAGGTCAGTCCAGAGGCGGGAAGCGATGCAGGCCGTCCGCGCCGAGCGGCAACGGCTTGGCCCACGCCACCGACGAAAGCAGCAATGCGCCGTAGAGATGCGGAAACAGGGCGCCGCCGCGCGACGGCTCCCAGCGCAGCGCCTCGCCCAGGCTATCCGCATCGGCGGCGACCAGCACGATATCGGCCTCGCCCCGGCGATGCCGCGCCGCGCTCTCGGCCACCTGCGCGGCGGTCGAGAAATGCAGGAATCCATCGCGCCTGTCGTCCGCGGCGCCTTCGTAACGGCCTGACATTTCAGCGGCGCGCCATTCGGCGTCCCGGGCAAGATGAAAGATCAATGACATGCCGCGACCCTATCCGACGCTCTTGCCGCAAACAAGCGGACGCCCGCGGTACCCCGCGTGGACGCGAACGATGCCCTGTGTTTAAGTGACACAGACGTCCGGCCCACAAAGGGCGCGGGCCGGAAATCTATTGAACCGCAGGCACGGGAGCATCCGGATCATGGCGATCTCCGATTTAAGCGACAAGTCGATCGAAGAGCTTCATGCCGACCTGCGCGACGGCCGGATCACCTCGGTCGGCCTGGCGGAGCGCGCCATCGAGAATTACGAGCGTCACGATCATGGGCTCCATGCCTACAAGACCTGGAACCCGGAGGCGCTGCGCGCCCAGGCCCAGGTCGCCGACGCCGCTTTCGCCGCCGAGCTCGATTTCGGCGCGCTGCAGGGCATGCCGGTTTCGATCAAGGATCTCTACGGCGTTTCCGGTTATCCGACCTTCGCCGGCACACCGAAAGCGCTGCCGGAGAAATGGCAAGGCGAAGGCCCGGTCGTCGGCGCGCTTCGTCATGGCCTGGCCCCGGTATCCGGCAAGACGCATACGGTCGAGTTCGCCTTTCGGCGGCGTCGGCACCAATCCGCATTGGGGCACGCCCCGCAATCCCTGGGACGCGAAAAAACACCGTGCACCGGGCGGATCGAGCGCGGGCGCCGGCGTCAGCCTGCTGACCGGGACCGCGGTTGTCGCCGTCGGCAGCGATACCGCCGGGTCCGTGCGCGTGCCTGCCTCGGTAACCGGCACCGTCGGCGTCAAGACCAGCGCCCACCGCTGGTCCACCGCGGGCATCGTGCCGTTAAGTCCCGAGTCTCGACACCGCCGGTATCCTGACGCGCAGCGCCGCGGACGCGGCGATTGCTTTCGCCGTCATCGACCCGCTGGTCGACGAGCACCCGCTCAGTTTTCTCGCCCGCCTGCGCGACTGCGACGTCTCCGATATCCGGGTCGGCATCTGCGACTGGTATTTCGAAGGCAGCACGCCGGGGATCGCGGAGGCGACGCGCGAGGCAATCGCCGAGCTTTGCGACAAGGGCATGTCGGCCGTGCCGCTGGCCATGCCTGAGGTCGACGAGGCGCATGAGATATTCCGGCGCGGCGGGCTCGCCGCCGCGGAGTTCGCCGCCTTCATCAACGGCGAGATGGCCGACTACAAGGCGACGCTCGACCCGAACGTCTCGGCCCGCTTCGAGCGCATGGAGGCGATCACCGCCGTCGATTATCTGAACCGGCGCAAGCAGCTCGAGGAGCTTGCCCTTTCCGCCGACGCGCGCATGGGCGAGGTCGATGTCATGCTCGCGCCTACGGTCGCGATCACGCCGCCCGACATCGAAACCGTCTCCGGCGGCACGGCGTATTTCGAGGCCAATATGGGGATGCTGCGCAACACCGCGCCGATTAACCTGCTCCGGCTCTGCGCCGTGTCGCTGCCGGTGGCGCTCGATGGCGAGCGGATGCCGGTCGGGCTCCAGATCATCGCGCCCTATGGCGAAGATGTGCGCGCGCTGTCGGTCGCCTGCGCGATCGAGCGCGCGCTCGGAACCGCGCGCCAGAGGCTGGGCGTCCCGCCGCTCTGTGCCGGCCGATGAAGGGCGTCGTCGTCTGCCCCCAGCCGCGCGCGGCCGACGTCGGCGCGGCCATTCTGACCCGCGGCGGCAACGCCTTCGACGCGGCGATCGCGACCGCCTTCGCGCAGATGGTCGCCGACCCGTTCATGTGCGGGCTCGGCGGCATGGGCACCTTCCAATATTTCCGCGCCGATACGGGCGAGCGCGGCATGATCGACTTCCATGCC
Organism: uncultured Alphaproteobacteria bacterium; assembly: GCA_963711215.1. Classification (GTDB taxonomy): domain Bacteria; phylum Pseudomonadota; class Alphaproteobacteria; order UBA8366; family UBA8366; genus WHUA01. The sequence goes on along the minus strand of CAVQDH010000002.1, from coordinate 386,760 downwards.
CGGGCCGGCGAGAAAGTCACGCCGGACATGTGGGCCGCGGAAAGCCGCGGGCGCACGGAGATTTCCGGCTACTCGCTGTTCGACGATTACCGCAGCGAGCTCGGCTATACCTCGATCCTGACGCCGGGCACGGTCGCGGGATTTTTCGAGGCGCACCGTCGCCTCTGCAGCCTGCCGTGGCGGGACCTGCTGGCGCCGGCCGCGCGGCTGGCGCGCGACGGGCTGGAGATGACGCCCTTCGCCGCCGACTTCCTGACCCGCGCCATGATGGCGGGCGTGCCCGACGGCATGACCCGCGTTTCGGCGACCGAGGCCTGCCGCCGCATCCACCTCACCCAGGAAGGCCGGCTTTACAAGGTCGGCGAACGGCACCGCAATCCCGACATGGCCGATACCATCGACGCCATCGCCGAGGGCGGCGCGGATGAATTCTATCGCGGCGCGCTCGGCCGGCGCATCGCGGCCGACCTGGAAGCGAACGGCGCCTATGTCACCGCGAAGGATCTGGCGGAATACCGTCCCGAGATCGGGCTGCCGGTAACCGGCAGCTATCGCGGCTACACGGTCTGCTCCAACCCGCCGCCCGGCAGCGGCGCCACGCTGATCGAGATGCTGCAGATCCTCGCGCATTTCGACCTGGGCGCGCTCGATCACGGCACGGCGCCGCATCTCGACCTGGTGGCGCGCGCCATGGCGGCGGCGCATGCGGATCGGAACGAATATCTCGGCGATCCCAAATTCGCCGACGTCCGTACCGACCTGATGATCGCGAAGGAACGGGCGGCGCATTGGGCGGACCGGATTCGCGCGGGCGAGTTCCTACGCACCGGCAAGGAGGCGCCGCCGAGCTGTACGACGCATCTTTCGGTCTATGACGAGGCCGGTAACGCGGTCTCCTGCACGCACACGCTCGGCACTGGGTCGGGCGTCGTCACGCCCGGCCTCGGCTTCGTCTACAACAACTCGATGAAGCTGTTCGACCCCTTGCCCGGCACGCGCAACTCGATGGCGCCCGGCAAGGCGCGCACGACCGGCATGGTGCCAACGATCCTTTACCGCGACGGCAAGCCGGCGATCGTCGTGGGCGCGCCGGGCGGCAGCGTCATCATCAGCGCGGTGCTGCAGGCCATCCTCAATATCGTCGATTTCGGCATGTCGCCGGTCGAGGCGGTGACCGTCCCCCGCATCCATTGCGAGGGCAAGGCGCTGCATGCCGAGGCCCGGGTGGAAGGCGCCGTCTGCCGGGCGCTGGAAGCGATGGGGCACGAGGTCCGGCATAGCCCGATCAGCTTCGATCCGGTGATGTCGCGTGCCCATGTCGTGCTGATCGAGGACGGCCGCTGGCGCGGCGCGGCCGATCCGCGGGGCGGCGGCGGGGTCGCCTACGCGCGTTAAGGTTTCCTTAACCGTCTCCGCCGCACTCTCTCTTCGACCGAGGGTGGCGAACTGGCCCACCCGACGGCCCTGCCGCGCCAAGGATAGCGCGCCTCCCTGCAAATCGCCTCTAATGCAGTAGATATTTTCCTAAATTTGTATATTTTTAGGTGTTTGATCCTAAATTGCGACAGTGTATAGTCTCCTCCGGGAGGGGCACGTCCCACGGGGAGAATAAAATCCATGCTACGGCATCAGGATGTGTGGGGGGCTATCGATCGCCTGGCCGCCGAGAATGGCTTATCGGCATCGGCCTTGGCCCGGCGCGCCGGGCTTGACCCGACCAGCTTCAACAAGAGCAAGCGTGTCGCCCGGAATGGTAAACCGCGCTGGCCGACAACCGAGAGTCTCGCCAAAATCCTCGAGGCGACGAACAAGACCATGGGTCATTTCGTCTCCTTGATGAACGAGGGCTCCGAAGGCGGCGTGATGCAGCGGATCCCGGTCATCGGCTATGCCCAGGCCGGGCGTCAAGGCTTCTTCGACGATGCGGGTTATCCGGTCGGCAGCGGATGGGACGCGGTGGATTTCCCGAATGTCGGCGACCCCAATGCCTATGCGTTGGAGATTTCCGGCGACAGCATGGAGCCGATCTATCGCGACGGCGACGTCATCATCGTCTCGCCGCGGGCCAGCATCCGCCGCGGCGACCGGGTCGTCGTGCGGACCAAGGCGGGCGAGATCATGGCGAAATCGCTCAGCCGGCAGACCGCGAATCGCGTCGAGCTGACGTCTTTCAATCCGGTGCACGGCGCCATCGAGCTCGCTCTCGACGAGATCGAATGGATCGCCCGCATCATCTGGGCGAGTCAGTAAGAACGTAAGAAGGCGTCATGCCACGGCTTGTCCGTGGCATCCATGGCACGATGCCCGGACCGTCGTCTATCGGCGTGTCGAGGGACCGAGCGATGGATTGCACGGACAAGCCGTGCAATGACGTTTTTCTATTTGATCGCTCGCTGGGCTAATTCGCTCAGGCCGCTGACAGCCCCTCTGCCGACAGCGCCTGGCGGATCAGGGCGACCGTTTCCGGCACGCCGTAGAGCGCGATGAAGGAGCCCATCCGCGGGCCCTGTTCCTGTCCGAGCAATACTTCGTATAGGGCGCGGAACCAGTCGCGCAGCTGTTCGAAGCCGAAGCGCTTGCCGACCTCGTAGACCTCGTTCTGCAGCTCTTCCGCCGTAGCGCCCGCCGGCATCTTCGCCAAGGCGTCGGCCAGCGCCGCGATGGCCTGGCGCTCGGTCTCGGTCGGCGCTCGGTAGCGCTTCGCCGGCTTCACGAAATCCGCGTAATAGCGGATGGCGTGGCCGACCAGCTGGTCGAGGATCGGATGGCTCTCCGGTGTCGCGCCCGGCACGTAGCGGCTCACGAACCCCCACAGCACCGACTTGTCCTCGGTGTTGCACACGCTGGCGAGGTTGAGCAGCACGCCGAAGGTCAGCGGCACGCTTTCCTGCGGCGGGTGGCCGTTGTGGATGTGCCAGACCGGGTTCTCGATCTGCCGCGCCGGCTCCTCCTGCGGGTACTTCGCGAGGAAAGTCAGGTATTCGTCGACATTCTTCGGAATGACGTCGAAATAGAGCCGCTTCGCCGCCGTCGGCTTGCCGAACATGAACAGCGCCAGGCTGTCCTTGGGCGCGTAGGCGAGCCACTCTTCGATCGTCAGCCCGTTGCCGCGCGACTTCGAGATCTTCTCGCCGTTCTCGTCCAGGAACAGCTCGTAGGTATAGCTTTCCGGCGGACGGCCGCCGAGCGCGCGGCAGATCCGGCTCGACTGCTGCACCGAATCGATCAGGTCCTTGCCCGACATCTCATAGTCCACGCCGAGCGCGTACCAGCGCATCGCCCAGTCGGGCTTCCATTGCAGCTTGCAGCGCCCGCCGGTGACCGGCGTCTCGACCTTCCTGCCGTCCTCGCGCTCGTAGACGATGGTACCGGCGGCGGGGTTCGTCTCGATGACGGGGACCTGCAGGACATGGCCCGTCTCCGGGCAGACCGGCAGGAAGGGGCTGTAGGTCTTGCGCCGCTCCTCGCGCAAGGTCGGCAGCATGATCGCCATCACCTGGTCGTAAACCTCGAGCATGCGCCGGAGCGCCGTGTCGAAGCGGCCCGCGGTGTAGCACTCGGTCGAGCTGACGAACTCGTATTCGAAGCCGAAGTCGTCGAGGAAGGCGCGCAGCCGCGCGTTGTTATGCGCGCCGAAGCTCGCATGCGTGCCGAACGGGTCGGGCACCGCGGTCAGCGGCTTGTGCAGATGCTGCGCCAGCATCTCCTTGTTCGGCACGTTGTCCGGCACCTTGCGCAGCCCGTCCATGTCGTCCGAGAAGGCGAACAGCCGGGTCGGGATGTCGGAGAGGCGCTGGAAGGCCTGGCGCACCATGGTGGTGCGCAGTACCTCGCCGAAGGTGCCGATATGCGGCAGCCCGGACGGGCCCGTAGCCGGTCTCGAACAGGATATAGCCCTTCTCCGGTATTTTGCCGCCGACGCGCTTCAGCACCCGGCGCGCTTCCTGAAACGGCCAGGCCTTGGCTTCATGCGCGAGCGCGCGGATGTCGGTCACGTCCGGCTCCAGAGCTATCGGTCGAAGAGCAGCGGCAACCTAGGCGCGGCGGCGCGGGGCGTCAATAAGCTGCGGCCCGCCCGAAACTGCTAGCGCTGGCGCCCCGCCAAGAAGGCCACGACCGCGAGCCCCTGCACGAGCGCCGCGGCGGCGAACAGCCAGGGCGCCTGCCCGGGCTCGGCCTGCGGCATGAGGGTCCGGATCAGGCCGAAGATCGCCGGCGCGAAGGCGAAGGCCCCTTGCGCGATACCCACGATCAGCGCCACGGCGCGGATCACGTCTTCCTTCACGAACTCGACCTGGGCGATCAGCGGCGGCAGCGAGGTCGCGTTGCCGAAGCCGGCGCCGAACAGCACAACGCCGAGCAGCAGCAGCGGTACGCTGGAGCCGGCGGCGAGAATGAAGACGACGGAGCCGGCGAGCTGCACCGCGTAGCCGGCGCAGGCGATCAGCCGGCGGTCGGCGCCGAGCGGCATCAGCCGGCCCGTCAGCGTCCGCCCGGCGATCGCCATCGCCGTCACCAGCGCCATCGCAAGCCCGGCGCGCTGCGCGCCGAGTGCGGGCACCATCAGCGAGAAGAGATGCGCGGTGAGGCCGATCTGGGCAAACAGCCCGAAGGCCATGCCTGCGGCGAGCGTCAGGAACCGGCGGTCGCGCCAGAGCATCCGCCCGGGCAAGGGACGCGCCGAAATCGAGGTGACCGATGCCGCGGGCGCGCCCGCCGCATCGCCGTCGGGCCGCACGCCCATGCCCTCCGGCGTCCGCGAGAAGACCAGCTGCGGACAGCGTCCAGATCGTCGACCGCCATGACAAGAGCGACCACCGCGGCGGCCATCGGGAACCCCAGCCCGCCGATGGCTGCGACCCAGAGCGGCGAGAAGACGATGCCGCCGACGCTGCCGCCGTTATAGGCCATGGCGAGCGCCGCCGGCCGGGCGCGGACGAACCAGGGGAGACGATCGCATTGAGCGCCGCCGCGCTCATCGTGCCCCAGCCCGCGCCGGTCAGAGCGCCGCAGCGAAAAGCTGCCAGGGCGCGGCCGCCGATGCCCCAGCCGAGCAGGCCCGCCGCCATCGCCAGCGCGCCCGCCTTGGTCACCGCCGCCGCGCCGAACCGCCGGTGGATCGCCGGCAGGTTCGCGCCCGAGACCGCGCCGACCAGGAAATGAACCGTGACCGCGCTCGAGATCAGGGCGAGCGGCCAGCCGCGCGTCTCGCGGATGACGCTGAGGAAAACCGGCGGGCCGTAGAAGCCCAGCCCCCAGCCGAAAACGCCCAGCACGAAGGCTGCGCCGACGACCCGCCATCCGTAAAAGCTGCCCGAAACGCTCATGGTCGTCATCGCCGCCTCCGTTTTGTCATGTGGTTGGCAGCACTCTGCGCGGCCGGCGCGGGAAGTGTTACGGTCGCGACCGAAGCATTGCGGCGGCGAAGGGTGTAGGCTGAGCCTCAGGATCAAGGAGCTCGACAATGGCCAGCAATGCGAAATTCGCGGAAGTGGCCGCGCTCGCCGGAGACCCGGCGCGCGCCGGCATGCTGCATGCGCTGATGGACGGGCGGGCACTGACGGCGACGGAGCTGGCGCAGGTCGCCGGCATCACGCCGCAGACCGCGAGCGGTCATCTCGGCCGCATGGCGGCGGCGGGCCTTGTTCAGGTCGAGAAGCAGGGCCGGCACCGCTATCACCGGCTCGCCTCGCCCGCGGTGGCGCGGATGATGGAAAGCATCATGCAGGTGGCCTCGGGACTGGACGGCATGCGGCCGGCGCCGGTGACCGGCCCGCGCGACGCCGCGCTGCGCGCTGCCCGCACCTGCTACGACCATCTCGCCGGCCGCCTCGGCGTGGCGCTCGCCGACGGCCTTGTCGCGGGCGGTCATGTCGAGCTGGCGAGCGACGCCGGCCTGGTCACCGGGGCGGGCATCGCGCTGTTCGACCGGCTCGGTATCGATGTCGCATCGCTGTCCGCGGCGCGCGGCAAGCGCGCCCGCGTCCTCTGCCGGCCCTGCCTCGACTGGAGCGAGCGGCGGCCGCATCTGGCCGGCGCGGTCGGCGCGGCGCTCTGCAGCCAAAGCCTCGAGGAAGGCTGGATCCGCCGCATCGCCGGCACCCGCGCCGTCGCGGTCACGCCGAAGGGCCAGACGCTTTTCCGTGAGGTCTTCGGCGTGCGGGGATAAGCCGTCAGTCGACGGAAACCGGCCAGGCCTCGCGTTTATAGGCGCTGTCCCAGAACATCCATTCGAACTGAGCCGCGCGCTTGAAGGCACGCAGCATGGCTTGGGCTTCCGCCGCCGACGCGCCTTCGGCCGCACGGTCGCAAAGCGTGATCGCCGTGTTCACCGCCTCGCCGAACCCCGGGTCCGCGTAAGTGTCGATCCATGCCTGATACGGGTTGCCGGCGCGTGCAATGCCGGCGATATGCTTGCCGACTTCCCAGTAGAACCAGAAACAGGGCAAGACCGCGGCCGTGAGCGCCGCATAGGTGCCCGTGACCGCCGTGGCTAGCAGGAAGCTGGTATAGCCGAAGCAGGTCGGCGACGGCTCGGCCGCCGCGGCCTCGGCCGGGTCGATGCCGAACTTCGCGAAGAAGCCGCCATGCAGCGCGCGCTCGACCACGAGCGCCGTGTCAGCCGCCTTGGCATAGAACTGCATGGCCTCGATCTTCGGCGCTTTAGCCGAGGCGACGGCGAGCACGCGCGCGAATTGCGTCAGGTAGAGCGCGTCCTGCGTCATGTAGAAGCGGAACCGCGCCTCCGACAGCGTGCCCGCCGCCAGATCGCGATTGAACGGCAGCTCGAGGATGCGCCGGTAGAGGCCGCTCGTCTCGTTCCACGCGCGTTCGGTGAAGGTCGTCATATCGTGCTCCGTGTTGCATTTTCCCCTTCCACCCTGGCGGGGGAAAGCAATCGCATATGGGTATTTGCACGAACGCCGTGCGTCCTTCGACGGGCTCAGGATGAGGTGAAGTCTTTGTGGCATCAAGAAAAGACCTCATGCTGAGCCTGTCGAAGCACGCACAGCGCTTGTCCCAATCGCCGCAAGCACCCTCAAATGCGATAGTCCTGCCCGCAAGGGGGGAGGACTTCGAAGTGGCAACTCTTACATCACCAGCTACGCGCCGCAGCTTCAACATCGCATCGCCGCCGCCGCGCGGCTATGATGCGCGCCCATGCCGCCCCGCGCCGCCATACGCCTGCCCGACGTCCCGACGCTCGCCGTCGGCGTGACGCGTGCAATCTGGGTGACGGCGGACGGCGAGGTCGAGGAGCTCGACCGCAGGGAGGCGGCGCGGCGCGTCCAGGCGGGCGCGCAGCCGCTGCTCTGCCATGCGCCGGCGGCGGCACGCAGGCTCGGCATCGATCCCTTCCCCGCGCTCGACCTGCTCGAGCTGTTCGCTTTCGTGCGCCCGGCAACCTTCTGCGTGCCGACGCCGCGCGGACTGGCCGACGCGCTCGACCTCGATCCGCCGGAGAGCCTGGCCGACGCGGCGAGTGCGCTCAGGCGCGTGGCGACGCGGCTGCTGACCGAGCTGAAGGAGGACGCGGCGGCGCGCGGCGCGCGGCTGACCGCGCAGGCGATGGCCGGCGGCGGCTGGGCCTGGGGCGAGGCGGTGCTCGACGTGCTCGGCACGGTCCCGGACGACCGCATGCGCGCGCCCACGACCGGCCTCGACGTCTGGCGCGACATCGCCGGAATGGAGCGAGCACGCCCCGCCTCCGCCACCCGGCAGCGAAACGGTGAGCCCCGCCGAGGCGCGGCACCGGCTGGCGGCCCTGCTCGGCCCTGCCTCCGAACAGCGGCCGAGCCAGGCGGACTATGCCTCCGCCGCGACCGAGGCCTTCCTGCCGCGCGATGCGGTGGGCGAGCCGCGCTTCGTGCTGGCGGAAGCCGGCACCGGCGTCGGCAAGACGCTCGGCTACCTCGCGCCCGCCAGCGTCTGGGCGGAGAAGAACGGCGCGCCGGTCTGGGTCTCCACCTACACCCGCAACCTGCAGCACCAGATCGACCAGGAGCTCGACCGGCTGTTCCCGGAGCCGGCGACCAAGGCCAACCGCGTCGTCGTGCGCAAGGGCCGGGAGAACTATCTCTGCCTCCTGAACATGGAAGAAGCCGCGCGCGGCGTCGGCCGTGCGCCGCCGGGACGCCATCGCGCTCGGCCTGATGGCGCGCTGGGCGGCGCGGTCGCGCGACGGCAGCCTGACCGGCGGCGACTTCCCGGCCTGGCTCGTCGACCTGCTCGGCGGCGGACGCACGATCGCGCTCAGCGACCATCGCGGCGAATGCATCTATTCCGCCTGCGAGCATTTCAAGCGCTGCTTCATCGAGAAGAACATCCGGAAGGCCCGCCGTGCGGAGATCGTGGTCGCCAACCATGCGCTGGTGATGACGCAGATGGCGCGCGGGCTGATGGAGGAAGGCGGCGGCCCGACGCGCTTCGTGTTCGACGAAGGCCATCACCTGTTCGATGCCGCGGACTCCGCCTTCTCCGCGCATTTCACGGGCAACGAGGCGAGCGAGCTCAGGCGCTGGATCCGCGGCGCGGAAGGGCGCGGCCGGCGGCGCGGACGCGGCCTCAAGCTCCGGGTCGAGGACCTGTTGGGCGACAGCACGGACGCCGCCGACGCGCTCGACAAGATCATCGGCGCGGCATCCGCCCTGCCCGACGCGGGCTGGCATCAGCGCTGCGCCGACGGCCGCCCGGCCGGCCCGGCCGAGGCATTCCTCACCGCCGTCCGCACCCACACCTATGCCCGCACCGCGGACGCACGCGGACCCTACGACATCGAGGCCGACACGAACGAACCGGCGCCCGCGCTGCTCGACGCGGCGGCCAGGCTCGAAGGCGCGCTGCACACGCTGGAGCAGGAAATCGGCCGGCTGCGCAGCAACCTGATCCGCCGGCTCGATCAGGAGGCCGACGACCTCGACACCGCCATGCGCATGCGGATCGAGTCGGTCTGCCGCTCGCTGCAGTTCCGCGCCGAGCAGGTCTTGCGGGCGTGGCGCCATATGCTGGCGTCGCTCGCCGTCGGCCGGCCCGAAGAGTTCATCGACTGGTTTACCGTCGACCGGTTCGACGGGCGCGACATCGATATCGGCATGCACCGCCACTGGATCGATCCGACGGTGCCGTTCGCCGGCGTGGTCGCGGCACCGGCGCATGGCGTGCTCGTCACCTCGGCGACGCTGCGCGACGGCACCGGCGATGCCGAGGCCGACTGGAAAGCGGCGGAAGCGCGCACCGGCGCCTGCCATCTGCCGTCCGCGGTCCGCGCCGCCGTGCCCTCGCCCTTTGCCTATGACCGGCTGACCCGCGTCTTCGTCGTCAACGACGTGCGCAAGGACGACCTGGCGCAGGTCGCCGCGGCCTATCGCGAGCTGTTCCTCGCCGCCGGCGGCGGCGCGCTCGGCCTGTTCACCGCGATCAGCCGGCTGCGCGGCGTGTACGACCGTATCGCCGGCGCGCTCGACGAGGCCGGGCTGCAGCTCTATGCCCAGCATGTCGACCGGGTGAACCTGCCGACGCTGGTCGATATCTTCCGCGCCGAGCAGGATTCCTGCCTGCTCGGCACGGACGCGGTGCGCGACGGCGTCGACGTGCCGGGCGACAGCCTGCGCCTGATCGTCTTCGACCGCGTGCCCTGGCCGCGCCCGACCATCCTGCATCGCGCCCGGCGCCAGGCCTTCGGCGGCCGAGCCTATGACGACATGCTGACGCGGCTGCGCATCAAGCAAGCCTATGGCCGCCTGGTGCGCCGGGCCGACGACCGCGGCGTGTTCATCCTGCTCGACCCGATGATGCCGTCCCGGCTCGGCGGCGCCTTCCCCGAGGGCGTCGAGATCCAGCGCCAGGGCTTGGCGGACACGGTCGCGGCCTGCCGCGAATTCCTCGCCCGGCCCGCCGAAACCGGCGTCGCGCGGTCGAATTAGCATCAGGGGCTTGCAGTTCGCGCACACCGCCGCCAAAGTCGCGCCCCGACGGCCGGTCCGGCCGGCCGAGAAGAAACGGAGAGATAAAGACGCCATGCTCAACAAGCACGCCGCCCTCATCTACATCATGATCATGGTCGCCGCGGCCGACCGCGACATGAAGAGCGTGGAGCTGTCCTCGATCGGCGCGATCGTGAAGCACCTCCCCCTCTTTGCCGATTACGACGTAAGCCGCTTGACGGAGACCGCCGAGTCCTGCGCCGAGACGCTGGCGGGCGAGAACGGCCTGAACGACGCGCTCGATGGCGTCGCCAACAGCCTGACGAAGAACCTTCGGGAAACCGCCTACGCCCTGGCGCTGGAGGTCGCGGCCGCCGACCACAAGCTTTCGCCGGGCGAGCTGCGCATTCTCCAGATCATCCGCGAGCGGCTGGAAGTCGATGCCGTCGTCGCCGATGCCCTGGAAAAGGCGGTAACCATCCGCTACGCGGCGGCGTAGCCATGGCGGCCGCGGGCGAGGACGGGCTGGTCTTCCGCGACGCCACCCACGCGGACCTTCCGGCCGTCATCGGCCTGCTCGCGAAGGACCCGCTCGGCCGAAAGCGGGAGCGTTTCGCCGACCCGCTTCCCGATTGCTACACCCGCGCCTTCGACGCCATCGAGCGCGACCCCAACAACCGCATCATCGTCGTCGAGCATGACGGCGCCGTGATCGGCACGCTGCAACTCACCTTCATCCCCAACCTGACCTACCAGGGCGGCATCCGGGCGCAGATCGAAGGCGTGCGCGTCGACGACGCCTACCGCGGCAAGCAGGTCGGCCGGCGCCTCTTCGAATGGGCGATCGCGGAAGCCCGCCGGCACGGCTGCCATATGGTGCAGCTCACCGCCGACAAGACCCGCCCCGACGCACACCGCTTCTATGAATCCCTCGGCTTCACGGCGAGCCATCTGGGGATGAAGCTGCATCTGGGGTGACGCGCCGTTCAGCCCTCTCCGCCGGACGGGGAAGAGGGTGGCGAGCGCAGCGAGGCAGGTGAGGTGTCGACGCACGACGCCGATATCATGCCGGAAGGACTTCCCCCGCCTCACCCTGCCCTCTCCTCCCCTTGTGGGGAGAGGGTTTGGGTCAGGGGTCGAAAGCTCTACCCGCTATACGCCGGCATGTCCTGCAGGCGGCGGTAGGCGCTGAGGTGGTTCAGGCTGGTGCGCACGTCGATGACGGCGGGGCCGTCGCAGGACAGCGCCTCCTGGACCACCGGCGCGACATCCGCATCGCTGTCGATCTTGAAGCCGCGCGCGCCAAACGCCTCGCCCAGCTTGGCGAAGTCCGGGTTCTTGAGGTCGGTCGAGGTGACGCGGCCCGGATAGCGGCCTTCCTGATGCATGCGGATCGTGCCGTAGGCGTTGTTGTTGGCGATGAAGATCTTGATCGGCACGCCGTATTGGACGGCGGTCGCCAGCTCGTTGCCGGTCATCAGGAAGCCGCCGTCGCCGACGAAGGTGACGATCTGGCGTCCCGGCGAGCAGATGCCGGCGGCGACGCCAGACGGCACGCCCCCGCCCATGCCGCCGGTGGCATAGCCGACGAAATTGTTGCTCTGGCGGAAATAGAGATAGCGGTGCAGGAAGCTGCTGAAGTTCCCCGCGTCCGAGGTGACGACCGCGTCCTCGGCCATGCGCTCGTTGATCGCCGCGACGACCGCGCCGAAGACGACGCCGTCATTCGACGAGACCGGCTCCCAGGTCGTGAGCGAGCGGTGGATCTTGTGCAGCCCGCCGATCCACTCTTCACGGCCGGCCGGCATCTTGCCGGGACCGCGCGCCAGCATGGCCTCCAGGAACAGCTCGGGCTCCGCCGCGATGCCGACTTCCGGATGCCAGACCCGGCCGACCTCCAGGGGGTCCGGCCAGACATGGACCATCGGCAGCTGCGGCACCGGCGCGGTGGGGAAGCTGAAGCCCTGGCTGACCGACGGCCCCATCCGCTCGCCGACCACGAGCAGCAGATCGGATTTCCTCATCATGTCCATCTGCGGCTTCGGCGCGCGGTTGCCGAGATAGCCGCCGTAATTGGCGTGGTAGCTGTCGAACACGTCGGCACGGCGATGGCTCGGCGACGACCGGCAGCTTGAAGGTCTCGGCAAAGGTCTTGAGCGCCGCGCGCGCCTTCGGCGAATGCACGAGCCCGCCCGCGACCACCAGCGGCCGCTCGGCCTTGGCCAGCATCGCCGCCACCCGGTCGACATCGCTTGCGTCCGGCGCCATCCGCGCCCGTTTCACCGGGTTCAGCACCGGCGCCTTGACCGGCTCGTCCAGCATGTCCTCAGGCAGCGCGACCACGACCGGGCCCGGCGTGCCGGAGGTGGCGAGATGGAAGGCGCGCGCTGCGATCTCGGCGATCATCTCCGGGGTATCGACCTCGAACACCGCCTTGGTCGTGTCGGAAAAGGTTTTCGTGTAGTTCATCTCCTGCAGCGCCAGCCGGCCCTTCTCGAAACGCTCGACCTGGCCGACGAAGAAGACCGCCGGGATGGCGTCATGAAAGGCGCTGTGGATCGCGATCGAGACGTTCGTGGCGCCCGGTCCGCGGCTGATGAAGCATACCCCGGCCTTGCCGCGGATACGCGCGTCCGCGAGCGCCATGAAGCCGGCGCCGCCTTCATGCCGGCAGACGATCAAACGGATGTCCGGATGCTCGATCAGCGCGTCGGTCACGGCGAGATAGCTCTCGCCCGGAACGCAATAGGCAACGTCGACACCGTGTGTTGCCAGTGTCGCCGCCAAGAGCTGGGCAGCCGATTGCGTCATGCGTTTCCTCCGGGGTTGGAATTGAATGGACCAGGCATGCCGCGCGAAGGCCTCGACGATCCGGCACGGTTTTCAGCTTATCGCAGGAAGTCGCCAGGACGCCAATAGGGCAACGCCGCTGGATGGTCCGTGCCCGAGCTGGCCTAGCCGCGCCCGGCCGGAACCCGCCGCCGCGGCTTCTCGCCGGCGAGCAGCGCCAAGGCATCGCCGAAGGCCGGAACATCCGCGCCGAGCGCCGCGAAGAAGGCGCCATCGGAATCGGCCACCGCCTCCACCGCCTCGGCCGCGATCTTCCGCCCGCGCTCGGTAATGCCCAGCGCCACCGCGCGGCCATCCCCGTCATGCGCCCGCCGCGAGATCAGCTTCTGCCCCTCCAGCACTCGAAGCACCTGCGACGTCATCATCGGGTCGGTGCGGCAGTGCCGCGCCAGGATTACCTGGGTAACCGGCTATTCGCCGCCCTTGGCCAGATCATGCAGCCCGGCGAGCAGAAGGAACTGCACCGGCGTCAAGCCGAACGGCGCCAGGACGCGCTTCTGGCGCCGCTGCCAGCGGTTCACGACCTGCCATAACAGGTAGCCGGTCGCCCGCGGTGGCGTATCTCGATCCATGTCACCGGCCTCCCGCGCCTCTCCCTCGCCTGCGGCTACGTATTTCGCGACCGCAAGCGCCGCCATCTTATAAAGGCCGGCCGCATTCCGCTACTGCCGCATCCGGGACGCGCGCTGACGCGGATTGTTAGCACTCTCCCAATACGGCTGCTATGATATTGATTTAAAAGATTTTTTAGTATTGCCGCCGGATGATGATTGGATCAAACTTCCATGAAGGTTCGCGTCAACCTTTGGAGTTGCCAATGAGTAACCTCGCAACCCAGCTCGCCGGGTACCGGCTGACGACGGCGGAGATCCTCTATCACATGCCGGACCACCCGCATCTGCTCCAGAGCTTTGTCTGGCAGTTCATGGATCTCGCGCCCCGATATCCGAAGCTGACGGACTTCCTTATGTTCTGGGAACACAACATCGACGGAAAAATCCATTCGGTGAAGGTGGCCGGAAAGCGACTCATCGCAGCCGCCGAAGTGCGAAGTTTCACTGAAGCGGGTTACATTCACTAAGCGCTGCGGTCAGATCCGCCTGTCCCGCGATAGCACGGCATCGGTTTTGATTCCCCCCAAGGTTTGTTCTACGGTGCGGCATAATAAAAGCCGCCATAACAAGACTTAAGGGAAGGGAAGGCTGCAATGCCGTTGAACGTGGCAATTGTCGGCTCTGGGCCAAGCGGTTTCTACACGGTTGCGGCGTTGCTGAAGCTGGCGCCGGATTGCCAGATCGACATCATCGAGCGCCTGCCGACGCCGTTCGGGCTGATTCGGGGCGGCGTCGCGCCCGATCATCAGAAGACCAAGAACGTCTGGCGCGCCTACGACAAGTCGGCGCAACAGCAGGCCGTACGCTTTTACGGCAATGTCGAGGTCGGCCGGGACGTGACCATCGACGAGCTGCGGCAGATGTACGACGCGGTGGTGCTGGCGGTCGGATCTCCCTTGGACCGGGAGCTCGGCATCGCCGGCGACGACAAGAACGGCGTCTTCGGCGCCGCCTCCTTCGTCGGCTGGTACAACGGGCATCCGGATTTCCGGGAGCTCGCCCCCGACTTGAACGTCAAGGCGGTGGTCGTCGTCGGCAACGGCAACGTGGCGATCGACTGCGCCCGCGTCCTGGCCAAGACGCCGGCGGAGATGGCCACGACCGATCTCGCCGATTACGCCGCGAGGCCATTCATAGCTCGCCGCTCACCGATATCTATCTCTGCGGGCGGCGCGGCCCGGGCGATGCCAAGTTCACCAATGTCGAGCTGCGCGAGATGGGCGAGCTGGCGGATTGCGCCCCGATCGTCGACGCCAGGCAGCTCGAGGACGGCGTGCCGGAGGACCTCGACGACCGCGACCGCCGCCTGCGCGAGCGCAACCTCGAAACCCTGCGGGAGTTCACCAAGATCGACCCCGCCGGCCGCAGGAAGCGCATGCACTTCCTGTTCTACACCAACCCGGTCGAGGTGCTCGGCGGCGACAAGGTCGAGGCCGTGCGGATGGAGCACACCACCGTCAAGAACGGACGCGCCGCGGGAACGGGCGAATTCTTCGAGATCCCCTGCGGCCTCGTCATCGCCGCGATCGGCTATGCCGGCGAGCCCTTCCCGGGCGTGGCTTATGACGAGAAACGCGGCGTCGTGGTCCATGACAACGGGCGAATCGGCGCCGGCTTCTATGCGGTCGGATGGATCAAGCGCGGGCCGACCGGGGTGATCGGAACGAACAAGCATGACGGCGATCTCGCCGCCGAACAGATCCTCGAGGACGTCCCGCAAGGCGGCAAGCCCGGCCGGGCACGCTTCGAAGCGCAGCTCAAGGACAAGGGAGTCCGCTGGATTTCCTACGCGGACTGGAAAAAGATCGACGATGCGGAGATCGCCAATGCGCGGTCCGGGGCACCGAGACGCAAGTTTTCCAGCATCGAGGAGATGCTGGCGCTGCTCCGGTAACTTGTATTGGAGCCCGCAAGCGGATACTGGACAAGCAATCGAAAAGGCCTAATTTAGCGGTTGCATTGGGGATCGCGGTTTCGGCATAGCCCAGTACCGGGGCACGGGACAGACGGATTTTTCCCGGACGGACTTGGCCTTAGGCGTTAGCGCGACCTCCATGGAAGCTATTGCACAAGCCGCCGAAATTGAGGCGCTGGCCCGTGTCGTCCGTGAGTTCCGCTGCCGGGAGGGCGATGGCGCGGGGCACGAGAGCCACAAGGACCCATAAGGAGGGTTTAACAAAAATGGCAGCTGTCACAGCGGAACAACCGCATCACGTCGACCGTCGCGAAATCGAATCCGTCGTCATCCGTTTTGCCGGCGATTCGGGCGACGGCGTACAGATCACAGGCAGCCAGTTTACCGACACGACCGCGTTGGCCGGCAACGACCTGGCGACATTCCCGGACTTTCCCGCGGAAATCCGGGCGCCCGCCGGCACGACCTTCGGCGTCTCGGCGTTCCAGATCAATTTCGGCGCCCGATCGATCGCCACCGCGGGCGACGCGCCGGACGTGCTCGTCGCGTTCAATCCGGCGGCGCTCAAGGTCAGCCTTCCCGACATCTATCCGGGCGGCCTGGTCGTGCTCGACACCGGGACGTTCAGCGCGCGCAACCTGGAAAAGGCGGGCTACACGTCGAACCCGCTGGAAGACGGCACGCTGAAGAAATACCGCGCGCTGAAGATCGATATCTCGAAGCTGACGCTGGAAGCGGTCAAGGATATGGGCCTCACCTCCAAGGAGGGGCTCCGCTGCAAGAATTTCTGGACGCTGGGGCTGGTCTACTGGCTCTACGGCCGCAGCCGCAAGTCGACGATCGAATGGCTGCAGCGCCGTTTCGCCAATCGGCCGGAGATCGCCAACGCCAACATCGCCGCGCTGAACGCCGGCCACGCCTTCGCCGAGACGGCCGAGATGCCGGGCGAGATCAGCGCCTATGTCGTCCCGCCCGCGCCGCTCGATCCGGGCATTTACCGCAACATCACCGGCACCGACGCAATGGCCTGGGGCCTGCTCGCGGGAACGCAGCTCGCCGGGGTCAAGGCGGTCTTCTGCTCCTACCCGATTACGCCCGCTTCCTCGTTGCTGCACGCGCTGGCGAACCTCAAGCACTACGACGTCGTCACCTTCCAGGCCGAGGACGAGATCGCGGCCGCCTGCTCCGCGATCGGCGCGTCCTACGGCGGCGCGCTCGGCATCACGTCGAGCTCCGGTCCCGGCGTCGCGCTCAAGGGCGAAGCGATCGGCCTCGCGATCTCGACCGAGCTGCCGCTGATCATCGTCAATGCCCAGCGCGGCGGGCCCGTCGACCGGCATGCCGACCAAGACCGAGCAATCCGACCTGTATCAGGCTATTTTCGGCCGCAATGCCGACAGCCCGGTCGCCGTCCTGGCCGCCCGCTCGCCCTGCGACTGCTTCGAGGTCGGGATCGAGGCGGTGCGCATCGCGACCAAGTACATGACGCCGGTGATCGTCCTGACCGACGGCTATATCGTCAACGCGGCGGAGCCGTGGCGCATCCCGGATATGGAGGCCTACGCGCCTTTCCCGGTGACCTTCCGGACCGATCCGGAGGGATTCCATCCCTTCGTGCGCAATCCCGAAACCCTGGCGCGGCCCTGGGTCAAGCCGGGGACGCCCGAACTGATGCATCGCATCGGCGGCATCGAGAAATCCTACGAGTTGGGCCACATCTCCTATGATCCGGACAATCACCAGAAGATGACCGAGGTGCGGGCCGGCGAAGATCGACGGCATCGCCAAGGATATCCCGCTGCAGACCGTCGAAGACGGAACCGAGGGCGGCCGGCTCGCGGTCGTTGGCTGGGGCTCGACCTACGGGCCGATCTCCCGTGCGGTCTCGCAACCTGCGCGCCGAAGGGCAGGACGTGTCGCATATCCATCTGCGCCACCTGTGGCCGCTGCCGCGCAACCTCGGCGATCTGCTGCGCAAGTTCGATCGGATCCTGGTGCCCGAGATGAACCACGGGCAGCTGGTGACGCTTCTCCGGGCGGAATACCTCGTGCCGGCCGAAGGCCTCAATCAGATCAGCGGCAAGCCCTTCAAGATCAGCACGATCGAAGCGGCGATCCACGAACAGTTGGAGAAGTGACATGACCGTCCAGCAAGCCCCCGTGGCGCTTACGGCAAAGGATCTGACGTCCGACCAGGAGGTGCGCTGGTGCCCCGGTTGCGGCGATTACGCCATCATCAAGGGCGTGCGTAGCGCGCTGGCGGAGATCGGCACGCCGCTCGAGCGCACGGTCTTCGTATCCGGCATCGGCTGCGCGGCGCGTTTTCCCTATTACATGGCGACCTATGGCTTCCACACCATTCATGGCCGCGCGCCGGCGATCGCGACCGGGCTCAAGCTCGCCAATCCGGAGCTCGACATCTGGGTCGTGACCGGCGACGGCGACTGCCTCTCGATCGGCGGCAATCACACGCTGCATGTCCTCAGGCGCAACGTCGACGTCAACGTCCTGCTGTTCAACAACGCGATCTATGGCCTGACCAAGGGACAGTATTCGCCGACCTCACACGTCGGCACGAAGTCGCCGTCAACACCGCTGGGCTCGATCGACAATCCGGTATCCGCGACGGAATTCGCGCTCGGCTGCGGCGCGCGCTTCGTCGCGCGCTCGGTCGACACGCTCCTGAAGCACCTGCCGGAAGTCCTGAAGCGCGCGCACGCCCACAAAGGCGCATCCTTCGTCGAGATCTTCCAGAACTGCATCGTGTACAACGACGGCGTCTTCGAGCATTTCACCGACCGCAGCATCGCTGCCGATACCCAGGTTCATGTCGAGCACGGCAAGCCCGTGCTGTTCGGCAAGGACAACGCCAAGGGCATCCGCCTCAATACCCGCACGCTCAAGCTCGAGGTCGTGAAGCCGGGCGAGAATGGGGTGAGCATGGACGACATCCTGGTCCACGACGAGAAGAACAAGGTGCTCGCCACCCTGCTGGCGCAGATGCAGCCGCCGGCCTTCCCCGTCGCCTTGGGCGTGCTCTATTGCGAGGACGGGCCGGAATACACCTCGGCCGTCTACGATCAGGTCGCGGCCGCCAAGGCGAAGAAGAAGGCCTTGCCGATGAACGAGCTGCTGCACAGCGGCCATACCTGGCGCGTGGGCCTCTGACGGCCGGGCCGAGAGAACATCGCGTGACCGCCGCCCGCCGGGCGGCGGTTTCCGTTTTGCCCCAAGCCCCCCGTTGCGGCGAATTGCCCGCTGGCAAGCGGCCGCCGCAGCGCCGATAGTGCCGCCATGGCCGAGCTGACCAACAATCGTCCTGCCGGCGCGTTGGCGCGCCCGACCGGACCGCGCACGGCGGCCGCGCCGTCGTCGTCTGGCTGTTCGTCTGCGCCGGCATGGTCGTGCTGATGATGCTGGTCGGGGCGATCACGCGGCTGACCCAATCCGGCCTTTCGATCGCCGAATGGAACCCGCTGATCGGCGCGCTGCCGCCGCTTTCGGAAGCCGAATGGCACCGAATCTTCGATCTCTACCGCAATTCGTCGCAATACCACCTCGTCAACAGCGGCATGACGCTGGCCGATTTCCGGACGATTTTCTGGTGGGAATATCTCCACCGTCTCCTCGGGCGGCTGATCGGCGTCGCTTTCGGCCTGCCGCTGATCTGGTTCCTCGTGCGACGGCAGATCGGCGGCGCTCTCGGGCTGCGTCTCTCAGGGATATTCCTGCTCGGCGGCCTGCAGGGCGGCATCGGCTGGTGGATGGTGAAGAGCGGGCTGGTCGACCGCGTCGACGTCAGCCAGTACCGGCTCGCCACCCATCTGGTGATCGCCGTGCTGATCCTGGCCGCGATCCTGTGGACCGCTCTCGACCTGCTGCCCGCGCCGCGCGCGGCCATAGCGCCGCCGTCCGGGCTGCGGCGCATGGCGGCCGGCCTGCTCGCCTTGATTTTCCTGATGATATTCTCGGGCGCGCTCGTCGCCGGGCTCGACGCCGGCTTCGTCTACAATGACTGGCCGCTGATGAACGGCGTCTTCCTGCCGCCGGAATACGGCGCGATGAGCCCTTGGTGGCTGAATCTGTTCGACAATGCCGCCGCGGTACAGTTCGATCACCGCATGCTGGCCTACACGATCGCGCTCGCCACCTTCGGCCTGTGGCTCGCGGCCCGGCGCAGCGGCCTGCCCGTCGCGGTGCGGCGGCCGGTCGACCTTCTATTCGGGATGGTCATCCTGCAGATCTCGCTCGGCATCTCGACGCTGATGATGCATGTGCCGGTCGCGCTCGGCGTGGCGCACCAAGGGGGCGCCATCACGCTTTTCTGCCTTGCGCTGTGGAGCACCCACACGCTCTACCGGCAGCCGCGCTAAAGGCGCGCACGCGCTAGCGTGCGCCCGCCTTATCAAGCA
This sequence comes from uncultured Alphaproteobacteria bacterium, assembly GCA_963711215.1. Lineage (GTDB taxonomy): Bacteria > Pseudomonadota > Alphaproteobacteria > UBA8366 > UBA8366 > WHUA01. Next base: position 367,046 of record CAVQDH010000002.1, on the reverse strand, counting down.
CGGCATGCAGCAGCACCTGGCAGCCGGCCGCGAGGTCGTCCAGCGTCGCATTCTCGATCTCGTTATGGCTGATGCCGCCCTCGCAGGGTACGAAGATCATCCCTGCCGGCGCGATCTTCGCGACATAGACGGCGTCATGCCCGGCGCCGCTGATAATGTCGCGGTGGCTGTAGCCGAAGCGCTCGGCGCCCGCCCGCACCGCGGCGACGCAGCCCGGGTCGAAGGGGGTGGCCTGGAAATCGAGGATCTGCTTCAGGTCGAGGTCGAGCCTGCATCTTTCCGCGATTGCCGCCGCTTCCCGCCGGAGCGCGGCATCCATCGCCGCGAGCCTTTCGTCGATCGGATGGCGGAAATCCACCGTGAGGAAGACCCGGCCCGGGATGACGTTCCGGCTGTTCGGATGGACCTGCATCATGCCGACGGTGGCGCAGGCATCGGGCTGGAATTCATGGCCGATCCGGTTGACCGCCCGCACGACCTCGGCCGCCCCGACCAGCGCGTCACGCCGCCGCGCCATCGGCGTCGGCCCCGCATGCGCCTCCATCCCCGTCAGCGTGATCTCGTACCAGCGTTGGCCCTGGGCGCCGGTGACGATGCCGATCGTCCGCTCCTCCGTTTCCAGGATCGGCCCTTGCTCGATATGCGCCTCGAAATAGGCGCCGACCGACGGCTCGCCGCGCGGCTTACCCTTATAGCCGATGCGGTCCAGCTCCGCGCCGAAGGTCTTGCCGTCGCTATCCGCGTTCGCGTAGACGTCCTCCAAACGGAACAAGCCGGCGTATACGCCCGAGCCCATCATCGCCGGCGCGAAGCGCGAGCCTTCCTCGTTGGTCCACACCACCACCTCGACCGGCGCCTCGGTCTCGACCGCGCCGTCGTTCAGCGTGCGTAGAACCTCGAGCCCCGCCAGGACGCCGTAGGCGCCGTCGAACTTGCCGCCGGTCGGCTGGCTGTCGAGATGGCTGCCGGTCACGACCGGCGGCAGGCCGTTATCGCGGCCCGGCCGGCGGGCGAAGATATTGCCGACCGGGTCGACGGATACCTGGCAGCCGGCCTGCTCGCACCAGCCGATGAACAGATCACGCGACCGCTTGTCGAGATCGGTCAGCGCGAGCCGGCAGACACCGCCCTTCTCGGTGGCGCCGATCTTCGCCATCTCCATCAGGCTGTGCCACAGCCGTTGACCGTCGACTCGCAGATTTTCCATGGTTTACCTCGTGGCTGGCGGCCGGGATCATCGGCGGGCGACGGTTGGGAGACGGCGTTGTCCCGGCCTTTAACGGCCAGCGCGCGATCCGGCCCCGGATTCATCGGACAAGAATATTGACGAATATTGATATGCGCCGGACCTCAAGTCGACCCCGTAATCTCCGGCCATGCCGGCCGCCGACGGATTAATTGCGTCGTTTCTGTTGCAATCCTCCCCCAAATTAGGCATGTAGTGCCGTCTTCGCCGTTCTCGGACCCGAGAAACCGGCATTCCATTTCAGTCAAGGCTATGACGGCCGGCGCAGGGCGGGAAGCCCGAGAAACCGCCGATTCCGGCAGTTTGCCACATAGGTTAATGTTGCAGCGCAGCAACACAAACCGTCCGCCTGATCAGGGTGCGACAAAATTGCCTGGAAAATTGCTTTACCGGGCTTGCAATTACCGAACGTATTTGCAATATTTTGCATTGCAACATGAGTCGTCCAAGCTCGTGTTGCGTTGCAAGGTAGCGATACCTTGCCGCACTTCTTGGGCGTTTCCTCCCTAGACTTGGGCCGTGCCTATGGGCGCGGCCCCTCTTTTTTGTGGGATACGAGGCCCGCCCTCTTTGTTGCGGGATACGGGACCGGCCCTCGCGGCGGCAGGACTTAGCCCGCCTCAGGTCGTCTGCCAGGACCCGTCATAGCCCTTGCAGGCCGTCCGCATCACCGACTCCCGGGTCTTGCCGATATCGAAGACGATGACGAAGTCCCGGCAAAGCCGGCCCGACTTGTCGCGGAACGTCCGCATCGGCGTGATGCTGGCGCTGGTGTCCGAGTCCGGGCTCAGCCATGTCCTCGGCTGGCCCTCCGGGCCGTTCTGGAGGGTATCGTAGGTCGCCCGGTGCAGCGACTCCTGCTCCCGCAAGAGCATCTCGTCGGTCAGCAGATAGGCCGCCCCTGCGCCCGCGGCGCCGATCGTCATGGCGCCAAACAATCCGGCCGTGCCGGGCCCGAGCGCGGCGAAGCCGACATAAGCGCCGGCCAGGCCGCCGGTGACCGCGGCGACGGCGAGCTTGTTCTTTCTGTCCGTGAGCGCGCAGCCGGAGACGAGACACGCGATCATGGCGAGGCACAGGACTTTTTTCATCCGGCCAATCCCTTTCCAACAAAAAAGGACCCTGGTGCCCAGCGGCATCCAGAATCCTCCTCCCTGTCGCGCGAGCGCAACTATACATAAATCACGCGGATTATTAAAAGGTTAAGTAAGGAATTACGGCACAAAATCGAAAAACGATCCGAATACTCGAAATATTCGTATTTTTGCCGGACAAATGCCGCTTGCCGTAGAGCAATACAGCAACCAGATTTCTCACATCTCGTTACCGTCAAATCGAACAGGCTCAAACGCGTTGAAATCTCCCATTCGCCCATCCATCCGTTGGCTCGCCGTCGTCCTGCTCGCCGTGGCGATAACCGGTTGCGCCTACCAGAAACGCAGCCGATTGCCGGCGCCGGCGAAGGAGCCGAGCGTCGCCGATACCGTGCCGCCGCCGCATGTCAGCAGCTGCCGCGAATACGCCGACAACATGGCCGGCCGTCAGTTGGATCGGGATCAGGAATCCATCTCGAGCAATTTTCAGGGCGGTGACGGCGGCGTGCTCAATGAATTCGCGCGCATGGACGCCGAGCGCTACTACCGGCAGCTCTATGAATCCTGTCTGAGCCAGCAACGCGACACCCGCGGCGATCAGTTCGCCCGCTAGCCAGGCTCCAATCCCGGCTTTTCGGCGTATTACAGCGTTTTATTGCGCTGCATCGCCGTGCTATACCTCCGCCCCAACCCAGCCAGGAGCCGGACGTGGGGCGAAAATTCAAGAAGCATGAATTCCAGACGCCTGCCTGGACGCTGATCAGGCGTTTGGCGCGGGACTATCTTCGCCATCACCTCAAGAACATCGTGTTCGCTGTCGCCCTGATGATCGTGGTTGCGCTGGCGACCGGGACCCAGGCCAAGCTGATCGAGCCGGCCCTGGACAAGGTCTTCACCCAGGGCGATACGACCCTGCTCTGGATCCTGCCGCTTGTCTTCCTCGGGGTATCGGTCATCAAAGGCTTCGCCAGCTTTGGCCAGGCCGTCCTGATGCAGAAGACCGGCCTGCGCCTCTGCGTCATGCTGCAGAACCAGATGTTCGACCGGCTGATCGACGCGGATCTCAAATTCATACACGGCGACGCCACCGGCAAGCTGCTGTCGCGCTTCGGGAACGACGTCAACTTCACGCGCGAGGCAACGGTCAAGACCTTCACCGGCTTCGGCCGCGATCTGTTCTCGATCATCGTGCTGACCGGGGTGATGATCGAGACCCATTGGAAGATGGCGCTGGTCGCGCTCGTGATCTTTCCGATCAGCATTTTTCCGATCATGTATATCGGCCGCCGCGTCCGCCGCCTGTCGCAGCGGACCCAGGTGTCGCTCGGCGACTTCACCAGCTTCCTCGACGAGGTCTTCAAAGGATTCCGCCAGGTCAAGGCGTATGGCATGGAGGATTACGAGCGCAAGCGCGCGTCGGACATCTTCGAAAGCGTCTATAACCTCCATTTTCGCGAAGGCAGCACGCGGTCGCGCTCCTATCCCGTCATGGAATTGCTCGCCGGCGTCGTCATCGCACTGATCCTCGGCTGGGGCGGCTACCTGATCATCCATGGCGACACGACGGTCGGGCAGTTCATGACCTTCTTCGTCGCCATGGGCGCGGCCTACAACCCGCTGCGCAGCCTCGCCAACCTGAATGCCAGCCTGCAGCACGGCCTCGCCGCCAGCGAGCGCATCTTCACGATGCTCGACTACAAGCCCGCCGTGGCCGAAGCCCCGGACGCCAAGTCTCTCGTCGTCCACGAAGGCCGCGTGACGCTGCGGGACGTGCATTTCTCTTACGATGAAGAGAACCTCGCGCTCCATGGCGTCACGATCGAAGCGCCGCCGGGCAAGACGGTGGCGCTGGTCGGCCCGTCGGGCGCGGGCAAATCGACGATCCTCAACCTCATTCTGCGCTTCTTCGACGTTCAGCAGGGCGCCGTCGAAATCGACGGGCAGGACATCCGCGCCGTCACGCTCGCCTCCTTGCGCAAGTCGATGGCGCTGGTCAGCCAGGAAGTCACCCTGTTCAACGACACCGTCAGGGCGAACATCCTTTATGGCAGGCCGGACGCGGACGAAGCGGCCGTGATCGAAGCCGCCAAGGATGCAGCCGCGCATGATTTCATCATGCAGCTGCCGCAGGGCTACGACACGATCGTCGCCGAGCGCGGCCTGCGGCTTTCCGGCGGCCAGCGCCAGCGCATCGCCATCGCGCGCGCCATGCTGCGCAACGCACCGATCCTGCTGCTCGACGAGGCGACCTCCGCCCTCGATTCCGAGGCGGAGCGGCAGGTGCAGACCGCGCTCACCCGGCTGATGAAAGGCCGCACGACCGTGGTCATCGCGCACCGTCTCTCGACCGTCGTCAACGCGGACCTCATCTATGTTCTCGAAAACGGGCGCGTGGCGGACAGCGGCACACATCATCAGCTGCTCAGCCGCGACGGCGTTTACGCACGGCTCTGCCGGATGCAATTCGAAGACAATCTGACGCTGGGCGATGCGTCCGCCCCGACGTCTCTCGCCGCACGTGGTTGACCGTTGCGGGCACTGCGGCGAACGGCATCCCTCGGTATCGTCCAGGCCGCGCTGTGCTGGATCACGGCGCAGTACATCAGGCTGGTGTGGCACACCGGACGCTGGCGGGTCGAGGGCAAAGAGGCGGCGGATCGGCTGTTCGACCAGGGTTTGCCGCTGATTCTCGCCACCTGGCACGGCCGCGTGCTCATGGTCCCCTATGGCTGGCGCCACAGCGACAAGGTGCATATCCTCGTCTCGGCGCATCGCGATGGACGGCTGATCGGGCGCACGCTCGCGCATTTCAACATGAAGACCGTCACGGGTTCGACGCAGCGCGGCGGCACGGAAGCGCTGCGCCGGATGCACCGGCTGATGCGCGAGGGCCGCATCGTGGGGCTGACTCCGGACGGGCCGCGCGGGCCGCGCATGCGTATCAGCCCCGGCGTCGTCCAGCTCGCCCGCCTCAGCGGCGCGCCGATCTTCCCGCTGGCCTTTTCCGCGCGCCCCTGCCGCGTTTTCGAGACCTGGGACCGCTTCATGCTGCCATATCCGTTCGGGCGCGGCCTCTATCTGTGGGGAGAGCCGATCACGGTGGCGCGCGACGCGGATGACGCGGCGGTCGAAGCCGCCCGGCTCGCGCTCGAAGAAAGCCTGAACGAGATCACGGGCCGGGCGGATGCCGCGCTCGGCCATCCACGGATCGATCCCGCGCCGCCACGCGCCGCCCCGAACGCGGCGGCAGCGCAATGACGGCGCTCGCCCTATACCGGGCGGCGACGCGGCTCGCGCGGCCGTTCCTGAATGACCTGATCCGCCGCCGGATCGCCGAGGGGAAGGAGGACCCGGACCGCGTCGCCGAGCGACGCGGCGTCCCGTCCCGTCCCCGTCCGGAAGGGCCGCTCGTCTGGCTGCACGCCGCCAGCGTCGGGGAAGCGCAGTCCGCGCTCTCGCTGATCCGGCGGCTGTTGGCGTCGCCCGCAGGGCCAAGCGTCCTCGTCACCACCGGCACCGTGACCTCGGCGCGGCTGCTTGCGAGCCGCCTTCCCAAGGGCAGCTTTCACCAGTTCGTGCCGATCGACTTTCCGGCGTGGGTCGGCGACTTCCTCGACCATTGGCGGCCGGATCTCGCGCTCTGGATCGAGTCCGAGCTGTGGCCCAACATGCTCACCGGCCTCAAACGGCGCGGCGTGCCGATCGTGTTGCTCAACGCCAGCATGTCCATGCGCTCGTATGAAAAGTGGCGGCGCGTCGCCCCCGTCGCCCGATCCTTGCTCGACTGCTTCGACTTCTGCCTGGCGCAGAGCGACGAGCAGGCTGACCGCCTGCGCAGGCTCGGCGCGCGCACGGTCGACTGCCTCGGCAACTTGAAATATTCCGCCGACCCGCTGCCAGCCGACGCATCGGCCATGGCGGCGCTCGAGCTCGCGCTGCGCGGCCGCAGCGTCCTGCTGTTCGCCAGCACGCATGAGGGTGAAGAGCGAATGGCGGGCGCGATCCACGCTCGGCTGCGCCGCGGCCATCCGGACCTGCTCACCGTCATCGTGCCCCGTCACCCCGTCCGTGCGGCGGATATCGCCCGCGATCTCGCCGCGCAGGGCCTTGCGATCGTGCGCCGTTCGCTGGGCGAAATGCCCGGGAAGGACGCCGACATCTACCTCGCCGACACCATGGGCGAGCTCGGGCTGTTTTACCGCCTCGCCGAGCTTGCCGTGATCGGCAACAGCTTCGGCCACGAGGAAGGTCACAACCCGCTCGAAGCCGCTCAGCTCAACTGCGCCGTACTCTATGGGCCCGGCATGGCGGACTTCCGCGCGGTCGTCCAGGAGCTGGGCCGGGCGCGGGCAGCCATTTCCTGCGGCGACGCCGCGGACCTCGAAGCCCAGATCGGGCGCCTGCTCGAGGATGACGGCGCTCGGCTGGCGCTGGCGCGCGCGGCAAAGGCCGTAGCCGACGCCAATCGCGACGTCGTCGACCGGGTGATCGCGCGCTTGGGTCCGCATCTCGACCGGCTGACGGACCGGTACCGGCGATGAGGGCGCCCGGCTTCTGGCAAAAGGGCGGCCTGTTGCCGGCCCTGCTCGCGCCCGCATCTTTCTGTTTCACCATCGGCGGCCGGCTGCGCCGGCGGATGGCCACGCCGCAGGCGGTGGCGGCGCCGGTAATCTGCGTCGGTAACCTGGTTGCCGGCGGCGCCGGCAAGACGCCCGTGGCCATCGCCCTCGGCGAGCGGCTGCATGCCCATGGCGCGGCGGTGCATTTCCTCAGCCGCGGCTATGGCGGACGCGAGCGCGGCCCGCTTCGCGTCGATCCGGACCGCCACACGGCCGCCGAGGTCGGCGATGAGCCGCTGCTGCTCGCGCGGACCGCGCCGGCCTGGATCGCGCGCGACCGGGCGGCCGGCGCAGCGGCCGCCGTCGAAGCCGGCGCCCGGGTCGTCGTCATGGATGACGGCTTCCAGAACCCCACGCTGAAAAAGGATTTGTCGCTGATCGTCGTCGACGGCGGATACGGCTTCGGCAACGGGCGCGTCATCCCGGCGGGGCCGCTGCGCGAGCCGCTCACCGACGGGCTTGGGCGCGCCGACGCCGTCGTGCTGATCGGGCCGGATCCGTGCGGCGTCGAAGCGCTGCTGCCGCCGGCGCTGCCGATGCTGCGCGCCATCCTCGCACCGCTATCGGCCGCGCTCGCCGGGCGCAAGGTGCTCGCCTTCGCCGGCATCGCGCGGCCGGAAAAATTCTTCGCGACCCTGCAAGGCATGGGGTGCCGGATCGTGGGACAGCGCGCTTTCCCCGACCATCACGCCTACGGCGAAAGCGAGATCGCGGCGCTGACCGATGCGGCGCAGAAAGCCGATGCGGTTCCCGTGACCACGGAAAAGGACGCGGTGCGGCTCCCGCCGGCGTTCAGAAGCAAGATCGAAACCCTGCCGGTCGCGCTGCGCTGGCGCGACGACGCGGCGGTCGATCGGCTGCTGTCGCGCTTTTATTGACCGGCGCTACCGGGCGGCATGCATCGGCGGCACCAGCAGGGCCGGGTCGATGCGCGCGTCGAACAGATTGATGCGCCAGTCCAGGTGCGGCCCGCTGGCCCGGCCGGTCTTGCCGATCGCCCCGATCTTCTCGCCCTGGCGGATATGCTGGCCTTTCTTCACCAGCACCTTCTGCATGTGGAGAAAGGCCGAGGTCAGGCCGAAGCCGTGATCGATGATGACGGTGCCGCCGGTGTAGTACAGGTCCTTCTGCGCCAGCACTACGACGCCGTCGGACGGCGCGATCACGGGCGTGCCGATCGGGGCGGCGATGTCGACGCCGTAATGCGGCTGGCGCGGCTGGCCGTTGAGGATGCGCTGGCTGCCGTAGACGCCGCTGATGCGCCCGTGCGCCGGCCAGATCCAGCCCTTGAGGAAGTATGGCGCCGCCGTGTCGTGCTCGCGCACCAGCTTGATCATCCGGTTCTCGCGCGCGATCCGTTCCAGCACAGCCTTGGGCGGCGTCACCATCTTGGACGGCAGCCCATCGATGCGCTGGATGTTATATTTGCGCGGCTTCACGGTCAGCGTCTCCTGGCGGACGCTGCCATCCTTGTAACGCAGCTCGAGAACCGCTGTCGGCCCGGCGTCGCGGGTGAAGCCGACGAGGAAGTCGCCGGCCGCGGACACGCGGATCTTGTGGCCGTCGAAGAGCACGTCCGTACCGGGATCGGTGTGCCCGACCATCAGGCCGCCCTGCTCGCTATGGCCGTCCAGCCGGAGCGAGCCGGCGCCCGCGGCCGCCGCCCAGACCGAAAAAGTGACTGCCGCCAAGCCGGCAAGCGATAGAAGTCTCATAGCAACCGTCCCTGCCGGCCATCCCGCTTTGCCGGCTCCTTTTTCTCATGCGAGGCCGCGGGCTTTCGTTCCGGCGCAGCGCCGCCGGTAACCTGCGCCCCGACGGCGCCGTCGGCGAATTCGATCGATATCGCGTCGCCCGCCGCCAACGCGGCCACCGCGGCCACAGGCCGGCCCGCCGCGTCGCGCACCAGGGTATAGCCGCGTTCGAGCACGCGGTGGAAGGAAAGGCTTTCCAGCAGGTCGCCCAGCGCGGTGAGGCGCTGGGCCGCGTCGCGCATCGGCCGCGCGATCAGGTCGGGCGACAGCCGCTCGCCGAAGACCGTGAGCCGCTCGTCCTTGCTCTTGAGATAGCGGCCCATCGCGCCCCGCAGAGCCTCCGCTTCCCGCTTCAGCTGCCGTTCCGACTCTTTGACGATCTGCGTGGGCGCCTTGATCTGCGCCGCCCAGCGCAGCACCTGCTGATGCCGGTCGCGCAGCAGGCCGCGCGCCGCATTGGCGAGCCGCTCGCCCGCCGTGTCGAGACGCTGGTTCCAGGTGCCGAGCAGGCTGTCGAGGTCGGGCAGGCCGCGCGCGAGGCCTTCCAGTCGCACGCGCCGGTCTTCCATGGTCCGCTGCATGCCGGAGACCAGCCGCCGCGCGTTATCCAGCACCATCGCCTGCAGGTCCGCGCGCACCGGAACGGCCATCTCGGCCGCCGCGGTCGGCGTCGGCGCGCGCCGGTCGGACGCAAAGTCGATCAGGGTCGTGTCGGTCTCGTGCCCGACGGCGGAGATCAGCGGGATATCCGACGCGGCCGCCGCCCGCACGACGATCTCCTCGTTGAAGGCCCAGAGATCCTCCAGGCTGCCGCCGCCGCGTGCGACGATCAGCACATCGGGCCGGGGCACACGCCCGCCCGGCGCGATCCGGTTGAAGCCCGCGATGGCGTCGGCGACCTGGCGCGCCGCGCCCTCGCCCTGCACCAGCACCGGCCAGAGCAGGACATGGCGTGGGAAGCGGTCGGCGAGGCGGTGCAAAATGTCGCGGATCACCGCGCCGGTCGGCGAGGTGACGACGCCGATCACATCGGGCAGGAAGGGCAGCGGCCGTTTGCGCGCTTCGTCGAACAGCCCCTCGGCGGCGAGCTTCTTGCGCCGCTCTTCCAGCAGCTTGAGCAGGGCGCCTTCGCCGGCCAGCTCCATCGCCTCGATGACGATCTGGTACTTCGAGCGGCCGGGATAGGTGGTGAGCTTGCCGGTGCAGACGACTTCCATGCCGTCTTCGGGCTTGATCCCGAGTCGCCCGGCGACGCCACGCCAGCAGACCCCGTCGAGCACCGCCGATTCGTCCTTGAGCGCCAGGTAGAGATGGCCGGAGGCGGCGCGCTTGAAGCCCGAGATCTCGCCGCGGACCCGCACGTAGGGATAGCTCTCCTCCACCGTGCGCTTGAGCGCCTGCGACAGCTCGGAGACCGTAAATTCGGGAAGATTGCCGGCGGCTATAGGTGAAATATCGCTCATCGGCTGCCTACCCTATGCTAAACAAGGGCAAAAGCTAAGCCAAAATTCGACGGGGTGCGCATGAAGGTATTGGTCGTCGGTTCCGGTGGCAGAGAGCACGCGCTGTGCTGGGCGATCGCGGCCTCGCCCGTCTGTGACGCGCTCTATTGCGCGCCCGGCAATGCCGGCATCGCGGCGGATGCGGAATGCGTCGCCGTTGCCGCGGAAGACATCGACGGCCTCGTCGCCTTCGCCAAGGACAAGCGTATCGATCTCGTCGTCGTCGGGCCGGAAGCGCCGCTGGTTGCCGGCCTCGTCGACCGCCTCACCGAAGCCGGGATCAAGACGTTCGGCCCCACCGCCGCCGCCGCCGCGCTCGAAGGCTCGAAGGGCTTCACCAAGGATCTTTGCGCAAAATACGACATCCCGACCGGCGCCTATCGCCGCTTCACCGATCTCGACGCCGCCAAGGCCTATATTCGCGAGCGCGGCGCGCCGATCGTCGTCAAGGCGGACGGGCTCGCCGCGGGCAAGGGTGTCACGGTGGCGCGTACGGTCGAGGAAGCGCTGGCCGCGGCCGAGGACGCGCTGTCCGGCGGGCGCTTCGGCGAGGCCGGCGTGGAGATCGTGGTCGAGGAGTTCCTCGACGGCGAGGAGGTCAGCGTCTTCGCGCTCTGCGACGGCGCCTCGGCGTTGATGCTGGCGAACGCGCAGGACCACAAGGCGGTGTATGACGGCGACAAGGGTCCCAATACCGGCGGCATGGGCGCCTACAGCCCGGCGCCGGTGATGACCGACGCGCTTACCGCCGAGATCGATGAGACGATCATCCGGCGTACGGTGGCCGCGATGAAGGCGGAAGGCACGCCCTATACCGGCGTGCTCTATGCCGGGCTGATGATCACGGCCCAGGGCCCGAAGCTGATCGAGTTCAACGTCCGCTTCGGCGACCCGGAATGCCAGGTGCTGATGCTGCGCCTCAAATCGGACCTGCTGCCGGCGCTGATCGCGGCTTGCGACGGCCTGCTCGATACCTTCGACCTGCGCTGGTACGAGGACGTGGCGCTCTCGGTCGTGATGGCCTCGAAGGGTTATCCGGGCGCCTACGAGAAGGGGACGGAGATCCGTGGCCTCGAGGCGGCCGAGGAGGACGACAAGGTGAAGGTGTTCCACGCCGGCACCGCGCGGCGCGCCGACGGCGCGCTGATCGCGACCGGCGGCCGCGTGCTCAACGTGACGGCGCTCGGCGACAGCGTGAAGGACGCGCAGCGGCGCGCCTATGCCGCGGTCGACCGCATCGACTGGCCCGGCGGCTTCTGCCGCCGCGACATCGGCTGGCGCGCGGTCGAGCGGGAGAAATAGCGGCCGGCCTGCCGTTCGGCAAAACGCGGCCGTGGATTGCCGGAACAAGTCCGGCAATGACGATTCTAAGGTTAAATCAATAGATTACACGTCACTCGCGGACTTGTTCCGCGAGTCCATATGCGCCAAGCCATCGGCATTCGCGCTGCCGGCAGGGCACTATCGCTTCTTCTCGAAGAACCTGACGAGGAGCTCCGCCGCCCGGCTTTCCTCCAGCCCGCCATAGACCTCCGGCGCATGGTGGCAGGTCGGCTGCTGGAAGAAGCGCGCGCCGTGCTCGACGCCGCCGCCTTTGGGGTCGTAGGCGCCGAAATAGAGCCGGCGAATGCGGGCGAAGGAGATCGCCGCCGCGCACATGGCGCAGGGCTCCAGCGTGACATAGAGGTCGCAGCCTTCGAGCCGCGGCGTACCGGCCGCGGCCGCCGCCTTGCGGATCGCCAGGATCTCGGCATGGGCGGTCGGATCGTTGAGCGCTTCCGTGCGGTTGCCTGCGCGGGCGAGAATTTCCCCGCCCGCCGGATCGACGATGACCGCGCCGACCGGCACCTCGCCCCGCAACGCCGCGTGCTCCGCCTCGCGCAGCGCGAGCGCCATGAAGGAATAGCTGGATTGCGCCATGTCGGCACCCTGCCGCCGGCGGCGGAGCCCGTCAAGCCGCCCGGATGGTTTGCATCGCCGACCGGCATCGCCTAGTTTCGCCGCCAATCCGCGACCGAGGCGTCGCCCTATCAGACAAAATGGCAGCCGGCATGGCCCCGAACACCGCCGAGGATAAAGGCCAGCGTATCGCCAAGGTGATCGCGCGGGCGGGGCTCTGCTCGCGGCGCGAGGCGGAGCGCTGGATCGAGGCCGGCCGGGTCGCGGTCGACGGCGAGGTGCTGACCAGCCCGGCCGTCGCGGTGTCGGCCGGGGCGCGGATCACGGTCGACGGCAAGCCGCTGCAGGCAGCCGAAAAGACCCGGCTCTGGCGCTATCACAAGCCGGATGGCGTGGTCACTTCGACCACGGACGCGCATGGCCGCCCGACGGTTTTCGACAAGATGCCACCGGGCATGCCGCGGGTACTGACCGTGGGGCGGCTCGATCTCACCTCCGAAGGGTTATTGCTGCTGACCAACGACGGCGATCTGAAACGCCGGCTCGAGCTTCCCACGACCGGCTGGGTGCGCCGCTATCGCGTACGCGTATATGGCGCTGTTACGGAGGAGTCGCTGGCCGCGATGGCGAAAGGTATGACGGTGGACGGCATACGCTATGGCCCCATTCTCGCCACATTGGACTCGACGCGGGGCAGCAATTCCTGGCTGACCATGTCCTTGAAAGAAGGGAAGAACCGCGAGATCCGGCGCGTCTGCGAGCATCTCGGCTGGACGGTGAGCCGGCTCATCCGCATCAGCTATGGTCCCTTCCAGCTCGGCAGTCTCGAACGCGGCCACGTCGAAGAGGTGCCTGCACGCGTACTCGACGACCAGACCGGCAGCGTCGCCCGTCATCAGGCGAAGGCGGACCGCGATGCGCGTCATCGGCGGTAGCTGGCGCGGCCGGCGGCTCGACGCGCCGCCCGGCCGCGATGTCCGCCCGACCAGCGACCGGGCGCGCGAGGCGGTCTTCAACATTCTGGAGCACGGCCGGCAAAAGCCGGGCGGCGGCTCGCCGATCCCAGGCGCGCGCGTGCTGGATGCGTTTGCAGGCAGCGGCGCGCTCGGCATCGAGGCGCTCAGCCGCGGCGCGGCGCACGCCACCTTCCTCGACAGCAACCCGGCGGCGCTTGCCGCCGTCGAGCGCAACCTCGCCGCGCTGGGCGGTCTCGGCATGGCGGCCGTACGCCGGGCCGACTGCCTCGCGCCGCCGACCGCCCGTGAAGCCTGCGACATCGTCTTCCTCGACCCGCCCTATGGCGAGGCGCTGGCGGCGCCGGCCCTGCTGGCGCTGCAGCGGGCCGGCTGGATCGCCGAGGGCGCGCTCTGCATCGTCGAGATGAGCCGGGACGAGGCGTTCGAGGCACCGGAGGGCTTCGCCCTGCTGGACGATCGGCATTACGGCCGGGCGCGAATGGTGATCCTCGGGCGCGAGAGTAAGATTTCGTGAAGTCCTCCCCCCTCGCGGGGGAGGATTTAGGTGGGGGGTATGGGCGCGTTGCCCGGTTCCAAAGTCCCCCCACCCTGACCCTCCCCCGCAAGGGGGGAGGGGAAAGTTTTGACCATCAAGAGCATCACCGGCGCCCGAACAGCCTTTCGATGTCCGCCAGCTTCAGCTCGACATAGGTCGGGCGGCCGTGGTTGCACTGGCCGGAATGGGGCGTCGCCTCCATCTCGCGCAGCAGCGCGTTCATCTCGTCGAGATTGAGCCGCCGGCCGGCGCGCACCGAGCCGTGGCAGGCGATCGTGCCGCAGACCGCTTCGAGCTTTTCCTTCAGGCTGAAGGCCTCGCCCAGCTCCGCCAATTCGTCGGCGAGGTCCCGCACCAGCCCGGCGGCATCGACCCGGCCGAGCATTGCCGGCACCTCGCGCACCGCGACGGCGCCCGGGCCGAAGCCGTCGATCACCAGGCCGAGCTCCGCGAGCTCGTCCGCGCGCGCGATCAGCCGCTGCACCGCGCCTTCATCGAGCTCGACGATCTCCGGGATCAGCAGCCCCTGGCGCGGCACGCCGTCCGTCGCCAGCGCCTGCTTCATGCGTTCGTAGACCAGCCGCTCATGCGCGGCATGCTGGTCGACGATGACGACGCCGTCCGCCGTCTGGGCCACGACATAGGTCTCGTGCAGCTGCGCCCGCGCGGCGCCCAGCGGGTAGTCGTCGCCGATGGCGTCGATCTCGATCGCCGGACCTTCCGCCGCGGTCTCGCGCGCGCCCGGCGGCAGGTCCAGCGCGGTGGCCAGCGGCGCCTGGTAGGCGGCGGCCTGCTCCGCCAGCCCGGCAGACAGATGCCCCGAAGGCCGGTAGCCGCCGCTCGGGAAGCGGTAGGCCGGCCCGCCGCCGACCCGCCCCAGGGGCAATCCGCCCCCCGAGCCGTCGCGCAGCGCGCCCAGCGCCGCCGCGGCGACCGTGGTGGACGCGCGATGGCCGGCGGCGGCGAGCGCATGCTTCAGCGCGCCCACGATCAGCCCGCGCACCAGGCCCGCGTCGCGGAAGCGCACCTCCGCCTTGGCGGGATGGACGTTCACGTCGACCGCATGCGGATCGATGTCGAGGAACAGCGCCACCAGCGGATGGCGGTCGCGCGACAGGAAATCCTGATACGCCCCGCGCACCGCGCCGATCAGCAGCCGGTCCTTCACCGGGCGGCCGTTGACGAAGAGATACTGCATCGCCGCGTTGGCGCGGTTGAGCGTCGGCACGCCGGCATAGCCGGTGAGCCGGATGCCCTCGCGCTCGGCGTCGACCGGCATGGCGTTGGCGGCGAATTCGCGGCCCATCACGCCGGCAAGCCGCTCGAGCCGGCTCTCCAGCAGGTCGCCCTGCGCCGCTTCCAGGCGGATGCGCGCACGCGCCTCGTCGGTGAAAGTGAAGGCGATCTCGGGCCGCGCCATGGCGAGCCGATTGACGGTATCGGCGATCTGCTGCGTCTCGGTGCGCGGCGAGCGGAGGAATTTCAGCCGCGCCGGCGTCGCATAGAAGAGATCGCGCACCTCGATCCGCGTGCCGGCGGGATGCCCGGCCGGGACCGGCTCGGCCTTGCGGCCGCCCTCGATGGTGAGCGTCCAGGCGCTGTCGTCGCCCGCGCCGCGGCTGGTGATGGCCATGCGGCTGACCGCGCCGATCGACGGCAGCGCCTCGCCGCGGAAGCCGAGGCTGGCGATCGCGGACAGGTCGTAGTCCGGCAGCTTGGAGGTGGCGTGGCGCTCGACCGCGAGCGCCAGGTCGTCCCGGCTCATGCCGCAGCCGTCGTCGGTTACCATGATCAGGGACTTGCCGCCGTCGCGGACCGTCACCTCGATATGGCGCGCGCCGGCGTCGATGCTGTTCTCGACCAGCTCCTTGACCGCGGAGGCCGGCCGCTCGATCACCTCGCCCGCCGCGATACGGTTGACGACCGTCTCGGGCAGCCGGCGGATAATCACGTCCCGCCTCCGCCGCGCTCTTCCATATAACGGCGCGCCAGCACCTTGCCCTGCTCGACGGCGGGCTGGTCGAAGGGATCGACGCCGAACAGATGCGCGGCGATGACCGTCTCGAGCATGAAATGCATCATCAGGGCGCCCATCGCGCGCTCGTCCACCTTGGGCAGCCGCAGGATGCGCACCGGCCGCCCCTTGGCGACCAGCGTCTCCGCCGTCGCCCGCTGGCAGGCATCCAGCAGGTCGCCCATCCGCCGCCCGCGCAGCGGCGACAGCGCCGGGTCGTCGAACAAGGCCGTATCGATCACCGGCCCCTGGCCTGCCGGCGCCCCCATGACGATGGTGTAAAACTTGTCCTTGGGGCCGTCGAGGTAGAGCTGCAGCTGGCTGTGCTGGTCGACCGTACCCATGGCGCGGAGCGGCGTCGTGCCCTTGCCGTCCTTGCCGATGCTCTCCGCCCAGAGCTGGCGGTACCAGAGGCCGAAGGACGCCAGCCGGTCGATATAGGGAAAGACCACCGACATGTTGACGCCGCGATGGCGCGCGAGGCCGACGGACGAGCGCGGCGCCCACCGCCGGCGCGATCGCTGCCATGTCATCTTCTTTCAGCAGCCGATCCATCACGGTCGCTGCGCCTGCGCGCACCGCGGCGGCATCGAGCCCCATGATCATCGCCGGCAGCAGCCCGACGAGCGACAGCACCGAATAGCGGCCGCCGATATTGGGATCGTGATCGAGCGCCGCAATCCCGAGCGAAGCCGCCAGCCGGCGCAGCACGCTCTTGCCCGGCTCGACGATCGCCGTGACCTGACGGGACAGCGCGTCCCGCCCGCGCGCGGCCGCGAGCCAGTTGAGGCAGCAATAGAGCTGGGTGAGCGTTTCCGCGGTGCCGCCGGATTTCGAGATGACGATGACACCGGTACGCGCCGGGTCGATCGCCGCGATCAGCGCGTCGAAGCTATGCGGGTCGACATTCTCGAGGAAATGCAGCCGCGGCGGCGACAGCGGAACGGGCGCCGGGCCGGCGAGCTCACAGAGGCTCTTGCCGCCGAGGCTCGATCCGCCGGTGCCGAGGATCAGGATGTCGTCGAATTCACGCCGATAGCGCTCGGCGACGGCGCGGAGCGCAGCCAGATCGTCCTGCCGCGCCGGCAGGCGCAGCAACGGCAAGCTGCCGTCCGCGTGGCGGCGGCGGAGACCGTCGACCGCAGGCCGCGCCGCGTCGAGCAGCGCAGCGACATCGGCGCGCGCGAGTCCGTCGGCGCCGATGGCGTCCGAGAAGCAATTTTCAACGTCTTGGCTATAGGGCATGTCCAACCAGTGCGCGATTTTGCCCGGCGCCCGTCCCGCATGCAACCGGACGCCGTAAAGGGATGGAAGAACGGGCCGCTTTTCTGACGGCGGCCCGATGGCGGATTTATACAACGCCGCCAACTCGGGCAAAGGTTGCACGCCGGCTACCAGCCTTCGATCTGCGGCGTCTTGCCGGTTCCCTTCAAGCCGTCCGGCTGTCCGACGACGGCGAACGTCAGCTTGGCCGGGTCGAGGAAGCGCTTCGCCACCCGTGCGATATCTTCCTTGGTGACCGCGTTGATCAGGCTCGCCCGCCGCTTGAGATAGTCGATGCCGAGCTTGTCGAACTGCAGCTGCACCAGGATCGAGGCGATCCGGTCGGTGCTGGTGAAGCGCAGCGGGAAGGATCCGTTGATGTAGAGCTTGGCGTCTTCCAGCTCCTTGTCGGTCACCCCTTGCTCGCGCATCTTCTTCACCTGCGCACGGATCAGCTCGACCGATTTCGCCATGCCCGCGTTCGCGGTCGCCACGTTGCCCATCCAGAAGGGCGACTCCTTGCGCGGCTCGAGGTAGCTGTAAATCGTGTAGGCGAGCCCGCGCTTCTCGCGCACCTCTTCATAGAACCAGGAGCTGAAGGTTCCGCCGCCGAGGATATGGTTCATCAGATAGGCGGCGTAGAAGTCGGGGTCGTTCCGCCGCAGGCCGGGAAGCCCGAAAATGGCGACGCTCTGCGGCACCTGGCGCTTGAGCAAGAAGGTATAGCCGAGGGATTCCGGCTTGGCCTGCGGCACCGTTGACTCTACGGCCTTGGCCGGCAGGCCGCCGAAGACATCGTCAAGCAGCTTGCCCAGCTCGTCCGCCGTGATATCGCCGGACACGCCGATCAGCAGGTTGTCCTTCGCAAAATTGGTTTTGACGAGGTTCTTGAGGTCGGCCCGCTGGATCTTCTTGAGCGTGGCTTCACTGCCCGATATCGGCCGGCCATAGGGATGGTGAGGATAAACGGCCTGCTGCCAGACGCGCTGCGCGAGATAGCCCGGACGGGACGCGCGCTGCTTGAGCCCGGCGATGATCTCGCCGGTGATGCGATCGATATCGGGGGCGTCGAAGCGCGGCTTCATCAGGGCGAGCCGAAGCAGATGCACCGCTTCGTCTCGATTGCGATTGAGCGTCTTCAGGCTGCCGCCGAAGGTGTCGTAATCCGTATCGAAGCTGAGCTGGATCGACAGATTCTGCAGGCGCTCCTGAAAGGCCTGGCTGTCCAGATCGCCCGCGCCCTTCGTCCAGCAACGAGGCCGTCAAATTGGCGAGCCCGGCCTTGCCCTTCGGATCGAGCGCCGCGCCGCCCCGGAACAGGAATTCCATCGAAAAAAGCGGCACCGAGGTATCGCGCACGAACCACGCCGTGATCCCGCCCTTGCTGACGACGCGCTGGACCTCGACCGCGCCGGCCCAACCCGAGGACAGCACGGTCACAAGGACCGCGATCGGAACAGCGATCAGGGCGCGGCGGACAGGCGCTAAGAAACGCATCATCGACGACCTCTCAACTGGTTTCCTCGGGCAACAGGATCGCGGTGACCGAGCCCTTGTTGACCAGGAGGGATCGCGCCGCCTTGTTCACCGCATCCGCGGTCACCTGGCCGATGCGGTCCGGCCAGGCCTCGACGTCCTCGATCGTCCGGCCCGCGGCCAGCGCGCTGCCCATGATGCGGGCCGGCGCGTCGATCGAGTCGCGCGCGAAGACCGCCGCGTCCTTCAAGCGCTGAATTGCCTGCGCGACCTCGGTGTCCGTGACGCCATCCTTGAGCAGCTTGGCTATCTCGGCATCGACCAGTTTTTCGATCTCCGCGACCGTGTGGCCGCCGCGGGGCGACCCGTAGAAGCCGAAGGTGCCCGGTCCGCGCGCTTCCGGGTCATACCAGGCGCCGACCGACGCCGCGATGTGATGCTCGACCGCAAGCGACCGGTAGAGCCGGCTCGACGGCCCGTCGCCGATGATCTCGGCAAGAACCTGCAGGGCGTAGGTGTCCTTCTCCGGCCCGGTGCTGTAGCTCGGCGCGATCATGCGGCGCGACCAGGTCGCCTGATGGACCTGCTTGTGCTTCAGGATGACACGCCGGTCGGCCGTCTGCGGCGGCTCGCGCCAGTCGGGGCGCTTAGGCAGGGGATGCGCCGGGATCTTGCCGTAATATTTCTCCACCATCGGCCGCACCTGGGCCGCCGTCACGTCGCCGGACAGGATCAGGATGGCGTTATTCGGCGCGTACCAGGTGTGATAGAAGGTCATGATATCTTCGCGGGTGAGGCCGCGGATCTCATGTTCCCAGCCGATCGTCGGAATGCGATAGGGGTGGTTCATGAACAGCGCGGCGTTCACGAATTCGCGCAGCTTGCCGTTCGGGCTGTTTTCGATCCGGCTGCGCCATTCTTCGAGCACGACCTTCCGCTCGGGCTCGATCTCCTGCGCTCGTCAGCACGAGGTTCGTCATCCGGTCGGCCTCGATCTGCATCATCTTCTCGAGGCGGTCGACCGCGACGGTCTGGTAATAGCCGGTATAGTCTTCCGAGGTGAAAGCGTTCTCCTGCCCGCCGTTGCGCGCGACGATGGCGGAAAACTCACCCGGCTTCAGGTTTTTCGTTCCCTTGAACATGAGATGTTCGAGGAAATGCGCCAAGCCGGACTTCGCAGGCGGCTCGTCCATCGCGCCGACGCGGTAGTAGATGGTGTGGGTAACCACCGGCACGCGATGATTCGTAATGACGACGACCTGAAGACCGTTCTTCAGCGTGAAGCTTTCGGGACTGAATACGGTGGCGCGCGCGGTTCCAATCAGGGCAATGAAGCAAAAACTGGCCGCAAGCAGTGCGTGACGTATCGAAACGCCCATTATCCCTTCCCTCTCTTGGACCCGACTTCTCTGTAGACCCGACTGCGGGCCATATGTGCGCAAGCCGCCCAGAGATATGCGTTCACCATTCGGTGAAAACAATAGCGGCGGCCGGTGATTACGCGCTTGTTACCGGGCTCGTTTCCGGTCGCGCTGCGCAGGAATTTGCAGGCCCGCCGTGTTCGGCGGCGGCCTCACGGCCGCCGCGCCTTCCGCTATGAAGCGTTTGTCATCGCACAGTATATGACCAGTAATTCTCTCTTAGAGGCATAACATCGATTTATCAAGGTAAAGTATTCGTGGCTGCGATCTTGCCATCGGCCGCCTCTGAATCCTGCCATTTATTTTTGCAAAATGCGCCCCGAGCCGTAATCACCGCCAGCGTGACAGGGCGCGAGAGTATGCCTGGCCGGACCGGGGACGGCGCATGCCGCAACCGGCGGCCGTCCGGCCGAAGGTCATACGACGTTCCGGACCAGACGCGCATCCGATGCCAGGAGATCGGCCGGATCAGCGGCCTTTCGGCTCGTTTTCGGTCGGGGGAATGCCGAGCGCGGCATTGCGGCGAAGACGATCCGCCTCCCGTTGGGCGTCGATGGTCTTGTCCCCGGGACTTTTCTTCGACGACTTCCAGAAAACGAGCTTGTCGACGAGCGAATCGTCTTCCTTCACACGGCCGCTTTCGCGGTCGACCACCACCCGGATTTCGGGATCGATGTTCAGGGCATCCGCCTGCTTGAGCAGCGCATGCTCGCCGCGGGTTAGCCCGTCCTTCTGAGCGCCGCCATCGGCGCCGTTGCACCGTTGGCGCCATCCGCAGCGCCGACGCCGCCTCGTGTAGCATAGGGCGACTCGCCGCCCCGCGCCGAGACGTTGAGGAGCTGGCTGCGCGCTTCGTCACGCGGCGTGACTTCGTTCGGGCGTTGGGCGCCGGTACGCGGCGGCCGCAGGGCATAGTCCGGCGGCTGGCTGAGCGGCGCCCGGGTCACGACGCCGAATTCATCCGGCCCCGTCCGGTGCGAGCCGTCGATCAGGACGCATCCCGACATGGTAACCGCCGCCAGCGCCAGGATGCCGGTTCGAATGATGGTGCGAGCCAAATCCGCCCCCGTCTGATTTCCACCTTAATCTACATGGGTTGCGACCGGCTTTCAAACAACCGGTCGTAGAGGATCGGAGCTACCCCGACCTGAAGGGCGGAATCCGCAGGATCGAGCCCCGGATAGCCGCCGCGAAGCGCGAAAATACGAGGCCTATGACGGCTTTCGGCGGCTTTCGAATAATGCGTCATAAAGCAGCAGCCCGACCCCGACGCTGATCGCCGAGTCCGCCACGTTGAAAGCGGGCCAGTGATAGCCGAAAGCATGAAAATCGAGGAAATCGACCACCGCCTCGAAGCGGAAGCGGTCGATGACGTTGCCGAGCGCACCGCCCAGCACCATGCCGATCGCGGTCGCCACCAGCCGGCTCTCGACCCGCCGCAGCCAGAGCAGCAGCGCGACCGAGATGGCCAGCGCCAGCGCCGTCAGCAGGATCGGCCCCCAATACGAGTGGGACCCGAACATGCCGAAGCTGACGCCGCGGTTCCAGACCAGCACGAGATTGAAGAACCCGGTCAGGGTGAGGGTCTTCGGCGGATTCATGATTTCCGCCAGAAGCCACCACTTGCTCAGCTGATCGAGAAGGATGACCGGCAATGCGACGAGCAGGCCGAGCCGCAGCATCGCGCGTCAGGCCGCGTGCCGGCAGGTCCGGACGGCATCCGCGCAGCGTCCGCAGACGCCGGGAACCTCCGGAACGCTGTCGACATCGGGCAGCACCCGCCAGCAGCGGGCGCATTTCTCGCCGTCGGCCTTCTTCGGCGCCACGCCGACGCCGGCGACGTCCGGCAGGGTGAAGGCCCCGGCCGGCGGCGCGCCTTCGATCACCGAAACGTCCGACGTGATGACGACATCGGCCAGGTCGACGCCGTCGAGCGCCGCGGCGTAGTCCGCGCTGACATACACGTCCGGCGCGGCCAGCAGGCTGGAGCCGATGCGCTTTTCCGCCCGCTCGATCTCGAGCGCCCCCAGCACCACGCGGCGCACCGCGCGCACCTTCTCCCAGCGCGCCGCCAGCGCGTCGTCGCGCCAGGACGCCGCGATCTCCGGAAATTGGCGGAGATGCACGCTGCCGTCGTCATCGGGGAAGCGGCTGAGCCAGGCCTCCTCGGCCGTGAAGCAGAGGATCGGCGCGAGCCAGGCCGTCAGGCATTCGAACAGGATGTCGAGCACCGTCTGGGCGGCGCGGCGGCGCGGCGAGTCGAGCCCGTCGCAATAGAGGCTGTCCTTGCGGATGTCGAAATAGAAGGCCGACAGGTCGACCGCACAGAAATCATGCAGCGCGCGGAACAGGCCATGGAAATCGTAGCCGTCGCAGGCGTTCCGCACGGTCCGGTCGAGCTCCCAGACGCGATGCAGCACCCAGCGCTCGAGCTCCGGCATCGCCGACGGCGAGACGCGGTCGGCGGCCTTGAAGCCGTTGAGATTGCCAAGCAGGTAACGCAGCGTGTTGCGCAGCCGCCGGTAGGCGTCGATCTGGTGCTTGATGATCTCGGGGCCGATCTTGAGGTCTTCGGAATAGTCCGAGGCGACGACCCAGAGGCGCAGCGTCTCGGCGCCGTGCTGCTCGACGACCTCCTGCGGCGCCACGACGTTGCCGAGCGATTTCGACATCTTGCGCCCGTCCTCGGCCATGACGAAACCGTGCGTCAGCACCGCGTCGTAGGGCGCGCGGCCGCGCGTGCCGCAGGCTTCCAGCAGCGAGGAATGGAACCAGCCGCGATGCTGGTCCGAGCCTTCGAGATAGAGCGAAGCGGGCCAGGCGAGATCGGGCCGGCCTTCCAGGACGAAGGCGTGCGTCGAGCCGGAGTCGAACCACACGTCGACCACGTCGCGCACCTGCTCGTAGTCGGCCGGGTTGTAATCGTTGCCGAGGAAGCGCGACGGATCGCTGGCGAACCAGGCGTCGGCGCCTTCCGCCGCGAAGGCCTCCGCGACGCGGTCGACGACCCGGGCGTCGCGCAGCGGCTCGCCCGTCCGCTTGTCGACGAAGACCGGGATCGGCACGCCCCAGGCGCGCTGGCGCGAGATGCACCAGTCCGGCCGGCTCTCGATCATGGCATAGAGCCGGTTGCGCCCCTGCGGCGGATAGAAGCTGGTCGCGTCGATCGCGCTGAGCGCCTTCCGCCTGAGCTCGTTCGTCTCCATCGAGATGAACCACTGCGAGGTGTTGCGGAAGATGAGCGGGGCCTTCGACCGCCAGGAATGCGGATAGCTGTGCCGCAGCCGCCCCTTGGCGAGCAGGCCGCCGGCGTCGATCATCTCCTTGATCACCGCGCCGGTGATGTTCCCGGGCTTGCCGTCCTGGGTATAGACCGTCATGCCGGCGAACAGCGGGACATGAGCGTAGAAAGTGCCGTCCTCGCCGACCGTCTCGGGCACCTCGATGCCGTGCGCCGAGCCGAGCACGAAGTCGTCCGCGCCGTGGCCGGGCGCGATGTGCACGAAGCCCGTGCCCGTATCCGTGGTCACGAAGTCGGCCGGCAGCAGCGGCACGTCGTGGTCGTAGCCCTTGCCGCGCAGCGGATGCGCGCAGACGGTGCCGGCCAGCGCCGCGCCCTTGAAGGTCGACAGGACGCTTGTGCCCGGTGATCTTCGCCTCTTCCAGGACCTGGCCGAGCAGCGCCGTGGCGACGACGATGCGCTCGCCCGGCTTGGCGAAGCTGCCCTCGCCCGCCGCCGTCACTTCGACCAGCGCGTAGTCGAAATCGGCGCCGTAGGCGATGGCGCGGTTGCCCGGCATGGTCCAGGGCGTCGTCGTCCAGATCACGATCGCCGCCCCGGCCAGCGCCGGGTCGGATGCCTTGACGATCGGGAAGCGGATATGGATCGTCGGCGAGGTGATGTCCTGATACTCGACCTCGGCCTCGGCGAGCGCGGTCTTCTCGACGACCGACCACAGCACCGGCTTGGCGCCGCGGTAGAGGCCGCCGTTCAGCAGAAAGGCGCCGATCTCGCGCGCGATCTGGGCTTCCGCCGCATAGGCCATGGTGGTGTAGGGATCGTCCCAATCGCCCAGCACGCCGAGCCGCTTGAACTCCTCGCGCTGGATGTCGATCCAGTGGTCGGCGAACTCGCGGCATTCCTGGCGGAACTCGACGATCGGAACGGCGTCCTTGTCCTGGCCCGCCTCGCGGTACTGTTCCTCGATCTTCCACTCGATCGGCAGGCCGTGGCAGTCCCAGCCCGGGACGTAGTTCGCGTCCTTGCCCATCATCTGCTGGGAGCGGTTGATCACGTCCTTGAGGATCTTGTTCAGCGCGTGGCCGATATGCAGATGGCCGTTCGCATAGGGCGGGCCGTCATGCAGGATGAATTTCGGCCGTCCCTGCGCATCCGCCCGCAGCCGCTGCCACAGGCCGATCTTCGCCCACCGCGCCAGCAGCTCGGGCTCGCGCTGCGCCAACCCGGCTTTCATGGGAAAGTCGGTGCGGGGAAGCTGGATCGTATCCTTGTAATCGGTCATCGTTTCGTCTTCCGATAGGCGGGCCATCCTATACGGCGAAGAGCGCCGGTCAAGCCGCGCCGGCCGCCCGCGTGCGCAAAATCCGGCGCGCCGCGGCGCAATCTTCGCCGATCTGGGCGCGCAGCGCGTCGAGCCCGTCGAAGCGCCGCTCCGGCCGGATGAACTCGATCAGGGCGACCCGGAGATGCTGGCCGTAGATGTCGCGCTGGACGCCGAACAGATGGATCTCGAGCAGCAGCTTCCGGCCGTCGACCGTCGGCCGTACGCCCAGATTGGCGACCGCGTCGAACCACTCGGGCACCTCGCCGTCGCCGAGCCCGGCGCGCACCGCGTAGACCCCGAAGGCCGGTCGCAGGTATTCGCCGAGCGACAGGTTTGCCGTCGGGAAGCCGATCGTCCGGCCGCGCTGGTCGCCCCGCTCGACCCGGCCCTCGATCTCGAACGGCCGGCCGAGCAGGGCGGCGGCGTGGCCGGGCTTGCCGGCGGCCAGATAGTCGCGGATGCGGGTCGAGGAGTAGACCTCGCCGTCGGCCGACCCCACGGGCCGGATGACCTTCAGCGCGCAGCTGCCGTCCGCCGGCAGCATCTTCTGCAGCAGGGCCGGGATTGCCGCCGCGGTTGTGCCCGAAGTGGAAATCGTAGCCGATGGTGATCTGGCGCGGCGCCAGCGCACCGAGCAGCACGTCGTGGACGAAATCTTCCGCCGGCATCTGCGACATCGCGTGGTCGAAGGTGAGGACGAGCAGCACATCGACGCCGAGCGCGGCCAGCTGGATAACCTTGCTGCGGAAGGGCGTCAGCCGGAAGGGCGGATCATCGGGGCGGAAGAAGCGGCGCGGATGCGGCTCGAAGGTAACCACCACGAGCGGCGCCTCGAGGCGCGCGGCGTCCTCTGCCGCGGCGCCGATCACCGCCTGATGGCCGCGGTGCACGCCATCGAAATTGCCCAGGACGACCACGCCGCCGCGCGCGTCGCCGGGTACGGTCTCGAAATGACGCAGTATACGCATCGCCCTCGGTCCAGCGTGCAAGCCCCGGAAAGAAAAACGGAAGGGCCCGCTTCACGCGGGCACAGGTATAGCGGGCCGTGCGGTGTTTGTTTAGCGCCGAGTGACGGGTCCGGCGCTTCGCGTCAGGCGGCCTGACGCTTCTTCAGCTTCTCGCGCGAGGGAACCAGCAGGGTCGAGACGCCCTCGACGACCGGCTTGCCGGCGACGGTGCAGATCGACTTGGCGACCGCGCGGCTCTTCTCGAGGTTGACATCGGTAATCGTCACCTCGGTCGAGACCGTCTCGCCGGGACGGACGGGGGCCAGGAACCTGACCTCCTGGTTCAGATAGATGCAGCCGGGCCCCGGCAGCTTGGTGCCGAGCACGGTGGAGATGAACACGGCGGTGAGCATGCCATGCGCGATACGGCCCTTGAACATGGAGTTGCGCGCAAACTCTTCGTTCAGATGCAGCGGATTGTTGTCACCCGAAATGCCGGCGAAGATGACGATGTCGGTTTCCGTGATGGTCTTCGCGTATGACGCCTTCATCCCGACCGAGAGGTCTTCGATGAAATAGCCATGCAGATGCGCATGCCGATCAAACGCTTCCATATCCATCTAAGCTGATCCTTTTCCCTTTTCCCGAGACGCCTTGGTGTTTTTGCGGCGCAGCAATTATGTGCGGCGCAATATAACGAAAGCTTAAGGTCACTGCAATCGCGCGAAGGTGGTTAACCAGCCTGGGCCCGGGACCGGGCCATGCCCGACCGGACGCCGACGAACCGGCCGGATAGGGCCGCCAGCAAGGTAACGAGCATGAAGCCAGCCGCCGCCAGGAAAACGAGATCCGGGCGGCCGGTATCCATGAACCAGCCGAAAATGAGCGGCGAAATGCTGGACCCGACGCTCATGCCGACGGACAGGAAGCCGAAGGCCTTGCCCATCTCGCTCGGCGGCGTGATCGCGCGCACCATCATGTCGCGCGCCGGCTGGACGGTGCCGAAGGCAAGCCCCGACAGCGACAGGACGACGACGAGGGCGACCGGCGAAAACGCGACATACGCCGGCAGGATGATCGTCGCGGCGGCGAGCACCAGCGCGATCGAGGCGACCAGATCATGCCGCCCGACCCGGTCCGCGAGAAAGCCGCCGAGCAGCACGCCGAACGAGCTGGCGAGCAGGAAGCCGGTGAGCGCCGCGTTGGCCAGCGTATACGGCGTCCCGTGCAGGTCGATCAGGCCGTTGATGGTGAACGCATAGAGCCCGCTGGTCGTGAAGGTGATCGCGCAGAACAGCGCGAAGAACAGCAGCATGGCCGGCGTCAGCAGCAGCGACCAGCCGCGGCGCGCGCCGGCGGCGCGTTGACCGCGCGATGATCGCCTTTCGCGCCGGGTGCCGCCTGGCCGAGGATGCCGCTGTTGACCGCCATCACCGCGAGGGTGACGAGGCCGAGCGCGCCGGCGACGATCAGCGCGGCCCGCCAGCCCCACATCGCAGCCATCAGCCCCATCGTGATCGGCGCCACGCTGCCGCCGAAGAAGCCGGAGAAGGTGTGGATGCCGAAGGCGCGTCCGACCTTCGCCTCCGACACGGTGCCCGACATGATGGCATAGTCCGCCGGATGGAAGACGCTGTTGCCGATGCCGGCCAGCACCGCCAGCGCCAGCAGCATTCCGTAGCCGCCGACCACGCCGATCAGGCCGACGGCGAGCGCGTTGAGTCCGAACCCGAGCAGCAGCAGGAGGCGGGCGCCGATGCGGTCGACGAGGAATCCCACCGGCGCCTGGATCACGCCGCCGATCAGATTGTAGGCGGTCATCGCCAGGCCGAGCTCGACATAGCTGACGCCGAAATCCTTCTGCAGAAACAGGAACAGCGGCGGCAGGGACAGCAGGTAGAAATGGCTGAAGAAATGCCCGGCCGAGATCAGCCCGATGATCTTGCTGTCGCGGCCGGACGCGGCCGATGGGCGGGCCGGCGTCGCCTGGTCAAGTGAAGCCATCGCGTTTTCTTTTCTCCTCCCAGCGCCGCCTGTCTTCTTCTTTGCGGCGTTCCAGCTCGGGCAGCAGGTTTACCCGCTCGTCCTCGCTGAACTTACCCCATTGCGCGATTTCTTTCAGCGTCCGATAGCAGCCCATGCAGAAGCCGGTCTTCGGATCGATCTGGCAGACCGCGATGCAGGGCGTGGTGGGATAGGGCGACTTGGCCATCGGGTCAGGCCGATGCCGTTGAAGTAGCGCTTCGGCGTGGTGCCGAGCGTGCGGCGGAACATCGCGGTGAAGGCGCTCGGGCTGTCGTAGCCGAGATCGAGGGCGACGGTCGTCACCGACTGCCCGGCCGCGAGCATCTCCATCGCCCGGAGCAGGCGGAGCTGCTGGCGCCAGGCGCGGAAGGACATCGCCGTCTCGTGCTGGAACAGCCGCGCCAGCGTGCGCGCGCTGGCGCCGACCACGCGCGCCCATTGCTCGAGCCCGCGCCCGTCGGCGGGATCGCCGAGCAGCGCGTCGGCGACCCGCTTGAGCCGCCGGTCCTTGGGCATCGGCAGCGCCAGCGGGGCGGCCGGCAGCGCACGGATCTGATCGAAGATGACGGCCATCAGGCGGTGCTCGGGGCTGTTGGGCGCGAAGGATTGCGGCATGTCGACCGCGGCGAGGATCAGCTCCCGCAGCAGAGGGGTAACATGCAGCACGCAGACCGCGGGAGGCAAGTCGGGTGCGGCGCCTATGCCGACATAGAGCGTGCGCATCGCCACCGGGCCGCGCGCGTCGATCCGGTGCTCGACCCCGCCCGGCAGCCAGACCGCGCGCTGCGGCGGCACGACGAAGGCGCCGTCCGCCGTCGTCACCGTCATCACGCCCTCGCTGGCGTAGACGAGCTGCGCTCGGCGATGGCGGTGCGGCGGGATGACCTCGCGGTCCGCGAGGTCGCGGCGATAGGCGACCACCGGCTGGGGCAGCGCTTCCAGGCGCTGAACCTCCGGATTCAGATAGGCAGGGAATTGTCCGGTTCGCGACATTCTATGGCATTATATCGCAAGATCGCCGTCGATGTCAGGCGCAGAATCGTTCTCAACAAAGAGCGCCGCAACGGCGGGAGGAATTTCATGGATCGCGACCGGATCAACTTCTTCTTCCTGAACATGGGCCATTTCATGGACCATTTCTGCATGCTGGTGTTCGCGACCGTGGCCGCGCTCAGGCTCACGTCGGAATGGCACATGACCTATTCCGAGGTCATCCCCTACGCCACGCCGGGCTACGTCGCCTTCGGCGTCTGCGCGATCCCGGCCGGCTGGCTCGCCGACAAGTGGAGCCGGGAAGGCATGATGACGATCTTCTTCCTCGGCATGGGGCTCAGCACCTTGCTCACCGCGATGGCCAATACGCCGATCGAGCTCGGCATCGGGCTTTTCATGATCGGCGTCTTCGCGGCGATCTATCATCCCGTCGGCATCGCCATGGTCGTGCACGGCCGGGAGAAGACCGGCGTGCCGCTCGCCGATCAACGGCATCTTCGGCAACATGGGCGTAGCGACGGCGGCCCTCGCCACGGGCTACCTGATCGACACCGCCGGCTGGCGCAGCGCCTTCGTCCTGCCGGGCATCATCGCGATCGCCCTCGGTCTCGGCTACGCCTGGTTCGTGCATACGGACCGGCATGCGCGGGCGGCG
Organism: uncultured Alphaproteobacteria bacterium; assembly: GCA_963711215.1. Lineage (GTDB taxonomy): Bacteria > Pseudomonadota > Alphaproteobacteria > UBA8366 > UBA8366 > WHUA01. The sequence continues at coordinate 338,060 of CAVQDH010000002.1, read as the reverse complement.
GAAATCGCCAGCGGCGCCGCAGCCAAGAAAGCGGCCGCGGGAACGGTCGCCCTCGACCGCGCCACGCTGATCCGCGTCTTTTCCATCATCATCTTCTCGACCGCCGTCGGCGGCATCATCTTCCATAGCACGACCTTCGCGCTGCCCAAGATCTTCGACGAGCGGCTCAAGGGCCTCGCCGGCTCGGCCACCGCGGTCGGCGGCTACGCCTTCCTGGTCTTCTCGCTTGCCGCCTTCGCCCAGCTCGCGGTCGGCTATCTGGTGGACCGCCACTCTGTCCGCATCGTCTTCGCCAGCGTCGTGGGGCTGCAGGCTATCTTCTTCGCCGTCATGCTGAACCTGACCGGCGTCGCGGCGCTGCTCGTCGCGTTCGGTTTCATGCTGGTCGTCTTCGGCCAGATCCCGATCAACGACGTCCTGGTCGGGCGCATCACGCGCAGCGAATGGCGCGCCCGAATCTACGCGGTGCGCTACATCGTGACGCTGTCGGTCGCCGCCACGGCGGTGCCGATGATCGCGGGCATTCACGCCTACTGGGGCTTCTCCGCGCTTTTCATGGTGATGGCGGCGGCGGCGTCCGTGATCTTCGTCGCCGTGCTGATGCTGCCGCGCACCGGCGCGGTCACCGGCCGTCCCGTGACCAGCCGCGGCGGAATAGGCGCCGATCCTTCGCACGCCGCCTTCGAGCGGCTGCTCAGGATGAGGGTATCGTTGGGACGCAATCCCGGCCTCATGCTGAGCAGCGCGTCTCCGACCCGCGTGTCGAAGCATGCCCCGCACCCTTACCCCGCCTCCGCCACCTCCCGCACGTAGTACAGCAGATCGAGCGGCGGCGGCGCGACCTGCCGTCTGGCTCAGCATGTCATGCACCTGGCCCCGGTGGTGGGTCTGGTGATTGAAGAAATGCTGCAGGACCGTTCCGAGCGGCATTTCCTGAACGGCTCGCCCGAGGTGGTGGCATAACGCAGGGTGCCGGCGATCCTCGCCTCGCTCAGCCCGTCCACGAAGGCGACGATGCCCGCGTCCTGCGTCTCGCGCTCGCGCCGCAGTTCGGCAAAATCCGTGTAGAGCTCGGTGTTCAGGGGAACGACATAGGGCGCGTCCCACGGCACGATGCGTGACAGCCAGATGCGGTCGCCGACCATGATGTGATTGAGCGTGCCGATGGATCGAACCGAAGAAGGATTGCCGCGGCTGTTTGCGCGCGGCGTCCGACAGGTCGGCGCAAGCCTTGTAGAGCCGCACGTTGGCCCATTGGTTATAGCGCGCCATCCGCTGAAAATAGGGTCGCGATCATGATGTCGCCTCCTGACGCGGTATCGACGCATTAGCATCAAGCCTAGCGCGATTTCGGGTTCGCGAAAAATGACGATGTTTCATCATTCGCTGAATTTTTCTCAACGCGGTGTATGCCTTCCGGCCTTTGAATCCGCTAATATCTCCCCTTCGATAACTCTTCGGCCTGAAGGAAAATCAACGTTGCCGCGCCGCCCGATGCCGCCGCTGACCGCGCTTCGCGCCTTCGAGATGACGGCGCGCCGGCGGAGCGTGCGCCTCGCCGCCGAAGCGCTGAACGTCACGCCGTCCGCGGTCAGCCACCAACTGCGCGCGCTCGAAGCCGCGCTCGGCGTCACCCTGCTGCGCCACGTCAACCGCCAGCTTGTGCTGACCGAAGCGGGCCAGATCCTGCTGCCAGGCATTCACGACGGCTTCGCACGGATCGAGGCAGCGCTTGCCGGCCTCGACGCGCACAGCCGGACCGGCGCGCTCACCGTCAGCATGCTGTCCACCTTCGCCGCGCAGTGGTTCATCCCGCGCCTGCCGCGTTTCCAGAAGGCCCACCCCGAGGTCGAGGTCCATGTATCGACCGGCATGCGCTACGTCGACCTGCTGCGCGACGGAATCGACGCCGCGATCCGCTATGGCGACGGGCAGTGGCCGGGGCTGCGCTGCGAGCGCCTGATGGGCGAGACCATGCTGCCGGTGTGCAGCCCGGCGCTGCTGCGGAACGGCCCGCCGCTCGACCGGCCCGCCGACCTCGCCCGGCACACCCTGCTGCTGTCCGAGGCCCGTCCCGATGACTGGCGCTTCTGGCTGGCGGATGCCGGCGTGCCGGACCTGCAGTCCGCGCACAACATGGTTTTCGAAACGACCGCCTTCGCCCTCGAGGCGGCGCTGACCGGCGCGGGCATCGCCATCGTTGCGCGTGAGCTCGTCGCGGAGGCGCTGGCGCAGGGCCGTTTGATCGCCCCCTTCGATCGGATCTACGTCCGGCCCGGCGCCTATTTCCTCGTCTGCGCCGAAGCCCGCGCCGACGAGCCGAAAATTGCCGCGCTGCGGGACTGGCTGATGGCCGAGATCGCGCCCGCCGCAGAGTTAGACGGTCAGCTCGAGACCGTCCTCCGCCGTCTCGATCGGGATGCCCGCAAGCCGCCCCAGCATGTCGTTGCTCATATGGGTCAGCACCAGGCGCTTCGGTCGGATCTCCCCGATGTGCTGCATCAAAGTTTCATAGCTCAGGTGAAACTTCATCGCCTTGTCGTGGAAATAAGCTTCCGCGATGAACAGGTCGGCGTCCCGCGCAGCCGGGATCAGCGCGTCGGTCCATTCGGTGTCGCCGCTATAGGCGATCGTCTTGCCGCCGCAGGTGACGCGCAGCGCATAGGGCGGTGCGCCGCAAAAATGTTTGACCCGGAACGGCTGGACGCAGATGCCGTTCCAGCGCCAGTCCGTCCCGTCCTCGAAGGCGTCGATCGTCACGTCGAAACGCCGGGTCATGCCGGTCGATCCGGGGAACAGGCATTCCATCGTCTCGCTGAGCCGCTTGGCGAGCGTCTTCGGCCCGACGATCGCGAGCGGGCGCTGGCGCTTGCTCATGAGCTGCGCATCCATCAGCATGAAAACGAGACCGGCGAAATGATCGCCGTGCAGATGGCTGATCACCACCGCATCGATGCCGTTCGGGTCGACGCCGAACTTGCGCATCGCGATCATCGAGGAGGCGCCGCAGTCGATGAGGAACCGCGCATCCCCGTCTTCGACCAGGAAGCAGGTGTTGAACCGCCCGCCGCTGCCGAAGGCATCGCCGCATCCGAGAAAGCGCAGCTTCATCGCGCACCCATTCCATAACGAAACACGATGGAACGGGTTATAGATTAGTTTTCGCAATATTCGAACCATCAACCTGACACAGGAGGTGCCCCATGACGAAATTCGACGGCGCGGCGTTCATCGACCGCTTCAACAGGGTCTGGGACAGCCACGACGTGGACGGCATCGCCGACATGTTCACCGACGATGTGGTCTTCGAGGCATCCTTCGGCACGAAGCCCTATGGCGAGCGGGCGGTCGGGCGGGACGCGGCCAGGAAGCTGGCGGCGGCGATCTTCGAGCAGGTGCCGGACCTGCGCTTCGCTGAGATCCGCCGCATCGTCACACCGGATTTTGCGGTGGTCGAATCCGAGACCTCCGGGACCCCGGTCGGCGGCAAGCCCTACGAGGCGCATATCGTCGACATCCTGACGCTCCGCGACGGCAGGATCGCGGCGAAGCGGTCATACAGAAAGGCGCGGCTGTAACACGCTGCTCGCAAAGAATAGCCCTCCCCCTTGGACGGGGGAGGGTTGGGTGGGGGTGGGAAGGCGCTTCGACGCTTTCGCCCTGTCTCGAGATCGCCGTCACCCCCTCCTCGGTCCTCCCCCGTCGAGGGGGAGGGAGGTTGTCTTACGGCGCTCGAATGCCGCTAATCCGCCGCCGCGGCCTTCGTGTCGAACAGGGTGCCGACGTAGAACTCCCGGCGCTTCAGGTTGGCGACGAAGGCCTCGTTGAACTCGGGCGCGACCGAGCCGGTGACCGCGTCCGTCGACAAGAGCGCCTGTGACCAGGCCTTGACCAGCGGGAAGGCATCGAGCACGCCCGTCTTGAGCTTGCTCTCAGCGATCATGAAGCGCTGGAAGAAGGGCGCGTAGCCGGCATCGACGATGCAGAGCGCCTTGCCGTTGAAATACGGCCCGTCGTTGCCACGCTCGCGGGTGATCGCCTGCTCGAGCTTGGTCAGCCGGGCGGGCGCCGCCTCGAGGCCCTTGGCCACTTCTTCCTTGGACTTGGTGTAGTAGATGCCGCTCAGCCCCTTCGCGAAATCGGGCAGGAAGTCGGTCCAGGCCCGGTTGCGCGCCCGCTTGATCGGGTCGGCGGGATGCAGCCGCGGCGGCACCGTCTCGTCCAGGAACTCGACGATCGCGTTGGACTCGTATAGGGGCTGCCCGTCGACATCGAGGACGGGGACCTTGCCATGCGGCGAGATCTTCAGGAACCAGTCTGGCTTTTCACGGAGATTGATATAGGTAACGTCGAACTCGACGGCCTTTGCACGCAAAACAATCACGGCGCGCTGGACCCAGGGTCACGTAACCGAGCTGACCAAATGATATTTGTGGGTCATGGTAGTCCTTCCTTGTCATCGGTCGGAGCGCCCGCACCCGCGGGCCATGCGCAACAGTAGCACGAAACCCGCGAATTTTCGCACATTCGACCGAAAATTTCCAGTCTGCCGCAAATAGCCTGTCACACCCTGGCTAAATTCTGTTGCACAGGGTCCTTGAAATACGTACCAATACGGTCCAATTTAAAACTGTACCTATTTAGTGCTATTTAGCCGCAAGGTGAACGGCGCGCTTCGACTGGAGGAGCCTTTCCTTGATCCGATTGAGCCGCATGACCGATTACGCCGTCGTGGTGATGTCGCAGATCCATCAGCATCCCGGCACCGCCACGGCGCCGGCGCTGGCGCAGGCCACGGGCCTGCCCATCCCCACGGTGAGCAAGCTGCTGAAGCAGCTTGCGAAGGCCGGCCTCGTGGAGTCCCACCGCGGCGTCCACGGCGGCTACAGCATGGCGCGCGACATCGAGGACATCAACGCGATGGAGATCATCGAGGCCCTCGACGGCCCGGTCGCGCTGACGTCCTGCGTCGACGGCGCCGAGGACATGTGCAACGTTCAGTCGCTCTGCCCGATGCGGGGCGGCTGGGACAAGGTCAACACGGCCGTGCGTCGGGCGCTGACGGAGGTGACGCTGGCGGAGCTTTGCCCGCCGCGCGACTTCCTCGACCCGGCCCAAGGGCGCAGCAAGAAATCCGCGGCACGGTGAGGGTGTAAGAATGGCGGCAACGGCGAAAACGATCCAGCAAGTCAAGTCGGTCGGCGACAAGTACAAGTACGGCTTCGTCACCGACATCGATCTGGATTACGCGCCCAAGGGGCTCGACGAAGACATCATCCGCTTCATTTCGGCCAAGAAGGACGAGCCGGAATGGCTGCTGGAATGGCGGCTGAAGGCCTATCGCCACTGGCTGGAGATGCCGGAGCCGAAATGGGCGAAGGTCTCCTTCCCGCCGATCGACTATCAGGACTCCTACTACTACGCCGCGCCGAAATCGAAAGACGACAAGCCGAAGTCGCTCGACGAGGTCGACCCGAAGCTGCTCGAAACCTACGCCAAGCTCGGCATCCCGCTGCAGGAGCAGAAGCTGCTGGCCGGCGTCGCCGTCGACGCGGTGTTCGACAGCGTCTCGGTCGCGACCACCTATAAGAGCAAGCTGGAAGAGCAGGGCATCATTTTCTGCTCGATCTCGGAAGCCGTGCGCGAGCATCCGGAGCTGGTGCGCAAGTATCTCGGCTCCGTCGTGCCCTATGGCGACAACAAGCACGCCTGCCTGAACTCGGCGGTCTACACCGACGGCTCCTTCGTCTACATCCCGAAGGGCGTGCGCTGCCCGATGGAGCTCAGCACCTATTTCCGCATCAACGCGGAAAATACCGGGCAGTTCGAGCGGACGCTGATCATCGCCGACGAAGGCTCCTACGTCAGCTACCTCGAAGGCTGCACCGCGCCGATGCGCGACGAGAACCAGCTGCATGCCGCCGTGGTCGAGCTGATCGCGCTGGACGACGCGGAGATCAAATACTCGACCGTGCAGAACTGGTATCCCGGCGACGAAGAAGGCAAGGGCGGCATCTACAACTTCGTCACCAAGCGGGGCGCCTGCCGCGGCCGCAACTCGAAGATTTCCTGGACCCAGGTCGAGACCGGCTCGGCGATCACCTGGAAATATCCGAGCTGCATCCTGGAAGGCGACAATTCGGTCGGCGAGTTCTTTTCGGTCGCGATCACCAACAACCGCCAGCAGGCCGACACCGGCACCAAGATGATCCATCTCGGCAAGAACACGCGCTCGACGATCATCGCCAAGGGCATCGCGGCCGGACGGTCCGACAGCACCTATCGCGGCCAGGTGAAGATCATGCCGAACGCGGAAGGCGCGCGGAACTATACGCAATGCGACAGCCTGCTGATCGGCGGCGATTGCGGCGCGCACACGGTGCCCTATATCGAATCGCGCAACCCCGGCGCCCGCGTCGAGCACGAAGCGACCACGTCGAAGATCAGCGACGACCAGCTGTTCTACTGCCGCCAGCGCGGCCTGTCGGACGAAGAAGCGGTGGCGCTGATCGTCAACGGCTTCTGCCGCGAGGTCTTGCAGCAGCTGCCGATGGAATTCGCGGTCGAGGCGCAGAAGCTGGTCGGCATCAGCCTGGAAGGCAGCGTCGGCTGACGGCGAAGAACGGATAACGAAAGATCTAGTCAGGGAAGACGGCACGACATGACGGCACTGCTTGAAATCAAGAACCTCCACGTTTCGGTCGGCGACCGGAAGATCCTGAAAGGGGTCGACCTCACGATCCGGCCGGGCGAGCTCCATGCGATCATGGGCCCGAACGGCACCGGCAAGAGCACGCTCTCCTACGTGCTGGCCGGGCGCGAGGGGTATGAGGTGACCCAGGGCGAGGTGACGTTCATGGGCCGCGACCTGCTCGCGCTCGAGCCGAGCGAGCGCGCCTGCCTCGGCCTCTTCCTCGCCTTCCAGTATCCGGTCGAGATCCCCGGCGTGGCCGGCACGACCTTCCTCAAGACCGCGCTGAACGCCATCCGCAAATACCGCGGCGAGGGCGAGCTCGACGCCATGCAGTTCCTCAAGTATGTCCGCGCCAAGGCGAAACAGCTCGGCGTCTCGGACGAGATGCTGCGCCGCCCGCTCAACGTCGGCTTCTCCGGCGGCGAGAAGAAGCGCAACGAAGCGCTGCAGATGGCGGTGCTGGAGCCGACGCTGGCGATCCTCGACGAGACGGATTCCGGTCTCGACATCGACGCGCTCAAGGTCGTCGCCGACGCCGTCAATTCCATGCGCGGGCCCGAGCGCAGCATGATGATCATCACGCATTATCAGCGGCTGCTGAACTACATCGTGCCCGACTTCGTCCATGTGCTGGTCAATGGCCGCATCACCGCGTCCGGCGGCAAGGAGCTGGCGCATGAGCTCGAGGCGAAGGGCTATGCCCAGTTTACCGACGCGGATGCGGCCTGAGCCCGGAAGCAGAACGCAGCCAATGACCGCCAGGACCAATCCTCGCCTGCCCTTCGACGACCGCCTGGACGCGGCCGCGGACAGCCTGCCCGGCGGCGGCCGGCCGTGGCTCGACCGGCTGCGCGCCGACGCGCGCGCGGCCTACCGCGAAACGGGCTTGCCGGGGCCCAAGGTCGAGGCGTGGAAATACACCAACCTGAATCGCCTGCGCCGCACCGGCTTCGCCGTGGAGACGGCGCCGGCCAGGACGATCGACAGCGTCCCGGTCGGCAGCGCGCTCTCCATCGAGGCGCATCAGGCCGTGCTCGTGAACGGAATTTTCCGGCCGGATCTGTCGTCCCTGCCGGCGGACGGCTCGGGCGTCGAGGTCATGGGTTTCGCCGACGCGCTGGCGCGCGAGCCGGGCCTGCTCGAAGACCGGTTCGGCCGCATCGCGCCGCCGGCGGGCATGCCGCTGGTCGCGCTCAACACCGCGCTCGCCGCCGACGGGCTGGTCATCCGGTTCCGCAAGGGCAAGGCAAGCGAGACGCCGATCCACGTCATCTCGATCGGCGCGGCGGGCGATGCGCCTGTCATGTTCCAGCCGCGACTCCTCGTGATCGGCGAGGACGGCGCGAGCGGCACGCTTCTCGAAAGCCACATCGCGGCGGGCGACGGCGTCTATTTCAGCAACGGCGTCACCGAGATCGCGCTCGAGCGCGGCGCCGCGCTGCGCCACTACACGCTGCAGAACGAGCACCCCTCCGCCTTTCACCTGGCGACGACGAACGGCGTGTTCGCCGAGGGCGCGCGGTACGACAGCTTCGTGCTGCAGCTCGGCGGCCGGATCGCGCGCAACGAGATCCACGCCCGCCTCGACGGCCGCCAGATCGAGTGCCGCCTGAACGGCGCCTATCTGCTGCGCGGCGAGCAGCATGCCGACAACACGACCGTGATCGAGCATACCGCGCCGGACTGCCTCTCCCGCGAGCTCTACAAGGGCGTGATCGACGGCATGGCGCGCGGCGTCTTCCAGGGCAAGATCCTGGTACACCGGGAGGCGCAGAAGACCGACGGCCACCAGCTCAACAAGGCGCTGCTGCTGTCGCGCGGCGCCGAGATCGACAGCAAGCCGGAGCTCGAGATCTATGCCGACGACGTGAAATGCGGCCATGGCGCGACCGCGGGCGAGATCGACGACGAGGCGCTGTTCTATCTCCAGAGCCGCGGCATCGACGAAGAGACGGCGCGCGGCCTGCTGGTCGACGCCTTCGTCGGCGAGGCCATCGAGCAGATCGGGCACGAAGCGTCGCAGGCAGCCTTTCGGCAAATGGTCGACGGCTGGCTCGCCGAAGGCCGATCCAAGGATACGCGTGACAAGGACAACGGACGATGAGCGAACGGGCGGTACGGGCACGGTCGGACTTGCAGCCTCTCGACATCCAGGCGGTGCGGGCGGACTTCCCGGCGATGTCGCTCGAGGTGCACGGCAAGCCGCTGGTCTTCCTCGACAGCGGCGCGTCGGCGCAGAAGCCGCGCGTGGTGATCGAGACCATGCGTCGCGTCTACGAGAGCGAATACGCCAACGTCCACCGCGGCGCCTATTATCTGAGCGAGCGCGCGACCGCGCTCTACGAAGGCGCGCGCGACAAGCTGCGCGATTTCCTGAACGCACGCAGCCGCAAGGAAATCATCTTCACCCGCAACGCGACCGAAGCGATCAACCTGGTCGCCTACGCCTGGGGCCGGAAATTCCTCAAGGCCGGCGACGAGATCATCATCTCGGAGATGGAGCACCACTCCAACATCGTGCCCTGGCAGATGCTGCGCGACGAGAAGGGCCTGACCCTCAAGGTCGCGCCGGTCACCGACGACGGCGAGTTCCGGCTGGACGCCTTCAAAGCGCTGCTGACCGACCGCACCAAGCTGGTGGCGATCACGCATACCTCCAACGTGCTCGGCACGATCACCCCGGCGAAGGAGATCGTGCGCCTCGCCCACGACGCCGGCGCCAAGGTGCTGCTCGACGGCGCGCAGGCGGCCGTGCACATGCCGGTCGACGTGCAGGATCTCGACTGCGACTTCTACGCCATCACCGGCCACAAGCTTTACGGCCCGTCCGGCATCGGCGTGCTCTACGGCAAGGAAGCGCTGCTCGACGCCATGCCGCCCTTCATGGGCGGCGGCGACATGATCGGTTCCGTCAGCTTCGAGAAGACGACCTGGGCGGCGCTGCCGGCCAAGTTCGAGGCGGGCACGCCGGCGATCGTGCAGGCGATCGGCTTCGGCGCTGCGGTGGACTACGTCATGGGGCTGGGACGGGAAAGGATCGCGGCGCACGAGCAGGACCTGCTCGACCTACGCGACGCAGCGCCTCGCCTCGGTCGACGGGTTGAAGATCTACGGCACCGCGCCGAACAAGGCCGCGGTCATCTCCTTCACCCTCGGCACTATCCACGCGCACGACATCAGCACGATCATCGATCGCGCGGGCGTCGCCGTCCGCGCCGGCCATCACTGCGCCGAGCCGCTGATGGAGCGCCTCGGCGTCGCCGCCACCGCGCGCGCCTCCTTCGGCGTCTACAACACGCGCGAGGACGCGGATGTGCTGGTCCAGGCGCTCGAAACCGTTCGGGAGATATTCGGCTGATGCTCGACGAGCTGCGCGAACTCTATCAGGAAGTGATCCTCGACCACGGCAAGAAGCCGCGGAACTTCCGCCGCCCGGAACACCCGACCAACGAGGCGGCGGGGCGCAATCCGCTGTGCGGCGACCAGCTGGTCGTCTATCTCGACATCGCCAAGGATGGCCGCATCACCGATGCCGCCTTCTTCGGCAAGGGCTGCGCCATTTCGATGGCGTCGGCCTCGATGATGACCGAGATCGTCAAAGGCAAGACGGTGGACGAAGCCAAAGCGCTGTTCGAGCGCTTCCACCACATGTGCACGGACGACCATGCCGAGCCGGTCGAGGACGACGAGGAGATGGAGAAGCTGCAGGTTCTGTCGGGCGTCCGCCAGTTTCCGGTGCGGGTCAAATGCGCGACCCTGCCCTGGCACACGCTGACGGCGGCGATCGAGGGCGTGAAGGAAGTGAGCACGGAGGCGGACGGGTGACCCAGGACGGCCTGACCCTGCGGGATTTCATCCCCAGCCGGCACGGATACCGTCGCCCGGGCCGGAAAGCCGCTGCCCCAGGGCGTGGCGCCGGCCGACCGCGAGGCCGTGATCGAGGCGCTCAGGACCGTTCACGACCCCGAAATACCCGTTAATATTTACGATTTAGGACTTATATATGATCTAGACCTTGCGCCGGCCGGGAACGTCCATGTCCGGATGACCCTGACCGCCCCGACCTGCCCCGTGGCGGGGACGCTGCCGGGCGAGGTGGCCCGGGCGGTCGCCGGGGTCGAGGGCGCGGGCGAGGTCACGGTCGAGCTCGTCTGGGACCCGCCCTGGGGCAAGGAAATGATGTCGGAAGAGGCGAAGCTCGCCTTGGATATCTGGTGAAACGTTTGACTGCCTGTAGGCGCAGCGTGATTGGAGTCGGAGAAGGAATAGAGGCATGCCAGCACCCCTGATGACATTGACGGATGCCGCGGCCGAACGCGTGAAGCAACTCATGGCCAAGGCCACGAAGCCGATCGTCGGCCTGCGCGTCGGCGTGAAGGCGCAAGGCTGTTCCGGCATGAGCTATTACGTGGAATACGCCGAGGAGAAGAAGAAGTTCGAGGAAGTGATCGAGGACAAGGGCGTCACGCTCCTGATCGATCCGGCGGCCACGATGTTCCTCATCGGCTCGGAGATGGACTACAAGGAAGACAAGCTGCAGTCCGGCTTCACCTTCACCAATCCGAACGAAAAGGGACGCTGCGGCTGTGGCGAATCCTTCCACGTCTGACGCGATACGCCCGCAGGACCCCATATCGTGAAGCCGCGGCTCTGGCTTTCCTGGAGCAGCGGCAAGGACAGCGCCTGGGCGCTGCATGCGCTGCGCCGGCAAGATGAGCTACGAGATCGCGGGCCTGCTCACCACCATCAACGAAACGGCGTCGCGGGTCGCCATGCATGCGGTGCGCGAAACGCTGCTGGAGCGCCAGGCCGCCGCCGCCGGCTTGCCGCTGATCAAGGTGCCGATCCCCTACCCCTGCCCCAACGAAGCGTATGAAGCGGCGATGGCGGACGCGATGGCGCGGGCGAAGCGCGAGACGATCGAGGCCGTTGCCTTCGGCGACCTGTTCCTCGAGGACGTGCGGCGCTACCGGGTGGAGAAGCTCGCGCCCACCGGCATCGCGCCGGTCTTTCCCATCTGGGGACAGGAGACGAGCGCCCTCGCCCGCGAGATGGTCGCGGCCGGCCTGCGCGCGCATGTCACCTGCGTCGACCCCAAGCAGCTCGACCGCAAATTCGCCGGCCGCACCTTCGACGGCGACTTCCTTGACGACCTGCCCGACGGCGTCGACCCTTGCGGCGAGAAGGGCGAGTTCCACAGCTTCGCCTTCGCCGGCCCCATGTTCGCCGCGCCATCGCGGTGACGCCCGGCGAGGTCGTCGAGCGCGACGGCTTCGTGTTCGCGGATTTGCTGCCGGGGTAGTCGCGAACCCTCTCCGCCGGACGGGGGAGAGGGTGCCGAGCATAGCGAGGCGGGTGAGGTGTCGACGCACGCCCTCACCAAGTGGAGCGTAAGTCCCCCACCTCACCCTGCCCTCTCCTCCCCCGAGGGAGGAGAGGGATTTTCAAGGATTGCCACGCTGCAACGTGGTCATGCCGATCCACCCGATGCTTCTCCACCATGTCCTGGCCAAGCCGGATAGCGACGCCTTCGATGGCAGCGCCAGCATGCCGTCCCGTGCCCCTTTACGCTTCCTTAAAAAGAAGCGTATAGGCACTGCCATTGATCGGCGCGCAGGCGCCCGTGTCCCCGGCAGGCTCGCCATGCATCCCATAATATTGCGGACGGTCCAACGCGGCGTCGCCGGCCTTCTCGCGCTGGTTCTTCTGTGCAGTGCGCCGGCCGCGGCAAAGGACCGGGAGCAGCCGGAGATCGATACCGGCTTCACCGCGAAGCAGGCCGCGCACGCGAAGTCCTTCATGATCGCAGCCGCCAACCCGCATGCCGCCGAGGCCGGCCTCGCCGTTCTCCGCCGCGGCGGCTCGGCGGTGGACGCGGCGATCGCCGCCGCGCTCGTGCTGGGGCTGGTCGAGCCGCAGGCCTCGGGGCTGGGCGGCGGCGGCTACCTGATGCACTGGTCGGCCGCCGGCAAGCGGGTCGACAGCTATGACGGCCGGGTGACCGCGCCCGCCGCGGTGCGGGCCGATCATTTCCTCGGCCCCGACGGCAAGCCGCGCGACCGCGACGCGGTGGCCATGGGCGGCATCTCGGCCGGCGTGCCGGGTCAGATCCGGCTCTTCGCGCTGGCGCACGCCAGGCACGGCAAGCTGCCGTGGAAGGACCTGTTCCAACCCGCCATCGCGCTCGCCGAAAAAGGCTTCGCGGTGTCGCCGCGCCTCCATAAGCAGATCCGCTACAGCCGGAGGAAGCTGACCAACCCGGCGGCGCGCGCCTATTTCCTGGACGCGGACGGCGAGGCCTGGCCGGTCGGCCACATCCTGGTCAACAAGCCGCTGGCGGCGACGCTACGCGCGATCGCCGAGCGCGGCGCCGACGCATTCTACACGGGCGCCATCGCCGCGGACGTCGCCAAGGCCGTCACCACCGCGCCGCAGAACCCCTCGCCCATGACCGTGGCGGACATCGCCGCCTACCAGGCGAAGCCGCGCCCGCCCGTGTGCATCACCTATCGCAAGAACAGGGTCTGCGGCATGGGACCGTCGGCGACCGGCGGCCTTACCGTGGCGATGATGCTCGGCATGCTCGAGCGCTTCGACATGGCCGCGCTCGGACCGGAGTCGCCCGACGCGATCCATCTTTTCCTGGAAGCGTCCAAGCTGGCGCATGCGGACCGCAACGTCTATATCGCCGACCCGGATTTCACGGCGGTGCCGGAAGCGGGACTGCTCGACCCCGGCTACCTGTCGCGCCGCGCGGCGCTGATCAGCCGTGGGCATGCGATCGAGAAGCCGCGCGCCGGCGGGCCGCCGATGAAAAAGGCGATGCGCTATGCTCCCGGACCACTCACCGGAGTCGCCCTCCACGACGCATATCTCGGTGGTCGACGCGGCCGGCAACGCGGCCTCGCTCACCACCTCGATCGGCCACGGCTTCGGCGCGGGCATCATGGTCGACGGCTTCCTGCTGAACGACCACCTGATCAGCTTCGCCTTCCGGCCCGAGCTGAAGGGCCGGCCGGTCGCAAACCGGGCCGAGGGCGGCAAGCGGCCGCGCTCTTCGATGTCGCCGACGCTGGTCTTCCGCCCGGACGGGCAGCTGCGGCTGGTCGTGGGCTCGCCCGGTGGCGTCTATATTTGCGGCTATGTCGCCGAGGCGCTGGTCGCCGTGCTCGACTGGCACATGGACATCCAGGCCGCGGTCTCGCTGCCGCATTTCGCCGCCCGCAGCGGCACGGTCGAGCTGGAGAAGGGCACCACCGCCGAGCGCTTCCGGCACGCGCTCGAGGCGAAGGGCGACAAGGTCAAGATCCTGCACATGACCAGCGGCCTGCACGGTATCGAGATCCTGCCCGACGGCACGCTCGTCGGCGGCGCCGACCCGAGACGCGAAGGCGTGGCGCTGGGGGATTGAGCGCGGGGCTTGCGCGCGTTCACCCTTCGACGAGCTCAGGGTAAGGGGCAATCCGGCCTTCGGCCTCATGCTGAGCCCGTCGAAGCATGGGCTGGCATCGGCCTGAAAATTTCACGAAAAAGCTGGAGCGGGTGAAGGGAATCGAACCCTCGTCGTAAGCTTGGGAAGCTTCTGCTCTACCATTGAGCTACACCCGCATCCCATGCGGTCAGCGGCCAGAGCCTACGGCAATCGCCGGGGACTTAGCAAGATGATTGGCGGCGCGGGCGGCCGCCGGCAGCGGGCCCGATTTGGCGGGGGCGCCCGTGCTCGTGGCGCAAAACGGCGCGCCGCCCGTCGTAAAACCGGCGGGCGGCGCTTCGATTCAAATACTTGTCCTGCGGGCTCCCGACGGCTGGCCGGGCACCCGCAAGGACCGCGTTACATCGCGCGGACCTTCGCCAGGAACTCGTCCACCTTTTGTCCGAGCCCGTTGGCCTGCTGGGTCATCGACTGCGCGACGTTTAGCACGTTGGAAGACGAGCGGCCGCTTTCTTCGGCGGCCTGGGTCACGCCGCTGATGTTGGCCGAGACTTCCTTGGTCGCCGCCGACTGCTCTTCGACTGCACTCGATATCGAGGTGCTGATCTCACTCACCTCGGCGATGATCTTGGCGATCTCACGGATCACATTCGCCGTGGTCTGGCTCGATTCCTGGATGCCTCGGATCTGCTCTTCGATCTCTTCGGTGGCCTTGGCCGTCTGGTTGGCCAGCGACTTCACCTCGGAGGCAACCACGGCGAAGCCCTTGCCGGCCTCGCCCGCGCGGGCGGCTTCGATCGTGGCGTTGAGCGCCAGCAGGTTGGTCTGGCTGGCGATGTCGGTGATGATCTGCGTGACCTCGCCGATCTTCTGTGCCGTCGTGACCAGCTCGTTGACCATCTGCTCGGATTTACCGGCCTCGGTGACGGCGGTGTTCACGGCCCGGGTCGATTCCGAAATCTGCCGCGCGATCTCGTTGACCGACGCCGACAGCTCTTCAGCCGCCGCCGACACGGTCGAGGATTGCTGATTGGTCTGCTCGGCCGCGGCCGCCAGGGTTTGTGCGGTCGCTTCCATGTCCTGCGCGGAAGTTGCGACCGTCTGGACCATCGCCTTGACGCCGTTCTCGAACTCGTTGGCGAGCGCCTTGTTCTCATCCTTGCGCTTGGTGAGGTCGGTCGCGAATTTCACGACTTTCCAGGGACGGCCGTTCAGGTCCATGACCGGGTTATAGGAAGCCTCAATCCAGGCTTCCTTGCCGCCCTTGCCGATGCGCTTGTATTGCGCCGCCTGGTATTCGCCGCGCCGCAGCTTTTCCCAGAATTCGCGATACGCCGCGCTTTCCTTGAAGGCCGGCTCGACGAATAGGCTGTGATGCTTGCCTTTGATCTCGTCGAGCGTATACCCCATCAACCGCAGAAAATTCTCGTTGGCCGTGATGACGGTGCCGTCGAGATTGAACTCGATCACCGCCTGCGATCGGCCGATCGCCTCGACCTTGCCCGACAGATCCGCGAATACCGCTTTCTGCTTGGACACGTCGGTGGCGTATTTCACGACCTTGTAGGGCTTCCCCCGGCTGTTGAGCATCGGGTTGTAAGAGGCTTCGATCCAGACTTCCTTGCCGCCCTTGCCGATGCGCTTGAACTGCGCCGCCTGGAACTCGCCGCGATTGAGCTTCGCCCAGAACTCGCGATAGTCGGCGCTCTCCTTATAGGCCGGCTCGACGAACATGCTGTGATGCTTGCCTTTGATCTCATCGAGCGTATACCCCATCGCCTTCAGAAAATTGGCATTCGCGGTGAGGATAGTACCATCCATCGCGAATTCGATCGTCGCCTGGGACTTGTCCAGCGCGGCAAGCTTCGCGGCGGCAGTCTTTGCCGAAAGAGAAGATATTCATTTAATATCTGCCTATAGGAATTATGTATGTTTCAATCATACGGGCACCCACTGGGGCCCGTGCCATCACGTTTATCACTTCGGTCAGGCGCCGGCCGGTATCGGCACGACCACGCCGCCAGCTTGCAATATTTACGGAACAAGGCGTTCTATTTATAAATATGTAAATATTATAATAGTATATCCAAAATTATACTACTCCGCAAAATCATTATACTTATAATTTCTAAATAAATTCTTTTTATTATGCGACTTAAATAGTTCTGTTTATTTTCAAGCGCCTTCTTCGTCGGGAAAGGGCTGAACGCCGGATTTCCAGGCGTGCCGATAGCGGTCCACGCGCGCATTTCCGTGGGCGTGGATGGACACGCGGCAAAAGCCCGGAAACCCCTTAAAACGCTGTTGCATTTGGATGAGGCGCCACCCCCGTCGACCCGCCTGGCTGGCGTGGCCGCCCGGCAGCGTTGATCGGCAGCGGCCGGCGAACACACAGTGTGGGGGGGCCGAGCCGATCATATCCGGCCCGCGCCGGAAGCAGACCTGAGCCACGATCGAGGGCGAGGGCGAGGGCGAGGGCGAGGCCGAGACAAAGGCGACGACAAGCCGAAAGCCAGGCAACGCGAGATCCCGACGTCCATATCGGGATCTCGCCTATGCCGAATTACATCGCGCGGACCTTCGCCAGGAACTCGTCCACCTTTTGTCCGAGCCCGTTGGCCTGCTGGGTCATCGACTGCGCGACGTTGAGCACGTTGGAGGACGAGCGGCCGCTCTCCTCGGCGGCCTGGGTGACGCCGCTGATGTTGAGCGAGACCTCCTTGGTCGCCGCCGACTGTTCTTCGACCGCGCCCGAGATCGACGTGCTGATCTCGCTGACCTGGGAAATGATCTGGCCGATCTCGCGGATCGCCGTCGCCGTCGTCTCGCTCGACTCCTGGATGCCGCGGATCTGCTGCTCGATCTCCTCGGTGGCCTTGGCCGTCTGGTTGGCCAGCGACTTCACCTCGGAGGCGACCACGGCAAAACCCTTGCCGGCCTCGCCGGCGCGGGCCGCTTCGATCGTGGCGTTGAGCGCCAGCAGGTTGGTCTGGCTGGCGATGTCGGTGATGATCTGGGTGACCTCGCCGATCTTCTGCGCCGTGGTGACCAGCTCGTTGACCATCTCCTCGGACCTGCGGGCCTGCGTGACCGCGCCGTTGATCGCCTCGGTCGAGTCCGAGATCTGGCGCGCGATCTCGGTAACCGACGCCGCCAGCTCCTCGGAAGCCGCCGACACGGTCGACGATTGCTGATTGGTCTGCTCGGCAGCGGCGGCCAGCGTTTGTGCCGTCGCTTCCATGTCCTGCGCGGAGGTTGCGACCGTCTCGACCATCGCCTTCACGCCGTTCTCGAACTCGTTGGCCAGCGCCTTGTTCTCATCCTTGCGCTTGGTGAGGTCGGTCGCGAACTTCACGACCTTCCAGGGACGGCCGTTCAGGTCCATGACCGGGTTATAGGAAGCCTCGATCCAGACCTCCTTGCCGCCCTTGCCGATGCGCTTGTACTGCGCCGCCTGGAACTCGCCGCGCCGCAGCTTTTCCCAGAAATCGCGGTATTCCGCGCTTTCCTTGTAGGCCGGCTCGACGAACAGGCTGTGATGCTTGCCCTGGACCTCGGCAAGCGTATAGCCCAGCGTTTTCAGGAAATTCTCGTTGGCCGTGATTATCGTGCCGTCGAGATTGAACTCGATCACCGCCTGCGAACGGCCGATCGCCTCGACCTTGCCCGAGAGATCCGCAAATTCCGCCTTCTGCTTGGACACGTCGGTGGCGTATTTCACGACCCTGTACGGCTTGCCCCGGCTGTTGAGCAGCGGATTGTACGAGGCTTCGATCCAGACTTCCTTGCCGCCCTTGCCGATGCGCTTGAACTGCGCCGCCTGGAACTCGCCGTGATTGAGCTTCGCCCAGAACTCGCGATAGTCGGCGCTCTCCTTGTAAGCCGGATCGACGAACATGCTGTGATGCCGCCCTTTGACCTCCTCCAGCGTATAGCCCATCGCATTGAGGAAGTTCTTGTTGGCGGTGATAATCGTTCCGTCCATCTTGAACTCGATCGTCGCTTGCGACTTGTCCAGCGCCGCAAGCTTCGCGGCAGCATCGCCGCCGAAGAATGAGAATTTCATTTCAGTTTTGCCCCTAAAAGCGCGTGGCTGCGCTTCAACGTTGGCCACGCTTGCATTGCCGCATGCGCATTGACGTTGATCGTTTCGGCACCGGACATATTCGGAAATATGCCTCGCCCAATTCGCGCTCTTTAGAGAAGAAAAATTAATTAGGAATAAATATCGAAGTAAATCAAGGGTCTCGCTGTGATTGCGTTGATTTACTTATCACTCGTTTATTCGGGAAGATTACAAGAAATCCGTCCGAAAACGAGATTTATATTTTTCTATACTCTTCCTAAAGGGGAATTTTTATTTGAGAAGTATAGAAATATAGCCGTTTTATATACGCCCGATGGCCGAGTGACATAAGCCCAATTTTTTGGTGACGGGGGAGCATTTCTTTCTCGCGCTCCTTTTCAACGGAAGACGGGTCAGCAAGAACCATCCAAACGCGGAGAAACCCGCGAAGGATGGGCGCAGCGTCATCCGGCCCCGGTTTTCCCCCGCTCGGACAGCCAGATGCCGCCGAGCACCAGACAAAGCGCCACCGCGTGGAAAGGCTCGAAGGATTTGCCGAGCAGCGCCACCGCCAGCACCGGCACGAAGACCGGCACCAGGTTGGCGAACACGCCGGCGCGGCCCGGACCGATCAGCTCGACGCCACGCATGAAGCAGACCTGCGCCACGATCGACGGAAAGACCGAGACGAAGGCGACGACAAGCCAGCCCTTGGCGGTCGGCGCCTGCAGCCGGCCCATCGCGATCTCGGCGGCGAGCAGCGGCAGCGAGGCCAGCAGCGCCGCGGCCGCCAGCGCGGCGAACATCGCGAAAGCCGAGACGGCCGGCTTCCGACGGAGCGCGACCGTGTAGCCGGCATAGAGGACGCAGGCGATGACCATCAGCAGGTCGCCCTGTTTGAACGCGAGGTCCGCGAGGCGGTGGAGGCTGCCGCCGGTCGCGACCAGGACCACGCCCGCCATCGTCACCACGGCGCCGGCGACCTGCCGCACCGTCACTTTCGTCCGGTAGGCCGCGAAGGCGCCGAGCAGCACGAACATCGGGATCGCGCCCTGGATGATGCCGAGGTTGATCGCGGTCGTGCTGTGCGCGGCGACATAGAACAGCGCGTTGAAACCGGTGTAGCCGAGCGCGCCCATCGCGGCGAGGAAGCGCCAGTGCGCGCGCAGCGCCGGCCCGTCGCGCCGCACCGCGCCCTTGGCGACGAGCGCCAGCAGCAGCATCGTGCCGGTCCAGCGCAGCGTCACCAGCAGCATCGGCGAAATCTCGCCGACCGCGAACCGGCCGACGATCGCATTGCCCGCCCAGCACAGCATCGTGCAAATCAGGAAGAAATAGGCCAGGGCGCGCGCCCGCTCCGGCGCCGCGGTCTTCGTCTCGGCAGTCATGGGCGTCCTGTCAGGGAATATGCCGTCCGGCGCGACACCTAAGGGGAAAACACCCCGGCAATCAAGCCGCGAATAGCGCCACCTCGACCCGCGCGTCGTTGAAGCAGGCGCCCTCGGCGATGTCGGCCTTGCTCGCGGGCGCGAGCGCGGAAACGGTCTGGCCGTTGTCCGAGGTCTTGAACCAGGCGCCCTTGGCCGAGCAGACCACGCCCGGGCGGATCGCGTCGGTGATGCGGAGCGGCAGGTGCACCTCGCCCAGGCCGTTCCACACCCGCACCATCGCGCCGTCCTTGAGCCCGCGCGCCGCGGCGTCCGCCGGATGCATGTCGAGCGCGGGCGTGGCGTCGCAGGCCTTGACGCCGCCGAAGGTGGAGGTGATGCGCTTGTCCGAGGACGGCGTGATCAGGGTCAGCGGCCAGGCGGAGTTCGAGCGGCGTATAGGTCGGCAGCCGCGCGCCGAAACGCTGCGCCAGATTATCCGACGCGAGCTCGACCTTGCCGCTCGGCGTCTTCGGAAAGACATTCTTGAACAGCACCGGCTCCTCGCCGCCGAACTCCATGCGAAGCGCGCCGTCGGTGGGCACGGCAGATGGGCGCACGCCCTTCAGCCGCGGGTCCGAAGGGTCGACCGCGTCAGACATCAGGTCCTCGTCGCTCGCGGTGAACAGCGGGCCGTCGAAGCCGAAGCGGGCGGCGAGGCGGCGGAAGATCTCGGTGTTCGGCAGCGACTTGCCGTAAGGCGGGATCACCGGCTCGGCGCGCTGCAGGAACTGCTGGCCGTAGGCGGGGTAGATGTCGGCGAACTCGAAATGCGTCGCCGCCGGCAGCACCACGTCGGCGTAGCGCATGCTGTCGGTCATCGCCACCTCGCAGCCGACGGTGAACAGGTCGTCTTTCGCCAGTGCCCGCTTCATGCGGTTCTGCTCGGGATGCACGATCACCGGGTTGTGGTTGTAGATGAAGACGCCCTTGATCGGCGGATCGAGCGCCTCGTCCAGGATGTGGCGGCCGACGTCGAGGATGTTGAGCGTGCGCGTCCCCGCCGGCACGAGGTCGGGCCGGTGCAGCCGCTCCGGCGTCTTGGGAAAGGCATAGCCCGCGCCGGCGACGACACCACCGCCGGCCACGCCGAGCTTGCCCGCCAGCGCCGGCAGGGCGGCGATGGCGCGGACGCCCGAGCCGCCGTTGCGGTTCCGCTCCAGCCCGTTGCCGAAGCTGATCGCGGCGGGCGACGCCTCGCGGTACCAGGCGGCGAGCGTGCGGATGTCCGCCGCCGCGAGACCGCAGGCCGGCGCCGCGCGGTCGGGTGTCCATTCCCGGGCGCATGCCATGAAGTCCTCGAAGCCGAGCACGTGCTTCTCGATGAAGTCCCGGTCGAGGCCGCCGGTGCGCTCGAGCTCCGCCGCGACCGCCCAGGCGAGCAGCACGTCGGTGCCGGGACGGATCGGCAGGTAGAGGTCGGCCTGCTCGGCCGCCTTGATGCGCTTCGGGTCGATGACCACGAGCTTCGCCCCCTTGCGGCGCGCGGCGTTGATCCGCGTCATCAGGTGCAGGTTCGACACCGTGACGTTGTTGCCCCAGACCACGACCAGCTTCGCCTGCGGGATCTGCTGCATCGGCATGCCCGGCACCGGGCCGTAGACCGAGCGGTAGGCCTCGTCCTTGATGCCGCCGCAGAGCGGCCGGCGGCTCAACAGCGTCGCGCCCAGCTTGTGGAAGAAGCGCAGCGACATCGAATCATAGGCCAGCATGCCGTGCGGCCCGGCGTAGTTGAGCGGCAGGATCGCCTGCGGCCCGTGGCGGGCGATGATCGCCTGGAACCGCGCGTGGACGAGGTCGAGCGCCTCGTCCCAACCGATCTCGACGAAGTCGCCTGCCCCCTTGGCGCCGGTGCGCTTCAACGGCACGGTCAGGCGCTCGGGCCCGTGGACGAATTCGGGATAGTAGCGCGCCACCTTGTTGCATAAGACGCCGCCGGTGATCGGGTTGGCCTTGGAGCCACGCACCTTGACGACGCGGTCGTCGGCCACCGTCACCGTCAGGCTGCAGGTATCCGGGCAATCCATCGGGCAAACGCTCGCCCGTTCCGCCGCCGTTGCCGCACTCGTCGCCGCCGCCATCGTAGACCTCTCGAGATTGGGTTCGGCTCCAGTCTAGGCGTCGACCCGGCTGCCCCCTAGGGCCATTCGCGGCGCATCGCGCGGTCCACTCAGCCGGCCGAAGAAGTCGTCGAACACGCGGCCGAGCGTCGCCACGGCGCGGCGCATCGTCGGCTCCGCCACGCCGGCATAGCCCAGCATCAGGCCTCGCCGCGGCGGCGCGTCGATGTAGAGGCGCGACAGCGGCGACACGACGACCCCGCGCTCCGCCGCCGCCCTGGCAAGCGCCACGTCGTCGACCGCGTCGCCGAGATAACCGATCAAGTGCATACCGGACTCATCGGGCGATACCCGGAACCGGTCGCCGAGCCGCTTCTGCAGCTCGGCCACCATCGCCGCCTGGCGCTCGGCGTAGAGCGCCCGCATGCGTCGCACATGCGCGGCGAGATAGCCCTCGGCGATGAAGTCGGCAAGCGCCGCCTGCGCGACCGACGAGGGATGGCTGTCGATCAGCTGACGCAGGCCGCGGAAAGCGTCGACCAGGTCTTTCGGCACCACCAGATAGCCCAGCCGCAGGCCGGGAAACATCACCTTGCTGAAGGTGCCGATGTAGATCACCCGGCCGTCGCCGTCGAGGCCTTGCAGCGCGGCGAGCGGCCGGCCGGCATAGCGGTATTCGCTGTCGTAGTCGTCCTCGATGATGAAGGCTTCGGCGCTGCGCGCCCAGTCGAGCAGCTCGAGCCGGCGCGTCAAGGACATTGTGATGCCGAGCGGATATTGGTGCGACGGCGTGACGATGGCGAGACGCGCGCGTGGCGCCCGCCGCCGCCCGGCCGCGACGTCCAGCCCTTCGCCGTCGAGCGGCACCGGCACCAGTGCCGCGCCCGAGGCGATCAGCGCGCCGCGGATGCCGGCATAGCCCGGATCCTCGATCCAGACCTCGTCGCCGGGGTCGATCAGCACGCGGGTCGCGAGGTCGAGCGCCTGCTGCGCGCCGGACACGATCAGCACCTGCTCCGCGTCGCAGGTCACCGCACGGGCCGCGCCGAGATAGGCGGCGATCGCCGCGCGCAGCGGCGCATAGCCGGCCGCGTCGCCGCCGACCAGAAACTCGTGCTTGGGATAGCGCCAGTGGCGCGCGAGCAGCCGCGCCCAGTCATCGAAGGGAAAACGCGCCAGCTCCGGCAGCGCCGGGGAGAAGGGCATCGGGTTCGAGACGCCGGGCGAGCGGATGCCGGCGAGAAACCGCCCGCGCTCGGACAGCCTGCTGTTGCCCGGCAAGGCGGCGCTGAGCGCCGAAGACGGGCTTGGGCGGGCCGCCAGCAGGTCCTCCGGCAGCGTCGCCGACACATAGGTGCCGGCACCTGTCCGGCCTTCGACATAACCTTCCGCCAGGAGCTGGTCGAAGGCGATCACCACGGTGTTGCGCGACACGTCGAGGTCGGATGCGAGCGAGCGGGTCGACGGCAGGCGCGTCCCGGGGCGCAAGCGACCTTCCAGGATCGCCTCGCGGATGGCGAAATAAAGCTGCCGGTACAACGGCTCATCGCTCGCCCGATCGAGCGCGAGCGTGCCGAGCAAGGCGGCTGCATAACGTTTCTTCATGGCACGGCGCAATATTGGCCCTATGGAATGGGGGAAAATAGCGAAATTTTGGAACCAATCAAGGCCGTTTCGCCCACAAATCCGGCCAAACGGCGTGCGGCTGGTATCACGTTCCGTTCACGAAGTTTCTATTGCGCAGGCTCGGGCGCGGGCAGTTTTTCGATTGAGTTCGCCGGAGCAGCTTCTAGAGTGGCAGCGAAACCGTTGGAGCCGCCCGCCCCCAAAGGGCGGCCCCCCGAAGGACAGCCCGATGACCGCCCTAAAAGCCGCCCCGGGGAACCCGCTCGACCCCGCCAAGTTCAACGATCCGGCCTTCACGGCCGCGGGCGAGCGCCGGGCGACGGTCGGGCTCGCGGCGCTCACGACGCTCTGGTTCAACACTGGCACCCTCTGCAACCTCGCCTGCTCGAATTGCTATATCGACTCCAGCCCGACCAACGACCGGCTGGTCTACCTCACCCTGGCCGAGGTCGACGCCTTCCTGGACGAGATCGAGCGCGACCGGTGGCCGACCCGCGAGATTGCGTTTACCGGCGGCGAGCCGTTCATGAACCCCGCGCTTTGCGCCATGCTGGAAAGCGCGCTCGCGCGGGGCTTCAAGGCCCTGGTGCTGACGAACGCGATGCGGCCGATGATGAAGTGCGCCGAGCCGCTGCTGGCATTGCGGCGGCGCTTCGGCGACCGGCTCTGCCTGCGCGTCTCGCTCGATCACTATGACGCCACTTTTCACGAGCTGGTGCGCGGCAAGCGCTCCTGGCAGCCGGCGATCGACGGGCTGAAGTGGCTCTCGGACAACGGCTTCCATATCCATGCCGCGACGCGGGCCTGCTGGAACGAGCCGGAGGCGCAGATGCGCGCAGGCTTCGCCGCTCTCTTCGCCCGCGAAGGCATCGCCATCGACACCCGCGATCCCGTCCGCATGATGATTCTGCCGGAAATGAACGAGAGCCTCGACGTGCCCGAGATCACCGAGCAGTGCTGGGGCATACTCGGCGTGTCGCCGGAGGCGATGATGTGCGCGTCGTCCCGCATGGTGGTGAAGCGCAAGGGCGCCGAGCGGCCGGTCGTCGTCCCCTGCACGCTGCTGCCCTATGACGAAGCCTTCGAGATGGGGCACACCCTGGCGGATGCATCTGGCGCCGTTCCCCTGAACCACCCGCACTGCGCCCGCTTCTGCGTGCTCGGCGGCGGCGCCTGCAGCCGCAGCGCGGATTGAGCGGGCGGCCGATGGAGAGCATCCGCGACCTCGGCCGCATCGACGCGCCCGTCCTCCTTTTCGGCGGGCCCTACGGCAACCGGCATGCGCTCGACGCGCTGTTCCGCGAGGCCGAAGCGCTCGATATCCCGCCCGCGCGCATGGTCTGCACCGGCGATCTCGCCGCCTACGCCGCCGACCCGGAAGGCGTGGCCCGCGCGCTGCGCGATGCCGGGACGCCGATCGTCATGGGCAATGTCGAGGAATTGCTCGGTTTCGCCGCCGAGGACTGCCATTGCGGCTTCGCCGAGGGCAGTACCTGCGACCTGCTCGCCGCAGCAATGGTACCGCTATGCGGCGGAGACGGTGACGGCCGAGACGAAAGCCTGGATGCGCACGCTGCCGCGCCGTATCGATTTCACCCTGGCCGGCGCGCGCTTCGCCGTCATCCACGGCGGCGTGCGCGAGATCAACCGCTTCGTCTTCCCGGCGACGCCGGCCGGCGACAAGGCGGCCGAGATCGACATCGCCGGCGTCCAAGCCGTCGTCGGCGGCCATTCCGGCCTGCCCTTCAGCGACGTGATCGGCGGTCGGCTGTGGCACAACCCGGGCGTCATTGGGCTGCCGGCCAACGACGGAACGCCCCGGGTCTGGTACAGCCTGCTCACCCCGCAGGACGGCGGCCTGTCGGTCGCGCTGCGCGCCCTCGACTACGACCACGCGGCGGCGGCCGAAGCCATCCGCCGCGTCGACCTGCCCACGGCTTATGCGGACGCGCTCGAGACCGGGCTGTGGCCATCCGACGATGTCATGCCGGATGCGGACCGCCGCCGGCGCGGCCAGGCCATCGCGCCTTCGACGATCTTCTGGCAGCCGCCGAATTCGGTCGCGACCGCGGCCGAATAGGCCGCGCCTCGCCCGCAACGCGGCGAGATGCTAAGACTTCAGCCATGAGCTATCGATCTCCCTATCGGGGCCTGCGCGTGCTCGACGTGTCGCAGGGCTTCGCCGGCCCCTATGTGGGCGGCATGCTGTCGCTGTATGGCGCGTCGGTGATCAAGGTCGAGCCGCCGGAAGGCGACTGGATCCGCGGCATCGGGCGGGCCCATGGCGGGAATACCGCGCTCGGCGTTGTCGCCAACCGGGGCAAGCGCAGCATCGCGATCAACCTCAAGAGCGAGGCGGGGCGCGGGCTGGTCCATCGCCTCGCCCGCGACGCCGACGTCTTCATCGAGAGCTTCCGCCCCGGCGTCGCTGCCCGGCTCGGCATCTCTTACAAGGATATCCGGGCGATCAACCGTCGGGTTCTTTATCTGTCCGTCAGCGGCTACGGCCAGCAGGGTCCGGGCGCCGGCCGCCCGGCGACCGACATGGTGATTCAGGCCAATTCGGGCTTCATGTCGGTCAACAAGGGGATGGACGACGTTCCGCACAAGGCGGGCGTCCTGATCGCCGACACGGCGACCGGTGTCTACGGCTTCCAGGCCGTCGCCGCCGCGCTCTATGCGCGCGAGAAGGAAGCCGACGGGCGCTATCTCGACATCAGCCTGATGCAGGGCACGGCTGCATTCCTGGCCCCCAAGATCGTCGAATACCATGCCGAGGACGGCAATCCGCGCGTGCTCAACGCGCCGGCCGGCAGCTACCGCACCAAGGACGGCTGGATCGCGATCACGCTGGTCAAAGAGCATCATTTCGAGCGGCTGTGCCGCGCCATGGAGCGCCCGGAAATTCTCGACGATCCGCGCTTCAAGACCTTCGAGACCCGCAGCCACCACAGCGATGCGATCCGCGACCTGGTGGCCGAGGTCATTCCTGGCCGGACTACCGCGGACTGGCTGCAGCGCTTCGCGGAATTCGAGGTGCTGGCCAGCGCGATCGCCGATTTCGGCGACTGGCTGGCCGATCCCCAGGTGGCCGAGACGCAGGCCGCGCCGTTGGTCGACCAGCCCGGCATGGGACCGGTGCACATCCCGGCCATTCCCGGCACCGACCCGGAGGGCTCCCCGGTATCGCCGGCAGTTGGCCAGCACGGCCGCGCCATCCTGGGCGAGCTCGGCCTCGACGACGCGGCAATCACCGGCCTCGTCGGCGACGGCGCGGTCAAGCTCCCCGGCTGACAGAGAAGAAAAGGAGCGGACCTGCCGTGACCGACGCCTCGCACCCCTTGGACGATCTCGAAGAGCCTGCGCATTACTTCGAGGACCTTACGCTGGGTCAGCGCTTCCCCATCCCGTCGCGAACCATGACGGATGCATTGTTCGCCGCTTTCCAGCTCGCGTCCGGCGACAACCATCCTATCCATTACGACGTGGAGTATTGCCGGCGGCACGGCCATCCGGCCATGCTGGCGCACGGCTTTCAGGCGCTGATCCAGACCGCGCCGGGCGCCGGGGATTTCCCGCGCTATGTCGGTTCGGCCCTGGTCGGCTTCATCGAGCAGTCCTCGCGATTCCTGAAACCCGTTTACGTGGGCGACACTCTTTATCCGCTGCTCGAGGTCGCCGAGCTGACCGCGCAGCGGACCACGGGCGTGGTAGTCTTGCGCTCGATGATTCGCAACCAGCGGGGCGAGCGGGTGCTGGAAGGGCTGATGAAATTCCTAGTCCGCCGCCGAAACCCCGCTTCCGGGTAATATTTCGGGGAGGCAAAAGGGTCTGCCATTTCGGCTTTGACATCGGGGCGGCAGCGGACGATATGATGCAGGTGCACTGCTGAGAACGCGCGCCGGAGCGAGGAATGTACGAAAAACAAACACGGCAAATCAGGGTTATCGTGAAGCCCTTTTACCTTGAAGATCAATCGTCTCCGGACGAGAACCATTTCGTTTGGGCCTATCACGTGAAGATCGAGAATATCGGTGCAGAAACGGTGCAGCTCCGCAACCGGTACTGGCGCATCACGGATGCTCTCGGCCGGGTTCAGGAAGTCCGGGGCCCCGGAGTTGTCGGCGAGCAGCCAATCCTGCATCCTGGAGAGGAATTCGAATACACGAGCGGCACGCCATTGCAGACGCCGTCGGGAATTATGGTCGGAACGTATCAGATGGAGTTGGCGACGGGTGAATTCTTCGACGTGGCTATTCCGGCATTTTCATTGGACAGCCCCCACCAGCCGATTCAGCTGAACTAGATCCCGCCGGCTGCGTTTCCGTCCGCGGTGCACATGGCACGCCGTTTCGCGCGACTGCTGCTTAGGGAAGGAACCTACGGTGACAGAATTAAAACAAATGAAGACGACGAATCCCGCGGCAGTCGGGAAATCGCAGAGCGCGGCGCGCCCGTCGCGCGAGGAGGCGGAGGAAGCGGTCCGCACGCTGATCCGCTGGGCAGGCGACGACCCGGCCCGCGAAGGATTGCTCGGGACGCCGAACCGCGTCGTGCGCGCTTATGAGGAGTTCTTCGCAGGTTACCAGGAAGACCCGTCGGAGCAGCTCGGCCGCACCTTCGACGAGACCGGCGGCTACGACGAAATGGTCGTGCTGCGCGATATCGAGTTCTTTTCCCATTGCGAGCACCACATCGTGCCGATCATCGGCAAGGCGCATATCGGCTACCTGCCGGACAAGCGCGTGCTCGGCATCAGCAAGCTGGCGCGGCTGGTCGAGACCTTCGCCCGGCGCCTGCAGATCCAGGAGAAGCTCACCGCGGAGATCGCCAATGCGTTGCACGAGGCGCTGCATCCGAAGGGCGTCGCGGTCGTCATCGAGGCGGTCCACCAGTGCATGACAACGCGCGGCGTGAAGAAGCCGGGCGTATCGCTGGTGACCAGCCGCATGCTCGGATCCTTCCGCGAGGACGAGAAGACGCGCCGCGAATTCCTGTCGATCATCGGCAATCCGGCGAACAACAGCTTCAACTGACCGTCCCGGCCCTGCGATGGCCGGCGCTACTGGACAAATGCGGCGGGATGGCGGATTCTCCCCGCCTGATCGGATTCAACGTCGCAAATCTTCATTGGACGCCGCGATCCCTTGAGCGATTCCCGGCCCATCCTCTTCATTCTCGGCATTCTGATGTCCACCCTGGCCTTGGCCATGTGCCTGCCGGCGGTGGCCGATGTCGCCGTTCACAATCCCGATTGGCAGGTGTTTGCGCTTGCGTCGGCGTTCACGCTGCTGATCGGCGTCATGCTGATGCTGACCACGCGCTCGCCCAATCGCGGGCTCAACCAGCGCCAGGCCTTCGTGCTCACCAGCCTGAGCTGGGCGGTGCTGCCGGCCTTCGCCGCACTGCCGCTGACCTTCTCCGAGCTCGAGCTCAGCTACACCGACGCCTTTTTCGAGGCGATGTCCGGCATCACGACGACCGGCGCGACCGTGCTCACCGGGCTCGATTTCGCGCCCCCCGGCATCCTGCTCTGGCGCGCCCTGCTGCAATGGCTCGGCGGTATCGGCATGATCGCCATGTCGATCGCCATCCTTCCCATGCTGCAGGTCGGCGGTATGGAGCTTTTCCGGCCGGAATCGACCGACCGGTCGGATAAGGTCATCCCGCGGGCGGCTCAGCTCATCGCGTTCATCGGTTTCATCTATCTTGGGACCACGCTGTGCTGCGCGCTCGCCTACTGGCTCGCGGGCATGAGCGGGTTCGAGGCGGTCGCCCATTCGATGACGACGGTCGCGACAGGCGGCTTTTCCACCAGCGACCAGTCGATCGGTCACTTCGCCAGCCCCGCCATCGACGTGATCGCGATCGTGTTCATGATCCTGGGCAGCCTGCCGTTCGTCCTCTACCTCCGCGCGCTTCGCGGCAACCCGGGCGCGCTATGGCACGATAGCCAGGTGCGCTGGTTCCTCACCATCACGGTGGCCGGCATCGTCGCGATGACAGCCTACCTGCACCTTATGCAGGGCGGCAGCATCGTCCGGTCGTTTCGGCTCGCCGCCTTCAGCGTCGTTTCGATCCTCACGGGCACGGGCTTCACGACCGTGGATTTCAGCCAGTGGGGCAGCTTCGCGTTGACGCTGCTTCTCTGCCTGATGTTCATCGGCGGCTGCGCCGGATCGACGACATCGGGAATCAAGATCTTTCGATTCCAGGTTCTGTACGCCAGCGCGATCACCCAGATCCGCCACATGCTGGAGCCGCATGGCGTGTTCCTCGCCTATTTCAGCGAGCGGCCCATTGCCGAGTTGATCAGCGATTCGGTGATGAGCTTCTTCTTTCTCTACCTGGTTTCCTTCGCGGTCATCGCGACCGGGCTGAGCCTGCTCGGCCTCGACCTTCTGACGGCTGTGACCGGCGCCGCCGCGGCGATCTCGAATGTCGGGCCCGGGCTCGGCGCGCTGATCGGGCCGACGCACACGTACGTCTCGCTGCCCGACAGCGCGAAATGGCTGCTCAGCTTCGGCATGCTGCTCGGGCGTCTCGAGCTCTTCATCGTGCTTGTGATGCTGGCGCCCGCCTTCTGGCGCCGTTGACCTCGCCCGCCGAAGCTCAGCGAATATAGTCGGCCATGTGCGTGTGGATTTCCTTGTCCAGCACCGTGTCGACCTCATGGGAAAGATGCTCGACGAGCTCGAACCACAGCTTCTCGCGGTCGGCCAGGGACGCGTCTTCCGCGACCGTCCGCGACGCGCGTGACTCCGCGCGCGCCGTCGCCTGGCCGTGACTGTTGGAAAGCGAGACGGAAATCTGCATCTCGCCGGTATACCGCTCGGTCTGGTCGGTGGTGAACAGGCCGCGCAGCCCTTCGGTCTTCTTGAGCTTCTCTTCGACGACCGATGCTTTCTCGATATGCACGATCGCCGATCCGTCCCGGCCCACCGCCTTCAGGCGCTGTTGCGCCCACTTCTCCGCGACGCTCGCCGGCGTGACCGGCAGGTCATACACGAGGGTTCCCTTGCCCGACGGCGGCGCAGGCTTGTTCTCGACCTGGATGGAGGCGACATCGAGATTGATCGGCGGCTCGTTTGCGAAGCTGATATCGGGGAACTTGCGCCCCGGGACTTCCGTCTCGCAGGCCGCGAGCAACGGCAGCAGCATCAGCGCGCAGAAAAGAATCCGAAATCGTTTCATCGACGTGCGACCTCCCCCGATGGCGAGCCGGCGGCACTATGCCCGCCGGCGGTTACCGCTTCAAGACGACCGTAGCTCGGCCAGCTGATCGCGGTCGAAGCTGCGCGTCTCGTTGCAGAACTCGCAGGTGACCGTGATCTTGCCGTCGACCATCAGGTCTTCGAGCTCATCCTCCCGCAGCGCCATCAGCACCCGCTCGACCTTGCGATCGGTGCAGCGGCAGGAGAATTGCAGCGGGCGCTGTTCGAAGACCCTGACGCCGTCCTCGTGGAACAGGCGATAAAGCAGCGCATAGGCGGAGATATCACGCGCGATCAGCTCCTCGTCGGTGCAGCTGCCGAGCATGATCAGCGCCTCGCGCCAGGCTTCTTCCGTGGCTTCCTGCCGGTTCGGGTCTTCGGTCTCGGGCGAGCGCTGCAACATCAGCGCACCGGCGCGCCATCGGCCGTCGGGCGATCGGCCGCCGCGCAGCTTGACCACGGCGGAGAACTGATCCGACTGGCGAAAATAATGGTGCACGCAGTCCTGCAGCGTTCCACCGATCAGGTCCACGATGCCCTGGTAACGCTCGGTGTTGACGCCCTGGTCGACCGTGAATGCGAGATACCCCTTGCCGAGCAGCCGCGGAACCGACGCGCCCTTGAAGCTGTCCGGAACGGTCTGGCCTTCGCGCAACCCCGCGTAGCCGCGCAGATTGCCGTTGTTGGTGACGTCGCTGACGAGGAATTTCACCGGCCCGTCGCCGGAAAGCTGGAGCGTGAAAACACCGTCGAATTTCAGCGCCGCGGCCAGCGCCCCGGTCAGCGCCAGCGACTCCGCCAGCAGCCCCGCCACCGGCGGCGCATAAGCGTGGCGGCCGATGATCGTGTCCACCGCCGCGCCCAGCCGCACGAGACGGCCATGAAAGCCCGAGCCGTCCAGGACGAATGGTTGAACGATGTCGTCGCCCGCGCCGGCGCGCGAGGGGTCTATGTAAGACACCAGGTCAGGATTCCCTTTTGTGCGTGCAGGCGGTTCTCCGCTTCGTCCCAGACCACCGACTGCGGGCCATCGATCACCTCGGCGGTGACCTCCTCTCCGCGGTGCGCGGGCAGGCAATGCATGAAGACGGCATCGGGCTTAGCCAGCGCCATCAGCCGCCGGTTCACCTGATAGGGCTGCAGCATGTTGTGGCGGTTCTCCGCGCCCTTGTCGCCCATCGAGACCCAGGTGTCGGCGACGACGCAGTCGGCATCCTTGACCGCCGCCTCGGGATCGCTGGTGAGCGCGATATCCCCGCCGCTGCGCTTCGCCCAATCGACGATGTCCGGCGCGGGGGGGAGCTGGTCGGGAAAGCCGACGCGCAGCGAAAAATCGAACTGCGCGGCAGCCTGGATCCAGGTCGCCGCCACGTTGTTGCCGTCGCCGACCCAGGCCACCGTGCGGCCGCGGATCGGGCCGCGATGCTCTTCGAAAGTCATGACGTCGGCCATGAGCTGACAGGGATGCGTCCGGTCCGTCAGCCCATTGATCACGGGGATCGTCGCATGGGCCGCCAGCTCCTCGAGCTTCTCGGCCTTGTCGGTCCGGATCATGATCGCATCGACATAGCGCGACAGGACGCGCGCGGTGTCCGCGATGGTTTCGCCGCGCCCGAGCTGGCTGTCCGCCTCGCTCATGAACAGGGTCTGCCCGCCGAGCTGGCGCATGCCGACGTCGAAGCTGACGCGCGTCCGGGTCGACGGCTTCTCGAAGATCATGGCGAGGACCTTGCCGGCGAGCGGCCGGTCCTCGGACCCATGTCCTTGCTTGTACGCGACGCCTTGGTCGAGAATGCCGCGCAGGGTGCCTTTATCGAGACGGTCGAGATCGAGGAAATGCTTCGGTCCGCTCATCCCGCCTGTGTCAGCGCTGCGGCGGCGCGATCGAGACATCCGATCGCCTCGTCCACATGTGACTCCTCGATAATGAGCGGCGGCAACAGCCGCACCACATTGTCCCCTGCGACGACGGTGAGCATGCCTTCCTCATAGAGGCGCGAAACCACCTTGCCGCAATCCGGCACACAGACGAGTCCCTGCATCAGCCCCATGCCTCGGGCTTCCTTGAAGACGGCCTTATGTCGCTTCACGAGGTCGTCGAGACGCGACTGGAGATATTTGCCGACGCGCTCGACATGGCTAAGGAAGCCTTTCTCCAGCAGGACGTCGAGCACGGCATTCGCCACGGCCATGGCGAGCGGGTTGCCGCCGAAGGTGGAGCCGTGCGTTCCCGGCGTCATGCCCTTCGCCGCTTCGGCCGTGGCCATGAAGCAGCCGACGGGGAAGCCACCGCCGAGGCCCTTGGCGATCGCCATGACGTCCGGCGTGATGCCCGACCACTGATGCGCCCAGAGCTTGCCGGTGCGGCCGATGCCGCATTGCACCTCGTCGAAGTACAGCAGCAGGCCGAACTCGTCCGCGACCTGTCGCAAGCCGCGCAGATAATCCATGGCGGCGGGATGAATGCCGCCTTCGCCCTGGATCGGCTCGACCAGGATCGCCGCCGTCTCCGGCGTGATGGCCGTCCGCAGCATATTCAGGTTGCCGAACGGCACCATGTCGAAGCCGTCATATTTCGGCCCGAAACCCGCCAGATGCTTCGCGTTGCCCGCCGCCGCGATCGTCGCCAGCGTCCGGCCGTGGAACGAGCCGGTGCAGGTGATGACGCGCCAGCGCTCCGGATGGCCGCTCGCACTCTGGTATTTGCGGCACAGCTTGAGCCCGCCTTCCACCGCTTCCGCGCCGGAATTGCAGAAGAACATCGTGTCGGCGAAGGACACCGCGGCCAGGCGCTCGGCCAACCGTTCCTGTTCGGGAATTCGGTACAGGTTGGAGACGTGCCACAGCTTGCCGGCCTGCTCGCGCAGGACCTCGACCAGATGGGGATGGGCATGACCCAGCACATCCACCGCGATGCCGCCGCAGAAATCGAGATATCGTCGCCCGTTGGTCGCGAAAAGATAGGGTCCTTCGCCCCGCTCGAAAGCGAGGTCCGCACGGCCATATGTCGGCATTACCGCGGTTGTCACGGTGCTCACCCTTTCATCATGCAGTCGGGTCAACGGAAAGCGCGGAGTATCAAGCGATTGCCCCTCGCCTGTCAACGCTCGCATAGCTTTGCGCGAGACCGCCAACCAACGTCGCCGTCACTCGATCGGCCCACCCGACGGAATTATCTTCCAGCAATCATAGCGTTGAATTGGCCGCGGATGAAGGGAGGCCCCAAAAGACAAGCGGCGGCGCTTTGGGGCGCCGCCGCTCCGAACCTATGGTCGAGGCCAATTGGGAGGGGCAGGGTGGGCGTACGACCAACGGTTCACGTCTGAGAGAAGCGATTGGTGCAAGCCAAAGGTGCTCCTCCGAACGCATCGATCATCTGCCAGTGCGGGCCGGGGGGCAGTGACAGCCGTCACAGGTAGGAAAATTTTGCCTAAATTTCGATAAAACTTTGCCTTTCCGTGAGAAATCTGGGACTTTTCAGGATGTTACCGGATGCCCCCCGGAGCCGCCGCGTATTGTCCGCCCGGAATGGGTAAAAGACGGCCAAGGAAGCGCCTTGAGACAAAATTCCTCGCGACCCGGCAAAAAGCCCCGCAAGGTTTCGGCGGAATCGCTCGAACGGGCGGCGCTGCACTATCTCGAGCGCTTCGCCTCCTCGGCGGCGAACCTGCGCCGGGTCCTGATGCGCCGGGTCGCCCGGTCCGCCGAGGCGCATGGCACCGACCCGGCCGACGGCGCGGCCCTGGTCGATGCGCTGGTCGCGCGCTACCGGCAGAGCGGGCTCCTCGACGACGCGACCTTTGCCCGCCTGCGCGCCGAATTGCTGCACCGGCAGGGCGCGTCGCGCCGCCTTACCCGGGCCAAGCTGTCAGCGAAGGGCGTGGACGCGGAGACAATCGACCAGGCGCTGGAGGCGCTGGCCGAAAGCGTCCCGGCGCCCGACATGGCGGCCGCCTGCAACTATGCCCGCCGCCGCCGGCTGGGCCCCTGGCGCACGCGCAATCGCGACGCACACCGGGACCGCGACCTCGCCGCGCTCGGCCGCCAGGGTTTCGGCTACGAGATCGCGCGCCAAGTCGTGGATGCCGCCGACCGCGAAGCGCTGGAGCAGGAGGCCGGCGACCGGGCCGAGCGCTAATCTGCGCGGCCGGCCCGCCGACACGATGCCCGCACCGATGCCGTTCATGAAACCGTGATCCCGTCGGCGTTTTGGCCGAAGCTATCTTGACGCCCGACGAGCGCCATGCGTGACTATCTCTTACGTGAGGTTTCGCATGATGACGGAACTCAGTTTCAGCTCTCGCCTATCACTTATCCTCTGTCTGATTTCACCGTTGTTGACGGGCTGCGACGAGCACAAGCAGGCCGCGGCGCCCCTGCCGAAGCCGGCGGTCGGCGTGCGTCCGGCGGCAATCAAAGGGATCAATCGGTCCTTCGAGTTCGTCGGCCGCATCAAGGCGGTGAACAAGGTCGACGTGCGCGCGCGCGTCGAAGGCTTCCTCGAAAAGGTCATGTTCCGCGAGGGCCAGGACGTCAAAACGGGCGACCTGCTCTATCAGATCGAGAAGGTCCAATTCAGCGCGCAGGTCG
Source organism: uncultured Alphaproteobacteria bacterium (assembly GCA_963711215.1). Taxonomy (GTDB): domain Bacteria; phylum Pseudomonadota; class Alphaproteobacteria; order UBA8366; family UBA8366; genus WHUA01. Next base: position 302,951 of record CAVQDH010000002.1, on the reverse strand, counting down.
ACCAGGCGAAGGCGAACCTGGCGTCGGCCGAGGCCGAACTGACGAATGCCCAGCTGCAGTATACCCGCGCGGTCCAGCTGTCGAAGCGGGAGTACAGCCCGCAATCCGTGGTCGACAAGAACAAGGCGGCGCTCGACAGCGGCAAGGCCAAGGTGATGCAGATGCAGGCGGCGCTCACCCAGGCCGAGGTCAATCTCGGCTACACCGACATCCGCTCGCCGATCGAGGGCCGGATCGGCCGCACCGCGTACACCATCGGCAACCTCGTCAACCCGGCAAGCGGCGTGCTGTCGACGATCGTCAGCCAGGACCCGATGTACGTGCTGTTTCCGGTCAGCGTGCGCGATCTCGAAATCGTCCGCGCGGCGCGGCGCAAGGCGGACGGCAGCCTCGTCAAGATCGAAATTCTCGTCCGGCTCTCGGACGGCAGGGAATATCCGCAGCGCGGCGTGTGGAATTTGACCGACCCGCAGGTCGACCAGCAGACCGATACCTTGATCATGCGCGGTACGATTCCGAATCCCGACGGGACGCTTATCGACGGCCAGTTCGTGACCGCCATCATCCGGGAGCGTAAGCAGCAGCCGCGTCTGGTGATTCCCCAGGCGGCGCTGCAGATCGACCAGTCCGGCTACTACGCGCTGGTCGTCGACGCCGACCATAAAGTCGTGCAGCGCCGCATCAAGACCGGGCCCGATCGAGACACCGACGTGATCATCACTTCGGGCCTGCACGAAGGCGACAACGTGATTGTCGACGGCGTTCAAAAGGTGCGGCCCGGCCAGATCGTGAAGGAAACCGTGCTGCCGCCCGCGGCGGGGCCCGAATGATCTCGGACATCTTCATCGACAGGCCGCGGCTGGCCTTCGTCGTCTCGATCGTCATCACGCTCGCCGGCATTCTCGCCATCGCGGCGATTCCCGTGGCGCAGCTGCCGGATATCGTGCCGCCGCAAGTCTCGTTGACCACGCTTTACCCGGGCGCCGACGCGGAAGTGACGGAAGCCACCGTCGCCCAGCCGATCGAGCAGCAGATCAACGGCGTGGATAACGCGCTGTACTACCAATCGGCCAGCGGCGCGGACGGAAGCTACACGCTCACGGTGACCTTTGCGCTCGGCACCGACCCGGACATCAACACGGTCAATGTCCAGAACCGCGCGCAGCTCGCCACGCCGCTACTGCCCCAGGAGGTACAGCGCCAAGGTCTCGTCATCCGGAAAAAATCCGCCGCGCTCCTGCAGGTCATCAATCTCTACTCGCCGAAGAACACGCACGACGCGCTCTATCTCAACAACTACGCCACGATCAATGTCGTCGATGCGCTGGCGCGCATCCACGGCGTCGGACAGGCAACGCTATTCGGTCCGCTCGACTATTCACTGCGCCTCTGGCTCGATCCCGACCGCCTCGCCGCCTTGAACATGACCCCGGCAGACGTGGTCACGGCCGTGCAGGGCCAGAACGTCCAGGCGGCGCTTGGCCGGATCGGCTCGGCGCCGACGCCGCGCGCCCAGCAATTCCAGCTCACGATCAAGACGCAAGGCCGGCTCACGCGGACCGACCAGTTCGAAAACATCATCGTCCGCGCCAACCCGGATGGCTCGGTCGTCCGCGTAAAGGATGTGGCCCGCGTCGACCTGGGCGCGAAGACCCAGGAACGCACGGCCCGATACAACGGTGCGCCGGCAGCCGCGATCGGCATCTATCAATCGCCCGGCGCCAATGCCGTCGACGTGGGGCGCAACGTGCGCGAGGTGATGAACGAGCTGAAGACGCGCTTCCCCGATGACGTCGCCTATGACGTGTTCTACGACGCCACCGTCTTTGTGACGTCCACCGTCAGGGAGGTCATCGAAACGCTGTTGATCGCGTTCGTCCTGGTGGCGATCGTCGTATTTCTGTTTCTCGGCAAGCTGCGCACGACGCTGATCCCGCTCGTCGCCGTCCCGGTTTCGATCATCGGCACCTTCGCCGTCATGCTGGTCATCGGATATTCCGCCAATACGGTGTCGCTGCTCGCCCTCGTGCTCGCGATCGGCATCGTGGTCGACGATGCGATCGTCGTGATCGAAAATGTCGAGCGGGTCGTCGAGGAGGAGCCCGAGCTGTCGATTCCGGCGGCGACGAAAAAAGCGATGGCGGAGATAACGGGGCCGATCATCGCCATCACCCTCGTCCTCCTCTCGGTCTTCGTGCCGGTGGCATTCATCCCGGGCATCAGCGGCCAGCTCTTCCGCCAGTTCGCCGTCGCGGTATCCACATCGATGGTGATCTCTGCGATCAACGCCCTGACGCTCAGCCCGGCGCTCTGCTCGGTGCTATTGAAGCGCGGCGAGACCCGGCGCGGGCCCATGCACTACGTGCTGGGCGCCATCGATCGCGCGCGCGACGGCTACGTGTTTCTCGTCCGCCGGCTCGTACGGGTTGCCTTGGTCGGCCTGGTCGTCGTGGCGGGCGTTGCCGCTGCGACGCTCGTGCTGTTCAAGCATACGCCGCAAGGCTTCCTGCCGTCCGAGGATCAAGGTGTCTTCTTCGCCGCCATGCGGCTGCCGGAAGGCGCGTCTTTGAACCGGACGGCCGATCTGGTCGCCCAGGTCGAGAACGTCATCCGCCCGGTTCCCGGCGTAGAGGGCGTTCTGTCGGTGATCGGCCTCAATTTCATCGATTACGTCGCGTCGCCGAACCAGGCGTTTTTCGTCATCCGGCTGAAGCCCTACGCCCAGCGCACCACGCCCGCGGAGCATGTAGACGCGATCATATCCCACCTGCGGCCGCGGCTGGCCGCGATCCAGGGAGCCGTCGTTTTCCCGTTCAACCTTCCGCCGGTCCTGGGTCTCGGCAATGCCGGCGGATTCCAGTATGTGCTCGAAGCGCTGCAGGGCCAGAAGCCTCTCGAGCTCGCGGCGGTAATGCGCGGCCTCCTGGTCACCGCCAACCAGCAGCCGGAGCTGGCCGGCGTGTTCAGCACCTTCGCCGCCGATACGCCGCAAGTCTATCTCGATATCGATCGTGACAAGGCCAAGGTGCTGGGTGTGAAGATCAGCGACATCTTCAATGCGCTCCAGTCGACGCTCGGCGGCTTCTACGTCAACGACTTCAACCTGTTCGGCCGTACCTGGCAGGTGAACGTCCAGGCCGATTCGCGCTTCCGCAACTCGATCGAGGACATCTACCGGATCTATGTGCGCAGCAACACCGGCGCGATGGTGCCGATCAGGGCCCTGGCGCAAGCCCGGCTCGTACAGGGACCGCAGGCGCTGATCCGCTACAACGGCTATCGCGCCGCCGTCATCAACGGCGCGCCCAAGACGGGCGAAAGCTCCGGCCAGGCGCTGTCCGCGATGGAGCGGATCTCGGCCGCGACGCTGCCGGCCGGATTCAGCTTCGAATGGACGGGAACGGCGCTGCAGGAAAAAGCGGCAGGCGGTCAGACCGGCGTCGTGCTCAGCCTCGCCGTGCTGTTCGCCTATCTCTTCCTGGTGGCGCTCTACGAGAGCTGGAATATCCCCGTGCCGGTGCTGCTCTCGGTCAGTGTCGCCATTCTCGGGGCGATCGGCGCGGTCGCGCTGTCGGGCCTCGCCTTCGACGTCTATGCGCAAATCGGGCTGGTCGTCCTCGTGGCGCTGGCGGCCAAGAACGGGATCTTGATCGTCGAGTTTTCTGTCGCGCAACGACGCGACGGCAAATCGATTACGGACGCCGCAATCGAGGGCGCGCGCCTGCGCTTCCGGCCCGTGATGATGACCAGCTTCGCCTTCATCTTCGGCCTTCTGCCGCTGGTCATCGCCGAAGGCGCCGGCGCGCTCAGCCGGCGCGCGGTGGGAACGCCGGTCTTCGGCGGCATGATCGCCGCATCCCTGTTCGGGATTTTCGTGATCCCGATGCTCTACGTGGTGTTCCAGTGGCTGCGCGAGCGCACCGCGCGCCGCAGCGCGGGCCAGGAAGCCCCAGCCGGCACGGATTGAGGCCGTGCCAACCATGCCCCGGTACCACGTGCGGCGTGACAAACATCATGCCCCGCCGGCATAGGCCCGGCTGGCGACGACCTCGCCCGCTCCCTCCCGGCGCAGCGCGACCGCCGCGGCAAGCCGCTCCAAGACCGCGACCGACGTCTCCCAGTCGATGCAGCCGTCCGTGATGCTCTGCCCGTAGGCGAGCGGCTGCCCGGAGACGAGGTCCTGGCGCCCGCCGATCAGATGGCTTTCGATCATGACGCCGACGATGCGGTCGTCACCGGAAGCGATCTGGCGTGCGACGCTGTCCATCACCGACGGCTGATTTCTCGGATCCTTGGCGCTGTTCGCATGGCTGGCGTCGATCATCACGACAGGCGTCAGGCCGGACCGCTGCGCCGCGCCACAGGCGGCGTCCACGCTGGCCGCGTCGTAATTCGGCGTCTTGCCGCCGCGCAGGACGATGTGACAGTCCTGGTTGCCCTCGGTGGCGGCGATGGCCAACCGTCCCGCCTTGGTCACCGCCAGGAAGCGATGCGGCTGGGAGGCGGCGCAGACGGCGTCGAGCGCGATCTTCACGTTGCCGTCCGTCCCGTTCTTGAAACCGATCGGGCAGGAAAGGCCGGACGCCATCTGGCGGTGGATCTGGCTTTCCGTCGTCCGTGCGCCGATCGCCGCCCAGGACACGAGGTCGGCGAAATATTGCGGCGTCGCGATGTCGAGAAATTCACAGCCCGTCGGGAGGCCGAGATTGTTGACCTCGAGAAGCAGCTCCCGGGTCAGGCGAAGCCCGCGCTCGATCTCGAAGCTGCCGTCGAGGCCCGGATCGTTGATCAGCCCCTTCCAGCCGACCGTGGTGCGCGGCTTCTCGAAATACATGCGCATGACGATTTCCAGCCGATCGCCGAGGCGTTGCCGCAGCCTGGCCAGGCGCCCGGCATACTCGATCGCGGAGTCCGGGTCGTGGATCGAGCAGGGGCCGATGATGACGGCGAGCCGGTCATCGCTTCGGTGGATGATGCGCCGAAGGGCCTGACGGGCCTCGACCACCGTGCGCGTCGCCGCTTCGGTGCGCGGGAATTCCCGCACGACCTCGGCGGGCGTACTCAGTTCCTTGATTTCGCGAATGCGTATGTCGTCGGTATTGTCCATCACGGGCGAAAGCTCCTTCGCGTTCGGGCCACGCCGGCGGGCATAAAAAAACCGCCAGGCGACTGGCGGTTTCGAGACACTCGTTGATCACACGTCAGACCAAGCGCACCCCTACCTCCGCCAAAGGCTGCGGATAGGCAAAAAACCAAAAGTAATAGGTGGCGGCTGCGCGGTTCATGATTGGAGATCTAGGGCAGACGACCCGGCTTGTCACGCAGATTTTCGAAAATTTCAATCATGTCGGCCCTTTGCCGGGCCGGCGCAGTTCCGCATGCGGGAAGCTAATCCTCGGATTTTCGCTCGTTCCGCATCGAGGCGCCACGGCCCGAATATCGCCACCAGCCGCCGCCGGGCCCGCGCCTTCCCCTGCACCGGCGTCGCGGCATAGAGCTGTTTCACCGCCTCGATGATCAGGACGCCCGATATCGCCTGGAACCAGCGGTTCCCGGCCTGCTCGAAGGCGCGCGCGGACTGCAGCACGAGCCGCAATCTGCGACGGCGGCACGAAGAGCGCGTGCTCGGTCGCCGTCGGGGCGAACAGGCAGTCGCGCAATACGTGCCGGATCTGTCCCTGGCTGTAGGGCTGGCCGTGGCCGAAGGGCGACCGCTGCTCGAACCGCGCCCAGATGCCGCGCCGGTTGGGCACGACGACGATGATCCGGCCGCTGTCGGACAGCACCCGCCAGGCCTCGCGCATCATCGCGCGCAGTTGCTCGCTGCTTTCGACCGCATGGACCAGCAGCAGGCGGTCGACGGACATGTCGGGCAGCGGCAGCTCGGTCTCGTCGGAAAGGCAGACCAGGCAAGGATCGTTCTCCGGCCAATGCAGGACGCCCTGCGGCGCCGGCATGATCGCCATGACCCGTTCGGCCTCTTCGCGAAAGGCCCGGAGATAGGGCGTCGCGTAGCCCAGCCCCAGCACCGACAGCCCGCGCACGTTCGGCCACAGCTCGCGCAGCCGGCGCGTGATGAGCCGCCGCGCCACCTGTCCCAGGCGAGAGCGGTAGAACTCGTTCAGATCGGTGACATCGGACCACATGGCCGCGCTATCCTAGCATTCCGGGGACGGGGCCGATACCGCCGCCCCGTTCCGCGTTTCGCCCTTGCATCCCGCCCCACATTACGAAACTGTCTGTGAAACCGAGGTTAACGAACGGGAGACAGTGCCGTGAAGCTGCATTTCAGTCCGACATCGCCCTATGTGCGCAAGGTGCGCGCGGTCGCCGTGGAAAAGGCCCTGGCCGACAAGATCGAGCTCTTGTCGAGCAGTCCCTGGGTCGAAAACGACCTGCCCGAGGCCAATCCGTCCGGCCGGGTTCCGACGCTGATCACGGATGACGGCACCGCGCTGTTCGATTCCCGAGTCATCTGCGAATACCTCGACGAGATCGGCAGCGGCGCCAAGCTCTTCCCATCGGGACCGCAACGCTGGCCGGTCCTGCGCACCGCGGCCCTGGCCGAAGGCATCCTCGATGCCGGAGTTCTCGATCGCCAACGAGCGCCGCAAGGACAAGGCGCATTGGTCGGACTGGTATATCGGCCGCCAGCAGGACAAGATCAACCGCACGCTCGATACGCTGGAGAGCGAGGCCGGCAGCCTGTCCGGCCCGATCGACATCGCGCAGGTCGGCGTCGGCGTGGCGCTCGGCTACATCGCCTTCCGCAAGCATGTCGAGGACTGGCGGCGCGGGCATCCAAAGCTCGCCGCATGGTACGAAGGCTTCAGCCGGCGCCCGTCGATGACGACGACCGAGCCGAAGGAATGACAGCCGACGACGTCATCGCCGCGCTCGGCCTCGCCCCCCATCCGGAGGGCGGCTGGTACCGCGAGACCTACCGGCATGCCGGTGCGGCGGGCGGGCGCGGCGCGGGCACCGCGATCTATTATCTTCTCAAGGCGGGCGAGCGATCCGCCTGGCACCGGGTCACGGACGCGGACGAGATCTGGCACTGGTATGGGGGCGCGGCGCTCGAGCTCCGCATCGCTCTGGAAGGCCACGCTGCCGAGACCGCCACCCTCGGGCCGGCGGTAACCGAGGGCGAGCGGCCGCAGCTGCTGGTTCCGGCGAATGCCTGGCAGGCGGCCCGAAGCCTCGGCGCGTGGACGCTGGTCGGCTGCACGGTCACGCCGGCTTTCGACTTCGCCGCGTTTCGAGATGGCGCCGGCCGGCTGGGAGCCCGGCTGAACGCTACAGACGCTCCAGCAGCGCGGGCAGCGCCGTCAGGTCGTCGAATACGGCCAGCGCCCCTGCGTGCCGCAACACTTCTGCATGACCTTCGATGATATGGCTCGCCCCGGTGAAGCCGATCACGCACATGCCGGCCGCGCGTGCCGCGTTGACGCCGTGCACGCTGTCTTCGATCACGACGCAGGCGGCGGGATCGCTATCCATCGACGCGGCCGCGTGGAGGAACAGGTCGGGCGCCGGCTTGCCGCGGGCCACCTGTGCCGCGCTGAAACGGATCTCCGGCCGGAAGAACGTCTCCAGCCCCGTCGTCTGCAATCCCAGATCGATCCAACGCGGCCCGCTGTTGGACGCGATGCAGCGCGGCCCCTCGAGACCGCGCAACAGGACATCCGCGCCGCGCACCATCTTCAGCTCGCTCGCCAGGCGGCGGTAGGATTCGTCGCGCACCATCCCTTCCAGGAGAGGCGAGAGCGCGCGCCCAAGCTCCGCCTCGATCATTTCGCGGATGGCTTCGATCTTGAGGCCGGTGAAGCGGCGGCGGCTTTCCATAGCGCTCAGCGGGTAGTCGAGCGCGGTCAGCGTCACCGCCAGCACCTCGTTCGAGATGATCTCGCTGTCGACGAGCACGCCATCGAAGTCGAAGACCAGAAGATCGGGCGTCATGACGCCTGTCCTTCCATGCGGGCCGTCAGCACGTCGCGCGCGGCGAGCAGCGCGCCGCCCATGATCGCCGCGCAGGCGACCGCGACGACCCAGCTCGCCTCGGCCCTGCCGAAGGCGATCAGCAGCAGGGTCGAGATCAGCGGCGCGGTGTAGGAGAAGCCGCCGAGCGCGCGGATGTCGCCATGCTTGACGCCGCGGTCCCAGGCGAAGAAGGCGGCGCCGACCGGACCGAGGCCGAGCCCCGCGACCGCCAGCCATTGGCCGGTGCTCTCCGGCCAGGCGGTGGTCTCGAACAGGACATGGCAGAGCAAGCCCAGCAGCGCCGTGGCGGCGCAGAACCACGCCACGGTATCCGTCGGGACGGCGCTGAAGCGCCGGCTCAGCACCGAATAGCCGGACCATGTGAAGGCGCAGGCCAGCGCCGCCGCATATCCCAGCGCGAACTCGGCGCGAAAGACGACCTTGCCGCCGCCGGTCACCAGCAGGGCGCAGCCGGCGAGGCCGAGCACCGCCCCGGCCAGATGCCACCAGCGCAGGCGGCCGCCCGGCAACAGCGCCGAAAAAAGCACGATCAGCAGCGGCCAGAGATAGGCGATCAGGCTGGCGTCGACCGCGGGCGCGTTGCGGAGCGCCATGAAATAGAAGAAGTGATAGCCGAACAGCCCACCGACCCCGAGCAGCCAGACCGCCGGCACCTGGCGCAGATAACGGCGCGGGTTCTCGCCGCGGATCACCCATTTGGCGGCGCCGAGCAGCGCCGCGATCGAGAAGCTCATCGCCACGAGCTGAAAAGGCGGCACGCGGCCGGTCCAGCTGGTGAGAAGCGCCAGGCTGCCCCATAGCAGCACCGCCGTCCCGCCGATCAGCGTGGCCCGCAGCCGTGCGTTCACCGCCGCGACGCCGAAAGCTGGATGACGCGCCGGGTCTCGTCCCAAAGCTCATACTGGTCGAGGTCCACGAGCCGTACCCAGCGCACGCCCGCCGCGTCGCTGCCCGCCGTCGCCTCGCCCGACCGCCACTCGGCCGAGAAATCGACCAGGGTGTAATGAAACCGCACGCGGCCGTCGCTGTCCTTTCGCACCAGATCGATGACGTCGAGCAGGTCGGTCACGTCGATCTCGATGTCCGTCTCTTCCTTGATTTCGCGATGCGCGGTCTCGCGTACCGTCTCGCCCAGCTCCTGCTTGCCGCCGGGCAGGCTCCAGCCACCCGTGCGCGGCCCCTTGCCGCGCTCGATCAGAAGCACCTCGTCGCCGCGCCAGACCACGACGCCGACGCCGACGAAAGGCCGATCCGGATATTCTCGTGACATCGCCGTTTCCTTCCTCGCTGCGCCATCCTTTACACGGACGCTCGGGCCGCGACAACGGCGGTCGTCGGGTCTTGACGCGATCCGGCGATGGAGTACGGTTCCGGCACCCCCCTTCGGCGCATGCAAAAAATCGAGGATGACGAACGCGATGGATTATCGATTGCTCGGCCGGTCCGGCCTGAGGGTCTCGGCGCTCTGCCTCGGGACCATGAATTTCGGCGACCAGACCAGCCTCCGCGACCGCGACCAAGATCGTCGACGCGGCGCGCGACGCCGGGGTCAACTTCATCGACACGGCGGACGGCTATGCCGGCGGCAAGTCCGAGACCATGGTCGGGCAAATCCTGAAAAAGGACCGCGACGACTGGATCCTGGCCACGAAGGTCGGATCCGGCCGCGGCACGCCGAAGCGCCACAAGGGCCTGTCACGCAAATGGATGATGGAAGCGATCGACGCCAGCCTGCGCCGCCTGCAGACCGACCGCGTCGACATCTATTACATGCACCATGTCGACTGGGAGACGCCGCTGGAGGAGAGCATCCGCGCCATGGGCGACATCATCGCCGACGGCAAGGCGCTCTACTGGGGTTTCTCCAACCACCGCGCCTGGCAGATCGGCGAGATCGTGCATCTGTGCGACGCCTTGGGCACGCCGCGCCCGGTGATCTGCCAGCCCTACTACAACGCGATGAACCGGATGCCCGAGACCGACCTGCTGCCGGCCTGCGACTATTTCGGCATTGGCGTCGTGCCCTACTCGCCGCTCGCGCGCGGCGTGCTCACCGGCAAATACGAGCCGGGCAAGCCGCCGCCGAAGGACACGCGCGCCGGACGCGGCGACCCCCGCATGATGCAGACGGAATTTCGTGAGGAGTCGCTGGTCGCGGCGAAGAAGGTCGCCGCCTATGCGGAGAAGCGCAACACGACGCCGATCGCCTTCGCGCTCAACTGGGTGCTCAACAACGCGCTGGTCACCAGCGTGATCGCCGGCCCGCGCACGCACGGGCACTGGCAAGGGTATCTCGATGCGCTGGACTATACTTTCACCGCGCGGGACGAGGCTTTTCTCGACAAGCTGGTCACGCCGGGCCATCCGTCGAGCCCCGGTTACACCGACCCGCGCTATCCGCCGCGAGGCCGCCCGACGCGCAGCGCCGCGCGCTAGCCGCGGCCGTCAGGTGATGTACTGGCCGCCGTTCGCGGTCAGGGTCGAACCGGTGATGAAGCCTGCTTCGTCGCAGGCGAGGAAGAGGACGCAGCGCGCCACTTCCGCCGGATCGCCGAGGCGCCCGACGGGGATCTGCGGGATGATCTTGCTGTTCAGCACCTCTTCCGGTACCGCGCGCACCATCTCGGTGGCGATATAGCCCGGCGCGATGCAGTTGACGGTGACGCCCTTCGCCGCGCCTTCCTGGGCCAGCGCCTTGGTGAAGCCGATCATGCCCGCCTTCGCCGCCGAGTAATTGCACTGGCCGAACTGGCCCTTCTGGCCGTTGATCGAGGTGATGTTGACGATCCGGCCGAATCCCCGGTTCCGCATGCCCTCGTAGACGTTGCGCGTCACGTTGAACAGGCTGTCGAGGTCGGTGCGGATGACGTCGTGCCATTGATCGGGGGTCATGCGGTGAAAGGCCGCGTCGCGGGTTATACCCGCGTTGTTGACCAGGACATCGACCGGCCCGAGATCGGCTTCGACCTGCCCGATCGCCGCCTTGCAGGCGTCGAAATTGCAGACGTCGAACTTATAGACGGCAATGCCGGTCTTGCTCTTGAAGGCTGCAGCGGCGGCATCGTTGCCCGCGTAGCTGGCAGCGACCTTCATGCCGGCGTCCTTGAGCGCGATCGAGATGGCTTCGCCTATGCCGCGCGTTCCGCCCGTGACCAGCGCCACACGTGTCATAACCGTACTCCCTAGACTACCCTTTTCACTATACCCGCATCTTGGGTCAGCTTCGTTGCCGGCATTGGTACTATATCGATGCCCCTATCGGGGCCGGCGACGCCTTGACCTGAATCAACGGGCGACAGGGCCGGCCGCGCCCGCCGGGTCCCGTGCTGCCGGACCCGGGCGTCTTGCGGCCGGTCTCGTGTCAGTCGCGCGCGACACACATGGCGATACCCATGCCGCCGCCGATGCAAAGCGTCGCCAAGCCCTTCTTGGCGTCGCGCCGGATCATCTCGTGCAGCAGGGTGACGAACACGCGCGTGCCGGACGCCCCGATCGGGTGACCGAGCGCGATCGCCCCGCCGTTGACGTTCACCTTGCTGGTATCCCAGTGCAGGTCCTTGTTCACGGCGCAGGCCTGGGCCGCGAAGGCCTCGTTCGCCTCGATCAGGTCGAGATCGTCGACCGTCCAGCCCGCCTTCTCGAGCGCGCGGCGGCTGGCCGGGATCGGGCCCGTGCCCATGATCGCCGGATCGACGCCCGCGGTGGCCCAGGAGACGATGCGCGCCAGCGGCGTGATGCCGCGCCGGGCCGCTTCCTTGGCGGTCATCAGGACGGTCGCGGCGGCGCCGTCATTGATGCCCGACGCATTGCCCGCCGTAACCGTGCCGTCCTTGGCAAAGGCCGGCCGGAGCGCTGCCAGCTTTTCCGCCGTCGTATCCGGCTTCGGGTATTCGTCGGTGTCGATGACCGTCTCGCCGCGCCGGCTTTTGATCGTGACCGGCACGATCTCGTCCTTGAAGCGGCCCTCGGCCATCGCCTTGCCGGCCTTCTGCTGGCTCGCCGCGGCGAAGGCGTCCTGCTGCTCGCGCGTGATCTGCCATTTCTGGGCGACATTCTCGGCCGTATTGCCCATGTGATAGCCGTTGAAGGCGTCCCACAAGCCGTCGCGGATCATCGTGTCGATGAACTGCAGGTCGCCCATCTTCTGGCCGTTCCGCAGGTTGGCGCAGTGCGGCGCCTGGCTCATGCTCTCCTGCCCGCCGGCAACGACGATCGACGCGTCGCCGACCTGGATCGCCTGGAAGCCCAGCGCCACCGAGCGCAGGCCCGAGCCGCAGAGCTGATTGATCTGAATGGCTGTCTTCTCGACCGGAATGCCCGCTTCCACCGCCGCCTGGCGCGCCGGGTTCTGCCCCGCGCCGGCGGTGAGGATCTGGCCCATGATCGCCTCGTCGACGTCACCGCCTTCGACCTTGGCGCGCTTGATCGCCTCGCGGATGGCGACAGATCCTAGGTAGGACGCAGGTACGGAACTCAATCCCCCACCGAACGCGCCGACGGCCGTTCGAACGGCACTTGCGATTACAACATCCGACATCGATTGGCACTCCCTATCACTGACGAAGATATCCCGGGCGCATGGGCCGTCCTGTGGTCACCCCGTAGGCCCTCGGCAGGCGCGGCTATCCTGCTGTGTACAATAGCAAATTTATATGGCTTGGCGCGTCTCGAAAAACAACCGGCCTCACCTCGGTGATGATAAACCGCCGGCGATCATTTGTCGCGCGGGATGAGCGGCTCAGCTTGCGACGCGAAGCCACGCGGCGATCTGCGGCCATAGGACAGTCTCCACGCCGCGACTGACCATCATGCCGATATGCCCGACATTGGGCCGCATGACCGTGGCATCCGGCAATCGCTGCCCCAGCGCTTCGGCGGATTCCGGCGGCACGATCCGGTCGTGCGCCGGGATCACGACGAGCGAGGGCAGATTGACCGCCGCCGGGTCCACGGTCTCTCCACCGATCCGCCAGCGGCCGAGCGCCGGCGTGTTGGCGCCATACCATTCGGAAAGGCATTCGCGCGCCACCGGCGCGGACAGCGGCACCCCGTCGTTCAGCCAGTCCTCGAGGGCGACGAAATCCTGCGCCATCTCCGAGTCCGGCTCCAAGGCGGCGAAGGCGGAGAATTTCCGTTCGGCGAGCACCGGGTCCAGGCCGGCGAACAGCGCCTGGATGATATCGACGGGCAGTTCGCCCATGGCCGTCATCAGCCAGTCCATCGCCAGGGCGACGGCCGCAAGGCTCATCGCCTGGCCCGGACGGCTGGCGTGGAAATCCCAGGGCGTCGCCAGCAGCGCGAGCGCCCGCAGCAGCTCGCTCCGCCGCTGCGCCAGCGCGACGGCGAGCAGCCCGCCCATGCAATAGCCGAGCAGCACCGGGCGCGCGCCGCTCAGGCTCAACACGGCATCCAGGGCCGGTTCGAGCCGGCGGGTCACGTAGTCGGTCAAGGTGAACGGCCGCTCGGCCGCCCCGGGCGCGCCCCAATCGATGAGGAACGGCCAGAAGCCGCTCGCGGAAAGCCAGCGCGCAAAGCTGCGGCGGGACGAGAGGTCGAGGATGTAGGCGCGGTTGACCAGCGACGGGACGAGCAGGATCGGGACCGGCGCGCGGCCGGTGCCGACATGACCGTAGTCGTAGAGCGACGTCGTGCCCGATGCCCAGACGGCCGGCGGCTCCGTCAGATCGCGGCAATAGGGATGGCGGCGGTAGCGCTCGACGCCGGTCAGGAAGGCGTCGAGCCGCCGGCGGCCTTCCTGCTCGACCGCCGCGGTCAGCGCCTCAGCGTTTGCCTTTGCGAGACTTGCCCGGAGCGCTTCCGCGTCTTTGCCGAGACCCGGGCTCCACCGAAGCAAGCCGTTTCTCAAGAGCGGCAAGGCGGCGTTCGAGCTCGCGTAGCTCATCGCCGCGGCCATCAGGTGCAGCGGCAGCGGCCTCGGACCGAGCCTCGGCGTGCGTGCGGCTTGCGGCGAAGACGGTGTCAAAAGGCGTCGCTCCTCCCGTCAGGGGCATGGATGGCGTCGCGCCGGGCATGGGCCACCACGCAAACGGATTCGCCGCCGCCGATGCCCCCCCTGCGGCCGGCCGCCCTTGCGGTCCTGCCGCGGCCGCGAGCATTCGGCCGACCGAGGCCATCATTTCCGGGTCCGCCGCCATGGCGCGCAGCTGGTCCTGCCACAGGTCCAGATAGCGCTTAGCCAGCTCTTGCAGATCGGGCGGTTCGGCCATGCCGGCACTATAGGCTGTGGTCCCCCGCTTTGCCAGATAGTGCCCCTTCTTTGCGCTGCGGCAATTAATTTCGCAAAACCGCTGTAATCTTAACCTTTTGTATCCTGCGCTGCGATATGGAATCATCGTACAGACGGCGCCGTCGCAAGGGCGGCTCAACGCGGGATGGTCGCCATGGCAGCCAAGAACGAACAGGGAAGCACTCCCGTCACGATCAAGAAATACGCCAATCGGCGGCTTTATAATACGGCGACAAGCAGTTACGTGACGCTCGACCACCTGTGCCAGATGGTCAAGGACGGCGTCGAGTTCGTCGTCTACGACGCCAAGACCGGCGAGGACATCACCCGGTCGGTCCTGACCCAGATCATCGTCGAGGAAGAAGGCAAGGGCGACAACCTGCTGCCGATCAGCTTCCTGCGCCAGATCATCAGCTTCTATGGCGACAGCATGCAGCGGATGCTGCTGCCGCGCTATCTCGAGCACACGATGGAGCTGTTCTCCGAGAACCGCGAGCGCATGCAGGCCTATATGAAGGAGACGATGGGCGGGATGTTCCCCTTCGGCACGCTGGAAGACCTCGGCAAGCAGAATATGGCGATCTTCGAGCAGGCGATGAAGATGTTCGCCCCGATGGCGAAAGGGCAGACGCCCGGCGTCCCGTCGAAGGAAGAGCCCGCGGAAAAGGACAAGGTCAGCGACCTGCAGCACAAGCTGGACGAGCTGCAGCGCCAGCTCAATGACATGGCGAAAAAGTAGAGTAGGGCTTAGAGCCTAGTCGCCGACCGCGATCGAATCCCCCACGACGACACTTTGCGGGGTCGAGCTGCCCGCCATCTTGCGCTTCGGCATCTTGCCGCCGGGCCGGCCGAGCTGGGGACGGCCGTAGTAGAACCCCTGCAGATAATCGACACCTTCGGCCTTCAGCAGCATGGCGTCCTGTTCCGACTGGACGCACTCGGCAACCGTCGTGATGCCGAAACCGTCCGCGAGATTGAGCAGCGTACGGATGAACAGAAGGTTGTCGGGATTTTCGCCGAGGTTGATCACGAACGACCCGTCGATCTTGACCACGTCGACGGTGAGCGACTTCAAATGGCGGAAGGATGTGTATCCCGAGCCGAAGTCGTCCAGCGCAACCTTGCATCCGAGGTCACGGACGGCCGCGACGAAGCGGGCGGAATCCTCGAAATCGTCGAGCGCCGCCGTCTCGGTAATCTCGATCATCAGGCGCTTGGCAATTTCCGGCTTGCCCTTCACGTGGCTGACCAGCGCCCGCAGCCAGGACCGGTCGCTCGCGGTGAGGCTCGAGATATTCAGGGCGAGCGTGATGTTCGGGTCGTTGAGCAGATCCTTGATCGCCATCTCCAGCGTGTAGCGGTCGATCTGGCGCATCAGGCCCAGCCGCTCCGCGACCGGCACGAAGGCGCCGGCCGAGACGATCTCGCCCTTCTCGTCGATCATGCGGATCAGAGTTTCGTAATAGGCGACTTCGCCGTTGCCGCTCAGCACGACCGGCTGGTAGGCGAAGACGACGCGCTCTTCCTGCAGCGCCTTCGTGACCTGCTCGCCGATCTGCATGTATTCGCGCTGGCGGATGCGCTGCTCCTCCGACATCTCGAAGAAAGCGAAGCAGTTGCGCCCGAGCCGCTTGGCGTCGCACATGGCGCTCTCGGCGCTCGCCATCAGGTCGTGCGCCGTCTGGATGAGCCCCGGGAAGGCAGCGCCGCCGATAGTGACCGTGACGTGGATCGGGCCGACCGCGGTCTGCACGGCTTCCTGGCGGAACATGTTGAGAATTTTCTCGGCCGCGGCCGCGATGCCCAGCTCGTCGGCATTGCCGAGAACGATCCCGAAGGTGTCGCCGCCAAGCCGCCCGATCACGTCCGTCGCCCGCATGCATTCCTCGAGGCGACGGCCGACGCCGACGATGACGGAATCCGCCGTCTGGCGCCCGTAGGCGTCGTTGATCATCGCCATCTTGTCGATGCCGACGGCCAGGAACCCGCCCGCGACGCTATAGCGCTCCGCGTAAGCCAGCGCGTGGTCGACCGATTCCCGCAAGCGCGACTTATTGTAGAGCCCGGTCAGCTCGTCATAGTTGGCGCGCTGCTCGAGCAGGATCTCGTGCTGCTTGCGCCCGGTGATCAGGCGCAGCACGCCGTTCAGGCGAACCGGCTGCCCCGACTCCGAAAATTCCGCCGCCGCGCGCTCGTGGATCCAACAGAAGCCGCCCTTTTCCGTCCGGACGCGATATTCGCAGTCGAACGGCTCGCGGGTGGTGAAGTGCTTGGACAGGAACTTGAGCCGAGCCTTCAGATCGTCGGGATTGATGCGCTCATGATAGGCGTCGCCGGAGACCACCGCATCGGGCGTGCTGATCCCAAACATATCCGTGGTGTTGCCGATCCAGGAGATGTTGTCTCGGACCAGATCCCAGGAATAGGCGACGTCGCCAGAACAAGCGAGCGCGGCCTTCATGATTTTCGAATCGTCTGCCACTATGTTTTTGGCACGCGGATCGTACCGCACGCACACCCCACCAGATGTCAACACGTATTCAGGATAGTATTATCGTATTTTTCGAATAAATTCTAGATTAATATTTTACTTATTTTTTCTCTACTTGTTAATGCTTATGGTTAATTTAAGATTAACAAATTAATCATCCTTTTTGACTCGATCATTACTTCTTCTATTTAAGACGCTCGGAGCGCGCCTGGCGTCTCGCCTATCCGGCGGCCACGCCCTAGTCCGCCAACAGGGAAGCCAGGCAGCGCCACAGCGGCGTCAGCCCGTCGGCCGCCGTCAATGCAGATCCCGCCTCGAACAGGTCGTAAAAGGCGCGCGCGCCGGTAAGCAGCTCGGCCGCGGTCGTCGAGCCCGCACGGCCCGGCCCTGCGACGATCGGACGGGGCGCGCAGAGCAAGACGATGTCGTCGAGGTCCATCCAGCGCAGCAGCCCCGGCATCGTCAGCTCGGCGGTGATCGAGCGCTGCTTGATCGCATCCCGAAAGCGCTGCGGCGGCTCGACCATGGCGACCGTGCCGATCCGCATGTCGAGCGCAGCAGCCAGCAAGCCCGCCGCCGCGCCAAGATCGTGGCCGATGACCGCCGCGCGGCTGCAATCCGCCGCGATGCCGAACTCGCGGCCGGTGATCCAGTTGAGCACCGCCGAAACGTCCGACGCATGCTGCCCGATCAGGCTGTGGCCGAGCAGCATGCCGTGGACGGCGAGGCTGCGCAGCGACGCGCCGGCCCGGCCGAGGTCCTTCGGCCGGCGCTCGCCGGCCCCCATCAGCTCGAGACAGACCCCGACATGCCCGCGCCGGGCCACCTCGGCGGCGAAATCGAAGCCGGCTGCGACCGCTTGCGCTTCCGCGGTGTTCGCCGATTCGCCCCAGGAAACATGCATGCCGATACCGTCGCCCTGCAGGCAGATGATCGGGACGCGCGGCGTCGCAGGCTCTTCGTCGCGCCGGACCACGCGGACGGGGATGTCATGCCCGTGCCGGATGCGGATGTAGAGGCTTTCATGCCGCAGGCCGTTGATGATGCCGCGGTCCTCACGGCGCAGCATCTGCGGCGGGCCGCCGAAGCGGCCGTAGCCGGAAACCTCGGCGAGCTTGATGCGCGCGGCGTCCTGCCATTGGCGCGGATCCAATATGCCGGCGCGCGACCAGGACAAGGCGCGCGGCGCCTTCGCCGCGGCTTGCGCCAGCGTATCGTAAGGGTCGAGACAAAGGTCGTCGGTCGCCGGCGTAATGGCTTTTCCGGCCGCCCCGCTGCCGGCATCAAGCGCCTTGTCCTTGCCGCGCCGCCATCGATCCAGGATGTTCGCCATGGCGGCACTATAGTGAGCATCCGCGCCGCTCCGCAACGGTACCGGAAGCTATTGAGCAAATGGCACGATTTCCCCCTTGCGGGAAACATGCGCTAAGCTGCCGCCGGGCCCGATTCACCGACAGTTCTTCCAGCGAGAGAGGTTCCGCCATGGAGCGACCGACAACCAAACTGCGCTCACTGCTCAAGGCTAAGCCCTTCGTCTACATGCCCGCGGTCTATTACGCGCTCGGCGGCCGCATGGCAGCGGCCATGGGCTTCGATGCGGTCTATGTCGGCGGCTACGTCACCGGCGGCTCCCGGGCGGTGAGCGAGCCGCTGCTCACCATGACCGAGCAGGTCGAGACGGCCGAGGCCGTCGCCCGCTCCATCGCCATTCCGACCGTCTGCGACGCCGGCGCCGGCTTCGGCGAACCGCTGCACGTCACCCGGACCGTGCGGGAATTCATTCAGGCCGGCGTGGCCGGGATCCATATCGAGGACCAGCTCTATCCGAAGCGCGCGCATTACCACAAATACGTGGCGCATGCGGTGCCGGTCGACGAATTCATCGACAAGATCCGCTGGGCCTGCACCGAGCGCGACAAGGTCGACCCGGATTTCGTCGTCATCGCGCGAACCGATACCTGCCGCTTCGAAGGCCTCGACGCGGCGGTCAACCGGATCAATCTCTCGGCCGAGGTCGGCGCCGATATGGGGCTCCTGTTTCCGCGCGACCACGAGGAAGCGGTGCGCGCGCCGAAGGAATGCACGCTTCCGCTCGTCTATGTCCAGAGCCGGGGCAATCGCGACGGCCGGCCGATCTATCCGATGAAGCAGCTGCAGGACATGGGCTATGCCGCCTGCATCGATGCCCAGCTTTTCCTCCTGGCGAGCTTCCATTTCGCCAAGCGCGCCATGCAGGAGATGAAGGACACCGGCGAATACACCGGGATGTCGCATGAGGACAATGTCGCCGCGCGCCAGGCGATCGAAGACCTCATCGGCCTCGACGAGTTCTACGCGATCGAAGAGCAGACCGTCGAAAACAAGGAATGGGGCAAGCGTTAGGCAGGCATCGCTGGCCATACGTCATCCGGCGGAATTCGTTTGCCAATAGGCTGAACTTCTGATTGCTTACCGCATCGTCATGGCGACGATCGCGACAGCGGCGTCTTTCGACGGGCGATACCGGCGCCGGCCGCGATAGAACCGGAAGAATTGGCGACCCTGCATGTCGACCGCAACCGCCGATACGTCGATACCCGCCACGCCGCTGGCGCTGACGACGATATCGGTCTGCCTGGCGGCCGGGATGCAGTCGATGGACAGCTTCACGGCCGGGGTAGCGCTGCCCAGCATGATGGGGGCCTTCTCGGCGGGTCACGACGAGATCGCGTGGGTCCTGACCTCCTTTCTGATAGCCGTCGGCGTCTTCACGCCGCTGACCGCCTGGCTCAGCCGGCGTGTCGGCCGCAAGCGGCTGCTGCTGATCGCCATCGTCGGGTTCTGCGCCGCGTCGGTCATGTCGGGCATGTCGAACTCCATCGAGCAGATCGTTCCGGCGCGCTTCCTGCAGGGCACCTTCGGCGCGGCGCTGGTGCCGCTTTCCCAGCAGACCCTGCTCGACACCTATCCCCGGCACCGGCACGGCATGGCGATGGCCTGGTTCAATGTCGGCATGCTGATCGGGCTGATCGTCGGCCCGTTTCTCGGCGGTTACCTCACCGAATACTATTCCTGGCGCTACGTGTTCTTCATCAACCTGCCGACCGGCTTCGTCGCCTTCACGATGATCTCGCTCTTCGTGCGCGAAACGGAGCTAACGGCGCGCCACTTCGATTTCATAGGCTTTTTCGCATTGGCGACCGCGCAAATCTCGCTGCAGCTCATGCTGGATCGCGGCGAGCGGCTGGACTGGTTCTCCTCGCCTGAGATCGTGGTCGAAGCGGGCGTGGCGGTCTCCGCCTTCTATGTCTTCGTCATCCACATCACCACGGCGCGAAATCCCTTCGTCGACCCGGCGCTGTTCAAGAACCGCAACTTCACGATCGGCATGGTCTATATCTTCGTCCTGGCCATGCTCATGTTCGGCTTCATCGGGATCTTCCCCGCGATGATGCAGCGCCATCTGGGATATTCGATTCTCGCCTCCGGCATCATCATGTCGCCGCGCGGCATGACCACCTTCGTCGCGTCCCTCGCTTCCGGGATGCTGTTCGGGCGCATCGGCCCGCGGCCGATCCTTTTCGTCGCGCTGGTCATCATGGCGTTTTCGCTCTGGTACATGTCGACCTATACGCTCGAGGTCGACTACGGCACCGTGCTCTTCACGCTCTGCATCCAGGGCCTCGGATTCGGGATGATGTCGACGACGGTGACGGCTGCCGCCTATATGACGCTGACGCCGGAGCTGCGGCCAGACGGCACGTCATTCCTCTCGCTCGCGCGGCGCATCGGCGCCAGCACCGGCGTTTCCTTCCTGGTCAGCCAGTTCCTGCGCTATTCACAGACGAACCGCGCCGCGCTCAACGAGAATGTCAGCTTGTACAACGAAAAGCTCCACCACCTGGCGCTGCCCGAGACCTGGAGCCTGATCAATATGCAGGGACTGAGCAGCTTTCAGCGGGAGCTCGTCCGGCAGGCGGAGTTCATGGCCTATCTCGACGACTTCCGGCTGCTGGCGCTGATCGTGATCGCCATCATCCCGCTGGTCTTTTTCATCAAGGTAACGCCGCCGACGCGGGATTAAGACGGTTTCGTCGGTGGGGTCTCGTCCCTCGGCGCCGTGCGGTCGACGGTGTCCTCGTCGAACAGAATACGGTTCGCCGCACCGTCCAGATCCTCGAACTGTGACGACTTGAGCGCCCAGAGGAACGCGGCGAGCCCGAGCCCGCCCAGGAACAGCGCAGCCGGAACGAGGTAGAGAAGCGCTCTCATCGCGTCACCCGCCAGCCAAGTCTCAGCGCGTTGCCGATCACCAAAAGCGAGGAGGCCGACATCGCCACCGCCGCGATCAGTGGCGTCACCAATCCGGCCATCGCGATGGGAATCGTCAGCATATTGTAACCGAAGGCTAGGGCGAAGTTCTGCCGTATCAGCCGGTTTGCCGCACGCGCGACGGCAATCGTCTCGACCACGGGGGAAAGCCGGACGCCCTGAAACACGACGTCGGCCGCCGTCTGGCTGATATCCGCCGCGCTGGACGGCGAAATGGACGCATGCGCCGCCGCCAGGGCCGGCGCGTCGTTCAGGCCGTCGCCGATCATGCAGACATGCCGTCCGGCAGCGGCCAGCGCTTCGAGCCGAGCGATCTTGTCGGCCGGCGTGCAGCCCGCGCGCCACTGCTGGACCCCGAGCGCCGCCGCGACCGGCTCCACGGCCGACGGGCGATCACCCGACAGCAGCTCGACGGCGAAGCCCCGTTGTACGAGAGTCCGCACCGTTTCCGCCGCGTCCGGGCGCAGGCGGTCCGTCATGGCAAAACGGACCGCCGGATGGCCGGGCCGGGACAGCCACAGCTCCAGCGTCGCGGAGTCCGACGGCGCGCCGCCGGCCCAGCCGCCGCGGCCAAGCCGCCATTCGCCCTCGGGCGCCGCACGGCGAAGCCCATGGCCGGGCACTTCCTCGACGCCGTCGGGTACGGACACGCCGGGCGCCGCCGCGGCGATCGCCCGGGCCAGCGGATGCAGGCTGGCGCCGGCAAGCGCGGCCGCCGCCTTTAGATCCAAGTCGTTCCAGCCGCCGTCCTTCACGAGCTCGGGCTGGCCGAGCGTCACGGTCCCGGTCTTGTCCAGGACGATCGTGTCGATCGCGGCGAGACGCTCCAGCGCTGTCGGAGACTTGACCAGCACACCCTGCCGGAAGAGCCGGTTGGCCGCGACGACCTGCGCCACCGGGACGGCAAGCGCCAGCGCACAGGGACAGGTGACGAGCAGCACGGCAACCGCATAGAGCAGCGCCGGCTCCCACGAGACGCCGCCGAAGACGAACCAGAAGAGGAATGTCGCCGCGGCAAGAATATGCACCGTCGGGGCATAGATCCGGACGATCCGGGCGGCGACCTCGACATAGCGCGCCCGGCGCTGCTCGGCGGCCTCGAGCAGGCGGGCGATCTCCGCCAGCAGCGTGTCCTGGCCAGCCGCCGTGACTTCGAGCGTCAGCGCACCGCTGAGATTGATGACGCCGGCGTAGACATGGCTGCCGGGCGCGGCCACCGTCGGCACGCTTTCGCCCGTGATCAGGCTGGTGTCGATATCGGATGTCCCTTCGACGACGCGGCCGTCCACCGGCACGCGCCCGCCGACCGGCACGAAGACGCGCATCCCGGCGCTGAGGGCGTCGGGCGCCAGCGTCCGGCGGATGCCGTCATCGCATATCACCGTGACGGCCGTCGCATTGAGCGCCAGCAGATGCTCCACCGCGGACCGCGCCCGGCCGCGCGCGCTTTGCTCCAGGAAGCGCCCGATAAGCAGGAAGAAGAGCAGCGCCGTAGCGGAATCGAAATAGACGTCGCGCGCGCCCTGCATGGTTTCGATCAGGCTCACCGCCATCGTCAGCAGGACCGCGAGCGAGATCGGCACGTCCATGTTGAGCGCCCGGCCCCGCAGCGCGACGACGGCGGAGCGGAAAAACGGCTGCCCGGCATAGGCGACCGCCGGGATCGCGATCAGCGCCGACAGCCAATGCATCAAGTCGCGCGTGGCGGCCTGCATGTCCTCCGCGTTTCCCGCCCACACGGCGACCGACAGCAGCATGATGTTTGCCGCCGCGAAGCCGGCGACCGCCATGGCGCGGAGCAAGCCGCGGCGCGTCGCTTCCGACGCGTTGACCAGCTTTTCCGGATCATAAGGCACCAGCCGGAAGCCGAGCGCCTCCACCGCGTCGCGGATGGCTTCGGCGCGGACGACATCGGGCTTCCAGCGCAACGCCAGGCGCCGCGCCGTCAGATTGACGCGGCCGAGCACCACGCCCGGGATCTGGCGCAACCGCGTCTCGATCCGGTTCTGACAGGCGGCGCAATGCATGCCGTCGACGAGCATGTAAAGGCTGCGCTCGCCGTCCGCTTCCTGGCGGATATAGGGAGACAAGCCGGAGGATTCCGGCGCGAAGGCCGCCTTCGTCCCGGTCCGCCCGACCGCTACGGACGCGACGCCGTGCATCAGGGCACCACGACGCGGCGGGTTATGTGATAGACGCCGGAGGGATGCTCGATTTCGACATAGACATCCCATTGGCCGGGAAGCGACGGCTGCGCCACGCCTTTATAGCGGCCTCTGCCGTAATCATCGAGCTTGATCTCGAAGTCATGTCCCTCGCTCGTCGGCCGCACGAAGCGCGCGGTCACGTGCGCGCCGGCAAGGGCCAGCTTGCGGGCGTCGGTCAGGGTGAGGTCGACGCGGATGACGCCATGGGCGTCCGGCTGCGTCGCCAGGATGCCGGTCCAGCCCAGCGCTTTCTCGCGCGCGACTTCGTCCAGGGTTTGGTTGTAATCCACACCCTTGATGTAGGAGTGGCTGGTCAGAAGACCGGTCCAGCTCGTCGCGGCGCAATAGACCAGCACCCCATTGACGGCGAACACCACCAGGAAGAAGAAGACGAAAAACCACGGCAGCCAGCGGTCGATCGGTTTGCTGTCGACATTCTCAATCATTTTGCGGGTCCCCGGAAAATCGCTTCATGCGATGTCTTCGTCGCGCCCGCGACCGCAGGGACCTGGAGGAGACGGAAGTCGAAGGTCGTCTCCTCGCCGCGCAGGCCGTCGCGCGGAACGCGGACATAGACTTGATAGCTCGTGACCGTGTCCGGCGCGGCGAGAAGGTTGACCACGGCGCCCGCGCCACTCTGCCCGACCACCGACATCGAGGCGCCGGGCAAGCCCTCGACCTCGAGAAGATAGGCTTTCTCCGCGCGCTTCTTGTTGAGGATCTTGATCGTGTAGCCGTTGCGGATCGAGCCGTCGGAAAGCGTCACGAACAACGGATTGCGGTCGCGCAGGACGTTCACATCCACCGTCGGCCGTGCCCACAGGCCGTAGATGATCGCGCTGCCGACGATGATCAGCAGGAGGAGGTAGAAGATCGTGCGCGGGCGCACGAAGCGATAGCGCGCCGTCTTGCCCGCCGCGCGCGCATTCTGCCGGTTGATCGAATCATAGGCGATCAGGTTGGGCGGCCGCCCGACCTTCGCCATCACCGTGTTGCAGGCATCGATGCACAGGCCGCAGCCGATGCATTCGAGCTGACTGCCGTCGCGGATATCGATGCCCGTCGGGCAGACCGCGACGCATTGATTGCAGGCGACGCAGTCGCCGCGGCCTTCAAGCGACGCACCCTTGCGCAACGGGCCGCGCGGCTCGCCGCGCCAGGTTTCGTAGGTGACGATTAGCGAATCCTCGTCGAACATCGCCGACTGGAAGCGCGGCCACGGACACATATAAGTACAGACCTGCTCGCGCGCGAAACCCGCGAGAAGATAGGTCGTCGCGGCGAACAGGCCGATGAAGAAAAGAACCGCCGGCGTGACTTCGAAATGGATGATGTCCTGGACCAAGGTCGGCGCATCATTGAAATACATGATCCAGGCGCCGCCGGTCAGCACCGAGATGACGATCCACAGCAAGTGTTTCGCGCTTCGCTTGGCGATCTTTTCGACCGTCCATCGCCCGTTATCGAGCCGGATGCGCGCGCCGCGGTCGCCCTCGACCAGCCGCTCGACCCACATGAACAGGTCTGTCCATACCGTCTGCGGGCAGGTGAAGCCGCACCAGACGCGGCCGAGCAGCGCGGTCGCCAGGAACAGCCCGAAGGCGCCGATCAGCAGCAGGCCGGCGAGATAGTAGACTTCCTGCGGCCAGATCTCGATCCACATGAAGTAGGCGCGGCGGTTCGGCATGTCGATCAGGAACGCCTGATCCGGCGCCCCCGGCCCCCGGTCCCAGCGCAGCCAGGGCGCGAAGTAATAGATGCCGAGAAGGACGATCAATATCGCCCATTTCGCGCGCCGGATGGTGCCCGAGACTTTCTTCGGAAAGACTTTTACCCGCGGAGCGTAGAGCGGCAGCTTTTGCTGTTGCGCCCTTACCGACTCCGCGGATTCATACGAAACTTCAGACATTGCCTCCGTCCGTTAACATGCGCCTGCCGCAACCCCGTCCCGGGCGCGGCCGCTATTTACCTCCGCCTAAGGAGTGGACGTAAACCGTCAGCATCTTGATCGTCGCGTCATCGAGCCGTCCCTGCCAGGCGGGCATCACGCCGAGCCGCGGCGCATTCACCTGATGCAGGATGTCCTGCAACGAGCTGCCGTAGAGCCAGACGGCATCGGTCAGGCTGGGAGCGCCGAGTTCCTGATTACCTTGTCCCTTCGGCCCGTGGCAGACGGCGCATTGTTCCGCGAAGACGGCGGCGCCCTTCTTTGCCGCGGCCGCATCCGTCGCCCGGTTGGTCAGCGACAGGACATATTGCGCCACGTCGCCGATCTGATCCGGCTTCAGCATGGCGTCGGCACCGAAACGGGGCATTTCCGACTGACGCGTCGTTTCGTCGGCCTGCCAGCGAATGCCGTGACGCACGGTCTGCTGAATGGCGTCCAAGGTGCCGCCCCAGAGCCAATCGTCATCCGCGAGGCTCGGGAAAGCCCGGCCGCCCGGCGCCGCCCGCTCCGTGGCAGGGCGCGCAATTGACGCCGAAGGCCGCCTTACCCCCTGCCAGCGCGAAGTTCAGCAGATTGGTGTCGGAGCGAATCTCGGCCGGAGTCTTGGCCTGGATCTGATGGATATAGGTTGCCTGCGCCGCCTTGGCCTTTTCCATCTCCTCATCCAGCGCCTTGCGCGAGGTATATCCCAGCAAGCCCGTCGTATGGCTGTGAAGAAAAGGGATGGCAGGGTAAAGAACGAAATAGAGCAACGACACCGCGATCGATGCGTAAAAGACATACAGCCACCAGCGCGGCAGCGGATTGTCCATTTCCTGGATACCGTCCCACTCGTGGCTGCGGATCAGCGTGTCACCCGCAGTGTCCTTTTCCGGTTTCGTCGGCATCGGAGGCTCCTAAGACTTGTGTCGCCGCTCGACTTCGTCGCGGAACGGAATTTCGGCATGGTCCTGCATGCGCCGCTTCTGCCGCCTCGACGGCCAGAAGGCCCACACCGCAATCCCGATGGTGATCGCCATGAAAATCAGGACCCATACGGGATAGAGCATGTCTGCGACATCTTGCATCGGCCCGCCTACTGCTTCAGGTCATCCGTCCGGTATTCCCGGAAGTCGACCAGGGTTCCCAGCATTTGCAAGTAGGCGACCAGCGCGTCCATCTCCGTGACCACCTTGGGATCGCCGTCGAAATTCGCGATGACCGCCTTCGGGTAGCGCTTCGCCACGCCGGCCGTGTCGGCATCGGGATTGGCCTGCGCCTCCAAATCGGCCTTCGCGTTCTTGATCATGTCGTCGGTATAGGGCACGCCGACTTCCCGGTTCGTCTTGAGATGCTCTGCGATGTCGTCGTATTTCAGCGGCCGGTCGAGCATGAAGGCATAGGTCGGCATGATCGATTCCGGCACCACCGAGCGCGGATCGACGAGATGCGCGACCTGCCATTCGTTCGAATATTTGCCGCCGACGCGGGCGAGATCGGGCCCCGTCCGCTTCGAGCCCCACTGGAAGGGGTGGTCGTACATGCTTTCGGCGGCGAGGCTGTAGTGGCCATAGCGCTCGGCCTCGTCGCGGAACGGCCGTATCTGCTGCGAATGGCAGTTGTAGCATCCTTCGCGGATGTAGATGTTGCGGCCCATCAGCTCCAGCGGCGAGTAGGGGCGTATGCCCTTCACCTTTTCGATCGTGCTTTGGATCGTATAGAGCGGAACGATCTCGACGATGCCGCCGATCGCCACGACGATCAGCACCAGCACCAGCATCAGGATCAGATTTGTTTCGATGCGCTCGTGACGTATGAACATGATCGTCCCCGCTTATTCCGCAGCCGCAACGGCGGGCGCCGCGGCGAAGTCCCGCTCGACGCGCATATCGCCGCGCGCGGTCCGTATCAGGTTGTAGACCATCAGGAGGGCGCCGATCAGGAACAGGATCCCACCCATCGCACGCACCACGTAGAAGGGATGCATCGCCTGCACCGTCTCGACGAAGGAATATTGCAGGAAGCCCAGGCTGTCGTATGACCGCCACATCAGCCCCTGGAGAATGCCCGACACCCACATCGAGACGATGTAAAGGACGATGCCGATCGTCGAGATCCAGTAGTGGTAGGAAACGAAGCGGACGCTGTAGAGGCGCTCCCGCTTCCACAGCCGCGGCGTCAGGAAATAAAGCGCCCCGAAGCTGATCAAGGCGACCCAGCCGAGCGCGCCGGAATGCACGTGCCCGATCGTCCAGTCGGTGTAGTGCGACAGCGCGTTCACCTGCCTGACCGACATCAGCGGACCTTCGAAGGTGCTCATGCCGTAGAAGGCGACCGAGGTGACGAGCATGCGCAGCACCGGATCGGTGCGGAGCTTATACCAGGCGCCCGAGAGCGTCATGATGCCGTTGATCATCCCGCCCCATGACGGCATCCACAGCATGATCGAGAAGGTCATGCCGAGCGTCTGCGCCCAATCCGGCAGCGCGGTGTAATGCAGATGATGGGGCCCTGCCCAGATGTAGAGGAAGATCAGTGACCAGAAATGAACGATCGACAGGCGGTAGGAATAGACCGGCCGCTCCGCCTGCTTCGGAATGAAGTAATACATCATCCCGAGGAAGCCGGCGGTCAGGAAGAAACCGACCGCGTTATGGCCGTACCACCACTGAGTCAGCGCGTCCTGCACGCCGGAATAGATGATGTAGCTCTTGGTGCCGAAGAACGACACCGGCACCGCGAGGTTGTTGACGATGTGCAGCATCGCGATGGTGACGATGAAGGCCAGGAAGAACCAGTTCGCGACATAGATATGCGGCTCGCGGCGGCGGTAGATCGTGCCCGCATAGATGACGAGGTAGACCACCCAGACGATCGTCAGCCAGATATCCGTATACCATTCCGGCTCGGCGTATTCCTTGCTCTGCGTGATGCCGAGCACATAGCCCGACGCCGCCAGCACGATGAATACCTGGTAGCCCCAGAACAGAAAGCGCGAAAGGTCGCGGCCGCCGAACAAGGTCGCGCGGCAGGTCCGTTGGACGATGTAGAGCGAGCTGGCGAGAAGCGCGTTGCCGCCGAAGGCGAAGATCGCCGCGCTCGTGTGCAACGGTCGAAGCCGCCCGAAGCTTGTCCATTCCAGTCCGAGATTCATGACGGGGAAAGCCAGCTCCAGCGCGATATAGACGCCGGCGAGAAACGCCACGACGCCCCAGAACGCGGTGGCTATGACGAATAACTTGACGATATCTTCGTCGTACTGAATGTCGGAAACGCCTGCTCCCCCGCCCTGCTGAACCGCCATGGCTGCAACCCCCTCTTGCCAAACCCCGTCGCGGAACACCCCATTCGTGTTACCACATACTCTATGTGCCCGTCCTATGCCAAGGCACATACACCATCTTGCCACAGGCGTCGGATTTTTTTGCAGCCGGTTCGTCTGGGCGGGGCGACTTTTACCGACGCTGCACTGCAACACATTGATCTCGATCAATGTCGCCGTTGACAGCGCGGGTGAGGTTTGCGCCATAGTGCCGACGGCCCGGCAGCTGCCGGTATTGTCGTATGTTTTATGAAACTGGGGGGTGTTCCCGCATGGAGACTGGCCCGGCTTGGATTCTGGGTGTCGCGATGGGCGCGTTAGTCCTGCTCGGACTGATCGTCGCGAGTCACGCGGCCGATCCCGTCATGTACTATGTCGGATTGGGGCTTTGCGCCTTCGGCGTGCTGTTCAACTACGGCCTCATCAGCCGGAACAGCGGCGCCAGCCACTAGGCGCGGCAGAACGCCGCGGCTGCGGCGACACCCTGCCGGCGTCAGATATGCGCGACGACGTCCGGGCTGGCCACCGCTTCGCCGCGCTCGACACGCATTACGGCCTGGACCAACGCCTTGTTGAGCGGCGTGGGAATGCCGGTCTCGTCGCCTTTCGCGGCGATGAAGCCGTTGATCAGCTCGATCTCGGTCCGTCGGCCCTTGCGCATGTCCTGTCCCATGGACGGACGCTGGTCGTCGCTGCGCAGCGCGACCATCCTGTCGAGCTGCGCGTCCACCGCGGTGCGCGCCTTTTTATCGCCGTCCACCGCCGCGACGAGGTCGGCGTCGACGATGCCGCCGATCTTCCCGAGCTGATAGCCGAGCGCCCAGCCGACGCGCACCGCCTCCGCGCCAAGGCGGATTGAGATGTCGCGCGTCTTCGGATTGCTGTCGCGCTCCTTGCCGCTCAGCCCCGTGGCCGCCGACAGGCCGTTCCGCATGCCGTTGACGATCAGCTTGGTCCAGCGCTCGCCCCACAGATTGGTCGTCGCCTTGGCGCTGTCCGCGTGGCGCATGAGCGCTGCCACCTCGAGCACGCGGTCGGTGATCCGGCCGTGCATCTCGCCTACGTGGAACGCCGTGTGCTCCTCGCCGGCCAGCGGCACGTTGCGCTGCACGTGACCGGGGCCGATGAGCTCGGCCGCCAGGATGCTGGCGATGCAGCCGATTGTCCGTTCGGGGCCGGCGACGCGGGCGACCGTCTCCTCGTTCATGCAGTTTTGCAGCGACACGACAAAGCCGTGCGGCGCGAGGTACTGCTTGATCATCGCGGTCGCCCATTCCGTGTCGTAGGACTTCACGCAGATGAAGGCGATGTCGATGGGCTTTTCCTTCGACAGGTGCTGCACGTCGGTCAGGTGAATCGCCTTGACCGGGGTGGTGAAGCATTCCTGCGTCGTCACGCCGTCAATCCGCAGGCCATGCTTGTTCATATGGTTGACATGCTCGGGCCAGGGATCGATCAGCGTGACATCTTCGCCGCCACGGGTCATATGCCCGCCTGCGTATCCCCCGATAGCGCCCGCACCGAGGAAGACAATCTTCTTGCCCATGGCGTTACTCCCTTCCGTTTGTCGTCGCGGCGGCCCTTTGCCGCCCCCGCGTGCCGGACGGCCAGGCCGTCGCACCCGCTTCCTTTTCGCGCTTCGGGGTGGTTGCGGTTCGGGTCGGCCTCGTCCGCGCGGCACGGTGCCGGGGAGAGTGATAAAGCCAAACCGCAGATGCCGTGTAGAAGGCCAGGAAGACGGCGCCCAAGACCCCGCTGATGCCATGCAACAGCCGCGCCCGGTGTCCGAGAACACAGGGTATGCGCTGCGGGACCTGGAGGTCAAACGCACCAGCCGTGCCGCTTTTCCGGCCGACAGGCCCTTGTCAGGCGTCCGCCATCGGGTTTAATGGGCATGGCGGCGGCCGCCCGGAAAAGACGGTATCCGCCGATGAACCGAACGGGTGAGA
Source organism: uncultured Alphaproteobacteria bacterium (assembly GCA_963711215.1). Classification (GTDB taxonomy): domain Bacteria; phylum Pseudomonadota; class Alphaproteobacteria; order UBA8366; family UBA8366; genus WHUA01. The sequence goes on along the minus strand of CAVQDH010000002.1, from coordinate 272,496 downwards.
CGGCGTCGCCATGCCAGAATCGCAAGCCAGGAACGGGCCGGCCTTCGACGTGACCGTCGAGCGGGATGTCATGGTCACGGTCCGCGACGGCGTGCGCCTGGCGACCGACATCTACCGCCCTGCGCTGGACGGTGCGCCCGTGGCCGGCGGCTTTCCCGTCATCCTCGAACGGACACCTTACGACAAGGCCGCGCCGTCGCGTTCCGAGAAGGGCGTCGGCGACGCCGATGCCCTGTCGCGCCACACGGTTGGCGAATATTTCGTGCGCCATGGCTACGTCGTCGTCTACCAGGACTGCCGCGGCCGCTACAAGTCGGAGGGTGGCTTCACCAAGTATCTCGACGATGCGGCCGACGGGTACGACACGGTCGTCTGGATCACCGGCCAGCCCTGGTGCAACGGCAAGGTCGGGACGATGGGCCTGTCCTATGCGGCGCACACCCAGGCCGCGCTGGCTTGCCTCAACCCGCCGGGCCTCGCCTGCATGTTCCTCGATTCGGGCGGCTTTTCGAACGCCTATCAGGGTGGCATACGCCAGGGCGGCGCCTTCGAGCTGAAGCAGGCGACCTGGGCCTATCGCCAGGCGCTGAACAGCGCGGATGCGGCGCGCGACCCCGTGATACGCGCCGCGCTCGAGGCGGAAGACATGCGCGACTGGTTCGCGCGCATGCCGTGGCGGCGCGGCCACTCCCCGATCCGCTGGGTGCCGGAATACGAGGATTACTTGTTCGAGCAATGGACCGCCGGCACTTTCGACGACTACTGGAAGAAGGCCGGGATCTATGCCGCCGGCTTCTACGACGCATTCGCCGACGTGCCGATGGTGCATATGTCGAGCTGGTACGATCCCTATCCGCGCACGGCGACGGAGAACTACATCGGTCTGTCGAAACGGAAGGAGGGCCCGGTGCGGCTGATCCTTGGGCCGTGGACGCATGGCGACCGCGTCAAGAGCTATGCCGGCGACGTCGACTTCGGCCGCAACGCCGTGATCGACGGCAACCTGGCGGAGGATTTCCTCGCGCTCAGGCTCCGCTGGTTCGACCATTGGCTGCGCGGCATCGACAACGGGGTCGAGGCCGAACCACCGGTACGCCTTTTCGTCATGGGCGGCGGCTCGGGACGGCGCAACGCCGACGGGCGCATGGACCATGGCGGCCACTGGCGCGAGGCGGCGGACTGGCCGCCGCCGGAAACGCGATTCACCGAATACTACCTGCATGCCGACGGCGGGCTCCGCCCTGGCGTGCCGGACGGAGACGGCGAGACCTTGTCCTTCGACTACGACCCGAAGAACCCGGTCCCCTCGATCGGCGGGTCGATCACCTCGGGCGCGCCGGTCATGGAAGGCGGCGCCTACGACCAGCGGGAAGGACCCCGCTTCTTCGGGTGCGAGCCGCCCTACCTGCCGCTTGCAACGAGGCCCGACATCCTGGTGTTCCAGACCGATCCGCTTGCCGTCGATACCGTGGTGACAGGCCCGATCCGCGTCCATCTCTGGATATCGTCCAACTGCCCGGATACGGACTTCACGGCAAAGCTGATCGACGTCTACCCGGGCAACGCCGATTACCCGCAGGGCTATGCGATGAACCTGACGAGCGGCATTCTCCGCTGCCGCTATCGCAATTCCTGGGAACGGCCGGAGATGATGGAGCCGGGCCACGTCTACCGCATTGCCATCGACGCCTTCCCCACCGGCAATCTGTTCAAGGCGGGGCACCGCATCCGCCTCGACATCTCGAGCAGCAACTTTCCGCATTTCGACGCCAATCCGAATACCGGCGAGCCGGAAGGCATGGCCCGCCGCACGCGCGTCGCCACGAACAGCGTCCATCTCGGCCGCGCGTGTCCGTCGCATGTCGTGCTGCCGCTGATCCCCGCCGCCGCCCGTTAGGGACGCCGCGCCATCTGACGGCCGGCAGACCCGTTCGGGCTTGACCGTCGAAGCGTGCGTGTCGCAAGGTCGCTCCGCCACTCGGCTGGGATTTAGGGGGCTTTCGCGTTCGGTGCGGATAAACATGCATGGCGGCTGCGTGAAGCGCTGGGCGCAACGCCCATCGTTCGCCTTCGCGAGTCTCGTCGCCCTCTCGCTTGTCCTGGGCCTGACGCTGATGCGGACATCGATGCCGAAAAGCGACTCGATCCGCTACATCTCCTACGCGCTCAATCTGCACGACTACGGAATTTTTGCCGCGACACGCGACGGCCAGGGCGCTCCGGCGCCTGAAAGCGGCCACGCGCCGCTCTATCCCGCCTGGGTCGCGCTGTTCATGCAATTGGACCCCGGCATAAGGGCATCTCTTGGGTGCGTCGCCGACAGGACGCATGCGCCGGCGTCCTGTCCGCTCGACCTCAGGCTCCTGGTCGTGGCGCAGCTCGTGCTCGCGGGGATATTTTTCGGCGCGGTCTGGCTGCTGGCGCTCCGCATATCCGGCAACGCGTTGATCGCCTGGCTCGCGGCAGGGTTCGCCCTGATGTCGCGGGATCCTCTGAGCTATGCCAACCAGGTCCTGACGGAAGCCCTTCTGCTGCCGTTGATGGCGCTGTTCACTGTCTTCCTGGTGCTCGCCTATCAGACGAAACGGATGGCGTGGATGCTGGCGGCGGGGGCTTCTCTCGGCCTCGCCGCCCTCACCCGCCCGGCCTATTCGTATCTTTTTCTCGCCGTGACGGCGACCCTGGCGGCCGGCGCGTTGATCGGAAACCGGCGGCTATTTCTTACCGCCTGCACGTCGTTCCTCATCGCTTACGCTGCGACCGTCGCGCCATGGCTGATTAGAAACAAGCTACAAATCGACCGCTACGTCCTGACGTCGGGTTACGACGGCGACATTCTGGCCCAGCGCGTCGCCTATAATCGCATGGGATGGGGCGAGTTCGGCGTGGCTTTCTTGTACTGGTTCCCCGATTTCGGCGACAACATCGCAAAGAAAGTCTTCCCCCGGCGCTATTTCGAGAAGCTCAAATGGGGCGGCGACTCCTACTACGCCAGCGTCGCGCCCGCGCTGTATCGGCGCGTACAGGCAGAAGCCAAGAGCCCTGACGAGGTGGTGCCGCGCCTGTTGCGGACCGAAATCCTCGCCCATCCCATCAAGCACGCGCTGGTCAGCCTGCCCCTCGCCTGGCGCGGCGTGTTCGTCCGAAAATACTGGGGCATCGCCGGGCTGATCTGCTTCCTCATCGTCGCAGCCCGCCGACGGGGGAGGCCGGACCACGCCCTGCTGGTGGCGAGCCTGCCCGTCTGGTTCATGGTCGCCTTTCATGCCCTGGTCTCGGTGAGCATCCCGCGATACAACCTGCCGCTCATCCCCCTCTATGCCTACGCCATGGCTTGGGCCGCATACGCGGCCGGCGCCCGGATTATCGCCTATCGCCGCGCCAAGGCCGCCGCCAGGTCAGGGCCGCACCGCTAAAATCGCCGGCGGCGTTTGGAATATCGGTTGGGCGATCTATGTCTTGATCGTGAGAAATCGTTGCGCGTAAATCGCACGATGGCGCCGTACATGCCGCCCTGCATCAGGCACTACCAGAGGAAGCCGCTGCGCTATACCGCCATGCAAAACAGGCCAATCGGCCACATTTGTCTTTACCTTACCGTCCGGCGCCAAACCGTCGCCGCGAGCCTGCGTATCCTGCTCGCCGTTCCGCTGCTCTTCCTGCTGTCGGCGGTTGCCGCGCAGGCCGAACCGGTCGACCTCAATCTCGTGGTCGCGGTCGACATTTCCGACAGCATCGATCCCGACGAGCTGCAGCTGCAACGCCAAGGCTACATTGCCGCCTTCGAAGATTCGGAGATCGTCCAGGCCATCACCGGCGGCAAGTATGGCCGCATCGCAGTTTCCTATTTCGAATGGTCGGACGCGACCGACCAGACATTGATCGTCGACTGGATGATCATAAGCGACCGGGCGAGCGCGCTTGCCTTCAGCACGCAACTGAAGCTCGCGCCGGTGCAGCGGGGCCATTTCACTTCGATCAGCTCGGCGATCTCCTACGCTCTCGCGCTGCTGCGGCGATCGCCCCATCAATCGGACCGCAAGGTGATCGACATCTCCGGTGACGGACGCAACAACGACGGAGCGCCGTTGACGACGGCGCGCGCCGCGGCGCTCAGCTGGAACGTGACGATCAATGGATTGCCGATCGACAACGAGCGCAGCCAGCAGGCCAGCAATCTCGAGCCGGGCCAGATCGCAAAATACTACCGTGAAGAAGTGATCGGCGGACCGGATGCCTTCGTCGTAGTGGCGAAAAGCTATATCGATATCGAGCACGCCATCGGCCGCAAGCTGCTGCGCGAGATTTCGGACAAGGAAAGCGGTGTGAAAATGCGCCGCGCCGCGGCCCGCTGACGCCTCGCAGCTGCCGCCCGCCCGGTCCACGAAGCGCATCTCTCGACGGGCTTCTTTTCTCGACGGTTTTTGCCGATAATCCGGGCGCGCGGCGAACAGGATCGCGCCCGGCCGTGAAACAGTCGGCGCGATCGAGAACAAGCCCGGTCCCAAGAAGGAGAAAAGAGAGATGCGTCTGACTTCATTCGACAAGCAAGGCCGCCCGGCGCTCGGCTTTCGCGTCGGCGACGAAATCGTGGACCTCGAGGCGGCTGACGCCAGCCTTCCGGATGACCTTCTGGGGTTCCTCCGCGCGGGGCCGGGCGCCTTCGATCGCGCCGCCACCGTCGCGGCCAAGGCGGGGCCCGAGCACCGAACTCCCTTCGCCAAGCTGAAATTCCATCCGCCGATCGAGAACCCGGGCAAGATCGTCTGCCTCGGCCTGAACTACGCCGATCACGCGGCGGAAGGCGGCCATGCGAAGCCGACCTACCCGTCGATCTTCATGCGCGGTCCGACCAGCCTCGTCGCCCATAACGAGCCGATCCTCCGTCCCCGCTGCTCCGAGCAGCTCGACTACGAGGCGGAGCTCGTCGCCATCGTCGGCAAGACGGCGAAGCATGTGGCGGAGAAGGACGCATTGTCCGTCATCGCCGGCTATTCGATCTTCAACGAAGGCTCGATCCGCGAGTATCAGCGCAAGACCTCGCAATGGACGGCCGGCAAGAATTTCGACAGGACCGGCGGCTTCGGCCCCGAATTCGTGACCGCGGACGAGCTGCCGCCGGGCGCCAAGGGATTGCGCATCCAATCGCGCCTCAACGGGCAAGATCATGCAGGACGCGAACACCAGCATGATGCTGTTCGATGTGGCGGAAACCGTAGCCCTGCTGACCGAGTTCATGACGCTGGAGCCGGGCGACGTGCTGGTCATGGGAACGCCCGCCGGCGTCGGCCATGCCCGCAAGCCGCCGGTCTGGATGAAGGCGGGCGACGTCTGCGAGGTCGAGATCGAGAAGATCGGCATCTTGCGGAACCCGATCGAGGACGAACCCGCCTAAATCGGGCGCAAGGGAATATTTTCCGCAGCGTTCCGCTTGGCGTGGGCGCCGATTTCTGGCAGAGACTCCGGCCAGGCTGGGGACCCCGGGGCACGGGTCGGCCCAGCCGGCTGATTTTGTCCCGGAGCAGAACCGGATGAACGACGACGATAAGACGGAAGGCGAGGCCACGCGGGACTTTATCCGCGAGACCATCCGCGCGGATCTGGCGGCCGGACGGATGGCGACCATCGTTACGCGCTTTCCGCCGGAGCCGAACGGCTACCTCCACATCGGTCACGCCAAATCGATCTGCCTCAATTTCGGCATCGCCAAGGAGTTCGGCGGACGCTGCCATCTGCGCTTCGATGACACCAACCCGGTCAAGGAAGAACAGGAATATATCGACGGCATTCAGGAGGACGTGCACTGGCTCGGCTTCGACTGGGGCGGGCATCTCTATTACGCGTCGGACTATTTCGAGCAGCTCTATGATTGGGCGGAAGCCCTGATCCGCGACGGCAAGGCCTATGTCGACGACCTGTCCGCCGACGAGATCCGCGAATACCGCGGCACGCTCACCGAGCCGGGACGGGAGAGCCCGTTCCGCAATCGCTCGCCCGAGCAGAGCCTCGACCTGTTCCGGCGCATGCGCGCGGGCGAATTCCCCGACGGCGCGCGCGTGCTGCGGGCGAAGATCGACATGGCCTCCGGCAACATCAACCTGCGCGATCCCGTGCTGTACCGCATCCTGCATGCGCATCACCCGCGTACCGGGGACGCCTGGAGCATCTATCCGACCTATGACTATGCGCATGGCCAGTCGGACGCGATCGAAGGCATCACGCATTCCTTGTGCACCCTGGAATTCGAGGATCACCGGCCGCTCTATGACTGGTTCATCGAGAACCTGCCGGTACCGTCCCGGCCGCGGCAATACGAGTTCTCGCGCCTCAACCTGACGCACACCGTGCTCTCGAAGCGGCGCCTGGTGCAGCTCGTGCGCGATGGGCATGTGCGCGGCTGGGACGATCCGCGCATGCCGACTATTTCCGGGCTCCGGCGGCGGGGCGTGCCGCCCGCCGCGCTTCGCGACTTCGCCGGCCGCCTGGCGATCACGAAAAGCGCGGGCACGGTCGAGATCGCCATGCTGGACCATTGCATCCGCGAGATGCTGAACAAGACGGCCGAGCGGCGGATGGCCGTGCTGCGGCCGCTCAAGGTCGTCATCGAGAATTATCCGGATGGGCGGACCGAAGAGGTCGAAGCGGTCAACAATCCGGAGGATCCCGGCGCGGGCTCCCGCATGGTGCCCTTCGGGCGCGAGCTCTATATCGAGCGGGACGATTTCATGGAGGACCCGCCCAAGAAATTCTTCCGCCTCGCCCCCGGCCGCGAAGTGCGCCTGCGCTATGCCTACTTCATCACCTGCCGCGAAGTGGTCAAGGACGCGGCTGGCGAGGTCGTCGAGCTGCGCTGCACCTACGACCCGGCGACGCGCGGCGGCAACGCCCCGGACGGACGGAAAGTGAAAGCGACGATCCATTGGGTCGCGGCCGCGGCGTCGCTGCCGGCGGAAGTCCGCCTCTACGATCATCTCTTCGCCCGGCCCGATCCGGGCGTCGGCGACGACTACCTGGCCGACATCAATCCGCAGTCATTGGAAGTCCTGCCGGATTGCCGCCTCGAGCCGAGCCTTCGCGCGATCGCGCCGGGCCAGGCGGTGCAGTTCGAGCGCCTCGGCTATTTCTGCCCCGACCCCGACGGCAGCGCGGAGAAGCCGGTGTTCAACCGGACGATCGGCCTGCGCGACAGCTGGGCCAAGGTTGCGGCCAAGGGCTGAACGCCCGCCCCATTACGACGGCATATCGATCATCAGGTTGTGGTACTTGTCGACGCTGACCTTGGCGCCCGGGCCGATCACGGTGGTCGACTCACGTTCCTCGACGACGGCGGGCCCTTCGAAGCTGTCGCCCGGCTTCAGCGCGTAGCGGTCGTAGACCTGGCAAGGCGCAAATCCCGTCTCGCCGAAGTAAACGTCGCGCTGCCCCTTCAGCGCCTTGCCGGTACCGGCCGGCTGGCCGCCGAAATTCAGCGCGATGTTGGGCACCGGCGCGCTCGCGGCGAGCCGCCAGTTCAGCGCCTCGATCGGCACCTCGCGCACGGTGCGCTCGAAGAGCTGCTGATAGGCCGCGAAGAAGGACTCGCGCAGGCCCGCTAGAGCGCCGGCATCGAGCGCGCTGTTCGGAACCGGCACGGAAATCTCGAAGCCCTGCCCGACATGCCGCATGTCGGCGGTGCGCGTCATCGTGATCTCCTCCGGACGCGCGCCGGCCTCGACCAGGAGAGCGCGCGCCTCGACTTCCATCTCGCCGAAAAGGTCGTTGAGATGCGGCCAATCGATCTGCTCGGCCCGCGACACGTAGCTGCGCACATAGTCGATCGCGGGCGCGGCGACCAGGAAGCCGAGGGCCGAAGTGACGCCGGCCCCGAGCGGCACGATCAGGCGATCGAGCTTGAGCAGCCGCGCCAGATTATACGCATGCACCGGCCCGGCGCCGCCGAACGCGATCATGGCGTAGCGGCGCGGATCGCGCCCTTTCTCGGCAAGGTGCATGCGGGTCGCGGCAGCCATGTTCTCGTTGACGATGTTGTGGATGCCGACCGCGGCCTCCAGCGTGGACAGGCCGAGCGGCTTCGCCAGCTTCTCGCTGATCGCGCGCTCCACCGTGCCGAGATCGAGCGCCATCTCGCCGCCGAGGAAATAAGCGGGGTTGAGATAGCCGAGGAAGAGGTCCGCGTCGGTCACCGCCGGATCGGTGCCGCCCAGGTTATAGCAGACCGGGCCGGGGTTGGAGCCGGCGCTGCGCGGCCCGACCTTGAGCAGCCCCATGCCGTCGATATGGGCGAGGCTGCCGCCGCCGGCGCCGATCTCGATCATGTCGACGACCGCGACCTTGAGCGGCAGGCCCGAGCCTTTCATGAAGCGGCGCACCCGGCCCGCCTCGAAATCATGCTTGCGGTCCGGCCGGCCGCCGTCGATCAGGCACATCTTCGCCGTCGTGCCGCCCATGTCGAAGGAGATCAGATTCTCGACGCCGATCAGGCCGCTGTAGAAAGACGCCGCCATGGCGCCCGCCGCCGGGCCCGATTCGATGAGGCGGATCGGAAACTCCTGCGCGGCCCGGACGGTCGTGATGCCGCCGCCGGACAGCATGATGTAAAGCTGTCCGTTGGTCCCCATGTCGCGCAGCTTCTGATCAAGGCGCGCCAGGTAGCTCTGCATCAGCGGCTGCACATAGGCATTCGCACAGCTCGTGCTCGCCCGTTCGAACTCGCGGATCTCGGGCGCCACCTCGGACGAGATCGTCAGCGGCACGCCGCCGAACTCTTCGGTCAGGATCGCTTTGGCCCGGCGCTCATGCGCCGGGTTGCGGTAGGCGTGCATGAAGCAGACGGCGAGCGCGTCGACCTTCTCGTCCTCGATCAGCTTGCGCGCCACCTCGCGGAACCCGCGCTCATCGAAGGGCTCCAGCTCTTCGCCGTCGTGCGCCATCCGCCCGGCCACGGCACAGCGCAGATAGCGCGGCGCCAGTGTCGGCGGCATTTCGAGAAACAGGTCATAGAGGTCGTAGCGGATCTCGCGCCCCATCTCGAGGGTGTCGCGGAAGCCCTTGGTCGTGATCAGGCCGACCTTGGCGCCGGTGCGCTCGATGATGGTGTTGGTGACTAGCGTCGTGCCGTGCACCACGCTGTGCAGCCGGCCGGCATCGGTCCCCGCCTCCTTCAGCAACCGCGCCACGCCTTCGGCGATTGCAATGCTCGGGTCCTCGGCGGTGGTCAGCCGCTTGCCGGTGAAGATGAGGTCACGATCCTCGTCGACCAGGACGAAATCCGTGAAAGTGCCGCCGACATCGACGCCGACGCGAACGCGTTTTTCCATTCTTCTTTCCTGTGTCCCAGTGCCGTCTGCTCGCTACGACCGGCCATAGTCGCGGCGCGCCGCGTCTGCCGTCACATAGCCGTTCTTGATGTCGTCGCGAATCTCTTCGACGTGGCGCTCCGACGGCTCGCCGTAACCGCCGCCGCCGGCGTAGCGCATGTGGAGCCGCATGCCGGGTCCGATCTGCGTGCGCGATTTCTGGTGCGGGATCGTGCCGTCGCTGAAGCTGATCTCGCTCGTGGCGCCCGCGCCGCCACCCAGCACGCCGGTGGCCGGGTGGCGCCAGCGGTCGGACAGCAGCGACAGCTGCAGCGGCACGTCGGAGCGGTTTTCGATCTCGCATTCCTGACCGAGCCCGCCGCGATGCTTGCCGGCGCCGCCGGAATCGGTGCGGTATTCCTTGCGCCATACGATCAGCGGCGAGATGCTTTCGAAGGCCTCGATGCTGCCGGCGCCGGCATTGGTCGGGAAGGCCGTGGTCGACAGGCCGTCCTTGTGCGGACAGGCGCCCATGCCGCCGCTGGCGAACAGGATCTGCGAGAAGCGGTTGCCCTGGCGGTCGGCCCCGCTGAACACCGCGCGCATCGACGGCGCGCTGCCGCTGTCGGCCAGCACCAGGTCGGGAATGGCCTGCGCCAGAGCGCGATAGATCACGCCGACCAGGAGATGGCCGGTCAGCTGCCGCGCGTTGCAGGGAGCAGGGAAGCGCGGATTGAGGATGCTGCCCTCGGGCGCGGTGACCTGGATCGGCCGGTAGGAGCCCTCGTTGCGCGGCGTCCGCGGATCGAGCGCGCATTTGATCGGATAGGCGGAATAGGAATAGGTGTAGTTCATCACCGTGTTGAGGCCGCGGCCGATCTGCTTCGACGTGCCCTCGTAGTCGACATGCATGTCGGAGCCTTTGACCGTGATCGTGCATTCGATATGGGTCTCGTCCGCATCGAAGCCGTCGGCATCGAGCGCTGCCTGATAAGTGCCGTCGGGCACGCGCTCGATGGCTTGCCTCATCGCCGATTCGGCCCGGCTCTGCAAGGCCCCGGACAGGCCCTCCACATTGTCGAGCTGGGCGTCCTCCAGGAATTCGGCGAGCCGCCGCCCACAGACCTGATTGGCCGTCACCTGCGCGTTCAGGTCGCCGAGCACCTGGTCCGGCAGCCGGACGTTGCCGAGGATCATTTCCAGCAGGTCCTCGTTCGGCTTGCCTTCCTTGAGGAATTTCATCGGCGGGATGCGGATGCCTTCCTCGAACAGCTCTCGGCAGTCGGCCGACCAGAGCGACCCGCCGATATCCGGCGAATGGGCGATCGACCCCGAGAAGCCCACCAGCTTGTCCTGATAGAAGATCGGCATGGCAACCGTGATGTCCGGCAGATGCCCTGTCGCCAGCCACGGATCGTTGGTGATCACGCAGTCGCCGGGCTTCCATGTCTCGCGCGGATATTTGGCGAGGAAGTGCTTGAGCGTGCGCGGCAGGATGCCGGAGAAGGACGGAATGCCGCCGGTGTTCTCCGACAGCGAGTCGCCGTTGGCATCCATCAGCACGGTGCCGAAGTCGTTCGATTCCCGGACGATGGTCGAGAAGGAGGTGCGCAGCAGGGCCGCCGCGGACTCGTCCGCGATCGAGATGAGGCGGCTCCAAAGGATTTCCAGCGTCACGGGATCGAACTGATCGGACCGCAATGACGAAGCGCTCATGTCACCCATTCTCCTTGCCTAAGCCTGCGTGTGGAAAAACCTTGGAAGCGGCACGGCAGCGACCGCGGGCGGGCCGCCGGCCCGTCCGCCATGGGGCGCCCGTGCCGCGGGACCGGCCGGCCACTATCCCATGCCGCGATAGCTGTCACAAATCCTGACGCACATTCCGTGCCAGCCGTGCCAGGTCACTTGGGCGTCTCGCCGCGCAGAATGATCCGGTGCAACAGCCGCTTCGCCTCCAACGGATAGTCGGCGTTGGCGTGGTGCATGGAACAGCGGTTGTCCCAGATCACCATGTCGCCCGGCCGCCATTTGTGGTGATACTGGAAGCGCGGCTGGGTCGCGTGCGCGAGCAACGCATCGATCAGCGAATTGCTCTCCTCGCGGTCGAGCCCGATGATCCGTTCGAGACGGGTGGTGCTCAGATAAAGGGCATTTTCCCCGGTCGGAAGGTGTTTGCGCACCAGCGGGTGGACGACCTCGGGCGTTTCCCTTTTCTCATCCTCGCTGAGCGCCAGCATCTTCTTGGGAGACCGGCTGGCCTGATAGGTATGGACGCCCTTGAGCCCGTCGATCCGCTTTTTCATTTCATCGGGCAGCGCGTCGTAGGCCGCGCGCATGTTGCAGAAGCTGGTGTCGCCGCCGGTTTCGGGCACGACCAGGGCATAGAGAATTGTCGCCTTCGGCGGCGTCGCCTTGAACGAGTGGTCGGTATGCCAGGTCGTGCCGCGGATAACCCGCTGTCCCGAGCCAAGCTCGTCGCGGTCGTCGCTCGACAGAATGCCGACTTCCGGCAGGTCGGGAAAATTGAAGTGCTTGTTGAGCTGCGCCTCCGGCTCGCCGAACAGCCGCGCCGCGGCCGCGTATTCGCCCGGCGTGAACTGCTGGTCGCGAATGCAGAGCGACGATATGTTCCGCAAAACCCGCGTTGAGCGCGTCCTTCGTGCCGGAATCCGAGCGCTTTCTTGAGGTTCAGACCGGTGACTTCGGCGCCCATCGACTCGCCGAGCGCTTGAATTGCAAGGGCCATGGCACACCTCTCGGATTGGCGTTTCCGCACCTCGTCTAAGGTAGTGCAAAACGCCGATGCCTATCAAATAGGCAGTCCGCGCGGGAAAACCGGCCGGCGCCCTAACCGAACGGCTTGTCGGCCAGCAGCGAGCGGTGGATCCAGCCCTGCTTGATGGAGCGGCCGATGGTGCGGACTTCGAGCCAGGCGCCCTTGTCGTCGACGATCTCGACGACGGTGGCGCGTTCCACCACGCCCACGACATCCGCATTGGTTCCGGGCTTCGAGCGCAAGTTGGCCGAGCTCGGGCGGATAAACATGCGGGTGCCGACCAGCGGCGAAACCTTCTCGTGGCTCTTCTTGCGGGGCGACCAAATACTGGCGCCGATGCCTTCGATCTTCGCCCCGATGCTGGACGCGATCGAGCCGATATTGTCGACGACGAAGGGCTTCGCATAGGGATAGGCGTAAATGCCGACGCCCGCGACGAGGGCGAGCCCGGCAACACGGGCCATTCCGCGAAACGGCAATTTGCCGATGGTCGCGCGATAGAGCTTGAGCAGGATGTTCGGGCCCTTGCGGTCGCCATGCCGGCTGGGCGCGGGTATGTATTCCGGCTCCGGCAACTTGTCCTGAAGGCTCAGGAGCGAAATGCCCGGCTCTCCGCCTTCGGAGCCTGCCCGCTCCGGGCTTTGCTCGGCGGCCTGCGATTGCCCGGCAAACGCCGTCCGCTCCCAATCGGCCCGCGCCTCGGCAAGGCGGCGCTCTTCTTCTGCCTGCCATTGGGCTCGTGCTTCCTTGAGCTTCTTTTCGTTGTGATCCCGCCAGGCGTCGTCGCGCTCGATCAGCGCAGCCTCATGGCGGCGCTCCCATTCCGCGCGCGCCGCTTCCAGCCGATGATCGGCGTCGCCCGATTGCGCCTGTACTTCGCTGAGCCGGCGCTCGAGCTCGCCCTGCCAGTAACCGTCCCGTGCGGCAACCGCCGTTTCCTGGTCCTTTTGCGTTTCCTCGGCGGCGGCGGCAAGCGACGCTTCCATTTCCTGGTGCCATGCCGCCTTCGCCGTCTCAAGCGCTTCCTGTTGCTCCCCTTCCCATTCCACGCGGGCGGCAGCCAAGCGCTGATCCTGATCGCGCTTCCAGGCTTCCGAAGCCTGCGCCAGATTCCGCTCGTTCTCGCGCTCCCAATCCGCCCGCGCCTCGGCGACAGCGGTCGCACAGGCGTCCGCGATGGCATTCTCGATCCCGCTTTCCATGGCGCCGACGCGCTTTGAGGCGGCCCTTTCCATCTCGGACCGCACTTCCGCCATGCGGGACTCGAAATCCGCAGTGAGCGTCTGGCGCTCTTGCGCCAGTTTCTGCTTCAGCTCGGCCGCGTGCTCCTGCCGCAGCACTTCGAGCGCCTGCACATACTCCGCGTCGACCGCCTTCCTGGTTTCTTCCTGCGCCGCCTTGAGCGCTGTCTTGTGGGCCTTGTCATTGGCCGCGAGCTCCGCCTGCAAGGTCTTGACGAGATCGTCCGCGACGGAGGTGGCGGCCTTTTCGGCTTTCTTCACGGCCTCGTCGGCGCGGGCGAGCTTGGCCATGGCATCGACGAGCTTCGCGTCGGTCGCCTGCGTCGCCTGTTCCGCCGCGGCGGCGCGCGCTTCCGCCTTTTCCACCGCCTTGTCCTGCTGCGTCTTCTGCGTCTTCAGCTCGGCGAGCTCGCCGGCGACCGCCCGCCCGGCCTTCTCCATCTCACTAGCCCGCTTTTCCGCTGCGGCAGCGCGCTTCTCCGCCTCACCGGCGCGCGTTTCCATCTCGCTCGCGCGCTTCTCCGTCTCGCCGGTCCGCTTCGCGGCTTCGTTGGTGCGCTTTTCCGCCGTCTGAAGGCGTGATTCCAGCTCGGAGACCGCCTGCGCCTTTGCCGCTTGTTCCGCAGCCTTCGCCCCGGACTCCGCTTTAATCCGGCGCAGCATCTGCGCTTCGACGGCCGCTTTGGCGTCCGCTACCTGCTGCTCGGCTTCGCGCTGCCAGGCCGTCCGGGCCTCCGTGAGCTTCTGTTCCGATTCCTTTCGCCAGGCGGCCTTGGCTTCGGCGAATTTCTGCTCCGCTTCCTTCTGCCAGGCCGCCTTTGCATCTTTCAGCTGCTTCGTCGTTTCGGCCGCAAATTTGGTCTGCGCTTCCGCCGTGTGGCGCTTGGTCTCGGCCTCGAGCTCGCTCCGCATCGACTTGATCTTGGCCGCCATCTGGGATTCGATGTCAGCCTTGACCGCGGCGAGATCGGGAGCCGGCGCCTCGGGTTTCGCCTTGCGTGCGGGCCGCGCGGCCGGGGCGGCCTCGCTTTCGGCCGGCTTGGTCATTGTCCGGGGCAGGCGCGGCGGCAGCGAGTCGGGATCGACCTCGAGAGCGAAAACGCCGACCGTGTTGGCGAAGCCGTCGTCCATCGCCAGCACGCGTATCCAGAGCGTGTGCGACGTGAACCCGCCATAGGGCGGGACGTATTTGAGCCCGTCGAGGTCTTCGACGGTCAAGGACCAGGTGCGGTCGCCGCTGTTTTGCCCTTTGGTCAACCGCCCGCCGTTGAGCAGCCCCTCGACCCGGATCGTCAGACGGGTATTGTTCTCGCTCGCCGGCACTGCCGGCGCGAGATCAAGAGGCACCGCGTCCAACAGGGAGCCGGGCCGCGTTGAAGCGGCCTGTTGGGCTGGCCGTGTCGACCGCTGTTTTCGGTCTGCCATCGACTGACTTGCTCGTCCTTCGCAATGTTAATGCGGTCGGGCGTAGGACGCCGCCGGCAATTTCCACGGACTCCACGCGCCCAAAGGCTGAGCGGGTCCGGGTCTTCTTTCGGTGCCGATGGTGTCAAGAAACGGTTAAGGAAGTCTTCAAACCGCCACGAGAGGGCTGATACAGCGCGGATTTATATGGTCCGGATCGCGTACCCCGTGGTCCCAGGGACCGCGCCCCGCCTCGACCGGCGCAGACCCGCTCAGGGTCCGCCCTTGTGCAAAAAAATATCCTTTAATAACAATCTATTGAAAAAGAATGATCCGGACAATTTATCTCAAAATCGTCCCAGTCGCCGCAGCCGGTCCGGGATCGCATCGAAGGGGCGCCCCGCCGCCGGCGGCCGGCCCACGGCTGCACCGGGCCCCCGCGTTGACACGGTCGGCCCGCCTTACCCACAATCGGCCTGATCGCCAAAAGACGCGATCCCGCGCCCCGCAGCGCCTAATCAAGGAAGGAATTCCGTGGCCTATGCTCTGAACGACGATCAGCGCCAGGTGCAGGAGCTGGTGCGTCGGGTCGCGCGGGAACGGGTCGCGCCGCGCGCGGACGCGATCGACCGCACGGCCGAGTACCCCCAGGACATGTACGATCTTCTGCGCGAGCTCGGCCTGTTCACCTTGCCCTTCCCGCCGGAATACGGTGGCAGCGGCAGCATGCTGTCGGCCTGCATCGCGATCGAGGAGCTCGGCCGCGTCTGCTACAACACGGCCTACCTCTTGCTGGTGCAATGGACGCCGTTCGGCGCGATCCTGGCAGGCGGCACCGAGGAACAGCGAAAGCGGTTTCTGCCGAGCCTCGCCAGCGGTGCGCTGCGCGCCGCGATTTCAACAACCGAGCCGCAAAGCGGGTCGGATGTCGCCGGGATACGCACCCGCGCCCGCAAGGTCGATGGCGGGTACCGGCTCAGCGGCGCCAAGATCTGGTGCACGAACTCACCCGTCTCCGACATTATCCTGGTCGGCGCGCGGACCAGCGAGGAACGCTCGGCGCGCGCCATCAACCTGTTCATCGTCGAGTGCGGGGCGAAGGGGCTCGAGATCGGCCGCAAGGAAGAAAAGATGGGCGCCCGCGGCGTACCGTCCTGCCCGCTTTTTCTCGACGATGTCTTCGTGCCCGACGCCAACCGGCTCGGCGCGGAAGGCGCAGGCTTCAAGATCGTCATGGAGGCGTTCAACCAGTCGCGGCCGCTGATCGGCGCGCGCGGCGTCGGGCTGGCGCAGGGCGCCATCGACCACGCCGTCGATTTCATTCAGAACCGCCACCTGTTCGGACAGACCGTCGCCGACTTCCAGGGCATCCGCTGGATGATCGCCGACATGGCGATGCAGACCGAGGCGGCGCGCAACATGGTCTATCGCGCGGCCGCGATGGTCGATGCAGGCGTCACCGGCACGGAACTGGCCCCGATCGTCGCCATGGCGAAATGCTTCGCCAGCGACACCGCCATGAAGGTCGCGACGGATGCGGTCCAGCTTTTCGGCGCATCCGGCATTTCGGCGGATTATCCGATCAACCGCTATTTCCGCGACGCCAAGGTGCTGCAGATCATCGAGGGAACCAACCAGATCCAGCGCAACATCATCGCCAATGCCGTGCTGGGACGGGCGGCGCGGCGCTGACGGCGTGGCCAACTTGCCCGCAACCGGGCGGACATGTGAAAACCGGCGCAGAACATCACGTCAAATACCCGCGACGCGGGCAAAAGGAGCAACCATGGAAACCGTCGGACTAGGCTTCTTTTTCGAGGACCTTCCTGTCGGAAGAAAGTTCAAGACGATCGGCCGCACCGTGACCGACGCGGACATCACGAACTTCATCAACTGCACCGGCATGGTCGAGGTGCTGTTCACCAATCTCGACTTCCTCTCGCACGATTCCGACATCAAGGGCCGGGTCGCGCCCGGCGCACTGGTCTATGCCTTTGCGGAAGGACTGCTGGTCCAGGCGACCATGCAGCACACCGGCTATGCCTTCCTCGGCATGGAATTCAACATCGAAGGCCCGGTCTTCGCGGGCGACACGATCCACGTGGAATGCGAGGTAATCGAAGCGCGCGCAAGCAAGAGCCGGCCGGGCCGCGGCCTCGTGCGCACCCGCAACCGGATCGTCAAGCAGGACGGCACGGTCGCCATCACCTACACGCCGCTGCGCATGATCAAGTGCCGCGACGCCAAGGCGGGGGCGTAGCGGCATGGCAGCGACGGAAGGATCGGCCCAATGAGCGGCCCGCTCGCCGGCGTCCGCGTCATCGACATCACGATCAACGTGCTCGGCCCGGTGTCGACGCAGATCCTGGGCGACATGGGCGCCGACGTGATCAAGGTCGAGACGCCCGACGGCGACCCGATGCGCCAGATGGTCCCAATGAACCATCCGGGCATGGGCGCCATGTTCATGAGCATCAACCGCAACAAGCGCAGCGTCACCTTGGACCTCAAGCGGCCTGCGGGGCTCGAGGCGCTGATGCGGCTGATCGAGACGGCCGACGTGTTCGTGCACAGCCTCAGGCCCGGCACGGCGGCGAAGCTGGGCATCTCCTATGCGGCCGTTTCGGCGCGCAACCCGCGCATCGTCTATGCCTTTGCGCCCGGCTACCGGCCCGGCAGCAGCAAGCGCGACTTCCCCGCCTTCGACGACGTCATCCAGGGCGAGAGCGGCATCGTGGCCATGATTGATCGCGCGAACGGGGAGCCGCGCTACGTGCCGATGGCGATCGCCGACAAGTTCTGCGGTCACATCCTGGCGTCCTCGATCGGCATGGCGCTGTTCAGCCGCGAGCGGACCGGCCAGGGACAGGAGGTGCATGTCCCGATGCTCGACACCATGCTGTCCTTCAATCTGATGGAGCATTTGTGGACGGACTTTCTCGAGCCGTCGGCGGGCGAGCCGGGCTATGCGCGCATGTTCTCCCCGCATCGCCGCCCCTTCGCGACCAAGGACGGCTATGTCTGCCTCCTCGCCGTGACCAACGATCAATGGCGGCGCATGTTCGGCGCCATGGAGCGGCGGGAGCTGATGGACGACCCGCGCTTCCGGACCCTGTCGCTGCGGGCGGAGAACATCACCGCGCTGTACTCGATCGTGGCGGAAGAATTTCGCCGCCGCACCAGCGCCGATTGGTTCGAGCGTCTGACCGCAGCCGGGATCCCGAACGGCCCCGTCAACAAGCTCTCCGAGCTCGCGAAGGACCCCTATCTTGTCGAGACGGGGTTCTTCCAAAGCTACGAGCACCCTGTCGCGGGCCCTTCGGTGATGACGGCGATCCCCGTCGAGTTCACCAAGTCGCCCGGCAGCATCCGCCTGCCGCCGCCGGCGCTGGGCGAGCACACACAGGCGGTTCTGGCCGAGCTTGGTTACGACGCGGCCGAGATTGCCGGTGCGTCGGGGGACACCGCCGTCACCGCCGACAGTTGATGACCAAACCCGGACCTCGCAGGGCCGATGCCGGCCCATTGTCCGCAGCCTTTATTAACCGGAGTGCACCATGACCGACCGCTACAGCAGATACACCAAGTTCGAATTCGACCGGCCTGCCGACCGGGTGCTGCGCATCACGCTGAACAATCCGAAGACCTACAACTCGCTCGACGCCGAAGGCCACAATCAGTTCACCTATATCTGGCGCGACATCGACGACGACCCCGACATCAGCGCCGTCATCCTGACTGGCAAGGGCAAGGCGTTCTCGTCCGGCGGCGACTTCGGCATGATCGAGCAGAACATGAACAACGAGATTGCGCGCATGCAGGCGTGGAAGGAAGCGCGCGACCTCGTCTACAACATCATCAACTGCAACAAGCCGATCATCTCTGCGATCAACGGCGTCGCCGTCGGCGCCGGCCTCGTGGCGGCGCTGCTCGCCGACATATCGATCGCCGGCAAGGCAGCGAAGATCGTCGATGGCCACACCCGGCTCGGCGTCGCCGCCGGCGACTGCGCGGTGATCAACTGGCCGCTGCTCTGCGGCATGGCCAAGGCGAAATACCTGCTCATGCTGTGCGAGCCGGTGGACGGGGAGACGGCGGAGAAATACGGGCTCGTCTCGCTCTGCGTGCCGGACGAGGAATTGCAGGACAAGGCGCTGGACGTCGCCAAGCGGCTCGCCGCGGGCGCGCCGAGCGCCATCCGCTGGACGAAATACGCGCTCAACAACTGGTATCGGATGATGGGCCCGGCCTTCGACGCGTCGACCGCGCTGGAAATGCTGGGCTTCGCGGGCCCCGAAGTGCGCGAAGGACTGAAGTCGCATCTCGAAAAGCGGAAGCCGGTCTTCGATCCCGAATCACCGGTCTAGGGACAATCGGCCGGACGCGCGTCGCGGAATTCATGACGTGCGTCCGGCCGGCTTCGATTGCGAGGCAGCGCGCTCAGCCGTCCTCGAACTTGAACTTCGACGTGATCGTCTCGCCCACCTGCCAGCCGGCACGCGCGCGCTGCACGATTATGAAAACGCCCAGCAGCACGAGGGCGGCGCCGACCACCGGCCGCACCCAGCCTTCCATCATGAACAGCGGGATAGCGGTCGTGATCGCCAGCAGCGGGGTGTACAGCAGGGTCCACCGCTTGCTCTCGCTCGCCGCCTGATAGAACGGGAACGCCGCCGAGAAGAAGGCGATGATCAGGAAGAACAGCGACCACGGACGCGTGAAGAACAGCCAGACGTCAGGGCTGGTCGTAAAGGCCCGGTTGAGATTGATCTCGGCGATGTTGCCGAGCACGACGCCGAGGATCATCGGCACCAGCGGATAGCCGAACGTCTTCATCAGGTAGCCCAGCACGCCGAACCAGAACATGGTCCAGATGTCGAAGGTGACGTTGTTGAGCGCGAACACGCCGATGGCGCAGTAGGACAGGATCACCGCCGCCAGCACATACATCTTCATCCGCGTCATCAGGATAAAGATGCGCAGCCCCAGCGCCTGCATCGCGATCATCACGAAATGCGCGAAGAAGAAGGCGATGAAGACGGAATAGGCCAGCACCGGCTTGTCGCTGATGAAGGACGGGCTCGGCACGATGTTGTGCACGAGCAGCGCGCCGAGCATGACCGCCGCGACCGCGTCGCCGGGGATGCCGAGCGCCATCATGATGGCAAGCGCCCCGCCGGCGGTCGCGTTGTTGGCGGACTCCGGCGCGATGATGCCCGGCGGATAGCCGGTTCCGAACTTCTCGGGCGTCTTCGATGCCTTCTTGGCCTGGTCATAGGCGAGAATGTTGGAGATCGAGCCGCCCGCTGCCGGCAGGACGCCGACGAAGATGCCGATCGCGGACGAGCGCAGGAGATTGACCCAGTCCTTGAAGATCAGGCGGATCGCCGCGCCATGCTCGATCTTTACCGCCGAGGCCGACTTCTCCATCATCGGCCGGCGCGCCGCCTCGCGGTCCTGAATGTCGGTCATGAGCTGGCTGAAGGCGAACAGGCCGATGAGCACCGGCAGGTAGGCGAAGCCCTGCTCCAGGGAATCGATGCCGAAGGTGAGCCGCGATACGCCGTTGATCTCCTCCTCGCCGACGGTCGCCGCGAGCAGGCCGACCGCCGCTGCGATCAGGCCTTTGACCATATGTTCGCCGGCCAGGCTGGCGGTGATCGTCAGCGCAAAGATGATCAGCGAAAAATAGTCCCACGGACCGAATTCGAGGCCGATGCGTGCGAGCGCCGGCGCGATCGTGACGAGCGCCGCGGCGCTGAGCAGGCCGCCGAAGAAGGACGACCAGATGCCCAGCCCGAGCGCCAGGCCGGGCTTGCCCTGGCGCACCAGGGGAAGGCCGTCGAAGGTCGTCGCGACCGCGGACGGTGTGCCGGGCACGCCGATCAGCTGCGCCGAGATAAGGCCGCCGGACAAGCCGCCGACGAAGACGCCGATCATGCACGACAGCCCTTCCGTCGGCGACATGCCGAAGGTGAAAGGCAGCACCAAGACCACCGCCATGGTGATCGTGAACCCCGGGATCGCCCCGGCGACGATGCCGGCGAGGGTGCCGATCGCCAGCAGAATCAGGTTCTTGACCGCAAACACGGCAAGGAAGGCCGCGAGCAGGTTACCTAAGAATATTTCCATGACTTTTTCATTCCAGAAACCATTGGCCGATTCCGCCTAGAACGATTGAAAAATCGTCCCTTGGGGCAGGAAGACGTTGAGGCCGTGCGTGAAGACCGCCCAGATCAAGCCGACCGCCAAGATCGCGATGGCGAGATGGTTCAAATGGTCGCGCAGCGTCCGACGACCGAGCAGCGTCAGGGTGAGGAAAACGAACAGCCCCGCGCTCGCAAGCATGCCCAGCAGGTCCAGGAGCAGGAGAAAAACCGCGAACAGGAGAAAGCACCAGAATGCGTTCCAATGCCGGTCGACAAGCTCGCCGACGCTTTTCACGAGCGGCGGCGGCGACGGCCGGCGCAGCGCTTGAACGAGGTGCAGGACGCAGAGCGCGGCCAGCAGGACGAGAATGATCCGTGGCCAAAGCTTGGCGTCCATCGCCGCCGATTCGAACACGGGGATATTGTATGTCTGCCAATAGACGATCCCGCTGAACACGAGCAGCAGGAGCGCGGCGACGATTTCACGATTGACCTTAATCATCGAGGCATCCTCCCGGTATGCAAGGTCGCTGATGAGGCGCACGAACGGACCCGCCGCGCCCACTCAGGAGCGGCGGGTCCGTCCGGCAAAACGAGATCAGGACTTCTTTTTCTTCTGCGGCCGGTAGAGTCCGACGGCGATCGCGTCAGACTTCCAGTCGTCGAATTCCTGCTTCCACCACTTGGCATAGTCATCGCCGCCCAAATAGACGACGAAGCTGCCCTTCTCTTCGATCTGGCGCTTGAACTCCGGATCCTCGGCGACCGTCTTGACGAGCTTGACGTAGTAATCGACGACCGGCTTCGGCGTCTTCTTGGGCAGCAGGAACCCGCGGTTCGTTCCGATTGAAAGATTGAAGCCCTGCTGAATGGCCGTCTTCATGCTCGGCACGTTCTTGCTCGGCTCCTTGAACAGCAGGCCCAACACCTTGAGCTCGTTGTTCTTCATATATTGCGCCGCCGCGGTCTCCGAGATCTGCCCGATATCGATATTCTTGGAGAGCAACGCGGTCATGCGCTCGCGCGTACCGTCATAGGCAACGTATTTGAACTTCACGCCCAGGGTATTCTGCAGCCGAACGAGGTTGAAATGGCTGGTCGAGCCGAGGCTGGCCCCGGCAAGCACCTTCCCCGGGTTCGCTTTTGCGTAGGCCTGCAACCCCTTCAGGTCGTTGTAAGGGACCGACGGATGAGCGCCGATGATCGACGCGGTCACCGTGATCTGGCCCACGGGCGCAAAATCATCCCATGTGAAATTGACACGTCCCGTGAGATAGGCGCTCAGCACGCTCTGGTGCGCGTTGAAAATCGTGCAGCCGTCGGGCGTCGCATTAAGGACGTCCTTCGCCCCTTTGTTGCCGGATTGCCCGGTCACGTTGACGACTTGCAGCTGCGGCTTGGCGCCGTGCTTGTTGGCGACGTCGGTGAAAATGCGGGCGATGATGTCGGATTCTCCGCCGGCCGCGAACGGAACGATGACCCGCGCGGTCGAACATGGAATCTTCACACCCTGGGCGCTTGCCGTATCAGGCGCGAGCGCACAGCTGAAGATAACGGCGCCCGCACATGCGAGGCGCGAGAACAGTGCCACAGTTCTCATGGCTTCCTTCCCAGTATTTTATGTAAAGGTGAAACTGCGTTCCCTTGACGCTTCGGTGCTTATGGCCGCCGACCGATGACGGTGGGGCGGCCAACCGGCTGAAGCCCCTTAGGGGAGAGAACCAAAAAACTCTAACTTAAGTCAATATCGCTGTCACTTTGGATTATCGAAGCGATCGATCGTGCGCCGCTGGCCGCTACCTCTCGCGGGCCGGCCCGCTTCGATGTCGGCTCATCGAGCGCGATCCATCGACCGATCGATTTTGCGTAATCGATAATGCCGATTACAATTTTCCCATCCGAACCGCCGCGAGACGCTGGGGAGCATTTGTCCCGTGGCGGTTGTCCAAGAAGTGCATTTACAGAGAGGACAAAAAATGAAGCGGACCCTACGTACCGCCGTCGTCTTGGCGGCTGGCTTGGCTATTCCCGGCCTGACGGCCGTTCCCGCCGGCGCGATGGACATTCCCTGCAACACAGCGCGCGTCATCGTGCCTTGGGGCGCGGGCGGCGAAACCGACATTCTCTATCGCATCGTCGCGGATGCCGCCAACCGCAATGGCGCCAAGCCGCAGCTGCAGGTCGTCACGGTCCCCGGCCAGGGGGGCATCAAGGGAACGAAGCAGGCGCGGAAGGCGAAGCCGGATGGCTGCACGCTGTTCGCCACCTTTCAGCATATCCTGGCGAGCAACCTGACCGGCCGCATCGATTTCACCTGGGACTCCTTTACACCGGTGGCGCGTCTGACCCAGACCGTCTCGCTCATCGCGGCCGGCTCGGAGGCGCCTTTCAGCAACTACAAGGAAATGCAGGCTTGGGCGAAGGCCAATCCGCACAAGCTGCTTGCCGCGGGCACCCTCGGCTCGACCAGCCATTTCACCCTGCTGCAAGTGCAGGACGCGCTCGGCATCGACATGAAGGTCGTCTCCTATGACGGCACCGCCGACCGCATGAAGGCGCTGCTGGCGAATACGGTCCATATCGGACAGGTTTCCGAGGCGACCGGCGCCAAGCATGCGAAGAGCGGCCGGCTCAAGATGATCGCCATCAACTATCACACCCGTTCCAAGATTCTGCCCGACGTGCCGACGGCCAAGGAGCAGGGGTTCGATCTGGAGATCACCTCGGACCGCGGCATCGTCCTGCCCAAGGGGGCGTCGCCCGCACTGGTGACCTACTACGGGGACCTGTTCGAAAAGGTCGCCAAGGACCCGCAATTCATCAAAGCGATCACGGACAAAGGCAGCTTCGTGAGCTTCGTGCGCGGCGAGGATTACGTGAATTGGTGGAAACAGACGAACGAAAAATGGACGACCATCTCCAAGAAGCTTGGCGTCTATAGGAAATAGCGGACCGGTCAGCGCCGGACGGGCCGTCATGGGCGCCTAGCTCATGACGGCTCCCGCGCGCATGGCCGAAACCAGGTCAAGAGCAGAGCCGTCGTCTGGAGAGGGAACGGAATGAAAGCGCTGAACAAGGATACGGTGATTGCCGCGATTTTGATCGCGATCACGGCGATCTTCTTTTGGGAAACCTTCAATATCCCCAAGTTCGGGTATGCCAGCATCGGCTCCGAGGTGTGGCCGCGGATAATCCTGGTGCCGCTGTTCGTGCTCTGCGTCGTCTACCTTTTCCAATCGCTGCGCCGGAAGGCCGCCGCCGAAGGCGGACCCGGCAGCATCTGGGCGATCGTCCTGCGGTATCGCAACCCGATCATGGGCTTCATCGTGTTCCTGGCGTTCCTGGCGACGGTCGACTACCTCGGCATGCTGATCGGCGGCGTGCTGCTGACCTTCGGCCTGCTGACGGCGCTCGGCAACCGGTCGCCGAAAGCGCTCCTGCTCCACGTGGCGATCTCCCTGGTCGCCGTGGGCACCGTCTGGTCGCTCTTTACCTTCGTCCTTCGCGTCTACATGCCCGAAGGCGAAATTCTTCACTTCTATTGATCCCGACCGCGCGAGGTAGCTGACATGTTCGTCGAAAATATCATTGCGGCCAGCACGGCGGTCTTTGCATGGCACAATCTGCTGCTGATGCTGATCGGGGTGCTGTTCGGGATCATCGCCGGCGCCATTCCCGGCTTCACGGTCACCATGGCGGTCGTGCTCACACTGCCGTTCACCTTCGGCATGCCGCCGGTCGCGGGCCTGTCGACCATGCTCGGGGTCTATGTCGGCGGCCTGTCGGGCGGCCTGATCTCGGGCATGCTCATGGGCATTCCCGGAACGCCGGCCTCGGTCGCGACGACCTTCGACGGCTTTCCCGCGGTGCGGAAAGGCCAGGCCGGATTGGCCCTCGGGCTCGGCATCTGGTCCTCCTTCTTCGGCGGCCTGTTCGGCGCCTGCGTGCTGGCGACCCTGGCGCCGACGATCGCTTCGATCGGCCTCGAGTTCGAACCATGGGCCTTGTTCTCGCTCATCATCTTCGCCCTTACAATTACCGCCAGCCTGGCCGGCGACAACCTGGTCAAGGGGCTGATCGCCGGGAATTTCGGCCTGCTTTTCGCCGCCATCGGTGCGGAGGAAATCAACTCGGTCGACCGCCTGCATTTCGGCATCGAGGCCCTCAAGGGCGGCTTCGCCTACCTGCCCGTGCTCATCGGCCTCTTCGCCTTCAGCCAGTTGCTGACCGACGTCGAGGATCCGGCGGTGGCCAAGGCGCCGCTGATGGACAAGACCGCATCCGCCGTGAAAATCGAGCATTGGAACGCGATCAAGGCGATTGCCCGCAGCTGGGTGAATGTCTTGCGGTCTTCCCTGATCGGCGTCTTCATCGGCGTCCTGCCGGCAGCGGGCAGCTCGATCTCCAATATTCTCGCCTATGACCAGGCCAAGAAAGCCTCCAAGCATCCCGAGAGATTTGGCACCGGCGAAATCGACGGCATCATCGCGCCCGAGACGGCAAACAATGCGACGGCGGGCGGCGCGCTGACGACCATGATGGCGCTCGGCATTCCGGGCTCGCCGCTTTGCGCGATCATGCTGGGCGCGCTGCTGATTCACAATGTCGTGCCGAGCCCGCTCTTCATCAGCGAACAGCCGGTGCTCGCCTACTCGATCTTCACCGCCTTCTTCATCGCGCATTTCATGATGATCGCGATGCAGGCGGTGGCGCTGAAGGCATTCATCAGCATCACCCGCATTCCGATGTACACGATGGCGGCGGTCATCCTGGTCTATTGCGCGATCGGCACCTTCGCGCTCGCCAACAGCGAGTTCGACATGTGGACGCTGTTCTGGTTCGGCCTGCTGGGATACCTGATGAAGAAGTTCGGCTTTCCACTGGCGCCGGTCATCCTGGGCGTGGTGCTCGGCGACCTGGCGGAGCTCAACCTCAACCGGGCCTGGACGATCAATCCGTCGGTGACGCCGTTCTTTAGCCAGCCGTGGTCGCTGTTCTTCCTGCTGCTGGCGGTCTTTTCGATCGCATTCCCATGGTATCAGAAGTATCGCGGCAAGCAGGTGTGGACGCTGCTGTTCGTCCCGGCAATGCTGATCGCGCAATCCATTCCATTGTTCATGATGGGAAACGTGGTGCGCGCGGCGATCGGCGTCACGATGATCGCAATTGCGCTCTGGCTGCTATGGCGTTCGCACCAGAGCGGGTGGACGCCCGACAGCGCGGAGGCGTCGCAGCCGAAGGTTCATATCGAACCGGCTTAGGATTCAGCGGACGAAGACGGGGCCGGACAGCTGCGCCGGCTCCGTGTTCTCCGTGCCGGGCGCGATGCCGGCCTTGTCGCAAATCCAGCTCCGGTCACGGAGGACGATGCGGCGGCCCTTCATGCGGATCGCGCCCTGCTTCTGGAACTTGTCGAGGGTCATGGTCACCCATTGCCGGGTCGAGCCGACCATATTGGCCATCTCCTCATGGGTGAAAGAGCGGCCGATCATCACGCCGTCCGCTGCTGGCTCGCCATCCGTATCGGCGAGGATGAGGAGCAACTGGGCCAGACGCTCGATGACCGACCGGGTTCCCAGCATATGCACGAGGGCCGAATAGCATTTGCCCTTCTGCACCAGTCCCTCGACGATCCCGAGCGCCAGGCGCGGCATCTGCTCCATCAGGCGGTACAGGTCCGCGCCGCGCAGGCGCAGCACGCGGGTCTCCTGCACCGCGACGCCGGACCACATATGCGTGCCGCCGCCGAAGATCTCCGGCCCGCCGACGAAATGGCCCGGCGTCCAATAGGCGAGCGTGATCTCGCGCCCGGTCGGCCCGGTATAGAACGTCCGCACCGAGCCGCTCTCGATCAGAAAGATTCCGTCATGGGTGTCGCCCTGACAGAACACGGATTCGCCGGCGGCGATGCGTTGCTCGAAGCCGATCTCGCGCACGCGCCGATATTCCTCGGCGTTGAGGCGAGAGAGGAAATTCGCCTTCGCGGCGATCTCCACCGGCATCTCGGCCAGGAAGATCGCGGGCGGACGATCCTGCGCCGGCACGGCGGCGCGTTTGGGCTCGAAATAGCCGGCCGACCGGAAGGTTCGGGTGTCAGAGGTATCGCTCACTGGGCGGCTCCTTGCGGCCGTTCGAGGGTCGAGGCATAGGCGGCAACGGCTACGATCTCCGCATCGCTGAGCGCATGAGCGACCTTCCGCATCCGCGCATCCGGATCGTTCGCCCGCGCCCCGCTGCGAAAATCGAGCAGCTCCTTCTTGAGATAGCCGGCATGCTGCGCCTCGATGCGCGGCGCCAACACTCCGGCGACGCCGGCGCCCGCATGACAGGAGGCGCAGGCGTCGACGCCCGCCTCGGGCTTGCCCTTGGTGAAAAGCCGGCGCCCCAGGTCGATCGTTTCCGCGCTTGCCTCCGTCTTCACGGGCGGCGGGGGCGGAAGCGTGCTGAAATATTTCGCGACCGCCACGACGTCCGCGTCCGACAGCAACCCCGCATTCGCGACCATCTTGCCGTCGTCGTTGGTGCGGCGCTCGGCTTGAAAATCACCGATCTGCTTGACGATATAGGCGTAACGCTGACCGGCGAGCTTTGGAAATTTGGCCATATGGCTGATGCCGTCCATGTTGTGGCACTCGGCGCACAACTCCCATGGCGCCAGGCCCGACGTGTCGATCATGTCAGCCCGCGCGCCGATCACGGCGATCCCCGGCGCAGCGAAGCAGAAGACGCACATTGCGACCGTCCGAGCGATGCGCTGCAGCATTCACGTACGGCGCTCCCAGGCCGGGACCGCCTGAACGGAAACGCGGCGGCCGGGCTGCAACGGCTCGAACATCGGCGGCACGGACCTGGACATGCCCTCAGCCGGCGCGATCGGTGACACGCGCGTCAGCCGCCCGGCATCGTCCGTCATCAGGTAGGCGATCGCATATCCGATGAGCGGCGCCAACAGCAGCGCCGCCAGCGCAAATTCGAGGCGAAGGATGCGGGTCAATGGCCTACCTCCGGATTCTGCTGCTCGAAGGCGCGCAGGCTTTCCGCCCGGATCACTTCGATGCAGTGCCGTTTCAACGCGATGAAGTCGGGATGCGTCGCGACGTCCTGGTCGCGCGGGCGCTCCAGCTCGACCTTGAGGTCGGCGATGATCCGGCCCGGCGCCGCGCTCATGATGACGACGCGGTCGGCAAGGAAGATCGCCTCGTCGATATCGTGCGTGACGAACATCACCGTGTTGCCGAAATCGCTCCAGAGCTTGAGCAGGCTCTCCTGCATCATCACCCGCGTCTGGGCGTCGAGCGCGCCGAACGGCTCGTCCATCAGCAGCACGCGCGGGTAGTTGGCGAGCGCGCGGGCGATGCCGACGCGTTGCTTCATGCCGCCGGACAGCTCCGCCGGATAGCGGTCGGCAAAGGCGGTAAGCCCGACCATCGCGATAAAGGAGTTGGCGGTGCTGATCGATTCGCCCCGGCTGTGGCCGGACCGCAGCGGACCGAAGGCGACGTTCTCGCGGATCGTCTTCCAGGGAAAGAGCGAGTATTGCTGGAACACCATGCCGCGGTCGGGACCCGGCCGCTCGATCGCCTCGCCGTCGACGGTGACGATGCCTTCGGTCGGCTTGATGTAGCCCGCGACGGCATTGAGCAGGGTCGACTTGCCGCAGCCCGACGGGCCGAGGATGCAGAGGAACTCGCCCGGCCGGATCTCGAGGGAGGCGTCGTCGACGGCGACGTGGGCGTCCGGCCCTTCGCCGAAGAGAACGCTCACCCGGTCGATCACGACATGCCCCTTGCCGCCCTCACGGTCGCGCGGCGTTACGAACTTCATTTTTTCCAATCCGATGGTTGCGTCGGGCATCTGTGCTAATCCCTTCTCAAGTCGACACTGCCGACACGCCGTGCGCAGTGTCCCGGTCGGCGGCCGTCTCAGCGGATTCGGCGCCCGTCCGCCGGCTCGCCAGCACGACGATGGCGACCACGAGCAGGCCGAAGCCGGACGCGGTAATGATTTGACCGAAGGGCTCGAGCCAGAACGCCCAGGACGCGCTCATCCCGAGCATGGCGAGGCTGGCGACCCAGTTGGGCGCCGCACAGCAGACGACCCAGCTCAGCGTGGCGTTGCTGAAGCCGAGCAGCGCGGCGCCGCCCCCGGCCGCGCCGAGCGCGCCACCCTTGGTCGCCACCGTGCAGGCCCCCGCCCTGCCGGGAAGCATCAGCACGACAACGGTCGCCAGCAGCGCGCCCCCGGCAAGCAGCAACGCGGCCTTGAACGGCAGGACGGTCAGGCTCCATTCGGAGATACCGTTGCCGTACTGGTAGTTCATGTGGCCGATCTCCAGCAGCCATTCATCGGCAATGATCTGGATCGCGTCGCTCAGCGCCGGCGTGTTCTCGAGGATACGGATGACGTTGGTAGGGTAGTCGTAAAGGATCACGTAGTTCGGCACTTGGCCGAAGCGAACGACGAGCGCCGCGAGCAGCATGAGGTTGTAGGAGAGGACGAAGCCGACGGCGGTGGCGATCCAAAGCACCCAGCGGCGTGCGATAGCCGATCCAATCGTCGCAAGCATGGTCATCATCGGCCGCGCTCCGCCTTCTGCCAGCGCAGCAGCGGCTGCGTCGCCAGCTTGACGAGATAGGTCGACGCGGTGCCCAGGCCGCCGATCACCAGCATACCGACCACGATGTTGGGGTATTCGATCAGCGAGTAGGCGTTCCAGGTGAAGTAGCCGATGCCGTATTGCCCACTGATGATCTCGCCCGCGAGCAGCGAGAACCAGGACACGCCCATGCCGATCGACAGACCGGCAGCGATGCTCGGCAGCGCGGCGGGGATCACCACATGCCAGAAGATCTCGATCGGCGAGGCCCCGAGCGACTGCGCGGCGCGGACGAGCACTTCCGGTGTCTGCTCGGCGCCATGCACGGTATTGATGACGATCGGAAAGAACGCGCCGAGAAAGGTGATGTAGATGATGCTCGAACTCCTCGGTCGGCCACATCAGGATCGCGAGCGGAATCCAGGCGACGGCAGGGATCGGCCGCAGTATCTCGATATAGGGAATGAAGAAATCCTCGGCGAGCTTCGAGCGCCCCATGAGCAGGCCGATCACGACGCCCAGCACGACCGCGAAGGAGTACGCGATCAGGATGCGCCGAACGCTGACGAAGATATGAATGTAGAACTTCTCGGTATGCAGATGGGCAAGGAAGCTTTTCGCGACCACGAGCGGCTCGGGCACGTTCTCGAAGTTCATCACGTAGTGAAAATCGGTGACGGTGAGGTAATCCCAGAGCCCGATGGCGACCAGGATGGCGAAGAGGCGGACGCCCCAGCGCTTCAGCGCCTGCGGCATGCGGCGTCGCGCCCGGGCCGGAACGGCGGCGCTTCTCTGAGTCATGCCCGTTGTTGTATTTGCGGCGGCACCGTCCGTTCCGTCCGGAGCGGCCTCGTCGCTAGCACCCGGCTGCGGCACAGCCGCGTCGAAGACGCCGCTTGTCCGATGGCTTCGTTCTATCGTTTCCTGGACCGACATCGCTCTTCCCCTGACGCGTGAAGCTCCAACATGCCCCCGGGGAGGGCGGCCCCTCCCCGGGGTTCGAACGATTCGTGTCCTAGCTCGACAGCCCGGCGATCGCCTCCTTGAAGCGGACCACGGTGCCGCCGCTCGTGGTGGCGAACTTCTCGGCGTCCGGCTTGCGCAGGAAGGACTTGTAGCTGCCGTCCTTTTCCTTGACGTAGAAGGCCGTCTTGCCGAACAGCTTCAGGCCGGTCTTCTCGTCATAGACGTAGGTGGCGTTGAGCTTCTGGCCGACCGCCTCGAACTTCGCGACCGCTTCGAGGAAGGTCTTCACGTCGGGATAGGTCTTGATGCCTTCCCGCGCATGCCAGATTTCCATCGGCAGGCCCTTATGCTCGACCGACGGGTTGTAGATCTCTTTCACCTGCTTGTCGTAATCGAGACCCTTCTCCTTGTAGGCCTCGCGAACATACTTGTCGGTGATCCAGGCTTTGAAATCGAGCGGCGGGATCTGCTTCTCGCGCGCCAGGACGCCATGGTCGAACTTCAGCGCATCGATCCATTGCGGCTTGATCGTCGGGTCGAGCGTCAGATGGCCGCCCTTGCTGAAATAAAGGTACTGCACCTCCTTCTCGACGCCGGTCCATTTCTCCAGGGACTCCGCCGCGCGCATCGGATCCGCCCGGATCCAATCGCCTGCGTCGATCACCGCCTTGATGATGGCCACGACCACTTCCGGATATTTTTGCGCCAGCTCCTGGCGCACGACGACGCCGTGCAGGTAGGGAATGGTGGTCTCGCTGCCGTCATAGACCTTGCGGCCGGTGCCGCGGAACTCCATCAGCTCCGACCAGGGGCAGAAGTCGGCATGGGCGTCGATCTTCGCCGCAGCGATGTTCGCCGCGCCCACCGCCGGGCTCTGGTTCTTCAGCGTGATGCTGGAAACGGGAATGCCCGCATCCTGCAGCGCCTTGAGCGTCATACCCCAGGCGGCGCTGCCGACCGGGACGGAGATCGTCTTGCCCTTGAGCTGCTCGAACGAATAGATGTCCGAGCTGACCGGGACGACGACCGCGTTGCCCGACCCCTTGACGTTGTAGCCGGTGCCGGCGACGTAAAGGGTGCGGAGGCTCTTGGTCTGCTGGAATTTCGCGCCGTTGACGATGAGCGGATAGTCGCCCATCACGCCGACGTTGAGCTTGTCGGCAAGCATCTGGTTGGTGATCGGGCCGCCGGAGCTGTAGTCGGACCATTTGACCACGAACTTGACGTCCTTGTATTTTCCGGTCCTCGGCAGGTTCTTTTCAAGCAGCCCGAGCTCCTTGACGACGATACCCGCCGTGTAGGTATCGGTGCACATGCTCTGATGCCCGATGCCGATCGAAATCGTCTCGGCGCCGGCCACGCCCGCCGACGCGAGGAAACCGAATGCCGCAATTAGCGTTCGAGAGAATTTCATCTGAGGGCCTCCTGACCTGTTCGCCGCTTGTTCTATCCCGTCCCTATAAAGAGCGATTTCCGTGCCAGGAATGCGCAATTCGGCGGCACTTTATTAACGCATTGATTGCGCGAACGATTCAGGATCTCCGAAGGCGCACATCAGATGCCGCTAGCCGGCCGATGCGCGGAATCTGTGCAACCGTAAAACCGCTGCTCAGAACGCGCACAGGGCTAATCCGCGGTTTTCAATACAAGTGAGCGGGATGCGGGACGGCCGGACCGGCCCCTACTTCGCCAATGCCAGGATCGGATCGAGCACGGCCGGATCGTCCCAGGCCCGTTCGCCGATCGCGCCATAATGGATGTGTCCGGACCGGTCCACGATATAGGTCGTGGGCATACCCTGAAGCTGCCAGCTTTCCTTGAGCGTAAGGTCGGGCGCGACGAGGACCGGAAAGCTCACCGGATGGCGCTCGAGAAAGCGTTCCACCTGCTCACGCCGGTCGCCGAGGCTGACCGCCAGCATCACGACGCCGGCCGGCGCGAGCTTTTTCCAGGCCCTTTCCAGGGCGGGAAATTCCTTGCGGCAGGGCGGGCACCACGTCGCCCAGAAATTGATGACGACGACCCGGCCGCGATAGGCGGCGACGTCATGGCGCCGGCCCGAGAGATCGGTCAGGTCGAGCGCCGGGGCGAGCGGCTTCTCCGGCAATTCAATGAGCCGCACCAGGCTGGCGGGCGTGGCCTGTCCCGCGGCGCAAAGGCCCGGCAGGCAGCATAACAGCAGAGCGCCCATCCAGCGGATGAGCGCGCGGTTCACCACCGTGGCACGCGGATGCGAAACTGGTAGGCGTCGCCCCGCCCGTGCAGATACTCGAAATCGATCGGCCGCCCCGTCTCGTCCGAGGTCAGGCGCTCGATGCGCAGGACGGGCGTTCCGGCATCCATGTCGAGCAGATGCGCCAGCGCTTCGTCGGCCTTGTCCGCCTCGATTTTGAGGTCGGCGATGCCGAGCGGGTAGCCGAGCTTTTCCTCGAGCAGCACGAATACGTCGTTCTGGACGAGGTCGAAATCCTTCAGCCGCCGACCGATCTCGAGCGGAAAGTAGCTGACGTCGTAGGACACCGGCTGGTGATTGATATGGCGCACGCGGCGCAAGCGAACGACCGTCGTGCCGGGCTCGACGGCAAGCGCCTCGGCGACCCGCGCATCGGCCGCCGTCTCCGTCATGTCGAGGACCGCCGAATGGGCGCTGAAGCCGGTGTCGGCGATCGCCTCGCCCAGCCCCTGCAGCCGCGCCAGATCCTGCACCGCCTTGGCGCGGGTAACGAAATAACCCTTGCCCTGGCGGCTGACGATCAGCCGTTCTTTCTGCAGCTGGTGCAAGGCCTGGCGCACCGTCACGCGGCTCACGTCGAAGAGCTTCATCAGCTGGTTCTCCGACGGCAACTGCTCATCCGCCGCATAATCGCCGGCGAGGATCCTGGCCTTGAGGTTCTTCTTGATCAGGCTGTACAGCGGCTCGGCCACAGGAGCGGCGCGGCGCGCGGCTTCGACTTCGGAACCGGGAATGACGGATTTCATCACGGATCCCTCGCCTTCCTCTTCGCTATGCGGCGCGGATGCGGCTGATCGCCCAGCGCACGTTTTTCCGGACATCGGGGTCGATGTCGTCCATGGCCCGCTCGAGATAGGGCAGGCCGTCGGGATGCGCGATCTCGCCAAGCGCCGCCGCGGCATCCTTCCGCAGGTTGCTGATCGAATGCTCCAGCGCGGGCGCCAGGATCGGAATCGCCCGCACCGCCTTCAGCTTGCCGAGGCTGCGCGCCGACTGCACCCGCACCTGCCAGTAGTCATCTTCCATTGCGGCCATCAGCTTGCCGATGCCGTCGCCGAGGCCGGTCTTTCCCATGGTCTCGGCCGCAATCTCACGCACCTGCCATTCCGGATCGTCGAGCCCGGACATCAAGGCCTCGGACGCATGCGACGACCGGCTGAACGCGAGCGCGCCGATCGCGGCGCGCCGCACCTCGGCGGCATCGTCGCGCGTCGCCACGATCAGCGCCGGCAGCGCTTCCTCGGCCTTGAGATAGCCGATGACGCCGACGGCCTGAACGCGCACGCCCGGATCAGGGTCCTCGATCGCCGCGAGCGCGGCGCGCAAGGAGATCGGGTTGCGGAGCTCCTTCAGACCCCGGAACACCGCTGCGCGGACGAAAGGCTTCTCATTCTCCAGGTAGGGCAACAGTGCCGGGGCCGCCTCGGGCTCCTTCAGCTCGGTCAGGCTCGCCGCGGCGGCTTCGGCCACTCGGGCATCGCCGTCCGACAAGGCGGCGGCCAATCCCGCCGCCACGGCCGGGCCGTCAAACGCTTCCAGCGCCTGCGCGGCCTGCAGCCGCACGTCCGCCACCGCATCCTGCAAGGCCGCCAGCAGCAGCGGTACGGCGGCCGGGTCGGAGGTATCGCCCAGCTCGATCACGGCGATCCGGCGCACTGACGGATCGGCGTCCGCCAGGCGGTCGGTCAGGTCGTCGACCTCGGCGGCATCTTCGAAGGGCTCGAATATCGGCATCGCCGGCCTACCGCAGCAGATAGGGAATGTTGACGGTAACCGCGCCGGTCGGGCAGTCCGCCTCGCACGGCATGCAGTACCAGCACTCGTCGTAGCGCATATAGGCCTTGCCGGTCTCCTCGCTGATGCGAAGCACGTCCAGCGGGCAGACGTCGACGCAGACGGTGCAGCCCTTGTCGGCGATGCATTTCTGCTCATCGACCACGACGGGAACGGTTGTCGGTGTATTGGCGAGCGGCATGATCGTTACCTCCTTCCGGCCCGGTCAGTCGCCGGCCTGAATGCGCTGCTTGTCGTAGGCGTAGCGTTCGGACTCCTCGATCGGCACGATGTACGGATCGACCGGCTTCTTGCGGCACGTCATGGTGCCCGCCGCGTCCTTGGAGAGCTGCGTGAAGCAGAACCAGTTCTCGTCGTCGCGGTCCGGATAGTCGACGCGGTTGTGATAGAGCCCCCAGCGGCTCTCGGTGCGGAAGAGCGACGCGTAGGCCGCCATGTCCGCGCAGTCGAGGATGGAATAAGCCTCGAGCGCGCGCATCAGCTCATGGGCATTGCGCGCGACCATGTTGCCGGCGTCTTCGCGCACCTCGGCGAAGCGGCTCTGCCCGATCTGGAACTTGCGCGTGACCTTCGGCGGCTGCAGGTAGTCGTTGACCAGCCGGCGCGTCTTGTACTCGATCTGGTTCGGCGGAATGCCGTCGTCGCGCCGGGTGGGCGCCAGGACGCGCTCCATTTCACACTGGACCTGCGCGTCGTCATAGGCGGCGTAGTCGTGCTCCGTCGCGAAGTCGATCGCATCCTCGCCGGCGGTGGCCCCGTTCGTGAACGCGCCCAGCATGTAGTTGTGCGGCACGCTCGCCATGTCGCCCGCGGCGTAGAGCCCGGGCACCGTCGTCCGGGCGAACTCGTCGACCGACACGCCCGACGCGCTGTGGCCCGAGCAGAAGCCGATCTCCGAGATATGCATCTCGATCATGTCGTTCCGGTAGTTCGTGCCACGTCCGGCGTGGAAGCGGCTGCGCGTCGGCCGCTCGACCCGGTGCAGAATGTCCTCGATCTCGCTGATCGTCTCGTTGTGCAGGTGGTCGATCTTGAGGAAGACCGGACCCTTGCCGCTCATCAGCTCGTTGTAGAACTCCTGCATCATCTGGCCGCTCCAGTAGTCGCATTCGATGAAGCGCATGCCTTCGTTGTTCGCGGTGTAGCCGCCGAAGGGACCGGCGACGTAGGCGCAGGCCGGGCCGTTGTAGTCCTTGATCAGCGGGTTGATCTGGAAGCATTCGAGGTTCGAAAGCTCGGCGCCCGCATGATAGGCCATGGCGTAGCCGTCGCCGCTATTGGCCGCATTTTCGTAGGTGCCGTAGAGATAGCCGGATGCCGGAAGCCCGAGCCGCCCGGCCGCGCCCATGCAGAGGATGACCGCTTTGGCCCGGATCGTCAGGAAGGTCGCGTTCCGGGTGTTGACGGCGATCGCGCCGGCGATCCGGCCATCCGCCCCGGTCAGCAGCCGCGTCGCCATGTAACGGTTCGAGATCAGGATGCGGGCGCGGCGGAGCTGGCGATAGAGCGCCTTCTTCACGGTCTCCCCGTTCGGCATCGGCAGGACATAGGTGCCCATGTGGTGCACCTTCTTGACGTCGTACTCGCCGTTCTCGTCCTTCTGGAAGCGGATGCCGAAGCTGTCGAGCTCCTGGATGATCGAGAAGCAGTTCTGGGCGTATTTATAGACGGCCTTCTGATTGACGATGCCGTCATTCGCGATGGTGATCTCCTTGGTGTACTGCTCGGGCGTCGCATGCCCGGGGATCACCGTGTTGTTCAGCCCGTCCATCCCCATGGAGATGGCGCCGCTCCGCTTGACGTTCGCCTTCTCCAGCAGCACGACTTTGGCGTTCGGGTTCTTGACCTTGGCCCTGTAGGCGGCCATCGGCCCGGCGGTGCCGCCGCCGATCACCAGCACGTCGCAATCGAAGGTCTCGGTTCCGGACTGGATATCGTCCATGTCAGCCTCTCTGTCGCCTCTCGTTCCGGCCGGTCGAAACGCTGCCGTCCCGCCCTGCCGCCCCATTGCACCGCCACCGTGACGGATCCGGCGGCGCGCGTTGAGCAATTAATTTCCTGGTTGCGAAATTTCCTTCAGATAGCGCCAGGGATAGATGCCGCGATCATGGCCGTCGGAGAAGACGAGGTTGATCGCGTAATGCCCGACCGGCCGCACATCGACGATCATGAGATCCTCAGGCGCGGGAACCGCCCAGCCGTTCAGCCGCGCCCGCACCGACCGCGACGAGCGGCAGGCTTCGCGGAGCGCCGCGGCGGTTGCCCGCTCGGCCGCGCCTTCCCCCCAATCGATGAGAAGGCTGCGTCGGTCGGCCGCCAGCGTGATCGCTTGCGGTACCGGTTCCGGTATCGTCATGAGGCTGCCTCGTACCCTGATCGTGCCTTGGATTTTCCATGGAAGACCCGGCCGCCCGATGGGGATAGCAATTAATTGCCTCGCCGTTGGCGGGTGCTCATGTCGGCTGGTAGTCTTGCGCCGCCTTCACACAGGGAGACCCCAATGGCCGATGCGTGGAAAGTCGATGTCAGGATCGAGGAGCGGAAGCAGGGCCGCGTCGCCCATGTCGCCATCGATCACCGGGCGAAGCTCAACTGCCTTTCCGCGGGGCTGATGCGGGAATTCATCGCGACGGTCACGGCGCTCGCCGCGGACGGCGACCTCCGTCTCATGGTGCTGACCGGCGCCGGGGAAAGGTCCTTTGTCGCCGGCGCGAATATGCTGGAGCTGAAAGAGCTGGACCCGCCCAAGGCGCGTGAGTTCCTGACCCTGGTGCACGGCGTTTGCCGCGTCTGCCGCGAGCTGCCGGTGCCGGTCATCGCCCGGATCAACGGCCCCTGCTTCGGCGCGGGCCTCGAGCTCGCCGCCGCCTGTGACATGCGGGTCGCCGCCGACACCGCGCTGTTCGGCATGCCGGAAGTGAAGCTTGGCCTGCCGTCCGTCGTGGAAGCGGCCCTGCTGCCGCAGCTTATCGGCTGGGGCAAGACCAAGATCCTCGTCTATACCGGCGAGACGATCGACGCGGCGACCGCGCTGGATTGGGGCCTGGTGGAGAAGGTGGTCGAGAAGGGCGACCTCGACGGCGCCGTTGAGCAATGGGTCGCCGCCATTGTCGAGTCCGGCCCGCGCGCCATCCGCCTGCAGAAAGAGCTGGTGCGCAGCTGGGAAAACATGCCGGTCACCGACGCGATCCAGGAAGGCATCCGCTGCATGGGCAAAGCCTACGAGACGGACGAGCCGAAGCGGATGGTCGAGGAAGGGCTGGCGAAGCTGCGCGCGCGGAAATCGTAACGACTGCCCGGCACCTAATAATCCAGCTTGAATTTCACGCCGACGTCGCTCTGTCCGCTTCGCTTCACGTCGCTGTCGACGGAGATATGTGGCGTCAGATTCGACCTCCACGCCGACCGAGCTCGATTCCGGCGTCGTGCCCTGCTTGACGCCGACATAGACGTCCTTGGTCACGTATTTGCCCGCGCCGACGACGGGCTCGCTGCCCTTGGTCGTTTCCGTCGATTCGATCCGCAGAACATCGACGCCGAGCGTCTTGCGGGCGAAGTCGAGCACGCCGCCGCCGCTCTTGCCGGTAAGATCGGCCAGCGCAATGCCGAGTTGCGCCGCCTCGTAGCCGCTGAGCTTCGTCGAGCTCTTGTTGAACAGGACATTCGATACGATCTCGTCCTGCGGCATCGATGGCGACGACGAAAGGGTAATGGATGGCTTGGTGACCGATCCGCTGACCGTCGCCGTCACCGTCAAATTGCTCCCGGTATAGACCGCCTTGAGGGCAATCTCGGGCTCGGCATTCGGACGGTCCGGCAGCGTGACGGTGCCGCTGGACAGCTGGAAGACCTTGCCGACCACGGTCATCTGGCCACGCACCAATGTCAGCTTGCCGGCGACGCGCGGGTTGTTCGACGACCCGCTGATCTTCAGGTCGCCCTTCCATTCGGAATCGATACCGCGCCCGCGCACGAACACCCGCCGCGGCATCGCGATGTCGATGGCGAGATCGACATCGAACGGCGGCGCGGTGTCGGCTTCTTCGGACGGTGGCGTGCCGGCGCGCCCCACGTCCACGACATCGAGGGTCGCCACCTCCGGCGGCAGGCGGTCGAGAATACGGACCTCCACGTGATCGGTGGTGAGCTTGCTGTCGATCCTCGCCTTCTTCAGCGAGCCGGAGAGTTTTACGTCGCCGCTGGCCGACGCCTGCACATCGTCGCGCCGCACCGCCGTCAGCTTCTGCAGCTTGGCGGTGACCGCGAATGGAAAGCCTGCTTCAGGATCGAGTGACGCCTCGCCCGTGGCCTCGAGCTTCCCGGTCCCGCCATCGCCGGCCGTGAGCCGCGTGATATGCGCCTGCGTGCCGTCGAGCGTGACGGCCAGATCGATCGGCTTCAGCACCGTGCCGTATTCCAGGCTCTCGTAATAGCCGTCGGTGAGCGTGATGCCTCCCTGCAAATTAGGCTTCGCCAGCGTGCCGGAAAGCGTTACGTCGATCTTTGCGGGCCCCCGGACGCGATGCTCGGGTATCGGCACGAAACGCCACAGCGCCGCCACATCACCCGACCAGTTGAGCGTGCCCGAGACCGGCTGTTCGCGCGGCATCGAGAACGCGAGATCGGGGCCCTGCAAGCGGAGCGGCAGCGACGCTTCGATGACGGACGGCGCGCCCTCGCCGGTTTTGATCGTCCCCTTAAGCGCCAGGCGGCCGCGCCGCCAGTCGCCGCCCACATCGACCGCAAGCGCCGGCGCATCCGGCGCGTCGCCGAGCCGCAGGCGCGGAACCTTCAGCGCGAACGCGCCGCCAGGCTCCGGCCAACGTCCCTTGAGGTCGAGCGTCGCGTCGGCCCGCCCGTTCAATCCCAGGGGCCAGAAGACATCGATCAGTTTCAACGGCACGCCGGCGAGTGCAAGCGACACGTCGGCCTGTTCCTTCCCGGTCCGCGCATGACCGGTCAGATGCGCGTCGCCCAAGGCAAGCGCCAGCGGTTCGGCATCGAATCCGGCGCCGCTCCAGGCCACGCGCAGCGGCTTCTGCAGCGCAATCTTCTCACCGATCAGCGTGCCCGTGAGGCTCGCGACATCGAGCGACCGGCGGCCGGCCTTCTCGGCATACTCACCCGTCGCGTCCAGCGCCACGGCGCCATTCCATTCACCCTTTGCCGACAGCGACAGCCGGGCCTTCGACAGCGATCCTTGCGCCGCCATGGCCATACGGTCGAACGTCGCGTCGCCGACTTGTCCCTTGGTCATACGCAGGTCGACCTTGTTCCGATCGCCGGCACCGAAATCGATCATGCTTGCGTCGACCGTCGCCTGCCCGACGGCGACACTCGGCCCGCCCGAGGCGCCGCGAAAGCGCAGGTTGGCGATCTTGGCCGTGCCGTCGATGACTTGGCGCTTGCCGTCGGCGCGCAGCTTGACCTGCCCGGTCGCGCTGCCCCCGCCGTCGAGAGCCGCCGCCGCGAGCCAGGCCTTCAGGTCCGCAACGTCGAGCGCGACCTCACCGGTCGATGGCGCGTCGGTCAGCGGCAGGTCGAGGGAACCGCGCGCGGTCGCGCTCGCCGCCTCGGCGCGCAGATCGGTGAGGCGCAACCGGTCCTGCGTCAGCGCGACCTTCGTCTGCGCCGCGGCGGCCCCGACCGGCGTCGCCGCCTTGACCTTGACCGTGCCGTTCGGCGCATCCGGCAACCCGCCGATGTCATAGTCGGCGGAAAGCGTGCGCAGCGCGACCTGCTCGACACGCAACGACGGCACGGCAAGATCGCCGGCGACGCCGAGATCCTGCAGCGTGCCGCGCAGCCGTCCGGACGCACGGCACGCGCAGTCGATCACGACGCCGTCGGCTGCCCGAAGCGGCGTCCCGGCCGCGACGTCGAAGCGGTATGCGCCCGAGACGGCGCCGCTCGCGGTGTCGAGGGCCGCATCGAGCTGCATGTTGGCGGCGGCCGACCTCAGGGTGAGTGGCTTTACCGCGAGCTTGCCGGCTGCAAGCGAAATATCCGCGTCGAGCTTGGGCGTATGGGTCAGGATCGCATCCGCCGCCGCATTACCGAGGGCAAGGTCCGTCGCCGCGCCTGCGAGGCGCCCGGTCGCCGATGCGCCGAAGTCGTGCAGCGCCGCGTCGAGCGATACGGTGACGCTGCCTGCCAGCGCCGGCCCTGCGACGGCTCTGAATACCGCCAGATCGGGGAGGCTAAGCGTAGCCCTTCGCCGTGCCGTCGCCTTCCGCCCAGCGGTAGCGGCCGTTGCCGGAAAGCGCACCTGCGGCGGCCGCCACGCTGGCTTGATCGACGTCGATCACCGATCGCGGGAAATCCACGCCGGCCGCCAAGATGAAGCGTAGCCTGCTTCCCCAACAGCGACTGCAGCGCCGGCCACTGCGTGAGAACGATCGAGCCCAACGTCGCGCTGCCGTCGATCCGCCCTCTGTCGCGCCCCTGCGGCGTGATGGTGAAAGTCCCCTGAGATCGCCCGTCCCGGCGGAGGCGACGGACAGGCGGCCGGCATCGACGACGAGGGTCAGATCGGGCGCCGGCAACCGCCCCGATGCGGTGACCTCGGCGTTCAACGTGCCGATGCTCGCTTCCGCCGGCGCCAGCGTCAGCGGACCCGCGCCGGTGGTCTTGAGCGACGCGCGCCCGTCGACGGCAAGCGTGTCGAGATTCATCGTGCCGCCGGCCGCGAGCGCGAAGAGCGGCGCCGTCCATTGCATCTGGGATAGCGTCAGGGCGTCGCCGCCGGCAACGCTGCCGTCCAGCCGGAAGCGGTGATCGCCGGAGACCAGGCGCCGGAGGAAACCGCGGTCGCCGGGCGGGATGGTGGCGGTGCCGTCGATCGTGACGTCGGTCGCCTTGGCATGGCGGATCGCGATATCCGCGCGCATCGCGGCCACCTGCGCGAAGGAAAACGCCGCATGCCCCTTCCAATCCGATAAGGGTCCCGCGCCCTTCGCTTCACCTTGCAGCGCCGGCAACGTGGGGACATCGAGCGCGCGCGCAACCAAGCCGCCGGCCGGCTCGGAAAGCGACACGTCCAAAGCGAGCGTATTCCCGGCGGCGGCGTAGTCGCCCATGGCTTCCAGGGCGCCAGCGGGCCCATCGATCCGGCGAACCGTGAGCTTGCCGCGGACCGATAACGCCGCCGTTGCGTCCACGTGGCCCGTGACCCGCAGCACGGCGCGCGCACCGACGACCGGTTGGCCGATCGTCACGTCTTCGATGTCGAGGTCGCGGACGCGGATTGCCGGCAGGTCGCGGAAGGCCTTCAGCCGCTCCGCGAGCGAGGGCTCCTTGGCCGCAGGAGGCGTTTGCGGCGTCCGCGCGACGACCGCATCGCGAATATCGACGCGGTCGAGCGTCACCTTGCCGCGCAGCAGGCTGAAAGGCCGCCAATCGATCTTGGCCGCGCCGATGGTCAGCCAGTCTCCGGCGCTGTCCGCGAGCCGGATGTTCGAAAATTGGAGATGGTGGTAAAGGTCGCCCTCCAGACGGCCGATTGACACGAGCGTCTCGCCGGGCGTGCTGGCGCGGCTTGCGATCTCATGCGCGATCCAGGCCCGGCCGCTTTCGCTCGGCAGCCACAGCAGCGCCGCCGCGCCAAGAAGCGCGATAACGCCGAGCACGGCGAGGAAGGCGATGGCGGCTCGTTTCATGACGCGCAATCAGAAAGCCTGGCCGAAGCTGACGTAGAATTCGATGACGCTGTCGTCCTTCCGGGGATTTATCGGCG
Organism: uncultured Alphaproteobacteria bacterium; assembly: GCA_963711215.1. Classification (GTDB taxonomy): domain Bacteria; phylum Pseudomonadota; class Alphaproteobacteria; order UBA8366; family UBA8366; genus WHUA01. Next base: position 230,306 of record CAVQDH010000002.1, on the reverse strand, counting down.
TTGCCAGATCCAGCCGGAGAGGCCCGAACCCGGTGAAGTAGCGTAGTCCGAGCCCGCCAGCCCACCGCATGCCGTCTTGGAAATCGGGATAGGGCGCGCCGGATACGGCGCCGCCATCGATGAAAGGCACGACGCCGATCTTCTCGGTGACGCGGATACGCAGCTCGCCGCTCAGCTCCAACAGCGACCGGCCGCCGAGCGGATCGCGATTCGCATCCAGCGGGCCGACCTTCTGAAATCCGTAACCCCGGACCGATCCGCCGCCGCCGGCATAGAAGCGCTTGTCGGCGGGAAGGGTCGCCGACGATTCGCCGATGATCGATCCGAGCTTCATCCGGCCTGCGAGGATATACCGCGCCTCCTTGTCGATCGCATGATAGGTCGAGCCGCCCCCCGACATGCGGAGGAATTGCAGCGCTTCCGAGCTGGCGCCCACATAAGGTGTCGCCGCGAGATCGACAAGCATTCCACGCGTCGGATTGAGCGGATTGTCCGTCGTCGCCCGTGTCGCGGTGAGCGGCAGGCCGAACAGCTTCACCTGCTGCTCGCTGTCGCTGTCTTTGAGGAAATCGTAACTCGCGGTGACGCCCGCGGTTCCTCTCCACTTCTCGAACAACGGCCGTTCGAGCGACACCGTTCCCGCAATATCCTGTTGGTCGAACGCATCGGTGTTGCGGTTCGTGAGCCCGGCATTTGCCAGCAGGGCCTGGTCGAGGCGAAGGAAGGCGGGCTTCCGGAAGTTGATCTTCCCGCTCTGCTCGATCTGCGCGGCGGTAACGGTCAGCCCCAGCGTTTCGTTGCGATGGAAGAAATTGCGATTCTCCCAGAAGACGTCGGCGCCGAAGCCGACATCGGTCGAATAGCGCAGGCCGGCGCCGATCGAACGGTGCGGCGCATCCGCGACAGTCACGGTCACCGGCAGCCGCCCGTCGCTGTCGAGCTGCGCCTCCTTCGTCACTTGCACACTGGAAAAGAGGCCGGTGCCGTTGAGCGCCGCGCGCACGCGGTCGAGCGCCCGCTGATCGAAGACCGCGCCTTCGTGCCAATTCGATATTCGGCGGATGTAATCCTCCTCGACCGACTTCAATCCGGATATCCGCAAGGGGCCCAGCGTCGCCTGCGGCCCTGCGTCGATGGCAAGGCGAACCGTCATCTCATGCGTGTTATGATCGACCGTCGCCTTCAACCCTGCCGACTTGGCGAAAGGATAGCCGCGCTCCTGCAGAACGGAGACGGCCTTGCGTTCCGCCGTCCGGACGTCCGGCGCCCGCGCGGGCATCCCCAGCTTGATGCCGATATCCGCGAGGGACGGCTGCGCCGCTGCCGCCAGCAGCGGGGATGTCTCGTAGACGATCGTAAAGCCGTGCAGCGTGTAGCGCGGCCCCGTCGTCACGTCGATCCGAACCGGGATCGGCTGCTTGTTCCGTTCCAGATGATAACTGAGCGACGCATCGTAGTAGCCTTCAGACCGCAGCGCCTCGCCCAGGCGCGCCAGGTCGTCTTGCGCCCGCCGCTCGAGCGATGCGATCGTCGCCGGTTGCCGGTCGATCAGGGAAAACAGCTGCGACGCGGATTTCAGCAGATCGTTGAGGTCGGCGTCTTCGACCCCTTTAATCTCGGGCTCGTACTTCAGGCCGACCGTCTTGAACGGCTGCATCCGGGGCGCCGTTCCCGCCCGGCGCGCCATCATCGGCTGCAAAAGCGGGCCCATTCGCCACGATAAAGACGATCAGACATAACAAGCCAAGAGGCTTTCCAAACCAATGCATTAGTTCGGGCAGACGGACACGTGCTCACTGTTCTCCAGGCGAAATTGTCGGTCTCGACTTTCGCCGCGCGCAGGCTTGGTTCCGATCGATCGCTCTCGTTCGCGTGCCTGATAGAGGCAACGATACCCCATTGGCGTCAAAAACCCAACCGCCGCATCGATTTAGTGCAGCGCAGGCCGATTCAATCGTCAGTCGGGCGTCAGTCGGGCGTCGGCCGGATCCTAAATTTTTCCAGCGCTGGATTTGATGCCGCAATTGCCGCTAAGCTTGGTACCAAGATAGAAGAAGCAAGCTTGCCCGCTCCGCCGTCATCATCCAACGCATCGAAAAAACACCGCCGTCAGGAGCCGTCTTAAAAAAGCCACGACCGGGTCCCGTAATGCCGTTTGCTCGGGACCGGTCATGGGCAAACTCGGAGGGAGAATGCACATGTTGAAATATGCGATCGGTCAGCCGGTTCCCCGCACCGAGGATCCTCGCCTTCTGCGCGGTCACGGCCTGTATGTCGACGACAACAACATGATCAACCAGGCCTATGCCGTGATGCTCCGGTCGCCGCACGCGCACGCGGCGATCAAGAAGATCGATGCGAGCGCGGCACTGGCGATGCCGGGCGTCATTGCCGTCCTCACCGGCGCCGATTACGAGGCGGACGGCCTCGGTTTCATCGCCGGCCCGTCTCCCTTGAAGCGGCGTGACGGCTCGACCATGTTCCGGCCCCCGCGGCCGGCGATCACCAAGGACAGGGCCCGCCATGTGGGTCAAATCGTCGCGATGGTCCTGGCGGAGTCGGTGAACATCGCCAAGGATGCGGCGGAGGCCGTCGAGGTTGATTACGAGCCGCTTCCCGCCAATGTCGAGACGGCCAAGGCGACGGCGCCGGGCACGCCCGCGGTCTGGGACGAGTGCCCGGACAACGAAAGCTTCTTTCGCGAGCTCGGCGACAAAAACGGCGCGGACGCGGCCATCAAGTCCGCGGCGCATGTCTTCCGGCAGCGCTTCGTGATCAATCGCATCCACGCCAATACGATGGAGCCGCGCGGCGCGCTCGCCTATTACGATGACGGCGAAGGCCACTACACCATCCACACCGGCGTGCAGCGCCCCTATGCCTGGCGCACGACGCTGACCAAGAACCTGTTCAAGATCCCCGAGAACAAGATGCGGCTGATCACCGGGGACATGGGCGGCTCCTTCGGCATGAAGGGCGCGCTCTATCCGGAGGTCCCGCTGACCGCCTGGGCGTCCAAGCGTATCGGCCGTCCGGTGAAATGGCGGTGCGACCGGAGCGAAGGCTTCGTCGCCGACGACCACGCGCGCGACAACGTCAGCGACGTCGAGCTGGCGCTCGACAAGGACGGCAAATTCCTCGCCCTGCGGGTGGGGACGAGCGCGGCCCTCGGCGCCTATCTTTCGCTGAACGGCTTCGGGCCGCCGACCAACAATCTCGGCGGCCTCGCCGGCGTCTATACCTTCCAGGCGATCCATGTCGCTGTGTCCGGCGTGTTCACCAACACCTCGCCGCTCTCGCCCTACCGCGGCGCAGGCCGGCCGGAGGCGTCCTACATCCTTGAACGCATCATCGACATCGCCGCGCGCGGCCTCGAAATTGATCCGGCGGAGCTCAGGCGGCGCAATTTCATTTTGCCGACCGCGATGCCCTACAAGACCGCGCTGACTTTCACCTATGACTGCGGCGAGTTCGAGACGGTCTTCGACAAGACGCTTGTCCAAAGCGGACTACGCGGGCTTCGACGGCCGCCGCAAACAAGCGGAAGCCGCCGGCAAGCTCCGCGGCGTGGGCATCTCCTACACCATCGAGCAGGCCGCCGGCCCGTCGACCGAGACCGCCGAATTGCGATTCGACCCGTCGGGCACGGCCATCATCCTCGCCGGGTCGACGCCGCACGGCCAGGGACATGCGACGATCTACAAGCAACTCGTCTGCGAGAAGCTCGGCCTCGCGCCCGAGGATATCCGCGTCATCGAGGGCGATACCGACAAGGTTTCCTTCGGGACGGGCACCGGCGGATCGCGGACGGCGGCGATCGGCACGTCGGCCGTGCTGATGGCGACGGAAAAGGTCATCGCCAAGGCGCGCAAGATCGCCGCGCATATCCTCGAGGCCTCCGAGCAGGACATCACGCTCGAAGACGGCAAGTTCACGATCGCCGGCACCGACCGCTCCGTCCCCTTCAAGGCGGTCGCGTCGGCAGCCTTCGCACCGAACAAGCTGCCGCCCGATCTGGAGCCCGGACTCTTCGAAATGGCCACCTTCAACGCGACGAAGGCGAATTTTCCCAACGGCTGCCATATCTGCGAGGTGGAAATCACGCCCGAGACCGGCGAGATCGAGATCGTCCGCTATTCCGTCATCGACGACTGCGGCGTGGAGTTGAACCCGCTGCTGGTCAAGGGACAAGTGCATGGCGGCATCGCCCAAGGCGCAGGCCAGGCGCTCATGGAAAATATCGTTTATGAAAACGAAAGCGGCCAGATCCTGACGGGGTCTTTCATGGACTATACGATGCCGCGCGCGGCCGATTTCTGCGCCTTCGACGTTTCGGCCTTTCCGGTCCCGACCAAGACCAACCCGCTGGGCGTCAAGGGCGTGGGCGAAGCCGGTACCGTCGGCGCGCTGGCGGCGGTCATGAACGCCATCAACGATGCGCTCGCACCGCTCGGCATCACGCATCTCGAAATGCCGGCGACCCCCGCACGGATATGGCAGGCCATTCAGGAGGCGAAATCGGCCGCATGAACCCCGGATGGTCGCGGCCGCACCCGTTGCGGCGGCGCCCGATCCGGTGTGAGAAAATCTTGACGTTGCTCTCGGGTAATGCGCGGGAATATCTTGCAATGGCGCACCTTGGCAGCAACATATCTTAATCATCGCGGAGGCTTTTCCGAACCTTCGGATACCGCGGTATGTTTCGTGTCGGAAAGCCATGTTGGCGACGACTACATTAACTTCGAGGACTACATGGCATTGAAGCCGTTTGACGACAGTGACATACCGGATGCCCTGGAGTTCCTGGCGCAATGGGTGCGGCGGCCAGCGGCGGTGGGCGCCATTTTGCCGAGCGGGCGCTTTCTCGCGCACGCCATGGCGCGGCAAATCGACGTCGCGCGGCCCGGCCTCGTGCTTGAGCTTGGCGGCGGCACCGGCACCATAACGAAAGCCTGCATCGAGATCGGCGTGAACCCGCGCGATATCGTGGTCCTGGAAAAGGCCGCGTCCTTCTGCTCGCTGATCCGCGCACGGTTCCCGGATGTCCGGGTCATCCGGGGCGACGCGCGGCGTCTTCAGGCCCTGCTGCGGGTGCGCGGCATCGGTCCCTTCAAGGCAATCCTGTCGGGCCTCCCGCTCCTGTCCATCCCCGAGCAGCAGCGCAATCAGATCCTCGCACAATCTTTCGACGTGCTGGATCAGGACGGCGTTTTCGTGCAATTCACCTATGGCCCGCTATCGCCCGTGCCGCGCGCCATCGCGCAGTCGCTGAAACTGGTCAAAGACCGTTCCGCCTGGGTCCTCATGAACGTTCCGCCGGCGAGCGTTTGGCGCTATTCCCGGGCGCGGCAAGGGATGCCTGTAACCGAGAATGCCAGTCTTCCGAATCCGCCGCTGCCGCCCGAACCGGAGGCCGCGACGCCCTTGGCCGTGCCGGCGCAAGCCGCCGAATAGCGAAGCCGGATACCGTTATTCGGTTATTGCCTTGGCCAATTTCCGGTCCTGCTACTAGCGGATTGCGTATCGCTGGAAGGCAAGGAAGACCGGGATGGAATACGCGAAATTCGCCGAAGTCTGGCGCGGCCCCGCGGTCGAGAGCGTGCATTTCGGCGCCGCCGCCGTCGCCAACGCCGGCGGCGAGGTTATTTATGGCTGGGGCGACACGGGCATCGTCACCTTTCCGCGATCCTCGCTCAAGCCGATCCAGGCGATCGCGCTGGTCGAGACCGGCGCCGCGGACGCCCTCGGTCTCACGCCGGAAGACCTGGCCCTTGCCTGCGCGTCGCACCGTGGCGAGCCGATCCACACATCGCGTGTCGCCGCCTGGCTCGACCGGCTGGGACTCGCGGAGAGCAATCTCGCCTGCGGCCCCGACTATCCCAGCGACAAGGATACCGCCGCCGACCTGATCCGCGGCGGTATCGAGCCGTCACGCATCTTTCACAATTGCTCGGGCAAGCATTGCGGCTTCCTGACCGTCGCCCGCCACATGGGCTGGCCGATCGACGGCTACAACGACCCCTCGCACCCGGCGCAGCAATTCTATTTCGATGTCTTTTCGGACCTGCTCGGCGGCGATGCCCGCGCGCTGCCGCTGGGCGTGGACGGCTGCACCCTGCCCGCGCCGGCCTTATCCATCGCCGATATGGCGCGCAGCATGGCGCGTTACGCCGCCGCGCGGACCAGCAACGCCACGCGCAGTCAGGCGATCCGCCGGCTGCAGGAGGCGATGCGGGCGCATCCCCGCCTGGTTGCCGGGACCGGGCAGCCGAATGTCCGTCTCTCCGAAGCGACCGGCGGCCGCATCATCATGAAGGGCGGCGCCGAAGGGTACGTCGTCGCCTTCATTCCCGAACAGGAGCTCGGCATCGCGCTCAAGATCGCGGACGGCAATTCGCGCGCCCGCGTCGTAGCCCTGCTGGCGATGCTCCGCGCGCTCAAGCTGCTGAGCGACGGCGAGGCGGCCGCGCTCGCCGACCTTGCCGAGGTTCCCGTGCAGAACAGCGTCAATGTCCAGGTCGGCAGGATCTGCGCCTGCCATCCGCCCGCCGCGGCATCGACCTAGCGGTCGAGCTCTGCCGGCCGGTCGTGCAGGAAGATCACCGGCAAGGCCGCGCTGCCCATGACGACCAGCAGGATCACCGCGTAAAAGCCTTCGCTCAGCACGCCGGTCTTCAAGCCGACCGATGCGGCGATGATTCCGAAGCTCAGCCGGTAATTGAACAAAAGGCCGATGAACCGCCCGCTGGTCTTCAACAGATAGCGCGCCGGCAGCGCGGTGCCGATGAATTTGAGCCCGCAAGCGATGACGAACAAAACCACCGCGACGCCCAACATGTCGAGCGTCAGGAGCCGCACATCGAGCTGCGCGCCCGCTTGAAGAAAGAACACGGGCGCGAACAGGCTGAATACGATCCCTTTCAGCTTCTCCTCCAGCGCCTCATGCTCTTCCATGACCCCTGACATCACGATGCCGAGACAGAAGGCGACGATCGCCGGATGGATGCCGCCGATGTTTTCCGCCATGAAGCCCATGCCGACCAGCAGCACCAGCATGAAGCGCAATTCGAATTCGACCAGCGATCCTTTGTACCGGCTGAAAACCCATTTGCCCAAATGCGGCAGCCCAATGACCGTCGGAATGACAACGACCAGGAACAGCGCCGTCCCCCAGCCGACCTCGCCCAGCAGCAGCGCGAGCGCGACCATACTCAGTACGTCGACGACGGACGCCGCGGCGAGCAGCGCCTGACCGGTATCGCTCTCCAGCATCCCCCGGTCCTTCAGCGCGTGATAGACCAGCGCCAGCGAGGTCGTGGACAGGCCGATCGCCACCAGACCGGCCACATTCAGCGCCAGGCCAAAGCCGTAGAAGCAGACCAGGAACACGCCTGCCATCGGCAGGAGCAACGAACAGACGCCAATCGCGACGCTGGCCCGCCAGCTGCGGCGCAGTCGGTGCGGGTCGACCTCGAACCCCGCCATAAACATGAGCCCAAGCATCCCAAGGTTGGCGAGAAACTGGAGCCAGCCGAGCGAGCCGATATCCTTGATGAAATAAGCCAGGGCGACACCGGCGAAGACCTCGATGATCGCGCTGGAAATCCCGAGCTCAAACGCGATGACGGCCGCGCCGACGAGCACGACCGCTACGGAGAGGGAAGGATCCATCGGCAGCTCCAGTTTCGTCGAACGCTCGGGACGGCGGCCGCGATGGCTTCTTACGGATGCACGTCCTCGGTGAACCAGTCGGTCGGAAGCTCATGGCCAAGGCCCTGCGCCCTCGCCTTCCGGTAGGCGACCGCGCCGCAGGCGGCGAACTGGTAGCCGGTGCCGGTGTTGTTGAGGAAGCAGGTCACCTGCGCGTCCGACGTCCGTCCCTTTATCCGGCCGGCGATGAGATCGAACACGGTCGGTAGCGTGTCGAATCCGACAGCCTTCTTCACCGCGCCGTCCTTGCCCGAAATTTTCTTCAGGTCGGGAAGGTCGCTGGTCTCCAGCACCGGCGCCTTGTCCTCGCGATTGTGGATGACCACGAGGTCGGCCCGGTTGACCGCGGCGGGCTCGATCTCCGGCAGCTTGATCGAGCTGAGATGCATGCCGGGCTCGAGCCATTTTTCGAAGAAGACGGTGCCGAGCGCGCTGGTCGAGCAAGCGACGACATCCGCTCCCTTGACGGCCGCTTCCGCCACTTTCGGCGGGCGTGATGTCGAGCCGCAGCTTTTCGCTCCACTCGCGGCAGAACGCTTCGCGGTTCTCACGGCTCGGGCTGAAGCAGCGGACCCGTTCGATCCCGCGCACCGCGGCGATCGCCATAAGCTGCGCCCCCGCCTGGAATCCCGAGCCGATGATCGCCGCCGTCCGCGCGTCCGTCCGCGCGAGGTATTTCGCGCCCAACCCGCTGGTCGCGCCGACCCGCATCCGCTGCATGGCGCCATCGGGGAAGATCGCCAGCGGCTCGCCGGTCTCGGTGCTGAACAGCAGCACGAGCCCGACCCAGCGCTTGTTCGGGGCGGCCGGCACCTTCACCCGGCGCGGCACGCCGCCGATCTCCGGGTAGGTGATGATGTCGGAATTGATGCGGACCGCGGCGGTGCCGAACTTCGGCGCGATGCCGTCGGCCGATTTCAGGCCATAGACGGCTCCCGGCATCTTCGTCGGCGCCAGGCTGTCGGACCGCGGCCGCACCACGCCGCGCCCGGCGGCAAGCTCGCGATAGGCGTCTTCCAGAATGTCGACATAGTCGCCCATGGTCAGAAGCCGGTCGATGTCTTCGTTGGAAAGGATGAGGGTCATGACGGATCCCGATTGATCGAAGGTTCGCAGGGCCAGACGGGCCGGAGGATACTCAAATGCCGCCGGGAAAGCCATCGCGCCAGCGGGTCATGGAGGGCACGCTAGGCATTCCGTCACCGCCTCGCCTAATATGGCGAAAGACACGCACACCCAACGCCAGCCACAAGATCGTCACGGGAGACCTTAATGAACGGAGCCGAAAGCCTGGTGCACACGCTGCTGAAGGGCGGCGTCGACGTCTGTTTCACAAATCCGGGCACCTCGGAGATGCATTTCGTGGCGGCGCTCGACAAGATCGAGGGCATGCGCTGCGTGCTTTGCCTGTTCGAAGGCGTCGTCAGCGGCGCCGCCGACGGCTATGCGCGGATGACGGGAAAGCCCGCGGCGACCCTGCTGCATTTGGGCCCCGGTCTCGGCAACGCGCTGGCCAACCTGCATAATGCGAAGAAGGCGCGATCGCCCATCGTCAACGTCGTCGGCGAGCATGCGACCTATCACATCCAGTACAACACGCCGCTCACCTCGGACATCGCCGGCATCGCGCGCCCGGTCTCGCACTGGGTCAAGGCGGCGCCCGATGCGGCCTCCGTCGGCGGCTATGCCGCGGAAGCGATCGCCGCCGCCCATGTCCGCGCCCGGCCAGATCGCGACCCTGATCCTGCCCGCCGACACGGCCTGGGGCGACGGCGGCGTGGTCGGCACCGTGCCGATGATCCCCGAGCGCGAGACGGTCGACGGCCGGCTGATCGACGAAGCCGCCTCCGTGCTGCAGAGCGGCGAACCGGCGCTGCTGCTGCTCGGCGCGGGCGCGCTGTTTCAGGGGCCGCTCGAGGCCGCGGGCACCATCGCAGCCGCGACCGGCTGCGCCGTGATGGCCGAAGGCATGAATGCCCGGCTGCAGCGGGGCGCCGGGCGGCTCCCCGTCAATCGCATCCCCTATCCGGTGCCGCAGGCGCTGGAGGTGCTCAAGCCCTACCGGCGCATCGTGCTGGTCGGCGCCGGCCGACCCGCCGGCTTCTTCGCTTATCCCGGCATGCCGAGCCTGCTCGCGCCGGAAGGCTGCGAGATCCTTACGCTCGCCCTGCCGGAGCAGGACTGCGCCGCGGCGCTGCAGTCGCTGGCGGATGCCGTCGGCGCCAAGCCCGGCACCGCCAAGCTGCAGAAATCGGCCCGCCCGCCGCGGCCGACCGGCCCGCTTACCCTCGATTCGATCGCCGCGGCGATCGGCGCGCTGCTGCCCGAGAACGCCATCGTCGCCGACGAGAGCGTCACCACCGGGCGCGGCTTCTACCCGCTGACCGCCGGCGCGCCGCCGCATGACTGGCTGCAGAACCGCGGCGGCTCGATCGGCCTCGGCATGCCGCTCGCGACCGGCGCCGCGGTCGCTTGCCCGGACCGCAAGGTCGTCTGCCTGGAAGGCGACGGCAGCGGCATGTACACCCTCCAGGCGCTGTGGACCCAGGCGCGGGAGAATCTCGACGTCACCACGCTGGTCTTCGCCAATCGCTCCTACAACATCCTCAAGGGCGAGCTTGCGAATGTCGGCGCGGGCAATCCCGGCCCCCGCGCCCATGACATGCTGACGCTCGACCGGCCCAATATCGACTGGGTCAGCATCGCTGCCGGCATGGGCGTCGAGGCGGAGAAGGCGCATGATACGGACGAGCTGTGCCGTGCCTTCGAGCGCGGCCTCAGCGTCAAGGGACCCTATCTCGTCGAAGTGGTCATCTGATCCATGCGCCTGGCGATCATCAACGACTATCAGAAGCTCGCCAGGGAATCGGCCGACTGGAGCAGCCTGCCGCGCGACATCGAGATCGACATCACCCATGATCGGACGCCGGGCGGCGCGGAAGGGGCCGCGTTGCTTGCGCCCTACGACATCATTGTCACCGCGCGCGAGGAGACGCGCTTCGACCGCACGCTGGTCGAGACGCTGCCGAAGCTCAAGCTGCTGGTGACGCACGGCCGGCGCAACGCGGCGCTCGACATGAAAGCCCTTGCCGAGCGCGGCGTCACCGTCTGCGGCACCGGCTACGGCTTCCCGAAGGCGACCGTCGAGCTTGCCTGGGGTCTCATCCTCGCGCTTGCGAAGGGTATTCCGACGGAAGACCGCGGTATTCGCGACGGCGCCTGGGGCATCGGCCTGCCCGGCGGGCTGACCGATAAGACGCTCGGCGTGCTCGGCCTGGGAGAGCTCGGCGCTGGCGTCGCCAAGGTCGGCTTGGCGATGGGCATGAAGGTCATCGCCTGGAGCCAGAACCTGACGCCCGCGCGCTGCGCCGAGGTCGGCGTAGAGCCGGTCGGCAAGGACGATCTGTTCCGTCGGTCCGACGTGCTCAGTATCCATGTTGTGCTGAGCGACCGGACGCGCGGCCTTGTCGGCACGCGCGAGATCGGCCTGATGAAGCCGACCGCCACGCTCATCAACACGTCGCGCGGGCCGATCGTCGATGAGCCTGCGCTGATCGCCGCCCTGGCATCCGGCGCCATCGCGAGCGCCGGGCTCGACGTCTTCGACCGGGAGCCGCTCTCGGCCGACCATCCCTTGCGCTCGCTGCCGAACACCGTGCTGACGCCGCATATCGGCGGCCGCACGCGCGAGAACTTCGTCGCCCGTTACAAAGACAGCCTCGAGGACGTGCAGGCCTGGCTCGCAGGAAAGCCCGTGCGCGTCCTCGGCGCATAGAACCGATCAAGCCTGATAGGGAGACCGCCGCCATGCCCAAGCGAATGCCAGCCGTCAGCCTTGTCGCGGTGCCCGGCCGCCGCCATGCGACTCTCGAGCTCGCCGGGGAGATCGAAAGGCGCGGCTTCTCGGGAATCTACAGCCCCAGCATGCTGGACGCGCTGTCCCTCTGCCAGGCGCTCGCCTTCGCGACCAAGCATATCCGCTTCGGCACCGCGGTCATGCCGATCTATTTCCGCCAGCCGGCCGACTACGCCAACACGACCGCCTTCATCCACGAGATCTCGGGCGGGCGCTTCCGTTTCGGTATCGGCGTGAGCCACACGCCATCGCTCGCCCGCATGGGCGTGTCCGGCGGCAAGCCGCTCTCCGATATGCGGGACTTCATCGAGAAGTACCACGCCGCGCCGCGCACCGGTGACAAGCCGCCCGTCGTGGTCGCGGGCCTTCGCAAGCGGATGATCGCGCTCGCCGGCGAATTGGGCGACGGTCTGGTCTTTGCCAACGGCGCGCTGTCGCACATGCCGGAGTCCTTGAGCATGCTGCCGGCGGCGAAGCGCAAGTCCGACAGCTTCTTCATCGGAAACATGCTGCCGACCTGCATTTCCGACGATATCGAGGCGGCCAAGGCCGTGAGCCGGCGCACCCTTATCCATTATCTCGAGCTGCCGAACTACCGGAACTACTGGCGCGAAGCCGGCTATGTCGAGGAGATCGACGCGGTCGAAAAGGCGATCCAGGCAGGGGAAAATGCCAAGGTCTCCGCGATCATGGGCGACCGCTGGCTCGACGACGTCACGCTGTTCGGTTCCGCAGCGCGGGTGCGTGACCGCCTGGAAGCCTGGTATGACGCCGGCATCCACACGCCGATCCTGGTGCCGTCCTCGGTCGAGGGCAACCAGCTCAAGGCTTTCGAAGAGATCCTGGCGACTTTCGCGGCCTGAGCGCGCTACTCGATCCGCGTGACGGTGTATCCCCGGATCTCGAGCAAGTGCAGCACGCCCTGCGCGCCGGACAGGTGCAGCGCGCCGATCGCGACGAAGGCATCGCCCTGCTTGACATACCGGGCCATGCGGTTCGCCATGCGCTTGTTGCGCTTTTCGATGAAGTCCCTTTCGAACTGCCGTTCGAGATGCGCGTCCTTCGGCGGGAACATCGACTTCACCATCGCATGCAGCGCGTCGAGATCGCCGGCAAGATATAATTTCTTCATTTCGGCGAAGGCGGAGTCGATCTCCGGATTGAGGTCGAGCGTCAGGCGCAGGTTGTCGATCTGTTCGCGTTCGGAGGCATCGGAGAAGGTCGCGATCTGTTCCTTCAGCGATTCGAGGCCGTGAACCGGAATACCGCGCCCATCCGCCGCTTGCTGCAGCGTGCGGTCGAGCGCCAGGATGCCGGATGCTTCGCGGTCGAGCTCGGCCAACGGCACGCTGAAGATCATGCTGGCCGCCCATGGCTGGAGCTGATTCATCTGCTGTGCCGGCAAGCCGTAAACCGCCGCGCGCTTCAGCAGCTTGCCATAGATCGCCGGGCCGACGATGCCGGCCAATGTCCGGCCTTCCTGCAGCCGCATCGCCTCGCCCATGCGCGCCTCGACCTCGGGCGTGAACACCATTTCCAGGACGAGGCGCGCGCTGGCGGTGAAGGCGCGCACGACCGGCGTCGGAAGCTTGAGGACCTCGGGGTCGGTCGAATGCATCGTGCCGAACACGTAGCTCGGCGAAATGCCCGCCGCCGTCACCTTGAACAGCCGCCCTTGACCGTGGAGACGGTGCTCTTTCGCCGCGGCGGGCTGGACGAGCAGGGCCAGCAGCAGGACGACGCCCAGCGCCCCTGTCATCCCGCGTCGCAAGCGATGGCCCAGCCGGGTCATGGAATTAGCGCACTCCCTGCGCCGCGCGGCCGATTCGCTCGATGCTGCGCAGCACCTTCTCCTGTCCCAGCCCGTCCCATTCCATCCGCAGACGGAACAGATCGACGCCGAGCGTATCGCGATAACGCTGCATCTCGTCGCGCACGAAGGCTTCATCGCCGACCAGGAAGCGACCCTGCATGAAGGCGCGCCCTTGCTCCGCGGCCTGTCCGTCGCGCAAGCCGGTGTTGGCAAGGTTTCGATAGGTCTCGTATTTGCTCAAGAGTGGCCCGCTCGCATCCGCCATCGCGTCCGTCATCGTCGCGCCGACGTAGCAATCACGGCCGATCGTCTGCTCCTTCGTCGGCGGCAGCCCGGCCGCCGCACGCTCGGCGCGATACATCGCCAGCTGCTTTTCCACCCGAGGCCTTTCCGTGGCGAAGGTGATGAGCCAGCCGTCGCCAATCCGCGCCGCCCGCTTGATCGCCGCATCGACGCCGGCGCCGATCAGAATCGGCGGACCGCCCGGTTGTTTCGGCCTGAGGCCGATCTGCACGTCGCTGAGCGGATAATACCGCCCGTCGTGGGAGACGCGCTCGCCGCTCCACAGCTTGCGCATGACCTCGATCGCCTCGGAAAAGCGCCCGACACGCTCGGATTTGGGCGTCTGCATCGCCGCATATTCGCGGTCGAGATAGCCGAGACCGACGCCCAGCATCAGCCGGCCATCCACGAGCCAATCGAGGGTCGCCATCTCCTCGGCCAACAGCACGGGGTTCAGCATCGGCAGCAGCATGATGCTGGTGGCGATGCGCAGGCCATCAAGCTCCGGCGCAAGGCGTCCGAGCAGGGGGATGGTCTGGAGATGGCTGTCGGGCCCGGCCACGAAATGCTGCGCCAGCCAGACCGACTCGAACCCCGCGTCCCGCGCCGTGCGCAGCTGGCCCAGCAGGGCGGCCAGCCGGGCCGTCGGCGCCTCGCCGCCGGACCAGCTTGTCTTGAGAACCAGGCCGAGCTTCACCGGCATGGGCATACCCCCGATCGCCTTGGCGCCGCCGCCAATGTGTTCCGCCGGCCGAGCGCACGGACGGACCGGCGAATTCTACCGGGAAACCGCAGGCGGGCAACGCGCTTACGCGCAAACCGTGTACAGGAACGGTATTCTTGCGATAGACTTCTCCTTGCAATGCACGCAAAAGTTTCCAAGGAGGAAACATCGATGAAGGTCCATTCCATTGGCCACATCGTGCTCAAGGTGCGCGACCTGGAACGGTCGGTGCCTTTCTATACCGAGGTCCTGGGCATGAAGGAAGTCTCCCGCAACGACCGGCCCATGTCCTTTCTGATCTTCAACGACAGCCATCACGATATTGCCCTGGTCGAAACCGGGTCGGAGTCACCGGACGCGCCGGACGCCGCACCGGGCCTCGCCCATCTCGCGCTCAAGATCGGCAGCACCATGGCGGAGTTGCGCGAAGCCAAGAGCTGGCTCGAATTGCACGGCGTCAAGATCAAGCGTATCCGTGACCACGCGGTGACCAAGTCGATCTATTTCCCGGATCCGGACGGCAACGAGATCGAGGTCTTTGTTGAAGACGCGGACCGATCCTGGCTAAAAGACCCGAACCTGGTGAGCACCGGCGTGCCGATGCCGCTTTGACCATCGGGAACTGAATTCCGGGAACCGGTAACGGCGCGCAGCGTAGGTAGCGGTGCGCGTGCGCCGGGACGGCGAAGACACGAAACGGACGGAAAGGAATAGGCGGCCGGAAGCGATATCGCGTGCCGCGACAAACTTTTTTTCATGCAGGCGATACTCGCACCGCTCGCGACCCTCTTCCTCGGAACGGCCATTCTCGTTGCGGGCCACGGCCTTCTGACGACACTCGTGCCGATCCGCGCCGAACAGCTCGGCGCCTCTGCAGGCGTGACCGGCGCGATCGCGACAGGCTATTTCATGGGCCTCGTCCTGGGTGCCTGGTACAACCCGAAGATCATCCACCGCGTCGGCCGGATCCGGGCGCTTGCCGGCTTTGCCGCGATCTTTGCCGCGACCTCCCTCCTGATGCCGCTGGCGCCCTGGCCCGCCGTCTGGATCCTCATCCGGGGCGTAGCCGGCGCCTGTCTCGCCGGCCTCACGCTGGTGATCGAAAGCTGGCTCAACACGGTTGCAAGCAGCGCGCAGCGCGGCCGCGTGCTCGCCATCTACATGATCGTGTTCTACGGCGCCTTCGGCAGCGGCCAGTTCCTGCTTTCCACATACGACCCGGCCGGCTTCGAGCTTTTCGCCATCGCCGCCATTCTGCTCGGCATGAGCCTCGTCCCGATCGTGCTCACCCGGACCGAGGCGCCGCAGGTCACCGCGCCGACGCCGCTGAATTTCGCGGCGATGGCAAGCCTTTCGCCCTTGGCCGTCGTCGGCGCGATCGCATCGGGCGTCATTCTCGGCTCGTTCTATGGCCTGGGGCCCGTCTTCGCGGTGATGCGCGGCCTGCCGCCGAGCCAGGCCGGGCTTTTCATGGCCGCCGCGATCTTCGGCGGGCTCGCCCTGCAATGGCCGATCGGGCTGCTGTCCGACCGCGTCGACCGGCGCTCCGTCATCCTGGGCGCCGCCGCGAGCACCGTCCTTGGCGAGCGGCGCCATCATGTTCGTGCCGGGCGACGCCAACACGCTTCTGTTCGCATGCGTCGCCTTGTTCGGCGGCGTCAGCTTCACGCTCTATCCTCTGTCCCTGGCGCATGCCGGGGACCGGCTTCCGAACAACGCCGATCTGGTCAGCCTGTCGAGCGGTATGCTCCTGCTCTACAGCGTCGGCGCGGCAACCGGGCCCTTGATCGCGGGACAGGTCATCACGCTGTTCGACGGCGAGGGTCTGTTCTTCCTCACCGCCGCCGTTGCCCTGGGAACCGTGGTGTTCGGCCTTTGGCGGATGCGCCGGACGGCGCCGACAAGCGTCGAAGAGCAGGTATCCTTCGTGGCCGTTCCCCGTACATCGCCCGCCGGCGCGGAGCTGGACCCACGCCAGGAAGACGCCGAGCCCGAGCTGGAGCTTGGTGGCGCAGGGCGGGGCGAAGGCTAAGGAACACGGTCTTTAACCTATGCTAATTAACATACGTTAAGTCCGCGGATTGCCACGGACTGGTAAACTCGTCCCGATGAACCCGATCGCCGAGAATGCGCTGACGCGGAAATTGCGGATGTTCACCGCCTTATCCGAGCGGGAAGTGCGCTGGCTCGACGCGGCGACGGCCGAGATGAAGTCGGTCGAGCCGGGCCACGAGCTGATCCGGCCGGAGAGCGTGGGCAATCAGATTTTTGTCCTCCAGGCCGGCTGGGCGTATCGGTACAAGGCCCTGCCGGACGGACGCCGTCAGGTGCTCAACTTCGTGCTGCCGGGCGATTTCATGGGCTTGCGCGCCCATTTTTTCGGGATCTCGGACCATTCGATCGTCACCCTGACGGATGCGACGATCTCGGCGCTGGCGGCTTCCGACATCGCCAATCTTTTTCGCGACTATCCCAAGCTCGCCGCCGCCATCACATGGTCCGCGGCGCGCGAGGAAGCGATGCTCGCCGAACATATCGTCCGCCTTGGCCGGCGCAATGCCTTGGAAAGCATGGCGCATCTGCTGTTGGAGCTGCTCAGTCGGCTGAAAGCGGTCGACGTGGTCGACGGCGCGTCCTTTGCCTTCCCGATCACCCAGCAACTGCTCGCCGACACCTTGGGCTTAAGCGTCGTCCACGTGAACCGGACGCTGCGGAAGCTCCGCCTGCGGAACCTCGTGCGGATTGAAGGGGGGCGAGTCTTTCTACAGGACATCGCCGAGCTCGAGCGCATTGCCGCTTTCGAAGGCGGCCACCTCAACGGCAAGCGAACGCCGCCCAGCACCGAGAAGCAGCTTGCCGATATCGAGGTCACGCGATCCGCACGCAAGCGCGCGCGGGCCCACCGGCCTTAAAATCCGGGCACCGCCAAATTCCCGTTTATTTCTGGCCCATCGATTAACTTATGTAAGTGTGATCACGCGCCGTCTCCGGAATCATGGCGCAGGCTGGCGCCTAGGTTCCGAGGCGGAGGTATCCTCCAAACCGATCCCCTGGCAACGGCCACAAGGACGATAAGCCGCGAAATCGCGGCATCTGCTGAGTTTGAGTTTTCGGAGAGCATCTCGACGGCAAGCGAATACAATCCCGGTTCCACACGCGATGACGGCGGATTGCCATCATCGCCGTGACGCGGCCCACCCGGTAACGCCGTAGAAAGCAAAACACGTCAACGCGAGGCGGCCGTCACGTATGTCGATGGCCGACCATTGTCGCGTGCCGCTCAAGTCGCATCCGGAAATCCGCACGGCGGAACGACATTCAATCAGGCGCGTCCCCGAAGGAACGCCCGGCAACAGCATTGAGGTCAATGAGCGACACGACATTCGAAGAGAAGGAATCCACCCGCAGCGTCGGCCAGGATCGTGGAGACGACAGCCCTTTCCCCACTTTCGCGCGGCCGACCGCCTCGGACGGGGCGGCGATCTGGCGGCTGGTTCAGGCGGACGGCACGCTCGAGCCGAATTCCGCCTACGCCTACCTGCTGACGGGCGCGCATTTCGGCGCGACCAGCGTCGTCGCCCGTCATCGCGGGAAAGATCGCTGGCTTCGTCTGGGCCTATCTCCTTCCCGACCGCCCGGAGACGGTTTTCGTCTGGCAGATCGGCGTGGCCGAAAGCAGCCGAGGCCTCGGCCTTGGCTCGGCGATGCTGCGGGAAATTCTCCGCCGCCCGGAATGCCGCAACGTCAGGCGACATGGAAGCGACGGTGACGCCGTCGAACCTGGCCTCGATGGCGCTGTTCCGCGGCTTCGCCCGCCGCCAAGGCTGCAGCTTCGACCTGTCGACCGGGTTCGACAGCGGTCTTTTCCCCGATCCGCGTCACGAGACTGAACTGCTCGTGCGGATCGGCCCATTCGAGCCGCGCATGCGTACCGGAAACAATCGTAAGGAGGCAACATCGTGAAACCCTTCGAGCAGCACGAATCCAACGTGCGGTCCT
Source organism: uncultured Alphaproteobacteria bacterium (assembly GCA_963711215.1). GTDB lineage: Bacteria > Pseudomonadota > Alphaproteobacteria > UBA8366 > UBA8366 > WHUA01. The sequence goes on along the minus strand of CAVQDH010000002.1, from coordinate 211,922 downwards.
ATATCCGGGATTTCCCGACGATCTTCACCAAGGCGAAGGGCTATCGCCTTTGGGACGAACAGGGACGCGAATACATCGATTTCTTCGCCGGCGCCGGCGCCTTGAATTACGGGCACAACCCGGACCGCATCATGGCGCCGCTGGTCGACTACATCGCCGGGACGGCGTCGTGCACAGCCTGGACATGGCGACCAGCGCGAAAGCCGCGTTCATTGACGCCTTCCAAGACATCATCCTCGCGCCGCGCGGCATGAGATATAAGCTGCTGTTTCCCGGACCGACCGGCACGAACGCCGTCGAGAGCGCGATCAAGATCTCGCGGCTGGCGACCGGCCGCAGCGGCATCGTCTGCTTCACCAACGCTTTTCACGGCATGACGCTCGGCTCCCTCGCACTGACCGGAAACGCGCACCAAGCGCGAAGGCGCGGGCATTCCGCTTCACGGCACCTTCCGCATGCCGTTCGACGGCTATCTCGGCGAAGACGTCGACACGTTGGAGTATTTCGCTCGGACGCTGGAAGACAACGGCAGCGGAGTGGACACCCCGGCGGCGGTCATCGTCGAAACCCTGCAAGGCGAAGGCGGGTTGAATGTCGCCAGCATGGGATGGCTCCGGCGGCTCGAAGAATATCTGCCGGACGCACGACATCGTCCTGATCATCGACGACATCCAGGCGGGCTGCGGACGGACCGGGTCCCTTCTTCAGCTTCGAGCCGGCCGGCCTCGACCCGGACATCGTCTGCCTTTCGAAATCGATCAGCGGCAGCGGCCTGCCGATGGCGCTGACGCTGCTCAAGCCGCATCTCGACTGCTTCAGCCCCGGACAGCACAACGGCACCTTCCGCGGCAACAACCTGGCCTTCGTCACCGCGACGGAAGCGCTGGGCTATTGGAAGGACGATTCGCTGGAGAAGTCGATCAATGCCAAGGCGGCGAAGATCGAGACCTTCCTGACCGATCTGGTGGACCGGCACCCGGCGCTTCAAGGCGTCGTCGCGGGACGCGGCCTCATGCAGGGCATCAAGATCGGCGTCGATGGCCTTGCGGGCGAGATCTGCGCGCAGGCCTTCCGCATGGGCTTGTTGATGGAAACCTCGGGCGCGAACGGCGAGGTCGTCAAGGTCATGCCGCCGCTGGTGATCGAGGACGTCGGCCTGGAGAAGGGCCTGTCGATTCTCGCCAAGGCGACGGCCGCGGCGCTCGACCGCCGCCGGACCGGCGTCAAGCACGTCGCCTGAGCCAACCTCCACCGCGAGACGGAGCAAGACATGATCGTCACGAAGCTTGAAGACCTGAAGGGCACCGACCGCGATGTCGATGTCGAGACCTGGACCAGCCGCCGGTTCCTGCTGAAGAGCGACGGCATGGGCTTTTCCATGCACGACACCATCATCAAGGCGGGCACCGAAACGTTCATCTGGTACGCGCATCACCTCGAAGCGGTCTACTGCGTCGAGGGCGAGGGTGAGGTCGAGGTGATCGAGACCGGCGAGCGTCTTTCCCGATCAAGGACGGCACGCTCTACGCCCTCAACGGCCACGAGAAGCACTATCTCAGGGCCCGCACGCAGATGCGCATGGTGTGCGTGTTCAACCCGCCGCTCACCGGGCGGGAGGTGCATGACGAGAAGGGCATCTACCCGCTGATCGAAGACGACGAAGCGGAAGGCGTCGCGGACGCCGCCGCCGACTGAGACGGCCGGAGGCTTTAGCCATGGATCAAATGGTCGACCGCTATCCGTCCCGCGTACAGCCGGCGCCGTCGATCGTCGACCGGCAGGATCCTGTCCTCTGGGGCAACGGTAGGGCCGCCTGCGGGGCGCTTTCGTCCGCCGATCTCGACTACTTCGAGCACAACGGCTATCTCGCCATCGAGCAGTATTTTTCGCCCGACGCGGTGCGCGACTTCACCGCGGAGCTGCGCGCGATTTGGGATGCTGCGCGCGGCAGCGACGACGACAGGATCGTGCGCGAGCCCGGCAGCGACATCGTCCGGTCCGTCTTCGCGGTCCACGAAAGCAGCCCGGTATTCCGCGCCCTGCTGCAGAGCCCCCGCCTTGCCGGCATGGCGCAACAGATCCTCGGCGGTCCGGTCTACATCCATCAGTCGCGCATCAACTACAAGACTGGGTTTCGCGGCAAGGAGTTCTACTGGCACTCCGATTTCGAGACCTGGCACACCGAGGACGGCATGCCGCGGATGCGGGCGATCAGCGTCTCCATTGCGCTGTCCGACAACCACGCACAGAACGGACCGCTGATGCTGATCCCCGGATCGCACAAGCACTATGTGACCTGCGTTGGCGCGACGCCCGACAACCACTTCAAGGAGTCGCTGCGCCGCCAGGCAATCGGCACGCCGGACGACGACAGCCTGCGCTGGCTCGTCGACCTGGGCGGCATCGATGCGCCGACCGGACCCGCCGGCTCGATCGTGCTGTTCGACTGCAACACGATGCACGGCTCGAACGGCAACATAACGCCCCATCCGCGCAGCAATATCTTCGCCGTCTACAACAGCGTCGAGAACGCGCTGGTACGGCCGTTCGCCGGGACGAGGCCGCGGCCCGATTTCATCGCCAGCCGGACCGTGGCGCCGATTTCCTGAATTGGAAACAAGAAGGGAGCTGCGTAGAGATGAAGACGAACCATAAGACCGCAGGCTCCCGCTCAAGAGCGGCCGCCGTGACGCACTTCGCGTCCGGCGCGGTGACGCTCCTCGCCGCCGCGATTTTCGCGACAAGCGCCCTTGCCGCATCGACCCTGGAGCAAGCGCGGAAGCACGGCAGCATCCGCATCGGCTTCGCCAACGAGGCGCCTTTCGGCTACGCGACGGCAGACGGCAAGGCCACTGGCGAAGCGCCGGAGATTGCCAGGCACATCGCCAAGAAAATCGGTATCGGCAAGGTCGAGGCAGTACTGACCGAGTGGGCATCGCTGATCCCGGGCTGGGCGCCCACCGCTTCGACGTGATCGCCGCCGGCATGTTCATCACGCCGGCGCGCTGCAAGCAGGTCGCCTTTTCGAATCCGACCTACCGCCTCGGCTCGGGCTTCCTGGTCAAGGCCGGCAACCCGCTGGGCCTGCACAGCTATAAGGATGCCGCGCGCAACGACAATGTGAAACTGGCGGTCATGGCGGGCGCGGTCGAGCAGACCTATGCGAAGAAGGCCGGCATCCCCGACGGTCGAATCGTCACCCTGCCCGATCAGGTGAGCATGCTCTCGGCGGTGCGGTTCGGCCGGGCGGACGCCGCCGCGCTCACCGCCTTATCGATCCGGCGGATGGCGAAGAAAGGCGGCGACCGGGTGGACGTTGCAAAGCCGTTCAAGACACCGGGCTACGCTTTCGGCTACGGCGCCTTCGCTTTCCGCAAGGAGGACAAGGCGCTACGTCAGGCCTTCGACAAGGAGCTGGCGTCCTTCGTCGGCAGCAAGGCGCACCTCGCGCTCGTGGCGCCCTTCGGTTTCACCAAGGCCGAGCTGCCGGGCAATGCAACCGCCGCGAAGCTCTGCGGCGGCTGACCGGCCGATCCGCCCCGGCAGGGCCGGCGCGAGCGAATGCCGATGATCGAATTCCTGCCGATCCTGCTCGACGGCACGCGGGTCACGGCCGAGATTACCGTCGCCGCCGCCGTCGTCGCCGTGCTGCTCGCCTTCGCGAGCGGGCTGGCACGGCTTTCCCGCTCGCGGCTTGCTGCGCGCGGCCTCCGTCGTCTATGTCGAGCTGTTCCGCGGCTCGTCGCTGCTGGTGCAGCTGTTCTGGCTGTTCTTCGTGCTGCCGCATTTCGGCGTGACGTTCACGCCGTTCCAGACCGCGGTCCTCGGGCTCGGACTTAACATCGGCGCCTACGGCAGCGAGGTGGTGCGCGGCGCCATCCTTGCCGTCCCACCCGGCCAGACCGCGGCGGGCGCGGCGCTCGGACTGACGGGGCCTCAAGTGATGCGCTGGATCGTGCTGCCGCAGGCGGTCCTCCGCATGCTACCGCTGTGGGGTAATCTGCTGATCGAGCTTCTCAAAGGGACCGCGCTCGTCTCGCTTATCACCGTCTCCGACCTGACCTTCCGCGCCTACCAGCTCAATCAGGCAACCTTCCGGACAGCTGAAATCTTCACCATGGTGCTGGTGATCTACGGGCTGCTCGCGCTGGTTATCGCGGCCGCCACGCGCGGGCTCGAACGCCGGCTCGGCCGCCACCGCTTGGCGCAGGAGCGCGTGTGATGCATGTCGACTGGGCCTTCGCCGCGGCGATCCTGCCGACGCTCGGCAAGGCCGCGCTGCTGACGCTCGGCGTCACGGCCGCCGGGTTTGCCATCAGTATCGTGCTCGGGCTTCTGCTGGCGCTGCTCCGGCGCAGCCGGCGCCGCGCCGTTGCCCTGCCGGTCGCGCTCGCGATCGAGGCGGTCCGCGGCACGCCCCTGCTCATCCAGCTCTATTTCATTTTCTTCGTGCTGCCCGATTACGGCGTCATCCTGCCGGCGCTTCTGACCGGCATCATCGCGATCGGCCTGCACTATGCGGCCTACACCTCGGAAGCCTACCGCTCCGGAATCGATAACGTGCCCGCCGGGCAATGGCAGGCCGCCGGCGCACTCGGCATGACGCGGCTTCAGGTCTTTCGCTACGTCGTTCTGCCGCAGGCGGTTCCGGACATCCTGCCGGCGCTGGGCAATTACCTGATCGCAATGTTCAAGGATACGCCGCTGCTTTCCGCCATCGCGGTCGTCGAGATGATGCAGCGCGCGAAGATCATCGGCTCCGAGACCTTCCGCTATCTCGAGCCGATTACCATCGTCGGCCTGTTCTTCCTGGCGATGAGCCTGGGCGCGGCGATGCTCGTCCGGGCGCTGGAGCGCCGGCTTCGGATACCGTCGGCCTGAGGCGCTTTATTCCGCCGGCTCGAGAACCGTCTCGAGGCGTTTCAGCAGCTCCTGGCCGCGCGCGTCCGAAAGCTGCATCAGCGGCGGCCGGACGATCTTCCAGCGCGGCTCGCCGGTCTGGTGCGCCAGCATCCACTTCTGCGCCGGGATCGCGCCCATCTCCTGGAACGGCAGGCGGTAGGCGCGGATCTGCGCCTGCAGGCGATCACCTTCCGGCGTGCCGGCCGCCTTGTAGCAGCGGATGATGTTCTCGGCGTTGATGTTCGCGGTCGCGCTGATGCAGCCGGGGGCGCCGAGCGCCAGGGCCTCGATCAGCGGGTTCTCCGAGCCCGGGAACACCGCGATGCCCTTGACCTCGGTCAGCAGGCGCTTGGTGTTGCTCCAGTCGCCCGAGCTGTCCTTGATCCCGGCGATGGCGCCCGGGAAGGCCTTGGCGAGCCGGGCCGTCAGCTCGACGCTGACCGGCACCTGGGCGACCGGCGGGATGTGGTAGAGGTAGATCCTGAGCGCCGGCGAATTGACCATGCCGATCAGGGCCGAGAAATATTCGAACAGCGCCTCGTCCGACACCCCTTTGTAATAGAAGGGCGGCAGCACCATGACTCCGGCGCATTTCATCTTGATCGCGTGGCGGCAGAGCTTGGCCGTGTCCTGCAGGTTGGTGAGGCCCGTGCCCGGCACCAGCTTGGCCGGATCGATGCCCGCCTTGACCATCGCCTCGAGCACTTCCATGCGCTCGTCCATGCCGACGGACAGCGCCTCGCCGGTCGTCCCGAAGGGCGCCAGCGCCGAGCAGCCGGCATCGAGCATCCGGTTGGCATGCTCGATATAGAGGTCCATCGCAATCGACAGATCGGTGTTGAACGGCGTGAGGTTGGGGCAAATCAGGCCCGTGAGACCGGCCATGGGATAGTCCTCCATTCAGCGAGACAGGCGGGAACCGTGCAGAGGCACAGAATAGCGCTCTCCTGCACGAACGGAAAGCGGTAGGCGCGGGTCAGGCGGACGATCCGTCGCCGTTAACCTTGACGCCCTGGGCGGCGACCTCCTCGATCAGGCGCTCGACATGGTGAAAGGCGGTATTGCCGGCCGGCACGCCGCAATAGATCGCCTGCTGCAGGATGACCTCCTTGATGTCGGCCAGCGGAAAGCCGCTTTGCAGCGCCGCCCGCACATGCATGTCGAACTCCTCCCACCGGCCGATCGCCATCATCGTGCCGATGACCAGGAGACGCCGTTCCCGATGGTCCAGCCCCGGGCGGCCCCAGACCGCGCCCCAGCCATAGCGGACGATGAGGTCCTGAAACTCCTCGGTCAGCGGCGACGTACGGGCGAGCGCGCGATCGACATGCGCATCGCCGAGGATCTTCCGGCGGACGGCCATCCCGGTTTCGTAGAGCGCGTCATCTTTCATGGAGCACCTGTGCTTTCTTTTTTGATAGGAGCGGCGATCACTATATCAAAGCCGCAGGCCGCGCGAGACGAACAGCCGTTCCGAAAGCTCGAAGACGCCTTGCACGGCCAGCGCCAGCACCGCGGCGGGGATCGCGCCTTCCAGGATCAGCGCGGTGTCGTCGAGCCGGATTCCCGTCAGGATCGGCTGGCCGTAGCCGCCCGCGCCGATCAGCGCGCCGAGCGTCGCGGTGCCGACATTGATGACCGCCGAGGTCTTGATGCCGGCCAGGATCGGCCGCGCCGCCATCGGCAGCTCGATCAGCCGGAGGCGCGCGGCCGGCGGAAAGCCCAGCGCCTCCGCCGCGTCGCGCAGCGACGGCTCGATATCGACCAGGCCCGCATGCGTGTTCCGGACGATCGGCAGCAGGCTGTAGAGGAAGAGCGCGACGATAGCGGGCAGCGTGCCGATCCCGAACAGCGGAATCATGAAGACGAGCAGGGCCAGCGACGGGATGGTCTGAATGATCCCGGCCACACCCAGAACCAATTGGGCGAGGCGCGGCCGGCGAGCCGCGAGGATACCGAGCGGCAGCGCGACCACGATCGCCGCCAGCAGCGAGATGGCGACCAGGGTCAGGTGTTCGGCCGTCGTATGCAGCAGCCGCTGCAGCGGCCCGGCCCGGCCGCTTTCCGCCGTGACGCCGAAGCTCGCTTTCAGGAACTGCGCCGCGACGGCCTGCTCCGTCGCGCCGTGCAGCTTGATCGCCGCGTTCATCGCCCGCATCTGCCCGGTGTCGATGCGCCCTTCGAAGCGGCGGAAGGCGGCAACCGCCTCGGGCGCACGCTGTGCCAGCGCGTCGCGATAGAGGATCACCGCCTGGTAGTCCGGGAAGTAGTGCCGGTCATCCGCGAGCACGGCGAGGTGGTAGGCGGCAATCTCGGCGTCCGTCGTGTAGACATCGGTGCCGTCGAGGTCGCCCGCCCGGATGCCGCGATAGGCGAGATCGTGGTCGAGCCCCCGCACCCCTTTCATCGACAGGCCGTAATAGGCGCGCAAGCCCGGCCAGCCGTCGCCGCGGTCCATGAACTCGTTGCTGAAGCCGAATCGCAGGCCCGGGTTGCGCGCCAGATCGGAAATCGTCTTCAGGCCGCGGGATTGCGCGACATCCCGCCGGACGCCGATCGCATAGGTATCGTCGAAACCGAGCGGCGCAGTCATGCGGACTCCGCGGTGCGCCAATGCGGCGCGGATCGCCTCCATGCCGGAAATACCCTGGCCGGCGAAGATCTCGCGCGTGATCGTCCCGGTGTATTCGGGATAGGCGTCGATCTCGCCGGCCAGCAGCGCGCTCCAGAGAATGCGCGTGCCGCCCAGTTCGCGGCGATGGCGTGCGGCGACGCCCGAGGCTTGCAGCAGGCCGGCAATGGCGTCGCCCAGGATCACCGATTCGGTGAATTTCTTCGAGCCGATGACCACCGGCTTGCGCTCCGCCGCCACGGCCGTGCCGATGGAAATCACGACCATCAGAAGCGACAGCGACAGCAATCCGCCCCGGCGGCACGTGCCCGGCGACGCCCTTGCCGATGACTTCCCGGTGATCCCCAAGCCCCTCACCCTTGCGCTAGCGGGCGGAAGCATAGCATCGTCTCTTATGGTGTCACGCTGAAGGGCACCCCCAGCGCCGCTGCCTGATTTGGCGGCATTCGGCGCTTGGCGTATTTTGTCGACATGCCGGCAGATTGTTATGCCGCACAGATAAACCAGGAGAGAGCACCCCATGAAGCTGTTCTACAGTGGCAATTCGCCCTATGCGCGGCGTCCGCGCATGGCGATCCGCGAGGCGGGATTGACCGGCAAGGTCGAGGAAGTGAACCTCGCCGATCCCGACACGCGGGTGAAGATCTTGCTGGAATACGGCCCCGGCGCGAAGGTACCGGCGCTGCTGACCGACGACGGCTCCTTCATCATCGAATCGCTGATCATCTCGCGCTATCTCGACGAGCAGTCCGGCGGCAAGCTGTATCCCGAAGGACAAGAAGGAGCGCGAGATCGCCTTCCAGGTCGAGGGCGTCGCCTCCCTGCTGATGGACTCGCTGTTCCATCGCTCGCATGAGAAGCGCCGCGACAAGAGCGAGCAATCGCCGGGCGAGATCAAGAAGGAAGCCGCGCGCGCCCAGCGCGCCTATGACGATTGGAGAAGCTGCTGCCGAAATACGAGGACAAGGTTCACATGGGCAGCATCTCGGCGGTCGCCTCCCTCGGCTATGCGGACTGGCGCCATGCGGACGATGACTGGCGCAAAGGCCGGCCGAAGCTCGCTGCCTGGTTCGAGAAGATGATGAAGCGGCCCGCCATGGCGGAGACGAAGCCGATCTTCTAAGCCCGGCCGGAGGGGAAAACGCCGGAATGAATGCGATCGACCTGAACGGACAGAGCGCCGTCGTCACGGGCGGTGCCCAGGGTATCGGCTACGCCGTGGCGGAGCGCCTCTGCCGTTCGGGCGCGCGGGTCGCGCTCTGGGACATGGACGGCCCGCTCGCCGTCGAAAGCCGCAAAGGCGCTAAGCGAAATCGGCACGGCGGCCGGCTTCGCCGTCGACGTCGCCGACCCGGCCGCCATCGAGCAAGCGCTGGCGAAGACGGAGAAGGAGATCGGCCCCGTCGATATCGTGGTGAACAGCGCCGGCATCGCCGGCCTGAATGCGACCGTCGATGCCTATCCCATCGACGAATGGAACCGGGTGATCGCCATCAACCTCAACGGCACGTTTTACGTCAACCGCGCCGTCGTTCCCGGTATGAAGACGCGCGGCTACGGCCGGATCTGCAATATCGCGTCGATCGCCGGCAAGGAAGGCAACCCGAATGCCGCCGCCTACAGCGCATCCAAGGGCGGGGTCATCGCGCTGACGAAGTCGCTCGGCAAGGAGCTCGCCGGCTACGACATTGCGGTCAACTGCGTGACGCCGGCCGCCGCGCGCACGCGCATCTTCGATCAGATGACCGAAGAGCATATCCAGTACATGCTGTCGAAAATTCCGCGCAACCGCTTCGTCGAGGTGGACGAGATCGCGGCGCTGATTGCCTGGATCGTCTCGCGCGAGAACAGCTTCACCACCGGCGCCGTATTCGACATCTCCGGCGGCCGCGCGACCTATTAAAGACGGCTATTTCTCCCGCGCCTTCTTGACCGCGCCGCGCAGCAGCTTGGCGCGCGCCGACGCCGCTTCCATCATGAAGGCTAGGTCGCTATGCGTGGTAAGGAACTGCGAGCCGAGGCCGACGTATTTTTCCGCCATCGCCGCGCCGCGGATGCCGCCGACGCCGGCGAACTTGCCGTTGGCGCGGGCGGCGGCGATGACGCGGCGGGCGGCCTTTTCCAGCGCCTCGCACTCGAACTGGCCGTGCATGCCCATCTCGGCCAGAAGGTCGTTGCTGCCGATATAGACGATGTCGATGCCGTCGACCGCCGCGATTTCCTCGACATTCTCGACGGCTTCCGGCGTCTCGATCATCACGGCGAGCAATGTGTTCTCGTTCATGAACGCCGCCGCTTCCTTGATCGGCACGGTTTCGAAGCCGAGCTGCGCGTAGCCGCCCATGACCGAGCGGTGACCGACCGGCGGATAGCGGCAGGCGTCGACCGCCCGTCGCGCTTCCTCCGCATTGTTGACATGCGGCACGACGACGCCCATCGCGCCGCCGTCGAGCACGCGCGAGATATGGAAGGCTTCATGGCCCGGAACGCGGACGATCGGCGTGATGCCGGTGTCGAGCGCGGCGATGGAAATCTCGACCGCCGTCTCGAGCGTCAGCGGCGCATGCTCCATGTCGATGAAGACCCAGTCATGGTCGCAGGCCTTGGCGATCTTGGCGATCTCGCCCGACCGCACCATCCGGACGGAGAAGCCGAGCACCACCTCGCCCGCCCGCAGCTTGTCGAGCACCGCGTTCCGCGTCCTGTCCATCGCGCCTGATCCTCCTGCCATGCCTCTGCCGATGCCCGAGCGTAGCACGAAGCCAGCCGACACGGCCAAGCGGGGGCAGCGGGGGCGGTCAGGCGCGGAACACCTCGCGCAGGCGGGGGGCATTCTGGCTGTCCGGGAAGACATGGCGGGCGACTTCCGCATCCGGCAATCCAAGGTGATCGGTCAAAGCCGCCTTGAACAGCCCGCGGATGTCGGCCGTGGGCGCCAGGTCCCGCCCCTCGAACAGCGCCGCCTCCGAAAGCCCCGGCCAGCGGGTCGCGACGCGCCCGCCGGCGACCCCGCCGCCGAGCAAGAACGCGATGCCGGCGGTGCCATGATCGGTGCCGCCGGTGCCGTTCGGCCGTACCGTCCGTCCGAACTCGGTCGCGACGAGCACGGCGGTCTTGTTCCACACCGGGCCGAGGCCGCTGCGCAGGCCGTCGAGCCCCTCGGCCAGCGCCGCCAGGTTGTTGGCGAGCGGACCGGTCAAGAGCCCCTGGTTGGCATGCGTATCCCAGCCGGTCGCGTCGAGCGCGGCAATCCGCGGTCCATTGGGGTCCGCCAGCAGCTTGCCGACCGCGCTCATCAGGGCCGGCAGCGCCTTCGCGCCGCGAATCTGCTGCTTGCCGCCGCCCATCTTCGCGTCATCGCGGGCGACCTCGTCGCCCATCGCCTGGGCGCGCGTCACCTCGGTAAAGGCCGGCCCTAGCAGCTTGTCCGAGCGGTAAAGCGCGCCGAGCCGGACGAGGAAATCGTCCTGCACGCGCGGCAAGGTGCGGGGCGCCCAGGCGCTGACCGGCACGTCGCCGCGCAGGATCAGCGGCACCGACTGGCCGACCGCGAGGCCCGCGCCTTTTTCCTTGCTGCCATAGAGCGCCAGCGTGCGGTTGAGCCAGCCGTCCTCGGCGCCATGCGCCGAGGTGGCGCCGTTTTCCAGCACGTCCTGGCCGTCGAAATGCGATCGGCTGCGATAGGGCGTCGCCACCGCGTGGCAGACGATCAGCTCGCGCCGCTTGTACATCGCGTGCAGCGGCTTCAGCGACGGGTGCAGCCCGAAACGCCCGTCGAGGTCGAGCACGCCGTCGGCCGTTCCCGGCTCCGGGAACGCCAACGCGCCGCGAATCTCCCGATAATTCGGGTCGCCGTAGGGCGGCACCGCGGCCAGCCCGTCAAGCGCACCGCGCAGCACGACGACGACCAGGCGGCGATCGGTCGGCGCCGCGGCGAAGGCAGCGGAAAGACCCGGCAATACCAGGACCGGCAGCGCGCCCGCACCGATGCGGGCCAGCAGAACGCGACGCGTGATCATGCCTATCTCCTCTGGAATTCGGGGCTTGCAAACAAAGTGGCGACCGCCTCGACCCGCGACGGCGCCCGTTGCACCGCCGCGCGCGTGGCGCTCGAGGCCACCGGCAGGATCGACTCGTCCAGCAGCGCGTCCGGCGCCAGGCGGCCGCCGATGCGGCGGCCCAGCGCCATGGCGAACTCGGCGCGTTGCAGCAGGGCTTCGGCGCTGACCCATTTCGTCCCCTGGTCGGGCCAGCCGGCCGGCGACGGCGCGGTGAACGGCATCTGGCCGAGCAGGCGAAGCCCGCCGACCAGCTTCTTCGTCTCGCCCTCGAACCCGGTGACCCGCAAGGCCGACACGAGGAACTCGTTCGGCGTCTTCACCTTGGGCAAGGGGGCCGCCCAGGTTTCCGGCGCGCGCAGGATCGCGATCGTCATCGCGCGCAGGTCGCCGTCGGTGTCGAGGAAGGTCCGCGCCAGCTTCGTCACCAGCGCCGGCGGCGGCTGGTCCGCCACGAAATGCCGCGCGAGCTTGAGCGCGATGTGGTGCGCCGTCGCGGGATGCCGGGCCAGCACGGCGAGCGCCGTCTCGGCTTCCTTGATCCCGCCCTCTTCGTAGCGCCGGCCGAGCAGCGTCTTCGGCCCGGGGTCATGCATCGCCGGATAGAAGGCGAATTCCCCGGCGTCGCCGCCGTTCAGCCGGCCGATCGACCAGCCCGTCAGCATGCGGGCGAATTCGCGCACGTCCGCCTGGGTGTAGCCGCCGTCGACGCCCAGCGTGTGAAGCTCGAGCGCTTCCCGCCCGAGATTCTCGTTGAGCCCCTTGTCGCGCCGGCGCCCGGCCCGCGAGTTCGGCCCGATCGACTGGACGTTGTCGAGATAGGTCAGCATCGCCGGATGGCGCATCACCGCCATCAGCATGTCGTGGAACCGCCCCGTCACATACGGCCGGATCGCTTCCCGCTCATACGCGCCGACGACGCCGACCAGGAGCGGCTTCCGCGCCGAAACCGTGAAATGATTGGACCAGAAGGCGACCAGCCGCTCGATCACCGGCGTGCGGCTGTCGATCTGCGCCAGGGTCCGCGCGCCGGCTTCCGTGATGAAGGTCTCGCGCAGCTTCTTGCGGAATTCCTTCTGCTTCGCCACGTCCTTCTCTTGCTTGAACCGGCGCCGGAACTCGAGAAGATCGCGAATCGCGTCCCGGCTCGGGCGTAGCGCCGCCAGCTGCGGTCGGCATCGAGCCGCCGGATGAAAGCTGATGCTCGACCCAGCCGCGCGGATCGCCCTTTGCGTCGTCGAGCTCGCCGCGCCGGGCGCCGAGACCGAACCGGTTGACCGCGATAAAGGTTTCGGATGCGCTCATCGGCGTTCCTCCCGCGGCCGCCGCTTGGGCGTGCCGACCAGTTTGCGTGCGTCTTCGGGCAAGCGCTCGACCGCATCGGCGGTCGCCGTCTGCAGCGCCTTCTGCATCGCGTCCTGCTTCTGGCGCAGCGCGGCCAAGGCGTCGTCGAGCGCATGTCGGTCGAAGGGCGTGGCGTGCATGCGCGCCAGAGCCTCGCGCCGCGCCGCCCGTACGTCGCGCACGGCCGCGCGCATCGCCGCCTCGTGACCCGCAAAAGCGGCGACGAATGTCCGGCGATCCGCATTGTCGAGCCCGGCGGTGAAGGCGGCGATGAAGCGGCGAATCGGGCGCTCGTCGTTCGGCACGCCGTTCGCGGCGATCCGCTGCGGCGCCGGGCTGAAAAGCCGGCCCGCGAAGACGCCGCCGAGAAAGATATTCAAGGCCAGCGACGCCAGCAGCGCCGCGGCAACCCATTTCCCGCTGCCGAGGTTCAAGGTCACCATGACACCTCACCATCCAGAAGGGCATCCGGCGCATCGAGGACCGGCCCGGATATCGTCGAGCCGGGCGCCATCCATTCTCCGAGCTGGGCATCGAGCCCGGTCCAGCCGATCGTGAAGCCGATCACGCCGGCCATCGCCAGTCCCGCCAGCTTCGGCCAGCCGAACCAGCGCCAGAACGGGACCGATGCCTCATCCGGCCGGCGCCGCGCCGGGATCTGCGATGCGGAGGCCATGATCCGCCCGGCCAGATCAGCGGCATTCACCACCGGCAGCGGCGGCGCGAAACTGTCCAGCGCCGCATCCAGCCGCCCGGCGTCCCGCAGGAGCGCCGACAGCTCGGCGTCGTCGCGAACGATCGCCAGAGCCGCCGCGCGCTCCGCCGCGGGCCAGCGGGCGGCATCCGCGCCGTAGGCCGCGATAATCTCTCTCACCCGTTTTGGCGTAACCGTCATATCCTTCATCTTCCGCCTCGTTCTTCTACGACAGCGATTTGCGTAAAGTGCGGCGTGCGCGGACGAGCAGCGACTCCACCGCGCCGACGCTCATCTCGAGCACCTCCGCCGCCTCCCCATTGCTCATGCCCTCGTAATAGCAAAGCACCAAGGCGGCCCGCTGGCGCTCCGGCAGGTCGCCGATGGCGCTGCGTACGCGCGCCGCGGACTCCTTCGACTCCAACCCGTCCAGTGCATCCGGTGCGCCGTCCGGCAGATCCGGCGCTTCGTCGAGCGCAATCGGCGCCGCGCGGCGCCGGCGATCGATGCACAGGTTGAGGACGACGCGATGAAGCCAGGTGGTAAAGCGGGCGGCGCCCGAGCCACCCTCGAGCGGCTCCCAACCCGGCGCCTTCTGCCAGCATCGCAGGAAAGCTTCCTGGCCGACGTCGTCCGCTTCCGCCGCGCTTGCGAGCATCCGCGCCGCGATCGCGCAAACGCGTGGCAGATGGCGCTCGACCAGGGCGCCGAAGGCGACCCGATCGCCGTTGCCCGTCCGCCGCATCAATTCGTCGTCGGATAGATCCGTAGTCATTCACCGCTGCCCGCGGGGCGTCCGTCGGTCCGGCCGCAATCAGGCCAGCATTACACCGCCCGCCATCGGCGTGCCACCGGCGCCGTCGATGGACCTGCCCTTTCGGGCCCGGATGGCGCACCGTTCGAAAGCTGATTTTCGGGGTGAATGCCATCGTTTCTGGTCCATCGGCGGAAGCCGGCGGGGATGTCCTTGCAAAGCCGTCAGTCGCGTGTGCGGTCGTTGTGCTTCAGGTCATAGATCCGGGCGCTCTGACGATCCTGCGCATACTCGAGATGCGCGCGCTCCTTCGCGGTGACCACGCCGTCCGCCGTGGCCCTGTCTTCCACGCGGTCGACATGGCGCTGGCCCCTGACGGCGGTGCGGGTCTCGTGCCGGGTCAGCTCGCCGGACGCCACGCCCTGCTGGATACGATCCCGCTGCAGCGCCTGGCGCGTATCGACCCGGTGCGTCGAATCCCCGGCGAAAGCCGGCGCCGCGAGAAGGGCGGTTCCAACCGCGCAGGCGGCAATCATCTTGTACAAGCCACGCATCGCTATCTCCTCCATGAGAATTCGTGACATCAGGGAGTTACACGGGCCAGGCGGGGAAACCCTGCGCGCGGCTGCAGAGAAAATTTTTGGCGGATTTCCGCGATTCATGAACCGATTTTATGGTTAATTCGTGAGATCACGAAATCGTGAAATCCCGGCGAGAAGCGAAATAAAGCCCCGGTGGTTGCCCATTGGCATGGCCGGAGGCATCCTCCCCGCGAGGAGGCCGTTACGGACGATTGCCATGCCCCGCGTCAGCTTCACGGCAAACCTGCAGCGCCATCTCGCCTGTCCGGCGACGGACGCGGACGGCGACACGGTTCGAGCGGTCCTGGAAAGCGTCTTCGCGGGCAACCCGCGGCTACGCTCCTACCTGCTGGACGACCAGGGCAGCCTCCGCCGGCACGTCAACATCTTCATCAACGACGCCGCCGTGTCCGACCGCGCGGCGCTGACCGATCCGGTATCGGCGCGCGACGAGATCTTCGTCATGCAGGCCCTTTCCGGCGGCTAGGAAGCGGCCGGACGTTTTACTCGGCGGCCGTGCGTGCCGCCCCGCGCGACAGCGCCGCGATATCGGGAAGCGGCCGCGCAAGCTCCGCCTCCTCGGCCATGAAGCTTTCGAGGGCGAGGCCGATCGAGAGCAGCGCCAGATCGCCCCGGAACCGCCCGACGAGGTTGAACCCGAACGGCATGCCCGCCGGTCCGCGCCCCGCCGGCACCGTCAGCACCGGATGCGCCGTCAAGGTGAAGGCGGCGTTGACCGTGCCGCGCCCCGCATCGGCCGAAAAGTCGTATTCGTCGGGCTTGAACCGGTCGTTCTCCGCCCGCATCGCCTGCTCGCGCCGGTCGATCTCGGCAAGCGTCAGCGGCAATTGCGACAGGCCCGGCGTGATTATGAGGTCGAAGTCCTTGTAGAAGGCGTGCAGCGCCCGGAAGACCCGCGTCTGCTCGGCCATGGCCCAGGCCACGTCCTCGACCTTCTCGGCGAAGGCGCGGCGGAAATCCACCCGCTTGTACTCCGTGACGCTGGGCGGATCCTGCTTGTACATCTCCACCAGGCCCGGAAAGAATTTCAACGGCCGCAGGATCCAGTAGGCCCGGTTGATCTCGCCGAGCGGCGGGTCGCGGCGCTCGACCTTGCCGAACAGCCGCTCGATCCGGCCGATCTTGTCCTCGAAGGCCGCCCGCATTGCCGGGTCCGTCTTGACGAAACCGAGATCGCAGGACACCGCGACGCGAAGATCGCGCAGGTCCGTCGGCGCAACCGCCATCACCTCGTCCGCCGAGACGGCGTGCCGGTACGGATCGGGGCCGTCGCCTTCCACCATGCCGGCGAGGAAAAGCCGGGTATCCTCGACGCTGCGCGCCATCGGGCCGCGCACGCTGGACGGGCTGAACGCGTGGATGTGATCGTCATGCGCCACCAGCCCCGGCGTCGGACGCAAGCCGCAGATCCCGTTCGCCGAAGCGGGACCGCGGATGCTGCCGCCGGTGTCCGACCCGCTTGCCAGCGGCACCATCGAGGCCGAGACCGCCACGCCGGAGCCGCCGGAAGAGCCGAGCGACGAGCGCTCGGGATCGTATGCGTTGCGCGTCGTGCCGAACAGGCGGTTGCGGCTCGCCAACCCCTGCAGCAGTTCCGGGATGTTGGTCTTGCCGACGATGACCGCGCCGGCGTCTCGGACCGCGGCGGTCGTGCAGTCATCCTTCGCGGCGATGCGGTCCTTCCAGGGCGGAAATCCCTGCGTCGTCGCCATGCCCTTGACGTGATAGGACTCCTTCATGCCGGCCGGCAGGCCGTGCAGCGGGCCGAGCGCGGCGCCGCGCATGACTGCGTCTTCCGCCGCCTTCGCCGCGTCTCGGGCCTGGTCGAGGCAGAGCACGGCAAAGGCGTTGAGCAGTGGGTCCGTCGCTTCGATCCGCCCGATGCAGCTGTCCAGAAGCTCGACCGGCGAGATGCGCTTGCTGCCGATCATCCGTCGAAGGTCCGTTGCCGAAAGATCGCAAAGTTCCGTCATTTCGCCTCCATCGCCTGGCGCCGCCGTGCTGATGGGAGAAACCCTAACGTATTTGCGGATGGCGCACGAGACACGTCCGGCGGCCTGCGGCAAAATTTCTTCATTGCCCTCGCGCATGATCCGCCGTCCAATGCGCCTTCGTCTTCCACCCTCAGACCACAGCCCATGTCCGATATGAGCCTTCCCCTGCCCCACTTCATTCGACGCCGCCCGGCGCTGGCGGGGGCGGCCCTGACGGTGATCTGCGCCGGCATCGGCTATGCGCTGCGCTACAGCTGGGTCGAGCCGGAGGCGATCGGCAACATGTGCAAGAGCGCCCAGGCGGTGTGGTGGTGCCCGCTCCGCACGGGCCTCATCGTCGCGACCGAATGGAAAGGCGTCGGCTATCTGTCGGTCGCCTTCGCGCTCCTGTCCCTGGCGCCGCCCTACCGGCGGGCCGTGATCTTCGCCTTCATCGCCATGGCGATCGGCGGCGCCGGACTGGTGCTGTACAACGCGACGGTGGCGGGGCCGGGCCTGCTTCTAGCGCTGCTCCGCCTGGCGTGGATCGAAAGCCGGCACGCGTAACGCCTGCCAGGCGGCAGCGACCCACGGCAGCGCCAAGGCGACGACCACGGCGATCCAGGTCATTGCTTCGAGATTATGCGGCCCGTCCCAGGCGAACGGCCCGATGCCGATGAGCACGAGCGCGAGCCAACCCTCTTCGCGCCGGTTATCCTGCCACACGCGCCGCCGGGAAGAGGCGAGCCAGTGATACAGCATCATCGCGGCCAGAAACCAGAATTCGGGAATCAGGAAATCGCGATGCCGGCCGTCCACCGCCATGAGCAGCGCGGCGAGCGCGCCGCCGGCAAGGGTCGGCCAGACGACGAGGCCGAGCGCGATATCCGGACTGAGCCCATCGCGGGACGGACGGCGCAGCCACGCCAGCAGATCGGGCAGCCGCGCCGGCGCCGCCTCGATCCGGCGCCGGTCGCGGCCATCGATGCGCGGCAGGCAGATCAGCACGAAGGCGCCGACGGTCAGCGCGGCAAGCGCGAGGCCGCGCGCGTACTCGAGGATGTTGAGGCTGATCGTCGCCGTCTGGTTCGCCTGCAGCACCAGCGTGGAGGCGAGCACCTGGCCGAGGACGCCGAGAAGGAGCCAGCGCAGCAGGCCGAGCCGCCGGCCCGGCACCAACCCCCAGGCCAGCACGAGGGCCGTCAGGATCAGCGACGCCGCGAAGGCAGACCGCCAGCGCGGCCATTCGCGCACCGGACCCGTCAGCGGAAATTTCAGCACCCGGTCGCCGTTGAGCAACCCCCAATAGCCGCCGACCGTCCCTTCCGGGTTGCGCTTCCATTTCTGGTCGATGGCCTCGATGATGTTGTAGGGCACGCCGATCGCCTCGGCGCCGTTGACGAACTCGCGAATGAAGCGCGCCTCGTTGACCAGGCTCGGCACCGCGGCGCCGCGGGTCCGCCCGGCGCTGGGCCAGCCGATCTCGCCGATGATCAGCGGCTTGCCGGGAAAGGTCCGCTGCACCCGCGCGATGATGCCGCGGACATGCGCCTGCACCTGGTCGATACTCACCGGGGCCGGGTCGTCCCAATGCGGCAGGATATGAATCGCCATGAAATCGACCGCCTGGGCCAGCACCGGATTGCGCCGCCAGAACTCGAAGATATCGGCATAGGTCACCGGCAGGCCGCCGCTGCGCGCCTTCACCTCGCGGATGATCGCGGCGAGCTGCTCGCCGGTCATCTCTCGGCGCAGCATCACCTCGTTGCCGACGACCAGCGCCCGGATCGCCTTGGGATAGGCCTTGGCGAGGGCGAGCGCGGTGGCGATCTCCTTCTGGGTTTCCTTCGCGTTGGCGTTGACCCAGATGCCGAGATAGACCTGCATGCCGAGCTTGTCCGCCTCGCGCACGACCTCGTCCTGCGGCGGCAAGGACGAATAGGTCCGGATGCAGTTGGTGAAGGGATGCAACGCCTCGAGGTCCGCGCGAATACGGCCCGGCGCGACCTTGTAGTTCTCCGGGTCGAGCGGCGAGCTCGATCCGTCATAGGGCGTGTAGGACAGGCATTGCAGGCGCCCGCCGGGCGCGTCGGTCATGGGCACCGGCCGTCCCAGCCAGGACCAGAAGTAAAAACCGAGCACGGCGGCAAGCAGGAGCGCCGGTACCGCGAACAAGCGATGCAAAGGGGAGTCTCCCTGACCAAGCGAGCGGAGGGGGATTGTAGCCGGATAAGGCGCGGAATCCACGCCCCGTGCGACGATATCGACCCGGAACCATCCGGCACGGGGTCCGTTCGTAAGTCAACCGATACGCCCAGCTCGGCGCGCGGAGCCGTACAAGCCGACCGGAGACAGGAATGCCAGACGAGAAAACGCGAGTCCGAACGACCGAAGCACGCCAAGGCGTGACCGGGCACAACGTCCGCTACGTGCTGGCCATTTCGTTGGGTGCGGCGGCACTCGTGTTGGTGATCCTGGTGATCGCATTCGCGTAACAACCACTACCCGTCGATCCGCGACCCGGCGGCGGCGATGTTCAATCCGGTATATCATCGAATTGCGCCGGTCGGCGGCTCTCAGTCCTCGGCAGTCGGCGGCTCAGTGTGCCGCCAATGATATGCTTGGGCGGGCGGCGCGTATCGGCAAACAGGACAGAACATCGCCTCGCCAGGAAGGATTCGATCGATGCCAAAGGCCGGACACAAACCGAAGTCGGACTTCGACGCACGGGCCAGCAGAGAGATGGAGCGTCACCTGCCGACGCCAACCTGGACGACGCGCCAGAAACTCGCGCTGAGCTGCAGGATGCTGGCGCACGAGGAGCATGGCTCGGCGCTGGCGGGACAAATCACGGCGCGCGGCGACAGGCCGGGCACGATGTGGACTGCACGGTTCGGCCTCGGCCTGGAGGAGATAAGTGCGAGCGATTATTTATTGGTCGACGACGACCTCAACGTCCTCGAAGGGGACGGAATGCCCAACCCCTCGAACCGCTTTCATCTCTGGATCTACCGCAAGCGGCCCGACGTGAATTCGATCATGCATACGCACCCGCCGCATGTCTCCGCCCTTTCAATGATCGGTGTGCCACTCAAGGCTGCCCATATGGATACGTCCATGTTCTACGAAGATTGCGCCTATCTCGATCGCTGGCCGGGCCCGCCGATCGGCGACGAGGAAGGCGAGATCATCTCGACCGCGATTGGTGACAAACGCAGCATCCTGCTCGCGCATCACGGCCAGCTCTGCGCCTGCGCGACGATCGAGGAAGCCGCCGTATTGTCGATCTTCATCGAGCGGGCGGCACGGCTGCAGCTTCTTGCCATGTCCGCGGGCACCATCCGCGATCTCGAGCCGGAACCGGCGCGGCAGGCGCATGACTACCGCCTCAAGTCGAAACCCTTGGGCGCGACCTTCCATTATTTCGCGCGTCAGGCGCTGCGGCGCGAACCTGATTGTGTCGACTAAGCACGGACTGCAGACGAGCAGCCGCCCCTCTTCAGAACACCGACTTGATCATCATGTTCGGGACCCAGAGCGCCAGGATCGGGAAGAACAGCACCAGGATCAGCACGATGCCATCCGTGCAGAGGAACGGTATAGCGCCTTGCATGACCTTGGCCAAGGGAACGCCAGTCGTGCCGCTGACGGCGAACAGGTTGAGGCCCACCGGCGGAATCACACCGCCCATCTCGATCGCGATGGTGACGAGGATGCCGAGGTGGATGGGATCGATCCCGAGCACGGTCGCCACCGGGAAGAAGATCGGCACCGTGAGAACCAGGATGGCGACACCGGTCAGCCACATCGACAGGAAGAGCAGGACGGCGAGGAGAATGACCAGGAATCCCATCGGCGACAGGTTCAGCGCGTTGACCCAGGCCGCGATGTCCTGCGGCCAGCCCTTGTTGGCGAGCAGGAACTGGAAGACGCCGACGCAACCGACCAGGAAGAACACCACCGACGTCAGGTTGACGGCGCGGAAGGTAGTCGGCAGCAGCTCCTTGACGAACGCGCCGCGCTTCGCGATGAACCCGTAGACCATGGCGTAGCCGCAGGCCGCCGCGCCCGCCTCGGTCGGCGTGAACAGGCCGCCATAAAGCCCGCCGAGCACGAAGACGGGCATCAAGAGCGCCGGGCCCGACTCCCACAGCGAGCGCACCAGATAGCGCGCGTCGAAGGTGCCGGACGGCATCTTGAGATACCAGGCGGCGAAGACGATGATGATCGCGTCGCTGATCGCCAGCATGATTCCCGGCACGAAGCCGGCGAAGAACAGCGAGACGATCGATTCCTCGGTCAGAATGCCGAACAGGATGAGCGAGATGCTGGGCGGAATGAGAAGCGCGATACCGCCGCCGCAGGCGATCACGCCGGCCGCCATCCACACCGGATAACCGCGCTTGATCATCTCGGGATAGGCGATCACCCCCATTGCCGCGGCCATCGCGGTGCTGGACCCGGAGATCGCGCCGAACAGGACGCAGGCGATCAGCGTCGCATAGGCGAAGCCGCCGGGAACCCACCCGACCATCGCATCGGCGAGCTGGAACAGCTTGCCGATGAGGCCGGTCTTTTCCATCAGGAACCCGGCGTAGATGAAGAACGGCACCGCCATCAGGGTGTAGCTGTTCAGGAAGGAGAAGAACGCGCGGAACACCGTCACCGGCGACAGCATCGGGTCATAGAGGATGTAGAGGATTGACGCTCCGGCAAGCGCGGTACCGATTGGCACCGCCAGCGCCATGAAGATCAGCAACATACTTCCAAGTGCGGCCATCTCCCTCTGTCTCCCCTACTCCGTTTTCCGGGTCGCGGCCGATGACCGCGCCGGCAAGTTTGTTTTGCGTGAAATCGGCGATCCCGTCCTGGAACGACGGTGCGCCATAGTCGGCTTGAACCTTAAATCTCCAGGCTTTCCTCGGTCGCGGCCCATGGAAAGACCTTCTTGCCGCGAAGCGCCTGGATGTCCTGGTAGAGCTGGAACGCCGCGACCAGCGCCATGATCGCGAAGCCGACCTGCAACATCAATTGGAACGGCCACATCACGAGCTCGAGGCTTTGCGTCATGCGGCCCGTCGCGTAGGTGCGCTCGACATTCGTCCAGCCCCACCAGGCAAAGGCGGAGTAGAACAAAAGCGAACAGGTCGAGACGATCGCGCGGATGTACATCACCGTACGCGTCTTCCCTTTCGCCTTCAGCAGATCGAGGATCGCCGACATGGCCAGGTGCGAACGGCGCGCCTGCGTCACCGCGAAGAACAACGAAATCGAGCCGACGATGAAATAGGTAACGGCGTCCTGGCCCCATTGAAAGGTGATGTCAATGACGTAACGCCGGAAGATCTCCAGCAGGGCAAGCCCTGTCGCGCTCAGCATGACGGTCGCCGCAAAGTAGCCGACGATTTTATCGGTAAAGAACCGCAACGCCTTGTAGGCGGCATCGAGCACGTTATCCATGACCCTATCCCTTTTGAAAAGTCGACGGCCGGAAGGTCCCCACCGCGCCACGCGAAGTGGGGAAGGGCGCCAGGCCTATCCCCCGCTCGCAGTGCCAACCGATCCGGCGGAGAACAGCCGGTGCAGCCAATCATGATTTCTTCTTCGTCGCTTCCTTCTTCTTGTCAGTCTCACGTTTTCTTTTTCGCGTAGCGCGGAAACCAGGGTTCGTATTTTGAACAATCGGTCTTCTCGAGCGGATCGGTCCCGAGCGGATGCGCCTTCGAGGCGGCCCGCGCGTCGCGCACGAAGTCGTCGATGAGCTTGTTGGCGTCTTTCGGCGTCTTCGTCTTGATCCAATCCGCCGTCGCGTCGCCCAGCTTCGCGGCAAATGCCTCCAATTCCTTCGGGCTCAGAACGTAGACGCCGGGCTTGGTCGGGTCCTTGGTCTCATACTTTTTCAGGACGCGCTTGTCGTAGCACCAGTTGGCCGCTTTCTGGAACGGGATGACCTTCTTGACCATCAGGGTCTCGATGATGTTCTGGGTCGGCTTGTTCAGCCTGTTCCACCACTTGTAGCTCGCGCCGATCCAGTAGTAGTCGCCCGAGATGCCGTTGATGCCGGCCACCGTGAAATACGGCGCTTGATCCTTCGTGCTGATGAAGCCGCCAAGGCTGGTCGCAAGACCGTCGATCACCTTGGTCTCGAGCGCGGGCGGTACGTCGCCGAACGCCATCGTGACGGCGCTGGCGCCCCAGCGTTCGAGCGCGACGTTTTCCGCCGGTCCCATGCTGCGCAGCTTCTTGCCGCTAAATTCATTGATCGTGCGCAGCGGCTCGCGGCCGCCGATGCCGATATACATGCTGAGAAAGCCGACGCCGAAGATCTTGATGCCGTGAGCATCCTTGAACCGCTTCACCAGCGCCTTGTAGGTGGAGAAATGCTCCATCTGGTTCATCGCGCCCGGCGTCGTGAGC
Organism: uncultured Alphaproteobacteria bacterium; assembly: GCA_963711215.1. GTDB lineage: Bacteria > Pseudomonadota > Alphaproteobacteria > UBA8366 > UBA8366 > WHUA01. The sequence goes on along the minus strand of CAVQDH010000002.1, from coordinate 188,546 downwards.
AGCATCGGCCCGTTCACGGTCGCCATATACGGATCGATCTGGGACGTCTTGCCGAACTGGCCCCAGGTCATTTCCAGGTTACCGTCAGTCATCGCCTCGACCGCCTCGGGAATCTTATAAAGCGAACCCGCCGGATACATGCGAACCGTGCTGCCGGGGATGAGCTTTACAAGCTCCTCGCCGAAGTAAACCTGGGCTATCGCCGCCGGATGCGGGGGCGGCACGATATCCGATGCGAAGCGGATATTAACCTTCTGCGCTTTGTCTGCAGCGGACGCCGGCAGTGCGAGCGTCATTGCCAAGGCGCCAAGCCCCAGCGCTACGACGCCAGTCATTAATCGAACTGGTCTCATCACTTCTTGCCTCCCTATTTTGGTTTGGGAACAGTTTCGTTCCCTTAATTTCAATGGCCTGTTTGCTCGGCCAATTCCCCATCAGATTTCAATGAGCTCCTTTCCCAATTCGTTGGGACCTGATTCATTAGAAGCTGCATGGCGCAACCGGTCAAGCGCGGCACCCCGGCGATCAGTCCGACGGGCGAAGCGTGCCGCACGAAAGGGCGACAGGGCGAGCGCTTCCAATACCGGTTGCCGGTGGATTCGATACGCGGCGGCTATGCAGGGCGCGGTTCGATGCCGGCGCGCGCCGTTATTCGTAGAAGACGAGGGTGCGGATTTCGATGCTTTCGCGCGGCGCCGCGTTTGCCGGCGAATTCGGATCGTCGAACGCGCCATGCGCCGTCCAACGGGCGGTGCCGTCGGTCAGCGAGTCATAGCATTTGAGCAGCACGACCTCGTCACGCGTCATGCGCGGAAAATAGTACCAGCGCTGTTCCGGATTGTAGGCGAGGTAATAGATGCCGCCGATCCGGTCCTGATACTGCCGCTCGGCGGCGATCAAATCCCCATCCTGGATGCTGCCAAATTCGCAGATCGCGAGCGGCGCGGTGACCACCGGCCCCGCGATCGGGCGCCACACATTGATCGACCCGAAGCGCCGGCGCAGCCGATCCGCGGCTTCGGCCCTCGGCAGCAGGTCGCGCACCCGCTGTTCCGCGGCGGCGATGGTGAAGTCATTGTGCACGTTGCGCACCGGCGCCCGCACCTTCCGTTCCGCCTGCAGGCCGCCGTCATCGACCCGGACGGTGTGATCGAACACGATCGCTTTTACCGCGCCGGTCACCTTTTTCACCAGCGCCTCCATCTCCGGGTAATAGACGGCGCGTACTTCGGCGGTGTCGTAAAAATCCTCGACCGCTGTGGGGCAGCGCCGGATCGCGAACCCCTGGACGTCGAGATCGAAACGGTCGGCGAGCGGCCGCGCATCGTGGATCGTCACCTGGTGCGGCTCGAAGCTTCCCATCCGCTGGTCGTCGCCATATCCCGCCGCGTTGACCAGGGTGACGGGCGTCTGCCCCGTATCGACGCCGAACTGAACGGAGGCCGAAACGGTGTCGAGCAAAGCCAGTTCGAGCGCGCTTGGCATGATCCACAATTCCTCACGTCTACGATCGGTCAGGCCGCCCGGGAGCCGCGTCCTTCCGACGGATATCCCGGGATGACGAGCGTCCCGGCAAAGGCGCCGATGTCTTTCGTCGCCGGCAGCGCATCGACCGCCTTCACGAGCCGCTCGACGTCAATGCCGGGATCGACCATCGCGAGAAGGGCCCGCGCTTTCTCGGCCACGCCCTCCATCGACAGAGGCCGCTCCGGCGAGCCCAGGCTCTCGATCACGGTCTCCTTGCGCTCGCTGCCGTCGCGCAGCCGCACCACGACCCGGTTGGGCATGGCATCGGGCACGTAGCGGTCGAGGCTCTTGTCATGCTCGGCCTGCACGCGGTCGACGATATCGAGAATCTTCTTGTCGGCATGGTGGTCGGGCCCGTAGGCGTCGTAGCGCCGGGAGCCATAGGCCAGCGTCGCGCCGACGATGTAGGGCATGCTGTATTGCGCCGCCATCACGGAGTCCGGCCGTTTCATCTGGTGCTTCTCGACCGACCCGGTCGGCGAATAGACGGTGATCCGGTCGATCGACGCCGGATCGACGGTGAAGCCGTCGGTCGCGGTCTCCAGCGCATCGATCAGGGAATGGAACTTGCGGCAGCAGGAATAGGGCTTGAAGCTCATCTTATGGATCTGGAACGGCTCGCCCGCCGGGCGCATCAGCTTGGCCGGTTCCGGATTCCGTCCGTACAGATGAAAGAACCCATGCTCGCCCTCGAACGCCCGGACAGGACCGGCGACGCCGAGGCTGGCGAGCTGGGCCGCGATGATGCCGTTTTGCGCGGGGATGCCGCCGTGCATGCGCTTTACCATGGTGCCCTTCGGCTCGAAGGCGAACTGCGACGACCCGCCGGTCATCGACAAGGCGATGCCCCAGGCCTGCGCGAGCGCGTCCGCGTCGAGGCCCATCAGCTTCGCTGCCGCCGCTGCTGCGCCGAACGGCCCGAACAGGCAGGTCGCGTGAAAGCCGACCTCGGTCGTTGCCAGCGCGCCCGCCGCCATGCCGAGGCGCGTCATCACCTCGTAGCCGGCGACGATCGCGGCCATAACCTCCCGGCCGGCCGATCCCCGCTCCGCGCCGACCGCCAGCGCAGCGGTGATCACGACCGCGCCCGGATGGCTGCGCGAGTATTCATGCGTATCGTCCAATTCGTAGCCATGCGCCGAGGTGCCGTTGACGAGACCGGCCGTCGCCGCGCTCGCCCGATCGCCGCTGCCGATCAGCACCGCGCGGCCTTGCGCACCGAACTGGCGGGCCCAGTCGGTCAGCTTGCGCCCCCAGGGCTGGACCGACCCGCAGAGCGTGACGGCCGCATGGTCGAGGATCAGGCGCTTCAGCTGCGCGATGTCTTCGTCGGTAAGCTGGTCCGGCGTCAGGGCGACGAGGTCTTCGGCCAGCGCTGCGGAGGAGACGGCGGTTCCGGTCATGGCGTTCATCCCTTCGAGTCTTGTTGTTCTGTCGCCATTCACTATAGCAAACTCCTCTTACGGCCGCTCGCCGACGCCAACCGAAGGATGGATGACCGCCATGACGACTGTGCCGCAACGGAGTCAGCATCGCCCGACCATCATGGCGCGGCGGCACGTGGCGGCGGCCGGTCATTACTGGGCCGCGCTCGCCGGCTTCGAGATCCTGGAGGCGGGCGGCAATGCCATCGACGCCGGCGTCGCCATGGGGATCGCAACCGGCGTCCTGGAAAGCGAGTTCGTCGGCTTCGGCGGCGTCGCCCCGACGATGATCTACCTGGCGGAAACGCGGGAGGTCGTCGTCATCAGCGGCGTCGGGCCCTGGCCGATGGCGGCAACGACGGAATACTTCACCGAGCGGTTCGGCGGCCGCGTGCCGCCGGGGATCCTGAACACGGTCGTGCCGGCGGCGCCCGGCATCTGGATCGCCGCGCTCGAGCGCTACGGCACGTTGTCCTTCGGCGATGTCGCGGCAGCGGCGATCCGCTTCGCGCGCGACGGCTTCCCGGTGTATCCGATGTTTCGCGAGCGGCTGATCGAGCATCGCCATGAATTCGCCGACTGGCCGACGACGGCGGCGATCTTCACGCCCGGCGGCCGTATCCCGGATGAAGGCGCGCTGTTCGTACAAAGCGACCTCGCGAGCGACCCTGCAATATCTCGCGGATGAGGAAACGGCGCATCGCGGGAATGGCCGCAAAGCGGGCCTGCAGGCCGCGCGCGACGCCTTCTACCGGGGCGACATCGCCGCCGCGATGATCCGCCAGCAACGGGACTTGGGCGGCCTGATGACCGCGGAAGACCTGGCGTCCTTCCGCGCCCGCGTCGAAACGCCGTGCCGGATCCGCTTCGGCGATATCGACGTCTATGGTTGCGGGCCGTGGAGCCAGGGTCCCTTGGTGCTGCAGGCGTTGAACATTCTCGATGGCGTCGACCTCGCGGGCATAGGTCACAACGCGGCTGACTACGTCCACACGGTGACCGAAGCGATGAAGCTCGCCGCTGCGGACCGGGAGGCCTATTTCGGCGATCCCGATTTCGTCGATGTGCCGCTCGACCGGTTGCTCTCGCAAGACTATGCAGCGGAACGGCGGCGCATGATCCGGGCGGCGGAAGCATGGCCCGGCATGCCGCCCTTCGGCGCATTGCCCGGCTATGGCTGCCGCCGTGGCGACCCGACCCGTCGGCGCGATCGCGCGATGCCGCAGCCGTGCAAGCCGGCGGACGCGCTCGAGACCTCGCATCTCTGCGCCGCCGACCGCTTCGGCAATCTTTTCGCCGCCACGCCGAGCGATCCGACGATCAGCGGGCCGGTCACGCCCGGCACCGGCATCACGCCCTCCATGTGGGGATCGCGGGCCTATACCGATCCCCGCCATCCGGCCGCGGTCGGCCCGGGCCGGCGGCCGCGCATGTCGGCCAACCCGATGATGGCGATCCGCGCAGGCCGCTCCGTCACCTCCTTCGGCTCGCCCGGCAGCGAGGTCCTGGGGCAGGCGCAGCTCCAGGCCTTTCTCAACCTCTTCGTCTTCGGCATGAGCCCGCAGGCCGCGGTCGAGGCGCCGCGCTTCGCGAGCTACAGCTGGCCGGCGTCGGCAATTCCGCACAGCTATTATCCGGCCAGGCTCAACCTGGAAGCCGATATCGGCGAGGCCGTGGGCGCCGAACTCGCCGCGCGCGGCCACAAGGTCGAATGGTGGCCGGCGCAGCGGTGGAGCGCGGGCTCGGTCTGCAGCGTCGGGATCGACCTGGTCTCGGGGCTGCGCTCTGGCGCGGCGGACCCGCGGCGGACGGCCTACGCGGTCGGCTGGTAGGCCCTAGCCGTCGAACTCGATGACCGTGCGAATTGCCTTGCCCTGGCGCAGCAGGTCGAAGCCGTCGTTGATCCGCTCCAAGGGAATGCGCGCGGTCACCAGGTGGTCGAGCTTGAGATCGCCCTTCAGATAGGCGCGCGACAGGCTGGGAAAATCCTCGTTCGGCCGGGCGCCGCCGTAGCTCGAGCGCACGATATGCCGCTCGCCCATCAGCGTGCCCCAGCGGAAGCTGACCTCGCGGTCGACATTGACCTTGCCGAGCCAGACCACTTGGCCGCCGGGCCGGCAGCCCTCGATCGAGGCGCGGAAGGCCGCCTCGTTGCCGGCCGCCTCGAAGACATAGTCGGCGCCCCGCCCGCCGGTCAGCGCCTTGATCGCGGCGAGCGGGTTTTCCGCCCCGGCGTTGCAGAGGTGGGTCGCGCCGAGCTCACGGGCGACGGCCAGCTTCTTGCCGTCGAAATCGACGGCGAGGATCACCCCGGCTCCGGCCATCCGCGCGCCCTGAACCGCGCTGAGCCCGATCGCGCCACAGCCAAGCACCAGCACCGCCGAGCCCCAGGCAACGCGGGCGACGCGCGTCGCCGCGCCCACGCCCGTCATCACGCCGCAGCCGATCAGGCAGCCGCAATCGAACGGCATGTCGTCCGGGACCTTGATCGCGCTTTGCGACGGCACCACGCAGTATTCCGAGAAGCCGCCGATATACATCAGCGTGTTGAGCCGCTTGCCGCTCCATGTGAGCCGATGCCCGCCGTCGAAATGGGCGCCGTCCGCACGACCCTTCACATAGGCCTCGCACAGGATCGGCTGGTTGTTTTCGCAGTAGTAGCAATGGCCGCAATGCGGGTTCCAGGACAGCACGACCCGGTCGCCCGCGCCGACGCCGGTCACCGCGGCCCCAACGTCCTCGACCGTGCCGGAGGCTTCATGGCCGAGCACCATCGGCATGGGATAGCGGATCTCCCCGCTCAGAACCTCGAGATCGGTATGGCAGATGCTGGCCGCGCCGATCCGCACCAGCACGTCGTCCGGCGCCAGCGCCGCCAATTCGACCGTTTCGATCGTGAGCGGCGCGTTGGCCTCGTGCATGACGGCGGCGCGAAATTGCATGGCTGTCCTCCAACGGCGTTGAAACGGCGGCAGAAGGCCGATTTCTACACAGGGAGCCGCACCGCACAACGGGATGCTGCCGGAAGCGTCACAATTTCAGTCCGAGCGGCTCTTTGGTCTAGAATAGCGCAATCCGGCATCAGCCGGTGTCACATGGCGCATCTGCGTTCCACCTCGACCGCATCCGTTCCTGCCAGGCGATCGCCGCCACCCGACCGGCGGTCGCTTCGGCGAGCAGGATGAGATGCGCCGAGCGTGTGGCTCCGGCTGGGGTTCATGCCATAAGGGAAAGAGAGGTTCAGTGAACCCACCGCGGCACTTCCATCGATGAGCATATCCGACACCGACGTCGAAATGAGTCCCCGCGGACGACTTGCCGTCGCCATCGGGATTTTGCCGGCCGGCATGATGAGCGGTCTGGATACCTTTGCCGTCAGCGTCGCCTTGCCGAGCATGCAGGGCGCGCTGTCGGCGACGCTCACCGAGATCTCCTGGATCCTGACCGCCTATCTCGTGGCCTCCGCCATTTTCACCCCGCTTTATGCGTGGCTGAGCCGGCGCGTCCCGCGCAAGCGGCTGTATATGGTCATCATCGTTGGGACGATCGGCACCTCGCTGCTGATCGCGCAGTCGCATACGCTGTTCGAGATCGTCTGCTTCCGCTTTCTGCAGGGCTTCTTCGGCGCCGGCTTCAACCCCTTGCTGATGCAGACCGTGCTCGCGACCTTTCCGCGCGACCAGCAGGGCACGGCCTTCGGCTGGCTTACCACCGGGCGCATGAGCGGCATCATCGTCGGCCCCATCCTCGGCGGCTTTATCACCGAGTATCTGAGCTGGCGGTTCGTCTTCCTCAGCAATCTGCCGCTCGGCATTCTCGCCCTCGTGCTGATCTATCGCTATGTCCCGTCCGGCCATTCGGAGGCGCGAAAGCAGTTCGACCTTTTCGGCTTCGTCTTCCTCAGCCTGTGCATCGGCGCCTTCCAGCTGATGCTCGATTGGGGCGAGAAGGAGGACTGGTTCGATTCGACCGAGATCATCGTGCTCGGGCTCACGGCCGTCGTCGCCTTCTATGTCTTCAGCATTCACCTGGTCACCGCGCGCAACGCCTATCTGAACCCACGCATCTTCAAGAACCGGGAGTTCCTGATCGGCCTCCTATTCGGCTTCCTCAACAATTTCATGGTGTTCGGATATGCCGGCCTGATTCCCCCGATCCTGCAGAAGCATATGGGCTATCCGGTCCTGATGGCCGGCATCGTCATGACCCCGCGCGGGGTCGGCACGATGGTATCGTCGCTGATCGCCGGTGCGCTGATGCTCCGATACCCGCCGAAGCCGCTCATGGCCTGCGGCGTCATCTGTATCGGGGCGTCGACCGCAATGCTGTCGACCTTTACCCCGGATATCGACATCTGCGAGCGTCATGACGACGATTTTCATCCAAGGCGCGGGGTTCGGCTTCCTGTCGGTCGCCGTCCTGGCCGTGTCGTTCCAGACAATGCCGCAGTCGATGCGCCCGGACGCGACGAGCATTCTCAGTCTCTCCCGCCGGCTCGGCTCCAGTGTCGGCGTTTCCGTCCTCGTCGCCGAGCTCGCCCATAGCACGCGCGATGCCCGCTCGGTCCTGATCGAGAATATCAGCTACTACAACGACCGGCTGCATGTTCTGACGATGCCCGACAGCTGGAATCTGGACAGCATGCAGGGCTTGCTCAGCATCCAGCGCATCGTCGACAAGCAGGCCGAATTCATCGCCTATCTGCACGATTTCCGACTGATGACCTTGCTGATGGCGCTGCTGCTGCCCCTCGTATTCCTCGTCAGGAACCCGGCGCGCATAACATCCGCCGTACCGGCGGATGCCCGCGGCAAGGCCACGACCTAGCCATTACGCCAAAGGCTGAAGCAGCGTCCCGACGTCGCCGCACCGACGCAGCGCCCGCCAGGCCGCGAAGCTGTCCGCCGCGGAATTCGACGCCAGTCCCGCCTGGCCGGCGCAATCGTGGAACTTCGCTTCGAGGTCGGACCAGGTCAGCTCGCGCTCGGGCGACCCGACCGGCTTGTCGACCCGCACCGTTTCCGCTGCCCCATCCTGCCGCTTGGCCGTGACCTCGATGAAGCCGATGGTGCCCGAGCTGCGCGCGCCCGGATCCGCTTCGCCGCCGAGGCAGCGCGGATCCTCGGCCTTCCCCATGCGGCGCAGCAGGGCGCTGATCCCGGGTCGCGCGACACCCTCATCGCTATAGGCGGCGAGATCGAAACGGCCGTCCAGCACGCCCACGGCGAGCGTGTATTCCATGCTGAACTTGCCCTCGAGCCCGGTCGTCGGCGCCACATAAGGCAAGGGCCGCAGCGCGCCCGGCGCGACCCGGCAGAAAACCGAGTCGGTGTTCTCCGGCGTCAGCGCAAGCTTCTCGCGCAGCTGCAGCAGCGCGTCGATCGGGCGGTGGAGCGCGTAACAGCACGGATACTTCTTGAGCGCGAGGCCGGGCTCGACGAAGACAAAGGGCCGGCCAAGCGCCTCGACGCAGCGCGCCATGTCCGACTGATCCGTGCCGTAGGTCGGGAAGAAACCGGCATCGGCCTCCATCGCATCGGGCGCAGCCGAAAAGCCCGAGGCGGCAAGGCGTACCGCCGCCACGGCGTTGCGCGACGCCCAGCCCGCATGCAGCGGCTTGGTCATCGTGCCGAAGTTGCAGCGGAGCCCGCTCGCGGTCGAGGCCGCGATGCCGAAGGCTTGCCGCGTCGTTGCCACATCGAGCCCGAGCAGCCGTGCCAGCGCGGACACCGCCGAAAAGACCGCGAGCGTTCCCGTGGCATGCCAGCCGCGCCGGTAATGGCCGTTGCCGATGCCGAGGCCGATCTTGGCGCCCGCTTCGACACCCAGGATATAAGCTTCGAGAAAGGCCTGACCGCCGGTGCCGCCGGGAAGGCAGGCGAACAGGGCCGGCAGGACGACCGTGCTGGGATGGGCCGGCATCATCGACAGCACGTCGTCAAAGTCGAGCGCATGCCCGAAAGTGCCGTTGATCATGGCGGCGATTTCCGCCGGCGCAGTCTTCCCCGTGGCCAGCACGGGGCGCGCGCCCTCGCCTTCGATCTGCCCGAGATAGCGCTGCAGCGGCGCCGAGACATCGGCAACGCTGCCGGCGAGGATGCAGCCGACCGTGTCGACGATCGCCTTGGCCGCCTTCTCATAGGCCGCCTCGGGAATGGTGCTTGCCGGAGTCTCCACGACGAAGCGGGCGAGCGCGTCGGTCAGATGGGTCGAATTTTTTGCCGTTGTCATGTCAAAAAGGCCGGTCCCCTTTCACGGTGGTCCGATGCATGTAGCGGACATGTTTCGCCGCGTCATAGGGCTGCGCCTGATGCAGGACGCAGCGGTTGTCCCAGAATACCACGTCGAACTGGCGCCATTTGTGGGCGTAGACGAATTGCGGCCGGATCGCGTGCTCGTACAGCTCTTTCAGCAGCGGCTTCGCCTCCGCCTCGTCCATGCCCTCGATCCCGACCGTGTGCCCCTCGTCGACATAAAGCGCCTTGCGGCCCGTCTCCGGATGGGTGCGCACGATCGGATGGACCGCCTGCTTGAGGCTGGCCATCTGCTCGTCGGTCAGCTTTGCCCGCTTGCCGCCGCTTAGATCATCCGCCCGCTTGTAATGGCGGACATAATCGTGGATCCCCTTCAGGCTCGCGATCCGCTTTTTCGTGGCGTCCGGCAACGCGTCATAGGCGGCATAGAGGTTGGTGAATTTCGTGTCGCCGCCCTCGGGCGGGACCTCCAGCCCATAGAGCAGCGAGCCCAGCGGGGGAATCTCATTGTAGGACATGTCAGTATGCCAGCGCCGCCCCGCGTCCGCCAGGCCGGCCGGCTTGCCGTCCGCGACCTTGTTGGTGAGGACAAGGATTTCGCGATGCCCAGGCAACGCGTATTGATCGAGCACCTGATAGTCGAGATCGCCGAACCGCCGGCTGAAGGCGATATGCTGCTCCGGCGTCAAATGCTGGTCGCGGAGCACGATCACGCAATGGTCAAGATGCGCTTGATGGATCTTCCGGAATGCCTCGTCGCTGAGATCGTTGACGTCGGCGCCGATGATTTCCGCGCCGAGCGCGTCGGACAGTGGTCGTATTTCGAGCCCCATGCAGCCTGCTCCGTCATTCGCCTGTTGGCAGCCTGACCGGCCGGGACCCCCCATCTGCCCCGGCGACACAATCGGCACCATCGACCCCAATCCTACATCCCAAGGCAATTCACCGCCAAAATCACCGCCGGCTCGGGCCATTCGCGTGCCTCGGCCCGCGCGTGATAAGCTTCCCGCGGAGCAATCTCTTGGGAAAATCAAAGGAGCTGCGGAAACTGATGTCTGACGTGCTATCGGTCGAGGTCGTGCCGACGGGCAAGGCGCTGGGCGCGGAAATCGTTGGCGTCGACCTGAGGAAGCTTTCCGCCGACGCGTTCGCCCGGATCGCGAATGCCTACGCCGACCACCTCGTCGTGCTGATCCGCGGACAGGATCTCAGCGACCCCGACCTCATCGCCTTCGGCAAGCGCTTCGGGGAACTCGAGCCGCCGGGCATGAGCATCATCGGCAAGCCCTATCTCGACGATTATCCCGACGTGCTGGTGATCTCGAACCTCAAATCCGAGGACGGCATGCCGCTCGGCAATCTCGGCGACGGCGAGGCGATCTGGCACACGGATATGTCCTACCGCGAGACGCCGGTCTCCGCCGCCATCCTGCATGCCTGGGAGGTTCCGCCAAGCGGCGGCGACACTTCTTTCGCCAACCAATATCTCGCCTATGAGACCCTGCCCGGCGACCTGCACGACAAGATCGAGGGGCGCATCATGGTCCATGACGAGACCTACAACAGCGCCGGCCAGCTGCGGAAAGGCTTCGGGGAAGTGACCGACCCGCGCGACGCGCCGGGCGCACGCCACCCGATCGTCCGCACCCATCCGGTCACCGGGCGCAAATGCCTCTACCTCGGGCGGCGGCGCAACGGCTGCATCCTCGGCCTCGACCTGGACGACAGCGAGGAAACGCTCGACCGCCTGTGGGCCCATGCGTCACAGCCGTCCCTGACCTGGACGCATCGCTGGCAGAAGGGCGACGTCCTGATCTGGGACAACCGCTGCGTCCTGCATCGCCGCGACAGCTTCGACCCCGCGAGCCGGCGCATGATGCATCGCGTCCAGATAAAAGGCGAACGCCCGGCGTAGTTTTCCTCGGGTTCGTGCAGATCGTGCGAAAGTTGGTGACCAGCCGCTGATTTGACAGCGGTTCGCCCGACGGCCCACCCTATCGCATACGGCAGCGGCCAACCGGGCATTGAAGAAGGCATGCAAAGACTCGAGATAGGCGGCATCGGCATCGATCTCTGGCGGGCGGGAAAAGGACCGCCGGTCCTTTACCTGCATCCCGGCGACGGATTTGCCGGCGACGATCCGTTCCTCGCCATCCTCAAGCAACGCAACGACGTGCTGGCGCCGTGGCATCCCGGCTTCGGCCATTCGGATTTCCCGAAAGGCTGGGATACGGTCGACGACCTCGCCTATTTCTATTTCGATTTTCTCGATCAGCTCGACCTGAACGACGTCACGCTGATTGGCGCTTCCTTCGGCGGCTGGATCGCCGCGGAGATGGCGGTGCGCGGCGGCAATCGCCTGAGCCGGATGGTGCTGATCGACCCGCTGGGCATCAAGCTCGGCGGCCCGACGACACGCGACATCGCCGATTTCCACAACACGGATGCCGGGCTTCTGGAAAAGATGAAATGGGCCAACCCGGAAGGCCGTCAGCCCGACCTCACCAAGCTCGACGACCGCGCGCTGACCGGTATCGTGCGCACGCGCGAGGCCTTCGCGCATTACGGCTGGCGGCCCTATATGCACAATCCCGTGCTCACCCGCTGGCTTCACCGGATCGCGATCCCGACGCTGGTGCTGTGGGGCGAACAGGACGGCATCGTCACGCCCGATTACGGCCGCGCCTATGCCGAGCGCATTCCGGGCGCGCGCTTCAAGACCATCGCCAATGCGGGCCACTACCCGCAGATCGAGCAGCCTGAGGCGACCGCCGAGCAGGTGCGCGGCTTCATCGAAGGCTGAGGGAGGAGGAGACATGCGGGTTTATCACTTTTCGGAGATGCCCTATCCGCAGGTCTGGGAAGGCCGGCCCTCGCTCCGCGTAAACATCCCGAACCAGGAATACGACCCGGTCGTCGGCGCCGACATGTACGAGCGGTTCCTCGACGAATGGGTGCTGTGCGACGAGCTTGGCCTCAACATCATGGTCAACGAGCACCATGCGACAGCGACTTGCGTCAATCCGGCTTGCTCACTGCCGCTCGCCATCCTGGCCCGCGAAACGAAAAAGGCGCGGCTGCTCGCGCTCGGCGTGCCGATCGCCAACCGGCCGAACCCGGTACGCGTCGCCGAAGAGATGGCGATGATCGACGTGATCTCGCGCGGCCGGCTCGACATGGGCCTCGTGCGCGGATCGCCTTACGAGATCGCGCCGACCAACGCGCGCCCGGTCGGTCAGATGGACCGCTTCTGGGAAGCGCATGATCTCGTCCTCAAGGCGCTCAGCACGCGCGACGGCCCGTTCAGCTGGGAGAGCCAGAACTACCACTACCGCAAGGTCAACATCTGGCCGCGTCCCTACCAGGACCCGCATCCGCCGGTCTGGGTCACCGCGACGAGCCCGAGCAGCGCGCCCCGCATCGCCGATCACCGCCACGTCATCGCGACGCTGATTTCCGGCGTGATCGCCAAGGACCTGTTCAAGGCGTATCGCGACCATGCCCGCGCCGCCGGCTGGCAGCCGGGGCTCGACCGCTTCGCCTACTGCGCCGTCGTCGGCGTCGGCGACACCGAGGAAGAAGGCCTGCGCCGCGCCGACCAGATCGCCGATTACATCCGCACCAGCCCGATCGTGGCGAAGGAATTCGCCAGCCCGCCGGGCTACAAGAAGATCCCGGCCGAGATCGCGACGATCCGGGCGGGGCCCAACGCCGGCAACCGGCCGCTGAAGACGCCCGACGGCCGGCTGGTCAACCAGAAGACCGCGACGGTCCGGGAATTCATCGACGCCTGCAGCGTGTTCGCCGGCACGCCCGATCAGGTGTACGGCCAGATCGCACGATTCTATGATTTGATGGGCGGCTTCGGTCATCTTCTCATGATGGGACAGGGCGGAAATCTGTCGCATGAAGAGACGGTCGCGAACCTCACGCTGTTCTCGAAGGAGGTGCTGCCGCGTCTTCAGGAGCTGCACCAGCGGCCGCTTGCCATGAGCGCGGACTGAGCGACGCACGAACACCGCCCGCACCGCCGTTCGATCCATGCCGCGGAAGGCTTCTTTCGCGGCGCCCCGAAATTTGAAAGGAGCCGATCGTGACTCAATCCACCCCGAACAAGATGCCGGAATTCGACAAGCCTGGCCGCGGCCGGGTCTATGACAGCATCGTCGAGACGATCGGCAACACGCCTTTGGTCCGCGTCGCGCGGTACTGCGCCGCCGAAGGCATCGACGCCGACATCATGCTGAAGCTCGAATTCTTCAATCCGATCGCCAGCGTCAAAGACCGCATCGGCGTCAACATGATCCTCGACCTGGAAAAGTCGGGGAAGCTCAAGCCCGGCGGAACGCTGATCGAGCCGACCTCCGGCAATACCGGCATCGGCCTTGCCTTCGTCGCCGCGTCCCGCGGCTACAAGCTCATTCTCACCATGCCGGAATCGATGTCGATCGAACGGCGCAAGATGCTGGCCTTCCTCGGTGCGGAGGTAGTGCTGACGCCGCGCGAAAAGGGCATCAACGGGTCGATCGAACGCGCCCAGGAGCTGCTGAAAGAAATCCCGGGCTCGGTCATGCCGGGCCAGTTCAGCAATCCGGCCAATCCGGAAATCCACCGCCGCACGACGGCGGAGGAAATCTGGCGCGATACCGGCGGCGACGTCGATGTGATCGTTTCCGGCATCGGCACCGGCGGCACCTTCACCGGCGTCTCGCAGGTTCTCAAGCCGCGCAAGCCCGGGCTCCGCATGATCGCGGTCGAGCCGACGCTGAGCCCCGTCCTGTCCGGCGGCAAGCACAGCCCGCACGTCATCCAGGGCATTGGCGCCGGCTTCGTCCCCGAGATCATGGATACCTCGTTGATCGACGAAATCGTGACCGTGACCAACGAGGAGGCCGTCGACACCTCGCGCAAGCTGGCGCGGCTCGAGGGCATTCCCGCCGGCATCTCTTCCGGCGCGGCGCTGGCGGCCACCGCGAAAGTCGCGAACCGCCAGGAAATGAAGGGCAAGCGGCTCGTGACGATTATCCCGTCCTTCGCCGAACGCTACCTGTCGACGGTGCTGTTCGAGGGAATCTGAGGGCCTGGCGGGCGCGACGCCCTATTCCTGCGGCGCGGTCGGGCCCGAATCCGACACCGTCGTCCGCTGCAGGATTCGGCGATAGCGCGCGATGTCGTAGGGCGTCGCCCGGTGCAGCAAGCACCGGTTGTCGTAGACCACGAGGTCGCCCTCGCGCCACGCGTGGCGATAGACGAACCGCGGCTCGGCACAGAAGGCGAGCAGCTCCTTCAGCAACGCACGCCCTTCCTCGATCGGCCAGCCGGCGATATGGGAGGCATGCGCGCCGGTGAACAGGGTCTTGCGCCCGTTGACCGGATTGGTCCGCACCACGGCCTGGCGCACCGGGGGCATCTCGCTTTTCTGTTCCTCGTTCATGACGGTCGGGTCGACGAGGCTGCGCGAATAATAGAGGCTGTGCACCGCGACCAGCCCGTCGAGCATCCGCTGCTTGTCTGCCGGCAGCGCATCCCAGGCGCCGCGCATGGTCGTGAACTCGGTAGCGCCGCCCTCGGGCGGCACCACGCGCCCCGACAATAACGAGCAGAGCGACGGCACGACGCGGTAGGAGCCGTCGGAATGGAAGGCCTCGTTCGCCTTCTGATAGCGCATCCGCTTGTCGTCCGCGGGGATGCGTTCGCCGGTCTTGATGTCGAGATTCGACTGCCGGGAGAAGGGCGTGCCGCCGCCGGGGTTGTTGCTGGTCGCACGCAGCAACGGGCCGAAGCGCTCGCTGAACGCGATCTGGCGCTCGTCCGTCATATCGAGGCCGCGGAACAGCAGCAGCGAATGCTCGTCCAGCGCGGCGCGGATCTCGGCGAAGGTCGCATCGTCGACCGGCTTCGCCACGTCGACGCCGACGATCTCGACGCCATAAAGCGGGTGCAGCTTGCGGAGATTGAGCGCCATTTGGCCCTCCTTTCCTGTCCGCTCATGATCGCCGGAATGCCTGCGCCGCGCAAACCGGCGGACTGCGGTTACGCCCCCGGCGCCAGCGCCTCCAGCGCCTTCCAGTCCGGCGTGCCGGTGCCATCCGGGTTGAGCGGCTGGATGCAGACATGGGTGGCGCCGGCATCGACATGCGCCTTCAGGCGGGCCCGGATCGTCTCGGCGCTGCCCCAGGCAACCATCGCATCGAGGAAACGGTCGCTCCCCTTGCCCGACAGCTCCGCCTCGGTGAAGCCCAGCCGCAGCCAATTGTTACGGTAATTCGGCAGCCCCATGTAGATCGCCAGATGGGCCGCCGCGACCGCCCGCGCCTTGCCGGCATCGGTCGTGAGGCAGACCTTCTGCTCGACGCAGAGCCAGCGGTCGCTGCCCAGGATCGCTTTCGCCTGCCGCGTATGCTCCGGCGTGACGTTGTAGGGCAGCGCCCCCGCCGTCTTGTCGCGCGCCAACTCCAGCATCTTGGGCCCGAGCGCCGCGAGCACGACGTTGCGCGCCGGCGCCGTCACCGCAAGCTCGGCCGACGCCATCGCCTCGAGATAGGCGCGCATCGTCGCCAGCGGCTTGCCGTATTGGTGGCCGCGGCGTCCTTCGACCAGCGGCATGTGTGACACGCCAAGCCCGAGTACGAAGCGGTCGCCGTAGAGGCTGTTCAGCGTGTTGTGCCCGGCCATCGCGGAAAAGGCATCGCGCGCGTAGATATTCGCGATACCGCTGGCAAGGCACAGGCGGTCCGTCTCGCCGAGCAGGAAGCCGCCGAGCGAGAGCAACTCGTACCCCACCGCTTCCGGGTACCAGAGCACGTCGTAGTTCAGCCGCTCGATCCCCTGGGCGAGCTTGGCAAGCTCCGCCCGGCCCAAGGCATGCACCGAAAACCAGACGCCGGATTTTCCCATCTTCATGTCCTGTCTCTCCTGTCGTTTGCAGCCGTCACGGCGCCGCGGTGGCGGGCCGCGCAACGGGCAAGGTGTCTCGGGTCTATCCACTCAATTGATTCGCCTCAATGCGGAGTCAATCCCGCCATGCGACACACGGTCTCCCGTTGCGCTCGAAAGGACGGCCGATGCATCCAGGCGTCAATGCATTCTTCGACGAATCGACCAACACGATCACCTATGTCGTCGCCGAGCCGCAAGGAAATGCCTGCGCGGTGATCGACTCCGTGCTCGACTACGACCCGAAATCGGGCCGGACGTCGACCAAGTCGGCGGACAAGCTGATCGCCTTCCTCAACGATCACGGGCTCCGCGTCGAATGGATCCTGGAAACCCATGCCCATGCGGACCACCTGACGGCCGCGCCTTACATACAGGAAAAGATCGGCGGCAGGATCGCCATCGGCGCGCATATCAAGACGGTCCAGGCGACCTTCAAGACGGTCTTCAATCTCGAGCCCGGATTCGCGACGGACGGCTCGCAATTCGACCACCTGTTCAAGGACGACGAGCATTTCTCGATCGGCGCCTTGCAAGGCCGCGTCATCCACACGCCGGGCCATACGCCCGCCTGCCTGACCTATGTCATCGGCGACGCCGCCTTCGTGGGCGACACGCTTTTCATGCCCGACTACGGAACCGCGCGCTGCGATTTCCCCGGCGGCGATGCGTCCACCCTTTACGCGTCGATCCAGAAGCTCTTCGCGCTGCCAGCGACGACCCGTCTTTTCATGTGCCATGACTACAAGGCGCCGGGACGCGACGTCTACGCCTGGGAGACGACCGTCGCGGCCGAGCGCAAGAGCAACATTCACGTCCATGACGGGATCAGCGAACAGGAATTCGTGCGCATGCGCACGGCGCGTGACGCCACGCTCGCGATGCCGGTGCTCATTCTGCCGTCAGTGCAGGTCAACATCCGCGCCGGCCGGCTGCCGCCGCCGGAAAAGAACGGCGTCTCCTATCTCAAGATACCGCTGAACGCGCTGTGATGCCGTCCGCGCGGATTTTGCCAGGGGGAGCCAATCCAGGGTAAAGTCGCGGAAACCAGCCGCCCGGCCGGGCGGCTAAACCCTTGGACGGTGTAAATCCAGCCGCAATCCGGGCGACAAGCGCCGCGTTCGCCGGCCGGCGAACGACAGCAAAGGACGGCCCGGGAGGAAACGAGTGATGAGACCAGGACCTTCCGCCGAGAAATCGCAAAGCCGGGGAACCCCTGGGTTCCAGGTGCTGCCGCTATCCGACCTGATGGGCGCGGAGGTGATCGGTCTCGACCTCTCCCAGCCGCTGGACGAGGCGACGCGCGAGGCGGTGCATCAGGCCTTCCTGACCTATCAGCTGCTGGTCTTCCGCGATCAGAAGCTGACAAGCCGCAGCAGATCGCCTTCACCGAGCAGTTCGGCACCCTGGAACGCCACACCAAGTTCAATCGCGGCGCCGACGAGTTCCCGCTGCTGCACGTCGTCTCAAACCTCAACGACGAAGGCAAGCCGAGCGGCACGGTCAAGTCGACGCTCTGGCATTCCGACAAGTCCTTCCGGCCGGAGCCCTGCATGGCGACGATCCTGCACACCATCGTCATGCCGCCCGACGGCGGCGACACGCTGTTCGCCAACATGTACGCCGCCTATGAGGCGCTGCCCGAGAGCGAGAAGGCCTTCCTCAAGGGCAAGATGGTCGTTCATAGCTGGGAGCTGTCGCGCGAGAATGTCGGCCGCGTGCTGTCCGAGGATGAAAAGCGCGACGCGCCGCCGAACAGCCACCCGCTGGCCCGCGTCCACCCGGAGACGGGCCGGACGTCGCTCTTCATCGGCATGCACGCCTCGCATATCGAAGGCATGTCTTTCGAGGCGGGCCGGGCCAAGATCCTCGAGCTGGAAGCGCATGCGACCAAACCGGAATTCCAGTTCCGCCACCATTGGCGCATGGGCGACCTCATCATGTGGGACAATCGCTGCCTGCTGCACCGCGCCGATCCCAATTTCGATGCGGCGAAGTATCCCGCGCGTGCTGCACCGGACCTGCCTTCGCGGCACACCGACACACTGAGAATTGGCGCATCGATCGATGGCACAGCCGCTTGCTGTTCACGCCGATCCAAATCCGCGACGTCACGCTGAAGAACCGCGTGGTCGTCGCGCCGATGCACCAGTATTCCGCCGTCAAGGGCTATCCGACCGACTGGCACCTGATGAACGCGGGCCGGTTTGCCGCCGGCGGCGCCGGGCTGGTCATCGTCGAATCAACCAAGGTGGAGCGGCGCGGCTGCGGCACCGTCGGCGACACCGGCCTATGGCATGACGACTTCGTCCCGCATTTCAAGCGGATCAGCGACTTCATCCGCCTGCACGGTTCGGTGCCGGGCATCCAGCTCGGCCATTCCGGGCGCAAGGCGCGGCGCTTCCGCCCGTGGGAAGGCGGCGCGCCGCTGACCCCGCAGCCGGAGGTCGACGACTGGGACGCCTGGGAGCTGGTCGCGCCGAGCGCCATCCCCGGCGGCCGCCGCGACCCCGAGCCGCGCGCGCTCAGCAACGACGAGGTGAAGGCGGTCGTCCAGCATTGGGGCGACGCCGCGCGCCGCGCCAACGAGGCCGGCTTCGACATGCTGGAGATCCATGGCGCGCACGGCTACCTGATCCATCAGTTCCTGTCGCCGATGGCGAACGAACGCAACGACGAGTACGGCGGCTCCGAGCTCAACCGCATGCGCTTCGCCATCGAGGTGGTGGAGGCGGTGCGCGCCAACTGGCCCATGCACAAGCCGCTGTTCATGCGGCTCTCGGTGCAGGACGGCGCAGGCTGGGGACCGGACGAGAGCGTGCGGCTCGCCAGGATCGTCGGCCCCAAAGGCGTCGACGTGATCGACTGCAGCTCGGGCGGCATGACGGGCGCGCCCGTCGTTGGCGACGGGCCGGTAACCTATGGCTATCAGGTACCGTATGCGGAGCGGCTGCGCAAGGAAGCGGGCGTCATGAGCATGGCCGTCGGGCTGATCGTCCACGCCGACCAGGCGGAGGCGATCCTGCAGGAAGGCCGCGCCGACCTGATCGCGCTCGCCCGCGAGATCCTCTATAACCCGAACTGGCCGATGGACGCCGCGCAGAAGCTCGGCGTCGACAAGGACTTCGCCAGCGTGCCGCCGCCGCAGTCCTATTGGCTGTCCAAGCGCGCGAGCTCGGTGAAGGACCTGGTGCCCTCGACTTACCAGCAGGGTATCGCCGGCAAACCGTAACAACGTTCTGGAGGATCCTGATGCCGCGCTTCGCCCCGCTTACGCCCGAACAATGGACCCCGGAGCAGCAGAAGGTGGCGGACGCGATCATCGCCGGCCCACGCGGCGCCGTCGGCGGCCCCTTCCCCACCTGGCTGCGCTGCCCGGAGCTGGCCTCCCGCCTGCAGGAGCTCGGCGAGTACATCCGCTTCAAGCGGGCGCTGCCCGTCAAGTTCGTGTCGATCGCCATCCTGGTGACGGCGCGGCACTGGCAATGCCAGTATGAATGGGACCACCACAGCAAGACGGCGGCGAAGGCCGGCATTCCGGATCAAGCGATCGCCTGTATCCTGGCGAACGAGCGGCCGGACGACCTGTCGCCCGACGAGATGGCCGTCTACGACTTCTGTCGCGCGCTGCACCGCGACCGCGCCGTCACCGACGCGCAATTCGCCGCCGCCAAGGCGGCGCTCGGCGAGGAAGGCGTGGTCGAGCTGATCGGGATCTGCGGCTTTTACAACATGATGGCGATGGCGCTGAACGTCTCCGACGTGCCGCCGGCCAGCGGGGTCAGAACGACATTCCCGTAAGGCCGTCGTTGGCCTGACGGAAGCCTTTGCGTCTTTCCCATCCACCCGCCAAGATGATCCCAGTGATCGGCGTCAAGACCGGCGAGACAGGAGGCATGCCATGGGCGACTATTCCATAGGACAATCGGTATCCCGCTTCGAGGACCCGCGCCTCTTGCGCGGCGGCGGGCGCTATGTCGACGACGTCGCGCTGCCCAACATGGCCTATGGCTTCGTGCTGCGTTCGCCGCACGCACATGCCCGTATCCGTTCGATCGACACGCGCGCGGCCGGGGCGGCGCCGGGCGTGCTCGCCGTTCTGACCGGCAAGGAATGGTTCGCCTCGGGCTTCGGGCCGGACCTGCCGCGCGGCAGGGGGCTGAACAAGCGCGACGGATCGCCCATGTACGTGCCGCCTTACCCAGCGCTGGTGCAGGACCACGTGAAGCGGGTCGGGGATTATGTGGCCTTCGTCGTCGCCGAGACGCGCAACCAGGCGATGGACGCGGCCGAGCTGATCGAAATCGACTACGAGGCGCTACCGTCGGTCACCGGCACCGAGGCCGCGCTCGCGCCGGGCGCGCCAACCGTCTGGCAAGACAATCCGGGCAACGTCTGCTACGTCTACAACGAGGGCGACAAGGCCGCGACCGATGCTGCCTTCGAGAAAGCACACCACGTCGTCAGCGAGAAATTCGTCATCAACCGCGTGAGCGCCAACAGCATGGAGCCGCGCGGCTGCGTCGGCCATTACGATGCGGCGGCCGACCAGTACACGCTTTACACAACCTTGCAGGGGCTGCAGCCCTACCGCTCGAACCTGGCGGAGATGATCGGCGCGACGGAGAGCCGCGTCCATGTCGTTGCAGGCGACGTCGGCGGCGGCTTCGGCATGAAATCCGCGATCTACAACGAGATGCCGCTTTGCCTGCTCGCATCGAAAATGATCGGCCGTCCCGTAAAATGGACCAGCACGCGCTCCGAGGCGCTGCTCAGCGATGGCCACGCCCGCGACTGCGTGTCGGAGGCCTCGCTCGCGCTCGACCGCGGCGGCCGGTTCCTTGGCATGCGGGTCAAAAACACCGTCAACATCGGCGCCTATGTTCAGCAGGGCGGCGAGAACTCGGGCATCAAGAACCTCGGGACGCTTGCGGGCGTATACACGACGCCCGCGATCCACGTAGAGGTCACGACGGTCTACACCAACACCAACCCGATGCGCGCCTACCGCGGCAACGGGCGGCCGGAAGCCGCCTTCATCATCGAGCGGCTGGTCGATATCGCCGCCGACGAGCTGGGCATCGATCCGGCGGAGCTACGCCGGCGCAACACGATCCCGCCGCAGGCGATGCCGTTCCAGACCGCGCTCAACTTCAACTACGACTGCGGTGAGTTCGAAAAGTGCATGGACATGGCGCTCGACCTCGCCGACTACGGCGCGTTCGAAAAGCGGCGCGCCGAGGCGCGGCAGCGCGGCAAGCTGCGCGGCATCGGCATTTCCAACACGATCGAGCGCGCGGGGTCGGAGGGCAACGAAGGCGTCGAGATCAAGTTCGACCGCAGCGGCACGGTGACCATCGGCTCCGGCTCGCTCAACCAGGGCCAGGGGCACGAGACGATGTACAAGCAGCTCGCCGCGGCCTGGCTCGGCCTCGACCCGGCAGAGATGCGCTACATCCAGGGCGACAGCGACAAAGTGCCGGACGGGCGCGGCAGCTTCGGTTCGCGCTCGGCGACCATCGGCGGCACGGCGATGAAGATGGCGGCGGAGAAGATCGTCGCCAAGGCGACCCGCATCGCCGCGAAGATGCTGGAGTCCGACCCCGAGGATGTCGAATTCGAGGACGGCCTCTTCAGCTGCAAGGCGAGCAACCGCACGCTGACGCTGAAGGAGATCGGCAAAGCATCGCACGAGCCGAAGAACCTGCCGGACGGCGAGGAGACCGGCCTCGCGGCGACCGCGAGCTTCACGGCGCACGTCAACAACTATCCGAACGGCGCGCATATCTGCGAGGTCGAGATCGACGAGGAGACCGGCAAGGTCGCCGTCGTCCGCTACAGCGTCGTCGACGACGTCGGCACGGTCATCAACCCACTGCTGCTCAAGGGACAGATCCACGGCGGCATCGCGATGGGCCTCGGTCAGGTGCTGATGGAGGACATCCACTTCGACGAGTCCGGCCAGCTCGTCACCGGCTCCTTCATGGACTACTGCATGCCGCGGGCCGACGACCTGAGCTTCATCGAGGTGCACAGCAACCCGGTGCCGACCAAGACCAACCCACTCGGCGTCAAGGGCGCGGGCGAGGCCGGCAATGTCGGCGCGCTGCCCGCGGTCGCCAACGCCATCGTCGATGCCCTGTCGGTCTATGGCGTCCGCCACGTGCCGATGCCAGCGACGTCAGAGGCGGTCTGGCGCGCCATCCGTGACGGCAAAACGGCGAACGGCGGCAGCCGCTAGCCGGCGCCGGAAAAGCGGGTAACGAGAAAATCGACGAACGCCCGGACCTTTGCCGAGAGATAGCGGCCGGGCGGATAGAGCGCGTAAACGCCGATCGGCGGCGGCTCGAACGCCGTCAGCACGGTCGCCAGGCGCCCGTCCTGCAAGGCCGCCTCGGCGACGAAGGTCGGCAGCAGCGCGATACCGAGATCGCCGAGCGCGGCGTCCCGCAGTACTTCCGCGTTGTTGGCGCAGAGCACCGCCTTGACCGGCACCCAATGATCGCCGCCCGGCCCGGTCAGCTTCCATTGCGCGCCGGTCGCCAGATAGCCGTAGTGCAGGCAGTCGTGACGCCGCAGGTCGCCGGGCGCCTGCGGTTCGCCGCGCTCCCGCAAATAGGCGGGCGAGGCGCAGAGCATCCGGCGCGCCGGCATGAGGCGGCGCGCGATCAGGCTGCTGTCCTCGAGCTCGGCGATCCGGATCGTGAGGTCGAAGCCCTCGGCGATGGGATCGACGAAGCGATCGTTGAGGACGAGTTGGACCTGCACCTCCCGGTAGCGCCGCATGAAAGTCGCGATGGCATTTCCGAGATGGAGCGTCCCGAAGGACATCGGCGCGTTGACGCGAAGCGACCCGCGCGGCGCGTCCTGGGTGTCGGAAATCGCCTGCTCGGCTTCCTCGATCTCAGCCAGGATCGCCCTGCATCGCTCGAAATAGGCGAGCCCGGCGTCGGTCGCGCTGGTCTGGCGCGTGGTCCGGCGCAGCAGCTGCACGCCGAGCGCCGCCTCGAGGTCCATCACATGCTTGCTGACCGCGGAACGCGACAGGCCGATCTCCCGGGCCGCGGCCGTAAAGCCGCCATGCGTCACGACCTGCGTGAAGACCCGCATCGCCTCGAGCTTGTCCAACCGATCATTGTCCCCAAATTGTGGATAGTCATTCCCATAATACGGGAATTGTACTGACTTTTAAACGACCCAAATATCCGGCAGACGCGGCGGCAAGGCCGCCCCTGAAACAAGGAGAATGGGACAATGCTTACCGTAAGACGCGCGGACGACCGCGGCGCGGCCGAGTTCGGCTGGCTCGACAGCCGCCACAGCTTTTCCTTCGGCGACTATTACGACCCGGCGCATATGGGCTTCGGGCCGCTGCGGGTCATCAACGAGGACCGCGTGCGGCAGAAGGCCGGCTTCCCGACGCACGGGCACCGCGACATGGAGATCATCACCTACGTGATCGACGGTGCGCTCGAGCATCAGGACAGCACCGGCACGGGCTCCGTCATCCGGCCGGGCGACGTCCAGCGCATGTCGGCCGGAACCGGCATCCGTCACAGCGAGTTCAACGCATCGACCGTGGACCCGGTCCATTTCCTGCAGATCTGGGTCATCCCCGAGCGGCTGGGCCTGACGCCCGGCTACGAGCAGAAGAACTTTTCCGAGGCGAAAGCGCCGCAACACGCTGCGCCTGATCGGCTCGCGCGACGGGCGGGACGGGTCAATCACGATCCACCAGGATGTCGATCTCTATGCGTCGCTCCTGGCCAAGGGTGAGACCGTCCGGCACGAGACGAAGCCGGAGCGGAAAGTCTGGCTCCAGGTCGCGCGCGGGCAGGTCACCGTCAACGGCACGGACACGGAGGCCGGCGACGGCATCGCGATCGAGGGCGTCGACCAAGTCGATGTCACGGCGGCATCGGACACGGAGCTCCTGCTCTTCGACATGGGCCGATACGGCGACTGACCCGGCTCAGGCCGTATCCGCCGCTATTTTCGTCCTCTCCCGTTCTGGCCTACGATAGGCATGCAAGCGGGGCCGCGCGTCGGGGCGCGGCCCCATAACCGAACGGGCAGGGATGACATGGACGAGACCAGCAAGAAGACGGCGCTCCGCATGATCCCCTACGGGATTTATGTTCTCACGGCGAAGGCGGGTGACGGCACCATCGGCACCGCGACGGTGAATTGGGTGACGCAGACCTCCTTCGCCCCGCCGCTGGTGGCGGCCGCCGTGAAAGCCGATTCCGGCGCTTACGCCGCGCTGAAGGACTCGGGCCATTTCGTGCTCAACATGCTGGGCAAGGGACAGCAGGGCGTCGCCTTCACCTTCTTCAAGCCGGCGCAGATCGAGGGCGACAAGATCAGCGGCCAGCCGGTTCGCGCCGGCGAGACCGGCGCGCCGGTTCTCACGGACGCGCATGCCTGCGTCGAGTGCCGGGTCGCCGAGATCGTCGAGCGCGGCGATCATCACATCGTGATCGGCGAGGTGATCCACGCGCATGTGGCGAAGCAGCCGGAAGGCCGGCCCGACGCGGCCATCCTCGAGATGAAGGACCTGGGCGAGAAGGTGTTCTACGGCGGCTGACACGGGCCGCTCTCACGCCACCGGAAGACGCCGCCGCGCGCCGCACCAGGGCCTTGCGTCCGGTGGGGATTCAGGCGTCAATAAGGCACAAAGGGAGGACACCATGAAGCTGATGTATTTCGATGACTTCAAGCTGGGCGTGGTCAAGGGCGACGCCGTGGTCGACGTTTCGTCGGTCGTGCAGGACATCCCGCATACCGGGCCGCACGACCTGATCAACGGGCTGATCGAGCATTTTTCCGACTACCGCAAGCGGCTGGAAAAGGCCGTCGCGGACGGGAAAGGCATTCCGCTCTCGAAGGTCCGCATCCGCCCGCCGCTGCCGAAGCCCGGCAACATCGACTGCATGGCCGTCAACTACATGGAAGACGGCACGCTGGAGAAGCCGGCGCCGATCAACGCCTTCCACAAGGCGTCGAGCACGGTCATCGGCAACGGCGACACCATGATCCTGCCGGACGTGCCGGCGACGATCTTCGAGGGCGAGGCCGAGATCGCCGTCGTCATCGGACGCCATGCCAAGAACGTCAGCGCCAAGGACGCGATGAAATACGTCTTCGGCTATATCAACTTCATCGACGGCTCGGCGCGCGGCCTGCCGCCGTCCAACAACACCTTCTTCCAGATGAAGTCGCGCGACACCTTCGCGCCGATCGGGCCCTATCTGGTGACCGCCGACGAGATCCCGAACCCGCAGAAACTGCAGATCCGGCTCTGGGTCAACGGTGCGCTCAAGCAGAGCTTCAACACCGACGACATGGCGCACGACATCGCGCGCTGCATCGAGTGGGTCTCTTCGATCCATCCGCTGGCGCCGGGCGATATCCTGGCAACCGGCACCAACCACCGCGGCCTGAGCTCCTTCATGGACGGCGACAAGGTCGAGTTGGAGGTGGACGGCCTCGGCCGCCTGCATTTCAACATACGCGACGACCTCAAGCGCACCTGGGCCCGGACGACCCGCCTCGAGCATCACCAGTCGGGTGCCGAAGGCCGCCACACGCCGCAGCTGACGGGTAAGTACGCGGCGACGTAAGTCACGCCGATATTGCCGGTTTTGTTGTTCGACTAATCATTTTCCGTCACCGCCCGGCTTGACCGGGCGGTCCACGGCACGGCGTTGCGACGCGCGGGTCATGGGCCGGGAGAAGACGAGCCTTCCGAATGAGCGGCGGCGCCCTCCACGGCGATGCCTTGATTTGAAATCGGCCCGCGTGCCATGGATTCGCCGATCAAGTCGGCGAATGACGGGTGTTGGGGCGTGATGGGCCTCAGGCAGACTTTCTAAATCACGCCCTCGTCGCGGAGCTTCGCGAGCTCGTCCTCGCTCAAGCCCAGCTCACCGGACAGAATCTCGTCATTGTGCTGACCCTTGCGCGGGCCGGCGTGGCGAACCTTGCCGGGCGTTTCGGACAGGTAAGGAAACGCGTTCGCCATCCGCACCGGACCCAGGTCCTCGTCCGCGACCTCGACGATGTCGTTCCGCGCCTGGTACTGCGGGTCCTCGAAAATCTGCGCGATGGTGTAGGCCGGGCCGATCGCCGCCTCCGCCTTTTCGAACTCATCGAGCACGACGTCGAGCGTGCGCTCCCCGATCCATTTGCCGACGATGCCGTCGACCTCCTCGATATGCTGGACCCGGCTTTGCGGCGTCTGAAAGCGCGGGTCTTCCGCCGCCGCTTTGCCGCCGCAAAGCGTCAGCACCCGCGTCACGATCGCGGGCGAATTGGTCGACAGCGCGACCCAGTGGCCGTCCTTGGTCTTGTACGTATTGCGCGGGGCGTTGTTCTTCGACCGGTTGCCCCAGCGCTCCTGCACCACGCCGAGCTGGTCGTATTGCAACGGCTGCGGCCCGAGCACCTGGAAGATCGGCTCGTAGATGCTGAGATCGACATACTGTCCCTTGCCGCTGCCCTTGGCGTCGCGGTGATAGAGCGCGAACATCGTGGCGAAGGTGCCGTAGGCGGCGGCAATGCCGTCGGCCAGCCCGAAATTGGGCAGGGTCGGCGGGCCGTCCGGCTCGCCGGTGATCGACGCGAAGCCGCTGAACGCTTCCGCGATGGTGCCGAAGCCCGGCCGGGTCCGGTAGGGGCCCGTCTGCCCGAAGCCGGTGACGCGTACCATGACGAGGCGCGGATTGACCGCCTTGAGATCCTCCCAGCCGAGGCCCCACTTCTCCATCGTGCCGGTGCGGAAATTCTCGATCACCACGTCCGCCGTCTTGACCAGCTTCTTGAACAGCGCCTGGCCCTTCGGCTTGCTGAGATTGAGCGTCACGCAGCGCTTGTTGCGGTTCGCCATCTTGAACCACAGGCCGACGCCGTCCTTCTGATAGCCGGTCTGGCGCAGCACGTCGCCGCTGCGGATGCTCGACCTTGATGACGTCGGCGCCGAAGTCGCCGAGCAGCATGCCGAGCGTCGGCCCGGCGATCACCGTCGCCGCGTCGATCACGCGAAGCCCCGTCAGGGGCTGCTCCTTTTCCTGGGTCATGAATCGATATCCGTCCGTCGTGGGAAGTCTCTCCGCCCCTTATGACGGCTCCGGACAGTCCGCGGCAAGCCGGCGCACGCGGCCGTCTAGAAGGTCGCCGACCCGCCGACCGTGATCCGGTGCATGAGCCGCCGGTGGCGCGGCCATTCGTAGTCGCGGAGCGCGATATGCTGGACCGCCGCGTTGTCCCAGATCAGCACATCGCCCTTGCGCCAGCGATGCCGGTAGCGGTACGCGGGACGGATGACACGCCGCGCCAGGTCGGCCAGCAGCGGCAGCGCTTCCGCGTCGTCCATGCCGACGATGCCGACGCATTCGCCCTCGCTGACATAGATCGCCTTGCGGCCGGTGACCGGGTGCGTGCGGACGACGGGATGGATCACGTCCGGCTGCTGGTCGCGCAAGGGATTGTCTTCCTTGCCGGTGCCGGTCTTCTTGCGCCGGCCGGACACGCGATGGATGGCGCGAAGGCCCGCGAGCCGTTCCTTCATCGCATCGGGAAGATCGTCATAGGCGGCGACCGCGCTCGCGAACAGCGTGTCGCCCAGGACCCGCCCGTCCTCCTGCGGCACGTCGATGGCGTAGAGCAGCGTCGCCCGGGGCGGCGTCGCGGTGTAGGACATATCGGTGTGCCAGACGCGGCCAGCATCCACGTGGCCGATATTGCGCCCGTCTTCCACGATGTTCGAGACCAGCATGATCTCGGGATACGCCGGATGGGCGTAATGGGTCAGGAAGATGATCTCCACCTCCCCGAACCGGCGGGCAAAGTCGATCAGCTGCGGCTCCGTCAGATGCTGGTCCCGGACGCAGATCACGGAGTGCGCGTTGAACGCGGCATCGATCGCCCGGAAGCGGTCGGCGTCGAGCGCACCCGACAGATCAACGCCCAGGATGTCGGCGCCGAGGGCTGCGCCGCTCGGCACGACTTCAATGGCTGTTTCGGTTTCGCGCATGGCTCCATCGCTCCGTCCGGTCCGGCGACCATTGTCGCACCGATCCCGGGTGCGCGGAAACCGGGCGCCGTTTCCCTAGCTTTGAAGGCGGCCGCTGATCCGGCGCGGACCGAAGCGCCGAGAAAAGAACGCGAAGGCATGAATCGTGCCGACGACCCATATGCCGGGCGCCTATGGGAGCTTCGTGCGGCACGTCGAGCTGGCCGGCCGCCGAGGCCTCCTGCCAGGACGGCCTTGCGTGAGAACCGGGGCCAGCCAAGCCCGAGCGGATGCGGCCGCTTTGACCCGAATCGGTTTCTCGGGTAGAATCGAACCTGGGCGCGTACCACCCGGCCCATTTCCCGGCTGAATGGAGGATGAAGCGATGCAGGCTGTTGCCAATCTAGAGGCGAGGGTTAAGGAAATCGTTCGCAAGGACGGCACCGGCCGGCGGCGTGACTACATCGGCTCGCCGGGCACGGTCGACAACAGCCCGCAGGCCTTCCTCGTGGAGCGCCCTTATGCCGGCGCCCGCATCAACCCGCATTTTCACGACGTCGACCAGTTCCAGGTCGTGGTCAAGGGCGATGGCCGGATCGGCAAGAAAGAGGTCAAGCCCGTCACCTTCCAATATGCCGACGCCTACACGCCCTATGGGCCGATCGTCGCCCGGGATGACGGCATCTCCTTCTTCACCCTCCGCAACGTCGCGAGCGGCGGCCATTTCGTCATGCCCGGCTCGAAGCACCTGATGGCGTGCCGGGCGGGCCGCAACATCGCCGGCGTCTTCGAGGTCGGCAAGCGCCAGATGAAGGATGGCGAGGTCGCGCAGGAGCCGTTGATGGAGGCCCAGCCCGACGGCGTCGATGCGGTCGGCATTCGCATGGGCGGCAACGCACAGGCCCAGGCGCCCGTCTCGGTCGGCGGCGGACAGTACATCCTCGTCTGCGCCGGAACGCTGCTTCAGGACGGCAAGGAAATGACCGGCAACTCGCTGATGCGGGTCGAGGCCGGCGAGCCGGCGCCGCTGCTGCAGGCAGGTCCCGACGGCGCCGACGTGCTTATCATGCAGTTTGCCCGGCCGTCGGACCGTCCGGGATCCGATCCGAGCAAGCTCAAGCGCGACGGCTACGTCGACCGGCACGTCGTTCCGGCCAAGGAGTAGCAGCGCCGGCGATCAGGCGGCGCGGTCGTCGCCCGGGTCGGGAAAGACGCCCTCGATGAAATCGGCAAAGCAGCGGCAGACGTCGACGAACGTGAAAACGCCGGCGAGCCGGCCCTGCCGCGTCACCACGGCCGATCCGATATGTCGCTCCGCCATGGCCCTCAGGACATCCTTGATCGGCTCATTGAGGTCGACGAGATAGACCTCCGGAACGTATATGTCGCTCACCGCCATCTTGGTGCTGCGCCCGCGCGCCTTTCGCCGGGCAAGCGCCGCGACCATGTCCCGCTGCGTGATGATTCCAACCACGTCGTGGTTTTCGGTCACCGGCAGATGATGAATGCCATGCTCCTTCATCAGCCGGCCGGCATCGTCCAACGGCGCGTCGAGCGCGATCGAATAGGGAAAGGGCGTCATGGCGGACGCAAGGGTCGGCGGATGGTGAATCATGAACGGGCTCCAACTTTCCGGCATGGACGGCAAACGGCGGGCAGCCGCATGCACAGGATAGTCGCCTCAACCGAGTTCTGGAACTACCCAAGCACCGTTATTTGAAATGCGGCATGACCTCGCCGGCGATCCTGCGAATCGTGTCGAACGACCAGGGCGCAAGCTGGAAGGATATTTCCTGCATGCCATGCGCGCGCAGAATTTCGATGCGGCGGATAATCGCAGCAGCGTCGCCGAGCAAACAGAGATGCTTTTCCCGCTTGGCTTTGGATTCGCGCGTCAAGTCTTCCCAGGCCTTCTCCGACGTCGCGCCGAACTGGACGATCGTATTCACATAGGCCCTGCCGATCGCAGCCGGATCTCGGCCGATTTCCGCGCACGCCTTCTCGATTTGCGCGACGCCCAAGGGAACCGCGTCGGCATCGGTATGCAGACCGGACGCCTGCCAGCCATCGGCATGGGCCGCGACCCGGCGCGCCGCGCGCGGCACTGCGGTCCAGGTCGCGATCCAGATAGGCGGATGCGGCTTCTGGATCGGCTTGGGGTTGATCGTCACATTCTCGAAGGACCAGAACTGTCCTTTGAAGGTCACGTGATCGCCGGTCCACAGCGCCTTGATCGCCTGGACCGACTCTTCCAGCATCGCGCCCCGCTGCTTGAAGGGTATCCCGAGAGCCGCGAACTCCGGCTCGAATGAGCCGGCGGCCAATCCGGCGATGAACCGACCGCCGCTCAGGATGTCGAGCGACGCGAGCTCCTTGGCGGCGACGATCGGATGGCGCAGCGGCGCCTGATAGGCGGCGAAACCGATCTTGATCGTCTCGGTCGCGCCCGCGACCACCGCCGCGGCGCCGACCGAATGCAGGTTCGGGCTGGAGATGTAGAAATGGTCGGTGATGTAGACCGCGTAATAGCCGAGGCTTTCGGCAAGCTCGGCGAAACGGGCGATATCCTTGGCCGAAACCGGGTCCCCGGTCGCCGGCCGCAAGGTCAGGCTGAACCTCATTCGATTGTCCTCATTCGGCGGAGGCGGCAGGTTGGAACACGCGCGTCCCCCTGTCTACCCTAGGAGCCGAACGCCGCCGCAAATTTTGCCTTCGCCCTGCCGCCTGATAGCGTACTATTAGAATTGGTACAGGTGCCGGCACCAATGCAACCCATAGGGAGCGACGCATGAAGTTCGGTCTATTTGGCGGTGCGACCGCCAAAGTGGGAGGACACGGTGCCGGGGCCGAAACCGCGGGCGCCGGCGAGCGGCTGCAATTTTCCCAATCCGACGACAGCCACGGCTATCGGCAGCTGATCGACGGCGTCGTCGAGGCGGAGCGGCTGGGGTTCCACAGTATCTTCCTGGTCGAGCATCACTTCACCGGCAGCGCGCAGATTTCCGCCTCGCTCAACCTGCTGACCTATCTCGCCGCGCGGACCAGCAAGATCCGGCTCGGCACGGCCGTGGTCGTGGTCCCGTGGCACAACCCCGTGCTGCTCGCCGAGCAGGCGGCGACGGTGGACGTTCTGTCGAACGGCCGCCTCGATTTCGGCGTCGGCAAGGGATACCGGCCGAACGAGTTCCAGCGCTTCTGCATTCCGTTGGAGGAAGCGACCGAGCGCTTCGAGGAATCGATCGGCCTGATCAAGAAGGCGCTCACCGCCGACGAGCGCTTCTCCCATCACAGCACGCGCTGGCATTTCGAGGACATCATCGTCGAGCCGCCGCCGATACAGCGGCCGCACCCGCCGATGTGGCTCGCCGCCGGCCGGCCCGACTCGATCCGCAAGGCCGCGGAGGACGGCTATTCGCTGCTGCTCGACCAGTTCGCCACCTTCGAGCTGACGCTCGAGCGGCTGCGCGTCTACCGCGAGGCGGTGGAAGCTGCCGGACGCCGCTTCGACCCGATGAATGTCGGCGTCGCCCGCGGCATCACCATCATCCGCAACGAGGAAGAGCGTGAGCAGGCGCTCGGCCGGCGCATGGCGTCACTCGACCGCATGAACCGGCTCGCGACGACGGCCGACCGCCGCTACGTGTCGAGCATGGCGTCCGATCCCAACCTCCGCCAGGCGGCGGAAAACGGCACGCTGATCGGCACGCCGGACGAGATCATCGAGATGATCCAACATCTGCGCGACGGCGGCGTCGGCTATATCCTGCTGTCGAGCGCCTATGTGACGCCGGGCCTCATGCAGGCCTTCGCCGATGAGGTCATGCCCGCCTTCGCCTGAGATCCGCGCCCCGAATATCAGCTCATGTGACAACAGGGCGGCATTTCGGATAGGAAAGGAGAAGAGACCCGGAGAAACTGCGCCCGATCGGAAGGTAGCGATGCTGTACATGGTAGAATGCGATTTTGCCGACCCGGCCCAGGAAGACGCCTGGAACCACTGGTACAGCGGCGAGAAGCTCGACGAGCTGCTGGCCAATCCCGGCTTCGTAGCGACCCAACGCTTCAAGGCCGTTACCCCCAGGAAGTCGGCGTACCTGGCTATCCACAGCGTCAAATCCGCCGACGTATTCACGACGCCGACCTACAAGGCGGGCGGCGGCGGCCGCTTCGGTGACTGGGATCCGGCCTTGGTAACCAACTGGAGCCGGCGTCTGTTCGACGGCATCGCGGAATCCCCGGACGTGCGAAAGGACGAGATGCTGCTCGTCATCGACGACGGCGCGACCCCACCGCCGGGCATTGCCGTGACCTGGCTCGAGGGCCTCGACTGGAGCGCGGTGAGTCAATACCGTAACGCGGTCGCGCTCGATGCGTCGGTGGCGCGCCGCGGCCTCGCCGTCGTCTCCAAAGCGGACACGGCCAAGCTGCCGAAAAGCCCGGGCGTTCACATCTATGCGCCGCTGACGGAAAAGAAACGGAAATAGGCGACTTTGAGAGAGTACCGATGACGATCGCACCCTTTCCCCTCGTCGAGATGAGCGGCCCGCCGCGCGAGCGCGGCCGCCAATATGGCCAGCAGGCTGCCGAACGCATCGGCCGCAGCGTCGACTATTACGTGCGGCAGCTCGAAACCGCGGGCGTCGATTGGCCAAGAGCGAAAGAACTGGCGGCGGGCTATGTGCCGGTAGTCCAGAGGTTTTCGCCGGCCTATCTCGAGGAGATGCGTGGCATCGCGGAGGGCGCGGGCGTCGACGTCGAAGGCATCGTAATCGTCAACGCACGGACCGAAATGATGTTCGGCGCGAAGAAAGCGGCCGAGGCCGCGGCGGACGACGGATGCACCGGCGCCATCATTTTGCCGGAAGCCGCGCGCGACGGGCGACTGCTGCACGGCCAGAACTGGGACTGGCGCGAGGAATGCGTCCATACCGGCGTCGTGCTGCGCATCCGGCGCGAGGACGGCCCGGACGTGCTCACTTTCACGGAGGCGGCGGACTCGCCCGCAGCGGCTTGAACGCTGCCGGCATCGCCGTCACGGGCAACTTCCTCGCCTGCGACCGTGATTACAAGCAGCAGGGCGTGCCGCTGCCGCTGATCCGGCGCCGCATCCTGGAAGCCTCCCATTTCGCGCTCGCCATCCATGTGCTGGCGGCCGTGCCGCGCTCCTGCTCCAGCAACATGATGGTGAGCGACGCGGCCGGCGAGGCGATCAACTTTGAATGCGCGCCGGACGAGCTGTTCTGCGTCTACCCGGAAAACGGCCTGATCACGCACGCCAATCACTTCACCCATTCGGCGGCGCAGGTGAAGCTGCGCGACACATATCATGCGATATCCCCGGACTCGCTGTATCGCGATGGCCGCGTCCGCAAGCTGCTGGCGAAAAAGCACGGCGCGCTGACGCTCGACGATCTGCGCGACGCGCTGTTCGACGACTACGGCACACCCTATTCCGTTTGCCGGCCGCCGCGCTCCATGGCCAGCGGCCCCGTAACGGTTACGGCAGCGATGATCGTCATGGACGCGGCGGAAGGCGTGCTGCAGGCGGTGCCCGCGCCCTATGCCAACCGCACGGTCACCGAATACCGGCTCGACGATAAGGCAGCGCTGCGCAAGACGGGGTGAGACCAAATTCCTTCTCCGCCGGCGGGACGGATGAGGTAGGGCCGTCGCAGCATCCGATTCGCCGGGTGCCAACCCCCACCTCTCCCCGACCCTCTCCGCCCCACAGGGACAGAGAGGGATTTCACTTGATCAGCTCAGCTCCGCGCGCACGATCGCGGCGCCGTCCGCCATCGCCTTCATCTTGCCGTAGGCGACATCGCGCGGCAGGTATTTCATCCCGCAGTCGGGCGCCACGATGATCCGTTCCGCCGGGCAGTGCGGCAGCGCACGGCGGATGCGCGCGGCGACCTGCGCCGGCGTCTCGACCTCGTTCGTCGACAGGTCGATCACGCCCAGCATGATTTTCTTCTCGGGCAGCTTTTCCAGCACCGCGCAGTCGAGCGACGGCTGCGCCGTCTCGATCGAGATCATCTCTGCGGGGCAGCCGGAGAGCTCCGGCAGGAAGGAATAGCCGGCCGGCTTGTCCTTGACCATCGCGGCATAGCCGAAGCAGATATGCACCGCCGTCGTCCCCGTCACGCTGTCGAGCGCCTTGTTGAGCGCCGCGAGGCCATAGGCGCGCGCCTTGTCGGGCGCCGCCTGCATGTAGGGCTCGTCGATCTGCACGATGTCGGCGCCGGCGGCGAACAGGTCCTTGATCTCCGCGTTCACGGCGGCGGCATAGTCGAGCGACAGGGCGGCCTCGTCCTTATAGAAGTCGTCGAGCGCCTGCTGCGTCATGGTGAAGGGACCCGGCACCGTCATCTTGATCCGTCTGTCGGTATTGGCGCGCAGGAATCGCACGTCTTCGGCTTCGACCGCGTGCCGCCGCCGGATCTTGCCGACCACGCGCGGCACGATGCTCTCCTTGCCGCTGCGGCTTTTCACGACGCCGGGATTGTCGAGGTCGATGCCGTCGAGCGCCGTGGCGAAGCGGTTGGAATAGCTTTCGCGCCGCATCTCGCCGTCGGTGATGATGTCGAGCCCGGCTCGTTCCTGATCGCGAATCGCCAGCAGGGTCGCGTCGTTCTGCGCCTCCTCCAGCCATTCCGGCGCGACGCGCCAGAGCTCGCGGATTCGTACCCGCGGCACCCGGCTCTTCACCAGCATCGCTTTGTCGATCAGCCAATCCGGCTGCGAATAGGACCCGACCAGCGAAGTGGGGAGCAGCTTCTTATCGGTGGCGCCCATCACGGCCTCTTTTCTCGTTGATGCTTCTGCGACCGTAGCATGCAGCATCCGGCCGACCAAACGCGTTGCACCGGCACCGGGCCATTTCCCGCGCCAGTGGATCGCGAAGCCCTTTCGTGCGACCCTATGGGTCAAAGATAACAGCCGACTGTTCGGGAGGAGAGCCATCATGAAAGCCGTCGAAGCGATCGCCGAGATCCTCAAGCGCGAAGGCGTCGACATCATTCTTCGGCTATCCGGTCAACCACATCCTCGAGGACGCCGCGCGGGCCGACATCCGCACGATCATCGTGCCGCCAGGAGCGGATCGGGCTGCACATGGCCGACGCCATCTCGCGCCTGACCAGCGGCGAGAAGCTCGGCGTGTTCGCCATGCAGCACGGGCCCGGCGCCGAGAACGCCTTCGGCGGCGTCGCCCAGGCCTACGGCGAGTCCGTGCCGATCCTGGTCCTGCCGATGGGCTATGCCGCGCGGAATCGCGCATGTCCATCCGAACTTCAATTCGACGCTCAACTTCCAGCACGTGACCAAGTCGGTCGAGCCGCTGATCAGCGCCGCCGAGGTGCCGCACGCCCTGCGCCGCGCCTTCACGCGGCTGAGGAACGGCCGGGGCGGCCCGGCGATGATCGAGGTGCCGGTCGACGTGTTGATGCAGGAGTTGCCGGGCGAGCTCGACTACACGCCGACCAAGTCCGTCCGCTACGGCCCGGACCCGCGCGACGTCGACCGCGTCGCAGCCGCCTGGTCGACGCGAAGCGGCCCGTGATCTACGCCGGCCAGGGCGTCCACTACGCGCAAGCCTGGGCCGAGCTGAAGCGGCTCGCCGAGCTGCTCGCCGCGCCGGTCACCACGAGCCTCGGCGGCAAGAGCGCGTTCCCCGAGAACCACCAGCTGGCGCTCGGCTCGGGCGGCCGGTCGATCCCGAGCGCCGTGCATCACTTCCTCCAGAACGCCGACCTGATCTTCGGCATCGGCTGCAGCTTCACCGAGACCAACTTCGGCGTCGACATGCCGGCCGGCAAGACGATCATCCATGCGACCCTCGACCCGATCGACCTCAACAAGGACGTCGTCGCGGCTGACGCCCTGATCGGCGATGCCAGGCTGACGCTGGAGGCGCTGCAACGAGGCGGTCGAGCGACCGGCTCGAAGCACAGGCGCGCGACCGCGGCGCGGTCGCCGCCGAGATCGCAGACCGTGCGGATGCCGTGGCTCGCGCAGTGGCAGCCGAAGCTGACCTCCGACGAGGCGCCGCTCTCGCCCTATCGCGTGATCCGCGACCTCGCGCAACACGGTCGACCTCGCCAACACGATCATCACCCACGACGCCGGCAGCCCGCGCGACCAGCTCTCGCCCGTTCTGGCAGGCGCGATCGCGCCGCTCAGCTACATCGGCTGGGGCAAGACCACGCAGCTCGGCTACGGCCTCGGCCTCGCCATGGGCGCCAAGCTCGCGCATCCCGGACAAGCTCTGCATCAACGTCTGGGGCGACGCCGCGATCGGCTTCACCGGCATGGACTTCGAGACCGCGGTGCGCGAGCGCATTCCCGATCCTCTCGATCCTGCTCAACAACTTCTCGATGGCGATCGAGCTGAAGGTCATGCCGGTCTCGACCGAGAAGTACCGCAGCACCGACATCTCCGGCGACTACGCCGCGATGGCGCGCGCCTTCGGCGGCTACGGCGAGCGGGTGACCGAGCCCGGCGAGATCATTCCCGCGATCAAGCGCGGCATCGCGCAGACGCGCAACGGCACGCCGGCGCTGCTCGAATTCATCACCTGCAAGGAGACGGAGATCTCGGTGTTCTGAGCGCCTGCCGCCGTCGCCTTTCGGCGGCAGTCAGTGCTCCTTCTTTGCCGGCAACCCCTGGAGCGACGTCGCGGCGTAATCCTCCAACTGCGTCTTCGGTCATCGTCTCATACATTTCCCGCGCGGCGCCGGTTAGCTTCGACGGCTTTATCTTGCCTCGCTTGGCGGCGAGCGCGACGCCGGCGGCCCTTTGCTGCGCCTTCGATACGGCAGGCGTGGCTATACCTCGTTCGTTAAGCGGTCTCCCGCCTCATGACTAAAGCGTCAACAACAGAAGGCAGGACCCGGTTCCATCGCCCGGAAACGCCCCCGCCGCACCCCTCGTATCTAGCGCAGGTGGCAGGCGACCGAATGGCCGGGCGCGAGCTGTCTCAGCTTCGGCTCTTCCACCATGCAGCGTTCCTTCGCGTAGGGGCAACGGGTGTGGAAGTGGCAGCCCGAAGGCGGATTGACCGGGCTTGGCACGTCGCCCTGAAGGATGCGCTTTTCGCGCTTGATCCGCGGGTTCGGGATCGGCACCGCAGCCAGGAGTCCTTCGGTGTAAGGATGCTGCGGATTGGTGAACAGCGTCTTCTTGTCGGCGTATTCGACGATCTTGCCGAGATACATCACCGCGATGCGATGGCTGATATGCTCGACCACCGCAAGGTCATGGGCGATGAAGAGATAGGAAAGCTTGAATTCCTTCTGCAGGTCCTTGAGCAGGTTAATGACCTGCGCCTGAATGGACACGTCGAGCGCGGACACTGGCTCGTCGCCGATGATCAGCTTCGGGTTCAGCGCCAAGGCGCGCGCGATGCCGATGCGCTGCCGCTGACCGCCGGAGAACTCATGCGGAAACGCCTTCATTTGCGCACGGCGCAGGCCGACCCGCTCGAACAGCGCGGCGACCCGGTCTTCCTTCTCCTTGCCTTCGGCGATCCGATGCACTTGCAGCAGCTCGCCGACGATATCGCCCGCCGACATGCGCGGGTTCAGCGAGGAGAACGGATCCTGGAAGATGATCTGCATCTCGCGCCGGTATGGGCGCATCTCGCTTTTTCCGAGCTTGGTCACGTCGGTGCCGCTGACCTTGATGGAGCCGTCGGTCGGCTCGATCAGGCGCAGCACGGTCCGGCCCACCGTCGACTTGCCGCAGCCGCTTTCCCCGACGAGCCCGAGGGTCTCGCCTTCGCCGATCTCGAAGCTGACGCCATCGACCGCATAGACATAGCCTGCGGTTCGCGACAGCAGCCCCTTCTTGACCGGAAAGTGCTTCTTCAAGCCGGTAACCTCGAGCACCGGCACGTTGCTGCGCGGCGCCTCTTCGCGTGGCCGCCGTACGTCCATCCGCAGCTCAGCCATGCTTGCCTCCGTAAAGCCGGTCCGAATGCCAGCATGCCGCCCAATGCCCCGGGCGTTTTTGGTCGTAGGGCGGATAAGCCGCGTGGCATTGCGCGTCGGCGAAGGGGCAACGCGGCGCAAAGACGCAGCCCGCCGGCAGGTCGTTCAGCGCCGGCACGATACCGGGAATTTCCGTCAGGCGCTCCGGATCCTTCTCGCCGCTCATGATGGCGAGCCGCGGCACCGAGGCGAGAAGGCCGTTCGTATAGGGATGCAGCGGCTCGGCGAAGAGCCCGTCCACGTCGCATTCCTCCACCTTGCGGCCGGCATACATGACGATCACCCGCTGCGCCGTTTCGGCGATGACGCCGAGATCGTGCGTGATCAGGATGACCGCCGTGCCGAGCTGCTCCTTAAGATCGATGATCAGGTCGAGGATCTGCGCCTGGATCGTGACATCGAGCGCCGTCGTCGGCTCGTCGGCGATCAGCACCTTCGGATTGCAGGCGAGCGCCATGGCGATCATAGCCCGCTGGCGCATGCCGCCGGAAAGCTGATGCGGATATTCCCTCGCGCGCTGCGCCGGTTCCGGGATGCGCACGAGACGCAGCATATCCACCGCACGGTCCATGGCCTGGGACTTCGTCATGCCTTGGTGCAGCCGAAGGGATTCGCCGATCTGATAGCCGATGGTCAGGACGGGGTTTAGCGACGTCATCGGCTCCTGGAAGATCATCGAGACCTCGTTGCCGCGAAGATCGCGCATTTCCGACTCGTCCAGCTCGAGCAGATCGACGCCGTTGAGGCGAACTGAGCCCGCGACGATCCTGCCGGGCGGCGTGGGCACGAGGCGCATGATGGAAAGCGCGGTCATGCTCTTGCCGCAGCCTGACTCGCCGACGATACCGAGCGTCTCGCCCTTCACAAGCGTGAAGGACACGTCGTCGACCGCCTTGACGACCCCGCCGCGGGTGAAGAAGTAAGTGCTGAGGCCTTCCACCTCCAACACCGTCTCGACCGGATCGGAAGCTGTTCCCACGCGTTCCTCGGCTTTTTCTATCTTATTGATTGCGAATTCAGCCATGCGATTGCCCGCTATTCGATGTGTGTTTTCACTGGAAACATTTGTCAGCGCCTCAGCTTCGCTCCCGGGGATCGAGGAGGTCGCGCAACGCATCGCCAAGCAGATTCGTCCCGAAGACGGCCAGGCTGATCGCGATTCCCGGGTAGATTACGAGCCAGGGCGCGGTGCGGACGAAGTCGGCCGCCGACTCCGACAGCATCCGGCCCCATGACGGATAGGGCTCCGGCACGCCGAGGCCGAGGAAGGAGAGTGACGCCTCCACGAGGATTGCCGAGCCAAGCTGCGCGGTGAACAGAACGATCAGCGGCGCGAGCGTGTTCGGCAGGATATGGCGGAAAGCAATGCGATACTCGCCCATGCCGCCCGCGCGCGCCGCCTCGATAAACGGCATCTCGCGCAGCGACAGCGTGCTGGCGCGGACGACGCGCGCCGCGCGCGGCACCAGCGGAATGGCGATGGCGATGACCGTATTCTGGATCGACGGCCCGAGCGACGCCGCCATCACCAGCGCCATGACCAGCAGCGGCAGCGCCTGCATGATGTCGATGATGCGTTGGGTTATCAGGTCAAACCAGCCGAGAAGGTAGCCGGACATCAAGCCGAGGAAAACGCCGATCATGCCGCCGAGCAAGGTCGACGAGACCGAGACGATGAGCGAGATGCGCGCGCCGTAGATAATTCGGCTCAGCACATCGCGCCCCATATTGTCCGCGCCAAGCCAATAGGTGCCGTCGGGCGCCTCCAGCGACGACGACGCGTTGGTGAGCAGGGGATCGTGCGGCGAAATGACGTTTGCAAAAAGCGCCGAGAAGACGAACACCGCCATGATGGCGGCGCCGGCCGTTCCCAGCGGATACCGTCGCATGAAGAAGAGGAGCGAACCCCACCAGCCTTCGACAAAGGCGCCCGCCCGTGCCAGTTCGGCCTTATGGTCGATATCGGTCACTGCTTGAGCTCCTTAATTCGAATATTTGATCCGTGGATCCAACGCCGCATAGGTCATATCGACGAGAAAATTCACCACGACGACGACGAGGGCGATCAGCATCACCAGGTTCTGCACGATCGGGTAATCGCGCATCAGGATCCCTTGAACGAGGAAATGCGCCACGCCCGGAATGTTGAAGACGGTCTCGGTTACGACGAGGCCGCCGATGAGAAAAGCGGCCTCGATGCCGATGACCGTGACGACCGGCAGGACCGCGTTCTTCAGCGCGTGATGGTAGTTGATCGCATTTTCCGACGCTCCCTTCGAGCGTGCGGTCCGGATGTAATCCTGCCGCATGACCTCGAGCATGGACGACCGCGTCAACCGCATGATCAGCGCCGAGCTTCGGAAACCAACAGCGGCGGCCGGCACGCTGTAGAGCAGGAGCGCGTCCCATATGGTGGCCGGCGGGTCGGTATAGATCGGGATAACGTCGAAATAGCGGACGAACGCCATCAGGATCAGTAATCCCAGCCAGAAGGACGGCAGCGACAGCCCGCTCAGACTGACCACACGCAGAATGTAATCGACGAGACTGTTCTGCTTGACGGCGCTGATGACCCCGAGCGGCACGCCGAACAGGATCGCGAAAAAGAGTGACAGACCGGCAAGCTCCGCGGTGATGGGAATCCGCGGCGCGAGCTCGTCGATCGCCGGCATTTCGGAGACGTAGGACTTGCCGAGGTCGCCGTGGAACAGGCCGCTAATCCAATGCGCGTACTGCACCGGGATCGGGAGATTCAGGCCGAGTTCGGCTTCGAGCCGCGCTTTTGCGGCCGGGTCCACGTAACCCGCGGAATCGAAAAGGATATCCGCGATATTGCCGGGAACCAGCCGAAGCATGACGAAAATGATCACCGACACGCCGAACAGTGTCAGGACCAACAGAAAGAAACGCCTTACCAGGTAAGTTGACAACGTCCACCTTCCTCGCGCTTGGTCGTGCTCCCGTATTTCGGGTCGACACGCGTGACGATCGCGCCCCTACGCGCCGGGCAGCGCCGGCGATCATCGGTCGCCGGCGCCGATCCCCGGGGCGTAGCTACTTATCGAGCGATACGTCTTCCATACGCCAGCCGTTGTAGAGGCTGTTCGTCATCATCGTGAAGCCGTGGACATAAGGCTGCCAGCAGGTCGCTTCCTTATCGTGAATTATGATTGGCCGCGCCCCGTCTTCCTGCAGCTGCTTATCGATCTCCCAGACCAGCTTCTTGCGCGCGGCCTGATCGGTCATCTCCGCTTCCTTGTAGAACAGCTTCTGGAGGTCCTTGTTGCAGTAGCCGGTGTAG
Organism: uncultured Alphaproteobacteria bacterium; assembly: GCA_963711215.1. Taxonomy (GTDB): domain Bacteria; phylum Pseudomonadota; class Alphaproteobacteria; order UBA8366; family UBA8366; genus WHUA01. The sequence goes on along the minus strand of CAVQDH010000002.1, from coordinate 147,101 downwards.
TTGCGCTGCGATCCGCAGGCATAGTTCTCAAAGAACTGCGCATCCGGATCGTCCACGCCGAGGCCGGTCCGATTGAGCCCGACCGTATAGTCCTTGCGCGCGACCTTCGCGTGCCAGTTGCTGGTCTCGATCGTCTCCAGCTCGGCGTCGATATAGATCTTCTTCAGATGGTCGATCAGGATGACGGCCGGATCGCGATAGGTTGCGATATTGCGCGTCGAGACCTTGACCTTGAGGTGATGGTTCGGGCCATAGCCCAGGCCTTCCATGATTTTTCGGGCCTTCGCGCGGTTCGCCTCGACGTCGGGCGAATAGCCGCTGACCGTCTTCAGAAAATCGGGCGGCATACCCCAGACTCCGTCCGGCGGCGGCAGCATCGCGCCGCCAATGACCCCGGTCCCCTCGCCCAGGATGTCGTTGAACGCCTTGCGGTCGATGGTCAGCGCCATCGCCTGGCGAATCTTCGCGTTGTCGAAGGGCGGCTTGTCGCGGTTGACGATCAGGTTGGTGCTGACATTCGTCGCCCGCAGCTCGCAGACCGCCTTGGGCGCCTGCGCCTTGATGTCCTTCAGCAGCGGAACGGTGATATCCGCATTGAAGGTCATGTCGAACTTGCCGGCGATGAAGGCCAGCGTCCGGGTCGAGCGACTCTTGATGATCGTCCATTCGATCCCGTCGAGATAGGGCCGACCCTTCTTCCAGTAGTCCTTATTCTTGACGAAGGTGATGTGCTCGTTCTGCTTGAGCTCGACGAATTTGAACGGTCCGGTGCCGATCGGATGCGTCCGCATCGTTGCGGGCGGCACGTGGCATGGATAGATCGGCGTATAGCCCGACGCCAGCAGGGCGATAAAGGCCGGCTGCGGATGCTTCAGATGGAAGGTTGCCTGACCTTCGCTGTCGACCGTGACCTTATCCAGATTCCAGAACCACGACTTGCGGGGGTTCTTGCGGAGGTGCTGCTTGCCCTTGTCCTGCAGCAGATCGAAGGTGCACTGGACGTCCTTTGCCGTGAACGGCTTGCCGTCATGCCATTTCACGCCGCTGCGCAGCTTAAAGCTGAGCTGCGTCTTGTCGGCATTCCAGGACCACGACATCGCGAGATCCGGAATGATCGTGTCCATGCTGTTGGTGGGCTTGTGCTGGTCGTACATGACCAGGTTGTTGAAGACGCCCATATAGGGCGACAAGGTCGAGTTGGTCGCCTCTTCGAGGATCGAACCGCTGGGCGGTGTATCGCGGTGATAGATCCTGAGGATGCCGCCGCTCTTCTGTGCGAAAGCGGGGCCGCTGAACAACAGTCCGATTAATGAACCCGCCGCCAAAAATAGATGCAATGCCCGCATCATGGCCGTGTTCCTCCCTGTCCTGTTTTCTCGTTTTCTTTTTCTTTTCGACCGTTTACCGGTCGTTACGCATAGCCTTCAGTTGAGGCTTTCGTTGAGCATACGCTAATATGATGCATCTGTGAAAGCCTTGACCTATTTGCGGCAGCATTTATGACCAATTACTACCGTGGGATCGTCCGTCGGCATCGCCTCCTCCTCCGTCTTGACAGCACGGCACGACCGGTCGAACGTATGGGCCACAACTGACGCCGGACCGCCGCGCCGCAAGGCGCTTCAAGCCCGGTCCAAACATCCGCCCACCCTCTTCTCAATGGGGAAAATCGATGAGCGACGCATCGCCGAATGTGCTCAGCCCAGAAACTGTGCACCAGGAGATGAAAAAGAACGGGGTAACCGACGTGGTCTGGTTGCCCGACAGCGAGACGAACTGGCTCTACCTCCTGATGAAGTCGGACCCCGACCTGCGGCTCGTGGGCGTGAGCCGCGAAGGGCATGCCTGCTCGATCGCCGCGGGGCTTCATGCCGGCGGCCGCAAGCCGATCATCCTGATCCAGAACACGGGCATGATGGAATCCGGCGATTCAATCCGTGGCTGGCTCAAGGGGCTCAACATCCCGGTCGTGCTGATGGTCGGCTATCGCGGCTATACCCGCCACGGCGTCAACAAGGACACGGCGGCGACCTACACGGAGCGCTTCCTGAACGCGTTCGACCTGCAATACTACGTCGTCGAAAGCGACCGGGACGCGGAACGCATCGACATCGCCTTTGAAGAGGCGAAAAAGCGGAACGGCCCGGTGGTCATCCTGGTCGCCGACGAATTCCACGGCTTCAATCCATCAAAGAAATGATCCGGCCATGATGCACACCGCTGAACTCCTCGAATTCTTCAAGCAGCACCGTGGCGATTCGATCGTCATCCCCGGCCGCGGCGGCCGCAACTGGGTGCCGATGAACGACGGCCCGTTCGACCTGCCCCTCGGCGACCCCGCCATGGGCGGCCATGCGGGCTTCGGACTTGGCGTCGCGCTGGCCCAGCCGAAGCGCAAAGTCGTGCTGTTCGACTCTGAAGGCGACATCCTGATGAGCCTCGGCATGCTGGTCACGATCGCCGAGCAGAAGCCGGCCAATCTCTATCACTTCATCCTGGACAACGGCGTCTACGCGACGACCGGCGGCCAGCCCGTGCCGAACGCCGAGAATGTCGACTACGTCACGATCGCCAAGGGCGCCGGCTACGAGCGCGTCTACGAGATTTCCGAGATCGGGGACTTCAAGGAGAAGTTGCCGAAGATCCTCAAGGAGACCGGCCCCGTCTTCATCCGGCTCCGCATCTACCCGGAAATCCAGAACGAGGCGATCGGCAATCGCCGTCCCTGGATGAAGCGCACGCGCGAGCAGGTCGTCGTCGACTTGCGGAAGAAGATCGGCCTCGACTAGAAGGCCGCCTCCCTAGTCGAAGCCATAGAGCGCTTTCGGGTTCTCCGCCATCACCTGCCGCCGCATGGAGTCGCTCGGCAGCCATTCGGCAAAGTGCTCGAACATCCCGCCGTCGTTCGGCATCGGCTTCGGGCAGATCGGATGCGGCCAGTCCGTGCCCCAGAGCAAGCGGTCGGGCCGGGTCTCGCGCAGCGCCTTCGCAACCGGCTCCACGTCGTCATAGGGCAGCGTCTGCCGCGCGGTGATGCGGTAAGGCGCGGTCATCTTGACCCACACGCGGCCCTTCTCGAACAGACGCAGGAAGGCCCTGAAGCCCGGATGGTCGACGCCGTTCGACACGTGCATGTAGCCGAAATGGCCGACCACGCTGTCCGCCGGCAGCCGGCCGAGCACCTCGAGGTCCGGGAAGTCATGCACATGCACGAGATACTCGATATGCCAGCCCATCGGGACGATGCGCTTGGCAAAGCTTTCCACCTCGGCGAATGACGCGAAGGGCATGCCGCCCTTGTCCACCAGGTTGACGCGGATGCCGCGCGCGCCCGCATCGTTCAGCCGTCGCAGCTCCGCATCGCTGACATCGGCCCCGACGGCGGCGACCGCCCGCAGATTGACCGGGTCTTTCGCGACCGCATCGAGCATCGCCGTATTGTCGGTCCCGTAGACGCTCGGCTGTGTCAGCACGCCCCGCGTCACGCCGAGCACCGCATGCAGATGCCGATAGGCCTCGTAAGGCGCATCGGGTGGCGTATAGCCGCGCGCCGGCGAGTAGGCATATCGGCTCTGCGGTCCGAAGACATGGGCGTGCGTGTCGCAGGTTCCTTCCGGCGCGACAAGCTTTGGCTTACGCGGATTAGGGTCGGGGGCCGCACAAAGCGGTGCATCGATGCTCACTTGATTCCTCCTCGTTAACCTTCGTAATTTTCATTTCCCCGATGCTCTGCTCAGGCCGCGATTTGCCCGCAGCGTCGGCCGCGGCCCGCGTGCCGTTCCTATAGCAATTGGCCGCCGCCGCCGAAAGCCGTCAGGCGGCGGAGCCATGCACCCATTAAGGAGAAAATCCGGCCGGGCGCGTTCGCCGCCTCAGGTCACCGCAAGGAAAAGGGTCAGGACGCTGACCGCCGCCCCGAAGGTCCGGATGGCGGTCTCGCCGACCGAGGGGTAGGCCCGGCCGGCCGCGCCGCAGACGGCGCCGGCGGCGAGCAGCAGCCCTGTCGATGCCAGGAGGCCGGCGGCATAGGCGCCCATCCCTTCCACCGGCGTCATTGCGGCGCCATGCATATGACCGTGAATCAGACCGAACACGACCGCAGCGACCATCAGCCAGGGCGCGCCGAAACGCCACTCGAGCAGCAGCGCCAGCCCGACCAGCAAGCCGGATGCGGCCATGCCGAGCGCCAGCACGTTATGGAGCACGCCGCCCACGCCGACGAGCATGCCGACGCCGACCGCCGCCAGGACGACGAGCAGCGTCCGCCAGGAAGCGCCACCGTCACGCCTGCCGGCATAGACACCGGCGCCCAGCATGGCGATGAGATGGTCCGGCCCCAGGAAGGGATGAGCAAGGCCGGCCGCAAGGGTCATCGGCTGATGCAGCCCGATGATATGCGCTTCGGCGGCGCCGGCGATCAGGAGCGCCGGGACGCTCATCATGGTTACGCGCAGAAATCGATTCATTGTCGACGCTCCCTGTCAGGCGGCGGTATCTGCGGCGTCGCGCGCCGGCAACCCGCCGGTTTCGATGATGAAATCGACGATGGTCGAAAGACCGTCGCCTTTCTTGAGATTGGTGAAGACGAAGGGACGGTCGCCCCGCATCCGCTTGGCATCGCGGTCCATGACGCCGAGATCGGCGCCGACGAAGGGCGCCAGGTCGATCTTGTTGATCACCAGCAGGTCCGAGCGCGTGATCCCCGGGCCGCCCTTGCGGGGAATCTTGTCGCCCGCGGAGACGTCGATGACGTAGAGCGTGATGTCGGCCAGCTCGGGCGAGAAGGTCGCCGCGAGATTGTCGCCGCCGGACTCGATGAAGATGATCTCGAGTTCGGGAAAGCGGTTGTTCATCTCGGCGACCGCGGCGAGGTTCATCGAGGCATCCTCGCGGATGGCGGTGTGCGGACAGCCGCCGGTCTCGACGCCGAGGATGCGCTCCGGCGACAGCGCGCCGCTGCGGGTCAGAAACTCCGCATCTTCCTTGGTGTAGATGTCGTTGGTGATCGCCGCCACGTCGTAGACCTTGCGCATGGTCTTGCAGAGCGAGTTGGTCAGCGCGGTCTTGCCCGAGCCGACCGGCCCGCCGATGCCGACGCGCAACGGTCCGTGCGTGTTGCTGGTCATGATCTGAACAACCTCGTGTACTGGGTTTCATGCTGCATCGACGTCCAATCGACCATCGGCGCGGCTGCGCCGATATCGCCGGCGGGCGCGCCCGAGCGCGGTTTCCGCCGCGCGAACCACGACCGGCTCCAGCCGCGCCGTGACGCGCTGCCCGTCGGTCTGGCCGAGCGGGATCAGCCGCAGGCCGGCCGACACCAGGTTGGCCGCGACCGCATGAAGGAACGCGGTCAAGGCTTCCCGGATCGGCACCGCATGCACGGCCGCGGTGGCGCCGACGGCGACCGCATAGGCCGGCTTTCGCTCGAGCGCCGCCAGTTGCGCGGCGAAGGCATCGAGGCGCGGTTCCGGCCAGGCCGCGCGGACAGCCGACAGGAAGGCCTCGCCCTGCGCCGTGCTTTCGAGCGCGAGCTCCCGCGTCCCGCGCATGGCGTCGGCCATCTCGGCGACCGTCGCGAGATCCGCCTCGTCGCCGTCGCGCATCGCGGTATAGGCGTCGCGGAAGAAATCGGCGTCGATTCGGCCCGGCCCGGCCCGCAGCATCGACGCGACCCAGGCGAACAGGTCCCCGGCATCGGCCACGAGCCCCGCCTCGACCGCGTACTCGATCCCCGACGAATAGGTATACGCGCCGACCGGAAAGGACGGCGACAGCCAGACCGCCAGCCGATAGACGCCTGTCGCGGAAATCCCCTCAGTCATGCTCATGGCCATGTTCGTGATGATGGTGCCCATGGTCGTGGTCATGAGCGTGGTGATGATGGTGGCCGTGCCCATGCGCATGATGGCCGCCGGACTCGCCCGCATAGGCGCCGCCTTCCGGGGTAAAGGGCGCCGACTGCCGCGCCGTCCGCCCGCCGAGCCCGATCACCATCTCTTCGATCACATGGTCGTAGCGGAAGCGGATGGCGCCATCGTCCAGGATCTGCACCGGCAGATGGCGGTTGCCGAGATGCCAGGCAAGCCGCGCCGTCGCGCGCGGCGTCTCGCCCCGCACGTCGATCACATCCTCCGGCGCGGCGGCGACCGCGATCCAGCCGCCGTCCTCGAGCCGCAGCCCGTCCCCATCCCGCAGCAGCGCCGCCCGGTCGAGGTCGAGCAGGAAGTCGAGACCGCCTTCGGTTCTAAGCCGCAGCCGCCGGCGGTGCCGGTCGTCATAGGCCAGCGTCACTCGCCCGACCGCGCGGTCGCCCGGCCAATGACCCTGATGCTCCACCTGTGTCGCGCGTTTCATCACGGTCAGAACAGGAAATATCGCTGCGCCATCGGCAGCACCGCCGCCGGCTCGCAGGTGAGCAGCACGCCGTCGGCGCGCACCTCGTAGGTTTCCGGATCGACCTCCATCTTCGGCGTCGCGTTGTTGTGGATCATCTGCTTCTTGCCGACGCTGCGGATGCCGCGCACCGGCAATACCGTACTCGCCAGGCCGAGCCGGTCGGCGATGCCGGCGTCGTGCGCCGCACCAGAGACGAAGCTGATCCGACTCTGCTGCAGCGAGCGGCCGTAACCTGCGAACATCGGCCGGTAATGCACCGGCTGCGGCGTCGGGATCGAGGCGTTGGGATCGCCCATCGCGGCGGCGGCGATGCTGCCGCATTTCAGCACGAGATCCGGCTTCACGCCGAAGAACATCGGCTTCCACAGCACAAGGTCGGCGAACTTGCCCACCTCGATCGAGCCGACATAGTCGGCGATACCGTGCGCCAGCGCCGGGTTGATCGTGTATTTCGCGATGTAGCGCTTGACGCGGAAGTTGTCGTTGTCGCCGGTCTCCTCGGGCAGACGGCCGCGTTGCACCTTCATCTTGTGCGCCGTCTGCCAGGTGCGGATCAGCACTTCGCCGACCCGCCCCATCGCCTGGCTGTCGGAGGCGATCATGCTGAAGGCGCCGATGTCGTGCAGCACGTCCTCGGCGGCGATCGTCTCGCGCCGGATGCGGCTTTCGGCAAAGGCCACGTCTTCCGGAATGTTGGCATCGAGATGATGGCAGACCATCAGCATGTCGAGATGCTCGTCCACCGTGTTGACGGTGAAAGGCCGCGTCGGGTTGGTCGAGGACGGCAGCACGTTCGCCTCGCCGCACACCTTGATGATGTCAGGCGCATGCCCGCCGCCCGCCCCTTCGGTATGGAAGGCATGGATGTTCCGCCCCTTGAACGCGGCGATCGTGTTCTCGACGAAGCCGGACTCGTTCAGCGTATCGGTGTGAATCGTGACCGCGATGTCCGTCTCGTCCGCGACCGACAGGCAGGTGTCGATCGCGGCGGGCGTGGTGCCCCAGTCCTCGTGCAGCTTGAGCCCGCAGGCGCCGGCCTCGACTTGTTCGCGCAACGGGACGGGCAGCGTCGCATTGCCCTTGCCGAAGAAGCCGAGGTTGACGGGAATGCCCTCGGCCGCCTGCAGCATGCGGCCGAGATGCCAGGGGCCCGGCGTGCAGGTCGTGGCGTTGGTGCCTTCCGCCGGGCCCGTACCGCCGCCCATCATGGTGGTGACGCCGCTCATCAGTGCGTCCTCGGTCTGCTGCGGGCAGATGAAATGGATATGCACGTCGAGCCCGCCCGCCGTGACGATGCGACCCTCGCCCGCGATCGCCTCGGTGCCGGGGCCGATGACGATGTCGACGCCGGGCTGCACGTCGGGATTGCCGGCCTTGCCGATGGCCGCAATCTTGCCGTCCTTGATGCCGATATCGGCCTTGACGATGCCCCAATAGTCGAGGATCAGCGCGTTGGTGATGACCGTGTCGACGGCGCCCTCGGCGCGGCTGACCTGCGACTGCCCCATGCCGTCGCGGATGACCTTGCCGCCGCCGAACTTCACCTCCTCGCCATAGATCGTGCGGTCCGCTTCCACCTCGATGACGAGGTCGGTGTCGGCGAGGCGCACGCGGTCTCCGGTCGTGGGGCCGAACATCGCGGCATAGGCGCGGCGGTCGATCTCGAATGCCATTCCCTCAATCCCCCAAGGCGCCGTTGACGCGCGCGTTGAAGCCGTAAACCGTGCGCAGGCCGGCGTAGCGGACGAGCTGCACTTCCCGGCTCTGGCCCGGCTCGAAGCGCACCGCCGTGCCGGCCGGAATGTCGAGGCGGCAGCCGCGCGCTTTCTCGCGATCGAAATCGAGCGCCGTGTTCGTCTCGTAGAAGTGATAATGCGACCCCACCTGGACCGGCCGGTCGCCCGTGTTGCGCACGGTGAGGGTCAACGTCGCGCGGCCCTCGTTGAGCGTCAGCGTGCCATCCTTGCAGAAGATTTCACCCGGGATCATCGGCCGCCCCCCGCGCGAATGGGCTCGTGCACGGTGACCAGCTTCGTGCCGTCGGGAAAGGTCGCCTCCACCTGGATCTCGTGCAGCATCTCCGGAACGCCTTCCATGACGTCGTCCCGGCTCAGCACGGTCGCGCCGTCGCGCATCAGCTCGGCGACGCTGCGCCCGTCGCGCGCGCCCTCGACGACGTAATCGGTGATCAGCGCCACCGCCTCCGGATAGTTGAGCCGAACGCCGCGGTCCTTGCGGCTGCGCGCGACGATCGCGGCCATGGCCACGAGCAACTTGTCCTTCTCACGCGGTGTCAGATTCACCGTTTCCTCTCCCTCGCATCAGACATGCCACAGCCTCGGCAGCCGGGGTGGCAGTTGGCCCGCCGCCGCGCGAAACCGCATCCAGAAATCGCCGAAGGCGCGGCGGACCGCGGCCGGGTCGGCGCCGAGCCAGCGCGTCACCAGGACGGCACCACACAAAGTCGCCCCCGACCGTACGCCCTCCGCCGCAGCGGCCTCGCGCGCCAGGTCGAGATGCGCTCCGGCGTCCGGACCTGCATAGATCGCCGTCGCGTAGGCCCGCGCGCCGGCAAAGCCGGCGCCCCTCTCCAAGCTGTTGGCGATGTCGTCGCCGTCCATGTGCAGCGCATCGGCCCAAACCAGTCGGCCGTCGCGGCGCACCGTCCAGGCATCGCGGATCAGGCCGTAGCTGATCGTCTCCCCCCGGGCCACCCGGCCGAAGACGAGCATCTCGCCCGCCAGCGCGCGGCCGGCGCCGGCGACCGCAAGCGCCGTGCTGCGGCGGAGCCGGGCGCCTTCGAACAGGATCGTTTCCTGTGGCAGCCATTCGAGCCATCCGCCGTCGGCGACATCGAGCGCGATATCGACCAGGCAGTCGCTGCCAAGCGAGCGGTAGACCTTTTCCGCCGCCTGGCCGATCGCCATCAGCGCCGCGTTCTCACCGACCGAGACTGCGACGTCGAGGCGGTCGCCGCCGACCAGCCCGCCCGATGTCGTGACCAGCGCCGCGACCGGCGGATCGCCGGCGGCCGGTTGCGGGAAAAGCACGCGGAGCGGGCTCTGCTGATCGAGGATGGAAAGCCGGCTGACGCCCCCGTCCGTCACATAGCCGACGCGGGCGACGCCATGCACGCCCGCAAAGGGCGGCGGCGCCGTAAGCCGGTCAGACGGTGAGATAACGCCGTACATCCTTTTCAACCATTTCGTCACGGCGTCCGGAAAGGACGATCTCGCCCCGCTCCATTACCGCGAAGCTGTCGGCAAGGTCACGCGCGAATTCGAAATACTGCTCGACCAGCAGAATCGCCATCTCGCCGCGATCGCGCAAGAGCGCGATCACCCGCTCGATGTCCTTGATGATCGACGGCTGGATGCCTTCCGTCGGCTCGTCGAGGATGAGCAGCCGCGGCCGGGTCACCAAGGCCCGCGCGATGGCGAGCTGCTGCTGCTGTCCGCCGGACAGATCGCCGCCGCGCCGTCCCATCATGTCGCGCAGCACCGGGAACAGGTCGAAGATCTCGTCGGGGATGCTGCGCTGCGCGCGCGGCAGCGGCGCGAACCCGGTCTTCAGGTTTTCGGCAACGGTCAGCAGCGGAAATATCTCGCGTCCCTGCGGCACATAGGCGATGCCGCGCCGGGTCCGCGCATGCGTCGGCAGGTTCGAGATCGGAGCATCTTCCCACTCGATCGTTCCCCGCGCGATCGGCTGCTGGCCGACGATCGCCCTGAGCAGGCTCGTCTTGCCGACGCCGTTGCGGCCAAGCACGCAGGTCACCGCCCCCTTAAGCGCGGAGAAGGAGACCTTCCGGAGCGCCTGGCTGGCGCCGTAGTAGAGATCGATATCGCGCACCGTCAGCATCGCTACCGCCCCAGATAGACTTCGATGACGCGCTCGTCCTGCTGCACCGTCTCCAGCGACCCTTCGGCCAGGACCGAGCCTTCATGCAGCACGGTCACCTTGCTTTCCAGCGCGCGCACGAATTCCATATCGTGCTCGACGACGACGAGCGAATGGGTTTGCGCGATCTCTTTCAGCAGCACCGCGGTTTGCGCCGTCTCGGCATCGGTCATGCCGGCGGCGGGCTCGTCGACCAGCAGCAGGTCCGGGATCCTGGATCAGCAGCATGCCGATCTCGAGCCATTGCTTCTGGCCATGCGACAGCGAGCCGGCCTGCGCGTCGCACTGCGCCGTGAGGGCCGTCGTCTTCAGGACTTCGTCGATCTTGTCCTTCTGCTCGCCGCTCAGCCGGAAGCGCAGGGAGGCCAGTACCGAGCGGTCGGTCTTGAGCGCAAGCTCCAGATTCTCGAAGACCGTGTGGCTCTCGAAGACCGTCGGCTTCTGGAACTTGCGGCCGATCCCGAGATTGGCGATCGCCGCCTCGTCCAGCGTCGTGAGGTCGACCGTGCCCTTGAAGAAGACCTTGCCGGTATCAGGACGGGTCTTGCCCGTGATGACGTCCATCATCGTCGTCTTGCCGGCGCCGTTCGGCCCGATAATCGCCCGAAGCTCACCCGGATCGACGTAGAAGCTCAATTCGTTGAGCGCCTTGAACCCGTCGAAGCTGACGCTTACGCCGTCGAGATAGAGGATCGGCTGGGTGCCCGGATCCGCCTCGCCGATCACCGTGCTTTGCGCCGGCGCCGCGTTCATAACACCCTCCCGGGGAAGAAATATTCAAGCAGCCGCTTCGGCCGAAAGGCATCGCGCCGCATCGATCGGATGCTCGCCACGGCCCCGACAACCCCTTTCGGCAGCAGAAGCGTCACGAGCACGAAGAGCGCGCCCAGGAAGTAGAGCCAGATCTCCGGCGCGGCGCCGGTGAAATACGTCTTGGCGAGGTTCACCAGCACGCCGCCGAGCACGGCGCCGTAAAGCGTGCCGCGGCCGCCGACCGCCACCCAGATCACCGCCTCGATCGAGTTGGCCGGCGCGAACTCGCCGGGATTGATGATGCCGACCTGCGGCACGTAGAGCGCACCCGCCACCCCGGCCATGCAGGCCGACAGCGTGAAGACGAAAAGCTTGTAGTATTCGACCCGGTAGCCGAGGAAGCGCGTGCGCGATTCCGCGTCGCGTATCGCGATCAGGATCTTGCCAATCTTCGACGTGACGACGTAACGGCAGAGGAGAAAGCAGATCACGAGCGCGATGCAGGAGATCACGAACAAGGCGTTGCGCGTCGTCTCCGCCTGGACGTTGAAGCCGAGGATGTCCTTGAAGTCGGTCAGGCCGTTGTTGCCGCCGAAGCCGAAATTGTTGCGGAAGAAGCCGAGCATCAGGGCGAAGGTCATCGCCTGGGTGATGATCGAGAGGTAGACGCCAGTGACGCGGGAGCGGAAGGCGAACCAGCCGAACACGAAAGCCAGCACGCCCGGCACCAGCAGGATCATCACCGCGGCAACGGCGAAGTGGTTGAAGCCGTACCAGTAGACCGGCAGCTCGTGCCAGTTCAGAAACACCATGAAGTCGGGCAAGATCGGATTGGCGTAGACGCCGCGTGTGCCGATCTGGCGCATCAGATACATGCCCATGGCGTAGCCGCCGAGCGCGAAGAAGGCGCCGTGGCCGAGCGACAGGATGCCGGCGTAGCCCCAGATCAGATCGATCGAGAGCGCGAGCAGCCCGTAACAGATATATTTGCCGAACAGCGCCACCAGATAAGTGGAGACATGCGCGGATGACGTTTCCGGCACCGCGAGATTGAGGATCGGCACCGTCACGGCGAACGCCGCGATCAGCACGAGGAAGACGACGGAGCCGCGATCGAGGATACGGATAAGCGGAAAAGGCTTCATGATTCGACCGCTCGTCCCTTGAGCGCGAACAAGCCGCGCGGGCGCTTCTGTATGAACAAGATGATGAACACCAAGATAGCGATCTTTCCGAGCACCGCCCCGGCATAGGGTTCGAGGAACTTGTTGGCGATGCCGAGGGAGAAGGCGGCGACCAGCGTGCCCCACAGGTTTCCGACGCCGCCAAATACCACCACCATGAAGCTGTCGATGATATAGCCCTGGCCCAGATTGGGGCTGACGTTGTCGATCTGCGAGAGCGCAACGCCGGCAATGCCGGCGATACCGGAGCCGAGCCCGAAGGTCAGCGCATCGATGCGGGCAGTGCGGATGCCCATGGCCGCCGCCATCGCGCGGTTCTGGGTAACCGCACGCATCTCGAGGCCGAGCCGCGTCAAGCCGCAGCATGGCGAGCAGGGCGACGAACACGACCAGTGTGAAGACGATGATCCAGAGCCGGTTATAGGTGATGGTGATGCCGCCGAGATCGAAGGCGCCGCTCATCCAGGACGGGTTGCCGACCTCCTTGTTGGTCGGCCCGAAAATGCTGCGCACCACCTGCTGCAGGATCAGCGACAGCCCCCAGGTGGCGAGCAGCGTCTCCAGTGGGCGACCATAGAGGAAGCGGATGATGCTGCGCTCGACGGCGATGCCGACCGCGCCGGCGACGATAAAGGCGAGCGGCAGCGCAATCAGCAAGGAATAGCCGAACAGCCCGGGATAGCTGGTGCGGATAATCTCCTGCACCACGAAGGTGACGTAGGCGCCGATCATCACCATCTCGCCATGGGCCATGTTGATGACGCCCATGACGCCGAAGGTGATGGCGAGGCCGATAGCGGCCAACAGCAGCACCGAGCCGAGCGAGAGCCCGTACCAGGCGTTCTGCACGGAATTCCAAAGCGCAAGCGTATGCCGGATCTCCGCCTTGGCATCGGCGGCCGCCTTCATTACCGCCGGCGGCTGGCCGGCAGGCAGGCCGTCGAGCAGACCGAGCGCATCCTGATCGCCGCGGTCGCGGATGACCGCGATGGCGGCGATCTTGTCCTGCGGCTTCGAGCTCGCCTGCGTGATGATGATGGCGGCGCGCGCCTGCGCCAGCGCGGCCTTCACCCGCGAATCGGTTTCCTTGGCAATGGCCTTGTCGAGATTCGGCAGCACGCCTTCGTCGCGCGACTTGAACACTGCCTGCGCCGCGTCGTAGCGGGTGTTGGGATCGGGCGACATCAGCGTCAGCGTGCCGATCGCGGCGTCGATGACGTTGCGCAGACGGTTGTTGACGATGACGTTGTCGATGTCATCCGGCGCCTTGCCGGCGATCGGCTTGCCGGTCGCGGCATCGAGCAGCTTGTCGTCCTTGGTCTGGATAAAGACTTTCTTCTGCTCGGCGCTGTACATCAGCCGCGCGTCTTTCAGCGCTTCGAGCAGAGGCTTGGCCAGTGGATTGCCGCTGGCAACGACCTTTTCGATGGCCTCGCCGGTATCGCTCAGCGAGCCTTCGGTAAATCCGACAAGCGCGTCCTCGTAGGGCCCGGCATGGGCGCCTCCGGCTCCGACGAACAGCAAGCCGAGAAGGAATACGAGCGCCACCATGCGATCGTAGCGGCTGCGCATTTCAGTAAATCCCCCGCATCAGCGTTGTCACTTGGGAGGCGGCGCATACCGCCGCCTCCCTCGGTTACGTCAGCGGATGGCTATCAGGAACCGCCGCATTTCTTGGTGACGGTGTTGTAGTTACCGCACTTGAGCTTGACCCAGTCGGAGACCAGATCCTTCGAGCCCGGCAGATAGTTGGACCAGGCGTCGCCCGGGACCAGCTTCTTCGTCTTCCACACCACGTCGAACTGGCCGTCGCCACGGATTTCGCCGATGTAGACGGGCTTGGTGATGTGGTGGTTCGGAAGCATCTTCGACATGCCACCCGTCAGGTTCGGCACCTCGATGCCGGGAAGGGCGGCGATGACCTTGTCCGCATTGGTCGATTTCGCCTTCTGCACCGCCTTCACCCACATGTTGAAGCCGATATAGTGCGCTTCCATCGGATCGTTGGTGGTGCGCTTCGGCTTCTTGGTGAAGGTGTGCCATTCCTTGATGAACTTCGAGTTCGCCTTGGTCTTGATCGATTCGAAGTAGTTCCAGGCGGCGAGATGCCCGACCAGCGGCTTGGTGTCGAGGCCGGCGAGCTCTTCTTCACCCACCGAGAACGCCACCACCGGAATGTCGGTCGCCTTTACGCCCTGGTTGCCGAGCTCCTTATAGAAGGGAACGTTGGCGTCACCGTTGATGGTGGAGACCACCGCGGTTTTCTTGCCGGCCGAGCCGAACGCCTTGATCTTCGTCACTTCGGTCTGCCAGTCGGAGAAGCCGAACGGCGTGTAGTTGATCATGATGTCGGAGTCCTTGACGCCTTTCTGCTTCAGATAGGCCTCGAGGATCTTGTTCGTGGTGCGCGGATAGACATAGTCCGTGCCTTCCAACACCCAACGCTTCACCGAGCCGCCGTCCTTGCTCATCAGGTAGTCGACCGCGGGGATCGCCTGCTGGTTCGGCGCCGCGCCGGTATAGAACACGTTGCGCTCGCTCTCTTCACCTTCGTACTGCACCGGATAGAACAGGATGCTGTCGAGCTCCTTGAAGACCGGCAGCACCGACTTGCGCGAGACGGAAGTCCAGCACCCGAACACGACGGCTACCTTGTCCTTGGTGATCAGCTCGCGCGCCTTTTCGGCGAACAGCGGCCAGTTCGACGCCGGGTCGACGACGACCGGCTCCAGCTTCTTGCCGAGCAGTCCACCCTTCTTGTTCTGCTCGTCGATCAGCATCAGCATTACGTCTTTCAGCGTCGTCTCGCTGATCGCCATCGTGCCGGACAGCGAATGAAGAATGCCGACCTTGATCGTATCCGCGCCGAACGCGTTCTGAACCGAAAATACCGCGAGCACAGAGGCCCAGATCAGCAAGCGCCGCACATACATTAGACGTTCACTCATTTATTTTGCTCCCAAGGAAGATTCGATCACGAAGTAGAGAGGAGCAATCGACGTGCCAACGATGGCGGATCAGCAGCGGGGGCATTAACCAATTGATTTACATGCGTTAACGGTAGAGCGCCTTATCTTCGGCAAAAAAAGGGGGCTCTGTGTGGCGGAAAAATAGGCAAATCGAACTTGTGTGCTTGATATTGCATAATTTTTAATCATATGCGGAATTTTGATACAGATTGTCCGCCCGGCGAATCGGCGAACTCGGAAGATTTGGGACGGAAAGACGCTGTTTCGCGATAAAGCCGCTCAGATTGAATCCCGTCCCCGGACAACCGCGCGGCCGGACGGGGACGCGATATCCATCGCGGCCGCCATCCTTCAATAGGGCGACGTGCCCTCGATCGTACAGCGCTGCATGACCCGGCGCAGCGGCGGCGCGTAGTCGAAGGTCGCCTTGTGTTGCACCGCGCAGTTATCCCACATCAGAATGTCTCCCGCGCGCCATTTGTGGCGGTAGATGAATTCCGGCCGGACGGCATGGCTGAAGAGCTGCCGCAGCAAATCCGCGCTTTCCGCCTCCGGAATGCCGAGAATGCGGTGCGTGTACCCTTCGCAAACATAAAGACATTTCCGCCCCGTCGCGGGGTGCGTGCGGACCACGGGGTGAATCGCGTCCGCGGGATATTGCTCCAGCTCCTTCTCGCTCAGCACCCTGCGGACGCCGAACTCATGCGCCTTCTTGTTCCACATGTATCGATAGCCGTTCGCCGCCTTGTGCCCCTGGAGCCGGCGCTTCGTCGCCTCGGGCAGGGCGTCGTAAGCCGCCGCCATGCCGGCAAATTGCGTATCGCCATAGACGACACCATCACGCTCCGGCACTTCCAGCGCGTGCAGCAACGTCAGCTTACTCGGCATCTCGAGATAGCAGAGATCGGAATGCCAATAGCGGCCCGCATCGTGCGAGCCCAGCGGCTTGCCATCCCGGGTGACATTGGTGATCCAGCCGATCTCCGGCAGTTCGTCGTCGGTCACTTCCGCACGGACGTTGACCTGCGGGTCGCCGAAGCGCCGTGAGAATGCGGCGAAAGCCGCAGGCCCGGGGCTTTGATCCCGAATGACGACGACGGCGTGACGATCAAGCGCCGCTTCGATCTTGGAGAATGTCGGGGCATCGAGTGGTTTCGATACGTCGACGCCAATGATTTCGGCGCCAATGGCGCCACCGCTCGGACGAATTTCCATGCCGGGCATATGAGCCTCCCTGGCTGTGTCGTTCCGCTCTTTCCAAATTCTGAAACGGAACGGCAACGGGGGTCAACTTCCTGACGGCGCAGGTAGAATTTCCTCTCGCTCTACTCAATGCGATAAAGGCTGCGCGCCATGGCCGGGGTGATCCGGCCTTCCTTGAGATCGCGCGCCACACGGTCGGCGTCCCGTTTCTGCGCCGGACCGAATCCGCCGCCGCCCGGTGTCGCGACCCGCAACAACGCGCCTTGCGGCAACCGCATCTCCTTGACGGCGGCAGGCAGCTTGCGCTCGGCGTCGGTGCCGGGATCGAGGATGAATGCCCCGACGGCGCCGTCCTCCCCGCCCGCAATGCCTTTCGCGGGGTTGGACTGCCGCTCCCCCGTCAGGCTGACCGTGACGTCGTCGGCGAGGACACGGTAGTCGCGGATCAACCCATCGCCGCCGCGAAACTCGCCTGCGCCGCCGGAGCCGCTGCGCAGCGCATACTGCTCGATGCGCAGCGGATAGGCATGTTCGAGCGCCTCAACCGGCAGGTTGGCGCTGCCGGACGACAGCGTGCGCACCGCATCCATGCCGTCATGCTTCGCCCGTGCGCCGAGCGCCCCGGCTACGGTCTCATAGTTCACGAAATAGCGTCCCGTTCGCGGATCGGTTCCCGCGACGAGCAACAGGTGATGCGGGCCGGACGGCGCCATGCGCTTTTCCGGCATGGCCGCGGACAAGGCCGAGACGATCACGCCGTCGACGACGCCGCAGGAGATCGAGCGCGCGCCGACCGGCGCCGGCGGCACCGGGTTGACGATGCAGCCCGCCGGCGCGCGGATCTCGACCGCGCGAAACGCGCCGCCGTTGGCCGGCGCATCCGGATCGAGCAGCGCCTTCATCACGGTGTAGACGGTCGCCGCCAGCGCCTGGGTCGGAACGTTGCGGGCGCTCGGGATCTGGCGGTCGGTTCCCGCGAAATCGAAGACCAGCCGTCCCGGCGCCACCGTCACCGCGCAGGCGATCCGAGCGACCGCATTGCCGACGCCGGACATCAGGTCCTCCGCCTCGTAGGTGCCGGGCTCCAGCCGGTCGATTGCGGCACGCAGGCGGCGCTCCGAATAGTCGAGATAGGCTTCCAGCGCAGCGGTGTAGGTGACAAGGCCATAGCGCTCGATCAGCCCGGCTATGGCGCGCTGCCCGACCCGGTTGGCCGCGATCTGGGCGTTCAGGTCGCCTTTGCGCTCTTCCGGCGTGCGCGAGTTGAGAAGGATCACGTCGCGGATATCGCGGTTGAGCGCGCCCTCGCGCACCAGCCGGACCGGCGGCAGGCGCAGACCCTCCTGGAAAATACTTTCACAGACCGCCGCCTCGCTGCCCGGCACCATGCCGCCGACATCGGCATGATGGGCGATATTCGCGACGAAGGCGGCAATGCGGCCGTCATGGAACACCGGCGCGATCACGTTGAGGTCGGGCAGATGCGAGCCGCCGCCATTGTACGGATCGTTGGCGACGAACATGTCGCCCGGGCGCATGTCGGCATCGTCGAAGCGCTCCCGGATCGAGCGGATGGCGCCGATCATCGATCCGAGATGAATAGGGACATGCTGCGCCTGGGCTACGACCTCGCCCGCCGCGTCGAAGACCGCCGTCGAGCAGTCGTGCCGTTCCTTGATGTTCGGCGAGAAGGCGGTGCGCATCAGCACGACGCCCATCTCCTCCGCGGCGGCCAGGACGTGACGCGACACGACCTCGACGGTGATGGGATCGATCACCCGACGTCCGGCATCGCCTGTGCTCATGTCTGGAACTCCATCAGCAATGATCCTTCCGCGGCCACGGTCGCCCGCCAACCAGGCGGAATGACGGTCGTCGAATCCATCTGCTCGACGATCGCGGGGCCGTCGATCCGCATTCCCGGGCCGAGTGCCGCGCGCGGTAGATCGGCGTATCGACGAAGCCGGCCGCGCGGAACCACACCGGCCGGCGCGCAACTCGCGCCTTCGGCAGCGTTCGAGCCCGCTGCCGGCTCGAGAGGTGCCAGCGGACGCGCCGCGATGACGGCGAGGCGAAGGCTGACGATCTCGACCGGATGATCCGGCATGGCATAGCCGTTCACCGCCTCGTGGCGTTCATGGAAGGCCGCGATGGCGGCTTCGATCTCGGCGGCACCGCAAGTCGCATCCGGTATTTCCACGCCGAGCTCGAAGGACTGCCCGGCATAGCGCTGATCGACGCGCCATTCGCGCCGCACCGCGCATTCGGCCAGCCGCTCCGCCTCCCGCCACGCTTCCGCACGCAGCAGCAGCGCCGACCGCGCCGCCGCGAGCGGCTCCAGCCCCGCCGCGTCCGCCGGCACGAGACAGGTCATCGCGAAGTCGCCGCGCACGTCCGCGTCGAGCAGGCCGCGCGCGGACAGCAGACCCGGATGCGGCGGCACGATGACCTGCCGCATGCCGAGCTCGGCCGCGACCTCGGCGGCGTGCAACGGCCCGGCCCCGCCGAATGCGACGAGGGCGCAGTCGCGCGGGTCCTCGCCGCGCTCGACCGAGACGACCCGCACCGCGCCCATCATGTTGACGTTGACGATCTCGAGAATGCCCGCCGCCGTCGCCGTCAGGTCGAGCGAGAGCGCGGCGCCCAGGCGCGCGATCGCGGTCGCGGCCTTCTCGGGATAGGCCTGCATGCGGCCGCCGAGCAGCGCGCCGCCGGACAGCCGGCCCAGCACCGCGTTGGCGTCGGTGACTGTCGCCGCCTCGCCGCCGCGGCCATAGAAGGCCGGCCCGGGGAACGCCCCGGCGCTCTGCGGCCCCACTTTCATCAGGCCGCCGGAATCGATCCAGGCGAGGCTGCCGCCGCCGGCGCCGATGGTGTGGATATCGAGCGTCGGGATGCGCGCCGGCAGGCCGCCGATCTCCCGTACCGCGCGCCTTCGCGGCGCGCCGTTGCGGACGAGGCAGACATCCGTGCTCGTCCCGCCCATGTCGAAGGAAATGAGATCGGCGACGCCGAGCTGCCGGCCCAGCTCCGCCGTCGCGATAACGCCGCCCGCGGGGCCGGAAAAGAAGGTGTTGACCGGCGTGCGCCGGACCGCCTCGCAGGAGACGGCGCCGCCGTTCGACTGCATGACGAGCGGCCGGCAGGGGATGCCGATATCCGCAAGGCCGCTCTCGAAGCGTTCGAGATAACGGTCGACGACCGGCATCAGGCTGGCGTTCATGCAGGCCGTCGCGAAGCGCTCGAACTCGCGGAACTCGCGCGACACCTCGGCCGAGGTGGTGACGTAAGCCTCGGGCCAGAGCTCCTGCACCAGCGCCTTGCAGCGCGCCTCGTGCTCGGGATTGGCATAGGCGTGCAGGAAACAGATCGCGACGGCGCGTATGCCCGCGTCCCGCAGCCTTTCGACGGCGGCGCGCACGCCGGCTTCGTCCAGCGGCGTGATTTCGCCGCCGCGCTCGTCCAGCCGCTCCGCGACTTCGAGGATCGCGGCGCGGCGCGCGGGCGCCTGCGGTTTCGGGACATCGAGGTTGAAGAAGCTGGGCCGGCGCTGGCGGGCGATTTCCAGCACGTCACGAAACCCCTGCGTCGTAATCATCCCGGTCGCCGCATATTTGCCTTCGAGCACGGCATTCGTCGCCAGCGTCGTGCCGTGCGCGAGATAGGACACCTGCCCCGGCGTGGCACCGGCCGCCCCAAGCAACGCCGTGACGCCCTCCAGGATCGCCCGCGCCGGATCGTCGGTCGAGGTCGGCAGCTTGTAATAGGCGTAGCGGCCGCTCGCGGTGTCGGCGAGGACGAGATCGGTAAAAGTGCCGCCCGTGTCGATACCGATCCAGATGCCGCTCACGGGCCCGTCCTTGTCCTTGCGAATTCCGGCCGACGTTAGCGCGGCATCCGGACCGGGCGCAATCGACTTACGCCGCGTGGCTTTCCGGCAGCTCGGCCAGCTCGATCAGAATGTTGCCCGTCGACTGCGGATCAACGAAGGCGATGCGCGCGCCGCCGTGCCCGGTGCGCGGCGTCTGGTCGATCAGCTTGATGCCTTTCTGCTTCAATTCCTCGAGCGCGCCGTCGATATCCTCGACCTCGAAGCAGAGGTGGAACAGGCTCTGCCCGTTCTTCGCAATCCACTTGGCCGCCCCGGACTCCGGCGCCTGCCCTTCCAGGAGCTCGATATAGGTCTCGCCCACCGGAATCATCGCGAGACGCGTCGGCCCGATCCGCTCCTCGTATTCCATCTGCAGCCCCAGCGTCTTTTCCAGCATTGCCATGGATTCCCGCATGTCGTTCACGGCAATGGCAACATGCTCTATTCGTTTGATTTTCATCGCTTTTCCTCCCTGTTTCGCCCGGCGGCCGCGAATTCGGCCCGAATTTGGGCGTATTGCCCGGAGATGTTGGGCCGGACTCGCAAGGCTGGTCAAATCCTTCAATAATCCTCAAAAAAATCTTCCAAGGATTTCGCCGATCGCGTCGTCTAACGGATAGAACAACGGGCCAGAGCCCCTTGATGAGCGCACCGAGCGAAGATTTCGCCCTGATCGAACGGGCACAAAAGGGCGATCGCCGGGCCTTCGAGGCCCTGCTCGAACGGCATTACGATGTCATGTACCGGATCGCCTTCAGATGGTGCGGCAACCGCGCGGACGCCGAGGATATCGCCCAGAACGCCTGCATCAAGCTGGCAAGAGCGATCGACGGCTTCCGCTTCCAGTCGGCTTTCGTCACCTGGCTCCATACGCTGGTGGTCAATACGGCAAAGGACTGGTCGAAGGCGCGCGGGGCGCCCCACGCAGGATATCGCCGCCGGGCCGGAGCCCGACGCAGCCGCCGGACGGCGAACAGAAGGTCTATGCCAACCAGGTCATGGCGCATGTCCGCGGCCTGCCCGACCGGGAGAAGGAAGCCCTCCTCCTCGTCTTCGTCGAAGGCCTGACGCACAGCGAGACCGCCGCCATCATGAACTGCAAGGAGAGCACCGTCTCCTGGTACATCCACGAAGCCCGCAAGAAGCTGCAATCCCTCTTGATGCTGGAGCGCCGTCATGGATGAGCGCGACTTGAGTGAATTCCTCAAGGCCGAGGAAATCCCGCCGGCCGACGACAACGCGCGCAAAAGCGCCATCAACCTGGCGCTTGCCACGTTCGACGAAGCGCAGCGGGAAAAGAAGCACCAAGGATTTGGTTTTCTGCATCGTCTAACGGGTCGTTCGAAACCGCATCCAGGAGAACGACTCATGACGCGCAGACTTTTCTACGGCGGCTTGGTGACGACAACGGCTGTGATCCTCACGCTCGTAACCTACCGGACGATGCCGATCATCGAACGGGGCGAGCTGAAGCCGGCGCCCACCGCGGCATCCAGCGCGACGGCCGCGCGGAAGGACGAATCCGGCGCCGTCTCCCGCCCCACCAATGAGCTCGACAAGGCCGGCGGCACGGCGCAAAGCCGCGAGCCCACAACGGCAACGCCCGTGCCGATGATCACCAGGCCAGGACGCCCCCGCCGCCAAGCCAGCGCCGATGCTGACCGACCAGCTGCGCCGGCAATCGCCGTCCAGCAGCGTGGGCGGCCTCGTCGCCAGGGAGAAGCAGGCCGCGCCGGCGGCGCGCGCCTATTCCGGAATGGCCGGGTCGCTGCAGTCGAGCGACCATGTCCCGCAGCAGCAATACGAAGCGGTCGGCCGGGACCAGTTCGCCAGCGTCGCGGAAAATCCAGTGAAGCGGACCGCAGAGGACCCGGTCTCGACCTTCTCGGTCGACGTCGACACGGCCTCCTATTCCTTCGTCCGCCGCATGCTGATGCGGGGCGTGCTGCCGCAGAAGGACGCCGTCCGCGTCGAGGAGATGATCAACTATTTCGACTACGACTACCCGGTGCCGGCCACCCGCGAGCAGCCGTTCCAGGCCAGCGTCGGCGTCATGCCGAGCCCGTGGAAGGCCGGCGACAAGCTGATCCGGATCGGCATCAAGGGCTACAGCCTGACACCGGCCGAGAAGCCGCGCAGCAACCTCGTCTTCCTGCTCGACGTGTCCGGCTCGATGAACGCGCCCGACAAGCTGCCGCTGATGGTGAATTCCATGAAGCTGCTGCTCGACTCGCTCAAGCCGGAAGACACGGTGGCAATCGTCACCTATGCCGGCGCCGCGGGCACGGCGCTTGAGCCGACGAAGGTCGCCGAGAAGCAGAAGATCCTGGCGGCCCTCGATCGCCTGTCCGCCGGCGGCTCGACCGCGGGCGCGGAAGGCATCCGTCAGGCCTATGCCCTGGCCAAGGGCAATTTCGACAAGGATGCGGTCAACCGGGTCATTCTCGCGACCGACGGCGACTTCAATGTCGGCATCACCAACCAAAACGAGCTGAAAGGCTTCATCGAGCGCGAGCGCAACTCCGGCATCTACCTCTCGGTGCTCGGCTTCGGTCAGGGCAACCTGAACGACCGGCTGATGCAGGAGCTGGCGCAGAACGGCAACGGCGTCGCCGCGTATGTCGACACGCTCAACGAGGCCCGCAAGCTGCTGGTCGAAGGCGCGTCCGCAATGCTGTTCCCGATCGCCAAGGACGTGAAGATCCAGGTCGAGTTCAACCCCAAGACCGTCGCGGAATACCGGCTGATCGGCTACGAGACGCGCGCGCTGAAGCGTCAGGACTTCAACAACGACAAGGTCGACGCGGGCGACATCGGCGCCGGGCATACGGTGACCGCGCTCTACGAGATCACGCCCGTCGGCAGCGGCAGCCCGCTGATCGGCGACAGCCGGTACCAGGAAAAGGCCAAGCCGGCGGCGGATGCGGGCCATGCCAACGAATACGGCTTCCTCAAGATCCGCTACAAGCTGCCAAGCGAGGACCAGCTCGAAGCTGATCACGACCCCGATCGCCCGGTCCGATGAGCTTACCGGCACGGCGCTGCACGAAGCCCAGTGGGCCGCCGCCGTGGCCGGGTTCGGGCAGATCCTCAAGGGCGGGAAATATACCGGCAGCTACTCCTACGACGACGTCATCGCCTTGGCCCGGGGCGCGAAGGGCGACGATCCCTTCGGCTATCGCGCGGAATTCCTCAACCTCGTGCGGCTGGCCAAGACGGCATCGGCCATGCCGAAGCAGTGATTGCCGCAAGACCGGCCGTGGATAGGGCGATTCGAACGGATCGCCCTATTCTGCTTTAATACGGCACGTCGATACCCTACGTGAAAAGCAGGTCCGCATGACCGACATTGCCGCCGCCGGCCACAATTCCGATCTCACCGTCCGCCCGCTCGGCTACGCGCTCGGCGCGGAGATCGCCGATATCGATCTTGACGGCGGACTTGGACGGAACGGTCGTCGACGCCATCCGCGCGGTCTGGAACGAGCACCATATCCTGCTGTTCCGCGGGCAAAAGCTGACGCCGGCCTCCCACATCGCATTTTCGCGGCGGTTCGGCGACCTGGACCGGCACGACTCGACGCCGCACTACCGCATGCCGGAATACCCGGAGCTGCTGCAGATCAGCACCCGCAAGGTCGACGGCAAGCCGTCCGAGACCCGCAACGTCGGCCGCAACTGGCATTCCGACTATTCCTACACTGACCACCCGTCCGCCGGGTCGATGCTGTTCTGCGTCGAGAAGCCGCCGGTCGGCGGCGACACGATGTTCTGCAACATGGTGCGCGCCTATGAGACATTGACCGACAAGATGAAGAGCATCGTCGACACGCTGGAAGCGGTCTACGACTTCAGCCTCGTCGCCGGCATCAACGAGCGCGACCCGCAGAAGACCGCCGAGCTGCGCCGTCTCAACCCGCCGATCGCGCATCCTGCCGTGCGCGTCCACCCGTTGAGCGGCAAGAAGGCGCTTTATGTCAGCGAGCGCGCGTCCCATTTCCACGGCATGTCGGCTGCCGAAAGCCAGCCGCTGATCAAATTTCTGTGCGCGCACGCGACCAGCCCGGAGAATGTCTACCGCCACCGCTGGCAGGTCGGCGACCTCGTCGCCTGGGACAACCGGACGACCATGCATATCGCGCTCGCCGACTTCGACCCGGCCGCGCCGCGCCACATGCTGCGCACGACGCTGCTGGGCGAGCCCTCCGGTTTCGTCGTCGACGCATAGGCCCGGCGTCTCCCCGCGGAACAATTCCGTCATTGCCGCCGTTCACCTGGGGCGCAATCAAACCCTGTGCGCGGCCACGCATGAGGAACCGCATTGAGGGACACCGAGCACATTGTCGATCTCGAAGATGGCCCATCGTCTCGTCGGCCTGCATGGCGAGGAGGCGCCGACCGTCGCGGCCCGGCACGCCGCGCACATGCAGAAGTGCGGCGACGCGCGCCGCCGCACCAACTGGCTCTGCGTCATGATCCGGGCGCAGAAGCTGCTGCTCAGCGAGCGCGGCTGGTAGGAAGCCTTCTGGCGGCCGCCGTTGCGACGCCAATCGGGATTTCCCCTATACTGGGCGGCAGGGGCCGAGCGCCCCGGTGAAAGCCTGAGAGAAAGACCATCCGATGCCGTTGACCGTCACGCCCCTGACGCCGGTCTTCTGTGCCGAAGTGACCGGCGTGGCCATCAACAAGCCCCTCGACGACGCCACCTTCGCGAAGATCCGCGCGGCGTTCGACGCCTATTCCGTCCTGATCTTTCCCGATCAGCCGATGACCGACGCACAGCAGATCGCCTTCAGCGAGCATTTCGGGTCGCTGGAGGTATCGAAGGGCGTCAACCCGGGCTCGGGCACGCCTTTCGCACGGCAGTCGAACCTCGACATCAAGACCGGCGCGGTCATCCCGAAAGACGACCGCCGCATGTTCTATCAGAAGGCCAACATGCTGTGGCACGCGGACAGCACCTTCAAGGCGGTCACCTCCCTCTGCTCCGTGCTGTCGGCGCGCGAGATCCCGCCGGAAGGCGGCGCCACCGAGTTCGCCTCGACTCGCGCCGCCTACGAAGAGCTCTCCGATGCCGAGAAGGCCGAGCTGGAAGGCCTCGTGGTCGAGCACGACTTCATCTATTCGCGCGGCCTGGTCGGCTTCGAGTTCACCGCCGGAGAAGCGGCCAACTTCCCGCCGGTGCGCCACAGGCTGGTGCGCGTCAACAAGAACAACGGGCGCAAGTCGGTGCTGATCGGCGCGCACGCCAAGGCGATCGTCGGCTGGCCCGAGGCCAAGAGCCGCGCCCTGCTCGACGATCTGCTGGAACGCGCCGAGCAAGCCGGAGAACAGCTTCCGCCACGAATGGCGCGAGAACGATGTCGTCGTCTGGGACAACCAGGCGGTCGTGCACCGGGCTACGCCTTACGATACCGAGCGCTATCGCCGGGTCATGCAGCGCACCACGATCTCCTATGGCGGACCGCCGGAGTTTCCGGTCGGGGTCCGGGCAGACCGCACGCGCCTGAGCGCGCATCCGCGGCCGCAGGGAATGATGGTGCCGGCATGACATACCAGAGCTTCGAGCTGAAACGGCTGTCGGGCGCGATCGGCGCGGAGCTTTCCGGCGTCGACCTGTCCTGCGACCTCACCAACCGGCAATTCGACGAGATCCATCAGGCCTTCCTCGACCATCTGGTGATCTTCTTCCGCGACCAGACGCTCGCGCCCGAGCAGCAAATCGCGCTCGCCCGGCGCTTCGGCAAGCCGATGGTGTTCGCCTTCGCGAAGGGCATGGAAGGCGCGCCGGAGATCACCGAGATCGTCAAGGCGCCGGATCAGACGAAGAGCTTCGGCGACATGTGGCATTCCGACAGCTGCTATCTCGCCGAGCCGCCGATCGCCACCATGCTCTACGCCGTCGAGACGCCGCCGGTCGGCGGCGACACGATGTTCGCCAACGCCTGCATGGCGTACGACGCGCTCTCGGACGGCATGAAGGCGATGATCGAGCCGGTGCGCGTGGTCTTCAGCTCGGCGCTCAAGAGCGAAGGCGGACGCGCCGCCAACATGGCCGAGCGCGGCGCGATGACCGCGACCAACATGGACAAGGCAGACGCCTTCGAGGCGGAGCACCCGCTGGTGCGCGTCCATCCGGAAACGGGCCGCAAGGCGCTCTACGTCAACACGCACCACGCCGTGCGATTCGCGGGCATGTCCGGAGGCGGAGAGCAAGCCGCTCATGACCTGGCTGTGCCGGCATATCGCCCGGCCCGAGTTCACCTGCCGCTTCCGCTGGACGCCGGGCTCGCTCGCGCTCTGGGACAATCGCGCGGCGCAGCATTTCGCCATCAACGACTATCACGGCCAGCGACGCCACATGCGGCGGGTCACCATCGCCGCCGCTTAACGCGCCGGCCGTCTCAGAACGGCCGGTCGCCGTGGATGCAGGTACGGTGCATGTGCCGGGTATAGCGGCTCATGTCGTAGGTCTCCGCCTGGTGCATGACGCGGCGGTTGTCCCAGAAGACGGTGTCGCCGACCCGCCATTTGTGCCGGTAGACATGTGCCGGCTTGAGGCTGTGCTCAAAGAGCTTTTCCAGCAACTCGTCGCTCTCCGCCTCGTCCATCCCCTCGATCCGGGTCGTGTGGCCCGGGTTGACGAACAGTGTTTTCCGGCGCGTGTCGGGATGCGTGCGGACGATCGGATGCCAGACTTCGACCAGCGCCGAGACCTGCTCCGGCGCCAGCGGCGGGCGCGTGCTGCCTTTCGCCATCACTTCGCGATAGTGCTTCCCGAAGGTATGCGCGGCGCGCCGCCCCTCGATCCGGCGTTTCACCGCGTCGGGCAAGGTCGCGTAGGCCAGTTCCAGGTCCGCGAACAGCGTGTCGCCGCCTTCCGGCGGGATCTCGACCGCGTAGACGATGGTGCCGAGATTTGGAATTTCCTCGAAGCTCATATCGGAATGCCAGTAACGCCCGGCATCCGCGTTGCCGATGTATTCGCCCTTCTCCTTGCGGTTCGACAGCAGGGTGATCTCCGGAAATCCGGGCATCAGCACCTTGTCGGAGACCGACTTCCGGCGCCCCATCAGCGGACCGAAGCGGCGCGGAGAACGCGATCTGCGTCTCCGGCAACAGCCGCTGGTCGCGGACGACAATGACGCCGTGGTCGAGGAAGGCCTGGCGCACCGGCGCGAAATCCTCCTCGCGCGCCAGGTCCGCGTCGAGCACTTCGCCGGCGAAGCTGCCGCCTACCTTTCGAACCTCGATGCCCATCGCGCGTCGCCCTCCCCCTTGTCTCAGAACGGCCGGTCGCCTTGAATCGACGCGCGGTGGAGATGCCGCGCGTAGCGGTCCATGTCGTAAGGCTCCGCGTTATGCATGAGGCGCCGGTTGTCAAAGAACACCGTGTCGCCGAGCACGCCATTTGTGCCGGTAGATGCGCTCAGGCTGCAGGCAGTGCTCGAACAGCACTTCGAGGAGCGCGTCGCTTTCCGCTTCTTCCATGCCTTCGATCGCGGTGGTGTGGCCCGGATTGACGTACAGCAACTTTCGCCCGGTTTCGGGGTGCGTCCGGACGATCGGATGGTAGGCCGTTTTCAAGGCCGCGATCTGTTCTTCCGTCAACGGGGCGCGCTTGCTGCCGCGCGCCATCACCGCGCGGTAGTGCTTCGCGAAAGAATGCGCCGCGCGAAGCCCGGCGAGACGCGCCTTCATCGCCTCCGGCAGTGTCGCATAGGCGGCCTCCAGGTCGCAGAACAACGTGTCGCCGCCTTCCGGCGGCACCTCGATCGCATGCAGCACGGTGCCGAGGCTGGGCACTTCCTCGAAGTCCAGGTCGGAGTGCCAGTAGCGACCGGCATCGGCGAAGCCGATAGCCTCGCCGTTTCTCTTCTTGTTCGACAGGACGACGATCTCGGGGTGGCCCGGCAGCAGCACCTTATCCGACATCGAGGGCCGACGGCCCATGAGCGGGCCGAAATGGCTCGCGAATGTGATCTGGTCTTCCGGCGACAGGCGCTGGTCCCGCACCACGATAACCCCATAGTCGAGGAATGCCTGGTGGATCCGCTCAAAATCCTCCGCGCGCGTCAGGTCGGCGCCGAGCACCTCTCCCGCGAAGCCGCCTGGCACCTGCCGAACTTCGATGGCCATCCGATCACCTCTTCCGTTGCCGCACCCGCAATTATGACAGAGCGGGGCCCTCACGTTAAACTTCCCCACCAAGACGAAAACGAGGTGGGGAAATGCGCGCGGATTATGTCATCGTGGGGGCCGGCTCGGCCGGCTGCGTTCTGGCGAACCGGCTGAGCGCGGACGGATCGAGAGTCGTGCTGCTCGAGGCGGGACCGCGCGACTACCACCCGATGATCCATATTCCGGCCGGGCTGCGGGTGCTGCTGCAGCACCCCGTGTTCAACTGGAACTACGCCACCGAGGCCGACGCCAAGACCGGCAACCGCAGTATCCACTGGCCGCGCGGCAAGACGCTCGGCGGGTCGAGCTCGATCAATGGCATGCTCTACGTGCGGGGCAATCCGGCCGATTACGACGGTTGGGCGCAGCGCGGCTGCCGCGGCTGGACCTTCGACGAGCTGCTACCTTACTTCAAGAAGTCGGAAGACTACCGGAGCGGCGGCGACGACGGGTACCGCGGGCGGGGCGGCGTGCTGGCGGTCGAGAACTACCGCACGATCCTGCCGCTGACCCACAAATTCGTCGAGGCGGCGCAGCAGGCGGGCTTTCCCTACACGCCCGACTACAACGGCGCGCAGCAGGAAGGCGTCGCCTATTCCCAGATGACGCGTAAGGACCGCTTCCGCGCCTCGACCGCGCAGACTTTCCTGGCGGAGGCGAAAAAGCGACCGAACCTGCAGGTCATCACGGAAGCGATCGGCACCGGCCTTCTGTTCGACGGTAGGCGCTGCTTCGGCGCGACCTATCGTCAGGGCGGCCAGGACAAGGAAGTGCGCGCGGAGAAGGAGGTGATCGTCTCGGGCGGCGCGATCAACTCACCGCACCTGCTGCAGGTCGCGGGGATCGGCCCGGCCAAGCACCTGCAGTCGATCGGCGTGCCGGTGCGCCACGACCTGCCGGGCGTCGGCAACAATCTGTCGGACCACTACGTCACCCGCATCACACACCGCGCCAAGCCCGGGACGCTGTCGATCAACCAGCTCGCCCGCGCGCCGCGCGTGTTTCACGAGATCTACCGCTACGCCGTCCATGCCGACGGCGCGCTGACCTTCGGCGTCACCAGCGCCATGGTGTTCTGCCGCAGCCGCGAGGGACTGAGCAGCCCCGACCTGCAGCTTCTGTTCACCCCGGCGAGCTACAGCGCGGTCGAGATCAAGACCTTCGACCGCCAACCCGGCATGACGGTCGCCGTCTGCCCGGTGCGCCCGGAAAGCCGGGGCAGCATCATGGCGAAAAGCGCCGATCCGCTGGAACGGCCGGCGATCCGCACGAACTACCTGACCGCCGAAGGCGACGTGCATGTGCTGCTGTCGGGACTGCGCCATACGCGGCGCATCCTCGGCGCGCCGGCGCTCGCCGAATACAGCGAAGGCGAGGTCGCGCCCGGCGCGGCGGTGGACAGCCCCGATACCGCGAAGGATTACGGCCTCAAGCACGGCAACACGATCTATCACCCGGTCGGCACCTGCAAGATGGGCGAGGACCCGATGGCGGTGGTCGATTCCCGGCTGCGGGTGCACGGCCTCGCCGGGCTGCGCGTCATCGACGCCTCGATCATGCCGACCGTAACGACCGGCAACACCAACGCGCCGACCATCATGATCGCGGAGAAGGGCGCCGCGATGATCCTGGAAGACAACCGGGCGGCGTAGCTACTTCTCAATAGTTCCTGTTGCCCCTTGCTCAGCTCAGCGTCTTCAGTTCCTCGATCAACCCGGAAACGACGCTGAGCCCCTTGTCCCAGAAGGCCGGGTCGGTCGCGTCCAGGCCGAACGGCGCCAGAAGCTCCTTGTGACGCTTCGTGCCGCCCGCGCGCAGCATGTCGAGATAGCGCTCGGCAAAGCCCGCTTCCGCATTCTGGTAGACCGCATAGAGCGAATTCACCAGGCAATCGCCGAACGCATACGCATAGACGTAGAAGGGCGAGTGGATGAAATGCGGGATATAGGTCCAGAAATAGCGGTAGTCATCGTTGAGGCGCAGCGCCGGGCCCAGGCTCTCGCGCTGCACATCGATCCAGATGTCGCAGAGCCGTTGTTCGGTCAGCTCGCCCTCGCGCCGTTCGGTATGGACGCGCAGCTCGAATTCATAGAAGGCGATCTGCCGGACGACCGTGTTCAGCATGTCCTCGACCTTGGAGGCGAGCATGGAGCGCCGCTTTTTGGGGTCACTTTCCGCCGCAAGCAGGGCGCGAAAGGTCAGCATCTCGCCGAAGACCGATGCCGTCTCCGCGAGCGTCAGCGGCGTGTCCGCCATCAGCGTGCCCTGCGGCCCAGCGAGCACCTGATGCACGCCGTGGCCCAGCTCATGCGCCAAGGTCATCACGTCGCGCGTCCGGCCCTGATAGTTGAGCAGGAGATAGGGATGCGCCGACGGCACGGTCGGGTGCGCGAAGGCGCCGCCTGCCTTGCCCTCGCGCGCCGGTGCGTCGATCCAGGCGTTGTCGAAAAAGCGCTTGCCGATCGTCGCCAGCTCGCCTGAGAACGCGCCGTAGGCGCCGAGCACGATGTTCGTCGCCTCGTCCCACTTGATGATCTTGTCCTCGCTCTCGGGCAGCGGCGCGTTGCGGTCCCAATAGTCGAGCTTGTCCTTGCCGAACCATCCGGCCTTCATCTGGTAATAGGCGTGCGACAGGCGCGGATAGGCCGCCTTGACCGCAGAGACCAGCGCGTCCACCACCTCGTCCTCGACCTGGTTGCCGAGATTGCGGGCCGACTGCGGGCGAGCGTAGTGACGCCACTTGTCGTCGATCTCCTTATCCTTGGCCAGCGTGTTGGTCACGAGGCAAAAGATGCGCGCGTTCTGACGCAGCACCGAACCGAGCGTCTTGGCCGCCTTCTCGCGCACCGCACCGTCGTGGTCGGACAGGAGATGCAGCGTCTCCTCGGTGGTCAGCGTCTTGCCGTCGAAGGGAAAGCGCAAGCCCGCCATGGTCTCGTCGAACAGGCGGTTCCAGGCGGCCGGCCCGGCGACATATTTCTCATGCAGCAGCCGCTCCATGTCCTCGGAAAGCTGGTGCGGGCGGAACAACCGGACGTCGCGCAGCCAGGGCGCGTACTTTGCCGTCTCCGGCTCGGCGAGCTTGGCTTCCAGCACCGCATCGTCCAGCTCGTTGATCTCGAGCGTGAAGAAGATCAGGTCGGTGGAGATGGTGGTCACCCGCTCGCGCATGGTCTGGTAGAACTTGCCGATCTCGGGGTCGGCGACGTTGCCGGAATAGACGAGTTGGGCATAGCTCATGATGCGGCCCGTGATCTCCTGGATCGCTTCGTAGGCAACGATCGCCGCACCGAAGGCCCGGCCGTCGATCCCGGCGAGCCGGCCCTTGTAGGCATCGTTAAACGAGCGTGCGTCTTTCTCGACTTTCGTGAGGTCGCTCTTCAGCGCCGCGCTGTCCTGCCCAGGGTAAAGGTCGCTCAGGTCCCAATTGGGAAGTGCACCGAGGTCTTGCCCTTGCGTGTCCGCCATTCCTTAGCTCCGCCGTTTCGGCCCATGCGAAGGCCGTGATGTCTCATATCGCCGCCGCCCTGTCACGCCATGGCGGCAGCCTATCCCTATGTAGGACGGACGCCGACGATTTGAAGCGGTTCCAGGGAATCATCTACGCCTGTGTACCTTCGGTTGTTTTGACAGGAATTCGGCCCCTGTGTTTCCCTAGGGAAGGACAATCATCCCCAAATTCCTACATTCGTGAGGCCCGCATGCTTCGAACCGAGAGCACGAATACCGCCGTCCCCAGCCGGCCCCCGACCCGTCGCGCCGTCAGACGCCCTATAGCGCCGCCGGACTGGAGATCCTGCCGACCGGCGCGCCGCTTGGCGCCGAGATTCGCGGCATCGACCTGCGAAATCCGGCCGACGCGGAGACGCGGCAAGCGCTGAACGACGCCTGGGCGGAGCATCTTATTCTGCTGTTCCGCGGCCAGCATTTCGAGGGCGGCCAGCAGCTGGACGCCATGCTGATCTTCGGCGCGCCGCAGCCGCCCAATCCGCGGACGCAGCCGCCGGCTGGCGAGAAATATCCAGCGCTGTTCCGCGTGCAGCATATTCCCGGCACCGGAGGGGCCGAAGGGCGCGGCGCCTCGGCGCGGGCGAGGCGTTCTGGCATACCGACATGTCCTACATCGAACAGCCGCCGGCGGGCAGCGCGCTCTATGCGATCGAAGTGCCGCCCGACGAGACCGGCGGCCAGACCTGCTTTTCGAACATGTATCTCGCCTACGACACGCTATCGGCGGATCTGAAGGCGGCGGTCGGAGGCAAGCGCATCGTCCACGACGCGGCGCATAACAGCGGCGGCAAGCTGCGGCCCGGCTATGAAGAGGTCGACGACCCGCGCAAGACGCCCGGCCCCTTGCATCCGGTCGTGCGGACGCATCCTGTCACCAAGCGCAAGGCGCTGTTTCTCGGCCGCCGTCCCTATGCCTGGGTCGACGGCGCAGCGAGCGTCGCCGAAAGCGAGGCGCTGCTGAACCGCCTTTGGGAACATGCCTCGCAGGAGAGCCTCGCCTGGTGCCATCACTGGCGGCCCGGGGACCTCGTGCTCTGGGACAATCGCTGCACGATGCACCGCCGCATCCCGTTCGACCCGAGCTTCCGCCGCGTCATGCGCCGCGCCCAGATCGCCGGCGATCGGCCGGTCTAAACCCGCAAGCCGCGGGGGGGAAGGGGGAGAAAGGGAAAGAGAGCCCCCTGGGGGAAATTTAGGTGGAGGTGTCACCGCATGTATTGGCGTGAGGCCGAGTTTCCTTACGCCGCGATCGGCGCTTCGCCCTTGGTCTGCGTCCGGTGCATCATGCGCCGCTCGGCATTATCGAATGATTCCCGGTAATGCATCGTCAGCGGTTGTCCCAGATCAGCAGATCGCCGACCGCCCATTGGTGCGCCCAGGACAGCCCGGGAGCAGCAATGCGCCCACAGGGCATCCCACAGACCGCGTCCGTTTCGCCGGAATGCCCGACGCGCCGGAACGACGGCCGAGGTAGAACGCCTTCCGCCCGGTCACCGGGTGAACGCGGACAAGCGGATGCCGCGCGCCGGGCGCCCGCTCGGGATCGGTATTGCCGACAAAAGCAACATATTTCTTCCGCACTTCGCCGGCGCTGGTATAGGTCGCATCATGAACGGCGATCCGCCCCTCGACCCGCCGCTTTAGGTCGTCTGGCAAGGTCTCGTAGGCCCGGTACATGTTGGCCAGATGCGTGGCGCCGCCTTGTTCGGAATCTCGAGCGCGTAGAGCAAGCTCGCCGCCGGCGGCTCCTCCATGAAGGACATTCGGTGTGCCAGATCGCCTCGCCGTTACCGAGGCTGCCGATCGACTGGCCGTTCACGATTATGTTCGAGATGCAGGCCAGTTCCGGATAGCCCTTGATCAAGTGCGAGCCCGACTTGTTTGGCGGAGCATCTCAAGTCGCCGAACAGGCGCGAGAATTCGATGAGCTGCGGATCGGTGATTTTCTGATTGCGGATGAGCAGCGCGCCATGCGCGTGCCAGGCGGCCAGAACCGCGTCCTTGGTCCGGCCGTCGAGCGGCTTCGCCAGATCGACGCCGCGGATCTCGGCGCCCAACGCCGCATCGAGCGGACGTGCTTCCATGGTTTCGGACAACGCGGCTTGCATTCTTCAATCCTCCGGGAAAGGACAGGCCGGGCAATTATGCACCGCCGCCAGGGCCACTGCCAAACCCCCGAAAACCGGTCGCTTTTGTCCTCGATCGGGCCTTCCCGGCTATACTCTCCACGGTTGCCGCAACCTTCCGGGGAGTGTCGCTGTCATGAGGAATTCGCAGATCGACGTACGGCCGATTGCAGGGTCGATGGGCGCGGAGCTATACGGCGTCGATCTGTCGGAGGAACTCGACGACGGGACTTTCGGCGAGGTGCACCAAGCGCTGCTGGACCATGGCGCGATCTTCTTCCGCGATCAAGTCATCACGCCGACGCAGCAGATGGCGTTCGCCAAGCGCTGGGGCAACGTCCATCTGCATCCCCACATGCCCTGCCTGCCGAACCATCCGGGGGTCATCGAGATCGTCAAGAAGGAGGACGACACGGTCGCGTTCGGCGGCAACTGGCATACCGACCAGATGTTCACGGACACGCCGGCGCGCGTGACGATGCTGTATGCCAAGCAGATACCGCCCGCCGGCGGCGACACCATGTTCGCCAATCTCTACCAGGCCTATGACGCGTTGTCGGACGGCATGAAGGCAATGATCCAGGACCTGCACACGATCAACCAATACGACAAGAAGAAGAAGCGCCCGGCGGCGATGACGCCGACGGAGATGGACGTGCCGGCCCCCGAAGTCGAGCACCCGCTGGTACGGCCGCATCCCGAGACGGGCCGGAAGGCGCTTTATATTTCCTACGAAGGCATCACCCGGCGGATCGCCGGCATGACGGAAGCGGAAAGCCGGCCGATCCTGTCCTATCTGCTGAACCACGCGACACGCCCGGAATTCACCTGCCGCTTCCGCTGGCAGGTCAACTCGCTCGCGCTGTGGGACAACCGCCGCGCGCTGCACTTCCCGATCAACGACTACAACGGCCACCGGCGCGTCATGCACCGCATCACTGTCGAGGGCGAGCGGACGCTCTGAGGCGACACGCGCGTCTTAAGACGGCAGGACGCCGCCGAGCTCATCCTCGATATGGACGCGGATGATCTCCTCGAAGTTCTTCTCTGCCTGGAAGCCGAGGTCGAGGGCGCGCTTGGTGTAGAAGCGCCGCGGCCAGCCTTCAATGATCCGCTGCACAAACGGATCGGGCTTTCGGACGATACGGGCCGCAACCTTGTCGCCCGCGATCTTCCGCAACGCCTCGATCTGCCCGCCGACCGTAACCGCGACCCCCGGCAGGGTGAAGGCGCGGCGCGGCCCGACTTTCTCGCCGTCGAGCGCCGCCGCATGCACCAGGAAACCCACGGCGGCGCGCGGCGAGGCGTGCCAGTGCATGACATCGTCGGAGACCGGCAACACCGCTTCCTGACCGGCGAGCGGCTCGCGGATGATCGCGGAGAAGAAACCTGACGCCGCCGCGTTGGGCTTGCCCGGACGCACGCAGATGGTGGGCAGCCGCAGCGCATAGCCGTCGAGGAAGCCCTTTCGCGTGTAATCGGAGATCAGCAGCTCGCCGATCGCCTTTTGCGTGCCGTAGGAGGTCAGGGGCGCGGCGAGGTACTCGTCGCCGATCGGATCGGGCAACGGCGCGCCGAAGGCCGCGACCGAGCTGGCGAAGATCACCCGCGGACGATGCCCCGCGGCACGCGCCGCCTCCAGGACCGCGCGCGTGCCGTCGAGGTTGATGCGGTAGCCGAGGTCGAAATCCTGCTCCGCCTGGCCGGAGACGATCGCCGCCAAGTGAAAGACGATGTCTGGCTTGCCGGCAAGCAGCCGCGCCGCCTCGCCGGGTACGGGCAGGTCGCCCGTCTCGACCGCGACCGGCATGCCAGCGCCCGCAGGCGGCGTGGCCGGCACGATGTCGTAGAGCGTCATCGCCTCGATGCGCTTACCGGCGACCCTGCCGTCCCGCGCCAGCCGTTCGGCCAGCTTGCGGCCGATCATGCCCGCCCCGCCGATGATCAGAACTCGCATGGTTCCTCCCGATGGCTCCTCACAAAGCACAGGTCCGGAAGCCGGCGAAAATATCGCGGCGCTCCGGGCCGAAATAGTTTCGATAGGTCGACGTGACCATCCGACGCCGCGTCATCCAGGCGCCGCCGCGCAGCACGCGCGTCTGCCCGAAAAGCGGCTCGGAATATTCCTTGTAGTCGTCCGGCGCGAAGCCCGGATAGGGCCCGAACACGTCCGCCGTCCATTCCCAGACATTACCCAGCATCTGACGGCAGCCCCAGACGCTGTCGCCGGCGGAGAAGTCCGCGACGCCGGCGCATTCGAGCGCGAAACCATCCAGATTGGCATGGTCGGGCGCAGGCGCCTCGTCGCCCCAGGGATAACGCGCCTTGGTCAGGGACCCGTTGCGACCCGGCCGCATGGACGCGGCAAATTCCCATTCCGCCTCGCTCGGCAGGCGCCGCCCAGCCCAGCGGCACCAGGCATTCGCCTCGTACCAGTTCACATGGATCACCGGCTGGTCGGGCGGCAACGGCGCCCAGCGATCGAAGCGCCGTACGCACCAGCCGCCCGATTTGTCCGAGCGTCCAATAAACGGGGTGTGCCGCTTGCACGGCTTGCCGCCACGCCCAGCCTTCCGTGCACCAGAGATTTCGTTTCGCATAGCCGCCGTCTTCGACGAATTCGGCAAAGCCGGCATTCGTAACCGGTCCGCGCGCCATTCGGATACGGAGCGACCACAACCAGATGCGCCCATTTTTCGTTGTCGAATAGGAAAGGCGCTTCCCGCAGAGAGCCCATCAGAAAGCTTCCGCCGGGAATATCGGCATCGCCCTCGAGCGGCCCCTGCGTGGCCCTCGGTTTCCGGCGCGGCCGCCCTGGTGCGAATTCCGGCGCCGGATAGGCAAGGGTCTGTCGCGCCCAGGTAAAGGCTTCGTCGTGCATGTCCTCATGGAAGGTCGTGAACTGGTAGAGAAAGCTGTCCCGCTCGCTGGCCTCGCCCTGGCCCAACCGGGTCAGCAGCGAATTCAGCACGCGCGCCATGTAGTCGCGCATCTCAGCGAGCGAATAGAGCGGCAGGTCCCAGCGGCGGTCATGCGCGATCGCGATCGAGTCGTAGAGCGCATCGCCGCGCGCAAGAAGCGGCGGCTGTTCGTATTCGCGGCGCAGGATGAAGTATTCGTGAAACCACGCCACGTGGCCGATCTCCCACAGCAGGGGGTTCACGGTCGGAAGCCGGGGACCCATGAGCTGCGCTTGCGTCAGGCCGTCGATGAGTTCTAG
The DNA here is from genome assembly GCA_963711215.1 of uncultured Alphaproteobacteria bacterium. Taxonomy (GTDB): domain Bacteria; phylum Pseudomonadota; class Alphaproteobacteria; order UBA8366; family UBA8366; genus WHUA01. The sequence continues at coordinate 109,785 of CAVQDH010000002.1, read as the reverse complement.
GGTGCGCTGGCGCGCACTCCGCATCATTTCGGCAAGCTGTTCGGCATTTACGCGCGCGGTCATAGTCACAGGTCTCTTGTAGCCGTTTGAAGATTAGCCTTGTGACGCCCGCCGGGAAACGGTCGCGCACCGGCAATCGAACGACGGCGGTGCGCTGGGCCCGGATCCTGGGTGAGCTGGGACATCGCGTGACGATATCCGAAGGCACCGACGGCGCGGGCGCCGACATGATGGTGGCGGTCCATGCCTGGCGGTCCGCCGCTTCGATCCGGGCATTTTCCGAGCGCCACCCCGAGCGGCCGCTCGTCGTTTTGCTGGCCGGAACCGACATCTATCAATTCCAGCACAGCTATCCCGATGACGTGCTCGGCTCGATGGCGCGCGCGACGGCGCTCGTCGGCCTGCACGATCTCGTGGACCGCGCCATTCCGCGCAGTTTCCGCGAGAAACTGCACATCATTCACCAGTCGGCGCTGCCGCTTGCCAAGCCGCGGATCGCCGTCGAAGCGTCATTTCGACGTCTGCGTCCTCGGCCACCTGCGAGACGAGAAGGACCCCTTGCGCGCCGCCTATGCCGCCCGCAAGGCGCCGCCCGGGTCACGCCTCAGGATCATTCAGTTGGGAAAAGCCCATGACGAGCGCTGGGCTAAAGCGGCTACCGCGGAGATGGAGAGAAATCCGCGCTTCCATTGGCGTGGCGAGGCGTCCCACGGACAGGTGCGCCGGCAGCTCGGCAGCAGCCACGCCATGGTCATCAGCTCGTTCATGGAGGGTGGCGCCAATGTCGTCTCCGAGGCGGTCGTCGCCGGCCTGCCTGTCATTGCGTCCCGCATCGACGGCAATATCGGCCTGCTCGGCGCGGATTACGCGGGCTATTTTCCGGCGGAAGACACGGACGCGCTCGCCGCCATGCTGCGGAAGGCGGAAACCGACCCGGCCTTCCTCAAGCGGCTCGCCGCGCAATGCCGGAAGCGACGCCCGCTGTTCCAGCCCGCTCGCGAACGGGCGGCGTGGCGGCGGCTCTTGTTGAGCCTCAAACGCGGATCGTGATCGGCTCCAGCCGCTCGCTCTTCGCCGACACGCTGCCGACGATCGCGGCCTGCGCATAGCCGAGCGCTTTCAGGCGTTCGACGCACGCATCGGCCCGGTCCGCCGGCACGCCGGCCAGAAGCCCGCCAGCCGTCTGCGGGTCGAAGATCAGCGGATATCGGGGATCCTCGGCCGCCTTCTCCAGGTTGGCGATGGCCCGGCGCAGGCGGACATTCTGCGGCTGCAGCGAGCTGACGATCCCGGCGCGCACCGTTTCCACCGCGCCATCCATCATCGGAACGGCGCCGAGGTCGAGCGTCACGTCGACGTCCGACGCCCGCACCATCTCCACCAGGTGGCCAAGCAACCCGAAGCCGGTCACGTCGGTGCAAGCCTGCGCGCCGCAGTCGCGCAGGCAGGCCGCCCCCTCGCGGTTCGACTGGACCATCGAGTCCGAGCGCGGCCACGATCCAGCGGCCCTTGGCCTTGTGGCGCATGTCGGCGGCGAACAGCGTGCCGGTGCCGATCGGCTTGGTCAGCACCAGCCGGTCGCCCGGCTGCAGGCCGCCTTTACGCAACAGCATCGCGCGATCGACCAGCCCATTAACGGCAAAGCCCAGGGCGAGCTCCGCCCCTTCGCTCGTGTGGCCGCCGACCAGCGCAGCACCGGCATCGCGGAGGACCTCCATCGCGCCGCTCATCATCTGCGTCAGCGTGTCCTCGACCTTGGCTTCGATGCCGTAGGGCACGGTCGCAATGGCAAGCGCTGTCTGCGGCTCGGCGCCCATCGCGTAGATGTCGCCAAGGCTGTGGTTCGCCGCGATCTTCCCGAACAGGTATGGGTCGTCGATCATCGCGCGGAAGAAGTCGACCGTATGCACCATCACCTTGCCCGGCGGCACTTCGACGACGGCGGCGTCGTCCGGTTCCGACAGACCGATCAGGACGTCGGGCCGCGCCACCGGCTGGAGGTTGTTCAAGGCGCGCGTCAGCACGGTCGCGCCCACCTTGGCGCCGCAGCCGCCGCAGCGCATGGCGATCGCGGAAATTTCCTTGATCACGTCCTGGCCGGCGAGACCCGCCGGCAGGTCGGCCGCCGTCTCCTCATCCATATCGGGAAGCTCGTTGAACTTCCGCATGAAGCGCCGGTCGATCCAGTCCTTCCAATTCCACACCCAGCGGCCGCGTACGGACCACGCGCCGCGCGACGCCACGGCGTATTTGTCACCGGTCGAAATGAGACCGAGAAATTTCGACTGCGGGCGAAACGGAACGGGCTCCTGGCCCAGCAGGACGCGGCGCAGATTGCGCGCAAGCGGACGGCCCTGGCGGACGGCAAAGACGCCCGATTTCGGCCGCGGATGATCGACCACCGCGGCGACGTCGCCCGCGGCGAAAACGTCCGGATGCGAGACCGACTGCAGCGTCTCGCGAACCTCGATGAAGCCGTTCGCATCCACCGCCAGCCCGGATTCACCCGGCCATGCCGGCGCGCCGGCTGCCGTCACCCAGAGAATCGCGTCGGCTGAGATCTCAGCGCCGCCCGCCGCCCGGAGCCGGCCCGGCATCACCTCGGCGACGGGCGCGCCCGCATGGAGGATCACGCCGCGCGCGGCGAGCACGTGCATAAAGGTTTCCCGTACCTGGGCATTGTGGCTCGGCAGGATTTCCGGCGACGCGCTGAACAGATGGTACTCGATATCGTCGGCCCGATGCCCCGCCTCGCTGCGAAGCTGACGCAGCCGGTATTGGATCGCGAGCAGAATCTCGACGCCACCCGCGCCCGCGCCGACCACCGCGACCCGGAGCGGCTGCAGCTCGCTGATCGCGCGGTCGCGCAGCGCCTCCCACCGGCCGAGGAAGCGGTTGATCGGCTTGACCGGCACGACGTTTCCGGCTGCGCCGGGAACGCCGCCGGTATCCGGGCTGGACCCGGTGTTGATCGACAGCAGGTCGAAGGGGACCGGCGGACGGTTGTCGCAAAGCACGCGCTTGCCGGACAGGTCGAGCCCGGTCGCCGAGGTGTGAAAGAAGCGGGCGCCGGCGAAGCGGCAGAGCGCGCCGAGATCGATGTGGATATCGTCGAAACCGTAATGGCCTGCGACGTATCCCGGCAGCATGCCGGAATAGGGCGTGTGCACATCCCGGCAGATGACCGTCAGACGGACGCCCGGCATCGGTTTCATGCCGAAACGCTTGATCACGGCGACATGGCTGTGACCGCCCCCGACCAGCACGAGGTCCTTTACCACGGGCACTTCGGATTTCTTCATGATGCCAGGAGCTTTGCTGTCCGAGGGCTCGTCGCGGCCATGGCCGCCCTGTCCGCAACCTTGCGAATAGGGCGCGATACTATCGCATACCCGGATCGTCGGGCATTGTCACGCCGGGCTTGACGGCAGGAGCCCGGCCCGGATTTCGTCGAACGGCGTCGGCGAGGCTATGCTGAGCCGATCAGGCATTTTCCCGTTTTCGCAGGCCTGCCCACTATCGAGGTGAACCGGTGTCCCGTCTGACCTGCCGTTATGATCCCGACGCGACCTTCGCGCTTCGTGTTTTCGACGAGACCTATCGTAGCGGGCCGGACGGCGACTGGCCGGTCCGCATCTATCAGCCGCAAGGGAACGGTCCGTTCCCCGCGCTGCTGGACGTGCATGGCGGCGCCTGGAGCACGGGCAGCTACCTCAACAACGAGCGGGTCGACCGGGCGCTCGCCGAAACCGGCATCCTGGTCGCCGCGATCGAATTCCGCCAGGCGCCGCAGCACCCCTACCCCGCGCAGGTAGTGGACGCCAATTACGGCACGCGCTGGCTGAAGGCCCGCGCCGCCGCCCTGAATGCGGATCCGGCAAGCGTCGGCGGTCTCGGCACGTCGAGTGGCGGCCACACGCTGATGCTGACCGCGCTTCGACCGAAGGACCCGCGCTATGCCGCGATCCCGGTGCCCAACGGCGCAGGGGAGGACGCGACGCTGCGCTACACCATCACTGGATGGCCGGTGCTGGATTCCTACGCGCGATACCTTTACGCCAAGGAGGCGGGCCAGGACCGCCTGATGAAATCGTCGGAGAATTATTTCCGGGATGAAGCCACGATGAAGGAAGGCAACCCGCAGCTGGTTCTCGAACGGGGCGAGCACACGTCCCTGCCGCCGGTCCTGATCCTCCAGGGAACCAAGGACGACAACGTGCCGCTGTCGATCTCGGAGCGCTTCGTCGCGACCTACCGCGCCGCCGGCGGCTCGATCGAGCGCGAGCTGTTTCCGGACATGCCGCATGCCTTCGCGCGCGAGCCGGGCAGCGAGACGGACCGCGCGATCGCGCTGATGAAGGCGTTTCTGCAGCGACAGTTGGCCTGAAATCGCCGGGCAGCGGTCATGCAGGCCCTGCCGCACCGACGGTGCCGCTGACGCCGCCCTTCCTCTAACTCCGCCCCTTCGCCCGCGCGCGGCCGAGCAACGCGCGCGGACCGGACCGACGCCTCTCGTCGCCTTTTCGGTCAGCCAGGGTACGGAGCGCCAGATCGACCCGGCGAAGCATGTTCGGCTCGCCGCTGGTCATGGCCTCGCCCTCGGCCCGCAGGAGCGCCTCGGCATCCTGTTTCCACGTCTCCAGGATCGAGCGTTTGCCTTCGCGGTCCAAACGGGGGTCGGCCAGCACCTGTTCCGGCGTATCGTAGACGGCTTTCGGGTCGCGGAGGGCCCTCTCGAAATCGTTCTTCCTGATTGGCATTTGGCTCGCTACCTCAAGTTTTGGGTTTCCTCATTATTGAGCCTCGAAGAATCAACGTCGCCGAGCCGGAACCGTTCCGGTCACAAAGCGTTGAAACTCTTACGTCACGAGAGGAATTCGCCATGCCGTCAGGGTGAGTGAACATGTCCTTTAGCGCCCGCACGCGAAGCGCCAAGAAAATCGCGATTAGCCATGGACTTATAGGGCTAAGCGCGCTCATCGCGCTGGCAATATTCATATTCGACGTGATGATGCCGCAAGGCGTCGCCGCGGCGGTGCTCTATGTCGGGTTGGTCCTGCTGTCGCGCCGGTCCAAATACCCGCCCTACGCCTTCATCGTCGCCGGTGTTGCGACCGTGCTCACGATCACCGGCTTCTTCCTGTCGCCGGCGGGCCTGCCGCGCATCGACCTTGCCGACAGGGGGCTGGCGATCTTCGCGATCTGGCTCACGGCGGTGCTCTGCTACCAGCACATCGAAATGGTGCACAAGCTCGACCGGTCCAACAGGAACCTCAAACGGCAGGTCGTCGATACCGTCACGGAGACCGTACAGGTCGTCGCCGAGCTGCAGTCCGAACGCGAGGATCGGAAGCAGACCGAGGAGGAGCTGCAGGACGCGGAGGTCCGCTTCGCCGCCATCTTCAATCAGACCTACCAGCTTATCGCGGTGCTTGACCCGGACGGGTCGATCGAAGAGGCAAACGACACCTTCATGATGGCCTGCGGCCAGCTGCGCCAGCAGGTGGAAGGAAAGCCGATCTGGTCACTGGAGACGCTGGCCGCGAGCCCGATCTGCCGGGATAGGCTGCGCGCCGCCGTCGAGGCGGCCTCCACCGGGGACTTCGCCAGGACGGAGGCCACCTTCATCGACGTCAACAACAAGATTTTGACCATGGATGTGTCGATCAAGCCGATCCGCGACGCCGAATCGACGATCCGCCTTCTGATCTTCGAGGCGCGCGATATCACCGAACAGCAGCAGAACCTGGAATTGCTGCATCAGGCGCAGAAGGCGGAGGTCATCGGCCAGCTCACCAGCGGCATCGCCCATGATTTCAACAACATTCTTGCGATCATCGGCGGCCACCTGGAAATGTCGGAGGGGCGGAAAAGGGGCGACGAACGCCGCGCCGGCCATGTGCAAAGCGCGCTCGACGCCGTCTTCCGGGGCCGGGAATTGACACGCCAGCTGCTGTCCTTCTCCCGCAAGCGCCGCCTTCAGCGGCGCAGCATCGAAACCGACACGCTCATCCACGAATCGCTCAAGCTCGTGGACCGGGCCCTGCTGAAGGAAGTCGAGATCGTGACCGATCTGGCCGGCCCCACATGGCCCGTGCTGAGCGACCCAAGCGAGCTGCAGACCGCGCTCCTGAATCTCATCGTGAACAGCAAGGATTCCATGCCGGATGGCGGGAAGATCACGATCAAGACCGTGAATGCCGAGTTGGCCGAGAGCGTGCGCGTGGGCGGCGCTGCGCTGCAGCCGGGCGCGTACGTCCTGCTGTCGATCGTCGATGAAGGGGCCGGAATTCCGCCTGACCTGCTCGACCGTGTCACGGAGCCTTATTTCAGCACCAAGGCGCAAGGCGCCGGAACCGGGCTCGGGCTCACCATGGTCAACCAGTTTGCGCAGCAGACCGGCGGCGCGATGCATATCACAAGCACGATCGGCGCCGGAACGACGGTCACCTTGTATCTGCCGCGAAGCGACGCCTCGTCGACGTCCGGATGGGGACGACACCGACGCGCCCGACCCTGCCACGGATAAGAGCAACGGCGAGCGAATCCTCGTCGTGGAGGACGATCCCAACGTGCGCGAGAACGTCGTCACGATGCTCACCGAGCTGGGCTACGCCGTTACCGAGGCGGAAACCGCGGCCATGGCCTTGTCGATCCTCGAAGAGCAGCCGCGAGTTCGATCTCGTTTTCAGCGATATTGCTTTGCCAGGCGGCTACAGCGGCCGCGACCTCGCCGAAAAGATCGCCCGGGGCAGAAACAGCGTGAAAGTGCTCCTGACCACCGGCGTTCCGGATCATGCAAATAAGCAGGCGCTGAAAATGGGCGACGTGCCGGTTCTGGCCAAACCGTACCGCTATGCCGAATTGGCGAGCGCCATCCGCTCGGTCTTGTCCCGGTAGCCGCGTGCCGCCGGCTCGCCCAGACAGAAAATGTGGCGGGCCTTTCGACCCGCCACCAAAGGAAAGCTGCCGTGCCTCCGCATGCGGCGCTAAAGGATGCGCCGTTCAGCCGGGGCCTCCACCGTGTCTGCGCGGCGGCTGATCGGCCGGCCGTGCCGCTTGGCTATCCGCTCCCGGCGATCGCCCAGTTCGCGCTTGTGCCAGCTTTTCTCGCGGCCATGCAGCGCCTTCCGCAGGGCATCCCGGCCGCGCGACACGCGCGACTTGATTGTGCCGATCGGCACGTTCAATTGCGTCGAGATCTCCTCGTAGGACATCCCCTCGACGCCGGCCAGGATCACGGCGACCCGCTGCGTGTCGGGGATAACCTGCAACGCCTTGTTCAAAGCCTTCATAACCAGCGGCGCTTCCTGCGTCGGCTGGGTCGATAGCGTCGCCGCGGCGATATCCGGATCAATCGGCATGCCGATATACTTCTGGCGACGGCCGTTCGAGATATGAACATTGTGCATGATCGTGAAAAGCCATGCGCGCAAATTGGTACCCGTGTTGAACAGATCGGATTTCGTAAGTGCCCGGGCAACGCTTTCCTGGACCAGGTCGTCCGCCGCTGTCGGGTTGTGGCACAATGCCAGCGCATACCGCCGAAGTTGCGGCACGAATCCCTCGATTTCTGCGTATACCTGATTCATCTGACCCTCCAAGTCCTTGCTCTTTCAATTCGTTTGTGGACAACATCGTCGGTCATCCGATGTCGTCAAAGGTAAAGAGGTAAATCGACGAGACGATGGCGGGAAAGCGAAAATCCAGTAACATAGTGTAACGGGATCGACCGCGATTGTTACATTTGTAACAACGAAAAATGCCCTTGTCCGGCCGTCCCGGCGCCGGCGCGAAGTGCCTCTGTCAGGAGAGATTCCTCATATGAATCAACCGCCGCACGTGCTCGTGGTGGACGATGACCCCGAAATCCGATCGCTTATCAAGGAGTATCTCCAAGATGAGGGGTTTCGGATATCGACCGCAGGCGACGGCGCGCAAATGCGAAGGGTGTTGGAGACGGAGCCGGCTAATCTCGTCATCCTCGACGTGCGTCTGCCGGGGGAATCCGGCCTCGATCTCGCGCTCGAACTGAGGCAGGCCAGCGAAATCCCGATCATTATGCTCAGTCAAAAGGACGACGTGGTCGATCGCGTCGCAGGACTGGAGCTTGGCGCCGACGACTACGTTCCAAAGCCGTTCCATCTGCGCGAGTTGCTGGCCCGGATTCGCAGTCTCATCCGACGCAGCGAAGTCCGCGCCGAGAGCGAGGCATCGCTCTCGGACGGACGATGAGGAGACGGAGGGGGCGTTGCGGTTCTCGGGCTGGCGGCTCAACCCGAGGCGCCGCGAGCTTTTCTCGCCGGACGACGCGCCTGTGGAGCTTTCCGCAGGCGAATTCAATCTGCTCATGGCCCTCGTCGAGCGCCCGAATCGCATTCTGAGCCGGGACCAGCTTCTCGATATCGTTTACAATCGCGAAGCCGCGCTCTTCGACCGCAGCATCGACGTGCAGATCGGGCGCCTCCGCCGCAAGATCGAGACGAACCCGAAGCGGCCTGCCTTGATCAAGACGGTCCGCGGCGCGGGATACATGTTGAACTGCGACGTGGAGCGCTGCTGAGCGGTTCCGTGCGCGCAGCTAGTCCGCGCCCCGCCGACCCGCAATCAGAAAATCGGTCTCAACGTTTGAAAGCTGCGCCGGTCCGTCGACGGGCCCGGCGGCAGCGCCCATGATCAAAGCGGCGGACCGCGGCCGCGCACGACATGCACGACGAGGCTCGCCAGCAAAAGAACGAGGAATATGACAAACAGAATCTTCGCGATTCCGGCGGACGCGGTGGCGATCCCGCCGAATCCGAATACGCCGGCGATGATCGCGACAATTAGAAAAACGAGAGCCCAGCCGAGCATGGTTTCACTCCTTTGTCGTTGGCCTTGGCGACGAGCTTTCGCACATGCAGCCCGCCGCCCAGCTATCGGCTCGCGGCGACGATGCACCGGCTGCCGGTCGTCACGGTAAGAGAACGTCGGGGCCGCGGCGCCGTTCCATTTCGGATCGTTGCACGGTGCGGTGCCTCGCCGGGCGCGCGAGCGACACCGTCAATTTTCCCGCGACGGGGAACGCCGCGGCAGGCAGGGCGTTTCACGAACAGGCAGGCGCCGTTAACCATACCGTGGAGCCGCCGCTTCCGACGAAGAAGCAACGCGCCACAGAACCGCGGCGCCTTGGCGGAGCGAGTTCCGCGCCATGCTTAGCGAGAGGAGATCTACAATGTCGATGCGACTTACGATCGGAACAATGTGTATCGCCGCGCTGGTCGGGCTTTCGGCCTGCGGCGAGACGAAGACCGACCGGGCGCTCAGCGGCGGCGCGATCGGCGCCGGCGCCGGCGCGGTCGGCGGCGCGCTTCTGGGGGCCCCGGGGACGGGCGCATTGCTCGGCGGCGCAGCCGGCGCGGCGACGGGTGCGCTGACGAACAAGAACGACGTTGACCTGGGCAAGCCGGTCTGGCGATGAGGCCGACGGTCCGTCCTGAGCGCCACCGCCAGGGCTCCGAACCACCGCCCCCCAAAAGCAACCGCGGCACGGAGCTGACCTCCGTGCCGCGCTGTGATCGAGTCCGGCTTCTGACGTGCGATATCAGGACGTCGCGTCGTCCCATGCCTTCTGCAGATCAGCCACGGCATTGTCGAACTTCTTCTTGGCCCCTTGCCACGCATCGCCTGAGGCGCTCTTCAGCACCGTCCATTGCGCCTGCACCTTCTTCCAGGCGGTGTCGACACGCTCGGACGCGCCTTTCTTCATCTCCTTGGCGTTGCTTTTCGCATCCTCCATGCCCTTGCTGATGCGATCTTGCCACTGGTCCACTTGGCGCTCGGCCGAGCGCAGGTAGCGATCGTGCGACGTCTCGCTAGTCGAATCGGCGTAGGCGAATGCGGGCTGCGCCTTGAGCTGTTCCTTGGTCGTGTCGTAAATGACGACCCCCTTCACGTCCTTCGCGCCGAATTTCAGGTCTTGGAAGGGCACGGCCACCAGCTTGTCGCCGATGCCGAGGAAGCCGCCGACCGATATCACGGCATAGAGAACCTTGTTGCCGCGATTGAGGATCAGGTCGTCGACCGAGCCGATCTTCTCGCCTTTGCCGTTACGGACCGTCTCGCCGATGAACTCGCTGGCGCGGACCATGTCCGGGGTCTCGCTCGACATCTTCGCAGCCGTCGAAGCCGCCGCCAGTTGCAGGCGAGGCATGGCCGACGGATCCGGCTTGATGGAAGCGGCCGAAGCCATGCTCGCCGCGGTGACCAGGCAGGTCGCCGCGAGCAGGGATTTCTTCAACATGGATTACCTTCTCCTGTCTCCGTTCACGTTGCGAGAAGAACGCGGATCGGGCGGCAGGGTTCCCCGTGCCCCCGTCGTAGCGATGCCAGGGAAGGGCGCCGGAACCAATCGCACCGCCGCACGTTCTAGTCTCGAAGGGGCCGCACGGGTCGAAGGCAAGACGACCGTCAAACAGGAGCGCCCCACGGCACGCCGACAGCGGTCCAGCCGCCGGCGCCGCATGGGATGGCGCCGGACCAAACCGGACCGCATCCACGCGAAAGGGATCTATCGATGACCAGCCCGTTGCAAGACTCGCTGCACGGTGAGCCATATGCGCTGACCGACCGCTGGCCTTCGCGACCCTACGCGCGGTTCGTCACGGTAGCCCTTTCCGGCGTTCTGCTGCTCGCGACGCTCTATACGTTGTACTTTGCGCGCGATTTCATGATCCCGATCGCCGCGGCCATCATCCTGAGCCTGGTGTTTGCGCCGATCGTCCGAACGCTGTCGCGAAAGCACGTTCCATCCGCGGTGACGGGCGGGTTCGTTGTCCTGATGATCGTTGCCGCGCTTTCGGCCGGGATCGTCACCCTGTCGGGCACGGCCTCCGACTGGCTCAACCGCGCGCCGAAAGTCCTCACCCAGCTGGACCGCAAGCTGAAGGACATCAAGCGCCCGGTCGAGCAGGTAAAAAAGGCATCCGAACAGGTCGAAGCGCTGGCAAACGCCGGCGGGACCGGCACGCGAGCACCGAACCGAGGCGTGGTCGTCAACTCGCCCAACTTCCTGAAGCAAATGGTCGGCACCATGCAGGCGGTCATGATCCAGCTCGGCGTTACCCTTGTGTTGCTGTTCTTCCTGCTCGCCTCGGGCGATGTCTTCAAATTCAAGCTCGTCACCGCCATGGCGCGCCTCTCCGAGAAGAAGCGCGCCCTTTCCATATGGCGCGACGTCGAGCAGGACGTCTCGGTCTATCTGCGGACGATCACGATCATCAATGCGGGCCTGGGTGTCGTCATCGGGCTCGGCCTATACGCCATCGGGCTTCCGAACGCCTTGCTGTGGGGCGTCATGGCGGCGCTGCTGAATTTCATTCCCTATATCGGCGCCCTGGTCGGGCTTTCCGTCGTATCCGTCGTGGCGATCATTACGTTCGATTCCCTGAGCCATGCGATGATTGCGCCGCTCGTCTACGCCGCCTCCAACCTCGCGGAATCCCAGTTCGTGACACCCAGCATCCTGGGTAAGCGCCTGTCGCTCAATCCGGTCGTCGTCTTCGTCAGCGTGATCTTCTGGGGCTGGCTGTGGGGTATGCCGGGCGCGATGATGGCGGTGCCCATGCTCATCATCGTCAACGGCGTCTGCACGCATTTTCCGGCGCTGCGTATCGTCGCGGAGTTCCTGACGCTCGAAGCGGGTGAGACCGGAATAGCTTCACCTCAAAGGATGTGACGACCGGCGTCATGACCCAATTGCTGGGGCCGGCTCAGTCCCGCCTTGATCGTTTCGTCATGCGCCCGGCAAGGATACCCAGCGCCAGCGCCGACATCACGACCGGCGACTGGGCGCCCGTCACGATCAGCCGTACGAGCGGATCTTCGCTGCCGAGCGGGCTCGCTCCGGCCCGGGCCTCATCCTGCAACGGCATCGTGACGCGGTTCCGATCCGGGCCACCGAAGGAACGTCTAATCCTGGAAATAGCAACGAGAGCGCTGATGCCCCCAAGCGCGATGAATATCGCGGCGACGATCAAGGCGGCTTGATAGTCGGCCATCCCCGGCCGCAAGGCGAAGTAGCCGGCGACCGCGATTCCCGCCGAGCCGATCGTCGCGGCAATAACAGTCGTGATCGCCAGGGCCATGACCACGCCGGCCGACCGTTTCGCGGCGTGAAACTTCGCCCGCATCCGGTCGGTAAACAGACCGCTGGTGATTAAGAGCTTGAGCAGCGACGCCACGGTCAGCGGCGATCGAGCAGATGCCCGATCACGACGCCGATCCCGAAGGCGACGCACATGCTCGTCATCGGGCGCTCGCGCACGGCGTCCTGCATAGTCTCAGCGGCGTGGCGTCCGCTCGCCAGCGCCTGGTCCGCGCGCTCGCCCAGCTCGTCCCGCAGAGCGCCGGACTTTTCCTTTGCCAGCGCCGCCACGCTTTCGCTCAGGCTCTTCAGGTCTTGGCGCAGGGACGCCAGATCTTCTTCGATGGACTGTGCCGCGGACGGCGCTCGATCGGCCATTTCAATCTCCTTCATTGCTGTTCACGCGCATGCGGGGAACACCAACGATGGAACGGTTCCGATCGCAGCAGCCCGCGTCAGGAGATAAACGTTCGATCCGTGCCGCCAGTTCCCGAGGACGCCCTTTGGCGGACGACGATCGGCCGTGCCGAAAGCCTCGCTTCGCCGATCAATCCGGCTGGACGTGGCGCCGGATGACGCCGAGGAAGACATCGCCATATTGCGCCAGCTTGGCCTGGCCCACGCCATGAACTTCGCTCATCGCGGTCAGCGTTATCGGCTTGACCCGGGCCATCTCGCTCAGGCTTCGGTCCGGGAAGATCACGTAGGCGGGGACGCCGTGCTCCCGGGCGAGATCGCGGCGTTGCAGCCGGAGCGCCTCGAAAAGCGCCAGATCCACATCGGAAAGATCCTGTGACGCGGATCTGCCGCTTCCGCCTTTGCCGCGCGCCGTCGCCAGCTCCTGCTTGCGCAACTCGACGCCGGCCTTGCCCTTGAGAACGTCGCGCCCCTCGGGCGTGATCGTCCACCGCCCGTAATTGGTGATATCGAGCGCGATGACCTGCGCCGCATAAAGCTGGCGGAAGATCGAGCGCCACTCGTTTTTCGATTGATCCTTTCCGACGCCGAAGGTCGGCAGCCGGTCGTGGCCGAAGCGAATGATCGCATCGGTCTCGTCGCCGCACAGCAGGCTGACGAGATGCTCGGTGCCGAATCGCTCGCCCGTGCGCGCGATGGCGGAGAGCGCCTTCTGTGCCGGGATCGTGCCGTCGACGACCTCGACGCCTTCGATACAGAGATCGCAGTTGCCGCAGGGCTCGGCCTTTTCGCCGAAATAGGCCAGCAACGTTTGCCGCCGGCAGCGCGGCGCCTCGCACAGCGCCACCAGCGCATTCAGCCGCTGCCGTTCGACGCGCTTCTGATCGGCCGACAGATCGCCCTCCTCGATCTGGGTGCGGCGGAGACGGATGTCGTCCAAGCCGTAGAGCGCGAGCGTATCGGCCGGAAGCCCGTCGCGCCCGGCCCGGCCGATCTCCTGATAGTAGCCTTCGATGTTCTTCGGCAGGCCGGCGTGGCAGACGAAGCGGACGTCCGGCTTGTCGATGCCCATGCCGAAGGCGATCGTGGCGACGACCACCACGCCGTCTTCCTGCAGGAAGGTATCCTGGTTGCGCGAGCGGACGGCCGGGTCCAGTCCGGCGTGATACGGCAGCGCGCTGATGCCAGCCTGACAAAGATCGTCGGCAAGCTGCTCGGTCTGCCGGCGCGAGCTGCAATAGACGATGCCGCTCTGCCCTGGGTGCTGCTTGACGAAATCCATGACCTGCCGGCGCGCCGACGATTTCGGGCGCATCCTCAGCCGCAGGTTCGGCCGGTCGAAGCCGTGCACGAAGATCGTCGGCGGCTGCCGGAAGAGCCGGTCGCGAATATCGGCCCTTGTCGCCGCATCCGCCGTCGCCGTCAGCGCGATGGTCTGGACGCCGCCAAGCTCTTCCGGCAGCGCGCCGAGGGTCAGGTATTCCGGGCGGAAGTCATGGCCCCATTGCGAGATGCAGTGCGCCTCGTCCACCGCCAGCAGGCTGACGCCGGACCGCTTCAGCAGCGCCCGCGTGTCCGGCCGCGCCAGGCGTTCCGGCGCGATATACACGAGCCGCAGGTCGCCGCTTGCCATCTGCGCCAGGACGCTTCGGTTCTCTTCGGGATCGTTCGCCGAGTTCAGGCTCGCGGCGGGAACGCCGAAGGCGCGAAGCGCGGCAACCTGGTTGCGCATCAGGGCGATCAACGGCGAGACCACGACCGTCAGCCCGTCACGCAGCAGCGCGGGCAGCTGATAGCACAAGGACTTACCGCTGCCGGTCGGCATGACGGCCAGGACGTCGTTGCCGGACAGCACCGCCTCGATGACGTCGTCCTGGCCCGCCCGGAAAGAGTTCGAACCCGAATGTGCTGCGCAGAATGCGCTCCGCCTCCGCCAGCCCCGTCATCGCGGCGCGGTCCTGCTGTTCGTCTGCAACGATCCTGTCCCCCTCTGTCCCACGTCAGCCTAACATGTGCGCGGCTCAGGCCCCCTCCGCCTCTTCGCGCTTCAGCTCGAGCGCGAGCCACTCTTCCTCCGCCGCTGCATGCGTCGCCTCGGCGGCGCGCAAGGCCGCCGCGGCAGCCTCGAAGGCAGCCGGATCGCGCGCATAGAGACCGGGATCGGCCAACGCGCCCTGCAGGCGCTTGATCTCGGCCTGGAGCGCGTCCATGCGGGCCGGCAGTTTTTCCAACGCGTGCTTTTCCTTGAAGGACAGCCCGCGCCGCCGTTCGGATGCAGAGACGACGCGCTCGCTCGGCTTCGCGACATTCGACGACTTTCGGGCTTTCGCCGCGATAAGGTCGGGCGCCCCCGTGCCGCGCTGCGCCACCATATCGCTGTAGCCGCCGGCATAAACCGTCCACCGCCCGTTGCCTTCGAACGCCAGCGTCGCGGTGACGACCCGATCGAGGAAGTCACGGTCGTGGCTGACCACGATGACGGTGCCCGCATAGTCGGCCAGCATCTCCTGCAGCAGATCCAGCGTTTCGAGATCGAGATCGTTGGTCGGCTCGTCGAGCACCAGGAGGTTCGACGGCCGCGCCAGCGCGCGCGCCAGCATGAGACGCCCCCGCTCGCCGCCGGACAGGGCGCTGACCGGGGTCCGTGCCTGCTCGGGCGCGAACAAAAAATCCTTCATATAGCCGACGACATGGCGCGACTGGCCGGCCACCATCACGCTATCGCCGCGCCCGCCGGTCAGCACCTCGGCAAGCGTGCTTGCCGGATCGAGGCTTTCGCGCCGCTGGTCGAGGGTCACCATCTGCAGGTTTGTCCCCAGCCGCACCGTGCCGCTGTCGGGCGGCAGCACGCCGGTCAGAAGATTGATCAGCGTCGTCTTGCCCGCGCCGTTCGGGCCGACGATGCCCAGGCGGTCGCCGCGTTGAATGCGCAGCGAGAAATCCCGCACCACCGGCGGCCCGCCGAACGACTTGGAGATGGTCTTCGCCTCCGCCACCAGTTTGCCGGAGACGTCGCCGGCGGTCGCCTCCATTGTCACGACGCCGGTTGCGCGGCGCTGCTCCCGCCATTCCGACCGCAAGGCATGCAGCGCGCGCAGCCGGCCCTGGTTGCGTTTGCGGCGCGCCGTCACGCCCTTGTGCAGCCAGTCCATCTCGGCCGCTATCTTCCGCGAGAGCTTGTGGCGTGCCACCTCCTCCTGCTCCAGCACCTCGTCACGCCAGGATTCGAACTGGGCGAAGCCACGGTCGAGACGCCGGGTCACGCCCTGGTTCAGCCAGACCGTGGCGCGCGACAGCGTTCCGAGAAAGCGCCGGTCGTGGCTGATCAGCACGAGCGCCGAGCGAATGTCCGCAAGCTCCTTTTCCAGCCACTCGATGGCGGGCAGGTCGAGATGGTTGGTCGGCTCATCCAAGAGCAGGATGTCCGGCTCGGGCGCCAGCGCGCGGGCAAGCGCGCAGCGCCGCGCCGCGCCGCCGGAAAGCTGCGCCGGCGATTCCGCGCCGGTCAGGCCGAGCCGCTCCAGCAGCGCCTCTGCACGGTGGCGGCCGTCGACCGGGCTGAGCCCCGCCGCCACGAAGTCGAGCGTGGTTGCGAAGCCGCTGAGGTCCGGCTCCTGCGGCAGATAGCGCAAGGTCACGCCGGGCTGCAGGAAGCGCTCGCCCTCGTCGGCCTGGATCAGCCCGGCCGCGATCTTCAGCAGCGTCGACTTGCCGGACCCGTTGCGGCCGACCAGCGCCAACCGGTCGCCCGCTTCCACGGACAGCTCGGCGCCTTCGAACAGCGGCGTGCCGCCGAAGGTCAGGTGGATGTCGCGGAGGAAGAGTATGGGCATGCGGGCGCAAACCTATCGCACTGGCAGGCCGGGTGGATAGGGGGGACGTGCGGGGCGTCGTGCTTCATGACGACACACTCTATAGTGAGGGAATCGGGCGTTCCGATCGCCGGCAAAGACGAGGCCGCAAGGCCCGTTTCAGGGAGGGCGTGTCATGAAGGACTGCATCGTGGTGACGGGGGCCAGTGGCGGAATTGGGCTCGCCTGCGCCAGGCGCCTCGTGGCCGACGGGCACGAGGTGGTCAACATCGACCTCCGCGAGCCGGAGGACGAGGCGCGGCAGCTTCCCTTCGTCAAAGCCGACGTGCGCGACCGCGACAGCGTGGACGAGGCCTTCGAGACCATCGCGGAACGCTATGCGATCGCCGGCCTTGTGAACAACGCCGGCATTTCCGTCGCCGCGTCCCTGGAAGAGACGACGGAAGATGACATCCGGCGTGGAATCGCGGTGAACCTCGAGGGCGCGATCCGTTGCACGCAAGCCGCGATCCGGAGCATGCAGACACTCGGCCGCGGCCGCATCGTCAACATCGCCAGCCGCACCGCGCTCGGCCGGCAGCGGCGCTCGGTCTATGCCGCGACAAAGGGCGCCCTGATTTCGCTGACACGGACCTGGGCGCTCGAATTGGCGCCCCATCGCATCACCGTCAACGCGGTCGGGCCGGGGCCGGTCGCGACCGAGCTCTTTCGCGAGGGCAACGCACCGGACGCGCCGGAGACCCTGACGCTCATTTCGTCCATTCCGCTCGGCCGGATCGGCGAGCCGGACGATGTCGCCAACGCGGTCGCCTTCTTCATGGATGCGCGCTCCGGCTTCGTCACCGGTCAGACGCTCTATGTCTGCGGCGGCCTGTCGGTCGGCGCGAACCCGGTCTGACCGCCGGCCGCTCATCCGGCGACGGGCGCGATCTTGCCTTCCTTCTCCAGCAGGCGATAGATGCCGCCGGCCTTCAGAATATTGAGCAAGGGCACCGGCATCACCCCGCCGCGGCACTCCTTGCCGCTGGTCGTGTTGCGGACGCGGGATTCCTCGAACAGGACTTCCGCGGTGTCGCCTTCCTTGAAGATCGCCGAGACGCCGGGCGCTTCGAGCGCCGGAAAGGCGAAGTTGACCGCGTTCCGGTAGAACAGCCCGTTGATCGATTCCGCGACGACGCAGGCAAGGCCGAGATTCTTCAGCGAGCGGGCCGCCGGGCGGCTCGACCCCATGCCGAAATTCTTGCCGCCGATCAGGATATCGCCCTTCTGCACCTGTTCGGACCAGCCGGGCCGGTTGGCGGAGAAGACCCATTTCGGCTGCTCGGCGATCGTCAGGTAGTAGGCCTGGATCGGCAGGATCAGGTCGGTGTTGATGTTGTCCCCGACCACCCACACGCGGCCGCGGAAGACCATGGTCTCGTCGGCGGTCATTGGAAATACTCCAGCGGGTTGGCGATCTTGCCGGCAATCGCCGAGGCCGCCACGGTGGCGGGCGACGCCATGAAGATACGCGCGGAGGGATCGCCCATGCGGCCCTTGAAGTTGCGCGTGCTGGCCGTGATGCAGGTCTCGCCCGGCCCGAGCACGCCGAGACTGCCGCCGCCGCAGGCGCCGCAGGTCGCGTTGGTGACGACGGCGCCGGCCTCGGCGATCGTTTGCACGTAGCCGAGGCGCATCGCCTCGCGGTAGATGTTCTGCGAACCCGGGCGTCACGATCAGCCGCGTGTTCGGGCTGACGCGGCGGCCGTCGAGGATGCGCGCCGCAATCGCGAAGTCCTCCAGCGTGCCGTTGGCGCAGGAGCCGATGAAGGCCTGGTCGACCCCGGTGCCGGCCACTTCGCCCACTTTGCGTGAGTTATTGAGGACCGTGTCCGGCAAGGCTACCAGCGGCTCCATGTCACTGAGATCTATTGTGCGGCGGTCGAGGTATTTCGCGTCCTCGTCCGGCCATTGCGCTTCGAACGGCTTGTCGGTCCGCGCGCGAACATAGTCGAGCATGATGTCGTCCGGCTCGAACGTGGCGAACTCGACGCTGAGCTCCGCCCCCATCGTGGTCAGCGTGCGCCGCGCGTTCATCGAGAGCCCGGGCAGCGCCGGTCCGCCGAACTCGATATTCATCGTCGCGTGGTTGCCGTACTGACCGGCCATGTGGAGGAAGACGTCCTTGGTGAAGACGCCCGGCGGCAGCGCGCCTTCCAGGTCGTAGCGCACCGTCTCGCCGACGCGGAACCAGGTCTCGCCCTTGCAGATCGAATAGGTGATGTCGGGCGAGCCCACGCCGCGCGCCGCCACGTTGAAGACGCCGGCGCTGCAGGTGTGCGAGTTGCTGCACAGCAGCACCGTTCCCGGCAATCCGTAGCCGTGATCGGCGACCAGGACATGGCTGATGCCCTGCTCGCGCCCGATGTCGTGGAAGCGCGTGATCCCGAACTTGCGCACGAACTCGCGCCCGCGCTTGTGCCCCTTGGCGCTGAGCACGTGCGCCGCGGGCGCGCGATGGTCGATCACGACCACCACCTTGCTCGGGTCGTGCACCTCGAGGATCTCGCGCCACACGGAATCCATCAGGTTGTTGTCGAACAGGATGGAGGTCTCCACCCGGACCGTGACCACGTCGCCCGGACGCACCTCTTTCAGGTCGCCGTTGCGGGCGAGAATTTTCTCGATCGCCGTCATTCCCATGCGCGTTGACTCCGCCTATTCCGCCGCGCGCGGCGCCGGCTGCGTCGCGTAGCGCTCGTCCATCGCCGTCAGGTCGTCGAAGCCGGTGAGCTTGTTGAGGTCCTCGAAGCTCACCAGCAGGTCGGGCCGGTCGATCGGCTGGTCGCCGGCGAGCATCTCCTTGAAGGCGTCCATCGCGTTCATCATGCCGCGCATTGCCGACGTGGACAGGAGCCGCGGATAGCTCACCGCCGCGACGCCCATTGCCTGCAGCTTCTTCGGATGGATCAACGGCGTCGTCTTCCGCGACCGGATGCCGAGGCCCATGTTGACGGTCAGGGGCTTCGGCACGCTGCGCGCTACCTTTTCGATGTCTTCGGCCGACAGCAGCGCGTCCGCGAACAGCAGGTCGGCCCCCGCCTCGGCATACATGTTGAGCCGATCGATCGCGGCGTTGATGCCGAGCGGCCCGGCCGCGTCCGTGCGGGCGCGGATGCAGAAATCCGGATCGCGCCGCGCTTCGGCGCCGGCGCGCACCTTCTGCACCATCTCCTCCGCCGAAATGACCTGCTTGCCTGCCATGTGGCCGCAGCGTTTCGGCCAGACCTGATCCTCGATCATGACGCCGGCCATGCCCGCGTCCTCGAAGGCGCGGACGACGAAATGCACCGTTACCGCGTTGCCGTATCCGGTGTCCGCGTCGGCGATCAGCAGCAGGTTCGAAAAGGACGCCATGTCGCGGCAGGCCTCGAGATTGTCCTTGAACGACATCACGCCCTTGTCGGCCCAACCGAGATGGGATTCCGAGATGCCGGCCCCGGACGCCGAGGCGCATTGGAAGCCCGCCGCCTCGACCAGCCGCGCGCTGTAGCCGTCATACGCGCCGGGGACGATCACGATATCCGGCCCTGCCATAAGTTCCTTCAGGCGCTTGCCTTTAATCGTCATTTTCAGTCCTTTCGCAATCGGCTTTCGGTGCATCCGACATCGGGCAGCTCAAGATACAAACTCTTGCGGCTTGGGGGAAATCCGGCCTCGGAAGCCGGTCCCTGGTCGCATTGCATCAACGAATATGGTGGTGGCTGGCCGGGGAGAAGCGGGCGATCGGCGAGTACGCCCGGCCCCACGGAAGAGCCGGAGAATGATGGAACGTATTTTAATATAGATACTTAGGAACGAGCAAGGAAGCGGACGCGCCCTTTTGTCCCACCAGCGGATCAGATCACGCCGCGGTCCTTGAGGGCGCGCAGCCGGTCCGCGTCCAGGCCGAGCACGCGGCCATAGACATCTTCGTTGTGCATGCCGAGGGTCGGCGCGCCGGCCAGCTCCGGCAGCGGCCCGCTGGAGAACAGCACCGGAAAGCCGACGACGATTCCGCCCTCGACGGTCTGGTTCGTCCCGCCATGCCGCATCGGCTTCAGCGTGCCGCGCCGGTAGAAATGCTCGTCGGCCATGACCTCAGGAAGCTTGCGAATGGGCGCAACGGGGACGTCGCCCGCCTTCAGGCGCGCCACCGCCTCCGCGCAAGTCAGCTTCCCGATGCGTTCCTGGATCTCGCGCCGCAGCACCGCCATATGCTTGGCGCGCTCGCCGCCCGGCGCGAAGCGTTGGTCGGCCAGCAGGTCCGGCGCGTCGAGCGCCGTGCAGAGCCCGGTCCACTGCCCCATGCTGGCCACTGTCACGATGATGTCCGCGTCCTTCGTGCTGTAGAGCCCGGTCGGGCTGGTGCGGCTGTCGTTGCCGGCGCGCGCGGACTCGCCCTTCGCCACTGATTCCTCCAGCGGCTCCATGAACATCAGCGTCGCCAGGGTGTCCATCATCGAGGCGTCGAGATGCTGGCCTTCGCCGGTCTGCTCACGGTGGCGCAGCGCCGCCAAGATCGAATAAGCGGCGTAGAGCGGCGTCACCAGGTCGCTGACGAAGATGCCCATCCGCATCGGTGGGCCGTCGGGCTCGCCGTTGATGTCCATCATGCCCGCCATGGCCTGGATCTGATGGTCGTGCGCCGGGTCTCCGGAGTAGGGCCCCGCCTGCCCGTAACCGGAGATCGAGCAATAGATGATGCCGGGATTGACCGCCGAGACGTCCGCGTATCCCAGGCCGAGGCGCTTCATCGTTCCCGGCGCCAGATTCTCGACGACGACGTCGGACCGCTTCGCCAGCTCCAGGAACAGGCGCTTGCCTTCCGGGTCCTTCAGGTTGAGCGTGATGCTCTTGACGCCCTGGGTCCGCTTCAGAAACTTGGTTGCGATATCGTCATCGGTCTGCCTGGCCGTATGAACGCCCTCCGGCCCCGCGAAAGGCGCGATGCCGCGCACCGAGTCGCCGGCGCCCGGGATCTCCACCTTGATCACCTCGGCGCCGAAGCGGGCAAGGTTCGTGCTGAGGAACGGCCCGGCGAGGAACACGGTCACCGCCAGCACGCGAATGTCACTGAGTGGTTGCACTCTTCCGGTCCCTCCCGGTTGGCGAGCGTTTCGTTGCGGCACGTTGACCCAATGGCGCCGGCACAAGGCCACGTGCGATCTCCGATGATACGTCTTCCCGCAGGTCTTCCTCAAATCGGCTGATTGGCTGAGCTTTATCGCGATGCACGGTCTCCGTGGTACAAATTGCCGCAGGGGTCCAAGACGGCATCGCCGCGCCGCCACAAAATCTTTTTTTGACACGGTCGACTATTTCCCAAAAGAATACGAACCGACGAAACGGGGGGAGCGTCATGCAGGGGTGGGTCTACGTGCGCAGCCGGCTTGTGCCTATCGCATTTGCCTTCATTGCCGCATGCCTTTACGGGCGGCCGTCACTTGCCGCGGAGGGCATGCTGAAGGGATCGAACGGCGATCCGGCGCTTTTAACCGTCGGCGTGGGCAGCATCGGAAACATCGTCACGAAACGCGACGATGCCGTGCTCTTCAGCGCGGAGTACCGCTTCGGGCCGAAGCTCGAGCTCTTCTACGTCCGCCCGTCGCTCGGCATCATCACGACGACCGACAAATCAATCTACGGCTACTTCTGCCTGAGCGGCGACATCTACTTCGGCCCACGGATCGTGCTGACGCCGCAAGCGGCCGTCGGCGGATACAGCGCGGGCGATGGCCAGGACCTCGGCGGCATTCTCGAGTTCAAGACGGGGGCTACGCTGTCCTGGCGCTTCGACAACCGGTCCCGGATCGGGATCGGCTTTCACCACATCTCGAACGCCAATATCTACGACCATAATCCGGGCACCGAGCTGCTCACCGCTTACTACTCGCATCCGATCAATTTCTGATTTCGTCGGGCCCAGTTCCCGCCTAGTCCCGGCACCATGCCGGAGTTAGCCCAGGCACCTGCTTGCAGTGCGGCCCGATTTGCAGTGAATAAGGCGAATCATTATCATTTGCGCCAAGCAAGCCGACCTCAGAGCCATCCCGGCCGTTCCGGCTTCCTGCGGGGTGGATTTTCAGCGATTCGAACAAATTCATGGGACGCAGTGAGTAATCATGACTTCGAGAAACAGCGCCGGCGCGCCGGTGGTTAGATCCATGCCGGGTTGCCGCGGCGCGGTCATTCGCGCCTACGACAACCTTCGAACGGCGGGCATGAACGACCGCCACGCCTTCCTGGCGGCAGCAAGGCTCTATCGAACGCATCACCCGGACGCGGACATGAAGAGCGCGCGATCCCTGGTTGCCGGATGGATCTACGACCGCCCGCAGGATACCGCCGGTATGCGTCCGTAGCCGAGCGGAACCAGGAAACGAACAAAACCGGGCTTCCGCCCCCTTCCGCAACGCCGCGCCACGCCCCGGCGCCGTCTTGATCCATGCCGCCCGCACGGTCGATCGCCGACCGGTCTCAGCGACAAATGTTCGCGGCGTTGGGTGATCCCCGCGAAGTGGTTGTGGTCAGACCCATGGACGGTCTATAGCTTTCCTCGTGCTCGCGTCACCAATTGTTGTGTCGCCGTTCTTGAAAGCTACTAAATGACGGCCCAGCGCCCCAGCCTGCCTCCCGACAGCGAGGACATTCCTCCGACCCGAATAGGTCTCGCAAAGCTGACGAAGCTCGCCTATGGCGGGGCCGACCTCAAGCCGCTGTGGAAGAGCCTTCTGGATGACGTCACCAAGGACCCGCGCAACGCCGCCGCGGCCATGGATCTGTCCGTGGTGGTGCAGCTGCTCGGCGACCGGGAAAGCGGCCTTGCGCTCCAGTCCGTCGCGCTGAAGAGCCAGCGCCTGTACCGGCTGCCCTGCGCGGCCGCGGCACCGCGCCTGCGGGTGCTGGCCTTGGCGGCCGAGGTCGACATGGGGGGGAATACGCCGATCGAATTTCTCCTCCAAGACTCGGATATCGAGCTCTATACGCTCTATATCGGTGCGGGGCTGCCGTTTCCGGACCCGCTTCCTGAACACGACATCGCCTTCGTCGCCGTGCCGGAGTCAGAGGAGACCCGCGAAGTATTGGCGGAGATCAGCCAGCGAATTCCGACCTGGCCACGCCCTATCCTGAACATGCCGAAAGCCATCGCCGAGCTGAATCGGGACCGGCTGTACGGCCTGCTGAAATCGATACCCGGTCTCTACATTCCTATGACGACGCGGGTTTCCCGCGCGCGTCTCGGCGAGATCGGCCAGGGCAAGGCGCAACTCCGCCAAAGCCTCGAAGACGGGGTCTTCCCGCTGATCGCGCGGCCTCTCGACTCGCACGCGGGCCGCGGCCTCGTCAAACTCGACACGCCTTCGGATATCGGGGAATACCTCAAGCAACGCCCGGAAGACGAATTCTTCATTTCCCGCTATGTCGACTATCGCGACGCCGATGGGTTGTTCCGCAAGTATCGCGTCGTCGTCATCGACGGCCGCCCCTATGCCTGCCACATGGCGCTCACGGACGAGTGGAAGATCTGGTATCTCAACGCCGACATGGCGGAGAGCGCCGCGAAGCGCGCCGAGGAAGAGCGCTTCATGACGACCTTCGACGAAGCCTTCGCCAAGCGCCACGCGGGCGCCCTGGCGGAGTTGTCGGAGCGGGTCGGCCTCGAATATTTCGCGATCGACTGCGCGGAGACCAGCGACGGCGAGCTGCTGGTCTTCGAAGGCCATAACGCGATGATCGTCCACGACATGGATCCGCCGGAGATCTTCCCCTACAAGCTGCCGCAGATGCGCAAGATATTCGATGCCTTCGCGGCGATGCTATACGCCCATGCGCAGCGGCCGGCCCGAAGCGCCGAGGCCGCGGAAACCGATCCCGGCTCCAGCCCGGAGGTCACCCTCGATCCCGCGGATTGGAGCGACGTTCGCGCCCAAGGCCATCGGATGCTCGACGACATGTTCGATTACCTCGAGTACATCCGCGCCCGGCCCACGTGGCAGCCCATGCCAGACTCCGTACGGGCGCATTTTCACGAAGCGCTGCCGCGCGCGCCCGAGAGCCTCGCCGCCATCCATGAGGAATTCACGCAGTTCATCCTGCCGTATGCGACGGGGAACCCCCATCCGGGCTTCATGGGCTGGGTCCACGGCGGCGGCACCGCCGTCGGCATGCTGGCCGAAATGCTCGCGGCGGGGCTCAACGCCAATCTCGGCGGCCGCGACCATGCGCCGATCGAGGTCGAGCGGCAGATCACCGAATGGACACGGCAGATCTTCGGCTTTCCCGAGAGCGCGAGCGGGCTCTTCGTCACCGGAACGTCGATGGCGAACCTCATCGGCGTGCTGGTCGCGCGGACGGCCGCATTGGGCACCGAGGTGCGCCACGCCGGCCTGAAGGATGCGGGCACGCGGCTTCGCGCTTATACCTCCGCCGCGGCGCATCTCTGTATCGCGCAGGCGATGGATCTGTCCGGGCTCGGCGTCGATGCCTTGCGGCAAATCCCCACCGACCGGCACCAGCGTATCGATATCGCCGCGCTGCGCGACGCCATCACGGCCGACAGGAAAGCCGGCTTGCAGCCCTTTCTCGTGGTCGGCTCGGCGGGCACGGTCGATATCGGGGCAATCGACGATCTCGCGGCGCTTCGCGATATCTGCCGCGACGAGACGCTGTGGTTTCACGTCGATGGCGCCTATGGCGCGCTTGCCATGCTGTCGCCGGCGCTGGCGCCGCGCCTTGCCGGCATCGAGACCGCTGATTCGATCGCCTTCGATTTTCACAAATGGGGCCAGGTGCCCTACGACGCGGGCTTCATCCTCGTGCGCGACGGCGAGCGGCACCGGGAGACGTTTGCGTCACCGGCGGCCTATCTGCGCCGCGAAACGCGCGGACTTGCCGCCGGCTCGGCCTGGCCCTGCGATTACGGCCCGGATCTTTCGCGCGGCTTTCGCGCGCTCAAGACATGGTTCACGCTCAAGGCTTTCGGCACGCAGCAGCTGGGCGCGGTCATTGCGCGCAGCTGCGCGCTGGCGCGCTATCTTGAGCGACGCGTCCTGGCGGAGCCGGAGCTTGAGCTGGTCGCCTCGGCGCAGCTCAACATCGTCTGCTTCCGCTACCGCGCCGAGGACGCCGATGCGGTCAATGCCAAGGTCGTCGTCGATGTCCAGGAATCCGGCATTGCCGCGCCGTCCACGACGATTATCGACGACCGGCTCGCCATCCGCGCCGCGCTCTTCAATCACCGTACGCAACAGCGCGACGTGGATGCGCTTGTGGACGCGGTTTTGGATTTCGGCAGGGCAATCGCGCCGGCGATGGACACGCGCGTGGAGATCAAACGCGACCGCGCGTGATAGCGCCAACCGAACGTCTCAGTAAAACACCGCCGGAGGGCGGCCGAGCATGACCTGGCCGACCGCCTCGAACTGCGCGTCGCGCGACTGGGTCTGCTGCGAAAGCGTATGGATGTCGCGGAAGCGGCGCTGGAAGGCGCCGCCGGGGAAGATCGCGTCGACGCCCGCGCGCTTGTAAGTCCAGTCGGCGACCTCGATCGCGCCCTGGATGGCGTTGCTTGCGGCCAGGCGAACGCGGGCGCGGTCCGCGAGGTCGATGACCGCGTCCGGCCGGGCGCGCGCGTAAATATCGGCGAGCGTCTCGATCGCATAGGCCCGCGCGGCGCCGAGCCGGGCTTCGGCCAAGGCGACGCCGCTCTGGATGACGGCGCTGTCGGCGAGGCGGTTGAGCCCGCGCGGGGTCTTGCCCGCGGCCAGCTCTCGGAAGGCATCCAGCATGGCGCCTGCCGTTCCCAGCGCCACCCCCGCCACGCCGACGGCATAGAGCCCCTGCATGGGGAAGGCATAGAGCCGCCCCGGATCGCGACGCGATTCCGGCTCCTCGCGCGTGCCGGTGAATGCGTCGGCGACGAACAGATCTTCGACGCTGTAGGAATCCGACGCCGTTCCGCGCAGGCCGATGGTGTCCCAGGTGTCGATCAGCCGCGCTTTCTCGATCGGAAACAGCATCGTCCGGATGACCGGGTGGCCGGCCTTGCTCAAACGGATCGCGCCGCCGGGCTCCGCGACCTGGCAATGCAGGCCCATCCAGGTCGCGCAGCGGCAGCCGCTGGCGAAGCTCCAGCGCCCGCTGACCCGGTAACCGCCCGGCTCGACCGTCGCGACCGTCGCATTCGGCGGCCCCCAGGCGACCACCGCGTCGGCGGGCGTGAAAATAGCCCGCGCCGTCGCGGGCTCGAGATGCGGCGCGATCAGCGCGGCGCTGTTCGCGGTGAACAGGTTCCACCCGACCGACGCGTCGTGCCGCGCCACCGCTTCGAGCGCCAGCAGATAGGTTCCGGGCTCGACCTCGTCGCCGTCGAAGGCGCGCGGCAGCAGCATGCGGCAGAGCCGCGCGCGGTGCAGCTTACCGAGCAAGGCCGGCGGCATACGCCGCGTCCGCTCGATCTCGTCGGCCGCAACGTCGATATCGCCACCGAGTGCCCGGGCGCGCGCCAACGTGGGGTTGGACGTCTCCATAGCGTTCCTCTCGCCATTATTGCGAACCAGACGGCGCTCGCTGTCAATGTCGAGAGCGTTTGCTCGGACGGCGTCCGAGGAAGCCAACGGGCATTGGCCCGTCAACTGCGGCGGTCAGCCGAAAACCCCCAAGGCCTCGGTTCGGCAGGGAAGGAACTTTGTTGCCGGACAGACGCCTCCCTCAGCTTGACGCTATAGATGATCCGCCATTAAATCCGGAGAGGCTATAATCAAAGTAATCAAAAAAAACGGTAAAGCCGAGGGAGCTATGCTTTTTTCCATTTTGATTTATGACGAGCCGAACTCCGCCGCTTTGCGCGATGAGCTGCGGAAAGCGCATCTCGATTACCTGAAGAAATTCGACGATCAGACCTTATTCGCGGGTCCGTTTACGACCGACGATGAATCGGCAGATTTGGGCAGCTTACGGCTTATCGATCTTCCTAATCGCGCAGCGGCTGAAAAACATATTGCCGACGAGCCTTATGTTATGGGCGGAGTCCAAAAGCGCTGGAAGGTAAATCGCTGGAAACCCGCGTTACCGTATACGTGGCGAGATTGTCCCCGCAAGGAAGGCAATATCCAGGCGTTGTTCTATGGGCTCGATCACCCGGGTAAAAAGGCAAAGCGTGACGAAAATCGTCAAGCCCACATTGACTACCTCAATGAGCATGCCGATCAGATCATGACGCGGGGACCGCTGCTCGACGACGACAGCGCGGAACCAGTGGGCAGCGTTTTGTTGTTGGATATCCCAAGCTTGGATACGGGCCGGGCTTTGATGAAAAATGAGCCCTTTAACAAGGCAGGCCTGTACCAGGATATCGCGTTTCATCGCTGGCGTTTCGGGCGGGTTTTCGACCGGTTCAAAGTATAACGGATCTGACACCGTCAGCGAGATCGCCGAAGACTTTTGCAAAAAGCCGGGGCTTCTCTGTTTGCCAGCAACGGCTGCATCCGGCCAAGCAGATGAAATCTGGCGGAGGGAGAGGTATTCGAGCCCTCGGCATGTTTAGGCGCAGCACGGTTTCCGAGTTTGCCAACGCGCATGGCACATGTCGATCGGCGCTATTCCGTATCATCCGATAATCGGCCATTCGCCAGCAAATTATTTTGCGGCGATCCGCACGGGAAGAAGGAGTTGGAACCGATGAAGTTCGGAATCTTTCTTGCGACGCAGTGGCCGGAACAAGCCAGCCTGGAACAGGAGATCGGCAATCTTGCCGCGCAAGTCCGCGCCGCAAAGGACAACGGCTTTTCGTCGATCTGGGTCGGCCAACACGTGCTGACGCGCCCGTTGCAGATGGTTCAAACGATGCCCCTGCTGGCGCGGCTGGCGGGCGAAGGCGAAGGCATGACCTTCGGCTCCTGCATCGTCCTGCTTGGCATGATGAACCCCGTGATGGTGGCGGAAGAGGCCGCCAGCCTCGACAGGATCACCGGCGGTAATTTCGTGCTTGGTGTCGGGATCGGGTATCGGAAGGAAGAGTTTGACTCCCTCAACGTCCCCTTCGAGGACCGTGTCGGCCGGTTCGAGGAAGCCGTCCCGCTGATCCGCCGCCTGTGGGCCGAGGAATGGGTGACGCACACCGGCGCGCATTTCACGGTGCGCAATCTCGGCGCAAGCATCCGGCCACGCAACGGCAGCAGCTTGCCGATCTGGATCGGCGCCCAGGTCCCCCGGGCGGTGCGCCGCGCGGCGCGGCTGGGCGACCTCTGGCTGCCGTCTCCGACACCGGACCTCGACGTCCTGGAGACCTATTTCCGCATTTACCGTGAGGCGCGCGGCGAAGCGGGGCTGGCCATGCCGGAAACCCAGCCGCTGATCCGCGAATGCTTTGTCGGCGCTACGCGCGATGCCGCGATGCGCGCCGCCCGCGGCCCATTGCTTGCGAAATACGAATCCTATGCGTCCTGGGGGGAAACCGGAAGCACCGGGAGCGAGACGAGCCTCGCCGACGGATTCGACGATTTCATGGCGAACCGGTTCATCGTGTCGGACGAAGCGGAAGCATCGGATGCCTTTCTGCAATATCGCGACCGGTTCGGCATCGACCACATGATCCTGCGCATCCAGTGGCCCGGCCTGCCGCAATCCGACGTCATCGACTGCATCCGGCGCTTGGGCAGGATTGCCGCACGCCTGCGATAGCCGGGCGGATCGCGCGGTTTGTTCTTGGCGCGGGCGGTGTGCGAAGCTGCAAAAGCTTGATCTTTGGCCAGGGGGCACGTCATGCGCGCGGTGGGATTGATGAAACAAGGCGGCCCGGAGGTTCTCGAGGTGCTCGAGCTTCCCGAGGTCCACGCCGGTCCCGGACAGGTGCGCCTGCGTGTCCACGCCGCGGCGGTGAACCCCACCGACACCATGGCGCGGAACGGATCGCGCGCCGAGCAGCAGAAGGTCGATCCGCCGCCCTACATACCAGGCATGGACGCCGCCGGTATCGTCGATGAGGTGGGCGACGGCGTCTCCACGGGCGTCCGGGTCGGAGACGCGGTCATGGCCATGGTCGTGCCGAAAGGCAGTCATGGCGCGTACCGGGAGCAGATCGTCCTTGATGCCCGGGCGTGGTTCGCGTGCCAAAAGGCACGACGCCTGTCGAGGCGTGCACGCTGCCGATGAACGGATTGACCGCCCGGCAGTCGCTCGACCTGCTCGCCTTGTCGCCGGGCCAGACGCTGGCGGTGACCGGCGCCGCCGGCGCCTATGGCGGCTATGTCATTCAGCTCGCCAAGGCCGAAGGGCTGACCGTCATCGCCGACGCCTCCGAGGCGGATCGACGGCTTGTTTCGTCGCTCGGCGCGGACATCGTCGTGCGCCGCGGCGACGATGTCGCTGCGCGCATCCGGGAGCACTTCCCGGACGGTGTCGACGGTCTCGCCGACGGCGCCGTTCAAAACGAGCGCGTCATACCGGCGGTTCGCGATGGGGGTGGCTTCACGGCCGTGCGCGGCTTTGTCGGGCAGCCCCAGCGGGACATCCGGTTCACGCAGACCTGGGTGCGGAACTATGATTGCGAGTACGAGAAGCTCGACCGTCTTCGACAGCAGGCGGAAGCGGGAATCCTCACGCTGCGCGTTGCCGACACCTACCCGCCCGAACGAGCCGGCGAAGCGCACCGGCGGCTCGAGGCTGGCGGTACGCGCGGGCGGCTCGTGATCGTGTTTTGAATAGGTCCTTTCCGGACCCGCCCTAAGGCGTAGGCCGCCTACGCGGTATCGCTTTTGGAACAGCAGGGTCTCAAGACGTTGCAACAACGAATATAAAGGGAACGGACATGTCCATCTTGGTTATCGGAGGCGCGGGGTTCATCGGCCGCCGCCTCATCCCATTGCTGGTCGAAGAAAATCAGTCCGTCACCTGTATGGACATCGACATGGCCAGCGCGACTGCGGCCTTCGGCAAGTACGGGGACAAGGTCAAGCTCGTCCGCGGCGACGTCACGGCATTCGATGACGTCATCGGCGCGATGATCGAGTCCAAGGCGGAGCGGGTCGCGAACCTATCCTATTTCATCGGCGAGCTGGCGCCGCACGTCGCCTTCAAGCTGGACATCCAGGGCATGGACAACTGCTTCGAAGCCGCGCGACGGACGGGCGTCCGGCATACGGTATTCGCCAGCTCCGTCGCCGTCAGCGGCCAACAGGCGAATTTCGGCGAGCGGCTGGTGAACGAGGACGACCCGCGCCACGGCGATACGCAATATGCGGTGAACAAGACGATCAACGAATGGCAGGCGCACGACTACCGCCGCAAGTACGGCATGACGATCACCTGCATACGCCCCGCGAACGTGACCGGGCCGGACAAGAAATTCGGCTCGATCGATCACGTGAACTGCATGTGCCAGCCGGCGCGCGGATCGTCGGTGACGTTCCCGCACCGCGATACGATGCGCTGCGTCATTCATGTCGAGGACATGGCCGAGGTCTTCCGCCGCGTTCTTCTCACGGACAAGCCCGAAACACGAGACCTACAATTCGGGCGGCGCCACCGTCAGTCTCGGCGAGCTCGCGGCGCTCGTGAAGGAGTTCCTGCCGGACGCGGATATCCGCTTCGAGAAAGAGGAAGGCGGGCGGAAGACTTCGGGCAATTTCCTGATCGACAACAGCCGCGTGGTGAGCGAGTTCGGTGTGCAGTACGCGCCCTTGCGGCAGCGCGTGAAGGAAGTGATCAACGACATTCGACGGGATGCCGGGTTGCGGTCTGGTGGATTGATTTTCCGCGAGTTCGACGAACCATCCCGTCTCGCATATGCACGGCAAATTGCTCTGACAATGCCACCTAAAGTAATGCTGATTGATCGCAACGACAAAAGGAAACGCCCTTGGCATTCTCCATGTACGACGCATCCGTGCCGATCTGCGCGCAGCAGCTCGGCGCGCTCGCGGGCATCATCGACAAGGCCGCCGCCCATTGCGTGGCGAACAAGATCGAGGAAGCGGCGCTGCTTTCCGACCGGCTGTATCCGGATATGTTCTGCCTGGCCCGTCAGATCCGTCAGTCGGCGGATTTCGGCCGCAATACGCCGGGACGTCTTGCCGGCGTTCACGGGTCCGGAATTCGCGGCCATCGACGACACCAGCTTCGCCCAGGCCAAGAAGCGCGTCGAGGACTCGCTCGCCTTCGTCAAGTCCCTGACGCGGGCGCAGATCGAGGGCACCGAGGACAAGGACATCGTCTGGACGGCCGGCAGCAACACTCGGAAGATGAAGGGCGCCGCCTATTTGCAGCATTTCGCCTTGCCGAACTTCTTCTTCTTCGTCACGACGGCCTACGACATCCTGCGCCACCGTGGCGTGCCGATCGGCAAGCGGGACTTTATCGGTCCGATCAACATGGGCTGACGCGGCTGGGGCCGGGATTTCGGTTCCGACACGTCGGCCATCAGCCGGATTTTGATGGTATTAGATCGGCCTGGCTGTCCTTCGAGGCGCCGGCGAACGTTCTTTAGTGCGTGAAGCCGAACGGCTTGGCTTGGATGCGAAGGCGAAGTCTAGCCAACCGTTCAGGCGTAACCCGCGAAACGTCCGTTCGATCAGCCTTTGAAACAGTTGTTACGGTGCCACCCAAGAAAACGCGGATGAGGCCAATCTGCCTGGCGGGTCGGCACATTAGCTTTGCCATTATCGTTTACAAAGGCTCTCACACTGTCGATATCGTTGATTTGTCGAGAGATGATAATTTCGAAGCTGTCGGACAGGCCGATTAGACCTCTATCGAACATCCAGTGAGCCGTGCCGCACAGAGCAATGCCGTTGTTTATGGTGTCAGGACCATCGTGCTGTACCGGCCGGATATGTGCCGCATCGACCTCGGCCCTTCCGCCACCGTTGATGAACTTAAGACCAGTGATCGCGCAGCGTTCGTCGTAGGCACGAAGCACGATCCGCCTAAATATCCTGTCGCGCACAATGCGGCTCGTCATCTGCTGTATTCGATGCCTTTCCGTTTCAGGAGCGTACGGTGCCTGATCTTCAGCAAACCCCGGCATAGACACGGCTAAATCAAGGCGCGGCGGCACCTGCTCGGTCTCATCAAGTCCGGTTTTGATGATAGACAGGAAAGTCCGTTGATGAGATCGGCCTGACGGCGGATTGGGCGCGACCCGACAATCGGCCGTGTTGGTTAAGTAATCCACGTTCGATCGGACCATCCTCCGTCACTGAATGGAACCGGGCGCGCAAAATCGAGAAAGCTTCCCGGTTCAATTACTGCAAGGAACATATCGGGTGCTTTTGGATCGGGAATGATCTTCT
Organism: uncultured Alphaproteobacteria bacterium; assembly: GCA_963711215.1. GTDB lineage: Bacteria > Pseudomonadota > Alphaproteobacteria > UBA8366 > UBA8366 > WHUA01. The sequence continues at coordinate 77,122 of CAVQDH010000002.1, read as the reverse complement.
GAACGCGGGCAATAGCAAAATAACCGCGTGAATCGCGGACTTTTTTTGGTTCCAAATAAACAATCCAGTCACCGGCCGCGTCCTGCGCCCGGCCGAAGATACTGTTTTGGAAACTGGTATTGCTCGGCAGGACTGTCGTCGTAGATCGAGTCCGGACGAAGCATGAATACGCAATGGCCCATCCGGCGAAGCTAACCGACGGTTGCGCTTCTGCCAATCACTGCTCGGTCGGCAATCGTATCGCTGGCCCGGCGGACGGGCTATGCGAAACTATAGGGAAGTCTAAATGGCGGAGAGGGAGGGATTCGAACCCTCGGTACGCTCACGCGCACAACGGTTTTCGAGACCGCCCCGTTCGACCACTCCGGCACCTCTCCGCGGGCGGTGCCGGCGATGCCGGCCCCGTTTGAACGCGGCGGACCCTACCCGATGCCTCGCCCAGCCGCAAGCGCTACCGCCCACTGGTATTATTGCTTTCGACCCGGCCGCATCCGACATTATCGCCATGCACCCGGACAAGCCGGCCATTCCCATCGTCGACCTGCGCGACGCCTCGCCCGAGGCGCTGGCCGAGCGGCATGGCGAGGACGCGCGGGCCTTGGTCGCCGCGGCGAAGCGGATGCTGCCGGGTCCCCTGCTGCCGCTGCTCGACCGGCTATCCCGGCGCTGGGCGATGCGGTCCGCCAATCCCTATCGCGACGAGGTCGCGCGGCTGGCCGACAGCCTTGGCACGGGCGCCTGGTTCATGAATTTCTGCTTCGAATGGGGCTGCACGACCGGCGTCGCCCGCGAGCCGCGCGGGCCCGGCATGCGCATGCTGCGGACGCTCGACTGGCCGTTCCACGGCGTCGGCCGCCACGTCCTGGTCGCCCGGCAGCAAGGACCGGCCGGCCCCTTCCTCAACGTGACCTGGCCCGGCTTCATCGGCGTCATCACCGCGGTGGCGCCCGGCCGCTTCGCGCTCGCCATCAACCAGGCGCCGCTGGTGCGCCAGGGCTACCTGCCGCTGGCGCTGGACTGGCTGCTCAACCGCATCCGCGTGTTCCACAGCCGGCACCTGCCGCCGGCGCACCTCGCCCGCCAGGTCATGGAATCCTGCCGCACCTATGAGGAAGCCAAGGACGTCCTGGAATCGACGCCGCTGGCGCTGCCGGCCTTCTTTACCTTGGCGGGAACGGGACCGGGCGAGGGATGCGTGATCGAGCGGACCGAAAGCAAGGCCTGGACGCATCCCGCCCCCGCCGCCGTCGCCAACCATTGGCTCACCCGGGGGCTGAAGGGCCGCCCGCGCGGCATCGACAGCCGGCGGCGGCATCGCCTGATGAACGGTCTCAGCCGGCTGCCGTCGCCGGCCTTCGACTGGATGATCGAGCCGGTCCGCAACAAGGATACGAGGCTTGCGGTGGTCGCCAACCCGGCCGCCGGCCGGATCCTGGTTCAGGGGTGGGAAGCGGACGGCGCGGCAACCGCGGTGCTGGACCTTAGCGAGCCCGCCGAGGGTGGCGTGCCGGGCCGGGAAGCGGCACTTCTCCGTTGACTTGAGGGACCGCCTGAGTATAGTCGCGCCGCGAGTCCAGGAGCCCCGAGCGTCCCGGATACCCCGGTATTGGAAGCGACAAACGCGCCGGGCGATAAGCGGCCGGGATCGAAAAAGCGAGATACAGAAATATGTTTGCAGTGGTCAAGACGGGCGGCAAGCAATATCGGGTCGCCGCGAACGACATTATTGCGGTCGAAAAGCTGGAGGCCGAGCCCGGTGCGGTGGTCGAGCTGACCGACGTGCTGATGGTCGGCGACGAAGCGGCGCAGACGACGGGCACGCCGCTGGTGGCGGGCGCGACGGTCGCGGCCGAGGTCGTCAAGCAGACGCGCGCCAAAAAGGTCGTCATCTTCAAGAAGAAGCGCCGCAAGGACTATCGCCGCACCTTGGGTCACAAGCAGCATCTGACGGTGCTGCGCATCACCGAGATCCTGACCGACGGCAAGAAGCCGGCAAAGCGCGCGGCCGCGAAGACCGAGGCCAAGCCCGCCGCCGCGCCGAAGGACGAAGCGGCCGCGACGCCGGCCGCCGAAAAGCCCAAGGCCGAAGCCAAGAAACCGGCCGCGAAGAAGCCCGCGGCCAAGAAGCCGGCGGCGCGCAAGCCCGCGGCTAAGACGAGCAAGGAGTAAGGCAGCATGGCACATAAAAAAGCCGGCGGCAGCTCACGCAACGGCCGCGATTCAGCGGGCCGCCGCCTCGGCGTCAAGAAGTACGGCGGCGAGGACGTGCTTGCCGGCAACATCATCGTGCGCCAGCGCGGCACCAAGGTGCATCCCGGGCGCAATGTCGGCATGGGCAAGGATCACACGCTGTTCGCGCTCATCGAAGGAACGGTGAAGTTCCACAAGACGCGGACGCGCACGACCGTGCATGTCGACCTGCCGGCCGTCCCGGCCGCTGCCGAATAACCTCGGTGGTCGAGCCACCGAAGGTGGCTCCCATCGACATCGACCGGTTCAAGGAGGGAGATGGGAGACCATCTCCCTCTTTTCATGCCCTCTCGAGGACAGACCGGCGATGATTACTGAAATCCAAACGGAGCGGCTGCTTCTGAGGCCATTCCGGGATACCGATGCCGAGGCCGTGACGACGCTGGCCGGGAACCGGAAAGTGGCTCGCATGACAGCCCGCATACCGCATCCCTATCCGGACGGGTCGGCGCAGCAATGGATCGCGGGGCAGGCCGCCGCCAGAAAAAGCGGCGACGCATTCCGTTTCGCGATTTTGTTCGAGGGCCGGCTCGTCGGCGCGATCGGCCTCGAGCGGCAGGCGCCAGGCCGATACGAGCTGGGCTACTGGATCGGCGAGCCCTGGTGGGGTCAAGGAATGGCGACCGAGGCCGCCGGCGCGGCCGTCCGCTTCGCTTTCGAGACCCTCGGCGCGGACACGGTCGAAGCGGGCTACCTGTTCGATAACCCGGCATCCGGTCGCATTCTGGCCAAATGCGGCTTCGTCCGTACGGGTGAAGTGATGCAATGGTGCGAAGCCCGCGGACAGGCGGTAAAGTGCCACCGCCTCACGCTGGCAATAGATCGGCAGCGGCAAGACAGCGAGTCGGCAAGACAATGAAGTTCCTCGACCAGGCCAAGATATTCCTGAAAAGCGGCGACGGCGGGCCGGGCTGCGTGTCTTTCCGGCGCGAGCGCAACATTCCGCGCGGCGGCCCGGACGGCGGCGACGGCGGGCGCGGCGGCGATGTCATCGCCGAAGCGGTCGGCGGCCTCAACACCTTGATCGACTACCGTTATCGCCAGCATTTCAAAGCCGACAGTGGCGGGCACGGCATGGGAAAGCAGCGCTCGGGCGCGGCCGGCGCCACGGTGACGCTGACGGTTCCCGCCGGAACCCAGATCCTCGCTGAAGACAACGAAACCCTGCTCGCGGACCTGACGCGGCCCGGCCAGCGGGTCGTCCTGCTGCGCGGCGGCGACGGCGGCTTCGGCAATCTTCACTTTAAAAGCGCGACCTTGCGGGCGCCGCGGCGCGCCGAGCCGGGCTACCCGGGGCAGGAGATGTGGGTCTGGCTCCGCCTCAAGCTGCTCGCGGATGCCGGGCTGGTCGGCCTGCCGAATGCCGGCAAGTCGACCTTCCTCGCCGCCGTCACCCGCGCGAAGCCGAAGATCGCCGACTATCCCTTCACCACGCTGCATCCGCAGCTCGGCGTGGTCTATGTCGACGAGCGCGAGTTCGTGCTCGCCGACATCCCGGGGCTGATCGAGGGCGCGCACGAGGGCCTAGGCCTCGGCGACCGTTTCCTCGGCCATATCGAGCGCTGCGGTGTCCTGCTGCATCTCGTCGACGGGACCGCGGCCGATGTCGCCGGCGCTTACCGCACGATCCGGGCCGAGCTCGAGGCCTACGACGCCGGCCTGCCCGACAAGCGGGAGATCGTGGCGCTCAACAAATGCGACGCACTGGACGACGCGACGATCAAGGCGCGGACCAAGGCGCTGGCGAAAGCGAGCGGCCAGCAAGTCTTCACGCTATCGGGCGTCACGGGGAACGGCGTCACGCCGATCCTCCGCGCCCTTCTCGCGGCGATCGACCAGGACCGGAGCCGGGCCGCGGCAGAGGCGGCGGAACAGAGCGAACGGGCGGCAAAGGTGTGGACGCCGTGAACGAAGGCTTACGGTCCGCCAAGCGGCTGGTGATCAAGATCGGCTCGGCGCTGCTGGTCGACGAGGATAGCGGCGATCTTCGCCGCGACTGGCTCGACGCGCTGGCGGATGACGTCGCGGACTTTCAGCGCCGGGGCCAGCAGATCCTGCTCGTCTCCTCCGGCGCGATCGCGGTCGGCCGCCAGCGTCTCGGTCTTACCAACAAGGATCGCGCGCTGCGCCTGGAAGAAAAGCAGGCCGCGGCGGCGGCGGGCCAGATCCGCCTCGCCCACGCTTACGAGCAGGCGCTGGCGCGGCACGGCATTACCGTCGCGCAGATCCTCGTGACACCGGACGACACCGAAGAGCGCCGGCGCCACCTCAACGCGCGCAACACGCTGGTGCAGCTGCTGTCCTTTGGCGCCATCCCGGTCATCAACGAGAACGATACCGTGGGCACCGCCGAGATCCGCTTCGGCGACAACGACCGGCTTGCCGCGCGCGTCGCGGCCATGGTCAGTGCCGATACCCTGGTCCTGCTGTCCGATATCGACGGGCTGTACGAGCGCGATCCACGCCGGGATCCAACGGCGCAACGGCTCGCGCAGGTCGCCACCGTCACGCCCGAGATCGAGGCGATGGCCAGCGCCGCGCCGTTGGGCTATTCGTCGGGCGGCATGGTGACGAAGCTGCAGGCGGCGAAGATCGCCACGGCCAGCGGCTGCCGCATGGCGATTGCCGACGGGCGCGACCTTCACCCGCTCAGGCGGCTCGACGAAGGCGGCGCCTGCACCTGGTTCCTCGCCACGGCGACGCCCTTGACCGCGCGCAAGACCTGGATCGCCGGCGTGCTCAATCCGGTCGGCGCGATCACCGTCGACCAGGGGGCCGAGCGCGCCCTGCAGAGCGGCCGCAGCCTGCTGCCGGTCGGCGTGCGGGCCGTCACGGGCCGGTTCGAGCGGGGCGACGCAGTGTCCATCCTGACCGCGGACGGACGGGAGATCGGCAAGGGACTTTCCGCCTATTCCAGCGAGGATGCCGCCCGCATCGCCGGCCACAATAGCCGTGAAATCGAGGCGATACTTGGCTATCGTGGGCGCGACGAAGTAATCCACCGCGACGATCTGGCGCTGGGCGCACCATCGAGGAGCGTTCGCAATGGTTGATATTGCCGAAGACATCCGGAAATCCGTGGAATTGGACGTGCGCCGCATCGCCATGGCGGCCCGTCACGCGCTGCCGGCGCTGGCGCAGGCCGATCGGGCGACCAAGGACACCGCCTTGCGCGCCGCCGCCGCATCGATCCGGGCCAATGCCGCCAGGATCAAGGAAGAGAACGCCAAGGATCTCCAGTTCGCGGCGCAGAAAGGCCTGAGCGCCGCGATGACCGACCGGCTGCTGCTCAACGACCAGCGGATCGAGGACATCGCCCGCGGCCTGGAAGCGGTCGCCGACCTGCCCGATCCCGTGGGCCAGACGATCGCCGAATGGGAGCGGCCGAACGGCCTGCGCATCGCGCGGGTCCGTGTGCCGCTCGGCGTCATCGGGATCATCTACGAATCCCGTCCCAACGTGACCGCCGACGCGGGCGGCTTGTGCCTGAAATCGGGCAACGCCGCGATCTTGCGGGGCGGCTCGGAGAGCTTTCACTCGTCCACGATCATTGCCGAATGCCTGCGGGACGGGCTGCGCCGCAGCAACCTGCCGGCGGACGCGATACAGCTCGTGCCGACGCGCGACAGGGCGGCCGTCGGCGCGATGCTTCGCATGGCCGACCTCATCGACATCATCGTGCCGCGTGGCGGCAAGTCGCTGATCGAGCGCGTCATGGCGGAATCGCGCATCCCGGTCATTGCCCATCTCGAAGGGAACTGCCACGTCTACATCCACGAAAAGGCCGATCCGGAAATGGCGCGCCAGGTCACCCTGAACGCAAAGATGCGCCGAACCGGGGTCTGCGGGGCCGCCGAATTGCTTGTCATCGACCGCAAGATCGCGGCCGGGCAGTTGCCCGCGATCGTAGACCAGCTGACCGCCGCGGGTTGTGAGATCCGCGGCGACCAGGCGGCGCGATCGATCGACGGGCGCATCGTGCCCGCCAGCGACGCGGACTGGGACACGGAATATCTCGACGCGATCATCTCGCTCAAGGTGGTCGACGGCCTGGCGGACGCGATCGAGCATGTGAACCGGCATGGGTCGCATCATACCGATGCGATCATCACCGAGGATCCGGCGGCGGCGGAACGCTTTCTTTCCCAGGTCGACAGCGCCATCGTCCTGCACAACGCCTCGACCCAATTCGCGGACGGCGGCGAGTTCGGCATGGGGGCCGAGATCGGCATTTCGACCGGCAAGCTGCACGCGCGCGGGCCCGTCGGCGCGGAGCAGCTCACAAGCTTCAAATATGTCGTGCGAGGGAGCGGGCAAACGCGCCCTTAACACCATTTATTCGTATATTTTACAATCATAGGTATTTATTTGGGACAAATGCGATTGATGTAAACGATGATTTTCTACCAGTTGTTGATTTTCAAATCAGAGTCACGCCATAATGCGGGGGCACAGGGACGCCAGCGGATGAACGGAAAAGATGGCACATACTGACTCGGCCAATCGGCGTCTGGCATACCTGGAATTGGTGCTCAATTGCACGAGCGATGCGTTGTTTGTCACCGAAGACAACCCGAATGAAGAAGCCGGTCACCGCATCTGTTTCGTGAACGAAGCCTTCACTTTGCTTACAGGATATTCCCTCGACGACGTCGCCGGCTTACCGCCGGCCTTTTTATGCGCGCCCTGCAACAATCCGCAGGCGGTCGACGCGCTGACTGAAGCATTCGAGCGCGGCGAGAAGACCAGTTTCGTGCTGCTGAACGGCCGGAAGGACGGTAGCTGGTTTCGCGCGGAGCTGTTCCTGACGCCGATCGCGGGTGAGGACGGACATGGCCAGGTCGTGGCGATCCAGCGCAGCCGGCCGGACAACGCCGCCGGCGACCGTGGCCTTGGCGCCGTGGAAGAGCAGTTCCAAGCGCTCGCAAATAATCTGACCGAAGCGGTCCTGATCTATCGCGACAAGCAGCCCCTGTTCGCCAATGAGCCCTATCTGGCGCTGTTCGGCTTTTCGGGCATGGCGGAAGCCATGTGCGAAATCAGCCCGTTGATGAATTTGCCGCTGGAAGAACCGACCGCCGGCAGCAAGGGCGCCGAAGGAAAGCAACCCGGCCATCCGCAGCCGATCTATTGCGAGGCGCTTCGGACGGACGGCGCGCCGCTTCATCTCGCGATGCGGAGCCATGCGATCGATTGGCGCGGTGGCCCGGCGACGATGCTGACGATCAATCCCGACGCGCGGCGGCGTATCCAGCCGGGCATCACCGCCCGCCCGGCGCCGACGGGCTTTGGATTTGGGCCGCAGAAGAAAGGCCCCGCTGCCGGCGGCGGCAAGGTATCGCCGCCGGACGACGCGACATTGCTTCGCGAACTGATGGATTCGGTACCGGTCATCCTTGCGCACAAGTCGCGCGATCTGCGCTATACATACGCCAATCGGACCTATGCCGACTGGGTCGGCCTTCCGCAAGAGCAGATCATCGGGCACCACGTCTGCGATGTCCGCAACGAGGCGCATTATCAGCTGATGAAGGAGCGTCGCGCCAAGGTCCTGTCGGGCGAGACGGTGCAATACAACACGAAATGCGAGTTTCCGGGGCGCGGCATGTGCGACCTGCTGACCACACTGACGCCGCAACGGAACGGCGCCGGCGAGATCGAGGGATACTACTCGCTCGTGCAGGATATTACCGCCCTCAAGGAAGTCGAGCGAGCGCTTCTCCAGCGCGAGCAGCAACTCCTCCTCGTCATGGATTCCGTTCCCGCCCTCATCGCCTACCGCGACCGGAACCTCCGCTTCCAATACGTCAACCGCCCCTATCACGAATGGCATGGCCTCAAGCGGGAAGAGATAGTCGGACGCCATATGACCGACTTCGTCGACCTGGAGCAGTTTCGCCGGCTCAAGCCTTATATCGATCGTGTACTGGCGGGCGAGCATGTGCGGCTCGATCAGGTCATCAATTTTCCGGGCGTGGGCAAGCGCAAGGTCCACATCAATTTCGTCCCGCATAAGAATGAAATCGGCCATGTCGTGGGCTTTTTCTCCTTGAGCCAGGAAATGATGGTGTCGGAGGAGCTGCAGCCGTCCGATACGGCGGGTAAAGACGGCAGCGACCAGGTCCTATCGGATCGGCGGGCCGACGTGCTCTCGAACATTCGGTGACACGGCGGCGCGCCGTGGCTTGGCGAAAATCCGTCCCGCCTGTACGGTGGACGTGTTTACGGCCGAGCCTCGTCCTTTCCGACAATCCGTGACCCGTCGAATGCAGCGCTCTTCCCCGTCGCGCGCCTCTGAACCCGACGCGCACCGCAAAAGCCGGCTCCCCGCACGCCGCCGCCGATCGGCCTGTTGGGCGGCTCTTTCAACCCGGCCCATGAAGGCCATCGGCATATAAGCCTGCTTGCCCTGCAGCGCCTCGGGCTGGACGAGGTCTGGTGGCTGGTCTCGCCGCAAAACCCTTTAAAGCCCGCCAAGGGCATGGCGACCCTGGCGCAGCGGATGGCATCCGCCCGAGAAGCGGCGCGCCACCCCCACATCCGGGTGAGCGATATCGAGCGGCGTCTCAACACCAGATATACAGTCGATACCATTCGGGCATTGAAACGCCGATACCCCGACGTCGCCTTCGTCTGGCTGATCGGCGCCGACAATCTCCGTCAGATGCCGGCATGGAAATCGTGGCAGACACTCTTCCGCTCGGTTCCCGTTGCGGTTTTCGCGAGGCCGACATATTCTCTTAAGGCTTTGGCAGGGCAGGCGGCAGGCCGATTTGCGTCCGACCGTCTGCCGGAGAGGCAGGCCCGGTGTCTGGCGCAACGACAGCCGCCGGCCTGGGTTTTTCTGCGCATCAGGCTGCATTCCGCATCGGCGACGGCCATCAGGGCCGCGACCGCAAGCGAGAAAAAGAAACCCGGAAAAGCCAAGACGACTGCCAGGCACGCGAAACGAACCGTGAGGAAATGAGCCATATCTGCCGATAGTTCGACACCGTTGGACAGCCGGTCAATGCTGCCCGTGATCGAGGAATCCCTCGACGACGATCAGGCCATCGACATTGTCTCGATAGACCTGGAGGGGAAAACCGCCATAGCGGACTGCATGGTCATCGCGTCGGGGCGCTCGAGCCGCCATGTCGGCGCCATGGCCGATCATCTGCTGGAGCGCCTGAAGAAGAGGGGCGTGAAGGGCGTATCCGTGGAAGGTCAGAAGCACTGCGACTGGGTGCTGATCGACGCCGGCGATGTCCTGATCCATCTCTTCCGCCCGGAGGTCCGCGAATTCTACAAGCTGGAGAAGCTTTGGGGTGACGCGGCGGTGCCGCAGCCCGAGCACATCAGCCACGCCTCGCTTTAAGCCGGTGCGCCATGCGCATCGTCATCGCCGCCGTCGGACGCCTTCGCCGCGGTCCCGAGTTCGACCTCCTCGAATCCTATCGGCGGCGCCTGCAATGGGCGGTGACCATCCGCGAGGTTGAAGAAAAGCGCCCCCTGCCGCCGGCGGAGCGACGACGACGCGAAGCGGATCTGCTTCGGGCGGCCTTGCCCGACGGGGCGACCCTGGTGGCGCTCGACGAGGGCGGCGTCCCGCTGGACAGCCGGCAGTTCGCCCACTGGATCGGCGCATGGCAGAACAAGGGCTTGCGCGATCTCGCCTTCGTGATCGGCGGCGCCGACGGCTTGGATGCGGCGCTCAGGGATGGGGCCGAAATGAAAATGGCATTTGGCTCAATGACTTGGCCACATATGCTGGTGCGCGGCATGCTGATGGAGCAGATTTACCGGGCACAGCAGATCCTGGCCGGGCATCCCTATCATAAGGGCTAGCCACATAACGTTTTCTTGGCGCTGGAATCCGGCTATTCTCCGCCCCACATTAGTGCAAATCTTGAGTAGCGGCTGCGCATGGAAAAATCGGCAAAACGGCGTCCCGTCCTCTTGTGCATCCTGGACGGCTGGGGCGAGCGGAAGGACCCGGAAGACAACGCCATCGCGATGGCCCGCACGCCGGTTTGGGACCGGTTGACGGCGACCTGCCCGCATGGCCGTCTCGACGCGTCGGAGCGGCATGTCGGACTGCCCGCCGGGCAAATGGGCAATTCCGAAGTCGGCCACATGAATCTGGGCGCCGGGCGCGTCGTGCTTCAGGACCTGCCCCGGATCGACGAGGCTTTTGCGCAGGGATCGATTCCGGCCCTGCCGGCATTCCAGGAATTCGTGGCGTCGCTGCGCAAGAGCGGCGGCACGGCGCATATTCTGGGCCTGCTGTCGCCCGGCGGCGTGCACTCCCACCAGGCCCATATCGCCGGATTGGCGCGGCTGCTCGCCGCGGCGAAGATTCCCTGCGTCGTCCATGCGCTGCTCGACGGGCGCGACACGCCGCCGTCCAGCGCCATGAACTACATGCGCACCTTCCTGAAAGAGGCGCCCGGGACGGAAGTCGCCACGGTCATCGGCCGCTACTATGCGATGGACCGCGACAAGCGCTGGGACCGGGTGGAGAAAGCCTATCGCGCGCTGGTTTCCGGCGAGGGCCGTTCGGCGAACGACCCGCTTCAAGCGATCGAAGCCGCCTATGCGGAAAAGCTTACGGATGAGTTCGTCCTGCCGACGGTGATCGGCGGCTACCGCGGCATGCGGGATGGCGACGGGCTGCTGATGGCGAATTTCCGGGCCGATCGCGCGCGCGAGATCCTGAACGCCCTGCTCGATCCGGCCTTCGACGGCTTCGCCCGGGAGCGGACCGCGACCTTCGCCAAGGCGCTTGGCATGGTCGAGTACTCCGAGGCGCTCAACCGCTTCATGGGCGTGCTGTTCCCGGCGCAGCGGCTCCGCCATGTGCTGGGCGAAGTCCTTGCCAGCGCCGGCCTCACGCAGCTTCGCATCGCCGAGACCGAGAAATACGCGCATGTCACGTTCTTCTTCAACGGCGGCGATGAAGCGGTCTTTCCGGGCGAAGAGCGCATCCTCATTCCCTCACCGAAAGTGGCCACCTATGACCTGAAGCCGGAGATGTCCGCCTTCGAGGTCACCGACCGGCTTGTCGAGGCGATCGGCCGCGGCGCGTTCGACTTCATCCTGGTCAATTACGCCAACACCGACATGGTCGGCCATACCGGCGATCTCGGCGCCGCGATCAAGGCCGTCGAAGCCGTCGATACCTGCCTCGGGCGACTGGACAAGGCAATCCGCGCCGCAGGCGGCGTGATGCTGGTCACCGCGGATCACGGCAACGCGGAACAGATGATGGACAAGAGCACGGGGCAGCCGCATACCGCCCACACGACGAATCTCGTGCCGCTCATTCTCGATGGGGATCGGCTCGGCGTCGCCCGGCTGAGCAACGGCAAGCTGGCCGACATTGCCCCTACCGTCTTGGACCTGCTCGGCCTCGGGCAGCCCGTCGAGATGACCGGACGATCCCTGATCGTGCATGCCGGGGAGCAGCGTGAAGCGGGCTGATCGACCCCAAGCGCCGGTATGGCTGGCATGTGCCGGGGCGGCGCTCGCCCTCCTGAGCCCGGCGGGTGCGATTGCCCAGGACCGCGGCGATCTCAATCGCCTTGAAGGCGAGATAAAAGCCCAGCAAGGCCGCGAAGCCGAGTTGACGCGCCAGTCAACAGCGCTCGCTGCGGAGCTGTCGGAGCTCCGGCAAAAAGCGATCGGCGCCGCCCGCGCCACCCAGGACAGCGAATCCCTGCTGACGCGGCTCGAGCGCAAATTGCGGCAGGCAAAGGAAGATCTGCAGCGGCAGGAGGAGTCGCTCGCCAAGCGCCGGCAAGAGATCGGCGGAACCCTGCTCGCGCTCGAAAGGCTGTCACGCAACCCGCCGCGCGCGCTCTTGCTGTCGCCCAGCAAGCCGATGCAAGTCGTCCACCAGGCCATGCTGCTCCGGACATCGCTGCCGATCATCCAGAACCGGGCGGAGGAGCTTCGTGAGAATGTCCTCGAGCTCGCCAGCACGCGCGACGACATTGACCGCCAGCTCAAGGAGCTGAAGGACGCCTCCACGCTCTATACCGACCAGCGGGACCTGCTCGATAGCCTGATCGACCGTAAGGCGGGCCTGCTGCAGGAGACCGACGCGGAGCGAAAGCGCATCGCGCAGCGCTTGAAGCGGCTGACCCGCGAGGCGGCGACACTGAAAGAGCTGTTCGACCGCCTGGAAGCCGAGCGTCCGCCGCCGCCCCCGGCGGCGCCGGAGCAGAGCCAGCAGGCCGAGAAGCCGCCGGCCAAGGAACCGCAGACCGCCGCGCTTACCCTGCCGCGGCCGAGCGCGCTCCGACGCTTTCCCGACCACGGATCGATCACGCTGCCGGTGCGCGGCGAGCTCAGCCGGCACTATGGGGAAAGCACGTCCTACGGTGGCACCGCCAAGGGCATCACGATCGTAACGCGCCCCGCCGCCCGCGTGGTTGCACCTTACGATGGTAAGGTCGTCTTCGCAGGACCGTTCCGCGGCTACGGGCAAATCTTGATCATTGAGCACAGCGGCGGATATCATACGCTGCTTTCCGGCATGGAACGTGTTGACACGGGAGTCGGCCAGTGGTTGCTTGCCGGCGAGCCTGTTGGCGTAATGGCCAAAGCGGGTGATGGAAATCCGCGACTATATTTTGAGCTCCGTCGAGATGGACAGCCAATCAATCCCCTACCCTGGTTTGCCGAATACCGGGGCAAGGACCGGGGTTGAACGCATGTTGTGCAAAGGACAGATATTCGGGGCGAGGAACCACAACGTTCAATTGGAAAGGATTTAAGACGCATGAAGCGCCTTATGCCGAGTGTCGTGACGGCAGTCGCCGGTGGAGTCATCTTGGGCTTTGTCGCTGGTGCGGTTATACCGGCCGGATTTGCCGCCGAGGAAAGCGGTGATAACAAGGCTGATACCTATCGCATGCTTGAGCTGTTCGGCGATGTATTCGAACGGGTTCGCAGCGATTACGTCGAAAAAGTTTCCGACGAGGAGCTCATCGAAGCGGCGATCGAGGGCATGTTGTCGCACCTCGATCCGCATTCGACCTACCTCAACAAGCGGAAATTCCGCGACATGCAGGTCCAGACCAAAGGCGAGTTCGGTGGTCTCGGGATCGAAGTGACGATGGAGAAGGGCTATGTGAAGGTCGTTTCTCCGATCGACGACACCCCGGCCGCCCATGCGGGCCTCCAGGCCGGTGACCTGATCACGTATCTCAACAAGGAGCCGGTTCAGGGACTGAGCCTGAGCGAGGCCGTTGAAAAGATGCGCGGGCCGGTGAAGACGAACATCGTGCTGACCATTCAGCGCGGCAATCAGGCCGCCTTCGATGTGACGCTCACCCGCGACCGGATCCAAATCCAATCCGTGCGATCCCATGCCGAAGGCAAGATCGGTTACATCCGCATCACCAGCTTCAGCGAACAGACCGACAAGGGGCTGAAGCGCGCTGTCGAGCGATTGAAGAAGGAAATCGGCGACAACGTGATCGGCTACATCCTCGACCTGCGCAACAATCCGGGCGGCTTGCTCGACCAGGCGGTGTCCGTCGCGGACGGCTTCCTCGAGCAAGGCGAGATCGTATCGACGCGCGGCCGGAAGGAGGATACCGGGCAGCGCTTCTACGCCACAGCCGGCGACCTGATTGACGGCAAGCCGTTGGTGGTGCTGATCAATGGCGGTTCCGCGTCGGCCTCCGAGATCGTTGCCGGTGCGCTGAAGGATCACCGGCGCGCCATCCTGCTCGGCACCCGGACCTTCGGGAAAGGCTCGGTGCAAACCATCATTCCGCTCGGCCGCGCGGGCGCCATCAAGCTGACGACACAGCGTTATTACACGCCGAGCGGCCATTCCATCCAGGCCAAGGGCATCGACCCGGACATCCTCGTGCCGCAAGCGAAGATCGAGCCGATCGCGTCGGCGGAACCAATGCGTTCCGAGCGTGACCTACGCGGCGCGCTGCCGAATCCGGAAGACGAAAACGCCGCCAAGCCGAAGACGGGAACCGCGCCGGACAAGTCGGACAAGGACGGCGTCAAGGCAGAGCCGAAGAAGCCGGATGCGGGCGCGAAGAACGAAGGCAAGGAAGGCGCCCCGGTGGCCGATGACGCCACCAAGAAAGCCGCCGAGCCCCAGGACTATCAGCTCGCCCGCGCATTGGACCTGCTGCACGGCATCTCCCTCTTCCGGGGCAGGATGGTGAATTAGGAAACAAGGGCCCTGAAACTTCCATTTTTCAGATCGCGCGATGACGAAGTCGCGCAGGACGTGACGCCCGAGGCGGCCCCCGGCGCCGATAGCGGCGGCGGGGGCATGATGACGACCCTGCTGGTCGCCGCCTGGGCCATCACGTTGACGTCCTTCGGCGGCGGGGCTGCATGGCTATTCCTGACCGGCGGCCACGCCGGGCCGGCGGGCGTCACATCGCCGCAAGTGACGATGTCGCTCAACAGCTTCCGCGATATCGAGCCGATCCCAAGCAACGGCGCAACGGTCGACTCCGACGCGCCGACCAGCGACGGCAATGCAAGCGCTGGGAACGAGCCGAAGGCGCAGCCCGGTGCCGCCGAGACGAAGGTCGCGGCGGCCGGGATGCATCCAAGCCCCGACCCGTTGCTTATCGAAAAGAGCGACCTCGGCCCGCTGCCGATCATCGGCAAGGACGGCCGCTTGCCATGGCGCGTCTATGCCCGTCCCTTCAACAGTATCGATACACGGCCGCGCATCGCGATCATCGTTACCGGCCTCGGCGTCTCGGAGAACGCCACCAAGAGCGCGATCGAGTTGCTGCCGGGCGCGATCACGTTGTCCTTTGCACCGTTCACCAAAAATCTTGACGAGTGGGTCGACAAGAGCCGGGCGCGCGGACATGAGGTCCTGATCGACCTGCCGATGGAGCCGATCGACTACCCGCGCAGCGATCCCGGGGCCGAACACGCTTCTGACCAACGTGCCGATCGACCAGAATCTCCGGCGCCTCGGTTGGATTCTGAGTCGGGCCACGGGGTATGTCGGCGTCTCAATCTATATGGGCTCAGGGCTGGTCACGAAGCCGCGGGCGCTTAGCCCGATCCTTTCGGAGCTCAAGACGCGCGGCCTTATGCTGGTCGACACCCGAGAAAATCCGCTGGGACACGCGTCCGATCTCGCCAAGCAGATGAACCTTGCCGTGGCGGTCAGCGATTCCCTGATCGATCGGGAGCTCGCGGCCGGCCAGATCGACGCGCAGCTGGCGCAGCTGGAAAAACGGGCGCGGGAGCGCGGCGCCGTCGTTGCGGTCGGACGGCCCTTCCCCGTGACCATCAATCGTCTCAAGGCATGGACCGCTTCGCTCAAGGGGAAAGGATTCGCGCTCGCGCCGGTTTCCGCGCTTCCCGCGGCGCAGCAGCAGGCGCAATGACACCGGTGCCTCCGGAAGACCCACGTCCCTATCGGCCTTGCGTCGGAATCATGCTCTTCAATGCCGCGGGCAAAGTATTCGTGGGCAAGCGCATCGATGTCGACGGCGACCACTGGCAGATGCCACAGGGCGGTATCGACGACGGCGAGTCCGCCGAACAGGCGGCGCGGCGGGAGCTGCATGAGGAAGTGGGAACGGACAAGGCGGAACTGCTTGCGGCCAGCAGCGAATGGCTGAGCTACGACCTGCCGGTCGAGCTTTCCCGACAGATATGGCAGGGCCGGTTTCGCGGCCAGACGCAGCGCTGGTTCGCCTTTCGCTTCATCGGGCGATGACCGGGACATCGACCTGAACACCCACAAGGCGGAATTCGAGGACTGGCGCTGGGCGGACATCTCGGAGCTGAGCGACCTGGTCGTCGACTTCAAGCGCGATATCTATCGCCGGATCGTGATGGAATTCAGGAACTTCGCCTCTCCCGGCGCCGGCGGGTGAGCCCCCATGCGGGGGTCCACGTCCATCGCTTGTTAACGATCTTGCCCTAAGTCACATGGTATAACCGGCCGCGCGGACCGCATGAGGATCGGCAGGCCGGAAACCCCGATCGACGCGGCCGCGCGAGAAATCGACGCATGACCGATCAGGTGACCACAATCGGCCTCGTCCCCTTCGCGGGACGATCCCTTCCGGGGGCCACACAGAGGAGCCCGGAGCCTGCGGCCGTGCCCGAGCCGCGAAAGCCGGAACGCAATGACGCCGCTGCGAAGCCTGCGGACCTCGCTACCGCGGTCCCGACGCCGCCGCTTGCCGGCGAGACGCAGATCGCGGCACAGCAGGACCCGTCCGGCGCGAAAGCCAAGACCGGCGACCCGCCCTCCTCAGCCGGCGGCCGCCAGCCGGGAGATCTGACAGACGAGGAAAAGAAGAAGGTCCAGGCGCTGCAGGAGCGCGACCACGCGGTGCGCGCGCATGAGGCCGCGCACAAGCTCGCGGGCGGCTCCTACGCCGGCCAGCTGAGCTTCACGACCGTGAAGGGTCCGGACGGCCAGTCCTATGCGATCGGCGGCGAAGTGCCGATCGACACGAGCCCGGTGCCGAACAATCCGGACGCGACGATCAGCAAGCTGGAGACGGTGATCCGCGCCGCGCTAGCGCCATCCGATCCGTCGGCCCAGGACCGCCAGGTGGCCGCCGAGGCCGCGGCCGAGATCCAGAAGGCGCGCGAGGAGAAACAGCAAAATCAGGAGAAAGAGCTCGAAAAGTCGAAGGAAGCCGGCGGTAAGGCCGGCCCCGGCTCGGGCGCGAATTCGGGGACACATGGCGCCGGTCCTGCCGGCAGCGTCAGCGCCAGTCCCGCCGTGCGCGGGAGCGCGAGCCGCGATACGGCGCTCAGCCCAGGCACGCTGTTCAATCTCGTCGCTTAGTCTTCGGAGAAAATCTCGAATTACCGCGGCAAACGCCGCAAGCCGACGGCCTGTCAGCCTTTACTGGTAGATCACGTCCTCGACCGCCTCGATCTTGGCCTCGGCGACGGCGATCTTGAATTCGACCAGCTGTCGTTCTTCGTCCGAGCGCGCAGCGCCGAGATCTTCACGCAACACGTGGAGTTCGCTTTCCACGGCCGCGCGGTCGATGTCGCCGATTAGCTCGGCCTCTTCCGCCAGGACCGTGCAGCGCTCAGCCGTAACTTCGGCGAACCCGCCAGCGACGAAGATGCGTTCGGACACGGCATTGTTCTGATAGACCGTGATCGTCCCCGGCCGGACGGTGGAGATCAGCGGCGCATGCTCGGCCAGCACGCCGAAGTCGCCTTCCGCGCCCGGCACGACGACCATGTCGACCGCTTCGGACAGCAGCAGGCGCTGCGGTGAAACCAGCTCGAAGTTAACCTTGTCGGCCATTGGACGATTTCCCCGCGCTTACGCCGCCTCTGCTGCAAGCCGCTTGGCGCGTTCGACCGCTTCGCTGATCGGGCCGACCATGTAGAAGGCCTGCTCGGGCAGGTCGTCGTACTCGCCGTCGACGATCGCGCGGAACCCTTTGATCGTGTCCTGCAGGTCGACCAGCTTGCCCGGCGATCCGGTAAAGACCTCGGCGACGTGGAAGGGCTGCGAGAGGAAGCGCTGGATTTTGCGCGCACGCGCCACCGATCAGCTTGTCGTCTTCCGAAAGCTCGTCCATGCCGAGAATGGCGATGATCTCCTGCAGCGACTTGTAGGTCTGCAGCACGCGCTGCACGTCGCGCGCGGTACGGTAATGCTCGTCGCCGACGATGCGCGGATCGAGAATTCGGCTGGTCGAGTCCAGCGGGTCCACCGCCGGATAGATGCCGAGCTCCGCGATCTGCCGCGACAGCACCGTCGTCGCGTCGAGATGCGAGAAGGCCGTCGCCGGCGCCGGGTCGGTCAAGTCGTCGGCCGGCACGTAGATCGCCTGCACCGAGGTGATCGAGCCCTTGGTCGTCGTCGTGATGCGTTCCTGCAGGTTGCCCATGTCCGTGCCGAGCGTCGGCTGGTAACCGACCGCGGACGGAATACGGCCGAGCAGCGCGGACACTTCCGAGCCGGCCTGCGTGAACCGGAAGATATTGTCGACGAAGAACAGCACGTCCTGTCCTTCCTCGTCGCGGAAATATTCGGCGACCGTCAGACCGGTCAGGCCGACGCGCGCGCGCGCCCCCGGCGGCTCGTTCATCTGGCCATAGACCAGCGCCGCTTTGGAATCGCCATCCACGTTGATGACGCCGGATTCCATCATCTCGTGATAGAGGTCGTTGCCTTCACGCGTGCGCTCGCCGACACCGGCGAACACCGAGTAGCCGCCATGCGCCTTGGCGACGTTGTTGATCAGCTCCATGATCAGCACGGTCTTGCCGACGCCTGCGCCGCCGAACAGGCCGATCTTGCCGCCGCGCGCGTAGGGGGTGAGCAGGTCGATGACCTTGATGCCGGTGACGAGCTGCTCCGTCTCCGTCGACTGCTCGACGAATTCCGGCGCCGGGCGGTGGATCGGCGCGGTCTTCTTGGCGTTGACCGGGCCGCGGTCGTCGATCGGCTCGCCGATGACGTTGATGATGCGGCCAAGCGTCTCGGGACCGACCGGCACCGAAATCGGCGCGCCCGTATCCTCGACCTCGCGGCCGCGCACCAAGCCGTCGGTGGTGTCCATCGCAATGCAGCGCACCGTGCTCTCGCCGAGATGCTGTGCGACCTCGAGCACCAGGGTCCGATCCTGGTTCTTGAGGTGCAGCGCGTTGAGGATCTGGGGCAGCTCGCCGTCGAAATGCACGTCGACGACGGCGCCCGTGACCTGTGTTACCCGACCGGTCGCATTCTTCGCCATCTATCCACTCCTATGGCTTTGCCCGCATCACAGCGCTTCCGCGCCCGAGATGATTTCGATCAGTTCCTTCGTGATGAAGGCCTGGCGGGTTCGGTTGTAGTTCATCGTAAGCTGGCTGATCATGTCGCCGGCATTGCGCGTCGCGTTGTCCATTGCGGTCATCCGCGCACCCTGCTCCGACGCGAAGGACTCGAGAAAGGCGCGGTAGAGCTGAACCGAGAGGTTGCGCGGCAACAGCTCGTTGAGGATGTCCTCTTCCGACGGCTCGTACTCGTAGGCCGTCGGCTCCGCGCCGTCGTTCGCCTCCTTCGCCGGCGGGGCAAAGGGAATGATCTGCTGCGGCGTCACGGTCTGGGTCAGCGCCGAGATGAACTTGTTGTAGATGACGGTGCAGACATCGAACTGCCCCCCGTCGTACATCTCCATGAGCCGGCGCGCGATCTCGACGGCCTTGTCGTAGCTCGGCACCGGCCGCGCGATATCCTCGACCTGGCCGACCAGCGCCGCGGGGTATTCACGGCGGACCAGGGCAGCGCCCTTGCGGCCGATACAGAAGATCTTCACCTGCTTGCCCTGATCCTGCAGGTCGCGGACCATCCGGCGGACCTGCCGCATCAGGTTGATGTTGAAGCCGCCGCAGAGGCCGCGGTCGGTCGACACGAAGACGAGCAGATGCGTATCGTCCTTTCCCGTACCCGCCATCAGCGGCACCGCACCCGCGCCGGCGGACGCGCCGGCGAGCGAGGACAGCATGCGCTCCATCCGTTCCGAATAGGGCCGCGCCGCCAGCGCCAACTCCTGAGCGCGGCGCAGCTTCGCCGCCGCGACCATCTTCATTGCCGACGTAATCCGCCGCGTCGACTTGACGCTCGAAATCCGGCTTCTCAGGTCTTTCAGGCTAGGCATCGATCAGCGGCCCATACTCTCCCGGCGTTCAGGCGAAGGTCTTCGTGAAGGCGCCGATGATCTCGGCGAGCTTCTGCTCGGTTTCCTTGGAGATTTCGCCATCGGTGCGAATCTTGTCCAGGACGTCCGAATGTTTCGACCTGAACTCTTCCAGCAGGGTCTCCTCGTAGCGGCCGATCTTGGCGATCGGAACGCCGTCGAGATAGCCGCGCACCCCGGAAAAGATCGCGACGACCTGCTGTTCCACCGGGATCGGCGAATATTGCGGCTGCTTCAACAGCTCGGTCAGGCGCGAGCCGCGCGCCAGCAGCCGCTGGGTCGCAGCGTCGAGGTCGGACGCGAACTGCGAGAAGGCCTCCATCTCGCGGTACTGCGCGAGCTCGAGCTTGATGGTGCCAGCGACCTGCTTCATCGCCTTGATCTGGGCGGCAGAGCCGACGCGCGACACCGAGAGGCCGACGTTGATGGCCGGACGGACGCCTTTGTAGAACAGGTCCGTCTCGAGGAAGATCTGGCCGTCGGTGATGGAAATGACGTTGGTCGGAATGTAGGCCGAGACGTCGTTCGCCTGCGTCTCGATGATCGGCAGGGCGGTGAGCGAGCCGGCCCCGAGATCGTCGTTCATCTTCGCCGCGCGCTCGAGCAGCCGTGAATGCAGATAGAACACGTCGCCCGGATAGGCTTCGCGTCCCGGCGGGCGGCGCAGCAGCAGCGACATCTGGCGATACGCCGTCGCCTGCTTCGACAGGTCGTCATAGATGATCAGGGCATGCATGCCATTGTCGCGGAAATACTCGCCCATGGCGCAGCCCGCATAGGGTGCGAGGAACTGCAGCGGCGCCGGATCGGACGCGGTCGCCGCCACGACGATGGTGTATTCCATCGCGCCGTAGTCCTCGAGCGTCTTCACCACCTGCGCGACGGTCGAGCGCTTCTGGCCGATCACGACATAGATGCAATAGAGCTTCTTCGACTCGTTGCCCGACGCGTTGACCGATTTCTGATTGATGATGGTATCGATCGCCACCGCGGTCTTGCCGGTCTGGCGGTCGCCGATGATCAGCTCGCGCTGGCCGCGGCCGACCGGCACGAGCGCGTCCAGTGCCTTGAGCCCGGTCTGCATCGGCTCGTGCACGGATTTGCGCGGGATGATGCCCGGCGCCTTGACTTCGACGAGGCGGCGCTCCGACGTGTTAAGCGGTCCCTTGCCGTCGATCGGATTTCCCAGCGCGTCCAGGACGCGGCCGAGCAGCCCGCGTCCGACCGGCACGTCGACGATGGTGCCTGTCCGCTTGACCGTATCGCCTTCCCTGATGTCGCGGTCCGAGCCGAAAATGACGACGCCGACATTGTCGGTTTCGAGGTTCAGCGCCATTCCCTTGATGCCGCCGGGAAACTCGACCATTTCACCGGCTTGCACATTGTCCAGCCCGTAGACGCGCGCCACGCCGTCGCCGACGGAGATGACCTGACCGACCTCGGCGACATCCGTCTCTGCGCCGAAATTCGCGATCTGCTCCTTCAAGATGGCGGAGATTTCCGCAGCCTTGATTTCCATCAGGCGGCCCCTTTCATCGCGAGTTTCATCTTCTGAAGTTGTGTTTTGAGGGAGGAATCGACCATCCGGCTGCCGACTTTGACAACCAGACCACCGATCAAGCTCGGGTCGATGGCAAGCGACAAAGCCACCTTGCCGCCGAGGGCCGACTGCAGCGCCGCTTCCAGCGCCTTGCTCTGACCGTCGCTGAGTTTGTGCGCGGCGACGACTTCGGCGGTGACTTCCCCACGCCGCTCGGCCAATTCCGCGAGATAAGCCTTGATGATGCCGGGAAGCACGAACAGGCGGCGATTGGCCGAGACCAGGCCGATGAATTTCCGCGTCAGCTCGTCGGCGCCGATGCGGTCGAGCAGCGCGGCCATCGCACGGCCGGAGTCGGCGCGG
Source organism: uncultured Alphaproteobacteria bacterium (assembly GCA_963711215.1). Lineage (GTDB taxonomy): Bacteria > Pseudomonadota > Alphaproteobacteria > UBA8366 > UBA8366 > WHUA01. The sequence goes on along the minus strand of CAVQDH010000002.1, from coordinate 55,306 downwards.
CTGACCACGGGATTGCTGACGAGCCGGCGTAGATCAGCGCTCTCGCGCAGCAGCGCGCTGACGGATTTCAGGTCGCCCGCGACCTGATCCAGCTTTCGTTGCTCGTCCGCCAGCTCAAACAAAGCTAACGCGTAGCGAGCGGCAACTCCCGTATCGCCTGCTTTCGATGCCAATCTGGGATTACTCCAGAATTTTCTCCGGACGCGCCGCGAGAAGCGGCCCCCTTAATACTCCCCTGCGCCTCGGAATGCATTCGTCGATCCCGAAAGCGAGCGGTGTGTAGCACATGGATATATGAGGTGCAAGCCGTGTAGCCCATATATCGAAGCCTTGGAAACTCCTATAGAAAGCTGTACGGATCGACGTCGATTTGGATGCGGATGGCGTTCGGTGGCCGGACCTTCGCCAGCCACTCCAAGAGCAGCCGTTGGATACTGACATCGCGCGGCGTCTTGAGCAGGAAGCGGCGGCGGTAACGCCCCCGCAGGCGAGCCAACGGCGCCGGCGCCGGACCGAGCACGCGAACCTGATCGTAGCGCGGCGCGGCTCGCGCCAGATGCCGCGCGAAGGCGTCCACCGCGTCCTCGTCGGGACCGCTCAGGATCAGCGCCGCCAGCCGCCCGAAGGGCGGCCAGCCACCGGCCCGGCGTTGCGCCGCCTCCTCCGCGATGAAGCGATCGCGCGCACCTTCCGCCAGCGCGGTGATCACGGGATGCGCCGGATTATACGTCTGCAACAGGACGCGTCCGGGCTTGGCATCGCGCCCGGCACGCCCGGCAACCTGATGCAGCAGCTGGTAGGTGCGCTCCGCCGCGCGCAGATCCCCGCCCGTCAGGCCGAGATCGGCGTCGATCACGCCGACCAGGGTCAGCATCGGAAAATGATGCCCCTTCGCCACGATCTGCGTGCCGATCAGGATATCGATCTCATGGCGGCGCATGCGGGAGATCAGATCCTCGACCGCGGCGGGACCGCGCACCGTGTCGCTGGTCAGGCTCGCCATGCGGGCGTCCGGAAACAGCGCATGCACCTCCTCCGCCAGCCGCTCGACGCCGGGCCCGCAGGCCGCCAGGCTGTCCTCCGCGCCGCATTCCGGGCAATGCTCAGGGTAGGCGACGACATGACCGCAATGATGGCATTCCAGACGCCGGGCGAGGCGGTGCTCGACCAGCCAGGCCGTGCAGTTCGGGCATTCCATGCGATGCCCGCAGGTCCGGCACAAGGTGAGCGGCGCATAGCCCCGGCGGTTCAGGAACAGCAGCGCCTGCTCGCCGGCCGCGAGCGTCTGCTGCAGGGCCTCGCGCAGCGGCGGCGACAGCCAGCGCTGGCGCGGCGGCGCCTCGCGGCGGAGGTCGACGACCGAGACCTCCGGCAACCCGGCCGCGCCATGCCGCGACGGCAGATGGACGAGACGATAGCGCCCCTCTTCCACATTCATCACGGTTTCCAGCGACGGCGTCGCCGAGACCAACAACACCGGGATCCCCTCGATATGGCCGCGGACCACCGCCATGTCGCGGGCGTGATAGGCGATGCCGTCTTCCTGCTTGAAGGAGCCGTCATGCTCCTCGTCGACGATGATCAGGCCGAGGTCGCGATAGGGCAGGAACAGCGCCGACCGCGCGCCGACGATGACCTGAGCGCTGCCGTCCGCCACGGCACGCCAGGTGCGCCGGCGCTGCGTTTGCGTCAGCTCGGAATGCCACTGCTGCGGCGCCGCCCGGAACCGCTCGCCGAAGCGATGCAGCCAATGCGCCGTGAGCGCGATCTCGGGCAGCAGGACGAGCACCTGCCGTCCCTGGCGAAGCGCCTCGGCGATGGCTTCGAAATAGACCTCCGTTTTGCCGGCGCCGGTCACGCCATCGAGCACCGTGACGGCGAAGCCGCCCTCCGCCATCGACTGGACCAGCCGATCCGCCACGCCCTGCTGCTCGGCGGTCAGCGCGACGGACGGAGCCGCCGGGTCCGGTCTTGCCGGGCGCGGCTCGCGCATCACCACCTGTTCGAGCGCGCCCGCCTTGGCCAGCCCCGTCACCACGCCGACGCCGACGCCCGCCTCGCGCGCGAGCTCGATCGCCGGCCTCGGAAAGCCGTCGGCTGCCACGGCGAGCACGCGCTTGCGGGCCGGTGTCAGGCGGATATCGGCAGGCGGGCCGTCCGCGATCCGATAGGCCGCGCGAGGCTTCTCCGGCAACAGCGCCTCGGTGACGCTCATCGCCATGCGCAGCACCGAGCCCGGCGGCGAGAGGGTGTAGCGGGATACCCAATCGACGAATCGGCGGGTCGATTCAGGCAGCGCCGCGGCCTCGAGCCTGTCCTGAATGTCCTTCAGCCGGCTGTCCGGAACCTCGCCCGAGGCGATTTCCGACCACACCACGCCGATGGCTTCCCGCCGTCCGAAGGGCACGGAAACGAAGGCGCCGGGCTGGATTTCGAGTTCCGGCGGCACGCGGTAGTCGAAGGCGCCCGGCAGCGGCAGGGGAAGCAGGACCTGAACCCGGCGCGGTTCGCCATTGATCGCAACGGCGGTTGTGGTATGGGGAAGCGGCATCGGGTAGAGTGTAGCCAAACACGGTCCGCGCGCCATCCCGAAGCTTGGGATCGATTACAGGAGTCTCAGACCGTAATGAAATTCTTCGTGGACACCGCAGAGATCGACGATATCAGGGACCTCGCCGCGACCGGTCTGGTCGACGGCGTGACGACGAATCCGTCGCTGATTCACAAGTCCGGGCGCAACTTCTTCGAAGTGATCGCCCAGATCTGCGACATCGTCGACGGTCCCGTCAGCGCAGAAGTCGCGGCAACCGACTTCGAGACGATGCTCGCCGAAGGAAAGAAGCTGGCGAAGATCGCCAGCAACGTCGCGGTCAAGGTTCCGCTGACGCCGGACGGGCTGAAGACCTGCCGCGCGCTGACGCAGGCCGGCACGATGGTCAACGTCACGCTTTGCTTTTCGGCGAACCAGGCGATCCTGGCGGCGAAGGCGGGCGCGACCTTCGTCTCGCCCTTCGTCGGGCGTCTCGACGACATCGCAGCCGAGGGCATGCAGCTCATCGCGGACATCTGCGCCATCTACGACAACTATCCGGACTTCACGACCGAGGTGCTGGTCGCATCGGTGCGCAGCCCGCTGCACGTGCTCGATGCCGCCAGGATCGGCGCGCATGTCGCGACCGTGCCGCCGTCCGTGCTGCGCCAGATGTTCAGTCATCCGCTCACCGAGAAGGGCCTGGCCGCGTTTGTTGCCGACTGGCAAAAAACCGGCCAGACGATTCTCTAGGCCGCCCGGATGACGCAAAAACTCAGAGGTGCCAAGACCGATCCGAGGGCTCTTTCCGCGGATCAGGTGGTGGAGTTCCTGCGCGGGAACCCGGATTTCTTCATCAAGAATCCGGACGCGCTGAAGACGATCCAGACTCCGTCACGCAAGCTCGGCGAAGGCGTTTACGACCTTCAGCATGCGATGATCGACCGCCTGCGCGGCGAGATCGTAACGCTGTCCGGTCACCAGAGCGATCTGCTATCGACGACGCGCGCCAACATGCAGACGCAGTCGCGCATTCACGAATGCGTCATCAGACTGCTTGGCGCGCAGAGCTTCGAGCAGCTGATCCAGACGGTGACGACCGACTTCGCGGTCATCCTCGACCTCGACATGGTGACGCTCTGCATCGAGGCGGCGGGCCCGACGCCGCTGACGATCCGGACCCGCGGCCTGATGATCCTGACGCCGGGAACGATCGACGGCATCCTCGGTCCGGACAAGCGGCTTGTGCTGCGCGGCGATATCACCGGCGATCCGGAGCTGTTCGCCGGCGGCTCGACGCTGGTCCGCTCCGACGCGCTGGTGCGGCTCTCGATCTCGCCGTCGACGCCGCCGGTCTTGCTCGCTTTCGGATCGCGCGATCCGCAGCGCTTCGATACCGGACAGGCGACCGAGCTGATCGATTTCCTGGCGAGCGTGCTGGAGCATGTAATTCGCATATGGCTGCACCTGCCCGACTAAAGCCCCCGGTTCCTCTCGTCGACTTGCTCGATCCGGGCCTGCTGCGCGCGATGCGGCTTTGGCAGCGGTGGCTGTCGGATGAGCGCCGCTGCTCGCCGCACACCTGCGACTCCTATGGGCGCGACCTTACCGGCTTCCTGCGGTTCCTTTCCGAGCATCTCGGCGGAAGACCCCGGCTGCGCGACCTCGAGACGCTGAAGCCGGCGGACTTTCGCGCGTGGCTCGCGCGGCTATCCGCAAGCGGGCGCAAGCGCACGTCGACGGCGCGCGCGCTGTCGGTCGTGCGCGGCTTCTTCGCCTGGCTGGAGCGCAACGACCTTGCCGCCAATCACGCGATCCGCGCGCTGCGCACGCCGAAGATCCCGCATTCGGTGCCGAAAGCGCTGAGCGTCGACGAAGCCTCGGACGTGATCGAGACCGCCGGCACGCTTGTCACGGAGGACTGGATCGGCCTTCGCGACGTCGCGATCCTCACCTTGCTCTACGGCTGCGGCCTGCGCATCGCCGAGGCGCTGTCGCTGACGCGCGGCGAAGCGCCCGACGGCGACGCGATCACCGTCACCGGCAAAGGCAACAAACAGCGCATGGTGCCGATCCTTCCGGTCGTGCGCGAGGCGATCGAGGCCTATCTCGATGCCTGTCCGTGGCGGGTGGCATCGGACGAGCCGCTTTTCGTCGGCGCGCGAGGCGGCCCGCTCAGGGCGCGCATCGTGCAGCGCCAAATGCAAAGCATGCGCGGCCTGCTCGGCCTGCCGGAAACGGCGACGCCGCATGCGCTGCGGCACAGCTTCGCGACCCACCTTCTCGCCATGGGCGGCGACCTTCGCTCGATTCAGGAGCTGCTGGGCCATGCCTCGCTGTCGACCACCCAGCGATATACGGAGGTCGACGCCGGGCGGCTGCTCGAGGAATACCGCGCGACCCATCCCCGCGCCCGCTGACGGCCGATCCGGCCCGACTACGAGAGAACGCGTTCCTTGGGCGTCGCGGATGCCTTGTCGCGCCCCAAGGTATAGATGAACAGCGGTCCCAGCATGAGAACGGCCGCAATCATGATATAGGACAGTCCCCAGGCGACGCGGCTCTCGCCCCCGCCGCCCAGGTCGAGCACGATGCCGAACAGGATCGGGCCAAGCGCCGATCCGATGAAGCCGATCATCGCATGCACCGCCATGGTCATCCCGCGCAAGTCGGAGCTGGCGGCTTCCACGACGCCGGCGGTGATCGTCGCCGAGTCCGCCGTGACGAGGAATCCGTATAGAAGCACCAGCGCGATGACGACCGGATAGGGCAGCGCGGCGCCGAAGCCGACGCAGATCGCGACGATCGCAGATAACGACATCGCCGCGAGCAGCACCGGCGGACGGCCGAATTTTCGCGCCACCTCGTTGCCGAGAACGCTTGCCGGCATGCCCATCAAGCCGGTCAGCGTCGCGACGATGGTCGCGCGAATTGCCGTCCCCGCCTCCCCCGCCGTCTGCAACGATGCCGAAAAGACGAGATAGGCGACGACCCAGGACCGGAGCGCGAAGAGCTCCGCGTTGTGGACACAATAGGCGAGCGTGTAGGCGATCACCTTCCTGTTGCGGAAGACAGGCCGGAAGTCGAGCAAGCCGGTCGCGGGCCTCGTGCCATTGGTCGGCCGCGGCTTGAGGATTCTTGCCGCGACGAGAAACGCCAGCGCCGGGCCGATCGCCGAAAGAAGAAAGGCGCGATGCCAGTCGAAGTCGGCGGCAATCTCGCCCGCGATCAGGAAGGACAGGCTCGATCCGATGCCGAAGCTGGAGGTGTAGAAGGCGACGCCACGGCTCTGCGCCGACGCGGGAAGGCGGTCGGTCAGCGCCTTGAGGCCCGGCATGTAGGTGCCGGCGAGCCCCACGCCCTGGAGAAAGCGCCACAGGCTGCCTGTCCACAGGCCGAAGGCCAGGAATGCAAAGCCCAGCGCCGAGATCGCGCTGACCGCCATGGAGACCAGATAGATCCGCCGCGCGTCCATCCGGTCGGTCAGGCTGACCAGGATCGGGACTGCGACGACATATCCGCCGTAATAGACGCCGCTGATCCAGCCGACCTCGGTATTGCTCAGCGACCATTCCGGCTGGAACACCGGCACCAGTGCGGGAAAGGTCGCAAAGGCGGCCATGCCCAGGATCTCGGCGACGCACACGGCCGCAAGAAGCTGACGTGGCGACGGATCGGACATGGTGCTCGGGCCGAACAGTTGAGGGCAGGCGCTTCGGATTGTCATCATAATGTCACAAGCCCGAACCGACAAACCATATTTCTAGAATTATAGAAATAAAGCAAGCATCCTGTTTAGCGGACGCCGTGCTTCAGCGCTTAGCGGCAGCGCATACGCAAGGCCACGATCAAAGGCCGCCAAAATGTGCGACGCGGATCACCGGCCCTTACCGAGAATCTTGCGCGCGATACGCGCGGCACGCAGCCGCGCTTCCTCGAGCGTGGCCCCCAGCTTCGGATAGCGCCGTTGGAACTGCAGCATCTTCTTCCGCACCCAAGGCGATTCGAGCGACAGCAGATAGGAGCCGATGGCGAGGAAGAGCACGCCCTGCAGAATGGGCAAGAAGAGGCCGAGGATTCCCAGGAAGATGAAGAACCAGCCGCTAACGAGGATCAGCCACCGCTTCCAGCGCGGACGGCGGCGGGCGGGAAGCGTCTCGTCGTCAGGCAGCTTGGCGGGCAGCTTGCTCACGGGCAGCCACGGTCAGATGTGGATCGCTCTCCCGTCGACCGCGAGCGCCGCTTCCTTGACGGCCTCGTTCAACGTCGGATGGCCATGGCAGGTACGGGCCACGTCCTCGGCCGAGCCGCCGAACTCGATGACCGACACGATCTCGTGGATCAGCGTGCCGGCGTCGGCGCCGATGATATGCGCGCCCAGCACCTGGTCGGTCTTGGCATCCGCCAGGATCTTGACGAAACCGTCGGTGGTGTCATTGCAGCGCGCGCGGCTGTTCGCCGAGAAGGGAAACTTGCCGACGCGGTATTCGATGCCGGCGCCCTTGAGCTGCTCTTCCGTCTTGCCGACCGACGCGACCTCGGGCCAGGTGTAGACGATGCCCGGAATGGCATCGTAGTTGATATGGCCCGACTGGCCGGCCACGATCTCCGCGCAGACGACACCTTCGTCTTCCGCCTTGTGCGCCAGCATCGGGCCGCGCACGCAGTCGCCGATCGCGTAGATGCCCGGCACCGAGGTCGAAAAGTCCTCGCCGATGTCGATGAAGCCGCGGTTGTCGGTCTTCACGCCGACGCCTTCGAGGCCGAGGCCTTCGGTGTAGGGACGCCTTCCGACCGAGACCAGCACGATGTCGCATTTGATCTCTTCCGACGCGCCGCCGTCAGCCGGCGCCACCGTCAGCGTAACGCCGCCCTTCGACGCCTTGGCAGCGGTGACCTTGGTCTTGAGCTTGAACTCGAAGCCCTGCTTCGTCAGGATGCGCTGGAAATTCTTCGAGATCTCGCCGTCCATACCCGGCGTGATCCGGTCGAGGAATTCGATCACGGTGACCTTGGCGCCGAGGCGGTGCCAGACCGATCCCATTTCCAGCCCGATATAGCCGCCGCCGATGACGACGAAGTGATCCGGCACCTTCGCGATCTCCAGCGCGCCGGTCGAAGAAACGATCTGCTTCTCGTCGACCGTCACGCCCGGGATGGGCGTGCTTTCCGATCCCGTCGCGATGATGATGTTCTTCGTCTCGAGCGTCCGTTCGCCGCCTTCCGTGAGATTGACGACCACCGATCCGGGCTTGGCGATGCGGCCGGTCCCTTTGATGTAGTCGACCTTGTTCTTCCGGAACAGGAACTCGACCCCCTTGGTCAGGTCCGCCACGACCTTGTCCTTGCGCGCCAGCATCGTCTTCAGGTCCAGCGAGACCGAGCCGACATCGACGCCGTGCGTCTTCAGCACGTGAACCGCTTCCTCGTATTTCTCCGAGCTCTGCAGCATGGCCTTGGACGGGATGCAGCCGACATTCAGGCAGGTGCCGCCGAGCGTGCCGCGCTTTTCGACGCAAGCAGTGCGCATGCCGAGCTGCGCCGCGCGGATCGCCGCGACGTATCCGCCGGGGCCGCCGCCGATGATTACAAGATCGTATCCGTCGCTCATTTCGTGCTTCCTGGCTTGTCCACTGGCGGCCCCCGCCGCAAATTCCGCGAGACTATACTCCGGCCTTGCTCATAGGCGAATATGGTTAAGCTTTTGCCTACCGCCAACAGAAAATCCGCCGCCATACCGAAATCCGGTGCGGGCCGAAGGCCGTGCTCGACGCGCATGACAGGGAAACCTATCGCGTCCCGCCCGGCACGAGCCGCAAACGCACACGTATTTCTGCAGGAGAAGCATGTGACCCGGCGGGGTCGCGGCGAACCGGCCGCGAGACCGGTTACACGTCGATCAGCAGCCGGTTCGGCTCTTCCAGCATCTCCTTCATGCGGACGAGGAAGGTCACGGCCTCGCGGCCGTCGACGATGCGATGATCGTAGGTCAGCGCCACGTTCATCATGTTGCCGATGACGATCTCGTCGCCATCGACGATCGGACGCTTCTGGATCTTGTGCATGCCGAGAATGCCCGACTGCGGCGGATTGAGGATCGGCATCGAATTGAGCGAGCCGTAGACGCCGCCATTCGAAATCGTGAAGGTGCCGCCCATCATCTCCTGCACGGTCAGCTTGCCGTCGCGCGCGCGCCGTCCGAAGTCGGCGATCACGGTCTCGATCTCGGCGAAGCTCAGCTTGTCGGCATCCCGCACGACCGGCACGACCAGGCCCTGCGGCGTGCCGACCGCGACGCCGATATCGTAAAAATTCTTGTAAATGATCTCGTCGCCGTAGACCTCGCCGTTGATCGCGGGCAGTTCCTTGAGCGCGATGATCGCCGCTTTGATGAAGAAGGAAAGGAAGCCGAGCCGCACGCCGTATTTCTTCTCGAACATGTCGCGGTAGTCGGCGCGCAGCTTCATCAGCGCGTCCATGCGCACTTCGTTGTAGGTCGTGAGCATGGCCGCGGTGTTCTGCGCCTCCTTGAGGCGCTGCGCGATACGCTGGCGGAGGCGCGACATGCGGACGCGCTCTTCGCCTCGCGGATCTTCGGCGCGCGGCGGCAATTCGCCGGCCGGCACGACGGCGGGCGCCGGCGGCACGCTTGGCTGCGGCGCCCGGGCCTGCGGCGCGGCCGGCGCAGTGGCCGGCGCCTTCGCCGCTGGCTTGACGCCCTTCTCGAGATAGCTCAGCACGTCACCCTTGGTGAGCTGGCCCTTCGGGCCGGTCGCGGCGATCTTCGCGGGATCGAGCTTGTTGTCGTCGATCAGCTTGCGCACGGCCGGCGACAACGTCTCCGCTTCGGCAGTCTGCTGCGCGGCCGCGGGTTTTTCCGAGACGACAGGCTTCGCGGCCGCCGGCTTCGCAGGCGCACCGGCTCCGACGCTGATCGTTCCGATGACCGTTCCGACTTCCACGTCGGCCCCGGCTTCGATCCGGATCTCGGCGAGCGTGCCCGCCGACGTCGATGGGATCTCGACCGTCGCCTTGTCGGTCTCCAGCTCGACGAGCGGATCGTCAACGGCAACCGCGTCGCCGACCTGCTTCAGCCACTTCGCGATCGTGCCTTCGGTGATGGATTCACCAACAGCCGGCACCACGATCTCGACGACATCGACGGCGCCGCCGGCCCCGTTGCCCTTAGCGGCCGGCGTTGGGGCAGCCTGCGCCGGGGCGGCCGGAGCAGGCGCTTCGGCTGGAGCCGGCGCCTTGGCCTCAGACTTCTTGGCTTCGGGTTTCTTCGCCTCGGCCTTTTCAGCCTTCTTCGCCTTCGCAGCCGGCTGGGCCGCCGCGCCGCTTTCGTCCACACTGCCAAGCACCGCGCCGACGGCGACGTCCGTGCCGTCCGCGACCAGGATCTCGCTCAATACGCCGGCGGATGGCGCCGGCACTTCCAGCGACACCTTGTCCGTTTCCAGCTCGACGAGCGGCTCGTCGACCTCGACCGTATCGCCGACCTTCTTGAGCCACTTGGCGACGGTCGCCTCGGTGATGGATTCACCGAGCGCAGGAACCGTAATTTGCACCGTCATGCTTTGCTTGCCTCCGTGAACGGCAATGCCGTCAGTTCCGTTTTCCTCAGCTCGCCTTGCGGCTCACTGGGCGCGCGCGGATAGCGGATGCCTCCACCGTCAGCGCCTCGCTGACCAGGGCCGCCTGCTCGCGCAGATGATTTCGCGCAAGGCCGGTCGCCGGCGAGGCCGCTTCCGGCCGGCCGACATAGATCGGGCGCCCGGCGCGCATGCCAACGGTTTCCATGACTTCCTGAAGGCGCGGATTGATAAAGGTCCAGGCGCCCATGTTCTTCGGCTCTTCCTGGCACCACACCAGCTCGGCCTGCGGGAAGCGCTTGAGCTGCTCGCCCAGCGTCTTCGGCGGGTAGGGATAGAGCTGTTCCTGGCGCATCAGGTAGACGTTGTTGATGCCTTCCTTTTCGCGCGCTTCGAGCAGATCGTAGTAGACCTTGCCCGAGCAGAGCACGACCCGCTTGATGTCGTCGTCGCCGACCAGCCCGGGCGTGCCTTCGGCATCGTCGGCCAGCACCCGATGGAAGCTGGTGCCGGGCCCGAATTCATCGAGCCGCGAGACGCAGCGCTTGTGGCGCAGCAGCGATTTTGGCGTCATGACGATCAACGGTTTGCGGAAATTGCGGCGGATCTGCCGGCGCAGTACGTGGAAATAATTGGACGGCCGGGTGCAGTTCACGACCTGCAGGTTGTCCTCCGCGCAGAGCTGCAGATAGCGCTCGAGACGCGCCGAGCTGTGCTCCGGGCCCTGCCCTTCGAAACCATGCGGCAGCAGCATGACGAGACCGCTCATGCGCAGCCACTTCGACTCGCCCGACGAAATGAACTGGTCGATGATCACCTGCGCACCGTTCGCGAAGTCGCCGAACTGCGCCTCCCAAATCACCAGTGCATGCGGATCGGCCAGGCTGTAGCCGTATTCGAAGCCGAGCACGCCGAACTCGGACAACGGGCTGTCGATGATCTCGAAAGGCGCCTGTCCGTAGCGAATATGCGCCAGCGGCATATAGCGCTCTTCGGTCTTCTGATCGATCAGCGCGGCGTGGCGCTGGCTGAATGTGCCGCGGATCGAATCCTCACCCGAGAAGCGTACCGGCGTCGCCTCGCAAAGCAGCGTGCCAAGCGCCAGCGCCTCACCCGTCGCCCAGTCAATATCCTCGCCGGTCTCGATCATCTTGCGCCGCGCTTTCAGCACGCGGACGAGACGCGGATGGACGTTGAAATTGGGCGGCACGTCCGAGATCGCGTAGCCCACTTCCTTCAACCGGTCGAACTCGACATGCGTGTCGCCGCGTCGGTCATCCCCGGATGCGACCTGCAGCCCGGCCCAGCGGCCTTCCAGCCAGTCGGCCTTGTTCGGCTTGTAGGAAGCGCCGGCCTCGAACTCTTGGTCGAGATAGTGGCGGAACTCTTCGACCATCCGGTCGCCTTCGCCGGGCTCGATCAGCCCTTCCTTCTCGAGCACCTTGGCGTAGATCGTGCGGGTCGTTTCGTGCTCGCGGATCTTGTTGTACATCAAGGGCTGCGTGAAGGCCGGCTCGTCGCCTTCGTTGTGTCCGTGGCGGCGATAGCACATCAGGTCGATGATGACGTCCTTCTTGAACTTCTGGCGATACTCGATCGCGATCCGCGCCGCGTGCACGCAGGCTTCCGGATCGTCGCCGTTCACATGCAGGATCGGCGCGCCGATCGTCTTCGCCACATCCGAGCAATAGGGCGACGAGCGCGAATAGGACGGCATCGTCGTGAAGCCGATCTGGTTGTTCACGATGAGATGGATGGTGCCGCCGGTGCGGTAGCCGCGCAGCTGCGAGAGATCGAGCGTCTCGGGCACGATGCCCTGGCCGGCAAAGGCGGCATCGCCGTGCAGCAGCAGGCCCATCACCTTCTCGCGCTCCGTGTCGCCGCGCTGGCGCTGTTTCGCGCGCACGCGACCCAGCACGACGGTATTCACCGCCTCGAGATGGCTCGGGTTCGGGCTGAGCGAAAGATGGACGACATTGCCGTCGAACTCGCGGTCCGACGACGTGCCGAGATGGTATTTGACGTCGCCCGACCCCTGCACGTCCTCGGGGTTGGCCGAGTTGCCCTGAAACTCCGAGAAGATGGCGCGATAGGGCTTATGGAGGATATTGGCGAGAAGGTTCAGCCGGCCGCGGTGCGGCATGCCGATCACGACTTCGTCGATGCCGAGCTGCGCGCCGCGCTTCAGGATCTGCTCCATCGCCGGGATAGTCGATTCGCCGCCGTCGAGGCCGAAGCGCTTGGTCCCCGTATACTTGCGGTCCATGTACTGCTCGAAGACTTCCGAATGGGTCAGCCGTTCGAGGATGGTCTTCTTGCCGAGGTCGGTGAATTCCGTCCGGTTGCGGATGCTCTCGATGCGCTCCTGGATCCAGGTCTTTTCGTCCGGTTCCTGCTTGTGCATGAACTCGACGCTGATCGTGCCGCAGTAGGTGGCGCGCAGGATGGAGAAGATCTCGCGCAGCGTCGCCGTCTCCAAGCCGAGCACGTAGTTGATGAAGATCGGACGGTCCCAGTCGCGGTCCGTGAAGCCGTAGCTCTTCGGATCGAGCTCCGGATGCGGCTCGGGCTTCTGCAGGCGCAGCGGGTCGATGTCCGCCTCGATATGGCCGCGCACGCGATAGGCGCGGATCAGCATCAGGGCGCGGATCGAATCGAGCGTCGCGGTGCGCACCTCCTCCGCGGTCGCGCTGCGCACGGCGGCGTAGGCGGCCGGAGCCGGCGGCGGCGCCTTCACGCCGGCCGTGGCGTCGGACATGGTCGGATGATGGCCGTTGGTGCCGATCACCGCTGTCTGGCGAGGCGCCCAGCTCGCGCCGCGCAGCTCGCCGAACATCGCCTTCTGGTCGTCGCCGAGGGATCGGAAGATCTCGGCCCAGCTCGGATCGACCGAGCTCGGATCTTCGAGATATCGCGCATAAAGCTCCGCGATATAGGTCTCGTTCACGCCGTAAAGGAACGAACTCTCGCTGCTGTAAGATGCCATTGTCGTCCTCATCGGGGCTTTTCTTGCCGTTTCCGTCCCGCCATCGGCGGCGAAGCGCGGAAGCGGCCCTCCCGAACTATCCTTTCATCGCCCGCAACATGGTCGTGCCCAGCTCCGCCGGGCTATCCGCCACCGTGATACCGGCGCTGCGCAGGGCTTCGATCTTGTGATCGGCGGTATCCTTGCCGCCGGAAATCACCGCGCCCGCGTGGCCCATGCGGCGGCCCGGCGGGGCGGTCTTTCCCGCAATAAAGCCGACGATCGGCTTCTTGGTTCCCGAGCGCCTGAGAAATTCTGCGCCCTGCACCTCGGCGTCGCCGCCGATCTCGCCGATCATGATGATGCCCTTCGTCTCGTCATCCGCGACGAACATCTCCAGGCAGTCGACGAAGTTCGTGCCGTTCACCGGATCGCCGCCGATGCCGATGCAGGAGGACTGGCCCAGGCCCGTCACCGTGGTCTGCGCGACCGCTTCATAGGTCAGCGTGCCGGAGCGCGACACGACGCCGATGCAGCCGCGCTTGTGGATGTGGCCCGGCATGATGCCGATCTTGCACTCGTCCGGCGTGATCACGCCGGGGCAATTCGGTCCGATCAGCCGCGATGTCGAGGTCTGCAGCGCCCGTTTCACCTTGACCATGTCGAGCACGGGAATGCCTTCGGTAATGCAAACGATCAGCGGGATCTTGGCATCGAGCGCTTCGAGGATCGCGTCCGCGGCGAACGGCGGCGGCACATAGATCGCGCTCGCGGTCGCACCCGTCTTCGCGACGGCCTCGTCGACCGTGTCGAAGACCGGAAGATCGAGATGGGTGCTGCCGCCTTTGCCCGGCGTCACGCCGCCGACCATCTTGGTGCCGTAGGCGATTGCCTGCTCGGAATGGAAGGTGCCCTGCGCGCCGGTGAAGCCCTGGCAGATCACCTTGGTATTCTTGTCGACGAGTACCGCCATCAGCCTGCCTCCTTCACCGCCTTGACAATCTTTTCGGCGGCATCCGCCAGATTGTCTGCGGAAATGATCGGCAGGCCCGATTCCGCCATGATCTTCTTGCCAAGATCGACATTGGTACCCTCGAGGCGCACCACCAGCGGCACCGACAGGCTCAATTCCTTCGCCGCGGCGACAACGCCTTCGGCAATGATGTCGCATCGCATGATGCCGCCGAAGATATTCACGAGGATGCCTTTAACATTGTCGTCAGACAGGATGATCTTGAATGCCGCCGTTACGCGTTCCTTGTTCGCGTTGCCGCCGACATCCAGGAAGTTCGCCGGCTCGCCGCCATAGAGCTTGATGATATCCATCGTCGCCATGGCGAGGCCGGCGCCGTTGACCATGCAACCGATGTTGCCGTCCAGCTTGATATAGTTAAGCTCGTACGCCGAGGCTTCAAGCTCCGCCGGGTCCTCCTCCGTCTCGTCGCGCAGCTTGGCGACGTCGGGGTGGCGGAACATCGCGTTGTCGTCGAAGTTCATTTTCGCGTCGAGCGCGATCACATCGCCGCCCTTGGTCACGACCAGCGGATTGATCTCGATCAGGCTGGCGTCGAGCTCGGTGAAGGCGCGGTAGATGCCGGTCAGGAACTTCACGGCGGCCGATACCTGCTTGCCCTTGAGCCCGAGGCCGAACGCGATCTTGCGGGCATGGAAGCCGGAAATGCCGGTGATCGGATCGATCGCGACACGGACGATCTTCTCCGGCGTGTGTGCCGCCACCTCCTCGATCTCCATGCCGCCTTCGGTCGAGGCGACGATGGTGATGCGGCTGGTGACGCGATCGAGCAGCATGGCGAGATAGAGCTCGCGCCCGATGTCGCAGCCCTCTTCGATGTAGACGCGGCGGACCTCCTTGCCGGACGGGCCCGTCTGCTTCGTCACCAGCACATGACCGAGCATGGCCGCGACGTAATCCTTGACCTCATCGCGCGATTTTGCGAGCCGGACGCCACCCTTCCCGCTCGGGTCGTCCTTGAAACGGCCCGCGCCGCGCCCGCCGGCATGAATCTGCGACTTGACCACCCAGACGGGACCACCGAGCTCCTGGGCGATGCCGTCCGCTTCCTTGGCGGAAAATGCCACACCGCCGCGCGGCACGGCGACGCCGAATTCCTTAAGCAGGCTCTTCGCCTGATATTCATGAATATTCATAAGTGACCGCTCTCGATGGCAATTTCACGAATCTTCTATTTCGCGAGAATGCCCGATCTCGACCCAAAAGAATAAGCATTTATCCAAACCGCAGAGCGCGGTTTGGAGGGTATTTAGCATCGCGCAAGTCCCATGCAACCACTGCCGCAGGGCCAGAGCTAACAGAAAAGGGTTATCTATTTGTTACCAAATCATTTATTGGACTTGGAGGCTTTCCGGCGAGGAGCTTTCTTGGGGGCCTTGGCGGCCGGACCCTTCTTCTCGGCTTTCTCGAGGCGCTCGCATTCCTGGATCAGGGTCCGCACGGCGCCGACCGAACTCTGGAATTTCTTCTTTTCCGCAGCGTTGAGGCTGATCTCCACGACCCGTTCCACGCCCTTCTCGCCGATCACGACCGGCACGCCGACATAGAGCCCGTTCAGGCCATAGGCGCCCTTCACATAGGCGGCGCATGGCAATACGCGTTTCTTATCAAGGAGGTAGGACTCGGCCATCGAGATCGCCGAGGACGCTGGCGCATAGAAGGCCGAGCCGCTGCCGAGCAGGGCCACGATCTCGCCGCCGCCGTTCGCAGTCCGCTTGACGATGTCGTCGATTCGCTTCTTGGTGGACCAGCCCATCTTGATCAGGTCCGGGATCGGAATGCCGGCGACGGTCGAATACCGCACCAGCGGCACCATGCTGTCGCCGTGGCCGCCCAACACGAACGCCGTCACGTCCTTGACCGAAACGTTGAATTCCTGCGCCAGGAACAAGCGGAAACGCGCGGAATCGAGGACGCCGGCCATGCCGACCACGCGGTTATGCGGCAGGCCGCAGGCGTTGCGCAGCACATGCACCATCACGTCGAGCGGGTTGGTGATGCAGATCACGAAGGCATTCGGGCAGTTCTTCTTGATGCCGTCGCCGACCGCCTTCATCACCTTCATGTTGATGCCGAGCAGATCGTCGCGGCTCATGCCGGGCTTGCGCGCGATCCCCGCGGTGACGATCACCACATTGGCGCCGCGCAGCGCGCTGTAATCCTGCGAGCCGGTCACATTGGCGTCGAAGCCTTCGATCGGCGATGCCTGGGCGATATCGAGGCCCTTGCCCTGCGGAACGCCCTTTACGATGTCGACCAATACGACGTCGCCGAGATTCTTCAAACCGGCGAGCAGCGCCAGCGTGCCGCCGATGTTGCCGGCGCCGACCAATGCGATCTTGTTACGTGCCATGGTATTCCCCGTCTGCGGTATCGATGCTCTCGCAGTCGCGTTCTCATCCGACGCGAGTTCGCGGTTACCTACAGCGTATTGCGGCCAAGGGCAAGGGCGGCGCGTTCAACCCTCGGCGCCAACTGCACGCGCGCGCCGCTCATTCATCATCCGCGCGAGCTTCCATGCCGAGCGGCCCAGCCCGCGCGGCAGGCTCCGCGTTTCCGGCATCGTTTCGCCCGGCAGCGTGAAGGGGAAATCGACGCTCGATCCGAGCGCACGCCGGCGCACGATGAACGGGCCGATCTCCGCCCAGCGATAGCGCTCGCTCCGGTACATCTCGCGCATGAGAAAGCCGTCTTTGTCGAACCAGATACCCGTGCAACCGGGCAAATGCGTCGCCATGATCACGCCGGCGCTGAGGACGAGAAAGATCGCCATGAGACCGGCGCCCTCGACCTTCATCGGCCCGGTCCGAAACAGGATCACGGCCATGATCAAGCAGCCAAGAGCGAGAATGCCGTTATATGCCAGGGACGGCCGGATCTCGTTGGAGTCATCCGGCAACTTGCGGAACAGAGTCATTCCGCGGCTTCGCGGTGCGGGGACGCGAGGTAGTCGTTCGACTGCATCTCCATCAGCCGGCTGATCGTGCGCTCGAACTCGAAAGCATGCGTCGGGCCCGTATACAGGTCGTGCGGCGCGGTTTCGGAGGCCATCACCAGCTTGACCTTGTGTTCGTAAAGCGTGTCGATCAGGGTCATGAACCGCTTCGCTTCGTTGCGCCTGTCCTCGGTGAGCCGCGGCACGCCATCCAGCACGAGGGTATGATAGCGCTGGGCGAGCGTAATGTAATCTTCCGCGCCGAGCGGCTGCTCGCAGAGCGCCGAAAAGGAAAACCAGGCGACGCCGCGAGCAGTGCGCGGCACCGGTACTATGCGGCCCTTCACGGTGATCTCTTCGGCGCCCGCGTCCGCGCCCGCGGTCAGGTCCTCGAAGACTTTCCGCAGCGTCCGCGTCGCCGCCGGCCCGAGCGGGGCATGAAAGACGCGCATCGCCTTGAGGCGCGCGAGCCGGTAATCCGTCGGCGAGGCCAGCTCGAGGCAATCGAGCTTTTGCTTGAGTAGGTCTATGAAGGGCAGGAAGCGCGCGCGCTGCAGCCCGTCCTTGTAGAGGTCGTCCGGCGCGAAATTCGACGTCGTCACGACGACGACGCCGTTCTGGAACAGCGCAGTGAACAGACGGCCGAGGATCATCGCGTCCGCGATGTTGGTGACGTGGAACTCGTCGAAACAGAGCAGCCAGGTATCGGCGGCGATCTTCTCCGCGATCTGCGGCAGCGGGTCGCGGTCACTTTTTCGTTGCGCGTCCTGCCGCCAGGCGTGAACCGCGTCGTGCACCCCGATCATGAACTCATGGAAATGCACGCGGCGCTTCTTGGCCACTTGCGCGTTCTCGAAGAACAGATCCATGAGCATGGATTTGCCGCGCCCGACGGGACCGTAGATGTAGAGCCCTTGCGGCGGCTCCTCCGGCCGCCGGACAAATCCGAGACGGGCCGCCCAGCCCTGCATGCCCTTGACCGGCTCGTAACCACGCAAGGCATTGTGCAGGCTCTGCAGCTTTTCGGCCGCAAGCTCCTGCATCGGGTCGGGCTGAAGATCACCCTTCCGGCGCAGCGCGCGATAGGCAAAGAGAGGGCCGTCGACCATAAGTTCCGGATCGGTGACTGGATTATCCGACGCGATAGTAGCGGGGAAGGGGTTAAGAAATCAGGACGGCGAAGTTATCCAAAGGCTTGCCGGCTGTATAGACCCGAACGAAGCCTTTCCCGGAAATCGCGATCGCCCGTAGCTCGTCCGCGGCGCTATTCGGCGACGGCCGCCCTGCCGGCCTTGGCCCCGCATCCGAACCGGGCCTCCATTTCACGCCGGACGCGGACGATCTCGAGACTTTCGTCGAGCCGCACGTCGGTTGTGCTGACGCAGGAGCCGGCCTTGACCGGCCGCGTCACCCGGCAGCCATGCGCCAATCCGATCGGCAGCGCCGCAATCGCCTGAGACCGCGCCGCCGGCATCAGCTTGCCCCAGACCATGTAGCCGCCTTCGCCGTCCAGCACCTCGCCCGGCGCGAGGTCGCGTTTCGCCACGGCGGCCACGTCGCCGCGCCAGCCCGCCGAGGCGCCGGTCGCTTCGCCGCGAAGCGCAGCGCTTGCGACCGAAATGCCGAGCTCGAGCCCGATCAGGTGATACGGCTTGTACATGGCGGCGTAGCGCCCCGATGCGTCCGTCTTCAGGCCGTATTCCGAGAAGCAGCGGGCAACATACTCGGTGGGCGCCTCGAAAACGGTGTAGACACCCCATCGCAGGTCGCGATCGAGGTCGCCGCCGTCCCGCGCGAGGCTCGATACCACCTCGACCATGCCCTTGCCCGGCAGCACGCCGCCATCGTCGCGGGGCTTCAACACGGCGGGAAGGTCGTCGACGCCGCAGGGCGGGAAGGCGAGCCCGTCCGCCGGTGGAGTCAATCCGGTGGCGTTGGCGACGGCCGCCATCTCGATCGCCGACTTGGTCCCGTCGAGAAAGGAATTGAACATCTGGGGATTCATCCCGCCGACCCGCGCCTGCTCGGGCGTCAGGCCGTAATATCCCCACACGGTGTCCGGCGTGGAGGCATGGAACTCGGGCAGGTATTTCGTGCCCTTGCCGGCGCAGACGACATCGAAGCCGGCGGCGCGCGCCCAATCGACCATCTCGCAGATCAGCGCCGGCTGGTCGCCGTAGGCCATGGAGTAGACGAGACCCGCCTTCCGCGCCCGCTCGGCCAGCAGCGGCCCCGCCAGCACATCCGCCTCGACATTGACCATGACAATATGGCGGCCGTGCGCGCAGGCCATCAACGCGTGGCGGATACCGGCGGCAGGGCTGCCGGTGGCGTCGATCACGACGTCGAGGCCGTCCGCCGCGATCAGCCGCGCCGCCTCGTCCGTGATGAACGTCGCGCCGGTCGCCAAGGCTTCGCCGAAGGATGCCGCACGGCAGCGTTCTTGCGGCCAGCCGACGCGGGCCAGCGTCGCGCGCGCCCGGTCCGGAGAAAGATCGGCGATCCCCAGGACGTGCAGTCCCGGCGTTCGGATCGCCTGGGCAAGAAACATCGAGCCGAACTTGCCGGCGCCGATCAGGCCGACCCGGATCGGCCGGCCCGCTTCCGCACGCTGCACAAGCATCTTGTAAAGGTTCATCCGCCGCACTCCGCTTCGATCCGACGAGTCCGCCAGCGCACCAAGTCTAGACCCGGATATGCGGTGTGAATAGCGCCCCGCTCCCACCGCGGAAATGGAGGCGTCCCACGCATCCCGCTATGCCGGCTCCTCCGAGGTGAGATCTTTTTCGCGGGACGCCATCAGCGCGGATGTTTGCCGGTCGCTTTCATGCGGGCTCTCGGCCAGCGCCGCGATGACGCCGGCCCGGTCCTCGGCCGGCTTGTCCTGGCTGAGCTTGAATTTGCCTTGGATGCGCGTAATCGGCAGCTCGAAGGTGACGATGGCGCGGAGCATGCCCGTGACATAGCTCTCCGGCAGACCATCCATCGACCATGGCTTCGCCGCGCCGGCCTCATGCGCCGCGACGAGGCGCGCCTGCTGCGCGCGGACCGCGGCCGGCTCGTCCACGATCCGCGGCTTGCCGTATACATGCACCGCGACGTAGTTCCAGGTAGGCACGCGTTGCGTCGCCTCATACCAGCGCGGCGACACATAGGCGTGCGGGCCCTGGAAGATGCACAAGGCCTCTTCGTCCCGTTCGAAGGAGCGCCACTGCGGATTGGCCCGCGCCATATGGGCGACGAGCCGGTCCCCTTCGAGCAGAAACGGCAGATGGGTCGCGAAAGGCGCGCCGTCGACCGTCGTGATCAGCAGACCGAAATTATTGTCGCGGATCGCCCCATACAGGATCTCGCGGTCGGTTTCCTCGAAATGCGGCGGCAGGTACATGACACGCTCCCGTCTCTAAAAAAGCCGCGTGATATAGCGGAATCGCCGCGATACACGACAGGGCCAATTCCACGGCAGCGGTTGGGCCAGCGCTCCCCGGCAACGGCCTGACCGTCCCTGGCTCACGATCGGCGCATGTTCTCCAGCAGCCGATGCCAAGCCAAGCGTATCGCATCGGCCGGGATCGCGGCCATCTCGCGAAGCCGGGCATAGGCGTGGCGCACCCAGCCGAGAAAGGCGGCATCCTCGGACGCAACGCCGGCCGAGGCGCGTATCCCGCTCATGCGAAGCAGCATCCGGCAACGGCGCATGTGATAGCGGCTGGTGCAGACGATGACGGCGCCGACATCGCCCCGCGCGCGCAGCATGCGGGTGCAGAGAATGGCGGATTGGCGGGTATTACGCGCCTGGTCCTCGATCAGTATCCGATCGTCCGGCGCGCCGAGCTCCAAGAGAAGCCGCTGCATCACCACAGCTTCGGCCGGCGGATGACGGCCGATCCCGCCAGTGACGAGAAAGTGCGCGGGTCCCGCCGTCTCGGCGAATTGGAAGGCCGCAGTGACGCGGCGCCGGAGCGTGCCGCTCGGCGACCCGTCCGGACGGACAGCAGCGCCGAAAATAATGATGCAGTCTTGACGAGGGCTTTCGTTCCCCAAGGGCCGCGTTCGATCCCGGCTATTGCTGCCGCGCCACCATGAGCTTCTTGATCTCGGCAATCGCCTTCGCCGGGTTCAGCCCCTTGGGGCAGGTCTTGGTGCAGTTCATGATCGTATGGCAACGGTAGAGCCGGAAGGGATCCTCGAGCTGGTCGAGGCGGTCGCCGGTCTCTTCGTCGCGGCTGTCGGCGATCCAACGATAGGCCTGCAGCAGAATTGCCGGACCGAGATAGCGCTCGCCGTTCCACCAATAGCTCGGGCAGCTCGTCGTGCAGCAGAAACAGAGAATGCACTCATAGAGCCCGTCCAGCTTGCGCCGGTCCTCGGGCGCCTGCAGGCGTTCGCGGTCGGGCGCGGGCGAAGTCGTCTTGATCCACGGCTCGATCGACGAAAGCTGCGCATAGGGCGTGGTGAGATCGGGCACCAGGTCCTTGACCACGGGCATATGCGGCAGCGGGTAGATGTTGATCTACCCCTCGGATGTCGCTGATGTATTTCGTGCAGGCGAGCGAGTTGGTGCCGTCGATGTTCATGGCGCAGGAGCCGCAGACGCCTTCGCGGCAGGACCGCCGGAAGGTGAGGCTCGAATCCGTTTCGTTCTTTATCTTGATCAGGGCGTCCAGGACCATCGGGCCGCAATCGTCCAGATCGACGGTATAGGTGTCGACGTGGGGGTTCTCGCCGTCGTCCGGGCTCCACCGATAAATCCGGAATGTCTTGCCGCGCTTCGCGCCGTCGGCGCCGGGCCATTTCTTGCCTTCTTTGACCTTCGAATTGGCGGGAAGCGAGAATTCAGCCATTTCTTCGTCTTTCTTGCTAGCTCGTGAGCGGTGCTAGCGAAGGGGCGCCGCGCGGCGGATCAATACACCCGCGCCTTCGGCGGAAAGGACTGGACCTCGTTGGTCAGTGTCTGCAGCACCACGGGACGGTAATCGATTCGGACCTTTCCCTTATCGTCGCACCAGGCGAGGGAATGCTTCATCCAATTCACGTCGTCACGGTCGGGGAAGTCCTCGCGCGCGTGGGCGCCGCGGGATTCCTGCCGGTTCGCCGCCGACGCCATGGTCACCATCGCCTGGGACAGGAGATTGTCGAGCTCGAGGGATTCGACCAAGTCCGAGTTCCAGATCATCGACCGGTCGGACACGTGCAGATCTTCGCGCCGCTGCCATGTCTTCTCGAGCAGGTCGACACCTTCCTTCAGCACCTCGCCGGTGCGGAAGACCGCGCAATTGCTCTGCATCACGCGCTGCATCTCCATGCGCAGCTCGGCCGTCGGCGTGCCGCCTTTTGCATGGCGGATGCGGTCGAGGCGATCGAGGGTCGCTTCGCCGGCATCCTTCGGCATGGGCCTATGGCTTTCGTTCGGATCGACGACCTCGGCGCAATGCAGCGCCGCCGCACGGCCGAACACCACGAGATCGAGCAGCGAGTTGGAGCCGAGACGATTGGCGCCATGCACCGAGACGCAAGCCGCCTCGCCGATCGCCATCAAGCCGGGGATGGCCGAGGTGCTGCCGCCGTTCGTCGTGACGACCTCGCCGTGATAGTTCGCCGGCACGCCGCCCATGTTGTAGTGGCAGGTCGGCAGCACGGGGATCGGCTCCTTGGTCACGTCGACGCCCGCAAAGATGCGCGCTGTTTCCGAAATGCCCGGCAGCCGCTCCTCGATCACGTCGGGGTCGAGATGCTCGAGATGAAGATGGATGTGGTCCTTCTTCGGTCCGACGCCGCGCCCTTCGCGGATCTCGATGGTCATGGACCGGCTGACGACGTCGCGGCTCGCCAGATCCTTGGCTGAAGGCGCATAGCGCTCCATGAACCGCTCGCCTTCGGAATTCGTCACGTAACCGCCCTCGCCGCGCACGCCCTCGGTGATCAGGCAGCCCGCGCCGTAAATGCCGGTCGGATGGAACTGCACGAACTCCATGTCCTGCATCGGCAGGCCGGCGCGCAAGATCATGCCGCCGCCGTCGCCCGTGCAGATATGGGCCGAGGTGCAGGAGAAATAGGTGCGGCCATATCCGCCCGTCGCCAGGATCACCATCTTGGCGCGGAAGCGATGGATCGTGCCGTCATCGAGGTTCCAGGCGATAACGCCGCAGACCTCGCCTTCGCTATTCATGATCAGATCGAGGGCGAAATACTCGATGAAGAACTCGACCTGATGCTTCACCGACTGCTGATAGAGCGTATGCAGCATGGCATGGCCCGTGCGGTCCGCCGCCGCGCAGGTCCGCTGGGCCGTGCCCTCGCCGTAATTGGTGGTCATGCCACCGAACGGGCGCTGGTAGATCTTGCCCTCTTCGGTGCGGCTGAACGGAAGGCCGTAATGCTCCAGCTCGACGATCGCCGGAAGCGCCTCGCGGCACATGTATTCAATCGCATCCTGGTCGCCGAGCCAGTCGGAGCCCTTCACCGTGTCGTACATGTGCCAGCGCCAGTCATCCGGCCCCATGTTGCCGAGCGCCGCCGATATGCCGCCCTGAGCCGCCACGGTATGGCTGCGCGTCGGGAACACCTTGGTGATGCAAGCGGTCTTGAGCCCGGCTTCGGCGAGCCCTACGGTCGCACGCAGGCCGGCGCCGCCCGCGCCTACAACGACCACGTCGTAGTCATGATCGATGATCGAATATGCATTGGGCATTGCCGTTATGTCTCCGTAGCTTGGCTGGCTCAGAACGCGACTTTGAGCACCGCGAATGCCGCGGTGACGGCAAGCGCGAAGCTCGCCAGCTTGACGCCGATGATGCAGCCGATCTTCGCCGCTTCGCCATGCACATAATCTTCGATGATCACCTGCAGGCCGAGCTGAAGGTGATGAAAGGTCGCGGCGATCAGCAGCAGCATCAGAATCGCGGTGACCGGGGAGGCCAGCCACGCAGCGACCCGGGCGTAATCCGCGCCGGTGAGGTAGATGACCGACACCACGAACCACACCGTCAGCGGCACCAGCGCAATGGCGGTGAGCCGCTGCATCCACCAATGGTGCGTGCCGTTCTTGGCGGACCCTAAGCCCCTGACCCGGGCGATTGGCGTGCGCATGCTCATCCCAACGCTCCCGCGGCCATGTAGCCGCTGATCCATACCGCCAGCGTCCCCGCGAGCGAGACGGCGACGACCGTGTAGCCAGAGGCCTGCGCCGCCGGCAGCTCGAGCCCGAGACCGACGTCCCAGAACAGGTGACGAACGCCGTTGGCGAAGTGATACAGCAGCGACCATGTCCAGCCGAACAGCAGCAGCCGTCCGAGCCACGATGCCAGGAAGCCGTTCACCGCCGCAAAGGCAGCGGGACCGCTGGCCACCGCGAGCAACCAGCAAACCAGCATGAGCGCACCGACGGCCATCGCGATTCCGGTCGCCCGGTGCGTGATCGAAAGCATCATCGTCCATTGCCAGCGATAAATCTGCAGGTGCGGCGATAGCGGTCGATTTCCGGTACTCATGCGTTTCTTCTCGTCTCGTGAAAAACAGGGCCCGTTAATATGCGGTTTATCCCGGTTAGCGGATTGCGCGAACTGATAAGGTTGCGGATCGGGCATCCCGTTGCGGCGCGTTTTGGGGCCGGCGAGACGCGTGAGATTTGAATAGGGCGGATTCCCGAACTAGTCAACGCCGGAGCGACGATACCAACGGTTCATTCGACCCGCTGCGAAGCTGAATCGGCTAATCCCCTGAAATCATTTTCGCTCAATATTCGACAATCCCACCTGTGGGAAACTATGTGGATAAACTGTGGATTCTTTGTGGTTTGTTTCGCCTTTTATTCACAACTTTTTTGCGAAGATTTAGTTTTTATTATGGACTTATTTAGCGCAGAGGGCGACCATTCCAGCGGTACGTGAAAGCGCTGAAGTTCCCTTCGATGCTGTTGGCGTCCGTCTGCGAGGCTGGAAGGTCGTACGCGGATGGCGCGACACGGAGAGGGGGCGTCAGGGGTCGGGATGGGTCCTTCGGGTCCTACCGGCCTGGGTTTGGTTCCGGCGATGATGCGTGATGACGCCTTCGGGCGTCTTCGCAAAATCGAAGGGACCGCCGGACACGTTCGAGCGACCGCGGTTCTTCTGCCGGAGCGGCTTCAACGCTGCATTAGGGCAGCAGCATCGCACGGGATGGCGATGATTGAGCCGGGGCTTCCGGCGCGAGTTGTTGCCGTACCGGTGGTCCGTCTGAGTTCGCCGGCTGCGTTGCGAGACGCCGCAAGTGGATTGTCAGAAAGGTTGTTGCCGGTAAGGCGTCAGCCCTGGGACCAGGTAGCGGCTCCACCATCTTTCGCCGGTTGCCTCCCTGTGGCTGGCGGAAGGAAGGCCGAGCGGCGCTTCGGCGCAAGCTGGTCCGAGCGGCGGTTGTCACGCTGTGGCGATTGCCGGGGACAGTGGTGGGGTCGGTCGGATCGGCGCGCAAGCGCCGCGATGGGCCCGGATGCGTTCGTCAGCCCGTGCTTCGACGGGTGGCAACACTGCGGTCGAAGCACCATCCATCCGCGGCCGGCAGCGTCGTCGCCAGGGTGTCTGCCGGTTTTTGGATGGAATGGAGGATCCGCTTTCGCGGCCGTGAGCCTCACGGCTCGGAGAGGCGTCGGGTGTACCGTTCGCGGTACGAATGTGATCTGGTGGTCCCACCAACTCCGGAACACAGCCCCGACGCCTTTCTTATATCAACCTCTTCGCAAGATCACAACTAAAATTCGGCAAGAATCATAAGTTGAATTGATTCTGTATTTCAGTAATACGGATACGCGTTCCAACTTGTCTGTTTCTGTTTTCGAATTCTTCCCTTTGAGAAAGACTTACTGCCGGATTTATATGTTTTGCAGATCCGCTATTGGCCGGACATGCGCCCCGACATTGCGATCAGCCGTTGTGCTTCGCGGACATGAAGCTCTTCGACCATCTTGCCGTCGACGGTAATGACGCCTTTTCCTTGCGCGCGCGCCAAGTCGAACGCATCGCTGATCTTTCGCGCCCAGGCGATTTCTTCTTCGCTTGGACCGTAAATCTTGTTCGCTGCATCGATCGTCTTCGGATGGATCAGCGATTTGCCGTCGAAGCCGAGCATCCGTCCGCGCCGGCAGCTTTCCGCGAAGCCGGCGTCGTCGGACAGATCGTTGTAGACCGCATCGATGATGGCGAGCCCGCGCGCCCGGGCGGCAAGGATGCAAAGACCGAAGCTCGTCAGAAAGGGCATACCGTCGGGCGTTTGCCGGCAGCGCAGCTCGAGCGCCAGGTCGTTGGTTCCCATGATCATGCCGGCGAGCCGCGGCGCGGCGGCGATCTCCGCCGAGCGCAGGATGCCGAGCGGCGTTTCCATCATGCACCAGACCGACATCGCGGGCGGCGCGCCGGCGCTTTCGAGACGCCGGACGGTTTCGCCTACCGTCTCCGGACTTTCGACCTTGGGCAGGAGGATCCCGTGCGCGCCCGATTTCGCGATCGCCGCAATGTCGGCGTCGAACCATGCACTGCCGAGCCCGTTGATACGGACGAGCAGCTCCTTGCCGCCATAGCCGCCGGCGGCGATGGCGGCGGTGATCTGGTCGCGGGCGAGCGCTTTGGCGTCGACCGCGACCGCATCCTCGATGTCGAAGATGATCGCGTCGGCGGCAAGACTGCGGCCTTTCTCGATCGCGCGCGCGTTCGACCCGGGCATGTAGAGCATGCTGCGGCGGGGACGGATGGTGTCGGCCATGGCGAAGAACCTCCGGCGTTGCTGGCTTTCGGGGGGACTATATCGAGGCGCGCCATGCCCGCAACGGTGCGATGCGCCAGGCCGCGGAATTCGCCGTTTGGCGGCGCCCGCGATTGGCCTAGATTGAGGCTGCCATGGGTATTCTCTCCGTCCAATCCTCGGTCGCCGCCGGTCATGTCGGCAACAGCGCCGCCGTCTTTCCGCTGCAGCGGCTCGGCTTCGATGTCTGGCGGGTCGACACGGTCGTCTTCTCGAACCATCCCGCGCATGGCCGGCACACGGGCCGCATCGTCGCGCATGCCGATGTCGAGGCGCTGTTGTCGGGGCTCGAAGCGCTCGGGTTATGGCCGCGCTGCGAGGCGGTGATCTCGGGCTATCTCGGGGAGGTGGAGACCGGCCCCGTCGTCGCGGACGCCGTCGGCCGCATTCGGGCGGTCCGCAAGGATGTTCTCTACCTGTGCGACCCGGTGATCGGCGACCAGGGGCGGCGCTACGTCGAGGAGGGGATCCTGGATTTTTACCGGGATCGGGGCATCCCTGCGGCCGACATTGTGACGCCGAACGCCTTTGAAGCGCGCTGCCTGACCGGGATCGAGACGGCGACGGCCGAGGGCGCGCTCGCCGCCGCCCGGGCACTGCGCGCGATGGGCCCGCGCGTCGCCGTGGTCACCGGCGTGTTCGACGGCGGCGCTGCCATGACGATCGCCGTCGACCCGGCCGGTGCCTGGCGCGTCTCCACGCCGCAGCTTCCGATCCCGGGCTATGGCGCCGGGGATCTCTTCGCGGCCCTTCTGTTGGGCCAATTGCTGCGAAAGGCGGCCTTGCCGGACGCGCTGGCCCGCGCCGTCTCCGCAGTGCAGGGCGTGCTC
Organism: uncultured Alphaproteobacteria bacterium; assembly: GCA_963711215.1. Classification (GTDB taxonomy): domain Bacteria; phylum Pseudomonadota; class Alphaproteobacteria; order UBA8366; family UBA8366; genus WHUA01. The sequence goes on along the minus strand of CAVQDH010000002.1, from coordinate 27,647 downwards.
GCGGCGGATACCTCAGGCCGCGCGCTGGACCTGCCGCTGATCGCCGCCCAGGACAGGCTCATCAATCCGCCCCGGCTCTATCCGGCGGAACCCATCGGCTGAGGCCTCTGGCCTGCATATGTAACATGCGCGCTTATTATATAGTTTGGCGGAAGGAAGCACCGGTGCGGCCTGCCATTATAATATGTGCGCATATTAATAAGCCAAAAGAAATGCGCCGCCGTAGAATCTTCCGACGGCGCATTCCGATCGGTTCAGATTGATCTATGGCATCGCTTTAAGCGGCTTTGCGCTGCAGATACCCGCCGATCAGAGCCTCGGCAATCTGGACGGCGTTGAGCGCCGCGCCTTTGCGCAGGTTGTCCGAGACGACCCACAAGTGACAGCCCGTGTTCGACCGTCCGATCTTCCCGGATGCGGCTGACGTATACGGCGTCCTCGCCGGTTGCTTCCTTCGGCGTCATGTAGCCGCCATCTTCGTGCTCGTCGACCACCACGATACCAGGCGCTTCCTCGAGCGCCGCGCGCGCCTGTTCCATGGAAATTGGCCCTTCGAACTCGATATTCACGGCTTCCGCGTGACCGACAAAGACCGGGACCCGGACACAAGTCGCGACGACCGCGATCTTCGGGTCGAGGATCTTCTTCGTCTCGACCATCATCTTCCATTCTTCCTTGGTCGAGCCGTCGTCCATGAACTTGTCGATATGCGGGATGACGTTGAAGGCCATTTGCTTGGTGAACTTCTCGGGCCGGATCATCTCGTTCATGTAGATCCGGCGCGTCTCGCTATACAGCGCGTCCATCGCGTCCTTGCCGCCGCCGGAGACCGACTGGTAGGTCGCCACCACGACCCGGCGGATGCGGGCGATATCGTGCAGCGGCTTCAGCGCCACGACCATCTGGATGGTCGAGCAGTTCGGATTGGCGATGATGTTCTTCTTCGCGTAGCCGGCGATCGCGTTCTTGCGTTGACCTCGGGCACGACGAGCGGCACATCGGGGTCCATCCGGAAGTAGGACGTGTTGTCGATGACCACGGCGCCCGCCTTCGCGGCGCGCGGCGAATGCTCCATCGAGACCGAGGCGCCCGGGGACGACAGCACGATATCGATGTTGCGAAAGTCGAATTCGGCCAGATTGGCGACCTTCAGCAACGTGTCGTCGCCGAAGGCGACCTGTTTCCCCATCGAGCGCTCCGACGCCAGCGCGACCACCTCATCGACCGGGAACGCGCGTTCGGCCAGAATCTGCAAGATCTCGCGGCCGACATTTCCCGTCGCCCCCACCACTGCCACACGATAACCCATCGTCTTTGGCTCCATCGGATCGTCGCCCCGGGTCGCTGCCCGGCGGCGGTTGGTTCAAATTCGGCTTCACCTAGGGCGTCGGCGCAAAAAATACAAGCCGCGCCAAATGCAAAACCGCGGAGTTTGCGTTACGCTCCGCGGTCTTCCGACACTGTCGAGGAAGCCGCCGGCGCGCAAGTGGGCCGGCGGATTAAGCCGGCCTTATCCGCCCGGTTTGCCGGGCGCAGGAGTCTGCGTGGTCGCAGGACCGGTCATCACGGTCTGCTGCTCGCCGGAATTCGACGTTTGATGCGCCGGGCAGGCGATTGCCGCCCCGGCCATTGCCGTGATCCCGAGCGCCGTCAGCGCTACGATAATCGACCTGTGCATCGCTCTAACTCCTCGCAGGACTCAAGCGGCAGTCATTTTAGCGCGAAACGGCGACGATAGAAACCTCAATCGCACCGCCGGCCGCCGCCGATCCCTGCTGGCGCCCGTTTCAGGCCGCCGACTTATCGAGCTCCTTCAGCAGGATATCGACCATGACGTTGGTCGATACCTTTGCCATTCCGGACGACATGATATCCGCCGTGCGGACGCCGCCGTTCAGGATCGACTGGGTCGCCTTTTCGATCAGCGCGGCCTCGTCGGCCATGCCGAAGGAATAGCGCAGCAGCATCGAGAAGCTGAGAATCGCCGCCAGGGGATTGGCGATATTCTTGCCGGCGATGTCGGGGGCGCTGCCATGGACCGGCTCGTAGACGGCGAGCCGCCGCCCCGTGGCATCCGGTGCGCCCAGCGACGCGGACGGCAGCATGCCGAGCGACCCCGTCAGCATCGAGGCGCAATCGGACAGGATATCGCCGAATAGGTTGTCGGTGACGATCACGTCGAACTGCTTGGGATTGCGCACGAGCTGCATGGCGCAGTTGTCGGCGTACATGTGCTCGAGCTCGACGTCGCTGAATTTCTCGCGATGGAGCGCCGTGACCACCTCGCGCCACAGGACGCCGGACGCCATGACGTTCTCCTTGTCCACCGAATGGACCTTGTTGCGCCGGCCGCGGGCGAGCTCGAAGGCGACCTCGGCCACCCGCCGGATCTCTCCCTCTGTGTAAACTTGCGTGTCGACCGCCCGGCGGCTGCCGTCCGCCATGGTTTCGATGCCACGCGGCTCACCGAAATAGATGCCCGACGTCAGCTCACGGACGATCAGCATATCCAGGCCCTTCACCACCTGCGGCTTCAGGGTGGATGCCTCGAGCAGGGCATCGAACGTCACCGCAGGGCGCAGGTTGGCGAACAGGTCCATTTCCTTGCGCAGACGCAGAAGCCCGGCCTCGGGACGCATGTCGCGCGGCAGCCCGGTGTATTTCGGCCCGCCGACGGCGCCCAGCAAGACGGCGTCCGATGCCTTGGCAAGGTCCAGCGTCTCGTCGCTCAAGGGCGTGCCGTAGGCATCATAGGAAGCGCCGCCGATCGGCCGCTCGCTTACGTCGAAGCGGACGGCACGGCGCAGCTCCATCCAGCGGATAACGCGCTTAACCTGGTCCATAATCTCCGGACCCACGTAATCGCCTGGCAGAATCAGTAGTTTCTTATTGGCAGCCACGCTTTTCTCCTTTTTCGCAGCACTGCATTGTTTTCACACATATTCGACCGGAAGCATATGTCAGCTATCACAGAAGGTCCGCAACTTCCGATCGAGGCGGGAATGGTCGTCGGTCAGTGTTTTAGCGTGCGAACGTCCACGAAGCGACCGGCAATCGCCGCCGCCGCCGCCATCGCCGGGCTCACGAGATGTGTTCGGCCGTCACGCCCCTGGCGGCCTTCGAAATTGCGGTTCGACGTTGACGCGCAGCGCTCTCTGGGCGCGATTCGGTCTTCGTTCATCCCGACGCACATCGAGCAGCCGGGTTCCCGCCACTCGAATCCGGCATCGCGGAATATCCGGTCCAGCCCCTCGGTCTCGGCCGCAAGCTTCACCTGCCCCGATCCCGGCACCACCATTGCGTGCACCCCTTGCGCCACCTGCCGGCCTTTTGCAACCTCCGCAGCAGCCCTCAGATCCTCGAGCCGGCTGTTGGTGCAGGAGCCGATGAAGACCCGGTCCACCGGGATGTCGGTCATGCGCGTGCCGGGCGCCAGACCCATGTAGCGCAACGCTTTTTCCATTGCCTTCCGCTTCATCGGATCCGGCTCGCGCAGCGGATCCGGGACGGCGCCGCTTATCGCGACCACGTCCTGCGGGCTGGTCCCCCAGGTCACCTGAGGCTCGATATCGGCAGCGTCCAGCCGGACTTCCTTGTCGAACACCGCGCCATCGTCCGATCGGAGCGTACGCCAATGCGCCACCGCGCGGGCCCACTCGTCGCCCTTGGGCGCGCGAGGCCGACCGTCGAGGAAGGCGAATGTGATCTCGTCCGGCGCGATCAGGCCCGCCCTGGCGCCGGCTTCGATCGTCATGTTGCAGACGGTCATGCGCCCGGACATCGGCAAGGCGCGAATGGCCTCGCCGGCGTATTCGATGGCATGACCCGTGCCGCCCGCCGTGCCGATCCGGCCGATGACGGCGAGCACGATATCCTTGGCCGTGCAGCCGGCCGGCAAGGGACCGTCCACCGTGACCCGCATGGTCTTCATCGGCTGCTGCAACAGCGTCTGGGTGGCCAGGACATGCTCTACCTCCGACGTGCCGATGCCGAAGGCAAGCGCGCCGAACGCGCCATGCGTCGCGGTGTGGCTGTCGCCGCAGACCAGCGTCATGCCGGGCAGCGTGAAGCCTTGTTCCGGGCCGACGACGTGGCAGATCCCCTGGCGCGGGTCGAACATGTCGAACAGCTCGACGCCGAAATCGCGGCAATTGCGCACCATCGAGTCGAGCATGATGCGCGAGTCTTCCTCCGCGATGCCATCCTTCCGGCCGGCTGTCGGCACCACGTGATCGACGACGCCGAGCGTCGCCTCCGGCCGCCGCACCGGCAGACCGGCCATCCGCAGCCCGTCGAACGCCTGGGGCGTCGAGCCCTCATGGATGAGGTGCCGGTCGATGTAGAGCAGGCAGGTGCCGTCCTCCTCCGGCGATCCGACGAGATGGCTCTGCCAGATCTTCTCGACCAGCGTGAGGGGACGGGACGGCATCACGCTAGTTCATCAGGTCGCGAACGTCGGTCAGCCGCCCGGTGACCGCCGCTGCCGCGGCCATCGCCGGGCTGACGAGATGGGTGCGCGCATCGCGCCCCTGGCGGCCCTCGAAGTTACGGTTTGACGTCGACGCGCAGCGCTTGCCCGGCGCGACCCGGTCGGGGTTCATGCCGAGGCACATGGAGCAGCCCGCCTCGCGCCATTCGAAGCCCGCTTCGAGGAAGATCCGGTCGAGCCCTTCCTTTTCCGCCTGATGCTTGATCAGGGTCGAGCCGGGCGACACCATGGCGCGGACATGCGCGGGGACCTTGCGGCCCTTGGCGACCGACGCCGCTTCGCGCAGGTCTTCGATCCGGCTGTTGGTGCAGGACCCGATGAACACGTTGTCGACTTCGATGTCGGTCATCCGCGTGCCGGGGGTCAGCCCCATATAGTCGAGCGCGCGGCGCATCGACTTGCTCTTGGCCTCGCTCGGCGCGTTCTTCGGGTCCGGCACGACGCCGGTGATCGGCACCACGTCTTCGGGGCTCGTCCCCCAGGTGACCTGCGGCACGATCTTGGCTACGTCGATGCGGACTTCCTTGTCGTAGACGGCGCCCTCATCGGACTGCAGCGTCTTCCAATAGGCGACGGCCTTGTCCCAGGCGGCGCCCGACGGCGCCATCGGCCGGCCCTTGAGATAGGCGATAGTTTTCTCGTCGGGCGCGATCAGGCCGGCCCGCGCGCCGCCCTCGATGGTCATGTTGCTGACCGTCATGCGCCCTTCCATGGAAAGGTCGCGGAAGGCGCGGCCGCAATACTCGATGACATGGCCGGTGCCGCCGGCCGTGCCGATCTGCCCGATCACGGCCAGGATCAGGTCCTTGCCGGTACAGCCGAAAGGCAGCGGCGCATCCGCCAGCACCTTCATGTTCCTCGACCGGTGGGCGCGCAGCGTCTGCGTCGCCATCACATGCTCGCTCTCCGAGGTCCCGATGCCGAAGGCGAGCGCGCCGAAGGCGCCATGCGTCGCGGTGTGGCTGTCGCAGCAGACCAGCGTGGCGCCCGGCAGGGTGAAACCCTGTTCCGGGCCGATCACATGGACGATGCCCTGCCGCGGATCGAGCATGTCGAACAGCGGAACGCCGAATTCCTTGCAGTTGAGACTGAGCGTCTCGACCTGCAGCCGCGACTCCGGATCCTCGATGCCCAAATGGCGGTCGGCGGTCGGTACGTTGTGGTCGGCCACCGCCAAGGTCGCAGACGGACGGCGGACGCTGCGGCCCGTCATGCGCAGCCCCTCGAAGGCCTGCGGCGACAACACCTCGTGCAGCAGCTGCCGGTCGATGTAGAGCAGGTAAACGCCGTCATCCAGCTCGTCGACGAGGTGATTTTCCCAGATCTTATCGTACAGCGTGCGCGGTTTCGTCATGACCATCTTTCCCGCCGGCTCAACGATAGAGCCAGGGCTGCTCCTCGCGCTGCCGCGCCTCGAAAGCGTCGATCTTGTCGGCCTTCTGCAGGGTCAGGCCGATGTCATCGAGCCCGTTGAGCAGACATTCGCGCCGGAACTCGTCGATCTTGAACTTGATCTTGGGGCCGTTCGGCCGGGTGATCTCCTGCGTCTCGAGGTCGACCGTCAGCTCCGGGTTCTCCCGGTCCGACGCGTCGGCCATCAGCGCTTCCAGGTCCTCCTTGGAAACGGTGACCGGCAGGATGCCGTTCTTGAAGCAGTTGTTGTAGAAGATGTCGGCGAAGCTGGTCGAGATCACGCAGCGGATGCCGAAGTCGAGCAGCGCCCAGGGCGCATGCTCGCGCGACGACCCGCAGCCGAAATTGTCGCCGGCGACGATGATCTTGGCCTTGCGATATGGCTCCTGGTTCAGAATGAAATCCGGATTCTCGCTGCCGTCGGTCTTGAAGCGCAATTCCTCGAACAGCACCTTGCCGAGCCCGGTGCGCTTGATCGTGCGCAGATGAAGCTTCGGGATGATCTGGTCGGTGTCGATGTTGATCATGTTCATCGGCGCCGCGATGCCCTTGAGCTTGGTGAATTTTTCCATGTTCGTTTTCTCCCTTTCGATCAGCGCCGCCGACCGCGTATGACCCAGATCATCGCCGGGTCCGGTGTATCATCGATACGGTTCCGCAGCTCGTCCCGGGCCGATCCGCTGCGTTCCATGCGCGCGAGATCGACGGCCCATCCCCGGCTGCGAAGATCGCGACCGAATAGCCGATCTATGCCTTGCAGGTCGCCCGGCAAGCCGGCCACGCCAATCTTCTTGGAAAACCCCGACGATATCGTCATTGCATCAATTCCCGTACGTCCGTCAGCCGCCCGGTGACCGCCGCCGCCGCGGCCATCGCCGGACTCACCAGATGCGTGCGGCCGTCCCGACCCTGGCGGCCGACAAAATTGCGGTTGGTTGTCGACGCGCAACGCTCGCCCGGCTCCAACCGGTCGGTGTTCATCGCAAGACACATGGAGCATCCCGGCTCGCGCCATTCGAAGCCCGCCGCGATCAGGATGTCCGCGATCCCTTCCTGCTCCGCCTGCTGCTTCACCAGCCCCGAGCCGGGAACGATCATCGCGCGCACCCCGTCGGCGACCTTGCGGCCCTTGGCCACCTTGGCCACTTCGCGCAGATCCTCGATCCGGCCATTCGTGCACGAGCCGACGAAGACGCGGTCGACCGAAACGTCGGTCATCTTCGTGCCCGGCGTAAGGCCCATATACTCCAGCGCCCGCTTCATGCTGTCGCGCTTCTCCGTGCTCGGCGCGTCCTTCGGATCGGGCACCACGCCGGTGATCGGCACGACGTCTTCCGGGCTCGTCCCCCAGGTCGTGAGCGGCACGATCTCGGCCACGTCGACCACGGCTTCCTTGTCGTAGCGCGCGCCCTTGTCCGACGGCAGCGTCTTCCAATAGGCCAGGGCCTTGTCCCAGAGCGCGCCCTTCGGCGCCATCGGCCGGCCCTTGAGATAGGTGAAGGTCTTTTCGTCCGGCGCGATCAGCCCGGCGCGGGCGCCCGCCTCGATCGTCATGTTGCTGATCGTCATGCGCCCTTCCATCGACAGCGCCTCGATCGCCGGGCCGGCGTATTCGATGACGCAGCCCGTGCCGCCCGCCGTGCCGATCTTGCCGATGATCGCCAGGATCATGTCCTTGGCGGTGCAGCCGAAGGGCAGGTCGCCGTTGACCGTGACCCGCATGCTTTTGGCCGGCGCCTGGATCAGGGTCTGGGTCGCCAGCACATGCTCGACTTCGGAGGTGCCGATGCCGAAGGCGAGCGCGCCGAAGGCGCCGTGCGTCGCGGTATGGCTGTCGCCGCAGACCAGCGTCGTCCCCGGCAGCGTGAAGCCCTGCTCCGGCCCGATGATGTGGACGATGCCGTTGCGCGGATCGCTGAAGTGAAACAGCTCGATACCGAATTCGGCGCAATTCGCGATCAGCGTGTCGATCTGGAGCTTCGAGTCATCGGGAATGCCTTCGCTGCGGTCCGTCGCGATGTTGTGGTCGATGACCGCCAGCGTCAGTTCGGGGCAGCGCACCTTGCGCCCGGCGGTGCGCAGGCCTTCATAAGGCTGTGGCGTCGTCACCTCATGGGTGACGTGACGATCGATGAACAGCAGGCAGGTGCCGTCTTCCTCGACATCGACGACATGACTGTCCCAGATCTTCTGAAACATCGTACGCGGCTTGCTCATGGTCCTTACTCAGCTCCCGCGGCGGTTCGTTGACCGCTGCTTATTCTTGCAAATCCGGCGTAACGAAGACGGATTTACGACTCCGTTCCGTTGTCGGCGTCCCGGCTCTCGGCCGCGCCCGTCTCCGGCACGACCACGCCGTCGCCCCGGCGCTGGCTCGTGTCTTCGGCGATACGGGCGGACTTGCCGCGCCGGCCTCTAAGATAATACAGCTTTGCCCGGCGCACCGAACCGCGGCGGACCAGCTCAATGCCTTCGACCCGCGGGCTGTATAGGGGGAAGACCCGCTCCACCCCTTCGCCGTAGCTGATCTTGCGGACCGTGAAGGCACTGTTCAAGCCCGCATTCTTGCGTCCGATGCAGATGCCCTCGAACGCCTGGATACGCTCGCGGGTGCCTTCAACGACCTTCACGTTGACGCGCACCGTGTCGCCGGGCCGGAAATCCGGAATCTGGCGGTTGGCCGCCAGTTTCGCCAGCTGTTCTTGTTCTATCTGTTGGATGATGTTCATTGTTCCGTCCTCGCTCTCTAAATCTGCGCGATGCTGCGGGCCCAGAGATCGGGGCGCCGTTCTCGCGTCACGCGTTCAGCCTGCTCGCGCCGCCAGGCGCGGATCTTTTCATGGTGCCCGGACAAAAGGACTTCCGGCACCCGGCGGCCCAGCCATTCGGCCGGCCGCGTGTAATGCGGGTATTCCAGCAAACCCGTCTCGAAACTTTCCTCGGCGAGCGACGCCTCGTCGCCCATGACGCCCGGCAGCAAGCGCACGCAGGCGTCGATCAAAGCGATCGCCGCCGGCTCGCCGCCCGACAGCACGAAATCGCCGAGGCTGATCTCGAGCATGTCATGCGCTTCGAGCACCCGCTCGTCGACGCCTTCGTACCGGCCGCACAGCACCGTCATGCCGGCGCCGCGGGCGAGATCGCGCACCATCGCCTGATCCAGCGGACGGCCGCGGGGCGTGAGATAGATCACCGGCCCCGGCGCGTCCGCAACCGATTCCAGCGCCGCGTGCACGACATCGGGCCGCATGACCATGCCCGGCCCGCCGCCGAAGGGCGAATCGTCGACCGTGGCATGGCGGTCCGGCGCAAAGTCGCGGATATTGACCGTGCGCAGCGACCACAAGCCGTCCGCCGAGGCCTTGCCGGCGAGCGATTCGCCGAGCGGTCCCGGGAACATCTCGGGGAAAATGGTCAGCACGCGGACATCCCAGCTCATGCGCCGGCCTCCACGCGTTCTTCGTTGTCGGCGTCCTCGGCGCGCGCTTCGATCACCCCCGGCAGATCGATCACGACGAAGCCCCGGTCGAGGTCGACTTCCGGCACCACCGCTTTGCTGAACGGCAGCAGCTCCGCGCCGCCCGCCCGCAGACGGATCTCGATCATGTCGCCGGCGCCATAGTCGTACAGCGCGGCGACCGTCCCGATCTCGCGCCCGTCCGTCGACCGCGCCGGCAGCCCGATCAGGTCGGCATGGTAGAACTCGTCCTCGCCCGCTTCCGGCAGCCGGCCGCGGTCGATATAGAGCTCCACCCCGCGCAACGCCTCGGCGGCGTTGCGGTCCGTCACGCCCTCGATGCGCGCGATCAGCATGTCGCGCGCCGCACCGTTCAGCCGGATGCGGAACTGACGCGCGCCGGCGGCGTCCGTGACCGGGCCGTAGGCCGCCACGTCCGCCGGATCGGCCGTGAAGCTCTTGACGCGCACGAGGCCATTGACCCCGTGCGGCCCGGCGATCACTCCGATACAGACCTTGCGGTCCTTCATCTCTGCGCGCTCTACCATCGTTTCCGCTCGAAGCCGGAAGGCTTATCCTTCCGCCTTCACCTCTTCCGCGGCGGGCTCCGCCGCCGGTTGCTCGGCCGCTGCCGAGGCCGCGGCTGCGGCTTCCTTCGCGGCCTCTTCCGCCGCCTTGCGCTTCTCTTCGCGCGCGGCCAGGCGCTCCAGCGTCTTCGGACGCGGCGCGCTCTTCTTCGGCTGCTCACGGTAGGCCGGCATCGCAATCACCGACGCCTGGCCCAGGAACCGCGCGACGCGGTCGGACGGCTGCGCGCCGATCTTCAGCCAATGCTGGATGCGCTCGGTCTGCAGCGTCATGCGCTCCGGGTGGTCCTTCGCCAGCATCGGGTTATAGGTCCCGACGCGCTCGATGAACCGTCCGTCGCGCGGCATGCGGGAATCCGCCACCACTATGCGATAGAACGGCCGCTTCTTCGCGCCACCGCGCGCTAGTCGAATTTTCAAAGACATATCGTTTCGTTTCCCTCGTCTTTCGTCACTTGTCCTGCGTTCAGATCTCGTCGTCTCTCGTCCACGCCGCCGGAAGGCGGCAGTGCCGTCAGAATCGCGGCGGCAGGCCCGGCATTCCGGGCATCGGCGGGAAACCGCCCCGCATCAAGCCCTTCTTTCCCAGCTTGCCGACCTTCTTCATCATCTTGTTCATCGTCATGAATTGCTTCAGCAGTTTGTTCACGTCCGGCACGCTGGTGCCCGACCCGGCCGCGATGCGCCGCTTGCGCGAGGCCTGGATGATCTGCGGCCGGCGGCGCTCCTGCGGCGTCATCGACTGGATGATCGCCTCCTGGCGCTTGACGACCAACTCGTCGATATTCGCCTGCGCCATCTGGCTTTTCATCTTTGCGGCACCCGGCAGCAGGCCCATCAGGCCCGACATGCCGCCCATCTTGCGGATCTGGCGCAGCTGGTCCGCCAGGTCGTTCAGGTCCATCTCGCCCTTGGTGAGCTTGGCGGCGAGCTTCTCCGCCTGCTCGACCTCGACGGTCTCGGCGACCTTCTCGACCAGGCTGACCACGTCGCCCATGCCGAGAATGCGGCCGGCGACCCGGTCGGGGTGAAAGGCTTCCAGCGCATCCAGCTTTTCGCCGACGCCCAAAAGCTTGATCGGGCAGCCGGTCACCGCGCGCATGGACAGCGCCGCACCGCCGCGGGCATCGCCGTCGACGCGCGTCAGCACGATGCCGGTGACGCCCGACCCGCTCGTGGAAGCTCTTGGCGACGTTGACCGCGTCCTGGCCGGTCATCGCGTCGGCGACGAGCAGCGTCTCGAGCGGCATCGACACGTCGCGCACCGCCGCCACCTCGTCCATCAAGGTCTCGTCGATATGCAGGCGCCCGGCGGTGTCCAGCAGCACCACGTCGTAGCCGCCGAAGCGGGCCGCTTCCATCGCGCGGCGGGCGATCTCGACCGGCCGTTGCCCGGCCACGATCGGCAGCGTCGCCACCTCGGCCTGCTCGCCCAGGATCTTGAGCTGCTCCTGCGCCGCCGGCCGGGCCACGTCGAGCGAGGCCATCAGCACCTTCTTGTGCTCGCGCTGCTTGAGGCGCATCGCCAGCTTCGCGGTCGTCGTCGTCTTGCCCGAGCCCTGCAGGCCGACCATCAGGATCGCGCCCGGCGGATCGGCCGGCAGGATGACCTCTTCGCCTTCGCCGCCCAGCGTCTCGACCAGCGTGTCGTGGACGATCTTGACGACCATCTGGCCCGGCGTGATCGACTTCAGCACCTCGCGGCCGATGGCCTTTTCCTTGACCTTGGCGACCAGATCCCGGACCACGGGCAGCGCGACGTCGGCTTCCAGCAGCGCTACCCGCACCTCGCGCAGCGCCGCCTCGACGTCCTGCTCCTTGAGCGCCCCGCGCCGCTTCAAGCGGTCGAGCACGTCTCCCAATCGGCTGGTCAAGCTATCGAACATGGGCCGTCCTGTGCCGTATCCTGTGCCAATCGTCCGGTCCCGCCGGCATGCCGGTCAGGACAACGCGAAACGCGCCAGTGCGCGAATCTCGCGGACTGGCGGAGCCCCTCGGGACCTACGGGTCACCTACTTTTCCATAAAGGCTGGCCGGCTTGTACTCCCGCCATGGGGCCGAGTCAAGCCGCCGCCGCTCAGGTTCGAGCGGGCTGAAAGCCCTTAATTTCCTAGACTTGCGGCCCGCCAGCGCCATATAAGGCGGACAGCACGGACAGGACCCATGATCGCATTCACCAAGATGCACGGGCTCGGCAACGACTTCGTCGTGATCGACCGGCGCAAGGGCGGCATCGCCCTTTCGCCCGAGCGGATGCGTGCGATCGGCGACCGCCACCGCGGCATCGGCTTCGACCAGCTCGTTTTCATCGACACGCCATCGAACGGCGCGGCGGACGTGGCGTTCCGCTTCCACAATCAGGACGGCAGCGAGTCCGGCGCCTGCGGCAACGGCACCCGCTGCGCCGCCGCCGCCGTCATGGCGGAAACCGGGCGCGAAGCGCTCTCCATCGAGACCCGGGCGGGGCTGCTCCGGGCGGAGAGGCGCGCGGGCGGCCTTTATGCGGTCGACATGGGCGAAGCCCGCACCGGATGGCGCGACATCCCGCTGGCCCAAGCCTGCGACACGCTGGCGCTGCCGCTCGCCGCCGGCCCGCTTTCCAAGCCGCGCCGCGGTCAGCATGGGCAACCCGCACTGCGTGTTCTTCGTCGAGGATGCCGAGGCGTCGACCTGGAACGCTACGGCCCGGAGATCGAGCATCATCCGTTGTTCCCCGAGCGCACCAACGTCGAAGTCGCTTCGGTGACAGGCAAGGACCGGATCCGGCTTCGCGTCTGGGAGCGCGGCGTCGGCATCACGCTCGCCTGCGGCTCCGGCGCCTGCGCCACCGGGGTCGCCGCGTCCCGCCGGGGCCTGACCGGCCGCAGCGTCGCGATTGCCGTCGATGGCGGAGGTGACCTGGGCGTCGACTGGCTGGAGAACGGCCATGTCGTGCTGACCGGCCCGGTCGCCACGAGCTTTTCGGGAGAGCTCGCCCCGTGAGCCGCGAACCCGAAATCATCACCTTCGGCTGCCGGCTCAACGCCTTCGAGTCCGAGGTCATGCGCCGGCATGCGCGCGAGGCGGGGCTCGAGGACGCCATCATCTTCAACACCTGCGCCGTGACCGCCGAGGCGGAGCGGCAAGCCCGCCAGGCGATCCGCAAGGCCCGGCGGCAGAACCCGGACGCGCGCATCATCGTCACCGGCTGCGCCGCACAGGTCGCCACGGGGCGCTTCGCCGCGATGCCCGAGGTCGACACGGTGATCGGCAATGCCGAAAAGCTGCGGCCCGAAAGCTATGCGTCCGCCGGACGCACGGGCGTCCACGTCGATGACATCATGTCGGTCGAGGAGACCGCGCACCACCTGATCACCGGCTTCGAGGACCGCGCCCGCGCCTTCGTCCAGGTGCAGAACGGCTGCGATCACCGCTGCACCTTCTGCATCATCCCTTACGGCCGGGGCAACAGCCGCTCGGTGCCGGTCGGCGCCGTGGTCGAGCAGGCGCGCCTGCTGGTCGCGGCCGGTTACAACGAGATCGTGCTGACCGGCGTCGACATCACGTCTTACGGCGCGGACCTGCCGGGCAAGCCGACGCTGGGCCAGCTCGCGCGGCGCCTGCTGGCGCTGGTGCCCGATCTGCCGCGGCTCCGCCTTTCCTCGATCGACGCGGTCGAGGCCGATGACGACCTGCTCGACCTCATCGCGGGCGAGCCGCGCCTGATGCCGCATCTCCACCTGTCGCTGCAGGCCGGCGACGACATGATCCTGAAGCGCATGAAGCGCCGCCACACGCGCGGCGACGCCGTCGCCTTCTGCGAGCGGGTCCGCACGCTGCGCCCGGACGTGGTGTTCGGCGCCGACCTGATCGCCGGGTTCCCGACCGAGACCGAAGCCATGTTCCAGGGCACGCTCGACCTCGTCGGCGATTGCGGCCTGACCTGGCTGCACGTCTTTCCGTATTCGCCGCGGCCCGGCACGCCGGCCGCCCGCATGCCGCAGCTTCCCAAGGCGCTCGGCCGCGAGCGCGCCGCCCGCCTGCGCGCGGCAGGGGCGGCGGCGGTATCCGGCTTCCTCGCGTCCCGGGTCGGCAGGACCGAACCGGTCCTGGTCGAACAGAACGGCGTCGGACGGACCGAGCACTTCGCCCCGGTCGCGCTCGACACGCCGGCCGCCGACGGCAGCCTGATCCGGGCGCGCATCACGGGCGTAGGTCGTGACAGCCTGACCGGGCAGGCGGTCGGCGAGGCCGCCGCATGAGCGGCCAGAGCTGGCTCGGCCGCCTTAGGGCCGGCCTTTCGAAATCCTCCAACAAGCTCGTCGACGGCATCGCGTCGGTCTTCACCCGCCGCAAGCTCGACGACGAGGCGATCGAGGGGCTGGAAGAAGTGCTGATCGCCGCCGACGTCGGTCCGGCGACCGCGGCGACGCTCGCAGCCAAGATCGCAGCGACGCGCTTCGAAAAGGACATCACGCCCGAGGCGGTGCGCAACGCGCTCGCCGGCGAGATCGCGGCGATCCTCGCCCCCGTGGCGCAGCCGATCGCGATCGACCCCGCCCGGAAGCCGCACGTCATCCTCGTCATCGGCGTCAACGGCACCGGCAAGACGACGACCATCGGCAAGCTCGCCAAGGCGATGCGCGACGAGGGCAAGCACGTCGTGCTGGCCGCCGGCGACACCTTCCGCGCCGCCGCGGTCGAGCAGCTCAAGATCTGGGGCGCGCGCAGCGGCAGCCCGGTCGTCGCCCGCCAGCAGGGCGCGGATGCCGCCGGCCTCGCCTACGAGGCCCTGCAGGAAGCACGGCGGGAAAACGCCGACGTGCTGCTGATCGACACCGCCGGACGGCTGCACAACAAGGCGAACCTGATGGCCGAGCTGGAGAAGGTCGCGCGCGTGCTGAAAAAGCTCGACCCGGACGCGCCGCAGGACTGCCTCCTGGTGCTCGACGCCACGACCGGCCAGAACGCGCTGAGCCAGGTCGCGACCTTCCGCGAGATGCTGCCGATCACCGGCCTGGTGGTTACCAAGCTCGACGGCTCGGCCAAGGGCGGCGTGCTGGTCGCGCTGGCGGAGAAGTTCGGCATCCCGGTCCGCGCCATCGGCGTCGGCGAAGGCGCGGACGATCTCAGGCCGTTCGACGCCGGCGCGTTCGCACGCAGCTTGATGGGGCTGGACGCCTAAGCCGCATCGGCCGGCGAAAGATCAGACGACGATGTTGAGATAGAAGCCGCGCCGCGGGACGTCCTTGCGGGGCTCGCCGTTCGCATCCTTTTCCAGCAAGGTATCGAGGCGCTTCGTGGCCGCCTCGACATCGGACGGATCATGCGTGGCCGCCGCCGCGTACACCGGCCGCGTCGCCGTGCGCTGCGGCGTATCCTGCCGCGCCGGCTGCTGGCGGATCGTGACGCCGCCCTGAACGGCGCCCGGTCCGGAAGTGCTATTCGGCGGTGTCGCTACCATATCTCGGTATATAGGGCGGCTCACACCACCATATCAAGCGGAACTTGCGCCGGTTGCCCGTCAAAGCGGATGGATCAGGCCGGCCGTCCGGAAGCTTTCGACGGCGGCAGCGGCGTCCGGCAGTCCGCAGGCGCGCGCGGCCTCGGACAATTCAGCGCCGGAGAAAAAGTCGCGCGACAGAACCCATTCCGCCAGCTTCGTATCCGCGTCGCCCAAGACCGCCTTGCCGAGGGTAGTCTGCAATTGATGTCCCGAGCCGCGCCGCACGAGGCGCGCCTTGAGCCCCTGTACCCGGTAGATCACGGGGTCGCTGCGGTCGGGCAATTCGTATTGCGGATAACAGAACAGGAAGGCCCGGTCGTGCTGGAAGCGGCGCACCAGCTCCGAGGCCTGGGGGCCCGTCAGGATGCTGCGCACATGGTCCGCCATCGCGCGCATGTGGGCGCCGTGCGCCGCTTCGTCGTCGAAGGGCGGGAAGGGCTTGCGGAACAACGGATCGTCGACGATGGCGTCGCCAAGCTGCATCAGCACGTCGTGCCCGGTCGCCTGGGTCACGCCGAAGGTGAGGTGGAGGCTCGCATCGCTCGACGCCAGCGCGTCGTGATACTGCCCGCGCGGCAGGTAGAGCAGGTCGCCCGGCGACAGCTCCGGCGTCATCAGCACGGCGCCTTTCCGCTGCTCGTGGAATTCCGGCGGGAAACCGGTCGTCTCGAATCCCGGCGCCTCGACCGGGTGCTCGAACCGCCCTTCGTAGATGCGCCATTTCTTGCTGCCGACGATCTGTAGGACGATCACGTCGGTCGTGTCGAAATGCGATCCGAAGCCCCGGTTGCCCTGCCAGGAGCAGTAGACGTTGCAGGTCGTCGGCCCGCCGAACCAGACCTGCAGCGCCGCGGCGACCGAGGCGGCGGCGGGCGAAAGGGATTCGACGAAATCCAGCACGATGGTCGCCCCTTCGCGCAGATAGGCCCGGACCCGTGCCGGATCGGCCTCCATCACCATCTGGCCTTCGCGGCCATACACCGTCCGGCAGAATTGCTCCTTCGGCAGCGTCACATCGTCGCGGACGATCTTCACCGTCCGCCCTGTCCAGATATTCGGCATGTTCAGGATGGTGTTCAGCTCGCGCCAGGAAAATACCGGTGCGAACTTGTCGCTGTCGCCCGTGACATGCAGCGGTTTGCAGTCGTAATGCCGCTCGAAGAAATCCTCGGCGGTCATCGGCGCCAGCATATCGCGGAAGGTGATCGCCTGGGCGCTCATTTTTCCTCGGTTGAGTCTTGGCCGGACCGCATGATACCGGGGCCCTTACTACCCTGCCACCCCTGCCTCGCATGCGGCGCTATGCGGCCCGAAGCCCAGTTGATATAACCCGGCCATGTCATCGCGCGCGCCCGGCTGGCTCAAGCCCTTTGTCGACTATTCCCCTCTCGCTGCCTTCTTCATCGCCTATCTGGCGGGCGGGCTCTACGCGGCGACCGCCACGCTGATGGCCGTCACCGTGGTTGCGGTCGGCCTGTCGCTCGCGCTCGAGCGGCGCGTGCCGCTCATGCCCGTCGTGACCGCGGCGATCGTCATGGTGTTCGGCGGCCTTACCTTGTGGTTCAAGGACGACCGCTTCATCAAGATGAAGCCGACGGTCGTGCAGGCCTTGTTCTCGGCGGCCCTGTTCGGCGGCCTGCTGTTCCGGCGGCCGCTGCTCAAGCCGCTGCTGCAATCGGCATGGCGCCTGTCGGACCGCGGATGGTACCTGATCACCTGGCGCTTCGCGCTGTTCTTCGCGGCGATGGCGGTTTTGAACGAGATCGTCTGGCGGAATTTCTCGACTGACGTCTGGGTCAATTTCAAGATCTTCGGGATCCTGGCCCTGACCTTCGTCTTCACCGCCTTCCAGGTGCCGCTGATCACCCGCCACCAGCTTCCCGAGGCGGCGGAGCCGGCGGATAGCGGCGACGCTCAGTAAGCGCCGGTGTCGCCGGGCGGATTGCTGCGCGGCGCAAAGCTCGCCATGCCGCGGACTTCGTCGAAATGACGCAAGGCCCAGCGCACCGAGGGAAAAGCAAGCGCGTCCCAGGGCACGTCGTCCCAGCCGAACAGGGCGGTCTCCAGGCTCTCCTCGCCCGGCGCGAAGTCGGGCGACCGCAGCGTCGCGCGGTAGATAAGCTGGACCTGGCTTATGCGGGGCACGTTGTAGACGGCGAGCAGCGCGTCGATCTCGATGTCGGCGCAAGCCTCTTCCTCCGCCTCGCGCCGGGCGCCGTCGACGACGGATTCATTGAGCTCGAGATAGCCGGCCGGAATCGTCCAATACCCCTTGCGCGGATGGATAGCGCGCCGGCAGAGCAGAAACCTGTCCTGCCAGGTGACGACCGAACCGACGATGATCTTCGGATTCTCGTAGGTGATGAAACCGCAGTCGGGACAGACCAGGCGCGCACGGTTATCGCCTGCGGGGATCTCCCGTATCCGCGGCCCGGCGTCGGGCCGTCCGTCTGCTCCTGAATCGGCCATGCCGGTAATCTGAGGACAGACGGCCCCGCAGACAAGCCCGGAAATCGAAAGCCGCGACGCTGGACGCCGCGGCTTGGGTCTTTCCGGAAGTAACGTTGGAAATTTGGCCGGCCCGGGAAAAAATCCCGCTGGCCGCGCGCTAGACCTTGATGTCGACCAGGCTGCCCCGGCCGCCCTGTCCACCCTTGTTCGCTACGGTGTTGCCCTCGTCGCCGTCCGAGTCGACATCGGGCGAAGCCTCGATCGCTTCCTGGGTCTGCGGCTTTTCCGCGGCCCCGGCGGAAACCTTGGTCTGCGAGCCGGCGAAGCCGACATCCGTCGACGACGGCAGGACCGGGAAGGTGGCGTTGATCTGCACGGCGAACTCCTTTGGTTAGCGCCCCATGCGAGACTGACCGTAGGACCGGCGGGTAAAAATTTTGTTAACCGTAGACCCGCTTCAGGGCCGGACCCGGCTTATGCGCCATATGGAGTTATCCACATCGACGGCGATCAAAAGGCTGCCGTCCTTCGCCAGGGCAAGCCCTACGGGCCGGCCCCAGACCTGCGCCGTGGCTTGTCGTCCCGGCGGGTCAAGCCGGAATCCGGTGACGAAATCCTCATACCAGCCGAGCGGCCGCCCCTTCTCGAACGGGACCCGGACAACCTTGTAGCCGGTCGGCACCGCCGCGTTCCAGGAGCCCCGGAAGGCGACGAAGGCGTCATCCTGCCAATCCGCGGGGAATTGGCCGCCCTTCGCGAACAAGAGCGCCATGGGCGCCGAGTGCGACTGGAACAGAACGTCCGGAACTACGGTCTGGCGCACCAGGTCGGGACGCCGTCCGCCATAGCCCGGCTGCGGATGCGGCCCGATATAGGCGTAAGGCCAGCCATAGAACGCGCCCTCGGTCACCGCGGTCAGATAGTCGGGAACGAGCCCGTCGCCGAGGCCGTCGCGCTCGTTGACGGTCGTGTAGAGGGCGCCCGTGCCGGGCTGGAAGGCGATGCCGACGGGATTGCGCAGGCCGCGCGCGAAGACGCGGCCGCCGCTCCCGTCGATATTGAACTGCATGATCGTCGCCCGCGGCTCCGGATCGACCTCGAGATTGCCCTCGCTGCCGATCGCCACGTAGAAGCGCTTGCCGTCGGGCGCGATGGCGATGTTGCGGGTCCAATGGCTCCCGCCGCTGTCGCCGAAGGCGCCCCGGGGCGTGATGCGCTGGCCGCGATCGCTGGCATGTTCCTGGCCGGGCCGCCAGGCGTAGCGCCAGACGCCGTTGAGATCGGCGACATAAAGAAAGCCGCCGTGGAGCGCCAGGCCGTGCGGCATGTCGAGACCCCGGACGAAGGTCGAGCGCTTGTCGGCCTTGCCGTCGCCGTCGCTGTCGATCGAGCAGCGTCACCTTGCCCGCGCGCGGCTCGGCGAGGAAGACCTCGCCGCTCTCGGCGACCGCCAGCCAGCGCGCGTGGTCGAGCCCTTCGGCGAAGAGATTGGCCCGATATCCCGCCGGCACATGCGGCGCCATTCCGGCGCGGCGGCGCACCCGATCCGGCGCGTTTCCGACGCTCGGCGTCGCGAAGGGCGGCGGCAGGTCCGCGGGCCTGATCTCGTGTTTCCCGCGCGGCACGTCCTGGGCGCATGCGCCGCCGCCCGCAAGCGCGCCGCCGAGTGCGAAGGCAAGGAAGAGCGCGATGCGCCCGCTCGCCTTCGCCGATGTCATGATTGCTGCAAGGCCGCGACGCCCGGCAGCTCCTTGCCTTCGAGCCATTCGAGAAACGCCCCGCCGGCGGTGGAAACATACGTGAAATCATCGAGAACATTCGCGTGGCGGAGCGCCGAGACCGTGTCGCCGCCGCCCGCGACCGAAACCAGCGTGCCGGCACGCGTGCACGCGGCCGCCGCCTTCGCCACCGTCACCGTGCTCTGGTCGAAGGGCGGGAACTCGAAGGCGCCGAGCGGCCCGTTCCACAGCAGCGTCCGCGTGCTGCCGAGACGCGCCGCCAGCGCGGCCGCGCTGTCCGGCCCGATATCCAGGATCATCTTGTCCGGCGGCACGGCGGCGGTACGCACCGTCGTGCTCGGCGCACCGGCCTCGAGCGCCCCGGCGATCACGACGTCGGTCGGCAGGACGATCTCGCATCCGGCCGTGTCGGCTTTCGCCATGATGGCGCGCGCCGTATCCGCCAGGTCGGCCTCGCAAAGGCTCTTGCCCACGTCGGTCCCGAGCGCGTGCAGGAAGGTATTGGCCATGCCGCCGCCGATCGCCAGCGCGTCGACCTTGTCGATCAGGTGGCCGAGGACGGCGAGCTTGGTCGAGACCTTGGCGCCGCCGACGATGGCGAGAACCGGGCGCCGCGGCGAGCCGAGCGCGGCCTCCAGCGCCTTGAGCTCGGCCTGCATGTTGCGCCCCGCGACCGCCGGCAGCAGCCGGGCGATGGCTTCGGTCGAGGCATGCGCCCGGTGAGGACACCGAGAATCCGTCGTTGACGTAGACATCGCCAAGCGCCGCCAGCTGGCGGGCGAATTCGGGATCGTTCTTCTCCTCTCCGGGGTGGAAGCGCAAGTTCTCCAGCATCGCCACGCCGCCGGCCGGAAGGGCATCGACCACCTTCCGGGCCGCGTCGCCGATGCAGTCGCTGGCGAAGGCGACAGGCTTGCCGAGCATCGCCGCGAGCGCTTCCGCGACCGGGGCCAGCGACATCGAGGGCACGACCTTCCCTTTCGGGCGGTCGAAATGGGAGATCACGACGACCCGCGCGCCCTTGGCGATGAGATCGCGCAGCGTCGGCAAGAGCCGCTCGATCCGCGTCGCGTCCGAAACCTTGCCGTCCCGCACCGGCACATTCAGGTCGCCGCGCACGAGCACGCGCTTCCCGGCGACTGTCACATCATCGATTGTCTTGAACATGAATCCCGTGATTTTCTGCAGATCATCCTGGAAAATGCAGTACAGGATAAGACAATTCGCCGCAACACCCCGCCCGGACAGGTCAGCGGACACACGCGATGGACGAGACGGACCAGAGACATACGGCAGCCACGCCCTTGGATAGGCTTTCCTATAGCCTGGCGCAAAGCCTGCGTACGCTCTGGTTCTCCGGCCACTACGCCTTGACGGCGCGCCTGTCGCCGCGGACCGCGGGCGGACCGCCGCCGGCGCGTCTGCCGTCCTGGGACGTCGTCAACGACGACCTGGCCGCGCTGTTCCGGCACGACTGGCGGAATATCGAGGCGGGGCTCTACCGGCTTCCGTATGACATGTGGCCCAATCCAGTCGCCGCGCTGCGCCAGTCCGCGCGTTATTTCCGCGATCTTCCGGCGGTCAACCGGCGCAAGCAGGAACGCCGGGCGGACGAAGTGCGGGTGGCGGAGAACAAGGGCCGCTATCCCGCTTATTATCTGCAGAATTTCCATTATCAGAGCGACGGCTACCTCAGCCCCGATTCAGCCGCTCTCTACGACTATCAGGTCGAAGTCCTGTTCACCGGCGGCGCCGACGCCATGCGCCGCCAGCTTCTGGTCCCGCTGCGCGCCGCCTTCGACCGCATGCCGATCCGTTCGTCGCGGATGATCGACGTCGCCTGCGGCACGGGACGCTTCCTCACCTTCGTCAAGGACAACTACCCGCGGCTGCACGTCACCGGCATCGATCTCAGCGCACCCTACCTGATGGAGGCACGCCGCCAGCTCGACCGCTGGTCGCGTACCGCGCTTGCCGTCGCGCAGGCGGAACGGCTGCCTTTCGCCACGGCGTCGATCGATATCGCGAGCTGTATCTTCCTGTTTCACGAGCTGCCCCGCGCGGTGCGCCGCCAGGCCGCGGCCGAAATGGCCCGGGTTCTCCGCCCCGGGGGCGTCCTTCTGTTCATGGATTCGATCCAGCGCGGCGACCGGGCCGACTACGACCCGCTGCTGGACCGCTTCCCGCACGCCATGCACGAGCCCTATTTCGCGGACTATGTCGAAGACGATCTTCAGACGCTGTTCCAGGAGCAGGGATTGATCCTCGAAAGCCAGGAGCGCGCCTTCTTCGCACGCATGATGGTGTTGCGGCGCGAGTCCCCATAGCCCGTCAAAGTCCCCGATAGGGCGCAGCCTCAAGGGCTCGCCAAAGCGTGCGCAATCCTCTAAAACGCGCAGGCCTTCGGAAAAACGAGAGGGAGCGGCGGCCGGCCGAAGCAACAGACGGTACGCCCGGCGGCAATCGGTCGAATTCACGATGACGGCGGAACAAAGGTCCCGGCGGCGATGGAATCTGCGACGGCGCGGCGCGAAAAGCCCGCGCTGGCGGTCGTGATTCCCGTCAAGGACGAGGCGGGCAATATCCGCGCGCTGCTCGACGAGATCGCCCGCGAGCTTGCGGCGATCCGTTTCGAGGTCGTCTGCGTCGATGACGGCAGCAGCGACGGCACGGCGGCGGAGCTCGCCGAAGCCCAGCGCGTCCATCCCTGGCTTCACGTCATCCGGCACCGCCAGTCCTGCGGCCAGAGCACCGCGACGCTGACCGGCGTGCGCGCCGCAGAGGCGGAATGGATCGTCACCATCGACGGTGACGGCCAGAATCCGCCGGGCGAGATCATGAAGCTGATCCGGGCGCGCGATGCCGCGGGCAGCGATATCGCGATGGTCGCGGGCCAGCGGGAGAAGCGCCACGACTCCTGGTTCCGCCGCCTGTCGTCGCGCATCGCGAACGGCGTCCGCCAAAGCTTGCTCAAGGACGGCATACGCGACACCGGCTGCAGCCTGAAGCTGTTCCGGCGCGAGCTCTTCCTCGCCCTGCCCTATTTCGACCACATGCACCGTTTCCTGCCGGCGCTCGTCCTGCGCCAGGGCGGCCGGATCGTCACCACGCCGGTGGCGCACCGGCCGCGCGCCCACGGCCAATCGAAATACGGCTTCCACAACCGGCTCTGGCCCGGCCTGGTCGACCTCGCGGGCGTTCTATGGCTGAAGCGGCGGGCGCGGATTCCCCTGATCGAGAAGGCGGATTGACCGGATGACGCAGAGAACCGGCCGCGTCCGTCGTGGCTTCCCGAATGACGCGCCATGGGAACGCGCTCTTGCTGATGTTGAACGCGATCGACCGCTTCGCCGCCCGCTTCGGCCGCCCTGCCACGACGCCGCGCGGCGTCCTGGCGATCTGGGCCGTGGTGCTGCTGCTGCTGTTCGTCATGCGCGCCTTCCTGTTTACCGGGACGGACGCGGACGACGCGGAGCAACTGATCTACATGCAATCCTGGGCGCTCGGCTACGGCGCGCGCAATCCGCCGGTCTTCACCTGGCTGGTCCTGATGGTCCAGCCGATCTTCGGCGTGACGGTCGCATCGGTCGCCTTCGTCAAGTTCATGCTGCTCGCGGGCTCCTTCTATCTGCTCTACCGGTCGGGTGAGATCGTTCTCGGCGACCGGTCGCTCGCCGCGCTTGCCGCGCTCTCGCCGATCGCGCTCTACTACGTGTCCTGGGACGCCGCCTTCCACTACACGCACTCCGTCATCCTTGCCTTTGCGGTTTGCCTTACCCTCTACCAGCTGCTCGTGCTGGAGCGGCGGCGGGACTTCCTGGCCTATATCCTGTTCGGCATCGGCGCCGGCTTCGGGATGCTATCGAAATACAACTATCTGATTTTCCTGGCAGTTCTCATCGCCGCCGTGTTCGCCGAACGGGATATGCGGCGAACTCTTCCTCGACCGGCGCATGCTGATCGCCGTCCTCATCAGCCTCACGCTTGCCGCGCCGCACTATTTCTGGCTATGGCAGCAGCGCGCGCTGCTGTCCGCCATCGCCAAGGACCGCTTCAACCCAGGCGGCCCGAGCAGCGGCCTGCTCAATCTCGCGGGCATCGGCGAGACCTTAATCGCGGTGATCAATTTTGTGCTTCCGCTCGCCCTCTTTTATCTTTTCCTTTTTCCGCGCGCCTGGGGAAGGGCCGGCATGCGGGCCGCGCCGAGCACGCGCCACCGGCGGCTCCTCGATTTCACGATCCTCGGCATAATCCTGCTCACGCTCGTCGGCGTGATCTGCTTCGGCGCGGTGCGGGTCCGCACGCATTACATGTTCCTGCTGATCCTTTTCCCGATCGCCTTCCTGCTGCGCGCGCAGACGGCCGGGATCATCCCGCGGATGGTCAATCTCTTCGCTCTATCGCTGGTCGGGCTTGCGGTGATCGTGCCGACCGCCGTCGCCATCAAATACGTCGTCGACCCGCTGCGCCACAGCAAGGCCTACTACAACGTGCCCTATGCAGCTTTCGCCGCCCAGATCAAGGAGGCGGGCTTCACCGGCGGCACGATCATCGGCGATTGGTTCGGCTATCCGCTTGCCGGCAATTTCCGGCCGTATTTTCCCAACGCGCGAATTATCAATCTGCTCGACTGGCAACTCGTCCCGACGAAGGGAAAAAAGCTCGACCGATACCTCACGCCGCCTCCGCCGGATGCGAAAGGCCAGTGCCTGCTGCTGTGGACGCCGACGGCGGACGGCGGCCGCAAGATAGCCGTGATCGGACAAGGCGAATGCGCTGCTCGACGCCGGGCTGCCACGGAACACCGCGCCGCATTTCATCAGCGCCGAGATGACGAACGGCCGCGGCCGTATGCTTCGCATCGGCTATATCCTCATTCACGACGGCCCCGGGAACTGCCGCTAGCCGCGCGCCATGACGGCGGGGACTTGCCCCGCAGGCACAACTTTCGTCTACTTGAACCGGAAATTGCCGCATGCCCTCTCGGCGAGGCGGCCAGCCTTATGGAGAAACCCCCATGGCGGACAGGCCGAAGCACGGACTTGCGCGCGGGCTCACTAACTATGGAGACGCCGACTTCTCGCTCTACCTCCGCCGGTCCTTCGCCAAGTCGATGGGATATTCGCGCGCCCTACTCGACCGCCCGGTGGTCGGCATCGCCCATTCGGCGAGCGGCTACAACAACTGCCACCGGCATTTCCCCGAATTGATCGACGCGGTGAAGCGCGGCGTGCTCGCGGCAGGCGGCCTGCCGATCGAGTTCCCGACGATCTCGCTCGGCGAAGTCTTCCTCGCCCCGACCAGCATGATGTACCGCAACCTGATGTCGATGGACGTCGAGGAGATGGTCTCCGCCCAGCCGATGGACGCGGTCGTGCTGCTGGGCGGCTGCGACAAGACGGTGCCGGCGCAGCTCATGGGCTCGGCGTCGGCCAACGTCCCGGCGATCCACGTGGTCGCGGGCCCGATGATGACCAGCCCCTACAAGGGCGAGCGGCTCGGCGCCTGCACCGATTGCCGGCGCTTCTGGGGACGCTACCGCGGCGGCGAGATCTCGCAGCAGGAGATCCAGCGCGTCGAGGACGGCCTTGCGACCACCGCGGGGACCTGCGCCGTGATGGGCACGGCCAGCACGATGGCCTGCCTCGCCGAGGCGCTCGGCATGATCCTGCCCGGCACGGCCTCGATCCCGGCGGTGCATGCCGACCGGCTGCGCGCCGCGGAAGCATCGGGTGCCCGCGCCGTCGAGCTCGCCAAGGAAAAGCTCACCCCGGACCGCATCATCACCGAGAAGTCGGTGGAGAACGCGTTGCGCGTGCTGCTCGCGATCGGCGGCTCGACCAACGCGATCATCCACCTGACCGCGGTCGCCGGCCGGCGCGGCATCGAGATCTCGCTCGACCGGCTGAACAAGATCAGCGACGAGACGCCGGTCCTGGTCGACCTCAAGCCGACCGGTCCCTATTACATGGAGGACCTGTTCGCAGCCGGCGGACTGGGACCGGTGCTGCGCGAGCTACGTCCGCTGCTGCATCTCGATTGCCTGACCGTGACCGGCGAGACGCTGGGCGAGCGGCTCGACATCGTGCCCGAATACGTTAATCACAAGGTGATCCACAAGCTCGACGACCCCGTCTATCCGCAGGGCGGGCTGGTTGCGCTGTTCGGCTCGCTGGCGCCCGAGGGCGCGATCCTCAAGCGCTCCGCCGCCGACCCGTCGCTGTTCGAGAAGGAAGGCCGTGCGGTGGTGTTCAGCTCGCTCGACGACCTCGCCGCCCGCATGGACGACCCCGACCTCGACGTCACGGCGGATGATTTCCTGGTGCTGCAGAACGCCGGACCCAAGAGCAACAGCGGCATGCCGGAGGCGGGCTACCTGCCGATCCCGGGCAAGCTTGCGCGCCAGGGCGTGAAGGACATGGTGCGGCTGTCGGACGCGCGGATGAGCGGTACCGCCTTCGGCACGATCATCCTGCATATCGCGCCGGAAGCCTCGGTCGGCGGCCCGCTCTCGAAGGTGCGGAACGGCGACCGCATCCGGCTCAGCGTCAAGGAACGGCGGCTCGACTTGCTGGTCGACGCGGCGGAGCTCGCCAAGCGCAAGCCGAAAGCCGACCTCGCCGATCCGCCACGCGGCTACAAGCGACTCTACGCCGACCACGTGCTGCAAGCGCCGCTCGGCTGCGATTTCGAC
Source organism: uncultured Alphaproteobacteria bacterium (assembly GCA_963711215.1). Lineage (GTDB taxonomy): Bacteria > Pseudomonadota > Alphaproteobacteria > UBA8366 > UBA8366 > WHUA01. Next base: position 1,332 of record CAVQDH010000002.1, on the reverse strand, counting down.
TTCCTGCGCACGCCCTCGAAATAGGCGGGAGGTTGCGATGGCGAAGCTCGAATGCGTCGTCGAAGCGAAGAACACGCTCGGCGAAGGCCTGTTCTGGAATACCGAGGAGAAAGCGCTCTACTGGCTCGACAGCCAGGGACGCCCCTGCATCCAGCGGCTCGACCCGAGGACCGGCAAAATCCGGCGCTGGGACGTGCCGGACGAGATCGGCTCCATGGTCTTCCGCGAGCAGGGCGGCGTCATCGCCGGCCTCAAATCCGGCTTTTACCTCATCGACCTCGAGGCGGAGGGGGGCAAGGGCTCGGCCGAGCTGCTGCACGACCCGGAGCCCGATCGGCCGGACAACCGCCTCAACGACGGCAAGTGCGACCGTGCCGGGCGCTACTGGTGCGGCAGCCTCGACAACACCGGCGGCACCGCCGGCAATCTCTACCGCATCGATCACGACCTCAGCATCCACCGCATGGAGACCGGGGTCACGATCTCGAACGGCATCGCCTGGAGCCCCGATAACAAGACCATGTATTACGCCAGCACCCGCGCCGACGTGTGCTGGGCCTATGATTTCGATCTCGCGAACGGGACCATCGCCAACCGCCGCGTCTTCATCGACACGACGGGCAAGCCCGGCAAGGTCGACGGCGCCACGGTGGACGCCGACGGCTGCTACTGGTGCGCGCTGGTCGGGGGCTGGGAGATCGCGCGCTTCGACCCGGCGGGGAAGCTGATGGAGACGGTTCGGCTGCCGGTGCAGCATCCGACCATGTGCAGCTTCGGCGGCGACGATCTCGACGTCCTCTACGTCACCACGACGCGCAAGTTCCTGACGCCGGACCTGGCAAAAGACCAGCCGCTCGCCGGCGCCCTGTTCGCGGTCCACGACACCGGCGCCAGGGGATTGCCGGAGCCGTTCTTCAAGGGCTGAGGATCAGAGCGGCCCTTCCAGCGCCGTCACCTTCCTTGGCATGATCGGCTCGTAGACGCGGAGCGCGTCCGCGAAATGCGCGGCAAGACCTTCGCCCGCCTTGCGGCCGACGATGGCGATGCCAAGCATGGCGACCGAGCGGTCGAGGCCGCGGGCGTCCATCCATTGAAAGCCAAGCGCCGGGAAGCGGAAGACGGCCGTCGGATCGGTCGCGACGGCGAGGCAAGAGTCAGGCTCCACTTCGGGCGCCACGTCGATCCCGGCGAACAGGTTGCGGTGCCAGTTGGTGATCTTGTCCTCCCAGCCGCCGAAGACACCGCCGCCGACGCCGCGGTACTGCCCGCCCAGCACGTCGCCATCGCGCAGCGTGTGCATCGCGAAATAGGGCGCGTCGATCCTGGTGAGCG
>CAVQDH010000001.1:0-123225 GCA_963711215.1 uncultured Alphaproteobacteria bacterium | reverse complement strand
CGCGTCGAAGACGATGCCTTGCGCGAGCGGCAGCTCGCGGGAGTAGTTGACCGTGTTGGTGGCGCGGCGCATGTAGGCCTTCCAGGCGTCCGAGCCCGACTCGCGGCCGCCGCCGGTGTCCTTCTCGCCGCCGAACGCGCCGCCGATCTCCGCCCCGCTCGGCCCGATATTGACGTTGGCGATGCCGCAGTCGCTGCCTTCGGACGAGAGGAAGCGCTCCGCCTCGCGCAGGTCGTTGGTGAAGATGCAGGACGACAGGCCCTGCGGCACCGCGTTGTGCATCGCGATCGCGTCGTCGAGGTCGCGGTATTTCATGACGTAGAGGATCGGCGCGAAGGTCTCCTCGCGCACCGTCGCGGTCTGCGCCGGCATCTCGACGATCGCCGGCTCGACGTACCAGCCGTCGGCATAAGTTCTTGACCGGGACGCGCTCGCCGCCGGCGACGCGTCCGCCCTCGCCCGCCGCCTGGGCCAGCGCGGCCTGCATCCGCTCGTAGGCGGCGCGGCCGATCAGCGGGCCGACCAGCACGCCCGGCTCCAGCGGATTGCCGATCTTGACCGACGCATAGGCCTGCTTGAGGCGCGGCAGCAGCGCGTCGTAGACGTCTTCATGCACGATCAGCCGGCGCAGCGAGGTGCAGCGCTGCCCGGCCGTGCCGACGGCGCTGAACAGGATGGCGCGGACGGCGAGGTCGAGGTCGGCGGTGGGCGCCACGATCATCGCGTTGTTGCCGCCGAGCTCGAGCAGCGACGCGGCCGAGCCGCTTGGCGACCACGGGCGCCACTTCGCGGCCCATGCGGCAGCTTCCGGTGGCGCTGATCAGCGGCAGGCGGCGGTCGGCGACCATCGCCTGGCCGATCTCGTAGTCGCCGATGACGACCTCCAGCAGGCCATCGGGCGCGTCGCCGAAGCGCGCCAGCGCGCGGCGGAAGATCGTCTCGCAGGCGAAGGCCGCAAAGCGGCGTCTCCTCCGACGGCTTCCACACCACCGGGTCGCCGCAGACCAGCGCAATGGCGAAGTTCCAGGCCCAGACCGCGACGGGAAAGTTGAAGGCGCTGATCACGCCGACCGGGCCCAGCGGGTGCCAGGTCTCCATCATCCGGTGGCCCGGCCGCTCGGACGCCATGGTGAGCCCGTAGAGCTGGCGCGACAGGCCGACCGCGAAGTCGCAGATGTCGATCATCTCCTGCACCTCGCCGAGGCCTTCCTGCAGGATCTTGCCGTTTTCGAGGGTGACGAGGGATCCCAGCGGCGTCCTTCGCGGCGCGCAGCTCCTCGCCCAGCAGGCGGATCAGCTCGCCGCGGCGCGGCGCCGGCACGCGGCGCCAGGCGCGGAAGGCCTTGCCGGCCTGCGCGATCCGCGTGTCGAGCGTCTTGGCGGTGTCGGTGCGGACGCGGGCGATCTCCCGCCCGTCGATCGGCGAGCGGACGGCGAGCTTGCCACCGGTCCGGACCGCGGTGCCGAGCCCGAGCGCGTCGAAGATCGCGGCCTCATCCATCCGATCGCCTCCGTCTCCTTGTAATAGGCCCCGAAACGGTTCGCGAGGAAGCGGTCGAGCGGCACGTCCTCCTGGCGGACGAAGCCCTTCAGCGACAGCGCGTTCTCGCGCATCAGGTCGACCATAGCGCAAACGCCGGCCGCCGTGGTGATCTGGATCGCGCTCCAGGTCGTGCCGTTGATCTGGCGGCTGTAGATCTTGCTGGCGTAGGATTCCTGCGTCAGCCGGCCGGCGCGCTTGCCGGTCACCGTCACGAAGATCAGCACCACGTCCTGCAGCGTCATCGGGATCGCGGTTTCCAGCACGTCCTTGAACAGCTCGCGCCGCTCGCCGAGCTTGAGGTCGTTGACCAGCAGCTTCATGCGCTCGCAATGGCCGGGATAGCGCACGGTCTTGTAGTTCACCTCGCGCGCCTTGCCGGCCAGCGTCTCGCACAGCGTGCCGAGCCCGCCCGAGGTGTTGAAGGCTTCGTAGGTGGTGCCGTCGAGCGAGAACTGCTCGATGCCCTGCAGCGCCAGCACCTCGATCAGCTTGCCCTCGTGGATCGCCTCGCAGGGATTGCAGTACTCGTTGATCAACCCGTCCGTGCTCCAGGTCAGGTTGTAGTTGAGCCCGTTGGTCGGGAACTGCGGCAGCGCGCCGACGCGAAGCCGCACCGTCTCCAGCGTCTCGAAACGCTTGGCTACGTCGTAGGCGACGACCGAGACGAAGCCCGGCGCCAGCCCGCATTGCGGCATGAACACCTGCTCCGCGCCCTCTGCGATCGCGCGCACCCGGCGGGTCGTCTCGACGTCCTCGGTCAGGTCGAAGTAATGCACGCCGCACGCGCGGGCGACTTCCGCGACGCGGCTGTTGAGGAAGAAGGGCAGCGCGCTGATCACCGCATCGCCGCGGGTGAGCAGCGCGCGCAGCGCATCCGCGTCCTCGACGTCGAGGACCAGGCGCTCGATGTCGTGGCGGTGCAGCAGGCCCAGGATCGATGGGTCGCGGTCGGCGACGATGAGATCGTAGTCGCCGCTGCCGCCGAGCAGCTCGACGATGGCGGCGCCGATCTTGCCGCCGCCGAGAATGATGATCCTGTTCACGCGAGGACTCCTTTCCCAAACGGCCGTTCTAATCGAGTCACATGGTGCGCTGCGGCAGGAACGCAATCCGGCCGCGGGTCCGGCGCCGCTTCACGGCTTGCCCGAAGCATGGGCAAAAAAGGTTGACCGTTAATTACTTTCCGCCCGGTGCTCAGTCGTTAAGGCATCATTTCCGGCGAAATTCCGCCCGCGCTCGGGTTTTTCGAGGCGATTGCGAGAATCTGTCGCAGGTGTGACGGGAATGGTTGAGTCTTTGGTGTGGCCGGCCGAATATCCGCTTGTTAGCAGCTGCACAATACAGCCGAGCGACAGGGGGAGCTTTATGTACATCGTCCCGGAAGAGGATATTGCCATGTTCGCGCGCGGCCTGATCGGCCGCCAGGGACCGCGGGCGCACAGCTACGCCAAGGACCAGTCGCAGCGCCTCGCCAAGCTGGAGGACAGCGACGGGGCCGTGGTGTGGGGCCGGGTGGCGGAGGCGGTCGCCGCCCGCATGCGCGAGCGCGGCCCCGCGAACTGAGCCGCGGCGGGCTGCCAATCGGGGGCCCGCGCGTTTCGATCCTTCGATCGAGGTTGTGTCAGGGCCCTTGCCAATCGCCCTGCGGCGTCCCCATATCCTGCCCATCAGTTTGCGACACCCCCGGCGTTTTTCGCTTCGTCACGCCGACCGAGCCTAGTAACCCCCGGACATCGTAGAAAACTGTGTCAAGGCCGCGACGCTATCCGTGGCGGCACATTAAGTGTGTAAGGAAGTTCTAATGGCGACTGGTACAGTCAAATGGTTCAATCGCATGAAGGGTTTTGGATTTATCCAGCCCGACAATGGCGATAAGGACGCGTTCGTGCATGTTTCCGCGCTCGAGCGCGCAGGTATCGATGACCTGCGCGAGGGGCAGAAGGTGCAGTACGAGCTGCGCACCGGGACGAACGGTAAGCAGTCGGCGGAGGACCTGGCGCTCGCCAGCTAAGCCCGTCCGAATTGCCGATGCGAAGGCCCGCCGGGAGACCGGCGGGCCTTCGTCGTTTATGGTGAAGCGCGTCGGGCAACGTCGGAGGCAAAAATCAGCGATCACGCCGCTTCGGCGCGCCCGATCGGGGCCAGGAAGGACAGGAACTCGTCCGCCACCCGGTCCCAGGAGAAGGCGAGCGCATGGTCGCGGCAGGCTTCGGGCGGGATGTCGAGCGCGGCGAGCGCCGCCTGCCGCAGGTCGGCGTCGAGCCGGCCGGCCCGCGACGTGCCGAGCACGTCCTGCGGGCCGGTCACCGGAAAAGCCGCGACCGGCACGCCGCAGGCGAGCGCCTCCAGCATGACGAGGCCGAAGGTGTCGGTCAGGCTGGGGAAGACGAAGACGTCGGGCACGTTGAAATAGCTGCGCCAGCTCCGCGTCGCCGTCGGCGATCAGGAACGGCACGCCGGGATAGCGCTTGATCAGCGCGTCGCGGGCCGGGCCGCTGCCGACGACCACCTTGCTGCCGGGCAGCTCGAGGTCGAGGAAGGCCGGGATGTTCTTGTCGATGGTGACGCGCCCGACATACATGAAGACCGGCCGTTTCAGGCCGAGATGATCGAGATAGCTCTTCGGCCCGGGCTTGAAGACGTCGGTATCGACGCCGTGCGACCACAAGCGGAGCTGCCGGAAGCCGCGCTCCGCCAGCTCGTCCCGCACGTTCGGCGACGGCACCATGACCGCGCTCGACGGCGCATGGAAGCGGCGCAGCCTGTCGTATAGCCAGGACACCGGCAGTCCGGTTCGCGCATTGATGAATTCGGGAAATTTGGAGTGATAGGCCGTGGTGAACGGCCGGCCGCGCGCAAGGCAGTAGCGCCGGGCGGCGGCGCCGATCGGCCCTTCGGTGGCGATGTGGATTGCGTCGGGCGCGTAATCCTCCAGCGCCGCAGCCGTCGCCCGCCCGGGCATGATGGCCAGCCGCAGCTCGCTGTAGGTCGGGCATGGGAAGGTGCGGAACCGGTCGGGCGCGATGACCAGCACGTCATGGCCGCGCCGCCGCAGGCGCTCGACCACCGTTCCGACGACGCGGACGACACCGTTCGGCTGCGGATACCAGGCATCCGTGGCAATCGCGATACGCAAGGACGTTTTCCACCGTTGCGAAGTCGCGAGAGCTATCGCGCCAAAGCGATGTGAAACTCAAGTGACGATTTCATGACAGCGGCGCAAGGGTGCCGCGCCCGCGCCGCCGCCGGATTACTTCGTCATGTCCTTGATCTTGTCGCCGGCCGATTTCGCTGCGTCCTTGGTGGCGTCGACCGCCTTGCCGGCGGCATCCTTGGTCGCGTCCACGGCTTTGCTGCCCATCTCTTTCGCCTTTTCGCCGACCGTTGCCGCCGCGTCCTTGGTCGCATCGACAGCCTTGCCGCCCAGCTCCTGCGCCTTCTCGCCGGCCTTGACCGCGGCGTCCTTGGTCGCGTCATACGCCTTGGCGCCTGCTTCCTTCGCTGCGTCACCGGCCTCCTTGGCGGCCTCGATTGCGTGGTCCTTGGCCTTGGTCAGCGAGTTCGTAGCCTCGGCGGGCTTCGTCTCGGGCTTGCTGGCGGTCTTCGACGAGCCGCTTTCGTCACAGCCGGCAATCAGCGCGAGGCACAGGGCGGCGGTGGCGAGGCGAAGGGAGCGCTCCGCTGCGGCAAGCATGGTCATGGGTCATATCCTTCCATCCCGGAGGCACCGATTGCGCGTGGAGCCGTTCCGGGCACACGGCGGCCGCGCATCGGATCAGGATAGACGGGAAGAATGACCGCCGATCAAGCGCGGAAGGCGATTCCGGCGGTCTATTCCGGGGCGGTGTGGTCGGCGCGCCACGGTCGCGCGGCGCCGCCTTGCCGCCGCCGGCAGGATGGCGGACGGGAGCCGGGACGCTTAAGCGGAGAAGCGGACCGCGATATCCGTCCGGATCTTGCGGACGACGTCGCAGTGGCGACGGCTGCCGTCCGGCAGGCGGAGATCGAAGCTCTCCGGCACCCAGACGGTGTCCTGCGGGCGCAATTTGGCGCCGCCGGGGGACAGCTCCAGGATCGTGCAGGACATCGTGCAGCGGCCCTGGTCGTAGATGATGGTCGCGGTCTTGAGCGTTTTCGCCCGCACGGCGGCGCGGCGCTCGGCTGCAGATTGCGGTGTGGTCGTCGTCATGGTCCCTGCCTTTTCAAGCAACCCATATTCTTTTCATTTATTCATTGATATGACGGCATTCTTTATTATTGGTTAATTGGATTCGGGCGGAAAACGGGGTTGCGCAGAATTTCCAGCCCTTCCGGCATCATACGCTTCCGCTGGCGCCGCCGGCTGCACTCCCAAAGTGTGACAATGCCTTTGTATTAATCCGAAAGTAGTAATCCCGGTCGGACGTGCCCGATGGCGGACCGCCGGCGTGCCGTCGCCGGCTGTGCAGCCGGACTAATCACATTGTTCTCCGACCGATACTTTATCGGGGCTATCGACCGCAACAGCCCGTTCCTATCGTCGGTGATGCGTGAACCGTTACGAGGCAGGTTGCCTGTCGCCGTCGAAGGATCGTCCATGTTTGGCGCAAAGTGGCTCAGGTCCCGGTTGTCCGGGCTGGGGCTGATCGTGATTGGCCTCGCCGCTTTTGGCGTGCCTGCGGCGCATGCCGTAACGGTGCATCCGCATCATACGGAGACCGCCGAGCCGCATGACGGCGCCCCGTGGCAGCCGGGCTTCGGTGGCGGCGGCCTGACGCATTTTCATGTCAGCTTCAATAGCTTCGAAAGCTCCACCGCGATCTCGAACGCCAATATCTTCAGGTCCGAGAGCTTTTTCTCCAACGGCCAGGGCAGCGAGCGCGTCTGGAGCTTCAGCGGTCAGCACGTCCTCTCGTACGAGCGGCTCCGCACGTTCCTGCGCGATCGGGACTGCGAGGACGGCTGCGAACCCGCCGCCGCACGTGTCCAACGTGCCGATCCCCAGCGCGGTCTGGCTGCTTCTCTCGGCGATCGCGCTGCTCTTCGGCATCAGCTTCTGCCGCAAGACCGTGAAAAGCTGATCCCGCGCCGATAAGGCCGGCCCGGGCGCCCTTTCCTCCGCCGCTGTCCCTGCTCTAGTCGCCGGCAACCGCGAGCCGCTCGCGCCGGCGACCGAAGGCGGTATCGAAACGCGGCGCCACCTCGCCCGCGAAGCGGCGGTACATCTCGCGGCGGATGCCCTTGGGCACGCCCGGCGTGGCCGAGGAGACCATGACGTAGTTGAAGCCGAGCGCCGCCAGCGCTTCGACCCGGCGCGCGATGGTCTCAGGGCTGCCGACCAGGTTCAGGTCCATGATCGGCCCGAGATTCGCCGGGTCGGTCATCGCCTTCATGTTGGCGAAGATCTTGGAGAAGACCTCGTATTCCGGGATGTCGACCCAGGGATTGGCGTCGATCTCGTAATGCTTGACCTGGGCTTCGAAGTTGCGCGGCAGGTAGGTCCGCGCCAGCTCGCGCGCCTCCTCGTCGGTCTTGGCGATGAACAGCTTCGCGGCGATCGGGATGGTCGCGTTCGGTCGAGCGGCCGAGCTCTTCCGTCTTCTTGCGCCAGTTGCCGAGGATGCGCTGCAGCAGATGATCGGGGAACTGCGCCAGGCAGAGCGGCGGCAGGCCCAGCTCCGCCATGATCGCGGCGCTGCCGGGACTGCCGATGGCGCCGTAGAACTTGACCTCCTTGCCGGTCGGCGTCGGGCGCAGCTGGATCTCGCGGCTGATCTTGTGGAACGCGCCGTCGAAGGTGAAGGGCTTGCCGGTCATCGCCGTCTCCACGATCGTCCAGCACTCGGCGAAGCGGGCGCGCGCCTCGTTCATGTCGACGCCGTAAGCGTCGTATTCCATCTTCGCCGTGCCGCGGCCCATGCCGATATGCAGCGTGCCCTGGGTCAGCGCGTTGACCATGGAGATCTCCTCGGCCAGCCGCAGCGGGTGATACCAGGGGATCACCAGCACCGATGTGCCGAGGCCCAGGGTCGGGCATTCCGCGGCGACATGCGCCATGAAGACGAGCGGGCTCGGCGTCGGGTAGTAGTCGCTGAAATGGTGCTCGAGGAACCAGGCCGCCTCGTAGCCGAGCTCCATGCCCAGGTGGCAGTCTTCGACCACCTCCTTGTAGAGCAGGTCGTCGGCAGCCGGGTCTTCGCTGGTCGGCGCCGCCTGGAAGGCGAATGTGAGGGGGGCCGATTGAGGGGCCGTCGTCATCGGGCGTCTTCTCCGCATGTCTTTATTATTCGGTGCGCGCCATGCTACCAGAGGACGCGGACGGATGCGCAAGCGGGACCGCGCGTCGAACCGGCGCCGCTATCGGGAATCGATGCGGCCGATCGCCGCGCCGAGCAGGGCGCGCGCCTGCCGCAGCGCCGTCTCCAGGTCGACGGAGCCGGCCGGGTCAGCCGGGCAGGCAGCCCGAAATAGGCCGGGTCGACCTCATGCGCATAGCAGGGCGGCGAGGCATAGGGCCGGATCTCGACGTTCGGATCCTCGTCGATGTCGGCCACGGGGGGTTCTTGGACGCGGGCATGACGGCATGGTAGCACACCGAGCGACCGCGTGCAGGGCGGAAGGGCCGGCGCCCTTGGACTCCCCGGATAAACCGGGGAGTGACGGTTTATAATAGTTTCATCTATCTACACGTCATGCCACGCTTGTCCGTGGCATCCACCGATGCAGTCCGGCACGACTTCAACTCGGGACGACCGCGTCTCTCCTACGCCTTCCCTTTCTTTTTCTTCTTTTTCTTCCCGCCCTTCTCCGCCTCGTCGAAATAGGCCTTGGCGGTGCGGAAGGCGTCGACGCCGGCCGGGACGCCGGCATAGACCGTGGTGTGCAGCAGCACTTCCATGATCTCGTCCTTGCTGACGCCGCCGACCTGATGGGCCGCGCGGACATGGGTGCGCAGCTCCGGCTGGCGGTTGACGGCGGCCAGCATGGCGATGTTGATCAGCCGGCGCGTCTTCTCGGGCAGGCCTGGCCGGCCCCAGATCGCATTCCAGACGAATTCCGCGTTGAGCTGACGCAGCGGGCCCACGAAAGAGTCGTCCTCGCCCTGCTTCGTGCTGGCGTCATGGTAGTCGGCGCCGAGGATGCGGCGACGGATCGCCTGCCCGTTGACGAAGCGCTCGTTCTTGTCGAAATCGAACTTGGCCATCTTGGTGTCCTCCGTGTTTTTGGCGTTTCGGGGTGCCCTACTTGTCCTCTTCGAGCCAGGAGGCCGAGCGTCCGCCGTCGACCGGCAAGGCGCCGCCGTTCATGTCGTGCGCCTCGTCGCGGCAGAGGAACAGCATCAGCTCGGCGATGCGCGCGGGCTGGATGAAGTCGCCCGGCTGCTTGCGGCGCTTGAGGTATTCGCGGCGCGCCGCGTCCGGCGACGAGCCCTTCCGCCTTGGCGAGCTCGGCGATCTTGATCTCGGTATTGGGCGTCAGCACCGAGCCCGGACAGATCGCGTTGCAGGTGATGTTGCCCGCGCCCCGCGTCTCCGCCGCCGTCGCGCGTGTCAAGCCGAGCAGCGCCGTCTTGGTGGTGACGTAGTCGACGCGGCCCGAGCGCGCGCCGATGCCAAGCACCGAGGAGATGTTGATGATCCGCCCCCAGCCGCGCTTGCGCATGCCGGGCAACGCCAAGCGCGTGAGATGGAAGGGCGCGGACAGGTTGACCGCGAGCGCCCGTTCCCAGTCCGCCGGCGCGAAGGCATCGATCGACGAAAAATGCCGGATCACCGCGTTGTTCACCAAGATGTCGACCCCGCCGCCGGCGCGGGTTTCGTCCCGCGCCGGTCTTTCGGAAGCGGCGGCCGGACGTAACCGGTCGCCGAGGTCCTCAGCCGCCTTGAACAGGGCCTCGACCTCGGCGAGCTTCGCCAGGTCGGCGCCGTGATAGCCAACGGTCACGCCGTGTTCCTCGGCAAGCGCCGCGCGCTGCCGCTCGATCGCCGCGGCCTCGCCGAAGCCGTTGAGCATGACGTTGCAGCCGGCGGCGGCGAAGGCAGCGGCCGCTGCCGCGCCCAGCCCTCGCGTCGATCCGGTCACCAGCGCGGTCTTTCCCTCCAGCATGGCTCTCTCCTCTCGCCCGCAGCGCGCGTGTCGCCGCGCGCCGATCTTCCGAAGCCGGCGGCCGGACGTAACCGGCCGCCGAATCCGCCACCACGGTTAAATATTTCTTAATCATCGCACGAGATGATCCGGCTGGGAAAAAACGCCCGTTTCGCGGCATTTCAGGAAGAAAAACTCCGGATGAACACACCGGTCCCCCATATCGATCCTGCCGCCGTTATCGAGGCCAAAGGGTCCATCAACGCCGAGGACCTGCTGACGCTGCGCCAGAGCGTGTTCCGGGACGGCGTCGTGGATCGCAGAGAGGCGGAAACCATCTTCCGGCTCGACCAGAGTCTGCACCGACAAGGCGCCGGTCTGGAGCGAGTTCTACGTCGACTCCCTGACCGACTATTTCGTCTGGAAGTCGCAGCCGCCGAAATACGTGAACGAGGCCGGCGCGCGCTTCCTGATCGACAACATCACCCGCGACGGCCGCATCGACGGCAAATCGGAGCTCGAGCTGCTGGTCAACATCGTGCATTGGGCGGATTCCGTGCCGGAAGACCTGACCTTGCTCATGCTGCAAGCGGTCAAGGACAGCGTGCTGACACCCGATCAGGCGGCCTACGGCCAGGGCCGCAACGCCGGCGTCGTGACCGCGGCCGATGTCGCGCTGGTCCGCCGCGCCATCTACGCCCCCGGCGGCGAAGGCGGCTACACGGTCACCAAGCGCGAGGCCGAGATGATCTTCGCGATCAACAACGCGACCGTCGCCTCTCAGAACGATCCGGGCTGGCAGGATCTCTTCGTCAAGGCGATCGCCAACTACCTGATGTTCCCGCGCGGCGCGCCGAAGGTGCTGTCGGCCGAGGAATACGATCGGCGCGATGCCTGGCTCGAGGAGCGGCGCGGCGTCGGCCGCCTGCTCGCCGACGTGGGGCGCAATGCCGCCAGCCTCAACTTCGCCGAGGGCTGGGCCTCCTGGGATCCGTTCGGCAGCCGCGCTGCGGCCGAGCGCAAGGCGCAGGAAGACGCCCGAGTGCACGAGGCGATGAGCCGCGAGAGCATCGACGAGGGCGAGGCGCGCTGGCTGCTCGCCCGCATTGCCGAAGACGACATGGTGCACGAGAACGAAGTCGCGCTGCTCAAATTCATCCGCGATAACTCCCCCAGCGTACATCCGCTGCTGCAGGAGCTGTTCCGGCAGGTGAAGCTGTAAGACGCGCTGCACCTGCCCCCCGCGCGTCGAACATGAGATCTGCGGCAGCGAATAGGCCCATCCGTGGATTGCCGTGACAAGTACGGCAATGACGGTGAGTATCATCCATTAAAACAAACCCGTCACCCCACGGCTTATTCCGCGAGTCCCGCCGCCAACCCGCCGTCCGTTTTTGCCATAGGGACGCCGCGCCGCTGCCACGGCAAATTCGTCCTTTACCTGGGAGCGATAATTTCTAGACTTGGCGCATCAGAGATTCCGTGACGGGGAAATGCATCGATGGCCAAGAAGCAGACCAGCTCGAAAATCCGCAAACCGGCGAAATCTCAGGCGAGGACCCCGGCCCGCAGCCAGCCGCGTCGGGCCCAGGCCACGGCCGAGACGAGCTCGCTTAGCGTTACCGACGGCGCGATGAAGGACGTCATCCGCTCGGCGTTCCTCCGGCGCGAGGTCTGATCGCGCCTCAGCTGCCGAAATCGCCGATCAGCGGGCGGACCTCCGCTGCGAAGCGGCGTAGCTGCGCCTCGCGCTCCTCGGGCGTGCCCAGCATGTCGAGAATGAAGTGGCGGACGCCGGCGGCGTGGAATTTCCGCAGCGTCGCCGCGATCGCCTCGGGATTGCCGAGCGCGCAGTAGCGCTGCGCCGCCTTGCGGAAATCCATTGCATAGCGCGTGCTCAGCAGCGCCGTAGCGTCGTCGAGCGCGCGGTCGTAGCTGTCGTCGAGACGCGCGAACAGGAGATGCGCGGTGCCGAAAGGATGCGCGCCCCGCCCCGCCGCCGCCCGCGCCGCCTCGATCGTCGCGAGCCCGGCGGCGAACTGCTCCGGCGTGACGACATAGGAGATCCAGCCGTCGGCGAGCGCGCCGGTGCGCCGCAGCGCCGCGTCCGAGCGTCCGCCGCACCAGATCCTGGGCCCGCCCTTGGTGTAGGGGCCCGGCTGCATGTGCACCTCCTCGAACTGCCAGATGCGTCCGGCATGGCTCACCGGGCGGTCGCTCCACAGCTTGCGCAGCACCTCGATGCCCTCGGTCATGCGCTGGCCCCGCTCCGTCAGCGGTACGCCGCAGGCTGCGAACTCGCGCGGGAACTCGCCGCCGGCGCCGATGCCGAAGATGAAGCGCCCCTCGGACAGGTGGTCGAGGCTCGACGCCAGCTTCGCCGCCGCTGCGGCCGAGCGCAGCGGCAGCAGGTAGACGCTGGTGCCGATAACGAGCGTATCGCTCAGGGCCGCCGCCTGGCTCAGCCCCAGCATCGGATCGAGGATCGGCGAGGTGAAGGCGATGTGGTCGCCCGACCAGAGCGACTGGAAGCCGATCTCCTCCAGGAGCGCCACCGTCCGCCGGATGATCGCGCGGGTCGAAAGCCGCGCGGTGATGCCGAAATCCACCTTTTTGTCGAGCGTGAGCGCCATTCGTCCGTCCTCCCCTCCTGAGCCGCGAAAAGTCCCGGGCCCACCGGCCCTTTCCCCCGCCGCGTCAAGGATTTGTTCACCTTTCCGGCCTACCGTCGCAGGCAACGTCCCGGCGCGCCTGCGCCGGCAGGATCAGGATAAGGAAAAGTCGATCCATGGGGAACTTGACGCAGCCATCCCGTCTCAAGTCGTCCCATCCGCGGCGCCGCAAGCAGGGTAAGGCATCCGCCGCGCGCCCGAAAGCCGGCGTCAGCCCGTTCTGGGCCTGGTTCGCCGAGACCATCGCGCCCTTGGGCGCCGACGGGCTCGACGACGACAATATCGTCGCCCGGATCGACGCGGAATTCAGCAAGCTTCATCCCGACCTCGCCTTCGAGCTGTGGGGCCCGGACGGCGACAGGGTCGATTTCGTGATCAGCGCCGACGGCCAGACGCCGCTGTTCGACGAAGTGCTCGACGTGGTGCGCAGCGCCCCCGCCATGCCGGGCTGGCGCGTCGTCGCGTTCCGGCCGCGCCGCTCGGTCAAGGCGCGTGTCAGCGCCATGGGGCATCAGCTCTCGGGCGATCAGATCCGCTATCGCTGCGAGCCGGAGAACGGCCGCCTGCGCGTCGCGCTTTTCGTCGAGGACCTCAACGACGACAACTGGGACATCCTGTGCGCGACGTCCTGCGTGCTGCTCGACATGGCGCTGGGCGAATTCGACGCCGCGACCAAGATCGCCGCGCTCGAGCATTACCCGCTGAACGACGAGACCCGCCGCCTCGCCCCCAAGCCGCTCGCCCAGCTCCCCGACGAGCTCGACCGCTTCTTCGCCGGCACGGTGCACTGAGGGCGCGCGTGCCCCGCGGCCACGCCTAAAGCGTGGCGTGACTGTAGAAATCCAAATTTCAAAGTGAAACGTCATTCCACGGCTTGACCCACCGCTGTCCGGTTTAGCGACGATCGGGTGGAAAGGGCGGTGCAAATGGACTCGCGGAACAAGTCCGCGAGTGACGATTTTATTTTAATTCACATACTTACCGTCATTGCCGTACTTGTTACGGCAATCCACGGACGGGCCTTGGAGCGCGCTCCGGCTTCGCGTCTCGAAGCGCCCCAGGGCGCGCACGCTCTCGTCATTCCGACGCCTTCCCGAGAACATCTGCAGCGCTTAGCCGGACAGCAGTGGGTCAAGCCGGCGAATGACGGCTTATTGGTGTGCTCGAGCATCCACGCCCTCCCTCCATTTGTCTCCTCCTCGGCCCTGCGCTATGAAAGGTTGTTCCGGGCGGCGCGGCCGGCCGGCAGCGGGAGGAACATCCAATGCGGGAAGCGGTCATCGTCTCCACCGCGCGCACGCCGATCGGCAAGGCCTACCGCGGCGCGTTCAACAACACCCACGGCGCCGATCTGGGCGCGCATGCGGTGCGCCACGCGGTCGAGCGCGCCGGCATCGAGCCCGGCGAGGTCGAGGACGTGCTGATGGGCTGCGCGCTGCCCGAGGGCGCGACCGGCGGCAACATCGCGCGCCAGATCGCGATCCGCGCCGGCATGCCGGTCGGCGTCGCGGCGTCGACCATCAACCGCTTCTGTTCTTCGGGCATGCAGGCGATCGCCATGGCGGCGCAGCGCGTCATCGTCGACGGCGTGCCGGTCATGGTCGGCGGCGGGCTGGAATCGGTCAGCCTGGTGCAGAACGAGCACATGAACCAGTTCCGCGCGCAGAACGACTGGATCGTCGCGCACAAGCCCGCGCTCTATGACAGCATGCTGAAGACGGCGGAGACGGTCGCCGAGCGCTACGGCATCTCGCGCGACGCGCAGGACGCCTACGCGGCTGCAGAGCCAGGCGCGCACCGCGGCGGGGCAGCAGGCCGGCAAGTTCGACGACGAGATCGTGCCGATGCCGACCGTCAAGCTGGTCACCGACCGCGCGACCGGCGCGGTCAGCGCGGAAGCCGTGACGCTGGAGCAGGACGAGGGCAACCGCCCCGGCACCAGCCTGGAGGACCTCGCCAAGCTGAAGCCGGTGGTGCACGAGAAGGGCTTCGTCACCGCGGGCAACGCGTCCCAGCTTTCCGACGGCGCGTCGGCGGCGGTGCTGATGGACGCCAAGACGGCGGAGAAGCGCGGGCTCGAGCCGCTCGGCGTGTTCCGCGGCTTGGCCGTCGCCGGCTGCGAGCCGGACGAGATGGGCATCGGGCCGGTCTACGCGGTGCCGCGCCTCCTGGAGCGCCACGGCCTGACGATGGACGACATCGACCTGTGGGAGCTCAACGAGGCCTTCGCGGTGCAGGTGCTCTATTGCCGCGACGCGCTCGGCATTCCCGACGAGCGGCTCAACGTCGACGGCGGCGCGATCTCGATCGGCCATCCCTACGGCATGAGCGGCGCGCGCATGGTCGGCCACGCGCTGATCGAAGGCCGCCGGCGCGGCGCCAAGCGCGTCGTCTGCACCATGTGCATCGGCGGCGGCATGGGCGCGGCCGGGCTGTTCGAGGTACGGTGATGGCTGGCTCTCCCTAGCCGTCATTCGCCGAGGGCACTCGCTCCCCCACTCGCCATTCGCCGACTTGATCGGCGAATCCATGGCACGGCGGTTGGGCCATGCACGACCATGCCGGGCGCGGCAGGCGGTGGCCAGCCGGGCCCCAATCTTCGAACTTGCGCGGAGTCGGACACAACGGCCCTGCCTTGGACAACCCGGTCAAGCCGGGTTGTGACGGATAAGGGAGTGGGGCAAACGGCAGGCCAAGAAATCAGGTTAAACGGAGACGAGAAGCGATGGATTTCACAGGGAAAACGATCGTCGTGACCGGCGGCTCGTCCGGCATCGGACGGGCCACGGTGCTGAGCTTCGCCAAGGCCGGCGGCAACGTCTATTTCGGCGACATCAACGAGAAAGGCGCCGAGGATACGATCGCCCAGGCGAACGGCCTGCCGGGCAAGGTCGCGTTCCACAAGCTCGACCTCGAGAGCAAGACCTCGATCACCGACTTCGCGGGCGCGCTGCACAGCAACGGCGGCAAGGCCGACGTGGTGGCGAATGTGGCCGGCTGGGACGTGGGCGAGCCCTTCATCAAGAACACGCCGGAATTCATGGAGAAGGTCATCACCATCAACCTGATGGGCTGCATCCGCGTGACCCGCGCCTTCCTCGACCCGATGATCGAGGCGCAGGCGGGCGCGATCGTCAACGTGTCGAGCGACGCCGGCCGGGTCGGCAGCTCCGGCGAGACGGTCTACTCCGGCGCCAAGGGCGGCGTCATCGGCTTCACCAAGTCGGTCGCGCGCGAGATGGCGCGCTACCAGATCCGCGCCAACGTGATCGCGCCGGGGCCGACCGACACGCCGTTGTTCCGCGCCCAGCCGGAGAAGCTGCAGGCGGCGCTGATCCGCGCCATTCCGCTGCGCCGCCTCGCCCAGCCGGCGGAGATCGCCGACGGCATTATGTTCTTCGCCAGCGACCGCGCGCGCTACATCACCGGCCAGGTGCTGAGCGTCAGCGGCGGCTTGACGATGGTGTGTATCCGCGCCTTGCGGGTGCGCGAAGCGATTGGGACAAGCGGGGTGCCTGCTTCGACAGGCTCAGCATGAGGCTCTTTTCTCGATGCCATGAAGACGGGTCCTCATCCTGAGCTTGTCGAAGGACGCACGGCATAAATGCCGCAAGAAAAAAAGAATGCCCCGCATGCCGTAGGGAGGCCGTCTGATGGACCTCGGGGTCATTCTATCGCCGGACCGTGTCGCCGCGATGGAAGCGCGCGGCGATTGGGCGGGTAAGACGACGCTGGACTATCTCGACGCGGCGGTGGCGAAGTACCCGGACCGCGCCGCGCTCATCGCGCATGACAGCGAGACCGGGACCGACACCACCCTCACCTATGCCGAGCTAGACGCGGTCGCACGGCGCATCGCGCTCGGCCTCCTGAGCTCGGCATCGCGCCCGGCGACGTGGTCTCCTTCCAGCTTCCGAACTGGTGGCAGTTCACGGCGCTGCATCTCGCCTGCATCCATGTCGGCGCGATCAGCAACCCGCTGATGCCGATCTTCCGCGCGCGCGAGCTGCGCTTCATGCTGGGCTTCGCGGAAGCCAGGCTCTATGTCGGACCGCAGCGCTTCCGCGGCTTCGCCTATCCGGCGATGATGGCCGATCTCGCGCCCGCGCTGCCGCATCTCGAGCATTGCTTCTACATCGGCGGTTCCGGATCGCAATCCTTCGAGCGCTTCTTCCTGGAGACGCCGCGCCCGGACGCGCCGGACGCGCTCGCCCGCGCCGCAGCGGCGCCAACGACGTGACCCAGATCCTCTACACCTCGGGCACCACGGGGCAGCCCAAGGGCGTGATGCACACGGCGAACACGCTGTTCGCCTGCCTGCCGCCGATCGTCGAGCGTTTCGGCATGGGCGCGGAGGACGTGACCTGGATGGCCTCGCCGCTCGCGCATCAGACCGGCTTCATGTACGGCATCATGCTGCCGATCATGCTGGGCGTGACCGCGGTGCTGCGCGACATCTGGGTCCCGGCCGAGGCGGCGGCGAGCATGGCGGCGACCGGCGCGACCTTCACGATGGCCTCCACGCCTTTCCTTGCCGACCTGGCGGATCTGCCGGCGCTGGCCGAGCACGACCTCTCGCGCTTCCGCATCTTCCTGTCGGCCGGCGCGCCGATCCCGAGCGCGCTGGTCGAGCGCGCGACCGCACGGCTGGGCGCGCACGTGCTGTCGGGCTGGGGCATGACCGAGATCGGCTGCATCACCAACTGCGCGCCGGGCGACCCGCCGGAGAAGATCTTCGGCACCGACGGCAAGGCGCTGCCCGGCTCCGAGGTCAGGGTCGTGCGCGCGGACGGCGGCGAAGGCGCCGCGCGGCGAGGAAGGCATCCTGCAATGCCGGCCGAACGCGCTGTTCGTCGGCTATCTCAAGCGGCCGGAGGCCTATGGCGTCGACGCGGACGGCTGGTTCGACACCGGCGATTTCGCGCGCATGGACGAGGACGGCTACATCCGCATCACCGGGCGCGCCAAGGACATCATCATCCGCGGCGGCGAGAACGTGCCCGTCGTCGAGGTCGAGGAGCTGCTCTACCGCCATCCCGCGGTGCGCGAATGCGCGGTCGTGGCGATGCCCGACGCGCGGCTCGGTGAGCGCGGCTGCGCCTTCGTCGGGCTCGTCGAGGGCGGCAGCCTCGACTTCGCCGGCATGATCGCGCATCTCCGCGACCACGGCATGGCGGCGCAGTATTTCCCCGAGAAGCTGGTGATCCGCGACGCGCTCCCCCGCACGCCGAGCGGCAAGATCCAGAAATTCGTGCTGCGCGAGGAAGCGAAGGGGTTCAAGGCGGAGCGGTAGCACGCCGCCCGGCGTCTCACGGCATCGGGCGAACGGTGCCGATGCCGTCCGTCGGCAGCGCGATGGCGGGCGTGGGTGCTGCGCGGCCGGCGTTGTCCGCGAGGCCGCTCTCCTCGAGCGGCATGGTGCGGCCGTGGTCGCTATCGGCAATCCGTGCGGCGCGCAATGCGCCCGGTCGGCCTCCGCCTGGATCGTCGCGGCGACGACGGAGAGCTCGGACTCGCTGACGTTCACCGACCACGCCATAAACCAGCGGGCCGTCGAGCCAGCGGGCCGTCGCGACGGTGCCGTTGCGGGAAAAGACGATGTCACGGTCTTCCTCCGGCGTGCGGCGGTGGATGAACAGGCTGAGGCGATGGCCGTCCGCGCGGACGTAGCGCAGCTCCGTCATGCGCTGGCGCGGGCCGCCGACGCTGCGCGTGCGGTCGAGCGCGTATCCGAGCGCCGACAGGTCGGGCGGCGCGATCTCGGCCGGGTCCGTTCCGGATTGCCGGAGGTCCGCGGCGGTGCTCGCCCGCGTTAGCGCCTCGGCCGTCGCCGGCAGCGTCTGCGCCAGCGGATGACCGACGGCGCCCGCGACCGCGACGGCGCGCGCCGGCACCGCCCTGCCCGCCTGCTCGTGCCCCAGCAGCCAGCCGCCCGCAGCGGTCGCCAGCAGCAACGCGACCACGGCGGCGGCGTGTTGCCAGCGGAAGCCGCCGCCGCGGCCTCGCCGTGCAGCACCGCCAGCAGCCGCTCCGGCAGCGGCTCATGGAACACCGGGCCGTAGAGCCTGCGGATCTCGCGGTTCTGCGCGATATAATCCTGCACCCGCGCGGCTTCCTCGGGATGCGCGGCGAGGAAGGCTTCGACCGTGCGTCGGCGCGCCGCGTCGCCGTCGAGCAGGCCGTCGACGTAGCCGAGCAGATCGATCTCGGTGACCGCGCTCTGCGGGTTCCGCGCCGTCCTGTCTTTCGTCGTCCTGTTCTTCGTCATTTCACTCTCCGAAGCGTGACGCGGCCGGCCCTGCGGATCTGCGCGGCGCGGAGCGTTTCGCGCGCCCGCGACAGGCGCGAGCGCACCGTCCCGACGGGAACGCAGAGGATGCCGGCGACCTCGTCGTAGGACATGCCTTCGAGCGCGGTCAGCAGCACCGCCGCGCGCTGGGAATCGGGAAGCCGGTCGAGCGCCGCCGCCATGTCCTGCCATTCGACGTAGTGTTCCTGGCGCGGCGGTTCGCGAAGGCGCTCGTGGAACCCGTCGTCGCTTCCCTCGATCCGCACCTGCGCCCGCTCGCGGCTCCGGCGCCGCCGCGCGTTGAGGAAGGTTCGGTAAAGCATGCGAAACAGCCAGGCGCGGATGCTGCCGTGCCGGCGCCACTGCGCGCGTTTCCGGATCGCGCGCTCGAGGCAATCCTGCACGAGGTCGTCCGCCGCGTCGCTGTCCCGCACGAGCGCCCGCGCGTAGCGGCGAAGATGCGGGATCTCGCGCGCGATCAGCCACTTTACGTCGTTCACGTCCGATCCTGCGGCGTTGCACGCCATGGCACGCTGGTTCCCTTGCCGTTGCACTGTCGCCGCATCCGTCATCCATACAGACGGGCTGGACGGCGAAAAAGTTCCGCGGGAAACGAAATCCGATGACGTGATGGAACGATCCGGCGGCGGGCGCTGTCGTTTCTTCAAGCCGCGCCGAACGCGGCGAAGCGTCGAAAACCATGCGTAAGAGAGGTATCTGAAGATGAAATCAGCCAATTTCCGGTCATTTTTGGGGATTCCCGCCACCCTGCTGTTCGCCGCGACCGTCGTCGCGGCCGGATCGATCGCCGGGACCGCGCGGGCGCAGAACGGCGCGCCCGCGGCCCAGGCGGCGCCGTCGGCCGTTAAGCAGTTCAGCGAACAGGATCTGCAGTCCTATGCGTCGGCCGCGCTCCAGGTGCAGACGATCAGCAAGAACGCGCGCGATCAGATCAAGGGCAGCAACGACGTCAAGGCGACCGACGATATCCAGAAAAAGGCGCAGCAGGACGCCGTCGCCGCGGTCAAGCAGCAAGGGCTGACGGTGCAGAAATACAACGAGATCGCGGTCGCGATGCGCACCGATCCGGCGGTCCGTGAGAAGGTCCTGGACTATGTGCAGAAGCTGAAGTGACCGCTTCCGCCGGACGAGGTCCTCTCCCGCCCCGGGAGCGGGCCTCGACCGGCGCCGCCGGCCCTACGCGCCCCGGCCCTACTCGCCCTTGAAGCGCGGTTTGCGTTTCTCCGCAAAGGCTTTCGTGCCTTCCTTCACGTCCTTGGTCGTGCGCAGAAGGACGTTGGTTGCCGACTCCCAGCGCAGCCCGGTCGCCAGGTCCATGTCGAGCGAGCGGATCGCCAGCTCCTTCGCGCCCTGCACCGCGAGCGGCGCGTTCTCGGCGATCCGGCGGGCATAGTCGTAGGCGGTCGCCATCAGCTTGTCGCGCGGCACCACGGCATTGACCAGTCCCCAGCGCTCGGCCAGGTCGGTGCCGAAGCGGTCCCCGGTCAGCAGGATCTCCATCGCGATCGCGTAGGGGAACTGCTTCATGACGCGCTGCGTGCCGCCGTTGCCGGGCACGAGGCCGCGCTTGACCTCCGACAGCCCGAAGACCGCGCCTTCCACCGCGATGCGGACATCGGTCGCGAACAGCAGGCACAGCCCGCCGCCGAAGCAATAGCCGTTGACCGCGGCGATCACCGGCTTCCACACCTCCATGCCGCGGTTCAGGATCTGGTCTTTCTGGGTCAGCCAGTTGTCGGCCAGCACCGGGCTCTGGCTAACGAGGCTCTTGAGGTCCGCGCCGGCGGTAAAGGATTTGTCGCCCGCGCCGGTGACGATGGCGCAGCGGATCTTGCGGTCGTCGCGCACCTTTTCCCAGCAGCGCGAGAGCAGGGCGTAATGCTCGGCGTCGAGCGCGTTCATGCGCTCCGGGCGGTTCATGGTGATCAGCGCGACGCCGTCGGCGTCGACTTCGAAATCGATGGACATGGCGGCTTGCTGCTTCTTCGGCTGTGGGCGTTCCCTCACCGAACGCTACACGTGTCGCGCGCGATGGGGGCAAATGACCGAACGCGCGGTCATGCTTCGACAGGCTCAGCATGAGGAGAGGGTTTTCGGGGGCATCGTTTATTTCTCCTCATCCTGAGCCTGTCGAAGGATGAGGACGCACGATCGCGACGACGCGCCCGCACGAATAGCGGAACCCCGCCAGCTTTGTGCTGCGCGGGGTTCCTTTTGCGGCTTTTGCCTATACTCGCCATCCGTGGCGAGTGGATGTTCGAGCTGTTGCGATGCTGGGCCCTTATGCACCGCGCACTCGCATTGGAAACTCTGATTGTCGGCGGCTCTACGGTTACGCCGAGGCCTCTTGGCTTATCCCGTCAAGCCGTGACCTCGTCTGAGGCGAGGTCTCTGTGAATGGTCAGGTGGCTCCATGCGGTTACGCACCCTCCTTTTCGAGTTGACCCTCGCGATGGCCAGGACCGGGGCGTGAACCCCGCAGACGGCCATCAAGGGAAGTCTGAACCCGGCCCCGGGGAGAGTCAAGACGGCCGCCCGAAACTGCGCGCCGCCGGGAATATCCCGGCTGCCCAACCGTCAGTCTTGAAAAGCAGCCGCGTCTCCTGTTCACTCCATGGAAAGCCAAAAAATGAACCTGATTCGCCGAGCCGTCCTACGCCGCGAGAGCTACGCGATGTGGATCGAACGCTACAAGCCGCGCTGGCATAGCCAGGTCATTCATCTGGCGAAGACCGTGTTCGGAGAAGGCTACTTCACCGAGCCGTGGCTGCAGACGCGCCAGCAGGATTCGGTGATGTATCTCGCCTGCGACGAAGACGTCGGATTGCTGGGCTTCGCGCATGGCCGCATCCTTCCCAAGGACGGGCTTCGTCCCTATCTCGGCCCGGAGGTCGGCGAATTTCCGCCGGACATTCGCGACGCGGACGCGGCCGGCAATCTTGCGGTCATCGAGGTGGTCGCGGTCGCCGCCGAGCGCCGCCGCCAGGGCATCGGCTTCACCCTGCTGCGGGCCACGCATGACGCGCTCGTCGGCGTCGGCGCGGACAAGCTCCTGGTCACCTTCAAGCGCGGCCCGAAGGCGGCGGAGGTCGACGGCCTCATGGGCCGCCTCGGCTTCACGCTCTGGCGCAAGCAGCCGACCTACTGGCGCGAGCAGTGCAATCGCGGCGAGTTCAAATGCGTCGACCGGCACGAGCACTGCGTCTGCGAGGCGATGCTGTTCCGCAAGGCGGTCTACTGAGTTTTTCGAACCGCACTTCCGCCCGAGGCCTGCTTCCGCTAGGCTTGTCGGCAACGTCCCGGGACCAGAGCGGGAGGATGTCGGCTCATGCATCTCTTCAAGCAGAACGCGCCGGCGGATATGGACGCGGCCGTCGCGCGCATTCCGGTAATCGATTTCGGCCCCTATTTCGCGGGCGAGCCCGGCGCGCTCGAAGCGCTCGGCGCCGAGGTCCGGCATGCCTGCGAGACGATCGGCTTCCTCTACATCAAGAATCACGGCATTCCCGAAGACCTGATCGAGCGCGCCTTCGCGCAGTCGCGCCGCTTCCACGCGCTGCCGCTGGCCGAGAAGCAGAAGCTCAAGCTCGACGCCTACAATGTCGGCTACCTGCCGATGAACGCCAGCACGCACAAGCATTCGACCGTGCACAAGGCGACCAAGCCGAACCAGAATGAATCCTTCTTCGTCACCCATGACCGCGCGCCGGACCATCCCGACCGCTTGGCGGGCAAGCCGCTGCGCGGCGGCAACTACTGGCCGGACGGGCTGCCCGGCTTCCGCGAGGGCGTGATGGATTATTTCCATGCGGTGGTCGCGCTCGGCGACCGCATGCTGCCGGCCTTCGCGGCGGCGCTCGACCTCGAGCCCGACTATTTCCGGCCGCTCTTCGCGGACGAGAACCACGCCACCTTGCGCATGCTGCATTACCCGCCGACGAAGCTCGAGGACAACGACTTCGGCACCGGCCCGCACACCGACAACAGCTTCCTGACGATCCTGGCGCGGAGCGAGGTGCCGGGCCTGGCGCTGCGCCTGCCGTCCGGCGACTGGATCGTGCCGCCGCTCATCCCCGGCACGCTGCTGGTCAACATCGGCAACATGCTGCGGCGGATGTCGAACGACCGCTTCCTGTCGACGCCGCATGGCGTGATCGTCGAGGGCGACGCGGACCGCTATTCGCTCGCCTATTTCCACAGCCCCAATCCCTACCGGATGATCGAGGTGCTGCCGAGCTGCAGCGGCCCGGACGACCCGCCGAAATACCCGCCCGCGCTCTATGCCGACCTGATCCTGGAATTCTTCAACGCGAACTACTTCCACCAGAAGAAATACGGCACGGTCGAGATCAAGAACCGCTACGCGTAGGCGGCGGGCGCGCCGCGGCCGGCATCCCTCGCCGTGACGAGCGTCCCGCGGGCCGCTTTTACGGCGTCCTTGCGTTATGACAAGCTGGAGCGACGACACCTCGCGATGCGCCATACCGGCGAAGGAGATCACCCCATGCGACCTAAGATCGGAGCCTGCGCAGTCATTCCCGCCTTCTTCCTCTTGGCCGCGGTCCCCATCATGTCGCGATCGGCAGCCGCGGCGGCGCCCGGCGATGCCTGCGCGCTCCTGTCGGCAGACCAGGTCAGCGGCGTCGTGGGCGTCTCGGTCGGGGCCGGCGCGTACGTGACGCCGACGTTCAAGAAGACGTGCACCTGGACGGGCAGCGGCATGATCGTGACGCTTTTCCTCGAGGACCTGTCTTTTTACCAGGCCGGGAAGCGCGCGCCCTATGCCTCCTCGGCAAGCGGCGTCGGGGATGAAGCCTTCTACACGACTGTCGGCAGCACGGTCAGTCTTACCGTCAAGAAGGGCGGCTCCGCCTTCAAAGTCTCCGTGTACGCCACGATGCCCGCCGAGCGAAAGCAGTCCATGGAAGTGACGCTCGCCCGGGACGTCATCTCCAAGCTTTGACAGGCGCGCGACCGGGAAAGGGAACAAAAAAGGGGACAGAGCCCTATTTTCGAAAAGGGCTCCGAAAATAGGGCTCTGTCCCCTTTTAGAAGCCGCGCTTCCCCAATTTGCCCCCGTCCCGCCATCGGGCGATAATCCGCGCGACCTGGAAACGGAAGGAGCCCGGCCGGCATGGAGAACTACCCCGCCATCGCGATCCTGGTGAAGCATGGCAAGCTGCTGGCGGCGCTGGTGGCCGTCTTGCCGGTGCTGGGCGCGCTGTGCGCGGTCGGCGGCTTCGGCCTCCATTGGGCCTGGATCGCCGTCGGCATCGTCGCGGGCGCGCTCGCCGGCTTCCTGGTCAAGGTGATGGTCGAGCTCACCGTCATCATCACCGACATGCTGCTGCCGAAATAGGGACAGGAGCGCATGGAGTACGATCTCGTCGTCATCGGCGGCGGCCTCGCCGGGCTTTCCGCCGCCAACCGCGCCGCCGAGCTGGGGCTCCGGCCGGTCGTGCTCGAGCGCGGCGCGGACGAGCTCTACCCCTGCAACTCGCGCTTCGCCGGTGGCTTGGTGCACCTCGCCTTCAAGGACATGACCGCGGGCGCGGACGAGATCCACGCCGCGATCGAGCGCTCGACCGGCGGCCTGACCGAGCCGGCGCTGACCCACCTGCTGGCCGACGAGGCCGGGCGCGCGCTCACCTGGGTGCGCGGCCAGGGCGGGCGCTTCATCAAGGCCGGCCCCTACGAATGGATGCGCTGGGTGCTGGCGCCGCCCCGCCCACGCACGCCCGGCCTCGAATGGAAGGGGCGCGGCCCGGACATGCTGCTGCGCGCGCTGACGGCAAACCTCGCCAAGCGCCAGGGCCGGCTGCTGCGCGGCGTTGCGGCGGGCGAGATCCTGCGCCGGGACGGCCGGATCGCCGGCGTCGTCGGCGGCCGGGAGCGGCGGGACGGATTTCGAGGCGCCGGCGGTGCTGATCGCCGACGGCGGCTTCCAGGCCGATGCCGAGCTGGTCGGCCGGCACATCTCGCCCAGGCGGACGCGCTGTTCCAGCGCGGCGCGGGCACCGGCATGGGCGACGGCATCCGCATGGCGGAGGCGCTGGGCGCCCGGCTCACCGGCATGGACCGCTTCTACGGGCACCTTCTCGGGCGCGAGGTGTTCGGCAACGAGAAGCTCTGGCCCTACCCCATCCTCGACCACCTCGCCTCGGCGGGCGTGCTGGTCGACGCGGCCGGGCGGCGCTTCTGCGACGAAGGCATCGGCGGCGTCTACATGGCGAACGAGACGGCGAAGCTCGACGACCCACGCGGCATCACCGTGGTGTTCGACGAGGAGACCTGGGCCACCACCGGCGCCGACAACCGCTTCCCGCCGACGCCGAACAACTCCTTCGTCCGCGCCGGCGGCACGGTGCACGCGGCCGACACGCTGGCGGCGCTGGCGGCCAAGGTCGGCGTGCCGGCCGATGCGCTGGCGGAGACCGTGGCGGCGCATAACGAGGCGGTCGCGGGCGACGGCTACGCGGCGCTGACGCCGGCCAGGACGAACGCCCGCAAGACGGCGAAGCCGATCGCGGCCGCGCCCTTCCGCGCGGTCCAGGCTTGCGCCGGCATCACCTACACCATGGGCGGGATCGAGATCGACACCCACGCCCGCGCGCTGGGCCAGGACGGGGAGCCGATACCGGGCCTCTACGCCGCGGGCTCGGCCACCGGCGGCGCCGAGGGCGGGCCCCGGGCCGGCTATATCGGCGGCCTCTCGAAGGCGGTGATCACCGGCATGCGGGCAGCCGAGCATATCGCCGAGACGCGGCGGGGCTGACGCGGCCCCGTCCGCGCGCCGGGCCCGCGGGGCCCTACCCTGGTCTGCCTAAATTGTGATCCCGATCATTGTTGCGCGCCCTCCCCGTGCCGTTAATGGCAGTCTGGTGAGAGGCATAATCCTCTGAATTTTAATAAAAAGCCGGGCATTGCTCCGACCCGGCGCCATTGCAACGCAGGAGACCCGGACGGTGAACAGGATTTCGGTGAAGAATCGCGCGAACGCGAAGATCGTGCTGGCGGACAACGATCCCGTCATGCGCCACGGTCTGCGGAATGCGCTCGGGACCGCCGGATTCAAGGATGTCCGGGCGGTCGGCCGGCTCGCGATGGTGCGGGATATCGTGAACGCCTCGCTGGTGGATCTCCTCATCCTGGACGTCGACACGCCCGACGGCGACGCCATCGCGCTCGTTTCGGAAATCCGCAACAGCAGATCGGGCCGCAATCCGTTCCTGCCGATCATCTTCGTCACCTGGGATACCGATCCGGCGACGATAAGCCGGGCGGCGAACAGCGGCGTCGACTTCATCCTGATGAAGCCGCTGTCCCCCACCCAGCTTTTCACGCGGATCAAGAGCCTGGTGTCCGACCGCAAGCCGTTCGTCGCGACGCCGGGCTATATCGGCCCCGAGCGCCGCGAAAAGGAGCGCTGGGGCAATACCCGGCATTTCGACGTGCCCAATACCCTGCGGGACAAGCTCGACGGCAAGCCGGTCGATCCCGCAGCGATGTCCAACCAGATAGAGATGGTTATGCGTGAAATGATCAGCAGCCGCCTGGAGCTTTCCGCGACCAAGCTGACCGGCTCCGTCGCTGCGCTCTGCGGGACGTACCAGCAGCAGCGGACCCTGGCCGGAACCGAGGCCGTCTTCGCGTCGATCATCGCCACCGCCTCGGAAATCCAGGCGCTCGGCAAGGGTGACGTAACGCGGCTGAGCGCGTCGCTCATCCGCATCGCCGCGACGATGCGACAGAACCTGGCGGAGGTCGACCCCAAGGAGATCGAGCTGCTGCAGCCCTTGACGCAATCGATCCTGCTGGCGGCCAACCCGAACCTCCAGAAGCACGCGGTCATGGACGAGATCTCGGAAGCCGTCTCCCGCTTCGCGCCGAAGAAGCACGCGGCCGCGGCGGGAGAGGCGTCGGCCGCCTAGCACGGCCGCCGGCGGCTCAATCCCCGGCCGGCGCCGCGGCGCAGTGCTGGCGGAATTTCGGCATCACTTCTTCGCCGAGGAGCGTCATCGAGCGCTTCCACAGCGCGGCCTTGTCCCAGTCGTGGCCGGTCGCGAGCAACGTGCCGAAATGCCCGGTCTCGTCGCGGAACGCGATGAGCTGGTCGAGCACGCGGGCCGGGCTGCCGACGATGATCTGATCTTCCAAGGCCTCGTTGACCTGGATCTCGACCTGGGCGCGGACGGCGTCGTCCGGCGCGCCCGGGGTCGTCCGCATCATCGCCAGCGTGCGGAGGTAGCGGAAGTAATAGCTGAGCCCGCCCTCGGGATCGTCGACATAGTCGCGCGCCTGCTGGTCGTCGTCGGTCACCAGGATGCTGCGGGCGACGCGCCAGATCGCGCGGTCGGGCCGCCGCCCGGCCTTCTCGCAGGCCGCCGCGTAGCCCTCCCAATGCCCCTTCACGAAGGCGGTCGGGATGAAGTTGCCGGAGATCGGGATCCAGCCGCGCTCGGCGCAGAGCAGCGTGCCGCCCGACTGCGGGCTGCGCAGCGCGAGCGCGATCGGCGGGTGCGGCTTCTGATAGGGCTTGCCCATATAGCCGACGCCGTATTCCGGGATGACGAAATCCTCGATCGAGCAGTCCCAGTATTTGCCCTTGAGCGTATAGGGCGGGTCCTGCGTCCAGATCGCCGTCATCATGTCGATCAATTCGAGCATCATCGCGCCGCGCGCCTCGGGCGCGGACCGGAACAGCTCGGCGTCGCTCGCCATGCCGCCGGGGCCGATGCCCAGCATGCAGCGCCCCTGGCTCAGCTGGTCGAACATGGCGACCTGGGCGGCCAGGTGGGCGGGATGGTGGTGCGGCAGGTTGACCACCGCCGTGCCGAGCCGGATATGCCTGGTCTCCGGGATGACGGTCGCCAGGAACAGCAGCGGCGAGACGATCGGCTCGGAGGTCGTGGTAATGTGCTCGCCGATCCACGCTTCGGAATAGCCCAGCTTGTCGGCGAGGATGACCGCCTCGCGGTTCTCTTCCAGGACGGTCCGCCAGTCGCGGGTCGGCGGATGAAGGGGCATTGCAAAATAGCCGAGTTGCATCGATCTTCGTTTCCTTGGCGCTGCCTCTTTGGGGGAATTTCCGTGCCGTAATTCTAGGGGAGTTTATGGCGCGGTCCGGCGCGGCGCAAATGGCCCGCAACCGCTGGCGAAGCCTCTGCTCCACGGTATTATTGACCTGACGGCTCTTCCTACGGATGCTGACCCCCATGATTCGGACCAATCGACGGTGCTGTGCGGCTCTGGCGGCCATCGCGGCCTTCGCTTTCCCGGCGCTCTGCCTGGCGGATGATCCGCCATCGCCGGACAAGGACATGAACGCCTACCTGCGCTATGTGGTGGAACAGCTCTGCATCCCGGCGGTCGGCGGGCCGGTCGGCCTGACGCAGCGGCTCGGCGCCATCCTGGTCGACGGCGTCCGTCCCATCCAGATCGGCGACAACACGGTCGGCTGGCGCGCCATCTACCGCCTGCGCAACGGAGACGAGCTGCGGGCCCGGCAGCAGGGGCTCGACGCGAAGGTCCAGACCCTGACCATGGACTACTACAAGCGCGGCGACGATGACGAGGAGGGCGAGCTGCTGCCGTTCATGACCGTCGTCGCCAACAGCCAGTGCCAGGTCGTGAACGGCCGCCGCATCCGCTACGACAAGGACGAGCAGCAGGAGCGCCTGCTGATCTACGGCCCCGGCCTCGCGACGATGGAGCACAGCGAGCCGCTCAATCCGCCGGTGCCGAATGGGCGCGACGTGCGCGGCGTGACGGTGGCGCTGTTCGGCACCGGGATCAACTATACGCTGCCGTCCTTTGCCGCGCGGTTGGCGCGGGCGCCCAACGGGCAGTCGCTCGGCTACGATTTCTGGGACATGGACTCGCGCCCCTTCGACAGCGATCCATCGCGCTCCCCCTTCTACCCGCTGCGCTACGGCACCCAGATCGCCAGTGTCCTGCTGCGGGAGGCGCCGCATATCCGGCTCCTGCCCTACCGTTATCCGCAGCCCGACATGGCCCGCATGGACGACATGGTGCGGGCCGCCGATTACAATCACGCCGTGATCGTCGCGATGCCGCTGACGAGCAACGACAAGGACGACTGGAACGCCTTCCTCCAGGCCGTGAGCAAGCGGCCGAACATGCTGTTCATCATCGCGGCGGGCAACGACGGCCGCGACATCGACGCGCAGCCCGTCTACCCCGCCCTGTTCCATCTCGAGAACTTCCTGGTGGTGACCGCCAGCACGCCGCTGGGGCGGGTCGCGCCGGGCGCCAACTGGGGCAAGAACAGCGTCGATATCATGGTGCCGGCGGAAAACCTCGACGTGACGACCTTCTACGGCGACACCGCTCGGGCGACCGGCTCGAACTTCGCCGTGGCGCGCGTCGCGGCGCTGGCGGCCCGGCTGCTGCGCCATCATCCGCGCTGGAAGGCGGCGCAGCTCAAGGCGGCGATCCTCAAGCGCGCGGCGCCGACGCCGTCGGAAGGCCAGGGCGTCGTCAAATACGGCTGGATCCAGGATCCGGACGAGGACGACTAGGCGGCGGCGGGCGCCCTTGCCGGCCATCGCAGGACTTGTCAGAATCCCCTGATAAGAACGCCGCGGCGAGGCAACCGGCGGCGAGGACGCTTTCGGGAGGATTTGGACATGGCGCTCGAATTCGAGAAGCTGCATCCCCTGTTCGTCGCCGAGGTTTCGGGGGTAGACCTGACCCGGCCGGTGGATGCGCGGACGATCGACGCGATCCGCGCGGCCTTCGAGGAGCATTCGATCCTGGTATTCCGCGACCAGGACATCACGGACGCGCAGCAGGTGGCGTTCAGCGAGCATTTCGGCCCGTTGGAGCGCATGCTGATCGGCTCGCAGGGCGGCGGAACGGCCTTCGCCCTTCTCACCAATGTCGATCCGGAGACCGATGCGATCATCCCGCCCGACGACAAGCGAATGATCCGCAACTCCGCCAACATGATGTGGCATTCGGACAGCTCGTTCAAAAAGGTGCCGTCCCTTGCCTCCATCCTGTCCGGCCGCGAGGTGCCGAGCGAGGGCGGCGAGACGCAGTTCGCCAGCCTGCGGGCGGCCTACGATGCGCTGCCGGACGCCATGAAACGGCGGATCGAGGGGCTGGTCGCCGAGCACAGCTTCGCCTATTCGCGGAGCCTGGTCGACCCGGCGATGCTGAACCAGGAACAGAGGGACGAAGTGCCGCCGGTGCCGCAGTCGCTCGTGCGCCAGAACCCGGTCAACGGCCGCAAGGCCTTTTACGTCGGCTCGCACGCCTCGCACATCATCGGCATGCCGGTCGAGGAAGGCCGCGCGCTGCTCCGCCAGCTCCTGGAGCACGCCACCCAGGACCGCTTCGTCTACACCCATGCGTGGCGGCCGAAGGATATCGTCATGTGGGACAACCGGGCGGTGCTGCATCGCGGCCGGCCCTGGGACTACGGGACGCAGCGCCGCGTCATGCACCGCACGACCGTCGCCGGCCGGGGGCCGACGGTGGCGGACGGCCGGCCGCAGCTCACCGCGTAAGCCGCTGGAATCCGAGCCTTAACCGAATGTTAAACACGCCCGCCCTAGGCTCGGACCTTGCCTTTGCATTCATCCCGTCGAGCGGAATTCAGCCTGTGGACCGCATGAAGATCTCCGTGATCGTTCTGATCTGCGACGCGCCGGGCGGGTTTTCCGCCGGCGGCGGACATCGCCGAGGGCGCTCTTGATGGACAAGGCACAATCCAAGGCCCATGCCGCACTGACGGATTCCCACTGGTGGTGGGTGGCGCGCATCAAGGTCCTGCGCCGGCTGCTGAGCCGTTTCCTCGGCAAGGACAGCAAGCGCAAGATTCTCGAGGTCGGCTGCAGCACCGGGGCGAACCTGCGGATGCTGCAGGACTTCGGCACCGTGCACGCGATGGATCTGGACGCGCCGTCGGTCGAATACTGCCGCATGCGCTTCCCCGGCATCCGGATCTATGATGGCGGCATCCCCGACCCGCTGCGCGACAGCTACGACGTGATCTGCCTGTTCGACGTGCTGGAGCAGATCGAGGACGAGGACGGCGCGCTGGAATGGATCGACGACCATCTCGCCGCGAACGGCGTCCTGCTCGTCACCGTGCCGGCC
Organism: uncultured Alphaproteobacteria bacterium; assembly: GCA_963711215.1. Lineage (GTDB taxonomy): Bacteria > Pseudomonadota > Alphaproteobacteria > UBA8366 > UBA8366 > WHUA01. The sequence goes on along the minus strand of CAVQDH010000001.1, from coordinate 92,510 downwards.
TATGATTTCCTCGGGGCACCGGGCGACGGCGCGTTTCGGCGCTATACCAAGCCGGCGCTCGAGGCGCTGCTCCGCCGGCGGTTCGACGTCGCCTATTCGTCTTATTTCAACACCCATCTGTTCCCGGCCATCGCCATGGTGCGGCTCGTCCAGCGGCTGCTGCATCTCGACGGCGGCGCGCAGGAAAAGGCCGCTGCCGGCGGCGGCGCGGTCACCAACCGGGTGCTGCAGGCGATCTTTGCCTCGGAGCGGGTGTGGCTTCCCGCTTTCCGGCTCCCGTTCGGCGTCTCGATCTTCGCGGTCGCCGGCAAGGCCAAAGCGGCCTGACTTGGCCGTGAGCGCGATCCATCACGCATCCGAAGGCGCGGCGGCGGGGCGCTCTGCGGACCTGGTTTTCCGGTGGGAGCGGCGCTGGGTCGTCGTCGCTGTGTACCTCGGTCTGTCCGCCGTCGTTGTCTATCCGATCTTCTCGGTGACGGTGCTGCCGCTGGTCGACTATCCGAACCACTTGGCGCGCATGTACATTCTGGCGCACGGGGACGGCGATCCGGTGCTGCGGCAGAACTACGTGACCAACTGGCATCTGCTGCCGAATATGGCGATGGAGATCTTCGTCCCGTTCCTCGCCCGTTTCATGTCGATCTACGCGGCGGGCAAGCTTTTCGCCGCCGCCGCCGTCCTGTCGATCCCGGCCGGAACGCTTGTCGCTCCGCAAGGTCTTGGTCGGAAAGGTCGGCCTGTGGCCCGCGCTGGCCTTCCTGTTGGTCTTACAACCAGGCCTTCTTCTGGGGTTTTCTCAACTACCTGTTCACGGCGGGCCTGGCGTTGTTCGCCTTCGCCGGCTGGATCGCCCTACGGGAACGTCCGTGGCCGCTCCGGGTCGCGCTGTTCTCCGTCGTCGCCGTCTTGCTCTACGCCGGGCACCTTTTCGGCCTGTTCGTCTATGGTTTGCTCGTGTTCGGATACGAGCTCTGGCGGATGCGCGCAATGCCGGGACGCATCGGACGGCGGCTTTGCGACGGGGCGCACGCGGGAATCCAGTTCGCCGTCCCGGCCGCGCTGTTCCTGTTTTGGACTATGCATAATGGCTCGGCGGACGGCACGCTGACGGAATTCGGCTCGTTACGGGACCGGCTGGCCATCCTCGCCTCGCTGACCAATTTCAACTTGCCGGCCGTCGATCTGCCGACGCTGCTGTTCCTGGCCTGTCTCTGGCCGCTGTGCCGCACGGACGCGACCGTCAGCCTCGTGCCGTCGATGAAGGTTCCTGCGCTGATTATCACGGCGATCGCGCTCGTCATGCCCATTTATCTGAGCGGCGTCTGGGGAACGCATTTGCGGCTGCCGCTCATCGTTGCCGCCGTGCTGATTGCCGGTACACGCATCACCGCGCCCGCTTGGCGGCCAATGCCCTATATCGTCGGCATCGCCTTGGCGCTGGTCGTGACCCGGACGGCGCTGATCGCGCAGGATTGGCGTGATCTCGACGGCAAATTCGCGGAATTCCGCCAAGCCGTCGCCGCGATCGGCCGCGGCGCGCGCCTGTTGCCGATCGGGGACCTCGAGGACATGCCGGTCGGCGGGTCGTACCTGCACCGCATGCAGTTCGGGCACATGGCGTCGCTGGCCATCATCGAGCGCGCGGCTTTCGTCCCGACGGAGTTTACCGGATTCACGATGATCGGCGCGGCGGACCCGGTGAAAGCGATCGATACGCCGGTAGGAGATCCGATCTCGCCCAAGGTGCTGGCGCTGTACGCCGACCCGGTGACCAGCCTCTATCCGTTGGGGCATCGCTTCGAGCGCTACGTCTGGGCGTTCTGGGTCGGCTGGCCGGCCACCTTCGACTACGCCGTCTCGATTCGCTTTTCCGACACGGCGAACCCCTTCCCCGCGCACCTCGAGCGGGTCGCCAAGGGGTCCTTCTTCGATATTTATCGCGTCGTGAAGCCGGCAGCCGCGGCGCGCTGACGCGTGCGGCCGATGGCGGCTCGCCTCTCGTTTTGGCAGGCCATGGGATGTGGACAGCACGTGGGGCCTGCGGAAACGCCCCGTCGAAACCCAGCGTTTCCGCGCCTCGCGGCGGCGTTAACCATTCCTGTTCATTTTTTCTAAAGCACTGCCGTTCAGAGTCCGCTCGGATCTCCGAAAGGAGCGATCAGGGGAATGGCTGCGGGACTGCATGTCGGCGAGAGCGGACAACCTTTGGCACGGCTTGTGCCTGATCGTCAGGCGGCAGCCGGCCGGCTCGCCGCTTGGTGAGTTCCTGGGATATGCGGCCGCGAGCGCCCTCGCCCTTGCCGGCGATTTCGGCACGCTGGTCCTGCTGACCGAGCTGGCCGGCGTCCACTACCTCGTCTCCGCCGCGGTCGGCTTCAGCGTCGGCATCCTGATCACCTACATCCTCAGCGTCCGCTGGGTCTTCGCCACGCGCCGGGTCGGCAACGTGTGGGCGGAGCGCGCGGTCTTCCTGCTGATCGGCGTGGCGGGCCTCGTCATCAACCAGGCCGTGATGTTCGGGCTGACCGAGATCGCCCTGTTTCCTTACGCGGTTTCCAAGCTCGCCTCCGTCGCCCTGGTCTTCACCTTCAATTTTACCGCCCGGAAAGCCCTCCTCTTCACCCAGCCCGTCGCATCGAAAGGATAAGGCCGTGACCGAGAAGACAGTTGTTATCATCGGCGCCGGTCCCGCAGGCCTGACGGCGGCGCTCGAGCTGCTGCGCCGGACCCGCATCCGCGTGATCGTGCTGGAGGCGAGCGGCGACGTCGGCGGCATCTCGCGGACGGTCGAGCATCACGGCAACAGGATCGACATCGGCGGCCATCGTTTCTTCTCGAAATCGGACTGGGTGATGAACTGGTGGCAGGACATCCTGCCGGTCGCCGATGCCGGCGACGCTCCGGTCGAGATCGCCTACCAGAACAAGCACCGCATGGTGACGCCCGCGGCCCCATCCATCGCCCAGTCTGCCGACCCGGACCGCGTGATGCTGGTGCGCAACCGCCTGTCGCGCATCTACTACGACCGGAAATTCTTCTCCTATCCCGTCAAGGCGAACCTGGACACCGCGCTCAAGCTGGGCCCGGTCCGGCTCGGGCGGATCATCGGCAGCTATGCGCAAGCCAGCCTGTTCCCGCGCGCGCCCGAGCAGTCGCTCGAGGACTTCCTGATCAACCGCTTCGGCCGCGAGCTCTACAACACCTTCTTCAAGGACTACACCGAGAAGGTCTGGGGCGTGCCGTGCTCGACCATCAGCGCCGCCTGGGGCGCCCAGCGGATCAAGGGGCTGAACGTCTCGAAGGCGCTGGTCAACGCGCTGCGCGCGCCGCTCCGCCGCGTCGGCCTCGCCGGCGGCCCGACGAATACCAGCCTGATCGAGCGCTTCCTCTATCCCAAATACGGCCCCGGCCAGATGTGGCAGACCGTTGCCGAGAAGGTCCGGGCACTCGGCGGCGAGATCCGCTTTCACCAGAACGTCGTCGCCACGGACGCCCGCAGCCTCTGGATGCGCGGCGTGACGACGCGTGATGCGCGCACGGGCGAGCAGGCCTGGATTCCCGCCGACTACGTGATCTCGACGATGCCCGTCGCCGATCTGATCGCCGGCATGGGCGGCGTGGTCCCGGAAAATGTCCGTCGCGTCGCCGCCGGCCTCGAATACCGCGATTTCATCACCGTCGGCGTGCTGCTGAAGAAGCTGCGCCCGACGCCGGGCTCCGACCGTTCGTCGGCGATCAACATGGTGCCGGACAACTGGATCTACGTGCAGGACGGCCATGTCCAGGTCGGGCGGCTGCAGTTCTTCAACAACTGGAGCCCCTGGATGGTCGCCGATCCGGGCACGGCCTGGGTCGGCATGGAGTATTTCTGCCGCGAGGGCGACGGCCTGTGGTCCCTCCCCGACGGCGCGATGGCGTCGCTCGCCATCGACGAGCTGGCGAAGCTCGGCCTTGCCGACGCGGCCGACATGCTGGACACCGTCGTGATCCGCGTCCCGAAGGCCTATCCGGGCTATTTCGGGAGCTATTCCGCCTTCGATCAGATCCAGATGTTCGTCGACACGATCCCCAACCTCTTCCTGGTCGGCCGCAACGGCATGCATCGCTACAACAATCAGGACCACTCGATGATGACCGCGCGCTATGCCGCGGAGGCCGTGATCGCCGGCGTGCAGGACAAGACGCAGCTCTGGGCAGTCAACATCGACGACGACTACCATGAAGAAAAGGCAGCCTGACGCCGCGCTCACGCTGACACGGCCGGCGGACATCGACGTCGCGGGGCTGCTCAGGCGCGCGAGCCCGGCCCTTCTCGTCGTCGGCGCCTGGCTGGCGTTTCATCCCTATGCCGGAATCGTGCACGATTCCCGCCTGTACGTCGCCCAGGCGCTACGCGTGCTCCAGCCGGGCGTCTTCGATCGTGACCTCTTCTTCGCCTTCGGGTCGCAGGACGACTTCACGCTGTTCTCGCGTCTGTTCGCGCCGCTGGTCGCCCGCTTCGGGCCTTCGGTCGCGGCCATGCTCGTCGTCGCGGTTGGCCAGGCCTTGTGGCTGTCCGGCGCCGCCGCCCTCGCCGCGCGGCTGGCGCCGACCAGGCCGGCCGCCGTCGCCGGCCTCGTACTCGCGGCGGTCTTGCCGGCCTATTACGGCGGATGGCAGCTCTTTTCCTACGGCGAGGGCTTCGCGACGCCGCGCCTACTCGCCGAGGGCATCGGCCTGTGGGCGCTCTGGGCGCTGACCGGGCGCCGTCTGCTGTTGGCGGCCGCGCTCGTCTTCGCCGCCGCGCTGATGCACCCGATCATCGCCGCCACGGTTGCCGGCGCGGGGTTTTGCACCGTCGTTCTGGAGGACTGGCGCTGGGGCCTGCTCGGGCTCTCGGGCGCGGCCGTGGCCGCCGTCCTCGCCCACGCCGGCGTCGCGCCCTTCGATGGACTGCTGCGGACGATGGATGCGGAATGGCTCGCGGTCGTGCGCCAGCGCAACATGGCGCTCTTTCCGGATCTGTGGCGGTCGATGGATTGGGGCCGCGTCGGGACGGCGGCGGCCATGACGGCGGCCGGTGCGGTCATCCTGACCGGCTGGCGGCGACGTCTCCTGCTCGCGGTCGCGGTGTGCTGTCTCGCCGGGCTCGCGGCGACGCATCTCGGCGCCGATATCCTGGACATCGTGTTCTGGATCCAGGTCCAGGCCTGGCGGACGCTCTGGCTGCTGCAGCTCTTCGCCTATCTCGCCGTGGGCATTCTCGTCCTGCGCCTCTGGCAACTGCCCGAAGACGGCGTTGGCCTGGTCGCGCTGACCGCCTTTGCCTGGCTCGCCGGATTCATGCTGCCGCCGGGCCCCGGCGTCGCCATCCTGGTGTTCGCGCTCGCGCTTGCCGTGGCGCGCCTGCGAGGCGCTTGCGAGCCGCTTCCGGCCATCGCGCAGACGGCGGCGGTCGTGCTCGCAGGCCTCGCGCTCGGCGTGCTCGTCGCTTATCGCGTCGTCTCGGTGAAGGGACTGATGGCCGTTCTTCCCGACGCCACCGCGGTCTGGGACAGCGCCGGTCACATCACGATGATCGAAGCTGCCGTCGCGGCGGCGATGGCCGTGGCGCTCTACCGCCTGCGGCCCGGACTCGCCCGGACGGCCTTGCCGGTGGCGGCCCTGCTTCTCGCGGTCGCATCGGTCGCCGCCTGGGACCGCAGCGACGGCTGGACGCGCACGGTCACGGCGGACCGCCCGGTGGCGGCCTTCGCGTCCCTGCTGCCCGCCGATGCCCAGGTGTATTGGGAAGGCGACGTCCGCGGCGCGTGGCTGCTGCTGCGCCGCCCGAGCTATATCTCGCGGGCGCAAGGCGGCGGCCTCGTGTTCCGACGCCGGACGGCGCTCGCGTTCCGGGATCGCGCGCGGATCATCAACCCGCTGGCCGGCCGGGATCTGCTGGACAGCTACCGGGCCCGCGAGTCCGCAGCGCCCCTGCCCGCGCTCACCCGCCCGATGCTCGTATCCGCCTGCCGGGCCGACGGCGCGCTCGACGCCATGGTCCTGTCGCGCACCGTGCCCGGCGCCGCCGTCGCGCAGTGGGACCTGCCGGCGCCGATCTATGACATGGCGGCGGCGAAACGAGGCATCGTCCGTCCGCCGGTTCGCCGGCTCTATCTCTACCGGTGCCAGGATCTGCGCTGACGGATCAGCCGCCGTTCCCAACCAGCGACGGCAGCCGCGCGAGCCGCTCCTGCACCTCGGCATCCCGACAGACGGCGACGTTGAAGCGCATCCAGGGCGAGGGCTGCAGGCTCGGCCGGAACACGGTTCCCGGCGCCAGCAGGATGCCTTCCCGGCTGGCGCGCTCGGCCAGGGGCAACGCATCCGCGACCGACGGAAAGCGCGCCCAGAGGAACATCCCGGCATCGGACGCGCAAAACGTCTCGAGCCCGATGCGGTCGAAGCCGCGCATCGTCGCAGCGCGCGCCTCGCCGACCCGTTCCCTGAGACGCGCCAGCAGCTTGCGGTAGTGGCCTTCCACCAGCACCCGGTACAGCAGCTTCTCGACGAATTGCGAGGTGGTGATCGCGGTCAGCATCTTGGTGTCGGCCAGATCCTCGGCAAGGCTTCGCGTGCAGGCGATGAGACCCACCCGCAAGCTGCCCGATAGCGTTTTCGAAAAGCTCCGGACGTAGATCACGCGGTTGAGCTGGTCGAGCGCGGCGAGCCGGGGCGTGTTGCCGATGTAGAGGTCCGAGAACAGGTCGTCCTCGACGATGGAGAAGTCGTGCCGGTCGGCGATCTGCAGGATGCGGTGGGCAACATGCGGGCTCATCGTCGTGCCGGTCGGGTTCTGCAGGACCGACTGGGTGAAGAAGAGCTTCGGCTTGTGGCGCGCCGCCAGCGCTTCCAGCGTGTCGAGATCCGGGCCGTCGACGCCGCGCGGGACGCTTAGCAGCGTCAGCCCCTGCAGGCGCAGATTGCCGAACATGTTGTAGTAGCCGGGATCGTCGACCAGCACGGCGTCGCCGGGGCTCAAAATGCAGCGGCTGATCAGGTCGAGCGCCTGGCTGGCCCCGTTCGTCAGCAGGATCTGCGAGGCGTCCGCCTGGATGCCGATCTCGGGCAGCAGCGTCTCGGCGATATGCGCGCGCAGCGGCCGGTAGCCGAACGGGTTGCCGTATTCGACGAGATGCCCGCCATGGCCGGCCGCCAGCCCGCGAAGCAATCGGCCGACATGCCCGTCGTCGAGCCACTCGTTGGGCAGCCACGGGCCGCCGGCCATGATCATCCCGTCCTGCGCGGTCAGCAGCCGCCGGATCAGCCAGACCATCTCCTTGTTGCGGCTGTTGACCTCGCCGCGGTCCGGCAGCTGCGGCCGCGGCTCTTCCGCCTTGGTGAAGAAGCCGGCGCCGCGCCGGGACTGCACGTAGCCCTGGGCGACCAGCCGGTCGTAGGCTTCGACGACGGTGAAGCGGCTGACGTCGTGATCCTTGGCGAAGGATCGGATCGACGGCAGCTTCGCGCCCGGGCGCAGGGCGCGCTCGTGAATCTGGCGCTGGATCTCCTGGACGATCTGGTCGACGAGGGAGTCGCCTGCCGCGCGCTGGATCGTGATCGGATGCATGGCCGGCTCCTCGCTCGCGTCGATCGGCGCCGGGTGGGCCGACGCCTGACTGGCCCGGCAATTCGACCGGTACAGTTTGGCGATCTGTTGGACAACTGTATCTGATTGCTTGTCCAACTATCCGATACTGTCCGGCCCATCGTCAATTCCCCAATGACAGACATGACAAAGGAGACGGCAATGCCACTCGTCGACGTTCAACTCATCGAAGGCGTGTTCAACGAGCAGCAGAAGCGGGACATGATCAAGCGCGTCACCGACGCCATGGTGGCGGTCGAGGGCGAAGCCATGCGCGGCGTGACCTGGGTGCGCGTTCTCGAAGTGAAAAGCGGCCAATGGGCGATCGGCGGCAATCCGCTGACGGCAGACGCGGTGCGCCAGATGGCGTCCGGCAAGGCTGCCTGACGCTGGCGGCAAGGGCGCGCGGCTGGTTTCGCGCCCTACCCCACCTGCTTCCAGTAGCTGTCTTTCAGCGCGATCTTGCCGTCGCGGATGCGGTAGATGTCGACGCCGCGGCGGTCGATGATGCGGCCGTCGCGGGTTTTGCCGGTGGCGCGGAAGCAGCCGAAGACCGTGTCGCCGGCGACCGCCACCGAGGTTTCGGAGAAGCGCATTTCGGCGACCTCGCGGTCGCGTTCTTCGAGCGCCTGGCGCACCGCCTCCTTGCCGCGCACGATGCGGCCGTCGGGCGCATCCGGGCCGGCCGCGAGGCGCCATTCGAAGTCGTCGGTGACGCAGGCGAGGATGCCCTCGATGTCGCCCCGGTTGAAGGCCTTGCCGAACCGGCGCAGCAGGTCCATCACCGCGTCATGGGAGTCTGCCATGGCGTCGCTCACTTCTTCTGTGCGTAGGGCGGCGCCTTGAAATAGGGCGGATAGGGCCCGATCGCCGCCATGTCGACCTCGACCAGCGACGGGCCGCCGACGGCGAGCGCCTCGCTGACGCGGTCGCCCAGCTCCGAGACCTTCGAGACCTTGCCGTAATGCAGCCCGGCGACCTGGGCGAGCGCTTCCAGGCTCGGCCCCTTGAGGTCGTGGAAGAAGCGCCGGCCGCCGTAGAGCTCGTCCTGGATGTGGCGGATGACGCCGTAGCCCTTGTCGTTCATCACCAGGAAGCAGACGTCGGCATTCTCCTGCGCCGCGGTCCACAGCTCCGTCACGTTGAGGAAGAAGCCGCCGTCGCCGCACATGCAGACGACCTTGCGCCCGCCGCCGCCGAGCGCCGCGCCGATGCCGAGCTGCATGCCCGGGCCGATCGCCGCGCCGACCGGGTAGATGTTCTGCGACGGCTCGTAGAGCGGAAAGATGCGGTTGCCCCAGGTGCTGTTCGACAAGGTCACGTCGCGCACCCAGATCGCGTCCTTCGGCATCGCCTTGCGAAGGATCGCCGGGAAGCCGTCATAGGGCGCCTGGGCGCGGCGGTAGGCCTCGGTCGTGCGTTCCTTCAGCGCCGCAATGTCGCCCGCCAGGCCCTTGTCGACCTTGATCTTTCCCTTGATCGCGCCGGCCAGGCCGTCGAGCGCCGCGCCGGCATCCGCGCAAAGGAAGAAGTCGCTCGCATACGTGCGGCCGCGGGCCTGCGGATCGATGTCGATCTGCACCCGCCGCGCCGGCAGCGCCAGCGACATGTCCGCCGTCTCGTGCCCGCGCAGCCGGCAGCCGGCGACGATCAGCAGGTCGACGCTCTTGTAGAACTCGACGACTTCCGGCGTGGCGTTGAGCGCGCCCAGCGTCATCGGATGGTCTTCCGGCACGACGCCGCGGCCGTTCCAGCTCGTGACATGCGGGATGCCGAGGCCGATCAGCGCCATGACCGCGTCGCGCGCGCCCTTGGCGCCGTTGCCGGTCCACAAGAGCGGCCGTTTCGCTTGCGCAACCATCTCGCCGAGGCTCGCGAGCGCCGCCGGATCGGGCTGTTTCGGCGCCGGGATCGGCAGGGTGAGGCCGTCCAGCTCGCGCGGGCGCGGGATCTCGGCGCGCTGGATGTCGATCGGGATCTCGACGCTGACGGGACCCTTCGGCGGGGTCAGCGCCTCGGTCGCCGCCTGGATCAGCGTGCCGAGCGCGGTTTCCGGCGAGCGTACGCGGTAGGCCGCCTTGGAGACCGCGCGCAGCATGCCGAGCTGGTCGGCCACGTCATGCACCGTGCCCTGCCCCTTGTCGAGGTTGCCGGTCGCGGTCTGTCCGGTCAGGTGCAGCACCGGCGATCCGGCGAAGCGCGCCTCGACCAGCGCGCCGCAGGCGTTCGCCGCACCGGGCCCGGTGCTGGTGAACAGCACGCCGAGCCCGCCGCTGGCGCGCGCGAAGGCATCCGCCATGTGGCCGGCCCCCGCCTCGCCCCGCGCCATTACGAAACGCAATAGATTGCCGCGGCCGATTGCATCCAGGATCGGAATATTGTGCACGGAGATGACGCCGAAGGCCGTCGTCACGCCGATTTCCTTGAGGAACTGGGCGACGACGTCGCCGACTTTGATCTTGTCCGTCATGGCGTCTTTCTCCTATTACATCGGCGCCTGAATCACCCCCACCCGGCGCCTCGCGCTCGACCTCCCCCATCAAGGGGGAGGTTAGCGAAAGCGTTCCGTCACACTAACCCCCCCCTTTGCGGGGGAGGTCGCGCGCGATAGCGCGCGGGTGGGGGGTATGCGCATCACCGTTTCCAAGTCTTCACGCCGGCCAAGCCGGCCGATCGGCTGCCGAGCGGCGCCGGCGGACGGCTCCAGCCCATCGGCGTCTCGGCGAGGCCGATCGGCGGCTTGAGATGGAGCAGATGGCCGAACGGGCTGTCGGTCTCCATCGTCAGGTCGCGGACGTCGTCGAGCGTCGGGTCGTGCAGCTTCTTCGCTTCCGCCAGCGTGCCCAGCCGGCCGAGCCCGTTGATCCAGCGGCCGGTCTGCGCCAGCGACAGCCGGACGAGCCAGCTTCCGCCTTCGCGCATGCGGCGGGCGAGCGCGGCCATCGTGCCGAAAGCCGCGAGATAGCCGGTGCAATGGTCGAGCGCCTGGGCCGGCAGCGGGCCCGGCCTGCCCTCGCCGCCTTCGTAGGAGATGCCGCTCGCGGTCTGCACCAGGCTGTCGAAGCCGCGCATGTTGCGCCACGGGCCGGCATGGCTGTAGGCGCAGAGGCTGACGCAGACGATGCCCGGGCGCACGTCCGCCAGCGCTTCCGGGCTGAAGCCGCGCGCGGCGATCGTACCCGGCCGGTAGCCCTGGGTGAACACGTCGGTCTGGCGGACGAGCTCCATCAGTTTCTCGCGAGCCGCCGGCTCGCGCAGGTCGAGCTCGGCGGACAGCTTGCCGAAGCCGGTATCGATCGCCAGCGCCGGCGAGAAATAGAGATGCGGGGCGGTGATCCGCATGATGTCCGCGCCGAAGCCGGCGAGCAGCCGGCCGCTGACCGGCCCGGCGAGCACGCGCGTCAGGTCGAGCCCGCGGATGCCGGACAGCGGCTTCGCCGCATTCGGCAAGGGCTCCGGCGCGCTGTCGCCGATCTTGATGATCTCGAGGAGCGGCAAGGCGGCGATCGCCTTCGCCTGCTCGTGCGCCGCCCATTCCTCGGGGCTGCGCAGCATGCGGGCGCACATGTTGGCCTCGCCGAGCGTGGTCTCCAGCTCGAGCGCGTTCCAGCCGGCGACCGCCTTCGTCACCGCGGCGCGGTCTTCGGCGCAGCCGAGCACCTTGATCGTGCCCGCGGCGTGATGCGGATGGTTGCAATGCAGCTGGATCCAGCGGCCGTCCTTGGTCTGGTAGACGCCGGATATCGTACCCCAGCCCTCATGCGCCGGCTTGCCGTCGACATTCAGGTAGCGTTCGCTGCGAAGCGCGATCGATGCGGCGCGGGTGTCGACGGTGACCTTCTGGCGCTTGCCGGTCCGGAGCTGCCAGATGTCGGCGGCGGCCAGGCCGACCGCGGTCAGCGCCGCCGAGCCGCGGTGCCGAGCCGGAAAGGCGTCGGCAGCACCGGGTCCTGGCCGGTGATCGCGTATTCGTCCGGCCCGGCCATCGGCCGGTCGACGGCGCTGAGGATGGAGCCCAAAGCGGTCTTGGCGGCGGTCCGGGCGTCGGTCATGGCTGATTTCCTTCTGCGGTCGGGCCGGCTCTTGTTGTAGCGCAGCACCGCGGGGAGCGGCAAACGGGAGCCCAAGCCGACCGCAAGAAACGGGGTGCGGACGGCCTTCCGGTCGGGATAGGGTGCGGCATGGAAGGCTGTCTCGAGGGAGCGTGTCATGGCCGCGGCGCGTAAGCGATCCGGGCGAGCGCAACGGGCGGCAGACGCCGGCGACGTGACGGCGCGCGTTGCCGGGCTCGACTGGACGGGCATCGCGGACGCGCTCGATGCGCAGGGCTATGCGCTGACCGGGCCGTTCCTCACCCCGGCGGAATGCGCGGCGCTGATTGCCAGCGTATGACGACGAGGGCCTGTTCCGCCGCCGGGTCGTCATGGCGCAGCATGGCTACGGCCGCGGCGAATACCAGTATTTCGGCTATCCGCTGCCGGACGCGGTCGCCGCGCTGCGCCGGGCGCTCTATCCGCCGCTGGCGGCGATCGCCAGCCGCTGGCATGCGGCGATGGGCATCGACCCGCGCTTTCCCGAGGATCACGCCGCCTATCTCGCCCGCTGCCACGCCGCCGGCCAGACCCGGCCGACCCCGCTCCTGCTCCGCTATGGCGCCGGCGACTATAACTGCCTGCATCAGGATCTCTACGGCGACGAGGTATTTCCACTGCAGGCCGTCTTCCTGCTGTCGCGGCCGGGCCGCGATTTCACCGGCGGCGAGTTCCTCCTCACCGAGCAGCGGCCGCGGATGCAGTCGCGCGCCGAGGTCGTGCCGCTGCGGTATGGCGAAGGCGTGATCTTTCCGGTCCGCCAGCGGCCGGTAGCAGGGCGCGCGCGGCATCTACCGCGTCAACATGCGCCACGGCGTCAGCCGCCTCCGGCGCGGCGCGCGCACCACCCTTGGCATCATCTTCCACGACGCCGCGTGAGCGCGACCGCGCCGGCAGCGGCAACGGATATGCGGCCGCAGCCTTATGGTCCGCGCCGGTTCAGGGGATGACGCGTTCCCGCCGACTTCCGTTGTTGCGCTGCCGCCGATGCCGGCGGGCGATCGGCGCTCCTGGCCCAGGCCGTATCGGCCGGAAAGCCGGCCGCTGCTTAGACGGGCCGATCTCCTTTCGTCACCTTGAGCGTGCGGTTATCGACGCCGGGCAACATCCGCGCCGGATCGCGCGTCACCACCACGTCGATGACAGACGGGCGGCCGCGCTCCGCATTGGCCGACCGTATCGCGGGGGCAAGCTCTTGCGGATCCGAAACGCGAATGCCCTGACAGCCGAAATCGCGGGCGATGTCGGCATAGTTCATCTCGATCAGATCGCTCGACTGGTAGTCGCCGTACATCGAGTGCTGCAACGCTTTTACGTAGCCTGAGGCCGCGTTGTTGACGATGACCAGCGTGAACGGCGCGTTGGCCCGGCGCGCCGTCTCCAGCTCTCCGATCACCATGTTGAAGCCACCGTCGCCGGTTATGGCGACGACCGGCTGGTCCGGCGCGGCAAGCTGCGCGCCGAGCGCGCCGGGCAGGCCATAGCCGATCGAGGCGAACCCCCGGTCGGCGATGAAATGCCGGCCGGCCTTTTTGGTGTCATACAGCAGGCCGCCCCAATGCGCGGCAAATCCGCCGTCGGCGACGAGGACGGAGTCCGCGGGCATCTCGCAGTTCAATTCGTTCAGCAGCCGCCCCATGTTGATCGGCGTTTCCGTCAGAAAGCAGCCGGTCCGCCGCGCCTTTCCGCCACGCGGCCATGCGCCGGGGAACGTCCGCGATGTAATCGGCGCGTGCCGACCGGGCTTCCCTCCCGCCGTCGCGCAGCGCCGCCGCCAGGTCTTCGAGGCCGAGGCGCGCGTCCCCGACCAGCGGATAGTCGCAGCGTGTCGTGCGGCCGATTTCTTCCGCCTCCAGCTCGAGGTGGATCAGCGGGACCGAGCCATCGAAAAGCTGGAACCGTTTCGTGGCGATCTCGCCCAGCTTGCAGCCGACGACGATGAGGCAGTCCGACCGTTCGATCAGGTCGTTGGCGATGCGGGAATAGCGTCCGAACAGGCCGGCCGATAGCGGGTCGGTGCAGGCGACGGCCCCCTTCCCCGACAGCGTATGGGCGACGGGAATGGATTGTTCGGCGGCAAGGGCATGCAGGGCGTCATACGCGTGTGAGAGATGAACGCCGCCGCCGACCAGCAGCACCGGCCGTTCCGCGCCGGCGATGAGCGCGGCCGCGCGTTCCACGTCGCCGGACGCAGGCCGCGACCGGTACGCCGGATAGACCGCCGTGCGCGGATCGATCCAAAGATCGTCGCGCGGATAGTCGTGGCTGTCATGAGCCACGTCTTCGGGCACATCGACGACCACCGGGCCGGGTCTGCCGGAGGTCGCGATGGCGAAGGCGCGCCGCACGAGCTCGGGCACGCGGGCGGTGCGCTCGATCCGGATGACGTCCTTGACCGCCGGACGCAGGATGTCGGTCTGGCGGGCCTCCTGCGTCATGTTCTTCCAGGAATGGTCGCGATGCGTGTCGCCGGTGAAGGCGACCAGCGGGACGCCGGCGTTGTAGCTTTCGACCAGCGCCGTCACGAGGTTCGTCGCCCCGGGCCCGAGCGTCGCATCGCAGACGCCGGGCCTGCCGGAGACGCGCGCCCAGGCGTCGGCGGCGAAGGCCCCGCACCGCTCGTCGTTTATCAGGAAGTGCCGCAACCCCTTCCGGCGGATGGCGTCGTAGAACGGCAGGAGCTGAAAGCCCCCGATGCCGAACATGGGACCAACATTTGCACGGGCCAGGATTTCGACAATCGCCTCTCCGCCGGTCATCGTTTCGGTTTCGGGTGTGTTTGGGCGGTCGATAACGGGTGTCTCGGTCATTGCGGGCGGCTCATTCTTGTCGTGGCTGTCGGGTAAAGGAGGATGCGTCGGATCAAGACGTCAGTCCGACGGTCAGGCCGCCGCAGGCATAGAGCGTCTGGCCGGTTACGAAGCCGGATTCTTTCTTGAGGAAGAACATCACGGCGTTCGCAATGTCCTCGGGCGTGCCGAGGCGCTTCACCGGTATCGAGTTCGATGATCTGGCGGGTCTTTGGGCTCCCATCCGGATTGACCCGGCGAAAGAGCTCGGTCGCGATGGGGCCCGGCCCGACCGTGTTGACGGTGATGCCCGATGCCGCGAGCTCGAGCGCCCAGACGCGCGTCATTGCCGCGATGCCACCCTTGGTTGCGGCATAGGCGGTGCGCAGTTCCTTGCCGAGGGCCGCGCGGCTGGAAATGTTGACGATCCGGCCCCAGCCGGCGGTCTTCATGCTTTCCACGGCAAACCTGGCGCAAAGCGCCGGCGCGACGAGGTTGAGCGAAACGAGCCGCGTGAAATCCTCAGCTTCGGTTTCCGCGAGGCTGTGCGCCACCGCCGATCCGGCGTTGTTGACGAGTCCGACGATCGCCCTGTCCTTCGCGATCCGGCGGAAGGACGCTTCGATCGCGCCCGCGTCGCAAAGGTCCGTTTCGACGAAGGTTTCGCCTGGTAGCGGATTGCAGGGGGCGATGTCGAGATTGAAGACCGGGGTGCTGGCATCGGCGATCTGCGTGACGCAGGCGCGTCCGATCCCCCCGCTCCCGCCGGTGACGACAATGCACTCGTTGGCGCTCATGTGTTCCTCTCCGTCGTTTATTTATTGTACCGATCAACGGAACAAAGTTTCATTTTATTAGAAGGGAGAGGAGAGCGGAGTCAAGCGCATTCGCCCGCGGATGGCCGTGCTGGCCGTGCTGGCTGTGCGGTCACCGTCATGCGCCGAAGCGATCGGTGCTTTTCAGGCTTTGGCGGCGAGGCTGCTTCTGGAAATCTGGCTGACGCCTTCGGCGTGGAGCAGCGGGCCGAGCGCGCGTTCGATCGCGGCTGCACCCGCGGCGATTTCCGTGGCGATCCACGCCCGGCGATCTTCCGCCATGCGTGCGCTGATGGCGACAACGTTGATCGACGCGAAGGCGGTCCCGTCCTGGCGGCGGATCGGCAGGGCGACGCCGCTCATGCCGGGGATGATCCGGTTGTCGATGGTCGCGAAGCCGTTCTGCCGCGTTTCCGCGATTATGCGGCGCATGTCGACGAGGTCGAACTTGAATGCGGCGAGCCGGTTTTCGATGCGCGGCAAGATGCCGTCAACCTCTTCGTCCGGCAGGAAGGACAGAATGGCGAGCGGTCCCGCCCCCGCGCCGAGGGGGCGCCGGTCGCCGAGATCCAGCGTCAGGGTGCGGATCGGGTAGCCGCCTTCGTGCCGGGCGATGCAGATGCATTCGTCTCCGTCGCGGAGCATCAGGTAGACGGTATCCTCGGTCTTCTCCGCCAGCCGGGCCAGGGCCGGCTCCGCCAGACGGGCCAGCCCGTAGCGGTTGCCCGCCGCCGCCGCCCAGACCACGAGGTTTAGACCCAGGAAATAGCGCCCGCTCAGCGTGTCCTGCTCGACCAGGCCCTGCTGCTGCATCCCCGCGAGAAACCGGTGCGCGGCGGTCTTGCTGAGCCCCGTTGCCTTGACCAGATCGGTCAAGCGCAGGCCTGTGCGGGACGCCTCCGCCAGGGCGGACAGGATCAGCGACACCCGTACTACGTTCTGATGGGCGCCTTTGTCGCCCTGCGTTCCAGCCATCTGCGTTTGCCAGCCCCAATTTCAATCGAATTACGGAGACTCGCAAACGATCCACCGCCGCGCAAGGTCCGTTGAAAGGAATTATGTTCCTATATATGGATTAATTATAGAGAGTTACCGCTGCGTGAAGGGACAGGCGCCCTACCGCGCCGGCAGCGACAGGAGATAGTCCGCCACCGCGTCGCGATCGGCGTCGGTCCAGTGCGAGGTCGAATCGTCGACGACGTCCCCCATCGCGCCGCCCAGCACGTCGCCGTCGGGCTTGCCGCCGGTCTTCAGCGCGTAGGTGACGTCCTTCTTGGTCCAGCCGCCGATGCCGCGCTTGGGCCGCGGCCGGATGCTGGGCACCGGCTTGCCGTCCGGGCCGGCGCTGGTGCCGGCCAGCGCACGCTCCTGGTCGACCGCGCCGAAGAAATTGCGCGGCGAATGGCACTCGCCGCAATGCCCGGGACCGTTCACGAGATAAGCGCCGCGATTCCAGACCGCGCTCTTGTTCGGCTCCGGCTTGAACGGCTTCGCCTCGAAGAACAGCCAGCGCCACATGATCACGGCGATGCGGAGGTTATAGGGGAAGTGCAGGTCGTTCTCCGGCGCCTCGAAATGCACGGGCGGCACGGTGTCGAGATAGGCCTTCAGGTCGATCAGGTCCTGCCGCGTCATGTGGGTAAAGGAGGTGTAGGGAAAGGCCGGGTACAGCGGCGTCCCGTCGGGCAATACGCCGTGCGTCATGGCGCGGATGAAGTCTTCCGTGCTCCAGCCGCCGATCCCGGTTTGCTTGTCCGGCGTGATGTTTGGCGGGTAGAAGGTGCCGTAGGGGGTCTTGAGCGCGAGGCCGCCGGCCAGCATCGGGCCTTTCTTCTTCGTGTTCGTGTGGCAGGAGATGCAGCCGCCGAGCCGGAGGATATAGGCGCCGCGCTCGGCATTCCCCGGCGCATCGGCGGCGCGCGCCGCCGGCATCCCCGTCACGATACACAGCGCGCCCGCGAGGGCGAGAACGGCGCACGCGGCGCGCCAGCCATGTCGTAAACGGCGCCAGGGCGAAATTCGGACCATAATTCAATGTTGTCACAGCGGCCGGCGAAAAGACAACAGGCAAGGTGGACGCAGGGTTGTCCGGTCAGCCGGCGAGGTCGTCGAGGATCGGGCAATCGGGCCGGTCGTCGCCGTGGCAGCGCTCGATCAGTTGGCCCAGCGTACCGCGCAGCGCCAGCAATTCCCGGACCTTCCGGTCGATCTCGTCGATCCGGCGCTCGGCGATTGCCTTGACGTCCGCGCTCGAGCGGCCGCGATCCTGATAGAGCGACAGCAGCTCGCGGCATTCGTCGATGCTGAAGCCGAAAGCGCGGGCGCGCTTGAGAAACTGCAGCACGTGCACCGCCGAGTCGTCATAGTCGCGGTAGTTGCCCGTGGTCCGGTCCGCCGGCCGGATCAGGCCGATTGACTCGTAATAGCGGATGGTCTTCGCCGGAATGCCCGACTGGTCCGATGCCTGCCCGATATTCATGCTGCCCTTCCCTTCCCGCACGAAGGCTTACATATGAGGCTACACTGGAATATTGACATTCCAGCGACTGGAAGGTCAATGACTGGGCGATGATGACGGAAACAACGAATGCCGGCTTCCGCCGGTTCCAGGCTGCCCTGCTCGGCGTTGCGCTGCTGGCGGCAACGGTAACGGGCTTCGCGGCGGCAGCCGAGCCGACCGCCGATCCGAATGACGCAGCCCAGGTCGCGCGCGGCGAGAAGGTCTATGCCGGCTATTGCGGCGCCTGTCACGGCGTGAACCTCGAGGGCCAGCCGGGCTGGCGCGAGCGCGGGCCGGACGGCAAGCTGCCGGCGCCGCCGCATGATGCGAGCGGCCATACCTGGCACCATTCCGACGCCCAGCTCTTCGACATCACCAGGCGCGGCGTCGCGGCCATCGCCGGGCCCGGCTACAAGACCGACATGCGGGGCTTCGGGCGCGCCTTCGGCGGCACGCTGACGGACGCCGATATCTGGGCGGTGCTGGCCTACATCAAGTCGACCTGGCCGCCGGAAATCCGCGCCCGCCGCGATCGCATGGACGCGATGCAACGGACCATGCCGATGCCGAAGGTCTCGCCGCCGCCTCAGAAGTAGCGCGCGCCATATCGCCGTCATCCTCTCCTTCGGCGGCACCACGAAGTCCGGTCACCGTGTCGATCCTGGATGCCTCCCGGAAGCGGATGTAGCCCTCCCCCACCCTAACCCTCCCCCGCAAGGGGGGAGGGAAACCCATTCATCAAGCACACTAAAGTCCTCCCCCCTTGCGGCGCGCGTGTCGCCGTGCGCCGCTCTTCCGAATGCGGCGGCCGGTCGACACCGGCCGCCTGGGGGAGGATTTCGGTGGGGGGACTTCTTAGGCCCTACCCCTTGCCGTCCGTCTCCGGCATCGTCGCGGTCTGGCCGAACAGGATGCGGCGGGATTCCTCGGTGTGCGGGCGGCCGTAGTCGCGCCATTCCTTGCCGACGTCGACGCCCTTGCGCACGGCGGGGCGCGTCTTCATGCGGTCGTGCCAGGCGGCCACGTTCGGCAGTTTGTCGAGCGACTGGCCGAAGCGCTTGTAGGGGATGAGCCAGGGCCAGGACGCCATGTCGGCGATCGTGTAGTCGCCGCAGAGATAGTCCCTGCCCTCGAGTTGGCGGTTCAGCACGCCGAGCAACCGGTCGTATTCCCGCGCGTAGCGGTCCTTGGCGTAGGGCACCGGCTCCGGCGCGTAGTTGACGAAATGGCTGAGCTGCCCCGCCATCGGCCCGAGCCCGCCGACCTGCCAGAACACCCATTGCAGCACCTGGTAGCGCGCCTTGATCTCCATCGGCATGAACTTGCCGGTGGTCTCCGCCAGATAGCTCAGGATCGCGCCGGACTCGAAAAGTGTCACCGGATCGCCCGGGTTGCGCCGGTCGATGATCGCCGGCATGCGGTTGTTCGGGCTGATCGCGAGGAACTCGGGCTTGAACTGGTCGCCCTTGCGGATGTCGACCGGGATCGCGCGGTATTCGAGACCGCATTCCTCCAGCATGATGGTGATCTTCCAGCCGTTCGGCGTGGGCCAGTAATAGAGGTCGATCATGGGCGCGGCCGCCTGTCGTTTGCGTCAGGCACAACCTAGATCAATCTGCAATCAGGTGGAATCACCTGATTGCAGGTAAATTGATCGATTCTAAAAAGATGGAGCACCTTAATCTGCGTCCAACAGGACGCAGGTTGCGGTCCGGCGCGGCAAGCGACCGCCGCGAAGCTCTACGGGTTTCTGCCGGCCTGGGCCTGGACGCTGCCGAAGGGCTGCCGGGTCTGGACCCGGGCAATCGCCGTCTTGGGGATCGGCACGCCATGCACCGCGGGCACGGTCTCGCCGTAGTACAGGCTCGCGATCGCGCCGCTGGCGGCGGCCCGCATCGTGTTGTCGATATGGGTGCTGCTGCCGATCAGGCTGAGGATTAGCAGAAGACAGACGAGCGCGCATTCCATCGAGGGAATGCGGCGCCCGATCGCTGCTGCCCGGCCAAGAAACCTGGCCATGATACCTCCTCTTGCCTCTCCGCCGAGGCTAAGCCGATTGATTGTTTTGTTCGGCTGACCCTAGGAAACCGCAGCTTTCCGGGCGCAACAACGTCGCTTCCGTACTGGGCCAAAGGAGATCGGGCGGCGGACGGCAGGGCTACTCCCTCCCGCCTGTGACCGCCGTCACATGGGGCTACCCCGAAAGGCTAGGACCGGGAAAATCGCGCCGCTCAGGAGGCCGGCTTGGCGTCGCCGGCGTGCCGGGGCCTGCAGTCGCGGATGGCCTCCTCGACCGACCGGAACACATGGTCGGCGCCGAGGGTGGCGATCAGGCCGGTTCGGGCCGCGGCGTCCCGTGCGCGCTCGGACTCCAGCCGGGCCACCGCGACGTCGATATGGCGCCGGCGCAGGTCGCCGATCGCCTGCTGCAGCATCTGGGAGCCGGTGAAGTCGACGTCGATCACGCCGTTGGCCTCGATCACGACGAGCCGGCAGGGCTGCGCCATGGCGTCGATCGCCGCCATCAGCCGGCCGAGCAGGTATCGCGCGTTGATGAAGGTGACCGGCGCCCCGAAGGCGAAGACCAGCACGCCCGGCTCGTGCTCGCCCGCCTCGCCTTTCGCCAGCGTCCACCAGATCGTCGTGCCGGGGATGCGCGCGAGAACCGAGCTGCGCGGCCGGGCGATGATGTAGATGCTGTGCAGCAGCGAGAGCACGATGCTCATGCTGACGCCGATGTCGATCGGCATTACCACGACGAGCGCCGCGCTCGCGGCGACGAGTAGCGTCTCGCGCGGGCTGCGCCGGTAGATGCGCCGCATCATCGGAATGCGGAAGATGCGGATGCCGATGAAGACGAGCACGCCGCCGAGCGCCGCATGCGGCACGAAGGCGAAGCTGCCCGCGGCGAGCAGCACGACCGCCGCCGTGACCGCGACCGCCAGGAGGCCGGAAAGCTGCGACCGGCCGCCGGATTCCGCGACCACCGCGGTCCGCGGCGGGCTGCCGTTCACCGCGAAGGCCCCGAACAGCGCGGCCAGGATGCTGCCGGCGCCGACCGCGGCGAATTCGCGGCCGACATTCTCCCGCCAGCTCGGCCCGGACGAATAGGATTGCAGCACGGCCGCGGTCTGCATCATGCAGACCAGCGCCACGATGAGCGCGAGCGGCAGCAGGTAGATGAAGGCGCTCCAGCTCGGCAGGGTCAAGGCAACGCCGGGCAGCGCGATGGGCAGCGCGCCCAGCACCGCGACGCCCCGGTGATCGAGGCCGAGCTGCCAGACGGCGACGCCGCTCACCGCGAGGCCGATCAGCGGGCCCGGGATACGCTTGCTGAACCGGTCGGCCAGCAGGCTCACGGCGACAACCCCGATGCCGATCGCGACCGTGTAGGGGTTGGCGTGCGGCGCCGCGCGGGCGATTGCCGCGAGCCGGCCGAGCAGCGCGCCGGCGGGCGCGTCGACGCCGAGGATGATCGGCAGCTGGCCGGCGATGATATGGACCGAGATGCCGGCGAGGAAGCCGGTCGACACCGGGATCGACAGCATGTCGGCGATCCAGCCGAAGCGCAGCGGGCGCGCCAGCAGCAGGACCACGCCCACCATCAGCCCCAGGATCGCGACCGAGCCGGCATAGTTCGGGCTGCCCACCGCGGCGATGCCCGCCAGCGCCGCGGCCATGATGGGGGCGATGGTCGAATCCGCGCCGACCGACAGGAAACGGTTGACGCCGAAAGCGGCGAAGGCGAGCGAGCCGGCCGCGAAGGCGACCAGCCCGCTGATCGGCGGCATGCCGACGAGCCGCGCCGTCGCCAGCTGCTCGGGGATCGCGATCGCCGCCAGCGTCAGCGCGGCGATCGTGTCGCCGGGCAGCCAGGACGCGCGGAAGCCGCGCAGCGACGCGAACAGCCGGCCGGTCCGGTCCGGACGCGTCAGCCACGGCGGCGGCCGGATTTGCGCCGCACGGCCTTGCGTTCCTCGGCCTCGGCGGCGTGGTAGCGCGCGCGGATGTCGGCGATGTCGACATGCGTGGGCGGCAGCTTCAGGCCCAGCCCGTCCAGGGTCTCGGTGACGATCTGCGAGATCGCCAGGTTGCGGAACCATTTATGGTTCGAGGGAATGACGTACCAGGGCGCGTGCTTCGTGCTTGTCCGCGCCAGGAGGTCTTCGTAGGCCTCGACATACTGCGGCCAGAATTCGCGCTCGCTGTAGTCGCTTTCGCTGATCTTCCACTGCCGGGATTTGTCCTCCAGCCGCTGCTTGAAACGCTCGAGCTGCGCCTCGGGGCTGATGTGGAGCAGAAATTTCAGGATGCGCGTGCCGTTCGCGGCGAGCATCTTCTCGAAATCGTTGATCAGGTCGTAGCGCTTCGACCACACCGCCTGCGGCACGAGGTTGTGCACCCGCACGACGAGCACGTCCTCGTAATGGGACCGGTTGAAGATCACCACCTCGCCCCGGCCCGGCGTCTGCCGGTGCGCGCGCCAGAGGAAGTCATGTGCGGCTTCCTCGTGGCTCGGCTGCTTGAAGCAGTGCGACCGAGGTGCCTTGCGGGTTCATGCCGGTGAAGAGATGGCGGATGACGCCGTCCTTGCCGGCGGCGTCGAGGCCCTGCAGCACGACGAGCAGCGACTGGTTGCCGTCCGCGTAAAGCAGGTATTGCAGCCGGTCCATGCGCTCGACGTACTGGCGGATCTCCGGCCGCGCTTTCGCATGCGTCAGATGCTTGCCGGTGTAGGACGGATCGATCTTCGCGAGCTGCACCTTCCTGCCGGGCTCGACGACGAATTTCTTGCGATAGTCCATCTGCCCTTTCCTCCCGCGCGCCTGTCTGCTCGCCCGTGCGCCGATTGACTTTGTCCGCGCCAGCGCCTATCCGGGCGCTTCGTTGCCGAGCCTAGTACCGCCGGATGGTGGTGGCAAACATCCGCTCCGTGCCGTGGGTTTCCGGCCGGAGCAAGAGTATGAGGGGCCGGACGGGGCCATGCCGCTCGATATCGTTGGGTTGGTGCTGCTGTCCGCGCTGCTGCATCCGCTGTGGAACGCGCTCTTGAAGAAGGGCGGCCAGCCGGAAAGCGGCTACCTCGTGCTCACCTTCCTGATCGCCCTGTTCGCCGGGACGCATGCGCTGGTCACGGGACAGGATCTGGGCTCGATTTTCACGATCTGGCCGCTCTACCTCGCCTCGGTCGCCGGGCAGCTGATCTACGGCTTCTTCCTGGTGATGACGCTGCGGCGCGGCGACCTTTCGGCCTACTACCCGATCATCCGATCCTCGCCCGCCCTCATCGTGCTCATCGGCTTCCTGTTCCTGGGGGCGCGCTATTCGCCCTTCCTGCTTGCCGGCATCGCGCTGGTGCTGACCGGCGGTTTTCTGCTGCAGTTCAAGCCGGGGCTGCGCCTGCTTGACGATCCGAAGACGCTCGCCTGCGCGGTGCTGGCGATGACCGGCGTGGCGATCTACTCGCTTTCCGATTCCCGGGGCGTGCGGCAGGTCCATCCTTCGGTGATGTTCTTCTGGGTCGAGGGCACTTGCCTCATCGGCTATCTCTTCATCTTCCGCCTGCTGGGCGAGTATTCGGTGCGCTGGACCGCGCTGTACCTCTGGCTGCGCCGGCCGCTCAGCAACACCGCGGCGGGCGTCATGGCCTACGCCTCCTACTGGCTGATCCTGAAGGCCTACGCGCTCGGCGGCGACGTCGCGGCGGTGACCTCGGTCCGCCAGGCGTCGATCCCGATCTCGGTGCTGATCGGCGGCGTGCTGCTGCGCGAGGGCGCGGTTCTCCGCCGCTTCGGCGCGTCGCTGCTGCTCGCCGTCGGCATCCTGGTGGTCGTGCTGTCGTAGGCGCGCATTTCCGCCCGAGCGAGGCCGCGCGCTATACTTTCGAGAACAACGGCACGTATAGGGAGGACAGCATGACCGTGCTCGTAACCGGTGGCGGCGGCCTGATCGGCGCCCGCATCGTGAAGGGCTTGCTGGCGCGGGGCGAGAGCGCGGTTTCCTTCGACGTGCTGGCGGATCAGCCGCGGCTCGACCAGGAACGGGACAACCCGCGGCTCCGGCGGGTCGCCGGCGATATCCGGGACTACGACCGGGTGCTGTCGGTCATGCGCGACCATAAGGTCGAGCGCGTCATCCACATGGCCGCCGTGCTGGTGCCGCTGACCGAGGAGGAGCCGGCGATCGGCTTCGCGGTCAACATCACCGGCGCCACCAACGTTTTCGAGGCGGCGCGCCACAGCGGCGTCAAGCGGGTCTGCTATGCCACCTCGATCTCGACCTATGGCGACCAGTCGCGCTACGGCGACGCGGCGGTCGACGAGCAGTCCGAGCGCCATCCCTACAGCCTTTACGGCTACGCCAAGCTGATCAACGAGGAGACGGCCAAGGCCTACACCCGCAATTTCGGGCTCGATACCCGCGGCATCCGCATCGCCATGGTGTTCGGCCATGGCCGGGTGACCGGGCGCAGCAGCGCCATCTCGCGCATCATCTCCGCCGCCGCGGTCGGCGAGCCGGCGGTCTCCAACGTGGACGCGCAGCAGCAGGCGCCGGTGATCTATGTCGACGACGTGGCGGAATGCATGGTCCGGCTCTGCTTTGCGGAGAAATCTGAAGCTGCCGGTCTATGCCGGGCTCAACACGCCGGCCACCGTGCAGGACGCGGTCGACATCCTGCGCCGCCATATCCCGGATGCGGATATCCGTTTCGCCGAGGACGCGGTATCCTATCTCACGATCAAGAAGGTGGACGGAACCCGGCTCGAGCATGCCATCGACTACCGCGTCCCGTCCTT
This sequence comes from uncultured Alphaproteobacteria bacterium, assembly GCA_963711215.1. Classification (GTDB taxonomy): domain Bacteria; phylum Pseudomonadota; class Alphaproteobacteria; order UBA8366; family UBA8366; genus WHUA01. The sequence goes on along the minus strand of CAVQDH010000001.1, from coordinate 67,909 downwards.
CGAGCGCCGCGTGCTGGACCAGATCAACGAGGCGCGGGCCGAGCGGCAGATGCCGCCGATCGGATAAATCAAGAAACTGCGATTAAACCGGAAACGCATGAAGGAGCGATACATGGCTGATTACATTCTCGTCGTGCAGCTCGACGTCAACGAGAAGCACGTCAAGGAGTTCAACGAGCTCTATGACGGCGAGCACGTCCCCAACCTGCTCAAGGTCAAGGGCGTGAAGTCGGGCACGCGCTACGAGCTGGAGCGCAACGCCGAGGACGAGCTGCGCTATCTCGCGGTTTACGAGATCGAGCGCCCGGACATCCCGGAGAGCGCGGAATGGCAGAAGGCGGCGACCACGCCCGGCTGGATGTCCGTCCGCTCCCACATCACCGCGCGGCGGCGGGGCGTATTCCGGAAGATGTGACGTAAGGGCCGGCACGAACCGTCCGGACGCAAGAGTTGTGGATGCGCGGATCAAGTCCGCGCATGACGGCCCAGGATAAATCGTCGTGCCCGGCTTTTTCCGGGCACCCACGAGAAGACTGCCGCAGCGTGGGAGGAACCCCATCCATGGCCAAATACATCCACATCGCCCAGATCGACGTCGCGCCAGAGCACGAGGCCGAGTTCAACCGCCTTTACGACGAGGAGCACGTGCCGCGCATCACCAGCGTGCCCGGGGTGATCAGCGGGCGGCGCTTCAAGCTCAACGGCGGCACGCGCGGCGAAATTCCGCGCTACCTCGCGATCTACGAGCTGGAATTGCCGGACATCCCGCAGTCGAAGGCGTGGGCGGAAGCGGCCGAGACGCCGAACTGGCACCGTGTCCGCAAGACCATGACCGCGCGCATGGGCGGCACGTTCGAAGCGATGGAATAACGGGCCGGCGCGACCGCGATCAGCTGAGTGGCTTGCGCGCCGTCTCGGGCAATCCGAGCAGGACGATGAACGAGACGAGCGTAACGGCCATGAGATAATAGGCCGGGGCGAAATCGTCGGCCGTGCGCGCAACCAGATAGGTGGCGATCAACGGCGTCGTGCCGCCGAACATCCCGAAGCAGAGATTGTAGCCGATCGCGACGCCGCTGCAGCGGACCTCGGTGGGCAGCATCTCGATCATGGTGGCCGGCGTTACCCCGAAGGCCAGTCCCATCAACAGGCCGAAGCCGATCTGCCCCGTGAGGATCAAGGCAAGGTTTTGATGGTGCATCAGCGCCCAAAGGGGCCAGGCCAGAACGAACGTCGCGACCACGACAAAATACAGGACCGGCTTGCGCCCCAAACGATCGGAGACGATCGCCGCCACCGGCGCGCCCGCGAGCATGGCCAGAAAGGCCAGGGTGTTGATGTCGAGCGCCCGCGCCGTCGTGACGTGCATTTGCTCGGTCAGGTACGACGCCGCATAGACAAACACCATGTAGAAGCCGATGCCTTGCATGAGGAGCAGGCAGACCATGCGTAAGATCGGCCGCCAGTGATGGCGGAGTGCGGCGACGACCGGTGAGCCGGCGGCACGCACGACATGCGCGAGCGCCGGGGACTCTGTGATCTGCCGCCTCAATACGACGCTGAAAACGGCGATCACCGCGCCGAATAGAAACGGAATCCGCCAGCCCCAAGCCTGCATCTCCGCCTCGCCCAGCACGCTGCTCGTGAGCGCGCCGATACCGGAACCGAGCAGCATGCCGACGATGCCGCCCATTTCCGCCCAGCTGGCAACGAAGCCGCGCCGCTCGTTCGGGGCGTGTTCGGCCAGCATGACGACCGAGTCCGTGAACTCGCCGCCCACGGAGAAACCCTGGAAGATTCGCAAGACGACCAGAAGCACTGCGGCCGTCGTGCCGATCTGGGCGTGAACCGGCAGGAGGCCGATGCCCAGCGTCGCCAGTCCCATCATCACCGACGAGATGATCATCGCCGGCTTACGCCCGAACTTGTCGCCGATGTGCCCGAAGACCGCACCGCCCAGCGGCCGGGTGGCGTAGCCGATGGCAAAAACGCCGAAAGCTGCGAGCAGCGAGGCGAGCGGATCGTCGGCGGGAAAGAAGAGTTTGCCGAGAATCGGAGCGAGAAAGCCGTAGACGGTGAAGTCGTACCATTCGAGCAGGCTGCCGATCGTGCCGGCGAGGCTGGTCCGCCGCCCTGTCGCCATGCCGAGCACGGTCGCGGACATCATCGCCCGCCCGCTGCGGCGTCCGCAGACTGCGCCAGCCGCCGTTCCGCCGCCATCTTCTTGAGCGTGACGCGGTCGACCTTGCCGGTCGCGTTGAGCGGCATTTCCTCCAGGACGACGATCTCCTCCGGCGCCTTGTAGCCGACCCGGGCGCGGGCGAACCGGATGAGATCCTGCGCCGTGGGCGGCGGCGCGCCGGCATCCAGCGTGACGTAGGCGCGCACGTTCTCGCCGTGCATGCGGCTTTGCACGCCGACGACGCCGGCGCTGGCCACGGCGTCGTGCTCGAGCAGGGCCGCCTCCACTTCCTGCGGGCAGATGTTCGAGCCGTCGTGGATGATGATCTGCTTCTGGCGGCCGTGGAACCAGAGGTAGCCGTCCGCGTCGGCGCTCATCACGTCGCCGGTATCGAGCCAGCCGTCGACGACCGTCTCGGCGGTCGCCTCCGGATTGTTCCAGTAGCCCGACCATGTTGCCGGGAAATTTGATCCAGAGACGCCCGTCCGTGCCGGCCGCCACCTCGCGGCCGTCGCCGTCGCGCAGCGAGGCCTGGTAGCCGGGCGCAAGCGGCCCGACGGAGCCGATCTTCTGCGAGGCCGGCGGCGTGACGGTCGGAATGCCGATCTCGGTCATGCCGTAGTCCTCGTCGATCGCGATGCCGGCGAGCATGGTGAACTCCGCCTCCAGCGCATCGGAGACCTTGTCGCCGCCCGAGAAGCAGGCCCGGACCGAGGCGAAATCCGCGTGGCGTGCGCCGTGGTCGCGGATCAGCGCATAGAGCGCCGACGGCAGCATCCACATCTTGGTCGGCCGCTCCTCGCGCAGCAGCGGCAGGATCTCGTCGCCGTCGAAGCTGCGCGCCATCACCACCCGGCCGCCGGCGGCGAAGGTCATCATCGACAGGTGATGCCCGCCGACATGCGACGCCGACCCGGCGGGCATCATGACGTCGTCGGGACCCATGTCGAAGCTCCGGACGGCGCTGGCGACGATCCAGCCCAGCGTCTCGAAGCTGTGGCAGACGCCCTTCGGCTTCCCCGTGCTGCCCGAGGTGAAGAAGATGATCGCCGGGTCCTCGGGCTTCGGCGGGGCGAAATCGCGGGATGGCGCGCCTTCCGTGAGCGACTTGAAGCTCGGGCTGCCGCCCTCGCCGCCACCCCCATGGCCACCGGTATCGTCGTAGCTGATCCGGCCGAGCGGCAGCGTGCCGGCGAGCCTGCTCAGCGCCAGGTCGTCGCGTCGCTCGTCATGCGCCAGCAGGATCTTCGCGCCGCCGACCTCGAGCGCATGGTCGATCTCCGGCGCCATGTAGCGGTAGTTGAGCGGCATCGCGACCAGCCCGCATTTCATGCAGGCGATGTAGTGGACCAGCAGCTCCGTCCGGTTCGGCATCAGCGAGGCGACCCGGTCCCCCGGCGCGAGCCCGAGGCCGAGATAGCCTGCGGCGAGCCGGGTCGATGACGTCATCCAGCTTCCGCCAGCTCCAGCGCTGCCGCCGCGAGACGAGCGCGTCCGCGTCCGGCTTCAGGTCGAGGCCCGTCTTCAGGATCTCAGGAAGCGCGACAGGTCCGTCCAGCGGCGGCCCGGAAATCGGCATGGCTGTTCTCCCTGGTCGAGGGCGGATGCGTTCGCTTTTCCGCGCACCGTAACAACCGGGAGGAAGTGCGCAAAGCGCTAATCGGACCGCGCGTTGCGCGTCCGTCCCCTACCCTCAGCGCCGAGAGTCGTTGCTTTGCTTCATCATATTAGGCGCGCGCACCATTTTGCGCGCTACAGCCATGCCTGCGCGCCCAGCTCGACGACGCGGTTCGTCGGCAGGCGGAAGAATTCCATGGGGCTCACCGCCGTGCGCCACATCAGGATGAACAGCTTCTTGCGCAGGATGCTCATGCCGCCGCCCGGCGCGGCGATCAGGGTCTCGCGGCTGATGAAATACGACACCGCCATGGGGAAGTAGAAGAAGCCGAGCTCGGACTCCTTGGCGTGCGCGAGCGAGCGCGGGATGTCGATCATGTCGAGATAGCCGTATTTCAGCACCAGCCGCCGGAACCCGTGGCCCAGATCCTCGTATTCGAGATGCTCGGTCCGGCGTGACGCGGGCGTGGTCTTCGATCCGCACGGTCAGTAGGATGTTATGCTCGTGCAGCACCTTGTTGTGCTTGATGTTGTGCAGCAGCGCGGCCGGCACGCCGGCGCTGTCGCTGGTCAGGAAGATCGCGGTCCCCTCCACGCGCGTGATCCCCTGCAGGCTCGGCAGCAGGTCGTCGATCGTCACCGCCTCCGTGTTCTCCGTCTTCATCAAAAGCGCGCGGCCCGCTTTCCAGGTCGTGAGGATGGCGTAGATCACGAGGCCGATCGCGAGCGGGAACCAGCCGCCATAGGGAATCTTGGTCGCGTTGGCGAGCAGGAAGGCGAAGTCGATGACGAAGAGCAGGCCCAGCACGAGGATCGTCTTCCGCCGGCTCCAATGCCAGACATAGATCGCCACGATCGACAGCAGCACGGTGCTGAGCGTCATCGTGCCCGAGACCGCGATGCCGTAGGCCGAGGCCAGGCTGGTCGAGCTGCCGAAGCCGATGACCAGCGCGATCACCGCGGCGAGCAGCCCCCAGTTCACGATGGGGATGTAGATCTGCCCGCGCTCGTGCTCGGAGGTATAGACGGTGCGAAGCCGCGGCAGGTAGCCGAAATGCACCGCCTGCTGGGTCACCGAAAAGGCGCCTGAGATGACGGCCTGCGAGGCGATGACGGTCGCGATCGCGGCCAGAATGACCATCGGCAGGGCGAAAACATGCGGGACGAGCCGGATGAACGGATCGTCGATCGCGCTCGCGTTGCCGAGCAGGAGCGCGCCCTGCCCGAAATAATTCAGCAGCAGGCCCGGTAGCGCGATGCCGTACCAGGCCAGGCGGATCGGCAGGCGCCCGAAATGCCCCATGTCGGCATAGAGCGCCTCGGCGCCGGTGACCGCCAGGAAGACCGATCCGAAGGCGAGGAAGGCCCGCACGCCGTCATGCACGATGAACATCACCGCATAGGAGGGCGAGAGCGCGAGCAGCACGTGCGGCCCCTTGGCGATGCTCATGAGGCCGATCACGCCGAGCGTGACGAACCACACCAGCATGATCGGCCCGAAGCAGCGGCCGATGGCGCCGGCGCCGTGGCGCTGCAGCAGGAACAGCCCGATGACGATGGCGACGGTGATCGGGACGATGAAGAGCTCGAGATGGGGCGTCGCCACCTTCAGCCCTTCGACCGCGCTGAGCACGGAAATTGCCGGCGTGATCATGCTGTCGCCATAGAACAGCGCGGCGGCCAGGATGCCGAGGGTGGCGACGGCGGCTGCGATCGGCCGTCCCGCGGCGACCCGTTCGAGGATCGCCACCATGGCCAGGCTGCCGCCCTCGCCCCGGTTGTCGGCGCGCATCATGATGGCGACGTATTTGAAGGAGACGATCAGGGTGATCGTCCAGAAGATCAGCGACAGCACGCCCAGGATATGGGCGCGGTCGATCGGCAGCGGGTGCGGGCCGATGAAGCTCTCGCGCATCGCGTAGAGCGGGCTCGTGCCGATATCGCCGAAGACGACTCCGAGCGCCGCCAGCATCATGGTCCCGCCGTTGCGGGAGGCGGCGGGGGCGCTGTCGAGCGCGCTTTGCTCCGGGACGTTTGTCCGGACGCTTGGACTAGGATTGCTGGCGGTCATGAACCACGTGGTGAAGTCCGGGAATAGGGCACGGATTTCTTCTTATGCCGGCGGCGTGCGGACCTATCCGCCGATTCGCTTCGCAAGTGCAGCATAGCCTATACACCCAAGGCGCAGCCCGATCCACCCCCCACCTAAAAAGGGGACAGAGCCCATTTTCGAGAAGAGAAAAAGGGCTCTGTCCCCTTTTCAGGTGGGGCTAGATGTCGAGGTCGACCCAGACCGCCGCGTGATCGGAGGCAGCCTCGATCGGCTTCGTAACCTCCGGAAAGACATCCCATTTTTTTGGGTGGACGCCCGGCCACAAGCCCTTCCGGTCGACGCCGCCGGCCGTCACCTTGGCGAACAGCTTCGGCGACAGCAGCAGGTAGTCGATCTTGTTGCCCGCGGTGCACGAGCCGAAAGTGCCGGGAAACCCGCCGTCGTCGAAGGCCGGGTGGGTAAAGGCGTCCTTGAGGGTCGTCTCGGCCAGCAACGGCGCGAGCGGCGCGCTTCCGGGCGTATCGTTGAAGTCGCCGATGACCGCGATCATCTCCTCGCCCGCGGCAAGCAGGCCTTCGTAGATCGCCTTGACCCGCCCGGCCTGCGCCTTGCGCTTCGCATTCGAAGAGGATTGGCTACCGAAGCCCTTGCTTTTCAGGTGGTTGAGCAGGACGAGGAAGCGATTGCCTTGCGGCGTCGTCACTTCGTATTCCGGGCAGTCGCGCGAGAAGATCAGCGAGCCGTTCGCCAGCCGGTCGTCGACATGGCTGCGCATCTTCCCGATCGGATAGTCGTCCCGGCACATCAGGCCGACGTCGATGCCGCGCTCGTCGTTGCCGTCGATCAGCATGACATGGCGGAACGGCGTCACGTTGACGGCCGGCAGGATGAGGTGATTGAAGCCGTTGAGCACGGGGCGGCTCTCCACCTCGACGATGCCGAGGACATCGGCCTTCAGATCGCCGAGAACGCGCGCCGTGTTGCGCATGGCCTCGACGTTGACCGGCTCGTCGCGCAGCTCGAGCGAGCCGACCCAGTCGGCGCGCCCGTCCGCGACGATCTCGATGCCGCCGGTCTTGGGCCGCTTCACCAGCGCGCCATGATTGCGCCGCAGGATCACGAAGGGCCCGGTGTCGCTCTTCTCGAGGCCGAGCTCGATCATCAGCGTCGCCATCTGGGCCTTTGCCGCAGGCGTGTAAGCGATCTCGCCGAGCAGGCCGTCCAGCGCCGCAAATTTCTCCAGCGTGGGCTTGCCGTCCGCCCAGGTCGCCAGGTTCATCGCCTTGGCGCGGTCGAACAGGTTCTCGACGTTGTAGCTGGCAAGGCGCATGGGGCCGCCTCCCTCTTGCGCGCTGGTGTCCGGTTTAATAAATCTATGGTGATTCTATTTCAGGTTTATGTCAAACGTGCGCAGATCTTGCGCAGCCGGAGCCGGCACGCGCCCCGCCGCCGCCCTACCCCCAACGCCAGAAGCCGTTGCCATCCTTCATCAAGTTCCAGGCCGGCGCCAACGTGTGCACCTCCGACGCGGCAACCTTACGTGCGCGGGTCGGGCGACCAGGGGGCTGCGATCAGGATTTCGTTCTCCTGGGCTATCCGCAGGTCGGCCTCGGCCATCTTTTCGCGATAGGTTTTCCAGTTCGGATCGGCGGCCATGGCGGCGCGCTTCTTGGCGCGGTCGGTCAGGTCGTCGAAGGCCCATATATGAGTGATGCGGTTGAGCGCGCCGACCTCGGCGAAGAACCAGCCCACGGGCTTGCCGAGATGCTTGAGCTGCGTCTTCAGGCCGTATTCCTCGTAGATTTTCAGATAGGCCGGGACGCTGCCCGGTTTCAGGGTGTAGATGCGCTTGTCGACGATCATGGTGCTTTCCTCCCGTGCATGTTGTTGGTTCGCGTGGCTTTTCACCCCCACTCTGGCCCTCCCCCGTCAAGGGGGAGGGAAGAAAGTTTCGCGTTATCAAAGTCCTCCCTCCCTTGTGGGGGAGGATTTAGGTGGGGGGTCTTCGAAAAACTTTCCTCATCCACCGTCACGGCAGCGACAGCGGCAGCCAGCTCACCCTACCCCCAGCGCCAGAAGTCGTTGCCTTCCTTCATTAAATTCCGGGCCAGCACCATCTTGTGCACCTCCGAGGCGCCGTCGACGAGGCGGGCCTGGCGGGCGTAGCGGTAGATCCATTCGAGCACGGTGTCCTTGGAGTAGCCGCGCGCGCCGTTGAGCTGGATCGCGGTGTCGACCGCCTTGTGCAGCGTGTCGGCGACCTGGATCTTGGCCATCGACACCTCCTTGCGGGCGAAGTCGCCCTGGTCGAGGGTCCAGGCGGCGCGCATGGTCAGCATGCGGCCGACCTCGATGTCCATCGCCGCCTCGCCCAGGAGCCATTGCACGCTTTCGCGCTCGGCCAGCTTGATGCCGAAGCCCTCGCGCCGGCCGACATACTCGGTCGCGATCTCCATTGCCCGCTTGGCGAGGCCGAGCCAGCGCATGCAATGGGTCAGCCGCGCGGGCCCGAGCCGGATCTGCGTCACCTTGAGGCCGTCGCCGACCTCCATCAGCCGGTCCTCGTCGGGGATCTCCATGTCCTCGAAGACCAGCTCGCAATGGCCGCCATGCTCCTCCGGCCCCATGATCGGGATGCGGCGGGTGATGCGCCAGCCGGGCGAATCCTTATGGTAGAGGAAGGCCGTGAGGCCGCGCCGCGGGTCATCCGAGGTGCGCGCCATCAGGATGAAATGGGTCGCCGCCTCGGCCCCGGTGATGAACCATTTGTGGCCGTTGACGATCCATTTGTCGCCCTTCTTCTCGGCCCTGGTCCGCATCATCATCGGGTCGGAGCCGGAGCCCGGATGCGGCTCGGTCATGATGAAGGAGGAGCGGATCGCGCCATCGGCGATCGGCCTGAGCCATTTCTCCTTCTGGTCCGGCCGCGCGGTCTGCGACAGGACGCGCATGTTGCCGTCGTCCGGCGCCGACGCGTTGAAGCAGACGGGGCCGAAGATGGAGCGGTTCATCTCCTCGTAACACGGCGCGATCTCCGCCATCGAGAAGCCCAAACCGCCCCATTCTTCCGGCAGCGAGAGGGACCACAGCCCTTCGGCCTTCGCCTTCGCCTTCAGTCGCTCCAGCGGGGCGTGCGCGATATTCTCGTGCGCGTCGTAATTCGCCGGATCGGCTTCGAGCGGCAGGATCTCGTCCTCGACGAAGCGGCGGATCCTGAGGCGCGTTTCCTCGACCTTGGGGCTTAGAGCGAAATCCATCTCGCCTGTTCCTTGTCTACTTGCGCGGATCGGGCGACCAGGGCGCCGCGACCAGGATCTCGTTCTCCTGCGCCAGCAGGATGCCCGCCTCGCGCATGTTCTTGAGGTAGACCGCCCAGGCCGGGTCGGCTGCCATGGCCGCGCGCTTCTTGGTGCGGTCGGTCAGGTCGTCGAAGGCCCAGATATGGGTGATGCGGTTGAGCGCGCCGACCTCGGCGAAGAACCAGCCGACCGGCTTGCCGAGATGCTTGGTCTGGGTTTTGAGGCCGAATTCCTCGTAGATCTTCATGTAGGTGGGCACGCTGCCCGGCTTCAGGGTGTAGATGCGCTTGTCGACGATCATGGCATGGTTCTCCTGTGGTTATGGTTCAGTTTCTGATCGGCACGTTGCTACCCCCCACCCTGGCCCTCCCCCGCAAGGGGGAGGGAAGAAACTGTAATTTCCCTCCCCCCTTGCGGGGGAGGGTTTAGGTGGGGGGACCTTCTAATTCATTGTCTTCCCTCTCATCACGCCAGCGGCAGGGTGTGGCCGCCGTCGACCGGGAGGAAGACGCCGGTGACGTATTTCGATGCGTCGCTCGACGAGGAACAGCAGCGCGCCGTCCAGATCCTCGGCCTGGCCGAAGCGGCGTTGCGGGATGCTTTTCATCATGCGCTGGCCCGCCTCGGACTGCAGGAAGGCGCGGCTGATGTCGGTCTCGATATAGCCCGGCGCCAGCGCGTTCACCCGGATGCTGTAGCGCGCCCATTCCAGCGCCAAGGCCTTGGTCATCTGCAGCAGCCCGGCCTTGGAGACGGCATAGGGCGCAGTGCCTTTCTGCACCCGCACCGACAGGATCGAGGCGATATTGACGATGACGCCGCCCTTCCCGCCCCGGATCATCTGGCGCGCAGAGGCCTGCGCCATCATCCAGGCGCCCTTCAGGTTGGTGTCGAGGCAGCGGTCCCAGGTCGCCTCGTCGACGTCGAGCGCGGCGTCGCCCGGCGCCATGCCGGAGTTGTTGATCAGGATGTCGACCGAGCCGAGCGCGGCCGCCGTCTGCGCGACCGCGACCTCGACGTTGCCGGCATCGGTCACGTCGAGCTGGATCGGCACCGCCTTGCGCCCCGCCTTCGTCACCTCGCCCGCCAGCGTCTCCAGCATCTCCATGCGCCGCGCGGCGATCGCCACGTCCGCGCCGGCGTGCGCCAGCGTCAGCGCGAAATGACGGCCGAGGCCGCTCGACGCGCCGGTGATCAGCGCGGTGCGTCCGGCAAGCGCAGTGTCGGTCATGAGCTCTCCTTGGCGCGGTCGCGCAGCACGAATTTCTGGATCTTGCCGGTCGAGGTCTTCGGCAGCGCCCCGAACACGACCCGCGTCGGGCATTTGTAATGGGCGATGGACTTGCGGCAATAGGCGATGATCTCGGTTTCCGACAGCGCCGCCGCCTTCGGCTTCAAGGTCACGAAGGCGCAAGGGGTTTCGCCCCATTTCTCATGCGGCATGGCGACGACGGCGGCCTCCATGATCTGCGGATGGCGGTAGAGCACCTCCTCGACCTCGAGGCTGGAGATGTTCTCGCCGCCGGAGATGATGATGTCCTTGGCGCGGTCCTTGATCTCGGCGTAGCCGTCGGGATGCAGCACGGCAAGGTCGCCGGTGTGGAAATAGCCGCCGCGGAAGGCCTCGTCGGTCGCCGCGGTGTTCTTGAGATAGCCTTTCATCACGGTGTTGCCGCGCAGCACGATCTCGCCCACCGTCTCGGCGTCGGCGGGCACGTCCTCCATCGTGTCGGGGTTGACGACGCGCTGCTCGTGCATGGTCACCACGTTGACGCCCTGGCGGGCGACCTTCTCGACCTGCCGCTCGAAGGGCAGCGCGTCCCAGTCGTCCTGCCAGACGCATTCGGTGGACGGGCCGTAGGATTCGGTGAGGCCGTAAAGATGCTTCACGCGGAAGCCCATGCGCTGCATGCCGGCGATGATCGCGCTCGGCGGCGCCGCGCCGCCCGTCGCGATGTCGACCGGGCCGTGCGCGAAGGTCCGCTTCACCTCGTCCGGCGCGTGGATCAGCATGTTGAGCACGATCGGCGCGCCGCTCATATGCGTCACCTTGTGGCGCTCGATCAGCGGGAAGATCTGCGCCGGGTCGACCTGGCGCAGGCAGACATGCGTGCCGGCGACGACCGACAGCGCCCAGGTATGGGTCCATCCGTTGCAATGGAACATCGGCAGGGTCCAGAGGTAGATGGTCCCCGGATGGTAGCCGAAGCTCAGCACCGCGCCGATCGCGTTGAGGTAGGCGCCGCGGTGGCTGGTGACGACGCCTTTCGGGTTACCCGTGGTGCCCGAGGTGTAGTTGAGCGACAGCGAGTCCCATTCGTCGGCGGGATAGCGCCAGGCGTAGTCCGGATCGCCCGCCGCGATGAAGTCTTCGTACTCAAGCTCGCCGAGAAAGTCCCCGTCCGCCGCCGGATCATCGATATCGACCACGAACGGGCGCGCCTTGCAGCGCGCCAGCGCTTCCTTGATCACGGGCGCGAAGCCGCGGTCGGTGAGCAGAACCTTGCATTCGGCATGATCGAGGATGAAGGCGATGGTGGCGGCGTCCAGGCGGATGTTGAGCGCATTCAGCACCGCACCGGTCATCGGCACGCCGTAATGCGCCTCCAGCAGCGCGGGGATGTTGGCGGCCATGACCGAGACGGTGTCGCCCTTGCCGATGCCGCGTTGCGCCAGGACATCGGCCAGCCGCCGGGCCCGGCCGTAAAAGTCGCGGTAGCTGATGCGGCGCTCGCCGTGGATCACGGCGGTCTTGTCCGGAAAGACCAGGGCCGAGCGCTTGAGAAAGGTCAGCGGCGTCAAGGGCTGGTAGTTGGCCTCGACCCGGTCGAGATGCGTGTCATAGGCCGAGGGTTTCGCGATCACCGTGTCCTAATCCTCCCATTGCGCCGGTATTGCCCCGGTTCGTGTCGCTGTATGGTTCTTCGCATTCGATCGGAGGTCAAGGCAACCAGGGTAACGGGCGTCCGGGCAAATGACCATCGCGCGAACAGTTGTATCGCCCGAACGGACTTTCGTTACGCGTGTAGAATGGATGGCAGACGCTTTTTTGTAAGAAATTCAATGTTGATTGCCCGTGATCACTCGGGATATCAATGGTCCGGACAGATCTTACGACCGACGCGGGTAAGAAATCGCTTGCTGTAAGAATTCGTCGGGTTTGCGAATTCTTGAAACTATACTTCGTTGAGGCCGCGGAAATTTAAACCAGAAGGTGTGTTGGGCGTTCGGAGATGGAGAAGCCGCAGATCATCAATCCACCCAACCGCCTGCGTGAGCGGGTTACCGGCAGCGGTCCCATCAGCGAGGAGATGCTGGCCCGCGCGGAAGCGGCGGTGGAGAGCCTGAGCGCGCAGTTCGGTGCGCTGATGGCGTCGCAAATCGCCGAGCTCGACCGTTTGCAGGCGGAAGGCGCGGCCGCATCATCGACACAGCAGCTCGCGACCGCGAAGCGGATCTTCGAGATCGTGCACGACCTGCGGGGCCAGGCCGGCACCTTCGATTATCCCTTGATCACACGGATCGGATCGTCGCTCTGCCGCTTCACCGAAAACCTGACGGAATGCGACGCGCGCTGCTACGAAGTGATCCGGGTCCATATTGAGGCGATGGACGCCGTGCTGCACAATGCGCTGCACGGCGACGGCGGCCCGCTGGGCGAGGCAATCGCCGGCGGGCTGGAGACGGCCGTCAAGAAAATACTGTCGTAGCGCGACGCGGCGATCCTAAAGTCGAGCTGGTTCCGCCGCCGACCTCTTGCCGGGTGTGTCGAGGCAGGAGGGCGATACGTGAGCGAACGCATGCGGAGTGCCGGGGGATGCATATCGACATCTTCTCAGATCCCATCTGTCCGTGGTGCTTTATCGGCAAGCGGCGCCTGCAGCGCGCGCTCGCGGCGCGGCCCGGCCTGCGCCCGACGATCCGCTGGCGGGCGTTTCAGCTCAACCCGGCCATGCCGGCGGACGGCATGGAGCGCCAGAGCTACCTCGCGGTGAAGTTCGGCAGCGCCGCGGAAGCCCAGCGCCTTTACGCCACGATCGGCCAGGTCGGCGCCGTCGAGGGCATCGACTTTCGCTTCGACCGCATCCACGTGACGCCCAATACGGTCGATGCGCACCGGCTCATCCGCTACGCCGAGGCGCAGGAGCGCGACGACGCCGTGACCGAAGCCCTCTTCCATGCCTATTTCCTGGACGGCCGCGATGTCGGCGACCAGGCCGTGCTGGCGGATCTGGCCGAGGAAGCCGGCCTCGACCGGGCGGAGGCCTTGGCCTTCCTCGCCGCCGGCGACGGCGCGGACGCGGTGCGCGGCGAGGATATGCGCGCCCGCCAGCTCGGCATCGAAGGCGTGCCCTGCTTCATCGTCGACCGGCGCTACGCGATTTCCGGCGCGCAGGAGCCCGAGGCGTTCTTCTCGCTGTTCGACATGGTCTCCGCCGCGGAGACGAGCACCGCCGTCGCGGAGTGAGGGCGGGAGTAAAGAGGCCAAATCTCCAAAGTCCTCCCCCCTTGCGGGGGAGGATTTAGGTGGGGGGTAAGGTAACGTCGCTGCGAACCCGCCTAAACGAGTCGTGCGATCATCCCCCCACCCTAACCCTCCCCCGCAAGGGGGGAGGGAAAAGAAGAGGATGACGCCCCGTCGTTCGGCCTCACCCGCCCGCGGCAATCTTGGCCAGCGTCGCGGCGAGCGCGTCGACACCGGCGAGGCGGTCCTTCGGGGTCTCCCAGCTGCGCCGGTACAGGAGGCTGTGGTCGGGCCGCAGGCTGACCGCGCGCGCCTCCTTCTGGATGAAGCCGATCAGCCCTTCCGGGTTGGCGAACTTGTTGTCGCGGAAGGCGACGACCGCGCCCTTCGGCCCGGCCTCGATGCGCTCGATCCCGGCGGCATGGCAGTTCTGCTTGATCTCGATGATCTTCAGCAGGTTCGTCACCTCGTCCGGCAGCGGTGCCGAAGCGGTCGATCAGCTCGGCGGCGAAGGCGTCGATGTCGGCTCGCGTCTCGAGCCGCGACAGGCGCCGGTAGAGGCCGAGGCGCACCGACAGGTCGGCGACGTAGCGTTCCGGGATCAGCACCGAGATGCCGACCGAGATCTGCGGCGACCACTTGCTGTCCCGCTCTGCGCCGGCCCCGCCTTCGCGCTGCTGGGTGATCGCCTCTTCCAGAAGCTGCTGGTAGAGCTCGACGCCGACTTCCTTGATATGCCCGGACTGCTCCTCGCCCAGCAGGTTGCCCGCGCCGCGGATGTCGAGGTCGTGGCTCGCCAGCGTGAAGCCCGCGCCCAGGGTATCGAGCGCCTGCATGACCGAGAGCCGCTTCTGCGCCGATTCCGTGATCGCCTGGCCCGACGGCCGGTTACGTCCGGCCGTCGTCGTCTGAAGATCGGCGGGCGACGACACGCCCGCCGGTGGGAGGGTGAGATAGGCATAGGCCCGCGTCTTCGACCGCCCGACCCGGCCGCGCAGCTGGTAGAGCTGCGCCAGCCCGAACCGGTCGGCGCGGTGCACGATCATGGTGTTGGCGCGCGGGATGTCGAGCCCGGCCTCGATGATGTTGGTCGACAGCAGGATCTCGTGGCGCCCTTCGGTGAAGTCGGTGATCACCTTTTCCAGGGACTGGGTCGGCATCTGGCCGTGCGCGACGGCGATCTTGGCCTCGGGCACCAGCTTCTGCAGCCGCTCGTGCACGCGCTCCAGGTCCGAGATCCGGGGACAGACATAGAAAATCTGCCCGCCGCGATAGATCTCGCGCCGGATCGCCTCGCGCACGATGACGGGATCGTAGGGCAGCACGAAGGTGCGGACCGCCAGCCGGTCGATCGGCGGCGTCGCGATGATGCTGAGCTCGCGCACCCCGGCGAGCGCCATCTGCAGGGTCCGGGGGATCGGCGTCGCCGTCAGCGTCAGCACGTGGACGTTCGCCTTGAGCTGCTTCAGCCGCTCCTTCTGGGCGACGCCGAAATGCTGCTCCTCGTCGACGATGAGAAGCCCGAGATGGGCGAACTGGATCGACTTGGCGAGCAGCGCATGCGTGCCAATGACGATATTGACCGAGCCATCGGTAAGTCCCTTCCGGATTTCCGACGCGCGGGCGGCGGGCACCAGCCGCGAGATCTGCTCGATCCGGAGCGGCAGGCCGGCGAATCGCTCCTTGAAGGTCAGGAAATGCTGATGCGCCAGCAGCGTGGTCGGCACGACGAGGGCGACCTGCGCGCCGGTCATCGCCGCGACAAAGGCCGCGCGGAGCGCCACCTCCGTCTTGCCGAAGCCGACGTCGCCGCAGACCAGGCGGTCCATCGGCCGGCCGGAATCGAGATCGCCGATGACTTCGTCGATCGCCTGCTGCTGGTCCTCGGTCTCCGACCAGGCGAAGCGCGCGCAGAACTCCTCGAATGCGCCCGGCGTGGTTTGCATCGCCTCGCCCTGGCGCGTCGCGCGCTCGGCCGCGACCTTGAGAAGCTGGTCGGCGATCTCGCGGATGCGCGCCTTGACCCGCGCCTTGCGCGCTTGCCAGGCCTGCGCGCCGAGCCGGTCGAGCTGGGCCGCGGCATCCTCCGAGCCGTAGCGCGACAGCACCTCGATATTCTCGACCGGCACGTAGAGCCGGTCGTCGCCGGCGTAAAGCAGGCGCAGGCAGTCATGCGGCGCGCCACCGACGGTCAGCGTCTCCAGCCCTTCGTAGCGCCCGATGCCGTGGTCCATGTGGACGACCAGGTCGCCCGTGCTGAGGCTGGAGACTTCCGAGATGAACTGGTCGGCGCGGCGGCGCTTGCGGGTCGGACGCGCCAGCCGCTCGCCCAGGATGTCCTGCTCGCTGATGACGACGCAGTCCGGCGCGGTGAAGCCGTGGTCGAGATCGATCACCGCGAGCGAAGTGCTGCCCGGCGCCACGTCGGGGACCTCGGGCCAATGCGCCACGACCTGCGCCGCGGTGAGGCCGTGCTCCGCCAGGAGATGCGCCAGCCGGTCGCGCGATCCCGTGCTGTGGGCGGCGATGACCAGGTGGCGCCCGGTCTCGCGCTCGGCAAGAGCGTGCACCGCGTCGAACGGGTTGCCGCCCGGCCGGGTTCGCGCGGCCGAGAGGTCGGGCGGCGCCTTGCCGCCCGCGTCGAAGGAGCCGTCATCGTGATCCGGCATCTGGAACGGCGTCAGGTCGACGGCGAGCCGGCGCGCCAAGGCGCCGCGCCATTGCTTGCGGTCGAGGAACAGCGTCGCCGGATCGACCGGCTGATAGATCGGGCTGGCGTCCCGACTGGCGTCGCGCTGGGTCGCGGGCAGCATCTCGACGCGCGCCTGGTAGTAGTCCTGGATCAGCTCGAGCCGCGCGTTGACCGCCGCCTCGGCCTGGTGGTCGAGCGTCACCGCCGCGTCCGGCAGGTAGTCGAACACGGTCGCCAGCTCGTCCCAGAACAGCGGCAGCCAGTGCTCGAGCCCGGGATGGCGGTTGCCCGCGCTGATCGCCTCGTAGAAAGCGTCGTTCGGATTGGCCGGGCCGAAGGTCGCGCGGTAGCGGTCGCGGAATTTCGCGATCGTCGTCTCGTCGAGCACGACCTCGCTGACCGGGATGAGGTGGAGATGCGTCGCCTCGCCGATGGTGCGCTGGCTCACCGCGTCGAATTTGCGGATCGTCTCCAGCTCGTCGCCGAAGAAGTCGAGCCGGAGCGGCGCTTCCGCGCCGGGCGGAAAGATGTCGATGATGCCGCCCCGGATGGCGTATTCGCCCGGCTCGCGCACGGTGCCGGCGCGCCGGTAGCCGTTGCGGGTGAAGAAGGCGAGCAGGTCGGCTTGCGGCACCGTCGAACCGGGCTTCATCTCGATCATCGCGCCGCGGAAGGCCTTGGCAGGCGGCACCCGCTGCAGCATCGCGCTGACCGTGGTCAGCAGCAGGATCGGCGCCGCCTGCCCGGCCGCTATCGCGGTGAGCGTGTGCAGGCGGCGGGCCACCAGCTCCGGATTCGGCGAGACCCGGTCGTAAGGCACGCAGTCCCAGGCGGGCAGCGCCAGCACCGGGATATCTGGGGCGAAGAAGTCGAGCGCCGAGATCAGGCGCGACAGCCGCGCGTCGTCGCGGCAGACATGGATGAGCGGCCGGCCGAGCGCGTGCAGGCCTGCCGCCAGGATGCGGGCGTCGTGGCCTTCGGGCGCGCCGGCGATGGTGTAGCGTCCCGGCGCGCGCAGGCGCCGCCAGATCGTCGCTAGCGGGTCGCCGCGCCGTCCCCCGACGCCTTCGCCGTCATGGACGTCAACCGTCCCGTCAGCGGATTGGTCAGAGAGGTCGGCCATGGGCGCTCACCCGTGATCCAGGCATAGAGGTCCTGGTCGGCTTGATTGAGGACGGCTTCGTAGAGATCGAGTTCACGGTCGCTGAGTGTCTCCAGCTGGGCGTCGGCAAACCGGCCCAGAAGCAGATCCATTTCCTGGGTGCCTCGATGCCAGCTGCGAAATTTCAATCGCTTGAGGCGGATTTGGCGGGTTTCTCTGGAGTTCGGCATCATCAAGGCGTCCACGCCAAGCATATAGGCCGATGCCGCCCACAGGTAAATCGCCATTTCGCCGCGTTTCGTCGGACATTGTGCCACGGCAGCGCGGCGGGCGCGAAATCCGCCGGCGCCGATTGCCGGCTTCGGAGCGCCGGGGTGAGGCTTGTCCCGGGCTTTGCGCGGCAGGAGCGGACGTCCGCGAATGGTGTAACGTAATGCAGGAAATGCTTTCAACCGCAGAACGAATGGCAGGACCATATCCATGCGAAGCAGCGAGATCGGCTCGTCCCGGAAACGGATCGAAGACGCGCGCCTCCTGACCGGGCGGGGCTGCTACGTCGACGACATGGCGCTGGAGGGGATGGTCCACGCCTTCATCCTGCGCTCGCCGCACGCGCACGCGCATCTCCTCGCCGTCGATGCCGCGGAGGCGGCGGCCAGTCCCGGCGTGCTGGCCGTGCTGACGCGCGACGAGCAGGCGGCGGACGGCATCGGGCCGCTGCCGCCGGCGGAGCGGGTGAACGGGTTTACGGGCGAGCCGTTCCGCTTCATCCCCTACCCGCCCTTGGCCACGGACCGGGTGCGTCATGTGGGGCAGCCGGTTGCGCTCGTCGTCGCGCGGACGCCGGCCGAAGCGCGCGACGCGGCGGAGAAGATCCGCGTCGATTACCAACCCCTGCCCGCCGTGACGACGGCAGAGGCGGCGCTGGCCGCTGATGCTGTCCAGCTCAGCGAGGCGATTCCGCGCAATACCGTGATGGAATGGACGACCGGGGATAAGGCGGCGACGGACCGGGCCTTCGCGGCGGCGGCGCATGTGACGGAGCTCGCGCTGCTCAATCACCGTATCGTCACCAACCCGATGGAGATGCGGGGCGCCATCGGCGTCTACGACCCCGCGACGGCACGCTATACGCTGCATGTCTCGAGCCAGAGCCTGCACGCGGGCCGCGACAACGTCGCCGCCGCGCTCGGCATCGCCAAGGACCGGCTGCGCTACGTCGCGCCGGATGTCGGCGGCGGCTTCGGCAGCAAGAACTTCTCCTACGTCGAGCATATGCTGACGCTGTGGGCGGCTCGGCGCACGGGCCGGCCGGTCAAATGGATCAACGACCGCAGCGCGGGCTTCGTCTCCGACCACCAGGCGCGCGACCATTGGGCCGCGGCGGCGCTGGCGCTCGACGCCGAGGGCGCTTTCCTGGCGCTCCGCATCCGGAGCTGGGCCAATGTCGGCGCCTATCTCTCCGGCTCGGCCGGGCGCGTGCAGATCGGCCAGTACATCGCGCTGCCCAACACGGTCTACCGCATCCCCGCCCTGCACCTGACGATCGGCGCGGTCGTGACCAACACGGTGCCGATCGGCGTCACGCGCGGGCCCGGCTTCGCCGAGACCGTCAACATCATGGAGCGCCTGATCGACGCGGCCGCCCGCGAGATGACGCTGGACCGCGGCGACCTGCGGCGGCGCAACCTGATCCCGCCCGCGGCGATGCCGTATACGAGCCCGACCGGGACGCCGGTCGACAGCGGCGACTTCCCGGCGAACCTCGACGCCGCGCGGGCGCTGGCGCACCGCTTCGCCGAACGCAAACGCGACTCGGAAGCCCGCGGCCTGTTGCGCGGGATCGGATTCGCCTGTCACATCAAGGCGACCGGCGGCATGCCTGAGGAAAAGGTCGAGATCCGGTTCGGCGACGATGACGTGACCCTGACCACGGGCACGCAGTCGATCGGCCAGGGGCACGAGACGACCTTCCGGCAGATCCTCGCCGACTTGCTCGGCGTGCCGTTCGACCGGGTGAACTACCGCGCGGGCGACACGGATGCGATCTCCAAGGGCGGCGGTCACGGCAGCTCGCGCGCGACCTATATGGCCGGCACGGCGATGTATCTCGCGTCCGAGAAGATCATCGCCAAGGGCAAGCGCGTCGCCGCCGGCGCGCTGGAAGCGGCGGACGTCGACATCGCGTTCGCGGACGGGCGCTTCACCGTCGCCGGCACCGACCGCGGCATCGACCTGCTGGCGGTTGCGCGCATCGCGCGCGAGACCGGCTTTACCGGCGACGACGGCGAGCCCGGCCTCGATACGCCGCAGGAATACGAGCGCAAGGCGATGACCTACCCGAACGGCTGTCACGTGGCGGAGGTCGAGATCGACCCGGAGACCGGCGCCGTCGCGGTGGTCCGCTACGGCGCGGTCGACGACTATGGCGCGGTGATCAACCCGATGGTCGCAGAGGGCCAGGTGCATGGCGCCATCGCCCAGGGCATCGGCCAGGCGCTGCTGGAGCATGCGGTCTACGAGCCGGGATCGGGCCAGCTCCTCGCCGGTTCCTTCATGGACTACGCGCTGCCGCGCGCGGCCGACCTGCCCGCCTTCGAGGTGCATTTCCAGGGCGTGCGCTGCACCACCAACCCGCTCGGCGTCAAAGGCTGCGGCGAGTCCGGCGCGGTTGCCGGCTACCCGGCAGTCGCCAACGCCATCAGCGACGCGCTCGCCCCGCTCGACGTCAACGGCTTCGACGGGCCCGCGACGCCCGAGCGCGTCTGGCGGCTGATGCAGGGGCGGTAGGGCGCCCTGCGACCAAAAGGCCGATTTTTCACCGCCCCGATTTTGACGCACACTCGGATCGGTGCCGTTCGTCGCCGCGCCGGGCGCCTCGCGGTTCCCCCGGCCGGTTTTTCATTCATAGGAGAGCGCGATGTACCGTAAGATTCTCGTGGCCACGGACGGATCGGACCTGGCCAGCAAGGCAGTCGATCACGGGATCGGTCTCGCGAAGGCGACCGGCGCCGCGGTGCTTTTCGTCACGGTTACGGGAATGTGGTCCGCCTTCGAGATCGCCGCTGAGGCCGGACAGGGTGTGCAGCATCCCATGGAGACCTATGAAGCGATGGCCCGCAACGCCGCGCACGCGATTCTCGCGGCGTGCGGGAAAAGCGCCGGGGCCGCGGGCGTCACGTTCGAGACATTGCACGTGCCTGACAGCCGGCCTGCCGAGGGCATCATCGCGACGGCGGCCGAGAAAGGCTGCGATCTCATCGTCATGGCGTCGCACGGCCGGCGCGGCGTCACGCGCATGATGCTCGGCAGCCAGACGGCCGAAGTGCTCGCCTACGGCAAGGTGCCCGTCCTCGTCGTGCGCTGAGATGGCGACGCGGTCAGCCCGGGCCGGGCCGCGGTGGAGTCTCGACCTCGCGGATGTCGCCGTTGGCGATCGCAAACGGCTCGCCGCCGGCGACAATGACGGCACGGTCCTTCATGTCCTCGAAGTCGAACATCGCGTTCAAGACGACATTGGAACGCCCCTGATATTCCTTGGGTCGGTAGATGCAGATTCCCATTCGGTCATCGAGCTTCTTGTAGGTGTAGCGCGCCTCGCCGACGAGCTTACCACCGGATGTCACGTAACAGGCGTTCGCGGTCTCGTAGCTCACCGTATGAGTCGAGATGTCGGTGAAATCGCCGTTTTCAGAATAGTGGACGCCCGTCCACTCGAGGCTTCGTCCGACAAGTGAGTCCGGCGCATTCGGCATGTGGGCCTCCGCTTGGCAACGACAGATAACATCGAATTAAACGCTGTCAGAGCCGACGGGACAACATTAGAGCCATACGGATGACTTCGACCTCGAGAGATGACCGATGACGGACGCGAAGTATTTGCATACCGCGAAGTCGCACCATTCCATGATGTTGCCGACCAGGCCGGCGGCACGAATTCGCAACCGCGCTGGGGCTACGGGCTGCGGCTCCAGGCAACGTCTCGCCTTTCAATCGGCCAATCCGATCGCCGCAGGCGCACGACGGAAAAATCGCATTTCCGCGCGCACCATCCGGCCGCGGCGTCCCTCGGCGCAGGACAGCCGGCGGCCGGAGCCCGTTTCCCCTCTTCGCGCCGTCAGTCCGCGGCGGCGGCCCTAGTCTTCTTCGCGGCGCGCGCGGCCTTGGCAAAATGCTCCTCGCCGAAGCCGTAGAGCCCTGCCCCGCCCATGAAGATCTTCGCCGCGGTCTCGCGCGAGACGTTCTTCATCAGATTGTTCGCCACGTTCGGGAAATTCGAATCGAAATGCGGATAATCCGACGAGATGCACATGCGCTCGGCGCCGATCAGGCTTGCCGTCGCCTCGATCTCCGGCTCGCTGCCCTCGACCGCCGCCCAGCAGTTGCGCTGGAAATATTCCTTCGGCGTGAGCCTGAGATAGGGCGCGTGCGAATCGCGGTACTGCGGATAGTCCCATTCGATGCGCGAGAGAATCCCCGGCACCCAGGAGTTCTGCGCCTCGAGATAGCCGACGCGGAGTTTGGGATAGAACTCGAACACGCCGCCGATGATCATGGCGATCAGCGCCTGCTGCATCTCGATCCAATGGCTGGCGACGTGGCGGTAGAAGCGGTTCTCGCCGTAGAGCACGTTCATGTGCGAATAGGGCGCGCCGGTGCCCTCGTGGAAGCCCACCGTGACGCCGAGCTCCTCGTGCAGCGCGAGCAGCGGGTTCCAGTAGTTGGAATGCCAGAAATGCCCGTTGATGCGGTTGGGCCGGACGAAGGAGCCCACGGCGCCGAGCTCGGTGACGCAGCGCACCAGCTCCGCGCAGGCCAGGTTCACGTCGTGCAGCGGCAGCATCGCCGCGAATTTCAGCTGGTCGGGGCTGTGCTGGCAGAAATCGTGGATCCAGTTGTTGTAGGCCTCGCACAGCGCCAGCGACAGCCGCGGGTCCATGCCGTCGCGCGCGATCAGGCTGAGCCCCATGGTCGGGAACAGGACCGCGATGTCGACCCCTTCCAGCTCCATGCCCATGAGCTGCGCTTCCGGGTCGTAGTTGCGCTCGATGGCGAAGTTGAGCCGGCCGCTTTCGGCCATGCGCGACCCGGACAGCGGCTGCGTCGATTCGGTCTTCTTCTTGCTGACGGCCGGGCGCTTCCGGTATTGCTGCATCTCGTGATCGAACGAGGTCGGCTGGTCGTCGATGATGATCATGCCGCGCTTCGGCCGGCCGTCGGCGCCCACCGGCATCACCACGCGGTCGCGAAATCGGGGATCCAGATAGCGTTCGAATATGTCCACCGGCTCCATGACATGCATATCGCAGTCTACGAATCGTAGCCCGTCCTTCATGGTCGTTTCCTCGCGCTTTTGATTTCCTCCCATGTGCCGTTCGATGCATGCGGGCGGCCTGGGATTTGCGCCGCGGGCATGCGGTAACGAGGCCGCATTGGGCCATACGACAACGGTCCGTCGTGGAAGAGGTGCAAAGCGCCGGCGCCGCCAAAAGTCGGATTCGAGCACGGCCTGCAACCTGCTCCCCCGGATCGCCAGCCAGTATAGAGGGGTTGTTAACCAGACCTCAAATCGGCTGCCCGAAGGATTAACGGCCCCCCTGGGGTGTGACGGTTGCCGTTGAAGCGGTCCCAGCATCGCACTAGATTGGTAAATGCCTGTGTTGCCGCGGCGAAAGCTAATCTCAGATATTCGGATGCAGGAAGACTCACGGCGCTCTGCAGACAGCCTGCCGATTCCGGATACCTGTCATCCGAAAATCCGGCAGATCGTCGACTATTGGCGCAAGATCCATCCCGCGGACGGCGTTCTGCCGGGCCGGCAGCATCTCGACCCGATCGACATTCCCCAACTGTTGCCGAACGTCTGGCTGATCGACGTCGCCCGGGACCCGCTGCGTTTTCGCTTCCGCCTGCTCGGTACCGCCGTCGTCGAATACGCCGGCGAGGACAACACCGGAAACTGGTTTGACGAGGTCATGCCGAACTTCGATCCGAAGGTGTTCGTCGATATCGTCGAGACCCACGCGCCGAGCTGGTCGCGCAGCCAGTCCAGGATGCGGCCGTACAAGCAGTATCGCGAGCTCGAGCGCGTGCGCCTGCCCATGGCGCGCGACGGCAAGAATGTGGACATGATCCTGTGCCTGACGGTGTTCTTCGACAAGACGGGCCGGGAAATCATCAAGGGTTGATCGCCGGCGGCTGATTGTCGGCCAGGAGGCCGCTCGACGGTGGGCGCGCGGGGCAAACTGCTTTAAATTCGCCTGACCCGCTTGACCCATGGCAACGCCGCGAGCCCGCATTGCGCCCGGATATTCTCAACCCGCTGTTCGCCCCGGTGACGTCACTCAAGGGTATCGGTCCGCGCATCGCCAAGCTGGTCGAGAAGGTCGCGGGCCCGACCGTCGTCCACCTGCTCTGGCACCTGCCGCGCGACGTGATCGACCGCAGTTTCGCGCCGGCGATCGGCGACGCGCCGACCGGCAGCATCGTCACCCTCACGGTGACCGTCGACCGCCACATGCCGGGCCAGGGGCGCCGCCCCTACCGGGTCCGCTGCTCGGATGCGACCGGCTTCCTCACGCTCATCTTCTTCCACGCCCACGCCGACTATCTCCTGCGCGCGCTGCCCGAGGGACAGCGCCGGATCGTCAGCGGCATCGTCGAGGACTGGCAGGGCGAGA
Source organism: uncultured Alphaproteobacteria bacterium (assembly GCA_963711215.1). Taxonomy (GTDB): domain Bacteria; phylum Pseudomonadota; class Alphaproteobacteria; order UBA8366; family UBA8366; genus WHUA01. The sequence goes on along the minus strand of CAVQDH010000001.1, from coordinate 43,819 downwards.
AGCAGATGACGCACCCGGATTACATCCTGACCCAGGCGGAAGCCGACGCGATGCCGAAGATCGAGCCGGTCTACGGCCTGACCGCCGGGCTGACGCTGAAGACGCTCGGCAAGGCGGTGCGCGAGGCGCTCGACCGCACGCCGGTGCTGGCCGAGTGGCAGGACCCGGCCTTCCTGAAGAAGCGCGGCTGGGCCGCCTGGCGCGACGCGCTCGCGGCCGCGCACGCCCCGAACAGCCGCAAGGACCTGGAGCCGACGCATCCCCATCGCGCCCGCCTCGCCTATGATGAGCTGCTCGCCAACCAGCTCGCGCTCGGCCTGGTGCGGGCGCGCATGAAGAAGCTGCCGGGGCGCTCGATCACGCGGCGACGGCCGGCTGCAGGACAAGGTGGCGGCGGCGCTGCCCTTCCGCCTGACCGGCTCGCAGCACCAGGCGCTCGGCGAGATCGACGAGGACATGGCGGACAGCGGGCGCATGCTGCGCCTGCTGCAGGGCGATGTCGGCAGCGGCAAGACGGTGGTCGCGCTGTTCGCCATGCTGAAGGCGGTCGAATGCGGCGGCCAGGCGGCGCTGATGGCGCCGACCGAGATCCTGGCGCGCCAGCATTTCGCGACCATCGAGCCGCTCGCCAAGGCGGCCGGGCTGCGCATCGCCATCCTGACCGGCCGCGACAAGGGCGCGGCCCGCAAGGCGGTGCTCGCGGGCCTCGCGGACGGCACGGTCGCGATCGTCGTCGGCACCCACGCGCTGTTCCAGAAGGACGTGGAATTCAAGGACCTGATGCTGGCGGTGATCGACGAGCAGCACCGCTTCGGCGTGCACCAGCGCCTGACGCTCACCGCCAAGGGGCGCGGCGTCGACACGCTGGTCATGACGGCGACGCCGATTCCGCGCACGCTGCTGCTGACCACGTTCGGCGACATGGAGTCGTCCCGCCTGACCGAGAAGCCGGCGGGCCGCAAGCCGGTCGACACCCGCACGCTTCCGGTCGGGCGCATCGAGGAGGTCATTGCCGCGATCCGCCGCGCGCTTGGCGCCGGCGCCAAGATCTTCTGGGTCTGCCCGCTGGTCGAGGAGTCGGAGGTCAGCGACCTCGCCGACGCGGAAGCGCGCTACGCCGACCTTCGGCAGCGCTTCGGCGACATCGTCGCGCTGGTGCACGGCCGCATGAAGGGCGGCGAGAAGGACGCGGCGATGGAGCATTTCGCCACCGGCTCGGCGCGCATCCTGGTGGCGACCACGGTGATCGAGGTCGGCGTCGACGTGCCCGGACGCGACGATCATGGTGATCGAGCATGCCGAGCGCTTCGGTCTCGCCCAGCTGCATCAGCTGCGCGGGCGGATCGGACGCGGCGACCGGCCCTCCTCCTGCCTCCTGCTCTACGCGCCGCCGCTGACCGAGACGGCCAAGGCCCGGCTGCAGATCCTGCGCGAGAGCGACGACGGCTTCCGCATCGCCGAGGAGGATCTTCGCCTGCGCGGCGGCGGCGAGATCCTGGGCACGCGGCAGAGCGGCATGCCGGTGTTCCGCCTCGCCGACCTGTCGGTCCATGGCGATCTGCTCGCCGTCGCGCGCGACGACGTGAAGCTGATCCTGTCGCGCGATCCCGAGCTCTGGAGCGAGCGCGGCAAGGCGCTCAGGGTGATGCTTTACCTGTTCGAGCGCGACAGCGCCGTGATCAATCTTCGATCAGGCTAGCGACCTTCGCGGAGGCATGGGTGTCGCTGCCCTGCGTCTCCATGGTCCGCGACGACGCCGTCGGGACCTTCTGCTGCGCCTCGGGCCGGCGGTCGGGCGGCGCGACGAGCCCGCCGGAGATCACCAGCTTGAACGCCTCCTCCACCGACATGTTGAGGTAGATGACGTCCTCGCGCGGCACGAACAGGAGGAAGCCCGAGGTCGGGTTCGGCGTCGTCGGCACGTAGATGTTGACCAGCTCTTCCTTGATCAGGTTCTTCACCTCGCCCTCGGACCTGCCGGTGACGAAGGCGATGGTCCAGAGGCCGCGGCGCGGGTATTCGACCAGCACCGCCCTCCGGAAGGCCTGTGACTGGTTGCGGAAGATCGTCTCGATGATCTGTTTCACCGCGCCGTAGATGCCGCGGATGATCGGCATGCGGGCGACGATGTTCTCGCCGATACGGACGAAGATGCGGCCGAGATAGCCGGCGGTGACCCAGCCGATCAGCGTGATCACGATGATCAGCACCAGCAGCCCGAGGCCGGGGATGCTGATCTTGAAGCCGAAATAGTCGCGAAGATAGGTATCCGGATTCCACTGCACCGGAATCAGCGGAACAACGTGACTGTCGACGAAGTTTACGAGCCAGTAGGCAAGCGCCAGCGTGATGACGATCGGCGACGTGACGAGAATGCCCGCCAGGAAATAGGCCCGGAGCCGGTTCCAGAATCCGATACGTCGTTTTGGCGCGGATTCGTGCGGATCGTGCGCCGGGTCGTGCTGTGGATCGGTCATCGGCGTGACAAAAGATACCTTGTTTGGGCAAATCCAGCTTCGTCGACCGGGCTAATATGTGATCGAAGTGCCGGATTGCAAATACAAATAGGTCATCGCGGAAAAGCGTTAACAGGTATTTAACGGCGCCGGTTGTCCCGTGCGCCCAGCCTTCGATGACGCAAACGTGACGCTCGGGCGCTTGGCAATCCCTTGGCTTACGTCATTATTTCTGGTGCCGGCAGAGACCGGCTCGACCAAGCGTGGCGTGATGACGACCCCCTCCGACCCACCCAGGCTGCTCTCGCTCGCGACGGCCGTGCCGGCGCATCGCATTACCCAGGCGGAAGCCGCGGATTTCAGCAGCTTCGTCTTCGCCGGGCGCGGCGCGGATTTCGAGCGGCTGATGCCGGTCTACGCCAATGCCGGCATCGACACCCGCTATTCCTGCATGCCGATCGAATGGCTCGGCCAGCCGAAAGGCTGGCGCGAAAGCACCCGCGCTTACAAGGAGGGCGCGCTGGCGCTGCTCGAGGCGGCGGCGCGCGATGCCTCGGCACAGGCGGGGTTCCGGCCGGCCGACGTGGATGGGATCGTCGTCGCCTCGACCACCGGGGTCGCCACGCCCAGCCTGGACGCGCTGCTGATGGAGCGCCTGCCTTTCCGCCGCGACGTCAAGCGCCTGCCGATCTTCGGTCTCGGCTGCGCCGGCGGCGTGCTCGGGCTGGCGCGCACCGCGGCGATGGCCAAGGCCGAGCCCGGCGAGACCTGGCTGTTCCTGGTGGTCGAGCTGTGCTGCCTCACCTTCCGGCCGGGCGACCAGTCGAAAAGCAACATCATCGCGTCCGCGCTGTTCGGCGACGGCGCGGCGGGTGCGCTCATCGCCTGCGGCGGCCACGGGCCGGCGCTGCGGCATTGGGGCGAATATACCTGGCCCAACTCGCTCGACGTCATGGGCTGGCATATCGAGGAGGACGGGCTCGGCGTGCTGTTCAGCCGCGATATCCCGACCCTCGTGCGCAACGACCTCAGGCCGCGGATCGACGCGTTCCTCGGCGGCCGCGGTCTCACGGCGCGCGAGGTGGACCGCTGGCTTTTCCATCCCGGCGGCATGAAGGTGCTCGACGCCCTGGAAGACGGGCTGGAGCTGCCGCGGGGCGCGCTCTGCCATGCGCGCGGCGTGCTGCGCGATTTCGGCAACATGTCGGCGGCGACCCTGCTGTTCGTGCTTGAACGGGCGCTTGCGGCCGGCGTCACCGGGCCGCCTCTTCGCCGGCGCGCTCGGCCCCGGCTTCACCGCGGGGTTCCTCATGATGGAATGCGCGGCCTGATGCCGGCGCGGCCGCTCATTCATCGCCACGGCCCGCTTGCGCCTATCCCCTTACGCATTGGGTCGATAAACTCGGGTGGAGAACCGATCAGGGGGGAGTCATGTTCAATCAATCCACGCGCTATCGAGGCACCGCACGCAGCCGCAGCATGGCGCACGTCCTTCGGCTGCCTGGCCGCGCTTATGCTTGTTGCCTGTTCGTCGACCGACATCACGACCACCGACGACGTGAAGTGGAAGGCGGCGAAGCTTCCCAAGCCCGATCAACTGATCGTCTTCAACTTCGCCGCGTCACCGGACGAGGTGAAGCTCTCGCATGGCCTGATCGCCGACGTGAAGGCGCTGGTGGACAAGGAGCCGCGCACCGAGCAGGAAAAGGCGGTCGGGCATTCGGTCGCCGACGCGCTGGCGGAGAAGCTGGTCCAGCAGCTGCGCGACAAGGGCCTGCCCGCGGTGCGCGCGGCGAATGTGGTCGAGCCCGGCATCCGGCCACTGCAGGTCAAGGGACAGCTGCTCTCGATCGACGAGGGCAATCCGACATCGCGGGTCATCATCGGCCTCGGCGCGGGGCGAAGCTCGGTCGAGGCGCGCGTGCAGCTCTATGAATCGCTGCACGGCCGCGCCGACCTGCTGGAGACGATGCGCGCCGACACCAAGAGCGGCCGCATGCCGGGAATGGCGGAGATGATCGGCGTCGGCGGCCTTGCGGGCCATGTCGTCACCTCGACCATCCTGAGCGGCGTGTTCAGCGGCGTGCGCGAGAAATTTGCGGACAACGTCGACGCGCTCGCCGGAACGATGGCGAAGCAAATCGCGGCGAAGATCGAGCAGTATTATAGAGAGCGCGGATGGCTTTGAGCGGCACGCGGCACCTTTCCGGCGGGATCGCGTGACGCCGGCGCAGTGGGCGGCGCTGCTGGTCGGGCTGCAGCGCTTGGGCGAGCTCTGGCTGTCGCGCCGTAACGGCCGGCGGCTGCTGGCGGAAGGCGGTCGGGAGATCGGCGCCGGACACTACCCGGTGCTGATCGCCGTCCATGTCGGCTGGGTCGCCGCGATCTTCTTCCTCATTCCCGCCGGTGCGCCGGTCTACTGGCCGGTGATCGCGGCCTATCTGGTCGTGCAGGCCGGGCGCGTCTGGGTGATCGCGACGCTCGGGCGCTACTGGACGACGCGGGTGATCGACATGCCGTCGACGCCGCTGGTCCGGCGCGGCCCCTACCGCTGGTGCAGGCATCCGAACTATGTCGTGGTCGTGCTGGAGGTGGCCCTGCTGCCGCTCGCCTTCGGCGCATGGCAGATCGCCCTGGCTTTTTCCGCTGCGAATCTGGCGGTTCTGGCCTGGCGCCTCAGGGTCGAGAGCGCAGCCCTCGAACGGCGCGCCGCCTTGAGCTAAGGCCTTTAACACACGACATCTTTTCTTAAGGTAGAATTAAGTATATTCGTGTTAGCAGTGAGGTTCGGACTGCGGGTAGGAAGATACCGCGGTCGCCAAAACAAGGGGCATCAGTGGTGGGTACGGCTACGACCGAATCGCTCGCCAATGTCGGGATCTTTTCGGATCTCGGCGCCGAGGACATCGCCAAGCTGGAAAAGCGTTGCAGCTGGAAGCGATTCGGCAGGCAGGAGCTGATCATCGACCGCCAGGCGGAAAGCCGCGAGGTCTATTTCATCGTCTCGGGCAAGGTCCGCATCGTGAACTATTCGCTGTCCGGGCGCGAAGTGACCTTCGACGACCTGGTCGCTGGCAGCCATTTCGGCGAGCTTGCCGCGCTCGACAGCCAGCCTCGCTCGGCCAACGTGGTCGCGATCGAATCGACGACCGTCGCGTCCCTCACCCACGAGACCTTTCGCGAGCTGTTGCTGGAGCATCCCGAGGTCGCGAGGCGCATCATGGTGCACATGGCGCATATCATCCGCGCCTCGACCGAGCGCATCATGGATCTCAGCACCTTGGGCGCCAACAACCGCGTCTACGCAGAACTGCTGCGCCTCGCCAAGCCCGGCATCCGCGACGACAACACCGCGTCCATTCAGCCGATCCCGATCCACGGCGACATCGCGAGCCGCGTCTCGACCACGCGCGAGACCGTTGCCCGCGTCCTCGGCGACCTGTCGCGCATCAACCTCGTCAAGCGCGAGGACGACAAGCTGGTGATTGTCGACGTCGAGAAGCTCGAGGACATGATCGAGCAGTTCCGCGGCAGCTAGCCGGGCGCGCGTTCCGCGTTTCATTCTTAAACCCGTCACGCCCCCGGCCCAAGCCAAGTCACCGTCATCTACGAGAAGACGCATTTTCGGGCGCCGACAGGGCTCGACACGATGCGGCCGGTCTCTTGACAGGTCATGGCCCCCTCTCCCACCGTAGCCGGCCATGGCAGCAAGCGGCACGAGGCGGCATCGAGCGCGATGAACCGGCGCGACAGGCGACTGGCGAAGAAGGCCGCCCGCAAGGGCGGCGGCGGATCGGGCATCGCCGCCGCGCCGCCGGCGATCCAGCAGCGCTTCCAGCGGGCGGTGACGCTGTTCCAGGCGGGCGACGGCGCGGCCGAACGGGTGCTGCGCGCCCTCGAGCGGGACGCGCCGGGGCTGCCCGAGGTTTCCCATCTGCTGGGCGTCGTCCTGCTGCGGACCGGGCGCGCCCGCGACGCCATCGCGCCGCTCGATTTCGCCGTCAAGGCCATGCCGCGCGACGCGGCGCCCTGCACCCTGCTCGGCGTCGCCTGCGAGACGGCCGGCGACCTCGACGACGCCATCGCCGCCTTTCGCCAGGGCATCCTGCGCGACCGCGCCCACACCGACACGCATTACAATCTCGCCAACGCGCTGCGCCGGAAAGGCGCGGATGCGGAGGCCGCCGAATCCTATCGCGCGGCGATCCGGCTCGAGCCCGATTTCGCCGACGCGCATTACAATCTCGGCCTGGCGCTCGCCAGGCTGGGCGATCTCGCCGAAGCCGCCGAGCGGTTCCGCCGGGCGATCGCGCTCGGGCCGGATCGCGCGGACGGCTATATCGGCCTGTCGAACGCGCTGGCGATGGCGCTGGACTACGACGCGGCGGCGCGCGCGGCGGAGGCGGCGCTCGACCGGGCGCCGGACTCCGCCGAGGCGCACAAGGCCATGGCAAGTGCGCTGCAGGGCCAGGGCCGGATCGCCGAGGCGGCCGAGATCTTGCGCCGCGCGATCGAGCGGGCGCCGGGGACGTGCGACCTTCACACCCGCTACGGCAACATGCTCGAAGAGCTGGGCGAGAGCGCCCTGGCGGAAGCCGCCTATCGCCAGGCGGTCGCGCTCGACCCCGATTACGCGATCGGCCATGTGAACCTGGCGGCGCTGCTGCTCACGACCGGGCGCTACGACGAGGGATGGCGCGAATACGACTGGCACTGGCGGCGCGCGGGCCTGGCGCCCCGCCCCTTTCCGCAGCCGCGCTGGACGGACGAAGCGCCGGCGGGGCGCACCATCCTCGCCTGGGCCGACGAAGGCGCGGGCGACGAGATCCTGTTCGCGAGCCAGTTCGCGGCGCTGGCCGCCCGTGGCGCGGGGCTCGTGATCGAATGCGACCGCCGCCTGGCCGACATGTTCCGGCGGGCTTTCCCCGTCCATGAGGTGGTCGCGCGGACCGACCCGCCGGCCGCGCGCCTGCTGCGGCCGGACATCGACCTGCAGGCGCCGTTCAGCGAGCTGCCGCGCCGGCTCGGCCTCGACCTCGCCCGCGCGCCGGCGCCGAAGGCGCCGTATCTCCAGGCGCAGCCGGCGCTTTCGGCGGCCTGCCGCGCCCGCTACCGGGCGCTCGGCGACGGCCCTGATCGTCGGCATCGCCTGGGCCAGCGGCAACCTGAAGCGGCCGGAGCGCAACGCGCCGCTGGCGCTGTGGGACCCGATCCTGCGCCTGCCCGGGCTGCGCTTCGTGTCGCTGCAGTATGGCGACAACGCGGCGGAGATTGGCCAGGTGCGGGACCGCCTCGGCGTCGATATCCATACCGACCCGGCCATCGACCAGATGGCGAGCCTCGAGCAGTTCGCCGCGCAGGTCGACGCGATGGACATCGTCGTCTCGATCACCAACACGACGGTCCACATGGCCGGCGCGCTCGGCAAGACCGTGTGGACGATGCTGCCCTACGTGGCGGACTGGCGCTACCAGCGGGCGCGCGGCGACACGCCCTGGTACCCGGCGATGCGGCTGTTCCGCCAGACCGAGGCGCGGCAATGGCCCGACGTGATCGCGCGCGTGGCGGCCGAGCTGGCGCGGTTTCGGGACGCGGCTACCCCCCACCTAAATCCTCCCCCACAAGGGGGGAGGACTTGATCAAGGCAATTGGATAAAGCCCTCCCCCCTTGCGGCGCGCGTGTCGCCGCGCGCCGCTCTTCCGAATGTGGCGGCCGGTCGACACCGGCCGCCTGGGGGAGGGTTGGGTGGGGGGTAACGGCCAAGATCCCCGCTTCCTTGTCGCGCCCCGGTCGAGCGTGTATTCGTAAAGCCCGTTTCCAAGGGAAACCGCATGACGCAGGACATCATCCGGGTCTTCGTCGGCTACGATCCGCGCGAGGCCGTGGCCTTCAGCGTGCTGGCGCATTCGATCAACCGGCGCGCCAGCCGGCCGGTCGCCATCGCGCCGCTCATGCTGTCCCAGCTCGGCCCGCTGATGTGGCGCGAGCGGCATTCGCTGCAGTCGACCGACTTCTCCTTCTCGCGCTTCCTCGTGCCCTATCTCTGCGGCTTCGAAGGCTGGGCGATCTTCATGGACTGCGACATGCTGGTGCTCGACGACATCGCTTCGCTGTGGGACCTGCGCGACCCTCGCTATGCCGTGATGTGCGTGCATCACGACCACGTGCCCGAGCAGGACCGGAAGTTTCTCGGCCAGGCCCAGACTCGCTACGAGAAGAAGAACTGGTCGAGCGTCATGCTGATGAACGGCGCGAAATGCGCCGCGCTCACGCCCGAGACCGTCAACACGGCGAGCGGGCTGGCGCTGCACCGCTTCCACTGGCTCGCGGACGAGGCGCTGATCGGCGCGATCCCGCACCGCTGGAACCACCTGGTGGATTACGATCCCCAGCTGCCGGCAGCCGAGATATCCAACCTGCACTACACGACCGGCGGGCCCTATTTCGACGACTACCGCGGCTGCGGCTATGCCGACCTGTGGTACGCCGAGCGCGACGACATGCTGCGCGCGGCGCAACGGGCCTGATCGGATTCGCCAAACATAGGCGGAATCCGCACAAGCAATACTCTTGTCGTTGACTTGTGTTTTATTTAGATGTTAAATCGTTGCGTGTAGATTTTATTTCCCATTATTTAAATTATTGTGGAAAATGTTCTTAAATTCGGCCGGTAAATTAGGGCATCACTTTCATATAGATTCGAAGCAGCTGATCGCCCTCCTGAACATCGCAGTGCTGTTCGCCTGCCTCGTGGTCGTCGGGCTTACCGTCTTCGGCGGCGGAAAGGGCAAGGTCACGCTGCAGCGCGGCGGCGACACCATGACGATCGATCTCGAATCCGCGGACGGGCCCCGCGCCCTGATCGAGAAGCTGTTCGAGGACAAGGCGAATATCCGGATAACGATGTCGATCCTGAGCAAGCTGAAGGACATCTATCCGATCGACGGCGACCTGGTGAACCGGATCCGGCAGGAAGACGCGTCCAGCGACTTCTCCCGCGGATTGCGTGACATGCTCGCCAGCTTTCAGGGACCGTTCGAGCGCGAGGCGCATTCCTTCCGCGACATCACGGAAGCGCCGACCGCCGACGACATCCTCAACCTTAAGCGCGATCTTCCGGTGGCCCAGCGCCTACGCAGCTATGCGCGCCGGATGAAGGGCATTTTCAATCCGCCGGCGGTCACGGTCCTGGTTGCCCGCAGCGCCACCGTCGCCGCGAACGAGGCCGCGGTCTGCGCCGACGCCGATTACCGGGATTCCTATATCCAGCTGCTGAACAAGAAAAACCCGCAGTTCCAGGTCAGCGTGATGGCGGATCGCAGCTTCGCCTGCGACGGCGCCTTCGTGAAGCCGAATACCGTGCGGATCAGTGGAAGCAGGTGGGCGGAGCTGTTCGGGAACACGCCGTCGGCGGAGCCGGAGAACGGGCTGCTCCTGCCGGGTATCGCCGGGTACCAGCCCGCACTGGAAACGGGGACGAAATGAAACGGATGACGATGATCGCGGCGGTTTGCATCGCCCTCCTGTCGGGCGCCGGTGCGGCCTATGGCAGCTGCCTGTGGAACGGCCATGCCTATCCGGTCGGCGCCGTGGTGGGCAGCCTCGTCTGCACCCCCGCTGGCTGGGCGCCGCGCGGCGGCTGATGGGCCGGCTCCGGCCGCGCCGGCTATTGCGCGGCGAGCAGCGCCTTCACGTAGTTGATGGGCGCGTGGTCGACGAGGTCGCGGACCCACACCTTGTCCCACTGGCCGAGCGTCTTCTCGTAATGCGCGCTGCGCGCCCGTAGCCGCGCCGCCTCGTCCTCCTCCCTGTCGGTCACGCGGCCGTTGGAATCGATATAGCGCAGCGTGCCGACCGGCTGGTAGACGGCGGGCGGCAGGCGCGCGACCGCGTCGCAGCAGTTGACGTAGCGGTAGACCACGGTCCTGGCCAGCGTCGCGGCGAAATCCTTGTCGCCGACGCGGGGCGAGCCGAAGGTGTAGAGCGTCTCCGGCGGCCGGCGGCTGGCCGCGAGCGTCGCCAGCGCGGCGCCCAGGCTGTGCCCGGTGTAAAGCACCGGCATGTCGAGCCCGTCGAGCTGGCTCTCGATCTGCCGCCACACCCGGTCGAGCGCGCGCACGAAGCCGCGATGCACCTTGCCGCCGCCGGGCCAGGCCTGCGGCAGGGCGTCGAGATCGGTGAACAGGTCCTGGCATTCGAGCAGCACTCGGTCCATCGCCTCGTTCAGGTCCGGCAGGCTGCCCGCGAACAGGCGGCGCAGCGTCTCCTGCCAGTCGAGCCCGCTCTGCTGGAACAGCCGCTGCATACGCGCCGGGTCGACCAGGCGCTGCAGCTTCGGCCCCTCGGTGCCGCGGAAGGCGAGCACGGCCTGGTCCCGGCTCTGGGCGAGGAAGGCGTCGGTGCCGGCGGCGCGGAACCAGGACGGGCTGGCGAAGCCGGCGCGGCGCAGCGCCGTGGTCACCCGGTCGAGGTCGGCGCAATAGACGAGGCGCGCCATCTCGGCGCAGAGCGCGGGCGGATCGTAGCGCGGCGCGAGGCGGAAACAGTCGTCGGCGAGGCCGGGCTCGTGCAGCGCCAGGATCGTGGAATCATAGTCCCAGGTGCCGCCCGTATTGCCGTCCGTCCTGCCGTCCGCCTTGCCGTTCATGCGTCCCTCTCCGCCGCGGCGGCGCGGCCGGGGCCGCCGGCGGCGCTGCCATGAAATCATCATATAGAGAAGCCGCCGGCCGGCGCAGCAGGAATAACGCGCGGATCAAGCGGGATTATTCGGAGGACGGGCCCAGTCCGGCCTGACGCCGCAACCGCGGCCCGGATCGCGGCCCGGCACAGGACGCCGGCCCTGCGGCGGCGATGCTCCCGGCGGTCTTCGAGGCGACGGCTCGCGGGCCCATGCGGCCGGGACAGCACGGTTGACCGGGGCGGATGCCGCCCCTATGTTCCGCCGCAGCCGGACCGGGCGCTTCCGCCCCTCCCCGCCAGCGCCCGCCCCGCACCAGGGGGACATCCGGGCAGGCGGCCCCCGGCCTCCGATCCGCGCCCCGACCCGTTCCAGGGCGCACGCCACGGTCGGGCCCGTAGCTCAGTTGGTAGAGCAACTGACTTTTAATCAGTAGGTCACAGGTTCGAATCCTGTCGGGCTCACCAAATTAAAACAATAACTTACGGAACTTTCTGGAAGTCATTTCGAGGTCAAAAATCAGCGCAGAGGCACAGTAGAGGCACAGTTGGGAAAAATCACTGGGAGGCTAAGACCGCAATGAACGAAGTTCCATTTTCGGACTCGCATCGCGAAAACCTGTGCGACTTCATCGCCAAATTCAGCGCTGCAGACGATGAACTGCCGGAGGACCGCGCGGCAGCGGTGCTGCTTCTCCGGCGCAGGGACAATGGCAAATATTTCAAGAGAAACAAGGAAACGGGAGTGGCAAGCCGCACAGACGCTGCTGGCACGCCGCGGCCAATAGAGCCGACCATGGTTGGCGAATTCGACAGCGCGAACGAACTGGAAAATTGGCTAGGTGAGATGACCAAGCTAATCGTGCAGAACGCAAAACGCCGAGAAAAGGCCCCGCCGGGGTGAGCGGCGGGGCAAGTGACCGGGCACGCGGGGAGTTATCGGTGCGCACCCGGCGACACGGGCGGAAAGAGGCTGCTTAACGCCCGTGAATACCTCAACGAAGGCGGGCTTGGCGGTTGCGCGCCCTGTCAGTCCGAATCCGCAGATAGATGACGCCCGCGACGGCGGCCAGCATCAGGAGCATGGCGGTCATCGCCGCAACTCGCGAAACAGCAGTTCATCGGCTCGTCGCTTGGCCGTCGCTGCTACATCCTGAAGGTCGCGGATCTGGCGCCAAACTTCTTCATCGTCACAGTCGACGGCGCCAGCGGCCAGGCCGTTCACAGCGCGCAGGATGAATGTCGCCGTCTGGTGCAGCCGCTCGGCCGCCGTGCTGATGGAACAGCTGCCGCCGGCCATCATGGCGACCGGCCGGACCGGCAGGCCATGAATGGATGGATCGGCCGTCGCAGCAACTTCTCGCCGGCCCGTCAGCGCGCACATCAAGACGACAGCGACGGCAAGGCCCGGTAACCCGATTTCTGGAATCGGCATTTTCGGCTCCCCTCATGCGAAAGGAACCGGGTCAGCGGCTTGGATGCCCGCCTCAAATGCGATATTGAGATTGTAGCCATTGCCACACCGCTAACCCGGTTGTGGTTGTGGTCAGGTCCGGCGGGGCGTTAGCAGCGTCCTGCCGGGCCGCCCGCGGATACGGCCCGCGGGTGTGGTTATCTTGCGCGCTTCGACGCGCGGTTGCAAGTGACCGCTGTCACGTCTTAGCCAACACGCTAATCTTGTAGCTGGCCGGGATCTCGAAACTCTCCGGCCCGTGGCCGCCGCCGATCGGAATGTCTGTCGTCGTCGCTTCCGGGCTCGAGCCCCAGGCGACAAAACAGTCCGCATCGGACCAAAACCGCACGAATTTTACGGGCGTCGTGCCGGCCTGGTCGACGGCTTCCGATAGTTGCGCCGGTGACGTGATCTCGACCTTTATCGCCTGTTCCAGCGAGCCCTTATTCGCCGCTGCCGCATCGCGAAAAACGTGGCAATAGAGGTAGTTAGCCATCGTCGTGCGTCCGGCTATCGACCTTCGTCGGCTTAAAGCGGTTGACCAGGCCCATCACGACCGGCAAATGTTTTGCCGACGGTACCTCGAACGTGATCAACGTCGCGATCGTGCAGTTCGTTGGGTCTTTCATCCGTTTGTCGACGTTCGAAATCGCCGTGATCATGTCGAACGGTCGGAGATTCGACCGCGCCGGATCGAAATATCCCGGTGCGATCACAGCCGCGAGATCGTGTTCCGTATAATAATTATACACGGCCGGAAAGGCTGCTGAGTCGGACGCCAAGTAAAGCGCGTCGGGGTTACACTGCAATTGCTTCACGACTTCGGAATCGCCGAAATCGTCGTCACCGTCGACTTGCGAAATAGCTGCGGATTTTACCATTTTCGTCTTCCTTTCCAGTTGTGAGGTCTGACGGCCCAGCGCATGCCGCCGCGGTTCCATCGGGAATTTGCGAATGCACTGTTCGCGCGATCGGCTCGGCGTTTGCCGTGCAGGCGGTCCTGCATACGGGCGCCGACGAATTCGAGATGCGCCTTTTCCCGCTCGGCCAGGTAGTCGGCCAGCTCTTGCGGGTCTTCCCAGCCGTTGGCGAATTCTTCGGGCGTCGGCTGCCGCGGCGGCGCTGTCGGTTCGGGCTCGGGCACCGGGATCTCGGCCGACAAAGGCTCGGCGGTGCGCCGCTTTTTGAACCACGGGCGGATATCAGGCCACATCAGCGGTACCTCGGATCTTGAGGCGGCCGATGATTGGCGAACTGCGGCCGGTGCGCTGCGGGGATATGGCTTCGGCGCGTCAGGGCGCGGCCCTCGCCGGCGCCGAGCATGAGATATTGCAGGGCTTCGCAGACGTGCGAATGAAAGCCTTTTTCCGGCTTGTCGGCGTACCGCTCGCCCGCCACCTTGACGCGGCGAAACTGGTACGCGCCGGCCATGCCCTTGCGCAGAACCTTGGCGGCTGGGCTGATCAGCAGGCCCGGCTTGCCGTCGACAAGTCGCGAGAGCGCGCCGGCAACGGCCTCGCGCCGTGTCGTGAAGTCATTCGTGGGAGCTGCGCGCCAGGCCCAGCCTGTCTCTTTCCGCATGATCGAAAGGGCGGTGCTTTCGTCGGTCTGCGCGCGCTGGTCGCCGGCCGGGTCGCCGAAACACTCGAGGCGCTGAAACTCGGGAAACCAAGCGTCCATCATCGCCTTCAGATCCCGCGAGAACCTGACGGCGCCCATATCCGTCGCGACTAGCTCGCACAGCACGCGCCACTGGCCGGTTGCCGTCCGCTGCGCCACGGTGGCGGCGGGCGTCAAGCCGAAGTCGACGCCGATATACAATGGAAGGTTAGGGACCGGCGGGAACGCTTCCGGTGCGGTGTGAACGCTATCGCTAAACTCAGGATAGACGGGCTTTCCGTCGATCGCGAAGCCGTACTCATTCCCGAGATAGACGCGGATGTAATCCTCGGACTGGCCGGCAAGCTGATTTAGATAATAGTTTTCCGGCAGATATTGCAGGTTTTCGGCGTCTGGATTCGGCCGCCACACCCCGTCAACCTTGATGACGCCGCCCGGCTGGTCGAAAAAGGCCCAGCCGTCCGGCTGTTCCTCTTCTGCAAGGTTATACAGCCAAGAATCGCTATCCGGCTTGTTCGTGTCGGCAATGATGCCGTACCAGAATGGCGGCTGTCCTGCACGTTTTGCGGGATATCGGCCGACGCGGCCAAGCGCGAAGTCGACAACGGATTTCGGGATTTCCTTCAGCTCGTTGAACCAGATTCCGGTGCCTTCGAAGCCGCGCAGATTCGCTTCGGCGTCGGGACCGTCGAGCGCGACGAAGCTCATATCGAGATCACAGACCGTTCCATCGTCCAGCGGCAAGATGATGCGGTGCGCTGGCGGCGGTCCCCAAGTGAAGACGCCGAAGCGGTCGGGGAACCAGTCCCGCCAGGTCGCGATTGTCGTGCGACGAAGCTGCGGATAGGTCGAGCGAACGCCGAGCCACCTTGAGCGCCGCACGGCGTCCGGTCCCGGCGGCTGCTGGCAGGCGCGGCGGAAAATTTCAACGCAGCAGGCGACGGTCTTCCCCGAGCCAAAGGGGCCGGTCAACACGCGGGCGAAGTCGTTGGACCGCAGGAACCGCGAGAGAACCTTGCCCGACGGCGTGTAGTCGACCGTCAGCCCTGTCATTCCGGCGAGCCCAGGTTGATGTTGACCTGCACGGGCGCGCCGATCGGGCCGTTGTACTCGACGGATTTCAGATCCGGCATGACCTTGCGGGCAAGCGTCGTCGCCGCGGTGATGCGCTGGTCGAGGGTCGGAAACAGCCACACGCGCGACTTCCCGTCACCGCCGACCGGCACCGCAACCACCCGGTCACCGCGCGCGATCTTCGCCAGGAATTCGAGCGGATTGATGACGCTGAATATCTGCTCGGCCGTGGCCGCGTTGACGTGGTTCGGCGTGCCCCGCTTCCGGCCCGAGCCGGGCACTTTCGGCGCGCCTTTCAGCCGGCCGCGCTGCCCCGGAAGACGAACCGGCGGATCGACGGGCTCGAGCGTGGCAGTAGCGGTCGCGTCGTCCGTCATTCTTCGCCAGGCTCCGCAAACCGCGCCACGCCCTGATCGATCAGTCGAGCGAAAATCGGGATTGAGGCGACCAGGGCGCGCTCGGCCGGCGACAAACTCCACCGAGCGCCGTTGCTGCTGGAATTTCGCGACGGCACGATTCCGAGAATTCCGTCACCGCGCAGGACCGCATGCTTGACGAACAGAAGGTGCTTTTGACCCTGGAAAACCACCTCGGCGATCTGCATTTCAGCTTGCTCGATCCCGGCCATCACAGTGTTCTCCCGCTGCTGCCGACGATCGGATCGCCCAAATCTTCGGGATATCTCTGCCGGAAAACCCGCGTCTGCTGCCTGTCCAGGTCGTGAAAGAGATCGTGATCGCCTTCGGCCCGGGCGTTCATCTTCTCCCGCTGCAGCCGCTTGATCTCCTCGTCCAATGCCTTGGTGTCTTCGGCCATCGTCTCGTCTCCTTCCGCTGATTGTGGTCCGTCCTCGGGCGCGTAAAGCATCCGCCGGCCGATCGACGCGGCGCTGCGCCAGATCGGTGCGTTCAACGTCAACATGCCGATTTCTTCGTGCAGCAAGGTCGCCCGGATGGCGCAACACCCGATGCGGATATTCGTCGCCCAGTCGTATCCCCACTCCGTGCTCAACTGCCGCATGCCGGTCGGATCGTTCTCCGCTGACCGCTGCCAGAGCCAGGTTACGTCGGCGGCGCTGATCCACGGCGCTATCGCCCCGGCAGCGTCGACCGCCTCGAACCGTGGCGGCCTGATACCCTGCCGCAGCCGCGTCGCGACGATATGGCCAAGCTCGAATAGTTCGGGATCACCCGGCAAGTTGGCCGTCTCGTCCTCCGTCAACAATTGCGAGGTAGCCTTGGCAATATCGCTGAGCCGGGCATCCTCGACCGCGCCGTTGATACCCCAGCGGGCGCGCAGATCGGCAACAGCCCCACGGGAAGAATTCACCAGCATCGACCAGGCGTCCTTGACCACAGAAACTACGGCAGAGGCCGCTGCGGCGCTCTGTGATGCGTTTTGAGCCTCGGCGGCTGGTCCAGTACGGGCCACGGGCGCCTGCACACGCTCTACGGCCCCCGCAGCGCCAGGCAACGGCGTTCCTTCGCGACGGTTCGGGTCGAGCACCACGCCGCGGCGGACGGCAGCCATTTCAGCCTCGGTCCACGGTCGGTTCGGTAAGCCAACCGCCTCGCGCTGCGACGGTGGCGCCGGCATGTTGCGGATAGCCTGGTGCCGTTCGCGGGTTGCGTCGTCGACCATTACGCTGCCGCCTTTCGTGGGATTATCCAGCCGAACCAGCGACGCCAGCGGGAAACCACTCCCGCCACACGTTGCGGCGACACTGGTTGCGAGCGGTCGCTGAGGTAGATAACGCGAGGCAGGATGTCGGGAGCCGGCGGGATCTTAGACGGTTCCACAGCGGCACCGTCTATCACTGCCGCTGCGCCGCCTGGGCCGCGACCAATATCGGTCTCCACCGCCATGCGTGCCGCCAGCATCCGGGCGACGGCCATCTCGCGACCGTGGCGAGTCCGGCGACGATGGGTGCCAATGTTGCCGATATGCCCGCAATGCATCACGTCACCCCCAGTCCGGCAGCCGGCGCGACACCGTGACCGCGAGCACATCGGACGTCCGCACATCGGTGCGCTACCAGCGGTCCCGAAAGGCCAGCACCGCGCCGGCATGCCCGACCAGGCCGACGGCTACCGATCCCGTCGGGCACGGCAGACGCAAGCGCCATCTGCCGCGGATTGATGGCCCGGCGGCGTGGGAGACAACTGCCGCCGGGCCGAACGGGGCTGCTACCCCCGCCCCGGCGCGCGTTCGCCACGCCGAACAGTGAATTCGTGTGCCTCTGTCGTGCCTCCATGCGCCGAAAATGAGGCATGATCACGGAAAATGCAATGAAAATCGGCGGTTATAGATAATGTTCACTGATAACGTATCAGTTGCTCACCGGGTATCGCCGCGTTTCCGCACGCACCTGCACGGCTCAAAAACCACGCCAAATTCTTTTGAATATTTTTCTGAAAGCGTCGCCGGGCGCGCGTGAACAACACCGCTCGCCATGACTTCGGGATCGATCCACGGTTTTGCCTGTCACGCTTTTCGTGTCGCGTCGTCGTGGCTGAGGGTTGCCGTGTCACGCTACGGCTCGCGTGTGCGCGTATCGTCGCTTAAGGCGCGGCGTCGTCTTCGGCCTCAGCGTCACAGGGAAGCGCGTCCTCGGTGAGAAGCATGCCGACGGCTTTGCGGCGGTGCCTTCTCGTGGCGCGGCGCAGTTCATAGACGTTGTCGCGGAGCGCGGTGACTTCCGCTTCTAGCTCGGCGCGGCTCATGCTGGCGACCGGCCGCCATACCCTTACCCGTTTCATGCCGGCGGTGCTCACTGCGGCAGCCAATCGAGCGCGGCGGCTGTTCGGGCTTCAAAATCCGCGGCGAAGTACAACTCACGGCGCCACGGCTTCGCGATGCTCAGCTCCTGGACGGCGCGCTCTACCCCCAAAAAAAAATCTTGCGGCCAGATCCACGTCACGTTCCCGAGCGTCGCGATGACAAAGCGGGCGTGCCAGGGATGCGGCCGAAACTCGCTGGCGATCTCGCCCAAGACGCCCGGCTGCACGCCAACCAACTGCCGTTTCCGTTCCTCCTTCGGCTCGTGGCGGTCGATCGCTTCGGCCACGTCCGCGACGGTGCGCCCGGACAGCTCGAGCCAATACCGCAGCATGTTTTCCTGCCATGCGTCCAAGTCGGCAGTACGCTGGCGCTGTCTTTCACGGCGATTCATTATACATTACTCCTTTGATTTTGCAATGAATTTGCACGTTCAAGCAATTCGCCGACGGCAATTTGCGCCTTCGGCTGATGCTCGAAATTGATGGCTGGGCTTTTGAGGAATTTGCTCTTGAGGCGGCCGTCGATGCCGGCCTTGCGCATGAATTCACGCCAGGAGGAGCCGGCACGCTCGATCAAGGCGTCGAGGTCGTGGCCGGTGGCGGGCCAGCCGTTCGCGACAGCCGGCGAGGCTTCGCGTGCTTTCCCGAGAACTCTAGATAGTACTGCCGTTTCGGTAGTGGTCCTGTACTGCCGTTTTGTACAGTGGGAAATCGCGCTTTCACTACCGTTTTGTACAGTGGCGCCACTGTGCGTTTTGTACAGTGGCGAATGTTTTTTCGAGCTGGCGGCGCGCGCCTCTTTCGCGAGGCGCCGGGCGTCATCCAGCGTTTCAATTTTCCGCCATTCGTCGGTCGGCTGAATTGCATCCACACCGTTCTTGCCGGTCGTGTTCAAATACGTCAGCCGATACAGGGTCGGCACCCGGTGCTCGCCATTACCGGCGCGGCCTTCCCGCATGATCTCGACGAAGCCCAAGGCGACGACGGCCCGAATTGAAGCCGCAATGCTTTGCAGGCGGATTCCGAAATCCTCGCAGTTGCCATAGGTGCAGATCAGCTTGGCATTCTCCACGCCGCCGTGGGCGGCGTGCTCGATCTCAAGCCGATCAAGGAGCCGGCGCTCACATAACAAAAGAACGCGGAAGGCCGGCGAGGCGATCATGTCCACCTTGTGCGCTATGAACTGGCCCTCGATCCGCTGCCGCCGTTGCTTGCGTTTCGTGTCGCGGCGGCCTGTACCGTCGGCGCGGCTCATTCCGACTCCTCCGCCAAGCGGTCAATCAGGCGGCCGACGATGGAAGTCGGCGCACCATCATGGCGAGCTACGCTGTGAGCGAGCTGGCGCGGATCGACGCCGTATTGCAGGGCGAGGCTGATCAGCACGCCGACGTCGTCGGCCACTAGATCCGCGTCCGAGTCCGGCTTGACGGCTCGCGCGAAAAGCTCCTTAGGCCGCGCCTGATCGTCGAAGCCGATACTGACGCTGTAGGTGATGTTGCCGTGCGTCAGCGTACTGGTGACGCTCCGTCGACGGTTCGGGAGACGGCGCCGGGTCATGCTTCCCACCTCTCGCCCCTCGCCTGACAGCCGGCCTCGTTGAACAAGTTGAGGATGCGCCTCGGGTCAGCCGTGCCGCCCTTGACGAGATCGTTGATTGCGTCGACCACCACACCGATGAAGACCCTTTCCGCCTCGGTCCAAGTTTTCTCGAACGGGATTAGAACGGCGGCCGGGACCGTCGTCACGCCAAAGGTGGAGGCGTTCGACATGTCGCCGGCCTCGCGCTTCTGACGAATACGCTCCGCTTCCTCGCGGTCGCGGGCTTGCTGCTCGGCTAGACGCTGATGCGATTCCGCCTGCGACAGCGCGACCTTCAGGCGGTCGTCGGGCTTGACCTTCTCGACGACCTTGGAGATCACCGGCTCCGGCAGTCGGGCGAGGCGCTGGTGCTGATTCGAGATAGAGGCGATGGCTTCGCGCACTGTCAAAAGCGCGACCGTTGCGCTTTTGGCGGCCAGCTTCGGCTTGGCCCTCGCGAGTGCCATATACTGCTGGGCCGTCCGCTTCGGAATCTTGGTGTTCTTCTCCAGCCAAGGCAACCACTCGCCGTGCGCGACGGCCGCCTTCGCCTCGGTCAGCAGTTCACCGCATTGCACCGCATGCTCGAGGGCGCTGTGCGCGGCCTTCTCCGCGGATTCGTGCTGCGCATTGATGCGGTCGGCGAGATCGGCTAGTGCGGCCGGATCCACGTAGGTACCGGCGCGCTCGGTCCGCCTCCCGGTCGCGCTGATCTCGATCACCTTGGAGTCTCGCATCACCGGCCTCGTCCGCCGACGATCGAGGAAGGGCGGAATCTCGGGGATATCGCTCATGGCCGCCCCCCCCGTCGCCTGGAAGTGGCTGCAGCGAGGCGGGACACGGCGAGCGCGGTCGCGCCCACGGCCACCAGGACGGCCCGCAATGCCTTCAGGGCGGCGCGTCTAACCCGCCATTGTTGCTTTTTACAGAAGCAGCGTGTAGTTTCCGCGCTGTCGAACGGTTTTCCCAAAGCCGGTGCCGCCGAGCATTCCCCCGCTCGGCGGCGCTTCTCTATCTCGGTCATGGCTCATGCCTCGACCGGCTCGGTGTTTTGGGATGCGATCCAAGCTTGGATTTCGCTCATGCGCCACGCGACGCGGTTGCGAGCCAACGTGATCCTGCGCGGGAACCGACCGGCCGACTCCCAGCGGATCAACGTCACGCGCGAGACTGGGACCAGACGAAGGATCTCTTCCTGGCCGATTAATCTATCGATATCGGGGAAATTTTCATTCATGGCATGTCACCTCGTTTAGTTGGGTGACACCTCATTGAACACATTAGCTGTCGAAAAAAAATAGTTTTGTTTTTTCGATTCTAGCTTCTTGTCGGATTCGTCCGTTCGACGGCTTTTATCAAATCGCGCGCCATCTGCACCGCCACGTCTTGCATCGGCCTGCCGTAAATCTTTCCGCGGCGCGCGATCTCGACCTGCTTCTGCAGCCCGTGCACCGTCGAACCGTGATAGAGACTTTCCGCATTACAAGTTAGGCGCTTTAGGATTTCCTTCTCCGTCAAGGCGGCCGCGTCCTCGTTACGATCATCGGACAACTTCTCCATCTCGACGGACAGAAGAAGAATCAGATGGGCCTTCCCTTTCCATCTCGGCGGCCGGCCGCGGCCCGCCTTGAAGCCCGGCTCATATTGCTTGGCCAGTGCCATCGCTAGATTTTCCCAGCGATCGGGCGCAGTCCAGTCGATGCCGTAACGGCGCATCAGGTCGCCGTAGGCTTTCGGTATCGCCATCATGCGCGCGCCTCGCTGAGATCGACGACATTGCCGTCGGCCGGGCTGACGATGCGGCCGACCAGCGCCGCCAGCTTTTCCAGCGCCTCGGCCATCATGCGCCGGGTGTCCTGTTCGCGAGGGTCGTGGATTTCGTAGATCGCCCTGATGCCGGTGATCGCATGGCCGAGCACGCGCTCGCCAACGTCGCCTTCGACGCGCGCCCGCGTCATGAGCGTCCGCGCCGTGCGTCGAAGGTCGTGTAGTTGCCAATGTGGCAACGGTTGTGCTTCCGAGTCCGTCTCGCGCAATACCTTCAACGTCTCGCGATCGATCCGTTTCTTGGCCCTATCGTAATTATCGAAATGCCCCTTCCCGCTGGTCGCGAAGACGTAGGGATTGCCCTGCACACGCGGTTGCGCGCGGATGATGGCAAGCGCCGCCTCGGATAGTTCCAGAAAGCCGGGGTTGTCCTTTTCGCGCTCCTCTCTCGGGATCGTCCAAACGCCGTCGGCGCTGATGTCTTCCCATTTCATCGATAGCACCTTGGCGCGACGCTGCGCCGTGAGCAGGGCCACCTTCATGATCGCGCCAAGCGTCCCGGTCCTGCCGAAGATCGGCCACAAAAGCCGCAACTCGTCATCTTTCAGCACGCGGTCGCGGGCGCGCTCCTTCGGCCTTGTCCGCCGCATGCCGCGCACGATCGGAGACACGTAATCCTTTTTCTTCGTCCGTGCGATAAACCAGTTGAAAACGCCAGAAAGGACCGCAAGGACGCGATCGGCCTGCACTGCGCCGTGATTGTCCTGTAGATCGTCCAGCAAATCAGCAATGTCTCCGCGATCAATCTCGGTGAAGGGCCGCGACTTCCAGCGCGGCAGCACATACACATCGAAGATGCGCTCGATTTCATCGGCCGAAAGCAGCAGGCGCTCAGGGTCGCGCACATACCGCTTCATGTAATTCTTGACGACGGCCCCGAAGGTCTCCACGGCGGCCGGCACGGGCTCCGGCTTTGGCCGCGGGTCCACTCCCTGTTTCGCCTTCGCGACGACGTCGGCGGCCCAGGCGCGCGCCGCCGGCAAGTTCTTGATATCGACGCCGCCGGGATAGTTCATACGGTGCTGCTCGGCTTTGCCGCGGATACGGAAGCGCACGCTCAACGCCCGGGCGTTGTTGCTGGTGATCCCGAGAATGAGCGGGCTGTCCGTGTCCCGCCACTCGACGCGGCCCGTGGCCGGCGGCTTGCGCTCGAGGACCGGCTTGGTGAATTTCACCTGCTTACCTTGCATGTCGATTGCTCCTGGAGGCACATGGGAGGCACAAAAAGGGTGAACTGTAGTGTGCCTCGGTGAAACGCCTAGATACGCAATGTAAGGCTAATTGCCGCAGAAAACAAGGGATGTAGATACGTTATGAAACGCGGTGATATCAGTAGATACGTGAGCAATTCTCTCTTTTAATCAGTAGGTCACAGGTTCGAATCCTGTCGGGCTCACCAAGTTTTCCAAGGGGTTAGTGGGGTTTCTTGAGAGCAAGAAGGGCTGTGGGGTAACGCCGGGGGTAACAACCGCTTGCAGTTTGCGCGTCCATTAATACGGCCAGGCGTTCTGCGTGCGACGTTGCTTACTGACGTAATGAGGTCGATTAACGAGATTCATTATCAGACTGACGGCAGCAGTGCGAAACTGACCAGGTGACCCCACTCTCACTCGGCCCATCTTCTCACTGTCATAGTCATGGACCTTGTGCGTCAGCCGGGAACACCGATCTCTTACGCTCGGCGTCTCGAAGGACGTGTGAATGTCGTGCGCAAAGTCGTTTCTGATCCGACGGAGCAAGTGGAGATCCGCATGTTCGTCTTCAGAGATCAGGCCAAGGACATAGCATGCGGTAATTCTAGCTCCGAATGTGCCCAGGGGCGCGTTACCACCATCCACCAGTTCATCGGCTCGTGGACTAGTGAGCATGAAGGCAAGCAGCACGTCCTTAAGCTGCTGCTCCAGAAATCCCGTCGAAATTAGGACCGCGCCTCGGTCGCTCTCTCGCTCAAGCAACTCGAGGTACGGCCAGAACTCCTGAAGATGCGGATATTTGGACTCCCGTTCCTCTGAATCCACAGGCGCCTCCTGCTGGAACGCGATCTACTTCTTCTTCGTGTCCCCGTAGCCGGGGTTCGGCACCCGCTCCTTGACGACGTTCTCGGGCTTCATCTGCTCGGCGCGCTTCTCGGTCACGAAGCGGCCGCTTCCGGCATTCCGATACTGCGTGTGGGTCTTCGATCCGCCGCCGGACTTACCCTTACTCATCGAACTACTCCTTCTAGTCAGTTCAGGTTTTGTTCCTACCATGTCCGGGTTGCATGATCAAGACCCTTGAGCGCGCTCTCCGTGTTGCCTAGGCTCGGCGCATGACGTACGAAGCGCTGGCGCGGGAGTTCGGGATCGAGGACGTCGCGGTACTGGACGCGACGCTGCGCGAGGCGCTCCTGATCTACCAAGGGATCGCCGATCCGGGCTGGCCGGACGTCCGCGTCGACGCGGCGCGGCTCGCTGATCAGCTTGACGCCGCGCTGGCCCTGATCGACGGGGACAGTCAGGGCTGGCTGGGAATCGGGCTCGCGTCGCAGGACCAGGAAGCCGAAGCGTCGTTCGACCGGTTGGACATCCGCGTGCGGGCGCTGCGCGAGCTCCGCGACATGGCGCGGGCCGCCAGCGAGGGCGAGCCCGCCGCCGCGCGCGGCAGGCCGCCGACAAACGAGGCGCTGCGCGCCTTCGTCCTGCGGCTGGCCGACTACTGGCGGAACGACCTCGGACGCCCGTTCACGCAGGACTTCCACGACCTCGAGCCCGTCAGCCCGGCCGCGCGCTTCGTCGTCGGCGCCGCGCGCGCGTGCGGCGTCCAGGCCACGAACCAGCAGATACGCACGGTCATGGTCGACGTCGTCCGCTTCTACAGAAAATCCGCCGATTTATCCTAGACGCCTTCGCTTGGGTTCGGCGTCCGGACGGTGCAGAACTGCGCCCAGGACGCCGCGCAGTGTGGCGGCTGAATCAGGAAGGAGATCAGGACATGGCGACAAACATCTTGAACTTGGCCCATTCTTACATCGACACCCACTACAACAACGCGTTGGAAGATCTGGACGACTTAAAGGCGGTGGAAAAGGCGGCGGCGGGACTCTTCAAGTCCATCTGTCGCGGCCCCTACCTCTGGAGCCAGACCCTGCGCGAGGAGAACGCGATGTGGGTGATCTGCTACTCGCTGGTTTACGCGATGGTGTGCTCGGAGTACCTCGCGGATGCGCTGGCTGAGATGCGGTACCCGCATTGCATCGACGTCGAAATGCCCAAGGAGCTGATCGACGCGCACAAAGCGATGCAGGTGGACCATTGAAGAAGACCCCCGCCCGGGCGACCGGGCGTGGGAGTCAAGATGGTGTTACCCCGACTAACGGAGCGGGGTGAATTTACAACTATTCCGGGCGCTTCGTAAAGCATGAAGTCGGCTCAGGCAGCGGCACCGGCCGGGCAAACAGCCGGGCACCGGGGATCGTCAAAAGTGCGGCGTTCGGCGGCGGCGGCGCGGGGTCCAGGTTCTGCAGCAGGATGCCGGCGCCCAGCACGGCGGCGGCGGGCCAGAGCCAGTCGATGATCATGGAATGGTTCCTCTCACGGTTGTAGAGGAATATGATCCTACGAATTGGGCGCGTCGGTCGGCAATCTCTCAGAGGGGGTGGGCCTGCGGTGCGCCAGACGGGCGTGCCACGGACAGTAGCTCTGGTCGGGCTTCGTCACCTCGACCGGGCACGGGCGGCCGCTGGATAGCGGCCACTGGCAAGTTGGGCGCCAGCGTAGGAAGCGCTGGCCCGCGGCGCTGAGGCTTCGGCTGTGGTCCACGGACAGGTCTCGCACGGCGGTGCTCCCTGACGGAAGAAGGGACCGGGCCCAGGGTGCCGACGCCCTGGCCCGGTCCAGTGGGGGCACTCAAAGGAGGGTGAGCGCCGTACCGCGAGCGCGTGGCGAAGCGCGCCCGCGATCTCTTCAGCTGTTCGCGATGTCGGCCAGCATGGCCGCGTCGTCGGCGGGCACCCCGTAGAGCCCCTGCCGGGCCGCGCGCTGGCGCAGGCTGAGCGCCATGTCGCTCATGACGGAGGCGGTGTCCGCCTCGCTGGCCGTCGCGACGGCCAGCCGGACCAGGTGCCCCAGGACCTCGCGGTCATGGGCGTTCACGGCGTCGATCAGGTAGCTCATGGCTAGTTCCCGATGGCCAGGACTGCGACGTCGGGATAGAGGTTGATGGCCCGCACGTACGCCTGCTCGCGGGTGAGCGTCGGCTCGGACTTCCGGATCTCGGTGGCGTGCGCGCGGAGAAGCAGGTCCGCCGCGACGGCCTCGGCCTTGACGACACCCTGTTCCAACTGCTTCCGCACGAGCGCCTTCTCCGCGCGCTCGCGGTCGGTGTCCGCGTCTTCGGCGCGGAGCGCCTTCACGATACTCTCGGTCAACGTTGACATGTCTTGAAGATCCTTTCTGTGGTCGTGCTTCAGCAGCAGGACGCGGGCACCCTTGTTCGCGGGCCGGTCTACTATGGAAAGCTCCTCGACCCTCAGGTCGGTGATCTTGGTGGTCATGCCGCGAGCTCGTTCTGCGTCTTGGCCGCGCTGCGCCGGTGCGCGTCGGCGGCCGCGATCCTGTCCGCGCGCAGGCGCTGCGCGGTGTCGATCTGATCTTTCAGCCTGCTGATCTTCCGGTCGGCCTCCGCGACCTCCGCGTCGACCTCGCCCGCGCGCTTCCGCTCGGCCTCGCGGCGGGGCAGGTCTTCCCGCGCGTGGGCGGCGGACGCTTCCAGCTCGGACAGGCGCGCCTCCATGGCGGATATCTCCTGCTGGCGCGCGGCGCATTCCGCAGCGGCGCCGGGCCGCGTGCTGCCGTCGGGGCGCATGACGCGCGCCTGCACGGCTGCCATGCGCCGCTTCGCGGCGATCAGCTTGGCACGCTGCTGCTTCACGGCGTCTTCGACGCGGACGATCACTGGGTCAGTTTGAGCCATAGTGCTTCCATCACTCCTTCGTTCCACTCGTCGCTGCCGAAGCGCTTAGCGATCTGGCCGAGTTCATCGGGGAAAGCAGCCGCCCGCGGTACGACCAGACGTCCATCCGGTCCAGCTCATCAGCGATCTGGACCAGGGTCATGCCCTGCGCCTGCTTCGCGCGGACCAGCGCGGCCAGCGCGAACTCATACAGAACTGCGTCGTAGCCGCCGATCCGCTTGATGAGGCGGCGGCCGCGGTTGCCTGGTCCGGTTTCGAGCATGAATAATTATACCACCGCCGGGTGGGCGGTTCGTGACCTGCGCGGTCATTATTGTGCGACGGCGCGCCACCCGAGACTGTCCACGTTGACGGACTCGTGCCAGCGCGGCGCGACCTGCGCGGTCGCGGCCAACGGGTCTACCGGCGCGCCCGCGTCGAACCAGATATGGACGTTGTCGTAGTCCTCCACCGGGGCGGCGGCCAGGACGAGCGCGCCGCAGACGGCGTTCGCGTAGTCGTCATGGGCGCCCGGCGGATGGTCCACCGAGTCCTTTCCGCCGCGCGCCGTGCGGCGCTGCAGGCCCGCGAGCTGCACGGCCAGGGTGCGCAGGTCCGGCAGCTCCACCTGACCGCGCGTGAAGCCTGGCAGCGCCTCGAGATACAGCGTGCTCTTGTTGCGCTCGCTGCGCCTGTACGTGACCCCCTCGGCCTCGAAGGCGCTCGCCACCCATTCCGCGCCGTAGGCGTCGCCCACGGCTTCTCGGACGCCGTACTCCTTCAGCAGCGACGCGAACGCGGGCACCACGTGCGCCGGGTCGAAGGGCGCGTCGACGCCGCGCAGCGCGTCAACGACCGCGCGGCCGTCTTCCTGGTGCGCGACGGCCATGGTCATGCTGTCGCCACGGCCGCCGCTCGGGTCTATGAACGCGACGTAGCGGACGCCCTCGCGCGGCGGCAGCTCCAGCGGACTGGTCCGGGTCAGGCTTGCTATGAGGTCGGCGTCCAGGAAGTCGGAGAGGTCGTCGCGGAACTGCGCGCCGTACTCTGACGCTGCCGCCACGGGGTCGTCGCGGTAGGCCTCGTCGATCTCTTCCGGGTCCGCCTCCGGATTCATGGTAAGCGTGTCCGCCTGCCAGACCAGGACGTGGGAATCATCCCTGCCCCAGTGGGCGTGGAACCTCTCGTACAGCAGGCCCTTGCGCGCGTAAGGGCTGGAGATTCCGATCAGCAGCGCGCCGCGCTTCCGGGTCAGGAGCATGCTCGGGCGCACGGCGCGCAGCACCTCGCGGTCGGGGGTCGCGGACTTGTCAGAACGCCAGAAGGCCAGCTCCTCGAAGACGGCAGCGACGACGCTGGGGCCGCGGATCGAGCGGAAGCTGTTGCTGACCACCTGGATCACGATGTTCGTGCCCAGCGTGATGCTGTCCTGATCGCTGGCCGTGACCAGCGCGCCGAGGCGCGGATTGCTGGCCAGGATCGCCTCGCAGTACCGGCGCACGATCTTCGCCTGTTCGCGGCTGACGGCCACGATGATGACGCGGCCCTGCTCGCCGGGCGCGAGGCAGGGCGCCCAGTCCACGTAGCAGGCGGCCCAGGCGCCTATCATCGCGGCAACGGCGCTCTTGCGCGCGCGGCGGCCCACCGGGAGCCATGCCTCAGTGACGGGCTGCTCGAACTGTTTCGTTCGGCCCGTGCACTTCTCGAACAGCGGCAGCTCGTCGGGCGTCAGCGGCGTGGCGGTCAGCGCCTTGAGGAAGACGCGCCACGCGTTCCAGTCATGCTTCCCGCGCCACGCGGCAAATTCGGTGTCGAACGCTTCTAGGACGTTCACGGGTCCCATCCCATGCGCTTGCGGTGCGCGGCCAGCGGGTCGGGCTTCTCCGGCTCGGGCGGCTGCGGCGCGATGCCGAGCGACTGCATCAGGCGGCCCTGCACGTTGATCAAGCTGACCAGGGTCTGGTCGTCAATGGCGGCGCCTGCGGCGGCCTGGGACGCGATCAGCTCGATGCGCACGGTCGTTGCAGCCAGGCTGCGCAGCAGCGCGTCCTGGACCGCGGTAGGAGCAGCGGCGGCCATGGCGGCGCGGTAGTCGGAGTAGAGATCGCGGTAGCGGCGGGCAAGCGCGCTCCGGCCGTCAATGCGGGGCGGCAGCAGGCGGCCGTTGGAGAGCGCGCTGCGGTTGGTCTTTGAGACGGGAGCGGACCGCTTGCGTTGACGGGGCGGGGCAGTGGTGTCCATGGCATGATTATACCACGTCTTCCGTTACCCCTGCGTCACCCTGGCCGGATGGCAGAAGGGGAAACGCGTTTCAGAATAACGGGGTAGGCGTCAGCGGCCACTGATACGTTATCAGTAGACTCCGGTTAGCGGCTGAACGGGAAAGCGGCTCTGGGGCTCATTCAGATGCGCGCTCCAGCCCAGCGGATACTGGTCTGAGTGCCGCTCATTTCCAACCTTTCCAACCTTTCCAACCTTTCCACCCCTATAACTCCTCTAGGGAAACGGACGGCTACGGGCGCATGCCGGGAAGAATTCCGCCCGGGGAAAGGTTGGAAGGGTGGAAAGGTTGGAAATATGCCGCCCCTTCCACCGCTCCAACCCCGTGGAAGACAACGGAGAACCCCTGGTCCGGGTACTCTCCGCACTGGGATGTTGGAGGGTGGAAGGGTTGGAAATCCTAGAAGGGCGCGTCATCCTCCTTCTCCAACAGCGCCAGCTGCTCGGCCAACGGATGGGCCGGCGGCTCGTCACCCTTTTGCCAGCTGATCTCCTGCCGCGTCGCCTTGGCTAGAGCCTCGCGGCAGTCGTCCAGCTTAGGCAGGTGCACGGCCCACTGCCACGTCGTCACGGCTACGTCATTCGTGACGATGCTGAACGGCTTCTTCACGTCTCGCGTGACGGCCTTCGGGCAGATCTTCTTGAAGCGCGTCCAGAAGGCCGTCTCCGACGGAGGGTAGCGCTCGTTGATGCTCTTGCAGTGCGCCAGACAGGCCTCGTAGATCGCCTTCTTGCGCACCCAGACGTCGCAGTTGGTCCAGCATGCGGCGTCCGATTGGTAGATGTTGACGTCGCTCTCGTCTTCCAGGAGCTGGCCGTCCATCAGCCGCTCGAACCAGAAGCGCTCGGTCGGCTCCATCGTCCGCTCCTTCTGCTGAAGCAGGACTGACGTCGTCGGCGCCGATCTGGGGTCGGCTACCGTGATGAACTGCTCGCCTATGCTGAACAGATAGTGCAGCAGGCACGCCGGGCCGCCGGTCTCCATCTCCGCGCCCAGCGCGTCGAAGTAGGCGGCGTCCCCGGTTCGCGTTTCAGAGACGACCGGCATGAAGAATCTCCTGGCGTCGAAGCCCGCTGGCACTGACCAGCTCTCGTTAGAAGACATGATCAGGCGCATGTGGTTGCGCACCTGCAGCACGTCCTTGAACTTCGGCTCAATCGTCAGAAGCTCCTCGGTCACGATTGCCTTCAGCACGCCGGAGCTCTGCTTGTCGCCCCCGTAGAACGCCTCGTCGCCGTAGACCAGCAGGGCGTTCTTAAGGTGTGCATTGAAGTGGCCGATCAGCCTGGTCTTGTCCGCGAGGTGCAGGAAGTGCTCGCCCCAGATGCGCGCGTAGTACTGCACGAAGATGCCCTTGCCGGCGCCCTCGCCGCGTTCAGCACGATGGCCGTGCCCGGCCGCTTGCCGGGCTGCTGGACCGCCTGGGCAAGCCAGGCTAGGGTCCACGCGTAGTGCCAGGTGTTGCCGCCGCAGATCACGTCGTGGAGGTGGTCGAGGAACAGGCCGCAACCCGCAGCACCGCGCGTGTCGGGCTCGACCGCCCATCCCCGCCAGAGATTGTAGTCGTGGGGCGTGTCGGCTTCTGGCTCGAACACGACCTGCCGGTACTGCCGCCTCGACGGATGGGAAAACCACCATTCGAACAGCGGCACCTGCTTCTCACCGTTGTGCACGAATCTGTTGGCTAGGTACTTCCTCGGCGCGTTGTCCTTGACGAAGGTGACGACGTCGCGCTTCGCCGTCGCGTCGTAGTGCTCGCGCAGGATGACCACGTCGCCGCCGGCCCAGGCGACGGCGTATTCCGCGTTCATCTCGTCTAGCTCCTCGGGCTCCCGCGTGTTGAAGGTCCGGCGCAGGAGCGTGAAGTTCTCGTCTCCGATGAACTTCTTGAGCCTCGGGCCGCCCGGCGCCTTGTGGCCGCGCTCGATCGCCCTCCGGATGCGGGGGACCTGTTCGAGGCGCATGTTGCTCTCCTCGTCCCCCGCGCGCGTGACGACCAGCCGGACCAAGGCGCTGATCGTCTCGTCGTCAACGCGCCATCGCACCAGGGTGCCGACCAGCGCACCGACGTAGTCCTGCCGTTCGCCCTGGCCCGGGTAGCGGTCTACCAGAACGTTAACTGCGTCCGCTGCGCTGAACCGCTTCGCAGGCTCGATCCCGCCGAGCTCGGAGGCGGATACCCGCATCTCTTGGGCGTGTGCCACGAATGCAGGTAGGTCCAGCGCCTTGCCGTCCTCCCCGACGGCGTAGCGCGTCGTGTACTCGGCATGGAAGTACGGAGCGTTGATCCCGTTGCCGTCCTCGTCCTCGCCGAGGGATTCCTGCTTAGGGAAGATCTCCTTCGGCTCGAAGCCCAGCGCTACGCACCAGTCCTTCAGCTTGGCGCGGACGAGCGATGCGGGAGCCGGCTCGTCCAGGAACAGGAACAGGTGCGCGCCCCCGCTCTTGCTGCGGCAGACGACCAGCGGGAGCTCGGCAGCGGCAACCTTCTGCACTACCTCGGTTAGGTCTAGCAGATAGACGTCAACGTCGATGGCGCCGAACCGCGCGGTGCCGTCCCGACGGATCGGGATCGGCACGAGGCCTTCGTTGCCGTCTAGGTGGCGCCGCCATGCTTCCGCGGTGATCGGCTCGTGGCGCGTCGCGTAGGACACTTCGGCCTTGCCGTTCTTGTTGGTCCGGCCGGACGGCCACGCAACGCCGTGCGCGTGATCGCCTCCGGCAAACAGCGCTGCCAACTGTGATACAATGGACGGTGACACTTTGGCCGTGTCCAGGACGCGGGGCTCGGCGGGTGGCGTCAGCGCCCGCCCGGCCCCCGATTCTTCTTCCGCCATCGGTCAGCGCTTCCCGACCGCGCTCAGCGCGCGCTCTGTCTTCTCCTGGCGGTGCCGGGCGTCGGCCAGGGTGCCGCGCTCCGCGATGCGCTCCTGGATCCATCTCTCGACCTCGGACTCGACCCACGCGACGCGCATGGGGCCCAGCGGGATGGACTTCGGGAAGACGCCGTCCCGCATCTTGCGGTAGACGGAGACGCGCGACAGGCTCGTGCGCGCGCAGACGTCTTCGATGGAAAGGACTCTCAGGTTCGTCATGGCCAGCAAACTCCTGCTGCTGGCGCTGGTGTCATGAAAAAGCCGACAGCCAGCGCGTGTTGTTGCGCTTGGTTCTGTCGGCTCCTAAGACCACCTAGTCTGTAGGATTCAAGCCCTTGTGGGTCTACGGGCTCCGGCTGGTCCCCGACTGCACGGGCCGTGGTGAAGCTCTTCCCAGCCCCATCAATATATCACTTTGTCACGGCTTTAACACCACCACGTTATTATTTTTCTCACTCAGTATCGCCTCGACGTGCCTGCCCCAGTCTTCCAGGGCCGCGCGCTTCTCGTCCTCGAACCGGTGGCGCTGGTAGACGCCCACGATGCCGGCGCGCGTGCCGGAGACGTGGCCCAGCACCTCCTCGACCACCTCCAGCCGGTGCCCCATCCTCTGCAGATGCGTCGCGACCGTCCGGCGCAGGTCGTGCAGGCGCCAGGCCGGCATCGGCTTCATCTTCGCGTCGAGCTGCGCCTTCGCCTTTGAGACGCCGGAGAAGTGCGCCTTGCCGTTGGTCGTGAAGACCCACGGGGAGTCCTCGTCCCCGACCTTCCGTCGCGGCAGCCCTTCAAGGAGCGCCCTCGCCTGGGGAGAAAGCGGCACGACGTGCGCCTCGTCCATCTTCATGCGCTCCGCGGGGAAGCGGATCACGTTCGCTTCGAGGTCCACCTCTGACCACCGCAGCTTCAGTAGTCCGGTGCCGCTCCCGACGTTGGTCCCCGCCCGGGCCGCCGTCAGTATGAGCAGCCGCACGAAGCTGCCGAACGGGTATGCCATCGCCTCCGCCGCGCGCCACACCTCGGCCAACTCGTCATCCGCCAGCCAGCGGTCGCGCGGGTTCTCGCGTCCCGGCTTCGGCAGGTCGGCCATCGGGTTCGCGTCTATCAGCCCGCGGCCTACCGACCAGCGGAAGAAGCGGTGGAGGTGCGCGTGCAGGCGCCGGGCCGCCGTCACGCTGCCCCGGTCTACCAGCGCGTCGACGGCCTGGACCGCGTCACGCCTCGCGATCTTCGACAGGGGCCGACTGCCCCAGCGCGGGAGCACGTCGCGGTCGAAGATGCGCTTCACCTCGTCATGGCCCCGGTTCCCGCCCTGGTCTCGCTTCAGCCAGTCCGCTACGGCAGCCTCGACCGTATCGCCCTTCTTGGCGCGCGGGTCAGCCCCCTCTCCCGCCGCTTCTAGGACCTTCCTGGCGCGCTTGCGCGCTTCCTTCAGGTCCAGCGTGGGGTAGCGGTCCAGCGTGACCTTGGCCGTCCTGCCGTTGATGCGCGTGCGGACGGCCCATGACTTCACTCCGGACGGCTGCACGATCAGCCGCAGGCCGGGCAGCAGGCCGTCAGGGACCTCATAGCGCTGGTCGCCCGGACGATACGCGCGCACGCCCGCTTCTGTCAGGTTCTTTCCCATGGACTCCCTCCTCTCGGGGTAACGCCGGGGTAACAAAGCACGCGTTCATTGAGTGTTACCCCGTGAGACGATAGGAACCATATTATCGAATAGAACTAACGCCGTAAATCTATCTGAGTTACTGATATGAGACCCCTTGAGACGGGGTAAGAATGGACTTTTAATCAGTAGGTCACAGGTTCGAATCCTGTCGGGCTCACCAAAATAAAACAAAAACTTAGCGGGTTTTCTGGAACAAATCAGACGAGTGAAATTTCCTCTGGGGTCACAACGGGGGTCACAATCCGAAAAAAAAGAAGCCCCGCGCGATGGCGGGGCGAGGTTTTACATTCGCCGATATCGGCGAAGGTTCGCAACTCAGCAGATCGACGTCTGCTAATAGATTATCAAGTTGATGCAGTCAGGAAGGCCCTGCGCAACGCAGGTTTGGTAGTCCAGCGAGGCTGGCGGGGTTGTGTCCGTCTGCTGGGTCTGCCCGCTCTGGTCCGACTGCTGGGTTTGCTCGTCTTGATCGTTGTCCTGGGCCTGCTCGTTTCGGTAACTGTCTCGGGTCTGCTCCCGGCTTTCTCGGCGCGCTCGCGCCGCATCCCGAACGCACTGGCCCCTGTGACGGCCTCCGCATTCGGTCGCTTGTTGGTTATGGGCATTGCGCCATTGATGATGGGCATTGCCCCAATGTTCTTGCGCGGAAACGCTTGTGGAAGCGCCAAATATGACCGCTCCGGCCAGTGCAATCGCTGGCACCGATTTCAGTAGTAGCATGCCAAACCCCCATGGCGTCAGATCGCCATCTGAACAGTTGCTGCCCGCCCCTGAAAAATGAACGGCAACACGGCAGAGACTGCGAGTGCTGCCGAACACGACAACGATCAGCTCAAATTCTTAACAAGAAGTTAATGAGGGGCTGTGCAGTGTCGGCCCGAGGCCTTCCCGCTCTTCCTGACCATGCTCGCTGGCATCGGTGGACTGCGCTGGTGGCGGCGCAAGGTCGCGTAGGGGCCCCGGCGCTAAAGAAAAACCCCGCGCGATGGCGGGCCTAAGTCGTCGCTACTCGGCTCGCGGCGCTATTCACGGGGAGGAAAAGAAGAGGATCCTCAAGCGCCGAAACGGAATACAGGCGCACGCCGAGGTCAAAGCTGGATATGCTTACGCGTGTTCGCGCATGCGGCAGGTTACCTTCGGGAGTTGTAAGCTCCATGACCTCGAGAATATAGTCGGGAGCCTCGGTCTTCTTCAGCTTCACGCCGACTTTGACTTTGTTCCGCATCGCGTTCTCCAGCGTGCTCCCCGGTAAATGTTAATGCGAGGGAACACCGTTATCAAATGACATGCCGGGCGGCATTGGACCGTCGTCGCATAGTCCGTCTCTGCGACCATCATTACCGAACGAAAAACGCCCCGGCCATGATAGGGAGGGGAGCAGGGGGCCGGGGCATCGCAGTGATCTTCGGTCGATCTACAAGATGGGGTTATGTATGGGGCAGGCCCCACATAACCAAGCAATTCGAACATTAGAGTACGAGAGGCGGTGGTCGTTAGCCTCGGAAACTACCTAGGCTCGTGCAGCGCCCGCACATGCCGCGGACTTGCGCCAGTAGAACACAGCCTCAATGCGCCGTCCGCCCCTTGGTCACCTCCAGCCGCGCCACTGCCCATGCAATTCGCTTCCACACCGAGGCGCCCCTGAGATTGCCCCGCTCCACCATGATGTCGGTTTGCTTCGCCACGTGTACCGAGGCATCCACACCATACTGGTCGATGACCCGCTTGGCCGTCCGGTAGACTTCGATTTCATCCATTGGCCACGATAGCAGCTTTCGCGGGGTAAGTCCCGAAAGTTGCAAATATTGATAAAGCGAAGACGAGCGCAACCCAAAGAAGGCTTCCGACGATCCAGACGCGAAAGAAACGCCGGCGCCGGTCCATGCGTCCTGCCCTTGCCCGCGCCCGGCGAAACGCCTTACGCTCATCCATCGCGGAGACCCGGATCATGCGGACCCTATCCCTTCTGATCGTTGCCCTCACCTTGGCCGCGCCCGTCCCGGCCCTGGCGCAGGGGACCGCCTTCGACGGGACCTGGAACGTCAAGCTCGCCTGTCCGCGGGCGCATGACGGGGCGAAGGGCTACACGCGCGCCTTCGTCGCGAGCGTGAAGGACGGCGCGCTCCGGTCCGTTTCGGGCAAGGAAGGCGCGCCCGGCTGGCAATCGCTGCACGGGCAGATCGGGCCGGACGGCAGCGCCACGCTCACCCTCGACGGCATCGTCAAGAACGCCGACTACGCGGTCGGCGACAGTCCCCGGGGCAAGGCGTTCACTTACGAGGTGCAGGCCCAGTTCGACGGAAGCGCGGGCACCGGGCGGCGCATGAGCGGCCGCGTCTGCACCTTCCATTTCTCCCGCTAGGCGACCGGCCGGCGGCGGGATCGCGCGCCGGCCGTGCCCCCTCACCAGCCCACGGCGTAGGCGGTGCGGCGCGGGTCGGCGGCGCCGAACTTCACGCCGCTCCCGGCGTCGTGGCGGATCATGCAGATCGAGCCCGCTTCCCAGGTGTAGTCGGGCCACCATTCCACGCGGTGGCCGGTCTGCGCCAGGCTCTCGCCGGTCTCCGCCGCGACGCGGTTCTCGATCCGCAGCAGACCCGGCTGATAGTCGTTCGGCGCGAAGGAGGACGGGAAGCTGTAGCTCGAGAAGCGCGGCGCCTCGATCGCCGACTGCATGTCCATGCCGAACAGCGCGACGTTGAGCAGGCATTGCAGCATGGCCTGCGTCTGCACGTCGCCGCCGGGCGTGCCGAAGGGCATGACGCTGCCGTCATCGAAGATCGCCAGCGCCGGGTTGGGCGTGAGCCGCGGCCGCTTGCCGGGCGCGACCGAGGATGGATGCGCCGGGTCGGCGCGCGACTGCGAGCCGCGGCCCGAGGCGACGAAGCCGGTGCCGGGGATGATCGGCGATTCCGTGTTGCCGTCGCTCGGCGTCGCCGAGAAGGCGTTGCCCCACTTGTCCACCGCGCAGAGATAGGAGGTGTCGAGCAGGCTGCGCTCGAAGGCTTCCGTGCGGCGCGGCGCGAGCCCCGCCTCCTCGACCGGCCGGGCCGCCGCGGTCGGGCGGCCGGCGGGCGGCATCCCCGGCATCGCGCGGTCGGGATTGATCATCGCGCGGCGCTGGCGGGAATAGGCCTCCGACAGCAGCGCCTCCATCGGCACGTCGACGAAGCGCGGGTCGCCGTAATAGGCCTCGCGGTCGGCGGCGGCGAGCTTGATCGCCTCGGTCAGCTGGTGGATATAGCCCGGCGCGTTGTGGCCGAGCGCGCGCAGCTGCTCCGGGTCGAGCAGCGCCAGTTCCTGCAGCAGCATCGGGCCCTGGCACCACGGGCCACAGGTGTAGACCTGCATGTCGGCGAAGCGGCCCGTGAGCGCCGGCTCGACCCCGACGCGGAACTCGGCGAGGTCGCGCGCCGTCATCAGCCCGCCATGCGCCTCGTGAAAGGCCAGGATGCGCCGGGCGATGTCGCCCTTGTAGAAGGCGTGCCGCGCGGCGTCGAGACCGGCGACCCGGCCCTTTCCCGAGGCCGCCTTCTCTTCGTCCGCCATGTGCTGCAGGACGCCGGCGAGATCCGACTGAACGAAGACGTCGCCGGTCTTCGGCACCTCGCCGCCCGGAAGATAGATCGCGGCGGTCGAGGGATAGGACGCGATCTTGGCCTTCTTCCGGGTGATGAAGCGATGCATGTAGGGATAGACCGGGAAGCCGTTGCGGGCGATGCGGATGGCGCTCGCCGCGACCTCGCCGAAGCTCATCGTGCCGAAGCGCTCGAGCGCGGTGATCCAGGCGTCCGGCGCCGACGGCACGACCGTGCGCTCGATGCCCGTCGGGATGCGGCCGCCGTGCTTCTCCAGGAAATACGCGGCGCTGGCCTTGCGCGGCCAGGTGCCGAGCCCGCTGATCGTCGTGACCTGCTTCGTCCCGGCGAGGTAGATCAGGATCGGCGCCACGCCGGCGACGCTGACATGAATGCCTTCGAGCACCCCGGTGGCGATGCCGGCCGCGACCCCGGCATCCACGGCGTTTCCGCCGGCTTCGAGCACCGCGAGCCCGGCTTGCGCCGACATGTAGTGGCCGGCCGTCATCACGTGATCCCGGCCGGCGATGACCGGGCGGTGGGCCGTCGTCTGTTGTGCCGTCTGACGTGTCGACATCGATTCCATCCTTGCGATCGTTGAAGCGGAGTAAGCGGGGCCGGCGTCAGCGCTGGAAGAAACAGGCCTCCTGCCGGTGAAGCATGAAGGACGCCGCGCCGTTCTCGTCGATCCCCTCGACCGGGCGGCGCATGTCGATCAGCAGCTCGCCCATGGCGACGTCGCTCTCGGCGACGTAGCGGACGAAGCTGCCGAGGAACTGGCGGCGGCGGACGCGGCAGGCATGCGGCCCGCCGCCCTGCGGCATCAGCTCGATCTGCTCGGGGCGGACCATCAGAAGCCCTTTCGCGCCGTCCGGCACGCGCCCGACCTCATCGATCTCCGCGCGGTAATGACGCTCGACTTCGATCTTGGCCCCGTCGCGCAGCGCGACCTGCACCGCCGGCTCGCCGGGCGCGGCGGCCGGCCGGCCGCCATCTTCCGAAGGCCGGCGCGCGGCGAGCGCGTCCGCCGGGAAGAAGTTGGCCTTGCCGACGAAATCGGCGACGAACAGCGAGCGGGGCCGCGAATAGACCTCCTCCGGGCGCCCGACCTGCATCAACCGGCCCTTGTTGAAGACGGCGACGCGGTCGGAGACCGACATCGCCTCTTCCTGGTCGTGGGTCACGTAGAGCGCCATGATGCCGAGCGCCTTCTGGATGCGGCGGATCTCCTCGCGCATCTCGACCCTGAGCTTGGCGTCGAGATTGGCGAGTGGCTCGTCGAGCAGCAGCATGCCCGGGTCGTATACCAGCGCGCGGGCGATCGAGACGCGCTGCTGCTGGCCGCCCGACAGGTCGGCGGGAAAGCGGGTCGCCATGCGGTCGAGGCCGAGGGTCTTCAGGATCATCTCGACCTTGGCCTTCACGTCGCGCTCGGGGCGGCGGCGGATGCGCAGGCCATAGGCGACGTTCTCGAACACCGAGAGATGCGGAAACAGCGCATAGGACTGGAACACCATGCCGATGTTGCGGGCGGACGGCGCGACCCGGGTGTAGTCCGTCGCGTCGAAATAGATCGTCCCGCTCGTCGGGCTCTCCAACCCCGCGATCATGCGCAGCGTCGTCGTCTTGCCGCAGCCGGACGGCCCGAGCATGGTGAAGAACTCGCTGCCCTCGATCTCGAAGCCGACGGAATCGACCGCCCGTACCGGGCCGCCCTCCGCTTCGAAGACCTTGGTCAGGTTGGCGACGCGCAGCGCATGGTCGGACATGGGAGTGCCTGCTCCGTTACGTTGTTTCAGCGGAACATGTCGGACATGCTGCGGCCCACCAGCCGGCTCGCCAGATAGATCATGAGCGAGGTCACGACCAAGCCGACGGTCCCGGCGGCCGAAGCGTATCCGATCTTGTCGTCGAACAGCTGCTCGTACATGACGATGGCGAGCGTCTTCCAGTTCGCCGAGTAGAGCAGGATGGTGATGCTGAGGTCCATGATCAGCGTCGCGAACACCAGGATGCCGCCGGCGAGAATGCCGGGCGCGACCAGCGGGACGATGATCCGGCGCATGGTTTCCGCCCAGCGCGCGCCGCAGATGGTCGACGCCTCCTCGATCCGGCCGTCGAGCTGGTTCAGCGCGGCGGTTACCGAGCGGAAGGTATAGGCCAGCTTGCGCACGAAATAGGCGAGGATGATGATCGCGGCGGTGCCGCTGAGCACGAGGAAGCCGGTGTTGAAGGCCGCCAGGAAGGCCAGCCCCGTGATCAGGCCGGGAATCACGAAGGGCAGCATGATGGTCAGGTCGAGCACCGGCTTGGCGAAGAAGCCGGGCCGCGCGGCGGCGTAGGCGGTCAGCGTGCCGAACACGACGCAGGCAAGGGTCGCGACGCCGGCGAGATAGAGGCTCGACAGCATCGGGTCAACCAGCCGCTCGAACAGGTAGTGAAAGTTGGCCCAGCCGTACATGGTGGGCAGCAGCGTGCCGGGCCAGCGCTCGACGAAGGAATAGGCGACGACGACCACGAGCGGCGCCAGCGCGACGGCGAGCAGCAGCCAGATGTAGGCGCTGCCGAGGAGCTTCGCGCCGAGCGAGGCGTGGCGCTTGATCGCGCGCGAGGTGCTGGTCACGGTGACGTAGCGCCCGCGCCGGCTGTAGCGCCGGACCATCAGCAGCGCGCCGATCGTCAGCAGGACGTTGATGAAGCCGATGGCCGCGGCGGCGTTCAGGTTGAACTTGCCGTAGATGTTGTAGACGAGCAGCGTCGGCAGCGTCATGTAGTCCTTGCCGAGCACGCTGGGCACGCCGAAATTGCCGAGCGACTGCGTGAAGACGAGCAGCGCGCCCGCCGCGAT
This sequence comes from uncultured Alphaproteobacteria bacterium, assembly GCA_963711215.1. GTDB lineage: Bacteria > Pseudomonadota > Alphaproteobacteria > UBA8366 > UBA8366 > WHUA01. Next base: position 4,176 of record CAVQDH010000001.1, on the reverse strand, counting down.
CGACGGAACGGTCAGCGGCAGCGTGATCGACCAGATGATCCTCAGCCGCGACGCCCCCATCATCTCGCCCGCCTCCTCGATATGCGGGTCGGCGGCCGACAGAGCCGCGTGCGTGAACAGGAACGCATAGGGGAAGAAATGCAGCACGAGGGCGAGCGTGATGCCGATCGGCCCGTAGATCGCCGGCAGGTCGAGCCCGAGCCACATATCGGCGAGCTGGGTGAGCACGCCGCGCTTGCCGAGCAGCACGACCCAGGCATAGGCGCCGATGAAAGGCGGCGAGATCAGCGGCAGGACCGCCAGCGTCAGGATCACGCTGCGCAGCGGCAGATCGATCCGCGCCACCACATAGGCCGCCGGCACGGCGACGAGCACGGCGAGCGCCGTCGCGGCCAGCGAGACGGTCAATGTATGGAAGAAGGCTTCCTGATAGAGCGGCGAGGTGAAGAAGGCCCGGAAGTTGGCGAAGGTCAGGCTGGCGAGCGAAGCCGTCTTGCCCGGTTCGACGAAGGCCAGGAAGAGGGTCTTGCCGATCGGGTAGGCGATGAAGAGCAGGAGCACGACCGCGCTCAGCGCCGCCGCCAGATAGGCCAGCCATTCGCCCGACCGTCCCCCCTTCTCCGGAGAGAACAGGGTCGCCGGGGTGGGCATTGCGCCGGTCCGATCGGTCATTGATTCCAGTCCGTTTGTTCGCCTGTCCACCCGCGGCGGCGGCCCGCTTGCCGGCCGGCGCCGCGGGTGAAGGGCCTATCGCTTGGCGTAATACTTGTTGAACAGCTTCACGACCTTTTCGCGTTCGGACACCATCTTGTCCACGTCGACCGCCGCGTTGATCTTCAAGGACGACAGCGGCGCGAGGCCCTTCGGCGGATCGGCGTCCAACTGCGGGACGCGCCGGTTGCGCGTCTTCACGTTGATGTTCTGCCCTTCCCGCGTCGTCAGGAAGTCGACCAGCAGCTTTCCGTTCTTGGAATGCGGCCGGTTCTTGATCAGGGCCAGGACGTTGCACACCGGCGTCACGCCCTCCGTCGGATAGACCAGCTTCACCGGAAAGCCTTCGTTGACCAGGTTCAGGGTCTTGGTCTCCTCGACCAGGCCGAAGGCGACCTCGCCGCGGCCGACATTCTGCGGCACGAGATTGGTCTTCGAGGCGAACTGCGCGTTCGCGGCCAGCTTCTTGAGCCCCTCTTCCCCGAACATCAGATAGATCTCCGTGGCGGAATCGAGCCCGGCGGTGGAAAGCGCCGGGTTGCCCAGCATGAATTTGCCCTTGTACTTGTCGTCGAGCACGTCCTTCCAGGATTTCGGCGCCTGGGCCAGCGGCATCTCCTTGGTGTTGATCGCGAAGGTCTGAATCAGGATCGTGAAGCCGTAGCCCATGATGTCCTTGCCGTGCCGCGTGATCGCCCAGGCGGGAAACTTGTCGTGGCTCGGCGAGCGATAGGGCTCGAACAGGTCCGGCCGTTCGAGAACCTTCGTGCGGTCCGTATCGATGACGTCGGCCTGCGGATTGTCCTTCTCGGCGATCAGGCGGGCGAACATCTCGGACCCCTGGCCGCTGACGATCTTCACTTTGATGCCGGGATACTTCTTTTCGAATGCCGAGACGATGCCGTCGTTGTGGCTGCCCGGGAACCCGTACATGACCACGGTTCCGCTTTGCGCGCATGCCGGCGCAACGATGCCAAGTCCCAAGCCCATGCCTAGGGCCAGGGCCGCTAAACCCATTCTTAGTCGCATATTCTGGATTCCCAACTGAGGTGTGTGCCGGCCTTTTGCAAGCCGATCTGCAAATTGTGTGCCTGACGATGGCAGCAGGTCAAGCGGACCGTCCGATCTGGGAGATCGTTCTGGCGGCGAAATCATTGAGGGCTGCGGCCAAGAGCCGTCGGACGGATCGGACGGCGCAGACCTGTCGTGCACGGACATGCTCAAGAATACCGCCGCGACTGCCTATCGAATGAGCAATCGCGGCGCTGACCGCATCTTGTGTAGTCAGTGCGGTGACACGGCGGCCGCCGCTCCGTCTCGCAGGTCGGGCGAGAGCGCTACCCTAATGTCCCGCGCATGGGGGCTCCCTGAGCTGGGCGCGCATCGCTTGCCAATCCGCCGGCGGGAAACGTGGATGATCCCTTTTCAGCAGTCCAAACCGGGTAAGGTCATCGGCGCCGGCAAGCCGGACCGAATGGGGATAGGCCGCGCATAGGCGCTGAATCCGGGCCATGCTAAGATGGTACATATTCAGGATGACCGGCCGGTTTTTTACGAAGGCATCATTGCGGACCAGATCGTGGCCGTAATAGATCGACGGCGTATCGATGACGACAACGTCGTCGGGCATCGATCGAATGTACTGCTCGGCGCGTGCATAGGGCGCGACCAACGCTTCCACTTGAACCGCACGCAGCGGCAGCATGATAAGGACGGACAGTAATCCGGCGGCGGCAAGCGACGCGCCGATGCGGCGCCTGACATCCGCATCCATTCCTTCCACCGCCAGCCATCCGGCGGTGGCGATCAGCGACAGGTTGCCGATCAGGCCATGCAGGTAGCGATAGCCCCAGCCATGTCCTTGATCGGGCATGAAGAAGAGAGAGGGCACGACGCTGAGCGCGATGCTCACGGCCATGAGCCGCAGGGGCATCGGCCACTGCGCGCGCCGGATCGCAATTGCCGCCAGCGGGATGACCGCAAGGTTCTGCCAGGCAATCCAGCGGACAATCAGGGCGAACAATGTGCTGAACGCGAACATCCCCGGCAATTCGAACAGCTTGCCGGCATACGCGGCGAATCCGTGGCTGGCCGCCGCCGCGCCGAGCGCGATTTGGTCCCAGCCAATGATCAGGGCGTGGCCGAGCGCGTATGTCGCGCCGTACCAGAGGAGAAGCCACGGGCGAAACGGCCGGAACAGCGTCAGCAGAAACGGCGCGGCGAAGAACAGATGGGTGTGAACGTGGTGCAGCGCGGCGGTCGCGACGCCGACAAAGGCAGCGAGGACATGCGCCCAGGGCCGGTCGGCGAGAAAGAGCCTGAGCCAGAGGAGATTAAAGAAGAGATGCGCCGGCATGGCATAGGCCGTAAGGCCGGTAAACAAGACCTGCTGCGAGGTGGCGAGGAGCAGTGCCGCGACGAGCGGCGCGCTGTCGCTGCGAGGCCATAGACGGCGGGCAACCGAGGCGACGAGAATGACGCTGCCCGCGCTCATCACCGCCGAGGTATATCGCCCCATCCCGGCCAGGTCGAACAATGCGTAGAGCGCGGCCATGCCCGGCCGCCAGAAGCTAAAGACATGGCCGCTTTGGTCATCGTACACGGCGTAGCTGTTGTATAGGGCGCGTCCCACGAAGCGCCAGGCGGGCGGCACCTCGCCCGCGAGGTGGCCGGCGCCAAAAATCGCTGCCTGGAACTGGGTCATGTGCTCGTCCATCGACAGCGCGAATCCGTGGTAGACGGGCCCGATGGCGACAGCGATGGCGATCAGGGTGACGAGCGCGAGGTGCCAGGGCTTGACCCTCAAGCAGGCGTTGCCGGCCAGCCCATGCAGGCCAGGCCGGATCGCGCGTAATAGAACGCCGCGGAAAGCCCGGCGATCATCCCCACGGCGCAGAAGCCGGGAAAATCGACGGTGATATAGATAAATTGCGAGATCTGCTTGGTCGCGATGCCGGCGATCACGAGGACGCCGGCGCCGAGCAACGCGACGACCAGGATGCCGTTGCCGACCAGGACGTCCGAGTTCCTACTTTCCCCGGTTCGGCCGGCGATCGTCATGATTTATCCATCCTGGCGATGGTCCCAAAGTCCCGGCCGCCCCCTGGTGCGGCATCGAAGCGTTTGGGCCGATCTAGTGCCCTGCGCATGGGGGCTCTCGCAATTGCGCGCGCATCGTCTGCCAATCCGGCGGCGTGAAATTCGGGTGCGCCATTCTCAGCAGTCCAAATTGGGCCAGATCGTCGGCACCGACGAACCGGACCGAATGGGGATGGGCCGTGCAGAGACGCCGGATCTGCGCCATGCTCAGATGGCGCATATCGAGCAGGATCGGCCGGTTCTTCGCAAACGGACCGTTCCGGACCAGGTCCTGTCCGTAAAAGATCGTCGGCGTGTCGACGACGACGACGGCATCGGCGGGCATGGCCCGAAGGTATTGCCCGGCGCGGCGAAAGGCGCGACCGT